>NZ_CP093336.1:5740000-6347527 GCF_022637315.1 Paenibacillus sp. N3/727 | reverse complement strand
TCAGCAAGGTTCCACAGCACACCCGTCAAAATCGGTGTCGTTTCATGAGTGGAAATGGAGAATACTGTTTGTTTGATCATGTTTTTCAAGAGGTCTCCAGGAAGAGAGACTGTCTGGTTCCCTTCAATGCTTGGAAGTACTGGAAACTCTTCCGGATCCAGGCCGACCATTTGAATTTCGGTAGCACCTGCAGCAATAAAGGTCTGGAAGTTTTCTTTGACCTCCATTTGGATTTCCTGTGAAGGAAGCTTTTTGATGATTTCCACGAAAAATTTAGCAGGCAAAACGACGCTCCCTGGCTGATCCACCTGCACAATAGTTTGCTTCTCATCTTCCGCAGGAATAAAGGACTGAATGGAAATGTCGGTATCGCTGGCGGTTAATGTCACTCCTTGATGATTCACGTCTAATTTAATCCCGCTCAAAATCGGAATTGTCGTTCGGCTTGAAATAGCTTTTGATACGTGTTGAATAGATTCGTTCAAAACATTTTTTAATATGCTGATTTTCATCAATTTCACTCCTTGCGGATATTGCGAAGGTTTTTTAATAAGCCGGCAGCGCCGGATATTTTCGACCTTCTTTATGGATAATTATTTATTAATTATTAATAGTATCAGTAGTAGGGGCACTGAATATGTGGATAAGCCTAAGAAAAGGCATAAAATTAAGCCTATCCACATGTGTATAGATTGTGCATAGGCTTTGAACTTGTTCAGGTTGGATTTTTGATTTTCTCCGTGAGATTGTTAACAACTTTGAAGAGTTCCTGATCGACTTTAAGTGATTGGGTTATTTTCTCGTGGGCGTGAATGACCGTTGTATGGTCGCGGCCTCCAAAGGCTTCACCAATCTTAGGCAGGGAATAGTCCGTCAATTCGCGGGACAAGTACATGGCAATCTGCCTCGGAAATGCGACAGCTTTCGTTCTTTTCCGAGCTTTGAAGTCTTCCATACGCAGGTTGTAGTACTCTCCGACCTTTTGCTGAATGTCCTGGATCGTAATCATTCGCGGACGGCTGGAAGGAATGATATCTTTCAGCGCTTCAGCAGCAAGATGAGTCGTTACATCCTGGTTCGTGAGTGAGGAGTAGGCTACGACACGTATGAGTGCGCCCTCCAGCTCGCGGATGTTCGTATCGATCTGATTGGCGATATACATCATCGCTTCATTCGGGATATCGAGATTCTCGGCTCTGGCCTTTTTACGAAGAATCGCGATCCGTGTTTCCAGATCCGGCGGCTGAATATCAGTGATCAGTCCCCATTCAAAGCGGGAGCGAAGCCGTTCCTCAAGCGTCGGTATTTCTTTTGGCGGGCGGTCACTGGAGATGATGATTTGCTTCCGTTCTTCATGCAGCGCATTGAAGGTATGGAAAAATTCCTCCTGAGTCGACTCTTTACCGGCCAGAAACTGAATATCGTCTATGAGCAGAATATCAACGTTCCGGTATTTATTGCGGAAGCTTTCCGCCCGATTGTCCCGGATGGAGTTGATGAACTCGTTGGTGAACTTCTCGGAGGAGATGTACACAACTTTACTGCTCGGATTATGCTCCAAAATATAGTGTCCGATCGCATGCATTAGATGCGTTTTACCAAGTCCTACGCCGCCGTAAAGAAACAGCGGGTTGTAAGCCTTCGCCGGAGCTTCGGCCACAGCTAGCGAGGCAGCATGAGCGAATCGGTTACCCGAGCCAATGACGAAGGTGTCGAACGTATACTTCTGATTAAGCATATGTGACTGAATTTCATCACTGGATACCTGCATAGGTTGAGACGGCTGTTGTGGGGCGGGGTCGGCGGTTTTTGTCTCTTCAATGACAAACCGGACGTCAACCTGCTTTCCCATGACTTCGTACACCGTCGAGCTAACCAATTTGGTATATCTGCTTTCCAGCCATTCCACGGCAAAAGTCGTAGGAGCGGAAATGACAACGGAGTGATCGTTCAGCGTCAATGCTTTGGTGGCTTTAAACCAAGTGTCAAAACTGGGTTTGCTTAGCTTGGTTTGTATGATCGATAAAATTTGATGCCATAATTCGGAAGTATGGCTTTCCAAAACTGTCACTCCTTTAAATCTTCCAAATGTGGCTAGAGCCATGAGTGGAAATGTCGAAAGAAAATGAATGATGTAGACTTATCCCCAATGCTAGACTCCGTGAAAACAAAAAAATATGGATAAATTGAAATTGTTCACAACTTTATCCACAGCCTGTTGATAATATGGAGGGTTCATTCACATATTCACATCCAAAAGTAATATCATCATAGCAAAAGAAGGGCTTATTTTCAATGCGTGAGCGTTTTTTATCCACAAATTCAAGACGTTGTGCATAATTTTTATTCACACCACTATATATTGTTTATAATCTGTTCAGGTTTCGACATCATTGGTAACAATGCGGGAAAAATTATACACAGGTTGTTCGTGCTGAGAATGAAGTATTCAGCTTTTTGTCGGGATGTGAAAAAACCAATTTGGCAGCCTGCCTGTGGGTAACCTTTCCTTCATTAGCTGTGTATGCCGGGTAAACCAACAATTGAAAGAAAAAAAGGCCGCTCCGTGAGGAGCGGCCTTTTAGCTCTAATTGAAGTCATTTGAGGTTATATGACAATCAGATTTTCATAAATTTGCGCTGGAACTCGGCAATCGCCTCGTATTCTTCTTCCAGCTTGCGGGAGATCCGGATATAGATCGGCAGCAGGCTCTTATATATTACAGCGTTCTGTTCAATCGGCTGATGCTCGTGAGTACCGCCAACCATATCGGCCACGATATCAAGCGATTGGGCTCTGCCTGTAGCATAAAGACCAAGCACAACAGCTCCAAGACAGGAGCTTTCGTAGCTTTCAGGGACGATAACTTGTTGATTGAAAATATCCGCCATCATCTGACGCCAGATTGGAGAGCGGGCGAAACCGCCGGTCGCATGAATCTTGGCCGGACATCCCATTTGCTCTTCCATCGCAAGCAGTACGGTGTACATGTTGAAAATAACACCTTCCAGCACAGAGCGGATCATATGCTCCTTCTGATGGTTCAAGGTGAGGCCAAAGAAGGAACCACGTGCATTCGGATCCCATAACGGAGCCCGTTCTCCGGTCAGGTAAGGATGGAATAGAAGACCGTCTGAACCGGGAGCGACTCGCTCTGCAATTTTGGTCAAGACGTCATACGGATTGATACCGAGCCGCTTCGCCGTCTCTACCTCCGATGCGGCGAACTGATCACGGACCCATCGGAAGATCATGCCACCGTTGTTAACCGGACCGCCAATCACCCATTTATTTTCTGTCAGTGCATAACAAAAAATACGTCCTTTGGGATCCGTCATTGGTTTATCCACAACGGTTCGAATGGCACCGCTGGTACCGATTGTAGCTGCGACCACACCCGGTTCAATAGCATTGACACCGAGATTGGAGAGCACGCCGTCACTTGCTCCCAGCACGAATGGAGTGGAAGGAGAGAGGCCCATAGCGGCTGCATAACCGGTGTCCAGCCCTGTCATGATGTGTGTGGTAGGTACCAGGGTCGACAGGCGGTCTTCTGTAATTCCAGCGATCTTTAAAGCCTCTTCGTCCCAACTTAGCGTATTAAGGTTCAACAAGCCAGTGGACGAAGCGATCGAATGGTCAACGACATATTGAAGAAACAATTTGTAATATACATATTCTTTAATCGAAATGAATTTTGCTGCTTGGTTAAACAATGACTCCTGTTCATGACGCAGCCACATAAGTTTGGTAATGGGAGACATCGGATGGATCGGGGTACCGGTTCTTAAGTACAACTCATGCCCGCCAAAATCTTTTTTCAGTCTGGCAGACCATTCCGCACTCCGGTTATCAGCCCAAGTAATACAGTGAGTCAGCGGATTTCCGTTCTTATCAACCGCAATTACACTATGCATTGCCGAGCTGAAAGAGACGAACAGAACCTGGTTTGGATTGATGCCGCTATCCGCCATAACTCCTTGAACCGAGGATATTACCGTATTAAATATTTCCTCAGGATCCTGCTCAGCAGCGGAAGGAGCAGGCGTGAGGAGTGGATATTCACCGTCCGATTTGGCAATGATTTTCCCGTCCTCTGTAAACAGCACAGCTTTCGTGCTGGTTGTTCCAATATCAACACCGATCATATAGTTCAGCGTATCCATAAGGCATACCTTCTTTCCACAATAAGGTGTTTCGAGATCAGTCTAATCTGTATTCTCGAATTATACAAATACGTTCAAGGTGAGAGCGAGCACAAGTCCGATGACTGACAAAAGGGTTTCCATAACGGTCCAGGATTTCAGCGTCTGCGGCACAGTCATGTTGAAAAACTCTTTAACCATCCAAAAGCCAGCGTCATTTACGTGTGACAATACGATGGAGCCTGCTCCTGTTGCCAGAACGACCAGTTCCACATTGGCACCTGGTGTCAGAGCGAGTACTGGTGCTACAATCCCGGCTGCCGTTGTCATGGCTACCGTAGCAGAACCTGTTGCAACACGGATCAGAGCAGCAACGAGCCAGGCGAACAAGATGACGTTAATGTTGGCTCCTGTGGCGATTTCCGCAATTGCCGTACCGACACCGCTGTTGATAAGTACTTGTTTGAATGCTCCGCCTGCGCCGATGATCAGGACAATTGTCGCTATAGGTGCAAGACACTCGCTTGTAAATCGGGAAATTTCGTGTTTGTTGAAACCGCGAGCAAATCCAAGCGAGAAAAAGGAGAACACTGCAGCGATCAACAGCGCGATGATTTCATGTCCGATAAATTCACAGAATAAAGTGATGCTGCTGGATGCATCAGGATCGACAATATCTGCAATGGAACCGATAAGCATCAGAATGACTGGCAGCAAAATCGTAAACAGCGTTATTCCAAAGCCGGGCAGGCCGCGTGTTGCTTTGTTGGAGAATTGTTCAGCCAGCTCTGCCGGCGGTTCGGTCTGAATACGTTTACCGATGAATTTACCAAAGAGCGGACCGGCAATAATGGCAGCCGGAATACCAATGATGAACGAATACAATATAGTTTTTCCAAGATCCGCCTGATAGGCATCAATTGCAATCATGGGAGCTGGATGCGGGGGAACCAAGCCGTGAACAGTAGAAAGACCAGCAAGAATCGGAATTCCGATCTGAAGCAGCGGCATTTTTGTTTTACGGGCTACGGTAAAGACAATTGGAATCAACAGAATGACGCCGACTTCAAAGAACACGGGAATACCTACTATGAATCCGACGATCATCATCGCCCAGTGAACTCTTTTTTCTCCAAAACGGTCAACGAGTGTGTTAGCGATTTGCTCGGCACCGCCGGATTCGGCCATCATTTTACCGAGCATGGTTCCGAGGGCAATAACGATTGCGATCGTACCCAATGTGCCGCCTAAACCGCTTGTTATGGAGGTAACAACATCGGCTGGCTTCATGCCAGTGAAAAGTCCGAGCATTAGGGCCGAAATCAGAAGGGTGACAAAGGGATTCCATTTATACTTTGAGATCAGAAGGATCAGAAAAACGATGGTTATCAGAGTCCAAAACATTAAAGTAGCATTATGGCTAAGACCAAAAAGTGAGCTCATGTTGAACATCCTCCTAAATAATATACCCTCATTATTGGGGGCGATTGATGTTATTGGTAAGTCTCTGAGGTAGTATACCCCTTTTAAGTTGTGTACTTGTCGACAACTTGAAGTAAAAGAGATTGCACCTGAGGTGGTGCTGCTATCCCTTAGGAAAGCTGTGGTACAGGGTCGTACGGGAATCGTCAAAATAATGATGAACCGCCAATTGAATTCGCTGCGGATCCAAAGAGTTCATCTCTTGTACCAGTTTGACGTGTTTCTGTATCACATAACTGACTTTGGATTCTCCGCCGCTGAATATCTGCTCTGTTGTGATGAGCATAACGGTCATGACAATCGGACGGATGCTTTTCCATAAATGGAGGATACGTTTATGATTAGCCTCTGTAATGATTCTTTCATGGAAAGCCAAGTCTTGATAAGAAAATTCAACGGAATCGCGGTGTTTGGCTGCCAGCTTCATCCGGTCTATGATCTGCTCCAGACTGCGTATTAAATCCGGATGAGGATTTAGAAATACACGGCCCTGAACAAAACTTTCTATGAGAAAACGGACATCGTAAAGTTCTTCCATATCTTTTAAAGATAAACCGATAACGACAGCGCCCATGCGTTCCAACCGGATCAGACCTTCATTAGATAGCGTTTTCATTGCTTCCCTAACGGGGGAACGGCTGGTTCCGAAATCGCTTGCAATTCGGTTTTCGGACAAAACTTCGCCTGGTTTAATGGCTCCGCTTATGATCTGAAGGCGTAATTCACTTGTAATGGCCTCCCCAAGGGAGACTCCCTGAAGCCAAGATGTAGGATATTTCATGACGATGATCTCCAATCCGAATATCTAATGGTAATGATTGTACCATATCGGAAGTGGCTTGTTCCATGGAAAGGAAGCCGTACATACCTGGGCAACATAGGGAGTAGTCGGTGGTTACTCTGACTTTTCAACAGCATGGCCGCCGAATTCATTACGGAGTGCTGCTACGACTTTTCCATGGAATGTATCATTTTCCATGGAGCGGTAGCGCATAAACAATGACATAGCAATAACTGGTGCGCTAGCCTGCAGATCAAGTGCTGTCTCCACGGTCCATTTGCCTTCACCGGAAGATTTCATAACACCTTTAATACCTTCAAGCTTTGGATCTTTCGAAAAAGCGTTCTGGGTCAGTTCCATCAGCCAGCTACGGATGACCGAACCGTTGGACCAGACACGTGCGACATCTTCAAAGTTATAGTTGAAGCTGCTTTTTTCAAGTACTTCGAACCCTTCGGCAATGGATTGCATCATGCCGTACTCGATTCCGTTGTGTACCATTTTCAAAAAGTGACCGCTGCCGTTTGGACCAGCATACAGATAGCCGTTTTCGACTGCCATGTCTTTGAATAGAGGCTCAATGATAGGGAATACATCCGGATTACCGCCAATCATAAAGCATCCTCCGTTATGAGCTCCCTCCATACCGCCGGAAGTACCAGCATCAAAATAATGAATACTTTGAGCTGCAAGTTTCTCTGCACGGGTGATGGATTCTTTGTAATGTGAGTTCCCGCCGTCAATCAATATATCTCCAGCCTGGAGCAGAGGAGTAATGGATTCGATTACAGACTCGACAATAGCTCCCGCAGGCACCATCATCCACACAATCCGGGGGGTTGGAAGCTTAGCTACCATGTCCTCCAAGGAAGATGCTCCCTCAGCTCCATGTTCTGCTGATTGCTGAACCAGTTCAGGGTTTACATCATACGCTGCTACCTGATGATCATGACGTACCAGGTTTTGCATGAGGTTAAAACCCATTTTGCCGAGGCCGATTAGACCGATTTTCATGTAAAGTGCAGTCCTTTCTTACTGTATACTTGTATACAACCTACTTTCCTTAATCATCTTACTCCTTATAAAAGCATCTGTAAACATCACCTGTAAGCGTCAACAACAAGAGGGTATTGCCAAAAGGCATTGACGAAAAAACAGTGTAAAAATAATTATCCCCATGTGGATAATTATTCGTGAATCCGGAAGTAAACATGCATGGTTGTGGAAAACTTTAAGTGCGTGTTCAAAAAGGTCGGTTTTCAGCACCGAAGCTTATTCTTCCGATGTGCGTTTTTTCAAAACGCTTGAGTTGGATGAAACTAGGGACTGAGGAGCGGAGCCTAAAGGAATGATATAGGAAGTTTTGGATTGACTTCTGGATGTGATTGTGATTAAATATATAAAGGCATTTTCTGTGATGATATTTATAAAATATAAGAAAGTATTAGTGTTCTATTTTTCTTATATTTCTCGCAGAAACGGACCTGTCTTAAAAATGATGGCGAACCGTTTCTACTTGTTATATGGTAAGATAAGATTCCTTTAAGGGGGTGCAACAGATCATGAAACAGACTTTCAAACCGAATGTAAGCAAACGTAAGAAAAACCACGGGTTCCGTAAAAGAATGAGTACAAAGAACGGACGTAAAGTACTGGCTAGCCGCCGTCAAAAAGGCAGAAAAGTATTGAGCGCTTAATATTTGTGCCACGATGCCACGAAGACCACCGAGGTGGTCTTTTTTTCGTAATAATAGTGTTGAATTTGTCTTTTCATATGAAGAATCTATTATGTCGTTTACCGCGTGAGCGGTGTGACTATACTATTATATATAGGAAGAAATGCTGTGAGACGCCGATGGTAAAAGATCAAAAACCTAAAGGCAGGCAGGGAGAGACTGGTGCAAAAAAAATTGCGTTTACGGAACCGAGCTGACTTCAGCCGCGTTTATCGTCACGGAAAGTCTTTTGCCAATCATCAATTCGTGGTGTATTGGTCCCGTAAGAAAGACGTTGAGCAATTTCGGGCCGGCATATCGGTTAGTAAAAAGGTAGGAAACGCTGTGGTCCGCAACCGGATGAGGCGGCTGGTAAAGGAAATCGTCCGCAGTCATCAACATGAGATTGTGGAGCATATTGATCTGATTTTTATTGTCAGAAAAGGCGCACTGGACAAGACCTATCAGGAGCTGGAGAAAAGCGTGCTGCATGTACTGCGCAAATCATCACTTTTAAAGCCAAAGAAGGGATGAGCTTGTGTTTATTTGTCCATATAAATATGTTATGATTTACATTGGAATGGAATGGCTAAGAGAGGGGTTTTGAAGTGTCGCTAACGAAGACAAGACGAGGGAAATGGTTCCTCCTCACAGCTTTGCTGATACTAGCAATGGTTGTTTTATCTGGTTGTGCACCGCAAGGAAACCAGATGCGTACCATCGAAGACCTGAAAAACGGGGGCTTTTGGCAGAGTAACGTCGTATTTTACTTTACGTGGGCCCTGAATAAATTTGCTACTTGGTTTAGTGGTGAGTACGGATTGGCGGTTCTGGTTATGGTGCTTATCGTCCGGACGTTGATCCTGCCGTTGACACTAAAGCAGGTAAGAAGCTCGAGAGCAATGCAAGCGATTCAACCTGAACTTATGAAGATCCGCGAGAAATACAAAGATACTCCTGAAAAAGTGCAGCAGGAGACCATGAGGCTGTTCCAAGAGAACAAGGTCAACCCGATGGCGGGTTGTTTACCGCTTATTGTTCAGATGCCGATCTTTATTGCACTTTATCAATCCATTTATTTTAACGGGGCACTTCGTGAGCACGAATTTTTGTGGCTGCAGCTCGGAGAACCGGACAAGCTGTTCATTTTGCCGGTTTTGGCGGCATTCACAACATTTTTCCAAACCAAAATGATGATGAAGATGAACCCATCGCCTCAACAGGGGATGATGCAGTTCATGATGTTTGTATATCCAATTCTGATCTTCGTGATGTCGTTTCAGTTCCCTTCTGCACTTCCGTTGTACTGGTTCTACAGTAACTTGTACACTATCGTGCAAAACTACTTCTTGTACCGCAACAATGACAAAAATGCAGTGGTTGCTAACGTAAAAACTGCGAGTGCAGGTCAAAGTAAAGGTCCGAAGAACGGGAAAAAGGGCAAAAAAGGAGCTAAGAAGTCGAAATGAGTAAAATCGTCGCAACAGGAAAAACCGTTGAGGATGCTGTCGAACAAGGGCTAGCCCAGTGGGGTGTAAGTCGGGACCACGTATCGGTTCAAATTTTGAGTCAGCCGTCAAAAGGATTCCTGGGGCTGTTCGGGGTAAAGGAAGCGAAGGTTGAGCTTACGCTTCTTTCGAGCAGTGCTGGCGGCGACGAACTTAAGAAGGACTTCTCCTCTGAAAAGCAGGCAGCGCCTGCACTTGAAATACAGAAGACACCGGCCGAGCCGAAAAAAATGGCTACAGTTAGCAGCTTGTCTGAGGGCAAGACGGTTTATGCTGAGAAGCAAGCAGAAGAAGATCCTTATCAGGAGGCGATAAGCTTCCTGATGGAGACAGGAAGAGCCATGGGACTGGACATTACGGTTGATGTCGAGCATGGTAAGGAGTTTTCCATACTTCATATATCCGGTTCCGGTTTAGGCCTCATGATTGGTCGTAGAGGACAAACGCTAGATGCACTTCAGTATCTGGCTAACATTGTAGCTAACCGCTACTCTGATAATTATGTCCGTATTGTGCTGGACGCGGAAAATTTCCGTGAACGCCGCAAGAAGACATTGGAGGACCTCGCTGACCGATTGGCCGGTCGTGCTGTGAAGACGCGAAAAGAAATTGTACTGGAACCGATGCCTGCTTCTGAGCGCAAGGTTATCCATTTTAGACTACAAAATCATGCTCAGGTAAAGACATTCAGTAAAGGTGAAGAACCGAATCGCCGTATCGTCATTACCCTGAAGCAGCAGTAAAGATTATATGACTCAATGACTCCTTGGTGCGAATAGGGAGTCATTGTTTTATTTAGAGATTACTTATCTCCCAAAAACCGCTAAATGCGGTCTGTCGCCTTTGAGGTACGTCGATAGACGTAAAGTAAAGAAATTATCCCACAATGAATAGTCAAAAAGAAGGTGAATGTCATGTTGAGCGATACGATTGCCGCGATTTCTACGGCGGTTGGTGAAGGCGGCATCGCGATTATTCGCGTTAGCGGTCCTGAAGCTGTCAAAGAAGTAGAAAAAATATTCAAGAGTAAAAAGAAATTAACCGAGGTGGATTCGCATACGGTTCATTACGGGCATATCATGGATCCTTTGAGCCGGGATAACCTTGAAGAGGTGCTGGTCACCGTGATGAGGGCACCTCGCTCATTTACGACAGAAGATGTGGTTGAGATCAGCTCACACGGCGGGGTTATTGCAGTGAAGCGGGTGATGGATTTGCTGTTGCAGCAAGATATCCGTCTTGCTGAACCAGGTGAGTTTACGAAACGGGCTTTTTTGAATGGAAGAATTGATTTGTCACAGGCAGAAGGGGTAATTGATCTTATCAGATCGAAGTCCGACCGGGCGTTCTCCGTTGCATTGAAGCAGGTGGAAGGAACATTGTCCCGCAAGATTAATGATCTGCGTCATACGCTAGTGGAAACCTTGGCGCATATTGAGGTAAACATTGACTATCCAGAGCATGATGTGGAATCACTCACTTCAGAATTCATAAAGGATAAGAGCTGGTTTGTGATGGAAGAGATCGACAAGCTGCTGAAGACAGCAGAAGAAGGCAAGATACTCCGTGAGGGCATTACCACAGCTATTGTCGGACGTCCAAATGTCGGGAAGTCGTCTTTGCTGAATACACTGGCTCATGATAATCGGGCGATTGTTACAGATATCCCAGGGACGACACGAGATGTTATTGAGGAGTTTGTTACGATTAACAACATTCCTCTTAAGCTGCTCGATACCGCAGGAATTCGGGAGACGATGGACGTTGTTGAAAAAATCGGTGTAGAGCGCTCCAAACATGCGGTAAATGAAGCGGATTTAATCCTGTTGGTACTGAATGCAAGCGAGCCTCTGCATGAAGATGAATTGGAATTGATGGAACAAATACGCGGTAGACAATGTATCGTGATTTTGAATAAAATGGACTTACCGTCACAGCTAGATATGGATATTGTACGTCGATATTATCCGGATGAGCTGATCGTTCCGATGTCTGTAAAGGCAGAGGAAGGAATTGATCGGTTGGAAGATGCTATTTCCGGGCTCTTCTTCAGCGGAAAGATAGAGGGCGGAGATCTGACCTACGTCAGCAATGTTCGTCATATCGCACTGCTTAAGAAATCGAAAAAATCATTGATGGATGCATATGAAGCGGCTGATCAGTACATTCCGATTGATATGATCCAGATAGATGTGAGGCTTGCTTGGGAGCAGCTTGGAGAGATCTTGGGTGAGGCGGTTGGTGATTCGCTGATCGATCAGATTTTCTCGCAATTTTGTCTTGGAAAATAAGCTTTTAAATATACAATTTTAAATATAAAAAACAGGAGGGTTTGCCATGAGTTATGCAGGAGGCACCTACGACGTGATTGTTGTCGGCGCAGGCCATGCTGGATGTGAAGCTGCACTGGCTTCCGCACGTATGGGTGCCGAAACGTTGATGGTCACGATCAACTTGGATATGGTTGCTTTTATGCCTTGTAATCCGTCGATTGGCGGACCAGCCAAAGGACATGTTGTGCGTGAAATTGATGCCCTGGGCGGCGAGATGGGACGCAATATTGATAAAACGTTTATACAAATGCGTATGTTGAATACTGGTAAAGGACCAGCGGTACATGCACTGCGTGCACAGGCTGATAAGTTTTCCTATCAACATACCATGAAAGAAACGTTGGAGAAGGAAGATAAACTGACGATTCGTCAGGGGATGGTTGACTGTCTTGTTGTTGAAGATGGTGAGTGTGTAGGGATTGTCACGCAGACAGGAACGGAATACCGTGCCAAAGCGGTTGTGTTGACGACAGGTACCTATTTGCGCGGTAAAATCATCATGGGTGAGCTGACCTATGAGAGCGGTCCGAACAACCAACAGCCATCTGTGAAGCTGGCGGCAAATCTGCGTGATCTTGGATTTGATCTTGTTCGTTTCAAGACGGGTACTCCTCCGCGGGTGCATAAAGATACTATTGATTTCTCAAAGACCGAGATCCAGCCCGGAGATGACAAACCGAAGTTTTTCTCCTATGAAACGAAGTCATCAGATAATGAGCAGCTGCCATGCTGGCTGACATACACATCAGAGGAAACCCACCAGATCCTTAATGATAACCTGCACCGTGCTCCAATGTACTCAGGTATTATTGAAGGAACAGGACCTCGCTATTGCCCTTCGATTGAAGATAAAATTGTCCGTTTTGCGGATAAGGCGAAACATCAGATTTTCCTTGAGCCGGAAGGTAAGAACACGAAGGAGTACTATGTTCAAGGGTTGTCTACCAGTATGCCGGAGGATGTGCAGATTGCGGCACTTCGTTCCATTCCGGGCATGGAAAAGGTAGAAATGATGCGCAACGGCTATGCCATTGAATATGATGCCATCGTTCCAACCCAGCTGTGGCCGTCGCTTGAAACGAAACGTCTGCCAGGATTGTTCACGGCAGGTCAAATTAACGGGACATCCGGTTATGAAGAAGCAGCAGGGCAAGGTATTATGGCCGGTATTAACGCTGCACGTAAAGTACAAGGGAAGGAAGCTGTTATTTTGGACCGGTCGCAAGGATACATTGGTGTCTTGATTGATGACTTGGTTACGAAAGGTACGAATGAGCCTTATCGTCTGCTTACTTCACGTGCGGAATATCGTCTGCTGCTCCGTCATGACAATGCCGATTTACGATTGACTGACATTGGATACGAGATTGGATTAATCTCCGAAGAGCGTCATGCTCAATTCCTTCGTAAAAAAGCTTTTGTTGAGCAGGAGATTGAACGTCTTGGAGGGACGAAAGTGAAACCGGTAGACGTGAACTCCATGCTGGAAGTTGCGGGTTCTGCCTTGATACAGGATGGAAGTAATCTACTTACTATTCTGCGTCGGCCTGAGATTACGTTTGCTATGATCGAATCCCTGTCTCCATCACCTTTTGATCTGGATGAGGAAATGAAAGAACAGGTAGAAATTCAAATCAAATATGCCGGATACATCGAGAAGCAGCTCGGTCATGTAGAGCGTCTGCAGAAGATGGAGAAGAAGCGGATTCCGGAAGATATTGTCTATGATGATATTCACGGTATAGCTATGGAAGCCAGACAAAAGCTTAATAAGATCCGTCCAATATCGATCGGTCAAGCATCCCGTATTGGTGGGGTGACGCCGGCTGATATTTCCATCCTCCTGGTTTACCTGGAGCATTACAACCGGGTTACGGCAGCGAAAGGATAGGCAAGTATATGGATGCCATTCAGGAAGCTTTTGTCCACCGCCTTAGTGAGAGCGGTATTACATTAAATGAGAAACAGCTGGACCAGTTTGAGAACTACTATAAAATACTGGTTGAGTGGAATGAGAAGATGAACCTGACCGGTATTACGGATCGGGATCAAGTATATACGAAGCATTTTTACGACTCGGTGAGTCTCGCATTTTATATAGATATGGAAAAAGTTAGCTCCTTAGCCGATATTGGTTCGGGAGCGGGCTTTCCCGGGATTCCGTTGAAAATTTGTTTTCCTCACCTTCGATTAACGATCGTAGATTCGCTGAACAAACGGATTAACTTTCTGAAGCATGTTGCTGACTCGATAGGACTGGAGCAGGTTGAACTGCTGCACGGCAGAGCAGAGGAGATCGCTCGCAAGCACGGACACCGTGATGGCTTTGATCTGGTAACAGCACGTGCAGTAGCCAGAATGGCTGTGCTGAATGAATTCTGTTTACCTTTTGTTAAGGTGGGAGGACAGTTCGCCGCGATGAAGGGTAGCGATCCTTCGGACGAATTAAAAGAAGCATCACGAAGCTTAAAGGAACTGAGAGGTACACTGGGCAAGGTACATTCATTCTCACTTCCTGTGGAAGAGTCGGATCGACACATTGTCGTAATTGACAAAAAGGGTGCTACTCCGGCTAAATATCCTCGCAAAGCAGGAACAGCAGCCAAGACACCTCTTATTTAACAACCTATATCAATTATATAATTAAAAGGAATGTTTCACGTGAAACATTCCTTTTATTGTTTAGAGATAAGAAAGTATAAACATCGAAGGAAACTGCATCTTTATCTCGCAAGAAAAACAACCGTTAAATGCGGTCTGTCTTCTTTGAGATGCATCGATAAACGTTTTTGTTATTTGTGAACAGTAGTTGACCTCCGTCATGCAATACCGCACTGTGCCATGAGAGTTTCGAGCTGTGAAAAAGATTGTAATTCAGAAGCAGAGAGAATGTCGTCCGTATTAAGCGAAATGGATATCCTTTTGTATAAATACACCAAAATTGCAGGAAAAAAAGGTGAGTTTGTAGAATAGGATTATAGGACAAAAAGTGGTAGAATAGAATCGTAGTACCAGTTAATAGAGGCCGGACATAAACCGGTCCATTTTTTGCTGATGTCATGAAGAATGTAATGTTTTATGCAGGGAAATGCCTGACTCTACATGGGTGATTTTTACAGTTAAGTCGTTATTCCGGCTCTACTGTAGAGATTAACAGTTTTTATGTCACTCATGTCGGCTGCCGACTTATAATCGGTATAGTAGAGAGTAGGGGCGTCGTCCATGCTATCATGAAATTAGGTGGTAATATACGGAATGAAAGAACAATTTTCGAAGTTGTTTGGCTTAGCGGCGGAACGTAATAATGGGGATGAAGTGAAGCATATTCCGGTGAATGAGGTTGTAAGCAGCCCCTACCAACCGCGTACGATTTTTGATGATGAAAAAATCGATGAATTGCTACAGACCATCAAAACACATGGTGTCATTCAACCTATTGTCGTTCGTGTCCGTAATGGCGTGTATGAGATTATTGCCGGTGAGCGTCGTTGGCGTGCGGTTAAAAAGCTGGGGCTGGATACAATACCCGCGATTGTTCGGGATTTCAATGATTCCCAAGCTGCTTCTATTGCTTTGATTGAGAACTTGCAGCGGGAAGGTCTGACGTCGATCGAAGAGGCGGTTGCCTATCAAAAATTGATCGATCTTCACCAGTTAACTCAAGAGAGTCTTGCGCAACGCCTTGGTAAGAGCCAATCCACCATTGCTAACAAAATTCGACTACTGCAGCTGCCGGAAGAGGTAAAGATGGCGCTTATGGAACGTAAAATTACAGAGCGTCATGCTCGTTCACTGCTATCTTTGGACAATGAGGAAACTCAGCTGAAGGTATTGGGTGAAGTGATAGCCAAAGAATTAAATGTTAAACAGACCGAAGCGCGAGTAGCATTTTATAAAGAAGTAACAACGATGAAAAAATCGAAACGAATCTCATACAGCAAAGATGTTCGTTTGGCTTTGAACACCATTCGTCAATCGATTGATATGGTTTCGGGATCGGGTATGGCAATTAAGACGACCGAGAACGATCATGAAGACCATTATGAGATTGTTATTAAAATTCCAAAAAGATAACGATAGTATGACATGAAAGCGTGAGAGCGGTATTCATTGTGCCGCTTTTTCTGTTGACCTAAGAAGCAGCTTAAGAGGTCTACCTCCTAGGAAGACAGATCGCATTTTTTGGAGCTTAACGCATTTATATCTTCAAAAAGTGGTTTCGTGTCCGAACCCAGCGGATTGCGCATAACCGTTCCGGTACTGTCTCTCAAAGGGCAGCCGATAATCCAAATGTGCAATATACAGCATGATTGTTGTATATCATCTATTGCAGCCTACTAGAAGAGTCTTCCTACATTGAGGTGAAATGAGTGTCTAAAACAATTGCCATAGCAAATCAAAAGGGCGGGGTCGGTAAAACGACGACTTCTGTCAATCTGGGCGCGGGACTGGCTTCGCTAGGCAAACGGGTGCTTTTGGTGGATATTGATCCCCAAGGGAACACGACCAGTGGTGTCGGCATTAATAAAGCAGATGTTGAAAACTGCATTTACGATATTATCATTAACGAGGTACATCCGAAGGATGCTATAAATCCAACGAATATCGAAGGACTGGATATCATTCCTGCAACCATTCAGCTCGCTGGGGCGGAGATTGAACTTGTTCCAACGATTTCACGTGAGGTCCGGTTGAAGAAGTCTCTTCAGTTGGTTAAACCCAATTATGACTATATCCTGATTGATTGTCCTCCGTCACTTGGCATTTTGACGATTAACTCTTTGACGGCTGCGGATTCGGTCATTATTCCGATTCAATGTGAATATTATGCGCTGGAAGGGTTGAGCCAGCTGCTGAATACAGTGCGCCTGGTACAAAAACATTTGAATACTTCTCTCAAAATTGAAGGCGTACTTCTAACCATGTTGGATGCTCGGACTAATCTGGGAATTCAGGTGATTGAAGAAGTTAAAAAGTATTTTCAGGAAAAAGTGTACAAGACCATTATTCCAAGAAATATCCGCTTAAGTGAAGCTCCTTCTCATGGACAGTCGATCATAACTTATGATCCTCGTTCCAAAGGAGCAGAGGTATACTTGGAGTTGGCAAAGGAAGTGATCTCTTATGAGTAAACGTTTAGGAAAAGGGTTGGATGCGCTTATTCCTTCTTTGTCTATTAACGAGGACGATAAAGTCGTTGAAATTCCGCTTAGTCAGTTACGGGCCAATCCGTATCAGCCTCGGAAAACGTTCAATGAAGAAGCGATCCAGGAGCTCGCTGAGTCGATTCGGCAGCATGGTGTGATTCAACCGATTATTGTACGCAGTGTTCTTAAGGGATATGAGATTATTGCCGGTGAACGCCGTTTCCGAGCATCTCAATATTGTGGTAAAGCTACGATTCCAGCTGTCGTCCGTTCTTTCAGTGATCAGCAAGTTATGGAAATTGCTCTGATTGAGAACCTCCAGCGTGAGAATTTAAATGCAATGGAAGTGGCAGTTGCATACCAAGGGTTAATGGAACAATTTTCCTTAACGCAGGAAGAGTTATCTATGAAGGTAGGTAAATCACGATCGCATATCGCTAACTTTTTGAGATTGTTGTCTTTACCAGAAGAAGTGAAGGAAAATGTTTCACGTGGAACATTGTCAATGGGACACGCGCGGGCGATCGTGGGATTGAAAGATCCTGTGCTCGTTAAACAATTAGCGAAACAGTGTGTGGAACAAGAGTGGAGTGTTCGTGAACTTGAAGAAGCGGTGAAAAACTTGGATCGCAAGTCCGAGGAAAAAGATAAGGTGAAAGTGAGAAAACGGGATCCTTATATTGATCACCTAGAAGAAAATTTGCGCGATCGGTTCAAAACAACGGTTAAAATAAAACACAATAAGGATAAAGGGAAGATCGAGTTGAACTATTATAGTAAACAAGATTTGGAACGATTACTCGATCTGTTGCAATAACTTCACTTTAGGAAAAATATGTTTTAAAATAATGTAAGCTGCTAAAATAATCTATGACGAAATTGTTTCGTCTAATTATAACTTGCTAATTTGGAATATCACATCTTGATGGGGAAAGACATGTCGGTGTTCCTTAACAGGAACGAGGCATGTCTTTCTTATTGTGAGAAATGAAAGGCTGCACACATTCTTATATTCTTGCGGAATGAATCACTCTGAATTGGATGGTTAAATCGTTTCGTTGGATTGAAGGAGATGCGGAATGGACTCAGTCATTTATCTGGACCACGCGGCCACCTCGTGGCCAAAACCTCCGGAAGTGATGGAGGCTATGAAGTCGGCGATGAACGATGCGGCTGCTAACCCAGGGCGTGGAAGTCATCGCATGGCTTTGAATGCATCAAGAGTGCTTTACAACACACGTAGAATATTAGCGGAATTGTTCGAAGTCAATAACCCTAATGATATTGCGTTGACCTCGAATACGACAGAGGCGCTGAATTTAGCGATCAAGGGATACCTTGGTGAAGGTGATCACGTCATTGCCACGATGATCGAGCATAATTCAGTAAGGAGACCGTTGGAGTATTTGAAAAGGACCCGAGGAATAAGTGTTGATTATATTTCGGTTGATGCAGATGGGCAAGTGGACTTAAAAGAGGTAGAGAGAGCATTTAAAACGAATACTCGGCTTGTCGTTTGTTCACATAGTTCAAATCTGCTTGGTTCAATACTCCCTGTGAAAGAGATTGGGGATTTGGCAGCTCGCCATGGAGCCGTACTCCTTGTTGACGCGGCTCAGAGTGCAGGGATGCTTTCAATTGATGTGACTGATATGAATATCGGTATGCTGGCTTTTCCGGGTCATAAAGGGCTTCTAGGGCCTCAAGGGACAGGAGGGCTCTATATCTCTCCGGATATAGAATTGGAACCGTTGCTACATGGTGGGACTGGTAGCCAATCCGAAGCAGTGGAGCAGCCGAGTGTGAGGCCAGATCGATATGAGGCAGGGACGCCGAATACGATTGGTTGTGCAGGTCTTCAGGCGGGTGTGAAGAAGGTGTTGGAATGGACACCGGAGAAAATCTATCACCATGAATGGGGACTCACACAACGGATGATGGAGGGGTTGTCCTCTATACGAGGGATGAACATATTAGGTCCAGGTTTAGGGATGCCAAGAACGGGAATCGTATCCTTTGTGATAGAACAGAGGGATGCCTCCGAGCTAGCATTTAAAATGGATCGGGAATATGGTATTGCCGTACGTGCAGGCTTCCATTGTACTCCGCTGGCGCATATGGCGGTAGGCACGGAAAACACTGGCGCTGTTAGAGCCAGTGTTGGGTTATGGACTAGCAAAGAGGATGTTGACATCATGGTGGATGCCATGGCTAAAATCCAGGCCTGATCGACAGATCAAGATTGAGGAGAAGGAATGAAGAAGTATGTCTGAATTAAATGAATTGATTATGGAACAACTTCATTGGTTTGTCGTCGGAATGATCGTCATCATCTTGACTTTATGGGTAACCGTAATCGCCCAAGGTGCAAAGGTTCGCAAAATGCGGCGTAAATATGATGCGATGATGTCCGGTAGCGGAGTGGAGGATCTGGAAACACTGCTCCTCAATCTGAAAATTCAAATGGACGCAATTGAAGAGGAACAAGGGAATAATCGCTCACATCTGGATACTATAAGCCAAACTTTAAAAGGGGTAAAGTCCAAAACGGGTATCGTAAGATACAATGCTTTTGGTGAACGGGGGAACGATTTGAGTTTCTCTATAGCCATCCTAAGTGAAAAAGGGGATGGGTTGGTACTTACCGGCCTATATAACCGGGAAAGTTCATTTGTATATGCCAAACCGTTGAAAAACGGCGAATCCCAGCATTCTTTATCTCCTGAGGAAAAAGAGGCTATACATCTCGCACTGCAAGAAGGGTAGTGCGATTCCATTCCTTCATAGCAGAGAAAAGGCAGTTGGCAATAATATCAGACAGCCGCATAACGAGACTTAAACGAGTGTTTTGTAATACGAAGTATTCCATAAAGCCGCCGACATTGACGATGCCAGTTACATGGATATCGCCGACCGGCGGCAATTCTTTATGTACACCTGCACCAGGACGCAGAGGGCCGTCTGAAACTTGAATAGATCCAACGCTTGCCGATTGGCCGAGACAGGCATCGATACCAATGATAAAGGGATTGTCGAATTGTTCATTTATCATAGTGAGCGTTTCTTTCAGGTTCATAGCGTGCACAGGCTCGTCCAAGGTGCCATATAAATGGAACAGCGAGCTGTTGTAACGAGAGAGAGCGGTACCGACAAGTGGACCAAGGCAATCTCCAGTAGAACGGTCCGTGCCGATGCAGACGATGACTAATGGACGGCGTTGAACTCCTGAGGATAGATGATAGAGCAGACGATGAATAATAGCGGAATGGATTTCAGGATCGGTATGTGGTATTTTTAAGCTTGAAAACTCCTGACGGGGTGAGTGTTTAGATAAATGGTTCATAGATAGAATCTTCCTTTCGTCTGCGAATGGTAGTATCAGTATATGGATGAAAGAATGTTTTTATACTTCCAGATTGGCAAAAGAAAGATTAAAATGTTCATAGACTAGTGATCAATAGGGAAGAGGTATTTGGAGGTGTGCGGTGTGTCAGGTATGATGCTGATCGCTTTCGATTCTACGCAGCAAGCGCTTAGGGCGGAAATGCTGCTGGATTACGCAGAAATTGAAATAGATTTATTTCCGACACCGAAAGAGATTACAGCAGGCTGTGCATTATCAATTCAGTTTCCACCCACTGCGTTAAAAGAGGTAAAGGAAATCATCACCCATGAAAAGGTTGAGATCCGGGGGATTTTTGCGCAGAATGACAACGAGAGTTATATAAGCATCTAGAGCAAGATGGGGAGGAGTACCAGATGGGAAATCAAGATGGTTTATTACCGGAGGAGACCGGGAAAGCTCTGGAGGAGGCCCTTCAAATGAGTGATGTTTTTTGGAATTGGATAACCGATGCAGATATGTGGATGGGTGTATTATTTGCCGCAATTCGAGTACTGGTTATATTTCTACTAACCCGTCTCATTATACGAATTGTATATAAAATGATAGATCAGTTTTTACAGAAACAGGAAAAAAGTAAAATTAGTGTGAATCCACGTCGTTTTGTTACGGTGGGAGAACTTTTAAAAAATGTAACGGCATTCGTTTGTAACTTTGTAATGGTACTGATTATTTTGTCAGAGTTTAATTTTGAACTCGGGCCGCTGTTGGCCAGTGCAGGTGTACTTGGATTAGCAATCGGTTTCGGGGCACAAAGCTTGGTTAAAGATGTAATAACTGGGTTTTTCATTATATTGGAGGATCAGTTTGCTGTTGGTGATATGATCAAGAGCGGAGAGTTCAGAGGTACGGTAGAAGTAATCGGTTTGCGTACAACTCGAATCACTGGATTGAATGGGGAAACGTATATTATTCCTAATGGATTGATTACGAGTGTAACGAACTATTCTGTATCCAATTCGCTTGCGGTCGTAGATCTGCCGGTGAAGAATGAGAACCGAGTGAATGAAACGTTGGCGCTTATTCAACGGGCACTTGAGGGCATTGCAGAGCGTCAGCCTGAGCTGCTGCGAGATCCTGAGGTGCTCGGAATTCAGTCGCTGACAACGGCTGAATACGTGGTGAGGATTGTAGGGGAATGTCATCCGAATTCACGGGGAGTTGCTGAACGGGAAATTTTCAAGGATATTAAACAGGCATTTGAAGAGGACGAGCTGTGTCAGTCTTCACAAGGATAATGGTTAGATCATGGTTTGAAGCTTGATGGCATGAGTTATAGTGTATAGAATAGATAACAACATAACGGTGCAGAACAATCTAAAGGGGGAGAGGGTATGGAACGCAAGGTGTTTCAATTGGGGGATGTTGTTCAGATGAAAAAGCCCCATCCCTGCGGAAATAATGAGATGGAGATCATTCGTATGGGAATGGATATCCGGGTCAAGTGTACGCGTTGCCAGCATAGTGTACTCATTCCGCGAGCTAAATTTGAGAAGAATATGAAGAAGGTGTTGCGGTCTGCAGCCGCAGATGGTGGAATCGTCGAAACTTGATCGCATGACAGCAAGCACTTGATAGCAGAAGTATTGACCTGATTCGTAAGACATGTTATAATCAATCGTGCTGCGGAAAGGTACCCAAGAGGCCCAAGGGGGCTGACTCGAAATCAGTTAGGCGTCGCAAGGCGTGCGTGGGTTCGAATCCCACCCTTTCCGCCACCTATCGTTAAAGCCTGCTGTTATGCAGTTTTCAGTACGAAATGTGATCCGCAAGCTGATCGAAATACATACGGTATGTGCTAGCTAATTCCGAAGCACCTTACTGATTACGGAATACCCTCTACGTGATTATCGCGTAGGGGGTGTTTTTTCGTTATGGATAAAAAAAGACGACTTTCAATTCAAAAAATGAATCGAGAGTCGTCTTTTTTGAAAACCAGTAACAGAAGCTTATAACCATTCGTTAAACTTACGAATGTACCATTTCTTCACAAGCTGCGTCAGTGCACAATAGCTTAGCAAAATGCCTAATAACCAAGGGAAATATTGTAGCGGTAACGGTTGTAAGCCGATACTTTCGCCAAAGACTGAGAACGGAACATAGATGCCTGCAATCATAATAGCGCTGGTTAGCAGCATGACGGGCATGCTGGCGCGGCTTTGGAAAAATGGTATTTTCTCAGTACGGATCATATGCACGATCAGTGTTTGTGATAATAGTCCTTCAATAAACCATCCGGACTGAAACAGCGATTGATCTGCTGCGGTATTGGCTGCGAATACGAAATACATGACAAAAAAAGTGATGTAATCGAAAATAGAGCTGATCGGGCCTATAAAGATCATAAATCTTCCGATAGATTTGGCATCCCATTTCTTTGGTTTTGCCAAGAACTCTTTATCCATACGATCCCAAGGGATGGAAAGCTGTGAGATGTCATAGAACAGATTTTGAATGAGTAGATGAATCGGCAGCATTGGCATGAATGGCAAGAAGGCGCTGGCGCCTAATACACTGAACACATTGCCAAAGTTAGAGCTGGCAGTCATTTTGATATATTTAATAATGTTGCCAAATGTTATACGGCCTTCAATCACACCTTGCTCCAATACCATTAAGCTTTTCTCAAGCAAAATAATATCAGCCGATTCCTTCGCGATATCTACTGCCGTATCTACCGAGATACCTACATCAGCATCCTTCAGAGCGGCAGCATCGTTGATCCCGTCTCCCATAAATCCGACAGTATGCCCCTTGCTTTGCAGCGCACGCACTATTCTCGCCTTCTGCATCGGATTTAGTTTGGCAAAAACGGTTGTTCTCTCAGCCAGATCAGCTAGTTGCACGTCAGAGAGGTTCTCAATTTCATTGCCTAGCACAATCTGATCTGCCTGCAGACCAACATCTTTACAAACTTTGCGAGTGACTGCTGCATTATCACCTGTAAGCACTTTGATCTCCACGCCGTTTGTTTGCAAAGCTTGAATTGCGGCCGCGGAGCTTTCCTTTGGTGGATCAAGGAATCCGATAAAGCCAACTAGTACTAAATCCTTTTCATCCTTTACTCCATACGGTTCATCATTGGGTGCGGACTGTTTCATAGCTACGGCAATTACACGTAAACCTTCTGTGTTTAATTTTTGTACAAGCTGTTGTACATTGACGTGAATTGTCGGTGTAATTGGGATAACTTGTCCGTCATCAGACACGTGTGAGCAGATGCTGAGTATTTCTTCCATCGCGCCCTTACAAATGAGAACATGTCCATTTTCCTTTTTCTCCAATACGACAGACATCCGGCGACGATTGAAATCGAAAGGGATTTCATCAATCTTGGCATAATTGTTCTCAGCACCTAGCATGTCTGTTAGTTCAGCATGCTCTAACACGGCGACATCGAGCAAATTTTTAAGCCCGGTCTGGTGAAAGCTGTTCAGATAAGCACATTCCAGCACTTTAGCATCTTCATTGCCATGAATGTCTAGGTGTTTTGATAGTATAATCTTGTCTTCCGTTAGCGTCCCGGTTTTATCCGTGCATAAAATATTCATAGCTCCTAAGTTTTGGATTGCATTGAGACGCTTAACGACAACTTTATTGCGAGCCATAGCATTTGCGCCTTTGGCCAGATTGGCAGTAACAATGACCGGCAGCATTTCTGGCGTTAATCCGACGGCAACAGAGAGAGCGAAGAAGAAGGCTTCGATCCAGTTTCCTTTAGTAAAGCCGTTGATGAAGAAAATAATAGGCACCATAATGAGCATGAAACGAATAATGACGAAGGTGACGCTGTTCACCCCTTTATCAAAACTTGTCATCGGCCGCTTGCCAACAAGTGTCTTGGCCATGGAACCCAAATAAGTGGAAGCTCCGGTAGAAACAACAATAGCTGTTGCTGTGCCGCTAATAACATTGGTCCCCATATAACACATATTATTAAGCTCTAACGGGTTTGTTGGCATTTGGTATCTATTTCTCGCTTTGCTTCCATCGTGAGGCATCATGTCTTGTTTCTCAATCGGCAATGATTCCCCGGTTAGAGAAGACTCGCTGACAAAAAGGTCTTTCGATTCGATTAATCTTGCATCTGCTGGAACTAGGTCGCCTGCTGAGAGGTGTATCACATCACCAGGCACCAATTGCTCCGTATCGATTTCCTTTCGGATAGATTGCCGGGTGACAGCCACGGTTGTTTTGACCATCGCCTTCAGTTTTTCAGCGGTTCGGATGGAACGAAACTCCTGAGTAAATGTAATGAGTACACTGATGGAAACCAATGTGCTGATGATAATAACGGCTTCTATATCATTGGTAAAATAAGAGAACACATCTAATCCGAGTAAGATCAGAATAAATGGATTTTTAAAGCACAACAGCAATTGAATATACCATGCCGGTGGCTTTTCAGACGCAATCTGATTGTTTCCATATTGATCAAGTCTATTCTTGACTTCGGATTCAGAAAGCCCCTGAGGATTTGTGGAATACTCCTCCATCAAATCCTCTGCAAGACAAGTAGAGGCATAGATTAGGCGCTTTGAGATTTCTTTGTTCATTGTTTCGTTGTTCAATTTTTGTCTCTTTTGTTTTTTCATTTTGATTCCCTCCCATACAAAAATAAACACAAAAAAAGCTCTCCCCTGAATCAGGGAGAGCTGACCTTATTTATGTTCATCCTTGCATTCGTATGTCAAATACGCATACTTAAGCAGACCCGCCCTGGCTGTGAGGGCAGATGGAAACAGAAGTATGGGAAACATACCGATGCAAAGAGAACATGGTTCTCCCTTTTCGCAGGATTTAAATTTATACGTGCACTTCGACTACTAGGACTACCGTCCATGGATTGTTTCCCCCCTTTAAACAAATAAAATACCCTCTAACAAAGCTAGAGGGCTAATGAATGCATACAAAAAATATTCGCTCCCCTAGCCGAGTTTTGGCACTATACAACGTAAAGAGAATTATTTTTCTTAGCCACCTTATGAAAAGCCTTAATTCGGCAATCCCTGTTCTACCCATGGGCATCTTTCGATATTTCTGGGCAGTGGCCTGTGTTTGTATAGGAGCCTCACCTAACGAGGACATATTAAATTCAGTTGAATCTTACCCTTATAGTCTCTGAATTGTCAACCACCAGATGTTGGTAAATCAAATAGGTTATATATCCTATCATGTGCAGCATGTGATTTTATGTTATAAAAATGGTTTGATTACATTCGTGAACCTCTTGTTGTTTACCAACGGGAGATTGTGGATTGTTTCCTTCTATTTATAGAAGGAAAAGAAGGACCCTTTCGGGTCCTTCCACTGGTTAGGCGGTGCTTGTGATATGGAATCTATAGCTTACACATTCGCAATACCTTGGTCAATCAGCCTTTACTTGTCCAGTACGGTCAAGCGCTTTGCTTATTCCCTCCGCATGCTACCCGTGCAGAGTAAGACCCTATGCGTAATTCAGCTGCGTTGTCCAACGGAACCACACCTCTCTCATTGCACCGCCTAATGATATTGTGTGTAATTAGCGGATTGTTATACATGATGAGAAAAAATATTTTTCGGCACAGCGTGGGATTCCCCGATATTATGGAAAAATACACCCTGTAGCCAGCTGGTCATAAAATCGCTGTACAAATTACTTAGGCTGAATCCGTCTTTTGTTCATCCATACACGGTCATCATTCCGATTGTCGGGGAACTTGTCTCCCTTTTTAAGCTTAACCTGCTGTGGATTTTCAATGCCCATAATATGGTCTTTTACACCGACTTCGATGTATACACCGTTGTTGGGAGCTATCTCGCCGCTGTGGAACTCACTGCGTTCACCCATCATGATTCCTCCTTCAATTATAATGAGATGCTTCCTTAGGGTGCACCTACGAACCAGGAAACATGGCAGGGAAAGAGCGGAAGAGCATACATGAGGCTTATGAATAACAGACATAATTAGCGTCGATCCTTTTACGTTCGACAAGGAAAAGAAACTTGCATCCGATCATCCGTTCTGATATATTATTATGGTGCGAGTTTACGCTCGTTCCTTGCTCCCAACATGATTGGGGGCCGAAGTCCATAAGGAGGTGAAAGATATGCGCAAATATGAAGTGATGTACATTATTCGTCCTGACATTGAGCAAGAAGCTGTTCAAGCGGCAGTCGATAAATTCCAAGGCATCATCTCCAACGGCGGAGAAATTACAAAGCACGACGTAATGGGTAAACGCCGTCTTGCGTATGAGATCAAGAAATTCCGTGATGGCGTGTTCGTTCTGGTGAACTTCAATGCAACACCTGAAGTTATTACTGAACTTGAGCGTATCATGAAGATTTCTGACGAAGTAATTCGTTATCTCATTACGAACGACGTAGCCTAAGACCGAGGGATTTTTGTAATGAATTCGTTCTAAGGAGGGGATTGGATTGTTGAACCGTGTCATTTTGATCGGCCGGCTAACCCGGGATCCGGAGCTGCGCTATACGCCAGCAGGAGTAGCGGTCACACAGTTTACGCTTGCCGTAGATCGTCCATTTACTGGACAAGGCGGGGAACGAGAAGCGGATTTTATTCCGGTCGTTACCTGGAGACAGCTTGCTGAAACGTGTGCCAACTATCTGCGCAAAGGCCGTCTGACGGCTGTGGAAGGGCGCATTCAAGTGCGGAATTACGAGAATAACGAAGGTAAACGTGTATACGTCACCGAAGTGATTGCCGATAATGTCCGTTTCTTGGAATCGAACCGAGATAGCAGCGGAGGCGGCGGAAATCGTGAGGAATCGTCGTTTGGCGGAGGAAGCAGCAACAGCGGCGGAAACCGTGGAAACAACAATAACTCGCGCAACAATCAGGATCCTTTTTCCGATGAAGGAAAACCGATCGATATTTCGGATGATGATTTGCCATTTTAATAAAGGAAGGACTGACAAAGCATGGCTTTTAAGCAAAGAGAAGGCGGAGACAACGACAAAAGACCGGCACGCCGTGGCGGCCGCAACAAGCGTCGTAAAGTTTGTTTCTTCACTGTGAATAAAATTACTCACATTGACTATAAAGATATTGATTTGCTCAAGAAGTTCATCAGCGAGCGAGGCAAAATTTTGCCACGTCGTGTGACTGGAACTAGTGCAAAATATCAGCGTGCCTTGACGATTGCGATCAAACGCTCCCGTCAAATCGCATTGCTTCCATACACTACGGAGTAGTTCTTCGTTAAGTGAGAAAAGCAGCTCAGCCTATATGGCTGGGCTGCTTTTTTTGTGTTGATCATGTATATGAATAGGTGGGAGGGATAATTTGTCCACTTAGCACGGACAAATGTTCATAAAGTGTAATGTTGTTGAGTAGTTCAAGAATTTATTCAAGAGAAATAATAAATGTACAAATGTCTCTTCTGAATGGACAATGATTTTACGTGAAAAATATAACTTGAATTTTAAATACTTGAAGTGACAATAGACAGCATGTAAAGGTCATCCGTTTATCTTCTGAAACCAGCTATTATGAATATTTCTCTCTATTAAAAAGAAAAGCCTTGATGAATAGGTGATGATGTAAGCTTGTCTTTTCCCATAAGACGTTAATCATGTGGAGATCCATGAAGTGAGGATAGTTGAAGGAAAGTGCGCTACTGTAATTGTTGAAGGATCAAAAACAAATGTCTCCTCATAGGAAACAACACTCTCTCATGCATAATATCCCTCTTTTATCCAAACGATAAGGAAAAGGAGGGATTTCTGATGTGCAGACGATTTTCAATGTCCGCTGGTATAGATGAGATAGGTAAATATTTTGAAATTAACAGGGTGATGTATTTTTATAAGAATCGTTACAATATCAGTCCGACTCAAAGTGTACCGGTGATTCTTCATGACCAAGGTGAACGGGTGCTTGATGAATACCGGTGGGGATTGGTTCCATATTGGGGCAAGGATGCGGTGAATGCAGACCTGAGTACTGTGGATCAAAATCCGACATACCGAAAGGCAGTCGATTTACGGCGTTGCGTTATTCCGTGTAATGGCTTCTACTACTGGCGGACTGTGGGGAAAAAGAGTTATGCCGTAAGGGTAGTAATGCCGAACAATGAACTGTTTGGAGTTGCAGGTCTGTATGAAACTTGGCGGAATGCTAAGGGAGAAGAAATGAGAACCTGCACTATGCTGATGACAGGGGCTAATGTGTTCATTCGTGAATTTGAGGAGCGCATGCCGGCGATTTTGTCTGCAGAGAGCATGGAAACTTGGTTAAATCCTGAGTGCAAAGGATTCAACAATCTGCAACCGCTGCTAAGATCCTATGATGGGTCCATGCGGATTTACCCGGTAACACCATTGGTGGCTAATGACAATCATGATCATCACCAGTGTATAGAAGAGATGGATCTCAAGCTGGCTTGGGTTAAAAATTTGTAAAGGCATAAAATGTTAAATTTCAGTTGATTGTTAAGTAAAATAAACAAACTGCCAAACAACCCGGTGAATCGGGTTGTTTTTTTGTTATAGAGTTAAATCTAACCGTTTATTAAATGTTACATGAAAAACTTCTTAGACGAACAAACACGAATATTTGGGTTAGTCTTTATTCCCTCAATATGACCTATAATCATCATTTTAACACAGGAAAGCATACATGCGTCAAAATAACTGCATTTTATGTTAAATAACCTAACACGAAAACCTCTTTGAAAATTTGCAAAAAGAAAATTTGTGAAAAATTTATGAACAAAACATTAAATTTTCCATATTTTCTGAAAAAATCATAAGCAAGAAATTTGACTTTAACTACATTTTGTAAACTAAAATCAACGATTAAAAACATTTTTTTTAAAAAAAATTCGAAAAAGTAATTGACGTCACCTATTTTTACACGTATCATAACATTAATTTTACAGAGATGAAGATATTGTTAGAGACTTTGGTACTAAATTGACCAATGGTATATTTTTTGGGAGTTTTTAATACTTTTAACATCATGCTACTGAACATCCTAGATTCACTAACCTGTAATTATTTAAGGATGATTTCCAAATTATCCTAATAATTTATAAGCAACATTATTTTAGAAGGAGGATTAGCATGAAAAAAAGAATGTCGCTATTGCTGGTAATTATGTTATTTGCCATTTCTGTACTGGCAGCATGTTCCGGCGGCAAGACCGATGAGCCAAAAAAAGGGGAAGAAGCAGGTCAAGAAACACCGAAAACTGAAGAGGGTAAAGACAAAGAAGAAGCACCCGCTGCAGAAGGTGAAGATCAAAGCCAGGGATATTTTGAAGCAACAGATCCTTCGAAGAACCCTACAACTGCAACAAGCCGTAAAGATACACTGATCATTGGTATGACATCACCTAAGGGTGTATTTAACCCATTCTATTGGCAGACAGCATATGACAGATATGTTGTTGACGCTGTATTCGATGCATGGCTCGTTCTTACAGATGACGGAACATACGAAAACCGTCTGGCTGAGAAAATCGAAGTTTCCGAAGACAAGAAGAAGTACACATTTACACTGAAGCAAGGCGTTAAATATACTGACGGAACTCCTGTTACTGTTAAAGACTATGCATTTGCACTGAAGGTTCTTCATGACAGTAGTTATGATGGCCAATCCGATATCCATACCGTGAATATTAAAGGCGGTAAAGAGTATTTCGAAGGTACAGCAAATGAAATCTCTGGCGTTAAGATCATTGATGATTACAACATCGAAATTGAAGTTACAGAACCAAATGCAATGACAAAAGATAACCTGGGAACGATCTATTTCTTCCCTGAATCTTACTATGGTAAGGAATACAAGCAAGGCCACCTGGAGTATATGAAAGATCTGCACGCGAAGCCAATCGGCAGCGGTCAGTATTCTGTAAAGAGTTTCAAACCAGGGCAAGAAGTAGTATTTGAAGCTAATCCGGATTACTTCCTGGGCGCACCGAAAGTTAAGAACATTATATACAAGACTACAACAGATGAAACCAGATTGGCTATGTTTAAGTCTGGCGAAATCGATGTCGATATGGTTAGTGTAAACGCTGACTCTGTTGAGGAATTGAAATCCTATGGTTTCTTGGATGTAAACATCTTCCCAACTAATGGTTATGGATATATTGCATTGAACCACAAGGATCCTAAATTCCAAGATCAAAAAGTTCGTCAAGCTCTCGTGTATGGCTTGAACCGTGCCGAAATCGTAGAAATTATCTATGGTGAATATGGTAACGTCATTAACATTCCGCAGTCCAGCTTGTCTTGGGCTTACACACAAGATGGTATTGAAACATACGATTTCGATACAGAGAAAGCGAAACAACTTTTGGATGAAGCTGGCTGGGTTCCAGGCGCAGACGGTATCCGTGAGAAAGACGGAGTAAAGCTTGCAATCAATTTCTCCGCTACAGCTGACAACCCGGTTGTAGAAGCTTTGATTCCAGTTATGACTCAGAACTACCAAGAACTTGGTATTAAACTGTCTTCCGAAACACTGGATTTCAACGCAATCATGGATAAGAAAGACAACGGCGATTTCGATATGTTCTTCGCAGCTTGGGGCTTGACTCCAGATCCAGATTCCACTGTATATCTTACAGGCGGAGCACAGAATGATATCGGATTCTCCAACAAAGAGGTAGACAAGTATAACAAAGAAGGTCTGGCAGCTATGGAACTTGATGCACGTAAGGAAGCTTACAAGAAGATGTACCAAGAGCTGAACAAAGATATTCCAGACATCTTGGTATATCAAAGACGTGATATGTGGGGTATTAACTCCAGAGTTAAAAATCTGAATATTACACCGTACAAAAACGTTGCACTTGATCTGTACAAAGTTGAATTGGAACAATAACAGCAGGATAATATGCTCAGCTCGCAAGAGCTGGGCATATCCACTTATATGCCGGGAGGAATAATATGAAGCAGTACATTATTCGGAGGCTGCTGCAGATCATCCCGACCTTGATCGGGATATCTATTCTTGTATTTGCAATATCCGCTTTGGTACCAGGTGATTATATTACGGCACAGAACAACCCGAACATGTCCGCAGAAAGAGCGGCTCAGCTTCGGGCCATTTACGGTTTAGACCAACCTCCAGTAGAGCGCTACTTTACTTGGGCCGGTAATATGTTGCAAGGTAACTTTGGAGATTCTCTACAGCACAAGCAGCCCGTTACAACAGTCATTGGCAATTATGTCTGGAACTCATTTATTATCGCCTTTTTCAGCTTGATGCTAAGCTGGATTATTGCTATTTTTGCAGGTGTTCTTTCTGCAAAATTCCAATATTCCTTCTTGGATAAGATGATCACATTGTTCGTATTTTTGTGTATGTCGCTCCCATCTTTCTTTCTCGGACTACTTCTCATTAAGATTTTTGCCTTGGATCTCGGGTGGTTCCCTGTCGGCGGTATGACTACAGCTGGTTTGGAAGCTACAGGATGGGCATACTTTGTTGACGTTGCCAAGCATGGATTCTTGCCGATTGTCGTATTGACAATGCTGAGTACAGGCAGCTTGACTCGTTATTTCCGTACCAGCATGCTGGAAGTGATCCGTCAGGATTATATTCGTACAGCACGGGCCAAGGGATTGAAAGAGCGTACCGTCATATTTAAGCACGCGCTTCGTAATGCGATGCTTCCGGCCATTACTCTGATGGGATTTGAACTGCCTGCACTTTTCGGTGGTGCTATCATTTTGGAGAAGATCTTCATATGGCCAGGGGTTGGACAGGTATATCTGGAATCGATCACTATGCGTGACTATCCGTTCATGCTCGGATTTACGTTGTTTACATCTGCCCTGACACTCGTTGGTAACCTGATCTCCGATGTGTTGTACGGAACGGCTGATCCAAGAATTCGCTTAAAGTAGGAGGAGATTCATTTGTCCGTTGAGGCTGCACCAATAAAAACGAATCTACAAGTTCCTAAGAAGCAGCCAGATTCCCCATGGCGAATGGCGATTCGCCGGTTCGCACGAAACCGACTGGCTTTAATAGGACTTATTATTTTGATATTTATGTTTCTACTATGCTTTATTGGACCGCTATTCTCGCCTTATTCACTCTATGAATATAGCGTAAAAGATAAGAACCTGGCACCAAGTGCAGAGCACTGGCTCGGTACAGATAAACTGGGCCGTGATGTTATGCTTCGTATGATGCTGGCAGGTAGAATTTCACTTACGGTTGGTCTCGTAGCTACCGGTATTTCTGTTATTATCGGTTCAACACTCGGAGCACTGGCTGGATTCTATCGTAAAGGCGTAGATACACTTATTATGCGTATCGCTGATATTTTCTTGGCTATGCCGTCTCTCCCAATCCTTATTATCATGGGTGCGGTATTGTCTGACCTTAAGGTTGAACCGGAAAACCGTATTTATTTCCTAATGCTGCTTATCGGTGTACTGGGATGGAGTAGTCTTTCAAGGCTCGTACGCGGCCAAATATTGACGCTTCGCGAACAGGAATTTATGCAGGCAACGGAAGCTTTAGGCCTACGGGACCGTCGCAAAATTTTCCGTCATCTGCTGCCGAATACCGTACCGATTATTATCGTATCCGCTACCTTGGGTGTGGCCGGAGCTATTCTTTACGAATCGGCTCTTAGTTTCCTCGGCATCGGGGTTGTTCCACCGACTCCGTCCTGGGGTAACATGATATCGGCTGCGAACAATATGATTGACTTTAATAAGAGACCGTGGCTGTGGATTCCACCAGGTATGTGTATTCTTATCACCGTTGTAGCGATCAATCTGATCGGCGACGGACTTCGCGACGCACTTGACCCTAAAATGAAGAAGTAGGAGATGCGATAATGGCTAAAGAATTATTAGAATTCCGCAATTTAAAAACGCATTTTCATACATCCGCAGGTATCGTGAAAGCCGTTGACGATGTCAGTTTCAAGATTCGTGAAGGCGAGACGCTGTGTGTAGTCGGTGAATCAGGCTGCGGAAAAAGTGTGACGGCCATGTCATTAATGCGTTTGAATGATGTACCTCCAGTTGGGGGAGAGATCGTATTTGAAGGTAAAGATCTTCTTAAAATGAACAAACGGGATATGAGCATGATTCGTGGTAACGAGATCGCAATGATCTTTCAGGAGCCGATGACTTCCTTGAATCCCGTATTAACGATCGGGGAGCAAATTGCCGAGCCGATCATTCTGCACCAATTGGTTGACCGTAAGGAAGCACGTAAACGTGCAATTGAACTGATTAATCTTGTCGGAATCCCTCGTGCCGAGAAAATTTATGAATCGTATCCACATGAACTCAGTGGTGGTATGCGCCAACGGATTATGATCGCGATTGCGCTCAGTTGTAATCCAAAGCTGCTCATTGCCGACGAGCCGACAACGGCACTTGATGTTACGATTCAGGCACAAATTCTGGACTTGATGCGTGATATTAAGGAAAAATTCAACACTTCTATCATGTTGATTACGCATGACCTTGGAGTCGTGGCGGAAATGGCCGATTATGTAGTTGTTATGTATGCCGGTAAAGTAATTGAAGAGGCTCCTGTTATTGAGCTGTTCCAGAACCCGAAGCATCCGTACACTAAAGGACTTTTAAAGGCCAAGCCAATCATTAACCAAAAGCAGGACCGTTTGTACTCGATACCGGGGCAAGTACCTAATCCGATTGAGCTCGGTAATAACTGCCATTTCCACGACAGATGTGAGTCTTGCATGAATATTTGTGTTGAGAAAGAACCTCCGCTTGGCATTGATCCTAACGGTCATAAGGTTGCATGCTGGCTGTACGAAGAGGAGGGGCAAGCGAAATGAGTCAAGCGTTAATTGAAGTTACTGATCTGAAGAAATATTTCCCCATTACGGGTGGTGTGTTCTCGCGGACGGTTGGAAACGTAAAAGCCGTTGACGGCGTAAGCTTTTCGATTAATCGCGGTGAGTCCTTTGGACTCGTTGGAGAATCAGGCTGTGGGAAAAGTACCATTGGTCGTACGATTCTTCGCCTGCTTGAGAAAACGGATGGACAAGTTGTTTTTAATGGCCAGGACATCCATAAATTATCTAAAGAGAAGATGCGCGCAATGCGTCCTAAAATGCAAATTGTATTTCAGGATCCGTTCAGCTCACTCAACCCCAGAATTAAGGTAGGGGATGCGATCGGTGAGGCGCTTCTCGATCACGGGCTTGTCAATCGTAAAGATTTGAAGGCCCGCGTTATTGAAACGTTGGAGATTTGCGGATTGTCTGGCTATCACTATGACCGGTTCCCGCATGAATTTTCAGGTGGGCAGCGTCAGCGGATCGGTATCGCGCGGGCATTGATCCTGAATCCGGATTTCATCGTAGCCGATGAACCGGTATCCGCACTTGACGTATCCATTCAAGCGCAGATTATTAACCTGCTGAGTGATCTCCAAAGAGAGAAACAACTCACTTATCTGTTCATCTCTCATGATCTCAGTGTTGTAGAACACTTATGTAACCGTATCGGTGTTATGTACCTGGGGTCCATGGTAGAGATGGCAAGCAAGGAAGAATTGTTTCGGAATCCGCTTCACCCGTACACGAAAGCTCTTCTATCGGCAATTCCGGTTCCTGATCCGACATATAAGCGTGATCGAATCGTTTTGAAGGGCGATATTCCAAGCCCAGCAAATCCGCCTTCAGGTTGTAAATTCCATACCCGTTGTCCTCTTGCATCTGACTTGTGCAAACAACAGATACCGGAGTACCGTAACATGGGTGACGATCACTATGTAGCTTGTCATTATGTATAAAATAACCTTATAAATATCCATTATTAGAAAAAACAGCGATAGGGAAACCTATTCGCTGTTTTTTAGAAATAAGTATAAACAACGGAGTAAACAGCATCCTTATCTCGCAAGAAAAACTACCGCTAAATGCGGTCTGTCTTCATTGAGTTACGTCGATAGACGTTTTTGTTAAAAAAAATAAAAAAATAAAAAAATTGAAAAAATTGCAGACCAAACAGCCGTTTCATACGTCTAATATTATGGAGGGCTTACATATGAAAAAACGCTGGTTATGGTATGTGATGGGTGTGCTTATTATGATCCCAATAGGTTTGGTCATTGCAGCGAATACAGAACGAGTCGGTATTAAACCGGAAGTGGAAGCTAAGGCGGTTGTTCTGATGGATTTAAATACAGGTCGTATTCTATTCAGTCAAAATGGTGATGTGCCTCTGCCTCCAGCAAGTATGTCAAAATTGATGACCGAGCTGATCATTTTGGATAAAATTAATGATGGAACCCATAGTTGGGATGAAAAGGTGAGAATTAGCGATTATGCAAGCAATGTGGGCGGAGTGCGGTTATCTCTGAATGAAGGAGAGGAGCTTACTGTACGTGAGTTGTTCCAAAGCATGGCTTTATACTCTGCTAATGACGCGGCAGTAGCGCTCGCTGAACATTTTGCCGGCTCAGAGGGTGATTTTGTTAAACAAATGAATCTTAAAGCGAAGGAACTTCAGCTTTCAAATCAAACCTACTTCGTTAACGCGTCAGGCTTGGAAAACGGCGGTAAAGGATCTGACCGGAAGCTGGACCTTAGAGGAGAGACCCGCATGACGGCCGCGGATACGGCAAAACTTGCGGCTCATCTTATCAACAGTCATCCGGATATTTTAAATACATCAAGCAAGACACAGATGAAGCTGAAGGGCCGGGATCTGTATTTGAGTACGACGAATTGGATGCTTCCTTCTCTTGCGGGTCCTTATTCGTATGAAGGGACAGACGGTCTAAAAACAGGGTATACGGAGAATGCTGGTTATTGCTTCACTGGAACGGCAGAAAAAGGCGGGAGCCGCCTCATAGCGGTTGTCTTAGGGACCAAAAGCAAGGAAGCGCGGTTTGTAGAGACCCGAAAGTTATTTGATTATGGATTTTCCAAAACATTAACTCTGAAAGAGCGGCTGAATGATTGGTTCCATGTACAGGTACCTTCGGCTGCTTTTTCTTCGTTAAATGGGATAGTTAAACTCTTTTAATATAGTCCTCACATAATTGGTAGTTTTATAGAACTGTTGACTTGGACTTCACACAGAGCGTGCCTCTGGTTTACAATAGACCATATGCTGCTACTTCCCTGCGTTAAAAAACAGGGCTTCGGTCATGTGTCAATAGTACACGCATAGCCGTTAAATAAGGAAAGGAGGCGAGCCAAACAGCAGCAGATACTTCCGCTATCTTTGGTTTATCTCATACAAATACGTTTTTTATTTTATAAAAAAGAAGGAATTTATCCCATGAAGAGGAAAATATTATATATTGCCCTTGCTGCAGTTGTGTTGATAGGTGGCTTGGGTTATCTATTTCGGGCACAGCTCGCGGTAGTGGCATTTGATTTGTTTATGTCGGAGAAGGTAGAAAGCTCGCTGCAAAAGACGTACAAACCGCTGCATAGCGATCAAACGCCTGAGCCTGTAGTCCTTCAGAGTGAGCCGTTTAGTATCATGCTACTAGGTAGTGACCAGCGCGAGGATGAACCTGCCCGTTCCGATACAATGATATTGGCGGTGGTACGTCCTAAAGAATCCAACGTACTGCTAGTTTCCATTCCTCGTGATACGTACGTGGATATTATCGGCAAAGATAAGAAGGATAAGATTACGCATGCCTTTGCTTTTGGCGGTCATCAGATGGCTAAAGATACGATGGAGGCCTTCCTTGATGAAGAAATTGACTATTATGCGTCAATCAATTTTCAAGGCTTGAAGGATGTTGTCGACGCGATGGGCGGTGTAGAGCTGCCGATTGGTAAGGATATTGTAAACAAAGGGAAAGACCACGAGAAATTCACCGTGGAAGCCAACAAACCGATTTATTCGGGTGAGGAAGCGCTGAATTACGTACGGTACCGGGAAGACAGTGACTTTAACCGGACGAAGCGTCAGCAGGTGTTCCTGGATGCGGCAGCCAAGCGGCTAATGCAGATCGACCAGATTGGTAAGGTGCCTGAATTGATTGACATCATGGGTGAAAACTTTCAAACGGATATGCAGCCCAAGTTCATTATTGACCTAGCTAAGCAGTTGTTAACGGGAGGTAAACCGGAAATGACCAGCTTTACGATTATGGGTGAAGGTATGAGATTAAATGGGGTTTACTATAATGATGCCGATGATGAAGACGTTACGGAAGCACGGCAGATGATTGATAACTGGATGAATCCAGCAACCCCTGAAGATCAGCTGATGAAGCCGGAGAAGTCTGATAATACGGAGAAGTAGAGTAAGACGATATACTGAATATACTATAAACCCCGGAATCCCCGATCGGACATAGTATCAAATCTCAATCAGCAGTCCGGATTGTCTGGCTGCTGATTTTGTGTCCTTTATGAAACAGTTATCGTCTGTTTACGTATGTATTTATAAAGCGCTTGCAAAAGTGCTCATGAAGTACATGTCTTGCAGCATAGCTATCTAATGACACATCATTATTTTATTGACGGGCCTCACGTTTACGCTCATAAGGAGGATTCATAACTATGAATATCGCGTTTTTTTTGCTGCCGAAACAGGAAGTCATCTGTTTAACGATGGATTCCACATTGCGGCAGACGCTAGAGCGGATGGAATATCATCGTTATACTGCCGTGCCGGTATTGGATAAGAACGGACAGTATGCCGGTACGGTGACAGAGGGCGACCTATTGTGGCACATGAAAAACTCGGATGGAAAAATTACATTTGAGAGTGCATCGAAATTTTTTCTTAAAGACGTTCCGCTTCGTATGGATATCAAACCTGTATCCATTGAGGCAAATATGGAGGATTTGATCAACCTGGCCAAGGTACAGAACTTCGTACCCGTTGTAGACGATATGAACCGGTTTATCGGCATCGTTAGACGGAGCCAAATTATTGAATACTGTGAGAAATTTGTATCCAGAGAGGAAACATTGGAATCTCACGGGGCATCCTAAGACATGATTGTCTGCCGGTTCTCAAATCACAGGCCTGCCGTCGCTTTATTTGCGAAGCAGGCCTGTTCTGCCTTTAGGCTTGGGACGGCCCTGCCGCCGGGCCCTGATGTGTGGGGAATGGGCTTTTATGCTATAATGGAGAATAAAGCTTTTTTCAGGGAGAGATGGGACTTGTCAAACATGCCGAAGGATTTGGATGTGGCTAAACGCGCCAAGGTAATTGAGTGGCTTAAGACCGAAGTGGTTGATAACGTATCCCGATTGTTCAAAGCGCTGTGGGAGGGAAGCACAGCAAAGGTGGGCGACAGCTTGGCCAGCTTGATGATGAGTTCCTACATACTAGGCCGTAGACTTGGCATGTCATATCGGGATTTAGATGATCTCTTGATTGAAAAGTTGAAAAAGCATAAGCAAGAAGGACATCAGTTGGAAGATTGGTATCAGGATATTTCCACGCTAGAAGAACATTTGCGTAAGAGGTGAACACATGAAACAGCGTTGGACAACAGTGGTTTGGAGCGTTATTTATTTGCTTCTGCTGCTCTCTCTACTTACACCATTTTCGATTGTAACCGCATTTCTTCTGATTCTGCCGGTTGCAATTCTCTTCACGGTACTAAATGTAAAATCGTTTATTCTTCACCTGGCACCCGTCTGGCTAATGGTAGCCTTGATTCATCCAGTATACGCGATGCTCGCGGCTTATTTCTTGGTTCCGGGACTCGTTATGGGGTATTGGTACCGGAAGCGGGCTCCAGCCATGCGCGTCCTAAAATACGGTATGGCAGCCATGCTATTGGAAATGCTTCTGTTGCTAATGATCGGGACAGCGTTTTTCCAGCTTAACCTGTCAGAATATGTGGATGAAATTGTACAGGTGACGACAGCACCATTAGAACAGATGGGAGTTAACGGCGGATTGGCCGGTCAGATGGCATGGACCCCAGAACATACAGACGCTTTAAGTGAGAGAACGATGCGCATGGTTCCTTTTGCGTTAATTATTAGCTCTTTCTTGATGACGGTCGTGACGCATGCTTTGGCCCGCCCAATTCTGAATAGTATGGGTATCTCGGTACCTGCACTGAAGAAGGCACGTGAGTGGATGCTGCCCCGTTCTTTGATCTGGTATTATTTGATCGTTTGGATTATGAGTGTAGCCAGCAAGGATTCCGGCAGCGGCTTTGTAGAGATGATTGTGATAAATGCCATGCCTTTGCTACAGATTTGCTTCATGATTCAGGCACTCGGATTTTTCTTTTATCTTACACATGAGAAGAAATGGCATCCGGTTGTTCCGTTTCTTGCGGCTATCCCGATTGTGTTGTTCCCGCCGATGATTATCCTCGGTATTTTGGACCTGGCGTTCCCACTGCGGCAGTCAATAAGTAAAAAAAATGGATAGGGTGATTAGTCATGCCTAAATTTCTGCAGAAACGCTGGCACGGCTATCATACCGTCTGGGCGTTTGCGCTGGTGCTATTGCTTGTTATTTTTCTGTCTTTTTATAATACTTGGCTCGGTATCATCGGTCTGCTGCTTGCAATTTTAAGCGGCTATGCGATGCTGAAGGCAGAGATGAAGTTCCGCAGTGACCTTGTGGAGTATATTGGCGATCTATCGTTTCGTATACGACGAGTCGAGGGCGAGGCAGTCAGTGTTCTTCCATTCGGAATTGTGCTGTACAGTGAAGATAAGACGGTAGAGTGGCATAATCAGTTCGTTGTGAATATGTTCCCTCATCAAACATTGGTGGGTTTGCCGCTTAATGAGCTGTTCCCCAAGCTTACGGATGCTATGCGGGAAAAGAAGGATTCCAGAGAGGGATGTCCGAAGGAATTGCGGCTCGAGCTATGCCATGATGAAAAGTATTATGGGGCTACCGTTATACCGGAAGAGAGACTTATTTACCTGGATGAGATCACGGAGCTTGTCGTACTGCGTCAGCGTTATGAGGATGAGCGGCTTGCCCTTGGTATTTTGATGATGGATAACGTTGATGAAGCGGCTCAGGGTATGGATGATCAGCAGCGTACCGCGCTCTTGGCTAAGGTGAGCAGTGAAGTCACGGATTGGGCTCGTGAGTTCAATATTTATCTACGGAGACTTTCCTCTGAGCGTTTCTTGATGATGCTGAACAAGAAATCCCTGGATGCTCTTGAGAACAGCAGGTTTCTTATTCTCGATGAAGTCCGGGAAATGACTGCTGATCTGAAAGTGCCGCTGACACTAAGTGTAGGGCTTGCCTTTGGTTCGGAAGATGTAACAGAGCTTGGCCAGCTGGCCCAGTCAAGTCTTGACATGGCTCTCGGACGCGGAGGTGATCAGGCGGCAGTAAAGGCCGGTCAGCGGCTGTCTTTCTATGGTGGAAAGTCAAACGCTGTAGAGAAGAGAACCCGAGTTCGTGCACGTGTGATTTCACATGCGCTGCGTGATCTGATGCAGGAGAGCGACCGAGTTATCATCATGGGACACAAAATGCCAGATATGGATGTCATCGGAGCTTCAATTGGGGTGCTGAAAGCAGCCCAGCTGTATAAGGTGGAGGCACATATTGTTCTGGAAGGGGTAAATCCTTCGGTGCGGCGGATTATGGATGAGGTCCGCAAGGACGAGAATCTGATGAGCCGGTTTATCTCACCGGAGCAGGCAATGCAGATGCTAACTCAGCATACGCTGCTTGTTGTGGTCGATACCCATAAAGCATCGATGACGATGGAGCCGCGGCTTGTGAAGCAGGCGAGCCGGGTCGTTGTTATTGATCATCACCGCCGAGGTGAGGAATTTATTAATGATGCTGTATTGGTGTACCTGGAGCCGTATGCTTCATCAGCTTGTGAGCTGGTGACTGAAGTGCTTCAGTATATTCATGACCGGGTGTCATTGTCTCCGCTGGAAGCTACAGCTCTTCTCGCCGGAATCACAGTAGATACGAAGCATTATGCGCTGCATACCGGATCGCGTACGTTTGAGGCAGCAGGGTTTTTAAGACGTCATGGTGCGGACACCGCGATGATCCAGCGGGTGTTAAAAGAAGATCTGACAGAATTTATAGCTAAGGCTGAGATCGTAAAACATGCTAGAATGGTATATGGGCACGTCGCGCTCGCAGTGACGCATAAAGGTGAACAAATACCTCAGCTGCTCATTGCACAGGCAGCAGATATGCTGCTGAATATGACAGATGTTCAGGCTTCCTTTGTCATCGGACAACGGTCCGATGGTCAGATTGGAATCAGTGCACGGTCCATGGGCCGCATGAACGTCCAGGTCGTTATGGAACGGCTTGGTGGAGGCGGTCATCTAACGAACGCCGCAGTACAGCTGGATATGACGATTGAGGAAGCAGAAGACGCACTGCTGGAAGTACTGGCGGACATTGAAGCGAAAGAGGGGTTATTCGAATGAAAGTCATTTTTATTAAGGATATGAAGGGCCAAGGCAAGAAAGGCCAAGTTAAAGAGGTATCAGAAGGCTATGCAGCGAATTTCTTGTTTCCGCGCGGGGTAGCTCGTCCTGCTACCGAGGGCAATATGAAAACGTTGGAGCAGCAAAATGCATCCGAGCAAAAGCGTAAGCAGCAAGAGAAGGAAGAAGCTGTCGCTCTCGGTAAACAGCTTGAGGAAATGACTGTAACCGTGAAAGCGAAGTCCGGTGAAGGCGGGCGACTGTTTGGTGCCATTACAAGCAAGCAGATCGCAGAAACTTTAGCTGCACAAAAGATCAAGATCGATAAACGCAAAATTGAATTGAGTGAGCCGATTCGTCATTTGGGTGTGACGCAAGTACCGGTGAAGCTCCACCCTGAGGTCAAAGCGACACTCAAGGTTCAAATTACGGAGGAGTAAAATGGGCGGAGAACTCTATTTCGATCGGATACCTCCCCAGAACCTCGAAGCAGAGCAGGCGGTGCTTGGTGCTGTACTGCTGCAAAGCGAGGCGCTGATTACAGCGATGGAGCGGGTGCAGACCGAGGATTTCTACGATAAGACGCACCAGATGATCTACGAAGTAATGGTGCAGCTTGGAGAAGAGAACCAGCCGATCGATCTGGTGACACTCACTTCCCGGCTTCAAGATAAAGGCGAGCTTGAGGAGATCGGCGGCGTAAGTTATTTGGCCAAATTGGCCCATGCCGTACCCACAGCTGCTAACGTAGATTATTACGCACAGATTATCGAAGAGAAATCCATGCTTCGTCGTCTGATCCGCACGGCAACCCAGATTGTAAGTGAAGGATATACCGGGGGCGAAGATGTATCCGGTATGCTGAGTGAGGCCGAACGGCGGATTTTGGAAATATCCAATCGCCGAACAGGCAGCGGGTTTATTGCAATTCGCGATGTGTTGATGGAAGTGTTCGAGAAGGTTGAGGGTCTTTACCAAAACCAGGGGAATACGACAGGGATTCCATCAGGATTCGTAGATCTGGACAAAATGACGAGCGGATTTCAGCGCAATGACTTGATCATTGTAGCGGCCCGTCCGTCGGTTGGTAAAACGGCGTTCGCATTGAACATTGCCCAAAACGTAGCCATCCGGGCTAAAGAGACCGTGGCCATCTTCAGTCTGGAGATGTCCGCGCCTCAGCTGGTTCAGCGTATGATCTGTGCCGAGGCGAACCTTGACGCAGGGGTAATGCGTAACGGTGACTTCAAGGGTGATGAGGATTGGTCTAAGTTGACGATGGGCATTGCCGCCTTGTCAGAAGCGGAGATTTATATTGACGATACGCCAGGCGTAACTGTAGCAGATATCCGCGCCAAATGTCGCCGTCTCAAGAAGGAGAAGGGACTTGGTATGATTCTCATCGACTACCTGCAGCTCATTCACGGGCGCGGTAAGGCTGGCGAGAATCGGCAGCAGGAGGTATCGGAAATTTCCCGTACCTTGAAGCAGATTGCGCGTGAGTTAGAAGTGCCGGTTATTGCACTGTCACAGCTCAGCCGGGGTGTGGAACAGCGTCAGGATAAACGTCCGATGATGAGTGACTTGCGGGAATCGGGTTCGATCGAGCAGGATGCCGATATCGTCGCGTTTCTGTATCGGGATGATTACTATAATCAGGAAACAGAAAAGAAGAATATCATTGAGATTATTATCGCCAAGCAGCGTAACGGGCCGGTAGGTACGGTAGAGCTGGTGTTCTTGAAGAACTTTAACAAGTTCGTCAATTATGAACGAACGCATGCCGATGCTTTTGCCGGTTAGAACACCCGAATTAATCAATTTTCATAATACTATGACATAAGCGAGGGTTATTCCTCATATAAGTCGTCCTAATCACGAACAATCGTATGCGTTAATGTATGATTGTTCGTTTTTTTATTTGACTTTGAAAAAAGGGGCTGTTAAACTTAGATTGCTGCCGCAGGGGCAGTAGTTGTATAGCAGTTCATAAGAATTGAAGCCAAGTGAAATAATAGGTGAAGTGAGATAATCTAGGGTGGTTTCTTAAATCACCGAGCGGAGGAATGAATATGTCAACGGTAGTCGTTGTGGGAACACAATGGGGAGATGAAGGAAAAGGGAAGATCACGGATTATTTGGCGGAGAGCGCTGACGTGGTGGCCCGCTACCAGGGCGGTAATAACGCCGGCCATACCATTCTGATTGACGGTAAAAAGTTCAAACTCAGCTTAATTCCATCCGGAGTATTTTATAAAGACAAGACTTGTGTGATCGGTAACGGTATGGTTATTAACCCGGCCGCACTTATTGAAGAGATTAAATACATTCATGATAATGGATTTAGCACTGACAATTTGGTCATCAGTGACCGCGCGCATGTTATCATGCCTTACCATACGGTACTCGATGCACTTGAGGAAGATCGTAAAGGCCCTAACAAGATCGGTACAACCCGCAAAGGTATCGGACCTTGCTACATGGATAAAGCGGCACGGAATGGTATCCGAATTGCTGACTTGATGGATGCCGAGGAATTCGAGTTAAAGCTGCGTCACATGATGAAAGAGAAAAATGATGTGATCAAGCAAATGTACGGCGGTGAAGAGCTGGATGTCGAAGAAACGCTGACTCAGTATCTTGCTTATGCTGAAGAAATCCGCTGTTATGTGCGCGATACTTCCGTTATTCTTAATGATGCAATCGATGCGGATAAAAAAGTGTTGTTCGAAGGTGCGCAAGGCGTAATGCTGGACATCGATCAAGGTACGTATCCGTTCGTTACATCTTCGAATCCTTCCGCCGGCGGCGTATGTATCGGTTCTGGTGTTGGACCCTCAAAGATCCAGCAGGTGATCGGCGTCGCTAAATCCTACACCACGCGTGTCGGAGACGGCCCATTCCCGACAGAGCTGAATAACGAGATCGGCAATTATATCCGTGAAAAAGGTCATGAGTACGGTACAGTGACTGGGCGTGCACGCCGTGTGGGCTGGTTCGACAGCGTCGTTGTACGTCATGCCCGTCGTGTAAGTGGGATTACAGGTTTGTCCCTGAACTCACTTGACGTACTGAGCGGTCTGGAAACCGTGAAGATTTGCACAGCTTACAAATACCGCGGTGAGGAAATTACACATTACCCGGCAAGCCTGAAAATGCTGGCTGAGTGCGAAGCAGTATATGAAGAGCTGCCAGGCTGGAATGAGGATATTACCGGTGCGAAGACACTGGAGGATCTGCCAGAGAATACGCGTCGTTATGTAGAGCGTGTATCTGAACTGACAGGGATTCCGATTGCGATCTTCTCAGTAGGACGGAACCGCGAACAGACAAACCAGGTCCTTCCGATTTACGAATAAGCAAGGGTTGACCGCCGCCATGTAACACCAGAGGGTTTAATCGGATTTTCACGCGGTGAGGAAAAGTAATGGAATGGATATGTTTTTTAAAGCCTGCCAGGGGAATTGGCAGGCTTCTTTTTTTTAGATGAGATCCTGTGACAAGGTGGAAATAGAGGAATTTATCCCAGCACATGGAGAAAGTACCCCTTGGGAAAAAGTAGTATAGGAAATATAATGTAGTATATAACTCCGTTTGAGGGTGATGATTTGAAAGCGCTTAACCCAGTTACTTTCTGTATATCACACCTGGGCTGTAAGACGGGGAGCAATACCAATCACAGACGCTGCAAGCGGTTCAGGCTAACATGTTTACGATGGATTTGGGGATCCCACGGAAAGCCGCTTGCCGTTGTGTATAACGATCCATGCTGTAGATTCAGAACAAGCCGGTCTTCTTATGCTCAAGAAGACTGGCTTGTTTATTTTATTCATCATATAGGCTTCTCGGAAAGCTTGCCGTCCTCGATGTAGATGACACGGTCGCACAAACCAAGCATACGCTTATCATGGGTGACCATAACAGCGGCCTTCTGGCGTAGCTTTACTTCATCGGCCAGCATCTGAACGACAGTCCGTCCGCGTTCCGAGTCCAGGCTCGCCGTAGGCTCATCTGCCAGAATAAGCTCCGGATCGTTCATCCATGCCCGAGCAATGGCCACACGCTGACGCTCTCCGCCTGACAGGCTTTCCGGATAATGATCGATACGATGCGAAAGACCGAGCCTTTTTAAAAGATCATCAGCTCTTTCCTCACTCTTGCGTTTAGGTTTCCCCGCAAGCTTTGGAATGAGCAGCAGTTGGTCTCGAACAGTCAAATAAGGAATCAAGTTTGAAGACTGAAAAATAAATCCGATATTGTCCAGCCTAATCTTGTTCATCTGTTTGGACGACAACTTGCCCACTTCCTTGTTTCCAATCATAATCCGGCCATTTGTGGGCGATAGGAGTGCCCCCGCAATCGATAGAAAGGTGCTTTTCCCGGAGCCGGAAGGGCCGACCACCGCTACGAACTCGCCTGCCTTTACCTGCAGTGAAACATCATCCAGAACCTTAACGGAAGTATCCCCGTCTCCAAACTCTTTGCTTACATGGTCGAGTATCAGTTTATCACCCATTATGCAGCCCTCCCGATCGCTTCGATAGCATCAATTTTGACAACCCGATAAAGTGACAACAGAGAACCGATGAGAGACACGAACAGGAACAGCCCAGCCGAACCAAGCACAACGGACGGTGACAGATCAAACGGGATGCTGTTACCGATTAGAGCCGCTACACCGTAGGTAAGGGCAATACTGATGATCAGACTGACAACGGACAGGAACATAATCTGCAAAATCAGATTTCTGGCCAAGTAAGCGGATTGGGCTCCGATAGCCTTGAGCACGCCGAATTGGTTCATCTTTTGAATGGTAATGACATAGAAGAATACAGCGAGCACAAAGGCGGCAATGATATACAGAAATACGATCATCATCATGAGCGACCCTTGTTCTTCTTTATAGCCCGGAATTCCTTGCAGGGCCTGGTCTTTACTAATGACATCAATGCCTGGAACCTGCTGGACCAGCTGGTCGGCCTGATCCGAACTTGCACTCAATGCAATGGCGTTAAAGAACATCCCGCGGCCTGAGTCCGTGTTGTGAATGGATTCCCAGCCTTTATAGTTCATATGAAGAACCGGCGCGTGGCTAAAGGACTGACCTTCGGTAAAACCAACGATAGTAAAGGCTTTGCCGGAAGTTTGATCGATGATCTGGTCACCCAGCTTGAAATCCTCTTCCTTCAAAGAGCGATCGGCCAGCACTTCGTCAGCTTTGGTCTGGCTGATCATCGAGCCTTCCACCACGGTAGGTGCTAGCATCTGCTCCGTATCGATAGCAAAAAATGCGGCATCCACCTTAGCGGTAGAGTTACTCCGTGTTAGAGTAGTCATCTGGACACCTAACGGGGTAGCCGCTTGTTCACCGGTATGTTCCCTGATATCGTTCCAATCCTGCTCGGTCAAAACCGAGCGGTTTAGACGCTGGTCAGCTTCCTTTTGTACGACGAGATAGTCAGCCTTCATATTTTGGATCGAGGATGCATTATCTGATGCTAGCCCTTGGGCCAGACCGGTTACAAACAGAACGAGCCAGGCAATCAGGACCATGATAAACCCGATTAATAAATATCGCAGCTTCGAATGTTTGAGCTCACGCACAGCAAGAAACATGGTTGCTTCATCTCCATTCTTGTAGATACGGCCAAGTTAAACTCGGCTATGACTACAGTGTAGGATTCCAATGTGAACGGAGTATGAACGGAGCCTGAGCAACGTATTAAACAGCGGGAAGAAGCACACGGAACGTCGTTCCTTTGCCCAATTGACTCGTAACTTCAATGGAACCGCGATGCAGGTCGATAATTTTTTGGGTGATGGACAGTCCGAGACCTGTGCTGGTTTCTTTCCTGTCGCGGGCGGTATCTGCTTTATAGAAACGGTTGAAAATATGCGGTAAATCCGATTCTGCTATGCCGATGCCTGTATCTGATATTTCGATGCAGCACATATCGTCTAGGCGTGAAATGCGTAAAGAGATCGATCCGCCTGAATCGGTAAACTTCACACTGTTTGTAATGAGATTGGTCCACACCTGATGCAGCAACTGTTGATCGCCATGTATGAAAAGTGACGGCAGCTCCATATCAATCGCCAAATCCTTGCTGCGCCAGCTCCATTCCGTAACGAGCAGCACCTGTTTGATCTGGGTGGCCAGATCAAAAGTTGATTTCTCTAAGATGTGTTCTTCTTTATCCAGTGAAGCAAGCATAAGCAGCTGTTTGCTCAGTTGGGACATTCGCCGGCTCTCTTCCTCAATAATCGATAAATAACGGTTTCGCTGTTCCTCTGAGAGGTTCTTCGTCTGCAGAGTCTGAGAAAATCCCTGAATAGAAGCAAGCGGCGACTGGATCTCGTGCGAAACGTTAGACACAAATTCCTGTCTCATCTGCTCCAACTGCTCCAGGCCTTTGGCCATATGAGAGAAGTGTTCGGCCAGTTTACCGATTTCATCCCGCCGTTTGACGTTCAGCTTCAGATTGTATTTGCCTTGGGATATTTGTTTGGTAGCATCCGTCAGATGTACGATCGGCTTGACGATGTGACGGGTAATAATACCGACGAGCAGTATGCTCAGCAGAATGGAAATGATCATAATAATCGAGAAAAAGATGCGCATCTCGCCGAACTGGACCATCACATCCGGTCTGAGAAAAAGGGCGTGGGTGACCCCGTCAATTACGATAGGAACACCGATCGAGTTCATCAGATCATTATCAAAGAACCCGGTAATGAACAGTTTGGATGGGAAGTTCAGAATCCCGTGATAAGTTTCGCCGCTTACGACCTCCTTAATCACCTCCGGCTCTAGTGAATTACGACTAAACTCTCCGCCATAAAACATTTCGTGTCCATCACCGTCCGCAAGAACTATCTGATAACCTAGTTTTCCGACGTGAGTCAGATAGTCTTCAATACCAACCTCGGGATTATGCTTGTAAAAATTTTCGATATCATAGGCCATATCCGTAATTTTCTGGTCATTATAAGCCTTCAAATTGTATTGGTAATACATATTGGACAAAAGAAATGCGAATACGCTGCTTAGCACCATAATGCAGATCGTTGTAACGACGATCCTGGAATAGAGAGTCTTCACGTGGTACCAACCTCCAGCTTATACCCGACCCCCCGCACTGTGCGGATACTAAAGTCTCTGCTTCGATCTGCGAATCGTTCTCTTAGCCGTTTAATATGCACATCTACTGTTCGGTCATCGCCGTCAAAATCGGAGCCCCAAATGAGCTGGATCAGCTCATCGCGTGTGAATGTGCGATCCGGATAGCTTGCGAGCTGAGAGAGCAGCTCGAATTCCTTCATCGGCAACATCAGTACCTTACCGTGGCCGTATACCTCATAGCTTTTCCGGTCGATGACGGTATCGTGAAGATGGATTTTGTCGGCGCTGACCATCTGATAGCGACGCAGAAGCGCCTTGATGCGGAACAACAATTCCTTTGGTTCAAAGGGCTTGGTTACATAATCGTCGGTCCCGACGGCAAAGCCCTTTTCCTTATCGAGGAGCTGGTCCTTGGCTGTAAGTAAAATCACCGGAAAATCGTAGTCATTCCGGATTTCCTCAGTAAGCTGATATCCATCCTTATTCGGCATCATCACATCGACAACGGCCAGATGAATTTGTTCTTTGACAAGACAGGCAGAGGCTTCTTCTCCGTCGGTCGCCTCAAACACGGTATAGCCTTCAAGCTGAAGGTGGTATCGTAGTAATTCCCGAATATGAGAATCGTCATCTGCGATTAAAATGTGAACCATAGCTGGACAGACCCCCTAAAATGGTATGTATGAAATAATCATAGTCATCATAGCACGAGCCTAGTTTGGCCCAAAACCATATAAAGCATAAGGGATGTCCGTAGAAAAGTGTTATAAAAATGTTGAAGAGAGGACATTTTAAGAGGTTGAACCTCCGGCATGCCGTCCATACTGGATAAAGTAGGTAAATGATGATCATGTCATTTCGGAACATGCATGAGAAGGAGGCAGAGCACATGAAGCTGATGAAATGGCTGCTTAAAATCAGTCTTACGGCAGTGCTTATAAGTACACTAACGATTCTGACCACAGGTATTGTTGTGAATAGCTATCTTCAATCGGTACTGGCGAGCTTTAATATCCAGTTGGAGGCTCAGCCGATGGGGGTAGGAGGCATCATGAAAAATTTACTCGGGTTTAACGGTTCAAGTGGACAGGACAAGGTAGACACAGGTACAGAAGGTACCGTGGAGAATAATTCGGCTGGAGGCCAAAGTAACGACGCAGCATCCGGCTCATCGAGTACGCAGGAAAAGGACCGCTCCTCGTCAGAAGGAAGCTCCAAGCAGGATAACGATATGGAAGGGAAAAATTCTGGAGCGACCGGAGAAGCTTCTGATGACAGCAATGAGAATGGCGATGACCGGGCGGTAGAGGGGGAAGCTCCACCGGAAGATTCTCTGCCAGTAATGGGCCGAAGTGCAGGTGAATCGGCAGCCGGTCAAGGGGATCAGCAGATAGTGATGACCCCAGATGAAATGGTTGATAAGAAAAGCAGTCTTACCACGAAAGAGAAGGAAGAGATTTTTACTCTGTTGATGAGCAAGCTGCCGCAGGCGGAGATGCAAAAAATATCCGAAGCCATGGAAGACGGATTGACAGCCTCCGAGCTGGATGAGATCGAGAATGGCATTTCCAAATATTTGAGCAAAGACGAGTTTGAAAAATTGATGACCATGCTTCAAAAATAGGCTGTAGTTGCCTGCAGGCTTAGGTTTGACATTGTTTTGTCACCAGAATAAAATTACAAAATAAGGAATATTGACGAAACCCGCGTCCTGCGCGGGTTTTTTCTGCGATCTGGAGACTTGATCAGACTGTAAAAGCTATGTTAAAGTTAACTGGTGTTGAAAAGGTTAAGATTTTGAAACCTTTTGACGAATCATAAAATGATGATTTATACAAGATGTGGTAAAAATATTGTCCGTTCGTCGTATACCTACATAATAGCTGGTTCGTACATAAGGACATAGGACTGAAAAAGGAGAAGAACATGAAAGGTTTTAAAGATACGAGGTGGTATAACAGCATTAAGCAAAGTCTTAACGCTGGCCGTTCCGCCAAGGATAACGAAAACTCCAGACATGAATCCGACGTTCAGGCTGATACAAAGCAAAAAGGATGGATTTCGTCCCGCAAGTGGATCTTGATCCCAGCAGGTGCAGTGCTTGTTGCAGGATCGGTCTTTTTCGCCGGACGCGAATATGTAAACGCAAATACATTGCCGTTCTATCACGTATATGTAAACGGGCAGAATATAGGCACCATCGAGGATGATGAACAGCTAGACAAGCTGTTTGAAACGAAACAGAAGTATTATCAGGAGAAATACCCGGATACCATGATGGTTCTGAATACCGACGGTGTCACAACGAAAGCAGACCGGGATTATAAGCCGGTTGTGAAGAGTGAGGAAACGCTGGCGAAGCTGGATGGTATGCTGAAGGCGTACGCGCGCGGGGTAGAACTGAAAGTTAACGGTGAAACGGTTGCTATTGTCAAGGATCAGAAGGCCGCCCAGGCTGCAGTTCAAGCGGCTAAGGAAAAGTATGCTCCGGCAGAAGCAGTTGCGAAGACCGGAAAACCTGTAATTAAGCAAACCTCGGCTTTCGCAGGAAAGAAAAGTGCGACTGAAAGCGACAGCGTAAAGTCTGTTGAGATTAAAGAAGATATTACCGTTTCTTTTACGAAGACGGATCCGAATAAAGTGCTGGATGTTGAGGGTGCTGCTGAGGCACTGACCAGCACCAAAGAGGAACCCGTTATTTATACAGTGATAGAAGGAGATACGATCTCTTCGATCGCACAGTCACATAACATGAAGCGTGCTGAGGTTATGGCACTTAATCCGGGATTGGAGGAGAAATACCTTCAGATCGGATCAGAGCTTGAGCTGAGCAGACCCGTCGCTCCGTTGACAGTTCGCACGGTCGAAACAGTAACGGAGAAGATGGCCAGCAAACCTGAGACCATTGTTCGCAAAAGCGATGAGCTACCGCTGGGTAAACGTAAAGTAGTTCGCTCTGGACGTGACGGAGTGAAGACGGTCGACTATGTGGTGACCAAGGAGAATGGCGAGATTGTCTCCAAGCAGTGGACAGGCCAACAGGTTGTGCAGCCTTCTCTACCTGAGGTTGTATATAAAGGAACCAAAGTTCCAGAGAAGAAAAAGGTAGTAACTCCAGCAACCCCATCAGCGACGGTATCCGAGAGTTCGGGTCGTATGTTTGCATGGCCGGTCAGCGGCGCGCGCATTACTAGCTCGTATGGTCAGCGCTGGGGTCGTACCCATGAAGGTACGGATATGGTTGGCGGTCGTACAATTATGGCCGCAGCCGGCGGCACGGTTGTATTCGCCGGATACCAAGGTAGTTACGGTAACGCCGTCATCGTTGATCACGGCAATGGTTATCAGACGCTGTACGGTCATATGAGCAGCATCTCTGTCCGTAACGGACAATCGGTCGGACAAGGCAGCACGCTGGGCATTATGGGCAGCACGGGCCGCTCGACCGGGGTTCACCTCCATTTCGAAATTCGTAAAAATGGAGTTCAGCAAAACCCGATGAAATATTTATAATCCTATGTTATACTGGGTTTATCAATGACGACATAAGCCATTATTGGTTCATATATCATAAATAACATGGCCGCTCCTTCACGGAGCGGCCATGTTATTGTTTCGGGAGTTTACTGCGACGGTAGGCAGATGTACCGGAACGCTAGGTATGATAAAATAGAACGAAGATCGTTCAAGTGAAGGTATGAGGTGAGAAGTTATATGCAGGGAACCATTCTGGTGGTGGATGACGAACAGCCCATCGCCGATATTTTGAAGTTTAATCTTGAAAAAGAGGGCTATGAGGTTATTTGCGCATTTGACGGAATCAGTGCCGTAGAACTTGCGCTCTCGAAGCGTCCTGACCTGATGCTGCTCGATCTGATGCTGCCAGGTAAAGACGGAATGGACGTGTGCCGTGAGGTACGTGCCGCGAACTTGCATATCCCGATCATCATGCTGACTGCGAAGGATGGAGAGATCGATAAAGTACTGGGTCTTGAGCTCGGTGCAGACGATTATGTAACCAAGCCGTTCAGCACACGTGAGCTGTTGGCGCGGGTCAAAGCGCAAATGCGGCGTCAGCACAAGAGTGATAGTCTGGCGGATGCGAGCGGGTCCGCAGATGCAGAAGCCAAGCAGGGACTTCGTTTGTTTGAGCTGTTTATTGATACAGACATGTATATGGTATATAAAAGCGGAGAAGCGCTCGATTTGACGCACCGCGAATATGAGTTGGTCTATTATTTGGCCAAAAATGCCGGCAAGGTGATGACTCGAGAGCATCTGCTGCAGGCGGTATGGGGTTATGAGTACTTCGGGGATGTACGCACGGTTGATGTGACGATACGCCGGCTACGTGAGAAGATCGAAGAAAATCCGAGTAAGCCGGAGTATATTTTGACCCGGCGAGGGCTTGGCTATTTGATGCGAAGTTCCAAAAACGGAGGCCTATAATGAAGTGGCTGTCCTTCTTCCGGACCATTCAGGCGAAGGTCATCATCATTTATGTGCTGCTGATTCTGATCGCCATGCAGCTGATTGGCGTCTATTTTGTGAGTGCCATGAAGAACTCTTTAACGAGTAATTTTACGACTGATTTACAGGGGCGTGCGGAGCTGATGTCCGTTCTTGCGGCCAAGACGCTGGCTGGCGAAGTGGACTCGGATGAGGACCGGAATGAGAGCCTACAAGTCATGGTCAACAATCTGTTCAACATGAACGGGGCTGAGATTCAGGTTCTGGATGCTACGGGCAAGGTACTGATAACGTCAATGCTGTCGCACTCAGACTATGTAAACAAAAAAAACACACAGACGGTCGTCAGCCGGGCGCTTCAGGGCATTGTCGATAACGAGGAATATATTATTGACGACGATGGAACTCGCAAAAAAGTGGTAGCAAAGCCTGTCATCCATAACGATAAAATTGTCGGTGCCATCTATATCGTAGCAAGTATGAGTGAGCTGTATGCGACCATGGAGCGGATTAACAGCATATTTATTTCAGGTATCTTGCTGGCTCTTGGTCTGACCGCGGTACTCGGGGTCATTTTGTCCCATACGATTACCCATCCGATCAAGGAATTGACCCGCCATGCAAGGGCGGTAGCAGAAGGTCGATTTACAGAGAAGGCGCCGGTATTCGGAAGCGATGAGATTGGACAGCTGAGCCAAACGTTCAATTACATGACTAGCCGACTGCGTGAGGCTTTGTCGCAGAATGAAGAAGAGAAGGAAAAGCTCGCATCCATTCTCACTAACATGAGTGACGGAGTTATTGCGACGGACGAAGCAGGGCGGGTTATCTTGATGAACCGCCGTGCTGGGCAGATGCTTGGCGTGGAAGGGGAGGAACTGGCAGGCCGGGAAATTGTCTCACTGCTTGGATTGGAGGAGTTGGAAGCCGAGTCTCTGGTTCGCGGTGGCAGCGATTCGAAGCTGCTGGATATTACACCTCGCGAAGGCGGGCAGCCATTCATGATGCGAGTAACGTTTACGCCCATTCATCGGCGGGAGATTGGCATCACTGGTACGATTGCCGTACTGCAAGACGTTACGGAGCAGGAGAAGCTGGAGGCCTCACGTCGGGAATTCGTAGCGAACGTGTCGCATGAACTCCGGACGCCGCTGACAACGATCAAGAGTTACACCGAGGCACTGGAAGATGGAGCGCTGGAAGACAAGCAGCTGGCGCCACGTTTTGTCGGTGTCATCCAAAATGAGACAGGCCGGATGATCCGACTGGTCACCGATCTGCTTCATCTGTCGCGCTTCGACTCCAAGGAGGCTGCGATGCGCAAACAGCCGGTGGACATTGTGGAGATGCTCGAGGATGTAGAGGACCGGTTCTCTTTTCAAATGCAGCAGAAAAATGTGCATACAGTCATTGATGCGAGACCGGCTGTATCCGTCGCCATGCTTGACCGGGACGGAATCGACCAGGTGCTCGACAATCTAATTTCGAACGCACTTAAATATACGCCAGACGGCGGCACAATTACGATGGAGGCTGATGTGACAGAGGACGGTATGTTGTCTCTGTCTGTAGCAGATACCGGAATTGGCATACCGAAAAAGGATCTGGACCGGATATTCGAACGGTTTTACCGAGTGGATAAGGCCCGAACCCGGAATATGGGCGGCACTGGACTCGGTTTGTCCATTGCCCGGGAAATTGTAAGGATACATGGTGGGTCTATATATTTACAGTCAGAGCTCGAAAAAGGCACGAAGGTAACCTTCACGCTGCCTCTGAATGAGGAAGGGAGGGAGACAACGTGAAGGAACGATTAAAAACCGCGCTGCTGCTTGTGTTAGTACTGAGTAGTCTGGTACAAAGTTATTTTCTTATTTACCGTCTCCCTGGCAGCGGCTCTGTTGTGAAGTCCGAGAATTCTTACATCAAGACGGAAGATATGGGGCCGGAAGCAAAGGCGGAGAATCTGATTTATCCGAAAAAAATGATTATTCATCTTGGTGAGGATAAGCATACGGTATTCTATCCTGGTCAAATGTTCTATGATCTTGTCAATAACCGGCTGAAGGGCCGGACGTTCGAAAGTTTTCAGCGCCGGACGTTGAACAATATGGACTGGTCCAAGCTTCGTGCCAGCAGTAAGGGCATTGAACTGAGCTTTGGTTCCGGTATACCGGTGACACTTCTTCAAAAAGTGATGCAGATTACGCCAGACTCACTGTTCGAAGGGGAAAGCATCCACAAAATGTGGTTGTACAGCATAGAAGGAGAACCTAAGGTGCATGCGCTGTTCTTCAGCACGGAGGGGGATGTCGTCTACGAGGCCGCCCAAGCTGACTTGACGGTACAAGACATTCATCAGCTTGTCGATTTCGGATTGGACTGGGTCCCGTACACCCTGCAGGAAGGAACATCGTTCTATATGCCGGAGGAACCGTTTGATATGGTAAGTCTGGAGATGCCAATCGGGATGTACACGGTGGAGCAGATGCAGCGGAGCTTATTTTTTGATCCGAGCATTACACGGAATATCCGGGAGCGGGACGGTTCTGAAATTTATACGGACAGCAAACGCAGCTTGCAGGTCGATCAAGGGCAGAACTGGATGAGTTACACAGATCCGGCTGCGCCGCCATCGGGTGAAAGCAGCCCCGGCAAGGATGTGCTGTCAGCGATTGATTTTGTGAACCAGCATGGTGGTTGGAACGGCAGCTACCGGTTAAGCCAATCCGAGGATAACGAAGACCGGACGTTGGTAGAGTTCCAACAGTATCACCGGGGTTATCCGATTCTGAATACATTTGGTTTCAATTACGGTATCATGAAGCTGGAGCTGCAGAAGGGCACGGTAACCTCTTATGAGCGTTCACTGCTGTACGTAAAAACAGAAGAACAGAAGAAAAAAATCGTGAAGCTTCCTGCAGGAGATGAGCTGCGGGAGAAGCTGGACAAGCTGCCTGATAGCATGAAAATTGTGGATCTGGAACCGGCCTATTTGCCGTTCGTAAACGAGAATGGATTGCGGCTTAAGCCGGTATGGGCCGTTCAGCTTCTGAACGGAAGTATGCAGGTGCTGGAATAGATAAAACGTGAAGGAGGGAAGTACATGGATTGGGGACGGGCCAAAAATGTGTTAATCTATGCGTTTTTGCTACTGAATATGGTGCTGGGTTACCAGTTGTGGATCGACTATCGGGAGCAGATAGGCTCCAGTCTGGACTTCACCTCCTTGTCTGAAAGTACGCAGAGGGTTATGGAAGAGAATCGGATTCAGGTACTGAGCCCGATTCCGCCGGAGACACCGCAGCTGCCGAAGATCGCTTATACGTATAGTGTCGGGGCGCAAGGCAAGCCGGTCAAGCTGAACCAGCCGGTTGACACCAAGCTGATCTATTCGGATCAAAAGGAGCTGCAGACCGCACTGGCCGGACAAATTCCGAACCTGAACCAGTTCCGTCATGATCCGCTGTCAGATAAAGAAAACGCCTTTGTGTTCCGTCCGCTGGTAAACGGGGAATGGCCGTTGTTTAATGTCGAGTTGGAGCTGTTCTATGAGAGTCAAAAGATAGAGTATTACCGTAAGCCGGTGCTAGAAATTCAATCCACTAGCGAAGTGGAGGAACAAAAGGTATTGTCTGCATCCAAGGCACTTGGAACGATTATTGAACGGAATTTCATTCCGCCGAAGTCGGTGGTCAAAGATATACAGCTCGGTTATTATGGGCAGATGTTTAACACAGATGTGGAGCTGGCGGCACCGGCATGGCGGTTTACGCTGGATAATGGAGAAATGATATACGTTCAGGGGATTAGTGGAGATGTGTTCACACCCAAGACGGATAAAATAAAGGAGTAACGGACCTATGGGGATATCTTTTACCGTGCTGTCGAGCGGCTCGACGGGCAACGCAACAGTTGTTCGCAACGGGGATACGACACTTCTAATTGATGCCGGGCTGAGTGCGCGGCGGATTGACGAACTGTTGAAGGAACGGGACATGTCCGGGGAAGAAATTGACGGGATTCTGGTCACACACGAGCATTCCGATCATATTAAAGGACTTGGAGCGGTGGCACGTAAGTACAATCTGCCGATTTACGCCAACGAGAAGACATGGGAAGCGATAAACCGGTCTGTCGGCAAAATTGCAGAGGAGAATCGGATTGTGCTGGATAGCCATGAGGTGAAGGATTTCGGGACGCTACGTGTGGAGCCTTTTGAAATCTCCCATGACGCAGCCGCGCCGGTGGGTTATTGTTTCTATGACGGAGACGAGAAGCTGGGTGTAGCGACAGATCTCGGTTATGTGAGCGACAAGGTGAAAAAAGCGATTGAAGGCTCGGATGTGTTGGTCCTTGAGGCTAATCACGACATTGAGATGCTGCGTATGGGACGGTATCCGTGGAACACCAAACGCCGGATTCTCGGCGATATGGGTCACCTATCAAATGTGTCGGCCGGTGATACCCTCAGCGAGCTGCTGACTGGGGATACCAAGCGTGCATATCTGGCCCACCTCAGTCGGGATCACAACATGATGGACTTGGCCAAAATGACGGTGCGCGATACGATGGAAGATAACGGATGCTTTTTCAAAGACAGCGAATTTAAATTGTGTGATACCTATTATGACCGCTCTACTCCTTGGGACAGGCTGAAAGATTAGGCAGAGATATCCTGTGCAGGCCTGTGTTCATATATATTGCAAAACAACCTCAGCCTGAACACGGTCTGTCTTAGGATCAAACGATGTTCACGTACGTTAACTATACGCTTGGATACGATGGATGCGACATGAACTGATTCAACTCTTCGGCTTTGTGCTCTACCTCTTCGCGGGTCAGGAGGCCTTTGTCGATCAGTAATTCGATGATCGTGCTTAGGGCGAGGGTATTGCGGTAATGCTCGTCCTTTAAATCCCCTAGTTTTGCTGCCATATGTACGATGTCCATAGCCGTACCTGGGCTATAACGTTCCACGATTTATTCCTCCTTTTATGAATCATACGGAAGCATAATAAGTCCATTTGCAGGATCATACTTCAGCCTCTCCAACCACCTTAATTTTCCTTTTAATTTACCCATAATAGATGACTTGAACCCCCGTCATTATGTTACAATGAACGAAGGACGCGGGTCACAATCTATGAATCTGGCAGTCTCTCATTCGCCATTCATAGAGGCTTGTTTCTATTGTAGTCCCCATTGTGGAAAATCATTCTTGTTTTTCGCAAAAAAATTGTTTTTTTTCAAGAGATAAGAAAGAATAAACATCGGAGTAGAGTGCATCCTTCTTGTGGATATTGATCAAATTAGGCGTTTATAGTACCTGGCATGGTGGTATAAATAGGTATGTAATTTTTTAGATTTTTAAATAATTATGGCTGATAAGGTGCTTAACTCACCGTTAAGTGCAACTTTTTTGCTTACATAAGTGTTTATAACTATATAGGGTGTTTACAATTGAACCTCAGTTATGGTCTTGGGCCATGGTGGGACCTGGAGAGTGGATTAATGGGTCCCGAAGGTGAGGGTTGTTATATGGGCAAGATGATCAGTCGGATATAACGGGAGTTCTCGAGCTGCAGTGGTGTCTTGGCGTGTAACGACAAGGGGAGAGGGATCGCAATGGGATTGTTTAAAGATGATTTTTATTCGACGAAAGTATCCAGACGCAGTAAAAAGACCAGCGAGGAACGTCCTGGGCGGATCAAGTGGCGTGCAAGCCGTCGGCGCAAAAGTCTGTCTACTTTTCAGATCTCAGCGATCAGTTCGGTATGCAGTGCACTAATCGCCGTTCTTTTGTTCAGTCTGCTGACGGGACATCCGTCCACTTCGTCGAGAATAGCAATAATGAATGGCCAGCCGGTTTCACAGACTGAGGGGGATCCGTATGAGCGCCTGGTGAATGCAGCAGCGAAGGTTCGCCCTGCGGTCGTTAGTGTCGTTACTCATAAGGATCCGGAGCCAATCATTCCGGAAGAGCAAGATAGCAGTGAATTGGAAGAAGGCATTATCCCTGAAGAAGGTGACATGCCGGAAGAACTGCCTGAGGATTTCGATTTAGGCGAAGATTTTGACTTTGACTTTGGTGAAGACTTCGGTGGCGGTTTGGATGAATCGAAATTGGGATCTGGCGTTATATTCAAAAAAGTTGAGGGTAAGGCTTACGTCATTACGAATAACCACGTCATTGAAGGTGCCGATTCGCTTGAAGTGGTAACCGTGAAAGGGGACACCAAAGAAGCAACGCTTGTTGGAACAGACCGCGTCAGCGATCTTGCTGTATTGTCGATCGACAGCAAAGGTATTGGTGAAGTAGCAGAGCTTGGTGACTCCTCTAGGCTGCGCCTGGGTGAGACGGTCATTGCCATCGGTAATCCGCTTGGTCTTGGAGATACGCTAACATCGGGAATTATCAGTTATACAAACCGGGTTATCCCCGTATCGCTGAACCAGGATGGTGTGTTCGACTGGGAGACCGAGGTAATCCAGACGGATGCGGCGATTAATGAAGGCAACAGCGGCGGCGCACTGGTAGATCTAAACGGTAAAGTGATCGGGATTAACACGATGAAGATTGCCGATAAGGGCGTAGAGGGGCTTGGCTTTGCGATTCCTACCAACGATGTGACTGAAATCGTGAAGGAACTGATGTTGAAAGGGAAGATCGCGCGTCCTTATCTTGGCGTGTATACCATAGACCTTAGCAATCCTTATGTTCCGATGAGCAAGCAGGAAATGAAGGATCTGAAGCTACCGAAGACGGTCACGGAAGGTGTTATTGTGCTCGATGCTCTGGGACCGGCAAAGGAAGCGGGCCTCAAGCTGAATGACGTCATTACGAAGTTCAACGGCAAGCCGATTCATACAACGCTGGATTTGCGTAAATTCCTCTATAAGCAAACGAAGATCGGCGACGATCTGAACGTGACTTTTTATCGTGGCGGGAAGGAACAGAGCTTGAAGGTGCCACTGGAAGAGAAGCCAGGGGAATAAGAGGAAGGGTGTACAGGGAAAATGCAGGAATCCTGCGGAGTTCTTGGCTGTTTCGACAAAAGCATTTCTTTTTTTCACATAGTGTGGTAGAACAGAATAGTGGCCATACTTTTAAGATTAGAGGACATGGTGCATAACAGGATGCGAAAGACAGAAAGGATGCTTATTAAATGTACGTCGTATGCAAGGAACATGTGGAGCTAGCGATCGAGAATTTCGTGGATGAATATGAGGATGCCCCGGATATTGTCGATTTGAAGGAGACGGAGTTCTCGGACTGGGACCCACCGGTGAAGTGCGCGGAGTGCGAGAAGCATGCGGAATATTTGATTGTGTGAGAATATTTTATTATTGAATAGATGAAACCGATGAGGAAGCGTGATGATTTCACGCTCAAGAAAAGAGTCACTCAGTGAAGAGTGACTCTTTTTCTATTCATAGAGCCAGCCGAGCAGTGTTAGCGATTCCCGATCTATTACTTAGGCTACAGCCTAGATTTAATATAGGATAGCTCTCTTTCTAAAAGCGTAACCCTGTAGTTTAGCTGCTCCACATTAGCGGTACCTGTACTTGCACGACCGGATAGGGCTTGGGTTAACTCGTCGATCTGTGCTTGTAATGACGTAATGGTTGTAATAAAAATATCATAATCATTGATTATAGTATCGAGGTACTCGTTGACTTCATCCATTTCATAGCCTTTTACGAATGTACCTACTACTCGAAATTCTTTCTCATTTATCTCAATCGGGCTTAGAGATATATTGTCCAACATCGAATCAACTCCATTCCATTACTTGTTTCACTTAATCCTAGTTCATCATCCTTGTAAGTATTTGTCAATGGCTTTGTTGTGTCATCCGCACCGAGATGGGCTTAGAAGATAGAATTAGTGAAAAATCATGTTAGAATGAACGTCATAACAGCAGAGTTAAGGAGCGGTAGCGCTATGAATATACAGATTGTAAGTGTTGGCAAGTTGAAGGAGAAGTATCTGGTGCAGGGTATCACGCAAAAGTATATGGTAAAGCTGCGGTTGGTGCTCCTCCAATGTCTATTCCGCAGCTTGACACAAGATTTATCGATAACAAAAAAACGTTGCTCTTTGGACCATTTGCAGGTTTCTCACCAAAGTTCTTAAAAACCGGCTCCATGTTTGATTTGATAACTTCCATAAAACCGGATAATCTCTTAACTATGTTGGCATCAGGGGTAAAAAACGTTCCATTGACAAAATACCTGATCCAGCAAGTTATGTTATCTAAAGAAAAGCGTATGGAGGAATTACGAATGTTTGTCCCGAACGCCAAAAGTGAGGATTGGGATTTAGTGGTGGCGGGCCAGCGCGTACAAGTTATCAAAGATACTGTTGATGGCAAAGGAACGCTTCAATTTGGTACGGAAGTTGTGAGTAGCGCTGATGGTTCAATGTATCTTCATCCGTAACAGATGAACCAAAGATACAATTTTTTGGAACTAGCACTTGAGGGACTTCGCCTATATCCAAGTTTATTCCTAATTTATCTCCATTTTCTTCAATAACATGAACCGTTAAAGGACTTCCAGCGTGATAATACCATAATTCGTCGGATTTCAAACGATGGAAATGTGAGATGTCATTAGAACCTAATAGAAAGAGGATACTCGTATAAAGCTTTCTCTTCCCTTCAAAATCTACTGTTAATTCTTGATCTGAAGTTTGTTCCTGAGATTCAAATGTTCTTTTATAATATCCACCCTCTGGATGTGGATTCAGTCCAAGTTTTGATACATAGTACTTTGCGTCATGTTCTTTCATAGCAGTATGCCTCCCATTAGATGTGTAATATATTCTTTGAAATTTCCAAACGAATATAAGGTCCGCTGGGTAACCGGTCAAGTGCTCGATGCAAGTGGGCGATCCCACCTATAACAGTCGCTAATAGAGAAACGTTGTTTGTCCTAAAACAAAGATTCCTCATTATGGTGAGCATTACTTGGGTTCGCGTAGGCATACCATTTTTAAATAAGTAGCAAAGCTCTTTATATTCATGCGTATATGTCGATTATTGCCTTCGAGTTTGCTCATCATGATGCCACCCTCCATGATGGAAAGGGCGAAGGTAGCTAGCGCATCGATATCGAGGTCTGCTTTGAATTCACCGCTTTGTATACCTTCGGATATAATCCTTTTGTGGGATTCCAGCGTACCTATTAGGGCTTGTTGAGCTCTTTCTCGTAAGCCTGGATGACAGTCGTCGCTTTCAATAGCCGTGTTGAGGAGCGGGCACCCTCCGATGAAGGGCGGCGCTTCAACTACGTTCTCGTACACATGTAAATAAGCTAATAGCTTCCCAGAGGCCGTTTCTTGCTGATTAATTGCATGGGCAAGCTGGGCCCCGACAATACTACCCGCATAGCTAAAGGCTTCATAAGCAATCTCATCTTTATTGGAAAAGTGACGGTAGATGCCGCCTTTTTTGATGCCTGTCAACTCTGTTATATCAGACAAGGATGAGCCCGAATATCCCTTCTGGTTAAAAAGTTCAGCGGCTTTAGCTATGATGTATTTACGAGTTTTTTCACCTTTTTCCATCGTGAGCCTCCGTATTTAATCGTATTTGTACATGTAGTATATCAAATGAATTTGCGCTCTTGCAAAAGAACGGTTCTATGTTATTATAAAAGATACCGATCGGTATCTTTTATAAACGGCGAAGGTGGAAAGAACAATGGCCATGACATGGTTCAAGGAATCTAGGTATGCTTGGATTGGATTAGGATCACTCTGGATTATTGGAGTTATTGGTGGATTGACTCGATTCAGCATGGCTTTTTTTCAGGTGCAAATATCAGAGGATTTACAGATTGGCCGGGGATTCATTTCGATGGCGTGGTCAACCAATTTATTAATTACAGCCTTATGTGCACCTTTGGGGGGCTGGCTCGTGGATCGTTATGGTCCTAAGAGGGTACTGTTGTTAAGTGCAGCCATGAGTACATTGGGCACTGGCATTGTCATATTAGGACATCATCCTATCGTTTTTTTTATTGGATACGGTGTTATCTGTGGTTTGGCTGGTATTGGGACGACGACGAATTATATGTTGATGTTTCAATGGTTTCGTCATCATCGGGCTAAAGCAATGGCACTACTAGGGAGCGCCTCCTCTGTAGGATTAGCGGTTATTACGCCAATTTTCGTATCGGTGGGCTGGCTGACTTGGAATGATGCCTTTATGGCTTCTTTTGCTCTAGGTATTCTTGTGACATTCCCTGTAATTTGGCTGGGAATTAAGGGTCCACAACAAGAAAATATGAAGAAAGCTTTAGCGGATAGTTCAATAGAAGTCGAAGGGGAAGCTATACCACTTAATGTCATTCCATCGCCCAAGAAATTTGTTCATCTTTCTATCTTTATCGTGGTCGCGATTGCACTGTTCACCTGCGGTCTCAATATGGGAACTGTCGAGATGAATTTGGTAGCCATACATCAGTTGGCAGATGTATCACCAAGCATGATCGCCCTATCCATGAGTATACTTGGCATTATGGAAATCACGGGGACGCTCACTTTTGGCTATTTTCTGGACCGATACAATAAATTAATCATGATGTCCATTCTGTATGGCATACGTATTATGGGCTTTGTCTTTCTCTTTATGCACTTGGGAGTTTCACCTATTCTTTTTGCTATAGCGTTCGGAATTACCTACTTAAGCGCAATACCGGGGGGCCTCCTTATTATCAATGAGTTTGCAAACGGTAAAGGGAAACAAACCGGTTTTCTACTTCTCTTCCATCAGGGAGGCGCTGCATTGGGCGCACTGATAGGAGGCATATTCTTCGATTATTTTCAAAATTATCAGAACTTGATCGTTGTTGACGTCATCATCTGTATCTTCGCAACGCTGGGGTACTTCGTATTATTCACGACCCAGAGAAGGAGTCTTCGAATTCAAAACAACAAGACTGCTGTAAGCGAGGTACTTTGACTTAGATAAGGGATGAGAACCTGCCAGCATATAATGGTAGTCATGTAGAATAGATGAACGGGACTTTGAAAAGGGGTAAATGCTGGTTCAAGAGAGTGAGTAAAGCCAAAAATGAAGGTTATTCCGAAGGCCGTATATGCCGCAGGGGTAACCTTTTTTTTACGGACGGTTGTAATATGAAGTGCGACGGGAAGATGATTTATTCGCATTCGTGATATAATAAGCCGGAAAATAACTTAGAAGTGAAGACGCCATATAGGGGCGTATTTATATATTTAGGAGGTAGTTATGTTTATTCAAATTATTGCGGTAGGTAAGTTGAAGGAGAAGTATTTGGTTCAGGGTATAGCCGAGTATGCGAAACGGCTGACGCCTTATATTAAGTTTCAAGTCGTGGAGGTACCCGACGAGAAAGCACCGGAGACGATGAGTGAGGCGGAGGTACTGGCTGTGAAGGCACGCGAGGGCGAGCGCATCCTCGCGCATGTGAAGAGCGAGGCGCATGTCATTGCGCTCGCGATCGATGGCAAGCTCTGGAGCTCGGAAGAGCTTGCCGCTGAGCTGGACAGGCTGGGCACCTACGGGACGAGCCATGTCGTGTTCATCATCGGCGGGAGCCACGGGCTTGCCAATGACGTCATGCGCCGCGCGCAGCAGCGCATGAGCTTCGGGCGCATGACGCTGCCCCATCAGCTCATGCGGTTGGTATTGACGGAACAGGTGTACCGTGCGGTTAAGATAAATCGGGGTGAACCGTATCATAAGTAGAGGCAAAGCGGAGAATGGAATTGATGGTAGAGACTACGATACTGAATCTGTGGATTGGGGCTTAGGTATAACCATACTCGATACACGTGGAGTGCTGTGTGTTGCTGGTGAGAACTTAGTGATTTAGAGCTACATTTACCAAGGGAACGCCTAAGCCATATTTCTAAATCTTAGTTTAGCATGAGAATACGTCTTGTTAGTAGCGAAGGGGTTACCCTACATAAGTGGATATAGTTTAGGAGGAAGACAGGTCGCTTGCTACGTTCAGTCTGCTTTTGGATTCCGCCTAGCTCCACCAAAGAAAAAGTTGAAAGCTGTCGAGAGTGAGAAAAAGCGTTTAGCCGATTTTGACTTTTTTGATAGGATAGACACATTACACATAAGGCAGATAAGACGCAGTGCGACAAATCGGAATTTAGGGAGACAACATGGAATATATAAAAGAGGTATTTGCACAATACGATAGACAATGTATTCGGGTTTATCAGGCTTATAATCCAGTAATTGCAAAAGAAGCAGTTGCCTTACAGACTTTTGGCGAAAACTTTAATCTCAATCGCATGACATGGATAAAACCTTCCTTTTTGTGGATGATGTATCGGTCTAATTGGGGAACAAAGAAAAATCAGGAATGTATTTTGGCTTTGGATGTATATATGGAAAAATTTAATGAATTGTTGAGGGAAGCGGTGCTAACTTCACCAGACTCAATGATTTACAAAGGTTCAACTCAATGGGAAAAAGCATTTGAGGAAACAACAGTTTATTGCCAATGGGATCCCGATAGAAATGTGAATGGCAATTCCATAAATCGTGCAGCAATTCAAATCGGTCTAAAAGGAACCACTTTAAAAGAATTTCTGGCCGATGGAATTTACCGCATTGAGGATTTGACACCGCTTGTGAAGAAATGGAATGTACAGCGAAAGCAGGGAAAACTAAACTCTAAAAATTTACCAATAGAAAGAATCTACCCTATTAAAAACAACGAAATTAGAAAAAGGCTGGATATGTGACAACAAACTAAATTTCAGTTTGTCTGATCGTCATGGCGCCATAGGGCTTATGGTGATGGGGAACCTGACTGCTAAAAATATGGCGGTGGGCGGCCAGGAAATCTACATCAGGGGCAATTTGTTGGTCGAAGAAATTTTGTACGGCTCCTATAACCATGGAGAAATCATCGTTAAAGGCAATCTAACTGCAACGGCGTTAATCCAAGATGACGAATACCGGTTCAAGACGAGCGGACAACAATGGATCGTATGTACGGTAAACGTCTGGGAGGGGGACGGCGTTTGTCAGGGGCTTCCTGTGGACATTCGGGAAGTGCTCGTCGACGAAGTTTTCCTGGATATAGAGGACGAAGAGGTCGGTTTTTCATTCGGCATGCTTATTGTCATTCTTAAAGAAGGCCGCTCTGCGTTAAAAAGTCTGAATGAGGCGCTCCAGAGAAAGAGGGCTGTTCAGCTATGCTTTACCGATAGCACGCTCAATGAAGACAATATAACGAAACTGACCCGGTGTGTGTTGATGCCGGATGACAAGCATTATTTTGATTTTGAGGAGCAAGGTACCTACTTCAAAGTTAATCGGGAGCATGTTGATGCGGAGGCGGGCAAACTGAACCCTGGCATTTACATTACGGATGACCGTAACGACTATTTTATTTACCTAGAAGAAGAGCAAACCGTTAGTCTGCAAAGAAAAACGGCGGATGAAGGGGCGATATGGGAGGACATTACCGATGAGCCACAGGAGCAGTTGTCCGACATTACCTATTACTGGATCATGCTGCTAACCTGCGTCAATGTGGCCGAGCTGTATTTGCCGGGCATTGATAGGCGTTACTTGAAGGAAGTTTTGCAGCACCCTATGATTCGGGCATTGGATCCGGCAGGAGAGGAAAACGACGGGTTCTGGGATGGCTCCAAGTATTATCGTTTTTGTCAGGCGCATACGGGCGCGAGAACATTTCTTATTTAGACTCTAAACGCTGGGAGGCCCGAACGCTACTTCACGAAGTTTATGCAGTATATATCCCGGGAAATAGCGGAGGGCGTTAACACTGAAGAAGAAATGTAGGAACAAGTTCTAGTGCAGATAATATAAATGATTTTAGGGGGGCGCTTATAATTCAGCGCCCCTCGATTTGTTGTTGAATACCAAGGAGAGTAAGACCCGATCCGCTCAAATGGAGAAGATGTGCAGCGTTCTCGGAGTGTCCAAAAGCGGGTATTACAAATGGGCGCAAGAAAAGAATAATGAAAATAGCTACCAACGCCGTCGTAAAACGTTGCTGGCGCGCATTACCTGGCTCTTCCTGGACTCCCACAAGCGGATACGGCAGCCCGAAGATTACACAGCTTCTACGCCGTGAAGGATGGAGCGTATCTGAGCGACTAGTAGGTAAAATCATGAACGAGCACGGTCTGCGCTCCTGCGTATCCAAGAAGTTCAAAGTCACCACGACGGACTCCAATCACACGAGCCTGATTGCGCCTAACGTGCTCAACCAGAACTTTGCCACGACAGCGCCGAACAAGGTATGGGTAACGGACATTACGTACATCCCTTGCCGTGAGGGACGGCTCTATCTGGCCAGCGTATGTGTTGAAGAAGGAGTTTATTTACTGCACCAAATTTCGGACAAAAGCCCAGGCGCAGCAAGAGGTTTTTGAGTACATCAAGCTCTTTTACAAACCGGAAGCGAATCCACAGTTCACTGGGCCATTTATCCCCAGACCGGTTTGAAGCAGCGTATTACAAAAGCATCGCTTGGCAACGTTATTTGGTGTCCACTTTCTTGACAGAGGTCCATCAGCCGCTTCGTCCGGAAATAGCGCCCCAAAATTCCTCTATCGGATTGATAAATACGGATCAGCGATTAACCGCACGGAACTCTCATCTCATTTTCACCGATAGACCCGTTAAGCTAAAAAACCATCGTTCCTGACGATGTTCTACCATTCGCCAACCCAAACCGGATTAAAATTTGAATATCCCATTTCCATTAATAAATCCCATGCATTATTTAAAATATGAGGCTGTCCTTTTGTAAATAATTCTTTTCTTTGTTTCATTAGATATGAAATAATCTCAGCTATATGTTTTGGCTTGCCTAGGTGTATTGTTGTTTCTAAATCATTTTTTTGTACTGTAATATTGTAAAAAGCCCAGAATGTAAGAGGATCTTCATCTGGTGGATTTGATTCGAAAATAAGTGTGATTTTGATATTTTTGTTTTCCTTTGGAGAAATATTTAATGTGAAACTTTTCCCACCCGAATACCAATAAACAAATGCCTGACTATCAATGGTAATATTTCTTAATTGACTCTTCATAAATTTTTCACCCTAATATAATTGTTCTACATAATGATTATAAAATAATTGTGACTTCGAATCGACCACCTACATGTAAATGATTCAAATCAGATAACCCTGTCTGCTTCCCGAAATCTATACTTCATTTCAACTCTACCCGAATACTTATTAAGATCGATGATTTATAAGAAATTCTAGCCCTTAAATTGACTTAGGGGCTTTTTTATACATGCAAGAAACGACAATGTTTTTCATCTCATGGAGTGAGGAATGAAATCTAATGAAACAGTAGCTGTTCAAGTACCTCGATCATTGGGCTGTGATGTGAACCAAGAAAGGAAACCATTCCTCTAGTCTATAGATGGACGATACTTCGAAGCAGCGCAATCCCATGCCTCATTGGCGAGTGTTTATCCTCGAAAATCTGTAGCACGTTGCCGCGCGTTCCCTTCGCCAAAACCTCCCGCTGCTTTCGATATCATAAATGCGGGTGAGCTGGGCCGACTTGTTCAGTCCAGTTCGTAGTATAGTGGTTCCATACCGCGTTCGGTCAGGACGAACGGAATGCCGTCCCCCGTATCCTGCGTAATCATCAATGCTGTGACAGTAAAACGGTGCTCTTTCGTAAAGGTGCAAATTTCAATTGCCGGGTTTACGGAAACGGTGTACACTGGGTGCCGAAGTGACCATTATAGAACAGGGTGTGTTTCATATTTTCAGACTGCGCCAATTCTATTTAAACCATCTGAAGCGAAAAATGTTCAACAAAATCGTCGTGCTTTATTCGACCGTCATGATCGTGCTGTTCGCGATTGCTGCGACCTTGGTTTATCAATACCAGACGCAGCGCATACTCCGTGAGCAGACCGATGCGAATCTCAAATCCGCGCATGTCCTGAATATCTATTTGAGCAGGCAGTATGAGAGCATACAGAATATATTTCAGCAGATTTACGGTGATGCCACGTTGAGCGACGAGCTGATCTATTTTTTGAACCACGAATATGAGAGTTACTTGAAATACCGTCTGGATTTGTACACCAAGACGGGGGAGCAGCGTTTGAGGTCTTTCAATACCTTGCTGAAAAATTACCTGGAGCAGGAGCTAAGCGCCAAAAGCGTGTCCATCTACAGTTATCCGAACAATTTCTATATGTATATCAGCCGGACCAACCAGCAGCTGAATAATGAATCCGGTTCCAAAAACAAGTGGGAGACCTGGTTCGCCCGCCGGGAGCAGCACAGCTGGGATACCATGCCGCAAAACGAGTTTTCAAATTCATCCGCAGGTTCCAGTCCAAGATCGTATTCCTACTCGAGAGAGCTGAAGGACCCTTGGACCCTGAATCGGGTGGGGATGTTGAACGTGGAGTTCGACGCCCGGCAAATTTCATCCTGGCTGGAGAGCCGCGCTTCGGTAAAAGGCCGGATTTTGGTGTTGAACGCCCAGGGAACCGTTATTTACGACTCGGAGGATGTGTACTACGGTCAAACCTATCCCTATCACTTAGATCAGGAAAAATCCGGAGACTGGGTTGAGCTGGACGAGCCTTCCAAAGTGAACATGCTGAATGTCGGAAATGCGGGCTTGTCGGTGGTGGGGATTGTGTCGCAATCCTTAATCAAAGAGAGCACGGAGAGTTTAAGGACCGGGCTGATCCTGGTCACCCTCGTGTTTATGGTGGCCAGTTTTGCGATTACGTTTACGATCATCCGGAAGTATTCCAAAAAAGTTCAGCGGATCATCCGCTCCATGAACCGGATCGGCGAAGGGGATCTGTCGACGCGTATCCAGATGTCCGGAGAAGACGAGCTTCAGCAGATTTCCCACCGGTTTAACGACATGGGTGACCGCTTGGAGCAATATATCGATAAAATGTATACCTCGGAAATCAAGCAGAAGAACGCCGAGCTGGTTGCACTGCAATCCCAGATTAATCCCCATTTTCTATACAATACGCTGGAATCGATACGCATGAAGGCATATTTCGTGGGGGCGAAGGAAGTGGGCCAAATGATATACAGCTTGTCGGTCATGTTCAAGAGCATGGTGAAAAAGAACACGATTGTTACCGTCGAGGAGGAGATCGACATGTGCTCGGTCTATCTGGACCTGTTCCGCATCCGCTATGACGGACGGCTGGAGGCGGAAATCGAGGTGGACCCGGAAATTCTAAACTGCAGCATCATCAAGCTTCTGGTCCAACCGGTCGTGGAAAACTATATCGTCCACGGATTCCGTCCGCTCGAAGACAGCAATAAAATTTCAGTCCGAGCCTATCGGGCAGGGGAACGGATCGTTATCATCGTCTCGGACAATGGAACGGGCATATCGGAAGGAAAGTTGACCCAAATCCGCCAGACACTCGACAAAGAACTTCAGCCTCCCGACAAGGGTTACCGGTCGATCGGGCTGATGAACGTACATGAACGGATCATTCTGAATTACGGAAACGATTACGGAGTGACCATAAACAGCACGGAGGGACAGGGAACCGAGGTCCGCATGGAAATACCGATGCTTCGCAAGGGGGAGACGACATGAGGAGGGTATTTTTTGTTGATGATGAGCCTTTGATTGCTCAGGGATTGGCCACCATTGTGGATTGGCAGGAGTACGATCTGCACGTGTCGGGTTCGGCCAACGATGGTATACAGGCGCTTGAGAAGTTGAGGGAAGAGCCCGTGGATCTGCTGATCACGGATATTATGATGCCAAGAATGAACGGACTCGAGCTCATCAAGAAGGTAAAAGAGATAAATCCTCGCACCAAATTTATTGTACTGAGCGGGTACGAAGAATTTGAATATGTGAAGGTAGGGATCACGCTCGGCATTCAAAATTACATTTTGAAACCGATCAACATCGAGGAGCTGGAAGCGACTATCAAGCATATCCGGGGTGATTGGGAGCGCGAGGAATTGAAACGGTTTCGCTCCGAGGAGGATTGGAAGATCCTCCGTAGCAATATTTTGCAGCGATGGGTTAACGGCGAAATCAAAAGCTCGGAATTAAAACAAAGAGCCGAACTTCTCGGAATTCCGCTGAATTATGTGTCTTACCAGGTTTATGTTCTGCGGCTCATATCCGACGAACGTCCGGTATCCCAGCTCTACCGCTTGACCAACCTAGCCGATGAATTATGCCGGGCTTTTTCGAAAGAGCTTGGGGGAGAACATGAGGTGATCTGTTTTCCCGATGCGGATGACGACATCGTCGTTTTGTCTGTCGCGATGAATGAGCGGAGGGATGCCGCGCGGGAGGGTATGAGAAGTTCCATGGCCAAGCTGCGGCAGTTGACCGGCTTGCGCATGTGGTGCTCCGAAGGAAATGCGGGAGTCAATGATTTTAAAGATATTCAGGAGAGCTACAGGAAAGGGAAAGGCCATTTCAACGCCTGCCTGATTGCAGGAGATGAAAAGACCCTTTATAATCCGCCTGCGGAACCGGAGTCCGTTCAGGCTTCTTCGCCGTCCGTCCGTCCGGATACCTATGCAAAGCTGCTGATCGAAGGAGACGTTTCATCTTTGCAGGCCTATATAGAATCCGTTCTTGGCGGTGGCAGCGGGGCGCAGACGGTACCGAGGGGAGCCTGCTTGAATGCGGCTGTCCAACTGATGATTGCGGCGAAGGATATGGAGAAAAACCCCGATTACAGCGAGGTATTTACGCCAATGCACCGGATCAATACGCTCCAGGGGCTCCGAAATCATGTATGGCGTATCGTCGAACGCAGCCTCGAGCGCCTGCAAGAAGCGGATCAGGGATATAGCCTGCATGTTTCGTTCCTTGTGGAGCAGGTGCAGCACAATTATCCGGAAGAGCTTTCCCTGAAGACGCTGAGCCAGCGGCTGCAGATGCATCCGAATTATTTGGGGCAGCTCTTTCAGCAGGAGGTTGGCGCAAGCTTCTCGGATTATTTGAACCAGTACCGCATCGAGAAAGCGACGCAGCTCCTTTTACATACGGATCAGAAGACGGCGGATATTGCTTTCAGCGTAGGTTATACAGACAGCTCGTACTTTTACAGGCAGTTCAAAAAATATACGGGCGTGTCTCCAACCGAGATGAGGTCCATCTATCGGATCTAATAAACAGTGAACCCTTTGTGACAGGCTCAAGGCTAATAAGCTTTGGCCTGTTCTTTTGTTGTTTGTTTTTGGAGGATTCTTTAATTTATCCATCCCGTTCTAGTATTTTTCAACTTGAGGGCGATAGCGCTTTCTTGGCACAATTATATTAGTTAAGGGCGAGTGATAAGAAAATCCGCGATGACAAAGGTCATGGGGATCTTCAATAACAGTCGCATCACTTGTATTTAACGGGGAAGAGGAGGAGTGCTCATGTCGGGGTTCATCAAAAAGGTTATACGCAACCGGTTTATGCTGCTGATGATACTGCCCGGAACCATTTGGTTTCTTGTCTTTGCTTACTTGCCCATGTTTGGCACGGTTCTCGCTTTTAAGGATTTCCGTATAAGCCCGGACGGGTTTTTCGCCAGCGTGTTCAACAGCGAATGGGTAGGGTTCAAAAACTTTGAATATCTGTTTACAACCAATGATGCTTATATCATTACGAGGAATACGATCCTGTACAACCTGGCCTTTATCATCCTGGGCCTGATCATTGCGGTCGGCTTTGCGATCATGCTGAGCGAGCTTGTCAACAAGCGGACGGCCAAGGTATATCAGACCGGCATGTTTCTGCCGCACTTTTTGTCGTGGGTTATCATCAGTTATTTTGCGTTCACCTTTCTGAGTGTGGACAAAGGGACGTTGAATCAAATCATCACTTATTTCGGAGGAGAGCCGATCAGTTGGTATTCGGAATCAAAGTATTGGCCCTTCATCATCATTTTTGTCGGCATCTGGAAAGGCGTAGGCTACAACAGCGTTATTTATCTTGCGGCTATTACAGGGATCGACAAGTCTTATTATGAAGCGGCCGTCATCGACGGAGCCAGCAAGTGGAAGCAGGTGCGGTACATCACGATTCCGCTGCTGAAACCGCTTATGATCATACTGACTATACTGGCGATCGGTGGCATCTTCCGTTCCGATTTCGGATTGTTCTATCAGCTTCCGAAGGATTCGGGTGCGCTGTACCCAGTTACGAACGTAATCGATACCTTCGTCTACCGCGGGCTGATCAATATGGGGGACATCGGAATGAGCACGGCAGCGGGCCTGTACCAATCGTTTGTAGGGCTGATTCTGATTCTGGTCGCCAATTATATCGTTCGAAAAATTGAAAAAGATCATGCGATTTTCTAATCCGAGGGAGGTGTAACTTCAATGACGCAGCTATCAACGCAAACCGCCGATCAGCCGGCAAAGCGTTCAAGAAAGAGAGACTATAACGCCATCTCCCCGTTGTGGAATACGATTTTCAATATCGTGATCGGCATCTTCTCGTTCTCCTGTATCTTTCCGTTCCTATTTGTTATTATTATCTCCCTGACGGACGAACAGACACTGGTCTTGGAAGGCTTCAGGCTGCTGCCGAGCCAGTTCAGTACGGCGGCGTATGAATATATTTTCGAAACGGGAAGCGAATTGCTGTCCTCATTCGGCTTAACGCTCCTGGTCACGGTGCTGGGGACGCTGGTGAGTCTGGCTCTGGTTACGACTTATGCGTATGCATTGTCTCGTCGAAACTTTGAATTTAGAGGTTTTTTCAGCTTTCTGGCCTTCTTCACCATGTTGTTCTCGGGCGGTATGGTACCTGGTTATATCGTGATGACCCAGTTCTTGCATCTGCAAAACACGATCTGGGCGCTGATATTTCCTCTATCCTTGAGCGCGTTCTCCATCATCGTCATGAGGACCTTTTTTCAAACGACGATTCCGGATGAAATTATCGAGTCCGCCAGAATCGATGGCGCCGGCGAATTTCTGACCTTTATCAGAATCGTGTTGCCTGTCTCGCTGCCGGGGATTGCAACCATCGGTTTGTTCAGCTCTTTGGGTTACTGGAACGACTGGTTTAATGCCTTGCTGTATTATAACAATCCACAGTCAACGCCTCCGCTGCAGTTCATGCTCATGCAGATCGAGAAGAACATGGACTTTCTAACAAAGAATGCGCAGAATATCGGATCGTTCGATGTAGCAGCCGGCTTGCCGACAGAGACGGTAAGGATGGCGATGGTCGTATTGGCTACGCTGCCGATTGTCATGGCGTATCCGTTCTTCCAGCGATATTTTGTCCAAGGCCTGACTGTAGGCTCGGTCAAAGGATAATTTCATAAGGTTGTACCCGCATCGCACACTGCCGGAGAAATCCGGCTTTGATGCATCAAGTGTGTAAGCGGTGTCAATATAGCATTAACCATTAAGTGATACAGGGGGAAAAACACATGTTTAAGAAAAAGGTTTCTATACTGTCCCTTGCTCTTGTGCTTCTGCTGACCGTTGTACTGTCGGCCTGCGGCAGCAAGGAAGGCGGCAATAAGCCGAACGAACCTGCGAAGGAAGAGGCAGCCGTTCAAAGCGACGGCACGGTCGATGCCTCCAAGCTGGATCCGGTCAAACTAAAAATGTACATGATCGGGCCTAACCAGAAGGACCTGCCTATGGTTCAAGAGGAAATCAATAAATATCTGACGGAAAAAATCAATGCAACGATCGAAATCAGCATGATCGACTGGGGCGATTACAGCCAGCGAATGCAGGTCATTACGAGCTCCGGCGAGAATTACGACATCGCCTTCACCAGCTCGTGGGCGTTCGATTATCTTCCAAATGCGGCGAAGGGCGCGTTTAAGCCGCTGAATGAGCTGCTTGATCAATATGGAAAAGGCATTAAGGAAGCGCTGGATCCCCGTTTCTTGGAAGGAACGAAGGTTAACGGCGTGAACTATGGTATCCCGGCCAACAAGGAACTGGCACAACAGTTTGTATGGCGCTTCAACAAAAAGTATCTGGATAAGTACAACCTGGACATTTCCAAGGTGACGACAATCGAGGATCTGGAGCCGCTTCTGAAAACGATTAAAGAGAACGAGCCTGCGGATATTACACCGCTTGCCGTACCGAAAGGCTTTAAGCCGTACTTGCCGTTCGACTTCCCGCTTGGCGATGAAATTCCGATCGGTATGTACATCGACACCAAGGACTTTAAATTTGTGAATTTGCTGGATTCACCTGAACTGAAATCGGCTCTGACGACCATGCGCAAATACTATAAAGCGGGTTACGTGCGCGAGGACGTTGCGACGCTGGACGGCATTGACAACATCAAAACCGGTAAATGGCTCGTGGACCGCGAGATTACGCAGCCATACGCGGAGCTCGGCTGGTCCAGAAACGCGGGTTATGACATCGTGACGAGACCGATGCATGATCCTGTCATTTACACCAGTTCCGCAGCAGGTTCGATGATGGCTATTTCTTCTTACTCCAAAAATTCGGAGCGGGCGATGATGTTCCTGAACCTGCTTAACACGGATGTGAAACTCCGGAATATGATTCAATCCGGCTTGGAAGGGACGCATTACAAGAAGCTTGAAGAGCCGTACATCGAGGATATGCCTGCGATGCAGGAGAACTACGCGATGCCTGGATTCGCGCTGGGCAACATGTTCCTGACTTACCTTCACGAAGGCGAGCCTAAGGACAAATGGGAAGCATTCGAGAAATTCAACACATCTGCTGTAGTGGCCCCTACGTTCGGCTTTAATTTCGACACGGCTCCGGTAAAAACGGAGGTTGCGGCCATCACGAACGTAGCCAAGGAATTTATTCCCGCGCTGTACACCGGCTCCGTAGATCCTGACGAATATCTGCCAAAAGCAAAACAAAAGTTCAAGGATGCCGGGATCGACAGAGTTATCGCTGAAGCTCAAAAACAGTTTGATGAGTGGAAGGCTCAAAACAAGTAATCCGTAAAGTGTATGAAGGGTAGAAGCGGCTGTTCCTTACAGCCGTCTCTCTCTGTCATTCCTTCTTTTGCTGGAAAAGATTCATGATTCACTACGAAGTCATCGTAAACATAGGAGGTTTTTCCATTGAAACGAATCAAACCGGATTATTTGACCAGAACCCAGTGGAAGCGCAAAATGGCGTTATTGATGAGCACGGCTTTGCTTGCCACATCCCTGACGGGCTTTGCCGGAGAAGCCGAAGCGGCACAGCCTCACTCGTCGTATTGGTATCCGAACACGCTGCTGGAATGGTCGCCGTCCACGGATCAGGATGCTCGCTTTAACCGGGGAACGGTTAAGCTGGAGGATCAGCGTATCCAAGGCAGCAAGGTAAACAGCAATGCCAAGGAGGAAGTGAAGGTTTTATCGATTGCTTCCATGTATCCAAGCACAAGCGGAGCTCCTTCCCAAGGCTCGGAGAAGTTCCATACCTATACCTTCAGCAATTGGCAGTATATCGACAAGCTGGTGATGTGGGGCGGCTCGGCAGGCGAGGGATTAATCGTTCCTCCAAGCAGCGACGTGATCGATGCGGCCCACAAGAATGGGGTTCCCGTTTTTGGAACCGTTTTCTTGCCGCAAACCGAGCATGGGGGCAAAATCCAGTGGCTGCATGATCTGTTAAAGCAGCGGGAGGACGGCTCTTTCCCGGTTGCCGACAAGCTGATTGAGGTAGCGACGTATTACGGATTTGACGGCTGGTTTATCAATCAGGAAACCCAGGGCGGAACTCCGGAAGATGCCGCCAAGATGGCTGAGTTTTTGACTTACCTGCAGCAGAAGAAAGCGCCGGGCATGGAAGTGATCTGGTACGATTCCATGATTCAGGAGGGACCGGTGAAGTGGCAGGGGGCCTTGACGAATAAGAACGAGATGTTCTTCCAGGCAGGAAATCAGCGGGTTTCCGACAATATGTTTATCGATTTCCGCTGGCAGTTCAAAGATGAGAAGAACGGCAAATACGATTACATTACTCCGTTCTTGAACTCCCCGGCCAAAGCGGCGGAGCTTGGCCGCAGCCCGTATGATCTATACGCCGGCATTGATGTGGAGGCGAAAGGCTACGAAGGCAAGTTTAATTGGCCAGTTCTGTTCCCGGAGGGCAAGAGAGCTACGACCTCCCTTGGCATTTACCGTCCCGATTGGGCGTTCAACAGCTCCGAAACCCATGAGGAGTACATGAAAAAGGAGCAGATTTTCTGGGTGGGAACCGGAATGAATCCGGCGAATACCTCGCAGCCTGAGGGGACCGATCCGCTCGCCTGGAGAGGGATTGCCCATGATGTCGTTGCAAAAACCGTGCTGACCGACTCCGAATTCGTTACCCATTTCAATACCGGTAACGGCCATATGTTTGCGGTGGACGGCAAAGTGATGCGGAGCCGCGACTGGAGCAACCGGAGCCTGCAGGATATTTTGCCGACCTGGCGCTGGATCACGGAGATAAACGGCAAAGGCGAGGCCCTGAAACCGGGATTTGATTTCGGCAAATCCTATTACGGAGGCAGCTCGCTTCAGGTGGCAGGTGCCGTAAGCAAAGGCTCTTCCACCCATGTAAAGCTGTACAAGGCGAATATCCCGGTGGAACCCACCACGGAAATATCGGTCGTTTATACGGACAATGCGAAAGACGCCAAGGTGAAGATCGGCTTGGCATTCTCCGATGCGCCGGATCGGTACGAATTTTTCGAGCCGGGCAAGTGGACCAGCACGGGCGCGGATCAGAATTGGAAGCAGGGAAGCGTCAAGCTGAACAAGTATAAAGGCCGCACGATTGCGGGAATCTCGCTTCAATTCGAGTCCGCGGCGGATCTGGCGGATTATCGGGCCAATATCGGCCGCCTGGCGGTTACGCAGGTGAACGACAAGGCGAAGAAGCCGCACGAGGTGACTGATTTGCGGGTAATCGAAAACGATTTCCGCGACGGGATATATGGTGATGCGCGCTTGTCGTGGAAGGCGCCAAAACAGGATGAAGACGTTTTGTACTACCAGGTTTATCGCGTCCATCCGGACGGCAAGTACGAGTTGATGGGCATGACGGGAAATACCGTTTATTACGTACCCGAGATGAAGCGGCTTCTTAAGGAGAATGCAACCAAAATGGTCGTGATTCCGGTAAACCGGCATTACCAACAGGGAAAAGCAGCCGCTGTAAGTTTTGACTGGCCGGAATATCCGAAGCCGAATGCAGCCTTCAAGGCGGATAAGACCTTGATTGCGCCGGGAGAAACGGTACAATTCACGGATCTTTCTTCAGAAGTGACGGAGTCATGGAGCTGGAGCTTCCCTGGCGGACAGCCGGCGTCCAGCACGGAGCAGAATCCTAAAGTGAAATATCCCGAGGAAGGAACGTACGAAGTCACGTTGACCGCTAAAAACAGCGTTGGCGAGGATAGGGTTCAGAAGAAGCTTATCACGGTTACCCGGGAAGCCGAGAATGGCGTCGGAAACCTTGCCCTTGGCAAGAAGACGTCCGCGTCAAGCTTCGTGAACGAGAAGGAAGCGCCACAATTTGCGGTGGACGGCAATTCCGCCACTAAATGGTGTGCCGTCGGAGACGGGCCGCACTCGCTGACGGTGGACTTGGGAGCCGAGCATAAGCTCAGCGAATTCGTGATTAAGCATGCGGAAGCCGGAGGCGAGCCGGCCGCGTTCAACACGCACGCATTCTCCATTCAGGTAAGCTCGGACGGCAAGGAATGGAAGGATGCCGTATCGGTCAAAGACAATACGAAAGCGATCAGCAGCCATGCCATCGAACTTACCTCCGCGCGGTACGTGCGTCTTCAGATCGAGAAGGCGACTCAGGGCGGGGATACGGCCACACGGATTTATGATTTTGAGGTACTGGGCTTGAAATAATACGGTTTACTTATAAAAGAGCGTTTCCCTCAAGTGGGGGAACGCTCTTTTTTGGCATGATGTGACTAATCGTCACTCTATATGGCATCCACAATGCAATGAGATTCTTGAATTGCCGCTTCAGGTAGAGCGGATTCCTTCAAATGCGCTTTCTACTAAATGCCGTACATAGGAGTCGTCGATCGGTTCGCCTGTCACAAGCAAACGATAGAAAATCGGACCGTAAATGAGATCAATGCAGATGCCTATGTCGAGATGAGGTTTCAATTCCCCGCGTTGAACCCCTTTCTCCAAAAGACCTCTTGCCTCAAGCCGGCGGGGACGGAAAAAACGAGCCCGGTAGGCCTCGGCCAATCCCGAGTCAAACTGCCCTTCGCCCAATAACTCCGTAATGATGGTCCCCTCGCGGCTTATCAAAAACCCGGCTAAATTCGTGGCGTGAATTAGAATATCGTTCAATGTTTTACCCGTATCAGGCACGGGCAATCTGGCCGTAGCGGCATGCAGGAAACCATCCATGACCACGGCAGCCTTGTTCGGCCACCATTTATAAATCGTAGCCTTGCTAACTTGGGCACGTTCGGCAATTTTATCAACGGTGACGGCTTGAAAGCCACTTTCCAGCAATAGCTCATAAGATGCGGAAAGGATCGACTTTTGCGCCTCCACATTACGCGGCCTGCCTCTTTTTCCATTCATCGTCATCATCCTCTTTCGTCCAATACATATCTTAACGTACAAAAATAAACTATACGTTCAGTATACCAATTACGGATAAAAAATAAAGTTGTGCTCGCCTATTTACAAAACTAAACGTTCAGTATATTATTCACATATAAAATTAATAAACTATACGTCTAGTATTTAAATGTGGAGGAGGAACTCATGATGAGTGATTTAAAAAAACAAACCATCGAGAAAAATATCCCGGCATGGTTAACCATACTTCTGGCTGCCGCATGCGGCATCATTGTAGCTAATCTTTACTATGCGCAGCCCTTGGTTGGGGTCATTAGCTCCTCAATCGGGCTGTCCGCAAACAGTTCCGGCTTGATCGTGACGTTAACGCAGATGGGATACGTCGTCGGCTTGTTATTTATCGTACCGATGGGAGATATCGTTGAGAATCGAAGGCTGATTGTCGTTTCTTTGTTTCTCACAGCAGTTGCCCTTGCATTCACTGCATTATCGAAACAAGCTGTTCCATTCTTAGCCGCTTCATTTGTCATCGGTTTAGGGTCGGTCGCTGCGCAGGTGCTCGTCCCTTTTGCGTCATACCTTGCATCCGAATCTTCCCGCGGTCGCGTTGTCGGCAATGTCATGAGCGGCTTATTGCTTGGAATCATGCTCTCGCGCCCCTTGTCGAGCCTGGTAGCCGACTTCTTTGATTGGCATGCCGTATTCGCTTTGTCTGCCACAGCTGTCTTTCTCTTGGCAATCGTACTGTCGAAGGTGTTGCCTGCAAGAAGGCCTTCTTCAGACACATCCTATACAGCTCTACTCGGTTCAATGTGGCACTTGCTGCGAACAACTCCGCTCTTACGTCGTCGGGCTGCATATCATGCATGTGTGTTTGCGACGTTCAGCTTATTTTGGACAACAGCTCCGTTACTATTATCCAGCCCGACCTTTCATTTCTCCCAGAAAGCCATTGCGTTGTTCGCGCTTGCCGGAGTCGCGGGTGCAATAGCTGCGCCTATGGCTGGACGATTGGCCGACCGCGGCTGGACTAAACCCGCTACGGGGATTGCACTCGCTACGGTCGTCATTTCGATGTTGCTGCCGCTTATGATCCGTACGGGTTCATCCATTGGAGTAGCCGTTCTCGTCGTTTCAGCCATATTGTTGGATGCCGGTGTATCCGCAAATCTTGTGCTTGGACAACGCGCGCTCTTCTCGCTGAGTCCCGAAATTCGAAGTCGTCTGAATGGGCTTTTTATGGCTATTTTCTTTTTTGGCGGTGCCATCGGATCCGCAATTGGGGGGTGGATATACGCCACGGGGGGCTGGAGTGCCGCGTTATGGATGGGAATAGCTTTCCCGGTCGTAGCTCTGCTTTATTTTGCCACAGAGATACAAAAAATCAGCACAAATGGATAATTATTGAAAGTAAAAGTGAAAAGGAGTCTACTAAGAAGATATAGCCCTAAAATAGACATAAAGACATCTCCAGCATCCATTTCTCTTTCATGAAGGCTGTGGTAAATTATGGAGTATCGCCCCTACATTAGAGAACGGATTAGGAGAGGAATACTTCTTGGCAAATGACTCACCAAGCAACCAAATGAAAAAGAGCCATATTATATTGTTAATAGGCTTATTATTAGTTATTCTATCCGGCCTGCGCATGTTGTGGGTGGAAGTGTTTCCTGATCAACGGCAGGTATCCATTACGAATGGGCATCTCGATCTGCGCGATTGGGATGCAGAAAACGGCGGCATTCTCTTACTTGACGGGGAATGGGAGTTTTATCCCTCACAATGGCTGCTGGATGGCAGCGGACAGGATGTACCGGGCGAGCTGGAGCACAGGCTGATTTCGGTTCCGGGGGGATGGAATGAAGCCTGGCATGGTGAAGAGACGACTCCATATGGATTCGCGTCCTATCGCCTGCGTATTTTGGTGGATCCGGAAAAGAACCTTAATTATAGTATTCGTGTACCCAGCGTACGCACTGCATCAGAATTATATGTAAACGGTCGATTGCTTACTAAATCCGGACAGGTGGCGACAACAAAGGATGAATATATTTCGAAGGACCTACCTTATTCTACAACCTTTACAGCAGACGAAAACGGTGTAATCGAACTCGTCATTCAGGCGGCAAATTATGTGGATAGTCGAAGCGGGGGTATTGTCCGATCCATTAAATTTGGTTCAGAAGAAGCCATTGCCAAAGAGATGAAAGCTTCCGTTTCTATGCAGTTTTTGGCAGCGATTATATTTATTATGCATGCTGTCTATGCACTTATTTTGTATTTACTAGGAAATAAGGAAAAGAAGCTGCTTTATTTCAGTTTGCTTGCATTATGTGTAACGATCACGAGTGTCTTTAGTACGGATGAGAAGTTGTTCCATCAATTATTTTACATTGGAATTAATTGGGATTTTAGGCTGGCTAATATTGCTTTCGTTATTGCAGCCTATGCTTTGCTCCAGTGTACGAATCATCGCGAGCTTCCATATTGGCGTAGGATGTACCCTGTCTATAAAGTAATGAATCTAGGGACTGCCGGCATCATTTTGTTCTTAGATCCATCTCAAGTGATTATGCTCTTTCCGGTTTATTATCTATTAGTTGGTATTGCTGCAGTTATCACGTTGATTACAATGTTTAAAAAAGTAATCAAAGGTTTAAAGAGCAATCTTTTACTGCTTTTCTCTTTTCTTGCGTTGATGAACCATTCTCTTTGGTCGTTAATCTTGCTGGATAGCGGTTTGAGTCTTGTCTACTATCCGTTCGATATGATTATTGCGATGGGTTGTTTAGCCTCTGAATGGTTTAAGGGCTACTTTATCATGCATGCGAACACCAAAGAGCTTGCTGCAACCTTGCAAAGAATGAATGACCATAAGGATCAATTTCTGGCAAACACATCGCATGAATTTAAAAATCCGGTGCATAGCATGCTTAACATGTCACAATCCGTTTTAAAAAGGGAACAGCATTTATTGCAGGAACGGAGCATCAAGGAGCTTGAAACGGTATTATCCGTAGGACGTCGGTTGACATTGATATTGAACGATTTGATTGATGTGATGAGTTTACGGGAAGGCAATCCGCGTCTACAGAAAAAAGTCATATTGATTCAGCCCATCGTGACTGGAGTGCTTGATATGCTGCAATTTAACGCAGAAGTGAAGTCTGTAGAAATTGTAAATCAAATTCCTGAAGATTTTCCTTCAGTAAATGCGGATGAAAATCGGGTTATTCAAATCGTTTTCAATTTACTTCATAATGCTGTGAAATATACGAACGAAGGGATAATTTCGATTCAAGCTTTTGCAAAGGACGGAAGAGCTTATATTGTTATTACTGATACCGGGATCGGAATGGATGAGGACATGCTTAAGCGCCTATTCCGTCCGTACGAGCAAGCCAGCACGAGTGAGACAATGATTGAAGGCGGCTTTGGGTTAGGCTTAAGTATAAGCAAGCAACTGGTTGAGCTTCATGGAGGTACGTTAGATGTGTCCTCTGTTTTAGGAGAAGGCTCAAAATTTACATTTTCGTTAAAGCTAGCAGGTTTGAAAGCGGAGGAAGAGGAAGATGAAGATGAAGATGAAGATGTTTCTAACTTATTCGAACAGTTAGTAATACAATCTATGCCGATTCAGGAAAAAGTCTCGATAAATTCGGAAAAGGTGGATATCCCTCCGGCTACGAAACCAACAACTTTATTAGAAGTGAATCGTGACCGTCCGCTTATATTAATAGTTGATGATGATCCTATTAACCTTCAAGTGCTTGAAGCAATACTACCACCAGATGAATATAATGTAACGATGGTAACGAGCGGTAAAGAAGTGTTGGCTATACTGGATACAAAGGAATGGGATCTAGTCATCTCTGATATTATGATGCCGCAGATGTCTGGTTACGAGCTGACACGAATGATTCGTGAGCGGTTTACACTCACGGAGCTCCCTGTTTTGCTCCTTACCGCAAGAAGCCAACCGAAAGATATTCAAAGTGGATTTTTAGCGGGAGCAAACGATTATGTGACTAAGCCAGTGGAAGCAATAGAAATAAAATCGCGGATAGAGTCACTAATTACGATTAAACAATTCGTTCGGGAACAATTGCGATTAGAAGCTGCATGGCTTCAAGCGCAAATCCAGCCTCATTTTTTATTTAATGCATTAAATGCTGTAACAGCTTTAAGTGACATTAATTTGGATAAGATGCGTAATTTGCTTGATGAGTTCAGCAATTTTTTAAGGAATAAATTTAAATTTCAAAATATGGATGGACTTGTTCCAATCAAAGAGGAGCTAAGTCTAGTGCGCTCTTATCTATATATCGAAAAGGTTCGGTTTGAAGAAAGGCTGCAGGTTATTTGGGAGATAGATGACTGCGAGGAATTAAAAATCCCATTTCTTACGATCCAGCCTCTAGTTGAAAATGCGATAAGACATGGTGTTATGAAGCGCATTCGCGGAGGCAAGATTGTTATTCGGATTTCTGTCTATGAATCGCATGCAGAAATAACAGTTGAAGACGATGGGATCGGAATGGATGAGGCTCAATTGCAACGAATATTAGAAAGAAAAGCAGATGGTAAGTCAGGAGTCGGATTGATAAATACGGATCAGCGATTAAAACGGCACTTTGGAACAGGACTTCATATCAAAAGTACGTTAGGTACAGGAACAAGGGTAACTTTTCATGTACATACAGGTGGAATAAAGTGAATCGCAAGAATGCTGAAAGTGACCAACCTGATCGATAAATAATCCGTAGTTCCTAAAAAGCTTGGTCGTATACACGTAAAAGGGAGCCTATTAGGCCCCCTCAATGTTAGTTTGTTTCATCTGAATAAGTCATAGCTAGTTTTACCTGTACCATCTCAGTAAATATAAAGCCAATTGCTAAGCCTAGTCTGCTGCTACCGCGCTATCATAATGTCCTGATAATTGTAATTATTTGAACAGCTATTCCTTATCTTTTAACGAAAGCACTGTTAAAATAGCACTAACGATCGTAATTGAGTACATAAAATAATCAATGTAGTTCGAATCATTTGCACCCATCAACTTTAACGTCAAGCCAAACAATCCAAATACAACAATAGTTGAAATCAGACCTGTCTTTTTGTTTTTCTGCAGAATCTCAAGTATCTGGAAACCTCGCTTATTAGTACTTACCCTAGCCGGTTCAAAATTATTGATTACTTTTATGTTATTTATTAGAAATTGATACTCTTGCTCATTATATGGTCTTTCGTTCATTTTACACTCGTAGAGGATGTTTAAAGATTTTAAAAATTTCAATATGATATCTTTATTGTACTCAGACATATTACGTAACTTATTGTTTGGAATACTTGAAAGTTTAGATGTGATTGAAGCTATTTCAGAATTTTCAAATATATAAAGTGATTTTGCATGTTCGTTCATTTTATGCAGGTATCTTTTAAAAAGCAGCATTTGTTCATTTACGTTATATGACAAACGTTTGCTTTTTTCTATTTCTGAAATAAGTACTTCTATCAGAACAAAAAACTGATTATTAAATTTACCTACTTTTGATAATGGGTTGTAGCTGTCAGACATCACTAGGCCGAAAATTGTTATTATCCAAATCCCCATGAAAGTCATGCCCCAATAGTTCTTTTTATCACTATCTAAAAAAATACCCCAGTACATAGTTTGAATAAGTGTAGTCAATACTAGCAAACTAAATATTAACATAAGTAAGGCAAATACTCTTTTATATACTGCTCTCCTATGCAGTTTTTCTACGATGTTTTTATCTTTCGTTAATATTTCAAAGAGTTCTTCTTTTTTCATACAGAGACGACTCCCCCATAAAAATTATTGTCCAAATGATTTATACGTCACAAAGAATCTCCTACTAAGTACGATTCGCATATGAAAATATGCAGAAATCACTCATGGGAGGAACTCTATGAAACTAACAATTAAATCTGTTATTGGCTATGTCCATATCAGCTCTGATTCTCAGAAGGACAACATCTCAATAGCAGAACAGAAAAAGAGAATATAGGCACATTGTACCAGTCGAAGCCCAAAAAGGGTATCTAATGTATCACTGTAATATGCTCGGCAGCCTGGTGTTTGCCGTTCATTGGATGAATCCGCTTGTTTGGTTCATTTTGCAGCAAATGAAGGCCGACCGGGAGTTGGCATGTGATGCCTATGTCCTAGAGGTGCTTGGGGAAGAGGAGGCTGTGCCTTACGGCATGACGATTATAGGATTTCTGAAACGGTATTCTGCCGGGAGAAGCCAGCCGCATCTTCTATATTTTAAAGGTTTGGACGGTCAAAAAGAGATAATGAGGAGGATTCGAATGATTCAATCTTTTAAAAAGGGTTCTTATAAATTTTCAATAATGGCGGTTGTCCTCGTGTTCTTGATTGGTACGGCAACGCTGACAAATGCACGAGTATCAGAGGCGGGATCTTCCGCCTGGGTTCATGCCGAAGACGGCGGGAATGAAACGCTATTTGCGAATGAAGGATTTCGGGTATACGATAACCTTGAAAAAGGGGCACGGGTGGCGCCGTTTAAATATAAAGTTCCATCTGTCCTGCCGAAGGGATATGCTTATAGCGGTCTCAGCGTTCAGCTCAAATATTCTTCACATCCGGAGGTCAACTTAAAGTACGTTAAGGCTAACATAAACAGAAGTTCTGGCAACATCATGTTAAACATAGTGTAAGGCGCTGATCTTCAGGAGCTTTACGATTCGATTGCCAAAATAGAGGAAGATGGAGCGGATCAGAAGAATGGTGGGAGAGTTATAGAGAAAAAATCCCTATCCTTACCTGGTATTAATGAAGGCTTAAAAATTACGATTCGCATGACCGCCTGGAAAGGGCAGCCGGAAAGATATTATTATCTCTGGAAGGATCAAGACATAAGCTATCAACTGAGATCCCACGGGTTGTCCAGCGACGATTTGGAGCAAATCATCGCTTCAATGAAGCATCCTGATCCGGAGCTGAACAAGCTCCATGAAAACAATGAATATCACGGCAAATTCTTGAACTATTTGTATGATACCGAGGACATCCGGCGCGTTCATGTAAAGCAGCTTTTCCGCGAAAGCTGCCCAGGGATTTTGCCGCCAGCGGTTCCTATGTTTCCCGTAAAGCGAATTTTAATCATGTGGAAAATGATGAGGATTCCATGCGCAAGATGTTTCAGGTCTCTTATAGTCGGGGCGATCAAGATCAGAAAAAAGAGGCTGCCTCCGGAATCCAAAGCGTTGCATTTAATCAGATGTTAAACGGGGATATGTATCAGAATATGAAAAAGAACGGCCAGGTTTCTTTTTCGAGAATTGATGGCGAACGGAATAATGTTAAGCTCAAAGCCATAACCATTCAGGGACGGGAAGTGCTGCGTACAGAGCCATACAAAGTGGATGGTAGGCTAAGCAAGCACGATGAAATCAATCTGGTGAGCTATTTCTGGTTGGACGGCCCGCAGGACACCCATGTCATCGCCCTAGCCATCGGCGGCCAGCTGTGATCCAGCGAGGATCTGGCTGCACATATCGATAAGCTTGGCACCTATGATCGGCAGCTCTAATGGGCTATCCGAGGAAGTATTGAAGCGAACCCAGACCAAACTGAGCTTCGGGCGCATGACGCAGCCGCACCAGCTGATGCGGCTGGTGCTGGTTGGAGCAAATTTACCGGGCGGTGAAGATTAATTGGGGGAACCGTACCATAAGTAGGGTGAAAGTGTACTTTGTCAAGATAAATTTACAAATACTGAAAATTTATGTTTAGTGTATAATAATATTGGTTCTTTGTCTGTAAGGAGAAGGTTGATTATGCACTTGGAAAACAAAACGCTTGATAAAAATAGTTTACTTGAATTTGTTGACCAGATTCGCAGAGAGTCTAGTGTTGTGATAGATCCAGATAAACAAATTGAACTAGGACAGTTCTTTACTAGTTCTAAAATTGCAAGTCTTATGGCATCTATGTTTAACGAAGGAAAACGCACGGTAAGATTACTCGATGCGGGAGCGGGAGTAGGTTCTCTAAGTGCGGCTTTTATTGTAGAAATGTGTTGTGGAGAAATTAAACCTAAAGAGATATCTATTGTTGCATATGAAAAAGACCCGATATTATTGTCTTTTTTATTTAAAACTCGGGAATTTTGTAATCATTTTTGCAAACAAATAGGGGTAAAGCTGAACTGGGAGATATTAAATCGCGATTTTATTGAAGAAAGTATAACTCTTCTAAGGAATAATGAAGTTGAAGTTCTACAATTTCAACGTTTTGATTGTGCGATCTTAAATCCACCCTATCGTAAACTTCATAGTAATTCGTTAGAACGGAAGTTATTAAAAGGAATCGATATAGAAACTTCCAATTTATACTCTGCCTTCGTAATCTTAGCGATGCGTCTTTTAAAGCGAAATGGCGAGTTGGTAGCTATTACCCCTAGAAGCTTTTGTAATGGTCCATATTTTAAATCTTTTCGAATAGAAATATTGAATGAAACAACATTTCGTCATATTCATACCTTTGATTCAAGAAGAAGTACATTCAGTGAAGATGGAGTACAACAAGAAAACATTATTTTTAAATTAATTAAAGGGAAGCCACAAAACAATTATAATGTAACTATTTCATCTAGTTTTGTAGGCACAGATGAAATTGCTAAATATAATATACGATACGATCAGTTCGTACAGCCGAATGATAAAGAGAAGTTTATTAGGATATTGAAAAATGATTCAGAATATCAGATTTCAGATCAAATAGATAGGTTAGGAAATACGCTAGAAGATCTAGGGATTTCAGTATCTACAGGTAAAGTAGTCGATTTTAGATCTAAAGAGTATCTGCGAAAGGATTCATTTCACGGAACAGTACCACTAATTTATTCCAGTCACTTTGAGGACGGATTTGTAAAGTGGCCTAAAGTAAATAGTAAAAAACAAGATTCTATTATTCAGAACCATGAGACAGAAAGACTCCTACTTCCTTCTGGCTTTTATGTTTTAGTTAAGCGGTTTTCTTCAAAAGAGGAACGCAGAAGAGTGGTTGCAGCTATTTATGACCCTAGGAAAGTGGCGTTTTCAAAGGTTGGATTTGAAAACCATGTGAACTACTATCATATTAACGGAGAAGGGTTGACAGAAGGAATAGCAAAAGGGTTAGCTATGTTTTTAAATTCATCTTTAATTGACTCTTATTTACGTCAGTTCAATGGTCATACTCAAGTAAATGCAACTGATTTAAGAAATCTTAAATATCCTAATATTGAACAATTAGAGAAAATAGGTAAAAGAATAGGTATTCAATTTCCTGAACAAAATGATATTGACTTGATGATAAGCGAATTATTCTAAACTTAATGTTTGCAAGAATAAACAATTGGGAGGGTTAAGTAATGTCATTACAAGAAGAGATAGATAAAAAGGCAAAAGAAATTCAAGTTGATGGATATCCAATGTCAATTGGCGAGTTGGCGAATATGTATAAAGATGGGGAGTTAAAAGTCAATCCAGAATTTCAAAGGTTTTTTAGATGGTCGGACTCACAAAAGACTAAATTAATAGAATCAATGCTTTTAGGAATTCCAATACCGCCAATATTTGTCGCTCATGGTGAAAAGGGAATATGGGATGTTATTGATGGACTACAGAGACTATCGACAATATTTGAATTTATGGGTTTATTAAAATCTTCTGACGATACATTGAAGCCACCCAGTAAATTATTAGGTACAAAGTTTTTGCCGTCTTTGGAGAATAAAGTGTGGGAAAATCTTGATGATCCAGAAAACTCTTTTACTCAAGAGTTAAGAATTGATTTTAAAAGATCAAAATTCGATATTAAAATTATTAAAAAAACAAGTGATAAAGATGCTAAATATGAACTCTTTCAAAGAATTAATACAGGTGGTTCAAAGTTATCAGACCAAGAAGTTAGAAATTGCCTATTAATTATGGTTAATAGGGATTTTTATTTGTGGGCCGCAGAACTTGTGAAATATCAGCCATTTATAAATTGCATACCACTTTCAGATAAACAACAATTAGAACAGTTCAATATGGAAATCTTAATGCGTTATCTAGTTATCCGACATGCAGATCTAACAAAAATTAAAGGTAATGAAGATATTGGTGAGTTTATCTCTGAGGAAATCATTAATATAGCTGAAAATGGATTAATAGATCTACAAAGAGAAGAAGAGGTATTCCATAAAACCTTTGAATATCTTGATAGAGCACTTTCTGAGGACGTATTCCGAAAATTCGATCATGAGAAAGGCAAATTTAGAGGTGCTTTTTTGATGCCAGCATTCGAAGTAATTATTGCAGGGTTAAGTGAGAATATTGATGATATAATTACGAACGACCCAGAGGAAATGAGTGAGAAAATAAAAAACATCTATAATTCCCCTCAATATTTAAGTATCACAGCTAGAGGTGGGGCTCGCCCTATTACTAGGTTAAAAGAGCTGGCTACATTAAGCAAGGGAGTATTTATGAATGGCTGAGTTTTCTCTCGAGAAATTTCAAACAAAACTTGATAAAAACATCTCTTGGAGAAAGCGTGAGCTTACGATACTGAAAAATAATGTTGATGGAGCAGAGGGGAATTTATTAGTTACTTCAATAAGATCAGGAATAACGTTGTTATATAGCCATTGGGAAGGGTTTATTAAAACAACTGCTCGGGATTATTTAAAGTATTTAAATTGTCTAAATATAAAATGTATTGATATGAAGGATAATTTCATCACTTTATCTATGAAGAAAACAATAATTAACTCGAGGCAATCCAATAAATGCTTGTCGCACTCTGAAATTATAAGTGAGTTATTATATGAATCGGAAAGAATTTTTAATGTGAATGAAATGGATAAACTCATTGTAGATACTGATTCAAACTTAACATATGATATCTTGGAAGATATATTGTTTAGTTTGGGTTTGGATAGTAGAGATTTTGAGATGAAAGATAATTTTATAAAAGAGAATCTAGTACTTGAACGAAATAAAATTGCTCATGGTGAATATGTGTTAATAGTGGACCCCAAGAAAGATAAGCGCGATGAAGAAAAAAGGGCGAAAGATGAATTTGAAAATCTATACTATGAAATTCTACACCTTATGGAGAAATTTAAAGAATTGGTATTTGATGCTGCGTTCAGTAAAAATTATTTGAAATAGAATTCTCAGTATCTGTTGATAAGGGCACCTAATGATATTATCCCCTTTGAGTAGACAAGTGCTTAGTAAGAGCACTAAAGTCTATTTGGAGGGGTTTTTCATGGGTGAAATACGCAAGACTTATACCATCGAGTTTAAGCGGAAGGCTGTAAATATGTATCTCAAACAAGGATGGGGTATTAAACTACTCATGCCATGGCACAGCGATTGGTGAGGCATTTCGAAGTGAAGGGGGAAAAGGTCTGGAGGAAAAGCGAGCAGCCAATGAGGCTGCGTTTTTTTTACATCTAAAGAATTTATAATTCCGGTGCCCCCCAAAGTACCAGAATCAGTTTCGAAGCCAAGTCCCCACTTAATGGGGTTATTTAAGTATAGTCGCAGTCTCTATTCCCACATAGGGCGAGCCAGCTCCTTCTTACTATTGGCTGAACATGCATGCCTCTACTCACTGGTACCTTCTGGTTCGAGTAGAAGCAGCAGTTCCCGAATAGCGGGAGCATGCTTATCGTTACCGTTCATAATCGCGGTGAAAACAGGAACTGCATCCATTAGCAGCAAATAACTGAAATAATAATAGCTGAAAAAGACCTCCGTCTCATAGCCGGGCGGCTCCTCTTCCTCCCACCGCAATTCATCTTCCTCCTCGTTCTCTGGCCATAAGTACTCTTCATCCAGCAGCTCACTCATCGTCTCAACCGTATTTTGTGAATCCATATACTCCACGGTTATAGCAGAAGCTACAGCCAAGTACAGCTCAACTTCCTCCGAAGAGACCTTCTCTGGTTTCTGTTTTGCAAGCTCCCGCAGGAGCATAAACAGGACCCATGGCGTCGTCTGCCACAAGGTGCCTTGGTGCTCGATCAGGTTGGCCAATTCCTCATATTGCCCCTTCTCCATGAGGCGCGGAATGTCCGTCCCTCTTCCATAGGCTGTCGTCAACCGCTGCCATGGAACGCTGTTTGTCGTTTGGGCCAAAGCGTTCATCTCCATCTCCTCCTTAACGTCGTAAACATCTATAGCGAACGCTTTTTGAAAAAAAAGCCGTGTTATGCGACTTATAATAGGATGCAATCGGCCGCTTTAAGCGGTGGCATCCGGCGTTTATTTTCCAATATTTATAGCCGCTCTGACAAAATACGAACCACATATTCCATATGTTTAATCCAGTCCGAATCTCCATCCCTCAGTTCATATAGCTCGCGTTCTCCACCTTTATTATCCAGCACCTGCTGAACCAACTGCTTCAACTCGAGCAGATCCTCTGTTTCCCAGACAATCTCCTTCAGACCGCTCAATTTCTCGTACTGCGTCTTGCCGTTTTCGATATAGGCGCATACAATTTCAGCTAGAGCAATGGCTGTATTATCGTAAAGGAAATCCTCCTCTTCCGGATCCTCCGAGAGTAATCCGAGCTCCCTATATTGAGATATTAGATCCTTCAACTTGATGGACTTGCGGTCCATTGCATATTCGATTAACGCATTAAGAACATCAAGTCCTTCGTCGCTTTCGAGCGATGCTGTTCCCCACGATCCCATCGTATTTCTCACCTTTCTTTGTGTATTTCTATTATTTTAACACGAATTTCAAGGAAAATTATGCATATTTTGACCTGTTCTTCATTAAAGCTGCGACATTTTAACGGACCTTGATTGAGGCTGAGGCTGGGTACGATTGCCGACGTTCCACGACAGCTCCGGTAATGAACTAAGAAGGTTGGCGGTTAAGCGCCGGGGAGAATTTTTCGCTGCTAATCCCGTAAGCTGAACCTTATCATACGTAACAAAGGAGTCCGTTAACAATTTGTGGAATAATAGATTAGATTCTTACACTACTTTTTTGGAGGTGCGATGGCCATGGAGATCGACATCACGGATGTTCCCGGGGTCAAACCCGTTCTAGGGATCCTCGCGATTGCCTTTTCGTACCCTATCATCCAGGACCGTGCCAATTGAGGCTCGTTGAGGGAAGACAGGAGAATTCATGTATATTGTATCTCAGCCAAAACCGCTGTCTGATGGCCAGAACCAAAAGCTTGCAACGGAAGACGTCGCTGTTTATCCACCGGGCTACCTCCGGTTTTTGCAGCGATTCGGAGAAGGAACTTATAGAGGGTGGATGAATGTCCAGTTGCCGGATACGGAGGTGCTAAAAGCTTTTGCCGAGTACGGGTTATGGGAGCACGACGAAGACAGCCCAATTACCGAGCAACAGATCGGCGAGTGTATCGCTATAGGGACAACCGTGGACGGTGATTTTCTGGCGGTGCATCCCCAGACGGCTGGGCTGCTCTGGCTGCCTCGGCATGCGGAGCACTTAAAGGCGATTTTGCTGCAGGCGCGGGAGCAGGAAGACGAAGGGATGTACGCCGTGGTTCTGGAAGAAATATATCGTCAGGTGTATGGAAGCAGCCAAGAGGGAGCGGTCTATTATGAACCGTGGACGGGTACTCGGAGCCATCTCTTTTTGCGTTTGCCGCCGGGGCAGGACCAGCTTTCGCTGCCCGATCTGGCCGGAATGTGCCAAGCGGATTTTCCACCGGATTTGTCCATTGAGACCCCATATGCTTGCTTCTTGTTCTACCGGCAACTGGGCGGCTATGTACGATTGAATTATGCCTACAAGCAAGAGGTGGCCGTCTTCTATGAACAGGATGCACAACAGGCGTTTGCCGTTATGGAGCAATGGTTGTTGTCGAAAGGGTGTGAATCGATTTCAGAAAATAACAGATGATCTGGGTGCCCTCAATGTCGCTGAGTGAGACGCTGGCTTAGGGGGCTGATCCATCAAGTACTTAGTGAGACCTAAGTCCGTTGTTATTTGCCAAGTAGTTTTCTATACTTTCCATATAACTTTGAGTAGGAGCGGGTATTGGATGATCAATCTGAAAGATATTGGAAAGTTCGAAGAGCTGACGGAAATTGCGATGCACATTTACAAAGGAAATATTTCGGCTTTGCAGGATGCAATTGCTGCTGGTTGGGATATTGAAGAGGGCATCGTACTTAGCAGGTATACTACGTTAAGTCCGCTCGATCTGGCGCTTATCTCACAGAGAAAGGATGTTGTAAAGCTGCTAGTCGAGCACGGCGTTAACCTGAATGTCCATCATAACCCAGCTTTTTTGGGGGCTGTTCGCTATTGCAAGGAAGATATCGTTCGCTACATTGCAGCGCAAGGCGCCGAGCTGGACAAGCTCAATCAAACCGGGTCAGGTGCATATTCACAGGCTTATTATGGCAACAAAAACAATATCCCGCTCATTCATGAGCTGGGATTAGATATCAAGCTGCATGGCGGCGCTGTACTGCGCCAAGCCGTGTCGAACCATGACTATAAGACACTCACGTATTTACTCGACCATGGGGTGGACATTAATTATAATCAACCGGACATGGTCTATCCTTATCAAGCGACACCGTTAACCGTTGCTGCACGTATGGGTAATCTAGCCATGGTCAAATATTTGATTGAGCGCGGCGCTGACGTAGCTTTAGCGGAAAAGGATGGCGAACGACCGTATACAATTGCGGTCAGCAATAAGGATACCGTCCTGGCCGACTATTTGAAATCGCTGGAGCCAGCCGAGCTCCACAATATGGAGAACAAGAAGTATGAGCTAAAAAAATATAAATTAACCGATGAACTCGTCAGTTTTCTGACAGGAGACCAGCTGCGCCTTGAGCTACCGCAAAATGATTATGAAATCGGATATATCGACTTTTTCACATTGACCGATACGATCGAGATGAAAGTCGGTCGGCAAAAGTTGCTGCGTCTGTCAGCCGATATCGACAATTACTCCCATCTGCAGCTCCTGTGGAATCCGAAGAAAAAAGGACTGATTGGTTGTTATGATGTGGAGCATCAGGAGTATGCCGATTTATGCAGCTTTACCGAGTTCCTTGCGCAGCCTGAATTGTACCTCATCAAGTTTCTTGAGGGAGAGTTGTAAATGAATTATACGAACATTTTAGATGAGAGAACGGACTGTATTCTGTATCAGGTGAGCCCAGGTCCATCGACAGAGCATTGTACCAGCTGGATCGGCGGAAATGCACCTGCCTACTTTGACGATAAAGCGGATGCCATCCATGAAGGCGACCAGAATTATTATTTTTACTTGAGCATCCAATTTCAACTGAAAGCGTCAAAGATATGTTTACTAACCCAGGTCTTATAAAACATGCAATTTCAGACGGGGAAATAAGCAATGACGAAAAATCTATGGATCAGTCTTTTTTGATCAAACTAGGCGGAAACCCGAGACTTATCCAAAATAAAGACTATTATTTTACGAAGCTGAAGAAGGAGTCATTTTCTTTTTTATTTCAGGCAGATGAAGATGGTTACCCCGAAACGTTGCTTCAAGACGATTACAGTTATCCTTTTAGTTTTGGATCTCTATATATTTTCGCCAAAATCGGGACGGATGAGATACAAAGTCCAGTAGCAGGCTTTTGGCAATTCTCATAATTTAGCGTGGTGGTGATGAAACTTGATTAAAGTCAATCAGATAACCCATCTAAATCAGCTTGCAAAACTTACCTAGCAGGTCACTCGCATTGAGTACCCTTAAGTCTTGTAGTTATGACCGTTACGGAGAACCGTATCATAAGTGACGACGAAAAATTTAGCTGGAATAACCTCGACCAGAAGCTGCATTTCGCGTTTTATCTTGTCCACCTTCATGTGGGCTTTTTTGCGTTTATTTAACGTCCCTCCGAAAGAAGTCTCCCACTTCTAAGTCTTGCGAAGCATGATGATAGTGGGAGATGAATTTTCGTAGGCGTAGCCTAGAGTCTTTTTCTACATTTTCCACGGTGTGATACAATCGGTCTTAAGTAAGAAATATAGAAAACCAAGGAATGAAGTGAGGTGATTCGATATGGCAAACAAAGCATATAAGTTCCGTCTGTGCCCGACTCAAGAACAAGAGCAACTTCTTGCAAAAACCTTCGGCTCTGTTCGTTTCGTCTACAACAAAATGTTGGCTGAACGAAAGGAAACCTATGAGCAATTCAAGGATGACAAAGAAGCATTGATGAAGCAAAAACTACCTACACCAGCAAAATACAAGAGTGCGTACCCTTGGCTAAAGGAAGTAGACAGCCTTGCACTAGCGAACGCACAACTCAATTTGCAGAAGGCATATCAAAACTTCTTTTCTGGTCGTGCTGAATTCCCCAAGTTCAAAAACCGTAAGGCAAAACAATCCTACACAACCAATGTGGTGAACGGAAACATTATGCTTTTGGATGGCTATATTAAATTACCGAAACTAAAACTTATGAAGATGAAGCAGCATCGGGAAATTCCGTCATATCATATCATCAAGTCTTGCAGCGTTTCCCGAACGAAAACGGGAAAATACTATGTTTCGATCCTCACCGAGTATGAACATCAACCTGTACCAAAAGAAGTACATGCTGTTATTGGCTTAGATTTTTCCATGAATGGCTTATTTGTCGATAGTAATGAGGGTAAGACAGCCAATTATCCACGTTTCTATCGCCAGGCCCTGGAAAAATTAGCGAAGGAACAGCGTATTCTATCGCATAGAATGAAAGGCTCTAATCGCTGGCATAAACAGCGGTTGAAAATAGCAAAGCTACATGAAAAGATTGCAAATGGGCGGAAAGACTTTCTACATAAGGAATCACACGTATTAGCGAAACGATATGATTGCGTGGTGATCGAAGACCTCAGCATGAAGGGAATGTCACAAGCTCTCCATTTTGGTAAAAGTGTTGCTGATAATGCCTGGGGTATGTTCACGACATATCTACAATACAAGTTAGAAGAACAAGGTAAGAAGCTTATCAAAATAGATAAGTGGTTTCCATCATCCAAAACTTGTTCAAGTTGCGGTCGCAAAAGGAAGTCCCTATCTCTTTCTGAGCGGACATTCCACTGTGATTGTGGATTTGTAGCAGATCGAGACTGGAATGCTTCGATCAATATCAAAAATGAAGGACTGCGCTTATTAGCGTTAGTATAGCAAAAAGACCTCTTGGAACGAGAGGGATAGCTCGGTCAGTTTTCGCTGGCTACTAAAAGCAGCGATAAGTCGAGAAGCCCCCACTTCAAAAACCGTGAGGTTTTAAGTGATGGGTAGTTCACTTAGGAGGAGTATGACTGGTCATTGACTTAAATCAAGGGAACGAAAACATTCGCTTGATGGGCGCAGAATGTGGCCTCCAAAAGAATAACGATGAGCAGGCGGGGATATACCAGTCGCGTGATGATAGCAACACGAGTTCGCTGCTTGTGACAAACGAGTTCAACAGAAAAGGGTGATTTTAGCACGATGCCAATCTCACCCTTTTTTTGTCATATCAACTTTTATTTATTCCCTTTGCGCACCTTTAACAGTTTGCCTTTTACTGTCGTGTTTTTCATCTTTTCAAGCACAAGCGGTCCTTTGCCGTTCAAAATTTCAACATCTGTCACAAAATCGAGGATCGTAATAATCCCAATATCGTCTGCGGTTACCCCGTCAAGCTTAGCGATTGTCCCGACAAAGTCCACGGCTCTAAGTTTTTTCTTCTTGCCGCCATTGAAGTTAAGCTTCATGATTTGCTTGTTTAATTGCTCGCGCTTATCTTTTTTCAGTTCAGGCTTAATATTTAGTTTCTGTTCAAAATCTTTTCTATGGCGGTCAACATCCTCTTCGGAGGGAGCTTTTACTTTCGGAATTGCGAATCCAATATACGCCTCAATTTCGGCTAATCGCTTGAAATCCTTCGGCGTGACGAGGGTAATCGCTTTACCCGTCTTGCCTGCACGACCTGTACGTCCCGTGCGATGAACATAGCTTTCTTTCTCAAGTGGAATATCGTAATTAATAACATGGGTAATATTCGCGATATCGATACCCCTAGCGGCTACATCTGTTGCAATCAAGTAACGGAATTGTCCCCTTCTGAACGCATGCATGACCTCGAATCGCTCTTCCTGCTCCATCCCACCATGAATACGATCACATGAGTAACCGAGATCAGCCATTTCTCTGAATAGTTTATCCACATGCTCTTGCGTACGGCAGAAAACAATGCAGCTGTCAGGACTTTCAACAATGAGTAGATCTTCAAGCAGTGCCAGCTTATCTGCCTCCATCACCTGAATAAGAGCGTGTTCAATCGTGGCCGTTGTTATACCGCTCGCTTGGATCTCAATTTGGGCAGGATTGTCCATATATTTGCGTGACAGCTTGGCCACATCCTCAGGAAACGTAGCGGAGAATAACATGGTAACCCTGTCACGAGGCAGCGCTTGAATGATCGACTGAACTTGCTCAATAAAGCCCATATTCAGCATCTCATCAGCTTCATCGATAACGAGATAGGCAATCCGCTCTAGCGATAGCGTGCCGCGTTCAATATGGTCCAGCACACGTCCAGGCGTACCTACTGCGATATGCGTTCTTTGTTTTAACTCGGCCTTTTGGATATGAAAAGGATGTTTCCCAAAAAGAGGCGTCGCCTTGATCCGCTTAAAGCGTCCGATATTCGTTATGTCTTCGTTGACCTGTAACGCGAGTTCACGGGTTGGCGTTAGAATTAATGCTTGCGGCTTATTTTCATTCCAATCCACTAGCTCGCAGAGCGGGATGCCATAAGCAGCTGTTTTGCCGCTGCCTGTTTGCGATTTGACAACAAGATCCTTCTTCTCAAGCGCAACAGGAATGACCTCTGTCTGAACCTGTGTCGGTGTCTCATAACCCAAACTATTGAGCGCTCTCCCAATCTCTTCACTTAATTGGTAATCTGTAAAATGCTTCTCACTCATCTTTAACCTCTTCTACGCTATATTCGAATACCTATATATACAGTTCCACCGTACATCTATTGTATACTCATCCATTATACTCTGAACCCAATGATATTTATCGGTACATTCATGAACGAAAAGGACACACAGTTGGATGCCCTGAAATTTCTCCTTTCGTGTGTTACGGTGTAAATTTACTTTGATGCAGATGTTGAGTAATTCCGTTAACAGATGGATATTATGGTGTGTCTGAAACTCCTATGAAAAAAATTTGATCATAAGCGCTTCGTAAAATCATTGACAGAAGAAAATCAGAGCACTAATATAACTTACGTAAACGTTTAACAAGTGTGGTCAATACCCTTCTTATATTAGCTTTTTATGATTAGTAAACGTTTACGTAGGAGAGGTGATTTTATGGCAGCTACTATCAAGGACATTGCAAGGGTTACAGGTGTCTCTATTGCGACTGTCTCTAGAGTGATTAATAATCTTGGCGGATACAATGAGGAAACCGAGAAAAAAGTTCTGGCCGTTGCCAAAGCATTAGAATATAGAAAAAATGAAAATGCTAGAAGTTTGGTGCAGAAGTCGACTAAGACAATCGGTGTAATTATGCCAGAGGTCACTACAGCATTTTATGGTGACATTATAAAAGGAATAGAGGATGTTTCTTATGAGCATGGGTACAGTGTGATATTAACGCATGCCGGTATGAGTGGTGCCCGAATCCATGAGAGTATGAATCTGATGGGCGAACGAAGAGTAGATGGGCTCATTATTGTTTCTGTTGAACTCCACGAGGCGGAAATCGAATCTTTGTCATCTCTCGGTATTCCTTTTATTTTGCTCTCTACCAAAACCGACCGAGAAGACACGCCATATATTAAAGTTGATGATTTTAGTGCGGCGTATACAGCTGTCAATTACCTCATTGAGAATAACCACCGAATCATCGCTATGGCAGGGGCTAATCCTGATGATCCTATAGCGGGTTCCCCAAGAATTAATGGCTATATTCAAGCACTACAAGATCATGGCATCAAGGTTGACTTGAATCTGATTAAGGCAGGGGATTTCAGCTTTGAGTCAGGAAAAAAAGCCATGCAGGAGTATATTGAAAATCATGTAGATATTACGGCCGTGTTCTGTGCAAGTGATGAAGCTGCATTAGGTATCATTTCGACTTGTTTTGAAAATGACCTTGAAGTACCAAAGGATATTTCAGTCGTTGGCTACGATAATTCTAAGGTTTCACATATGTCCATCCCTCCCCTTACAACGGTTGCACAGCCTTTATACGAAATAGGGAGAGAGGGTTGCTTGAAGTTGATTGCCTCTATTCAAAATAAAATCAAGATTGAGTCTAAAGTTATTCCTCATGAGTTAGTTGTACGCAAGTCAGTAAAAAAATTATCTTGAATAGAGATAATTTTTTGTGCATTACGTAAACGTTTACGTTGCATTTCTACCCTTCAAAATTAAGCTGAAAGTGGAGTGAAAGAATAATGGAAGCAATGAGAGAAAAGAGAGAAACCATAACCAGAGAAAAAGACGTAAAGTGGTGGCAGACGGCTGTAGTCTATCAAATTTACCCGAGAAGTTTTCAGGATAGTGATGGAGATGGGATCGGTGATTTGAGAGGAATCATAAACCGGATTGACTATCTGAAATTGCTAGGGATTACTGCTATTTGGTTATCACCTGTCTATAAATCTCCAAATGATGACAATGGTTATGATATTAGTGATTACCAAGACATTATGGATGAATTCGGCACGATGGATGATATGGAAGAATTGATTGCTAAGGCGAATGAGGCTGGCATAAAAATCATTATGGACCTAGTCGTTAATCATACATCAGACGAGCACAAATGGTTTATTGAAGCTAAAAAAAGCCGGGATAATGAATATCGAGATTACTATGTTTGGCGTGATCCCAAAAATGGGGGCGTTCCTAATGGTCTAGGTTCTATATTTAGTGGTTCTGCTTGGGAATTGGATGAAGCAAGCGGCCAGTATTACTTGCATTTATTCAGCAAACGCCAACCAGACTTGAATTGGGAGAACGAAAAAGTTCGCCAAGAGGTCTACGATATGATGAATTTTTGGTTAGATAAAGGTGTAGGCGGCTTCCGTATGGACGTTATCGATTTGATCGGTAAAATTCCGGATAAGGAAATTACGGGTAACGGACCAAAGCTGCATGAATATCTGCAAGAAATGAACCCAAAAACGTTCGGTTCTCATGATGTCCTTACTGTAGGCGAAACTTGGGGAGCAACACCGGAAATTGCGAAGCTTTATTCGGATCCAGCACGAAATGAGCTATCTATGGTGTTCCAATTCGAGCATGTAAGTTTAGACCAGCAAGAAGGCAAAGATAAATGGGATCTAAAACCTTTGAATATTGCGGAGTTAAAAAAGGTTTTGGTGAAGTGGCAAACATCATTGGGTGATCAAGGGTGGAATAGTTTATTCTGGAACAACCATGACTTGCCGCGAATTGTTTCAAGATGGGGTAATGATAAACAATTCCATGATCAAAGCGCGAAAATGTTTGCCGTTCTCTTACACATGATGAAAGGTACACCCTACATCTATCAAGGTGAAGAAATTGGAATGACTAATTATCCTGTTTCGAGTATTGATGAAGTAGAAGATATTGAATCTGTGAATATGTATCATGCTCGCTTGGCTAATGGGTATGCTGTAAGTGATATCATTGAGTCTATTAACGCAAAAGGAAGAGATAACGCTCGTACACCGATGCAATGGGATGGCAGTGACAACGCAGGCTTTACTACCGGTACGCCTTGGTTATACGTTAATCAGAACCACACAACCATTAATGTAAAACAAAATATTGAAAATCCAGATTCTATTTTCTATACGTATCAACGTTTAATCCAGCTGCGTAAAGACAACCCGATTATAGTATGGGGCGACTTTGAACTGATAGAAAATACTCCTGATGATATGTTTGCTTACTATCGCTTATATGAAGGAGAAAGATGGCTCGTTGCTGCGAATATTTCTGAGAAGGAAAATGATTTTTCTGTAGATGAGGAAGTCTCCGAAATCATTATGAGTAACTACAATCGTACAGAAATCGATGTCAAACATCTAACGTTAAGACCGTATGAAGTATTTGCGTTAAAGGTTTAAATGGTAAGGCTCACACGCTTTTTGTGTGAGCTTTTTTCATAAGTAGATCTTATAGGTGTGGGCAGGAGAAAACAGGGGGGGACAAGACCATCTTGGTCAAAATAACTTGTAGACCTACTGCTCATATGACACTGTCATACCAAGTGGCTGACTGGTGTGAATATCGTCTGTTTCTGTTCAGGGATAAGATAAAAGTACGAATGAACGGAGGGGATGATGATCGTTATGAAAGGGACCGGCAGCAGGTTGCGCTTGTTGGACATTTTGAGGGGCTTTGCGGTATTGGGAACGCTGGGCACGAATATATGGATTTTTGCTCATATGGGTGACTTGAACTATATTTTCACCTTTATTGATAATGAATGGTGGACCTCCATTCAAGACTTCGTAAGAGTGTTCGTCCTGTTTCTGGTCAATGGCAAGCTGCTCGGCTTGTTGACCATTATGTTCGGGGTCGGACTGGAGATGAAGTATCAGCAAGCATTAAAAAGAGGAAACGCATGGCCCGGCATTTATATTTGGACATCTGTTATCCTTTTGACAGAGGGATTCATTCATTTCACTCTTGTAATGGAATATGACATTCTCATGAGTTACGGCATCACGGCTATTATTACTGCTTTTATTATAAAAGGCGGAGATCGCGCCATTCGCAGAACGATGAAGATCATCGGCGGATTGCATGGGGCGGTTATGCTACTCATTTTAATCTTCTTTACCTATCTTGCCGTAACAGGTGGCAATATGTCTTTAGGCGATATGAAGGAGACTGTATTGTTATATACGGAGGGTAGTTGGCTTCAGCAGGTAGCGTACAGGCTCGGGAATTTTTTGATACTGCGGTCAGAGGTTCTATTTGTAATCCCGATGAACATTTTTCTGTTCCTGTTGGGCATACGTATAATGAGGTCGGGGGTCTTTGCTCCTGACGAGAATGGCAAGAAAAAACGTAAGAAGCTTTTTCACATTGGATTTTGCGTAGGCCTTCCGCTTAATTTACTTATTTTCATACCCGGTGGATACTTTGATTTGCCTGTGCGCTATTTATTTGCACCCATCCTTGCTATCGGATATATCGGGTTGATCGCTAAACTGGTAGAAGCCAATGAGAAGTTATGGCTGTGGAGCAAGCTTGAACAAGTAGGCAAAATGTCGCTAAGCTGTTATGTGATGCAAAATGTCATTTCTGCAGTCATTTTTTATGGATGGGGCTTCGGATTGGGCGGCAGGGTGGATTCGGTCACCATTGTATTGATCTGGCTCGTGATATGCTATTTCCAAATCATTTTTGCTTCCATATGGCTAAAGCAATTCAAGTATGGTCCAATGGAAGCAGCGCGAAGATTCACCTCAAGTCTCATAAGTAAATCAGTAACGAAAGAGATGAACAAATAAGGTGTGTATGAACGATGAAAAGAAAAATATATCCCCTAGAGCATATTGAAAAATATCTTATGATCGATGTATTTGTCATTATAGTTTTAGTTTTTAACGTGTTCTTTGAAAAAGACACCATCCATTGGGGGATCAAGGTAGGGTTTCTTTTGTTGTTCGTGGCATCTTATTATGTTGGACTATGGTATCGGGACTGGCGGTTGCTTGTGGCCAGTCTCGTTGGCTTCTCATTGCTTTTAACTTTTGGCATTTACGCAGGAAATTGGGTCTTGCTGTACGGCTTTGTATTTGCCGATTTGCTCGGCAGAGCCTATCGGATGGCGATTATGATCGCCGGGATGGCTGGAATTATAGCGATGTTTGTGCTGTTCAGTTGGATTGATGCGGGAAGTCCTTTTGCGTTTTTTTCAACACTGGAACTTCTGTTTATGGTTGCCCAGCTTGTAGTGCCTGTTGTGGTGTATACGAGAGGAAAGGCGAATATCTTGAAGGAAAAGCTGGCAGTCGCCAATGCCCAGCTTGAGCGGTATATTCAGGAGGAGGAACGAAATCGGATTGCTAGGGATCTCCATGATACGCTCGGTCAGACCTTAACGATGATCAAATTGAAAAGTGAGCTAACGATGAGATTGGTGGAGAAAGACCCGGAGAAGGCGAAACATGAGCTGCATGATATTTTGAACACTTCACGTTATGCGCTAAAGCAGGTGAGGGAGCTCGTCACCGACATGAAATTTATATCCCTTAAGAAGGAAGTGGAGATTTCAAAGGATATTTTACAGAATGCTGGCATTGAATTAGTCGTGAAGGATGAGTGGGCCATGCTCACCTTGTCGAACGTGGCCGAAACGATGCTGGCACTTTCCGTTAGAGAAGCCATTACCAACATCATTAAACATAGCTTAGCCGACCAGTGTACGATCACACCATACATTGAGACGGAGTATTACTGTATCCAAGTGAGTGATAACGGGCATGGAAACTTGAGACAGGGAGAAGGAAACGGTTTGAACACGATGAAGGAAAGAATGACGATGCTGCAGGGAGATATGTATATGATGGCAAGTCCGGGCCAAGGAACGGTTATTACGCTTAAGGTACCACTGATAAGCAACGGGAGGGTGTAGCGAGGTGATACGTATAGTCATCGCAGAAGATCAGAAATTGCTTCGGGGGACGTTGACAGCGTTGTTATCTATGGAGGAGGACATGGAAATCGTAGCGGAAGCAGAGAATGGACAGGCGGCATGGGAAGCTATTGGTCATTATGAGCCGGATGTGTGCTTGCTCGACATCGAGATCCCTTTCCTTTCAGGACTTGAAATTGCAGAGAGACTCAGACAAGAAGGACGCTCCACAAAAATCATCATCGTAACGACATTCGCTCGACCCGGATTTTTGCAAAAAGCAATGGAATTAAAGGTAGAAGGCTATTTATTAAAAGATGAACCGATTGATTTCTTAATCCAATCCATCCGCAAGGTAATGGCTGGTGAGCGAGTGATTAGCACTGACTTGGCGGCGGTTCTGTTCCTTAGGGAAGAAAATCCGCTGACCGAACGCGAAACGGATGTGTTACGATTGTCCAAGTCTGGACTGTCGACCAAGGAAATTGCCAAGCAATTATTTCTGACGGAGGGGACCGTCCGGAATTACTTGTCTATCGCCATTCAAAAGCTGGGGGTGCAGACCAGGCAGCAGGCGACTGAAAAAGCGAATGAACGCGGGTGGATTTCGTAGGCAGGGTTAATATCAGTACTAAAAGGTGCTGCAAGCTCTGCCATGTTGGAGAGAGCTATGCTGGAAATGGTATAATTGCAAAAAGGCATTAGAGTGGGAGGCATGAATGATGAGAGAGGATCTTTTGGCACAGCTGGATGAGTGGCATGAAGAAGATGAATTTGAAGAAGTCGTAGATGCCATTATGGAGATTCCTGCGGAGGACAGAGATTATGTACTGATCAGTCATTTGGGCAGAGCGATGAATAATCTCGAACGTTACGAAGAGGCGATTGAACAGTTCTTAACCATTGCAGAAGAGGGTAAGGATGATCCGCTTTGGCATTACCGCATGGGGGTTGCCTATTATTATTTGGAACAATATGATGATGCCTTAAGAGAATTTGAAATCGCAGATCAATTAGATCCTGAGGATGAGGATACTTTGGAGTTCCTGGATTGGATTCGGAGTAAAACCGCTCAGAAGCCTGCAGAAGAGGCCACTGTGTCTAGTGTCCAGTTTGATACGGACTTCGATTTCACGAACTTTTGGGATGACAGTGAGCATGCGTTGGAACAATATGTTTCGGATCCCCCCACAGATGAGCTAATTGCTTCCGTGGAAGAGGAACTGGTCTTCAAGTTGCCAGCTTTCTATATTAATATGATGAGGGTACATAACGGGGGAATTCCCCACAACCGGTGTTTCCCTACAGGGGAAGCAGTTTCCGGGGCAGAAGACCATATTAGGATTTCAGGCATTCTGGGAATTGGACGAGAGAAGAGAAAGTCGCTGTGCGGAGATTTAGGCAGCCGGTCTGTGATTGAGAATGGGGGTTATCCTGAAATTGGCGTGGTGATTTGTGATTGTCCTTCGGAGTCTGGGGTAGTGATGCTGGATTACCGCTCATCCGGAAATGACGGCGAACCAGAAGTTGTTCATGTGGATAAAGAGAATAATCACAAGATTACCAGTCTTGCCCCAAACTTTGAGACCTTTATTCGCGGACTGGTGAATGAGGAGATTTACGAGGTTTAAATATTAGCATGGTTTATCCGGACACCGGCTGGACATATACAACATCTTGGGAAATGCGGATAGGCGCAGGTCTATCAAAGAAACCACTCCAAATTAGCAAATTAGGAGTGGTTTTACTTTATATACTAATATACCTTATGGTACAAACTGACTTAGTGTTTAGATATACTTACGGGGAACCGTACCACAAATAGTGGTAAAGCGAAGGGTAGAGTTGTGAGTTTGAATGAGCGCAATGTAATTTAGATGGGGGCACGATGCGTGATCCATTGTGTAATGAATTCAAGTAGCTTTTTTGTCGCTGGAGAGGCATTTTTAAAAGAATCGGCAGCAATGCCAATAGAACGATAATACTCTCCTTCCAATGGGCGGCAACATACATTGTCAGGGAGTTGTGACAAAATCATTTCGGGGAGAATACTTAACCCTAAACCGTTTTGTACCATGGCGATTATGGCATGGTCATCTTCTAATTCATATTTGGTTTTTGGTGTAAGTTTATTTTGCGAGAAAATTCGCTTTACATCGGTGTCACAACCCGCAATTGGCATGATAAAAGGTTCATCAATCAATTGCTCTAGACGGATGGTTGATTGGCGTTCGAGGGGGTGATTCGAACACATAATGCATACCATCCTATCTTTTTGAAGGGGTACCACATGAAATGCTTCTCGAGTAGGCAGATTTACAAATCCCAAATCAGCAGATCCATCTGCAATCCATTCTTCTATTTCATAGTAGTTACCATCAAGTAGTTTTATTTCAATATGAGGAAACTGATTCTGAAATTGTTTAATGATTTGGGGCAACCATTGAATCGATACACTAGAGAAAGTACCTATCTTCACTGTACCGATTTCGACTCCCTTTAACGCAGCTACTTCTTGATTTAGTTTTTCATTAAGTTGTAGGATTTCTCTGATATGTGGGATCAAGCGTTCCCCATCGTTGGTTAGCCGGATACCCGATCTGTTCCTTATAAGAAGACTCAGTCCGAACTCAAGTTCCAAGCTAGAGACCGCATGACTGATTGCTGATTGTGTTAAATTCAATATCTCTCCTGTTTTGGTAAGACTGCCGAGTTCGACTACCTTACTGAAAATCTGATATTTAATTAGATTCATAATTAATTGTCTCCTCTATAATGCATGAGAAAAATTCATCAAAGTTATTATAAATATTCATTATTTTTATCTTAATTATAATAGTATAATCTGTTTTATACAAAAACATCTACGATTGAAGGGGGGCTTGATCGGAATGGTTCATGAATCAAACGGATCATATTATGCAGTCATATTTTCAAGTCAACGTACGGAGGGGGAAAACGGATATAACATCATGGCTGAAAAAATGGAGCAGCTTGCAACCCAACAACCTGGGTTTTTAGGAGTGGAAAGTGTCAGGGATTCTTCAGGAGTTGGTATTACCATTTCCTATTGGGAGAGCTTGGATGCGATTAGTAACTGGAAGCAGCATCAATCTCACAAAGTTGCTCAGGAGAAAGGTAAGCAAGATTGGTACCAAAATTACAAAGTGAAAATTTGTAAAGTTGAAAGAGAGTATTCCTTTTAACAGACAGTGTGAGTATAAAAAACATCGTCTTCTGTAAATCAGAAGACGATGTTTTTATGAACGCTGCTTTACCAATGAGTAACCATAGATGAACCGTATCATAAGTAAAGGCAAGAAATTCAGTTATAAGTTTTTAAACCCTGTTCCTCTCCATCCATGCAGTAGCCCAGTCAACCAGTGGCCGTTGTTCCAGAAATCGGACTTCGGCGTTTCCGACTCTATGAATTCTGATATTCATTTCTTTATCATATTCCTCGCCTAAGCGGACAAAATCTCCGTCGTCCACAGCTTGTGTTTCGTAAGTTACCCACTTTCGCTTGCCCTCATCCATAATTGCACTGCTTTCATAGACAAATTTCTTAGTAGGATAATTGGCTCTGGTTTCCGCCAGATGCAGCGACGTATTTTTATCATAGCCGACGCCTATTAAGAGCACATGACCGTTCAGTTGATACAATTTATCCAACGGAGAGCCCTTGCTAAAAATATTGCATAAATCATGGTTTTGCGTTAAATATTCCGCATGCTTGCCTACTGCGGCTATAGACCGTGCAGGGTGATCTGATCGTTTGGATCCCGGCCACTTGCGAAACATTTCGGCCACGGCTCCCATGCTGATCGCAGGAGTAATTTCTTTATCATAGGCGGGCCAGTGTTCCCGAATAATCGGCCACCATTCCATAGGTTCTTCCCAGTGGACGCCTGTTGAAGGATCGAGATTCTTCCATGTCTGGGATGGCATCATCAATGTCCCTTCTTCACCGACAATTTCAAGAAGGGACCGAATTAATGTTTCGGGTCCGCCTACAACAAAACCGAGTTTGCTTAAAGAAGTATGTACGAATATGTGTTGTCCTTTTGTTAGTCCGCAGTTTTTAAATTGGTTGATTAGATCTTCTTTCGTTAAGATGGCTCTTGTTTCTTTTGTTTCAGTCATATTATCTCCGCCTTTCATTAAAAAAAGACAACCCCGCTGCAAGTAGCGGGGTTGTCTCTAGCGTAGCCAGGGAAGCAGTGCCCTTCGATTCATTTTCTATATTATACCAGCGGCATTCATTTACAACAATAGCTCCTGGCAGAAAAATTTCCGTTACAGCAGCGATCGCTAGAACTACTCTGTCCGCTTCAATTTGAAGCGGAGCACTAGTGACTGCAATTCTTCGGCGATGCCGGAAAGATGCGCAGCGGAGGCGGCAACTTCCTCCATCGAAGCGTTCTGTTCTTCACTCGAAGCGGCGACAAGGTCGACCTCTTGTCCAGTGGCCTGGCTAAGGGCACTAGATTTATCAAACGCCGTGATCATCGTTTCATTCGATTGCATCAATCGTTCACTGACGCTAGTCACTTGGCCGAGCTGCGTGTCAATGCGTCCAATCGCTTTATACATCTCCTTGAACTGCAACTCGACCGATTGCGTCATATCGCTTCCGGTTGCGGCAGATTCCACGCCTTCCTCCATGCGTCCAACCATGTGGCGGGCACGTTCCTGCACCTCCCTGATCAAGGTGGCAATCTTCTCGGCAGCAGACGCTGTCTGATCAGCCAGCTTGCGCACCTCCAGAGCAACGACGGCGAATCCGCGGCCTTCCTGACCGGCTCGCGCCGCTTCAATGGAGGCGTTTAGCGCAAGTAAATTGGTCTGTGAAGCAATTTCCTGAATGAAATTCGTTACCCCGCTAATTTCCCCGGCAACCCGGTTTAGCTCCTCCGTCTCATTCTTAGAGCGATTGGAGTCCTCAAGAATGGTATCCATCTGTTGTCTCGCGGCGCCGAGAGATTTCTCCCCTTTGTTCGCCAGAACATTGATCAATTGAGACATTTCAGTGCTCTTATGTATAGTGCGAATGGCATCGTCGAGTTCCTGCTGGGCAAGCTCAGCCGTCCGTTTAACGGCGTCCATGCTTACATTCATATCAGACGACATGGACGATATTTCTTGCATGGAGGTGGCGACTTGTTCAATCGTTACGACGTTCTGTTCTGAAGTAGCGGACAATTGCTGCGAAGAAGCAGATATTTGCTCAGAATGATCGGTAATTAGCAGCAGTACATCGGATAACGATTGCGACATCGTATTGAAGTTCGATTGCAGTTGCCCAATCTCATCCGTTCTTCCGCTCTCGATGGACCGGACAGTCAAATCGCCTTGGGCGATGGAGTCGGTCAGTTGCTTCAATTGCAGTACAGGCCGTATCATCCGTTTCATGAATAGCCAAATAAATAAGGAAATGAGGGCTAGCAGCAGTGCGATAAACAGGAACGAAATCCACAACAAGGGTCCGGTTTTATGATTAATTTCACTCCAATCAATGACGGATACAACGTTTAAGCCGAGCGCATTTTGCTTGTCAAAATGGTAATATTCCTGAAGATCTTTATCGGCAAGCATGAACGTGCCGTGAGCTTGATTGCGCATCACTTGGAATCGCTCGTCTTGAAGCGGCTCGCCTTGCTGGAATCGCGGATGCGACAGCGTTACGTTGTTCCGATCGAACAAGCTGACATATCCCTGTTCTCCGATCTTGTATGTACTTACCAGCTCGTTTAAATGATCTATGGCGACATCGATTCCAGCAACGCCTGAACCGTCGGAAAGCGTCTTGGCAAATGTAATGACGTAGCTTCCAGTTACGACGTCGATATATGGAGACGTCATAATGATCTGACCTTTATTCTGAATTGCTTGCTTGTACCATTCGCGAGTAGTCGGATCGTAACCTTTGCCGTCCTTTTCAGAAGAATTGTAGTATCGATTGTCGTAGAACATGAAAGCGGCCAACACATTATCGATGTCTTCCTCTATATGGATGATACGGTCTTTGATATACGTTTCCGATTTTTCTCCTGAAGGAACATGGAGATCGGCAAAGCTGTCAATTGTGACGGAATAGTCACTGTGCGAATTATTAAGAACATGAGTAACCATTGTTGTAACGGCTTCGACTTGGGACAACAATTCGCGCTCTAGTTGGTTGCGAGCAAGTTGTGTCAAGGAAAGGCTTAGAATGACGGTGGGGACGGCGATAAGAAAGACAAGGAAGAGCAGCATCTGCCTAGATAGGGATGCTTTATAACGGGTAAACATTTTTTTGATCATCTGTGATGACTCCTCTCAAAGCTGTAAGATAATTAGTTGCTTAGGGCGACAATATTAATATTTAATATTTATCGGAAAATTGGAAATAAAAGTGTATATAAAACACGTTCTTAAACAATAGTAATTAGTGGAAGATAGTAATAACAGCCCCGAACCCGTGATTTAATAGATTGAAATTACTGAAAATGACGGACAGCAGTGTAACCTTTATTACAACCGGACAGAGGCATAGAATGTTAGGCGCGTATGTAAGTGCGAAGTAAACGAAGTATCAAAAAAGGGATGGATTTAGCGTATTGGCTATCCATCCCTTTTAAATTTAGCTGTTCTAGCTTGTAAGCAGAGCCGTACCACAAATAACGGTTGACAAAGTAACCACAGTTTGATGAAGTGACCCCAAAAAATTAGGAGTGGTTTTACTTTATATACTAATTTCGGGAGGTCTTTTTTTAGTTTCGGCTGCCGGAACGCCGACTATGAGTTTTGACGATACTTGCTTGGCGTGACGCCGTACTTTTTGCGAAACAACTGGGAGAAATGCCGCATGTCCTGATAGCCGATCCGTACCGCGATCTCCGCCAGCTTCAGCTTTGGATTTTGCAGCAGCTGCTTGGCCTGTTCCAGTCTCAATTGAATCACGTACTCCTTGAAGCCGCAGCCTGTTTTTTGTTTAAACAGCTGACTGAAGTAAACCGGATTCAGATAAACGACGGACGCAACCTTATCCAGTGATAAATCCGCATGATAATGCGTTCTGATATATTGCAGGGCTACCTCCACCGCCTGATCCCCGCCGCTGGCATAATGCTCATAAACCTGTGTCGAGGACGCTTTCCACATGCGCTGAACTTCCCCGGGCACCTGGTTGAAATCGCTTATCCGCTCTGTACTCATGATTTGGAAGGGCACCTTCAAATACTTGATCAAATGTCCTCTCAGCTGTTCGATCAGGATGGGAAGGCCGGTGCTTTCGTTCAAGGTAACGAGCCCCAAGAGGCTTTTGTTATCCAAAATGCTGACAAAACCGTTCCCATATTTATGGATCAACTCCTCCAGCACGTTTTCGATAATAAAATGCTCCAGCCTCACGACTTTATCCGTCTCCATCCTGACCATCAGAAGGTGGAAATCCGGATGGCTCTCCATAAAAGGGTGGATATCGATGCGTCCGATATCCAATCCCGATGCCCAACGCTTAAAGACGGCCTCCCGCAAGTATTTGCGGTTCGCCTGAAGCAGCTGTGCCTCCTTTGTCAGCCGGTTTTCCCGCTCGATCTCCTCGCTCAGCTTATCGATCATCTGGCCCAGCACATCCTTGCCGATCGGCTTAAGGAGATAATCCTTGGCTCCCAAACGGACGGCTTCCTGGGCATAGGCAAACTCGGAATAAGCGGAAATGACTACCCATTTCATATACGGATATCTCTTGCTCGCGATATTCATCAGTTCAAGTCCCGTCATGCTCGGCATGAGGATATCCGTCAGCACAATATGGATCCTGTGGTTGCGCAGGATAATCAGCGCTTCTTCCGGGTTAGACGCCAAATAGGTGCGAAATTTGGGAAAGCGTTGCCGTAATGTCCGCTGAATTCCCTCCCGAATGACCGTTTCGTCATCAACTATGAGAATGTCCATTCCTCTCCACCTTTCCCGGGCAGGGGAATAACGATCGTCACCGTTGTCCCTATTCCGCTTTGGCTCTCAATTCTTAATCCGTAGTAATCGCCAAACATGAGTTTTATCCGCCGGTGTACATTCGGCAGACCGATGCCGCGTCTTGTCGGTTGATCAGGGAGTTCGGCATTATTCACGGTAAAAGCGCGACCTTTCTCTTCCTCATCCTTGTTCCGTTTCGTCCCGCTGTCTGCAAGCGACTCCCTGATTTGCTGCAGCATCCATTCCTCCATACCGACGCCGTTATCGGCAATAACGATGTGAAGCTCCCGTTCATCAACTTCCGTATACACTCGAAGCACGCCCGGACGGTCTAGCGGTTCCAGTCCGCTTTTGACCGCATTCTCAATAATCGGCTGAATGGTCATCTTCGGCAGCACAACATTCAGCCAGCGGCTGTCGACTTGAATATCGGCATGGACCCTACCCTCCAGACGGCTTTCAATAATCGTCATATAATGGCGCATCTGATCGATTTCCTGCTCAAGCGTCGTCCGGGAGGCTTCCTGCCAGTCGCTGCTGTACCGGAACATATGCGACAATGCCAGGACGACGCGTCCTAGCCTGTCATTCTCCCGTTCGTCCAGCATCCAGTAGATCATATCGAGCGTATTGTACAAAAAATGGGGATTCACCTGGGATTGCAGCGCCTGAAGCTGTGCATTCTTCTCGCTAATGGACGCACTCGTGATCCCGTCGATCAGATCATCCATCCGGTTCACCATCCGATTGAAGGACGATACCAGACTGTTGATTTCCTCAAACGACTTCACGTTCACGGAACCTCTGAAATTCCCCATTTCCACCTGTTTCATCTCACGGATCAACAGTTTTAACGGAGAAGCAATATTACGGGAAATCAAGGTGGCCAAGGCGGTGGATATCAGGACCAGAATCAGGATGACATACAAGAGATACTGCCTTGTTTTATCCACTTCGGCGCTGATGTCTCCCTTGGGCGTCAAGCCGTATACTGTCCATTCGGCCATGGCGGCGTTGGCTGCCACAATAAGTTGATCGCTCTGGTTGTCGACAAGAATTTGATCATTCCGGGGACGGGGAAGCTGCCCGAAGCGGAGGGTCTGTACCTTCTTGTCATCTGTGGAAGCGATGACGCGGCTGTCTTTATCGACAATATAAACCTGACTGTTCGGGCTGATAGTCACATTGGATAGGGCGGCCAGGATGGGCCCGGGCTTGGTTTCAATCAGAACGACTCCCTGTTCTTTTTGGCTCGTTAAATCAAACAGCTTGCGGCCAAACACAAAGACGGGATCCTCCTGAAAGCTGTTGATGACGGAGTTTCGGAACAGGCCCATCCAAACCATCTCCCCATCCGAGTCCTGAAGCTTTCGGTACCACTCCGAAGAAGAGTAATCGACATCCACCACACCTGCATATCTGGGTTCATAATGGTAGCTCTTTCCCGCCCTGCTGATGACATGAATCCCGACGATATCATCCCGTGAAAAATAAATGGCGCCAATGATATTGGTGATGGTCCGTTCGTCGATGACGCTAAGCGAAGGATTTTGGCTCTTGTCCCTTTCCTGGAGCAGCCTTAACAGCTCATAATTGCTGTTCAGCGATTTGGTAACGCTGTTATATCCCTCAAGGAGCAGATTGAACAGCCCGGCCGTCTGGGAGATGTTTTTCTCCGCCATGTCGCTGATTTTTCCATGGATAATATCCGTAATTTTCTGATAATACAGAAAGCTTCCGATCAATAGGAGTGCCGTCATACTTGAAAGAAACAGCAGAAACAAACGATTATGAATAGTATGCTTGCTGCGGCCCACGATAGTCCTTCTCCTTTCAAATATGCGGTATAAAGTCCTTATTTCACCATAACACCGTAGGTATATATCCGTATACGGAAAAAGGAGGATGAAAGTTAACCTTTCACCGCTCCTGAAACCATACCTTTTGTAATTTTATCTGCAAGCAAGAAGTAAATCAGAATGACGGGCAAAGCCCCAAGCACGAGGAAAGCGCCGATAGCCCCGTAATTTACCGAGTACTGGCTGACAAAGCTGTTTACTCCGAACGGAAGCGTCTTTAGCTTTTCGGCAGAAATAAACGTTGCCGCCAAAATGTACTCGTTCCAGATATTAATGAAGGTTAGAATACTGACCGTCATCATCGGAGGAACCGAGATCGGCAGGATAATGCTGCGGAAAATCCGGAATATCCCCGCTCCGTCAATGACTGCGGATTCCTCAATCTCGTGCGGTATAGACTTCATAAAACCGCTTAGGATGAACACGGCAATCGGTGTCTGAAAAGCGATGTAAGGAAGTATGATCGAAAGATGCGTGTTCAGAATGCTCAGATTTTTAAAAATAATCATGAGCGGCAGCAGGGTAGCTTGAAGCGGGATCATCATCCCGATCAAAAAGACCAGTAGCACCATCTGCCCATATTTCCAACGGAATCTGCTGATGGCAAAGGATGCAAGCGAACTCAGCAGCAGCACGCCCGCCATGGTGATCGAAGTTACGAAAAAACTGTTCAACAGATACCGGAAGTAGTTGCCGGAATTCACCGCAGCGGTAAAGTTATTCCACTGCGGGGCGGTCGGCAGCGAGAAGAAGCTGCCCGACAGGATTTCCTCATTCGTCTTCAGCGAGTAAATCAAAAGCCACAGCAGCGGATACAGCTGCGTTATAAGCAGAACGGAAAGGAACAGCAGAACAAGTCCCTTGGCAACGGATATCTTTTTCTTTTTTTCTACAGTCAGCGGTTTGCCCGAAAAGGCCGGAACGGTCCGACTCATGGCTGCAATCCCTCCTTCACGTATATTTGCGCTCCAGCCGGGAGAACAGGAAGTTAATGATGACGGTTGCCGTCAGGCACAGCACGACAAGAAATGCCGCGATGGAGCTTCCGTACCCGTACTTCATGGATAAGAAGGACATGTTGTACATATGGGTGGAAATCACGTCCGTAGCGTGTGCCGGTCCGCCGCCCGTCATGACCATAATCATGTCAAACGCCTGCAGGGACCCGATAAAAGCAAGCACGATCGATATTTTAAAGATCGGAATATTCATCGGAAACGTAATGTGCCAATCGGCCTTCAAGCCCTCAGCTCCATCGATTTTTGCCGCTTCGATGACATCGGTGGGTATATTCTGGATCCCGGTGAACTGAATGAGCGTATGGTATCCCAAGTACTGCCATAAGGCGACAAAATACAAGGAGTACATCGCTACATCCGGGTCTGTCAGCCAAGCCCTTGTCCAATCGTTGAGATGAAGGGCTTCGAGTAACTGGTTCAGCATGCCACCCATGGAAGCGGGATTATAGATCGTTTTCCACAGCTGGCCGATAATGACCACGGACAGGATCACCGGAAGAAAGTAACTGGATACGAGAAAATTCGGTTTTTTGATAAAACGGTTCAGCAGTATGGCGACAAACAGGGCCACTGGAATCTCCAGCATGGAAAAGACGGCAAACATCAGGGTGCGCTTAACGGAAGGCCAGAAAACCGGATCGTCAAACAAAAGCTTTTTGAAGTTGTCCAGACCTATAAAACGGGATTCGCCAATGCCGTTCCAATCAAGCAGCCCGCTATACATCGATACCAGAATCGGGACAAATACAAGACACACATAGAGCAGCAAACACGGCAGCACGAAAGCGGCTATCGTCCATTTGGAGACTCTCAAAACATTCACGTTAAGGCTCTCCTCCTCAATCAGTCCAAATATCAGAGCCGATAATGTATACGCAGGATTCGGCATGGAGGGATCTTTCGGGAAGATCCCTCTATACCGTACGGTTACAGTTTCTATTTATTGCTTTCAAAAGCGGCTTGATGCTCTTTTGCCACTTCCGCAGGATCCTTCTGTTGAACGAACAAATTCTGGATACTCGTCAAGTGGGACTGGGAAGTTCCCGGATTCATCGTGTTGTCAAAAGCAATATCCCCGCCTTTAACCTGCTTAAACAGGTCCAGCACCTCCATCGACATATCCGAATATCCGGCAGCCTTAAAGTCTCCTTCCACTTTTTGCCCCAGACCGATGGCCCCTTTGACCTCAAACGCTATTTTCGGGAATTCCAGCATAAAATAGTTAAGAAAGTCCTTGGTTTCCTCCAGGTGCTTACTGTTTGCGGATATCGCAAACGCGCTTCCCGGCGCCAGCATAAACTCGTCAGGATTGCCTTTGCCGTTCACGGTCGGAAATTTGAAGACGCCGACTTTACTGCTTACGGAGGAGGTTTCTATGCCACCCGTCGCCCAGCTGCCCATGTAATACATCGCAGCCTTGCCGGTTTTGAATAGATTCTCGCCGGCGTTGTAATCAAAGGACGTTACCCCTTCCTGGAAGGCTCCGGCTTGAATCAGGTCCTGCATGCTTGCTACCGCTTCCTTGAATGCGGGATCCTCAAACGTTTTCTTGCCGTCCGCCACATCCTTCAGAAATCCGGGTCCGTCGTTAGTACGAAGCAGAATGTTCATGAACAGGAAGGAACCGGTCCAGGTGTCCTTTTCCCCGATCGCCATCGGCTGAATGCCCTTCGCCTTCAGCTGCTTTACAACGTCCACCATTTCTTCAAAGGTCGTCGGCACTTTTACGCCGGCTTGATCAAACAGCTCCTTGTTGTAATAGACCAGCCCGATATTGTTGCCGTCGGGAAGCGCATACAGATTTCCGTCAAAGGTATACCAATCCAGGATCCCTTCCTGGAACGTGTCCTTAAGCCCGTTCTTTTCCACCATATCATTGAGCGGGGCTAACAGCTTGGCGTCAACAAACGGTTTCATTTGTGCGGACGGATTTACAACCGTAATGTCCGGAACCTCTTTGGAGGCGGCTTGGGTCTTCAACTTGAGCTTTTGCTGGTCAGTATTCAAGGAGTCGAGCTCAATCTTGATGTTCGGATTTTTAGCCTCGTAATCAGCTACGATCCGCTTCAGCATGGCGTCCTTGGGATCCGTGGGGTCAGTAAAGATATTTTGGAACGTAATCGTAATTTTCTCCTGCTTTGTCTGCCCGGTTCCCCCCGTATCGTTAGAAGCAGTGCTTGATCCGGCCGCATCTTTAGATGTGGATCCACCGCCGCATGCCGTCAAGCTGACTGCCAGGATACCCGCCATCACTAAGGAAAGAACATTCGACTTCTTTAGCATTCGTAATCCCCCTTGTTTATTTGAATAGTTCCATTATCCCTTGGTCATGACAGCCCTTACAATGCGTGAACTTAAGATATGATGTTTGCTTTCTTTAGATGTTGCATATTTTCAACAGAAACAACCGTCCGGGACAAGTCCGGACGGTTCGTATAAGTAAAAGCCGAGATTTTTTAAAGCCATAATGCCGTTTTAGCCGTGCTGGTCATACCGGTTAGCCCGGCTGATTGCCTGAATCCTGTAAATTCTGGGAAACACATATATGGTGAAACCTTTTATTTACTTCACACGTCGTAAATCTAAGAACAAGCAATACCAATACACATCAAGGAGAGTATACACCATGAAAAAACAATCTTTCGTTCTTATGCTAGCAATCGTATTAACTCTAGCGCTTAGCGCATGTTCCAGCAATGAGGCGGCACCGATCGAATCAACTGTACCTGTGAAAGAAATGGTTGATAAGATGATTACAGAAGTAGAGCAACCGGGATTAATTGAGCTAGATGAAGATTCAGTGAAGCAGCAATACCATTTAGATCCTTCCTTGCTAGAGGAATATACCGTTAGAATTCCGATGATGAATGTGAAGTCGAACGAAGTTTCTGTCTTCAAGGTCAAGGAAGAGAAAGATATCCCGACCATCGAGACCGCTATTAAACAACGTGCGGAAGACGTGCAAAAACAATTCGAAACATACCTTCCGGACCAATACGAGAATGCCAAGAACTATAAGCTTGTTACGAAAGGCAACTATCTGTTATTCTTTATTTCCGAAGACGCTGATGAACTTGTGAAGTCATTCGATAGTTTCTTTGTTCAAAAATAGTCCTCTATGCTATTCAGCAGCCTACTGTTCCTATTCGTGTTCTTGCCGTTCGTCCTTGCGCTGTATTACATTTCGCCTTGGCGAATTAAAAATCTTATCTTATTCTTAAGCAGCCTCATCTTCTATGCGTGGGGCGAACCGGTATACATTGTCATCATGTTGCTGTCCACCTTTACAGATTACAGCTTCGGTCTACTACTCAGTAGGCCGAAGCTAAGTGCTGTTCAACGGAAGTGGATTGTCGTATGTTCCATTGTCGTAAATCTGGGATTGCTATCATACTTCAAGTACGCAGATTTTCTTATTCTGAATGTGAATGAACTACTTGGAACGAATATCCCTTTAACAGACCTACCGCTCCCAATCGGCATATCATTCTATACGTTTCAATCCATATCCTACATTATTGACGTATATCGTGGGACGGCAAAAGCACAGCGCAACTGGATTGACTTTGGGACGTTCGTTGCCTTGTTCCCACAATTGGTTGCAGGCCCCATTGTTCATTACAATACCGTTGCTGAGCAATTACGTAAGCGTTCGGTGAATATCGAGAAGTTTGCAGAAGGAGTCAGGCGCTTCACGATTGGATTGGCCAAAAAGGTGCTGCTTGCCAATAATATAGGACTACTATGGGATACCATCTCTACGTCTAACCTCGATACCATGCCTGCATTAACGGCTTGGCTAGGCATTATTGCTTTTGCTTTTCAAATCTATTTCGACTTTAGTGGTTATTCCGATATGGCTATTGGACTTGGTCTTATGTTCGGATTTCAATTTAACGAGAACTTCAACAAGCCTTATACCGCCCAGAGCATTACTGATTTCTGGCGCAGATGGCATATTTCGCTTGGAAGTTGGTTCCGTGATTACGTCTACATCCCGCTTGGCGGTAATCGCCGAGGACTCGGCATTCAATTGCGCAATATTCTAGTTGTGTGGATACTTACAGGTATTTGGCATGGAGCAAGTTGGAATTTCTTATTGTGGGGGTTGTACTTCGGCGTTATTCTTATCATCGAAAAATGGTGGGGTTTACGGTTACTGAGTCGCTTACCACGCTTCGTAAGACACATCTATGCACTCTTACTTATCCTCATTGGATGGGTGTTGTTTGCTTTTGATGAACTTCCTATGGGGCTGGGCTATTTACAAGCGATGATGGGATTCAATCACCAACCACTCTTGGACAACACTACGTTATACTTTGCGTATACAAACGCGATTTTGATTATAGTATTGATTATTGCATCCATGCCAAGGAAACAATCCACGAAACATGATACTAGGCATCTATTGCCTCTCGTCTGGTATGGTTTACTATTCTTCCAATCGGTCGCCTACTTAGTAGACGCAACATTTAACCCATTTTTATATTTCCGATTCTAACTATGAGGAGGCTGTAGTTGATGAAGCAAAGGGCAGATCAGTTACTAGTTGGGGGATTTGTCCTAACGCTGTTTCTCATGTTTTTAACCTTTCTCTTACTTCCAAAGGAACACTTCTCCGAGTTAGAAAATCGCGTTCTACAGAGCGCTCCAAATCTGACATGGGACAATCTTTTGTCCAAAAAGTATGCCGAAGATGCTGAAAGTTTCGTAACAGATCAATTTCCTTTTCGTTCAAAGTGGTTAGCGGTTAAATCCTCTGTTGAACAATTACGGCTACAGCAAGAGAATAACGGGATTTATAAAGGACATTCGGGCTATTTGTTCGAAAAGTTCGTTGAACCTGATTATTCAAAGATTCAACAATATGCGGAATCTATAAAACAATTTGCCATTAGCCATCCAGAAGCGAACACCACTTTTATGCTCGCACCTACATCGGTTGGCATTTACGCTGATCGGTTACCCTGGCTAGCTCCAAACTACCCTCAATCTAAGGTAAATCAATATATCGCTGATTACGTGCGGGGCAGCGTGTCGTTTATGGATGGATTTGAGTTCCTGAGCCCATATGCTTCAGAACCGATTTACTATCGAACTGATCACCATTGGACGACGAATGGTGCCTACTTAGCTTATGTAGCCTATGCCGAGAAGATGGGCTGGCATCCCTTGTCCAAGAAGGAATTCCATATTCAGACCGTGAGCAATTCGTTTCTGGGAAGTTACCATACCCGGAGTCAGTTTAACGGTGTAACTCCGGATTCCATTGAAGTCTACAAGCCTATTCAGCCCACATCGACCGAGATGTATATCGCAGATACAGGTGAAACGTTAACGAACATGTACGATGCCAGCTTTTTAGACAAAAAGGATCAATATTCCCACTTCTTAGGTGGGGTTCATGCCCTTATGAAGTTTACAAGTAAGCTTGATCCACATGTTATCAAACAAGAGAAGCTGTTAGTCATCAAAGACTCCTACGCTCATAACGTAATCCCATTCCTAACACTACATGTGCCAGAGATCCATGTGATCGACATACGTTATTATAACGGTAGCATCAGCGACTATATGTCCGAGAATGGCATTAAGGACGTGCTATTACTCTTCAATACAACCACTTTTATTGACAATTCTGCACTCTTGAAATTGGATACGAAGAAAAAATAATCAGGTAATATGCGATCCAAAAACATCCAACCGCAAGCGCCAGTCCATGAGCAACTCGGATCGGCTGAGTTCCGGTAAACTGCGGAAGGTACATCAGAATACCGAAAGCAAAAGGGATACCGCTCCATTTGGCCATCGTCCTGGATTTCCAAATCGCAATAGCTGCCAGGACTGAGCCAACGGCTGCTATAATAAGCCCCGCCAGGATCATGAAGAAACCGGGACCCAGACGGATATCATTAGAGAGATTCATTAAGTCCGTACTTTGCTGCTTGATTGCTTCCTGGCCGATTGCATGCAGACTGAAAACCTCAGCTCCATAAAACGGCAGGGTTAACCCTGTCCCTACCCAAATTAAAACAAGACCACGAAGCACAAGCTTTTCCACAAAAGTGTCTTGGAGCGAGAGATAAAGACCGAACATTCCGATTGTCAAAAATATGAACGCCAGAATGGCCATAGTGTGCGAGACGATCCATTCTGTTGAAGCGAATGCTGCAGCCCCTAGCAAAGATTTCTCATCGGAAAAAGGACGTAAGGAAGGGTAAAAGACAAACAGAATTCCGGCGATAGTTAGCGCAATAGCCGCAAATCGCATAAAGGAAGGATTAGCGGACCGTCTTGGAACAAACGGATGGTCCTTGCGTGCCATATTGGCTGTCTTTTCTAACATAGGCTCTGCTCCTTTATAAATAAAATAACTAACTCACTTATTAAAATAACTAATAATATTAGTTTTGGCAACTGTTTATGTATTATTTTAATGTGAAAGCTAAAAAAGCTAACGCCAGTTGAGTACCGACGTTAGCTTGCTTAGTTTTTTTTATGTCTACACAAATCTATTTACTATGAAATTTAGTTTGTATAGTTATCAAAATATCCTTGTATAAAGATAATAGGTGTACCTTTATCTCCACTTCCAGAAGTTAAATCGGATAGAGAACCGATGAGATCCGTCAATTTTCTAGGTGTAGTACCTTGGGCTTCCATCGCTCCTACTAGATCCGTTTCTTTATTGCTAATATATTGAGATATAGCTTGCTTAAGTTCTTCTCCTCTTAAATCAGCAAAGTTATTATCAGCAAGATACTTCAACTTTACTTCATTAGGTGTACCATCAAGTCCTGATGTGTAAGCTGGTGATACAACGGGATCAGCAAGTTCCCATATTTTACCTACCGGGTCTTTGAATGCTCCATCTCCATAAATCATAACTTCAACATGCTTGCCCGTTTTTTCTTTGAGCATATGCTGTATTTTATCAACGATAGGTTGGCAATTACGTGGGAACAGTTTCACACTATCTTCTGTTGATTTATTTGATCCTAACAGACCATATGCTTCATTACATCCGCTGCCATCAATAGACGCAGATAAGATGTTATCGAGGCTATAAATTTTATCTCCACCGTTTGCTTTTAAAATTTTCTTTGTTCTGAATCTCGTATGTATATCACAAGTCAGAACATTTTTGGTGTACTCGAGAATGGTTTTTGGATTATTTGAGAAAATAACTTCGCATTCCACACCATATTCTTCAACTAACGATTTATAGTAATCAATATAATCAACGCCAGTAAAGGTATGTTTCTCATATCCAAAATGTTCGCGGAATTGTTGTTCTGTTAAAACATCTGTCCAAGGATTAACTCCTTTTTCATCAAGCATGTCTAAATCGACTAAGTGGTTTCCAACTTCATCAGATGGATAGCTTAGCATTAAAACAATTTTTTTAGCTCCTTTTGCAATACCACGAAGACAGATTGCAAACCGATTACGACTTAAGATCGGGAATATGACGCCAACCGTTTCATCTCCAAATTTGGAACTAACATCTTTCGCAATATGATCGATCGTAGCATAGTTACCTTGAGCACGAGCAACGATTGATTCTGTTACCGTAACGATATCCTTATCATTAATGCTAAAGCCTTCAACCTCTGAAGCTTTTAACACACTATCTACAACGATTTCCTCTATGCTGTCCCCTCGATTTACTATTGGGCAACGGAGACCTCTAACGACTGTTCCAACGACTCTTTCCAATATAATCGCTCCTTAGAACTATTAAAGTTAATTTTAATGACGTGACATATATATTTTTAATATACATCAATCTTATGATATAAGTGAAATCAATATATCGTATAATAGATATAAGAGGTGCTTATACAATGAGTAAATTAGATTTATATAAAGTGTTTTGTAAGGTAGCAAAAAGTAGAAGCTTCTCCAAAGCGGCTAAAGATCTTTACATGACACAACCAGCAGTTAGTCAAGCGATCATGCAATTAGAAAGAGAGCTAGATACGCGTCTTTTCACAAGAACACCTAAAGGGGTATCTTTAACCAACGAAGGCAGTCTTTTATTTGAATATGCGAATTCGGCTATAAATTTAATTCACGTTGGAGAAGAAAAAATCTTGGAGTTTAAGAACTTAACGACAGGCGAGTTGAAAATAGGTGTTGGTGATACGATATCTAGGTATTTTTTACTTCCCTATTTAGAGGCTTTTCATAATAGATATCCGAATATTAAGTTTAAAATTGTTAATGGTACCACACTTGAGATTTGCGCCATCATCAAATCAGGTGAGGTTGATATTGGAATTTGTAATTTTCCACTTGAAGATCCTGCATTAGAAATAAGACCATGTATTGATATTCGAGATATTTTTGTTTACGGGGAGAAATTCAAGACAATATTATCCGGACCTGTTAGCCTTGACGAGGTAATAAAGCTGCCATTAATCTTTCTTGAATCGAAATCGAATTCCAGAAAGTATGTAGAAGATTATATGATGTCTGAAGGAATAAAAATTTCGCCAGATTTTGAATTAGGATCACATGATCTGTTATTGGAGTTTGCAAAAATAAATTTAGGGGTAGCCTGTGTGACGAAAGAGTTCTCCCAAGAGTATTTAGATAAAGGATTATTGTATGAAGTTCAGCTAACTCAGGAAATACCAAAGAGAAGTATAGGCGTATGTTTTTTGAAAAGTGTATCTCTATCGCCAGCATCGACAAAATTCGTTGAGATACTAGAAAATAAACGGGGTCAGGAGCATTTTTCCAAAATGCAATAAGCCATGCTGGCCAGATTACTGAAAACCAATCTGATCGAAGTGTTCGCTCGTATATACGGGAAAAGGTACGGTTACTCACGAAAAATGAGGAGATCGTACCTTTTTTCTGTATATAGGAATAGGTGAGTCCAATGATTCAACAACCACAAACGCTCAGCTATTGCTCTTGGACAGAGGCATAGGCTCTGCCGTGGTTAACGCGTATGGTTTTCCTTTGATACGCATTGTTCCGTAATAGGGCAAAGATAATGAGCAACGTTCCGAAAAATTCATAATTACTGATTTGGTAGCCTTGAAAAGCCATAATAACGAATGTGGTAATGGGAACAAAATTAATAAATAATATACCGTTAAGCGGCGATAACAATTTGATCCCCTGATTCCAGCAGAGCAAGGCCGCTAGCCCTGGCAATAAAATCATGAAGGACATTTCATATTTAATCGAGAGGATCGTATGCCATGTAGGGACGGGAATTAAATGAAAGACGGAGGCAAGCGTAACGATGACAAAAGACACAGCGCTTCCTAGCAAGCAGGTTAGAGTAGAATAGCGCAGGATCGACCATTCCTTAAACCGGCTTCCCCCCATTGAATATATGACCCATCCCACAACTCCCGCAAAAATCAAAAACAAAGGAACAAGATGTTGACCAGCCATTCTGAAAAAGGCAAATTTGCCGTTGGTAATAACAAGTAGAGCACCGATAAGCGCGATAGCAACACTCGTAAGCGTAAATTTATTCGGAGCCTTTTTTGTCGTTATCCACAAGACCATAATGGATATCATCGGCATGAGTACTTCCATAATGGAGGCGGCGACTGTACCTGTCTCCCCCATGAGTTGCTGTCCGAGGAAGACGCACATATTATAGATCGTAAATGCCATCGTTCCAAAAAATAATAAAGTCTTACCCTTTCCTTCCATGCGAAATGACGCTTTCCCCTCTTTCATCCAAAGCAATACGCTGAGTATGACTGCAACGACGAAATAACGGATAAACGAAAAATAAAATGGATCAATTTGCTGTAATGCTATGTGTGCAACGGGAAACATAGCTCCCCATGACATACTTGCGATCAGGCACAGCATGGACCCGATGACGATTTGTTTCTTTAGCATGTATTGTCTCTCCCTATCAAGATGCTGCCATCATTTTTGTCTGTATATAACATCATAGGAGGGAGTGGATCTGTAGTAAAATGATTGATAATCAAGTTTACTATCATTTATAATGATGTCTGGCGCGAGAGAGGTTTACGTATCGGAGAGGAGATGTTGCATTGGAGTTCAATGATTTGAAAATTTTCCATGCGGTTGCTACATATGGAAGCATTAGTAAAGCTGCATTGGAGCTAAACTACGTTCAATCCAATGTTACAGCCAGAATTAAGCTGCTTGAGAAAGAGCTTCATACGCCACTGTTCTATCGGCATAAGCGAGGGATGATCTTAAACCCGGAAGGAAAGCGGTTGTTAGAACAATCAAGGGAGATCTTGTCGGGAATGGAGGAAATGAAACGCACATTTCTGGATAAATCGAACCCCTCCGGTGTTTTAGAAATTGGTATTGTGGAGCCTGTGATGGCTCTTCCAGATATTTTATCTTCTTATTATAATAAGTACCCTGATGTTGAATTATCATTAAAAGCCGGGGTTACCGATCGTTTGTTACAACAGGTAATTGATATGAAGCTAGACGGAGCCTTTGTGACAGGGCCCATCAGGCATCCATTAATCGAACAGGTTGAGGTTATTCAAGAAAAGCTAGTATTTGTAACCAAAGGAAACACCTTTTCCATGGAGGAAATAACAAAAAGGCCTCTATTGCTATACAATAAAGGTTGCGGTTATCGTGAAAGACTGGAAAGCTGGATGAAGGTGGAGGGAATTATCCCTAAACAGATCATGGAGTTTGGAACGTTCGGGACGATTATAGGCAGCGTATCTGCAGGAATTGGAATCACGATTATCCCGGAATCATCCATTGCCGATCTAGTTGCCAATGGCACCGTATTCTGCCATAGTGTACCTGAACCTTATCATGAAATCACGACTATTTTTATTCGGCGAAAAGATTCATATATAACGAGTACATTACAATGCTTTATGGATGAAATTGTTGCTCGAACCAGACTGGAACATGAATGATCGAGGCAAGGATGCGTTCCAGGACAATTGGCTCAGATTTAATATTTGGAAAGATTTATGAACGACACTTTTATACAACCTAAAATATCCCAACATATGATAAAATGAAAATAAAAAAGTTGGGGAGGCATTTAATTGATAGGTCGCAGCGGAAATCCGACACTCAACGACAAAACGTTTGAGAAGAGCGGACATTACAATGGCCAAGAGACGATGACGATCGGCGGAACGGTGAACAAATCGTTCATGCTGCTAGCGCTGCTCATAGGGGCGGCTGTCATATCCTGGGCTATGTTTTTCAATGGGTACGATGTATTCCCTTATATGATCGGTGGTGCGATTGGTGGCTTGATTCTGGCGCTGATCATCAGCTTTAAGCCTTCGGCAGCACCGTATTTGGCGCCGATCTATGCGATTTTGGAAGGTTTACTTCTTGGGGCTTTATCGGCTAATTACGAATCATTATATTATGGCATTACACTGCAGGCAGCTCTGCTGACGATGTGTGTATTCATGGGTATGCTGCTTGCCTACAAGACCGGCCTTATCAAGGCGAGTGAGGGCTTCAAGCGAGGTGTCATCGCAGCTACGGCGGGGATCGCGCTTGTATATCTGCTTAGCTTTGTACTTAGAATGTTCGGTATGTCGGTGCCGTATTTGCATGACAGCACCCCGATTGGGATTGGGATTTCGATTGTCATTGTCATTATTGCCGCCCTGAATTTCGTGTTGGACTTTAACTTTATCGAAGAGGGGGCCAAGCAGGGCGCACCGAAATATATGGAGTGGTACGGCTCCTTCGGTTTATTGGTCACTCTCGTATGGCTGTACATAGAGATTATCCGTCTGCTTGCGAAGCTGGCGAACCGGGATTAATTTAAAACATTGCACTTATAAAAGAAGCTGTCGAGTCTTTCTCGACAGCTTTTTTGTCCTCATTTTCGATACGATAACGGATCGGAAGGCGGTTTACCCATAAAATTGAATAAATACACACCATTCTTAATCTGCTTCAGCACTTTGCTCCAGCTGAACGGGCTCTTTCAAGGCCGAGGCGGTAAGTGTTTTTTCAATCCGAATATGTAACTGCTCTGTCTGCAAATCACTTTTGATCTCATGAATGAACATCAATACTTCCTCTATGGTATCCCTATGTAAATCGCGGCTGTTTTTATAAAACAAATAAAGCATAGTAGCAATAATCTCGTCGCATGTATAGATACGTTTGGATAAGATATCTTCTTCCAAAACGAATTGCTCATATACTTCCGCAAAATTACACATAACCTGCCTCCTAGAGTTAAATAGTTTTAATAGGGCTCGGTTGTTAGAAACTTGATGATCACGTGAATGAACATAAAGAAAAAACAGGAAAATTCTAAAAAATAATAAATTTGATGCTAACAGTATTATTTAGAATGTTTTATCCAGTCTGTGGAATACTATAAATGTTATTTTGTTTATATATATTATCTATAGATTCTTTTATTGTGTCAATAAACATTTATAGTTTGTTAAGTATTTATCGCTTCTCTTTTAAGCTTGGAGTGAGGTGATATCGATGAACGAAATTATTCGACGGCTGGGTAAGCGAATTCGTCAACTGCGAAAAAAACAGGGGATTAGCCAGGACACGCTTGGAGAGCGTTCCGGATTACATAACAACTATATAGGTCAAGTAGAACGTGGCGAGAAGAATGTAACAATTGATAGTCTGTGCAAAATTGCGGCCGGCTTGGATGTTTCCATGGAAGAGTTGTTCCGCTACATTGACCCGATGAAACAGCCGGATGAAATAGGACAAATCAACGAACTGTTGTCCTCCCGGTCTACCGAAGATCAAGCCATGATCTTAAGCGTAATGAAGCGCATATTTGAATGGGAAGAAAGTAAACACAAGGGGCCTCAGTCATGACGACTCAGGCTCTTTGTTTTCTATTCGTCTTTATTGCTTGCCAAGCTAAAACCAAGCGCTTCTTACCCCCGACTCACAAACCTCCTGATATTGTCCGCTTTCACTACTTTAACTCCCCTTGCCAAAAGATCATTATCGCTTACGATCCAGGTATGATCTGTGGAATTTTTCCTGCGGATGGCAGCAAAATGGCGCGGATTACCCGCATAAATCTTAAATCCTCTGGCCAGGCTGTCCGAGCAGAATTTTACGCATTCGCCCCGAGTTTGATTGGGGAAGCGGACTTTGCTGAAAACGCGCTTTTTTACGAGAAGGGTTGCTCCTTGGACCATGGAAACATATTGATCAGCCTTTTGATAGTAACGGTGCAGGAGCAATTTTTTACCGCTCAGGTACATATAGTGGGCTCGTTTGCCTACGATATCGGCATGGGTCTTCGTCATGAGCCGCATGCTATCTGTTAAATAATCGGGAGCATAATAATCGTCATCATCGAACTTGGCAATGTAGCTATACTTGGATAATTGAACTCCATAATTGAGGCAGCTGCCGAGTGATACATGATCCGATAAACTGAATATTCTTACGTTCTTATAGAATTTGGCCGCCTGAATATATTCACTGATCTTAAGGCTGTCATTGTTTAAGATGACTATAAGCTCTTTATTCGTATAATTTTGTCTGTTGTAATTGTGAAAAAGGGTCTCCATACAGTACCGCCGCTTGGTACAAGTAATGATAGAAACAGCCTGCTGACCTCGATAAATACCCCGTCCCGCCATGTTAATCACCCGTTGGCTTTCTTTGTACGAATTTCTTGTAGTTCTTTACATTCGGGATGACTTTATGGTGCGCAAGCAGTTCTTGATCGCTGATGATCCAGGTATGGCCCGATGAGTTTTTTCTCCGAATGGCGACAAAATTGTATTTTCCTCCGGAATAAACCTTGTACCCCTTCTTTCTGCTTCTTAGGCAAAACAAGTCATCTTCCCCAACGTTTTGATTAGGAAACCGAACCTTGTTGAACACTCCCCGTTTAAAGACCAACGTAGCGCCTGGCAGCTTGGCGACAGGTCGAAACTCTTCGTGTGGGAAACGGAGGATGAGTTTTTTTGACCCTCGTAAATACATATAATGGCTCCGCTTTCCTAAGACATCGGCATGGGTTCTTTGAATTGCCTGCAAGCTATCCTTCAAATAATAGGGAGAGTAATAGTCGTCATCATCAAACTTAGCGATGTAGCTATATTTCGTTTTCTTGACGGCATAGTTCAAGCAAGCGCCGAGAGAGTTATGTGCCGGGACGCGAAAAACTTGCACGTTTCGAAGCTTTTTGGCTATGCGTTGATAGGGTGCCAGAGGTATTTTATTGTCGTTGACTATAATGATGAGCTCTTTCTTGGAATGGTGTTGCCTGATGTAATTACCAATCAGGTTTCTTATATAACCCTGTCGATTCGTGCAGGTAATAATGGAAACTCCGTGCTGCTTCATAGTGTTTCTTGGGCCGGATTCCATTACATCACTCCCTTTACCCGTAAATTCTATCCTATCTCACTCTAAAATATGAAAATGAAAAATAAGAGGAACGGCATATCACTAATCCAGTAACGAAAAAAGCAAACCCTGAAAAAAACAGAGTTTATCGATCAGGCGCCCCTATCTGGTCCGCCTTCGAAAGTAGTTCATATTTCTCTTGCCCAATAGTTATTGTAGGATCTATTATGGATTACGAAGATGACCGATGAGCCAACCAAGCACTTAATGATATGGAAAAAAAAGCATAGTATTTAAGCTCAAAAGAAGGAGGATAATTATTATAAACAAAAGATGCTTTTAGGCAATCAGTATGGGGATCATCAATCGGCTAATTACATAAAGTAGAACATCCTTTGCTGTAGTTTACCTGCCGAAGGCTACTTTTAAGGAGAAAATGAAATGCAAGTATATGTAATGCCTATTCTCGTTGCATTATTAGTTTGTTTTTTATTAGCGACCATTCTAACGTTTCCATGGACAGTTTATCAATATCGTAAACATGGATACTTCAGCTTTTGGAAAACAATGCTTATTTTAAGCTTTATTTTTTATGGGCTAAGTGCTTTCTTTTTAGTGATTTTTCCAATACCCAGTGTTCGGAATAATTGTGTTTCGATTGATGCGGGTGCAAAATTTATTCAGAGTCGTCCTTTTCAATTTATTCGGGACATTACACGTGAAACGGGATTTCATTGGTCTGTGCCTTCAAGTTATATCGATTTATTAACAACGAGAGCCTTTTATCAAATGTTTTTTAATGTTTTGCTACTATTTCCCTTAGGTGTTTATTTGAGGTATTTCTTTAAGAGTAAAGCTAAATGGTTATATGCTACTCTTATTGGATTTGGTGTTTCGCTGTTCTTTGAAATAACCCAACTAACCGCATTATATGGTTTGTTTAAATGTCCTTACCGTATTTTTGATGTAGATGATTTACTGACGAATACTACTGGGACTTTACTTGGCTTTCTACTTGCTCCCATGTTTTTGGTGTTAATTCCATCAAGAGAAATTCTTAATGAACAGAGTAACTTCTTTAACAATCAAAGAAGAGCAACTTTTGGTGCCCAACTCATTGAGGTTCTTCTAAACATTATTTTCACCAGAGTGATTACAAATTTTATTTTTGGGTTGCTAAAGAGTCCAGGAATATTTGTTGAAGAGATAATCTTTGCCATCGTTTTCTTTGTACTCATGGTAGTTGTCCCTGTAGTATGGAAAGGAAATACAATTGGTTCTGCAATTGTTCGTATGAAATTACTTCCGGAAAAGGGGAATTGGTTAGGAAGTTTAAGCCGACGTTACTTCATTGTCTATATACCTATGTTGTGTTCAGCATTATCAAAAATATTTTCTAATAATATGGGTGAAGATCTTCTAGCTAACCTTTTTACAATTGGAGTAGTTCTCCTTACAAGTCTGTTATGGTTCATTATCTTCTGTCATATTGTGATCAGATGGATCAAAAAGGACAAGGCTCCTTATTTTAATCGATATAGTCGAATAGAGGCTGTAAGAATCACTCGTGAAAAATGATAATAACTAGCGCCAATGCCGGAAAAAAGAAGCCGACATCTCTGATCATCAGAGGTGTTGGCTTCTTCGAGGATAATATTTCACTGTTTGCAGAGCAGTTATAGTTCAAACTCTTGCTTACCGCGTTGTTCAAGATCTCGGGCGGTTTGACTTTGTTCAACGTTGTTTTGGTCCTTAAAGGTTCCCATTGCCCAATCATAAACCGGGTTTGTCACACCGTACCAATAATTTTCATTTTTAAAATGATGCCATAAATGAATTTTCTTCATCCAACGTCCCCACGGAGAAATTGGCTTTACTGGACGATGGGCTATATAATGCTTCCACTCATAAAACAATAAAAAAATCATAACACCGGCGATAAAAGCATTCGTGATTACGAGATTTGAAGTCATGAAGTAGGCAGCCACTCCTGCGATCGCCATGTTCGGCAACGAGTACCATAGAGGTAGAAATAATAAATTCAAATCATTAGGACTTGAATGATGATCATAATGTAAGCGTTTAATTAATTTCAAGAAAAATGCATTTTTTGGTGTCTTAATATGAAAGAGAAATCTGTGGGTCAAGTATTCAACGATTGAATAGGAAATCATCCCTATTACGAATGCGATGTAGGTCCCTACAGATGTTAGATTAGGAATCATAAATCCAAAACTAATGAAGAAGAGACCACTCATGATGAATATGTCAGGGAAGAAGAAAAATTCTTTAACATACTTAGTTTTCATTCATACCGCCTCCATACTTCATAATTCTTGTCTATTTCTCCACACCAGCGAAGTCAAATTTCCTTTGCTCCTCCCTCCCATAATACGAATATGCATAGAAATCTGGCGGTATTACAAAGTTACTAATTGTGGTAATACCACAATTATATAACAATCCAAATTGTTTGAAATCAGCGATTGACTAAAAGTTTGGCATCTCTGATCATCAGAGGTGTTGGCTTCTTCGAGGATTATTATTGTAGGCGTAGTACCCAAGCATGATCGTGACACCGATACAAAACAAAACATTGATTTGAAAAACCGACCTGAAGGCATGGTGCAGATATTCCTGTCCCTGTTCAGGCACTCCATTCATAAACCCGAGTCCTAATGCTGCGCCTATAACCATTCCCATGTTCCGCGTTAAGGCGATCATTCCTCCTATAGAACCAATATGTTCCGCCTCCGCATGCTGCATAATGAAGCTGTTATTCGGTGATGCAATGAGCCCCATTCCCAGTCCTACCAGCGCGAGTGCGGCAATAACTAAAGTTATGGGCAGCTGATTCGGATAAAGGGCAAAAATGGCAAGTCCGCTCCCCATGGTGAATAACCCGGCAAACATTAGACGGTTGGAACCAAAACGATCCGATAAATGACCCGCGACCGGCCCAGTAAAGGCTAATAGTACTGGATAGGCGATCATGATGATTCCAACGGTAGAGGGTAGAATGTCAGGAATCCTTAATAAATAAAAAGGTACGGTTACGATGACCGTATTAGCAAACATAAAAGAAGCGACACTAACGATTAAGCCGCTAGTAACAGCAGGAATCCGAAATGCCTTAATCGGTAAAAAGGGGGCGCTATGACGTAGTTCCCAAAGCAGGAACGTAGCTAAAGTGAACATACCAACTGCGAGTAAGGAAATCGTTTCAAGCGATCGCCAGCCCAGGGTACTTCCCATCGATATTGCGAAGATGCTGAATCCGATTGCTATTACGAACGTAACCGCTCCAAAAATATCGAGAGGACCCGTTCTATTACCATGTTTGCTTACAGGTATGTAGCGAAATGCAAGCCAAGTGGCAATTATGGTGATTGGTACATGGGTTAAAAAAAGCCATTGCCAGCTGAACCACTGCGCAATAAAGCCGCCTGCTATCGGTCCAATCATTCCGCCAAGTGCAACAAACGTGCTAAGAGTTCCAAGTGCTCGGCCCCGATTTTCCTTAGGCACGTGAATCGTAATTAGCGCAATATTTGTAGATTGAAACATGGCAGCGCCGATGGCCTGCACCATTCTAAAGATGAGTAAGGCGGTTATTGTGGGAGAAATGGCGACCAGTACGGAGCTGATGCTGAAAAGCAATAACCCAAGATTATGAATGAGTCGGTAACCATATCGATCTCCTAGCTTTCCCATGACAGGAAGCAGGGATGCGATAACGAGTAAATAACCTGTCGTGATCCATTGGACCGTACCCAAGCTCGTATGAAAGATAGTTACGAATTGGGGAAGGGAAACATTGACGACGCCGGCTGTAAAATGTGAAATAAATGCCCCCAAGTATATCGCTATAAACATGAAAAAGCGAGGGGTAGTGTTGAAAGTTTGTTTTGACAAATTTAATGAGCCCAATATCATTCACCCTCAATCTCTGTTTGATAGTTTAGAAACTATACTATATATCCAAAAAAATACGTAGTTAGAAATTAGTATAGTTCCTAAACTTATTGACTGTCAATCATAGATAATGACTAATAGGAGGGCTCTTAATTGCTGGTTAAATTCGTATTCCGAAAAAAGAAGCCAACATCTCTGATCATCAGAGGTGTTGGCTTCTTCGAGGATGATGTAGGCTTATTTCAGAATAAAGTTCCCTGTAACAGGGTTATGATCACTGTTCTCGAAGTTCAGATCGTGTCCGGTAACATCAGCAATATCAACATTCGGAGATACGAGAAATCCGTCGATCACAGCGAGAAAATTGAGACCTTCTTGATACGCTACATCTAGCGTTCGAACGGAAGGAGTGTTCGGGTCTACCGCCCACTGGAAATCACCCGGGCCGAAGGTATCGGGAAATGGTTGTAGCCACTCCGGCCATTCCTGCTTGGTAGGAAACTTATTGTGATCTGTTCCAGGTAGGGAGTGATTCCAATCCCCGCCTATAATGAGATAGTTGTCCTTCTCCACTTCTTGATTGATATAGTCCTCAAGGAAATCAAGTTGTTGTTTGCGGATTGTACCGCCCTTGTCGAATGCCGACAAATGCAGATTAATCATGACGAGTTCTTTACCGTTATCTACTGGAAACCTGCTCTCTATAAATGCACGATCCAGCTCAAACAACTGAACAGGCCAACTTTCTTTTCCAGGCAGATTGAAGCGAATATGAGATGTGCTATTGAACGTTGATAAGGTTAGTAAACCACTTTGCACTGCTCCCATCGGATGAGTCAACGGCACGGGTACCCAAGGCATCTTGTAATTATAAGCAAATGTGTCACTATACCCTTGCAGGCTATGACTTATTTTCTCGACTTGGTTAATATGGTTGCTACGTGAGGAGTTTATATCTACTTCCTGCAGGATATACAGATTTGAGTGAGTGTCGCTGAGAAAGTTGGCAATGGCATTCAGGTTGGTCTCCGTTTGTCCCTTACTTTTTGATCGGGTCATCGTTCCACCGTCCATGAAAAAATCCTGTCCTTGGTCGAGGCCGGCGTAGCCAATATTGAACGTAGTGACGGTGAACGGCTCACCTTGCTTAAGTATTGGACTGTTATTATTGTTGGTATGAAGTTCTGTCTGAGCTGGGGGTTTATAATCAATCGCTGTAATATAGATTAGAAAAATGGCAAGAACAGCAATTAGGGCTAGCACGATACAGGCAAGCCACTTTAACGGTTTTATGATCATTAGGTTGTTGTTACCTCCTATATATTCGGCATTAAATATTTAGAATTAAAGACTATTATACTGGATATTCTTTCTTCTGGGTTGTTCACAACCTCTTATCTCAATTTATTTTTCGCCGAGTATACAGTTCCCAAAATAACACCCTTCATGTACCATCCTAGATCAGATTGCCACAGAGACCGGATATGATATACAGTAGGACAATGTACCCGCTCACAAATTAGTGAGCTCTCCAAATAAGTTGAATATGGGAGATCGGAATGAATAATAGGCAAAAAGAGATTTTTCGCAATTTGTTAATGGAACCGAACCGGCTGTGGCTAGTTCAGGATCTGGCGGATCAGACCGAGTGCTCGGAGAAGACGATCCGAAACGATCTGAAGGTGATTGAAGAACATATAGCTAAGCACTCCAGTGGTAATCTGGTGAAAAGGCCGGGACTCGGCGTTTATCTGGAGATTGGAGAAGCAGATCAGGCTGATCTATTCCACCGCTTGTATGCAAACGAGAGTACCACCGAGCATGAATCCGATGAGGAAAGGGTGCTGCACCTGGCTTACCGGCTCTTGATGAACGCAAAGCCCGTAACCATGCAGAACCTGGCTTCACGATTTTATGTGAACAAGACGATTATCCGTCGAGATATGGAGAAGATTGAGGGCTGGCTGCGCAGCTTTGATCTGAACTTAATTACCAAGCAGCGCGTGGGCTTAATGATCGAAGGCTCAGAGAAGAGCAAACGGATGGCGCTGGCGCGGTTGAACCAGTTGATCAACCGTCCGGAGTTAACAGGACAGATGATGCGCAAGCAGTATGAACCGCATGAGATTGCAACCGTATACAATGAGTTGAAGGCATTACAAAAGCAACATGAGCTCCGCTTTACCGATGAAACCTTTGAAAGCCTGATGCTGCATATTTTGCTCATGGTCAAACGGACCAAGCTGGGACAGCCGATTTCGCTCTCCGAGCAGGACATTAACTTTTTGGAGAACAAAGCGGAATTTGTATGGGCTACGGCATTTTTGAAGCAGCTGCAAAAGCTGTTTGCTGTACCTTTTTCCAAGGAAGAAACCGCTTATCTAACCCTGCACCTGCTTGGCGGGAAGTTCCGATATAAGCAGGAGGACGGGGGCGTAGGACGGAGCGATCTAGCAGACAGCCACCCCCTCTTGCCCCAGTTGGTTGAGCAACTGACTCGGCGGATGTCGGAGCTGAACATGATCCCTTTCTCCAAGGACCACGTATTACTGAACGGGTTGAAAGTACATTTGTACACGACCATGAACCGTCTCCATTATGGTCTGGCTGTGTCCAATCCGATGCTGGCTGAGATCAAGAAGATGTACCCATACATGTTCGATCGGGTCATTATGGCACTGGAAGAGGTGGGGGGAGCGCTTCAGTTGTCCTTTCCCGAAGAGGAAGCCGCGTATTTGACACTGCATTTTCAGGCGTCCGTAGAACGGCTTCACCAGAACAAGAGCCACCCCCAGAGGGTCATTATCGTGTGTCACATGGGCATTGGGATGTCCCAATTGCTTCTCATGAAGGTGGAACGGAGATTCCCGTCCGTGCATGTGGAGACAACGATGTCGAGAGCGGAAGTGCAGGATTATCTGGCCGCTCATGAGGTGGATCTTGTCATTACGACCGTTGATCTGCCGGAGCTAAAATCACCTCACATCCTCGTTTCCCCACTGCTCGAGGCCAATGACGAGCGTAAGCTGGAGCAAGCGATCCGGCGGCTTGATGAGCCGGACAGCAGGGCGGCTGAGGAATCGGTCTTTTTGAAATATACGACACCTTTTCTCGTCTTTCCTCAGCAGGAGGTAGAGCGTCCAGAACAGTTAATCGCCAAGTTTGCGCAAATGCTGGAGGACAAAGGGTATGTCGAGGCAGGGTATACGGAAAGTGTGCTGGATCGTGAGAATATGTCTACTACGACAATTGGGGGTGGCATTGCGATCCCTCATGGCAGCTCGGAGTGGATTATACAGTCCTGCATCGTTATTGTTACTTTGAAGCAGCCGATCACCTGGGGAACTGAGAAAGTAGAGCTTGTGTTCTTGCTTGCGGTCAAGCATGATGAGCGGAAAGAGATGCGGCAGCTGTTCAAAGAATTGTCGCTGATCAGTGAGCAGCCGGCTTTGGTCAGTGCGTTGTCTAAGGAGACGGACGTGATGCGATTGCTGAGTACGTTGAAAGGGTAATATTAGTATTAGAAACTATGATGATGAAGCAGGACGTATACGTCCTGCTTTTTACATTTTTTTTGGGGTCCCCGCAAAGTATTTGGAATAAGCATCGTAGCATAGGCTCCACTTTGTGGGGATATTTTATTGCGAAATAAACTCGTTTTTCCGGAAGTTCCGGTAAAAAGTTCGTCCGATAACAGCGCTTTCGGCGTGTACACTATAAATGTAAGCGGGAACATGACAACAAAGGAGAATGACCATGAAAATATTAGCGATTACCTCATGTCCTAACGGAATTGCACATACGTATATGGCTGCTGAGAATCTGCAGAAGGCAGGGGCGAAGCTGGGTGTCGAGATGAAGGTCGAGACCCAAGGATCCATTGGCGTGGAGAATCAATTCACGGAGCAGGATATCCGTGAAGCCGATGGCATTATTATCGCAGCGGATAAGACGGTGGTAAAGGACCGGTTTGTCGGTAAAAAATTGCTTGTCGTTGGTGTACAAGATGGTATCCGCCGTCCAGAAGAGCTGATCCAACGGATAATAAAAGGGGATGTGCCGGTCTATCAGGCACAGTCCAAGTCAGCCGAAGATACGACAGAAGGGAACAAACCTAAACAAAACCCTATCTACCGTCACTTGATGAACGGGGTATCCTATATGGTACCGTTTATCGTGATCGGGGGGCTGCTCATCGCAATCGCACTGACAATGGGCGGCGTGAAAACGCCGGGTGGTCTGGTTATATCTGAAGGTTCAATCTGGAAAACGATTGAAAATATCGGCGCGGCTGCGTTTACCTTCATGGTTCCGATCCTCGCCGGATTTATCGCAATGAGTATTGCGGACAGACCAGGTCTTGCGCCTGGTATGGTCGGCGGTTTCATTGCTGTGAACGGTAGCCTTTATGGAAGTGAAGCGGGAGCTGGATTCATCGGGGGGATTATTGCCGGTTTCCTGGCGGGTTATGTTGCGCTTGGCATTAAAAGGATCAAGGTTCCTCGGTCGTTACAGCCGATTATGCCCATTATCGTTATTCCGGTATTGGCTTCTCTAGTTGTAGGGTTAATCTTCGTCTTTGTGATTGGTGCTCCAATCGCGGATCTGTTTGAAGCTTTAACAGTCTGGCTCGCAGGAATGCAGGGTACAAGTTCGATTCTGCTGGCACTTATTCTGGGCGCTATGATTTCTTTTGACATGGGTGGTCCCGTGAATAAGGTTGCGTTCCTGTTCGGATCGGCCATGATTGGTGAAGGAAACTATGAAATTATGGGTCAAATTGCCGTTGCCATCTGTATTCCTCCGATTGCGATGGGACTGGCAGCGATGATTAACAAAAAGAAGTTTACACCAGCGGAACGTGAAGCTGGAAAAGCTACATTTACGATGGGACTATTCGGTATTACCGAAGGTGCAATTCCATTCGCGGCGCAAGATCCACTACGCGTTATTCCAAGTATCATGGTCGGATCGATGGCCGGTTCGGTAGTTGCGATGCTTGGTAACGTGGGTGATAGTGTAGCCCATGGCGGGCCGATTGTAGCTGTACTCGGTGCCGTTGACAATGTGTTGATGTTCTTCCTCGCTGTCATTGTCGGCGCAGCCGTATCGGTTGTGATGGTGAGCCTGCTGAAGAAAAACATTGCAGCTGTGACTCCGGCAGTTGTTGGAGAAGGAGCGATAGAAAACTCAGCTGGAGTAGGTGAACAGTTGGCAGTAGACGTGACTGCACCTATGGCTGCAGACTCAGTCGAAGCGGCTTCAACCGCGATCAATAACGGCACAGCAACGGAAGCACCTTCTATTCGCATTGAGAAATTGACGGATATTGTAACACCAGATCTCATTAACCTGAATCTGGTCGGAACGACACAGGATGCTGTTATTGATGAAATGATCGGTGTACTGGAGCGGACTGGGGCGGTAAACGCTGACGGAGATTTTAAACAGGCCATATTGGCCCGGGAACTTGAAAGCTCCACAGGCATCGGCATGAATATTGCGATCCCTCATGGTAAATCGGATGCTGTCCTGAAACCAAGCGTGGTCTTTGGTATCAAGCAGGATGGTGTCGATTGGAAGAGTCTGGACGGCAGTGAAGCGAAACTGATCTTCATGATTGCTGTACCGCGAAATAGTAAACAGAATGCGCATTTGAAAGTGCTGCAAATGTTGTCCCGTAAGCTGATGGACGATGATTTCAGAGAAGCTCTGTTGGCGGTGACAACGAAGGAAGAAGCATATCAATTGCTGGATCAGGTGCATTAATTCAAGTCGCTGAGAGACTTCACTGAACCATGGGTTGGGCAACAGGAGCAAAGGAGTTTTGCCTTATCATAGCACAAGTATAATGGGTGATCTGCTGGTGTTAGTATTGCTGCCATTATCTCATCGTATTAGAGTTTTATGGAGCATTCCAATTGAAGCCAGCCCCGCACAGAAATGAGCGGGGCTGGCTTCAATTTAACAAATGCCATGATTGGATTAATACTTGCTCGTAACGGATATCATCCGATTCGGAAGGAGCAAAGTCAGGGTTTCACATATATATTCAGGAAGTAATACAGTGAGACTATAGCGGAAGTTCAACTATTATCTCGAGAAACCCGTCTTGTAATGATGCACCTGTGCTGCCTCCCATCTGTTCCGCCAATAGCCTAACAATAGACAAGCCCAACCCTGTACTATTACTTCTTGCTTTATCGCCAGTATAGAAGCGATCGAAAAGCCGGTTTATATCAATAACGGAAGTATTTTTCATCGGATTTTTAAACGATAGAATTGCTTTGTCTGTAGCCAGCAAGCTTACTGTGATATCTCCATTTGAGTGCTGAACACAATTTCGAATTAGATTCTGAATAATTCTCGTAACCATTTCTTTATCAGCAAGGCCAAATATTGGTGGTGTTTCCTCAAGGTGTACACCCAGATTGTGTTCCTCCAATGTGGTAACTGATGCTGCAAGGCACTCTGCCACAAGATTGGTAAGGTTAATTCGTCTGATGTTTAGTTCGGGTTCAGCGTTCAGGAGATAGGAATACTCAAAAAAATGTTCAATCAACCGCCCCAATTCATCAGCGTGTTTTTGGGCAGTGTGCAGTTTCTTTAGTTGATCGTCGTTCAAGTCACCATTTTTCATAAGCTGCTGATAACCCTTTATAGCAGTAAGCGGTGTTCGTAAATCATGGGAAATATTTGCAATTAACTCCTTAAAGTTCTTTTCCTCTTGAATGCCTTTAAGACGGAGGTTTTCCTCCGCCTTTAGGCATTTGTTAATATTGATAGCCAAAGCATTAAGCTCCCTGCTCAGGAGTTCCAAACGGATAGGTTGACGTGTATGTTCAGTCAGCCGTTTGTCCAACTGTCGATTGATGTTGCGCAATTGCCGCTGAAGAAAAGCGATATACAAGGCGAGCAACATCATAAGAATGATCAAAGTGCCAGCGACAATAATCAACGCGTTCACCAACCTTTCAGTTACTTAATTTCCGATTTTCTGAATGCGCTGTATGTGACAGCAAGCATGACAATCATAAATACCAAACTAACAGCGATTGCCCTGACCATGTCTCCCGTTCCCGTATCCAATGTTACAAAGGCGTACTTCCCTCCATATGGCGTAAAGGAGAAAATACGATCAAACACCGGAGAACTATCGCTTAATCTCATTAATTGCGCAGAAAGTATTGAAAACCCATAATAAATAACAACTACAAAAATGGGCTTTTTAAGCATAAAGGCAAGTGGTACACAGATACTCAATTGTGCCACATATATGATCATCAAGGTCAACATGACAGCTAGCATTTTCCATACCTCTGATGCGGAAAAGGCTGTACCACCCTCAGATGTCAGTAGATTCAGGAATCCAATTGCTACGGGGCCCATACTAAACTCGGAACCTGTACTAAGAGCAATACCCGTTATGATGGCATAGGGGAGTAGAATAAACGCTAGGGCAAATCCCAGTAAGGTTGCCTTACTAACAATGACAGCACTCCTGCTGCAGCCATTTGCAATCGCATCATGGATTGTTTTATTCTCGAAATCACCGCAGATAAACACGCCTGCGATAGCAGCGCCGAGGATGCTTATCATGTTTACATCGGAGAACATGAACCCGAGTCCAGTCATGCTGGCTTCAATCTTACCCTGTGGTATCAGATATGCCATTACTGCCATGACTACCGCACTTAATGTTGTGATTCCTAATAGAATCTTAATTGCCTTCGATTTGCGTAATTTAAATAAATCCGCCTGAATCAAATTAAGCATCTCGATCACCACCTATAACAGAAATAAAGTAGTTTTCAAGCGTATCTCCCTCGATAGAAAATTTCGAAACGACAATCCCATTTTCGTAGACAGTCTTTGCTACTAAATCTTTTTCGTTCCAATAATCATATAGCTTAACCGTTTTATCTGGCATTACCTTATAGTTGGTGGTGTTCAGCTGCATCTCCAATACGCTCGTTAACTTTTCCGGCTGGTCGCAGCTAATATGGATGTGGTGCTTGCAGTTTTCATCAAGCTGCTCAAGGGTGAGGGTTTGCTTGATTTCGCCTTTATGGATGATGATATAATTCGTTACGGTTTGATATAGCTCCGGCAAATTATGACTTGAAATTAAAATGGTCATTTGCCGCTCTTCGCACAACTTCTTCAACAGATTACGAATTTCAACAACACCCAATGGGTCAAGTCCATTGATCGGTTCGTCCAAGATCAGCAATTCAGGGTTGCCAAGCAGGGCGATTGCAATACCTAAACGCTGCTTCATGCCGAGCGAAAAGTTTTTTGCTTTCTTATTTCCTGTGTCAGCAAGTCCGACGAGTTCTAACAATTCACCCTCAATTTCCTTGTTGGGAACACCGCGCATAATTCTGTGAAACTTGAGATTTTCTTTCGCTGTCATATAGGGGACAAATCCAGGATTCTCGATCATGCAGCCCAGCCGTTTCCTCTCATCCTGCAAAGCACGCTCACCACGATGGCCAAAAAGCTCAATGTTGCCCTTCGTGGGAAAAGAAAGCCCGGCCAGAAGGCGCATTAGCGTTGTTTTTCCTGCGCCGTTCTGCCCGATTAAACCGTATATTTTACCAGGCTCCATTGTAATCGACACATCATGCAGTGCAAAAAAAGTGCGGTAGCTTTTCGTAAGGCTGTTTGTTTTTACAACATATCGTTTCATTTTGCTCACCTATCCTTTCTGACTTTAGGTTAACTTCCATTGGTTTAGAAAAGGTTAAGGGGAGCAAAAAAATAGTCAGGAAACAGATAATTCATTCTTTGTATAGACGATAACCCAAGCCCCATACCGTTTCGATATATTCCTCATTCGGATTTACTTTCTTTAGCTTATTACGCAGATTGCTGATGTGAGTTTTAACCGCATTATCATCACCGAGATATTCATCTTTCCAGACCGATTCATACAGGTTCGATTTTGTAAAAACCTTGCCGCCATGCTTTAGTAGCAGCTCCAATATCATATATTCCTTTGCGGTCAGCTCCATTTCAGTCTCGTTTACAGTAACGCGCTTTGTATTGTCATCCAGTGCCAAGTCCTTATATCGAAAAACTTTGCTTTCTTGTAATTGCTTATGAGCACGCCGCAGATTGGATTCTACACGTGCCACAACTTCTCCCAAATCAAAGGGCTTTGTGATATAGTCATCCGCCCCCAGCTTCAAAAGATCAATCTTCGTGCCAACCATATCCTTTGCGGAGATGACAATGACAGGGGTTTCAGAAAACTCCCGCGCTTCTTTAAGTATTTCATCCCCGCTTTTGTAGGGAAGCATTATATCAAGTAGAATCAAATCATACGATTTGTTTTTGATTTCCTTTATTCCATCGACGCCGGTAAAGGATGATTTCACTTTATAACCTGCATCGATCAATGCTTCTGCCAGCATTAGATTGACATCTTCGTGATCTTCAATAATTAGAATACTTTCCACTAAAAATCACCCAATCCTTTTCAATATAAAAATCCAAAATTATCAATAAACATTCTACTTAGAATCATAACTTACTGCTATTGAAAAATACATTAGTATAGATGTATTCAGGACAAAACGGAGCATCTGTGAACAGGAATGCTGCCCAAGGTTCCTATAATCTAAATTTGAAAGGAGATGATTATGGTGGAGGCCCTGAGATTGCTTCGGCAAGCTATCGATTATATCGAAGACCATCTTAAAACCAAAGTTGAGATCGACGAGATTGCAAAGGTAGCGTTGTTATCCAAGTACCATTTTCAACGAATGTTTCATGCTTTAATAGGCTTTACCGTAACGGAGTATATCCGAAACCGTCGACTTACGCTGGCTGCTGAAGAATTAGCAGGCACGGACAGCAAGGTCATCGACGTAGCGCTTAGATACGGTTATGAGAGCCCGGAGGCTTTCGCTAAAGCCTTTCAACGACTGCATGGTGTGACGCCTTCGAATGCAAAAAAGACGAATGTAAAGCTTAAGGCCTTCTCCAAAATCACCTTTCAAATTCAGATTAAGGGAGAATCGGAAATGAATTATCGCATTGTAGAAGAACCGGCATCGATTGTAGTGGGCAAGCATGCGCAGATCAAGGAGGACCCGTTTAAGGAAATAACAGAGTTTGTAGAAGCTTTATGGACAGACGGCACACATGATCGGATTAATGAGGCCATTGGGAACCCACCAGAGACACTGCTGTATGGTTATCACTATGATTTTGATGAAGAAGGTAACAGATGTTATCTGATGGGTGCTTCGATTCCTGAAGGATCTCAAGCTCCTGCAGGGTTTACTGTGTTGACCATTCCCGCACACACATATGCCGTATTTGAAGGTACAGACAAAATGACAGATGATGTTGTTATTAGTACCGGAATTCATAATGTATGGAGACGGATTTATTCGGAATGGTTTCCTACAGTGAATTTTGAGCAGGCTGAGGGACCATGTATTGAAAAATATTATTGGGTCGACGATAAACAAATCGATTCCATATGCGAGGTATGGGTTCCCATCAGACGAAAAGCTTAATAACTTGTTACTAGGACACTAGAGCCCCGCTGCTCAAGTGTTCTTTTGTATTTGGCATCAGATCAGTGAACCGTGAAACTTGCCGTTACAGACAGGGCGCTTGCGAATGGCCCAATGAGGAGAGCAATCAGAAAAATCAGGTACAAATGAACTTTCAGCATAGGTTAGACGTATTATAGTTATTCTACTAGAAAAGCGTACGGGGAAGAAATGATGCTGATCAAAATTCTGTATATTCCAATGATGAGGTGAAGGAAGAATGCTCACAATAAAACATTTTACCAAGAGCTATAAGGGTGGCAAAAAGGCAGTAGATGATTTGAATTTAGTGGTCGAGAAGGGCGATATTTACGGCTTTATCGGACATAACGGTGCAGGGAAAACAACAACGATCCGGGCAGTAGTTGGTGTCCTTGACTTTGAAGAAGGGGACATTGAAATCGACGGCATCTCGATTAAGAAAGATCCAGTTGCCTGCAAAGCGGTTACTGCGTATATTCCTGATAACCCGGATATTTACGATCATCTTACCGGCATACAGTACTTGAATTTTATTGGCGATCTCTTTAGCGTATCCAAAGCGGATCGTGAGTCACTCATTAAAAAATACGGCGATGCTTTTCAGATTACAGCCGATTTGGGTGGTATGATCTCCTCTTATTCTCATGGTATGAAGCAGAAGCTCGCTATCATCTCAGCTCTCATTCATAAACCAAAATTGTTAGTGCTGGATGAGCCTTTTGTTGGACTTGATCCTAAGGCTGCTCACATGTTAAAGACGATCATGGCAGATTTGTGCAACAGTGGTAGTGCAATCTTCTTCTCAACCCATGTACTGGATGTGGCAGAAAAGCTCTGCAATAAGATTGCGATCATTAAAGCGGGCAAATTGATAACTCATGGTAGGACAGAAGAAGTAAAGGGTGACAACAGCCTTGAAAATGTGTTCCTGGAGTTGATAGACAATGACTAATATATGGAGATTAACAAAGATACAATTGCTTTCCTCATTTGGCTTGAATAAAGCATTGCATACGCGCGATGTTAAGGAAAGACGCAAATTGCTTCTGCTAAGCATCGGCATTCTAATTGGTGTGATCATGATTGCAGTGGCTTCATTTGGATACAGCTTCATGATGGCAATGACCTTTGAACAAATAGGCCGTATGGATTTGCTGCTTGCCATTATGATGGCTGTAACTTCTATTGTTGGATTCTTTACAACGATCTATAAAGCAAGTGGAGTATTATTTAGCTTTAAAGATTTCGACTTGGTCATGTCGTTGCCTGTCAAAACAAGCTATGTTGTAGCGAGCCGTGTTCTTCAGCTCTATGTGCTGAATTTATTTTTTACTTTAATGGTGATGCTGCCAGCTGGTGCGGTTTATGCAATAAAAGTGAATCCTGAAGCGCTATATTATCTGTTTTTTCTGATTGCACTCTTGTTTATTCCGTTACTACCCATCATTGCTGCAACCTTTATTGGCGCACTAATTAGCTGGATCTCCTCCCGTTTTAAAGCGAGTCGAATGATCAGCCTCATTTTAACCTTCGTTGTAATAATTGGAGTTATGATGGGTTCGTTCCGTATAAATGGTAACGAGCTGGTTCTTGCTGATATGAGTACACAATTGGCAGATATGATATTTAAGCTGTACCCTCTTACAGTCATGTATGTAGATGCCGTTTGCTCATATGAGATTGGTTCATTGCTATTATTTATTGCGATATCGGTGCTTGCGTTTATGCTGTTTACCACTGTACTTGGCACAAGATATAAAGCTATTCATACAGGCTTAACGACCTCTCATGCAAGCAGCAAATATATAATGAAACCACTAGAAACATCATCACCTTTTCGTGCACTGTACAAGAAGGAGCTGCGTCGATATATTAGTTCTTCCTTATATGTGCTGAATACGAGTATTGGCATGATTTTTTTACTCGTGATGTCGATTACTTTATTATTTATGAGCTCGGAGAAACTTGGGCAACTGATAGAAATCCCACAATTGTCCGATTACCTGAGCAAACTGGCTCCACTAGTCGTTTCTTTTTTCGTAATTTTAAGCTGCACCACTTCAAGTTCCATTTCTCTTGAAGGCAACAATTTATGGATACTAAAAAGCTCACCCGTACCGAAAAAGACCATACTGCTTAGCAAAGTTGCGGTGAATCTCACCATCACAATGCCTATCTCGATTGTCAGTTGTGTGATCCTCATGATATCGTTGCGCACGGGATGGATTGAAAGCTTACTATTGCTTGTTATCCCATTGATATTTGCCTGTTATTCAGCGATGTTGGGTGTTATTGTCAACTTGAAACTTCCTAACTTGGAGTGGACTAGCGAAGTTACGGTCATAAAACAAAGTGCATCGGTCTTAGTGTCCATGTTGATAGGATTCATCAGTCTAGTGATTTTATTTGCTGTATCGCTTCTTCTATCCCATGTAAATGGCAATCTCATCTTGTTAGGTATTGGAATAATTATATTGGCGGTATGCAGTGTGATGTATAGATACATCAAGACAAAAGGGGAGCAGCTGTTTCACGCTCTTTAACAAGTGGCGCTTACCATACGACTAGCGATGAGAAACGGTTTGGCTAATACTTTATGAGGGCACCCAAATGGATAATGGGTGCCCTCATTTTTGCTTTTAGATTGATATCCAACCGTATTAAAGACTGCAACATTGCGCCAACACAATAATCAGAGCCAGTCCACACAAAGTCCCCTATATCTCTAGATAAAATCCTCGATATCTCCATATAGACTCCAGATTAGTCCTTTAAATTAGAGATATCAGAGGAGGTTAGTAATTATGAATTTTATCAAACGGGCTTTTTTAAGTATACAAGCAAGAAAGGGAAAATCTCTTATCCTATTTGCTGTATTTTTAGTTCTTACCAATTTAGTGTTAGCGGGATTCGCCATTCAAAATGTTACAAAAACAGCGAATGATCTCGCCAGAAAAGAGTTAGGAGTCGACGTGACGTTAGGTTTAGATGGGGAAAAATTTCAAAAATACGTTCAAAAACAGAGAAGTGAAAATCCTAATGAAAGAATACACCGCCCAGAAGTGTCTACAGAGGAAGCAGATAAGTTAGCAGAATCACCTTATGTAAAAGATTATAACTATTTAAAAGATAGTCAAGGCGTAGCGAATGGCTATACTCCCATTAATGGTGATAACGAGGGAGAAGCGATTGGGGGATCCATAGGTGGTGGAGACCAAGGGAATATGAAAATGCCAAATACATTCATTCACGGTGTGAGAAGTTCTGATTTATTGAAAGAATTTACAGAAGAAACGAATAAAATGATTGAGGGGCGTCAAATAACAGCAGAAGACAAAGATAAGAAAGTAGCCCTGATTGAAAAACAGTTAGCTGAACAAAACGATCTACAAGTTGGTGATAAGTTAAAGATCACATCAACAGATGATACATCGACAATAGAGTTCGAAATTTTAGGGATTTACGAAACTTCCACGGTAGATGCCAACATGGAATCGGCACCGCCTCTGTTTCATCCATCGAACAAAGTATATGTCTCGTACGAATCGTTAAAAGAATTTTCGGAAAATAAGGATATGAAGGGTACACCAATTGACCAGGCTATTTACTATTTAAAGGATCCACATGATATCGATGCTTTTAAAGCAGAGGGTGAAGAAACAGACATTGATTTTGACCTATTTAAACTAGATGCTCATGATGCATTATACAAAAAAATGGTAGGACCTATTGAGAACGTAGCATCAACTTCAAAATGGATTATATACCTGGTCTCAATTACAGGATCTATAATCTTAGGACTTATCATTATGTTGACCATAAAAGAACGTCGGAAAGAATTGGGAATTCTACTTGCGATCGGCGAGAAAAAAGGGAAGTTAATCGGACAACTTTTAGTTGAAGTGTTGTGTATAGCTGCTTTGGCATTTAGCTTCTCTATCTTTACAGGTGGGACAGTATCTCAAAAAATGGGAGACAGTTTATTGCAGAAAGAAGTTATTTCTTCTGAAGAGGAGCAGCAGGGAGCAAATAATCCAGGATTCATGTTTGGAATGAATGATGACCATGGTCAAGATGTGGATCCTATTGATAATATTGATATAAGTGTGAGCTCCCAAGATTTGTTGAAGTTAGGTGGATTAGGTCTATTAATCGCAGTCTTATCAACCATTCTTCCAGCATTATCGATTCTTCGATTGAATCCAAAAGATATTTTACTAAAAGATGAGTAGGGGGATCCACATGGAAACTATTTTGCAGTTCGAAAATTTGAATTACCATTATAAAAGCAATAATAAAAAGATCACTATACTAGATAATGTAAACTTTTCGTTTCAAACCGGACAATTTTATACCATTTTAGGACCATCCGGATCCGGAAAAACAACGACCCTTAGTTTAGCAAGCGGATTAGATATCCCAAGAGGCGGGTCTGTATTATACAAAGGAACAGATATACGGAAGATAGGGCTGGATTCCTATCGAAACCAACATGTCTCCATTATTTTTCAATCCTATAATCTCATTACGTATATGACCGCTCTTCAAAATGTAGTTACGGCAATGGAGATTACAGGAGTCGATGTGAAAGACAAAAAAGGAAGAGCGCTTGAGTTGTTAGAAAAGGTAGGGTTGACCGAAGTAGAAGCCAAAAGAAAGGTATTACAGCTTAGCGGTGGTCAGCAACAGCGTGTGGCGATTGCTCGTGCATTATCTTGTAATGTGGATTTATTAATTGCCGATGAACCCACTGGGAATCTAGATCAAGTAACTTCCATGGATATTATCGAGTTATTTAAAGAACTTGCTCATAAAGAAAATAAATGTATCATTGTAGTCACTCATTCACAAGAGGTGGCTAGACAATCAGATACAGCGGTGTATCTCGAAAAAAGAAATTTAGTAATCAAAAAGTTGTAAGGGAATGAGAAAAATGTGGAAAAGAATAGTAGCTCCCATTGGTTTAGTAGTAGTGACGATTGGTATTTTAGTCGGTGCTTTTCTATATGTGTTGAATTCAAGGAATAACTCAGACTTGAATCCAGAAGAAACAGATGTATATCAAGAAGATAGAATGATGCAAAATCAAGAGGAAATATCTCCTCCTTATCAAGATCAAGATGGGTCTGTAAGCGGCAAGACAGGGCCTTAGTTCAGACTCGTGAAACTAAATGATTATATTAATGAAGTCTCGATCTCATTTCCTCCTAATTGAAATGAGATCGAGACTTTGTTGTTTATTTTATGGATAATGGAATAGTAACTGTGAATTGTACTCCTTGTTCTGTATTATTCATAGAATACGTAATAGAAAGGGCTTCAAAAATTTGTTTTACAATATATAAACCTAAGCCACTTCCCCCTGTATTTCGATTTCTTGATTTTTCGATTCGATAAAATGGTTCGAATATATGTTGTATTTCCACTTCTTTAATTTCCACACCTGTATTGATGACTTTAATTTGGATGTGGTGTTGTTTTGGATCCTGAGTTAGCTCTATATATACTTTCTCGCCATGAGGTGAATACATAATCGCATTATGAATAATATTTTTACAGGCTTTTTCTAAAAGAACACGATCTGCATACACGGAAAGGTGAGAACCAAACTGTTTTATGATTTGAATGTCTTTTTGAGAAGCAAAAAATCCGAGATCTTTTGTGATAGCATCCATTAATTTCGAGAGATTTACTTCTTCCAATTGGAGTTTAAACGTATGTTGTTCTAGTCTTGACATGCTTAGAATCTCACGAACCAGTTGTTCCATACTTTCAATAATTTGGTGATTTTTCTTTAAATATTGGTCGCGATTTTGATACGGACCAATATTGTAGATCATCCCTTCTAAGTATCCTTTCATAACCGTAAGAGGCGTCTTTAATTCATGTGCGACAATCGCAAAAAATTCCCTGCGTTTTGTTTCTATCTCTCTTTCTTTTTCAATATCGCTTTTTAATTGTTGATTCGCTTTTTGTAAATCAAGCATCGTTTGTTGTAAATTAACTGACATCTCATTCAAGCTGTTGGATAACTCCCCTAATTCATCATTGGAACGAACCTCAATTTTTTCGGAAAAATCCAAGTTCGCCATCTTTTGTGCTCCTTGATTAATGTAAAGGAGTGGTTTTGTAATAAACCTCGAATATAAGTAAGCACTTCCTATACCAATAACAACGACAATGATGCTGATATAGGGGAGAAAAAGTGCCAAGACTTGTGTAGCTTCACTAATAGGTTGGAATGTTGCGGACACGACGAGCGTTAAGTTACCATCTCGGAATTGAATGGGCGCGGAAACATTATATGAATTTGAATTCCCCGGTGGCCTTGTTGCATCAAATTTTACATCCGGTGATATTTGAAAATTCATTTGCATAGCAGAAAAAAAAGGAGAATAAATAATGGTTCCTTCTTTATTTTCAAGGTAGATCATTGCGTTATTTTTTTGTGCGTATTCTTCAAGAAGTGGTATAGCATTTTGAAAAGTGAGATTCTTAGATTTATCAATTATTTCTTCCATTCCTATTTGAAGCTGATTTGTTTTATGCTGCTCATAAAATGAAGGGAGAAAGAAGTATAAAGTTAAATAAATTAGGACTGCAAAGGCTAACAAAATGAGAGACGTAGTCAGGAAAAGTTTATAGGTAATTCGCTTCAACTTCATCGTTTTTAGTAACTTATTCATCAATTTTATAACCAATTCCCTTCACTGTTTTAATGTAGGGGATATCTAATTTTTTTCGTATGTTTTTAATATGTGTATCAATAATTCGTGTTTCTCCGTAATAATCGTATCCCCAAACTTTTTCGACAATGCTTTCCCTTGTGAGTACTTTTTTCTCATTTTGAAGCAGTAGTTGTACAATTTCGAATTCCTTTGTCGTTAATGGGATTTCAACCTCATTTACATAAACTTTATATGCATCGCAATCGACTTGCATTTCTTTGAAAACTAAATGATTACTCGTACTTAGATCATTGCTTCTTCTCAGTACAGCCTCGACCCGTTTAATCAATATATGAAAAGAAAAAGGCTTCGTAATATAATCATCGATTCCAAGATCAAAGCCCTTCAATTGATCCTGTTCTTCTTCTAATGCGGTTAGCAAAATGATAGGTACATTTGACTGATTTCGAATCATTTTAGCAACTTCAAATCCGTTAAGGTTTGGCATCATTACATCCAAAAGAATTAAATCAAAAGATTGCTTATTAAATAGTTTCATTCCCTCTATTCCATCTGATGCAACCTCAACACTATACTGTTGTGTCATTAAAAATTGTTTAATTAATTCCTGAATGTCTAGGTCATCTTCTACCACAAGAATATGAAAGTTCTTCAATATATCACCTCGTGTAGTATTATAACCGCGTTATCTGTAGTTTATGTGGAGAAACATTCGGTATAAATACATAGATAGATAGCGGTCAGCGCCGAACGCAACGGGTTATGAATGCCGTTTCTAATAAATAAAAGAGAAAAATTCCCACCAAAACTCTACCTGATCTCCATTCTAACTCCAGATAATGGCATTACAATGAAGTCGTCAAGAAAAATACATTTACGAAGGAGATTGATTACTATGAAAAAGAAATTGGCTACTACTGCTTTAGGTGCTGTTTTTGCTCTCGCCTCTTATGGGTCTGTATTCGCTGCTGAAGCACCAACAACACAAACTATTGGAAATGGACTACAGGTAATGCAAGGAGAAGTAAGTAAACCTGTTAACTTCAATGACGCTACCAAAGAAAAGGTAAAAGCGATTTTGAACCAATCGCAAGCAGGTACACTCACTAAAGAGCAAGTGAAAACACAACTTCAAGCTCTTGGTATCGATTGGGAGATTGATTTTAGTGGAGCTAAGGGCATCAAAGTAGAAACAAACAAAGTAACTAAGCCAGATAACCTCGATGACGCTACCAAAGAAAAAGTAAAAGCGATTTTGAACCAATCGCAAGCAGGTACACTCACTAAAGAGCAAGTGAAAACACAACTTCAAGCTCTTGGTATCGATTGGGAGATTGATTTTAGTGGAGCTAAGGGCATCAAAGGTGAAACAAACAAAGTAAGTAAGCCAGATAACCTCGATGACGCTACTCTAGAAAAGGTAAAAGCGATTTTGAACCAATCACAAGCAGGTACACTTACTAAAGAGCAAGTGAAAACACAACTTCAAGCTCTTGGTATCGATTGGGAGATTGATTTCAGTGGAGCTAAGGACATCAAAGTAGAAACAAACAAAGTAAGTAAGCCAGATAACCTCGATGATGCTACCAAAGAAAAAGTACAAGCGATTTTTGATCAAGCACAAGATGGTACACTAACGAAAGAGCAAGTAAAAACACAACTTGATGCGGTTCTTGGTACCAAATAGAGACACTTAGGAGATAAGCGAAAAAGGTTAAGAAAGAAGAATAAGAGTTAGGAATAGTAAGCGAAAGACGTGTACGTGCTTGATCACTGATTACGATCAAGCACGTCACGTCTTTCGTCTTTTCATGAAAAAGTAAGCTACAATAACAACGATAATACAAATGTCCAAATACATACAAAGGTTAAGAAACCTATGCTATATTTTAAAACCATTTTTGTTAAAACAGATTCTTTACCTGTTTCGCCAACAGCAGCTGTTGCAATTGCAATGGATTGTGGGGAAATTAGTTTTGCCATAGTGCCTCCTGCAGTATTAGCAGCAACTAATAATGCTGGATCTGTTCCAATGATATTAGCTGCTGTTGCTTGAATTGGCGCAAACAATGTATTATTGTTCACGACAGACCCCGTCATAAATACTCCTATCCAACCTAAGATTGGCGATAGTAATGGAAAGAAATTTCCGGTTGCTGCAATCTCTTCACCTATTGCACTTGTTAATCCACCATAAGTCATTAATTTAGCTATGCCTAGAATTGCACATATCATTACAATAGGAATCCAAAATTCTGTAACTGTTTTTTTAAAGAGCGTAAATCCTTTTGAGAAACCGATAGATTTTGTAGTTATTATTGTGATTAGGACTGCCAATAAGATGGCTGTACCTGTTGCACTTATTAGATCAACTTTTGAGGTTAGCGTAGACCCTGGTATTTTAAAGGTTAATGTAGTGAAATCTAGAGCCCCGCCTTCTGCAAACAGACCCTTAAATGCAGGCAGACTCCATATTAAAACAAATATACTTAATAAGTAAAATGGAGACCAAGCCTTAATAATATTACCTACAGAATGTTTTTCCGTTTGAACCGCTTGATCATGTAGTGAAAAAATATGTTTAGGTTTCCATTTTCTTGAAAATAACGCCAGTATCCCTAGAGCTAATAATGAGGGGATGATATCAGCTAATTCAGGTCCCATCAGTAATGTAACAATAGCTTGAGATGCTGTATAGGTGGTAGATACCACTAAAATGGCTGGCAGAACTTCTTTAATCCCTTTGAACCCATCAATTAACAAAATGAGTAAAAACGGAATTGTAAAATTAATTATAGGTAACGTAAATGCCGTCATCATGGATACATCCATGGAAGTAACATTACCCTCTAAATTTAAGGTGCCTATTATGCCAACAGGAATTCCGATTGCACCAAATGCCCCAGAAGCGCCATTAGAGATTAGGCATAGCATGGCAGCTTGCAGTGGTTTGAATCCTAAGGAAACTAATAGAACGGCGCAAATTGCGATGGGTACACCAAAACCCGCAGCACCTTCAAGAAAGGCATTATTGAAACAAAAACCAATGAGTAAAAGCTGAAGACGCTGATCTTGTGAAATACCGGCAATACTTGCACGTAATATGTCAAATTTTCCGGATTTTACAGAGGTCTTATATAACCAAACTGCCATGATAATAATGTAACCAATTGGCCAGACTCCTTGAATTGCACCTTGTATCACACTGCCAATGGATTCACCAAATGGTAAATCAAATAACAACACCGAAATCAAAAAGGTAACAACCAAGTTTAGTAAGGCTGCATGAATCCCTTTCATTTTAAATACGGTCAAACATAAAAGAAATGAGATAATGGGAATAGCTCCAACAAGTGAGGAGATCAACAGATTATTAAACGGGTTAAAGGTTTCTACTAACATGTTAGACTGCTCCCTTTTGTATATTTTTCACTTTAAAATAAGCCGCTCCCAATTTCTTTTAATGTTTTAACCGATTTTGCGAACTTTTCTTTTTCAATATCACTTAATAAAATCTCAACGATGTCTTTTCTTCCTGAGCGATTTATGATTGTTGGGACACCAATATAGACGTCAGTGTGACCGTACTCACCTTCTAATAGTGATCCAACCGGTAATACTACATCTTCATTTTGTAATATTGCTTTCGTTATTCTCGCTAACCCCATGGCGATCCCATAGTATGTTGCACCTTTAGACTCAATAATTTGATAAGCTGCATCACGAACTTGTATAAATATTTCGTCTTTTCTTTTATCTGTAAAATGATTCTCAATAAATTTTCCTGAAATATTTGCCGAACTCCATACTGGAACTGCTGAATCTCCGTGCTCACCAATGATATAAGCATGAACACTTGTGGGAGCTACATCGAGTTCTTCACCTAATAAATAGCGAAATCTTGCACTATCTAAAATGGTACCTGAACCAATAACTTTTTCTTTAGGTAAGCCAGAAAACCGCCATGTTGCATAAGCTAAAATATCTACAGGATTCGTAGCTACTAAAAATATTCCATTAAAGCCAGAATCCATAATACTTTTTACAATTGATTTAAAAATATTCACATTTTTGTTGACTAAATCAAGTCTTGTTTCCCCAGGTTTTTGTGCTGCTCCAGCACTAATCACAACAATAGCCGCATCTCTACAATCCTCGTACGTACCAAATTTTATTTTTATCGGAGAAGGTGTATAAACAATTCCATGATTTAAATCCATGACATCACCTTTTGCCTTCTCTTCATTTAAATCAACAAGGACTATTTCATCACATAAACTTTGATTCACTAAAGTAAACGCATAGCTTGAACCAACGGCCCCTGTTCCAATTAAAACGACCTTTCTTCCTGATGTAATATTCAAATTTATGACCTCCAGTTAATGTGTTTTCATCATCATTACTTTTTAACACTGAAGTGTATTTTTCCCAAAAGACGATATTCTAGACCGTTTAAAAAAGGTAAATTTTATGGAGGAGTATTGGCAAGCAATAGAGTTCAAATATGAGGAACGAGCGAACTAGCGTACCTTACCGCTATCGAGAAATGATATAGTAGAAATAACTACTCTATTAGATAAGTAAAGGGATGTTGCAATATGACATATAAAATGATTGTGTTGGATTTAGACGATACACTGCTTCGTGATGACGGGACGATCTCTTCTCGTAACAAACAAGCGCTGATGGCTGCTCAAGAAGCTGGGGTTAAGGTGGTTTTAGCATCAGGACGGCCAACCTATGCCATGAAAGCACTGGCAGAAGGGCTGGACCTAGAACGATTTGGAAGCTATATTCTGTCGTTCAACGGAGCGAAGATCATTAACTGGAGGTCGCAAGAAGAGGCGTTCAGCAGTACATTAACGCCTCAGATGGCTCATGCCCTATATGAAATGAGCATAGAAGAAGGTGTATCCGCTCTAACTTATGTAGGCGATGATATTGTGACGGTAGCGGCGAACGAATATACCTTGATCGAATCGCAAATTACAGGGATGAAGGTTGTAGAGGTGTCTAGCTTCGTGGAGGCAGTTCAAGTACCTGTTGTTAAGGTGCTGATGGTGGCAGAGCCAGATAAGTTGGTTCTAGTCGAGAAGAAATTAAAAGTGAGACTGGCAGGGCAACTAAACGTCATGCGCTCTAAGCCTTTCTTTCTGGAATTTACGGAAGATGGCGTGAACAAAGGGACGAGCTTGAATCATCTAATTCAGCAGCTTGGGATCGAGCGATCTGAAGTCATTGCGATGGGCGATGGGTATAACGATGTTGCGATGCTCGAATTTGCAGGCCTTGGGGTAGCCATGGGCAATGCACCGGAGGAAATTAAACAATTGGCCGACTATGTTACGGATACGAACATGAACGATGGCGTGGCCAAGGTAGTAGAAGAGTTCCTATTAAGGGATTTGGTCCAGACAACGTAATCATCATTCAAATATATTATCAAAAAGGGATGAAGCACAATTGTCTAAATCAATCGTAGAGAAGCTGAGCTTACAAAAGTACGAGCAGGTGGCGATATTGAATCAGCCTGAAGGAACAGATTATTTTGCAGAACTGACAGGCTATGATACGATGCTCAAGGAGCATGCATATGATCTCATATTTGCTTTTGTGTTAGATATAGAGTCATTAAAGGAACTTGTTGGCCGTGTAATTGAACAGCAGCATCTTAATAAAAATGGATATCTCTTTGCGGCATATCCTAAAAAGGGAAATAAAGTATACCCCACGTTTATTCATCGCGATGATTTGTTGGCGGGCCTAGGTAGCGATGAGAAAGGGTATATCGGGACAAGCAATATTAAATTTGCGCGCATGGTCGGACTGGATAATGTCTTTACCGTTGTCGGTTTAAAAGAGGACGCTAAGGGCAAGGGCCAGACTTCATCAAAATCAAGTCAATGTGTAGATGATTATATTGCTTTGATTCCAAGTGTCGAGAAGGATTTGGAGGATACTCCAGAGTTGCTTGCCTTATACCAATCGCTTACCCCCGGGTACCGTAAGGATTGGGCCCGTTATGTATATAGCGCTAAACAAGAGGCAACAAAAGCAAAACGCCGCGATGAAATGAAGATGATTCTTCAGGCGGGTTATAAGAGCCGCGAGCTATATCGCAAAGAACATCCATAGCCCATTAGGGGGTGTCCCAGGTCAACGAACCTTTTGGGACACCCCCTACTTGCGTATATAAAGTTTGTATCACAAATTGTTTATGAAAAACGGTTATTCTATGCAGTATAAGCGAGAGCATGCCGATAAATAGAGTAGGTCATAAAATATTTACGGAGGTAATACCATGAATATTTCCTCAGCGACTTCAAATAACAGCACTAATTATACATCGAATAGTCCAATCAGCTCGTTAGGTAATAGTATGGATCGTGAGATCCAGCAGTTAATAAAGATGAAGACTCGACTCCAAGAGCAAATCCAGAAGGCCACAGAAAGTAATATGGACGTGAAGGAGAAGCAGCTTCGGATTAAGGATCTGAAGAGTCAGATGCAAGAGATCGATTCTCAGATTAAGCAGAAGCAAACGGATAAACTTACGCAGAAGAAAAATGAAGAGGCTCCGAAACAAGAAGCTGTCAATGCTGATCCAGAAAAGGGGCAGTCGGCGGGAATGACTAGCCTGGTCTTAGCTGATCTGACTTACACTAAGGCTCAAGCTATGAATTTGACAAAGAAGGGTTTTGAGCGAGAACTACGTGTCTTAAACAAGGAAATGAGTCTGGATGCCGGCAGGGGCTTTGTTTCATCCAGTAAGAGTGATAGGGCCTCTGAGATTGAGAGCCGTGTGAAAGTACTGGATAAGAATTTAGGTGAAACGCTTGGAGATGTACATGACAAGATCACAGAATCGACCGAGGATGTTAAGCGAGAATCAGAAGCGATCCGTGAAAGAGCTAATGAGGAGAAAGGCGAAGACGTAAATCATGCGTCCGACGTTAATCCAAACAACAAGGAAGAGGATTCGGACGACAAGCGTACAGGCTATAAGCATGTGGATATTCGAATTTAGATAGATTGTTGAAAGGGGCTCCCCAAAAAGTCGATTATAAATTGACTTAGGGAGAGCCCCTTTTTGTTAACTCTTATGAATGAAATCTTATTTGCTCTCACCAATCCACTTGATGAGTTCCTTGTCGAAGGATTGAGGTTCTTCAAACATAGGATTGTGACCGCTATACTCAAAGATCACTTTCTTCACGCTCTCATACGTGTCATCAACAGAACCCCAAAGTGAAACAGGCGCTACCAAATAATCATATCTGCCTAAACCAATAAATATGGGTTTATTGAAACCAGCCAGTGATTGTATAAGGTTCAGCTCTCCGAATGCTTCTCCCCACAGATGATCGATAATTGGCATATTCGTATATACATCTTCCCACATGTAAGCTGCATCGAATGTATAGTCATACAAACTTTGGGCTCCCATCCGAATACACATATGAACGAATCGCCGTTCAGGGTCTTTCATGATGTCACTTTCTAACAGAGCAATGTCCTTCTCAAACTGTTTCTTTCTTTCTGGACTTGCCGTCTCATTAAAAAATGCAACACTTTGACGCTGTCTTTCCTCGCTATTTGTAGGTGCTGAATTTAATAAGACAACTTTTTGGACATGGTCAGGATATTTCTTAGCATATTCCAATGCCATAAAAGCATGTCCTGAATGACCTAATATGATGAAATTGGTTAATCCAAGAGCCTGCCTTGCTATCTCTATATCATCTAATATTTTATCTAATATATAATCTTTTGGTTCTAGAGTTCGGGGCGGTCTCACAAATCCTCTATGATCAAGGAAAATAAACTGAAATGTATCATATAAATGTTCCGAAAATAGATGTGGATAATACACGCTGCTACCGATCACCAATATGGGTTTTCCGGTTCCCTTGACACAATAATTCAGTTTAAATCCATCATTGCTTATATTTTGATATTTGTTCATTGTAATAGTCCTCTTTTCTTTTTTTAATGAGAAGAGCTACTCATGAAGCAAAAGCTCTTCTTTACACCACTTCCTTTCCTTCACTGATTCCATTACATTTTCCATGGAACGCTCTAACATTCCTATCACCCCTAAACATGATTGCCTTGAATAGAGGACATTATAGCATATATTTTCCCAGTACCCCTTAAAAGCTGAAATCATCTGACAAATAACTTAAAATACTATCATATGATAGTATTTGTGTATCGATAAAGGGAGCCGCGTTTTTAGAACGGGGAAACCTTTTAGGAGGTTTAAAATATGGCGAAGGGCGCTTTGCACCAGTTTCCTGATGAGTTGAATCGATGAAAGTAATTATTAAGAAAGAAGGACATAACGATGAAAAACACCAGATCAGCGACAAAGGAAGCAAAGCTTAATGCCATTCTAGATGCGGCCACGGAGATTTTAGTCGAGAAGCCTACAGCATCCTTGAATGACATTGCCGCCTACGCCGGCATCGGTATTGCCACCCTGCATCGGTACATTGAGAGTAGAGAGCAGCTGATGTTGCAGCTAGGGTTAAGAGCTGTGCAGGTCGTAGGAGAGACGATCAGCCAAATTCCGCTCAACGAGGAACAAATCGAAAACTTTATTCCAGAATTGGTCGAGGCGCTGATCCCACTAGGAGACAAAGTTTATTTTCTAGCTAATGAAGCCTCGCTGAATTACAGCTCGGAGATGGTTGCAGCCGAGGAGAAGCTGAAAGAACCGTTACGGCACGCGATCCAATTGTTGCAGCATAAAGGTTATTTCCGCCAGGATATGAGCAGCGAATGGATTCTGAATGTGATGTATTGGCTGTTCTTTGTCACCTGGCAGCAGGTTCAAGAAGGCACTATTGCCAAAAAATCAGCTGCATCGCTAGTATTAGAGACACTGTTTCACGGTTTCAAAGCAGGCAGCAAGTTCCCGGTTATACGAGTCTGATTCTTTCCGGACATGAACCTCGTGGCTGATGTGTGCGGGATGGCAGTAAAATGGCACCAGATGTGGAGTCTACTTTACAACAAGCGTATCAAACTGCATATGGAGTAGGGCTTCAGAAAGCACAAGATTGGCTGGATCAGCTTCAAGCTGAAGGGCGTTACGCTAAAGATGTGTGGGCGAGCACATAAAAAAGAAGGGGCCATTCTCATGCATCTATTTTCAAGCAAACGCGACACTGACTATATTTTTGTTGATTGATAAATAATAATTAGAAGAGGTATTTCATGAATATGATTAACGTCGATTTAGTTGTAAGATTAATAAATGAACAATTTCCCGAATGGTCTGGTTTAGAGGTTAGACCTGTACAATTTAGTGGGCATGACAATAGAACTTTTCATTTAGGTGAGCATATGAGTGTCAGGTTACCAAGTGCAGAATCCTATGTCCCTCAAGTGGAAAAAGAACAAATATGGCTACCCATACTACGCCAAAAACTTTCTTTACCCATTTCTACACCATTAGCTAAAGGTAATCCGAATGAAGAATACCCATGGCCTTGGTCGATCAATAAGTGGCTAGAGGGAGAGACATTGTCTCAAAACAATATGAATGATCTCAATCAATTGGCGAGGGACTTGGGGACGTTTTTAATTGAATTACAATCGATTGATGCGAGTGGAGGTCCGTTGGCTGGGGCGCACAATTTCCACAGAGGCGGAAATATAGTTGTATATGATGAGGAGTCTAGATATGCAATTGAGAATAATAAAGATACTTTTAATGAACACGTATTGAAAGAAATTTGGGAACTGGCATTAGATTCTAAATGGGAGTCAGATCCTGTCTGGGTTCATGGTGATATAGCGCCAGGAAATATATTGGTTAAGGATGGAAAACTTTCTGCGGTCATTGATTTCGGAATATTGGGTGTAGGAGATCCTGCTTGCGATGCTGCAATGGCATGGACATTCTTTGATAATGATAGTCGAAAGATATTCAAGCATGTATTAAATATGGATGAAGGAACTTGGAATAGAGCAAGGGGATGGGCGCTTTGGAAGGCTTTGATCACATACAATGGTAACAAAAATTCTAACACAGCAATCGCAGAAGAATCCTATCATGTTATTAATATAATAGTAGATGATTACAGCATTTCCTGAATGGGAAAGCCCACTTCTTTAGGTGTGGGATGAAAGTGAGGTCGGATACGGAGTGCTACTAGCCGAAAGGTTTGTGGTGCTTTAAGTATCCGAAAAGTCTATGCCCTTTCTCTGTTGCAGTATATCTGTTCAATTGATACTATATAGACATGAACGAATACAGAAGAACCAACACAACCGTATCTCTACTGAATTATCATTTTGTGTTCTGCCCACGATACAGAAGAAAGATTTTTCTCAAAGCAGAGGTAGAGCAACGCTTCAAAGAATTAGTACATGAAGTGTGTGCGGAACTAAAAATTGAGATTGTCGCCCTTGAGTGCGATAAAGACCACACTCACATGTTCCTCAGTGCACTACCAATATTAAGTCCTGCCGATATTATGGCGAAAGTGAAAGGGCATACCTCTAGAAAGCTACGTGAAGAGTTTCCACACCTCATGCATTTGCCGAGTTTGTGGACACGTTCATATTTTGTTTCTACTGCTGGAAATGTATCAAGCGAGATGATTAAGCGTTATGTTGAAGAACAAAAGACAAGGGGGTGACGTATATGGCACAGACCATAACAGTTAAGGTAAAGCTACTTCCCACAACAGAACAAATCCAACGATTGAAACAAAGTAGTAACGAGTACATTGGGGTCGTGAATATGCTCATAGCTGAGATGGTTGAAGAAAAGAAAAGTACGAAAAAGACGACGAGAGACGTTCCTGCTAATCTACCAAGTGCGGTAAAAAATCAAGCGATTAAAGATGCGAAAAGTGTATTTTCCACCAAAGTAAAGAAAAGTAAATACACAATTGTTCCGATTCTAAAGAAACCAGTTTGTGTATGGAACAACCAAAACTATTCTTTTGATTTCACGCACATTTCTATTCCACTTATGGTAGAAGGAAAATCCAATCGTGTTAAAATTCGTGCATTGTTTATCAACAAAGATAATCGGAATTTTGATTTATTAAAGCATAAACTTGGCACGCTCCGTATCACACAAAACTCAGGTAAGTGGGTAGCGCAAATATCTGTCACGATGCCGACAACTGAAAAAACGGGTATACGAGTTTTAGGCGTTGATTTAGGACTGAAAGTCCCTGCGGTAGCTATCACAGAAGATGATAAAGTTCGTTTTTTTGGTAACGGACGAGAAAACAAATATAGGAAACGGAAGTTTCGTAGTGTTCGTAAAATACTTGGGAAACAGAAGAAAGTGAATGCTATTCGCAATTTAGACGATAAAGAACAACGATGGATGAAAGACAAAGACCACAAGATCAGTCGTGAAATCGTTAATTTTGCAGTTGAGAATAAGATTTCTGTCATTCGCTTAGAGCAACTAACGAATATAAGGCAGACGACAAGAACAAGTCGTAAAAACGAAAAGAATCTACATACATGGTCTTTCTATCGTCTATCGACCTTCATAGAATACAAAGCAAACTTGGTGGGGATCAAAGTAGAGTACGTTAATCCTGCAAATACGAGTCAATCATGTCCAAAATGTCCGGAAAGAAACAAGGCACAAGATAGAAGATACAAGTGCCCATGTGGATTCGAGAATCATCGTGATATCGTTGGGGCGATGAATATTCGCTACGCAACTGTGGTTGGCGGTAACAGTCAATCAGCCTAAGATGCTATACGCACTGTCTTAGGAGGGGCGATGACACGCCCTAAACTTGAGAGTTGTCCAAAACAGAAATGGATTGAGGGCGTTAACTACTCAAGAATTCCAACTGCGTCAGCAGGCTTGCCCCCTTAGGGGTGGGAGTGTCAACAATCAGAGAAAATACAATAAGATTTCAATCTTCGAATGAAGTTTTAGTCCAAAGAGCCAGTTACGAATCAAAATTTTATGATGATAACAGCGGCTTCCTTTTTAAACAAACGGGGCAGCACCTCCAAGCTTTTAGCTTAGAAGGGCTGTCCTATGTTTTGATAAGTATCAGGTGTTAAATACCCAAATGTGCCCTCAGAGTCGAACCTGCATATTCGCTTCTGAACAAGCCTCTTTCAACCAACTGCGGCATCAGTTTTTCAAAAAATATTTTCATAGATTCTTCTGAACCGCCCGGAAGAGCTATAAATCCGTCAATAGCCCCAGCCTCAAACCGCTCAATAATATCGTTCAATACGTCCTCAACCGTTCCAACGGAAACCCAGTGAGCAGATCCGACGACCTCGGGCCTTGCCAACACCTCTTCTACTGTAGGCTGGTGGTTTGTAATATACCGGCGCAACAGCTCAGCATGTGTCCGGCTACGGACTGGCTGATTCGGATCGGGAAGCATATCGGCAGTTACGCGATGATCCAAAGCAAAGCTGCTTAAATCAAGGCCCAGCACTGACTTGAGCGATGCATGTCTGCGCTCCACACTCAAATGCGCATGTGCAGACTTATGTAATTTATGCGCTTCCTCGCGAGTTTCAGCCAAGAAAAAATATAATCCAGGTAAAACTTTGATGGCGTTCGGATGGCGTCCATGTTCCTTGGCTCTTCTTCTCAGATCATTTCGCAATTCCACTCCGGATTCAAGGTCTGGCATCGCCGCAAAAATAGCATCCGCTATTGAAGAGGCAAAATTTCGTCCTGTATCTGACGCGCCTGCTTGAAATAAAGGAATGGATCCCGATGTATGGGCAGGCAAAGTAAGCGGTCCCTGGACACTGAAAAAATCACCTGAATGATTAATTGAGGAAACCTTATCCTTATCAGAAAAAATGCCTGACTCGCGGTCAATCACAATGACTTCATTCGGAAAACTTTCCCAGAGCTTGCGTACGACATCAGTAAATTCCATTGCTTTCGCATATCTTTCTTGCGGTGAAGGCATAGGCGAATCACCGAAATTTTCTGCGCCTTCAATCGAAGTTACGATATTCCAGCCAGCGCGCCCGTTGCTGAGCCAGTGCAACGACTGAAGCTGCCTTGCGACAACATACGGCGGATTGAACGTGGTGGAAACCGTTGTAACCAATCCAATCCGCTCGGTTTCACGAGCAATTGCCGCAAAAATCATTGTAGGGTCGGGACTGCCAAAATTAGCGGAATCGCCCAGCATCTGCGGGCTAACATAAAGATAATCGGCCCTGAAAAGAAAATCGAGCTTTGCCTTCTCCGCCATCTTTGCCAAATCAATGTAATAGTCAATTGACCCCATCTTTTCCACACCGCTGTCTGGGCGCCGCCAACCGACTCCTTTCATCCAAGTTGCAGATAAGGATAATCCAATACATAATTGTCTATTTGTAGTCAACTCTACCAACCCTCCTCTATAGAAAAATAATTTTGCGCCTAGGAAGTATTCCGATCAGTGCATGCTCAAGAAGGCGAAGCTCCAACCGATTTAACATCCAGCACAGACGCCTCTCCATGGCAACAAGCGCCCCGGTGATCATAATGCGACCCCCGAAAACGTTAATAATGATTCTCATTATCAATATAGAGTGTAGCAAGGACTATAAAAAATGCAAATACACAAATCGCGAATGCTATATGTAGGATTATCTAATCCAGGCTTGCTGTGTGATTATTTATGGTGTTCTAAGTTATGTGCGTATGCAGAGGGAGACACACCGAATTTGTTTTTAAATACTCTACTGAAATATAGCGGATTGGCATAACCGACACTGACAGCAATATCGCGGATGGGAAATTGACCTGCTTTAAGTAATTCACTCGCTCTTTCCATACGATAATGAATGACATAGTCGATGGGACGGAAACCCGTATATTTGTGAAAGAAGTATGAGAAGCGTTTGGGACTCATGGCATGCAAGTTAGCTAACTCATCGAGTGTCAACGGATTCATGTAATGCCCGTTAATGTATGCAATAGCCTCTTCTATCACTCTTTTACTTGGAAAACTGCCGCTTTCCCTATACCTGCAACCCACCAGAACTTGATACACGATGCTTAAGAATAATTCCTTGACACGAAGTTTCCCAATCCCCCCAAGTGTATGGGCATTCTGATGGAGCAGGATCAGTAATTCTATCACTCTCGGATTTGTTCCCGGTTCAAGCTTAAAATGAGAGTCGCATTCATGACCTCTATTTTCATCACCTATCTTGTCCAATCGATAAAAAAGTGAATAGTACTCGAACTCTGATTGTCCTATAACTTGGGAGTCCAGTTGCATGCCTGGAGCCGCATGAAATACTGATCCTGGAAGTAATTCGTAAGCAGTTCCGTTCACACACATTCTAGCTTCTCCACGAATGATAAAAAGAAATCCATGCTTTACGGTCCTAAAGTCACGCAACATACTTTTCGGCTGGATGACTAAACGGTAGACACCTTCTATATCACAGGAACGACTAGCAAATATCTCGGCTAATTTATTCAAATCTATCATGTACTGCACCTGCTCCCTGTACGATAAACGAGAATTGGTACGAAGTGGTTGAGGAAGTGAATGGAGATGATTTAATGAGGTGACTTAATTATAAAATGGTCTAATCCCAAGGAGGGCACTCTACGTCAGTACCCTCCTTGTGATTAGATATTTCCGCATCAGGTATCCGTGTCCACCTACTTATCTAACTCTAAAGGCAAGAAGGCATAATTCCCATCCTTCAAGATTTCACATGTACGTACGGGAATAGGATGTTTAAAGATAGGTCCATCAATTACGGTCGTATGGAACTCTCCGCCTTCTCCACAAGGGTCAATACCACGGGCTTCAAGCTCTTTTACATATTCATGAGTCAAAGTCCGCCCTAAATCGTCTTCCCGCATGCCTAGTGACAGATTTACAGTTACAAGAACCGTTACAAACCCCAGATTGATAAACTCATCCACAGCTTCTCGGTGATCCATCTCCCATAGAGGCATCCCAAGCTTTAATCCCGCATTTTTCGTAACTTTGTCATGCCAACATCCATGGGCAGGCATATCCAAGTCTCCCGTTACTAACACTTCGGCTCCCTGATCTTTAGCTTTTTCTAAAAGGCTCATATAGATGGTTTCATAATCATCCCAGCTCGCAGCAGCAGTATATACAGGTAACCCTATGGATTCAGCTTGGGCTTGTATTAATTCCGGCGGCATTCCGTGGGATCTGGAACGTTGTCCTCCCTCCTCTAACATGACGATGAGACCAACGGCTTCTCCAACCTTCATTGCTTTATATAGAGCTAGGGTACTATCCTTTCCACCACTAAAAGAAGCTATAAATTTATGCCCGCGAGCACCATTTTTCCAATCTACTATTTCTGTCATGCATTTCTTACCCCTTTGCTGTTTTTTTTGCACAATGTTTGTTAATGAACAGGTTTCTATTTTAATGACATGACGTCGTTCTTTAGGTACGTAACTATTATGAACGAATTGCATGCCTCTGCCAAATGGTTGTTCCAAAATGTATCTTTACATGGTGTAGGAAGGGGGGATGCAGAAAAGGCGACAGCTGCGAGCCGTCGCCTTTAGAGAAACTTTCATTTATTTAACGTAATAATGAAGAGGGTATGTGCGGTACTGAGCTGGAGCCATTTTCTCGGTTGTGTGGAAGCCAGCCGGAGCCTGAAGCAACTCAGGGATACGGTTGACCACCGTTGCGCATGTAAGCTCTACCGTTGCCGGGCAAGCGATGTTGACCTCTGTTTTTGGTTCGCCTTTAATGACCCAATCGTTGTGGTCCACTTCGTCCTCGGCATACACTTTGCCGATACACTCTGTCACGATGACCGGTCCTTGATGGGTGACGGTTGTAACGACTGCGGACATGCCAGTGGCATCGCCAGCAGGGATTGTTTTGCCAAGTGTAGTGGAATGAAGATCTTGATCATGCGTCATCGGAATCAATTTTTGATCCATCGATTTAATGGTCCATCCGAACTGTGAGCACAACCATTCATTGGCGTTTCTCATAAAGGACGGAAGATCATTGTTACTGGCAATCTTCTCTTCGAATTCCTTAATCGTTAAGCCTGCTCCGTGAACCTCTGCAAGCGCGATGCCGTACTCTTCGACATTGTAGCTGGACATGCCTTCAATTCTAGTAATCTGATGCGTTGCGCCCGCCAATACTGTAATCAAATTACCCCAGAACACATCCTGATATCCCGAACCGGTTAAGGTGCAATTGTTGTCTTTAGCAAGCCGGTCCAGACGGTTGGTCAGCGCAGGGGAGGTTGTCCAAGGATAGAACGCTTCTTCACACGTACTAATTGCGTTCACGCCGTGACGAGCCGCCAATTCAAAAGCGTCATACATATCTGTCATTAAGCTTGTCGTGGAAATGATGCACACTTGTGCGTCGCATTCTTTAAATACTTGCTCAGCGTCGGAGCGGATAGGAACATTCAATTTCACGCCCAAACCTGCTACCTCACCTGCATCTTTACCAACGACGTTCGGATTCATATCGATCGCGCCTACGATTTCTGCACCTTTTTCATACAGATATCTGAGGAAAACCTGACCCATTTTACCGCAGCCGTATTGAATGACTCTAATTCTTTCTTTCATATGGACAACCTCCTACATTGTTATTATTTTCACAAACTATAATGTTAATGATGCTGGGAGCTCCTTATGTCCTTATCATAAACTCTATAGTAACTATAGAGTCAACTTCTTTTGATCGGAACTTGCAATTTCATAAACATATTCCGCTCGTCATGATGAAATACCGGTAATTCCACCACCACTTCACAAATGTAATCCCCAATCACCTCGTAACCGTGCTCATGTACATAATCGAATAATTTGCCCGCATACTCTTGCTCATGAAAGAAACTATCGCAATATATGCACAAATAGTCGTGTTCCGGGATGATCTCCACGCCTGCCTGCATTTCAAAATCGGGATCTACGAACAAAAACACTTCCGTCGATACAAAATGGCCCCGTTCAATCGCTTCTTGCCGGATAATAGAGCCGACATTGCAAAAGTACGCCATTGGCAAATGGTTGACGATCGCCTGAGCACGCAGCTCCCGCAGTATATATTCGTACGTTTCAAGCGTATTCTCATAAATGTTGACTTTACTGTCGTAGCAATAAATTTTGCGCTCCGGAATCCGCTGCAGAACGATATGTCCGTTCCCCGGAGCGCTCATATACGTGTCATAATTTTTAATGCTGACTTGGACCGCCTTTTTCATCTGATCCAGTTCCTTCATTTTGTGCTCAATGAGAACCGCTTGCTGCCGCAGCATCTCGGGGATAGATTCAACATTTTCGCTGTCGAACCAAGCTTTAATATTGTCCAACGACATGCCCAAATATTTCATATAGTTGATCATATCCAGTCTGGCGCATTGCTTGATTCCGTAGTAACGGTAACCCGTGTTTTCATCAACATGCTCAGGCTCTAACAGCCCCAGCTTGGCATAATAGCGTAGCGTTTGCACAGAGGTATGATTCAATTCGGCCATGCGGCCGATCGATAGTTTATCCATAACGATAGATCCCTTCTCAATCATGCTTAGTCATATCTAATGTTTGTTGGAGCTTATAGGATGGTTTCCAAGAAAATCAATGACAAGCTCGTTAATCTGTTGTTTCTGTTCAACACTTAAGAGATGCCCTGCCTTCGGGATGGTTGCTATTGTGACATCTGGAATGATGCTCGCCTTCGCTTGAACTGTCTTGATGGAATGGCGGTAAATGACTTCGTCTTCCCCGACCGTGAATAAGGTAGGGACTGGGAGCTGTGACAGTTCTTCTTCAGTAAATACGGTAGGAAGCAGCCCGAGCCGAGGGACGCAGCTCTGGTAGCTCGCTGCAAGCAGTGATCTATAGGACTCGGGAAGTAGCCCCAGGTTATTATGCTTAGACATGCACCACTTGAATGCGCGATCAATAAGCCACGGTTTTGGGAACATCACAGGAGGAAACATCTTTAAATAGAACATCCTTGAAAGCGGCGCAAAGGAGCCCGCAGGTGCCAGCAGCCCAAGCGAATGTACATGCGATGGATGCGCTACCGTAAAATTCAAAGACAAAAAACCGCCCATGGAATGCCCCAATAAATGAAACGCGCCCAATTGCAGTTCACGGACTAGCTCCAACAGCCATTGCGCTGCTGCTTCTTTGCTTGAAAGCGGCTTTAGGAGTGTACTTCTGCCAAAGTCTCCAGGGACATCAATGCAATGAACATAATAATTTTTGGACCATTCAGCAATGTTTGCACTCCACATGAGCGAGGTTGCGGTCATTCCGTGAATGAGCAGCAGAGGTGGATTCGCCTTATTACCGCATTTGATCATATGGGTACTTCCGAAGTCAGTTGTAACCAAGCAGGATTCGTAAGAAACAGGCCACTCACTCAGCGCTTGGTCATAAGCGGCTGTAAAGTGCGCTCTCGCACTAACGCTTCTAAATATAGATAAATCCTTCGTATCCATCAACTCACTCCTTTAAAGATGATGTATCGATGAAAATTCTCAAGATCTGATCTACCTGCGGAAAGTCTTCCAACAACGGATAGGTTAATTGGGTAAACACAACACCGTTCAGCAATGAAGAGTACATAAGAGCTTGCTCCGATGGATCTACCTTGATGAACTCACCTTGCTCCTGGCCTTGCTGGAACAGATGCTTAAGCAATTTCAGGCTCTTGGCTGAATATTCTTTTGAAATCGCTGATGCCTCTTCCGGGACTGTCTTGGACGTATTGGTTTGCAGCGCGATCAGAAAGAAATAACCGCTCTCCCGAGTGTGAGCAAAAATCCCTTCCGTCATTGCCTTTAGACGTTCATAAGGGCTTCCGTTGCTGTGCACAGCTTGATGAATTGTTTCATAGGAGGTAATAAATGCAGTCTTTGCTAACTCAACATAAATATCTTCTTTGGAAGAAAAATAATGATAAATCAAACCGTGGCTTAGTTGAGCTTCACCCACAATATCGCTTACTTTCGTACCCGCATAGCCCCGTTCTCCAAACACCTTCGCCCCGGCTGCCAGTAGTTGCTGTTTACGTATATCACGAATTTGCTGATTCTGTTCATCCACTCTTGGAGACATGGTGTAACTCCTCCTTGACGAAAATGTTATTTATAAGGTAATCGTAATCACCTTTGATTAATTAGTCAATCAAAAAATGAAGGTCCAACTCTTCATTGCGATGTCTTCGGAAGCGTAGTAATGTTGAGGATATGGAACACATTGCAACATGTATGATTTAAACGAAATGACTGAATTGGAGGCTGTTATTCCCATGATGAATGTATCTTATATTCCTGATTTTGTCGGTAAGCTTACCGTAATGAATGAGCCGCAACATTGGAGCGTGAAAGATAGATCCTTGCTCGTCCATACACAATCCGAAACGGATTTTTGGCTGAAGACCCATTACGGATTCGAAGTGATGAACGGACATGTCTTTTACGAGTCGATTGAGACGGACTTCACGGCAGAAGTATCACTAAGTATGCAGCCCGTATCAACCTATGACCAGGCGGGACTGTTCGTCATGGTGTCGGAAACATGTTGGTTGAAGACATCACTTGAATATATACCGGACGGTCCATCACACTTGGGGGCCGTCGTCACCAATCATGGATATTCGGATTGGTCCACCCGAAATTACGAGAACGCGAATGTCACGAAACCTTTGGCATTCCGAGTCGAGCGTAAGCTCGGCGATTATACGATCTCGGCTAAGACGCAGGGTAACCCAGATGAGTGGGAGCAGATCCGGATCGCTCATTTGCACGAAGACCGGCATCCAAATCCGGCTAAAGTAGGCATCTATTGCTGCAGCCCGACTCCAAATGGCGGTTTCGAGACTCGCTTCCATTCTTTTTCTATAGAGAAAAGGTAACTAGTTCCGACACAAGCTGAGAGGACTTCTGCCCCCGAACATGCATATGGTTGGGGGCTTCCTAGTCAGCGATACAGTAATAGAGATCTAACGACTAACGGGATTTGAACCTATGCTATTGCAAAGTATGGAAAAATATTATACAATGCGTTTAAATAATTAAACATATCGACGGAGTGAACTATGAACACACCAAACTGTACTGAGAAGACGATACAGCTGCTTGGGCAATTGCAGCCTTACTTTAACGGAATGGGTGATCCGGTACGCCAGCAAATTATAGGCTTGCTGATAGACAAGGAGAGCTTAAATGTGACGCAGATCGCGGAGCATATTCCGATGTCGCGTCCGACGGTATCCCATCATCTCAAAGTACTGAGGCAGGCAGGACTGCTTCAGGCGCAGAAGAAAGGCACAGAATTGTATTACAGGCTTGATTTCCAAGACGCTATTGAGCTCTTGAAGCAGCTTGTCTTGTTCGTGGAAGAGGAATGCCTAACATAGTCAGATGCATGTATAACAGGGACAGCGAATGTCCCCCTTTTTTCACCCTTGTATGTCGAAATGATTAAACATATAAACATATTGACAAGGAGGATTTATTTATGAATAGTAAGCAAGGCTTGAAAAATATAGTTCTGATCGTTGGGGGTTACGGTGTGGTGGGCAGCCAAGCAGCTCAAATCCTGCACGATCGGCATCCCGATCTGGAGATTTGGCTTGGAGGGAGAAATCAAAATCATCCTTTGCCCTTTGAGTCTAATAGAGTTCGAATCGTGAGCGTGAATAATACCGCTGCTGATCCATTGGCAGAACTGGATCATAACCCTACATTGATCATCAATTCGGTCAATGATCCCGATGATCGGCTCCTCTTATCTGCTATGAAAAGAAAGATTCCGTTGGTTGATATTACGCGTTGGACGGAGCGTTTTCAGCAGTCTATTCAACGATTGCAAGCATTGGAGCTTCAGTCTCCTGTTGTATTGGCGTCAGGTTGGATGGGTGGAACAGCGTCTTTGCTTGCAACGGTATTCTCCAATTCTCTTAGGGAGGTTACGGTAAATATTCATGCGCTCTACTCGCTTAAGGATAAGGCAGGCCCCGATTCTACAGCGTACATGGACCGTCTGTCCATTCCGTTTGAGATCATCAATAATCAGGCTAAACAAATTGTCTACCCGATGACAGATCCAGTCAGAGTTCGATTCGCGAACGAGTATGAAACGAAATGCTATCGACTGGATACACCTGATCATATGACGCTGCCAAGCTCCACGCATGTGACTTCAGCCAGCTTCCGTATCGCCTTCGATAGCAAGGTATCAACCTATGGGCTCGTCTCGCTCGTAAAAACAGGCATTTGGAAAAGGATCAGCGAAGATAGGTTTCGCGGCTTGAGGAAGGGCATCCTTTATAATCCCGGCAGCGGGAGTGCACATCACTTGGTCATCCAAATTAAAGGCTATAATGAATCGGGGATACTCGAAGAACGGAGCATAAGTATAACCGATCCATCGGGGCAGACTCATTTAACGGCGTTAGGGGCGGTTATCCAGGCAGAGAATCTGTTGCGTGCCCAAGCGGACCGTGGATGGAATTCAGGGGTCTATTTTCCAGAGAACGCACTTACCACCGGGATGAGTGAAGCTGACGTATTGGACTTTTATAGAGAGCACGGGGTGGAGATTGTAAATAGGAGCGCAGGAGTCCACGAACGATACGCGTAAGCGATAACCATATATCAGCCTTTTTTAAATTGAATACAATATTAAAAAATCGCCAACATCCTCGGATATTGGCGATTTTATCTTGTTTACTCTTAATTACCGGCGAAAATTTCAGCCAAAGTACGGCCGCTATCAATGACAATGCTGGAGTCCCCGAAACCCTTTTCAGCATTCATTATTTATATGTAATAATTACAATATAAAACCATTGCCATATGAGAGTTGTTGCCCTATAATCCAAAGTAATTGATAATAATTCTCATCGAGGTGTTTGAAGTGAAACTAGCGGATATAAACATCAATGCACCGGTTACGATTGTGGAGTTGGGCTGCAGCAATCAGCTGGTCTGTAGAAGGCTTAATGATCTGGGGATCGTCGAGGGGTGTCAGGTTTGCATTAAACAGAGGCTGCCATTTGGAGGTCCTATTACGCTAGAGGCTGATGGGCAGTGGATTGCCATTCGCCGCAAGGAAGCTCTTCAGATTGTTGTGGAAGCCGTATGAGCGAGATTGTTCTGGCAGGCAACCCGAATACCGGAAAAAGCTCGCTGTTTAACATTTTGACCGGCTCCTATGAATATGTGGGCAACTGGGCCGGAGTTACAGTCGAGAAGAAGGTTGGACAACTGAAGGCAGGAAAAGGTCAGCTTATCGATCTGCCGGGTCTCTATTCTCTTAATCCTTTATCACATGACGAGGAGGTCGCCTCCCGTTTCTTGCTAAACGAATCGTTTGATTCCATTCTAAACGTGGTGGATGCCTCTCAAATTGAGCGAAACCTAAACCTGACATTGCAGCTACTGGAATACGGCAAGCCCGTTGTCATCGCTTTGAACATGGTGGATGTGGCGAAGCAGCAGGGGTTTGAGATAGACATTGAACGATTATCCGAGCTGCTGAAGACACCCGTCGTTCCAGTAGTTGCCCGAAGCGGGAAGGGCTGTGATGTACTGCTTCACATGCTTACGGGAGAGTCGTCTAGAAATGCTTGTGAAAAACCGTACATGCTTTCCTATGGAGAGCTACTAGAAAAGGCGTGTGCTGAGCTGACTGCCAGGATGCCGGATCATATCGTCTCCCCGCGCTGGATGGCTGTACAGTTTCTGGAGGGGAACTCGGTTGTACGCGCCGCGCTGGAGAAGGTAATCGACTCCCAATGGCTGGATCAGTTCTATCAGTCCACGGAGCAGTCCGTTATGGAAGCGTACGGTGGAAAGAAGCTGTCCCAGTACATCCGCAATAAGCGAAGCGATCATATAAAAGAGATTCTCGCACAGTGTCTGACGCGGACAGAAAGACGCAGTAATCTGTCGGAGCGGATTGATCGGGTCGTTACGAACAAGTATTTAGGCATCCCGATTTTTCTGGTGTTTATGTACCTGACGTTCAAGCTGACGTTCGAATGGATAGGCAGCCCGCTATCCGACCTAGTCGACGGATTCATTAACGGTCCACTGAGGAATGGAACGGAGTGGCTGCTGAATGGTGTTGGAGCTACATCTTTTATTAAAGCGATCATATTTGATGGGATTTTTGCCGGTGTCGGTGGAGTCCTCGTATTTGTGCCTCAAATCTTTATCTTGTTCTTGATTATTTCCTTTATCGAGGATTCCGGTTATATGGCACGGATTGCTTCGGTCATGGACCGGCTGATGGAAGCGGTCGGCTTGAATGGCAAAGCATTCATTCCTTTGATCATCGGTTTTGGCTGTAACGTACCGGGTATTATGGCGGCCCGGACCATTGAACAGCCGAAGGAAAGACTGCTGACGATTATTCTGTCACCGCTTATGTCTTGCTCGGCCAGATTGTCGGTGTATAGCCTCTTTGTCGGTATCTTTTTCAAGTCCAATCAGGCGTTGATTGTCCTGTCCCTGTATGTGATGGGTATTGTAATAGCGCTGCTGCTCGCGAAGCTGTTCTCTTCAACTATTTTGAAGCAGCAGGAGTCCATGTTTGTCGTGGAGCTGCCGCCTTACCGGATTCCACAGTGGAAGACGCTGTCTCGCAGCACCTGGGAGAAGGGAAAAGGCTTTGTACGGAAAGCGGGAACATTCATTTTCGGTGGATCGGTAATCATCTGGCTGCTAAGTTATGCGGGTCCGGGCGGGTTCGATGTACCGATGAACGAAAGCTTTTTGGCGAAGATCGGCGGAGCGATAGGCTATTTGCTGACACCGCTTGGCTTTGGTACCTGGCAAGCCGGCGCAGCACTGATCACGGGGTTTTTGGCGAAGGAAGTGGTTGTGTCGACGATGAACATCATTTATTCCGCTCCGGATACAGCAACTCTGCAGGGGCTGCTGGCCGGACATTTCACGGCGCTTCAGGCCTATTCCTTTATGGCGTTTATCCTGCTGTACGTACCTTGTCTCGCTACGGTTGGGGTCATTCGGAAGGAAACGATGTCTGCGCGCTGGACCTGGTTTTCCATCCTTTATTCGCTGGTGATTGCCTACGGCATTTCTCTGGTGATTGTTACGGTCGGAAGGGCTCTGGGCTTTCATTAAAAGCTTGTAGAGAAAGGAAGTGACAACCATGCTGGCAAGCATCTTGATCGGTGTGCTGATCTTCGGTTATGCCGGATGGACACTGCTCTCTTATGTGAAAAAGACGAAGAAAGGAAAATGCGCCGGCTGCTCCATGGCCAAAACATGTGCATCAGCATGCGATGACGTGTCCGGTCCGTCTACGACGCATATCCCGGCAGACCCGGACTTATATAGCAGAAGGTAGATAGTAAGTAAATCATTCGTTAAACTGCAATGAGCGCCAGAAATAATCTATTTTAAATAAGTAGGTTATTTCTGGTGTTTTTTGTCTTTGCTTTTTTCAGCACACAAACGTTCTATTGATGAAGATGATTGCGAAAATACCAAGAAAAATATAGAATTCATTGAGAATGATAATCAATTAGGGAAAACGGGGGAATCTTGCCTTTGAAGGAGGATAAGATGTTACGACAGAACAGAGTGTATAGCTTAAAAAAGGGCAGTCATATATGTACCGATGTCAAGGAGGAAGCGGAGTACGAAACAGAACTGACAGTTCTTTTTATTATTTTATCTGGAGCGGCTGAGATTCAGAGTGGAGACCAAATGTTTAACCTTGAGAGCAGCTCGGTGTTGGTCATGAACCCTCAGGAAAAGGTGAAGATCCGAAATATAGGAGGAACAGAACTTATTTATAATGTGTTCTTTTTTTTAATATATGAGCTGATTGGAGTGTCAGAAAAAGAACTGCGCTATCAACATGTATCGGATTTATTTCCGCACAGTGGTTTGTTCTACAGTCAGGTTTCAGCAGAGGTGAAAAATATAGCTGCTCAGCTAATCAAAACAGCTGCGGAAGAAGCTGAAAATTCAAAAGCTATCTATTTGCTAAATGATTTGATTGCAAAAATTGAGGATGAATACCTTTCATTGGGGCGGCGTACATTTGGCTCGTCGTTTCATTCCATCCTGCAATATATTTCTTTACATTCTCATCAAGCCTTGTCTAGGGACGCAGTAGCCAAATACTTTGGTTATCACCCAAATTATTTTTCTGAACGGTTTAAAAAGGAAACAGGTTGGAGCTTTTCTGATTATTTGTCCCAAATTCGTATGGATAAGGCTAAGTTTTTTTTGCTTGAACATACGCTGACGATTGGGGAGGTTGCGCGTAAAGTAGGTTATCAGGATGGCCTTTATTTGAGCAGGAAATTCCGTAAGCAGAATGGAATGTCGCCAAGTGAATTCAGGAAAGGAAGAGAATTTGAGCGAATCTTTACCTTTCAGTTTACAGGTGCATTGCTGGCGACAGGAATAAAGCCGACCGCAGTTCTCTCATCATATTCGAATGTCCCTGAGCTGTTAAGAGAGGAAGTAAGCTCATCGATCCAACTAGCTCCGGATAGACTGCCTACGATTGAGCAATGGCGTGATCTCAAGCCGGATTTAATTATTGCCCCTACTTATTTATATCCGAATCAAAAGATCATCGAGGAGATGGAGTCCATAGCACCCGTCATGATGCTGGATTGGGATACACATGACCGGTTGGAAGAAGTAAAGATTATCGGACGGATCGTAGGAAGAGAAGCGCAAAGTAATGAGTGGATTCAGGCATTTGAGGAGAAAGCGGAAAGTGCCCGGAAAATGCTGAAAGGAGCATTACAAGAGGAAGAGACGGTCGGGCTATATGAGTTAAGGGATAATGGGAAGGTAGGAATATGGAGATCGACAGCAAGAGGAGCTTACAATCTGTATACCATGTTGAAGCTGACTCCTGCCAAGCGGATTCAAAAGGAAGTGCTCGGGCCCAATAAGCATCTTATCATTTCTGAAGATGAAATTTCTACGTATGCAGCGGACCATATGTTTGTTGTCATCCATACCGCCATGCAAGCGTCAAGAATTGTTGAAACTGAACATTGGCGTCAGCTGCCCGCAGCAAAAAACGGGCAAATCTATCTCTTACGCCTTGAAGATTTTTGGGCCAGTGAAGGTGTAGCTTTAGAGAAACAACTGGATATTCAAGTGAAATGTATCTTGAATAGATCCTAGATCTGACATTTGTCCATATTGAATTAGTTATCATTGTCTATGTCCTTTGATAAAAGCTCTTGCTACAATTGAAAATGGTTATCATTATCATTTGGATTATCAGGAGAGTGAGGATAATTATAAATATATACAAGAAGAGTTTGGTACTACTGTCTGTTATTTGTCTTGTTGTACTGACAGCTTGCGGTAGCAGCAAAGAGGTTAGTCAGAGTTCAGAGAATAAATCAGTCGACACTAAGGCTGTTGCTGCTGAAGAAACGCGGGTAGTACAAACAGTTAATGGTGAGGTGACCATCCCTGCAAATCCGCAACGGATCGTGACTCAAGCTGGATTATTAGCTACACTTCTGGCCTTGGATGTGAAGCCGATTGGGGCAGGGGCAAGGGATATTGATAATCCTCACATTCAAGATTTAGTTGAAGGAGTAGAGAATATTGGTGAAGGAACAGATTATGAGAAGATTCTTGAGCTTCAACCAGACTTAATCATTACGCAAAATCATGATGCGGGCAATTATGAGAAGTTATCAAAAATTGCACCAACCGTTGTATATCCATACTTAACGTTTAAGAATGTCAAAGAGGAAGTACAAGAAGTCGGAAAGCTCATTGGAAAAGAAGAGCAAGCGAAGGAATGGGAAACTCAGTTTGACACCAGGATGGCAGCGGCTAGAGAAAGAGCTCAGGCAGTCGTCGGGGATCAGACCGTATCACTGATCGGTGCGTTTGAGAAAGATATTTATGTATATGGAGATAGTTTGTACCGGGGTGGAGAAGCATTATTTCAATATTTGCAACTAACACCGACGGATGCAATTGCTAAAGAGGTCATTAACAATCCGGATGAATACCTTGTAATCTCCTATGAAGTGCTTGAGGAATATGCAGGGGATTATATTTTTGTAGATGAGTCAAAAGGGGGAAGTTTAAATACCAAGAGCCCCATTTGGAACAACCTTAAGGCAGTCAAAAATAAGCAGGTGTTATTCCCAAAACCAGAACGCTTTTGGCCGTATGATCCCATTTCTGTGGCCAATCAAGCGGAGGAATTTGCCGATATGCTGGAAGGGCTTAAAAAGAAGTAGTTTACTCGTATCTAGTTTAAGGGGATTTCTATGCTCTTTTTTTAATTGAAAATGATAATCAATTTCAATTAAAAATAGATAAATTAAAGTAAAGGTGAATGGATGATGGGAATGACTGCAGTGAAGGTAGATGGAACGGGGATTGAAGCAGTGGAACCTAAGCTCCGTTCACGTCCGATAGCCGCAACGATCATTATGATAGGTGGAATTGTCGTACTCCTATTTAGTATTGCTCTTTCTATCTCTTTTGGAGCAGCTGATATTAAATTGTCTGTCGTATGGGATTCTGTTTTTCATTTTAATCCGGATCTCAATGATCATCAGATTATCAGGGAATTGCGGATGCCAAGAGTACTAGGGGCAGCGATGATAGGTGCAAGCTTTGCGGTTGCAGGTGCCATTATGCAGGGCATGACAAGAAATCCGCTCGCTGATTCGGGGCTGCTCGGTTTGAATTCAGGTGCCGTATTGGTGATGGCGCTGTGCTTCGCCTTTTTTCCAGGGCTCCCGTATACGTATTTAATTCTATTTTCATTTATCGGAGCCGCAGTCGGAGCGGGACTTGTGTTTGGCGTTGGTTCCATGGCTAAGGGTGGTTTGACACCGCTGCGTCTCATACTTGCTGGTGCAGCAGTCAGTGCGTTGTTCAGTGCCTTAAGTGAAGGGATTGCTTTATATTTTCGGATCGGGCAGGATCTTGCCTTTTGGTATGCGGGCGGAGTAGCCGGGACGAAATGGGAGCAGTTGAAGATTATGATTCCGTGGGTTGGAGCCGCGATTCTTGGTGCCATCATGCTTTCCCGATCGATTACGCTGCTTAGTCTTGGTGAGGAGATTGCCTCCGGGTTAGGACAAAAAACAAAACTGGTTAAGCTTATGGCAACGATTCTGGTGCTGATATTAGCTGGATCGGCCGTTTCTGTTGTTGGTGCAGTCGGATTTGTCGGGCTTATCGTTCCACATGTAACCCGATATTTAGTTGGGGTCGATTACCGCTACATTATTCCATGCTCTGCAGTCCTTGGAGGTCTACTACTTCTGTGGGCCGATTTAATCGCCAGGATGATTAATCCGCCTTATGAAACACCGGTCGGTGCATTAATTGCTTTAATTGGGGTACCGTTCTTCCTCTACCTTGCTCGTAAAGAAAGGAGAGGATTATAAGTGGAATTATCTGATTTATCACCTGCCGAATCCAGGAAAAGAAAACGGAGCATAACGACATTGACTGTCTTTATGGTTTTAATTGCTGTTGCCTTTATTATCAGTGTGAATACAGGTCATATCCGATTAACACCTATAGAATTAATCAAAACGTTATTTGGTGGGGGTACGGATAAGCAAGAGCTGATTTTGTTTGAGTTCAGGCTTCCGCGTATTATCATTTCTGTTCTTGTCGGAGCTTCACTTGCGGTTTCTGGCTGCGTCATGCAGGGGCTTTCCCGAAATGCACTGGCAGACCCCGGAATTCTCGGAATTAATGCGGGAGCAGGGCTCGCTGTCATGCTTTACGTTGCTTTTTTCCCAACAGAAACGGTTGGTTCTGTGATGCTCCTGCCGATATTGGCCTGGTTGGGAGCTGGCTTTGTCGCTGCGTTAATTTATGTCCTATCGCTCAAAAAAGGAGAGGGCTTGTCACCTACCAGACTCTTATTAACGGGTATTGCTGTGGCTGCAGGTATTAGTGCCGCTACGATTGTGCTGACTATACGTTTCACTCCAGAGCAATATCAATTTGTTGCAACATGGATGGCGGGAAGCATTTGGGGTTCAAACTGGAAATTCGTTGGTTCCCTGCTTCCGTTTGTTATTATTCTATTGCCATTTGTATGTTATAAAGCTCGCGTGTTGAATGTATTAAGCCTGGGCGATCAGATGACGATCGGACTAGGAGCTTCTGTGGAAAAAGAACGCTTGATTCTTCTCGCAGCAGCGGTTGGATTAGCAGGCTCTTCTGTATCTGTCAGCGGTGGCATCGGGTTTGTCGGATTGATTGCCCCCCATCTTGTTCGCCGTCTGATCGGTCCGCAGCATCAATTCCTGCTTCCAGGATCTGCTCTGGCAGGGGCGCTGCTCGTTCTGGTTGCGGATACCATTGGGCGCTGGATTATACAACCATCAGAAATTCCAGCAGGTATTGTTGTTGCTGTGATAGGAGCGCCGTATTTCTTATATCTACTTGCCCGTTCAAAAGCGTGACGATCCATAAGAAGGGAGATCTTACTCCATATGCTAAGGCGATTTTTTTCTTATTATCAGCCATATAAATGGTTGTTTATTGCAGATTTTACTTGCGCTATTTTAGCTGCTTTATTGGAGCTTGTTTTTCCTCTAGCAATAAATAGAGTGATTGATGACTTATTGCCAAGCGGCAACTGGAATTTCATTATATGGGCGTGTGTCGGCTTACTTGGGATATATGTGCTTAGTTCTGTCCTGCATTATGTTGTTACCTATTGGGGACATATGCTGGGGATTAATATTGAGACAGATATGCGGAAAAAATTGTTCAACCATGTCCAGAAGCTGTCTTTTCGATTTTTTGATAATAACAAAACAGGCCATCTCGTTTCACGGATGACCAATGATTTAATGGATATTGGGGAAATTGCCCACCATGGCCCGGAAGATTTGTTTATTGCGGTGATGACCCTGGCTGGAACCTTTGGCTTAATGCTGTCGATTAATTGGAAGCTTGCCGTTCTGACATTCATTATTATTCCGTTCTTGATTTGTCTTTCCATTTATTTCAGCAGGAAAATGTCGCGGGCATTCAGCCAAATGTTTGCCGACATCGCTGATTTTAATGCCAGAGTTGAAAATAATGTGAGCGGAATTCGTGTTGTAAAAGCATTTGCTAACGAAGATCATGAAATTGATCAATTTGCTGTAAACAACGGGCGTTTCCGCACAACGAAGCTTATTACTTATAAGGTGATGGCCTGGAACTCATCAATCAGCCATTTGCTGATGAAGGTTATATCGCTTTTTGTACTAGGATGTGGTACGTGGTTTGTCATCGAGGGACAAATGACGTTTGGTGAATTTATGGCTTTTGTACTCTTATCCAATATCTTTCTTAATCCGATTCAACAGATTAATTCGGTCATTGAAACTTATCCGAAAGGAATCGCTGGTTTCCGCCGTTATTTGGATCTGCTTAACACCGCACCGGATGAAGAAGATGTGCCAGATGCAATCAAGGTTCAACATCTAGAGGGTGATATTGAGTATAACGATGTCACGTTCGGTTATGAAGGCAAAGGAAAAGTGCTTAACCATATTAATTTTACGGTCAAAAAAGGAGAAACAGTAGCACTTGTCGGTCCATCGGGAGCTGGAAAGACAACGATCTGCAGTTTGCTGCCAAGGTTTTACGATATTGACTCAGGCAGCATTAGGATTGACGGCATTGATATTAAAAATATGGCTATTCAATCTTTGCGCCAGCAAATAGGGATCGTACAGCAGGATGTATTTCTATTTGATGGATCGATTCGAGAAAACATTGCCTATGGAAAGCTTGATGCGACAGAAGAGGAAATATGGGATGCTGCGAGACGGGCACAGATGGAAGATTTGATCCTCGGACTTCCAGACGGGTTGAATACATTAATTGGTGAACGTGGCGTCAAGTTATCCGGAGGACAGAAGCAGCGGCTTTCGATTGCTCGGATGTTCCTGAAAAACCCGCCAATTCTTATTCTGGATGAAGCGACATCTGCGCTGGATACGGAAACGGAGGCAGCGATTCAGAAAGCGTTAAATGAACTGTCTCAGGGACGGACTACGCTCGTGATTGCGCATCGCCTCGCTACGATAAAAAATGCAGATCGCATTCTAGTCATAACAGAAGAAGGTATTCAAGAGCAGGGATCACATAAGGAACTGCTTGAAGCAGGAGGCACATACAGCAGACTACACCATGCCCAATTCCACATGTAGAAGAAGATTAGATGATAGGAGGAAATAGATAATGGCTGATCGTTTATCAACCCAAGACTTAACCATCGGATATGGGGATCAAACAATCGTCGATAAGCTGAATTTGTCTATACCGAATGGGAAAATCACTGCCTTGGTAGGAGCGAATGGTTCTGGCAAGTCAACTATTTTGAAGACGATGGCACGCATCATGAAACCTATGGATGGGGGAGTGATGCTTGACGGGCAGATGATTCATACAAAATCAACTAAAGAAGTGGCCAAGGAATTAGCTATTCTGCCGCAAAATCCGACCGCACCAGATGGTTTAACCGTATACGAGCTAGTCGGCTATGGTCGCTATCCGCATCAAAAGGGACTAGGCACCATGACCAAGGAAGATCGGAAAATCATTCACTGGGCGATAAAAGTAACTGGAATGATGGAATTTTATGATCGGGCGGTTGACCAGTTATCAGGAGGACAGCGTCAGCGGGCATGGATAGCCATGGCACTCGCCCAGCAGACAAGCATTTTGTTTCTTGATGAACCGACGACTTTTTTGGATATGGCCCATCAGCTTGAAGTACTGAAATTGCTGCAAAAGCTGAATAGAGAAGAACAGAGGACGATTATAATGGTCGTTCACGATTTGAATCATGCGGCTAGATTTGCCCATCATATGGTGGCGATCAAATCAGGAGCTGTAGTGAGTTCTGGAGCACCAGTAAAGGTGGTTACCCCTGAAGTGCTGCGCGAGGTATTTGCGATCGAAGCAGATATTATCACAGACCCACGCACAGGCGGCCCGCTTTGCTTGCCATACGAATTAGCAGATGGATCGGAAAAGAAACAAACAAACATAAAAGCATTAGCAGCAGCTTATTAAACTGGTCGGCCCAATAGAAAACTAAATAAAGGATTGAGCATACATGTTTAAACGGAATATAAAAAGATCAGGATCTTGGCTGCTCATGTTGTGCATGTTGCTCTTTCTTGCCGCTTGCTCAAGCGAAGGCGCCAACAGTACAAGTACAAATGAAGTGAAAGAAGAACAAACATCAGAGCAGCCAGCTGAACAGAAAACAGCTGAGCAGAAAACTGATGATCAGCAAACAGAAAAAGAAGCGAATAAGACACGAATCATTTCCACGGTAACAGGTGATGTTGAGGTTCCTACCCATCCTGAGCGTGTTATTGTCGACTGGGATCTGGGCCATGTGCTAGCACTAGGAGTAGAACCAGTTGGTGCTTCAAAGACGATTTTGGAGTATGGACGGTTTCTTGAGCCGTACGTAACAGATCAGACCCAAGATATCGGGGGTGATGGACAAGTGTCTGTAGAAAAAATGCTTGCATTAAATCCTGATTTAATTATTACTTGGGATCCTAAAATGGTTGAACAATATAGTAAAGTAGCCCCGACCGTCGTGTATGATACTGCAAAATATGACAATATTCATGAGGAAATTACGGCAATGGGTGAAATACTGAATCGACAAAAAGAAGCTGAAGAATGGCTTAGTTCTTTTGATAAACGAGTCGAAGCCGCTAAGGAAAAAATAAAAGGAGTGATTCCAGAAGACGCTACCTTCTCCATTATTGATGTGGCTACTACGAAATCTACCATTGTTGTCGGTGAGTCGGGAGAGCGTGGTGGAGATGCCCTGTATCAGATTTTGGGTGTTACTCCGCAACCTCGAGTAAAGAGCGACATCATTGATAAGGGAGAAATCAGACTTGATGTATCGTGGGAAAAGGTAGGCGACTACGCTGGTGATTATGTCTTTATGGTTAGAAATGGTGAGGGGAGCGAACTCGAATTGCCAAGCGTTTGGAATTCGCTCGATGCTGTGAAGAATAAGCGTGTATATGAACTAGATATGAAAAAATATTTTACGAGTGATCCATTATCAGCACTGTTACAAGCAGAAGAAATGGCAGCACTGTTAACAGGGGGACAGAAATGACGGAGGAATTAGAGTTATTTGATGTAACGATTGTTGGTGGGGGACCTGCCGGGTTGTATACCGCTTTTTATAGTGGAATGCGTGATTTAAAAACCAAAATTATTGAGTATGGACCCGAGCTTGGGGGAAGAATGCTCATTTATCCAGAGAAGATGATATGGGATGTAGGTGGAGTTACGCCAATTCTATGTGAACAATTAATCGCTCGATTAGAAGAGCAAGCAAGAACTTTTGATCCAACTATCGTATTGAACCAGAAGGTCGAAGGGCTAGAGAAATTGCAGGATGGAACCTTTATGTTAACGACGGCAACAGGTGAGAAGCATCATACAAAAACGGTTATCTTAGCAATCGGGTATGGTGTTCTAACCATGCAGAAGCTGGAAATCGAAGGAGCAGACCGTTATGAGGTCACAAATTCACACTACACGGTACAAGAGCTTGACGTATTTCGTGACAAGCATGTGCTGATTTCTGGCGGAGGAAACTCAGCGGTTGATTGGGCAAATGAATTAGAACCCATCGCTGCAAGTGTAACCGTCGTGCATCGACGCAACGACTTTGGCGGACTTGAAAAGAATGTCATTAAGATGAAAGAATCTTCTGTGGATGTACGTACACCTTATGAAGTTGTACAGCTGCATGGTAATGAAGATATGATCGATCAAGTAACCATTTCTCATTCGGAAACAGGCGAAGTGGAGAGAATCTCTGTGGATGCCGTTATTGTCAATCATGGGTTGAAGTGTGATTACGGCGCATTAACCGAATGGGGATTGGAGATGGAAGATGATGTAGCGGTTGTGAATGCCAAAAGGGAAACGAATATCCCTGGTATTTATGGCGCAGGAGACTTCATTGATCATGAGAGCAAGGTGAGATATATTGCTGGGGCCTTCACAGATGGAGTTCTCGCATTAAATAGTGCTAAGTTACATATCGACCCAGATGCACCGAAAGCGGCATATGTTTCTTCACATAATATCCGGTTTAAAGAACGAAACAAACAGCTTGGGTTGCATGATGAAGATTACAGAGAAGTAAAGGCATAGTAGAAAATGTGGATACACGATTAAACCCCTCAAGTCACTTAAGGACTTGAGGGGTTTTTACTGTTACCTAGCTTCGTTGAAGATCTTTAAGGTACCATATATCGCATGAAAAATGCCCGGTGTCACCAAGGGGCTTGCTAAGCTTTACGAAGTTGTATTTCTGGTAAAAGCGGTTTGCAGCTTCCATATTGCTTAAGGTTTCGAGGTAACACTGTTCATAACATGTTTGTGCAAACTCTAGTGCCGTATTCATGAGCTTGTGTGCGATTCCGGTTCCCCTTGCCTCTTGCAGGCAGTACATCTTCTGCAGCTCACAGACATCTTCAAGCTTGTCCATTGGGCCGATGCCGCAGCCGCCTACAATCCTACCATGATGTTCGGCAACCCAGTACCTGGATTTGTTTCCTCTATAGACTTCTGATAAAGAGCCCAGCAGTGGATCTTCCCACGCCAAGCCCGCTCGATCTCCGCCATATTCTTTTAAACAAGTTCTAATGACGTCCTCGATAGCTTTATTGTCCTGCTCTTGAATTTCTCTTATGATCATATCTTTCACCGCCTGAATGTATGTAAAGGAATGTTTATCTATCATATCATGGAATACAAAGCCGTAAAAACGTTGCAGAACTAAAAGAACCAGCGGCGGGTGCTTTGCTCTGACTGATGGCGATCATAATAATGGATTGCAAAATTTAGCGCTATTAAATTTAAGCGGAGTTTGTGGAAAATGCAAAAAAAATCATCCTTGAAAACAAGGATGAGAGATTGAACGATTATTTTTAATGGGTGAGGACATCTATGATTTCTCGATCCAGTGCTTCTCCCTTTAGGATCTTAGCCTTTAACTCATCTGTCACGACGGGCCGCTGAAAGCGTACGAAGTCAAATTCCACATCCAGATCAGCATGGTCTTCTTTACTATTATATACGGTTTCGTTAAATGTTTTAGCATCAGTACTAAATGATTTGACAGTGTTGCCATGAGCGTTAATCCCTACCTGAAGAGTCTTTGGTAGTTCTGGGAGGTTCACGCGTCGATGAAGGGTCCAGTTGTCATCATGGTCAAATTTATAGAACTGGAAGAACCACGGTCCAACTTTTGCGATCTTGAGCTGAATCCAATCGGTTGCTACAGGAGTTATTGTATAAGTAAACTGGCTTTTTAGGTTAATTTTGCTATCTAACACCAATTCATTAGCTGTATCTGGGGTACCGTAATTGAGATAAATCCAATTTTCCTGTTCTGGTTTCCAATTAGAAGCTGTTGTGTTTTTGGGCTGTCTTACAAGGAGACCAGCGAGTTCAAAAATTCCCGTAGGGCGTTCTGATTGTTTGCCGGACACTTTCAAGCGTGTTGTAACGATAAAGTCACCATTAATTTCTTTGAATGCATACACGCCTCGGAAGTCTCCGTACCATGTACCGGTCTTTGGAATTAAATGAAGTGCACCAGGTTTGCTCTTATTAATATCCAGTACTTCAACTTGGCTTGGCCATCCTTCGACTTCATGATGCAGCTTCCAATTCGATAGAGAATCTTTATTGGTGAACTCATCACTTAGTTGGATTAAATCGTCTTTCGGTTTGGACTCCGCAGAACCCAGTGCCACGGATGCTGAAGTGAAGGTAATACAAGTAGTGAGTAAGAGAACCATCATTTTACGCATTAAAATAACACTCCTTATTTGTATTAGTCGATTGGAAAAATCAGAAGGGATTGGCCGATTCCCTCGTCGTTTTCCTTGTACATGAGTGCTCTATAATTGGTATAATAAAGCTGCAGCTTATTGAAAATTATAGTTGTAATGGTTATGTATGGCAATAAGTTACAATATGGTTATAGAGTTACTTTGAGGTAAGGAGGAAGCGTAATGGTATCGGATAAATGCCCGATTGAAGTGTCGATTGAAGTGCTTGGGGGGAAATGGAAACCGTTTATTTTGTATTATCTGCTCAATGGCACTAAGCGATTTTCGGAGCTGCAGCGATATATTCCCAGTGTCTCTCCGAAAGTACTAACTCAGCAACTTCGTGATCTTGAGGAGGATGGAATTATTGTTAGACATGTGTATCCGATTGTTCCACCCAAAGTTGAATATTCTTTAACTACCTATGGTGAATCCATTCGTCCTGTAATTGATATCCTTTTCAATTGGGGAACAAGTCATTTGGAACTAAGCAGGATAGAATCAACCTGTAATCACAAACTAGCTAAAGTCAAGTGAATATCAATAAAGAAAGAGAGGCCGTGTGCCTCTCCTTTTTAATTGAATCAAGAAAAGGTAATGCTTATTTACAGCAAATCCCCTTGATGATCTGTTTCCGTGTAGACGGAAATTAATACAATCGCTTGTTCATCACCGATATTTTTCACCAAGTGGGGTGTGCAGGCGTTCCAGGAGAATGAATCTCCCTCCCCAAACTCAGCGTGATCTTCCCCTTGCTCGGCGTAGATCTTCCCTTTAATGACCACATGTACTTCTTCACCCTCATGAGCATGCGGAACTTCACCAGTTGAAGCTCCGGGAGGAAATTCAACGAGCATCATCCTAACATTTTTAGTAGAGCTCAGATGCTCTACCTTTAGATTCTCGATTCCGCTTGTCGTGATTCTTCGTTCCTCTTTTCGAACAATGCCCATACGTTCTTCTTTTTTCAGCAATAAGTAGGCCAGAGGTACCTTCAATGCTTGTGCAATATTTTCTAACGTCGCGATAGATGGTGAGGTTTTATTCGTTTCGACCTGGCTTAAGAAGCCTTGGGATAAGCCTGTTTCTTCGCAAATTTGAGCGATAGTAATGTTTTTGCGTTTTCGGATTGCTCGTATGTTGGAGCCGATGTCCATTGTCTTCACTCGCCCTCAAAATATTTGTAATACAGAATATATATTTATATTAACAAATTTATTGTTGACACACCATAGTCCTATGATATAAATTACTCATATGAAATATATTTTATTATTACTAATATTTTAGATTGGAGAGATAAAGAATGATGAAAATGACAGGGGTATCTACTATTATGCGCGTGGTGCTGGGAATTATATTTCTTGTCCACGGAGTAAGTAAGTTTCAAATGGGGTTAGGCAATGTGGACGCGTGGTTTAGCTCGATGGGCATTCCTGGATTTATGGCGTATGTTGCCGCAATTATTGAACTGGTCGGGGGTATTATGCTTATTGTCGGATTGTTTACCCGCTCTGTCTCAGCTCTGCTTATCCTCATCATGATTGGCGCGATCGTTACGGTTAAGCTGTCTGCAGGACTGCTTGGAAACGATCAGTCGCCTGGGTACGAGCTTGAAATTGCTTTGATGCTGATCTCCTTGCATTTGTTAGTAGCGAATCCTACACCTCTTTCGGTTGATCATTTTATTCGTAACAAGCGCAGTGCCGCAATCCAAAAATAAGGAGATAAAGTGATGACACCAGCTTACCAATATGACATTCAACTGCCACGTCATATGGATCCGGACAAAACATACCCAACCATCTTTACACTGCATGGGAAGGGATCTAATGAGGAAGATATGTCTGGCTTAGTTGCTCCATTGGCCGCCGATTTTATTTTGATCCATATTCGAGGGAATCATGCGTTTGGTCCAGGGTACCAATTTTATGAGTTAAAAGGTTTAGGAAATCCGGTTCGGGAGATGTTTGATCAAGCGGTTCAGCAGCTGGAAAAATTCATCCATTATGCGTCGGATAAATACCCAGTCGATGTGAGCAGGCGTTATGTGCTCGGCTTTAGCCAAGGCGCGATCTTATCGATGACACTTGCGCTTACGATGGGGGATCAGCTGAAAGGAATTGTCGCGTTAAACGGATATGTACCTGACTTTGTAAAGAAAGAGTATCTACTGCAATCGGTTAGAGACGTATCGGTATTTCTCTCTCATGGGGAGTTAGATCCGATATTTCCTATTTCTATTGGGCATGAGACAGCGGCTTATTTTCAACCACGGACACCGCATCTGACTTTCAATACCTATCCAGCCGCTCATGGCGTCTCGGAGGAGAATCAACGTGACTTTGTAAGATGGATTGAACGGGATGCCGGAGTTTAAAGAGTTTATAACGATAAGGAGTGAACGGTTTTATGATGCCATCTTATTTTATCGCGCATGGTGCGCCTTCTCTTGTTCTTGAGGAACATGCCTACACTGATTTATTGAAAAATTTTGCGGACCAAATAACGAAACCAAAAGCGATTGTACTATTTTCCGCTCATTGGGAAGAGTCCGTCCAAACCGTGAGCACGGTAGACGAGTACAGCACCATATATGATTTTGGCGGATTTCAGGATGAGCTTTACCGGATAACGTATCCGGCCAAAGGCGATCGATCCCTAAGCGACCAGATTCAAGCATTGTTCACCAAACATGGGATTGAGAGCACGTTGGATGAGAAAAGAGGGCTCGATCACGGCGCTTGGGCCGTTCTCAAGCTGATCTATCCCAATGCGGATATTCCGGTAGTAGCCCTCTCCGTTAACCGTTATCTAACCAATGAACAGCAGTATGAAATCGGTAAGGCTTTGTCATCACTTAGAGAACAGGATGTTTTGATTATTGGCAGTGGAGGGACCGTACACAATCTAATGGGATTGAATTGGCGGTCGGATGGCATAGACGCTTGGGCAGAAGCGTTCGATAGCTGGCTGCAGAGCAAGCTGGAAACGTGGGATACTGCTTCCCTGTTTAACTATAGTGAGCTAGCACCTTATGCCAGAGAAGCCGTGCCGTCCAATGAACACTTTATCCCGTTTTTAATTGCAATGGGAGCTGGTGATAAGGACCGGAAAGCCCAACTACTTCACCGCAGCTATCAGTACGGCAATTTGAGCTTGAGCTGCTGGCAGTTTGATTAAAATAAAGGCGGAAGAACGCAGATTCAGGCTTGAAGGGCACCCCCGAGGGTGTCCTTTTTGTATTGCTTTTGTGGAGATTCTTTATAAATTAAGGGAAATGTTGTATATTGGATGTTTAAAGTAACCTTAGGTTCCTTAGATATATTTAATTATGAGGAGGAACAATAATGTTCAAGAAAACATCGTTTTATATAGGGACTTTAATACTTGGAGTCGCTCTATTCTTATTAACCTTTATGTTTATGGGAAGTGACCTCAAAGCAATATCGGATATACTCATTGGCGCTGGTGCTTCACTATTTGTAATAAGTACAGTCAACTTGTTTACAAAATATTTTGAGCAGCGTAATCCTGCGGTGACGAAGCAAAGCCGAACGGAATACAAAGATAAGCGGAGCTCATCCATGCGCTACAAGGCAAAAGCTAAAGCGGGGGATATGATCCGGTGGCTTGTATTGGGGATTGCTTGCTTATTGATTGTGATCGACGCGAGTTTATGGGTGATCATGGTAACTTTAGGTGTGTTTCTTTTGTACAATGTATTGACCGAGTACTTTACGAATAGATACCAAAAAGAAATGTAAATTGGTTGGAAAAAGCCACTCCTAAGAGTGGCTTTTTTGCATTCTTTTTCAAAGCGGATTTGTATTGTCCTCGTACCAAGGGTTCAAATGAACCAATACTTCTTCGACTTCAGGGTGGTGTTCAATAATCGAGTGTTTGATTTGTCTTGAAATATCATGTCCTTCTTGGACACTTAACTGAGCAGGAATGCTTACTCTCACATCAACAATAATGTAATGTCCATGATCTCTAGCACGGATTCGGTCAATCCGTTTAACATCTGGTACCTCACGAACCAGGTTGATCAATGCATTCATTTTTTCAGAGTCAACATTTTTCTCCATCAAAACACCCACGGATGACTTCCCCATATGAATAGCCAATCTCAACACAAAATAAGCAACGATAATACCCGCAATCGGATCTCCGTAAGACAACAGTGTCATTTGATAATAATCACCGATTAAAGCCAAGCCAATTCCGATGACTGCTGCGATCGATGCATATACATCGGCAAGATGGTCATAGGCCGTAGCGATCAAACCATTACTGTTGTTCTTCTTACCAACTGACATGGTATAAACGTACAGGATTTGTTTCAACACCAATGAAAACCCCGCGGCGATTAGCGCGATGACGCTTGCTTTTTGAGGGGGTTCAAATAGAACCGTCACGGAATGGTAACCCATATAAATCCCAGCCATCACTAAAATAATAGCAACAATACCTGCACTTATAACCTCTGCTTTACCATGTCCATAAGGATGATCCTCATCGGGAGGCAGTTTTGAAACACGCATAGAACTTAGTGCAGCTCCTGTAGCCACGATATCACCTGCATTATGTACACCATCTGCAATTAATACAGGACTGTTGAATATGAGTCCGACAGCCAACTTGACGGTTGTTAGTATAATGTTGCTGATTAAGCTGATCCAAATAGCAAAAGCGGACTGTTTGTTTTCACTGACCATGTCTTTATAACCCCTTATGAACCATACTTTTAATCATTCACATCTTGACCATAAGCAAGACAAGTTCCTTCGATTCCAATGATATGAATAGTAGGGCTTAATATTAGCGTATAAACATCGTGTGAGTCTAGAGAAACAGCTTTTCCCTTCTCCTAAAGATTAAGTTAGGGTATAAAAAGTTGAGTGAATGAAACAAAATCCTTTTTCAAAGCAGAGGCCGATCAACATGATTGGGTGAACCGTATCATAAGCAGTGGTACAACAAAATGTTATAATTTTTATTGAAACTAAAGCACAGACTAGGGTAACAGAGCCTCATAACGAAGAGGGTGGTTATTTTTGAAAATAGATAGGTTGCTTGGAATCTTGATCTACCTTTTAAATCGTGAAACGGTTAGTGGACGGTCACTGGCGGAAAAATTTGAGGTATCCTCTCGTACAATTCAACGGGATATCGAAACACTGAGCATGGCTGGTATTCCAGTGACTTCAACACAGGGTGCACATGGCGGGTATAGCATTATTAACAGCTATAAAATGAACAGGCAGGTCTTTAGTACAGATGATTATGTTCTCATCATAACAGCCTTAAAAGGATTATGTTCAGCATATGAAAGTAGACAGATCGAAGCTACATTTGAAAAGCTGCTGTCACTTTCACCGAAGGATGAGCTTGTTCAACAAAGTATTCATCTTGATTTTAGTGTGCTGCGTGAGGGGTTTGATGTAAGAGATTATTTGACCAATATAGAAACAGCAATTCGTAAAAGAGTTGTAATTGAATTTCAATACACAAACGCTGAACATTTAAAATCACGAAGACTTGTTGAACCCGTAGCGGTCACGTATAAGTGGTATTCATGGTACTTGTTAGGGTTTTGCTGTGAGAAGCAGGAATACCGTATGTTCCGTCTTTCAAGAATTCGAGATTTGAAATTAACATGTCAGGACTTTTCCAATGTACATGATAATGCAGAAGAACTTTTAGCCGAAAAGCAAGATACCCGGCCGTATATGAATATTAAACTGGCATGCCAGTCTGACATCAGGATTTCGATCGAAGAAAGTTTTCCTAATTCACGTATAACAGAAACCGGTAATAACGAGTTAATGGTTGAATTCAGTGTTCCGGAAAATGAGAGAGGATGGTTTGGAACCTTGCTCGGATATGGCAATAAGGTAACCGTTTTGGAACCTGAGAAATTAAAACACACATTGATTACATATGCTAAGGACATTTTACAAAAATATTGTTGAATGACGACATAATGTTGTCTGATATCCTCCTTTATACTGAGCTTAATCTATGAAAATGGAATATGAAGGAGATGACGTAATTGGGTGAAATCAAAAGATATGATGTGAATGAAGAAAATGCATACTCTGGTTATGTTGAAGCGGGTGATTTCATTTTTCTCAGCTTTTGCGTTGGTAATGTTGGTCAATCGATTGAGCAGCAGGTTGAAGGAGCCCTTGATCATATGAGTGACAGACTACAGAGGGCGAACCTGACATTGGACTCTATAGTTAAGGTGGATATTTTGCTTCGGGATGTCTGGGATATACCTGTAATGGAAGAGGTTTTCAAACGTAGATTTAAAGGTAACTTTCCGGCTAGAAAAACCATTTCTACCGAGTTTGCACATTGTGGCGGCCCAAATGGACTTAAGGTTCAAATTGATGGCGTGGCATACAAGCCCAAGCCAAACTGATAATAGTGACACATAACAGCGTAACGTAAAGGAAAACCCCTTCAATAGGTGATCAGGTATGTGCCGCCAATGGACGTCTGGAAGGGTGCAGAGACATCTAAAGAGGCCCGATTAGCTCGATACACGGCTAATACGGGCCTTCACTATTCAAGATCGCTCTCTACGAATTCTTTCAGAGCAGACAGCTTATCATCCCAATACTCATCAAAAAAGGCGAGCCATTGCTTTATTTCAGCCAGAGGTTCTGGCTGAAGCCTATACCGTGTTTCCCGTCCTACCTTCTGACTACTGACAAGGCCTGCTTCATTCAGCACTTTCAGATGTTTATTGACAGCGGTACGGGTGATTGGAAAACAAGCGGTCAATGCGGTAATCGGCATTTCTTCATCAGCAAGCAATTTCAACAACCTACGGCGGGTAGGGTCTGCTATTGCTTGGAATACATCATGTTTTGACGCGGATGCTTCCAATAATCTTAAGCCTCTACGTATTTAACAAGGCTTTCGTTGACAATGCTTTCCCATCCGCCGTTCATAACTTCACGAATGACTGAGTGTGGTTGTCCAAACGCTGTGACTTTTTCTGAATCCCAACCTGAATGAATCAGAGTGAACTCTGTCTTTTCGTCTTCTAACGCCTTTAATTCAAAAGCAAGATGCCAATCTTTATCCCAGTCAAACCCGACACGATTCGGAGGGTTAATTTCGGTCACTTTACAAGGTGAATCTCCGAATTGGCCCGCATGAAGTATGAATTCATATCCTACAATAGGTTCAAACGTATTCCCCATCCACCATGAGGCAATACCTTCTGACGTTGCAACAGCCTTCCATACTTTTTCGATAGGTGCGTTGAGTGTAATGGTTTTTCGTATTTCCGGTATTTCTCGATTGTCCATTGTGTGCCTCCTTGGTTGATGTAACACCAAAAGGTGTTATAAATGATTATAACACCTTTTGGTTCATGTAGGAACCCATTTATACATTTAAAGTTGAGAGAGTACTAGTCACAATCACTAGATCCAAGTATCATTGGCTGCTGTTAATTCGGACTCAGTACCGTTCAGTGTTTACTGCGCTTCTAGGCTCCACCAACATGATATGGCATTCCTTTTCGGCGGAAGGCTTCATCTCGATTCCCTTCGGGAGAACAATCATCTCACCCTTGGAGATTTTAACCTGACCATCACGAAAATCAATGATCATCTCCCCTTCGATCACCATAAATACCTTATCGGTCTCTTCATGACTATGCCATTCAAACTCCCCGGCAATCTTAATGAGTTTAAATTGATAGTCATTCATTTCACCAATGACTTTCAGAGACCAAAGATCGTTAAGTTCAGATAGCTTCTCATTTAGATTAATCGCTTGATAATGGATATTAATCCCTCCTTATTTTTTTGACCTTCATTATACCGTCACAGAGAACAGGCAAGAGCTAACCAGTATCTAATTGTCATTCGGATGTTGCACAAGAGTGATTTCGATGGAGTTTTTCTTGACTTTTTAGAGCTTACGTAAGGCAATTGTTATATTTTGCAAAGCGTATTCGATAGCTAATGGTCCACCAGTAATAGCGGAAGTATCCATTAAATGGACATTTCCTTTCTTTACGGCATTCATCGCATTCCATACTTTACTTTGTTTTAAGCCATTCATTAATTCCTCCTTTTTTGTAATGTCACCTATAAGGAAAATATGGTCTGCTTGAACAGTTGAAATTCCTTCAAACGTAGTAAACTCATTATTAGTACCTATATATGTATTATCCGGTGTAAGCCCCAGTCCATTTTCTTTATCAAACGCAAGTGTATAGACAGGATTTCCTTCACCTAGAACATTAAAAGTTTTTCCATCCCAAGACAATATAAGTGCTACTGACTCTCCTTGAATCGACTTTAATGCTTCACGCCCAGTTGTGATTTCTTTCATCATTTTATCAATTACTTTTTCCGCTTCGTCTTCTTTTCCAATAATCTCGGCTACTGTACGGAGTCCATATTGCCAATTTTCATAGATGTCCTTGGAATTTAACGTAATGACTGGCGCAACTTTTTCTAGTGAATCATACAATGCTTCATGATGTTCTGTTGCTAAAATATAATCAGGCGTAATAGATAGAATTTTTTCAATATTGGGAGACACTTTATCTCCTAATTCTTCAGCTGAATCCAGCTTTCCTTTTAAATAAGATAAAGAAGATAGATACTCTTTTTCAGTAGAAGCAGTAGGCACCTCACCTAATGCAACTAATATTTCAGGATAAAAATACCATAGCGAGGCCATTTTTTTTGGTTTTTTCTCGATAACAATTTCTTTACCTAAGGCATCCTTAAATGTTCTTGGCCAATCAGTAGCATCTACATTAACTGCTGATGTAGATGCGCCTTCTGTAGTTGATCCTTTATTTTCAGCAGGTGTTTCATTACAACCTGCTAGTATGCCTGCTAATAATAGCATTGAGATTAGCAGTCCTTTAATCTTTTGCACATGAAATTCCTCCAACATAATGGTTTCTTTGGTTAACCATTAGTATAGTAAAGTAATTTTTAGATTAGAATGGATGCATGTTGAAATTAGCATGGATTATTGATGAACTTCTCTCGATATTCAGTAGGAGAAATACCAAATTGTTTCTTGAACACTCTACTAAAATAAAAGGGGTCAGCAATTCCAACAGTTTGCGCAATTTGTTGTACAGGCGCTTCACTTGTAAATAGCATTTCTTGCGCCATGTTTATACGATATTTTAATAAATATTCTGCTGGTCCCATACCTGCATGTCTTTTAAATACGTAAGAAAGTCGATTTCGATTAACGTTATTTTGTTCTGCAAGCGATGCTATTGTAAGGCTTTGATAATAGTATTCATGAATATAATTAGATACCCGCTCGAATAAAGTATGTGATTCATAGCTATTTTGCCTATTAACAACACATAATAAGGCTTCATTCAGTACTTCGCGAAACAGCATTTCGGTCTGAAACATCGAAATGCCTCCACGCTGATTATACACCTGCCAAAGACGCATAATTAATTCGATAAGACGAGGAGATTGTCCTGTTGATAATTCAAAATGCTGATGAGAAAAGCTTGACTCTTCTAGTTCTGAGTTACATATCCGATATAAAACGAGAATATATTCCCAGTTAGTTTTGCCAAACATTTTTTGATCTAGTTTCATTTTTGCACCCCCATGCATAACTTTTCCTGGCGAAAAGATATAAGGCGTGCCATTAAATTTAAATTGTATCTTCCCTGTAAGTGGAAACACAAATCCAGGAAAAGAATCTGTATAGTCAGCGTAAGGCACACCTGGATTTCTAGCATATCGATATACTCCTTCTACTTGAAAAGGAGTGTGTGCAAAATGCTCTGCTAACTGATTAACGTCGATTTTCACATTGCATACCTCATTTCAATAGTAGTTTGTTCGGTAATTCAAAAACTCTTCATGACTCGGGTCCCTCTCAAAAATCTGCCGCTGGAATGTGGAAAGGTGGGCATGAGGACTCTCGTCTATTTTCACATTATTGATAATGATTATCGTTGTCAACCTATATGAACAATAAAATGCCGCACCCGGCTAATGTTCAAACAGCCGGGTAACGGCATCAGGTCAGGATGTTCTCAAATATAGGGGGGAGTGAGGATCAAATGAAGCAGGAAAATCTTCCTAGCCTGATAGTGATGATTGCAATTCGCTCTGTGCTGTTCACCGTAAGCGACAAAATCGGAAGAATCCAGATCCATCACAAACTGGTCATGGACAAGGTATGGCTTACAGTTGGGATATATTTATTTGTAAATGTAGGCAGGTCTATGGCAGAATAGTATGAAATACGAACAACAAAGAAATGGAGAACCTAAAACAATGTCTAATTTGCCAAATTGTCCAAAATGTAATTCAGAATACACTTATGAAGATGGAAATCTTTTTGTTTGCCCGGAATGTGCTCATGAATGGGGCCTGGAAGCCGAAAACAGTGAAGATACCAAAGTCGTCAAAGATGCTAATGGAAACGTTTTGAACGATGGTGATTCTGTAACAGTCATCAAAGACCTTAAAGTAAAAGGAAGTTCATCTGTCTTGAAGATCGGTACGAAGGTTAAAAATATACGTCTGGTTGATGGGGATCATGATATTGATTGTAAGATCGATGGGTTTGGGGCTATGAAACTAAAATCAGAGTTCGTAAAAAAGATATAAAGTCCTATTAACTCAAACATAGTCCAGAGTGTTATATATATGAAAATATCGGTCTTATGACCGATATTTTTTTATTTCCAGAATGTTATCTCTTTAGTAATAAAACGGTCCAGCGTGGTATAAAAGCTACTCTGCCACCATAATCTAACGACATAAGATTACAGATGAATTCTGCTCATATCATGTTGTCATATGACAACACTAATGACAACACTCACTATATCGCTTTTGAGCATTGAACTATATTAATAGCAACAATTTAATTTAAAAGGAGTGATATGAAAAATGCACCCAATCCAGAATAGATGGAAAATGGTTCTTAACAAGACATCTGTGATCGGTTTGTTTCCGGTAATGGCTACCTCTAAAGCAGGTTCAGCTACAGAGCTGAATATGATAGAAGTCAGTTCTTCAGATGACCACTTCCTTGCTCTTATGAGTGATGGAACGGTAATGGCTATGGGCTGCAACCAAGACAATCAACTAGGGAATACAACGATGGTTACAGAGCAGGCTGCCCACCTTGTGGTAACAAGTGAAGAAGGAAGATTCTTATCCAACATTAAGGCCATTGCCGCAGGGGACTTTCATAATCTTGCTTTGGATGATCGAGGTCAGGTTTGGGCTTGGGGAGATCACAGAGCAGGTCAGTTAGGCATTGGATGTATGAATGATACAGATCATATGAAGACAGCAACACGTGTTGCATTTCCTCAGGATGTAAATATTGTAGGCATCTCGGCAGGAGCTGCTTTTAGCCTGGCATTGGATGATCAGGGTCATGTCTGGGCTTGGGGAGATAATGAGGAAGGCCAACTGGGTATCGGATACCACAACAATGGGGAATCACAGCATAATCCGATACAAGTAACGACAGCAGACGGAGTGTTAAACGATATTCAATCGATATCAGCTGGTCAGTATCATAGCCTTGCTCTGGATAAAGACGGACGGATCTGGGGCTGGGGAGCGAATTGGAATGGCGCTTTGGGATTTGACGAGACCATTCATTTGGAGAGCATAGTAGAGGAGATTCTGCTGTCGTGGGGGAATGAAGTAAGTTTCAACTTGGGTGAAGTGGTACGCACGGATCATTTTTACACGTTGATGGATTATATGACTGAATACTATAAGGATGAAATGATCTGGAACTTTGCCAAGCCGATGACGAATGCGGGTGATGTATTCTCCGAAGTGTTTACAGGGAATATGCAAAGCCAAGCTATGAAAGCGGACGGTTCTGTATGGGCTTGGGGTTACGTGGAAGATCAAATGAATGATGTGGGAAAATACTTGAATTATGAAATAATTGAGTTCAGAGCGGATATATCAACAGGTGTGGAAGCCTTCGATCAATCTTTGTTAGGGCATACTTTGATTAGCAATGGATCAAAATGGAGCTTAACCCTATGTGAGAACAGCACCCCGTACTTACCCATCAAATTAGATGAAATTATCAAGTTCCACATGATTACAGGTGAAGGGTTTTTCATGATTTGCCGTGGCAGCTACGATTCAGAATGGTCACTCCAAAACAATCACATAAATTATGAAGCGATTTCGATATAACGGGTGATGATGTTGTAGCCCACTTTGGCTTGGACAGCCGTTAACATTACGGTGTGTATTGGCATCGATACTTTTACTCCGCTGGATACATACAACCATATTGAAAAAAGCCGACCAAGCCCTGTATATGTCTTGAGAAAATGGGATAAATCAGGTAACGCACATCATGGATTTGAATGAACGGTTGGGCGCTCCACATAAATCTTAAATAACTGAATGTATAGAACAACACTAATTAATGCAAAAACGAGTATGATGCTAAAAATCCCCATAGGTGGAACCCAAGTAGACAGAAAAACGGTCATAGGCGCTAAAAACCTTCCGATCGTAAACTGTAAACTGTTTGCTCCCATGTACTGCCCTCTAGCATGCTCTGGGGCATAACGACTAATAAAGCTCTCTGTCACCGGGGAACGTACAATTTCGCCAAATGTAAAAATAATCGTAACGAAAAATAAGAACCAAATATTCGTGTTTAGTCCTAGTGCGAATGTGCCTACCCCGGACAACAGCGACGAAAGGATGAATACGTTGCGCTCCCTCCAATTTCGAAACCATTTCGTAACAGGAAGGATAAATAGAACAAATAAGAGCCCATTTAACCCCAGCAACCACCCAAATATTTCTTTGCTTGTAAGCATAAATGAATCACCATTCCAAGTGAATAGGGCCTGAGACGGGACATAATTGATCACGTACACCGCCAAATAGAGATCCAATTGCATAATGGTCACGAGCGAAAAAATACCTGCCAAAATATACACGAGAAACACTTTATCTCGAAAAATGATGCCATATCCTTTCCATTGTTCCTTGAATACATGGGACATTGATTTCGAATGTTCCATTCTTTTGGCTGACTGTGGTAATGTTTCATGAACCATGATATAAATGGCGATGAAGTACATCAACAAGACGAAAGCACAGGTCCACAAGAGTTCATGCCGGTACTGGAAGAAGAAAATAGCCCCCAGCGCAGGCCCGAGAACAGCACCAATGTTATTGGCTGTTGTAAACGTTGCGAAGACCTGCCTGCGATCTTGTGCAGGAACCAGGTCAGCAACCATAGCCGAGCTAGCGGGTTTATAGATTGTCCCCCCTAGTCCAATGCCGATAAATGCAGCATAATCAATCCAATGAGAAGGAGACATCGCAAACAGTACAAACATCACTGTCTGAAGCGAAGCTCCAAGCAGCATGACAGGACGCCGTCCTAATCGGTCCGCTAAAGCTCCCCCAAGCAGGTTACCAATGATGCTGAATATCGGGGGAACCATCATCAAGATTCCGGCAATGTGGTTACCTAATGCAGCACCAAAATATACCGCTATAAAGGGAAAGTACATCCAAAACAGCATATTGAACAGCGCTTCACCGATTAACCGAACTTTTAAATTGTTATCCCATAAACGAATTTGCATAAGAACCCCTCTTTTAATCATTTCTCCGGCCGGGTATTCCAAACTATAGAATATTTTCCTGGGAAAATATAGACTTATAATGATCGTTGATTTATACTAATAATATGAAAGTCGAAAATACCCCGATTTAATTTAAGTGCTCCAAAAAACGAACATTTGTTCTAAATTAAAAAGACGCTCCCATCGAGAGCGTCTTTTTTGGTGCGGATTTTTACTCCACATGATTTCCTTGATAAACCGTTCGGTAAACGGCAGGTGTTAAAGCTTCGAATTTCTTAAAGGTTTTAATAAAATATCCGGCATCACAAAATCCCAATTCATCACCAATCTGATTAATGGATAGATCTGTTGTTTCCAGAAGCTGTTTAGCCCATTCAATTTTTAGACGTGAAATGAAGACGGAGAAATTTTCACCGGTTTCTTTTACAAAGATTCGGCTGAAATAGCTTGGACTAATGTGACACAGCTTGGCCATCTCACCTAATGTTATATTTTTATTTTTATGATGATAAATATAGTCAAATGCCGGCTGTAGCAGCTTATTGGAAGAACGGAATTCATTCGAGGTCGTCTTTTTTATTTTATTCTCAATTAATGTACTGGAAAGCTCGTGTTGAATCGCTTGTATGTTCCGGTACGTACGATCCGAAGGACTGATGGAATCTTGAGACGGGTTATCGATGTCCAGGGTTAAAGCCTTCTTGTACATATCGATGGTTGAGCTCTTGGTTATCGCTTCTTCCACAATATAGTTGCACAGATGAAATAACATATCGGCGATGGTTGTCACTTCTTCGTATGACAAGGTAGGCAGAGAAAGATAGTCCTGCTTCAACGTTTTGAACTTTTTATTCGTTTCCGAATTGGACGGACGAGTTACGATTTGTTCAAGTGGCTGAGGCTGATCGGTATCACGCAGCTTGATTTGCCCTGCCATGATCGCGCCAATGTATTGATTATCGACAATGATCGGAATGGCAATATCGATAATATTGAAATGGCACATATAAATATACGGTTTATTGAGCCGTACAGCTTCCAAACCACCTCTGGCATCACATTTCTGACAGTATGGAGACAGTGAGGGATCTTTTCTGACGGACTGGCAAAAGGATTGACAGTAGCTATGTTTCGTAACAGGAACCCCTTTATAGTCGACGGTAATAATGGCCATTTTGGTGACCAGCGCAAGGGAGTCCTGTAACGTATGCCACTTCTCCAAATCAATAAGTTTATCTAACTGAAACAATGAATTTTTCATTATGGCTCACTCCCTATATATTGCTGCGCTTGTGCAATAGTACTGAACAAATCTATTCAATTATACTATGACAACCTGTCTAGAGGACAAGATTATACGATTTGTCAGCTATATGACAAAAAAACACAATCTGAAAGCGCTTAAATACAGGGGTATAGTTCAATGATTAAAATTTGTGGAAAGACTATAATGAAAGCAATGATAGCAAGGGAGGAATTTATGATGAGAAAAGCGTTTATTAGCCCAACGAAGTATGTGCAAGGAGAAGATGAACTGTTAAATTTGGGGTATTTCGTTAAGACATTCGGGGATTCAGCTTTGCTCATTGCTCATCCAGATGATGTGAACCGGGTCAAAGATAAACTGAAATCTACTATAGATAAATTCAATATCACATTGGTTGAAGGCAACTTCCAAGGGGAGTGCTCCCGCGAAGAAGTGAAGAGACTGCAAGAGCTGGCGAAAGAAAAGGCCTGTTCCTGTACGATTGGATTAGGCGGAGGAAAAGCGATTGATACAGCGAAATGTGTAGCCGAAGGCGAAGCCTTAATCATCGTTCCAACGATCGCAGCAACCGATGCACCAACGAGTCATTCCGCAGTTCTTTATACACCGGATGGGGAATTTGATGACTATGCATATTTTAAACAAAGTCCTAGTGTGGTAATGATTGATACAACCGTTATTGCCAATGCTCCTACAAGATTTCTGGTGGCTGGTATGGGAGATGCGCTCTCGACCTATTTTGAAGCCAGAGCTACTGCAAGATCGTACTCGAACGTTAATGCCGGATTACCGTGTGGTGTTCGAGAAGGAGTATGTGGTGAGGCGAAAGGAACCAATACCGCGCTGGCACTGGCCAAGTTTTGCTATGAAACCTTATTGAAGGATGGTTTACAGGCTAAAGTAGCTTGTGATAGCAATATGGTTACACCTGCGCTTGAGAATATTATCGAGGCAAACATCCTTTTATCAGGACTCGGTTTTGAAAGTGGAGGCTTAGCTGCGGCTCACGCCATTCACAATGGATTGACTTCACTTGAAGGAACTCATCATTATTACCATGGTGAAAAAGTAGCTTTTACAACCATTGCTCAGCTGGTCCTCGAAAATGCGGATAAAGAAGAGTTGGATGAAGTATTGGCGTTCAGTTCAGCGGTAGGTCTTCCAATATGCCTTCCTGATCTTGGAGTCGACAGCGTAACGTATGAAGAATTGCTGACTGTAGCGAAAAAAGCTTGTATCCCGGAAGAATCCATTCATTCGATGCCATTCCCAATCACAGAGGAAGCGGTGGCAGCAGCCATTATGGTAGCCGATCAGCTTGGTCGGAAATATAAAGCAAGCAAGGGGGCATAAGATGAAAAAAATTATTAATAAACCCGAAACATTAGTAAGAGAGATGTGTAACGGCTTAGTTTTGGCACATCCGAACCTGGAGTTTAACAGCAAATTTAAGATCATTAAGAAAAAAGAACTTAACCAGGAAAAAGTAACGCTGATCAGCGGCGGTGGCAGCGGACATGAACCGGCGCATGCCGGATTTGTCGGCAAAGGTATGCTGGATGTGGCTGTCGCTGGCGATGTGTTTGCTTCACCTTCCCAAATTCAAGTGTACCAAGCGATCCGGTCCTCAGCATCCAATAAAGGAACGCTATTAATCATCAAGAACTACAGCGGCGATATTATGAATTTCAAAAATGCGGCTCACCTTGCAGGTGAAGACGGCATTGTAGTCGATTTTGTGAAAGTGGATGATGATATTGCGGTAGAGGACAGTCTCTATACCGTTGGAAGAAGGGGCGTAGCGGGAACGGTCCTAGTCCACAAAATAGCAGGCGCAGCGGCTGAGGCGGGTATGGCTTTGGATCAAGTGAAGGAAGCCGCCCAAAAAGCGATAGACCATACGAAAAGTATTGGCTTTGCGTTTACTTCTTGCACAGTTCCTGCCAAGGGAACCCCAACGTTTACTCTTGAGGACAATGAAATGGAATACGGTGTCGGCATTCATGGCGAACCCGGAATCCGCAGAGAAAAGATCGTTCCGGCTGATGAGTTGGCGGGCCGAATGGTGAACGCATTGTTGGAAAGCTTGAAGATAGACGATGATTCAGAGCAAGAAGTTGCTGTATTGATCAATGGTTTTGGAGCATCGCCGATGCAAGAATTGTATCTGTTAAACAACTCGGTCATCCGTGAATTGTCATCCCGTAATAAAAAGGTCTATAAAGTTTTTGTAGGCAATTTCATGACGAGTATCGATATGGCCGGTGCGTCTGTTTCGATTATGAAACTGGATGATCAGTTGAAGCAATTGTTGGCTGAACCATGTGATACACCAGCGCTGGTTGTTCATGAGCCTTTCGAACAGATCAACTTCACTGAGGTCGTACTCGAACAAGAGGAGAATAAGTCTGTATCCTTTACTTGTGAAACAAATGAAGACTACGCCACCATTGAAAGTAATCAATTCTCTTTAAACAATCTCATTTATCTCATCGACAAGATGAGTGAAGTCATCATTGAGAATGAAGTACCCTTCTGTGAGCTGGACGCACATGCGGGTGATGGTGATTTTGGCATGAGCGTGGCAAAAGGATTTAAGCAATTAAAAACCGAGTGGAAAGACATAATAAGTAACCATACAGCGGATATCGGAGATTTTCTGGATGCTTGCTCCTTGGTCATTATGGAGCATTGCGGAGGAGCTTCCGGCCCGATCTGGGGATCGGCATTCCGGGCAGCCAGTAAATATGCCGGGGATAAACAGGAGCTATCGGTTAAGGAGTTTGCCGGCATGATGTCCGCCGTGGTGAAAGGGATTCAAGATACAGGCGAGAGATCGTTTGGCCGGGGTGCGGTTGTTGGTGACAAAACATTGATTGATGCACTTGCTCCTTATGCTGAATCTTGGGAACAGAGTGCCCTTCAAGGCGATGATATTAAAATTGCGTCGGCGAAGGCGGCAAACGCGGCTGTACAAGGGGCGAAGCAGACGGAAAGTATTGTTGCCCGTATGGGACGAGCCGGTACTGTGGGTGAGCGAAGCATTGGTTATCCCGATGCTGGAGCTTACGCCTTAGGGGTTATCTTCACTCAGTTAGATCAAGCTTTACGGTAACGGAATGGAAATATCCCATTGAAGTTAGTGGGAATGTTCGCTTTAAAATAATGAAAGCAGCACAGATAGAGTTCTGTGCTGCTTTTTTTTGAAACGCCGTCGCCCTTCGAAAAGGACAACGAAGTCGTTTCTGCTTGCTAGAAACATGTAAAGGATTCGATACTTCTTAAATCAAATCCGGAGAAAACCCATCTTCTCCCGGTCCATCTGAAGCCGGCAACGGAAGTGCGACCGACAAAAGTGGGGAAAAACCAAAAGCCCATTCCGAATCTCGGCCAAATAAAGGTGTTTCGGAACAAACAGCCTGAAATCGCACCAGGGTCGACGGCAAATGTTGTAGCGACAGGCTTTTGGGGGGTAGCTTGAGGGGGCGGGGATGTCGGTGCCTGCTGCGGACCCTGTGGTCCTTGCGGTGGCATAAATGCCATGAATGATCACTCCTTCTGTAGGATGTAATGAAATCTGAACCGAGCTTTAGAAAAGCCCAGCGCACATGTGGCTGACTGCTGTCATGCGGTGCCTTACCGCGCTCTTATCATATTTATTGTATGAGTAAGAGCATGTGGCCCTAATTCTAGGTATACAGTAGAGTGATCACGAGCAGTTCATACAGGACAAGGGGTAAAATAACATCATTGTAGTTATTGGGGCCGAAGCCGCGCGGACTGCCTTGGCCTGGCAATTTTAAGTATAAAATGCCCTTATCACAGTATGCGATGAACCCTTCGAAAACGTCTCCATCGAGTGTTTCTACGCGAACGAATTGATTCACATGCAGTCTGCACATATGGTGTATGTGATCTCGAGTAGATTTTAGGGAGTGAATATTGTTCGATCCAACTTGATGCAAGATATGCTCCTGATGCCCGGAGCCGGGGTACTGAATGCTCATCGTTTAGACCTCCATCTCTGGGTGTTTATCCATATCTGCAATATATGCGAATGACCATAGGGGGGTGCCCTGGAAATGCGACTTTTTGAGAATGATAACTGGCATCTATGAAGGCAGCTGATACAGCTTCCTTAGACCATAAGAGCAAAAATGAGGACGAATTGAATAGGGATTACTTGATACAATAAGGTCAGTAATGTGAAAGGAGGCGGGAGTATAATCGTGGTTCATATCAATCTTTCTTTTGAAGAAATGTGGGAGAAGATCATTGCGTGCGACCGTAAATATGACGGGTTATTTTTTACAGCAGTGAAAACAACTAAAATTTACTGCCGTCCTTCCTGTAAATCAAGAAAGCCGAAAAAGATAAATGTAGAGTTCTTTTTTGACATCGGGGAAGTTGAAAAGGCTGGTTATCGTTCTTGCAAAAGATGTCAGCCTGAGGTTGACCACTCTCCGCATGTTGGACTTGTCCGAGATGTCATTGCTTTTTTGGTAAATCATTATAAACAAAGGCTGGAATTAAAAGATATTTCAAACCATGTCGGTGTAAGTCCCTATTATCTTGAACGACTGTTTAAACAGGAGACATCTGAAACTCCTCGTACCTACCTGGATAAAATACGAGTTGATAAAGCGGCCTATTTATTAACAAACACATCAGGAACAAATCTTGAGATTTGTTATGAGGTTGGATTCCAGAGCCCTTCGAATTTTTATAAGGTGTTTCGTCGATTGCAAAATTGTTCTCCCAGCGAATATCGCAGCCTGAACAGTAAGGAGCAGCAGCAATGAATGAGAAAGATTCAGAATCTTATATAGACATTTGTCCGCCAACGGAATTTGATTTTTCGGAGTGTTTAGTGTTCTTAGGAAGGTCTGAGCATGAAGTGCTTCATCAAGTTAGGGATGGTTGTTTATATAAACTGGTGAACATAAATGATGAAATGATTTTATTGAAAATCCGAAGCTCCTTAGGATCAATCTTAGTAGAACTACCAATGGGTCCCTCATCTGAAAGCGCACGCGTAGAGGTCGTATCTTATATACGGGAATGGTTTGATTTAGATCAAAACTTGAACAATTTTTACAACGCAGTCAGTCAAGATATGGTACTGGGACAGCTTGTCCATAAATATTACGGCTTACGTATGATATGTATTCCAGACTTATTTGAAGCTCTGACATGGGCGATTATGGGACAACAGATCAATTTAACATTTGCATACACATTAAAAAAACGTTTTACGGAGCACTTTGGGGAATGTCTTTCTTTTAAAGGTGAAACCCATTGGCTATACCCGACACATGAAAAAATAGCAGCTTTAGATGTCGAGGATTTAAGGAAACTTCAATTTACGGTTCGAAAGGCTGAGTATATTATAGGAATTGCTAAAGCCATGGCTCATGGTGAAATCAATAAGCAATTGCTTCTTCAGAAACAGGATTATGAGAAAATAAAACAATCTTTGATGGACATAAGAGGGATAGGGGCATGGACAGCGGATTATGTAATGATGAAATGCTTGCACCATTCCGGTGCCTTTCCACTAGCGGATGTGGGGCTTCACAATGCGTTAAAGATCCAAATGGGACTTGATCGTAAGCCGACAATCGAGGAAATCAAAGAAATGGCAGCTCATTGGGAAGGTTGGCAGGCATATGCCACCTTTTATTTATGGAGGTCTTTATATGAGTGAATTGTATCAATTGGATTACGAATCACCAATTGGAGTTATCGAAATCATTGGAACAGATGAGGCCATTTACTCTATTATGTTCTCTGAACGAGATACCATAGTCCATATGAAGCAACAGCAAACTCCCAAGGTGTTGGTCGATTGCTGTTGTCAGCTTGATGAGTATTTCAGAGGTGAGCGCAGTGAATTTACGTTTCCCTATCGATTTGTAGGAACCGATTTTCAAAAAAAGGTATGGAATGCTTTGACCGGAATATCCTACGCCAACACGGGGTCCTATAAAGATATTGCTGTCTCCATTGGTCATGAAAAAGCCATTAGGGCAGTCGGAAGTGCAAATGGTAAGAACAAATTAAGTATCGTCATTCCTTGCCATCGGATTATCGGTTCGAATGGACAATTGACAGGTTATGCAGGTGGCTTGTGGAGAAAGGAATGGCTTCTTCAGCATGAACGTACGACGAGCGTATGAGGAAGCTAATAAAGCGCGATTAATTTTGTGCCGAGGATGGATACAGTCAGTCTTACGGACTTGAAGGTAGAGCCGTCCCATGACAATAGATTCTCGACATAGCCTAATGTATCAGCATTCGTTGGTCCAATGATACGCTGGAGAGCGAGTAAATCATAACTTGACCCCTTAATATCAGTAACGATAGGGTATAATGCCCCCAAAGCAAGTACTTCGCCGCTTACAGGCTGCTTAAGCTTCCCTTGATCTGTGTAGAGTGGTGACAAATAGTCATAGCCCCGATTGCTTATATCGATCGTAAACAGGATGTCCAGTTGAGGGCTTCCGACACTCACCTTGTAAAAGTCTTCATAATTAACCTTAAACCGATATAATTCATTATATTTTTGTACGTTAAACAGTTCATGCAGATGGTTATTACGGAATGAGTAGATATAAAAGAAGCCGTATCCCCCACTGCCTCCTGACTCCATGCCTAAAAATATGTCCGCGACCCGATCCTTGTTAAAATCACCAAGAAACAGCCCAGCATTATATCCGGCATTGTCTGGAGGATGAACGGCTGTTGTTTGTTTAGTAGCTCCATCCTCGATAATGATCGTAATATGGTCAGCAAACATACTGGTGGGGTCTTCCTTGTTGCCAACCAGATACACGGTATCCAGCACACCGTCCCCATTAACATCGCCGCGTTTCATGTCTAACAAGACTGAAGGGCGAGTTTGTCGATAGGATGGATATCCCCAGTAAGGGCTGTGATTTAAATATCCCATAGGACATCTCCTTGCTCAGCGTCATATTGCTCTGTTTATCAGAGCCATGTGTTACATGGAAGGCCTCCGTTATGAAAAAGGTATCCACATGCTCCATCGTATGCGAATGCCTATATGGAGGTGCTGCGTCTTACAACAACAAAGGGAGCATCCCAGGTGGACACTCCCTTTTTTAGCTTATTTCATATCACAGTTGTTAAATTGTACGGACAAGCGTGGATAATTTACGAAGATTTCATTCGTGATTTCCGATACAACACTTGGGTTAAAAGTCGATGCGAAAATGTCACGATCAGGCAAGAAGGTGACACTGGTACCTGTTTCATTCGTTACACCTACAGTCAGCAAGGCTGTCTGTGGGATTCCGTGTTTGTACTCCTGACGGAATACCTTGCCCTCTCGCCGAATTTCAACGGTAAGCTTTTCTGAGAGTGCGTTGACAATCGGAATGCTAATCCCCTTTTCACTATTGGGGGCGTTGATGGACCCACTATGATATTGACTTATTTCAGTTAAAACCGCCTGTACCCGAGGCTTCTCTGTATTTGGCAGAGCTTGAACTGGAATACCTCTACCATTGTCAGCCACCGTAACACTGCCATCATAATGCAGAAAAATGTTTACCTGTGAGCAAAATCCAGCTTGATGCTCAAGAATTGCATTCTCTAAAACTGACCGAAGGAGAAGGTGAGAATTATACTCATCCGTCGATTGTCCCAAGTATGCTCCGGCATTGTTCCTGGCTTCTGTTAATTCTATATAGTCACTCGTATCAAGCAAGTCTGAAACGGCAGCCAGTAACAAGAGGAGGGGGAGTGCCCGATGACCCGGGAGAGTGTATCTTCCGCCGCGTTCCTCTTGGACAAGAAGGTCAGCACCTTGTAAGGCTTTAATGTGATGGTAGAGTTGTCCGGTTGTGCCCATATTCAAGCGGTCTACGAGTTCAGCACCCGTAAGCGGTTCTTTTAAAACAGACCTCAGAATGTCCAACCGTTGTTTGTGGCCCAGAGCGGACAAAATTTTGGCTACCTTATCTCCGTCAAGATCAAGTAACTGACCCACATGCCTCTCTTGTGGTTCCCATCTATAACGCCTTTTATCTCCGCGATATTGACCTGAGTAAAATACTTTGCCCGTATCTTCACCTATCTGGTTGTTTTCCACTGATATTGTGTCTGATTCATCTGCTTTGATCCGCGAAGCTTGATTCAAATGGTTGTGTGCGATTTGTCCGACAAGCTCTTCAATTTTATTCATCTGAATTTTTAAAGCATCTAATTCTTGAGCAAAATCCCGAGACATGAAGATCACCTCATCATAATTATTTAAAAACGTAATTACGTAATTAAATAAATTATAGCATGCTAGCAGTTGTTTGTAAATATAATCCAAAAAAGTTCAGAGGAGCTACAGTATTTTATTGATTGATGTACTCAAGACGAAAAAACTGCCAGCTATAAGCCAGCAGTTCGTCGATTTATGTATAGCAATAATTGCCCAAGGATTTTATTTCGCTTTCTCACTAGTCTGCTCTAGCTCAAATATCAATTCATTGGCCATCCGCTTGTTCAAGCGATAGGTTTTCTTTTCGCCTAGTTTGGCAGAAAGCTCTTTAATCTTTGCAATTTGAGTGTCTGTTGGGGGCTGAAGCTCAATTAATCGTTCATAGTTTTGATAAGCTGCTTTTTGTGCGGTTTCCGGGGAAAGAAGATCAATGATCTCGTATAAAGCATGGGCAGCATGAGATGCGTTTAAGCCATATCCCGAATCTGTCGATAACATGAACCGATCCGGATACTGCTCCATGAGCGGTACATAATCCTCCAGCTTATGCTTACTGTCAGGGCTATACGCGGTAAAGCCTGCGAAAAAATCGATGTACAGATTTGGGTACTTTTCCAATAGCGGCTTTATATTTTCAGGCATATTATATGCATTGGCATGTCCGAAAATAAAAATCGTATCCGGGTGCTGTTCTAACGCTTGCTTCAGATGCTCAATGGGTGGGCCATTTGGTGGATCGATATGCAGCAGAACAGGAACGCGGTAGGTCGCCGCCAATTCATAGATTTTAGGAAGATAGCCGTCATTCGGATGCTCGGATTTCCACTCTAATTTGGAGACAATCGGCGAGTAGGTGGAGGCGGCAGCGATTTCGCCAATGTTTAGATAACCCTGCTCCAGATTTTCCTTCACCATGGATAGGGCCTCTTCGTCATAGATCGGGAATCCTGCAAAAGACGGGTAAACATGGGACGGGTTTTTTCGATAGTGATCCCAAGCCAGTTGATCCGTCACTTTAGCACTCGGTTCGGAAATGCTTCCGAATAATACGATTCGATCAATTCCATAGTCGGTCCATGTCTTCACCGCATTAGGATTACCAGCGTCATGGTTGTGAATATCAATGAGTGTGATGTCCCGGTATAACTCTTGTACATCCGCACTCGTATCCTTAGATGTACGAATTTTCTGGATCAAATCCAGTTCCTGACTTGGCTTATAGTCTGTAAGAGGTTCAACAATTACGTTACTGCCTGACCCTGATGAACATGCGGCTAGAACTGAAACACCGAGGCTAAGTATACAAAGTGTGTTTCGCAGCTTCTTTCGAGGCATTTTTCTTTCCTCCATTATCACAATTATTTTTTTGTTTTCCCGCTGCCTCATGCCTATGCCTTGTTTTATCTGGGGAAACTTTACATTTTATAAATAGAGTATGTGGTAAAGCAGCTGTAAACTCAACTGTTAGTTTTGGACAAGCCCGGGTGATAACATATAATTGATGGCTGATTTCTTAAATGAAAAACGGCGAGCCCAAGAAATTGCCTTCAGTTCGCCACTCCTATGGATATGTTATTTAGACCGTGAGAAGGCCATGTCGGCCTAATTCATCCGGAAACACAAGAAGATTATGCATATAAGCATCAAAGCCAGTGGTTTCGCGTTTGTAAGTGTGATAGTATTTACATCTATATAAGATGAGGAAGTGAGCTTTAGTGATAAACATAACCATTCCAACACCGGATGTTACCATTACCAAACAAGATGCTCCAGAGTTAAGTCATATTTACGGGTTTACGGATTTTCACCTGATCTCCAGAGAAAAGGGTGGAATCTTTATGTTTTACAACGATAATGACGAGCTATTGTTCGTTGGTAAAGCTAGAAAGCTGAGACCTAGAATCAAGAAACATTTCGAGGATTCTGTGTCCGTGATCAAGAACCATAGAAACGAAGTTACAAAAATTGAAGTGTGTATTATCGAAGATGCAGTACACAGAGAAATCTATGAAACGTACATTATTAATGAGCTCAAGGCCAAATACAACGTAGATAAAGTGTTTTTCAAATAATTAGTAGACAATAAAAAGCAATAGACGCAGCCTCTTAGGACTCCGTTATTGCTTTTTTTGTGTTTAACGGGCTTGCAGCGCACTATGCTTACGTTCAACGATGAAGCAGGCCGTACCCAGGATTAGACCGAGCCCTACAAGCAGTGCACCAACCCAAGGAAGGGATGTTATGGACAGATGTGTAATGACCCATCCTCCAATGAAAGCTCCAGCGGCATTACCCAGATTACCGGCAGAATGACTGGAAGTAGAAGCAAGCGCTGGAGCGGCCTGGGCCAGACTCATAATCCGTACTTGCAGTCCCGGCATCACTGCGAAGGAAGCAGTACCCCATAGAAATATAGTCAGTACGGCAGCTAGCTGACTATACACGGTAAAGGTAAAGAGGGTAAGGATGACACATATTGCAAAATATAGCCCCAGTATAGAAGGCATCAGCTTCCAGTCTGCAAGCTTGCCGCCAACGATATTACCAATCGTGACGCCACAGCCGAACAGGACCAAAATCCAGGTTACACTATATTCGGCAAAACCGGTCACTTTTACGAGCAGGGGAGTAATATACGTAAATACGGTGAATAAGCCGGCGTTGCCTAGAGCGCCGATTAGCAAGTATAGGAGCAGTTTGGGCTGAATCAGAGCGGAAATCTGCTGTACAAGACTAACCGGTTTGTCTTGTTTCATATGCGGAATGAAGGCAATAATGCCGATCAGTGCCACAACACCCATGATTGCAATTGCAGCAAAAGAAGCCCGCCATCCCATGTTTTGTCCGATGAATGTACCCAGAGGAACCCCAATGATATTAGCTATGGTTAAGCCAGCCATCATAATGGACACAGCCCCGGCACGCTTATTCGGTGGCACCAGATTAGAGGCGATAACGGCGCCAACCCCGAAGAACGTCCCGTGGGTTAATGCAGTTATCATGCGGGCTACCATTAGTACAGCATAATTCGGAGCGAACACAGAAATGCCATTGCCTAGAATGAATAGAACCATGAGTAGATACAACAGCTTTTTTTGCGGGATTCGTTGTGTAAGGATTGTCAGAATGGGAGCACCCACGGCTACCCCTAGAGCGTACATCGTAATGAGTTGTCCTGCGGTTGAAATGCTAACATGCAGATCATCAGCTACATTGGGTAGAATCCCCATAATAACAAATTCAGTCATGCCGATCGCAAAAGCGCCTGCCGTAAGAGATAGTATAGAGACAGGGAATGGTTCTTTACGTACCTGTTTTCTGTTCATACTTCGAGTTAGATTCATGGTGAAGATGTCAACCTTTCTTCTGTCTATAATGAAGTCACTTGGATTACATTTATGAATTTCCACCGAGTACATACTTCCATAGAAGCCAGCAAATAAGCACTGAAAACCAGGAGATAAAACCAAACACCATAACAATCTTATTCTCGCTCCAGCCATACTTGAGATTGAAGTGATAATGAATAGGGGCCATCCGGAACAGCCGCAACTTCGTACGTTTGTAATACCAGACCTGCAAGATGACAGATAGCTGTTCTGCTAGATAAACAGAGAATAGGATCGGGATCAAAATCTCAACCTTCTCGATCACTGCCAAAATGGAGAGTGAACCTCCAATCGCGAGTGATCCGGTATCGCCCATAAATGCTCGAGCCGGATAAATATTGTACAGAAACAGACCGAGCAGACAGCCAATCATAACGAGCGAGAATACTTGTACTTCGGGTCTCTCTGAAATCAGAAAGAAGAAAAAATAGGTCGGGATCGACACATTTATTAACAGTCCGTCCAGCCCGTCCGTAAAATTGATGGCATTGGCGGAGCCTACCACGAACAGCAGTATGACCGGCAGATATATATAAATGGGCAATTGCAGCTGGAATTCCTGGAACAATGAGATGTTACTTGTCAGACCAAACGAACGGAACAGCACAAATAGCAGCGCCCCGGTAAATGCAAATTGAAAAGCAAGTTTCATGCGACCAGATATGCCTGAGGGGTCCTGAAACACGGCCTTTTTGTAATCGTCCATAAAGCCGATGGAGCTAAACAGTATAAACGTAATGCATAAAAACATCATTAGAGGGGTGGGATGAAACTGAAGTGACATTGCTACACCTGTCAGCAGAATAAGGCCTGCCATGAGCGGTGTTCCACGCTTGGCTTGGTGGTCTGGTGGCAGTTCCGTGCGAATTGGCTGCGTAAGCTTCAGCGTGTGTAATCCTTTAATGAGCAGCGGCGTCAACACCACGACTAGTAAGAATGATAAACCAGACACGCCTAAAATCCCGAACATATAATAAACACCGCTTCCTGACGGATTGTCCCTTTTTATTATGTAATTCGATTATATGGACAATTATTCCTTTTGTGAACAATAAAATAAGCCACTCCTTAAGAAGTGGCCTTCTTTCACGTTATCTTGATGCAAGTTTATTCAAAATTAATAACTCCCGTCGTATGCAGTAGCACGAGGAACACGAGAATCGGTGCCACATACCGCAGCATGAAGAGCCATATACGGAACCAGCCGGATTTCAGGCCTGCACCTTCAGCGGCTCCTTTCCAGTAGTATCCTGCAAAGATCGTAGTTATAAGTCCGCCGATCGGCAGCAGGATGTTGGAGGTGATGAAATCCAACCAGTCAAAGAAACTCTTACCTCCCATATCGGAAAGTGAAGGCGCCATCCCGAACGATAGGACGGACGGAAGACCGATCAGCAGGAGTACTACGGAGATAATTACTACGGATTTTGCACGACCCCAGCCCCAGCGTTCCATGGCGAAGGATACCGGTACTTCAAGCAGTGAGACGGTAGAGGTTAATGCTGCAAATGAAAGCAGGGTAAAGAACAGACCGCCGAAGAATGTACCAAATGGCATGGCCGAAAAGGCTGCTGGCAGGGCAATAAAGACAAGTGATGGTCCTGCGTCCGGCTCAATACCAAAAGAAGCGGTGGTCGGGAAAATAATGAGACCTGCAATGAATGCATAGATTAGGTCACCGGCTCCAATGGCAAGTGTTGCCGTGCCGAGCGATTGACGCTTGTCTACATAAGCGCCATAGGTAAGCAGAATACCCATGCCCAGGGATAGTGAGAAGAAGGCATGTCCCAGAGCGACCAATGCAGCTTCTGTAGACAGCTTGGAGAAGTCCGGGTTCAGGAAGAAGGATACCCCGGCTCCTGCCCCTGGCAGTGTAACCGCTCGGATCATGAGCACGATCAACAGTATAATAAGGCCCGGAATCAGTATTTTGTTGAATTTCTCAATACCTCCGGATATACCGCGTGCCACGACAAACCCTGTAAGTGCAACGGCTACCACCTGCCATACCATCGGCATATAACCGCCAGTAAAGGCAGTAAATTGCCCTCCGAAATTAGAATCCACAAATAACTGCCCGCTGAACGATAAAAACGCATAATGAAGCGTCCAGCCTGCGATAATGACGTAAAAGGACAAGATGATGAATGGCGCAATAACCTGCAGCAGCCCTAAAGGACCGAATGCCTTGGGTCCGCCTGCCTTGACATAAGAAGTGGCGGCACTTCCACGCCCGGCACGTCCAATTGCAAGTTCAGCCAGAAGCACAGGCAGACCGATAATGATCAGGCAGATGATGAAGAGAAGGAAAAAAGCCGCTCCGCCATGCTCCCCGGTAATGTACGGAAATTTCCACATGTTCCCCAGGCCTACAGAACTTCCGATTGCAGCCAGAATAAAACCCATTGAAGAAAAACGATCATTCTTACCGGGAGCTGTCGGATTCCCTTGTTGTAAACTCATAAATTAACCCCCAGTCGATTGTATTACAGTATTAAAGTTTCTTTATTATATTTCATATCGTGTCAGAAAGTAATGAGTAAAATCTCTAAACCTTAGATAATATACCTATAACTTCTATAGGTTTTCCTTATCAACAGTTACCCCGTGATGGTTACGGTATAATCGCCACTCGCAATCAGATCGGACATTATTTAGAAAAAGAGCGCTGATTCACCTTGTGAATTCAGCGCTCCACATATCATATAAATCAACCAAACCGCTGCGTTTTATACCATTTGTTTTGTCGGCCTGTGATCTTATCTGTAATTATGGATATAAAAGCTTTTATAGAAATAATCAAGAACAGCTGCGCATAGGTGAAGTAGGATATACAGGACAAAATAAAGTTACGTGTATTGCTCTGTCCGATGTCCGAGGCTAGAGCCAGATTGATCTGCAGCACATAAATGTAATACATGAGCGCCCAGGCAATAACTAGGTATACATACACATCGCTTTGGAACTGAAATGGGGATACGACATTCGGGTTAAACAGAGCAATAATCTGGTAAACAATGTTCGATACAAACAGGATATCCGAGACAATGATCGCAATCATGAACCAGAAATAGCTGGCAGCGTAATATAGAACCTGCATCTTGATACGCCAGCTGGACCGGTTGAACAAGTGATGGATATTGTCCGTCACAACCCGGTAGTTACCCTTGGCCCAACGTTCCCGCTGCTTCATATATACACTCAGCTGTTCCGGTTCCTGCTGATATGCCTCAGCTTGTGGGGCCAGAGCAATGAGCTGGCCTCGGGTCAAAATATCGAATGAAATTGCGGTATCTTCCGTAATTGCATCTTCATCCCAGCCGCCAATCTCGCGAATGAGTGATGCTTTTACAATGAAATTTGTACCGGGAATGGTCCCCAGTTTGAATAGCTGCCATAGACCGGTATGATGCACCCGCTGAATCGTAACCAATTCCAGATTAATACACCTCGATAAGAAGTTTTGCCCACGGTTACGTGCTTTGTTACGTCCCAATACAGCCCCGTATTTCTCAGGCTCTTCCATCGCTTTCTGTGTCAGGAACAGCAGGGCGTTCTTCTCAGGTGCCGCGTCTGCATCGTAAATGCAGATCCATTCTCCTGTAGCGTATTGCAGCGCATGATTCAGCGCGCCGGATTTACCGCCAGTTCCTGTACGTTCCAATATCATAAAATTACGGTCTTCATAGCTTGTATTTGATTGTAAAGCCTTTAATTTAGCTGCTGTGTTATCCGTACAGTTATCAGCAATGACGATGACCTGCATTTTATGCTTGGGATAGTTCATCTGTAGGATGTGCTCGACCGTGGCGGTGATAACAAGTTCTTCATTATGTGCCGGAACCATGACCGTAACCGTAGGGAAATCCTCCAGGTTATCGGGTGCTACCAACTTCTTTTGGTTTTGTTTACGAATGAACAGTATGGCCCCGGTCATGATGACAATCGACTCGAAGACGGCAATCCAGATGCTGATAATGGATATGATTAGTAGAAAGTCAGCCATCTAATTTCCCCCGATCGTATTTTTTATTTACCTTGGACCGGAAGCTTAACGTAGCAATCGTCAAGATCAGAATCGAAATTCCGAATAGAATGCTGACCGCAATACATAAAGGAATGAACCAGCTAGCATAAGTCATGTAATGTTAACCTCCTTTTTTCCAACGTCACGCAAGATTAAATATATTCACCGATGAGATCGGTCTCTGTATTTCGTTCCAGTGCTCCAATGACGGCATCAATATTTCCATACTTACTGAATTGCTCCTTCTGAAAAACAAGAGCGCCAGCACGAACGACCAGCTTTAGCGGTTTTCCGTGTTTGTCGGTAAACGCCATATCCATCATAGCAAGCTTGATTCGTTCGGTCAGATTTTGCAGATACTCCGGTTTCGTCAGGGGACAAAGGATAATGAACCGCCCCTTATCAAGTGAAAATTTATAGTCTTCAAAACGGATCTGCCCCTGGATGGTACCGGACAACTCCAATAGAAGCTGGGCATATCGCTGTGATCCGAGTGACTCCTGCACTAAAGGAAGAAATTCAATCTTAAACATAGCCATGCAAAAGCTGTATTGATCAGCGTAACGGTTGGCCAGGTTAGACTGCTTGATGAGTGTATCTGCTAACGCGTCTTTGTTGCCAAGCGTTGTTTCCAAATCGATCTCGGGGTTCGTTGTCTTAAGTGCCTCCAAGCGTTCAATGAACCGCCTACTGCGAATTAAAACGGATCGGATAAATGCTGCAATAATAACATTGGCCGGAATGAGCAGTATCCAGGATAGCGTGAGGACATTAACTGGGGCATAGGTAGATAACCATACAAAATAGCTGACGAGGAATATGAATATCCCAACGGTAGAAATACCTATCGGCAGTAAGAAGCCGGCTAGTAAGGCTGCCAATGTAGCCACACTATAAAGAACGTCAGACCAAGTAAAGGATTGATTTAGATACATATTCCAATAAATAATAAGCTCTTGTACCATGACAAGGATAATCAGTAGGAAATAACCGAGTTCAATACGGCGTATCGGTGTTTTATTTTTCATATCTATAAACCTTTCTTGTTGATGTTTAAGATGGGTATTTATGAATAATTATTTGCATATGTTATTACAAAAAACAACAAAAGTCGACAAAAACAAATTAAGAAAAAAGTAATATTTGTCGATAAATCCTGCTTAATGTCGAGATGTATTTTTATTTCTTTTTTCTTATTTCTTTTTTCTTATTTTCCAGGGACTTTTCTGCCAACAGTGGAAAAAGGTTATCGAAGATATGGGTATTGCCATTAAATACGTAGCCTCCAGGGTATGCGGTATCCTGACTACGAAATTGGATCATACGGTTATTAAGCTGCTTTGCCCAAGCCGTATCATCACATTTAAGTGCTAGAATGATTGCCAATCCGTAAACAGCGGGAGATTCATAAGCCACATCCGGCTTTCGAGTCTCCCGATTATAGCGGCCCATCAGCTGCATGTTCTTCCGAAACTGTTCTTTCATGAACTCAATAAGCTGTTTCGGCGGATGATTCATCTCGGCAAGGTGTATCCCGACAATCAGCTGGTCGATCATATTGACCGAAGTATCATATCCATATTGGTTGGTGGAAACCTGATAGGTTTTTGGATAAAAGGTTCCGTCATTCGGTATGGAAATAAGCAGGTCTTCATATTTTTTGTAATCTTGCTCTGAAATGATTCCATAGCTCCGCATTGCTTGTAGTGCTGATATATCCACGTAAACCAGACTTAGAACATCGGTTGATTCATCCCGCTTAAAATCATGGAAATCCACGAAGTACCCATTTTTCTGAACGGATGTTTGCAAGGTGGAGCCGATTTCTTGAGCCAGATTTAGGTAGTGATCCTGCCCCCATCGTGTGAATGCCTTCAACAATGCATCGATAATTCGAAGGTCGTCTCCGAGTGCATTGGTGCTTGCCGCTGGCTGTCCATTCGGATGAAGCTTCCAATGGATATATTTTTGCGGAGAGAGGTAATATGTTTCCAGCAGCGTCACACTCTCATCGAATTTATCTTGGTCGCCCGATAAGACTGTATATTGCATCCACAATCCTATTGACTCGGACAACGCCTCTCTGCCTGCCACGGTATCGGGATGTTCCGAAGAGGCTTCCTTCAGGTAGGTAGCCAGTGTACTATTATCATTTTTCATATGCTTTTCAATAAATGTCACGGTCATGGCTGAGGTCTCCTTATTCGGATAGAGCCAAATAAACAGAAGAATTGCACCTGCGAGAGCAGAAGCTATGACTTTAGTAATAACGAGTTTTGTGCGATTCTGAACTGTTTTTTTCAAATTATCCACCTCTGATCTCCACTATCTTTGTGTGTTTAGAAAAACCTCTACTCATGGGATCTAAAAGTTCAATTATGTAAAAAGCTGTACCTTGACTGTCAATCGAGACAGAAGGCACAGCTTTACTTAAGTTGACTCGGACTTGTGATGGAAGTGGCACCATTTAACTAATCCAACCCACGCCGGTTCAACTCTTTCAACGTCTCCTGCCCCAGATCGCCCAGCCTCCACAGCGCAATATTATCATAGCCGGCTTGCTGCGCAACGTCGATCCATTGTGACAAAGTAACATGATCCGCATACCACACGGTATGCATCACATCGTTATCGTCCCTATAATCGAAATAGATACTACCACTGGCGACATCGCGTTGTGGTTCTTTCAGGCTCAACTGCGACAGTTCTACTGCCCGTTGTTCTGTTACTGCGGCAACCTTGCCCGCTTCCGACCAGTCAAATCCCCCTGTCGCCAAGGCAATTATGTTATCTCCCGGCACCTGATCAAGCCTACCTGCCAGCTTGGCGATGAATGCATGATCCGCTTTCGGTCCGGGACCGCTATGACCGCCGTAAAGATTGTATGCCATCATGACGTAGACCGGCCCTTCCGGCAGCGATAATCTCTCAATTGGCGTTCGGGGCTCCAGTACAATTCGCAGCGATTTACCTATTGCGTCAAGCCGTTGATACAGCTCTGCATAGAAGGCGGTAACGTTGCTCCAATCGCTGTCGTCGATCCGCTCATAATCAATTTCCACACCGTGAAAATCGTACTCAGCAACCACATCCAGAATATTGTCGATATGCTTGCTCCGGCTCTCTTCTGTAGCCATTAGTCTCGTAATGATGGTCGGATCCTTTTGAACCGTTGTCCCGTCACTTACTATTCGGTCATTCACCACGGTCAAGTCCACATGGACCAGACTTCCTTGTCTGGATGCCTCTGTAATTCGGGGCAGCGCTTCACGATGCTTCTTCGTAAAATAAAGACTATCCGTATCGTCGAAATAAGCTGCGAACGCCTGTACACTTGTAAGACCGTCCGAAATTCCCCTAAGATCGTCCAAACCGGACTTCCACTGCCAATCTACAATCCAGGCCGACAGATCCACTGGATGCTCCTCCCGTTCCGGCTTCGTTACCTTGTCGGATTCAACCCATTTCATCGCATACACAACGAGTACGCTAAGGAGGATGATCACGATTACCGCTATAGCTGCGGCCTTCTTACCCGTCAGATTCACTTTTGACACCTTGCGCTGATCCCCTTTGGTAATAATTTAGAAGGTATCGATCGCCCAATCAATGGAATCGGAGATGGCTCTTTCAATGCTGTTGACCACTTTTTGAATACCGATAAACTGATTGTTGTACACCGTAACTGATTCAACGGAGTCAAGCGAATTATTGCTGTCCTCTTTCTTCAACTTCTCTAACGATACGACCTGAACATCGTCGAACACGCCATCGTATATATCGTCTTTCTTGTTCTGCTTGCTATATTCTGATCCGAGCGCTACCCCGCCGCCGTTGACAGCACCGGAGATCGTCTGATCGTTCAGCAGAATCTCCTTATCTATGGTTACATTCAATTGATCCCCTTGAACCCGGATGTCAATATTTCTCGTATGTTGAATGTTAACGGGGTACTCCTTTTCATCATTTTTCGCGCCAGCCGCTGTCTGCTCCTTCGTGTAGACGGTAGCCTTGTTGAAGGCGAGATCTTTCGACTCCCACTTAACATCATTCAATTGCTGAGTAAATAGGGACTCAACAGCACGGCCGGGCTGCTTCTGCTCGACAATGAGCCTGTTGTTCTCAATCATAACCCGGATGAACGACTCTTTCTGCTGATCATAGCGAACATATATCGTCTGCTTTCCTACTACATTACCTGCAACCTTGGCCGTAAATTGAATGTCCTGCAGCCGCTCGCTCTCTTTCAAATATAACATGCCCGATCCTCCGGGAGGAGAAGTGAGAACGATGTGGTTATCTATGAACTCCGCCGCACCACTCATTCGATTCCAATTGTCAGCACGCTGCTCATCACCGCGCACGAACTTCATTTTTTGTCCGGTATCCTTCTGAATTTTCATTAACAGATGATTTGTGTACCAATAAGGCGCCGGCTGGACTCTTGACAGGTGATACAGACTGTCTTCACTAGAGTTGTAAGCATTACCTTCCTGGCTAAAATGCATCTTAAACAGCTGCTCGATGTTCTTGTTATTCACATCCGCAACGAGCGGATTCATCCCATCATGAAGGGCGTTCGCATGCATAATCATATACACATTTGGTACAAATCCGAGCCTGTCGCTATAGATGTCCGCCATCGACTTATAATCCCCATTGATGCGCGCCTCCATCTTGGCCCTGTCTTCCACCGGAATCATGTTCTCGTCCCGAATGAAATCCATCAAGTAATGATTATAGTACTCCACGTGCTCTTTATTAGTTAATTCGTTCTCGTCCTTTACTCCGATATAACGGCCTTGGTCATCAAAGATGTTGATATAGCTAAGCCGATAGCCATTGCTACCCAGCTCCCAATAGCCGTTTTTCCTCATTTTCAGCATATCTTTGGGCTGCAAAAATTTATGATCGCTGTTACCCATCTTGTTGGCATAGGAGAGAAAGGTTGCCTTATAATTGTATTTCTCAAGGAGCGGCTGGGCAAATAAGCTGGAGTCGTTGCGTCCATCCTCAAACGACAGAAAGAGTGCTTTATCCGGCAGCGGTGCCCCTTTCTGATAGAAATCGAGAATATCTTGTTGCGATATCGTCACATATCCCTGATCTTGCAGTGCTTTCAGTTGCTGATCTAGCTGCTTCTTAGCAACCAGTTTGGGCGTGCCGGAGCGATCCACGCCGAAATAAGACAAGGCGATAAAGCCATTATTATTCGACCATTGCGCCTTATTCGGTTCGTCGTATTGCTCTATAACAAACACCGTCTTAACGAGCAACATGCCTACAGCCAGCAGAATAATAGCTTGCACGACTGTTTTCACAAGCTTTTTTCGATTCTTCTTGCGATAATCAAGGGCAGAATTATTTTTTCCTTTCATCATTTCTGCGATCCTCACTCTATGAATCTGCTGATGATTGCGCTATAACCGCAACCCGATTCGCTTTTTATTTTTTTGTTTCTTCGATTCTTTTTTCATTCTGGCTTCGATATCCTGAGGAGTTTCACGCGTACCCCAAGTCGATTTCCAGAAGGTCACCCATGCGACAGGCATCTGCCATAGCAATACGAACTCATAGAAAATACAGAATACAAACCCGAACACCCATAATTTGCTCTTGCGAAACAGTAGATGGGCAAGACTCATGAGCATCGCCATCAGCAGCAGCCCCATCAAGAATGTGCCCGGGAAAATATGATGAACGATCGGAACGTACACCAGATTGTACAGTACGACTACAGGCGCGGCGATGGGCACGATAAGGCCAATATAGAAGAACAGCGCCATAAAAGGTTCCTTCCTCCATATGAAGCCCCCGGCCCTGAGCGATTCCCGCAACCATGAGCGCTTCCACCGCATCTGCTGTTTCAAGAATACGCTCATATCCGAAGGAACGATCGTCGAGCAGATCGCCTTATCCTGATACCCTGTACGATGGGTCTTCAATATAAAGTTGGTCATGCTCCGGTCATCACCGAAGGTAGCTGGCTGTCCGAGGAACTTCTGGTTCAACCACGCATCGCGGTGCTGGATAATCAATTCCTTACGGTAGCAGGACAAGGGTCCCGACAGACAGGTTACACTGTCAAACCAGGATTCAGCGGCTTTAATAATACGGAAGGCAATGTAGTAACGGACAGTCTGCAGCTTCGTAATGGAATTTGTATATTTGTTCTCCACATCCGTACGTCCAGCGACGCCGCCCATCTTGGGATCTTGAAAAGGCTGTACAAGCTGCTTGATCGCCGTTGGCTCCAGGAAGCTGTCCGAATCTACGAATACGACCAAATCATGTTTCGCCATCTCCACGCCTTTTACCAGGGCGACCCGCTTGCCACCATTTTCCGGCAATACGTACATCTTCACCCGTTCTTGGGTTGAATAGCGTTCTGCCTCGTTATGGATCAACTCGATGACTCTGTTAATTTGCTCCACGGAATTGTCAGTCGATCGATCATCGACAACGATGACTTCAAGCTTATCGATCGGATAGTCCTGATTCACGCAGCTTAGTATCGTTCGATGAATCCATTCTTCCTCGTTGAAGCATGGAATTATAATGGACACACCTGGCGTGTAGTCAGGATTGACAGGCACATCCCTATAGAACGCTCCGAACAAATAGCGCGTCAACAAGAACCCAGCTGCAGCTAAGCTGTATAAATACAAGACGATATTGTATTTGAAATAGATGAAGCTTTCCATACGCATGAGAACAATAATAGCAACCGTTGCAAATAACAGACCGCTTGCTGTGTAGACGGAGTAACCCCACCGCTTTTTCTGGAAATAGTCCGTAAGCGGCTTCTCAAATTCAAAAGCCATCATTAGCTTTTCTTGACCATCTTGCTCTTGCGTAAATAAACGGACTACGGCGGCGTCGAGTTTAACCGCTGATTCGAAGCCTTCGGGCATCGTTCCCGGAGGTATATGGAATCGCATCGTGACCGTATCTCCGACTTTGAACCGTTCAGCGTCACAATCAAGCTCCACTAATAGGCCGGTGGTGGAAATATCCGCAGCACGCGCTTGAACGCCGGACTTCTTTTTTGCCCCCTTCGCTGTAATCCAAACGTTAAAACTAGCCATATAGCGCAAGCCAAGTGTTTGCATGTTGGTAAAGGAGTCAGTTGCTACCCTTTCGCCGCCGTCTGCCGCATCTTTATTCCCTCTGCGATCGGTCGTAACACGAATATGTTCGGGATCCGGCACATTGGGCAATGTACGTCGATCCGCTTTAGGAACTGTCATTACCTCGACAATCTTTTCTTTCTTTTTTCTCATCACTGTGCTGCTCCAATCTGTTTATTACAAGCTCCAGTAATAAAATCCGTTATTTTCAAAGTCTGACTTGGGATATATCCCTTTAATATCGATCATCATTTTCGCATTACCTTTGCTATACAACTTCTCAAAATCGGAAATTCCCATTTCCACAAACGGACTATGCGGCACCGCGACGACAACAGCGTTCAAATCGGTGAGATCGGACATGACGGAAAGTTCTATGCCTAACTCCTCATAGACTTGTCTATCGTCCGCGAATGGGTCGACCACATACGGAGTAATCCCATACTCCTTGAGCTCTGCAATAATATCAATCACTTTCGAGTTACGAATATCCGGTGTATTCTCTTTGTAGGTTAAGCCTAGCAATCCGATTCTTGCGTTTGTGAGATCCTGTTTCGTGCGAACGAGTAATTTAATGATTTGCTGAGCGATATATGTACCCATGCCATCGTTAATATGCCGTCCGGCAAGAATGATTTTGGAATGATAACCGTTATCCTCAGCTTTGTAAGTTAAATAGTACGGATCGATGCCTATGCAATGTCCACCTACCAGGCCAGGTGTGAAATTTAAAAAATTCCATTTCGTTCCTGCCGCCTTCAGCACCGCCTGTGTCTCAATTCCCATATGGTTGAACAGCATCGACAGCTCGTTCATAAACGCGATATTAATGTCTCGCTGGGCATTTTCAATCACTTTGGCCGCCTCAGCAACCTTGATGCTTTCTGCCCTGTATACGCCTGCTTCAATGATCAATTCGTATACGTTAGCTATTGTTTCAACCGTTTCCTCGTCAATGCCGGATACGATTTTGACGATATTTTCGAGCCGGTGGACCTTGTCTCCCGGATTAATCCGTTCTGGGGAATACCCGACCTTGAAATCCACTCCACATTGCAACCCTGACTCTTCTTCCAAAATAGGAATACAGATTTCTTCCGTAACTCCCGGGTAGACCGTCGATTCATATACGACAATAGCGCCTTTCGCAAGCTTCTTCCCGACAAGTCGGCTGGCGCTCTGGACATAGCCTAGGTCCGGAACATTGCCGCTTTGAATCGGAGTGGGGACCGCGACTATGAAGAAGGATGCTCCATTCAGCCTCTCTGCGTCGGAAGCAAAATCAACCGTGCAATTCCGAATGACATCATCGCCGACATCGCCGGTTGCATCGATGCCGTTCCGGTAACCTTCAACCTTCTGTGCATGGACATCGAAACCGATAACATCTGCTTTTTTCGAGAAAGCGACAGCTAGAGGCAAGCCCACATAGCCGAGTCCGACTACGGCGATAGGTTTCTGCCGTTCGACGATTGCTTCATACAATCTGTATTCTGTTCTTATTGCTTCCATCTCTATTGTCTTCCTTTCAGATCCATCATGTCTGACATTTTCACAAAGGAGAATCCTTTGCTCCTTAAGCTTTCAAGGACAACCGGTAGGGCCTCAATTGTATGGATGTTATCCAGCATATGGAGTAGGATAATGCTTCCGTCTTGCGTTTTCCGCATAATGCCGTTAACTATATCAGCAGCGCTATTGTTAACATCCCAATCCAGTGTCGTTACGTCATACATGGCGATAACCGGGTAGCCAGCAGCGGCAATCGTTCTTCCTGCTTGGTCATCGATTTCCCCGGTAGGCGGTCTAAACAGCATCGTCGGTTGCTCTTGAATCGCTTCCGTTATCACTTGGTGGGCTTTCACGAGATCCTGTTGCAACTGCTCTGGCGTTAGCGTCGTAATGACCGGGTGGGTGTATGAATGATTGGCCACATCGTGCCCGCCCTCGATCATCGCCCTTGCCAGGTTCGGGTTGTTCTCCACACCCTGCGCGCGCAGGAAGAACGTTGCCGGCACATCATGCTCTGCTAATATATCCAATATTTTCGTTACGGTCTTGTCGCTGCCCCAATCGTCGAATGTTAAAGCGATTTGCTTTTTATTTGTGTCGGCTTGGTAGACAAGCTCGTATTTTGCATCCTTGTCTTCAAGGTTCATTTTTGCTGCATCATATCCGGGTATTTGCTCCAGCGGCTTGCGTTCTCCGCCGTTCGCCACTAAATCTTTAAGCGGTATAAGTTTGTAGCCTATATCAGTCGCTGCCTTGGCTATATGCGCAATAGAAGAAATAACCTCAGGATTGATATCCGTATTCAAGGAAATAATGCCGCCTCTCGATATGTATCGTTCCACATATTCGCCGATAACTTCAGCATCCTTCATGTCCCAATCCTTCGGGTTAATGTTATAGCTGACGACAGCGTCCATGCCTAGTTGGGCGGCTGCAAGACGAACGTCGTCATTATAATCACCGGTCTTGGTTCGGACGTACCGCGGAGCAACTCCCGTTTCCTTCTTTATCACTTCATTAGCCAGTTGGATCTCCTTAACCATTTGCTCATAGCTGAGCTTGCTCATATCCAACCGGTTCAACGTGTTGTTCTCAATTTCATGGCCTCTGGATAAAATTTCGTTGGCGATGTCCGGCTCTTCCGCCACTCTCATCCCAGGAAGAAAGAACGTTGCCTTAATCTGATGCGCATCCAATTCGTCCAAAAGACGCTTCATCGTTTCTTGATCACCCATTCCGTTAAAGGTCAGGGACAATTCTTTCTTTGCCGTATACACATACGGAATCGCTCGACTCATCTTTCCTTCATACCGAGTGATCTTCTGAACCTTCTCGTTTGTTATCCTATCGGCACCTAAGGAATCCTCCTTTCCGCCGAATATGTCGCACCCGGCCAGTAGTGCCACCGCCGTCAGAAACATAATGACTTTGGTAAATAAATGATTAGTTGATGTTGTTGTATGAAATAACCGCATATGACTGCTCCTTTTCGGAAGTTTCGTACAAGTCATTTTTTTTGCGCAAATATGCACGCTAACTGTTTTCATAGAAAGGACTTAAATACTTCTTATCATCGCCTCCAATCTCTTTGGGTCCTGCGTGTTTATGTAGTGAATAATTCTAAAGATCCTTTTCGGTTAAATTGACTTGTAAAAAATCTAATTTATGTTAATGTTACCTTTAGATGTATAAAAAAGAGTGTGGAATCTGTAATGTGGATTAATCTGTAAGGGGTAATTAAACCTTATAGGATACGCAGGGACGGGTCTGTCACAAAGTTAATTATCGCGGATGCCGGGCGGGCATCCGCTTTTCGTTGTTAGCAGAACCGCATCTATATAACTCTACCTGTTTATTTCTAAAATAGGAATGGGGAAAAATTTCTATTCATGGGATACAAACTTCAATAACTTTATATAAAGAAGCTGTACCCTATACTGTCAGTCGAGACAGAAGGCACAGCTTTACTAGAGTTGATTCAGACTCGTAAGGAAGTTGTACTCAACGAGATTACTATTCATATTCCAAATATTCCCTCATGGTTTCAAATCGCCCAGTTTCAGTGCCGGAGCGATCAAATCAACGCGATTTGTCCATAGGCCGCCGCTATAATCAGCGGGCAGTCTTTCCAGGTCCTGCTCTGAATCAAACCCTTCCGACCATCCGCCGTTACCGGCCACCACAATTACTCGCGTATTTACGCTATCCATACGGTTCAAAAATTTATCCGGCCATCCCCATAAGTAACGGGCATATTTTTCAGGAATATGTAACTGGGTGTTGCGGCATACCGAGGGTATATATCCCGTCCAGCTAGCGCCTGTATAGGAAACGAGGCAGCTCTTCAGGGTAGCCTTGGACATGACCCGAAGAGAAGGAAGCTGGGCTTTCAAGGTACTAATGGGTGCATCATCACCATACACCGTAAGCTTGCTCAAATGCTCCTCTGGCAGATTTTGAAGATACTCCGCCAGTTGAGCCCCTTCTTTTGCATCGCTGCTCTTGATATGGATCAGGAAAGAGCTGTCCGGGAATGTAGATAGAACCTCGCTCAAGGAAGGCATAAGACCCATTCCTTTACCCCGAAACGGATAAGTAGCTCCTTTGTCAGCCGTGTATCCATAACCGATATCTATGTTTTTCAGCTCTTCCATGGTATAATCCATGACCATGCCTTGTACGTTCGTACGGCACCCTAAGGTCCAATCATGAAATACGGCAAACTGACCGTCCTTTGTCGGTTTGATATCCAGCTCAACCAGGTCCGCTCCCGCGTCAAAGGCGGCTTCCATGGACGGAATTGTATTTTCCAAATAGGGATGCTCCGGCTCGTAAATACGTGAGGCTGTGCAGGTGTCCGCTTCAATGCCCTCCATTGGAAACGTTTGGCCGAGACCACGGTGTGCAAGAATCAAAGGTTTAACCGTGCGTTCTTTGGTAAGAAGTGAAGTATTATTTAAAAATATGAATATGAACAGTACGAGAATAAACGGTATAATTTTCTTCCATCTTTTTTTGTTTTTCACTATCCGATCCTCCACAATCTGTTTAAAATGAACAGTAATAAAGACCCTCTTATTTAATCTTATCCATATGGAGAGCTCACTCAATAGCTGAACCATAACAATTGCATGATAGCGATCTGATAATAGCGGAATAATGATAATGTACGGGAGGGGAATTTATGGATAAATCCTCCTTTTTGATGGTGGAAAGGGGTAACCCTTACGAGCGGGGGGATATCATTCCGCTGACAAGCAAGGTGTTGATTTTGGGCAGAAAGGGAAAGCAGTGGGATCCCGATATTTCCTTTGATAATGTGTTTGTGTCCCGGAAACACGCAGCTCTATTGTATAAAAACGGGCGATTCTTCATTAAAGATTTGAACAGTAAGCATGGAACTTTCGTGAATCAGGAACGGCTGGCGCCGAACGGGGAAAGACCCCTTCAACATGCGGATTCGGTTGCGCTGGCGGGTGATTTGATTGTTTTGTCGTTCTCCATCCTCAGCATGGATGAAACGATGGACATTACGCCGCTGATGAAACAAATGGCGGTTGTTGAGGCACCCGGCGGGGTTAAACTGGACCCGTATAAACAGGAGCTTGTTGTTGGAGAAGACGTGTACGCTTTTTCAGAAAAAGAGTACAAATGCATTGAATTGCTGATTCAGCATAAAGGGCAGTTCGTGTCTAAGGAACAGCTAAAGCTGGAGGTATGGCCTGAACGAAGTTACAGCATAGGAGAGATTCCGGACGTGAGCGCGGAGGAGCTAAACGCTCTAATCTACCGGGTAAGGAAGAAAACGCGTCATATTTTGTCTATTGAAAGTATCCGGGGGAAAGGATACATACTGCATTCCGAAGATTAGTTGCCGGCTATATACGGGCCTTGATGAAATCCAAGAGAAGATACCCCATAGAAGAGGGACACCCCGAGGCCAGTAAATCTGGCTTGCACGGGATGTCCCTTTTTTCTTGTTAGATGGAGTGTATATATGATTAATCGTTATTTTTTGGAAATCGAGAATGGAATCTCGTCTTGTTCATATTGGCGGAAGCTAGGAGCCAGCCCAAGGCGGAAATCCAGTGTTTTGCCATCCATTATATCCTCATGCTTAATGTACAGCTTGGTGTAGTCTTCGCCGTCCAGCGTAACATTCGCTACGAAATTGGACTGAGGATTATTGTTGTCGGTATGAACCTGCATTTGTTTGCCGTTTGGCAGTTCAATCGTTACGCTGTCGAATAGCGGAATACCGAGTACATATTCACCGCTTCCCGGACATACCGGATAGAAGCCCATGGAGCTGAATACATACCATCCGGCCATACTTCCGTTATCCTCATCACCTGGGAATCCGTCAAAGCCGCTGTTGAACAGGTTCGTCAAAATCTGCTTGATCACAACCTGGGACGAAGCCGGCTGTCCGACATAGTTGAACAGATATGGAATATGGAAGCTCGGCTGATTGGAAATCGCCACCTGTCCGAAATCGATCGCCGCCATTTCACTCATTTCATGAATTTCAAAGCCGTAACCCTTCACATCAAAGTCCGGAGCTTTGTTGCACAATTCGGTTATTTTGTTAAAGAATCGTTCCTTCGATCCATAACCTTCAATCAATCCTTCGAAATCTTGGAATACCGCAAAGCTGGTCTGCCACGCACTACCTTCGGCATAATCAAGCCCCCAACTCGTATCGTTGAAGTCCGGACGGAATTGTCCATTCTGGTCCTTGGCCCGCATAAACCCGGTTTCGGAATCAAAAATGTTGCGGTAGTTCAGCGCGCTTTGTCTGTATCGATCAGCCAATTCGGTGTTCCCTAATACATCCGCTACTCGGCTGATACAGTAATCGCTGTAAGCATAATCGAGCGTATGGTTGACGCTTTCGTGATAGTTGCTTGGAACATAACCGTATTTCAAATAATCCAGAGTGCCCTGGCGACCGTAAATGTTCATTTCGCTCTGTGTTGTTGCTGCCTTCAGCATCGCTTCAAGCAGTTCTGGCAGCAGAGGATCGGCAATGCCTTTTACGGCTGCGTCAGCAATAACGGCATCAATCAGTGTACCGGGCATCAGACCGCGCTCATCCGGAGACAGCCATTTTGGCAAGAAGCCGGCTTCTCGGTACGAATTCAGATAGCCCTCCAGCATTTCCTTGTACTCCTGAGGCGCGATAATGGAATAGAGCGGGTACACCGTTTTGTATGTGTCCCAGAATCCGTTATTGGTGTACAGAATGCCCTTCTTAACGGCTTTGGCCGTTGTATCGTAATGAATCGGCTCCATATTACCATCCAGCTCATAGAACTTCTGAGGGAACAGGAACATGCGGTACAAGCATGTGTAGAAGGTTTTTAAATATTCTTCATTGTGATGTGTCACTTTGATCTTGTTTAAATAGTGATTCCAAGCGTTAGCTGCTTCTTCTTTCATATCTTCAAAAGAGGTTGCAATCTCTCGCTGGTAGTTGAGCTCCGCCTGCTCGAGGCTAATAAAGGAGGTGGCAAGTTTGACCTCTAGCGTATCCTTCTCGCAATCCGTAAAGCGAATGACAGCATGCTGATCGGTTCCTTCCAGCACTGCAACGTTCTCTAGTTGTTCTTTGGCATTGTAAAAGCCAGAAGTGGACGGATCGATGTCCTTGTTGAATGTCATAACTATATAGATGCCAAAATTCTCGTCCTGACAGCCGGAGAAATTGCTAATAAAGCCTGAGACTTTACGGCTTGCTGCATCCCATTGCAGCGAGCTTTTCCCTTTAGCGTTCAGAACAAGACCTGCTTGTTGACTGGAGTTGTATTTAATTCGAAGCGATGCACCGTAACAGGACGGAACGAGTTCAGTCGTTATGTTGTAACGCTGCTGCTTTACGCGAACATAATGTGGTTTGAAGATGGCTTCTTCCGGACGATAGGAGCTTTGACAGGAGAAGATTGACCCTCTGATCTTGTCATCGGCAACCGGCGTCATCAGGAAATGGGCGAAGTCTCCCATCCAAGGACTCGGCTGGTGTGTCAAGCGTATTCCTTGAAAAACACGGTCATTCGGATTGAAGAACCAGCTTCCCTGATCGTTGGTTTGAACAACAAAGTGATTCATACCGAAAGGTACCGAAGTGTACGGCAGCGTATTGCCGTTCGAATACGAATGTTTGTTGTTGGAGCCTTGTCTAGTATCGATATAATGCAGCATGCTAAGCGTCTCCTTTAGTAATGAAAGTGATAGAGGTTGTTCAAAAATCATCTTTTGATCACGAAGTGAATCAGTAAGCGAAATCGACGTCGAATCTTGAATTCAGCTAAAATGTTTCCAAACTTCGAAAGCATGCTCACGTAGATTCTGCCTACGCTCCGCTCCTCGGTCCCTAGCTTCATCCAACTCAAGCGTTTTGAAAAAACGCACATCGGAAGCATATGCTTCGGTGCTGAAAATCTGACTTTTTGAACACGTACTAATTAGGTATTACAATCTCCTCACGGTCTGTCGTTCGATGAGCTTGACCGGAACAACGACGGTTTCCATTGATTGTTCGTGAGGCTTCTCAATGAGCTGTATTAGGCTTTGTGCAGCCAGATATCCCATTGTGCCAAAGTCTTGTGAAATGGTAGTCAGCTTGGGCTCTACAAAGCTTGCGAGATGGATATTATCAAATCCCACAATAGAGAAATCGTCGGGTACAGACAGACCCAGCTCCTTGGCGATTTGAATAATCTCTATGGCGATAATATCATTCTCAGTGACTATTCCTGTGATTCCTTGCTCCAAGATCGTTTGAATGAAGCGGATATAATACTCTCGCCCGTTGTCATCATCATGCTTTAAATAACGTTCAGTTACGTCATTCACGCTGTGATCAATCAGATCATAATCAAACAGCGCTTTTAAATAGCCTAAGTATCGTTCGCGTATAGAAGAGGAATATTCCACCTTTAGCGAGGAGATAAAGGCTATTTTTTTGTGGTTGTTCTCGATTAGATGCTTGGTTGCCTGGTAAGCACCATCAAAGTTATCCGACACAACGGACAGAAACGGAATGCCTTCAACACCTTTATCCATCGTTATAAAAGGGAATCGGGATAAATGACATTGGTACAAAATGCCGAGGTCCGTAATGCTGCTCACGGGATAAAAAATGATGCCCGAATTCGAACTTTGAAGAGCAGCCTGCAGCAGTTTCCCTTGTCCGACAATCGTGTTGGACTGGATATTAAGGGTGTATTCCGTTCCCGCAAGGTATTCATTGATTCCCTTTTCGTAATCGCCAAGACCCGGATTATGAGTGAACGGCAGGATAAGCAAAATCTCTTTGCTGGCTTTATCCAAAGAACGATTGGCCGGAAGCACGGAATTGACAAAGCTGCCCTTACCCTGTACGCGATAGATCAGATTGGCATTCTCCAGTTCGGTGAGTGCTCTCTTGGATGTAATTCGACTCACGTTGTATTCTTTGGAGATTTCGGCTTCTGTTGGAAGTTTGTCACCGATCTTTAGTTCACCAGATTCAATCTTCGTTTTTAAGGCAATGACGATATGTTGATATAGTGGAATGTTCCCCATGTACAGTCCCCTTGCTAAATTTGATATATCATTTAATTATGGATATGTCAAAGTATTGTGAATATTTTTTGAAAGCTAAATCGTTGTTACATTGAACTTTTAGAGAGTCATCAAAACACATCCGCTAAAGGGCATCAATAACCGTGATACCATGGGATTATTCAATAATGCTTCTCCATGATAGCTTTCACTTGCAGTTCAATTCTTAGGTTTCAAACCCTGAGAAAGGTCTTAATCTCATAGTATATATATGTGCGAAAGATTTCAAGGACAATCGCTTACATCACCAAAAAATAGAAATGTAAGCGCTAGACAAATACGATAGTATATCATATAATCAGTTTGTGATTGAACATGATATATCAAATATGGGGGTTGGTTGAGTGTTTACTTCGAAAAAGGGGAAAGTTGTAATATCAATGTTGCTGGCATCGTCCCTGCTTGTTACAGCCTGTGGTGGTAAATCAGAGGAAGCGAAGAAACCGGATTCTGGTGATGCGAGCACGAAAACGACAGAAATTTCGCTCTTAAGACCAAGCTGGAACAACCTGCGGCCTGCATCAAGCGATTTGTGGATGTGGAAAGAATACGAGAAGATGTCCGGAATTAAAGTGAACTGGGAAGAGCTCACGGATATCGGCGAGAAGAAAAACGTCATTTTGACCAGAGGTGATCTGCCTGATGCGTTCTATCAAGTGGACTGGAACAATGGAGAATTGCTGAAATACGGTAAGCAAGGTCTGTTCTTGCCGCTGGAGGATTTGATCAAGGAGCATGCGCCGAATCTGCAGAAGTATCTCGAGGAGAACGAAGATGTAAGAAAAGGGTTAACCAGTGCGGATGGTCACATCTATGCAACTCCTTATCTCGACCCATATCCGGAAGGTAACCGAACGATCCGTTTGTGGATCAACAAGAAGTGGCTGGACAACCTCGGCATGGAGGTTCCTAAGACCACTGCCGAGCTGGAAGAGGCTTTGATGGCATTCGTTACGAAGGATCCAAACGGCAATGGCCAGAACGATGAGCAGGGCTGGTATATGCCAAGTGGTTCGCTTGGCTGGACCTTCGAGCAGATGATGATGGGTTCCTTTGGCATTGGCAACGGCGGCCGCAAGGCGTTAGGTAACTTTATCTATGTTGATGATAACGATGAGATTCAGCTTACGATTACAGCCGACGGGTATAAAGAGCTTCTGAAGTACGAGAACCGGATGTACAAAAACGGGGCTATCAACAAGCAGGCCTTCAGCGGTGTTGACTATGACAAATGGACTGCTGACGCTGCAAAAGATACGGTCGGCGCTTGGAACTGGGCGGCACCGGATTATGTCGGCGAGAGCGTAAAGGATGATTTTGTCGCAATTAACGTTCTTGCTGGTCCTAACGGAGATACCGCTTCCCTGACCGATTCCCAGGTTGCGGGCGCATCCAGTCTTGTCGTCACGAAGGATGCGAAGGACCCAGGAGCTATTCTGAAATGGGTTGACTATTTCTACAGTGAAGAAGGCAGCGTGTTTGGCTATCTCGGTAAAGAAGGCGTTACCTACAATATGGAAGACGGCAAGATGGTCTACATCGATGAGATCTTGAACTACAAAGATGGTATTGGGCTCGGAGCATTCCAGCATGTAGATAACGTGTATGGCGGGTATTTCCCATACATAGAGCTTTCTCCGGAAGTTAGAGCGGCTGCAGGCAAAAAAGAAGCAATGGTCTACACGGATTTGACGGAAGAGACATTGCCAAGTGTAATGCTACCAGACCTGCCGGCAACCATCGAGGAAGCGAATGAATCCTCCTCTATTCTTGCAGACGTAGGTAACTTTGTCGGACAGATGCGTGTTGAGTTTGTTACAGGCACCAAGGATATCGACAAAGAGTGGGATAACTACATTGCGCAGTTGAAAAAAATGGGTTCGGATAAATACTTGGAAATCAAGCAAACGCAATACAAACGTTATAAAGAGAGCTAAACGATCTGTTGTTTGGGGAGATTCTTAGGGAATCTCCCCAAATTTTAAGGAGAGGGGAAAACTATGGAATCTTCACTTCACAAGAAAAATCTTCTTAAGCCGAAACGCAATTCATTTCGGAAGCATAAATGGTTGTATATCATGATGCTTCTGCCACTAACCTCCTTGATTATATGGAACTACATCCCGATGTACGGGATTATTATTTCGTTTAAAGACTACTCTCCAGCACTCGGAATTATGGATAGTCCGTGGGTGGGCTTTGCCCATTTCGAAAGATTTTTTAACGCCTTCTATTTCTGGGATGTTATTATCAACACCCTGCGAATCAGTATGTACAGCCTCCTTGTTGGCATTCCGCTGCCGATTATATTAGCTGTCATGTTTAATGAGCTTCGCAGTAAGAAGTATAAGTCTCTCGTACAGACCATTTCCTACATTCCTAACTTTATTTCGATTGTTATCATTGTTGGTATGGTTACGTTTTTTACGTCTCCGGTCGACGGTGTTATTAATGCCATAATTGAGTATTTCGGCGGCACGCCAATTGATTTTATCGGCGATCCGAAGTTGTTTCCACACGTTTTTGTCTGGTCTGGTATTTGGCAGACGGTCGGTTGGGGGACCTTGATCTATACCGCCGCGATGTCCGGCATTCCGCAAGACCAATATGAAGCTGCTTATCTTGAAGGTGCATCCCGAATGCAGTGCATTCGCCACATTACGATTCCGGCGATCATGCCGACCATTGTGATCTGCGCCATCTTAGCCACAGGGTCCGTCATGTCAGTCGGATTCGAAAAGGTACTGTTAATGCAGAATGATGCAAACCTTGCTACATCTGAGGTTTTGTCAACATATACGTATAAAGCGGGTATTTTGAATGCGGAATACAGCTTCTCAGCTGCTGTGGGCTTTTTTAACAATATCATTAACTTTATCGTTCTGTATCTGGTGAATAAATTCGCTCAGAAATTTAGTGAGACAAGCCTGTGGTAAGGAGGGGCAACTATGCAGTTATTTCTATCTAGAGAAGACAAAATTTTTAATTGGATCAACATATCAGTGATTGGAATCATTACACTGATTATTTTGTATCCATTATTGTTTGTTGTGTTTGCATCGCTCAGTGATCCCCGTCAAATATTCGACAATGCCTTATTGCTCTGGCCTCGAGGCTTTACATTAGAAGGATATAAACGGGTGTTTGATAACCCGGATATATGGATGGGCTTCAAAAATGCTGTGATCTACACCGGGCTGGGAACAGCCGTTAACGTCATGATGACAACGCTGGCGGCATACCCGTTATCCCGGCGGGATTTTCGGGGACGGAATTTTATTACGATCTTGTTTACGTTCACGATGTTCTTCTCCGGCGGTCTGATTCCTACGTATTTGGTTAACCAACAATTGGGCATTATTAACACCATGTGGGTTATGATTCTGCCGGGTGCAGTCAGCGTATACAACATGATTATTATGCGTACCTACTTCCAGCAGAACATTCCCGTAGAGCTGGAGGAAAGTGCATTTATTGACGGAGCTACCGATATGCAGCTGCTGATCAAGGTTGTATTGCCACTTTCAACGCCAATTATTGCGGTAATGATGATGTTCTATGGCGTGGGCAGATGGAACGGTTATTTCGATGCCATGATTTATTTGTCGGATCGTGACTTGTTCCCGTTGCAGCTGATTTTGAGGGAAATCCTCGTACAGAACCAGATGGGCGATGTGGCCAATCAGGCGATCATGACCAGCAACCAAAGCGAGGTCAATATGATCAAGCAGTCAATCAAGTATGCTGTGGTTATTGTATCCAGTATTCCGGTACTCCTTTTCTATCCGGTCGTGTCCAAGTATTTTGAAAAAGGGATCATGATTGGTGCTATCAAAGGTTAAGTATCATACGCTCGTTCTGTGTTCCATGAAAGACACCATTCTTTTTTCCTGTGATGGGAAATAGAATGGTGTTTTTTCGTGCCCCAGAACACTTGCCCAGGCCCATGCATAGCATATAACACAACTTTTGGAGGTTTCGGGAAGGGTGGGGTCCCGCGGGTGGGCATTCATTTGACGGCAATTCATTATGTATATCTGGCGTTTATCGTGTTTATTATGGCGCTGCTGATCCGGCGGCGGGATACAACGATGATATGCGAGGCTGGTATTTTTGTGCTGGGGGGTGCTGGCGACCGAGACGCTGGCCGGATCGATATCCGGTATATTCAATTCCTTTATTTATGCGACAAAAGAGCTGATGGGAACCATTATGATCATCTCGATCATTGTAGCCATGAGCCGGGTTCTCATCCTTACGGGCATTAATGAGACGATGGTGTCACCGCTGACCCGCTTCCTGCGAACACCTGCAATGGCATACTGGGGTATTGGTATCATCATGATGATCACATCATTTTTCTTCTGGCCGTCTCCGGCGGTGGCGCTGATCGGTGCTGTTCTGCTGCCGGTGGCAGCCCGAGTCGGACTGTCTGCACTTGGCGCGGCTATTGCGATGAACCTGTTCGGTCACGGAATTGCGCTTTCGGGCGATTACATTATTCAAGGCGCACCGAAACTTACGGCGGATGCCGCTGGTATCCCGGTAAGCAGCGTAATGGAGGCGAGCATCCCTCTAGTTATTGTCATGGGGCTTGTGACGACCGTAACCGCGTTTTGGTTCATGCGGAGGGATATGAAGAATGGTTCTTGGAGAGACGGCCTCATATCGGGAAAAAGTGCCGCGAGTGCTTTATCCGACAGGGACGGGGATGAGGAGCGGGCTGTGATCCACCCCCGGGTAAGACAATGGCTAGCGGTCATCATACCGCTGCTGTTCCTCGTTGATGTAGCTGCAATGTTCTCACTAAAACTGCAGGGCGGAGATGCTACGGCACTCGTTGGTGGTACAGCCGTGTTTATTCTGATTGTCGTAACTTTGCTTGCACATCGCAATCAAGGTCTAGAGAAGATCACATCCTATCTGATTGATGGATTTGTTTTTGGATTTAAAGTGTTCGGACCGGTTATTCCGATTGCGGCCTTTTTCTATCTGGGCGATTCGGCATTCACAGATCTATTCGGCAAAGTGCTGCCGGAGTCTTCTCATGGCATTGTGAACGACCTTGGCGTGGCTCTGGCTGGCAGCGTGCCAATGAATGGAACGGTAGGCGCCGTAACTCTGACAATTACCGGAGCGATTACGGGATTGGATGGGTCGGGCTTTTCCGGCATCTCGCTTGCAGGATCGATCGCGCAGCTGTTTGCCGTGGCAACCCACTCGAGTGCGGCAACCTTAACGGCGCTCGGTCAAGTAGCAGCGATCTGGGTGGGCGGCGGAACGCTCATCCCGTGGGCTCTTATTCCGGCCGCCGCCATTTGCGGTGTGAGTCCGTTTGAGCTAGCGCGGCGGAACTTGAAGCCGGTATTGATCGGTTTGACTGTGACGACTGTGGTAGCTATATTTCTTTTATAAGTCAGGGATCTGCCCGGGAAGTGTTCCCGGGTTTTTTTGCGTTGTCTGGGCGATGCAATGGCTGAAGAGAGTAACCTTGTCGATTGCCGCACGGATGGGAGGAGGTCGTTGTCAGATGCTTTAAAAGAACCAGGAATTAACAAAAAATAATTTGACAGTGACTTTCAAATGAAATAAACTCTCATTATTGATATTGAAAGGCGGTAACTCTCATGATTAATCAAGGGAATCGAAGATGGTGGGTGTTGGGTGCTCTTGCAGTGGGAATCATTGCGGTCGGACTAGATATGACAATTCTTAACCTCGCCCTGCCTATTCTTGCTACGGATTTGCATGCAACGAATGGGGATCTGCAGTGGTTTGCGGATGCGTATAACCTAATATTTGCTGCTATGCTCTTGCCAGCAGGCTTGCTAGGTGATCGATTGGGAAGAAAGAAGATGCTTATTACTGGCTTGCTCGTGTTTGGGGTGGCTTCTGCAGTATGTGCTTACGCTAGTACAACCTGGGAGCTGATTGCTGGACGCGCAGTTCTGGGACTTGGTGCTGCATTTCTGGTACCTTTGTCAATGTCGATCATACCGGTGTTGTTCTCTGAGGAAGAACGTCCTAAAGCAATAGGCGTATGGATGATGGCGAACGCGCTCGGTATTCCTCTGGGGCCGATTGTGGGAGGCTGGTTGCTGAATAACTATTGGTGGGGTTCAATTTTCCTGATCAATGTCCCACTAGTCATCATTGCTTTATTCTCCGTTTCTATCTTGTTGCCTGAAACGCGCAGCGAAATTAAGCAAAAAGTGGATACGATAGGTATCCTTTCTTCAAGCCTTGGATTGGTCAGCTTTACATACGGAGTCATTGAAGTTGGCGAAAATGGCTGGGGAGACGTTACAGCATTATCTACTATGATTGGCGGGATATTGTGCTTAGTAATTTTCATGTTATGGGAAAAACGTGTCAAGCAACCGCTTATTGATCCATCATTATTTCGCTCATCCAAATTTACATGGGGTTCAATACTGGCCACTGTCATATCCTTTGCCTTGTTTGGAGTATTGTTCGTTACACCTCAATATTTCCAAGCGGTTCAAGGGGTTGATGCGTTACATTCCGGATTACGCTTGCTGCCATTAGTTTTAGGCCTTCTGATTGGTGCCCCTATATCCGATAAACTTCAATCGAAGTTTGGTACCCGGGCTACCATGGCACTTGGTTTCTTAATACTGTTTGCCGGCTTAGCTATTGGAGCCAATACGGGTATAGATAGCGGATACGGATTTTCCTTAATATGGGTCACTGTAGTTGGTTTTGGGATTGGATTGGCCTTGCCTGCGGCAATGGACGTCGCGATGTCGCCGCTATCGGCGGAACGCAGCGGCGTAGGTTCGGCTTTAATTATGGCACTACGTCAAGTTGGGGGGACGATGGGGGTTGCTATATTAGGGACCGTTCTCAGCACGTACTATCGGAATAATCTTGATTTGAGCGGTTTGCCGGGAGATGTTGCAGAAGTCGTGCAGCGCAGCGTATCCGCTGGAGCAGCCGTGGCACAGAAAATCGAATCGGCAGCTTTATTAAACTCAGTACGCGCTTCCTTCGTTGCTGGAATGGAAATGATGCTGTGGGTATGCGGAGGAGTCGCGGTTCTAGGACTACTGCTAACAGTAATTTTTATACAAAAGAAGACAAACTCCAACAGAACGCCAGAGTTGAATCAAAATGTGAGTGGGGAATAAGCAAGTTTGTTACGTAAAGTAAAGTAAAATCACTAATAAGGTGGTGTAGTATGTCTGCCATTCTTCTCCGGAATCTGTATAAAACATACAGCGGCAAGCGTGGTGTGATTGATCTGAATCTAAAGGTAGAGCGAGGCGAAATCTTCGGGTTTATCGGGCCTAACGGGGCTGGGAAATCGACGACGATACGACTGCTTTTGCAATTGATTGCTCCTACATCAGGAGAGATATTTATCTTGGGACATCGTGTCAACGGCGACGATCCGCGACTGCGCAGAAAAATAGGTTATCTCCCCTCCGAGGTTCGGCTTTATCCAGATATGACAGGCAATCAAGTCCTGAACTTCACGGCAAACGTACACGGAATGAATTTAAAAAAGTCGCCGATTCATGATTATGCAGAAAGACTTCAATGGAATGGGAATCAGAAAATCAAATCCTATTCATTGGGAAATCGAAAGAAACTCGGCATTCTACTTGCGCTTATTCATAATCCGGAATTACTAATTCTAGATGAACCAACCTCGGGATTGGATCCACTCGTGCAGCAACAATTTTTCCAAATACTCCGTGAATGGAATGAGTTAAAAGGAACGACTGTGTTTTTCTCAACTCATATACTGACTGAAGTTGAAAAATTATGTGACCATGTTGCCATTATCCGAGACGGGCGCTTAATACAAGTATCAACGGTATCAGAGATTTCCGCTGCGGGCGACCATTTCATCGAGGTTTCTTTTTCTGAAATAGATGAACGCGGTCAGCTGCAGGAACTGTATAAAATTGATCCGAATACCAGATGTGAAAACGGTATTTACCGATTCCGTGTTCAGGATAAGGAACTTCGTTCTCTTCTTGCTGTACTGTCCAAAATGCCAGTTAAGGATTTGAGCGTGCAGAGAACGTCGCTTGAGGAAAAATTTATGAGCGAGTATGTTTTGGGAGTTAATGGGTCAGATGGGGGGCTCGGACATGAATAAAATGATGCGTTATGAGTTTAACCAAAACAAAAGAAGCTTCTGGATTGCTTTATTAGTCGTAGGGCTTCTCCAAGCCATCCCCGCGGTAGCCTCCAAGTCCGAAAACCTCACTACTTTTGAAGGATGGGTATCCGGGCAGCCATTCACGTTTTTTTTACTTCTCCTTGGTTTTTTCTCTATGAGCTGGGCAATTGGCTCCATTGTCAAAGAGCGAGATCGTCATACAGCGGAGTTCTTATTTACACTTCCGTATAGCCGAACCTCTATTTATTGGGCTAAATGGCTCGCGCATATTTATCAAGTGATTGTTATTGCTGTTGTATCGACAGGAATTGTCTTGTTGATAGGGAGATTTATCGGCATGCTGAATGCGCCTTGGGCAGTAACGAACGTTATGTTGGCAGGATTATTGACCTCACTAACATTTATGGGAATCGGATTTGCATTATCTCCATGGCTGAACTCTGAACGCGGAGCTTTGTCGATTGGGATTGGAATAGTATCAATTATGTTTTTATTAAATATAATCTCTGGCCTGAATGATAGTTTTATGTGGCTGGCAAAGGCTAACTTGTTTAATTTGTTTGATGCAGCAGCTATTAGTGAGGGAGAGGGGCTGCCTATCGCATCAGTGTTCGGCGCATTGGGGCTGTTTGCAGCGGGGAGCTGTGCAGGATGGGCCGGTATTGTTCAAAGGGACTTGTGATATTCGCGGTGAAAAAATAATGCGATGATACAAGAATAGTTGAATGATCATACTAGAGTATGCTAACTTCTCATTATTTCATAATCATGCTAAACTTACCTTTGATTGATTATGAGACGGTTCATTGGATCGAAAAAATAGAGTTCGAGCAAAATACCATTGGGGAGTGAGCAGCGTGTCATCAAATAACAAAAAAACCATTGGGTTGCGAGAACGCAAAAAAGCCAAAACCATGGCGGCAGTTCAGATGCATGCGTTGCGTCTTTTTAGAGAACTAGGCTACCACGAAACTACCGTCGAACAAATTGCTGAGGCTGCGGAAATATCTCCGAGTACTTTTTTTCGATATTTTTCAACCAAAGAAGAGGTAGTCACTACTGATAATTATGATTCCCTTCTTATCGCTGCTTTTGAAGCTCAACCTTCAGATTTGAGTCCGATTCAAGCTGTCCGTCAAGCGATGACCTCGGGAGTGGAAGAACTGTCGGACGGTGAGCTGACCACGGTGCGGGAACGAGATCAACTGATTATGAGCATTCCCGAGCTCAGGGCGGCAACCTTGAACAACATGACCGAGACGATGAAGTTGATTTCGGAGATGGTGGCCAAGCGTATCGGCTGTTCGCCGGACGATACGGCAGTTCGTACTTTTGCCGGGGCGGTCATCGGTGTGAACATTTCAGTCATGCTACATTATGCAGAATACCCGGATGCTGACTTCAAGCAATTGTTAGATACGGCCTTAGGCCAACTGGAGGCAGGTCTGCCATTGCCGGGAGAGTAACATACACGATGAGATTTTCATAGGGACATCCGTCTCAAAACGTTATGGAGAAGAATACTTGTTACGGAATCAGAAGGGAGCACCGCGCATTCGTCGGGTGCTTTTTTTCATGAGACGTGTTCGGTGAAGGGTTCGTTGATATTTCGAAATAAGCAAGGTGTCGGTCAATCATGTAGACCCTTGCGTAAAGCCGTAGAAAAAATCCCTTGAGCGTCAGGCTCAAGGGATTTTTAACTTTTTTTGGACACCGCTGTCAATCTATTTTTTCAGCAACAAATACATAAAGTAAGGTCCACCGATCAGCGCGACCATAATCCCCGCCGGAATGCCATCAGGATCAACCAGATTGCGTCCAATTGTGTCAGCGAACATCAACAGCCATCCGCCGACCAAAATAGCGACAGGGATAAACATCTGGTTTCGTGGTCCGACCAACGCTTTCGCGATGTGCGGAGCCATGAGTCCGATAAAGGCGATTCCGCCTGTTACCGAAACCCCGGAAGCGGCAAGTGCCACGGCCGTCAGGAGCAGAACAAGACGTTCTTTTTCAATGGATACCCCAACGCCGACAGCGACTGGTTCGCTGAGCCCCAGTAGATTCAACCGATTCGCCTTGTACAGCGTAAATGGTATGAGAATGATCAGCCAAGGGAGAATAGCCCATATAAATGGCCAGTCCGAGCCCCATATGTTTCCGGCGATCCATTTTGCGATAAAATCGACTTTGGAACGCTCTGCGGACGAAGTGATGACAATCATCACACCCGACAGAGCCATCGAAAAACCAACACCAATCAGTACTAATCTTGTCGGCTGCAGGCCTGAAATACGGTTGTACGACAGCGCGTAGATCAGAAATGCTGTAATCAATGCACCGAGGAATGCGACCAAAGGAAGTATATACACGAATGAGCCAGCCTCAATAGGAAAGAACAGAAAGAATATGGCGATCGCTACACCCGCACCCGAGTTAATGCCGATGATCCCCGGGTCTGCGAGATCATTACGTGTGATTCCTTGCAAAATAGCACCGGATAACGCCAGCGCCATTCCTGCGAGCAGGGTAATTAGCAATCGTGGTAAACGAATAGAGAATAGCACAAAGTTTTCTTTAAACGTCCCCTGACCGAACAGAGTCGGGATCAGCCTGTCATAGGACAAGGAGGAGTAGCCCATCCCCATGCTGATGACGGCTGTTACAACAATAAGCGCAGCCAATCCGATGAGAATCAACCGTCGTTTTTTTATAAGTGCTGGATGGATCATGAGAATGCTTTTCCTCCTTTACGAACGATTATCAGGAAGAAAGGCAAGCCCATCATCGCCACGATAGCCGCCACTGGAGTTTCGAACGGAGCATTGAGGGTACGTCCGAGCGTATCAGCAAACAGCATAAAGGTTGCGCCGGAGATTGCCGACATCGGTATGATAAACCGGTAATCCGTTCCGACAACCGCTCTAACAATATGGGGAATCATCAGTCCGATGAATGCCATGTTCCCGACGAGGGCAACCGATGCACCAGCAAGCAAAATCGTGACAATAAACAGAATGGCTTTGATACGCACCGTCTTTTGTCCCAAGCCTACGGCGACCTCTTCGCTTAGACTAAGAATTGTAAGCTGTCTTGAGAGGAGGAGGGCAATGATAATGCCGAGTACGATGACAGGGACAATAATCTGAAGCTGGCTCCAGGTGGTACCGATCATACCTCCGGCTGTCCACATGGAGACATCTTTGGATATTTTGAAATAGATGCCGACGCCTTCAGCGATCGCGTACAAGAACGCGGATACGGCAGCTCCTGCCAGAACAAGACGAAGAGGAGAGAAGCCGCCTTTTTTGATTGCGCCTAAACTGAACACCATGAAGGAACCGACAGCAGCACCGATGAAACAGGCAATCATAATGCCGAAGTAATTCACAGAAGGCATCCATGCCATCGTTATAGCCAGTGCCGCATTGGCACCGGCCGTGAGCCCAAGTAGACCGGGATCAGCCAATGGGTTACGGGTCATGCCTTGCATAACAGCACCCGAAACCGCCAACGCGGCACCAACAAAGACGGCGGCCATTTCACGGGGCAGCCGGATTTCTCGGAGGATCGTAATCTTATCTCCGTGGGCATTCGAGGTTAGTGCCAGCCATACATCGTTTATGGTCGTATCGGCTGCTCCAAATAGCATGGCGACGATAAACATGGCAACAAACACTGCTACACCGGCTAACAGCTTATAAACAAATGGAATGGTACGTTTAGTTTCAGTACTCATGATCGTTCATCAGCTACCAAGAAATGATTTTTTAAAGAAGTCCAGCTGGAAGTCGAGCGTAAGCGGATCATTGAAGTAGAATTCATTCATATTGACCTCAAACACTTGATTGTTCTTCACAGCGGGAATGTTCTTGTACGTTTCGGTTTCCTGGAAGGAGTTATCCTGACCTGGGTCTTTACTCAGAATGACGTAATCACCTGCGAATTCCGGGAGAACTTCTGAAGATAGGGCATAATAGCCAGCTTCGAGCGCCGTTTCTTTTACCTTATTCGGCATGTTCAGCTTCATTTCCTGGAACAGAATTTCAGTACCGCGGCCCCAATTGTCGCCGTAGACGTATAGTTGTTTATCGAAATTTTCGATAACGGATACGGTCTTGTCCGGACCGATTTTAGCTTTGATGTCTTCTCCGACTTTCGCCGCACGTTTCTTAAAGTCATCTACCCATGCAGCAGCTTCCTTCTCTTTGTTGAGCAATTTACCAATTTCCAGATGCTGTGTCAGGTAGTCTACTTTACCGTAGGTGTACGTTACGGTCGGTGCAATTTCTTTTAATTTATCAACATTGTTAATACTGGACAGACCAATGATCAGATCGGGATCGAGCTCGATGATTTTCTCAAGGCTTTCATCGCTCACTTCCGGAACATCTTTTAGTTGTGGTTCAAAGCGAGGATTTTTCTTGGACCAGGAATCCACGCCGACAAGGTTAACGCCAAGTGACATAACGTTCCCTGTAAAACTGGACAGCACGACGACACGCTGCGGATCAGCAGGAACCTCAACAGGACCATTCTCCGATTGGTATGTTATGGTTGATGACTCGTTTTTTTCTTTATCGGCAGGGGCAGAAGCTCCCTTTTTATTAGTGGACGGATTACCGCAGGCACTAAGAGCCAGCAGTAACAGTAGAATGAACGGGATGTATATTTTTTTTCTCATGTTGTGTAGTTTCTCCTTTTAGTAAGTTGTATGTGATACACATCGGTTTACCCGTTCGGGGATCCTTGCCAATTTCGGCATCAATCTGAAACACCTTTCGCAGCACATCATGATGGATCACTTCCTCGCAGCTTCCGGATTTGACGATTTCACCGTCTTTCATAGCGATGATATAGTCGGCAAAACGGGCGGCCTGATTCAGGTCATGCAAAACCATGACGATGGTGCGTTCTTGCTCCAGATTCAGTTTTTGAAGCAGCTCCAGAACTTCCAGCTGGTGCGCCAAATCCAGGTAGGTAGTGGGTTCATCCAGAAAAATAATGTCTGTTTCCTGGGCTAAAGCCATGGCAATCCAGACCCGTTGACGCTGTCCTCCGGACAAGGAATCTACAGGACGGAACTTAAATTCTATGGTTCCTGTCACCTCAAGAGCCCAGTCGATGACTTCGTAATCTTTTTTCGTTAAACGACCGAAGCCTTTCTGGTATGGAAAGCGGCCGTAGGATACAAGCTCGCCGACGGTGAGTCCGCTGGCACTTTCGGGTGACTGGGGGAGAATCGCCATTTTTCTGGCTAGGGCCTTGGTGTCCTCTTTGGCGATATGTTTTCCATCCAATAGGATCGTTCCGTCTTGATGTGAGATAATGCGCGTAATGGCTTTTAACAGTGTTGATTTACCACAGCCATTGGCCCCGATGATCGTGGTGATTTTTTTGTCGGGAATCTTCACACTAAGCCGTTTCACAATGAGACGTTCACCATAGCCAATGCTTAAGTCCTCTGTATATAGGCGAGTCATTAGGGAACCTCCATTTAGATTAATTAAAGACTGGATTTGTTGATAATGATTATCAGTTTCACTACTTTTATTACTTTAAAGTTATGCAATTATGTTGTCAACCTCTAATTTTAGTTGTAAAAAGAGCGGAATGAGATTATATTGTATTGAGAATGATAATCATTAACAATTATTTCAGGGGGTGGGCGATTGTGGAACAACAAGATTTGTTTGATGTGACGATAATCGGAGGAGGGCCTGCAGGGCTTTACTCTGCTTTTTATAGTGGGCTTCGGGAGATGAAAGCGAAAATTATTGAGTATCAGCCGCATTTGGGCGGTAAAATACATGTGTATCCGGAAAAAATGATCTGGGATGTTGGTGGACTTACGCCGGTTACTGGAGCAAAACTCATTGAACAATTGATTGAGCAGGGATTAACCTTTAATCCGGAAGTGCATCTTAATGAGAAAGTGGAGTCGATTACACGGAACGATGACGGAATATTCGTATTACATACCGCTTCAGGACAGAAGCATTATTCAAAAACGGTGATCGTTGCTGTCGGAGGCGGGATTCTGAATCCGCAAAAGCTTGAGATCGAAGGAGCAGAAAGATTTGAAGTGTCTAACCTAAATTACACGGTGAAATCTTTAAAGCGGTTTAAGGATAAAACGGTAATTATTTCAGGGGGAGGCAACTCGGCAATCGATTGGGCCAATGAACTTGAACCGATTGCTAAGAAGGTTTATCTGACCTATCGAAAAAGTGCACTGGCAGGACATGAGGCTCAAGCAGCGCAGTTGATGAACAGTTCGGCAGTTTGTTGTTTGAATACGTCGATCACCAAGCTGATCGCTGGTGCCAATCATGAAACGATCGAGCGAGTGGAGCTCACGAATCATGAGACGGGTGAGGTAACGACATTATCCATCGATGAAGTAATTATCAATCATGGATATGAGCGGGATAAGACCTTGCTTGAGAACAGTGAGCTTAATATTGAAATAGCGGATCAATATTACATTGCAGGCGATGCCAATAGTGCCTCATCGATTGAGGGGCTATATGCGGCAGGAGACATTCTGAAGCACGACGGGAAGTTGCATCTTATCGCAGGTGCCTTCCAGGATGCAGCTAACGCTGTTAACCAAGCGAAGCAGTATATCCAACCCGATGCGTACAAGTCGGGTATGGTATCCTCACACAATGATTTATTTAAACAGCGTAACCGGGAGCTCGTAAAAGAGATGATGCGCTAGAGCCGATGTATAAAGTGGTGAATAGAGTAGGGAACAAACAGACATGGTCTTCATCAGACCATGTCTGTTTTCCTTATAGTTATCGGATAATGCTGTCTCCCAAGATTTCCTCTTGGATTCGGAGCATTTCCTTGGTAAACTTGTCGGTCTCTTCAAAGTGTGGAAAGTGAGCAGACCCCTCAAACCAGATAAACTGTTTGGCAGGGGCTTTAAGCTCTTCATAATAACGGTAGGCAACCTCCGAGGGAGTCATATAATCCGTTCTGCCCATCATAATATAGACCGGTACTTTCAGCTCTGGAACGCTTTCGAAAAGATTGACGTCTTTCGTTTGGGGCATAATGGCATGCCTTGATACGGAGTCCCCGATCGCTAATCGAACGCCATCCAGCCAAGTATATTCGGGGGCGAACAAAACCCCTTTGATCAGATCCTTATAAGAGCTGATATTTCTCTCCGATCCACCAAACGCTGTCACCCATTTACGCTCCAAAGTGGTATCCTTACGCGGATGTTGATAGGGGGGGGACCCGATCGACTCCAGCTCCTTCAAAGCCTCATCATTTTTCGTCCGTTTGGCTTCTTGAAGGACAAAATTATAGGATACCTGTTCGCCTTCAGGTGAATGGGCAACTTGACCAATACCGATGTAGGCATAATAATCACCGGGGTATTTCTGTACTGTCCACGTTGCCAGTAGACTGCCCCAAGAGTGCCCGGCGACGAATATTTTGGACTGATTGAATTTCGTGCGCAAATACGCGGTCAGTTCATGGGTGTCTTCGACCAAGCGATCAATCTGTAAATCTTCTTCCGTCATACCCCAATGATACGACTTTCCCGCACCACGCTGATCCCAGTTGACTACAATAAAATCTTTCTCCAACTCTTTCTGGTATTTGCGGGCGTACGCAATTTGCGGATAACCAGGACCACCGTGCAGAAAAAGAATGACCGGCTTTGTACTGTCATTGCCGCGGATTAATATACTTTGCTTTTTTCCCCCGAGCTCAACCCGCTCAAGAATCGCTACACTTCCAGAGATCACTTTTCCCGCTTCGTCGCGAATTTTAGGTGTCCAAGAAGGAAAGAACCATAGCAATATGAGCGCAAAAATGAATGTGATCCATATTAACCGATGCTTTCTCTTGAAAAGGTTCCGTATCATGGAAATAACTCCCTATTGTAATTACAACCGATTATACATACCTCCTATTAAAGCGACAAGGCATAAGCGGTGAAATCGTTCATACGGCCTTGCTTATTTGCTTGAGAATTGCGGTGTTATATAAGCTACAAAACGAAACTTCATTGGCTCTTTGGGGCTGATGAAGTTTTTTTGTGTAACTTTTGGCAGGGTCAGTACGTGTATAGGGTGAGGGGGGAGGCAATGAAACGAGACGACTTGGACCGGATCTATCAAAAATATATGAAAGACGTTTATCGTTACTTGTACTCTCTCTGCCGGGATCATCATATGGCCGAGGATATACTGCAGGAAACCTTTTACCGCGCATATTTGCACTTGGAAAACTGCAAGGACGATCAAGTAAAGCCGTGGCTGTTCCGAGTGGCTTATCATGCGTTCATAGATGCAAAGCGGAAAAACAAGCGCACCATAATTCAGGATATCGGATTTTTCAACACATTATCTGGGCCCGAGACGTTAGAGAAACAAGTTATGGAGCAAGAGCGGTGGGACGAATTGAAGCTGGCAATCGACGAATTGCCGGAACAGCAGAAGCAGGCCATCTTGCTGTATGAATTTCACCAGATGTCATATCAGGAAGCAGCCGATCTGATGAAGGTGGGGCTGTCTCATTTTAAAATACTATTGTTTCGTGCGAGACAAAAACTTCGGCAGCAGAAAGGGAAGGGTGGGTCAGAATGAGTGACGATTTTCGGCGGAAGCTACAGGATTATGAAGAAGGTAAACTGTCTGAAGAGGAACGGGTGGAGATCGAGAAAGAGCTTGAGAAAATGGAAGTTTATCAGGCACATTTAGACGAGTTGCTGGGGAAGGAGCGTGACGGGACCAACAATCCGGCAGAGTCGCGACTTGAAGCGAAAATCATACGGCGAGGTAAATGGAAAGCGCGTATTAATACGGTTTTGAGTGTGTTGATCATATTCATTTTGGTTTCATGGGCCAGTAATATATTTAGTTATATTTATTATAATGAGGGTAACCCCAGCCGAAGAGAAATCTATAGTGATGTGGCTTCTTTTGCAGTCGCGGTAACTCATCCGAATGTGAGTGTTTTCTTAAACAGTAATACGAATGGATTCTTCAATTTTGAGCTGACCGGTGATATGAAAAAGCAGGTGGGAAGCGAAAGGTATACCATTGGTGATTACTCGTTGTCCTTTAGGTTTGGAAAACCGAATATACAGCAGATGATATGGTCTAATGATAATCAATATAACAATCATTTTAAGCTTCCTGAAGAAACTTACGAAGATATAGAGCAGGATTGGAGTACACTAGAGAAACTTCCGGAAGGGACCGTAGCCGAAGCCTATGTATCATTGGACCGTTTTTTTACGACCGATGAGATATTGAAGCAGTTAGAGGGCAAAAAAATGGATCCCGTTTGGTTTGCGGTAGATGCCGGGTTAGAGAACGATCTGATTGGATTTCCTTATAACCCGATGTGGCACCACGATGATATAACGATTACGAGTTACAAGGAAGAGAAATCAGGCTGGTTTGGTAAAACGGTTATGCAGGGAGGCTCTTATCCGACGGTTGAGGAATATGGAAGCGGTGATTTGAGAAATGAAAACTTTATCAAAACACTACGGTTGATGCAAGATTACCCATCTATTACCCGGAGGATTGTTCCGTTCCTAGATATCGAACAAGTCACGCAGTATGTTGAATTAAACGGTGTAAAGATCTATGGAGCTGTCGTTACCGGACCGACGAAAGAGCTGTTAAAGCTCAAGAAAGAGCCCTGGGTAAGAGATATTCATGTGGGAGAAGCCCGTTTATGGAATTGGCAGGATAGGTAAAAAGAGCAGCTCCGAAGTCCAGTTAGACTTCGGAGCTGTTCTTTTCGCTTAATGCTTCGTAATGACCTCAATGATTGTGTCCCACACTTCCCGTGGTAATTCGTGCCCTATCCCTTCCAGTGTAGTTAGGGAAGCCCCAGGGATGACATCCGCCAGGTGAACACCATGTGCATAAGGAATGATTGGATCGTCCGTGCCATGGATAACTTGCGTTGGAATACTGATTTCTGCCGTTCTGCCCAGATAGGATTCACCGCCGGCAATAAGTCCGTGATTATTTAAGCTGGCTGCATTGTCCGAGTGTGCCCATTCCTCCTCAGCCAGTCGGGCTATTCTTTCCTCATCAAAAGGATATTTACGACCAGTAAGCACGTTCCACTTACCAATCGTAAATTGAATAAACGCTTGCTTATCCGACAAGTCTATGGCGGCATTCTCGACGAAATACTTCATCACCTTCTCCTCGATCTCGGGCAGATGAGAGGCAAAGTTCGAAGTCATTATGAGCGTAATGGCGGACACTCTGTCCGGATGACGCAGAGCAATCATTTGGGTTAGCATCCCGCCCATGGACATGCCCACGATATGCGCCTTTTCGATTGCGTAGGCATCCAGGATGTGTATAGCATCATCCGCCATATCCTCGAAGGTGTATTCCGGATGGCCCGGTTCATACGTTGTAGAGCGGCCCACATCACGGTTATCATAACGAATCACAAACTGGCCTGTGTCGCCTAAACGTTGACAAAACTCTTTTTCCCACCAAATCATGGAGGACTGAGCTCCCATGATGAGTAAAACAGCTGGATCGCTGCTGTTTCCGAAGCTTTCCGTATAGATGTGGATTCCGTTACTTTCAATTCGTTGTTTCTTCATAGATAATTCCCTCCACGGTAATAAAAATAAAAAACACAGGCAAAGTGCCTGTGTCACCAGTAGTCGGAAAAAGATAACAAATAAAAGAACATCTCAGGATGCTATATGTGTCTTGAAGCGACATCAAGTCCCGCTCAGGGTTCCGTTATTGTATATCATCAAGTAAGGTTAGTTACCTGTAGGTAGACCATTTTCCGATTACATGCACACACAGCACAGCCCAAATCAAGTGCTATTATCTCAATGCGCAGTGAACAATCGAAAAATTAGTTAACCACACGTAACCCTCCGTTCCTATGAATTAATGCCATGGTAACATAACACGGTGTATACTAACAACCATTAATTTACAGGGAAATGTCTGACTGAAGAATATCGGTTCGAACCTTGAAACGCTGCAATGCTCCGTGCAATCAGGAACTGTGCGCTGTAGTAGGTCGTCATAATGAGCACATCGGAATAAGAAATGTCAGATACAAACATATTCCAGGACAGAATCGAGTCAGAGATCACAAACAGAATGCTTCCGGCGATTGCCCACAGGTTGCCGGTCATGATAGCTGACCACAGCATGAAGGATATCACAGTAATGTATGCCAGCACCGGGATGATCAAAGACTCTTGCCCGTTCAATTGCAGTGCAGAGATAAGTTCCTTACCGATGAAGAAAGAATACACCGCAATAGGCACGATGCAGGCGAAACGGATGACGGAAAACTTCCAACGACTGAAGAAGCCCGTCATATAAAGTAGATGCCCGATCAGGAATGCGGCCAGTCCGAACTCGAACCACCATATGATCAGACCATCGCCCAGCATGCAGAAGAACAATCCGGCCAGCATCATATAGTGTATACGTGTTTTTGAATAAGGCATATGCAGGTAGGCATAACCGATAATCAAGGTCATAGGAATCAGCTTGAACAGAGTTTTGATCGTTACCTGTTCGGATGGAACGAAGAAGATGTAAAGAATGCTCATCAAGAGGATGATCAAAGGTAACCCATATTTTTTCACAATAGACACGTCCCCCCGAAAAAATGTACTGCAATACACTTCCACCATATGCCCCGGGAATCCTTTTTATATTGAGTTTTTCATAATAAAAACAGCCGCGCTATGAAGGACGTATCCCGTACCTCAAACGGCTGTTTTTTCGATTGAAAGTTATTTTTTTGATTATCGTTAAGATTTCTGCGCTATACCAAGAACTTCACGTCGGAGATCCTCCTTGATCTCTTCAACTTTGTCATGATTAACAAAAGGTACATAGATCTCTTTAAGCAGATCCAATTGTGATTTGGCATTTGTAAGATGCTGGATTGATTCTTTCATTTTGGCCGAATAACGCTGTTTGAAGTCATTAAGAACTTCGGCATGCTGTTCATCCGTTCCCGGTTGAATGCAGCGCGCATACGTATCGACGATCTCATCGGAAGGGCGGTCAGGGAAGTACTCATGCGGTGCGGTGCTGTCAAAGATCGCAAATCCGGCTTCTCTCACAATAACCATATCGAGACTGTTCGGATCAAAGCCGCAGTGGTAGATTTCCACATCGAACCCTCGTTCCTCACCGGCTGCTGCTATTTTCTTGAGCATGGTTGATTTGCCGGAGCCGGCTCGCCCCTTTACGAGATACCTCTTCAAGCCGTTAGTGAGATCGGGGACATAATCCACTGCCCCTTTTGGAGTTGCTGCTCCAAGGAAGCGATGGTCTACGCGGTGCTGTTTCTCCAGCTTTTGCTCACCGTACAATTGTTGAATATATTCGTCAGTCATCTCATTAGCAGCACTAAAATCCATATTGTGTATATACAGTTCTTCCCAATCATCATGTATACGAAGAGCTTCCGCAAAACCGGCGTAGGCATCCTCATGGAACTGCTTTATTTGGAGATTTAGATTTTCAATTTTACTTTGGGAGCCGCTCAGTCCTTCCAGGTCAATACAGGTATCGTCCAAGTTAAGATACTGGATAGCTGCTCCTGTCTCATCAACGTCCATGCCCCGGAAGGCTGCGCCAGTGATCATACCGGTCTTCAAACCAGGAGCGATCCAACCGTCAATTGAATCATTATCCGAAGCAGAGTGCAGGATCCACAGCTCATAGCCGAGTCGAGACGCTTCGTCTCCGATAACCTGTATGAGATTCGTATTACCGCTGCCGGGGGAACCATCGACGATAAAAAGAGACTCTATTTCCTGCAGGGAAGAGTGAAGAAGGCTCGTAAAGCCGCGGGCCGTATTGCCGCTTGCAAAGAAGTTTCTGATGACTTCAGTCATAACTATCACACCTTTCTAGGCTGCTGTCATGGGTTTACTTCATGGTATTATCTTTGGACGAAAAAGGTGCGGAGTATTCCTGAACGATTCTGTTTCATCAGAGGCAAAGGAAGAGTCAATAACTACCCTTGTGTTCATCATGGAATTTTGGGACAATAATAATCAGAATATTGATGTTGAAGTTTATGCATGGAGTAAGATTTAAATTTTACTGTTTTCGTAAAAAGAAAGGACAGATAAATGAACAAACCATCCATATATGGATTAACTTTAGATCAACTGACTTCATGGCTTGAAGAACGGGGACATAAGAAGTCCCGCGCAGCACGGGTATGGGACTGGCTGTACCGGAAGCGGGTCACGAGCTTTTCGGACATGGCGGACGTTAATGAGGAATGCCTTCAGCTTCTTGAGGATCATTTTGCTATATTGACGCTGGAAGTGCACACGAAGCAGGAGTCTGCGGACGGTACTGTAAAATTCCTGTTCAAGCTGGTGGATGGCAATCTGATCGAGACGGTGCTGATGCGTCATAAGTTCGGATTGTCCGTGTGTGTCACCACCCAGGTTGGCTGTAACATCGGCTGCAGCTTCTGTGCGAGCGGACTTATTAGCAAGAGTCGTGATCTGTCCAGTGGAGAAATCGTTGAACAGATCATGAAGGTTCAGCATCATTTAGACGAAGCGAACAACGATGAGCGGGTGAGTCATATCGTTGTTATGGGAATCGGTGAGCCGTTTGATAATTTTGAGAATATGTCTGACTTCATTCGTGTTATTAAAGACCATAAAGGTTTAGCGATCGGACCGAGACATATAACCGTTTCAACGAGCGGACTGGCTCCCAAAATTATTGAATTTGCTGATAGCGATTTGCAGGTAAACCTGGCGATTTCTCTACATGCGCCAAATAATGAGCTTCGTACCCGAATTATGAAGATCAACCGTGCTTATCCGCTGGAAAAACTAATGCCGGCCATTGATTACTATCTTGAGAAATCCAACCGGAGAATTACGCTGGAATATATTTTGCTGAAGGATGTTAATGATCAGAAGGAGCACGCGCTGGAGCTTGCAGAGCTTGTGGGCAACAGAAAGAAATTGGCGAACGTGAACCTGATCCCATACAACCCGGTAGATGAACACAGTCAATACCAGCGCAGTACACAGGAATCGATCACAGCCTTCTATGATACCTTGAAAAAGCAGGGAGTCAGTGTCAGTGTCCGTCTTGAGCATGGAACCGATATTGATGCTGCCTGCGGACAGCTCAGAAGCAAACAAATTAATAAAGCACAGTAAGGCTTTCTAAATAACATCAGGGGAAGCAGCAAAGCGTATCGGATTTTTGTGGTACGCTTTTTTTCTAGCGTGGCATTCCCGGCTTTCATAATAAGGAGGACTTTCATATATGCATACCAAATCCAGTTTATTGAAAGAACTTGAAGACTTGGGTATTGATCGGACAGGAACTCTTCTTGTCCATTCTTCTATGAAAAGTATTGGTGAAGTTGAAGGAGGCGCAGAAACGGTACTAGATGCCCTATCGGAATATATGGAGGGTGGATTGCTTGTCCTGCCTACCCATACATGGTCGTATATCAAGGCCGATAACCCCAAATTTGAGGTGGAACACTCGCCTTCCTGTGTTGGGATTCTTCCAGAACTGTTTCGCAAGCGTACAGGAGTAATCCGTTCATATCATCCGACCCACTCCGTGGCGGCTCTTGGAAAGGATGCTGCAGCATTTACCGAAGGGGCTGAACGATTCGACTCGCCATGTCACCGGGAATCGGTATGGGGCAAGCTTCTGGCTCGCAAGGCGACCATTATGCTGCTGGGTGTGGACTTGCGACGGAATACTTTCATTCATGGCATTGAGGAGTGGGTAGATGTACCAGGTCGCCTTACTGAGGGACATGAGGCGCTGTATACGATGCTGGGAGACGGTACGGAAATTCCGGTACCTTCTCGCAGACACGCTGGCCCAGCCTCTTCTGAATATTTTTGGAAGGTGGATGAGCTGCTGGGGGAACAAGGGGCTATGTACAAAGGGAAGTGGGGAGATTCGGTTGTACGGGTGTGTGACACGGTAAAGTTAACCGACATTATCTCGCCGATGCTGCGGGACAATCCACTTCTATTTTCAGACAACGAGCCGCTTCAGCGGTAGGCTTAATGAACACAGTTCTCCGATTTAGGGTACAATGGAATAAACCAAGATAATAGGAGCTGTAAAAATGTCTAAAGAAGAAGAGGTAATTGTCACCGCCGAGGGTTACGCCAAGTTGGAAGAAGAACTGAAGAATTTGAAAGGGCCCAAACGTAAAGAGCTGGCAGAACGCCTGAAGCTGGCTATCAGTTATGGTGATCTGAAGGAGAACAGTGAGTATCACTCCGCGAAAGATGACCAGGCGTTTATGGAGACCCGAATCATCGTGCTTGAAAAGATGTTGACCAAGGCCAAAGTCATTGACGCGGACAATTTGAACTTAGACAAAGTTAGTGTGGGCTCTGTCGTTGTCTTAAATGATATTGAATTTTCTGAAAAGATTGAGTACCGAATCGTTGGACCGGCTGAGGCGGACGTTGCAGATCATAAAATATCCTACGAAAGCCCGCTGGGTAAAGAGCTGATGGGCAAAGAGGTAGGAAGCGTTATTCATGTAAGTGCTCCTATGGGGATCATTAAATACGAGCTGCTTGAAATTAAAGCGGATTAGCCGAACACCGTAAATAGGGGGATGTCCCACAAGGTCTGTTGACCTGGGACGTCCCCATTTGTTTGTTATATAAAAAAAGACGAGCTGCATTAGGCTCGTCTTTTTTCGTTGGTGCGATATTTTTGTTGTGTTATGACGTAACTGTGATCTTTAAACCTGGATAAATAGACTGAACTCCTGCCCGGTCTTTTCGGGCTCTTGAGCCATGGTGTAGCCATGCTTAACAACTTCCTCAGGCACGTTACGGAAGGCTGACGGGCAGTCAGAAATGACTTGCAGCAATTGGCCTTTCTTCATATCGCGCAGCGTTTCCAATGTGTAAATAACAGGATAAGGACAAGATTCTCCTCGAAGATCAAGCGTGAAATCAACGGACATTTGTATAATCCCCTTTCTTAAATCCAACGCCGAAGCGGTAGTTTTTTTGCCAATAGACAGCAATGGTGAAGCCGATAGCCAAGACGATCAGTGTGACAGCGAGTGCGGCGGCAGGGCCCATCGTTGTAATCAGGTTCACCGGCGATCCGCTCTTCACGAGCAGATTATAAACACCCATATGATCCCAAGCGTAAGCAAGGCCGGTAGCTCCCAGAATGTTGCCGACAAAGACGGGTAAAAAGACGATCTGGCCTTCCATCAACCGGTACATCATGCCTGTCTCGCAGCCGGCAGCCATTACGATACCGATGCCGAACAGCAAGCCGCCGACAAAGGTGCTTGGAGCGGCAATTTTCGTAATCGGGTCTAGCCCGTATACGAGGATGATCACCAGGGTAGCGACGGAACTGACCGCCATACCGATTGTGATCGCTTTTGTCATCGTAGCGCGTCCGCTAATCCACAGGTCGCGGAAAGCGGATGTGAAACAAATCTGACCGCGTTCGATCAAGATACCAAATACGGCACCGAAGAGAGCGGCTGTGCCCAGCATGTTACGCCCAGTCACGAAGAAATACGTGATAAGTCCGACATAAGCAAGACCGAGAACAGCTCCGACAAGGGGCTGAATGTTGCGTCTCGGTTTAGCGGCAGGAGCCATGCTGCCTTTTTTCAAGACAGGCTTGCCTTTCCACCATCTCGTGTTTACGACTTTGGCTCCCAGGAATGTACCGATTGCGGTGGCTACGATAAAAATCCAGGAGTGAAAAGAGAACTGGGGAACCCCTGTAAAGAAGGCTGCTAGGTTGCAACCCAATGCAAGCCGTGCGCCGAAACCGGCAATAATTCCACCGACAAATCCCTGCACATAACGGCGCTTTTGCTTCGGAATCCGGATCTTGAAGTTGCTGCTAAGCAGAATGGTGATCATGGCACCAATAAACATGCCCCACACAATCCAACCATCAGTCCGTGTCCATGTGGTTCCATCCATATGAACGAGATTGAAATATGCCCAATCCGATATATCCACCCCGAAAAATTCCAGTATATGGCCTCCCAGCCGGGTAAATTCGCCGGTTACCGCCCAGACGGTTCCGGTAATTCCGAAATAAACCGCACTTAGGATGCCTGCGATGCTCATGACCAGGTAAGGGCTCCAATAATTTCCGAAACATTTGATGTACAAGTTTTTCACGGTTTCTATATCTCCTCAATCGGTAAGAGTCTACAACCCTTCCATGTTTGCTGAAAAAGCACAAGTTTCATTTTACTACAAACATACGCTGCTTGGGGCATAATCTTGACTTGATATTTTTCTCCTGTGGGGGGGATCAAGAGTTAGAATCTAATATTTGGAATTTCTGATGGTAGGACTCCAGAACGAAATATTCAGGATAGTCTGATGTCTGAAAAATAATAGAAAAGACCCACGAACAGTCGAATTCACTCAATAGGACGATGTTATTCCGTATTCTCGACAAGGTGTGATAGCAAAAGGGGATCTTATGTCGACAAAATGCTCGAATGAATGACATTACGCTCATTTTCTGGATTGTGCATGCTAATATTCCAAATTTTTCATAATATAGTAATCTATCGAAATAGGTGATACTATATTTCCAAAATTAACTATATAACATAGGAGTCTATATGATTACGAAAGGAGAAGAGTGCGAAGCAACATGACCGGTGTACATAACCCAAGTTGATATTATAAGAGAATCGAGGGAGTTCATTGAAAAAGAAATCATTCTTCCGAAAATTACCCATAGTCTCACTTGCTCTACTATTGTCAGCTAGCTTTGCTGTTCCGTCGGTTGGCTACGCCGACCTGAATCCGGATATTCGCTCGCAGATTGAGTTGAAAGCGGTTCAAAGTGGTGTACATGCCGAAGAAACAGCAGAGGCGTATATTTCACCTGAAATCAGCACCTCTTCTTCGAGAGAGATTAATGTCATTGTACAACTCAGCAGTGAGCCTGCTGCTGTCGGCAAATTCGCAGCTCAAATGGGGCTTCGCAGCATGTCGGCTGCCTCGATGGAATCAACTGCTACAAGGGAGCAGTCATCCTTTGAGGATCAGGCCAAGAGACTCGGCATCCCGATCCAGGTCAATTACCGTTATAATACGGTGCTGAATGGTCTAGAGGTTACGGTTCCCGCCGACCGGATTCCGGAGCTGGCAGCTATACCTGGTGTGAAATCCGTATACGAGAACAAAACGTATTATTCCATTCCTGTGCAAGAAGCGCCTGTTTTGTCCGCAGACCAAGCAACCTATGATAATGCTCCGCTGGACCAGATCAACGTTCCGGAAGCGTGGGCTAAAGGCTTAACGGGTAAGGGGCTGAAAGTGGGCGTTATAGATACCGGTGTAGATTACAAGCATCCGGACTTGATTGATGCCTATAAAGGCGGGTGGGATTCATTCGAGCAAGATAATGATCCGTATGAAGAACCGCCGGTATCTATCGAGGATGATCCCTTTGGAAAAGGATTTGCGGGAACGTCTCACGGTACACATGTATCCGGTACGGTTGCGGGTAGAGCGGCTAATAAAAACTCTGATATATATCAAAAAGGAGTAGCCTACGAGGCCGACCTTTATGTATATAAGGTGCTTGGGCGAAATGCCGAAACGGGTCGAGCATCGGGTTCTTCAGCCCAGGTCATTGATGGCATTGAAAGAGCTGTAAAGGACGGCATGGACGTGATCAATCTCTCTTTGGGTTCAGATGTAGAGAAGGACGCGAACTCGCCGGATTCGATGGCTGTGAATAACGCTGTATTATCTGGTGTTGTGGCCGTAGTAGCGAACGGTAACGCGGCAGACAAAGGTCCTTATTACTATTCAATGGGTTCACCGGCAGGTGCACAGCTGGCGATCTCTGTCGGCGCTGCAACGAGCCCTAGTTATTACTTTAACGCTTCGGCTTCCGTCACGCAGGCCACATATCAGGGGGAAGCTGAACCTACGGTCAGTGCAACCAAAGCGACTTACTCGGATATGGACCTTAATGTGATGGGCTGGAAGGTTGCGGAGGAGGACTTTGCTTCTATTCTGGGAACTGAGCCGATTGAACTTGTATATGCGAATTTGGGACAGGCTGAGGACTTTGAGAATCTGGACGTTAAGGATAAGGTTGTCCTTATATCCCGAGGTAATTTGGCGTTTGTGGACAAGCTGGCTAACGCCAAGCTGAAAGGCGCAAAAGCAGTGATTTTCTTCAACGGAAATACGAAACCGGGGAATGCAAATGAAGCGGATCTGTCGGAATCTATTGCAAATCGGGATGGTTTCATTGCCACCATTCTCGGCGAAAGTTTTGAATTTATTCCAATCTTTGATATGCAGGGAGCGTTAGGACGAGGGATTGCACGACAAATTGTGGGTCATCCGGATGAGGCTATAACCGTCACGTTCGGAGGGGATTATCCGCGGATCGATGTGAGAGGCGATATGATGGCTTCCTTCAGCTCACGCGGACCGAACGCAGACGGACTTCTTGGCATCAAGCCTGATTTGGTAGCACCGGGTGTTAACATCCGGTCGACATGGCCGGCTTATGGACTGGGTAATCCCGTCGCTTCTTATGATGAAGCCTATAACCGGATCAGCGGCACAAGTATGGCTTCACCGCATGTAGCCGGACTAGCGATTCTGCTTTTGCAGCAGAATCCGGATTGGTCGCCGTTTGATGTGCGCGCTGCTTTGGCGAATACATCGGACTCCCTGTTTAACGAGAACAATCAGTTGTATGATGTATATTCCCAGGGTGCAGGACGTGCTGATGTAGGTAGTGCTTTGAAAACACCGGCATTGCTGCAAACAGTAGAACAGCTTACCATTCTGGACCAACAGTTGAATCCGAAGCAGGTCGTGAATTATGGTTCATCTGCAAGCTTCGGTATTGGGACAGCTGGAAGCGGTGCCCAGATGATGGAGCTGCAGCTGAAAAATATTTCGGGAAGAAAGGTTCAATATAAGGCAACCATTGAATTGCACGATAGTGTTACATCCGATCCGTTGAACCCGATTAAGACGCCGGATGTAAATGGAATATCTGCTAACCTGGTCGGTATCAGTACAGAGGGGACCATATCGGCAGAGGCAGGAAAAAGTCAGCCGTTCTTCCTGTCAGTCGAGAGGAAGAATACAGCTGTAGACGGGGTATATGAGGGAGCCGTTGTGCTGGAGGCGAGTGGTTTGCCGTCACTGCATCTTCCATTCTCCTTGCATGTCGGTGAAGCACCTCCGGCTACTGGATACGGCATTCAGGAACTGTCCTTTACCCCTACGGTCATTACACCGAATGGGGATGGTAAGCATGATTCGGCTAATCTGTCCTTCCGGATTACGGAAGACGTAAACTACATGCGGTTACTGGTAATAGACTTGCAAGGTAATGAGTTCGGTATCGTAGGCGAATTCATAAAAGAAGACGGCAAGGGCGGAATCGAACTGCTCGATCAAGGCTATTACAAGATACCTATCGATGGTACCTACACGAAGTTAGATAAGAATGGCAGCCCTGAAGTAGATAAGGATGGAAAGTGGGTGAAAAGCAAACTCAAAGACGGGACGTATTCAATTGGTGTATATGCTTACTTGATTGGAGACAAGGGCTTGCTCAAGAAGTATGAAGCCTACAGAGCGTTCCGGGTCGATAATACGCCGGCGACGAATCCAGGAGACGGAAACGGCTCCGGAGGCAATAACGGTGGAGGTAGCAGCGGGGGATCTGGCGGTGGTGCAGGAGGAAGTTCGACCACTCCGACACCGACACCAGGCCTAGCACAGCCAGCTCCTTCAGGAGCACCGGCATTACAGTCCGTGGTGAAGCAAGGACAGGTCGTTAAGAGTGTACCGACTGCAGCGGTTGTTAAAGATCAAATTCAGTCTTTAACTGTGAAAGACGAGGATTTGCAAGCTGCTGTGAGTGCAGCAGGCACAAGCCCGTCAGCCATTGTACTGTCAGTTAGCAAGCCGGAAGGACAGACAACCAAGGCTGTTCTTACACCTTCCCAATTGGCGATATTGTTAAAGTCAGCAACCGGAAGCAGCCTTATTATGAGTAATACAAGCTCTTCGATGTCCGTACCTATAGCGGTGTTGAAATCAGTACCTGCCGGATCAAGCCTAGAGCTGATCATTGGTAAAGGCGACTCTCACAGTGGGGTGTTTACGAAAGGTTTTTCAGGTGTAACGTTGATAGGGTCTCCGGTCACCTTCGACATTCAAACGGTCAATAGCGGAACAAATAAAGGGATTAAATTACCGGCAGGTCAGCGAATTCTCAGCTCCTTCACCGTACCTGGGCAGCTGGAAGCTTATTCGGCAGGTGTCCTGTATGCGGAAGATGGCAAGGTAAATCCGGCACCATCTGTTCTGACGAAACAAAAAGACGGAACAACGGTGGTAACCGTGAGTCGTTCGGGCGTATCCACTTATGCCGTGGCCTCACGCTCGGTGAAGTTTACTGATATATCGTCTTCATATGCGCAATCCCAGATCAAGGCGCTGGCAGGTAAACTGCTGATGAACGGAACATCGGAAACGACATTCTCACCGAAGAACAATGTAACCCGTGCAGAATTTGCGTCGATGTTGTCCAGAGCACTTGGTTTGACACCATCTACGGAGACTCCGTTTACAGACGTGAAAGCAGGAAGTTGGTATGCAGGTCACGTTGCCGCCGCTTATGAGGCGGGACTTATAGGTGGACATGCCAATGGAAGCTTTGACCCGAATGCGAGCATCAGCCGTCAGGACATGTCTGTCATGCTTGCCAAAGCAATCGCTCTGCTTCAGATTGAACCGAAGGCAGAAGGGCCAGCCCGCGTACCTTATGGGGATGCGGCATCACTAGCCCGCTATGCACAGCAAAGCATTGAAGCTGTAACAGCGCTTGGCTTGATGAACGGTGAAACTTCGGGTGGTGTATCCTACTTCCGTCCGCAGGCACCGACTACGCGCGAGGCAGCGGCAAAAGTACTGCACATTCTTCTTCAGAAGGGAGAATTGATCAATTAAATTTAGAACGAATTGAGAGAGGGCTGGCGCCGAAGCTTTTAACTTCGGAGCCAGCCCTTCGTTGTAGGTTGAGTTTCATTAAGAATGAAGTCACAATAAATCCTGCCGGCAGTTTTTCTGCTGGAAATAACCACGCTAAGCCCCAGCAGTGCCTATTTAATTCTTAACCATCATTATAATGTGTATAATGATAGGTATCGTGTTTTGAAAGGATGATCACATGCTAACGATAAAGGAATATACTGCTGAATTTGTTAAAGACCCGTTCGGAATATTGACTGGTAAAAGGTATGAATATGTGTTTGATCTGGACGTTCCGGAAGATGACGAGCTGTTTCGAGAGAATGGAGTCTATGTACGTGTCATCTTTTTATCCGATGAAGACCAGTCTCGAATTGTGAAATATGATTTCTACGAGAGAACGAGCGATTTGTATCTGGACTTTGATATGGAGCCTGAAGAAGAAGAGCAACTGGCTGCCTTTTGCAAAGATAATATACCGGATTAAATAGCACAATACAGTAAAGGGCATTCCTGCGGGGGTGTCCTTTCTCTTTGTGCGGTAGCAATTGAAAGGAATAAACAAGTATGTTACCATGTGGATGGAAAATATTGTTGCGTTTTTTTGAATAGTTCCATTTTCCCATAGGCTCTATATATGTGATGCCGGCTATTATACTCGGAGGGAAGTAACTACAGTACATGAACATTTTAAAAGTAAGTTTTCGGTCGATTACCGCACTTCTTATTGCTGCTTTGATCGTCCAATGGATTGTACCTTATCCGCAAGCCAAGACGGTTCAGGCTCCAGCCTCCTGCGGTTCGGGCTGTATCCGTTATGATATCGTAGTCATTGGAAGTGAAATACAAGGTGTTCTCCTTGCAAGGGAAGCCATGAAGCACGGACTTGATGTGGTTATTCTTGATCCGCGCAGTAAGCCGGGTGGAGAGTTGATTTTGGGGCAGATGCATTTTTTGGACGAGCCTAACGATAAGAACAAGAAGAGTCTCGTGCAGGGTGACATCAAAGAGCTGTTTGATGGATTCAAGAAGGGGTCAATCCGTAAAGCCTCCGAGTTTAACAAGTACTATGAGAAAATGATTAAGGGTATTCCGATAAAGAGCGGGGTTGAGATTCAATCGGTGAAGACGGTTGCAGTTAAGGGGGAGAAGTCCCTTCAATCGCTGACTTACCGGATGAATGGCCGGAGCCATCAAGTACAGGCTGGTTACTGGGTGGAGAATACAGACTTTAATGCCTTGACCGGAAAGCTGGATGCCAAGCGGATACCAGGAATCGAAAGCTTATATCAAGGAAGCGGACATGATCCTGATCATATGGCGGCTACGCTTATGCTTCGATTTAAGAAGGTGGACTGGCGCAAGCTGCATCAAGCAATTTTGAATGATTATCCGCTTACCAATGTACAGAAGAAATACGGCCCAAACACCTATGTGGATTGGAACATTGCGACAGGCCTCAGTAACATTATGATGAAGTACAAGCCGCGTGATCCTCAGCTGGTGCTTAGAGGGATGAATACGCTCGATCAGGGGCATGGGGAAGTCATCATGAATGCTCTATTGATATATGATGTTGATCCAGCGGACAAGAAATCGGTTCAAAATGCGATTAACAAAGGAAGAGCTGAAGCGCCTTACGTACTGGAGTATATGCGGAAGAATATTCCGGGTTTCTCCAAGGCTGAACTGAATGGCTATCCGGAATACTTGTACATCCGGGACTATAACCGGTTTGAGACGGAGTATGTAATGGAATATGAAGATGTGAAAAACAACCGCATGTTCTGGGATAACGTCAGTATCGGTGGATATTCGATAGATCTTCAAGCTACGACCCGCATTCCGAAAGGCATCGGATTCGGCAAAACCGATAGGTACGGGATGCCGCTGCGCTCGTTTGAGTTGAAATCTTATGAAAATGTGCTGGTCACCGGTAAAAATGTAGGTGCCAGCATCAAGGCCTACGGCACTGCACGGATCATGCCGAATACGGCATTGGCAGCCCAGACGATGGGCATCATTCTGGGTCGTGAGATGAAGGATAAGAGGCTGAAGGATCTTACCAAGGATGATTTCCGCCGGATTCATGCTTACTTGAAGAAGGATTATAACATCGTTCTGGATAAATAAAGCATGCAATGAAAAAGCAGCAGGGACCCTTTCCTGATCGGAAGGGAACCAGCTGCTTTTTTCTGTACAGGATTTCTAATGGTTTTTTAAATGAAAGTTAAACGCAGCTTAAACCCTTTTTAACTTCCTGATGCTACCATGAGGAGGTAGGTCAAGATGATATCAGGATAGAGAGGGGAAGAGGAAATGATACGAAATCTGCGCAAATGGGCAATCGTATGTGCGATCTGTATGTTGGGAGGAGCCATCCTGCCAATGACAGATTCTGTAGTGGCGGCAGCTGCCGTTCAACATCATAAGGATGAGGTAGCCGTATGGAAGCAATGGGTAAAAAAGAATGCTGTTCCTATGCAAATCGAGCCGGAGAATGTGGAATCCATAAAGAAGAAGGACGTATTTCAGGATTTGCAATTTTTAAAACCGCTGCTGAAGGACAAACGAATCGTCAGTCTCGGGGAAGCATCGCATGGGGCATCGGAATACAATTCGGCTAAAGTGAGATTCATTCAATTTCTTCATGAAGAGATGGGATTCGACGTCATTGCGTTCGAAACTCCGTTAGGAGATGCTACCGCTGCATATGCACGGATTGGTAAGGATAAGTCGGAAGAGACGATGAACAAGGCTGTTTACGGCGTATGGCAGGTGAAAGAGAACTTAGCGCTGTTTGAATATATCGCTAAGCAGAGCAAGACGGACCGGCCGCTCATTTTGACTGGTTTCGATGTCCAGGCGACGACGGAGTCGTTTATGGCGTTTGGGAAGGAGTGGTTTGACACAGTAGATCCGAAGCAGGGCCGTCGCTTCGAACAAGCTGAGAAGAACTTCATCGAAGTACATAGCTATGATGACATGAAGAAGTTCCGTAACGTACAAAAAGATCTGATTCAGGAGTATAAGACGCTTCAAACATTCATTGTTAAAAATGAAAAGAAGCTGAATTCGCTAATGCCGCAGCATAAGGACATGGTACCGATCATGAAAAGGGTATTACAAAATCGAATCGACGTATTGGATAACTATGTGGAGCATATGGTCCAGATATGGGCTGACAAGGATGCGAAGCACCTTCCGAAAGCAAGCTATCTTCGAGACAAGATGATGGCAGACAATGTAGCTTGGTTGGCAGAAGAGATGTACCCTGACAAAAAAATGATACTATGGGGTCACAATTACCATATTCGCAATAATAACTCGACAATGATTACAGAGCATAACGGTCTAGGATTTACTAATGACCCCTATCCGACGATGGGCGAGATGCTTCCGGTGGAGCTGCAGCGTCAGCATTATGCGATTGGTCTGTATGCCTACCAAGGCAGCTCTCTGAAGAACAACAACGAGACGGAGGCCGTTCAGTTACCACATCCGGCTGGCAGTCTTGAAGATATTCTGAAGGCAAGCGGGCACCCTGCTTCGTTTGTTGATCTGGAGAATCAGTCGCTGAAACAAGGGACATCGTGGATGTACACGCCTCGCGTTGCGAAGGCCTGGGGAGTGTTGGACGAAGTTATGATTGTCCGTGATCAATACGACGGTCTCGTGTTCATTGACACAATTCACCCTTCGAAGCGTTGAAAACAAACCAATGACTATATGATTGTCTAACATAGGGTCAGTTAAACAGAACTTGTAAAAAGGCGTCAAATCAAGGGGGAATGTGATGTCGTTTTATACATAAGTTTGTTAATTGGGGACATTTTCTTGAAGTGGTTCGGTTGATAGATACTATTTTTGCCTATGGAGGCCAAACGTTTTGACGGCTGTCTTGACGGGAAAAAATGGATGTTATACACTAGATAAAATTTAATCGTAAATGCACACGGAATCCTACCGATATCATAAGGGCATCATTGGTCGATGATGGCAGAGGAGCGTGCGCTTTTAACGGCACGAATCAGGGTGGTAACGCGGAAGAATACTCCGTCCCTTTTTGGGGGGCGGAGTTTTTTGTTTTTTCAAATATGATGGAGGGGGATGAAAGGATGTTTGAAAAGGTTGATCCACAGTATCTTTTAGAAGGGGTAGACGGCTTTATTCAAGAAGAGGTGTCGTACAATCTGTTTTATCTGATTACCGGGATTGAAGAAGCACTGACGATCAAATCTCGTGATAGTAAAGTTCTGTTCGCCCAATCTCCAGGAGGAAATCCTTGGTTGTGGGTCAACAGAGACCTGCCGGAAGAGGAGAAAAAAGACGCACTACAGCTGCTCATTGAATACTTCGATGGGACTCCGATGACGGGAATATCCAGCGAACCCCGGACGGCAGAGATGTTTGCTAATCTGTATGGGGCAAGGTATCACACAAGTATAAAAAAGCGTATGGACATGGAGGCGTATGCTTGCCCGCAGGTTGTGAAACCGGAGGGAGTGAGCGGGTGTTTGCGGTCTGCTCAGCTAGGAGATGTGGAGACGGTGGCGCAGTATTTGGCGGGATTTTCTGAGGACGGTTATGGAATCGTTGTAGACCCGGCAAGCCAGATGGAAGCTGCAGAGATGATGGTCCACAAGGGCGGGCTATATATGTGGCTGGTCGATGATCGCCCTGTTTCCATGGCACAAATTGCGCATCGTTCCCCTAGACATGGACGGATCAATGCGGTCTTTACGCCGAGGAATGAGCGGAGAAAAGGGTATGCAGGGGCTGTCGTATCAGGCTTGTGTTCCATACTGCTGGGTGAAGGGCTTGTACCGATGCTTTATGCGGATATGGTCAATCCTGCTTCGAACCGGGCGTATCAGAAGATAGGTTTTATCCAAAGCGGACGGATCACAGACATCCGTTTCGAATAGGTACAGGTGTTAGGGCAGAACGGGATGGAGTGACGGATTCTCAGTGCTTGACACAATATCGGACTTCTTCATCCCCTGTTGCCTTAACTGGAAGGTGCTGGTATAATGGCGGCGGAGATGTAGTGAAAGGGGAATTGAAACTTCATGGCAGGTACTCTGTAATGGTTATTTCATGAAATAGAACACCTTTATCGTGGATAGGATCACGGGATAGGTGCGTCTGTTCATACCATTACGAAGGACGCTAGGTAAGGAGTTATAAATGACCTGGCGAATACCTTTAGGGTATTCGTTTTTGTGTTTATCAGATTCATCTCCTTTAACCCTTGCTGTTGCTTCCTTAAATATTAGGAGGAGTTATAAATGAAAGCATTAAAGGGTAAAATCGCAATCGTAACCGGAGCCAGTCGTCGGATCGGTATTGGATCGGCAATTTGTCAGGCACTCGCTGAGGCGGGGGCCGATATCTTTTTCACGTATTGGCGGCCATACGACCGCACGATGGAGTGGGGAGAAGATCACGATTGGCCGCAGCTTCTTGTTAAGCAGCTGGAACAGGAAGGGGTTCGCGCGTATGGCATGGAAGCAGATCTGTCTCATCCGGCGACACCAAAACAGATTATAGAGGAAGTATCAGCGGTATTCGGGCAGCCGTCTATTCTCGTTAACAATGCAGCGTATTCGACCTTGGACGGCTATGAAAATTTGAGCGCTGACATTCTGGATGCTCATTATGCTGTGAACGTGCGTGGTACGTGTATGCTCTGTGCGGAGTTCGCCAAGGCCTTTCAGCTGCCCTCTGGAGGAAGGATCATTAATATGACCTCAGGTCAGGATAAGGGGCCGATGCCAGGCGAGCTTGCTTATGTGGCTAGCAAGGGAGCCATCTCTGCATTTACCGTCTCATTAGCTGCTGAACTGGCACCGCTGCAGATCACGGTGAATGCCGTTGACCCCGGTCCAACCGATTCGGGATGGATGAGTGAGGGGTTGAAGAGCTTCCTGCTCCCAAGGTTTCCTATGAAACGCATTGGTCAGCCTTCGGATGCTGCACGTCTGGTGAAGCTGCTGGCTTCGGATGAAGCTGGCTGGATTACCGGACAGATTATTCACTCGGATGGCGGATTTATGTAGATCCGATATTCATGGGATCATGTTTTGAGGCTAATATACAAGGAGGACCGGCAGCTAAATGCCGGTCCTTTATCGTTATAAGGGCGCGTTATGAAAGGCTGCTTTCTGAATAGCGCTGAAATAACTTTTGTTGATGAGATAGAAAAATATCTTCAAGGTTAATGTCATATTTATTGGCGATAACGATCAAGTTTCCCAAGACATCGCCAAGCTCCTCCACCAGTTCTTGTTTATGCTCAAGGTATGTACCGTTATCTTCATCCGGTCGATCGCGTCCGATCTCCAGAGCTCTGATGGCCCGTGCGACCTCACCCGTTTCTTCAGCTAAAAATCCGATTCGTATAAAGATATCAAGCTCAGACCACCCGCGCGATTCGTAATATTCTTTGACCCATTGTTGAAATTGATTTACGTCCATAGCTGTTTTCCTCCCCAAATGCAATAATTTAAATGTAGCAGATAATCATATATATTAAAGAAGTATAATTCAAAAAGAAAACATACGGAGGGACAACATGAAGAGGATTGCTGTATTTTGCGGATCTAGTGACGGTGTTTCACCGGCATATAAAGAAGGTGCTGTCCAGCTGGGCAAGGAGCTCGCCAGACGGGGAATTACGCTCGTATACGGAGGGGCCAGTGTCGGAATTATGGGGACTGTAGCCGATACGGTTTTGGAAGCGGGAGGGCAAGTGATTGGCGTCATTCCCCAAATGCTGGAGGACCGGGAGATTTCTCATCGTAATTTAACGGAATTGATTATTGTTAGCTCGATGCATGAGCGAAAAACGAAAATGTCCGATTTAGCAGACGGATTTATTGCTCTGCCAGGAGGGCCCGGAACGCTGGAGGAATTTTTCGAAATTTTCACGTGGGCTCAATTGGGACTTCATCAAAAGCCGTGTGGGATTCTGAATGTTAACGGTTATTACGACTTGCTTATTTCATTCTTTGATCATATGCATGAACAGCAATTTTTACATGAAAAATACCGTTCCATGGCACTTGTTGATTCCGATCCGGCGGATTTGATTGAGAAATTCAATACATATGCCCCGCCTTCCGTGAAAACTTACATTAAGGAAGACCAAACCTAAACATAGAACGTTTCATAACAGAAAATGGGGGTGTCCCAGGTCAAACAGACCTTTTGGGACACCCCCATTCTTATTCCCGAGCTGACGGCAGTTCCTATCCCGTTATTTCATCGGTTCATAGTCTGCGACCACAAGCACATCCATGTGCCTTGCACCCCGGAGTAATGTTTTTGCGATATTCCCTTGACGTATCTGCCTCCAGGCAGTCCTTTTGGATTGGCCGATAATCATCTGGGTTGCCCCTGTTTCGTCAGCCTTAGCGATCAGCAGATGAGGGATCTCTTTATGGCGATTTGCCTTCAAAATTCCAAATGTTCCGCCTAAGCGCTCCGTCAAGGTGTGCAGAGCCTCTAATCGCTCGGGGAGTTCAGGGCTGTGCGGCATATGCTCCACCTGAACAAAGGTCACATACCAAGTTGCTTTTAGGCGGTGGGCAATCCGGAAGCCACGCCGAATCAATCGTTCCGCTTGAGATTCGATGTCCACGCACACATAAATGACCTCTTGGCGCCTCCAGGGTCCCCGGAGTGAGCTGCTTCGTTCCCATGATTCCAGCCTCTCATCCACATCATCTGCAATTTCCCTTAGAGCAAGCTCACGCAGAGCGATCAGGTTTCCTGTCTTGAAAAAGTGGCTGAGCGCCTGATTCACTTTTGCCATATCATAGATTTTTCCATCCTTCATCCGTTGCTGCAGCGACTCGGGGGTAACATCAATGAGCTGGACTTCATCAGCCAATCGTAAAATATGATCTGGAACGGTCTCCCGGACGCGGACACCCGTAATTTGCTCCACCGAATCATTCAAGCTTTCCAAATGTTGTACATTTACGGTTGTGATGACGGAGATGCCTGCGGCTAGTATACTCATTACGTCTTCATACCTTTTTTTATGCAAACTGCCAGGCACATTGGTATGCGCCAGCTCATCTACCAGCACGACATCGGGATTTCGGGAGATAATGTCATCAGTGTTCATTTCCTCAAGATGTACCCCACGGTAGTCAATGATTCTGCGTGGGAGGACTTCAAGGGCACCAACCTGATCTTGTGTATCCTTGCGCCCATGGGTTTCCAGTAATCCGACGAGGACATGCAGCCCTTTTTTGAGAAGGTCGTTGCCTTCCCGGAGCATTGTATATGTCTTGCCAACGCCTGGAGCGGCTCCGATATACACCTTGAACCGGCCCCGCTTAATCTGCTTGATCTTCTGGTCAATCTCCTGTGAGTTCAGCCGGTGGAACGGCTCGAATGGACCGGGAGGCGGGTTGATCTGGGCTGGAAGAATGCGTTCCCCGTCTGACTCGGCACGGTCGGCCACGATAAAAATATCAACGCCCCGTGTTTTTAGAAGCAGATCTTGAATGATGGAGCCTTGAAGCAACTCTTGCCAACGCGTTTGCTTCGAATGGCCGAGTACAATCCGGGTAACGTGATGCTCCAGCGCATATTGGACCAGCACATCAGCCAGCTTTCTCCGGGAACAGAGGGGAAGCTCATCGAATTTTGCTCCGATCCGTTTGGCGAGCTTCACGATCGAGCGTTTGAACGCAGCCTGCTCCTTGCTGAGATCCTTATCCAGATTGACAAAAGTAACGACCAGCAGATCACCGTTCAGACGTTTCGCGATCTGCTGTCCGCGGCGCATATAAATCGATCCGTTCCAGTGATATTGGGTAGATACCAATATCCGTTCATCGGCCCCTGATGGTCCGATAAGCCCCAGCTCCTTGCGATACCTTTCGAGGGATTCGTTAACACCTTCCGCTACAAGGCGCAGGGTTAGCTCCCGCAGTACGGCCAGATTGCCGTGCTTGAACAAATCGCTGTCTCCGCCGGATAAACCGTCGGCTGCGCGGACCAGCATCGTTTCGGGTGTTACGTCGATTAATACGACCTCGTCCGCCAATTCCAGCGTGTCTGCCGGTACGGTATCAACCGCCCGAATTCCGGTCAGCTTGCTCGCAAGCTCCCGCACATCCTCCAGTTCATAAACGTTAACCGTTGTAATCACACTGATGCCGCGGCTCAGCAGGAATCGAATATCCTCGAGCCGGGTAGCATGTTGTGCTCCTTCCCGGTTACGGTGTGCCAATCCGTCAACGAGCAGCACCTCAGGATTTCGCTGCACCAGCAGCTCCAGATTTAAATCCTTTTTTTCCTCATTGCCCTTATACCAATGAATACTAGGTACCCGGTCCAGATCGCCGATCTGCTCTATCGTGTCCGGACGCCGCATGGTGGATACCGCACTAATGACAACGTCAATGCTTTGATTTTTTAGGATATGGCCTTCACGGAGCATATGATAGGTTTTCCCGGAGCCGCTTACGGCCCCGATATATACCTTCAACCGGCCTTGATGCAGCTTTGAGATGGACAGCAGGATTTCCTCTGGCGATTTTTTTCTGAACGGGTCCATGGATTTCTACGCTCCTTGCCACTTCATTTAAAAGGAGTAAAGCCGGACCCTTTAAGTGGAAGGGCCGGCTGCTATTGGGTTTTGCCTGAGCTTTTGTTACCTGATTATTTCAAAAGTTCACTTAGCGCAAGATTCAGCTTCAGTACATTGACACGCGGTTCACCGAATATACCCAGATCCCGGCTATCGGTATGTTGATCAACCAGTTCTCCGAGCTCTCCTTCGGAGATACCTGTCAGTTTGCTGATCCGGGGAATCTGGACCTCAGCCGATTTAGGCGTGATGTGAGGGTCCAGACCGGAGCCAGAGTTCGTGATAAGGTCAATCGGAAGCTCGCTTACCGGCACATCCGGATTGTTGTTCTTCCAGGACTCAATCGATGCTTTCGTTCTTTCCATCAGGTCCGGATTGGAGGGAGCGTAGTTGTTGCTTCCCGATCCAGCGCCGTTATACTCAATACTCGATACCCTGCTCTGAAAATATTTAGGGTCCGTAAAGTTTTGCCCGATGAGCTCGGAGCCGACTACTTTTCCTTCGCTGTTCTTGATCAGGCTTCCGTTCGCATGGTCCGGCATCAGAAGCTGCGCCGCGCCTGTCGTTACGAGCGGATAACAAATACCGCACAGGATGATAAATACAAGACTTGCTCTTAGAGCGGTACTAAACAAAAATCGGGCCGTATGAGCTTTTTTTTGTTCATGGTTATTCATCGTTATTCGACCTTTCCATATCTATCTTTAGATTAATTTCCGCTCTGTCTCTTCATTAAATCCACAAGTGGACAATCATATCAATCAGCTTGATGCCAATGAACGGTACGATCACACCGCCCAATCCGTAGATCAAAATATTACGCTGCAGCAGCTTGGTCGAGCTCATCGGTTTATAAGCTACGCCTTTCATTGCAAGTGGTATGAGCAGCGGGATAATGAGGGCGTTAAAAATCAAAGCCGATAAAATCGCGGACATAGGGGAACCCAGCCCCATGATATTCAATGCGTTCATGCTCGGAATGGCTGCCGTAAACATCGCCGGAATGATGGCGAAATATTTAGCCACATCGTTCGAGATACTGAAGGTAGTCAATGCACCGCGGGTCATTAGCAGTTGCTTGCCAATGGCGACCACTTCAATAATTTTGGACGGGTCAGAATCCAGATCGACCATGTTGGCAGCTTCTTTGGCAGAGGTTGTGCCGCTGTTCATGGCAAGACCGACGTCCGCTTGCGCCAGTGCCGGAGCATCGTTCGTTCCGTCACCAGTCATGGCGACCAGTTTGCCCTCGGCCTGCTCCCTGCGGATAACGGCGATTTTATCTTCAGGCTTACTTTCGGCGATGAAGTCATCCACACCTGCTTCTCGGGCAATGGTAGCTGCAGTCAGCGGATTGTCGCCGGTACACATAATCGTCTTGATGCCCATTTTGCGAAGCTGGTCAAAACGTTCCTTCATGCCCGGCTTCACCGTATCCTTTAGGTAGATGAGGCCGTAAATCCGGTTATCTACCGCCACAGCCAGCGGTGTTCCACCTTCGGTAGCGATGGCGTCTCCTTTGGCAATCAGATCGGACGGGATCATGCCTCCTTGAGACTGAACCCAGGCTCTTACGGCATCGACTGCTCCTTTGCGAACTTTTCGGCCGTCTTTCAGATCCATACCGCTCATCCGTGTCTCAGCCTTAAACTCGATGAATTCGGCACCGGATGTAATAGATTCGTCAAATCCTAAGCTTTCTTTCTTCATCAGTTCGAGAACAGAGCGACCTTCAGGCGTTTCATCCATAACTGAGCTGACAGCTGCCCACTGGGCGACAGAGCCGACAGGTTCCGAACCGACCGGGATAAACTGGCTTGCCATCCGGTTACCAAACGTGATCGTTCCTGTCTTATCGAGAATCATCGTATTGATGTCGCCGGCAGCTTCAACCGCTTTACCGGACATTGCCAGCACGTTGAACTGCGTCACCCGGTCCATGCCGGCAATCCCGATTGCGGACAGTAGACCACCGATGGTGGTTGGGATCAGACAGACGAGAAGAGAGATCAGGACGGGAATCGAAAGCTCGATTCCGAGATATTTGGCGATCGGGGCAAGCGTGACAACCACGATCAGGAATATTAATGTTAGTACGGTCAAAAGGGTATTCAGCGCAATTTCATTCGGTGTTTTCTGACGAGATGCACCTTCTACGAGCGTGATCATCCGATCAATGAATGACTCGCCGGGGTCGCTGGTGATCCGGACTTTAATATGATCGCTGACAACCCGTGTGCCGCCGGTTACCGAACTGAAATCCCCGCCGGCTTCTTTAATGACCGGGGCTGATTCCCCGGTAATGGCCGATTCATCGACAGATGCCAGACCTGCAATGACCTCACCATCACCGGGAATCATCTCACCCTGCGAGACGACTACGATGTCACCTTTACGTAAATCGGTAGACGGAACACGCTTGATGCCGCCGCCGTCCATAACCTTGTTGGCCGCGATTTCCTTCTTTGACTGCTTTAAGGAGTCAGCCTGGGCTTTACCGCGCCCTTCAGCAAGAGCTTCGGCAAAGTTGGCAAACAAGACGGTTAAGAGCAGAACCACAAATACGGTCAGATTAAAGCTGATGCTGTCTTCTGTCCCGAAATAATGGGGAAAGATAGTCATGAGGAGGACGATAAATGTACCAACCTCGACGACAAACATCACGGGGTTTTTCATCATGGTAATAGGGTTTAACTTGATGAAGCTATCTTTTAACGACTGGCGAACCATATCTCCGCTTAATACCTTTTTTCTATTGTTATTCATTGGGATAATCCACCTTTTCTATTAACGGATCATTAAATGCTCGGCAATCGGGCCAAGCACCATCACGGGCAGGAATGTCAGCGCCCCGATGATCAGGACTACCGCAATCAGAATAAAGGCGAACAGCCGGTTATCCGTGCGGAATGTCCCTAGTGTCTCAGGAATCCACTGCTTACGCAGCAGAGAGCCGCCTACCGCCAGAAGCGAAATCATCGAAATATAGCGGCCAAAGAGCATGACAAGCCCTGTTGAGATATTCCAGAATGGCGTGTTATCCGCGAGACCTTCAAAGCCGGAGCCGTTATTCGCTGCCGAGGAAGTATATTCATACAGCACTTGTGAAATGCCATGAAAGCCTGCGTTCGTAATGCCCGCTTGACCAGCGTCCGTCATGAGAGCGAGAGCAGTTGGCGCGAGAATAATGAAGGGATGAGCCAGAATGGCAATCGCAATCAGCTTCATCTCCCGGGCTTCGATTTTCCGCCCTAGAAACTCCGGCGTTCGTCCAACCATGAGTCCGGCGAGGAACACGGCCAGAATGGCGTACATTAACATATTCATCAGACCGACGCCTTTTCCGCCGAAGACAGAGTTCAACATCATGAGAGACAGCGGTGTTATACCGCCAAGCGGTGTCAGCGTATCGTGCATGTTATTGACCGATCCGGTTGTGGCCGCTGTGGTTACGGTCGTAAACAGAGCAGACTGGGCAATACCGAACCTGACCTCTTTGCCCTCCATATTGCCTTGGGAAGCATCAATTCCAAGTCGATTCATCGCCGGATTGCCGCTGGATTCAGACATGTAGGCAAGTGACAGGAATCCGATGAACAGAACCATCATGGCTGAGAAAATAATCCAGCCCTGCTTGCGGTTCTTTGCAAATAAACCGAACGTGTAAGGCAGAGCCGCCGCAATACACCACATTGATAAAATTTCGATTACGTTAGTCAGCGGATTAGGATTTTCAAACGGATGAGACGAATTGACGCCGAAATGTCCGCCGCCGTTCGTGCCTAGATGTTTGATGGATTCCAGTGCAGCCACTGGACCAACTGAAATTTGCTGCTCGGCGCCTTCAAGCGTCGTTACATTAATGGTAGGTTTCAAGGTTTGTGGAACATGCAGCGCAACGAGCACCATAGCCACGACAAAGGCTAGTGGAATCAATACTCGTGTATGTGCCTTAACAAAATCTTCAAAGAAGTTGCCTATTGTTGTACCTTTGCTGGTAATCGCTCGAATAAATGCGATCGCGACACACAGTCCGGTAGCAGCGGATGTGAACATCATCATGGTGATGACGGCCATCTGAGAGAAGTAGGAGAGACCCGATTCACCGCTGTAGTGCTGCAGGTTCGTATTGGTCATGAAACTGATAATGGTATTGAACGATAGCGTCGGCTCCATGTTGTCGATCCCGTTTGGATTGAACGGCAGTATCTTTTGTAGCCTTAGAATGAGATAACCGGCCGCGACCAGCACGATGTTGGTTATCACAAAGCTGATCGCATATACTTTCCAGCTCATACCCTTGCGTTCTTTAAGCCCGATCAATGCGAAAATCGGTTTCTCCGCCCAGGAGAACCATTTATCTGTGCCGTTGGCTTCATTGCGAAACACATTATACAGATGGGTTCCGAGAGGCTTAACGAGCAGCACCAGAACCAGAATAACGATGGCAATTTGTACAATGCCCATGATTGATTGCTTCCTCCTTCAATAACACCCCTAGAATTTTTCCGGGTGAATCAGCGCGTAAATCAAATACAGAAAAATAAAGATCATAAATGCCATAATGATGATCATTGGTTATCAGCCTCCGGTTCATTGACCACGCGTCCGCACCAGGATAAAAACAAGGTGAACAGTGCGTAAGTTCCTCCTAGAATGAGCACCATGCACAGATCCTGCATGTCAATCCCTCCAAAACATATTTAATAAATAATAGTGGCTAGCTGACGAGTGATGAAATTAAGAAGGAAACATTGGTATGGTTCGTGTGCAGCACGATTGTTGCGCCAAGTCCTTTATAAATTAATCTTGGATTGCTTGAATGAGTGATGACATAGATCGGATCTGAGGTCCATGTACGGCAAATCCGCAAATAACGGCAGCACAGGTTCAGACTGCTTTCAAACAGGAACACCTTGCTGACGGAAAACTCGGGAATGATCCAGGTTTGTTCATCAGTAGTGTCGATCAAGATCATGTTTTTGGCTCCAAGCTTATCCAGACGATCTTGCTCTGCCCGGTTGTTCACAATGGCTGCAAACGGAATTTTATTTCGAATAAGCTGGGTTACGAATTCCTCCCCTGCCTTGGTTGGAGCGGATACGATGATCAGATCTTGCAATTTTTCCATGTTTTCTCCTCCTGATTACTAGAAAGAGAAGGCAACAAAAAAGAAGCCACAGGGAAGGAGAGTCACTCTTCCCGTGGCTTCTGATGACACAGTGAAATACACCGTGCCTTGCACACGACAATCGTTGCCTCTCTCGATACGCTTACGAGGTTAGCTGACGGATTCGGGCGTGAGAGTCGCCCTACCCATAGGCAGTTATCCTGCCGATGAGATTCACCCCTGAGAGAAATACACGTCTCTCGTTTGGTTCCCCCGTTCCTTTTCCATTCAAGGACTCAGCGAATAAAAAGCATTTTGTAAAAAACCACAGAGGCATCAAGCCCTGTGGTCGTGTTTCTCGATCACAAGCTTCATCATCCTCTCCTTGTGAGCAGACCGCGTCAATTAAATGCGTGACTGCTTAACTCAACGCTTACGAGGTTAGCTGTCGGATTCGGGCGGTGAGAGTCGCCCTACCTGATCCGAATTTCATGGAGTCTTTGGATCAGGATTCACCCCTGGAGATGTTCAATGGTGGCTCTCACACCACCTGGCGCATCTCCTTGTTTGGTTCCCCCGTTTCCCTTGCCTAGCAAGGGAATTCAGCGATTCATGAGAAAACATTGTTCAATTCATGATTCGTATCATACGTCTGGCGGTTCGTAATGTAAATCGAGGGAGAGGCACATTTGAGGTGTTTTTTAACCGGATAGCTGCGGGAAAGAAGTTCGATCACCCGAATACTGCTTCATACTCTGTATTTCTCTGTATTTCGTTAATTTTTCGTAAAGTGGTAAAATACTGTGCATTTGTATGGATAATCGATGTCAAGCCCTAATGTACACGTTTTCTTTTGGCTTTTTCGTCGATATTTTGAATTTATAGACCATAAATGAACATTTACTTTGAAAGGGACAATGACGTATGATTCATCCAACTTTAACCATATAATCTACACGCTGAGTTCCCGAAAGGGAGGCGGGGGAACCAATCTCACCATAATTAATGGTGAATGGGGTGAATCCTTAGAGCTTGCTGCGCAAGCACAGGGTAGGGCACTCTCAAGCCCGAATCCGACAGCTAACCTCGTAAGCGTATTGGGAGAGAACACGACCCATCATACTTTAGGTGGCACGATTGTGCCGCATTCAGCGCCTGGGGAGCGGGTTTCTCTGCTCTTTCAGGCTTTTTGTGCTGCAATTGAACCCTAGAAAAGGAGACTGTGAGATGGCTAAAATAACAGACTCTTTACCGCAATTAACGGAACATAAACTACACGAAACTACGATACGTTATATGGAGATTTTCCGTTTTGACGGTAACTCGGCTGAACAGGATATTCCGTGGAACGATAAGAGTACGAACTGTGGATTGTTTAAAATATCTTGTAGCGGTGCTTCTGGCTATGCGGAGTATGCACTGCCGGATACGAGAGAGTATGCGGATCTTGTGCGCTGGTCGTCTGTGTTTATGCGATTAAAGGGACTGACGGTGGCCGAGGCCATAAGCACTATTCAGAAGCAGCAGTGGGGAGCTGTCCGCACGATGCTGGCGGAATCCGCTCTAAAGGATCTTTCAGCGAATCTGATCCAGTGTAATGAGCGCCAACGCCTAGGAAGCCTTCCGCTGGAGCGCTCTTTTTTGATGGATTGCTCGCGTGCTTATTTTTTGTTTTGATTCATAATTTATGGAGATTATGAAATTCTATAAAGGTAAACGTTAAGCACTAATTGCTGTTTTGAGTTTCTATAAACATGCATTCCCATTTCCACAGTACTGGTCAAGCGTCTCACGCTCCGGTAACATAGAGGGTAACAAGTGAATGTACAAGGAGGAGCTATGCTTCTACAATTCGGTTACTCCCAGTATGAGAGCAAAGTATATGAAACGCTCGTGACGAGCGGCGAGGCGATGGATGCATCGAGTATCGTGAAGTTGTCCGGTGTTCCGAAGGCTAAAATTTATGAGGTGCTGGACCGGTTGGTGGACAAGGGAATTGTCATGGATACGGTATCCGGCAAAAAGCGTACCTATACGGCACTTCCCGTGGAAGCTGTGATTGATAAACTGACGCATGAGTTTGAGAGTGACATTAAGGAGCTTCGTTCAGCGGGTGTTCGCAAAACGGTTGTGGATGATCAGGTGTGGAGTCTGAAATCGCATAGCTCGATCCAGGCGTTCTGCAAACAGATGATAGAGGAAGCACAGGAGTCTGTTCTCGTCTCGATGTGGAGCGATGAGTTTAATGAAATAACCGATCTGCTGGACCGAAAAGAGCGGGAAGGTGTGCGTGTTGAAGCTTTGGTGACGGGGGATGACCATCCGGAAGTGTCGCTGTCCAAGCTGTATGTGCTGAATCCTACGGCCGATCACGATAAGCTGGAGCGGTTCATGCTTCTGGTAACAGATACGAAGCAGCTTCTATTCGCAGGCGTCGAGCAGGGCAGCTGGCAGGCAATCCGGACGCAGGCACAGCCGTTTGTGAAGGTGTTTGTTGAATTTTTCTATCACGATATGGCATTGACTGCATTCAGTCGTAAATATCCAGAGGAGATGTTCAAAGACGAAGAGATTAAAGCGCTCTTGCTCCGGCTGCGCTATTAAGCAAGGACAGAAAGTTTGGAGGAATGATTGCTCCGCACAGCGTCTCTCAACAGCAAAGGGGCATCCCACAGGTCAATGGACCTTGTGGGATGCCCCTTTAAGTGTATACTGTGTGAACTTGATCCAAGTTTACAACTGCTCTGCGGTTCGGGACGAAGCAGCAGCTTCGTCTTTGGCAGGAGCAGAACGGCGAGTTAGCGAGAAGAACGCGACACCGAAGGCAACAGCAGCGATGATACCGCCGACCCAAGGATTGTTGGCTACCGAGCTCTTCTCAATAACGGTGCTGCCGATAATTGAACCCGAGGCGATTCCCAGGTGAAGCATGGAGGAATTCAGACTGAGCTGTGTCTCTGCATTGTCTGGAGCCAGCTGAAGCAGATACGTCTGCTGAGCTGGAGAGATGGCCCAACTGAGCGCACTCCATATCATCATAGCGATCAGGAACACCCAGAACGAGATTTGAGCTGTGAGCATGACCATGAACATCGATACCGAGAAGCATGCCACAATGGTGAGGATCGAACGTTTCGTACCGAAACGGTCAGCTATCCATCCGCCCAACCCGCCGCCTGTTACGGCTGCGATGCCGAACAGGAAGTAAACGACACTCATCATGCCGGGACTGACGTTGAATGTGGACTGTACATAAGGCTGTAGATATCCGTACAAAGTCAGATGACCGGTGAGCAGCAGCAGGACGATAAGCTGGGCGCTCACGATTTTACTATTTTTCAAAAGCGCAAGCTGTTCACGTAGCGGTACTACCGGGTTCGGAGCTGTGCGTTTCGTGAATAATGCAATGCCGGCCATAGATAGCAGGCTAAGAATCGCAATAACGAGAAACGGAGCGCGCCAGCCGTAAGCATTACCGATGACCATACCGAGTGGTACCCCGAGAACAAGCGATCCGCTGATTCCCATATAGATAATTCCGATCGCGCGACCTTTGTGCGATTCCGGAACGAGCGAGGCTGCCATCGAGACGGACAGTACAATGATGACGGATCCGCTCATAGCAGATAATGCACGGGCTGCGATGATTGCTGCATAACTTGATGTGAAAGCTACGATCAGATTACTGATCATAAAGGCAGTCATCATGTACAGATAGAGCTTTTTGCGTTCCATTTTAGCGGTCACATTAATCAGAATCGGACCTGAGATTGCAAAGGCAATGGAAAAGATGGTGATAAACTGACCAGCAGAACTGATGGATATTTGAAGATCCTCTGCAATGAGATTCAGAATGCCTCCAACGATGAGTTCAACCATACCGACGACAAACGCCGCGATGGCCAATATATATACGCGAAAATTCAAACAGACACATCCTTATCTCATAAAGTATCAAATTTAAGTTACTACCATTATAGTAACCTTGGTTATCTGATGCAACCTTTTTTCGTGTTCAAATAACCGTATATTCTTTTTAGCCGATTTAAAGTCACCCCGGAGTGATAGCCTGTCCTATATCATCGTGGTAATATTTGAATAATTCGACTTGAAAGGGTGCTGTAATGCCTTTTTCAAGAAATTCAGAACTTTTGGTGGAGGTGAATTTGCCAGATGGACAGGCCTCAGAGTGTCATGCGTGATCATATTCTTTTTCCGGACAGCTCTTTTCCATTTACGGCTTCGACGACGGAAGGGGTTAACCCCGGATTCCAACGTCTGCACTGGCATCAATCTCTGGAAATGAACTACATACGAAGCGGAAGCGGTTACTATCTCATTAACGGGATGAAAGTACCGTTTGAAGAAGGCGATCTTGTCTTCATTAACAGCGACGATTTGCACCGGGCTTTTGAAACGAAAGATCTGGTGATGGATATTATTATGTTCGATCCCTCGCTCCTGGCCATTGATCTGAAGTATGACCCGGAACTGATGCATCCTTTCCGCGAAGCCGGTGTGCATTTCGGCCATATCGTCACTCACGATAAGCCCGTTAGCCGGGAATTGGTGGGGCTGTTCCAACGGATGATGGAAGAGAATCGTATGAAAGACGATGCTTTTATGAGTCTGATTCGTGCGGATCTGATTCGCTTTCTGGGGTTGACCAACCGTCACCTACACGAGACACCGCAGCAGACGGTCCATCTGTCTATGAAATATCGTGGCATGCATGTGCTGAGGGATGTACTTCATACAATGGAACTGAATCTTGGCTACGGCTGGACGCTGAATGAGCTGGCCGATCTCGCCCATTTAAGTCCTTCGCGGTTCAGTGCCCTGTTTCATCAGGCTGTCGGCACTTCACCGCTGAATTATTTAATTCAGTTGAGATTGACCCATGCAGTGCATTTGCTCGAGACAACGGATCTGAAAATTATCGGCATCGCCGAGGAATGCGGGTTTCGGAATCTTTCCAACTTCAACCGGCTCTTCAAACAGCATGTCGGCATATCGCCAAGTGAACTGAGAGAGCGGTCATAATAGGGAACCCAAGCATATGACAGTAAGATAGTATCAGTTCTTACGTGTATAGCAGTAGTTTGAACTGCCGTAAAAGAGTATCTTGTACATATAACAACAGTTTGATCCCGTGATCAGCGGAAGGAGTGATGTACATGAGGAGATATTTGGGCGTGGACGCCGGAGGAAGCAAGACTCATGCCGTTATTGTAGATGAGCGCGGTAATGTGTTAGGCAAAGGAATGGCGGGTAACGGAAATCATCAAATTGACCGTGAAAAGGCGGAAAGTAACATCAACGCTGCCTGCGACGCAGCACTGCTTGAAGCCGGAATTACGAAAAAAGACGTCAACTTTGCCTACTTCGGATTGGCTGGAGCGGACCGTGAAACGGATTATGAGATTTTGCGCCCGATGATCGGCGGAATGGGGTATCTGAAGCACGAGATTGCCTGTGATACGATGATCGGCATGCGCGCGGGTACAAACCGTCCTTACGGTGCGGCGATTATTTGCGGAACCGGATTTAACAGCGCGGCCCGTAATGCGGATAGCGAGGAGCTGCAGTACGGCGGTTTTGGCTTTAAGTATGGTGACGGCTACGCAGGAGGGTCAGGTTTAGCAATGCTCGCGTTCCGGTCTGTCATGAGGGCGTGGGATGGCCGCGGGCCTGAGACGCGATTAACTTCTTTGGTGCTCGATCACATGGGTTATACTTCTGTTGAAGCATTGTTCGAGGACGTGCTGTACGATAAAATCTCCATTCCGTCCAGTCTGGTGAAAATTTTACTGGAAGCGGCTGAAGCAGGGGATGCTGTAGCGGTCTCCATTCTTGAAACTGAAGGTGAAGAGATGGCTAATGCCGTATGTGCCTTGATCAGACGTCTTGGCATGTCGGATGAAACGTTTGATATCGTCTATATTGGAAGCGTTTTGAACAAGGGAAAAAGCTCAATTCTCACCGATGCCATTGAACGCGGAGTTGCCGCACGGGCACCTCATGCAAGATGCGTTCATTTAACCTCAGATCCGGTAGCAGGCGCCCTGATGAGTGCGATGGAGTCGGATGGCCAAGTGATCGACGCTGAGACGGAAGGAAAATTGAAATCTTTATCTTTTTAATAGATCTTAGTTCACTAATTTATATAAACATCATCTTATGGAGGCGATTCAAGTGGCACAATCAACCGGTCTCAAAATAACCGTCATCGGCGGAGGCTCCTCTTACACACCAGAAATCGTGGAAGGATTCATTCGCAATTATGACCAAATGCCCATTCGTGAGCTGTGGTTCGTGGACATCGAGGAAGGCAAGCACAAGCTGGACATCGTTGGCAACCTGGCTAAACGCATGATTGAGAAATCTGGACTTCCTATTGAGGTTCATCTGACACTCGATCGCAAGCGTGCGATTGAAGGTGCAGACTTCGTGACGACACAGATGCGTGTCGGCCTGCTGGCAGCGCGGAAGCTGGATGAGCATATTCCGATTCAACATGGAGTTATCGGCCAAGAGACAACAGGCCCGGGGGGCATGATGAAGGCGCTTCGTACGGTGCCGGTCATTCTGGATATTTGCCGCGATATCGAGGAGTTGGCACCGAATGCGTGGATGCTGAACTTTACGAATCCGGCGGGTATTGTCACTGAAGCGGTGCTGAAGCACAGCAAAGTTCGCTCGGTCGGTCTGTGCAACTCTCCGATTAACTTCCAGAAGTTCTTGGCTGCAGAGTATCAGGTACCAGAGAAGGATGTATTGCCTGAGTTTGTAGGTATCAACCATCTGCACTGGGTAACCTCCGCCATCGTTCGTGGGGAAGAAAAGCTTCCGGAACTGCTGGACGGCGGCAAAAGCTATACAGCGAAAAATGTGCCTACCCTCGGCTGGGATGCCGATTTCCTGAAATCCTTGGGCGCGATCCCGACGTATTACTTGAAATATTTCTACATGAAGGACACAATGTTCACAGACATGAAGGCATCTCTGGAAAAGGACGGTACCCGTGCCGACATCGTCAGTCGTGTGGAAACGGAATTGTTCGAGCTGTATAAAGACGTGAACCTTGACGTGAAGCCGAAGCAGCTGGAACAGCGGGGCGGAGCTTTCTATTCTGAAGCAGCGGTGAATCTGATGAATTCCATCTACAACGACAAACGTGATATTCAGGCATTGAACGTAGCGAACGGCAATACTTTCGATTTTCTGCCGTCGGATGCGAGCATTGAGGTCAACTGCGTAGTGACAGGACAAGGTCCGGTTACATTGGCGCCCAAGAACGTTCCGGAGCATGTAAAAGGCCTAATGCATGCGGTGAAAGTATACGAGAAGTTAACGATTGACGCGGCAGTAACTGGCGATCGCGGCATTGCTCTGCAAGCGCTGGCTCATCATCCGCTCGTTCCTTCCGTTGATGTGGCCAAGAAGGTGCTGGATGAGCTGTTGGAAGCACACAAACCATACTTGCCTGCATTCTTTAAATAATTGACTAGATATTGGACTAATCCTATGGTTTTATAGTAAAAGGCCTCCCGTAGAAGAGGAAGATGCAGCCTGGTGCGGCTGTTGTCATCCTCTTCTTGGGAGGCTTTTCATTTGTTTAGAACGTTACAAATCCCATAGCGCGTTTCGCGGCAAGCAGTGTGTTCTGAGCAGCTTCATTGGCACGGCGGGCGCCGTCTTTCAGAATATTGTCCAGCTCTTCAGAATGGACGATTTCATGGTATGTTTTCTGGATCGGCTCCAGCTTGGTAATGACTACTTCCGCCAATTCCTTTTTAAGCGCGCCGTAGCCTTGGCCTTCATAGCGCTTCTCAATCGTCTCAATGGAATCGCCTGAAAATACGGAATAAATCTCAATCAGGTTGCTGACCTCAGGTTTGGTATCCCAGTCATAACGGACGTTCATTTCGGAGTCCGTTACGGCTCTGGAGAACTTTTTGCGGATTACGGCCGGGTCATCAAGAAGCGACACGTAGCTGTTCTGGTTCGGGTTGCTTTTGCTCATTTTACTGGATGGATCGTCGAGACCCATGATTCGTGCACCCGTGTCCTGGATGATCGGCTCAGGCAGCACAAATGTATTACCGAACTTATTATTAAATCGCGTAGCCAGATCGCGTGTCAGCTCGATATGCTGCTTTTGGTCATCCCCGACAGGTACGTGAGTAGTCCGGTAGAGCAAGATGTCGGCAGCCATCAGAACCGGATAAGTGAACAGGGCTGAGCTGACGGTATCCTTACCTTCGGACTTGTCTTTAAACTGCGTCATCCGGCTCAGTTCACCGAAATGTGCCTGTGTCTCCAGCAGCCATGAAAGCTCGGCGTGAGCAGGTACCTGTGACTGAAGGAAAATGACAGCCTTCTTCGGGTCGATGCCTGCGGCAATGTACAGGGCGGCAATGTCCCGGGACCGCTGGTGTAGCTCTTTGGGGTCCTGATACACCGTTACTGCGTGCAGATCAGGGATGAAGAAGTAGCATTCATAGTCGTGCTGGTTAGCCACAAATTGGCTCAGTGAGCCGCTGTATCCTCCAATGTTCAAATCTCCGCTGGGCTTGATACCTGACAGCATTCTTTTGTTCATATTGATTGACCTCCTTAGGTTTATGAAAAAATAAAAAAACACCTCGCCCCTTGCTCAGGGACGAAGTGTTTGACTCCGCGGTACCACCACTTTTCGGCAACCATGTGCCGCACTTTAACATGACGGGAAGAAAGGCTTTAAGTCTGAATGCCTGTTCCGATCACTTCTCCCATGGTAACGGGGGAGAGCCGTCAAAGCCTACTGGCCTGCCGGGCAGGGGTTCGGTTTGAAGCGAAGGGACCCATTCACATACCTCATTGTACCGGACCTCACACCTGTCGCCGGCTCGCTTGGACAATGATGGATAAGCTACTATTTTCCCTTCATCGCTTTCGTGTATTCGTTCCTATAAAGATGCCATATTTCAGAAAGATCGTCAAGCGGGCAACTATCTAGTATAAAAAATCCCTGAGCTTATAGGCTCAGAGAGTAGGGCTGGGTGATATTACACACCAGAGTATGCCATAAATCCGCCGTCCACCGGAATGACGGTTCCTGTTACGAATCCGGATGTCTGCTCATCCACCAGCCAGAGGACCGTACCGAGCAGATCTTCCGGCACGCCAAACCGCCTCATGGGGGTATGGGTAATAATTTTATGAGAGCGTTCGGTCAATGAGCCGTCTTCATGAGTCAGCAGTTTGCGGTTCTGCTCCGTCAGGAAGAAGCCCGGGGCAATGGCGTTGACCCGGATGCCGGACTCGGCTAAATGCACAGCCAGCCACTGCGTGAAGTTGTTGATTGCGGCTTTCGCAGCACTGTAGGCAGGCACCTTGGTCATCGGCGACGGTGCGCTCATCGATGAAACGTTGAGCACGACTGCGCCCGGACGGCCGAGCATGCTATGGCCGAATATTTGCGTCGGGATAAGCGTACCGATGAAATTCAGATCCATAACACTCCGGAACCCGGGAACGCTGAGGTCAAAAAAGGTGGAAACCTCAGGTTTCTCAAAATCCTCCGGCCGAAAAACTTCGTTAGTCGTATTGGCATCCTTGTGATTGCCACCGGCTCCGTTAATGAGAATATCGCACGGTCCTAACAGCTCACGTACCGACTGCTCGGCATGGCGCACGCTGTCTGCATCGGTGACGTCGCATACGACAGCAACCGCTTCGCCGCCTGCTGCCTTAATCTCGCCCGCAACGAGTTGGCCTTTCTCCACTGTGCGGTTCAGCACGGCTACTTTAACGCCCTGGCGGCCCAGCTCCAGCGCCATTGCGCGGCATAAGACACCGGAACCGCCTGTTACAACAGCTACTTTTCCTTCAAGAGCAGGATGCTTCGGAAGTTTCGTGATCTGCGGAGATTCATTCATACGGTGGAAGCCTCCTTTTCCTTGACGATTCTGGACCTCTCCAAGGAATCCCATACACCCCATAAATACATGATGCCGAGTGCACGGTCATACAGTCCGTATCCCGGCCGGCACTCCTCACCCCAGATATGACGCCCGTGATCGGGTCTGCAGTATCCATTGAAACCGTTGTCATTATAGGCTTTAACAATGCCGGCGATATCAACGGTTCCATCCTGCGTCCGGTGTGACGTCTCGATGAAATCTCCGTTATCAAATACTCGCACGTTACGGATATGCGTAAACGGAATCCGGTCATGGAATTCATGGATCATCCCGATGATGTCATTGTCAGGATTCGCTCCGAGAGATCCACTGCACAGTGTTATGCTGTTCGACGGACTGTCGTACAGCTTCAAGAATCTGCGGATATTATCCTGACTCGTAATGACACGAGGCAGCCCAAAGATTGGCCAAGGCGGATCATCCGGGTGAATCGCCATTCTAATGCCGCATTGCTCTGCCGCCGGAATGACGGCGTTCAGGAAATACTCTAGGTTGTTCCACAAATCCTCTTCCGTCACGTTCCGGTAGGCCTCGAATAGGGAAGTTAAATGAGCAAGGCGATCCGGTTCCCAGCCGGGCATGGTCAGTGTGCTATTTTCATTTATGTTACGTACCAGCTCCATCGGATCAATGCCATGAATCAATGCCATTTCGAAAAAGAGTGCCGTTGATCCGTCGCCAGTAGCCCTATGCAGATCCGTACGCACCCAGTCAAACACCGGCATGAAGTTGTAACAGATGACTTTGACGCCGACCTGCGCCAGCTTCTCCATCGTGCGGATGTAGTTGGTTATGTAGTGATCGCGGGAAGGAAGGCCCAGTTTAATGTCCTCGTGCACATTCACACTTTCAACTACATCCAGATGAAGTCCGTACGCTTCTGCTTGTTTATGGACTTCCTGAATCCGTTCCATCGGCCATTCCTCACCGACCGGGATATCGTGCAGTGCCCATACGATGCCTTCTACGCCGGGAATTTGTCTGATCTGGTCAAGCGTGACCGTATCATTGCCATCGCCGAACCAGCGGAATACCATACGCATTTTTCCACCGCCTCTTCCATATAGGGATTCGAAACAAACCATGGCTTAGCAAGAAGAAACGACTTCGTCGTTCTTTTTAAAAGGGCGACTGCGTTTCTTCGAGAAATATAAGGAAAGTGTACAAAATAAAATTTTGACTTTCTTATATTTTAAAATAATCCGGGTGCTTCTCCTTGAGCACGGTCAAATTCGAGATGATCAGGCTCAAATGCTCCTGCATGACACGCTCGGCATAATCACTGTCATGTCTGCGGATCGCGTCAGCCATTACTCGGTGCTGCTCATACAGGTGGCCCCAATGCGGATCAGCAGACAGCCACAGCATCCGGCTTCGGTTCAGGTGAGCGTTCATCTGCTGAATGACGTTCCAGGTTCCTTGCTTGCGGCAACCTTCGAATAAAATCCGGTGAAATGCCTCATCCAACTCGAACATTTGCTTGCCGTCGTGCCGCTCAATGCTTTCCTTCTGCTGTGCCAGATTGGCTTCCAGCTCTGCGAGTTTATCCTCTGGGAAAGATTCGCAGGCAAGGCTGATGACCGCCTTCTCCAACTGCTCCCGCATGAAACGCGCTTCCTCGACGAGCTCGGGATCTATAAGCGACACCCGGGTTCCCCGCTGCGGCAGCACCAGCACCAGCCCTTCTTGGGCCAGGCGGACAAAGCTTTCACGGACCGGTGTCCGGCTTACGTCGAAGGCAAGGGACATCTCCTTCTCGGACAGCGTCGTCCCTGGCGGAAGCTCCAGGCTCACAATCTGCTGCTTCAGCTTGTTGTACACGATATTTCCGGCTGATCCGGGTTGCATACGCAAAGAATTTTCCACTTGAATCATCTCCTGTCGTTCCATACTACCATACTTGTATGGTAGTATGGAACTGGTTATTCAGACAAAATCGTAGGAGGGAACAAGTATGAGTCGTTTCGATACAGAATCATTGTTGCTCACCAGTAAAAGCGCCCGAAAGCTTTATTACGATTATGCTGTGGAAATGCCTGTTTTTGATTATCATAACCATTTGAGTCCGCAAGATATTGCCGAGAATCACCAGTTCCGCAATTTGACGGAAATGTGGCTGGATGGGGACCATTATAAATGGAGAGCTCTGCGCTGGCTTGGTGTAGACGAAGAGCTAATTACAGGAAATGCCTCCGATAAAGACAAGTTTATGGTTTGGGCCAAAAGTGTCCCGCGTATGGCTGGAAATCCGCTGTACCATTGGACACATCTGGAGCTGTCCCGTTATTTTGGCATACAAGAGCGGCTGACTGAGCACAATGCGGAGGAAGTGTGGGACCGCTGTAACGAGCGGCTGCAGGATTCATCTCTGCGTGCAGCAGGCATACTGGAGAAGTTTAAGGTCAAGGTGGCTTGCACGACCGATGATCCCATAGACAATCTCGAATTCCACCGGAGTATCAGAAATAACCCCGACATCAAAACGGTTGTCACTCCGACTTTTCGTCCGGACCGAGCTCTAGATATTTCACATACCGGATTTGCTGGATATGTACAGGAACTGGGAGAGTCCGCTAATGTAACGGTCGATACCTATGCGGGACTCATTAACGGATTGGAGAAGCGAATTTCTTACTTTCACGAGCAAGGGTGCCGCCTGTCGGATCACGGGTTTGGTGCTTTTCCGTATACAGCTGCTACAGAAGAGGAAGCAGCGGAAATTTACAGCAAAGCAATGCAAGGAGTGGCCATTACATCCGAAGAGGAAAGTAAATACCGCACCTTTACCTTGTTGGCGCTCGGCCGGATGTATTGCGCCCGTGGATGGGTTATGCAGCTGCATATCGGAGCGATCCGTAACAACAACGCGCGAATGTTCGTAAAGCTCGGCAAGGACAGCGGGTATGACTCCATTCTCGACTTTCATTTAGCAGCATCATTGAACGCGTTTTTAAGTGAGCTGGATCGGAATCATGAACTGCCCAAAACGATTGTCTACAGCCTGTACCCGGCACAGTATGAAATGATCGCTGCCACCATTGGCAACTTTCAATCCTCAGAAGTTGAAGGGAAGCTTCAGCTCGGTTCAGCCTGGTGGTTCCATGATCAGAAGGAAGGTATGCTCCAGCAGCTGAAGGCCTTATCCTCGATCGGTCTAATCAGTACCTTTGTTGGCATGCTGACCGACTCCCGCAGTTTTATGTCCTTCCCGCGTCATGAATATTTCCGCCGAGTCCTGTGTGGTCTGTTCGGGGAGTGGATCAAAGATGGTGAGTTACCGGCGGATTATGATTATATTGGTGGCATCATCCAGGATATCTGCTACAGGAACGCTGAACGCTATTTTGAGATCCGTTGATATCAGGGAAGGACTATTTTTTCTTAATGGTGGATAGGGTGGGGGGCTATATGATATGATGAAACTCAATAACGGATGTTTCATTATTCTTTAAGGAGGCCTTCCGATGAAAAAGTTGAAAGTGGAAGTATATACAACGCCAACCTGTGAAGACTGCAGAAACTTCAAGAAATTTTTGAATGACCATGAGATAAGCTATAAGGAATATAGTATCGCCAATGAGCCGAAATATGCTGAAGAGCTCCGCAAACGCTCCGGAAAGACGCTTGTTCCTACGATATATATTAATGATCAAGAGTTTTTCGGTTTTGTGTTTAACCGACAGGAGATTGAAAAGCTGCTGTTAGGCTAACCATAATCAAGGACAGGTTTAGGCGGTTGTTTTTATCAAATATATTAAGATTCAGCAGATATGTCAGGCATCTATACGGATAGACAGCAGTTATTATAAAATATGTATACCAGAGAGGGGGATCACAAGTGACTGCAGAAAATCAATCACATGCGTCATGTGCAGTTCCAGGTGAACGCAAAAGCCATCATTCCGACAAAACTAAAAGCAATCTGATCAGTCGGTTGAATCGGATTGAAGGTCAAATCCGCGGAGTAAAAGGGCTTATCGAGAAAGATACTTACTGTGATGATGTCTTAAACCAGATTTCATCGATCCAGTCAGCGCTGAACGGTGTCGGTAAGCTGCTGTTGGAGCATCACATGAAGAGCTGCGTGATCGAGAGAATTCAGGAAGGCGACGATGAAGTTATTTCAGAACTTCTGGTCACCATGCATAAGTTGATGAAATAAGTTTAATTCATTAGAGAAGGCGTAAAGCTGTGTAAAGGGAAGTACCCGGAACTGCTGATATAAGCGCGTTTATCGTCTGCCACCCATTTTCGGTGTGGCAGTATTATTTTTACAGGAATATGAAATTTATCGCTTGACAAATATAGGGTAGGGGGGTAAACTACAAAATGTAAAGAGCTGAAAATGTCAACTGGCCAGAACATGAAGCTAGACAACAGCTCAGATAGATAACAAGTATAAGCGGCAGATAGCATGATAACGATAAAGTCAGCAAGCTGCAATATATCAAAAAGGAGAGATTATAATGCAGAACGTTACGCTTAATGTAACAGGAATGTCGTGCGGACACTGTGTCAATTCCATTGAAGGTGCAGTTAAAGAGCTCGGAGCCCATGCAAAGGTAAATCTCGGTGAAGGTACGGTTGCCGTAGAATACGATGAAAGCAAGCTGACGCTTGAAACGGTAAAACAAACGATTGAGGAGCAGGGCTACGGCGTTGTCTAATTGCCCTGAACTTACGCAGACTGAAAAGAGGTGGGATTAGCACATGGGAGCAGCAAATGAGTCACTTCAAAAAGAAATGAAAAAAACGACTTTACAGCTGACGGGTATGACCTGTGCGGCATGCGCGAACCGGATTGAAAAAGGTCTGTCTAAGATGGAAGGCGTACAGGAAGCGAATGTGAATTTTGCGCTGGAAAGAGCGGCGGTAACCTTCGATCCGAAGGTCGTTAACGTCCAACAGATGGAAGAGAAGATTGAGAAACTCGGTTATGGTACGCTTCAAGAGACTGCGGATTTGCAGCTCGTTGGCATGTACTGTGCAGCTTGTGCCGTCAAGATTGAGAAGGTTGTAGGGAAAATGCCCGGTGTCTCCAACTCGGCAGTAAACTTTGCGATGGAAAGTCTTCGGGTGGAGTACAATCCGGCGGAAGTAAGTATTCCGGATATTCAACAGCGTATCGATAAGCTTGGATATCAGGCGATGCCCAAGGAAGAGCAGCAGGATAAGTCAGAACACCGGGAACTTGAGATCAAGAAGCAAAAGCGAAAATTGTTGATTTCGGCTCTTCTGTCACTGCCGCTGCTCTGGTCCATGGTGAGCCACTTCTCATTTACGTCATGGCTCTGGATACCGGATATATTTATGAATCCGTGGTTCCAATTAATATTGGCAACGCCGGTACAGTTCTATATTGGTAAGCAGTTTTATGTGGGAGCCTATACGGCTCTGCGCAACAAAAGCGCGAATATGGATGTATTGATAGCCCTTGGTACGTCCGCGGCTTATTTCTACAGTCTGTATTTGACCATAGATTGGTTCGTTGCGGGAGCGGATGCTCACCACGGACCTGCGATGTATTATGAGACGAGTGCCATTCTGATCACACTTGTGCTGCTCGGTAAGCTATTTGAGACTTTAGCCAAAGGTCGGACCTCGGAAGCGATCAAGTCGTTGATGGGTCTTCAGGCGAAGACAGCAGTGGTCGTCCGTGACGGCCAGGAGATGTCTATTCCGGTAGAGCAGGTACTCCGCGGTGATATGGTCATCATCAAGCCGGGTGAGAAGATTCCGGTAGATGGCGAAGTGTTGGAGGGAATCTCAGCGGTTGATGAATCGATGCTGACCGGTGAGAGCATTCCGATAGAGAAGAAGGCCGGCGACGTTGTCATCGGAGCAACGTTGAACAAGAACGGCAGACTGATGATTAAAGCGACCAAAGTCGGTAAGGATACAGCACTTGCACAAATCATCAGGGTTGTGGAAGAGGCACAGGGCTCTAAAGCGAAGATTCAGCGGGTTGCTGACGTGATCTCGGGTGTATTTGTCCCGATTGTTGTAGGTATAGCGATTGTATCGTTCTTGATATGGTTCTTCCTGGTGACACCGGGCGACTTCGCCCGCTCGCTGGAAATTGCGATTGCCGTTCTGGTCATTGCCTGCCCTTGTGCATTGGGTCTTGCAACACCAACCTCTATCATGGCCGGTTCCGGGCGTGCAGCAGAGATGGGTGTCCTGTTTAAAGGCGGGGAGCATTTGGAGTCCACGCACAAAATTGATACGATCATCCTCGACAAAACCGGTACGGTTACGAAAGGGAAACCGGAACTTACGGATGTTGAGGTCAATGGAATAGATGAATTGCAGTTCAAACGATTGGTTGGCGCGGCTGAGAAAAACTCCGAGCATCCGTTGGCGGAAGCCATAGTTACAGGCATAACTGGTGAAGGCATAACTCTTCCAGCAACGGAACAGTTCGAAGCGATTCCCGGCTACGGTATCCGTGCCGTAGTAGAAGGCCACACCGTGCTGGTTGGAACACGGAAGCTGATGAATCAGCATCAGATTGGAATCGGTGAGGCTGACACCCGGATGTCCCAACTGGAGACAGAGGGCAAAACGGCTATGCTTGCAGCTGTGGATGGTCAATATGCGGGTCTTGTAGCCGTAGCTGATACGATCAAGGAAACGTCCAGGGAAGCAGTCGCTAGGCTGAAAGGTATGGGCATTGATGTCATTATGATTACCGGGGACAACGAACGCACTGCTCAGGCGATCGCCAAGCAGGCAGGCATTGACCATGTCCGTGCAGAGGTACTTCCGGAGGGGAAAGCGGAAGAAGTTAAGAAATTACAGCAGCAAGGCAAAAAAGTGGCAATGGTTGGAGATGGTATCAACGATGCGCCAGCATTGGCCATGGCGGATATCGGGATGGCGATTGGCACAGGTACGGACGTTGCAATGGAAGCGGCTGACGTTACGCTGATGAAGGGCGATCTTAACAGCATTCCAGACGCTATCTATATGAGCCGCAAAACGATGTCGAACATTCGCCAGAACTTTATCTGGGCGCTCGGATACAACTCTTTGGGCATACCGATTGCCGCATTCGGCCTTCTGGCTCCTTGGGTTGCCGGTGCTGCGATGGCACTGAGCTCGGTATCCGTCGTACTGAATGCACTCAGATTGCAACGGATGAAGGTATAACGACAGCGCGAATGGGAGTTGGGGAGAAATGACGGTTAAGAAATTCGCGGTGACACCGGGCTTTGAAGTCGGAGGGACGCTCTTCCGGCCGGAACAGCTCGCTGTGCTCGGTTCCATTGTAGGACCTGATGCGCAGATTGAAATGACAACCTTCAAACAGCTGTACGTGGCGATGGATGAAGAGCGGATTTCTGAAGTACAGGAGCAGTTGAAGCAGGTCGGTCTGGAGGTACATCCTGCCGGATTCGTATCCAAAAGCCTGATCACATGCAACTTCTGCCGGGGTGCAGAGGATGCCGGGCTGGATGTCGCCAAAAGGCTTGACGAAGCGGCGGCCGATCATAAGGTGCCAAGTCCGCTCAAGATTGGATATGCGGGGTGTGCGCTAGGCACAAGCGAACCGCTTCTGAAAGACATCGCCGTTGTCAAAATGAAGGATGTATTTGACATCTACATCGGCGGGGAGCCCAAAGGGATCAAGGCAAATATCGCTCAGCTATTTATGAAAGGTGTAACGGAAGAACAGCTTCTCCCAATGATCCTCAGACTGATCTCCATATTTCAGGAGAACGGAAAAAAGAAGGAGAACTACTCCCGGTTTGTAAAAAGAATGACGCCGGAAAAGCTGCATGAGCTGGTGAGCAGCTCTGTAGAGATTACGGCATAACGATATAACACACCGTCCTGTGACTTCAGGGCGGTGTTTTTGGTATGAGCCCTTACTTTTTGATCTCGAATAGGGTTGAGTCTATCTGGGGGATCCTAGCAAATTAGGAAGTTCCTTGACATTGACTGTCTTATGAGGAAGAGTTAAATTTTTAATTATTAATCGTTTTTAACTATTTAATTTTTCAGGATTTTGGGTGAACACAAAAAGTTATGAGGTGATGGACACTGGACAAAAAAGAGAAATTATCTTACCTGATAGCTTCACATATGAACAGTTTGGTGGTTGGTTTCTCCAAGCTGTTGGACAACGATCTGACGGCTTCTCAATATTTTATCCTTCAAATGCTTGCAAGCGAAAATATGTATACGAGTACTGAGATTGCAAGCGCGTTGGATGTCACTCTTTCAGCTGTAACGAACTTGAGCAACAAGCTCGTCCGCAAAGGGTATGTGGAGCGTATTCCGTCACAGACGGACAGACGAAGTATCTATTTGAAGATTACTGAACAAGGTCTGAACGTTAATGTACAAATGCTGGAGAGGTACAAGGAACTGACCGATGGGTTAGGATCCGATTTTTCCGAGCATGAAGTGGATTTGCTCATTGCATCTTATGAAAGAATGATCGAACGTTTACAACAGAACAACCAGCATTCGTGACGCTTATAGTTACATACAAACAAAGACCAGCCTATCCCTAGCACGGGGAAAGGCCGGTCTTCTTATATATAAGTAACAGGGCTAATTAGCCTATATTTAGCTATGGAGTTCTGATTCGTAATTAATCAGAGTTTCGTTATGCCGACATCCGCCAACAATTCATAGGAACGAAGACGGGCTTTATGATCATAAATGGCAGACGCCACAATGATCTCATCCGCATCTGTCATGTCCATGAAGCGATCGAGCTGTTGACGCACTGTAGCCGGACTGCCGATCGCGGAGAAGCTTAAAGTTCGTCCGACCACAGCTTTTTCCTGTGGGGTCCAGACCGAATCCATGCTATCGACCGGAGGCTTAAGCTGACCGGTGCGGCCACGGATGATGTTCAGAAACTGTTGCTGGGCCGAGGTCGCCAGCCGCTGGGCTTCCTCATCCGTATCTGCACAGATGACATTAACACCAACCATCGCGTACGGCGTCTGCAGTTGTTCGGATGGTTTGAAGTTGCTGCGGTACAGATCAAGTGCGGGGAGCAGATAATCTGGCGCGAAGTGGCTGGCAAACGCAAACGGCAGACCAAGCTGTGCCGAGAGCTGTGCACTGAAGCCGCTGGAACCGAGCAGCCAGATCGGAATATCCAGACCTTCACCCGGAACGGCCTTGACTCTCATAGAGGAGTCGGATGTCGGATGGAAGTAATTGCGAAGCTCGCTCAGCCGTTCAGGGAAATCTTGACCGTCGCTGCCGGGACCACGCCGCAGTGCGCGTGAAGTCAGCTGATCTGAACCCGGTGCCCGTCCGAGACCGAGGTCAATGCGGCCCGGGAACAGAGATTCCAATGTGCCGAACTGCTCCGCTATGACGAGTGGGGAATGGTTTGGCAGCATGATGCCACCGGAACCGACTCGCATTTTTTTCGTGCCGGCTGCGATATGTCCGATTACAACGGACGTGGCTGAGCTTGCAATGCCTGGCATGTTATGATGCTCTGCCAGCCAGTAGCGGTGATATCCCCACTGTTCGGCATGCTGTGCCAGCTCGAGCGAGTTTCTCAGCGATACAGCTGCTGTGCTGCCTTCGGTTATCGGAGCCAGATCCAGAATGGATACCGGTATATTTTGAAGCTGCTTGGATGTATGTGAAGAGTTCATATCTTGTTCCGTCATCTAAATAGCCTCCTTAAGATAAGTACTATTTTTTTGTAATACAATAACAATTATATACCTTGTACTGAAATAACCAAAATCCTTTCTGTACCGAAATAGCTATTAACAAAGGGACTTCTCAGCGTAGAAGTCCCTTTGTTGTCTAACTTTCATTTTTATATTGTCAGCCGCTCCATCCCGTTCAGATAAGGGCGGAGAGCTGCCGGGATGGCAATCGATCCGTCCTCCTGCTGATGGTTTTCCAGCAGGGGAATCAGGATACGGGGCGAAGCTACCGCCGTATTGTTCAGCGTGTAACAGTAACGCAGAGCACCGGTTTCGTCCCGGTACCGGATGTTCGAACGCCGTGCCTGGAAATCAAGCAGGTTCGACGACGAATGGGTTTCTCCGTAGGTACCTCGGCTCGGCATCCACGTTTCAATATCATACTGCTTGTAAGTTTTTTGCGACATGTCTCCAGTGCACACCGCCATAACCCGGTAAGGGAGTTCGAGCAGCTGTAGAAGCTCTTCGGCGTTGGCGGTAATCTCCTGAAGCAGATGCTCCGAAAGCTCCAGACTGGCCTCACACAGGATGACCTGTTCCACCTTTGCGAACTGGTGAACCCGGTACAGGCCGCGAACATCCTTGCCTGCCGATCCGATTTCGCTGCGGAAGCAGAGCGAGGCGGCGGCAAGTTCGAGTGGTTCGGTAACATCTACCGTTTCACCGCTGTAATACGAGACAAGCGGAACCTCCGAGGTGCCGACCAGCCATTTGTCTTCGTCCGAAATATGAAAGGTCTGGTCTCTGCCAAGCGGGAAGTAGGCCGTATTCATAAGTGCCTCGGTCCGTACCATCAGCGGTACATCGAACAGGGTAAAGCCCTTCTTGACAAGCAGGTCCAGTGCCAGCTGCTGCACAGCCCGATGGAGCATGACACCGGTGCCGGTCAGATAGTAATTCCGGCTGCCGGCAGTTTTGACACCACGGGGAATGTCGATCATTTTGTGCATTTCACCGAGCTCCACATGATCTCTAAGTGGAAACTCGAACGCTGGAAGCTGACCGACTTTTTTCATCTCTACATTGTCTTGGTCCGAAGTTCCGACAGGTGTGTCCGGCGATACGATGTTCGGTACAAGAGCTAACAGCTCAGTATACGCGGCATCGGTCTCTCGCAGGGTGTTCTCTTGCCCGCCAAGCCGTTCATTGATTTCTTTAACAAGCTGTTTGAAGTTTTCGGCTTGCTCCCGGTTTCCTTGCCGCATAAGGTTGCTGATTTCCTGTGTGAACCGGTTACGGTCCTGCCGGAGCGCCTCCACTTCTTGCAGTATCGAACGACGTCTCTCGTCCAACTCCATCAGATCATCAATCGACAGTTTGATACCCTTTTGATCCGCTACCTGCTGAACTTCCGCCTGATTTTCTTTACGTTCTCTTAGCCATTTCATGTCTAACATGGTCACCGCGCTCCTTTGTTTGGATAAAATAAAAAAGCGTCCTAGTCCATATGGGACGAGGGACGCTTTTGCGCTCGCGGTGCCACCCAAATTGATTGAACCGCTAAAGTTTCAGGGTTCAATCCACTTTGATTCCGCGATAACGGGCGGATCCGGTTAACTTAGGGGGAAATCCCTTGACGAGAACGCCTCGGAGTTGGATGCTCTTCATTGGCCTGATTTCGATATTTGTATCAGTATACCGCAGATATGTTCTTTTATTCAAGAGCATAGCGGAAACCTGTGCTCATACCGAGGAAAAATGCTGCTCACGATGTTTACCCACGCGGCTGGCCGGGCGTTCGCTATCCCAGCGGAAGGTAAGCGCAGCCAAGACCAGGCAGACGACGGTAAACCCGGTCAGGATACCGAGTGGCAGTCCTATAGCGGAAAGGGACCCGCCATCGGTCTTTATGGCAATACCCATCGCCTCCACAAGGTAATGAAACGGCTGCAACTTGCCGACGACGCGGACCCATTGTGGCGCTTGCTCCAGGGAATAAAAGGCTTCGCTGGTGAACAGTAACGGAAAGCTCATCAGGTTGGAGATCATGTTGACGTTACTTTCATCACGGGAAAGGTTGGCTGCAATAAATCCGATGGCGGTAAAGCAGACGGTTCCAATAAGAAGTACCAGCAGCATAAGGGCCAATCCGGTTAGGCTAAGTGAGACGCCAAGCAGCAACACGCTGACGATGATTACACATACACTGACGAAAAGTGCCAGCACGGTTCTGGCACCGGTCATGGCCGTGATGAACGAAAGGGTGGAGAAGGGCGTAGCTCGAAGCAGCTTATAAACGCCGCGGTTACGGTGGGACATTACGTAAAAGGCCGTAACCATGGTCGCACCAAACAGAACATTAGTGGTCAGTACACCGCTGAGCAGGCGGTCCGAATAGGCCGGATTATCAAAATATAGTCCAAGCCCCACCAGCATGGCGAGCGGAAAAGCGACGTTCCAGACCATCGTATGAATGTCGCGGAATATGCCCCGCAGCATTGTGGTAAGAATCGTAAACATGAACAGGTTCCTCCTTCGTGATAGGCAGCCTTTGCTGCTGTTGAACTCATGAGAATTTCAAACATGACATGTGGTTGACCGCCGTCATGCGACACAGCACTGCGCTCTAGGAGCTTCGCGCGGTGAGATTTGAAAAAACTCCGTACACTGAACTGAAGCCACCCCCAGCTTAGACCTCTGTTAATGAGATATACAGCTCCTCCAGATTTTCAGCCCCGTACGTGGACAGCAGGGATTCCGGTGAGCCTTCCGCTTGGATTTTGCCGTTACAGATCAGAAGTATGCGCTGTGCAAGCTTATTTACTTCTTCCATGTCATGTGAAGTAAACACGATGGAGGTACCGGCATCAGCCAGTGATCGGATCAACTCGCGGATTTCGCGGCGGGCACGGGGATCCAGGGCGGCGGTTGGTTCATCGAGGAACAGCAAATTCGGATCGTGCAGAAGCGCCATGGCGATGGCAAGTCGCTTCTGCTGTCCGCCAGATAACCGCAGGGCATCCGTCTTGGCAGCATCGGCTAGTCCGCAGCGTTCCAGGTGGGGCATGAGCTGATGGTCTTTCAGACGCAATCCATAGAAGGCGGCGAACATCCGCAGGTTCTCAAGTGCTGTAAAGCCGGGAAAGAAGGGGGTGGACTGTAGCTGTAAGCCGATGTGGCGGGAAGGCTGAGAAGTCCAGTACGTAACGGACCCGTCATCCGGGCGCCGGAGCCCAAGTATGAGATCCAGCGTTGTTGATTTTCCGGCACCGTTTGGTCCGATGATTGCCAGTACCTCACCCTCCCGGATATCCAGATGAATTCCGTTGACGACGTGTTTGTGACCATAGGTTTTGACTAAACCATGGGCTTGAACTAATGTTTTCATCTATATCACTCCTTTGACCAATGTTTATTATCCAATGTTGGATATATGCTTAAAATAAAAGCCGCAGGGTAGTAGCGGCCTTTATTGTTGTACGAGAGATATTACCTGCCTGAGGAAGTTTGCATCCTGCTCCAACAGGGCAATCGCGTTATCAAAGGTAGCTATGGCAATGGGAGTAAGTCCATATTGGCTTTTGATCTCTTTGCCTAACTGCCACTGGGTCAGCGATTCCTCCACTTGCTTCAGGTTCTGTTCCAATAGGCTGACGGCCTCCGGGGCTGGGATGTTCTCAATCCAATTGAGTCCCAACGAGAAATCTGATTTGGCTGAATGGGGAGGCAGGGTGAGCGTCTCCCGAATCATGTGCTGAAACAGTGACTCGCCTTCCTCTGTAATGCTGTATATTTTGCGGATCCTGGCGCCGGTTCGTTCTTCAGCCGTGGTAACGATCAGTCCTTCGCTCTCCATTTTGTTCAGTGCGTAGTAAATGGAGCCGGAAAGTACGTTAGCCCACACACCCATTCTGCTGGTCTGAATCAATTGCTGAATTTCATAGCCGTGCATCGGACGTTGGCGCAGGAAAGAGAGCAGAATAAGATTGGTCACGTCATAACTTCCTTCCTGGTGGGTTCATGAATGAAATAATTGTATATCCAACGTTGGATATTGTGATAACTGGATTATAGAACATTATGGATATCTTTGTCAATGCATACAGCCCTCCGCTCTTTAATGCCTAATGCCTCGGAGCCCAAAGCATAATGGAAACGCCAACGAGGCAAACGGCTGCCCCGATCCAGTCATACGTATCCGGCATCTTTTTGTCAATTCCCCATCCCCATAGGACCGAAAGAATGATGAACACGCCGCCATACGCGGCATATACCCTTCCGAAGTCAGGGAATTTCTGAAGTGTCGGAAGAATTCCGTACAGTACCAGCACGACAGCCCCAATGATCCCGTACCAGTATGGCCGCCCTTCGCGCAGCCACAGCCACACCAGGTAACCCCCGCCGATCTCAGCGAGTCCTGCCAGCAGAAAAATAATAATAGAATGTATCATAATTCACCTTGCCTATCACAAAAATGTATGTTCCATTTTCAAGCTGGTGATCCATTTATGACATATGTTAAGGCTGATGTTGAAAATATGCAAAGCATGTTTTCTGAAGTGCTTTTTCACCTTGTAGTTTCACGGTGCTTATCCCCGGCAAAAATACTATAATATAGGCAAGTTCTTGACGAATGACCATAGATCAGGGAGGTACGGGATTGGACGAGCTGCAACGGGAACATGAAATTATGAAAGTCTGCCTCCTCGCCGGCAAAATTATGCTGCAAAGCGGAGCAGAGACGTACCGCGTAGAGGACACGATGATGCGGATCGCTGCATCCTACGGTGTGGACAACAGTCACAGTTATATGACACCAACAGGCATTATTTTTTCGGTAGAGGAGCCGCAGCACATTACAAGGCTGATCCGAATTTCAGAACGCACCACCAACTTATATAAAATTGATCAGGTTAACACGATATCCAGGAGCATTAGCCTGGGGGAGCTGACCATTTCGGAAGCACATCGCTCACTTCAGGACGTGGAACGAGCAAAGCCGAACTATCCCATGTGGCTTCTTATCCTCATGGCGACCATTTCGAGCGGTTGCTTCCTGATCATGTTCAAGGGAACCTGGCATGATTTTATTCCGGCTGCGATCGCCGGTGGTCTTGGTTTTTCCTGCTCGGTCTTTTTGCAGCGGGTCATTCCCGTCCGCTTTTTTGCGGAGTTTTCCGGAGCGCTGATGATCGGACTTGCCGCTGTGTGGATGGTGAAGAACGGCTTCGGTCGGCAGATCGATGTCATTATTATCAGCTCGGTGATGCCGCTTGTCCCGGGTCTGCTCATTACGAATGCGATACGTGATCTGATGGCCGGGCATCTCATCTCGGGGTTGTCCAAGGGAGCAGAAGCGTTTATTACCTCGTTTGCTATTGGCGCGGGTATTGCGTTTATGCTGTCATTTTACTGAAAGGGGGAGGCGACATGTTCATGATATACCTGCAACAGACCATAACCAGTTTTATCGCCTCCGCTGCTTTCGGCATGATCTTTAACGCGCCGCGAAAAGCGCTGATGCAGTGTGGCTTCGCCGGTATGGTCGGATGGATGCTGTACATCTGGCTACAGGACATGGAGGTGAAGGCGGTGACGGCGACGGTGGTCGCAGCCTTTTGGGTGACGATGATCAGTTACGTTTTCGCCAAGAAATACAAAACGCCTATCATCGTCTTCAGTGTGTCCGGTATTATTCCGCTTGTCCCGGGAGGCCTCGCCTACAATGCGCTGCGCTACGTCGCTCAGGACCAGTACGATCTTGCCGTTCAGTTCGGAGCCCGGGCGTTCATGATTTCCGGAGCGATCGCGGCGGGCCTTGTACTCGCGGAAGTGACAAACCAGGTGATCAAGAAGGTCGCATCGGCTCGGCGTCCATAGCGGAACGACTGTCCACATTTTTCTGGCTTCAAAGCGGGTGGAATCTGCCCATCATCGAAAATTTTCAAAATATTGCTAAATTTAGTAAACTTCCGTCTCATTACTTGTGTTATACATAATAATACCCTAGACGGAAAGGATGCAGGTGATGGGCCGTGAACGAGAAAGAACTGCTGAACAGGAAGGTTATCGTCTATTCCTTACTCAGTGCGCTTGTTGTTCTTGCCGGCAGCCGTGCTCGGAACATAAAGTGTACCCGGGATAACGAGAAAACTGCGGAGATGGAATGCCATCAGCAAAAGTAAATGCAACAGTGAAGTACTTATATACAAGTACAGGCCGGGGAAGAATACTCCGGTCTGTTTCTACGTATAAGGGAAAATCAAACTTTGTAACTTACATCACTATTGTGCATATGCACAATAAAATACGTTATGACATCAATAGAATTGACCCCTCATAGTGTTTATACTTAATCCTGTAAGCGTCATCAATTCCATGGAGAATGACAAACATGAAGAGCACCTAAACTTTGCTGAGGAGGCAAACAACATGGATGGGACAGTTATTCATTGGGGCGGAGCCGTTATCGGTCTGATCTTAGCCATTGTACTTATTTTCAAAAAAGTAAATCCGGTCTACGCCTTGTTTGGAGGCGCTGTCATTGGCGGTCTCCTGGGCGGAGCGTCGATTGATCTGACCGTACAGTATATTATCGAAGGCACAAACAGTGTCATGGGTGCGGTTGTACGTGTCCTGGCAGCCGGTGTGCTCGCAGGTATTCTGATTGAATCCGGTGCAGCCGAGCGAATAGCCGAAACGATTGTCGCCAAGTTGGGCGAAAAGAAAGCGCTTTTATCAATTGCGTTGGCCACGATGATCATCACCGCGGTAGGGGTATTTATTACTGTAGCGATTATTATCGTAGCACCGATCGCATTGTCCGTCGGCAAAAAAATCGGTATTTCCAAAACAGCACTGCTGCTTGCTCTGGTTGGCGGCGGTAAAGCGGGGAATATCATCTCGCCGAACCCGAATACGATTGCAGTAGCGAAAGGATTTGACGTGGATCTGGCGCAGGTCATGATCAACGGATTTATTCCCGCAGTTGCGGGCCTTATCGTGACCGTTCTGGTAGCCAAGATGCTAACGAACAAAGGCGTCATGGTATCAGATACGGATCAGGTGGATGATGGAGCATCCAAGAAAGAGAAGCCGAGCTTCGGTCGTTCCATGGTGGCACCGATTGTAGCTATCGTACTGCTTGCCCTCAACCCGATTGGCAGCATTCTGGACATCGAAGCGCTGAAGGCGTTTAAGATCGACTCGATGATCATTTTGCCAGTAGCTGGCATCATCGGCCTGATCGCTATGAAGCAGACGAAACATATTATTACCTTTACAACCTCCGGTTTGAACAAAATGACAGGCACCGCCATCATTCTGATTGGAGCAGGCGCAATTGCCGGTATTATCTCCAAATCAAATTTGAGCGCAGTTGTCGTTGATACGATTGAAGTGATGGGTGTTTCCGGTACATTTCTTGCACCGCTGGCCGGTATTTTGATGGGGGCGGCTACGGCGTCGACATCCACGGCATCGATTGTAGCGGCAGGATCATTTGGTGAAGCGATATTGTCGATGGGTACGGCTCCACTGAGCGCAGCGGTTATGGTACACACGGGTGCTACTGTTATTGACCATCTGCCGCACGGCAACTTCTTCCACGTCACCGCAGAATCCGTGAAGATGAGCATTAAGGAACGGATGAAGCTAATCCCTTACGAAAGTATTGTCGGTTTGACGATGGCGATTGTCGCTACGATTCTGTACGGATTTATATTTTAAGAAGCTGTAATTTTTAAAGAGATGGGTGGGACTATAGATGAACAATGATTTCGTAATCGTACTGGCACCGGACTCCTTTAAAGAGAGCATGACAGCCAAAGAAGTGTGCGAAGCGATGGAACGGGGAATCCAGAAGGCTAATCCAGCGATCACTTGCATCCATGTACCGATGGCGGATGGCGGTGAGGGGACGATGCAATCCCTTGTAGATGCAACAGGGGGTACCATTCATACGATGAAGGTGAAAGGGCCTCTTGGCAACGAAGTGGAGGCTTCCTACGGAATATCGAGTGATGGTGAGACAGGTGTTCTGGAGATGGCTAGTGCAAGCGGCATCCATCTCGTATCCCCGGAGAGCAGAAATCCGATGGTTGCAACAACTTACGGTACAGGTGAACTGATCAAGGCATGTCTGGACCACGGTGTTCGCAACCTCTTGATCGGGATCGGCGGCAGTGCAACGAACGATGGCGGAGCGGGCGTGGTTCAGGCACTGGGCGGTAAACTGTTGGATAGTGAAGGAATAGAACTTCCTTTTGGTGGCGGCCAGCTGGGCAGGCTTGTAAGCATCGATCTGACTCACTTTGATCCACGGCTTCAGGACATCAAGGTGGAAGTGGCCTGTGATGTAACCAATCCGCTGTGCGGACCCAAGGGAGCATCCCGTGTGTTTGGCCCGCAAAAGGGTGCAACACCGGAGATGATTGAACAGCTTGATGATAATCTCCGCAATTACGCGAATGTTATTAAGCGTCAGATGAACAGGGACATTGTTGATGTACCGGGCGCTGGTGCAGCTGGCGGCCTTGGGGGAGGATTGATGGTATTCCTGAACGGTGTATTGAAAAAAGGAATCGACATGGTCATTGACTATACCGGACTTGAAGAAAAGGTGCAGCAGGCGGATATGGTGTGGACTGGAGAGGGCGGCATGGACTTCCAGACTCAGTACGGAAAAACCCCACTTGGTGTGGCGATCGTAGCGAAGAAATACAACAAACCTGTCGTAGCACTGGCCGGACGGATTGGTGATCAGATCGAAGTGCTGTACGATAAAGGTATTGATAGTATTTTCGGAATTATGCCGGGTGCAGCCACAATAGAGGAAGCTTTGGCTAATGGACAGGAAAATGTGGAGAGAACGTCCGAGAACGTGACACGACTGATGCTGTCGCTAAACGGATTGAAACAGCCGGTAATCACTTGAGCCGGAGAGAGAACGAAATAGAGTGCTTTAGAGTAAATAGATATGCAGTAAGATGATGTACTTCAAGAAGCTGGCCGCACATCGGTCGGCTTCTTGCCGTATTCAGCAGGCTGTCGAAAGCGGACTGTCTTCTGTGAAGATACATCGATCGACGTTTTATTATGCGTAAAACGTGTAAACTACGGAGTAGATGTGTAGGCGGAGAACCTGACACTGATGGGAGGCGCAGCATGAAGTTATCCAGACCGCTTGCAGGGAGAATTGCCAATGAGATGATGAACGTCATTCCTTATAATATCAATGTGATGGACGAGAATGGCACCATTATAGGGAGCGGAGACCCGAAGCGTATTGGGACGTTTCATAATGGAGCTTTAAAAGCCATTCATTCCGGCCGGGTTAATGAGGTGTACGAGGTAGGCGGAGGCATGATGCCTGGCGTCAATGAACCGATTATGATGGACGGTGTCATCATTGGTGTTGTTGGCATTACCGGACATCCGGATGAGGTCCGGCCTTTTAGCAAGCTGCTTAAAGTAACGGTAGTTTTGCTTATTGAACAGGAAGTACAGAATAAGAGAAAGCAGGATGAGAGGCAGCGTCGGGAAAAGTTCTATCACGAACTGTCCTACCGCAAGACTGCCTATGATCAGGATTTTCTGGAAAGGGCCAAGGATTATGGTTTGGATCTTACCCGGAAGAGTCAGGCGATTCTTGTTCATGGCGCATTGAGCGGCCGGGAGTTCCGTCATTTAGTTCAGGAGTATTCCCATTACTGGAATCTGGAGAATGACAAGACGGTGTTTTTTATGACGGATCATTTCCGGTCAAAGGAATTGCTAGAGAGGCTTTCGGATATTAATGGGATTGTGCGTATTGGTGTAGGCCAAGCTGAGGAACTGGCGGCGCATTCGCTGGAACAGGCTTCATTGGCGATGGAAACAAGCGCGAAGATCAATCCGTCCCGCCCAATAAACCGGTACGATGATCTCAAGTTCATCATTCAGCTGTCTCATGAAGACCGAAAAGAGCTTGGTGCTGTATATAACGTGCTCCACCAGAACGGGGACAAGCTGGGACTGATAGAGACACTGCAGGTATATATTGCAGAGAACGGAGACCATAACCAAACGGTCAAGCGGCTGAATATTCACCGCAACACGCTGAATTATCGGTTAAACCGGATCAGGCAACTGACCGGAAAGGACCCCCGTTCCCTGATTGAACTGTTCGAACTGCTGTGCGGGTTAATGTGGAGACCATAATCTCCTCATTTGATACCGAGTCGCATCCGGTAACTGAACATAACCTCACGGGTCTCTCCGTGAAAATATTCCTCTACTTGCTTTCTAAAGGCATCTATCGCCGGATTGAGCTCCTGTATGCCAAGGCGCAACAGAGTTTGAACTCCTCCCTGGCTAATGGCAAGGCCAACATATCTTTCTGCGGTGCATGGTTCCATATGATGAAAGACGATTTCTTTGGCAAAACGGAACAGTCCACTCTCCCGGATATGTTTCAAATGTTCGTTTTTGTTCCATTTATGAGCCTTCCTGCCCTCCTCTATATGCCGATCGATGATGATCTCGCTGAACTCAATGAGCTCATGATAGGATTGCTCAATCGGCCAGTGCAGGTTTGGAGGCCAGTCACAGTCATAGACAGCAAAAATACCCTCTGGACGTAATATTCTTGCCGCTTCTTTGAGTGTGCTTGCCGGCTCCATCCAATGAAAGGATTGCGAACAAGTAATGATATCCACAGAGCTTGCCTCGAGTCCAATTTGGTTGGAGTAGCCGGCAGCGAACGAGATATGTTCCGTGTTATCCTGCTCTTGAAGTTTCTCCTCCGCTTTACCCCGCATGTCGTCGTTCGGTTCAATGCCGATGATCCGTTCCGCTTCGTCCTTCCATACAAAAGAAGATAATCCTGTACCACAGCCGAGATCGACGACAAGCGAAGGCTTTTGCTGCAGATAGCCTGTCAAAATATTAATGACCTGTTCAGGTGCCTCTGGACGGTACTGGTCGTAGGTGTTCTCGTATCCCGAGAACCGCTCCACATTACTCTGCCGGTTGCCTTCGGGAATGTGCCGAGGGTCTGCACCGGAGCCCAGCGGTTTTGAATGGTTATCCATTGTCTCTTCATCTCCTCACACGGTTTGAACGACTTCGAGCTTAGCTTACGTCCCGGTTAAAGGGGGCGCTTCTCCCTCCATATTACTAATTATAGCAGAGCTTCTGAATTCCGAATGGATTGTTCTATCACTCACCCCCATTTTTTGCAGGTAGCAAGCAGCGAGGCCGTGAAAAAGGTACAATAAAAGGATACTAAACGGATAGTGCAGAGAGAGGGAACAATATGAAACTGGACAAAAGTAAAAAAGCCGTCTTTTTTGATGTGGACGATACATTATATGATCATCTGACCCCGTTCCGCAGGGCCGTCGGGACAATTGCCCGGCCGAAGGAGGGCTTTCCGTATGAGGCAGCCTATCACCGGCTGCGTTATTACAGCGACATGCTGTCGCTGGAGCTCGGAGGCGCTGGTTCGGACGAATACGAGAGTGCCGTGGAGGATATGAGACGCCGTCGTTTTCAGCTGGCTTTACAGGAATTCGATATCGAGCTGAGTCCGGAGCAGGCGGAGCGCATGCAAGCGGCCTATATCGGATGCCAGTATGAGATTGATATGTTTGAAGGCGCGCGGGAGCTGCTGCAGCGTCTGGCCGATGATGGTCATGTCGTCGGACTGATCACGAACGGGCCGCTGGAACATCAAATGAACAAAATTGCGGCGATGAATCTCGGGAGTATCATCCCGGCAGATCGGTTATTCGTGTCCGGAGATGTCGGCTGGGACAAGCCGGATCACCGTATTTTTGTTCATGTGAACGAGCGCACCGGAACAAGCCCGGAGCATAGCTATTATATTGGGGATTCATGGCGTAATGACGTCATCGGTGCACTGGCAGCATGCTGGAACGTGATCTGGTTTAACCACCGAGGGACAACGCCTGAGTCAGAGCACACTCCACATCACACCGCAGGAAGCTATACAGAACTGGCACAAATCTTGGAGACAGCTCTGTAGTAGTGGAAGGCTCATGAGTGTGATTTGCTACTGCTGGCGGCATTCCCATGTTCCACTTATGCCTTCTCGGGCATAAGCTGTACAGAAGGGGGCGGGCGTCTTGAGAATCGACCTTGGGTGCGGCAGTGACAAGCATGCCAATTGTACCGGAATCGATATCCAACCAGGGAAGAATGTCGATATTGTTCATGATTTTGAACAGTCTATTCCACTGTTGGATGATGCGGTTTCCTTTGTCATGGCGAGCCGCAGTCTGGAATATTCCCGTGATTTGCTCACCGTGATGAGGGAAATATACCGGGTCTGCGAGCATAAAGCGCTGGTCTGCATCTTGGCTCCTTATTCTCGGTCCGCCCTTCACATCGCGAATCCGGCAATCAAGACCTATTTCAATGAATATACACCGTTCTACTTGACCTCTAAAGGGTATCACAGAGACCTAGAGATGACCTTTGGATTTACGCCGAATTATATCCCGGAGGAGGCGCCAGGACTTGGGTTTCGCCTTCTTCGAATGGAAATGTTCTATTTCCCGGATGTGAGAGCGACGTACAAAATATCGGACCGTGAGGAAATAAGGCAGTCGCTCATCGACGTGGCGGATGAAGTTATGTATCACTTTATGGTTGTCAAAAAACCGGTGACGAACCTGGAGTGTTGTGTGCTTGCAGCCAGTAAACTGGAGGAGCCGAATCGGATAGCGGAGTGGAGGCGAAGGGAGCTTTCTACGTCGGCGACTTCGCAAATTCCGCGGGAGACTTTCGACAATCCACTGTATATCGAACTTGCAGAACCTGAAGACACGGGTTCGACCATTAAACCGGCTGGGAAACCGCCTTCATCGGCCGCGAAAAGAAAAGGGGCATTAAAGATGAAGAAGGGCAAAAAACGAAGCAGGCTGATCCGCGTCAAAAGCGTGGCTCGTGAGGGAGGTGATCCTTCGCTTCAGCGTAATACATCAGCATCTCGCGTTTTGTTCGATATCCGCGATCTGTATATAGGAGCTGCCTGGCGCGCTATACGGCAGTCCGGGGAATCAGACGGATCCATAGGTTAAGATACGGAAATGCCTCGCCCTTTTGTTCAGGGGCAAGGCATTTTTGATTTGGATTTGTGATTAGCTGTTAAGTAGAGTTTTGATATGGCTCTCGATCTTCTCTGGTGTATCTGCTGGCGCGAAGCGCTTGATGACTTTTCCGTCCCGATCTACGAGAAATTTGGTAAAATTCCACTTGATCCGTTTCGTACCGAAAGTGCCTGGAGCCTCGGAAGCCAAATGCTTGAACAGCGGGTGTGCACTGTTACCGTTGACATCAATCTTGGCGAATAAAGGAAAGGTGACCCCATGATTGAGCTTGCACGCTTCAGCAATGTCGGAGTTGTTCGCGAGCTCTTGATTCATAAACTGGCTGCTCGGAAATCCGAGTACGGTCAGACCTTTATCGTGGAACGTTTCATGGAGCTTCTCCAGACCGCTGAACTGCGGAGCAAAACCGCATTTGGTTGCCGTATTGACGATCAGCATGACTTGACCCTTATAGGGCTCAAGCGTTTGCTGCTTTCCGCTGATGGTGGTAACCTCGAAATCGTAAATGGACATGAGTGGCTGCTCCTTTTCTTCTGAATGATGTTGGTCCCAAACAACCGCCTAACATACAAGTTTATTTTTTTGCTAAAGAAAATATGTAATTTCTATGGACGAGATTCATAGAGTATGGTTTATTTGACTAATACAACTAAACCAAAATAAGGATATGAAGGGGTATTTAAGGAGGATATAGTATGCATTTGAGAACACAGATGCTCCGAACACTAGGAATCAGCCTTCTGGCATTTGTGGTGGTCATGTTGATTGTACTGTTCCCGCGTAAGATCGATCTTACTCTGGAGGGGAACCTGATTGTTGCTACCTATGACGCGAGTATGGAGCAATTTGTCGCTAATATCAAACAATTTTTTGTGGATGTCTTTCAAAACCAAAGTCTAGGCTATTCCAGATTTAGTGGTGAATCCGCAGGGGAAGCTGTCATTCGAGCGATGGGAAAAAGCCTTGCGGTTATTGGCGCAGCTCTCGTAATAGGCTTTGTATTCGGCATACTAAAAGGCATTGCCGATTACAAGTTGTCAAAGACACGCTTTAACATTTTGGGACACTGGACAACTTGGATATTTCAGTCTATGCCAGATTTTTTTGTACTTCTGATTCTTCAGTGGTTTATTATTGATCATTTGCCTTTCATAAGGTTTTTTGCTCCGGATGGTTGGCAGTCATTTGCCCTTTTGTCCGTTCTGGTATCGTTATATCCGATCGTTTACATAGCCAGCTTGACCTCGGCCTCGCTTGCTGCCCAGGAAGGGAAGCTGTACCTTTTGTTTGCCAAGGCAAAGGGTCTCAGTAATCGGATTATTTTGTTCAAGCATATGCTTCGCAACAGTATGGGCACGCTGCTTACACAGCTCCCGACCCTGCTTGTGTACATATTATCCAATCTGCTCATGGTCGAAATTTTCCGGAATTATCCTGGTGCCGCATGGCGTCTCTATACTGCTATGGATTACAACACGTACCAGGGTACTGGGCAAGACTTTGAAGCAGGAATTATTATCGGGATTACGTTCTGTATTATGCTGCTGATTTTACTGGTGCAGTGGATCAGTCATGTTGCCAAAAAATACTTTGATCCGATTTAAGAGGTGTGAACGATGAAAAAAGAGAAGAACATTCCTTTATGGATTGGTGTATCTTTATTAGCTATTCTTGTGTTTACAATGCTTGCCGGACCGTATCTACCGTTTATCGATAAGGAATTGCAGGGTGAACCTCACCGATGGGTGGGGAAAAAGTTACACCTTCCGGCATACAGCCCCTCCCCTGACAATATCCTTGGCAGTGACAAAAGGGGCGTGGACAATTTGAGTAAGCTCGTCGTAAGCGCCAAAGAGACGATTTTTATCATTTTGACCATCGCTGTGATCCGGTATCTGATCGGTGTGCCACTTGGGCTGCTGGCCCGTAGGAAAAAAGGGATATCACATTTTATTGTTACGCTGCTGAATAAGGTGTTTTCATTCTTGCCATCTGTTTTTTTCGTAGTTTTGTTGTTAGCGCTTCCGGTGCTGTTATTCTCGACAAGTCGTCTGTACTGGGCCTTATTCATCATCGCGTTGGTTGAAGCAGGGCGGGTTGCTGTCACGGTTCAGGCGAAGGCAAACCGTATTTCGAAGGAGCTGTATGTGGAAGCCGGAACGGCTCTCGGTCTAAGTTCCAAACGGATGATCCGTAAATATTATATACCGGAAATGGTTCCCGAGCTGATCGTTAACTTCTGTACGGATCTCGGAAAAGTGACGATCCTGCTCGGCCAGCTTGCCGTATTAAACATATTTCTGGCCCAGAAATGGATGGAAGTCGATTACTATGTGTGGCAGTTCGTAAACACCCAGTTTAATTGGGCAACACTGATTTCCAACCATAGAACCGAAATTTATATGGGGAAATTCGCATTTATTTTTTATCCGGCATTCGCGATGATGTTCGCAATCCTAACCTTTAATATGCTTGGTGAAGGGTTCCGTCGCAAGTTTCATCTTAAAGGCTAGAGTGTAACGGTTCCGGCGTGAGTTTCACTTGCCTGAGCCAATATCGACTTCGGGAAGAGCCCAGACGGACACACTGCCGCCATTTACCGGGAAGACCGCAAATCCATCCTCACCAATGGTAGTGCGGTCTTTCCTCGTGTTGGTGAGATCAACCCATACCTGACCCGCGCGTTCTTTGCCGACATTCATCCGTTTGCTGCCTTCATCGCCATTGGATATAACAACCGCGCAGCCGGAACGGGGAATGTCGGGAACGCCCCAGCGAACCCAGCCGATCGTGTTGGGGTGGTCAAAATAATCATCCTGTTTGCCATATGCCTTATGGTACCGGGCATAAAGCAGCGGATCGATAGCGATTTGTTTTCCGGGTACAGGCGTTTCTCCGCCGATACCGTAGTAATCTCCGTAAAATACGACTGGATAACCATCCTTGCGCAGTAATATCAGGGCATAAGCGCTCTGCTTGAACCAGTCCTGAATCCAGGATTCCAGAGATTCATGGGGCTGCGAATCATGATTGTCGACAAAGGTCACCGCACTTAATGGGTGGGAGTGGACAAGCGTTTCGTCAAAAATCTTGCGAAGATCATATCCCTTTCCTTCCTTAGAAGCGGCATGGAGCTTGTAATGCAGGGACACATCGAATAAATCGATTTTGTAATCGACAGTATCCAGGAAACTTCGGCATCCATCTAGCTCGGGATTCCAGAACTCACCGACGATATAGAAGGATTCACCGTGTTCTTGTTTTATCGTGGTGGCGAATTCTTTAATAAAATCATGATTAATATGCTTGATCGCATCGAGACGGAATCCGCTGCATTGCAGAGTGTTAACAAGCCACTTGCCCCATTCCATCATCTCGCGGCGAACATCAGGGTGACTGTAATCAATATTCGCAAACATAAGATAGTCATAGTTACCGAATTCATCGTCTACATTCTCGCTCCACGTTTTATTCTCACCAACAATCCGGAAGATGCCGCTGCGTTTTTGGCTCGCATCATAATCTGTCCCGTTAAAGTGGTTGAAGTTCCATTTGAACGACGAATAGGTATCACCCCGTCCAGGGAATGTGAATTGTGTCCATCCCTCAATCTCGAAGGGCTTGGAAATGTCCTTAGTCCGATCCTTTTCGTCCACCTGAATCACCTTGAACCGCTCGGTCGCATCGGCTCCTGCTTTATGATTCATGACAAGATCAATGTAGACGGCAATGTCGTGCTCCTTGCATGCCTTTATGGCGTCGATAAGCTCCTGTTTCGTACCGTATTTCGTAGAGACTGAACCTTTTTGGTCAAATTCTCCGAGATCGTAAAGATCATATACACCATAACCGGTATCTTCTGCGGATTGGCCTTTTGTGACCGGAGGAATCCATACGGAGTCGATCCCTTTTTGTTTTAATTGCGGCGCATCATCCTTGAGGCAGTTCCAATGCGACCCGTCGGCTTTAATATGCCACTCGAAAAACTGCATAATAGTATGATTTCTTTGCAATGGACCCATCTCCTCAATTGTTTATCTCTATGACTCTATGCCATCCAGGCACAGACAGCTCGCTGTGATTAATGTATTTAATTTTACCCAAATTAGAGCTAAAAAAGACGGGACGTAGGATTAACGTAATTCATATAAAAAAGCAGAGTTTCTCCTCACAGGAAGAAACTCTGCTTTTATTATTTCTATCGCAGCTGCGTGCCCTCATATTCGTACGCCTCTTCCGGTGAAGTTGGCGTGTGCACCTTAGGACATCCAAAAAGTGAGCAAAGCAAGCAGCACAGAGGTAATGGTCATCGCTAACAGTGGGCGCCATGCTTTACGCAGCGATTGGAGATGAATGTTTAGCCCCAGACCCACCATTGCCATAGCCAGAATAAAGGACGCAGACTTCGCGATGCCGTTCTTCAAGCCATCAGGGATGATACCCTGTCCGCCCCACTCCGCGCTGCCAAGCAGACTCAGGGCAATGAAGCCAAGTAGGAACCATGGAAATTCCAGCTTAGAGCCTTTTTCAACCCGTCCAGTACGCCGCATCCAGTACATCAATATAAGACTCAGCGGGATGAGGAGAAAGACGCGGCCAAGCTTTGCAAGCAGGCTGACGGCTAACGCGTCCTCGCCTGCAGGGGCTGCCGCTAAGGCTACATGGGCAAGCTCATGGAGACTGATGCCTGACCATATCCCGTACTGCGTATCCGTTAGCGGAAGAAACGGCTGAAGCAAGGTGTAGCCGACGGCAAACACGGTGCCAATAAAGGCGATGATTCCCGCACCCAGCGCGGTGTCTTCATCTTTCGCTTTCAAGATAGGCGAGACGGCTGCAATGGCCGCTGCGCCGCATACGCCGGTGCCGATCCCGAGCAGAAGAGAGAGGGATCCATCGGCTTTTAGCCATTTTGCCAGCAGCATCGTTACAAGAATGGCGAAGACCACCGTGACAACATCACGCAGTAGCAGCCCCAGGCCTTGGCTGAATACAATGGCGATGTTGAGTTTTAGTCCGTACAGAATAATGGCGAGTCGAAGCAGCTTTTTGGCTGTAAATTGAATACCGGCTCGAAGTACCTCGGGATAACCCCATACCTGACGGAACACCGCAGCAATGAGGATGGCCCACGCCAGCTGCCCCAGAATGTTTAGTCCGGGAATGTAAGAAAGCCCGTAGCCCATTAAGGCAATGATAAAGGTGAATCCGATCCCGCCGGCCCAGGAAAGAGCTTTATTCCGCCGATTCGGTCGGGGTGTTCTTTGTGGTTCATGGTGTGTCATGGTTTGATAAGCAGGTTTGTTCATGATTGTAACCTCCGATATGTTCGGTTGGCCTGAATCCATCGTAGCTTAGTTTTTTAAATAAGAAAAATAAATCATTATAATGATCATCATAAGTAAATAGTTATGATAAGCTGATTGCATTAGGAAGTCAGTAAAGGAGTTTTTGACATGGATGTATCGTTAGAGGTGTTTGTCACGGTTGTGGAAAAAGGAAACTTCACCCGTGCTGCCGAAGAGCTAAGGATGACCCAACCTGCGGTAAGCCAGTACATACAGGCATTGGAGCGCACGGTGGGCGCTAAACTGCTGGAAAGAACGAACAAGTACGTCCGTCTTAATCAGGCAGGAGAAATTGTATTTCATCATGCCAAGGATATTCTGGGAATGTACACACGGATGCAGACATTGGTGGACGATCTGCTGCACCGGGCTAGCGGTGATCTCTCCATTAGCGCAAGTTATACCTTTGGAGAATACGTGCTACCACATCTTTTGGCTTATATGCATGAGGTATATCCCTTGATCCGGCCGAGAATCAATATCGGGAATACGACCGAGGTGGCTGAGGCAATTCTGAATCACCAGGCGGATATCGGAATTGTTGAAGGAGAATACCATCATGAGAATCTTCATATCGAAGCCTTTGCGGAGGATGAAATGTTTGTTATTGTGCCGAATGAGGAGCGTTATGCAGGAAAAGAAGAGATTTGCCTTTCCGAACTTGGCAAAGAGACATGGATCGTGCGTGAAAGCGGATCAGGTACACGTAGAGCAGCTGAGCATATGTTTACAAGCCGCCATTTTCAGCCGGATAACAAAATGGAATTCGGTAGTACCCAATTAATCAAGGAATCTGTGGAAGCGGGACTTGGTGTGACGTTGCTGTCCCACTGGGCGGTCCGGAAGGAAATTTCGCTCGGTACGCTCATCATGCTAAAGCCGGATGGTGAATCGGTACGGAGGCATTTTTCTCTAATTACGCAGGCGACTCCCTACCATACGAAGGCTGCGGAAATATTTCTGGATCTGCTTCGGATGAATAAAGCCTTTCCGGATAGTTATGTATGAAACATCTTGCTCTCTAATTGTGTTATAAGGAGTGGAGGTGTGTTTATGTGATGTCGAAATTGTTGGCTGCACTTTTTTCCTCACTGCTGATCTGTCTGGTTGCAGCGTACCTGGATTATACACCGATGGATGTGAGGGAGACAGGAGTTAGCTACTACTCGTACTTCAGGCTCTTTATTGTAGGTTGGATTATCATTTTTCCCATGTATTTGATTCTTGGAATTCCGCTGTCTCTGATCATGGATGGGGCAGTAGCCCGTTTTTTTTACGAAGCCCCGAAGGGAGTTGCGTTTTGCATGAAGCCAATCTCCTATTTGCTGGCAAGCGTCGCGGCAGGATGGTTATTTTCCCTCCTAGTTGGAACCGGTGGATGGCACTCGTATAAATATCCTTTCATGCTGGGTGCTTTGATCTTTTGGGTATCTCAGGAGATTATTAGGCTCATAGGCAGGAAACTAAGAATGGGTTCGAACCGCCCTCGCCGCAATACCATGTGAGTGACAAATCATGGATTGAGGTATAATAATAGCGAAGAATACATGCTAACCAATAACAGGTTTGGGGTGACATAGACCGGAGCAGTCCGGTGCTGATGCCGATGAACGGAATAGAACAGTCTTTATATAAACAATGCGGACACTGTGGAATGGACAGACCTTTGTCTGAGTTTCGCCGCCGGACGGGGCGCCGTTCAGGACCGAATTCTCGGCGGGGAATCTGCGCGGAGTGCCGCCGTCTCGCGTCTGAAGGAATTTCGGAAGCGATTCTCGAAAAAAAAGATAACCCTGTCAGTAAAGTGGATTCATCTCTGGTCAAGGATGATGCGGCTTCCTCTCTAGAGATCGAATTGCTCAAGCCCAAAGCATCCCGCTCGCAGAAACGCCGGGCTGCTCGCAAGCGGGCTAAAACGAGAGCAGCAGAAGCTGCCATTGCAGCTAAATGCAACTATACTGCCGGGCAGCAGCTGGAGCACATTTCTCCAAAGCGGGGTGAAGTCCGGAAGACGGGGGACAAACGCAAGCATACCCCGCCGAATCCGCCAAGACCGCTGCTCCGAACGGCCGTGGCACATGAGCATCTCAATCCGTATGATGTGTCATCGCTTGTGCCAACTCGGGCAGGTACGATACGGATGCGTGGGCGCACCGATAAAGGCCGGGGGTGGCATCAAGAGATTGATCCGGAGCTGGCCATCATCCTGGTGAAAGAGAATGCGGCCGTTGTGGTGAACCGCCATACCATTCGCCGTCTCTACACAAATAAGGGATTCCGCAAATATGTGCTGGAGCGTGATCGTCATACCTGTTATTTCTGCGGGGGATACGGGGATACGATTGATCATTTACTGCCGCGGGCCAAAGGAGGCCATACAACGCCGGTGAATTGTGTCTGTGCATGTATGGAATGCAATCAATCCAAAGCAGATCGGGATCTCGATGATTTTATGAATTTAAGCCGCTAGAACATCTCCTGTGTCTACAGGGGATGTTTTCTTTTTTACAACTAAATGAAACAGGCCGCCTCGTTTAACGATGTTCAAATAAGCAAGCCGCCCAAGATTGATTTCTTGGACGGCTTGCTTGTTTGATTTGTTGAAAATATTAGAGTTTATAAATTTCACGTATAAATAATCGAATCTCATCGATGAATTGGGAATTGGTCAAATTTGATCATCAATAAAAAGCGCTTACATTTCGGTCAAAAATGACACATTGTCCAGTTGTCAAAAATAGTTGTCATAAGGCTAAAAGCCTTGCTAGTAAAGGCTTTTACAGTGCACACAAATGACATATTTACGTTGGTTATGAAAGTCGACTATCGTTAGTCGTGTAAGCGTTATCAAGTTTGACGCGCTGTGGGTAACGAAACGAGAGAGAGTCATATTAAATCAGGAAGGGGTGGTCCTATGCAGGATACAAAAACTGTCATTACAAGTAGTCCAGGTGTGACGCTCGGCAAGGGACATAAGAGTGTATGGAAGAGAATGCTTCAGAACTGGGAACTGTATATCTTCATTGCACCCGCATTTTTTTACTTTCTTATTTTCGCTTACGGACCGATGTACGGCATTCAAATCGCATTTAAAAATTTCATTCCCACGATGGGGATTACAGGGAGCCCTTGGGTCGGTTTCGACCATTTTATACGCTTCTTCGATTCTTACTATTTTTGGGACCTGTTATGGAACACATTAAGTATCAGCTTATATGAGCTGGCCATCGGATTTCCGATTCCCATTATTTTGGCACTGGCTTTCAATGAAGTAAGAAATGGCTTCTTTAAGAAAATAGCCCAAACGGTCACCTATGCACCTCACTTTATTTCGGTCGTCGTTATGGCGGGGATGATTATTACCTTCCTCTCCCCATCGACAGGGATTGTCGTTCATATGATTGAATGGCTCGGATTTAGTAGCCCTGACTTTTTGACGGATCCAAGATGGTTTAAGACAATGTACGTGTTTTCTGGTGTGTGGCAGAGCGCAGGCTGGGGCACCATCATTTACTTGGCAGCGCTTTCGGGCGTGGATCCAGGACTTCATGAAGCTGCAGTCATTGACGGAGCCTCGCGCTTCCAGCGGTTACGCCATATTAACATCCCAACACTCATTCCAACGATGACCATCCTCTTGATTCTGAATATAGGAAGTCTGCTCGGGGTCGGATTTGAGAAAATCCTGCTGCTTCAGAACCCGCTTAACATGGGGTCGTCAGACGTTATTTCAACTTTCGTATACCGCTCGGGGCTTGTGGATGCCCAGTACAGCTTCTCGACTGCGATCGGCTTGTTTAACTCCGTGATCAATGCAGTTCTGCTGGTTGTCGTGAATCAGGTTGTCCGCCGTACGAGCGAAAACAGTTTGTGGTAGAGAGGAGGAGGACATGAATGCTAACGGGTGTTAAAGAAACCAAAAGAGACAAAATATTTCTGATTTGCAACTACTTTTACGTCTTTCTTGCTTTTATCGTGGTGTTCTATCCCTTGGTATATATGCTCAGCGCATCGATCAGTGATCCGAAGCTTGTCAGTTCCGGGGAAATGTGGCTGTGGCCCAAAGGAATTACTTTTGACGGATACAAGAGAGTGTTCGAGAATAGCAGCATTTGGTCTGGATACGCTAACACCATTCTTTATACGGTAGTCGGAACCTCCATCAATCTGGTGGTAACGCTACCAGCAGCGTATGCCCTGAGCCGTAAGGATTTTATCGGACGCAATTTCTTTATGGGCATGTTCATGGTGACAATGTTCTTTGGCGGCGGGCTTGTGCCTACCTACCTTCTCGTCAAGGAGCTCGGCATGATTAATACGATGTGGGCGATTGTCATACCGTCGGCCGCATCGATCTGGAATATTATCGTATCGCGTACCTTCTTCCAAAGCTCCATTCCGAAGGAGCTGCAGGAGGCCGCACAGATTGATGGCTGTACCAATATGCGGCTGTTTATTAAAATCATTCTGCCGTTGTCGATGCCGATTATTGCGGTTATGGCATTGTTTTATGGGGTCGGCAACTGGAACAGCTACTTCTCAGCTCTCATTTATTTGAATGATACTGCGAAGTACCCGCTGCAGCTGATTCTGCGCCAGATTCTGGTTCTTCAGGAAATGTCCGCACAGGGTGGGGGGGCCATCGATGCTTCTACGGCTGCGGCGATGAACAGTAAGGCGGAAATCGCGGCACTCGTCAAATATGCGGTCATCATCGTGGCGACCATTCCAGTTATTGCTATCTATCCATTCCTTCAACGTTATTTTGTTCAGGGTGTTATGATTGGTTCTGTAAAGGGCTGATCTTGCCATAGTTCAATCAACTTTAAAAGGGGAGTTGTTGTCATGAAAAAGCTTCGCAAGGCATCATCCATTTTACTCTGCCTCACGCTATCAGCAAGTCTGCTAGCAGCTTGTGGTTCTTCCAAAGGGAATGAAGATGGGTCTTCGGCTTCTGGTTCACCCAACGCCGATGTTAAGAAAGAAGGCTTTCCGATTGTAGAGAAGCCGCTAACTCTCAAGGTTATGTCGCAGGATGCTGGTATAGCAGACTGGAACAAAATGCCTGTACTGCAAGAGATGGAGAAATTAACAGGCATCAAGCTGGAGTATCAACTCTCACCGATCGACAGTTTTGAAACGAAGAAGAACCTGGTATTTGCGAGCGGCGATTTGCCGGATGTGTTCTACGCAGCCGATATCAAATCGGCAGAACAAGTGACTTATGGCACCCAAGGCGTTTTGATTCCGCTGGAAAAATACATTGATGAAGGTTATGCGCCAAATATCAAGAAAATTTTTGACGAGAACCCGGACATTCGGAAGTCGTTTACAACGCCTGACGGGCATATATATGCACTGCCATTCATTGACGCTGCAGCCGTATGGTACAGAGGCCCTGTGTGGTATAACGGTGAATTCTTGAAAGCGCTCAAAGTAACTGAGCCTAAGACAACAGAAGAATTGTATACGTATTTGAAGCGTGTCAAGGAAGAAGACCCTAACGGAAACGGTAAAAAAGACGAGATTCCGCTGACTTCCGTGAAACTGGATGATCTGCGCATGTACTTCTTCGGCTTCTGGGGGATGTACAGTGAAGGAATCTATGCCGACAAGGATGGAAAAGTTCACTATCCTTTCCAGGAAGAAGGATATAAAGGCTACCTTACTTTCATGAACCGTTTGTGGAAAGAAGATTTGCTTGACCATGAAACCTTCTCCCAAACGGCTGAACAGAAAAAGGCAAAAGGGCAAAACAAGCAGATTGCTCTGTTCAGTGATTATCATCCGTATTTCACCCTCGGAGGTGAGCCAAGCGGTGATAACCCGCTGATGACACCAGTGAAGAGTGAGATTGAGGGCTCTCCGGTATACGGCAAGCATCCAGGTATATCTACACAGGGGACCTTTGCTATTACAAACAAAAATCCCGCTCCGGAAGCTACAATGCGCTGGATCGACTATCTGTACGGTTATGAAGGTTCCACACTGTTCAGTCAAGGACCTGAAGGCGTGCTCTGGAAATATAAAGACAAGGAAAACCATGTGAAAGAATGGCTTCCGGTTCCTGGCGGCGGTGACCGTGATGAATACCGCGGCAAACTCACGCCGAACTACGGTATTTTGACACCAGGCATTAATGATCCGGAGGTTGCGAACGGTCTTCGCACCGAGTTTGACGAGTGGATTGACCAGCAAAACCAAGAGAAACTTGTACCTATCGGTAAAGCTCCTTTCCCTAACGTTTATTTGACAAATGAAGAGCAGAGCGAGGCGACGGCTTTATTGTCCGACCTGGACACTTATGTGAAGCAGATGGAAGCGAAGTTCATTACTGGGCAAGAACCGCTCTCCAATTGGGACAAGTATGTTGCACAAATCAAAAAAATGGGTGGCGACCGTTTAGTCGAGCTGTATCAAGGCGCGTATGATCGTTGGAACTCTGGGAAATAAACCTATTCATGTATAAAAAAACAAAGAAGCCAACATATCCCGGTCAATGATGACCGGGGGTTGGCTATTGTCATTATTGTTCATCTGGAATGCTTACAAGGAAGTCAAGATATTGGAGGTATACCATGCGAGATAACCAATGGGTAGAGGAAGAGCAGGAATCTGTAGTTGAGCAGGGAGTCCACAATTACAGCAGTGAGATGGATTGGGTCAAGCCGGAGGATCCGCTGCTTTTGGAGCGTCTGGAGTGGTTCAAAGACCAGAAGCTGGGTCTGATGATGCACTGGGGACCTTATTCCCAGCTCGGACTGGTTGAATCATGGGCACTAAGCGACAAGGATGAGGAATGGTCACGCAACGAGATCGATTGGGACATCGATGCGGAGGAGTTGAAACGGCAGTATTTTGATTTAAATAAGACGTTTAATCCGCTCCGCTTCCAGCCCGATCTATGGGCTGACCTGGCTGCTGAGAACGGCTTTAAATATTTAAATTTTACAACCAAGCATCATGACGGGTTCTGTATGTGGGATACGCATACAACCGATTACCGTGTCACAGGTCCGGACTGCCCGTTTCATACGCATAAATATGCGGACATTACTAAGCAGCTATTCAATGCGTTTCGTGCGAAGGGCCTCGGTATATCCGCGTATTTCTCTAAAGCTGATTGGCATACCCCTTACTACTGGACACCCGGGATGCAGCCGGGAACTTTTACATCACGGGGACCTACTTATGATCCGAAGGAATACCCTTGGCTGTGGGAGCAGTTCGTCCAGTTTACCCATGAGCAGATTATGGAGCTGATGACGAATTACGGCCGGATCGATGTGCTGTGGCTTGACGCCGGATGGGTCAATGACTATCGCGATCAGAACATCAGACTGGGTGAAGTGGTAGAGAAGGCACGCAAAATTCAGCCATGGCTTCTCTCGGCGGACCGTACGGTCGGTGGGCCTTACGAGAATCTAATCACACCGGAGCAGACGCTGCCTGAGTCAGCGCTCCATGTACCATGGGAGAGCTGCATCACGATGGGATCGGCGTTCTCTTTCCGTTACGAGGACAATTATAAGTCGGTGCGTCAGCTTATACATCTTCTCGTGGAAATAGTCGCAAAAGGCGGCAACCTGGCTCTCAATGTGGGGCCGCAGCCGGACGGAAGAATATCCAAGACCGCCATTTCCCGCATCAAGGGTATGGGGGCATGGCTGAATGTTCATGGCGAGGCCATCTATGGAACGCGCGTGTGTGAGCCGTATTCTGTAGGTAACATCCAATTCACTCAAAAAGACGATACAACGTATGCTCTCTACCTATATAGGGATGAGAATGAGGCCGTTTCAGAGGAGCTGTACCTGCCAATTGAGGCTGATTTCAGCCGTATTGATCTGGTGGGCGGTCAAGAAATGCTTGAGTACCGCCGTACGGGGAGCGGCATCACGGTTCAACTTCCGGACAAGGAGCGCCAGGGATTAGCACCGATCGCGCATGTATTCCGTCTTCGATAAATAGGAAGTAGACCCTGTATGTAAATAATGGAAAATCAGACGAGTACATAGGGAAAGGTGTGACCGAATATGCAAAAATGGTTTGAAGACGCAAAACTTGGGATATTTATCCACTACGGTATTTATGCGGTGGATGGAGTTTCGGAATCATGGTCCTTTTATAACGGGAGAATGTCCTACCAGGATTACATGAAACAGCTGGACGGCTTTACGGCGTCCAAATTCGATGCGGACAAATGGGCCGATCTCATCGAGAAATCAGGAGCCAGATACGCGGTGCTTACGACAAAGCATCATGACGGTGTAGCCTTGTGGAACACACAATACAGCGACTTAAATGTTGTGAAAAAGACTCCAGTCAAACGGGATCTCATTAAGGAATATGCTGAAGCCATAACGAAAAAAGGAATTCGTCTTGGTATGTACTATTCCCTGATCGACTGGTCACATCCTGATTATCCAAGCGTGTACGAAGGCGGCAAGGTTCCTGAAGATCTCAGCTCAGCCAACCCGCATTCAAGCCCGCTGGATGGCGTTCAGGATCTTGAAAAGTGGCAAAAGTTTCTTGAATTTAACAATAATCAGCTGCGGGAGATATTAACGAATTACGGCAAGGTGGATCTGCTGTGGTTCGACGGCGACTGGGAACGGAGTGCCGAGCAGTGGAATTTACCCGAGTTCAAGCATTATCTGCAATCCTTTAATCCGGATATCATCATAAATTCACGGCTTCAGGGCCATGGAGATTATAAGACGCCGGAGCAGGGGATTCCGATCACAAGACCGGATGGACCCTGGGAATTTTGTACGACCATTAACACATCGTGGGGATACGTGCCGACGGATGACAAGTACAAATCGCTAAACCAGATTATCCGGATGTTCTGCGATTGCATCTCCATGGGCGGCAATATGCTGCTGGATATCGGTCCCCGGGAAGACGGAACGATTGATAAGAGACAGGAGGACATATTGCTCGGACTGGGAGAATGGATCCGGACCCATGAAGAGGCGGTATTCGGGACTGATGAAGGGATTATGACCCGCTACTATTTGGGGGGGAGCACGGTCTCGAAGGACAAGAAGACATTGTACTTGTTTGTATATGACGATCCGAAAGAAAGTATATGCCTTAAAGGACTGTGCAACCCGATTAAAAAGATCACGGTTCTTCATTCAGGTAAAGAACTTACACATGAAATCCATGGTGGCGTGCCTTGGTTTAATATTCCGGGAACGACATGGATTCATATGACTCCTGAGGATACGCATGAACAGGTGACAGTTCTTAAGCTGGAATTCGATGAAGAGCTGGAGATGTACGGCGGTTCGGGAGCCGTGGTAACCCACAACTAACGATTACAGGGAGGACGAGTGTTTTTGTACTAGCCTCCCTGATCTCAGGTGGGTCATCTGCAAAAACCGCTTGAAACATCTAATGAAAATGAAGTGGAGGGAACGACAATGAACTTAAGTGGAGTGCCGGAGCCGAAGATTGATTACGCACCTAAACACTATATATGCAGACGCGCGCAAGGGACGCTAGTATTGGATGGCCGTGTAGATAAGCCGTTCTGGGCTGAAGCGGATTGGAGTGATGATTTTGTCGATATCGAAGGTGATCTTCGTCCGATGCCAACGAAACAGACCCGGGTTAAAATGCTGTGGGATGATGAGTATTTCTACTTCGCGGCAGAACTGATCGAAGATCAGATTTGGGCGACGCTAACGGAGCGGGATTCCGTCATTTATTATGATAATGATTTTGAGATTTTCATTGATCCGGATGGAGATAGTCATCAATATTACGAGTTTGAGATCAATGCGCTGAATACGGTATGGGACCTGCTGCTGGTCAAGCCTTACCGTGACGGCGGCCCTCCGGTGAATGGCTGGGATATCAGCGGCCTGAAGACAGCTGTGCATATTGATGGCGAGCTGAATCGTCCCGGTGCAGATAACCGGAAGTGGAGTGTTGAAGTGGCGATACCTTGGGCCAGCTTACGGGAATGTGCAGCCGGAAGCCGCCAGCCACTCCCAGGCGAGTTCTGGCGCGTCAATTTCTCCCGTGTTCAGTGGCAGACGGAGGTACAAGACGGCGAATACCGTAAAGTGCTGAATCCCGAAACAGGCAAACCATATCCGGAGGATAACTGGGTATGGTCACCTATGGGCATTATCAATATGCATTATCCCGAACTGTGGGGCTATGTTGTGTTTGCGGAAGGAGACAATCCGCTGTCCTTTGAGCTTCCGCAGGATGAACGCATTAAATGGGACCTGCGCAGGCTCTATTACCGTGAACGCAATTACTTTGAAGCCCATGGTGAATTCACAGCGGACAAGAAGCTGCTCATGGGCGATGATTCGTGGAGCATTGATCCTGTCATTGAGACGACCCGCAGTCTGTTCCAGATTACAGCTCCGTCCTTGGACGGGGAAGGCCATATCTGTATTCGGGAAGACGGAAAGTTATGGAAGGAGTGAGAGCAAGTGACGATACAGACATCCATATTTTCAATGGATCACCATACGATGGAGCAAATAGACCGGAAATTCCGTAAGAAGCAGCTCATTGCCAGAGCACGTCAACATGAGTTATTTGATATTTTTCAGGAGGATTTGACCGAAGAAGAGATCTGGGCCTTAAAGTACTTTTACGCATACATGCCGGTAAATGATATGGCTGACTATGATGGGTCATTGTTCTTAAGTCATGTTCGTCAGACGCTGGAAATCCGCAAGCGGATGCCTTGGGGTGAACGTGTGCCGGATCATCTCTTCTTGCATTTTGTGCTGCCGTATCGGGTAAATACGGAAAATATCGAGGATTCCCGCGGCATACTGTATAACGAATTGTCCGAGAGAACAAGGGACTTGTCCATGGCGGATGCTATTTTGGAGACAAACTACTGGTGCCATGAGAAGGCGACGTACATAGGAAGCGATCAGCGGACGATATCGCCGCTCACCATGATCCGAAATGCTCGTGGACGCTGTGGCGAGGAATCCACGCTGGCCGTGGCCGCGCTGCGCAGCATTGGTATCCCAGCGCGCCAGGTATACACACCGCGCTGGGCTCATTGTGATGATAACCATGCATGGGTGGAAGCTTGGGCTGACGGCCAGTGGTACTATATAGGCGCTTGCGAACCGGAAGCCCGTCTTAACCAGGGATGGTTCAGTCCGCCTGCCCGCCGGGCGATGCTGATCAATACACGTATTTATGCAGACTATCCGGGACCCGAGGATATTACGGTCTCTGACGAGTGGTTTACAGAAATTAATCTGCTACAGAATTATGCGCCTACACGCTCCATCCACGTTACCGTGAAGGATGCACAGGGTGCTCCGGTGAACGGGGCTGAAGTCCACTTCGAACTGTACAATATGGCGGAGCTGTATCCGATCGCTACACTGTCGACGAATGATCAGGGAGAAGCCTGCTTTAAAACGGGTTTCGGCGAACTGGTGATTCGTGCCGTGAAAGACGGTAAGTGGAGTGAAATGAAAGCAACAGTGGCAGAAGACCGCCTTGAGCTTGTACTTGATGCTTCGGATCAGCCGGATGGAACGCTGGACTTCGACTTGATTCCTCCTCCTGAGCGAGAAGGAGAAGCTGTAGAGGCGCTTTCCGGTGAGAAGACCCAGCGGCATAATAGCCGTCTCGAAGAAGGAACGAAGATCCGGACCGATTACGAGAGAACATTCCTGAGCGAGGAGGAGGCGTCCCGGCTTGCTCATACAGCAGGACTTTCGGCGGAGCGGGTATGGGATGTTCTGCAGAAGGCACGCGGGAACAGTCGGGAAATCGCAGCCTTCCTTCAGGAACGTTCCGGTGAGTATGGCGAGTGGCCGCTGCTGATGTTGGAGAGTTTGAACGATAAAGATTTGATCGATACGTTCAGGCCTGTGCTGGATGACCATCTGATCTACGGTCTGCCGCAGCGCGGAGATCTTGATAAGGATACGTTTATCGAATATGTTCTTTGTCCACGGGTCTCATATGAAATGATTGTGCCTTACAGACAGATTTTCCAGGAAGTGTTTAGTGGAGACGAGTCCATAGCGTTCAGATCAAATCCCGCGGAGCTTGCCCGAAGACTGGAACGTGGATTTGAGATTTGGGAGGATCTCCCCAACCTGAAGGGAAAAGGGAATCCGTTGGGTACATACAATCTAAAAATGGGCGATCCGGTATCACTGACTATTATGTTTGTGGCTGCATGTCGCAGTTTGGGAATTCCGGCACGTTTGCACCCAAGCGAACAAAAACCGCAGTATTTAAAGAACGGTAGCTGGGAAGATGCGGTATTCACTTTAATTGCCTCCGGCCAGAAGGAGAATATAGCCTGGGGAATGCTACGGTTGCTCCGTGATCCAGAGGCAGCGCAGGACGCTCCGGCAGCTTCTTATTATGAAAACTTCACATTTGCCCGCCTTGAGAACGGAGTGTACAAAACGCTGGTCTATCCGTATAGCAAAACCGACGTTTATGATGAAGCGTTCGAGGTGGAGCCAGGTGCTTACCGTTTAACTTCGGGTATACGCCTTAAGGATGGTACGGTTAGAGTACGCTTCACTTATTTCACTGTACGTGCTGGTGAGCAAACGGACGTTACCCTGACCTACCGTGAGATGATGGAGGACATCCCTGTGCTCGGTATTTTAGACCGCAGCAGCGCCTTTACACAACTGGACGGAAGTTCGAGAACACTGGGAGATCTCATTGGAGCAAAAGGCGCCATTGTTGCATGGCTTGAGCCTGAGAGGGAGCCGACCAAGCATCTGCTCCGTGAGCTGCGAGAACTGGCCGAACCAGTCGATGCGTTGGGGATTCCAGTCGTTCTTGTGGTCGGTGACTCAGAATGGACAGCTTCATTTAGCCCTGAGAATGTTAGCGGGCTACCGTCACGTACGATTTTTGTACGGGATTCAACCTATGCTTCTTTACCGGATTTCATATCTGAATCCCCGGCTCATGAAGCCGGATTCCCGCATCTGTTCGCACTCGACAGTGAGGATCAAATCCGATATACATCATCCGGGTATAAGATTGGCACCGGGAAGGAAGCCTTACACATTTTGACTGGATTACTTCAGAAAGCTTAAAGGATCGGAGTGAAGAGGAATGTCAGAGCAATATATTGCGGCCGGCTATGTCGTCGATGCTGCGCTTCCAGAGATGACGCGGGAAGATTTATTGAAGTTAACGCATTTGAACGTGGCCTTCGGTCATGTTCGGAATCATGAGATCAGCACAGAGCATTTGAAGCATACCGAGGTGGTCCGGAGAATAAAGCTGGAGCATCCCGAACTTACAGTGCTGCTGTCGGTAGGAGGGTGGAGCGCGGGCGGATTTTCTGAGGCGGCTTCCACCGAGGAAGGGAGAAATAGCATGGCGGCTTCGGCAGTGCGGGTGCTAAGCGAGCTTCCTTTTGACGGAATCGATCTGGATTGGGAATATCCCTGCTACGGCGAAGCTGACATTGAGTCGAGTCCTGATGACAAGCAAAACTTCACTTTGCTTCTCAAGACAATCCGGGAAGCTCTAGATGTGAAAGGCTCGCAAGATGGACGTCATTATTTGCTTACAATTGCGGCAGGCGCAGATCAGTATTATATAGACGGAACGGAGATGGATCAGGTACAGCAGTATCTGGATTTCGTCCAGCTAATGACCTATGATATGCGCGGCGGTTTTCAAATTCTATCAGGGCATCATACGAATCTATACACGCCGCCCGGCGATCTGTTCCGAATTAGTACAGACGCTTCCGTGAACCTGTTTCTCCGGGCAGGAGTGCCAAAGGAAAAGATTGTGATTGGTGCCGCATTCTATTCTCGTGTCTGGGATTCGGTTCCGGACCGCAATCAAGGTCTTCATCAAATGGCTGGCAGCACCGGCGGGTACGGACCCGCTTTTACTGAGCTTGCTGCTGACTACATCAATAAGAACGGTTATATCCGTTATTGGGATGAAGAAGCTTGCGCACCGTATCTGTTTAACGGATCCAGCTTCATATCCTATGATGACGAGGAATCCATTCAGTGCAAGTGTGAATATGTGAAGGCCAAGGGGCTGGCAGGTATCATGTTCTGGGAGTACAGCTGTGACAAGACGCACCGTCTGCTCGGTGCACTGTATCAAGGACTTCAAAGCTAAACTTTTATTGTTTATTGTGGTAAAAGCTTTTTGAAGAAAGCTTCATCGGGAGCACAAAAAAACCAATTCCCCAAGGCACGGCCTCGGGGAATTGGTTTTTGTCTATTATCCGGTGTACTCCTCATCCTCATCATCAGGGGGAACGGAGGCACCGTTTTGGCTATGCATTTTACGGTACTGGCCAGGGGTGCAGCCCATTTCTTTTTTAAATTTGCGGATGAAGTTTGGTGTGTCCAGGTAACCGACGCGTGTAATGATGTCTTTTAAAGGATCAGCTGTATGCAGGAGCTGCCGGATCACTTCATCCATCCGTTTTTTCCATATATATTGGGAGAAGTTAATGCCCATCTTCTCTTTGAAAGAGCGGCTAAAATAAGAAGAGGAGATGGAGTACTTGGATGAGATGGTTCCCAAACTTAGGTCGTAATCTGTGAAATTTTCGTCGATAAAGGCTGTGATCTGTTCAATCAAGCTGCTTTCTTCTGTCTCGGTCTTGGCCTCGACCTGGGCGCAAATGTCTGCAGCAAGGCCTCCAAGCTTCTTCTCCAAATCCTCCAAAGAATCAAAGTTGGTAACTCGCGGAATCTCATTGACAACATGGTGAATGCCGAGCTCCGAAGCGGTTTTCAGCATCGTGTTAAGAATGTCGAAGCAAATGCAGCGCAGAAGCGGCACCGCAGGCTTTTCCGCTTTCAGGTTGTTAAGCGCGGTGGACACCATCTGGACGGCCACATCATAGCTGCCCTGTTTCAGACTCTGAACGAGCTTCAGCAGCACGTCCTTCGGTACCCAGAAGGAACAATCCTGGGTGCCAGAGAGTTTGTTGAAGAAAGTAGTACTGCCCTCACCATTGAGCATGGATGCTTCAAAAGCGGTCGATGCTTCGATATAGGATTGATTCAGCTGTTCTGAATGGCTGTAGCGCGTACCTGCTCCAATGGCAGGAGATAGACCTGTTTGTTCTGTTACCATCTTACGCAGAGCTTCGACAATGGATTCCATCAGGGCTTGCAGACGGGCATCATGTCCGGTTTCGGTGTCAAATCCGACAATGAGGGCCAGTCGGTTGGGCTGAGGAAGCTCGACACCATACATGTGTGCGGAAAGCTCCGGCAGCTCCACTTCGTTCATCAGTTGCATAACAGGTCTTCGGTCTGGATTGTCCTCCATGGGAAAAGCGTGAGCTTCCCAGCCCATGCAGACGACAAAATAATGGGAGCGGTTGAAGCGGATGCCGAGAGTTTCTTTGAATTCGGTAGTGAATTCCTCCGTATGGCCATGCTTCAGCAATAGCTGCAGGATATGATTGCGGGCGTAGGGCTCCTGAAGATCAACGCGCTGGCTGTAGTCATGCAGTGTTTTTTTGATCCATTCCAGCTCGTTGCTGGATGTGGGCGTATCGGTGACGGTTTTTAGCCGCACAAACTCCATCAAGTCGGAAATAGGATGGTACTGCTTCCGCGCCAAAATGATGGCAAGAATGGTACCCATCACGACCACAAGGGAAAAAACAAGAACAATAATGGTCTGGATATGAACAATGCGGCTAAAAAACTGGCTGCTCGGCATGGCTGTCACATAAGTCCAGCCTGCGTCTGACTTGACGGATACGACCGAATGCGGCTCATTGTTCAAGGAGAGACTGTGCGTTCCCGGTTCGAGCCTGAACAAGGCGTTGACGTCCGTCGCGGTAATCGTTTCACCCTGGTGATTGGCGGCAAGCACTTGCCCGTTATTGTCAAAAATATAAGTCATACCATGGTAGTCACTAAGAATAGATTCGATTAAATCGGTCAGATTGGATTCGTTAATCAGAAACATGACCGTTCCGTGTGGAGTTGGATTGTTTGGCGTGATCGGTACAAGGTAGGCTAGCATGGATTGCTGTCCCCGATCTCCCTGATCGACTTTTTCTGCTGGACGCATCATTGGAAAACTCATCGTATTCAAATCATGGATCAGGTCTGTTTTGTTCCAGTTATGAAATGTGTAGCGCCCGTTGAAAACATCCAGATTCTCCAGGCCCTGAGCGGAATAAATTTTCTCGTCACCACGGAAGAACAGGAAAAGCTCATTAATGATGGAACTTGTCGCCTTGTATTTGGCCAGAGCTCCAATTGCTTCTCGGCTGTAGTAAGGGTGGTGGACCCAATACGACGTAAGCTTCTCATCGTAAGCGATGCGTGATGCCATATCCTGCAGTTCCTTCATGCGTTCATCGATAACAGTCTTGGCCTGTGTCATCTGATTGACGTTCGTCTGCTCGATTTCGGAGCGGAGAGTTTGTACAGCGCTCTGATAGATAAAGACAGTCAGAATAATGAGCGGAATAAGGAAAATAGCGATATAGGAAAAAGTATATTTAAGCAATAGCTTGGACTTGAAATGATTCCATTTCATGAATAAACCTCCTAGGCCGCCTCTCTAAAGGGAAAGCTGTTAATAAAATTGTAAGGTAAACGTTTTCATAAATCAATGCATATAAAGGGGGCTTTTTCCTGAATCAGGCAAAAAACAAGAAAAACAAAGAAAAATCAAGTGTGAACGGGGCGATTTGAGCCTGAATCCCTAAAAGGAGTACCCGAATCAGTTATGGTATATCTGATTCAATGTGCCTACCCAACATGTTGGGCAATAGGGAAATAGTATACTATCATTGCCAACCCCGTCCCTGTTGGCTACAATGCTTTAAGCAGTATACATATGATGAGCGTTTAACCGCTCTTTTGCAGACTTGGGGTGAGCAATCTGAAATCGTACGTAAAACAACAAGCTCCATTATCGTTTATTGCTATATTTCTCCTCTTTGTTCCAGGGGGAATTGTGGCTTCGTTCTTTCCACTGTATTTCAAGGATATAGGGTATTCCGGTGAATTGTACGGACTTCAAAATGCGCTGCTTCCACTCGTGGCGCTCTTTTCCAACTACATATGGAGCATTCTCAGCGATAAGCTCAGCCGTATTAAGCTGTTGTTAATCGGATTGAATATGATGTCACTGCTGTCGGTTGCGGTCATGTTTGTGATGAAAAGCCCTTTGGGCGTCATGGCCGCTATGCTGACGTATCAATTTTTTGCAGCCCCGGTTGCTGTACTAGTGGAAAGCTTTATCATGCTGAAGTCAAGGAGCTTGAAGATTTCTTATGCCTCCCTCCGCAGTGCGGGTGCGGCCGGGTATTCCTTTGCCGCCTTGATAGTTGGTGTCGCGCTGGCTTATATTGCCGGCTTTGAACCGATCGGTTGGATGTTCTTGCTGTTTATGGCGCTCGCACTGATCAGCCTCATACCTGTAAGCGATCCCCGTAGGTCTGCCAAAGCCAGTGAGCCGGTGGAACGGGTGTCTATGAAGGAGGCATGGCCGCTGTTTCGCAAGCCTCAAGTTATGTTATTCCTGATGGTCAACTGTCTGTGTGGCATGGCTATGGTGATGAGTGACCAATATCTCAGTTTCCTGCTGGTAGAGTTGGGAGGGACTTCTCTGCACAACGGACTAGCGTGGATGATTCCTGCCGGAATCGAGGTCGTTGTGTTTATCCTCATCGGACGATTGGGAAGCGGATTTCACCCGCTGTTTATGCTCGCGCTAGGTGCATTTCTGTTCGCTGTGCGCTCTCTGCTTATCATTTTTACCATGAATCTAGCCGTTTTGTTGTTTTCACAAGTGATTTTGGGGATAGCCATTGCGATCTATTTGTCTTATACGGCCCAATATATGATTCAGCTGATCCCAGACCGCTACCGCTCGACAGGGCAGGCGGTAATGTCCATGTTTATGAGTGTGTTCGCCGCAACACTGGGCGCAGTGCTGGGCTCCTTTTTATTCTCAAATGTCGATATTAAAGCAGTATTCATAGCGAACTGTGTACTGCTCGTTTTAGCGTCAATCTGTTTCTTGGGACTGCATATCCAGGATCGCCGGAGATCAATCCAATCGCATGACCAGTCAATGACATTATAATGCTTGGTAGAAATTAAAACGCATGCTTCTAAGCCATATGTATAAACCGAAGAAACCGCTCCGAAAGGGGCGGTTTCTTGTGCTTTATTTCCGGATATAACGCTGCCGTAGGGAGCGGGCCATCTCGCGGACATCATCCGGGGTAGGAAGATTCAGATTGGAGGCGGCGGATGTTATATCTGCCGGGTCCATGGCTGCCTGCCATTGACGGATGACCTTCTTGACCGATTCAGTAAACATCGCGGCTGCATGAGGTCCTAATTCCGCCAACTCCTGAAGGCTCGCGGTCGACTCCGGCTGAACCAGCGGATAGTGGGCTGGATCGGCGTCAGCGGCGGCCACATCATAGAAGGAACGGACAAGACCCGCCCGTTCTGTACCGGAGCCTTCGGCGATAATGAACGCCTGGATAATGAAGGACTTGTTCTGTCTGCGCTGGGCAATGCCGCAAAATTTGCGTCCACCAACGCTTAAGTCATATGCGCCTGGACAGAACGCTCCGGCAATCTCTCCAGTATCCACCGTATACCCGGTATCCCGTAATGCCTCGCGGATCAAATGCACCATTATTTCGAAATCTTGATGAAAGTCCTGATTGTGGTGACGGTTCTCCCCGAGTGGCAGAATAAGAGACAAATTTACAACGCCTGGATCCAGAGGCACGGCAGCACCACCTGAGTGGCGGATCGCTGTGTCGTAACCGAGATCGCGAAGCTGGTATTCGGATTCCTGAGCCTTGGGCAGTCGGCTGTCTCTCACGCCCATAACGAATGCGCGGGGATGACGCCATAGGTGACAGATTGCGGGGCCACCACGGCCAGTCAGCCGGCACAACAGCTCATCCAGCGCGAAGGAGTAGAGCACGTCCGGTTCGTTTAGATCCTGGCTACGGTCCAGCAGCAGAATGGGACCTGTCTCAATAGGCAGGCATGAAGTTGTAGTCATGACAGAGGGGCCTCCTTCAATATAAAGAACCGTCAAGTTGGTTCAGTGATTTCCACATATACTCCGTACCGGCTCCTACACTTGTGCTGCAGGATCGGCATTTTAAATCGAATATTTAAAGAGGTTGTTCAAAAAGTCCGCTTTTGATCACGAAGTGAATCAGGAAGCGGGCTCGGCATCGAATCTTGAATTCAGCCGGTCCTTCCGGTGCTCACGTACCCAAAACGTACGCTCCGCTCCTCAGTCCCTAGCTTCTTCCAACCTTCTCGGTGCTGAAAACCGACCTTTTTGAATACGCACTTAAAGAATACCATAACGTGAGATTGAAACAGTTTTTTTCCTTTAATTTCCGGTAAATCAATTGACATCCCGGGGTATTCTTTTTATAATCCTAGTAAGTTTATCGGCTTTATATATAAAGGGGGATTTACCATGACAAAAAGTGCCCGACGTATTAAAGGGCTGATGATAGGGCTGCTGTTGATCGCTATGCTGGCGGTTACAGCCTGCGGCAGTGACGCCAAGCAGGGAAACAGCAGTGAATCGGCCGGAGGAAACGGTGAAGCCAAGAAAGATTTTGTAGTCGGATACTTGAATGTCATGGACGATGCGCAGGCTATGCTCGCTTATGAGGCGAAGCTGTATGAGAAGCATGGATTGAACGTGAAGATGCAGCAGTTCAAGAGTGGCACGGACCTTATTAAAGCGATGGTCGGCAAGCAGGTGGATGCCGGGGTGCTCGGGTTTACGAATGCTGTTTCATGGGCCTCTAAAGGCGCTGGGGTAAAAGTTGTTGGTGGAGCACAGCTCGGATTTCACAGTGTGCTCGTAAAAGACGACAGCAGTATCGTGAGTGTGGCAGATTTGAAAGGCAAGAAGCTTGCCTCCCAAGGCCAGGGAAGCACGGCGGATATCGTTCTGAACGGTGTCGTACTGAAAGAAGCGGGACTGACCAGCAAAGATGTGCAGATGGTATACGTTGACCCGGGCCAGGCTATTCAGTCGCTTGCTTCCGGCGCGGTGGATGCAGCATTCGTGTTTGAACCGTACGACAGTATCGCTACCCACACGTTAGCCGCGAAGCAAATATATGAGATCGGCAAAGTATGGCCGTTCCCTTGCATGGTCGTCATTACGACCGATGAGAATTTGGAGAATAATCGTGAAGCGGTAAATCAGCTGCTGGATGCTCAGAAAGAAGCAATCGAAATGCTTCAGCAGGATCCGAAGAAATCGGCCGGCCTCATCATGAAGCATTTTGTGGACTCGGATACGATGGAATCCCATCATGGCGGCACTGTGGAATCGGTCGACGTCATCAAGCAGGCGATCGAAACCCAAGTGTTTAACTGGGATATCACGTCGGACCAGATAACCCGCATGCAGGAAATATCCGACATGATGAAAGAGCAGGGTGTTCTGGAAAAAGAAGTGAAGGTGGCAGATATTATCGATTTAAGCTGGCAGGATCAGCAGAAGAAGTAACGAGTAACAGAAGAAGTCGGATATTTGACGTGTCAAAAGATACGCCCTATCCGAAGCGATTCATCTCATGATTAAAGTTACAAGTTTTCTCGGCTAATTCATAAAAAGGAGAGTTTCTGGTGAATCCATCCTACACGAAAGTTCCGCGGACTAAACCGAAATCAGGCTCCTTCTGGCGAAAAGTGCTTCCCTATCTGCTTGCAGTAGGGAGCCTTCTTGCTATTTGGCAGATTACGGCGTTGTTTCTGCCGTCCTATCTGCTGCCTGATGTGCCTGATGTGTTTATTCGATTATTCAGCAGCATTCAAGATCCTGAATTCCGAGGCCACATCGGGGACAGCCTAATTCGGCTGCTGTGGGGATATCCGCTTGCGTGCGTGTTCGGTGCGTTGCTTGGCCTAATTGGTGGCATATCCAAAGGTTTCGCGGTATATCTACGGAGCCTGATATCTATTCTTCAGGCGATACCTCCGATTACATGGGTGCCATTTTTCGTTATATTACTAGGCTTTGGCAATAAAACCATCATTACCGTCATCATCATCGCCAGCTTCTTCCCCATGGCGCTCTCCGTATTGAATGCAACGGAGGGCGTGAACCGGACGCATCTGGAGCTGGCCCGGGTTATGGGCGCAAGCCGCCGTCAACTGCTGGCAAAGGTATTCGCGCCTGAATCGCTCCCGGCCTTTGTTACCGGGGCGCAGGTCGCTTTCGGGAATGCCTGGCGTTCATTGATCGCAGCGGAAATGGTCGGTGGTGCTATGGCGGGCCTAGGTTTCTACTCTCGCTGGCGCGGTGAGGTTGCCGACATGGAAGGCGTGCTGATGAGCATCATTGTCATCGGAACGATTGCGGCGTTGCTCGATCTGGTGCTGCTTGAAGGATTAAAAAGAAAGCTGCTGCGTTACCGTTACGTCCAACCGGGAGGAGATGAATAGCATGCAGACCATCCATGTAGATAACGTATCCAAATCCTTCGGGTCATTGAACGTGTTGGAGCAGGTGGATATCACCATCCGCCAAGGCGAATTTGCTGCCATTGTTGGCCCTTCAGGCTGCGGAAAAAGCACGGTGCTGCGCATGATCGCGGGTCTGGAACACCCGTCGGACGGAAAGATTACAGCGAGTGAGCAGAGTATTGTTGAGCCGGACCCCAGCCGGATGCTGATCTTTCAGGAGCATGCCTTGTACCCTTGGCGCACAGTGGAATTTAACGTAGGTTTCGGTCTGGAGCTCGCTGGTATTTCCAAAAAGGAACGCAAATCCCGTGTTGACGCCATGCTGGAGAAGGTGGGGCTTGGCGGATTTCAGAAATACTATCCGCACCAGTTGTCCGGCGGTATGCGACAGCGGGCATCTATCGCCCGAGCCTTGGTCACGGACCCGGAGGTACTGCTACTCGACGAGCCGTTTGGTGCATTGGACGCGATTACCAAGATCTCGATGCAGAATGAGCTGCTTACTTTATGGGAAGGCACAGGCAAGACGGTGCTTCTGATCACACATGATATCGATGAAGCTATTTATTTGGCGGATACGATCTATGTGATGAGCCCTCGTCCGGGCCGGATCGTGGAGTCGATATCTACGGATATGCCGCGGCCGCGTAACCGTAACGGTGCGGAATTTGTAGCCCTGCGGGAACGGATTATGAAGCATCTGGATTTGAGCAATCATTGACTCTTGGAATATCCTATTAATCATTCTGCTATTTCAAAGGAGAATACCACCATGGGAATATACGATAATATTGTAGATTTGATCGGCGGAACACCGATGGTCCGACTGCAGCGTATCGTGCCGGATGGGGCAGCCGATGTGTATGTGAAGCTGGAAATGTTCAATCCGTCCGGCAGTGTGAAGGACCGGGCAGCCTTTAATTTGATCGATACGGCCGAGAAACAGGGAGTGCTTACACCGGGAGGCACAATCATTGAACCGACAAGTGGCAACACCGGCATCGGTCTGGCTATGATTGCAGCAGCCAAAGGCTACCGGGCCATTCTGATCATGCCGGATAACATGTCGAAGGAACGAATTAATATACTGAAGGCTTACGGTGCGGAAGTGGTACTGACGCCGAGCAGTGAACGAATGCCGGGATCCATCGCCAAAGCCTTGGAACTGAAGGAGCAAATCCCGGGCAGTTTTATCCCACAGCAGTTCGAGAATCAGGCGAATCCGGACATACACCGTGTGACAACAGCGCCGGAAATATTGCAGCAGATGGAAGGCCAGCTGGATGCGTTTGTTGCTACAGCGGGAACGGGCGGGACGATTACAGGCACCGGCGAGGAGCTACGGAAGCATCTGCCGGAGCTGCATATCGCGGTAGTAGAGCCGAAAGGATCACCTGTATTGTCTGGTGGACAGCCAGGACCCCATAAGCTGGTTGGCACAAGCCCCGGATTTGTGCCTGATATTCTGAATACGGACGTCTACGACGAAATCATTCAGATTGCGGATGATGATGCGCTGCAGACGGTTCGCGATTTGGCCCGGAGGGAGGGTATTCTGGTCGGCCCATCGTCCGGTGCATCGGTCTTCGCTGCGATTAACGTAGCCAAGTCGCTGGGCGCTGGGAAACGGGTTGTGTGTATTGCGCCAGATACCGGAGAGAGATATTTGAGCATGGATATTTTTTAATAAGCGTTTAAGCTGTTCCATTCTTGTTATGGACACAACAAATTTGAAGTTTTCTGAAAATAAAAGTTGTGTCAAATTTGTGAATATGGTTATATATAGTATATATGTATTTATATACCAAAGTAATCTTTGAACAAGAATGGAGATGATGTGTTTGGGGAGGCAGGATTTAAGAGAAGGTCAGTATGTGGTGGTACCTGAAAATCCAGTGTCGATGTTTCTGTTCGGTAGTATTCGCTCGGCTTGGATCTGGTTGATTTTGCGATTGTATTTGGGGTATACATGGCTTTCAGCAGGCATTAAAAAAATGACCGCTGACGCTTGGACAGGAAGCGAAGCGGGAGCCGCAATCCAAGGTTTTGTCAAAGGAGCACTTGAGAAAGCGGAAGGCGGTAAGGATGTCCCCAGCTGGTATGCATCATTCCTGGAAAATGTTGTGCTGCCTAACGCCAAGCTCTTTTCGTATATGGTGGCTTTTGGAGAAGTATTGGTCGGCGTGGGACTTATCGTAGGTCTCCTGACAGGCATCGCCGCCTTCTTTGGCGGAACGATGAATGCAAGTTTCCTTTTTGCGGGCTCCGTGAGCATAAATCCGCTGTTGTTCATCCTGGCGACTTGGCTTGTGCTGGCATGGAAAGTGGCAGGCTGGTACGGTCTGGACCGGTGGGCTCTGCCGTTATTGGGCACCCCGTGGGCCCGTCGGCGCAGCACGGCGAAAGAGGATGAAGTTACTTCATAACGGAATAGCTTACGTCGAAGCACCCTTTAGGACAGGTTCAAGCCGCATATGCGCTTCTGTCCAAGGGTGATTTTTGTCGTTAAGAAGTTGTTCAAAAAGTCCGCTTTTGATCACGAAGTGAATCGGGAAGTGGGCTCGGCATCGAATCTTGAATTCAGCCGGTCCTTCCGGTGCTCACGTACCCAAAACGTACGCTCCGCTCCTCAGTTCCTAGCTTTATCCAACCTTCTCGGTGCTGAAAACCGACCTTTTTGAACACGCACTTTAAGTGAAATAAGAGCCGATTTGTAACTTTTTTCACAAAACAACCTGTTGTCAAGAACAATTCCCACAGCTAAATGATAAAAATTAATCTATCCTATTTTTAGATAATTTATTAAGAAGGATGGATGGAGATGGGAATCAAACCGTTTTTAAAACTGGTGGAGATTCAGACGAAGGTGGCGAGCATGATCCCATTTTTGATCGGGACGGTGTATGCGCTGTTCCGCTTTCAGCAGTTTGACGCATACCACTTCGTGCTCATGCTGGCATCGCTGCTCTCATTTGACATGGCGACCACGGCAATTAACAACTACTACGATTATAAAAAAGCGATCAAAACTCATGGCTTCGGCTATGAATTTCATAACGCTATTGTGCACTATAAGCTGAAGGAGCGGGCAGTAGTGGCTGTAATCGTGATCCTGCTGCTGACTGCATTCAGCACAGGTATTGCCCTGTTTCTAGATACCGGACTTCTGATTCTGCTCCTGGGCGGGATGTCCTTTGCAGTTGGCATTCTGTATTCCTTCGGGCCGATTCCGATATCCCGGATGCCACTCGGTGAGCTGTTCTCCGGTTTGTTTATGGGTTTTGTCATTATTTTTATCTCGACATGGATTCATGTGGATGAAAGTCAACTTGCAAGTCTTGTATTAGATGGAGGGATGGTTCTCCTACAGGTCAATCTGCTTGAGGTCATTCTGGTGTTCCTGATTTCTGTTCCAGCCATTCTCGGTATTGCTAACATCATGCTGGCGAACAATATTTGTGATGTTGAAGACGATATCGAGAACAAACGATATACCCTTCCGGTTTATATCGGCCGCCCGAACTCCATAATCCTGTTCCGTATCATGTATTATCTCGCTTATGTGGACCTGATTGTGCTGCTGTTCTTGAAGGTGAACCCGATCATTCTGCTGCTCGTCCTGTTGACGATTATTCCGGTACACAAAAACATAAAAAAATTCACCGCGAATCCGTCTAAGGAAATGACCTTTGCGAATTCTGTCCAGAACTTTGTCATGATGAACATGGCCCGGATTATCGCACTTGGTACAGCGGTTCTGCTGACCGGTCTGTAGTATATTGAATAAAAAGCATACACAAAAGCCTCCGTTTCAAAGGGATTGAAACGGAGGCTTTTGTGCGTAACCCCATCAGCGCAATAAAGCAACAAGGGGTCAGAGGTGGCTTTTCAGTTTATTACAATCCATCCCCTTGCACCGTCAGGTCTCAGGCTGATGACAAAGTCAAAAAGAAGATGATGGATACCGCCTTACCTGATGCGCTTATCAGCTTCCGTTAGACTTTGCCTACAATCTGAAACCCGAGTACAGGGTATGGGCCGAAACATTAACATGTAACAATTAAGGTTTACTGCTTATACCGAGTTACCCAACGAATCAATGAATAGATTTAAAAGTTCTTTAAACAATACCTTGAGCGAGCATAGCATCGGCTACTTTACGGAAGCCAGCAATGTTGGCGCCCACGACAAGGTTGCCAGCACAGTCAAATTCCTCAGCCGCCTGCACGCTACTGTTGTAAATGTTTTTCATAATCTGATGAAGTTTGCTGTCCACTTCTTCGAACGTCCAGGAAAGTCTCATCGAGTTCTGGGACATTTCAAGTGCAGATACAGCTACACCGCCCGCATTTGCCGCTTTGGCAGGACCGAACAGAACGTCGTTCTTCAGGAACAGGTCGATGGCTTCCAGAGTGGAAGGCATGTTGGCTCCTTCACCGATCGCTTTCACACCGTTGGAAATCAGGATGGCTGCGGATGCTTCGTCAATCTCATTTTGCGTTGCGCATGGAAGAGCGATATCACAAGGAATCGTCCAGATACCCATCCAGCCTTCTGTGTATGCCGCATGCGGATGCTCTTTCACATATTCGCTGATCCGTTTTCTTTCCACGTCTTTCAGACGGCGAACGGTTTCGAGGCAGATACCTTCAGGATCGTACACATAACCGTTAGAATCACTGCAGGCCACAACCTTTGCACCGAACTGCTGAGCTTTCTCGATCGCATGAATGGACACGTTACCGGAGCCGGATACAACGACAGTCTGGCCTTCAAAACTCATTTCTTTGGAGTTCAGCATTTCTTCTACAAAATAAACACAGCCATATCCTGTTGCTTCAGGACGTCCCAAGCTTCCGCCGTACTGAATGGATTTACCCGTTAGGACGCCTGATTCATTACCGCCTCGGATACGCTTGTATTGACCGAACATATAGCCGATTTCACGTGCGCCAACACCGATATCACCAGCAGGTACGTCAACGTCTGGTCCGATATATTTATACAGCTCTGTCATGAAACTTTGTGTGAAACGCATAACTTCATTGTCGGATTTGCCTTTTGGATCGAAGTCGGAGCCGCCTTTGCCGCCACCGATCGGGAGACCTGTCAGGGAGTTTTTCAAAATTTGCTCAAAGCCGAGGAATTTAATGATGCTGACGTTAACGGAAGGGTGGAATCGGAGGCCGCCTTTGTACGGTCCAATGGCACTATTGAACTGAACACGATAGCCGCGGTTAACCTGAACTTTACCTTGATCGTCTACCCATGGAACCCGAAAAGTAATGACGCGCTCAGGTTCAACGAGCCGCTCTAAAATTCCAGCAGATTGGTATTGCGGACATTTGGTGAGTACCGGAACGAGTGAATCGAGAATCTCTTTGACGGCCTGGTGGAATTCAGGCTCATTCGGGTTGCGCTTTTGTACAGTCTCAAATACGGATTGGACATAAGATACCGCTTCTTGCGATTGTTGTGTAGTAAGATTCATGTACAGGTCCACCTCTCTCATAAATATGTATTATGTTGTATTTATCAAAAATCCAGCGTCCTTGCAAGTTAAAATTTATACACCTATGATAATTATTTATACATTTTTACCTAAAAAATGCTTTCAGAAATTATACGATTAGTGCAAAGAAACAGCGATCTTAGGATCGCTGTTCTGCTCATCGGTGGTTTACTTATTCGTACCGTGCTGTTTTGTAGGTAATTGTGCATTCGGCGTACCCTTGCCGTGATTTTCCTTGTTATGACGGGCTTTTTCGGCATTATCTTTCATCTTTTCTACGAATTCATGTGTGTTTTCCACGATGAAATCCTCCTTTAAAATGGGATCTGCCGGGTTTCGGCATCGTTCCTGTTTACTATATCCCAATTAGTAAAATTGTATTGATAATGTGAATTTTTATGAAGCCGTTACATGAAGTTTACACCGGTCATAAAACTTTCCTATCATGTGGTGAAAAAATAGTGATGACAGCGCTCTATTTGTGAAATATGAGTCGAAAAGTACTAAACAAACTCAGCAAATTGATGTTAAATCCACAAAAATAACAAACCCGTGAAAAGCCGATGCTTCTCACGGGTAACTAAGGGTTAACCTATAGGTGGGTTGCTGACAAGCAGCTCATATTTATTGAGAGTAGCACCCAGAATAAACTCGCTGCTGCCTCCGCGGTGTGACTGACGGAAGGATTCGCTGGAAGTCCAGCCTTTAAAAGCTTCCTCGTTCTCCCACACCGTACAAATCTTGAGCTCCTCGGCTTCGGCACCTTCCTTGGCCTCATGCCATGCTTCCATCCGGATGAACCCCGGCATCTCCTGTACGCCTTTCGCCTGCGCGAACCGCTCGGATAGTTCCTTGCCATGTCCTGGTTTGACCTTGATCGAATTCGTTACTACCAGCATTTTTGTTCCTCCTTAGGCTGTAATCCAGCTTACCTTATCCGGGATGTCAGTCGATGATATCTGCATGTTCATTATACCTTATGGATGCAGGCGATTTCATCTTGGAGGAATCACCCCGAGGCTCCTCAAGAAGAGGAAGCCTCTGTCTGAATTGGAGGACTCTTAGGTTTCTTTGGCTTCGCCTGCCCGCTCCATGACCAATAGGTACCGATACGCAGCAGGAACTCGATTGGACCTGTTCGGAAACGTTTCAGATACAACAGACTGCACATGGCCTGAGCTACATAGATACCGAGTGCAATTAAGATGCCAGTCAAAACACCGAGTCTACCGAACATTCCCAGCCCGTATCCGTAAAAGATCGTTGTACAGATGACGGTTTGCATGAGATAGTTCGTCAACGATATCCGGCCAACCGCTTCAAATGAACGGAAGACAACATTTCTGTTGGAAGAGAGGGCATAAATATAGGCAAACAGATAAATGTATCCAAGCGCTAGAATTTGAGCGCCTGCCATGTGCAAAATCCCACTCCATGCATGGGTAGAGCCGAGCATGATAGATGCCGTTTTTGCGGCGATACCGAACGGGACAAACATGATCGCGTACCGCAGATACGATCCTTTTTCCTGTTCCGGAGACATAAATTTACCGCGTTTGGCCGCAGCCATCCCGAACAGGAACAAGGCTCCGAGAATAAGGGGGGTCAGAAGCAATATAAAGAACATCATCCCGCCAGGCAGACCAAGCGGATCTGAAGTCGTCCGGTGGTTCATAATTTCTGAATAGGTACCGGTGCCATATAAATTGATTGTCTCCCTAACGTGGGTCTCCATACGCAGTACATCCTCGGGAGACGTTGCGGAGGTACCACCATAGCTGATCCCAATGCTAAGAAGAAGGAAAATAATACCCCAGATCATTAAAGTCTTCGGCTTCCGGTTCACAAATAATAGAAGGAAGAAGCTAATGCCACCATAGAAGAGCAGAATATCGCCATCCCAGAGCATAGAATGCGCAAAACCGAGAGCAATCAGCAATATCGAACGTCTTACCACGTTACGCCCGTATTTCAGACCCTTGGCATTCATACTCTCTTTCATCTTAATCATGCTGTACCCGAACAGGAACGTAAAGATCGGCATGAAGCTGCCTTCGACAAATATTTTTAACATATCATGACCGATCAAATCCAAGGATGAAGGTTTAAACAACCACATTTCATCTTTTCCGAACATACCGTATTGAAAAATTAGCATATTGGCCATCAAAATGCCCAGTAAGCTGAAGCCCCGAATCGCATCAACAGCGACAGCTCTTTTCCGTGGATTTCCCACATTAATCACCTCTTGGAATTCAGTATATCGTCCTAACTTAAATTACTCAGAAACGGCAACCTAACTTTTTCTTAACGATGGGTATGATTGTTTAACTGCTGTTAAGGTTGTTGTGCTAGCATGGTATCGGGTGAAGATAATATGGAAAACACAAAAATTTTAATCGTTGATGATGAACCGGCTATTGTAAAAATGCTGCAGATGGTCCTTCGCAAGGAAGGTTTTAACCGTATCTATACAGCTGGCAGCTGCGCTGAGGCGCTTCGCGAAATGGAAGTGCACCGGGCTGATATTGTGCTCCTGGATGTTATGCTGCCAGACGGAAGCGGATTTGATATCTGCTCGAGGCTTCGGACGTTTGGAAGTCCGCATGTTTTATTTCTGACAGCTAAGGCGTCCGACCTGGATGTGCTGACCGGCTTCGCCATGGGCGGGGACGACTATGTGACAAAACCGTTTAATCCGCTTGAGATTGCTGCGCGCATTAAGGCCCGGCTTCGGCGGGGCGGATGGGGTAACACAGGAGTTCAGGTACAGGAACAGCCGATACAGCGAGTGTGGGATTTCGGCCGCTTTGTACTGGATGAGACGGCAGGAGAGTTGAAGGTGCTCGGTGATCCGGTGCCTTGTCCAGCCCAGGTGTTTCAGCTGCTGTTATACTTTTGCAAGCATCCTGGCGTTGTTTTTTCCAAGTCACAGTTGTATGAGGCGGTGTGGGGAATTGATGGGATGGGTGAGGACAACACCGTAATGGTGCACATCCGCCGAATCCGGGAACGGATTGAAGAGAATCCGAGTGATCCGCATTATTTGGTTACGGTCCGTGGGTTAGGCTACAAGCTGGTTAAGGAGTCAAAAAGATGAAGGTAAGCAGACGACTTGCGTTTCATTTTACATATCAGCTGGTTGCCTTCTCGCTGTTCATGTTTATGCTTCTCGTCACGCTTCTGTTTGTATTGACTAAGCATGTCTCGAACGAGGAAATTCGGCGCAACTTTCCTTCGGGTGTTCTAAGCAGTATAACGGCGGAAACGGTGACGGAGAATGGCGTTGTCAATCTGCAAGGATATTGGAAAGATCTTTTATACGAGCGGAACATGTGGCTCCAGGTGGTGGACATGAAAGGTCGTGTTATCCACGCTACGAACACGCCTAAGGATGTGCCTTCGTCATATTCAGTCAGTCGGTTGCTGGAGATCAAGGAGGAGCGCCGACTTGGCAAATATACGATGGGGTTGGAGATGGATCTTACATACGAGGATCCCTTATTGTTTATGCTCGGCGGGGTGGATGAAAGTACAGACCAGCTGAGATCTTGGTTTACCGAATATCAAGCAGGCGGCTTGCCGGACTCATCGCAGCAAGATCGGTTGGAACAGGAAGTCTGGAGAGCAGGGGGCTATCTGCATATCATCGATGGGGAGGGCACCATCAAGCAGGCGATTGGCAAGGAAATTGGTGACAAAAAGAGCTATCATCCTCTGGAACTGATGTCGATGCAGGAAATACCGGGTGCCTACGCAACGAATGTGAATGTGTATTGGGACAAGAACAGCGGAATGACCTGGGTGTATCACACGCCGTATGATACGGTCGGCAAGCAGCCGATCATGAACCAGCTTCTAAGCGTTGTGATGTGGATATGCATCATCGTGCTGGTCGTTGCGTTAGCTATGTCGATCTGGCATGGATACCGATACAGCCGTCCGCTGCTGCTGTTTACCGGATGGTTCGAGCGGATGGGCAACGGCTCCTACGAGGAAGTGCTCACCCCCAAAGACCGTAAGAAAGTATTCCGAAAGAACGGGAAGCTGCGGATGCGCTATAAGTTGTACAAGGAAGTTATTCATTCCTTCTATCATATGGCCGAGCAGCTGGCAGCAACCGAGAGAGAGCGGAAGGCACTGGAACAAAACCGGGAGGAATGGATGTCCGGTATCTCTCATGATCTTCGAACCCCCCTGTCTTCCATTCAAGGATACGGCTACATGCTGGAAAGCGCAGCGGAAGACTGGAGCCCAGGCGAACTGCGTGAGATGGGAACCGTCATACGGGAAAAAGGGGACTACATGCTGGAGCTTATTGATGATTTCTCGCTTGTATTCAGGCTGAAGACAGAAATCCAACCGCAGGATATGTGCCCGCTTGATCTGAATGAGCTTGTCCGCCGCGGTGTGTTGAAATACGTCAACGACGCAACGCTTGACGGCGTGACGTTTCAGTTCGAAGGCGGTGATGAGCCGGTGCTTACGGCTGGTAGTGCCAAATGGCTTCATCGTCTGATGGATAACCTGATCTCCAATGCCGTTAAGCATAGCCCACCCGGGGTTACGGTTACAGTTGGTGTGGAGAAGCGTGCCAATTCTGCTGCGATCGTAGTGAAGGACGACGGTGTTGGTATGGACGAGGAAACGAAGCGGAGCCTGTTTGAACGTTATTACCGTGGGACGAACACGGAGGGGAGTATCGATGGATCAGGCCTTGGGATGAGCATTGCAAAAGCTATCGTGGAAGCCCATCACGGGACAGTAGAGATCCAATCGGAGATCGGAAAAGGAACCTGCATCAGGGTTATTTTGCCTCGGGGTTTGAAAGATTAATATCTGGAGACGGCTGTTGCCAATGCGTTGCTTGGCAGTATAACGTTATTGATTGCTTATGGCAGGGAGATCGAGGCTACAGTATGGATCGAAATTAATATGTAAGTTGAGTGAGCTGTTTCCATGCGAGATGCATATGGGGAAACAGCTCTTTTTTTGTGATGATCCGAAGCTGGGGGAGTAAAAGCTTATGGTATTAAGTAGGCGTTGAGAAAAAACGGGAGGGATAATGTTCATCGTCTTCAATCTCAACATCAGGATAACGCGTAAATACAGATTCAAATGATCTGTCTTCAACGAGATCATGAATAACCTGTTCAATCCGTTCCCTGGTCACTATGTCGATTAACACCATATCACTCGACCAAAAATAAGCACCGTTCATGCATTCGCCTGTCTGGTCGTTCTTTTCTCGTAAGGTCTGAATGTTGTTATATGTAAAAAAGGTGGCGATCCACTTTGAACGGTCAGGAAATACAACGATGACATCCGAATTCGTATCTGTCTTATCCCATGTTCCTTCAGCCCATATCTCGGCTTCGATCCAAATATGCATCTTCATGTTATTCATCACTACCTTCCCCCCTTAATGCTTGAAATAAGTATATCAAGCATAGCCATGAACTAGTATTTTAAGATCTGCTTCGAAGTAGCGGAGCGGACGAATCGATTCCGGAGAAGCGGCAGCGGTCGCCTTTGCCCCCGAATTTCTCCCCCTTAGGAAGTAATTCAGGGAAATTCGGGGGCAACAGCGATTGTAGGAATGATTCGTATGCGCAGCATCTTACAGAGTGTTTTAAGAAATATTCTTAATATGGTAATTTGGTTTGAGCACACTTACTTGATTTCAAATATCTTCCACTCTATTGACTTACGACACCAAAGGATTATAATTCTTACAACAACTGAAAAGATTTTTATGTATATGCCAGAGAATAAGGCTCAGGCGTCTCTACCAGGTTACCGTAAATGACTTGACTACATAAAAGCTGAGAGAAACATCATCCTTCGAGTAAACCGAGGTCTTACAACACGTTAAAGCCGCGTGACGTATTCGTATGGTATAAATTCAGACTCTCTCTTCCTTTATGTATTGTTGATAACCCGGACAGAAGCGCTGTCCGGGTTATTTCGTGTCTAATTATGGGGAAGCCTGAAGCTATCAAGTTTCTATAATCATAAGGGAGAGTGTCATATATGAGTTCACAAAAGAGACAGAAGCGTTATGAGGTCAGCTACCGGCTTGGACAAATCGCAATGGGACAGGCAGCAGCGGAAACTGTGATCAAGGACGGCACACTCGTTAACGTGTTTACTGGAGAGCTTCAGGAGCATGTCGATGTTGTCATGGCCTTTGGAAGAATTGCTTATATCGGACAAGCTGATCATACAATCGGTGAGAATACGAATGTGATTCAGGCGAACGGGCGATACATTGCACCAGGTCTGCTGGACGGACATATGCATGTGGAAAGCACGATGCTGACGGTAACCGAATTCGCCAAAGCAGCGATGGCTAAAGGCACAACTTCCATCTTTATGGATCCGCATGAGATTGCGAATGTATTCGGTTCAGAAGGCGTACGCTGGATGCATGAAGAAGGGCAACAGCTTCCACTTAAAGTATTTACAACTTTTCCTTCTTGTGTGCCAGCTACAACGGACCTAGAAGACGCTGGCGCGGCACTTGGCGTAGCCGATATTGAAGCGGGACTACAGTGGCCGGGTGTGGAAGGCCTCGGCGAGGTAATGAACTTCCCGGGCGTCGTTTATGGTGACCCCACCATGTGCGGAGAAATTGAGGCAACCTTAAAGGCAGGCAAAACCGTTACCGGTCATTTTCCTTCCGAGGATGAGCGTATGCTGCAGGCTTATATCGCTTCAGGTGTCAGCTCTTGCCACGAAACGGTTACTAGGGAGCAGGCGCTGCAGAAGGTCCGACTCGGTATGCATCTGATGATCCGTGAAGGTTCCGCATGGCATGATGTTAAGGAAGTTATCAAAGTAGTAACGGAAGATAACGTGTGTACCGATAACATGTCCCTTGTGACAGACGACGTCTATCCGATGACACTGCTGAACCTTGGTCATCTGAACCATGTTGTACGCCGGGCGATTGAGGAAGGCGTTGATCCGGTTAAGGCCATTCAGATGGGAACGATCAATGTGGCTCGGTACTTCGGTATGGAGCAGGAAATTGGCAGCATCGCACCTGGTAAAGCGGCGGATATTTTGCTTATTGATGATCTGAAGCAAATGGTGCCTTCGCTTGTTATTGCTGATGGTGAAGTGGTGGCGGAATCCGGAAAGATCGTAAAAGAATTCCCGGTTTATGAATATCCAGCGGAAGCCCGCAGCTCGGTACGGCTGCAGCGTGCTCTAACCGCCGATGATTTCCTGCTGCGCAGCAAAGGAAATGCCCCACAGACACAGGTAAACGTGGTGCGTGTTATTGAGAACAGTGCCCGAACCGCCAAAATGACGGCGACCCTCCCAGTGATAGAGGGCATTATCCAGCCAGATTTGGCACAGGATGTCATCCAGATGGCTTGCATTGAGCGCCACAAGGGAACAGGGCAGATATCCCTCGGCTTTGCGAGCGGATTTCAGTTAAAATCAGGTGCAGTCGCCTCCACGGTGGCACATGACAGCCACAACCTGCTTGTTATGGGGACGAGCCCTGAGGACATGGCGTTTGCTGCCAATGAGCTTGCCGCCTGCGGCGGGGGCATGATCGTGGTACGGGATGGCGAGGTGCTAGCCAAGGTGGCGATGCCGGTGGCAGGTCTGATGGCGGATCGTCCGCTGGAGACGGTAGCTGCTGAAGTGGTGTCAATGGAGGAAGCGTGGAAGGAACTGGGCTGCCCGATGAATGCGCCGTTTATGACCTTCTCGTTGATCGCACTGCCGGTTATACCGGATATTCGGATCACGAACCGGGGACTGGCTGATGTGACCGAGTTCAAGTTGATTGAAACCGAAATTGGGCCATCCACGGTTTAAAAAAAACGAAATGATTGAGACACTTATCATTGCAAAAAACAGGGTGACCAACCATGGTCCATCCTGTTTTTTTCTTATTTTTATTGAGAACGTGATTTTCGTCACAAATTTATAACTATTTAACCCCTTCCAGGCACTTTAATGTGATAAATATCACAATTCTTCCGTTCGTCGTCTGAGAAAATAATAAAAGATAAATTTTAAAGCTTTATTACGTGAACCAAAAGGAAGGGGTATTTTATGGATCCGGTTATGCTCGCACGTATCCAGTTCGCTTCGACAACCATTTTTCACTTCATCTTTGTTCCGCTGTCCATCGGCTTGGCATTTCTGATTGCCATTATGGAGACGATGTATGTCGTCAAGGGCAACGAAGTATACAAGAAGATGGCAAAATTCTGGGGTAAACTGTTTCTCATTAACTTTGCTGTAGGGGTCGTTACCGGTATTTTGCAGGAATTCCAGTTCGGTATGAACTGGTCGGATTACTCCCGATTTGTCGGGGATGTGTTCGGAGCGCCGCTTGCGATTGAAGCGCTGCTCGCATTTTTCATGGAGTCCACGTTTATCGGACTGTGGATTTTCGGATGGGACCGCTTGTCCAAGAAGGTTCACCTTCTTTGTATTTGGCTCGTGTCCTTCGGCACAGCAATGTCGGCTTTTTGGATTTTGGCCGCCAACTCGTTCATGCAGCGTCCTGTCGGATTTGAGATGAACAACGGACGCGCCGAGATGAATGATTTCTTCGCTCTGATCACGAATGGTCAGCTGTTGGTTGAGTTCCCGCATACGGTATTCGGGGCATTGGCCACAGGCGCATTTCTCGTTACGGGGATCAGCGCATACAAGCTGATGAAGAAGAAGGATATCGATTTCTTTAAAAAATCGTTTAACATTGCTATCATTATCGCTCTGATCTCCTCCGTGCTCGTTGCTCTCTTCGGTCACCAGCAAGCACAATATCTGGTGGATACACAGCCTATGAAAATGGCTGCAGCCGAGAGTCTGTGGGAAACGAGTGATGATCCGGCTCCATGGACGGTTTTTGCCGGGATTGATCCGGAAAATCAGAAAAATACGATGGAATTGAAAATTCCTTATATGCTCAGCTTCTTGTCCTATAGTAAATTTTCCGGTGAAGTTATCGGAATGAAAGAACTGCAGGCACAGTATGAGGAGCAGTATGGACCTGGTGACTACATTCCACCAGTCCGGACTACATTCTGGAGTTTCCGTATCATGGTCGCTGCAGGCTCTATTATGATTTTGCTCGGTTTGTACGGCACATGGTTGACAATGCGCAAGAAAGTAGAAAAGGCAGGGAAATGGTTCCTGAGAGCATTGCTGTTCAGCATATCACTGCCGTTTATCGCCAACACGGCGGGATGGATAATGACAGAAATCGGGCGTCAGCCTTGGACTGTATTTGGATTGATTCAGACGAAGGACAGCATCTCGCCAAACGTAGGCGCAGGTTCCATTCTGTTCTCACTCATTGCATTCAGTACGATTTATGCTGTGCTGGCTGCGGTAATGGCTTATCTGTTCGTTAAAGTTATCAAGAAAGGGCCATATGCGGTGGAGGAAGACGATCACAACGCAGCTGACCCGTTCAATAAGGAGGGAATCGGCAATGTCTCTTAGTGAGCTGTGGTTTGTACTGGTTGCCGTTCTGTTTATCGGGTTCTTCTTCCTGGAAGGCTTCGACTTTGGTGTAGGTATGTCAACACAATTCTTGGCCAAGAATGATACCCAGCGCCGGGTGCTTATCAACTCTATTGGCCCGTTCTGGGATGCAAATGAGGTGTGGCTGATTACGGCAGGCGGAGCGATGTTCGCGGCCTTCCCGAACTGGTACGCCACGCTGTTCAGCGGATTTTACCTTCCGTTCGTCGTTCTCCTGCTAGCCTTGATCGCCCGTGGGGTCGCATTTGAATTCCGTGGCAAGGTCGGGGATGCACGCTGGAGAAAGGTTTGGGATGGTGCCATCTTCACAGGAAGCTTTCTGCCTCCATTCCTCTTCGGTGTAGTGTTCGCCTGCCTGATCCAGGGTTTGCCGATTGACGAATCGATGCAGCTTAATGCTGGATTCTTCGATGTAGTTAATCTGTATACGGTTGTAGGCGGAATCACGGTAGTTATGCTATGCTTGCTGCATGGACTCATGTTTACGACACTCCGCACCATAGGAGATTTGCAGGAGCGTGCCCGGGTTATGGCCCGGCGCCTGTTGTTCCCGGTTGCAGCGCTGCTTGCGCTATTCGGAATTATGACGTATTTCATGACGGACTTGTTCAAAGTTCGGGGCGGCATATTGTCAGCCGTACTGGTGCTTGGTGTTATTGCATTCCTGGCAGCCGGTTATTTTATGAAAACCAAGAAAGACGGCTGGGCGTTCGGTATGACCGGGGCGGTCATCGTCCTGTCGGTTATGTCCGTGTTCATCGGATTGTTCCCACGTGTCATGATCAGCTCGATCAACAGTGCGTTTGATCTGACGATCCAAAACGCTGCCTCAGGGCAATACTCCCTTAAGGTGATGACGATTGTGGCGGTTACACTGCTACCGTTCGTATTAGGTTATCAAATTTGGAGCTACTACGTTTTCCACAAACGGGTACATGAGAAGGAGCATTTAGAGTACTGATGGGTAAAGATCTGCTAGGATACAAAGGAGTCAAGACGGTATTCCTCGTCGTTGCCGTATGTACCCTGGCACAAAGCATGGCCATCATATTGCAGGCAAAATGGTTGGCGGAGGTTATCTCCGCCCTATTTGCCGGATCCTCTCTGCAGGAACAGTACAGTAAAATGGTATTGTTCCTGCTTGCTTTTCTGGCACGCCACGCCATTGGGCTGCTGCAGCAGGGCATAGCGCAGCGGTTTGCCGAGGAGACGGGCACGGACCTGAGAAAGCAGCTGATGGATAAGCTGTTCCATATGGGCCCGAGATTTGTCCGGTCCGAGGGAACAGGCAATGTGGTCACGCTTGTGCTGGAGGGCATCGCCAAATTCCGCAAATATGCGGAATTAACCATACCGCGGATGATGGGGGTGGCTTTTACTCCTGCGCTGGTATGGTTGTATGTGTTTTATATAGATCGTATTTCGGCTGTGATCTTGCTCGTAACGATGCCGATTCTGATCATATTTCTAATTTTGGTTGGCTTGGCTGCACGGAAGCAGACGGAACGCCAGCTGCATACGTACCGGATGCTGTCCAACCATTTCGTGGATTCCCTTCGTGGTCTGGAAACACTTAAGTTTCTGGGGCAGAGCAGGAGGCACAGCGAGAGCATCGGAGAGGTGAGCGAGAGCTACCGCAAGGCAACGATGCGCACGCTTCGTGTCGCGTTTCTGTCATCTTTTGCACTCGACTTCTTTACCATGCTGTCCGTCGCCGTTGTGGCGGTCAACCTGGGCTTGCGTCTGATCAACGGCGGTCTGGAGCTGCTGCCGGCTCTGACCATTCTTATTTTGGCACCGGAGTATTTCCTGCCAGTACGTATGGTGGGGGCGGATTTCCACGCTACCCTGGACGGCAAGCAGGCAGGTGAAGCCATCCAGGAGATGATTAAGGATGAGCCGATGAGCAGCCCGGTAAATGGGCAGACAAGTGGAGACAGCAATGCACCTGAGCCTGTGTTGAATTGGAAGGACAGTAGCGCGTTGGAACTGTCCGGTATCAGCATGAGGCATGATGAGAATGGTCCTGCATCTCTAGAGGGTGTAAGCTTCCGGTTGAAAGGCAGAGGCCGGATCGGCATCGTGGGTGAAAGTGGTGCGGGTAAATCCACACTGATCGACATTTTGGGGGGATTCCTTGCACCAACCAGCGGCGAAGTTATGCTGGATGGGGTGAAGCTGCAGAATACAGCTTCTGAGGCATGGAGAAAGAACGTGACTTACATTCCGCAGCATCCGTATCTGTTCGGCGCCTCACTTGCCGATAATGTCAGATTTTACGCTCCCGACGCTTCGCGGACTGAGGTGGAGCGAGCGGTGGAGGCGGCTGGGCTGACCGCTGTCACAGCATCTTTGCCGAACGGGTTGGACGAATTGATTGGCGGCGGAGGTCGGAGTTTAAGCGGAGGACAGGCGCAGCGGGTCGCGATGGCGAGAGCATTTTTGAGCCAGCGTCCTGTCCTGCTGCTGGATGAGCCGACGGCTCATCTTGATATCGAGACCGAATATGAGCTGAAAGAGACGCTGGTATCCCTGTTTCAAAATAAATGGGTGTTTCTTGCAACACATCGCTTGCACTGGATGACGGAAATGGATTACATTCTGGTGATGGATCAGGGACGACTGGCCGAGGCGGGTACACATGAACAGTTAATGGCACGTAAAGGTGTATATTACGGCCTCATCACATCGCAAATGGAGGGAGTGCTTTGAAGCAGGAACAGTGGTTTCGTCCGTATGTCACAGCCTATTTCTGGCGTTTTCTGCTCATTGTGATCCTGGGTGTGCTGACTATACTGTCCGCGTCGATGCTCATGTTTACCTCGGGCTATCTCATCTCAAAGTCGGCGCTTCGGCCCGAGAACATTCTGATGGTGTATGTGCCGGTCGTCGGTGTGCGCACCTTCGGGATCAGCCGGGCGGTTATGCACTATGTGGAGCGATTGGTAGGGCATGATACCATTCTCCGCATCTTATCGAAAATGCGTGTCCGGCTGTATCAGCTGCTGGAACCGCAGGCGCTTCGTTTTTCCTCACGCTTTAAGACGGGCGATCTGTTAGGCGTGCTTGCCGACGATATTGAATACCTGCAAGATGTGTATATTCGCACGGTATTCCCTGCTATTGTGGCTTTGGTGCTGTATGGCGGTGCAATCATCGCTATCGGCACATTTGATCCGTGGTTTGCACTCTTGATGGCGGCGTATGTGTTCCTGCTCGTCTTTGTGCTTCCGATCGTGTCGCTGCTGTTTACCAAGCGTAAGAACCGGGAGATTAAGAATGAGCGTGCTGCTCTGTACCAAAAGCTGACTGACGCGGTGCTCGGTATGGGCGAGTGGTTCATTAGCGGCCGTCAGAAAGATTTCCTTACAGGATATGAACAAGACGAAGCCAGCGTTGACCGCACAGACCGGTCATTGAAGCGCTGGGGACGATTTCGCGGCTTTATTAGTCAGTGTGTGGTGGCGGCAACCGTATTGTCTATGGTGTATTGGTCGGGACAACAATATGCGGATGGCCACATAGATGTTACGCTCATTGCGGCGTTTGTGCTCGTTGTATTTCCGCTTATGGATGCTTTCCTTCCAATCTCGGAAGCGGTCGAACGGATTCCGCAGTATGAGCAGTCCATAAACCGGCTGAATGGGATCAAGGAAGAAGTGCCTGATCACCTGCAAGGCGCAGGAAGTCAAGCCGGTATGACAAGGGATGAAGCAGCGGCTATCGCCCTTAACGGTGTTCACGTAAAGGTTGAGGATGTCTTCTTTGACTACGGAGAGCAGCGGTCCGGTGATCGGCCTACGGTAGGCGGACTTTCGCTGGACATTCCGCAAGGGGCGAAGATAGCTGTGATCGGACGCTCCGGAGCCGGCAAATCGACTCTGCTGAATTTGATCCAAGGAGTGCTCTCTCCAGTAGAGGGGCGCGTTACGATGAATGGTACCGATGCTTATCAGTTTGGTGATGGTATGGCATCCGTAGTGTCTGTGCTAAACCAAAGTCCGCATCTGTTCGATACGACACTGGCGAACAATCTCCGGCTTGGCCGGATGAATGCGTCTGATGAAGATCTTCAGGATGCGGTTCGGAGAGCCCGGTTGAGTGACCTCGTCGACTCCTTGCCAGAGGGCTTTGAGACCCGGATGCAGGAAACCGGGCAGCGCTTCTCCGGCGGAGAACGGCAGCGTGTGGCGCTTGCCCGTATTTTGTTGCAGGACACACCGGTTGTCATACTTGACGAACCGACCGTAGGGCTCGATCCGAAGACGGAGCGCGAGCTGCTGTCCACCATGTTCGCAAGTCTGAAGGGCAAGTCGCTGATCTGGGTGACACATCACTTGGTTGGTGTGGAGCAAATGGATGAAATTGTGTTTATGGAAGAGGGCTGCATCGTCATGCGTGGCACACATGCTGAATTGATGAAGCGTTATCCGCGCTATCGCCATTTGTATGAGCTGGACCGTCCAGTTCAGCTGTAAACAAGTACAGTCGGCTTTGGCGGTGGAAGAATGAGGGCTGGGATAGCCAGAGGAAACTCTGGTTGATCCCAGCTCTTTTTTGTTTTATTCCCATGCCTTTTAGTACTTCAATATGTATTAGACTCATTTGACGCCCAACATTTTCCTTTCAACTACTAATTATGCGATAATAAGACAATATGGAATATAAAGCGTTTTAGATACATGCAGAGGAGGACAATGAAAATGGATTACCGTATTGAAAAAGATACCCTGGGCGAGATTAAGGTGCCTGCGGATAAGTTATGGGCAGCTCAAACCCAGCGCAGTTTCGAAAATTTCCGAATCGGCACGGAACGGATGCCGATGGAGATTATCCGGGCCTTCGCCATTCTGAAGAAGAGTGCAGCTATTGCCAATGCTAAGCTTGGCAAGATGGACCCAGATAAAGCGGCTGCCATTGCAGCAGCGGCGGATGAGATTTTGGCCGGGGAGCGGGATGAACATTTTCCGCTTGTCGTCTGGCAGACAGGTAGTGGCACCCAGTCCAACATGAATGTGAACGAAGTGATCGCAAGCCGTGGCAACCAGCTTCTGCAGAAAAAGGGGATAGCGCAATCCATCCACCCGAATGATGATGTCAATAAATCACAAAGCTCGAACGATACCTTTCCGACAGCCATGCATATGTCCGCGTTGATTGCAGTGGAGGAGCAAGTTCTTCCCGCTCTACAGCGGCTGAAGCATACGTTAGCGGTGAAGAGTGATGAATATAAGGATTTGATCAAAATCGGCCGCACCCACCTTCAAGATGCGACTCCACTGACGCTGGGACAGGAAATCAGCGGCTGGCACCGGATGCTGGAGAAGTGTGAGCTTATGATTGCTATGGCAATGGAGCCGCTGCGGGAGTTGGCAATCGGAGGTACAGCCGTCGGAACTGGGATTAACGCTCATCCGAGTTTCGGCGAAATGACAGCAACGGAGATTAGTGCCGAAACCGGCAAAAGCTTTTCTACTGCAAGTAACAAGTTCCATGCGTTGACAAGCCACGATGAGCTGGTGTTTGCGCATGGGGCGTTAAAGGCATTAGCCGCCGATCTGATGAAGATTGCGAACGATGTGCGCTGGCTGGCGAGCGGTCCCCGCTCAGGCATAGGTGAGTTGACCATTCCGGCGAACGAGCCGGGAAGTTCCATTATGCCGGGTAAAGTAAACCCGACACAGAGCGAAGCGCTGACGATGGTCGTCTGCCAGGTAATGGGCAATGATGCGGCCATCGGCTTTGCGGCAAGCCAGGGCAATTTTGAGCTGAACGTGTTCAAGCCGGTAATCATCTATAACTTCTTGCAGTCGGCACGTCTGCTGGGTGATGCGATGGATTCGTTCGACCGGAACTGTGCCGTAGGGATTGAAGCCAACCTGGACGTGATCCGTGGCAACATGGAGCGTTCACTTATGCTTGTCACCGCATTAAACCCTCACATCGGTTACGAGAATGCAGCGGCCATCGCCAAGAAGGCACACAAGGAAGGTTTGACACTACGGGAGGCGGCACTTGAGAGCGGTTTGCTCTCTGGTGAGGATTTTGACCGGATTGTCCGTCCTGAAGAAATGATCCGGCCGAAGGAGTAAACCGGATTCTCCATACTGGAAAGGGTAATGTAAGCAACAATATCCCATCGAGAGCCCATTTCACTACAGTGAAAATGGGTTCTTTGATTGTCTAGGGACCACTGGTATAATAAGGTTTGGAAAATGGAACATGATTTGTTAAGTTCTAAATAAAGGAAGGATGCTAAATTGAAAAAACATCAGTGGGTTGCTACACTACTCTCTCTGATCTGCACCGGTCTTGGTATGTTCTATATCGGTACGCCGGGTATGATTGTGGGCGGTACAATTCTTATGGCACTGCAGGGTGCCTCACTCTTCATTTTTTTTATGACGTTGGGATTTTTAGGACTAATCGTGGCTCCCGTCGCATTGGGAGTGCATATCGTTGGACTCATTATAACTGTGGTCTACTTCAATTACAGAACACCCAAGGATCCGTTTAAAGCTCAGAAGAGGCAGCGGCAGTTCTCCTCTCCATGGAAAATTGCGGTGCGGACGGTGATCGGTTTGGCTCTTTTTGTAGGGGCTGTTTATGGGGGATACACTACAGGGTCAGCACCTTTCACCAAGAGTGGTGCGGAGAAACGGGCAGTTCTGGAGGCGGCCGAGAGCTATCTGGAACAGAAATACAACGAATCCTTTAAGGTAACGGATGTGAGATACACCTGGGCGACGGGCACTTATTATTTGAAGGCACATCCAGAGCAAAATCCAGAGCAGGTTTTCAGACTTGAGAGCAATGACGACAATCCTCCAGAAATATCGAATGATAATTATTTGAATGAATTGTGGGCGCTTCAGCTCAAGGAAATCCTGACACCTTTGGTTGATGAGTTATATCAAAATACTGTAGTTCTAAGTACATGGGTGAACGTCGGTCATAACAAAACAGTTGAAAGAAATTATAATAATCTAATTAGTGAGAATGGAGCGGCGGTCGGCAGCCAGCACGTCAGCCTGACTGTATTTACAGAACTTACTGCAGATAATCTCTCAACAGAGCAGGAACGTGTGATGGAGCTGATACGGCGAATGCCGGAAGTGATGGTAGAAGGCGAGACCGGGATTCAAATTGACTATTATCCTTCTGATCTGAATACCCCTGGCAACGTGAAGAAGATTAACAAAGGTACGTTTGATGGAGATTTTAATGGTGGTAAGCAGACTCACATGCTCAGGGTCGATGATACTTCAGAAATTAAATCCGCCAATGACATTGAGATCAGAGATCTTAGTAAGGATTAGGTTTTTAAAGAAGACAGGAAATATTCCAAGCGTCTCATAACAGATAAAGGGGGTTCCCAGGTCAAAGGACCTTTTGGGAAACCCTCTTTTTATTGCAGTCAAGTTAGGTTTGATTGCGGCGCGGGGGATTATTGCGTGTCAGTGTCCTGACTCTGAACCACAAGGGCTACAAGCTTATGGTCTGTTTAGAGTCGCGGTATAGCGACATTTTATTGACTAAGAACGTAATCAGGAATGAACAGAGTAGGCTGGCCGCCATAGAGATCAGAAAGCCAGCTGTATTGTTCGAGGTTACTGGCCCGAGGAAGGAAGGGACATATGCGGTTCCTCTCACTTCGAACATGCCGACGAGCAGACCGCCGAGACCGGCGGAAGCAATGGCTCCGGCAAACACCAGCTTGTTCGAGAACATAAATGGATAGGCAGCTTCGACAAAGGTGCCGAAACCCATATTGATCGCAAAACCTGGGGCCGCAACAGCGGCTTCTCCCTTGTCACGCGGCGCGATGATGTTGGCTAATGTTATACCTGCGGAAACCATCACGAGGCCTACCATATCGACGGCTCCCAGAAAGCTGTTGCTTGTCCGTTCCATCTCCAACAGCACGATTGGCAGAATGGCAGCATGATAGACACCGCCGATAATAGCAGGCCAGATCAGAATACCTGCGATCAGACCAGCGAAGGCCGGACTCCAGGAGACAAGCGTCTCTATCAGGTAACGGATCGATTCCCCTGCAGCCAGGGCAACAGGAGCAATCAGGAAATAAACGAACAAGCCGGCAATGAGTCCGGATACTCCCCCGGCCACAATGTTGACGGTAGTAGCAGGGAATCGCCATTCCACACACTTGCGGAATACATAGTGAACGATCAGACCGGCACCGATACCGCCGATCATGCCCCCAATGATGCCTCCCTCAACGGAGAGAACGCCCGCGACAATGCCGGCGACAATGGAAACCTCATCAAGTTCTGAAATCTGCTTCGCGGCAATGACTGCAATGATAACCGGAAGTGCTTTAATCATCAGGTCAAATACAGCCGTAAGTAGGGATAAACCAGGGATTTTACTGGCCGCGAGTATCAATGCCATTCCGATAAAGCCAGGCAGCGAGGCCATCATGATTCCGCGGATATTGATTCGTTTCCAAGGCGAGGTGCCGGAAGCGGTACTGACAGCAGATACAGCCGCGCCGCCAATGACCGGACGATAAGGCATCCTCCAATGCTTGCAGAGTGACGTGACAAACGCGACGGCACGGGTACGGTTCGTCGTGCCAGTCGTACCGGATGCAGAAATGACCTGTACGCCCTTGGATTGAAGCATGGCCATCGAGGTGCCTCCGGTTCCCGTGACCGGCAGCTTGTGCCGTGTTGCTGCTTCAAATGCACGACGGTTGGTGTTCTCAGGATCAGCACTCATGACGATTATGCCTTCGATTTCACCGAGATCGATCTGTTCGGCGATTTCCTGGTCCAGCCGCTGAGCTGCCTGATTCACCTCTTTAAGAGTGCCCTCGGCAATGATGACTGGTGCTCCCTGAGAGATATTCCAGCTGTAAAGTGCGGCTCCTGTAGTATCTTTGGCTGAATCCATAGAAGTCTGTGCAGCGATAAACTGCAGCGCTATACACGTCAGCCCGGCGCTCTCCATTTGCAGTAATATTTCATCCAGCAGCTTTTGAGGTTCTTTTCCCCCAAGGTTATACAGGTTCCCCCCGCTGCTTCCAATAATTGCGATTTGTCGGTGCATTTCTATCGGCCTCCTATATCATCTGACCATAATATACTATATTACATTAGAGTTGCACTCTATTAAAGTGCTGAAATATAAAGTTTTCATATTTTTGTACCATTCAAAAAACGATGCCCTGTAGAGAAGGCTTCCTCTACAGGGCATCGTTATGTCTATTAGTTTGTGCTTATTTTCCAATCTCTTCAGTAACAGCAGCTTCGGCTTCCTGCTGTTCCGCTGTTTCTTTGAGAATTTGCAGCTTGGTATACCGGTGTGTTTTCTTCTCGAGAACCGTAAAGGTCAAGTCACGGTAGGTCCAGCTGTCACCTTTGACGAGCTCGGAGTTATGACCGTACAGCCATCCGCCGATCGTGTCGAGCTCATCTGTGTTCAGATCGCAGAGCAGCAGATCATTTACACGATTGATGGATACCTTTCCGTCTACGATAAGACGGTTCGGTTCCGGTTGAACCAGATCGCGTTCTTCATCGTCATCGAATTCATCGCGGATCTCTCCGACGATTTCCTCCAAAATGTCCTCAATCGTAATCATACCGGAGGTACCGCCATATTCATCAATCAAGACGGCCATATGCGTACCTTCCTGCTGCATTTTCTTTAGCAGTTTCTTGATCGGAATGGCTTCCGATACAGTCATGGCTGGGTGAATAAGTTTGGAAAGATCGATATTGGAATTATCATCGAACTCCAGGAAGAACTGCTTCGTGTTCACCATGCCGACAACCTGGTCCTTATCCCCGCGAACAACCGGGAATCGGGTATACTGTTCTCTTTTAATAATCTGCAGGTTAGCAGCAAGAGGTTTATCTACATAAAGGCATACCATATCGGTACGAGGCACCATAATTTCTTTAGCTAGCAAATCGTCAAAGGCAAAGATGTTGCTAACATAGCCATATTCGCTTTGGTTGATCTTACCGCTCTCATAGCTTTCGCTAAGGATCATCCGCAGTTCCTCTTCCGAGTGGGCTTCCTCATGCTCACTGGCCGGGTGAAGGCCGAAAATACGGACGAGGCCGTTCGCGGAGCCGTTCAAAAGCCAGATGAACGGATACATGATGCGGTAAAACCATATGATAGGTTTGGCTGTCATGAGTGTGACTTGCTCGGCTTTTTGGATAGCCCATGTCTTAGGAGCAAGCTCACCAATAACGACGTGAATATATGTCATAAAGATAAACGCAAACAAGAATGACATGGCTCCTGAGAGCTCGACAGGCAGTCCAATTGCGTCAAATATCGGGTGGAATATGGCCTCAAACGTGCTTTCGCCCAAATAACCGAGGCCGAGAGCTGTAATGGTAATACCCAGCTGACAGGCAGATAAATATCCGTCAAGATTGGTAATCACTTTTTTTGCAGCCAGAGAGTTTTTGCGTCCCTCAAGCACGAGTTGGTCGATTCGGCTGGTACGAATTTTTACAATGGCAAATTCCGTCATAACGAAAAACGCTGTAAAAGCAATAAGAAGTGCTACTAAAAATAAATTGAAGCCTATACTACTACCATCCAATCAAAACACATCCTTTTCTTTTCTGGTCCGAATTTGTTTTCAATAGCTTACTACAAAGCAAGATGCAAATATGCATTACCATCAACATAATTCGACCTGAATTTTAAAGGCTCGAGCAGCATGTGCTTTAAAATCAGAAAAATATGAGCAGTTTGTAGACTGAATTCGGTCAAACGGGTGGATATCAGATACATTTGGCGCGGTGCGGCAGACAGAATCCGTTCCGGTACGGGACCGGTCGGTATCGGAGCTGGTGCAACGCGATTGCTCTTAGCCAGTGCCAATTCCTGTGATGGAACAGCGGATTTGGATTTATCCTCCCCACTAATGGGAGTAAATGAAGCCAAAACACTCAAGCCAAGTGCCACATACACGAATCTGCTTATCCTTCGTATGGGGTCCAATTCGTATGTCTCACTCCTATTAACTTAATGGGCGTTACCTTGTATTAAACTTAAATATTGTCGTTTGACTATATTATTCGTAATATATTTATAAAAAGAAAAACCATGCTGAAAAAAAGGTATATGTTATCTATAATAAGAAAAAGTAAGTGCACATGTCAAATGGCGCCATACGGAGGGCTTCTAATCAGCCATTTTGGCATGAGGACGAAAAGGAGATTACGATGAACATTCATTTCAAACGAGCAAGTGAAATTCCCGTAGAAAAACTAGTGGATATTTGGAACGCGTCTTTTGAGGATTATCTGGTTGATATGAGTATGAGATTGAATCTGTTTATTAAACGCGCGGCATTTGAAGAGTTGGACCTCGAGGGTTCCGTTGTTATGTATGTAGATGAAGAGCCCGCTGGATTAACGATGAACGGTTACCGGAAGTATGGGGAAGAGTGGAAAGTGTGGAATGGGGGCACCGGTATCGTTAAATCCCGGCGAGGCCAGGGGTTGGGGCGGCATTTGATCGAAGCAAGCCTGAATACATACAGAACACGCGGTGTGAACACAGCTTTGCTAGAGGTTTTTGTACAAAATGAACCGGCTGTACGCCTCTATAAATCATGCGGCTACGAAGAATTTGAAAGACTTCGTTTCATGTCTTGTGCGGAAGATTTGGAAGCTTCCATATTCGGTAGTGATGATCAAGGATTTCGCTATAAGACAGGAGTTCCTGTGGAAGTCGGTGCTTTGGATTTCTATGATCATAGCGGCCCGTGGCAGACGCATTGGCAGAGTCTTAAGGGAGGGCAATCCTTGATTCTGTCGAATGGGCAGACCCCACTTGGATATGCTCTTTACCGTAATGACTTTGATGAGGTCGGCAAGCATGTGTCGGTAGTTGTAACGAATGTTGGCGTTCATCCGGATGTGGAGAACCCGGAAGATGTCTTGAAGGCGCTGCTTCGTTATGTGATGAAGCCGGAAGAGCAGGGGCTGAAGCGCCAGGCTAACCATGTGCGTTCGACCCGGCCACTTCTCGGTAACATTTTGGATCAGGCCGGATTTACAACTGGCTTTGAGCTGCTTCATATGAAGCAGGATATGTAAGTCCAAGCCGTACATCATCCTATTGCACAGGGTGACAAAAAACAAGGGGCGTCTCTACAGGTGACCAAGACCTTAGAGATGCCCCTTACTCTTTTATTTACTGCTGTGTTCTGGTAATCGCCGCAAGTAGCTATCCGATAGATGAAGCAGCTTAAGCGCCCGGTCAAACTCGTCTCTGGAAGCTTTTGTTGCCTCCTGCGAGGTGTGCGGCAACGGGTGGAGAGTGCCGTCCTCAAAAGTGTTGCCTGGCATAAACAAGGTTGTATTGTTAATGAACGTACCGGAAGGCAGATAATAACGTTCCGGCAGCAGGTTGTAATCCTTTTGGTTCAATAGATCCTGGCCAAAGTGCAGCTGATCATCTAGTGATACGCCAGTCAGGTTGGAGATCGTTGGTAAAATGTCCACCTGGCCGCCGATAGGTTCCATAACTTCAGGCTCGATATATCCTTCGCCATGGATCATAAGCGGAATGTTGATCATGTCAGCAGACACATAATCACGGCCGTATATTTCTTTCATAAGTTCTTTATCTTTATTATCCAATGAATAAATCGGCAGACCTAAATGGTCTCCGTATACGATGACGAGACTGTTGTCCCAGATGCCGTCTTTTTTGAGCTGCTCAATAAACTGGCCCAGTGCGTAGTCCGCGTAGTTCTGAGAGCGGATATAATCGCCTACAAAGGTCCCTTCATATCGCTCCGGCAGCGTCATCTTATGCTTGGATTCCGGAATCGTAAACGGATGATGGGCGGTCATGGAAATAACCTGAGCATAAAACGGATTGCCCGAATCGCTCATCTTTTTCAGCTGTTCCGCAGTTTTTGTATATAACACCTCATCGGAGGAGCCGAAAAATATTTTATCCGGCTCACCGAAGAAAGCTTTATCGTAATATTGATCAAACCCGAGTGCCTTATACATCTCACCGCGGTTCCAGAACTCTACAACATTCGTATGGAATGTAGCGGACTGATAGCCGTCCTTCTTCAGCATCTTAGGCAGGCTTGGCAGCTGCTTGTCCGCATAGTGCTGCGCGGCTGCTCCGCGCGGTGGGATATAAAAGGACGTATTTACAACAAATTCAGCATCGGACGTATTGCCTTGACCGACGTTTTGAAAGAAATTCGGGAAATAAAGGCTTTCATTGGCCAGCTTGTTCATAACCGGTGTAACTTCCTGACCGTCCAGTTTCAAATTTATTAAGAATTGTTGGAATGATTCCATCTGGATGATGATGACGTTCTTTCCTTGAGCAACCCCCTGATATGCGGGAGTGGATACGGGAGTAATTCCTTTTAGTTTATTGACTTCGTCCTGGTTAATGGACTTGGCGTCTGCCAGCTCCGTATCATCCTTCTGGAAGATGGTGTAGGCCTCATAATTGAGAATTCCCATCTCCTGTGCTTTGACAGTTTCATTCATGCTGGCACGGTTAGGGAGAATTTGGAACAGACAGATGACTAGGGAAATGACGAACATCGTCGACGCAAAGGAACGTCTCCCTTTTTTCGAATGTTTCTGTTTCCAGGTCTTGATCCGGTCGCTTCTCCAGAAGAGAACGAACAGCACGATAATGTCTGTGAAGATCAGCAGAAAATACGGGTCCATGAGTGAGAAAACACTGTTGCTGACTGCAGTCACCTGATTTACCTGCTCCAGAGCATGATAGGTTACGATGACACCGTAATATTTATAGTACATAATGGCTGCGAAAAAAATTGCGGTAAGGAGCAGGTTTACGGTCATGTAAGCTGCCATCTTGCGTTTGGAAGCGAACCATTCGATCAGGCTGAACACTAACCAGATGAAGGGGATCTCGGTAATAAGCGGACGCCAAGGTATTATATCATCAAAGATTACCATCCAAGCCAGGTAGCTTTTAAGCAGCATAATGACTGAGAAAAAAATAAATGGTCTTGTAATCGTTAACCGAAACCGGTTCGATGCGAACACCAGTACCGCCTTCCTTTCAAGCCGCAAGGGGGCTGATGGATACAACACAACCTCGCGTTTTCTTATAATTTTTGTAAAAGGATGAACAAAATCATTATGCCTTCTATTGCACATGGTTGTCAAAGACACAGGGCACACGTTCACGATTTCATCCAACAAAAATATAGATTAAACAAAAAAAACCGGCTTAAAAAGCCGGTGGAGGAAAACTTGTTGAATATGGTTAGAACAGAAATGACATTAAGATCGGTGCAGCACCGAGTGTGAACAGCGCGGCGAGTATCATGGAGATGCTTGAAATGGTCCCTGAAAGGGAACTGAACTCGAACGCTTTGGAGGTACCCGTACCGTGAGCACTTGTTCCAAACAAGATCCCGCGGGCGATATCGCCCTTGATCCTAAACACTTTCATAACGGACGGGCCGACCATGGAGCCGAGGATACCGGTCATAATGACGAATACGGCTGTCATGTTCGGAACACCACCAATCACTTGGGAAACGTTCATAGCAATCGGGGTGGTAATAGATCTCGGTACGAGGCTGGTCGTCAGAGAGCTGCTTAGATGCAACCATTTGGCAAAAAAGGCTGACGATATGATCGCCATAACCGATCCAGAGACGACACTGACCATGATCTCGGTCGCATGTTTTTTGAGTGTCTGAAAATTTTTATATAGGGGTACAGCAAAAGCTACCGTTGCCGGCTGCAGTAGATCGCTGAGCCACCCAGCTCCTTCGTTATAAGCTTCATAGGAAACCCCGGTCTGCGTCAAAATGATAATAATGGCGATTGGGGTGATCAGGAGTGGAGAAAAATACACTTTTGATTTTCGTTGATACAGCTTTTTAGCAGCCCAGTAAATAATTGCAGTTAGGGGTAGGCCAAACCATGCAAGCCAGGATAATGTCATGGGTTCTTCCGCTCCTTTCGTCTGGATATAAGTGTAGCCATCAACCCAGAGCTAACCATAACGGTTACCGTGCTAAGTAATACGACAGCGAGTATTTGAATCCCGTCGCTCTTCAGCATCGGGAAATAGTTCATGACACCAACAGCAGCCGGAATAAAGAACAGTAACAGTTCAGCAAGCAGCCAACTGGCTCCAAGCTCAATCCATTCCACGCGGATCACTTTGGTTTCAAGCAGAATAAACACGAGTGCAATACCTAAAATGCTGCCAGGTATGCTTAGATTAAGCAGTCCGGCCAGTTTATCCATGAGTATAGAGATAAGCATGAAACCGGCCACTTGGAGACTTCCTTTGATGATTTGTTTCACGACCGGTCTCTCCTTTCTTTTCATCGTTAATGAAAATTTTACAACAATAACTTTCATAGGTAAAATGCATATATCGAATCAATGTCATTCCATTTAGTAATACATGACATGTAGAGGAGGCTTTTGTTGTGGATATCCGGCATTTACAGTACTTTTTGGAAGTAGCACGTCTTCGCAGCTTTACTAAAGCAGCAGAGATGTTGTACATAACCCAACCGACGATCAGCAAGACGATTAAAAATATGGAGGATGAGTGGGGAGTTACCCTCTTTCATCGGCAGGGCAAGGGTATCGAGCTTACCGATGCGGGCCGGATTATGTATCAGCAGGCACAACAAATGGTTGAGGCCTTTCAGCGGGTTTCGGACGAGCTTGAGGATCTGATGAATTTGAAGCGGGGACATTTAAGAATCGGGCTGCCGCCAATGATCGGTTCCAGCTTTTTTCCGGAAGTGATCGGGCAGTTTCATCATAAGTACCCACAGATTACGATCCAGCTCATTGAGGATGGAGCCAAGAAAGTGGAAGCGGATGTGGAGAGCGGGCAGACCGACATTGGTGTTGCCGTGCTGCCGGTAAACGAGGAAGTGTTTCACTATTATTCGTTCATTCAGGAGAATTTACTTCTTCTGCTCCATCCGTCTCACCGGCTTGCAGGGCGTGATTCGGTTTCCCTTGTGGAGCTGGCGGATGAGCCCTTTGTATTGTTTCGAGAGGACTTTACACTGCATGACCGGATTATCCGGGAGTGCATCGGAGCGGGGTTTGAGCCGCATGTCGTATACGAAAGCTCGCAGTGGGATTTGATCAGCGGGATGGTTGCGGCCAACCTGGGCATTGCGTTGCTACCGGAGACGATATGCAGGGAAATCGATGCTTCGCGTGTCACGATCCTGCCATTAGATAACCCGTCCATACCATGGCAGCTCGGCATGGTGTGGCGCAAGGATCGGTACTTGTCCTTTGCCGCCAGAGAGTGGATTTCATTTACCCGCTCCCTACTTGGGGAGAATGGGTAAGAGGAAAGCTCAAAAAGCCTTCTAGCCTTCAATAGGCGGGGAGGCTTCTTTTGTTAATATGAGCATGAAAAACTGTAGTTGATGAGAATATCCAGATGTTCATACATTTTGATGTGGTGGATATAATATCCATAGTAAAGGACGTAGCGACGCGATTTATTTTGCAAAGGAGATGAATACAGTGACAGATCAGGATTATGCAGGAGGCGGTCGGCAGTTGGATCAGGAGCGTGAGAACTTTTCCCGGAATGCCGGGGAAACGGAGCAAGAGGATACACTGACAGACCGTCAGGGTCATCCGATTCATGATAACCAAAATGTGAGAACGGTCGGTAACCGTGGCCCTATGACACTGGAGAACTACCATTTTCTTGAGAAAATCACTCACTTCGACCGGGAGCGTATACCGGAGCGTGTCGTTCATGCTAGAGGTGCAGGCGCGCATGGCTATTTCGAGGCATATGGCAAAGCGGGTGATGAACCGGTATCCAAATATACCCGGGCAAAATTGTTCCAAACGCCGGGTAAGCGTACTCCGGTGTTTGTTCGTTTCTCAACCGTGGTTCATGGCTCGGGTTCTCCGGAGACGCTTCGCGATCCCCGCGGCTTTGCTGTAAAGTTCTATACGGAGGAAGGCAACTGGGATTTGGTGGGGAACAACCTGAAAATCTTTTTTATCCGCGATCCTTTGAAGTTCCCGGATATGGTGCATGCGTTCAAACCGGACCCAGTGTCGAACGTTCCCGGACCGGTCGGCATGTTCGACTTCGTCTCCCGATCTCCGGAAGCGACACATATGATTACATTTGTGTTCTCCCCTTGGGGGATTCCGGCGAACTACCGTCAAATGCAGGGCTCCGGTGTGAATACATATAAATGGGTGAATGCAGAAGGCACGGGAGTTCTTGTGAAGTATCACTGGGAGCCGCTTAAGCAGGGTATCAAGAACCTGACCCAGAAGGAAGCTAATGAAATTCAAGGGATGAACGACAGCCATGCGACACAGGACCTGTACGAGGCGATTGAGCGCGGTGATTATCCGGAATGGGAACTGTGCGTTCAAATTATGAGTGATGACGACCATCCGGAGCTGGAGTTTGATCCGCTGGATCCGACAAAGTTGTGGCCTGCCGATCAGTTCCCCTTCCTTAAAGTAGGGAAAATGGTGCTTGACCGTAATCCGGAAAATTATTACAACGAGGTGGAACAGGCCGCCTTCGGTACGGGTGTGTTGGTGGACGGACTGGACTTCTCGGACGACAAGCTGCTTCAGGGCCGAACGTTCTCCTATTCCGATACCCAGCGTCACCGGGTAGGGACAAATTATTTGCAACTGCCGATCAATGCTCCGAAAAAAAGGGTGGCGACGAACCAACGAGGCGGTCAAATGCAATATTTTGTAGATAAAGCACCGGGTCAAAGCCCACATGTGGATTACGAGCCGTCCATGACGGACGGTTTGAAGGAAGCACAGCAGACAGCGAAGCCGCATCAGCCGAACTATCATGCCAATCTCGTTCGCGAGAAGATTGACCGTCCGCTCGATTTTAAGCAGGCTGGAGATACGTATCGGGCATTCGAGAACTGGGAACGGGATGAACTGATCAGCAATCTGGTCGCTGCATTGATCCAGTGTGATACCCGCATTCAGGAGGGAATGGTGGAATACTTCACGAATGCGGATGAAGAATACGGAAGACGGGTAAGAGAAGGTCTCGATCAAGCCAAGAAGGATCGCGGCAGTGACGCTGGCGAGAGCATACGGGATGAAGCGGTGCAGGATGCCGAGAGAAAAAGTCACGGTGCTGATCCGTACTAAACAACAAAAGATGAACGCCGCTCGCAGATACGATGGTCGGGCGGCGTTTTTTCTTTGCTGAGAGCGGAGTTGAAGTGCTAATATATATATTCTAAGAAGCCTATTGACAGTAAAGTATATTACATAAATAAGAAAGTGGTGGTCGAAAGATGACGATACAAGTGGGTATTATTGGTTATGGATTATCCGGCTCTACTTTTCATGCGCCTCTTCTTACGAGCATACCGGATTATCGAATCCGGGCAGTCGTATCTTCTAATCCAGATAAAGTAAGAAAGGATCTTCCCAGTACCAAGGTAGTTAGTCATGTGGATGAGCTGCTGCAGGATGAAGAAATTGCGGTTGTGGTGGTGGCCAGCCCGAATGCGACCCATTTTGAATACGCTCAAAAGGCAATCGAAGCCGGAAAGCATGTGGTTGTGGAGAAACCGTTCACAGTCACTTCAGAGGAAGCGGACACCCTGATCCGTCTTGCACGGGAAAAAGGAGTTTTGCTGACGGTGTACCATAATCGCCGCTGGGATAATGATTTTCTCACGGTGCGCAACTTGCTGGAAACCGGAGCCTTGGGCAATCTTTCAGTGTATCAAGTGCATCACAACAGATACCGTCCGCTGGTTCAGCAGCGGTGGAAAGAACAGCAAGGGCCTGGAGCAGGAGAGTTGTACAATTTGGGCTCTCATCTGATCGACCAAGCTTTATTCCTGTTCGGTAAGCCGAAGACCGTATGGGCTGATATACGTGCTGAACGCGAGGGGTCGGAAGTCACGGACTATTTTCATCTTGTATTCGGATATGAGAAGTACCGTGTCATTTTGCATTCCGGCTCTCTCGTTCGACAGGCAGGACCGCGGTTTGAGCTGCACGGGGATAAAGGCAGTTTCTTGAAGTATGGACAGGATCCGCAGGAATCACAGCTGAAGCAGGGAATGCACCCTGGCGATAGCGGGTGGGGAGAAGACCAGCCGGATCAGTACGGTGAGCTGGCAACGGAACTTAGCGGGTTGGCTGTTCAGGGTGAAATCGAGACCTTGCCGGGAAGGTATCAGGCATTCTATCAGGGACTCGCTGAAGCGATTTTAGAAGGATCTGAGGTGCCAGTGAAGCCCGAGGATGCACGTGACACGATCTCCATGATCGAGTATGCCATAGAGAGCCATCGTAAGGGCTCCATAGTCACTGTATCCTGATCGGGCACATAAGTTTCCCCTGTTCGTGGGATAGTATGCAGTAATAGCCCTGTCATGACAAGTGACGGTGGGCGACTGACTATACCATGGAGAAGGAGAGTACAAAAGCATGAATAAACGTTGCGTTTTTCGAGTGACGTCTATAATTACGCTATGTTTTGCACTACTGTTGACGTTTTCGCTCTCGGCTTTCGCATCGGGCAGCGGGCCTTTCCATTTCGGCTTTAAGCGAAGTGTGAACGGTAAGCTTCCGTCTATTGATCAGGAGGGCTTTAAAGAGCTTCTTAAGAAGCATGGCGCTGTCTTTATGGGAGATTCCAGCAAGAAAGAATTGTACATGACGTTTGATAACGGGTATGAAAATGGATTTACCGCGGGAATTCTGGATACGCTGAAAGCCAAAAAGGTACCCGCAACCTTTTTTGTAACGGGCCATTATGTTAAGACGCAGACAGAACTTCTGAAACGGATGACAGCGGAGGGGCATATTATCGGTAACCATTCCTGGAGCCATCCAGACGTGTCCACGATTTCAGCGGAAAAGCTGACGGAGGAGCTCGATCGGGTGAAGTCCGAGGTTACTAAGGTAACTGGGCAAAAAGAGATGAAATACCTTCGGACACCGCGCGGAGTTTTTAACGAGCGCTCTCTGGCCGTGAGCAAGGAGCTGGGTTATACGAATGTCTTCTGGTCGCTTGCTTACAAAGACTGGGACGTAAACGCCCAGCGCGGTTCCCAGTATGCTTATGAGAAAGTGACAGCGCAGCTCCACCCTGGTGCCGTCATGCTGCTCCATTCCATCTCCCGCGACAATGCGGAGGCGCTTGGCCGTATTATTGATGAAGCCCGGAAACAGGGCTACGAGTTTAAAAGCCTGGACGATATGGAGATAAAAGCGCCGTAACAGCATATATTTAGAGCGAGCACATTTCATGGCATATTATCAGTCATGAAATGTGCTCGTTTTATTTGCATTTTGCACCTCAGGAACGGATGTTTGGTATAATACGGACCAGAAGATTGTGTTCAAAAGGAGACCGCATATGCCTCATACCATTCAAATATCCGTAAGGCCGCTGGTAGAGTATGTCTTTCGCAGCGGAAGCATTACCTCCGGTTTTCGGACGGCGACAACGCTGACCGAGGGAACGAGAGCACATCAGCAGATCCAGCGAGAATACGGAGAACAGGATCAGAAAGAGGTCCATCTGGAAGCCGAAATTCCTTACGAGGATCTAATATTTGCTGTAGAAGGACGCTGTGACGGTCTCATTGTGGGAGAGGGACCGGTCATGATTGACGAGATCAAGTCCACCTCCGGTAACCTTGACGACATCGGAGAGGATTCTTATCCGGTTCACTGGGCTCAGGCAAAAATGTATGCTTACATGTATGCCAAGCAGCACGGTGACGAGGAAATGGCCGTTCAGCTGACGTATTTTCAAATTCCAGCCGGGAATATAAAAAGGTTCCAGCGTACTTTCGGCTTTGAAGAGCTGGAACGTTTTGCATTGGAGGTAGCGGAGGCTTATGCACCTTACGCTACCCTTCTGCGTGAGCATGCCGAGCGAAGGAACGCGAGTATACGTGATCTCGCGTTTTCATTTCCCGCTTACCGGACAGGCCAGCGCAAGCTGATGGGCGCCGTATACAAGAGCATCGGCGAAGCACGGCGTTTGTTCGCCAAGGCTCCAACCGGCATCGGTAAGACGATTTCCACTCTATTCCCTTCAATTAAGGCAATGGGGGAAGGAACCGTACAGCGGATCTTTTATCTCACCGCCAAAACGATTACCCGGACGGCAGCAGAGGAAGCCGTAGCGCTCATGCAGTCCGGGGGACTGCATATGCACACTGTGACACTAACGGCGAAAGACAAAATTTGCTTTGGCGCGGAGGAAGGATGCGGACAAGAATCCTGTGTTTTTTCCGAGGGATATTACGACCGCATCAATGGGGCAATACTGGACCTTTTGCAGCACGAAACATCGATTACGCGCCCGGTCATTGAGGCTTACGCACGTAAGCACCGGGTCTGCCCATTCGAATTCTCGCTGGATGCCGCTTATGCAGCTGACGCCGTTATCTGTGACTATAATTACGTGTTTGACCCGCGTGTTTCGTTCAAACGGATGCCAGAAGAGGTTAAGAAGCGGAGCGTACTTCTGGTGGATGAAGCTCACAATTTGGTGGACCGGGCGCGTGGGATGTTCTCGGCAGAACTCAGAAAATCCATGTTTCTGGACATTCAGCGAACCTTTAAGGAGATTAATCCGGGACTCTATCAAGCAGCGAAGACGGTAAACAACCGCTTTATTGTGTTCCGCAAGGTCAGCAACGAAGAAGAACGTATTGTGGGATCGCATCAGCCAGAGATGATGGATGAGCTGTTGGAGGACTTTGTTCTGCATGCCGAAGCCGAGCTGATGACCGGAAAAGGCGGGGAAGAGGTGGAGCAGCTGCTGGAGTGTTATTTTGCCGCTCAGGCTTATTTACGAATCTCCAAGCTATATGACGATCGGTTTGTAACTTATGCGGAAATGGACGGCAATGAGGTGTTCTTGAAGCTGTTCTGCCTGGACCCCTCATTTTTGCTCCAACAGGCCGGGAAGAACTACCGCAGCACGGTGCTGTTCTCAGCGACCTTAACCCCGCTAATGTATTACAGGGACATGCTCGGAGCGGAGGAAGAGGACTATAGTCTCTCCATTCCGTCACCGTTCTCCCATGAACAGCTAGATGTCCGGTTGATGCCTACTTCTACCCGCTACAAAGATAGGGATCGCAACAAGGACGCTATTGTCAATATGTTGGATAAGTTGGTGAAAGAAAAACCGGTCAATACGCTGGTATTTCTGCCTTCGTATCCGTATATGCAGGCTGTGTATGATGGCTTTACGGTGTTAAACCCAGGGGCGCGGACGCTGATCCAGGGTCACGCGATGCGGGAGGATGAGCGGGAATCTTTCCTGGACTCCTTTCAAGCGGACGCCAAAGTGCCGTTGATCGGGTTCGCTGTGATGGGCGGTATTTTCTCAGAGGGGATTGACCTGAAGGGGGATCGGCTGGCTAGCGTCGTTGTTGTTGGCGTCGGGCTGCCACAGCTGTCCTTCGAGAATGACATTATCAAGGAGTATTTCGACCGTAATGAGAAAAACGGCTACGACTATGCTTATGTGTATCCCGGCATGAACAAGGTGTTGCAGGCCGGGGGTAGGCTGATCCGCTCCGAAGAGGACCGGGGGACACTCGTATTGGTTGACGACCGTTTTCAGAATCGTCAGTACCATGCTCTTCTGCCGGAGGAGTGGCGGTATTACCGTAGGATATAACATCTGTTTTGAAGTGGTAAATGTTGACACATGGGGATGCCGGATCTATAATACGGATATACTTTTGAAAAAAGGAGGCTGATGTTAATGAAAAACTCGATGAAGCGTATGTACACGTTAGCGTTGGTCTCTACGGACGGGGAAAGATAGTCGTTTAATTCGTGCCCTTGCGACGATGAAGGCAGGCATGAATTCTGATGACGGACCGCAGGAGACCTTACACGGTTTCTTGCGGTTTTTTTCATTTCTAAGGTCGTCCTCTTTATCATGTGTGTGAATGATGAAGGGGACAGCTGCCTTGTGGAAAGCAAACCGCAGACAACATTCTGCGGTTTTTTTTGTTTCTCGAAGAAACGCCGCAGCCCTTAAAAAAGGACACTGAGGGCGTTTCTTCTTGCGTTTAACTATACCAATTGGATAAAGGGGTTATCGGCTTGAATCGTGAAAAAGTAGAATTAACGAAGTATGGATGGAATCAACATTGGCAATCACTTATGGACAGTATGCAGGACCCTAATAAGCCGCTTGTTCCCGGCCGGGTTACAGCTCAATATTCTAAACAGTACCGAATCATAACGGAAACAGGGGAGAAAACTGCCGCAGTTACAGGGAAATATGAATACGAAGCATTAAGCCGCAGTGATTTTCCTGCCGTTGGGGACTGGATACTCGTAGAGCCTCTGCAGGGAGAGTCGAGAGCGGTCATTCACAGGCTTCTTCCTCGGGCAACGGCCATGACTCGTAAAGAAGCCGGGAGTGTGCCGGATGAACAGGTTATTGCGGCTAACACGGACACCGTATTTATCGTAGTAGCGCTGAATCAGGATTTTAACGTTCGAAAAATTGAGCGGTACCTGATCGCGGTATGGGAAAGCGGATCACAGCCTGTGGTGCTGCTAACAAAGGCAGACCTGTGCGATGATCCCGATGAATATGTATCACAGGTTGTATCTTCAGCGCCAGGCGTACCTGTTCACGCGGTAAGCTCCGTGCTGGATCAGGGGAAAGAGGATATCTCACCATACCTTATACCTGGACATACGGTTGCGATTAGCGGCTCCTCCGGCGCAGGTAAATCCACACTGCTCAATTGGCTTTCCGGCGAGGAGATCCAGCGTGTCCAAGGTATTCGGGAAGAGGATGCCAGAGGCAGGCATACTACGACGCATCGGGAGCTTTTCCTTCTGCCGGGGGGAGCCATTATGGTGGACACGCCGGGGATGCGGGAGCTTCAGCTGTGGGACTCGGCAGGTGGCTGGGGGGAGACGTTCTCGGACATTGAAGAGTTGGCTGGACAGTGCCGTTTCCATGACTGTCGCCATGAATCGGAAGCCGGCTGTGCCGTCCAGCAAGCGCTGGATGATGGAACGCTGGACCTGGGGCGCTTTGTCAATTATAAGAAAACGGAAAAAGAGCTCGCATACCTTGCTAAGAAGGAGAACAGCGCTTCGAAGCGACAGAAAGAACATGGGCGGCCCCATTCATCTAAATCCCGGCGGGATAGAAGAGCAGGCGGATACTCTTTCTCGAATGACGGTTATGATTACGATTGATCGTTAAGGTATCGCTTTGACTTTAACCATTTTCAGTTGTATATTTGGGTCGCTTAATTAATAGGCATACTGTCCATTTATGTCGAAAGAGAGGTGCGTCATGTCAGAGACAGACAAACGGCAAGCTTGCGGCTTCGCGGGCGAAGGGGATTCCAACCAAGAGGAGGAAGCTTTCGGCAGCGACGCAGCAGGAAGGCTTATGCGTAGCTTCAGTCTGTTCCGTAAGAAGAATTGGGACCATATATCGATTTCTGGATATACATCCGGTGAGATCAAGGTTCTGATGACGCTGAAATACAAGGAAAAGTCTGATGCGGAGCAAGGTTTTGAGGAACGATCTGAGGGTGGTCAGGGCCTCAAAGTGTCCGAGATCAGCAATTACATGCGGGTGACTTCACCGACGATCACCCAATTTATTAACGGATTAGAAGGAAAGGGTCTCGTAGAGCGTGTCATGGATGAGAAGGACAGACGCGCGGTCCGTGTTAAACTGACAGATGAAGGAGAGGAAATTGTCCGTCAGGCGCATGAGGCGTTCAAGGTGAATTTCAGAGGCCTGGTCGCACATTTGGGAGAAGAGGATAGCGATGAGCTAGCCCGGCTGTTAACGAAGGTATACCAATATATGAGTGAGACTGAAATCAAGTTGAACTCGTCAGAGACGAAGAAATAGAGGAGCAGGCGGAATGATATGTTCCATTGCCCCGCCAGATATCTGGCGTCTAAATCGGCTATATTCAGATTTGTACAATCAGCGGGTACACAGGAAGCGGGCTAACCTAACACGAAAAAAACCACCGTACGGTGGTTTTTTGTCTCACCATTTTGCAAAATTCGATTCCAGTGTTTCATGGATCATATATTGATGAAGAAGAAGTTCATTTGGGTCAATATACTGCGACCAGATCGGAGAAAGCTCCATATAAGCCGCCGGTATTCCGGTACTGCTGCTTCAGCTGGTCTGCACTTCCAGAATACCGGACCTGGCCGGCATCTAGAAAGATGACCTGATCAGCCGTCTGTTCTGCAACATTTAACTGATGAGTGGAGAACACGATGGTCTGTCCTTCCTTCGCGTTTTGTCGCACAAGAGTAGAGAAGGAATCCATCCAGTAAGGGTCCAGTCCGTTGGTGGGCTCATCCAGAATGAGCAAAGGGGGCCTGGCCAGCATGGCCTGGGCAAACAGCAGCCGTTGACGCATTCCTTTGGAGTAGGCCGATACTTTCTTATGCCGGAACTCCTTGAGTCCGGTCATCTGAAGCAACTCCGTGACCCTCTCTTTGGGTGCGTTTCTTAAGGAGGCGTAGAACTGCAGTGTCTCCTGAGCGGTTAGGGCATCCCCAAACTGAAAATCATCCGGCATATAGCCGATGCTGTCCGCATAGGTTTTCCGGTCTTTAGCCCACTGCAACCCGTTTACCCGGATGGTTCCTGCAGTGGGCTTGACTATGCCGGTTATCATTCGAAGAATGGTACTTTTCCCGGCACCGTTGCCGCCGCATAGGGCGAGCACATCGCCGGGCTCCAGAGAGAAGCTGACAGGCTGGACAATGGTCTGTGTCTTGATTATTTTGGTCACCTCTTCGAGCTGAAGCACCTTGTCAGACATGTCTTCTCCCCCTCTCAAGCATAAATACAGCGGCCGAGAACATAACGGCTATCCACACAATACACACGAACAAAAAAGTGACGGTTCCCTCAGGCTGATACATCCAATTAACCCATTTATAATATTCCGGCCCAAGAACTGAACCGCCGCCCAGCTTAATGACTAGAAAGAGCCGGGAAATCTCTGCTGGGTTTAAGAACTCAAGCAGAAGGAGCAGCGGTTTGATCAGCGTGTACGGAACCAGGCCAAGCACGGCAATGAGCAGGGTAGGCCAGCCCAGGACGAAGAAGAACCAGATGGCTACACTGTAGGTTAACGCTTGCCAGCGGTTTTTGCATAGGGTCCCGATAAACATAGCCACGCCGAGAAACAGAATAACAAGCAGCACAGAGAACATGAGAAACAGCATAAACGATTTCCATGTATAGGAATGGGTAACCAACGAGCTGATGAGCCCAGATAAGCCGAATCCAATAAATACGATGATGAGCAGAACATACGTCATTCCCGTGAATTTTCCCATCAGATAGGAGGATGAACTCAGGGGATACGTCGACAGTAGCTGCCAACCGCCTTCTTCTTTCTCCGCCGTAATAGAGAAGGAACCAAGCAACAGCGTCATGAGTGGGAGCAGGTAAAGAATCAGGTTGATCATCGCACCGGTCGTTCCGGAATAATCTACGGTTCCCTGCTGGGACTGTATGGCCAGGAGTGCCAGACTGAACAGGGCGAACAGGACCATGAAGGAATAAGACCAGGGGTTGCGAAAACCAAGCTTTATTTCCCGGAGGGCGATTACCCTTATGGCGCGCATATCAGGGAATTCCTCATCTTATTTATGTTCCTTGTGTTCCTGGCTATCGTCATGTCCCTCATGCTCCTGATCCTCATGAGCTTCACCGTCATGTTTCATGTCCCCGTTGTGGCCACCATCACCATGCATTTTTTTCATCATTTCTTTGTCAGACTCCCATTTGTGCCCGTCAAGATCCTCGCTGGTCATGATCTGTCCGCTGCCTTGTTCACTAACGAACTTCTCAGCATCGGCTTTATCCGCAAAGGAAATGACCCCATAAGCCATTGGAGTCCGAATGCTCTTGTCATATACGTAAGTGGCATTTTCCAACAGGATCCATGCTTTTGTATGATGGTCTCTTACAAACTGGGCTCCGATTTGCTCGGTCCCATTTTTCTGCTTCCAAATAAACAGATCTCCTAGGTCGTCAAACTTCAATGTCTTTTTATCTTTAAGCTGGATTTGGACAGCGTACTCATTGTCCCCGACCTGCATTTGGCATACTTCGCATTTATCCACATTTTCGTCGATGTCCGCGGCCTTGTATTCTTCCTTGCCGCAGCCTGTGGAAATAGCTACGGCCAAGCATAGTGTAATCATGGTGAGCATTTTTTTCATGATTGACTTCCCCCATAACGATAAATTGAAAATAAACTTATGGCCAGCAGCAGGACAGAGAGCGCTGCGATTTTGTAGTTAGCAGTGATCCCGTCTCCGGCTGGAGCCTCCACTGGCTTCAGAAGCGGAGACATGTCTTTCAACCAGTCTTCCGTTCCGGTGTGAAACAGCTGTTCGAGAAACGGTAAGCCCGGCGAATGGAACAATAGCTGAAATGCAGGTACGGATCCGGTCACTTTTAGAAAAAAAGGATTGATCTCGTATGGGAGATCGCTGAACCCTAACCCAGTTAGGTCGAGAACCTGAGCATCGTCCCAATAATTTCCGTCCGCATTATTGTCCGAACTGTTTACAGATTGGGCCGGAACGACATTGGACAGAAATGTATTGGCGCTCAGATGGTTGTCGTTCGAGTCCAGCATTTGCAATCCGATGAAATTGCCCGTCACCTGATTATGGGTCAGCTGGTTGTCCCGGGATTGCTGGATGAACAGGCCGACACGGTTCCCCTGCACTTCATTTCCTTCGATGATGGATTGGTTCACGTCATACAGCAGAAGCCCTTGAGAGTGGACATTACTGTTCTGCTTCCTGAAATGGTTGTTCCGTATTTTTGCGTTGCTGACACTCATCACCATTGCTCCGGTCACGTTCATCAAGCCATTGTTGCTGCTCAAGAGCAGATCCTCCGTGAACATGAAATGAAAGCCGTAGCGAGAACGGGATACCTTATTTTCCTGCACGATTAATGACTTGCCTGACTCCACATAAATACCGTCCTGCATGAGGTCAATCGTATTTCCCTTAATGGTATTGTCATCGGACTCGAACAGGTCGATTCCATTTCCTCTTAGGACCGTTGCTGGATCCCGGTTGCGCATTTTCTCTCCGACGATGATATTGTCCGTCAGCACATTGTTATGCGCCGCCCGCAGGTGGATGCCGCTACCAAGTGTCTTTATCGTGAGAGATTGAAGTCTATTACCGGATGAACCGACAAGGACAGCTGGAACAGCAGCATTTTGATAAAGATTGACAATGGTCAGGCCATCTAGTGTAATATCACCGGAATTCAGGATCAGCGCAGGCTGTTCACTTTCGTTCACAATTTTGCCATTTTCCATCTTTATTGTGAGCGGTTTGTCAATTGTTGCGGGCCCACTGTAAGTGCCCGAGCCCAACTGTAGCACTTTCCCTCGCGGTGTTTTGTCGATCAGCGGCTGCAAGGCTATGGCTTCTTCCTCGGCCCTGGCGGTACCGATCAAGGGAAGGATGGCTGTGATGAGAAACAGCAGCAGAATTACACAGAATGCCGTACGTTTAAAATTTATGGCATGCATCAAGTTCCCCCTTCCGGTTCCGACTGTTCCCTATCTATCCTAAAGAAATGCGCGTTTCATGGGTATGACTCGAAAGAGTCATTTGACCCAGCCCTGATCGAAGGCATAGCGTGTCAACTGAACACGGTTATCCAGATGAAGCTTTTGCATAATGTTTTTCAGATGGTTCTTGACCGTATGCTCTGAAATGATGAGATCCTCAGATATTTCCCGGTTTGTCTTTCCTTTGGCAACCTGCTCCAATATCTCTTGCTCCCGGATCGTCAGCGGAGAATGTTCCGATGCTGCTAGCGGCTTGGTGGAGAATTCCTTAAGCAATTGGACGGCAAGCTCGCGTGACAGGGGGGCTTCATCCAGGGCGATTGCCTTCAAATACTCCAGCCAGGCTTCTGGATTTAAATTTTTGAGCAGGTACCCTTGGGCACCTTTTTTTATAGCTTCGAACAGATCGGCGATGTCATCTGAGACCGTGACGATAATGATTTTGACATAAGGGTAATTCCCTTTGATCTGCCGGGTTGCTTCCAGTCCGCTCATGCCCGGCATATTAATGTCCATAAGGATCATGTTAGGCATATATTTTTCCGTATACAGGAGAGCCTCCTCTCCATTCCAAGCTTCTGCAACGATTTCAAACGCCGAGTCCATCTCAAGAATTTCCCGTATGCCTTGTCTTGCGTGTTTATGATCATCCGCGATCAGAATTCGAATGGGCTGCATAAGTGTCACCTTCTCTTTTTTCAATGGATAAAATAGTCTGTTGACCTTCTCGGAATAATTTCATAAGCCATCCCAGCCTTTCGGCTCGTTCTTTCATAATTTTCAAGCCGAAGCGTTCGGGATATTCTATAGGTTGTCCGGTAAAACCTTTTCCGTCATCCGTAATCAGCACCTTCCATCCGCCGGGTACTAGTGCTCCTTCGATGGAAATGAGCTCTGCATCGGCATGCTTTCGTATATTTTGAAGACCTTCGCGGATGGAAGAGTATAGTTCAACCTTTTCCTTGGTCGAAAGATCCTCATCCCGAATGTTCCAATCCAGGCGTACGCGCTGGCCGCTCTCATCTTCAAACTTCTCGGCTAAATGCTGTATGGAACTCTGCCAGACAAGAGTTTCGCTCTGTGGCGGCTGACGAAGGCTGCTAATGGCTTGCCTTACGTATTCATTAATCTGCTGGGTCGTCATCCGCAGGCTGGTGTATAAGGTAGGATTTTCAGTGTTGTCGGCATTTTTAATGCGGTCGACTTTGACGGATAAAAGAAACAGAGATTGGGCGATTCCGTCATGCAGCTCCTGGGCCATTGTCTCACGTTCTTGCAAAACAGTTTTAGCGGCTTGTTCTTTCAGCAGCTGTTGTTGGAGCTCTTCCATTTTGCCGAACAGCTTGAGCAGGAGCGTAATGCTAACGAGAAAAACGAGTATCGGCGCGAGCCAGTTCCCGAGTTCCATCGAAATATAGGGGAGCAAATATTCATGGCGGACAAACTCCCATACGCCGATCGTAAGCGTTGGAATAAATAGAATGAGAATTTTGATCATTTTATAACTCATAGGTTTCACCTTCGTTTCAGAATTAGTTGTGAGCCTTCATATAATCTAATTCCAAATGGCGGCTTTTTCAATTGCCCGATGGACCTAAACGCGAGACTGATTAGTTTTATCATTTTGTGGGAAAATAAGTCGTTGTGTGATTTATCGTTTGTGCTCTACAATGGAAAAATCACAGCATGAAGGGATGTTACCATGTTCAAGTTGAAAGAACGCAATACGACGATAAAAACCGAGGTGCTGGCGGGCCTTACGGTCTTTTTGACCGTGGCTTATATCATCATCGTCAATCCGATGATCCTGAAGGACGCTGGAGTACCTTTTGATCAAAGTTTTACAGCAACGATTGCTGCAGCTGTCATCGGCACCCTGTTCATGGCACTGTTTGCGAACTATCCGATCGTGATTGCGCCAGCCATGGGGCTGAACGCTTACTTTACGTATTCCGTTATCGGAGGACATGATATCCCTTATATGGTAGGTTTCTCGGCCGTATTTATTTCGGGGATTATTTTTCTACTAATCTCTTTAACTTCGCTTCGTACGAAGCTGATTCAAGCGATTCCTGAAAACTTGAAGCATGCGATTGCAGCGGGGATCGGGCTGTTTATTGCTTTTATCGGTATGCGGTTGTCCGGTATTATTGCAGACCATGAGACCAATCTGGTCACACTCGGCGATTTTACGGAGCCTGGCGTGGCTTTGACATTGGTCGGAATCGCCGTAACAATCGCGCTTCTTGCCCTGAATTTTAAAGGTGCGTTGTTTATCGGAATGATCATTACCGGAATTATCGCCTGGCTGACCGGTCAGCTGCATTTTGATCAGGGCTTTATTTCCATGCCGAAACTGCCCGAGGGCATTCTCGTGTACAACCCGATCACTTCGATCGGCGATGTTGTTGAGTACGGGCTGTACAGTGTAGTGTTCTCGTTTCTGCTCGTCATGCTGTTTGATACGACAGGCGCCATGCTCGCTATTCTGAAGCAGGCTGGCCTGCTGAAAGACGGCAAGCTGGACCGTGCCGGAAGCGCCTTTGCAGCGGACTCTGTCGGCACCATTGTCGGCTCTATGTTCGGGACAAGCCCGACTGCAGCTACGGTGGAATCCGCGGCAGGCGTCGGAGCAGGTGGAAAGACAGGCCTTACGGGCATCACCGTAGTGGTTCTATTTATCGCAGCGGCTTTTTTCAGCCCGTTGATCGGCTCGTTGTCCGGAGTGGCTGCTATTACGGCACCAAGCTTGATTATCGTCGGTTGTATGATGATCCGCAGCGTTTCGGATATTGAGTGGAACGATTTTGAAGAGGCGTTTCCTGCCTTTCTGGTCATTATCAGCATGCCGCTGACATCCAGTATCGCTAATGGTATCGCTCTCGGTTTTATCTCTTATCCGGTTATGAAAATCGCCAAACGGAAGTTTCGTGATGTGCATCCGTTCGTGTATGTATTCGCGGTTCTGTTCCTGATTCAGCTTATTTTTTTCGCACATTAGAGAGACTTAGAAAGACAGTTAGGCTATATGAATATGGTTAAATTAGAAAAAAGGCAGGCTCATGCGGACGGAAGTGTCCTCTTGAGCTTGCCTTTTTGGTTTGATTATTCGTAGGGATCTAGCTTTTTGAGCGGGTCAATCGCCGGACCCTCCAGCACTTCACCGTCATAGCTGTACCGGGAGCCGTGGCATGGACAGTCCCATGACCGCTCGCCTTCATTCCATTCGGTTTCACAGCCCAAGTGCGTACAAGTTGTATCAACCAGATACAGATTCCCCTGCTCGTCCTTATAGGCTCCGGCTCGCTGGCCGTTATGACGGACGACAGCGCCTTCACCTACCTGAAGCTCTTCAATCTTGCTGTTGGTCATATCTACTTTGCCGGAAATAAACTCTTTGGCGACTCCGGCGTTTTGTACAATAAATGTTTTTAGCGCCGGGTCGGCATTGAATCGGGAAGGTGTATACAGTTCCGTGTAAGGATTGTCCTTGCCTAGAATCTGATCCGTAATGATCTTTGCGGCGGCCGCACTGTTCGTCATGCCCCATTTCCGGTAGCCGGTAGCCACCAGAATCCGGTCCTGCTTCGAGGTGATGGGTCCGATGTAAGGCAGCTTGTCCAAGGTAATCAGATCCTGTGTCGACCAGCGGAACGGGATATGGCGGGCACCGAGGAGTTCTCCGGCAAACTTCTCCAAATTTTCGTAATGGCTGTGTGTGCATTCACTTTTGCCGGTTGGATGATTCTCGCCTCCGACGATCACCAACTCCTCACCGTTATGGGAGACAGATCTCAAGGAACGGGTTGGATTGTCGACACTCAGGTACATACCACCCGGGTAAGCCGTTTCCGGTTTCACAGCAAGGGCATAGGAACGCTCTACATGCAGTCTTGTAAAATAAAACCCCTTCCCCATCCCATCATAGAAAGGAAAGTGTGATGCGGACACGGCAAACTGGCATGTAATGCTGTGATTCCCCCGCTGGGTTTTGATCGTAATCGGCCCTTCGGTTTCCGCTTCGTCCCCGATAGCGGTGTTCTCGTAGATCACTCCGCCCATCTTGAGGAATTCCTCAACCATTCGCTTCAAATAGGCAAGCGGATGGAACCGGTGCTGTCCAGGCATCTTAATCGCTCCGCGTACCGGCATAGGTAGCGGTATGGATTCCAGCCATTCTCCGGGAATGCCCAGCTTCTCATATGCCTTGAACTCATCCTCCAGCTGTGAGCGCGTTTTCTTCTCATCCAAAGTGTAAATATAGGCATCTTCCTGCTCCCAGCCGCAGTCAAGGCCCCATTCACCGATCTGATTCCCGATAAAATTCATCGCTTCAATATTGGCATCATAATAGAGCCGTGCTTTTTCCTCGCCAAAATGCTGTATCAACTCATGATAGATCATACCGTGTTGCGCAGTTACTTTGGCAGTTGTAAATCCGGTGGTTCCGTCCAAAATCCGTCCGGCATCGAGCAAAACTACCTTTTTTCCTGCCTTTGCTAACAAATAAGCGGTAGTAATGCCGGTGATACCGGCACCCACGACAGCTACATCGGTCTCAATATCCTCCGCCAGCCGTGGAAAAGAAGGAAGTTCCGTTGTTGCTCTCCAAAGGGATTTCGGGTATTGCGGAAGTCCTTGTTCCATCCGAACCTGTTCATTCATTCTATTAAAGCCCCCTCTATGCAAAATGTATGCCCAGATCTCATATACCTGTCATCCATTATTACCACGGTCGGGGAAAAAGAAACGAGTCGAGCTTATCTACTTCAAAAGCACAATGGAAAGAGATGTATCCCCGTATCCAGTTCCTTGTTGATGTCCATACAAAAATCAGATCCTCCGGGTACAACCGCTGACGTTAAGCACTATCAATTGTGGAAGATTATGTTAAAATAAGAGTGGGTATCTATTTTGCACAAGGAGGTTCCGAATATGGAATTCAGAAGATTAGGCAGCAGCGGATTAAAGGTAAGTGACATCAGTCTGGGAAGCTGGCTGACGTACGGCGGCTACGTTGAACGGGAGAATGCTGTGAAATCAATCCAGACAGCCTATGGCATGGGTGTAAACTTCTTCGATACGGCTAATGTCTATGAACAAGGTGCTGCTGAAATGGTTGTCGGAGAGACGTTGAGGGGATTTCCGCGTGAATCTTACGTACTTGCTACCAAGGTGTTTGGTAAGATGGGGGATGGACCTAATGATCAGGGACTATCCCGTAAGCATATTATGGAGCAGTGCCATGCCAGTTTGAAACGCCTTGGCACGGACTATGTAGATATTTATTATTGCCACAGGTTCCACACGGAAACACCGGTTGAGGAAACACTCCGTGCACTGGATGATCTGGTTCGTCAGGGTAAGGTGTTGTATGTCGGTGTCAGCATGTGGACCGCGGCTCAGATGGAAGAAGCATTGGCGGTTGCGGACCGTTATCTGCTGGACCGGATTGTCGTAAACCAGCCGTTGTACAACATGTTTGAACGCGGTATTGAGGATGAAATTATTCCGCTTGGCGAGAAGAAGGGCATCGGTCAGGTCGTATATTCCCCACTGGCGCAAGGCGTTCTGACAGGCAAATATGCATCCCAGGAGGATGTGCCGGAGAATAGCCGCGCGTCCAAACTCGGGTCGGACCGACTTAAGATCAGCGAAGAGCGTATCAGTCAGGTACAGGCTCTTGGCCACATTGCGGACGAGCTTGGCATCAGTGTAGGACAGCTGGCGTTGGCCTGGATTTTACGTCAGGGCAATGTGTCGAGTGCCCTTGTTGGAGCAAGCCGTCCGGAGCAGGTAGAGGAGAATGTAAAAGCGTCGGGCATCAAGTTGTCGTCTGACACGTTGACGGCTATTGAAGATATTCTAAAGAAATAAAAATAGAGCTGTCCCAAAAGTAGATTTTCTACCGAGGGACAGCTCTATTTTCCATTTCTATGTAAAAAGTTTCGAGACAGGCTCTAGATGTTCTTGTACTCGACCTTTTTGGGTCATAGTGGCCCACTTGAGCAGATTGTGGGCAAGTGAAAGCAACCCTAACTCACACTCACTTTCGACAGGTCCCGAGGCAGGAAACGCCGGAATTTCCGGTTATTTTTCATTTGTCCAAACACACTTTTCGGTTCAATCATTTGTCGATGCTCCTTTAAATGGTTGCTAGACACTTCCATTTTACCGGAGGGCGATTTCTTTTTGTCTTTTTTAGTGGGATATGCACGAAGCAGCGGAGGGGACGAAGCGATTCCGGACAAGCGGAGCGATCGCCTTTGCCCCCGAATTTCCCCCTCTACCAAAACCATTCAAGAAATTTGGGGGCAACAGCGATGGGAGGAATGTTTCGTACGCGGAGCGTCTTCCAACAGAAGTAAAGACTGCCCCTACTATATATCAGCATTTAGATCAAGCATTTAATCTTGTATGCCGGCTAAGAGTAGCCGCGGTACAGATCCGATTCCGGCCACCGTTTTTCGCCCGGTATAACTCCCGGTCAGCTTGCTTAAGCAGATCGCCGGCATCCGAAGCTTGTATCGTATCCGGATGTACAGCAGCGCCGATCGAGACCGTTATCTTGAGCCTTGTCCCGTCTCCAGGATCAAAGGAATGGCCCTCCACGGCGGCTCGGATCTTCTCGGCAAGTAGCGATACTTCAGCCGGAGAAGCCTCAGGAACGAGTATCGAAAACTCTTCACCGCCAGTGCGTGACACTTCGCAAAATGAACGAGTGTGATCCTTCAGCACCCTGCTGAGCTGCTGCAAAACGGCGTCTCCGACCGCATGGCCGTAGGTGTCGTTTATTTTTTTAAAGTGATCGATGTCGACTGCGAGGACTCCGAGCCGTTCATTGAAATGATGGGCTTCAAGAAAGCGTTCGGACAGAAGCTGTTCGAACTGCCGCAAGTTGTTCAGATTGGTTAGATAATCGGTTTCCGAGTTTTTCTTCATTTGCAGAAACAGCTTGTTGGAGGTGTTGATATATTCCGTAAGGGCGTAGATGACTAACGTCCCGAGCACCGAGATGATTAATTGGGTTAAAAAGAATTCAAAGACGCTACCCTGTGACTTTAAATTAATCATCATGACCACCAGAATGACGAGCATACCCGTAACGTTCATGATCATCATTTTGATCAGGCGGTTACATCGAAAGCTAGAGATGAGCCCACATAGGATCCCAATCAGGAACATGCCCTCGGCAGCGATTGCCGAGGAGTCAGTCAGACCGAATAATAGCAATCTCCCAGCCGCGACCAGAATTCCTGCAATAAGGGATGGCAGCCAGCCCATATAACTCGCTATGACCACAATCGCCAGGTGACGTAGATCGGCAAAAAGCAACGGATTGATCGGGTAAGAATAGTACATTAATATGATGCCGTAAATCCCAAAGAGCAGTCCCGCATTTATTTTTACGATAAAGGAGGGGGACTGTACACCGACAACATATTTTTGGGATAACAGTCCCGAGACATATATGAAGGTTACAAATACACAGAAATTCGTAAAAAGTATGTTAATCATAAGAAGCATTCCATTCCTCTCACACACCGAAATGAACGGCATGGATTTCATAGGGATGTAAAAAGAAAACGTTACTTCCTATATTATCGGACAATGGAATTGGATGTCGAATATGAAGTTTAAGTTGCGGCTGTTTATTTTGAACTGCTACTAAATGGAAGACGGACTTCAAACATCGTTTGCGCCTCACTGCTGCTGACACGAATCGTTCCGTTATGCGCATCGATAATGCTTTTGACAATGGCAAGGCCAAGCCCGGCTCCGCCGGTTTGATCAGTACGAGAGGCGTCCGCGCGATAAAACCGTTCAAATATATGGTTTATGGAATGGGAGGGGATAGGCGGCCCGAAATTAATAACTTGCACGATGGCATGGTGCTGATCCCGGTTGACCGTCAGGTCAATCCTTCCGGCATCTTTGCCGTGCCGAATGGCATTGGAGAGCAGATTCTCGAAGGTTCGCATCAGCTTGTCCCCGTCTGCTGCAATTATTATTTTTTCTTCAGTTGCCGTAAACATTACTTGAACGTTGTCTTGACGTGTATGACCTGCTAAGGAGAAGTCAGTAGCAAGCTGGCCGAGCAGTTCCACGAGGTTAATGTCTGCACGGTTCAGGGGTGAGTATCCCATACGTGTATAATCAAAGAGGTCGTTCACCAGTCTGCCCAGTCGCGTCGACTTTTCAAAAGCGATGTCTGTATAATACCGAAGCTCGACTTCGTCTTTATACCGGTCTTCGCTGACCAGTCGCAAATAGCCGATAATGGAAGTGAGCGGTGTGCGCAGGTCGTGGGATACGTTGCTAATCAGCTCGTTTTTAGCTTGTACGGCCATGCGTTCCTCTTCCATGGAAAGTTTGAGCTGCTTGGCCATCCGGTTAATGTGATCAGCCATCAATCCGAACTCATCATCAGATTTCACCTTGATCTCCTGATCCAGCTCGCCCCGGGCAAGCCGATTCGTGCCTTCTATCAGCTGATTCATCGTGGTGATCGTTCTTCGGCTGAGCAGCAGCACAATGCACACAAACAGCGCGATGCCGCTGATCGTTGCAAGAATGGGAAACCCGAAAAAATGCTCAAGGAATCGGTTCACCAAAAAAAGCTGATCCACCCATGTGTTATTCCAGTATTTCCGGCCGAGTATCCTTGCCCCTTGACGAATGCCGAACAAAATAAGCAAGGTCAGCGCCCCACTTATGAAGAAGAGGTTAATAATTTTCCACTGAAATTTACGCATTGATCTTATACCCGACGCCCCACACGGTCTGAATAAGCTTATAACCTAGCTCTTTTTCAAGTTTGTCCCGCAGATTACTAATGTGAACCATCACGGTATTGTTTGAGACGTAATATTTTTCTTTCCATACCTGTTGAAAAATATCTTCCGCGCTGAATATTCTACCCGGCTGACGCGCAAGAAGATACAGGATATCGAATTCCCTGGCTGTGAGGGATACTTCTCGACTGTTCGCTGTTACTTCATGTGTGGAGCGGTTGATCTCGAGTCCGTCCAAGTACAGGCTTGCAGGAACCGAAGCCTGATGCTCAGCGTTATACTGCAGAGAACGCCTTAGAAGCGATTTCACTCGGGTCGTTAACTCCAATGGATTGAAGGGCTTGATCATATAATCATCGGCTCCGGTCATGAGCCCCAGTATTTTATCCATATCTTCACTCTTGGCGCTTAACATCAATATGGGAATAGACGATGTTTCCCTAATCTTTCGGCAGGCGTCCATTCCGTTCAACTTGGGCATCATGACATCGAGTATAATCAGATCGATAGAGCCTTGGTTTTGCTCCAGCTGTAAAATCGCCTCTTCCCCGTCATGAGCCTTGATGACTTGATATCCTTCATTCTCTAAATAGATGGAGATCAAACCGGCAATTTCTTTATCATCATCTACAACTAATATGCTTCGCATAAACGATCCTCCATTATTTAAGCCCCATTAGTTTCCTAGTTCTGCAATAGATTCAGTTTACCCAAAAAACGGACGTTAGGGTATCCCAAAAAGCACTCTGTCTGCGAAATCCATAATCCATCAGCTTACTAGTTTCGGTAAAGCGTTCTTTGGAGTTTCCTGCACCCATAACGACGGAAATTAGCCGGCTGCCGCCGCGTTTAGATGTTCCGGTGAAGCAGTAGCCTGCCTGCGATGTGTACCCGGTTTTGAAGCCGTCAATGCCGTTATAAGCGTGAGCTTCACCAGGGAGCATGAGATTGGTCGTATGCAGCGATATTTCCCTTTGGGGGATGTAAATATCTTTTTGCCCGGTCACTTCCAGTACATCCGGATAAGTTTGAAGAAGCCATCTCGTAAGCAAAGCTGCGTCCCGTGCGGTCATTGCCGTATCCGAGTAGGAAGCGGCTTCTGCAAAACCGCTGAGATCACCGGATGTAAGGCCTGAAGCGTTCGCGTATACCGTCTTGGCGGATAAGCCGATATGTTTGGCCTTCTCGTTCATTAGATAAACAAATTCTGTTTCGGATCCACTTAGATGCTCTGCGATCGCTACAGCGGCATCGTTTGCGGAGTGAATGACAAGTGCGTCAAACATCTGCTTCAAGCTGTAGATTTCACCTGCCGCTATACCTATCTGAGAACCCGGTACCTCCGCGGCGTAATGGCTGACAGATACATCCTCATTCCATGAATGTTGTCCGGAATCGACAGCCTCTAGGACAATAAGCTCGGTCATCATCTTCGACATACTGGCTGGGGGTAGTGCCTGATCGGCGTTATGTGAATATAGAACTTTACCGGTATCGGCGTTAATCAGTACGGCTGCCCGCACTTTTAATTGTGGAGGGATGAATATCTTTATTATGTATACTGCAATCAAAATGACGCCCAAGGTGAGAAGCATAAGGGAGAGCTTGGATTGTATTCTTCTGTTCTGCCGCCAAGGTCGAACCCGGGGGTTCTGCAAATTTTGTGCAGCGGATGATTGTTTAGATATAGATTCCATTACGACTGTCTCCTCTTTCGTTTCTGTAATATCCACTAGTATAGACAAATGGAATTAAGTATTTATAAATTGATTCTTAAGAAATGTTAAAGATTAGTTCGCATCAACTTGAACGGGTATGATTGACCTTAGAAGGATTAAGATTTATACTTGATCTAAAAATAAATTAAAAGGGTGAATACCTTGAAATCATTAAATTTAACGACACAGCGTCAAGCAGTTTACGATGTGATTAAGCAGTCAGAGGATCATCCTACTGCCGCGGACATCATGAATCGGCTAATGGAGAAAGGTAATAATTTGGCATACGGTACGGTGTACAACTCACTTCGCTATTTGACGGATAAGCAGCTTATCCGGGAATTGAAGCTTGGTGAAAGTGCGAGCCGCTATGATGCCCGTACCGATGAGCATCAGCATATTATGTGTGAGGTCTGCGGCAAAGTGGATGAGGTCATGACCAAAGTTCCCAAGGACTGGGCCGAAACCGTCTCGGAAGAAACGGGGTACGATGTAAATCACGCTCACGTAGTGTTTGGGGGGGTGTGTCCGGAGTGTCAAATCAAGCGGAAGAAATAATTGAAAGATTGAACGATATATATCCGATGGAGGGATGGCAGGCAGGGAATCCATATAGCCGACTTGTTCCGGAGGAGCCGACAGGAGAAACATGTCCGGTGTCTTTATTCCGGGCGGCCATGATCAGCCGTTCCCCCGGCCGTGTACATGAGCTGGTCCGGACCTTGTCGGAGAACTGCTTTGACGTCATGGTGATGCGGCGGTGGGAGCCGCTATTGCAGTCCGCACTCAATACGGGTTTGATTTTGGTGGATATGACAGCATGTAGAGATATGGTGGAATTTGAAGGTGAGCGGAATCTGCTGATTCCATTGGCAGACCGTCTGAATGTTCCGGTGATGTATCTCGTGAGCGAAGAGCTCATGAGCCGGGCAGGCGGCAGACTGCTACAGGAAGAGCTTATGGTGTGGCCTCCACGTTCCAAGGAAGCGCTGCTGTATCAGGTTCAGCGAGCCATTCGGGTGCATTCCATGTCGGCATCTCCCTCTGGAGATCTTACGGATGTCAGCCTGAATAAGTATAAGGATTTATGGATCGACCGGGACAAAATGATCGTACAGAGAGGACAAACACCTATACATTTGACAAAGACAGAATATAGTCTGTTTATCCTTCTCATGGACAGTGAGGGTGCTGTCCGCACCCGTGAAGAGCTGATGAGTGAAATCTGGGATACCGATTTTCTTGGGGGCAGCAATGTGGTCGATGTTCATATTAAAAGTCTGCGGAAAAAGCTTAATGATAATGCGGGCTCACCGCGCTATATCGCAACAGTTAGAGGAGTCGGATACCGCTTGGCGGATTGACTTCTCTCTTTTTTTTGTTGGCGGATCTATGGATGATAACGTAAATAAGACCAAAGTGTCTTTATATAAACGGGCAGGGCAAGTATACTGTATTAAAATAACAAAACATAGCAGATAAGAGGGAAGAGAAGAACGGGAGGCGAAATTATGGCTCAATATATGAAGGGGAAAGTCATTGCATTGGCGGGCCCCCGCAAGGCATCGGACATGGCGAAATTGGTGGAGAAAATGGGCGGAACACCTGTGCTGCGTCCAGCGCAGGGAACAGTTTTTCTGGATGATGAGGCACTGAGAGAGTCTATTACAGCTTGGGTGAGCGAGCCTCCGGCCTGGAATGTGTTCACAACGGGGATCGGCTTTGAGGCCATTATGGCGGCAGCGGAACAGATGGAAGTGTCCGACAGATTACTTGAGATCATAGAAGGTACACCGATTGCCGCAAGAGGGTACAAGACAGTAAACGCTTTGAAAAAACACGGGCTTGTGCCGGTTGTAAGAGACGATGATGGCAGCACAGCGGGTTTGATTCGCTCATTTGAATCCCATGATTTGACCGAAAAACGTGTTATGCTGCAGCTGCACGGTGAATCGGCACCGAAGCTGGTATCATGGCTGCAGGAAAGAGGAGCCGAGATCGTTCAGATCTTGCCATACAAGCATATCCCTCCAGAAGAGCAGGATCTTGAGCTGCTGATGAATGAAATTATTGAAGGTAAAGTTGATGCGGTTGCCTTCACCAGCGCGCCGCAGTTCCGATTTCTGTCGGAGTTTGCCCGCAGTCAGGGCAAGTTCGAGGAGCTTGTACAAGCTTTCAGCGGCAAGGTTACCGCAGCGGCTGTTGGCAAAGTCACGGCTCAGGGCCTGAGAGAGGAAGGCATTGAAGTGAAAGTGGTGCCGGAAGAAGAACGAATGGGCAGCATGATGGTTGAGTTGGGACGATATTTCGCTGGGGCGTCGATTTCTTCTTGACGGCTATGATTATGCTCAGCGCAGAACGGGAAAATTGGTACTAAGCCCCTTGATCTCGATGTGAACAGACCAACGCTGCCATAGTAGCAAAGCGGCTAATATCATAATGTAAGGAGGATTTAAAGAATGGAAAGAAGAAAAGCACTATTAATTGGTAGCTACACGCACCCTAAATTTCATCCGTTGCAAGGAATAGACACGCAAATTTCTCATCTACTCAATGATATGTTCACGGTACAGTGTACCGAAAATCATAAAATGCTAAAGGAAAGCAATCTGTATCCCTATGATCTTTGCATTGCTTATAGCGATTTGTGGGATGAGAAGGTATCACCTCAGCAGACGGCGGGTCTGCTTTCGTATGTGAGCGGAGGCGGCGGACTGCTGGTACTGCATAATGGCATTACACTGGCAAACCGTTATGAATTGGCCCAACTAATCGGTGGTCGCTTCGACGGCCATCCGCCGATTCAGAAGTTATCTTTTACACCGGCTGCCCCGGGTCATGACATTATGCAGGGCATCGATCCGTTTGAGCTTGAAGAAGAACCATACCGGTTCATATTCGATCCGTTTACGGATAAAACGGTGCTGCTTCAGTATGAATATGAGGGCGATTTTTGGCCAGCGGCCTGGTGCCACACTTACGGAATTGGAAGAGTTGTGTTTCTGATGCCGGGCCATCACGAGCCGTCGTTCTTGCAGCCTTCGGTAAGATCTATGATCACGCAGGCTGCAAAGTGGGCGTCGCGGTTTCCAGGATAAACAATCATAAGCAAGGGTTAATAAGGACCTTTTCGGCAATGATGGACGTGTGACCGTTTTTTCTTGCATGTATTCAGGTTATAATGATTTCAATGCGACAAAGACAACGATCGGGAGGGAAAAGCGATGAGTGATCTTTTTAAGAAAGCAATCTCGTTAGGATTAGGCCTTACCGTAGTCAGCAAGGAAAAAGTAGAAAAAATTGTAGATGATTTGGTCAAAAGGGGAGAACTGGCTCCCGATGAATCCAAAGCGCTAGTAAACCGACTCATTGAGCGGGGCGAGGAAGAGCAGTCTCAGATCAAATCAATTATTTATGACCAAGTGAAACGGGTTCTGTCCGAACTGGATGTCCCTTCAGAGAACGATGTTGCCAGCCTGGAACAGCGCATCACGGCTCTGGAGATGAAAGTTGCAGAGCTGGAAGGGACACGGTCCGAATAAATGGCTGTCCGAATTAGGCATGCCGGCCGTTACCGGGAAATCGCCATGGCGCTTATGCGTCATGGCTTTGGCTATATGGTGGAGGAGATGGGGCTGTTCCATATTCTCTCCCTCCCTGTAAAGTGGATATCACGGGAGGAGCCGCAGAGCATCAAGCTGGGAGAGAGGATCCGAAGGGTCCTCGAAGATCTCGGCCCGGCCTTCATTAAATTCGGCCAATTGGCCAGCACACGCTCAGATTTGCTTCCTGACCATATCATCCAGGAATTGGTGAAGCTGCAGGAGCGTGTTCCCCCCTTCTCCTCAGAAAGTGCCAGAGCCCTGATTGAACAAGAATGGGGTACGCCTATTGACCAGGTGCTTCAATCATTTGAGGACCGCCCGCTTGCTGCAGCTTCGATTGGTCAGGTGCATGCCGGGAGGTTGATGAGTGGAGAAGCGGTAGCGATCAAGGTCCAGCGTCCCGGGGTCGAGAATATGATCGGAAGAGACCTTGAAATTCTGAAGGATATCGTCTCATTGGCTGAGAAGCATTGGGATTGGGTAAAGCAGTACCGGGTGGACCGGATGGTGGATGAATTTACCCGTGCCGTGATGACGGAAATGGACTATAGTCATGAAGCGAGGAATGCGGAGAAGATTGCAGCCCAGTTCAGTGACAGTAAAGTCATTGGAGTTCCGGCTATTTACTGGGAATACACGACATCCCGTGTGCTGATGATGGAATATGTGGAAGGTATTACACTAAGCCGCAGTAAGGAGCTGGCAGACAAGGGATACGACCTGAAGGCCGCTGCCGAGCATTTAATTGAGGGAATGCTCCATCAGATATTTATCGAAGGCTTCTTCCATGCCGACCCTCATCCCGGCAATTTGCTGGTGAAGGAAGATGGAAAGCTGATATTTTTGGATTTCGGCCTTGTCGGCCATTTGAGCGAGGATATGAAGGATCATCTGTCGGGGCTCGTTATTGCGCTGATGAGGCGGAATACGGAGGGCATGATCCGTGCGGTTCTTCGGATGGGAATCGTACCGGAAGACTGTGACCTTGAACATCTAAGGGCCGATCTGGAACGGTTGAGAAATGAGTATTATGATGTGCCTTTTGCACAGGTGCGTGTTGGTAAGGCGCTGAGTGATCTGTTTGGGGTGACCCAGCGTCACCGGATTGCATTGCCCCCGGATCTGACACTGATGGGAAAAGCGATGCTGACACTTGAAGGTGTTATTGAGCATCTTGACCCTGAGGTCAGCATTATTGATATGGCTGAACCGTTCGGAAGGAAACTGTTGAAGGAACGATTCAATTCCCGGCGAATCGGCCGTAAAGTGCTGGACGGTGTTACCAATCTTGCGGAGAGTTTGTTGGACTTGCCTGGACAAGCCAAACAGTTGTCGGCACTAATCAGCAAGGGAAAGCTGAAGGTGGAGATCAGTGTGCCAGAGCTGCAGCAGCTAATGCGCAAGCTGGATCAGATCAGCAACCGATTGTCGTTTAGTGTCGCGCTCTTGGCTTTTAGCATTATCATGGTCGGATTGATCATCGGCGCATCCTTAAGCCGACAGCCGACGATGCTGTGGAGCTTTCCAGCGATTGAGATCGGATTTGTCGTGGCATTACTCATGGTGGTGTGGCTGCTGTACGCTATTTTCAAATCGGGAAGGTTCTAGCCGGGAAGATTGTATGGAACGGGTTCGCTTGCGGTGTTGAATCCATGTCTGGACACCCATAAGCACCCATTCGATAATATGGTAGAATACTGCGACTGAAAGAGCCTCAAGCAGTCCACCGATATGAACGCCAGGAATGAGTAACGAGATGAAGTATAGGATGAATGTGTCCGTGATGATTGTGACCGATTGTTTAGCGTACACGGATACATCTCGTCGCACCCACAGCCTTAGCAAGGCAATGCTGATGGGATGGATGAGACTCTCGAACAGAAGAAATCCGAGCAGAATAATCAGAGAAAAGCTGAACAGGCTCCCCAGGCTTTCATAAGATAGCACTTGACGGTAGTCACCGTCCATTTGAAAAATGATTGTAAACAGAGCAGAAAATAGTGCAATCGGTACGATAATAAATACAGACAGCACGGGAATGAGCCACAATTTCACCCGCAGGGGGACAGGCTCTTCACCATCGCGCCTTGTAATATAATTGATGGTTATATTCATAATACCGAACAGCACCATCAGTACAAAGAAGGCTAGTGTAAGCTCAAGTGCATTCATACCTGGACCTCCTTGAACGAAATAAGTGAGCTACATATTGACATTACCAGAGAGAGGAACATTTGTCAGTTTCTTTCCGAATGTCATTCTAATGAATCCGGATTATACCGGGAAATAATATAAATGAGGTGGAACGTTTGCCGAACTTTCAACAACTGGGCATAGACGAACAAATGGTACGCACGTTAAAAGAACAAGGAATTACCGTGCCGACGCCGGTACAGCTGGAGAGCATTCCGCTGCTGCTGGATGGAAAAGATGTCATTGCCCGTGCACGTACCGGGACAGGCAAAACGCTGGCTTTTATGCTGCCGATTCTGCAGCGTATCGACCCGAAGCGCTCGTATCCGCAGGCACTGATTGTGGCTCCGACACGTGAACTCGCATTGCAAATTACGGAGGAAGCGCGGAAGCTTACTTCAGGTGTGCAGGACGGAGTTAAGATACTGGCTGTATATGGCGGCCAGGATGTGGAGAAACAGCTGCGTAAACTGGAGGGCGGGCGCCATCTTATCATCGGCACGCCAGGAAGGCTGCTGGATCATTTGCGCCGGGGCACACTTGAGCTTGGCGGTGTCAAACAGCTCGTATTGGATGAAGCTGACCAAATGCTGCATATGGGCTTTCTGGATGAAGTTGAGGCCGTTATTGCGGCTTTGCCGTATCGCCGTCAGACGATGCTCTTCTCAGCGACGATGCCGGCAGGTGTAAAGCAGCTGGCTGGAAATTATATGAATCAGCCGGTGGACATCGTTGTAAAAGGTACTTCCCCGATCCCGCTGGAGCAGATCAAGCAGGTTGTCGTAGAGTGCAGCGATCGGGCGAAGCAGGATGCGCTCCGAGGCATGATTGAACAATACCGACCGTTTCTGGCGATTATTTTTTGCCGGACGAAGCGCCGGGCGACGACACTGAACGAAGCGCTTTTGGCTCATGGCTATGAATCGGACGAGCTGCATGGTGATTTGTCACAGGCGAAGCGTGAAGCCGTCATGAAGCGGTTTCGTGAAGCGAAGCTTCAACTTCTGGTGGCAACCGATGTTGCGGCACGGGGCTTGGATGTGGAAGGTGTCACCCATGTGTTTAACTATGATATGCCTCATGATGTTGAGAGTTACATCCACCGGATTGGCCGTACGGGGCGCGCGGGTGGCAGCGGTGTCGCCGTGACGTTTGCGGCTCCGAAGGACAGCGGTGATCTCGAGCGCATCGAGCATGGTATATCGATGCGGTTAAAACGTACACGATGGGATGGACAGAGCGGTGAAATGCGAGAAGCCTCCCCTAAGGGTAGTCTGGATAAAGATAAACCACGGAGAACGGGTAGCGGATCATCCCGTGATCGGGATCGTTCAACGTCTGACCGTGGCGGCAGTGGTCGTAAGGGCCGGGATATATCGGCTTTACGGGATTATGATCGGAGTGAGGGACGCAGACGTCCGGATGCCGGAGGACGTGGCGGTAATGCCAGCCGTGCTCAAGAAGGGCGGGGCGGCCGGAATGAATTGTCGGGCGGTACCGGCAGCGCGCGGAAGAACCCGGGTAACCGAGGCCAAAGCAGCCCAGATCGCGGCACATCTGGGGGCCGCGGGCAGTATGGTATGGACCGGGGTGCTGGTGGATTCCGAGGTCAGGGTCAAGGCGGACCGGACGCTGGCAGAGGACAAGGCAGCCGGAGTCAGAGCGGAACTGGCTCAGCCCGTAAATCGGAGGACGCAGGCAGAGGCAGAGCTTCTGGCGGGCGCAGCTCGAACGGACCGGATCGTGGCAGCTTTAACAGCCGTCAGGGAGGAAGAAGTCAGGGCGGCGGACGGCGGGGCAGAAACCGTTAATAAGTAGGCATATACGTGTAAACCTTGATTCAAGCTTGGCATAGCAGGTTAATTAAAATACGTTACCATAGTCAAAAATTAGGAGGCGTTACCATGTCTGAACATAATCATGTAGTGAAAAAAGACGGCGAACTGGATATGAGTAAGATGGATGACGCAATAAACCGGATTGACGATGGGGAGAAGGATCGGATATTAAATGATTTCGATTCTTTCAAATCGTATTTACACAAACGTATTCAACTTGCGCAAAGTATCGGCCTGAACGAGGAACAGCTGGCACAAGCTGCCGAGAAAGTGGCTGGATATTTGGCAACGAACGAAGAACCCCGCAACAGTGAAGAAAAGCTTTTGCAGGAGCTGTGGAAAGTCGGAACGCAGGAGGAACAGCATAATCTGGCTCATCTGCTGCTGAAACTGGCTCAAGGTGGAACTGCACATTAATCATTAGAATTGCTTAATCCTTCTCCGGTTGAGACCGGGGAGGGATTTTTTAAGAGAATAAGAAAGTATAAACTTCGGAGTATACTGCATTCTTATCTGATGTTTTTCTGATTCTGGTATTTGTTTTTAAGATATCGTTTTCGGTATGATGGTTAGCAAGAGATGATAAAGGTTCCCAAGTTTCCAAATACAGGAGCCTTGTCCTCTAAACGAAGGGGAGGGAATGGATTTGACTCTTTACGAATTGAATGCATCAAATTCGGCAGGACGCAATGTTTCTTTGGAGGATTACAAAGGTAAGGTTTTGCTTATTGCTAATACAGCCAGTAAATGCGGACTGACACCGCAATATGGAGAGCTTCAGAAATTGTACGACCAGTATAGCGATCAAGGCCTTGAGATTCTGGGGTTTCCGTGCAATCAGTTTGGTGGACAAGAGCCCGGTACGAGTGAAGAGGCAGCATCGTTCTGCCAGCTGAATTATGGTGTAACATTCCCAGTATTCGCCAAAGTGGACGTGAATGGTGAACAAGCCCATCCGCTGTTCCGGCATTTGAAAAATGAGCAGCCGGGTGACACACCCGATGGTGAAATCGTATGGAATTTTACGAAATTTCTGGTGGACCGTAATGGGAAAGTAGTTCAGCGCTTTGAACCGAAAGAATCGCCTGAAGTGATGAAAGAAGCGATCGAGACACTGCTTGGGTAAGGACTAGCTGCGTACGCTTGCTGCACATCATTAATACAAGAACCACCGGAACAGGCCTTGCAGCCTGTATCCGGTGGTTTTTTGCTTGCTACAGAACAGCATGCGAGTGAGTGAAACTGGGCAATGCCCGAGGTTCCATCGCACGGTGTGGCGTGCAAGTGGCATTAGAGCGTTCATGTTCTGGGATAAAAAAATCCAATATTATCCTATATATTGTCAAGACGTCACTTCACATATAGTATGTGAAATTGTGAACAAAGTATGACGATTGCGACATGCCTATTGCAATGTGAAATAAATCACACTAGAATAAAGACTAATCAAAGGTGAAATAATTCACAATAGATCAAGCATGATTCTGTACCAAACAGACCATCTTAAACAAATAAAGATTTATTCTGAGGAGGAACCTACCCATGAAAGTAGCAGTTATCGGATGTACACATGCCGGAACGGCAGCCATTGTCAACACAGCCAAGCTTTATCCTGATGCCGAAATTACCGTTTATGAGCGTAATGATAATATTTCCTTTTTGTCCTGCGGTATTGCTCTTTATGTAGGAGGTGTCGTTAAAGATCCGGACGGATTGTTTTATTCTTCGCCGGATAAGCTAAGTGAGCTTGGTGTGAACACCAAGATGCTTCATGAAGTTATATCTGTGGACACGGATTCCAAGACAATGAAGGTCCGTAATACTGTGACGGGTGAAAGCTTTGAGGATTCTTTTGACAAACTGATTGTTACGACCGGTTCCTGGCCGATTGTTCCGAAGCTGGATGGAATTGATCTTGATAATATATTGCTCTGCAAAAACTACAACCATTCCAATACCATTATTGAAAAAGCGAAGCATGCCAAGCATATTACAGTAGTGGGTGCAGGCTACATCGGTGTCGAACTTGTAGAAGCCTTCGAGATGAACGGCAAACAGGTGACGCTGATTGACAGTGAGGAGCGGATTCTTAATAAATATTTGGATCCTGAGTTCAGCGGGAAAATTGAGGAGTCATTCCGGAAAAAGGGCATAGAGTTGGCACTGAATCAGACAGTTCAATCATTCCAGGGGCAAGACGGAAAAGTCAGCCGTGTCATTACGGATAAAGGGGAAATACAAACCGATTTGGTCATTCTCTGCATTGGCTTCCGCCCGAACACGGAACTGCTGAAGGGTCAGGTGGATATGCTCCCGAATGGAGCGATTATTGTAGACAAATATATGCAGACTAGCAAAAAAGACGTTTTTGCCGCTGGAGATAGCTGCTCCATACATTATAATCCAACAGGGAAGACGGCCTATATCCCTCTGGCAACGAATGCCGTCCGGATGGGGACCTTGGTAGCGCGCAATCTTGTACAGCCGACGACAGAATACATGGGAACCCAAGGAACCTCTGGTTTGAAAATTTACGAACACAACATTGCTTCCACGGGATTGACCGAAGGAGCTTGTGCAGGTGAAAAAATGAATGTGGACACGGTCACCATTACCGATCATTACCGTCCCGAATTTATGCCGACTTTTGAATCGGTAACCCTGAAGGTTGTCTTTGAAAAAGACAGCCGCCGGATGTTGGGTGCGCAGATCATATCCGAAGTGGATCTGACCCAATCCATAAACACTTTGTCGGTATGTATCCAGAACGGGATGACGATAGACCAGCTTGCATTTATCGACTTCTTCTTCCAGCCGCATTACAACAAGCCTTGGAACTTCCTGAATACTGTAGGACTCGCGGCATTGCCTGAGGTGAAGGCAGGACAGCCGGTTCACGCATAAGCATGTTGAAGCAATAGAATATTTCTGTTTACGTTTGATGGAGCCTCCTTGCAAGGGGGGCTTTTTTGTATAATTGGCAGGATTATGGAAGTTTATGGCGAATTAATCCATGTTAGAGAAGAGAACAGAATTTGAATATGGAGGATGAGAGACGATGACTACCCGTAAAATAGTGATCTTAACTGTAGCATTTTGCGGTCTGCTGCTGACCGCTGCATGCACCAATGATAAAGAACAATTTAGGGAGACACTCACAACCACAGTAGTACAGAATCAGGGGACAGAGGCTGGAAGTGAATTGGAAAGCAAGCCGGAAAGTGAGGCGGTAGAGAAGGTGGAGGACTCTGAGGAAGCTTCCAAGGAGACGGTTGCCAAGGCTCCTTCAGATCAGCCTGCAAGCATCGGAGAAGCACTTGACTATCACGGTATGATCGTTACCGTTCATTCCGTCAGGGAGTCGAATGGCGATGATTACCTGAAGCCTCAGGAAGGCAACGTTCTGAAAGTTCTTGATATAAGCGTGGAGAACACGGGAGATGAGGAACTGGTTGTTTCCTCGGCTCTTTCGTTCAGTTTGTCTGATGACAGCGGTGAGATGTATATGCCTGTTGTCACTTCCGATATTAAGCAAAGCTTGGACGGCAAGCTCGCCCCGGGTGATAAACTGCAGGGAGAGATCCCATACGAGGTAAGTAAGGAGGTCAAGGGTCTCAAGCTGACATATATGATTCCGTTAAAGGATGGAGAAGCTGTGTGGACCATTGAATAAGACGACTTTTTTGGTTAAACGATATCGATCATAAACGTATGAATAAGGATGCCAGATATACGGCATCCTTATTTTAGGTAAAACTATGGGGAGGGTGTCTCTTTACATCCAAACACATTTCCTTTAGAATTAAACCGTACAGTCGGTTTTTTGGTGAGAGGGTATAAATATTTGATGGGTATTGATTATTTCAGTATAAATAGATACCTTTTTAAATTGAAGAAGTGACTGTTTTCTTGTAAGGGAGGGTTTGCATTGACTACCGATAAAGCACTCAGAAAACGCGACCTGATCCTCGACAAAGCGAAAGAACTGTTTATCCAGCGCGGATATGCTGCGACCTCTATGGATGAGCTTGTCCGTTACATTGGTGTCAGTAAAGGAAGCATCTACTATCACTTTGAAAGCAAAGAAGAGCTCTTTCTTCAGCTTCTCGCACGGCAGAACCGGGAGTGGATGGATGCTTGGACAGAGAAACAAAGCAGTTTTACGAGCTTTGAGGAGAAATTATACGGTATTGCGGTACATATGGTGGATGACTTTCAGAACCCGCTCGCAAAGGTAGGAGAGGAATTTTATATCAGCAATCCGGATAATAAGAGTCTGTTGGATCAGATTCTTACCATTGTGCTAGGACCACGGAAGCTGTATCGTGAAATTTTTCTGGAGGGTGCTAAAGAGGGATTTTTGCCAGAAAATGATGTTGATGAAATTTCAGTTATTTTTGCATCGATGCTGGACGGACTTTCCACTTCTCTATATGAACGCTCTACTGAAGAATTGCGTTTATTGTACCGTAAAGGTGTCGGTTACTTTCTCCACGGGGTGATGGGGGCGAAAAGTGTTCAATAGCTGAACCAGCTATAGTCTCTAATTGTTTAAGTGTAATTGTCGCGGACAGTATCCGGCTTAAACGAGCGGGTATACTGTTTCGTCGATTTAATATAAACCGACCAGTCGGTTTAATTTTGTTATAGGGGGAAATGTCTATGAAACATCTGATTACGAACCGTTCGTTTGTTCTTCTGATGATGTCTGACCTTTTACAAAATGTCGGCATCTGGATTCGTAACATGGCTTTGCTGTACTTTATTATGGAGAAAAGCGGCAATAGTCCGGTTGCGGTATCTCTGTTGACCGTGATCCAATATGCTCCAATATTCATCTTTTCAATTATTGGAGGCGTTCTGGCGGATCGTTGGCGTCCCAAGCGAACGATGCTTTGGGGGGATATACTCAGCTTTCTGTCCATACTCCTCGTCTTGTTTGTCGTTATGGCGGGATATTGGCAGGCCGTCTTTGGTGTAACACTCATATCAGCGGTGGTGTCCCAATTCTCGCAGCCCTCTTCAATGAAAATAATTAAACGCTGTTTACCGGATGAACAAGTTCCGGCCGCAACGGCGCTGTCACAGACGATGATGTCTCTCTTTATTATTGCGGGGCCGATTGTAGGGACGACGATTTACCAGACTTTCGGGCTGGAGGCATCGCTCCTCAGTTTGCTTGCGGTATTCGGTGTGTCGGCGATTCTAATCAGTTTCATTCCGTCTTCGATCGACGATTCAACAGGTGTGGAGGCGTCATCCGATAGCTCGTTTATGAAAGAGCTCCGTGAAGGATTCTCCTATATCAGAACGAGCCAGTTGATTAAAACGATGCTTGTTGTTTATGTCATCCTGGCACTGGGTTCCGGATTAATTCAGCCGCTTGATATTTTTGTCATTACGGAACGGCTTCACCTGGATATGACAAGCGTACAGTGGTTCACAGCGTTAGAAGGCTTTGGCATGCTCATCGGCGGTGTCATCGCTGCAATTATCGCCGGGAAGTTGAAAGGTTCTGTTCTGTTGTTCAGCGGACTTGCCTTTCTGGGTATATCCACTTTTGTTGAGGTACTGTCCATATGGCCGGGCCTGACCGGAACGATGCGTTTCCTGACAGGCTTGCTTCTGGCGATGGCCCAGACCGCCTTGATGGCCGTTATGATTCGGCAGGTGGATGAGAAATTTGTAGGAAGGTTAAACGGGCTCATGACTCCGGTCTTTACCGCCATGTTACTGATTGGGTCAGGAAGCACAGGCATGTTCATGGCTTCCACCTCCATCGTCGTTGTATATTTCACGGCAGGTATTCTGTTTTTACTCGCTTCCGTAGTCAGCCTGAGACTTCCTTTCTCAGTTGAGCCGGCATCATCTATGCAAGGTGTGGCTAAGGAGGCGTAAGGATACAGCACTAAAACACAATATAAAGGGACCATCTTCAAGGCACTGAGTGTGCTTGGGATGGTCCCTTTTATATAGAAGGAAGAAATCTTATTAAGACGGTTCATCTTTACCAAGTCTGCTATTCCGGTATCCGTAAGCGGCGTAAATGATTATCCCGATCACGAGCCATACAATAAAGCCGATCCAGGTGATACGCTGCAGCGTAGTCAGCAAGTATACGCAGCTGATGATTGCAATCAGCGGAAGCCACGGTACAAAGGGCACGCGGAATGTGCGTTTCAGGTCCGGATGGGTTTTGCGCAGCACGATAATCCCGAGCGATACGGAGATGAAGGCAAACAACGTTCCGATGCTTGCGAGATCGGCCAGATTACCAAGGGGAACGAGGCCGGAGAACAGTGCGACCCCGATACCGGTTACCCAAGTGCTGAATTTCGGCGATTTTGATTTGGGATGAACGGAGCTCATTTTTTTCGGCAGCAGTCCATCCCGGCCCAGTGAATACAGCAGTCTGGATTGCCCGAACATAACTCCCATAAGCACCGTAGTCAGACCCGCGATGGCGCCGAGCGATATAAAGTACGACATCCAGTCCTGCTGGATATAAAGCAGTGCAAAAGCGACAGGGTCTTTCACGTTCAGCAGATCATACGGAACAAGACCCGTCAGAACAGCGGTAACAGCTACATATAGAACGGATACGATGGCGAGCGATCCGAGAATGCCGATCGGAAGGTTCTTCTGCGGCTGTTTCACTTCTTCCGCTGCCGTTGCAATGACGTCGAATCCGATATACGCCAGGAAAGCGATAGCTGCACCGGTCATAACCCCTCCGAATCCGAAGGGCATGAAGGGAGTCCAGTTATCTGGTTCGACATAGAACATACCGACTCCGATAAACAGCAGGATGACGCCCACCTTCAGATATACCATAAACGTGTTTAGACGGGTAGATTCCTTGGCACCGCGGGAAATGATCCAAGCGACAACCAAAGCGATGATAATGGCTGGAACGTCAACGTAAGTGCCCTCGGCAGGGTTAAAAGCACTGCTGATCGCCGTCGGCAGATGAATGCCGAATCCAGCCAGTATGCTCTGAACGTAACCGGACCAGCTGCTGGAGACGAGTGCACTGGCAAAGCCATACTCCAGAACAAGATCCCAGCCCAAAATCCAGGCGAATCCTTCTCCAAAAGTAGAATAACTGTAGGTATAGGCGCTTCCTGATACGGGCACTGTTGAAGCGAACTCTGCATAGCAGAGCGCGCAGAAGGCGCAGATAACTCCGGCCAGCAGGAACGAGAGAATAAGTCCCGGTCCGGCATGGGTAGCCGCTGTTACGCCTGTTAATACAAAGATTCCTGTCCCCACAATAGAGCCGACGCCAAGGACGATGAGGTCCAGTGCGCCCAGCTGTTTTTTCAAAGAGGAACGAACCTCACCGCCATGCAGAAGGGGGATTGGTTTTTTGCGAAGCAGACTTTGTTTCAAATTCATAAATGGAGTCTCCTAGATGTTATTTAGATAGATTTCCCGATGTATGACCCATCCATTCAGTCATTATAAAGAAAAAATAAATCGAATTAAAGCCTTAAAGCGGTGTAGTAGTCCAGGGAATGTATTACAGTACACAAACGTGACATAATTTACGTTCGAAAATTTTTACTTACGTTAAAATGAAATAAAATAGATAACTTTTAAGATAAATAGTACAAAGGGGATAGAGGGATGGCATACCATAAGCCGCAACAGATTGCGGAGATTACAGTGGAAAATGGGGTCAAAAAAGCACATAATCCACTTTTGACCGTATTGATTCTTGGCTTTTTGGCTGGAGCATTTATTGCGCTAGGTTATCTACTTAATATACGTGTAATTTCCGGTACACCTAAAGAGTTGGGCGGAATAGTCAGCTTAATCGGTGGAGCCGTGTTTCCGATCGGACTCATCTTAGTTTTACTTGCCGGAGGGGAACTGCTTACAGGCAATATGATGGCGATATCACTGGCTAAAGTGGCAAAGCGAATTACTTGGGGCGAAGCGCTTAAGAATCTGTCCCTCATCACCTTGAGCAATTTTGTAGGCGCGATATTTGTGGCTTACTTTTTCGGGCATGTCGTTGGATTGACGAGCAGTGGTGTTTATCTAGACAAGATGGTGGATTTGGCAGGACATAAGCTGGATGATAGCTTCCTGCAGGCGTTCATTTCCGGTATCGGTTGTAACTGGCTCGTAGCACTGGCTGTATGGCTCTCCTACGGGTCTGACAATATGAGCGGTAAAATTCTCGGAATTTGGTTTCCGACCATGGCTTTTGTAGCAATCGGATTTCAGCACGTGGTAGCTAATATGTTCCTGATTCCAGCGGCGATTTTTGAAGGCTATTTCAGCTGGGGAGAATACTTCATGAACTTTATTCCTGTCTGGCTTGGCAATATGGTCGGAGGTGCGATATTCGTAGCATTGGCATACTGGGCTGTATACCTGAAGGATGGTAAACCGGCAGCGGTTGATCAGGGGCAAGCTCCGGCTAAAGCGGGTTACTCATCGGAATTGAAGAAGAAACACGCCTAATTTATAAAAGCATACAAAAAAAATTCGCCATGCCAGGTTTCGGGGGAAGAAACCTGGCATGGTGAATTTTTTTGGGAGTAGTCCATGATACGGCAATAAGAGAAAGGGTCTGGTTCCTCTTACATGCTCTTGTTACGAACTTACCCAGCTGGCTGAAGGCTGAAACACATAAGAAGAAGGAATTTTATAAAAAGTTTAAAAAATGTGTCCACTTTACGAAAAAGCCTTCTTCGTTTTAAGATAAAAGGATCTATGCAGCTTACTTCAAGGGGGAGATAACGGAATGATTCATGAGGAGAATGGCGTATTCCCAGCGGTTTGTCCGCTGGATTGTCCGGATACTTGCGGCCTGCTGCTGCATAAAGAGAACGGGAAAATTGTGAAGGTGGCTGGAAATCCAGAGCATCCTGTCACACAGGGCGCAATCTGCAACAAAGTACGGAACATGGCGGAACGGGTGTATCATTCGGAACGCATATTATATCCCCTTCGCCGGACCGGCCCAAAAGGCGCTGCGATTTTTGAGCGGATCAGCTGGGATGAAGCGGTGTCGGAAATTACGGAGCGGTTTAAGACGCTTTCCAAGGAATATGGGTCCGAAAGTATTTTGCCGTATAGCTTTTATGGTAATATGGGCGTGCTTGGCGTAGACGGAATGGACCGGAGGTTCTTCAACGCTCTCGGCTCGAGCAAGCTGAAGCAGAGCATATGCAATTCAGCTGGAAATGAAGGCTGGAAGTCGGTAATGGGTTTTAACGGAGGGACCATTCCGGAAGAGACCGTTCATGCGGATGTCATTATCGTCTGGGGCGGCAACATTGTCAGCACCAATATGCATCAGGTTGTGCTGGCTGAGAAAGCACGGAAAAACGGGGCCAAGGTGGTCGTTATTGATGTGCACAGAAACCAGACCGGGCAGTGGGCGGATTGGTTTATTCCGCTTCATCCGGGAACCGATACGGCGCTTGCTGTTGGTATCATGCATATCTTGTTCCGGGATGGTCTGGTGAACGAGGCGTTTATGCAGCAATACACCTTGGGACATGAGGAGCTTAGGGAGCATGTGAAAGGGTATACGCCTGAATATGTATCCTCAGTAACGGGCATTCCTGCCAGCGATATCGAAAGATTGGCGGCTATGTATGGCCAGGCAGAGGCCGCTCATATCCATATTGGCAATGGACTTCAGCATCACGACAACGGCGGTATGGCCGTGCGCAGTATCACTTGTCTGCCAGGTCTTACCGGGCACTGGCTGAAGCAAGGCGGCGGTGCAACCAAAATGAACGGCGGATATAGCAGCATGAACAGCGATGCGCTGGAACGGTCGGATCTGCGCCCGAATCCGGAAGCCCGTAGAATTAACATGAATCGGATTGGTGAGGCACTTGCTATGACGGACAAGCCTATCAAAGGGCTGTTCGTTTATTGCAGCAATCCGCTCGTTGTGGCACCGGATACGGAGCGGGTGCGTGCCGGATTTGAACGGGAGGATCTGTTCACCGTCGTGCATGACTTGTTTATGACGGATACGGCCAAGTACGCCGATATCGTACTGCCTGCGACATCCTCTTTCGAGAATACCGATGTGTTCGCTTCTTACTGGCATCAATATATACAATTACAGGAACCAGTCATTCCAGCTCAGGGTGAGAGCAAAAGTAATGTGGAACTATTCTCTCTTCTGGGACGCGCAATGGGCTTTAATGAGGCTGCTTTCTCTGAAAGTGAAGAAGACATGATTGCTCGTGCCCTGGATCATCCAGACAATCCGTACCTGAACGGGGTTACCTTGAGCGGTTTGAAAGAACACCGTCATGTGAAGCTGGATATGACGCCATACGCCTCGTACTTGAACAACCTGCCGACGGCATCAGGCCGGATCGAGCTGTATTCGACTGCAATGGAGACAGCAGGGCTTCCGCCGCTGCCGACCTATGTACCGCTGAAAGAAGGATATGACGGCATTCGTCGGGGGCGGGGCCATAAATACCCACTGATGTTTATTTCGCCGCCGAACCATAACTTCCTTAACTCCACATTTGCTAATGTTCCTAAGCATCAGAAGCTGGAGAAGGAGCCTTTTCTGCAAATCCATCCGGAAGATGCGGCAGAGAGGGACATCGAGGATGGCATGTGGGTTACCGTATATAATGATCGTGGAACATATGAGGTACGCGCCAAGGTGACGGATAAAATGCTGCCTGGTACCGTTGTAAGCCAGGGACTATGGTGGGAAGGTGAGGGGCGCAAGCAGCGGGCCAATGCTCTCACATCAGATCGGCTGTCTGATCTCGGTGAAGGTGCTACCTTCTTCTCGACTGTGGTTGAGGTAAAGCTTCACATATAAGGAACGATGCGTACACGCAGCGTCTTATAACAGACAAAAGGGGACGTCCCAGGTCAATAGACCTCTTGGGACATCCCCTTTTGTCACACAACTGAGCGCACTGCTTTAAGGAAGCACATTGCCTGCTGCACGATAAATCTCGTACCATTCTTGACGTGTCAAATATACCTCACTTGCCTTACAGCAATCTTTTAACCGATCGATATTCATCGTGCCGATGACTGGTTGCATGTGTGCTGGATGGCGTAAAAGCCAAGCGATTGCGATGGTCGTGTTGCTAACTTCATATTTCTCCGCCATTTTATCAATCGTCTGATTTAACTCCGGGAACTTGTCGTTTCCAAGGAATACACCTTCGAAGAATCCGTATTGGAATGGTGACCAAGGTTGAATGGTAATGTCGTTAAGTCTACAATAATCAAGTACACTGCCATCCCGGTTTACAGCAGAGTTGTTCTCCATATTTACATTAATTCCATTAGAAATCATATTGGCGTTAGTGATGCTTAATTGCAATTGGTTTGCAACAAGCGGCTGCTTCACCGACTTCTTCAGCAATTGGATTTGAAGTGGATTTTGATTGGAAACACCGAAATGCCGGACTTTTCCCGAACTTTCAAGAAGATCGAAAGCTTCTGCTACCTCTTCAGGCTCAACCAACGCATCTGGACGGTGTAGAAGCAAAACGTCCAAATAATCAGTCTTCAATCGTTTAAGGATACCGTCCACCGATTCTAAAATATACTCTTTGGAAAAGTCGAACATCCCTTGTCGAATTCCACACTTGGATTGAAGGATGATTTTTTCACGAATATCATCATTCATATCGATTGCATCCGCAAATATTTCCTCACATGTTCCACCACCATAAATATCCGCATGGTCAAAGAAGTTTACACCTTCTTCCAGAGCTGACTGAACAAATTTCTCAGCCTCGGTTTTCTCCAGTGAGTTCATGCGCATGCAGCCGACCGCAACGACCGGTATCTCTAATGTGCTGCTTCCAAGTTTCATTGTTCTCATTAGTTTGTGTCCTCCTCATATCAAATGCACATTGTTTTTTTTCTCAAACGGTTTGGTGAGGTCTTTGCAGACATTGCTTGTATTCTATTAATTGTGACATCTATTTTAGTGGTTTACAAGACACTGTCGCCAATTGAGCGACTCTCGATATTTCTATGGGAAATCTTACAGATAGCGTGGTTTAACCGTGTCTCATGATGAAAAAAAGTAGCTCGTGCTCGTTTTTAGGGACAAGCTATGAATCAAGTTGATAGGACAGGACAGCTCTTCTTTATACTTTTTTAAATAAGCAATTTTCAAAAAATCCCGTAGAAGTATAAAAAATCGGGGTTTTATTATATAGTTTCAATAAATTCCCAAAGGTAGAATGTTCTTAAGTGCATTGCAAACGGTTACTTACAGATGAATAGAGACGCTTTCTGAAGTATCCGCAGGTATCTATATCAATTGAACACGGGAGGAAGAACATGCCGCAAGCGACAACAGAACAGCAGCAACCACCGGTGTCCCGGCAGCTTAAGGCTCACAACAAAAGCCTCATAGTACGCTTTTTGAAGCAATGGGATGTCCAGCTGATGGTCATTCCAGGAATTATTTTGATTTTCATATTTTCCTATCTGCCGATGTACGGGGTGTTAACCGGATTTATGGATTACAACCTGTTCACAGGCTCGAACATCTGGGAAAATCCCTGGGTAGGATTTAAGCATTTTGAAGCTTTTTTCAACGCACCGGAGTTTGAGAGGCTGATCCGCAATACGATTATCATCAGTTTATTGAAATTTTGTATCGGTTTTCCGGCGCCAATTATACTCGCGCTTATGCTGAATGAAGTTCGCCATATGTTTTTCAAGAGAATTATTCAGACCATCACTTATTTGCCTCACTTTCTTTCATGGGTTATCGTGGCTGGTCTTACCATGGCCATGCTCTCCACGGAGAATGGAAGCATAAACATGATTCTGCAACAAGTAGGAGCGATAGACGACCCGATCAACTTCCTCTCATTGAAAGAATATTTCTGGTCAATCCTGGTTTCGGTCAATGTGTGGAAAGAAATCGGGTTCTCTTCTATCGTGTATCTGGCGGCGATTGCCAGTATCGATCCGCATTTGTATGAAGCTGCGGATATTGACGGGGCAAGCAAGTTTAAGCAGATTTATCTCATTACGCTACCTTCCATCATACCAGTAGTCGCTATCTTCATGATTCTTGCTATCGGAAATCTGCTCAATGCAGGTTTTGAAGACATCTTGCTCTTGGCAACCAATCCGGTGCTGAGGCCGGTTTCGGACGTTATTGACACTTACGTATATCGCGTGGGTCTCGGGACGCACCGGTATTCCTATGCGGTTGCTATCGGATTATTCAAGGCAATCATCAGTATCGGGTTGCTTACGATTGCGAATTATGTAGCCCGCAGATCCGGTAACAGCTTATGGTAAGAACCAGTCCGCCCGTAGGAGGTACAACATGTTAAAAAGAATTAGCTTTAACGACAAGGTCATGCTTGTCGTGATATATACCTTGCTCAGTTTACTCGCCTTCTCGGCTCTCTATCCGTTCTGGAATGCGATCGCCGTATCATTCAACGTGGGCGTAGATACCGCCAAGGGCGGGATCACTTTCTGGCCAAGAGAGTTCACATTGGAAAACTATGAAATCATATTGAAAGACGAACGTTTGATAAACGGATTTCTAATATCTGTGGCTCGTGTCATTGTCGGGACGGTAAGCTCCATATTTATGACTGCACTCCTGGCGTATGGAATGACCCGCACATACCTGATCGGACGTAGCTACTACATGGTGTTCTTTGTTTTCACGATGTACTTTGGTGGTGGGTTGATTCCAACCTACCTCCTGATCCGTTCACTTGGCATGATGGATTCGTTTGCGGTATTCATTATTCCGTCTTTGATCAGTGTGTGGAACATGATTGTTTTCCGTACTTTCTTCAAGAGTCTTCCGGTCGGATTGGAAGAATCCGCAAATATTGATGGTTGCAGTACATGGGGCATATTCTTTCGAATTATTCTTCCTCTGTCTGGACCGGTTATCGCTACGCTGGCTCTGTTGACAGCTGTTGCCCACTGGAACGACTGGTTTTTGCCGAGCATTTATATCACCAATGAAAAATTGTTGCCGATCCAGACGATATTACGTCAAACCTTGAATGCCAATATTGTATCCGGGCAGAGCTCTTTGCTGGATAGCGCATCGGTTGCACTTATGGAGAAGACAAAGCAAATCACTTCGAAATCGCTCACAATGGCGATGATGATCGTTGTGACCATGCCGATTATCGCAGTATATCCTTTCTTGCAAAAGTATTTTGTCAAAGGCGTACTGGTAGGCTCACTGAAAGAGTAGCATGGGGAACGGTTTAAGGCGAATAGCTTTGAACATATATATTCAAGAATGAGAGGGGTTTAGTGAATGAGAAAGATGAGAAAGCCGCTACTAGTCATGGTATCGCTGTTTCTGGTCCTGGTTACGGCACTAGCTGGATGCAGTAAGTCCGGTGACGGCAATACGTCCAATCCTGGAACAACAGTGAAGAACGAGGAAAAGAAGGAAAACAACGAAAACAAAGAACCACCAGCTGAAAATACAGATAGCAAATGGGTGCTTGGAGAAAAACCGTTGGAATTTTCGGCTTACGCCCACTATAATAATTCCGATTTCCCTAAATATGAAAGCACTCCTATCGGTAAATATCTTAGTGAGGAAAAGCAGGTAAAAATCAATATGATCGCGGCAGCAGGAGCCCACTCCCAAAAGCTTAGTGCGATGATGGCGTCGGATGAGCTGCCTGAAATGATCTGGACGGATCGTAATCATCCGGATATGGAAAGACTTCTCAAGGCAGGAAAGCTGGTAGCGTTTGATGAGTATCTGGATAAGTACCCTAACTTGAAAACGTGGATGGGCGACGATCTTAACATGCTTCGTGCAGAAGATGGCAAGCTGTATATGTTCCCGAACTGGTATTCAGCCAATCCTTTTGGTAATGCAGGTTACGTTGTTAATAAAAAAATCTATGAAGAGCTGGGAAAACCTAAGCTCGAAACAACCGACGATCTGTACGACTACCTGGTCAAAGTAAAAGCGAAGTACGGTGACAGCATTATTCCTTTTGAGCCGCATCGTGCACAGGATATGCAAGGACTGGGTGTTCTGTACACAGCATTCGGTGAAGGTGCACTTTATACTTATCTCAACAGTGGCTTGCGCGCCGTTCCGAAGGACGGCAAACTGACGTCCGTATTGACTGATCCGGTATTCCGCGAGGCTCAGAAATACATCGCTAAGTTGTATAGAGAGAAACTCATTTCTCAAGACGCCTTTAACCAAACCGAAGACCAAGTATTAGAAAAAGTTATGACAGGAAGAGTAGCCGTATTTGCCGGATCCAGTCCGACAACGTTTGCTGGTGAAGCGCAACCGGAATTAATCAAAAACGATCCGAACGGCGGATATTTCATGATCTGGCCAATACACAAGCCGGGTCTGGATAAGAATAAAATTTACCCAGGCACGTACACGAGTTTTGGATGGAACGCGGCGTATATTACAACAGCTGCCAAAGACCCAGAAGCGATCTTCGCTTTCCTTGACTGGTATACAAGTCCAGAAGGTATGAACGTTCAATTCTTTGGTCCAGAGGGCAAGAACTGGAAAGGTTTTGATGAAGAAGGCAAACCGAATTTCCCTGAGACTTATGATCCGAAAGAAGTAGCCGAAATTCAAACCAAGAATGAACCGGTTATGTTTGTAGGTAATACGAGCTACATTGATCCTGCCAAATACAAATACATGGCAAAGCTTCCGTTCGAGGAGCAGGATTGGAGAACGCGTTATCAGCAAACGATCACTTGGCCTACCCAATATAACGTTACGGAATTTATTAACCTTAATCCGGATCCGGAGTCTGAAGAAGGAGTTATTCAGACATCCGTCGATGAAATGTTCCTGGAGATTTACGCCAAATCAGTTATGGCCAAAAGTGACGAAGAAGTCGACCAAATTCTCGATCAGGGCAACAATGATTTAATGGGACTTGGATATGAGAAACTTCTGGAATGGCGTACTGCTAAATGGCAGGATAACTTGACTAAAATGAATAAAAAATAATGGAACTGAGCCAATAAAGTGTTGATGACATCCCAAAGAATCTATTGGATTCTTTGGGATATCTCTATTTTTTCTCCAATATTTTCTTATTTTTTAGTGTCTGAAAGGCAGCTTGTCAAGTATGATAATGATATGATCGCGGATTTATAGGATAGGTTCCGACAATGATCTGGGGGGGATTCCATGTACAAGGTACTGTTGGTGGATGATGAAGAACTTGACTTGGAAGGGATGAAGAGATTTATTCCTTGGTCCGATCTCGGCATGGAAGTGAAGGGGAGCGTAAACAATGCACTGTCGGCTTGTGAAATTATAGAGAAGGAAACCATTGACATTTTAGTTAGTGACGTCAATATGCCCTACATGTCTGGACTTGAGCTTGCGCGCATTGCGCTTGAACGCAAACCTAATATACGGATTATATTTGTCAGTGGTTATCAGGAATTCAGTTACGTACAGCAAGCGTTGTCCCTGAAGGCTTATAGTTATGTGTTAAAACCGATGAATGACAGCGAATTGGTTTCTTCATTGCTCAAGGTAAAGCGGGATCTGGATGAAGAAATCAAACAGCGCGAGGTGGAGAAGGCGTATCACGAGATGATACCTATTGTCAAAAGCGATATTCTCATTCGTTTGCTCGAAAGAGAGGAATCAGAGGAATCGTTATCCAAGATAACGATGTCTTATGGATTCGATCAGATGAATTGGCCGATTCGCGTAGCGGTTATGGAGCTGGATAATTTGCCTTGGAGACAAGCAGGGGACTTTACTTCGCAGCGGAAAATGTCGAGGATATTTTTGCAGCAAATTCACGAAAGTATAACTGGTCTCGGCATGATCCCCTACTGCAAGTTTTCTTCTCAACGAATTGCATTATTACTTGAAGACGATTCGGCCAATCGAATGGTGAGTACATTGACCGAAAGAGTACAGCAACATCTATCGTCATCGATTACAACGGGAATTGGGGAACCTGCGCACGCGATGGATCAGCTACAAATGTCGTACCGGCAGGCAGTAGAGGCAGTTGAAGGGAAGATGTTCCTGGGTAAGGGAAGTGTGATTAAGTACGAGGATGTAAGTGCTGAACCGGGGATGCTTGATGCACGTATGCTAGACGAGCGGATGACCGCCCTTTTGAACGCGATGGAGGGGTACGAACTTGTTCAAATCTGTGATGAGCTCGAAAAATTGTTCGGAACGATAACGAGTCTGCGCTCCCGATTTACCGTTCATAATATGTCCAACTATATTATTTGGAAGCTGGATCAGTATTTAAGCAGTAGAAATGAAGACTTGTTTGAGCTATTGGGCATGGAAATTCATCATTTGGATATTTTGATGCAGTTTGAAACTGTCAGTGATATACGTTCATGGTTTAGACAGCGTATGTTTGAAATTTCCGAGAGGCTGTATGAGAAAACCAATTCGAAGGACAGCAAATTCATTCGAAATGTTATCAACACCATGAAAGAGCGAATGAGTGAGAATATTACGATTAAAGATATCGCGCAGCATTTTTCTTTTTCTCCCAGTCACATTGGCTTTCTGATCAAGGAGAAGTCAGGAAATACATTTAATGAACTGTTAGTGCAGCTTCGCATGGAAAAGGCATGTGAGCTGTTAAGACAGCCCGGAATGAAAATCTATGAAGTGGCAGATCAGGTAGGGTATCGGTATCTTCCGTATTTCAGCAGGCAATTCAAGGAGAAGTTCGGTATCACTCCGATGGAATATCGAAAGAGAGAGAATGAATGATTATGCGCTCCATGCCATCCATCACAGCTAATAAAAAGAGGCCGGGATACATACCGATCGGATACAAGCTGATACTGACTTTTTTGATATTTATATTGTTACTCGTTTCGGTAAACTTCTATATATCCCATTCTATGTATGACGCTTCCATGCGTAAGCAGACCCGTGTGAACATCCAGGGAACATTGATGCAGATACGTGATAATGTAGCCTATAAAGTCGATGATATCGTTCAAACATCCTTCACGCTCTACGACGATCAAGCCCTGATCCAGAGTATTCGGAAGAAGGAGACGGGCTCCAACAATTATACTCGAATGAACAAGGTGATTACACCGAAGCTGGAGAGTGCCTCAAAAGCCGTGGGATTAAATTTAAGACTGTCTGTCTATTTTCATAATGAAACAATTTACCCGATATGGAAGAATAAAAACAATCAGGACTTTAACGAGCAAACGATTGATATTTATCATATGAGCAATATTATTAATAAGTTCTGGTATTTTACGATACCGACAGAAAGATATAATGAGACGATGTTGTGGAAACAGGTCGAAGAGGATGAGAGGGATGGACGTATCTCGCTGATTCGCCGTATAGTTGACATGCAAAACCCGCTTGAAATTGAGGAAGTGGGAATTATGCGGTTTAGCGTACGTATTTCAGAATTGTTCGAAAGTGTCGACTACACGAAGCTTGGAAAAGGCAGCATGCTGTCGGCGGTGGACCCTGTCGGGAATGTCGTATATACTTCAGGAAAGGCGGTTGAAGAGGATAAACAGAACTATTTGACGATTGAAGAGAGTCTGCCACAGCAAAACTGGAAGATCGTTGCGCAAGTTCCACTTAACATTATCGAACAGGAAGCCAAGCGGGTTCGTACCGTTTTTATTATTATTTGTATCCTGTGCGTGGTGCTTTTTACATATGCGGGATTTTTAATTTCTCAGTATTTTTCCAAACGAATTATGAAAATTGTATCGGTGCTTAATTCATTTCGTGAAGGGGATCTGCATAAACGGATTGCGTACCGCGGGAGGGGGGAGTTCCCTCAGATTGCCAATGCTCTGAATGCAATGGGCGAGGATATCGAAGCGTTAATCAATAAGGTGTATCTGACCCAGCTGCAAAAGAAGGAAGCAGAGCTTGAAATGCTGCAATCTCAGATTAACCCTCATTTTTTGTACAATACGTTGTCGTCTATTAACCAGCTTGCAAAATTCGGTGAAACCGAAAAACTTCAGAACATGGTCGTGCAGTTGGCGCAATTCTATCGTCTTACTTTGAATTCAGGAAAAACGATGATTCCGATTGCGGCAGAGATAGAGCAGGCGATTGCTTATCTGGATATCCAAAAGGTGAAATACGGCCAGCGTATGGAAGTGAGCTTCGATATTGATGCGGATATATGGTCTTACGAAACGGTAAAGCTGATTTTGCAGCCTTTTATCGAAAATGTGTTGAAACATGCCTGGAGCGGGGATCGGATTCATATTCGGATCTCTGTAATGAAGGAATGCGACTCCATTGTATACCGGATCATTGATGATGGTCTAGGCATGAAGCAGGAGAGAATTGATGAAATATTTGATCCTCGAGATGATAGTCACATGGGCTGCGGTATTCGGAATATCGATCAACGTGTGAAGCTGCATTACGGTAATGAGTATGGCGTATCCATTTTCAGCCGGGTCGGGATTGGTACCTCCGTGCAAATCCGTATACCGGCAAGAAAGCGGAATCTGCAGAGTAGAAGCAAAGAATAACAACACTCAAAGACTTCCCGCCTTGTTGTAGCTAAGGTAAAGCGTCACTGAATGTACTTGCTTGAGACGCCTAATTGAGCAATACTATATTCTAGGCCAAGACTACTTTTTTCTTATACGAAAAATAGAAAAGCCCATTGGGGCTTTTTTCTTTTGTAGAGATAGATTAATTCTTACGAGTTAACGGGAGTGACAGATGAAATTTTTACAGCAGTATCCTAAAGAAGTAAGGGGTTTTCTCGTAGCGAGCCTCGTGAATTCCGCCGGCGGTTCACTCATGTGGCCGCTGACAACGATGTATGTGTTTGATGAGCTCGGACGTAGTATGCAAGACGCGGGGCTTGTTATTTTGCTTCAGTCTGTGGGGGGCATAGCCGGACAATTGTTTGGCGGTGCGCTGTATCACAGGATCGGTGTGAAAAGGCTGATCGTCGGCTCGCTGGCGCTGAATGCGCTCGGACTGTTCTCGTTGCCGTTTATTAACGGCTTCTGGCCTTTCTTGCTCCCGATGATGTTGTTTATCGGTTTTTGTAACTCGGTATCCTTGCCAGCGATTCAGGCATTTATCGGTTTCCGATTTGCCGACCGTCGTGGAGAGCTGTTTAACGTTATTTATGTAGCCAATAATATCGGGATTGCTCTAGGGACTGCCATGAGCGGGTTCTTAGCCGAAATTTCGTACCACCTGAGCTTTGTGGCGAATGGATTGACTTCAGTCGGTTTTGCAATCTTTTTCTTGACCTATCTAACCCGTCTTGACGGATCGGGGGAAAGGGAGGAAGAAGGCCATCATCCAAAGGTGAAGACACCGCTGCCTGCAGGACCTGGTGCATGGGCGCTTTTGGGGAACATCCGGATATACTTGTTCATGGGTTTTGGGTCGCTCTTTATGTGGTTTGGTATGTCGGTATGGAATACCGGTGTATCGCCACATATTATTTCAGAAGGGATGCCAAAGACCGCCTTCAGTTACTTGTGGACGCTTAACGGCATTCTGATCTTTGCTGCCCAGCCGCTGACGACACTCATCAAGCGGTGGTTCGCCCGTACCGAAACGATGCAAATGACGATAAGTGCCGTATTTTATGCAGCGGCATATATGGTCATTGTTGTGATGAACAACTATCCGGGATTTGTGCTGGCTATGGTGCTTGCGACACTCGGTGAAATGCTGATCTCACCAGCGATACCCGCATTCATTGCGGATCGTGCCGGAAATGCCGCCCCGTTCTACATTGGAGTGGCAGGTGGCATGGGCTCGGCCGGAAGAGTTTTCGGACCTTTCGCCATGGGCACGCTCTATGATGGCGGAGGACTGACCCCGGTAGCCTGGTTAGCTGTGGGAACGGCGGTGATGTCGTTCTTGTCATTTATTATTCATGCTCGGCTCAGTAAGGGCCGTCCAGTTCACGAGAGCATTTCCGCATAAAAGTACAAGTCATTCGAACGCTCTAACTACTCTAGGTGATAGAGAAACATACATGGTTATGAAAGCAGCAGGCGCAAATTAGAGCTTGCTGCTTTTGTAATTTGTGCAAACGATGTTACACCATATGTCAAAAAAAAGACTTTAAAAAATTTAAAAAGCATATTGAAATCGCTCTCAGAGGGCGCTATAATGAACCTGTCGAAACGTTTCAAAACATAACACGAATATTTAAGTTATCAAGCAATCAACTAGAATATAACATCATCTCCATGAGCACCTGCATACGTGGACAAAGCATGAGAAGGTGCTTGATACAAGCAATAAAGGGACAAAAGGATTATAAATCAACTCATTATCCGACGTCTTTATTTTTTCGAACAAAATCGAAACGTTTCGAAGTAAGTGCTTTCAATTTACGTTTTACAGGCAGGTAAATAAAAAGACGGGGTGAATGTAGAATGAAAAGGAAGTCATTATCGCTGATCTTGGCAACGCTTCTTGTGTTCTCAGCAGTTTTAGCCGGATGTGGTTCAAAGGAATCTGATAGTTCTTCTGGCGGAGAAAGCGGAGGCAAGGACAAAGAATTGAAAGTTTGGCTTATGGGCGACGAAACAGATAAGACCTTGATTAATGAATTTGAAGAAAAAAACCCTGGAATTAAGGTGAATGTTCAATCGATCCCTTGGGGCAGCGCGCACGATAAACTCCTTACGGCAGTTGCATCCAAAAGCGGACCTGATGTAGTACAGATGGGAACAACCTGGATTCCGGAATTTGCAGGAGCCGGAGCTCTGCTGGATCTGACGCCATATCTGGATAAATACCCGAGTTTGAAACAAGAAAATTATTTTGACGGCGCCGTAGAAACGATGAGTTACGATGGCAAGGTTGTCGGTATTCCGTATTACGTGGAAACACGCGCACTGTTCTACCGTACAGACACTTTGGCTGAAGTCGGCTATCCGGAAGGTCCGAAATCTTGGGATGATATGAAGGATGCGGGTAAAAAGCTGGCAGCTAGAGGAGAAGGCAACTACGCTATAACGATCGATGCTAAAGATATGAACTATCTATCCATGTTTGCTTGGCAGAATGGAAGCGCAATGATTGATGAGAACCGTACGCCTCACTTTAACGAACCAGAATTTATGGGAGCTATGGAATATCTGAAGAGCTTCTATGATGATGGAATGACACCGATCGCAACCGACCTGGATCTGTTTGCTGCATTTAAAGACGGAGTGTTTCCGATGTTTATCAGTGGGCCTTGGATGATTTCGGGCGTCAAGGAGAAAGCACCTGAGATTGAAGGGAAGTGGGCTACCACAACGCTTCCAGCCAAAGAAAGCAATTCATCATTCCTCGGTGGCGCAAACTTGTCTGTATTCAGCACTACCAAGAACGCAGAAGAAGCTGTTAAATTCATCGACTTCATGAGCCAAAAAGAAACGCAGCTGAAAAACTACGATATATCCAAAAACCTGCCTGCTGTAAAGAGTGCATGGGAAGACGCGCGATTTGAAGATCCGATCATTGCTACATTCGGAAAGCAGTTAGAAAGCGCCAAACCAGTTCCGTTCATTAAAGAATGGGATGCCATTTCCCAAGAGGCAATCGCAGCCTTTGAGAGAGTTACCGTTGGCGGTGCTGACATGAAGACAGAAATGGAACAGTTGAACACGAAGGCTACTGAGCTATTGTCGAAGAAATAAAAATTAGTGTTACGCAGCCCGGCTTGTTTCGTCATAGGACGAAACAGGCCTGACTGCATCAAGGAGAGTCACGTATTACCGGAAACCTACACTTACAGGAGGTGAATGACATTGCAGAACTTTATCAAGCGCTTTAACCGATATAAGTATCCTTATATGTTTATTGCGCCCGCGATTCTGCTGCTTTTGACGTTCTCGATCATTCCTATCATCATTGCACTGGTCATCAGTTTCACGGATATTGACCTTGCCGGTTTGGCAGATTACTCAAACATTCAAGGCGTCGGCTTCGACAATTTTATTAATGTTTTTAAAGATCCGGTTTTCCTGAAATCCGTTTATAACACTTTGTTCTATGTTATTATCGGGGTGCCGCTCGTTGTACTGCTTGCCATGAGCGCTGCACTGCTGCTTAACTACGGTACGGGATGGTTGTTTAAGACGTTCCGTGTTGTCTATTATATGCCTTCCATTACGAACATCGTGGCGGTCGCGGTTGTTTGGGGTTACTTATACAACAGCCATTATGGCCTCTTTAACTATATATTGTCCTTGGTTGGAATTCCGGCACAGCAGTGGCTGACCGATCCGACACTTGCGAAGCTGTCACTCATATTGTTGGCGGTCTGGAAATCTATCGGTTTAAACATGATTATTTTCCTTGCTGCACTGCAGGGTATCCCGCGTTCTTATTATGAAGCTGCGGAGATCGACGGTGCGAACAAGCGGCAAAAACTTTTCTTTATTACAGTGCCGCTGCTTAGCTTTGCAACCTTCTTTGTAACGATTACAACGCTGATTGGCTGGATTCAATTCTTCGAAGAGCCGCTGGTCATGACAAAAGGCGGCCCGCTCAACGCAACGATGTCGATGGCGCTATTCATTTACAACAACGGCTTCCAGCTCAGCAATTTCGGCTATGCGGCCGCAGGATCATTTGTGCTCTTCATCATTCTCATTATCACGACGATGGCGCAATTCGCCTTGAAGAAAAAAGATGTTGAGTATTAAGTTCACGCGGGAAAACCGTATCGTAACCGAAGGAGGTATAGAGCATGGCATCTAAAAGAATAGAAAAAACACTCATGACGGCTCTGCTCATTGCAGGAGGATTACTAATGATGATCCCGTTTATCTGGATGATCACTTCCTCATTCAAGCCGGAAAATGAATTTACGGCGATTCCACCGACACTCTTACCGAAAGATTTTACCTTTCAGAATTATGTGGATTTGTTTGTGAAGATGGACTTTTTGGTTTACCTGAGAAATACACTTATTATCGTGTTTTTTGGGTTCATTGGCTTGATGCTCAATGCGATTGCAGGGTATGCATTCGCCAAGTTCGAGTTTCCGGGTAATAAAAAATTGTTTTACCTCGTGCTTGCAACGATGATGATTCCGGGGCAGGTAACGATGATACCTGTCTACCTGATTATTAATGCAATGGGTTTGACGAACACGATGGCGGGCATTGTGCTGCCGGGTCTGGTTGGAGCCTTCGGTATTTTTCTGTTCCGTCAGTTTATGACGACGATTCCGATGGACCTAATCGAGGCAGCGCGGCTGGATGGAGCAGGAGAGCTGCGGATATTTTTCCGGCTTATTGTCCCGATCACCAAACCGGTATTTGCGGTACAAGGGATATTGACTTTTATCGGCGCCTGGAATAGCTTTTTGTGGCCGCTCATAATGGCGAACGATCAATCTCTTTATACGCTTTCCGTCGGCTTGCAGCTCCTTAAAGGCCAGCACGGTAGTGATTTCGGTTTGCAAATGGCAGGTGCGGCATTTATGGTCGTTCCGATCATTATCATTTTTTCTTTTTTCCAAAAGCACATTATAGAAGGATATACGATCTCCGGTATGAAATAACAATAGATAGAGTTTTTCTTGGAATAGAAGGGGCGGAATGGAATGGCAACGATAAAGGATGTGGCGAAGCTTGCTGGGGTTGCATTGTCAACTGCTTCGTATGCGTTAAGTGGCGACAGCAGGGTGAGTGCCAAGACAAGATCAAAGGTGCTTGAGGCGGCAAGGCAGTTGAATTATCGCAAGAACGGATTTGCCATGGATTTGAAGCGTAGCCGCACAAAGACAATCGCCCTCATTTTGACCGATCTTTCCGGACCGTATTACTCAGAGCTGATCCGCAGTGTACAAGAGGTGGCACTGACCAATGGTTATGACCTGATTGCCTGCAGTTCTATGGGCGGTAGAGATTCCACGGCAGTCAAATTTTTGCAGGAGAAGCGGGCAGACGGTGCAATCATACTCGCGCCTAACATTCGTGACGAAGTGTTAATTGAGACATCTGGACCCCGCTTTCCGATTGTTGTGATGGATCGGGAAATATCGAGCGAATATTTGGTTAATGTCCTTGTAGACGGTGTGCAGGGTGGTTATACCGCTACCCGCCACCTGATTGACGCCGGTCATAGAAGTGTTGCTTATATAAGCGGTCCGAATGACTCGTACGACAGCCAGCTTCGCTATCAGGGATATTTGCGGGCGCTGTCGGAGGCTGGTTTAGAGGAACAGTCGAAATGGCGGCTCAGTGGCAATTTCGTGCGTGAGGGTGGCTATAATGCCACTAAAATGATGATTATGCAGGGATCACTTCCGTCAGCGGTGTTTTACGGTAATGACGAGATGGCGATCGGGGGACTGAAGGCATTTGAGGAAAGTGGGATATCCGTGCCGGGAGATGTATCCGTCATCGGATTTGACGACATTCAAATTGCCGAGTATGTGAATCCGCCGTTAACGACGATTCGTCAGCCAAAGAGTGAGGCGGGTTCACTTGCTGCACACTTGCTCTTTCAGATCCTGGGTGGTGAAGAAGTGAACAAGGAGTACATGCTGACAACCGAAATGATGGAGCGCGAATCCGTAGGCAAAAAATAGTTCTGATAAACGAAGTACCGGACAGGGAGGTGAAGAAGTATGGCATGGATTACATGTGATTTTTATGCAGAGACGCTTGAACTTTCTACGAGTATACTTGTATCTTTACCGCAGTCAGGCTTAGATCCAACCAGCCATTCTTCCAAGCTACCGGTGCTATACTTACTGCACGGCCGGGGAGCTGATCACACAGAGTGGATGCGGAATTCGTCTATTGAGCGGTATGCTGAGAGTAAGGGCATCGCATTGGTTATGCCAGGTGTGGGACGAAGCTATTATATGGATATGGCTAACGGATTGCCATACTTTACGTTTCTTAGCGAGGAGCTTCCTCAGCTTGTTAAGTCGTTTTTTCCGATATCAGACCGAAGAGAAGACACCTTTGTGGCAGGAATTTCGATGGGCGGGTATGGTGCGTTCAAGCTGGCTATGAGTTATCCGGAGCGTTTTGCAGCTGGCGCAAGCCTGTCAGGTGGGCTCGATCTTGCCAGTCGTGCTGCTGGACCGGCCTTTCAGGAGTCCGAAATCCGCGCGCTCTTTGGTAATGTGGACAGGTTGAAAGGTAGCCGGGACGATCTGTTATTCTTGGCCGAGAAATTCGCGGCATATGAAGGGAATAAACCAAGGTTGTATCAGTGCTGCGGAACGGAAGATTTTTTGTATCAAGACAATCAAACCTTCCGTCAATATGCGGAGAACCTGGGGATCGAAGTGACTTATGAGGAAGAACCGGGTGAACATGAATGGGGATACTGGGACTATAAAATCCAGCGTGTGCTGGATTGGCTGCCCCTGCCCTGATTTTTTGCGTCCCTATTTTGTGAAACGTTTCGATTAAGGAGGCGTTATTGGCCCTTTCTTAACCGGATTATTGATAGGTGTTTTAAGAGGTATAATGCTTTAAAATCAATATAATTTTGGATTTTTCGGAGTTGAAGGTATTTAATCAAAACGTTTCGAATATTACATTGCAGTGTCCGACAAGGACAAAAGGAGGATGGGGAATGGCAGATCAACAACTGTTTTCTCTTGTAGAGCGAATGACGCTAGAGGAGAAGATTGCACAGCTTATGCAGCTGGCCGTTCCTTTTTTTGAAGGAGCTGAAGAATCCGGGCAGATTACAGGACCGATGGAATCGCTCGGCATAACGGATGAAGTCGTGCGAAATAGCGGCTCTGTGCTCGGTTTGGCGGGTGCGGAGAAGGTCATAGCCGTTCAGGAGGCTTATCTACGTAACAACAGACTGGGTATACCGCTGCTGATCATGGCGGATATCGTTCACGGTTTTAAGACCATCTTTCCTGTGCCGTTGGCCATGGGGTGCTCTTGGGACCCCGGACTGGCAGAGCGGAGTGCAGAAATTGCTGCCCTTGAAGCTTCGGTATCCGGTCTTCATGTAACATTTGCGCCGATGGTTGACCTGGTACGTGATCCCCGTTGGGGACGTGTGATGGAATCCACCGGTGAAGATCCGTATTTGAACAGCGAATTTGCCCGAGCTTTTGTTCGTGGATTTCAAGGAAACAACCTCAGTGGTGATGTACACCGGCTTGCGGCTTGCGTGAAGCATTTTGCCGCTTACGGAGCAGGCGAAGGCGGTCGTGATTACAATACGGTGGACATGTCGGAACGGCAGCTGCGGGAGTATTACTTGCCTGCTTACAAGGCAGCGCTGGATGAGGGCTGCGAGATGGTGATGACAGCCTTTAATACAGTGCACGGGGTTCCGGCTACAGGCAATAAACGATTGATGCGTGACTTGCTGCGCAGCGAATGGGGCTTTGACGGTGTGCTGATCTCTGATTGGGGAGCGGTGAAAGAGCTGATCCCCCACGGGGTAGCCGAAGACGAGGCAGAGGCAGCACTTAAGGCGATTCAGGCGGGTGTGGACATTGAAATGATGACATCTTGCTATATTCACCATTTGCCGGAGCTTGTAAGTGCAGGAAGGGTAGATGAGAGTCTTATCGATGAAGCCGTCCTGCGTATCCTGTCCTTGAAAAAGCGACTCGGGCTGTTTGAGCGTCCGATGAGAGGGGCGGATCCTGAAGCTGAGCGGGAGCTCGTATTCTGCGATGAGCATCGACATGCAGCACGTGAGGCTGCAGCCAAATCCTGTGTTCTGCTGAAAAATAACTCGGTTCTGCCGCTGCAGTCTGAGCAGCGTGTCGCGCTGATTGGTCCTTTTGCTGCAAGCGGAGATATTCTGGGCCCATGGTCATGGACGGGCTCGAAAGAAGACGCGGTGACAGTGGAACAAGGACTTCGGTTCAAACTGTCTTCAGGAAGGCTCATAACAGCCGAAGGCTGCGGAGTGAGCTCTATGACCGAGCAGCAGCTGGAGGAGGCGTTGAAGGCCGCAAAGGAAGCCGATGTTATCGTGCTTGCGCTGGGTGAGGATTCCGAGATGAGTGGAGAAGCGGGCAGCCGAGCATTCATTACGCTGCCGGAACCACAGCTTGAGCTGATTAGGCGTCTCAAACCGCTGCAGAAGCCGATGGTTGTCGTCCTGTTCAATGGCCGACCACTGGACCTTAACGGTGTGCTGGATAAGGCGGATGCGGTACTGGAAGCCTGGTATCCGGGAAGTGAAGGCGGAGCGGCTGTAGCTGAACTTTTGACAGGGGAAGTGAATCCGTCTGGCCGTCTCAGCATGTCTTTCCCTTATTCGGTTGGACAGGTGCCGGTGTATTATAACCACTTTAACACCGGACGTCCGAAAGACGCACCAGACGCGCAAGAACGCTATGTATCGCAGTATTTGGACATCCCGAATGAACCGCTGCTGCCGTTTGGATTCGGACTCAGCTATACGGATTTTAGTTACGGGAAAATGAAGTTGTCGGCTGAGGAAATGTCACCCGATGAGCCTCTTGAAATTACAGTCTCTGTTACGAACGCCGGAGATATGGCTGGTGAAGAGGTGGTACAACTGTACATCCGTGATATGTCAGGCGAGGTTGTAAGACCACTCAAGGAGTTGAAGGCTTTCCGCAAGTTGCTACTGCAGCCGGGTGAACAACAGGATGTTACCTTTACTCTGCCGGAAGAACAGCTTCGATATCACCATTCCGATCTATCCTTCGAAAGTGATGCAGGACAGTTCTGTATCATGGTTGGAAGGAACAGCCAGGACACAGAGACACGACATTTTAAACTACGGAAATAGAAATAAAGGTATATATTTTTACAGATAGGAAGTGAAACGATGACAACCAAGATTGAAAAGAGAGATTCAAAAGTAGTTCTCCAGGCCGGAGATTTGACGTTTTCGTTTTTGCCAAGTGGTGATCTTTATCAAGCGACTTACGGCAACATGATGATTAACCAGCTGCTCACGAATCCGATTGACGGTGCCGTAAGCAATTTATTTTTAAGAATTCATACCCCGAACGGCATTGAGGCCGTTCCGCTTCTGGGTGTGCATTCGAAAAGCCTTGTCACTCGTCTGGATAACCGGATGATGTGGGAAGGAAGCGCTAGTGGTGTTACTTACAAGGTTTTGTTCACCCCAACGGACAGCGGTATATGGTTCTGGGATGTTGAGCTTCAAGGGGAAGGGATTCAGGCCGACCTTATGTATGGGCAGGATATCGGGATCGCACATCCAGGCGTAGTTCGGACCAACGAGGCATATTTATCCCAATATATCGACCATGCCGTGTTTGAACAGGAAAAGAACGGATACGTCATCTGTTCCCGTCAAAATCAGCCGCAGGGCGGTGTATTCCCATACCTCCAGCAAGGCTCGCTTACTCAGGCGATCGGTTATGCAACAGATGGCTTTCAGTTTTTCGGTCTTTCTTACAAAGAGACGAATACACCAGAAGCTCTGTACAAGGAAAGCTTAGCGAATGAAGTGTATCAATATGAATTCGCTTATACCGCCCTGCAGTCACCGTGCGTGAAGCTTGATGGCTCGGCCCGGTTCGTATTTTACGGGATGTATAAAGACAATCACCCGGATGCTGTCACATCTCTGGAATTCCAGGATGAGCTTCAGGCCGTATGGCAGCAGGTTGAATCACAGCGTATCACAGAGGCTGGGGAGAAGCTCCCGCGTGTGGAGTATTCATCAATCTTGGGAGATCACTTGCGTACATTGCCAATGACGGAAGATGAGCTGAAGGTCTTGTTCCCTGTGCGCCGACAGGAGGAGTGGGTTGGGGAGGAACTGCTTTCATTTTTCACGGATACCTATGAACATATCGTCTTGAAGGAAAAAGAGCTTCGCGTTGAACGCCCGCACGGTCATATCCTGATGAGTGGCAATAACGTGTCACTCGGCAGCTCTGCGATAACGACAACTTCATATATGTATGGCTTGTTTAATTCACAGCTGGTTATCGGCAACACCAATTTCAACAAAATGATGAGCAACGCCCGGAACTCGCTTAACGTGCCCAAAACGTCCGGACAGCGGATCTACATCGAGATCGATGGGAAATATCGTCTGCTGAGTATGCCATCACTGTTCGAGATCGGCTTTAACTATGTGCGGTGGTACTATAAGACGGAAGATGACATGCTAATTATTACGAACTTTACGGCTGCGGCAGCACCTGAGGTGACATTGCAAGTCCGTTCCGAAAGCGGAAGAGCCTACCGTTATCTGGTGACCCATCAGATGACGATGCATGTCAATGAATATGAGGTTCCTTATCATATGGTCCAGGAAGACGATGTGCTTACGTTCCGAGCAGATCATACTTCGCTCAGCGCATCCGTGTACCCGGATCTTCATTACCGCCTTCAGGTGATGGGAACCGATATGCATGTTACAGACGAGACCCGTCTGGCAAGCAACGTCGTACCGGGCAGTGCTTCCTTAAGCGTATTAGAACTCAGCGAAAGCGCCGACTGGACAATGACTATTCAGGGCAGCCTTGATAAAGATGTGGCTCCTTTGCAGGTACGTCAAGCCGAAGAAGAAATAACAAGCTACCGCGCGTTCTACACTTCCGTAATGAACGGATTCAACCTGAGCTTTAAGGATGGTCATGATGACAGCTTGTTCAAAGTGAATGCTCTGGCCTGGTGGTATACCCACAATATGTTCGTTCATTACTCCGTTCCGCACGGTCTGGAGCAATACGGCGGCGCGGCTTGGGGAACACGTGATGTGTGCCAGGGACCTGTGGAATATTTTATGGCTACTCATAAATACGAACAGGTACGGGATATTCTGTTTGAGGTGTATTCCCACCAATATGAAGATGACGGCAACTGGCCGCAGTGGTTCATGTTTGACAAATACGCCGCTATTCAGCAGGAAGAGAGTCACGGAGACATCATCGTATGGCCGCTGAAGGTGCTCGGCGATTATTTGGCAGTTACTAATGATTACAGCGTTCTGGAGTTGACTGTTCCTTATACTAGAAAACATAGCTTCGATTTCACGGAGGAACGGTATACCGTACTTGAGCATGTGAAGAAGCAACTTGCATACATTCAAAATCATTTCCTACATGATACACATCTGTCCTCTTATGGGGACGGAGACTGGGACGACACGCTTCAGCCAGCCAATGCCCAGCTGAAACAGTACATGGTCAGCAGTTGGACTGTAGCTTTGACATACCAGACCTTGAATCAGTTCTCTCGTGTCATGGAGAATGCCGACCCGGCAATGGCCCAGCATGTACGAAGCCTGACGGAAGGAATACAGCGTGATTTCAACCGTTATATACTCAAGTCGGAAGTTATTCCTGGTTTTGTGTATATGGAAAGTCCGGAGCAGAGCAAGTTACTGCTTCATCCGACAGACCAGGAGACGGGAATCCAGTACCGTCTGCTGCCAATGACGCGCAGCATGATTAGTGAGCTGTTAACGCCTGAGCAGGCGGAGAGCCATTATGAGATCATCCGTGAACAACTGTTCTGCCCGGATGGGGTAAGGCTGATGAATCGTCCTGCCGTGTATGCGGGTGGAGTCAGCACACACTTTAAGCGGGCGGAGCAGGCAGCGAATTTCGGCCGGGAAGTCGGTCTGCAATACGTTCATGCACACATCCGTTTTGTTGAGGCGATGGCAAAGCTCGGCAAGAGCAGTGAGGTATGGAGCGGGCTTGAGCGTATTAACCCGATCGGTATTACCGAGGTTGTGCCAAATGCGGAGCTGCGTCAGAGCAATGCTTACTTCAGCAGCTCGGACGGGAAGTTTAACACCCGTTATGAAGCTCAAGAGTCTTTTGGTGAACTGCGGAGCGGTCGTGTTCCTGTTAAAGGGGGATGGAGAATTTACTCCAGCGGCCCAGGGATCTACATGAACCAGCTGATCTCGAATGCCCTTGGTATCCGTGAAGCGGGAGGGGATTTGGTTATTGATCCGGTTCTGCCTCAATCACTGCATGGTCTTCAGTTCCAGTTCCAATATGCTGGAGCTCCAGTAACGTTCAGCTATCATGTGGATGGTGTGGAACCGTCCCGCGTTACGATTAACGGACAAGATGTGCATACCGATACGCTTCAGAACCGTTACCGTACAGGAGGCGTGCGCATTTCAAGAGACGACTTCAAGCGGCTGGCTGGAGACAGCGGAAGTGGTTGCACCGTGGAAATTTACTGCGGGTTGCCTCAAAAATAAATAATTCATTATGTAGTTGAAACTAGCTGATATAATAAGGAGGATTGTTATCGAAACGAGGGGATGAGACGATGAGTATCAGTCTACAAACCGTGACGATCCGATTCTCCGAAATGAAGGATGCGGCTCATCTTATGGAGCTGGACGATCTGGTATGGGACAGGAATACGGCACCTGAGCCGCTGCACTGGACCTCAAGGGATAACTACTTGCTGCACTGTCCGCCTGGATCTCAGCTCCTGGCTGTCAGCGGTGATGACGTATGTGGATATGTCGGATTCTGTTCACCGACCGGGCTTGAGAGTAACAGCCATGTGTACGAGCTGAATATTGCCATACATCCTTCGTATCAGCGAAGCGGGATTGGGCGCCGGCTTATACAAGCAGTCCAGGATATGGCCCGGCTGGAGGGCAAGACTAAGCTCAGACTGCGGGTGCTTTCCTGCAACCCGGGCGCGGTCGCCTTTTACAAAGCGTGCGGATTTCAGGAAGAGGGCCGATTGGTTCAGGAATTTTTCGTGGATGGACGTTACGTGGACGATATATTAATGAGTTACTTCATATAATATTTCTGAGAATTGCCCGGCATATTGCCGGGCTTTTTCCTATGCATCGATCATGCACTGTCACTAAGGGACGGTTGCTGCTGAATACCGGTCTGTTCTCTTCCTCCATTGTGGCTAGACAATGCCTTTGTGTCTGCACTATAGTTAATCAAAAGAAAAAGACGGAGGGATTATTCTATGACAGCAGGCATTGGCATTGTGTCCTTGAATGTGGGCAAGCCTGTAACCGTTGATTATCTCGGCAAAGACTTGTCGACAGGCATCTACAAGCAGCCGGTTCAAGGGCCGCTGTATTTGGGTTCTGCTAATTTTACTGGAGATGGACAGGCTGATCTTGTGAATCACGGAGGTCCGGATAAGGCGGTGTGTGTGTATCCTTTTGAACACTATGCCTACTGGGAGGAAGTTTTGGGGAAGAAGATGGAACATGCATCGTTCGGTGAAAACCTGACGGTAAGAGGCTTGCTGGAAGATACTGTATGTATCGGAGATGTGTTTAAGGTCGGGGATGCAGTTGTGCAGGTGAGCCAGCCGCGCTATCCTTGCTTCAAGCTCTCTCAGAAGCATGGAGTAAAGGATATGCCTGCTCAGGTTCTGACAACGGGCTACAGCGGGTTTTATTTGCGGGTACTGGAAGAGGGGCATGTGTCTGCGGATTCGCAGCTTGTGCAGCTGGAATCCCATCCCGCGCAAGTAACCGTTCTTGAGGTTCTAAAACTGCTAACGAACGGAAGACAGGATGAAACGGGACTGCGGCGGATGGTGGAAATTGAGGCGTTAGCCGAAAAAGTACGTCACAAGTTTGAAGGTTGGATCGAAAAGCTGCAATAGCAGTGGTACTTTCACTTATCGTTGATAATAAAAAGTGAAGAAACCGTCCCTCGGCTGGATCGCGGAAGAAGGACGGTTTCGGTCAATAAGTTAATTAGAATTCATGATGATTACGCGGCAATTGCAGATGTAAGCCTTTTTCAGTATATATAAGCACTTTGTTATCTCATCCGCTTCCATTCGCTTCGAATCATGCCGTACACCGCATGATTGACAAATCCCTGCGGAAGCTTCTCCGCCTCACGGATAACGCCTTCAAGGACGAATCCGAGCCGTTCCGGAATGGCTCGGCTGCGGCGATTGGTCGTAGCACAGCGGATTTCCACGCGGTTCAGACCCATACGCATCAGGGCATGGTCGGTTAAAGCCCGGCAGGCGCTTGTCATAAGACCTTGTCCTTGAAACTGCTTATCCAGCCAATAGCCAATGCCGACCGACCGGTTGTGCCAATCGATCTCGTGAAACGATATCGTTCCTGTCAGTTCTTCACGTACCCAAATGCCGGCGGAGAATCCGCCGTTATCCGCAGCCTGCTTCATGGCTCCCTTGATATAGTTGGTGGTATGGTCCACTTCCGTAACGGAATCCACCCATGGAAGCCATTGGCGCAGACGGTCACGTGACCGATCTGTAAGTTCAAAGAGGGCGCGTGCATGCTCAGGTACAAGCGGCCGCAGTTCCACATGATCATCCAAGGAATAGGTAAACATGATACAACTCCTTTATCTCTGAGAATGTTGATTGAAGAGGTAGTTCAAAAAGTCGTCTTTTGATCACGAAGCAATTCAAGAAGTGGATTCGACATCGAATCTTGTGTTCACCTTCTCGGTGCTGAAAACCCGACTTTTTGAACATGGACTTGAAGGGGGAAGCTTTAGCTCAGCGCACAGGCTTCACTTGTTGTTCGAGGGCGTAGATATCCTCCTCCAATGAGACCATCCGCTGGGTGACCAACTGTCTGCAGTCTTCCAGGGCATGGTTGTATATGTATGGACTGATTCGGGCCATAAAAAACTCCAGCATGTTGTCCGCTGCCAGATGCCCGAGCGATTCTCCGCGCTCTTTTTCAAAATATTCCTGAATCTGCTCGATGATTAGCTCGCGCTGCTCTTTTGGAAATTTCATCGGTTTCATCGGTTGAACGGACCTCCTTTTCGCTATTTTCTTCCATGCTACCTTATTAAAAAGCCCTAGTCAAAGCTGTTTTGTCGATTTTCATGCATGTTCTTTTCCGCTCAACTGTCTTTCGGAACAGGATTACGGCCCGTCTGCTATCAAGACGCTTTAATCCCTGCAGATTCCTTGAACAATCGGGGCGTAACGGGTATATTTAAGAGAAACACGTTTATACAGGAATAGAGAGAATAAACAGGATGAAAGGTTGATTAACGTGGAGAACCAACCAGCAACACCCTCCAACTTTATAAAAAACGTCATTACCGAAGACCTTAAATCCGGCAAAGTGAAAGAAATTGTTACCCGCTTCCCGCCGGAACCGAATGGCTACCTTCATATCGGCCATGCGAAGGCGATCTGGATCAATTTCACGTTGGCGGACGAGTTCGGCGGTAAAACGAATCTTCGTTTTGATGATACGAATCCGGTCAAGGAAGATGTAGAATATGTCAATTCCATCAAGGAAGATGTGAAGTGGCTCGGCTACGACTGGGAACAGCTGCGATTTGCTTCGGATTATTTTGAAGAGATGTACAGCCGTGCTGTCTTGCTGATCAAAAAAGGAAAGGCATATGTGGATGATCAGTCTGCAGAGGAAATCCGCGCGAACCGCGGCACGTTGACCGAGCCAGGACAGAACAGTCCATATCGTGACCGCAGTGTGGAAGAGAATCTGGACTTGTTTGAACGGATGCGTGCTGGAGAGTTCGCCAACGGAGAACGTGTTCTCCGTGCCAAAATCGATATGTCCTCACCGAACATCAACCTCCGCGATCCGGTTATTTACCGTATCTCGCATGCGCACCATCACAATACCGGGGACAAATGGTGCATTTACCCAATGTATGCTTTTGCACACCCGCTTGAGGATGCGATTGAGGGTGTAACGCACTCTCTTTGTTCGCTAGAGTTCGAGGATCAGCGTCCGTTCTATGATTGGATTATCGCTGAATGCGAAATGCCAAGCACTCCGCACCAGTATGAATTCGGCCGTTTGAATGTGGCTCAGACAGTAACGAGCAAGCGTAAACTCAAGCAGCTTGTTGACGAGAAGTATGTGGATGGCTGGGACGATCCGCGCATGCCGACGATTTCTGGTCTTCGCCGTCTCGGATATACACCGGATGCGATCCGCAATTTTGTGTACGAGACAGGGATTTCCAAAGCATACGGTCAAATAGACCGTCAAGTTCTGGAGCATTTTATCCGTGAGGATCTCAAGCTGAAGGCACCGCGAACGATGGCTGTGCTTGACCCGCTTAAAGTCGTGATCACCAACTATCCGGAAGGACAGGTGGAATGGCTTGAGGCAGAGAACAACACCGAAAACCCGGAGATGGGTGTACGTCAAATCCCATTCTCCCGTGAGATATATATTGAACAGGAAGACTTTATGGAGAATCCGCCGAACAAATACTTCCGTTTGTTTCCGGGAAATGAGGTTCGCCTGAAGCATGCCTACTTCATTAAATGTAATGAGTTCATTAAGGACGAGAATGGTAAAGTCATTGAGATTCATTGCACATACGATCCTGAGACGAAGAGTGGAACCGGATTTACGGGCCGCAAGGTAAAGGGCACGATCCACTGGGTAGAAGCTACCCAGGCTGTCCCTGCTGAATTCCGCCTGTATGAGCCGCTCATCAAGGATGAGGAGCTGGAGGAGGAATTGGAGCAAGAGGTGGCAGGAGATATCAATCTCTCTGAGGTAGCTGCTGAGACTACCGAAAAGACGTTCCTTGACTACGTGAACCCGAACTCCCTGCAGATTGTAAACGGCTTTGTGGAGCGGAACATGAAGGATGCCAAGCCGCAGGATAAATTCCAGTTCTTCCGTCATGGTTACTTTAATGTAGACTCTAAGTATTCTGAGCCAGGCCGTCCGGTATTTAATCGGGTTGTATCCCTGAAAAGCTCTTTTCAGCTGCCGAAATCTTAAACAGCTGATGTATGATGTGGTTGAATTAGCAAGGCCCGGAAGCTCCCCATTGGGGCAGGCTTCCGGGCCTTGTCCTATGTTCTGATCATTTTATTCACCGGGTAGCGTCTCTTCCTCAATATCCTCATCAGCTTCATTGGACGTCAGATGGTATTCTTGCTTGCGCAGTATATACCACATCCATCCAAAACCGATTGCACCTACCAACGCCAGCATCATGCCGATCTGGTACATAGTCTGGGCGCCGAAATTTTGAAACAGCCAGCCGCCGGCGATGCCGCCGATCACACCAGAAATCCCGCTCCAGGAAAGGGTGTAAATTGCTTGCCCCGAGGCGCGGTACGACCTTGGGACAAACAGCATGGTCAGCTGGGTCCCAACATAGAAATAACCGCCGAAGGTGATGCAGTGCAGGATCTGAATAAAGGCAACTTCCAGTGGAGTGGAGGCCTCAGCCATCAGCAGCCAGCGCAGCGAGAAGAGCAGGCTCACAACGGTTAGACAGGCAATCATTACGTTGATCTTGCGCTTCAAGTAACGGTCACAGAGCAGGAAGACGGCTACCTCGAATATGGAGGCGAGAAAGATCGCTAATCCAACCGTCTGTTTGGTGCCTCCGAGATCCAGAATGTACAGGGACATAAATGTATTGTTCATCGTATTTGGAATAGAGACAACAATGCCCAGCAGAATGAACCAGACGAAATACGGATTCAAAAACAGCTTGCTGAGTCCACGGACACTTACTGTGGCAGAGGCGGTCGCCTTCTGGATATTCGGAAGGGACAGCATGAACACGGCGGCTATGACTAGCATAATGGAAAATACAATCGAAATCCGTCCTGATCCTAACCGGTCGATCACAGGTCCAGCCGCAACGGCTGTCAGTGCCCAACCAAGCGAGCCCCACATCCGGAACGAACCGAACTTGTGACGTGTACCTTCAATGTATCCAAGAATAAGCGAGTTTGTCTGCGAGAACATGGGTGTCTGGAAAAAATAAAAGAAAATCATCGACATATAAATCATGGCGTATGTGTTCGCTTGAAAAACAAACTGGACAAGCAGCAAAGTTCCCGTCATCATGAAAATAAGGACACGTTTGATATTCTCGGCCCGGTCGCCCCAATACCCCCAAAATGGGTTGGCAAACACGGAGACGAAAGGGGCAATAGCCATCAGGCTACCGATTTCCACTTTGTCCATTCCGATATCTTGCAGATATAGTTGAAAGAACCCGGTGAATATAACCATGGTTCCATAAATGAAAAAGTTAAAGAGTTTCAGTGACTTTAATGATGGTTGATCGTAGTTCATATCCCGCAAGTGGGTGTCATTCCTTTCAAACCGAGTGCAATACAGAGAAATAGCTTGAACAGCCGATTATCCTCTCTCAATGTATCACGCATTGAAAAGGGATACAAACCAACTTCTATGTTTTTACCCATTTTTTACTAATGTAATACAAGTGTAATATATGGGGGAATTTCTTACATTACAGCTATTGGGGGAGAGTAGGGATGGAAAAACTCCAGATCAAACGGGCACCTGCGGCTGTTCCGGGCACGACGGGAATCGTATTGGCCGGCGGGGCTTCCCGGAGGATGGGGTGCGATAAAGCGATGCTGCCTGTAGGTGGGGTGGCATCCATAGAAAGGACAGCTCTAAGCCTTGGTGAAGTATGCGATGAGGTGCTTCTTTCCCTGAATGATCCGAAACCGTATGGCTTTCTGGGACTGCGGTCTGTAAGGGATATATTTACTGGAAAAGGGCCCATGGCGGGACTTCACGCTTGTTTATCTGCTTCCCGCTCGGCCTGGAATGCCGTAGCAGCTTGTGATATGCCATTTGTTACCGCTGATATTATACAGGTGCTTTTGCGGATAGCCGCTGAAGATCCCTTGACACCAGAGTCAGGAATACGGGTCAGAACAATGGCCCGTCATGATGATGTTGCTCCACGGGATGCTGTTGTTCCTGTTATGGATGGGAAGCCGCAGCCGCTTCTTGCCGTTTACCATCTTGATGTCTGCGCAAGTTTGGAAAATCGCTTGCGCCGGAATGAGCTGCGCATGATGGATTGGTTAAGCGATTTGAACGTTCTTTACATTCCGGTGGAGGAACTGGCCCGGCTGACGGGGATAGACGCCGCGAGGGGGCTGTTTAATATGAACCAGCCTGAGGATTATGAGACCGCTTGTCAGTGGGAAGTTGAATGAGGATCATTAGAGAATAATCGTTAAAAGGGGAGAGAGAAATTGATCGAAGCGATTCTCCATGCGGTGCTGCTGGCTTTCGGGCTGATTCTGCCGCTAGGTGTGCAAAATGTATTCATTTTTAATCAGGGAGCGGTGAACTCGCGCTTTATTCGTGCATTACCTGCTGTTCTAACAGCATCGGTATGCGATACACTGTTGATCTTCGCGGCTGTAGGGGGAGTTTCACTCGTTATTTTGAAGTTCGCTTGGCTCGAAACGACGATATACGCCGTGGGGGTTCTATTTCTGCTCTACATGGGATTCAGTATTTGGAGATCCAAAGGCGGAGGAGGCGGACAATCCGCTCCGCTGTCTGCCCGCAAGCAGGTACTTTATGCAGCGTCGGTGTCCCTTCTGAATCCGCATGCGATATTGGATACCGTTGGCGTAATCGGGACGAGCTCACTCGCTTACGAAGGAATGACCAAATGGATATTCGCATTGACTGCGGCAATCGTTTCGTGGCTGTGGTTTCTAGCCTTGGCATTGGCAGGCCGGATGCTGGGCAGAGTGGATACGACGGGCCGGAGCATTGCGGTACTGAATACCGTCTCGGCCTTGATCATTTGGCTGCTGGCTCTCTATATGGCGCTGCAATTGTTCGGTATTCTTACATAACGAAAAACGTCTATCGACGTATCTCAAAGAAGATAGAGCGCATTTAATGGTAATTTTTCTTGAGAGATAAGGATGCAGTTTCCTCTGTAGTTTTTTATCTCTAAACAAAAGAAGCTCCGCAGCTGCGGAGCTTCTTTTGTTTTACCCGCCGATTTGCGACATGCGTCGGTTGGTCGGGGTATGGCTTTGAGCTTTTTTTTCAAGAGCCAGGGCCATTTCGTGGTTTTGCGGTTTGTTGCCGAGTGCTTTTCGGAACAAGGAAGCCGTGGCTTCAGGATCGTGTGCAACACGGCGGACATTGTATTCATCCGACCAGTACAGACATGCTTTAATATGTCCGTCAGCCGTTAGACGCAGCCTGTTGCAGGAGTCGCAAAAGTGGTCACTTACCGGATGAATGAGTCCAAAAGTGCCTGCAGCACCCTGTATTTTCATATTACGGGAGGGGCCGTTGCCCGCAGGTCCCTGGTCATCTTGAATGGTCCAGCCGGCTTCGTGGCAAACATCCGTTACATGGCTAAGCGGAATGTATGTTTTGCGCCATTCCTCTGAAGCCTGCCCGATCGGCATATATTCTATAAAGCGAACGTGCAGCGGACGGTGAATCGTCATCGCTACAAAATCCCGTATCTCATCCTCATTAAAGCCTTTCATAAGTACCATGTTCAGCTTGATTGGATCAAGTCCGGCTTCATATGCGGCTTCGATGCCTTCAAGCACCTTCCGCACATCTCCACCCCGGGTAATCTTGGCATAGCGTTCTTTGTGCAGCGAATCAAGGCTGATATTGATCCGGGTAAGTCCAGCTTCTTTCAAAAGGCGGGCCTTGGAAGACAACAGAAGCCCGTTCGTCGTAAGTGAAATATCTTGAATTCCTTCAATATCTGAAATCATGGCAACCAGTGACTCCAGATCTTTACGGACGAGTGGTTCACCGCCGGTTAGCCGTACTTTGGATACGCCCATAGGTGCGAGCACCCGCAGAACGGAAGCAATCTCTTCATAACTCATGATCTCGTCATGCGGCTGAAACACCATGCCTTCTTCTGGCATGCAGTACACACATCGCAGATTACAGCGGTCCGTTACGGATATTCGGATATAGTCATGAATCCGCCCAAAGGAGTCCGTCAAAGGTTCAATCATCGGTTTCATCTATAGGAATCCCCTTTCCAGCTTGGCATGGTCACATTGTAGCGATTGCTGTAGCGGGAGTCAATGGAAGGGCGGTTAAAAAATATTGAATTTTGAACAGTTAAATTTGTTGTAAAAGCCAGAGTGTGTGAACTGTATCACAGAAAACGTTTACAAAGTTCATTATACTGAGCTTACAGGCACATGCTTCTCCCCTGAAAAGTGTGCCGCTCATAGAATAGCTGAACCATCCAAGTGAGGATGGTAAGCATGTTTTCAAAATGATTTCCGAAATTTTCCGAAACTTTCGGAAATCATTTTTCATAAAATTACCCCATCCTAGAATCTTTTAAGATATAATGTGAAAGATATCAACATCCAACAAAGAGATCACCATTAGGAGGTTCGATATGACGATATCATCATCTGTTCGAACATTGGAGGTACCTGAAGTCTGTCACAGGTGGCTGGAAAATCGGGGGACGATTTATCAGCTGCTCACTGAATTTTTGGGCCACTGGCCTACACTGTCTTTAGTTGCACATTGGAGCCGCAGCAGCGGAATTGGTAAAGCGGCGGAGCTGACCCGCGGAGGACGCGAGCTCATGCAGTACTTGAGCGGTCGTTCACCGGAGGAACTCGTACGAATTTGCGAACAGGAAGGCGCAGAGTACCGCAGATTACTGCAGCACTCGAAGCAGCGGCCGCTTGCAGAATCCCGTTATTCTCCTTATTCGTGCCGCGCACAGGATTTATCCGACTTTTACGCTTCAGCTGGAACCGCCTTTAAGAAAGTCAGCGGAGAGCCTGACGATCATATTGCGATCGAGCTTGAATTTATGACCATACTGCATGATCGCATGCTGAACAGTGCATACTGCGAGGACAGCATGCTGCGTCTGATAGATATACAGAAAAAATTTCTGGAAGAGCATCTACTCACTTGGATTCCAGCGATGTGTAGAGAGCTGAATGCTTCTACGATAAGCCCGCTTTACTTGGCGGTTTCACGTTTGCTGGAAGAGTTCCTTGAATATGATTTGTCAATGCTCCGCACCTGGAAGCAGTCTTGTCTGGCTGCAGATGAGCCGGTTCGTGAAGTCGTGTTGGTGTAACAGAGAATAGCGATCAGGGTATATATAAAGGCATGTTTTCCATATGGAGAGCATGCCTTTTTTGTGTGTGGGGTGTAGGAGCAACGGCTTTTTGTTCTATATAAACACCAAAAAGGGGCGGCCTCCGTAGTCTAGTTCAGACCTTTGGAGGCAGCCCCTCTATGGAATGTAATTCTTTAAGCGTTACGTTAAGTGCTTGATTTAATCTTCGATCCGCTTTTTGCGGAACTTCATCAGGAATTCATACACAATAGGTACGACGACCAGCGTAAGCAGCGTTGAGCTGATCAAGCCGCCGATAACGGTAATGCCGAGTCCGCGGGAAATGATACCTGCACTGCTCTCCCATCCGAACACAAGCGGGAGCAGAGCGCCAATCGTGGCGAGTGCGGTCATCAGAATCGGACGAAGGCGTGTCGCTCCGGCTTCAAGTAGCGCTTCGCGAGTAGACAAGCCATCACGTTCCTTGTGAATAACACGGTCGATCAATACGATAGCATTTGTCACTACGATACCGATCAGCATGAGTACACCCATCAGTGCGGATACGTCCAGCGTTACACCCGTAATGAGCAAGGCGATAATCACACCGATGACAATGAACGGAAGCGAGAACAGAATCGCAAACGGTGCGAGCGCACCACCGAAGGTGACAACGAGAACGAAGTACACGATGGCGATTGCTGCCAGCATAGCGAGCCCCAGCTGTCCGAAGGTGTCATTGATCTGTTCAGTAACCCCGCCGAAGCTAACAGATACACCCTCAGGAAGTTTCATCTCGTCCACTTTTGCTTGCAGGTTAGTGGAAGCAGTACCTACGTCGTTTGTAATCATATCAGCATTAACGGTAACGACCATCTTGCCGTCGATACGCATAATAGAGTCAGGTGATGTACCTTTTTCCACTTTTGCAACATCTTTGATCGGAATCTCCATTCCGAGCGGCGAAGTGATGGTTTCGTTTTGAATATCCTCGATACTCTTATATGTTTGACTGTCAGCTTCGATATACACTTTATATGATTTATTGTCGATTTTCACTTCAGTCAATACCGGACGCTCACGAACCGGGCTGAGCTTCATAGCCAGTTGTCCGGCAGTCAGGCCGAGCGAGCTGAGTTTCTCCTGATCGGCTACCAGTGTGTACTGTTCATAGGCTTTAGACAGGCTGGTTTCTGCATTTTCGAAGTTGGCGGTGTCTTTCTTAGCCAGTTCCAAAATGTCTTCAGCTACAGGCTTGATCTGCTCCAGTGTGTCACCAAAGACATTGACGGTAAGCTGGCTTCCACCAAAGCCACCCATGTCCATATTGGACCATTGGCCTTCCGGAACTTGTTTCTCCAGTCCTTCCACCAGATCTTTCTTTACATCCTCAAAGTTTTTCGTATCTGGATCATACATGACATAGAACAATCCCGAATTGGCTGAACCCATACCGAGTGGGTTGCTGCCACCGATGGAATATTGCATGCTTTGGACTCCATCTTGACCGAGAATGTATTTCTCGGCTTTCAATGCACGCTGCTCCACATCTTCCAGACGATCGCCTGGCTGAGGAGAGTAGGTAACCATCGTATATTTGTCCTCCTGCTCCGGCAGGAAGCTGACACCAACGAACTTGGTCAGGAACAAGCTGCCAACCAGAAGAACAATGGCAATTCCGAAAGTGATCAGTTTATGATTCAGGGACCATCTCAGTACGGATTGATATCCACGGGCAAGGGCGCCTGGTTTTTCATCATGATTATGCTTGTTCTTAAGTCCTTTACGGAACATGGAGTGCGCCATTGCAGGCACGAGAGTGACCGCTACAACGAGAGAAGCGAGTAGGGCGAACACCATCGTCATTGCAAAAGGAATGAACAGTTCTCCAACCATACCGCTGACAAGTACGAGCGGCAGGAACACCGCGATCGTAACAATCGTCGATGACAGGATAGGCGTAAACATTTCGCGGGTAGCCGCGCCAATGAGTTCACGACCTTTCAACTTCTCGCTTGAGAGCGACAATCGCCGATATATATTCTCGATAACGACGATAGAGTCATCGACTACCCGGCCAATTGCAACCGTCATGGCACCGAGGGACATCATGTTCAGTGTAATGTCCATTTGCTGCAGACAGAGCACGGCAATGAGCAATGATAAAGGTATGGATACAATAGAGATGATGGTGGAACGGATGTTGCGCAGGAAGATCATAATGATGATCACGGCGAACAGCGCTCCGTATAAGGCTTTAAAGAGCATGGTATGAACGGAATCCTCGATAGGCTTGCCTTGATCCAGCATGATCGTCAGGTCCATGCCCGGATATAGTTCCTTAAGTTCTTCTGCCTTGTCCTTGACGCTGTTAACAACATCTACCGTATTTGCGTCGTTTGCTTTAACGACTTGAACACCGATGGATTCTTTGCCGTTCGTACGGGAGATGGACTCCGCTTTACCGATGACTTCAATATCGGCAATTTCACCCAACTTCACGGTAGGGATACCGAAGGAATCGAGCCCATTAGGCGTTCCTGCTTGCGGAGAAGTGCCAGGCGCTTGCTGGCCTGCAGCGGGTAGTTGACCTGCATTTTGCTCAGCAGAACCGGCATTTGCACCACCATCCGCTCCAGCAGCATTTGAGCCACCGCCCGGCATAACTGGAATAGCGATGTTTTTTAAATCATCGATGCCAATGATGCCGCCATCAACCGCGACGGCCTTTTGTGACTGTTCCATCTCGAACAGTCCGAGTGGTGCATACAGAGCAGAGCCTTGAACAATTCCTTTAACGGTATCTTCCGTAAGGCCAAGCTCATCCATTTTCTTCTGATTAAATTTCAGCTGTACTTCATTAACGAATTGGCCGGAAACCTGAAGGGAAGCAACACCATCCAAATCTTCCAGCTTCGGTACGATGTCGTTCTCAGTAATGCGTGTCAGCTCATCAAGGGATGTGCCTTCCTTATTCGCGATACTTAAGGATACGACTGGCATGGAGCTCATGCTAAACTTGGAAATTTGAGGTTTCTGAACACCATCCGGCAGCTTGACCTCGTTGAGTGCTTCCCGGACCGCTGCCGTAGCGTTATCCAGATCAGCGCCATAATTGAATTCGACCATAAGATTGGACACATTCTCCATCGATGTGGAGGTGACCGTCTTAACTCCGTCCACATTCCGGAGTCGTGTTTCGAGCGGTTTGCTTACATCCTGTACTACGCCTTCAGGCGCTGCCCCCGGATAAATGGCCGTGACACTCAGGAAGGGAACATTAATGTTCGGTATGGTCTCCTGTTTCATGGTCATTCCGCTGTACAATCCACCGAAAATAATAATGATTGTCAGCAGCCAGATGGCAAATTTGTTGCGAAGTGAAAAGTTAATAATTCCTTTCATAAGTTTCTCCTCTCCAAAAAATCTTTTTTTGTCTATGAATCTACAGGCTTTCCTGAATCTCGTCCATCAGATGCAAGATAAAGATCCAGGACGCTGTGGATTGTTGTTTTCAGTTCTCCGTACAGCTCCTTCATGCCTTCAATCCCTTCAAGGTTCCGGAGCATGCCTTGCAGCACCACCCGGCGGGGATGAAGTTCGAGCAGTTCCTTCTCCATCAGACTGAGTGAGTCCAGACCATCGCGCCGGACGTCTGGCTCCAGAGGGAGTTCTTTAAGCTGAACCTTCATCGATTTGATGACCACCAGAGGGTGACGTGAGAAGTGAGACTCCTCTGGAGGAATTCCATTAAGCCGTTCCCAAGTTTCTATAGGTACAAGTGGATCTGGGCGCCTGCGCAGCAGGCTGTCTGTCACATCATCAAGCATGACAACAAGGTGGTCCGCCAAAATACCAACATTCAGCGGCAGGCCCGGCATGAATAAAAACCGGATGTACGAGCCCAGCATGCCACCGACAAACATCCCAATTTCCATCGTGTAAGGCGTAATCTCAGCGCCGTACACGGAAGAAAGCTTATTTTTAAACCATAGAAGAGCTTTGCCTATTTCTTGGTGAGCACATTGACGATCAAAAGGGGACTTTCCAGGTCCGGGATTATCGTGAACTTGCTTCAGCAAAAACTCGCGTACTTCGAGGAAATGTACCAGGAGCACCTCAGTTTGCTTGCGCAGCTGCTCCTTCGGTGCAAGTTGAGATTCCTGGTCTACTTTAACAACTTCATCCCGGATCCGGAGAGCAATATGTTCATAGATACTTTTCTCCAGTTCCTCTTTGGATTTAAAATGGAGATACAGGCTGCCCTTCGACATCCCGCATACTTCTGCAATCTCCTGCATGGAGGTCGCGGCAGACCCCTTAGTAGAAAACAGCTGCATGGCGGTCACCAAAATTTGTTTGCGTTTCTCCGCCGTCTTATCCGACAATCTTTCATTCACCTCGCCCAAGAACTATGTAGTTCTACGATTGACCCGTTGGTCAAAATTAATTATATATAAAAAAAACGACCGTTACAACTTTATGTAACGGCCGTTCTTTAGAGATCAGAAAGTATAAACTACGGAGTAAACGGCATCTTTATCTCGCAAGAAAAACGACCGTTAAGTGCGGTCTGTCTTCTTTGAGTTACGTCAATAGATGGTTTTCTTATGAACAATTAAGTGAGAACTTTTAAGCCTATAGCAGCGCATAGAATCATGGAAATAAACAATACTCTGCGCCATTCCTTCGGCTCCCCGAACAGAAACATGCCGGTTACAGCACTGCCTACCGTACCGATACCGGTCCAGATAGCATAAGCGGTTCCCATCGGAATTGCTGTCATCGCATAGGACAGAAGAGAGAAGCTGCCGGCAAAAGATGCAATCAACAGGGTCAGGGAGGCCAACCCTTTGCGCTGGGAAACGCCTTTAATTCCAATTACACCTGTAACCTCGAAAAGTCCGGCAAATATCAATGCGATCCAAGCCATTAGTTCGCCACCTCCTGGTCTTGACCAGCAGAATCATCGGTTACGAGCTTAAGTCCAATAACGCCCGTCAGCAGAATAGCGATCAGAATTACTTTGGTAAGTTTAAACGGTTCTCCGAATAGGAGCATTTCAGTTGTGACTGTCCCTGCAGTACCAATACCTGTGAAGACGGCGTAAACGGTTCCCACCGGAAGGCGTTTTGCTGATTCTATAATAAGATAGAAACTTATAATTATGGCAATCGCAGTACCAAGCCACTCCCACACACTATTGGAATGACTCAATCCTATAACCCAGATGATCTCAACCAATCCGGCGACTAATACGTATAACCAATTACGGTTCATAATAGATGCTCCCTTTAGTTAGAATTCTTGATGTTATCTTTCCTTTGTAACGCCCGACCAATACACAGGCCATGCTTGTTCAAGCCGGCGGAGTGAACGCTCTTCACCCCCGTAGAGTATTTCGACGTCAATTCCGTCCATCAGCGTCAGAAAGGCTGAGGCAGCCTGTCTCGGATGCCGGATAATCCGTCCTTTAACAGGGCAGCCAGCGGCCAGAAGACGTGACAATTGATCCTCTTGACTGTCGAGAAAAGGGTAGAGGATACCCATAACCTCGTTATACAGCGAATTTGGTGGGAAGAACGCCATTCGTAAAAAGAACTTTGCTTCATCATCTTCGTGATACTCACGCTGTCTCTCCGTCAGACATCCTTTTAACTGCTCTTCTAGAGGAAGTTGTTCGTGTTCAATGAAATAGTGTCTGATTCGTTCCTCCTGCCTTTGAAAAACAGACTGAAGCACTTTCATGAATAAATCCTCTTTGCTTGCAAAGTGTGCATAGATCGATGGCTTCTTAATACCGCAATCATCGGCGATATTTTTTAAAGATGCCCCCTCATAGCCGTCTCTGGCAAAATGGGTTAGTGCCGCCTGCATTATATTTGATGAAGTCATATTTTCAATCCACCCTCCTAACTAACGATCGTTAGGTTTATTTTTTCAAATTGGGAGTCAGTTGTCAAGAAAAAAATCAAATAAATTTTCGACAAATATCCTGATCATATGACGCTGAAAGGTTACAACTTTGTCGTAATTGGGGATTTCTGTATCCTGCTCGTAGGAAGAACGTATGACTTCATGTAGAATATGGTGGACAAGGTAAGTTTAATATCCGGAAAACGTGATTGGTGAGAGTGGGGTTACAAGAAATGAGAAAGGGAATACAGGCTGTTATCATATCGGCGATATTGTTCGCTTTTTATTACTTCGGTTTCGATTATTTTGGTAAAACAGCCGGTACGGTTGTCAGTGTGTTCTCTACGCTGACGGTTGTTTCCATTGGTTTAATGATTTTTATGGAGAACCGCCATCCGTCAGCAACGATGGCTTGGATATTGCTGCTGGCCCTGATACCGATCGTGGGTCTCTTTTTTTATTTGCTGTTCGGGCAGAACTATTTCAAACGTAGAAAGTACGATAAAAAAGCACAGCGTGATATTTTGGCGTACGAAAGTGAAGTGCTTCAGCGCAGTATTCCGGATCTGACTTCGTTCCGGCAGGATCATCAGCAGCTTCTTCAGCTGTCGCAGCGTCTGGCACGTACGCCGATCTCCTTTTCGACAGAAACAAAGGTGCTCACGAACGGCGAGGAGACGTTCTCCGCCCTTCTTCCTGAGCTGCAGAAGGCGCAGCATCATATCCATATGGAGTATTACATTTACCGAGCGGATGAGATCGGTACACAAATTCAGAGAATTCTTATGAGTAAAGCAAGAGAGGGCGTATCCGTAAGGTTTATGGTCGATGCCGTGGGTAGTTTGCAACTACCTAAGTCATTCTTGAATGAGATGAAGGAAGCTGGTGTTCAGGTCGCTGTGTTTGGCAGTCCGCGGACGATTTTTTTTACCAGCCGGGTTAACTACCGCAATCACCGAAAAATCGTTGTCATCGACGGCAGTGTGGGATTTATAGGCGGTTTGAATATTGGAGATGAATATTTAAGCCGCAACAAAACGTATGGTTTCTGGCGTGATACGCATATGCTTGTCCGAGGCGAAGCCGTACGGACGTTGCAGGTTATATTCATGCAGGATTGGCAGTACGTTACAGATGAAGTTGTAACCGAGCAGGAATATTATTCACCGGATCTGTTGGAGAACCGGAACGGAGTGGTGCAGATCATCGCAAGCGGACCGGACAACGAGCGAAGGGCGCTCAAAAATATTTTTTTCTCTATGATCGTATCAGCTCGTAAGTCAGTATGGATTGCAACACCGTATTTTATTCCGGATGATGATATTTTGACAGCTCTGCGTGTAGCTGCTCTGGCAGGATTGGATGTGCGTATTCTGTTTCCGGCGAAGCCCGATAAGTGGCTTCCGTTTCTAGCGTCGCATTCCTACTTTTCGACTCTTCTCGATGCGGGAGTCCGTATTTATGAGTACGAAAAGGGATTTTTGCACTCGAAACTGTTGATTGTGGACGGTGAGATTGCGACCATTGGAACAGCAAATATGGATATGCGCAGCTTTCACCTGAATTTTGAAGTGAACGCCTTACTCGTCGAGACGGAGAGCGTGCAGCAGATGGTTAATGATTTTGAGCGCGATTTGCAATTTACGAATCTGATTGACCGGGACACATTCATGAATAAGCGGATCATCGTTCGTCTGCTGGAATCAGGTGCACGTCTGATGTCACCACTGTTGTAAAATTGATTTCGGCAGCTATAGTAATAATTAAAGGACCACCGATTGCAGGCAGTAATTGTCTTCAGTTGGTGGTTCTTTGTATGCGTTGATTTTATGTCTGATCGACAGACGATTGGTAAAAATGTATAATCGATGTACTAAATTTGTATAAAGTCGGATGATTCAATAAGGAAGAAAAAAAGGCGGAGGCCCCCAGATCATTACCGAAAGGCAGGGAAGCATTTGTACTCCATTAAGCAGGTGTCCACAATGCTGGACATGCCTACCGTTACAATCCGAGCCTGGGAGAATCGTTACGGTGCTGTAAATCCGCTTCGAACGGAATCGGGTTACCGCATGTACTGTCCGGAGGACATAGAAGATCTACGTTGGCTGAAAGAGCAGGTGGAGCAGAAGGGCATTAGTATCTCTCAGGCTGCCCGCCTGCTGAAAGCGGACAAGGCTGCACAATCCAAGGCAGGCTCCTTTCCCGTTCTGGCACCAATGGGTGCGGATGAGGCTTTTGATCAGCAAAGCGGACAAATATATGAAGCTTTATTTGAGTTTCAGGGAGAACGGGCGAATAAGCTGATAGACTATGGCTTTTCTATTTACGGCTATGACGCAATGTTCTATAAAATCTTGGTTCCTGTGCTTGTGCGAGCGGGGGATGCATGGCAAAGCGAGCAGGCATCGGTTGCACAGGAGCATTTTATAACCGAACTGATATCCCGGCGCTTCCTTCAATTTTTCCATCTCTTCCCCATTCATTCCTACTTACCGAAAGCGTTGTCGTTCTGTCCGGAGGGAGAGCATCATCAGGTAGGTCTGATGCTGTTCTCCCTCCTGCTGCGGCGAAGTGGTCTGGATGTCTTTTATCTTGGTCCCAATACGCCGATGGATGGGCTTTTGCGCATTATCGGCGCTCACAGAATCGGTATTGTCTGTATCTCTATAACAGATCCGGACTCCGTACCTAAAGTGGATGAGTTTGTTCGTCTTACCTCTTCACACTATCCATCGGTACGTTTTCTGCTCGGGGGATCAGGATTTGAGGGGGAGAATACGACAGCGTATCCGAACTCAGTTTTGTCGGAGCCACCGGAGAAATGGCAGGAATGGATAAACCGTTTCATTGGACCGGAGTCGTTTAAACATGTTTAATGGATTAAACAATTTATGAATGCAGAAAATACATAGAAGCGCAATCTAGAAACGGCTACTTAACGGGAGGGACGTATGGACAATCGGAACAAGCAAGTGACTCCTGCCAGCGGAGAGATTAGACCTGCATCTAGTGAGACAGTTTCGGACAACAAAGGCATGCTCCTGCCTGAGGTGCCCACAGGTGAGCGGAAAATAGAACATGTCCGGTTATGCCTTGAGGAAGAAGTAGGAGGCCGGGATGTGACAACGGGGTTTGAGAATTACCGGTTCCGCCATGCGGCTTTGCCAGAGGTGGACTTTGACGATGTGGGTCTGGCAACCTCTTTTCTCGGGTTCTCTATGGCAACGCCGCTTTTGATCAGCTCCATGACTGGAGGCAGCAAGGCAACGGGGGAGATTAACATGCGTCTGGCTGAAGCCGCGGAGCGCCGAGGTTGGGCGCTTGGTGTCGGCTCAATCCGGGCGGCTGTGGAGCGTGGAGAACTTGCGCCTACGTTTCGGGTTCGTGAGAAGGCGCCCAGCATTCCGGTTATCGCCAATCTTGGCGCGGTGCAGCTCAATTACGGGTTTGGTCCGGATGATTGCCGGCGGGCCGTGGACATTGCCGGAGCGGACCTGCTCGTGTTGCATTTGAATGGACTGCAGGAAGTGTTCCAGCCCGAAGGCAATACCCGGTTCGGAGGACTACTGCCCAAGATCGAAGAGTTATGCCGGGTACTTGAAGTCCCGCTAGGCATCAAGGAAGTGGGCTGGGGAATTGACGGCTTTACAGCGCGAAGCCTGCTGGATGCCGGGGCTGCATTTATTGATGTGGCCGGAGCGGGGGGGACTTCCTGGAGTCAAGTCGAGAAATTCCGCAGCAGCGATCCGGTCCGTCGTGCGGCGGCGGAGGCGTTCGCAGGCTGGGGCAACCCGACCGCTGACTGCATCGCCGAGGTGAGAGAGGCCGCACCAACCGCTGCCCTGATTGGCAGCGGGGGTCTGAACAGTGGCGTGGATGCGGCCAAGGCCCTTGCGATCGGTGCCGATCTGGCAGGCTTTGGCCGAGGATTGCTTGGCTCGGCAGTGTCTTCCGAGGAGGCCCTGGATCAGAAGCTGGCGCAGGTTGAGCTGGAGCTGCGCACGGCGATGTTCGGCATCGGAGCGGTAAATATTACGGCTCTGAAAGAGACGGATCGTCTGGTGAAACGGTTCTGACTTTTAAATCCAAACATTCATTTAATGGCCCTTTTTCCGACAAGGATTAGGGGTCTTTTTCTATGCGGGCAGAAAATAAGTATATCTCGACCCGATGAATGATATGTAAATGACGTCTTATCAGAATTTTTGTTTATTTGCAAGATGATCTCAAATTCAAAAAAAACCTTTTGCCAATTCGTGCTAAAAACCTTATATTAGGAGTACTTATAGCAATAATTGTTCGCTTTTGAAGGTAAGGAGAAGGATATTAGAAAGGGTGAACTCTTTTGAAGAGACCTGCATTTCAATTTAGTACGAGAACTGTAGTGACGATCGGAATCTGTTCAGCTTTGTATGGAGCAACCTTTATGATTGGTATTCCCGCGGGGCCAGACACCTTTTTGAAGCCGGCTATTGCGCTGTTGGCGATTTTTGGAGCGCTCTTCGGTCCGATGGTCGCTTTTGCGGCAGGTTTGATTGGACACGTGCTTACTGATTTGATGAGCAGTGGTATGGTGTGGTGGGGATGGGCGCTCGGTTCCGGCATTACAGGAGCATTCATGGGTCTGATCTATATGCATAAAAAATTTGACCCTCACAGCGGTTCGGTAACAGGCAAACAGATTGGCATGCTAACGGTATACGGCGTTGTGGGCATCGTGTTGTCTCTTTTCTTCTCCGGATGGTTCGATGCTGTCTTTATGGGTGAACCAACGGATAAATTGATTCTTCAAGTAAGTGTGGCTTCCTTGGCCAACATCGCGGTGTTCGTAGTACTCGGTCTTCCGGCCGTATTAGGGTACTCAAAACGGAGTGCGAAGTCCAGCAATTTGACGATTAACGAATAAACTGAGGAGTGCAGACTAACATGCAGCCCATCATCTCATTTCAACAATTCAGCTTTCGCTATAAAAACCAGTCGGAGCCAACCCTCCGCGATATTACCCTCGACATTTGCCCCGGGGAAAAAATATGGATCGCCGGGCCAAGCGGCTCCGGCAAATCAACTTTAGCCCATTGTCTAAATGGGCTAATTCCTTTTATGTACGAAGGTGAGGTTACCGGAAGTCTTACGGTAGGAGGAGTCGGCTATACGGAAGGCGGCGTTTTTGGGCGCAGCCGGACCGTAGGCACCATATTGCAGGATTCCGATGCCCAGTTTGTCGGGCTTACCGTTGGAGAAGATACCGCATTTGTTATGGAGAACCGGGAAATGCCTCGTCCACAGATGAAAAGCACCGTCATCTCCTCGCTGCAAATGGTGGACATGCTGGACCGGATCGAAGACAGCCCGCATGACCTGTCCGGGGGACAGAAGCAGAGCGTGTCGCTTGCAGGTGTTCTGTCTACAGATGCCGAGGTGCTGCTCTTTGATGAGCCGCTCGCCAATCTGGATCCGGCTGCTGGGAGACGGGCTATGGGGCTGATTGAAAGCATTCGCCAAGACAGTGGCAAAACGGTCATTATTATTGAGCACCGGGTTGAAGATGTGCTGCTGGAACCGGTAGACCGGATCGTGCTGCTGCACAAGGGACGCATTGTCGCTGAGGGAACTCCGGATGAGCTTCTGATAGCGGGTACTCTACGACAATACGGCCTGCGTCCTCCTCTGTATGTGGATGCGATGGAGTATGCAGGAATATCGCTTGAAGGTATGACAGATTTGGCAGTTCCCCGCAGGCTTGATATCGCAGGTGCTCAGGACAAGCTGAACGAGTTTGCGAATCATACGGTGCCCAGGAACGAGATTTCGGATAAAGAGGCTCTGCTTAGCCTTCGACATTTGGGATTCCGCTATGAAGCAGGCAGGACGGTGCTAGAAGATGTGAGTCTCGATATCGGGGCTGGGGAAACGGTTGCTCTGCTCGGTGCGAACGGAGCGGGTAAGTCAACCTTGTCTAATCTCATTACAGGACTGCTCAAGCCGCGTTCCGGTGAAATATTGCTTCATGGGGACAATATCGCCAAGTGGTCCATACGGCGACGTGGAGAAGAAATCGGGTATGTTATGCAAAATCCGAACCGCATGATCAGCCAGCACCTCATTATGGAAGAGGTTGGACTTGGTCTGAAAGCCCGAAAAGTGGATCCGGCTGTCATACAAGAGCGGGTGGAGCAGGTGCTTAAGGTGTGCGGACTGTATCCATACCGAAGCTGGCCGGTGTCCGCACTCAGTTACGGCCAGAAAAAACGTTTGACCATCGCTTCGATTCTGGTGCTTCAGCCGAAACTTATCATATTGGATGAGCCGACAGCAGGACAGGATTATCGTCATTATAAAGAGTTTATGGATTTTATCGGGCAGCTTGCCCAGCAGGGAACCGCTTTTCTGTTTATTACGCATGACATGTACCTTGCACTGGAATATGCGGACCGGGCAGCAGTGCTGTGCGGTGGGCGAATGATTGCTTGCGCTTCCCCGGCCTCGATATTGAGCGACGCAAAGGTAACGGAAGCCGCTCATTTAAGGGAGACTTCCCTGTCCGTATTTGCTCGGGCTAACAGGCTTGAACATCCAGAGCGCTTCGTCCAGGCTTTTGTTTCGCGTGAGAAAAGAGGGAAGTCTTATGAGTAGAACAGGTAGTCTATATGTGCCCGGTCATTCCTGGTTTCATCGGATGGACGGAGCGGTCAAACTGGTGCTCTTTGTCGTCTGGACCGTGCTGGCGTTTATGTTTATGGATCTTCGAGTGTTTGTTGTGATGCTGGCTGCTGGAGCTGTCATGCTGATTTATTCGGGTGTGCCTTTTCGCAAAATGGCCTTTCTTTTTGGATTAATCGTTCTCTTTTCAATCATAAATGGGTTGTTTATTCTTCTGATTACGCCGACCTTCGGGACAAGGCTGACCGGAACGGACACACCGGTTATTCCAATCGGTTACGCTGTGATCAATCAGGAGACGCTGTTTTATGTGCTGACTTTGTCGGCCAAATATTTAACATTGCTGCCGATGACGCTCCTCTGTCTGTTTACGACGATGCCGAGCGCTTTTGCAGCCAGCCTGAACCGGGTAGGCGTTCCTTATAAAGTTGCATATGCTGTCAGCATTGCCCTTCGTTATATCCCGGATTTGATCGCGGAATTCCGCAGCACGCTGCATTCGATGGAGGCCCGTGGAATGGGAATCTCTAAAGAAGACGGCAGTATTGCGAAGCGGCTTTCGAATCTGTCAGCGGTTGTTGTACCAGTGCTTCAGTCGGCACTTCATCGGATTGATTCTGTCACCAATGCGATGGAGCTTCGGGGCTTCGGGGCTGGGAAGAAGAGAACCTGGTACAGCGGAGGGGATATGACGGCTGCGGATTGGGTAGTCATTGGATTGGCTCTATCCGTTCTCGGATTTGGAATCTGGCTTAGAAGCCGTGGATTGAACGCTTTTTGGTATCCTTTTGAATAAGAGATATTCATGGTTTGAACAAAAGGTATGATCTGATATAATTAGTAGGATTGTTTAGAGAAACCCATAAGGAGTTGTCACATAAATGGCTTTAAAAGCAGGAATCGTCGGTCTGCCGAACGTCGGCAAATCCACATTGTTTAACGCTATTACACAGGCGGGGGCGGAATCGGCCAACTATCCGTTTTGTACAATTGACCCTAACGTTGGTGTTGTGGAAGTGCCGGACGAGCGGCTCAACAAGCTGACCGAGCTGGTGCAGCCGAACAAAACTGTACCTACCGCATTCGAATTCGTGGATATTGCAGGTCTGGTCCGCGGCGCAAGTAAAGGAGAGGGTCTTGGGAACAAGTTCCTCGCCCATATCCGTGAAGTGGACGCGATCGTGCATGTGGTAAGATGCTTCGAGGATGAGAATATCACACACGTAGACGGTAAGGTGAATCCGGTCAGCGACATTCAGACGATTAACCTGGAGCTGATTCTGGCTGACCTCGACAGCGTGGAGAAGCGAATTGACCGTACGAAGAAGAATATGAAGGGCGGCAACAAGACTTACGCACAGGAAGTCGAGCTGCTGGAGCGCGTGAAGGAAGCTTTGTACAATGACCAGCCTGCCCGTAGTGTGGAACTCAGCGATGAAGAGAAGCTGATCATTCGTGATTTGCATCTGTTGACATTGAAGCCGGTTCTGTATGCGGCGAACTTGAGTGAGGACGGCGTGAACGAAGCGGACAGCAATCCGTACGTGCAGCAGGTGAGAGATTTTGCTGCAGCCGAGAACGCTGCTGTCGTGCCGATCAGTGCTAAAGTGGAAGCTGAAATTGCCGAACTCGAAGGTGAAGATAAGGCTATGTTCCTGGAGGAACTGGGCCTTGAGGAATCCGGTCTGAATCGTCTGATCAAGGCTGCTTACAGCCTGCTTGGACTCTACACCTACTTTACGGCGGGGGTTCAAGAAGTTCGCGCATGGACGATCCGCAAAGGAACTAAAGCACCGCAGGCGGCAGGTGTCATTCATACTGACTTCGAGCGAGGATTTATTCGTGCAGAAGTGGTTTCCTATGATGACCTTCAAGCAGCCGGTTCGATGAACGGGGCGAAAGAGCGTGGCCAGCTGCGTCTGGAAGGTAAAGACTACACTGTGAAAGACGGCGATGTTATGCATTTCCGTTTCAATGTGTAATTAACAATGTATTGAAAAAGACAGGGGTCTCTTTGTGGAGGCGCCTGTCTTTCTCATAGCCTTTTTTATTTCAATGTTATCGGAAGAGTGATCTCCAAATCTGGAAGATACTCTATTTTGGGGATTCCATTTGAGTCTAGCTCGAATTGATTTCTATTTTCATTTTTATATAAATACTTATATGTCTTAATAGTTATTGATTTGGGGATTGATTCAAACGGTTCAAACCGGGAATCAGTTATCATAACATTACCGCCTGTTGGTTTCCATCCATTTCCACCAATTAATTTTAACTTATTGCCCTTTTCATCGAATATGTCGTAGCCCAGAAGAGGAAGAGATGATGCAATCTCTAGATTTTCAGGTAACTCAATACGTGTAGTTAGGTTGGTTGTAATCGGCGTAAATTCTACTTTATCCAATTTCAAATTGATGTTCTCATATTGCCGACTTATTGATGGATTTAGAACCAAATTATCCTTTGTATTCTTTTCAACTGGAATATCAATTTCAAATGGTTCCTGAATACCCAATACTGTAACTTTCAATGTTAAGTCAAATTTATCAGGAAATACCTTTCCCCCTTGGTTATGTCGATCTGAAAATTGTATAATTGCACTATTGTCTTCTATACTGGGAATAATATATGGATCAATAGAATTGCTTGTATTAGCAGGCGCATAAGAGTTGACTGGTTCTCCATTAATCAAAAGATCTATATCACTAATTAGTTCCTGCACCTTATTTTCTGAATATTTTTTCACCGAAGTCTGATGCTCAATACCAATCGACACACGTGTGCCATCAAACATTACGACTGGCACATTTAGTGTCAAATTGTCATGAGAATCGCTTGAATTAACAGTTGTAACCAGACCCTTTTCATCTGCAGTTTTCAGACCAAGGTCACCAGCAAATTTAAAGATTGAATTTATTCCGGGAATTTGTTTAATAGATGCTGCCATCGTTGGCGAAATAAATCCTGAACCCATTAAAATCACAAACGCAGAAGCAACAGCTATTATTGTTCTACCCGCCGTTCTATTTTTATTGCGAGTGGCTATAACTCTGGAATTTGCTGCTTTACTGTTTACTTCAGCATATTTCTCCATAGTACGCTCAACTAAATCTACTTCAATAGGTGTTTCTCTAATCAAACTTTGTAATTGATTAAAATCTTTATCCTCCAGTTTTATACGAGTGTTCATAGATTTTTCCTCCTTCTATTTTTTGCTGAATCAATTTTTTTCGAATTCGTTCATATTTTTTTCGAATGGTAGTGGGTTTAATGTCCATAATCGAAGCTATTTCGTCATAGCTATATTCCTCAAGAGAACGAAGTAAAAGAATTTGCCTTTCTTCCATATTTAGATTGTCTAATAAATCATGGATCAGATCGGTATATTCATTTTCCATCTTGTAGTCATTATTTATCTCGTATTGCATTAAGGATTTATAACGTTTGCTTCTTATCTTAAGTAGATCTGTACAATGATTTCGCGCTATTGTATAAAGCCAAGCTGAAAAAGAGACATTGTAAGAAAAACGCGTTATATTCTCCAAACCTTTAATAAAAATATCTTGAGCAGCATCCTCAGCCTCTTCATGACTTTTAAGTAAATAATAGCAATATAAAAAAATACGTTTTTGAAAGCGACTTATAATATAGGTGTAAGATGGAATATCCCCTAACTTTATTCTCTCCAGTACGGACATTAATTCGCTATCATCCATATTTGATTGATTCATCTGTATCCCCCCTTTCAAAATATACAACTGAAAAACATGGGCTTTTGTGACAAAGGAGAAAATTCCTTTTCGTTCATCCTTTCTATTTCAAGGAAAAAGATATTTCCATCTATATGCTAAACTGGGTATCTCCCTTCTAGTCAAATCAGCTGATTCATGTTAAAATAAAAAGTCGTTTGTTACTGCTGTATTACGGTTTACATGCAATGACCTTTGTTAATAAATGACGAGATTTTTGTTTAAACATAATCAGGAATATATATGTAGAGAGGTGAATTCCCTTGTTGGACCGATTGCAATCCCTTGCGGACCGTTATGAAAAGTTAAGCGAGCTGCTCTGCGATCCCGACGTTGCAAACGACTCGAAAAAGTTGAGGGATTATTCCAAAGAACAATCCGATTTGCAGCCTGCTTACGAGGCCTTTGTTGAATATAAAAATGTGATTGAAGAGCTTGACGCTGCCAAGACGATGCAGGGCGAGAAGCTGGATGATGAGATGCGTGAAATGGTGAAGATGGAAATCGACGAACTTAGCGCACGTCAGCAGACACTCGAAGAGACGATCCGCGTTCTGCTTCTGCCGAAGGACCCAAATGACGATAAGAACGTTATTGTCGAAATCCGCGGAGCGGCAGGTGGTGATGAGGCGGCACTGTTCGCTTCGGATCTATACCGTATGTACACCCGGTATGCGGATACCCAAGGCTGGAAGGTTGAGTTAATGGATGTCAACTCGAATGATCTCGGCGGATTTAAGGAAGTTATCTTCTTGATCAACGGCCGCGGTGCTTACAGCAAAATGAAATTTGAAAGTGGAGCACACCGGGTACAACGCATTCCGACAACGGAATCGGGCGGCCGCATTCATACGTCTACTTCGACAGTTGCGGTTATGCCGGAAGCTGAAGAAGTGGATATCGAAATCCATGATAAAGATATTCGTGTGGATACATTCTGTTCCAGCGGTGCAGGCGGACAATCCGTTAACACGACGAAATCTGCGGTACGTGTAACGCACGTTCCAACAGGTATCGTTGCGACATGTCAGGACGGAAAGTCACAGAACTCCAACAAAGACAAGGCGCTGCAGGTACTTCGTACCCGTATCTATGATATGATGCGTCAGGAAGAAGAAGCAAAATATTCCGGCGAGCGTAAGAGCAAGGTAGGTACTGGCGATCGCAGTGAGCGGATCCGTACGTACAACTTCCCGCAAAGCCGTGTGACGGATCACCGGATCGGCTTGACTTTGCACAAGCTGGATCAGGTGATGAACGGAGAAATTGAGGAAATCGTTTCAGCCTTGACCCTTGCGGAGCAAGCAGAAATGATGGATAGAGGAGAATAACGCTTTGGAGCGGAAATTATTCGTATCGACGCCGGAGCGCAGCATAAGAGAAGCCTATATAGAGGCTTCTTCTTTTTTAGAATACTGCGGCGTACTGGAGCCGCAGCGTAATGCCCAGTTGCTGCTGGAGTTTGTGCTTGGATTGACCGGTACTGCCTACTATATGGCGCTGCCGGAAATCTTCCCGGAGGATCGGCGCAAAGCATGGGAAGAGGCCGTTAACCGAAAGGGAGATGGTGTGCCTGCACAGTATATAATCGGGGAGCAGGAGTTTTATGGTCTTCCTTTTGAGGTGACATCGGCCGTACTCATTCCGCGTCCGGAAACAGAGCTGTTGGTGGAAGCCGTGCTGAAGCATGCCGACACAGCATCCAGGCTTACAGTTTTGGATATCGGTACCGGGAGTGGCGCCATTGGTGTGAGCTTGGCGCTGAAATCGCCCAAGTGGCAGGTACTCGCTAGTGATATTTCTCCGGAAGCACTTCAGGTGGCCCAGCGTAATGCGAAGCGACTAGGTGCGACTGTGGAATTTCGCCAAGGGAATCTGTTGGAGCCGTTTGCTGGTCTTGCGCCTGATATTGTGGTGTCCAACCCACCTTATATTCCGGCGGAGGATATTGAAGAGCTGCAGCCGGAAGTTCGGGATCACGAGCCGCGCACCGCACTTGACGGCGGTGAGGATGGTTTAAATCCTTACCGGATCATGATGGAGCAGTTGCCTCTATTGGTATCAGCGCCGCGTATCATTGCCTTTGAGCTTGGCATGGGCCAGGCAGAAGATGTGGCAGACCTGCTGCGTTCGACAGGGCATTGGAACCGCATTATTACGGTCCCGGACCTTGCCGGTATTAATAGACATGTATTGGGAATTTCGCTGTAATTGTCATTAGGCCCTTTTTTTCTTACAATAGTAAGTATGAATGTTAAATTGCCTTCAGGGCGCAGGGGAGCATGAAGCTCCGGCACAGGGGGACCGAAGATGCTTCAAAAGATTAAAAAGATTGATTTCGTTATAGTGGCTGTATTGGTTATGTTGATGATTATTAGTATTACGTCGATATACAGTGTTACCATGGGAGATCCGAAATTTGAGGGCTCCCATATTAAGATGATCCTATATTATATAGTAGGCTTTATTGCCTTTTTTGGAATGAGCATACTGGATTATCGTCTTCTAATGAAATATGCTTGGTATATTTATTTTGGTGGTATAGCGCTGCTGCTGTTTGTCATGTTTTTCGGGGCAACCATAAACGGTTCGCAGGGCTGGATCTCGCTTGGTTTCGCCAGCTTGCAACCGGCCGAGATGTTTAAGCTTGTTTTGATTATTATTCTCACGTACGCACTAGTTCGCAAAAACAAGCCCCGACTGTCCTTTATCCAGGACGTGATCCCGGTTGGCCTGCTTGCGTTCATTCCATTCGTGCTCGTCATGGGGATAAACGACCTCGGGAATGCGCTGAGTTATGTCATTATTTTGTTGGGACTGCTTTGGATTGGCAACGTCAAATTTTCTCATGCTTTGATCGGGCTGGTTCTGGTAGGCGGCATAGCTGTAGGTGGTGCTATGGCCTATGTTCATTATCACGATGAGATTAAGGAATCCCTCGGCACGGGTTCACGCGCCCACTGGATGGAACGGATAGATCCTTGGCTGGTACCGGAGAAGGCTACAGCCAAGGCAAGCTGGCATACTCATAATGCCAAGCTAGCTATAGCATCCGGCGGCATGGGCGGAAAAGGCTTTATGGAGGGAACATCGGTGCAGTCGGGCCGCGTGCCTTACACGTATTCAGATTCCATCTTTGTGCAGATTGCGGAGGAATACGGATTTATCGGTTCTTCTGTGCTGCTGCTTTTATATTTTGTTTTGATTCACCGGATGATTCTGATCTCACTGGAGTGTCGGGAACGTGCGGGTCCATTTTTGATCGTCGGCATTGTATCCATGTTCTTGTACCAGATCTTTGAGAACATCGGTATGTTTATTGGTCTTATGCCGCTGACGGGAATTACGCTGCCGTTTATCAGTTTTGGGGGAACGTCGCTCGTCATCAGTATGGCCAGTATGGGTGTGGCAATGAGTGTGAAACTGCATGGACGGGAGATTGATGAAGATCTGCCGGAGCCGAGCACGTACCGGACAGTTGCTAAGCAAAGCTAGGATGATCCCGGCGTGCATGATATGTGCGTCGGTGAGCACGTCACTTGTCAGACAGCGAACAGTTCGAACTAAATATTTCTATTTTGAGTTTGGTACATTAGAGAATCGATTTATATCAAAACGTCAATCATTAAGCCCTCCGGGGCTTTTTTTGTTTCTATTCTATCTTTTTAATAAAAATGCTAGATTGCACGTTTATCTCTCTCTCAGCCGGACATACTGATAGACATCATAGATTATCAGGAGAGGCGGCTAGCATAATGAGAAAACATAGCGAGACACTCCGTATTATTGTAAAACAAATGATCATGCTCTTATCCATATTGTTTATGGTTGTGATGGCTTGGGAAGGACAACGGATTGACGCGGCAGTTGCGGGAGGCCCGATTCCGGAAGAATCGATCCGGCTTCGTATTTTGGCTAACTCGGACAATCCGTCTGATCAGCTCGTTAAGCGTGAAATTCGTGATGCTGTTGTAGCTCAAATGCAGAGATGGGTTTTAGAATTAGACAATCCGCAAAGCCTGGAGGAAGCAAGAGAGTTAACACGGAGTCATCTGCCAGAAATTGAGCGGTTGGTTGGGGAAGAGCTATCCAAGCGTGGAATCACTTATGCTTATGATGTGAATCTGGGAACCGTGCCGTTCCCGACAAAGCTTTACGGTGGAACTGTGTATCCTGCGGGGGAATATGAAGCCGTCCGGATTACACTGGGTGAAGGCAAAGGCCAGAACTGGTGGTGTGTGCTTTTCCCGCCGCTTTGCTTCATTGATGCAGGCAGTGGCGATGCGGCTGCCCAGCCCGTAGACAACGCAGTAAGAACGGCTTCAGTGCAAGCCGATGACAAGAATGCTTCGGAGGAACGGGGCAATGCTGCTTCAAGTGAGCCTGAGGTACGGTTTTTCCTATTCGACTTCTTCATCGGTTTGTGGGATTGGATTGTCGGGTTGTTCTAAGTCAATGGATCGGCACCAAGATAGCTGCAAGGCTGCTAGTCAATTCTTCATCGTCAATGGTAGCGAAATATGATACAATTTCAAGCAGAAGAGTGCTTTCTCTTTAGCGAAGGGGCCGCCATGAGGCTGCCGGGGCTGGAGGTTACAAGCGCTTTTTCTTTTGGATAAATGGTGATAGCAATCCATTCTGGCTTGGTGTTTGAGCATGTTGCTGAGCTGGGTGATCTATAATAAAGAAAGCTTGGGATAATAATGGAACGAAAAGAGAACGGAAATCCGGAACAGGACTTTCCCGCCGGGGATAAGGTTACGGAACTGTGGCGGGTATGCGTCAATCATGAAGCTGGAGCAGCAGCTTCTGCTACCGTACAACCACTGGCCGGCGGTGCAGATCAAGAGCAGGCGGGCTTTCCCTTATGGGCTCTGGGATCAGAGGATGCCTTAGCTCTAAATGAGGCTGGTGCGGTGCTTACGGCCGGAGGGACTGTAGCTTTTCCAACGGAAACGGTATACGGTCTCGGTGCGGATGCCCGAAATACAGCTGCGGTGGAACAGATTTTTGCTGCAAAAGGGCGCCCTTCCGATAATCCGCTTATTGTGCATATTTCTGATACGTCTCAGTTGGACGAGCTCGTGCTGGGAGTGAATGATACGGAGCGGCGGTTGATGGAGGCTTTTTGGCCGGGACCGTTAACACTGGTCCTGCCGGTGAAGCCTGGCGCGGTATCTCCGCGCGTGACGGCTGGACTAGATACGGTTGCGGTCCGCATGCCGGATCACAGAGTGGCGCTGGCACTGATCAGCGCCGCAGGCTGTCCGGTTGCTGCGCCAAGCGCAAACCGTTCAGGCCGGCCAAGCCCTACGCTGGCTGGACATGTGTTTGAGGATCTGGCCGGTGCCATCGACGGCATTCTCGACGGCGGCCCCGCGGGGGTCGGTGTCGAGTCGACGGTCGTCCAGGCCGGCCAGGACGGTGCCGTGACGGTGCTGCGCCCCGGCGGCGTCACGGAAGAGCAGCTTGCCGCGCTCGCGGCAAGCGTGCAGCGCGACCCGGCGCTTGCGCGCGCCGGGAGCGCAGACAGCCCGACGCCACGTTCGCCGGGCATGAAGTACACGCACTACGCACCCAAGGGTGCGCTGTGCATCGTCCAGGGGCGGACGGCGGATTCCGTGTCCGCCAAGATCCAGGCCGAGCTTGACGCCGCCGAAGCGCGCGGGGAGACGACCGGTGTGCTGTCGTTCGACGAGCACATCGGTCGCTACCGCGCGGACGTTGCCGTCTCGCTCGGCAGCCTGGCCGCACCAGAGGAAGCGGCACACCGGCTCTACGCCGGGCTGCGCCAATTCGATGAAGAAGGCGCGACCTTTATCCTGGCAGAATCCTGCTCGGATAAAGGTCTTGGCGCCGCGGTGATGAACCGGCTGCTGAAGGCGGCGGGTCATCATATTATATTTGCGTCCGATGATGGGCTTGCCTCAGATTAGGCGACAAGCATGAACCCGTCCACAAGGGTTTTAGGCATCATTCCCCCCTTGTCCGCATATGGTGTACAAGACCATAGGGACTTGGGGGAAAAAGGCATGTTGGAAACGTCTGTCCAGTTAGGGCAACTCGCGACGATCCTGATTATGGCCGTGGCGCTGGGCTTGGATGCATTTTCACTCGGTATCGGTGTTGGAATGAGAGGCATCCGCCTGAAACATGTCCTGATCATCAGCCTGCTGATCGCCTTTTTCCACACGCTGATGCCGCTGCTCGGGTTGCTTGCTGGCCGTTATGTTGGCGTTTTGCTCGGACAAGTTACGGGGCTCGCCGCAGGAGGCCTGCTTGTGCTGCTGGGCGGACATATGATCTGGAACTCTTTTCGCAAAGAGGAAGGTCGGCCGGTGAATCACACCACGCTGCTCGGAATGCTTCTGTTTTCGCTTAGTGTCAGTATCGACTCTTTTTCGGTAGGGGTTTCGCTTGGCATGTTCGTGAATGATACGGCGATCATTGTAACGTCTTTCGGTGTGGTCGGAGGCTTAATGTCGATTTTCGGACTGATGCTCGGTCGAAAGGCGGGTAGCAGACTCGGTGAATATGGAGAAATGACCGGCGGTGTCATTTTGCTGGCATTTGGTTTGATGTTTATATTTTGATACAATGACGGCAGTAAAAGATACACTTTCGGGGAGGTGGAGACCGTGAAAAACATATTGTTCGTCTGCACCGGCAACACCTGTCGCAGTCCTATGGCTGAAGGTATGCTGCGCAAACTCGCCAAGGGGAGAGGGATTCCGCTTGAAGTTCGTTCCGCAGGTGTTTCGGCTGCAGAAGGAATGCCAATCTCACGTCATGCTGAAGCAGTACTCCGCGATCAGCAGATTAAGGACGGCATGTCCTCCAAGCCACTGAGTATGGATCTTGTCGAGTGGGCAGATCTGATTCTGACATTGACGTTATCCCATAAACAGTATGCGATTCGTCAGTTTCCTTATGCGGCAGATAAGGTTCATACGCTAAAAGAATACGTCGAGAATGATGCGCAGGTGCTTACGGATCTGCAGGAGCAGGACAGTCTGCTGGCGTCCATGGAGATGATGAGATCCCTTGGCATTGAGCTTCAGGAGAAAGACAAGGTTCGGTTAAACGAGCTGCGTCAGCGTATTCCGAGTTTTGATATTTCCGATCCGTTTGGAGGTTCGCTGGAAGAGTATGAGGAGACAGCGGCAGAAATCCGTTCAGCGCTGTTCCGATTGCTGGACAAGCTGGAGAGAGAGTGAGTAACGTGATTTGCGGCTGTACAGTAGTTGTTATACTTGAAGTCATTTACCGATCATAATTATGAATAAATATCCGTTGCTTTTCTTTTCCGTATGTTTTAAGATGAAGGGGAAAAACACGGATTCCGGTGTAACTGGCGACGAAGTGGATGAAACCACGATGGAGCACCGGAACATACGGCCGGTCGCCTGGGCAAAGAGCAATTGGTGCACGATACACGTGCGCGGACTGCTCTTTTTTTCGTCTTTTGCTGACAATTTGGGTTATAATGAAACGAGTTGTTGTACGAGCATTTTGTAAAATGCCGATACAAAAGATGAAACATACGAGGGGGTTTTTCATTATGAAAATCGCATTGGGCACGGATCATGCAGGTATTCGTTTGAAAGAGGAAATTACGGAGGTCATTCGGAATCTCGGGCATGAGGTCGAAGACTTAGGCTGCGGCTGTTCCGACTCGGTAGATTATCCTGACTTTGCGCTTCCGGTATGTGAAAAGGTCGTATCCGGAGAAGCTGACCGTGGAATTCTGATCTGCGGAACGGGAATCGGTATGAGCATTGCGGCGAACAAGGTGCCGGGCATCCGCTGTGCGCTGACGCATGATGTATTTTCGGCAAAAGCTACCCGCGAGCATAATGACAGCAACGTGCTGGCACTTGGCGAACGAGTGGTGGGCCCCGGCCTTGCAGCAGAAATCGTCACAGCTTGGCTGACGACAGACTTCAGTCAGGGTGAGCGGCATGTTGGCAGGGTGAACAAAATCAAGGCCATTGAGGAACGCTATCTGAAAGGATAAGCTCGTACTGCAAGGATGTACGGTAACTAAAGTAACTAAAGTAACTAAAGTAACTAAGTCACTAAGTCACTAAGTAACCTAAGTAACCTAAGTAACTAAGACATCAGGCAGTTGGCTTTCAGACTATCGTATCCAAGGAGGGCTGAAACACATGACAGATTACCCGGTTGATCATGCCTTGAGAGAACAAACGGTAACGATTATGCGAGAATTGGCTGAGGCTGCAGGCCTCAGGGCAGGCAAGGTGCTGGTCGTCGGGACCAGTACAAGTGAAATCACCGGCCGCCAGATCGGTACCGGCGGTGTGCTGGAGACTGCGCAGCAGGTGCTGGACGGAATCGCAGAGGTACAGGCTGAGTTCGGTTTCGATACGGCTTACCAGTGCTGCGAACACCTGAACCGTGCACTTGTTGTAGAACGGGAACTGCTCGAGCGATTGGGACTGACGGAAGTAGCTGCAGTGCCCGTTCCTAAAGCGGGCGGATCTATGGCGTCTGCTGCTTACCGGAGCTTCCATGATCCGTGTCTGGCTGAGAGCATCTCCGCTCATGCGGGTATCGATATCGGTGAGACGATGATCGGAATGCATCTGCGCCGTGTTGCGGTGCCATTTCGGCCGAGTATCCGGTACATCGGGAAGGCTCGTGTGACAGCGGCAATGACGAGACCGAAATTGATCGGTGGAGAACGGGCTGTATATCGGATGGAGCAGGAGAATGATAGGTCGGCATGTGATTAGATGTAGTTGTGATTGATGATTAACCATATATTATTTTTTAATTTAGGGAGGATACGAATATGATGGAACATTTGCGCAAGAGTGACCCGGCAGTACTGGAAGCGATGGATTTGGAACTGAAGCGCCAACGCAGCAACATTGAACTTATCGCTTCGGAGAACATTGTTAGTGAAGCGGTCATGGAAGCAATGGGATCAGTCCTGACGAATAAATATGCAGAAGGCTATCCAGGCAAGCGCTACTATGGCGGCTGCGAGCGTGTTGATATTGTTGAGGAGCTGGCACGTGATCGTGCGAAGCAGCTGTTCGGTGCAGAGCATGCCAACGTTCAGCCTCACTCCGGTGCACAGGCGAACATGGCTGTTTATCTGGCTGCGCTGAAACCGGGCGATACAGTACTTGGTATGAACCTGGCACACGGTGGGCACTTGACGCACGGCAGTCCTGTCAATGCATCCGGCCTTCTGTATAACTTTGTAGCATATGGTGTGCAGGAAGATACCTTCCTTATCGATTATAACGAAGTGCGCAAAGCAGCCTTCAAACATCGTCCGCGTATGATTGTTGCCGGCGCAAGCGCTTATCCGCGAATTATTGATTTTGAAGCACTAGCTTCCATCGCCAACGATGTAGGTGCCTTGTTCATGGTTGATATGGCTCATATCGCAGGGCTTGTTGCTACAGGATTGCATCCGAACCCTGTACCTCACGCACACTTCGTTACAACAACAACTCACAAAACACTGCGCGGACCGCGCGGCGGCTTGATTCTGTGCAAACAGCCATGGGCTGCAGCTATCGACAAAGCGGTATTCCCGGGCACTCAAGGCGGACCACTTATGCACGTCATTGCATCCAAAGCAGTTGCGCTGGGTGAAGCGTTGGACCCATCCTTCAAGGAGCATGCAGAAAAAGTGGTGAAGAACGCCAAAGTACTTGCGGACACACTGATTTCTGAAGGGCTTAACATCGTATCCGGCGGAACCGATAACCACCTGATGCTGGTGGACACCCGTAATTTGGACATTTCCGGTAAAGATGCCGAGAAAGTGCTGGATTCTATCGGTATTACCGTGAACAAGAACGCGATTCCATTTGACCCTACAAGTCCGTTTGTAACAAGCGGTATCCGGATCGGTACCCCAGCTGTGACTTCCCGTGGCATGGATGAGGAAGCTATGGTTACGATCGGTAAAGTTATTGCTATGACCCTCCGTCAGCCGAAGGATGAGGAAACACTCACTAAAGCTGGACGTATGGTGGCTGAATTGACAGAGCAATATCCGCTTTATCCGGAATTAAAATACTAATCAATGCGAACTTGGTTAGGTGAGGTATTGTAAGGTGCTCTTCAGGCCCCGTCTTCGTAGAAGGCGGGGCTTTTGGTTCTGTCAGCGCGATTTGGCATCTTTTTGAACGGAATGGAAACGATAGTATAATGCCAGGTTTTTCTTTAAATATAGGAAAGTATGCATTTTTATATGTATACTTGGCCTATATTTCTCCGCGAAACGTGAGCTTCACCGATAAGAACGGTGAAGCCGTTTACGCTTGTTCCGCCGGACTTTTACGTAGGTAAGAAACATGACGGATACAGGTGTAAAATCATCTCACGGAGTGATATAATAGACAAGATTTATGGAGCTCACTAGATTTTACGCCCATATTGAACAAGCAGAAACGATTTCGTTGTCCTTTTCCAAAGGGCGATGACGTTTCTGCGAGAAATATAAAAAAGTATAAAATTCCATTTTGTGCTTTCTTATATTTCAACATATCGTAACCAACCGGAGGGACTTGACATGGGAAAATTGGTGATTTGTGATCACCCATTGATTCAACACAAACTGACATTTATCCGCGATATGCGGACCAACACGAAGGATTTTCGCGAGCTGGTTGACGAAGTAGCCACACTGATGGCTTATGAGATAACCCGCAGTATTCCGCTGGAATCGATTTCCGTACAAACTCCGGTAGCTGAGACCGAAGGAAAGGTTATTTCCGGCCGCATGCTGGGTCTGATTCCGATTTTGCGTGCCGGTCTGGGTATGCTTGATGGTGTTGTTAAACTGCTGCCTGCGGCTAAGGTAGGTCATGTAGGCCTGTTCCGCGATCCTGAGACTCTGCAGCCGGTGGAGTACTACACGAAACTTCCAACGGATGTAACAGAGCGGGAGTTGATCGTCATTGATCCGATGCTCGCAACGGGAGGATCCGCTATCGCGGCAATCGACGTCCTGAAGAAACGTGGCTGCACGCAGATTAAGATGATGAACCTGGTGGCTGCACCTGAAGGTGTTAAGGCTGTACAAGAGGCGCATCCCGATGTTGATATCTATGTAGCTGCTTTGGACAAGGGTCTGGATGATCATGGCTATATCATACCTGGACTAGGTGATGCAGGAGACCGACTTTACGGAACCAAGTAACAACGTGTACGTATAAGTATGGAATGTATGTAAAGAGGGGGAAGCGAACATGTCTAAAGTGAAAGTGATGACCATATTCGGCGTTCGTCCTGAAGCAATCAAAATGGCGCCGCTCATTCTGGAATTGCAGCGTCACCCTGAGCATATTGAATCGGTGGTCTGCGTTACGGCGCAGCACCGTCAAATGCTCGATCAGGTGCTGGATGTGTTTAAGATTGTCCCGGACTATGATCTCGATGTAATGAAAGACCGGCAGACACTGAATGAGATAACCATCCGTGTGCTGGAAGGTCTGGAGCCCGTTCTGCGGGAAGCTAAGCCTGATATCGTGTTGGTACACGGTGATACGCTGACGACGTTCCTCGCCAGCTATGCGGCGTTTTTACAGAAAATTCAAGTAGGGCATGTGGAAGCGGGGCTTCGTACATGGAACAAGCTCTCCCCGTATCCGGAAGAGATGAACCGACAGCTAACTGGCGTTCTCTCGGATATTCATTTCGCTCCAACGGATTGGTCTGCGGATAACCTGCGTAAAGAGAACAAAAACGAGTCAACCATTTACGTCACAGGCAACACAGTAACAGATGTGTTTCAATATACGGTACAGCCCGATTACACACATCCCGTTCTGGACTGGGCGTCAGGCAAACGTCTGATTCTCATGACAGCGCATCGGCGTGAATCCCAGGGAGAGCCGCATCGTAATATTTTCCGTGCAATTAAACGTATAGCGGATGAGTTCGAGGATATCGCGATTGTTTACCCGGTGCATCCGAGCCCTGCGGTCAAGGAGCCTGCACACGAAATCTTGGGCAGTCATCCTCGCATCAAGCTTATCGACCCGCTGGATGTGGTAGATTTTCATAACATCTATGCCCATACGCACCTGATATTAACAGATTCTGGTGGTATGCAGGAGGAAGCTCCTTCGTTCGGCGTGCCTGTATTGGTGCTTCGCGACACGACAGAACGGCCGGAAGGCATAGATGCTGGAACGCTTGAACTGGTGGGAACGCACGAAGAGGATGTTTATGGGCGGACAAAGGCTCTGCTTACCGATAAAGAACTGTATGACTCCATGAGTCAGGCAGCAAATCCTTACGGTGACGGCCATGCTTCCGAACGCATTGTCAATGCGATTTTGCACCATTTTGGTGTTGTAAGTGAACGCCCAGAAAAATTTCACAGAATGTTCACAAAAACATAAATAAGTGGCTTCTGGTGACAAAGTTCACAGCATACAGTTGTACTGTACGGTTCTGGCGGCGTTTTGCGCAATTCAGATTGCGTAAAACGCCTGATTTTACACGCTAAAATGGAGTTGTCGATTGATTGACAAAGCCTTGTTATATTCAGTAAAATGAGTTGGGATTAGAGGTTTATATGAAAAATCCGAATAGTCAAGAACACCCTTGGTTGATTGCACTTTATATTAGTGGTGCCGGTGGTTTGCTGGCAGTTTACATCCTTATCGGTTTTTTCGGAGGGAAGTGGCTGGCTGAAATGCTGGACGGGCCCAGATACTGGCTTGCGATTGGAACCGTTACAGGGCTCTTTGTAGGGATTTTGAATATTGCTCTTCTCATTAAAAAGTTTTTGGGGGCGCAAAGTGAATGATTTGACGACATCCATTGTGAACGCTGTAACGAGAGTGACACTGCTCTTATTGTCCGTCTTCTTCATGGGATGGGCTTTATATGTCGACTATCGCCCGATTTTTGTAGGACTTATATTGGGTTTGGCAGGCGGCTTGATCAATGTTCGCTTTCTTTCCTTTAAAGTACGGCAGTTGGCTGACTTGGCAATTAGCCAGGAACGTAAACGGTTCAGCTTTGGATTTGTCACAAGACTTTGCATCGCGTTTCTGATTGTGATGATTGCGGCGAAGCTCGAGCAAGTATCGCTCGGTGCAACCATTGCCGGACTGTTCATCCCCCAACTGTTGACCATTCCAGTCAGCATTATTGTTAGCTTGCGAAACAAGAATTGATTAGCGCTAATTGGAAAGGGGTGAAAACAATTAAATGCATGAATCACCAATTATTAAACTTGGCGGATTTAATCTAGATCTGTCGGCCGTGCTAATGCTTTTGGTAACCGGGATTATTGTATTTGTACTGGTACGGTTATCAGTTCGAAATCTATCCGTAGAAAACCCTTCCAAGCTTCAAAATTTTATGGAATGGGTCGTTGAATTTGTACAAGGTATCGTATCGAGTGCCATGGATCTGAAAAAGGGCAAACCATACATATCGCTTGGGTTGACATTGATATTGTTTATCTTTGTAGCTAACCTGCTGGGATTGCCGTTTTCTGTAATCACCGATTTACCGGCCGATTTCAAAGTTTTCGGTAAACCGATTTTAGCTACAGTCGGGCTTGAGCCTGGTCACTCTGCACATGTATTGTGGTGGAAGTCGCCAACAGCAGACGTATCGGTTACCGCGGGACTGGCTCTTGTCGTATTCCTGCTCATGAACTTTCTGGGTCTAAAGCTGAACCGCAAGCACTATCTGAAGCATTACCTTGAGCCGTATCCTGTATTCCTGCCGCTGAACATTATTGAGAACCTGGCGAAACCAGTCGCACTGGCTATTCGTTTGTTCGCTAACATTTTTGCTGGTGAGGTATTGATTACGGTTATTCTCAAGATGGGATTCTTAGGAATTCCGTTCCTAGCAGTATGGCAAGGCTTCAGTATATTCATTGGTGCATTGCAAGCCTTTATCTTTACCATCCTGACTATGGTATATATCGGACAAACAACGATTCACGAAGAAGAAGCGCATTAATAAACTCCAAGAAATTCAAACGCGCATAGCGAAGGATTTCAGCAGAGATATATTATATTACTACAAATTTGAACCAATTTTAAGGAGGATATTTAACAATGGAATATTTGGCAGCAGCTATTGCAGTAGGTTTGGGCGCATTGGGCGCAGGTCTTGGTAACGGTATGATCGTAAGTAGAACAGTAGAATCTATCGCTCGTCAGCCGGAAGCACGCGGTCCATTGCAAACAACGATGTTTATCGGTGTTGGTATCGTCGAGGTAGTTCCACTCGCTGCTACCGTTATCGCTTTCTTGATCATGTTTTCTTAATAACATTACAACGGTTTGGCGGGGAGGGCCGATGCCATCCGCGCCTTCGTTTTGTTAAGAACTGCACTTCGCAATAGTGGAAAGGAGTGACTTCAGTGTCAGTATCATGGGAAAATATGCTAATTACAATTATTGCATTTGGCGTTCTATACTATTTTCTTAATAAATATGCGTTCAGCAAGCTGTTCGCCATTATGGAGAAGCGTCGTGAATTAGTCATGAGCCAAATGAATGAAGCTTCCCAGACCCGGGAGCAAGCAATTACTTATGTTGAACAACAGAAGCAAGCGCTTGAGCAAGCTCGTCAAGATGCGCATGAAATCATCGAACGTTCTAAGCAAACAGGCAACAAACAGGCTGAACAGATCCTGGAACTCGCTAACGAAGAAGCGAACCGTATCAAATCAGAAGCTGTGCGCGACATTGAAAGTGAGAAGAACAAGGCGGTTGCTGCACTTCGCGAGGAGCTAGGCAGTGTATCTGTTAAGATCGCTTCTAAACTGCTTGAGCGGGAAGTGAAGAACGATAACGTACAGGAAGAATTGGTGGATCAATACCTTAAAGAGGTAGGAGGCAGACCATGAGCCAAGAAACGGTAGCAGCCAAGCGGTATGCGCGGGCGCTGTTCGAAGTAGCGGCTCAGCAGCAGAAGGGTCTGGAAGTGGAACAGGAATTGAGAGTAGTTGTATCGGCTATCGAGGGAGACGCTGACATACAGAAATTCATCTCCACCCCCAATATTCCCCGTTCCGTTAAGATGAATGCCTTGAACAAGGCACTCGCAGGAAAAATATCGAAGCCTGTTCTGAACACAATTGAGCTGCTTCTGGAAAAGGGACGCACAGATCTGTTCGCTGAACTGCTGAACAGCTATGTGAAAATTCAGGGAGCTAGCCTCGGAATGGCCGATGCCGCAGTATACTCCACATACCCTCTGAGTGATCAGGAGAAGGAGCAAGTGGCTGCAGAATTCGGACAGATGGCACAGCAAAAAATCCGCGTGACCAATGTCGTTGACGAGAGTTTGCTGGGCGGCCTGAAGGTCGTCATCGGTGACAAGCTGTATGATGGCAGCTTGTCAGGCAAGCTGGAACGTCTTGAAAAGTCTTTTAACAGACAAGCATAGTAGATAGGGGTGAAAACGTTGAGTATCAAACCTGAAGAAATTAGTACTTTAATTAAAAGTCAGATTGAAGAATATAAATCCGACATTGCTGTCTCCGAAGTAGGTACAGTTATTCAAGTAAGTGACGGTATTGCTCGCGTATACGGCCTGGAGAACGCTATGTCCGGGGAATTGCTAGAATTCCCGAACGGCGTCGTAGGTTTGGCGCTCAACCTTGAGGAGAGCAACGTCGGTGTTGTTATCTTGGGCCCATATACCGAGATTAAAGAAGGCGATCAGGTTAAACGTACAGGCCGCATTATGCAGGTTCCTGTTGGCGAAGCTTTGCTCGGCCGCGTTGTGAACCCGCTGGGTCAACCACTTGACGGTAAAGGCCCGATTGCGGCTACTGAATTCCGTCCAGTTGAGAGTAACGCACCAGGTGTTATCGACCGTAAATCTGTACATGAGCCGATGCAAACAGGTATCAAAGCGATCGACGCAATGGTTCCAATTGGCCGCGGACAGCGTGAGTTGATCATCGGTGACCGTCAGACAGGTAAGACAACCATTGCTATTGACACGATCTTGAACCAAAAAGGCAATGGCGTGAAATGTATTTATGTAGCTATCGGGCAAAAACAGTCCACGGTTGCACAAGTTGTTGAAACATTGCGCCGTCACGGTGCTTTGGAATACACAATCATTGTAACTGCTTCGGCTTCTGAGCCAGCTCCGTTGCAATATATCGCTCCTTATGCGGGTTGCGCAATGGGTGAGTACTTCATGTATAAAGGTGAGCACGCTCTGATTATCTATGATGACTTGTCGAAGCAAGCAGCGGCATACCGCGAATTATCCTTGCTCCTTCGCCGTCCTCCGGGTCGGGAAGCTTATCCGGGTGACGTGTTCTATCTGCATTCCCGTTTGCTGGAACGCGCTGCGAAACTTAGCGATGAGCTCGGCGGTGGTTCATTAACCGCTCTGCCGTTTATTGAAACACAAGCTTCCGACGTATCCGCGTATATTCCTACGAACGTAATCTCGATTACAGACGGACAGATCTTCCTGGAGTCCGAATTGTTCTACTCAGGTCAGCGTCCGGCGATCAACGTTGGTATTTCCGTATCCCGTGTCGGTGGATCTGCACAGATTAAAGCTATGAAGAAGGTTGCCGGCGGTATGAAACTCGATCTGGCCCAATACCGTGAACTTCAAGCATTCTCCCAGTTCGGTTCCGACCTGGATAAATCCACATTGGCTCGTCTGAACCGTGGTTCCAAGTTGATGGAAATTTTGAAACAGGGCGTAAACCAACCGCTGTCCGTTGAACAGCAGGTTGTGAGTTTATATACTGCTGTTAAGGGTTACCTCGATGATATTGAGGTTATTGATGTTCGCCGTTTCGAGAAAGAATTCTTGGCGTTTGTTAATAGCAACAGTCCAGAAATTCTGCAATCGATCCGCGATACGAAAGACTTGGTGGCGGATAACGAGAACGCACTGAAGAGTACCATTGACCAATTTAAAAAAGGCTTTGCGGCTTCGAAGTAAGCTCCTCGGCTGAGTAATAGGAGGGGAGCCGGGCAATGAATGCCCGGTATCCTCTTTCATTATATGGAATGCTGTTCTTGGCTTAGCCAAAGCTAGGTTAATGCTTAGGAAGTTAGCTTTGGCTTTGCCGAAGTTTGGTATGCTTACGAAATAACTTTGGCTCCGCCAAAGTTTAGTTATGCTTACGAAGTAACTTTGGCCTAGCCAAAGTTTTGAGGTGGTGAAAACATGGCAAGAGGATTACGTGACATTAAACGGCAGATCAAGAGTATCCAGAACACCAAGCAGATCACCAAAGCAATGGAGATGGTTGCCGCTGCCAAGCTTAGAAAAGCGCAAGAGAAGGCAACTTCCGCCCTTCCTTACTCGGAAAAGCTGAAAGAAGTGGTAGGCAGCATTGCGGCTGGAACCCAAGGGATCAGCCATCCAATGCTGGAGAAGCGCCCAGTTAAGAAAACCGGTTACTTGGTCATTACCTCGGACCGCGGCCTTGCCGGTGCGTCGAACTCCAATATTTTGCGTAAAGTATCGGCTGTTCTAGCAGAACGTCATCAGTCTAAGGATGAGTACTCCATCTTCGTTATCGGACGTAAGGGCCGTGATTACTTCCGCCGCCGTGATCTCCCGGTTGTGGAAGAGCTGACAGAATTGTCTGACAGTCCTACTTACGCAGACATCAAGTCCATCGCGAACGCGGCAGTACGTCAATATGAGTTGGGACAGATTGATGAGCTCTTTATTTGCTACAACCGTTTCGTGAATGCTTTGACTCAGGATCCGGAAGTGGACCAATTGCTTCCAATGGAGAACATTGGGGGCGGAGTGAACGTATCGAGCTACGAATATGAGCCATCACCAGAAGGTGTATTGGAGATTTTACTTCCGAAATACGCGGAGACGCTCATTTTCAGTGCGATGCTGAATGCAAAAGCAAGTGAGCTTGGTGCTAAGATGACAGCAATGGGAGCAGCTACGAAAAACGCAAGTAAGATGATTTCCGAGCTTACTCTTACGTATAACCGTGCCCGTCAGGCTGCGATTACACAGGAAATTTCCGAGATTGTGGCCGGTGCCGACGCTCAATAATTTTTATAATTAATAGATACTGTTACGGATATACGGCACGATGTGCCGCTTTACGATGATCGTTCGCTATATAAGGCGAGCGGGTAGGAGGGAAAACGAAAAGATGAACAAAGGACGCGTTGTCAGCATTACAGGTGCTGTAGTTGACATTGAATTTCAGCGCGGTCAGCTTCCCGAGATCTTTAACGCCATCAAAATTGAAGGCACCGTGGAAGGCGGCCGTTCTATTGATCTGACTTTGGAAGTATCCAACCATTTGGGTGACAATCTGGTTCGTTGTATCGCGATGTCGTCGACAGACGGTCTCACTCGCGGTCTGGAAGCCGTAGATTTGGGTGCACCTATTACAGTTCCTGTAGGATCCGCTACCCTTGGTCGTGTATTTAACGTGCTGGGTGAGCCTATCGATAATGCAGGTGAGGTAGTTTCTGAGACTAGCAACCCGATTCACCGTGAGGCACCAGCTTATGACGAGCTCTCCACACAAGCAGAAATGCTTGAAACTGGAATCAAGGTTATCGACTTGCTGGCTCCATATCAAAAAGGTGGTAAAATCGGCCTTTTCGGTGGTGCAGGTGTAGGTAAAACCGTTGCGATTCAGGAACTGATCAACAACATTGCTCAAGAGCATGGCGGTATTTCCGTATTTGCGGGTGTCGGCGAGCGTACCCGTGAAGGTAATGACCTGTATCATGAGATGAATGATTCCGGCGTTATCAGCAAAACAGCAATGGTGTTCGGGCAGATGAACGAGCCTCCGGGCGCACGTCTTCGTGTAGCTTTGACAGGTTTGACCATGGCTGAATACTTCCGTGATCAGGAAGGAAAAGACGTTCTTCTGTTTGTCGACAACATTTTCCGTTTCACTCAAGCAGGTTCTGAAGTATCCGCCCTCCTCGGCCGGATGCCTTCCGCAGTAGGTTACCAGCCAACGCTGGCATCTGAAATGGGTCGTCTGCAAGAGCGGATTACGTCTACGAAAAAAGGTTCCGTTACTTCCATTCAAGCAATCTACGTACCGGCGGATGACTATACGGATCCAGCTCCGGCTACGACGTTTGCTCACTTGGATGCAACAACCAACCTGGAGCGTAAAATTTCCGAGAAGGGTATCTACCCAGCGGTGGATCCACTTGCTTCCAGCTCACGGATTCTGGCGCCTGAAATTGTCGGCGAAGAGCATTACAATGTAGCTCAAGGCGTTAAACAAATTCTTGCCCGCTATAATGAGCTTCAAGATATTATCGCGATCCTGGGTATGGATGAGCTGAGTGAGGACGATAAAGCAATCGTTTCCCGTGCTCGTCGTATAGAACGTTTCCTTTCCCAACCGTTCCACGTAGCGGAGGCGTTTAACGGGATGCCAGGTACTTACGTGCCTGTTAAAGAAACCATACGCAGCTTCAAAGAGATTCTGGATGGTAAGCACGACAATCTTCCGGAAGCTGCTTTCCTGTTCGTCGGCACAATCGAAGAAGCAGTAGAAAAAGCAAAAACTATGTAAGCTGACGCTCCGTGATTGGCGGGCCGTCCGTACAACTACGAACGACGCCTGCTACGCGAGTTTTCTGCGGAAAACGGTGAGGAGGGATGGAAGTGAGCACCTTTTTGTTAGAAATCGTAACACCAGACCGTCTCGTTTATTCCGAGCAGGTTAACAGTGTTACGGTGCGCGGGGTCGAAGGGGAACTGGGAATTTTGCCAGGACACATCCCGTTTGTAACTCCACTTCAGGTAGCGCCTTTGTTCGTGAAGGTCGGAAACGAAAGAACCCCTTTTGCTGTACAAGGGGGCTTTGTGGAAGTCCGAAAGGATAAGGTTGTTATTTTGGCGGAGAGCGCTGAGAGAGCGGGAGAAATCGATCTGGAGCGTGCTGAAGCCGCGAAGGAACGTGCTGAAACCCGCCTGAATGTGCGCGGACGACAAGATGAAATCGACCACCGACGTGCTGAATTGGCTCTTCAACGGGCAATGAACCGGATTAACCTACCCGGCGGCAATGGACGGTAAAATAAAAGGATTAAGGGCAGTCTGCTATAAACAGCAGGCTGCCTTTTTTGTTTTTTAGTAATAGCTTTATATCTTTTAAGACAAACGTGTGGACAGTCATTAAAAAATAGCTTAATAGCTAATTAATTCATTTATGTGACCTTCTGATCAAATTTTTTTATTTCCGAGGAAATGGTATGAGAAAGTACTGGATTCTTACCACTCTGACAAGTATTATAGAAGAGTCGGTCCTTTTTGAGGATGATATATATCGAATTAATGGAGGAGGGAGCAATGAATCAAGAATTTTCGAACACTGTTACCGGTGCCGTTGGCATAAGCGGATTGTTATCTATTGTCATTTCGCTTGTCTGTATAGCGCTGGCGTGGTGGGCATTGCAAACTTTAAAGTTAGATTTGGTAATCCGCAATCCCAAAAGCCCACAGGGCAAGTTGCTGCATTTGCTGCTTGCAGTGGTGCTCGGACGTTTTGTAGCCGAATTCTTTATCGATTATGTCATGTGGAGCCAAATGATCCGATATATGTTTTAAAGCTGTGAATTAGCGCTTGTTTTAGTTATTGTTTAAGTGGTTATATCTCTGTTAGGTTGCTGAGCGTAAGATGTCGAATAAACACATTTTATTATGTCAACACTGAAAATAAGTATTCTGACCGGGCGAACTTTACGACTTCCGGACTATAACGTTCACCCGTTTATGAACTGTGTCACCAAGAATAATATCCAGCATAGTTTACTTATACAGAGCCAGACTGCGTATAACCCGGATGTTTCTCATAAAGATATCAGGAACATCATTAACAATTGAGGTATTAGCTTCCTGATGGCAGAAATTAGTCCTAAAATCGCTTGAAGGGCGAAAAGCATCAATGATAAGATGGAAGTTAGTGAATTGGAAATTCTTTAATCAATGAATTATATTACAGCAAAATTATGGACGCGGAGGGAAACCATGATGAGCAAATTTATCGTCCGCGGTGGCAAAAGACTGACCGGAAGCGTCAAAGTCAGCGGAGCAAAAAATTCAGTTCTTCCGATCATCGCTGCCTCTCTCTTAGGGGAAGTAGGAGAAAGTGTAATTATCGATGCACCTCCTCTTGACGATGTAATCACAATCAGCAAAGTATTGGAGTCGCTTGGTGCAGGCGTTACATATCAAGACGAAGTCATACGTGTAAATGCAGAGCACATAACTACATGTGAAGCACCTTATGAGTGGGTGCGGAAGATGCGCGCCTCTTTTTTGGTCATGGGACCACTTCTGGCACGTTTCGGTCAAACCCGCATTTCACTTCCGGGCGGATGCGCTATCGGTACAAGACCGATTGATCAGCATCTAAAAGGTTTTGAAGCGCTGGGTGCGGAGATCAGTCTCGGGCAGGGGTATATTGAAGCTAAAAGTAATGGAAGGCTTCGTGGCGCAAAGGTTTATCTGGATGTTGCCAGCGTAGGTGCTACCGAAAATATTATGATGGCTGCCACATTGGCAGAAGGCGTAACAACGATCGAAAATGCGGCGAAAGAGCCGGAAATTGTCGATTTGGCTAATTATTTGAATGGCATGGGTGCCATTATTCGCGGAGCAGGTACCGGCATCATTCGTATCGAAGGTGTCGAGAAGCTGCATGGTGTGAAGCATCATGTTATACCGGATCGTATTGAAGCAGGAACCTTTATGGCTGCTGCCGCAATCACCGGTGGTGATGTGTATGTGGAAGGCGCTATTGCGGATCATTTGGGACCGGTAATTTCCAAAATGGAAGAAATGGGCGTAACGATTCAGCCGGATGAAAACGGAGTTCGCGTCATTGCGGATAAGCCACTGAAGGCTGTAGACGTTAAGACCTTACCATATCCGGGATTCCCTACAGATATGCAATCACAGATGATGGCTCTCCTACTCGTTTCTGAAGGCACAAGCGTGGTTACAGAAACGGTGTTTGAGAATCGCTTCATGCATGTGGATGAATTCCAGCTGATGAATGCTGAAATCAAAGTAGAAGGCCGTTCTGCCATTGTGACCGGAGGTTCCCATTTAACGGGGGCGAAGGTATGCTCAACGGATCTTCGAGCCGGCGCTGCTCTGATTTTGGCAGGACTTGTTTCGGAAGGAACGACTGAAGTTAGTGGTACTCAGCACATTGACCGGGGATATGTTCATTTGGCTGAGAAGCTCTCCGGATTGGGCGCAGATATCTGGCGTATTTCGACAGAGGAAAAGGATTACGAAAAAGTGTCCAAGACCACTAAGACCGAAGACAGCAAGTTGTTCACAGTACAGCCGACTTGGGTGTAATAACAATCTGCAACTTCATATGACGGAACAATGATTTTTATACGAAGGGCCCTGCCGTAATGGTAGGGCCTTTTTCGTGCGCGTAGAAAGATTCAGTGTTGGTGGGAATCACTGTGCTAAGCTCCCAGAGCGGGTGCGGCGTCTGACTTAGACATAAACCAATAGGGATGGCTGCTCATTGTTCTTGTTAGGAATACTATATGGTATAAACGATGGATTGTATCAGAGTGTTTTAAATGAAAGAAAAATATTTAAATGGTTCATGACCAAAGTTAGTGCTTGACGATTATTAAAAATTAAATGGGTTGCAAACACGCTTGATGAGTTTACTGATATGTCTAACGTCTGAACGGGTTGTTATCTGTTAGCGAATGATTAAGGTCCGCGTAATGAAACATGATGTGAAAAGTAATGTAGCTTTGCGCGCAATCGAGCCAAGGGCTATACGTTGTTACAATGATCAATCATGATGTGAGAAGTAATTGCCAGGCCCGTAATTAAGGGGCTTTATGGTAATGTTGTATGTTATACAACAATGAACGAACAGGATGCCTGAACCTACTGATATTGTTGCAGATTCTACAACAATTCTTCCTGGGAAGAGGTAAATAAATGATTCCCTATCTCTATTATTGTATTCTTTGCAACAATTCGTCCTTCGCCGCTATAGGACAGGATAAAGTTGCGTTTTATACAACATTCACTGAATTCTGTTGAATTATATGAGTAGTTATCACACGTATGGGAGTTCATTCAAATATTGATGTGTTTTAAATCATATGGACTGCTACAATGCAGTCGACCGCCGTCATGCAATGCCATGCCGTGGGACTTACGAGGTTACACAAAAATAAATCTCGTTGTGTGCACATGGGACTCTTCCCGTTCTCTCTCTTAAAAGGGTTCTATCAACTGAAAAGTTCTCATACTTATGAGTACTAGCAATTGGAGGAATAGGAGCACTTATAGAATTGGCGACGAAAACTTATGTGCTCCAATCTGCACAAAGGAGAGAGCCGAATGAAAGATTCGAAGGTTCGAATACAAATTCCGGTTACTCCGGAAAAAGAACGTCAACCGGGTAACCAGAATAACAGGCGGAAAGAGGGACTCAATGTTGTCACTGGATCAAAAACACCTGTGCTGGAGTGGAAGTTCCCACCGCCTGAGAGGATGGTTGAGGGAACGGAAGATATAGATAATTCTGAAAGCATATCATCATCAGGAAAGACTTCTGAAGAGACGGAAAAAATAGTAGGTCAATCCTATGTAGAATCAGCAGAGCGACTTGAACCATTGCAGGTGGTAGGCACATCTGGAGCAGATACAGGAAGGACACAGGGTGACAGGTTCGGTAAGAAGGATAGGATGGAAATAGGCTCATTGAATAACAACATAGATGCCGGAGAGTTTTCATTGGGTAGTTTGCCAATGAGTGCTGCGTATAACCCTGAGGCTGGACATTCTGGGAGTGGGGGGCATGTGGCCCCGCATCGTGCTGCTGAACAGACTAGTGATAAAGTCCATGATACCCTGCTTCGCGTTGTTGCACAGCTTACCGGTGGGGACCCTGTTGCTCCGCCTCGTGGCATAGCCCCCGCTGCTCCGCTTGGCGGTGGGGACCCTGCTCCCCCGCCTCGTGGCATAGCCCCCGCTGCTCCGCTTAGCGGCGGGGACCCCGCTCCCCCGCCTCGTAGCGGAGACCGCGCTGCCCCGCACGGCGGCCAGCGCTCCGCGCCGCCTCCTGCCGGCGGCGCGCCACGTGAGGACCGCACGTTCCGTGTGCGGCCCTCACGCTTCCGGCGCCGCGGCTTCGCCGCGCGGCGCCCTGCGGCCCCCGGCCGGCGGGTGCGGCTGCACCCCGCCGTCTGGGCCGCCGCGGGCCTGCTGGCCCTCGCGCTCGCGGTGCCGCTGCTTGTGGTCGCCCCGGGCGACCACAAGCCCGCACCGCCCGCGCCCGGGCCGGCGCCCGCCTCTTCCGCCGCTCCGCAGGAGGCGGAAGAGCCCACGGTGTCCGTCTACTTAACGAAGACGGACACCGTCGAGACCCTCCCGCTGGAAACCTACATTGTTGGCGTCGTAGCCGCCGAAATGCCGGCAGAATTTCAGCTGGAGGCACTCAAGGCCCAGGCCATCGCCGCACGGACGTTCATCGTGCAGCGACTAAAGTCCGGCAACAAGAGCGATGTGCCGGACAACAAGAGTGATGTAACCGATACGGTTAGCCATCAGGCTTACATATCGAAGGAGAAGCTGGAGAAGGAATGGGCGGCTCTTGGCAAAGAAGATGAGCTGGCTAAGCTGCGCCAGGCTGTGAAGGAAACGAAAGGGATTGTGATGACGTACAAGGGCAAGCCGATCACGGCTTCTTTTTTCTCGACCAGCAATGGCTATACGGAAAATTCAGAGGATTATTGGAAGAACGAGATTCCGTATCTGCGAAGTGTGGAGAGTCCATGGGACAAACAAATCTCTCCTAGATATAAATCTACCGTCCGCATGCCTCGTGACGAATTTATTGAGCGTCTGGGATTATCGGATACAGCCATACCGGTGTCAACATCAGGCGGAAGCTCTAGCTTATGGAAAGTAATCTCGTACACGAAAGGGAATCGCATCCAGGAAGTGAGAGTCGGAGGCAAAAAGTTTACAGGACGAGAAATAAGAGAGAGATTGGACCTTCGCTCTAGTCAATTCAGCTGGAGTTTGAAAGATGGAGAAGTAGAGATCGTTTCTTACGGTTATGGCCACGGTGTCGGCATGAGCCAGTACGGCGCAGAAGGAATGGCAAGGGAAGGCTATAAGGCGAAGGAGATTCTACAACACTACTATACCGGTATTTCTTTTGCCGAAACTTCAAAACTTCTCTCTTCAAAAAAATAATAGAAATGCACGTATAAAAGAGTTTACCCCGGTAACAATGATTACTGAGGTGATTGCAAATGAATGAACAGAACAAAAATAGTCAACCCCGCGAAGAAGCTCCTAAAACAGCTCAAGGAGAACCGGCGGTAACGTCGTCTTCGTGGAAAAGAATGTTGTCCAAACGGTGGGTGTTCCCGGCAGCTTATCTGGCAGCAGCGGCAATTATACTAACCCTCGTGTGGGTCTACCAGGACGCCAGCCAAAAACCGCTGAAACAGCAGGCAGCCGTAACGGAAGCCCAGAAGGGTACCGATGCCAAGACTGCAACGGGTGGTAAAAAAGAGGAAGCCGTGGAAGTCATCGCAAATTCCCAAAGCATGATCTGGCCGACAGCCGATGGCGCAGAAGCTACTGTTGTAAAGCCGTTTTATGATGCGAAAGCTCCGGCTGAGCAGCATCAGGAAGCCATGGTACAGTACAACGATACCTTTACGCCGAACTTGGGTATTGACCTGGCCCGTAAAGATGACAAGGCATTTGATGTAACCGCAGCGCTCGATGGCAAAGTAACCCGTGTGGAAGATCATCCTGTGAATGGAACTGTGGTGGAAATCACCCATCCTGGAGAGCTGAAGACCGTGTATCAAAGCTTGAGCGGTGTGAAGGTGGAGCAGGGTAAAGAAGTGAAGCAGGGCGAGACTATTGCTTCTGCGGGACACAGCGAGTTTGAAAAAGATCTTGGCAACCACGTACACTTCGAAGTGTATGATGGTGAAAACCTGGTCAACCCGATGGAGCTTCTTCCGAAAAATTAATTTTTTCAGATGATACACAGCGCCCACCGCGCATGAAAGGCAGGATGAATTTCCTGCCTTTTTTTCTTTGTCCTCAAGGCGTTGTAAGCACCGGACAACCTGACAGACACCCGATAAAATGGAGCAAAGCCCTCAGTCAGGTCAGCATGTCCTTAAAATAAATGGGACCGATGGAGCTTGTCACCCTGTGAAACCGCGAATATCCCGCCATGCCACTCATATAATGTACCAAACTATCCACACAGTAGGGAGGCGGGAGCGTGCACGATTACATCAAAGAGCGGACCATTAAGATCGGACGCTGTATCGTGGAAACGAGGCATACGGTCCGGACGATTGCCAAAGAATTTGGCGTGTCGAAAAGCACGGTGCATAAGGACTTAACCGAACGTCTGCCGGAGATTAACCCGGACTTGGCGGATCAGGTTAAGCATATTCTCGAGTACCATAAGTCGATCCGCCACCTTAGAGGCGGCGAAGCCACCAAGATTAAATACAAGAAGACGACCAGCGGCAGTCGTGAGCCTGTTGCAACAGCGAAATCCTAACTATAGGGCTTAGGTCGCTAGATTGACGTTGAATCCCTCCCCTGAAGTATGATATGTTAAAAGATGGTATCATATCGAATGATGAGACCTTGTTATGCCGAATAGCATCATGCCATGCTGCTATTTGTCGATCCTCGGCAGTTATGCTCGGAACCAACATTCACGTACCATAAAATAACACTTTGGGGGCTTTTCATGATGCTTAGCAAGGATATTGGAATCGATCTCGGGACAGCAAACGTGCTTATTCACGTCAAAGGGAAGGGGGTAGTGCTAGACGAACCTTCCGTAGTGACCATTGAGAGCGACAACAAAAGAGTCCTTGCCGTCGGGGAAGATGCACGGCGCATGATTGGGCGCACCCCAGGCAACATTATGGCGATTCGCCCGCTCCGAGATGGGGTCATCGCTGATTTTGAAATTACGGAAGCGATGCTTAAGTATTTTATTGACCGCGTAGGCGCTCGAAGCTGGTACAGCCGCCCCCGTATCCTCATTTGCGCACCGACGAATATTACGTCTGTGGAGCAGAAGTCGATCCGGGAAGCGGCAGAACACAGCGGTGCCAAAGATGTGTTCCTGGAGGAAGAGCCTAAAGCGGCAGCGATTGGCGCAGGCATGGATATATTCCAGCCTAGCGGCAACATGGTCGTGGACATTGGGGGCGGCACGACAGACGTGGCCGTCCTGTCCATGGGCGATGTGGTGACTGCCGCTTCCATCAAAATGGCAGGGGACAAGTTCGACGAGGCCATAACAAAATACATTAAGAATAAATATAAATTGCTTATCGGGGAACGCACAGCTGAAGATTTAAAAGTATCCATCGGTACCGTCCGTCCGGGTGGACGTCAGTCGGAGATGGATATCCGCGGTCGGGATATGGTTTCAGGTCTGCCAATTACGGTGACGGTAACCTCTGCTGAGGTACAGGAAGCGTTGTGGGATCCAATCTCATCGATCGTTCTTGCAGCAAAATCGGTTCTTGAGCGGACACCGCCAGAGCTTTCAGCTGACATTATTGATCGTGGCGTTATATTGACAGGCGGTGGTGCATTGCTTCATGGGGTGGACGAGCTTCTGACGGAGGAGCTGCGCGTGCCAGTGCTGATTGCTGAAGATCCGATGCATTGCGTTGTAAAGGGAACGGGCATTATGTTGGACAATTTGGATAAAGTGGTTAAGAAAAGATTCTAATCTTCCGATATAAATAGGGAGTGAATGAATTTTAATGGAGCTTTTTATCGGTCCATGAGAAGGGAAGTGCCTTCATGTTAAGAGGACTTTATAACGCAGCTGCAGGTATGATTACACAACAGCGGCGTCATGACACCATAACGCAAAATATCGTTAACGTTAATACGACAGGGTACAAGCAGACGGACAGCGTTCAGCGCTCGTTCCCTGAAGTGCTTGTGTCCATGATCGGCGGTGAGCCAGGAAACGAGCACCGCACACTCGGTAAGTTGAGCACAGCTGTGTTTGCGGAAGAGAGTTTGTCGCTGCATAAACAGGGAGCTCTCCGTGAAACCGGGAAAACTTCCGATTTCGCCATCGTTTCTGAGCTGGGGCTCGTTGATCCGGCAACCGGGGAGAACATGAGTTTTGACGCTTCGGGCAAATATATTGATGGGAACGGTGAAGTGATTTACCGTCCGCAAGCTTTTTTCACAGTACAGGATGAAAATGGGGAAGTAAGGTACACGAGAAACGGACAGTTTCATGTGAGCCAGGATGGGAATCTACTGACATCTACCGGATACCAAGTATTGGATGCCGATAACGCGCCAATTGTATTGACAGGCCAAGCCGGTAACTTTACAGTGAATGAGCAAGGGCAAATCGTAGGTGTTGCCGGTAATCCTACTGGCGTTACGTTGGGAATTAGTGTGGTAGACAAGCCTCATGCACTTGTTCGGGAAGGCAACGGCGTTTTTCGCCTCAACAGCACGGATGGAGACGGTACACGTTTTCTCGCCGCAGGTGATAATGCGATCGTTCGTCAGGGCTTTATTGAAGCGTCCAATGTGGACCCTTCGCAATCGATGGTCGAACTGACCGCAGCACTTCGTGCGTATGAGACGAACCAGAAGGTCGTTCAATTTTATGATAAGTCTCTCGAAAAGGCTGTTAATGAGATCGGCAGAGTCTGATAAAGTATCTGTCTATAGAGCTAATGTCTACTCCACAGGAGGTTAACGTATGAATAACTCCATGATTAGTGCCATGGTGTCCATGAACGCGATTCAACAGCGGCTGGATGTGATTGCTGATAATATCGCGAATGTAGATACAGTTGGTTATAAGAGCAAGGATTCATCTTTTGAAGATGTGCTGACTCAGGTGCAGGGACATCATAAAGATTTCACTTTGGATGGAAGAGCTACACCTCCGGGATTCAACATGGGTTTTGGTATGAGACTCGCGTCGATCGTTGAGAGTTTGGAGCCAGGTTCCCATAAGGAAACGGGGGACCCGCTCGATCTTGCGATTGAGGGTAAAGCGATGTTTGCTGTGGAAGGTAACGGCGGTGTCGCGTATACCCGTGAAGGCGGTTTTCATGTATCGCCTGACCCGCAAAATCCGGGCTTCGTGAATCTGGTAAACAACCAGGGCTATAAGGTTCTGAACCAAGATAACAACCCGATCCTCATTCCCGAGAACGGTAAAGTTGCTGTAGATGCAGCAGGACAGGTTCTGGTCGAAACCCCTGCAGGGAGGTCTGTTACCGGAGTACTGAAACTCGCCGAGCTGCAGCGTCCGGAAGGACTGGTACAGATGGATGGGAACCTGTATATGCTTGCCGCCGGCTTGACGGAGGCGGAGGTGTTCGAACAGGCAGCGGCTAATGGTCAGCCACCGAAATCAGAAGTTCGATCCGGCTTTTTGGAGCAGTCCAACGTAAATTATTCGGAAGAAATGACGAAAATGATGGAAGTCCAGCGTGCATATCAGCTGGCTGCACGTGCGCTGAGCTCCAGCGACACCATGATGAACCTTGCCAACACTATGCGAGGATAGGTGGTATGAAGCGTGAGTGAAGCTAGTGAACCAGTACGGCGTAAGACATCTGGATGGAAAATTGCGCTCAGAATTATGGTTCCGATCTTTCTTCTGCTGGCGCTGGCCGGTGGAATGGTTTTCGGTTATGTCATTTTAGGCAAACAGGATATCGGTGAAGCCTTCAAGTGGAGTACTTGGAAACATGTTTTTGATTTGGTTTTTGCTCCTTAATCGGAGCGAGGATTTGACAACGAATAACGAATTGAAACTCCCTTAGGGAGTTTTCTTTTTTTTCAGTATAACGGTATAATGGGATGGACTATTTCATCAATAGCTTAAAAAGGGCCTCCTCCCAGGTAGATACCTGTAGAGAAAGCCCCTTATCTCAACCTTCACGTCTGCAGTGGTGAAGGATATCCTTAGTTTTTTCCGTAAACGCCTTGTTTTATGCATGATTTGGCATGAAGCAGGCCTCTGTAGAACGATTTACATCTTTCCCAGGGAGTGCTTGGCGGGTACGTACATAAGAAAGGAGTTTTTTTGTGCTGAACATTGGACAAATTCAAGAGATTATTCCTCATCGCCCACCGTTCCTGCTCGTGGACAAAATTGTGGAGATCGAGAACGGCAAGTTTGCCGTGGGAATCAAGAACGTTACGATCAACGAGCCTTTTTTTGTTGGTCATTTTCCGGAATACGCTGTGATGCCTGGTGTACTGATCGTTGAAGCTCTTGCTCAGGTAGGGGCTGTGGCTATGCTTAGCGTAGAAAGCAACCGTGGTAAGCTCGGTTTCCTCGCAGGCGTCGATGGGTTCCGTTTTCGTGGGCAGGTTGTGCCGGGAGACACACTGCGCCTTGAAGTGGAAATCACCCGTCTCAAAGGTATGATCGGCAAAGGAAAGGCGACTGCTACCGTAGATGGCCGCATCGTAGCCGAAGGCGAGATTATGTTCGCTCTACAAGACAAAGCGTAAGTGAAACTCCGCTAACAATTTTCTTTGGATAAGGAAGGGATGAATCATGGCTGAAATGAGTCAGAGAACAAAGGATACCGTTCAGCGCTGGCTAAACGATCCATATGTGGACGAAGAGACAAAACAGGAGCTACGCACCTTTGAAAATGATCCCCAGGAGCTGGAAGAACGTTTTTATCGTGATTTGGAGTTTGGTACCGGAGGTCTTCGTGGCATTATCGGCGCGGGCAGCAACCGGATCAATAAATATACGGTGGGCCGTGCTACTCAAGGATTAGCTCGATATATCCTGGAGGTTCATGGTGCAGAGGAAGGCAAGCCTTCGGTTGTTATTGCCCATGACTCTCGTCACTTCTCTCCGGAGTTTGCACTCGAAGCAGCATTGGTGCTTGCTGGTAACGGAATAGTTGCGAAGCTGTATCCGTCACTACGTTCCACTCCGCAGCTGTCGTTCAGCGTTCGTCATCTGGGTGCGACCGGTGGTATTGTCATCACGGCAAGTCATAACCCGCCAGAGTACAATGGTTATAAGGTGTATAATTCTGAGGGAGGCCAATTGGTACCCCATGAGGCAGAGGTAGTTATTTCTCATATACAGGAAGTAGATTCTTTTGCTGCGGTGAAGAAGATGACCCGGGAGCAAGCGGAGGCAGAGGGGCTGTTGGTGTGGCTCGGAGACGAGGAGGACCAAGCTTTTATCGATACGGTAGCAGACATTAGTGTGAACCGTGACGCGATCTCCTCCACACTAGGTCAGGATATCAAGATTGTTTATACCCCGCTGCATGGTGCAGGGAACATGCCGGTCCGCAAGGTGCTGGAGCGCGTTGGCTTTAAGAATGTGTTTGTTGTTCCAGAGCAGGAACAGCCGGACGCTGATTTTTCAACTGTGAAGTCGCCGAATCCTGAGGAACGCGAAGCGTTCACCATGGCGATGAAGCTTGGTGAGGAAGTCGGAGCGGATATCCTGATCGGAACAGATCCGGATGCCGACCGTATGGGCGCTGTTGTGAAGAACAGCCAAGGTGAATACGTGGTATTGACCGGAAATCAGTCCGGTGCGATTATGATCCACTATCTGCTGAGTCAGCTGAAGGAAGCAGGCAAGCTGCCGGATAATGCAGCCGTTGTCAAGACGATTGTAACAAGCGAGATGGGGGCAACGATTGCCCAGTTTTACGGAGCAACCGTGCTGAATACTCTGACGGGCTTCAAATATATCGGTGAAAAGATGACTCAGTTCCAAAAGAACGGTCAGCATACATTTTTGTTTGGATATGAGGAAAGCTACGGTTATCTGGCAGGCACTTATGCACGCGATAAGGACGCGGTTCTTGCCTCTATGTTAATCTGTGAGGCTGCTGCTTATTACAAAGGGCAAGGCAAGACGCTCTATAATGTGATGGAAGAGCTGTATGATCAGTTCGGATACTTCTTGGAGAACCTGGAATCCCGCACACTGAAAGGTAAGAACGGGATTGCTCAGATTCAGGGCATTATGAGTGATTGGCGGAGTGCTCCTCCAGAGCAAGTAGGCGGTGTTGCGATTGAGACCGTGCTAGATTATGCGGAAGGCTTAAACGGTCTGCCGAAGGAGAACGTGCTTAAATACATGCTTGCAGACGGTTCGTGGTTCTGCCTGCGTCCATCCGGAACGGAACCGAAGATTAAAGTGTATTTTGCGGTCCGGGGCCAATCTCTTGAAGATGCACAGCAAAAAATGCAAAACCTCTCAGGCCAAGTGATGGCTAGAGTGGATGCTTAATGAATAAATAATAGAGATTTAAACGACCGGGATTCTTTCGCACTTGAATGTTCAGAGGCGGAAGAATCCCGTAAGTTCAATGAGGAGGAACTTTCGTGTATCAGAAATGGAAACGCTGGAATACGGCAGCCCGCAAGTGGCTGTGGATTCTGGTTGTTCTGGGCGTTGCGGCCGCCCTGCCTGTAGGCTATGACCGCTTACAAACGGAATCGACATCCAAAAATGTCGAGTTTGTGTTTGATTATCGTGACTTGGTAGATATCTCCGTATACCGGACGCGTCCGCAGGATTATATAGCAGAGCAGCTAGATCGGTTGAAGCAGGCCGGTGTCGGCAGCATGGCTTTATTTGAAAGTACGCTAGATGAGTTCGTTAAGTCACGGCGGATCACGCTATACGACGGGCAGCAAGTGGCCGATCTGACAGGAAAGGTCATCTCCCCTAACGAGAATTATACGTACGTTGCCTTTAACAATGAGGATAGCGTAACCCATATCAAACCTTTGATTGAAGAGACATTTACGAGACTGGGCATTTCGGTTCGTCCATGGACCTACAACGATGCTGAGGGGTTGATTCTGGAGACCCCTAGATCGAATGCTGTGCTGAAGCCGATGTCTCCAGACCCGATTACGTTGAAAATGCTTCGGGATAAAGGCTTTGCCATTGTGCCGCGTTTGTCGGACAGCACACCGTATGATCAAGCGTATATGGAGAAACTCATGGCCTATTTTGCCGATAATGGGGTTAAACGTATCCTGTTCGACGGCGAATCGGTTAAAGGCTTTAGCGACGATGAGGAAATGGAAAGTCTGAAAGCCTTTGGAGAGCTGCTGAACAAGCATAACATCGGGCTTACGGCGATCGAAAATATTAAGAAACCACAAAAAGGCTTCACTACACTTGCCTATCAAACAGATTATAACGTAGCACGTCTATACTCCCTCAGCGAGAGAGATGCAACGCTGGAAGTGGAAGTCATTAGTGACCGCTTTGTTTTGGCATCCAAAGACCGGAACATTCGGATGTTTTACTTGAACGCTGAACCGCTCAGAGATACAACAACAGCTTCGATTACGGATCCGATGGATAACCTGATTGAGAGCTTGACGGAACCAGGCAATGCGATTAAGGATATTCAGGAGAACGGCTTTACTATCGGACAAGCTGAGGCGTTCCAGGTAGCTGATTCCTCCATGCAGCGTTACTTCAAAGCTGTGGCTGTAGTTGGTGCTATCGCGCTAATTTCACTAATGATCTCTTATTTTATTCCTTTCTTGGCTATTCCGGCTTTTGTTATCGGATTAATCGGAAGTGCGGGTCTTTACGTGTTAAGACCAGAAATGATGGAACAGGCCTTGGCTTTGGCAACATCGATCAGCGGACCTACGGTTGCCATGATACTCGCAATAAGAAAAGTAAACAGCAACCAATCTTTGCCGGATATGAGTGTTGGAAGACGAGTGACACATGCGATTGTGCTGTTCTTCAAGACAACTATTCTTTCACTTGCAGCCGTGCCGCTCGTAATCGCGCTGCTTAACAATGTAACTTACATGCTGGTGTTGGATCAGTTCCGCGGGGTTAACCTGCTGGCTTTGGCTCCGATGGCATTAACGGCTGTGTATGTGCTGCTGTATCGCGGCGGAAACGCAACCCGAGGTGGTGTGATAAAGCTGCTCAAGACGCCAATCACACTATTATGGGTTATCGCTTCTGGTGTTTTAGGTGTTATTGGAATGTACTATTTGAGCCGTACAGGTAACGCGGGATCTGTATCTTCGATTGAAATGGCATTCCGTTCATTCCTTGAGAACACAATCGGTGTCCGTCCGCGGAATAAAGAATTCCTGCTGGCTCACCCGATCATGCTGCTCGGTCTGTTCTTGTCCTTTAAATACCGTCATGCGGCCTATCTGCTCATTGTCGGCGCTATGGGTCAATTGTCTATCGTAGGAACGTTCACACATATTCATTCACCGATTTACATTTCGACGGTTCGGGGCCTACTCGGTCTTGTGCTCGGATTAATTATTGGTCTGATTGCTATCTATGTATGGCAAATCGCGGAAAGGATCTGGAAAAGATGGTCTCCACTTCTAAGACAATAGTCATTTCCGGGTATTACGGATTTAAGAACAGTGGCGATGAAGCGGTGCTAAAGTCTATCCTGACGGCCTTAGAAGAACAGGGAAAGGCGGCAGGTATCATGATCGAGCCTGTCGTGCTGTCCATCGACCCTGAATGGACCTCCAAGATGTACGGTGTACGTTCAGTGCACCGAATGCAGCTGGGCGAAGTTAGACGGGCGATTAAGGAAAGTGATGGATTAATTAGCGGAGGCGGCAGTCTGCTGCAGGATGCGACAAGCCCGAAGACGATTCCGTATTATCTTGCCATTATTAAAATGGCACAGTGGCTGCGGAAGCCAACCTTTGTATACGCACAAGGCGTTGGTCCTGTAAACCGCAAGATTTTTAATCCGATGATTCGATCCGTATTCCGGAAATGTTCTTATATATCGGTTAGGGATGTTCAATCAGGCGAGCTTCTCCAATCGATGGGAATTCGTGCTGAAGACATCCACGTTGTACCTGATCCTGTCATGGGCCTGCCGCTGCCTGAGAATACAATCTCGATGGATCTAGAAACCCGAATGACCGAAGAGACCGGGGAGTTCATCAGAAATGCGGCTTCGGAAGAAGTGGAGAAAGATGTTGGTTCTCATTCTGAGGATAGCGAAGCTGAGACAGAAGCTGCAGATGAAGCGATTAAAGAACACAATGGCGAGCTTCCGGTTATCGGAATCTCAGTTCGCTTCTGGGATCCGGAACGCCGGGAGCTGAACGCAATAGCTGATGGCCTGAAGGAACTGATGAGAAAACGACCTGTGCATCTTCGGTTCCTTCCGTTTCATAAGCCGGATGATGAAGAAGCTTCCCAGTATATTACCGACAGGATGGGTGATATTACATCATACGGCGGAGTAATAAGTTTCTACCGGGAAGAGCAGCAACCTCAGGACATGCTTCGTGAGGTAAGCCGTTGTCAGTTGATTCTAGGCATGCGTCTGCATAGCCTAATCTATGCAGCTAACCAGAGAGTACCGCTCATTGGAATATCGTATGATCCGAAGATCGATCATTTTCTGAATAGACTCCATAGTGCAGCTATAGGGAGCAGTGATTCTCTTGTTCCCGCGGATCTTACTCGGCACATGACAACACTTCTGGATGGCCTGAAGGCGTGGAAAGAAGAACATGAAGCTCAGATTGCACAGCTCAAGCTGGAAGCTCAGCTTCCTTCCCGGCATATTGTTGAATATCTAGGTAACAGAAGGTGATATGGTGAAGCAGACAACTACGATTCCGAGCGTTTCAATTTTCGGTATACCTTTTTCCAAGCTGAATATGAATGATACGGTAAAATACTTGACGGAAGCGGTCATTTCCGGCCGTCCACATCAGGTGATTACTGCTAATCCGATTATGGTGATGGCTGCATTGGATGATCCGGAATATAAGAAAATGATGCAAAACGCTGATTTGATTGTTCCTGACGGTTCCGGTATTGTGTGGGCAGCGGGGGTAGGCGGTGATCCGCTTACGGAACGTGTTACCGGATTTGACATGTTACATGAATTGATGAAAGTCGGAGAAAACTATAGATGGAAGTTCTACTTGCTTGGAACAACGCCTGAAGTGATTCAGGAAGCAGCTGAGCGGTTACAAATGCAATATCCGGCAGCTATTATTGCCGGATATCGTGATGGTTTTTTTGGACCGGAACAAGATGATGAGGTCATTGAAGGTATAAGAGCGGTATCTCCTGATTTACTGTTTGTTGCTCGTGGGGCTGACACACAGGAGCCATGGATTGCCCGTTACAAGGAACGTCTCGGTGTACCTATCATGATGGGTGTTGGCGGCAGTTTTGATATTATTTCGGGTAAGTCCAAGCGGGCCCCTAAGGTATTCCAAAAGCTGCGGCTGGAATGGTTTTATCGTTTACTGAAGGAACCAACCCGGTTCAAAAGAATGCTTGCGCTCCCGAAATTCGCAGTTAAAGTGCTGCGCGAGAAAGAAAAAGTCACTAAAACTAGCTAATTAACTCAATTTTGTGAGGAAAATCCGGGAAATCGCCGGAAATTGGCATTGGTTTTCGGTTGCGAAGGGAGTATAATTCAACACGGTAGACAATATTGGGGGTTGAATGATTACATGGTAACGATATACATCATCGGGTTTGTCGTGTCTTTAGTACTCGCTCTGTTCTTGACACCGCTCGTGAAGAAATTCGCGATAAAGGTTGGCGCTGTGGACGTTCCTGATGCCCGGAAAGTGCATACACGAATCATGCCCCGGCTGGGCGGATTAGGAATATATCTAGCTTTTGTCCTTGGATTGATCGCCGTGCTCCCTTTTATTCCGGAAAGTCTGTCCGTGCGTGATGCGAATTTTTTGAAGGCATTTCTGATTGGCGGATCCATGATCGTGCTGATCGGAGCATTGGATGACCGTTTTCAGCTGTCAGCAAAAGTAAAGTTTTTGGCTCAGATTGTTGCAGCGTGTGTCGTCGTATTTGGATTTAATATTACTGTTGATTTTGTTAATATACCTTTTCAGGACAGTTATTCGATGCTGGAAAGCTGGATATCTATCCCGCTTACGATTTTTTGGATTGTCGGTGTAACGAACGCTATTAACCTGATTGACGGACTGGATGGTCTGGCAGCCGGCGTCTCCGCTATTGCCATCGGCACCATTCTGGTCATGTCCTTCTTGATGGGCAACACGACAGTAGCCATGATCTGTCTGCTCTTGCTCGGTGCAATTATTGGATTTCTATTCTTTAACTTCCATCCGGCCAAGATCTTTATGGGAGATGCAGGCTCGTTGTTTCTTGGTTTCAGTCTAGCCATGCTGTCCCTGCTTGGTTTTAAGCAGATCGCGATTGTCTCCTTCATTACGCCGCTGATCATTATCGGTGTGCCTTTGTCGGATACTTTCTTTGCGATCATTCGCCGGAAGATTCAGAAGAAGCCGATCTTTGCTCCAGATAAAGGGCATTTGCATCACTGCCTGCGCGAACTTGGCTTTAGCCATCGTCAGACCGTGTTAGTTATTTATGGGATCTCTGGATTCTTTGGTGTGCTGGCTGTTATTCAGTCCTCGGCGGCCATGCATGAAGCGAACTGGGTCACTTTTGTAGTTATCTGTATTATGATGTTCTTTATGCAGATCGGTGCCGAGGTTATCGGATTGGTTGGCAAGACCAAGCGCCCGTTGCTCGGATTGATTAACCGGTTGCGTGTGAAGACGAACGCGGAGTCCCGGACGAAATAATAAGCGCTACAGCCTGACGATTTACTATTTATAGAGATGTTTCCTGTTATCGTAAAATCATTTCATATACTTGCACAAAATGTGTACAAGCAGCCTCACCCAAAAAGGGTGAGGCTTTTTTGTGATTTTTTCTAAAATATGGCGTGATAGGTGCCGATATAAGACTTATCTGACTTTACAGAGGAGAGATGATTTAATGCAGCGTACGAAGAAGCCGATTATTTGGCTGATGATGGTGGCTCTGGTTGTATCGTTAATACCGGCAGGGCTTACACCAGTCGCATCGGCGGCAGATAAGCCGACTAGTTATTTCACTCCGGATATTTCCGAACTGCGAAATACGGTTGATTTGACATTGACGACTGGGCCCAATCAGATAGCCAGAGATAATGTATACAAAGTAACAGAATCACAGCAGACCATTACTGGAACGTACAGAATGGTTACCGATTCCACACTGGGAGCTAACGTCCAACTGCTGAACTGGGATCAAAACGCCAAACGGTGGGTTGAAGATCCGGCCCGTATCGCACCGGCAGTCGTTACACTCGACACAGAAAGACCGGATCAACGTTTCAAAGCAAACGTTACCCTCTATCCGGGCATGAATAGAATTACATTTACGGGTCAGCAAGGACAAGTTGAACGTTCTGAGACGTTTTATGTTCTGTTTGATCAAGTCCCTTACGTGGAGAAGCTCCAGGTACTCGGGGGTTCGGATAATCTGGATTTGAATGAAGGTGCTCAGATTGTAGTGAACCGGCAAGAGATTACCCTGCAGGGTAAAGCCATGAACACTACAAAGGTGACAGTATCAATCAATGGCGGTCAGGCGTTGTCAACATCGTTGCTGCAGGACGGCAGCTTCTTCTCGCCACAGCTTAAACTGAACCCGGGTGTGAACAATCTTAAGCTGGTCGCGCAGAATGGTTCAGACTCACTCACATTTAACTACTCTTTATTCTATTTTGATGAGAAGAATCCGGTCGTGAAGCTCGACCTGGTGGACTCAAGCGGCAATGCTCAAAGTATGCTTGGCGTACAGCCGATCTTCACCGAGGATAGAGAGAGCGCGAAGGTTCATGTGCAGATGTTGATTCCTCAGGATGAAGCAAACAAAACGAAGTTTAGTGAAAGCGCCGAGATTCTGGTCAACGACACCAAGGTGACACCTGTGTTCACGGAAGAGACCTTTATTCCGAACGTTAAGGATAATACACCTTCATATTGGCTGGTATCTTTTGACATTAATGATCTGGCTTTTAAAAAGGATGCGAGCGGCGCGGTTCTGGTTGATCAGAATCATACCTTATCCGTAACCTTCGGCACCAAGACGGTCAACAAACGGATGGACTTTCAATTTATGAGAGGGCAGACAGTCATTACCGACCTGAAATATCTCAAAGGATATGAAGGCGGCAACATCGACAACCTCCCGTCAGGCGAGCCGCTGAACGGAGCGAAGGTGAACTCAGGGGATTTCTACATCTTGGTTACCACGAACGGCAGACCGGATCCGCTGACCGGTTTGACGGCTAACTATCTTCCGCTTGGAACAAGCCCAATCAGAATAGAATATGTTGCGTCCAAATCCGATACGAGTCATGTCTACAAAGTCGTTGGGTTGAAGAACGGTAACCAGACGGTACGTTTTAGCTATAACGGTTCGACCGCGTACAAGGACGCTACCATTTCCTTTGCATCCAAGAACTATATTTATGTTGAAAATCTAATCGATGGACAGACGTATACGCTCGATTCGGGAAGTGGCAATACACTGGCAGTCAAGGGTCAGTATATTGACTTTGAAGATACGATCAGCAGTAGCTACTTTCTCGCTGAAGTTTTCGTTAACGGTAAAAAAGAAAAGTCAACAAACACTTCCGAGAATCTCGATCCTTCGTGGCTGAACACGGCCACCGGTGCATTCCATATCAATCTGAACATTTCGATGACTGACGGGCCGTTGGTATTCGGAGAGAACAAGATTATTCTGACCGGAACAGGAAAGGACGAGAAGGGTCAAGCCCGGGAGATCCGGAAGGAGTTGCGGATCTATATTGTGGATAACAATGTATCCACGGTTAAGAACTTTCAGCCGGCATTGGGCAAAGACCGCCCAAGCTTTCCGCCAAGAGAGTTCAGTTCGGATGATCCGCAGTTGAAACAAATCTTTAATTTAACACCTGAGTTTATTTACAACGACAACAAGTATACAACAAGCCTGAATACTTACGACCTGGTTCTGCGAGGTAGTGGAGCCGTCAAGATGAATCTGAACATAGGCACCAAGAATATCCTGTCTGTCGATCTACCTGTGACCTCAACGCAGAATGAAACGGTTACTTTTGCAGGGGATCGGTATTCGTATGATTTCGCAGGGAACCAGAACGACTTCATTATGCGGGTTCAGGATCTCACTGCGAATGCACCGGGTACCCATGTGTACACTCTGGAATTAATAAATGAGACCGGAGCCAAGACAACCCAACGATTGGAATTGGTTCGTGAGGTAAGTGCATATCGAATTCTTTCTCCTCAACCAACAGTAGGTAAGCAAATCGTAGTTAATAAGAACTTTGTTCGCTTTGATATTGAAGCAGAGGGAGCAACAGAGGTACTCATAGGCAAGGATCCGGCCGTGAAACGTACGGATCTAGGGAAGGATCGCTTTGTGTTCGATTATGTTGGACTGAAACAGGATAAATCCAACAAGATTAAAATTACCATCAATCGGGCAGGTACAAAAGTTACGGACACCATCGAAGTATTTTATACAGGAACCGTAGGTGTGGATGCACAATTTATGGCTCCAAAAGTAGCGACAAAGTATACCGTCTTTAATAAGGAACTGCAGCTTAGCTTTCCTAAAGGAACGGTAATGCAGAGCACGGATACAAGAGGAATTGCAAAGTACTACCCGGATACCAAGCTTCTGTTTGGTATTGCAGAGCCGATAACCGGAATTGTTGAACGCCGGAATGATTACGGCAACGTCATCGGGTTTCCTGGAACAGGAGAAAACAGCGGCATTCCGTCGTGGAGCATACCGGATGAATACTTACTGAACTTTGGCTCGATAGCTCAATCGAGTAACTTTAGTCGAGTCTCGCAGGTATACTGGATTAGCGGCGGACTGGGAGAAGCTGGTGATATGGGTTCAGCCAACTATACGCCTAGAACGAATGGGCTAGCGCCTTATTCGGTGGAAGGATTGTTCGGTGATCCGCAGACTCCTGGAGAGCGGAAGATTACTCCGTCGAAACGCGGAACCTTAACCTTGTCTTTTAACCCTAATGTGGTAGATGCAGCTGGTACAACGATAACCGTATATCGCTATACGTCAACACGCGAATGGGTAAACATAGGCGGGGAAGTGGACATGCGAAGTCATACGATAACCGTTCCGTTTGACGAATTCGGTTATTATAAAGTAATGAAGTTAAGTCGCGGATATAATGATATAACGAATCATAACTGGGCACGCAATATTTTAAATGGTTTGTATTCTAAAGGGTTTATGAACAATTTACGTTTTGAACAATTCGGTACAGACGATCATACGACTAGAGGGGAATTTGCAACGCTGCTCGTTAAAGGATTGAGTTTGCCAATTAACTCTGACAATAATCGTACGTTTGTGGATCTTGTGCCGGGTGCGCGTTCCGCAACATGGGATTACGACAGCATCGAAACAGCAGCAAGAGCAGGAATTGTGACAGGTCTGACGGATGGAGTATTTGGTCCGGATCAGCCGCTGACACGTGAACAAGCCGCAGTAATGATTGCCCGTGCTCTGAAGCTGAAATTAGCTAACAACGATGCTAAGCTTGATGCTTCATTGGCCAAAGCCTTTGTGGATTCCGGGAAAATCGATAAATATGCCCGTCCTGCCGTTATGGCTGTGTCCAAAGCCAAGATCATGGAGGGCTCGGCATCCACGCCGCCGGGACAGAAGAAACCGCAGTACAGCTTTAATCCGAAAGGCAACCTGACCCGTGCGGAAGCCGGTAAAATTGCCGTCGAGCTGCTGAAGAAGAGCACTAATGTTTTCCCTAAAAACCTGAGTTAACACAGATTACACAGCTCTGCCCTATCCGTCAGGATAGGGCAGTCTTTTAATTACAGTAATCCCTTTCCATTTACAATTCTTTGTAATTTGATGTAGAATACGATACAATAACGAAAGTACATACTATTTTTTAGAGGGTGAAGACGAATTTATGAAGCCGATTTTATCGAAAGCGCAACTGGACTATATGAAGGCTAAGACTCAGTTTGAAGATAAAGCCAAGGTCATGGAGAAGAAGATTGAGCTTGCCCGCGGTGTCCATGATGAGATTACTCAAGAAATCATGGAAGGTCTGGTTTTGGAAACGGGCTTTCACGATGCGTTCAATGAACTGACGTTGGCAGAGAATGCGTTAATTCAATGGTCCCACGTTACGATTAAACATGAGAAAACTTACCGTGACAATAAAGTTGAGATCGAATTGATGTACGATAAGCTGAATGATGATCCTCAAATGCGTGCCCGGGTTATCCAGCTCGCTATGAAAATTCGCTAGAATATGACACAGACGCCGAAAGGCGTCTTTTTTTGTTCTTATGCCACGAATTGACGTTGTTACGCTCAATTTGAGCCCTTTATATAAACTTTTTTAAAAAAATTTAAAAAAACTTGGAAACATCCGCAACTTTTTCCGCTGGCAAACGTTTAAGATGTAGAACCCAATGAGAAACCAATAAGTACCGAATGAAGAAACTTGTCTATAAATTAGAAAAATGTTCTTTACGGTTCTAGGTACTCATTGTATAATACCTAGGTAGGATTATAGGAATCTACTCTAGTTTGCAATGTTCTATTGTTAACCGGTTTCTGTGATACCCGTCACAGACATCATTTATATGATTTCTGCTCAACTCGGGAAAGGAGGTGTACGGCTAATGAGTAACACGAGCTATCAATTTAAAGAAAATAATCAAGAGATGATTCAAGGAGGAGAAAAAAAGGTTATGAAGAAAATTTTATCCGTAGCACTGTCTACAGCAATGGCATTCTCCATGTTTGCTTCTGTTGCATTCGGTGACTCTGCAAAACTTACATCCCAAGAAAAGTTTGACGTTTTGAAAGAAGCTAAGATCATGACTGGTTATGCAGATGGTTCTGCTGGCCTTGATAAAGACATGAATCGCGCTGAGTTCGCGAAAGTGGTTGCCAACTTGATGGGCCTTGAGCCAATCAAAGGCCAAGTGTCTTTTAAAGACAAAGGCTATACAGAAAAGTACTGGGCTACACCTTACATCGAAGCAGTTTACGCTGCAGGTCTAATGGAAGGTAAGAACCAAACTAAGAAAATCTTTGACTACACTGGTAAAGTGACAGTTCAAGAAATGTCTGCGGTATTGGTTCGTGCACTGAAACTTGAAGTGCCAGCTAACCCTAACAATAACGCATCCGACTGGGCTAAAGGTTATGTTCAAGCAGCAATCGATGCAAAAATCATCGAAGCTAGCGTGAACCCTAAAGCTAACGCTACAAGAGCACAATTGGTTGACACTGCTTACGAAATTCACATTCAACAGCAGAAACCAAAAGTAGTTTCTTACGAAGTTAAAGAGAGCGGTAAAGTAGTTGAGTTCAAACTTGCTAACAACGAACTTGTTAAAGTAGAACTTGAAACTGCACTGAAAGCTAACACTGCGACTGAAGTGAAGTTCCAATATAACAACTACGATTACACTGAAAGTGTAACTTGGGTTGTAACTTCTGCAACTAAAGTTGAATCCGCAACTTCCAGCAACCTGAAAGAAGTTGAAGTAGTATTTGACGGTAAAGTAGATAAAGCATCTGCTACTGACAAAAACAACTACACAGTGGATTCTAATTCGAAAAAAATTAAGTCTGTAACTCTGTTGGAAGATGGAAAAACAGTTCGCATCTTGTTGAATTCAACTTCAGCTGGAATCTTCACTCAAGGTACAACTTACAAAGTTGTTGTGAAGAATGTAAAAGGTGAAAATGGTTCTGTATTGCCACAAGGTGAAGTTTCCTTCGCATCTTCCGATAATACACTGCCTACAGTAACAGAAGTGAAAGCTCTGGGCACTAAAGTTATCAAAGTAACTTTCTCTGAGCCAATCAAAACTCCAACAAGCAGCAACTTCCAATTGGATGAAAAAGCTTATGTTGGTAATGTAACTCTGGGTGCGAATGAAAGAGAAGTAATCCTGCGTGACTACACAGGAACTATCTCTGAAGGTGCTCATAAATTGACAACTTCTTTGGTTGAAGATTTTGCTGGTTTGAAATCTTTGGCAGCAACTACTGAATTCTCAGCAAAAGTTGATACTGAAGGCCCTAAAGTAACTGAAATTACTGCTACTTTGGAAAAAGTAACTGTAACTTTTGATGAAGAAATCGATCCGACTTCTGTAACTAACGAGAGCTTCTACTGGAAGAATGGCGACAGCAAAAAAACAGGTAAAGCAACTCAAATCGCTGCAAACGTATATGAAGTAGACTTTACTGAAAACCGTCTGCCAGGATACGAAACTAACTTGTTTGTTGAAGTTAAAGACTATTCCGGTAACGCTAATGCTGTTAAAGAACACAAAGTTACTGCAAGTGTTGACTTGGTTCAACCTAAATTGATTGATGCAGCTTACAATACAGAAGTTGCAAACCAATTGACAGTGCGTTTTGATAAAGCAGTTGATGCTGCTGATATCAAATACTACTCTGTTAAAAAAGGTAATGATGTAATTCCTGTTAAAAACGTAACAGTAGCACCTGGATCTGATAACAAAGTGTTCAATGTAGAGTTCTACTCAAATCTTAGTGGTACTTATAACCTCAAAGTTTCTGGTGTTCAAGATAAAACTGCTTTGAAGAACACTATGGTAACGTACGAGGGTACTTTCTTAGCAAGTGATAGTGCAGCACCACAATTGGAAGCGTATGGTGTGGATGTTAACAACTCCACTCGTACAGTTGCACTCACTTTTGATAGAGAAATTGATCTCGCTACATTGAATAACCGTGCTAACTATTACATTGGATTCTTGAAAAACGGTACTTCTCAGAAGCAAAAAATTTCTATTCCGAATGATGTTCAGGTGAACGTAAACAACACTGGTAAATCCGTTGTACTGGTATTCCCTCAATATATTGAAGGAACATCGGTATCGTTCCCAGGATCAGTTGAAGAGATTAACATTGCTGGACTGAAATCCAAAACAGGTCAGGCTACTGGTTGGATTGAAAGCGGTAAGTTGAACGAAGTGTCATTGGCTGCGACTTCTGCGACTCAAAAAGATTCCAGAACAATTGAAGTAGTATTCAATAAAGCTATCGCTAACGCTAATGCTAGTGACTTTACAGTTGCAGGAACAACAGTTTCTACTGCAACTATAAGCGGCAACAAAGTTACATTGAAAACTAATTCTGATGTATCCACTGGCAGCAACATCGCTACTGTAAGCAACAATAGCATTCAGACTTACTCTGGGCACAAAATCGGTGCGGTAAACATTACTTCTGTAGGTCAAGTTGCACCGAAAGTAGATGAAAGTGCACTTCCATCTGATAAAATTCTCAGACTAGTTGATGGTGAAGTAAGCATTCCTTTCACAACAGCATTGGTTGATGGTGTAGATCTTGAAAAGGATATTGCTTCGAACCTTCATGTTAGAAGAGCAGACAAACCTAGTGATAGTGATGCTTTGCATGCAAAAGTCGGTTACGAAACTCGTGTTGAGGGCAATAAAGTTGTAGTTAGATTCCTTGATTCGAACCCTAATAATGTTGCATATCTCATAAATGTAAAAGAAAATGCTACATTTATCCGGAATGCTAATGACCCTACTAAAACTGCAGGTAAATCAGATGTGTACAGAACAACTGGTAATGTAACTACTCCTACAGGTGTTACTACAACTGCAGCAACTACTACTCCTGGTAAAGTGGCAGCTCCAGGCGTAAAACAAGTAATTGAGTTGGCTCTTGCTGGAACTCCTGCTGCAGGTGATTTGAAAGTAACTTTCGCTGATGGAGTTAACCACGAGACAGCAGATGTTGTAGTTGAGGCTACTGATGATATTAATGCTGTAGCAGGTAAAATGGTAACTGCATTAAATACTGCTTTAACTGGGAAGTATACTGCTTCTAATGTTGGATCTGTAATTACTTTTGAAGCAAACACTGCAGCTACTAACAAAGATGTTGCAATCTTCCTGACAGGTGGTTCTGTTTCTGGAACTCCTACTACTATAATCAAAGGTGAGGCAGAAGTACTAGCCACTCCGCAAGTTGCAGAACTTACTGTAACTAACGGTGCTAACCGTGGTGGAAAAAACACCGTGAAATTTACAGATGGAACGGTAACTAAAGAAGTAACAATTGATGTTGTTGAAGGCGACACTAAAGCAATCGTTGCTGGTAAGATCGAAGACGCATTTGTTGGTAAGTTGCCTGGTTACACTGTAACTGTTAGTGCGGAAAAAGTAGTATTTACTGCAAATAATGCAGCTGCTAATAAAGAAATTAGCATCACAACTTCTGCTAACTAATATTGATTCATGAAAGTCTGCCCTTTGGGGCAGACTTTTTTTATTTTTATAACATTCAAAAACAGCGTAATTTTTGCTCCTTCCCAAACGGTTATAATTAATAACAATACCAACAAGTGATAATGGCAGGTGCAAGCAAAAGGGCTTGGTAACAAAAAGAAAAGAAAATGGACGATCTATGGTAGTATTAGAAGTATACTTCCAAAGGAGGAACTACTAACATGAAAACACATTGGAAAGTGTCCCTGGCTGCACTGACGATTGGAGCTGGCGTATGGATCGGGGCAGCATATAGCAACACTGCCATTGGGGCAGGAACAAGCCAGCCTGGCACCACCGACGACCCTGTCGTAACCAAAAGCTATGTAGACCAACAAATTCAGCAAGCCATTAACGGTGGCGGCGGAGGTTCTACGAACCCAACCAATCCGACAAACCCGACTCCACCATCCCAAGGTGCTGATGAAGTCAAGAACGTAACACTGAAACCTGGCAAGATTCTGATTGCCGATGCAGGAACGGAATTCATCGTGCGATCGGGCATTGCTGTTATCTATACAGAAGTTTCCAGTGGCGTTGCCGATCTTACAGACGGTAAGGACCTGTTGAATGGACAAGCTGCTCCTAAGAACCATTTGCTTTCGTTCCCACGTGAAGGTCGGGGCATTCAGGTTAAAGAGGGGCAGCAGAGCAATCTGATTGTCATGGTACGCGGTGGTTACACCATTAAGTAGTCCTACTCAAATTATTGCCAGATGTGACAACGTTTTATACGTGTATGCACGAAAAAAACCACAAATAATATTCCTGTAAACAACATTGCAGGAGGTGCATTGAAATGGCTAATAGCAGACGTAATAATCGACAGGTTGTACCGGAAAGCCGCCATATGTTGAATCAGATGAAATATGAGATTGCTGCAGAATTTGGTTTGAACGTAGGACATGGCAGTAGCTCGTATGGAGCAGATACTGAATTTGGTTCTGAATTGGGGGCTATTGGTGGAAATTCCTCGTCTCACCGTCCTGGTTGGGGTCATATAACGTCTCGTGAAAATGGCTCTGTAGGCGGAGAAATTACGAAGCGTCTGGTTCGACAAGCTGAACAAAGCATGTTCGGTCAGCTGTAGTATTTTTTCACCGAAACCAAGTACTCATTACATGAATATTTCGCCGTTTGTAAGTGTAAAGAAAATTCACGAAAATCCTTGAAAAACAGCTTGGAAACTGGATTGACACCAGGTTTCAAATAAGTTAATATGCATGTTGAGGATTGTACATTCAAACCTTTTCCAATCGGAAAAGGTTCATTTTTTGTGTAGGACCTCTTCTTATACAACATACTAATCCATATGGGAGGTTGATCTCATGTCTGTAACAGGGCGACGTTTATTTACTTCTGAGTCCGTAACTGAAGGACATCCGGATAAAATCTGCGATCAGATTTCCGACGCGGTACTCGACGCTTTTTTGGCCAACGATCCCAATGCACGGGTTGCATGTGAAGTGTCCGTAGCTACAGGTCTGGTGTTGGTCATTGGTGAAATCAGCACGAAATCCGAATATGTGGACATTCCGTCCATCGTTAGAAATACCGTGAAGGAGATCGGGTATACCCGTGCAAAATACGGTTTTGACTACAATACCTGTGCCGTGTTGACATCGCTTAACGAGCAGTCAGCAGATATCGCGCAAGGCGTAAACGCTGCACTGGAGAATCGTGACCCTACCCAAGTGGATCAGGAAACCGAGAACATTGGCGCAGGCGATCAAGGTTTGATGTTCGGTTTTGCTACGAACGAAACTCCAGAATTGATGCCACTTCCAATCGCGTTGTCCCACCGTATTGCACGCCGCTTGTCGGAAGTGCGTAAAGACAGTACGCTGGATTACCTTCGTCCAGATGGTAAAACTCAGGTTACGATTGAATATGATGGTAACAAACCAGTGCGTGTAGATACTATCGTTGTATCGACACAGCATGCAGAAGAAACTACGCTGGAGCAAATCCAGAAAGATATTAAAGAACAAGTTATTCTTCCAGTTGTTCCTGCGGAACTTCTTGATGAAGAAACCAAATATTTCATTAACCCGACAGGCCGTTTCGTAATTGGCGGACCTCAAGGTGATGCCGGTCTAACCGGTCGTAAGATCATCGTTGACACGTATGGCGGCTATGCTCGTCATGGCGGCGGTGCTTTCTCCGGTAAGGATCCGACAAAAGTTGACCGTTCTGCAGCTTACGCGGCTCGCTACGTAGCTAAGAACCTGGTTGCAGCTGGTTTGGCTGATAAGTGTGAAATTCAGCTTGCCTATGCGATTGGTGTAGCTAACCCTGTCTCGATTAGTGTAGATACTTACGGTACAGGTAAAGTAAGCGAAGAGACTCTGGTTGAACTGGTTCGTAACAACTTCGACCTTCGTCCTGCAGGCATTATCCGTATGCTGGACCTTCGCCGTCCGATTTACAAGCAGACTGCAGCCTACGGACACTTCGGGCGTACCGATCTGGAGTTGCCTTGGGAACAAGTGGACAAAGTAGAGGTTTTGAAAGCTCAAGCAGGCATCTAAGTATAAGACGACTCATTCAAACAAGATTCGGGACCTAAGCAATATCCGGATCATGAAGCAACAATTACTAGTAAAACATTTATATAGAAGCTGATATCTGATCTCAGGTATCGGCTTCTTTTTTTGTTTCCGGTAGAGTTATCCAGTAGTTAAAGTTTCAACATGTTGATATTTGCTACAAAACCAAGAATAATCTTGCGAATCTAGTAGATTTTTGGACTTTTTTCGTAACTTTTCCTCTTAAAATCAGTCTATTAATTATAGACTTAAAACGTTCTGCAGTAGAGTTGCTAGGACTAATAGATGGGAGAGTTACAATAATCATGATGCGTAAGGAAGAGTTGAATCCGTCACAAAGAGGTCATTCGGGGAAAAAATGGTTGGTCATTACACTTGCGGGTGTCATCTGGGTTGGTCCGGTACTGGGAAATGGAATTCCGGTGCTGAATGGGCCACTATCTTCTTCGGTAGTAGAAGCAGCGTCATCTTCAGCTAAAAAGTTAAGTGAGGAAATTATTACATCTGGTGCAATTCTTATGAATTACCAATTCACAACAGGCTCACAGAAGTCACTCGCTAATGTCATTCGAGTAGATTTGAAGAACCCTAACGTGAAGCTTGACGTGATGACAGGTAAAGAAGGTTACTTTACGACGAGACAGAGCACAGGCGGGATGGCGAAGGAAAACGGCGCAGTCGCGGCCATCAATGGTGATTTTTTCAATACCGGTGCACAAGGTGCTCCTATGGGAGGACAAGTATCCGGTGGTTTGCTCATGTCAACACCGTCAGTGCTGAAGGGAATGTACGCATTTGCAGTGACTAAAGACGGCACGCCGATGGTGGATGAATTTACGTTCTCTGGCAGCGTTACCGCGGAGAATGGTGAGAAATTCACGCTTGCAGGTATGAACAAATCGGCTTATGTACCGGAAGGAACGTCTTCCACTTTCAGTCATTTGAATGCAGCCTATATATATACAAGTGCGTGGAAAGCAGTAGAGCGTCCGACAAACAGCTCGACCACACCAACCGAAGTCATGGTAAAGGATGGAGTAATTACAGAAATCTCGGATAAAGCCAGCATTCAGAAGTCCATTCCGGAAGGAAGCTTTATTTTGCGGACACATGGCACAGCGGCCAATTTTGTGAAAAATAATCTGGAGGTCGGACAAAGACTTACGGCTGATTATTCATTAGTCTCCAAGAAAACCGGTAAACAGGTAAATCCGGAATCTCTTCAGATCATGATTGGCGGGCATACCATTTTGGTAAATGACGGCAAACCAGCATCGTTCTCGCGGGATGTCAGCAGCATCGGTGGTTATCGTGCGCGTACAGCGGTGGGCTATTCCAAAGATGGCCGATACGCTTATCTGATTGCAACGGAGAAACATAGCGGAAGTGCAGGTATGTCACTCGGCCAGCTGCAGAGTTTCATGACCGAAATCGGCGTATGGAAGGGACTTAACTTGGATGGTGGTGGATCAACAACGATGGTTAACCGTCCATTGGCCGAGATGAACACAACTTTAACGTTTAACACGGAGTATGGTACGGCTCAGCGTAGTATCGTAAATGCGCTCGGTGTGTTCTCCACGGCACCTAAAGGTTCGTTGAAGGGCTTTAAGGTTAGCGGGGACACGACTCTTTTAATCGGGCAGACGGGCTCTTATCAACTGAAAGGCTATGATACGTACTATAACCCGGTTGACATGCAGTCTGTGAATCCGACTTGGAAGTCCAGCAATGGTAACATAAAGGTGAGTGGACAGAACGTTAAAGCAGTGTCATCAGGAACTTCGACGGTAACTGCTGTTAGCGGAAACGCTAAAGCAACCATGCAGGTACAGGTACTTGGTGGAAATGATGTGGCATCCCTGAAGGTCGGTACGGCAGCAGCACCATTAGCAGCAGGAACAACCGTTTCTGTGCCTGTAACAGCCACGCTGAACAACGGAAAGAGCATCGAGGTACCGGATAGCGCGCTCAAGTGGGAATTTATCGGTTTTAATGGTAAAGTAACGGACGGCCGTTTGACCGTTTCATCTGTTAATGCGAATTCGAAAGTAGGATACGCTATCGCCCGTTATGATGGGTTCAGCACCGTTGTTGTCCTCTCAGCAGCAGGGGAAAGTACATGGGAGGATTTTGAAAATGTAAGCTATCCAATTAACTTTACAACGAATGTGTCCGGGGTAACCGGAAACGCATCGGTTGTGAAGGGAAGCGGCACTCATGCAAATTCCAAAGTTTTGAAACTGGATTACGATATGAACGGCGGAATTGGGCAGAAAGTGTACGCCTACGCTGAGTTAAACAACTCTACCGGCAAAACGATCCCGGCAGCGGCGACAGCCATGACGCTTGACGTGGACGGGGATAATAGTCTAAACTGGCTCCGCGCGGAGTTAAAAGACAACAACGGCAAGACCGTATATGTTGACTTGGCCAAAGTAATCGATTGGACCGGCTGGAAAACACTCAGTATTGATCTGAGCGGTTATAACATTGCTTTCCCTGCACAGTTGAAAAGAATGTATGTAGTCAACGTGGAGGAAGGACAGGATGAGCGTGCATTGACCGGTTCGGTATCTTTTGACGATATCCGGTTTACGATGCCTGCCCTTTCGAGTGATGCAGGGTTACCAACGGGTACAGCGGTCATGACAATCGGTCAGAAGTCGTTAACAATGAACGGCAAAAAAGTAGCTATTGATTCGGCTCCAATCCTGAAAAATGGTACAACATACGTTCCGATCAAACACGTGCTGGACGCCTTCGGCGGTCAGGCCAAGTGGAACTCATCAGCTCAGCGTGTAACTGTACTTCGGGGTGGGAAGCTGATGGATCTTACGGTTGGTAAGAAGGATTTTGTCTTAAACGGCAAGCGGATATCGGCGCCGGTTGCACCTATCATCTCTGGCGGTAGGACTTTGGTCCCTCTTCGCCTCGTTTCAGAGCAATTGGGCCTTAATGTAAAATGGGACAAGAACACGAAGACCGTTACGATCAAATCATGATATGGTATGATGTGTGTATGAAACGTTAGAAATGGAGTAGAGTGCGTGGATTATCAAGCTGATGCCATCGACCGTGTCATAAAGAACGCCATCCAAGTGATGGAAGACAGCAAATACCAGATGTTTGAAATATTGGAGACATCGCGCGATGAGCTCGTGTCTCTCAATCAGGAACTGCAGCAGGTATTGAAAGAAACGACGGAAACCTTGGAGAAGGTAGACCAGTTGGAACTGAACTACCGCCGTTCCCGGATCCGGTTGACGGAAGTCAGCCGGGATTTTGTCCGGTATAAGGAAGAGGACATCAAGCAGGCGTACGAGAAGGCAACGCAACTTCAGCTTGATCTCATGATTTATCGCGAGAAGGAAATGTACTTGAAAGCAAGACGCGACGAGCTCCAGAAACGGGCTCGCAGTGTCGAGAGCTCGGTGGAACGAGCGGAATCCATCGGATCGCAAATGGGGGTAGTGTTGGAATACTTGTCAGGGGAACTCGGACAGGTGTCTCGAATTATCGAGTCCGCTAAGAATCGTCAGGTTATTGGGTTGAAGATTATTTTGGCTCAAGAGGAAGAACGCAAGCGCATTGCACGTGAAATCCATGATGGACCGGCACAGCTGCTGGCTAATCTGGTTCTTAGGACGGAAATTGTAGAAAGAATGCTTGTTAAGCAGGAATTTAAGATGGTGCAGGACGAAATAGTAGATTTGAAGGGGCAGGTCCGATCCAGCCTTGAAGAAATGCGCAAAGTTATCTTTAATCTGCGTCCAATGGCACTCGATGATTTGGGGCTTATCCCCACACTCCGTAAATACGTGCATGATTTTGAAGAGAAAACCAAAATCCGCATGTTGTTTGAAACACGTGGCAAGGAGCATCGTCTCTCTTCTGCGATGGAGGCGGCCATCTACCGGTTGGTGCAGGAAGCACTTACAAATGCGGCCAAACATGCTTACCCGACATATGTGCTAGTGGAGCTTACATATCAGGCGCAAATGGTTAAAATCGTAGTACAAGACAACGGACTAGGATTCAAGGTTGAATTACTGGAACAGAAGAGCAAGGATCACTTTGGGTTAATCGGCATGCGGGAGAGGGTCGAACTGCTCGAAGGGAGAATGGAAATTGAATCAGCTGAGAATCAAGGTACAAAGATCATTATCCATATCCCGACGAACGTAGAGAAGAGAAAGGAGTAACAGAATGGAAAATTTTGAGAATGAAAATCCGGTCATTAAAGTGCTTTTAGCAGATGACCATCAGCTTTTCCGTGAAGGGCTTAAACGTATTTTAAATATGGAGGATGACATTGACGTCATCGGTGAATGTGGAGACGGCATTCAGGTGCTGGAATTCTGCAATCAGATTAAGCCGGACATCGTTCTGATGGACATCAATATGCCTACGGAGAATGGCGTGCAGGCTACCGAGAAACTGCGTGAGTTATTCCCGGAGATTAAAGTTATTATTCTTTCCATTCATGATGATGAGAGCTATGTGTTTGAGACGCTCCGTAAAGGGGCAAATGGATATTTGCTGAAGGATATGGAAGCTGAATCGCTGATCAATGCGATCCGCTCCGTTCACGAGGGCTATGCCTTCATTCATCCGAAAGTAACGGGTAAGCTTATCCAGCAGCTTCGCCGCATGACTTACGTGAATGAAGCCGGAGCTATGGCAGAAGGCGGTACACGTGAAGCTGGCGTTAAATTTGTCGCTGGGGAGAATAACCCGTTGACACGCCGCGAAGCCGAAGTGCTTCGTCTGATGGCTGAGGGTAAGAGCAACAAGATGATCGGGGAATACCTATTCATTAGTGAAAAAACCGTAAAAAACCACGTCAGCAGCATTTTGCAAAAGATGGAAGTCGACGATCGCACGCAAGCGGTTATCAACTCCATCAAATATGGCTGGGTGACACTGTAAGCCGCCGTCCGAAGCACGGACACGGCTGTACACATGGGGGAGGGGATCGCCAGATATGGCGGTTCCTTTTGTGTTTTTTTGAGGAGTCAGATTAGTGCCGTGACCTGGGGCTAATGTGCGGGCTTCAGGTCATCCTTGTCACCGCTTTTCTTTTTTCGGCATATACTGTCGGTAAGAGAAGGAGGTGAGTCTCATGGTTGCCCATTTACTGTGGATACTGGCCATATACGGGATCGCAGTGGCGTTGGTACACATCCTGCATGCCCGTCGGCATCGTGGAGGATCACCGAACCGGCGTTCACGGATGCATTATGAGCTGATTACGTCCAACCATGAGCGGCAGGTGGAATGGTACTTGAGAGCCCTTTCACTGTATGCCCTGCTAAGCGGGACGCGGGTGCGCGTCACCGTCCTTGATGACCGGTCGGATGATGATACGATGGTAATTGTGCACAGATTGGCGAACTTGTCCGGAATAGAGCTGCATGTTAGCGAGTTAAATTCAGATGAGGACGAGAACAAGGGTATAAAGAAGATAACTTCCGAAAGTGATGAACATTTTATTCGCATTGATCTGCGAATCCCAAGTGAGGCTGTCCGAATCCCCTATGTACAGGGTTAGGCGGCAGGAAAGCGGTTATGTCGGCTTTTTTTTCCGGGCTATAGATGTTATGGCGTGAAGCACACTCCAACCTTTACAAAGGAGAGGAGGGTGCTTTTTTGCGTTGCGACATAGCTTACTAGGTGAACATAGATCAGCAGAAGCATTGTTATATCGAAATACGGATAACATTTGTGGCGAGCGTTAACATATTTCGTGAATAAAAGACTAACTACTGGAAAAAAGTGGCGCATGTGGATGATCTCTGGCTTGCAACGCCATGCTGCGCTGGGAGTTTGAGAGGTGAGAAATAGAGGTTGAAAGGGGGGATATCTGGTGCAGGCAGCTTTGTATGCAGTGAGGAGTATGGGGTCTTGGAGTATAGAGATATCGCTGGATGTCCGAGTTGATGTACAGTGGTGGCTGAATATGCAATTAGCAGAACGGCTTGTCCTATTAGCCTGGAGTTTGCCATTGGGCTGGGCAGTCAGCTTGAGGGAAAGATTCCGTGGAAACCGAGTGATGGATCGTTGGGGTTTAAACGAATGGCGCAAATACGTGCTGCAGTCTCTGGCTGTGCATTTAGCCGCAGAGCCGCAAGGTCAGGGAGAACAGCTGATAGGCAAGGCAGATGATATGGTGATGTGGACGTCCGGGCAAATAGCTGGAATAAATACCGGATTTGAGGATGCTATGGTGTGGGACAGGCTGCTTATGCAAGCGGAGGAGTTAGGGGAATTACTGCAAGGACGGGCACTGCTGGCCGGCGAGGTGGAGGCTTTGTTGGAGGAGGCTTCTGACTGTGTGAAGCCTCCAGAACGCGGTGTGGCGCCGCATGATGCCGCTCGACCACAGGCCGGCGCGGACTTGTCCGCCGGCTGGCTTGCCGCGGCCCAGCTCGGCTGCCTGCTGGGCCGCCTGCGCTTGGATGCGGGGCTGGCACAGCCCGCCCCGTGGGAGAAGCCCGGCTGGCTGCGCCGCAGCCGGGCAATGGCCCTTCGTTGCCGGCGTTGCGGCAGCGAGGCCCTTAGCCGCACGGCATGCGCCACGTGCGGCTCGGCGGCTTGCGCCTATTGCGAGGCCTGCCTCGCGATGGGGCGCAGCCGCTCTTGTGCGCTGCTGCTGCAGGGCGCAGCGCATCCGGCCGTGCGTGGCACGGCCGGGGGTTCCCCCACCGAGGCCTTGGTCCGGTGGGGGCTGAGCGCAGCGCAAGGCGTCGCTGCAGGCGCCGCGCTGCGGTTTTTGGCGGAGCCGCCGGAGGCGGGCTCCGCGGCCGCCCGCTTCCTGATCTGGGCGGTGACGGGCGCCGGGAAGACCGAAATGATCTTCCCGTTGCTTCAAGCCGTACTAGATGGCGGCGGGCGGGTGTTGGTGGCGGCGCCTAGAAGAGACGTGGTGCTGGAACTGGCACCCCGGCTGGCCACCGCCTTTCCGAGTGAGAGCATCGTGACGCTGTATGGTGGCAGCCCGGACCGCTGGAAGCGGGGCAGCATTACCTTGGCGACGACGCATCAGCTGCTGCGTTTCCGCCACGCTTTTGATCTGGTTGTCATTGATGAGATCGATGCTTTTCCGTATCATAACGATCCGATGCTTGATTATGCCGCCAATGGGGCCTGTAAGCCAGGTGGCAAATATATCTACCTGTCCGCGACCCCGCCCTCGAAGCTCCAGCGTGAGGCGGCTGCAGGGAGACTGCCTCACGCCAAAGTACCCGCACGTTTTCACGGTCATCCCCTGCCTGTGCCGAAGCCTCTTAAAATCCCCTCTGTCCAGCGTTGTCTGACTCAGAAGAGTCTTCCTTCAAGTCTGGTGCGTGAGCTAAAGACCTCTATTAGCCGGGGAGCCCAAGTCTTTTTATTCGTTTCGCGCATTCGCCATATTGATTCGTTTTTGCAACTGTTACGCCGCTATTTTTCCGAGATTACGATAGAGGGGACATCTTCTGTGGATCCCGATAGAGGGAATAAAGTGATGTCGTTTCGGAACCGTGATATCCGTCTGCTTGTAACGACTACGATTTTGGAGCGCGGTGTCACCGTGCCGAAAAGTGACGTATTCATCGTAGATGCAGACAGTGATCTCTTTGATGAAGCGGCGCTGATCCAAATGGCCGGTCGGGCCGGCCGCTCTAAGGATGATCCTGCAGGGAAGGTTGTATTTGGCTCACCTCAATGGACACGGTCTCAGCGCTCGGCTGTGAACCAGATCAAGCGAATGAACCGGATTGCCAGAAAGGGGAATTATCTGAAAGTTTGAGTGAGAGCTTAGGAGGCCAATAATCATGCTAATGGATACGCTGGACCGATTTCTGAAACCATTCCACCGAATGCTGGCAGTCTCTGGTCAGAAGTGCCTTACCTGCGGTAAAACGACAGCTTTGTCACGTGAACACCTCGGATTATGCAGAACATGTTACCTATCGATTCCGTGGATTACGAATCCAAGATGTATGTACTGTGGAAGACATATCGGTTGTCCGGATTGTACTCGTGAGAGCACTGAACCGTGGCATTTTGTATGTAACCGAAGTGCAGCGGCATATAACGCCGATATGAGGGAGTGGTTGGCACAGTATAAATACCGTGGGAACGAGTCTTATGCTCCTCTTTTGAGTGGCATGTTGGAGCGGGCGTATCGTCAGTTGCAGCGAGAGGCACAAAAGAGATGGCAGTTATTCATATCATCACATGAGACTGGTAAAAAGTCAGGTTTGCACTGGCGTGTCCATCTCGTTACATCGGTTCCAGTCAGTGAGACGAGACTCAAGGAAAGGGGATTTAACCAGGCAGAGGTGCTGGCGCGCGGCTTGGCCGCTGCCTGTAAGCTGCCATATTCCGAATTGCTCCGGCGAGATCGGCATACAGACAAACAGAGTTACAAGAGCCGGATGGATCGATTGAAAGATATGGAGGGAATTTTTGGCTGCATGCCGGAAGCGGGAGAAATACTAGACTTTCAAGCAAACCATACATATACAAGATCTCCCCAGCGAGCATTCCAGATCCCAACGGACTGTGCATTTCCAATACGAATATTATTAATAGATGATATCTATACAACGGGCAGCACCATTAATGCTTGTTCCAAGCAGCTAAAGGCCGCTGGGGAGGCACAGGGAATCTTGGTAGAAGTGTATAGTCTGACATGGGCACGCTCTTGATAGAATTATGAATAAATGCGTAATATTTTTCATGTAAAATATGGACGCAAGGACTAATATAAGTTAATCTAGGGGTATCAAAGGATCTATGCGTCATGGAGGGCGGTTAGTATGAACTTGGGGAATTGTCCTCGGTGCGGCAAATTGTATGCGCTGAACTTCCGGGATATGTGTTCTGACTGTTTGAAAGGCATTGAGGTAGAGTACCAGGATTGCGCCCAATATTTACGAGATACAAAGGGTGCTACAATCCATGAAGTATCCGAAGCGACAGGGGTTTCGATTCGCCAGATCACAAAGTTTATTCGTGAAGGGCGGATTTCTATTGCTAACGCACCGAATTTGTCGTATCCCTGCGAGGTTTGCGGAATACTGATACGCGAGAGCAATATGTGTGAATCGTGCAGAACACGGCTGACGAAGGAATTAAGAAGCGTTGCTACGGATGACCAATCCGGAAACGACAGTCAAAGTAAGAAGGACGATCATACCTACAGAGCAGTTGACAAATTACGCAAATACTAAAACGCTACAATCGAACTATTAACTATGTTTCATTCCCGACCGATAATCTTAGTAAAGGTTATCGGTTTTTTCACATTATTCGAAGTTTTTTGTAGAATGTATGTACAGGTTTTTTCTATATAAAAGGAAGGTGAGCGTTATGAAGATTAACGAAACCGGACGCGTTGGCGCTGTCCACTCGTACCAACGAAATATGGAGGCCCACCGACAGGAACAACACAATAAGACTCGTCGCAAGGACGAGGTGTCTATTTCAACGGAAGCGATGGAAATGCTTCAGGCTCAAGAACGTGCTGGCGATCCGGCGCGCATAGAGAAGATTCAATCTCTGAAAGAACAGGTCTCCTCGGGGACTTACCAAGTGAGTGCCGATAAACTTGCGGAGAAGCTGCTACCTTATTTTAAGCAGTTTCCTGAGAACTAAAGGTGTCTGATATGACAGTACAGGTATTAATTGATTCCCTACAGCGGCTAGAAATGGTATATAACGACATGCTGGCTGTGGCTGACGATAAGAAGCAGGCCATTATGAAGAACGATGTGGATACCGTCGTCCAGTTGCTGAATCGAGAGTCTAAAGGAATGAAGATGATTGAGAAACTGGAACGGGATCGTGTCGAATCCGCGTATGCTTTTTTGCAGAGCCGGGGAGTTAAGTCACAGCTGGAGTTAACACTGACTGAGCTTGCACGACTCGTATTCGATCCGGAGGAAAAAGAGAAGCTGCTGGACGTTCAGTCCCGTTTGTCCCGCACGCTTCATGAGCTGAAGGAGAAGAATGATCTGAATCAGCAGTTGCTGGTGCAATCCCTCGACTTCATCGATTTTTCCCTCGACATGCTGACTGGAAAGTCATCACAGGACGAGGTCACATATCATCACCCGTCTGACAAAGGCGGCAGCACAGGACGGCCGGGCCTGTTCGATACCCGAGCGTAAACAGGAGGATTTTGTCATGCGATCTACATTTCATTCATTAGAAACGGCCAAGCGGGCCCTGTTTACACAGACAGCCGCACTCGGAACGACAGGTCATAATATTGCTAATGCCAATACGGTAGGGTACTCCCGACAAGTGGTGAAGATGCAAGCGTCCCTTCCAATGGAAGCCTACGGTTTGTCACGTTCCACTATCGCTGGACAGATGGGTACAGGAGTTGAGTTCACTAGCATTAATCGGATTAGGGAGCAATTTCTCGATGATCAATTTCGCGGTGAGAACAGTTCGTTCGGAGGTTGGAATATACAGGCCGATACATTGAGTAAACTAGAAGCTATTTTTACTGAGCCTTCAGATACGGGCCTTCGGATGGTTATGGACAAGTTCTTCTCATCCTGGTCCGATTTAAGCAAGAATCCCGAGGATCCTACAGCTCGTAAGATCGTAGTACAGACAGCACAAGCGTTTACAGATGCCTTAAATTATATGAGCGGGCAACTGGACAACCTTGATGCAGATCTTGGGAAGAATGTTGACGTTAAAGCGATGGAAATCAACACGCATCTGGCATCGATTCAGGACCTGAACCGATCCATTACACGGATCGAGTCCCTTGGCGATGACGCCAATGACCTTCGTGACCAACGTGATTTATTGACCGATCAATTGTCCAAAATCATTAATATTACCGTAACCGAGGGCGAGAACGGCTACAATATTTCAATGGGAGCTCAAATGCTCATTGAAGGGGATAATGATCCTGTTAACGTAAATGCCATTTCTTTAGACAATGCGTTTACCACTGGGGATCTTAAAGGCGGCGAAGTTCACGGAATGCTCGTATCCAGAAAGACATTCGTTGCGGATTATAAGAACCAGTTAAATAATCTGGCTAGTACCATTGTGGGCGGTGATGTGCCTGTAACGATTCCGTCGGGCTCTAGAATTCCGGATGGATCTACCTTTGATGTAGATATTGAGGTATCCGTCAATGGCGCTGTGAGTACCGTTACGGCAGGACAACAGGTTCCTGCTGATGCTGTGCTTGCCAAAGAAGCTACAGTGACGGTGAAGGGATTGAACGGACTTCATCAATTGGGATATACGATGGACGGGACAACGAATCCCGGGCTTCCTTTCTTTATGATGTCCATCGGCGAGAATAACAAGTTGAATATCAACCTCAATCCTGAGATTGCGGCAGACCCAAGTAAAATAGCTACCTCAATGCGAATTGAGGGAACAGGAACGGCTGAAAAGGTTGTTAAAGGCAACAATACGCTAGCCCTTTTAATCGCAGGTTTGAACGTTGCAAAATTTAGCGATGCAGGGGGCACGAAGGGAACGATTGCTTCATTTTTCAGCTCTATGGTCGGACAGCTTGGTATTCAGGCGCAGGAAGCGAATCGGCAAACAGACAACGCCTATACCTTGGTGACACAGGTCGAAGGCCGGAGGCAGTCAGTGAGCGGGGTATCATTGGATGAAGAAATGACGAATATGATTAAATTCCAACATGCATACAGTGCCTCAGCCCGTTTCATGACCACATTTGATCAAGTGCTAGACAAATTAATTAATTCCACTGGTGTAGTAGGACGTTAAGGAGTGAATAGCCATGCTTAGAGTCACATCCAATATGATGAATTCACAACTGCTGATGAATTTGAACCGTAACGGGCGGGCAATGAATGAGAACCAACTGCAGCTTGCTACCGGGCGCAAGCTCAATAAGCCTTCAGATGATCCTGTAGGTATGACTTACTCTCTTCGCTATCGGACAGAGCTTTCAGCGAATACACAGTATCAGAGCAATGTTGACAGTGCTTTGTCTTGGCTCGATTATAATGATACGGCCCTGGGACAAGTAGGGGATATTCTTCAGCATTTGAAGGAACTTACAGTACGAGCATCCAATTCAACCAATCCTCAATCTGCGTTAACCGCTATCCAGACCGAAATTGAGCAGCTTAAGGAGCAACTAATCGATATCGGCAACAGCAAGTTAAATGGGAAATATATTTTCAATGGTGAGCAATATGATCAGAAACCTTATGATTTTGTGAAAGACGGCAATAATTTGTCGGATACGAGCGGTGCCGGCGACTTGTTGACAGATCCAGGAAACATCAATTTTATCGTTGGCGAAAGTGTTCAGATGCCGATCAATGTGACAGGGAATGACATATTCGGAAGCCCGTCTGAAAAAGACGACGACCACCTGTTTACGATGATTGATCGACTGACCACAGCTATGAGCACCAGTGACTTTCCTGCGATTTCTGCACAACTCGACAAATTGGACACCCGTTTGGATAAGGTGGTAACAGCCCGTGCTGAGATCGGGGCCAAAACCAATCGTATAGAGTTGATGGCTGGTAGACTCGAAGATATGGGAATCAACTTAACAGATATGCAGTCCAAGGCCGAAGATGCAGATTATGAAAAAGTAATTATTCAATCGAAGATTCAGGAGAGCATTTATAATGCTTCACTTTCAGCAGGTGCGAAGATTATTTCCACTTCGCTGGTTGATTTTCTGAGATAGGTGGTGATCTCCTGTGATTCCCCAGCTTCAGATTGTTAGACAGCCTGCTTTGCAAGAAATGAATTCAAAGAAGGCAGAGTTGTCTATAAGACAGCAAAGACCTGATATGCAGATTGAAACTTCACAAGCCAAGATGAATATAAGTCAGCCTAGACCGGACATGGAGATTGATCAGCATCAAGCATGGAGAGCTTATAATGGTGGTACTGCGCTTGAGATGAATCGGCAGATCTATTCGGAATTGCCTGCCTTATTTCTAGAAGGTCTGGCTAAGCGGGTAGAGCAAGGGAATCGGATGGCTGAGATCCACTTGCCGGGTAACACCATTAGTGAGATTTATGGTTCGGATTGGAAGCGGGATCCGTTTGTGGAATATCGTGCACCGGCCTCTTACGATAATGTAGATATCTATGTGAATAGAAACCGTCCTGAGATTGCCATCGAGCCGATTGCACCGCAAATTTCAGCCCAGGCGTACACACCAGAGATTGAGTACAATCCGGGCTTTTTAGAAATTCGAATGAAGCAGTATGGATCGATTGAGATCATTCCACCTCAAATCGATATGACAATGTAATAGTTCAATATACAAGCTATAGGGGGCGTGCTACCATCTATAGCTTGTTTTAAAATATAAGAAAGTATAAGTTCCATATTGCATACTTGGCTTATATTTTTCGAAGAAACGCCGCTGCCCTTTAAATAAGGACGCCGAAGGCGTTTCTTCTCGTTAAAAAAATATTTCAGTATGTTAAGGAGTGCGAATGATGAACGTTGAAACAGCCCAGTTTGGACAATTAGAAGTACCTGATGAACAAGTCTATCATTTTTCCAAAGGAATCCCGGGATTTGAGAGTCATTCGACATTTGCTGTCATAGATGTCGGAGAGGGTCCCTTCTCTTATTTGCAGTCTTTGCAGGAGAGTCATATTTCTCTGTTAATGACAGATCCTTTTGTGTTTTACCCGAACTATGAGTTCGATCTGCCGGAATCGATTGTAGAGGAAATGGAACTGGATTCTGCTCTGTTGATTCGTTGTATCGTAACGATCAATGAGGATGCAGCCCAATCGACGATCAACTTGCTGGCACCGCTCGTTTTTAATTTGGAGAATAAGAGTGCGAGACAAGTTATCTTGCACAATTCCGAATATCAATCACGACATCCTCTATGGTTAAGCGGTGAGAAGCCAACTCCATCTGAAAAGGCGGGTGAGTAGTATGCTGGTATTGTCGCGTAGAAAGGGAGAATCCGTCATCATTCAGGACGAGATTGAAATAACGATACTTGGAGTTGACGGTGATAATGTAAGGCTGGGAATAAACGCACCGAAAAGTGTAGATGTGTTTCGCAAGGAAATTTACTTATCGATTCAGGAAGCGAACCGGGAATCGGCGAATCAATCTTCCATCGGTGTGGAAGAGCTGATGAAGCATTTGAACAATCCGAAATAATTCTTTTGAACCATGCTTAAAAGACTAAAGTTGTATGAATCATATGACGATAAAAGGAATATACGCTATTTCGAAGGGGCGGCCGACCTTAACGAAAGCAAGCGAAACCACATGGATGTGGGACAAGCCATTTCAAGGAGGAAATTCAAATGATTATCAACCACAATATTGCTGCATTGAATACACACCGTCAACTCGGTGCTAACACAGGTGCTTCTTCTAAAAACTTGGAGAAATTGTCTTCCGGTCTTCGTATCAACCGTGCAGGGGATGACGCTGCTGGTCTGGCAATTTCCGAAAAAATGCGTGGTCAAATCCGCGGTTTGGATATGGCTCAGAAGAATGCTCAAGACGGTATCTCCCTGATTCAAACAGCTGAGGGCGCTCTGACTGAAACTCATAGCATCCTGCAACGTATGCGTGAGCTGGCTGTACAAGCTTCTTCCGACACCAACGAAGGCGTTGACCGTCAAAAACTTCAAGCAGAAGTTGACGAGCTGTCCAAAGAAATCAAACGTATTTCCACAGACACTGAGTTCAACAACCAAAAAGTGTTGGACGGATCTTTTTCTGATAAGACCTTCCACATTGGTGCTAACTCAGGACAGAGCATTAAATTGAGCATCAATAATATGAGCAATTCACAATTGGGAATAGACGGAGTTAAAGCGGTAGAAACTAAAGCAACTGGAATTGGTGTTGATATCTCTAACTACGGCTCCGCAGTTACAATCAATATTGAAGAAGGAGTAGCAGCAGCTAAAACTGGTTCAGCTGCAGTAGATAAAACTACTGCGAAAATTGAAGCTGACGGTACCATTACACTTACTCTTAGACAAGCAGCTGGTGAAAAAGAATCAGCTGGAGGTGCTAATGACGAAAAAGCAGGTGCTATTTTAGCTACTAGAGATGAAATTGCTGCAGCAATTAATGAAGCTTTCGGTAAAGCGGGTATTGATGCTGTTGCCAAATCCGATGAAGGGACTGCTCCAATTGCTGCACCAGCTGCAAATGCTTCTGTAGCAGTCACTACTGCAGATGCAAACGTTAAAGATGACACTGCGGGTGTTCGCATCTCTACTCAAAAATCTGCTGATGCAGCAATCACTACTATCAACAACGCTTTGAACACAGTTTCCGAAGAACGTTCTAAATTGGGTGCGAACCAAAACCGTCTTGAGCACACAATCAACAACTTGGGAGCTACTTCCGAGAACTTGACAGCTGCTGAATCCCGTATTCGTGACGTGGATATGGCTAAAGAAATGATGTCTTTCACTAAGAACAACATTCTTACACAAGCTGCTCAAGCGATGTTGGCTCAAGCGAACCAACAACCACAAGGCGTTCTGCAATTGCTTCGTTAATTTATGGTTATACCTAGAGGCCTTGGTTATTTCCAAGGTCTCTTTGATTTGAAAATGCGCATAATAACTTCAAAATATTTTTTGTTGCCATGTTTTAAACACTAAAGTTGTATGAAGCACATGACGATAAAAGAAATAGACGCTATTTCGGAGGGGCGGCCGACCTTAACGAAAGCAAGCGAAACCACATGGATGTGGGACAAACCATTTCAAGGAGGAAATTCAAATGATTATCAACCACAATATTGCTGCATTGAATACACACCGTCAACTCGGTGCTAACACAGGTGCTTCTTCTAAAAACCTGGAGAAATTGTCTTCCGGTCTTCGTATCAACCGTGCAGGGGATGACGCTGCAGGTCTGGCCATTTCCGAAAAAATGCGCGGCCAAATCCGCGGTCTGGATATGGCTCAGAAGAATGCTCAAGACGGTATCTCCCTGATCCAAACAGCTGAGGGCGCTCTGACTGAAACTCATAGCATCCTGCAACGTATGCGTGAGCTGGCTGTTCAAGCTTCTTCCGACACCAACGAAGGCGTTGACCGTCAAAAACTGCAATCCGAAGTTAACGAGCTGTCCAAAGAAATCAAACGTATTTCCACAGACACCGAGTTCAATAACCAAAAAGTTTTGAACGGGGATTTCAATGATAAAACATTCCATATCGGAGCAAACTCAGGTCAAGCCATTAAGTTGAGTATCAATGATATGAGTAATACTGAATTGGGAATTAGTGGATACGAAGGAGTAGCTACTGATGTTCTCGGTGATACAATTAGTTTGACTAATAAAGATGCTGAAAAATACACAATTGTATTTACTGCAGCAAAAACAGGTGCTAATGATGCAGCGGTTGATAAAACAACAGCCACAATGGATAAGGACGGGAATATCACAGTAACTCTTAAGCAAGCTGCTGGAGACGGTAATGCAACAGCAGGTGCTATTACTGCTACTTATGCGGAAGTAGCGGAAGCTCTTAAAGGGCTTGGATTCGATGCAACAGTAAATACTGGAACAACTGCCACTGATCCTGTTACTACTGCTCATGCTACTGCTGGTGTAACCTCAGAAGATATCACAGCAGCTTCAGTTAAGGACGACAGCGTTGGTGTAAACATATCTTCACAAAGATCTGCTGACAAAGCAATCACTACCATCAACAACGCTTTGAACACAGTTTCCGAAGAACGTTCTAAACTCGGTGCGAACCAAAACCGTTTGGAGCACACAATCAACAACTTGGGAGCTACTTCCGAGAACTTGACTGCTGCTGAATCTCGTATTCGTGATGTGGATATGGCTAAAGAAATGATGTCTTTCACTAAGAACAACATTCTTACGCAAGCTGCTCAAGCTATGTTGGCTCAAGCGAACCAACAACCACAAGGCGTTCTGCAATTGCTTCGTTAATCTATATAATCATTCAGGGACCTTGGTATTCCAAGGTCCCTTTGATTTGAAGACATACACAATTCGCTATTATAGATGAACCGTGCGCTTTTTGCAGTTTTTAAAGGGTAGCCATTTTGATCTATTTAGTATAGACCCTTTTGTTTTTTACCCTAATTATGGGTATGGTCAGTCAGAGTCCGCCAACACCAAATATTTTTTATAACCATGATTAAAACTCTAAAGTGAAAATAAACATCTGACGATAAAAGAAATAGACGCTATTTCGGAGGGGCGGCCGACCTTAACGAAAGCAAGCGAAACCACATGGATGTGGGACAAACCATTTCAAGGAGGAAATTCAAATGATTATCAACCACAATATTGCTGCATTGAATACACACCGTCAACTCGGTGCAAACACAGGTGCTTCTTCTAAAAACCTGGAGAAATTGTCTTCCGGTCTTCGCATCAACCGTGCAGGGGATGACGCTGCTGGTCTGGCCATTTCCGAAAAAATGCGCGGCCAAATCCGCGGTTTGGATATGGCTCAAAAGAACGCACAAGACGGTATCTCCCTGATCCAAACAGCTGAGGGCGCTCTGACTGAAACTCATAGCATCCTGCAACGTATGCGCGAGCTGGCTGTTCAAGCTTCTTCCGACACCAACGAAGGCGTTGACCGTCAAAAGCTTCAATCCGAAGTTGACGAGTTGTCCAAAGAAATCAAACGTATTTCCACAGACACTGAGTTCAACAACCAAAAAGTATTGAACGGAGATTTCAACGATAAAACATTCCATATCGGAGCTAACACAGGTCAAGCCATTAAATTGAGCATTAATGATATGAGTAATACTGAGCTAGGGGTAAATGGATTTAAAGGTCTAGATTCCGATCTCATCGCAAACGAAATTACCATAACTAATAAAGATGGTTCCGCGTATACTATCTCATTTGCAGCTCTTGGTGACGATACCTCAGCAGCTGTTGATAAGACTTCTGCTACTATGGATGAAAACGGGAATATTGTAATTAAACTGGCTCAAGAAGGATTCAGTTTAACTGATCCTACTGATCCTACCACTGCTGTTGCTGGTAACGTAACTGGGACTTATGAAGATGTAGTAAAAGCTCTTAAAGGTTTGGGAGTAGAAGCTACACTTGCTGCAGGTGTAACAGGAGCTATTGCTAATGCTGATGTTCCTGCAGCCGCTGCCAATATCGCTGCTGCCACTGAAAAAGACGACAGCGTTGGTGTAAACATATCTTCACAAAGATCTGCTGACAAAGCAATCACTACCATCAACAACGCTTTGAACACAGTTTCCGAAGAACGTTCTAAACTCGGTGCGAACCAAAACCGTCTTGAGCACACAATCAACAACTTGGGAGCTACTTCCGAGAACTTGACTGCTGCTGAATCCCGTATTCGTGATGTGGATATGGCTAAAGAAATGATGTCTTTCACTAAGAACAACATTCTTACTCAAGCAGCTCAAGCGATGTTGGCTCAAGCGAACCAACAACCGCAAGGCGTTCTGCAATTGCTTCGTTAATCTATATAATCATTCAGGGACCTTGGTATTCCAAGGTCCCTTTGATTTGAAAGAAATACACAATCCGCTATTATAGATCGACCGTGCGCTTTCTGCAGTTTTTGCAGGATAGCTATTTTGAGCTACTTAGACTAGCCTTTTTTTACCCTAATTATGAATATCGTCTGCCAGAGTCCGCGAACTCCAAATATTTTATATAACCGTGCTTAAAACACTAAAGTTGTATAAAGCACATGACGATAAAAGAAATAGACGCTATTTCGGAGGGGCGGCCGACCTTAACGAAAGCAAGCGAAACCACATGGATGTGGGACAAACCATTTCAAGGAGGAAATTCAAATGATTATCAACCACAATATTGCTGCATTGAATACACACCGTCAACTCGGTGCCAATACAGGTGCTTCTTCTAAAAACCTGGAGAAATTGTCTTCCGGTCTTCGTATCAACCGTGCAGGGGATGACGCTGCAGGTCTGGCAATTTCCGAAAAAATGCGCGGCCAAATCCGCGGTTTGGATATGGCTCAGAAGAATGCTCAAGACGGTATCTCCCTGATTCAAACAGCTGAGGGCGCTCTGACTGAAACTCACAGCATTCTGCAACGTATGCGTGAGCTGGCTGTTCAAGCTTCTTCCGACACCAACGAAGGCGTTGACCGCGCGAAACTGCAATCCGAAGTTGACGAGCTGTCCAAAGAAATCACTCGTATCTCTACTGACACTGAATTCAACAACCAAAAAGTATTGAACGGTGATTTCAACAACAAAACATTCCATATTGGTGCTAACTCCGGCCAAAACATTAAACTTAGCATCAACAACATGAGCAGTACAGAGCTTGGTGTTAATGGCGTGAAGGGTACAGCAACAGTTGGAACGGATTATGTTATAAATCATAATTCATCTGAAGGGTTTAGTTTTGAAATTAAAGCCGCCGGTCTTGAGGCAGTTGATAAAACAACTGCTAAAATTGATGATGCTGGGAATATCACTATAACATTGAAACAAGATGCAAGTCCGGATGGAACAGCTGCCGGGGATATCACAGCAACAAAAGCTGAAGTTATTGCAGCGCTTAAAGAAGCGGGAATAGATGCAGAACTTGAAGCTAGTGCTACTGGAACTGATGATGCAGCAGCAGTAACTAAGGCAGCTGTAGCTGGAGCAACAACGGTGGACGATTCCATTGGTGTTGATATTTCTACTCAAAAGGCTGCTGACAAAGCAATCACTACTATCAACAGTGCTTTGAACACAGTTTCCGAAGAACGTTCTAAACTCGGTGCGAACCAAAACCGTTTGGAGCACACGATCAACAACTTGGGAGCTACTTCCGAGAACTTGACTGCAGCTGAATCCCGTATCCGTGATGTAGATATGGCTAAAGAAATGATGTCGTTCACTAAGAACAACATTCTTACTCAAGCTGCTCAAGCGATGTTGGCTCAAGCGAACCAACAACCGCAAGGCGTTCTGCAATTGCTTCGTTAATTTTATGGCTTTACCTAGAGACCTTGGATATTTCCGAGGTCTCTTTTCTTTTTATTTGACTAAATTTTTTAAATTCAGATGTCGATATTAGTAGTATTGCCATCATTAGATATATGTGCAAGTTGGTTTTTTCCTAATACATTCCAACAAAATAGCCGATAAATATAACAATAGTATTCGCGAAAGAAGGTGCAATGGTGAATCTGCAAATTTCTATCACAGGAAATCATGCGGCTTCGAACACAACATATACTCAGCCATCTAAGAACGGAGTCGAACCTAAACCACTTGTGAATCAGGAGAAAGAACTTCATCGTATGGAAAGACAAGGTGAATATGTCACCTTGGGGGAACAGCAATTAGTCCGTTCGATTGACCGAGCCATTAAAGCACTACAAGGGCCTGAAACCATGGTAGAAGTCAATGTACATGAGAAGACGCAAGCCATTATGATCAAAGTTCTAAATAAAGAGACTGGGGAAATTATTAGAGAAATACCACCGGAACAGACACTGGAAATCGTGGCGAAAATGATGGAATTTGCAGGTCTTATCATTGATGAGCGAAGATAGGAGGAAGTACGTATGAGAGTAAGTGGATTATCATCAGGAATGGAAATTGATACCTTAGTCAAACAAATGATGACTGCCAAGCGAGCACCGCTGGACAAGTTGAATCAGAATAAACAAATTCTGGAATGGCGCAGAGACAGCTACCGAACCATGAATAGCGCATTGGTAGACTTTCGACAAAATAAACTAGATAAATACAAAAAAGCCTCAGAGATGAACATCTATAGTGCTGAGGTGTCTGGAAATAAGGATGCCATTAGTGTAAAGGCGACCACATCTGCGAATCAGGTGCCTATGACTGTAAAGGTGGATGCACTTGCTACCCAAACCACCTTAGAGACAGCATCATTGGGTGCCGGAACTACAGCCAGTACAAAGCTTGGTAGTCTTAATTCGGGCTCAGGTCCATTTACGTTTACTGTCTTACGAGGAAGTGAAACTTCACCGGTTAAGCAAACATTTGAATTTTCTAAAGATGATACAATACAGGATGTTCTAAAAAAACTGAACGGGGATTCTAGTGCAGGCATAAGCGCGACTTTTGATGAGGCTGGAAAGAAATTCATAATTAAGTCTAAAGAATACGGCAATGAAACCGTCCGGTTTGAAGGTGATTTATTAACGGATGCTTTTGGAACTGACCCGAAAACAGCTACAACAAAGGGCCAAGCCGCTTCTGTATTCATAAACGGTACTGAATATAATCCTTCATCCAACCAGCTGACAGTTAATGGTGTACAGATCACCCTTCTCAAGGAGACTGGGCCCACTGACTTAGCCACCATTACAACAAAACCTGATGGCAAAAAAGCAATCGAAACCATTAAGTCATTTATTTCAGATTACAACTCTTTAATTGCCACGTTAAACAGTAAAGTGTCAGAACAGAGATTCAGAAGTTATACCCCGTTATCAGCTGAGCAGAAAAAAGATATGACTGAGGATGACATTAAAAACTGGGAAGCAAGAGCTAAAAGTGGTCTATTGAGAAATGATGAGATATTGGTCGAGGGACTCTCCAGTATGAGAACTCTGCTGTCTTCCTCTTCTGTGAAATTTGGAGACAAGTCCATAAACCTAGCATCTATTGGTATTACAACGGGAGCCTATACGGAGAATGGTAAGCTTTATCTAAGTGATGAGACAAAGCTGATGAAAGCAATCGAAGACAATCCGGAGCAAGTAATGGAATTGTTTATTGGGTCAACAGACGGCACCCGAAAAGGCATTTTTGATAATATGTACGACAATTTAAATGTAACACTATCTAGAATGTCTGAAAAAGCGGGAACAGCGAAATACAGCACAGATCTTACAATATCGTTGAATGAGCAGAGTACCATGGGTAAAGAATTGACGGATTTGAACAGTCGTATATCGACATTAGCAAAAAAGCTTACCCAGATTGAAAACAACTACTACACACAATTCACTGCTATGGAGAAAGCCATTAATAAATTGAACTCCCAGTCAGCCAGCTTGGCTAGTTTCACGGGATAATAAGGAAAAGGGGTGAGCGTAATTGATTGCATCTCCTTATGATAAATATAGACAGTCGTCTGTACAAACCTCTACTCCAGCCCAATTGCTACTCATGACATATGATGGAGCTATCCGCTTTGTTAGAGGGGGCCTCGATGGACTCAGGGAACAAGATTATCAGAAAGCGAATACGTTTCTGAATAAGACACAGACGATTGTTAGTGAGTTAATAGTTACGCTAGACTATAGTTTTGAGGTGTCCAAGGGTCTTGCATCACTGTATGAATATATCAATCATTTATTGATACAAGCCAATATTAAAAAAGAGGTAGCACCCGCAGAAGAAGCGCTAGGATATCTGGTAGAGCTCCGCGAAACATGGGCACAGGCGGCAAAGATGGCTTTGGCTGAAGGTGCTGATACTGCCAATGGATAACTTGATTCTTAATTTAGAGAAATTGAGTCAGTCCGTATTAGAACAACTTGATCAGACCACATACGAAGAGTTGGTTGCATTTGTTGAATCCCGACAACCTATTCTGGATGAGATGTCTGTTATAATTTCGAATGGTGCTCTTAGTCAGCACCAAAGAGATCGGATTCAGAAGCTGCTCCATAATGACATGTTAATCGAAGCTCGTATGAGATCTCTTAAACAGGAGGCTTCGGATTGGCTGCGACAGCGCGATGCAGCCAAGATACAGCGGAATGCTTACGAAAGTGCTTATTCCGTAGATAGCCTTTTGATGGATCAAAGAAAATAATATAGTGTGAGCCTCTATGAAACCATAAAATGTGAGGCAAATAAAAAGATGACCTTGAATTTTGAAATAGGTCATCTTTTTTTACATTCAATATAGTCATTCGAGGAAATTAAATATTCATTATTACAAAATGATAGCCCTTTCATTTTTTGGCTAACGGATACCTTTGTCTCCATTGACAATGGATATCTTTGGATGATATAGTCGGAAATGTGGACAAAAGGTGTCTACCCACACACTTTTATTTGATGATGAAGGGAATGTTAGTGCATGCAAGGTAAAGTTAAATGGTTCAACGCAGAGAAGGGTTATGGCTTCATCGAGACTGAAGACGGCGGCGACGTATTCGTACATTTTTCCGCGATCCAGACTGAAGGCTTCAAGACTTTGGAAGAAGGACAATCCGTAGAGTTCGAAATCGTTGAAGGTGCCCGCGGACCGCAAGCAGCTAACGTAATCAAATTATAATCATCCCGGCTTAGCCGACCTACATATGCGGTATAGATGGTTAACAATTGAAGATTCGCTAGCGACAGACTCCGGTGAATGCCGGGGTCTTTTTTTGTTTGGTTTTGTAATGAAAGACAAGTGTTTTCTAGCACTTAATCCCCTATAAATAAGGGCCTCGCAACTGTCCCAGAACGGGTTCCCTCAGGCTCCGTCCGAAAGTATTTTTAAGCTCGATAACATACACAATTTCGACTTTTTACATGGGCTTAACAAAGTGTTATAATGAAGGTGCAAAGGAGGAGTGCCCTATGCAATACAGTATTCGAGGTCAACAAATTGAAGTGACCGAAGCTTTAAAGGACTACGTTGACAAGAAGCTCAACAGACTTGAGAAGTATTTTGATGCACCCCTTACCTCTGAAGGATACGTAACACTAAGTGTCATTCGAGGATTGCACACGGTGGAAGTGACCATTCCGCTACCAGGCGTTGTCCTGCGGGCGGAAGATCGAAGCGACGATATGTACGCTTCCATGGACGCTGTTGTGGACAAATTGGAACGACAGATACGCAAACACAAGACGAAGTTGAACCGCAAGTTCCGCCAGGAAGGTAGTCTGAAGACGCTGTTTGTGGAGAATGGAGCCGCAACGGGTTCCGTAGCTGTCCAACATGAGGAACACGACGAAGATGAATTGGAAGTAGTCCGTACGAAGCGTTTCACCATGAAACCGATGGATGTGGAAGAGGCCATTTTACAAATGAACATGGTCGGTCATAATTTCTTCGTATTCACCAACATTGATTCACAAGAAGTGAATGTCGTTTACAAACGTGATGACGGAAAGTACGGTTTAATCGAGAGGGATTAGGCTCACCGAACTACCGGAAATGTAGCTGTACTCGTACAATCTGAATTTACGGCTTAACATGAAAAGTGGAAGACGAGCCTTCACCCGTGAACAGCGGGGGAAGGCTCTTTATACGTATATAAGAAGAGATCGCTTAATGTGTTGCGGCATCTCTTACAAACTGTTACAATTTATGAAAACAAACTAATCCTGCAGGTATGTTTTTTGTCTGCCAGGAATGAAAATTTTTCATTTAGTTTCAATGAATCGATTTCATCATACAACCCTTTGGCACTTAATGAAGTTGATTCTATCATCTGTTTTGCACGAAAGGGGTTAACCATGCTAGGACTTGTCAAAAAGATCTTCGGCGACACCAACGAGCGCGATGTCAAACGTCTCATGAAGACAGTCGATGTAATTAACAAAAAGGAACCGGAATTCGAGGCGCTCTCGGATGAACAGCTTAAAGCGAAAACCGAGGAGTTCCGTGCGCGGATCGAAAAAGGTGAGACGCTGGATGAGTTGCTTCCAGAAGCGTTTGCGACAGTCCGTGAAACCTCCAAACGGACACTGGGCAAGCGTCATTATGACGTTCAACTAGTTGGAGGGATGGCCCTCCATGAAGGCAGAATTGCAGAGATGAAGACCGGGGAAGGGAAGACGCTTGTAGGAACCTTGCCGGTTTATTTAAATGCGCTTCTTGGCAAAGGTGTGCACGTGGTTACCGTCAATGACTATTTGGCGACACGTGATAGTGAAGAAATGGCGCAAATATATAATTTCTTGGGTATGACGGTTGGGGTTAACCTGAGCGGCATGGACCATGCAAATAAACAAGATGCTTATGCTTGCGATATTACGTACGGAACGAACAATGAGTTCGGATTCGACTATTTGCGTGATAATATGGTGCTTTATAAAGAGCAGATGGTACAGCGTCCGCTTCATTTTTGCATTATTGACGAAGTGGATTCCATTTTGGTCGACGAAGCCCGTACCCCGCTCATCATTTCGGGACAAGCCCAGAAATCGACTGAGCTGTACTATGCGGCTGACCGTTTTGTAAAGCGTCTTGATGCGGAAGAGGATTATACGGTGGATATTAAAGTTAAAGCCGTTTCTCTTACGGAAAAAGGTGTGGCTAAAGCGGAACGCGCCTTCGGGATCGACAACCTGTATGACCACAACCATGTCACGTTGAACCACCATGTGGTTCAAGCGCTGAAAGCAAATGTCATTATGCGCCTTGATGTGGACTATGTTGTAACGGAAGATGAAGTTGTAATCGTTGACGAATTTACGGGCCGCCTGATGGCAGGACGCCGCTACAGCGACGGTTTGCACCAAGCGATCGAAGCCAAAGAAGGCATCGAGGTTCAGAACGAGAGTATGACGCTTGCTACAATTACGTTCCAGAACTACTTCCGTATGTATCGTAAGCTGGCTGGTATGACAGGTACAGCGAAGACGGAGGAAGAAGAGTTCAAGAAGATCTATGGCCTGGAAGTGCTGCAGGTCCCTACGAACAAGCCGAACCAGCGGGTTGACATGCCGGATGTCGTGTACAAGAGCGAAGAAGGCAAGTTTAGAGCGGCTGTGGTCGAGATCGTGGAGCGCCATAAGAAGAATCAGCCAATACTGGTTGGTACGGTATCCATCGAGAACTCCGAACGTTTGTCGGATATGCTGAAGCGTAAAGGCGTACAACACAAAGTGTTAAATGCTAAGTACCATGCGGAAGAAGCGGAGATTATCTCCCACGCTGGTCAACCGGGCTCTGTCACGATCGCCACCAACATGGCGGGACGTGGTACGGATATCCTGCTTGGGGAAGGCGTACAGGAAGTAGGCGGTCTGCACATCATCGGTACGGAACGCCACGAATCCCGTCGTATTGATAACCAGCTTCGCGGCCGTGCCGGTCGTCAGGGTGACCCGGGTTCGACCCAGTTCTACCTGTCTCTTGGTGACGAACTGATGAAGCGTTTTGGTACGGATAATGTATTGAATATGATGGAACGCCTCGGTTTTGAGGAAGACCAGCCAATTGAGAGTAAGATGATTACCCGTGCTGTAGAATCCGCTCAGAAGCGTGTTGAAGGCAATAACTTTGATGTTCGTAAAGTCGTCCTTCAATATGATGACGTGATGAACCAGCAGCGGGAAATTATTTATAAGCAGCGCCGTGAAATCTTGGAATCCGAAGATATCAAGCAGATTGTCATTGATATGATTAAACCGGTCATTGACCGTGTCGTTGATGCACACTGTAGCGATGATATTCCGGAGAACTGGGAACTGCAGGAAGTTGCGGATTACGTGAACAGTAAACTTCTTGATGAAGGTGTTGTAACACGGGACGAGCTGTGGGGTAAGGAATCTAATGAAATTTCCGAACACCTCTTCGAGCGCGTGATGGAGAAGTACAAAGAGCGTGAGCAATCCATCGGCGAAGAGCTGGTGCGTGAATTCGAAAAAGTTATCGTGCTTCGTGCCGTAGACAGCAAGTGGATGGACCATATCGACGCGATGGATCAGCTTCGCCAAGGTATCCATCTTCGTGCTTACGGTGGTACAGATCCGCTCCGCGAGTATCAGTTCGAAGGATTCGAGATGTTTAATGCGATGATCGCCAGCATCCAAGAAGAAGTGTCGACATATATCATGAAGGCACATATCGAGACCAACCAGGAGCGCCAGGCGGTTGTGGAAGAGAGCAAGGTATCCACGAACGGTGAGCCAGCCGAGAAACGTCCTGTTCAGGTCGCTGATCAAATCGGGCGCAACGATCTTTGTCCATGCGGTAGCGGTAAGAAGTACAAGCATTGCCATGGACAGAACGCATAAGATGTCAATTAAATAGTTAGGCGTACCGCTGTGACAAGCGGTACAATCATAGACTCCCTTGAGAGTAAACAAGGGAATACCGGGATGGCTTTGATGCGCATCAGGTATTCCCCTGTGCATTCTTAAGGGAGTTGTTCTGAAGAAAAAAGAAAATACGGTGTATGAGAAATGGTCTTCATCTGCCTGAATTGAACTCACATGGGGTGGAACCCCATATCCATCCCTCCCGATTGGCCCAAGAACGTTTTTCTGGTATGAAGGGTATAATGAACTTATAAGTGAAAAGAAAGGACGAGGTGTCATGATCGATCCAAGTGTGAGGCAGGACCTACGTGAAATTAGCAAGAAATTAACCAATCTTAGGGGGTCTCTTTGACTTAGATCTTAAGCAGGAAATGATTGCGAACTTCGAAGAGAAGATGGCCGCTCCCGATTTCTGGGACGATAACGAAAAGGCGCAGAGTCTCATTGCTGAGATGAATGCCGTGAAATCAAGTGTGGATCAGTATGAGAAGTTGCAGCAGGATTATGATGATGCAGTTGTTATGATTGAATTGGCTGATGAAGAGGGAGACGACACCCTAAGCGGCGAAATTGGAGAGTCCATTAAAGAAATCGTGCGGCGTGTCGAAGAGTTCGAACTGCAACAGCTGCTGAACCAACCTTATGATAAGTTAAATGCCATCTTGGAGCTCCATCCCGGTGCAGGCGGAACCGAGTCACAGGACTGGGGGCAAATGTTGCTCCGTATGTATACCCGCTGGGCCGAAAAACGTGGTTTCAAAGTGGAAACACTCGACTATTTGCCGGGTGATGAAGCGGGAATCAAGAGTGTTACGCTCCTCATTAAGGGCTACAATGCCTATGGTTATCTGAAGGCTGAGAAAGGTGTACACCGTCTTGTTCGGATTTCGCCTTTTGATTCCTCTGGCCGACGTCACACCTCCTTCGTATCCTGTGATGTTGTGCCGGAAATTACGGACGATGTGGACATTGAAATCCGCACCGAAGATCTGAAAATAGACACCTACCGTGCCAGCGGCGCGGGTGGTCAACATATCAATACAACAGACTCTGCGGTACGGATTACGCACTTGCCGACCGGAGTTGTAGTAACCTGCCAGAATGAGCGTTCCCAGATCAAAAACCGTGAACAAGCCATGACGATGCTCCGTTCCAAGCTGTATGAGCGCAAGATTGAGGAGCAGCAGCAGCAGCTGGCTGAAATCCGTGGCGAGCAATCGGAAATTGCCTGGGGCAGTCAAATCCGTTCTTATGTATTCCATCCGTACAGCATGGTTAAGGATCACCGGACTCAGGTGGAGACCGGGAATGTAGGGGCTGTAATGGACGGCGATCTGGACGGCTTTATCGATGGATACCTGCGCAGTCAGATTAAGCAGGATGTAGAGTAAGAGGAGAATGTAATCATCATGGCCCAATCTGTACGCACCAAACGAAGAGAACCACTCATTCCGGTAAATGGCCCGGTCCGTCAATTGGCTGACACGCTGTTTATCATTGTAGGTTCGTTTATTATGGCACTATCGTTTAATTCATTTTTCCTCCCGAACCGCATCGCTTCTGGCGGTGTCTCGGGAATATCTGTTCTGCTAGAAGCGCTCTTCGGCATTCAGCCGGCGTATACGCAGTGGATGTTCAATATTCCTCTTTTTGCACTTGGCTTTTGGCTGCTGGGACGGGAATACGGAATTAGGTCGTTGCTTGGCAGTGTGGTTTTGCCACTGTTTGTTTTCATAACTAAGGACTGGGTCGAGCCTACTTCGAACCCTCTCCTGGCCTCCATTTTCGGAGGGATTGGTGTGGGTACTGGGATCGGTCTTGTCTACCGGGGGCGCGGTTCTACCGGTGGGCTTATGATCGTGGCGCAGATTGTGCAAAAATACAGCGGACTCAGCTTCTCCTTCTGTGTTGTGATGCTTGACGCGCTTGTCATTAGTTCGGCGGCGTTGGTGCTGTCGCTGGAACAGGCGCTGTACGCATTAATTGCTCTGTACGTCACAGGCAAAATTATTGATACAATCGAGCTTGGCTTTAGCTATACGAAGGTCGCTTACATTATCTCGGATCATACAGAGCCGATTACGAAGGCCATCCTGCATGATTTGGATCGTGGTCTCACCAAGCTGAACGCCGAGGGGGGATATACCGGAGAAAGTCGGACCGTGCTTATGGTCGTTGTGGGCCAGAGTGAAATCCCAAGGCTAAAGACACTGGTGCAATCTGTCGATCCGGATGCTTTTGTTATTATCAGTAAAGCGCATGAGGTGCTTGGCGAAGGCTTCCAGAAGATCAAAGCTTGATTGGCATGTCGACTGGCATCCTTGTCTGCGTTAGATTGTTCGTTTAATCTAAACGCACTTGAGACACCTGTTTATAAGAGGACCGGTGTCCAATATAGTGAAGGTTATAATCAAAAACGGGTCAGTCAAGAGTTTATCCTTGGCTGACCCGTTTTGTTAGTAGTGGGTCGATGCTTTTTGTGCCCACAGCGTCTCCTAACACACAGAGAGGGTATCTCTAAGGTCTTTGAGCCTTTTGGGATATTTTCCTTTTATTTTTAGAAGTAACCGATATAATGATAACTAATCTATTGGGGGTGTTGATATGGAAATGGAAGAAATATATGGTAACCTTCCACAACTTCAAACTGAACGGTTACTTCTAAGGAAAATAACAATGCAGGATGCCGAGGATATGTTTGCCTATGCATCAGACGAGGATGTGTCCAGATACGTCACTTGGGATACACATCGGACGATTGAGGATAGTAAAGGATTTATTCATTTTATTGAACAACAGTATGACAATGGGGCATTAGCTCCTTGGGCCATAGAAGATAAGGAAAGCGGCCGGATGATCGGGACGGTTGATTTTGTTCTATGGAAACCCCAGCATCAACTGGCGGAGATCGGATACGTGCTGAATAAGAACTATTGGGGTAAGGGCTTAATGACGGAGGCAGCGGGTGAGCTGCTGCGTTTTGGTTTTGTGGAGATGGATCTGGTCCGTGTTCAGGCGCGGTGTTTTGCCGAAAACATAGGTTCTGGAAGAGTGATGGAGAAGATCGGAATGGCATATGAGGGTACTCAACGTAAAGCCGCGAAGATTAAAGGGGTGCACTGGGACCTAAAGACCTTTGCAATTTTAAAAGAGGAATATGAGTTGCAGCTATAAGGACAAGTTTATCAATTCATTTATATAAATTGAACTAAAGAAATGTATGAACTTCAACGGAGAAGGCGGAATTATTTTGGAGAAACGTAAGTGGTCGCCCGAAAGCTTTCCGCAGAAAAGCTCGCTTCGGAAGCATAAGATGTCCCCGGATTTCAACATTTGTATAGATACATAAAAGAAATATGGGGGCAAGAGCGATCGGAAGAATAATCCGCATTCGTAGTGATGCTAAGGCTAAGAATTTTTATTTAAATGAAAGATACCTGTTGTATTAATATGAATACGGTCGTATAATAATACATATTTATGAGACGGGATAGTGAAAATCTACCAGACGTGAGTGGGAGAGAGGGATGGCATGATGACAGAACAGAAGATTATGAGAGCTGCGATTGTCGGTTCAACCGGATATGGAGGGGTGGAGCTGATTCGATTGCTTCAGCATCATCCTCGAGTGGAGATTACGTCGGTTATCTCCTCCTCCAGTTCAGGCGTGCCGATATCGGATGGGTTTCCTCATTTGACAAATATCGTGGAACGGAACCTGGACGGTGTCGTACCGGCGGAGATTGCGGAACGGGCGGATGTTGTGTTTACGGCAACGCCGTCAGGCGTTAGTGCCAAGCTGGTGCCGCAGCTGCTGGAAGCAGGACTTAAGGTCATTGATCTTTCCGGTGATTTTCGGATCAAGGATGGCAGCGTGTACGAGGAATGGTATAAGCATGAAGCGCCAGATGACGATGTGCTCGCGCAAGCGGTATACGGTTTATGTGAAGTGTTCGGGGAAGAGGTCGCGGACGTGGATTTCATCTCGAACCCAGGTTGTTATCCGACTGCGACGCTGCTTGGTCTGATCCCTGCGATCAGCGCAGGCTGGATTGATCCGGCAAGCATCATCATCGATGCCAAATCAGGTGTGTCCGGAGCGGGACGCGGTATCAGCCTGATGGCACATTATGCGGAAATTAACGAGAACTTCAAAGCCTATAAGGTGAATAAGCATCAGCACATTCCAGAGATCGAGCAGGTGCTGAGCGAAGTGGCCGGTGAAAAGGTGACGGTTACCTTTACGACCCACCTCGCCCCTATGACAAGAGGAATTATGAGTACGATGTACGCCTCCCTTCTGGGCGCATATACTGAGGAGGATTTTGTAGAGCTGTACCGTCAGTACTACAAGGATCGCCGTTTTGTGCGTGTCCGTGATCAAGGCACTTGGCCGGCAACGAAGGAAGTCAGTGGCTCGAATTATTGCGATATCGGTTTTTCGGTGGATTCCCGGACGGGAAGAGTCACCTTTGTATCCGTAATTGATAATGTGGTGAAGGGCGCCGCAGGGCAGGCGATCCAGAACCTGAACTTGATGATGGGATGGGAGGAAAGTCTCGGACTTACGTTTACGCCAGTGTATCCGTAAAGATGGGGAAAGCATATGGGAGAGAGTTTATATACCATCGTAAGCGGTGGAACGATTGTTTCACCGCAGGGCTTTAAAGCTGGAGGTCTGCACTGCGGACTGAAGAAGACGGATCGACATGATCTCGGCGTAATTGTGTGTGATGTACCGGCGGTTGCGGCAGCAGTGTATACAATGAATGTAATCCAGGCGGCTCCGCTAAAGGTAACACGTGAAAGTCTGCAGAACGGCACTCTGCGTGCAGTAGTCGTAAATAGCGGCAACGCCAATGCATGTACCGGTAAGCAAGGGGAAGAGGACGCGTATACGATGCGTTCACAGACGGCGGCACAGTTTGATATCGCCGATGAGGATGTGGCCGTAGCTTCCACCGGTGTCATCGGGGAATTGTTGAAGATGGATCGTGTGCAGTCGGGCATAACCGGACTTCCATCGCGGATCAGTGGTGAAGCCGCGGGTGCGGAAGGCTTCAGCCAGGCTATTTTGACAACAGACTTGGTTAAAAAAGAAGCCTGCGTCACCGTGAAGGTAGACGGTCGTGATATTACGATCGCAGGGGCAGCCAAAGGTTCGGGAATGATTCACCCTAATATGGCGACGATGCTCGGTTTTGTGACAACGGATGTCGTCATCGGACAGGAAGCCCTGCAGCAACTGCTGCGCGGCACTACCGACCTGACGTTTAACATGATTACGGTAGATGGGGATACAAGCACGAACGATATGCTGATTGCCATGGCGAGTGGGCTTGGTGGTAACGATGTTTTGACGCCGGATCATCCGGATTGGGGCGCTTTTGCGGCCGGGTTTGAATATGTGTGCCGGATGCTTGCCATCGCGATTGCAAGGGATGGCGAGGGAGCGGCACATTTAATTGAGGTTCGGGTACAAGGAGCAGAATGTGACGATGATGCGCAAGCGATCGCCAAGACGATCGTAGGTTCCAGCCTCGTAAAATCCGCTATATTCGGCGCTGACGCTAACTGGGGCCGGATTATCGCCGCTGTTGGCCGTGCAGGCCGACCGGTGAACCCGGAAACGGTGGATATTGCCATCGGCCCGATTCAGGTGTTGGAGCAATCCAGCCCGATCCTTTTTGATGAGGATGCTGCACTCGCATACCTGCAAGGAGATACGGTCAATATTGATGTGAATCTCCATATTGGAAGCGGGAGTGCAACTGCATGGGGCTGTGATTTGACTTATGATTACGTTCGAATTAATGCGGCTTACCGGACATAAGAGCTGCATCTATATAGATTGAACTAAAGAAAGGAAAGAGTAGTCCGAATTCGTAGTGATGCTCAGGCTAGAATCTTTAGTTCAACTATGGAGAGTGACATAGGAGGGGAACGGTATGGAGACGATCGCTGACAATCATACGGAGCAGCCGCAAAAAGCGGCAATCGTAGAGAATTTTGTGATGAAGTGTGGAGGGAGTACGCTTGCTGCGCTGCCTGAAGCTTTTTTTGAAGATCTGAAGAAGCTGCAGCAGAAGGGTGTGACCCCTGTCATCGTGCATGGAGGCGGACCTGCCATTTCCGAGAATCTGGAGAAGCTCGGGATCGAGACGGAGTTCGTGAACGGTCTGCGTAAAACAAGCGAAGAAGTGCTGGATGTGGTGGAGATGGTGCTTGCGGGCAGCATTAACAAACAGATTGTACGCCGCATTCAGAGTGCCGGAGGGCAGGCACTGGGGTTGTCCGGTTCGGATGGAGGATTGATTCAGGCCAAACTGGTAGTGGGTAGCGCGAAGGTCGGCTGGGTCGGCGATGTAACTGAAGTGAAATCATCTATTATTACAGGTGTGCTGGATATGGGATATATGCCCGTCATTGCTCCAATCGGCGTCGATGCTTCGGGACAGCGATACAACATTAATGCCGACACGGCCGCAGGAGCAGTTGCTTCTCATCTCGGCGTGGACCGCATGATCGTGGTGACGGATGTACCGGGGATTATGAAAGGCTCAGGCAGCGAGAAAAAAGTTCTTCCTACTGTAACTGTACAGCAAATTGAGGATATGATCGGGACCGGTGAAATCTACGGCGGCATGATTCCAAAAGTGAGAGCAGCCATTAGCTGTATCCACGGTAAAGTCCGCGAAGTCGTGATCGTTGATGGCAGCGAACCAGGCGTGCTGAGCCGAGTGCTGTCCGGAGAGGTAATCGGGACGCGCATCGTACGCATGTAGTCTGGAACGAAATACCCCGGCCGGAGCCATCCGGCCAGAATACGTTAAGGGACAGGAGTGTGGCAGGAATGAGCAATAGTGGTGAGGTACAGTTGAGTGGTGGAACAAGCTCGAACGGAGCAGCAGCGGAAAGCTCTTTGTTTCCAACCTATGCAAGATACCCGATCAGCTTGGTCAAAGGGGAAGGCAGCTGGCTCTGGGATGACAAAGGCAATAAATATCTGGACTTCATGTGCGGCATAGCGGTAACGAATCTCGGGCATGCACCGGTGAAGGTAAAGGAAAAGCTTAAGGCACAGCTCGACGAACTGTGGCATGTATCCAACCTATTCCACATTCCCGTTCAGGAAAAAGCAGCTGCTTTATTGACTGCAAATACGTGCGCCGATGCCGTCTTCTTCTGCAACAGCGGAGCGGAAGCGAACGAGGCTGCAATCAAGATTGCCCGCCGTTATCATCAGAAGGTAAAAGGCACGGGCCGCTACGAGATTATCACGTTTACGCAATCCTTTCACGGGCGGACACTGGCAACATTGACCGCTACAGGTCAAGACAAGGTGAAGGATGGCTTTCTTCCGCTTCCTGCCGGATTCAAAAGCGTACCACTTCATGATCTCCCCGCACTTGAAGCGAATATCAACAAGGATACAGCTGCCATTATGATTGAAATGGTGCAGGCTGAAGGCGGCGTCTATCTCGTGGAGCCGGAATATATGAAGGCTGTGGATCAACTTTGCCGCAAGCACGGACTGTTGCTCATTATTGATGAGGTACAGACCGGCATGGGCCGTACAGGCAAGTTGTTCGCACATGAGCATTACGGTATTGAACCTGATATTTTTACAGTGGCAAAAGGACTCGGATCGGGATTCCCGGTTGGCGCGATGCTTGGTAAGGGCTATCTGCGTGAAGCCTTTACAGCGGGCAGCCACGGCTCGACCTTTGGCGGAACGCCGCTCTCGATGGCTGTCGTGACTGCAACAATCGAGAGCATACTGGAGGAGCAGGCACCGCAGCGTGCTGCAGAAATGGGGCAGTATCTAACCGAGCGCTTGAACGCGGAACTCGGAGCACATCCGTTTGTAAAAGGAATTCGCGGAATGGGGCTTTTGATCGGAATTGAATGTGCGGAGCCTGTCGGGGACATCGTTCTTGCAGGTCAGCGCCGCGGTCTTCTGTTTGTAACAGCAGGTCCGAATGTGATCCGTCTGCTGCCGAATCTGCTCGTGACGAAATCAGAGATCGATCAGGCAGTGAGCATTCTGGCACAGCTTATTCATGAACATACCGCAGCCGCAGTGAACCCAATGTAAATGTAGTTTCACCGTGATACAATGGATAAATCAAGCAATGGTAAGGAGGATGCAGCATATGACCCCGAGTGGACAAGTGCAGGAGTTGACCTTTAAAGGACGCGATATGATCGAGCTTGATGATTATACGACAGAAGAGATTCAGTATCTGCTCGACTCAGCAATCGAGATCAAGCGCAAGCAAAAGAACGGTGAGGTATATGAGCCGCTTAAAGGCAAGACGATCGGATTAATTTTTGAAAAATCATCCACACGGACGAGAGTCTCATTTGAAACCGGAATGTTCCAGCTGGGAGGACATGCGCTCTTTTTGAGCAAAAATGATATCCAGCTTGGACGCGGCGAGCCGATCAGCGATATGGCGCAGGTGTTGTCTCGTTACCTGGACGGCATCATGATCCGTACCTTCGGGCATGACAATGTCATCAACCTTGCCCGTTATGCATCGATTCCGGTCATTAACGGACTCAGTGACATGGCGCACCCTTGCCAGGTTCTGGCGGATCTTCAGACGATTCTTGAGCATAAGGGTACGCTGAAAGGTCTTAAGATGGCATTTATCGGAGACGGTAACAATATGGCGAATTCATTGCTGATCGGAGGTGCCAAGATGGGCATGCATGTAACAGTCGCTAGCCCAGATGGATATGAGCCAGATGAGCGGATCGTTCAGCTGAGCCGGGAAATTGCCCGTGAGACCGGAGCAGAAATTACGGTAACGCAAAATCCGCTGGAAGCCGCGAAAGATGCTGATGTGATCTATACGGACGTATGGGCAAGCATGGGCTTTGAAGAAGAGCAGAAGCAGCGGGAAGCTGCGTTTGCGAGCTATCAGGTCAATGAAGAGCTGGCCAAGGTTGCGAAGCCGGATTATCTGTTCTTGCACTGCCTGCCTGCCCACCGCGGCGAAGAGGTAAGTGAGGGTGTCATTGACGGCGCGAACTCGGTTATTTTTGACCAGGCGGAGAACCGTCTGCATGCTCAAAAAGCATTGATGGTTGCTTTGATGGGTTAAATGGCAGCAGTAGAAACAGCAGCAATAGCAGCACAGGATTTACTAGCGATATAGAGAGGGAGTTTAAATCATGGCAAAACAAAAAATCGTACTGGCATATTCCGGCGGTCTGGACACCTCGGTTATCCTGAAATGGCTCAAAGAAACCTACGATGCTGAAATTATCGCATTTACGGCTGATATCGGACAAAAGGAAGAGCTTGACGGCTTGGAGGAAAAAGCGCTGGCTACCGGCGCTTCGAAAGTATATATTGACGATCTGCGTGCAGAGTTCGCCGAGGATTTCATCTATCCGATGTTCCAATCCGGCGCTCTTTATGAAGGTCAGTATCTGCTCGGCACGAGCATTGCACGTCCGCTGATCGCGAAGCGTATGGTTGACATCGCCCGCGCTGAAGGTGCAACGATGATCGCGCATGGTGCTACGGGTAAAGGAAATGACCAGGTTCGTTTTGAGCTCGGTGTGGCAGGGCTTGCTCCTGACATTGAAGTGATTGCGCCTTGGCGTATCGAAGAATTCCGCAACAAGTTCCCAGGACGTGCCGAGATGATTGCTTATGCAGAGGAGCATGGCATTCCAGTAACCGCATCGGCAGCGAAATCCTACTCTATGGACCGCAACTTGCTGCATATCAGCTATGAGAGCGGCGTGCTTGAAGATCCATGGTTTGATGCGAGTGCACCAGAGAGCAAGGACATGTACCTGCTCAGCGTGTCTCCTGAAGATGCTCCAGATGAAGCTGAATACCTGGAGTTAGAATTTGAAAAAGGGAACTGTGTAGCACTGAACGGCGAATCGCTCAGCCCGCTCCAGGCGATGGAGAAGCTGAACGAACTCGGCGGCAAGCATGGCATCGGCCGTGTGGACATGGTGGAGAACCGTTTTGTTGGTATGAAGAGCCGTGGCGTCTATGAGACTCCAGGCGGAACGATTCTGTTCACCGCTCACCGTAAAATGGAGTCCATCACGATGGACCGTGAAGTGATGAACTTGCGCGACAGTCTCATTACCCGTTACAGCACGCTTGTGTATAACGGCTTCTGGTTCGCACCGGAGCGTCTGGCTCTGCAAGCACTTGTAACAGAAAGCCAGAAGAACGTAACCGGGACCGTTCGCGTGAAATTGTACAAAGGCAACGTGATTGCGGCTGGTGTGAAAAGCCCTGTCAGCCTGTACAATCCTGACATCGCTACGATGGAAGCAGACCCGACACAGGCTTATGATCAAGGCGATGCTACCGGATTTATCCGCTTGAATGCATTGCGTTTGAAAGTAGCTACCGGCGTAGACCAGAATCAATAATAACTATACTTAAACAGGCGAAGGCCGTTTCATGTCAGATGGTAATGTGAAGCATATCTCTTATGGGATGAGTTTCATAGCCGCGGCGGGAGACGGCCCTCTGCCTTAAACGAAAGTGGGGCAAACGTAGTGAGCAAGTTGTGGGGAGGACGTTTTACGAAGCAGACCAATGCTTTGGTAGAACAATACACAGCATCTATCGGTTTCGATAAGCAATTAGCCGAGGAGGATATTCAGGGCAGCCTTGCGCATGTATCCATGCTGGGCAAATGCGGCATTGTACCGCAGGAGGATGTTGAGAGCATCAAGTCTGGTCTGAACAAAGTGTTGGAACGGATTCGTAAGGGCGAGATTGAGTTCTCAGTTTCTGACGAAGATATTCATATGAACATCGAGAAAAATCTGATCGAAGAAGTGGGGCCTGTAGGTGGCAAGCTGCATACAGGACGTAGCCGGAACGACCAGGTGGCAACCGATATGCATCTGTATTTACGCAACCGTGTTGTTGAGCTGACGGGTATGTTGCATGAACTGCAGACGGCGCTTATCGGACAGGCCAAGGACAATCTCGACACGATTATTCCAGGCTATACGCATCTGCAGCGTGCACAGCCGATCCTGTTCGCGCATCATCTGATGGCCTACGTGTCCATGTTCCAGCGTGACATTGGCCGTCTGATCGACAGCTATAAGCGGATTAACATCCTGCCGCTGGGTGCAGGTGCACTCGCAGGAACAACTTTCCCTATCGACCGGCATTTTGTAGCGGAACAGCTAGGATTTGACGGTGTATATGAGAACAGCTTGGATGCCGTGAGTGACCGCGACTTCATCCTGGAGTTCTTATCGGATGCTTCCATGATTATGATGCACCTCTCCCGCCTGAGTGAAGAACTTGTGCTGTGGAGCAGCACGGAGTTCAATTTCATCGAGCTGGACGATGCATTCTGCACAGGCAGCAGTATCATGCCGCAGAAGAAGAACCCTGACGTGCCTGAGCTTGTCCGCGGCAAAACCGGACGTGTATACGGAAATCTGATGGGTCTGTTCACAGTCCTCAAGTCTCTGCCGCTCGCCTACAATAAGGATATGCAGGAAGACAAAGAAGGCATGTTCGACACCGTAGCTACACTTGAAGGTGCGTTGCAGCTGTTCGCACCGATGATCGCAACGATGAAAGTGAACAAGGGTCGGATGCGTGAAGCAGTGAATACCGACTTCTCCAATGCGACAGATATCGCCGACTTCCTCGTAGGGAAGGGGCTTCCGTTCCGTCAGGCGCATGAAGTGATTGGCAAAACCGTGTTGTACTGTATCCAGAACAACAAGTTCTTGCTCGACCTGACATTGGAAGAGTTTCAGCAGTTCTCACCGCTATTTGACGACAGCATCTATCAGGTGTTGCAGCCAGAGACGGTCGTTAACGCCCGTAACGTATACGGTGGTACGGCTACGCCTCAGGTAAAGGCAGCTATCGACCGTGCGGAGCAGGCTTTGTCGGTGTCGGCTGAATGGATTCAGGCTCATTCTGCAGGAGCGAATAAGTAGAAAATATCGGTTTGACCCGCAAAATATATGCACTTTAAAGGGGTACCCCAAGTAGATTGTTCTACAAAGGGCACCCCTGTTTAATGTTCAATTAGATTGAAAGTGTATGTAACTTCAACGGGAGTCGGTTGAGATGTGGCTCAGTCCTTGCGAAGCGGCAGCCAGTTTAATACGTCTTGGATTTTGTCGTCCCAATAACCCCAATCATGTGCACCGGGGCCTTCCGTATAGGTTAAATCCAGCGATGTATCCTGGCAGGCTTTCAGGAACGTCTGGTTGTCATCATACAGAAAATCTTCCGTTCCACAGCACTGATACAGTTTTGGCTTCGGCCCTTCGGATTGGTCCAACTGCTGCAGAAGTGACAGGAGGTCGTTGTCGCTTCCTTGAATCGGGCTGTCTCCAAAGATCATTTGCATCTCTCGGTTAAGGCCGTCGTTCAAAGAACTTCCAGCTATATCCAATGCACCGGACAAGCTGGCTGCTGCTGCAAACATCTCAGGCTTTCGCAGCCCAAGTTTGAAGGCACCGTATCCGCCCATCGATAGCCCGGCTACGAAATTATCTTCACGCTTTTCGGACAGTGGGAAGAAGGAGCGGGCCAGAGCGGGAAGCTCCTCACTGATAAAGGTCCAGTATTTACCGCCGTACTCCATGTCCGTGTAAAAACTGCGATGTACTTGCGGCATGACAACCGCAATGCCCATAGATGCTACATAACGTTCGATGGATGTGCGGCGCAGCCAGATGGAATCGTCATCGGATAAACCGTGAAGCAGATAGAGTGTGGGATGGCGATGCGAGCCTGCACGGTTTTCCATGCCGATTTGTGTAGATGTGTTTTGCGGGAGAATGACGGTCATTGATGTACTAAGCCCGAGTGCTTCCGAGAAAAAATGACATTGCATTAGTGCCATGCGAAAATATCCCCTCTCGTTTTCTTATAGCGGTCTAAAAACTAATTGAATCAATGATGGTGGCCGTAGAATATAAGGCCGAGTTTCCTATTTATCTCAGATGATAGCATAAATAAATGATAAAATGTTATGTGAGACTTTATATGTAGCCATGAAAGGATGTCTGATATATGACGAATGACGCTCTTATTGCTATTTTAATAAAGTACTATGGGATTCATGAGCCTGTTATTAAGTTTCTAAGACATAACGAGAATAGAACATACAAAATTGATGATACAGCTAGTGGAAACTCATATTTACTGCGCATTCATCAACCCGTTAAAGATAATATGACAGGCCTGCAGCATACCTATCACGGGTTATTAACCGAATTGGAAATGCTTGAGAATTTGGCAGCCCAGACAGATCTTATCGTTCAATCCCCAGTACGAAACATTCATGGAGATTTGCTTACAGTCATAGAACATGAAGGACGCAGCCTGAATTGTTCAGTGCTTACGTGGCTAGAGGGAAGAGATCTCCAAAAGGAAGATGTCTCTGATCAGAACGTTGTTACAAAGCTGGGAGGTCAAATTGCCAATCTTCATTCGTTCTTCCGTCATTATAAGGGTGTCAGCCCTGATAAACGACCTAGTCAAGGTATGGATTATAACCATCAGATGCTCACGAAAATAAAGCGCGGTTTGGAACTGGGATTGTTCGCCCCTTCAGATGTTCATATTATTGAGGAAACGATAACATTGATTAACTTACGCCTCGAAAATATAGGAAAGTCAGCACATACCTGGGGGCTTATTCACGGCGATCTGTCCATGGGGAATATCATCGTAACCGGTCAGGCGGATATGAGTTTCATTGATTTTGGCTTTTTCGGATCCGGATATTATTTGTTAGACGTATCTATGGGGGCCTTAATGATTCCATTTGAACACAGGAACCATTTCCTTGAGGGATATTACGGTCATCAAGAAATAACCGAAGAAGAAATACTCCTATTAGAGGGATTTATGGTAGTGGCGATTATTGGTTATTATGCATTTCAAATAGAGAACGAAACCGTACATCCTTGGATGCGCGAACGAATGCCGCTATTATGTGCCAATCATTGTATTCCATATCTATCTGGAGAGCGTATTTTCTACAATCTATAGTCTCGTACAAAAATGAAGAACACTCAAACGGCTGCTATGTAAGGCGATGGGTGTTCTACTTATATTCAAGGGGATAGGGAATAGTCCGGTTGAACGCAGTTGAAGCAAGCCAGCGAGATCCTTGTTATACAGTATGCTGGGTACTTTAGGCTCAGCTTCTCCGTCTCTAGACGGAGATAAACTTCCGTCAAAAGAATGTTTGCTGATCAGTCGTCTCATGTTACATTACTGGTATTAGCTTTGTGACGGGTAAAAAATCTAGTGGAACTATATAGATTGAAATAAATAGAAGTACTTCAACGGAGAAGGCGGAATTATTCTGGAGAAACGTAAGTGGTCGCCCGAAAGCTTTCCGCAGGAAAGCTTGCTTCGGAAGCATAGGCTGTCCCCGGATTTCAACGGTTGTATAAATACATCAAAGAAATCTGGGGGCAACAGCGATCGGAAGAATAATCCGCATTCGTAGTGATGCTCAGGCTAAGAATCTTTTGTTCAACTTATATAGCGTGAAGAATGGGGGATATTGCAATGGAAGAGTTCGTACAAAAACGTGATAACGTGCATATTGCGGGAGCTGGAAAAATAGAGGGAGGAGTATACGCCAAGGTACAGCTGGATGGCATGGGTACGATCAGCGGGAACCTGGACTGTGATGATTTTATTGGAAACGGTTCGGTAAGTGTCAAAGGTGCACTTACTGCAAAAACGGTCCGTATTAATGGTACTGGAAGTGTGGATGGCCCCATGGATGCGCTGGACGTGAATGTGGGCGGTTCCGCCAAAATAAAATCTGATGTACGTGCACGAAAGATAACCGTGGGCGGTAGATGTCATATTTACGGCAAATTGACGGCAAAAAAAATAGAACTGAGCGGAAGTCTGAAAGCGGAAAATATTCAAACGGAAAGCATCGAGGTAAAGGGAGGATTTAAAATAGACGGCGTGATTCAAGCGGATACGATCGAGGTTAAACTGTATGACCGCTGCGAAGCTCGGGAAATTTATGGAGATTACATCACGGTACGAAAAAAAGGAAATCGTATCTGGGAAAAGCTTTCTTTTTCGTTCAGGCCAGCTCGCTTATATGTTCGAGTCTTGGAAGGAAATAGGGTCGAGGTGGAGCAGACGGAAGCGGATATTATCCGTGGGAACCGGATCATTCTCGGACCGGGCTGTAATGTGCGATTGGTTGAATACAGAGAAGAGCTTATTCAAGACCCCTCTGCTGAGGTTGGAGAAGTACGCTTAATTTGATCTGCAACCGAAGCGCTGTTCAGCGCTTAGTAACAACACGTATATAGTAGGATGCTGAAAGGGGGAACTCTGGGTGACAGTATATGAAACAGAGGCAAGACAAGATGTATCGATTATGGGCAGCGGGACCTCTAACGGAGGGATTCTGGGTAAGCTGCGTGTTAATGGAGACGGCCGGATTTATGGAGATGCAGATTGTTTAATATTTCGGTGCAACGGAAGCGCTGAGGTGGAAGGAAGTTTGCGCTCCCGGGAAACCCGGGTTAATGGGCAGCTGAACGTAAATGATAATCTGGAAGCAGAGCAAATGAAGATTAACGGTGGATTGAAGGTGGGCGGCAGTGCCCATATCGGCCACATTCACGTCAATGGAGATTTGTCGCTTGGGAACACGTTGTCATCTGTAAAGCTGACGGTAAATGGAACCTTGGAGGCCCGGGATGAGATTGGTGTCGAGAACTTGACAGTTAGAGGGAAGATTAAGGCTGGCGGAGCGCTGTATGGTAGAGAGATCAATATCAAGCTCCACGGCGGTTCTTCCCAAGTGTCCAGAATGACGGGCGAATCTATTTCAGTATCTATTTCTCGTCTTGCCAGAGTAATCGGATCACTTCGCTTTAGTAGCCTGAAGACCGGACATATTGAGGGTGACGATATCTTTCTGGAAAATACGATAGCAGACACAGTCCGCGGTCGCAGGGTGACTATAGGCCGGGGGTGCGTTATTGGGCTGGTTGAATACAGCGAGGAACTGAGAACGGACAGGAGCGCGGAGATTTTGAATGCTGAACGTATATAAATATAAAAAGTAAAAAGGTGTAAAAAAGAACAGAGGCATGAAGTGCCTCTGTTCTTTTTTGTGCGTATTGCTTCGCACCACGTGCAGTTTCCAGCGTGAGGCGTGGCGTTGTATGACGGCTGTCGACCACATGAGACTACGGATTGCTGACTCCATCCTCGACAACGGGTGCTTTAGGCAGGTCTCTTGCGCCAGGCAACTCACCATTCGACGGATTCATACCGACGATTGTGCTTTGTCCCCGATAAATGTCGCGGGAAATTCGAATGCGTTCGGTTACCTTTCCGTTAACCTTCTTGATACGGTAGGTTTCCACGACATACCCAGGCTTGCCATTCTGCAGTACCCTGTGTTTGCCGGGAGATAATGAGCCGTCTCGGACATACTTTAGCGGAGCAGGAATACCCTGCACGATTTTTGATTCGAGTGAATAGACGGTATCTTTCGGAAAAGTTCCGAAAAACTTGAGTGTCAGGGTCCGACCGGTGACCTCGGCGTGGATCAGCAGATGCTTGCCGGTATTGTTGCGGAATCGGAAATTAATGTATCCCTCAGCAAAGGTGGCGTCCTGACCTTTGGGCAAATAATTGACCGGAAGGGAATGGCTTCGGCGTTCCGTCACTTCGAGTCCGGTCAACAGAACGGCATTGTATACAGTGCTGGACACTTGACAGATTCCTCCGCCAATCCCCGGCACAAGCTTGCCGCTAACGATGACCGGCGCTTGCTTGAAGCCGAATTTTTGCCGGGCTCTCTCCACCACTTCGGCGTAGTTGAATTCATCGCCCGGTTTCAGAATCATCCCGTTCACGGCTTTGGCGGCAGCCGTGATATTATGTACTCGGCCCGGACCGCTTGCGCCTAGTTGGGTAGAGAACTGTATGATTTTCCGTTCGATGCCCTCAGCCTGGAGAGACTTTACCGTTACATCCGGTACAAGCAAAGTGAGAGGCAGCTCAACCATAATGATCTCGGGGGGATCAGACTGCAGAACAGAGAAATCGCCAGGAATGGCTGCCCCTAATTGGTCGCTAAGCGCCGTCCAATCAATCCGGAACGTCGTTTGCTCAGGTGAGTAGCGCACGATGTCTCCGGTAATGCTGCGTACCGCATTGACCGGTTCTCCGAAGCGGTCTTTTTCCCATTCCGTGTGGAATCTCTTCTTTAGAGTATCGAGATCCCAATCAGGGTAGATGCTCCAGATTTTCTCGAACCGGTACCGATATAAAGCCCGTTCCCACAGGTTTCCCGCAGTGAACTTGGATACAGCGCTACGGAAATCATTCGCTTCATACTTCACCCCGGCTTCCCTAAGGCTAAGCGTCTCCTCCTCTCCATTAAGATGGTCCCCGAAGAATTGCACCTGAATCGATTCCATAGCTTTTAAGCGTTCGTCCAGTTCGTTTAGAACCTCACGAGCGGGCCTTCCTCCGATGTCCCAACCAGATAGCATGACGCCTTTAGGCAGGATATTTTGATTGGCATAGAGGGCCAGTCCGCCATAACAAATAGACCCGATTAACAGCAGACTAATGACAACGATGAGACCAATGTGAATTTTTTTCATTAGAAACCACCTTTTTTACTTCTGATTAACCGTAGTTCAAGCACCTTCTAATGTATATGTCACAGGGCCGATAAACTTTCGGGTACTCAAAAGGTAACAAATTTGTTACAATGGTTGATGTCATGAGGATTTTTATTGGATTTTAAAGGAATTACATGGAAAGTGTCGAAAGTATAAGGGCTAATCAAGTAATGGGAAGTGATGAAGTGATAGAAATGCAGGATGTGTGGAAGACCTATCCGAACGGCACCCATGCACTTCAAGGGGCCTCGGTAAAAATCGACCGCAATGAGTTTGTTTACGTCGTCGGACCATCCGGCGCTGGTAAATCGACATTTATGAAACTCATCTATAGAGAAGAAGTACCTACCAAAGGGCAGATTTCAGTCAACGGATTTAATATCGGTAAGCTGAAACAGCGCAAAATCCCTTATGTTCGGCGTAATATCGGGGTTATCTTTCAAGATTTTCGACTCCTGCCGAAGATGACAGCTTATGAAAATGTAGCCTTTGCTATGGAAGTAATTGAGGCGCCTACGCGTCTGATGAAAAAACGGGTCATGGAAGTCCTTGATCTTGTGGGGCTGAAGTCCAAGGCATCCCGCCTACCGGCTCAATTGTCCGGCGGGGAACAGCAGCGGATTGCTATAGCTCGGGCGATTGTGAACAATCCGTCTGTGATTATAGCGGACGAGCCTACAGGCAACTTGGATCCGGAGACTTCGTGGGGAATTATGCAGTTGCTTGATGAGATCAATTTCCGGGGAACAACCATCGTGATGGCAACCCATAACAAAGATATCGTAAATACGATGCGTAAACGCGTTATCGCCATTGAACAAGGACAAATTGTCCGAGATCAGGTGAGAGGGGAGTACGGATATGACTTTTAAAACCTTCCTACGGCACTTGCGGGAAGGGGCCAAAAGCGTATTCCGGAACGGCTGGATGTCCGTAGCGTCTGTAACCTCAATCGTAGTGTCATTATTTATTTTGGGCGTATTTATTTTATTAGTATTGAATGTAAACGCATTGGCCGATAAAGCCGATAGTGAAGTACAGGTGAGCGCTTATCTTAATCTGAACGTCGATGAGAAGATGCGCGAGACTATCCATAAAGAAATCAAGGCGATGCCTGAAGTCAACTCTATCATTTTTGTTTCGAAAGACGAGGGAATGAAGGAGCTTACCGAAAGCCTAGGAGAGGAAGGCAAGGATATGCTGGACGGGTTCAACACTAAAGACCAGAACCCTTTGCCGGACTCATTTGTCATCCAGGTTATCGAACCTACTACAGTTCCTTTTGTAGCCGATAAGATTAGCGCGCTTAACAAGAAACACCCGGAGCAGCCGATCATGAGAGTGAAATACGGGGAAGGTACCGTTGAAACGCTGTTCAAAATTACCCGTACCGTACGTAATATCGGATTTATTTTTGTTGGCGGACTCGGCCTGATGTCGATGTTCCTGATCTCCAACACGATCCGGGTTACGATATTGGCCCGTCGCCGGGAGATTGGCATCATGAAGCTGGTCGGAGCGACGAATAATTTCATTCGCTGGCCGTTCTTCGTGGAAGGTGCCTTGATCGGGTTCATGGGCTCGTTGGTTACAGTTGGCGTGTTATTCTTCGGATACAACCGTCTACATAACGCGGTTAAAGGTGATATTACCCTGTCGCAAAGTTTGATACCGCTGGGAGATATATGGATGCTGCTTGGGGGATTGATACTCCTACTGGGAATGCTGATTGGCATTTGGGGCAGCACGATGTCTATTCGCAAGTTTTTGAAGGTATAACCTTATAACTGTTGATATCGTCTAATAGTTTCAATTTATTCTAATTATTAAAAATTCAACTATATAGAACACTGAAAAGGATGGGGAGCGCAAGTTGAAAAAGATCGCCGCCGGATTAGCCGCCTTACTATTGGCCGCAGTCGTATTCCAACCCTCAGTCGGATTAGCCGAAAACAAAACATCTGCTGATGTTGATCGTGAAATCAAAGCGCTTCAGGAGCAGGTCCGTCAGGCCCGCAACCAGAAGAACAAAGCTGCAGAAGACAAGCAAGAGGCGCAGCATTACAAGAATAAGACAAACAAAACCTTGAAATATGTAATGGACCAGATCGATATCGTCAGCGGCGAAATTACCAAAATCACGATGAAAATTGATGAAACGGAAGAGGAGCTTCACGTGACTGCGCAAGAACTGAAGTCAGCTGAAGAAAGAATCGCAGCCCGTGAGAAACTTTTAGAGAAGCGTATTCGTTTAATATACATGGATGGGGAAGTTTCCTATCTGGATGTGCTTTTGTCTTCGACAAGCTTTACAGATTTCCTGGATCGTGCAGACTCGCTCAAGACTATTGTTGATCAAGACCAGGATCTTCTGGTTCAGCATAAACAGGACAAGATCCTCGTGCTGGATAAGAAAAAAGAGTTGGAGGGCCAATACGCCAAGGCTAAGGACCTGTACGCTCAGATGGAAGACCATAAACATGAGCTGAATGAGAAAGAAAAAGAGAAGAGAGTTCTCATTGCCGAGTACGACCAGAAGATTGAAATATCTGATGAACTTTCCGCTGAACAGGAGCAAATGCTCGTTGCGCTGGCTACGAAGCGTTCGAATCTCCAACAGGAGAGAAATAAGCTCGCAGCAAAAGAAGCTGCAGCAAGAGCGGCTAAAGCCAAGGCTGAAGCTGAGGCAAGAGCTAAAGCAGCAGCTGAAGCAGCAGCTGCTGCTGCGAAGAAAAAAAATTCGGTCGCTTCGTCCAGACCTTCAGGCGGTGGAGGTTCGTTTACGGGCAATGGAGGTCCGTTCGCTATGCCTGTATCCGGTGCTTACCTGTCTTCCGGCTACGGACCACGTACTCACCCGGTCACCGGTCAAGTAATGTCGATGCACACCGGGCAAGATCTTGCAGCACCTGAAGGAACAGAAATTCGGGCAGCAGAGAGCGGCACTATCATTCTTGCTGAATGGTGGAGCAGCTATGGCAATACGGTTATTGTCGACCATGGCGGCGGTGTATGGACCCTTTACGGTCATATTCGCAACGGTGGCATCAAAGTAAGTGAAGGACAGCAGGTCAGCCGCGGACAAAAAATTGCTGAGGTTGGTTCTACAGGACGAAGCACAGGTCCTCACTTGCATTTTGAAGTGCGGATTAATGGCTCCGCTGTAAATCCGACTCCTTATCTGTAGTCAAGAAGTATAACCGCTGTATAAATATTCCCCGGAAGTTAATCATATACTAGGATGACCGGGAAGCTGCGAAGCGAAATAGCTGATACGTACAAAGGCGGTGAAATCCATGTTAAGAAAAAGAACGGTCGTATTTCTCGTTGTAGCTGCCATGCTGTGCGGTGGACTTCTGACGATGATGTTCACGCAACTGCCGAATCTTGCAGGTTCGAGTGCTAGCGGGGAAGGCCTGCTGGCTAGCATCGCGAAGAACGGATTGGAACAGGAAGAAGCCAAGAAGATTGGTACCGCCCTCGACATAATTGAAAGCAATTATTACAAAGATATTGACCGGGACAAGCTGGTTGATGGAGCAATTAACGGAATGATGGAATCACTTGGTGATCCTTACTCCAATTACATGGGCAAGGTGCCAGCAGCTCAATTTGAGGAAAGCATTGAGGGCTCGTTTAGCGGTATTGGTGCAGAGGTTTCCTCGGTTGACGGTAATGTTGTGGTCGTGTCCCCAATCAAGGGATCGCCAGCAGATAAAGCCGGAATTCGGGCCAAGGACGCGATTTTATCGGTCAACGGTGAATCATTACAAGGTCTGGATTTGAATGCCGCAGTGGCCAAAATCAAAGGTCCGAAAGGCTCGAAAGCGGTCATCAAAGTGAAACGCGCAGGAACGCCTGAGCCAATCGAATTTGTAATTATTCGAGATAACGTAAACCTGGAAACGGTTAGTGCCAGAATGGAGAGCAATAAAGTTGGTATTATTGAGATCTCACAGTTCTCCCTTAATACAGGTGACCGCTTTAAGGAAGAGTTGAAGAAGCTGGAAGCGCAAGGGATGGAAGGACTCGTGATTGACGTACGGAACAACCCGGGTGGTGTGCTTGCCGTAGTCATCGATATTGCTGAGCAATTCGTGCCGAAAGGCAAATTGATCGTCCAGGTTGAGGATAAAGACAAGAAACGGGAGAAGCATCCTTCTAACGGAGAATCCAAACCGTATCCTGTTACGGTGTTGATGAACAAAGGCAGTGCCAGTGCTTCTGAAATACTGGCGGGTGCGCTGCAACAATCAGCCGGAGCTGTATTGATCGGTGAGAACACATTTGGTAAAGGTACGGTACAGACCAGCTTTGAGAAGCAGTTTGGAGACGGAAGCCTGCTTAAGGTAACGATCGCCAAATGGCTGACGCCTAACGGTTCATGGATTCATGAAAAAGGAATCAAGCCCGATTTGAAAGTAGCTCAGCCGGATTATTTCTTAGTTGCACCGATTGATAAGAAGAAAACATTGAAATATGATATGAACGGCTCTGACGTGATGAACGCCCAGATCATGCTCGAGGCAGTCGGCTATAAGCCAGGCCGGAAGGATGGTTACTTTGACCGGGCTACTGAAAAAGCTGTGAAGAGCTTCCAAAGCAGCCAGAAGCTTAAAGCAGACGGAGTGGTGAATACCGCAACAGCGGAAGCCCTTGAGGCTGCGTTGATCAAGAAGATTCAAGATCCGGAGAATGACAATCAATTGAATCGCGGAATCGCCGAAATCCGGGAGGAAATCGCGACCAAGGCGTCGAAGAAATAGAAGGCTGAACTTTAGCCTTCTTTTTTTCTTGAGATTTAAGAAGAGGATCGTGCATTGCTCCTAGCGCGTGGTGTGGCGTTACATGACTGTGGTCAAATATGTTTTGGAGGAGCGTCTTAAGAGGAAGGAGTGTGACAAGCTTTTGGAAACAGCCAAAGAGTTGCTGTGGCTCGGATTGGATGCAGGATTACAGCTGTTAATGCAGCCGTTTTATTATATTTCTATTATTTTTATTGCATTGCTTTATCGCAGACAGGTACTTTTGGAGCGTAAGCTGTTTCACGTACGACTAAATGGTTGGGGAATGCAGACGTGGAGAACATTTCTTGGAGGGCTCGTTGCCGGGATTGCCGTTTCGATTGTAATGGCCTTTCTCGGAATATCCCTCACCTTTGCAGCCGTCATATGCATATGGGTAACGGCGCTTGTACTGATGCTGTTCCGGGTGAGATTTTTATGCTTTGCCTATTCCATAGGCGTGCTCGGTATAATCCAGTTCGTATTAAGCTGGTTTCCTGAGTGGCAGCCTGAGGGTCTGCTGGGGAGTGCGATAACTACGATAAGCAGCCTCGATATTCCTGCACTGCTTGCTTTAGCAGCTGTGCTTCACTTTGCGGAAGCGGTGCTTGTTGTACTGCAAGGCTCGAAGTTTGCAACACCACTGTTCCTGGAAGGGAAGCGGGGGAAACTGGTAGGCGGTTATCACATGCAGAGCTTCTGGCCGCTGCCACTCTTCCTGCTGATACCGGCTTCCGGTGGCAGCATGGTATTGCCTTGGACGCCGTTCTTTGGCGGTGAGGCTTGGAGCGGCGGGTTCAGTATGCTGGTGCTGCCCGTACTGATCGGCTTTGGAGAGATGACACACAGCATGCTGCCACGGCAGAAGGCTGCAGTTACATCCAAGAGACTTGTTGTTTACAGTGCTGTGGTACTTGTACTGAGTCTGCTCGCCGAGTGGTGGTCGCCGCTTATGATTATCGCTGCTATTGCAGCACTGGTCCTACATGAAGGACTGGTCTGGTACAGCCGTAACGAGGAGAATGAGCGGAGTCCCGTTTTTGTTCATCCATCACATGGTTTACGTGTACTGGCTGTGCTGCCGGGAAGTCCCGCAGATGAGCTGGGCATATTGGCAGGTGAGACGATTCTTAAAGCGAACGGGACACTTGTTCACAACAAGGAACAGCTGCATGCTGCGCTTCGTCAGAATTCGGCATTTTGCAAGTTGGAGGTCCAGAATCATCAAGGTGAGAGCAAGTTTATGCAGAGGGCGATATATGCCGGTGACCATCATCAGCTCGGAGCCATCGTTGCACCGGACCCAGACGACAACTTGTCGGTGAAGTTGAAGCCACTTAGCGTGTTTGCTCTTCTTGGGATGAAGCTGAACGTGAAGAATAAGGTGGCTGCCAATCCTGGGCAGACGAAGGCCGATTCAACGCCGGACAAGCCAGAAACGGTCGAGGTTTAGAATGGGTCAGAATAAGACTTAATGGAATCTAAAAAGCGATCTTCCTCGTTTATTACGAAGGAAGATCGCTTTTTTAGTGATTTAGCTTAGCTATAGCAATTATACATCACTACGCGTATGAACCTTCGTTCGTGTAAAATGCCACTTATTCATATCATTCAACAGGGTTTGGGGTCGACCGACGTCATGTAACAACGTACCTCTCTAGGGGCTGTGCACGGTACAAATGTTGTATAAAATGCAACTTTATTTCGTCATACAGCGGCGAAGGCCGGATTGTTGTATAACATACAACAATCCGGATAGGAAATCATCGATTTCCTCTTTACAGGACGAATTGCTGTAGAATCTACAACAATATCAGTAGGTTCAGTCATTTTGTTCTTCCAAAGTTGTATGTTATACAACAATTACTTATCACATCATGCTGTCGGTGAAGTTGAGGGCTAGAGAAAGTCGGCTCATCTCGGCTTGAATTATCGACTCACTTGAACCAATATGCGTATTTTTTGGAGGATTGTACACATGACCGAGCAGCTGAGGCTAGGGGTTCAGTTGCAGTGAAATAGCTTACCGTACCGCTAAAAAAGGGACTCTCATGTGAGAGTCCCTTTTTTAGCGGTACAATATGGCTTGCATAGCACAATTTGTGGTGGGTATACACAAGCCTCTAGAAGGGGTGATGTGTATGAACTTCTCTTTTTCCGATATCATCATTTTTGCGGCATTTGTTGTCGCTTTATTGACGTATATCGATTCAAAAAAGAAGTAACCCGCCACAGGTTGAAGGCCTAACGGGTTACTTCTCACGATTCATCTGAGGAGGTTATCCCACCACAAATGCTGTACTTTGGGAGCAGCTGACCGGCTGCTCCTTATTTATTGTTATCTTAGCATATGAAGGAATATACCTCAAGTTACTTCAACCTCTGTTTCCCACCGATCCCTGCCCCTTTTTTAAATAGAAAATGGCGATTTGTGTCCGGTCTCGTAGATTTAGCTTCCCTAAAATCTCGGTTACATAATTTTTGATGGTGCCTTCGCTCAGGAACAGCTGGCTTGCAATTTCCTTGTTCGAAAGGCCGTCTGCAATCAGAGAGACGATATTTTTCTCAGCTGGTGTGAGACCATAATGGTCCATTGCAGAGGGTTCCGCAGGCGCGTTGTGTGAGGTCGGCCGGAGCATCCCGGTCAGTTTGCGGGCGATATCGGGATGAATGAGCATGTTGCCGTCATGGACCGTCTTGATGCCTTGAATGATCCGGTCCGGCGGAATGTTCTTGAGCAAATAACCGCTGGCGCCGTTTTGCAGCGCTTCGACGATATAATCGTCGTCGTCAAAGGTGGTCAGCATCAGAACTCTCACATCAGGGAACCGCTCTCGGATCCGTTGGGTTCCTTCGACGCCGTCGCATATCGGCATCCGGATATCCATCAACACGACGTCTGCCCTAGCCCCGCCCTCAAGCAATTCCAGCGCCTCGGCTCCATGAGCAGCAGCTCCGATAACCTCCACTTCAGCATCCATGCCGACTAACAGTTTCAAGCTTTCTCGGATAAACGGGTCATCGTCCACAATCAGTACAGATATCATATGAACACTCACTTTCTTTCTTATCATCTATATTCCCTACACAATCTCGCTCTTCCGGTAGACAGGCAGCCGCGTGATGACGGTAAAAGGCGTCTGCCGGCGGATCTCCAGTGTCCCTCCGATGACTTTGGTACGCTCCAGCATACCGCTAAGCCCGATGCCCTGTTTTCCGATCCCGGAGCTTTCCGCAGCTAAGACTTCTTCGGCTGCGACCTCCCCGTTGTTCGAGACCTCCATACAGATCTCGTCATCCCCATAATAGAGGAGCACATCTACCTCGTCTGCGTGCCCATGCCGAATCGCATTCGTAATGGCTTCGCGTGCATTTTTGTAGAGGACAACCTGCTGGCTCGGGTACAGTGGATACGGCGGACCCTCCACCCGAATCCGGGTCCGGATTCCGGTTTCACGTCCTGTTTCTTCAAGCAGGCGCTCCAAGGAGTAAGCATCTGTTAGCTGCCTGCCTGGATTCATTCGTTTGACCGCAGACCGCATTTCATCCATGCTGGCCCCGATTTGATCACGGATCTGGTATAGCAACTCCATCCCACGGGCATTATCCTGCGGCACGGTGTGAATAGCTGCCTCCATCATCATTTTTACCCGAATCAACCGGTGTCCGATGTCATCATGAAGCTGCCTGGAAATCCGGCTCCTTTCCTCAGCTTGCGCGGCGCCTTCTACCTGGTGGGCGAATTGCTGCATTCGGCTGCGGGCCTCTTCCAGTTCGAAATGTTTACGTTTAAGCTCATCGTACAGCCGCAGTGTTTCCTCTCGGCTTCCCGAAGTGTTAACCAGTATGCCGATGAATACAGCGATTAGGATCAACAGGAAATTGGCAGAGATAAGCCATAAGACATCGTAACCCTGAAGCGATACATTCAGTACCAGGAAATGGATGCCGAGGAGGATGTACCGAAGCGGTACATTGGACAAGACCAGATACGTGCAAGCGGTCGACAAAGAGATAAAAACCATCATCAAGCCGTACTGTTGGCACAGCCAACCCGAGATAATGAACTCCAGAAAAGCTGCGGTGATGATGACCGGACTTGCATTGAAGTAACGGCCAAGCACCGCCAAAGCAAGAAATAACAGGATAAAGAGGGTGTACTGGTCATAATGGTCGATTCTGTCCACATATAGCCCTGCGGCAGCGGGGAGGAGAATAAGACCAAAACGAAGTGAGGTCAGTGAATAACGCATATATGAAAAGACATCCTTTTTCCATGAAATAGGACCTATATTAGTTCGCTTCATTATAGCACAACGCGTGCTTCTGTCAGAGGTGACTTTGGTCACCCGAGAGGATGACTTAATCTACCTGCGGAGGAGATTCTGATCCGGTACAATGAAATCAAGAAATGGAAAACGGAAATCAGAATGGAGCGAAGAACAATGGCATTCTTACAAATGAACGATGTGGTTAAACGATATGGAAGTAAGCTTTCGGTGGATCACTTGAACCTGACCATAAACGAAGGCGAAATCTTTGGACTGCTGGGACCCAACGGGGCCGGCAAAAGCACGACGATCAATATGATCTGCGGACTGCTCAAAATCGATCAGGGCAGCATTGAAGTGGACGGTATCTCCATTAAGGACCGACCACTGGAAGTGAAAAAAAGAATTGGGCTCGTTCCTCAGGATCTTGCGCTGTATGAGACGATGTCCGCTGCCGACAACGTGTACTTTTTCGCCAAGTTGTACGGTCTCCGGGGAAAGCTGCTGAAAGAACGGGTAGAAGAGGCGCTTACGTTTGTTGGCCTGCAGGACCGGGCGAAAGATGCACCCTCGACCTTCTCCGGCGGTATGAAGCGGAGATTGAACATCGCTTGTGCCTTAACCCATCATCCGAAGCTGATCATTATGGACGAGCCGACCGTCGGCATCGATCCGCAATCCCGAAATCATATTTTGGAATCCGTAAGAAAGCTTAATGAAATGGGCTCTACCGTAATTTATACCAGCCACTACATGGAAGAGGTTTCAGCGATCAGCGACCGTGTGGCGATTATGGATAAAGGGCATGTGATTGCTTTTGGCACCCAGCAGGAACTGAGAGAGCGGGTCGCCCATGAAGAGAAAATCGTGTTGACTGCCGAAGGCATCACACCAGCCATGGTAGATGAACTGACCATACATCCCCGAGTGTCTCGGGTTCATCGGGATGAGCGTGTTCTGGAGATCTATCTTCCGTCCGCGCAAAATGATCTGCAGGATGTTTTGTTTATTTGCAGCAAGCATGAGGCAGCTATCCAGAGTATCCAATGCGAAGAACCGGATCTCGAGACGCTTTTCCTTAGTCTGACGGGTCGGACACTGCGCGATTAGATTCCAAGGTTGAATAGGGAACAATGTGAAGGAGGGAACCACAGTGAATATAAGAACCATTACATGGTTTGAACTGAGAAGAATGTTTCGTAGCCGGACGGTAGTGTTTAACCTGTTCCTGCTGCCAATGTTATTGATCTTTATATTGGGTACGGCGTTATCAAGTTTTTTCGGCGGCATGGAGGACTATGTTCCTGAGCAGGTGACGGTGGGAATCATCGGCGTGGAGTCCGGCGAGTCGCTTCCATCAAGCTTTAGGACCTTTATCGAGGCGCCAGAGATTGCAAAAGTGCTAGTTCCATCCATGGGACTTACGCAGAAGGAAGCGGAGAGCAAGCTCCGCACAGGCGGTATTGACTTTGCCGTCACGGTACCGGAGGACCTTGATACTCAGATCTTTTTGGGCGGTAAAGTCCAATTGGAAATGCTTCTTGGAAAAAACCGCACGCGCAATTTGATTGCGGAATCGATGTTCGGCGCTTTTATGGATGAGGCCAACAGTAAGCAGGCGCAGGCCGTCATTGTGGGACCACAAGTGCTTACGAACAGCAGCTCCGCTGTGAACGAACGTCCTTCATATGTAGAAACCGGCAAGCTGAATGACCAAGGCGAGACTTACTCGGCCGTACAGTATTATGCCGCATCGATGTTAGTTATGTTTCTGCTGTACTCAGGTTTAACTGCGAGCAACAGCTTGTTTTCGGAAAAAGAAAATCATACGCTGTATCGGCTGCAGTCGACACCGGTCTCTAGCGCGACTATTTTTGGGGGCAAAATTCTGGGATGCAGCGTTGTGACGGTGATGCAAGCCATTCTGATCGTTGTGGGCTCTAGCTGGATGTATGGCGTAAATTGGGGGGACCATGTCTGGCTGTTAATGCTGGTATGTGTTCTGATTACGATGACTTCCATGACCATTGCGATCATAGTTTCGCTAGTTACCAAAACTGCCTCGACGGCAACCGCGATTATTCAAGCTGTGGTCATTGCCATGACATTCCTGAGCGGAGGATTTACGCCGCTTCCGGTGGATTTCATTCAGGCTTTAGGTGAGTTCACCGTGAACCATTGGGCGCTGCAAGGAATTCTACGCATGATGCTAAACGCAGAGTTATCTCAAATTTTAACGTGTGTCGGGGTCTTGGGCGCAATCTCGCTCGGTTTGTCCGCCGCGGCCATGATCGCTTATCGAAAGGTGGGTTACCATGCATAGTCTTACCATCGCTTGGCAGATGATCAAACGGACACTAGGCCGTAAGAAAGGCTGGATCTCCTTTGTCATCATTCCATGTGTCGTCGTTACAGCAGCTGTAGCGCTCCTCGGAAATGAAGAGACGACCAGCGTAACGATCCCTTACATGAACTCGGATACCGGTCCTGCGGGCAAGCACCTGATAGAGGAATTAAGCCGCACAAAAGAGTACATTATGAAGCCAATCAGTTCGGAAGAGGAACTCAAGCAGTCCATCATCCGGCAAAAAGGGAAGATCGGCATTATGATTCCAGAGAACTTTAGTGAAGCTCTTCTGGCAGGAGACACACCCACAGTAGAATTGTATGAGCTATCCAGCAGCGAGGCATCCTTTATGGTCAATACGACGGTAAATGGAGCGATCGGACGCATGGGGGATGCTGCCACCATCATCCGCAATGATGCTGATAAGAATCAGGATCCAAAGGATGCACTTGAGAACATATTGAATCAGACGGAAAAACACCAGGTTGAGGCCGTCAGCACGGATATGGGGCTGTACGCCAAGCCGGGTCTGAACAACGTAACGGGTTTTACTCTCATGTTCATGATGGGCCTCATCTCCAGTGCAGTTATGCTTATCGTGGAAGATCGGAGAATGCGCACCATGTCGCGTATCTTTACCGCTCCGGTTCGCTCGTATCAAATTGCGCTTGGGAACTTTCTCGGCAGTTTTGCTTTAGGTGCTTTACAGGTTCTGTTCGTATTAATCCTGACAAAATATGTGCTTGGTTATGAATATGGTATTCCGTTTTTCATGCACTTCTTAATTCTGACAGCGTTCATGCTCGTCGCGATGGGCATAGCCAGTACCGTTGCAGGGACGATCCGCAATCCTCAAAATGCCGGGATGCTCAATTCCTTGATCATTACACCGACGTGCATGCTTGGTGGCTGTTTCTGGCCGCTGTCGATCATGCCGGATTTCCTGAAAAAAATCGCCAACTTCATTCCTCAGAAATGGGCAATCGAAGCGGTGGAAACGGCTGCTTCGGGTGGTACACTGGCGGATATCCAACTGCCGTTGCTTATCCTGGGTTTGATGGCGGTTATCTTGCTGGGGATAGGCTCCGTAATTCTGCGACCTAGCGAAACGAGTGTGAATGCGTAAAAGATGATCCGCTGGAGCAGGTTTCCCTGAAAAGAGGAATCTACCGAAGGAGTCTGAGATTTAACAATACAAAAAGGATCGGCTCTCTAAAAAAAGAGGACCGATCCTTTTGCAATCATATTGAATTTCATTACTCGCAGAAACGGCTGCAATCTTTATAAGGATGGCAATGCCGTTTCTTCTTGGTTATATACGCCTCAGTCTACGTCTACTGTCGCAACTGTCTCAATACCGTGATTTCAACCCGGCGGTTTTTCTGCCGTCCCTGAGCGGTAGTGTTATCGGCGGCCGGACGGGTGTCGGCATACCCTGCATATTGAAAGATGTCAGGGCTCAGTTTGCTTACGTCAAGAAAATAACGCAGCACCGACATGGCACGGGCACCGGAAAGCTCCCAATTATCTTTATAGAAGGGACCTGCAGGTACGTTGTCAGTATGACCTTCGATGCTAACCGTTGTATTGAGATCACGGAACAGACTGGCGAGCTTGCTGAGCACCGGATCAGCACCTTCTTTCAGCTCAGCTTGACCGGGATCAAACAGGAAGCGGTCGCTGAGCGTGATTGCAATGCCCTGAGGCTCATCCGAAATAAAAATGTCGTTATGAAGTTGATTGTCCTGCACATATTGTTTAATTACATTCATGAACTCGGCGAGTTCTTCCTCCTGCTTCCGGAAGGCGAGCTCTCTTTCGGTCATTGGCTCGGGGTCTTTCTCTCCCGTAGCTGCTGCCGGCGGGTTTTTGTGTTTCTCGGTGTCTGCCGTACCTGTTAGGCCGGATCCCTGCTCGAGGATGGAGTCTCCACTCCGGAAGGTGGATTGCAGAGAATCGGTGACAAGCTTGTACTTTTCGGTATCAAGTCGGCTCATTGCATACATGACGACAAAAAAGATCAGCAGCAGTGTGATCAGATCGGCATACGTGATCATCCATCGGTCCCGCTGGTCACCGCCAGCGTTCTGCTTTCTGCGGCGTCTTCTAATCGGCTGTCTCATGAGCCGTCCCCCTTGCTTCAGGGATAATGGAGAAGCTGGCGGAAGCATAAGAAGCCAGCTTCTTGCGCACGAGAAGTGGGTGCTCCCCGTTCTGTACTGCTATAATACCTTCAAGCAGAAGCTCCATATTTTCAATTTCTTCTTCACCACGTGCTTTAATCTTGGATGCAATGGGAAGAAAGATAATATTGGCACTTGCGACACCGTACAGTGTGGCCGTAAAGGCGACGGCAATGGAGGGGCCGAGCTGGGTCGGATCCTGAAGATTACCGAGGACATGGATCAAGCCCATGACGGTACCGATAATTCCCATCGTTGGGGCGTAGCCACCGGCAGACTCAAATATTTTGGCGTGATTTTCGTACTTCAGCTCAGTTGCCTGAATCTCAAGCTCAAGAATTTGCTGAACGAGCTCGGCATCGGTACCGTCGACGACCATCTGCATTCCTTCCCGCAAAAAAGAATCAGGGTGATCGGCAGAAACCTGCTCCAGGGCGAGTACGCCATCCCTGCGGGCGACAGATGCCATGCTCACGATGTCATCGATAAGCCCCTGGGAAGAACGGTTCCGGTGTCCGAAGGCAATTCGGAGGCCTTCCGGAATTTTGCGTAGACGGGAGGCGGGGAAGCTGATCATGACAGCGGCAAAGGTGCCGCCAAATACAATAAGCGCAGCGGCACTCTGCAGCAATCCGCTGATATGTCCACCTTCCCATAAGAAACCTCCGATTAATGCGACAAGACCGGCTAATATTCCGATAACGATAGTAATATCCATAGCACTGAACCATCTCCTTTATATATGAAAATTGTATATATAGTGTTTGCATAGAAAAAACGAAGAGAGTATAATAGTAGGGGAACACGCATTCTTATTTATTGGATGTTTAGGGATGAATTTCCCTTCCATATATTATCGGGAAAATTCGACATAACCTTTAGTATACCTATTCTAGACGATAAGGGTGATATTGGACAAATGAGCGATATCGTTGTCAGTACCAAATCCTTCGAAATTGAGTCGGAATTTCAGCCTCAGGGTGACCAGCCCAGGGCGATTACCGAATTGGTTGAGGGGATTCAAGAGGGCAAGAAGCATCAGACACTGCTTGGCGCTACCGGAACGGGAAAGACATTCACGATCGCGCAGACCATTGCCAAGTTAAACCGGCCTACGCTGGTCATTGCGCATAACAAGACACTTGCCGCACAGCTGGCAAGCGAGTTTAAGGAATTTTTTCCGCACAACTCGGTTGATTATTTCGTGAGTTACTACGATTACTATCAGCCGGAAGCTTACATTCCGTCCTCGGACACGTACATTGAGAAGGATTCAAGTATTAACGAAGAGATCGATAAGCTGCGCCACTCCGCAACGAGCTCACTGTTCGAGCGGCGGGACGTTATTATCGTGGCCAGTGTATCTTGCATATATGGTTTGGGTTCACCGCAGGAGTATGGAGAACTGCTGCTCTCTTTGCGAGTAGGTATGGAGAAGCCGCGCAATCAGATTTTGTCGCGGCTTGTTGATATTCAGTACCAGCGAAACGACATTAACTTTGTGCGCGGCACGTTCCGTGTGCGGGGTGATGTCATCGAAATCTTCCCGGCATCCAAGGGAGAGCATGCTGTCCGTGTAGAATTGTTCGGTGACGAGATCGAACGAATTACCGAGATTAACGTTCTGACCGGCGAGTTGGTTGGCGAGCGCGAGCATGTTGCGATCTTCCCGGCATCTCACTTCGTTACCCGGGAAGAGACAATGCGCGTTGCACTTGTCAATATCGAACGGGAGCTGGAAGAGCGTCTTGAGATATTGCGTGCCGATGGCAAGCTGCTGGAAGCGCAGCGGTTGGAACAGCGCACGCGTTATGATATCGAAATGATGAAGGAAGTCGGTTTCTGTTCCGGTATCGAGAACTATTCCGGACCGCTAACGTTCCGGGAGCCAGGGGCAACCCCGTTTACTCTGATGGACTATTTTCCGGATGACATGCTGATTGTTATCGACGAGTCTCATGTGACGCTGCCGCAGATCCGGGCGATGTATAACGGTGACCGTGCACGTAAAACCGTTCTGGTGGATCACGGTTTCCGTCTGCCATCGGCACTGGACAACCGGCCGCTGCAGTTTGAGGAATTCGAGGATAAGGTCAACCAGATTGTATATGTGTCTGCGACCCCAGGGCCGTATGAGCTGGAGCACTGTGACACGATGGTGGAGCAGATTATCCGTCCGACAGGGCTTCTTGATCCGCTGATTGATGTAAGACCGTCCGAAGGACAGATTGACGACTTGATTGGTGAGATTCATGAACGGATCGAACGCGATGAGCGGGTGCTTGTGACAACGCTGACGAAGAAGATGGCGGAGGACTTGACCGATTATTTGAAAGAGATCGGAATTAAGGTCCGCTACTTGCACTCCGATATTAAGACATTTGAGCGGATGCAAATTTTGCGGGATCTTCGCCTCGGTACATTCCACGTGTTGATAGGTATTAACCTGCTAAGAGAGGGGCTTGATCTTCCGGAGGTGTCCTTGGTTGCGATACTGGATGCTGACAAGGAAGGCTTCCTCCGCTCGGACCGATCGCTGATCCAGACGATCGGTCGGGCGGCGCGGAACTCGGAAGGTCGGGTTATCATGTACGGTAACAAGATCACCGACTCTATGGATAGAGCGATTAAGGAAACGGAACGTCGCCGTAGCGTCCAGGAGGAGTATAACGAGAAGCATGGCATTACGCCGCAAACGATCCGCAAGAAGGTTCGCGACGTAATCGAGGCTACGAAGGTAGCCGAGAGCAAGGCGGATTACCTGACAGGTGCCGCCGGCAAGATGTCCAAGAAAGACCGCCAATCGGTGATCGAGCGACTGGAAGTCGAGATGAAGGAAGCTGCCAAGAATCTTCAATTCGAACGGGCAGCAGAGCTTCGCGATGCACTGCTTGAGCTGAAGGCTGAATAATTGACATTGGAATTGGCAGACCGCCGTCTTTATAAGGACGGCGAAGCCGTTTCTACTTAAAATAATAGGTTGGCTGTGTGAAGCAGTGAGGAGATGATATCTTTTGGCAAGTGACAATATCGTGATTAAGGGCGCGCGTGCCCACAACCTGAAAAATATCGACGTAACGATCCCGAGAGACCGGTTCGTAGTGCTTACCGGACTAAGCGGCTCCGGCAAATCATCGCTTGCGTTTGATACGATCTACGCAGAAGGACAGCGTCGTTATGTAGAATCACTGTCGGCGTATGCCCGTCAGTTTTTGGGCCAGATGGAGAAGCCGGACGTCGATTCCATCGACGGACTGTCTCCGGCCATATCGATTGATCAGAAGACGACAAGCCGTAACCCCCGTTCCACGGTGGGAACCGTTACGGAGATTTATGATTATCTGCGGTTGTTATTTGCCCGCATAGGCCACCCTCACTGTCCAGAGCATGGCATTGAGATTACATCCCAGACGGTAGAACAAATGGTAGACCGTATCATTCAGTATCCGGAGAAGACGCGCCTGCAGATTCTCGCACCGGTTATTTCCGGACGGAAAGGCGAGCACAAGAACCTGTTCGCGGATATTGCGAAGCAGGGCTTTGTTCGCGTACGCGTGGATGGTGAACTGCGTGACCTATCAGAGAATATCGAGCTGGAAAAGAACAAGAAGCATACGATTGAAGTTGTAGTTGACCGGATTGTGGTAAAGCCGGATATTGAAGCCCGACTGGCTGATTCGATCGAGACGGCACTTAATCTATCGGGAGGACAGCTTCTGGTGGATATCATGGGTCAGGAGGAGCTGCGCTTCAGCTCCAACTTTGCCTGTCCGGTCTGCGGGTTCAGTATGGACGAGCTGTCTCCGCGGATGTTCTCTTTTAACACGCCGTTCGGGGCTTGCCCTGATTGTGACGGTCTGGGTGTGGAGATGATTGTGGACCCTGATCTGCTTGTGCCGGATACAAGCAAAAGCATTGAAGACGGTGCTTTCCAAGCATGGGCCGGCGGTACATCAACCTACTATCCGCAGTTCCTTAGATCCGTGTGCGAACATTACAAGATTCCACAGGATGTGCCTGTAAGCGAGCTGGATCCAGATCAGATGAATAAACTGCTGTACGGGACGGGCAGCCAGAAGGTGCATTTTAAATACGAGAATGATTTTGGGCAGCGGAAGGAAGCGATGGTGACTTTTGAGGGGATTATCCCCAATCTGGAGCGCCGTTACCGTGATACGAACTCCGATGGCATTCGCGAGCACATTGAAGGATATATGAGCTCGAAGCCTTGCGATGTATGTAAAGGACACCGTCTTAAGAAAGAAACCCTTGCTGTAACGATTAACGACCAGAACATGGCGTATGCCACGAGTCTGTCTATCGGGGAAGCCACACGTTTCTTTGAAAATTTGGAGCTAACCCCGAAAGAGAGTCAGATCGCGAACCTGATTCTGAAGGAGATCAACAGCCGTCTCGGCTTCCTGGTCAATGTCGGACTGGATTATTTGACGCTGAGCCGTTCGGCCGGCACGTTGTCCGGTGGGGAAGCTCAGCGGATCCGGCTTGCAACCCAGATCGGCTCGAGTCTGATGGGTGTGCTTTACATTTTAGACGAGCCGAGCATCGGTCTACACCAGCGGGATAACGACCGTTTGATCTCAACACTGGAGCATATGCGTGATCTGGGCAACACGCTGATCGTCGTAGAACATGACGAGGATACGATGATGGCGGCGGACTACATTATTGATATCGGTCCGGGAGCGGGAATCCACGGCGGCCAAGTTATCGCGCAAGGTACTCCGAAAGAAATTATGGAAGACGAGAATTCGCTGACAGGGCAGTACCTGAGCGGACGCAAGTTCATTCCAGTTAACAGCAAGCGTCGCAAGACGGATGACCGCTGGTTGGAAATTCGGGGTGCCAAGGAGAACAACCTTAAGAATATCAATGTAAAAATTCCAATCGGTGTCTTTACCGCCGTTACCGGTGTATCTGGATCTGGTAAATCGACACTCGTGAATGAAATTCTGTACAAGACGCTGGCGCGCGACTTGAACAAGGCACGGGTTCGTCCGGGTCAGTACCGTGAAATGCGCGGACTGGAGCATATCGAGAAGGTCATTGATATTGATCAGTCGCCGATTGGCCGGACACCGCGTTCCAACCCGGCGACCTATACCGGAGTGTTCGATGATATCCGCGATATTTTCTCCCAGACGAATGAAGCGAAGGTTCGCGGTTATAAGAAAGGCCGTTTCAGCTTTAACGTGAAGGGCGGCCGTTGTGAAGCGTGCCGCGGTGACGGAATCATCAAGATTGAGATGCACTTCCTGCCGGATGTTTATGTGCCATGTGAGGTATGTAAGGGCAAGCGGTACAACCGTGAAACACTGGAAGTGAAGTACAAAGGGAAGAATATTTCCGATGTACTGGAGATGACAGTTGAGGATGCAACAGAATTCTTCGTGAACATTCCGAAGATTCACCGGAAGATGCAGACCCTCATGGATGTGGGTCTCGGATACATCAAGCTGGGTCAGCCTGCGACCACATTGTCCGGCGGGGAAGCCCAGCGGGTTAAGCTCGCTTCCGAGCTTTACCGCCGCAGCACCGGCAAGACGATGTATATTCTCGATGAGCCGACAACTGGTCTGCACGTTGATGATATTGACCGTCTGCTTGTCGTGTTGCACCGATTGGTGGACTCCGGCGAATCGGTCCTCGTGATCGAGCATAATCTCGATGTCATCAAGACAGCAGACTACCTAATCGATCTTGGACCAGAGGGCGGCAGTGGCGGTGGTACAATAATTGCCACCGGTACACCGGAGCAGATTGTGAAGGTGTCGGAATCCTACACTGGTAGATATCTTAAGCCAGTTCTGGAACGGGATACGAAACGGACGGAAGCTTGGAATCAAGAAAATGCGGTTAAAGAGGAGTCTGCGGCAAAGTAAGTGTAAGAGTCAGTGTGCCTCCTCCATGACTGCAAGTCTAACGGCTCTGCATGAGGTGCAGGTCAATGGCGAGACGGGATGTAACCAGGCGAGAATCAACCGAAGTAACTTCTGGGGAGCTTTGCCCGCTTAAAAACGATGTGTGACGGGTAATCATTCAGCGAGGGAAAAGCTTTACAGGAAACATAAAGAACCGAAGCCTTGGTAACAAGGGCTTCGGTTCTTTTTTTAAGATGAGAAAGTTAAACTTTGGAGTAAAGCGCATCCCTATCTCGCAAGAAAAACTACCGCAAAGTGCGGACTGTGACTAGGAAGCGACTACCTCAGAAGCCAGAATTTCCGTCAGTTTCTCCTGGAATGCTGGCACACCGACACGCTGTACGTATTCGAAGAAGCTTTCTTCCGGTGACAGGCGGTTGTTTTTGTAGAACAACAGGAGCTGTGCGAGTACGGGCCCCACGTTATCCCCTTTGACCCGGCCTTTCAGCGCTTTGTTCAGCTGCGCTCCCGGTCCAAGCGATCCGCCAACAGCAATATCGAATGCGTCCACCATACCAGCTGGCGTTCTGATCAAAGCGCCTTGTAGACCGATATCCGCGATATGCTTTTGACCGCAGGAGTTCGGGCATCCGATAAAGTGAATACGAACCTTCTCATCGAGTTCAACGTGCTCGTCAAGATACTCCGCAACGACTTTCGCACGCTGTTTCGTTTCCACAACAGCAAGGTTGCAAAATTCGTTACCGGTGCAGGAAACTGTACGGCTCATAAAATGTTTCGGAGTTGGGGTAAGACGCTGAAAGATAGGAGCCTTGAGCAGCTCTTCAACCTGATGATTCGGTACACCGCTCAGGATGATGTTTTGCGACATAGTAGTACGGATTTTTCCATCCCCGTAGTTGTCAGACAGATCCGCAAGCTGCACTAGCTCACTGGCATTCAGGCGTCCTACCGGAACGTTTAATCCGACATAGTTAAGCCCTTCCTGGCGCTGTGGGTGAACGCCGTCGAAGTAGGCTGCTTGCCAGCCAATGGTTTTGTCCTCTCCCCGTGAAGGCAGCTCGCCGACCAGTTCCACAAGCTTCTCCTTGAACTTATCCGGGCCCCAATCGGCAACAAGGAATTTGAGACGAGCATGGTGCCGCTTCTCGCGATATCCATTATCACGGAAGATTGTGGTGACTCCGACTGCAACTTTCAGCGCATCTTCAGGACGGATAAAAATATCGAGCGACTGAGCCAGATGAGGTTTGGCAGAGAGGCCGCCACCTACCATCGCGTGGAAGCCGATAACTTCCTCACCATCAATAACTTTTACCGCTGGAGTTAATGCCAGGTCGTTAATTTCAGCATTGGCGTTGTTGTAGCGGTTCGAAGAAATCGAAATTTTATATTTACGCGGCAGATTGGAGAAATCACGGTTCATCAGAAAAAAGCTGTTGATCTCCTCCACAAGCTCAGTTGTATCCATCAGCTCATGCGGATCAATACCCGCCAAGGGACTGCCAACAATCGTTCGCGGGCAGTCCCCACACGCTTCATAGGAGTATAGACCGACATCTTCAAGTCTTTGGAAAATATCAGGCAAGCTTTCAACGGTGAGCCAGTGAAACTGGATCGCCTGGCGTGTCGTCACATCAACCAGATCACGGCCATATAGTCTGGCGATATCGGCTAAAGCACGAGCCTGGGCCGTTGTCATGATTCCTGTATTGATCCGGACACGCATCATGAAATGTCCGTCCTTCGGCTTTTGCTGGTAAACTCCGGCCCATTTGAACCGATCCATATCATCGGCGGGGATGGAGTCAAAGCCTTCTACTGCATATTTCTCAATAATGGTACGGATTACGTCCAATCCGTCCTTCTCTAGCTTTACAAATTCAAATTTGTTCAGCTTGTCGGGGTTAGCCGTCCATATCGGTTCATAAGCCATGGGTATAACGCCTCCTGCATCATGATTTGAGTGTTATGTCATGCTGTTAATTTATTAATTCCGATTTGAATAGTGTGATATTGAAGTTGATATTATCACACATCATCGTGTCCGTAAATGAAAAAATGGATTTCTTTATCAAATTTTCAAATGGATTGTTTTATGGAATATGGAGTCGGCAGGCAAGTGGAAGTGACAATCTGCTGAGATGATTTTAGGTTAAGTCCTTTTAGTCAAGGAAGGAATTCATAAATGTGTTGCATTAATGATTAAATATGAGAAAAAGTTGTGACTTTTTTACTTTTTTTGAGAGGAAGGGCTTGCATAAGGGCGTGGGCGCGGATAACATAGAAGAAGATATGTAAAATGCCCGAGAAACCACGAGGAGGTTCGTTCTATGTTCCTTGCAGCAGCTGCGGAAACCGGTTCCAATTTTAAAACATTTGATATTTTCATGATTTTGTTTACGATCTTGATCTTTATCGGTGTAGTCCGCTTATTAACTGCCCGTCAGAAGAATAAATTCGCAATCGCTTTCGGCATTGTCAGTCTGCTCGTTTTTCTCTACTCGGACTATGCGATGATCATGAATTGGTTCAGCTCCAGTCAATGAATGAACAAGATACATAAGAGGACGTCCCGCTGTTACACAGTGAGGGCGTCTTTTTTTCGTCTATGTGCGTTTATAGGATAGGGGTTTTGCACAATGGAAGGAAAATATTAGGGTAAAATTAGGTCTTACAGCAATTGTACAGGCCATGCCCCTGTGATACATTGAGGAGTACACGTAGCCATGCAGGCTAACGTGCGGAGAGGAACGGGTGAAGAGATGAAGATTTCTGGGAGTAGAAAGGCCGTAGGCACACTATTGAGTATAACACTATTGCTCGGCGTAGGGATGTCGCCCTTTTCCGTGACAACGGCAGAGGCAAAGTCCGTTAGCGAAAATACAAGCAGTAGCAAATATACATACGAACAGGATCCGGTCCCGCAGGTGATTAAAAATATGTCGCCCTCTGTTGTCGGAATCATCGGCAAGACATCTGGAGGAAACACTCAAAGTGGGGAAGACCGCTATAATCTTACTCATGGTACAGGGGTTATCTTCAAATCGGATGGTTGGATTATTACGAACGCTCATGTTGTCGATGGGTATACGGGGATTACGGTCGTTACGGCTGACAATAAAACATACAAAGCAAAAAAAGTATTTAGCGATACGATTAGTGATATAGCATTAGTCAAAATCAACGCTAAATCGCTAACACCTGCCAAGTTCGCCAAGAGCAGCCGTTCGGCTCAGGTAGGTGAGCAGGTTATCGCGATTGGTACACCGGTCTATTTCACGCTCCGCAATTCCGCGACGGTAGGTGTGGTCAGCGGCCTCGACCGGAGTGTGGACAGTTCATACCGGCTGATTCAGACGGATACGGCGATTAACCCCGGGAATAGCGGCGGACCGCTCGTTAACCTGAAAGGTGAGGTCATCGGCATTAATAGTATGAAGTTTTCTGGCTTAGAGGTCGAGAATATGGGTTTCTCCATTCCGACGGAAACTGTCCAATATGTGACCAGTCATCTGCTGAAGTACGGTGAAGTGAAACGGGCAGGATTGGGACTCGCATTGGAGGAAAGTTGGTCTGCGATCGTAGGCCTTCCGAGTGATGATCCGTTGACTGTCACAAAGGTGCTGTCGGTTCAAGCCAAGAAAGCTGGAATTAAGGAAGATGATGTGCTCTACTCAATCAATGGGAAACGAGTGTATTCGGTAGTGGATATCAATGAAATGCTGAAGAATTTTATGCCTGGGGCAAAGGTAAACGTGTTAATGCAAAGTGATGGGGATATCGTAAACCGCATGCTCACACTCAGTAGTGAAAATAAAACAGACGCTATTGCGGCTATAGCGGTAACAGGGGAGGAGCAGTAATGATGAAAGCAGAGAGCACGGTTGTTCACAACAAAGTATGGCGTACATCCGCCGCACTACTGGCTGCCTTCGTACTTAGCGCCTCCTTATCGCTGCCGGTGTGGGGAGACTCGATAGAGAAACGGGTGCTCACCCTGCAGAAGGGAAGCAGTGCCGCTGTCGTTAACGGCGAGTCTTATACGATTGCCAAACCGTATATTAAGCAAGGCACGGTTATGGTTCCTGTCGGTGTGTTCAAAAAAGCATTCGGTAGCGAAATTAAGTTGGAAAGCAGCAGCCGCGTTCGGGTTCTCCAGGGACCCCATGCTGTAGTAATGTCCATTGGCAGCACTACAGCATGGGTGGATGGGAAGAAGATCAAGCTAACGGTGGAACCTCAGATGGTGTCAGGTACACTAATGGTCCCTCTTCGTCCGGTAGCAGAAGGTATCGGTGCCAAGGTATCTGCTGACAAAAACGGCAAGCTGAGCATCAGCTTGGACGTGACGGATAAAGATGAGTCGACACAAAACAATTCGGGCATCGACGCTACGGCTGGCAAGACACGGATTGGCAACAGCTATTACGAATGGAGCATGAATTACCCTTCGGGCATGGTTATCGGAAGTGGCGCGGATAATGAGAGCGTTGCGGTGTTCTCCGATGCGACCGGACGTTATTATCTGGAGGTTCATGCCACGCCGCAGCAGGTGAAGCTGGATACTGAGGATCTTTTGCAGAGGCTGGTGAAGGACGCCCGCAATTCAGGCGATATTGTTCTGGACCGGGAGATCGTGACGCGGGCAGTAGTGCCTTATGCACGCATTATTTCACGTGATTCGGAAGGCGTATTGTGGGAAGGCCGGGGATATTACGCGAATAACAAGGTGTACGGAATTTATTTCGCCGATGGGGATGCTTCACACTATAAGGATTTGGATAAATACGCCGGACTGCTTAATTCCTTCAAGCCATCCTTTAATGCAGGGGATAAGAGTCTAAAGGATCTTTCTTCGATTGAAAATGGACTCCGCAGTGTCGTGAATCCGGACTACGGTATTGTGGCGGGTGTTCCGGCAAGCTGGGCGGTCAACAATCAGGAGATGTTTTATGGAGATGAGGAGAAGGGCTATTTGTCCATAAGGGTGACCTCTGCGCCGAAGGGAATGGCGGGTACGCTTAACGGCTGGGTTGACCAGATGAAGAGTTGGCTTGCGGAAGCATTCGTGCCGGAATCCTACGAAGTGGTTGGATTAACTCCAGTGAATATTAACGATGTAAAAGGTCAGCTTCAGGAGGTTCGCTACAATTTTGGCGACGGATGGACGACGGAGTACGAGGTCATGCTGCAAGAGAATGGCTACCGCTATTATTTAGAATATACCGTACCTGAGGGACAAGCAGAGACCGCCAAAGCATGGAAAGATGTGCTGAATTCGATATATATTGATTATGATGTTGTTCCAGCCGACTTTGGCCGGATCGATGATGAAGACTTTTTGATGAATAAATCTATAGTGACAGTCAAGAGCTCGAACACTTATCGTTACAACGTAGCTATTCCGCGCTACTGGACAGCGATCAGTGACCGCTTTGAGACATCAAAGGTAGAGTACGGATTTGTCGGAGGCAGCTTCGAGATAACGGCTGATAAAGAGACAGAGGCCGAATACGTGATCAGCGGGTTGAAGCAGTATTACAAGGAAGCAACTTCAGGCAGCAATAGTGAAGTTAAACTTCTCGGAACAGACAACATCACGTTTGCCGGAATTCCGGCTGTATCGTTCAAGGCGCATCAGGTGAAGGATAAAATTGCGTATACGTCCAATCAGATCGTTTTTGAAAGCGGCGGTATAACGTACACCATATCGACGGTGCTCAATGATGCGAATGCTACGGAAGCTCAAAAACAAGCCATCGAGAAGGCACTGGCCTCGTTTGAATTGGTGAAGTAAGGGGTAGGCTATAATTAAGATGATAAATTATTAAAAGAATGAGTTAAATTAAACCACTACAACGAAGAAGGCGGAATCATTCTGGAGAAGCGTAGCGGGCGCCTTTGTCCACGGATTTTAACCCATTCTATTCAAAATTCAGAAAAATCCGGGGGCAACAGTGATCGGAAGAATGATCCGCATTCGTAGTGATGCATAGGCTGAAGTTTACTTGGATAGTACCATTGATAAAGAGCCAAACAGTTCACCACTGCTTGGCTCTTCTTATCGTTAATTCTAGTGTGTATAGGGATATACTATTTTTCAGAGGAAGAGGGGACGAGATGAGAGAGTCTTTGAAAGATTTGTTTTCAACGTCTTTTGTGGAGTCGTTTGCTATTAAGGTAAAGAAGAAATATCCGGCTTTTAATACGGAGCAATTCAAGTCGCTAATTCACGATGAGGCATGGGAGGATGAAGAGTTCAAGCAGCGCATAAGGCATATTACATATGCTCTGACGGGGACGCTCCCAACTTCTTATGTCGAAGCTTTGGATGTTCTTTATGAGGTGGCTCCAGAATGCAGGGGAATCGAGCATTTGTTTATCCCTGACTTTGTGGAAGTGAATGGTATGGCGGATTTTGAACGATCCATGCAGGCGCTGGAGTTCTTTACGCAGTTCTCTACCGCGGAGTTTGCCGTTCGGCTGTTCATTATTCGGGAACAGGATAAGATGATTGCTCAGATGACAGAGTGGGCGCAGAGCGATAATGAGCATGTCCGCAGGCTTGCAAGTGAAGGATGTAGACCGCGTCTTCCTTGGGGGCAACAGCTGCCTGAGTTAATCCGGGATCCGGGTCCTGTTTTGCCGATTCTGACATTGCTGAAGGAAGATAAGTCGCTGTACGTCCGGAAAAGTGTGGCTAACCATCTGAATGACATTTCGAAGGATCACCCGGAATTGGTGTTAGACCTAGCGATGAAGTGGTACGGAAATCATCCGCTAACAGATTGGATTGTAAGACATGCTTTGCGCACGCTACTGAGACGGGGCGATGTGCGGGCCTTGGCGATTTTTGGATATGAAGAGCTTGAGGAGACCATGGAGGTTGCATCCCTGCAGGTAAAGCGTCCGGTCATTGCCGTGGGTGAGGATTTGGAGTTTTCTTTTACGTTAATCAACGGGAGTGATCAGGCGAGCTCGCTTCGAATTGACTATGAGATCGGGTACATGAAGGCGAATGGGAAGCAGGCGCCAAAGCGCTATAAATGCTCGGATAAGATGTACGCTCCAGGCGGCCATAAGGTAACGAAAAAGCAATCCTTTAAAGTAATCTCAACTCGGCGCTTCTATCCGGGAGAGCACAGTCTGGATATTTTGGTGAACGGAAAGAGGATGGCATCCGTTTCGTTTGTGCTGGAGGAGTAGCTGGTGGGGACGCTAATCTGGTGTAGCGAATGCTTCCGAAGTAAGCTTTTCTATGAAAGTGCAGGGCTAAGTTTCTCGCCCTTGCCATTTCATAGAAAAGCTTAGCGTATGCTTTCGAAGTAAGCTTTTCTATGAAAGTGCAGGGCTAAGTTTCTCGCCCTTGCCATTTCATAGAAAAGCTTTTAGTATCCCCCCACATTTGGTACACTAGACAAGTTAAAGAACCATAGGTCTCTAGACGGTGTGATTCGCGAAAGAGAGCTACTGTTGACGTTGGATATGTAATTTTTCTGAAAGTAATGAGATATTTACAGTAACCGGCAGGACTTGCTGGTTTGGGAGGATATAGATGGATACAAAAGGTTTGCGAAGAGAAGACGTGGAGCTGCTGGCACCCGCAGGGGATTGGGATTGCATGCGCGCTGCCGTGGCAAACGGTGCGGACGCGATCTTTTTCGGTGTAGAGAAGTTTAACGCGCGAGCACGTGCCAACAACTTCCGGATGGACGAGCTGCCGGAGATTATGGGATTTTTGCACAGTTATGGTGTGAAGGGATTTTTGACGTTTAACATTTTGGTGTTCGAGAATGAGATGGAGGATGCCAAGGAACTGATTGACGCTTGTGTTGATGCAGGTGTGGACGCGGTGATTGTGCAGGATCTTGGTTTGGTGAAGATGATCCGTGAGATTTCTCCGGATTTTCCGATCCACGGCTCGACGCAAATGACGATTACATCACCGGAAGCGGTGGAGTTTACGAAGCCTTTTGATATGGAGCGGGTTGTACTGGGCCGCGAGAATAATCTGAAGCAGATTCAAAAAATTGGTGAGCAGGCAAAGCTGCCGATGGAAGTGTTCGTGCACGGGGCGTTATGCGTATCCTATTCTGGTCAGTGCTTGACCTCCGAGATGTGGGGCGGCCGTTCGGCGAACCGCGGAGAATGCGCGCAAGCATGCCGTTTGCCGTATGATCTCATGGTGGATGGCGTACAAAAGCCAATGGGCGATGTGGCATACCTGTTGTCTCCAAAAGATTTGGCGGCTATCGATCTTATGCCAGAGCTGATTGAAGCGGGCGTCATGTCCTTTAAAATCGAAGGACGTCTGAAAACTCCAGAATACGTAGCGAACGTGGTTAGCAAATATCGGAAGGTCATCGATCAGTATTTTGACGGAGATAATTCGAAGCCAAGCAAGGAAGACGTACGGGAGCTGCAGCAGAGCTTTTCGCGTGGCTTTACACATGGTTTCCTAGATGGAACGAATAATAAAAAGCTGGTGGACGGCACGTTCCCGAAAAGCCGGGGTGTATATCTGGGCCGGGTAGAGCAGATTCTTCGCGACGGTGTGGTATGTAAGCTGGAAGCACCGCTGAAGCGCGGCGACGGTATTGTGTTTGACGCTGGTGATCCGACGAAGAAGGAAGAAGGCGGACGTGTATACGATGTCCGTCGTAAAGGCGTAAAGCTTGAGAACGAAGCCCAGGAAGGCTGGATCGTTGACATCGTGCCGGGCCGCAGTGATGTGGATCTACGCAAGCTGCATGTCGGCGACCGGATTTGGAAGACTAACGATCCGGCGCTCGACAAGCGTCTGCGCCAGACGTTTGAGACAGACAAGCCGTACCGGGTGTTCCCGGTACATGTGCGTGTCAGCGGACGTCCTGGACAGCCGCTGACAACTTGGTGGACCGATGTGCAGAAGGGCACAACGGTTCAGGTGGATTCGGAGCTGGAACTGGAGATCGCCCAGAAGCGGCCGATGAATCGTGAGCTCCTCGAGGAGCAGTTCGGCCGCTTGGGCGGAACAGTGTTCCAGCTGGAGCAGCTTGACGTCGAGTTGTACGGAGACGTCATCGTCCCTATGCGCGAGCTGAACAACATCCGCCGTCGTGCGGTGGAGCAGCTTGCAGGCGAGCGTCCGAAGCCGCCCGTGTATGTGAAACGGGCGGTGTCGGTTTATGGCGATGCGGCGAAGCCAGCAGCGCCAGTCATGCGCGGTGAAGCGCAGCTTACCGCGCTGTGCCGCAGCCTCCCGCAAGTAGAGGCTGCAATCGAAGCCGGCGTGGAGATGATATACGCCGACTTCGAGTTTATCAAGCAGTTCCCGGCAGCAGTAGAAGCCGTGCACGCCGCAGGCAAGCAGATTGCGCTGGCTACGCCGCGCATTCATATGCCGGGTGAGAACGGCTATCACAACAATATTTTGCGCCTGCAGCCGGACGCCGTGCTGGTTCGTAACACCGGTGCATTGTATTTCTACCTGCGCTACCGGATGGAGAACCCGGACAAGAAGCATCCGCGCCTCATCGGTGACTTCTCGCTGAACATCGCCAATCATAAAGCGGTCGATCTGTTCCTTGAAGCTGGTTGTGACGCTGTCACACCTTCGTATGACTTGAACATCCAGCAGATGGTTGACTTGCTCGGCAAGGCGGATACGTCCAAAATGGAGATCGTTATCCATCAGCATTTGCCGATGTTCCATACGGAGCATTGTGTGTACTGCACGTTCCTGAGTGAAGGAACGGACTTCACGAACTGCGGCCGTCCTTGTGAGGAGCAGCGCGTGTCGCTTCAAGACCGGATCGGCATGTCTCACCCTGTGCGGGTGGACGAAGGCTGCCGTAACACAGTTTACAACGCCATCGAGCAGTCCGGTGCAGAATATCTGGCCAACTTCATGGAGCTCGGTGTATCAAGCTACCGAGTCGAATTCCTGGAGGAGACTCCTGAGCAGGTGCACGAAGTCATCGACCTCTACAACCGCGCTCTTCGCGGTGAGATCAGCGGCACTCAGGTATGGAAGAAGCTGAAGGCAACGAACCAGCTCGGCGTAACGCGTGGGCAACTGGTGAAGTAGGGCAGAAGAGGGTTACACTCTATAAATTTATAAGAGCACGATTGAGGGATAAAGCCTCAATCGTGCTCTTTTTGTTATTTTACATACGAATCATTATTGTTGCTTTTCCATGACCAACACTGCTTCCGTTCGCTTATCCTGTTCCATAGCATAGGAAATACACCGCTCCACAAAATTCAGAACTTCCTCAGATACTGGGTACAGCCCAGACTTTTCTACAGGCTGTTTCCGCACCTCCCAGAACTTGTTCATCAGTTCCTCGTCCCCTCCGAAAGTTTCATTCGAAACCTCGATCAAACTCGAAGCAATTTGGTACCCTTCTTCTGACTCTGGTGCAATAGACTGCTCTATACACCATTCGATTCGCCGTAATAACGAAATGTATTGCTGGGTCATCCGGTCGTTGTTACTGAGATTGGGAAGAGCTTGCTTCAAGAACAGACGTTCATCATCTTCAAAGTAATCCATCCATTTTTTAGAGCTGGTTTGAGCGATTCGCACGAGACTGGATACTCTCTCCCACGATATCGAACCTTCCAGATCTATCATATTGATTAAGGAATTTGTGTTCGAAATACTGCTCTGAAGTAGGGTCAACTGTTCTTGAAGATGATTGTGATGTGCGATTAAAATATCCCGAAATGACAGCTTTTCCAGCACATTTTGGATTTCCTCGAGTGGCAGTGAGAGCGATTTGAGCAGTGTGATTTTTTCAAGGGTGAAAAGATCCTCTTCAGAGTAGTGACGCCGGCCGTTATCGTCTTTAAAGCTGGGGGTGAGAAGACCGATCTGATCATAATAACGCAGTGTGCGGACAGAAACATTACTCTGCTTCGATACTTGTCCGGTGGTCCATCGATTCATGCTGTACCTCCTGAAAAAAAATCTTGCAGGTGACGTTGCGTCACCTTTTATAGTGGAATTATATCACAGGAGATAAAGGGGTATGAGCAATGAATAGCAGCGTGACGAAATGGAAGGAACAAGATAACTGGACATGGAAAGAGTTTGTAGCTTTGCTACTGCTCGAGTTTGTATTCGTAATCGGATTTATCAAATTTGTAGTAAAGCCTGCTTATACACAGTGGCTTGGAAACGAGCTGTATTCGGGAACTTTGACGGGACTCACAATAGCAGTTGTTCTTACGGCAGGATTGTACTGGGTTGCACTTCGTCCAAAACGGCTGTCATGGAGTGAATTAGGTGTAAGATCATTTCCGGCGAAGGATTGGGGACGCATTCTCTTATGGACGCTACTATTAATCGTTGGTAGTGTACTGGTCATGGTACTTACCAGTTTTATCGGGAATACGTATGAGAACAGTAAAACGGAGGCTATGCAGCAAAATGTAACCTTCTTCACCGTATTAATCGCTTTTGTATCGGCAGCGATCATTTCCCCGCTCTATGAGGAAATATTTTATCGCGGCTTTTTATACCGTTGGCTGCGTACTCGCCTAGGTATGCGCTGGGCGATTCTGCTGAGCTCGCTGATCTTTACGGTTATCCACATTCCAACATATAATGCGATGCCGGTAAACTTTTTGGGTGGTGTTGTCTTTGCATGGGCGTATGAGCGGAGTAATTCGATATGGCCGGCGGTTATCATTCATGGGTTGGTGAATGGGATTGCTGTGATGTTGACGGCGCTTGGGTAGGTATATCTATGTAAAAGGCTCAGATGACTGATATAATAGTCTGAAAAACAGATGTCAGGCCGATTATTCCTTCCTATTCTGAAAGGAGCCCATACATGAAAATACGTAAAGCCATTATCCCAGCAGCAGGACTAGGTACGCGTTTCCTTCCCGCAACTAAAGCCATGCCTAAAGAGATGCTTCCGATAGTAGATAAGCCGACGATTCAATATATCATTGAAGAAGCAGTCGCATCAGGAATTGAAGATATCATTATTGTTACAGGTAAGGGCAAAAGAGCAATCGAAGATCATTTCGACTCTTCATTCGAACTGGAGCATAATCTGGCGGAAAAGGGTAAGTGGGGTTTGCTTGAGGAAGTGCGTCGTCCTTCTGAATTGGCAGATATCCATTACATCCGGCAAAAGGAACCGAAGGGTCTTGGTCATGCCATCTGGTGCGCCCGTAAGTTCATCGGAGACGAGCCTTTTGCGGTTTTGCTCGGAGATGACATTGTAGAGGCCAACGTACCATGTCTGAAGCAGATGATAAATGTCTATGATACCTATCATTCTGCTGTGGTAGGTGTACAGCCGGTATCTTGGGATGAAGTGGATCGTTATGGAATTGTGGATGGGCGCGAAAAAGCTGACAGAATTTACGAGACATCTAGACTGGTTGAGAAACCTAGCAGAGACGAAGCGCCTTCTAATCTGGCTATTATGGGACGTTATATTTTACCGCCTGTTATTTTTGAGATTTTGGAAGCACAGGAAGCTGGTAAAAATGGTGAGATTCAGCTGACAGATGCGTTGTCTACCTTGTCGCAAAAAGATCCAGTATTGGCGTATCATTTCGAGGGGAATCGTCATGATGTAGGAGAGAAGCTTGGGTTTATTGAGACGAGTATCCACTACGCGCTGCAGCATGAGGATTTGCGAGAGGGACTCATGAAATATATGAGAGGTATCATAACGGAAGCTGTTCAAAACAGTAATGGTTAATATTATATAAAACAGTGGGGCAGCTCTTGGTAGGATGATAGTTTCTACCAGAACCGCCCCGTTGCTTTTTCTAGAGTTGTTGCTCGGCTAACTGCTGAATTTCTTGCTGGGAGTTTGGATTGACCTTCATCAGTTTGTCCATTAAAACTTCATCGCTTTGTCCCTGCTTTTGAAGGGAAGCAAGGTACCACTGTGCAATATCCTGATTGGCCGTCTGAGACAGATCTTCTTGAAGGCCGATCTTTAGGGTAGCTGCTGCCTTATCAGGCTGATCGGTGATGAAGTACATTTTGCCCGTGTTCAGGATCATTTCAGGAGTGTTTTCAAACGCCCGGCCTTGGAGTTGGCCTTCTGGCAGTGTAGTAAGATGCTTAATACCTGCTTGTACTTTCTCGAAAATCTCGGTTCCACTCTTGAAGTACTTATCTTTTGAAGCCGTATCGCCTGTTCCCAGTGCTTGATAGCCCAAGTCAAAGGCTTGATTAACAATCTGCTCATGCCATTCAATATCCCACTTGAACTTCTTGGCATTCGCCATAAGAAGATCGAAGGCTTTATCTTTCTCATTTTTCAGTTGATAGCCCTGGATAAGGCGATTGATCATGAATTTGTTGCTTGGCTCGTCCTTCAGAGCTTTGTTTAGAAGTTCGACGGACATATTGTAGAAGGTTTCATCCTGGGTCTGTTTATAAACCGAGTGATATAGAGAGGACAGGAGAAGTACGGAGTCTGGATGGCTTGGGCGTATGCTAAGATCCTTATCGAGAGGAGCTTTAATCTCTTCATAAGACTTGCTTGTTTGGGCCACTTTCCGAGCTTCCAGTGCTGAACTGCTTGCCTGAATATATCGAACAGACGTAATCAGGATCACGATTGCACCGATCCCTACGGCACCACTGTATATCCCTCTGGCTGTCGTATCTTTTATCTTCCATTTTGTCAGCGGCTTGCTGTCCATCACGGCTGCCATACCACCGAGTCCAAGGAATACTAGAATCCCGAGAAACACATAACTCATGTTAAAGTCTAGAGTACTGTGCATCAATATGGATAACACGATAATCACATACAAGAAGTGAGAATTCCGGCCTTCTTCATCGGCCTTTATGTAACCGCGAATATATTTGTAGAAAATATATAAGATACACGACATGAAAATCAGGAATCCGACAATCCCGACTTCAATCAAATACTGTATGAAGAAGCTGTGAGCCTGACGGCTGGTGTACGGGTTATTTTGGTACTGTTCGTAAAGCGCAGCCCAAGCTCCTCCGCCTGCTCCGAATATCGGATAATCGGCAACAACCTTCATCGCATCTTTATAAAATGTAAAGCGTTCCAGAACACTGTGCTGGTTAAGGTTGATGTTATCCAGACGAATAGCAATGTTCTGCGGCAGAATGTTCTTCACACTCGTGCCGATGAATAGGAAGATCAGCAGTCCGCTTAGAACAACGGAAGCGACTGGAATCCATAGACTGGATCCTTTTTTCGCAGACCATCTTTCCAGCCCTTTATCTAGCATTGGAGCAACATATGTTTGAATGACCCATCCGAGCACTCCGATGATTACGGACACACCGAGCAAGATCCCCCAACCTTTGAAGGCACCACTAGCGCTAAACTTTTCATTCAACTGCAGCCCCAGTTCTGTAACGGGCTTGGATATAAGTAACGATGCCACACCTGCAATGGCGCAGTATAGAATCCATAGGATTTGCTTCGCCGGTTTCAGGAACATGAGTAGCAGAACGAATACTACCGGCAGCATTACAAGTCCGCCCCGAGACAATGTCAGCAGTAAGGATACGATGATTGGCACCAGCATGAAGCTGTGGAAAGCCTGGATGTACCATTTACGTGAAGTAGTAATATAGAAGATAGCTGCGAACAAAAATGCCATTAGAAATGCAGCATATGTATTAGCGTACTGAAAGACGGAAGTTAGACGCAGGCCGTTCGAGTCTACCATTACAGCGTTTGTGTAGATGCCGTTCAAAACCGTCTTGGAGAACCAGTTTACAATTGCACCTGCGGTCTTTCCCTGTCCAAACCAATGCAAAAGTCCGAAAACTACGATAGCATAGGCTACCGTCATGATAGTTGTTTGGATTACTCGGTTGCTCATTTTGTCACGAAGTAGATATACCGCGATAATGAACATAATGGCATAAATGCACTGGACAATGACCATGTTCATAGCTAGATAATGGGAAGCAGCCCCTAACAATGAAATAACATAGGATAAAGGAAGAAGAAGGACGCCTACTATTAGCCAATCCCGTTGATCATCCAATCGGATGCTTTTAAAATATTTGGCGATCCATAGGAACAGCAGAACACAAGCAGCAGCAGCTGCCTGGAAAATGGGTTTCTCAAACTCTAGCATTTGGCCATTAAACAACGCGGTTTGAAAAGGGGCCCAGGCTAGAAAGACTATAAGACCAATTAATACTGCTGATAGTGGTTCGGACGTTCTTTTAACGTTTCTCGACCTCTTGGCATTTTTTCCGTATACTGGATTAAACAAGGTTTCCATTCTCCCCTTTATGTGAGCTTCGACAATATTTTAGCATACATATGGAAAAGAATGGAGTCATCTTTCTCTTTAAGAGGGATACAAGAAAGACTAGTTCTGAAGTTTGTAATCAAAAATATCAGGTGGGGTGGATATATTTGAAAGGAATAATACTGGCAGGCGGTTCTGGTACACGACTCTACCCTTTAACAAAAGGTGTATCTAAACAAATATTACCTATTTATGATAAACCAATGATTTATTACCCTTTATCAGTTCTGATGCTGGCAGGGATTAGAGAAGTATTAATTATATCTACACCTAGAGACTTGCCTGTGTTTAAAGAATTGTTTGGTGATGGTAGACAGATAGGCATGAGCTTTTCCTATCAAGTTCAACATGAACCTAAGGGGCTTGCTGAAGCTTTTATAATAGGCGAAAAATTTATTGGTTCTGATTCGGTGTGTCTTGTTTTGGGGGACAATATCTTTTATGGACAGCGATTCAGTGAGATTTTGCAGAGGGGATATGCCCTTCAAGAGGGGGCTATGATTTTTGGTTACTATATTAAGAACCCAGTTGATTATGGTGTGGTAGAGTTTGATGATAATAACAAGGTTATCTCTATTGAAGAAAAACCCCGACAACCTAAATCGAACTATGCAATACCTGGACTTTATTTTTATGATAATGATGTTGTGGATATTGCTCATCATGTTCAACCCTCTGCCAGAGGAGAATTGGAGATTACCGCAATTAATGAAGTGTATTTAAATATGAATAAATTAAAGGTTGAACTGTTTGGTAGAGGTATGGCTTGGTTGGATACAGGGACTCACCAAGGTTTGCTTGAGGCGAGTAATTATGTGGAGGCTGTGCAAAAAAGGCAAGGCTTGTATATAGCCTGTATAGAAGAAATTGCGTTTAGGATGGGATATATTAATGCCTCAGAGCTTGAAGGACTGGCTGAATCTTTGCTTAAGACGGATTATGGGGCGTATTTAGTTGATATAGCTAATAGTGAATTAATGTGAAGTCCTTAGAAATTAGATAAAAATGTGGGGTTCGTTCCATGATTAGAAAAGTGATAGATGTTTATAAGAAGTATGGCTTCCTTCTTTCTCAATTAGTAGAAAGAGATTTCAAGACAAGATATAGACGATCAGTATTGGGAATATTATGGAGCTTATTAAATCCTTTATTAATTATGATTGTACAATACTTGGTATTTTCGACACTATTTCGCTTTGATATTCCGAACTATGCGGTATATTTACTCACTGGTATTGTTATGTTCAATTATATGTCTGAGGCCACTTCCCAATCTATGACCAGTATTATCAAAAATGCATCACTTATTAATAAGGTTTATATTCCTAAATATATTTACCCAGTATCCCAAGTACTGTCATCCGGTGTGAATTTTTTATTTTCCTTGTTGGCTTTATATATAGTGATTATTTCACAAGGATTGACGATTAATTTTGCACATATTGCAATTTTATTCGCTATAGCCTGTATGTGCATCTTTATCCTAGGAGTATCTCTATTTTTAGCTTCAATGATGGTGTTCTTTCGAGACACACAGTTTTTGTACAGCATAGTGCTAACAATTTGGACTTATCTGACACCTATTTTTTATCCTGAAAGTATTCTTCCGAACTATATGATGTCTGTAATGGAATTTAATCCGATGTATCATTTTATAAGATTTATAAGATTTATTATTTTAAATGGCGGTATTCCTGATCCTAAAGCATGGGTTTATTGTGCCATTTTCGCGTTCTTATCGCTTCTTGTCGGGTCATTCGTGTTTAAACGAACACAGAATAAATTTATTCTTAATTTATAAGGGGCAGGATTCGTCTTGATAGAATTAAATAATGTTTCGATGAAATTTCGTATGGCAAATGACCGAATTATGAATCTTAAGGAGTACATTGTTAAAAAGATATCAGGAAAACTTGAGTATAAGGAGTTCGTAGCGCTAAATGATATATCCTTTTCTATAGAGAAAGGTGAGGTTATAGGAATAGTTGGCAGCAACGGCGCTGGAAAGAGTACGCTGCTTAAAATCATCTCAGGGATTCTGACACCTAGTCAAGGAAGTGTACAAATAAATGGTAGTATTGCTCCTATGCTCGAGCTAGGCGCGGGGTTCGACATTGACTTAACAGCAAGAGAAAATATTTTTCTGAATGGCGCAGTATTGGGGTATTCCAAAAAATATTTAACTGATAAATATGATGAGATTGTTGAGTTCTCAGAACTACAGGAATTTATTGATGTGCCTATTCGTAATTTTTCTTCGGGGATGACAATGCGATTAGCTTTCTCTATTGCAACACTAGTAAACCCGGATATCCTAATAGTGGATGAGATTTTATCTGTAGGTGATGCTCACTTTCAAAAGAAAAGTTCCCAAAGAATGCAGGAGTTAATGAGTGGAGGCACGACAGTTATTTTGGTTTCTCACAGTATTGAACAGATTCGACAAATGTGCACGAGAGTTCTATGGCTTGAGCACGGGACTTTAAAGATGATCGGAGATACTGATGAAGTTTGTGATGCTTATATTAATTCAATAAATGGTGTGTCACAGGAAGACTCAAAAGTGTTGAACTCTTATAGAAATGATTTATACACTCCTACTTGTATAACAAAATATGATAATCAGTATTTCATTGTAGATTGTTGGCATCATCGAGTCATCTATAATAATAATCTCACTGCGCCTATTAATAAGTGGAGAGCATTTAGAGGGGATTTCACTAGTCCACATTCTCTTGCATCTGATGGTAACGTTTTTTTAGTTGAAGATACTGAGAATGATTCAGTTAAGGTTTTTCGGAAAAGAGGTTCAACTTTCATTGAGACACAAATCATTCGACAAATTGGGCATCAACCTAACAAATTGGTTTATGATTCGAATAATAAGTTGTTTTATGGAATCGCTGCATCGTCTCAACAAATTTTTGTATTAAAAAATACGGGAGAAGATGTAATAATCGAAAAAATCAAGAAACTAGAATGTTTAGAAAATTCTTATGTTAGAGCTATTAGTCTTATAGACAATAAATTATATATTGTTTCTGGTCCCGGTAAAATTATAGTCGTTAAAACATTCGATTTATCCTTTGAATTGATGTGTGAGTACAAAGTACCGTTTGAATTGCAAGGAATGAATGACATAATAAAAATTGGTTCCTATTATTATATAAGCGTATATCAAAATGGAGCAGGGGATATCGCTCCGAAATTAGTCAGAACGCAGAATTTAGATAAATTAGAAGCGTATTATGAGGATATTTATGATCAATTATATTTAAAGGGAGTGCCTTATTATTTTACCTTGTTGGATGAAAGGGTATTTTTAACAGAAATTGATTCGTATTCATCAATTAAGTCATTTAAGGTAATTGAAGACAACATTTGCGATATTAAAATGCATTATGATGTCGGTGCCCCTAACGAATCTTCTTTAAAAAGACGTAACTCTAGATTTGCTTAAGAAAAATGATAGGTGGGGGGTGATTATATGGCAAGGCTGAATCTCGACTATTATGAATCAAGTACCGACGAGGTATATTCCGATGGTGATATTGAATATGAATTGTTGCAATACGCTAAGCAGGATGAATATGACTGGTTTAATGATGGAAGATGGCCCGTAGTATATCACATGTCGCATCTTCGACATAACATATTAAACTGGTATCCATTTAAAGAGAATAGTACTATTTTAGAAATCGGAGCAGGATGTGGCGCTCTAACTGGGCTATTTTGCGAACGAGCTGCCAAAGTAGTTGCTGTAGAATTAACTAAACGTAGGGCAGAAGTGAACTTCCAGCGTCACCAACATTACGATAACCTTGAAATTGTAGTTTGTGATTTTCAAAGCCTCCCTTCTGAATGGAAATTTGATTATGTAATTATAAACGGTGTATTAGAGTATGCTTCATATGTGGTTAAAGGTGAAAACCCATATGTAAATTTCCTTGAAATTTCTGCTCAACATCTTAAGCAACATGGTAGGTTACTGCTGACCATTGAAAACAGACTAGGTTTGAAGTATTTCTCTGGTTCAAAAGAAGACCATACAGGCAGGTATTTCTCGGGGATAAATGGTTATGTCGAAGAAGAGAAAGTACGGACGTTCTCTAAGGAAGAACTGACTGAACAAATAAGTAAGGCAAAATTACATGTAATTAAGTTTTATTATCCATACCCTGATTATAAATTTCCTGCTGAAATATTTACCGATACAACAGTGTGTAACATGCTACCAACTGTGTCAGATTATCCTTTAGATATAGCAAGAACAAGATTCTTTGAAGAAAGAAATGTTTACAAATCTTTTGTGAGTCTTGGTGTAATGGATAAATTCTCTAACTCCTTTATGGTTGAAATATCAAAAAACTCAGAGGAAACTCCGGCTGATATTTCATATGTGAAGCTGAGTGCAAATAGAAATGAGAGATTTCGTATATTTACCTACATTGATTCTGATAGAAAGAATGTTTATAAAAAGTTTCTTAACCCACTAGGACGTAAGCATCTTGCAAATATGCAAGGATATAGTGACTACAAGTATGTTCATAGAAGTATCAAAAATACAGTGGGTCAAGTGTGTGAGGGTGGGCTCTCTTTCCCCTATATTTCAGGAAAAAGCCTAGAGGAAGTATTACTTACAGCTATAAGTCTAGGAGATATTGAAGGATTTATAACCCAGGTTAAGCGATTCCGTGATAATTTGTATCAGGGTATAAATCTACAAGGGCAACAAATTTCCAATGAATTTCGAAAAATATTTGGAGATGTTGAAATTCAACAGGATCTCCGATGGATTAACGATACTAATATAGATTTAATTTCGGGAAATATTTTTATTATCGGAGACTCCTATCAAGTCATAGATTATGAATGGCATTTCCCAATTAAAATTCCCCAAGAGTTTGTTATGTGGCGAATGCTAAAGCAACTTATGAATGATCACAATTTAAGTGGATTTTTGACTAAGTCACTCTTTTACGAATTGTTAGATATTAGCGAGAAGACTGAGCAATGTTTTTCTGAGTGGGAGGTTTATTTTTCTAAAGAATATGTTGGTATAAGAGATTTGCACTCACTTTCGAAGGACATTATTCCGATCGATATAGAAAAAGCTGCAGTACAGCAAATGAAAGAAAATGTATTGCAAAGTACGTTGTTTTATGACATGGGGAATGGGTTTCAAGACACCAATTACGAAAGATGTAAGGTTGTTTCTACTGAGTCTGGCTTTACAGTGACATTTTCTAAGAAGGATCTGAACCTAGCCGAAAAATTAAGGTGGGATCCGCTTGAGGGAATGGCTAGTTGTATTCAAATAGAAAAGATTGAAACTGACGGAACGATAGATGAAATTATACCACTTAATGCAGAGAAATATGTAGAAGATAAAGGTTATGAATTCTTCACTTTTGATCCTCAGTTCGAGTTGAGGGGGGATTTTACGAAAGCATCATATTTAAGTGTCATTTTCTCGTGCATTGTTTTAGATTGGACACAGGGTTATCAGAAGCGAGAAGAGGAAATGAATCAGTATCGTCTAAAGTTAGAGGAACAATGTATTAAAAATCAGAGTGTAGAAACCGAACTAAATGATTTTAAGAATCTATATAGCAGTGCCCAGGCTCAATTTAATGAGAAGTTAGCTCAGTTGAGTGCGGTGCAGACAGAATTGATTGCTACAAAAGAACACTTAAATAGCATATTAAATGAACTGAATAGAAAGGAAAATGATCTGAATTATATACTTACTCAAATGAATGAACATCGGATAAAAACAGTGGTAAAGGTATTAATGAAAGGATGTATTACTAGGGGGGCAGCCGATGAGTAAAGTCAGTATCATAATGCCCTGTTATAACGATGGGGAGTATATTGAAGAAGCAGTAGCTTCGGTCTTTGCACAAACCTATAAAAATATCGAACTGGTTATTGTTGATGATGGTTCTGACAATGAGCAAACACTAAGTGTTCTAAGCCGTTTATCTGGCCCTGACATTAAGCTTCTTAAAACTAATCGTGCCAGACCAGCTGGAGCAAGAAATACAGGTATCACTCAGGCAACTGGGAAGTATATTTTGCCATTGGATGCCGATGACATAATTGAACCGGATTATGTGGAGAAGGCAGTTCAGGTGCTTGAGAAAAATGGACATATTGGTGTTGTCTATTGTTACGCAGATCTGTTTGGGGAGAACAATGGTAAATGGGAGCTCCCTAATTATTCACTAGACAAAATGCTACTAGATAATATTGTTTTTGTGACGGCATTATTCCATAAAGAGGACTGGGAAAAAGTGGGTGGATTCAATACCGATATGGAACACGGTATGGAGGATTACGATTTTTGGCTCTCCATTTTAGAGATTGGTAAAGAAATCTATCAAATTCCTGAAGTGCTGTTTCATTATCGGATAAAACCGGCCTCACGTACGACTGAATTTTTAACTAATCCTAATATCGTGAAGGAAACTTATCGAGATATCTATCGTAATCACCCAGTGCTTTATGAGAAGTACAAGGACCAATATGCTTTAATTTTGCGAGACGCTCTTATAGATCAAATATTTTTTAATAGAACACTACAGGAGAGTATCCTCATCTTAGACAAGATCAAGCGTATTCCTATTCTTAAATCATTCATAAAAAAATTTATTATGAAATAAAAGAGGTTCTAATAATGATCATTTTCACATCTATTTGTGCAAATTATGTACATAAAGCACGAACACTAGCTGAATCAGTTAAAGAAATTATTCCTGATGCAACTTTTGTAGTCTGTTTAACTGAACGTGAACTGATCCCTCAAGTTGAATATCCATATTTCGACAGAATTATTCTGTCCAAGGAAGTCTGGGAAGGGAACTTTGATCGGTTTATATTTAAGCATACGATTGTGGAAGCGTCTACTGCAGTTAAAGGCCAGTTCTTTCGATATCTATATAAGGAATTTCCAAATGAGGAGAAATTCATCTATTTAGATCCGGATATTTATGTTTATTCTGATTTTACAGAACTACGAGCTTTGTTAGATACTCGCCCTATCGTTTTGTGTCCCCATCTACTTGAACCAGGAAATATTGATATGGAACTTTCCAGTACAGCTCATGGTGTATACAATTTAGGATTTTTAGGAGTTAACCGGAGTCGAGAAGCTCAGAAATTTATTGATTGGTGGGCAGAACGTCTGTATTTATATTGTTATGATGATATTGCAAATGGAATATTTACCGATCAAAAATGGATTGACTTGGCTCCTTGTTTTTTTGATGTGGAAATCTTTAAACACCGTGGTTATAATTTTGCACCGTGGTCACTACTAAACTGTGGCATGTCTGAAGAGGATGGGGTCTTTTATGTGAAAGGGGACCCAATACGATTTGTTCATTTTTCAGGCTATGGGGCTACCGCCCAAATGTGCATGAGTAAGTGGCTCCCAGAAGGAGAACACCCTTTTAAAAAAATGTATGCTAAATATTCTGAAATCCATGATGCAAACGATTCTGATGCTATATCAAAAACAATATGGTCCTATAGCTGTTATAGCTCTGGGGAAAAAATAGATGATGCTATAAGAATTGCGTATCGAAAAGATTATGATGTCATGTTCAGTGTGGAAAATCCTTTTGAATATAGTGATTCATACTTCAAAAAAATGCTAAATACCGGACAAATAATCAAAAATTCAAAAGGTAATTTCTCTAAGGTTATTCATGTTATTCGAACAGAGGGGATTATCATTCTTTGTAAAAAGGTATACAAAAAATTATTTAACAGGTAAATACCATCGTATAATTTTATTAAGAGGAGAATCTATCTATGCGAATAACTCATGTAGGCTTAGAAGGTGCTTGTTTTCTCGAGCCAAGGGTTCACAGTGACCATCGAGGTTTTTTCATGGAAAGCTATAACGAGGGAGTATTTAAAGACAACGGCATTAGTTCAAACTTCATCCAAGATAATCACTCTCTCTCCTCTGAACCGGGAGTGATCCGTGGTCTTCACTATCAACTTAATCCTAAAGCTCAAACAAAACTGGTTCGCGTCCTTTCGGGTGCCATTTATGATGTTATCGTGGATGTACGGAAAAGCTCACCAACCTTCGGCCAATGGGTTGGCGTCATTCTAAGCGAGTATAACAAGCGCCAACTCCTTGTTCCTAAAGGCTTTGCCCACGGCTTCTGCACGCTTGTACCGAACACGCAAGTACTCTACAAAGTGGATGAGTACTATTCCCCTGAACATGATCGCGGCATACTATGGAATGATCCAGCTTTGGGAATTGATTGGACAACATCCAACCCAATTCTGTCTGACAAAGATCAGCGGCATCCATTACTGCAAGATGCGGAATTGAATTTTGAGTAGGGGGCTTTTCAAGATGAAACTTCTTGTAACCGGCGGTGCCGGATTTATTGGCAGTAATTTTATCTTATATATGATGCAGCAGCATCCGAGCTATCACATTATTAATATGGATGCACTAACGTATGCGGGAAATCTTGAGAACTTAAAATCCATTGAAAATAATCCGAATTATACATTTGTTAAGGCTGATATTGCAGACAAACAAGCCGTAGATCAAGTTTTCCAACAGGGGATCGACGTGGTTGTTAACTTTGCTGCTGAGTCTCACGTTGATCGAAGTATTTTGGAGCCGGAAGTGTTTGTGAACACCAACGTATTAGGTACTCAGGTGCTTTTGGATGCTGCTAAGAAATACGGCGTTACTAAGTTTGTTCAAGTTTCTACAGATGAAGTATACGGCTCGCTAGGAGAGACAGGTCTTTTTTCTGAAACGACACCCCTCGCACCGAATAGCCCGTATTCCGCAAGCAAAGCGGGAGGAGACTTGCTGGTCAGGGCATATCATGAGACATTTGGTTTGCCAGTTAATATTACCCGCTGTTCAAACAACTATGGCCCTTATCAATTCCCTGAAAAGTTAATCCCCTTAATGATATCCCGTGCTTTGAATGACGACGCACTTCCTATTTACGGAGATGGCTTGAACATACGCGATTGGCTGTACGTCGAGGATCATTGCAGCGCCATTGATCTTGTTATTCATCAAGGGCGCAATGGGGAAGTGTATAACATTGGAGGGAATAACGAGAGGACGAACATCCATATCGTCAAAACGATCTTGGAGCAGCTCGGGAAACCGGAATCCCACATATCTTTTGTAGAGGATCGCCTTGGACACGATCGCCGTTATGCCATTGATCCGACTAAGATTATGAAGGAGCTAGGCTGGGAGCCTAAATATAACTTCGAAACAGGTATTCAGGAAACAATTCAGTGGTATCTTGACAATAAGGATTGGTGGACAAGAATTCAATCTGGCGCTTATCGTGAGTATGTGACGAGACAGTACGGTGAGCGTTTCGGTGGATCCTGATGAAGGTACTTGTAACGGGGGCTCAGGGGCAGCTTGGACAGGATGTTGTTTCACTTTTTGGTGAGGCAGGTCACCGGGTTATTGGTTGTGGTAGAGAGGAATTGGATGTCACGAATATGGATCAATGCCAGCAGATGATATCTGCTTATCTTCCGGACGCCATTATTCACTGCGCATCTTACACAGCGGTCGATACGGCTGAAACGAACGTTGATGAAGCATACCTGGTTAATGCAATAGGAACCCGTAATATTGCGTTTTCGGCTGAGCAGGTCGGGGCCAAACTGGTTTATATTAGTACGGACTACGTCTTCAATGGTAAGGCCATTCACCCTTATCATGAGTATGATAATACAGATCCTCAAACAATCTACGGAAAATCCAAACGGGCCGGGGAGTCCTTGGTTCAAAGTCTGTGCTCCAAATGGTTCATTGTAAGAACTTCTTGGGTTTTCGGTCCTTATGGAAGTAACTTTGTCAAAACCATGCTGCGTCTTGGGCAGGAGAAACCTCTCCTTCAGGTTGTGAACGATCAAAAAGGATCACCTACCTATACAGTTGATTTGGTCCGCTTTTTATTGGACTTAACAGCTACAGAAAAGTACGGGGTTTATCACGCTTCCAATAGCGGTTCATGCACATGGTATGAGTTTGCGAAGGCCATTTTTGAAGAATCGCATGAACTGCTAGGCTTGTCTTTTTCCGCTAAGTTAGAACCATGCGCGACTGATGAGTTTCCTCGGCCAGCTCCGAGACCTCAAAATTCGGTTCTGGAGCACTTAGCTATTCGAAACAACAAGTTTGATGATTTTCGACATTGGCGGGAGGCGTTAAGGGAGTTTTTACTGGATATGAAACATAACCCTGAACTATACTGAAATAAATACAGCGATTGAACGAGCCTGATCTGTATGATCGGGCTTTTTATTTTGTATGGCTCGCTACTTGGGAGGTTTCGGGTGCGTGAAAAAAGTACAAGTTCTGTTGTCCGCCTATAATGGTGAGCGATACATTTCAGAACAGATTGAAAGTATTATGAAGCAAAGTTATCCGGATGTGTCTGTTCTCGTTCGTGATGACGGATCTTCAGATGGAACCATACACATCGTACAGAAACTTATGAAATTCTATCCGGGTCGGATTCAGATGATCACTGGGTCTAATATAGGTGTAATCGGCAGTTTTTTTGAGCTTTTGATTCATTCGGATTCTGAAGCTGACTTCTATTGTTTCTGTGACCAGGACGATGTGTGGTTTGATTATAAAGTAAAGTCCGCGGTATCTCATTTGGACACCATATCGCATGTAGGTAAACCGGCTATGGTGTTTACTTCAACATTGCTTACGGATGAAAAATTGAATAGTAGAGGTACGTGGCCGCAATCCCCTTCCAGAAAGCCCTCTTTTTACAATGCATTGGTACAAAATATCGCAGTCGGGGCCACTATTACTTTCAATAAGGATTCCCGAAACTTCTTCCTGGAAAACCATCAGCCTGATAGAAGCAAAGTATTAATGCACGACTGGTGGTTTTACATCTTGGTGTCTGCATTTGGAACGGTTGTTTACGAGGAAAAGCCATCCATGATGTATCGCCAGCATGGAAACAACTTTGTTGGTGGCAGCAATTCGCTAATTCAGAAACTAAGGAACAAATTCAATAGCTTTAGAAAACACTTTGGTAAACATCTGTTGTTCCATCAAGCGTTGGAATTTGAAAGAGTTTATGGCATGAAATTATCGCCGGAGAAAAAAGAGCAATTGGATTTGTTTTTACAGGCACGTCCTAGGCTAATAGATCGAATTAGATACTTAAGCCAATCTAAACTTTATAGACAATCTTTAGTTGAAAATATATTGTTTAAGTTTTTGGTATTAGTGAATTACATATAATCAGCTGCTGTAGATCAACTGTACAAAAAAAATCTTACCCTGATACTAATCTTTATTATGCTATAATGACGATAGATTACTAATTTTGGCAGGAGAAGTCATGTTATGGATATAAGTATCCTAATCGTCAACTATAATACCTGTCAGCTGACAGTAGATTGTCTGCATTCAGTATTTGCGTCGCAGACGGAATACAACTTTGAGGTCATCGTCATCGACAATTACTCGAAAGACAAGTCCGTGGAGACGATCCTTGAGTTATTCCCGCAGGTCACGCTGATAGTAAACTCGGATAATAACGGGTTTGCCCAAGCTAATAACCAGGGAATGGACATCTCCCAAGGGCGTTATATTTTGCTGCTCAATTCCGATACGGTCGTGCTTGAAGATACCCTAGATATCATGATCTCATTTATGGACAAGAACCCGATAACCGGAGCTTCAGGCTGCAAAGTACTTCTGCCGGACGGCTCGCTGGATAAAGCCTGCAAAAGAGGCTTCCCTACGCCATCGGCTTCTTTTTATTATGCATTCGGTTTGAGCAAGCTGTTCCCGAACAAGCCGAGGTTTAACCAATACCAGTTGGGCTATCTCGATCCGGATCAGGAGTATCCTGTGGACTGCCTTGTGGGCGCTTTTATGATGGTTCGCCGCGAGACGATCGAGCAAGTGGGGGGACTTGATGAGGAGTTTTTTATGTATGGTGAAGATATCGACTGGTGTTACCGCATCAAGGAGGCGGGCTGGGGAATTCACTACTATCCGCTGACGCACATCATTCATTTCAAAGGCGGCAGCGCTCGCCGTCGACCTGTAAAGATCATCTATGAATTCCATCGGGCCATGATTCTGTTCCACCGTAAGCATTATCGTGAACGATACAACATATTTGTAAACGGGACAGTCTACGCAGGCATTGGGCTCAAACTGATTCTCGCACTACTGTTTAATCGGTTAAAGCCAGTTCGTTCGGCCACGTCATTAACTTCTGATCACCAGGCTGAGGTGAAGCTATGATCCGCAAAAATCAAAGATTTCTTACTAAGCTATATATGCTTACGGACTTCGCCTTCGTGCAGCTTTCCTTCCTTCTGGCGTGGTGGATTAAATTCGAGAGTGGATGGATTCCTTATGAGAAGCCAATTCCTATTGAATCCTATGCGATGTGGAGTCTTATTTACGGAGCAGTAGCAATTGTAGTAGGAGTTATGTTAGCAGTGTACTCTCCGAAACGTAAGAAACGTTATGCTGATGAATTCCTAAAAATATTCCAAACTCACTTTGTCGGCATGTTTATTCTGCTCAGCTTGATGTTTTTTGTGAAAGAGGTCAATATCTCCCGTTGGTACCTGGCGATTTATATGACGCTAAACGTTGTGAATATCATATTGTACCGTTACTTCCTGAAGAAGATGTTAAATCATTTTCGCGAAAAAGGGTTTAACCGCCAGTTTGTTCTCATCGTTGGTGCAGGTACGCTGGGAAAAACTTTTTACAACAACCTGAGGCTGTACCCAGAGCTCGGGTATGAAGTGATCGGCTTTCTCGATGACTACCAGCAGTGGAACGAGGAAGAGGCTAACCATTTCAAACCGATTTTAGGTACCGTCGACAGACTTGCTTCCGTCTTAGATCAGATAATGATTGATGAAGTTATCCTAGCGCTCCCGTTGAACGCCCACCACAAATACCTAGAAATCATCGCAGCCTGTGAAAAAGCCGGTGTTCGCACGCTCATCATTCCGGACTTTTTCGACTTCTTGCCTGCCCGGCCGATATTTGACAACTTTGCCGGGATGCCGATGATTAACGTGCGAGACATTCCGCTCGATCTGGTGGGGAACCGTCTGTTTAAACGAATGTTCGACATTGCTTTCTCGCTCGTGGCGATCCTGATCACTTTGCCAGTGATGGCGTGTATTTACATCGGCGTGAAGCTGACATCCCCAGGTCCGGTCATATTTAAGCAGGAACGGGTAGGGCTGAACCGTCGTACATTTTATATGTATAAATTCCGTTCGATGAAGCTTTTACCGGAGGGAGTAGAAGACACCGGTTGGACGGTCGAGAATGACCCGCGTCGCACCAAGTTCGGCTCATTATTACGCAAAACCAGTCTCGACGAGCTACCGCAGTTTTTTAATGTGTTGTTTGGCCATATGAGTGTGGTCGGTCCCCGTCCGGAACGCCCTTACTACGTTGAGCAGTTCCGTGAAGAGATTCCGAAGTACATGGTCAAACATCATGTGCGTCCCGGCATCACTGGATGGGCCCAGAGCAACGGCTTACGGGGGGATACCTCTATAGAAGAACGGATCAAACACGATATTTTCTATATTGAGAACTGGTCGATATTATTTGATATTAAAATTATTCTGCGAACCATCCGCAACGGCTTCAAAAATGCATATTAATCTCATCTAGACTGCTGCCAGTTGGCATCCGCCAACCAGCAGTTTTCGCATGATCAAGGTCAGCCAGAGCTTACGGCTGGCCTCTTTTGTATGTCTGCTAACACACATGCTGACGTTGCCAGATCCGTGCCCCCAACCCTTCTGACAATGCCCGCATTAATTCACTGAGAAAAGCCCGCTATTTCTCATCCAACTCCATTACCAATAAAAATGTTCGCATTTTATACGAACACAAATTGACTTGCTCACGTTGCTATCATAGACTTAATTTAGTAGTAGATCGTTAACGTGGAGGAATGACGTTGAAAGATATGATAAAGCCTTGGAGGCATGTATTTAAGCTCGATCCCGAGAAAGAGATTCATGATGATGTGTTGGATGAGATATGCATGTCGGGAACCGATGCGATTATGGTGGGTGGCTCTACAGGAGTGACCTATGAAAATACTGTAGATTTAATGTCACGCGTACGCCGCTACGAGCTTCCGTGTGTACAGGAGGTATCTGATCTGGAGGCAGTTGTGCCTGGTTTTGACCTGTATATGGTTCCGATGGTGCTTAACACGCCTGACCCGACATGGATCCTGGAACGTCACCGCCAGGGAATCGAACGTTATGGATATATGATTCCATGGGATCTGGTGGTCACCGAGGGCTACATTGTACTGAACCCGGATGCCACGGTAGCCAAGCTTACCAGAGCAGAGGCTCAGATCAGCGAAGAATCAGCGGTGGCTTTTGCCCAAATTGCGGACAAACTGATGAACCTGCCGGTTGTCTATTTGGAGTATAGCGGTGCTTTTGGCGATATGGATACGGTACGTACGGTTCACAGATCATTGGATAACGCTCAACTGTTCTATGGCGGCGGGATAACGACAGCTGAACAGGCAGCTGAAGCGGCTTCTGTTTCAGATACCGTAGTGGTCGGCAACGTAATCTATGATCATTTGGCTCAGGCGCTAGAAACGGTTAAAGCTGTGAAAGGTTAACTGAATTAATCAAGTGCAATTCATCTCGCAAGCACCCAAAGCGCGATGTGGCGTTGCATAATGGCGGTTAACCACCTTTTTCTTACATCGATAGACAGACTCTTCTACTATATAATAGTACTCATTTGAGATTTTCACTTACTCTATACAAATAGGAGGCAACTGAACCTATGCAGCCCATTAACATACACGAGGCCGTCCAGCGCCTCAACCCCGAGCAGCGGAAGGCCGTCGAAGCAACTGACGGACCGCTGCTCATTATGGCCGGAGCCGGATCAGGCAAGACACGAGTGCTTACGCACCGAATCGCATACCTGATCGCTACACGCAAAGCCCCGCCATGGAGCATTTTGGCTATAACCTTTACGAACAAAGCCGCCCGCGAGATGCAAGAACGGGTATCCAAGCTTGTTGGCAATGAGGGCCGAGATATTTGGGTATCCACATTCCACTCCATGTGTGTGCGTATCCTCCGTAAAGATATTGAACGGATCGGATTCACCTCAAACTTCAGCATTTTGGACTCCACCGACCAGCTATCGGTCATCCGCAACTGTATGAAGCATCTCAACATCGATACCAAAAAGTTTGAGCCAAAAGCGATTCAAGCGACGATGAGCGCGGCCAAGAATGAACTGATCTCTCCGCAACAGTACGAGCAGAAAGCGGGAGATTATTTTGAAAGCCTCGTTGCCAAGGTGTACACCGAATATCAAAAACGTCTGAAGAGCAACAACTCGCTCGATTTCGACGATCTCATTATGACAACGATCCAGCTGTTTAAGGAAATGCCGGAAGTGCTCGACTTCTATCAGCGTAAATTCCAGTACATTCACGTTGATGAGTACCAGGACACGAACCGGGCGCAGTACATGTTATGCCGCATGCTGGCTGACAGCCACCACCGTATTTGTGTAGTGGGTGACAGTGATCAATCCATTTACCGTTGGCGCGGAGCTGATATCAGCAACATTTTGAACTTTGAACAAGATTATCCGGAAGCGCGGACGATTTTGCTGGAGCAGAATTACCGTTCCACTTCGAATATATTGAATGCGGCGAACAAGGTCATAGCCCTGAATACAGGACGTAAGCCGAAAAACCTATGGACCGAGCAGGGAGAAGGGCCGAAGATCAAAGTCTTCCGCGGGGATTCGGAGCATGATGAGGGCTATTTTGTCACCTCCGAAATTAATAAAAACGTGAAAACAGGCAAGCCCTATCAAAACCATGCTATTCTGTACCGTACGAACGCCCAGTCCCGGGTCATTGAGGAAGTTCTGATTAAGTCGGACATCCCGTACCAAATCGTCGGCGGCGTTAAGTTCTACGACCGTAAAGAGATCAAGGACTTGCTTGCATACTTGCGGTTAATCTCCAACCCGGATGATGACATCAGCCTGACGCGGATCATCAATGTGCCGAAAAGAAGCATCGGAGATACGACCGTCGGCAAGCTGGCGGCTGCGGCCGGTGAACGTGGAATGTCAATCTTCCGGGTGCTCCAAGTGGTGGACGATCTCGGTTTTGCAGGCCGTACCCGCAACGCGTTGGTCGAATTCTACGATATGATCGCAGCACTGAACAGAATGGTCGAGTTCCTGTCGGTAACCGAGCTGACGGAAAAAGTATTGGAAATGTCCGAATACCGGACGGAGCTGCAGACAGAGAATACGATTGAATCCAGATCCCGACTTGAGAACATTGACGAGTTCTTGTCTGTTACTCAGGAATTTGAGAAAAATAACGAGGACAAATCCCTCGTTTCGTTCCTCACCGATCTCGCACTGATCGCCGATATCGATTCCGTGAACGACGAGGAAGAGGATCGCAGTGATGCCGTCGTGCTCATGACGATGCACAGCGCCAAAGGTCTAGAGTTTCCAGTCGTGTTCATCATCGGCATGGAGGAGGGCGTGTTCCCGCACAGCCGTGCCTTTTCGGATAACGAAGAATTGGAAGAGGAACGTCGTTTGGCTTACGTTGGTATTACCCGTGCGGAGAAGCAGCTGTTTCTCTCTTGTGCACGGATGCGGACCTTGTTCGGCCGGACGACCGCCAACCCGCCTTCCCGTTTTCTGGAGGAAATTCCGGATGAGCTGAAGGAAGACACCCAAATGGCTCAAGATCGCTACCGTCGCGGCGGCAATGTTGGTGGCTCATATGCTGGACGCGGCTTCGGCAGCGGAGGGGGCAGCAACTTCGGAGGAGGTCGCTCCAAGGATTTATCGCTTGGAGGCTCAACGGCTTCCGCAGCAGCAGCCCAGAAGAGCCGCGTGACGGTTACAACGGGAGCGCCTGCACGCCCGGCGACATCTGCTGGCAGCTCGGATGGCTTTAAGGCCGGCGATAAGGTAGCCCATGGCAAGTGGGGGACTGGAACAATCGTCTCCGTCAAAGGATCTGACAATGATATGGAGCTACAGATCGCATTCCCGGCACCCGTGGGTGTTAAGCGTCTGCTGGCTGGTTTTGCACCGATTACGAAAGTGGAATAGAGATAACACACTTGCTGACTTAAGCATAAATACGAAGGAGGATTGCCCCTGCATGGATTTCAAGGAAAAGATGGAGAAGCTCATCGCGGAGCTGAACAATTACAACTACCATTACTACACGCTGGATCAGCCGCTTGTGAGCGACAAGGAATACGATACCCTTTACGATCAGTTGGTAGCGCTGGAGAATGAAACCGGAACCGCGCTTCCGGATTCACCGACACAGCGGGTGGGCGGAGATATTTTAAAGGGCTTTACGCCACACCGTCACTTGGCCTCGCTATGGAGCCTCGACAAGGCTCAAAACATCGAGCAGCTCCGCACCTGGCATGAACGTGTCGTCAGGCTGGTCAATGACTACAATACGAAAAATCCAGACAATCCTCTGCCGGTCCCTCTGTATGCGCTGGAACTGAAGTTTGACGGACTGACACTTAATCTGACTTACAGGGACGGTAAACTGGTTCAGGCATCCACCCGGGGCAACGGTGCGGTTGGCGAGGGCATACTGGCTCAGGTCAAGACGATTAAATCCTTGCCGCTGACGATTCCTTATACGGAAGGTACGATCGAAGTGCAGGGTGAAGGCATTATGAATCTGAGCGTTTTGGAAGACTACAATAAGAAGGCAGCAGAACCGCTTAAGAACGCTCGTAACGCTGCAGCAGGCGCACTGCGGAACCTGAATCCGAAGGTGACGGCAGAGCGGAGACTCAGTGCGTATTTTTACAATGTAGGTTATTCGGATGACATCACGTTTAACGATCACAAAGAAATGATGGATTTCCTGCGCGACAACCGGTTCAAGGTAAATCCGTACATTTTCTATTTCGAGAACTTTGACGACGTCATGGAGCAGCTGGCTGACATTGAAGCACGCCGTTCAGAGCTGGATTACCTAATAGACGGAGCGGTTCTGAAGGTAACGGACATCCGTACCCGGGAAGCGCTTGGCTATACGGATAAATTTCCTCGCTGGGCTGTTGCTTATAAATTTGAGGCTGAGGAAACGACAACCATTCTAGAATCTGTCACCTGGAACGTAGGACGGACTGGGAAAATCACTCCGCTAGCCCGTGTGGAGGCAGTGGAGCTGGCAGGTGTCACGGTGCAGAACTGCACGCTGAACAATGTCGGTGACATTGAACGCAAAAACCTCAAATTCGCACTCGGAACGCGAGTGTTCATTCGCCGCTCTAATGACGTTATTCCAGAAATTCTCGGCAAGGTAACGGAGGAGAATGACGGTGAGGAAATCCTCTATCCGGAGCAGTGCCCGGCATGCGGTTTCCCGCTGGAACAACGGGGTGCGCATTTATTCTGCAACAACAAGCTGGGCTGCAAACCGCAGATTATCGCTCGGATCACCCATTTTGCTTCTCGTGATGCCATGGACATTGAAACCTTCAGCGACAAAACAGCGAATCAACTGTACGAGGAGCTGAATGTGCGCGAGCCGGCTGATCTGTACACTCTCTCGTTTGACAGCCTGGTGAAGCTTGAACGGTTTGGGGAGAAGAAAGCGCAGAACCTGCTGGATGCCATTGAGAAGAGCAAGGAGCGGGATCTTGCATCTTTCCTCTATGCACTTGGTATTCCGAACACCGGTAAATCCACGACCAAAATGCTGGCTGATCACTATCGCGATCTTCATCTGGTGATGGCGGCCACAGCGGAGGAACTGGTAGACCTACCGGATGTCGGCGGTATTGTGGCAGAAAGCATCGCCGGATATTTTACCGATCCGTTTGCACAAGCAAGTATTGAGAAGATGTTATCCCTGGGTATTCAGGCTAAAGCGCCGGAAGCGCCGCGCCCTGTGAACACAGATTCCTTTTTCAGCGGTAAAACAGTTGTCCTCACCGGCACGCTCCACCTGCTTACCCGTGAGGAAGCGACAGAACGGCTGGAGAGCCTTGGTGCAAAGGTTACCGGTAGCGTGTCGAAGAAGACTGATCTCTTGATCGCCGGGGAAAAAGCAGGTAGCAAGCTGGCCAAAGCCCAGCAGCTCGGCATTCAGGTCATTGAGGATGAAAATGAGTTCGTACGTTTGTTAAATGAATAGATAATAGAAAAAGACACCTTCAAGCGCTTATTTGCGCAAATGAAGGTGTCTCTTTTGATATGAGCCTTTTACTAGCTCAGCTCACTCAACTAGCATAATCTGTTATTGGTAAGCTGTTAACCTCTGATTGCAGTACCCTTTTCCTCAGGGGATTAGCCAATTTAGTTACTCAGTAGACCAACGGTCAAGCTGAGCATCTCCCGGAAGGAGCAGGGCAAGCAGACCGAGCAGCGGCAGGAATCCTACAGCGATCATCACGTTTCCGATCCCCCATACATCTCCGAGACTCCCGAGTGCAAGCGAACCTACACCGCCCATACCAAACGCAAAGCCAGTAATTAGGCCGGAGACGGTACCGATGTTGCCTGGATGCAGCATTTGGGCGTACACAACAGTGACGGAAAAGCTTGAAAGCAGGATGAATCCGCCAATCACGAGCAGCACGGCAGCCCAAAAAGGCGAGGCGAACGGTAGGACAATCGCGATTGGTGCTGTCCCGATCATGGATAGCATGATCAGATTTCGGCGGCCAAAGCGGTCGGCTAGCGGACCACCGAGGAATGTTCCTACGGCCCCTGAAGCCAGAAACAAGAAGATGTAAATTTGTGCGTTATCTATTGATATTTTATATGCATCCATCAAATAGAAAGCATAATAGCTGCTGATTGCAGCCCCGTACCACGAACGGACAAATACCAGGGTGACCAAAATGAAGGTCGCGTTCCGAATGCTTTTGCGACGGGCTGGATCCATGAGACGGGCGCCAGCTCTTTTTTTGAACGTATATCCCGAGTCCAGCATGCTCTTGTACCAACGGGCCACATATGTCTGGACAACAATGCCTGCAGCAGCCACAACCGTGAATCCGAGTGCGCCGATTTGACCGAAAGGAACGAACACATATCGGGTGAGCAGGGGAGCCAAAGATTGCCCGGCATTACCTCCCACCTGAAAAATTGATTGGGACAGGCCCTTGCGCATACCCGCAGCCATGTGGGCAACACGCATCCCTTCTGGATGGAATGTTGCAGATCCAAGACCAATCAAGATCACCGAGAATAGCACGAGTAAGTATGAGTCTGAATAAGCCAGGATAAATACTCCGGCAAAAGTGAAGCACATGCCAATGGGCAGGAGAATCGGTGTTGGTCGCCTGTCTGCAGCATAGCCAATAACCGGCTGTATGATGGATGAAGTGAAGTTGATGGCGAACGAGATCCACCCGACCTGAGTGAATGTCAGCAGCAGGTTGTCTTTTAATATAGGAAAAATAGCTGGAATGACCGATTGAATCGAATCATTGAACAGATGCACAAAGCTGATTGCAAGTAGTATCTTGTATACCGTAGCCTGCTGTGTGTTGTTTTGGACGGGCTTGGATGGAGAGGCGGTATTGTTCAGAATCAGCGGTTTATCCGACATCAGGTCATCTCCTTTCTATATAATAGTTGATAAAGTAATGAACTTACCTTAAAACCTTTCGAACTGGAAATCAATTCATTTTTATGTCTAAAATGAGGAGGACTTTGACCTGGAAAATTTATTTTGCGAAAATGCTTGATAAATAACTTTCAGCGTGGTATATTATTTCTTGTCGCTTTTGACGAAAGTTAATCATCAAGATTCAACATCACGTCGAAAGTTGTCGAAAAAAGTGTTGACAGCAATCGAAACACTTGATATAATGTAAACCTACGCTGCTGAGGCGCTGATGTGAAATATCAACGACGAAGAGCGGACAAGTTCCTTGAAAACTGAACAAATGAAACACGTCAATGAAACAAAAGTAACGTTAAATAACGTTAGCTTCTAAATGAGCGAATCGCTCTTTAAATTGATTTGGAAGGTTGGATATTTTCTTGAAGTCATTCAGGAAGTGTCCGCTCGAAAAATCCTTTAATGGAGAGTTTGATCCTGGCTCAGGACGAACGCTGGCGGCGTGCCTAATACATGCAAGTCGAGCGGACTTGAT
>NZ_CP093336.1:5667500-5737500 GCF_022637315.1 Paenibacillus sp. N3/727 | reverse complement strand
TGATGGCGTGCCTTTTGTAGAATGAACCGGCGAGTTACGTTCCCATGCAAGGTTAAGGCGAGAAGCTGTAGCCGTAGCGAAAGCGAGTCTGAATAGGGCGCTTAAGTATGTGGACGTAGACCCGAAACCGTGTGATCTACCCCTGTCCAGGGTGAAGGTGCGGTAACACGCACTGGAGGCCCGAACCCACGTATGTTGAAAAATGCGGGGATGAGGTGGGGGTAGCGGAGAAATTCCAATCGAACTCGGAGATAGCTGGTTCTCCCCGAAATAGCTTTAGGGCTAGCCTCGGAATGAAGAGTCGTGGAGGTAGAGCACTGATTGGGTGCGGGGCCCGCAAGGGTTACCAAGCTCAGTCAAACTCCGAATGCCATAGACTTATATCCGGGAGTCAGACAGTGAGTGCTAAGATCCATTGTCAAGAGGGAAACAGCCCAGACCATCAGCTAAGGTCCCCAAGTGTGTGTTAAGTGGGAAAGGATGTGGAGTTGCACAGACAACCAGGATGTTGGCTTAGAAGCAGCCACCATTTAAAGAGTGCGTAATAGCTCACTGGTCGAGTGACTCTGCGCCGAAAATGTAACGGGGCTAAACACACCACCGAAGCTATGGCTTGATGCTTTGCATCAGGGGTAGGGGAGCGTTGTATGTAGGTTGAAGGTGTACCGTAAGGAGCGCTGGACAGCATACAAGTGAGAATGCCGGTATGAGTAACGAAAAGATCAGTGAGAATCTGATCCGCCGAAAGCCCAAGGTTTCCTGAGGAAGGTTCGTCCGCTCAGGGTAAGTCGGGACCTAAGGTGAGGCCGAAAGGCGTAATCGAAGGACAACAGGTTGAAATTCCTGTACCACCGTAAACCGTTATGAACGATGGGGTGACGCAGGAGGGTAGTGACGCGGACTGATGGATGTCCGTCCAAGCAGTGAGGCTGATGTGTAGGCAAATCCGCACATCGTTAAGGCTAGGCTGTGATGGGGAGTGAAAATTATAGTAGCGAAGGTCATGATCTCACACTGCCAAGAAAAGCCTCTAGTCAGGTGAAGGTGCCCGTACCGCAAACCGACACAGGTAGGCGAGAAGAGAATTCTAAGGCGCGCGGAAGAACTCTCGTTAAGGAACTCGGCAAAATGACCCCGTAACTTCGGGAGAAGGGGTGCCCCGGTAGTGTGAATAGCACGAGGGGGCCGCAGTGAAAAGGCCCAAGCGACTGTTTAACAAAAACACAGGTCTGTGCGAAGCCGTAAGGCGAAGTATACGGGCTGACGCCTGCCCGGTGCTGGAAGGTTAAGGGGAGTGGTTAGGAGCAATCCGAAGCTATGAACCGAAGCCCCAGTAAACGGCGGCCGTAACTATAACGGTCCTAAGGTAGCGAAATTCCTTGTCAGGTAAATTCTGACCCGCACGAATGGCGTAACGATTTGGGCGCTGTCTCAACGAGAGATCCGGTGAAATTTTAATACCTGTGAAGATGCAGGTTACCCGCGACAAGACGGAAAGACCCCATGGAGCTTTACTGCAGCTTGATATTGGATTTGGGTACGATCTGTACAGGATAGGTGGGAGCCTAAGAAACAGGAGCGCAAGCTTCTGTGGAGGCGCCGTTGGGATACCACCCTGATCGTATCTAGGTTCTAACCTAGTACCGTAAACCGGTGCGGGGACAGTGTCTGGTGGGCAGTTTGACTGGGGCGGTCGCCTCCTAAAGAGTAACGGAGGCGCCCCAAGGTTCCCTCAGAATGGTTGGAAATCATTCGAAGAGTGCAAAGGCATAAGGGAGCTTGACTGCGAGACCTACAAGTCGAGCAGGGACGAAAGTCGGGCTTAGTGATCCGGTGGTACCGCATGGAAGGGCCATCGCTCAACGGATAAAAGCTACCCTGGGGATAACAGGCTTATCTCCCCCAAGAGTCCACATCGACGGGGAGGTTTGGCACCTCGATGTCGGCTCATCGCATCCTGGGGCTGAAGTAGGTCCCAAGGGTTGGGCTGTTCGCCCATTAAAGCGGTACGCGAGCTGGGTTCAGAACGTCGTGAGACAGTTCGGTCCCTATCTGTCGTGGGCGTAGGAAATTTGAGAGGAGCTGTCCTTAGTACGAGAGGACCGGGATGGACGTACCGCTGGTGCACCAGTTGTTCCGCCAGGAGCATGGCTGGGTAGCTACGTACGGAAGGGATAAGCGCTGAAAGCATCTAAGCGTGAAGCCCCCCTCAAGATGAGATTTCCCAATTAGTAAGACCCCTTGAAGACGACGAGGTAGATAGGTTGGAGGTGGAAGTGCAGCAATGCATGGAGCTGACCAATACTAATCGGTCGAGGGCTTATCCTAAAAGCTTTACGAAGTAAAGCTACTTCGGAAGCATATGCATGATTCGCAAATGATGTTTCGTATCTAGTTTTCAAGTGATCAAACACTTGATCCGTTTGGTGGCGATAGCGGAAGGGTTCCACGCGTACCCATCCCGAACACGACCGTTAAGCCTTCCAGCGCCGATGGTACTTGGACCGAAGGGTCCCGGGAGAGTAGGACGTCGCCAAGCACAAAGAAAACCGTTGTTGAGTAATCAACAACGGTTTTTTCTAATTCATAATTGTTGTTCCTATCATTCGTAATACCCCTTAACCGCAGGAAGCTGCTTGTAAACATCTTTTGCTTTCACGATGTCGATGATTTTATTAATCAGTGCCTTCATCTGCTGAGCATCTTCTGTCTTGTCACATTCAGACCATTCATAATGAAGATCCCGGTTGTTAATATAAACCGTAAGATCATATTTCTCATGTGGTTTCCGATTGCAGGAGGTCGATAATTGTTTCTTCTCTAGGTAATTGGCGAGAACCATCGTCTTGTAAATTTTTTGACGCTCTTCCGGTTTGAATTGAAAATCAGATACCACAGCGGTTTCTCCGTTTTGAAGGTCCTTAACTAATACTTGATCCAATGTATTGATCTCATTTCTTAAACCTACCCCGTACTTTAAAACAAATTCAAAAGTATTCTGTTTCTCTACATCAAAAGATACCTGGAGAACCTGAATTTCCTTTCTATTACCGCTACAACCTGTTAGCGTGTACTCTAACAAAGTATCGGTCTCTACTTTATTGAGTTTGTCACAAGTGTATTTATATACTTTGGGTGTTCCGAACTTATCTTGAGTTGTGTCATATTGCATCTCGATCTGATTATCTTTATGTTTTAAGACATAAAAGAGGGGGTCACCCTCGGTGGTGTAATGAACGACACGCTGAGTACCTTTTGATTCCTTCAAAAAAGCATCCAGCCTGTCAAGATTCGTCACGGTCATTCCGTGGTTGCTAATTACATCGTTCTCCTCATCAACTTGTGGATCCGTACAGCCAGATATCAGGGTGAGAAGCAGTATAAACAAAAGTGCTGCTACATGGATCCATAGCTTCCTCAATCTCAAAGCCTCCTTTCATAAACAGTTACTGAGCTCTTACCGTTAATGACGTACGTTTCAGGATAAATGTTACAATTCGCTGTTAAGGATGATACTCCATAAAAAAGCCATGGGTGCTTTTCTTTTAGCAGCCATGGCTTTTAAGCTATTTTATTCTGCAGAAGGTTGGACTTGCTCTTGTCTCTGTCCAAAAGGTACAGTCACTAGCTGAGCAACCTCGACTGCACCGCTTCTCAGATACTGAATTTTCAATACTTCAAGAGGCTCCATACTTGTAATCTTCTCTTCCAGTTCATCATAGCTCTGAACACCCGTCATGTTTAGATGGGTAATAATATCACCTGCTTGAAGAACGCCTTCAGCTGGTGTACCTTCAATAACCTGAACCACTTTAACCCCCTTTGTTTGGCTACCCTCATAAGAAATATGATTTACTCCAATCCAGCTTTTCCAAAAGGTTGAACGAATATCTTGACTGCTTTCCAGAACACTCTTCATATTTGTCATAAACCGGTAAGTACCATAGGCCATGTTCTCCATCAACATGATCCCAAGATCACCAGACCATAGGCCGCTATATTCAATACCGACAAGAGTTCCCTCTGCATGAGGTTCAAGTGTCCAGATCGTAAGTTCGTTCTCATCGTCTGCGATTACCATTCTGCATGGTTCGACAAGCTCGGTAATCGTTCCTCTGTACGAGACTCCCCATCCATAATCAAGCTCGATAGCTCCACCAACTTTAAGCTCAATTAAGCAGCTTCTTGTTTCCCAGCGGTTTCGTTCCTCTGGTACCGTAAGCGCCTTCCATACACGCTCAGGGGCAGTACGAATGACAATCTCCCGTTTCAACGTTGTAAATGTGGTTTCCATCTACATATCCTCCTCTAAATAATGTTTCAGATTGTTCAATTTGTTTTCCAAAATAAGACCAAGTTCATGCTGCAATCGCTGGTATTGATGCTTAAAAACCGGTGTGTTCAATCGGTAATAACAGTACTTGCCTTCCCTTCGCTCTAAAATCAACTCTTCCTCCAATAAAATAGCCAAGTGTTTCTTCACCGCCGGCTGCGAAATAATAAACTCCTTCACAATTTCACTCTGTGTTTTCTCCTGATGAGCAACCATTTTTAAAATCCGTCTTCGGACGGGATCCGAAACAGCTCGATAAATATCAGTCAATTTCATACCCTCCATTCATAACCTTCTGGTTATATGATGAAGTATATATTCCAACATGTGGAATGTAAATACTCAAGTTGTTGCAATCTGTTTTCGCCAAAATGTGACGACAAACACCTAAAAATCCTTGTTACATCAACATTCTCAAGCTATCCGATCACTAGATTTTTCAGCCAGTTTCATATCTCAAAAAAATAATCAGCAGATTGCCCTTTACACAACCACTAACCTAGTGTACTATTTAACTATAACACTAACACAAAGGAAGTGGAACGATGAACGCATCCATAAATAAACCAAGTTCGGTTGTACTGAGTGCAGAGAAAATCACAAAGACATATGGCAATAAGAACATCGTAGACGGATTGTCTTTTGATATACACCAAGGTGAAGTTGTAGGTCTTCTTGGACCGAACGGAGCTGGAAAGACGACTACAATCCGAATGATTGTCGGATTGATTAAGATGTCCCAGGGTGACGTTATTGTACGAGGACATAGTATTCGAAACCAGTTTGTAAAAGCGATACGCCATATTGGCGGGATTATTGAAAATCCGGAATTTTATCCGTATATGAGTGGATACGACAATCTGAAGCAGTATCAGCGAATGTCTGAAGGAATTAATGAATCAAGAATTAACGAGGTCATCAAGCTGGTTGGACTACAGGACGCTATTCACAAGAAAGTCCGCGCTTATTCCCTGGGAATGAGACAAAGACTCGGTATTGCTCAAGCGCTTCTCCATGAGCCGTCCATTTTAATTCTGGATGAGCCAACGAATGGGCTGGACCCTGCAGGTATCCGGGAAATGCGTGATTACCTGAAGCTGATCGCGAGAGAAGAGGGCATTGCAGTTCTGGTCTCAAGTCATCTGCTGTCTGAGATGGAGTTAATGTGTAGTAGAGTTATCGTGATCCAGGAAGGGAAGCTCGTGACTGAGCGTCCAATAGGCAGTGAGCCACAGAATGATCTGGTTTCGGTGACTTTCCGTGTCAACGATACACAGCAAGTGCTGGAAGCTATACACACGCTGCATGAAGTTAAAGTGATTGGCGTTCAGCCGGAACGAAACGAAGTCGGGCTCCAGATGAAAGATGAAATGATACCACAGCTGATCAAGATTCTGGGGGATGCCGGAGTGGCCATTTACCGGATTGAAGAGATGAAACAATCATTAGAAGAAGAATTTTTGAAATGGACAGGGGGCAACCGCATTGCGTAGCTTTGGAAATCTCGTCACAAATGAATGGTTGAAAATGTTTAAAAAGAAAAGTTTTTTTGTACCGTATATTTTAGTGGCAGCCATGATTTTGTTTGTGGCTTACATGATAAATTCATATGCGGGCGGCGATAAAGGCACAGGATTTGAATATGCTAAAATGGTCGTAGCCTCCAAAGGAATGGGTCAAATTTTAGCGATGCTTGCCATCGTTGTAACAGCCGGATCTGTTGCCAAGGAACACAGCTTCGGCACGATCAAACTGCTACTGATCCGTGCACAGAGCCGCAGCAAGATTTTAGCCTCGAAATATGCTGTCATTGTGTTGTACATTATGTCACTGATTGCATTTGCGCTTGCCGTCGGGCTCGCGACTGGAACGGCAATGTTCGGTATGGGTGAAGGCTCTGCGAACCTGCAGGACGTGCTCTTAGCTGCAGTGTACAGCCTAGTCTACACTTTGATGTATGTTACATTTACGTTTGCCGTAGGTATTTTAACGAAATCAACAGGACCTGCGATTGGGATCGGGATGTTCATGGTTGTCGTCGAAAGCTTGGTTACCCAATTGCTGGCAAGCTATTCTTGGGCAAAGTACCTTCCGTTCTTTAATGTTGATCTCTCGATTTACAACGGTGGCCCAGGTTCGCCGATTCCCGGCATGTCCCTGACGTTCTCTGCCATCGTGCTGGCTGTATATCTCCTCTTGTTTCTTGTCACAGGCTTTGTTACGTTTAAAAAACGGGATGTCGCTTGAAGAATCTAGGAACTAACTTATAGAGGAGAGCGGCGGAAAGGAGCAAAACTGAACGTGACTATTGAATTCGACAATAACCTGCCGATCTATTTACAAATCATGAATTATTTAAAGAGAGAAATCGTAAGAGGAAGCCTGCAGCCTGGTGATAAAATCCCATCCGTTCGGGAGCTGGCAGCAGACCTTCAGATTAACCCCAATACGGTGCAGCGTACCTTTCAAGAACTGGAACGTGAAGGCATTGTTGAGACGCGGCGCGGCTTGGGAAGATACGTGACGAGTGAGGGATCCAAGATCATGACGATAAAAAAGGAAATGGCCGGTGAACTGCTGGAGCATTTTATCCGAGGTATGCAGGAGCTTGGCTTTAAAGATCAAGACATCATGGCTATCGTAGCTGAGGCCGTTAACGACGACAGCAAGGAGTCCAAATAGGAGGGGGATCTAGGATGGAGCACTTGATACAGTTTAAAGATGTGTCTAAGAACTACGGCGGTAAAATTGCACTGCATAATGTTTCGCTGAACCTATCTGAGGGCAAAATCATTGGTTTGCTCGGGACAAACGGCAGTGGCAAGAGTACAATGATGAAAATTGCGGCAAGTCTTGTTCAGCCCTCAGCAGGGTCCGTCACCATCAAAGGTACCCCTGTGGGACTTTCGACAAAAGCGATGGTCTCCTTTATGCCGGATCGTCCGCTTACGGAATCATGGATGAAAGTATCCGATGCGATCAGCTTTTTCAAAGATTTTTATGCTGACTTTGATGTTGAGAAAGCTCACAATATGTTGGAATTCATGAACCTAAATTTGAATGACAAAATCAGTTCGTTATCTAAAGGGATGAATGAGCGGCTGCAGCTGACACTATCTCTTTCACGTAATGCATATGTGTATTTACTGGATGAACCGATCGGAGGCGTCGATCCGGTGGCGCGCGGCAAAATTCTCAATGCGATTGTGGAATTTTATAATGAGGACAGCAGTATCATCATTTCGACACATCTGGTTAGAGACATTGAACGCATTTTTGATGAGGTGGTCTTTATTCGCAATGGTGAGATCGTCATGCATGAAGAAGTGGAAAATATTCGTCTTCAGCACGGAAAAAGTGTAGATGAAATGTTTAAAGAGGTGTTTGCAGAATGATGAGATTGCTGAAATACGACTGGAAGCGTAACGCGAGCTCGGTTCTTGGTCTGATGACCATTCTTCTGATCGTTCAGACATTAATTACGTCGGTAGGTTCAATGCGTGGATGGGAATTCGCGCTTATGCTGGCTTTAAGTATGCTTGCATACGGAGTGGTGAGCTCTATCCTGCTTGTAATGGTATGTCGAACATTTGATCAGAACATTAAGGTGTACAACCGTCGTCTGCTGCCGGTCCGTTCCATTTGGAGTATAGTGTCGTCGCTAATACAGTCATGGATTAGTATGCTGATCCTTATGGTTTTGGTTATCCTGCACATGACGATACTCTGGAAGATAGAAGGGCTCAATTATGCTATAAATTGGCCGAGTTTCGTCGTATTAGACTATGTCGTGGCCGCAATAGCCGGTATTTGGAAATTCACGTTTGTAATGCTGGTTATCTTTTTATCGATTTCAGTTGCCCGGGCTATAGGTAAGAAAGGGAGCCTGTGGATTGGTATCATGTTCTTTTTTGTCATCCAAACTGCGATAGAATGGCTGGAATATAAAATTTTCGCCTTCGACAATGGCTGGGTCGGTCAGGGATTCTCATTCAGTGTAGGGCAGGGTAGTATGGCTACGATTAATAATGAGTTCATTGAGATACCTTTAGGACCTTTTGTATTTGAGATGCTGCTCGCCGCAGGTTTCATATATGCTATGGTTTACTTGATCGACCGTAAAGTAGAAGCATAAAGACACAATAATCGTACGCAAGACCTCGCAGGATGATATGCGGGGTCTTTTTTAGTTATGGATTTAAGAGTAGTCGAACGGAATATAATCACTTTTTAACGGTTAGACTGAAATAAGAGACCTCTTGGCAAAATGAAAAAATGTGCTATAATAAATTCAAAGTCAAAGAAAGTCAAAGTCAGCAACAGTCGATTCAAACGAGTTCCAAAATGGTTAAAATTAACGTATAGGCAAGGCTCTGTGCGGACGTGTAAGATCAATACGGCTTAGCGTTTCAAGCAGTGGAGGATGAATGAACATGCGTAATATCTCTGATATTATCGAGCAGTATTTGAAGGGTATATTGCAAGACAGTACGGAGGGCACGGTTGAAATCCAGCGCAACGATCTCGCGGACAAATTCTCATGTGTGCCTTCCCAGATCAATTATGTGATCAGCACCCGCTTCACGTTAGAGAAGGGGTATCTGGTGGAAAGCAAGCGCGGGGGCGGCGGTTACATACGTATTCAGCGTATTGAGCTTCCAAAGCATACAGCACTTCATCACCATCTGCATCATTCAATTGGTAACCTTATTGATCAGACGGTAGCGGAAGGGCTGATTTACCAGCTTGAGGAGTCGCGGTTTTTGACGAAGCGTGAAGCCTGTCTCATGCGGGCAGCTATCTCAAGGGAGTGTCTAAACGTCAAGCTTCCTTACCGCGATGAGCTTCGTGCAAGGATCATGAAGGCGATGCTTGTTTCTTTGTTGGGTAAATGAGTCTGTGTTATAAGGAGGGTCATGAATATGGTGTGTCAAGAATGCGGTAAACGGCCGGCGACGCTCCATTTCACCAAGATTGTGAGCGGAGAGAAGACGGAATTTCACTTTTGTGAATCTTGTGCCCGTGAAAAAGGGGAGATGATCCCTGGGACGTCGAATGGCTTCTCTATTCACAGCCTTTTGTCAGGACTGCTCGATCTGGATCCTACAGGAAAAGGTCAAGCTTCAGGCTCAAGGGGACAGCAAGCCCCACGTTGCGAGGAATGCGGCATGACCTATTCACAGTTCAGCAAGCTCGGTCGGTTTGGCTGTAGCTCTTGCTACAAACATTTCTCGGATCGGCTGGATCCGCTCTTTAAACGGGTTCACGGAAATACAACACATGTGGGCAAGATTCCGAAACGGAGCGGTGGCAAGATCCAGGTAAAACGCAAAATTGATGAGCTTAAGAAAGAATTGCAGTACCGGATTCTTCAAGAGGAGTTCGAGCTTGCTGCTGAAATACGCGACCAGATCCGCGAGCTGGAAAAGAGTATCGTTTAAAGCTAGGATGGTTGAAACTTAAGTTGCATTTGATATAGGAGGAATGCGTGATGTCGAATCTCCGGTTCACCGAACAGGCGCTGAGCGAATGGATGCGCGGTAACGGTCAGGATTCTGATATAGTCATCAGCACCCGGGTTCGGGTGGCGCGAAATCTGCAGCATCTTCCTTTTCCGCTGCTTGCGACCAACCAGCAGTCGGCAGAAGTGCTTGAGCGCCTGACTGGTGTATTGAAAGATCAGGAAGAATTGAAGGAATTAGGATCCTTTCATACCATTATTTTGGATGACATGGAGGAACTGGATAAGAAAGTACTCGTTGAGAAACATTTGATCAGCCCGGCTCTGGCGAATGAATCCCGGAACGGAGCGGTCATACTTACCGAGGACGAATCGGTAAGCGTCATGATCAATGAAGAGGACCATCTACGGATTCAGTGTCTGTATCCTGGATTTCAGGTCCGCGAAGCTTGGGATAGAGCTACAGCTTTAGATGACTTATTTGAAGATCAGGTCGACTATGCCTTTGATGACAAAAGCGGGTATCTTACGAGTTGCCCGACGAATGTCGGAACAGGGCTCCGGGCATCAGTCATGATGCACTTGCCTGCGCTCGTCATGACACAGCAGATTAATCGTATTTTGTCAGCCGTGTCACAGGTAGGGCTTACGGTCCGAGGCATGTATGGTGAAGGCAGTGAGGCTGTAGGAAATTTATTTCAGATTTCCAACCAGATTACGCTGGGGCAGACCGAGTCCGAAATTATTGATAATTTGCACAGTGTTGCACTTCAAATCATAGAACATGAGAAGAACGCCCGTGGACGGCTGCTGAGTGAATCAAAGCTGCGGATTACTGATCGCGTGATGCGCTCATACGGAATACTATCCTATGCAGCTGTTATGGAATCGAAGGAAGCGGCACAGCGCCTGTCCGACGTTAGGCTTGGGGTTGATTTGGGACTTTTGCAAGGACCGCCGAGCTCAGTGATGAATGAGCTTAATGTTATGACTCAGCCTGGTTTTCTGCAAAAAAGATTTGGTGATTTGATGAAGCCGGGAGAACGTGATGTTTACCGGGCAAAACTGATTCGGGAAACCCTTGGTAATGGACAACAATAATGCTACAAATGGGAATTTTGCAAAAATCCAAAAAGCGGTTTAAAATCAACGATATATAGGTTAGGACGATTGATCTCATCTATATATTGCACATTTGAGCGGCTTCATTTTGCATCATTCGGAGTTATTAAACAATCATTCGTGGAGGTGCAATACTATGATGTTTGGCAGATTTACGGAACGTGCGCAAAAAGTGCTTGCATTGGCTCAGGAAGAGGCCGTGCGTTTGGGGCACAACAACATAGGCACAGAACATATCCTGCTGGGACTCATCCGTGAAGGAGACGGCATTGCCGCTAAAGCGTTGATTGGTCTCGGCCTGGGGCTTGAGAAGATACAAGACGAAGTAGAAACATTGATTGGCCGCGGTCAAGAGCAGCCGACGAATATTGCATATACACCGAGAGCCAAGAAGGTAATTGAGCTTTCAATGGATGAAGCCCGCAAGCTGGGACACACCTATGTAGGCACAGAACATATCCTGCTCGGTTTGATTCGCGAAGGCGAAGGTGTGGCAGCCCGAGTACTTAACAATCTTGGCATAAGCCTGAACAAGGCCCGCCAGCAAGTGCTTCAGCTACTTGGCAGTAGCGAAGCCGTTTCGAGTCATCACGGACAGCCGCAAAATGTGAATACGCCAACGCTTGATAGCCTCGCACGTGACCTTACGGCCATTGCCAAAGAAGGCAATCTGGACCCGGTAATCGGCCGTAGTAAAGAGATCGAGCGTGTCATTCAGGTGCTTAGCCGCCGTACAAAAAACAACCCGGTTCTGATTGGTGAGCCTGGGGTAGGTAAAACCGCAATTGCGGAAGGTCTCGCCCAAAAGATTATTAACAACGAAATTCCGGAAACGCTCCGCGACAAGCGGGTAATGACCCTTGATATGGGCTCCGTTGTCGCAGGTACGAAGTACCGCGGTGAATTTGAAGATCGCTTGAAGAAAATCATGGACGAAATCCGTCAGGCCGGCAACATCATCCTCTTTATTGATGAGCTGCATACCTTGATCGGGGCTGGTGGAGCTGAAGGTGCCATTGATGCCTCCAACATCTTGAAGCCATCCCTTGCACGTGGTGAGCTGCAGTGTATCGGAGCTACAACATTGGATGAGTATCGTAAGTATATCGAAAAGGATGCTGCACTCGAGCGCCGTTTCCAACCGATTACTGTGGATCAGCCTTCTCCGGAAGAAGCTATTCAAATTCTTTATGGATTACGTGACCGTTATGAAGCCCATCACCGGGTGAAGATTACGGATGAAGCTATCGAACAAGCGGTTAAATTGTCTGACCGTTACATTACAGACCGCTTCCTGCCGGACAAAGCGATCGATCTGATCGACGAAGCAGGATCCAAGGTTCGCTTGCATACGTATACGATTCCGCCGAATCTGAAGGATCAAGAGTCGCATCTGGAGGATATTCGTAAGGAGAAAGACGCTGCCGTTCAGAGCCAAGAGTTTGAAAAAGCGGCTGCACTCCGCGATACTGAACAGAAGCTCCGGGAAGAACTTGAAATTACGAAAAACCAATGGAAAGAGAAGCAGGGACGTACAGATTCGGAGGTTACTCCGGAGGACATCGCAGATGTGGTAGCTAACTGGACGGGTATTCCTGTAAATAAACTTAAAGAAGAAGAAACTGAGCGCTTGCTCAATATGGAACAGTTGTTGCACGGCCGTGTCATCGGTCAGGAAGAAGCGGTTAAGGCTGTTAGCCGAGCAGTTCGCCGGGCACGTGCTGGATTGAAAGATCCGAAGCGTCCGATGGGCTCGTTTATTTTCCTCGGACCTACCGGTGTCGGTAAAACCGAGCTGGCCAGAGCACTTGCAGAAGCCATGTTCGGAGATGAGAATGCTGTAGTTCGGATCGATATGTCGGAATACATGGAGAAACATTCGACGTCTCGTCTCGTTGGAGCGCCTCCGGGATATGTCGGATATGAAGAGGGCGGCCAATTGACAGAGAAGGTTCGCCGCAAGCCATACTCCGTTGTCCTTCTCGATGAGATTGAGAAGGCCCACCCGGAAGTATTCAACATTCTTCTTCAAGTACTGGAAGACGGACGTCTGACTGACTCTAAAGGCCGTGTTGTCGACTTCCGCAACACACTGATCATTCTCACATCGAATGTGGGTGCTGAAGCGATTAAGCGCAACTCTACGCTTGGGTTTACAGCTGTAAGTGATGCAGGTAGAGACTACAACAACATGAAGGATAAAGTGATGGATGAGCTGAAAAAGAGCTTCCGTCCTGAATTCCTCAACCGTATCGATGAAATCATCGTATTCCATTCGCTCGAAGAGAAGCACATCGCTGAAATTGTGACGCTGATGTCCGATGAGCTTCGCAAGCGTCTGCGTGAATTCGAAGTGGAATTCGAATTGACAGATAAAGCGAAAGCTTTCCTGGCGAAGGAAGGGTATGACCCTGCATTTGGTGCAAGGCCGCTGCGCAGAGCTATTCAGAAGCATATCGAAGACCGTTTGTCTGAGGAGCTTCTGAAAGGAAATGTCGCGAAGGGTGACGAACTGGTTATTGATGAAGAGAATGGTGAGCTAAGCGTCACGAAGACGAGCACACAATCCGCTATAACGAAATTTGAATAACAGGGTAGTCTATAGGAGGCCCCGCTGGTATGCTGCCGGCGGGATCTCTTTTTTATAGTAAACTTTCTGAATGTTCTTTACGATGAATTATAATAAATGGTAAACTTTGAGTAATGCCTGATTTTGCAAAGTTTTGACGAATATAGGCAGATGATGCATATCATAAAGGAGAGGCTATGGCAAAAACAAAAACAAAATTTTACTGCACCGACTGCGGCTATGAATCGCCGAAATGGTACGGTAAATGCCCGGGTTGTCAGGCCTGGAATTCGATGGTGGAAGAAACAGAGACAGTCATCAAGACACAGGGGATGAATTCTCCCCTTTTTCATAGTAAAGAAAAGCCCGTATCGATCATAAATATAGAAAGCGGTAAGGAACCCCGGATCGAGACCGGGATTGTAGAGCTGAACCGTGTACTCGGCGGCGGTCTCGTCCCGGGTTCACTTGTGCTTGTAGGCGGCGATCCGGGAATCGGGAAATCTACTCTGCTGCTCCAAACATCCAATCAGCTGGCGCGAAACGGACTTCGGGTGTTGTACATTTCCGGAGAGGAATCGGTGCGCCAGACGAAACTTCGAGCTGACCGTCTTGGAGCGCTGTCACCGGAACTTTTTGTTCTGTGCGAGACGAATCTGGATACCATTGAGGAAGCGATTGAGAACGTGCAGCCTCAATTCGTTGTCATCGACTCCATTCAGACCGTGTACCAGCCGGAAGTGTCAAGTGCACCCGGTAGCGTTGCTCAAGTTCGGGAATGCACAGCAAGGTTCATGCGTCTGGCTAAGGTAAAAGGAATTGCTACTGTTCTCGTTGGTCATGTGACCAAGGAAGGTGCGATCGCGGGTCCACGATTGCTTGAGCATATGGTGGATTGTGTATTGTATTTTGAAGGAGAACGGCATCACACGTATCGTCTTCTTCGCGCGGTAAAGAACCGCTTTGGTTCCACGAACGAGATCGGAATTTTTGAGATGGGTGAAGAAGGATTGCGTGAGGTGGGCAATCCATCCGAACTATTTTTGTCAGAACGGCCGCTCGGTGTTGCCGGATCAACCGTTGTTGCGAGTATGGAGGGCACTCGTCCGGTACTGGTGGAACTTCAGGCGCTCATCTCGTCAACCCATTTTCCTTCACCGCGAAGAATGGGTACAGGGGTGGATCATCACCGGATGAATTTGATTATTGCTGTACTTGAGAAACGTATGGGCATGTTCCTGCAAAATCAGGACGCCTATCTGAATGTCGCCGGTGGGGTTAAGCTGGATGAACCAGCGGTAGATTTGGCTATTGCAGTCAGCATCGCATCGAGCTTTCGGGATATGCCAACGAAGCCATATGATGTCATATTCGGCGAGGTAGGGCTGACCGGTGAAGTCCGTGCCGTTTCCCGAGCGGAGCAGCGGGTAAAAGAGGCAGAAAAGCTTGGATTCAAAAGAGTACTTATGCCTGAGAAGAGCTTGAAGGGCTGGAAGCATCCGAAAGGCATACAAATTATTGGAGTCAATACCGTGGCAGATGCACTAGCGGTTGCGTTAGATTAGGGGGCATACTAAGGTGAAAGAAACGAGCCAACTGGACAAAATGAATGATCTGCTGAAACTGGTGGCGCCAGGAACAGCGTTTCGCGACGGGCTTGAGAATGTGCTAAGGGCAAAGACCGGTGCGTTGCTTGTCGTCGGCTATAGTCCGGAGGTAATGGAGGTCGTCGATGGCGGTTTTTCCATCAATTGTGATTTCTCGCCTAACTATTTGTATGAACTGGCGAAGATGGATGGGGCCATTATTTTGAGTGAGGACCTTAAACGGATCTTATATGCGAATACTCAGCTTATTCCGGACTCCTCAATATCCTCAACAGAAACGGGGATTCGTCACCGAACGGCGGAGCGGGTAGCAAAACAGACCGGTAAGTTGGTGGTTTCCATTTCCCAGCGCAGAAACATTATCACGTTGTATCAAGGGTCGATACGTTACGCGCTGAAGGAAATCGGCGTCATTTTGACAAAGGCTAATCAGGCCATTCAAACGTTGGAAAGATACAGAGTGGTGTTGAACCAGTCCTTAACGAATCTTTCGGCTTCGGAATTCGAGGAACTGGTTACCATCCCTGAGGTTGTGAATGTTATCCAGAGGGTTGAAATGGTACTCCGTATCAAGAAGGAAATCAAGCGTTACATCAATGAACTGGGCAATGAAGGACGTTTAATCAGTATGCAAATGGATGAGCTGGTCAGCAATATTGAGGAAGAGGCCTGGCTGCTGTACGCCGATTATGCCCGTGAATACAGCGAGGATAAAATCCGGGAAATTATCATGTCGCTGAAACGTTTAACGGATGATGAGCTTCTTGATATGCATCACATCGTTCGAATTCTTGGATATCCATCCGCTGCAGCGTCCTCTGAGGAGGAAATTCTGCCGCGCGGTTACCGCATTCTGAACAAGATCCCTCGTCTGCCTAATGTAATTATCCGCAATCTGGTGGATCGGTTTGAAGATTTACCGAGCATTATGTCTGCTACCATTGATGAACTGGATGAAGTGGACGGGATCGGCGAAGTGCGTGCGCGTACAATTAAGGACGGCTTAAAAAGACTGCAAGAACAAGTATTTATTGACAGACAAATGTAAAACTCATACAATCGATGAATGTGATGTAAAATTTAACGAGGTGAATATACAAATGACGAAGTCAATTCCGAACATGTTTACTTTAGGTAACCTGTTTCTCGGAATGATTGGCATTATCTTGGCGACTACAGGAAATACAAGTATGGCCGCTATTATGATAATCATTGCCATGCTTCTCGACGGATTGGATGGCCGCGTTGCACGCGCGCTGAATGCGCAGAGTGAATTCGGTAAGGAACTGGACTCTTTGTCCGATGTAATCTCATTCGGCGTGGCACCTGCGCTCATTATGTACACCGTTGCTCTTACAGGTATCAACGATGCTTTTGCGTGGACGGTTACAGCTATTTTCCCGATGTGCGGTGCACTTCGCCTGGCTCGCTTTAACGTTCGTCCCGGTATCCCGGGACATTTCATCGGTTTGCCGATTCCGGCAGCGGGCGGAGTACTGGCTACTCTTGCACTGTTTCATGAAGAGATTACAGCACCTTATATGATCATTGCCATGCTATTGCTTTCTTATCTCATGATCAGCAGTGTCAAGTATCCGAACTTTAAAAAAATTGGCTTGCCGAAGAAAGCGATTAAGTTCACTCCTTTAGTGATCATCGCTGCAGTAATGGTAGCCGTATTTTTTCCAGAACAAACCTCCAAGCTGATCTTCGTGCCGCTGTTGCTTTATGCGGGATACGGTTTAAAACAGAATTTTCGCAAGCTGAGCCGTAAGAAACGTCAAGAAGACCGAAATTCAGATGAGGCTTATCATTCCTCGGACCGTTAATAGACAACCCTGTGAAACAGCTGCACTCTTCAGTGCTGAGCCGTTTCAGTTCGAAATAAGAGCGGCCCGGAATAGGCCGCTCTTTTATAAGATTGCATAATAAAAAGCATTTATTTCACTGTCCTGTGGCAGCGATATAAATGCTTTTTTATTTTTATAGGGCGGAGCCAAACGTGAATCCTACGACAGGTTAAACAAACCGAGTGTTGAGCATTTTTGGGATTCCTTAACAACGACTTCATCCAACTGAATGTTCAATAAATTGGCCATAGCAGACATATAGAACAGGTTACGGCCGAGTTCGGAACTAATAGCTTCCCGGCAATTTTCGCACAGATGGCCGTCAACGTGAGTACCCGCGAGTTCTTTGGCCTGTTCGAGATTAGCACCCATATCGAAGGTTTGCTTCGTGGCGTGAAGTTCGATGCAACCGCATTCAGTAATAGCTTTGGTAACAGCCCGATTGACTGACGCATTGCTTTGACCATTCTTGGACAGTACATCCAAAAGACTGCGGTGACGGAGCAACAATTCCGAAACTTGGTCCTGAAAAGCCTGTAAACTAGGAGCACTCATTATAATCATCCACCTCGATATCGATATTATGAATTGAATTGTGTTCATTATATTCCAGCCGTTCAGGGAATTTCAACCGATTTCAACACACAGGAAAGGAAGGAATGGTTCTATTTCCCTTGTGTTTACAGCTTAACACAGCCTCTGCCGGAAAGGTTCCCTTTATTTCTAAACCTTAGAAATTTATTCTCATTGGCTATAATTTAAGAAAAAACACTTTAAGTACGATTATAGCTCGGAAAATTGGACCATACTGGAAAATATACAATGAATCATGAAAAAGGAGGTGCGCCGAACTCATGTTAAAAAAAGCTATCTTAGCATTTACGGTACTGTGCGGAGCATGGTGCGGGTATACGTTATATCATATGGTGGAACGGTCGTTCCCTGAATTTTCCTTGGTCTTCAGTCAAGGACTGTTCGCCGGAGGAAGTGGTGTATTTGCACTGCTCGGAGGACTGCTATTCGGGATGATTGGAGTACTTGTTGCAGACCGGTTCGATGGCAGAATTCAGTCGATGATTGCATCCTTTTCTCGGATACCAATGAAGGATCTTGCTGCTGGTACCGCGGGTCTGCTCGGTGGTTTACTATTGTCGCTGTTGTTATCTCCAAGTCTTACCTGGCTTGGTCAAGGGGGACGTCTGCTACAGGTGGGCATTACTATGCTCGGGGGATATGTCGGCCTGCGGATTGGTCTGGAGAAAAAGGAGGAGCTTGCTTCACTTTGGATGTCAGGAAGATGGAGTCAAGCTGCTGAGCCTGAAGAACGGCGAATAGAGGAACATAAGATTTTGGACACCAGTGTGATCATTGACGGCCGAATCGCTGATATTTGCAAAACAGGATTTATTGAGGGAACGATCGTCATACCGGAGTTCGTACTTGAGGAACTACAACACATTGCGGATTCTTCGGACTTGCTAAAACGTAACCGCGGCCGGAGGGGCCTGGATATTTTAAATAAAATCCAGAAAGAGCTGGATGTGAAGGTTCTCATCTATGAAGGAGATTTCGATGAAATATCCGAGGTGGACAGCAAGCTGGTTAAATTGGCTAAAGTGCTTCAGGGTAAAGTGGTTACGAATGATTTCAATCTGAACAAAGTGTGCGAACTACAAGGTGTATCGGTTCTTAACATCAATGATCTGGCCAATGCGGTTAAGCCTGTCGTGTTGCCTGGAGAGGAAATTTTGGTACAGATCATTAAGGACGGCAAGGAACATGGCCAGGGCGTAGCTTATCTGGATGATGGAACGATGATCGTTGTAGAAGGCGGACGCGAATATATCGGTTCGATGATGGAAGTACTGGTGACTAGCGTGCTGCAGACATCCGCTGGACGGATGATCTTTGCGAAACCGAAACTGTTGGAAAAAGCCCAGTAAACGGGGTATGATGGAGTGTGTACTGTACATATCCGTTCCCGGCATGGGGGAATGTCACCAGGAGCCGGGTAAAGACAGGGGTTTTGGCATGAATACGAGCTTCGGTGCTGTCATCGTGGCAGCGGGTAAAGGTTCGCGAATGGGAACCCGTGAGAGCAAGCAGTTTTTGCAAATTGGCGGCAGACCGATTGTGGTGCATACAATGGACATATTCAACCAACTGCCGTGGTTGCAGGAGATCGTGCTTGTTACGGGCCGGGATGATGTTGCCCGCTGTGAGGCGTGGGTGAAGGAATACGGGCTGGACAAGGTGTCGGCTGTAATCTCAGGTGGCAGTGAACGGCAGGAATCGGTTTACCAAGGGATCAAGCAAATGAATACAGAATGGGTAATGATACATGATGGTGTCAGACCGTTTGTTACCCACGATGAGATTCATTCTTGCCGCGAAACGGCTCTTCGCGAAGGTGCTGCTGTTCTTGGTGTACCTGTGAAGGATACGATTAAACAAGTGAACGTACAGGGGCTGATTACAGCAACGCCTGAACGTCATAGTCTGTGGGCTGTTCAGACCCCACAGGCTTTTCGTCTTTCTGACCTGCTAGCTGCACATGAGTCAGCTCAGCAGAACGGTTTTTCCGGAACAGATGATGCGATGCTGCTGGAGAGAGCAGGCTTGCCGGTTGCTGTGGCGGAAGGGAAATATACGAACATCAAGATTACAACGCCGGAAGATTTGGAGTACGCTACTTTTTTAAAATATAAGAAAGTATAAGTGTTGACTTTACTTTTTTATATTTCTCACAGAAACGGCCGCCGTCTTTAAGGACGGCAAAGCTGTTTCTACTTTGAGAAAAACAAGGGGGAGATGTAGTTGATTCGAGTAGGTCAGGGATTTGATGTGCATCAGCTCGTGGAAGGAAGACCGTGCATTATCGGTGGCGTGACCATTCCGTATGAAAAAGGTTTGGTAGGGCATTCTGATGCTGACGTACTGCTGCATGCAATCACAGATGCTGTTCTGGGTGCTTTAGGTCTTGGTGATATTGGGCGTCACTTTCCGGATAATGACCCGGCTTTCAAAGACGCTGACAGTCTGAAGCTATTGGAACAAGTATGGGAAATGGCGAAAGAAAAAGGCTATCGGCTCGGGAATGTGGATAGCACGATTATTGCGCAAAAGCCGAAGATGGCGCCATATATACCGGAGATGACAAAAGTTATCGCCAAGGCGCTTGAAGCGGATGAAGCGCAGGTTAACGTTAAGGCAACAACGACAGAGCAGCTTGGCTTTACAGGACGGGGCGAAGGGATCGCCGCACAATCTATTGTGTGCCTTGTTCAAGGTATGCTATCATCTTGAAAGAATCTTTGAAAGAAGCGAACGGAGGGGTTAGAAATGACCGAAGAAGTCCGTGTGCGCTACGCACCGAGTCCAACGGGACATTTACATATTGGCAATGCCAGAACGGCATTATTTAATTATTTATACGCACGCAAGCACAATGGTAAATTTATAATCCGTATTGAAGATACGGACGTGAAGCGTAACGTGGCTGGCGGAGAGGAAAGCCAGCTTAAATATTTGAAGTGGCTGGGTATGGATTGGGATGAAAGCATCGATGTGGGGGGCGAGTACGGTCCTTATCGTCAGACGGAACGACTGGACATTTACCGCAAGTTTTGGCAGGATCTGTTGGATCGTGGGCTTGCTTACCGGTGCTACTGCACCGAGGAAGAGCTGGAGAAGGAGCGGGAGGAACAGACCGCACGCGGGGAAACCCCTCGTTATTCAGGCAAACACCGTGATTTGACGGACGAGCAGTGCCACGCGTTTGAAGCGGAAGGACGGGTTGCGAGTATTCGCTTCCGTGTTCCGGAAGATAAAGTATATACATTTGATGATATGGTCAAAGGCACGATTTCTTTCAACACCAAAGAAACTGGTGACTTTGTCATTGTGAAAAAAGACGGTATCCCGACATACAACTTTGCGGTTGCGATCGACGATAATCTGATGAAGATTACCCATGTGTTACGGGGGGAGGATCACATCTCCAATACGCCTCGCCAGCTCATGATTTATGAAGCGCTCGGTATGGAGCCGCCTAGATTCGGCCATATGACATTGATCGTAGGCGAGAATCACAAGAAGCTGAGCAAGCGTGATGAATCGATTATCCAGTTCATTGAGCAGTATGATCAGCTCGGTTATCTGCCAGAAGCTATGTTTAATTTCATCGCTCTGCTCGGTTGGTCTCCGGAAGGAGAGGAAGAAATTTTCTCGAAAGAGCAGCTGATTGATATCTTTGATGCGAACCGTCTTTCGAAGAGCCCTGCGGTGTTCGATACGAACAAACTGGCTTACTTGAACAACTCATATATTAAGAAGGCCGATCCAAACCAGATTGCAGACCTGGCCATTCCGAATCTGCAGCGCGCTTCACGCCTGCCTGCTGAATTAACGCCGGAGCAGGAAGACTGGGCTAGAGCGCTCGTTGCTCTCTATCAGGAACAAATGACCTCTGCTTCTGAAATTGTTGATCTGTCTGAAATGTTTTTCCGTACTCATCTGGAGCTGGATCAGGAAGGTATCTTGATTCTTGCTGAAGAACAAGTTCCAACTGTGCTTTCAGCCTTCCTAGCGAAGCTGGAACAGTCTGAGGAATTCACAGCAGCTAAAATTGCAGCCCTAATCAAAGAAGTGCAAAAGGAAACCGGCTTTAAAGGCAAAGCGCTCTTTATGCCGATCCGTGTGGCTCTGACAGGTCAGATGCACGGCCGTGATCTGAATCAGACGATATGGTTGCTTGGCAAAGACAAGGTGCTTGACCGTTTGCGTTCTCAGATCAAGGGAGTCTAAAACATTTCCTGAACATGGATGTATATCTTCTTGTCAGCGCACGGTCTTTTGGGTAATATATAAGAAAGTGCAAATCGAAAAGCTTAGATCAGGAGAAGTACGCGTAAAGATCGACATCATCCAGAGAGGATAACCGGAAGAAGACAGGGCAACTTGATTCTTCCAGGCTGAAAGTTATCCGGTTGTCGTTAAGCGGAAATGCGCCTGTGAGCTGTATGGTTGAAGCGAATCGTATCGTATCGTTAGATCATACCGGCTGTCACCGTTAATGACTTGAAGTGGAACCGGGCTTTCCGTCTCAGGATATGGGAGGAATATTGCCGGTTCAAGCAGAGTGGAACCGCGTGTCTGACGCCTCTGCAGCGAAAGCTGCAGAGGCGTTTTTTGTTAGCATATAAGAAAGTTTAAGTTTGGACCGTACACTTTCTTAAGTTTCTCGCAGAAACGTCCGCTGTCTTTATTTCCATTTGAATTGATCTTTTTGTGGGTATAACTGGGGGAGGAGGATCGCTCATGTTCAAGCAGATAAAATCGGATATAAGGACCGTGTTCGAGAATGATCCGGCTGCCAGGGGGCTTTTTGAAGTGGTGTTTACTTATTCGGGTCTCCACGCTTTGTGGTTACACCGAATTGCCCATGCTCTGTTCAAACGGCGCTGGTACTCTCTGGCTCGTATCATTTCACAATTCAGTCGGTTCATGACCGGCATCGAAATTCACCCAGGAGCCCGAATCGGAAAGAGGCTGTTCATCGACCACGGGATGGGCGTGGTAATCGGGGAAACGTGTGAAATTGGTGATGACGTTGTCATTTATCAGGGTGTGACACTCGGTGGTACAGGGAAAGAGAAGGGGAAGCGTCACCCGACGATTGGGAGCAACGTGGTGATTGGGTCGGGTGCTAAAGTTCTTGGATCTTTCACTATTGGTGAGAACTGCAACATCGGCTCCAATGCGGTTGTACTACGTGAAGTTCCTCCGAACAGCACGGTAGTCGGCAACCCGGGTAAAATTGTGAAGCGCAACGGTGAGCGGATCCGCGACCGACTTGATCATACCAAACTTCCGGACCCGATTGTTGATATGCTGCGCGACATGCAAAAAGAAATAGACGATATGCGTAAAGAGCTGGCAACATTGAGAGATGAGAAGCGACAGACACCAGAGGCGGATCATTTAGAAGCCTTTTTGCATAAAGATTTACAAAAGCGATAAGACGAAAGGATCGTGACCATCGAATGGTACTTCAAATTTATAATACGTTAACCCGTATGAAGGAGACGTTTAAGGCCCAAGAGCCGGGTAAGGTAAGCATGTACGTGTGCGGGCCAACCGTATACGGCTACATCCATATCGGAAATGCACGTCCAATGATTTTTTTTGATGTGGTGCGCGCGTATTTAGAGCAGCAGGGTAGTCAGGTCAACTATGTAGTCAATTTTACTGATGTGGATGACAAAATGATCCGTAAAGCGGAGCAGACCGGAACAACTGTGTCGGAGGTTGCGGACACTTTCATCTCTGCCTACTTTGAGGATTTGGACGGACTCGGCATTCCCCGGGCGTCGCTTAATCCACGTGTAACCGACAATATGGATAGCATTATTGATTTTATTCGTGAATTGATCGAAAGAGATTTCGCTTACGAGAACGGTGGAGATGTCTTCTACCGAACGCGCAAGTTTGACGATTACGGCAAGCTGTCCCAGCAAAAAATCGATGAGCTTCAGTTTGGTATCCGGATTGAAGTGGATGAGCGGAAGGAAAGCCCTGAGGATTTTGTCCTTTGGAAAGCGGCTAAACCTGGAGAGATCTTCTGGGAAAGCCCATGGGGAGACGGGCGTCCAGGCTGGCATATTGAATGCTCGGCAATGGCACGTCGTTATCTGGGTGATACGCTGGATATTCACGGCGGAGGTCAGGATTTGCAGTTCCCTCACCATGAGTGCGAGGTGGCTCAGTCGGAGGTGTTGACAGGGAAGCCGCTTGCGAATTACTGGATGCACAACGGTTATATTCGGATTAACAATGAAAAAATGTCAAAATCCCTTGGAAACGGGGTATTAGTAAAGGATTTACGTGAGCAATATACTAAAGAAGCTATCCGGTATTTCATGCTCTCGACGCATTACCGTAATCCATTGAACTATAGCGATGAAGTCATGGACCAAGCGCAGAACGGCATAGACCGGATTGCGAACGCGGTTGGAAACGTAAGACATCGTCTAAAGAATGCAGTCGGTTCGACAGAAGGAAAAACAGGAGTCGAAGTTGCTCGAAAAATGACAGAGGTTCTTACTGAGTTCCATAACAAGATGCAGGATGATTTCAATACCCCGGATGCCATCACAGCCATGTTCCAATGGGTAACTGAGACGAACCATCTTCTGCAGCAGGCTTCCGTACCGGCAGAGGATCTTCAGACGGTTCTGGATGCTTTTGAAGAAATGAACGGAGTATTACGCATTGTGGACTCATCTGCAGATGAACTGCTTGATGAAGATATTGAGCGGTTGATCGAGGAAAGATCCGCTGCCCGCAGTAACAAAGACTGGGCACGAGCTGATGAAATCCGTGACATATTGGCTGCGGAAGGCATTGTGCTTGAGGATACGGCGCAGGGCATGCGCTGGCGGCGCAAATGAGCGGCGTTGACAACAAGGGACTGGAGGGGGGATGGTTTACCTTCCCTCCTTCCAGGCCCGTCCGCCTCATTCCACCTATCGTGCTCGCCTACATTGGAGATGCAATTTATGAAGTTGCGGTTCGCCAGTATTTGATCTCCTTGCCGAATCTCCGGCCGCATCATTTACATCGTACAGCTACAAACCTTGTGTCAGCAAAAGCACAGAGTCGAATTTTGTCTTTTCTTGACCCAATGTTGACGGAAGAGGAACGGGATATTGTACGGCAGGGGAGGAATGCCAAGTCAGGCAGTCTTCCGAAAAATGCCGACGTTCTGGAGTATCGGCATGCCACGGCTTTCGAATGCCTGGTAGGTTATCTTTATTATGTAGAACACCATGACCGTCTTCGGGAATTAATCGGGCAAGCCATCGAGTATATGGTTAATCCCGCTGAATAGCAGAAAAAAGCATAAACAGAATAAATTTAACCGCCGGCTTTAAGTATTAAAGTCCGGACAGGTATGCAGGAGGAAGATAGTTATGCAGGAAGAAGAAATTATTGCGGGTAAGCACTCCGTCACCGAGGCGCTTCGTTCAGGGCGCACGATCAACAAGATCTGGATAGCCGAAAACGCGCAGAAGCATTTGACGATGCCAATTATCGCCGAAGCCAGAAAGCTGGGTATTGTTATTCAAAATGTCGATAAACGCAAACTGGATCAGATGGTGCCGGGTGTACAACACCAAGGCGTTGTTGCTCAGGCCGCTCCTTATGCGTATGTGGAAGTAGATGATCTTTTGAAAATTGCCGAAGATAAGGGACAGGCCCCATTCCTGTTGATTCTCGATGAAATTGAGGATCCGCATAACCTTGGGTCCATTCTAAGAACGGCTGATTGTACAGGCGCTCACGGTGTTATCCTACCAAAGCGGCGTTCTGCGCAGATTACGGCTACCGTCTCCAAGACTTCAGCTGGCGCTGTTGAGTATGTCCCGGTGGCAAGAGTTACGAATCTCGCTCAAACGATAGAGCAGCTGAAAGAAATGGGAGTATGGGTTGTCGGAACGGTCGTAGATGCGGTTGAAGAGATTTATGATACTGAGGTGTTTAATGGTCCGGTTGCGATCGTAATCGGCAATGAGAGTAAAGGAATGGGCAGGCTCATCCGTGAGAAGTGTGACGTCCTTGTCAAGCTGCCAATGGCAGGCCAGATCAACTCGCTGAATGCATCGGTGGCTGCCGGTGTCGTAATGTATGAAGTACTACGCCGTCGCCGTCTTCAAGGTTAGAGCGGATGGCCGATTGGCGGGATGTGCTGCTGGTCGATGGTTATAACATGATCGGCGGATGGCCTTTCCTTGCACAACTCGCAAATATCGGTATGCAGGAGGCTCGGGATGCTCTTCTGGAGAAGCTGGCGGATTACCAGGCTTTCTCGGGCCTTCGTGTCATTGCTGTTTTTGACGCTTATCGTGTACCGGGGCTGGGCAAATCTTTTACTCAGGGTAAGGTGCAAGTATACTTCACCAAGGAAAAAGAAACTGCCGATGAATGCATTGAACGTCTTGTTGTGGATTTCAGTCACCGTCGGCGTAAAATTTATGTCGCTACAAGTGACCTGATGGAGCAGCACATTATTTTTGCACTCGGTGCTCTACGGATTTCAGCCCGTGAACTGCTCAATCAAGTGGAGCAAAGTGAACGGGAAGTGAAACTCAAGATTAAAGATGACCAGGCTAAATCAACGAGAAACACGCTAGATGGCCAACTGTCTGAGGATGTCCGTAAAATGTTTGAGCGATGGCGCCGTGAATAATTGAACTGGTGGAGCAAATCATGAAAGTCTTTACATTTATGTTATTATCGTTCTAATTTAGGGATGACGTGGTTGACGGTCTTATGGACATCATATATACTTGTCATATATTTCAAGCGAGTGACGGGGTACCGTGCGTTCCGGGCCGGAGGGATTCTATTGAGTGTCAACCTCAAGGAAGTCATGATGTCAGGGTATGATTTGATAAGTGATGAAGACATTGTCGAGGCGGTCCGTGAAGGTGACAGCGGGGCGCTTGAATATTTGATCAATAAGTACCGGAACTTTGTACGTGCCAAAGCTCGTTCTTATTTTCTAATTGGCGCGGATCGCGAGGATATTGTCCAGGAAGGCATGATCGGCCTTTATAAGGCAATTCGTGATTTTAAAGGGGACAAGCTATCTTCGTTCAAGGCTTTCGCTGAGCTGTGCATCACACGGCAGATCATTACGGCAATCAAGACTGCAACGAGACAGAAGCACATTCCACTGAATTCCTATGTTTCTCTGGATAAGCCGATTTATGATGAGGATTCAGACCGTACACTGCTGGATGTTATATGCGGTACGGCGGTATCCGATCCAGAAGAACTAGTGATTAACCAGGAAGAATTTGTTGGCTTGGAAGATAAAATGTCTGAAATACTGAGTGATCTGGAGCGGAAAGTGCTGATGCTTTATTTAGACGGCCGTTCCTATCAAGAGATCGCTGTAGATTTGAGACGTCATGTTAAATCTATTGATAATGCCCTCCAGCGGGTAAAGCGTAAGCTTGAACGCTATCTGGAGGTTCGGGATAATTAGAAGAATGAACGATGTGTGAAAGGCTCAATTTGAGCCTTTTTTTACTTCATTTCGAAATCCCGGTGTTTCAGTTGTTGGAAGTATGACCATAATGGTAAGTAAATGCAGCCCGCATTCAGAGAGAAAAAGGCTTGAAAAGGCGTCAACCATGTGATAAAGTGTTTTAGGTAGGCCTAAATTCGCGTGTTTTATGAATGGAACGTTGTTACAGCATTGGAACAACGGTTTTGTTCATCTCGCAGGAATTTCGATTGTCTGTTACAGGACAAACCGATCTTTCTACTAGGATTAATATCGGTTCTTCTGATGAAGAAGGACGTCTTCGGGAGGTGCAAATCATGCGGGTAATTATCACTTTGGCTTGTACAAGCTGCAAACAAAGAAACTACACAACCACAAAGAACAAGCGAAATCACCCCGACCGCATGGAGATGAAGAAATTTTGCAAGTTCTGTAACGAGCAAACTCCTCATCGCGAAACCAGATAGTTTTTTGGAGGTGTAGTCGGCGTGAAACGTAGTTTCAAGTCTCTGTTTTCCTTTTTCTCTGAAAGCTGGGCGGAACTTAAAAAAGTTCGCTGGCCCAATCGTAAAGAACTGACGAACTATTCACTCATTGTTATCGGCACCGTTGTGTTTGTCACAATTTATTTTTGGGTTTTAGACATCGGTATTTCCGCTGTGATCGAAGCGATAATTTAGAAGGGTCCCAGGTGGCTTGATATGGAAAAAAGATGGTATGTAGTTCATACCTATTCCGGGTATGAGAATAAAGTCAAAGCCAATTTGGAAAAACGTGTCGAGTCCATGGGCATGGAGGACAAAATATTCCGCGTTCTTGTTCCTATGGAAGAAGAAATCGTAAACAAGGACGGTAAGAAAAAGACCGTCATGCGTAAAGTTTACCCGGGATATGTCTTGGTCGAAATGATTCAAACCGATGATTCTTGGTATGTTGTCCGCAATACACCGGGGGTTACGGGCTTTGTCGGTTCGACAGGCTCCGGTTCTAAACCGACGCCTTTGCTTCCAGAAGAAGTTGAACAGATTCTGAAGCATATGGGCATGGAAGAACCGAAACCGAAGATTGAATTCGACATCAAGGAATCTGTTCGTATCAAGGTTGGTCCTTTTGCGAATTTCGTGGGCTCCGTGGAAGAGATTTTGGCTGAAAAGAGTAAGCTTAAGGTTCACGTCAACATGTTTGGACGGGAAACCCCGCTGGAGTTGGATTATACTCAAGTGGAGAAGTTATAAATACTTCAGGTTTCTTGTGGGAGGGCGTAAAGCGTCCGATACCACTATTGATGCAAGGAGGTGTCTTACATGGCGAAGAAAATTATCAAGATGGTAAAACTGCAAATTCCTGCAGGTAAAGCGAACCCGGCTCCTCCAGTAGGTCCAGCATTGGGTCAAGCAGGTGTCAACATCATGGCATTCTGTAAAGAATTCAACGCTCGTACTGCTGATCAAGCTGGCTTGATCATTCCGGTTGAAATTTCGGTGTTTGAGGATCGTTCCTTTACATTTATCACCAAAACTCCACCGGCTGCTGTTCTACTTCGTGTGGCTGCCAAGATCGAAAAAGGATCCGGCGAACCAAACAAGAAGAAAGTTGCAACGGTTAAACGTGATGCGGTTCGTCAAATCGCAGAACAAAAAATGCCTGACCTGAACGCTGCAACTGTTGAAGCTGCAATGTTGATGGTTGAAGGTACTGCCCGTAGTATGGGTATCACAATCGAAGACTAATACTCTTTCGATGCTACCGGAGTAGATCCGGAATATGTGGGAGGAAATTCCGCTAACACCACAAAGGAGGAAAACAATCATGGCTAAACACGGTAAGAAATACCTTGAAGCTGCTAAGCTGATTGACAGCGAAGCAACTTATGAGCCTTCGGAAGCCGTTGAACTGGTGAAGAAGGCAGCAACTGCCAAATTCGACGAAACTGTTGAAGTGGCTGTGCGTTTGGGTGTAGACCCTCGTAAACAAGACCAGGCTGTTCGTGGCGTTGTAGTCCTGCCTCACGGTACGGGTAAAACGCAACGCGTTCTGGTATTTGCAAAAGGTGAAAAAGCGAAGGAAGCCGAAGCGGCTGGCGCGGATTTTGTTGGCGATCAAGATATGATTAACAAAATTCAACAGGGCTGGTTCGAATTCGACGTCTGCGTAGCTACACCTGATATGATGAGTGAAGTCGGTAAATTGGGCCGTCTGCTCGGTGGTAAAGGCCTGATGCCTAACCCTAAAGCCGGCACGGTTACATTCGATGTTGCTAAGGCTGTTCAAGAAATTAAAGCCGGTAAAATCGAGTACCGTCTGGACAAAGCAGGTCAAATTCACGCTCCAATCGGCAAAGTATCCTTTGATGCGGATAAACTCAATGAAAACCTCAAGTCTCTTGTGGATGCATTGAACCGCGCGAAGCCAGCTGCTGCTAAAGGTGTATACCTGAAGAACATCGCTGTATCTTCGACTATGGGACCTAGCGCTCGCGTGAACACAGCTTCTTTTAAATAATATTTACCATTGACTTACTTGTCTTGGTTTGATATTATATAACAGTTGTGAGTCCTTGTGACTGACCATTAAAGTTGAATATGCTTACCGTAGACAGTAGGTGCCGTTAGCTGGCTTAATTTCCTGCCGAGGTGTTATGATAGAACGTCAGCAGTTTGTTCGGGAGACCGGCATAATGATGCTTCATCAGGCCTTCGTGATTCTACGGAGGCTTTTTTAGTGCCCGTAGGATGGTGGCCGTCATGGTCCCAGCTAACCATACAATCAGGAGGTGTAGACATTGGCAAACGCAAAAGTGATTCAAGCTAAACAAGACGCGGTTGACGTAGTAACTGCTAAGTTGCGCGAAAGTGTGACAACAGTTGTAGTTGACTATCGTGGATTGAACGTTACCCAAGTAACAGAACTGCGTAAGCAGCTTCGTGAAGCTGGTATCGAATTTCAAGTATTGAAAAACTCCCTGCTTCGCCGTGCGACAGCAGCTGCAGAGCTGAGTGAGCTGGATGAAGCGTTGACAGGTCCGACGGCTGTTGCTTTCGGTACTGAGGATGTTGTGGCTCCAGCGAGAATCTTGAACGATTTCGCTAAGAAAAACGACGCTTTGGAACTGAAAGGCGCGGTAGTAGAAGGACGTGTCATCGGAGTGGACGAAATCAAAGCGCTGGCGGAACTTCCGTCCCGCGAAGGTCTCTTGTCCATGCTCCTCAGCGTGCTTCAAGCCCCAATGCGCAACTTCGCGCTTGCGGTTAAAGCCGTGGCTGACAAAGAAGAACAAGGCGCGTAAGCACCTTATTCAACAAGCTGTATAAACAATTAAATCCTAAATATAAAATGGAGGTTCAACCCAAATGAGTAAAGAGCAAATCTTGGAAGCAATCAAAGGCATGTCCGTTCTGGAACTGAACGATCTCGTTAAAGCAATCGAAGAAGAATTCGGCGTAACTGCTGCAGCTCCAGTAGCTGTTGCAGGTGCAGGCGCTGGCGCAGCTGCTGAAGCTGAGCAATCTGAATTCGACGTAATCCTGACTGGTGCAGGCGCGTCCAAAATCAACGTTATCAAAGTTGTTCGCGAAATCACAGGCCTCGGCTTGAAAGAAGCAAAAGAACTCGTTGACAACGCACCAAAACCAATTAAAGAAAAAGTAAGCAAAGAAGATGCAGAAGCTGTTAAAGCTAAATTGGAAGAAGCAGGCGCATCCGTAGAAGTGAAGTAATTCCTTCTATACTGCAGCATGAGTCAAACCCCTTGAATATTAGTTCAAGGGGTTTGTTATTGTAATAGACTGTTTTTTTAAGAAAAAGGCTATACTAGAGTAAGAGAGTTTTTAAGGTTTGGTGCCGTATTCACGGCAAACGATTTTGTGATACGGAGGTTGGCATGCCGAATCAGCATTATTATACGAACCAGCCAGTAACCGAGCATAACAGGCGGGAACTGGAAACGGTACTGCGTGGCAGCAAATTCAAGTTTATTAGTGATGCGGGTGTTTTTTCTAAGAGCGGAGTGGACTATGGGAGTAAGGTGCTGATTGAAGCACTGGATATTCCAAGTGGGTCCCATGTGCTTGATGTCGGATGCGGCTATGGGCCAATCGGGCTTTCTGCAGCGAAGATTGCAAAGGAAGGCCATGTCACCATGATAGATATCAACAGCCGCGCCATAGAATTGGCCAAGGAAAATGCGAGGCTCAATGGAATTGGTAATGTCACTATAATGGAGAGTGATCTGTTCACAGCAGTAGAGGGCAAGGAATTTGATATCGTTCTAACTAACCCGCCTATACGAGCAGGCAAGGAAACGGTACACAAAATTTTCGAGCAAGCCTTTGAACATCTAAAGGATCAGGGGCAGTTGTGGGTGGTCATTCAAAAAAAACAAGGCTCCCCATCGGCCAAAGCCAAACTGGAAAGTCTGTTTTCTCAAGTGGAGGAAGTAACGAAGGACAAGGGCTACCGGATATTCAAAGCGGTAAAGACTACATCCTGAATTGGCAAATAGGCTATTGACTCGGATTTCTGGCTGTGGTATTATTATAAAATGTCAGTATTAGGATGGTCTCCTTGTCTTTAGTTTGCTGAAATGTCAAGACTTGATGTGGGTATCATTGCATAAAGTCAGTCATATTGACGTATAATATGTACATTTTGGGCAAATCTACTGGATATGAGAGGATTATCATAACCATGGATAAGCTGCTCTTTTTTCGAAAGATATTCGATAAGGGCTTTTCTCTATTTATGGGAGTTTCCTCTGTACGTTCCATTATAGTGTTACAAACAGAGGTTCGCAATGAATTTTTAAAAGTGAGTAGACATGAGGGGTGAGTTTAAGTTGGCAGGACATCTTGTTCAATATGGTCGACGCACTCGGCGAAGTTATGCACGTATTACTGAGGTACTCGAAGTTCCGAACCTGATTGAAATCCAACAAAAATCTTATGAATGGTTTTTGGAGGAAGGGTTGCGCGAAATGTTCCAAGACATCTCGCCGATTCAGGATTTTACAGGAAACTTGGTGCTGGAGTTTATCGACTACAGCCTTGGAGAACCGAAATACACCGTCGATGACGCGAAAGAACGCGACGTAACTTATGCGGCGCCGCTCCGTGTTAAAGTCCGGCTCATCAACAAAGAGACTGGAGAGGTCAAGGAGCAAGAAGTGTTCATGGGAGACTTTCCGTTAATGACGGAAACCGGAACATTTATCATTAATGGTGCCGAACGGGTCATTGTCAGCCAGTTGGTTCGCTCTCCCAGCGTCTATTTCAGCACTAAAGTTGATAAAAACGGTAAGAAAACATACACTGCGACCGTTATTCCGAATCGCGGCGCATGGCTGGAGCTGGAGACGGACGCTAAGGATATTGTATATGTACGGATCGACCGTACCCGCAAAATACCGGTAACCGTACTGCTTCGTGCGCTCGGTTTCGGTACAGACGCAGAGATTTTAGAACTGCTGGGTGATGACGAGTACATTCGTAATACCCTGGATAAAGACAACACGGATTCGACGGAAAAGGCGCTTATTGAGATTTACGAACGCCTTCGTCCAGGCGAGCCTCCGACGTTGGACAATGCAAAGAGCCTCTTGGTAGCGCGTTTCTTTGATCCGAAGCGCTATGATCTGGCGAACGTTGGTCGTTATAAGATCAACAAGAAGCTTCATATTAAGAACCGTCTCTTCAATCAGCGATTGGCTGAGAGTCTGATTGACGTGGAAACGGGTGAGATCATTGCTGAAGCTGGTCAAACCGTAGACCGCCGTCTTTTGGACGAGATTATGCCTCACCTAGAGAAGAGTGTCGGCTACAAAACATATCATGTTGCGGGCGGCGTTCAGGATAGTGAGGATATTACACTTCAGACGATCGATGTGTTCTCCCCGATCGAGGACGGTAAAGTCGTTAAGATTATCGCCAATGGTAACATCGATAAATCGGTGAAACATATTACGCAGGCGGACATTATTTCGTCCATCAGCTATTTTATGGATTTGCTGCACGGTATCGGCAACACGGATGACATTGACCACCTTGGTAACCGTCGTCTGCGTTCCGTGGGTGAACTTCTGCAGAACCAGTTCCGTATCGGTCTGTCCCGTATGGAGCGTGTTGTTCGTGAAAGAATGTCGATTCAGGATGCGAGTGTTATTACACCGCAGGCTCTGATCAACATTCGCCCAGTTATTGCATCGATTAAAGAGTTCTTCGGTAGTTCACAGTTGTCCCAGTTTATGGACCAGACGAACCCGCTTGCTGAACTGACGCATAAACGTCGTCTTTCCGCACTCGGACCTGGTGGTTTGACACGGGAACGTGCGGGCTTTGAAGTTCGAGACGTTCACCACAGTCACTATGGCCGTATGTGTCCGATCGAGACCCCGGAAGGACCGAACATCGGTTTGATCAACTCCCTGTCGACATTTGCCCGTATTAATGAATATGGCTTTATCGAGGCGCCTTATCGCTGGGTTGATCCGAAGACCGGTCAGGTAACCGAGCAGATCGATTATTTGACTGCTGATGAGGAAGATAACTACGTTGTAGCTCAGGCGAACGCGGAATTGACAGAGGACAGCAAGTTTGCAGACGACATGGTTATTGTTCGTTATAACAAACAGTCTGATAACATTTTGCCAATGCCTAACGATCGCGTAGATTACATGGATGTATCACCTAAACAGGTAGTATCCGTCGCTACGGCGCTGATTCCGTTCCTTGAGAACGATGACTCGAACCGTGCCCTCATGGGATCTAACATGCAACGTCAAGCTGTTCCGCTTCTTATTCCGAAAGCTCCGCTTGTCGGAACAGGAATGGAACATAAATCTGCGAAAGATTCCGGTGTATGTATTGTATCCAAATATGACGGAATTATTGAGCGCTCTACTGCTAATGAAATCTGGCTCCGCCGCGTTGAAACTGTGGACGGACAAGAAGTCAAAGGCGATATTATTAAGCATAAATTACACAAATTTATGCGTTCAAACCAAGGTACCTGTATTAACCAGCGTCCAATCGTCCAACGTGGCGATGTAATCAAGAAGGGGGATATCCTTGCGGATGGTCCTTCGACTGAGATGGGTGAATTGGCACTTGGACGCAACGTTGTCGTAGCTTTCATGACCTGGGAAGGTTACAACTACGAGGATGCGATTCTTCTTTCTGAGAAGCTCGTGAAAGAGGACGTGTACACTTCGATTCATATCGAGGAGTATGAGTCTGAAGCTCGTGATACGAAGCTCGGACCTGAAGAAATCACACGTGATATTCCGAATGTCGGTGAAGAAGCGCTGAAGAATCTTGACGAGCGCGGTATTATCCGTATCGGTGCTGAGATCAGCGCAGGTGACATCCTGGTCGGTAAAGTAACGCCTAAGGGTGTGACAGAACTGACAGCTGAAGAGCGTCTCCTCCATGCAATCTTTGGTGAGAAGGCTCGTGAAGTGCGTGACACCTCGCTGCGTGTTCCTCACGGTAGTGATGGTATCATCGTTGATGTGAAGGTGTTTACTCGTGAGAACGGTGACGAATTGCCGCCGGGCGTAAACCAACTGGTTCGCGTGTACATCGCTCAGAAACGTAAAATCTCCGAAGGTGACAAAATGGCCGGACGTCACGGTAACAAAGGTGTCGTTGCCCGTATTTTGCCTGAGGAAGACATGCCGTTCCTGCCTGATGGCACACCTGTACAGGTTGTTCTTAACCCGCTTGGTGTACCTTCACGTATGAACATCGGTCAGGTATTGGAAGTTCACTTGGGTATGGCTGCTTTGCAGCTCGGTATTCACGTGGCTACGCCAGTATTTGATGGAGCAAGCGAGTATGACGTGTTTGATACAATGGAAGAAGCAGGCATGCAGCGTAATGGTAAGACCGTTTTGTATGATGGCCGTACTGGCGAGCGCTTCGAGCGCGAAGTTACTGTTGGTGTCATGCACATGATCAAGCTGGCGCACATGGTTGATGATAAAATTCACGCCCGTTCTACGGGACCATACTCTCTCGTTACGCAACAGCCGCTCGGTGGTAAAGCACAGTTCGGTGGACAGCGTTTCGGTGAGATGGAAGTATGGGCGCTTGAAGCATATGGCGCCGCATATACACTGCAAGAAATTCTTACCGTTAAGTCCGATGACGTGGTCGGCCGGGTGAAAACCTACGAATCGATCGTCAAGGGTGAGAACGTTCCGGAACCAGGTGTTCCAGAATCGTTCAAGGTATTGATTAAGGAACTTCAGTCTCTCGGTATGGACGTCAAAATCCTTAGCGAGAACGAGGAAGAAATCGAGATGAGAGAACTCGATGATGAAGAAGATGCGGCAGGCGATAAACTGAGCCTTAACTTGGAAGGCACTGAAGTCGGAGTGGAATAACGGTCAGTCGTCACCCCGCCGGTTAACAGCCGGCGGTGGTGTTATGATCGGAGCACATAATTAGGACTAAGTTGAGGAGGGTTGCTCCTTGTTGGACGTTAACAATTTTGAGTATATGAAAATCGGTCTCGCTTCCCCGGAAAAGATTCGTTCTTGGTCTCGCGGAGAAGTAAAGAAGCCGGAAACAATTAACTACCGTACATTGAAGCCTGAGAAGGAAGGTCTTTTCTGCGAACGTATTTTTGGTCCGCAAAAAGACTGGGAGTGCCATTGCGGCAAGTACAAACGCGTCCGTTATAAAGGCGTAGTCTGCGACCGTTGCGGCGTTGAAGTTACCCGCGCTAAAGTCCGTCGTGAACGTATGGGCCACATTGAACTGGCTGCTCCTGTATCCCACATCTGGTATTTCAAAGGTATTCCAAGCCGTATGGGTCTGGCTTTGGATATGTCTCCAAGATCTCTGGAAGAGATCATCTATTTTGCATCTTATGTCGTGACGGATCCAGGAGATACGCCGCTTGAGAAGAAACAGCTGTTATCCGAGAAGGAATACCGTAGCTATCGTGAGAAATACGGTTACGGATTCCAAGCTGGCATGGGTGCAGAAGCTGTAAAGAAACTTCTTCAAGATCTGGATGTAGAGAAAGAACTCGAATTCCTGAAAGAAGAACTGCGTACTGCACAGGGTCAACGTCGTAACCGTGCGATCAAGCGTCTTGAAGTTATTGAGGCGTTCCGAAACTCCGGCAACAAACCGGGGTGGATGGTGTTGGACGTATTGCCGGTCATTCCTCCAGAACTGCGCCCGATGGTTCAGTTGGACGGCGGACGCTTTGCAACTTCCGACTTGAATGATCTGTACCGTCGTGTAATCAACCGGAATAACCGTCTGAAAAGACTGCTTGATCTTGGTGCACCTGATATTATCGTTCAGAACGAAAAACGGATGCTTCAAGAAGCCGTTGACGCACTGATTGATAACGGTCGTCGTGGTCGTCCAGTTACAGGACCGGGTAACCGTCCTCTGAAATCCCTCAGCCACATGCTGAAAGGTAAACAAGGACGTTTCCGTCAGAACTTGCTCGGTAAACGTGTTGACTATTCCGGTCGTTCCGTTATCGTTGTAGGACCTTATCTGAAGATGTACCAGTGCGGATTGCCTAAGAAAATGGCGCTGGAACTGTTTAAGCCTTTTGTTATGAAAGAGTTGGTCAATAAAGGCCTGGCTCATAATATTAAGAGTGCGAAACGTAAAGTGGAACGCGTAAGTCCAGAAGTTTGGGATGTGCTCGAAGAAGTAATCAAAGAACATCCAGTACTTCTGAACCGTGCCCCTACCCTTCACAGACTCGGTATTCAGGCGTTTGAACCGATTCTGGTAGAAGGTCACGCGATCCGTCTTCACCCGCTCGTATGTACAGCTTACAACGCTGACTTTGACGGTGACCAAATGGCTGTTCACGTTCCGTTGTCTGCGGAAGCACAAGCGGAAGCACGTCTCCTGATGCTTGCATCCGGAAACATTTTGAACCCTAAAGACGGTAAGCCTGTCGTTACACCTTCACAGGATATGGTCCTTGGTTCCTTCTATCTGACTATGGACAACAAGGAAGAAAAAGGAACAGGCATGATCCTGGGCAGTGTGAACGAGGCTGTGTCCGCATATCAGCGTGGAGCAGCAGGATTGCACGCACGTGTAGCTATTCCGGTTAAAGCTCTGGGTAAAACCGTCTTTACGGAAGCTCAGCAAAAAGCGATGCTTGTTACCACGGTTGGACGGATTATCTTTAATGAAATCTTCCCGGCCAGCTTCCCTTACATTAACGAAGCAACTCGTGTGAACCTGTTCCAAGGTACACCTGAGAAATACTTTGTTTATGAAAAAGGTGCGAATATCCAGGAAGTTATTCAAAGTCTTCCGATCAGCGGTGCTGTCGGAAAAGAATACCTGGGTCAAATCATTGCACGCTGCTTTGAGACTTATCACACAACTGAGACTTCTATTATTCTCGATAAAATCAAGCAGCTTGGATTCACATACTCCACACGTTCTGGTGTTACCGTTGCGGTGTCCGACGTTATCGTTCCGCCTGAGAAGACCGAAATTCTCAAAGAGTCCGATGGTAAGGTTAGTGTCGTAATGAACCAGTATCGCCGTGGATTGATTACGAACGAAGAGCGCTATGACCGTGTTATCGATATTTGGTCCAAAGCGAAGGACGATCTTACTGAGGTGCTCATGAAATCGATGGATCGCTTCAACTCCATCATGCTCATGGTTGATTCTAAAGCACGGGGTAACAAATCTCAGATTACTCAGCTCGGCGGTATGCGTGGTCTGATGGCCAACCCGTCCGGACGGATTATCGAGATGCCAATCAAATCGAACTTCCGTGAAGGTCTGACCGTACTCGAGTACTTCCTGTCAACTCACGGTGCCCGTAAAGGTCTTGCCGATACGGCTCTTCGTACCGCTGACTCCGGTTACTTGACCCGTCGTCTCGTTGACGTGGCACAGGATGTCATCGTACGTGAAGATGAGTGTAGTACGGATAAAGGCTTCACAGTTAGCCGGATTCAAGACGGTAAGGAAGTTATCGAGGATCTCTACGACCGTATTGAAGGACGCTATGCTTTTGAGACTGTCCGTCATCCGGAAACCAAAGAGGTTATCGTCAACCGTAATGAATTGATCGACTCTGACAAAGCTGACGAAATCGTTAAAGCTGGTGTCGAGAAACTACAAATCCGTTCCATTCTCAGCTGCCGTGCGCGTTATGGTGTCTGCAAGAAATGTTACGGACGTAACCTGGCGACAGGTAAGTTTGTCGAAATTGGTGAAGCGGTTGGTATTATCGCTGCTCAATCGATCGGTGAACCAGGAACACAGCTCACTATGCGTACGTTCCATACCGGGGGCGTTGCGGGTGATGACATCACCCAAGGTTTGCCGCGTATCCAAGAGCTCTTTGAGGCCCGTAATCCTAAAGGTCAAGCAACGATCAGTGAGATTGACGGTGTCGTTAAAGAGATCCGTGAAACGAAAGACCGCCGTGAAATTGAAATCCAAGGTGAAGCGGAAACGAAAACATATTCCGTTACGTATGGCTCCCGTCTGCGCGTAAGCGAAGGCAAGCACATCGAAGCCGGGGATGAATTGACGGATGGTTCGATCGACCCTAAAGAAATGCTCCGCATCAAGGGTATCCGCGGCGTGCAGAACTATATTCTTCAGGAAGTTCAGCGCGTATACCGGAACCAGGGTGTAGAAATCAACGATAAACACGTCGAAGTTATGATTCGTCAGATGCTGCGTAAGATCCGCATAGTTGATGCAGGAGATACCAATCTGCTGCCAGGCTCCTTCGTGGACATTCACGAGTATGAATCTGCCAACAAAGAAGCAATTCTGTCAGGCAAAGAGCCAGCAGTGGCTAAACCGGTTCTGCTCGGTATTACGAAAGCTTCCCTTGAGACGGATTCATTCCTTTCCGCAGCCTCCTTCCAGGAGACAACGCGCGTGTTGACTGATGCAGCTATTAAAGGTAAAGTCGATCAGCTGCTCGGACTGAAAGAGAATGTTATCATCGGTAAACTGATCCCTGCTGGTACGGGTATGAACCGTTACCGCAGCGTTAAGTTTGAGGGTCAGGAAGATGTGAACGGTGAGAATCAGGAACTGGAGACCGCTAACGTAGAATAAAGAAGAATGATAGGGAGGCGGGGAGTTTGCCTGGATTAACAACTGGGCAAATTTCTCTCCCTGAATTTCTTTTTTACCTTGATATTATGCTTGACATCATTTAATGCAGATGCTAATATAGCAAAGGTGCGTGAGTAGTAGCTTTATCCCTGTTCTTTTGGAGGAATTTCCAATGTCTAATGATAAAGGATTACAGGATGCTCATGTTAAGATTGGCACCAAACAAACAATGAGGGCCGTTGAAACCGGTCAGGCTGCAGAAGTTTATGTGGCTGAAGATTGCGACCAGCGTTTGACTTCCAAAATCGTGACCCTGTGCGTTAAGCACGGTGTAGATATTACGTATGTGCCTACAATGAGAGCACTCGGAGAGGCCTGCGGCATCGAAGTCGGTGCAGCAATGGTAGCAGTCTTAAAACAGTGAGTACGATCTGTTTTTGTTGGAGAAGGGTTCTTCTCTCGGCAAAAACTTTTCATTTGTTCTTTTATGAACCGCCTGGGTCTGTGGACTTAAAAAGGTTTGTAATAGGATGAGAAATATAGGAAGGGGGTGGCAGCATGCCAACAATCAACCAACTGGTCCGTAAGGGCCGTCAAGCTAAAGTTTACAAATCGAAGTCACCGGCACTGCAAAAAGGATTCAACGCTTTGAAACGTGAGGATACCAATTTGAGTGCTCCGCAAAAACGCGGTGTGTGTACTCGTGTGGGTACTATGACTCCACGTAAACCGAACTCTGCACTTCGTAAATATGCTCGTGTTCGTTTAACGAACCGCATCGAGGTGACTGCTTACATTCCAGGTATCGGACATAACTTGCAAGAGCACAGTGTTGTTCTGATCCGTGGCGGTAAAGTAAAAGACCTTGCAGGGGTACGTTATCACATCGTTCGTGGTGCACTTGATACCGCTGGTGTTAACAACCGTATGCAAGCTCGTTCCAAATATGGCGCGAAACGTCCTAAAGCAAAGAGCTAAATTAAGTTACATGTTGAAATGACATGATTGAAGAAAGGGGGATATCCATGCCACGCAAAGGTCCAGTTACTAAAAGAGACGTGCTGCCGGATCCGGTGTATAACAGCAAGCTCGTTACTCGTCTGATCAACCGCATCATGCTGGATGGTAAGAGAGGTGTTGCTCAAAGCATTCTCTACAATTCATTCAAACTAATCCAAGAACGTACGGGTAATGACCCAATGGAAGTGTTTGAAGCAGCCATCAAGAACATCATGCCGGTTCTGGAAGTTAAAGCTCGCCGTGTCGGCGGTGCGAACTACCAGGTACCTATCGAAGTTAAACCAGAAAGACGTACATCCCTAGGATTACGTTGGCTCGTAAACTACTCCCGCAACCGCGGCGAGAAGACTATGGAAGAGCGTTTGGCGGCTGAGATTATCGATGCTTCCAACAACACTGGTGCTTCTGTTAAGAAACGTGAAGACACGCACAAAATGGCTGAAGCGAACAAAGCGTTTGCTCACTACCGTTGGTAGGATAAAGTCATTAACAAACTTTAATTTTGAAGGGAGACTATTCGCATGGCAAGAGAGTTCTCCTTGAAAAATACACGGAACATCGGGATCATGGCGCATATTGACGCTGGTAAAACTACTACGACGGAACGTATCTTGTTCTACACAGGCCGTACTCATAAAATTGGTGAAACCCACGAGGGTTCCGCTACTATGGACTGGATGGAGCAAGAACAGGAGCGCGGAATCACGATCACTTCCGCTGCGACTACCGCTTCTTGGAAGGGTCACCGCGTTAATATTATCGACACCCCGGGGCACGTTGACTTCACAGTAGAAGTTGAACGTTCCCTTCGTGTATTGGATGGGGCAGTAGGTGTATTCAGTGCGAAAGAGGGCGTAGAACCTCAGTCGGAAACCGTATGGAGACAAGCAGACCGTTACGGTGTACCGCGGATCGCATATGTAAACAAAATGGACATTATCGGCGCCGATTACCTCAATGTTGTTAAAGACATGAAGGAGCGTCTTCAAGCCAATGCGGTAGCTATTCAGCTTCCGATCGGTGCAGAGGCTGACTTTCTCGGCATCATCGATATTATCACGGAAAAGGCTTATATGTATAAGGATGACCTTGGACAAAATATCGAAGAAACCGAAATTCCAGCGGAATACAAGGATCAAGTTGAAGAACTGCGCAGTGAACTGATTGAGAAGGTTGCAGAACTTGACGAAGATTTGACTATGAAATACCTTGAAGGTGAAGAAATCTCTGTTGATGAGATCAAAGCAGCTCTTCGTAAAGGTGTTATAGAAGTTAAGATCTTCCCAGTAATCTGTGGTTCTTCTTATCGTAACAAAGGGGTTCAGCTTATGCTGGACGCTGTTATCGATTTCTTGCCGGCTCCAACCGATGTAGCAAGCATCCAAGGTCACTTGGAAGATGGTACAGAAGTAGAACGCCACTCCTCAGACGAGGAACCGTTCGCTGCATTGGCATTTAAAATTATGACAGACCCTTACGTTGGTAAGCTGACGTTCTTCCGTGTGTACTCCGGTGTTTTGCAATCCGGCTCTTACGTACTGAATGCAACGAAAAACAAACGCGAACGTATCGGACGTATCCTGCAAATGCACGCGAACAGCCGTCAAGAAATCACTGTAGTTTACGCTGGTGATATCGCAGCAGCTGTAGGTTTGAAAGATACGGGTACAGGTGATACACTGTGTGATGAGAAGAATCCAGTTATTCTCGAGTCCATGAACTTCCCTGATCCGGTTATCGAAATCGCAGTTGAACCAAAAACAAAAGCCGACCAAGATAAATTGGGCGTTGCTCTCGGTAAGTTGACTGAAGAGGATCCAACTCTTCGTGCTCATACGGACGAGGAAACTGGCCAAACGATCCTGGCAGGTATGGGTGAGCTTCACTTGGACGTTATCATCGACCGCATGCGTCGTGAGTTCAAGGTAGAAACCAACGTGGGTAAACCACAGGTAGCTTACCGTGAAACCTTCCGTGCACCAGCACGTGTTGAAGGTAAATTCGTTCGTCAGTCCGGTGGTCGTGGTCAATACGGTCACGTATGGGTTGAGTTCGAACCTCTGGAAGCAGGTAGCGGTAACCAATTCGAGAGCAAGGTTGTCGGTGGTTCCGTACCTAGAGAATACATTGGACCTGCACAACAAGGTATTGAAGAGCAAATGAAGAACGGCGTAATTGCCGGCTTTCCGCTTGTTGACGTTAAAGCAACAATCGTTGACGGTTCATACCATGATGTCGATTCCAACGAAATGGCGTTTAAAATCGCCGGTTCGATGGCTCTGAAAGCAGCTAAGGAAAAGTGTAAGCCTGTCCTGCTTGAGCCAATCATGAAAGTAGAAGTTACTGTGCCTGAGGAATACATGGGCGACGTAATGGGTATGCTGAACTCCCGCCGTGGACGGATCGAAGGTATGGATTCCCGTGGTGGTACTCAAATTATCCGTGCGAAAGTACCTCTTTCCGAAATGTTCGGTTACTCTACTACACTTCGCTCCGGTACACAAGGACGCGGTGTGTTCTCCATGGAACTCTCCCACTATGAAGAAGTTCCTAAGAATATCTCCGAAGAAATCGTGTCCAAAATTAAAGGCGGAGAGTAATAAAGTTTTTCCTGCTGGACGAAGGGCGGGATGAGAGTCCCGTTAACCTTTATCCGGCCTAAACATATATATCCCCTTAAGGAGGAATTGTTCAAATGGCAAAGGCTAAATACGAACGTACGAAACCCCATGTTAACATCGGTACTATCGGTCACGTTGACCATGGTAAAACAACTTTGACTGCTGCAATTACAAGTGTATTGTCCACAACTTACGGTGGTGCAGCAATGTCCTTCGATCAAATCGACAAAGCTCCAGAAGAGCGCGAACGCGGTATCACAATCTCTACTTCCCACGTAGAGTATGAAACTGAAAGCCGTCACTATGCACACGTTGACTGCCCAGGTCACGCTGACTATGTTAAAAACATGATCACTGGTGCAGCTCAAATGGACGGCGCTATCTTGGTTGTATCCGCAGCTGACGGTCCTATGCCGCAAACTCGCGAACACATCCTGTTGTCCCGTCAAGTAGGCGTTCCTTACATCGTTGTATTCTTGAACAAATGCGACATGGTTGAAGACGAAGAGCTTCTGGAATTGGTTGAAATGGAAGTTCGTGACCTTCTGAGCGAGTATGACTTCCCAGGCGATGACACTCCGATCACTCGTGGTTCCGCTCGTGAAGCTCTGCAAAACCCAACTGGCGAATGGGCTCAAAAAATCGTTGAAATGTTCAAAACTATCGACGAGTACATCCCATTGCCAGAGCGCGACACTGACAAGCCTTTCTTGATGCCTGTTGAGGACGTATTCTCCATCACTGGTCGTGGTACCGTTGCTACAGGTCGTGTAGAGCGTGGTACGATCAAAGTTGGTGAAGAAATCGAAATCGTTGGTATCGCTGAAGAAACTAAGAAATCCGTTGTTACGGGCGTTGAAATGTTCCGTAAATTGCTGGATTCCGCTCAAGCTGGTGACAACATCGGAGCATTGCTTCGTGGTGTAGACCGTACTCAAATCGAGCGTGGACAAGTATTGGCTAAGCCAGGTTCTGTTAAGCCTCATACAGAATTTACTGCTCAAATTTACGTACTCAGCAAAGAAGAGGGTGGACGTCACAAGCCTTTCTTCACTGGATACCGTCCACAGTTCTACTTCCGTACTACAGATGTAACTGGTGTAATCAGCCTTCCAGAAGGTTCTGAAATGGTTATGCCTGGTGACAACATTACGGTTACTGTTAGTCTGATCTCTCCAATCGCGATTGAAGATGGTACTAAATTCTCCATTCGTGAAGGCGGCCGTACCGTTGGTGCAGGTTCCGTTGCTTCCATCCTTAAGTAATTAAGGCTTTAAGCCTCAAATATAGCAACAATGTACTGTAACGAGCAACAGTGTGATGTAACAATAAATAGAGCCTGATCCTAATGGATCGGGCTCTATTTTTTTAGTGAGAAGAAAATATAACTTCGGAGTAAACAGCACCCTTGTCTCCCAAGATAAATTACTGTTAAAGATGTGGTCTGTTTTCTTTGAGGTACGATAATAGACGGTTTTCATATTATCCACAATTCGTACACAGATTATGTAGGCTAGTATAGGATTATCGCTTTACTTTCTTGTGTACAGTTAATACAATCGTTGTGGAATGTTTGTGTAATATGGAACGGCGAAGTGTTGCCGCTTGAGGAGAGACAAATAATTATATGAAAAGCCCGTTTTCGTTCTTGAAGAAATCAGGTGAAGTAACAGTTAAAACATTAGACTCGGCTTCAACTGTTGAACCTATGAATGATTCAGATATTGAGGATAGATTTATATATCTTGAAAATGTAGGAGAGTTAAATGATCAAATGAGAATGATCGGACTGACAGAAGCAGACTTGGCCCTGCTTCGAAAAATCCGTCCAGTAATGGAACAACATATGGACGCCATTACAGATGCCTTCTATCAATCCGTACTAGATATTGATAAGCTTAGAGAAATAATCGTACAGCATAGTACGATTGATCGTTTGGAACGTACACTTCGTGACCATTTGCTCGAAATTTTTAAAGGTGAAGTGGACGAAGCATATATATCAAAAAGACTTCGGATCGCACAGATACATAAATCGGTGGGATTGGAGCCCAAGTGGTACTTGTCGGCATTTCAGAATCTCCAGAATGAGTTAATAAGAGTTATTTACCATGAAACCGAGCATGAAGAAGAGCGTTTGAATGTAGTGCAGACGGTAACAAAGCTGCTTAGCTTGGAGCAACAGCTCGTATTGGATGCGTATGAAAAGGAAAATATGAAAGAAAAGCAGCAACAATCTGAATTGGTTAAAAATAGACTGAAACGTAATATCGCTATGTTTGTTGAGGAACTCGCCGATCTGAATCAGGATGTTAACGAAGCTGTAGAAAAGCTTATAACGAGCGGCGGAGAGGTTAGTGATACGTTCCAACGGACAACCGAAACGGCTCTAGGATCAATCAGCTTTGCCAAGGCTGGCGAAGAAAGGATATCGGGATTGGCAGTACGGATCAATCAGATCGATGAAAGCACTCAAGAAATGCAATTGGCAGTTCAAGAACTAAATGATTCTTCAAGACAAATCAGCATGATTGTTGACAGTGTACAGGAAATTGCATCACAGATTAAGCTTCTATCATTGAATGCAACGATAGAAGCAGCGCGTGCCGGTGAACACGGAAGAGGCTTTGCCGTTGTTGCTACCGAAGTTAGCAGATTATCGGAGGATACACGAAGCACTGTCATTCATATAGCTGATTTCGTTAATCGTTCAAGAGAACTCACCTATAGGGTTGTAAAGTCCATTAAGCATGTACAATCTCTTACACATCAAGGTCGGGAGCAATCAGCGGAGACTAGCTCATTGTTTTCAGATATACTTAAATCTGTACAAGCTAGCTCAGATGAGATGATCGCAGCGGAAAAAGAAATGCGAATTCTCACGATGACGATAGGTGGCATTGGCCAAGCTACAGCAGAGGCAGCAAGCTCGGCCGACAAATTCAAGTCTGAAACAGAAAAAATGTAATAGGTTTGTCCGTAGAGCATATTCACCGGGAGTATGCTCTTTAAATTTGTTATTATTATATGAAGAGAAAATAATGAAGAGATACGATAAATGGCTCAATGGTAAGGAAAATGGGCGATGCCTACTAAATATAGGAGCAATATTAATGAGAAAATATGTTTTATAATTAAATGCTTGCATTGCGCCTATCTTTTCTATATAATAATGAATGTTGTTCTGCGACGTTGCGATGATGTGAGAGGTTACTGACACACCCGGCCCCTTTGCCATGAGGCAGGTGTCCAGAAAATTTTCACGGAGTATGTCCGATACCAAATTGGGCGATAGAAGGAGGGAATGAAATGGCAAAGCAAAAAATTCGTATTCGCTTGAAAGCATACGACCACAGAATTCTTGATCAATCCGCTGAGAAAATTGTTGAAACAGCAAAACGTTCGGGTGCTGGTGTATCTGGTCCGATCCCGCTGCCAACTGAAAAGCAAATCATTACAGTTCTCCGTGCGGTGCACAAGTATAAGGATTCTCGGGAACAGTTCGAAATGCGTACACACAAACGCTTGATCGACATCGTGAACCCGACTCCACAAACTGTGGATGCCTTGATGCGCTTGGACCTGCCGTCCGGTGTAGATATCGAAATTAAATTGTAAGACTAGAATAACGAAATAGTGAAGGAAAAGAGGTGTCAACATGAAAGGTATCTTAGGGAGAAAGCTCGGAATGACTCAAGTGTTTACCGCTGAAGGTAACGTAATTCCTGTAACGGTTATCGAAGCAGGTCCTTGTGTTGTTTTGCAAAAGAAAGACCTAGAGAACGATGGCTACGAAGCTATTCAAATCGGTTTCTCTGATAAGAAAGAAAACAGATCTAACAAACCCGAAGCAGGACATGCGAAAAAAGCAAACACTGCACCTAAGCGCTACGTTCGCGAAATTCGCGGTGTTGACCTCGCGAGTGTCGAGGTTGGACAAGAAGTGAAGGCTGATGTCTTTGCAGAAGGCGAATTTGTTGACGTAACTGGAATTTCCAAGGGTAAAGGTTTCCAAGGTGTTATCAAACGTTGGGGACAAAGCCGCGGACCAATGTCTCACGGTTCCCGCTACCATCGCCGCCCTGGTTCCATGGGTTCGATCCAAGCTAACCGCGTTCCTAAAGGAAAGCGTCTGCCAGGTCACATGGGCCATGACACGGTTACAATTCAAAAGCTTGAAATCATTAAAGTAGACGTTGAGCGCAACGTGCTGCTCGTAAAAGGCTCCATTCCAGGACCTAAAAAAGGTCTTGTGCAAATCAAAGAAACGGTGAAGAAATAATCGCCTGAAGAAAGGAGGAACAATCAATGCCTAAAGTAGCACTTTTTAATATCGACGGCAGCCAAGTTGGTGAAGTTGAGTTGAACGATGCGGTATTTGGCATCGAGCCAAATGTGCACGTTCTGCATGATGCAGTATTGTTGCAACGCGCTTCTCTGCGTCGTGGTACTCACAAAGTCAAAGGACGTTCTGAAGTACGTGGCGGCGGACGTAAGCCTTGGAAACAAAAAGGTACAGGTCGTGCCCGTCAAGGTTCGATCCGTTCACCACAATGGAAGGGCGGCGGCGTAGTATTTGGACCAACTCCACGTAGCTACTCCATCAAGCTTCCAAAAAAAGTTCGTCGTTTGGCGATCAAATCCGCTTTGTCTTCTAAAGTGATTGACAATGCAATTATCGTACTGGATCAATTGACGCTTAATGCGCCAAAAACGAAAGAGTTCGCTAACATCTTGAGTAACCTTAAGGTTGGACGCAAAGCTCTGATCGTTGCTCCTAGCTATGATGACAATGTGGCCCTTTCCGCTCGTAACATTCCTGGAGTGAAGTTCGTAGCGGCTGATGGCATTAATGTTCTTGACGTACTGACGTACGATCAACTGATCATTACGAAGGAAGCAGTTCAGAAGGTAGAGGAGGTGCTCGCGTAATGAAGGATCCTCGCGATATAATCAAGCGCCCGGTGATCACGGAACGTACGGCTGACTACATGGCGGAGCTGAAATATGCTTTCGAAGTAGACATTCGTGCGAACAAAACCGAGATTAAACAAGCCGTTGAATCCATTTTCAAAGTAAAAGTATCGAACGTGAATACAATGCGTGTTCCTGCGAAGCCGAAGCGTTACGGCCGCCACTCTGGCTACACTACAGAATGGAAGAAAGCTATCGTAACTTTGACAGCTGACAGCAAACCACTTGAGTTCTTTGAATCGGTTGAATAAGAAATTTCTGAGTAAGGAGGGAAAATTCAGTGCCTATTAAAAAGTATAAACCGACAACCCCGGCTCGACGCAACATGTCCGTGTCGACTTTCGAAGAAGTGACCACGAACCAGCCGGAGAAATCGTTGTTGGCGCCGCTGAGCAAAACAGCTGGTCGTAACAACCAAGGTAAAATTACGGTTCGTCACCATGGCGGCGGACACAAACGTAAATACCGTATCATCGACTTTAAACGTACGAAAGACGGCATTCCAGGTCGCGTTGCTACAATCGAGTATGACCCGAACCGTACTTCGAACATTGCTCTGATCCACTATGCGGACGGAGAGAAGCGTTACATTATCGCTCCAAAAGGACTGAAAGTTGGAGATCAAGTTGTTTCCGGCGTTGGTTCTGACATCAAAATCGGTAATGCTCTTCCATTGGAGAACATTCCTGTGGGTACAGTTATCCACAACATTGAATTACAACCAGGTAAAGGCGGACAATTAGTTCGTGCTGCTGGTACAGAAGCACAACTTCTCGGTAAAGAAGAAAAATACGTAACTGTACGTTTGTCTTCCGGTGAAGTTCGTCACATCCTGAAAACCTGCCGTGCTACAATCGGTTCTGTGGGTAACGGAGACCACGAGTTGATCAAGATCGGTAAAGCTGGTCGTAACCGTTGGCTCGGAAAACGTCCTGAAGTACGTGGTGTGGTAATGAACCCTAACGATCACCCTCACGGTGGTGGTGAAGGTCGTGCTCCTATCGGACGTAAATCTCCAATGTCTCCATGGGGTAAACCAACCCTTGGATTCAAGACTCGTAAAAAAGGAAAAGCTTCTGACAAATATATCGTTCGCCGCCGCACGAAGTAATACACACTGTGCATAACTTCGTGTAAGGCAGTGAGTTACGAGACAATTTGGTGAAGGGAGGATTACAATATGAGCCGTAGTTTGAAAAAAGGACCTTTTATTGACGGATATCTGCTCAAAAAAGTGGAGGATATGAACGAATCCAGTAAAAAAGCTGTGATTAAAACATGGTCCCGCCGCTCCACGATTTTCCCGCAATTTATCGGTCACACGTTCGGCGTATACGATGGCCGTAAACACGTGCCTGTATACGTAACGGAAGACATGGTGGGTCACAAGTTGGGCGAGTTCGCGCCAACGCGTACTTACAAAGGTCACGAAGACGATAAGAAAACGAGAAGATAATTAATGAAGCTCTTTGTTTGAGAGGAGGTTAAACAATGGAAGCAAAAGCACATGCAAGATCGATTCGGATTGCTCCTCGTAAAGCTCAACTGGTTGTTGACTTGATCCGCGGTAAGCAAGTTGGTGAAGCGATCGCGATTCTTCGTCACACTCCGAAAGCTGCATCTCCTGTTGTGGAGAAGTTGCTTAACTCAGCTATCGCTAACGCTGAGCATAACTATTCTTTGGACGTAAACAAGTTGGTCGTAACTCAAGTTTACGTTAACCAAGGTCCGACGATGAAACGTTTTCGCCCACGCGCGATGGGACGTGCAAGCCGGATTAACAAACGCACCAGCCACATTACTTTGGTGGTAGCTGAAAAATAAGGAGGGAAAACGTGTGGGCCAAAAGGTAAATCCAGTAGGACTCCGTATCGGTATTATCCGTGATTGGGAATCCAAATGGTATGCAGGCAAAGACTTCGGTGATCTTTTGCTGGAAGACGTTAAAATCCGTGAATACCTGAAAAATAAATTGAAAGACTCCGCTGTATCCCGTATTGAAATCGAGAGAGCGGCTAATCGTGTGAACGTGACGATCCACACTGCGAAACCAGGTATGGTTATCGGTAAAGGTGGTTCGGAAGTTGAAGTACTGCGTGGTCAAGTAACTAAAATCGCAGGCGGCAAGAAAGTTCACATCAATATTTCTGAAATCAAAAACCCTGAGCTGGATGCAATTCTTGTAGCTGAAAGCATTGCACAACAATTGGAGCGTCGTGTTTCTTTCCGCCGTGCATTGAAACAAGCGATCCAAAGAACTATGCGTTCTGGAGCAAAAGGGATTAAAACATCGGTCAGCGGACGTCTTGGCGGTGCCGAGATCGCTCGTACTGAAGGCTACAGTGAAGGAACTGTTCCACTTCATACGCTTCGTGCAGACATCGACTATGGTACAGCAGAAGCGCATACGACTTACGGCCGTATCGGCGTGAAAGTATGGATCTATCGTGGAGAGGTACTTCCTACGGCTAAGAAACAAGCTGCTAAGGAAGGAGGCAACTAATCATGTTGGTACCAAAACGTGTAAAACACCGTAAGCAACAGCGCGGCCATATGAAAGGCCGGGCAAAAGGCGGTACTGAAGTGAAATTCGGTGAATTCGGCCTACAAGCTATGGAACCAGGCTGGATCACGAACCGCCAGATCGAAGCAGCGCGTATTGCGATGACTCGTTATATCCGTCGTGGTGGTCAAGTTTGGATCAAGATTTTCCCAGATAAGCCAATCACTCAAAAGCCTCTCGAGGTGCGGATGGGTAGCGGTAAAGGTAATGTTGAGAAATGGGTTGCAGTTGTAAAACCAGGCAAGATTATGTTTGAACTTGGAGGCGTGTCTGAGGAAATCGCACGCGAAGCGATGCGTCTCGCCGCTCACAAGCTGCCTGTTAAAACGAAGTTTGTGAAACGTGAAGAAGTGGGTGGTGAAGCAAATGAAAGCTAATGAACTGCGCAACTTAACCACTGCAGAAATCGAGCAAAAAATCGCCGGATTTAAAGAAGAACTCTTTAATCTCCGTTTTCAATTGGCTACAGGCCAGCTTGATAATCCGACCCGGATCCGTGACGTGCGCAAAGAAATAGCTCGTGCTAAAACCGTTATCCGTGAAAGAGAACTTGGTATTAGTTAATGAAACGGACGTTGTCGTCTGTATTCAGGAAGGAGGCCAACAATGAGCGAAGAACGCAATGCTCGTAAAGTGCAAATTGGTAAAGTCGTCAGCGATAAAATGGATAAAACCATCGTAGTAGCTGTTGAAACTTATAAGAAGCATAACTTGTATCACAAGCGCATTAAATACACGAAAAAATTTAAAGCGCATGATGAGAACAATACTGCTCAAATCGGAGATACCGTTAAAATCATGGAAACTCGTCCGCTCTCCAAAGATAAGCGCTGGAGACTGGTTGAAGTTGTAGAGAAAGCGGTCATCATCTAAGATGTAATCAGTTTTTCCGAAAGGAGGAAATTTAAATGATTCAACCATTTACACGTTTGGCTGTTGCCGACAACTCCGGTGCGAAGGAACTGATGTGTATCCGCGTATTGGGTGGTACAGGTCGCCGTACAGCTCAGATAGGCGATTTGATCGTATGCTCCGTCAAACAAGCAACACCTGGCGGCGTTGTCAAAAAAGGTGATGTAGTTAGAGCGGTTATCGTTCGTACGAAACGTTCCGTTCGTCGTAAAGACGGTTCCTACATTGCATTTGATGAAAATGCAGCGGTTGTTGTTAAAGAAGACAGAAGCCCACGTGGAACTCGTATTTTCGGACCAGTTGCTCGCGAACTGCGCGAAAGAGACTTCATGAAAATCGTTTCCTTGGCTCCGGAAGTAATCTAATCGGTACGTTTTAGATAAGTAATGCTTGCGTGAGCAGGCAGGCCCCAGGAGGTGTAACGAATGCCTAGAGTAAAAAAAGTTTTGGAATCCCATAACAATAAATTGCACGTGAAGAAGGACGATACAGTTATCGTCATTAGCGGTAAGGACAAAGGCAAAAAAGGCCGTGTCATCGCAGCGTACCCTCGTGAGAACCGCGTTTTGGTGGAAGGCGTGAACATGATGAAAAAACATCAGAAGCCTAACCAACAAAACCCGCAAGGCGGTATCATCGAGCAGGAAGCTCCGATTCATGTCTCGAACGTGATGCACGTTGATCCTAAGAGCGGAAAAGTAACCCGTATCGGTTACAAAGTGCTGGACAACGGCAAAAAAGTTCGCGTTGCTAAGAAATCCGGAGAAGTAATTGATTAATAAGATGTAAGGAAAGGAGGTCCTTGAATCATGGCAACAAGAATGAAAGAACGTTTTCTGAACGAAGTCACTCCTGCCTTGATGCAGAAGTTCAGCTATAAATCGGTAATGCAAGTGCCTAAAATTGAGAAAGTTGTCATCAACATGGGTGTAGGTGACGCTGTAGCTAACTCTAAAGTGCTTGATTCCGCTGTGAGCGACATGCAAATGATCGCTGGTCAAAAACCAGTTATCACACGCGCGAAGAAATCCATCGCCGGATTCAAATTGCGTGAAAATATGCCAATCGGCGTTAAAGTAACACTGCGCGGCGAGCGTATGTATTACTTCCTCGATAAGTTGTTCAACGTTACGCTTCCACGCGTACGCGACTTCCATGGCGTATCTACTAAAGCTTTCGACGGACGTGGTAACTACACACTCGGTTTGAAAGAACAACTCATCTTCCCTGAGATCGAGTATGATAAAGTAGATAAAGTTCGTGGTATGGATATCGTAATCGTTACAACGGCTAAAACTGACGAAGAGTCCCGTGAACTGCTTGCTCAATTGGGCATGCCTTTCGCGAAATAAGACGGTTTCTCCGAAACTATTTAGGAGGTGTCAGGCTAAGTGGCAAAAACTTCGATGAAAGTTAAACAACAACGCACACCTAAGTTCAAAGTACGGGCTTATACCCGTTGTGAGCGTTGTGGTCGTCCACATTCGGTACTGCAGAAGTTTAAAATATGCAGAATTTGTTTCCGTGAATTAGCTTATAAAGGCCAGATTCCTGGCGTGAAAAAAGCAAGCTGGTAAGAAGTTTATAACCGGGAAGGAGGTTTATCACACATGACTATGTCCGATCCAATTGCAGATATGCTTACTCGTATTCGTAACGCTAACACTGTGCGTCACGAGACAGTAGAAATGCCTGCCTCAACGATTAAGAAACAAATCGCTGATATCTTGAAGCGTGAAGGTTTCATCCGTGATGCGGAATTTGTGGAAGATAACAAACAAGGGATCATCCGTGTTTTCTTGAAGTATGGTTCCAACAACGAACGCGTCATCACAGGTCTGAAAAGAATCAGTAAACCAGGTCTTCGCGTGTACACGAAAAGCAATGAAGTGCCTCGTGTTCTCGGCGGACTGGGTATCGCGATCATCTCCACGTCTAAGGGAGTTATGACCGACAAAGAAGCTCGTCAAGCCAAAGCCGGCGGAGAAGTTCTCTGCTACGTATGGTAATAAACGTCACAAGATAGGAGGTGCAATGAATGTCCCGTATTGGTCGTAAACCAATTGCTATCCCAAGCGGTGTGGAAGTCACACTGGATAACTCTGTAATCACTGTTAAAGGACCGAAAGGTACCCTGACTCGTGAACTGCACAAAGACATGCAGATTACAGTAGAAAACAACGAAATCTCTGTTGTTCGGCCTTCCGACAACAAAACTCATCGCTCTCTTCACGGCACGACCCGCAGCGTTGTCTCGAACATGGTCAGCGGCGTGACTGAAGGATTCGCGAAAAACCTTGAATTGGTTGGTGTCGGATACCGCGCAAGCAAATCCGGAGATAAAATCGTTCTGAACGTGGGTTACTCCCATCCGGTTGAAATTACACCGGAAGCAGGAATCGAGTTTGAATTACCTTCCAACACGAAGATCATCGTCAAAGGGATCGATAAAGAGCGCGTAGGTGCATACGCAGCTAAAATCCGTTCTGTACGTGAGCCCGAGCCTTATAAAGGTAAAGGGATTAAATATGAAGGTGAACGCATTATCCGTAAGGAAGGTAAGGCCGGTAAGAAGAAATAAGGTAGTAAGCTTCGGGATTACCCGGTGGCTTGCTAGCCTGTTTGTCCTTACTTACCCCATGAGTCTTAAAGTGAAGCTGTTAAGGCAAAACTGAAGGGAGTGAAAGGGAAGCATGATCACGAAACAAGACAAGAATAAAGCACGTTTGAAAAGACATCTGCGTGTGCGTAAGAAAATTCAGGGCACTGCAGAGCGTCCTCGTCTGAATGTGTTCCGTTCTTCGAAACACATTTATGCTCAACTGATCGATGACGTGGCCGGCGTGACTTTGGCATCGGCTTCTACATTGGATAAAGAATTGAGCAGCGGCATCAATAACGGCGGCAGCGTTGAGTCTGCTCGTAAAGTCGGCGAACTCGTTGCAAAACGTGCAGCAGACAAAGGTTACAAATCGATCGTATTTGATCGTGGTGGATATTTGTATCACGGACGTATTCAAGCATTGGCTGAAGCAGCTCGCGAAGCAGGCCTTGAATTCTAAGACATTTTCAAAAGGAGGTAAACGACTTGCGTGTAGATCCTAACACTTTAGAACTGACTGAAAGAGTAGTAAATATTAACCGCGTTGCTAAGGTTGTAAAAGGCGGACGCCGTTTCAGCTTTAGCGCATTGGTAGTTGTCGGTGATGGCAAAGGTTGGGTTGGAGCAGGTATTGGTAAAGCTGGCGAAGTACCGGATGCAATCCGCAAAGCCATTGAAGATGCCAAGAAAAACCTGATCCACATTCCATTGGTAGGAACAACAATTCCTCACCTCGTAACGGGTCACTTCGGTGCAGGCCGCGTTCTTTTGAAGCCAGCATCAGAAGGTACCGGAGTTATCGCTGGCGGACCGGTTCGTGCAGTACTCGAACTGGCAGGCGTAGGCGACATTTTGACAAAATCTCTAGGTTCTTCGAACTCCATGAATATGGTCAATGCGACTTTGGAAGGCTTGTCCCGTCTGAAGCGTATTGAAGAAGTTGCCAAGCTTCGCGGCAAATCCGTCGAAGAGCTGTTGGGTTAAGGAGGGAATCTCATGGCTAAACTTGAAATCACCCTCGTGCGCAGCGTGATCGGCCGTCCGGAAGATCAGCGTGTGACCGTGAAAACTCTTGGATTGCGTAAAATCAACCATTCTGTGGTTCAAAATGACAGTCCAGCTATTCGCGGAATGATCAAGAAAGTAAATCACCTGATTTCAGTTCAAGAAATCGAAGGTTAGTCCCGGGGTCGTCCCGGATATATTAAGGAGGTGCAACGAACGATGAAGTTACATGAGCTGAGCCCAGCTCCTGGTTCCCGCAAAGAGCGCAAGCGCGTTGGACGCGGACCAAGTAGCGGTACGGGTAAAACATCAGGTCGAGGTCACAAAGGACAAAACTCCCGTTCAGGCGGTGGTGTACGTCCAGGCTTCGAGGGCGGACAAAACCCGCTGTATCGTCGTCTGCCTAAACGCGGTTTTGTGAATCCAACTCGAAAAGAGTACGCAGTTGTGAACATCGAAGAACTGAACAGCTTTGCAGCAGGTACTGAAGTTACTCCAGAAGTTTTGGTCGAGAGCGGAATCGTAAACAATACGAAGAGCGGCATCAAAATTCTTGGCAACGGTGAAGTTACCGTACAATTGACTGTAAAAGCTAATAAGTTCTCTCAATCTGCGGTAGAGAAGATCGAGGCTGCCGGCGGTAAAACCGAGGTGATCTAATGTTTAAGACCTTGAAAAATATATGGCGTGTGGATGATCTTCGCAAGCGGATTTTATTCACCCTGTTTGTACTGATTATATTCCGTATCGGATCGTTCGTGCCGGTTCCCGGTGTGAACAAAGATGTGTTTACTCAGTCAAATCAGGCCGGGAATGAATTGTTTGGTTTCCTCAACACGTTCTCGGGGGGCGCACTTCAGCAATTCTCAATTTTCGCCCTTTCGATTTTCCCATATATTACATCGTCCATTATCGTGCAGTTGCTGTCGATGGACGTCATTCCGAAGTTTGCGGAATGGGCCAAACAAGGGGAACACGGTAAAAAGCAGTTGGCTCAAGTCACCCGTTATGGTACGGTGATCTTGGGTTTGATTCAAGCCTTCGGTATGTCGATGGGTTTCAACCGTCTTTACGGAACCGAAATGATTCCGAATGCAACCTTCGTTGATTACCTCGTCATCGCGATCGTGCTGACGGCCGGTACCTCATTCTTAATGTGGCTCGGCGAGCAGATCACGGAACGTGGAATCGGCAACGGTATTTCCATTATTATCTTTGCAGGTATCGCTGCGGGTATTCCAATGCATATCCGTACAACGATGGAGTCGAAATTTATTCAAGAGAACCAGCTTTTCATGAATTCCCTGAAGGCTATTATCGTCCTTCTGGTGTTTATCTTCATCGTGGTCGGAGTTGTGTTTATCCAGCAAGGTATTCGCAAAATCCCAGTGCAGTACGCCAAACGTGTTGTAGGGAACAAGATGTACGGTGGACAGAATACGCACATTCCATTGAAAATCAATGGCGCTGGCGTCATTCCGGTTATCTTTGCATCGTCGTTGCTTCAATTCCCTATTATTCTTGCAAGCTTCTTTGCTACACATGCTTGGGCTAAGTGGGTGACCATAAACTTGGCATATGATAGACCGCTTGGTATGGTTCTTTATGTATTGATGATCATCGGTTTCACATTCTTCTACACATTCGTGCAGATGAACCCGAACCAGATGGCTGACAACATGAAGAAGAACGGCGGCTATGTTCCAGGTATTCGTCCTGGTAAAGCTACCGAGAAGTATCTGACGCGGGTTATGACCCGTCTAACCATGACAGGAGCGCTGTTCCTGGCCGGTATCTCAGTACTACCAGTGTTCCTTGGAGCACTAGCAGGACTTCCACGTACGGTTCAAATCGGCGGTACATCCATACTGATCGTCGTCGGTGTTGCACTGGATACGATGAAGCAGATTGAAGGCCAGTTGATCAAGCGTCATTACAAAGGATTTATTAATAAATAGTCGATAGGTTCCGGTTAGTGGTCAATTTTGCTTCCGGCACCTATTGTGCTGTTCTAACTATAGGCAAGAGGAGGGACTAATGTGAACATCTTATTCATGGGTCCTCCTGGGGCAGGAAAAGGAACGCAAGCAGAAACCATTGTAAATGAATTCGGCATTCCTCACATATCTACAGGCGACGCGTTTCGTCTGGCGATTAAACAAGGAACTCCTATTGGGATTAAAGCGAAAGAATACATGGACCAAGGCCTGCTGGTACCTGATGATGTGACGATCGGTATTGTGGAAGAACGTCTGCAGCAGTCCGATTGCGAAAAAGGTTTTTTATTGGACGGTTTTCCAAGAACCCTTTCGCAAGCGGAAGCGCTGAATGACATTCTCTCCCGCTTGAATACTGGACTCGACCATGTCATCAACCTGAAAGTTGATCGTGAGAAGCTGATGGCTCGTCTTACCGGACGACGCATCTGCAAGAACTGCGGCGCAACTTATCATGTGATCTTTAATCCGCCTAAACAGGAAGGCGTTTGTGATAAATGCGGCGGTGAACTGTATCAACGCTCCGACGATAACGAAGAGAGCGTGGGCATTCGCTTGGACGAATATATCAACAAAACAGCACCACTCCTCACGTTTTATGAACAAAAAGGTCTTTTGCGTCAAATTGATGGTGAACAGGAAATCGGCGCGGTTTCCACTGAAATTGCGTCCGTACTGCGAGGTTAAGTGTAATGATCATTTGTAAATCCGAAAAGGAACTGGGTCTGATGAGAGAAGCAGGACGGATTGTGGCTGAATGCCATAAACTCCTTTCTGCCCATATCGAACCTGGCATTACTACCGGGGAACTGGATCAAATGGCCGACCGGTTCATTCGCAGCCAAGACGCCTTGCCGTCTTTTAAAGGCTACAACGGATTTCCTTCCAGCATTTGCGCATCAGTTAATGAAGAATTGGTGCATGGATTTCCAAGCAAACGCAAATTAATCGAAGGCGATATCGTTACGTTTGATATCGGTGCACAGTATCAGGGTTACCACGGTGACTCAGCATGGACCTACCCAGTAGGAAAGATTACCGAAGAAGCCCAGCGTCTGCTGGATGTGACGGAAGGTTCTCTCTATGCCGGACTTGCGCTAATCAAACCCGATGTCCGCTTGTTTACAATCTCTCATGCCATACAGCGTCATATCGAGGATGCCGGATTCTCCGTCGTTCGCGAGTACGTAGGTCATGGTGTGGGCACCGAACTGCATGAAGATCCGCAAATTCCAAACTACGGCATTCCGGACCGGGGACCGAGACTCAAACCGGGTATGGTACTCGCGATTGAGCCGATGGTAAACGCCGGAAAGCGCAATGTTAAGACGCTGGAAGACAATTGGACGGTCGTTACGGTCGACGGCTCACTGTGTGCGCATTTTGAACATACAGTGGCAGTGACCCAGGACGGCATGGAAATTCTGACGAAGTTGGCTGATTAGGTGATCGATTTGAATAAAGAAATCACTCTGCAGATCGGTCAAGTTGTCAAAATTTTGAGAGGCAGAGATGCTGATCAATATGCCGTCATCGTTTCGATAGAAGACAGCAAGTTTGTTAATATTGCGGATGGGAACAAACGCAAGTTTGACCAGGCGAAGAAGAAAAATCTTGTTCATCTGGAACCCCAGCCTTTCATAAGTAGTGAGGTTGTAAACAGTTTGCAAGAAAGCGGTCGGGTAACGAATGGAAAGCTGCGGTTCGCCGTCAGCCAGTTTTTATCCGACAAATCCAATGCTGATCAGAAAGGAGAATAACTGTGGCCAAGGAAGATGTCATTGAAGTCGAAGGTACGGTTATAGAACCGTTGCCGAATGCAACTTTTAGAGTCGAGCTGGAGAATGGTCATCAAATTCTCGCTCACGTTTCCGGGAAGCTGCGGATGCACTTTATCCGCATCCTTACAGGTGACAAAGTGGTCATACAATTATCACCATACGATTTGTCCAAAGGTCGTATCACTTACCGTAAATAGAATGACGTTCCCCTGGGGAACAAAGGAAAGCTGCGAAGCGGTTTTACTGAAGTAAAACTCAGCAGCGGTTACGAACAGTTTTGCGACTGCAAAACGACAGTCTAGTTTTCGAAGCTGGTTTTACAAACGTAAAACTTGGAGGAGGTAATTAACATGAAGGTAAGACCTTCTGTGAAGCCTATTTGCGAAAAATGCAAAGTCATTCGCCGCAAAGGGAATGTAATGGTTATCTGTGAAAACCCGAAACACAAACAAAAACAAGGTTAAAGAAGGGGGTGTAGCGTAATGGCTCGTATAGCTGGTGTGGATTTGCCACGTGACAAACGCGTTGAGATCGCCTTGACTTACATTTTCGGAATCGGTAAAACGACTTCTCAGAAAATTATCAAAGAAGCAGGCATCAATCCGGACACTCGTGTCCGTGATCTTACGGAAGATGAAGTTGGTAAATTGCGTGAAACGATCGACGGTGGTGTTAAAGTAGAAGGCGACCTGCGTCGTGAAATTTCCTTGAATATTAAACGTTTAACTGAAATTGGCTGCTATCGCGGTGTTCGTCACCGTCGTGGATTGCCAGTTCGTGGACAACGTACTAAAACAAATGCTCGTACACGGAAAGGTCCTCGTCGTACGGTAGCGAACAAGAAGAAATAAGAAAGGGGGATAACAGACAATGGCTAAACCAAAAAAAGTCGTACGTACTAAACGTCGTGACCGCAAAAATATTGAATCTGGCGTGGCACATATCCGTTCCACGTTTAACAATACGATCGTAACGATTACGGATCCCCACGGAAATGCTATTTCTTGGGCGAGCTCCGGCGGCATGGGTTTCAAAGGTTCCCGTAAATCAACTCCATTTGCTGCGCAAATGGCTGCTGAAACAGCTGCTAAAGCAGCAATGGAACATGGTATGAAGGCAGTGGAAGTTATGGTTAAAGGACCAGGTGCCGGCCGTGAAGCAGCGATTCGTTCTCTGCAAGCAGCAGGTCTGGAAGTTAACCTCATTAAGGACGTAACACCAATTCCGCATAACGGATGCCGCCCACCAAAACGTCGTCGCGTATAATGAAGTCATCCTGTTAATGTGGTATAAATCCGGTGCAATCTGCTAAGAATGGTTGTTTAGGCATACTACATGGATTACTGGATAAGATGACAGTTTCATATAGGAGCGACGTTTGAAGGAGGGGTACTTGCGTGATTGAAATCGAAAAGCCGAAAATTGAGACCGTTGATGTCAATGAAGAAGGAACCTATGGGAAATTCGTAGTAGAACCGCTTGAGCGTGGATACGGTACAACGCTGGGGAATTCACTTCGCCGCATTCTGTTGTCCTCGCTGCCTGGCGCAGCCGTTACATCTGTTCAGATCGACGGTGTTCTGCATGAATTCTCCACTATTCCTGGTGTCATGGAAGACGTGACTGAAATCATTTTGAACCTGAAAGCTTTGTCGCTGAAGATTCATTCCGATGAAGAGAAAGTGTTCGAGATTGATGCGGAAGGCGAAGGGGTAGTTACCGCTGGTGACATTCGTGCAGATAGTGATGTGGAGATTCTTAATCCGGATCTTCATATCGCAACGCTCGGCCCTGGTGCGAGACTTCACATGCGTATTTTTGCGAGTCGCGGTCGTGGCTATGTCCAGGCGGATCGGAACAAACGCGATGACCAGCCTATCGGCGTCATTCCCGTCGATTCGATCTACACGCCGATTAGCCGTGTAAACTACGGCGTTGAAAACACGCGTGTTGGTCAAGTAACCAACTACGATAAGTTGACACTCGAAATCTGGACGGATGGAAGCATTCGGCCGGAAGAGGCTGTCAGCCTCGGCGCCAAAATTTTGACTGAGCATCTGTTCCTGTTCGTCGGTCTGACCGATGAAGCTAAGGATGCAGAAATCATGGTCGAAAAAGAAGAAGACAAGAAAGAAAAAGTGCTCGAAATGACGATCGAAGAGCTGGATCTTTCCGTTCGTTCCTACAACTGCCTCAAGCGTGCCGGTATTAATACGGTACAAGAGCTGACTACGAAAACGGAAGAGGATATGATGAAGGTTCGTAACTTGGGCCGCAAATCCTTGGAAGAAGTTCAAGAGAAGCTCGAAGAGCTCGGTTTGGGACTTCGTACGGAAGAATAGTTCGAGATTGTTCTAGCAAAGGAGGGAAAACACATGGCATACCAAAAGTTGGGCCGCGACTCCAGTGCGCGTAAAGCGTTGTTCCGTGACCTGGTAACCGACCTGTTCTTATATGAGCGCATTCAAACAACTGAAGCCAAAGCTAAAGAAGTTCGCTCGATCGCTGAGAAACTGATTACGAAGGCAAAGCGTAATGATTTGCATGCTCGTCGTCAAGTGGCTGCATTCGTACGCCGCGAAACGGTTGATGGTGAACAAGATGCTATCCAAAAATTGTTCTCCGAAATCGCGCCTCGTTACAATGAGCGTCCAGGCGGATACACTCGTATCCTGAAACTGGGTCCTCGTCGTGGTGACGCAGCTCCAATGGTTTACTTGGAACTGGTAGATCGCGCGTAGTTAACTCGATCCCGTTAGATCACTCTTTGATATCAGGATGCTAACGCATCTGTTGCATTCAAGAGTGAACAGTGCATTCTGAAGTGACTGTAGTTATGTATGCCCGGCTCCATGCTTGTTTATCCGTCAAGGATGATAAGTTCAGCCTAACCACTCGGGTCGTGGTTCGAGATGGAACATAGTCGGTTTCCGGCTCATCTCGGCTACCCCTGGGGCATCGTAAACAAGGACCTTCTAGTCATGCGGCTGAACACAAGGGATCGGCTGGCATGATGAAAAGGAGCTCCTTGGGGGCTCTTTTTTAAATATAAGAATCTTTTCTTATATTACATGCCGTAACGAAGCCGTCCTCTCAAGGACGGCCAAGTTGTTTCTACTTGGAGGCAGCTTAAGGAAGTGAACCAGGAGGGGAACCATGCGCAATCTTCTGATGAAGGTCAGTTACGACGGAACCAATTATAATGGCTTTCAGACCCAGCCTGGAGGAAACACGGTTCAGGATTTATTGGAGGACGCTATTGAATTACTTTCGGGTGAGAAGCTGAAGATTACGGCTTCTGGACGTACGGATGCCGGTGTGCACGCACGCGGGCAGGTGTTCAATTTCTATACAGCGTCCAAAATCCCGATAGAGCGTTGGTGTATCGCGCTGAATTCAAGGCTGTCTGAAGACATCGTCGTTACGGATGCGGTGGAAGTACCGCTTGAGTTTCACTCTCGTCGGGAGGCGAAACAAAAAACGTATCGATATACGATTAACGCCAATCAATTTCCCGATCTGTTCAACCGCAGGTATCAGTTCCATCATCATGGTCGGCTTGATATAACTGCGATGGAAGAAGGGCTGAGCCATTTAATCGGTACACATGATTTCACAACCTTTGCTTCAAGGAAATCCACAAAGCCATCACATGTACGGACGATCTACGATGCTTGGATCGAGACGGACACGAGTATGTGTCGTCCAGGTACAAGAGATCAAGGTATTATCCATACGTATGTGACGGGCAGCGGATTTTTGCAGCATATGGTAAGAATTATTATGGGTACGCTCATGGAAGTGGGAGAAGGAAAACGGACGCCTGAGAGCATCTCTGTGATACTAGAAGCTAAAAACAGGGCTGCAGCTGGTCCTACAGCGATGAGTACAGGGTTAATGCTTTGGGATGTTGAATACGATATAACTTCTTTTGTGAAACCTGATTTTGCCTAATACGTATTCCCCTGAAAAATGGTTATAGCACGTATTTCTCAAAATATGAGGAGGTTTTATGATGAAATGTCCGGTGTGTAATGATGTTCGTATGCGTGAAGTGCAAAAAGACGATGTTATGATCGATGTCTGTCCTGAATGTAAAGGAGTATGGCTCGATCGTGGTGAACTCGAGAAGCTGTTAACTGAAGTTCGTGAAGTGCGACCTGCATTTAATGAATGGTACGACAAGCATGATGACGATGACCGTAAACATTACCGCGATGACGATAATTACCGCCCTTCGGGTAGAGAATCAGATAATGACAAGCGATACCCGCAGCATGGACAAGGCTATCATAAAAAGAAGAAAAAATCGGTACTCGATGTTTTTGGTGACCTATTCGATTAAGCTGTAAAAATCGTGATAATAACCTAAAAAATCGCTTGCGATTTCAAGGCTGTTACTGTAATATATAAGTTGTGTTTTCTTGACGGCTCTCCCACAGCCCCGGTTAAGAAAACGCCAAGAACTATCCATCACTTAAAAAAATGTATGACATACGATCGAAGATAGATGAAGAAAATTTGATGAAAATTTTCGGATGAAAACAAGGAGGAACTATACATGCGTACCACTTATATGGCGAAGCCAAATGAAGTTGAGCGTTCTTGGTACATCGTTGATGCCGAAGGCAAAACGCTTGGCCGTTTGGCAAGTGAAGTTGCTGCTCTGATTCGCGGCAAACATAAGCCACAATTTACTCCACATGTGGATACAGGGGATTTCGTTGTTGTAATCAACGCTGAGAAAATTGTCCTGACAGGCAAGAAAATGACTAACAAGAAATACTATCGTCACTCCATGCATCCAGGTGGTTTGAAGGTGACTGTAGCTGAAGACCTGATTAAAAAATTCCCTGAGCGCGTGATCGAAAGCGCGGTTCACGGTATGCTTCCTAAAACCCGTATGGGCGACAAAATGAAGCTGAGACTCAAAGCTTATGCAGGCACAGCACATCCACACGAAGCTCAAAAACCAGAAGTTTACGAACTTCGCGGTTAATTAAAAGGAGGACAGTTTCATGGCACAAGTACAATACTATGGGACAGGTCGTCGTAAGCACTCGGTAGCACGTGTTCGCCTTATACCGGGTGAAGGACGAATTGTCATCAATAAACGTGACATCAATGAATACTTCGGTTTGGAAACTCTCAAACTGATCGTTAAGCAACCTTTGAATCTGACTGAAACACTGGGCAAATATGACGTTCTCGTTATTGCTCATGGCGGCGGTATTTCCGGCCAAGCTGGTGCAATCCGTCACGGGATCTCCCGTGCATTGCTGAAAGCTGACCCTGAATTCCGTGGATCTTTGAAAAAAGCAGGATTCCTGACTCGTGACCCACGTATGAAAGAACGTAAGAAATACGGTCTTAAAGCGGCTCGTCGCGCTCCTCAGTTCTCCAAACGTTAATATCTCTTGTATATCAAGGAATTACAGCCCTTGGCCTTCACAGGTCAAGGGCTGTAATTTTTTAAAAAGATGATCATCACTATCTGGCCTTTTTGGCTAGGTAGACGTTCCGAAATAATCTGAAGACCTTCTCCCCTTACGGAAAGGTCTTTTTTTGCATTTATTTTAAATGTATTCATATTGACATTAATTAGAAATGAACTATACTGTATTTAATTCATACTATTAAAGTAGGTATTAATGGGATTGTAAAGAGAAGGGGCTGATTTCATTGAATTTGCTGGAAAAAGAGGATTGGATTAATGACAAAGCCGTTAGTTTCGAACTGGCTTCTGCTGAAGAAATTATTTCAAATGCGATAGAGACATTCCCTAACCTTACGTTTGCCTGCAGCTTTGGCGCCGAAGATGTTGTGCTCGTAGACATCATTCAGAAGATCAGTCCATCTACCGACATATTTTACCTCGATACGAATTTTCACTTTCAAGAAACGTATGATACACGTGACCGTCTGAAAGAACACTACGGCATGGAATTTGTTCAAGTTTCCCCTGTAATAACTCCTGAGGAACAGGCTGCCCAGTATGGAGAGTCGCTATGGAGTATAGACGCTAATCAATGCTGCAGCATTAGAAAAGTCGAGCCTCTAACCCGCATTTTGTCTCAATATGATGCGTGGATTACGGGAATACGGCGAGATCAGGCACCGACCCGTGCGAATTCCAAGAAAGTTGAGTATGACAATAAGTTTGGTTTGGTGAAATTCAACCCACTTGCGGATTGGACCAGTGAAGATGTTTGGCAGTATATCCGTACTCATGAGGTCATTTATAACCCTCTTCATGACCGGAACTATCCAAGTATTGGCTGTCACTATTGTACACGTGAAGTCCTTCCGGGAGAGGATGCGAGGGCAGGCCGCTGGTCAGGCAATGAAAAGACGGAATGCGGACTCCATAAATAACAGCCTTTAGTACGAATTCAATATTAAAACACTGGGAGGTACATTCATGACATCGATACTGCCGCACGGAGGGACATTGATTCAGAGACTAGCTCAGGAAGACAGACGAAATGATTTATTGAATAAAGCCAATCAGTTACCTCAAATACCTGTTAATACCTGGACCATATCCGATCTTGACTTAATCGCTGTCGGAGCATTTTCGCCTCTGAAAGGATTTATGAACGAAGAGGACTACCGATCGGTCCTTAACTCTATGCGGCTGTCTAATGGGACGGTATGGAGTATACCGATTACGCTCGCGGTAGAAGAGAAGATAGTTAATCAATTTTCGGTTGGAGATCAGGCCGCACTTGTAGGCGATCGAGACGGTGTGATCTATGGCGTCATTAACGTGGAGAGCATCTATCAGGCAGATCTACAGGAAGAGGCAATAAAAATATTCAAGACAGATGATCCCGAACATCCAGGCGTACAGAAATTATACAAAAGGTCTTCCATCTACGTTGGTGGACCCATTGAAGTACTTCATCGACCGCAACCAGAAAAATTCGGACAGTTCTACTATGATCCGACCCAAACCAGAGCTCATTTTCAAGATCAGGGTTGGAAAACGGTAGTCGGATTCCAAACGAGAAATCCGGTTCATCGGGCACATGAATATATTCAAAAGAGTGCGATGGAAATCGTCGATGCTCTCTTTCTGAACCCGTTAGTTGGAGAAACTAAGTTAGATGACGTTCCTGCAGACGTGCGGATGAAAAGCTATTTAACGCTGCTGGAACATTATTATCCTGCTAACAGGACATTTCTAGGTGTATTTCCTGCCGCAATGAGATATGCTGGCCCGCGGGAAGCAGTATTCCATGCGATCGTACGGAAAAATTACGGATGCACTCATTTTATTGTCGGCCGAGATCATGCAGGAGTTGGAGATTATTACGGAACATATGAGGCACAGGAGATATTCAGCAACTTTACACCGGAAGAGCTGGGAATCACGCCGCTCTTTTTTGAACACAGCTTTTTCTGCACCGTATGCGGTAATATGGCTTCGAGCAAAACCTGCCCTCATGATAAAGATCAGCATTTGACCCTTTCGGGTACTAAAGTACGTGGGCTCCTTCGTGAAGGGAAATGCCCACCGCCGGAATTTACCCGTCCTGAAGTTGCGCAGATTTTGATCGAAGGTATGAAGGAACGTATAACTGTATAAAGAAAGGCATATTTGTCCGCCTTGTCCCATATGCATGAAGTACAACACTCATGGGACGAGGTGGATTTTTTATGTCCAAGCCGGGATCTGACAAGGTAACGCTATGGATATCATGGAGACGGATCAAACAAACGATATTCGGCATAGGTCTGCTCGCTTTATTGATCACCGTAGTGTCTTATGAGATTCCGAGTGCTAAAACCGTAAAGTACTGGAGTCTTCCGCTTGCAGGTAAAGTGATTGCATTGGATGCCGGTCACGGAGGTCCTGACGGGGGGGCCGTTAGCAAGCAAGGGGTAATTGAAAAAGACATCAATCTTGCCGTGACACTTTATTTGCGTGATTATCTTCAACAGGCAGGCGCTTTAGTTGTGATGACAAGAGAAGGGGATTACGATTTGGCTTCTGCTGACACGAAGGGTTACTCGAAGCGGAAAACGGAGGATTTGAAGAAGAGAGTCAGGTTAATCGAAGATAACCGTGCTGACTTGTTTATCAGTATCCATCTGAACAGCATCCCATCCAACCGCTGGAGTGGTGCCCAGACATTTTATCCAAAGAATAATGCGGACAGTAAGAACTTGGCTAAATTGATTCAGGCGGAGATCAAACACAATCTAGAGAATACTCAGCGCCTTGCTAAAAGTGACGATAAAGTGTTTCTGCTTCAAGCGCTTCGTATTCCGTCTGCTCTTGTAGAGGTGGGCTTTCTATCACATCCCCAAGAGTCGGAGATGCTGCGTGATGAGAAATATCAAAGAAAAGTAGCAGCTGCCGTATATAAAGGTATTTTGCGTTATACGGCAGGGGAGCAAGCGATTCAGTCGTCAGAGACGGTGAAGTAATGGTATAATAGATAAGAATTGAAATATTCAGATATAGCCATTACATAGAGCCGAGGTGCTGATTGTCATGCTGATAAGCAGAGAGCAGGTACAGGAGATTCTACAGCCGATTCAGGATCCTGAGACAGGAAAGAGTCTGATTGCGCTGCAGCGAATTCGCGATATTGTGGTTAAAGAAAGTACCGTAAGATTGTCAGTAACGTACAGTAATGAAGAGCAAAAAGTACAGCTTGAGGGACAGATTCGGGAGTTGCTGCAGGCAATTGGAGCCGAAGATATACATATTCGAATGCGTCCTTTGGAAAATTCTATTGAAGAAGATCCGAATGACCGAGAGAAGCTCACAAAAGGGCATGCTGCAGGTATGCAAAACAATGAGATTTTGAGTGAGGATTCCGGAGTTCATTTTGTTGCGATAGCCAGTGGAAAAGGTGGCGTTGGTAAATCCACCGTTACGGTTAACCTGGCTGTAGCTTTGGCACGGCAGGGTAAAAAGGTCGGTTTGATCGATGCTGATATTTATGGCTTCAGTGTACCGGATATGATGGGGATTGAAGAGGGACCTAACGTAACCGATGATGGAGTCATTATTCCTGTAGAACGCTTTGGAGTAAAGGTTATGTCGATGGGCTTTTTTATTCGTGAGAACAGTCCAGTTGTATGGAGAGGACCTATGCTCGGCAAAATGCTGCGTCAATTTTTTGAAGATGTGGGTTGGGGAGAGCTGGACTATATGCTGCTCGATCTTCCGCCGGGAACCGGTGACGTGGCGCTTGATGTCCATCAGATGATACCGCAGAGCAAAGAAATCATTGTCACGACACCTCACGCTACTGCAGCGTTTGTGGCCGCTCGTGCGGGGGCCATGGCTATACAGACGGAACATGAGATTTTGGGTGTCGTTGAAAATATGGCCTATTACAGCTGCTCCCACTGTGGGGAGAAGGATTATGTCTTCGGACGCGGTGGAGGAGGCATGCTGGCAGAGACACTTCATACGGAGCTGCTTGGGCAGTTGCCGTTAGGAGGGCCTGATAATCTTGCGGCAGACCCTGATTTTTCACCTTCCGTATATAAAGCGGGCACGGAAAGCGCTATGATTTATGACGAGATTGCAGCTAAGATATCCAGCAAATTCGAAAGTCCAGCTTCCAAGGAATGATTTAAACGATCTCTGGAAATAGGAAAGCTCCCTGAAGGGAGCTTTTTTTGTTGAGTGATAAGAAAGTATAAATATCGGAGTAAAGTGCATCCTTATCTCGCAACAAATACTACTCTAAGTGCGGCCTATCTTCGTTGAGGTACGTCGACAGGTGTTTTTCTTATGATACGATGGATTATCCACCACCACCACCGCCAGTACTACTTTCTCCACCGCCGCCTTGTTCCTTGCCTCCACCTTGACCGCCTTCTTGTCCGCCCTTCTGCCCTTGCTTCTTCTCAACCTTTGGCTGCAATTCCTCTTGTACAACGGTTTTGAGTAGCTGTAAGACCTCCATGCGGAATAGCGGGTTTTGCATCGCTTCCTGCATGACCGTCATGGATTGCTTGCGGTAGTCAGGCGTCTTTGTCAAGTCGAGAAATGCCTTCATGACCTCGGGGGATTTCATAATGTCTTGCATGGACTTTTGATAAGTCGGATCTTTGATGAGCTGCATATGAAGCTGTTTACTTTCTGAACTGATGGCTTTTGCAAAATCCCCAGCGAATTGGGGATCTGTCATGATCTTTTCCAGTTCCTTTTTATATTCTTCAGAGACGAGCGTATCCTTTACGGCTGTACGGATCTGTTCACCGGATTGTGCTGTCAACATTTTCATACCCATTGAGCCGCCGCTGCCTCCGCCGGAGGAACCGCCTGAACCACCGCGAAGAGCTTCTTCCACCGCTTTTTTCCCCTCGTCGGTTTTAAGGATATCAACAACCATGGATTTCGTTTCTTTATAGCCAAGCTGCTGGGATGAATATCCTTGATCGGAACCGCAAGCGGTAAGCAGTGCGGCAGCTCCGCAGAAGATAATACATAAACGAAATAACGGCCACTTCATTACCGTTGTCCTCCTTTGATGGGATGCTAAAGATAGTATGTGATGGAACTGAAGAAATATGTCGAAGCGGGAATGGTTTTTTATTGTGAACGTTGGTAAAATAATGACTTATGGGGGTGGAAGCATTTGAGCTTACGAAAGTGGGCAAGATTATTTTGGAAAACCATGCTCGTTGGAGCCGTGGGTGCCGTTATCGCAGGGTTAGTATTACAGTTTGCCACAGGTACGATCCAGTTTAAGGGTGCAGTTGACATGCTGATATATCCGTTAATATTGCTCGGATACGGCGCGCTTGTCAGCGTTTATTCCCAATTGGGATTTTTCGCATATCTTACCTTGAACTATATGGGTGTCGGGGTATTTAAGAGAAAGACTTGGGAGTACATACAAATTGTACTGTCTGTACTTGCTCTACTGGAGCTGATGTTTCTTCGTACTTTTGTGGGTGGGGAGCAGAACCTTACGTGGGATCTCACCTTGGGAATCGGTATATTAATTACTGCAATCATTGTTACATATTTAAAAGTGAGGTATACAAACATCCTTGCACTTATTCCGACAATGTTCTTCATGCTGGCTATAACCATCCTCGAGATTATCGGAGTGCTGAAGATCGGAGTCAACAATGCAACTGTATTTATCATTATCCCTTTACTGGCATGTAATGCTTACCAGATATTAACGCTACATAAGGTAACACAAGACGAAAAAAAGAGCTAATCAAATTAGCTCTTTTTTAAAGTATTAGAATTTATAAGTTTCACGTATAAATAATTTAATATTTCTTGCAGAAACGCTCCTCATCCTTATGTTAGGATGCCGAAGGCGTTTCTTCTTGTTAAGGGTTTATAAGTGTATAGGATTCATTATAAACCGGCGGCATCTTCAATGTTCTTCTGAATCATCGCTTGATCACGAACCTCGGAACCTTTGGCGCTGCT
>NZ_CP093336.1:5477500-5662500 GCF_022637315.1 Paenibacillus sp. N3/727 | reverse complement strand
GTGCTTACAAAAAGTCAGAGCCCGATCTATGGGTGATGGCGTGCCTTTTGTAGAATGAACCGGCGAGTTACGTTCCCATGCAAGGTTAAGGCGAGAAGCTGTAGCCGTAGCGAAAGCGAGTCTGAATAGGGCGCTTAAGTATGTGGACGTAGACCCGAAACCGTGTGATCTACCCCTGTCCAGGGTGAAGGTGCGGTAACACGCACTGGAGGCCCGAACCCACGTATGTTGAAAAATGCGGGGATGAGGTGGGGGTAGCGGAGAAATTCCAATCGAACTCGGAGATAGCTGGTTCTCCCCGAAATAGCTTTAGGGCTAGCCTCGGAATAAGAGTCGTGGAGGTAGAGCACTGATTGGGTGCGGGGCCCGCAAGGGTTACCAAGCTCAGTCAAACTCCGAATGCCATAGACTTATATCCGGGAGTCAGACAGTGAGTGCTAAGATCCATTGTCAAGAGGGAAACAGCCCAGACCATCAGCTAAGGTCCCCAAGTGTGTGTTAAGTGGGAAAGGATGTGGAGTTGCACAGACAACCAGGATGTTGGCTTAGAAGCAGCCACCATTTAAAGAGTGCGTAATAGCTCACTGGTCGAGTGACTCTGCGCCGAAAATGTAACGGGGCTAAACACACCACCGAAGCTATGGCTTGATGCTTTGCATCAGGGGTAGGGGAGCGTTGTATGTAGGTTGAAGGTGTACCGTAAGGAGCGCTGGACAGCATACAAGTGAGAATGCCGGTATGAGTAACGAAAAGATCAGTGAGAATCTGATCCGCCGAAAGCCCAAGGTTTCCTGAGGAAGGTTCGTCCGCTCAGGGTAAGTCGGGACCTAAGGTGAGGCCGAAAGGCGTAATCGAAGGACAACAGGTTGAAATTCCTGTACCACCGTAAACCGTTATGAACGATGGGGTGACGCAGGAGGGTAGTGACGCGGACTGATGGATGTCCGTCCAAGCAGTGAGGCTGATGTGTAGGCAAATCCGCACATCGATAAGGCTGGGCTGTGATGGGGAGTGAAAATTATAGTAGCGAAGGTCATGATCTCACACTGCCAAGAAAAGCCTCTAGTCAGGTGAAGGTGCCCGTACCGCAAACCGACACAGGTAGGCGAGAAGAGAATTCTAAGGCGCGCGGAAGAACTCTCGTTAAGGAACTCGGCAAAATGACCCCGTAACTTCGGGAGAAGGGGTGCCCCGGTAGTGTGAATAGCACGAGGGGGCCGCAGTGAAAAGGCCCAAGCGACTGTTTAACAAAAACACAGGTCTGTGCGAAGCCGTAAGGCGAAGTATACGGGCTGACGCCTGCCCGGTGCTGGAAGGTTAAGGGGAGTGGTTAGGGGTAACCCGAAGCTATGAACCGAAGCCCCAGTAAACGGCGGCCGTAACTATAACGGTCCTAAGGTAGCGAAATTCCTTGTCAGGTAAATTCTGACCCGCACGAATGGCGTAACGATTTGGGCGCTGTCTCAACGAGAGATCCGGTGAAATTTTAATACCTGTGAAGATGCAGGTTACCCGCGACAAGACGGAAAGACCCCATGGAGCTTTACTGCAGCTTGATATTGGATTTGGGTACGATCTGTACAGGATAGGTGGGAGCCTAAGAAACAGGAGCGCAAGCTTCTGTGGAGGCGCCGTTGGGATACCACCCTGATCGTATCTAGGTTCTAACCTAGTACCGTGAACCGGTGCGGGGACAGTGTCTGGTGGGCAGTTTGACTGGGGCGGTCGCCTCCTAAAGAGTAACGGAGGCGCCCCAAGGTTCCCTCAGAATGGTTGGAAATCATTCGAAGAGTGCAAAGGCATAAGGGAGCTTGACTGCGAGACCTACAAGTCGAGCAGGGACGAAAGTCGGGCTTAGTGATCCGGTGGTACCGCATGGAAGGGCCATCGCTCAACGGATAAAAGCTACCCTGGGGATAACAGGCTTATCTCCCCCAAGAGTCCACATCGACGGGGAGGTTTGGCACCTCGATGTCGGCTCATCGCATCCTGGGGCTGAAGTAGGTCCCAAGGGTTGGGCTGTTCGCCCATTAAAGCGGTACGCGAGCTGGGTTCAGAACGTCGTGAGACAGTTCGGTCCCTATCTGTCGTGGGCGTAGGAAATTTGAGAGGAGCTGTCCTTAGTACGAGAGGACCGGGATGGACGTACCGCTGGTGCACCAGTTGTTCCGCCAGGAGCATGGCTGGGTAGCTACGTACGGAAGGGATAAGCGCTGAAAGCATCTAAGCGTGAAGCCCCCCTCAAGATGAGATTTCCCAATTAGTAAGACCCCTTGAAGACGACGAGGTAGATAGGTTGGAGGTGGAAGTGCAGCAATGCATGGAGCTGACCAATACTAATCGGTCGAGGGCTTATCCTAAAAAATTCGCAAATGATGTTTCGTATCTAGTTTTCAAGTGATCAAACACTTGATCCGTTTGGTGGCGATAGCGGAAGGGTTCCACGCGTACCCATCCCGAACACGACCGTTAAGCCTTCCAGCGCCGATGGTACTTGGACCGAAGGGTCCCGGGAGAGTAGGACGTCGCCAAGCGGTATATATTCCCTGATAGCTCAGTTGGTAGAGCACTCGACTGTTAATCGAGTTGTCACAGGTTCGAGTCCTGTTCGGGGAGCCACTTGCTTCCATAGCTCAGTAGGTAGAGTGCATCCATGGTAAGGATGAGGTCACCGGTTCGATCCCGGTTGGAAGCTCCATTTTAGCAATGAGGCCCGTTGGTCAAGGGGTTAAGACACCTCCCTTTCACGGAGGTAACAGGGGTTCGAATCCCCTACGGGTCACCACTTATTTACTCGCTTTAAGCGATGAAAGTCCCATTATCCATACCAGTATGGAGGCTTAGCTCAGCTGGGAGAGCATCTGCCTTACAAGCAGAGGGTCGGGGGTTCGAACCCCTCAGCCTCCACCATTATTTTACTCATGTTCTGTTGCTGAATGGGACAGAATATAATCAATACCTCGTTATTGGGGATTAGCCAAGCGGTAAGGCAACGGACTTTGACTCCGTCATGCATAGGTTCGAATCCTATATCCCCAGCCACTTTACCTTAAAAAGTGAAGTGTGGCTTAGAAGGTAAATCCGAATACTTTTTCGGGGCCTTTAAATGCGAGCCATTAGCTCAGTTGGTAGAGCACCTGACTTTTAATCAGGGTGTCGAAGGTTCGAGTCCTTCATGGCTCACCATTAGTTTTACTTGTGCGCGTGTGGCGGAATTGGCAGACGCACTAGACTTAGGATCTAGCGTCTTTGACGTGGGGGTTCAAGTCCCTCCACGCGCACCATGTTTTTGCGGACGTGGCTCAGCGGTAGAGCATCGCCTTGCCAAGGCGAGGGTCGCGGGTTCGATTCCCGTCGTCCGCTCCATGATTTGCGCCCTTAGCTCAGCTGGATAGAGCGTTTGACTACGAATCAAAAGGCCGGGAGTTCGAATCTCTCAGGGCGCGCCATTTTTAATTCTTCATATGTAACGGGATGTAGCTCAGCTTGGTAGAGCACCTGGTTTGGGACCAGGGGGTCGCATGTTCAAATCGTGTCATCCCGATTGTTACATCTGCGGGTGTAGTTCAATGGTAGAACTCCAGCCTTCCAAGCTGGTAGCGTGGGTTCGATTCCCATCACCCGCTCCATACATAAAGCAGGACATCACAGTGTGTGATGTTTTTTTTACATATTGTCACCACACTCCTGCGAAGTGTCAACGTGTTAAAGCAATCACCAGTGAAAAATGAAGAAAAGATGAGGAATTATAAGGAGATTGATTCGTAAAAGTCGTGTAGATGTTTAGGCAGTATGTCTTTAAGTCGAATCCGTGAGAATTAGATAATCTGGTTTAACAAATAATTATACTGCAAACACTTGACCTTAGGTCTGACCCAAGGTGTATCGTTGAGATATTCCGAGCTTGTCCTACGGAGTGAACGCTATGAAGAGTGAAATCACAAGAAGAAATTTCCACTGTAAAAACGTCCTCTTTTGTCGATTTGGCGAATTTTTTCGGTTGGAAAGTAAAGATTTTCAGGCGCATTTATTGTATGATATTAGGAAGCATAAAAAGACAAACTGTTGAACGGGTTTAGATGGGAGGAGTAGCATGACTGAACTTACTGTAACCGCAAAAAGCAATTCCAATAATCTGCTGCGGCGTGATGTACGGTTCCTGGGAAACATTCTCGGTGAGGTTCTTGTCCACCAGGGGGGCAACGAGCTTTTAGATATAGTTGAGAAGATTCGCGAGACTAGCAAGTCATTACGTTCCGTATTTTTACCAGAATTATTCGCAGATTTTAAAAGGATCGTCAGCACGCTGGATCCGGACAATCGTCATCAAGTAATCAGAGCGTTCGCCATTTATTTTCAATTGGTTAACATCGCAGAGCAAAATCACCGGATACGCCGGAAACGCGATTATGAACGTTCCGCAGGTGAGAGTGTCCAGCCAGGATCGATCGAAAGTGCAGTCCAGGATTTGAAAGAGCGTAATTTTACGTATGAAGAAGTTCAAGACATTCTCGAAAGTCTTTCCTTGGAGCTCGTAATGACCGCACACCCTACAGAGGCAATGCGACGTGCCATTCTCGACATCCACAAAAGAATTTCAGAAGATGTTATGCTCCTTGATAACCCAACGCTCACATTCCGTGAAAGAGAACAGCTTCGTGAAAAACTTCTTAACGAGGTGATTACACTCTGGCAAACGGATGAGCTGCGCGACCGTAAGCCAACGGTATTGGATGAGGTTCGCAATGGTATGTATTATTTTCATGAAACGCTGTTTCACATTCTGCCAGAAGTTTATCAAGAACTTGAGCGCTGTCTTACTAAATTTTATCCCGGCTACAATTGGCATGTACCGACATATCTCCGCTTTGGTTCATGGATCGGTGGAGACCGTGACGGTAATCCTTCGGTAACAGCAGACATTACTTGGAAGACGCTAGAAATGCAGCGGAAACTGGCTATCCGGGAATACCAGCGTATTTTGACAGGGCTCATGAAAAATCTCAGCTTCAGTGCAACGATTGTTAACGTGTCCGATGAATTAAAGCAGTCTATCCGCAAGGACCGTGAGAATGTAACACTGAAGAAGATGGAAATTTGGCACAATGAGAAAGAGCCGTACCGTATCAAACTTGCTTATATGCTTGCCAAAATGGTCCACGTGCTGGATGAAAGCATGATTGGAGCAGAACGTTATCAGTCACCGGAAGAGTTTATTGAAGACTTGCAAATTATCGACCGCAGCCTGCGCCATCACTATGCTGACTATGTAGCGGATACTTATATTAAGAAACTGATTCGGCAGGTCGAACTGTTCGGATTCCACACAGCTACATTGGACATTCGGCAGCACAGTAAAGAGCATGAGAATGCAATGACTGAGATTTTAGCGAAAATGAACGTAGTCGAAGACTACTCTGCACTTGAAGAAGAAGAAAAGATTGAGCTTCTGAACAAACTGCTTAACGATCCGCGTCCGCTGACTACTCCTTATCAGGAATACAGCGACAGTACCGAAGAGTGCCTTGAGGTTTACCGTACAGTATACCGGGCGCAAAAGGAATTCGGTGTTAAGTGTGTCTCCAGTTATTTGATCAGCATGGCGGAAGGCGCCAGCGACATTATGGAGGTAATGGTATTTGCCAAGGAAGTTGGATTGTTCCGGAAGGATAACGATGGAACCATAGCAGCTACTCTTCAGGCTGTACCGTTGTTTGAAACGATCGAGGATCTCCACGCAGCTCCGGATATTATGCGCCGTCTGTTTAACCTCCCGATTTATCGTGAGGGTGTTAAGGCAATGAATGATCTCCAGGAGATTATGCTTGGCTATTCTGACAGTAACAAGGATGGCGGTGCAGCAACAGCCAACTGGGAGTTACAAGTTGCCATGAAGGACATTACCGCAGTTGGTAATGAATTCGGTGTGAAACTGAAATATTTCCATGGCCGTGGCGGTTCACTCGGACGTGGTGGCATGCCGCTTAACCGTAGTATTCTGGCGCAGCCTGCGAATACGATTGCTGGCGGCATCAAAATTACCGAGCAGGGTGAGGTTATTTCCTCTCGCTATTCCTTGCAGGGAATTGCATACCGTAGTCTTGAGCAGGCAACATCAGCGCTGATCCGTGCATCTATAATAGCCCGGTCACCGGAGGAAAATTCACACGAGAAGGAGTGGGAGCAGATCTCGGCCCGAATTTCGGCTGACTCCCAAAAGAAATACCAGGATTTGATTTTCCGTGATCCGGATTTCCTGAGCTTCTTCAAGGAATCCACACCGCTGCCTGAGGTAGGGGAACTGAATATTGGGTCCCGTCCCTCCAAACGTAAGAACAGTGACCGTTTTGAGGACCTGCGTGCCATCCCTTGGGTGTTTGCGTGGACTCAGAGCCGTTACCTGCTACCAGCTTGGTATGCGGCTGGTACGGGCCTACAGAGCTTCTATCAGGACAATGAAGAGAATCTGAAGATCCTGCAAGATATGTATGTTAACTATCCTTTCTTTACATCAATGATCGATACTCTGCAAATGGCGATGGCCAAAGCCGATCTCACCATTGCGAAGGAATACTCGCTGATGACGAAGAATGATGTGGCCCGGGAGCGGATATTCGGTCTGATTACAGAAGAATTTAAGCTTACGAAAGAAATGGTTCTCAAAATTACAGGGCAGCAGGAAATTCTGGATAATCAACCGGTATTGCAGGAATCTATACGACTCCGCAATCCGTATGTTGACCCGCTAAGCTATCTGCAGGTGCAGCTTCTGAATGAGCTGCGTGATCTGCGAGAAAAAGGTGAGGATGATCCGGATCTGCTGCGTGAAGTGCTGTTGACGATTAACGGTATTGCAGCAGGACTTCGTAATACAGGTTGATACCCTTTTTCGTGAAATATATACAGGGTTAGGGATAGTCAAAGGCGAGGTTCCCTGTGGGAGCCTTGCCTTTTGCATTGTTAGCAGAAACTGCGAATGCTTAGTACAGCTGTAATGAAGACTGTATTACAAAATTGATAAAGATAGAAATCGCAGTATCGCTGTGATTTCGAATTTTGTTGCATTTTCGAATAAGTTGAATTACCATTTGAATGATGCTTTTAGACTTTAGACGTTACCCATCAGACCATTCTGGGGGAATTATGGTGGACAATTTAGATGTGAGATTGGCGAAGCTGGCCCGAAAAGGGGACCAGCGTGCTTTTGCCGAAATAGTAGAGTTATATAAAGATAAGATTTTTCATCTGGCGTACCGGATGCTGAATAACCGGCATGAGGCTGAGGATATTGTTCAGGAGACGTTCTTACGCGTGTACAAGAACCTGGATCGATATGATGAGAATCAGAAATTTTCGACATGGATTTATCGGATTGGTACGAACTTATGTATAGACCGGTTACGCAAGCGCAAGCCATCTTACTCTCTCGACGCGGATATGAACGACCAAGAGGGAATGGATGGTTATTCGATGATACCGAGCGATGACCGCACACCGGAGTCGGAGATGCTGATATCCGAGACGCAGCGCATTATTCACCAGGCTATCGAGTCTCTTCCTGCAAAGTATAAGACGATTATGATACTACGGTATATTCAGGATATGTCACTTCAGGAGATTAGTGAGGTGCTTACTCTGCCGGTGACGACCATTAAAACAAGAGTTCACCGCGGGCGGGAGTTTTTACGTAAGAAACTCGAATTTAAATTATAGGTTTTTAAAAATAATGAAACATCGCCGCTTCCGGTGCGTATGAACATTAAGCAAGTCTTATGCCCCTGATGGGGAGTAGACCCAGCAAAGAGATTGAACGAAAGGACTGGCTCATATGGATTGCAAATTGGCCGTCTCTTTGATGCACGATTATCTGGATAACGATTTGTCCAGACAGCAGCAGCTGGAACTTAAATCCCATTTGCTGCAATGTGTTGACTGCCGGAATAGGTTCGAGGAGCTGGAGCAGACAGACATGCTTCTGTATTCCTTGACACATCATGCCACAGGGCCTTCTGACGATCTGGCGGACCGGATTATGGGAATGCTACCTCAGCAAAAGAAGCAAAAGCTTTGGTTAACTTGGATAAAGAATCACCCGGCAATCACGGCTGCTGCTCTTTTTCTGGTCGTAATGCTCTTTAGTACCGTCAGCTTCTGGAGCCAGGAGAATCAACTGATCGTTAAAGGCAGTGAACTCGACAAGCTTATCATCGAAGGAAATACGGTTATTATTCCACCAGATCAGATTATTACGGGTGATATAACTGTGGAGAACGGAAAGGCACAGGTTTTCGGACAGGTTCAAGGAAACTTAACCGTTATCGACGGAGAGCTTTTTCAAGCCTCTACGGCCCATATATCTGGACAAGTGAAGGATATAGATAAAGCAATGGATTGGATCTGGTATAAGATTACCAATCTGTTTTCGGATGTCGCTTACCGCTAAGATGAAGTTTGCACCTTGATGAATAACGGCGCCTCTTTTCTCCGAAAAGACGGCGCCTTTTTTGTGGCTTTTGTTATTTTTTTTATCCTGTAAATGGGGCCTGACTTGCATCGTGAGGATTAACGTTATAACCTAGATAGTGTAGAGCACATACTACATCTAAAGACGCAAGCGTTATTAAGCAATGACGGGGGTTGCAGTATGGAGTATTTTACGGACTTAACCTGGAAAGAGTCCATTAAGGATATTATCGATATACTAATCGTTACCTATATTATTTATCATCTGATACTACTTGTCCGCGGTACCCGGGCTGTTCAGTTGCTGAAAGGGATTTTGGTGTTGGTGCTCATCTGGGCGCTCAGTACCTGGTTTGACCTTTATACACTGAAATGGCTGATGAACCAAATCTTCACGTTTGGTGTCTTGGCGGTCTTTATTATATTCCAGCCGGAATTGAGACGGGGATTGGAGCAGCTAGGACGCGGGAAGCTGTTCGGAAGGTCAGCAGATATTGATGAAGAGACCAATAAATTAATAGCAGAAACCATTAAAGCAGTGAATTATTTATCACGGCGGAAGATCGGGGCACTGATCGTTTTTGAGCGGACAACCGGTCTGAATGAATTTGTGGAATCCGGTATTCCTATGCGGTCCGTGATCAGCTCAGAGTTGTTTATCAACATTTTCATCCCTAACACGCCACTTCACGATGGTGCGGTGATCATTCAGAGTAATCAAATTGCAGCGGCAGGATGTTATTTACCGTTGTCGGAGAACCCCTTTATTAGTAAGGAACTCGGGACCCGGCACCGGGCAGCGATTGGAATTAGTGAGGTGGGTGACGCTATCTCTGTCGTCGTTTCTGAGGAAACGGGACAGGTATCCCTTGCGATTAACGGACAGGTTGTCCGTGATATTAAGGAAGAATCACTCATATCCAAACTGTATGAAGAGCTGCGCCCTGCCGCATCCATAAAGGAGAAACGTTCGTTCTTCTGGAAACGGAAGGGAGACGGTGATAATGGAAAAGTGGTTTAAAAACAACATGGTATTAAAACTCATGGCACTAGCGGTTAGCGTATTGCTGTGGGCAATGGTTCATATGGACAGCGGAGCTCCAACTCCGCCAACGACCATTATTGATACGAATGTAATTGAAGATGTCAAAATCCAGACGTATGGCTTTGATGATAGTGAATATGCGCTGACGGGCATCAACATTGACCGTGTGAATCTGGAGGTTCGAGGTAAGCGGTCAGATCTGACCACGATATTTTCAGATGAATATAAGGTGAAGCTGGACCTAAGCAGTGTAAAGAAGCCGGGCACCCATACTCTTCCACTGACGTACTCACTTCCGGCAGGAGTGGAACTGGTATCCATGGACCCGTCTATGGTGACGGTAACTGTAGAGGAACGCATCTCCAAACCCGTTACAGTAAGTATTGGAACTAAAGGAGAGCCCGCCAAGGATTATCGGGCAGGTGAACCTGTGACAATCGAACCGGGGAGCGTAAATGTTACCCTTCCCGAATCAGAGCTTGCTACCTTGGCTCAAGTGAGAGGGACCGTGGATCTGGATGGGGCAAAAGAAAATATCGTGGAAAAAAAGGTGAAGCTCGCCGCATATAATAAGGAAGGAAAAGTGATGGAGGATGCGATTATTGAGCCTTCTTCCGTAGCTGTGGAAATTCCTGTGGAAGCTTCGTTCGTCACGGTTCCTCTTGAGATGGAATATACGGGACGACTGCCCGAAGATCTGGTTCTTTCCAAAGTGAATCCGAAAGTTAAAGAGGTTAAGTTGTTCGGAAGTAAAGAAGCATTAGCAGGAGCAAAGTCCTATACAGGAGTTACTGTTAATTTAGGAAATGTAAGACATTCAGGGACAACGGTTCTTACGGCCGACTTGACGCCGCCTGAAGGTTTTGAGAAAATCGAGCCTAGTTCCGTTCAGGTTGAGATTACCGCTGTCTCGCATGGTGAACGTGTGATGGATGGAATCCCTGTTTCTTTGAAGGGAGTTCCTTCCGGAATGGAAGCCACCATAACGGAACCGAAGAGTCAATCCATGTCGATGACGCTGACTGGTGCACCGGATCTGCTGAACAGTCTGCAGCCCACAGACATTGGATTGGTTGCAAATGTAGCTGGCTTGAATGCAGGCGTGCATGACATACCGCTTCAGGTTACGCTGCCCAATTTGATTAATCGGGTGGACCAGAAGCGGCTTGTTGTAAAAGTGGAGTTGAAGGAAACTGATAAACCGGTGACCACTGAACCAATTCCCAAGCCGGATGAAGGTAAAGATAAGGAAAAGCCGGATGAGCCACAAGACAAACCTGGTTCTGGCACCGACAATGGATCGGGAGATGGCCAGACTGGTGGCGGTGAGGGCGGTGATCATTCCGGTACAGAACCTCCCACGGGAGAGGGAAGCGAAGAGGAAACTCCAACACGGAATAGCACGGATATACCAAACGAATGACAATATAAAGAGTAGGACAAAAGGAGCTAACGTAACATGGGGAAATATTTTGGAACAGATGGTGTCAGAGGGGTTGCCAATAAAGAACTAACTGCTGAATTAGCATATAGCATTGGACGCTGCGGAGGATATGTTCTCACAGGAGACAAGGAAAAGCCAACTGTTGTTATCGGTATGGATACCCGGGTATCCGGTGCAATGCTGGAGTCTTCTCTGGTAGCTGGACTACTGTCCATCGGTGCGCATGTGGTTCGCTTAGGCATTGTATCGACGCCTGCAGTAGCATATATTACAAGACTGCTTAAAGCAGACGCTGGGGTTATGATTTCCGCTTCCCACAATCCGGTAGAGGATAACGGTATTAAGTTTTTCGGTGGAGACGGCTTTAAGCTGTCTGATGAAACAGAGCTGAAGATCGAGGAATTGATGGATGCGGAAACCGATGAGCTTCCTCGTCCGGTAGGTAAGGATCTCGGCGAAGTGATTGTGGATAATGAATCAAAATATAAATACTTGGAGTATATCAAGACAACAATCAGCAACCGCTTTGACGGATTGAAAGTTGTATTGGATTGCGCGAACGGAGCAGCTTATGAGCTTGCGCCTAAATTGTTCCGTGAGCTCGGAGCAGAGGTTATAGCAATTGGTGCTGAGCCGAACGGCTTAAATATTAACGATGAATGTGGATCGACACATCCGGAGTTTTTGAAGGCAGAAGTGATCCGTCATGGAGCTGACCTGGGGCTGGCTTTTGATGGCGATGCAGACCGGCTGATTGCGATTGATCATACGGGTGAAGAAGTGGATGGCGACTTCATTCTGTGTATTTGTGGTGAAGCCATGAATCAGGCAGGCAAGTTAAAGGAAGGTACAGTTGTATCTACCGTCATGAGTAATATTGGTTTCTATAAGGCATGTGACACGTTGAAACTAAAAACTGCTAAAACTGCTGTAGGCGACCGTTATGTCATGGAAGAAATGCGCCGTGGGGGATACAACTTAGGCGGTGAGCAATCGGGGCATGTCATTTTCCTGGATTACAATACGACGGGTGACGGTATTTTGACGGGTATTCAGCTTGTGGACACGATCGTATCTTCTGGAAAACGTCTAAGTGAGCTGAAGTCCAGTATGCGAAAATATCCGCAGGTGCTTGTAAATGTTCGCGTAGGCGACAAGAGCAAGTATGAGGGGAATGCTCAGATCGAGGCAGCTATTACGGAAGTTGAGCAGTTGCTTGGTGACAATGGCCGTGTATTGGTTCGTCCTTCAGGAACAGAGTCTTTGATCCGAGTTATGGCCGAAGGTCCGGATAAGGATGAGCTTGATCGCTTTGTGACACAGATTGCTGATGTAGTAAAGCGGGAGCTGGCGTAAGCCGCAGGGTGTGTTTTTAGAGGATATGGGGCTAGGCCTTGCTTGGGCCGGTGGGACTAAAAAAATGGTTTCACCGGCTTTGTTGCGAGGTTTATTATTGTTAAGGCGTCCGGGAGTGGAAGTGTGGCCCAGTTGCCAAACCTGTGCCGCATGAATATAATAAAGAAATGTTATTCAAAGATAGAGAGCGAGGATCGTGAGGTTACGAAGTTACACAAGCGCCAGAGCTTGAGACTGCGCGGGAACGGCTATGCTGTGAAAGAGAAGTTGCCTTGATTACGGGCTAACTGATTTTCTTTTTCATAGATTGGGCCATCGGCAGAGCAAGCTGACGAGGTGGAGGTGTTCGAATTGTTCGGCGGGGACCTCCCGGTAATCTGCACCAACCGTAAGCCGGATCGGAAAATGAGTGGGCGACCGTTCATACAACGTACCGGCGGGTGCTATCATCATACTAACTTAAAACATGAGTGTGCGATGAACGCGGTCAACGCGGCGGAAGAAGAGTGCATTCATGACGATTCAATCGGAATATATAATTATCTGATGTTATTGGAACGTTGAAAATTGAATAATTCATTCTTCTTTTGATATGCCGCACAAGTGTGCCGCGTTCTTTTCCACACGATCCTATATGGAAAATCGAACGGAGGAATATTACTATGTGTGGTATTGTCGGATATATTGGAAATCAGAAGACTCAGTCGGTGTTGATCGATGGATTGAAAAAGCTGGAGTATCGCGGGTACGATTCAGCGGGAATCGCCGTGTTTACAGACAAAGGTCTTCGTGTCACAAAAGCGCAGGGACGTCTTGCCAATCTGGAATCCAAGCTGGAGGACGCTCCACTTGTCGGTACAGCCGGGATTGGGCATACCCGCTGGGCAACGCACGGGAAACCTTCGGACGTGAACTCCCATCCGCATACGGATGAGAGCCAGAAGTTCTCGGTAGTTCACAACGGGATTGTGGAGAACTATCTGGAGCTGAAGGAAGAGCTGATGGAGCAGGGACACCATTTTGTGTCTGAGACGGATACAGAGGTTATTTCCCATCTGGTTGCACGCGAGTATGATGGAGATATTGTTAAAGCGGTACAGAAGGCTATCTCCTTCATGAGAGGCGCATTTGCTCTTGGTGTGCTGACTGAGTATGAGCCTGATAAATTGGTCGCTGTGCGTCAAGCCAGCCCGCTGATTATCGGTCTTGGTGATGGAGAGAACTTCATTGGTTCTGATATTCCGGCGATTTTGAAATATACGCGCAATGTTTACATTTTGAATGACGGGGAGATGGCATTGCTTACAGCAGATGCTGTCGAACTGATGACAATTAAGGGGAACTTTATTTCTCGGGAAATGATTCGTGTCGATTGGGATGCCGTTACTGCAGAAAAAGGCGGTTTCGATCACTTCATGCTGAAGGAGATCCATGAACAGCCTAGAGCATACCGTGATACGATGCTGGGACGCGTTGATGAAAGCGGCCGTAAGGTTGTATTGTCCGATCTGAAGCTGAGCAAGGATCAGATTGCGAATATTCGTAATATTCAGATCGTTGCATGCGGTACCGCGTATCATGCCGGCCTTATCGGACGTAGTGTCATCGAATCATTGGTTCGGATCCCTGTTGAAAATGACGTGGCATCTGAATACCGCTACCGTTCCCCTATCGTTACACCGGAGACTCTTGTCATCGTGGTCAGCCAATCCGGCGAGACAGCGGACACACTGGCTGGACTGCGTGAAGCTAAAAGTAATGGTGCTCACGTATTGGCGATCACAAACGTAGTGGGAAGCTCGATTGCCCGTGAAGCGGATGATGTGCTTGGAACGTTGGCTGGTCCGGAAATTGCCGTGGCGTCAACCAAAGCCTATACATCACAGCTGATTGCGTTTTATCTATTCGGTCTGTATTTGGCTCAAGTTCGCGGTACTATTACCGAGGAAGCTTCAGCTGGAATTCTGGCCGCTATGGAAGCTCTGCCAGAGCAGGTTGAGTCCATGCTGGCGAATACCGAAGCCATTAAAAATTACGCAGAGCAAATTTCGAAGCATGAGCATTTGTTCTTCATCGGTCGCGGTCAAGACTTTGCTGTCGCTCAGGAAGGCTCGCTCAAGCTGAAAGAAATCTCCTACATTCACTCTGAAGCGTACGCTGCAGGTGAATTGAAACACGGTACGCTTGCTCTCATTGAGGACGGTATCCCTGTGATCGCCCTAGCGACTCAGGAGGATGTTCTTGAGAAAACCGTGAGCAACATCAAGGAAGTGAAGGCGCGCGGTGCTGATGTTATGGTTATCACACATGAAGAGCATGTAGTAAACCTGCTGAAGTCCGTGGATCAAGCCTTTGCAATTCCGAAGACACTGCCGATCCTTACAGCGGCATTGTCCGTAGTACCACTGCAGCTGCTGGCATACTACGCATCTCTTGCGCTGGGTCATGACGTGGATAAACCGCGTAATCTGGCGAAGAGCGTGACGGTGGAGTAGGTAAGACGTGCTTGTGTGATTTATTGTAGGTTTAAAATAAAGTTCGATAATTTGTGAAAAAGTTTGATAAGAATGGTCTCTTGGGATATTATGTGAACTGTGACCCTATTCGTGGACACTTAAAAGAAAGAGCCTAGACTATGCTGTTAATAGATGGTCCCTGTATTCATCAGGGGTCATCTTTTTTAATGTCCATTGATATCGATCACTGTTGTAATATTCGATGTAACAAAAATATGTATTTAGGTTTAATTATGATCACAATAAATTTGTTGATCTTTATCTATACCTTTTATACTCGCATACTTATTACCCCATTCACACATTGTGTTTAATACTGGTACAAATGATCTTCCTAAATCAGTTAAGCTGTATTCTACTTTTGGTGGTACCTCTTTAAATATTTCTCTTCGTACAAGTCCATCTCTTTCTAATTGTTTCAATTGATCTGTTAAGACTTTTTGGGTAATTCCAGGTATTAATTCGTAAAACTCTTTTGTCCTTACTGATTTTTGGCTCAAGAAAAAGAGTATTAAACATTTCCATTTTCCACCTGCAATGTTCATAAAAATGTTGATTCCCGTATTATAGTTAACCATGTGCTGGCCCTCCTGAATAGGCACTTAAAAGTGGCTATACCACATTATTGTACGTTATTTACTCATTTATTATTGCTTACTATAATTAAAGCTGCAATAAATAAAAATTTCGGAGTTGATATAATGAGTGTAAAAAATATTTTGGAAAAAAGACGTTCAGTTAGACATTATGATTCAAGTTATAAAATAAGTTCAGAAATTCTAACCTCATTAATTAAAAGTGCAAGTAAGTCACCCAACGGAAATAATATTCAAGCAACTCGATACTTAATTATTGATGATCCAGACTTAAGAAATTTATTGCTACCTATAGCTTTTAATCAACAACAAGTGGTAGAAGCTTCAACTTTAATTGTTATGTTGGGTGATTATCAAGCATTTGATAAAGATAATATTATTAAGATACATGAAGAAGGCTTTCAAGCAGGTTTTTTTGATGAATCGCTAAGAGATTATCTAGCGAATGCTGCAATAAATTATTATGAAAATAAATCAAATGAAGATCTAAAGCTAGAATTAACTAGAGATGTAAGTCTTGCTTCAATGTCATTAATTTTATTAGCAAATGAAGCAGGTTTTCAAACAATTACTATGTCAGGCTATGATTCTAAGAAATTAAAAGCAATCTTAAATATTTCTGAAAGGTATTTAGATGTTATGCTTATAGCTATTGGTAAAGGTACTAAAGCCGGTCATAATACCGTAAGACATAATGTAAATAAGGTAATGTATAGAAACATAATAATTTAGTGTTCTTAAAATGGCCATTATATTAACTAGATTTGTGTGCCGCGTCGAATCCAATAATATCAACAAAATTAGTTCCAGAGTTTTTTATCACCTGACAATTTAAAATAATGTCGTACCGTTTATAAAAAAGATGCACCGTTTTACCCCTTTGGATATGATTATCTAAAGGGGTATTTTTGTGTCTAAAAGAAAAAGAACATCTAAAGTCGATAAGTGGATTAGAGAAGGTCGTGGGACTGGCAGTGGGGTTAGAATATCAACCATGATATATTACCGAAGGCCTAACATTATTGAGGTAGAACGTAAACATCATTCCTTATCAACAAGTTAAGTTACAATATACAATAAAGATGTTTCTGTAAACAATAAAGTCGTCTGTAATCGGGCGATATTATGGAGTAATAACAAAAATGCAACCATAAGTTGACAAAGTGCATTCGCCGCGAGATAGAAAGAATAGCAATGTTTTCATACAATATAGCTAACAAAACGAAAGGGATTGAAGTTAATGACTTTTGGCGAGAAACTTTTTAAATTAAGAAAAGAAAAAGGGCTTTCTCAAGAAGCTTTGGCTGAAAAATTAAACACGACAAGACAGGCAGTCAGTAAATGGGAAAATGGTCAGGGGTATCCCGAAACGGAGAAAATTTTGATGATTGGAAATGTTTTTGAGGTGTCTATCGACTATTTGCTGAGAGATACCGCTGAGCCAAGTCAGGAAAATGATGAAGGGTATTATGTAAGCAAAGAAATGGCTGAAGGGTATTTGTTGAACAAAAGTAAAGTCAGTAAATATATTGCTTTAGGACTTTTTGTTGTTGCTTTATCTTTTATACCTTATTTCTTTTTTAACCAGGATCCTTCAATGTATGCACTTCCAACTATTATTATTGCTACAGTAGGAGTTGGAATAACTGCATCAGCAAATTATTTAGAAGAAGATCAATATAAAATACTGAAGCAGGAACCTTTGCTGTTTGACGAAAAATACCTTAAAGAGCTGAAAGTGAGATATGAAAAAATGAAGAAAAGATATGCTGCTCTCATGTTAGTTGGGACTTGTTTATTAATTGCAGGTTTCTTACCCATTCTATTCGAAAGAAAGGGGATTACTTCAGGATTTTTCATACAATATTATCCGATTTGTATCGCTTTGATAGCAGTCGGTATTTTCGTTTTAAGTCGCACTTCAACCATACTGGATGGATATAAACTTCTGGCTAAAAATGAGGAATATACTAATCGCATTAGTTTTAAACTAAGGAAAAAGGTAAGGAAAAAGGTGGATGGAATTTAATAACCATCGTAATATGAACAAAAAAGTGAAGGAGAACTGGTCAAATGACAGACAAACGAAAAAAAGATCATCCGAATCGAATAAGAAGTTGGGTTATTACCCTTGGTGTTTTTCTCATTGTGCAATTAATCTTTATCGCCGTTGATGGCACATCATTGGAACCGAACATAAACGATTCCGGTAACTTATGGGGTAGGATCTTACAATCGGAGCTCTTTACTGAATGGATCACTCCTTATAGCTTCCCATTTTTCAACCTGTGCACGGTGGTCTGCGTCATTGCTATACTCGCAAAAGCAGTAACAGACATCTTTTCCAGCATTAAAAATAAGTTAAAATGTTTATAAAAAGGATACACTAAATTTAAATCCTGTAATGTGTATTATAAGTTTAAATAGAATTGATAGTAGGTGTTTTATTAGTGAATAATAATTTACTTCTGATAAAAGATTTTAGCAAGTTAACTGGCTTATCACGAAAAGCTTTGTATATTTATGATGAACATAATATTTTGAACCCTGTGTTTATTCATCCAGATAATGATTACCGATATTATGATAAGAATCAGTTACTAACTGCTAAACGAATAAATTTGTTGAAACAAGCAGGATTTACCTTGAATGACATCAGTAAAATCATTCATAGAAAGTTATCAGATGATGAAATAAATAACTTGATAGAAGAAAAGCTTCAACTGGAAATGAATAAGATAAAAGAGGCAAATCAAGCAATAAATAAATTGAAAGAGCTGAATCATCCGATTGCGATTTTAAATAATGAAGTCAATGAAGAGTATCTAGAATCATTGATCGTATATGAATATGAATTATTACCAAATGAAAATATATGTGTAGCGCTGAATAATTCAGAGGAATTGATTAATGAACTTAATGTTAAAAAAAATGAAAAAATCATCAAATATAAAATGACAGATAATAAAATTCATCCTGTTAGTATCGCCCTACCATTAGAAAACCAGGAATTGAATCAATCGGGAGTGACAAGATATTTTGGTTTTCAAACGCAAAAGTTTTTCTGTGAAATTGACCCTTATCAAGAAGAGTCGGTATTAAGGATAAATGAAATAATGAAAAATAACGAATTAAAATTATCCGAACCATATATTTATGAACGTATATTAACCTCGGATGATTATCTATATTCCTCCAAGCGCCTTTCGGAATTTATTTTTCCTTCTAAGTGTTAAGTAATTGACCTTACCCTTAGGTTAACCTTTAGACTCTCTTTAAAGGAGGAGTTAACACATGAAGAACAATAATTACGCATTGGTAACAGGAGCTTCTAGAGGGATAGGAAAGGCAATTGCAATCCAACTTGCAAATGATGGGTTCAATTTATTATTACATTATAATCAAAATATTGAAAAAGCCAATCAGGTCAAAGAGGAAATTGAATCAATTGGCAGACAAGCACAGTTAATTCAAGGTGACTTCAATTCCAGTGAAAGAATTAAAGAGTTTATTGAGAAAACTAAAAAATTGATAATCCAAGATAATAATGTATCACTGCATACAATCGTTCATAATGCTGGACATGCTGCATCAAATGGATTTGGAGAAGTGGACTATGATGAGTTCGATCGGCTATTCAATGCAAATGTTAAAGCACCATATTTTATTACACAATCTCTAATCGGACTTTTAGAATCCAATGGCAGGATAATAAACCTATCATCAGGTGTGACACGTATCGCATTTCCTCATATGATGGTATACAGCATGACAAAAGGCGCAATTAATACAATGACGTTTACACTGGCAAAGGAATTAGGTGAAAAAGGAATTACGATTAATTCCGTAATGCCTGGAATCATTGATACGGATTCAACTGCTAACTGGCTGCATACAGAAGAAGGTCAAGAAAATGCAAAGAATATGAGTGCTTTAAAAAGAGAGGGTCAACCAGAAGAAATTGCAAATGTTGTTTCGTTTCTAGCGAGTGAAAAAGCGAGTTTTATTACTGGGCATAATATGGATGTAACTGGTGGAAGTCATCTGTAATTATTGAAGTTTGAACGATTATGATAAGAAAGTAATTATTGAGATAGTTAGTTATCTGCTGAATTAAAACAAAGTTGTATACTGACTACCCGCTATTTCTTCTAGCGGGTAGTTTTTTTATAGGGATTTTCAAATTTGCTTGGTTCATATTTGTTAATAATCGCAGCACAGAAAATCAGCTTACCGTGTAATTGAGCATAGATACATGTCGGTTCACTTTTTTCATGCCTTAATAAACATTGGAGTCGAAAACTTCTGGTGAGAGTAATTTCAAGGTCAGTTTGTGACGAGATTTGGCATCTCTTGACAACTTAAAATAGTATGTTATTATATTACCGACAGACAGTCGGTCGGTTTATGATAAGGAGATGTAAAAATGAGAGTTGTAAAAGAAGCGGAGGAACGCAGGAACGAAATACTTGACGCGGCGGATGAGCTTTTCGGTCAGAAGGGCTTTGATGGCACAAGTACAAATGATATTCTCGAAAAGGTCGGAATTGCGCGGGGAACGCTGTATTATCACTTCAAGTCGAAGGAGGATATTATGGACGCGCTGATTGAGCGGTATAGTGTCCGTATTTTAGGTGCGGCGCAGGAAGTTGCCGCAGATAAAAGCATACCCGTGATCGAGCGCGTGATCCGCGCTGTAATGGCAATGAACATAAGCGGCGGAAGCAGTGAGGTAATTATGGACCACATTCACAAGCCGCAGAACGCGCTTATGCATCAAAAAATTCAAAAGGTTATAATCAATGGCGTTCCGCCGATACTGACGGGAATCATCCGCGAGGGCATTGGGCAGGGACTATTCAGCACACCGTTTCCGTATGAATGCATGGAAATGGTTGTGATATATGCGAATACCGTTTTTGATGATGATATGGTTACAATGACGAACGAGGAGCGCGGTTCACGAATGCTGGCCTTTGTTTGCAACGTAGAAAGGCTGCTCGGTGCAGAAAGTGGAAGTCTTATGGACACTATGCAGATGTTTGGTGGAGGAGACGGAAGCAGCTATGAATAAATCGGGAAAATCCTTCAGAAAATTTCTTCTATTGTGGTCGGGACAGCTTACTTCAGCAATAGGAAGCGGGCTTACATCGTTCGGGCTAGGGATTTTTGTTTTCCAGCAGACAGGAAAGGCATCGGCAATGGCACTTGTAACCTTGCTTGCGTTTATGCCGTCGCTTCTCTTAAGCTCCTATGCGGGAGTACTTGCAGATCGCTATGACCGCAGACTGTTAATGGTGTTAGGCGACAGTCTTTCCGCGATAGGACTTGTATTCATCCTAATTTGTATGCTTCGCGGAGAAGCACAGCTATGGCAGATTTGCGTGGGAGTTACAATAAGCTCGGTGTTTTCATCGCTGCTTGATCCCGCATACAAAGCGACGGTTACGGATTTGCTTACCGAGGAGCAGTACACTAAGGCAAGCGGTCTTGTCCAATTGGCGGGCTCGGCAAAATTTCTGATTTCGCCGATTATTGCAGGATTTTTGCTAACTGTTTCGGATATAAAGCTATTGCTTATAATCGACATTTGCACTTTTTTTGTCACCGTTACTAGTACTCTTGTTGTACGCAGCGGTCTTGCTTCCAAGACATGCGAACAGGCTAAATCGTTTATCCACGAATTCAAAGAGGGTTGGCGGGCAGTTTCTAATAACAGAGGTGTGCTTGTTCTTATGATCATAACATCAGTGCTGACATTTTTCCTCGGATTTATTGAGACACTTTCCATACCTATGCTGCTTGCTTTCACGGACAGTTCCGTAATTGGAACGATTGAAACTATTGTCGCTTCGGGGATGCTCGTATCAAGTGTAATAATAGGATTTCTTCCAATAAAAAAGGGTTATGTGAAAATTCTTTCGATTGCGCTGTTTTGTGAAGGAATGTTTATGGCGGCGTTCGGATTTCGTGAACATATTATTTGGATCAGTGTTTCAGGATTCCTCTTTTTTGCGATGATGCCTTTTGCAAATATAAGTCTTGATTTTCTTGTTCGCACCAACATTGATAATTCCGTTCAGGGCAGAGCATGGTCACTGATAGGAATCATTTCTCAGCTTGGATTTGTTGCCGCTTATGCGCTTTCGGGTGTGCTGGCGGACTATGTGTTTACTCCTTTATTAGTTGACGGCGGAGTGCTTGCTGACAGTGTGGGAAAGATCATCGGCACGGGCAGCGGCAGAGGAACGGGATTTCTCATTATAATCGCTGGGATGCTGTTATGTGTGACTTCGGTAATTCTGTATAACGCAAAATCAGTTAAAAAGCTAGAAAACAGAGGTGACTTATGTATTACAGAATAATCCGCAATGATATTTTAAAAAGCAAAATAATTACGCTGACAACAACGATTTTTGTCGCTGCCGCGGCTATGCTTGTTTCTCTTTCGGCGATACTTGTCGTAAATCTTTCGGGTTCGATAGATACACTCATGAAGCAGGCAAAAACTCCGCATTTTATGCAGATGCATTCGGGTGATATTGATACTGTACGGCTTGCGGATTTCGCGGAGGAGAACAGCAATGTCGATGAATTTCAGGTGCTTGAATTTCTCAATGTTGACGGTGCGAAGATTGTAATTGACGGAAACTCGCTTGCGGCCAATGTTCAGGACAACGGCTTCAGCACACAGAGCGAAAAATTTGATTATCTCCTTGATCTTGACGGAAACGTTATAAATGTATCCGATGGGGAGATTTATGTTCCGGTAGGTTATATGAAGGACGGCACTGCAAAAGTCGGTGATAAGGTTGTGATAGACGGAAAGAAATTTACCGTTGCGGGATTTCTACGCGATTCACAGATGAATTCGTTGCTTGCCTCGTCAAAGAGGTTTCTTGTGAGCGAAAATGATTATGCGGCAATAAAGAATTTCGGAAGCACGGAATATCTGATTGAGTTCAGATTAAAGGACTTGTCTGAAATTGGCGCATTCGAAACTGCTTACACCTCCGCAGGACTTGAAGCAAACGGACCGACAATTACATATCCGCTTTTCAAAATGCTCAATGCCATCTCCGATGGGCTGATGATTGCGGTCATACTTCTTGTAAGTGCGCTTGTCGTTGCAATCGCATTTATGTGCATACGCTTTACGCTCCTTGCGAAAATCGAAGACGACTACCGCGAAATAGGTGTTATGAAAGCAATAGGGCTACGTGTTTCCGACATAAAAAAGATTTATCTTGCAAAATACGCGGTGATTGCGGCAGCTGGTTGTACTCTCGGATTTGCACTTTCATTTGTGTTCAGAGGCATGCTTCTAGAAAATATCCGGCTTTATATGGGTGAAAGCGAAAATTCTTCTTTTGCCTTGTTGTTCGGCATAATCGGCATACTGCTTGTATTCCTTGCAATAATTGCCTATGTAAGCGGAGTGCTGAGACGCTTTCGGAAAATATCTGCCGCCGAAGCAATCCGCTTTGGCACTTCACACGAAAAAAACGCGGGTGCAAAGCGTTTTAACCTGAGCGGAAACAGGCTGTTTAACACGAATATTTTTCTCGGTGTCAAAGATGTTCTCGCAAGGAAAAAACTTTACGCCACAATGCTTGCGGTGCTGGTGATTTCGGCATTTATCATTATTGTTCCGCAGAACCTGTACAACACGATCTCCTCAAAAAGCTTCATCAAATATATGGGGATAGGTAACAGCGATATGCGCATAGACATTCAGCAGACTGACAATATTTCTGAAAAAGCCGCTGAAATATTAAAAACGATGAGCAGCGACAATGCCATTTCAAAGTATGGCATGCTTACAACAAAAACATTCAAGGCAAAGACGGAGGACGGCTCGGAGGAAAGGTTAAAAATTGAGCTCGGCGACCATTCAATATTCCCTGTAGAATATTCCGAGGGAAGAGCCCCCGCCGCAGAAGACGAAATAGCGCTTTCGGCTATGAACGCGGATGAGCTGAGCAAAAAGGTCGGCGAAATCATTACACTGGTGATTGAGGGGAAGGAAAAAAATCTCACGGTAAGCGGCATTTATTCCGACATTACCAACGGAGGTAAAACGGCAAAGGCTGTTTTCACCGACAATTCGGCGGACATTATGTGGTACGTGATCTGTGCGGAGCTTTCAGATCAGTCTCTTATCGACAGTAAGGTTTCGGAATATGCGGACAGGTTTGATTATGCAAAGGTTTCGGACATTGATGAATATATTGTACAGACATACGGCTCGACAATAAGCTCCGTCGGAAAGGCCTCCTATTCTGCAATTGCCGTCGCGCTGATTATAACGGTATTGGTTACACTGTTGTTTATGAAAATGCTTGTCGCAAAAGACAGATATTCTATTGCCGTCATGAAAGCGTTCGGTTTTACAAACTCGGATATAAAGGCGCAGTATGTTTCGCGTTCGGTATTCGTTCTGATTGTCGGAATTGTTCTCGGCACGCTTCTGGCGAACACTCTCGGAGAGATGCTTGCGGGCGCGGTGATCTCCTCGTTTGGAGCGTCGACGTTTCATTTTGCGGTCAATCCGCTTTCGGCGTATCTGCTTAGTCCGCTGATGATGATATGCTCGGTACTTATCGCAACAATAATCGGCACATCGGGCGCAGGACAAATTAAAATTTCCGAGAACATAAAGGAGTAGGCATATGAAGAAGATTATTATCGGTGACCATATAGTAAAATCTTTCGGCGAAGGCGATGAGAAGCGCAATGTTCTGGGCGGCGTGTCCGTAGAAATAAACGAGGGTGAGTTCGTTGCGGTTATGGGACCTTCGGGCTCGGGAAAATCGACGCTGATGTTTGCGCTGAGCGGAACGGATGGCGTTAATAGCGGAAAGGTCGTTTTTGACGGCAAGGATTTATCGGCGGCCTCTGAGAATGAGCTTGCAGATATACGGAGAACAAAGATGGGATTTGTTTTTCAGCAGCCGACTATGCTAAAAAATCTGAATATTCTCGACAACATCATTCTTCCTTCAATGCGGGATAACAGAAAAAACGCTGCGAAGATTACCGAAAAGGCAAGAGTGCTTATGAAAAAGGTTGGTATTGCGGAACTGGAAAAGCGCAACATTACACAGGTGTCGGGAGGTCAGCTTCAGCGTGCGGGAATTTGCCGTGCGCTTATGAACAGCCCGCAAATCATCTTCGGTGATGAGCCTACAGGTGCGCTCAACTCAAAATCTGCGCAGGAGATTATGGACATATTCTCCGAAATCAACGCGGAAGGTACTGCGGTTATGTTTGTAACTCACGACGCCAAGGTTGCGGCGCAGACGGAGCGCATTATGTTTATGCGCGACGGAAACATCGTGAGCGAACTGAAGCTTCCGAAGTTTGACGGGACGGATATGGATGGTAGGGTCGAGAAAGTAACCGTGAAAATGTTGGAAATAGGAATATGATTTGTTGTTGGAAGATGATAAGGGCAAACCTGTCAAAAGGCAGGGACGCAAGGCCGTAGGATCTAAGGCGTTATAAGCGTTATGATAGCCTGGCCGCAGAGCATCGAGAACAAGACCTGCCCTTAACAAATGGCAGGTCTTAGTTTTATCAATGATTAGAAAACTTAAAGGCATATAATTTCTTTCTCTGCTCCATTAGTTGGAAAGTGATAATTTTGAAGTTAGAATCCATTAGAAATGAGGAATGAAAACATGAAAATACATACTTATCATTTAGGAATATTTCCTTTGGATTGGGAAGTTTGTTTTTTAACCGTTGAGGAATACAAACAAAAACTAGCTGAAAAGTACCAGCAGTCTAAACAATATTGTGACTTTATTATAGGAGGTTTAAATATTTTATACGACAAAATAGATGAAATTCTAAATTTTGCGATGGATGATTTCAAAAAATATTCACCGTATACAGAATTGCGTTGTCCTCCAATGATCTTTCCAATGCCTCGAGGAGATAGTAGTAATGGTGCCGACTTTGTCATTATACTAAAGCTAGATGAAGATGGTGATACAATCGTTTATTCTCCATTTCCTTTGCCGCACTTAGAACAAGATTAAGAAGTTTGGTTTATTTCTTGCATAAAAGTTCAAGCGATATTTCTGATCCAGCTTTATTTCAAAGCTAGAGTGGTGCTGAAAAGAAAATAAACTCGCATCAAAGTCGAGCAATCTCAGGATTATTTCCCGAGATTTGCTCGGCTTTTTTATCTGCCAAGAAATGAAGAGTAGTGTAGGGAGTGGTAGGAAAATGCAGAGGCAATTCCTGCACCTTTTAAAATTTTTATACCTAATGTTTTTTGAAACAACTGTGTTTTTCGGCTTCACAACGCTCAGGCTAAGCCGTATATTGCTTAATTTACCATATTTTAATATGTGTTTAAGGTTTGTGTGATATCTTAACTTGCATATAAAACCAAGGGCGTTGAAACAAATGACATTAAAAACAAAATTATCATTGGTCCACTCTTTGATATTAATGGTTATGTTAATTGTTTTTGGGATGGCACTGTATTTCTTCCTGCATCAATATATATATAAGGATATAAAAAAAAATTTGGCCTATGAGGCTGGATTGGTTCGAAAATCCATTTCGTATGAGTTAGAGATATCGAGAAGAGATTGGAACTTATTGATTAGTATTGATGAACGGGCTAGTCTCCAAAAGGGAATGTTTTTTCAAATTACAAATTTTTTTAACGGTGCTATTATTAAGTCTAGTAACTTAGGGTACTTAGAGTTGCCAGTAGAGGGCAAAAAAGTAACTACGGCTTATTTTGATACTGTATCTTTGTTAGAATCGCCTGTCTTGATCTATTCTGCTCCGTTAACTTTTAATGGTGATATTGTAGGGGTAGTACAATCAGCTGTTAATGTAAGCCAATTTGAAAATTTTTTTAAAATACTACGTTATGCTCTGTATATACTTACTTTGAGTGTCGTATTATTGGCAGTTGTATCGGGAAGGGTGCTATCAAAAGTTACCCTTAAACCATTACAATCGATGATCGAGGACCTGGAGAAAATAAGAAATACAGGTGAATTAAAAAACAGAGTATTCTATAAAAGGTCTAAAGATGAAGTTGGAACATTGGTTACAGCTATTAATTTTATGCTTGAAAGCATAGAGATCAATTTTGAAAAAATTAATTATATGTATATTAATCAACAACGATTTGTGGCGGACGCATCTCACGAGCTTCGTACACCATTAACGTCTATTTTAGGAAATGCACAACTCTTACAGAAAGTGTGGTTGAATAAGTCAATCGGTGATTCAGAATTGGAGGATTCGATTGAATGCATTCATGATATCGTCGATGAAGCTGAGCGCATGAGAAAATTGGTTAACGATTTACTGTTTCTTGCCAGATCGGACTCTAGGTTAAAGATAGAACTTCAAGAAATAGAGTTTAAACCTATTGTGGAAAAAGTTATTCGGCAAGTTGATGTAATGCCTAAAAAAGTCAAATGGCTTCACAATGATATCTCTGTGTTAAATAATGTATATATCTTAGGTAACAGTGACTATGTACAACAATTGCTACTAATATTTATAGACAATGCCTTTAAATATACCCTAGAGGGTTCAGTCGAATTATCTTTTACAACAAACAATAATATGGTTGGGATAAGCATTAAAGATACAGGGATTGGATTAGATAAATCTGAAATTCCCTGCATTTTTGATCGTTTTTACAGGGCGGATCATTCTCGAGGTAAGATCGAGGGAACTGGTCTTGGTTTATCTATTGCCAAATTTATTATTGATGAACATCATGCTTCTGTAGAGGTAACAAGCTCAAAAGACATCGGATCTACATTCACTATATGGTTTAGAGAATGTTGATGAAAAGGAATACTTGTGCTCATACCAACTACATAACGTCCAACTGGTTCTTTTATAAAACCGTTCCCAATTCGGCTCCGGAATCAAGTGTGAAGGCAGCTCCGGGTCTACTCGACTGGGGCTATTTGTGTTTTGTCTTGGAGACTGTTTACATTTGATATCAAATACTGTGAATATTTGCTTGGATGGGGGGAAGATTAATTTAAGGTTTTTAGTTGAGTGGACTTTGCTTGACGTCTTGTTTACTCAAGACCATCAACTAAAAGAGGAGGTTTCATATGATTTCAGATGAAAATATTACTGAAGATAAGGGCTGTCTACCAAAGGTCGACCGACCACTCACTTGGAGCGAATTTCGCGACCGTGGCAAAACCCTTGAAGCCACTGAAGAGGTACCGGAGCATCTGCGTAAGCTTTGGTCGGATCTCTCGGTTAGTCGACGCATGGAAATACGGCCTATCAAACGGGGTGAAGTTGACCGAATAGACCTTATACCGGGACACCGACCCGCCTGGGTCGGGTCTACCGTAAAGCCGATGTCCGTACAACGTTCGACTCAGCCTCGTTTACAGCACCGAGGTATTCCTGTCGATCCGCTTGTCATTTGGGGTGATGACGATCGGCGCACCTACAACGATCTCAAATACCCTTGGGGATGTGTATGCAGGATCCTAAGTGGCCCTTTTGTGGGTTCAGGTGTAATTATCGGGCCTCGCCATGTCCTTACTGCCAGTCACGTATTGGACTGGAATGCTTTAAGTGTAACTATCGAGGTGCATCGTGCAGGTGGAACAGTGGCGGCAACTGCACAGGGGGTGAAGGTACATTACTTTACGAAAATCCATGGTCCCGGCGATGTCGGTGCAACTAATGTTGATGAAGATTACGCTGTGATAGTGACCGACCAGCGCATTGGTGACCGTTTCGGGTTCATGGGTGTGCGCACATATGACAGCAGCTGGGACGACGAGAATTTTTGGTTTAACATTGGGTACCCAACTGATATAGCATCCGGTCTATCTCCTATTTTTCAGAAGAATAAGAATCTTGATGAAGACGAGTGGGATTACGGTACGGGACGGGCTATGACCACCTCCGCTGACATGAAACCAGGCCAATCCGGCGGTCCGATGTTTGGGTTCTGGTCCAATGATCCCCAAGTAGTAGCCGTAGCTTCAGCAGAAGGCACTATTTTCGCTTCCGGAACCGAGAACTGGTGCTCCGGTGGCTCAGACCTAACAAGACTCGTGAAGCACGCTCGTACTGAGGATCCTTGATCAGCGTATTTGTTTGACAACGCCTAACAACTTTTTGGAGAAGGATCAGGTGAAAAAACCGCGTTCTTCAAGCGAAATGTTAGGCGTTTCATCTGTTTACAGCAAAAAAATAAGTTAGCTATAAAGGCTAAAAATCGTTTGAGCAATCAAACGTTGTTTAAGTGAACTCGATTAAGACAAAAGAGTGACCTAGCATACCGATTTTGTCATAATCAATTAACTCCGCAATTGGATTGAAATTCTTATTTCAAAATCTCCTTTAATGACTTCATCTAAAACAAAAGAGGCAAATAAGTTCTAACGAAGCCGAGAAACCTCAGGATTATTTCCCGAGATTTGCTCGGTTTTTTTCATACATTAAATCAGCACAGTAAAACGAGACTCAGTCCGAATTACTTAAGCAATGTAAGTGTCGCTTTAATCGCATTATCAACAAATGATCGCTGTGGACGAGACTTCATCATTACGGTTAGTCCGATCAACGATACGATTAGCGCCTGTGATAAAGCCTTAGCGTCTGTATTGGCCTCGAGCTCACCTGATTGTATACCTCGTTCAATGGTTTCTTGAAATATGACAGATAGGTACATTTGATGTTCCCTTGTCAGAATTTCAAATTTCTCATCATGAGGCGCAAGTTCGACCATGGTATTGATGCAAAAGCAGCCCCGACTTCGATCTTCTGAATATTCCTCAGCAACCACACCTTCAAAAAAAGTAGAAAATGCTTCTTTTACCGATGAATGGTTTTGAAGTCTAGTTCGCACATCGGAAGCGCGGGACATTGTGTATTTGCGTAGTGCGGCTTCGAACAATTCTTTTTTGTCTCCAAAGGCAGAGTATATACTGGGGCGTTGAATGCCCATTCTGGAAGTTAAATCGCTTAATGAAGTAGCCTCATATCCCTTCTCCCAAAATAGTTGCATAGCTGCATCTAATACTTTTTCTTCGTCAAATTCGCGGGTTCTTGCCATTATGAATACCTCTCGTTATTCTTGATTTTTTTCATTACTCAATGATTCCGATTGTAGGTGACTACCAACTGCTCTATTTACGTACCGAACAGTATATTATAATTTTATAATTAGCGTTTTACTTTGTCAAATGTAGGTTAGTTTATCCTAATAAGAGAAGATGCATATTAAATTATAACCAGTGAAATCAAATATAATTGTTGACATTAAGAGTAACCGTGAGATATATTTACTGGGAATTATAACATACCGATCGGTACAGTATTGTACTCGACAATTAAATGAATGGAGGTAAGGTGTACACAAAATGGAGGAGGTTATAGAAGAAGTAGCAGTCAATGCCGATAGAAAGGCGGATTCGTCACAGGCGCAGCCGATTACGTCTAATTCAGATCATCGTGCTTCCATGTCTCGCTATGTGACACTATTATTTGCGGCTGCTTGCGGGATGTCAGTCGCCAATATCTACTTCGCACAGCCGTTACTCGATCAACTGTCGAGTGAGTTTGGTATTGACCATTCCATTATTGGCATTGTTATTACCATCACTCAGATCTTTTATGGATTGGGATTGCTGCTGCTGGTACCGCTTGGAGATTTGATTAACCAGCGCCGCTTGATTATCGGCCAAATGTTATTATCCATAATAGCTTTGGTTATAGTTGGAACTGCTTCTACCAGCACGGTACTATTCGCAGGTAAGGCTTTGGTGGGACTGCTTGCAGTTGTGACTCAGACTCTTGTAGCGTTCGCGGCAACGATGGCCGCCCCTGCCGAACGAGGACGTGTCGTTGGCATTGTAACAAGCGGGATTGTAATCGGCATACTTCTTGCGCGGTCCATTGCAGGGATATTAACGGATCTTGCGGGTTGGCGTTCCGTATATCTAGTCTCTGCTGCGCTGATGCTTTTTATGGTTTGGATGTTTTTTAGGGTGTTGCCCAATGCCCAGCGCGAGGTAAAGTCAGTGTCCTATCCTCAGTTGCTTGGATCGGTGCTTATGCTGTTTAGACAAGAACGGATGTTACGCATCCGCTCTGTTCTGGCGCTGCTGATTTTTGCTGATTTCAGCATTTTGTGGACTTCACTCGTACTGCCCCTTAGCGCGCCGCCATTATCTCTTTCTCACAGTGCAATTGGAGCATTTGGTCTTGTAGGAGTAGCAGGAGCGTTAGCTGCAGCACGAGCAGGGAAGCTGGCTGATCGAGGTTACGGACAGAGAACGACGGGCATTGCTTTGATCCTATTGTTGATTTCATGGTTGTTCATCAGCTATACAGAACAGTCGCTGTTCGCATTGGTCATTGGTATTGTTCTTCTTGACTTGGCAGTGCAGGCCGTACATGTCACGAATCAAACTATGATCCTTCCATTGCGTACGGAGGCACGTAGCCGGCTTACTGCCGGATACATGATTTTCTATTCCATCGGCAGTGCTAGCGGTTCAATTGCTTCGACCCATATATATGCACATTATGGCTGGGACGGAGTATCTTTGCTCGGGGCTTCTGTTAGTGTTTTAGCTCTTCTATTTTGGGCAATGACCAGGCGCGCTACGGCCTCCGCATTAAAATAAGATTGCTTGTATGTTTACGGAGAAAAATTTGAAATAGGAGAGATTTCACGTGGAAATAGGTATTACTTCGTTTGTAGAAACAAAGCCGGATGTTCAGACTGGTGAAGTGATAAGCCACGCACAGCGATTGCGTGAAGTGGTAGAGGAAATTGTGCTTGCCGATCAGGTGGGACTTGATGTGTTTGGTGTAGGGGAGCATCATCGGGAAGATTATGCGGCATCTTCACCAGCAATGGTGTTGTCTGCGGCTGCCTCACAGACGAAACGGATTCGGCTGACTAGTGCAGTGACGGTGCTTTCTTCAGCTGATCCGGTGCGCGTTTTTCAGGATTTTTCTGCGCTCGATGGTATTTCAAATGGACGTGCGGAGATTATGGCGGGCAGGGGTTCCTTTATCGAATCCTTTCCATTGTTTGGCTATGACTTAAATGATTATGATGAGCTGTTTGAAGAACATTTGGAATTGCTCCTAAAAATACGGGGGTCCGAAAAAGTAACCTGGAAGGGCGGGCATCGGCCAGCGATTAATAATTTGGGCGTGTATCCACGGCCCGTTCAGGATTCTTTACCGATATGGGTTGGCAGCGGGGGTAGACAGGAGTCTGCTGTCCGTGCAGGTTTGTTAGGATTGCCTCTAATGCTAGCGATAATTGGTGGGAAACCGATGAATTTTGCACCGCTCGTGCAGCTTTATAAGAAAGCAGCTGCGCACGCTGGTCATGATGAATCACGGCTTAAGGTTGGATCACACTCGATAGGATTTGTTGGAGAGAATACGGAACGAGCTGCCGATACATTTTTTCCTTCTACCATGGCAGGTATGAATAGATTGGGCAAGGAGCGGGGCTGGGCACATTATGATCGTTCTAGCTATGATGCCGCGCGCAGCTTTGAAGGTGCACTGTATGTCGGCGATCCGGAGACGGTTGCTCAGAAGATCATTCACCTTCGCAAAAATGTAGGCGTTACACGCTTTATGCTGTATGTACCGTTAAGTACGATGCCGCATGACCAAGTGATGAGAGCTATTGAGCTGTTAGGAACAGAGGTAGCGCCCCGGGTTCGAGAGGAAATTTCTAAATGGGAAGCTGAGACGAAACAAGGATCATCATTCAATCTTGATTCATAAAACCACAATTGATTCGCGAGCATATTTAATTATAGGAGGAATTGACATGGATTTTGAAAGTCGGGTATTGCCGGAATTGCGGTCGACATTAGCACTATTTCCAGGTTTTCAACTGGAGGGAAATTTAGAGTGGAGCAGGAGTTTGTTGTCAAATCCTCCGATTGAGAAGTCAGAGCACGTACGTACGACAAGCCAGATGATTCCGGGCGCAGTAGGCGAGATGCTGGTTAAAATCTACGAGCCCGCCCAGCGAACTGACGCGAAGCTTCCGGCCATGCTGTGGATTCACGGGGGAGGCTATGTCATGGGACATCCCGATATGGACGATACTTTGTGCGAACGCTTCGTACAGGCGGCTAATTGCGTTGTCGTATCGGTCGATTATCGACTTGCTCCCGAGCACTCCTATCCAGCTGCCATCGATGACTGTTATGCCGGCTTGATATGAATGACGGACGAAGCTGAGTTGCTGGGTATCGATGTGGATCGCGTCGCGATTGCCGGTGCAAGCGGGGGCGGCGGTCTGACCGCAGCGCTTGCTTTAATGGTTCGCGACAAAGGCGGGCCAGCCATCATCTTCCAAATGCCGCTGTATCCGATGATCGACAACCGCAATATGACGGCATCGAGCCATGAAATTACGGCCGACAACGCAACTTGGAACCGGACGAACAATTTGTCGGCCTGGAGCATGTACTTGGGCGAGGGTGCTAACGATATCGAGGTATCCCCATATGCGGTGCCGTCGAGAGCGGAAAGCTTGGCGGGGCTGCCGCCAACCTATACATGCGTAGGCCAGCTTGATCTATTCCGAGATGAGACGATCGAATATGTGACGCGCCTTGCGGAAGCGGGCGTAGACGTCGAGTTTCATCTGTATCCCGGTACTTTCCACTGCTTTGAAGTATTCGTTCCCGAAGCGGAAGTGAGCCAGCGCGCCAGCCAAAGCTATGTGGATGCGATGGCGAGAGCGCTTAACCCTTAATCGATTCTAGGGGCTGTCTGTAAGTTCAGTATTAATACCTCCTTTGCAGGATCTGACTTATCAGATACATGTGAAGGGGGTTTTTCATTGGAATAGAATTGAAAAAGCGCTATATACCAATAGAACGGCCATAATAATATTAAACTGTTGTCTGTATTGTAATAAGAACTTTTGAAAAATCGAACCAAATAGACTCCAACTAAATGTACTCATTACACCAACCATTCCTAAAAACAATGAGAATAGAAGGTAGCTGAAATATGAAGTGTAATAGGGGAGAATGTAGGTTGCTACTACTGTAATCCCAAACAGAATACCTTTCGGATTAACAAATTGTAACAAGATTCCTATTAAGAAAAAGTTTCTACTATTTTCATCATGTCCGCCGCCAATATCTTTACTGGTAAGTATTTTATAAGCCAAATATAACATATAACCTACACCGAAAAGGGTCAAAGGAAATTCAATTATTGGCATAACACTTGTAAGTATGATATTGAAAAAACTACACAATAATGTGATAACAAAAAATCCGACACCTACGCCTAAACTAAATACAATTGTTTTTTTTAATCCATGTTTATTCGCAAACGCCATGGCCATGATATTGTTGGGACCTGGAGTAAAACTGGTAATAAAGACAAATAACAAAAATGAAAATATAGGCATTTTGGGAGCTCCTTTTTAGTGTGTATGTTATAATGTTCGAAATAGACGATATAACGTCGTGCTTTTTATTATACATACCGGTCGTTATATTGTACATATTATGGGAGTGAGTTTATGGAGGAAATTCATCTTATTCTTGCAAGAAATTTAAAAGCTCTCAGAGAGAAGGAAAAATTAAGTTTGGAAAAGGTCTCTCAATTAAGTGGAGTAAGCAAAACGATGATAGGGCAAATTGAAAGAGGAGAGTCAAGTCCAAGTCTCACAACGATTTGGAAAATAGCTAATGGATTAAAGATCTCCTTTACTTCCCTAATAAATAATCCGCAGCCTGATACTAAAGTTGTTTTAAAAAATGAAATTCAAGTATTGTCTGAGGACAATGGAAGGTATAGAGTATTTCCCTACTTTCCCTTCCAAGAGGATAGACGCTTTGAAATTTACTCTGTTGAAATTGAAAATGAAGGGCTATTAAGTTCTGATTCCCATAGAGAGGGAACTGAGGAATTTATCACTGTATTTGATGGAGAAGTAACTATTCGTGTCAGTGAATGTGAATATAAATTAAAAAGTGGTGATTCAATCAGATTTAGAGCTGATAGACCTCACACATATTATAATTCTGGAGAAACCTTAACCCGATTAAGTATGACGATATATTATCCAAGCTAAAAAAGGGTTTATCGCTGAATAATAAAGTTGTTTGAAAATTACAACAAAAACATCCGTTTGCTTATTTTGATTATAAGCGAACGGATGTTTTTTAGGTTAAATTTTAATAGATAATACTTTGAGAAGATGGAATATGATCCTATCATATTTTTGTTAAACCTTCAGAAGTTAGTTCATAAATAGTTGTTGCTACTTCATTTAAATACCGGCGATCATGTGAAATACTAATAATAACACCCTCAAAAGCCGTTAGTGCACTGCATAGAACAGGCGTCGTTAATGGACTGAAGTTCCTTGTTGGTTCATCTAAAATAAGTACTTCACACTGATCTAATATCATTTTTAATATAAGCAACTTCGCTTTTTGCCCTCCGCTTAGGTTTTCCATTGAATGATGCATTTCATCAGACGTAAATTTCATACTACCTAAATGCGTAAAAGCCTTCGTGATCGCTTCCTTATTCCCTGTTGTGTCTAAAAACTCAATCGGTGTTTTTGATAAATCCAATAGGTCTTCATAGTTTTGTGGCATGTAGCCTATCTTTAATGAAGAATGTTGGATTAACTCATCTTTCACTTTTTTTAACAACGTCGTTTTCCCAACGCCATTTTCTCCAATAATCGTTACTTTTTCTGGCCCAGTAATGGATAAATGGATATTTTGCGATAACTTTTTGTTTGCTACTTGTAGTGTTTCTAATGAAAAGTCGAGTATTTTTTTACTGTTATGCACATGAATTGTTGAATCGAATTGAAATTCGCTTGCTTCTTCCACACTCGGCGCATCTTGGAATGCTTCAGTCGCTCTTTCAATGCGTTTCTTTTGATTTTTTAATGACTTTATTTTCTTTTGCAATCTTGGATCTGACCGAGACACATTCTGATGTTGATGTTCCGCCTTTTGCCATACGTCATTCCATTTGTTCATTTGTTTTTTATGATCAGAGGCTTGTTTTTTCGCTACCTGCTCTTGTTTATTCAAATGGTTCGCTCGATTGGAGAGATATGTTTCATATGGCTCTCTCGAAATCGTATATCTTGGTACTTGTTTGCGTTGTGTTTGTTCCATATGAATAATGCCGTTGGCTGTATTACTAATAAATGTTTCATCATGTGATACCAATAAGATCGGTCTAGCCGTCTGCTGAATAAATACTTCTAACCATTCCATCGTTTGAATATCTAAATCATTCGTTGGTTCATCTAACAGAAGGACATCGGGGTCTAAAGCTAGCAGCTGTAAAAAGCGGTATTTAAACCGTTCACCACCTGAAAGAACGCCTATCTTTTGTTCTGAAACCAATGATTCAATACCAAAGTCATTCATCGCTTTTAATAAATCCTTATTCCAATTATTTTCTATAAAATAGTCGGTAATGGTCATTTGCTTTTCTTCATCTGTTAGTTCCTGTGAAAGAAATCCCAATGAATAATCATTTTTAATAATTTTTCCTTCGTAGGTGCAGTAATCTGCGATTAATTGCTCATCGTATATTAATTTTAACAATGTGCTTTTTCCATTTCCTTCTTCACCGATGAATGCTAATTTATCTCCACTTTGAATACTTAAATTAAAATCTTGTATTAGTGTCCGACTGTCTTTTGTTGTGTGGATTGTTATGTTTTTGATTTCAATCATTTTGCTACCTCATTTCGTTTCAAATTGTTTTAGAGGTTTTATTATTATTTGTTCATATACATCACCCCAAATTTTTTTCAACAAAAAAAGATGCTTCTGTTTATAAACAGAAGCATCTCGTTCGAAATCTATTTCAAAAATAGAAATAAAAACATACTATATATGGAATAAAACACCATATATAAATTTATTAAATATGATTGTAGGTGAATTCAGCTTCTTGTTTATTTATTAAGTTATTTGCTTTTTTAATAAATAAACAATTGCTCAAATGATTCACCCTCCGTTCAAAAAATATTAACTTCAATCTAGCATTTTACAATTCTTCTGTCAATTCGGGATTACACAAGCCGAGCAACTCCAAAATGATTTTCTTGGCTTTTTTCATGCATTTCGGTTGCTTTAGTTGAAGATCGCAATAGTGTTATAGTCTAATTAGATCAATATCAAGAGGTGTTATATATGAAAAGAGTAGATGTTGTATATGCGTTTATTTATGATGAAATAACAGAAAAAGTATTAATGGTTAATAATCGGCATTCAACTTGGTCACTACCAGGTGGGGCAGTTGATATAGGAGAAACCTTAGAACAGGCAATTATTCGCGAAACAAAAGAAGAAACTGGTTTAGTAGTCGAAGTAGGGAGTATTATTGCCGTTAATGAAGCGTTTTTTACAAGACATGGGCATCACGGTTTAATGATTACATTTGCAGCAAAAATTATAGAGGGGCAAATTACGATTGAAGATGAGAACGAAATCGTCGAGATCAAATGGGTGGATAAAGATACTGCTAATAACTTAATGCCTTATCATCCAGGTGGAGTAGAAAGCTTATTAAAAGCAGCTGCACCGTATGTTTTTCAGGGTGAATGTTAATAAGAAGATTCACATTTTATTCGTCATTTTTTTGGTACGAGAGAGGAGCGGGAAATGGTTAAAGAGCTGATGGTCGGGGACGTTATGCAGGAGTTTGCCGGTACGCGTTGCATATTGGAGAGCATTCCTGAGGAGCACTTGACGTGGAAGCCGCATGAGAGATCGATGAGTCTCGGTGAGCTGGCCACACATATCGTCAACTTGTTCATCTGGCAGGAGGCAATCCTTCGTTGCCCTGAGTTTGATCTAGCAGCGGCGCCGCCAAGTCGGGCGGCACTGGAGAGCCGCAAAGTGATTCTCGAGGAATTTGATACGAGAGCGGGTGAGCTCAGCAAGCTGTTAACCGATAGTGATGAGGAGTATCTCCGTGAGGATTGGACACTGCGACATGGTGAGATGATTATCCATCGTCAGCCGCGGGCCCTTGCGCTTCGAACCTTCGGAATAAGCCACATGATCCACCACCGTGCACAGCTGGGGGTATATCTGCGGCTTCTTGATATACCGGTGCCGGGTCTCTACGGCCCATCAGCCGATGATAAACAACAAAAAACGCCAGATTTTATCTGACGTTTAAGGGTAGGTGAAGATAGCGATGGAATGATATTGGACCGTGCTTTTGATTTCGTTCCGATTTAGGGGCCGGTCACGGTTTCATCGTTGCGGATGCCAATGTCTCGGACCAGTATCGTTCCTTTCTCTGTCTTATCGAACACGAAGCTGATTTTTCTCATCTCCTCCGGCAGAAAATTCGGGTTGACCTTTTTCAGATCGTCCAGCCTGAAGGCGAAGTTTTGAAATATCGGCTCCTTCGTCGGCAAGGATGAGGTAAACGGCCATTTGACAATGTTTCCTTCGAACATCGGCAGCAAGCTAGCTTCGCTGCTTAGTGGTAAAGCGGCTGTATTGCCGTTCTTGTCCTCGGCTTTTACAGTTAAGTCGACGAGGGCATCCGTGCCGGAAGCTTCTTTCTCGTCATTCACATCGGCCATAGCAAAAACAATCGAGCTATGATTGGTCACATTGACCCCGTCATCCGGCAAAATAATTGTGTAGCCAGGAATGCCGGAAGCTGTCGCACGATCCCATCCGAGGCGAACTGCGCTGTACTGCTCAGTCGCGAATTTCATCTTAACTTTTTCTTCCTTCCACTCCTTTAATCCTTCCCCGATCAGCCGCCCTCCAGCCAAGGTTGTCGTACCAAGATCGATGTCTTCGTCGAAGCTGCTGATGAGTTTCGTATGCGAATCCATATAATTGCCGATGTACATGGTGTCAGGCAGCCACTCCCGGGCGTAGCCAAGGTCCTGGAAAACGGTACGGTATTCGTTACTCCCTTTCAGCGTCGCATCCAGGAAGGATGAGATTAGCACTTTCGCCGCTTGCAGCTGTTCTTCCTGCGGGATAAGTTGGGCCGTATTATACAGCTTGTTGCCTAGTCCAACACCGTCGGTACTCCCCCATACGGTATTGAATTGCCCGTGGTTCGCCCCGTACATATACACCGACGCTTTAAAATAATCACTGTCGTTCGTAAAGCCGATTCGGCTGTATTGGCTCGCTCCGTCGAACGAGCTGACGTCCATGTCATGTGCTCCCTGTAGGGCCAAATAGTTTAAATCCTCCAACACCGTCGGCTGTCCCGCAGGCTTGTATTGCCCATCGGTACCTGCAATCGAAATGACGGAACGGATGCCGAAATTATAGTCGAACTTGATGTTGCCGTTCTCTGGGGAAGCCGGCAGCTTGTTGTATGCCGCAGCCACCGTTACCGCTTCGCCGCCGCGGGAGTGACCGATCAGCGCGATCCGGCTCATGTCCGCTTTGCCGTAAAATGGATTGCCTTTCGTTGTGTTCCATTCGTTCCATACCTTCAGATGCTCCAGCATTAGCCATCCCCGGGCCGGATTTTCCTTCTCCAACACGTTCAGCATAAATAAGTCGTCATACGGGGAAGAATTGAGGAAATTTTCGTCGATCGATACGAATATATACCCGCGGCTCGCCAGCAGCTTGCCCAAATATTCATAACCCGGATCCGAATAGTCGGTCGCGGGATGATTGCCGTGAACGGTGACGACAAGTGGGAATGGGCCTTCGCCATCGGGATACCAGACTAACCCATTTAGCGGCATCGCGTCCGGTCCAAAGCCAAACGTGCTTGTACGGATCGACGACCATTTTTTTACAAAATCCGATCCGTCCACTTGCTTCGTTACAAGCGATCCTTCCGCATTAAACTCCTTTCGATAGCTATTCGTGCTGCCATATGTCAATGTTTTGATTTTAAGCGATCCTTGTTCTGCTGGATTCGCCATCGTTGTTGGGTAACGGTCTGCCGGTTTCATTGCTTGCAGCCGGTACGGCTTTGCCAAATCTGTATTGCTGTTGTCTAGCAGCCAATACCCGCCGATGCAGATGTAGCCGAACGTCACAGCTGCGACAACTCCAGCCATCACTTTCGAGATCGTCTTCGCCTCACGATATGCTCCGGTTATCCATCGGAATAGGAGTGAACCAAATAAGGAAAAAGCGATAATGACCGATAAAGTCACCAGAAACATTAGCTGCATCGGGCCAATGAAGCTGATGAACAGCAAACAAAACGAGGCAAGCGCCAGCCAAGCGTAACGCGAAGGCATTTTTTTCGCCCAGTGAAGCATCCCGGTAATAATGCCAGTTATGAGTACGATCGCCAACAGGAATAGTATGGTCCCGGTCAAATAATCGAAGGCGCCCCGCGTCCCGAGAAGAAGATATCCTTGCACGAAATAAATACATAAAGTAATGAAGGTCAGCGCAATGAAAGCTCCTTTCCAACCCGGGGTAAGGGGTGCAATACGCTTAATCGGATTCGTGAACCAAGCAAATCTTTTTTTGACCGGTTTATTCGGAGTCAATTCTGTTTTTGCCATGTAACGACCTCTTTCTTTCATGAATTCGTGTTGCTCAAAAGCATTACACATTTCCTATTATAGGGAATGTTTCTTTCCACTGACTTTCACTTCTCTTAAATTAACCTTACATTGCAGGAGATTGTCAACATGACTCGAACAATACGTATAACAGGGAGGGAGTACGATGCGTAAGACGATTTTGCTAGTCGATGACGAACCGGATATTGTAGATTTGCTTAAGCTGTTTCTGGAAAAAGAGTTCGACGTGCTCGAAGCGAACGACGGTCAGACGGCGGTAGAGCTGTTCTCTCGGACTTCGATCGATTTGGCCGTCATCGACATCATGATGCCGCATCTAGACGGCTTCCAGCTGCTTCAATGGATTCGCAAGCATTCGAAGCTACCGGTCATTGTCGTGTCGGCGAAAAATCAGGAAACCGACAAAATCACCGGGCTCGGCCTAGGGGCGGACGATTTCATAACAAAGCCGTTCAGTCCGTTAGAAGTGGTGGCGCGCATCCAGGCGCAGCTGCGGAGAACGTACGAATTCAACGATCCCGCTCTAACACGGGCGGAGGCGGAGATGGCCGAAACACAGCTTGGCGATCTGACGCTCGATCACGAAGCATGCATGTTGTATAAACGAGGCGAGCCGATTGCGCTCACTGCCATTGAATATAAGCTGTTGAAGCTGTTCATGAGCAAGCCGGGGCGTATCTATACGAAAAAGCAAATTTTCGAAAACGTATGGTCGGACCCGTATTTTGCCGACGACAACACGATTATGGTACAAATTAGCCGGTTGCGAGACAAAATTGAAGATTCGCCCCGCATGCCTGTTTATGTGAAAACAGTTCGGGGGCTTGGATACCGGTTTGCCAAGAAGGAGGAGCTGCATGCGCCGTAAATCGAAATTGTTCGGCATGCTCCTCCGAAACTACATTTTCTTTTCGCTGACGGTTGGCGTAAGTGTGTTGTTACTGCTGCTGTTTTTTGTAGAGCGAACGAATGAGTGGTTGTCTGCTCAGGAACTGTCCCGACTACAAGCTAGCGAGATCATCCGGCCGAATACAGCCGACATGCCAACGGAGACGATTGAAGCGTTCCATGGCTGGGTGGAAATTCTCGATGAAAGTCTGCGGGTAATTGAAGTAAAGGGCAGTAAGCTGGACAAGCCGGCTTCGTATACGGAAAAAGAGCTGAACGCGTTATTTTATGATGTGAAGGAAAAACTTTATTACACTTCCATCGCCCCGTTCCACACGGATGACGGGCAGCTCCAGTATGCTCTCATTAAGCTACCGAAAACGAATATTAAATTAGAGATTGCTCTCGACGAGGGGACGGCTGACAACCAAAAATTTTTCTGGAGAGCCTTGATGGAGACGGGACTGCTGTTCATCATACTATTTGGAATCAATGTGTATGTGTACAGCCGTCTGACCACGGTTAGAATAACGAATCCGTTAAGCGCGATTGCGACAGGTATCCGCAATGTTGCGGGCGGTCAATATTACGAGAGACTTCATTTCGAGGCGAATTACGAACTGGCGCAAATCCAGGAAAGCTTTAATGCTATGGCGGAGAAACTGGACAAGGCGGAAGCGGAGAAAAAACTGCTGGAGGAAAGCAAGCAGCGGATGCTCGTTCATATTTCGCATGATCTGAAGACGCCGATTACGACGATTCAGGGCTATGCCAAAGCACTGCAGCTCGGCATGATTGAAGACGAAGAGAAGAAGCAGCGGACTGTAAAGCTTATTCATGATAAGACAGGGCTTGTCACCGAGTTGATCGACGACGTGTTTGAACTGTCCAAGCTAGAAAGCCCAGACTATCCGATCGTCAAAAAAGCTTGTGACCTTGCTGAATTCGTCCGCGAGATGGCGGTTGATTATTATGACTTGTTCGAGGAGAAGCATTTTGTGTTTGAATGCGATATTCCTTCACAGGATGTGATCGTTCCGTTTAATAGGAAGCTGCTGTATCGCGCCGTCTCCAACCTCTTGGCAAATGCGCTGAAATACAATCCGCCGGGGACGCTTGTGCGGTTGACGCTCACTGAGCGAGACACGGAGGTGCGAATCGAAGTGGCCGATAATGGCGTCGGTATTCCCGACCATCTGTGGGATCGGGTATTTGACGCGTTCGTCCGTGGCGATGCGGCGAGAAAAAGCGACGGCGGGACGGGCCTTGGCCTGACGATCGCGAGGCATATCGTGGAAAAACACGGAGGCTGGCTCGTATTGGACACGGACGGAGGAACAACGCGGTTTGAATTGACGTTGCCAAAGATAATCTCTAAATAAAATAGTTTTTTAAATTGTTCAAGGCCTTGGCAATTTCTTTAATACCGGTCTCAATTTTATGCTCTTCGATATTCGTAACATTTAACTTTAATATTCTTTCACGATAAAATCCGTCTAAATAATTTCGATCAATGGTATCTAGTAAAATATGCTGTTGTGATAAATGACGAAGAAGCGAGTTCATGTTGACTTGTTTTGGCAAAACGATATGACTATGCATGCAAATTTCTGATGGTGTTTCATACATTGGCATATGTGTTCTTAGAGATTGCTGAAGGATTTTGGCACGAACCGTATAGGCCTCACGTACTTGTGCTTGATAGTGTTCAAACATGCCACTTTTCAAATAAAGCTCTAGGGCTGCTTGTGAAATCATCGAGCTATCAATATCGGTCGTGTTTTTATACTGTTGGAAAGTATTTTTTAACGCATTAGGTAATATTGCGAACCCAATGCGTAAGCCAGGAAACATAATTTTAGAAAGACTTTTTAAGTAAATAACACGTTCGTTTATATCATTCGAAAATAGCGGATCCAGTTTTTTATTTTGTTCAAAATCCGCTAAGTAATCATCTTCTACGATGTACACATCATATTTATTGGCTAGTTGCAGAATGGATTCTTTCTCCTTTTTGCTATAAGAAGTACCTAGTGGGTTATGGAATCGTGGCATGGTGTAAAAAAACTTAATGTCGCCTTGACGAAAAATTTGTTCTAATTCATCTAAATCAATGCCTTGTGTTGTACGCCGAATGCCAACAGCTTGTAGTCTATACGTTTTTATAAAGTCCATATATAAGTGATAGCTAGGTTGTTCTACAAGAATGGTTGTGCGATGATTTGGAAACGGCATGATGCTCAGTAAGGATAGTGCTTGCTGCACGCCTGAAGTAATGAAAATATGATCTGTATGTGTAAATACCTGATATGTTTCTAACAATTTTTTGGTTTCTGTAATTAATGAAGGCAAACCGTTCAGTGTACCATATCGAAATAAATCTTCTTGATACGTATCGATAGCTTTGTTGATGCAATGCTGAAAATCTTTGTAAGGAAAATGGTGCCATGTTGGTGATGATGTTGCAAAATCTATGAAATCTGTAGTGGATGGTTCCTGAGGCATTTGATGGTCTACGACATAATAGCCGCTCTTAGGAATCGCATATATGAGGTGTTGGTCTTCAAGTTTCTTTAAAGCGGCTAGTATTGTACTTTTACTACAAGAAAAGTGTTGTGATAAATTTCGAACAGAGGGCAGTTTTGCACCAGAATGTAGGTCGCCCGTCTGAATTTGATGACGTAGTTCGTCGTATATCAGTTCATACTTAAGCATATTATAGCTCCTTACACATCTGTACTGGTACAGATGTGTATTTTTTATATCGTGCAAAATGTTATTTTTCATTACGATAGCTTTATCGGCCGGACAGAAAATACAGGGAGTGAATCATATGGCAGAAAATAATAAAGCGTATATCGCGGCAATTGTATATGCATTCATTATTGGGCTTTCATTTATGTTTGTCAAAGTGACTCTAACCGTTGCGAGCCCAATGGACACACTTGCGCATCGATTTACGATTGCATTGATCGGTGCCACCATTTTTATAGGAATTAGCAAAAATAAATTAAGGATAGATTGGAGAGTTTTACTCCGGATTTTTCCTTTAGCGTTGTTATATCCTATTGCTTTTTTTGCCTTACAAGTGTTTGGATTAGTTCGTACATCTTCTTCTGAAGCTGGGATTATTCAAGCTACGGTTCCTATTTTTACGTTAGTGTTTGCAAGAATCGTATTAAAGGAGAAAGCAACACGCGGACAGTTAGTCTTCATTAGTTTATCGGTAATGGGTGTAATCTATTTGCTCTTTATGAATGGAGTAGGAGCTCAGATAACGAATTTGATCGGCAGTGGGTTAATTCTACTATCGGCTGTAGCTGCTGCGCTATATAACGTTTTTGCAAGAAAGTTAACGCAGCAATATTCATTAATGACATTAACCTATAGCATGACTTTATTCGGATTTTTGGTGTTTAACACCATGGCGATTGGCAATCATGTGATGAAGGGTACAACAAAACAATTTTTCCAACCCTTTATGCATATCGATTTTGTCTTAGCCATATTATTTTTAGGTGTTTTATCATCACTCGTAACTTCGTATCTTTCGAATTATGTTTTATCAAAAATAGAGGCGACAAAAATGAGTGTGTTCAGTAATTTTGCTACGCTCATTACAATCTTGGCCGGGGTTATTTTCTTGAAGGAAGAATTTCACCTATACCATCTTGCTGGTGCCGTTGTCATTATTATAGGGGTCGTTGGTACGAATTACTTTGGCAGAGGACTTACAAATCGATATAAATAATTCACAGATATTATATATTATCATTCTAGGTATATTCATTATTCTTTTAGCTATTGTTTTTTCTAATAATATATTTAGAAAATGGGTTAGGAAAGATCATTAATGGTATCAAGCCTTATAGGTTAGTTGAACAAGGGTTGAATAAGTGTTACATTGAAAAAAAATGAATGAATGCACTGGGGTGAGAGAGAGTGTTGGTGAAATCAGAGGAAATAACCTCCTAAAATGAGAAACGATGAATTTTAGGAGGTTAAACTTATGAATTTTAATTTAATTGATATGGAAAGTTGGAACAGAAAACCTTACTTTGAACATTATTTAAATCAAGTTAGGTGTACTTTTAGCATCACAGCTAATATTGATATTACATCGTTACTAGTGACGCTTCGTGCGCAAGATATCAAATTATATCCAACTTTTATTTATATGATTACAAAGGTAGTCAATGCTCATGTGGAATTTAGAACATGCTTTAATGAGGAAAATGAATTAGGATATTGGGATCGTATGATACCGGATTTTACGATATTTCATAATGATGATAAATCATTTTCGAGCATTTGGACTGAGTTTTTCGATGATTTTCAGATCTTTTATAACAACTACGAGAAAGATTTGAAACAATATGGTGATGTGAAAGGGATCGTAGCAAAAAATAATGTCCCTATGAATTCTTTTCCGATTTCCAGTATCCCTTGGGTTAATTTCACAGGCTTTAATATTAACGTCTTTAACGATGGTAAATATCTGTTGCCCATTGTGACTGGCGGTAAATATTTCTGCCAAGACGGCCGAACATTATTACCTGTTTCATTACAGGTACATCATGCAGTGTGTGATGGATATCATGCAAGTCAATTCATTAATGAACTACAACAATTAGCGAACAACTACGATGAATGGCTACAGCTATCATGAGCAGAACGTATAGCTGATGTGAGATCGGACGAGGTAGTCGGAGATGAAAAGAGCGTCTTCCATAAAGGGAGATGCTCTTTTTCATTTCTTGATAAGCTGTTGACCATTACGCTGCGTCATAGCTTAAGGTGGTCGTAGGAGGGATTTTACGATGAATATTATTATAGAAGATACGATGAAATGCTTTCCATCAACGTTATATGGGTAGGCTTGGGTGTTAATGAATTTGAGGAAATATATTGACACAAAAATAATTAGGAGCCATACTATATGCATGAACAACAATAATAAAGTAACAAAAGACATTGGCGCTATTCCCTCGCTTGAACAATCTAAACGTCAGATTGATCTCTATAACCTAGACATAGACGCACAGGCTGTTCTTGTTGCGTCTAGGCTAATGGCGACGGGAGCCAAGCTTGGACATGCTGCAGAGGTTCATTTCTCCAGATTCGGTTTATCAACAGGGCGATATCGTTTATTGGCAGACCTGGAAGATAACGACGGAGAAGAGTTGCCCTCGCAATTAGCGGAACATCTAGGTGTTACTCGCGCTACAGTGACGGGTCTTATTGACACTCTTGAGCGAGATGGTCTAGTATCCCGACGGTCAAGTTCAGAAGATGGCCGTCAGAGATCGGTCATTTTGACGGAGAAAGGGGCGAAGAAGCTCCGTGATATGGCGCCTGAGCATTTCGAAAGGCTGGAAGCAATGGTGGGCTTGCTCAGTATCGAGGAGCGCAGCGTATTTCTCGACCTGTTAGGTCGGATTACACAAGGCATCTCAGCACTTACGGATGATCCAGGCGAAAAGGAAAACATCAGCAAGGAGTAGAACGGGCTAGTTAAGCTAGCCCATTTTCACTCTTATATAGTTAGGTTCCTAATTATATATCAATAAATCAACTGCTGAACGATTAAAAAGAAAGGAGTAACTAAATGAACAAGATGAAATATCTAGATCAGACAGATGGTGATTACCGCATTAAGGCTGGTGGTTCCAATGCAAAGACGTTTGTACTCTGGCGTGAAGTTGTAATGGCCTATGCTGCTCCAGCCATTATGGCAGGTATCGGGGGATTGATCACTGCCAACAGAGACCTTCAAATAGGAGCATTGACCACAATCGGCGGAGCGTCGGCCTTGGTGGCTTGGATGCTTGGTCTTTGGTTGCGCAGCAGAGGGGGGCATAAGCGGTGGATCATTGGCGCACCTCACTTGGTAGTGGTAGCGTTTGGTCTATTCGCTGCATGGGTGATATCTGGTCTAATGGAAATTATTATTCCGAACAATCACTTGGCATGGGTCAATCGTGTCTGGAGCGATTTCCCGCTATCTGGATTAATAGCAAGCACGATAATGACATGGCGTTGGCGTCTTAACGTCACAACAAATTTTTCATCAAAAGGAGAAGATAAAAAATGATAGTTATTATTGGAGCAACAGGTATGATCGGAAGTGCGCTTTTGAAACGTTTGGTTGATCTTGGCGTGCCCGCCCGGGCGATAAGCAGAGAGCCTGAGAAGTTGTGTGTTCAGATTGGAGAGAAAGGCCAGTCAATTATCGAAGTTGTATCGGCTGATGCTTCTGACCCCGAATCGTTGCGCCGTGCGTTTACAGGAGCTAGCCAGCTCTTTCTTGCAATGTCCAATAGTCCAAGACAAATCGAATTGGAGACTTCGATCATACAGATTGCCGCCGAAGCTGGAATCGAACACATCGTAAAAATATCCAGTCCTGCCTTTGAGGAGAGCTCTCCAGTGGCGGTAGCGGGCTGGCATCACGAAATCGAGAAGATCCTGTCCGAATCGGGTCTCACTCATACCGTGTTGCGCCCATATGCGTTTATGCAAAACTTACTGCACCTTGCACCAACGATCGCAACACAAGATATTTTCTTCGGTTCCATGGGCGATTCACCTTGTAATTTCATTGACTGTCGCGATATCGCAGACGTTGCCGCAGAGGTTCTGACCAACCGCGAGGTAGCAGGCCGAATATATACGCTTACTGGTTCGGAGATTTTCAGCTATCCCCAGATCGCGAGTGAATTATCCACTCTGCTTCATCGACCGATCCGTTACATCAACGTGGACCCCCAAGAATTACTTCGCAATCTTACTGAGCACGGGAACATGCCTCCTTGGATCGCGAACCATGTTGTAGAAATTCAAGCCATGGCTATGACGGTGCCAGAAAAGCCTATGGATACTGTAAGGCGTTTGCTAGGCAGAGAGCCTCGCACGCTTGATGCTTTTTTGCATGAGTATGTAGAAAGTTTCCGGCAGAGTAACTAATGATAAGCTGCAGAGCGTCTTCCATAAAGGAAGATGCTCTTTTTCATTTCCTGAAAGCTGTTGACCTTTACGCTACGTCATAGCTTAAGGTGGTCGTAGGAGGGATTTTACGATGAATATTATTATAGAAGATACGATAACCCAGTACGAAACCATGCTTTCTTTACCGAATGAGAAAAGAGAGGACTTCTTTAGGTACACAATGATGAAGCCTCTGGAAGTTATGTGGAGGACAATAAATGTCCCGATGAAGGCTAAGGAGCCCAACGGATATGATGTTTTGATGGCCACTCAAATGATGGGATACTTAGACATTCATAATAACGATGTCGCTGAAAAAGCTTTAAGGGATTTAAAAGGAATCAACGCACTTGAAATCGCGAAGAAAACGATAGCAGATTGTATTGCATTTTCATCAGCATCAGGCTTAGCCGTAAAGGCGGAGGATTTAATATTCGGGTTGTATATTGCCGATCCTATAAAGCTCCAGAATGAAAATGGATATTGCGGTTTTGGCGGTATTCCGGGTTATGTCACGATAACCATTCATCCAAACGAATATAATATTCCGAGAATGCCCTCACTGATTGCACATGAGTTTCATCATAATTTGCGCTTTTCCTATTTAGATTGGGATCATGGGAATGTTTCTGTAGGCGAATATATCATTATTGAGGGACTTGCTGATTCTTTTGCAACTGCTTTGTATGGGGAAGAATATTTAGGTCCATGGGTGACTTCTATTGATCAGGAAGAACTGGAATATTCCATTAACGTCATACGGGAAGGTCTGGATGTTAAAGGATTTGCGGAAGTCAGCAGTTATATGTTCGGGGATGAATTCGCCAAGAAAGAAGGTTATCCGCCCGTAGGACTATCCTCAGGAGCGGGATATGCTGTCGGTTATCACGTTGTTCAATCTTTTATGAAAAGAAATAAGGTTTCAATTCAAGAAGCTACTTTGCTGAGTGCAGAAGACATAATTAAGGGATCTGGTGTTCTATAAACATTGATCTCGGAATGGGTAATAAAGCCGAGCAGATCCAGGATCATATCCTGATATTTGCCCGGTTTTTTATCATTCTGTACCGCCTCCGTGGTTTAGCACGAGAATCTAGGAGGAGGCGTATATACTAATCTTCGGAATCCCCCCTTGCATTTTTATCAATTGAGTAGTAAAGTGATATCAAGGTTAACGATGAGAAGGGGAAATGAAGTGGATAAGAATACGATTGGTTCGTTAATCTGGTTACGTTTAATTCGTTTCACCAACCAGAGTAACCAAATGTCGAATGAGTTTTTAAAGCGATTTGATTTAACAACAGCACAATTTGATGTGCTTGCGCAAATACATGTATATCAGCCATTAACACAGATCGAGCTTGCTGAAAAAGTAACCGTCACACAAGGTGGAATTTCTCGCATGCTTGCCCGTCTTGAGAAAGAAGGTTACATTGCGCGAAAGCAAGAGTGGAAAACCAAAACAATTTCCTTAACCGAAAAAGGGACGGAGATATTGGAAGAAGCCATGCCGGCACAACTAGGTTTCCAATCATCATTTTTTGACGACATATTAAATGAAGAAGAAAAGAAAACACTGTATACACTAATGACACGTGTGCATAAGCATAGCCAAAAAAAACAAATACCACCCCAGTAAATTTTTTTACACTATCACTTGATTAGTCAAGTTAAAAAGGAGGAACTACCGTGTACCAAATTCCAGGACACCATCATATATCCATGCTGACAAAAAATGCTCAATTGAATAATGAATTTTATCAAAAGATATTGGGCTTACGCAGAGTGAAGAAGACCGTCAATCAAGATAATCCTTTCATGTACCATTTATTTTATGGGGATTTAACCGGAAGCGCGGGCACAGAGCTATCTTTTTTTGAAATGCCAGCTGCAGGCAGAACTGTTCGTGGTACCAATGCGATTACACAGATTGGCCTGCTTGTCCCATCATCCGAAAGTCTGAACTATTGGAAAGGGCGCTTTGAACAACTAAATGTAAAACATGGTGATATCACCACGTATGCAGGCAGAGAAGCATTGCCATTTGAAGACTCGGAAGGGCTGCGCCTTATTCTCATTAACAACAATGGTGCGGAAGTGCCGAAGGATTGGGCGGCATGGGAACAATCATTAGTCGAACAAGAACATCGCATTTTAGGGATGGGAACGGTAGAAATGACCGTACGGAATGTAGACAAATTGGCTAAAACACTAACAGATATGTTCGGATATATCGAAGTCTTGCGTTCAGAGCAAGAAGCGATTTACCAGTCAGTTAAAGGGCAAGTGCTCGGTGAAATTGTGGTGAAGCAGCAAGATGGACCAAGCGAAAAGCCGGGTCGAGGAAGCATTCATCATTTGGCGATTCGTGTGAAAAACGAAGAGGAGATCGCTTACTGGAATGAAGTTGTAAAAAAACGGGGCTTCCAATCAACGGGTGTTATTGATCGCTTTTACTTCAAAAGTTTATACTTCCGTGAATCCAATGGCATTTTATTCGAAATTGCGACAGATGGGCCGGGATTTACAGCAGATTCTAAGGTTGAAGATTTAGGTGAAAAACTTGATTTACCACCATTTTTAGAAGGAAGACGTGCTGAGATTGAAGCTGGATTAACACCATTAGAATAAGAAGGAGAGATTATAAAATGGAAAAATATCGTATCGATACAAATAAAGGAATGGAATTTGGTTTATATTCGATCGGTGAGCATTTGGTAGATCCGACGACCGGAACTCGTATTAGCGCCGAGCAGCGTATTCATGAAATCATTGAGACAAGCAAGCTGGCAGAAGAAGCAGGCCTGGATGTATTTGCAGTAGGTGAGAGCCATCAGGCACATTTTACAACACAAGCACATACGGTAATTTTAGGCGCGATTGCTCAAGCAACTAAGAACATTAAAATTGCAAGCTCGGCAACTGTGTTAAGCACGTCGGATCCTGTGCGCGTATACGAAGATTTTGCAACACTCGATCTGATCTCAAAAGGCCGTGCTGAAATTGTTGCTGGTCGTGGCTCTCGTGTCGGTGCTTACAGTTTGCTCGGTTATGATGTACGTGATTATGAAGAATTGTTTGAAGAAAAGATGGATCTATTATTGAAGCTAAATGCTGAAGAGACCGTAACGTGGGAAGGACAATTCCGGGCACCACTCAAAAATGCAACCATTATTCCGCAGCCGCAAAATGAACAAATGCCGATTTGGCGTGCAGTAGGGGGGCCACCAGCAAGTGCAATTAAAGCAGGTTATGCCGGTGTTCCAATGATGTTAACAACGCTGGGTGGTCCGGCTGTTAACTTTAAAATTGCTGTTGATGCATATCGGGAAGCAGCACAGAAAAGCGGCTTTGATTCTTCAACATTACCAATAGCGACAACCAGTTTGTTCTATACAGCAGAAACCTCGCAGGATGCACTTCGAGAATACTACCCTCACATCGATTCTGGGATGATGGCATTAAAGGGGAGCGGATATCCAAAACAGCAATTTGCCCAGGCGACAGATCATCGCGATGCGCTAATGATCGGCAGCCCGCAGCAAATTATTGAAAAAATGCTTTACCAATATGAACTGTATGGACATCAACGATTCATGGCACAAATCGACTTTGGTGGTTTACCGTTTGAGAAAATCGTGAAGAACATTGAGCTCATAGCAACAGAGATTATGCCAGCCATTAAAAAGCATACAGCTAAAAAGTAAAGGAGGATATTACATGAAAATTGTAGGCATTGCCGGCTCAAATGTAGGCTCTAAAACAAGAACAGCAATGAATTATACTTTGAAGGTAACCCGTGAAAAGTATCCGGACGCTGACATAACATTGCTTGATTTGGCCGATTATCATATGGTTTTTAGCGATGGCCGAAATTATTGGGAATATGAAGGGGATACAAAATACGTGACCGAAACGATCATGGCGGCGGACGCCCTTATCATCGGGACACCAACCTTTCAAGCTTCTATTCCAGCAGCGCTAAAAAATATTTTTGATTTATTGCCGATCAATGCATTTCGGGACAAGGTTGTGAGTATCTTTGTAACTGCCGGGACAGCAAAACATTATTTAATGGTGGAACAGCAATTAAAGCCGATTTTATCTTATATGAAGGCGTATATCGTGCCTGGTTATGTATTCATAGAAGAAAAGGATTTTCATCGAAAGGAAATAGTGAATGATGATATCCTGTTCCGTATTGAGCGTCTAGTAGAGGATACCGTATTACAAGTCAACGCGGTTGCAAGCATGAAACAAGCAAAAGATGTGGCATATGATTTCTAATGAGGGCTTCCGGTGAATAGCCGGAAAGTTTAATAACAGGTTTTGGGGACTTGGGACTATCTTTCTGCAATTTAAAGCGCAGAAAAGATAGTCCTATTTTCATTTTCAAAACAGTAGGTCGTGTTCATTTATGCATCATCCATTTTTATCCCTCTAGAATGGAAAAATCCCCCTTCCTATATGATGAACTTCATTCCATTATAAAAATGACTGAATTTACATACATAACATTATTTTGTAAAGGAGGTGTAGCGTTCGTACAAGTACAAGCAAGAAAGTGACTAGTAAACTAACAAGGAGGCTGGGAAGAACATACTTTCGCACAATATGGTAACCGCTTACAAATTTTATCAGAGATAGGGGTCAACTAATAAACATTTTATCGAATTTATTTACAAAATTCAGTATTTAGAGGTGAATATATGCATAGATCTGGCCGGAAGAAATATTCGAACATGATGGTTTTGTTCCTGAGCATGCTATTGGCGTTTGGTACATTGTTTAACGCTTCAACCTCATACGCTGAAACAGATGTTATTGAAAATCCTGCGGAAGCACCTGCACCTGAGGAGGTTGCCCCGGTGGAACCACAAAATCCAGAAGGGACTCCTCAAGATCCGGAAGCACTTCCGCAGAATCCAGAGGCGGCTCCACAGAAACCAGAAGCAGCAAAGGATTCAATTAAGGCATCGAATGTCGGCGCTACCAATCTTAGAGTCGTAGAAGTAACCCATAACACCGTATCTTTGGAATGGGACGCTGCTCCTGGCATCAATGATTACTGGATTTGGAATGCCAAGACTAACGGGTGGGTTACTTGGGGGAATAGTGGGGCTCGAACTGTAGGCGGGTTGAGTCCTTTGACCGAATATTCATTTTTTATCGGTCCGGATGGAGTACAGGTAGCTAATCTTAAGCCAGAACAAAGAAGCAATGTAGTGACGTTTACAACGTTAGAGGATGTAAGCGAATACAAGGATCCGCCTCTAACGCCACCAAGTTATTTAACAGTGACTGGTGTCACGTATAACTCTATAACACTTGGCTGGGGGGGCGTTTCGAAGGCAACGGGATACGATTTTTATGTGGATGGCCAATGGATTAACGGTGTATGGAGTAATACGGTAACCTCGATTACTTATGCACCTGAAGCGGGTATGGAATCAGGTAGAACATACACCTTTGAAGTTGGAGCACAAAACCCTCCGCATCCGGCTTCAAAAAAAAGCAATAAAGTAAAGATTACCTGGGGAGAGCTTTCCGCTCCTAAGGATTTACAGGTTATCACAGCAACGAGAACAACAGCTTCACTGGGGTGGGCACCTGTACCTGGAGCAACAAGTTATGATATTTTCCAGGCTGGTAAGCTTGTAGGTTCAAACGATGCGAATCGCTTTGTAGCAAATGGACTTACAGAAGGGCAAACCTATTCATTCACCGTCGTGGCTAAAAATAATCTGTGGGAGTCTCCGGCAAGCAGCGAAATCTCCGTTGTGCCAGGTAGCGATTATACCAATGTTACGTATTACACTTCATGGTCTGGAATTGAAAAGCGAAACTTTAAACCAACTGACATTGACGTATCTCAAATTACGCATATCAATTATGCTTTTGCTGATTTATGTTGGAAAAAGTTTGGCACAGGTGCTGCAGCTTGCCAGAATGAGAACATTCCATTGCAAAAAGATTATGTATTTGATGGTGAGATGGTTATTGGCGATCCTGAGTTCGATATAAACAATTTTGAAACATTCGCAAACATTAGAAATCAAAATCCGCATCTAAAGATGATGATTTCGGTTGGCGGCTGGACCTGGTCCAAGAACTTTTCAAACATAGCAGCTACTGAAGAGACACGTCACGCTTTTGCCAATTCGGTTGTGAAATTTCTAAGGGAGTACCGATTGGACGGAGTAGACATCGACTGGGAATACCCGGTTGAAGGTGGAGTGGATGACAACTCCAGACGACCGGAAGATAAAGAAAACTTTACACTTTTGATGAAAACGGTTCGTGATGCTTTAGATGCGGCTGGCATGGAAGACGGTAAGTATTATCTTCAGACGATTGCTTCCGGACAAGGTGATAATTTTGTTGTGAATGCGGATTTTGCGAATTCTGTAAACTATCTCGATTTTATCAACATTATGACCTATGATTACAGCGGACTGAAAGATACACTTGGTCATCACAATGCGCCGTTATTTTATGATAAAAACCATCCAGGCAGGAATGCCCCTAGAAATAATGTGCAGGGTGGAGCTTTAGGCCATTTAAACGGTGGAGTACCTAAGCATAAGTTAGTACTTGGGATTCCGTTCTATGGGAAGGGCTATAGGGATTGTCTGCCAAATGGGCAATACCAGACCTGTGCTGGGGGCACGGAAATAATCTATACATGGGAAGCCAATCTTTTTGATTACACCGATCTCGAAAGAAATTATGTGAACAAAAACGGCTATGTCCGTTATTGGAACGAGGCTTCAAAAGTAGCTTATCTGTATAACAGTGAGAACAAAGTCTTTATTACCTATAATGATAAGGAGTCGATGTTATACAGCGCTTCACTCGTAAAATCGTTGGATATTGCAGGAGTTATGAGCTGGGATATCAGCGGTGACCGTAACAAGACACTCAATACACAATTAGTACATGATTTGCCAATTAACGGTACCGTGAATACGTCACAATTAGCCGCTCCTTCTCAAATCTCGGTTGCTTCCAAGCAGGCCAGATCACTACAGTTGAAATGGAATGCTTCAGAGGGAGCAACAGGCTATGAGGTATACGTGAATAAGCAGTGGGTTGGAAATACAGCAGAACCGCAGTATACGATAAACGGTCTTAAGCCAGATACCGAATATGCCATTCATATATTGGCGATTGAGAAGGCTAATGAGACCGTGCAAAGAGTATCCAGAAACAGTGACGTATTGAAAGTGACAACCTCATCAGATACGGCGACTCCACCAACATCTGGGGGAGGAGAAGGAGGTGGGGGGGGAACAACTACTTCGCCATCAACAACACCTCCACCAGCAGATAAAGACAAAAACGAATTAGGAACAAAGGTCAGCAAAAATGGCGACACAACGGTAGTCACGCTGCCAACGGATGCAGCAGCCATTAAGAAGATTGATGATTCGTCTTCAATCACGTTTAACATTGTTATTGACAGCGATGGCGGAAAGCCGGTGGAATTGACCTTACCTCAACAGATCATAGCGGCAATTGCCAAAAAAGGAGAGAAAGCCGCACTGTCGATCCGTATGAAGGATGCTGAATACAGCATTCCGGTTCATGCGATCCATGGAACGGCAGACATTAAAATTTCGTTCCAAACGCCGGAGCAAAGCGTCTTGGAGCAGATGAAAAAAGAGCTCGGTTCCAAGGGGATACCGGAACTGGTTCAACCGTTTGAGTTAAAGATTGAAGGGATCGCTTCTGGGCAAACGGCCAAATCACTTACCGATATCGGAAAATACTATATTAGCCGCATATTCACATTAAACGCGAAGGATATCGATGTGAATCGCACTTTCGGTGTGATCTTCATCCCGGGAAGCAACGAGCTTCGTCCTGTTCCAACGGTATTTAAAGTGAATGCGGATGGAACGGTAACTGTCGAAATGAAAACAAAAGGCAGCGGTATGTACGCTTTAATCAAAACTAACTACAACTTCCAAGACGCTACAAAGGGCTGGTTACAGAAGGATGTTCATCTGGCAGCCGCGAAGCTGATTGCCTCTGGAGAAAGTGCAAATATTTTCGGAGTGAACAAGAGCGCTACCCGAGCTGAGGTCGTGTCAATGATCGTAAGGGGCTTGGGGATTATACCGGATTCAACCAGTTCTGCGTTTAAAGATGTGGATGTAAAGTCCAAGTATGCTGGTGATATCGCAGCAGCATCAAAATTAGGTTTAATCCAAGGGAAAACGAAAGATACATTTGATCCAAACGGATTGGTGACCCGTCAGGAGATCGCTGTTATGCTTGCGAATGCAATGAAGTACGCAGGCAAAACGGGTGAAGCCAAAGCGGGTGTGCTAGGGCATTTTGTTGATCAATCCACTATTTCTTCTTATGCGAAATCGTCACTGGCCTTTATCGTACAAGAGCAGATTATGAACGGGGTATCCAAAACCCGTCTGGACCCTCAGTCCAACATAACGAAAGCTCAGACTGCAGTGACCGTGATGAGAATGCTGCGATCATTACAACTATCTAATTAAATTGAAGAGGGGGCGTCCCCAAAGGTCTGTTGGCCTGGGACCCTCCTCTTTTTTCTGTTATGAGATGAGAATAAATCAAGAAACCTTTCTAACCAAGTTAACGTATATTCCACTATCTTCAAAATAAGTGAGGGGGTTCAAGCATGTCATTTTTTAATAAAATGTTGGCCAGTGTTGGAATTGGGGCGGTTGAGGTAAATACGCATCTTGAAAAATCATCGTATTATCCCGGGGAAGATATAAGAGGAGTTATTCATATTAGGGGCGGGAACGTAGATCAAAACGTTGATCGAATCTATGTGAAGCTGATGACGGAATACACCAAAGAGATTAATGATAAAAAATTCTACGAATCTTACACGATCGCCAAAGTTAAACTATCGGACAGCCTCATAGTGAAGCAGGGCGATAAGCTTGAAATTCCTTTCGAATTTCCACTCCCGCTGGAAACACCGCTTACCTTGTCCAGGCAGCCAGTTTGGGTACATACAGGTTTGGATATCGAATATGCGATCGATCCGAAAGACCGGGATTTCATCGAAGTTACGCCGCATCCTTATACTTCAGTTGTACTGGATGCGGTATCGGAGCTCGGCTTCCGGTTCAAGATGGCAACCTGCGAGCATCATCCCCGGTTGGGCCGCGGGGTTCCTTTTGTTCAGGAAATAGAGTTTTATCCGGGACCTGAATATGCCAGAAGAATCACAGAGCTGGAACTGATTATGCATCTGGAATATGACCGTCTATCCGTTCTGGTGGAAATAGACCGTAGAGGAAGAGGCTTGTCTGGTTGGCTTGAACGCTCGTTCGATATGGATGAAAGTCAATGCCGAATGATTTTGGAGAAGAGTGAACTGAAAAAAGGCCCAGCGTATGTTGCCGAAATCCTTAAAGATTTGTTGGATAGACAAATATAATAGAAGAGCAAAATAGGTGATTGAATTGAAATTTATGGTATTAACTCTCATGAATTTTAGTATAATAGATGTACTCTATAACTAGAAGGGAAGGGTTATCGTATGAAGTTTACAGAATATCCGTATAAGCGTCCTGACATTAAAGAAATTGAACAGCGGTTTAAAGAATTACTGAAAACGTTTAATGAATCATCCACTTTTGAAGAGCAGGATCAGGCGATGACGGCGATTAACGAGCTGCGCCATAACATGGATACCCAAGCCACGCTGGTGAGCATCCGTCATTCGATCGACACTACCGATTCGTTCTATAAAGAAGAACAGGACTTTATAGATGAAGCCGAACCGGTGTTTCAGGAATACATAACTGATTATTACAGAGCGCTGATGGGCTCAAAGTTCCGCACTGAATTGGAGGCTAAATGGGGACAGCAGTTGTTCGCCCTGGCTGAATTGTCACTGAAGACGTTCAGTCCGGAAGTGATTGAAGACCTTCAGCTCGAAAATAAACTGTCGACCGAGTACTCGCAGCTGATTGCATCAGCCAAGATCCCTTTCAATGGTGAGGAGCTTACGCTTTCCCAGCTGACTCCTTATGAATTGTCCACAGATCGGGAAGTACGCCAGCGTGCTTTTGATGCGCGTTATCAATTCATGGCAGAGCACGAAGATGATTTTGACCGGATTTATGATGAGCTGGTTAAAGTACGGACGAAAATCGCCAAAAAGCTTGGTTATAACAATTTCGTGGAGTTGGGTTATGCGCGCATGGCCCGTACCGATTATAACGCTGAAATGGTTGCGAACTTCAGACAGCAGGTACAAGATTATCTCGTGCCGATGGCCTCTAAGCTGAAAGAGCGCCAGCGCAGCCGTATTGGCGTTGACGATTTGTTGTTCTACGACGAGGGCTTCAGCTTTAAGTCCGGAAATGCAACGCCGAAGGGTGATGCCGAATGGATCGTGGAAAACGGTAAGAAAATGTACAGCGAACTGTCACCGGAAATGAATGAATTCTTCACCTTTATGATAGAGAACGATCTTATGGATTTGGTAAGCAAAAAAGGAAAGCAAGCCGGTGGATATTGTACGTTTATTCCGGACTACCGCGCACCGTTCATTTTCTCTAACTTTAATGGTACCTCCGGAGATATTGACGTGCTGACGCATGAAGCGGGTCATGCATTCCAGGTGTATGAGAGCCGCGGATTCGAAGTGCCGGAATACAATTTCCCGACATATGAAGCGTGCGAAATCCACTCCATGAGTATGGAGTTCTTCACATGGCCTTGGATGGATCTGTTCTTTAAAGAGGATACCGACAAGTACAAGTTCAGCCATTTGTCCGGTGGTTTGGAGTTTATTCCTTACGGCGTGTCCGTCGACGAGTTCCAACATTTCGTGTACGCTAACCCGGATGCTACGCCGGCTGAACGTAAAGCAGCATGGCGTGAAATCGAGCGTAAGTACCTGCCGCATCGTAATTTTGCTGGGAATATGTATTTGGAAAATGGCGGCTTTTGGCATAAGCAAGGTCATATTTTTAAATCACCGTTCTATTATATCGACTATACGCTGGCTCAAATTTGCGCCTTCCAGTTCTGGGTACGCCTGCATGAGAACTATGAAGCCGCTTGGGCTGATTATTTGAAGCTGTGCCAGGTCGGTGGCAGCAAGTCGTTTGTTGAACTGGTGAAATATGCCGGTCTTAAATCTCCGTTTGAAGACGGCTGTATAGCTTCCGTTGTTGGGGATATTGAAAATTGGTTGAACAGCGTGGATGACAAAGCACTTTAATCATAAGTAGAGAAGTGGAATCATAACATTAAGAGCCGAGTGAAATTGGGATCATATCCTGGATTTCACCCGGCTCTATTCATTGTCCTTACATTTCTGTAAATTTGTTGTTTGCAGATAAAAAGGTTAAAATGAAATTAGGTTACTTAAAGTAAGACCAATATCGAAATGGAGGAGTTAATCATGTCCCAAAATATTTTAAACACAGGTAAACTAGTTCATAACATGGCACTTCAACAGATTCAGGCTATTCCGGAGGAGCTATTTGATATTCAGCCTCCGCAGTTCAATAATACGATCCGTTGGCATGTGGGGCACGTTATCTCCAGCTTGAATTACTTTCTTTCTCTAGCTGTTCCGTTTAACTTTGAGATTCCGGAATCATATGGTGGATTATTCGGAACCGGAACGAGACCATCGGAATGGACAACAACACCTCCTACAAAGGAAGAGCTTGTCAAGTATTTCTCCGGTCAGCTTGAAAGCTTGGCGGGCATATCTCCAAGTGCTCTTGAAGAACAACTGAAAGCGCCAATTGACTTGGGCAAGATGCACTTTGAAACCGCAGGAGAATTGGTCAACTTCGCTCTGATTCATGAGGCTATGCATATTGGAAACATCTCCAGCATGTTGAAAGTCATTCAGCACAATCAGGCGTAATTACATTGTTACAAACGCCCTCGGCGTCCTTCTCAAGGACGCCGAGGGCGTTTGTGCTTGGTGAAGTATTTCGTTATATGTGCCGCACCGCGTTCTGGGAACTTAAACAGCACTTTGCTCAATTTGCACAGCAACTGATTTACGATCGGGATATATTAAGCTTGCAATTATACCAACCAAGAGGCAGATGAAGAAAGTGCTGAATTTCGCAGAAACAATCGCTTCCAGTGGTGAAATCGACCACAGTATCGCACTGAGAAAACCTGTAATAATCGTTGCGATTACCCCAATACCCGATGTCTTTTTCCAGAAGAAAATTAATAAAATTACAGCAGAAAACGTATTGCCTATGCCTGCCCAAGCAAAACTTACAACACCATAAATGATGGAATCAGACCATAATGAAATGATAAGACCTAATATCCCAGCTATAATAACGACGAGACGAGATAAATTAACTAAAGTGCTGCTCTTCATCTTAATTCCCATTGATTTATGAATAATATCTTCACTTACTGATGTAGTTACCACCAATAGTTGGGAGGAGGCTGTAGACATAATGGCAGCCAATATACTGGATATAATAATTCCTGCTACCCAAGGAGGCAATAAATCCGAAACCATATAAGGCAATATCATTTCGGCATCATCTATTGTGCCTTGTTTATAAAGAACGGAACCGAAAATCCCTACTAAAAACGCGCCTACATAAACAATAAGTGTCCAGATAAAAGCGACCCATTTCGCTGTGCGCAGTTCCTTTTCATTTGTCAGCGCCATAAATCGAGAGCTTAATTGAGGTTGTCCGCCAAGCCAACCAAAGAACCACGAAAAGTTGGTCATCAACATGGCTCCTAACGCCAACCCTGTTAATCCTCCAAACCAGTTATTAGCGCCATTCCCCATTTCAGTCAAAGCATGAGAGATGGATAAATCATGATGTTGAATATGGATAAACGCCACAATCGGAACGATAATAAATGTTAACACCATTAAAAAGCTTTGTACCGTATCTGTCCATACAACGGACATAAAGCCTCCCATGCACGAGTAGGCAATGATAATTAATGCAATCACTATAGTTCCAATTGTGATATCCACACCGGAAATTGAATAAAGTGTTTTACCCGTACCTGAAAATTGGCCTGCAATATAAAAGACGGAAAATGCCCCCATAATTAAAGCGGATAATACCCGAATTATGTTGCTGTGGTTTGGAAATTTAACAGCTAAATAATCCGGCAAAGTAAAGACGTTATATTTTTTTCTTTCATTCATAAATTTCCGCGCTAAAAATAGCCAGGAAAAAACTACCCCTAAAAACATGCCAGACAATATCCAAATACCCGATAGACCAGTCACATAAATAAAACCAACCGCGCCTAAAAACATGTACGCAGATTCACCTGTTGCTCTTTCTGAAAAAGCCAATGCCCAACCAGGTAATTTATTTCCGCCTAAAAAATAATCATGTTGATCTAACTTTTTTCTACTAAAATAAACGCCGATTCCTAACATAGCCAGTAAATATATTACGATTTCTGCATAAATCACAAAGCTGCCTGTAACGTTCATGCGATTCCCCTCTTTTAATTCGTAGTAAACTTATATGATTTATATAAATTTAAGCTACGTACGATGATCTGTCAATAAATTAATATAATAAATAAAAAAATAATTCTCAGTAAACTCATATGAATTAAATTGAATTAAATAAGTATAGGCTATATAATAATGATTATTAATATAATGCAATGTTCCCTTATGCTTATAAGAAAATATAAATGGGAGTGTCTACTATGAATGAAACTAGAATCATCATCCCGCCATTATCGATGTACGCGATCACAGCTAAACTTTTTACACATGTAGAAAGAGCAGTTGTTTCTAAATACGGTGAACAAGGACAAGACCTTGTGCAACAAGCAGTAGAACGTTTCGGATATAAAGATGCGGAAGACATTGCTAAAACAGCAACGGTTGATGGCGAAAACCATACATTATTCGAATATATTTCAAGTTATCATCATACTGAGAACAAATATAAAGACCTGACAATCTATGCATTAATGGCTAAGTTATTTGCGCAGCTGAGCAAAGCGGTCGTTGATGAATTTGGCGATGAAGGAAAGGATACGATTCGTGAAGGGGTTCGCACATTTGGTGAAGAACGTGGCCGAGGAATCGCGCAAAGGGCTCGTACGAATGGGGAGGAAAATACAATTTATAACTACTTGTCCAATTATGATATGGGTAGAAGTGATTTATTCACCTATACGTCCGATATTAAGCCTGAGGAAATCGAGCAGAACTTTACGGCATGTCCTTTTGGTCAGCAATGGGCGGATGACGACATGCACGAATATGGTATTTTATATTGTGAAATGATTGACCCCGCTGTTGCGCGCGGATACAACAATAAATTTGAAGTCGAACATGATCAGTATGTGTTAAAAGAAGGAAACTGTCATTTTAGATTCAAATTAAAGGAATCTGAGTCAAATGATTAATATACAACGATTAAGCGAACATATCGAACAATTATCCTTAATAGGAAGAACAGCTGATGGGGGAATCAATCGCTTTTCTTATACGGATGATGAAAAAAGAGCGAACGAACTTGTTGCGCAATATATGAAAGTAGCGGGGTTAACCGTTCATTACGACGCGGTTGGTAACCTTATCGGAAGTCAAGCAGGCTCGGAAGATCTACCTGTTATTTTATTAGGATCTCATATAGATACCGTACCTGACGGTGGAAGGTTTGATGGCAGCTTAGGTGTGTTAACAGCTATCGAAGTCATTCACTCTTTGAAGGAACAAGGAATAGCTCTCAGACATCCCGTGAAAGTCATTGCTTTTAAAGATGAGGAAGGAACTCGATTTGGATTTGGCATGATTGGAAGCAGAGCGATTGCAGGGACGTTATCAACAACCGATTTGCTGAGAATGGATGAAGACGGAGTAACGATTGAGCAAGCCATCGCCAACTATGGTTTAGAGAGAAGACCTCTTTCCAGCGCTAAATTAGACAATGTTAAATGTTATGTAGAAATTCATATCGAACAAGGAAAAGTGCTGGAGCGCAGTGATACGGCAGTTGGAAATGTAACGGGAATCGCAGGACCTTTATGGCTGAAATTTCAGTTAATAGGGCTGGCTGAACATGCAGGCGCGACCCCAATGAACCAACGCCAAGATGCTTTAGTGGGAGCAAGTTTAGTCATTGCTGAAGTTGAGAAAATGGCGAAGCAATATCATTCTTCGGTGGCGACTGTTGGCAAATTAATCGTTAAACCCAATGGCGTAAATGTAATTCCTGGTGAAGTTGAATGGACTGTTGATATTAGAGATATAGACGAAGACAAGCGCAATCTACTGGAAAATGACATTAAACAGTATGCTGAAACCATCGCCAAGGAACGTCAATTGCATCTGCATGTGAACGAGTTACAGCGTGTAGAGCCAGTTCAGTGTGATGAAAATATTCAAAATGCGATTAAAGAAAGTATTCAAGCATTAGGTGAGACGGTTATATCATTGCCAAGTGGGGCCGGCCATGACGCCATGCAATTTAAGCCAAACTTCCCTGTTGGCATGATTTTTGTCCGATCTAAAGATGGAATCAGTCATAATCCTAAAGAATTTACATCAGAAGAAGATATTGAAAAAGCAGCAAAGGTTCTATACAAAACGATTGTAAAACTGGATCGATAATCATATTGTTAATTTGGTCTCCCTGAGCTATGAGCTTTGGGGAGATTTTTGTTGTGGTCGGAACGTCAGAACGCTGCACGGAGGAATGGGTTAAGGTTATTCACTAATCTTAAAAACATGGCAATCATTGCTAGTTTTATCTGTATAAATACATGTATAAGTCCTGTATTTGAATTAGAAAACATGCTATATTATTCGTACTTCATTGTAAGTGCTTACACAAAGAGTTGGAAAGGAAAGAAGGTGAGGTAGGGATGATATAAGCTTTCTGAGGTCCAAATTGCTTCCGAGCATGGCCCCGATTAGAGATTGTAACGGTAGAGGAGGATATTAATATTGAACAAGTCATTAAGAGCAAAGGCGTTCATTCTGATGCTTAGCTTTTGTATGCTTTTATCATCCTTGGGTTTAGTAAAGCCTGCAGAAGCAGCCAAAGATATATCGGAAAGTGCCTTAACACTGGAGAATCCAGGATTTGAATTGCCGCTCACAGACGGAGTTGTACCTGGATGGACACAGACGCTGGGCGTAGGTATGAACGGTGGGATTTCGGTAACCGATGCCGTCTACAACTCAGGCTCATATAGCATAAAAATTACGGATAACGATAAGGCCAATTTTGGTGTAGAGAGCGAGAAAATAGACGTCACTCCGCTGACCGAATATACAACAGGAGCCTACGTTCATATAGAAAGCGGCTCCGTTCAGCTGCAAATGCGGTTTTATAAACAGGATGGTTCTCTTATACCAGCTGCTGAAGGAGGAATCGCCGTTCACGATCCTAACTTTACAAGCACGCCAGTTGGACAGTGGCAGCAGTTGACGGTTAAGGCGGCTGCACCGGCTGAGGCGGTGTCTGCGTCCGTTGTTCTGGTATCGGGCAAAAATGCATCGGGTACCAGCTACTGGGACGATATTAGCGTGGAAAAAGAAGGGGCAGTAACCCCAAATCCTGATCCGGAGCCGAATCCGGGAGAGCAGCCGGCCCCCGGGCTCTTTTTAAAAAATGGAGGGTTTGAACAGTCAGGCGCTGAGTCAACCATTCCCGGTTGGACAGTAAAAGGGGGGCACGCCCTTCTAAGTCAATCTCTTGCTTTTGAGGGACAGAACAGCTTGTACATAGAGAATCAGACGAATGTCGGTCCTGCTGTTTATGTGGAGAGTGATTTGATGAATGTGAAAGAGGGAGAGAGTTATACATTGACATCGAGCGTTTTTTTGCAGGCCGGTCAACTGGAAGGCTTCTACGTCTATGTTTACGATGCGAGCGGAAAGCTTGTTCCCGGTCCTACAGGCTCGAACTTCCATCTGTATGTGAATGCGCTGCCCGTGTTGGCAGACGGCAAATGGGGATTGGCTGAAGGCACGTTCAAAGTGCAGCCTGGCGGGAAGACAGCAAGGATATCGGTCATCACAGGTTCCAAGAAAAGCTTTCAGGTTTATATCGATGATGTCAGCTTGCTGAAATCGGTTCAGAACGGAGGTTTTGAAGAAGACGTAACCAATGGCATCGTGCCCGGTTGGAAAAAATTCAACGAAGCTACAGATAGCGGGTCTTACAGCGTAACCGATGAGAAATCATCATCCGGGAATAAAAGCTTAAAAATTCAGAACACACCGGATGCGTATCTGAATGTGATCAGTGATCTGATTCCGGTGGAACCGGGGGTTACGTATACGGCGAAAGCCCGGAATTTTATCGAATACGGCTCGGCTGATATGTATGTCCGTTACTTTGATTCCAGCGGTAAGTATCTGGGCAAACAGCATTACAGTATTAAGTCAGAGCCTATCTCAATTTGGTTTACGAATGAGGTGGAGGCGATTGTTCCGACAGAAGCCAGCTTTGCGGCTGTTATGTTCGCTGGCAGCGCGAAAAAATCGTATACGTATTACGTGGATGATGTGAAATTCATTAAGGGCAATCATATAGAGAAGGAAGTTCCAAGTCCGGATAACTCCATTTCTAAAGTCGGACAGAATCTGGGGGTTCAAATCCGCAAGGCAACCATCATGAGAGGTGATATTGGAAAATACGCCGATGGACGCGATGTGATTTACACGGTCGTACAAGGGGCGCCATCCGTATTTACGGTGATCGATATTAAAACAGAGAAAGTGCTCAAAAGCATGCCGCTGGAGAACACAGAGGGAGCCTGGTCTGTGAAAGTATCAACAGATGGAACGGTGTATCTCGGAGCCTATAATAAGGGACTGTTATACCGTTATCTGCCGGATACAGACGAGATGATCAATCTGGGTCATCCGCTGCCGACCAAGGATGCCGTTCTGTACCCGATGGATAGCGGAAAGGATGGAAAAATGTATGGAGGAAACTACCCGTCCGGCAGCGTTTATGAGTATGATCCTGCCACGAACAAGTTCACCGATTACGGCACAATGGCGTTCAAGACGCAGGGCGAACGTTGGACGCGTGTCACGGTATATGATCCGGAGCATCATAAGATTTACGCGGGTGTCGGCAATGAGGCGCGGCTTGTGGAGTACGACATTGCAACTGGAGTGAAGCGGGATCTTTTACCGGAGAAATATAAGGACATTATTTCGGTCTATGACCTCAATCTGGTCGGTGGAAAGTTATTTGCACGGAAGGAAGCGAACAACAGCTTTGAAACGTTTGTGCTGGATGCTGAGAGTGGAGAACAGATTCAAATTACGAATGGAGATACTGGAGAGAAGGGCTTCGAGCTGATCAACTATTCACGCGGGGTATCCCCGAAGTCTCCGATAGCGAACAAATTATATTATGCGGGACTGAACGGGATGCTGTATGAGTACGACCTGAGTACAGACACGTACCGTTCTCTTGACGCTAGTATCGAGGGGGCTGCAATCGGATACGGCTATGTGGAACTTGAAGAGGAAGGCTTCCCTGGTTACAGTCTGGTCGGATTGTCCGGCAACGGCGGTAAAATGTTCAAATACAATCTGGAGACCGGAAAAGTGAAGTTGACGGATGTCTTGCTGCCAGCGGAGCCTGTGAAGATTCACGATATTGAGAGAGGTCCTGACGGCAAAATCTATACAACTGGATATCTTGCCGGCAACGTGGGAGTCTATACGCCGACAACCGGAGACAGCATGTATCTTAATGGTTTGAGTCAGAGTGAAGGGACCACTGTCATTCATAACAAAATGTATTTTGGTATTTACCCCGATGCCAAAATTTACGAATATGATCTGAGCAAGTCATGGAATCGTGACAATTCCGATAAACTGAATCCGAACCTTTTGTTCACTCTGTCGAAAAACGAACAAATTCCGGGCTACACCTTACAGGATCGGCCGTTTGGAATGGCTGGTTCAGAGGAATTGAATAAGCTGTTTGTTGGTACCGTTCCAAAGAACAGCCTTCTTGGCGGGGTGCTGGCGGTATATGATCTTACGGAGCGGAAGGCACCGGAAGTGTATTGGAATCTCGTACCGGATCAAAGTATTATCTCACTCGTATATAAAGACGGGATTGTGTACGGAGGAAGCTCCGTTTATGGCGGGCAGGGAGGGACATCTGCAGCTTCGGAAGCCGTTCTGTTTATGTGGGATGTGCAGAAAAAGGAGAAGGTATTTGAAGTGGTTCCTGTCCCCGGCAAAAAATCCATTACCGCGCTTCATGTTGGATCCGACGGGAACATTTGGGGACTATCCAACGGGGCGTTGTTCGTATTTGATCCGGAGCAGCGAAAGGTGATTTACAGTAAGGATGAATTTCCGGCCGCAGCTGGACGCTGGATTGACGGATCGATGGAAACAGGTAGTGACGGGAATGTGTATGCGACTGTTGGAGGGAACTTCTTCAAAGTGAATGCTGATACAAAAGAAATGACCGTGTTGGCCACCGAAGTCCAGAAGGTTCGCACAGGACGACCTTTGGGCATTTTTATATGTATACAGCAGATGGAACGATTCTTTATAAATATTCCATTCCTGAACTCATTCTTAAAATGACAGGCGCTGAGCTTTCAGCTTCGGATAGTTCCATCAAGGTTGGTGAGGAGTCTCAGTTATCCATAAGAGCATTGTTGGAAAAAGGGCGCAGCACCAAGGAGCTGTCAGGGGCCGAGATTTCGTATACCATTAGCGATCAGGCAGCGGTGTCTATCAAACAAGGAATGATAAAGGCACTGAAACCGGGGATTGTCACAATTCAGGCTGCCATAAGATTAAACGGTACGGTAGTGGAGTCGAACTCAATCCAGCTGACAATTACAGGCACGGGCAGCGGAGGCGATGGTGGAGGTCCGGGATCATCTGGTCCTGGAAATCCTCCTGCACAACCAGAAACACCGTCAAAAGGCAGTGAGACATCTGTGCAGGATGTGAAACAAGGCCGAATTCAAGTGAATGCGGCTATTGTTAAACTGCAAAATGGGATAGCTGCACTGGAAATAAAGGATGATGTATATAAGAAAGCTGCTGAGCAGGCAGCGGCTGCTGGCATTCATGAGCTTGTTATCCAGCTGCCTGCGGTTCAAGGACTGAATAGGTGGAACATTCAGCTTCCAGTCTCGGCTGTGGAAACGGCGAAGAACAACAAGGTGGCAAAGGTCAGATTGACCTCCGAGATTGCCGATATGGCGGTGAAATTGGATGCGATCAATAAAGTCGCAGGCTCCGTGTTGCAGCTAGAGATGAGCCGTATACAAGGGGAGGACAGCAATCTTTCACATCTTAAGGGTGTGCCGATATACGAGTTTAATATTTATCAGAACAATAAAAAATAACTGATTTCACACATAAGAGGGCACTTGAGATTGTTATTCCTTTCGAACTTGCAGCTGGTGAAGCCCCGGACATAATGATTATGTACTTACTTGATCCGGACGGTAAGCTCAAGCCTGTGAAGTCTTCAAGATACGATGCTGTGAAGAAAAGAGTTTATATGGCTAGTCATCAGCCCGGTCGATATATTATTAAACAGGCACAGGTCAATTTTAATGATGTTGAAGAAAACCGTTGGTCCCAAAAGTACATTCATCAACTGGCCGCGAGAGGAATTCTCGAAGGGAGAACAAAGAACCAGTTTGCGCCCGGTGAACATGTGACCCGTGCTGAGTACTTGAAGCTGATGATGGAAGCTTTTGATCTTATTCAGGGACAATCAAAAGCTGACTTTGTTGATGTGAAGGAGGGCGCCTGGTATTACATAGCTGTAGCAAGCGCTCAAAATCTTGGTATTGCCTCTGGCGTTGGTGGAAACAGGTTTGAACCTCATCAGAAGATTACGAGAGAAGAGATGGCTGTGATGGCAAGTCGGATCGCAGACGCTGCCGGTATTGAGCTTCAGATAAAGGCGGAGCAAGATGATATACACTTCAGTGACGGCGCGGATATTCGGCCTTATGCGAAACAAGCAGTAGAACGTCTTCACAAGGCAGCTATGATTACTGGATTGGAAGGAGACCGATTTAATCCTCAAGGAATGGCAACGCGCGAGCAGGTGGCAAAGGTCGTGTGGCTGATGCTCGAAGCCACGATGGGATCCTTGTAACATAATAACGGTAAATGGTGCGTAATAACTGAGCGGAAGCAGGGAAAACCCTGATTCTGCTCAGTTTTTTTAAAGAGTTAAGAAAGTATAAACATCGAGTAAAGTGCATTCTTATCTCGCAAGAAAATAACCGCTAAGTGTGGTCTGTCTTCTTTGAAGTACGTCGATAGATGTTTTATTTATAGGTGCATGTTATGAATTACCTGACTATAGTCAGTCTATATTATATCGTGAATAATCTTATATTTATGGGATGTTTATCGTTTAGTCTGACCGTAGTTAAACAAAAAAATTGCAAAATGAACGATGCCCTGTTAAGCTGTAATGAATTAGTTTTTGATGTTGATTTATTTTTGAAATAGAGGTGGTGAGAGCTGTGAATGATGAAGTGATCAAAGGGATTGCGATGAAACATTTCATTTTATATGGATATGAAGGCACTAAGCTGGCCAAAATCGCGGAAGAGGCTGGCATCAAGAAGCAATCTCTATATCACTATTTTAAGAACAAGGATGAACTGGTCCTTAAGATGAATGAGGAAGCTATAGAAGAAGAAATTGAATTCCTGAAACGTTACTTTAGGGAGAAGTCGACCAAACCGCTGAATGAGATCTTGGTAACCTTTCTTATAGATTATAAAAAGCGTTATCTGTCAAATGACAATTTGTCGTTTATGCTTCTGATGGCATTTATGCCGCCTGCCCATCTATGTCAGGTGTTTCAGCCCAGCTGCCGAAATTATTATTCGCATCTGGAGCTGCTGTTGGAAAGAATTTTTATCGAGCACAAGGATGTTATTCGAGTCTCCCCGGAAGATGCGGCAGTGTCGTTTGTTATGTTTATGGATGGGGTCGTGGTACAGCTTTTTTATGAAACTCCGGAAGCCTTTGATAAGGTTTTGCGGATCTCTTGGGACATTTATTGGAGAGGGCTCTCCTGTGGATAAATGTTGTTCGGAATAATACGAAGACAGCCTCCTTCTGGCAGAGCATCTTGTCTTTTGTACTCTAGTTAATCTAAGAATGAGGTTAAAAATATGAATATCAAGCAAAAAGGACCATTAATTTTATTATTAACGAATTTATTTATCGCTTTTCTAGGCATGAGTCTTGTCATTCCGATTATGCCCACCCTCATGAAAGAGCTTCATTTCTCCGGTGAAATCATGGGGTATCTCATCTCACTGTTTGCCATTGCCCAGCTTGTTACATCTCCTATCGCGGGGATTTGGGTAGATCGATTTGGCAGAAAAAAACCGATTGTTATCGGATTGTTTTTGTTTTCCGCTTCTGAGTTGATTTTTGCAGTGGGCAGCGATGTATGGGTACTTGGCCTATCCAGAATACTGGGAGGGATTAGTGCCGCGTTAATTATGCCGGCGGTTACCGCGTTTGTGGCTGATATTACAACGATGGAAGAAAGACCTAAAGCGCTCGGTTATGTTTCTGCATCAATCAGTACAGGCTTTATTATCGGTCCGGGAATCGGTGGATATGTTGCCGAGTGGGGAATCCGGGTTCCATTTTTTCTAGCAGCTGCCGTTGCTTTAAGTGCGGCGATTTTTTCTCTCTTTATGTTAAAGGAGCCGTTATCTTCGGAGCAGATGAAGATTAACAAAGGGAAAAAAGCGAAAATCAACATTTTTGAAGAGTTAAAAAAATCTACGCATTCTGTTTACTTTATCCCGTTTATTATTATTTTTGTTCTATCCTTTGGACTGTCCGCATTTGATACTGTATTCGGTCTGTTCGTAGATTCAAAGTTCGGTTTTACGCCCAAAGATATTGCCACGATTCTTACCGTGAGTGCGATCCTGGGAACCATTGCTCAAATCTTCTTATTTGGTAAGCTTGTTCAGATGTTTGGGGAAAGAAAGCTGATCCAGATGTTTCTATTGGTCTCCGCTGTATTCCTGATTATCTCCATCTTTGTCAGAAGCTATTGGCTGATTTTAGGTACAACCTTTGTGATGTTCCTCGCCTTTGATTTGCTGCGTCCGGCCTTAACGACGTTGCTGTCCAGAATGGCAGGGGAGGATCAAGGGTTTGTTGCCGGAATGAACTCGACCTATACGAGCTTTGGTAACATTATCGGGCCTCTTGCTGGAGGCATGTTATTTGATTGGAATATTAATTTTCCGTATACATTCGCAGCGCTCATGCTTCTCATTGCCTGGACGTTTTCGGTGAAGTGGAAAGAGAAACCGGCAGCTTCCGAGGCAGTTTATTCCACAGCAAACGAATGATTATGTACAATACGCGGTTTCTGTCGGTGAAAGTCGGGGAAGATCGCCTATATAAAACGATATTAAAAAGGCTCCTGAACAATCAGGAGCCTTTAGTTTAAGCTGGTACTTATAGATACTGTTGTTGCATTTTATGCTTTTTGAACCGCTGGAGCCTTGTCTGTGTTTAGTTCTTCAGCAGGCTTCGCACGTTTGATGAATATGGCCAGCAGGAACGCAATCACGATGATCCCTGCGGATACGAGGAATGAATCGTTGATTCCTTCTATAGTACCCTGAGCTGTAATTTGCTGTGTTAATGTTTCGAGTTCTGCTGCTGAAGGCTTGGAGGTCAGCTTCGACATGGCTGATTCCATCATCGTTTCAATATGCGTTTTCGTGCGGGTTGACATAACAGTGACGAGCAGTGCTGTACCGATGGCACCGGATACTTGGCTCAGGGTACTGTTCATAGCTGTACCGTGAGGAGTAAATCTCAGAGGCAGCTGATTCAACCCGTTGGTCATGATCGGCATCATGACCATGGACATCCCGAACATCCGAAAGGTATACATGAGGATCAGCGTGTTGTATGACGTTTCAAGTGTCAACTGACTGAAAAAATAAGTAGTGACAACTGTAATGGTCAAGCCGGTTAAAGCCAGCGCCTTGGCTCCGAATTTATCGAACAGTTTACCTGTAATCGGGGACATAATACCCATAACGATCGCACCTGGAAGCATGAGCAATCCGGAGTCCATAGGTGAAATACCCCGAATGGATTGTAGGTAAATCGGCATGAGCAGCATGGCAGAGAACATGGCCATATTTACAGCAACAGAAATCACGGACGACAAAGCGAACATCGGGTATTTATACACCCGGAAGTCAAGCATTGGCTGCTTTAGTTTGAATTGACGGATAATAAAGAAGAACAGCGCGATAATACCGACAATAAGCGTGATATATACCTCGGAGTTGCTCCAGCCGCCCTTCTGGGTATCACCGGCAGAACTAAAACCGTACAAAATACCACCGAAACCGACACTGGATAGAACAATCGAAAGGACATCGAGGTTGATAGCGATCTTTTCTTTCTTATCTTTCAGTTTGAAGAAAGCGAACAGCAACACTACGATTGCGATTGGCCAAATAATATGGAACAACAAGTTCCATTTATAATGCTCGATAATCCATCCAGAGAGTGTAGGGCCAATGGCAGGGGCGAAGATCATGACGAGACCGAACATTCCCATTGCGCCACCGCGTTTTTCAACAGGAAAGCTGGTCAGCATTACATTCATCAGAAGCGGCATCATGATTGCGGAGCCAGAAGCCTGAACCATACGGCCAGTCAGCAGTACGGCAAAGGAAGGTGCAAATCCGCCCATGATCGTACCCAGTGCAAACAAACTCATGGCCACTAAGAACAAATGTCTGACCGAGAACCGTTGAATCAGAAATGCGGTTGACGGAATCATAATCCCGTTCACGAGCATGTAACCCGTTGTGAGCCACTGTACTGTTGATGGGCTGTCAATGTGAAATTCCTTCATGATCGAAGGGAGTGCAATGTTAAGTAAGGTATTGCTTAAGAGTGCGACAAAGGCACCTGTTAAAAGAATGGCTATAATTCCGAAAGGCGAGGTTGAGTGACTAGATCGCCCGTTAACATTTTCCATAATTTCTCCTCCAATAATTCAATTACTCTGAAATAATGCACTTAAGTTGGAAGGCGCCGGGTTTATCCCTCCTTCAATCACAACAATCCAAGTTATCTACATTATTTGTCCTAAATGATGCAAGAATACGCTTATGTTAATAAACATCTTGTTCATTAAAAGTCATGAAGTATATTATAATACAGTTAAATTTCATTGCAATAAACAATACGGAGGAAAATGTTATTTTCTGAACAAGAAGACGTTAAGTTGTCTAATATTTAAATTTTTACATATGGTGGTGACGCTGAAATGAAAGAGAAGGCTGTTGACAGAAGAATTGTTCGTACCAAAAAAGCTTTACGGGATGCGCTAACCGCCTTAATGAAAGAAATTACATTTGATGAAATTACAGTAAGCGACTTAACGACGAGAGCCGATATAAACAGAGGGACGTTTTACTTACATTACCGGGACAAGTATGATCTGTTGGAGCAAAGCGAAGAGGAGGTCATTGAAGGCATTCGGAGTATCCGAAGTCAAAAACAGCGATTAACTAAAGAGGATCTTCCCACTTTTGATTACATGAATGAACCGATGCCCTTTGTTACAGAGCTATTTGCGTATGTAAAGGAAAACGCGGACTTTATGAGGGTTATTTTAGGCCCTAAGGGGAATCCAGCTTTTCATGTAAAGCTTAAAGCAGTGATGCGCGACAATATGTCTCAGGGGATTTTAACACATCTGGATGAGGCCCAACTCATTGTTCCCATTGGATATCTTTCAGCCTATGCCATTTCGGCACAGCTCGGCGTGATCCAGCACTGGCTGGACTCAGGCATGAAGGAGTCTCCGGAGGAACTTTCGCTCATCAATTCCAAACTGGTCTTTGGTAATCCCACTACTATTTACAGAAAGTCCTAAGAGCGGTACAACGATTCGCCGAACGAAGAACGAACAGGATTACATTGAGAAGGAGCATACGACGGATATTTCGCTCCGCTTTACGTTTCCGAAGGAAATGGAGCGGCTATTCGCAGAGACAGGCTTTGATGTTGTGCATGCTTACGGGGATTGGCAGGAAGGTCCTTTAACCGCAAAGAGTCACAGTATGGTTTATGTTCTGAAGAAAGTATAAGAGTCAGACTTTTGATACTTAGTCTAATTAGTTATATACTAAATGATGAGTCTAAGTGATTGATATTATTCTATAACTTGGAGGAATTTGCAGATGAAAATCGTAGCTTTAGTTGGGAGCACCCGTAACAACTCCTACAACCTGAGATTGGCACAATATGTACAGAATAAATATCAGGAGCAGTTGAATGTTGAAATTTTGAACCTGAAGGAAATTCCTTTTTATGATCAGGATATCGAGGTTGACCCTCCAGCAGCGGTGAAGGAGCTTGCTCATAAAGTGGCTGAAGCGGATGCTGTATTGTGGGTCACACCTGAATATAACTACTCTATTCCGGGTGTACTTAAAAATGCGATTGATTGGCTGTCACGCGGTGAGCGTGTGCTCGTAGGTAAACCTTCCTGGATTATGGGAGCTTCCATGGGAGGTTTGGGTACCGTTCGCGCGCAGCAGCATTTGCGTGATATTCTGTTCTCGCCAGGTGTTTCCTCTCCGCTGCTGCCAGGAAACGAAGTGTATGTTGGTCTGGTTCACGAGAAGATTGACGAAGAAGGAAATTTAAATCATGAAGCAACCGAGCTGTTCCTGGATGTAGTTGTTAACAACTTTGTGAAGTGGATGAAACAGCAGAAGGCAGCTAGCGCGGTTAAGTAAATATAGCGACATTTATGTACCATGGGGACCCTTTGCAGGGTCCTTTCTGTTTGTAATGAGAATAAAACGTTGAGAACATGTGCAAACGGGTAATATAAAGGATAAGTAACATCTTTGTGAATACAAAAGGAGCTGATCGTGTGAACCGAAACAGTTTATCGATTTTGTTAAAGGAAATAGGGCCTGTGATTTATCAGGCTGAAGTTCGTATACGATGATTTCAATTGCTCTTATCGGTTCCATCATCGGAATTAACGTCGTATATGTATCCATCTTCACGCTTCGGTTGATCTTGATGATTAAAGGAAGAAGAGGCTTGGCTTCTTTTCTGTCCATGATTGAGGTTTTTGTCTATCTGATGGGTTTGAATCTCGTTTTGCAAAATGTGGACAACCCTTTTAATATGGCCGCCTACTGCCTTGGATTTGGCTTAGGTGTGTACATAGGAAGCCTTATAGAAGAATATTTGGCGCTAGGCTACCTTGTCGTTCAGGTTTTTGTAGATTCACTGGAGATGGAGCTGCCATCCAAGCTGCGTGAAAAAGGATATGGCGTCACATCGTGGACCGCTGACGGTAAAGATGGAAAGCGGCTTGTATTACAGGTACTGGTAAAAAGAAATAATGAAAGACGATTAATGGAAACACTGAAAAAGCTGTCACCGCATGCTTTTATCATTTCCCATGAGCCTAAAAGTTTTAAAGGCGGCTTCTGGGTTAGGCTTACGGAAGGACGCAGATCATGAGCATGAACGAATTATAAACCGATACAGTTCCAATCGGCGGCTCTATATCGTAGAATAAAGAGTGTACTATTATAAAGGAGTGTGGGAACGATGGCTCGTACTAAAACTCAAAAGGCCATCCGCAAAGCGGATCGTGTCGGTAGCTGGTGTGCTGCAAGTATACGTATGACGAATAAGGATTATGGTGCTCTGTCACAACATGTGAGAGTAAAGCCGACGAAACAGGAACAATTACAGAAGATCAAACACAAAAAGCGGATCGGAGACGATGGCGCTTTTTTTATTTATATGGATGTCGCTTTGCACTTCCCCAAGACTACTGCTATAGTACGCTAGAGAGGTTAGTCTTTAAGATGGAGGGGCTTTATGGCAAAGCAAAAATACTATGTTGTATGGGTGGGAAATCAGCCTGGAGTATATACAAGTTGGAGTGACTGCCAGCTGCAGGTGAACCAGTACAACGGTGCAAAATTTAAAGCTTTTGAATCGAAGGCAGAAGCCGAAAAGGCATATGCACAAGGCTGGAAAAGCTTCTGGGGTCAGCAATCTCAAGGGGGATCGGGTTCAGGAGCTAAACCGAAGAAAAACCGTACGACCGCTCAAGAGGAGCCTGGCGAAATCGATTATGACAGTATTTCCGTTGATGTGGGTACTCGCGGAAATCCCGGGCCGGTGGAGTATAAAGGTGTGGACACCCAAACCGGAGATGTTATATTTTCCTGCGGTCCCGTTCAGAAAGGGACAAATAATCTAGGTGAGTTCCTCGCCATCGTTCATGCTCTAGCCTATTTGAAGAAGATCGGCAGTACGAAGACCGTCTATAGTGATTCAGTGAACGCTATGAAATGGGTCAGACAGAAAAAGGCTGTCTCCACACTGCCGCGGGATGCGTCAACCAAGGAAATATGGGATCTGGTAGACCGCGCGGAACATTGGCTGAGGAATAATTCTTATCCAAATAAAGTGTTGAAATGGCAGACGAAGAGCTGGGGAGAGATCAAAGCCGATTATGGACGCAAGTAAAAGCGTTCATGCACAGTTTATCCCCTGCTTGTGTGTAAATAGTTGAATAAATATACCCGAACGCTCCGGAATTAACCCGGGGTGTTTTTTTATACACATGTGGATGAAATGGGAGGGAATCTATTTTTAGAAACTTTAGGATCTGATACTCATAATATATATAATACGGCCTGCTCGGAAGGAGGATGATCCGCTCTGAAAAAGGTAAAAGTAAAAGCAATTACCCAAAGGAGGCCATCAGGGGCTAACTTAAAGCAATTAGCCTTTTTTTCCGCTGTATTGCTGGTCATCTCTGCATTAATAGGATTGTACATTGCGTGGGTCGAGTTAAGTACCCCCGGTGCGACGGGAGAGCTGATTATTTAGACAATAAGTTTGGCAAGTGTCCGAAAATTTAGCTTGGGTGTCGGGAATCAAGAGATTGGTTTCCGGCTAAGTTGCTAGCTACCTGCGGAATTACACGAGGTGGATATGTGAATAAGTATTTTCAAATTAAGCGTATACACAAAGTTATGAACATCTTCGGGAGTCTGCTGTGATAAATAATCTGTTTTTGGACATAGTTATACAGAGTTTGTGAACACAATGTGGAACACAATGTGGAAAACATGTGGGATAACTTCCGAATAAACAGCAAATAAAGCTCCAATTTGGGATAACCCAAGGAGTTTATTTAGATTTGACGCTGATGCTGTGGATAAACCTAATGGCATCATTTTTATTATACACAAGGTTATGAACATATTAGAAATTTGCAGGAAAGATATTAGGATAACATGCCTTCCGGGTATGTGCAACCAAAATGTTATCCCCATATGGTAATTTCGGCAGGGTGGACATTCGATTTCGGACGGACTTGGATCTATTCGTAATAGGTGAGTACAACGATTCAAAGATAGAGCAGGGCCTAACGGAAAGCATTTAATTAGAAGTATGCAAACAGCGGAGGACCATAAAGGTTCTCCGCTATTATGGTTTTTATGTGCAGCCATAATCCTTCAACAATTGATTTTGCCCCTTGCCCTGTAGTCTCCCGGCGTCATGCCGTGAGCTTTTTTGAAGGTTCGGATGAAATTCTGGGAATTCTGGTAGCGGAGGCGCTCAGCGATTTCAAAAATTTTCAGGTCCGTATTCTGCAGAAGTTCCTTCGCCTTATCCATCCGGTACAGTATCAAATAGTCGCTAAAGGTGATGCCGAGCTCCTCTTTAAACATCTGGCTCAATTGAGAAGGGGGGATGCCTGCTATTTTCGCAAGCATCGGCTGCGAAATGTCTTCATCATAGTCGCCGCCCCAACGTCGTATATAACAGCCCGTTGCTACCCCAGCGGATATATATCGGACGCCACTTACTATATAAATAAGCTGTTGGGTAGACCATTTTGCTTTTGACAACTTGATGCGTCTCAGGATCAAAGGCGAAAATGGTGCCGTCATCGGCTCCCCAGATTAGGCCGTCCGGACCGAGCGATAATTCCCCGATCATTAGCGGTTCGCGATCCCTGTTTGGAATATCGGGGACGAATTCGGCTGTCTTTTTTCGGTTTTCCACATCCCAAACAAATATTTTGGCAGGTCCATCAACGGGCGGATTGCCTAGTCCACCCCATACGGAAGAACCCCCAAAGACATAACCGTTCCAATAAGTCAGTCCCAGAATGGACTGATTTTCTATGACCTGCGGGAACGTTTCAAGCGTTTCGGTTCTCGTATTCCATACCGCAAGCGCGCCGCCATACGTCCCGTAATCCGGCACGGTGCCCGAAAAAACATAGCCATCGCTTGCGGTCATTGTGAACGGACGGTCCTGCTTATGTTCAATCTGGCCGATCCACCGGGGGTTTCCTTCAGCGGACCAGTCAAAAAACAGGGGCTCTGAGGGATCATATCTGTACAGATGGGCATGCGTATACGTCCCAAAATACACGTGTCCCTCATGAAACGTCATGCCTTCGGTTTGCGGAAACAATCCGATTGTCCACTCGATCTCACCCATTGAGGGATTGTACTTGCTCATTCCTCTATGGTAGCCGCCCACATAGAGACTCCCGTCAGGGCTGAATTCGAGACTTGTCAGCAGCAAAGGCTGAGGCTCGATGTTCAATGTGCTGCCGGTAACCTTCAAATCGGACAAACGGATCATTGCCTGCTCCGCATTGACTGTAACGAGTGCAATATGGTCTTCGCCATCATGCTTCACCCACTCCAACGCTTTGCATCGCCCCGCCGGAAGCCCGCTTTCGATGATCGTGACGGATCCCAGTTTCCCAATGTGCCATCCACGCAGTGCGTGCCCATCTTTATACAGCAGCAGCTGCGGATCTTCCGGATGCGTCACCAGCATTAAGTTGTCGAAATCAAACCGGTCGACCAGCTTATACGTCTCTAAATCATAAACATACATATGGATAAAATCCGAGGCAACGAACAGATAACGGTCCACGATCCAGAGGCGATCCAAAAATCCGCTCGTATTCGAAAGCTGCTCCAACGCGAGTGTTTCCTTGTCTTGCGTCTGCAAGTGATAACGCAGCAGCTGTTTGGTAGCCCCAGTGCTTAGCAGCAGATGGTCTCCATGCCTGGCAATGCCCCGAAGATAATCCTGCCCCTCAATGATGGTCCCGTGATCGTGAAATTGTGCCGTATGGCGGTCATACGAGAACAGCTTGCAATCAGGATAGGTTCCACCCCAGATGTACTCTTCGTCCGGCACCAGGTTGATGACCCATACGTTGGACGGATTGACGCCCAGATTCTCCAGTTGACCCGTTTGGCGGTAACGATATAACACGCCGTCCGAAGTGCCGCTGAAGTAAATCTCGCCTTGGGGCGTACGGCAGATTCCCCATACGCAATCCAGCGGCGGCAGCTCTTGCGAAAATAAGAGTTCACCAGTAACTAAATCAAATTCGTAAAATTTCCCGGCGTTCCGTTACTGATAAAGCAGACTGAGCTTACTCCATTATCCTGGCGAATAGCCGCCCCTTGTCCGAAACTGGAGTGCACCATGGTTCCAAGGTCTTCAATGTTCATGTCCATCTAGCCTCCTAAATCTTTGGTAGGTTCTGGCCCCATTGTATGGACCTGCTTCGGATGCCGTAAACAATCATTTGAAATGATTATCCTATTCTTTCTATAAGCCGGTATGGTTTACGGAGCCTATAGTGTATAATCAGCACAGGGCAGAGCCTAGGGGTTTTGTGCTTAGGCAAGCGTCTACGGCGAGTCCTTATGGATTTGATTGAGGTAATGACGGTGAGCGGAACATATACCAATCCCGTTAATGATTAAATATATAAAGTAGGTTGGATGGTATGGATCAAGATAAGCAACGACTAAGCATAGAAGCTTCAAGACTTTACTATCTCTCGGATTTCAGCCAACAGGATATTGCCACAAGGCTTGGCGTGTCCCGTCCAACGGTCTCCCGATTGCTTCAGCATGCCAAGGAACAGGGTTATGTCCGGATCAGCATCGTTGATCCACTTGAAGATTTGGATGCGCTCGGTGAGCAAGTGAAGCAGCGTTACAAGCTGGATCAGGTGCTGGTCTGTTATAGTCCGCTGAATGAATACCGGGAAATACAGAAGCATATCAGTAAAAAAACAGCCGAATACTTGCATGAAACGGTGCAGGATGCCGATATCATCGGAGTAACGTGGGGAACAACCATGTATTCCGTAGCCTTGGAGCTTCAGCAAAAGCAGGTAAGAGGTGTTGAGGTTGTACAGCTTAAGGGAGGCGTAAGCCACTCCCATGTAAATACGTATGCGGCGGAAACCGTCAATCTGTTTGCAGATGCCTATCATACGATTGCTAGGTATTTGCCGCTGCCGGTCATCTTTGACAGCATTGAGGTGAAACAGATGGTGGAGGAAGATCGGCATATCCAGCGAATCATCCAATTGGGCAAACAGGCGAACATTGCCGTCTTTACAGTGGGAACGGTACAAGAGGATGCGCTTCTGTTCCGGTTGGGCTATCTTAGCGAGAAAGAGCAAAAGCTGCTGCAAAGCACGGGCGCTGGAGATATCTGTTCCCGGTTTTTTGATGCTCAAGGAAACATATGCAGTGAGGTGATTAACAACCGGACCATTGGTATCGAGCTGGAGGATCTCCGGCACAAAGACAAATCCATTCTTGTTGCGGGAGGCCAGCAGAAGATTGATGCGATAAAGGCAGCCCTCATTGGAAGATATGCTAACATTTTGGTAATTGATCAATTTACGGCACAGGCGTTATTAGGTTAATAAGGACGGTATTAATAACAGAGCACCTCTATCCTAGATAGAGGTGCTTTTTTGTGTTGATTGTATCTGAAATGGAGCAAAGGAGCAGGGTATAGACCTTAATATAAGGAGGATTTTTGGTTCCCAATAAATTCATGAATGATAACAAGTAAACAAGTAAAAAATGATATATATCATTGCCACAAAACCCCATGAACATAATTTCAATTGTTGTTTTACATATGTTCATAGCTATGATATGATGGAGCCGTTCAGAGATTTTAAGGTGTTTGAGAACGCTTTTATTAATGATAAATAAGGAGTGTCAAACAGATGAGTATAGCAGGAATGATAGATCATACGCTTCTGAAAGCGGATGCTGTGAAAGAGGATATTACGAAACTGACCGAAGAGGCGAAGAAATATAATTTTGCTTCCGTTTGTGTAAATCCGGCATGGGTTGCCTATTCAGCAGAACAGCTTGCAGGCACGAATGTTAAAGTTTGTACCGTAATTGGATTCCCTCTTGGAGCTAATACTCCGGCTGTTAAAGCTTTTGAAGCAAAAGATGCTATCGCAAACGGTGCAGATGAAGTGGACACTGTAATTAATGTTGGCGCGCTGAAAGAAAACAATGATGAGCTGGTATTGAATGATATCAAGGCTGTTGTTGATGCTGCTAATGGTAAAGCTTTGGTCAAGGTCATCATTGAGGCATGCCTTTTGACGGATGAAGAAAAGGTTCGCGCTTGTGAGCTGGCTGTTAAAGCAGGTGCTGATTATGTTAAAACGTCTACTGGTTTTTCCACAGGCGGAGCAACAGCAGTTGATGTAGCGCTTATGCGCAAGACGGTTGGCGATAAAGTCGGTGTGAAAGCTTCCGGCGGTGTACGCAGCCTCGAAGATATGAACAGCATGATTGAAGCCGGAGCTAGCCGAATCGGTGCAAGTTCAGGTGTGAAGATCATGGAAGGCGGACAAGATACATCATCTTATTAAACATATCCCTGCCGATGAAGGAGGACTAACTCATGAAAGAAGAGTTGATTCAGGAAGCGATCGAAGCTAGGAAGCAGGCATATGTTCCTTATTCCGGGTTTCAGGTCGGTGCTGCGATCCAAACAGGCGGGAAGGTGTACCGTGGATGCAATGTTGAGAATGCATCCTACGGTCTCACCAACTGCGCGGAGCGCACCGCTATATTTAAAGCGGTATCCGAAGGAAATCGCAAGATTGATGCGATTGCCGTCGTAGCCGATACTGAAGGACCGGTATCCCCGTGCGGCGCCTGTCGTCAGGTGCTTGCCGAGTTTTGCGATAGTGACACTAAAATTTATTTAACTAATCTTCACGGGAACACGGAAGAGTGGAGTATGTCCCAGCTGTTGCCAGGAGCATTCCAAGCGGAAGATATGGATAAAAAATAATCCATGGGCTAGGCACAATCACTGTATCCCAATAATGTAAGCGCTTAATGAAAATAATCACTATAATTTTCAACAACTTAGAATTTCAAAATGCTCATCAACGGGGGAACATCTCATGAAATATTTAATCGCGATATTGGGGCTGCTTGTCGTATTCGGAATGGCGTTTCTGATTAGTAATGACAAGCGTAACATCCGTTACCGTCCACTGGCTGTCATGATTGTGCTGCAGTTAATTTTAGGATTTGCGCTGCTGAATACCAGCATCGGTGAATACCTGGTCAAAGGTATTGCCAATACTTTTGAAGCTCTGCTCGGTTATGCAGGAGAAGGTATTAATTTCGTGTTCGGCGGTATAGCCAATGAAGGAGCGGGTCCATTCTTCCTTAACGTGCTGCTTCCGATCGTATTCATTTCGGCATTGATCGGTATATTGCAATACATCAAGGTGCTGCCGATCATTGTGAAATATATTGGTATCGTATTGAGTAAAGTTAACGGTATGGGTAAGCTCGAATCCTATAACGCTGTGGCATCTGCGATTTTGGGACAATCGGAGGTATTCATTTCCGTTAAGAAACAGATAGCCCTTATTCCGAAGCACCGGATGTACACCTTGTGTGCCTCCGCGATGTCTACAGTTTCGATGTCCATTGTTGGAGCATATATGACGATGATTGAACCGAGATATGTTGTAACCGCGCTTGTACTCAACCTGTTCGGTGGATTCATTATTGCTTCCATCGTGAATCCTTACACCGTGCCTAAAGAAGAGGATATTCTTGAGGTACAAGAAGATGAGAAGCAGTCCTTCTTCGAGATGCTCGGTGAATACATTATGGACGGATTCAAGGTAGCCATTACGGTTGCTGCGATGCTTCTTGGTTTTGTAGCTTTGATCGCCATGATTAACGGCGTATTCGACGCTATCTTTGGCATATCTTTCCAGGAAATGTTGGGATTTGTGTTTGCTCCGTTTGCTTTTGTTATGGGTGTACCTTGGAAAGAAGCCGTTGATGCCGGCAGCATCATGGCTACGAAGCTCGTATCTAACGAGTTTGTGGCAATGCTGGATCTGGCCAACTTTAAAGATATGTCAGAGCGTACTATCGGTATCGTCTCCGTGTTCCTCGTATCCTTCGCGAACTTCTCCTCAATCGGTATTATTGCCGGTGCGGTAAAGGGATTGAATGAGAAACAAGGGAATGTGGTTGCCCGTTTTGGATTAAAGCTGTTGTATGGCGCAACCTTGGTAAGCGTGTTGTCCGCAACCATTGCAGGATTGTTTCTGTAAAAAGCGAATGATATTGATTATAGAAGAAACTTGATCGTAATCTGAAATGGGGGAATATGGACATGGAGCAATTTAAACGGATTCACTTGATCGTATTGGACTCGGTAGGTATTGGCGAAGCGCCGGACGCGGCTGCTTTTGATGATGTAGGTTCCGATACGCTGGGACATATCGCTCGCGAGTGCGGTGGTCTGAACATGCCGAATATGTCAGCGCTTGGTCTGTCCAATATCCGTGAAATTGAAGGTGTGCCTGTAGCTGAGAAACCGCGTGCTTACTTTACCAAAATGCAGGAAACTTCCAACGGTAAAGACACCATGACTGGACACTGGGAGATCATGGGTCTGTACATTGATACGCCGTTCCGGGTGTTCCCGGACGGCTTCCCGGATGAGCTGATTACCCGCATCGAAGAAAAGACAGGGCGGAAGGTGATCGGCAATAAACCGGCCAGCGGTACGGAAATTATTGAAGAGCTCGGCGAGGAGCATGTAAAGACAGGTGCACTCATTGTGTATACCTCTGCAGATTCTGTACTGCAGATTGCAGCACATGAAGAGGTTGTACCTTTGAAGGAATTGTATGAGATTTGTGAGTTCTGCCGTGAAATTACGCTGGAGGACCCTTATATGTTAGGACGTATTATCGCCCGCCCATTCGTAGGGGAAGTTGGCCAGTTCAAGCGGACGGCCAACCGTCATGATTATGCGCTTAAGCCATTTGGGCGTACAACGATGAATGAGCTGAAAGACGCTGGATTTGATGTAATTGCACTTGGGAAAATCTCCGATATTTATGATGGAGAAGGAATTACCGAGGGCATCAGAACCGTCTCTAACATGGACGGCATGGACAAACTGGTGGCTACCATGGATAAACCTTTTAATGGTCTCAGCTTCGTGAATCTTGTTGACTTCGATGCTGTCTACGGACATCGCCGCGATCCGAAAGGCTACGGTCAGGCTCTGGAAGAGTATGATGTACGTCTGCCTGAGGTGTTCGACAAAATGACGGATGATGATCTGTTGATTATCACAGCGGATCATGGTAATGATCCTACTTATAAAGGAACGGACCATACTCGTGAATATGTGCCACTGCTCATATATTCCCCACGCTTTGCTGAAGGGAAGGAACTGCCACTCCGTAAGACGTTTGCGGATATCGGAGCTACTGTAGCCGACAACTTTGGTGTAACAAAACCTGAGTATGGTACGAGCTTTTTAAATGATCTCAAATAATATCAGAATGTGGAGGAATGGAACATGAGTACACATATTGGAGCGAAACCGGGAGATATTGCTGAATCCATACTGCTGCCTGGAGATCCGCTGCGGGCGAAATTCATTGCTGAGACTTACTTGGAGGACGTTACCTGTTACAACGAAGTACGCGGTATGCTTGGCTTCACAGGAACGTACAAAGGAAAGCGTGTATCCGTACAAGGGTCAGGCATGGGTGTGCCTTCGATCGGTATCTATGTCAATGAGCTTATCTCCGAATATGGTGTGAAAAATCTGTTCCGTGTCGGTACCTGCGGCGCAATGCAGCAAAATGTACGTGTTCGTGATGTCATTTTGGCACAGGCTGCTTGTACGGATTCAGGAATGAACCGCCATCATTTCCAAGGTTACGATTTCTCACCGATTGCGAGCTTCCCGCTGTTGAAAGCAGCTTACGAGCGTGGCGTTGAAAAGGGTCTTAATATGCATGTGGGCAACGTATTCACTTCCGACGTGTTTTATCGTGAAGACAAATCAGCTGTTCAAAAACTGATGGATCACGGGGTTCTAGGTGTAGAGATGGAGACGACGGCTTTGTATACAATTGCGGCGAGAAAAGGTGTAAATGCCCTGACGATTCTGACGGTAAGCGATCATCTCCTGACCGGGGAAGAAACGACATCGGAAGAGCGTCAAACGACCTTTAATGACATGATGGAAGTGGCTTTGGATACAGCAATTTCGCTTTAATATGCCAAAGATTACTGAAATTTTCTACTTATTTTATAGAGAATATCAACGCGAACAGTGAGGAGAATGTACGATGAGAATGGTTGATTTGATTGCGAAGAAGCGCGACGGCAAGGAACTGACAACAGAAGAAATCAATTTCTTTATCGACGGATACACCAAGGGAGAAATTCCTGATTATCAGGTCAGCGCGATGGGTATGGCTATCTTTTTCAAAGATATGACAGACCGTGAGCGTGCAGATTTGACGATGGCTATGGTGAACTCTGGTGAGACGATCGACCTGTCTGCGATTGAAGGCATCAAGGTCGATAAACACTCTACTGGCGGCGTAGGCGATACGACGACACTCGTGCTGGCACCTCTCGTAGCTGCTCTTGATATTCCTGTAGCAAAAATGTCTGGACGTGGTCTAGGCCACACCGGCGGAACGATTGATAAACTGGAATCCATTAAAGGCTTCCATGTGGAGATTAGCAAAGATGAGTTTGTTAATCTCGTTAATAAACATAAAATTGCTGTTATCGGTCAGACGGGTAACCTGACTCCTGCTGACAAAAAGTTGTACGCACTGCGCGATGTTACCGCGACCGTTGATTCCATTCCGTTGATTGCAAGCTCTATCATGAGTAAGAAGATTGCAGCTGGATCCGATGCTATTGTACTTGACGTAAAGACTGGTGCAGGTGCATTTATGAAAACGGTGGAAGATGCGAGGGAACTGGCACATGCGATGGTTAGCATCGGTAACAATGTTGGTCGTAAGACGATGGCGGTCATTTCTGATATGAGCCAGCCGCTTGGAGTAGCTATCGGTAACTCTCTGGAGGTGCAGGAAGCTATCGATACACTTCGAGGCGAAGGACCGAAGGATCTGGAAGAGTTGTGTCTTGCACTGGGAAGACAAATGGTATTCCTGGCGAACAAAGCAGAATCACTGGAAGAAGCCGAAGAGAAGCTGAAGGAAGTTATGCGTAACGGTAAGGCTCTTGAGAAATTCAAGGAGTTCATCGCAAACCAGGGTGGAGACGCCTCCGTTGTGGATAACCCTGAAAAGCTGCCACAAGCGAAGTACAAAATCGATCTTCCTGCACTTGAAGACGGTATGGTCGCTGAGCTCGTTGCCGATGAAATCGGAACAGCTGCTATGCTGCTCGGAGCAGGCCGGGCAACGAAGGAATCTGAAATCGATCTGGCTGTTGGCCTGATGCTGAACAAGAAGATTGGTGACACTGTGAAAAAAGGTGATTCCTTGGTGACGATTCACGCCAACCGTGAAAACGTGGACGATGTAAAAGAAAAGCTGTATGCAAACATCCGTATCTCGGATCACGCAGAAGCTCCTGTGTTGGTACATGACATCGTAACTGAATAGTCGTAACCTTCTTAACATAAATGTGAAAATGTGACTGTCCCTCCAGTGTATTTTCGGGGGGACAGTTTTTTTGTAGGCTTATAGATCATATCGTCTGTGCACCGCTCATATATTGCTAATGGGGAAAGGTAAGTAAGGCAGTTTGATGGGAGAGAGAAGCCGCTCGTAAGAGCCATCCTGATTAGGGAGGCGGGCGGCTATGACAATCGATCAGTTGATTGCTTTGCTGGCACTTATCGTTATGATCATCGGACTTGCGGTGAACAAGAGCAAATCATAAGCAAGTTCGGATGGGGGCAGATATTGCCCTCTTTCTTTTTGTTTTCTTTGAAGCTATCTTCATATTATTTTCACTCTAGTACCTGGTGCTATATTGCTAGATTTCGCAGAAAGTCATATACTGTGGTTGCAATGTTCTCCATATTTCAACAATTCATAGGAGGAAGTCATGCTCTATATATCAGCGTTTGTCGTTTCTATACTACTAGTGCTTATACTAATTCCGCCGTTTCGCAAGCTTGCCGTCAAAATCGACTTTGTTGATAAGCCAAGGCCCGACAGTGAACGTAAAATTCACCGTGAACCTATTCCGCTTACCGCAGGTATAGCGATTTTCCTTGGATTTTTTATTACATATTTTGTGTTCATAGGCTCAATTACGAAAGAAGCCGTCGGGATTTTTCTCGGCAGTATACTAATATTAGGGATCGGCCTTGTGGATGATTGGTATAAAACCAATGGCAAGGAGCTGGCTTCACTGCCGAAGTTGATTGTTCAGGTGTGCGCAGCAATTATCGTGTATAGTTCCGGTATTGCATTTGAGGGATTTAACAATCCGTTCAACGGCCAGTACATCAATTTGCCGGAATGGCTGCAGCTTGTGCTTACAATTCTGTGGATTTTCGGCGTTACCACCGTTATCAATTTTTCGGATGGCATCGACGGTTTGGCTGGCGGGCTCTCGGCTATCTCGGGAGGAACCTTGTTCGTGGTCGCCTTGACGCTGGGAAGAGGGGATTCGGCACTGCTTGCCGTCATACTGGTGGGTGCGGCTCTAGCGTATTTGCGATATAACAAACCACCGGCCAGAGTGTTTATGGGTGATGCGGGGGCGACGTTCCTTGGCTTTATTCTCGGCATTATCGCTTTGGACGGAGCTTTTAAGGGTGCTACGCTTGCCTCACTGTTCGTTCCGATCTTCGCTCTGGGTGTACCCATATTCGACAACATTATTGTGGTCATCCGTAGATTGCGTGAGTCCAAACCGATCTACCAAGCGGACGCGTCTCAGGCACATTACCGGCTGCTTGCGACAGGACTGAACCAGAAGCAGACACTCATTTTTCTGTGCTTACTGAATCTGTGTTTTGGTCTGACGGCGATTATTCTTGCCATTAACGGAGCTGGAGTGTAGTTGGTTATATCGTATTTACTAAGATGGAATAAAAGCTTTGTCCTTCCTAAGGAAGCGGCAAAGCTTTTTTTGCGTTTATCTCGAAATTGTTAGATCGAAGTGACAAAGTTGTTAGTAACCGGTGCGATTTTGAAAGGTGAATCGATGGAGCGTGTACAAAATTCACCTTATATTTAAATCACAAAAGTTGATCAGACAACAGGGGAGGTTAGAGCTTGGCGGAGGCCTCGTCAACGTGCGGTGTGGCATTGCATGACGACGGTTGACCACATGCGGTTTCAGGCATATCAGTATCCGTGATAAATAAACAAAAGACCGCAGTGGCAGCCTTCATCGGCTAGTCCTGCGGCCTGTTTTTGATTACGGAGATTGTGACTTACATGTCTGAGCAGCGGAGGACGAAAGCCCACAGTTCCTCAAACTTTTTCTGAGTATAGCTTTCTGGCTAATAAAGCTGCACCATCTGCCGGTGTAAGATCATTTTTTCCTTCCATGAAAGACAAGCCGGGGAAGCGCCTTAACAGAGTTTCACGAAAGGCATCACGGAAAATAGCGGAATGGTTGAATATAGAGCCAGTACAGACGACCTCGGTCTCTGTAAGCTCTGAGTCCCGCCCGATCAAGGCCGTCGTGGTTTCCGCAAGTTCCACCGCTTGATCCCTCAAAATGCCTTGGGCCAGATCATCTCCGTCCTTCGCAGCCTCCACGCAATAGCGGGCAAAAGCAGCAATGTCATTTCTTCCAATAGAAGACTGATAGACATAGGATTTCAGTTCTGAAATATGTCCGAAGTTATAAGCATCCGTAATACGCTGGGACATCAACGTAGCCGGCAGCATACCTTCAAGACTCTTGATTACCGTCTTCAGGGCAAGAAGACCGATCTGGTAGCCGCTGCCTTCGTCGCCGAGAATATGGCCCCAGCCACCGACGCGGTAGCGCTTACCTTTTTGGGTAATTCCATATGTATTGGATCCGGTTCCTGAAATGACCAAAATGCCATACTCCCGTTCCAGTGAAGCCATTAATGATATTTCTGCCTCGGTTGTGATCGATATGGGAAATGAGTAGTTATGCTGCTGCTGATAAGATCGGAGAAAGGAAATGACGTTATCCTTTTCTTCCGACGTACTTACACCCGACATACCCAGACATATACCTTTGATTGCTGCATCAGACAAGGATAAGGATAAAGGCTCTACCACACGGTTAAGAACATTCGAAAGCTCCTGCATGGCACCATCAAAAGTGACGACATACGGATTGGTGGAGCTTCCCGAGTATCGGGATAATACTTTACCATGGCTGTCTATGGCGGCCGCTTCCGTTTTAGTACCGCCTCCGTCAACACCTAAAAAAATATCCATCGCTAATCACTTCGCTTTCCATTTCAGTATAGGAGAAAATCATAGTGATGTAAAATAAAATTTTAAAAATGTAATAATGAATTGAAATATTATTTCATACATTTTATAATAAACACAATCTAACTTTTTGAAAGCGATATCATTTATTTGTCGAATTTTGATTTTTGATATAACGTTGGCCGTTATTTTTACGTCATTTGAAAGTTGAAGGAGGGGCAAGCCATGGTCATATCCGGTTGGGAAAAGGATCTTCCGGTAATCGTAGTCGGACTTATGTCGGGAACTTCACTAGATGGCATAGATGCGGCCGTTGTCCGGATTACCGGAAGCGGATTGCAGTCACAGGTGGAACTTATTCATTACGCAAGTACACCGTACGATGCTTTAACCAGAGAGAAACTGAAGGCACTGTGCAGTGTGGAGCATTCCAGCAGCGCTTCGATATGCAGCATGAATGCTTATTTGGGAAGTCTGTTCGGTGAAGCAGTTCTTCAAGCCGTCTCTGAAGCCAAGCTTCAAATGGATGACGTTCATTTGATTAGCTCGCACGGTCAAACGGTGTGGCATATTCCAGTCGGAGAGAGTGGAGATCATTATTCTGTTCCTTCTACACTGCAAATCGGTGATATATCGGTTATAGCCAAGCACACCGGAACAATGGTTGTGGGCGATTTCAGGCCTGCGGACATGGCCGTCGGTGGACAAGGCGCACCTCTTGTTCCATACGGTGATTTTATTCTGTTTCGGGATGAGCACAAAGGGCGTCTGCTTCAAAATATCGGCGGAATCGGGAATTGCTCGGCAATTCCGGGTGGTGCAGGTCCCACAGAAGTGCTCGCGTTCGACACGGGACCGGGCAATATGGTTATGGATGAAGTCGTTTATGTCTTGTCTGGGGGCCGTCTGTCTTACGATGAAGAAGGACGGTGGGCAGCACAGGGGAGAGTCGACGATGGTCTTCTTGCGGAAATGATGTCACACCCTTATTTTCATATGACGCCTCCCAAGTCCACAGGTAGGGAATTGTTCGGTAAGGACTATGCTTCTTGGTTCTTGGTTAAGGCCAAGGAGCGGAGCCTTTCGGATGAGGACATCATTGCAACGGCGACAGCATTTACCGCTCATTCGATAGCAGACAGTTACCAGAAATATGTGTTTCCGGTTTGTAAAATTCATGAGGTGATTGTTAGTGGCGGCGGGGCTCATAATTCAGAGCTGTTGCGGATGCTTTCCGCGCTGCTGCCGGAGCAGAAGGTGTTGACCTCGGCACAGCTTGGCTTTCATGATGATGCGAAAGAAGCCGTCATTTTTGCACTGCTGGGTAACGATTTCATGCATGGCATTCCGAATAATTTGCCTGCGGCAACAGGTGCGGAACGTCCTACAGTCATGGGGAAATTGGCATTGCCATAGAGGATTCCGAAGGGATCAGGAAAGTACCACGAAAGAGAGGATGAAGAACTGTGCTTAAGCCACATTTACGGGAACAATTGGCTGCGGTCGTGGGAGAGAAATGGCTGAAAGACGACGCGGAAAGCCTTGTTTCTTACAGCTACGATGCTACACCGCTTTATCAGTCTATGCCGGATGGTGTTGTTTTTCCAGGGAGCACCCAAGAGGTTTCCGATATAGTAAAAATATGTGCTGCGAACGGAATTCCGATTGTCGGACGAGGGGCCGGAAGCAATCTGTGCGGGGGAACCGTACCGCTTCAAGGCGGGCTCATTATTGTGATGACCCGGATGAACAAGCTGCTTGAGATTGATGCGGATAACCTGACCGCAACCTTTCAGACAGGGCTGAATACGAAGCAATTTCATCAAACAGTGGAGCGTGCTGGACTATTTTATCCACCGGATCCAAGCAGCATGATCATTTGTACGATGGGTGGAAACATTGCACTTGGAGCAGGCGGACTACGGGGACTTAAATACGGTACAACTAAGGATTATGTACTTGGACTCGAAGCGGTTCTGCCGGATGGAAGTATTATGCGCACGGGTGGCAAGCTGGTGAAAGACGCGGCTGGATACGATTTGACCCGTCTACTGGTCGGATCGGGAGGCACACTGGCTATTTTGACAGAAGCAACGGTAAAGCTGATTCCGAAGCCGCCGTATCGGCGTGCAATGGTCGCCATGTACGATGACATTTATGCAGCGGCACGTACAGTATCGAACATTATTGCCAATCATATTTTTCCGTGCACATTGGAATTTATGGATCAGCCGACGCTTCAGGTCGTGGAGGATTTTGCGAAGATTGGTCTTCCAGTGCACGCAAAGGCGATGCTGGCGATTGAGCAGGACGGCAGTGAGGAAGACGTGGAACGTGATTTGAAACGAATCGAAGAAATTTGCCTGGAATCAGGGGCTACCCAGATGAAGATTGCGGCTTCGCAGGAAGAAGGGGCCAAAGTTATGGAAGCCCGGCGCAGCGCGCTCGCCGCCTTGTCCCGTCTGCGTCCGACAACGATCCTAGAGGATGCGACCGTTCCGCGTTCCAAGATTGCCGATATGGTGCTCGAAGTTCAGCGTATAGCTCAGAAATATGATGTGCAGATTTGTACGTTCGGCCATGCAGGGGACGGAAACCTTCACCCGACGGCTATGACGGATGCGAGAAATCCCGAGGAAATTCACAGAGTAGAGCAAGCCTTTGCTGAGATATTTGAAGCAGCGATTGAGCTGGGCGGTACGATTACGGGAGAACACGGTGTAGGTATTGTAAAAGCTCCGTACTTGGAGTGGAAGGTTGGCGCTGCCGGATTGGATATGATGAAACGGATTAAGGATGCCATTGATCCGGCTGGTATTATGAATCCCGGCAAAATGTTTGCGGAGACGAGAAAACGGATTGTGATGCAGGAGCAGCCTAAGTTAACTGGAGTATGAAGGGAATGACTGGAATGGAACAATCACATGGTGCGCTCGCCCAGCGCATGAAGCTGACGCTGGATGAAGAGCAGCTGACCAACTGCATGCGTTGTGGCTTTTGCCAGATGGCCTGCCCGACTTTTCTCGAGACTGGACTCGAGGCGGCATCGCCGCGGGGCCGGATTGCACTCATGAAAGCGGTCGTGGACGGGATTATGGAACCTGATGAAAGCTTCCAGAGCCAGATGGATCTGTGTCTCGGCTGTCGTGCCTGTGAGCCAGCATGTCCGTCCGATGTGAAATACGGGCAGCTTATTGAACAGACGCGGGAAGCTATTGTGAAGGAGAAGAAATTTTCGGTACCTGTGAAGCTTGTCCGAAAGACTTTTTTACAGGGGATTTTTCCACATAAAGGCCGGCTGAAGTTTATGGGCAAGAGTCTTAAATTTTATCAAAAGTCAGGTCTGCAGAAATTCGCCCGTAGTTCTGGCGCAATGAAGATGTTTCCTGAGCATCTCCGTCAACTGGAGAAGGTGGTTCCTACGGTAACCGGAGACGGCCTGACGGATCTTTGGAAAAAGGCGGGGTTCCCGCTACGTACAGAGAAGACCTCGTCTGGATCGGATTTGCTGATCATCTCTGCAGTAGGTGAGAAGGTCTCAAGGGTCGGCATGTTCCGCGGCTGTATTATGGATGTGATGTTTGCCGAAACGAATGTGAATACGGTTCGATTGCTGCGTCAGGCTGGCTTTGAGGTAGCGATCCCGGACAGTCAGGTGTGCTGCGGGGCATTGCACGCACATGCCAGTGAGATGGAGGATGCGCGTGATTTGGCCGGACAAAACCTGATCGCATTTAAGGAGGCAGGGGTCGACTATATCGTAAGTAATGCCGGCGGCTGTGGAGCGCTGCTAAAGGAATACGACCACTTGATGAAGGATGCAGCCGATGCCGGGCAGCAAGCCGATGCGCGTCAGTTCGCCGGACAGGTGAAGGATATTTCCGAGCTGTTACAGGATATTGGTCGCCCACTTATCCCGTTAGAGGATAAATCGGATGAGACGGCGCCGGTGAAAGTGACTTATCAGGATTCCTGTCATCTGCGGAATGTCATGCGTGTTCAGGGACAGCCGAGAGAACTGATTCACCAGATGCAAGGCGTGAGTCTGTGCGAGCTTCAGGGATCTGAGGTCTGCTGCGGCTCGGCAGGCATCTACAATATGACACAGCCTCAAATGTCGATGGATCTGCTAGATCATAAAATGGATCATGTAAAAGACTCCCGTGCGGAGGTAGTAATTACGTCCAATCCGGGCTGTCTGCTTCAAATGAAGTGGGGGATTGAACGGGCTGGAGTTCAGGACCATGTCGAAGCTGTTCACCTCGTGGACTTTTTGACTGAGCGTGTCCACCTTCACGATAAGGACCAAGATGATTAAAATGAAAGTGCAATGATACTATCGATTCGATTGCTCCCTGCATCTATGTGCCGGGGGTTTTCTTTATATCCGAAAACTCATCTGAAAGCGGATACGGAAATGGGATTATGACATGTATTGCTTGGGTTTCTCCATGTTTTTTAGGCTGAAGGGCGGTTATAGTTAGATCAAGCGTGAGGCCAGAACCTTAGGAGGAATCATTCATGTCTAAAATAACGTTTATTGGTGCGGGCAGCACCGTATTTGTCAAAAATGTGCTAGGTGACGTGATGGCAACACCCGCATTGCAAGGCTTCGAGCTTGCATTGTTCGATATTGATCCGGAGCGGCTTCAGGATTCAGAACGGCTGCTTAACAGTATGAGGAGCACACTTGGCAGCACCTGTGTCATTAAGGCATATTCGGACCGCAGGGAAGCGCTGAGAGATGCCAAATATGTAATTAATGCAATTCAGGTAGGCGGTTATGATCCTTGTACGATTACGGACTTTGAAATTCCGAAGAAATACGGTCTGCGTCAGACCATTGCAGATACGGTTGGCATAGGCGGGATATTCCGTAACCTGCGTACGATTCCGGTGATGCTTGATTTTGCAAGAGATATTCAGGAGGTATGCCCGGATGCATGGTTCCTTAACTATACGAATCCGATGGCGGTTCTAACGAATGTGATGAATACAGCAGGAGGCGTTAAGACGGTTGGATTATGCCATAGCGTTCAGGTCTGTGTGGACGGATTGTTCCAATCGCTCGGCATGGATCAGACCGGTGTAGAGTCCAAAATCGCCGGGATTAACCATATGGCATGGCTGCTGGAAGTCAAAAAGGATGGAATCGACCTGTATCCGGAAATTAAACGGCGTGCAGCTGAGAAACAGAAAGAACAGCATTGGGATATGGTCCGTTATGAGCTGATGTTTCGCTTCGGTTACTATGTGACTGAATCCTCCGAACATAACGCAGAATATCACCCTTATTTTATTAAGCGCAGCTATCCGGAGTTGATCGAGAAGTACAATATTCCACTGGATGAGTATCCACGCCGGTGTATTAACCAGATTAACGGCTGGAAGGAAATGCGCGGGAAACTGTTTGAAAGCCAGAGTATCGAGCATTCGCGTTCCAAGGAGTATGCTTCCTACATTATGGAGGCGATGGAGACGAACGTTCCGTACAAAATCGGCGGCAATGTCATGAACACTGGCTTGATTACAAACCTGCCGAAGGAAGCATGTGTAGAAGTGCCTTGTCTCGTAGACTCGTCGGGTGTTACGCCTACGTACGTGGGAGATCTGCCTCCGCAGCTCGCTGCGCTGAACCGAACCAATATCAATACTCAGCTACTCACCGTCGAGGCGGCCATCACCGGCAAGAAAGAGCATATCTATCACGCTGCTATGCTTGATCCGCATACAGCAGCCGAATTGTCTCTCGACGATATTGTGGGGCTTTGTGACGAACTGATCGAAGCGCACGGCAGTTGGCTGCCTTCATTTAAGTAAACGGAACATAACACGAATACCGCGAAAAGACGCTCTTTTCCCGCTATGGTTTGTGGGAACAGGGAGCGTCTTTTTATGTTAGGAAGTTATGTCTGACTAAGATAAGAAGCAGGCGTTTATAATATGTTTAACTGATTTTAGGAAGAGAGGGATTTGATGAAAGTTGAGCTTGGCCGTTGTCTGTTGAACGAAGTGCTGAAAAAGGCTGGAATGACGACGGTAGACCTTTCCCACAAACTGTTGTACAAACCTGAACGATTGTCCGACTATATCGATAATAAAAGGGTGATGCCGCTGAAGGTTGCTCTATCGATCGCAGATACGACGGACTGCCGTGTGGAAGAACTATACGAAATCATTCCGGTAAAAAACCATAAAATTTAAATAATTTTTTCTCTTGGCATGATTCTGGGCGACATGCTATAATGCTCGTAATTAGTAAAGGGGAGTAGCTCCACAACAAAGTCGTCATTACGTGACAACGCATGTCTCCGGCTTTGTTGGCAACGAAAGTTGTTAGCGAGACCTTTGCCGTAATCGGTAAAGGTATCTATTCCTGCTGTACATTTACGGGTAAATACCTTTATCGCCGACTTTTCGGGGTAAGGGTATTTTTTGTTTCCTTTGATCTGAAAAGAGCGGACTATCACATAGAAGGGAAGGATGCTGTTGAATACAGGGCTGTTACTGGAGTACGGATGGGTTCTTTTGGTGTTAATTGGTTTGGAGGGAATTCTTGCAGCGGATAATGCATTGGTTATGTCGATCATGGTTAAACATCTTCCGGAAGAGCGGAGAAAGAAGGCTTTATTTTACGGATTAGCTGGTGCATTTGTGTTTCGTTTTGCTTCCCTCTTTATTATCTCGTATTTGGCGGATGTTTGGTACGTTCAGGCATTGGGGGCAGCTTACCTTCTGTATATCAGTATCAATCATATCGTGAAGCAGTTCTTTGTGAAGAAGAAGGTTCACATGAAAGAGGCTGCAAAAAAAGACGAGAAATTCTGGGTCACCGTACTTAAAGTAGAGCTGGCGGATATCGCTTTTGCGGTTGACGCTATCTTGGCAGCCGTTGCACTTGCGCTGACTTTGCCGGAAACGAATTTGCCGCAAATCGGCGGAATGGATGGCGGACATTTCCTTGTTATTTTAACTGGCGGGATCATCGGACTTGTTATTATGCGTTTTGCTGCATCATACTTTGGCAAGCTTCTCGTCCGAAGACCTGGTTTGGAAACAGCAGCATTCATGATTGTCGGTTGGGTGGGGATAAAGCTAGCCGTATATACGCTGGCACATCCTGACATCGCAATGATTGACAAGGGATTTCCGAAAAGTACAGGATGGAAGCTCATTTTCTGGGGTGTTCTGATCTTGATCGCTGTCCTCGGCTGGTTCTTGTCTAAGGACAAAAGCGAGCTTACGAAGACAGAGCAAAAGCAGGTGGAATAAGACTTATCGCTGGTGTTGAAGTTTCCTCCGCGAGTGCAGAGACCGGCGGCGGGCAGCAGCAGCTGCTGTGGTTGTAAAGATGCATGCATAACCTGTAAGAGTACAGGGAAATATTTTTTAATAAACGTATGCTTATTGTGGTTACTACAATAGAGGAGTAATATATTAGTATCAGGCAATATATTTTTTATAAGTGAACAGCCTTATTGACCGAAGTATTCGGAGTAGGCAAGTGCCTGTTCGATGCTCGTTGGCCGTTAAGGCTTTTTTGAGCTTTATACGAGAACAAAAGTGATAGGGGTGCAGTCATGATCATCATCAAGACGGAAGAACAAATTGCAAAAATGAACAAAGCCGGACAACTGCTTGCAGAATGCCACCGGCAAATCGCCGGAATGATTAAGCCCGGTGTTACAACAATGGAAATCGACCAGTTTGTCGAGAAATTTCTTAAACAACATGGAGCACATCCTGAGCAAAAGGGTTATCATGGTTATCCCTTCGCTACGTGTGCGTCGGTGAACGATGTCATTTGTCATGGGTTTCCAAGCGATGTGCCTTTGAAGGATGGAGATATCGTTACCATTGATATGGTCGTTAAACTGGACGGCTGGCTGGCGGATTCCGCCTGGTCTTACGCTGTCGGAAACGTCTCCGAAGAGGCGCAGCATCTGCTGGATGTAACCAAAAAGGCACTTTATCTTGGCATTGAGCAGGCTGTTATCGGGAATCGGATTGGAGATATCTCACATGCAATCCAGTCGTATGCTGAATCGGAGAACTTGTCTGTGGTACGGAATTTTGTTGGCCACGCCATCGGTCAAGACATGCATGAAGAACCTCAGGTTCCTCACTATGGACCTCCTCACCGCGGTCCCCGCTTGAAAGAGGGAATGGTCATTACGATTGAGCCGATGCTCAATATCGGTTCCTATGGCTGCAAGATCGATCCGGATGGTTGGACTGCCCGGACGGTTGACGGAAAATGGTCAGCGCAGTATGAGCATACGCTAGCCATTACCAAGGATGGCCCGTTGATTCTTACGGAACAGGATTCTTGATCACTTTTGAGTAGCTTATAATCGTTAAATTTTTTAAAATATAAAAAGTATGAGTTTTGACTTATACTTGACTTATATTTCACGTATGAAGGGACAAAGAACATGACGATTAAAAAAGCTTTGACGGTTGCCGGTTCGGATACAAGCGGTGGTGCTGGCATCCAGGCAGATTTGAAAACATTTCAGGAATTCGATGTTTACGGCATGACGGCACTGACGACTATCGTGTGCATGGAGCCGGAAACGTGGAATCATCAGGTATTCCCAGTAGCTCTGGATATTGTGGAAACACAACTCAAGACGGTGATTGAAGGAATCGGAATTGACGCTATGAAGACGGGCATGCTCGGTTCCGTTGAGATTATTGAGCTTGTCTCACAATATATTGACCGTTATAATCTGAAACGGGTCGTTATCGATCCCGTGATGGTATGCAAGGGCACCGATGAAGTACTCCAACCAGAGAACACGGAAGCGATGATTGAGTTCCTGCTGCCGCGGGCGGATCTGGTAACACCGAACCTGTTCGAAGCTTCGCAACTCGCGAAATCCGGTCCGATCAAGACTCTGGAACAAATGCAGGAAGCTGCAGCAGTGATCCACAGCAAGGGAGCCAAGAACGTCCTGATTAAAGACAGAGGAAAGATTCAGGAAGGCAAAGCAATGGATCTTCTGTATGACGGCAAAAATTTTGAGTGGTTTGAAGCGGATGCAATCGTTACTCAATTCACACATGGTGCGGGCTGCACCTCCTCCGCGTCGGTAACAGCCGGTCTTGCCAAAGGGCTTACCGTTCGGGATTCAGTTCAGCAAGCTAAGGTATTTATTACTCAAGCCATTTCAAACGGCTTCCAATTGAACAAATTTGTTGGTCCAACACGTCATTCCGCACACCGGAGCACCTTATAAGTCAACGGTAGAAGCTGACGGTCTATCATTGGACTATGATAACGATACAAAAGCCTTTCTTTATGAAAGGCTTTTGTTTTTATGTGCAGTTTTGTGTATATATACTTGTATAACGAAGGACAGCTGCTGATTCATTTGTAATTGAGATGTTAGGCGCCCTCATCCATCATTATGTGATATACTTCAAATTAAGGGTCTTCTAGAGAAATCAGAAAATGTTTAGGGGTTGAGATATGTTTCAGGACGTACTGGATTTTTTGATGAAGTTTGGTCCATGGGGATTGTTTATTCATTCATTTTTTGATGCTGTAATATTTCCGATTCCCGCTTTCTTTCTACAAGTTTCTTTAAGTATGCTTCACCCGTCAACGGCCCTATGGCTGGCAACTTACGGCTTTATCGGTTGTCTGCTCGGTACGCCTATCGGTTATCTGATTGGTAAACTGCTAGGCAAATCAGTACTATACAAAATATTAAAAAAAGAATGGATCGATGCTGCTACTGAACGGTTTCAAAAAAACGGCGAAGCCGCTATTCTGGTCGGTTCGTTTACGCCGATACCATTCAAAGTGTTTACAATTCTGTCAGGCTGTCTGAATTTTCCACTATGGCGACTTATGGCTTACGCTGCAATAGGCAGAGCAACAAAATTTTATGTCGTAGGAACGCTGTTCTACTTGTACGGCAATGCAGCTGAAGGCATGGTGAAGAACGTGTCCCTTTATATATTCATCATAGCTGTTCCATTACTGCTGCTCGGCGTGTACTGGAACCGGAGACGTAAACGCAAACGTAATGAGGCTCTTCAGTCTGAGACGGAGACTGAGAAACCCGTCCTTGAAGCTAAAATCCCGGATCAACAAACTCCATCAGCATAATTAACATAAAATACAGTTGATTTTTAAGCTGAATTAGTGATAATTTAGCATACAAAAACGCTTGGACAAATTTCCAAGCGTTTTTGGCTTATTTGGCTTATATTTATTTTTTTAACTTCCAGATTGCATTTTATAGTTCCTCAAAATCATACCATTTGTCTTCGTCATACCGAACTTGTCATAATAAGGAACTAAGTCATCGTCACAACATAAATCAATCATATATATGTCATCAAGTTCTTTTAGCATCCGATTTACTAGTTCCTTGCCGATACCTTTATTTTTGTATTCTGGTAAAACTTCAAGAAATGGAATGTAGGCAGACAGAATTCCATCACTTATCGCTGTAATAAATCCAACTACTTGATTCGTATTATCATCAATCGCAATAATCACTTTACTGTTTTTCTTTAATAGTATTAAGTGAGTTTGTGGATTTGGTGGATAAGGCCAATCGACAAAAAAGCCCTTTAACATATCAGAAGAAATACCGTCGAGTGAGTTCTTGTATATCATAATATATCAGCTCCTAATTGATATTAACTTATTAGATAGATGATATATATCAAAAGTAAAGTAACAAAAATATGACCTCCAAGCATTCCAAGGAATACTATAAGTTATTCCACTTAAATTTCAGAATCCCTTCTCATCTGTGTGGTAACTTTGCCGTTTTCAATGTATTCGGCTTTCTCGACTGTGCCGGAAGAATGATAATAAATGATAAGCTGGTCGAAATTGCTTAGAAATATAATAACCGCTGTTTTATATTCATGATTAAGGACTCCCTGTGCTAGACTCATTGTTTATAAACATACAAAAGACAGGAGAGAGCCTGGGTTGGCATCTCCTGTCTCAAAGAAGGTAAATTATCGTTGCTACGAAGCCCGACTAACCAGTCTTTCCGAATCTGAAAATTTTTCCTCTATCTTTGGTGTCCGTCACAGGTTGGAAGGTTGAAGTAGAGGATAACGATGAGTTCACCAAATTATTCAAATAACCATCAAGAGGGCCCCGATATATTTCATTCAATTGTGGTGAATTGGAGAAATCCTCTGGCGTGACGAGGTGCGGAGGTTTATTAACCAGATGCAGTCCGGCTTGCTCAAAGACAGTCGCTACGAAGTGGGAACAGAAGTAGGCATCATCGCGATCGATATGAATTCTAAATAGGATACCCAGCAGTCCAAGCAGGTTGTACTTATACCGATCCTGATCGTGCATCATTTCTTTGACCAGGTTGTACATATGCTGGTAATCTTCACAGCTGACACGGCAGCGGTAAACAGCGCATTCTGATGTGCGGAAGAAAGGTGCTCTAAGATTCTCGCGGACCAAACCTCCATCGAACGGATTGTTCGCTTGTTTACGACCGAAGCTGTAAACTTCATGCAGATCGGAATCAAACGCGATAGAAGCGTGATTCAGCGGGGCATTCGTAAAGCATCGGATCATCCTGCTGAACCAGGTGCCTGTGCCTGTAAGCACAATCCAAATATTTTGTTCCGTATACATACTCGCAAACTCCTTTGTTAACGGTCCATACCTGTACTCATATATATGCTTGCTCCTTTCACAATAAACGAAAAGAGCGTGCTATTCAAGTTAAAAAAAACCATTTTCTTTCAAATCAGTTATTATACCACTTATTTAAAAAGAGCTCTCAGAAGAGCAGACATAAAGGTGAAGAGAGCTAATTAACGACGGTTTTCTTATAAAAATCTCGGCTACTGCAGTACGTTGAAGGAGAACGGAATCCCAATCTAGAATTGTATGTACAATAATTGTACAACGAGAGATTGGGGGAACTTCAGACGATGATTAATGGCAAAAGCCTATGCAGCGATCTCATGATTCAGGCTATAGAGAGGGCACCGATCGGAACGGCATTTCTTAATTCCGAAGGATACATCATAAATGTTAATCCTTTCGCATGTTTACTGGTGGGATGCGAAGCTGATGAGCTTATGAATCGCTCAATTCATGACTGGATCCATCCGGATGATGCTTCGTTGGTTCATTCCCGCCTCGCTGAGCTGTTAAAGGGAGATCAGCATACCAATCAGGTCGAGCTAAGGATGCTTCATAAATTGGGTCATATGCTATGGGTGTCTTCCACATTGTCTGCGGTAAAAGATGACGCAGGAAGAATCCTCGGATTTGTAGTGCATTTAATCGATCTGACGGCGCAGAAGAGAGCTTACCATTACGCAGAGGAAGTGATGATTCAATCTGACAAGCTGTCGATGGCAGGACAGCTGGCAGCTGGTATAGCTCATGAAATCCGAAATCCAATGACATCTATCAAGGGCTTTGTTCAGCTTATGCGTTCAGGCTCAGGAAGTAAAGAGGAGTATTTTGACATTATATCTTCCGAAATCGAACGTATCGAGCTGATCCTCGGGGAACTGTTGCTATTAGCTAAGCCCCAGGGTATCAAATATGGGCAAAAAGATATTCGGCTTCTGCTTGAACAGGTTATCACTCTTCTTAATACACAGGCCATCCTCAACAATGTGGAGATTATCACGAGATTCGGCACGGAAGCAGCTTATGTGAAATGTGATGAAAATCAAATGAAACAGGTGTTCATAAATTTTATTAAGAATGCAGTAGAATCCATGCCAGGTGGGGGAAAACTTACAATTCATATCGAATGCGACAGTGTGGATCAGCTTGTCATTTTTTTTGTAGACGAGGGCTGTGGCATTCCGGAATCTATTTTATCCCGGCTGGGTGAACCGTTTTATACGACAAAAGAAAAAGGAACCGGTCTTGGCTTTATGATCAGTAAAAAAATGATCGAGGATCACTGCGGCCAAGTTGTCGTATTCAGTAAGCCCAATGAGGGAACAACGATAAAGGTTACACTGCCCCTCGCACATACGGCGAATGACTGACAGAAATTTCAAGTAACACGTAACTGACGTGTAATGATGCTTTAGGTTTAATAAAACTCTTGACCAGATGTATCCTTAAACCTAAATTATAGAAAGATACAGGAAGAAGGAGGACTGTTCATGAGTCATACTCACTTGATGAACGATCCCAAACGGCGTAAATTGCTGTTTAGCGCCGGCCTCAGCTGGATGTTTGATGCTATGGACGTCGGCATGATCTCATTTATTGTGGCTGCACTGGCTACAGAATGGTCGCTTAGCTCACAGCAGATTGGTGTGCTTACAAGCACCACTTCCATCGGAATGGTGTTTGGTGCTGCACTTGCGGGTTTTTTGGCGGATAAGTACGGCCGGAAAAATATTTTACTGTGGACACTGCTTATTTTCTCAGCAGCAAGCGGTTTATCCGCACTCGCCACAGGTTTTGTTATGCTCTGTATTTTTCGATTTATTGCAGGTTTCGGGCTGGGAGGCGAACTGCCAGTAGCTTCGACTCTTGTGTCTGAAAGCATGCCGGTGGAAGACCGCGGCAGAGCGGTTGTATTGCTCGAAAGTTTTTGGGCTGCGGGATGGATTTTGTCAGCGTTGATCGCTTACTTTATCATTCCGGATTATGGGTGGAAAATGGCATTTGTCATTGGAGCGTTACCTGCGTTTTACGCGCTATACTTGCGGAGAGCGATTGAAGATCCTCCAAGGTATCTTCAGCAGAAGAGCGCACGCAAGCTGACATTTATTCAGCGTGTACAATCCGTCTGGTCTCAGGAGCACCGTAAAACGACGATTATGTTATGGATTCTCTGGTTTACGGTTGTATTCTCTTACTATGGAATGTTTCTATGGCTGCCGACGGTTATGCTAGACAAAGGTTTTAGCCTGGTCAAAAGCTTCCAGTATGTGCTGATTATGACACTCGCACAGCTGCCGGGATATTTCACAGCCGCTTACTTCATTGAAAAGTACGGTCGAAAGTTTGTACTTGTTACTTACTTAATTTGTACGGCTCTGAGTGCTATATGGTTCGGCTATGCTGATTCCGTTGGCACCCTAATGGCTGCTGGCATTTGCCTTTCCTTCTTTAATTTGGGCGCCTGGGGCGGATTGTACGCCTATAGTCCAGAATTGTATCCGACGCGCGTGCGCTCCACCGGAGTCGGGCTTGCAACGTCCTTTGGACGTATCGGCGGTGTGATCGCGCCACTGTTGGTTGGCGTGTTGAAGGGGAGGGGGACAAGCATCGAATCGATCTTCATTATGTTTTTTATCGTGATTTTGATCGGGGCATTCGGTGTGATGCTGTTAGGTAAGGAAACGAAGGGGCGGGAGTTAGCTGATTAGCGAATAACCGGAGCTTAGGAGAGTAACCTAACAAGAGGGGTACCTCAAGGTCATGGATTAGACCTTGAGGCACCCCCTCTTTGTGTGATGGTATTTTGTTATACCTCCATGATGGAAGGCATAATGAACGGACTTCGTCCCAATTCTCTTTTGAAATAGCGGTTCAGTGTTGTTGTGGTGATCTGTTCCCAGGCTGCGCGGTCATATTCCCGCTGCTCACCTGCCTTATTGAGATGCTTACGGAGCATAGCCTCGGCACGGCGCAGTAACGGCTTGGAGTCCTGCATGTATACAAAACCGCGGGTGATCAATTCAGGTCCGGCAAGCAACTTGCGTGTTTCACTGTTTATCGTAATTGCAACAATGACAACACCGTCATGCGCGAGCTGAACACGCTCCTCTAGCAGTTCTTTTTCATGGGTGCGAAGTTCGCCATTGTTGATATACACATCCCCGGAAGGGATATTTCGACCTTTGCGGGCTCCGTTCCGGTACAGGGACAGCGTGTTTCCGATATTAAGAAGATACACATGATTCTCCGGTACGCCGACCTGTATGGCCAGTTGACGGTGGTTCAGCATCATCCGGTATTCACCATGAATAGGTACAAAATACTTTGGACGCAAGCTGCTGAGCATCAGCTTCAGATCTTCCCGGCATCCGTGCCCCGACGTGTGGATGTCCAGTATGGAGCCATAACGTACATCTGCACCAGCACGCATCAGCAGATCGATGCTGCGGTTGACGTTCTGCGTGTTGCCCGGAATCGGTGAAGATGAGAAGATGACGGTATCGTCAGGATGAATTTGAATGGAACGGTGTGCTCCCGAGGCAATTCGGGTAAGCGCAGCATTCGGCTCTCCCTGACTGCCGGTACAGATGATCAAAACCTGCTCATCACGGTACCGATTAACGGCTTTGACGTCAATTATCATACCGTCCGGAACACGAATGTAGCCGAGCTCCTGTCCGATGACAAATACCTTTTCCATACTGCGTCCAACAATAGCGATTTTACGGTTCGTGCGGATCGCAGCATCCACAACTTGCTGCAGCCGGTGAACATTGGAGGCAAAGGTTGCGAATAATATCCGGCCAGGGCATTCTTGAAACTGCTTAAGTATGGAATCGCCTACAGTCCGTTCAGAAGGCGTGAATCCTTCACGCTCACTGTTTGTACTGTCCGCAAGTAGAGCCAGTACACCTCTCTGACCGATGCTCATAATTTTGTGAATATCGGCGGGCTTATCTTCCGGTGTAAAGTCGAACTTAAAGTCTCCGGTATGTACGACCGGCCCATAAGGTGTCTCGACCACGATGCCAAAAGCATCGGGAATACTGTGCGTTGTCCGGAAGAAATGGACGGAAAGATGCTTGAAAGAGATGGTCTCGCTTTCATGGAAAATACGCAAGTCGCTTTGATCCAGCAACCGGTGCTCTTCCAGCTTGGCACGTACAAGACCTATCGTTAGCGGGCCACCGTATATCGGCATCTGAATTTGGCGTAGTACATAAGGGATTGCCCCAATATGGTCTTCATGGCCATGCGTGAGAAACAGTCCTTTGATCTTGCTTTTATTCTCAATCAGGTAGCGGATATCGGGAATAATATAATCTACACCGCTCATTTCAGCGTCCGGAAATTTAAGACCGGCATCAATAATAATAATCTCATTTTTAAACTCAACACCGTACATATTCTTGCCGATTTCACCAAGACCTCCGAGCGAAAATATGCGTACAGGAGGCGACGATGGCTTAGGCTTTTTGGAAGGAACCGTCTGGATCTTTTCTGTTAGAAGGGGTTTAGACATAATGTAGAAGTATTCCTCTCTATGGTAATTAAGGGCAATGCCCGAATATATGTGTTAGTGATAAGTACCTCTAACTAAGATATCAGAAAGTACAAGCTTATTGAAACGTATTTCTAAAATACAACGCGGAAAAAAGGTTAATTTAGCACAAACAGACGAAGGACAGTCACCCACTTTCCTCTTTTTTTATAATCTGTAGGAAGAGGAGGGCTGCCCATGATAAAGCCATTGAAGATTGAAGATGTTCTTCTGGCACCGGAAAACCATAACACATGGCAGCTGGATGCCATAAATAAATGGACGGTGAAAATGACGGACCGCGAATCCAAGTTCCCCTGTATTCCGGCTGTTCAAGGATATGCTTTTAATCATCTGAGGTACGGATTTGTTCAACAAGCTGAAGATTTCGCCGCGGAGGAGCAGCTAGCCGCTCTACTGCAGAACTATGGTGAGCAATCTAGAGTGTTAGGTCACTATACTTCACTGGTCGTATTTATTCACAGTAACGCTGAGCCGTACCGGAAAGACGGTGTAGAGTACTACGAACGATTATTTTGGTCTCTTTTAAGCCGTACTACGGCGATGGATCGTAAACCATGGCCTGCTCATTTACCGGATGATCCGTCGGATCATCTTTGGGAATATTGCTATGACGGTGAACCTTATTTTGTATACTGCGGAACACCCGCTCACAAGCTTAGACGGAGTCGCAGCTTTCCTTACATGGTCCTTGCCTTTACGCCGCGATGGGTCCTTGAGAAGTTTAATTCGGCACCGCTTCAGGCGGAGAAGACAAAACAGATGATCCGAAGAAGGCTTTACGCTTATGACCCTGTACCTCCACATCCAGATCTGAAGATGTATGGGGCAGAAGACAATTATGAGTGGAGACAATATTTTTTACGTGACAGTGGCAATTCGCTATCATCATGTCCATTCATGCGTATGTATCCTAATTATGAGAGCAAGACGTAATTCTATAGAATCAATCGTCAGCTAGTTACTAAATAATCATTGGAAGGTGCCCTTCAGCATTTGGAGTGGCGCCTTTTTTGGCTGGCTAGATATTTGAAGAAGGGCTAAGGTGATCGGGTGTCTGTACAATTTTGCCCCCGAATTAGCAAATCTTATCCTTGTTGTTCCAAATTTTACCGAGTTACACTGAAACTGAACTTATTTAAGTTTAACACTTTTGCGAGGAGGTGTGGAGGAAGAAAGTTTAAAAGAGGGCTTGGGAGTCTTTTTATTTTAATATGTGAAGGAGAGATGAAATGACGAACAAACAGACGATAAAAATGAAAGCGCTTCTTTTAGGGTTGGCTGTAATGCTGCTGCTGAGTGTGTTCCCTGCATCCCAGTCAGCAGCAGCGTCAGCCTGTACTGATCCAGCCTGGAGCAGCACGGGTATCTATACCGAAGGAAATATAGTCTCCGACAACGAGCATGCATGGAAAGCGAGATGGTGGACACAGGGCGAAGCGCCCGGCTCTGGAGGATCGTGGGGAGCGTGGCAGGACCTGGGAGCTTGTGATACCGGAACACCTCCAGTGGACCCACCGATAGACCCACCGATAGACCCACCAGTAGATCCACCGATAGATCCACCGGTAAATCCGGTTACAGGTGACCGAATGTATGTAGTTTATGCCAGCTCATGGAATACAAGCATTTATGATCTGAGTACAGCGAACATACCAGATTATATAACGCATTTAAATCTTGCTTTTGTGAGACCGGATACGACGTATGCCCAAGGCTCTTATGCATTTGACCAGGAGATTGCTGGATTGGAATTTTACGAAGGTGCTACGACGCCTAATGGACAGAAGAAGTTTACAGCCCAGCAGTCACAGGATCTCCGCAATAATATTGCTGCTCTGAAAGCTCGTGGAATGAAGGTATTTCTGTCTGTGGGTGGATGGTCATATAGCCAAGGTACACAGTGGTCCCATTTCAACGCCAAAAATATCGTGGATCTGGCACAGGATCTCGGGGCGTCTGGAGTAGATATCGATTGGGAGTCCAGCAGTAGCAACTGCAACAAGCAAGTAGACAGCCAGTTCAGCTGCAGTAAGGACGGAGAAATCGCAGGCATCATTACAAGTCTAGATCAAGAGATTAATACTCGAAATTCCAATCTGCAAATTTCTATCGCGGGTTGGTCAACAGGAGCTTATTATGTGAAAGGAACACCATTTGAAGAAGGAAAAGTACAGTGGGGTTCACCATTTGGAGGAACCATGTACAGGGTCGTAAAGGATCATGGCAGCAAGATCGATTTTATCAACCTGATGTCTTACGACGGCGGTCAATATTTTGATCCGCGGGAAGGATATGAATCCTACCGTGCCATTTATAACGGGCCGATCAATATGGGGATGCAAATCGCTCCGGAAGGCTCCGGCGGTAACGTCCTGAAGCTGAATGCAGAACCGGGTACAGTATATGATGCAGAAATGCTGACAGGACAGAACAATATCGCAACCCAGTATTATAATGTAGAAACACTGGTCCAATATATTAAGAACAAGGGAAGAGCTAATGACGGATTCATGCTGTGGCAGCTGTGGAAACAGCGTGTTCATCAACCTGCCCCGTCAGGAGCAGCAACAGAGAACAGTGCCGGCCAATATGTATGCAGCAATCTGCCTCTTAATGGCAACTGCAGCCAGAGCATTCCGGTTTTACCGAAATTATAATTTTTTGCGAAATTCAGAAGATGTGCAATTCATATGTCCGAATCCGACATCCATAGCGATGTCGGATATTTTGTGTTCTGGTAGGCATTTCATGTTTAAATAACAAAAACAGCCGATAAACCGGCAGGGAGGCCCCTGTTGGCTTACCGGCTGCTATTGCATATGGATATTATTCATCATTGAGGCATTATGATATATGCACCCCGTCCGGTTTGCAGCGTTACCTGATGATCTTCAACGTTTACTGAGGATAGACCGTCCACAGCAAGGGTAAAGGTGCTGTCAGGGAGGGGGGACTCATGCCCGTCTGTTATGACAACTCCGCTTCCGTGAAGCAGAAGTGCTTTACAAGCAATGTAGTCATCAATTGAACAATTATCGCCATCTCTATAGCCGATAAATTCAAGCATCAGGCGAACCTGATCCAGATCATCCTGCTCGCGTTTTTGGATAAGTATATTTTGATTTGAATGTGACTTTAGCCATTCTGATACGTCTTCCAGCGGATGTTTCATGACCTACACCTTCCTCTATTGCAAAATAGTTGTACTTGTAGTCATTACCCAAAACCGCCCTGCTTATTTCAAAAGTTCTGCGAATCCGAACTACTCACGCTTTCGGATTGTTAATAAATTAGGCAGCACGATGGTGGGGAAATGAACGAAGAGCGATATAGGTAGTGAATCTTACACCATTTTCACGAAGCTCCCAGGGTGTAGTGTGGCGTCGAATGACGGCGATCGACAAATAGTACAACGAGGGTGTTCCTCAGGTCACATGACCTCTTGGAACACCCTCGTTTTTGTATATGTGGTATGAAAACTTTAAGTATCCCAGGCACAAGAGAAATAGGGCTTGCTGGCCTGAAAAATGTGATAACATAAAAAAAGCGTTCATTTAACAATCAACGGATTTCAATTGTCCTGATAGTCCGTTTTATATACAATCGTCACTCCAAGATGCTGATAGGTTTCTTCGGTATAGTGGTGATCTGGACAGTGCTTGGTCAGCGACATGTTGTCATAATGCGAAACCAGTTTTTGTTCGCAATCTGGACATCTGTCTTGAAACAGGGATTTTAATTTGCTGAACAATTGATATGCACCTCCGGTTTTCCGATGTATTTACTTGGTTTTATTATAATTCATAATTTATCGTTCGTACAGTATTAATGTTGCCTACATATTTAAAAAATTTCGAATGGAGATCGGTCAGCATGGTTATACAGCATGTCATTATGGTTTTAATCGGCCTGGTAGGGTCGTTTTTCTCCGGGTTGCTCGGAATAGGCGGTGCTATTATTAACTTTCCATTGCTGCTATATGTGCCGGAGTGGCTTGGATTTACTAGCTTCACCCCTAAAGAGGTTGCTTCAATCAGCATGCTGCAGGTTTTTTTCGCTTCCCTATCAGGCATGATTTCTAATCGTTTAAGCGCCAAGGGAGGAGCCACGCTGGTCCACAAAAAGCTTGTCATTCAGATGGGCCTGAGCACATTAATCGGTAGTTTGATCGGCAGTATATCTTCTTTATATCTGAACAGCGAAACGATTAATGTGGTCTATGGATTCCTTGCAGTTATAGCCGTTATCATGATGGTGGTTCCCGCTAGAGCTTCATCAGAAAACACGCCCGTTTCACAAGTAACCTATAACACGCTGCTCGCTGTGATCTCAGCCTTCCTGGTAGGTACTGTATCCGGTATTGTGGGTGCCGGTGGAGCCTTTATTCTGATTCCGATTATGTTGACCCTGCTCAAAATCCCTACAAGAATTACGATTGCTTCTTCACTTGCTATTGTGTTTCTGTCAGCAGTTGGCGGTGTAATCGGTAAAATAGCGGCAGGGGGCATACCGCTCTGGCCGGCGGTATTTGCGGTAATTGGCAGTCTGCTTGGCGCTCCGCTCGGTGCCTATCTGAGTCGGAGATTGAACGTCAGGATGCTTCGCTACGCACTGGTCGTTCTGATCGCAGTAACGGCCGTGAAAATATGGATGGATATTTTGATATAGCTGTTAGGTAATGGATAAATGAACAAGGAGGAGATAAGGATGAGGAAAAACCGCGTGGGTTCATCGGATTTATATGTAGGTGAAATCGGGCTGGGCTGCATGTCTTTAGGTAGCGAGGAAAAACAAGCTGTTCGTCTCATTCACGAGGCACTGGAGCAGGGGATCAATCTGCTGGATACCGCCGATCTGTATGACGCCGGGATGAATGAGGAACTGGTCGGGAAAGCCATTAAGGGGCGCCGGGAAGATATAGTCATCGCTACCAAGGTCGGTAATCGCCGTGTACCTGGCCAGGAGGGCTGGGCTTGGGATCCATCGAAGGAATATATCAAGTCAGCAGTGAAAGATAGTATGCGCCGGATTGGCACAGACTATATCGATTTGTATCAGCTGCATGGTGGGACATTGGACGATCCGATCGACGAGACGATTGAAGCTTTTGAGGAATTGAAAACAGAAGGGTGGATCCGTCACTATGGAATATCATCGATTCGCCCAAATGTCATCCGGGAATATGTGAAGCGTTCGAATATTGTTAGCGTCATGATGCAGTACAGTATTTTGGACCGGCGGCCGGAGGAGGAGGCCTTTCCATTGCTTGCAGAGCATGGAATTTCCGTCATTGCCCGAGGACCGCTAGCCAGAGGGATCTTGAGTAATCGAAGCGAAGCGAAAGCGGAGGAAGGCTACCTCGACTATACTAAAGAAGAGCTGCTCGATGTAACGAGACAGGTGAATAAGGAGTTTACTTCCTCTCACGATCTGTCTCATACAGCGATCCGTTACGCTCTTTCGCATCCTGCAGTGGCATGCGCTATCCCGGGAGCAAGCTCAGTGGAGCAGCTGCGGCATAATGCTGCGGCAGGGGAAACGGAGCGACTGACGCCTCAGGAGATTCAGAGTATTCAGATTATCAGCCGTGCGAATCGGTATGAACAGCACCGCTGAGCAAGGCAAGCACGACGAATTGCTCCTTCAGGAAGGTGTGTATTCTAGGCTACATCGTGCTCAATTTGGTATATAATCAAGCAGATGAATGATGAACGCTGTTAATGTTTAATATGCTGCAGCAATTCATGCCCGGCGCCGATTACAGGTCGCCGGGCATGTTTGGAACTAGATAGATTGAACTAAAGAAATGGTAGAACTTCGGGCGGAGAAGGCGGAATTATTCTGGAGAAACGGAGTGGTCGCCCGAAAGCTTTCCACAGGAAAGCTCGCATCGGAAGCATACACTGCCCCCGGATTTCAACGATTGTATAAATATATAAAAGAAATCTGGGGGCAACAGCGATCGTAAGAATAATCCGCATTCGTAGTGATGCTCAGGCTAAGAATCTTTAGTTCTAGATAGATTGAAAATTTATCTCTGGTAAAAGATATAAATGCAAACTTTTTTTTGTTCGATTCGTTTCCATAATAAGAACCGCGCGGACTTATTTTATTTTTGAAGTTATGAAAGGGCATAGTACATGATTACGATTGAGCATTTATCCAAAACCTACCGAAAGGGCGCATGGGCGCTTCTGGACGTTTCACTTACATTTGATAAAGGCATGACGGGTCTACTCGGGCCGAACGGTGCAGGTAAAACGACGCTGATGCGTATATTGGCCACATTGCTGGCGCCTACTTCAGGACAGGTGACGGTAAATGGGATTTCGCTTGGGAGACCGGAAGAAATCCGCAGAATGGTTGGATACCTCCCACAGTTTTTTCACATTTATCCGCAGATGACTGGGCGCGATTATCTAGACTATGTCGGTGTAATGAAAGGAATCACAGATAAAGCGGTCCGCCGTAAGGAAATTTCAAAGCTTTTGGAAATGGTCAATATGCAAGAAAAAGCGGACAAAAAAGTTCGCACTTACTCGGGAGGCATGAAGCAGCGTATCGGCATTGCTCAGGCTCTGCTCGGTTCCCCGGATGTGCTCATCGTGGATGAGCCTACGGCGGGGCTGGACCCGCAAGAGCGGGTCCGGTTCCGTAATCTGCTAACCCGGTTCAGTATAAACCGGACGGTACTGCTGTCGACACACATAGTGGCCGACATTGAGAGCAACTGCCGCCGAGTTGCCGTGATGAATCAAGGCTGTTTGCTGATGACAGGGGATCTAGCTGAGCTTCAGGCATGCGGAGATGGATACGTATGGGAGGCGGTATTGAGCCCTGCACAATTTGCTAGGGTTGACCCGGCCCTCATCGTATCAACCCGCACCGTTCCGGAAGGGACGGTGTGTAGAATGACAGGAGACAGTCCACCGATGAATGACGCGATTCCGGTTGAACCTACCCTGGAGGATGGTTACTTGGCACTGCTGCGGAGGGATCGGAATGAATAAATGGCTGAAGCAGTTTGCGCTTGAACTCCGACTGGTCTTCGGTAACCTTCTGTTTGTGCTGTTCCCAGTTATCTATGCCGTTATATTTCTGTTATTCGCTCTGGGGGCAGGAGATTATGCCAATCCAAAAATATACAACATGCTATACCAGAATTATTCCTTCGCTCATACCATATCGCTTGGACCGGCGATGCTGCTTGGTATCCTGACAGTTCGCCGTGATATCAGGCGGCCTTCCTATGAATGGAACCGCAGTTTTCCGGTTTCCTTTGGGATGCTATTGTCCGCCAAATATATTGTAGGGATCATTTATATGTCGCTATTTACAATGTCGGCATCCTTCATCTTTTATGTGATTTCGATAGGGGGTGGAGTAGATAGTAGCCTCGTCATGCGGCATACCATGAATATTGTGGTTCAATCAGAGATATCTTACCTGGTCACTTTTGCGCTTGCGATGCTGCTTGGTGTTTGTATAGCGAATCGGGTGGTGTACCTGATCGGATTTTGTGCTTGGATGTTCGGCACCTTTTTTATGGATATTTTTCTTATAGAACAACTTAGGCTTTTACCGCTCAAAACCTTTCATCTTAACCAGTTTTTTGTAACAAACAATCCGCTTGGGGATGAGACGTGGGGATATGAATTGTTCAGGGAAGAACTCTTCAGTTCCTGGCTGTTCGTCTTGGCTTTCACGCTTCTGTTGCTGGTGGTCAGTCTTCTACTGCTGAACCGTACCCGGCCTACGATGAACATCAAATGGTGCTGGCTGACAGCCGTAGGCGCTGCGGTACTGAGTGTTGCGGCCTTTGTTCCTTACGGCTCCATTTGGCAGGAACGTTATGCAAGTATTAATGAGAAATTGAATGATTCCACGATCCGATTATCTGCGACGGAATTTTCGAAAGACGTAAGGCTAAACATCTCTAAATATGACATAACCCTAAAGCGAAGACCAGATAATTTGCTACAATTCCAAGCCAAGCTGGAGGTCCCAACGGAAGAATGGTCGGGGAAGTCTTCATTTCCGCTTACACTTCACCGAAACTTTCAATTGAGTAAGGTCCTTGTTCAGGGAATTGACACACCGTACCAACGTAAAGGGGAACGTTTGAATGTCGAGATTCCGAATGAAGCAGCTGATAAGCTCCAGATCGAAGTGTTTTATGCCGGGAATATAAAGGATTTCCTATCGGACTATAACAGAGAAAGGTATCCTGTTTTCAGTGTAGGAAGTGAAGTTTATCTTCCGAGATATATGGCTTGGTATCCGCTTCCTGGACATCAAGATGTGTATGTGAAGACTGAAGATCCGGCAAATCGGATTCATACCGGTAACAGGTATTCTGGCATGTATTTTCCACCCGCAGAAATGAAACTTACCGTTGAGGGATATTCGGTTCCACTGTATACCGGAATGCCGGAGATTGAACGAGAGGTAGGATATCAGCGATTTGAAGGTAAGGGTGTGATGGGCCTTACTCTGCTCGGGAGTGAAAGCTGGATTGAACTGAAGAAGGAAGGTTTACCGGTTACGTTAGTAACAACGCCTTATAACCGGGAGAATGCGCAGATACAGCTGGCGGAATTAAAAGAAAAGTATGATTACTTTACACAATGGATTCCTGAGCTAAAGCCTGCCGTTACACAGATTATGTATTTTGGAACGAGTGTAGAGAGCCTGCAAGAAGAAAGCGGCAAGGTAGACAATGGATTAATCCTTTCTTCACGAACTTCTTTTTACGATTCAGGAAGTGGCCTACCGGGGGAATGGATGAACGCCATGCTCTTTGGTGGTCAAGAAGGACTCGTAATGTATTCAGGGGAAGACGTAGAGGAAGATGTTCGCGGAAGAATCAGCAGTCTGTTCTGGTATTTATATTACCGGGAAGCGAAAGGTGTAAGTGACGAAGAGTTGATGGACTATTATGGTTGGGCAAGATCCATTCAGATGTTAACGATGAAAGATACGGATTATGATCCGAAAGGTCTCGGCCGTAAGATGCTGAGGCAGGTTTCGAAAGCGCTGAATAGAGGAAAGGAAGCTGAGGTTAAAGAGCTTCTGCAGCATTTTTATAATCAGGGAATCAGCCAGCCGGGTAGACGTGACGATTTTTTCCTTAAAGAGCAGCCAATTTCTTATAAAGAATGGAAGCAGGAATGGAATCGGGTCATGCACAGTCATCGCCAGGATAAATAGAAGTAGCTAATCTAATGATATGGGAAAAAGAAAGCATATTAACACGGAAAGGGGGAGTGAGGCATGATTTCCGATCAACAGTTGTCTGAGAGAATGGCAGCCGGTGACCAGGATGCATTTGAGATGTTAGTAACCCGCTATCACGGTCCATTGCTTAGTTATACATCCAATCAGTTGCAGGACCGTCAGAAGGCGCAGGATATCGTCCAGGAGACGTTTATCCGGCTGATCCGTCATCTCAGACAGCATGGGGCTCTGGAGCATGTCAGATCCTGGCTCTACCGTGTTGCCCTGAACCAGTGCAAGGATTATTGGAAAAGCTCTGCTTACCGGTCAGAAGGCCTGGCTGGTGAAGAGTTTCCTGAGCGTTCGGATCCTTCAGCGGGTGCTGAAGAACTGCTCGAGAGGCAGGAGACGTCAGCGGAAATCGCGGCTTCTCTGGAAACTCTGCCGGATGTCCAGCAGAACATTATATCCTTGCGATTCTTTCACGACATGAAGCTGCAGGAAATATCGGAGCTGCTGGATCTCCCCCTGAGCACAGTGAAGACACACTTATACAATGGACTGAGAAAGCTTAAAAAGCTGATGACAGTAAAAGATTCCTATGCTCCGGCAATTACCGCCCGTCCAGGCGGACCGCCGGACGGTACTCGGGGGAGATCCGGGACTGAAGATGGCAGGCAAGTCAAACAAAAAGAAAGCGAGGTGTATTCCCATGGATCATCCTTCCGATAATGAATTAAGAAGGCTTGAAGAGGAGCTTAGAGGACCGCTTACCCGTGCCGTTTATCCGCCGCCGTTCCCGAATGAAACTGCACAGCTGATTGCCTCTCTTCAGGGGGAATTTGACCAGCTTAAGCTGGAGGCCGCGCCTCCTAAGCTGGATTTTAACCCTCAGGTGGATCCCCCCTCATTGAAGCAGTTGCTGCGCAGTCAGCTTCGTCTCAATCAGAAGTCGATCCTTCTCGCAAGTGCGGCTGTATTTAGTATGCTGATTCTGCTGGTCGATCCTGAGTATCCGCTGGATAATTTCGGCGGCATTCCGGGAGGAATATTTCCGCTTATCACACCGCTTCTGCTAATCGCATCAATGTTGTTCAGCAGTCGGACATGGGATCGGGGAATGAGGGCTGTAGAGACCATTACCCCTTATCCACCAGCGCTTGTACTATACAGCAGACTTCTCATGGTTACTGGTATGGTGGTCGGTATGGCGCTGATCAGTACGCTGGTTCTTGGAATAAGGGCCATGAATGCGGAGTCGTCTCATTTTTTGTTTGGGCCCTTTGTACTTGAATGGATGGGCGTTCTGCTCTTAACTGGTGGTGCTGCGATGTATATGATGTTCCGAAAGGGCATGGCAGCTTCCATACTGTCCGCTATATTGGTGTATGGCATGTGGATTGTGCTTCAGGGACAGGTTAATGGCTATGGAGTGTCACATTTCATTAAAATACCCGTAGATGTGATAGTTCTCCTTATTGGAGCTGCTCTGCTAATTTCATCATATGGACACAGCCGCAGAGATAATATTCTCCCCGGGGGAACAGCTCATGATTAGTATTGAGGACCTTACACGCCAAGCTGGCACATACCGGTTAGAGATAGGCAATGCCAGACTTAATTCCGGGCTGAACTTGATCGTCGGCGCGAACGGCGCAGGAAAAACGACGTTGATGGAAATATTAACGACACTTCAAGCTCCGGATGAGGGAACAATTTTGTACAAAGGGCGTAAGGCATCAGATCACCTGCCACTTGTTCGCAGCCAGATCGGGTATGTTCCGTCGGATATTGAATTGTATGGTGATATGAAAGTTGGAAAGCTGCTGACTTATTTGGCTGAAATGAAAGGGGTATATTCTCCTGAGGCCATAGATCGTCTCATGGGAGACTTTCGTCTGGAAGTACATCGCCGCACCAAGGTTAAAAACCTGTCCCAAGGGGTGCAGCGCAGAATTGCAGTTGTACAGGCTCTCTTGGCCTCACCGTCTTTCTTATTTTTGGATGAGCCGTTGAACGGTATGGATGCAGAAGAACGGAAGTTTCTGATTACTTATTTGACACGCTATGCCAAAGGCAGAATGGTGGTTGTAGCCGCCCATGAGCTGAATGAGTGGGAAGATGCGACAGACACGGTTATCTGGATACACCGGGGACGGATTCGTTACAACGGGCCTCCACGGACCTGGAAGCTGGCCGCTCCCTTACGGGTTTGGGAAGGAGAGGTCAGCCTGACGGAATTCGAACAGATTCCAGAACAGGACATTATTCATTTCAGAATGCTGCCGCATGGTATTCGGGTGAGGTTGATGGGCAGCATTCCTCCGGGTCCGGAATTCTCTGAAAAGGAACCGACACTGGAGGATACATTCTTCGTTCATATGGATGCCCTCACTCATAGATCGTAAATTAAAAAACATCTCCTAGTTCTGGTTCAGGAGATGTTTTTTTGCGCTTAATTCGGCTTTTTCTTCTTATGTCTGAATTTATAAATGAGTGAAGCGACGAAAGATGATGGCCAGAACAGGCCTCCTTGTGAGTTGAAATGAAGCTGTTCTTCCTGAAATGACATGCCTTCGTAGTACTCATTCTGGTTTTTTTCTTTTCTTCTAGGATCTTCATTCAAGGCCTTGATGTAATTGTATTGGACAGGAATCATAACAAGGAAAAGCAAAAACAGAACGCCGGCAATTATCCAAATGGTGATGTCCAACGTTTCACACTCCCTTTTTGGGATTATTTTACGCATCTTACTCATTTAATACGGGTAAAGAGGGCGCGTGTTTCATTATTTATTATGACGATAAAATTTTGACTTCAGAGCGCCGATGCAGCTTAGTAAATATGCGGTGCAGGAGGTGATTGCAAGTGGTTTTCCGGGCATGCCTGAGGATACGTCACCAGAGGTGAAATAATTCCGATGTACTTAATAGGAATTACCTCTTTTCAAACGATGGAAAGTATGAGAGAATGGGAGAAATTATTCGCATCATAAAATTTCCATCGGAAGCAAAGGGAGGAAATACCTATGTCAGAGGAACGCAAGTTTTCTATTGAAACGTTAGCCGTACACGCAGGACAGGAGATCGATCCGACAACGATGTCCCGTGCGGTCCCGCTTTATCAGACGACATCCTACGGATTTCGAGATAGTGAGCATGCAGCCAATCTGTTCTCGCTGAAAGAATTCGGCAATATCTACACCCGAATTATGAACCCGACAACGGACGTCTTCGAACAGCGTATTGCAGCACTGGAAGGCGGAGCGGGCGCGTTGGCTACAGCTTCCGGGCAAGCAGCCATCACGTTCTCAATTCTGAATATTGCGGGCGCAGGCGATGAGATTGTTTCTTCTTCTAGCCTGTACGGTGGTACACATAATCTGTTCTCCAACACACTTGCGAAACTGGGCATTAAAGTTCATTTTGTTGATTCCACAAATCCGGAAAACTTCCGTAAATACATTAACGATAAGACGAAAGCCTTATTTGCCGAAACGATTGGCAACCCGCAGGGCAATGTGTTGGATGTGGAAGCGGTAGCTGCGATTGCACATGAGAACGGCATCCCGCTCATTGTTGACAACACCTTCCCAAGCCCGTATCTGCTTCGTCCGATTGAGTATGGTGCTGATATCGTAGTGCATTCCGCTACGAAATTTATCGGCGGTCACGGAACTTCAATTGGCGGTGTCATTGTAGATGGCGGTAAATTCGATTGGGCGGCAAGCGGTAAGTTTCCGGGTCTGACTGAGCCAGACCCAAGCTATCATGGTGTGGTGTACACCGAAGCGGTTGGTCCGATAGCTTATATTATTAAAGCCCGCGTACAGCTACTCCGTGATATTGGAGCTTCCATTTCTCCGTTTAACTCCTGGTTGCTGCTGCAAGGTCTTGAGACGCTGCATCTGCGCGTGGAACGCCATAGCCAGAATGCGCTTAAGGTGGCACAATACCTGGAAAACCACGATGCAGTGGAGTGGGTTAGCTATGCTGGTCTATCAAGCCACTCATCCTATGAGCTGGCACAGAAGTATCTGCCAAAAGGGCAGGGGGCTATTTTGACATTTGGCATTAAAGGCGGAATCGAAGCAGGACGTAAAGTGATCGAGAACGTGAAGCTGTTCTCCCATCTCGCCAACGTTGGAGATTCCAAATCGCTCATTATTCATCCAGCCAGCACAACACACCAGCAGCTCACAGAGGAAGAACAGGTTGCTGCAGGTGTAAATCCGGAGCTTCTTCGCATATCCGTCGGAACAGAGTCTATTGACGATATTTTGTATGATCTGGAACAGGCTTTGGCTGCAAGCCAGCAGTAGAAGCACTATACAATTATTTTATACCATCGACATACAGGGGCATTTTTCTCAGACAGACTGAGGAAGGTGCCTTCTTTATTTACAGACCTCAAAACGAAGCACGTTTGTATATTTCCTGATCCTTCATAATAATCTTTAGGGAAGGCGAAAGAACCACCAATTCAAGTGAAAAGGGGTAGAACGATAATCATGACCGAGGGGAAACGAGGAAATGGCACTGAATTGGGGAAGCGCTTTTATGACATGTTCAGCAGAGGTGACCGGGAGCGTCCGACTGGAAATATCAACGACGTGGATTTGTTGAGTGATTTGGCGATGACTGGTGGGATTACCCACGAAGAAGCCTTGCTGCTGCTGGCTGCTCCCGAGGACATAGAGGAAGCGGTACGAAAAAAGGAAGCCTTCGGCAAAGATCAGTCTTCTCTTCAGCGCCTGCTCGGCTGGAGCGATGAAAAGAGGAGGCTGAAAGTGCTGTCCCGTGCGGCTAGCTTGGTGCAGGCTTCTGCCGGCATAGACCGAGGCGCTCAGGGAATCGGCCTTATGAGAGGGGAAGCTGCGCTTCATTCAGGTGGACCGTTGAGTGAAGTATACCGTGACTGGATGGAAAGTCGGGGAGAAAGTGAGAAACAGCATTACCGACTCCGTCTGATTTCGTTATGGACGGAGGAATGGGTCAGTGTTCTCCAAGCAGCCCGCGGCTACACGTGTGCAGTTAGCCTTGCGTGGGATACTGGAGCAGAATGCAGTTCTCAAGAAAGGCTGGAACTTCAGGATATCCAGCTGGAATCGGTGTATCGTGCGGTCGTACGTTGTCAGGAAGAGGGACTGGATTGCCAACTGGAGCTGTTGGCACTTTGGCCGCTAGATTCAGCGGATTTTACGGAAGCGCTTGATTTCATTGAAGAGGTCGGGAGCCAGACACTGTGCCATCTAAAGCCCTCTGTTGATATAAAGATTGGAGCGCTGCTTCACCCGGATATATCATCATCGGATGCAGCGGACATTGCCCGCTTGGCGGACGTCATCGTTATGGATACAGAAAGTGTCCCGAAACTGCATTTAATGGATGGGAAGGGTTCTTTAGAAGGAGCTTGGAGAGGAGTCGGGCTGCAGGAACCAATTACGGAGTGGGCCAGTCCAGCCTTGCTGCAAAACAATCTGGAAGAAACGATTCAGCGAATCCGGCGTGTGAAACCGCATATTGGAATTAGGGCGAGTGGGGAAGTAAACGTATCCGACCTGAGAACGGTATACCGCTTGGGTCTGACAGGGGTATGCTGTGCACCAACTTCTATGGCAGCTGTTCGTCTTGCGGGCGTTCGATTGGAATGGATGATGAACCGTTTACCTGCTGCGGAGGAAGCTTGAGAAAATAAGAGTAAAAGCGAGTCCGGGTGGTTCCTGTAGACCCCCGGACTTTTTGATATGGACAGGTGGGACAAGTCGGTAACGATTAAGCGTCTTGCTTGATAACAACGTGATGCAAAAAATTAGGCGAAAGTATATTTACAAATAGGCAGGTTATGGGTATGATAAAAATATAAAGTTGCTCTAGGGAAAATAAATTGTACTGGGACAAAAATGATTCTCATTCTCAATTAGCATGCTGCTCCGGCCTAGCCGGGGCAGCATGTGCCATTTTAAGGGTAGTAATAATGGATTTCATTCTCAATTAGGAAGGTGATTAGATATGGAATGGGTACACAATGGGCGGGTCGGATCGGTATCGCCAGTAGAGAAGGGTACTGGCCCTCGGGAACCGCGTCATCCGGGTAAGTGGGATCTTCGCAGCTTGCTGTCTAATCCGGAGGTGATAGCAGCGCTCGGCAGTGGTATTCTGATGGTTGCCGCATGGATTGTAGGTCAGTGGTCGGAATGGCTATCTGTTACTTTATATGTGGTGTCTTATACGATCGGTGGTTGGATCAAGGCGAGAGAAGGAATAGAAACACTTATTAAAGAGCGAGACTTGGACGTGAATTTGCTGATGATTGCTGCCGCTCTGGGGGCAGCATCAATCGGTTACTGGAACGAAGGCGCGATGCTGATTTTTATCTTTGCATTAAGTGGTGCGCTGGAGAGTTACACCATGGAACGGAGCCGGAAGGATATCTCCTCTCTTATGGAGCTTCAGCCGGAGACAGCGCTCCGTATTGAAGCCGGAGAGATGGTGTCGGTGTCCATCGCAAAATTGGAGATAGGTGATCTGATCCTTGTAAAGCCGGGTGAACTGATTCCGGCAGATGGCAAGGTATACCGGGGCGGCTCTTCAGTCAACCAGTCATCGATTACGGGAGAGTCCGTTCCCGTGGATAAAGCGGTGGGTGATGATGTATTTGCCGGTACGCTGAATGAAGAAGGTGTTCTTTATATAGAAGTAACTCAGGCAGCAGGGGCGACCCTTTTTGCCAAAATCATTAAATTGGTGGAGGAAGCTGAAAACGAAGTTCCTGAATCTGAGCGGTTCATTAAACGCTTCGAATCGATATATGCCCGCGTGGTAGTATTCGTTACCGTAGCATTGATCGGACTGACCACACCAATTCTCGGATGGGATTGGGACACTTCATTTTATAAAGCGATGGTATTTCTCGTTGTAGCCTCCCCATGTGCACTGGTGTCGTCTATTATGCCGGCTATGCTGTCCGCCATTTCGAACCGTGCCCGCAAAGGGGTGCTGTTTAAGGGTGGCGCCCATATCGAGAATATGGCACGTACCGCAGTAGTTGCGTTCGATAAGACAGGAACATTGACCCTCGGTTCTCCAGAGGTCACCGATTTTATTGCGGGTGATGAACTGATGCGAAAGGAGTTGCTTGCAATCTGCGCCTCTGTGGAGAGCATGTCCAAGCATCCTCTAGCTGTAGCTATTGTTCGCAAAGCTGCAGAGGAAGGCATTGAACTTCATCCTGCTGAGAACGCCCAGTCTTTAACTGGTTGGGGAATGCAGGCCGAGGTCGAGGGCAAGTTGTGGAAAATCGGAAAAAGTGATGTGTTGGATCGCGAACAGCATGAAGTGGTTGACGGTGTCTCGGGAGCTGGAATGGGTGTAGTATCCGTTACTGAGGCCCCCGGAAATGCCCCCGACTGGATTGCCATTCGTTCAAAATTAGAGTCGGAAGGTAAGACGGTATCCGTCGTGCTGGAAGGTGATACTGTAGTCGGAATGATTGCTCTGCAGGACGCGGTGCGTCCGCAGGCAGCTGCCGCTGTGAAACGTCTGCAACAGCTGGGCATTAAGGTAGCCATGCTGACGGGCGACCGGAAGGCAACCGCTCAAGTAATCGCTAAGCAAACAGGCGTCGACATGGTATTCTCTGATCTGCTGCCGGAAGATAAAGTGGAGCATGTGAAGAACTTGCGTGAAAAGCACGGTCATGTCGTCATGGTCGGCGACGGAGTGAATGATGCTCCGGCACTGGCAACAGCTACGGTCGGCATCGGTATGGGTGTAACCGGCAGTGGAACTGCGCTGGAAGTGGCCGATGCGGTATTGATGAACGACAATATCGAGGAGATTGCCGGAACCGTCAAGGTAGCTCGCAAAGCACAGCGTATTGTGAAGCAAAATATGATGTTTGCGATTACGGTCATCCTGACACTGATCGTAACGAATTTTCTGGCCGGTGTTGCACTTCCGCTGGGCGTGGTCGGCCATGAAGGCAGTACGATATTGGTCATTCTGAACGGACTCCGTCTGCTTCGTACGAAATAATGGATGAAGAGGCACTTCACTGAAACAGGTGAAGCTGCCTCTTTTTTAAATATGGAACGATAAATTAAGATATTTGCAACTGAAAGGATGGCTATGTATCATCTAAGACGATTGTTTATGTCGAAGAGGGGGAAGCCAATGTTACCGTTATATTGTGATGTTAGGGGAGAGGCTTACAGGCGTTTGATTGATTATGCTGTGGAACGGTCCCGTTTTTTTGTATTTGCAAACCGATATGGGATGTCGGAAAGTGAAGAAAAGGTACTATATGCGTTAAAGCCCTTTTTCATTGAGAAACGTCATATGGGGGAACTGTATCCTGATAACGCCATAGCTTACAGTAAAGGAACCTACTATATATACAAGTGCTGCCCAGAAGCGGGGGAGATATTGAAAGAAACAGCGGATAGTCTGTTTACCTGGCAGCATCCGAACCTTCCCGAGGATTTATGCTTTTGGGATGAGCGGGAGAATGATTATTTATATGTTGTGGCGCATGAGGAAATGGCCGGCATGAATCTGGATGAAGAGGAGGCAGCTGCTCTAGCTGAGTCTATACCAGGGCTCTTTTTCCGTTTGCCAAAATATAATTACAGATCAATTCACCATTATTCCGAAAGAGGAGACTTCCCTTACACAGCTTCCACCGGAAATCGGAAATTTGGCCAATCTGGAGCACTTGCATATTAGCTACACAGCCATTACGGAGCTGCCGCAGGAGATGGAATCTTTGGGTAATCTGCAATCTTTATATATGAAAAACAATGTTCTGTTGAAGAAACCATCATTTTTACAGCGAATGACAAAGCTCAAGCAAATGAATCTGGAGAACAATCCTTTTTGCGATACTTAAAATATTTGCACAATTTTCAATTACATATGTGGCAATACGTATTGACAGGCAACAAGAAAATAATCATAATAAATATTAATTTATAATTATTATAAATAAGATGCGATATTACATATTAGGAGGAGATCATAGATGTATAAATCCGTTATTATTGGTACAGGACCTGCAGGCCTCACGGCTGCTATTTATTTGGCTCGCGCCAACCTCAGCCCACTAGTTATTGAAGGACCACAGCCAGGTGGACAGCTTACAACCACAACAGAGGTAGAGAACTTTCCCGGGTTTATAGATGGCATTCAAGGCCCTGAGTTGATGGACAATATGCGTAAGCAAGCAGAACGCTTCGGTGCGGAATTCCGTACGGGCTGGGTCAACAGCGTGGAATTCGGAGAGCGTCCTTTTAAGCTGAACGTTGAAGGCATGGGTGAAGTTGTTACCGAAACACTGGTTCTTTCGACTGGTGCTACTGCAAAATATTTGGGCATTCCAGGAGAACAGGATAACGTAGGCCGTGGTGTAAGTACATGCGCCACATGTGATGGTTTCTTTTTCCGCAACAAAGAGATCATTGTGGTCGGCGGAGGGGATTCCGCGCTGGAAGAAGCGAACTTCCTGACCCGCTTTGCTTCCAAAGTAACGCTGGTTCACCGCCGTGATGAGTTGCGCGCCTCCAAAATTATGCAGGACCGCGCTCGTGCTAACGAAAAAATCGATTGGGCGCTTAACCGCACACCGCTTGAAGTTATTGCGGATGAGCAGGGCGTGAGAGGCATTAAGGTTCAGAATAACGAAACAGGTAAAGAAGAAGTTATTGAAGCCAGCGGCGTATTTGTGGCAATCGGCCATCATCCGAACACTAGCTTCCTGGACGGTGCAATTACAACCGATTCAAACGGTTATATCGTCACTACACCAGGAACATCCGAGACGAATATTCCAGGCGTCTTTGCTTGCGGTGACGTGCAGGATACCCGCTATAGACAAGCGATTACAGCGGCAGGCAGCGGCTGTATGGCGGCAATGGACACAGAAAAGTACATTGAGAGCTTGGAACACAGCGCGATCGTGATGTAAACTGGTTGATATAGGCTGCATTATAAATATAAATACTATCAGAGGTGAAATCATTCATGGAAAACGTTATTGTCTATACATCAAACAACTGCCCTCACTGCAAGCAGGTAAAGAGCTTCTTGTCCGAGCAAGGGATTACGTATGAAGAACGAAATATCGAAACAAACGACGAGTTTGCACAGCAAGTATGGGATATGGGGATACGTGCTGTTCCATTAACGATCATCGGCGAGCATCGCATTATGGGTATGAACAAGCTGCAATTTAACAAAGCGCTGGCACCGCAAACCGAAGCATAATAGGCGGCAGCTATACGCTAGAACATAATAAGGGCTCTTCCCGATTGAGTGGGAAGAGCCCTTTTGTTATAAAGCTTATGTTTCTCGCAGCGACCGAGTATCACTAGGAGAGGACCGTAATCTGGCCTATTCCTGAAAGTTGATGTTTCTTGATTCCGTTATCATATTTTCGTAGTTTCTTTCCCGTCAGAAAAAGATCATCATGATCAGCTGAAAAATTGCATAGACGGCGACTCCGGAAACGATCAGTAGCAGACCTGCTTTTTTCTTACCTTGAAAGAGGCGCAGAATGGCCAGACTGAACAATGGCGCAATGACCAAGAGAAACAGCAGCACGGTTACAAACATCTGCGCCGAAATATCTGATGTATCGACATAAGTCATGAAACGTTCCTCTCCTATCTGTATCTTTCCTGTATGCATTCTGCATTTCATGGTGATATATATCACATATATGAAATTCATTATATAGTAAACTGACGTTTTTTACCTTAGTCACTTCTTAAAAAATGAGGCGAAATTACGTCATTTTACAGGCATTGACACACGTACAGGTCCGAGAAACTGCGAAACAGCAGAGTAAGCGGCTCCGATGACCGTAGAACGGCTGCCAAGCTCCGCAAAGTGAATCTCCATTTCTTCACGGTGGTAGGGCAGCGTTCGCTCGGAGACAACCTTCTGCATGGTATCTCCAATCCAGTCACGTGCATCTGACAGAGGGCCGCCGATTACAACCGATTGCGGGTTGAACCCGTTGACCAGATTCGTGATACCCACGCCAAGATAGCGTCCCATTTCGGAAAAATGGTCAATCGTTTCCGCATGGCCTTGCTCAGCAAGCTTGACCAATTCGGAAGTCCGGTGTGAAGGCAGAGTAGATTTTGTCAGATCATAGGCTTTCTCCGAGGCGTACAGCTCCCAGCAGCCCCGGTTTCCGCATGAGCATTCCTTCCCGTCTGCTTCGATTGTCATATGTCCGGTTTCCCCGGCATATCCCCGAGCTCCTTTATACAATTCCCCATTGATGATGATGCCCGAACCGATACCGCTTCCGGCACTGATATAGAGCAGATGCCTTGCATCGCGTCCCGCTCCGAAGCGAAGTTCTCCTTGGGCTCCGGCGTTAGCTTCATTGTCGATGGTGACCGGCACGCCGATTTCATCCTCAAGGAGCTGCTGAAGCGGAACCATTTCCCACCCGAGGTTAGGCGCAAAAAGAAGCATGCCGTCACCGTCCACCATACCAGGCACACCTACTCCGACACCAACGATACCGTAATGGGAATTAGGGGCGAGCTTCATCAATCCATTGACCATGTGAACCATCATTACTAGCACAGATGAGACATCGTGCTGTTCCAGCATACACTCTTCTTCTGCAAGAATCCGACCTTCAAGATCGGTTAGCACCGCCATCATCTGATTAAGATGAATTTCCACGCCCACAGCATAACCGGCTTCTCCGTTAAACAGCAGCATTCGCGGTTTTCGGCCGCCACTTGATTCGCCGGGTCCGATCTCCTGTACAAGATGATTATCGCACAGCTCCAGCACCAGATTGGATACGGTTGCTTTATTAAGTCCGGTTAGTTCCGAAACTTTGGCGCGGGAGAGGGGGGCATTGCGGATGATTGTATTCAGTATAATAGACGTATTTATTTTTTTAACCAGCGCTTGATCACCGGTGATATTTGTCATGGTAACCCATCCTTTAGAAGTTAAATCAATCGTAAGATATGCTCATAGTCTAGGCGGAATAAACGAAAAATGTCAACACGTCAAGAATGACTTTTGCAGATAAGAAGCGGTTGATGAGGGATGTAATTGGAACCTGTCCAATCCACTTAGTTTAACCAATAGACAAAGTTATAGCCGTGTGCTAGGATAGCATTGTAAGCGGTAGACACTTATTAATCAGGAATAGGGAGGATTTATCTCATGGCCTATTTTAACAACATTAACAAGATTGAATTTGAAGGAAGCAAATCAACGAATCCATATGCGTTTAAATTTTATAATCCGAATGAAGTTGTGGCCGGCAAAACAATGGAAGAGCATCTCCGTTTCGCCATGGCTTATTGGCATACATTAACTGCGGGTGGTTCTGATCCGTTCGGCGCGGACACGGCTGTTCGTCCTTGGGGTAAGTTTTCCGGTATGGACCTCGCTAAAGCTCGCGTTGAAGCCGGCTTTGAGTTTATGGACAAACTGAATATGCCTTTCTTCTGCTTCCATGATGTAGATATTGCACCGGAAGGAAACAATCTGCGTGAGTTCTACAGTAACATCGACACGATCGTGGACATGATCGAAGAGAACATGAAGTCCAGCGGTAAGAAGCTGCTGTGGAACACAGCTAATATGTTCACGAACCCGCGCTACATGCACGGTGCAGCTACAACCTGCAATGCTGATGTGTACGCACATGCCGCTGCACAGGTGAAGAAAGGTCTAGAAGTGGGTAAGCGCCTTGGAGCGGAGAACTATGTATTCTGGGGAGGCCGTGAAGGCTACGAGACACTGCTGAACACAGATATGGGTCTTGAGCTGGATAATCTCGCACGCCTATTCAATATGGCAATCGACTATGCGAAAGAGATCGGCTTTGACGCCCAATTCCTGATTGAGCCTAAACCGAAAGAACCTACGAAACACCAATACGATTTTGATGCGGCTACTACGATTGCGTTCCTGCAAAAATACGGCCTCGACAAACATTTCAAACTGAACCTTGAGGCAAACCATGCAACCTTGGCCGGACACACATTTGAGCATGAGCTTCGTGTTGCCCGCCTGAACGGTATGCTCGGCTCGCTGGATGCGAACCAAGGCGACATGCTGATCGGCTGGGATACCGACGAGTTCCCGGTTAACATTTATGATGCAACATTGACATTGTATGAAGTGCTCATGAATGACGGCCTCGGTCGCGGTGGTGTAAACTTTGACGCTAAAGTACGCCGTCCTTCCTTCGAGCCTGAGGATCTGTTCCTGGCACATATCGCAGGTATGGACACTTATGCTAAAGGCCTCAAAGTGGCTGCCAAGCTGATCGAGGATCGTGTGTTCGAAGACTTCATCGCGAAACGCTACAGCAGCTTCACTGAAGGCATTGGAGCAGATGTTGTATCCGGTAAAGCTACTCTAGCCTCCTTGGCCGAATATGCGCTGAACAACGAGAATCCACGAAAGAATGAATCTGGACGTCAAGAAATGCTTAAAGGCTTGCTCAACCAGTACATTCTTGCTGACTAAGTGATAACGGATAAATAAAAACTTCACCGGCTCCCGGAAGGGTGGCCGGTGAAGTTGTTTCACCCTAAGGTTTCAGCAGAGCCATGATCTGCTCCTGCTGCGGCCAACCTTGAGGAGGAATGATGATGAGTTATGTGATCGGAGTCGATCTTGGTACAAGTGCGGTAAAGACTGTACTTGTAGACCGCAGGGGCAAAGTGGTGGCGGAGCATTCGGAGTCATATCCGCTGAGCCAGCCCAAGCCGGGATATAGTGAGCAGCGGCCCGAGGATTGGGTCGAGAAGACCTTGTTGTCCTTGAAGCGGTTAATGGAAGAGACCGCTATCGAGCCGTCGGAGATTGAGGGATTGAGCTTTTCCGGCCAAATGCACGGCTTGGTGCTGATCGATGGAGAGGGGACTGTGCTTCGTCCGGCGATTCTGTGGAATGACACCCGAACGACAGCCCAATGCCGACGGATAGAGGAGACATTGCAGGACAAACTGCTTGGTATCGCTCGAAACCGGGCATTGGAAGGCTTTACTCTGCCAAAAATTCTGTGGGTTCAGGAGTTTGAGCAGGAGCTGCTGGATCAAGCGGCGCTGTTCCTGTTGCCGAAAGACTATGTGCGCTACCGGCTAACCGGGAAGTACGCCATGGATTATTCGGATGCGGCAGGCACGCTGTTGTTGGATGTGACAGGCAAAGATTGGAGCAGCGAGATATTGGATGCATTCCAGCTGCCACACTCGATTTGCCCGCCGCTGGTTGAATCGTTCGACCTGTGCGGTACGCTGCTGCCTGAAATTGCAGAACAGTCCGGTTTGCTGCCGGAAACGAAGGTGTTTGCGGGTGGTGCTGACAATGCTTGTGGAGCGATTGGTGCAGGTATCCTAGCAGAAGGCCAGACGATGTGCAGCGTAGGTACTTCCGGCGTGGTACTTTCCTACGAGGAACGTAAAGAGGTCGATTTTGAAGGAAAGGTTCACTTTTTTAACCACAGTGAGAAAGATGCTTTCTACATTATGGGCGTTACGCTTGCAGCCGGATACAGCTTGGAGTGGTTCAAGAAGACGTTTGCTCCTAGTGTTTCCTTTGATGAACTGCTGGAAGGTATCAGCGACATTCCCGCGGGAAGTTGTGGCCTGCTGTTCACGCCGTATATCGTGGGCGAGCGCACTCCATATCCGGATGCTAATATCCGCGGCAGCTTCATCGGCATGGACGCGGGACACAAGCTCCCGCATTTTGCACGGGCCGTCCTTGAAGGGATTACGTTCTCCTTACGGGAGTCGATTGACATCCTACGGGCATCTGGCAAAAAGATCGACACTGTCATCTCGATCGGCGGCGGGGCGAAGAACGAGAGCTGGCTCCAAATGCAGGCGGATATTTTGGACGCCGAGATTGTGAAGCTGGAAAGTGAACAGGGGCCTGCAATGGGTGCTGCGATGTTGGCGGCTTACGGCTGCGGCTGGTTCCCGAGTCTGCAGGCTTGTGCATCAGCATTTTTACGTCCTGCACAGAAATACGTACCGAACCCGGAGACTGCCAAGAATTACGAGAAGCTGTTTCCGTTGTATCAAAGCGTGTACGGGGCAACCCGTCAGCTGAGCGGCCAATTGTCAGAATATCGCGGTTAAAGTAAATAGCGTTGTCTGTGAAAGAGACATCTCTCAAAAAAAGTAAAGAAGCAAGCCAACCAAGAATGAATCCTTGGTTGGCTTTTTTGTGATGAGAGTGCTTAAAGGCTGTGAAAAGATGCTGTTGACTAGCAAGCCACACGATAAGGATGGGTTTCTAAATGGCTGAATGCACGATCTGTTTTGTTTTTTTGAGGATACGCACGAAGTAGCGGAGAGGACGAAACGATTCCGGAGAAGCGATAGCGTTCGGCTAAAAGCTTTCCAAAGGAAAGCTCGCATCGAAAGCATTCGCTTGTCCCCGAATTTCTTCCTTTAGAAATAATTCAAGAAATTAGGGGGCAAGAGCGATTGTAGGAACGATTCGTACGCGCAGCGTCAGTTTAAGATTTTTGGACAGGATAGGTCATCTTTTTATGGCGGGAGACATATGAAATAGAGTGAATCCTATGTGATTCTTTTATGTTGAAAAATTATCGTGGGAACGGGGCGTAACTAGACCGTCCTAAAAACCGTTTCTACTTTAGGAGACCTGTTATGTCCTTGCTGCACTGAATATTCTTTCCTAGACGTACAACACACCGCTGCATGTAAGAGTAAGGTATGGATCCAACCAAGTGAAGGGAGCGAAAGGATTGAAAAACAAGTCTAAAAGATCGGTTCAAATCAAGTCTACCGTATGTGCCGTTACAGCCATGCTCTGTCTTGCTCAGCCCGTATGGGGGGAGGCAAGCACCGTGAGCGTTACCCCAGCTCAAGCCGCAGGAGATTTAGAAAACATGGCGCAGGTAACGAATTCGGATGTTCCTGATGGAGCCAAAATATCTTCCAAACAAGCGGAAGAAACCATCAAGAAATTGTTCCCGCTGCTGAAAAAAGCGAAAGTAACGAATGCCGAATTCAGTGAACAGAACATTGCAAGCTCCGGCATAAAAGTATGGGATATTCAGTTTTCTTATCAAAGAGGGAATACGAACTCCGGTTTCAGTGCTTCAGTAAATGCAGTAACGGGCGATATTGTATCTGTCTATCTTCCACGCAATTTGCTGTTGATGGCTGGGGGAGAAACCGGGCCGGAGCTGAGCCGGGAAGAGGCTTCCCAAAAAGCACTGGAATGGATCAAGCAAAATATAAAAAGCGTTAATGTGAGCAACTTGACTGAAAATTCGCTCTACTTAGGCATGACGAAATCATTGTTTAGCCCGACAACATACGATTTCTATTACAATATGTCTATTGACGGCATACCGTCTGATGCGGATCAGATCAGCATGAGTGTAGATCAACAGGGGCGGGTGACTTCCTTTAACAGACAACAGTTCACAGCGAAAATACCATCTGCTAAAGCCAAAATATCAGCGGAAGAGGCACGAAAGCTATATGAGGAATCATTCACAGTAGAGCTTTCATACATCCCTACCTCGGTGAATGGCGCGCCTAAAGGTCCTTATCTTTTAGGGTATGTACCGAAGACTGAGTCTAGTCTCGTTATCGATGCCAATACAGGCAGCAAGCTGGACTATTCAGGAGAGTTGCTTAAACCGGATCAATTCAAACTTACGGAGATTACGGCAGGGTCAGATGTATTCAAGCCTTCTTTAAAGCCTTTAACCAATGGAAATGACGCGGTGAAATGGGTGGAATCCCATATTAATATTCCGAAGGGTTATAAGTCAGAATCCAAAAGGCTCGGTCAGCGTTGGAATGATAAGGAGTCGAAAGTCTGGAATATCAGTTGGAAAGGCTCCGACTCTCCTTATGGCGGTGACCAGATCATGGCGGAGGTCGATGCAACAACAGGCAAGATTTACTCATACAGCCATTATCCATTCCGTATGGGAATGGAAGTGAAACAGGATAAACCTTCTACAAGCATTTCGAAGAAGGAAGCGGAACAAATGGCATTCAACATAATTTCGAAGCTGGCCCCGGATGCGGCAAAGGAGTGGAAGCTCACGAATGTTGCCGAGCCAGGGAAGAATGAACCATATCAGAGTTATCAGTTCTCATTTAATCGTTATGCAGGCGGTATATCAATCTTGAACGAATCTATTTCAATTTCGATCGGAACAGAGGGCCTGCTTAGCCACTTCACCAATAACTCTTATGTAGACTTCTCTGATCTGCCGAACAGTAAACCGGTTGTTTCGGTAGAGCAAGCAAAGGCACAATTTTTAAAGGAAACGGATTTAAAGCTTAAGTTTGCTCAATATGGGGGTTATACGTCAGGTAATGAATCGCTTCAATTTACTACGAAGCTAGTGTATTCTCCGGTTCGGAAAGATAATATGGGCCAATATTATGGCATTGGGCTGCCTCTGGATGCAATAACAGGAAAATGGCATGAGATGGTACCGGCTGAGTATAGCAGCAAGGATATTATCCCGGCTAAGGATACAAAGGGTCACAAGTCTCAGACTGCCCTCGATAAAATGGTGCAGTATCGTGTGATGATTCCTGATGCAGATGGCAAGGTTCTACCGGATCAGGAAATCACGACGGGCGAATGGTACCAATTCGTTGCCAGAGCTCTGAATCCATCAATTGATCAGTATTACGAGGATAGTTCGGAACCATATGGTACTTTGCTACCAGCAAGTCCTTACTACAAGGCAATACAGACTTTGATTCCCCAGAGTTGGCTCCCGTATGAACCGGCAGTTACCTTTAGTGTGGATCAGAAGTTAACCCGGGATGAACTGGCTTTAATGCTTACCCAAATGTTGAAGTATGAGAAGTTAGGGCTTTCCTTTACCAAGGGTGACGAGATTCCGGGAGTCAGCGATTCGTCTTCGGTTATGAACCGGGGAGCTGCAATCATCTCGATGAAATTAGGCTTACTTCAGGCTATTGACGGAAAGTTTATGCCGGGGCGGGTAGTAACACGTGCAGAGGCGGCTGAAGTACTTTTGCGTTTATCGGAAATGGTTGGTAAAAGTGACTCGTTTCTGAATGAGTATATGATGTGGTAAAAGCGGCTAGTAGGTAGTAGCAACACCATCGCTATCGTGTTTCGTGCTTGGTCGACAAAACTAGAAGCCTCAGGGCCTGGGTTATTATGATACAATAAATATGCAAACGAATGTGGAAGACGAAGGGCGGGTGTACCCATGAAACGAAAACGGTCGACATTTGTGAAACTGCTGTTGGTTGGGACTTTGGCGGTAACCGTAGCTGCCATTCCTGAACCGGTTGAAGTCAGCAATGTATATGCCAATTCCGATAAAGCGGTTGTAAAGTCTGTTAGCGAGATCCAGCAGAAGCTGCTTTCAGCTATGAACAGCAGGGAGTCAACCGTTCGTTTTGTGTATCAGGGCCAGACCGAGTCGCTCAAGACACAGCTTAAGGAGGCGCTGGACCAAGCGATGGACAGCGATCCTTATATTCACTACACAATAGCCAGTTATAGCTATGATTACCGGGGAACTTCAAGCTCGGCCGATGTGACAGTACGGCTTACCTACCGGGAAACCGGAAGTCAAACCGAGTATGTCAACAAACGGGTCAAGAGTGTACTGGGTTCCATCATGAAGTCTGGTATGAATGATCACGAGAAGGTCAAGGCTATTAATGACTGGGTTGTACTGAATTTGAAGTATGACACGACACTTGAAAAGTACACGGCTTATGACGGGTTAAGTACAGGGAGCACGGTTTGTCAGGGATACTCGCTATTAACACATAAGCTGCTGAAAGAGGCAGGGATCCAAAATAAAATCGTGGAAGGAACCGCTTATCCTGAGGGGAATCCGCAGGGTCAGCTGCATGCATGGAATCTGGTTCTTCTAGATGGTAAATGGTATCATCTGGACACGACGTGGAACGATCCGGTACCTGACCGGGACGGTGCCGTATCCTATACCTACTACCTCCGGAGTGATGTCCAGATGAGAAAAGACCATACATGGACGAAGTCTTACCCGGCGGCGAATACGACTTACCGCAGCACACTTAAAACGCTGGCCGCTCAAAAGTCAGCAAAATCCAGTGTTTATCGGACGCTGACGAATGAGCTGGAGTACCATTTGTACGAGAGTAACGCGGTTGTGCGTACATACCTTGACTTGAACTCCAAAGTAAAAGCCGCGAAGCAGTCTGGAAAGACAGAGCTTGTGTTCCGATTTGGCGGCAAGGAAAATGATCTGCTAAAGGTACTTCAGGATCTGCAGCGCAAAGCGGGTGTCGGGGCTATCCGTTATTACCATAATCTTTTTGAAGATACGAACGATTTGAAGGTTCACATTTCATGGTAAATCAAAACAGCTTCTTCCCAAAAGGAAGAAGCTGTTTTTTGCTTATTACAAATACTTATTGGATATTCGTGCTGAGGTCGCAATCCTGCAGCGGAACGATTTTGCTTTTCTTTACCAGACGGTAGCCGAACCAGATTGCAAGGAACAGCGGAATGCTGAAATAAGTTGCAACAATCGTATACCAGTCTGTTTCGCCACCGAAGTTCCCCTGGCCGATGATAGCCACAAGACAGAGCAGGAAGGCGAAGATCGGTCCGAACGGGAACCAGCGGGCACGGAAAGGCAAATCCTTGAGATCCCGGCCCTGCGCCTCATAAGCTTTCCGGAAGCGGTAATGGCTGACCGCAATGGCAAGCCAGTTAATGAAGCCGCACATACCAGAGGCGTTCAGCAGCCAGATGTACACGACGCCATCACCGAAAAAGGAAGCGAGGAAGGCGAGTATACCGACAGATGAGGTCACAATAAGAGCTGCTATGGGAACGCCGCGGCTGTTCAGACGGCTCAGCCATCTTGGTGCCATTCCCTGTTTTGCCATCGCATAGAGCACGCGGGTAGAGGCATACATGCCGGAGTTTCCTGCGGATAGAACGGAACTCAAGATAACAGCGTTCATCACGGAAGCGGCAAAGGCCAGTCCGGCTTTTTCAAACACGAGCGTAAACGGACTAACACCGATATCACCCACGCCCGATTGCAGCAAGCTTGGATGCGTGTACGGTATAAGCAAACCAATGACGAGAATAGCAAAAATGTAAAAGATCAAAATGCGCCAGAATACTTGACGGATGGCACGCGGCACGTTTTGTCGTGGGTTTTCGCTCTCTCCGGCGGCAACACCGATGAGCTCGGTTCCCTGAAAAGAAAATCCTGCGGCCATGAAGACACCGACGAGGGCAAAGAAGCCACCGTGCATCGAGCCCCCGTCCATATTGAAGTTGGAAAATCCGACTGCCTCTCCGCCGAGAATTCCGAAAATCATCATGACGCCGACGATCAGGAAGATAATGACGGTGACAACTTTGATAATAGAAAACCAATATTCCGATTCGCCGTAACCTTTAGCCGACAACGCATTCAGACCGAACATGATGCCGAGGAATAACAAGCTCCACAGGAAAGATGGGCTGTCCGGGAACCAGAACTTAATAATTACCGTTGCGGCAGCAAGCTCTGCGGCAATGGTGACTGCCCAGTTGTACCAGAAATTCCAGCCGACCGCAAAACCGAATGCCGGGCTGACAAAACGGGTCGCATACGTACTGAAGGACCCAGAATCGGGAAGATAGGTGGCCAGCTCGCCGAGACTGGTCATCAGGAAATAAACCATTAGTCCGACAGCGGAATAAGCGAGCAATGCGCCACCCGGTCCGGCGGCAGCAATTGCGCCGCCGCTGGCGAGGAACAGGCCGGTTCCGATGGAACCGCCCAAGGCAATCATGGTCATGTGACGGGCTTTAAAACTGGGTTTGAGTGAGGTCGCAGGTGCTTTCTTGCGTCTCATGGTGAAACACTCCTTCTTTCACTAAAAATGATCTATAAACACGTTCATGGATAAATGCAAAAGGGCCGCAGTATACACTGCGGCCCTGAATATAACCGCACCATACCTCCATGAAGATAGCACAACACGGGAAGCGTAAGGATTGGCTCCCGTGACAGTTCCGTCCCTTTCGGGATCGGACCCAGCAGACGATGCAAGAGCGCAGACGTCCACTTCGGCGAATGTGCCATTCAGCGTGCGTCACAGGTAACTCTTCACCTCGGCACGTTTACTAATCACATTCGCAACCTCTACCTCATCTAGGAATGATGAGGCTATCTTTATTTTGTTTAATAGAGCCTAAGTATATAGCATTTTTCACGATACAAGCAATGGATATTTATAACATTACATGTTAATCCCGTGAACGTTTGGCCATCTGTTGCCATACGGTACCGGCGGCCTGTTCGCCGGATTCGATTCGCTCCAGCGCCATGCGGGCTTGCAGACTTACTTCGAATTCTGGATCCTGTGCGGCTTCTTCCAGTGCAGGGCGGGCTTCCTCGGTTCCAACTTCATACAAGAAGCGGGCTGCACGCCAACGCACAAGTTTGCTGCTGTCGTTAAGCGAATTCATCATGACCGGAGTTGCTGCAGGGTCCCCGATATCGGAAAGAGTGTCCCCGGCAGTACGCCGTACGGCCGGCGTATCGTCAGACATCGCGGCATATAAAAGTTCCATCGCCTCTGGCGTGCGCAAGTCTCCAAGATAGACCACTGCCAGACGGCGAATCTGCATTTTGGGATCTTTCAGTGCGGCGCTAAGCAGAGGAAGGTGTGCCTCTGTCGGCTCCAGCACATCAAAGGCAGCATACCGTACACGCCAGTCCGGATCTTCCATTGCTGACAGCATTTCCTCATGGGTCAGTTTGCGGCGCTGCTCCACAAATTCTTCCTCGTCTGCGCCATGGGCAATGGCCTGGGCAACGACTTTATCCAGCCGATCTTGAGGATATGCGGCTTCCAGTTCTTGCTCCACCTCACGTGCAATATCCTCAAGCTCACCATAGCGCACGCCGTAATCTTTAAGCTTCCGTTCCTTGATCAAGGTAGTGGAAGCTACTTCCGTTACCGCATGCGTGAAGCGGGAGGAAAGAGCGATGCGTTCCTCACGACCTTTACCTTTTACACGAATTTGCATCGGAATGCCGCGGAACAGCTGGACAAACACCTGGGCTTCCCCAAATCCTGCACCGTCGTTTTCATTCTCCTCGAGGCCTGTTTTCAATCCTTCTTGGCCAAACTTTTCCTGCACTTCTCCCAGAATGGAGGGCCAATCGGCATTTCCTTTACGGTCGAGCGCAATAAAGTCAAGTGTGTGAAAAATGCTTTTTACACCGGGAATATGAAGCAGCTCACGGATCCACGCCGGTGCAGAACGTTCGTTATCCGTGGTATATGTCTTGCGAATCCCGGGTTCCAGAGACTCATCTAGATGAAGTTTCATGGAGTTCGGACTCGGAGTAGGTTCGATAAACGTAATTTTCATTTCATTCGCTACCTCCTTTTCATCTAATCTATTGTACCTCTTTTATGGACAGGAAAAAACATAACCCGTCTTATCTTCATCATGAATATTCCTCGAAAATCAGGATTTTCAACAATCCCGGATAAAAAGAGGAAGGGATTGTCAAACTGTATATGTCGAGAACTCTTTTTTAAGGTTTCTAATTAAAGGAGGCTTTACAGCATGAATGTGAAACAGGACAAAAAATTGGCTATCGTCTGTTTTGTAGCCGCTGCGGTTATGTTGTACGCCACGGTAAAGGCTTTTATACGCTATATGCGTTATTTCGGATAGTTTCTCCCTCTCAAAAGATGAATAACAACAAGGAGTGAACCTGATGTCTTCCCTGGATCCTGTTTTGATGAGCCGGGTGTTAACTGGCTTAACATTGTTCGTTCATATCGTTCTAGCCACAATCGGAGTAGGTATCCCTGTGATGCTTGCTCTGGCGGAATGGCGGGGCATACATACGGGGGATGGGCATTATACGCTGCTTGCCCGCAGGTGGGCGAGGGGGTACGTCATCACCGTAGCGGTCGGTGTCGTGACGGGCACAGCAATCGGGCTTCAGCTCAGCTTGCTGTGGCCGACGTTTATGCGCGTAGCGGGCAAAGCGATTGCGCTTCCGCTTTTTTTGGAGACGTTCGCTTTTTTTGTCGAGGCTATTTTTCTGGGAATCTATCTGTACACCTGGGACCGGTTCAAAAGTAAATATACGCATTTGCTGCTGCTCATTCCCGTAGCCATCGGCGCTTCCTTCTCAGCTATTTTCATTACGAGTATGAACGCGTTTATGAACCAGCCGCAAGGCTTTGAACTGGTGGGCGGGGTGTTCACGAATGTAAATCCTTTTGTCGCTATGTTCAATCCGGCTACGCCGACAAAAGTGAGTCACGTGCTGGCTTCTGCCTATACGACCAGCGCCGCCGCTTTGGCGAGTATTGCCGCGTACAGCCTGCTGCGGGGGAACAAGCACACTTACTTCAAAAAGGCTTTAAAGCTAACGGTCATTTCCACGTTTGTATTTGCAGTAGCAACGGTAATGATCGGTGATTTCTCCGGAAAATTTCTGGCAAAGTACCAGCCCGAAAAGCTAGCGGCAATGGAATGGCACTTTGAGACCATGAAAGAGGCCCCGCTCATTTATGGCGGTGTATTGGATGAGAACCGGGACATTAAATATGCGTTGAAAATTCCGTATGCGCTAAGTATCCTGGCGGGAAACCGCCCGGATACCGAGGTTATCGGCCTGAATGAATTTCCGGAGGACGAACAGCCGCCGCTCATGATTCATTATTTCTTCGATTTAAAAGTAACGAACGGCGTTTTGCTTGTCGCGATTCCGCTTTTGTATATGTTTCGCAAATGGCTTCCGGGCAAGAAGGCTTATCCGAAATGGTTGCTCATAGGCATTTTGGCGCTTGGTCCAATGGCCTTGGTAGCCATTTGGCTCGGCTGGTTTTTGGCTGAAGTCGGCCGGCAGCCGTGGATTTTGCGAGGGTATATGAAGGTGGCGGATGCGGCGACAACTTCACCAAATGTGGGATGGATGCTGCTGCTATTCATTTTGCTGTATTTGGTGCTGTCGGTATCTGCCATTCGGGTGCTTACCAAGCTGTTTCGCAACAAAAATGCAGAGGAAGAGCTTGCGATGCTTGGACTGAATAGCAAGGGAGGCAGCGGACAATGAGTTACGGATTAGTGGCTATCGCAATTCTTTGGACGTTTCTGTTTGGCTATCTGATTGTGGCGTCCATCGATTTTGGGGCTGGATTTTTCAGCTTTTACAGTGGTCTGACAGGCCATGAGAACAAAATACACAACATTATTCAAAGATACTTGTCGCCTGTATGGGAAGTAACAAACGTGTTTCTCATTTTTTTCGTCGTTGGACTCGTCGGATTTTTTCCGGATGCGGCGTTCTATTACGGTACCGCGTTACTCGTTCCCGGCAGTCTGGCTACTGTGCTGCTCGCCATCCGGGGAGCTTATTACGCATACAACACCTACGGCAGCAGCAAGGAAAATAACAAAATCTACATGGCTCTATATGGAGCAACGGGGCTGTTGATTCCGGCTGCACTTTCCACGGTTTTGGCCATCTCAGAGGGCGGAATCATTTACCTGGCCGACGGCAAGGTGCAGTTGGATTGGAATAATTTTTTCACGAACCCGTATACATGGTCTGTAATTGTGCTGGCTCTAGTAAGTGTTCTATATATATCCGCGATGTTCTTGTCTTACTATGCGAACCGGGCTGGAGACGAAGTCGCATTTGGTGTCGTCCGGAGATATGCATTAATCTGGAGCGGACCGACGATTCTGTTTTCGTTCTTTGCGTTTTTAACTTTAAACAGGCAGAATCCAGAGCATTTTGAGGCGATGCTCGATATATCGTGGATGTTTATCGCATCATTTCTTTGCTTCCTGTTTGCTGTTTACGGCGTCTGGAAGCGGAGATGGCTGGGTCTGTCTTTCATCATGGTTATGCTCCAGTTTGCTTTTGCATGGTACGGATATGGCCGCTCGCATTTACCGTATGTGTTGTATAAATATATCAATATCCATGAGAGCGTAACGAACGATACGATGGCTATTACCATGATCACGGCATTTGTCCTTGGCCTGTGCGTGTTGATTCCATCACTGATCTTGTTGATGCGCCTGTTTCTGTTTGATGCCAACTACATTCTCGGCAAATCCGGCAAAAAGGGGTGAAGGAAATGGACGATTTCACTATTTTTATTGCTCCCATGCTGACGGTGGCGGCCTCTGTAGCTTTCATGGTGGTGTACGCATTGAAATATAAAGACCCGTCAGAATAGGACGCACATTGCTTCACTGTATGAAATATAGATGGTAAAATGTGAGCTCGGTTGAGGACTTATAAAAAAATGGGGTAAAATATATGGTAATGGAAGGAGGAGGCAGAATGCCAAAAATCCGCTATAACAATATCGATAACGTCAGTACAGATAAAACATTGAAACAGTTCAAGCAATGGCGTGACGAACGCCGTAACAAGAGAAAAGACTATTCGTATGTCATACCGAATCTGGAGCCCGATCTCGAATATTTACACGGAAATCGGCATGAAACCTCCGTTACTTGGGTTGGGCATGCGACATTTTTCATCCAATATGAGGGCTTAAATATCGTAACTGACCCGATATGGGCACGGAGGATGGCGTTCACGAAACGTCTTGGAGAGCCAGGGCTTCCGATCGCCGAAATTCCGCCACTGGACATTATTCTCATATCGCATTCCCACTATGACCATATGCATATCGCCTCGATACGTAAGCTGTATCGGGCTGAGACGACCATTGTTGTTCCCGTCGGTCTGCGGCGTAAAATGCTCAGCAAGGGTTTCAGACGTGTGGTTGAGCTGAAATGGTGGGAATCGACGACGATTGGCGGCGTCACCATAACATTCGTTCCAACTCAGCACTGGACGCGGCGCACACCGTTTGATACGAACACTTCCCATTGGGGTGGCTTTGTGTTGGAACCGGAGCTTCAGCAGAAGGAGACACGTGATGAGGGGGCAGATTCACAGGATACCTCTCGTGTTCTTCCGCCGAATTTGTATTTTGCCGGAGACAGCGGCTATTTTCCGGGATTTAAAGAAATCGGTAATCGATTTAATATTCATATTGCGCTCATGCCAATCGGGGCCTATGAGCCTGAATGGTTTATGACCTCACAGCATGTCAATCCGGAGGAAGCATTGCAGGCGTTTTTGGACGTGAAGGCCGAGACGATGATTCCAATGCATTACGGCACGTTCCGGCTCGCAGATGATACGGCGCAGGAAGCGTTGGAGCGGATGGAACTTGAGCGTAAGCGACTCGGAATCGGTGAAGAGCAGATTCGCATTCTAAAGCACGGCGAGACCTTTAAGGTGCAGCCGGAGCGGAGGAAAGTAGAATCCTCATGACATGTAAGCAAGTCTCAGCAAGCCTCAGAAACCTTCTGATGCCTGTCAGCCGGGCAGGGTCATTTCAGGAGGTTTTTTCCTTTTGTTTAGGCCTTTATTACTCTAAATGCATCATAATGACGTTTTTAAGCGGTAAGGCTTCGTTAAAAGGATTTCTTATGCTATAATGTGCTGGGAAACCAATAGTATAAAAGGATGGTAATGCTTAATGATCAGTACAAGCGGGATTACGCTCCGCTATGGCAAACGAGCACTATTTGAAGATGTAAATATAAAATTCACTCCTGGCAACTGTTATGGCTTGATTGGAGCGAACGGTGCGGGTAAGTCCACTTTCTTGAAAATCTTGTCCGGTGAAATCGAACCGAACCAAGGTGAAGTTCATATGACACCGAACGAACGGATGGCTGTCCTCAAACAGAACCATTATGAGTATGATCAATATGCAGTTCTGGAGACCGTTATCATGGGTCACGCACGCCTTTACAAGATCATGAAGGAGAAGGATGCCCTTTATGCAAAAGCTGATTTTTCCGAAGAGGATGGCATGCGTGCTGGTGAGCTGGAGGGTGAATTCGCTGAGCTGAACGGTTGGGATGCTGAGCCGGATGCGGCTGCACTCCTGATCGGTCTTGGTATTTCGCGTGAACTTCATGACAAGAAAATGGCAGAACTCAGCGGTAACGAAAAGGTCCGTGTCCTTTTGGCACAAGCCCTGTTCGGCCGCCCGAACAACCTGCTGCTTGACGAGCCTACCAACCACTTGGATCTGGAGTCTATTCAATGGCTCGAGAACTTCCTGATGGATTATGAAGGCACCGTTATCGTTGTATCCCATGACCGTCACTTCCTGAATAAGGTGTGTACGCACATTGCGGATATTGATTTCGGCAAAATCCAGCTGTATGTCGGTAACTATGACTTCTGGTACGAGTCTAGTCAGCTGGTGCTTCAGCTTCAGCGTGAGTCGAACAAGAAGAAAGAAGAGAAGATCAAGGAACTCCAAGCCTTTATTCAGCGTTTCTCGGCAAATGCTTCGAAATCGAAGCAGGCGACATCCCGTAAGAAGCAGCTTGATAAGATTACGCTGGATGACCTTCGTCCGTCGAACCGTAAATATCCGTTCCTTAACTTCAAACCGGAACGTGAAGCAGGTAAGCAGCTTCTGACGGTGGACGGCATTACGAAGACGATGGAAGGCGAGAAAGTACTGGATAACGTCAGCTTTGTCGTAAACAAAGGTGACAAGATTGCTTTTGTCGGACCGAACAGTCTGCCGAAGACAACGTTGTTCCAGGTTGTTACCGGTGAAACGGAAGTGGAAGCCGGAGAATATAGCTGGGGCGTAACAACGACCCAAGCGTACTTCCCGAAAGACAACTCCGTTTATTTTGACGGTGTGGATATGAACCTGGTAGATTGGCTGCGTCAGTATTCCAACGATCAGGATGAAACGTTCCTGCGCGGTTTCCTCGGACGTATGCTGTTCTCCGGCGAGGAAGCGCTGAAGAAGGCGAGTGTTCTGTCCGGTGGTGAGAAGGTCCGCTGCATGCTGGCCAAAATGATGCTGAACGGTGCGAACGTGCTTATTTTTGATGAGCCTACGAACCACTTGGACCTCGAGTCCATCACCGCGCTGAATAACGGATTGATCGATTTCGACGGTACGATCCTATTTACATCGCATGACCATCAATTCATTCAGACCATTGCGAACCGGATCATTGAGATCACACCGAACGGAGTTATCGACCGTACGATGAGTTATGATGAATATCTGGAGAGCGAAGAGATTAAAGCCCTTCGTGAGAGCATGTATCCGGTTGAAGCTTAACTTTCTTAGATTTTAAGCGTAAACGGCTTTGCCTGTCTTTGACAGGCAAGCTTACGTTTCGCGGAGAAATCAAAGGTTAAAGTATGGTGCTGAACTTATACTTTCTTAGATTTTGAAAAAGCTGCACCCTTCGTTTGAAGGGGCAGCTTTTTTTGCATTTAAGCGGCGTTGTTACGATCCGCCGGTACGACGGCGTTGGTTGTTCGGTTTTTTGTTGTTTTGGCTCTTCATTTTTTGCGTAGTACCGGGCTGATATGAACCCTGTTTGCCAGATGAATTTTGTTGTTTCTTCTGTTCCAGCTTCTGACGGATCGCATCGGCCAGACTCACCTTGCGTGAATCGTTATTTTCCGACATGACGGCTTCCTCCTCGGATTATGAGTTGTCCTCATTTTATTCGTTTTTAAAACGTACGGCAAGGGTAACAATAAATATATTCGGTTATGGGCCTATTTTTTGCCTTAAGCAACTCTGTTTCTCTTGTCTTACAAGGTTTCTCTTGTCTCACAAGGTTTCTCTAGACCCACAAGGTATGCCTTTGCTAGGATAGGTAAGTAAGTTTTGAAGCGGCCCCTTAGTAAGAGAGAAGCAGCGAAGGAGAGACATGCACGGTGAATGTATATGATGATATAAAAAAGGGAGAGCGTGGAGCCTGGATCAGCATTGCTGCTTATCTGGTACTATCTGCGTTTAAATTAATCAGCGGTTATCTATTCGCCTCGAGCGCGTTGCTAGCTGACGGTTTTAACAACCTGACGGACATTGTGGCCTCGGTTGCTGTACTGATCGGTCTGAAGATATCACGGAAGCCTCCTGATTCAGATCATGCTTATGGGCATTTCAGAGCCGAGACGGTAGCGGCACTTATCGCCTCATTTATTATGGCGGTGGTCGGAATACAGGTGCTGGTTGAAGCGGTTAGTTCCTTTTTTGAGGGAAGCAAGGGTACACCAGACCTATGGTCAGCCGGCGTGGCAGGGTTGTGTGCTATTGCTATGTTTGGCGTTTACAAATATAACGTCAGATTGGCACGTCAGATTAACAACCAAGCGCTGATGGCTGCGGCGAAGGATAACCTTTCAGATGCAATGGTCAGTATAGGCGCAGCGATAGGTATTATTGGAGCTCAATTCGGGCTTCCTTGGCTGGATACGGTAGCGGCACTCGGAGTTGGATTGCTGATCTGCAAAACCGCGTGGGAAATCTTCCGCGATTGTACGCATAGCCTGACAGATGGATTTGATGAGCAGCGGCTTTTGGATCTCCGTAGGACCATAGCACGCACTCCCGGTGTTGAAGGAATCAAAGATGTGAAAGCCAGAATTCATGGTAATCATGTACTGGTCGATGTTGTCGTTGAGGTTGACCCGCAATTAAGCGTTATTGAGGGACACGAAATCAGCGAAACGATTGAAGAGCGGATGGTAAAATATCATAATATTATGAACGTTCATGTTCACGTGGAGCCGAAGGATCTGTAGGGTCTCATCCTACAAATAAAAAAAGGACTGCAAATGATTGCAGCCCCTTTTTGGGATTAATTATCGCCCATGAAGATCCAATATTTACCGATCCAGGTGTAAACTTCAACCCACTCACCGTCCGCAACCACTTGCGTGCTGGTCCTAGTTGAATCGATTATTTGAGGTGCCAGAACACCTTGGATGGTTCCGTTTGGCATATCATAGAAGTAAGTTTTCTCGGTGAGCTGAATGAGCTTCATAGGAATCAGCGGAAACTCTGCCGCTTTAATGGTAGGCTCTTTAAATTCAAAATAAGTTGAAGTTGTTGCAGAAACCTCAACTACCGGGGTAGTGGTTGTTGTTGTCGTAGTAGTAGTAGATTGAGTTGTTTCTACAGTTTCAACCGGATCGGCTGCTGCTATCGCCGCCATTGATAGAGTAAGGCCGAGTACTGCTGTAACGCTTAGAATTTTTTTCATGGTTTGTCTCCTCCTTGAAATTGGATGTAATATGTATCGACATTAACGATATAACCATTATAAAGGTAAAATGAACCAATTAAGAAGGAATATTTTTTAAGTCAACAAGAATTGTAAGGTTTTACATAAGCTGTTGCTTGTGAGTTACGTGACAAGGAGGACGGATTCAGCTATACTTTTGGACGAGTATTCATGATCGATTCATGCGATACATACTCGGAGGAGGGAAGCCGAATGAGTCGCCGCAAAAAGAAAGGCGGGCGGATCCTGCTTGGGCTATTAATGCTTATTATCGTCGTTGTTGGAGCAGGGATCTGGTATGTGACACCGACAAAAAACTTGGATTTAAAATATCGTTCAATCGATACGAAAGGTAAAATCATGAGCATGTTGGAAACGCGCCAACCGCAGATGGTTTTGAATAAAGACGAAGTAGCGCAGATGAGCAAGAAAAACCTGATCAAATATTTGAGCACACATGATGTCGGTGTGGATATAACAGGTGCTGATTTCCAAATGAATGGCGAAATGATGAAGGCAGAAGTGAACGGGAAGTGGGGCGTATTTCCTTTTGGAGCCACTTTGCAATTCCATATGACTTCGAACGGAAGCAAGCTTATACTGGAGCATCAATTCACGAAAATCCGTAGTGCGGACATTCCATTGTCCATCTTTAAGTTGGAACCCATTGAAATATCATTGAAGGACTATCTGCCTGACATTGTTACAGTTAAGGAAGTTGATTTTTTGGAAGAGGGCATGAAGCTGACGTTTAAGATCGATTGGTTCTCCATTCCGTCGTTATGGTGAATGCATAAAATTCTAAAAGTAGAAATGTCCCAAAAATTGATTTATAAAATTAGGAGATAGGGATATCTCTCAACCAAGCAGGCAACCCAAGGATTGAAGTGCCCCCTGTCAAGTAGACAGTGTGAAAAAACAAAAAAAGGTTAGATTATTTCCCTCAGTTCAAGTACAGAGCTGAGGGTTTATTTTCTTTTCTCATCGTTAAGCAGCTCGTCGATACTCGTTGGGAGACAAGCCATTTAATCGCTCTGTATAGCGGTAATTGTTGTAGTAGCGGATATAATTTCTCACGTCTTCGAGGACGTCATCATAGGTGTCGTGTTTCGTCAGATAAAAGCTTTCTGCCTTCAATGTACCCCAAAATCGTTCAATAGGTTGGTTATCCAGGCATCGGCTCACACGAGACATACTTTTAGCAAAACCGCACTTAACCTGAAGTCGAGTTATCATCTCACACAGTTTCGTGAGGGCATAGCCTTTCTCAGCGTGCAGTTCTTGGATAGCTTGGTACAAGTCCACATGCCGGACTAACGTTAGCGTGTATTTCGTCGCTTGATCTCTGCCAACTTTTTTGCGAGGGCGTTTTCCATTTCTAAATATTCGTTCCGTGCTTCCAGTTCTTTGATCCGAAGCTTAAGGCGTTCATGATCATCCAGCTCTTCCGCAGGCTTGTTACGGCCGCGATGGTCCTTTTACCTCTAAAGAAATTGGAATCCTTTTGGACATCATAAAAACTCCCATCATGGTAGAAGTAGAAGTTTTTGTTTTTTCTACTGTCTACTATGATGGGAGCATATCAAAATCCTCGGGCGGCCTGGTTTTTCTTTTTTCTGAGAAGTATCCTTATTTCCTTGATTTACTCTTTATATGTGTATGCGGGTAATGATTTATGCTGCCCTAGTTACATTGATCGTCTGCGTCCGGTAAAGAGAGAAATAACGAACAGTACCAGGAAAATGAAGAAGAGGACCTTTGCGATACTTACCGCAGCTTCCACGATACCGAAGAAACCAAAAATTCCTGCGATAAGTGCGATGACGAGCAATATGACAGACCATCTTAACATAATAAATCACCCTGCTTTCCGTATGAGTTTGGATTGGATGTGTATCTCTTGTCCTTCGAAGAGCTTGAGTGTTCATCCTGGCCCCTCGTAGTTCTCTTTAACCGTGACTATTTCTCTTGAAACAAAGCTGGTGATGAAACAAATCGGCCATTTGTTCTTTGTTTCGTACCGGAAGAGTGAGGGTAACTATGGAATATCGAGACAAACAAACGGAAAGTGAGGTCGTGTCTATGCTAACACAGATCAGTGTTGCGATTATCGCCATTGCCTTTGCAATCCTTGTCTTTTTTCTAATAAAGACACTAAAAGCAGCGACAAACTCTTTGGACAAGGTAACTCAGACGCTTCAGGAAGTTCAAAAGACAATTGATGAGTTGAGCTATGAAGTGAAGCAGACGATCCGCAACACGAATGATATAACTGTGGACGTCCAGCACAAGATGAAACAGATTGATCCCGTAATGGATACAGTCAAAAATCTGGGCGAAGCACTAAGCGAAGTGACCTATGCAGTGAAGCAGGTTTCTTCCGGTGTCGTCAGCCGTTATAGACAAACTAAAGTAGAGAAAAAGAAACATGAGCTGCGGCAATCCACAGTGCCGATAACGGCACAAGACCGAACGTTCCAGTCTTATGATGCTGTATATAATGAACCTAAAGCTTCGAATTCAGGCCAATGGTTGAATTATGTCGATGTGGCAGTTGGTCTTTGGAGTAAGTTCCGTCGTCAGAAAGCCCGGTAAGTCAAGCATTAGTGCTGATATAGCCGGTTGTCTGTAAGGAAAAAGAAAGGGTGAAGAATCATGTTGATTGTCGTGCTGCTGTTGATGGGTATGCTTTCGCCCTACAGTGGCGGAGCAGGTGTCCTGCCTGTTTCCGCTGCCGGAATGACTGCACCTGTAGTCCATGCCTCGATGTCCTTGAATTCTATAGTTTCTGTTCAGCAGAAAGAAGTGATTGAGGGATATGAGACTTTAAATGGAATCGACTTGACGGACCGTGCGGAAGATGTGGTTCGTAAAATGGGGGAACCGCTTGAAGTAACACATGATCCATTATTAGGAATGATCGAGTACCACTATAAGGATATGTCGGTCGGTTTCTGTGACGGGTTAACGGAGTATATTCATGTGAAGCCTTCGGCTAGATCCATCCAGGTGAATGATCAGTCCATCTTACTTACAACTGGTTACATCTCAACATCTCTCGGTGATCCTGATTTCAAGGCCGAGGATGGAGATGTGTACGTACAGGATCATCAAGTCATTAAAGTTTTTAAAGATCGAAGTTCCGGGGAAATTACCGGTGTAGATTTATTTTTCGATTATAGCGAATAACCTGTTTCAATTGTTTGAAATAAGGTTAAATAATCTAGGGCTACAAACCTAGTATATCCTATAGGAGGTATTCAATTTGGAATCTACTAATGCAAAAGCCTACGCAAAAATCGTCGAGAACGGTACTTTGGCTGTTCAGGAAATTCAAAATTTACAGACTACGGATTATATAACCGATCATATTTATGTATTGGCTCATGACTCTGATAAAACGGAGCGAATAGCACAAGCTTCGGAAGCTAAAGAAGTTGGGATAAAGGAAGAAGGCGTGTTTGACTCCATAGCGAATTTATTCCGGTCACGTGGGGATGAGCTTCGCGCCAAGATCGTTTCATTGGGATTTACAGAGGCTGAGGCAGATTTTTATGAAAAACAGCTGGACCTTGGAAAGGTTCTTGTTATTGCCAAAAAAGATCAGCCATGAGGCAGTTCCTTCGGAAGATTTCCGCGATGGGAAATAGGTCTTGAAAAATAGATAAGGAATGGGACGAAGACCGTCTCATTCCTTATCTATGTTTTTAAATAGGTGAAATATTCATGGGGTGGAGTATAGTATAATGCGCATTGAGAGCAACGTTAAGGAGAGGGTTATGAGAATACTAATTGTTGATGACAATCCGACTAACGTCATAATTATCCGAGAAATCTTAAAGAAAGAACAATATCGTGATATTGTAACGGCGTCTTCGGCCTTGGAAATGCTGGACGACCTCGGTATCGGAGAACGTACCACAGACCTCAGTCCCAAGCGTGTTGATATAGATTTAATACTGCTCGATATGATGATGCCGGAGATGGACGGGATTGAAGCCTGCCGGATCATACAACAGTACGAACATTTGAAAGATATTCCTATTATTATGGTGACAGCAGTCGGCGATTCTAAAAAGTTAGCTGAAGCTCTTGATGCTGGAGCTGTAGACTATGTAACTAAGCCTATTAACAAAGTGGAGCTTATGGCGAGAATTCGCTTGGCGCTTCGCTTGAAGCATGAGAAGGATTGGCATAAGGAGAGAGAACAGCGAATCAAGGATGAATTAACGCTGGCAGCCATGGTTCAAAATGCTGTGCTGAGTTCTCCCATTGAAGAGGAACTCTTTGAGGTTCACGCCCTGTACCAGCCATCAGCCGAGTTAGCCGGAGATTTGTATGCATGGTATCCACTGGGTGACGGCCGATATGGCATAATACTGCTTGATATGATGGGACATGGAATTTCCTCGTCTCTTTTCTGCATGTTCATTGCCTCGGTTTTGAAAGACACAGTTACCACTTATGTGGAACCTGAGAAGGTTATACAGGAATTAAACCGCAGGTTCAATCAGCTCCATCTTGGTGATCAATTGATTCAATATTATTTTACTGCTATTTACGTGGTCGTGGATACACGCATGAAGCGGGTCAATTACGTTAATGCAGGCCATCCGCCGGCGCTATTCTTTCAGAAGGACGGTTCGGTGATGACTCTGGATCAAGGCTGCTGCCCGGTAGGACTGTTTGACCGCATTGATGACATGGAACCGCGCAGCTTCTATTATGAAGGCAACGCTCATCTTGCGATGTATACGGACGGTATTTTGGAGCTTGTTGAGGGTAGCCACGAGGATAAGCTTGATTATTTGAAGCAGCATTTAGGAGGCTCCAGCGAGTGGAGAGAAGATGAAATGAAGGAACAATTTTTTATAGATAATCCTGTCGGGGAGCGTGAAGATGATAAATGCCTCGTATGGATAAAGCTTAAAGGGGGAGTGGGGGGAACGAATGAAGATTAAAAGCAAGCTGGTAGTAGGATTTACAACACTGCTTACGATTATGCTTATTTTGACTTTGATCGGATATGATCGGATCAGTTTTATGAACCAGCAGCTCGAGACGATTTATAGTGAACGCTACTTGAAAGTTCGGGATTCCAGCGCTATGCGCGGGCAAGTGAACGACATGGCCCGAGCGCTTACCAATATGATGTTGAGTGAGGAAACAGCGACCTCAGACAAGGCAAGGGTAGAAATTGAAGCCATGGATCAAAAGGTAGGCGTTTATTTTGACGGACTGATAAAAAGCATAAATGTAGCGGAAGAGCAGCAGCTACTTGATCGGATTGAAAAGGCCAGAGAACAATATGCAGGATATCAATCCAGAACATTGGAACTTTTGGCTGAAGGCAACTTAAGTGGAGCTAACTCTTACCGTATTACGACGGGTCAAGCTGTTCAGGAAGAAATGCTGGACAGTCTGAATGCACTTTCGAGCTATCAGAACGCTAAGATTAACGAAGATATAGAGGATGCCAAGACGGCTTACGAGCGCTCCATTCAGATTACGACCTTTTTTATGGCTGCAGGGCTTCTGATCGGCTTGATCGTTATTCTATGGGTGGTTCCAAGCATTACTCGTGGAATTAACGTTGTTTCCATGATGATCAAGGGCTTTGGTGAGGGCCGAATAAAAGCGGTCCGCCGGATCAAGGTCACCTCGAAGGATGAGATCGGACAAGTAGCGCAAGTTTTCAAGGAAATGGCTGAGGATATTGAAGAAAAACAGAGACTTGAGCAGACCTATCTGCAGGCTCAACGGGACCAATCCTGGATTAATTCCAACATGGCCAGAGTGACTGAACTGCTCGAAGGGATCAATTCTCTGGAAGAGGTTAGTCAACGGTTTATTAGCGAATTTACACCGGTACTGGGTGCCCGCTACGGAGTACTGTATATCCGCGAGGAAGACAAGAATCCGAATAAACTTGAAGTTAGAGGTTCCTACGCATTTGAAGGCAGTGAAAGCCCTAAACAATTCTTTGTGATTGGCGAAGGTCTTGTAGGTCAAGTGGCTCTCGACAAGAAGCCAATTTCGCTGGACAGTCCGCCGGAAGGTTATATGAAGGTTCAGTCTGGATGGGGTTCATCCAAACCAGGGGCCATCATGATTTATCCAATCATGTTCGAGAACGAAATCCTCGGCGTTGTGGAGGTAGCTTCATTCGAACAGTTTACGTCACTTCAGGAACATTTGTTGTCACAGCTAAGTCAGTCTCTTGGTATTATCCTGAATAATATCACCGGTCGTATGCGGGTAGAAGAACTGTTGCGTGAATCTCAAGCACTTACGGAAGAGCTGCAATGTCAATCGGAAGAGCTGCAGACTCAGCAGGAGGAGCTCCGCCGTTCCAATGAGAATTTGGAAGAGCAGACCGAGGTGCTTAAACGGTCCGAGGAACTGCTTCAGCGGCAGCAGGAAGAACTGGAACATTACAATACAGAACTTGTTGCTAAGACGCGGGCTCTGGAGGAACAAGTTCAGGAAGTGGAAGAGAAGAACGACGAGATTGAAAAAGCACGTGAACAGATGGAGAAACAGGCCATGCAGCTTTCTGTCACGACCAAATACAAGTCCGAGTTTATGGCCAATATGTCGCATGAGCTTCGAACACCGCTTAACAGCTTGCTAATTTTGTCTCAGCTGCTTTCCGAGAACAAGGACGGAAACTTATCTTCTAAGCAGATTGAGTATGCTCAGACGATTTATATGTCGGGTGCGGATCTACTGAAGATGATCGATGAAATCCTTGATTTATCCAAAGTGGATGCCGGCAAAATGGAAATCAACAACGAGCCTGTGCATATGACGGAAATCGAAGGATTTGTACAGCAGAACTTTGCGCCGGTCGCTTCTAAGAGAGGCGTTGACTTAAAAGTCGAAATAGAAGATGGGATTCCCGAGAGCATCGTAACTGATGGTCACAGGGTCAAACAGATTTTGCGCAACCTGTTGTCTAACGCCTTTAAATTTACAAGCAAAGGTTCTGTTAAAGTGGATATTGCTTCGGCCGATCCAGAGAAACTTCCATATTTTCTGAATTGTGAAAGCGACTATATCGTATTCTCTGTAAAAGACACGGGTATTGGTATCCCTGATGATAAAACTGACCTTATATTCGAAGCATTTCAACAGGTAGACGGAACGACGAGCCGCAAATACGGAGGAACCGGACTTGGATTGTCCATTAGCCGGGAGCTTTCCCGCCTTCTTGGCGGCGCCATTCATGTGGAGACAGAAGAGGGCAAGGGCAGTTGCTTCACGCTCTATCTGCCTAGCCGGCGAACAGAAGCTTCTGCTGAACAAGAAGCAGCCGCTACGGTGCAAACACCAGATTCCGAATTTATACTGTCCAGAAGCTTTCTGTCATCTAAGCAGACAATTAAGGCGATACGTATTGAGGACGACCGGGATCAGATTGGGCCAACGGATAAAGTGCTTTTGATTGTTGAGGACGACGACAAATTTGCTAAGATTTTGCTGGATATGGCAAGAGGTCGTGGATTTAAAGGAGTGGTTGCCCTGCAAGGTGATGTGGGTCTCAAAATGGCCCAGTCTTATCAGCCTGATGCTATCATTCTGGATATTCATCTGCCGGTAATGGACGGATGGTCAGTACTTGGGGAGCTTAAAAGCTCAGCATCGACCCGTCATATACCTGTACATGTCATATCGGTTATGGATGAAGTGAAGCAGGGCCTGATGATGGGTGCTATCGCTTATCTGAAAAAACCTTCTTCACGTGAAGCACTAGAAGGTGCCTTCTCTCATATTGAATCTTATACCGAGCAGTCCGTGAAGCATCTGCTGATCGTAGAGGATGATGACATCCAGCGGCATTCCATCATTGAGCTTATTGGTCATGATGATGTCTCGATAACCGCAGTATCGACAGGAAGGGAAGCACTTGAAGAATTGAGGAAGCAGCGTTATGACTGTATGGTACTGGACTTGATCTTAACAGATATGACCGGTTTTGAGCTGCTTGATCAGATTCGTGACGATGAGAAACTCATTGATTTGCCAATCATTATCTATACAGGTAAAGAGTTAAATAGTAAGGAAGAAACCCGCCTACGGAAATATGCGGAGTCCATCATTATTAAGGATGTGAAGTCACCGGAACGTCTGCTTGATGAGACAACGTTGTTCCTGCACCGGGTAGAGGCCAATTTGCCAGAGGATAAGCGTAAAATACTCCAGAAGTTGCATAATAAAGAAGTGCTCTTTGATGGCAAGAAAATCATGCTTGTGGATGATGACATCCGGAATGTGTTCGCCCTCTCAAGTGTGCTTGAAAGCTATAACATGGAAGTAACCTTCGCCGAGAATGGACGAGAAGCTTTAGAACTTCTTGAAGCCAACCCGGATTATGACTTGGTGCTGATGGATATGATGATGCCGGAAATGGACGGTTACGAGGCGATGCGGAGATTGCGTCAAATGCCTCAATTCGAGAAAATGCCGATCATTGCCCTCACGGCAAAAGCAATGAAAGAAGATCGAGCGAAATGTATTGAGGCAGGTGCTTCGGATTATATGAAGAAGCCGATTCAAACTGAACAACTTCTTTCGTTAATGCGCGTGTGGCTGTATTCGTAAGTGACACTTTTGGGTAATGAATAACGAATATAAAAATGGTAAGGGAGAAAGCCGGTGCAAAACAATGACATCAACTGACCATACGGACATCGAATGGAATCTGGAAGATAAGAACGACCGAGAGCTGGAACAAATCGAAATTGAGCTACTACTTCAAGGCATTCATCGATTCTATGGTTATGATTTTCGCAACTATGCTCTCCCTTCATTGAGGCGAAGAATTTGGCACCATGTTTTTGCAGAAGGGCTATCTTCCATTTCAGCTTTACAGGATAAAGTTCTGCATGAACGAGCTTGCTTTGAACGCCTCATCTATAATTTGTCCATTCCGGTTACGGAAATGTTCCGGGATCCGAATCTTTTCCTGACGTTCAGGAAAAAGTTGGTCCCGCTTCTGAGAACATACCCGTACATCCGGATTTGGCATGCCGGCTGCTCGACTGGCGAAGAGGTATACTCCATGGCAATTCTACTGCATGAGGAAGGCCTGTACGATCAGGCACGTATTTATGCAACCGACATGAATTCACGTTCGTTACAGCAGGCTAAGGAAGGCGTTTTCGATATAAAACGCATGAAACAATACACTAAAAATTACTTGGAGGCGGGCGGTACTCGCTCGTTCTCCGAATATTATACGGCTAAATACAATTCTGTTATCTTTCATCCGTTCCTGAAGAAAAATATAATTTTTGCAGAACACAATTTAGCGACAGATCGTTCCTTCAACGAATTTAATGTGATCTTTTGCAGAAATGTGATGATTTATTTTAATGATGAACTTCGCAATCACGTACATGGACTATTTCATGAGAGCTTAAGTCATTTTGGTATTCTTGTACTGGGGGCGAAAGAGTCGATCCATTTTACAAGTTACAGTGATTCGTACGAACCGCTGGACCGGGTAGAGAAGATATACCGAAAGATTAAATAGTGTTTTTAGGAGGATTCCATGGGGGTTCACGATCCGATTCATATTTTGCTGGTAGATGACCGCTCTGAGAATTTGCTTGCACTGGAAGCGGTGCTCGACAGTAAACAGTATTCGCTTGTCAAAGCAATTTCCGGGGAAGAAGCGTTAAGATATCTCTTGAAATATGAGTTCGCCGTGATTGTACTTGACGTTCAGATGCCGGGCATGGATGGAATTGAAACGGCGCGGCTAATAAAGGCGAGAGACAAGACGAAAGATATTCCTATCATATTTATTTCGGCTAACAGCAAGGAAGCGGAACATCTGTTTGCAGGGTACTCTGCCGGAGCTATTGATTATATGGTAAAGCCCTTCATCCCCCAAATTCTGAAATCTAAGATTGAGGGATTTGTGGATATGTACCTGACAAATAAAAGGCTGAAGACTCAATCCATGCTGCTTCACAAGAAGACGCAGGAGCTGGAGAAAATCAATCATGAGCTGATACAGGCCAAGGAAGCGGCAGAAATTGCGGCCAAAGCCAAGACGGAGTTTCTGGCGATGATGAGCCATGAGATTCGCACACCCATGAATGGGGTTATCGGTATGATTGATCTATTGATGGATAGCGATCTTCAGGATGAACAGAAGGAGTATGTAGATATTATCCGAAACAGCGCTGATGCGCTGGTCTCGATTATTAATGATATTTTGGACTTTACCAAAATGGAGTCAGGAAAAATGGAGCTGGAGGAGCATCCATTTGAGTTGAAATCTTGTGTGCAGGAGGTTTTTGGGCTTTTTTCGGCTGAGGCTAACAAAAAAAATCTGGAGCTTCTCTATTTCATAGAAGATCAGATCCCGCGCATGGTTTATGGCGATATGGGACGCCTGCGTCAGGTGTTAATGAACCTTGTTTCCAATGCGATTAAGTTCACTAACCAAGGCGGGGTATATTTGGTTATTTCACTGATTGAGCGAGAGGACGAAACCTTAACTCTTGATTTTAACGTAAAAGATTCAGGAATAGGCATTTCAGCGGACAAGATTGACAGGCTTTTTAAACCATTCTCACAACTGGATTCTTCCATGACCCGTAAGTATGGGGGGACTGGACTCGGTCTGGCCATCTGTAAGTCACTGGTGCAGATGATGGGTGGAGAAATCCGGGTCGAATCCACTGAAGAGATGGGGGCAACGTTTGTCTTTACCATTAAGGTTCATAAGCATGAAGAGGAAGATCAGTTGCTAGGTCGGGATAAGCTACCTTTCAAGATTCATCCCTATGCCATAGGCAAAAGTCGATAATGAACATCCACCATGCTCAATATCTCAAATGTTACTATGATGAATCTGGTTGCTGAGTTGTTTCAACACATCGAATAACGGGTTATTTGTAAGGAAAACAAATTTCGGGAGAGAGTGTGTCTATGAATACAAACAATAGTGATAAGTTTAATGCCAAGACTCACATGAACGACAGTGTATGCACAGTGTTTTTAAGCGGCGAGCTTGACTTGTCCGTTGCACCTGATTTTCGAATGGTTATGGAACCTCTTGTGAGCAATTCGGACATGGATTTGATCGTCAATTTGAAGGAAATTACATATATCGACAGTACGGGTATCGGAATTCTGTTGTCTATTTTAAAAGCAAGACATGGTATGGAAGCCCGCTTTGCCGTTGAGGAAGTTCCTCAGCAAATCCAGAAGCTGTTTGACATGACTGGTATTGCGAAGTTCTTTGCCCCCCAGGAGAATTCCCAATAGGAAAGGAAAGAAAAGAATGAATGCTGAAGTACAAAAAATAACGCTAAATTTACCTGCCAATGCGGAGTATGTTGATATTGTTCGATTGAATCTTTACGGAATAGCTTCCAAAATGGGCTTCACTTATGAAGAGATTGAAGATATGAAGGTAGCTGTATCAGAAGCATGCAATAACTCCGTTTTATACGCTTATGGACAAGAGGGCGGAATGGTGGAAGTCGTGTATGAAATCACTAGTGAATCATTATCCATCACAGTCAGAGACGAAGGGGAGAGTTTCGAGAGTGATGATAATGCAGACGGTCGTGGAACCCTCCATGATAAAGAGCTCAGCGAAGTCCAGATTGGAGGCCTCGGTTTTTATTTGATGGAGGCGCTCATGGATGAAGTGAGTGTGATGAATCAGAGAGGAAAGGGTACACAAGTTATTCTTACCAAACGGCTTGCGAAAAGCGAGGAGCCTGTATGAGCGATAAAGTGACTCCCCCAGAGTCCAGAGATGAAGCGATTCGTCTGATTAGGGAATATCAACAGACGAAGGATAACGAAATCGCTACCGTCTTAATTCAAAAATATGAACCGATGGTTAAAATGGCTGCGGGTAAAATTGCCCGTAATCGTCCTGACCTTTACGAAGATTTATATCAGGTGGGGCAGATGTCCCTGATCCGGTTGCTTCAGCAGTATGATATCAGTCTAGGAATTCCATTTGAGCCGTACGCGATGAAGAGTATGATCGGTCATATGAAAAACTTTTTACGCGATAAATCCTGGTATATTCAGGTTCCTCGTCGGATTAAAGAAAAGGGCGCACTTGTTCAGCAGGCTATCGATGAATTGATGATGAAGCTGGAACGATCGCCTGATGTTAATGAGATTGCGGAATACTTGGATCTGACAGTTGAGGAAACCGTAGAAGTTCTGGCCGGCCGTGAATGCTATCATTATGTATCATTGGATTCTCCATTATCTCAAGAAGAAACGGGTGCTACGCTCGGTGAACTTATCAGCTCTGATGTGAACGACTTTGATTCTGTTGAGAAGCGAATGGATTTACAGCAGGCATTAAGTCAGTTGAAGGAGCAGGAGCAGAAAGTGCTGCTCTTGGCATTCCAGGACGGACAATCCCAGCGCGCCATTGCGCAGAAGCTCGGTGTTTCACAGATGAGTGTATCCCGTATCCAGAAGAGAGCAACAGAGAAATTGAAACAAATCATGTCTAATTCATCGTATTGATATGGACAAGCTTCTCTGTATCCGGTGTGAGGACTGGTCTACATAAGGGCACGCTATTCCTAGGAGAGGGATATGCGTGCTTTTTTAATAGAGATAATAAAGTATAAACATCGGAGTGAACTGCAACCTTATCTCGCAAGAAAAACTACCGCTAAGTGCGGTCTGTTTTCTTTGAGGTACGTCGATAGACGTTTTTCTTATAGTACATATAATGGAGCATAAAGAAGTCCGAGCTCGTTAGAAGGAGTCCGGACTTCTTTATGCTAAACACTACTTGGATTTATTAATATAGCCTTGTAATTCCGCAATATAATCACCAATAAGCGGCATATCCACGAAAAGGCTTAAGATGTAACCGAGCAAACCAAGAACAACGAAAGTCCCAATCGTCATGCCGAGGCCGCGGGAGAGGCCGGCTGTAAAGTTGGTAATCATTCGTTTTTTCGGGTTCATGTAGTTCTCCACAATGTCTATAAAGTCTAATCTTTCAAGGAAATCAGCAATTTTATCCAATCGGCTGTTCAGTCTCTTGATTTCATGTCTCAATTGAAAGGGATGTTCGTCCACATCATAAACGCTACGCTTCTGCAGTTGTTGGTCTGACCGTCCGCGTTTCTCCAATACCCGGTCACGCTTCTGTTCACGTGAACGGTCCCGTTCCCGCGAACGTTCATGACGCTCCAATCGATCAAAAGTCCTCGGACTGCCGTTATAAGGATTTGCTTTACTCATGTCATATCCCCGCCTTCCTAAAAGGGAAGCACACGGCTTCCTATAATTAAAGTTACGGCAATTTTTCACGTAGGCACAAAGTATTTGGGACTTAAATAAAAAAGCCAGCTATTGTCAGCTGGCTATTACTTCTATCGCGGCTTTAGTATCTCGTCGACTTCATCTAACGTCAGAGGAAGCATCTTTCGCCACGTTTTTGACGTCTTCAGAAGCAGTCGCTACTTCATCCGTCACATCCATCGAAGCCTGTTTAACGCTCGACATGATGTTACCACGGCTTTCATTTACAGTTGTCATGACGTCGGAAGCCTTGCTGCTTACTGTTTTGGCAAGCTCAGTAGCCTTATCGCCGACAACGCCTGCAACCTCTTTGGTTTTATCTGTAACCAGCGTGATTTTGTCTGAAAGCTCCCCACGAAGTTCTCGGCCAGGCTTCGGTGCAAACAGTAGAGCTGCTGCAGCGCCGACCAATGCACCAATAAAAGCACCCTTAAAGAAAGTTGATCCACTCTGTATCGGATGTTCTTGTTCTGTATGATTCATGAACATTCACTCCTTTAGATTAATATAATTCAGTATCTCTAATCTGTTAGGATTAGGTATGGCTTGCTTATCTGGTATTTAAACGTGAAGGAAGACGGTGAAACAAGAAATGTCAGATATAGAGAAAGTGATGTCTATATTAGAGTATAATTGCCTGCTGATATGTACTCCTTTTTGTACTATAATTATTAAGCTACGTTTAACTTAAATCTTGTCCTATGGTATGGGCAATAATATATGGATTAGTATAGAAGGAGAGAACATCATGGAAACTGTTCTGGTTAAGGAATATCGTGCGGACGTCATGGAGTGCTCCCACAGTGGACATATATGTATCGTAAACGATGAGGGAAAGGTTAAGGCGTTTGCCGGCGACCCGCATTATGTCACATTCACCCGTTCTTCTGCGAAACCCTTGCAGGCTATTCCGGCCATACGTGCGCATTTAGCAGACCGTTATCATCTGACGGATCAGGAAATTGCCATTATGACTGCATCTCACCGAGGGGAACATGAACACCAAGAGACGCTAATCTCTATAATGGACAAGACGGGAATCGGAGAAAGCCGACTTGTATGTGCCTCGAGTTATCCGCTCGATGGTGAAACGAGAGATTCTCTAATCCGCAGTGGAGGAAATAAAAATAAGATTTATCATAACTGTTCAGGAAAACATTTGGGTCTGCTTGCTTATAGTCAGATGAGGGGACTTCCCCTTGCAGGGTACGAGGACCCCAATCATCCTGTACAGCAGGAAATTCTGAGCACCATAGCGTATATGTGTGGTCTGTCGAAGGATGAAATCATACTCGGTACAGACGGTTGTGGTCTTCCGGTATTTGCATTACCCTTGCAAGCATTGGCTACTGCTTATATGAAACTGGCTTGTCCTGACCGGATAGAGGACGAACCGACTCGAAGCGCGGTTGAAAAGATTGTACAGACGATGAACTCCCATCCCTTTATGGTGGCGGGGAGCGGAAGAGTGGATACTCTGCTGCTTCAGGATCAAAATATCGTTGCCAAAGGCGGTTTCAAAGGAGTTTACTGTTTTGGCCTGAAAAAGGAGAGACTCGGCATTACCTTCAAAATATTGGATGGCTCGGAAGAAGAGTGGGGGTACATTGTGGAGTCTATCCTTGATCAACTCGGTTACGACAACCGGGCCACAATTGATTCTTTAAGAAAAGTTTTTACGAAAGATCTGTACAATGATGGGGGTAAAAAGGTAGGCCGAGCGGAAACAGCATTCACTTTAAATTACGTTTGATCGAAGAGGTTATCTTCAAAGGAAACAGCGATGAAGAAACAGAATTTATCGTTATTGATATGCCTTAAGAAATGATACTTAAAGCCCCCATACGTCTCTCTGTAGTAGGAGAGTCGTGTGGGGGCTTTTTAGTAATGACAAAGACGTGATCAATTTCCACGCAGGCGTCCCAACTCGGATACGAGCGCTTCAACTTCGGATATACTCAATGTGTTCTTGCTCATAACCATATCATACAAATCACGGATATCTTCATATTGATCCTTGGAGAAGGCCGAGGCCTGCATAGCAGCCGCTGAAGCCATGCGTAGCTTTAATTTGATTTGTTCGATCATATACTCAATGTTTTCCTGAGATTTCTCATTTAGATCCATGATTGGCACCATTCCTCTCACTTGATAACGGGTTTACGTCCTGTATTGTACCATGTTGCTGCCAGACGAACCAATGTTTTTGCCACAGTGCTCCGGTTAGGGTAAAATCAGGGAAACTACGGATTCGCAGATTATAGTGAGATTCGCAGCAAACACAACATATATAACGTGAAGGGGGAAGGCAATGGGCGATTATGTGGGTTTTCAACAGGCTCCGCCTGTGACGAAAACCAAATTGTCGGGAGAGCAACTGCAAAGTTTTTTTACAGGCATTTCTCAGCAGCATTCAATGGACCAAGTTACATTTTTATGTATCGGGACTGACCGTTCAACAGGTGATGCGCTAGGACCACTGACAGGAAGCAGACTGCTAGAATATGGATTTCCTCACGTTATCGGCACACTTTCCGACCCTTGTGACGCTTGTAATCTGGAGACCAAGCTGCAGGACATTCCGAAAGGGAGTACTATAATTGCGATTGATGCTTGCTTGGGCCAGTCTTCCTCCGTTAGCTTTTTCTTTGGATCTGCAGGTCCGATCCATCCAGCCCAGTCTGTGGGCAAGCCGCTTCCTTCGGTTGGTCACTACAGTATAGCTGCGGTTGTTAATGTACAGGGGCCTAAGCCTTACTGGACTTTGCAGGTTACCTCTCTTCATCTGGTTATGACAATGGCCGAAGAAATTGCACATGCTGCCGCATCCGCCTTTGGCCTTAGTACTTGAGACAGGCGTTTCAGCAGGGTTAACGAAGTGCCTATCTATAGAAAGAAGGGTTTCGTAATGGAAAAAGTAAAATGCAACGGCAATACGATATGTTATCTGGAACAGGGACACGGAGAGCCGGTTATTTTGCTTCATGGTTATTGCGGAAGCTCTTCTTACTGGGAACAGGTACTGCCATATTTGAACGGTTACCGGGTCATTGTACCGGATCTTCGAGGTCATGGACGTTCTGACGCACCGGTGGGACCTTATACCATTGAACAAATGGCTGATGACGTACTGCTGCTGATGGATGAGCTGGATATTCAGAAGTCAACGCTGCTTGGACATTCGCTTGGTGGATACATTACGTTGTCATTTGTTCAGCGATACACTTCGCGGTTGAATGCGTGTGGCCTGATTCACTCTACAGGTTACCCGGATTCGGATGAAGCCAAGGAGAAGAGAGTGAAGGCAGTAAGCGTCATTCAGGGAGAAGGAATCACAAACTTTGTGGACGGGCTCATTCCTGGCTTATTTGCTCCCGAAATGGAGAATAGAAAACCGGAATGCATTCAGAAAGCGAAAGAAATCGGATATTTAACGCCACCGCAAGGAGCTATCGGCGCAGCGCTTGCGATGCGTGAGCGGCCTGACCGGAGGGATGTACTTTCTTCAACAACACTCCCTGTTCTGCTTGTTGCAGGAGAGAAAGACGGCCTCATACCGTCAGAGCGTGTCTTTACAACAGACCACTCGAACGTAACCCAGAGTGTAATCAAAGAAGCGGGTCATATGAGTATGATGGAAGAACCAGAGGAGCTGGGGAAAGTCATTCATTCATTTTTAGATCATGTTCATTCGTCTTAAACATCATATAATCACGGATTAAAGAGCTATAGCCGGAGGAGAAAAGCCTCTGGCTTTTTCGTGGTAATGAAGGGGAATTGCTGGTACTGGTAAAATGATGGGCGATCTTTTACAATCTATCTAGATTGAAATAACAGATTAGTCAAGAAATGGGGAAGCGGAATGTATCGGAAAGATTATCTCCTCCGTCTTGTGGAGGAAATGACGCAGATGATATCCAAAGTATTTGGCTTAAAGCAGCAGAAAAAGCATAACGAGGCTCTTTTGGAAATTAACGAAATGCTGAGCCGCCAATTTCCTCTAAATTCTAAATTGTTGAAATCATTGTCAGCAGAGGATATCGTTCAGCTGTTCCGCAGCGGTGGGATCGTTGAGGCCGATAAGCTGCAAAGTGCGGCAAGGCTGTTGGAGGAAGAAGCTGATATTTATCTGGATATGGATCGGCTGGAGGATGGGAATACTCTGTTGGTAAAGGTTCTTCATTTATACTTATCCGCTTCTATGCATGGTGGAGATCGACATTTGCTGGACATGCCGCGCCGGATCAATGAACTTCTGGAACGTGTACGCCCCCATGGTTTGCCTGACGAGACAGAACGCCTTTTATTTACTTACACGGAAAGAGAAGGTGAATATGCGGCAGCGGAGGACAGCCTCTACCGGCTTCTGCAACGAGAAGCGGCAGATTATCGGGAGGGAAGGCTTTTTTATGAACGTCTTCTGGCCGTAGATAAGGATGAGTTGGAACGGGGAAGACTTCCTATAACGGAAGTTCAGGAAGGACTTGAAGAACTGAAACTGCGTTATTCTCATGTAACGAAGTCCCAGAACCCCTATTAATGCTTCTCTGCATTCAAGTCACCTGATTGGGCAGCATTGACCGGAGATGTTATCATAAATAATGTGGTTTAACGGGCTGCAAATACAACATGAAAGTGAGATGTACGTTTTGGATGCACTGCGTAAACTTGTTCACCAAATCATTGATAACACATCATTGATTACGGCCACCCTCAGCCAGCTGCGTAAGCGGGAAGGGGTTTCTTATACGAAGGTGACGGTCAAACCCGTCGAATTGAAAAACAAGCTTCATTATCAGTTTGCCTATTTTTCTGGAAACAAGGTGACACATCAGAACGTGCCCTCCGATGAAGCGGAGGCTGCTCTGATCAAGCTTTTGGAAGAGACGTTTCGTCAAGCGATTATCTGTACACCGGAAGCAGACTACCAAGTGCTTATATCCAAAAAGTACAAGGTATCCATTCTGACCAAGTCTCCAACTAAAACTCAAAGTGACTTGGCCCACAATCGTAAAAAAACGTATGTGCTTGAAGAAGGTACACCTGTTCCATTTTTGGTGGAGCTCGGTATTATGAACGATGAGGGTAAAGTTTTTGCTCGGAAATACGATAAGTTTAAGCAGATCAATCGTTTTCTGGAAATGGTAGAAGATGTACTCCCTCATCTGCCAGAAGATCGGCCGCTCACCATTGTTGATTTTGGCTGTGGTAAATCGTATCTGACGTTTGCACTTTATCATTATTTGGCGGTCACCGCGCGAAGATCGCTGAAAATCGTCGGATTGGATCTAAAGGCGGACGTTATCGAACACTGCAGTTTGCTGGCGAAAAAACTGAATTATTCGCAACTGCGGTTTCTTGTCGGCGACATTGCGGATTATGATGAATTAGAGCAGGTTGATATGGTAGTAACGCTTCACGCCTGTGACACGGCAACGGATGCCGCCTTGGAAAAAGCAGTCCGCTGGGGTGCATCTGTTATTTTATCGGTACCTTGCTGTCAGCATGAGTTGTTCTCCCAGGTGGACAGTCCTGTGATGGAGCCGCTCCTGTCGCATGGAATTTTGAAGGAACGTTTCTCGGCGCTCGCAACAGATGGTATTCGTGCCAAGCTGCTTGATTTGATGGGATATCGTACTCAACTGCTGGAGTTCATTGATTTGGAGCATACTCCGAAGAACATTTTGATTCGTGCGGTCAAGGGAACAGCCGGAGATAAAAACAAGCTGTGGCAGGAATATACGGCGTTTAGAGACTTCCTTAGTGCCTCGCCGTATTTGGAGAATGCATGCCGGGATTTGCTACCGAAGTCTTGATAGGAATAAGCTCACGTACAATACTGATAGCTTAAGCGGTCCGGCCTTGGAGTGTAAGCTCCAAAGGTGCGAGCCGTTTTTTCGTATGATCAGGTCAGCCAGAGATTTCTGGTTGGCCTATTTTTTGTGGTCGCCCCCTGTTAAGCAACGCCACACCAGCTTTGGTAAATTCGTCTGACAAGTACGGTGGTTTGCACAAATAGATGTTTAGGGAATACATTGTTTGCTGCTCGACCACAATGGGGAGGTATCCCACTTTCCTTAACGGGGTTTGGGATAAGGACACGGTAAGAAACCGAACAGGATTCTTATCTGCTTCATTCGAATAACCCGGGGAAAGGGCGAAAGGGTAATGACAAACCTCCTTGTTCGACGGTGTGGAATAATAATGCTGATACTAGTAATGGGTATGTCCAGCCTGAGAGCAGGTCTGTTTTTTGATGAGGATTTACATGGAGTAAGTATCATGTGGGGAATATCCTGCATGCTGTTGACTGCTGGATATGTGCTTACCGGCAATAAGCCCCGCTTCTTGATGCAGCACAAAAACCCCCTCTTTCCCCTTCTAGTGTGCGTTGGTGGAATAGTAATCATCTATATATGGCATGGGATGAACGGTTCGATATCCGCAGAGGGTACAGGAAATGAGATCATACGCTGGGGCTTGTTCGGATCGGTTGGAACTGCTCTCTGGATGGCTAGCAGAGAGCAGGAAGGAGGAAGAATGCTGCGTTTGGTGTGGCATATGACGGGGTTAATTCTATGCGGCAGCGCTCTGCTGGCCGTATATGGATTGGTGGATTTGCCGCACGCGTTCTTTCGTTCGGCTAATCTTGAGGCAAGTGCAACCGGCGCGAGGCTGGGTGGCCTGCTGCAATACCCGAACACGTTCGGGGCAGTGATGGCCGCATTTCTCCTCGAGCGGCTGTTTGCACTGCCCGCCGCGCTCCGGGGGCGGGCAAGCCCGCTTCGCACCGCGGCAGCACTGCTGCCGCTCGCGCCCTACACCGCCGCGCTGCTCCTGACGGAGTCGCGCGGTGCCTGGCTTGCGGCGCTACTAGCGTGCGCGGCCGGTCTGGCCGCAGAGCGGCGCTGGGTAGCGCCGCTCTTGGCGGCAAGTGCCGCGCCCGTCGCAGGCGCGGCACTGCTCTATCGCCAGCTGGCTGATGCCCAGCTGGCTCCGGCAGTGCTGCCCGGCCTGCTATGGCTGGCCGGGCTTTGGGCCGGCAGCGTGCTCGCCGGCCTGCTGCTGTGGCGGGGGCTGCGCAGCTATCCCGGCCCAGCCCCTGTCTCTGCCCCCGACACCATCGCCGGCCGGCCTCATGACAAAGCACTTAACCTGCCATCCGTCATCATCCAGGGCACTGCCCCCGATCAGGTTCTCGTCCCCGCCGACAGACTGTCCAACGATACCGCTCAAGGCACCGTAACCGACACTACCACCAGCACGTCTCTTGGCAATGGCTGCGGCGCTGCATCCGGTATCATCTCCGTCCCGGCTTCTGTCACTGGCTATCGTCAGCTGATTGTAATAATCATGTCATCCGCTCTCTATGTCATTGCTTTTGCAACGGTTCTATCACGTGTAAAGGCCCGCCTCGTTGGCGGAGCAGAGACGATGAGTGCCCGTCAATTGATGTACCACGATGCGTGGGGGTTGTTCTCATCAGCGCCTTGGCTTGGACGCGGTGGTGACACATGGCGACTTTCATACCGCTCCATTCAATCACAGCCTTACGTCGGGGCTGAAGTGCACAGCGGATACATCGATTTGCTGCTAAATACCGGAGTGATTGGTTCACTTATGGTATTCATTTTATTGCTGATGTCGGCAATTCGATTAAGAACAACTTGTCCGTCTTTGGTGCCTTCTCTATCCGTTCTGATGATTCACAGCATCATTGACTTTGATTGGAGTTTTGGACTGGTGTGGCTTCTTATACTTTGGCTGGCAGCGATGGGATCGGGGCAGACCAGCAGAGATGCCTCACAAGCAGCAGTCTTGAAACGTACGACGGAAGTATCCCGTACATCCCGTTTTCGTCTGATCTCCTTTATCCGAAAATTCCGTTTGCACCATGTTCTCTTTTTAACAGGTATGGTATGTCTAACGGCATGGACGGCTCTTGCTTCATCCTATTGGATAGGAAACCGCTATTACGAACAGGCGCTATACACAGCAAATAGGGAAGAACGCAAGCAGCTTCTGAAGACTTCGATACGCTGGAACCCTGCTTCACCAGAAGCAGCTGTACTGCTCGCAGAGCTGCTGCCTCCGAAGGAAGCGGCTGACCTGCTGAATCGAAGTCTCGTCCGCTCACCGGGACATCCGGCACTCACTTGGCAGATGGCCGAATTACACGCGATGAGCGGAAATTCCAGACAGGCGGCTGTATGGTATAAGATCAGTATAGACAGAGATCGTCATCATACGGTGAAGCAGACTCGAGCGATTCTCTCCCTGGCTCAAATGGCCCGAAACCAGTGGGCCTCGGGAAAAAACAGAGCTGCTATACACACGGCTTATTCCGCTTTGGAGATTTACGATTTGTATCGACAATCGGTAGAAGTGATGGTAAGAAATCCTCTTGTCAGAAATGATAGGGATTTCAGAATGACGATTCAAGCCGAGCAGGAAGGAAGGAAATTGAAGCAACGGATTGCGGAATCCAATCTTCGAATAAACGCTAACGCGATGGACATTCCCGTACTGCTCACGCCCAATACGAGATGATAAAAACCGTTAGTTATCCGCCAAAAGCATCCCTAAAGGCGGATGCGAGTGGTTTTTCAGGTATTTGCCAGAGCTCGGCAAGCTCACCGCAAACCTCTTTTTCCCACCAGTCACATAGAACTTTTTTATTACTATAGTTATCGTGGATCCAGATCAGATTGCCTATCACTTTCCGGTAATAAAGATCTTCGCCCTGCTTCAACAACTCCGGTGAAATATATTGCTTCAGCCGCTTAGTTGTACGATACAATTCTTTGCTGCAAGCACGGCGTATACCCCTCGGTGTCGGAGGGCGACTACCAACCTGCTTGGCGTGCGATGAATGCATGTTGCTCACTCCTTTTACTTCACCATATGTGAAAGTCCGGGCGAAAGTCACAGGCGTCAGATCAATTGGGCGGACTGGAACGCATGTCCAAGGCTATGTTAGAATAGGCTATTATTAAGGTAAGGATAAAGGTGCTTTAGGAAGAGGGGGAAATCGTGGAGTTTGTTTACGATTTGGTTGGCCGTTTGTTTGATTGGATCCAGAGCTTGGGTTACTTCGGCATTATGCTTGGTCTAATGATGGAAGTCATCCCTAGCGAAATAGTGCTCGCATACGGTGGATATCTGGTTTCCATTGGAGAAATTAACTTCTTTGGGGCTATGTTATTCGGTACGGTTGGGGGAGTCATTGCACAGCTGTTTGTTTATTGGATCGGACGCTACGGCGGTAGGCCTGTTTTGGAGAAATACGGGAAGTACATATTAATTAAGAAGAAACATATCGATTATGCCGAAGAGTGGTTTAAGAAATACGGTACAGGTGTTATATTTACAGCGCGCTTTGTTCCTGTCGTTCGGCATGCGATATCCATTCCGGCGGGTATTTCCAAAATGAATGTATGGCGCTTTACGTTACTGACAACACTTGCAGTCATCCCTTGGACAGCGTTATTTTTATATCTAGGGCTGCTGCTGGGTGACCAATGGGAGCATATCGACGAAAAAGCATCTCCGTTTGTACGTGAGTTCCTGCTCGGTGCCTTGGCATTAATGATAATTTATTTTGTGATCAAGTGGTTTAAATCAAAAAAAAGGAGGTCATAAACATGGCAGTTAATCTGGCTCATAAATTCGGTACCGGCATTTCACCAAAGCAGTTTATGGAAGGTATGGAGAAGAACAAGGAAGCTTTTCAAGCAGGGTATGACCAATTCACCTGGAACAGCGAAGAGGACCGGGAATTTTTTGAAAGTCTGAATTTCAGGGATGATCTTCGAGTACTCATTCTTGCAGCCGATTGGTGCGGTGATGTCGTTCGTAATGTGCCGGTTGTTTTCCAGGCGCTAGAAACGGCTGGGATGGAGACGGAAGTACTCGTTATGGAGCAGCATCTGGATGTGATGGACCAGTTTCTTATCATGGGTGGACGTTCTGTTCCCGTTGTCATTTTTGCCGATACCGGAGGACATGTTCTTGGTCAGTGGGGGCCCCGGCCTGAGCACGTGCAGCGGTTTATGATTGAATTCAAGAAGGACAACAGTGATCGTGAGGCTCCGGACTACCAAGAGAAGCTTGGGGCTGTCCGTCAAGATATTATTAAGGCTTATGGGGAAGGAAATGAAGCTCATGCGGTTATCATAGCCGAACTGCGCGAGCTGATTTCAGGGTTTTAAGAAGACATGCTGAAGATTGAAACATTCAACCTTGGACCCCTGCAGACGAACGCATATCTTTTAACTGGCTCGGAGGAAGGTAAAGCTGTGATCATTGATCCAGGCATGAATCCGGGACCGTTGCTTAAGCGGATTGCGAATCTCGAGATTGAAGCAATTTTGCTGACCCATGCTCATTTTGATCACATGGCCGGTGTGGAGGAAATTCGGAAGCTGAAGGGTTGTCCGGTTTATCTCCACGATCTGGAAAGGGACTGGCTGGGCAGTCCGAAGCTGAACGGTTCATTAATGTGGCCGCAAGTAAGCCCGCCGTTATCTACAGATCCTGCAGAATATGATCTGGCTGCCGGACAGAAGCTGAACCTGATCGGTCACACCTTTACGGTGTACCATACTCCGGGACACTCGCCGGGAAGCGTCAGCTTTCTAAATGGGAATCATCTGTTTTCCGGTGATGTTCTGTTCCGTATGGGAGTAGGGCGTACAGACTTGCCTGGCGGGAGAGAGCGGGATCTGCTGGATTCTATCCAGAATACGCTATACAAATTTCCAGATGATGTAATTGTGTATCCAGGCCATGGCCCCCGGACGACGATAGGATTCGAAAAACAACAAAATCCATACGTCAATTGATGTTATATGAACTCAAACGACAAAATTCGAGAGAATTGTCTGGACAAGGTAAGACAAGATTGATACAATAATGTTAACTAAATGTTACCTTTGCGAAGCACGCAGACTGTGGAATTATAATCCCGGTTTGCGTTCTTTTATTTTTGTGGCCATTTTTGGGGTGTGGTCTACCATTAGGGGGATTAGGAATGAAGGATAATAGGTTACTGCAGCTTGTGGAGATTAGTGCTATAAGGCATGTCGAAAATGAAAGCTCAGCTGTAAACAGTCCTGACATTCAGTTGACGAAATCTGTGGTATGGCACAGATTGTTCCGGGGGAATGAATCTGGGTCTCAGCCATGGCAGGATAGATTGGAGAAGCTTCGTCAGAATAAGTGAAATACATACAGTAAACGGGATTGTCCGGAAATGGGATTTTAAAATTAGTTACAGGGACATCTCTTAGAAAAAAAGCGGGCTACCTCAGGATATTTATTCTGGGGTGGCCTGCTTTGGTTTTGTAATACTTGGTTTGTTTCTTACGCAACATGAGTGGACGCGAACAGCCAGCTTACTTATTAGGTTAACATTAATTAGCCCTCGAAGCAGGAAGCGACATAATCCTTTACGGTTTATTGTTGTCGAAACATGATTCCAACCTCATTCATCCGAAGGTTACGGAAAAGGTATCGTATCAAAGCAGAATGATGTAGAACACCGACCTCCATGAAAGGGATAAAATAACGAAGGGTGCTGGACTGTTGACTTACACCCTAAGTAAAGGTTTCTTTTTGTTCTTGAAGGTAGATTATATGCACACAGCAGCGGAGAGGACGAAGCGATTTCGGAAAAACGGAGTGTTCGGCTAAAAGCTTTCCAAAGGAAAGCTGCTTCGGAAGTATACGCTCTTGTCCCCGAAATTCTTCCGGTATGAAATAGTTCAAGAAATTCGGGGGCAAGAGCGATTGTAGGAACGATTTGTATTCGTAGCGTCTCACAAACAGAGGGTGTGCCTTTTATACTGATTATTTTACGATGGTGGTATTCATGAGAACGTGACCCCTATTTTTTTCTCTCACGCATTGAACGTTTTCAGGGTGCTAATCGTATTACCATAGGAATGCGAAAGAGGTGATCAAGTTCGTATGAAAGGTGAAGATGAGGAAGTAATCCGTCTGGCGAAAAAGGGCGACACCACAGCTATGGCGCAGCTGTTTCAGCAGCATTATTCCTTTTTATATAAATATTTGCTTAAAGTCACCATGAATCCGTCAGTTGCTGAGGATACAGCACAGGATACGATTATCCGCTGCATGGAGAATATAGGGCGTTACAATGGCTCATCTTCCTTTTCCTCATGGATGATTACGATTGCTACCCGTATTTATGTGGATAAAGTTAGGCGGAAGAAGCGGGAACAAAAGTGGCTACTGAATGAACGGGAACAGGGAATCCGCAGGATGCGCTGGCAGCTTAAAAGCCGCGACGAAGAGTGGAACGATCTGCTGGAGTCACTATCCCGATTATCTGATGACCATCGGATAGCCATTTTACTGAAGCATTATTACGGTTACAGCTATGAGGAGATTGGGGATATGCTAGGTGTTCCCGCGGGAACGATAAAATCACGAACAGCCTACGGCATCAAATCATTGCGGAAGGAGATGAACTCGGATGTCTAAAATACCGGATCAAGAAGATGAACAATTTATTGCGAACTTGAAGGTAGAACTGAACCGTATGGACTCTGCTTTTGATGAGCCTACACCTTCGTTAGCTGATTTTAATGAATTGGCTGTCCATACACTGGCGAATCAGAAGCGGAGATGGAGAAAAGAGTTTTTTATTTTTCTGTTGGTAGCTTTATTTATCGTCAGCGCTATTTTTGTTGCAGCATGGTGGGATCCTGTTGTGCTGTTGTTGATCCACGGAAGTAGTATGCTGATTGGTGCTGTGATCTTAATGGTATCGCTTACTTCCAGAGGAAGCAGGGATTTTCATGAATGATGTAAGTGAGGTACCTGTATGGGTTCTGGTTGGAATGACAATCCTTGTTCTTTCACAGGGGCTATGCCTTTTTACGGATGCAAGGAAACGTGGGCTGGGAAAAATGGCCTGGTTCTGGGGAATATGGGGTTCCACGACAATGCCGCTGCCGCTTGTTCTTTACTGGTTCATTGTCATTAGGCCAAGACGAAAGAAATAGAGATCTCATGATTTGAAAAAAGGAGGATTTAACATGGATATCAACTGGGGATTGATATGGCCTCTTATTGGACTTCAGATCATTCTTGCGGTGACGGCATTAATCTCATTGTACAAAGCGGAGCCGGAAGATATAAGAGGTAGCAAGCTGATGTGGGTGTTTATTATTTTGTTGATTAGTATTTTCGGAAGTGTTGCGTATTTTGTTGCTGGGAGGAAGAATACATGAACGGCAGTCTGTTAAAAGTACGAAATTTGAAAAAGAATTTCGGAAGCATTTCGCCAGTGAAGGGAATATCATTTCAAATTGAGCGGGGCTCATGCACAGCACTCCTTGGACCGAATGGAGCGGGTAAAACGACGACGCTTCGTATGTTGGCTGGTTTGATGGAGCCGAGCAGCGGATCGGTAGAATATGCGGGAAACCAGCAGACGGACAGCTGGCGGAACCGGATCGGTTATTTACCGCAATATCCTAAATTTTACGGATGGATGACAGGACGAGAGTATATCATTTTCAGCGCGGAAATATCAGGTCTCCGAGGAAGAAAGGCATCGGAGAGGACGGATGAGGTCCTTGCGCTAGTAGGTTTGAAAGATGCTGCCAAGCGGCGGATATCTGGTTATTCCGGTGGAATGAAGCAGCGGCTCGGACTTGCACAGGCTCTCGTACATGAGCCGGAACTTCTTTTGCTCGATGAACCGGTCTCAGCTCTCGATCCGCTTGGTCGCAGGGAAGTGATGGATATGATCCGTGAACTGAGTGGCGACAAGATAACCATCTTATTTTCCACCCATGTCCTGCATGATGCTGAAGAAATCTGTGATGAGATGGTGTTCATGGTTGACGGTATGATTGCGGAACAGGGATCATTGAATGAGTTGCGTGCCAAATACCGTCAGCCGGTTATTTATGTCGCCATTGAGCCTGAAGGTAATGGAACACAGTGGCTGAAATCTCTTACAACAAGAAGCTTTGTGACAGATGCCGAGATCGGTAGAGATTGGGCGAAACTGACTGTGGATGATGTAACAGCTGCTAGAAGTACGTTGATGGAAGAGATTTCAACGAAGGCTCTCCCTCTTGTGCGTTTTGAAGCGGGAACGTCATCACTAGAGGATATGTTCATGAAGGTGGTGAGCGGGTGAGAGGTTTATGGATATGTTATAAAAAAGAGATGCTCGAAATTATTCGCAGTTATAAATTCATCTGGGTTCCGGTTGTATTCCTGCTCCTCGGCATCATGCAGCCGATTTCTACTTATTATATGCCCGAAATATTGTCGATGTCGGCAAATATGCCGGAAGAAGCCTTGGCTTTGTTTAAGATGCCAGCGCCAAGTGAAGTTGTGGTACAGACACTCAGTCAGTACAGCTTGATCGGTCTGCTTGTGCTTGTACTGGCTGGTATGAATACCGTAGCCGGCGAACGAATTTCTGGGACCGGGGAGCTGCTGCTGGCCCGTTCCATATCTCCAGCAGCTATGATTACCGCCAAATGGGGAGCATTGATGACATTGCTTGTGATCTCCTTCGGACTTGGTTTAGCCGGATCGGCTTATTATACTGCCGAGTTGATAGGTCCGCTGGAATGGAGCCGCATCGCAGCTTCAGGCGGACTGTATACACTGTGGCTTGGCGGGATACTCAGTCTCGTTCTTCCGCTTGGCGCTGTCTTGAAAGGACCGGCAGCAGCGTTTATCAGCTTGGCGGTGGCAGCTCTTTTATCGCTCCTTTCCGGATTATTCCCATCTCAGATGAAATGGAGTCCTGGACGTCTCAGCAGCCTCGCGGCCGAGTGGCTTATCGGAGGAGCGGGATCCGCTTATGTACCAGCAGCATTTGCTATCATGATTATGCTGTTATCGATAGCTGTAGCCGCTTTACTGCTCAGAAGAAACACTCTTCCCGGATAGTTAAGCTTACTTTTTAGACTTGGGACTGATCTGTCTTACCATCTGGGTCTTTCGGGTTGTATATTCTTTTATAACAACATGGACTTTTCTATCACTTTTTAGTAGACTATTGAGATAAAAGAATGACATCTCAGGAGGTAAGACGATGCTGCGTTTAGGGGAAAAGATTACAATCGTCGAGGACACCTTTGAGCAGAATCTTCCGATCGGTGAGCATGCTTATATAATTGCATACGACCGAAATCCGGACAACGTGTTCGATTACGTGATTAGGATTCCGTTTCTCAACCGTAATTTTTTCGTTCCAGCTGAGGATATCGAACTGGAATCCGTCGTGTTGAAGCAGGAAGCCGAGCGGATCGAGCGGGAAGCGCTCATCGATTTCGCTCTGTCGACATATAATGAAAAGTTGTTTTATCAAGTGATGAACGGCGAGTTGGAATCGGCTGAAGAGGAAGAGGAAGAGACTAAAGAAACTCTGTCACAGGCAGACTTTATCAAACAAGTAAATCTTCGAGCTTGGATTTAAGAGAGTCGGCCTAGGGCCGGCTCTTTTTTGAAATATAAGCCAGTATAAAATTGAATTTTATACTTGGCTTATATTACTCGCAGAAACGTCGTCGACCTTTGAAAAGGACGCCGAAGTCGTTTCTACTTGAATCTCCCCCTGATGATTGAATTGTCCATGCTTCTACAATATAATGAGAAAAGTTATCCGCAGACTTTATCCCTTTAATTTGTAAGGGGAAGAAAGAGGAGTGAATTTCATGAGTATTACACCGAAAGACGTTCAGCATGTGGCCAAGCTGGCCCGCCTGAATTTGACGCCGGAAGAAGAGCAAATGTTCACCGGCCAGCTGAACGCGATTTTACAATATGCCGAGAAGTTAAAAGAATTGGACACCAATGGCGTGGAGCCAACAACTCATGTTCTGCATCTCAACAATGTGATGCGTGAGGACAAGGTCCGTGAAAGCCTGCCGATTGAGAAGGTACTGCTCAATGCGCCGGATGAGGAAGATGGACAGTTTAAAGTACCGGCGGTATTGGAATAGAACCTGAAGGGAGGATGCTCAACTTGAGTCTGTTTGATTATAAATTATCGGAGATACATAACAAGCTGCAAGAGAAGGAACTGTCGGTTAGCGATTTGGTGGACCAGGCATTTCAGAATATACAAGAACGCGAAGACCGTGTGAAAGCCTACATTACCCTGAATGAGGACGGAGCTCGCTCCGCAGCGAAGCAGCTTGATGACAAGCTGGCCTCGGGAGAAGCCCGTGGTCCGCTGTTCGGCTTGCCGGTTGGCATTAAGGATAACATTGTGACAGAAGGGCTCCGCACGACGTGCGCAAGCCAGTTTCTATCCAACTTTAACCCGGTTTACGATGCAACGGTTACCTCTAAGCTGCGTGCGGCTGATACGGTAACGATCGGCAAGCTGAACATGGATGAATTCGCCATGGGCGGATCCAACGAGAACTCAAGCTTTTATCCGGTTCGTAACCCGTGGAATCTGGAGCGCGTGCCTGGAGGCTCAAGCGGCGGATCTGCAGCTGCTGTTGCTGCGGGCGAAGCTTACTTTACGTTAGGATCGGATACCGGCGGATCGATCCGCCAGCCTGCTTCCTATTGCGGTGTTGTTGGCTTGAAGCCGACCTATGGCCTTGTATCACGTTTCGGTTTGGTCGCTTTTGCATCGTCGCTTGATCAGATCGGACCTATCACTAAAAATGTGGAAGACTCCGCTTATGTGCTTCAGGCGATTGCAGGGTATGACTCTATGGATTCGACCTCGGCAAAAGTCGACATTCCGGATTATTCGAGCGCTTTGACTGGAGATATCTCCGGCCTGCGAATCGCGGTACCTAAGGAGTACTTGGGTGAAGGCGTTGATGCCGAAGTGAAAGAAACTGTGCTAAATGCACTGAAGGTTCTTGAGGGATTGGGTGCGGTTTGGGAAGAGGTATCCCTGCCTCACACAGAATACGCTGTAGCGACCTATTATTTGCTCGCTTCCTCAGAAGCTTCCTCAAACTTGGCCCGTTTTGATGGAGTACGCTACGGTCAGCGTGTGGATACGGGGAATTTACTGGATCTGTACCACGAATCCCGCAGCCAGGGCTTTGGCGATGAGGTAAAACGTCGGATTATGCTGGGAACATACGCGCTGAGCTCAGGCTACTATGATGCGTATTATTTGAAGGCCCAAAAAGCCCGTACTCTGATTAAACAGGATTTCGACCAAGTGTTTGAACAATATGACGTCATCATTGGACCAACAGCACCTACGACCGCCTTTAAGTTGGGTGCGCAGGTAGATGATCCATTGACGATGTATTTAAATGATATTTTGACAATTCCGGTCAGTCTTGCTGGCGTTCCGGCTGTTAGTGTGCCGTGTGGTTTTGCTGGAGGAATGCCTGTAGGAATGCAGGTGATCGGTAAAGCCTTTGACGAGTCCACCGTACTGCGTTTTGCACACGCCTATGAACAAAATACAGAACACCACAAACAGCGGCCTGCGCTGTAAAGTGACGGCAGAGAAGGAGGGAACGAGACATGTCTACATCTAAATATGAAACGGTGATTGGGCTTGAGGTGCACGTTGAGCTGCATACGAATTCCAAAATCTTTTGCGGTTGCTCCACGGAATTCGGCGCCCCGCCAAACACACATACTTGTCCGATCTGTCTGGGGCATCCCGGTGTACTGCCGGTACTGAACCGACAGGCTGTCGAATATGCCATGAAAGCGGCGATGGCACTCAACTGCACGATCGGAGATATCAGCAAGTTTGACCGTAAGAACTACTTTTATCCGGATTCACCAAAAGCTTACCAGATCTCGCAGTACGATCAGCCTATTGGTTTGAACGGCTGGGTTGATATCGAAGTGGACGGCAAAACAAAACGGATCGGCATCACACGCCTCCATTTGGAGGAAGATGCGGGCAAGTTGACGCATGTTGACGGAGGATATGCATCGCTTGTCGATTTCAACCGGGTGGGAACCCCGCTTGTGGAGATCGTATCTGAACCGGAGATCACTTCACCGGAAGAAGCAAAAGCTTATCTTGAGAAGATACGAGCGATTATGCAGTACTGTGACGTATCTGATGTCAAAATGGAGGAAGGCTCGCTACGCTGTGACGCCAATATCAGTCTGCGTCCATGGGGACAGAAAGAATTGGGCACGAAGGCCGAGCTTAAGAATATGAACTCATTCCGTGGCGTTCAGCGCGGATTGGAATATGAACAATATCGTCAGGCCGAGACTCTCAACGAAGGAGGAGTCATCGTTCAGGAAACCCGCCGCTGGGACGAAGCACAGGGCAAAACGCTGTCGATGCGCGGCAAGGAGCAGGCTCATGACTATCGTTATTTCCCGGATCCGGATCTGGTGACTGTACACATTAGCGAAGAGTGGAAGGAAGAGATCCGAGCGACTATTCCAGAATTGCCGGATGCCCGTAAGGCTCGGTATACATCGGAATACGGGCTGCCTGACTATGATGCAGGAGTTATTACTTCTTCTAAACCTTTGGCTGATTTTTTTGAAGATAGCTTGAACTACACACAGGACGCAAAAGCCGTATCCAACTGGATCATGGGTGAACTGATGGGTTACCTCAATGCTAACAACCTTGAGCTGGTGCAGGTGAAAATCACCGGACAAGGTCTGGGTGAAATGATCGGTCTTATTGAGAAAGGGACAATCAGCAGCAAGATTGCAAAGACCGTCTTTAAAGCGATGCTGGAGACAGGTAAGCTCCCTGGGCAGATCGTGGAAGAACAAGGACTTGTTCAGATCAGTGATGAAGGTGCCATCAAGGCCATTGTTGAGCAGGTGGTGTCATCTAATCCGCAGTCGGTAGAGGATTATAAAGCCGGTAAACAGAAAGCCATCGGCTTCCTGGTCGGTCAAGTTATGAAAGAAAGTAAAGGTAAAGCGAATCCAGCACTCGTCAATAAGCTGTTGGCTGATGTGCTGAACAGCTGATGATTTTATGTGAAAAAGGAGCTTGCCTGTCATCAGGCGAGTTCTTTTTTCTGAACAAAGATGATTGCAGACTTTAAAGTCTTTTATTTTAGAGAAATGATTTGTCTTCAATGGGACTATATATTAAGTACTGGCCTACTTCAAAAGGAGTCGACGTACTGTAGGAGGGAAGAGGAAATGATACGTACTTTATCACTGGAACATCGTGACACGGTTCAGCAAATATGGGCTTTGCAGCATATGGCTTATCCACTAGAGGCAGAATTGATCGGTTTTACAGATCTACCGCCGCTGCTGGACACATTCGAAACGATTTCTTCCTCTGGCGAAGTTTTTTATGGAAATGTAAGTGATGATGGAGAATTAATCGGTGCTATCGCGGTGGAACTTGAAAAAGATCAGGTAACCATTTCAAGAATGATGGTGCACCCTGGCCACTTCCGAAAAGGGATTGCCGGAGGCCTTATTCAGCATGTACTGGACACGTATTGTGATGCCCCACTCTTTATTGTATCGACCGGTACAAAGAACACCCCAGCCGTTCGTTTGTATGAGAGGTTCGGATTTCAGCCAAAAGACGCTTTTGAGGTGGCGCCTGGGGTAGAATTAACGGAGTTTCATCTTTTATTGAAGTGAAGCTTCTGCTCAGAAGAGGAGAGTTAACATCGGGGGAAAGGAGGCATTATTTTTGAGTAATCCTTGGGTTATTGATAATTTAAACATCCTGCTGCGTCTGCTGCTCTCCATGCTGATGGGTGGATTGATTGGATGGGAACGCGAACGCTCCAATCATGCGGCGGGTTTGCGGACACATATCTTAGTATGTCTGGGCTCAACGCTCATCATGCTGCTCTCGATTTATGGTTTTGTTGATTTTATAGATGAAGTGAATGTCCGGATTGACCCGGCGCGTCTGGCTACAGCTGTCATTACAGGAATCGGTTTCCTCGGAGCGGGAACGATTTTGTTTACCGGTAAATCAATAACCGGCCTCACCACGGCTGCGTCTATTTGGGTGGTTGGTGCTATTGGGTTGGCTATAGGAGCGGGCTTTTATTTTGCAGCGATCGTCTCCACGTTACTTATTCTACTTAACCTGATCGTATTTAATAAACTGGAGCAGCGTTATATCCGGGGCAGTAAACTGCATCTGATTACGATACACGCAGCGAATGCCCCAGGACTTCTTGATGGTTTATCAGCCATGCTTAAAGATGAGGGCTTCATTATTAAGAAACTGATTGTGAACGAAAGAAGCGCAGTCCCCTATGGCGAGATTCAACCGGCTGTTCTAGGTGTGGAAATTTCAATTCAGGTGCTGACAGACCGGAATTTCGATCCCGTAGAACTGACGAAGCAGGTCCGTGATATCGGCGGAGTGACGATGGTGACCGCAGAATAGATCACAAAGAAACGCCACCCCCTGATTAACAAGGGCAGTGGCGTTTTTTTTGTCATAACCAATAATGAACCTTGATAGGACGAATGATTTGTTTTGTATAGAGTAACCAGTTTTTTACAGTTACTCATGACTCAGAATGGGGTACTATCAAGAAAAGAATGCTTGCCAATGAGCGGGAAGGAGAAGTCTCATGAGTGTGCCAGAACATCAAGCACCAATGAACAAAAAGAAGCCGGGCAGAAGGATGACTGTGGAAAGGCATCCTGGGCTGCTGCGAAGAAGGCGGAAATTCCCTGCTCTGCTGCTTGCCGCGCTCTTTCCGGGGATGGGACATGTCTACCTTGGTTTGTATCGTAAGGGAATTACATTTATCATGCTGCTGATGCTCGATATATCGGCCTTGCTGTACTTCTCCTCCATTGGTATGCAGATTAATGTACCTTTGCTTATTTTGCTAGGTCTGCTGATTCCTCTGGGATATTTCTATAATGTTTTTGATGTACTTCAGGCAGCGGATTATATACTGTCCCGGCGTCGCCGGGGGGAAACCGCGACCTTATCAACTCATGATGCTGAAGTGACGAGAGGAAGAAATCCGTTTCATGGAGAACGGGGGCTATCATTTGGACTGATGCTCGTTGGCGGTGGGGTGCTTCTTATTCTGTTTCACCAAAAACCACAGTGGCTGCAAATCGGAATTCGTGATTACGGTACAATGATTTCAGCTGTGCTGCTCATTATATGTGGCATTGTGATCGCGATGAAGCACAAAATCAGAGTCGGACGATATACAGCTGCCGTGCTGCTCATCTTTACAGGAGCCCTTTTGCTCGCAGATGAATGGAATGGGACAGATCATATTTTTTTGCTGTTAAAATGGTGGCCGTTACTGTTCATCATATGGGGAATCGAATATTTGCTGCGATACACGATATCCCGTGCATTAGGACGCCAGGGTAATATTCGTTTACGTCCTGACTTTCGGGGAGTTATCCTATCCGTATGTCTCGTGGCTTCTGTTTTCGTCATATCACAACAGGAGCACTTTCTGCATCTTTGGAACCGGGTTAGTCTCAATTTGACGGCGGCTGGGGTGGATTATAGTGAAGCGGCAGACAACAAGTTTCAGAAGGAAACGCTGGAAATTCCGGTAGCGCTAAACACCGGTAAGATTATTGTGGATCACTTAAACGGAGACATAACGATGTACCGGTCAGATGTTGAGCATATTGTTGTAAATACAGAGGTTTGGGTAGATCAGGAGGAGAAGGGGCTGGCCGAGGCGATTGCAGAACAGTCAACGGTTGAAGCGGACGAAGGCAATACCGTCATTATTCGGGCTAAGGGAAAGGCCTATGGTCAATCCGGAAAAAGACAACCGAAAATGAACATGGAAATTGCAATCCCTGATGATCGGCGGTTTAATCTGGAGCTCAGGACGATGAACGGTGATTTGTCCTTGCTGAATGTAGAGGCAATTGACAATATATCGTTGGAGAGTGGAAATGGGCAAATAACTTTAAGCCGTGTTTATGGTGACGTTACCGGAAAAACGCTAAACGGTGATATTAATGTGCGAGGGGTCACCGGTGACATCAAGCTGTCCACCAACCGTGGAGGTGTGAAGGCATATGACGTTTCAGGAAAAGGCTCCCTAACCACGCAAGTAGGTAACATTATTGTTAAGAGGTTTGCGAAGGAGATCGATGTAAAGACCCGAAATGGAAATATTATGGTTTATGGTGCAGAAGAGAATCTAACAGCCGAGTCACTCAACGGAAGTATTGATGTGCGATCAGGGACAATCGGCGGGGATTGGAGTGTTTACAGTGCTGTCGGTGTGATGAATGTACGGATTCCTGTAGAAGGGGACTATGAACTGGAAGGTGTTATCAGCTACGGAAGCATTCAGACGGAACTACCTAACCTCACGGTAGAGCAAAAGTCCATTATAGGTACGGCGGGAACCGGTGAGTACAGTATAAAGATTGAAGGGAATAGTGATCTTAATATTTATAAGACTTATCCCACAGTGGAAAACAGACATACTGAACGGGGATTGACTCCGCTTCCGCATTGACAAAATTCAGATGGTAGCCGTACAATGAAAAAAAGCTGCGTATCAGCTTTCTTTTGAGAACCTAGATTAACTTAAGGCGGTGGACATACATGGCAACATCCGTGCAGCACGCACTGGAGCAATTGAAAACTACTGGTGTCCGCATTACACCGCAACGTCATGCGATTTTAGCTTATCTAGTGGAATCAATGGGTCATCCGACGGCTGATGATATATATCGCGCTCTGGAACCGAAATTTCCAAGTATGAGTGTAGCTACTGTATATAACAACTTAAAAATGTTTATCGAAGCGGGCATGGTACGTGAACTTACCTACGGCGATAACTCCAGCCGATTTGATGCCAATGTTTCTGACCATTATCATGTGATTTGCGAAGAATGCGGCAAAATAGAGGACTTTAGTTATCCTTCTCTAGCGGATGTGGAACATCAGGCTGAGAAGAGCACAGGATTTCAGGTTAAAGGACTTCGAATGGAACTGTATGGGATCTGCAAGTCCTGCAAATAAATATCTGTTCTCAATAAAACGTGCGGAATGACAGATTCCACACGTTTTTGTTTTAATGTAGAAATTGTAGTAACTAAGAGTATTGGGTAAAGTATTGGAGGGAACATTCATTGACAGGTAGAAGAAGACCCAGGAGGCGCCGCAGCGGAAGGAAGTCGTTATTTTTTGGCGTAATTCTGATCGCGGCCGGACTTTGGTGGGTGGTAACAGATCTGCTTCCGAACTCAAGTCATACGGAGCCAGACTGGCGCGGCATAAATCAACCTATTTTTGTACAGGGCAACCTGATGGATTATTCGGCCATAGGCTCGGGAGAGGATTTGAAGCTGCCTCTGCCTGTATTGCAAGAAGCGGTTGATTCACATATACGATACGAAAAAGCAACGAAAACGGTCATTATAACGACCGCTTCGTCTGTTGTACAAATGAAGCTGGACAATAAGGAGGGGAAGAAGAATGGCAAAACCGTATCTTTTTCCGAAGCTCCTGAACAAACTGATGGAGTGGTCTATGTCCCGATCACCCCTCTGAAAGAGGCTTACGGTATTGCTGTACATCAGGATGCGGAGACAGGCGCGGTTATTCTTATGAATGCCGGAGACCAAATATCGCTTGCAAAAGCACAGCCAGACAAGAGCGGAGAAACAGTTGCTCTGCGGGAGAGTCCTACCATTAAAGCTCCGATTCTCATGGATATGCCTGAGGCAGAGCGGATCCGTGTGTGGAGCCAAGAGCAGGGTTGGTATTTTGCACAGACGGATAATGGTTTTACGGGTTATGTGAAGATAGACGAAACCGAGTTGGATGGTGAGAAAAAGATTGCAGATGTAGCTGTTCCTTCCTCAAGGGCGGATACGGATTGGAAGGGGAAGCCTGTTAATTTGGTGTGGGAAGCTGTTTATTCAAGAAAACCCGATCCGAAAGCGATCGGCAAGCTTCCTGGTATTAATGTAGTTAGTCCCACTTGGTTCAGCATTGTGGATGGGGAAGGGGAAGTTGAGTCGAAGGCGGACCCGGAATATGTAACATGGGCTCATGGGCAAAATATGGAGGTCTGGGGACTCCTAAGCAACAGCTTTGACCCGGATATCACCACAACGGTCCTATCTACATTTGACAGCCGGTCTCGTGCTATCGGTCAAATGCTGCAATATGCCGAGAAGTACAAGCTGGACGGAGTCAATATTGATTTTGAAAATGTATATACCAAAGATAAAGAAAATCTGGTTCAGTTTATAAGGGAAATGAAGCCTCTTGCACATGCTAAAGGACTAATTATATCTATTGATGTGACTCCAAAGTCCAGCAGTGAGATGTGGTCCGCTTTCCTGGATCGCCGTGAGCTTGCTCAGGCTGTGGATTATATGATTGTGATGTCTTACGACGAACATTGGGCTTCCAGTCCTAAAGCAGGATCGGTTTCTTCACTGTCTTGGTCAGAAGGTACAATACAGCGAATAATTGAAGAAGATGATGTACCGTCTTCCCAGTTGATTCTCGCTGTTCCATTATATACTCGAATATGGACGGAAGAGGGTGAGAACGGAGGGGGCAAGGTGTCCTCGAAAGCCGTCGGTATGGACAAGATCCGGAATTTAATTCAAGAGAAGAAGCTAAAACCTCGGTTCGATGAGGCTACGGGACAGAATTATGTAGAGTATAAAGAAGGAAAAACATTAAAGAAGATTTGGATTGAGGATGAGACCTCGCTCAAAGCCCGAGTAGAACTGGCAAAATCATTACAACTGAGTGGGCTGGCCTCTTGGAACCGAAATCTTGCTGTTCCGGAAGCATGGGAAGTTTTAAATGGGCTTCATAAGTAAACTCAATAATCATTATAAATGTATATGAAAAGAACCGGCCACCATTTGGTGAGTCGGTTCTTTGTTATTTCAGAATTACTGTTAGTTGCCATCAAGGTGTTTTGTTCTTAAACTTTCTGTGTGCTCCCGTTGCCAGATTCAGTGCCAATCACTGTAGTTTCGGATGCATCGGACGATTTAGCTGTAGCATGCTGAGCTTCAAGCTCCTCTGCAGTCACATTTGCTATGTTAGGATCCAGCGTGAGCATCGTTCTACAAAACATACAGCGGTCGGTTTTTCCTAGCATTTTCGTCTGCTTCGCGCAATCTGGGCACTGGATTTGTACAGCGCTTGTAGAAAGCATGCCTGCCCAGAAGTAAATGCCGAGGCTGCCCATCATCGTAATCAGACCTAGCACAAGACCTATACCAGCTACCACTTTACCGGCTTGTCCCCAAAAGACGATACCGGCTGTCCCTAGCACCATCAGCCCCATGCCGATCATAGTCAGCAGCAAACCCCAGGTGCGAAAAGCGTTAATCTTTGCGGTTTTAAAGATCATGGATTAAGTGCTCCTGTCATTCAAATAGTTATTCTATAAAAGAAGGAACTTACATGGACATGTAGAATTACATTATAACTGAATTGACCTAAATTCGCCAAGGAATGTATGGAGGGAATCGTGGAACTAACCAACTTTTCTTTTTACTATAGCAATTCGGTTGACGAGGAAGCAGTAGGAGCAATCGCTTATCGTAACTTGGATAATACGTTTCACGGTTCACTGATTCATGATTTTGATATCAGTGTCGTCGTTGTTTATGTAGGTAAGTTCGATGAACCTGCCGTTCAGCATACTATTCTGCGCGGAGAACACTGTCAGGTGCTGAGTGTTGGAATAGACGAATTACAGCAGAGTCTTCTATCTGGAGAAGATAATGTGTTGTTAAAGTGTTTCCTGGAAGGGGATATCATTAGCGACACGGATGGACAATTAGCTGTTTTAAGGCGTGATTTTTTACGGTTTGCCGGTTCGAAGCGGGAGCAGCAGCTATTTATTGGATTTGCCCGTTTTCTTCAAAAATACGTCGACGCAAAAGTACATATAAAAGACGGGCGGGTCTTAGATGCTTATCAGAGTATTCTCGGGGGGCTGTACCACTGGGCCGAGATTGAGTTGATTGAGCGGGGAATTCATCCGGAGTCTGCGGTATGGGAGCAGATGTCGGGTTTGAATACTCCCGTCCGTAAATTGTATGAAGAGCTAACGGTGAGCACAGAGACACTCGGACAGCGGATTGAGCTTGTGATGCTGGCTTGTGAGTTTTGTATAATTTCAAAAATGGCAGATTGTTCAGCCATTCTTCTCCGAATACTGCGAAATAGACGAACACCATGGACGGTCCAGGAACTAATGCAGCACCCGGAACTTGAACCTGTTAGCAGCGAGCTGCCGCTAATTCTGCGTAAACTTGTTTATTATTCGCTAGTTAAAGAAGTGTCGGCTTGGAAAGAAACAATTCTGTATGGATACGAACACATCCGTTATTTAGCAGAGTAGTATAAATGACATTAGAAGGGCGGAAGGCCCTTCTTTTGTTTGTTTAAGAGATAAGAAAGAATAAACTTCGGAGTAGTGTGCATCCTTATCTCGCAAGAAAAACTTCCGCTAAGTGTGGTCTGTCTTCTTATGAAGTACGCCGATAGATGTTTTTGTTAAGAGATGTTTTAAAAAAAGTTATAAAATTAGGTTGACGACTAACTATTATTTATGGTAATTTAATAAACGCCCCTTTCGAGAGGCATTATAACAATGTTACCTGAGAAAATGTC
>NZ_CP093336.1:3975000-5475000 GCF_022637315.1 Paenibacillus sp. N3/727 | reverse complement strand
CGAGACGGATCCCGAGTAGTGCGGGGCACGTGAAACCCCGTATGAATCTGCCAGGACCATCTGGTAAGGCTAAATACTCCCTAGCGACCGATAGTGAAGCAGTACCGTGAGGGAAAGGTGAAAAGCACCCCGGAAGGGGAGTGAAATAGAACCTGAAACCGTGTGCTTACAAAAAGTCAGAGCCCGATCTATGGGTGATGGCGTGCCTTTTGTAGAATGAACCGGCGAGTTACGTTCCCATGCAAGGTTAAGGCGAGAAGCTGTAGCCGTAGCGAAAGCGAGTCTGAATAGGGCGCTTAAGTATGTGGACGTAGACCCGAAACCGTGTGATCTACCCCTGTCCAGGGTGAAGGTGCGGTAACACGCACTGGAGGCCCGAACCCACGTATGTTGAAAAATGCGGGGATGAGGTGGGGGTAGCGGAGAAATTCCAATCGAACTCGGAGATAGCTGGTTCTCCCCGAAATAGCTTTAGGGCTAGCCTCGGAATAAGAGTCGTGGAGGTAGAGCACTGATTGGGTGCGGGGCCCGCAAGGGTTACCAAGCTCAGTCAAACTCCGAATGCCATAGACTTATATCCGGGAGTCAGACAGTGAGTGCTAAGATCCATTGTCAAGAGGGAAACAGCCCAGACCATCAGCTAAGGTCCCCAAGTGTGTGTTAAGTGGGAAAGGATGTGGAGTTGCACAGACAACCAGGATGTTGGCTTAGAAGCAGCCACCATTTAAAGAGTGCGTAATAGCTCACTGGTCGAGTGACTCTGCGCCGAAAATGTAACGGGGCTAAACACACCACCGAAGCTATGGCTTGATGCTTTTGCATCAGGGGTAGGGGAGCGTTGTATGTAGGTTGAAGGTGTACCGTAAGGAGCGCTGGACAGCATACAAGTGAGAATGCCGGTATGAGTAACGAAAAGATCAGTGAGAATCTGATCCGCCGAAAGCCCAAGGTTTCCTGAGGAAGGTTCGTCCGCTCAGGGTAAGTCGGGACCTAAGGTGAGGCCGAAAGGCGTAATCGAAGGACAACAGGTTGAAATTCCTGTACCACCGTAAACCGTTATGAACGATGGGGTGACGCAGGAGGGTAGTGACGCGGACTGATGGATGTCCGTCCAAGCAGTGAGGCTGATGTGTAGGCAAATCCGCACATCATTAAGGCTGGGCTGTGATGGGGAGTGAAAATTATAGTAGCGAAGGTCATGATCTCACACTGCCAAGAAAAGCCTCTAGTCAGGTGAAGGTGCCCGTACCGCAAACCGACACAGGTAGGCGAGAAGAGAATTCTAAGGCGCGCGGAAGAACTCTCGTTAAGGAACTCGGCAAAATGACCCCGTAACTTCGGGAGAAGGGGTGCCCCGGTAGTGTGAATAGCACGAGGGGGCCGCAGTGAAAAGGCCCAAGCGACTGTTTAACAAAAACACAGGTCTGTGCGAAGCCGTAAGGCGAAGTATACGGGCTGACGCCTGCCCGGTGCTGGAAGGTTAAGGGGAGTGGTTAGGAGCAATCCGAAGCTATGAACCGAAGCCCCAGTAAACGGCGGCCGTAACTATAACGGTCCTAAGGTAGCGAAATTCCTTGTCAGGTAAATTCTGACCCGCACGAATGGCGTAACGATTTGGGCGCTGTCTCAACGAGAGATCCGGTGAAATTTTAATACCTGTGAAGATGCAGGTTACCCGCGACAAGACGGAAAGACCCCATGGAGCTTTACTGCAGCTTGATATTGGATTTGGGTACGATCTGTACAGGATAGGTGGGAGCCTAAGAAACAGGAGCGCAAGCTTCTGTGGAGGCGCCGTTGGGATACCACCCTGATCGTATCTAGGTTCTAACCTAGTACCGTGAACCGGTGCGGGGACAGTGTCTGGTGGGCAGTTTGACTGGGGCGGTCGCCTCCTAAAGAGTAACGGAGGCGCCCCAAGGTTCCCTCAGAATGGTTGGAAATCATTCGAAGAGTGCAAAGGCATAAGGGAGCTTGACTGCGAGACCTACAAGTCGAGCAGGGACGAAAGTCGGGCTTAGTGATCCGGTGGTACCGCATGGAAGGGCCATCGCTCAACGGATAAAAGCTACCCTGGGGATAACAGGCTTATCTCCCCCAAGAGTCCACATCGACGGGGAGGTTTGGCACCTCGATGTCGGCTCATCGCATCCTGGGGCTGAAGTAGGTCCCAAGGGTTGGGCTGTTCGCCCATTAAAGCGGTACGCGAGCTGGGTTCAGAACGTCGTGAGACAGTTCGGTCCCTATCTGTCGTGGGCGTAGGAAATTTGAGAGGAGCTGTCCTTAGTACGAGAGGACCGGGATGGACGTACCGCTGGTGCACCAGTTGTTCCGCCAGGAGCATGGCTGGGTAGCTACGTACGGAAGGGATAAGCGCTGAAAGCATCTAAGCGTGAAGCCCCCCTCAAGATGAGATTTCCCAATTAGTAAGACCCCTTGAAGACGACGAGGTAGATAGGTTGGAGGTGGAAGTGCAGCAATGCATGGAGCTGACCAATACTAATCGGTCGAGGGCTTATCCTAAATATTCGCAAATAACGTTTCGTATCTAGTTTTCAAGTGATTAAACACTTGAATTGAATAATGTTCCCTGATAGCTCAGTTGGTAGAGCACTCGACTGTTAATCGAGTTGTCACAGGTTCGAGTCCTGTTCGGGGAGCCATTTATGGAGAGGTGTCCGAGTTGGCCGAAGGAGCACGATTGGAAATCGTGTAGGCGCCAAAAGCGTCTCGAGGGTTCGAATCCCTCTCTCTCCGCCACTATATATTTCAGTAAGGCCCGTTGGTCAAGGGGTTAAGACACCTCCCTTTCACGGAGGTAACAGGGGTTCGAATCCCCTACGGGTCACCATTTATTTGCTTGCTTCTGGGGATGAGAATCCCAATGGTTCGTCGAAGCATAGACATCGATAGGAATACTTCGCAGTCTCGAACAAAGTGAGAGTATCCCCTACGGGTCACCATTTATTTGCTTGCTTCAGGTTTTTATGCAAGATTAACTCTTGATAAGTGAGTAGTAATTTGATAAGATAAAAGTCGGTTTAATTATGGAGGCTTAGCTCAGCTGGGAGAGCATCTGCCTTACAAGCAGAGGGTCGGGGGTTCGAACCCCTCAGCCTCCACCATATATACACCTTTTAATGACGCGGGGTGGAGCAGTTCGGTAGCTCGTCGGGCTCATAACCCGAAGGTCGTAGGTTCAAATCCTGCCCCCGCAACCAATTATATCGCTATATAACAGCGATAGTGCCTTGTGGAACTGTGGTGTAGAGGCCTAACATGCCTGCCTGTCACGCAGGAGATCGCGGGTTCGAATCCCGTCAGTTCCGCCATTCTTCATTATAACCGAAAGAGCTTTTATGGCTCGGTAGCTCAGTCGGTAGAGCAGAGGACTGAAAATCCTCGTGTCGGCGGTTCGATTCCGTCCCGAGCCACCATTTGTTTTAACAACTGTATACGCCGGTGTAGCTCAACTGGTAGAGCAACTGACTTGTAATCAGTAGGTTGGGGGTTCAAGTCCTCTCGCCGGCACCACATGGAGGATTAGCGAAGTGGCCAAACGCAGCAGACTGTAAATCTGTTCTCGTCCGAGTTCGGTGGTTCGAATCCATCATCCTCCACCAGTTTTATAGGGGCATAGTTTAAAGGTAGAACAGCGGTCTCCAAAACCGTTAGTGTGGGTTCAATTCCTGCTGCCCCTGCCAATAGAACTATGATTTTGAATATGGCGGTCGTGGCGAAGGGGTTAACGCACCGGTCTGTGGCTCCGGCATTCGTGGGTTCAAGTCCCATCGATCGCCCCATATTTTTCAAAAGTCATATTGGGGATTAGCCAAGCGGTAAGGCAACGGACTTTGACTCCGTCATGCATAGGTTCGAATCCTATATCCCCAGCCATTGATTTTTATGCGGACGTGGCTCAGCGGTAGAGCATCGCCTTGCCAAGGCGAGGGTCGCGGGTTCGATTCCCGTCGTCCGCTCCATTTTTGTTTTTGGCGCCATAGCCAAGTGGTAAGGCACAGCTCTGCAAAAGCTTTATCCCCAGTTCGAATCTGGGTGGCGCCTCCATTATAACTATGTGCCCTTAGCTCAGCTGGATAGAGCGTTTGACTACGAATCAAAAGGTCAGGAGTTCGAATCTCTTAGGGCACGCCATTAAGTAAGCCGGTGTGGCGGAATTGGCAGACGCGCGCGACTCAAAATCGTGAGGGAAACCGTGGGGGTTCGAGTCCCTTCACCGGCATCATCAAAAAGAACGTGGATATTATCCACGTTCTTTTTTTGTGTTCTGTGGTTGAGCGCGGTCATACAACGCGCAGTGTGGCGTTGGGGGTTACGCACGGCCCATATTTTTACTATAGAGTAAAGAGGCTAGAGAGTGAGATATTGGATACTTTCACTTTCATACGTTCCTAATGATGTTATGGCGGAAGAATAAACGGATAAGCAGCAATAGTAAGAACTGCGAATGATGGCATGGTGCTGTTATTCGCTATTTGTTGTAGTCGTGTTTAGACTGAGGTCTTATCCCTTCCCCGACTTAGGTCGAGGATGAAAAACCGTCCAGGGTCCGTTTTAGATTGAATAGAAATAACCTAAAATAAGGTCATAAGGTTGAACAAGTCACAAACGAATGATAAATAAGACGGAAAGGCGGTGTATAAATGAGAAGCACAAAAGATAATGGAATGGGAATCCTCCTTATTGGTTTGGGCGCGTTAGTATTACTTGGCGTATTCGGTCCATTCCTTGGATGGTTGTTCAGCTTACTGATACCACTGGCGATGATCGCACTTGGCTATTACGGAATCCGCCGCGGTAACACGTTCTTCGGCTGGATCATACTAGGTATCGGCGTATTGTCGCTGATCGGTAAGCTTTCCTGGCTGTTCGGTCCGATACTTGGGATTGTCTTGATCGTCTACGGAGTGTCCCGATTTAAAGGTGGAAATGGCCGTCGTTACTACTAATAAACCTGTAACATAATGAACTTGATAGAAGAGGAGGATAAAGAAAATATGAGTGTTTTTCGACGCATAAGGGACATCACGGCTGCCACTCTAAATGAGAAGCTTGAACAAAGTCAGGATCCAGTTCGATTGATTGATCAGTTTCTACATTCTACCCGGCGGGACATTACGGAGGCTGAGAAGCTACTGCAACAGTGTGAGTCTCATACACGACAATTGAAGCTGCAGGTAAGCCAAGCTGAGACGATGAAGAACAAACGGGAAGAACAAGCACTTCTGGCACTGAAAGCTGGGGAAGACCATTTGGCGAAACTGGCTCTTCAAGAAAAACTGATCTATGAAGAAAAGATTGAACAGTATGAGGGGCTGTTAATGACCAGCCGCGAATCGCTCAGAGAAGTAGAAGAACAGCTGGGTGAGCTTCGTATGGAATATCAGTCGGTATACAGTAAGCGTCAGTATTATGTTGCTCGGATGGAGACACTGCGACTTCAGCAAAAAATGAATGAGCGTACAGGATCTTATGGTGGCCAAGATGTACCGAAAATGTTCAACCGGTTGGATGACCGTCTCAACGATTGGGAGCTTGAAGCAAAGAGTCTCCGCGACATTCGTAAAATGGGCCAAGAGTATCTGGTTCAGACTGGTGAAAGTGTTTCGACCGTGTTGGATCGCGAGCTTGCCCGTTTGAAGGAGAAGCTGAATAACAGCGGAAAGGAGTAAATATGACAAGATTGTACCGTTCTACCAGAGATAAAATGTTCACCGGGTTGATAGGCGGATTGTCTGAAACGTTCGGTGTAGAAACAACCCTGCTCCGTATTATATTTGTCATCAGTATCTTCTTTACTGGCGGTACGACATTATTGATTTATTTGATCGCTTCATTGGTCATTCCGAAGGAACCTTATTATCACGATCCATATGGCCCGAGCGGCCCAGGCCGTGGTCAGAACAATTACCATTATGGACCGAACGGCTCATATGGCGGCTATAACAACCGTCCTGGCGGAACTTATCGTGATGACCGGGACAACTTTGGACCGAGAAATGCAGGACCGTCATCTTATGACAGAGGATATGCCTCTAGACATGAGGAAGCGCCAGAGGCTGATCTGGATTCCATGATGAAGGACATAGAGAAGAAGGCTATGAAGAAAGAAATAGAAGAACTTAAGAAAAAACTATCGAAGTATGAGAAGGGAGATTTATAAAATGGGAGTATTTAAAAGAATTAAAGATATGACAAAAGCATCGGTGAACGAGTTGCTCGATAAGGTTGAAGATCCAATTGTTATGCTGAATCAATATTTGCGCGACATGGAAGCAGAAATTCACGAGGCAGAGGTAACGGTTGCTAAGCAAATGGCTAATGAGCGCCGCATGAAACAACGTGTGGAAGAAGCCGTGAAAATGGCTGCTCAGCGTGAAGCTCAAGCAGAACTGGCTTTGAAGAACGGTCAAGAGGAAGTTGCACGTAAGCTTCTGGAAGAGAAAATATATTTTGATCAAAAAGAAACAGAATACACAGAGCTTCACCTGCAGTCTGAAACTCAAGCCAAAGAATTGGTTGCTCAGCTTCATGAAATGAAGGATGAGTTCTACAAAATGCGCAACAAGCGTAATGAGCTTGTAGCTCGTGCTCAAATGGCTAAAGCGAAGAAGCAAATGTCGCAAGTAAGTAGTCTGCACTCGATCGAAAGCGGCAGCGCCTCGATGGGCTTCCACCGCATGGAAGAAAAGATAATGCAGTTGGAAGCAGAAGCGGATGTAATGCGTGCACCATACCGTCCGAACAACGTAGCTTACACTAGTCCTGTGGACGTTGAAAAGCAGATGAAAGTGGATGAGCAGCTTAACGCTCTCAGAAACAAAATGAATGGTGGCTCTGCAAAAGAAGAGTAAAAGGAAGAAGCAAGTCAGGATTTTATAAAAGAAGTATTCGTAAAACTAGGAAATGTGATAAACTACTGAATGAACTTGATGTACGGATATTGGGGTATCCTTCATAATTTCGAGGTAATCCGTTCAGTATATAATGGTAAGCCATACGGTGCGGATCCCCGCACTGTTTTGGCTTTTCATGGCTTATAATCATCGTGGGGAGGTGCGGCATGGATAGAAATCGCTGGATTGCATTTGGATTGATTGGCATCGGTGTGTTTATGCTTTTCGGCAGATGGTTTGGTTTCTTTACCATCGTCGCTCTTCTACTGATGGTTGCAGGTATTCATCAGATTCGAAGCGGCTCTGTCCGAAAGGGATATATTATACTTGGTGTAGGAACCGTCCTGCTTCTTCTGGATCACCTAATGCTCATTATCGGAATCGGCTTGTTGTCGCTCGGAATATTTTATGGGAAAGCACGCCGTGCTCACGAAAATGACCGATTCGTTCAAAGGCAGAATTTTATGTCCAACTTTGATTGGGACAGTGCTCCATGGGTCATGAAGAGTATGAGCGTGTGGCATGTCCTTGGTGAAGCTGATGTGGATTTGTCGCTTGCATTGCCAGAGGAACGTAGTACGGTTATGATGTTCCATGGTATTCTTGGAGATATCGATTTAGCGTTACCTGACTATTATGGTGTAGAGATTGAAGCATTTGTTCTTTTTGGATCTATAGACATCGGCAGGCAGCGGGAGACCGGAATCATGAATCGTCTGAACTGGAAATCGCCGAACTATGAATCTAGTGAATATAAAGTGAAGTTTATCGTTTCATATCTTGGTGGTGATCTCAACATACGCCTGGTTTGATCCAAGATACCGCAAAGTGAGGAAAGCAGGAGGGCTGCCCGATGAAATCGGAGAAAAAGGCTAATATCATTACCCGAAGTATCCGTGAGGGCACCCTTCTGGGCTTTGTGGTTATGCTGGTTACGCTGTACATTTTATATACATACGACTATTTGAAGCCTTTTGATTCCTGGAGGAATGGTATTCAAGCAGGGATAACGTTAGTGCTTTTACCGGTTAGCTTGGGAGCTGTGTATGGTTTTTTTCAGAGCTACCGGATAAAACGAAGGCTTGATGGGGTTAGGGAAACCTTAGTCACTTGGGAAAAAGGCGGCGTAACTTCAGCTATCATGCCCGACATGGGAGAGGATGAGGTAGGACGCCTTGGAGAACAGCTGGGACGGATCAGTAAACGCTGGGAGGAGCAAGTGAATTCGCTTCAGCGTTTATCTACCAACAACGCACAACTGGCTGAACAGGCCCGTGTAACGGCCATTGTGGAGGAGAGGCAGCGTCTGGCACGGGAGCTTCATGATTCGGTATCTCAACAGCTGTTCGCCATATCGATGACGGCCACTGCCGTTGGTCGTACGCTAGAAAAGGATTTTGGTAAAGCACAGCGGCAAGTAGCTCTGATTGAGGAAATGTCCGCGGTAGCTCAGTCGGAAATGCGGGCACTCCTGCTTCATTTGCGCCCGGTATACCTGGAGGGTAAAGCACTTGAGCAGGGTCTCCGTGAACTGATACGGGAGCTGCAGATTAAAGTCCCAATGGAGATTACATTGGAAATGGATGAAGGAGTAACCCTTGTGAAAGGGATTGAGAATCATCTATTCCGCATTATCCAAGAAGCGATGTCCAATACGTTGAGACATGCCAAAGCGGACAGAATGGACATCCGCATTCAGCGGAAGCAAAACACGGTGCGTGTTACGCTGCGGGATGATGGGGTGGGGTTTGAGGTGGATGAGAAAAAACAAACCTCTTATGGTCTTTCTACCATGCAGGAACGGGTGACGGAGCTTGGCGGCTCCATACAGTTTATTACTGCGCCCGGTAAAGGAACTCGCATCGAGATATCCGTCCCTCTGATGGACGAAGAACGAAACCGGGGTGAAGTAGATGGAGTTGGAAACGCCAATTAAAGTGCTGCTTGTTGATGATCATGAAATGGTTCGAATCGGGCTTGCCGCCGTGCTGGGCACGGAGGACGGGATTGAAGTGGTCGGAGAAGCCGGTAGTGGAGAAGAAGGCATACGGTTAGCAAAAGAATATCATCCGGATGTGGTGCTGATGGACCTCGTAATGGAAGGAATGGACGGGATAGAGACCACTCGGCAGCTGCTAAAGCTGTATCCTGACTGTAAAGTGATCGTCCTTACCAGCTATTTGGATGATGAAAAAATGTATCCTGTCATCGAAGCGGGGGCATTCAGCTATTTGCTGAAGACGTCCAGAGCTTCGGAGGTTGCCGATGCCATCCGGGCAGCCGCACGTGGACAGTCGGTACTGGAATCCCAAGTAGCATCCAAAATGATGCACCGATTCCGTCACCCGCAAGCGGAAGCTCCTGCTCATAGTGAGCTGACGGATCGGGAAATGGAAGTGCTGCGCCTGCTTGCACAGGGCAAGTCCAATCAGGATATTGCGGATGATTTGATCATAGGCATTAAAACCGTAAAGTTTCACGTGACAAACATCTTGGCGAAGCTTGGGGTTGAGGACCGTACACAGGCGGCCATCTATGCTTACAAAAACGGGCTCGCAGAGTAACGGTTCCAACATACCAGTAGTAACAAAGATCCCGACTGCCGGATAGCGGTTGGGTCTTTTTTTGATATGAACAGAATATTTTCGCTGTAACCGGGAATCCTTTTACTAGATTGATAGATTTCGGTATAAAGGGGCGGTTATTCATGCAGCGGTTCGGAATGAAATTCATAGCAGGTATGGTGCTATTATGCGGGATTACAGGGATATTGGCCGGATTCACGATGGATTCTACGAATAAGAGAGGTTCCGAGCTTTTGGTGGAGTCTTCCGGCAGTCAACTGGAACTGCTGTATGCGCTGGGAAAGGCACAAATTGATTCACCGCTGCATGTAACTGTAAAATTGCAAGGAGAGAGCCAGACTTTGTCGGTTAAGAAAAGTGAACAAGCCGCGAGTATTCTTGCTGAAGAGATGGGTATAAGTGATCTGTCTGTTGAGTTGGAACACGGGGAGAAGGCCTATCGAGCCCGGGATGTCATCTCTGACACCGATATACGGTTGGACTGGGTTCAGGCTGGAGAGACGAGCTACGTGAAAATACAACTAGATGCCCAAGGGCTGGATGGTATTCAGCACCTGATTCGCATACAGGAGAGAGCGCAAGCTTCTATGATGAAAGCGGGAATTACACCCGCATGGAATGCTTCAATTCAGGGCAGTGTATACAATGGAATGACAGCAGGTGAAACTGTACAAAGATTAGAGGAAGAGCTGGCTGTACAACTGCCACTTAACGCAGTGGATTCCTATCAGGATACCACGACCGAAAGCCGCTCTTATGAAGTTCCCTCTCTGAAAACCTATGTTATGGGTGGGGAGAACCCTATTCATATGCAAATAGCAGTGCATGAAGATTCGATGAAGGAAAATAATAGAATAACAATCGGATTTCCCGTTATTACAATAGAATACTAAGCTCTCTTTCTGAAATAACGATGAAAATGTATGAAATGAGATAGCATACTTTATATGAATATGCTAAAATGTCATCACATCATGTTATGTTGTGATGCATAAAAATACACTATATTACATAGAGAAAGAATGAGGAGCCATGGCTGAAAATCAAAATCTAGATTCATTAAAGACACCGGGAGCGGTATTTTTCATCTTTGGAGCGACCGGCGATTTGGCAAGACGCAAATTGTTCCCGGCGATCTATAGTCTCTATCGCGAAGGAAAGTTGGCAGAGGATTTTGCGGTAATCGGCGTGGCGCGGCGTCCGCGGTCTCAGGATGAATTCCGTGAGGACGTGCATCGCTCGATTCAGGAATTTTGTCGATATCGTTCTGAACAGGATGAGGAATGGCATAATTTCGCGCAGCATTTTGAATATAAATCTTTAGATATTAACAATATTGACGGATTCCGCGAGTTACGGGAGCAAACCGAGCAGCTGGAAGCCAAGTTTAATATAGCTGGCAACCGCTTGTTTTACCTAGCGCTTGCTCCTGAATTGTTCGGCAGTGTTTCCTTCAATCTGATGAAGGGCGGCATGCTGGATGGAGCAGGTTGGAATCGTCTTGTCATTGAGAAGCCGTTCGGTTACGACCTCGAGTCGGCTGCAAAGCTGAATGAAGAAATCCGTCAGGTGTTTAAGGAAGAGGAAGTCTACCGTATTGACCACTATTTGGGCAAAGAAATGGTGCAGAACATCGAAGTTATCCGTTTTGCCAATGCATTCTTTGAGCCGCTGTGGAATAACAAACATATCGCTAACGTTCAAATTACACTGGGGGAAACCGTTGGTGTGGAGGAACGTGGAGGCTACTACGATCATGCGGGCGCACTTCGCGATATGGGACAGAACCATATGCTTCAAATGCTTACTATGATTGCTATGGAGCCGCCTAGCCGTCTTCTTCCGGAAGATATCCGTGATGAGAAGGTGAAGGTACTTCGCTCTCTTCGTCCTTATGCAACACATGAAGAAGTGAAGGAGAACGTTGTCCGCGGCCAATATTCGAGTGGTTCCGTAGGAAGCAAAGATTTGCCTGCGTATCGTCAAGAGGACAAGGTTGATCCAGAATCGAATACGGAGACGTATTTTGCAGCACGTGTGTTCGTGGACAATTTCCGCTGGGCGGGGGTGCCATTCTACATTCGCACAGGTAAGCGCCTGCCGGTGAAAACAACGGAGGTCGTTGTGGAATTCAAGCGTATGCCGGGTAATGTATATCTTGGGCAAAAGCACACGCTGGAACCAAACCTGCTCGTTATTCGGGTTAACCCGATGGAAGGGCTGTACGTGAAGATCAATGCGAAAAAACCAGGTTCGGAATCGGAAATTGAGCCGGTTGCTATGGACTTCTGTCAGAGCTGTATGGTTGGTATTAACTCACCTGAAGCTTATGAGCGCCTACTGCATGATGCGGTCCGTGGCGACTCAACTTACTTCACGCGTTGGGATGAGGTTGCATCAGCCTGGTCCTTCGTGGATCGCATCGCTGAAGCTTGGAGAGAAAACCAGGGTGAGCTGGAAACCTATCCTGCGGCATCGTGGGGTCCTAAGCAAGCGGATGAACTGCTTGAAAAAGATGGATTCCACTGGTGGCCTGTAAATGGACAAGAAGAAGATAATGTAGTATGGCTGAAGGGATCGAATTAAATATTGTATCGTACCATCAAAAATCATCCTCATACGCTTTGCGTATGGGGTTGGTTTGCGTATGGATTGTGGTACAATAATGTACATGACTTTAGTACGAAGGGAACAGTGAGATGGGCAAAACAGTAGATGAACTGCAAAGTGAAGTGGATAAGCGCAGAACTTTTGCGATTATTTCACACCCGGACGCCGGTAAAACAACACTAACGGAGAAGCTGCTGCTCTTCGGTGGTGCCATTCGCTTGGCAGGTTCGGTTAAAGCGAGAAAGGCAAGTAAACACGCAACAAGTGACTGGATGGAAATCGAGAAGCAGCGGGGGATATCGGTAACGTCTTCCGTTATGCAATTTGACTACAAAGGTCACCGGATTAATATACTGGATACACCCGGTCACCAGGACTTCAGTGAGGATACTTACCGGACGCTGACTGCGGCAGACAGCGCGGTCATGTTGATTGACGTGGCGAAGGGTGTCGAAGTTCAAACGATTAAGCTGTTCCAGGTATGTGCCAAGCGAGGCATTCCTATTTTCACCTTTATCAATAAATTAGACCGTGAAGGTAGAAGACCATTTGATCTGATGGAAGAGATTGAGCAAGTACTTGGTATTCGTTCCGTCCCAATGAACTGGCCTATCGGTTCCGGACGTGAGCTCAGCGGGGTATACGACCGGATGAAAAATCAAGTTGAACTCTTCCAAGGGGACGATCACTCATCCATCAAGGTGCAAAAGGTTGAAGATTACAATGACCCCGTAATCCGTGAAATGGCAGGAGAGTTTTTGCACGATCAATTGTGTCAGGATCTTGAATTGCTGGATGTCGCCGGAGATCCGTTTGATTTTGAAAAAGTGTTGAAGGGTGAACTGACTCCTGTATTTTTCGGCAGTGCGGTTAACAATTTTGGTGTACAGACCTTTTTGGAAAATTTCCTTCAACTCGCACCGAAGCCAGAACCCCGCCGGAGCACAGCAGGTCTTGTACAGCCAACGGATGAGAAATTCTCGGGCTATGTGTTTAAGATTCAGGCCAACATGAACCCGGCACACCGGGACCGCATTGCGTTTCTCCGTATCGTGTCTGGTAAATTTGAACGCGGTATGAGTGTGAAGCATGTCCGGGTAGGCAAGGATATAAAGCTTTCACAGCCTCAGCAGTTTTTGGCACAGGACCGGGATATTGTGCAGGAAGCATATCCGGGAGATATTATTGGTTTATTTGATCCAGGAATTTTCCGGATAGGTGACTCTCTCAGTCAGAGCGGTGATATCCAGTTTGATGAGATGCCAACGTTCTCGCCTGAATTATTCGCCAAGGTTACTGTGAAAAATGCATTAAAACATAAGCAGTACCAAAAGGGAATCGATCAGTTGACTGAGGAAGGTACGATCCAGGTGTTCCGTACGGTCAGCTTTGACGAAATGATTCTCGGTGTTGTAGGCCAGCTTCAGTTTGAGGTGTTTCAGTACCGGATGAAGGGTGAATACGGTGTTGATGTTCTGCTCCAACGTATGCCTTATCAGTTTGCACGTTGGCTTGTTGATGAGAAGGTTGACCCGTCTAAATTCCGAATTAATTCAACGCTAGTTAAGGATAAGAAAGATAATTATGTTGTTCTCTTTGAGAATGAGTATGCGATGAGAACAGCCGTGGATAAAAATCCGACAGCGAAGTTTTTGGAGACTGCTCCTTAAGTAGAGTAGCTGTAATATCTCAAACATAAACAATCCCCCTGTCCATGTTCTGGAAGGGGGATTGTTTGTTCATTCCTGTTACCCGCCTAGCTTAGACCAGCTTGCCGGGAGTTACGGTCTTGAGGTGATCATGAAGGGAAGTGACAAGATCGTTTTGAGCCGACGGATTCATGTCTTTCCACATCATCTCGAACATGACGCCGAGACCAGGAAGGGCGGCTTCGGGCCCGTCTACGGAACCCTCGATCATGGAGCGAAGCTGCTCTTCGTCCTGATTATGGACTTTGTGAATGACGGCCTGCCTTAGATCTAACAATATGGACATCGAAATGTTCCTCCTTGTTATTTAAGGGTCATTGCTTAATGTACCCGCAGGGAGACATATAAATTCAAGATTAACGTTCAATATGGTATACTAACACAGATAATCTAGGGTTCGGGGAGGAAAGAAAATGGCTAAGAAACAGTACGCGGTCATCGGTATGGGACGTTTCGGTACGAGCGTGGCCAAGGAGCTTAGCGGGATGGGTTTTGATGTGCTTGCCATTGATGCTAGCGAGCAGCGTATACAAGAAGTCTCTAATATGGTTACGCACGCCGTGTCATCGAATTCGACGGATGAAGAGGCACTTCGGGCTCTGGGGATCCGTAATTTTGACGTGGTCGTTGTTGCGATTGGTGAGGACATTCAGTCAAGTATTTTAACGACACTGATTCTAAAGGATTTAGGCGTACCTGTTATTATTGTCAAAGCAAAAAATGAACTTCACGGTAAGGTGCTGCAAAAAATCGGAGCCGATAAAGTGATATTCCCCGAACGTGATATGGGTTTAAGGGTAGCCCATCATCTGATTTCGCCGAATATTCTGGATTATATCGAAATATCGGATGATTACAGTATTATGGAAATGCGAGTATCATCGGAGATGGTTGGTCAAAACCTGAAGGAGCTGAATATCCGGGTTCGCTTTGGCTGCAACGTTATGGGTATCCGCAGTAACGGGGAGATGAACATCTCACCGCACCCTGAAGATCGCCTTGCTGAGGGTGATATTCTGGTTATGGTTGGACATAAGAATGATTTGACGAAGTTTGAGCTTGCTTACCCGAAATAAGTAATTTGATTATGGATATACGCCAGGAATGGGTGGAACATATATGGAAATTTTATCGCTGCAAAATGCAAGAGTAAAAAGCTGGACCCAGCTACAGGAGAAGAAGCATAGGGACAAGCAGAACAAATTTGTGGTGGAAGGCATTCATCTGGTGCAGGAGGCGCTAATATCTGGAGCAGATATTGAATGTATTGCCTACGAGTATGAACAAGGTATTCCTCATGAACTGAAGGAATTACCGGACAACGGACAAGGTGTCGAATGGATCGGTGTGACGGAAGCGATTATTTCGAAAGTCAGCCATACTTCGACCCCGCAGCCCGTGTTCGCGGTTGTTCGTAAAGAGAAGATGACATGGGACGATCTTTTTGCCCAAAAGGACAAACTGATCATCGTTCTGGATGGCCTGCAGGATCCAGGAAATGTCGGTACGATCATCCGCAGCGCGGATGCATCGGGTGCTGGTGGCGTGATTTTGGGCAAAGGCTGTGCCGACCTGTACAACCCGAAGACACTGCGTTCTACGATGGGATCACTGTTTCATCTCCCTGTAATAGAGGGGGACTTAACGGATATTCTCCCACAAGCTAGAGAAATGGGAGCACGATTAGTTACGACTTCCCTAGAGGGACAAACTACAGCCTTTCACTATGATTTTGGCGGCTCTTGCTGGATTGTTATCGGCAGTGAAGGCAGTGGTGTATCGCCAGAAGTTGCGGCACTTGTGGATGATGCAATCATCATTCCTATGCCCGGCAAGGCAGAATCACTGAATGCGGCTATGGCTGCATCGGTACTGATGTTTGAAGCACTGCGACAGCGGGAGTATTCAAACTAGCAATAGTTCTTCCAATGTGAGTTACAACGTAAATTGAGACCGATTATAAGGTCTTTTAAGACGGTTTATAACATCAAAATGAGACAACTATAGGGCAGAAAAAATCCTTGATATATGAGGCTTTATGGATTCATGAAATCACGATAACCGGTTGGGCTGCATATTAAGTCCGTTCGACATTCGGGAAGAGTGCTACTTTATGGAAAAAGAGATGTGAAGAAGAGCAAGGACAACCTTAACCGGTACTCTTGCTCTTCTTTTTTACACTTTGTCCGCATATCCTCTATGGAAGCTTGCTAAGAAGTGGGGTGCACGCCTCCAGCGCAAATGAGGGGAGGGCAAACGTGTGAGGCGAAAAAAATGGGGGAGCCGGCGGATATCGTTTCCGTCCTTGCCGTCATGGCCCAGGCCGAGAATCCGGCGTGTATATAAAAAACGGTCTAGAAATCACTTTACACCTGTAAAAGCGTCTTGGAACAGTGTACGTCCTCAGGGATCGAAACCGCGGAGCCGAAGAAAATGGTGGCTTATCGCGTCACTGATCTTATTGTTCGGAATCATTCAATTGTTTCTTTATGTGGAGAGAAATTTGAGACCGCCCATTATGCATCTGGCTCAAATCCGAGTTAAGCAAATTGCGACGGAAGCCATTAACAAAGCAATAACAAGTCAGGTTACCGAAGGTAAGCAGTTTGATAACTTAGTGAACTGGAAAACCGACAGTACAGGCAAAGTGACCGGGTTTATGCTGAACTATGCAGAGCACTTAAAGATCACATCTCATACGACTCAACTTGTTCAGGAAACTTTGGAGAATATTCACAAACGGAAAGAGCATATCCCTCTGGGCCAAGTATTAAAAAGCCCAATCGTAGCATCCTTTGGACCGCAGATTCCTGTCAAAATTGAGCCTCAAGGAGCTGTGAAGGTTCAGCTGGATACCAGGCAGCAGGAAGCCGGGATCAATATGATTCTAGTCGAGGTATACGTTCATATTGTGACAGAGGTTGCTGTTGTTGTTCCTTTTGATATGGAGCCTCAGGTTGTTGAAACGGATATCCCCATTTCCTACATGTTAGTAGTTGGTGATGTGCCCATGTATTATTACGATAATCAGGGCAGGCCGGTCGGCGAAAACAGCAATAATGCGCCGAGCATTGCTATTCCTCCAATGAGTAAGTCAGAAGGAGGTGCTGCAACGGGGGGAAAGACTGATCCGAATCCGGGAATCACGGTACCAGCTCCGGAAGGGCATAAGGAAGCACCCTCTCAGGAATCAGAGAGTGTCCCTGATACAAGTATCGATCCGTAGCTCAAATCAAGAAGAAGCGCGCCCTAATGACTTAGGGACGCGCTTTTTTATTTTTTCGTAAGGACTGGCGCTCCTCATTCTCCCAATGCTTGAGGAGCGGGTAAGGATCAAATGACCACTCTGAAAGACCGGTGTCGCGGTAAATTCCATAATGTAAATGAGGTGGGAATTTACCCTGTGTTCCCGGTTTCCCATATCCTGAGCTTCCGACCCAGCCAATGGTCTGCCCTGGGGTCACCACATCGCCTGACTTGATTCCTTTATCAAAGCCCTGAAGATGTGCGTAATAATGATAATGATTGTTTAGATCACGGATGCCAATCCGCCATCCTCCGTATTTATTCCAACCCTTGAGTTCGACTACACCATAGCAGGTGCTGCGTACAGGTACCCCGTACCCCGCAAACAGGTCAGTTCCCTCATGAATTCGTTTGCCTCCCCAACTCCGTCCCATACCGTAGGTGCTACGGTAGGAGTAGTTATTGCCCACAGGGAGCGGAAAGGCATGGGCGAACAGTTCGAGTTTGCCGAATGTTTCATAAAGTTTGGAATACTGCATGACCCGCTGAACGGCTCTTCCGTTCTGATAATACGACCATAATCCGATTGCGAAATCGTCCTTAGAGTGTCCGTAGGGCTTCAGTTTGGCCGAAATGCTGTATAGCAAGTCAGTGTTATTGTTAGGATCCGCTTTTCCGTCTCCGTCTCCATCTCGACCTAAACCGGAGAACATTTCGATCGTTGGGGGATAAGTGTCCTCTTGGTTCGGATTCAGCGGACCTGTCCAGGCTGTTGTTGGAACAAAAATACCTGTAAGACGTTCAGGATGCTTGCGGTCTTTAGGATGCACGCGGGTCAATGTCCGCTCGTATTGATCAATGGCTGCCAAACGATACCAGGGTACTTGGGTCACGGCTGAAATTCGGTCATACAACATTTTTCTGGATGCAAAGACATCATCTTCCTTCGTCTGCGCAGCCGTTGGTGTATCAGTTAGAATAGCTTCTTCTGCTGTAGCGCAGCCCGGTCCCCAAAAGTATGAGGCCGCTGTAAAGGCGGTTAATAAAGCCGCAGAAAAGTGGCGCTTCATACCCAATCGACCTGATTTTCGTCGTGGTTCTTTCATGGTGTCCCATCCTCCTGACCTTCGTTTTCAAAAATACGCGGACATTGATGCCTACCTGTAGGGTGAATCGAATGACTGATTTTTATCCATGCCGTTGAAAGATGAATTCCATACCGATGAGGATAGGTAATCGTAAGATTTTCATGATATAATATGGAACAGTTAAAAGGACTATCCAACTCAATTCGAAAGAAGGTTTTCTTCTTGTCCAAAACTTTAAATAAACAACCCAAGCCGGACTGGATTAAGATCAAGCTCACAACGGGCGATAATTATAACGAAATCAAGAGCATGATGCGTTCCAAGACACTTCACACCGTGTGTGAAGAGGCGCGCTGCCCGAACATTTATGAATGCTGGGCTAACCGTACTGCTACGTTTATGATTTTGGGAGATATATGCACTCGGGCATGTCGCTTTTGTGCAGTCAACACAGGTTTGCCTACAGAACTGGACTTACAGGAGCCTGAACGTGTGGCTGAAGCAGCCGAAAAGATGAATTTGCGCCACTGTGTTGTGACGAGTGTTGCCCGTGATGATTTGAAAGATGGAGGAGCTTATATATTCGCGGAAACGGTAAAGGCTATCCGCAAACGCCTGCCGTTGTGCAGTGTTGAAGTGCTGATTCCTGACTTTATGGGAAGCGCGGAATCGCTGCAAATCGTTATGGACGTAAAGCCGGATATTCTGAATCATAATATTGAAACGGTTGAACGGATGTCTGACCGTGTCCGTGCCAAAGCCAAATATGAGCGTTCCCTGCAATTGTTGAAAAATGCAAAGCAAATGCAGCCGGACATCCCAACCAAATCCAGCATCATGCTGGGCGTAGGTGAGGAATGGCACGAAATTTTGCAAGCGATGGACGACCTTAGAGCGGTAGATTGTGATATTATGACAATTGGTCAGTATTTACAGCCTTCACCTAAACATTTAAATGTGGAGAAGTATTATACTCCTGAGGAATTCGCTTTATTGAAAGAAGAAGGACTAAAACGAGGATTCAGCCACGTGGAATCTGGACCGCTTGTGCGGAGTTCTTATCATGCGCATGAGCAGGTGAAATCGGCTGAACGCCATAAGGATGAGATTGTACGGTCATAGCCGGGAAAGGCAGGGGAAGCTTGTTTGATCGTTATAGGCAACAGAAGTTACGAAGTACTTGAGGATCATAGAAACGGTTGGAATACTGAGGCTTTCCGCGAAAGGTACAGCGAAGTGCTTGAGCGGTATGACTATATTGTCGGAGACTGGGGATACAACCAGCTACGATTAAAGGGGTTTTATCGGGATAACCATCCCAAAGCCTCCAAAGACGTAACCTTCTCGACAATGTCTGATTATATTAATGAGTACTGCAATTTCGGTTGTGCTTATTTCGTGCTCCAGAAAAGCAAGGAAATCAAAGACCCGAAAGAGCTCAAGGAATTGAAGGAACAGGAATTGAAGGAGGCACGGGAAGCTCAGGAAAGTCGCGCCGAGCAGGAAGCGGATGAGTTAACCGAAAGTGAGGAAAGAATAGATCTTAGGGAAAACAAATCTGGTGGGCGTTCGAGTGAACCGGGAACAGGTAAAGAGCCGCAGGAATATCGGAGCAAACGTGAGGCAGTAAAAGAAGTAAAAGAATCCAAGGAGCCGCGACCTAACAAATCGCCAAAATCCTGGAAGGAATCTAAGCAGCGAGACAACCGGGACAATCGAGACAATCGTCTCAATCAAAAGAATCAGCATCAAGCTGAGTAGGATACATACTATTATGTACCACCAAAAACAGCAGCTCCTGCGCAGGGCTGCTGTTTTTGGTATGAATCGATAAATATTATCCGAGGAAAGCGTCCCGTACCCGATTCCAGAAGGGGAACGGACGATAGCGAGCAAAACTTACCTTCTGTTCCGCGACCTGACAGCGAACGGAAATAAGATCATCAATCATGAAATTGTTATGATCGACCGTAAGCAGCAAACGCTGGTCTTTGCATGAAAAAATATCGCAATGATGATGTTTCGGAAGAAGAAGCGGAGACCCTAGCGTTCGGAAGATCCGATTGTTTATAGAGGCAATTTCCGCGATTTGAAGTGCATCGATGGAAGGGTGAACCATAGCCCCCCCGACACTTTTGTTGTAAGCTGTACTGCCGGAAGGTGTTGAAATACAAATACCGTCTCCCCGAAACATTTCAAAGGTTACATCATTAATGTCGACTTGGGCAACGACAGTGCCGTCTACACCTTTAAGTGTGAATTCATTTAGCGCGATATACGATGCCGTCCCCGATTTTTTATGAATTTCGAGTTGAACTAACGGATACTTAACAATGCGGGGTTTAAGAATTTTAGGATCGCCGATGCCGCACATGAGATCAATCAGTTTTGGCAGTTCGTCTGCTTTCCAGTCGGCATAAAAGCCGAGATGTCCGGTATGAACCCCGACAAAAGCAAGGTCTGGAATACGGTCGATAAACGTATGGAAAGCATGGAGCATCGTGCCGTCTCCGCCAATGGAGACAACGATCTCCGGAGATTCTGCATCCAGTTCGAAGCCCCGCTGTTCCGCTAGCTTGTGAAATTGTTGACTCAATTCTACAGACAATGGGTCTCCGCGGTCCAGAACATAGTATCTCAAGTTGATAAGCTCCTTTTGTAAGGTTATATATCGATGATAATCAATCTTGGAGAATAAAACAATGTCACCTTGGGAAATTGCGGAACTTTCGTCGCAGTAGGATAAATACTTCCATCAAGAGAGTCAGACTGATAAGGCTACCGAGCAATATGCAAAATACGGCCATAATATGGTTATACCCGCTGAAAGACAAATAAGAAACGGCCGAGATGGCTTGAGTTGTTATCGTCTCCCCCATAATCGGATTCCAGAACAGTAGGACCGCAGTTGCAGCCACGACCCCATGGATCAAGCGGGCAATCATGAACGGTAAATAGCGAAGATCCGTGGCATTCAAAATACTTGCGATTTGGGCATGTACTGACAAGCCGCCCCATGACAATATGAAGGCTGCAACTGCCGCTTTGTAAGCCAAAGGAATTACGTCCCCAGCTTCACCCGCATAACGGGCACCCAGCGTAACTTCAAACAGGCCTCCGACCAGTGCCGTAGATAATTGTTCTGGAACGCCGACAAGGGACAGGAGGGCACTTACAATCTGATTCAGGGCGGGGATGGCTCCCGCACGTGTCCAAAGCTCCAGAAAAACGGAAAAGAATACAACCAGGCCGCCTACGACAATAATAAGCTGGAGAGAAGATTGAACCGCTTGTCTCAAAAGAGTCCCAAAATCACGACCGTCTGCTTCTCTCGCATGATGCATGGCGTGAATCGCAACTTTAAGACGACTGCCCTTTGCCAAATCTGTAGAATGATCCGAAACTGTATTATTTTTACGGCCGTGGAATCGCATCAAAAGTCCTACCAGAAATCCACCGCCGTAATGCGCTAATGCAAGAATTAAACCGATTTGCGGGTTGTGGAAAAAACCAATTGAAACGGCACCAATGAGAAAAATAGGATCTGAAGAGGTTGTAAAAGCAACCAGGCGTTCTCCCTCGTCCCGATTGACCATTTTTTGTTCCCACAACTTAGCTGTCAATTTGGCTCCCACTGGATAGCCAGACACATATCCCATAGCCGCGACAAATCCTCCGCTTCCGGGAATACGAAATAAAGGTTTCATTAAGGGATCCAGCAGAGTTCCGATAAGGTGAACAACGCCAAATCCAAGTAGCACTTCGGAAATGACGAAAAAGGGAAAGAGTGATGGGAAGAGTACGTCCCACCAAATGGAGAGACCACGGATTGCAGATTGCAGAGCGGCCCCGGGAAAAGCCGCCATAAGGACGACAATGCTGAATAAGCCGGTCATGAGAAATATCCAACCCATTCTTTTCATGGTCATATATTTAACAACGCCCCCTGGGTAGAACAGATCATGTCTGCGGTAAATTTAGCCTTACTGCTCCATCTTTATGCGGAAATTAGGACAAACAGTACAAAAAGAGTTAGAAAGCGGTTACAAGGGTGCTTTATTTTTGAGGACATTGTGCTATAATTAAAGTATCAAAGCACATCTTTCGAATTATGTTTGGATGGAGTGATGATCATGAGCATAGTCGCAGGTATTCTGGTTTGCGCCTTCGTTTATGTAATACGTGCCTCTCTCGTCCACCAGGGTGAAGAGGACTGGCGCAGTTATTAAATAGGTACAGGGTGCTAAACTTCGTTTAGCGCCTTTTTTGTTTTAGATGGCACCCTTATATCGCAATAAAACTTCCGCTAAATGCGGTCTGGCTTCATGTGATTACGTCGATAGACGTTTTTATTCTAGATATAAGATAAGGATAAGCATCAGGAGATGTCATCCTTATATCGCAATAAAAACTTCTGCTAAATGCGGTCTGGCTTCATGTGATTACGTCGATAGACGTTTTTATTATGTCTGATATAATGAGACTAACTTACGATTACTTATTTCAAAGATGGGGGATGGATTACGGAAATGGATCCGAGCTTGAGCATATATGATAATCTTGGCGGTGCAGAAGGAGTCCGCTCATTAGTGGAAGCCTTTTATCCGCGCGTTCAGAAAAATCATCTGATTGGCCCTCTTTTTCCAGAGGATATTATGCCGGTGATGGAGAAGCAATATATGTTTCTGAGCCAGTTTTTTGGAGGGCCTGCCCTGTTCTCGGAAGCTTACGGACACCCGATGATGAGAGCAAGACATCTTAATTTCCCGATTACGGACCGCCATGCAGATGAATGGCTAGGTTGTATGGCTGGCGCCTTGGAGGAGATTGGCGTGGAAGAGACACTGCGGGATTTTGTTCTTAAGCGCTTATCTGGTCCTGCCCGACACTTTGTGAATACACCTTAAAGCTGCTTTTACTTAAGACACCATCATGGGGGAAAGGGATGTCAACGGTATGGTTTTAGAACCTTTGTACACGATTACAGTTACATGCGGGAACTGCGATCATCCATTTACTACTTCAAGAGTACGGCCAAGTTTTAAAAAAGCGGTGAGGACAGACACTGATTTTTGTGGGTATTACAAAAATGAGAATCCTGACTTTTATGTGGTAAGAGTCTGTCCAAAATGCGGATTTGCCTCAACTGAGAATTCAGCTGAAACCTTAAATGATCGCCAGAAGTCAGAATTCCGGTCGAAAATCGCGAGTAGATGGATTAAGCGTGATTTTGGGGGTTCACGTAGCTTGGAGGATGCATTGGAGGCATATAAGCTGGCCCTCCTGTGCGCTCAGAGCATTGGGGAGAGGGAGCGGATTATCGCTAGTCTTCTTCATCATATTTCCTGGTTGTACCGCTATCAAGAGAATGAGGAGCAGGAACAGCGTTTTTTGACTTACAGTCTTGAGTCGTACATTCGAGTCTATGAGATGGATGGGGTTGGCGCTAACGATGCTCGCTTGCTGTATCTGATCGGGGAAATTAACCGCCGGGTGGGCCGTTACAGCGAAGCGGTTCAATGGTTCTCTCGTGTAATTCAAGACAAGAAAATTGTTGATTCAGCCATGATTCGTGCTTCTCGCGAACAGTGGGCCGTATTGCGCGAACAAATGATGGCTGAGAAATTAGCGCTCCCGGAAGAAATGAATTCCCTATAACGCTAAAGAGGCTCTTGTAGAAGAGCCTGAAGCGTCACATTATGTTGTTGACAGTGCGGTAAAAGCTTGCGTTACCTCAGCTTCTGATCGGTAAGAATATAATCGGCATCGCTGTCGAGTACGGTAACTTTATTATGGCAGCATGGAAAGATGAGGAGTTTCTTCTTGCCTTCGCGCACGCTGATCAGTTCTTTCGGCTTCATGGGAAGCAAAACATTGTCACAGCCGCAAAAAGGGCAATTCTGTACATACACGTCTCCGGAAAGAATGTCATAAGGCCAAGCGTTTGAAAAAGGGATCATGGTTTCTCCGTGGAACCGTTTTTTGGATCCGCTTCCCCAGACGAAGGCTTCTGCTCCGATCCAGCCAATTCTGCAATTTTTTGCATCAGAATGTGCTGCGGCATATGCATAAGGTGCTCCAATGGAACGCCAAGCTGTTTTGAGAGGATGATTGCCGTCTCCGGCGATATTTGCAATGGTCTCATAGAAGTCGCCCTCCAGCAGTAATTTATAGGATATAGTTATAGTTATACACGTTTACACGGTACCACACAAATTAAAACTTAGTATTTTTGTATAAAGAAAGGTGATGACCATGAAAAAACGGCTACAGCAAACGTGGGATTTGGAGTCCATTTTTCCGGGGGGATCGCATTCTCCAGAGCTCGCTGCATTTTTAGATTCACTTGAGAAGGAAGCAAATGAGCTCCGTGCAGCCGTTCAGGCCGCCAATGTTCCAGCAAATCTGGAGGAAGCTAAAAGTTTGGAGCACATTCTTTCTTTATTAGAGAAATGCACCGCTATGACAAGTGAAGCAGGTGCATTTGTAGGCTGTCTGGCGGCACAGGATCAAAATGATAAAAAAGCAGTTCAGCTGTCCGGACGGGTTACTGTGATTAGGGCAAATCTTCAGAGTGTTATTGCTAAATTCAACAATCTTCTTCGTGGAATTGAAGATACACTGTGGGAAGCATGGACTTCAACAGAGAAAGTATCGCCGCTGAAGTTTATCCTGAATGAGAGCCGTGATCTGGCGCGTGAGAAAATGAATCCTGAACTAGAAAGTCTGGCACTTGAGCTTGCGATTGACGGATACCACGGATGGGGAAACTTTTACGATACAATTGTAAGCAAAATACAAATACCATTTGAAGAGAATGGCAAGACCGAAATCCTTTCTGCAGGTCAAGCTTTCAACAAGTTACATAACCCAAATCGTGAAGTAAGACAGGAAATGTTCGAAAAATGGGAACAAGCCTGGACAGACTCAGAAGATTATTGTGCGGATACGCTGAACCATCTCGCCGGCTTCCGGCTTAAGCTTTATGCTAACCGAGGCTGGGAAGATGCTCTTAAAGAGCCACTAGCTATTAACCGTATGTCCCATGAAACCTTGGATACGATGTGGGCTGTTATTCAAGACACAAAGCCGGTGCTCGTCGAGTACCTAAACCGAAAGGCCAAACTCCTCGGACTTGATGGGTTAACTTGGACCGATGTAGAGGCGCCAATACGAACTTCTGTTTCCAAAATCACCTATGATGAGGCGGCTGAGACCATCGTTGAGCAATTTAGCAAGTTTAGTCCGAAACTGGCTGAATTCTCCCAGATGGCTTTTGACAAAAGCTGGATTGAGGCAGAGGATCGCCCAGGCAAACGTCCTGGTGGTTTTTGCACATCCTTCAAAGTAAGCGATCAGACGAGAATTTTTATGACCTTTGGCGGAACTGTTTCAAATGTATCTACATTAGCTCACGAACTGGGTCATGCCTACCATCAGCATCTAATGAGGGGCTTGCCGGTTCTGAATCAAAGTTACGCTATGAACGTAGCCGAAACGGCCTCCACTTTTGCAGAAATGATCGTGGCAGATGCTCTCGTCAAGGCGGCTAAAGACGAAGAAGAAAAACTTGCTTTGCTGGAAGAGAAAATTCAGAATAGCGTTACTTTTTTCATGAATATCCATGCCCGCTTCTTATTTGAAACCCGTTTCTATAACAAGCGGAAAGAAGGACTGCTGAACGCGGCTGAGATTTCGGAGTTAATGGAAGAAGCTCAAAAGCAAGCATACTGTGAAGCCTTATCTTCTTACCATCCTCATTTCTGGGCTTCCAAACTGCACTTCTACAGTACGGGTGTACCGTTCTATAATTTCCCGTATACGTTCGGCTTTATGTTTAGTACAGGGCTTTACGTTCTGGCGCAGCAGGAAGGCAGTACATTTGCGGATAAATACGATGCACTTCTTCGGGATACCGGAATTATGACAGTAGAAGAGCTTGCGAAAAAGCACCTTGATGTCGATTTGACAAAGCGGGATTTTTGGCAGAGTGCAGCTGACATGTGTGTTTCCGATATTCAACAATTTTTGCGTATGACAGATCATTTGGCGTAACTTGCAGAAAATTGAAATATCATGGATTAAAGGAAGTCCGCAAGGACTTCCTTTTTTGTCGCAAAAAATAGAATAATGCCGTAATACAGCACAGGATGTTATGAATCATATGAAAATAATAGTAATAAATACCCAATTATGTTGAATGCTGTTGATGATTGCTAATATTTGACCTATAATGAGTCATAAGCCCTATAAAAGGGAAATTTTTGAAAAAACAAGGGGGGTTGAAATGATTAAATTGGATCAACTATCGCTGGTTAGGCAGTTAGATTTAGTGTTTAGAGAGTTGGAGGAGGAGCTGTCAGGACTATCTTCTGGCACTGTATTTGTGCAAATACGAAATAATGTTATCGGTAAATTTGGGATTCGTCATAATCCGCTTACCGGTCGAAACGGTGTAATTACTTCCGCTGGAGAAGGGTTGAACCAAACTCAACAATTATCCTTCCGTGCTATGGCGCTTGAAAGCTTGAAGCATAAACGCCACTGGACTCATGGAGAAATAAGCTATGATTTTACCGTGAGACAGGGACTAATAATTATTGATGCCGTACTTGAGTCAAACTACAACATGGCAAATCTGATGATTCGATACCCGAGAACAAGTGTCTCTGAAGCCGCTTTGGAATCCTGATATCATATCATTTCATATCCATAAATTTTATAAAATACATGCCGAAAGAGGCGATCTTTGGGGAGAAGATCGCCTCCTTCTTTATTTGGAGGAACAAAATCAACTACATGTTCGAACGACCTGTCAATTGTTGTTCAGCCATTTGAACCAGACGTTTAGTGATGTATCCTCCCAAAGAACCAGTCTCGCGGGAAGTGTAGTTACCCATATAACCGTCTTGTGGGATAGATACGCCCAATTCCTGTGCCGCTTCATACTTCAACTGTTGAAGTGCTGCGTTAGCTTGGGGAACGACCAGGTTATTAGAACGGCTTCCGCCTCTGCGGCCTTGACCTGCTTGACCCATACCCATGTTTGTCACCTCCTTCGGCGTTGTATGAAGTTATTATGGTTGAAAGAAGAGAATCTCATGCGTGTAGTTTCTAACTTCATTCCTGGTAATATTAGGACAAAAAAAGAGCCCTGAAACCATTCAGGGCTGCGGTTGTTTTATGATACGATTTTATCCTTATGTATTCGGATAGTGTATCTGCAATTTCGTATGAAGTTCGACAGATTGACCGGGTTCCAAATGGATAAGACCCGTTGTTTCATTCGGTAGATCCAGATTCGGTGCATTAGGAAGCCAAGTATAAGGTTCAATGCACAGGAATTCATCCGCTTTTCCCTTGGTGTACAAGACCCAATGCTTGAAATAGGAGCGGTCCGCAGAATAATGGATTCCGTATCCGTCATTTCGGGTGAGAATTGCTTCGGCAGGCTCTCCCTCAGGGATACTTAAAATAGTGTCAAAATCAGCGTCTTTCATATTGAAGCCTTTATTTAATGCTTCCAATTCACCGAGGGGGGCCTGATGCCCTGTTGGAATAAGTTGATCATTCAACGTGTAAATACCCTCTACCGGAAGTTTTAATGTCCACTGATCAGGCTGGCCATCTAACAGGAACCAGGTGTGGTATCCCATACCAAAAGGAACAGGTTCGGTACCATTGTTGATGACGCGTAAACGCTTGTGCAGTTCCGATTCTTGTAACCGGAAATTCATCTGCAGCTTTAGCGGTTGCGGCATTTGTGCCGTCCAACGGGGATCTTCAGAAGTTGAGAACTCCGTTGTAATCGCACAACCTTCATCATCCTCTTCGATATCACTTACACACCAAGCTTGGGTGCGGTGCAGTCCATGGATATGATTGTCGTTGGCTGTATTTTGGTCAAACTGATAACTGGTGCCGCCATATTCAAAACGGCCTTTCTCGATTCGTCCAGGCGGGATAAGCATCGGCATGCCGAAGTGGTAAGGTTTCTGTAAGTAGAAAGCCAATTCACTTTCTTCTGGCCTCCGAAGTACGTGGCGCTGTTCTTGTTGGTCCTTAATTTCGATGACATTGTTACCGAGACGGGGAAGGAGTGTCACTTCTAGCCGGCCGGTTTTTAAGATATAGGTGTCGTAACCATTCCATTGTCCTTTGGTCACTTGATTCATATCGATGCCCCTTTACCACAGTAATCAATAGTAGATGATTAACCTCATCATAACAGATTTTACGGGCTGACGTAAAAAAAATGCTTGGAAAAGATACTTGCAATAGAAATATGTGAGCTGAAAAATTTAAAAGGCTGTAGTTGCCAGAGGGCGATGCTTACAAAATGACAAATTAGGAGCGTCTGCTTCTGGCTTTAATGATAAAGCCCCAACCTATATTGAAAACGGTAAGTATACCGAGTCCTATAGCTACGAGTATGTTATGACTTATACTTATGGAAGCTGCAGTCATCAGGATGATGGAAGATACTGCGAACCAGAGGGACAGTCCCTTGCTCATGTTTAATCACCTCCAAATTTTTTAAAATTTATATTTCGGTATAAGGTTACGAGAAGGAGACATAATAAGCTTGCAAGCTTGCATTGGAACACAGACATATTTCATTCAGTGAAGGGAGATTAGAATAACATGGCACAAAGAGGTTCCCGCAGCAACAATCTGGTTGTACCACAAGCAAATGCAGCCCTGCAGCAACTTAAAATGGAAGCAGCTCAAGAACTGGGTGTCACCATTCCTCAAGACGGTTACATGGGTCATTATACTTCCCGTGAAAACGGATCGCTGGGTGGATATATAACCAAGCGTCTTGTACAAATCGCAGAACAGTCGCTTTCTGGTCGTAACTCGTAATCACTTTTCATAATGTGCAGTCCAAGCCCGGAGCTTATGCTTCGGGCTTTTTGGTGCAGCGCTTTCTTAAACAAATTGTGCCTTAATAGAAGGCATAACGTCAAGACGAAAAAGTGACATCAATTTTCACTGAATTGTCATATAGATGAAACGAATTCCGAAGGATTGATAAACACTTTTTGCTAATGATATGATAAACTTTATAGCGGAGGCAGTCTTCCTCCATAACGACAGAAATAAGGAGGAATGTTTAGACGTGGAAAACCCCATGAGTTATCAGGCTCCTTCGGATTCCGCAACAATGGCTTCCGCAAGACCCAAGCCTCCCGAAAAAGCGGGTACATGGAAAGATTTCATAGCTGTGACAAAACCCGGGATTATTCGCTCTAATCTAATAGCGGCATTTGCCGGATTTTGGATGGCATCCCGTTGGGACATACATTTTGGTTTAATGATCATGACACTTCTCGGAACCGTTTTGGTTATGGCTTCCTCCTGTGTCTTTAACAATTACTTTGACCGGGATCTGGATATGAAGATGGCACGCACGAGCGATCGCTCGCTGCCAACGGGACGCCTTACGCCGACAGTGGTGCTGTGGTATGCAATTACTTTAGGCATCGTTGGACTAGCCGTACTATTTATTTTCTCTGGTGTGCTATCCGGAATATTTGGACTCGTTGGTATGTTCGGGTACGTAGTTGTGTACACGCTATGGCTTAAACGTAGCTCGACCTGGAGTACATCCATTGGCGCCATTCCGGGTGCTATGCCGCCGGTTATCGGTTATGTGGCCGTGACTCAAACGGTTGATATGGGCGCATGGCTATTGTTTGCTTTGCTGTTTCTATGGCAGCCGCCGCATTTTTGGGCATTAGGAATTCGCCGTGTCGAAGAATATCGCGCTGCAGGCTTCCCACTTCTTCCGGTCGTAAAGGGCATTCAACGGACGAAGATTCAAATGATTCCATACATTGCGCTGTTGGTTCCGCTGCCTATCTTGATGTATGTGTACGGATATGCGGGGATCTTTTTTCTTGTCATCTCACTGCTGCTATCCGTGGTTTGGCTCTACCTTGCCTTTAAAGGCTTCCGGGCAAAAGATGATGAGGCCTGGTCAAAAAAGGTGTTTTTCTTCTCCATTAACTACCTGACTATAAGTTTATTTGTTCTTGTTCTCAACACACTCCAATAACGTAGAGTGCTGTGTTTCCCATATATAACATAGGTGGATGAAGGGAGAACGGAATTAGATGACTTCGCTAAAACGGTATAAATGGAGTTGGCTGCTGCTCGCCGTTTGTGTGATTGCTGCAGTGGTTCTGGTTTACAATGCGCTCGGTATTGGACAAAGCAAATTTCCGGTCGTGGGGCAGGTTGGGGATTTCGCCATGGAAAATGTGGATGGTAAAAAGGTGTCCAGGGACGATACGAAGGGGCAAGTGCGATTGATGTACTTTTACTTCACCAGTTGTCCGGATGTTTGTCCTGTAACGACATTTTTGCTGTCCCAAATCCAGAATGAGCTAAAGAAAGACGGAACGTTTGGTAAAGAGGCTACATTTGTTTCGATCTCCTTTGATCCGGTAACGGATACGCGGGAGAAAATTAAGGAATTCGGTGATCGTTTCTTTGCTGATTATAGCGGTTGGTATTTTCTCCGCGGTGATCAAGAAAAAACACGAGATCTGATGCAGAATTCGTTTAAAATCCCGCTTCTCGGTAAGGATTCAAGCAACTATACTCACGGCAACTACATAGCTTTGGTTGACCGTGACAACAATATCCGAAAAATGTACAATGCTGCAGATCCTAACAGTGTGCAGATCGAAGATGTCGTGAAGGATGTCAAAGCATTAGCTAAAGAGTAGGATACGATAAATTGAAGAAGCGCCTGAACTATTCTGTAGAATGGTTCAGGTGCTTCTTTTCTTAAGAGCTAAGAAGTATAAACATCGGAGTAAGTGCATCCTTTTCTCGCAAGAAAAACTACCGCTAAATGTGGTCTGTCTTCTTTGAGGTAGATCGATAGAGGTTTCTTATCGTTATTCATAAGGACCATTTAATATCGGAGGTGGGTAAATTATAAACTCCTCCAAGCCGGCCTTTTCAAGCTGGGCGATGAGGTATTCATCTGGCGTGCCCTCAACCCCAGCGTACCCGCGACGTGTGTAAATATGGGAGGCATCTGGAAAAACGTCCCGCAGGAGTCCACGAATTTTTTTGCCTGAGCTGTCGTTATCCATAAACAGATACACTTCTTGATCTTTTACCCGCTTGTGCAGTGACTCCGACTTGACGGTATTCAACGTCCCAAACGTACAAAGTATCGTAATGTCGGAAGTTAGCAATCGACGAAGTCTGCTGCGGTCATTTTTGCCTTCAACGATAATGAAAATCGACATGTCAGTCACCTCTGTCATATTACGGCATGCCCCATCGAAATTCCCCGGGAAATGTTGCTGGTTTATATTTATGATTTCTTTATGTATGTTTAACTTGTCAACCGGACTTCATGCAAAATCAAAAGTTCCATTGACTGTGACGCTTCTTTTGTACATTCAATATACAATGGACCAACTCTATCTGCCAATGGATGGGAGCGATACAGCTAAGGTATGCTCGATCCGGATACGATTTTTATACGGATGAAAGAGGACTTAATGATATGCCAAATGTGCAGAAGCTAACCTTTGTAAGCGCGAGTAAGAACAGACCGAAAGCAGTTATGTAGTGAAGCACACCGTGGACCACAAAACCAAGCAGGCCGCCTGAGAACAAAACCTCGAGTGGCCTGCTTTTTCTTTTTCTGAGAGATCCCCTGGTTTTCTAACTTGAAAAATAATATGGGACACACCCGGTCGAACATTTTAAATGAAGCAGCAGCTGAGGATGATTACCAGTAAAATGTAGAGAACTAAAATCATACCTACAGAAGAACAATGTGATACCGGAATATGATGACAATGTTTATGAACGTGACTCATTTATTTTCACTCCTCATTTAATCTTGGTGGTCATTTGCCTCACTGTATATTATGTGGAAATACCCATATGGACTGTGTGTTGGCCTACATCTGGACTTTTGGCTGATATTAGGAAAATCATTCATGATGTTAGATGTTCGCACCTGCTGGTATATCGATAGAAGGTATCTGTTTCCGGTGAGGGAGAAGCAGTAGGACGATCATCAGCATAATAAAGGCAATGAAGTACGGAGAAATTATGTCTCTAAACTGTCCTGCTGCAATAGGACCGACAAAGGAACCTATGGACATGGCAATGGATTGATAAGAGAATACTCTGCCCAGTCTTCCACCACCACTAAGTTCAATAAACAGGGAGGACAAGGCAGGGAAAAGAAGACCCTTTGCCGTGCCGAGCATGAACAGAGTGGCAATCATCGGAAGATGGTTAGCTGCAGCCAAAGTATAGAAACACAAGGCGAGTCCAAGGATGCCGATAGCCACTCTTTTACCTGGCCCATAATTATTCAAAAAGAGCATACTTAGTGTGACCAAGGCTCCCAGACTGATGGAGGAGAAGAGAAGCCCGGTTGACATAATACTTGCCTGACCGTTAGCACGAAGTGGAAGTTCGAAAAATAGAATCCCTTGCGAGCAGGCGATAACAAAAGGGATCAGATACAAACGCAGACTGAAAGGGAGTGCTTTACTCGTTTCCGATTCCGATCTTTCGTTATTGTTTGTATTTGCCAGAGCAGAAGGCTTAGGAACAGTGAGAAGAGCCATGATACCTGTAAAGATCAACACCCATCCCAGAGTTTGGAATGTACCTGAAAAGCCGGTTTTAGCCACGATAAAGGCACCTGCAGCAGGTGATAGAACGGAAGCGAGTGTATGAACTACGCCGTGACCGGACATATACTTCCCTTGAATTACCTTATCCTGTGATAATGAGGCCAACAGGGCGAGGCATGCCGGTGATAAAAAGGCGAGTACAAATCCGCTGATGGAGCGGAGTACAAGCAGTTGCCATGGCAGCTGTACATGAGCTTGCAGCAGCAGTATGATCCCGGCTGCCGTCAAGCTAAAAACAATGTACCTCCGGCTGCCGTGCTTGTCGATTAATCCGCCGGCAATCAGATTACCCGGTAGATGTGTTAAGGCATAGATACCCATCATCCACCCGATGAAGGTCGGGGCGGCACCGAGTGATATGGCGAACGGTGTGAGGACAGGATACTGGGCATGCAGATCAAAGAATGCCAGAAACAAAAACATGTACAACCAAATCGCTGTTTTCATAAAAGCACCTCCTACCCGCATTTAGACAGGTTATGTTCTACTTGTACGTTGAAGATGCCAAGCTTATACCTTAATTTGTATTTAAGGGGTCTTACTGACACTGAGGCGGGGAATCATGTATAATCTATAAGGACGGCTGCAGGCTGCTCAGTTGATGTAAAGTGATGGGAGTGAAACATGAATGGATACACAAGTATGGTTGGAATTTCTGAAGCAAAATTGGTTAGTAATCGTTATCGCTTTGATTGTGCTGTTTATTGTTATTAACCTGGTCAAGACAGTCATCAAATGGGCTTTGGTTATTTTGATAATCGGAGGACTACTCATTTACAGCGGGATATCCTTAGACCAAATCAGTGAAGTTGTGACTACAGTGAAGAATGAAACGGTAGACACCGTCAAAACAGAAGCTATGAACATGATGATGAAAGAAGCAAAGGAAGCAAAATATACATCAAACGGTGACGGGACATTTACGGTAAAGGCACCGAACTTAGAACTCAAAGGCAGCAGCGAATCAAAGGAAGTGGAAGTGAGCTTCCGTGGAGTGTCGGTTGGAACATGGGATATTAACGAAACGATTCAGGAATTTATAGGACAAGCGAAAAAAAATTGAAGCAGCTAAGAAGCTAGTCGATAGGAAGGAGGGGGTTCCATGTTTTCGGCATGGAGTGACAGCGTGCGGGAGGGTAATGGTATTACTATCCTGCTGCTGTTTATTGTAGCCTTTTCTTTAATACAGGGTTGGAGTCGGGGAGCTTCCCGTTCGGCAGGGAAGCTTGCTTTTTTTCTCGGTGACGCTCTTCTCCGTCTAATTAGTATAGGTATCTCAGTTCCATTTACACTATGGCTGTCACCCAAAGCTTCTGTATGGCTGAAATCACTGGGAAGCCAGATTCCTGAACGAGAGCTTAAACTGTGGGAGCAGATCTATTATACCTTTGTCAAATCCATGGCTGATTTTGCACTGCTGCGATTTGCGGTTCTCTTTATGATCAGTTACTGTCTGTTTGTCTTTATACTTCGTTTGTTAGTGTCATTGACGATTGGCGGCAGTTTGGGGTTGTTCGGTCTAAAGAAAGACAAACCGTCTACGATTGTTAGCCGTCTGGCAGGAGCAGGAATCGGTGTCGTTATGGGAGTAGCTCGAGGGATTGTTGTCATTGCAATTCTGTTCATATGGGTTAGTCTTTATCCGGATCATTCGTTCAGCAGATATGTTGAGTCATCACCTGTATACCAGGATGGTGCACAGGCGGTCATGGAACCATTGTCGGGTTCTCTGGTTCGTGACAAACTACCTGTATTTACCCAATCGGTTCAGGAAGAGCTGAACGGCATTATGCAGCAGAAGTATGAGGTCATTGACCATTCGATTCCGGAAGGTATCGAACAAACGGCTGCACATGTAGTTAAAGAGGCCGCAACGGACGAGGAAAAGGCCCGCAAACTTTACGATTGGGTAGGAACCCGAGTGTCGTACGATTATGACAAAGTAAAGGTCTATGAGGAGCAGCGGATTTGGCGTGAGCAAACTCCTCAGGATACTTACGATACCCGTTCCGGGGTATGCATCGATTACGCACGTCTATACTCCATGATGGCCCGCTCCCAGGATATGAAGGTAAGAGTAGTTACAGGACGGGGCTACAACGGTCAAGGCGGATATGGGCCCCATGCATGGAATGAGGTTTACCTGAGCGAGAAGCAGCAGTGGATACCGCTTGACCCAACGTGGGCACAGAGCGGGAATTGGTTTAATCCTCCCCGGTTTAATGAGACGCATATTAAAGAGCAGGTATTCTAATGTCTTTTAGAGCGGACTATACCGTGCCGCTCCCGTGGCGTAGAAAATTTTACGATACCTACTCTAAAGGAGCATGGAGTATCAGAAAACGGCTGGAAATGCTAACTACACCTCTAACATGTTAGGAACTGCATAATGTTCTAAATGGCCTTTCTTCTGGAAGGCCATTTTGTATTACCTGGTTTGGCACTCTGTTAAATTCTTGAAAGATGAACCGTGTATATGGTTTATGGTAAGATGATCTTATGTGAAAGCGAACAAAGGGGAGAAGCTTAAGGTGAAGTTTTTTAAGCCGGATAAACGAAAGCAGGATGAAGGAGATGCCGGAAGTCAATTTAATCTGAGGATTAATTTGTTCTTTTTCAGTACGTTTATAATATTTTGTGTGATTATTGTCCGACTTGCTATCTTGCAGTTCGTGGAGGGCCCTGAACTGACGGAGCAAGAAACCGGCGGTCGGACGAAGAACTTTCCGCTTCAGCCGATCCGGGGAAGCATCATTGATGCGTCGGGAACACCGATTGCTTTCTCTAAGCCCTCGAATGCGCTTTATGTTACGTTGCTGAAGAACTACAACAGTCAGTCGGATAAAGGAAAGGAAAACTTTCCGGAGATTAAAGCATTTGCAGAGAAGATGTTCAAGGTGTTTGAGGAGCATGGGGCTGCAGATGCAGAGAAGATGACGGTTGAAGATATTCTGGATAATTTGGATCTCGACTCGAAGAAACAGGGCGGATACGAGCCACGAAGAATCAAAGGGGATCTTACGGATAAGGAAGTTGCTTATTTTATTGAAAATAAGGATGAATTCCCCGGTGTGGAAATTGTGGAGGAGAACATCCGTTATTACGATAAGGATACCGTAGCTGTGCAAACCATTGGCTATTTGCAAGAGTTTAAAGGTGTTAAAAGCGTCGATAAATATAAAAAGATTGATGAACAGAACAAGGACCAGAAGGATCCCGGATTGAAATATACGGAGACTGAGCGGGTTGGCAGAGATGGATTAGAACTGATGTTCCAGGATGAACTCCGGGGTAAAAACGGTTATATGAGCATTCCAATTAATCCTCTAAATATGATTGACGGTACGCCGATACTTGTTCCACCTGAGAAAGGAAACAACGTACACACTACAATTCATAAAGAAATTCAGCAGAAGACAGAGCAGGCGATTGTAGATCAGCTCAAATGGCTGCATACCGTACCGTTTTCGGGTAAGATCCATCCCAATGCCAAGACGGGGTACGCAGTGGCCATGGAAGTGGATACAGGCAACATTGTTGCCATGGCTTCCATACCGGATTATGACCCTAATGTATGGAAGGATGGAACGGATCCGGATGTTTGGAAGGATAAGATTATGCCTTATTATGGAAATGGAACCATTACTCCGTACAGCTCTGGCCGTTCAGGGAACAATCTCGATTCTGTACCACTGCTTGGTTCAACGATCAAACCTTTGAGTGTTCTGATGGGTCTGAACGAAGGATTATTTGGAGTGAACGACTATTATTATGATAAGGGGTATGGAGAATTTGGCGGTGACAAGTCCAGAGTCCGTAACTCCCAGTCGAAAGTGTTCGGATCGATTGATCCTGCCAAAGCAATCGAGCACTCCTCCAACGCCTTTATGGTGGAGTGGGTAGGGAAACAATTGTTTAACAAGTATGGTGCCAAGGGCATTGATGTATGGGATAAATATATGAAGGATTTCGGTCTCGGGGTATCAACGGAATCAGGACTGCTAAATGAATTCAAGGGTAAGATTGAGTATAGAAATATCAAACAGGCGGGCAGTCCGTTGGCCGCGCTTGTATTTGCCTCCTTCGGTCAATCTGGGGGATATACAACACTTCAGCTGGCCCAGTATACGACTATGCTTGCGAATCAAGGCGCTCGGCTCAAACCCCAGCTGGCTAGCAAGATTGAGGATCAGAACGGTAATGTTGTCAAGGAGTTTAAACGTGAGGTTTTGAATGAGGTGGAATTTCCCCAAGTCTATTGGGATGAAGTCATCAAGGGGATGAATACGCAGGGATTGCCATCATTCGATGGATTTGGGTATGATTTTGCCCGTAAGACAGGTACATCACAGCAGGATGTATATATTGACGGAAAAAGAATTTCAACAGATAACGGGGTGTTCATCGCCTTTGCTCCAAGGGAAAAACCGAAATTGGCAGTAGCCGTAATTATACCAGAGGGCGGATTCGGATCTTATAGTGCTGCGCCGATCGCTCGTAAAATCTTTGACGCATATGATGAGGTATATGGCTTAGACGGCACACCGCATCCTAAGAAAGTCGAAAATGCGGATGAAGGTGCTGATGAGACAGACGGCGAAAGTACGGAATAAATCCGCTCCCACGGATGAACGATATGAAAGGGCAGGCCGGGATCGTATTATCCTGGTCTGCTTTTTTTAGTTCGAGGCTGTCTGCCAAATCGAGCTTTGGGCTTCTTTTTTTATTTGTGGTAAAATGTCGTTATGTTTATACAAGAGAGAAGAACTAAGGGGGATAAAGTCATGAATCATAAGTTCAAACTGCTGGCATTGGATATGGACGGAACACTGCTTCAGGATGATCATGAGGTTTCACCGGAAACAGTGAAATGGATTAAGGAGGCGGTTCGGCAAGGGGTTCATGTATGCTTGTCCACAGGCCGGGCATTTTCCAATGCATATCCTTATGCACAGCAGTTGGAGCTTACAACCCCAATGATTACCGTGAATGGCAGCGAGGTTTGGAGGGCGCCCTATGACTTGTACCGCCGTTCGCTGCTTGACGTAGAGCTTGTTCGCAAAATGCATGAACTCGCTGTTGAGACCGGCTCTTGGTTCTGGGCTTACACCGTAGATCAGCTGTACAACCGGGACAACTGGGCCGGAGACATTGAGACTAAAGAATGGTTGAAATTCGGTTATCATACGGATGACGATGATGTACGACATAATATTCTTATGAGGCTTCAAGAAATGGATGGCCTGGAGATCACGAATTCATCGCCCTCTAACTTCGAGATTAATCCCAAGGGAATTAACAAGGCTGAAGGCATTAAGCAGGTGTGTGAGCTTCTTGGACTTGATATATCACAGGCGGTCGCTGTAGGTGACAGTCTGAACGATTTGGCAGCTATTCAACAGGCTGGCCTGGGCGTTGCTATGGGAAATGCACAGCAGACTCTCAAGGACGAAGCGGACGTTGTAGTGGCGAGTAACAATGATGACGGCATCGTCGAAGTGATCCGTGATTATATTTTGTGTGGGGAGTGATTCATAGGTGGATGTATTGGGTTGGATCATAGTCATCGCCCTGTTTCTGATCGGTATGGCGGGTGCTATTTACCCGATCCTGCCTGGCGTGGTCGCCATTTATTTCGCACTGTTTGTTTACGGCTGGTTCTTTACGTTTGAGCATTACAATGCGTTATTCTGGATTATTCAGACCTTGATCCTGGTTATGCTGTTTGTTGCCGATTATGCGGTTAACGCCTGGGGTGTTAAAAAACTGGGCGGCTCAAAGGCATCCATCTGGGGAAGCACCATCGGTTTAATTATCGGTCCATTTGTCATTCCAGCTTTCGGTCTTGTGATCGGTCCGTTTGTCGGAGCCTTTCTCGGGGAGATGCTGGCAGGTTCAGCACCGGGAAAATCGGTTAAGGTAGGACTCGGTTCGTTACTTGGCCTATTTAGCAGTATTGTAGTGAAGATCGTTTTACAGCTTGCTATGATTATTATTTTCTTTGTTTGGATTTTTTAGGGTGGAACTGCACTAGCAGACGCCTTTTGGGAGAAAGAAGGGTAAGGACTTGTCAAAGAAAGATACATTCATCAGAGGTACAATTATTCTGGCCGCAGCTGCATTAGTGGCCCGGGTATTGGGTCTGGCCCAGCGGATACCGCTGGAGCACATGCTCAATGATGTAGGAAACGCGTCCTTTACGATTGCAAACAATGTGTATTTAATGCTGCTGGCCTTGGCAACGGCTGGTATCCCGAGCACACTCAGTAAGATGGTATCCGAGCGCTATTCGCTGAACAGACCGGCCGAGGCCAAAAGGATTTATCAGGCAGCGCTATTCTTTTCGGCTGGTGCCGGGGTTGTAATGACGCTGATGCTCTATTTCGTTGCGCCGTATTACGCTACCTATGTGACGAAGGTGCCAGAATCTGCTGCTGCAATTCAGGCTCTGGCGCCAGCGCTGCTGCTCTTCCCGACTATTGCGATGATGCGAGGGTACTACCAGGGGCGGAACTATATGACGCCTGGCGGGATATCCCAGATCGTGGAACAGATCGCCAGGGTGGTTACCGGTATTGGTCTGGCTTATATTCTGCTCCGCCTCGGCTATGATGACACATGGATAGCGGCAGGAGCGTCCTTTGGTGGTGTGCTCGGAAGTATTGCTGCTTTTGGCGTCATGATCCTTTTTGCCATGAAGCTGCGCCGTCAGGATCGGAAACTGAATCTGCCAGGAGCGGATAGATCCATTCCTCTTGGGGGTATTTATAAAGCTATTTTTACCTTGTCCATTCCGATTGTGCTGTCATCACTTGCGGTTCCAGCGATTAACTTCATAGACGGTTCCATTGTCAAGCCATTGCTGACCGGAGAAATCGGTGCAGATGAGGCAACGGCGGCCCTAGCGGTATTAGGGACGAGAGCGCAAAGTATCGCGGGAATTCCACCAATCCTCGCGATCGCACTGAGTCAATCCTTGATACCGATTATCTCTGCTGCTTATGCCAGAAAAGATCAGGATCATCTGCAACGTCAAGTTACACTCGCCTTAAAGATATCGATTCTGACGGGAATGCCTATTGTCCTTGCTCTCGTTGCTGCATCTTACTCCGTAAATGGCCTACTTTTCAGTTCATTGGACGGTAGCGGGATTGTCGCCATGCTTACCTTCGGTACCATATTCCAAATCACGATGATGACTTCAGGCTCCATCCTGCTTGGAATCGGGAAAGCCAAGGTTTCTATGGTTCACGTGATGATTGGTATTGTTATTAAGCTGGGCGCAAGTGCCCTGCTCGCTCCGCTGTTCGGGATTTATGGAATCATCGGCGCGACGTCTCTATGTTTCCTCGTAATTACGATGCTTAACTTGCGTTCGATTAAAGCCATTGTCCCGTTCTCTATTCTGGGCTCTCGTTGGACAGGCTTTATCATTACAGCTCTGGCTGCTCTAGGTATAGGTTATGGAGTAAACCAGCTGGGGATCCAAATGGTCGATTTGATGCCTGCCCGGCTTGCTTTCTTTATCACATGTTTGCTGGTCGGAGCGGTCGTTGTGGTTATTTATCTGGTCTTGCTTATCGTCTTTGGTGTACTGCGGCAGTCAGAGCTCTCAAGCTATCCTCGTCTGCTGCAAAAGTTGTTCCGTCCTCTCATGCGCCTTCAGCCCTCAAGGCTTCGGGAACGTGGTTAGAAGGGGAATTACAGCAATAATAAACGGTTCTCCGATTGAGGAGAGCCGTTTTTTGTTAAGATACGCGAACAATAAACATATGTTCATTAAGGAGCTGCGTATATCGCGGCTTTTTTGTGCTATCTAACGACAGGGGTTAGTCTTGGAGAATTTACCCTTTACACTATCAGTACTTGTTGTCATCCTAATTATTAAGAGTTTATAAAGGTTCCGGAAGCTTTATATGTTCAGACTATAATAAATATTGAAAGAAGGATACAGCTATGAAACAGAGCGCAGCGGTACTGCTGGTGGAGGATGACCGGGAGATTGCAAGGATTGTGTGTGATCATTTGCGTAAGGAGGAATACCATGTAACCTGGTCATCAACAGGTAAGGAAGGCTGGGAGGATTTTAAGCTGGGGCAATATGATTTAGTGCTGGTTGATCTTATGCTTCCTGAAGTGGATGGGTTCACACTTTGTCGGAGCATTAGAAAAGAATCGGAAGTGCCAATGCTAATAATCAGTGCCAGGATTGAGGATGAAAGTAAGATCCGGGGGCTTGATCTCGGCGCAGATGATTATGTGACCAAACCTTTCAGCCTGGAGGAATTAAGTGCAAGGATCGGATCTCATTTAAGGCGGTACAGGCGGTATCAAAACCAGCAGGATACGGAGAAGGCGGTCAGCTATGCTCATGGCCTGAGCATTGATTTTTCCAGCAAAAGCGTCTATCTGAACAAAGAGCTTCTGTTGCTGACGGCGAAAGAGTGGGAATTGCTGTGCCTCTTGGCCAAAAACCCTTTCGAGATTTTTTCCAAATCGGCTCTGTATGAGCATGTTTGGCAGCAGGAGGATGTGAATGGGAATAATACGGTCACAGTCCATATTAAAAGTTTAAGAGCAAAGTTAAAGGATGATACCCGCTCATCTTCCTTTATTCAGACTGTCTGGGGCGTCGGCTACCGCTTTATTGGAGAGGTACTATGAAAATCAGAAATTGGCTGATGATTAGCTATATTATTGTTATGCTGCTGCCGATTATGGCTCTGTACCTTTTTTATATCACTGTGAGCAGCTATGACCAAAAGCGAGACATGCTCGAATATATGGAGTTTACTAAGTCACTATCTGAACTTGAGCCTGTTTTGGAAAATCCGGTTTATTACAAAATACAGCCGCAGAAGAAGTATAGGAAAGTGGACAGTCTGGCTGATGAGTCGATGAGAATTACACTGTATCGTTATGATGGCATCCTGCTCTACTCTTCCTCGCAAGAGCCGTTTGTAGGCCGGCTTACTAAGCTGGATAAGAATCAGCTATACAAAAATGTGAATCAGTTCCAGAAAAATCTGCGCACATATTCTGTAAAAAAGCCTGTGACTGGCAGTGAAGGTGAATTAGTCGGGTTTTATGAGGTGACCATCAGCAGGGATGAATGGCTAAGGGGTGTGCAGGACCGCACGATTTTAATTTTTGGCGGACTGTTCATCTTTATGATCATTGTTTTCTTAACAGTTGTATATTTGCTGAACCGGAAGCTGAATCAGCCCTTGCAGTCGCTGCAACGACAAATGACCGCTTTTGCGGACGGCAGGAAAGTCTTATCCTCAAATCCTCCCTCCAACGATGAAATTGGAGAGCTGCAGACTCATTTTTATAGAATGAAAGAACAGATCGAAAAGTCGCAGCAGGAAGTTGTTCAACAGCAAAAAGAAAAAGAGTACATTCTTGCAGCTCTATCGCATGATCTTAAGACGCCCTTGACTGTCATCCAGGCTTATTCGGAAGCATTACAAAGCAACCGGCAGCTGTCTGAAAAAGAAAAGAAAGAATATCAGACTATTTTATTTGAAAAATTGGCATATATGAAGCAATTGATTGATGATTTGACGCTTTATGCCACTTTGCAGGCCTCACACCATCAAACAGAGCTGGTTGAAGTGGAGGGAGAGGAATTCTTTGATATGCTTCTTTCCGGCTACGAGGAACCATGTTCGAAGAAAGGGATAAAGCTGCGTATCGACCAAAGAATCTCCGGTACTTATAGAGTAAATGTTAAGCAGATGGTTCGGCTTGCTGATAATTTGGTGGCCAATGCCATTCGCCATACAGATTCAGGAAAAGAGATTCTGCTTGCTGCACTTTCGTCAGATGAGCATTTATCACAGGAAGTTTTCCCAGCATTTAAAGAGGAACTGGATGAATGGCGAAAAGGCGGAACCATAATTTTGATTCAAAATGAAGGAAACAACATACCGGAGCCTATGCAGGAAAAAATATTTCTCCCTTTTGTCCAGGTAGACGGATCGAGAGGGCAAGGCGGAAGCTCGGGGCTAGGGCTGAGCATAGCCAAAATGCTGATCGAGAGACATGAAGGAAAAATAAAATTGTGGTCCAGCGCTGGATACGGAACCTTGGCGGCATGCTGGATAAAAGAAAGGTAGGAGAAGAGAATTGAAGATAAGAAATCTGTTAATCGTACCTGTTGCAGCTATCTTTATGTTATCAGGATGCACCGGGAATATCACCGCTTCTTCGGAGGATATTATGTCTTATGTACTGGAGACGGATAATAAGCTGGAAATGTATATGGGCGAGGGAGAACTCAAGATTTTTACGAATGATGAGTTGACTGAGGATGTGTCCTTCAAGGAATATGCCGGAAGTGATGGAAAAAGAAAGTTTGTTTCAGTTGACAAATTGCGTGATAAGAAGTCGTACACACTAAATGATGGTAAACAGGTGCTGATGTATGAAGAAGGAAGTAACCAGGCTCAATCGATTGACCTTGCAGGTATAGATTTGCCAAGCAACCTGACGCAAAAAGAGCAGCTGACCAGGATGCTCGAAAGCCTACAAGACCAATATACGTATGAAGTGATAGGAGAGGAAAAATTACTTGATAAGAATACTTATCATTTAAAGGTAAAAGCCAAGTCGAAGAATTCTCTTTTAGGAGACATGGAGTTTTGGGTTGATCAAAAAACATGGTTTCTGGTTAAATCAAATTCTATCTCAGGCGATATCCGTTCTGAAGTGACTTACACATCACTGGATGATTCACCAAGTTTTGATAGTAATACCTTTACGCTTGACCTGCCTGAAGATGTAGAAATCAAGGCATTGAATACGGAATACCCAACCCATTCAGGAACGCTGGCGGAGGCTGTTGAAGCACTGGGCCATCCTTTCCTTGTATTCCAGGATTCCGAAGAGAAGATGGATAAAGTGGAATGGAACATCTATGAAGGCGAGCTGAACAGAACAGAAGTAACTGTTTATTATACCGAGCAGGATATCCCTTCATCGACACTGGGCATTTTTGAAATCCCTAAAGGAGAGGAAGCTAAGATTAAAGGAAATGTAACGGTACGAGGCATGCAGGGTGAATATATGGAAGACTTACGCGTACTCACCTGGGACGAAGGAAAACTACGCTATTCCATTATGATTGACCATCCGGATATCACCAAGGAAGAAATAATCAAAAAAGTAGATAAAATGGTGCTGAGCAGCGGAAGAGAAAGCTAAAGAAGAAGAAGAGAGAACTGCATCAGTGGGGTGTACACGTAGCGCCTTACAACAGGCAAAGAGAGGTGTCCCAGGTCAATGGACCTTTTGGTACACCCCCTTTCTTGAAGTAGTCTTGTTATGTTTTTTTATATCACTCCTTTGATTGAATATGTTATGGATTCAAGTGCCCGCTCAAATCATGAGTAAATGCCGTTCTCTCCAACGCAGTGCGGTGGGCATGGGTCATATCAACCAGAAAAGGGCGAATAGGCTTGCTTAGATGACGCAACATGGTAGGTTCCTGAAACCAATCAAAGCGGGGAATAGGCTCGTACTCCGTATCATGCCACACATCTTCAAGGAGCGGGCTGTATAGCTGATGGCCGTTTGTCAGCCACTCTGATTGAAGGAGCTCTTTACTTTCTACAAGTGAGTTCATAGTTTTATTGCGCTGTGTTGTGAATAGGGCTGGCCAGTATTCCGAGCGTGAGCCCAAATGCGGTGAGCAGTGGACATATTTGAATACGCCGCGGTAAATATCCTCATATCCAAACAGCATGGCATACAGCGATTTTCCAGCTTTGATCCGAGTTGATGGATCGTCAAAATGCTTTATGGTCAATCCGACTAAAGGCCGAAGAGGCAGGATGGATTGTTTAAATAAATCATGTCTGCAGCGGGTATCGCCTAATGGAAAAATGATTTGATTCAACCGCGCAAGCTCGTGCAATCGAAAAGATGGGGCGTCTAGTACATTTTTGCGGAAATATGGATGACGGACGACGCGTCCTTCTATATAATTTTGCTCATTGATGATCAAGGCGACTGTCAGCAGGCTGCTGTTCCGATCGATCCAAAACCGCTCCCAAAATGGAGTCATGAATGCCGAAACGTGAAAATAAGGGAGAAGATGAAAGTAGCTTTGTTCCTTCTGTTTACTGAATTTATAGAGTAAAAGTTGCGGATAGGCGTCTTGGAATATCAAGGCATTACAACGTTCAAGAAACCGATACAGATGGTTCTTGAATCGGTTGTCGGTCAAATCGGACATGAGACCGCTCTGCAGGTCGGACATATTCCATCCGGCATTTCTGGAAACCATGTGGGCAAGTAGAGCCCAATGTACCTCTGGATAGTCCTCGTAAAATTCGAGATAGGCCCGGGTACGTGTAATATTGCTCTTATTGGCTTCGGTAACAGCTTCATGAATACGCTGGATGAGAAGATGGTCTAGTGCTGGAAGCTGACCCAGGTTATTTTCGGCGGTTGAATCCCTGAGCAAGGGATCGAACCTCATCGTTTGACCAGCGCGTTCTCGCTGGCAGCCTTCGGCAGTTTTATCTAGCAAACATGTAATACTTCTGGCGGCGCCTTCATTCCAGGCTAGGTCCTTAGGGTAACGCCGAAGTTCACTGGACGCAATCCAAGCGGCGGTTAAACCACCAAATGCTTCAGCAGCAGCACGAGGGACGGAAAACAGCAGTGACCAGATGGACTGGCGACCGGTCTTGAAACCTTTGGAATGGCTCATAAGGTACCTTCTTTCCTAAATGTCATTGAACTTATTGTCAGTATGGCTTTAAAATTTGACTTCCACTCAACATTTTGCTTCACTTAGGGAGAACCAATTCAGACGGAAAGGGGAGATCCCTATGGAAAAGATTACTTCAGAAGCTGAATTTCAGGTATCGATTCAGTCTCCTAGATTGACGATTGCTGTATTTAAGGCAGACTGGTGCGTCGATTGTAAATTTATTGATCCATTTATGCCGGAAGTGGAGAGTAAATATTCCGACCGGCTAACACTGCTGGAAGTTGACGTTGAAGCCGTTGGTGACGTAAGCCAGCAGCAAAACATTATGGGCATCCCGAGCTTCGTAGCCTACACAGATGGTCGTGAGCTGGTCCGGTTTGTAAATAAGCTGCGCAAGTCACGGGAAGAAATTGAAACTTTCCTAGATCGCGCTTTAGAGGTATACGGAACAATCCACAAGTAATTACATCACACCGCCGACCCGTTTATACGGGCGACGGTGTTTTGTTTTTGAACATTTTGTAACAAACAGTCTATGATCGAAGCTAGTGTATCAGTTATAATATATGTTGGACTTGCATTTAGTGGTTATGAGAGACAGTAAGAAATGTTGGATTTATCATTATTATGAATACGGTAGCAGGTGGAAATCGTGAATAATAAACAATTAAAATGGCTCAGTTACTTGACGTGTCTAGTCATGTTTCTCGCAACCTTTGGCGGTATGGTTGTGACTAAAACCGACTCGGGCATGGGGTGCGGACAGGAGTGGCCTTTGTGTAACGGCAAATTTGTTCCCGCTTACACATTGTCATCCATGATAGAGTACTCCCACCGTGCTGTCAGCGGAATGGCCGGCTTGTCGGCTCTTGCTTCTTTGATTGCGTTCTGGAAGTTTAAGCGCGAGCGCCGTGACCTCGTTACATATGCGGTCCTGACCTCCATATTTGTCATTCTTCAAGCTATTATGGGTGCAATGGCTGTTATGAAGCCGCAATCCGCAGCTGTAATGGCGCTGCATTTCGGATTCTCCCTTATTGCGTTCGCAAGCTCAGTCATGCTTGCACTAGGCATGCGCAGAATCGAGCAGACCAAAGAGTCTGGTAGGCTCGAACAGCTGCCTCGGGTGAGCAAGTCATTCCGTAATTTGGTCTGGGCTACAACGATATATTCCTATATCGTCGTGTACATCGGTGCGTTTGTCAGTCACACCGATTCGAGGGAAGGGTGTTCGGGGTGGCCGCTGTGCAACGGCGAGATTATACCGGAGCTGTCCGGTGGAGTAGGTATTGCATTTATGCATAGAGTTGCAGCTGCACTTCTGCTTATCGTGGTCGCGATCATGGGGCATTTTGCATTTTGGCGCAACCGCGATAACCGTGAAATTCAAATGCTTGGAGTCGCCGCAGTGACGCTCTGTTTACTGCAAGTTCTGAGCGGTCCACTGCTGATGGCAACGATGCATAATGAAGAACTGTATATTTTTGCAGCTTTGGGGCATACGTTGCTCATTTCTGTATTATTTGGAGTTTTATGTTATTTAAGTGTAAGGGCATGGCAGTTAAGCAAGCTTGAAGCACCACTTAGTGAAGAGTCAATCCCTTTCAACAATAGAGTATAAATCGTTGATTTATCATAATCATTTCTACAAAGTCCACGGGCAAGCTGTTCGGGGATTTTGTTGTATAGGGGGGAAGCTGTGACTTATCAAAATGTACGCCAATGGCTAGAAACGCTAGGAAAAGAAAAAGATCTGGCTGTAATTGAAGCACCAGTCGATCCATATCTGGAGCTGGCAGAAATTCATCGCCGCGTTATTGAAGAAGGCGGCCCAGCTCTTCTGTTTACCAATGTAAAGGGGACACCGTATCCTGTGGCTACCAACCTGTTTGGTACATCGAGACGGGTTGATCTGGCGTTCGGCCCACGGCCTGAACAACTGATAAAATCGCTTATCGGCGCTACTGAAACGCTACTTCCTCCTACAATGGCCGCGTTGTGGAATGAACGGGGGCTTATTAAGGACATTTTAAAGGTAGGAATGAAAACGGTGCCTGAGCAGGAAGCGCCTGTTCTGGCGGTTAAGGTTACCGAAAATCCGTTGAAGGATCTGCCGAAGGTAACCAGCTGGCAAGAGGATGGCGGGCCTTTCATCACCTTGCCGCTGGTGTATACGGAAAGCCCTTCGAATCCAAAAGATCATAATCTGGGCATGTACCGGATTCAGCTTTATGATGACCAGACGACAGGAGTCCATTGGCAGATTCATAAAGGCGGCGGTTTCCATTACTATGAAGCTGAACAGCAGAACCAGCCTCTGCCGGTTTCTGTCTTTATTGGTGGCCCTCCAGCGCTAATTGCTTCAGCGATTGCTCCTGTTCCAGAGCATTTACCTGAACTGTTACTGGCATCGTTGATTCTTGGGGGAAAGCTTCCAATGACGGATAATCCGCTTGGAGGCCACCGGATTCCGGCTGAGGTGGAATTTGCGATTCAAGGACTTGTTCCGCCTTATGAACGTAGGCTCGAGGGGCCTTTTGGCGATCATTACGGTTACTACTCGTTAGCACATGATTTCCCAGTATTTCATGTTAAGCATATGTGGCGCCGAAAGGACGCCATCTTCCCGGCTACCATCTTAGGAAAACCGCGACAGGAGGATTATTATCTCGGTAATTTCCTGCAGCAGCTGCTCTCGCCGGCTTTCCCGATGGTCATGCCTTCAGTACGTTCGTTATGGACATATGCAGAAACAGGCTTTAACGCCCTTACGGCTGCTGTTGTCCGTGAAAGCTATTCGCGGGAGGCGTTGGTATCGGCTTTTCGAATTTTGGGCGAAGGACAGCTTTCTTTAACCAAGTTTCTCATGCTGACGAACCGTCCGCTTGATCTTTCTGATTTTACCGAAACACTTGAAGCCGTATTGGAACGATTTAATCCGACCACAGATTTGTTCATATTTAATAAAACATCTCATGATACGCTGGATTATACTGGTGAGAAGCTGAACCACGGCAGCAAGGCTGTTATGATGGGCATTGGCCAGCCGATTCGTGAGCTTCCACGCACTTATGTAGATGGGGATATTCCGGGGATCGATCAGGTCATTCCCTATTGCGGGGGTTGTCTTGTCGTCTCGGGCTCATCATACGAAAGGGAGCCTGGTCTTGCTGAACGGGTGATGCACCATATGGACAGTCGGAACACAGCTTGGCCGATGATTGTATTGGTGGACGATGCTGCTGAGGTGTCTGCTACGCAGACTTCCTTCTTGTGGTCCGTATTTACCCGCTTCAACCCGGCTACCGACATTTTTGCGACTGCAGAGGTTCGCGATCATCACCTGTCCTACAAGCTCCCGCTCGTCATTGATGCACGTATGAAGCCAGGCTATCCGGATGAGTTGATCCCGCGGAAAGATATTGTAGAAACCGTGGACAAGCGATGGAATCAATATTTCGGAAAAACCTCGGTGTAGAAATATCAAAGTTCCAGAACTTGACTCTTAGGGGGTAAAGCCATGCTTCGAATTTTGCTCGGGGAACCGCCTCGAAAAAATGAGGGTCTGCTTAAAGACGCCATTGAAACGATGTTGAAGACAACCCAGCTTTTGCAAAGAGAGATTGAGAAAAATCAGGATCCAACGCATGACTTTCGCAAGCTTGAGATATGGATCCGTGGCTTGATTGGATCATTGGATGAGCTGGAGCAGAGCTGGTTCGCGGCATGTCATTTCCGTAAATCGGTAAAGGCCGGGTACGTTGATGACATGTCGATCCAGGAACAAGGGGAATATGCTCGTTACGTGTATTTTTATAAGGACGGATTTATCCGGGTGTTCTCCATTCTTGATAAACTCGGGACAGTGCTGAATGATTTGTATGATCTTCATACGTCCAAGGTTAAGGCTCATTTTTCATATTTCACAGTGCTTCGCCAGTTTAGGTATTTAAAATATCACGATGAATTGGTGGACAAGCTGGAAGGTATTAAGAACCACTATAAGTCATCCCTAAGTGTTCTTCGTAAACGACGCAATGCGGAAATTCATTACATGAACTCTGAGATGCAGGATGATCTGTGGCAGCGGCACCAAGGACTTAACGATAGGGTGGAGCTGGAAGATATGGATAAGCATCTAGACGATTTGAATCAAGGACTTGATATGGTATGCAAAACGCTGGCCGCCTCATTTCATTACACAAACGATCTTTGGGCAGAAAAAGGCGTTAGCTCTAAGCGTATGAACCTATAAATTCCTTTTGACAAACGTGTGAAAAGAAACTATACTAACAATTGCATTCCTTGATCTGTTTTTTTAAGTAAATCAAATTATAATTTCATATCGATGTTTTCTTATCGAGAGAGGCGGAGGGACAGGCCCGATGAAGCCCAGCAACCGATTCCAGTGCACAGCCAACCTGGCTGAAGCGCAAGGAATGTCATGGTGCTAATTCCTTCAAAACTGCGGACAATATGGCAGTTTTGACAGATGAGAAAAGGCATTCGTCTTTACGTAAAGAGAGCCCTTTTTGATTCTACAAAGAGAGGGCTCTTTTATTTTTCGATAAAAGATGTGAAAAATTAAGAATAGGAGGAACTGGGATTGATCGAACTTAAGCGATTGACGAAGCAGTACGGAAAAGCCGGAACGTTGACCACAGCCTTGTCCGAATTGAATCTGTCGATTGAAAAAGGTGAAATATTCGGAGTGATCGGACATTCTGGTGCCGGCAAGAGCACGCTGATACGTTGTATTAACTTGCTGGAACGGCCAACCTCCGGTGAGGTATGGGTTAACGGGGTTAACCTGACGGGTCTTGGCAATAAGCAGCTACAAGGAGAGCGCCGCAAGATAGGAATGATATTTCAGCATTTTAATCTTCTCTCTTCAGCAACTGTATTTGATAATATTGCGTTTCCGCTGCGTTTAATCAAGACACCCAAGTCAGAGATTGAACGGAAAGTGAGTGAACTGCTGGCTCTGGTCGGGCTGGAAGCTCACCGGAACAAATTCCCTTCGCAGTTATCCGGGGGACAGAAACAGAGAGTCGGTATTGCAAGGGCGCTGGCTAGCGATCCGGAAGTGCTGCTCTGTGACGAAGCGACCTCTGCGTTGGATCCGCAGACTACCGATTCCATTCTCAGATTGCTGTTGGATATTAACCAGCACTTTAACTTAACGATCGTTCTTATTACTCACGAGATGCACGTTATCCAGAGTATTTGTGACCGGGTTGCGGTGATTCACCAAGGTGGCATTGTAGAGCAGGGGCCTGTGACGGAAGTGTTCCTGAAACCTAAACATGAAGTGACAAGGGAGTTTATTCGAAATGAAACGGATAGCGGAGAAGCATTGAGGCTCGCTATTCATGCTCCTCATACCGAGTCATCTCGTGCAGCAAAAATCACTTTTTTGGGTTCGAAAACATACGAATCCACTCTTTCTCAAACGGTGCGCGAAACTGGGGTAGCTTTTGCGATTTTGCAAGGTACCATTTCTACGATCAAGCATACGCCATATGGCCAGTTGATCGTCCGATTTGAAGGGGATATGCCGGCTATTGATCTGACCATTCAGAAGTTGCAGGAACAAGGGCTTGACGTGGAGGTGATGGACTGATGTTCGGACTTGATTTTTCCGAGGTGAACTGGGAAGAGATCATCACGGCAACACTGGATACACTCCGAATGCTGGCTTCATCGGCTTTGTTTACGATTCTAATCGGCCTGCCGCTCGGTGTGCTGTTATATATGGCGGCACGTTCTTCATCAGGATGGGTGCGCTTCGGATATTCCATCCTATCATTTATCGTCAATGTTCTTCGTTCCGTACCATTTATTATATTGATTGTCGCAATGATTCCGATTACGAAATCAATTGTAGGTGTATCCTATGGGGTTCTCGGAACGATTCCACCGCTCGTTATTGGAGCGGCTCCATTCTTCGCACGACTCGTGGAAACCTCACTGAATGAAGTAGATAAAGGTGTGATTGAAGCGGCACATGCAATGGGCTCATCTACACGTCAGGTTATCTGGCGGGTGTTGCTGCCCGAGGCGCGTCCGGGCCTGCTTGCGGCGATGACGATTACGATCGTTACGCTCGTTTCCTACACGGCGATGTCAGGACAGGTAGGCGGCGGCGGTCTAGGTGACCTGGCCATTAAATATGGTTACCACCGGTATGAAACCGAAGTTATGATTGTGGCTGTCGTCTTGATGGTGTTGCTCGTACAGTTGTTACAGATGGCAGGGGATCGTCTGGTGCGGCATTTTACAAGGAAATAACGAAATAACCTAATGATATGGCTGATAGTAAGACAAGATATAAATAATTTATAATTCATGATTTGGAGGGAGAATAAGATGAAGAAAAAGTTGTTATTGGGATTTCTCAGTCTGTCACTGGTAGTGGTATTAGGAGCTTGTGGGGATAAGTCCGCAGAAAATGGCGGTAAGGAAGGTCTGACGATTAAAGTTGGTGCCTCACCTGAGCCGCATTCCAAAATATTGGAGCACATTAAGCCGGCACTTGAGAAGGAAGGCGTCAAGCTTGAAATTGTGGAGTTTACGGATTATGTGCTTCCGAACCAGCAGGTAGATCAGAAGCAACTTGATGCTAACTTCTTCCAGCATAAGCCTTACCTGGACAGTGAAGTGAAAAAACGTGGTATGGATCTTGAATCCGTAGTAAATGTTCATGTTGAGCCTTTGGGTGCTTACTCCAAAAAGATCAAGTCAGTAGATGAGCTGAGGGATGGCGCTGTGGTTGCGATTCCGAACGATCCTTCCAATGGCGGACGTGCACTTACGCTGTTGGCCAAAAATGGTCTGATCAAGCTGCAGGATGAGAATAAGCTGGAATCCACAGCGAAAGACATCACAGAAAATCCTAAAAATCTGCAGATCCAAGAAGTAGAAGCGGCTATGCTGCCACGTATGCTGGACGAGATGGACATGGCGATCATTAACACGAACTATGCTCTCGAAGCAGATCTTGATCCTACGAAGGATGCTCTCTTCATCGAAGAGAAGGATAATCCTTATGCGAACATTCTTGTAGCGCGCTCGGACAATAAAGACTCCGAAGCGATTCAGAAATTAGCTAAAGCACTGACCTCGGACGATGTGAAGGAATTTATTGAAAAAGAATATAAAGGTGCAGCTATTCCTGCCTTTTAAGGAAGGAAAGGATATGCCCCTCTAAAAAGAAAAAGCAGGCCATCCATCTTTGGGTAGCCTGCTTTTATTTTATGATTTTTTTGAACTGGAATAACGGAATAATAACAGAGTGCATGAGACATAACATATGGTGTATCACACTTTTCCAACAGGAGGTACTAAAATGAACCCTGTCTCTAATAATTCCCAGGTTTCTATTTTGGGCATCGGAACGGCTCTGCCGATCCATTCGATTTCACAATCCGTTATAGCCGAGCTTTTGGCTACTTCTTTGCATGACCAACCGGACTTGGCCCGATTTGCCAGAAGGATTTTCAGATCCTGCGGAGTGGAAACTCGTTATACATGTGAACCGAACTATTTAGGTACATCCGAAGAATGCCGATACTTACCTGTTGGTGATCGGTCCAACATTCCTACAACAGAAGAACGAATGAATACATATAGAAGAGAAGCATTGCCTTTAGCAACAGCGGCTGCAGAAAAAGCAATAAAGGATGCCAATATCCAACCTGGAAATATTACTCATCTCATCTCGGTTAGCTGTACCGGCCAATATGTGCCAGGTCTTGATGTTATGCTGATAAGACATTTAGGGCTGTCTTCCCGTGTGAATCGTCTTCCGTTGATCTTTCAGGGCTGTGCAGCAGGATTAAAAGCCATTCAAATGGCCAGGGATATCGTACAAAGTGCGCCAGGCTCACAAGTTCTTGTCGTATGCGTTGAGCTGTGTACCTTACATTTTCAGCCTGTGAAGGAGAGAGAAGCATTATTCGCGGCTTCATTTTTTGGAGATGGGGCTTCGTCGTGTGTTATTGGCCATGCCGAGCAGCATCATACTCATTACTTGCAGCTTGGAACAGGATACTCGGTTCTATTGCCTGATTCTACGGAAGATATGACCTGGGAAGTTGGTAATGCCGGGTTTGATCTTTATCTCTCCCCGCGTATACCCAAACTGTTAGGTACACATCTTGTACCGGAATTGGAATTATTACTTGCGGGGGACAATCTGCCAGATCTATGGGCCATTCATCCTGGAGGTCGTGGAATTGTCGATTCTGTACAAAATGTACTGAACTTGCGCGATGAGCAGACCAAATTCAGCAGGGAAATTCTCAGAAATGCAGGGAATTTATCCTCTGTAACGATTATGTTTGTTCTCGACGCCATGCGCAGCGAGCTCCAATCCGTGGATAGCACGGCCAAAGAAGGAGTCGCGATGGCCTTTGGACCAGGGCTGACGGCAGAACTTATGCGATTCAGGTATGTCCCATCTTATGTCTCTTTACTCACAGAGCATGACCATGCCTATCTTTAGAAATTTAACGAAACGGGCACAGGAAGACGAATTGATGGATGATTTTTCGACCGGAGGCGAAGAACTGATTGAGGCGCTTAAACATTTAAGACGTCTGAACAAAATATTTGCTGCACCTGGGCCAACGAGGTACGGGATCGAGAAATTGTGGAATGACATAGGAAGACCTGAGTCTCTGACCATCCTTGACGTGGGTGCTGGTTCGGGAGACGTCAATCGCAAGCTGCTTCAATGGGCGGACGATAAAGGAATACATCTCAATATCACGCTGGTGGATCTGACAGAAGAAGCGTGCGAGGAAGCCAGGTCTCTTTTTCAAAATGAACCGCGTATACAGGTTAAACAGGCAGATATCCGGCAAATACCGGAGGCATTTGCCGATATTGTAACCGGTTCGCAATTTGTTCATCATTTTGATGGCGAAGAATTGATTGATATCGTATCTCATATGCTGAAAGCTTCCAGATACGGTGTTGTAATTAATGATATTCACCGCCATGCGGTCTCATATACAGCCGTATGGATTACTACGCGCATTATATCTCGTAATCGTTATATCCGGCATGATGGTCCATTGTCTGTTGCCAAAGGATTTACCGGGGCGGACTGGAAGGACCTGAAGAGAAAATTGAATCATGATTCGATGACCTATGCCTGGAAACCTCTGTTTCGTTATGCCGTCGTGATACCTCATAAGCGAACTTGAAACGAATGGACAAGTGTGTGGTCAAGATTCGACGTCGATTCCACTTCCTGTTTCACTTCGTGATCAAAAATTAGCTTTTTAAACAACTCTCAAAGGAAGGAGCTGTCCCATGGATAAGCAAGTGGATGTCATAGTGATTGGAGCCGGGATTGCAGGCAGCAGTACAGCGATGCAGCTTGCAGAGCGGGGACATGACACACTTTTGCTGGATCGCCAGCCGTTTCCAAGGCATAAAACGTGCGGTGAATTTATGTCCCCAGAAACCCAAGAAATGCTGGAATTTCTGGGTGTTGATCTGCTGCAGCATCAGGTGAAGCCGAGCACGATGAATAAGGCACGCATCTTTATGCCTCACGGTGGTGAAATAGAGGCACCGCTTCCTGGAAGCGCCTGGGGAATAAGCCGGTATGAGCTTGATCGCCTGCTTCATCAGAAAGCGTTATCTGTCGGGGCTGAAATTATAACCCAAACAACCGTTACTGGTATTGACCAGCTAGATAACAACCGATACAAGGTTGAAACAAAGCAAGGTAATGACACCATTTGCTATTATGCCAAGGCTATCATTGGAGCATACGGGACCCGCAAACCCAAGTGTGTTGCGAATACAGATGTAGCACATCGGGATGAAATCATATATGTTGGGCTAAAATCGCATTACACCGGGATTAACGCAGAGTCACAGGTTGAGCTTTATTTTTGTGAAGGTGGTTACACAGGAATCTCTCCAATACAAAATGGAATGGTTAATGTGGCGGCTTTACTTACACTTGATGTCGTTCAGTCGAACGGTAAATCCGTACAGGATATATTGCAAGCAGCCTCCCGTACCAATCCGAAGCTGGCTTCAAGACTGGAGCAGGCTGTACCCGTCCAAGGAACCCAGGTATCGATTGCGCCCGTCAGGCTGTCTGAAATACCTGAGCCTTGGTCCACATTTCCACATGTGGGGGACGCCCTGTTAATGATCCCACCTCTATGCGGAGACGGAATGTCCGTAGCACTACGATCTTCTATGCTGTGTTCAAATCTGACGGATCTGTATTTACGGGATGAGATAACGTACACCGAATGGCAAAGCCAGTATATAAAGGAAGCCAACGGCGAGTTTACGAAGCTGCTCAGGAGAGCACGAAACATCCAGAAGTTAGCTTTTGCGAAGACAAATCGTTTATATCCGGGGATGGCGCGCATGTTTCCGGGCTTAGCGTCTTATGTAGTGAAGGCTACACGATTATCGGAGGCAGGATTATCCCGCTGAATTCGTTCATAGTATATGATAAATGTACAAAAAAACCGTTCTTTTTGTAAGTGGATGGGTTGTAACTCCATTTTATTAAAGAACGGTTTCTTTATGTGTAAATGTTTAAAGTGGGAGATGTTACATGATTTTTCTCATGAGAAAAAGCGTCAAGTTGTGGGGAGGAGGCAAATATTTTATACTGAGGAAAGATGATTATGTACGGAGGAGGGAAGGTCTTGAAGGGGAAAGTGGCGCTGATTACCGGAAGTGCGACTGGATTGGGCAAAATGACCGCCTTAACGCTGGCCCGGCAGGGCTGCGATATTGCGCTGAACTTCGTTAACAGCAAGGAGCAGGCACACGCTCTTAAGAAAGAAATCGAAGGGATGGGTGTTCGGGCAATTGCAGTGAAAGCGGATATCGCTGTGGAAGAGGAATTGTACAGTCTTATAGATCAGACTGAGGAACAACTGGGACAAGTTGATATTCTGGTTAACAATGCGGGTCCGTTTATTCGGGAACGACGTCTGTTTTCACAATATGATCGTAATGAAATCGTACATCTGATTAATGGCAACCTGACTGGCGTTATGCTGCTGGATCATCGTGTCCTACCCTCCATGAGAGAACAGAAATGGGGGCGCATTATTCATTTCGGATTCGGTCATGCGGGTGAAGCAAGATCCTGGCCGCACCGTTCTGTTTACGCAGCTGCCAAAGTGGGACTTGTATCCTTCACCAAGACATTGGCTGTAGAAGAGGCCCCTTACGGTATTACGGTAAATATGGTCTGTCCCGGAGATATCCGGGGAGCGAACAAAGAGAAGACGATCGATGAGGTGTTCGGTATAACGGATGAGCTTACTCCTCGTGGACGTTCAGGAAGCGGTGAAGACATCGCCCGGGTCATCGAGTATCTCTGTATGGAGAAATCGGATTTCATCACAGGCAATATTATGGATATATCCGGCGGTCTGGATCCCATTCGCCCCCGCATCATCCCTGAGTAAATAAACGGAATAACGATAGACGTTTTTCTTATATCCCCCAAAAAAAGAGTCCTGGTTCATGAGAACCAAGACTCTTTTGTGCAAATATAAGAAGTATAAGATTTCATTTATACTTGGCTTATATTTCTCGAAGAGATTCCGTCGTCCTTTTCAAAAGGACGACGGAATCATTTCTACTTGTATATAGGTTTTAGAACACTTGTACTACTTCTTGGATGCCTTCAACTTCTTCAACCAGGGCACGTTCAATCCCGGCCTTCAAGGTTATGGTGGAGCTTGGGCAGCTGCCGCAGGCACCTACAAGTTTCAGTTTAACAATGCCGTCTTCAACGTCGACCAATTCCACGTCACCGCCGTCGCGCTGCAGGAACGGACGAAGCTTATCAAGCACTTCAGCTACTTCATCATATGTTGTGCTTTGTGCGTTTTCGCTCATCTTGTTCAACTCCTTTCCTCCCTATATTATAGTACATAAACCGGCAAATTAAAATGCCAATCTAAAGGCAGGTAGATCATGATGCGACCCATTGTTGAGTTCTGTGCTGGGAATGCACATTTCGGTACAGATAAAGCTCTAAAACCGCTCGAGGAACGACCGGATTGCGAGGTCATCGAGTACGGCTGCCTTACAAACTGTGGACAATGCTATTTGGCACCATTCGCTTTTGTGAATGATGAAATCGTGGAAGCCGCTACAGCCGAAGAGCTCTATTTATCCATCCTCCGAAAAATAAAGGAAATCGAGCAACTGTGATCTTAAACCATCAGAAATGGCGCTTGGACTTCCAGAGCACACCACTTTTTAGCAGTCTAGGCACTCGTCCCATAACGGAGGTACTGCCCATTAAACCAAAGCCGGCCCGCTTGCCGAGTGAACCGAGGGTGCCCTTCAGTTTAAGCGGGTGTACCTTAGGTGTGTCGTCTCTCCATAGAGCCTTCAGTACATGTCCAATCTGCTCAGCTTGAGCTCCTGCGGCTTGTGCGCTTGGCACAAACGGAAGGCTGGCGCAATCGCCGATGACATATACTTCCGGATGGGAAGGAACTTGATACAGATCATTAAGTAAAATCCGTCCACTACGGTCTTTTGGCAGATCCAAATTTTGTATGACAGAAACAGGCTGAATACCGGCGGTCCAGACGGTTATATCCGTAGGTATCGGTTGATCTACATTGTAGACCACATCCTTTTCTACTCTGGAAACGGAAACCCCGCTCTGAATTTCCACATTGTTTTCTGCAAACCAGCGCTGAATGTAGGCGGATAGACGGTTCGGAAAGGAAGAGAGTACACGAGCTCCCCGGTCAAGAATGGCTATGTTAAGGTCAGGCCGGCTTTCTCGCAAATCAGAAGCAAGCTCAATACCGCTCAGGCCCCCACCGACAATATGAACCTGGCCATACGGTTTAAGGTTATTTAAACGTAAATAGGTTTCACGTGTCCCGGAAAAAGATTGCAGACTGCATGTAAATTCCTCAGCTCCCGGCACACCGTGATACTGATCTGTACAGCCCAGGGCGATAGCCAGCTGATCGTACTGAATAGGATCATCATTAAATAAATACACCAATTTTGATTCCAGATCGACCGAGGTAACTTCCCCGTAATGAATGCTCAGTTTATCGTAAACCGGGAATTTTACCCGCAGCTCCGTATCTGCAACGGTACCTGCGGCCAAAGCGTAGTATTCCGTTTTGAGACCTTGATAAGGCATGCGATCAATGAGCACCACTTCCAGATCATGAGGAAGATAACTGCTGAACAATTCCTGAATTAAGGCAAGACCACCGTAACCTCCGCCGAGAATGACGAGCTTTTTCATATATGTCTCCCTTTCTGATGAGATAAGAAAGCACAGCCCTTTATATTATCTCTTTAACCTGATATCCGTAATTTGGAACTTTACTATTCGTATACCTTGACTTCGTTATAGAAAGTATCGCGCTCCACGGGAATCCGGCCGGCTCCTTGAATCAGCCAGACAAGCTCTTTGCGAGTCAAGCCCTCAGGCGTCAATGCACCAGCGGCGTGGCTTATACGTTCTTTTAGAATCGTACCGTGAACATCGGATGCTCCGAAGCTGAGTGCCACCTGTGTTAATTGGGCGCCGATATTGATGAAATAAGCTTTAACATGGTCGATATTATCCAGCATGAGGCGGCTAATCGCAATGGTCTTCAAGTCCTCATAAGCCGAGTTACGGCGCATAATGCCCGCGTTCTTATTCTTTGGCTGCATAGAGAGCGGGATAAATACCATAAATCCATTCGTTTCATCCTGCAGATCCCGGATCTGCAGCATATGGCGGATACGGTCCTCGTGACTTTCAATAGAACCGTACAGCATTGTAGTATGTGTTCTCATGCCGAGCTGATGTGCGGTACGGTGTACCTCAAGGTACTGATCTACATTGGCTTTGTCCACTTTCATTTTCTGGCGGTACTGATCTGACAGTATTTCGGCTCCGCCGCCGGTCAAAGTTTTCAGGCCGGCTTTCTGTAGCTCTTGCAGCACTTCCTTTATGCTAAGGCCGCTGATCCGTGTGAAAAATTCGATTTCAGCTGCCGTATAAGCCTTCAGTGTTACGTCTGGAAACCGTTCATTAAGGGCTTTTAATGAATCTACATAGTATTGGAACGGTACATTGTTGTTGTGTCCGCCAACAATATGGAACTCTCGAATACCCGGGTGGAAGTGCTCTTCCACATACTGAATCATTTCCGGACCGGAGAGAGTATAGGAGCCTTCCTCGCCTTGGTCTTTACGGAAATTGCAAAAAGCACAGCGGGACTCACACACATTGGTGAAATACAAACTCATGTTTTCAATAAAATAAACCTTGTTCCCGTTTTTGCGCAGATTCGCTTCATTTGCGAGCTGCCCCAGGGTCAGAAGGTCATCGGTTTGATACAAATAGACGCCATCTTCGAGGTTCAAGCGAACACCGTTTTGAACCTTCTCAACAATCTCAGCCATTCTTTTGTCCATTGAAGGGCTTACAAGGGTTGGCATAGTCTTCCTCCTCATCACGCATTATGGCACCCAAAGGTGCAGAGATACATCAACTGTCCGTCTGGTGAATAGTTTCGTTAACGGATCATTACATCGTTGAGGTAAGCAGTTATAATTAAAGGATTTTGTGAAAAAATATACAACTATGAACACGGACACATCGAATAGGCAGCAAGGGCCGCCGGATGTGACAGAAATCCAACACTTAACCTCTTTAGTTCCTTTCCTATTATAAACCTGACCCCTCAGGGTAGCAATACATACCGTAGGAAAAGAGGAGACTATATGAAGATTGTCCGGTAATTACGCCGCTTGAGGGTTGGCTTGATGTGGAGTATACTGAAAAGTGAACGAAAAGGAGGGTGACCTATGATTACAATTAGTGATACTGCAGCAGAACGTCTGAAAGATATGCTTGCGGAACAGGAAACACCGAATATGTTCCTTCGTTTGGGTGTCACGTCCGGTGGGTGCAGCGGTTTTTCCTATGCAATGGGCTTTGACGACGACGAAACGGAAGATGATGTATATATGAATGTCGCCGACATGAAAATTGTGGTTGACAAGGATAGTATGAAATATTTGAACGGTCTCGAAATTGATTTTGAGGAATCCGGTATGACGGGTGGTTTCACCATCCACAATCCGAATGCTACGGTAACCTGCGGTTGCGGAAGCTCTTTCCGGACAAAAACAGATGCCGGAAATCCAAGTGCGGAACCTTGCTGATTGGCGTTTTGATGCGGTTTTCCACCCGCTGATCTGAGCGGAAGCCGAAGCGGTAGTAACATGGGAATAAGTGTTTGGGAATACGGCCTCTATAGTATGATAGTCACGTGCTATCTAATCTATGGAGGTCTTTTTGTGGTTGAATAGGGGGGCGGACTGATGCTCAAGATATGGTAAAATCTCGGTGAGGTGAACATTTACTTACTAGCATTACATGGTATAAATTGTTTGGAACTAGATTATAGGGAAGGCGTGTACTTGTTATGATATTATGGTTTCAAAATTTGCCCAGACAAGTCTGGATTTGTCAGAATGGAAACCATTCATTCAAAATAATTGGTTTCGAAAGCATTATATGAAGTTTGTCTACCTATTAATGTTTACTTTTTTTCTGGCACCAAATTGGTTTGGGTTAAAGTTTACATATATTACAAATCGCCCCCTTATCTTAATCTTTATATTTGTTTTTATAATACATGAAATTCTTCATATTCTTGTAATAAATAATAAAGGTGATATTAGCTTAACGTTTAGAGGAATATTTTTTTGGCTTAATACTAATGCGGTTCTATCCAAAAAGAGATTTTGGGTTTTCATGAGCTTGCCTTTTATCATATTAACGATAATCCCAGTTATCGCTTCGTTCTTTATATCTGGTGATATCAAATCACTCATTCTATTTATTAGTTGGATAAATTTGATAATCTCTTCCTCAGATATCGTTAATTCATTTTTAATTCTAATTAAACCCAATAAATCTGTTTTTTGCAGAGGCTACTACCAAGTAAGATGAAGAGGGGGGAGATCGAACCAGCCCTTCACATTAGAATAAAGCGCAAAGGGGCTTCCCAGTCACTACACTTTGGGAAAGCCCCTTTATGTTTACTTCTTACGGCTAAATAATCGCATGAAGAGCTTTACAATTTCTACAATCGGAATGATTGAGAAGGCAGAGATTGCGACTACCAGCCACTGTTCGCCATTCAATCGAACGACGCTGAATAGATCATTCATGAATGGGACTAAGATTACGATCAGGACGAGAAATCCTGATACAAGTGCGGCGCCATTCAAGTATTTGTTGGAGAATACACCGATCGTAAACAACGATTTAGTAGTCGAACGTACGTTGAATGCATGTGTTAGCTGAATCAGTCCAAGTGTTGCAAAGGCCATGGTTACGGCAACGGCCTCAGAATAGTGCGTATGTCCGTAGTAGTAAGCAAATAAGGTCAAAGCGGCTTCCACAACACCTTGATAAAGGATTCCAACTCCAATACCATTCGCAAATACGCTCTCCGATGCCTTACGAGGCTTTCGCTTCATGATGTCATTTTCCGCTTTCTCAAGGCCTAAAGCAAGTGCTGGCAATGTGTCTGTGACAAGATTGATCCATAAGATGTGAATCGGGAAAAGAATCTTCCAACCGATTAAAGTAGCGATGAATAGTGTGAGCACTTCACCAAGATTGGCAGATAGGAGAAACTGGATCGTCTTGCGAATATTGCTGTATACTTTGCGACCTTCTTCTACAGCAACAACAATCGTGGTAAAGTTGTCATCGGCAAGCACCATATCGGAAACACCTTTGGAAACCTCAGTACCTGTGATGCCCATGCCGACACCAATGTCGGATGCCTTGAGTGCAGGTGCATCGTTAACTCCGTCTCCAGTCATTGCAACAATACTGCCGCGCTTCTTCCAAGCTTGAACGATACGTACCTTGTGTTCTGGTGATACCCGGGCATATACAGAATACTGTGTGACCTTCTCTTCGAATTCTTGATCACTAATTTGATTTAACTCACTACCCGTAATAATGCCGCTCTCATCTTCAATAATATGAAGCTCCTTGGCAATTGCTGTAGCTGTATCACGATGATCCCCTGTAATCATGACTGGACGTATGCCAGCGTTCTTACAGATGCGAACAGCTTCCTTCACTTCCTCGCGAGGTGGGTCGATCATTCCAACAAGACCGATGAAGGTTAAATTCTGCTCCACAACTTCTGGTTTCATGATGCTTGGGATAGCTGACTCATCACGGTAAGCGAGCGACAATACACGTAGTGCTTTGTCTGCCATGGATTTATTGGCCTTGATAATACTATCGCGGTGCTCTTCTGTCAGCTCCATGACAGTTCCATTCATTAGAATACTGTTGCATCTTTCGAGCAACACATCAGGCGCGCCTTTTGTCATAATTCGATAAACGGTAGCACCATCATTTAGTTCATGGACAGTGGTCATTAACTTCCGATCAGAATCGAATGGAATTTCAGCCTTACGCGGAAATTCGATCTCACCTTCTCGTTTATCAAAACCATGCTTAATTCCGTAATCAACTAATGCAGTCTCTGTTGGATCACCTATTAATGTAAATTGTTCTGCATCGGCCGTGTGTGAGATTTTCGTATCATTACACAACGCCATGACTTGAAGAAAGAGCTCATAGTCTTGCATCGTTTCAAGAGCTTGATCGGCTTGTTGCATGGTTTGTCCAATATAAGCTTGCTGTACAGTCATTTTGTTTTGTGTTAGGGTGCCTGTTTTATCTGAACAAATAATTTCTGTGCTCCCTAACGTTTCAACTGCTGGAAGCTTACGAATAATCGCATTACGCTTCGCCATTTTCTGAACACCAAGTGCTAAAATTATAGTAACGATCGCCGGTAACCCTTCCGGTATCGCTGCTACTGCCAGCGAGATGGAAGTGAGAAGCATATCAAATATTTCTCGACCTTGAATCATACCTATAATGAAGATGGCTACAGCAACCCCGATCGTAATGATCGTAAAATATTTTCCCAGCTCATTCAGCTTGCGCTGCAGCGGAGTTACTTCATCTTCATCCTGGGAGATAAAGCCGGCAATCTTACCGACTTCTGTACTACTGCCGGTTGCTGTAACAACACCGATGCCTCGACCATAGGAGATATTGCTAGTCATATAGGCCATATTCTTACGATCACCGATGACGAGATCTGCTTTCTCCAGCGGGTCAACTACCTTCTCAACAGGCACAGATTCTCCAGTCAATGCAGCTTCTTCAATCTTGAGTGAAGCAGACTCAATCAGTCGCATATCGGCTGGAATAACATCCCCAGCTTCTAATAGAACAATATCACCTGGAACAAGCTCCTCCGCTTTGATCTTGACAATCTTGCCATCTCTTCTTGTTTGAGCGAAGGGGGAAGACATTTGCTTAAGAGCTGCAAGTGCCTGTTCGGCTTTATTCTCTTGAATTACTCCCAGAACGGCATTCAGGACAACAACGAACAGAATGATAAAGGAATCTGTCCATTCTCCAAGCAGTCCAGAAATAAGTGCCGCAACGAGCAGAATGATGATCATGACATCTTTAAACTGTGCGAGCAGTTTAGCAATCAATGATTTTCCTTTACGTTCCTCGAGTGCATTCTTGCCGTACTGTTGCAGTCTTGTGGCGGCTTCTTCTTGGGATAAACCATCGTAATGACTGTTTAGTGACGCTAAAGTTTGATCAGTTGAAAGTGTGTGAAACGTTTCACTTGATTGTTTTTTGCTATCCAATTCAGTCACTCCTATTCTTGATTACTTTGAAATCCAATCCAGAAAACATATCCAGAGGATAAATGGTTATAGAAGTTAATACGTATGATTTTATTAAAGTTCCCATATATCGCAAAAATATGTTCGTACCTTATACTGATAATCTTAAGTAATTGCAGATGTTATAAATTTCGACCTCTATAGCGAGATCAGTATCATACAATCTCACTATAGAGGTCGTTTTTGTTTGTCATTTTGCTAAACTAGGCGCATACTAATATCCATTTTTAGAATCCTAATTGCTTGGCAACATAAGCAGCGACTGCTTTATCCTGAAACTCCTTCCAGCCGCTGAGTTTGGAGTTTTCTTCCAGAAAAGTATTGAAATCATTTTGTACGAAAGCCTCAAACTCCTCTTGGCTTTGGCCTTCATATCCGGCAGCCTTTAATAACTCATCGAAGGAAGAAAAGTTGGAGTACATCTGAACAAACGATTCTGTGAACAAATCGTCTGTATGTACTTCGCGTTCCATATTCGAGAGTTTTTCTGCATTTTCTTGAATGTCTTTAAGTTTTTTCTCAAGTTGATCCAATTCACCAAACTCAATGTTCATAATGACCACCCTCCAATGTCAGCGTCTAATTTCATTAAACCTTATTCTCCTGTGTTTGAATACCTGTGAATATATAAATGATATGATTGGATCAAGCTCCGGACAAATTTCACATCTTAACCCAAGTAATATATATAGTAAAAAGCCCTATTCTCAATGGAATAGGGCTTTTTACTATCAAGTTTATAAAGCCATCATCAGGCGAAAAAAAACTGTTTGTTAAGCATGAGCACGATCATGCTGGCGGCTACGAGGGAAAAAGCGATACAGCCTGCACCGAGTCCCCTGCGTTTGTCTTTAATAAACTTGAAACCGATAACAAAAATTACGATTGTAATACCAATGAGAGAGATTGACATTCCGATCATAGCTATCCAGTACAACACCTCAAACAGAGCATCCAAGGTTAAAAGCCTCCTTTATTTCAAACAGGGAATCGACTACGACTAAGGATAAACTTCTGTGTTCCTAATATACGATAGTTTAAAAGCTTTGGAAAGAACAACCTGCATTAGACAGGCTTCTAACCGAATGACCCTATGAATAGGCGTTATTACCCGGACAATCATCCAAGAGGGAACCCGCGGTGTGGAGTAATATAAGATATGTCATGATAAAAGGAGGCGTAGGCAGCATGGGTGGAAGACAGTTGGCCAGTAAGTGGCTTAAAACGGAAGCGCTGCTGACCGATCCTCAGATAATCCCTTATATCCCGGAAACGAATGCTTACGGAAGGGACGATCTGATGTCGATGCTCTCACAATACGACATGGTTGTGATTAAACCAGTTGTGGGAACGGGGGGGAACGGCGTTATACGTATTCAGAATCACGATGAGGGCTATAACGTCAGCCATAAGGGACGCACGAGGTTTGTTAGTTCATTCCCCGAACTAATTCCTATATTGTCCAGTATTAAGCTAAAACGGAAATATTTAATCCAGCAGGGTGTCAACTTAGCTAAGATAAAAGGGCGTCCTTTGGATTATCGAGTTAAAGTGGTCAAGACGAAAGGGAGATGGGAATTCAGAGCGATGGTTGGAAGGCTTGCCAGACCGGGCTTGTTCGTAACCAATCTGTGCAAAGGAGGTATGCTGCTAAGGTGCAGACCTGCGATCAGGTATTCGCTTCCACATATCAATTCCTTAGAAAAGCGGAACGAGATGCGGCAGTTGACCCGGAATTGCATCGCGGTTTTGGAAAAACGTTTCCCTGGTATAGGTGAACTAGGTTTTGATTACGGACTTGATGATACAGGAGCCATATGGATATTAGAAGTTAACACTCGTCCAAGTTAAATCGAGATAAAACAAATTAGACGATTATATGAAATTTTAATAGGGTATTAAAAAAATAATTAGAAATTTCCGATAAATATACTAAATATTTTTTTAAGTCCTGTTTGAGACCAATATCCTGTGTATAACATTTATCCCCATAATCCACGTTGATAGAACAACAATCATGACACTTACCAACAAATTATACACAGGATTTCCACAGATGCTTGTGGATAAGGGAACAGTTGTTCTGTTATATGATGTTTGTTATGATAGATTTAGGAAAAATGAGGAAAGGGGTGTGAGAGGGATGGCTATGTTGACGGACGAGATGTTACTAGACTCCTATCATATGGCTATTGAGTTGAAACTAGAACGGGAGTTTATTACTTTACTGTTGGCCGAAATTCATAAACGGAACTTGGACACCGATTCCATCAGTATCCTTCACTAGTTCCATCACCTATAGATAAGAGAAATGTTTGACGTGTCGTCATACATTCGAAGTGAAATCTACATATGTATGGCGTACAACCAATAGAAAAGGTATCTCGTATCCACCGATGAATCTGTCAGTGGATAGAAGATACCTTTTTTGTTGCATTTTTGCTGATTACAGCTTCATATTACTACTGTGTCCAGGGGCAAGACGAGCTTCAGGGTCAAAGTAAACCTTGGCATTGTTGATCGCCGTTGGTGCTTCGCCAAATCCGACAGCAATCAGTTTAACCTTACCCGGATAAGTAGTGATATCACCGGCTGCGAAGATTCCTGGGATGCTTGTCTCCATACGAGAGTCAACCACGATAGAGTTGTTCTCGATTGCAATACCCCACTCAGAGATGGGACCAAGAGAAGAAACGAATCCGAAATTGACGATTACATCGTCGACTTCGATTTCCTGTGTCTCTTTTGTTTTGATATGGGAAAGTGTCACCTTAGTAATTCGCTCATCACCGTGAAGTTCAGTGATCTCCGTTGGGGTGATTATGTTCACCTTGGAAGCAAGCAGCTTCTCTACACTGTGTTCATGCGCACGGAATTTATCGCGGCGATGAACCAGACTTACCTGTTCGGCAATCGGCTCCAGCATTAGAGCCCAATCGACTGCGGAATCGCCTCCGCCGCTGATGAGCACCTTCTTCCCTTGGAAGCGGCTAAGATCGCTGACGAAGTAATGAAGATTGCTTTCTTCAAACTTATCCGCGTTATCGACTTCCAGACGGCGGGGCTCGAAAGCTCCTACACCGGCAGTAATAATAACGGCCTTAGTGTGATGTTCATCTTTATCTGTCTTTACGACAAAATGACGTTCGTCTAGCTTCTCAACCGATTGAACTTTTTCTTCCAGTCGGATGTCTGTGTCAAACAGATCCATCTGCCGGGAGAGGTTGTCGACCAGCTCTTGAGCAGTAACCTTCGGGAATCCGGCTACATCGTAAATATATTTTTCTGGATACAGCGCAGCCAGTTGTCCTCCGAGTTGGGGCATGCTCTCGATGAGTTTAACCGAAGCTTGGCGCATGCCGCCGTAAAAAGCAGCAAACATGCCTGTAGGGCCGCCACCGATAATGAGAAGATCGGTCATATGATGTTCTTGCGGTGTTGATGTCAAGGAAAAAGCACCTCCGAAAATGATATATTCGAATCAGACAGACATTGTCCAAAGTAATTCTGATTCATTGAATCCTCTACTATTATAATCGTCTGGAACCAGCATTAAAAGCCAGGAATTTCGCCAAAATACTTATTATTAGTATGGTTGCGCTTTCTTAATTGTACGGGTCTGAAATGCGACAAACTTATCCCTTTTTTCGGGCAAAATATGTCTTGATCTTTGAACCGTTTATGCATATGATTAACGTGACAACTTGTGCTTAAAGGCAAAATATCGACATTTTTTAGACATTAACGTAACGATTCGAACCCTTTTGACAGCTGTATTTTTGAAGAAAAGCAACATCGGGTCGAAACTTTAGCGGGCTCTGATAAAGAGCTCTTCTCTTTTTTTAGAAGCAAATTCACAAAAAGTTAACATTTAAACCATACTATATATAGAAGTAAGCCGGGAGGAGTAGGAGAATGAGCAGCATACCGAAGATCGTAATCCTTGGTGCGGGTTACGGTGGCATATTGACAGCGCAGCGGCTGCAGAAAGAACTCAACTATAATGAAGCTGACGTAACGCTGGTGAACAGACATGACTATCACTACATTACGACCCATCTGCATATGCCGGCAGCAGGTACGGATAGTATAGAGAATACTCGGGTTTCCATATCGAAGCTGATTGACGAATTCAAAATCGATTTGGTGAAATCATCCGTACAGGAAATTCGGCTCCATGATAAAAAGGTCATTCTGGAAGACGGGACTTTGTCGTATGATTATTTGATTATCGGATTGGGCGGTGAGCCGGAAACTTTCGGCATCCCGGGTCTGGCGGAATATGCGATGTCCATCCGCAGCATTAACTCGGTCCGCTTGATACGGGAGCATATTGAATATCAGTTTGCTCTGTATAAGAATGAACGCAGACCACAGGAGCGTATTAATTTTGTCGTTGGTGGTGCCGGTTTTAGCGGTATTGAATTTGTGGCGGAGCTTGCGGACCGCATTCCTAAATTGTGCAAGGAGTACGATGTCGATCCTGCCCTTGTAAACATTTATAATGTTGAAGCTGCGCCATCAGCGCTTCCGGGATTTGCACCTGAATTGGTCGATTATGCCATTGAAGTGTTGAAAAAGAAGGGCGTTACCTTTAAATTTGGTGTGGCGATTAAGGAATGTACACCGAATGGGGTCGTTCTGAGCACGGGTGAGGAAATCCGGTCTGCAACGGTCGTTTGGACCGGTGGAATCCGCGGGAACCGCCTGATCGAGGCAGCTGGCTTCGAAACGATGCGCGGACGCGTAAAAGTGGATGAATATTTACGGGCTCCAGGCTATGAGAACATTTATATTATTGGAGACAACTCGCTGATCTTTAACGGTGAGCGTCCATATCCGCCAACGGCTCAGATGGCCATGCAGCAGGGAGTTTGCTGTGCACAAAACATCGTATCGGCAATTCGGGGCAAGGACTTGAAGAAGTTCGAGTTTCATAACAAAGGTACGGTTGCCTCTCTTGGCCGGGGTGAAGGAATCGCTGTTGTGGGAGACAAGAAATACCAGGGCTGGAAAGCGGCTCAGCTGAAAAAACTGGTTGACCTGCGGTACCTCTTTATCATTGGGGGCATCCCGCTCGTCCTGAAAAAGGGAAGGTTTCTATAAATGAGACACTGCAGTGTTCAAGTTCGGGGTCTGCTTACACGCGATGAGCTGGATCGATATAATGCATTAATGGAAGTCGGCTCATATCTGGAATCTCAGGAACAGTACGATCTGGCGTATACCATACAGCAGGAAGTTGATATATTGATTTTGCCCGCTATTGAGCGGTTGAAGGATAAGAGCAGGGCACGTGACCAGGCTACTGTAGAGTATTTAGAGTCCTTGCGTAAGGATGAAGAGCTTTCCTAAACAACAAAAAGGGACAGATCCAAAAGTGGTAGTCTCACTTGAAGAATAGCTCGCTTTCTAGGTAGGTGTAGTTTTTCACTCCGCCATAGCTGGCATCGGTATTGAATGTACAAAAGAAACCGCTCCTTTTTTAGATGGTTGCTCAACACTTCCATTTTACCAAAGGGCGGTTTCTTTGTGTATGTATTTTTGAATTGGGCATGCACGTAGCGCTTTACAACAGACAGAGGGGGCGTCCCAGGTCAATGAACCTTTTGGGACACCCCCTTTCATTGTATGATAATCTAAACCTTCATTAGCTGAGAAAAGGATTCCTGATCCAGTAGGTTGCCGACATAGAACGAACCGAACTCGCCGAAGCGGGCGCTGACTTCATCAAAGCGCATTTCGTATACGAGCTTTTTGAAATGGAGAGCATCGTCAGAAAATAATGTGACGCCCCATTCCCAATCATCCAATCCAACTGAACCCGTAATGATCTGTTTTACCTTACCTGCATAACTACGGCCGATCATGCCGTGGCTGTACATCATGGAGCGTCTGTCTTCCATACTGAGCATATACCAGTTGTCCGTCAAATCGCGCTTTTTGTTCATCGGGTAGAAGCAAATATGCTTGGATTTTGGAAGAGCTGGCTTCAAGCGTGCAATAACATGCGGGTTCTGCATCGGATCGCCTTCTGAAGAGCCTGCCAAATAATTGCTGAGCTCTACAATACTGACGTAGGAGTAGGCCTTGGTTGTATATTGCGCAAATGTCGTTTTGTTAAAGGCGTTCTCGATTGCATTTAGCTCTTCAAGCGTTTCGCGCAAATGCATGAATACAAAGTCTGCTTTTTGCCCAACGATGGTGTATACTGCAGTGCTTCCTTGCTTGGATTCTTCTATTTGATTCCACTCGTCCAGAAAAGCGTGCAGCTCGTCCAATGCAACAGCGCGCTCCTCATCATCCGCAGCTTTCCAAGCCGGCCAATTGATCGAGCGGAAATCATGCAGTGAATACCAGCCATCAAGCGTCATTGCGGCTTCGTTCATATGATCACTCCTAAACATTCTTATATGTGCTTGCTAAACCTTCTTCCATTGTATCTAACCGCAGGAAGAAGGGCAAACGATGACACAATCTATTCACGGAATATTCGTTGATATGTGACATTTTTTTTAGTACACTATCTACTAGCCCGTCAAGCGTGTGCTATTCTTCATAGTCATAGAGGATACCGCGATTGTGATGGTGACGAAGAAGAGGTGAATTTGCGACAATGCTGCAGTTTATTCCCGTGCTAGTGTTGATGATTTTATTTTTTGTCATGATGTTCGGTATCGGTTTTATCCTCAATATGTTGATGAAAACGACGTGGTTTCCCTGCTATTTGTTCGTAATCGTTATATTGCCGGTTGTGGTCTATAGCCTATGGAACCGTGATGAAGCAACGCTCTGGGCGCATATCAGCTCATTCCAGCTGGTGGATTATTTGACAGGGGTAGCCGGATTGGCGGGAGCATTTTTGAGCGGCTGGACCATCAATACACTGCGTGTTAAAGGATTTAAAATGTTTTAAACATCTTATTTTGGCCTTATAATCGGCATCGGCGGCTCTCCCGAATCGGGTGGGTCGTTTTTGTTGCTGCTAAGAAGAGTGCTCATTAATTCCAGAAATTTTGACCTCTTAAACAGACTTCCGCCACCTCTTTTTATGATAGAATAGAGGCAGTCTATTTTTAAAATATAAGAAAGGTATATATTCCATTGTATACTTGGCTTATATTTCTCGTAGAAACACCGCCTCCCTTTAGAAGGGACGACAAAGGCGTTTCTTCTTGGACGATAGAGGAGGAGCAATAACGATGCGCATGACAAATTTTTTGCATTTTACTGAAAACCACCGTTACTGCGTATACCGCGACTTCTGTCTGAGTGGATTGGATGACAAAATGCTCAGTTCCATATATCAGCCGATGGTGGGGGCTTTCGCCGTCAGTTTATACCGCCTTATGTTCATGCATGTACCTTTAGAAATGGTAGGGTATTCGGCGATCGAACAGCAGCGCCGGCTGTTTTTAACTTTAGGCCTCGAGCCCAGTGAAAAGGGACGCAAGTATTTAATAGAGCAGACCTCCAAGCTGGAAGCTGTGGGATTGCTTCAAACGAGTCGGATGTACGTTCCGGAGACGGATGACTATATTTATGAATATGAACTACAGGCGCCATTGTCTCCTTCGGATTTTTTTAATACACAGCATCTGACACTGTTATTGCGTGACAAGGTCGGTAAATTTTCTGTGCTGTCGCTACGTGAACAGTTGTGGAGCAAGGAACCTCAGGAATGGTCGGGGATTTCGCTAAATAAAGAAAATATTTCCGTTCCATTTTATGATATTTTTGAACTGAACACCCATGTGATCGATTACGAGCTGGAGCAGGCTCTGACCGAGGTGGAACCGCCGCGGAATCCTTCAGCACAACATATCGTGCCTCAAGGTGAAGGGCTGAACTATTCTGATATTATTTTGCGGTTTCCGCGCGAATCCAAAAACAGGGTGTTTGTAGAGCGTCTTCGGTACGACCACGAACAGATGGGCATTGTCAATTATGTTGTGCGTAAGTACGACTTGAGTGTACAGGACTTGTGCCGGCTGCTCGATGAGGATGAGATCTTCTCCAGTCAAGGGGAAGTGATGCTGGACGAGCTTCAGCACAGGGCAAGTCTTCATTTCCGGCAGGGGATGAAGCTGCAGGAGAAACGGCAGATTACAGCTGGGAAGGTCGTGGCACTGCATCAGGAATTGAATGCCGATCCGGATGTGCCAGCGGAAGAGCATGCTGTACAGATGGAATATTATGTGGAGGTTCCGTCACAATTTCAATCTAAATGCGATATTCACCAATATAATATGATGCTTCGCAACGAGCCGTATACTAAGCTGCTTCAAACGTTCTTTCCTGGCTCGGTTCCGGCGCATTTTATGGAAATGTTCGAAAAGATCGACCTTAGCTACAAGCTGCCTGGTGAAGTTATCAATGTGTTGATACATTATCTGATGTCTTTGATTGCTGCAGGTGGAGATCAACGGATCAATCGGAATTTTGTTGAGGCTATTGCTTCCAATATGCTGCTGAAGCAGGTTAACAGTTATGAGAAAGCCGTCCAGTATATTCGTGACCAAGCCAAGATGAAAGGCAAACAGGCCGCAGCCGCTTCGCGTACGCGTACATACGCCAAGAGTGGAAAAGTGAAACCGGAGATTCCGGTGGCGCTGGAGTCTGCTCAAGGTGAAGCCGTGACGGAAGAGGAATATGAGGAAATGCTGAAGCTTGCTGCTAAGATGCAGGCTAGCAAGAAGAGGGGCGGATAGATTTATGCTTCGCTCTCGTGAAAGGAAGGTGTGTACGTGGAGTCTCTAGGTGAATTGCTGGAAAGTATGAAAAGTCCAGCGTTCCGTCGCCGTTCAGATCAGATTGCGGATCATCTGCTGAAGCATCCGCTCATCCTCAGTCTTCGGGCCGAACATCCGGAGCTGGATGAAAAAGTGCTGCGGACCAATCTGAGCCGTTTGTATCAATATGTCGGGGATCATGAGAACTGTGAACAGTGCCCCGGTCTGGAGCGGTGTCCCAATGATTTTCAAGGCCATTACAGCAAGTTGGATGTTCAGCCTGTGAATGGTTCTCAGGAAATATATGAACGGAAAGCTCCTTGTTCGCTGCAAATTGCTAAAAACAATGAAGATCAGATCCGAAAACGAGTTCGCAGCTTTTATTTGGATGAACGGGCTTTGAATGAAGGCTATGATGAAGTGGAAATTATGGCAAAAGACCGTCTTCGGGCTCCAGCGGTGCACCAGGTCTTTCGGTATATTCAGGATACCAAAGAGAATGGGTTGTCCCCGCGAGGATTATATCTGACTGGATCGTTCGGAACAGGGAAGACATATCTGATGTGCTATATGCTGCATGAACTGGCGAAGGAAGGTTATACCGGTGTTATTGTATATATGCCGGATTTCGTGGAAGATCTGAAATCGATGATGCAGGACGGAAGCAAGCTCAAGGAAACGGTTGAGACCATGAAAAATTGTGATCTGCTCATTTTTGATGATATTGGTGCGGAAAACTTGAATCCATGGGTACGAGATCACGTACTGGGCGCTATTTTAAATTTCCGGATGAATCGGAAGCCTACTTTTTATACTTCGAACTACCCACTTGACGGATTGGAAAGACATCTTAGCTTTACAAATAAAGATGGCGAGGAAAACCACAAGGGCCAACGTTTGATGAATCGGATTTCACCCTTTGTGGATGCTGTTCAGCTGTTCGGTGAGAATCATCGCGGAAAAGTATAAAGGATATGAGAAATCATAGATCACGTGAAACTTATAAATTCTAATATTTTGAAAAAAAGTCTGATCTCTCGCCAAAGGGCGTGTGATCAGACTTTTTTGAAATATAAGAAAGTATAAGACTTGTCATCTATACTTGGCTTATATTTCTCGCAGAATCGCCGTCGTCCTTTGAGAAGGACGACGAAGTCGTTTCAACTTGCGCAAACGGTGGGCTCCATTAAAGGATCGCACCGTTTCTTCTTACGTGCTCAGCAGAGCATTAGCCAACAAGGAACTTGATAATAACCATAGCGAAGAAAATGACGAACATAAAGCCAAACATGCCCGTGAAACCCATCATCAAATCGCCAAAATCATTACGAGGTTCTTCGTTGATATGCTCCCGAGGATCCACTGCGCGCACGTTAACATCCATGGGCCTGCCTCCTCAAAAGGTGAACTGCCGTGTGATTCATTTCCTTGACATTATCACCGGGTTCATTATTTGTAGTATACCCAATCGGTAAATCATTTGTAAAGAATGGTTGAACATTCCATTCTGCATGATAGACCTATTTCACTTTGCTTATATGGATGTGGTATACTATGGTGGTCGGCTTAGACATAATATTCTAAGCACATAATGTGACTTTCCTATAAGGAGGAGAAACTCATGGCTATCGTCAATGTATCCGACCAGACTTTTACTAATGAAGTAGAAGGTCAGGGAACGGTTGTTGTTGATTTTTGGGCGCCTTGGTGCGGTCCTTGTAAAATGCTTGCTCCGATTCTGGACGAATTGTCCCAAGAACTCGGCGATGATGTGAAAATCGCGAAGGTGAACGTAGATGAAAACCCTGAATCTGCTTCCCGTTTCGGCGTGATGAGTATCCCAACACTGATCTTCTTTAAAGACGGCCAGCCTGTTGATAAAGTTGTCGGTCTGAACTCCAAAGAAGCTTTGAAAGGCATTATTGCCAAACATCAGTAAGCAAGCATCTATTATATAGAGGATGTACGTGTACCCATACAGCGCCTTCGGTTTCGGACCGGAGGCGCTTTGTGTGGTTTTAAATCATAATCTCCCTGGAGAGGAGTAGAAGGATGGAAGATTTCGCGAAGAAGCTTCAGGAACAGGAAAAGGCGATGGAGAATATCCGTAATAAGCTGGCTCTTCTGCCCGATCTGCCGGGCTGTTACCTGATGAAGAACGGGGAAGGCACGATTATATATGTAGGTAAGGCCAAGGTTCTCAAGAATCGGGTGCGTTCCTATTTTACAGGAAGCCATGATGGGAAAACCCAGCGGCTTGTTTCTGAAATCCGCGATTTTGAATACATCGTTACAGGTAGCAACATGGAAGCCTTGATTCTGGAATGTAACCTGATCAAGACACACCAGCCTCGTTATAATGTGCTGCTCAAGGATGACAAAACGTATCCATACCTAAAGATTACGAATGAAGCGCATCCCCGGCTGGAAGTAACGCGGCGGGTGCTTAAAGATAAAGCAAAATATTTTGGACCTTATCCGAACGGTTACGCAGCCCATCAGACCAAAAAGCTGCTCGACCGTATGTATCCGCTTCGGAAGTGTGGGGTAATGCCGAAAGAGGTGTGTCTGTACTACCACATGGGCCAGTGTATGGCTCCGTGTGTGAAAGAGGTACCTCAATCGGCTTACGAGGAGATTACACGGGAAATCAGCTCTTTTCTAAGCGGTGGACATGAAGAAGTGAAAAAAGAACTGCAGCGAAAAATGCAGGAGGCGGCCGAAGAGCTGTACTTCGAGCGTGCCAAAGAGCTTCGGGATCAAATCATGCATATCGATGCTATTATGGAAAAGCAGAAGATTACTACTGCCGATACGAAGGACCGGGATGTATTTGGTTTTGCGGTTGATAAAGGCTGGATGTGTGTTCAAATTCTATATATGCGCCAGGGTAAAATGGTTCAGCGAAACGCATCCGTGTTTCCTTACTACGGAGAGGCGTACAGCGACTTCATGTCATTTGTGGCACAGTATTACAGTGACAATCCGGCTCTGCCTCAGGAAATACTTCTGCCAGGCCCTTCAGTCGATGATGCGGCTTCTGCAGAGGCAGTTGCCCCTTCGGCTGAAGCAGAAATGAAAGAGATGGATCTACAGGACGACGAAGCTATGCAGCAAGATTCTGTTCCGGCTACTGAGGCTTCCGATAAAGCCGGCGATTACCTCGGTGAAGGAGCAGGAAGCGTGGACGCTGCCGGTGGTGCTGCAGCTCTGCAGGAGTGGATCGGTGTGAAGGTGCACGTGCCGCAGCGAGGCTTGAAGCGCCAAATGATCGGGATGGCCTCGCAAAATGCCAAAGTATCACTGGATGAGAAGTTTCGGCTGATTGAACGGGATGAGGAGCGGACGTCGATTGCTGCCGCTAACCTGGGCGAGGTAATCGGTCTCGACACGCTGCATCGGATCGAAGCGTTCGATAACTCGAATATACAGGGAACGAACCCGGTCTCTGCCATGGTTGTGTTTATTAACGGCAAACCTGACAAGAAGGAATACCGGAAGTATAAAATTCGTTCCGTGCAGGGGCCGGACGACTATGAGACGATGCGAGAGGTTATACGGAGGCGCTATGAACGGGTGCTTAAGGAAAATCTGCCTATGCCCGATTTGATCGTAGTGGACGGAGGTAAGGGCCAAATTTCTGCAGCCGTGGATGTGCTGGAGAATGAGCTCGGTCTGTTCATTCCGGTCTGCGGACTTGTTAAGGATGCTAAGCATAAGACGGCGCAACTGATGGTGGGGGATCCACCAGAGCCTGTGTCGCTGCCTCGTGACAGTCAGGAGTTTTATTTACTCCAGCGTATACAGGATGAGGTTCACCGTTTCGCGATATCTTTCCACCGTGACCAGCGGGGGAAATCGATGGTTACCTCGAAGCTGGATGCGATTCCGGGAATCGGAGAGAAACGGCGTAAGATGCTCCTGAAGCATTTTGGATCTGTCAAAAAGATTAAAGAGGCCAGTATTGATGACTTCCGGCCTTTGTCTATTGGCGATAAACTCGCTAAGGAGATTTTAAGCGCACTGCGTGATGAGGAGTCATAATATATTTATGGAAAAGGAGAAACGGCCTCCGTCCTATATGGACGGATAAGCCGTTTCTTTTTTTAATGTATTGAATTTGTAGATTACGTAACCGACGATGGCCGGCAAAATAATGTAGAATATCCCCATCCACAGGTTGACCGGATCGTTCATCATCATGAGACTGAAGCCCATCAGAATGCTGTTGAACACCACATGCGAGAATACGGCGGTCATATATCCGTAACGCAAGAAGATGAAGCTGAACAGAAGTCCGATGATGACCAGCTCAATCGGTCTTGAGATGACCGGATAGATTGGATACAAGGTGTGGCCGAGGGCCCAGATGATCGAGGTGATGAGGCTGGCTACGAACGTGTTGCGGACGATTTTTTTAACCATTTTAATACCGAACAGACGATAGACAGCCTCTTCCGATATACCTGCAAACCAGGCCATCAACGGAAACAGCCATGGGTACAACATGTTAAAAGGCGACTGCGAGGCATCTGTTGTAGACCAGGTGTTGAGTGTAAGACCCAACGCGATAAAGATCAGGGACTGTACACCGAGCAGAATACAAGCCCACAAATACCCGAGTTTCATGCTTTCCAGCACGTATACGCCATAACCGGGTTCTTTGGCGCGCGGCCATGGATTTAATCCGTCTTCCTTACGCCACAATCCGTTCCCTCCGACGAGTGAGAAGTAGAGCAGGGCTGAGAATACGAGGGAGTAGCCCACATAAAAGATCATGATACCTTTAATGCTGGCATCGCTCATTCCGTCTGCTTTAAAGACTGGCAGCAGGTTATAAGTGTTCAGCATTTGAATAACAAACAACAGTAAAGCAAGGAAAATACCCCTTTTAAATGAAGTGTGAGCACTGGTTTTTACACTGTAGACGATTGCCAGAACGCCTAAAACCAGTGTAAACAATCCGTAGCCCAGCAATGTAAGCAAGGTGGCGTTAAGAGTCTGCTTCTCCACATAGGCGGTGTGAGCACTAGGAACGGAAAATACAGGCTCGTACGAACGCAGTTGGCGGTCTTCAAAGGAGAAGTTCAGCTGAAGACGGGAGTCACCGATCTTAGCTTCCGGGTCCTCATATTTCAGACCAGGTTCCCCTTCGCCAGTAATTTGTTCAAGCTTGGACGTATCATAACCCGCTCGGTGAAGCCAAGGTGCAGCAAGCGCCTCCTTCTCGGCTAGCGATATGCCGCCTTCGATCATCAGGAGCATCTGCGTTCGTACGCCGCCCATCTGCAGCATGGCCCCTTCGTAACTGGAGCCGGCTATATCATAGGAAAATCCGGCGATACCCTTGTTCTGCATATGTACATCCACATTTAAAGCTGTCCCATCATTTTGATCAAACCTTACTCGATAAACATCATAAGGATACTTGCTTTCGAACTTTTTGTTATATTCGGTCAGCAACTTTTCTTTGGATAGGTATCCGTACACATCGGAGCGGGATTGATATGTAACGAGAGGTTCTTTACCTGGTGCGATGCTGTACTGCAGCTGTTCCTGTACGAAGCGTTCAGCGGCCTCTGCCGCTGCCTCTTTGGTGATCATCTCGGGAGCTTTTACCTCTAGCGTGTCAGAGGCAGTAGACGGGAATACCTGAAAAATTAGAAACAGAATCAGGCCGATTGCCCCGAGCACCATTAAAGGTTTTTTGTTCGACTGAAGTTTAAGGGGCTGTCCTGCTTTATTCATGTCATTCCTCCTTGGTAATAGGGGTTAGAAACCGTTCGAGACGTTTCTTTCATGGAGACATAAAGTCAATATAACATAGATATGAAAGCTGCAAACGGCTTATCCATTCAAAATTATGAAAGATACGATGAAAACGAAGGAAAGATTTCGAAAACCTCAGAAAACCATGTGCTACTACTCCTGAATATGCCCAATTTCGTTCTTTTTTAAGTTAATTTACGTTAAAAGCGGCTTTGGGTTCTTAAGGGTATTGCGTTATAATCACATCATGTTAATTGAATAGATCAGCCGAATTTCGTAACGAAAATGGGGGAACCATTTAATTGGGGTGAATTTCTCTGCAGTATAGCAGTGAATAGGGCGACCTGTGATATGCCCGAATCCGTCAGCTAACCTCGTAGGCTGCAGCACAGGAACCCAAACGCGTAAGGCATTGGATTTCCAGTGTCTTTTTTTCTTTGACTTTTTTGAAGAGGTGAATATGTTGACTTCCAAATTATTTTGGCTCCGCTTGTCGCCACCGCAGATTCTTGTTATGGGGTTCGGAGGAATTATCACGATTGGAACCTTGCTCCTAATGCTGCCGATTGCCAATACGACAGGGGAACCGCTGAACTTTATGGATGCCTTATTCACTGCGACATCCGCGACCTGTGTTACCGGTCTTGTGGTGGTGGATACAGGGACATTCTTCAGTTCCTTCGGACAGGTAGTCATCATGCTCCTGATACAGATAGGCGGTTTGGGTTTCATGACCATGGCCACGCTGTTTGCGCTTGTATTAAAGCGCCGTATTTCATTAAAAGATCGTCTTGTCCTGCAGGAAGCGATGAATCAGTCATCGATGGAGGGTATCGTCCGACTAATCCGCAGGGTTCTGCTGTATTCATTGGTGATTGAAGCTTGTGGAGCACTGCTGCTGACCCTTCGCTGGGCATTTGATATGCCTTTCGGGAAAGCTTTGTACTACGGAATATTTCATGCAGTAACGATGTTTAACAATGCGGGATTTGATCTGTTCGGTCATTTTGGAAGCTTGACCGGGTTTGTGTACGACCCGCTTGTCAATTTTGTGGTTATGTTCTTGATCGTATCCGGAGGAATTGGTTTTATCGTTATGGCTGATCTAGTTGATTATAAAAAAAACCGCAAGCTGTCATTACATTCCAAGGTGGTTTTATCCATGACAGGCGCGCTTATTTTGATAGGGGCAGTTGTCATATTCATATTTGAATTCACGAATCCGAAAACATTAGGATCGCTGAATTGGGGCGGAAAAATTCTTGGCTCCTTCTTTCAATCGGTCACGCCGAGAACAGCAGGAGCCAATACGCTCGATATAACCGGTTTGCGTCAGGCTACACAGTTTTTCATAGTTATTCTGATGTTTATAGGAGCTTCCCCGGGATCAACGGGGGGCGGGATTAAAACGACGACATTTACGATGATGATCGCTGCTGTCATTGCTATGATGCGGGGCAAAGATGAGATTGTGCTGTTCCGGTATCGGCTGGTTCAGGAACGGGTTCTTAAAGCCCTGACAATTACGCTGCTTGCTCTGTTGCTGGTAATCACCGTAGCCATGATTCTTTCAACGACAGAAGATAGCAGCTTTCTCTCTATACTGTTCGAGGCAACATCCGCGTTTGGCACAGTGGGTCTGTCGATGGGATTGACACCGCACTTGTCATTGTTCGGAAAACTTCTGATTAGCATTACGATGTTTGCGGGACGACTTGGGCCTCTAACGCTTGCATATGCATTAGGCCCTAAAAAGGGTAAGGAATTGTATCGTCATCCAGAAGGAAAAATGATTATTGGATAAGGAGATTGGCTGAGAAATGAAAGCGAAGCAGTTTGTGGTAATAGGGCTCGGGCGATTCGGATCAAGTCTGGCGCTTGAGCTGATGGATTTAGGTTATGAGGTACTCGGGATCGACCGGGATGAAGAAGTGGTCGAGGATATGAGTGAGTTCCTCACCCATACCGTGGTTGCCGATGCGACGGATGAGGAAGTACTTAAATCACTCGGAATACGGAACTTTGATTGCGGCATTGTAGCAATAGGTGACGAGATCCAGACGAGTATTTTGGCGGCAATTCTTCTGAAGGAGTCAGGTGTAGCCACCGTCGTTGCCAAGGCAATATCCGTATTGCACGGCCGGGCATTGGAAAAGCTGGGTGTTGACCGGGTAATTTTTCCGGAGAGAGATATGGGAATAAGAGTTGCGCATCAGCTTGTTACGCCGAACCTTCTGGATTACATTGAACTTTCCAAGGACTACCGGATCGTGGAAATGACGGTGACGGACTGCATGGATGGCAAAACACTTAATGAACTGAATACCCGTGTCCGTTACGGGATCAGTGTTGTGGCATTGAATCAACGTTCGGGTGTGATAGTGGCTCCGACCGCGATGGATATTTTGCGTGCAGGCGATATTATGGTTGTTATAGGATCGAAAGAGAACATCGATCGCTTTGAGGGCGAAGTCGTTAATATGTAGAAACTAAGGATTTATCTATATCAATAGCTGGTATAACATCGACATATAAAGCCAATAACCTGACGTATTTCTCTCGTCAGGTTATTGGTTTTTGTCCTCTTCAAGTTTACGGAACAACGTTTCAGTCTCAGCAATCCAACGGCTGGCGGCATTGCTGAGCTCAGAGGGATTTCCGTAGATGAGACTGGTCGTTCGACGTGTCTCGATTAGAGCGGGAATGTGGATGTCAACAAGTCCATTATCCGACAGCAACTGCGGGCGAAGATAGGACTTGGGGAGGAGTGCGGCCGCTTTACAGGTGGGGATGAGACGTACAATCGCTTCGAAGGAGTCGATCTCCATACGGATGTCAGGCATGATCCCCCAGCGGTGAAACAGATCATCGGTCAGCTTCCGGTACCAAGTACCTGTTGAGAAGATGATCATGGGCAAGCCTTGAAGCTGTTCAATTCCGACCTCTTGGCTTTCAGCCATAGGATGCGTAATCGGCAGCACAAGTTCAAGATGATCGTCGAATAGCGGAATGCAGTTTAAGCCAGGCTGATTAATGGATGATGCAACGATGCCGACTTCCACTCGTTTGTCACGAACGGATGATACGATTTCATGTGTCTTGCCTGTAATTAGTTTAATTTCAGCTGTAGGATGACGTTCCATAAATGCATTCACTAAGGGAGGCAGCGTTGTTTGAAGTGTTGTCAGGCTGGCTCCGAGCGAGATGGTAATCTGATCTTCCACACGATAATGTGCAAGTGTCTGCATGAATTTCAACTGTTGCTGGCGCTGTTCCAGAGCATAGGTGTAGGCAAGCTGGCCGATGGAGGTAAGCTCGAGCCGCTTTCCGCGCCGATTAAATAGCTGGACGCCGAGTTCGCCTTCGAGTTTGGAGATTTTACGGGAAAGGGCAGGCTGGGAAAGGTTCAGCAATTTGGAAGCTTTGTTTAAGCTTGACTGCTCTACGACAATAGCGAACACGTCCAATTCTTCGAACAACATTTTTCACATCCTATATTAAATTTAGCTTATGCGTATAGAGTATAACGATTAATAATTATATTGCAATTCCATTATAAGAGAAAAAGGAGTAACATGAAATATGACACAGGATGTTCACAGAATGTGCGAAATGGGGGACATTTTGTCGTTGTATGCGTTTAGTGGATAGATGGTATGAGTGTAATGAATTATGATGAGACTTAATGAAAACGCTACACATCGGAAAGGGGAACGTCAACTGATGAAAGGGTATTATTCCAGAAAGCTGCATTCTTTGCTTGGTATCATACCGCTCGGAGCCTTCTTGCTTACTCATATGATTACCAACTTTAAGGCTTTCGATGGTGGAAAGGAAGGCTTTGATAAAGGTGTCCAATTTATAAACGGCCTACCGCTCATATTTTTCCTGGAGTTGTTCCTGATTTGGCTGCCGCTTATGTATCATGGCGTTTACGGTTTGTACATCGCCTATCAAGCAAATAACAACGTCGGCAACTACAACTATGAGCGGAACATTCGCTTTACACTGCAGCGGATTACCGGTGTTATTACGTTTGTATTTATCATCTGGCATATGTACGATACACGTTTCCAGATCGCAATGGGCAATATCACACACGATGAGTTAGGTGCAGTTATACATGGTATTGTTAACAATCCAATCCTGTATGTACTGTATGTGATCGGGATTATCTCGGCAACTTTCCACTTCGCGAACGGACTGTGGGCATTCCTCGTTAGCTGGGGCATTACGGTTGGTCCGCGTGCGCAGCGTGTATCTTCATACATCTGCCTGGGTTTGTTCGTCCTTATGAGCGTATTGTTTATTCTTGCCATGACCGCATTCAAGAACTCCGAGTTCCAGGCGGCGACAGCTTTTATTGATATGTTTAAGACAGTTTTGAGCTAAGGGGAGTGAACAGAAATGGCATCTAACATTATTGTGGTGGGCGGTGGATTAGCTGGTTTGATGGCAACCATCAAGGCAGCAGAAGCTGGAGCTCACGTTCATTTATTCTCACTGGTACCTGTTAAACGTTCCCACTCCGTGTGCGCACAGGGCGGAATTAACGGAGCCGTTAATACAAAAGGGGAAGGCGACTCTCCTTGGGAGCATTTTGATGATTCTGTATATGGCGGTGACTTTTTGGCAAACCAGCCACCGATTAAAGCGATGTGTGATGCAGCACCAGGTATTATTCACCTGATGGACCGGATGGGGGTTATGTTCAACCGGACTCCAGAAGGGTTGCTCGATTTCCGTCGTTTCGGTGGTACGAAACATCACCGTACAGCATATGCAGGTGCTACGACAGGCCAGCAGCTTCTGTACGCACTTGATGAGCAGGTTCGCCGCTGGGAAACAGCCGGTCTAGTAACGAAGTATGAGAACTGGGAGTTCCTGAACGCTGTCATTGATGATGAAGGCGTATGCCGCGGTATCTCAGCTCAAGATCTGCGTTCGATGGAAATCCGTACATTCCCGGGCGACGCGGTTATTCTAGCAAGTGGTGGTCCAGGTATTATTTTCGGCAAGACGACGAACTCCGTTATTAATACCGGTACTGCAGCGAGCGCTGTGTATCAGCAAGGTGTACATTATGCGAACGGAGAATTCATTCAGATTCATCCGACAGCGATTCCAGGCGATGATAAGCTGCGCCTCATGTCTGAATCCGCGCGTGGTGAAGGTGGCCGCATCTGGACGTATAAGGAAGGCAAACCTTGGTACTTCCTTGAAGAGAAGTATCCTGCTTATGGTAACTTGGTGCCGCGGGATATTGCGACACGAGAAATATTCAACGTTTGCGTCGATCAGGGACTAGGAATTAACGGAGAGAACATGGTTTATCTGGACCTTTCTCATAAAGACCCTAAGGAGCTTGATGTAAAACTCGGGGGCATCATCGAGATTTATGAGAAATTTATGGGAGATGACCCGCGTAAGATCCCTATGAAAATCTTCCCAGGAGTTCATTACTCCATGGGTGGCATGTGGGTTGATTACAATCAGATGACGAATATTCCTGGGTTGTTTGCTGCCGGAGAATGTGAGTACCAATATCACGGTGCCAACCGATTGGGTGCAAACTCTCTCGTATCCGCTATCTATGGCGGTATGGTAGCCGGACCGAAAGCAATTGAGTATGTTAAAGGTTTGAAGAAATCGTCTCAGGATGTTTCGTCCGCAATTTTTGATCGGGCTGCGAAAGAGCAATCCGCTAAATTCGATGGCCTCTTGAAAATGCAGGGCACAGAAAACGCTTATGTACTGCATAAAGAGCTGGGCGAGTGGATGACCAACAATATGACCGTTGTTCGCTACAATGACAAGCTGGAAGCGACAATTGGCAAGATTAAAGAACTGAAGCAGCGTTATAAAAAAATCAACATGACGGATACTTCCCGCTGGAACAACCAGGGTGCAGCGTTTACCCGCCAGTTGTGGAACATGCTTGAGCTTGCTGAGGCGATGACTCTAGGAGCGCTTCTGCGTAACGAGAGCCGTGGAGCTCACTACAAGCCTGATTTCCCAGATCGTATTGACGAGGAGTTTTTGAAGACAACGAAAGCGACTTGGACACCGGACGGACCACAGATTTCGTATGAAGAAGTGGATGTTTCCTTGATCCCGCCGCGTATTCGCGACTATTCGAAAGAAAAGTAAGAAGGGGGATTTGACATGGCTCAAACCACAGCAGCCTCGAAGAACGTCAAATTTTTAATTACCCGCCAGGACAGCCCGGAGACGAAAGCCTATACTGAGGAATTCGAACTTCCGTACCGCCCCGGCATGAACGTAATTAGTGCATTGATGGAAATTCAGCGTAATCCGAAAAATGCTCAAGGTCAGTCGACTACTCCGGTATGTTGGGATTCCAACTGCCTCGAGGAAGTTTGCGGTGCCTGCTCCATGGTGATTAATGGCAAGCCGCGTCAGGCTTGTGCTGCGCTCATCGATAAGCTGGAACAGCCGATTCGAATTCAGCCGATGAAGACTTTTCCAGTCGTGCGCGATTTGGTTATTGACCGCAGCCGGATGTTTACGGCGCTTAAGAAGGTTAAAGCCTGGATTCCGATTGACGGCACCTATGATCTCGGTGCAGGACCGCGGATGCCTGAGAAGAAGCGTCAATGGGCTTATGAGCTGTCCAAATGTATGACATGCGGTGTATGCCTTGAGGCATGCCCGAACGTCAATGAGAAGACTGATTTTATCGGTCCGGCAGCTATCTCACAAGTTCGTCTCTTTAACGCCCATCCAACTGGCGAGATGAACAAGGAAGAGCGCTTGGATGCACTGATGGAGGACGGAGGCATTGAAGGATGCGGTAACTCGCAAAACTGTGTACGTTCCTGTCCGAAAGGCATTCCACTCACAACATCTATTGCCGAGATGAATAAAGATACGACCAAGCATCTGTTCAAACGTTGGTTGAGCGTATAACAAGACTTGATGATATTGAAGAGCATTTGTCCATTGGTGGAAAGAGGACAAGTGCTCTTTTTTTTATGAAATGTTATATTATACCTTTATTGATTAAGTCTGAAAGAGGAGAGAAAATGATGATTGTTGAAAAACCAGTGACTATTGAAGATTTAGCTAATGATCTAAGACGTCTTGGGATCAGACCCGGAATGATGCTATTGGTTCACTCCTCTTTAAAGAGTGTGGGAGGTTGGATCGTTGGTGGAGCAGAAGCGGTCATTATGGCCTTGGAGGAGTTGCTGGGGGAAGAAGGAACATTGGTTATGCCAACGCATTCCGCTGACTTGACCGACCCATCCACATGGAGAAATCCTCCGGCGGATCCCAAGTGGTGGCAGCTGATTCGGGATTCCATGCCACCCTATGATAAAGATTTCACGCTCACATCCGGTATGGGTCAAATTCCGGAAACGTTCCGGACACAGTCGGATGTTCTTCGGAGCGCCCATCCACATGTATCTTTTGCGGCAAGAGGTAAAAATGCGGAGGCTGTCACACAATCACATCCACTGTCTGACAGTTTGGGGGAACAATCGCCTCTCGCTAAGCTTTATGAACTGGGAGCTTATGTCTTGATGCTAGGAACGAGCTATGAGAATAATACATCCTTTCATCTGGCGGAGTATCGGGGAGCTTGGCAGGGAAAACAAAAGATAACAGCAAATGCTCCGGTAAGAAGAGAAGGCGGCAGAACGGTATGGGAGGAATTCAGCGACATCAACTTTGATTCGGATGATTTTGAACAAGCAGGGGCTGATTTTGAACGCGATTGTCCTGATGGCTATACCCGGGGGAGCGTGCACAACAGCACCTGTGTACTGGCACAGCAGCGCATCATGGTCGATTATGCTGTAAAGTGGATAGAGGCGAATCGGAAGGCATGATATAAATACTCATATAATCTAGCAGTGAAAGTTGTATAAAGCGCAACTTTATTCCATGATACAGCGATGAAGAACGATTTGTTGCATGCAATACAACAATAGGGGATAGAAAATCTGTTATTTACCTCTTTCTAAATGGGATTGTTGTAGAATCTACAACAATATCAGCGGGCTCGAGCATTCTGCTCGCCCAATGTTGTATAACATACAGAATTACTAATCACTTATATCATGTTTGACCATAGTAGCAGCCCATTGAGATGTTAGATATATCATTAAATTTATCAAGAGTACTTGCAACCAATTCGATTTAATAATCGTCAAGCACTAACTTTGGTGACGAGGCAAAAAAAACCCCCTTCCTTTGGAAAAATGGAAGTAACGAGCTACCACATTACGAAGGAAAAGGTTTCTACATTCAATATATTATGATCTGATTGGGCAATCAGCTCGAGCACCCCATCGTTTAAGGCTTCATCAGCTTCCGCAGCAGATTCAGCCCATTCTTGCCGGGATAGCGGAAAGAAAAGTCAAACATATTCGTCTGTCGCAGGACACTTTTCATATGTGAGAAGGTCTGGAAACTGTGTTCGCCGTGATAGGCGCCCATTCCGCTTTCACCCACGCCTCCGAATGGAAGGTGAGGAGTAGCCAGATGCATAAGTGTATCATTAACACAACCTCCGCCGAAGGAAATGTTAGACAGAATTTTGTTCTGAACACCAGAGTCCTTGCTAAACAGATAAAGGGCAAGCGGCTTGGGTCTAGCATTGACCGCGGCAATCACTTCATCCAGATGATCGTAAGTTAATATAGGGAAAATCGGGCCGAATATTTCTTCCTGCATGACCGGCATGTTCCAAGTGATATCATCCAGCAGAGTAGGTTCAATGAGCAGCTTGCCTGCATCACTTTTGCCACCATGACGGATGGATCCGTTATTCAGGAAATCGGAGAGACGCTGAAAATGCTTCTCTGATACGATCTGGCCATAATCCGAATTAGAAAGGGGAGAATCGCCGTAAAAATCGGTGATCGCTTCCCTCATATGGCCCAAAAGCTGTTCCTTTACACTGTGATGCACCAACAGGTAATCTGGAGCAATACAGGTCTGTCCCGCGTTGGTAAATTTACCGAAAATGATTCGCTTTGCGGTGAGTTCCAGCGGGGCATCTTCATGAACGATGCAAGGGCTTTTGCCGCCAAGCTCCAATGTGACGGGAATGAGATTTTTGGCGGCTGCCTGCATGACGATTTTGCCGACTGGGATACTGCCTGTGAAAAAAATATAATCCATCGGTTGTTCCAGCAGACGGGTACTCGTATCCGGGCCGCCTTCTACAACCGCTACATACTGCTCAGGGAAGGTCTCCTTGATTAGAGACGAGATAACACCGGAAACGGTAGGTGTCAGCTCTGATGGTTTAATAATGGCTGTATTGCCTGCTGCCAATGCCCCGATCAGCGGAGCTATAGCGAGCTGCCATGGATAATTCCATGGAGAGATAATAAGAACAGTACCATACGGCTCAGGGTGGATTTTTCCCCGGCTTCCGACGTGTGTCAGTGCGGTTTTTACCCGACGGGGTTTTGCCCATTTGCGGATATTTTTTATAACGTAGGACAGCTCTTTATATACAATACCGATTTCAGTTGTGAATGCTTCCTGCTCACTCTTATTTAAATCCTTACGTAGCGCGCTTAAAACCTCTTCTTCCTTCGAAATTAAAGCACTGCGCAGTTTGTTAAGCTGTTCGATGCGGAAACTTACATCCCTGGATGCTCCCGACTTGAAATAACGGCGCTGGTCTAGAACTAATTCCTCAATAGAATCGTTAACGATCATAGGTGAACGAGCTCCTCTCTCTACCATGTGTAAAACCTATGGTTAATGATGCTCTCTAATAGATTATAAAGGAGGCTGCTCCAAAATGAAAAATGATCCGGATCTCACGGAAGTTTCAGATCAAAAGGTTGGGGACAAGCCTCCTTACACCTTAACCCGGCGGCAGTTTCTAAAGCTGAGTACATCTGTCCTGATTGGAGCGGGACTTGCAGCTGGGGGCTACGCTTCGCTGCTTGAGCCCAAAATGCTGGAGATTATCAGGATTACGCTGCATCAGAAACGGCTGCCAGAAGCTTTTGACGGGATGAAAATTGCTCATTTCAGCGACCTTCATTTAGGGTTCCAGACGGATGCCAAAGATGCGAAAAAAATAGTGAGTACCATCAACCGGGAACGTCCTGATCTGATCTGTTTTACTGGTGATATGGTAGACGGTCCGGTAGATGCCATGGTAGAAGCTGTCGATCCGTTTTCTGCGCTAAAGGCACCTCTGGGTGTGCTGTCCATTGTGGGGAACCATGATTTTGACGATGTGAAACGGCTCATCTCGCTTCAGGAAAAGGCGGGGTTTACCGTGCTGCGCAACGAACATATGCTGTTGAAACGAAATGGCGGACACATGGCTGTCGCCGGTTTGGATGACCAGTTACTAGGATCACCTGATCCAGAAAAGGCGCTGAAGGGAATCCCGGAGAAAATGTACACATTGCTCATGATGCACGAGCCGGATTATGCCGATTGGGCAGCCCAGTATCACTTTGATCTGCAGCTGTCCGGTCACAGCCATGGTGGGCAGATCCGTTTGCCGTGGATCGGGGAGGTTATTACACCCCCAGGCTCCAAAAAGTACGTCAAGGGACTGTATACGATAGGAAACTCACGCATGTCACTCTATGTAAACAGAGGGATCGGAACGACCCGCCTGCCTTTCCGGTTTCTGTGTAAGCCGGAGCTTACCATTTTGACTTTGAGAAAAAGTAGGATATAACCTAAGAAGGGAAGTATTTAGGAGGGGATACGAGTTACATTTTGCAAGTTTCACCTTTTGTTACACAATTGAAATATACCTGTTATCAAACTCTAACAGCAGCAGGGTACACTTATCACATGACCCCCTTTTGAGAATATATATCTTGTTTAGGACCCGGATTTCCGGGTCCTCTTTTTTTTGTGTATACAAAACGGAAGGACGACCGGAGCCTCTAATTAAAGAGGCACGGTCACCTTCATCTTCTGCTTGTAATATACCCACTTTGTAAAACCGATATCTTTCAGTACGGCAGCAACTTCTTCGAAATCTTCCCCTACCCTGGAAGGCTTATGGGCGTCTGATCCAAATGTAACCTCGACACCATGGTAATGTGCCCGTTCTAATATTTCATTAGAAGGATACCAGCCACCGCACATTTTTGTTTTGCCTGAGGTGTTGATCTCAATAGCGACTCCACATTCCGCAATCACCTTAAGGGTTTCTTCCAGCGCATCTTCAGTCAAAATGTCCGTAAACGATGGATAGTTACCTTTCATGGCATCGATATGTCCAAGAATCTGGAACATGCCGCTCTGGGCCGATTGACGAATGAGTGAGAAATACTCCTCTTTTTCGGCTATCTTTTGCTTTGGCGTAAATCCTTTCCAACGATTCTTGTTGAAAATACTGACACCGCTCACCTGATGGACAGAGCCAATGATGTAGTCGAAAGGATAGAGGGAAAGGGCTTGACGGTATGTTTCTGCATGCTCAGGGAAAAAATCCGATTCAATTCCAAGAAGCACATCGATTTTTCCCTCGTACTCTTGCTTCAATTGAAGAACTTCGTTCACATAATTGGCGATCTCAGCTTTACCCATGGCAATGAAAGGAAAGGGCTGTTCTTCTGGGCTCCCAAAATAAGGAGTATGGTCTGATATACCAATGACCTTAAGGCCGGCACCAATTGCCGCCTCAACGTATTCCCTGATGTTTCCGTCTGCATGTCCGCAGCGGAAATGGTGAGTGTGCAGATCGAATTTCATGATGTCCTCCTTGAAAGAAAGTTGAAATGCTCATTCGCTACTGATGAACTGGGTTTCCGGCATCCCCTTCAAATCACTGATAAATTGACGCATAGCCGAACTGACGTATCTTCCGCTCTTATAAATAACACCAACGGGATGGCTGACTTCCAGCTCCGAAAGAGGAACGATTTGAAGCGTTCCGTTCCGAAGCTCTGTAGATACAGACTGTTTGGATATAATGGCGGCGCCGAGATTGATCTCGACCATCCGCTTAATCTCCTCGCTGCTTGACAGCTCCATGACAACTTGAGGGTTTACTCCATGTGATTTCATGACATCATCGGCAAATCTGCGACCCACAGTATCCTGAGTTAGCAGGATTAAAGGAGTCTGACCGAGCACTTCGATACCCGCTTTTCTTGATTTGGCCAGAGGATGCTGTGGAGATACGACCAATTCAAAAGAGTCATAGAAAAGAATGGAAGAGTTTACGTTGGGGTTCCGTTCGATTAGGTACCCGATCCCGATGTCGATTAGGTTGTTCTCAACGCTGTGATAAATTTGCGAAGAGGCCATGGACTGAATCGTTGTTTTGATATATGGAAACTGATCCTGAAAATAAGACAGCACTCTCGGCAAAATCTGAATCGCAATCGAAGTTGTGGTTCCGAGCCGGATATGCCCTTGGGGGGTCTGGTCCAGGTCGGCCAACCTTTGCTTCAGTTCGTCTACGATTCTGAGGATATGTTCTGCGTGTTCTACGAACACCTGACCCCGGTCCGTCAGTGTTACAGGCTGACTGCGGTCAACAAGCACGGTTTTGAATTCATCTTCGAGACTTTTGATTTGGGCCGAAACGGCTGGCTGGGTCAAATTAAGCAATTCCCCCGCTTTTCGAAAGCTCATTGTTTTGGAGATGGTGATGAGTGTTTCCAATTGGCTAATGTTCATGACCGTCCTCCTGACCTGATTTCATTTTTCCGTGCCTTCCAAACGATGTAATCTTATTAATTTAAATTATAGGTGATTATGAATACCGGGGCAATGTGAAGCCGCTAATGTTCCGGTTTTTAAGGCAACAGGGGGTTCTAATTAATATTTTCTAATATTTAATTGTAAAATGTGAGGGATAAAAACCGATAATATTAAAGACTGATATTATAGGACTACGACTAAAGGCCTTACTTTTTATCGGTGTTTATCTACAAAGTGCCAGATTTTTAGTTGATACACAGTCCTTGATTGTTAATTTATGATGATTTATTGCAGGGTATCCATTATAATGGCCTTAACTAATAATTGGGACTTTGGGACCCTGACCATCAACCCAGTGAAAGGGGATAAATCGGGAATGAAAGCGGAAGTCATCAATCCTTTTTTAGAATCCGCATGTCACGTCATTGAGCAGGTCATACAGGTTTCACCTTCCACGGGCAATCTCGGGGTTAAGGAGATTTCGTTAATCGATAATCATATATGGATTCAGATTGGCATGACGGGTCAAATGAGCGGTGATATTGTGTTTGGACTGCAGGAGCAAGTTGCCCTGCGTATGGTTTCTGTAATGATGGGCGGATATATTCTGACGGAAATGGACGAGATGGGGCAGAGTGCGATTTCGGAACTTGGTAACATGATCAGCGGTAATGCGAGCACAATTTTATCCAATCAAGGGGTAAATGTGGACATTTCTCCTCCAAAGGTCATCAGATCGGTGAATGTAACCCAGTTTGCCCAAAAAAAAGCATTGAGTATTCCACTTATGATGGACGGGATCGGCGAACTGGATATTCAAGTCATGATTTCTTAGAATAGAGTAATCATAGCAGTCCTTCGCAAACGGCCAAGACTTGCAAATGTTCACCCGTCGGACTGTAGAGAGGAAGATATCATGCTTGAGAACAAAGTGATTGTTGTTACGGGAGCATCCAGCGGCATTGGTGCGATTACCGCTGAGATGTTGTCGAATGAGGGGGCTTATGTGGTTCTCGCAGGCCGGTCGGAAGAACGCTTGAAAGAGGTTGGCAGCCGGATGAAGGGTCCTTATGAGCTGGTGTTGCTCGACGTACGGGATGCAGAACAGGTAAAGATTGTATTTGATCAGATACATCAAAAACACGGCAGAGTAGATGTTCTTCTGAATAATGCCGGTTACGGGATTTTTGAGTCGTTTACGGACACCTCACAGGAACAGTTTGAAGATATGATGAATGTAAATTATATGGGTATTGTTCGATGTACGCAGGCTGTTCTACCCGGTATGCTGCAGCGAAAGAGTGGACAAATCGTTAATATTGCTTCGATGGCCGGAAAGATCGGTACAGCTAAGTCAACCGCGTACTCTGCAACCAAGCACGCGGTTCTCGGTTTGACGAATTCACTGCGCCAAGAGCTTCGGGGTACGGGAATTACCGTCTCAGCGGTAAACCCGGGGCCGATTGATACACCGTTTTTTTCACTCGCTGATCCGAGCGGCGGTTATGTGAAAAACGTAGGCTGGTTTATGATGAAGGCGGAATATGTTTCCCGGCGCATTGTCAAGTTGATACATAAACACAAGGAAGAGATTGATCTTCCGCGTCTGGCCGGTGCCGGCATAAGGCTTTATCATTTGTTTCCGCGCCTAGCTGATCGCCTGTCTTACCGGTGGATGAACAAAAAATAACAATAATTACTTTGTTAAGCTATGGGGCCGGCTCTTTGAGAGTCGGTTTTTTCAAGTTTAATGGAATAATGGAATATATAGTTCGAGCTTCATTTGGTGGGAACTTCTGTTTTAGCATATAATGAAACATGAGTGAACAAGACTCAAAGATAAAGGATGGACGAACCTATGACTTCTACTACATTTATGACACTCGGCATTGCCGAGGATTTAGCCACCCGCTTGGGTGAGTTTGGAATACATACGCCTTCTCCGGTACAGGCTGAGGCGATTCCGCAAGTGCTAGAGGGAAAAGATGTTCTGGCAACTTCCCAGACAGGAACCGGTAAGACCTTAGCGTATTTGCTGCCTGTACTGCAGAGCATTGATCCCGATAGCAAAGCCGTTCAGAAAGTGATTCTGGCGCCGACCCAGGAGCTTGCGATCCAGATTGTGCGGGAGGGTGAGCGATACGGGGAACAGAGAGGCATTGGTGTGCTTGGCCTTATTGGGGGAGCATCGGCAAAACGGCAGCTGGAAAAGCTGAAGCTGCATCCTCAGCTGATCGTAGGTACGCCGGGCCGGGTGCGCGAGCTGATTGAAATTAAAAAGCTCAAAATGCATGCCGTCACCACCATCGTCATAGACGAAGTGGACCAGGTATTTAATCTCGGAGCAGCAGGCGACGTGGAACGGATTTTGCGTAGTGCAATGCGCGACCGGCAGCTCGTCTTTCTATCGGCTACCGTCAGTCCAGAAACGGCTGCACTGGTTAAGCGGGAAATGGACCAACCGATCGAGATCGGTATCGATCCTGAGCTACGGACGCCTTCAGCGCTGGAACACTACTATTTTGTGAGCGAAGACCGGGACCGGATCGATATGGTGCGGCGCGTTGTTCGCCATTATAAACCAGAGCGGGCCATTGTGTTTGTGAACGCAACGGCTGATCTTGGCGAGGTTGAGGCCAAGTTGAATTTTTCGGGTCTTAATGCTGCGGCTTTATATGGTGATGCGGATAAAATGACACGTAGCCGGGTGCTGAACGCCTTCCGCGAAGGCCGCACACAGCTGCTTGTAGCGAGTGATGTGGCGGCAAGAGGACTTGATATCGAGGGTCTTGGTATGGTCATTAATTATGATCCTCCGATAGACTCCGAGCATTACACTCACCGTGCTGGTCGGACCGGACGGATGGGGCGCAGCGGTATGGTCATCTCCATCGTAACCGATCGGCAAACGTTTATTATGCGAAAATTTAACCGTGAGCTGGGTATTTCGATTGAGGAGAAGGCGATGTTCGGTGGTAAGGTGCGGTCCGCAAGGGCATCTGTTTCCAGTGTCGGACGTTCTCCGCGCGAAAGCTCTGTTGAGGGTGCGGGCAGAGAAAAAACAGCTCGTCAGAGCCCTGGAAGACCAGAGAAGACTTCCAGAAAGACCGATACCCGGGGTTCAGTGGGCAAGGTCTCACAAGAACGGCAGAGTGAGCGGGAACGTGACCGCAAGAACAAAGGCGCGCCAAAATGGTTGAAGAACAAGCCTCCACGCGGATAACGGCTCTTTTCGGATGACAAGCAGGGTTGTTATTAGGAATTAGCCAATCCTTATACCAGTTAAGCGTGTATGTACACGATATAATTAATTTGAATGTCATTATTCAGTGCTTATCGACCTTGTCTGAGGGAGGCGCTGTTTAAAATGGGGTGAAGAGGAATGAAGGAGAATTCGGTATTGTCCGTCCAAGGATTAAGCGGGGGGTATAGCTTGAACCGCCCTGTGCTTCATGAGATCTCTTTTAACGTCAAGCCAGGAGAAATGGTGGGACTGATTGGATTGAACGGGGCGGGTAAGAGCACGACGATGAAGCATATCCTCGGGCTTATGAAACCGCAAAAAGGAGAGGTCCGGGTCCAAGGTCAAACACGGGAAGAGAACGCCGAGGATTATCATGGCGCGCTGGCCTTTGTGCCGGAGTCACCGCTCCTTTACGAGGAGATGACAGTGAGGGAGCATCTTGAATTTACGGCAAGATCGTACGGTGTTTCCCGTGAAGAGTATGAGCGTCGTGCTGAACAGCTATCCAGCATGTTTCGTATGGAGGATAAGATGGACAGCTTGTCGGCCCACCTATCCAAGGGAATGCGGCAAAAGGTCATGATTATGTGTGCATTTGTCGCAAGACCATCACTATACATTATAGATGAGCCATTTTTGGGACTCGATCCGCTCGGTATCCGCTCGCTGCTTGACTTTATGCTCGAGCTTAAGGCAACGGGTTCTTCGGTGCTCCTCAGCTCACATATTTTGTCTACCATTGAGAATTATTGTGACCGGTTTATCGTCCTGCACCAAGGAAAAATCATCGCGCAAGGAACGCTTCAGGAAGTGGCCCAGCAGGCCGGGAAGCCGGGACTTCCGCTCGAAGAGCTGTTCTATGCTCTCATTCAAGGTGGGAATGGCGGATGAACCTACGGGAGTTATATGCCAAAAGACGAAGTCAATTCTGGGGTGAGGTTCTACCTTATCTCGGATACGTCATTCAAAGTGGTGTAGCGGTTGTCTTTTTGTTTGTGCTGATTGCCTTTTCGGCTTGGTACACCTCGTTAGTACAGAATATCCCGCCGGCATTTCCGACAAGGTGGATTATGCTTGCTGTTCTTTTCCCGTTGACGGTAAATAGCAGTGTCCGGACGTATCTTCAACATGCGGATACCGTGTTTCTTTTGCCACAGGAATCAAGAATGAATCAGTATTTTTTCAAGGGCTGGGTAGGAGGTAGCATATACAAAATAGCCGGCCTGATCCTTGTGGTGCTCACCTTATGGCCACTCTACATACGAAGTGATCTGTTTCATAAGCCGCTGATGGCTACCATTCTTGTGCTCATCGGTCTGAAACTTCTATCCAGCTATGGAAGTTGGAAGGAACTGAGCATGACCTCTCGGAGTTCTGCTGCTGCTTACCGAGCGCTGCGATGGGCTGTTATTGGACTCACCATAGCATCATGGTTATGGTATCCGAGTCTGCGCAGTCTAATATTTATCATTCTGATCAGTGCGGCCTACTTCGCATCCTTAGCTATCCCGGCAAAGCATTCGGTAGCCTGGGAGCGGCTCATTCAAGTGGAAAAAAGGCAAGCAGGCCGGGTAATGATGGTACTGAGCTGGTTTGTTAATGTTCCTCAGCGGGAACAGCGGGTGTATGCCCGGAAATGGCTGTCCCGCTCTGGACGAGGGATTCCTTGGCGTAAAGATACGGCTTATCGCTACTTGCTGGTTAAAAGCTTAGTCCGCAGTGATATCTTTGGCATTCTGATCCGTGTAGGTGTTCTCGGAGCATTGCTTGTCTGGTGGACACGCGATAGCCTTGCCTCAAGTGCCGTTTATTTGGTCAGCTTGATGATAGCCGGTCTGCAGCTCTCGTCTCTACGCAAACTTCATCATGAATCCTTCTGGTTACATGTATATCCTCTGCCGGAAGGCACGCGTCGGGTTAACGAGGTGAAGCTCGTGTTCCAGGTACAGCTGTTATGGGCGGTACTCATGTGGCTTCCGCTGCTTGCTTCACTTACGATAACGCCGGGACTCGTACTTGGAACGGGCGTTTGTGGGGTTATGGTCGTTATCTTGTTCCGTTTCGCGGCCATGAGAAGGGGGCGCAAGGAAGACGAGGACGACGAATTATAGATTTAAAGAGGCAGTGTCTAACAACAACAGAGGGGCATCTCACAGGTCGACGTACCTTGTGAGATGCCCCTTTTATGATGAGTTTTTTATGTTGATGGAATAGAAAACTTTTATATTTAAGATGTTGCTATTATATCCAGAAAGTACTGGTGATGATGACGAGAAGGATAAAGAGCACCAGAATGCTTCCTACGCTTCCGCATCCGCCAAATCCACATCTTGTTTCTTCAACTGCACCCATGTTCATTCCCCTTTCACTTTCGTGGTTATTGGTACACGGTATTGTATGTCAGCGGGTGCCCAGCGGTATGGGCAAGTGTTTATTTACAAATAAAAATAAGACCGGGAAATCCCGGTCTTACGTTGTTTATATATAGAGGAAGTTCTTATGCTTGCTTCAGGTCCTGAATGCCTTTGTAAACAAGATCAAACAGGTCTTCCAGATGCTCCTCTTCGATACAAGAGAAGGCAATCCGGAGATCATGTTCGCCCAAGGCGATAGTTCCGACGCCATATTCATGAATCAGATGTGTGCGGAGCTCTTCGGCTGAAACGTCGTTCAGCTTAAGACACATGAAATATCCGGAGTTGAACGGGTAGTATTCCCATACATCACCGTATTTGCCGCTATCGAGAAGAGATTTGACCTTGTTCGCACGGCCTTTCATAATATTAAACTTCTCATGTTTCTGCTGTTCAAACTCCGGCGACTTCAGCGCATCAAGCACAAAGGTCTGGGAAGGATGGGAACCGCTTGAGATCGTTGCCCGAATGATTCCGAGTGTTTTCTGCTCTAGGGCGGACAACACGTCTTTGTCTTCGGCTGCGAAAGTTATAAAGCCGACGCGGAAGCCCCATACGAATTCTTCCTTGGTGGCTCCGTCGATCTTCACGGCCAACACACGTGGATGAAGATCAGCAAGACGTCCGAAGAGAGATTCTTTAAGTGAATCTTCGAAGAACAGACCGAAGTATGCGTCATCTGTTACGGCAACGACGTTGACACCAGCTTCAGCAGCTTCCAGAATAGCGGCGATGATCGCTTCGCCTTCTTCAGCTCCTGGCGTATACCCTGTCGGATTGTTCGGGAAGTTCAGAAGCACGATGGCTTTGCCTTTGTCCTTCTGGCTCAGGAGCGCTTCGCGAAGGCCCGCAGCATTAAATTTCATGTCTTCTGTGAATAGAGGGTAGTTCACGGTAACACCATGACGACGGATGCCGAAGGTGAGCTCATAGTTCTCCCAGTTCTTATCCGGATATACGACTGCATCGCCTTCATTCACAAACAAGTCCGCAACGATGCTCAGTCCATGGGTTAGAGCGTTGGTAACAACGGGGTTACTAAAGCTTTTACCTTCAAGAGACGGATTTTCCTGAATCATCTTGTTTCGCCATACGGAACGCAGTTCAGGTTTTCCTGCAGGTGGGGCATAACTGTAAAGATCCTTCGGCTGAAAAGCCGACAGTTTATCTTGAATGACTCCCAGATGCATCGGGATTCCGCCTTCTGTGGCAATACCGATCGTGGCGTTATATTTTTTGGCATGACTTGACGCTTCCGCCGATTGACTCAGAATGCCTTCTTTAGGAAAATAAATTTCTCTTCCAAGATTAGACAGCATGTCATACACATGAGGACTTCCTGCTTTGATGCTTTCGTTCAATTGTCCAGCCAATGGGTTCATGAGTTGATTCCATCCTTCCGAATACTTTGGGTTAAGGTGCAGTATCTCTCATTTACGATTTCATTGCCTAATATTATAACACTTCACCGTGAAAGCGTCACGGAAAAGGTCATGTTTCAGGCGTGGAAGGATGGTATTTGCATATCAGCTCAGCTGTAAGGGTATCCCGGTTCTCATCACGGTTTTTCAGACCGTCTAGGACTTTGTCCATCCTGCGTTTTTTTAAGTTTTGCCCGAATTTGAACTTGGCTGACATCTTGGTCGGAACCAGCTTGATCAACGCAACCCCCTTCAACTGTGGAACATAACGTGGATCTTCGGCGTTAATCGGATCATACCCTCCTTCAGGCTGAAGCTTGAGCATAAAAGCGCCCAGAGCCCTTGCTTTTTCCTCGAGATCTTGTACAACAACGGCATCTCCGCTGGCGGTAACACTTTTGAAAAATGCAGTGGCCGGGCAGGCCATATCGGGATTGGAGAAATAAGACGGAATCAGCGCGTATTCATCCGCAACACTGAAACTGACTTTGGGATTTCGAAACAGGTGGTCCATCTTCTCCCCGGCTTGACTTCCATGATAATAAAAAGCACCTTCCACAAACACAAAATTAAGAGGAGTGACTCGTGGACAGCCGGATTCATCAACAGTACCGAGAAACCCGAAACTCATCTCCGCCAAAAATTGTTCAACTTCCGTTGGATCCTCCACCATAAACTCATTTCTTCGCATGGTTGTTAATCTCCCTTTTTTTATAATTTCATCCAGCATACGGGGAAGATTGACAAGAAAAAAGAGCCAATATACATTAATTAAATAAGTCCATTTAACGACAGGAGGGGCAGCCATGGAGCTTGGTCTACCCATTGATTCCTACTTGGAGAAGTATCGGTATAAATATTTGGCCTTATATCATGCTTTGCGGGATGCGATTATTAACGGTACTCTGCCGGAGGGAACAAGGCTGCCTGCAACACGTGAGCTTGCCCGGCAGTATGGAATGTCGCGGGGTTCGGCTGCACAAAGTTATGATATGCTTCTTGCCGAAGGTTACGTGAACGCTATGACAGGCAGCGGAACTTATGTGGCAAGGGGAGCTTCGCTTTCAAACAAAGAGATCGAGCCTATAAACAGCGGTCCGATGTTATCCACATGGGGACAACGTGTATTAGAGATGATGTCATCTCCAAGTGGTCAGACTGAAGGGAGTGCGGAAGAGCTCATAGCATTTACAGGAGAGCGGGTGGCTTCCGAAAATTTCCCGTATACGGAATGGAAAAGTTTTTTAGGTCACGCAGCCAATGAAGCGAAAGAGGGAATATCTCGGGAATCGTTCTCTGCCGGCCATATGGAACTCCGCCGGGCGATTGCCGGACATTTGAGATTTACCCGGGGAATCCAGGCGGATGCTGATCATATCGTTATTTTCAGCGGATCGATGCAGGGTATTGTCCTTCTCTCTCAATTATTAATAAATTCGGGCGATCCGGTCGTCCTTGAAAATCCCGGATATCATGGGATAAAAAATGCTGTACAATCTTGCGGCGGAATCATTGTGCCAGCGGAGGTAGACAGGTCTGGTCTTATTCCGGAGGACTGGAATGCAAAACTCTTATTTGTCACACCGAGCCGTCAATATCCAACTGGAGCTGTACTGTCTTTAGAACGACGGAGAGAACTGTTGAATTGGGCAAGGATTCATCAAGCGATCATTATTGAGGATGATTATGATAGCGAATTTCGCTGGGGCGGTCGTCCAATGGAGCCGCTTAAAGCACTGGATGACGGAGGGCATGTGATCTTTATTGGATCTTTCTCCAAGACGATGTTCCTCGGCTTGCGTCTTGGATACGCCGTTCTTCCAAAGGCGTTGGTGAAGCCGGTGATCGCCGCCAAGGCATTGTATGAGCCAGTGTCATCGTCACTGTTGGAGCAGCGTGCCTTGTCTCTTTTTATATCAAGGGGAGCCTACAGTCGTCATCTGCGCCGGATGACCCGGCTGTATGGAGGGCGACATCGGTTTTTTTGCAGTCAAATGGAGGAAAAGGCAACACATTTGTTTCAGCTGGAACCGGGTGATGCGGGTTTGCATGTCTATGCGAAATGGCTTCATGATGGTGAGACGTATGAGCTTTTTAAGAAGGCTGCACGCAAGAGAGGCGTGGAATTCAGGGATGCGGCTGTATACCGGCTTTCCCCCGGCTCCCTGGCGGCATGCTTCGGATTCTCCCATCTGAATGAAGAACAAATTGCAAGAGGTGTCTCTCGAATGGCTCTCGCATGGGAGGACATGCAAAAGTAAAAAAAAAGGAGTATCATGGTGATAGAGAGATAGATTAACTTTGGAGAGACAAGGGGGAGTGACGTGATGCTGAATGCATCGCTGTCTTCTTTTGTAATCAAGCCCGCCTTGGCCAAAATCGCCTGCGAACCGGGGTGGAAGTGGCAAAAGCGCGAAAAGCCGATGCAAAATTACGACTTGTTTTACGTGTGGAGCGGGGAAGGGACCGTAGTGCTTAATGACAAGCCATTTGAGGTAGGAAAAGGAAGCTGTTTCCTGTTCTACCCTGGTGATCATACGAGTGCCACACATAACCCTCAGAAGCCGTTAGTTCTAACCTACATACATTTTGATGTTACCGATCCTGTCAGCGAGGTGCCGGCGCCTTACCGGAGGCTGAACGAGACAATGGATTTTGAATATTTGCTTGCCAGATACGTTCGGCTGTACCTTGATCAACCTTACGGGGCAGAAGAAGAAGGAAAAGTCATTTTAAAACAACTGATGATCTACCTGCTCAGGGAAGACCGTGATTCACCGGTGATCAAGAAAGCGAGCAATCATCTGACTGAAGCGATTCATGAGATTGCCAATTACGTCCGCCTGCATCCGGGTATACCGCACCGGGTTGAAGATCTGGCGGCAAGGGCCGGGCTGTCTCCACGCTATTTTTCGATTAAGTTCAAGGAGCTTATCGGCACGCCGGTACAGTCATATATTATCAAAATGAGGATAGAGCGGGCTCAGCATCTATTGCTCCACCAGGGAATGAATGTGACGGAGGTGGCTGATGCTCTCGGATATAGGGATATTTTCTTTTTCAGCCGCCAGTTCAAGCAGTACACGGGGAGAAGTCCTTCGGAGGTTCGCTAAAGCAGGATAGCTCTGGTTCACGGGGAAATTGTAAGGGGAATACTCCGAATAAGGTCTTGGAAAGACAGAGAGGGGGGTACCGGCAATGAGCCAAAGAAGACGGATGCGCAGCCTGATTTGTAGTTGCGGAGGCTGTGGCATTTTTAGAAACCGTTTGCGTCGGATTAAGAATACGAAGCCTGAAAAGGATTTGTGGTTCTAATTCATTCATAATACATTTCAGCACCTTCGTTATTTCCCGGGTGGAATTATCCTACCTTCGAACATAGCGGGGTGCTTTTTTGAAATATTTGATTTATATGTTTCACGTAGGATGCCGAAGGCGTTTCTTCTTGGTTGGTATGCTATTGAATCTATGTATGGCGGATACTAAGATAGATAGAACGTAGGGAATTATAGCACTGGAACAATCAAGGTCTGAAGGAGAGAACGGATGGGAACAATGGGGGAGTTAACAGGGAAAACAGCGTTCGTAACAGGGGCTTCCAGCGGCTTCGGACTTCTGATATGTCTGGAATTGGCGGGACAGGGATACCAGGTGGCGGCGGGAATGCGAAGGCCGGAAGGCTCGGACAGACTGCTCAGCTTAGCAAGGGAAGCAGGATTGGAATCACGGATTCATGTGGTCACGCTGGATATATGCGAGCCGGAATTGGTAAAGAACGCTGTACTTGAAGTTGAGAAGTTATGGGGGCGTTTGGATCTTCTTGTGAACAATGCGGGTGAGGCCGTTGGCGGATTTGTAGAAGAGGTGCCGCTTGAAGCATGGAGGAAACAGATGGATGTGAATTTCTTCGGAACCGTATCTGTGACACAAGCCGCCCTCCCACTCATACGCAGAACAGGAAAAGGCAGAATTATTTTTATGAGTAGTATTAGCGGAGTAGTCGGATTTCCGGGTTACGGACCATATGCCTCCTCAAAGTTCGCTGTAGAAGGATTTGGTGAATGCCTCTCACTGGAGCTTCAGCCGTTAGGAATCGATGTGGTGCTGATCGAACCCGGTGCGTATGGTACAGCCATATGGAGTAAAGGGTTTAGCGATATTAGCGCACAAGAGGGATCTCCCTATAGGGCTATGCTGGATGATGTGCTGAATTTCTCAAAAGCAACCGCCGAAAGCAGTGGCGACCCACGAGAGGTGGCCCATCTGGTGGGGGAAATCGCACGGATGAAATCTCCCCGATTCAGATATCGGCTGCCGAAGGGCACCCGTATGACCGTTACAGCCAAGCTGCTGCTGCCTTACCGGATGTTCCAGCGCATCGTGTTGAAAACGCTGAGCAGGAAGCGCTGAAATTCAGGAGTTCTTGGCTGGCGGCTCGTGGAGCAGGCCAAGCAATTCTCCCATCTTAACCTTGTCCCCGAGCTTTAGATCACCACGAGGCGTGAAGGTTCCGTTCTTTGTTAGTAGGACGACGGTAGAGCCGAATTCAAAGTAGGCGAGGTCATCGCCATTGCGCCATTCATTCGTCTTCTCGTCGGTATAACGAATACTGCTGACATTCATAGCGCCAACCTTAACAACGGCCACTTCGCCGTGTTCATGCCTGATATATGTAATGAGTCTTTCGTTGCGGCTGAGTACATTTCGGATATTGGTGAGCGCAAAATCGTTCACCGGATACACCTTGCCCCGGAGATGTTCGCTTTCTGCTTTCTTACCGGTTACCGGGGAATGAATCCGGTGGTAGTCGGTAGGACTCAAGTAAAGCACGAATACATAGCCATTAAGATAGTTCCCCATCCGTGGAGAATGGTTCAGCAATTCGTCGACGGTATAATCCTGGCCCTTTACGTTCAAAATGGTTCCCGCTTTGACGGGGCCCATGCCTGTGATAAGGGCGTCAACAGGACTGGTCATGGCGCTCGCTGTTTCATCGATTGCGCGCATGCCCATTTTTAGACGGCGGGAAAAAAATTCGTTTAGCGAACGGTATTCATGTATTTCTTTTTCAGCCTCATGGGCGGGAATTTTATATATTCGTATAAACGTTGGTATGAGATAACGGCTCCATCTGCTGTGGGAAAAGCTACCCATGATGCGGGATACCCACTTTCGGGAAGAGAGTTCTGTCATTAGCCTCAGTAATTGTTTAGCCATGTAATTCTCCTTTGTGCTTGCATTAACAAATAGCGTTTTTGGATGTATGCGCACTCTGCATTATATTGACATAGAATAAGGGCTAAATCAATAAAAAGGGGATTTTGAAAAAAAGGGGCTTGCAAATTCAGGAAGGACTGGTGTATTTTAAAGTCAGCTTAAAACCGAATAGGGAATACGGGGGCTTGAGTGAATCAGGCTGAGACTGCAGATGTTGATCCCGCTGCTGACCGTTAATCTGAACTGGGTAATGCCAGCGTAGAGAATATCCGACCCTGATAGGGCCTATTTTCCGTCTGCGCATATTTTCCAGACGGTTTTTTGTCGTGTTTGTTAATTCAATTTGGGGTAAGAGGGGAGAAGCTGTGATGCAATCTGGTGTTGAAGCAAAAAAGAATGGAAATGTTAGAAGGGGACTGCGGCTTAGTGATATTCTCGTTACGGTTCTGGTCTCGCTTGTTCTAGGTGTGGTATACCATTTCTGGGGTTCGGTATACAGCCTGTTTAAGCCGTTATTTTTTGAGGCGGATGAGATGCTGTACGGCATGTGGTTCGCAGCAGCTCCGCTTGCATTTCTGTTGATTCGCAAGCCAGGGGTAGCATTAATTGCAGAGCTTGCAGCTGCGCATGTTGAAGTACTGTTCGGAAGCGGCTGGGGATTGAATCTGCTTCTGTACGGTATCATACAGGGTCTGGGAGCGGAGCTGGTATTTGCCGCCTTCCGTTACCGGAAACATGCTGCCTGGACTGTTGCTCTGGCCGGTGCAGCGTCTGCAATCGGTTCGATGGTGATGGATTTCTATTTAGCTTATACAGACAATTATGTGTGGTGGATGTTTGTTGCCAAGTACAGCATGCGTGTTGCGAGCGGTGCGTTGATTGCAGGACTTCTGATGTTCGCTTTGGCCAAGGCATTGGAGCGGACAGGTGTAACCTCACTGCTTCGACCTGCTTCAGCCAAAGATTATGAAGCTCTGGATGATCCGCGCCATGTGTGAGAACCCAGGTGATCAGCATTCAGCGAGTGCTGGCGAAGGAATGGTACCATCCCATTCATTGTATGTGGAAGGGCTGCGACTGAAATTTCCGGGTGAAGATCGGCTGGTGTTTAAAGATCTGTCTTTTGCTGCCCAAAAAGGGGAAAAGGTGCTTCTGCTCGGACCGAGCGGATGCGGTAAATCCACATTGCTTCAGGTACTCAGCGGGATGATACCCCATGCGATAGAGGTCCCGATGAAATGCTCGGATCAGCGGATTCCGTCTTCTTGGGCGTATGTGTTTCAAGATCCGGACACCCAGTTTTGCATGCCGTATGTGGATGAAGAACTGGCCTTTGTGCTCGAAAACCTTTGTGTACCACAGGAAGAGATGATTGGCCGGATGCAAGAAGTATTAAGTTCCGTTGGCTTGCGCTTAGAAAATTTACATATTCCGATCAGCCATCTTTCCCAGGGGATGAAACAGCGTCTTGCACTCGCATCGGCGCTGCTCCTTCAACCGGAGGTGTTGTTTCTGGATGAGCCTTCAGCGCTGCTGGATCCGGAAGGCCGGGAACAGATTTGGGAAGCTGTGAAGTCCGTTTCAGATGGACGGACGCTCATTATTGTAGAACACCGGATTGAAGAAATGGCAGCTTATGTGGACCGGGTGGTGCTGTTTGGCCCGGATGGCGTGATTCTGGGCCAGGGAAGCCCCGAGGTCGTGTTTACCGCATTTCAGAAAGAGTTAACGGAATACGGCATCTGGTATCCTGGCGTATGGGACGACTATGCCGGATCTCCTACCGGGGCGGAAACCTTTCGATCGTTAACTTCGGTAACGGTAAGGACGGAATTATGTGAAGATATAGATGTGGAAGGTCTGTGTGTGGTCAGCGCAGCCCATATAAGAGAGTTATCCACAAATTCGGGTAGCGGAAATATCAGCGGAATTACGGGATGGCATGGTGGAGAACAGGAACAATTCCATGTGGGGGTAGTGAATCAGGACCCGGTACTTGAACTGAGCGATTTCACGGTGCTCCGTAAAGGGCAGCCGGTTGTGGCAGTTGATAAAGCTACGGTTTATCCGGGCGAATTCGCAGCCGTCATCGGGCCGAACGGAGCAGGTAAAAGCTCACTGCTGCTCGGTCTGATGGGACTGCTTAGGGCGGAAGGGGAATACCGTCTTGGTGGAGATATTGTCCCGCCAGGGAAAAAGAGAAAGGAACGAAAACTCCGGCAAGGAATGCTGGGGCGAATCGGCTTTGTCTTCCAAAATCCAGAGCTTCAATTCGTCACAGAACGTGTTTTGGATGAAGTGGCCTATTCTCTTCTTGTGGATGGAATACCGCTGGAAGAGGCAGAACTGGTTGCGCGTGACGCCCTGAAGCGATTCGGGCTTAGTGGGTTAGAGCAGCGTCATCCTTATCAGTTGTCCACCGGTCAAAAGCGAAGGCTAAGCGTAGCGACCGCGATGGCACGAGAACCGGAGGTGCTGCTGCTAGATGAGCCGACGTTTGGACAGGATGCGCGGAATACGTTCTCCATTTTAGAGATGTGTGAAGAATTGCGCCAGGCAGGTACAGCTATTCTGATGGTAACCCATGAGATGCAAATTGCCCAACAAGCGGCAACTCATATATGGGAAGTCCAGAAGGGGAAGATTATTTCGCAGCAGGCTTCTTCCAGATTGAAGGCCAGTCCCATAGGTGAAAACAGATCCGCTCAGATTCCGGGGGAACGCAGCTTGATATTATCGGGGGTGAGCCGATGAACTTCTGGAAACCGGATCGGCTGACCTGGCTGCACCGTGCGAATCCGGTCATAAAGCTTGGGGTGCTGATGGGACTATTCTTAACGACCGTGTTGACACATGATATTGATTTTGTCATGTATCAAGCTGTTATTTTTACCGTATGTCTGTTGGTCTTAAGTGGCATAAAGCCTTGGAAAATGCTTCTGTTCTTCCTTCCGTTTACGATTGCGTTTCTATCTTCATCTTCCTCGATGATGCTGTTTGGTCGGGGCGAGAATATATGGTGGGAATGGGGATTGTTCCGTGTGTCGGAAGAAAGTTTCTATCGGGGGCTGCATCTTGGGTTTAAAGGAATCACGTTTGCGGCTGAGGGTCTTCTATTCGTAACAACAACGTCCTCAGTAGATCTGTTTTACGGATTGATGCAGAAGCTGAAACTTGCCCCCAAATATGCTTACAGCTTCATGGCTTCCATCCGGCTGCTGCCGATGGTGTGGGAGGAATATTTGGCCCGCCGTCAGGCACTTCAGATTCGTGGTCTAAGGCCCATACGGGGAGTTAGAGGCGTGGTGCATAGAGCCGGAATGTATGCTGTTCCGCTGCTTGCCCAGAGCATCCGAAGGGCCCACCGGGTGGCGGCTGCCATGGAGGCCAAGAAGTTTAACGGGGAGGCCGGTAAACATAGAACCTACTATTATGTGTCCCGGTTCACGGTGTATGATGTGCTCATCGTCCTTCTGCTGGCAGGAGCTGCTTGTGGGGCCTATGCCATTGCCATTCGGTATCCGTGGTTCGGGATCGGCGATGTGCGATTTAATTGATTTTGGAAATAGATAGTGCTAAACTGCATGTAAATACTTTCCTGCTACCGTATAAAGCGGAGCTTGCCGAAATCTCGGTGGGCTCCGCTTTTTTTCGTGAAGTTCTGCGTAAACCGTGGGAAGTGTGCCTATTTTACTAGAAGGAGTGATAGGAATATAATACCAAATCAATATAATATATGATAAAATAGTAACGATTTTACTATAGGTTTAAATACTAGACAAGATGAACCAAAACTTTCAAGTCTGAGCATCACTACGAATGCGGATTATTCTTCCAATCGCTGTTGCCCCCAGATTTCTTTGATGTATTAATATAGGCTCAAATCCAAAATAAGTGCTTGCATTAAGCAATGAAGCCGCTACGTAGATGGATCGTTCTTACGATCGCTGTTGTCCCCAAATTTCTTATGAATCAACTTTTAAAGTGGATGAAATTCGGGGACAAAGGCGAACACTTCGCTTCTTCAGATCGATTCCATCCCCTCCGCTACTTTGCTATTTATGTCAAGAACTGATTATAAGTTTGAGCCTTAATATAACGTTGAAATCCGAGGACAGTTTATGCTTCCGATGTGAGCTTTCCTATGGAAAGCTTTCGGGCGACCACTCCGTTTCTCCAGAATAATTCCGCCTTCTCCGTTGAATTTCTTCTATTAGTGACATAAAAGACAAGTTTTGAAAGCGTATTTAAAAATATACAAGGAGAGTGGGTCATGATGAAAATGTACTTTAAGAGTGTGCTAGTCGGTTTAATCGCTGTAAGTGCTGTATTTCCATTTACGGGTATTGGAGAGGTTTCAGCAGCTACGAAATTTAAGGACGTGCCAGCGAATCATTGGGCAAAGGATGCTATCTATTCGGCGGTAAATAAAGGCTACTTTAAAGGGTACGGTAAAGGTATTTTCAAGCCTAATGCTACAGTTACAAGAGCTGAATTTGCAGTATTAATGGCTCGTGTGTCTAAAGAAATACCGGCAACTGAAAAAACGGATGTATTTAATGACTTAAAAAATCATTGGAGTAAAAAAGAAGTGGATCGTGCCGTATCTTTGGGATTTATAAACCCAAGTGATTATCCAAATGGATTCAAACCAAATACTGCTCTAACCCGAGAAGAGATGGCCAAATGGTTAAGCTCTGGTCTAGCAGCTGTGGATAAAGACTTTAAACAGGCACTTGCAGATACCAAATCAACTCTTATTCCGGCGAAAGAAGCTTTCAAACCAGGAATCTCACAAGCCAGTGTTCCGTACATTGCTGTTGCGATGGGAACAAATCTAATGAGTGGCTATCCGGATGGATCGTTCGGTCTTAAAAAAACGACAACAAGAGCGGAAACATCGGCCATTCTTCTAAGACTGGATAAAGTGAGTACCCAATCAGCTACTTCCTTTGCAGATCTTAACGAGCTCAGAATGCTAGGTACTAAAAAAACGAATTTGGAGTTGGTAACTCCATTTACGACAGGTAACACTTCCTTTGCGGATGTTGCTGGTAAGAAGAATACATTTCGGAATAGTGCTGGAAGTCTTGTTTTCCATCGTATGGTTGCTGTGAATACACAGAAATGGAACGATAAGAAAAGTATCTATGCACCATTTTTCATCGACGAAAGCAACAAAGCATTCTTAACAGAACGTAAAAACGTATATCCTGTTTATCTGCAGATTACAATATACCCGAAATCCAAAGAGTTTGATGTTGATCATTACTATAGTGGAATTAGTGATTTTACTGGTGGTGCGCCGATCACTAATGATTTGCCAGACAAATTTGGTTACTATACGCTTCCAAGGATGAATACAAAAAGCTTCTTTGCAAATCGACCTAACGGTGTGACTCTATGGGTAACCCAATATTTGAAAGATGGGAACTTTAGATCCCAAGTAGATATGGATGATGGATCGGTAGTGTATTTAAAACAGAAATAAGGTGGGATAAGGAGTGAAAAAGTTATTAGCGGTACTGTTAGTATTTACAATCTTTTTATTAAATATTGAAAATATTACTTACGCTAAATTTCTAAATAGGTATCCCACTAAAGGTATTGAAGTGAACCCAGCTGGGTTAGCTTATAAAAAACAAACAATTAAAGTCACTGTTAAAGGTGAAAGTAAGCCTAATCCTAAAACTGTTTGGACTCAAACCGACACTACAAGATGGATAGCAACTCTAAATAACGGTGAGCAGGTATTTACGGATACTCACGGTTCCGGACATGATGCTGTACCTACGAAGCAACTAGTGAAAAATAAAATTAACACGTTCAATTATGCACCAGAATCTTTACGTGATGATAATGATAATCCATTTAAAAGAGATAAGGTTAAAGAACTTGGAATCGAGGATATAAACTATATCGATCATGAAAGTTATGAAAGGGAAGGAAACAAACCTGATTTTGAAAAAGGAAAAATTTTTGCAACTTTGAATACATATACTGGCTATCCTCTTGTAGTTACCAAAAAAGAACAGTATGGTTCGAAACCGAATGGAGAACCAAAATTTAACGCTCATTACTACACTCCACTAGAGATATTTTATATTGGCTATGTGACTGAAACCAAAGAGCTAAAGGTTTCCGAGAATGCAACCTTAAAGAAGGGGCAGACCAAGCAGTTAAAAGCTGAGGTTCGAACGAAGGAGTACGACATGGATGGGTTTACTGATCCTGTGGACGTTTCCAAACGGGAGCAGACCGAATGGATTTCCGACAAAGCAACGGTAGCTTCTGTGGATCCTAAAACCGGAGTGGTTAAGGCTGAAGGCAAGGGTACGGCAAAGATTACAGCAAAATGGAAGAACGGACCTTATTACATTTATGATTATGTGACCATCACGGTAGATGGCGATAAACCACCATGCAAGCCAGGAGAGCCAGGATGTGAAGAGACACCACCCCCACCTCCTATGTGCACAGTACCGGAACCAGGAACAGTGATACCTGGAAAGTACATGGACCCGGTTGCTATGGCGGTCATAAAAGCTGATCAACGAGGTGGCGAACAGTTTGATGTTCTGCAAGGAATACCGACATCTGAGAGTTTATACGCGAATATTCTAGCAAGAAATTATCTCTATCAAAATAAGTTCGTAAACATGACGGGTACGTGTACATTTACGGTGAATGTTGAAAAAACATGGACATTAACTTGGGACCCTGGAAAGACAATTACTGTAGATGGAAAAACGACTACTGTTCCGGATCCGCAGTCTGATCAAGAAACGGTAACACAGACACATATCATCGAACGTCCATACTCTTTTTGGGCGATCGATAATCTGGAAGTTTACAAGATTGATCAGGGAATACTTCGGAATTATGCCTTACCAGGCGGTGAGATTTCAATTGGTCCAGAAGGATACCAAGAGCCAGAGTTTACTGCAGAACAAACCGGGGATTTTTATCCTCCACCAGATCCAGGAACCATTACGGCTCCAGGAGGAAGCAAGAACGGAGGAAAGAGCAGACCGTCACCAGACAACGAGGACTTAAAGAGCTTCGCTGAAGCCGCCGTGGGTAAGGTCGAAGTAACCAATGATTCGCTGGACTTTAACAATCAAACCATCATCAATGGGGAGCGAGTGGACGAAAAAGGACCTAAGCCGGGAAGTATTCCGGCGCCAACGCAGATAGGACAGGACGTACTATACAGTCCTAACCATATGATTAGCAAAGATAAGGTTAATAGAGCTAACACAACAAGCGCTGGTGAGATTTTCTACGGTCTGATACCCGGGAACATCAACGGTGGTAGCGACCAGAAGTTTTCAATCCATGGAATTAATACGGTTACTGTACATACTCCGGTAGTCAACTACTCTTCGGTGACGGATGATCAGGCACATAATCAAAAGACTAACCCGAATTATTCTCGAGCTGCATTCATCTTAGAGAGGCCATTTAAAGTACGAATTCCTACGAATGGACAGCATGTAAATTATCCGGGCTATGGGAACAGGGATTATGCTAAGTACTTCCGGACGAAGCAAGTGAAATTCCCTTTTGATACGTACAACGGTAGCCGAACTATATTCTACCCGAAAGATACCTGGATCGATATACCCGTTAACCAGTTGGATACAGAATTCTTCTTACCCGTGTGGGTGGACGAAGGTGATTACCAAGTACACTTTAGGAACATCGCTGAAAATGCCCCTGTGGATTTTTCAACTCAGCCAAGCGCGAACCAGGATTTGAGCCACCATGTGGCGACGGATATTGAACCAGTGGAAGTTATTGGACGAGTATATGATTTTCGAATCACGGATATCGTTGATTACAACTGGGAAACTGTATTTCGTACGCAAAAGGGGAGCGCAACGCCGCGCGGCACATTTTATTGGACTGGTCAGCGGGATATAGACGGAGATCCTAGAGGAAATCAGCTACCGTTTACACTACCTATTGCACCAGGGAAACATCCACAGCAAGGATATAAGAACATCTCTGTGAAAACAGGCTACCACTTCAAATTTGATCTCAAAACAAAAGGGAATATGTTCAGTACAAGGGATGGCATCTCGATAACACCTAGCTTCTTTTTTGTGAAAAAAGATGGATCAGGCAGGCAACCAGTAGATCTTTATTATCACAGCAGCAGCCGGAACTTTATCCGAATCGGATCGCCTCAGGACACAGAGAAGCGATATGTGATTCTTAATGAACGGCTCCGAAATGTGCCCCAGAGTGAAATGCAGGATACGGCGTCGTATTTGTACAATCACGGCGGAGCATCCGGTGGGATGTCGGCTCAGGCTTACGCCAAGCAGTATATGAACAAAATCTCCAAGAGCAAGACATGGGTTGGGCGTTATGATTGGATGCTGTTACCTTCCGGAGTGCGTACCCTGATCGGTCCGAAGACAGGACTTCCTCCTTCGGTAAATTCAGAAAGAGCCAATGCAGCTGTTCAGCGCTGGTATGGAGAATACAGTATTCCTTCGGACGTTTACGTTGTCAAGAAGGGAACCGATCTTGCCGCTTATGGCCGCGGAAAGGGGATCGACGAGAAATCGGACGTTTTTCTGAAGAAAGGTTTTATCGTGGTGAACTTTAATATTGAGACCATTCAAAATGGTAACATAGATCGGCCGCATCTCCAGTATATTCATGCTCCACTGATGAATCAGTGGAAGCTGGAGGGGTTCAAAAACACGTATACCGATCCTTATGGTTACAGATTTGCACTGACCGATGGTGACACGGTGTTTTATCATGCGGATCAGTCCAGTAAGAAAGACTTTTCCTCGCAGGTACCTCATTAGTGGGATGGGGAGAGAGCATTTCAAGTTGAGGGAAATGTTCATCAGCCAGACGCTTAAAGCGTCTGGCTTTTTAGATTGGAATGCGGGACTGGGGACTATATAGATTGAACTATAGAAAAGGAAGTACTACCAACGGAGAAGGCGGAATTATTCTGGAGAAACGTAAGTGGTCGCCTAAAAGCTTACCGTAGGAAAGCTCTCATCGGAAGCATAAACTGTCCCCGGATTTCAACGTTATATAAATACATAAAAGAAATCTGGGGGCAATAGTGATTGGAAGAATAATCCGCATTTGTAGTGATGCTCAAGCTAAGAATCTTTAGTTCAACTTTTAGAACACAGATTGGAAGACGGATTGGAAGTAAGATACACCGTATAAGAAAAAGCAAAAGTGATATAATGTTTTTCGACAACTAAGTTTACAGCTGGAGGAAATGATGTGGAAACAGAAGGACAGTTAAAGAAACAGATCGGGCTATCGGTAGCCATGTCCATTGTTATCGGTACCGTTATAGGATCAGGCATTTTTATGAAGCCAGGGGTTGTCATTCAATATGCGGGTGGTTCAACGCTTGCTCTTGTCGCATGGCTCCTCGGTGGAATTATTACGATTGCGGGTGGTCTTACGATTGCGGAAGTAGGAGTGCAAATTCCGAAAACCGGAGGACTGTACGTTTATATGGAGGAAGTATACGGCAAGATTTGGGGCTATTTGTGTGGGTGGATGCAGACAATCATTTATGGACCGGCGATTATTGGTGCATTGGGTCTGTATTTTGGACTGCTGCTTGCCAATCTGTTCTACCTGTCCGAAGCGTGGTATCTTCCGCTTGGCATCAGCGCTGTTATTTTCTTGGCTACTGTTAACAGTCTAGGAACCAGGTATGGCGGATCGATCCAGACGATAACCACGCTTGCAAAATTTGTACCGATTGTGCTAATTGCTGTACTGGGGGTCTGGAAAGGTAACGAGCAGGTATTCAGTAGCGGGAGTCCGGTCATGGATCAGCTAGGGATGGGAGCGGCCATTCTGGCAACTCTGTTCGCTTATGATGGATGGATGCTGCTAGGATTCGTGGCTGGTGAGATGAAAAATCCCGCAAAACATTTGCCAATCGCCATTGTTGGTGGCTTAACCGTAGTAACCATCGCATACTTGGTGATCAACTTCGCAATGTTGAAGGTGCTTCCGGCTTCCGAAATCGTCTCCCTGGGGACGGCTTCAGCGGGGAAGGTGGCGGAAATTTTAATGGGAGGGATCGGCGCCAAGGTCATCAGCGTTGGTATTCTGATCTCTATATTCGGCTGTATGAACGGAAAAATCTTAACTTTTCCCCGGGTGCCTTTTGCTATGGCGGAACGACACCAGCTTCCTTTTTCGAGAATTTTGAGTAAGGTTCATCCGAAATCGCGGACACCTGTGGCTGCCATTGTCATGCAGGTGATCCTCGCTGTCATTATGATGGTGCTTAGCAATCCGGACTATCTGTCGGAGATGGCGATCTTCGCTATTTACCTGTTTTACATTATGGCGTTTATCGCAGTATTCATTCTGCGAAAGCGTCGTGCAGATCTGAAGCGGCAGTACAGTGTCCCCCTATATCCATTTGTTCCACTAGTAGCCATTGCAGGCTCGCTGTTTGTTGTGATCAGCACGCTGCTGAACCAACCGGCTGACAGCTTATGGGCGATCGGCCTGACGCTGATCGGACTGCCTGTCTATTATATTTTGCAGAAGATATACCAAAAAGGGTAATTGAATATAAGGACTTTATGACTTGGAAAAGGACTGGACGCAAGAACGTTCGGTCCTTTTTTGTGCGAATAAATCCCAGTATAAGAACTTATGTTCGGTTAAGTGTCAAAAAAATATAGCATTTCCTGTGGAATGCCGGCTCGAAGGTAATATTCCCGCATACTTTCTTCATGCATGAGCGCTAAATCAGCTGTCAACAAAGCAACGGCAAAACGATTTGCCTGTCTTTCGAGTTTACCGGGGCAGAAGTAAGAATGCTCTTCCAAAAATAAACGGCTTATCCCCTTATGAAGACGGTCGTGTCCCAGCTCATGAGCGCATACAAACCGCTGCCATTCAGCAGGAAGATGGGAATTGATGACGATAAACCGCCTTCTAAGTTTGCGGAAATATAGTCCTTTGGTTGTTTTGCCAAGATCGGCGTACCGGATGTGGATTCCAAGCGCCGAAGATAATTGAAAGGGGCAGTTGGTATGATGTTTTTTGATCAGCTTGCGAATTATTGGTTGTACCAGATCATCCATGCCATTTCACCTGCAACATTATTGTAGTGTGTTCGTTCTTTATCCATCATTAGAGTTCTACTCTACCGATTCTTGTTCCGTTTATTCATCTGTTTGGCTTCCCAAAACAACCCGGTCAACACATCCTTGATTCGCTGTTTGTCTTCCTGATCTAGTGGAATACCGTCGAACATCAGATCTCCGTCATCCTCCAGCATTTTTTTGAAATCTCTCTTATCTTTGTACGTTGCCCATTCGGGAACAGGCATGCCTACTCCGGACTTCTGGTCGGTATGCTCACTCTCCCAATAACCCGCTCGCTTCATCAGCTCCTCATAGGAGCCATCCAATGCATCGGCAATTTTTCGAATCGTTTGCGGCTTGGGGACGCCTCTTAGACCATTTTCAATACGCGATATTTGTGATCCACTGATCTCAGCGGCCTGAGCCAACTGATTCATGCTCCAACCACGTTCTTCCCTTAACTGTTTTAAGTATGAACCAAATGATTGCTCCACGTCCGGCCACTCCTTACCTTCGCCCATATAGCTTCTTATTAATAATAGTATAAACAGATCGAATGCTTTTGCCAACAGGTAAAAGAAAAAGAGATATCATTGCCAAAAGGCAAGATAAACGAAGGTAAGCAGACGTCCATGACGATAGATTAGGAATTTTAGTATTTTACGGCAATCACCAAATAGTGGTATATTGTATTTAAATACGAACGAAAATACGAACACTTAATACTGAATGTTTTGATGCCAAATGGCAAAATAACCATCGTTGTGGGATATGAGATTGAGCGTGGAAGAGCTGTTTTACATCAATATGACTTTCTAAAGAGGAGCGAATTGGTATGAACTCTATTTTACCGGAATTGGATCGCAGAAAAACCCAAATGGCTGTTGAGGCGATATTTGAAAAGTATCGTATCTATAAAATGATTACATTTGAAGTAAGAGAGACGAGCATGACTGCATCGTATACGGAACGGTTCCACGGACCGACCAATGTGACCTCAGATCAAACGGCGAAGATTGCCATATATAATGTAGATGTCCCTGCCGCAAGGAAGGATTATTGTGAGATGATTGAATCGATCGTGGGGCGGCTTAGTGAGCGTGAGCAGTTACTGATACGGGAGAGATATATGAAACAAGACGATGTATTTGATTATAAGGTGTACAACCATATTCTTGAGCCGCCAGTCAGCAAGGATACGTATACGAAGATCCGTACCAAGGCCTTTTATAAAATGGCTCTGGTCTTTGCGGACAGGGGGCTGATAAAGCTGACGGAGCTAGAGAAGGCTGCGAAATGTAAATCAGGTTGATTGTTATGGCTTAATCAATAGAAACCGGAGGACCTTACAGGTCTTCCGGTTTCACATCATTGAAGCGGCATGTTTCTATTTATGCTGTACAACTATTTAGACAGTGGGACAGAATGTGTCTAAATACTTAGACTTGCGCTGCAGTGTTACAAATTCAACCGCTTTAGCTTGTTATATAGTGTTGCCCTTGAGATACCAAGTTGTTTGGCAATGGACAGCTTATTTCCATTAGCTGATGCTAGCGCTTGCAATAATAAATTCCGCTCGAATTTATCGAGCTCCGCTTGAAACTTTGCACCGTCCATCTCCATAATGTCTAAGTTATAGGACATTGGATTCGAAACTGGGATATGCTTATCCCCTGAATAGATATTGTCAGGTAAATATTCGCGTCGAATCTCACCATCGGTGGAGAAAATCACTAGTCGCTCTATTGTGTTGCGCAATTCCCTGATATTGCCCGGCCAGTCGTAAAGGAGCAGATCTTCAAACACATCGGGAGCAATAGACTGGATATGCCGGCCGTAAATAAGCGAGAATTCTTGCAGGAAGGATTGCGTCAATTCGTAAATATCTTCTTTGCGTTCACGCAAGGAAGGGATCTCAATGGAAACCACGTTCAATCGATAGTACAGGTCCTCACGAAAGCTGCCCTCGGCAATCATCTGTTCAAGATTGCGGTTGGTTGCCGCGATGATACGGCAGTCGGTCCGCTTCAACTGTGTGCCACCAACGGGAAAATAACTTCGCTCTTGCAGCACACGAAGCAGCTTGACCTGCATCTCCAGCGGCATTTCCCCGATCTCATCCAGGAATAGGGTGCCGCCGCTCGCGAGTTCTATTTTTCCCTTCTTGCCTTTGGGGTCCGCTCCCGAGAACGCTCCCCGCTCATACCCAAACAATTCACTCTCGAACAAGGCAGCCGGAATGGCTCCGCAGTTGATGGCAATATACGGAGCACTACTCCCTTCACGGGAATCATGGATTCCTTTGGCGAAGAGCTCTTTCCCGGTGCCGCTTTTTCCTTGAATGAGGACCGTCGCTTTGGTTGTACTGATCTTTCGGATGGTATCGATGCTATTCTTGATGGTTCTGCTTGTTCCTTTGATATGTTGGAAAGGGTCGCTTGAAGGGCTGAGCATGGCGACTTCCTTCTGTAAATGATGGACCTTGGTCGTCATCTGGAGCAACTCTTGATGGAGTCTCATTTGTGTAGTCAGATCGGATTCTGCCGCTACAGCGCCAATGATCTGATCATCTAAGGTGATGGGATTGGAATTAATGAGGACAAACATGTCATGACGAGGCCGATGTTGCATTTTATGGGCTGATTCGCCGGTCTTGAGCGTTCGGAGCGACTGTAAACGGTCAACTTGGAAAAAATCCGAAGCGGGCTTTCCAATAATCTCGTCCCTGCGAATTGAGAAGATGTGCTCCGCGCCGGATGTCCAGACGGCCACATGGCCTTCCTCGTTGATCAGTGTAATCGCGACATCGGGATTTAGCGTTTCCAAGGTTGTGGAGAAAAAAGCCTCCAGATGCCGAAACGCTTGCAGCGTGGCTTCGATCACATCGCTTGATGAGATGTAGCCAACGGGTTTGCCGTTGCGTTCCACAATAGCGAGAGGGGCCACTCTAAATGCTTGAGTGATGCTTTGTAAAGAATCATCTATATTTACAACAGCAACATCCATTACACAGGATTGGTCAAGAAGTTTGGAAGCGGTTTCTAATTGCAGCAAACCATAGCGGCCCTGACCGTTCTCCAAGAAGATAGGAACTCCAACAGCCTCGTGTTGAGCGCCCTCAAGCTCTGACAGGTTAGACAGATGAATCATACTGTAATCTGTACGGATAAGGCATTCCAGACTAGGCAATACATGTTTCATTCCGGCGCCCCCTATAAATGATGATAAACGTTTTATTATCATGTTTGTATTATTAGGGCCATTATACCTAGCCTGATTTTCAGTGTAAATATTATTTGAACATATTGCTGAGAACCATCCACAGATTGGCTGGTTTCTCGGCCAATCGGCGAGTGTAGTAGGGATACCACATCGTGCCATAAGGCATATAACAGCGGATACGGTATCCCTCTTTGGCTAATTCAGCCTGATCGTTCATCCGTAAGCCGTAAAGCATCTGGAACTCAAACGCATCCTTGGTGATGCCATTCTCCTTGGTGTAGGATTTGACCCAGTTTATGATCCGGTCATCATGTGATGCGATCGCTGTATATACGCCTCTGTCCAAATGCATCTTGATGATCCGTTTGTAATTGTCAATCACCTCACCCATTTGCTGATAGGCAACCGTTGAAGGTTCTTTATAGGCTCCTTTTACAAGCCGGAGATTGACTTTAGCGTCGATCAAGTGTTTAACATCTTCCTCCGTGCGAAATAAGTATGCTTGGATGACGGTGCCGACATTGGTCAGACCCTCTGCATGCAGCCGGAGTACAATATCAATCGTGGCTTGGGTGAAAGGCGAATCCTCCATATCAATTCGGACGAAATTGTTATGTTGTTTAGCTTGGAGCACGATCGAGCGGATGTTATCGTAACAGACTTGCTCGTCGAGGGCCAATCCCATCTGCGTTGGCTTCAGCGATACATTGGAGCTGACCTTCCGCTCAGCAATGCCCTCCACAAGCCTGATATATTCTTCCCTGTATGCTGCAGCTTCGTTTAGGTGCGAAATGCCCTCTCCTAAATGATCCAGCGTCACCATGATTCCCTTGTCATTCAGATGCTCAATTTCGTCCAGTGCTTCAGCGAGTGTGTCGCCTGCAATGAATTTACCGGCCAATTTCCGACCGTATTTCATGGCAAGTTTCTCGACCATACGATTGCCGGAAACCGACAACAGCGTTTTGCGATAAAGTTCAATGTGATCCAAAGATAATTTCCCCTTTCAAGAGGTTTGTTGTAATAAAGATACTGAATCGACATATTTTTAAGCAAAAAATGTGCCAAATAGCATTGAGTTTGACTTGGCACGATAATTGCTTTGTATCTTTGGATGAGAAGGCGATATATCTAAACAAATTGTGAGAGGATGGTTGTTCGAATATGAGAACCGAGTTTAAGAATGAGGCATTTGTAAATTTTAAGGAAGAAAGAAATCACGAATTATATGAGCAGGCGCTGAAAAAAGCAGAGGCTGAACTGGGTGAAGAGTATCCACTCATCATTGGCGGCGAGAGAATTACAACTGAGCGTACAGCCGTTTCAATAAATCCGGCCAATCATTCGCAGGTGATTGGCATTGTCTCGCAAGCGGATACCCATCTTGCAGAGAAAGCGATCCAAGTGGCGGCCGCGACATTCGAGACATGGAAGCATACCGATCCGAATGAACGCGCAAGGTATCTGTACCGGGCGGCAGCCATTCTGCGCCGGCGTAAACATGAATTCTCTGCCATCATGACATTCGAAGCCGGAAAGACCAGAGTGGAGGCTGACGTGGAAACAGCGGAGGCCATTGATTTCCTGGAATTCTATGCACGTGAGATGCAGCGGCTCAGTCTGCCTCTGCCGTTAACGGCAAGTGCTGAGGAAGAGAATGAACTGTATTATATCCCGCTTGGAGTTGGTGTCGTCATTCCGCCTTGGAATTTTCCGCTGGCAATTATGGCAGGTATGACTACAGCCGCCATCGTTACCGGCAATACCGTTGTCCTAAAGCCGGCAAGCACTACGCCGGTTATTGCAGCGAAATTCATGGCCTTGCTTGAAGAGGTGGGTTTGCCAGTTGGTGTTGTCAATTTCCTCCCGGGTCCCGGTGGTGAAGTAGGAGATTACCTGGTCGATCATCCGCTTACAAGATTCATCAGCTTTACCGGTTCCCGAGATGTTGGTCTGCGAATTAATGAACGTGCTGGCAAGACAAATCCGGGACAAAAGTGGATCAAGCGAGTAGTGGCTGAGATGGGCGGTAAAGATGCAATCGTTGTTGATAGTGAAGCTGATCTGGATCTGGCTGCTGATATGATTACATTGTCCGCATTTGGGTTCTCCGGGCAAAAATGTTCAGCCTGTTCACGCGCCATCATTCACGAAGATGTCTATGATACGGTGCTGGAGCGGGTGGTAGAGCGCGCAGGACAGCTGAAGATGATGAATCCAGCAGATGCAGATGCCAATCTGGGGCCAGTTATAGATGAGAAAGCATATAATAAGATCTTGGAATATATTGAAATTGGTAAGAAGGAAGGACGTTTGGTGCTCGGTGGTAGTACGGGGGACTCGAACGGTTACTTTATCGAACCTACAATCTTCGCCGATGTGGATGCAGATGCTCGGATTTCTCAGGAAGAAATATTCGGACCTGTCGTAGCGTTTACGAAAGCGGCGTCGTTTGACGAGGCACTTCAATTTGCTAACGGAACCGATTATGGCTTAACAGGGGCTGTAATCTCACGCAATGGAGCTAACCTGGAGAAAGCCAGACGTGAATTCCACGTCGGGAATTTATACTTCAACCGCAAGTGCACAGGTGCTTTGGTTGGAACTCACCCGTTCGGCGGATTCAATATGTCGGGTACGGACTCCAAGGCAGGGGGCCGGGATTATCTGCTACTGTTTACTCAAGGCAAGCTGGTTTGCGACAGGTTTTAATGGAACTGTTTATTAAATTCAATGTTCACTGCAGATCATATTAAGTATAGTAGAAGAAAAAGATCGTAGGATGTAGTTATAGCCGACTCGGGAGAAGGGGGGAATCTGTTGTTAAGCTATCATTTGGTGCAGGATCAACGTCCGACTTTGACCATAACACCTGAATTGAAGCAATCCATTCATATTTTATCATTGTCAGGATATGAGCTTATGCAATATTTGCAAGAGCAGGCTATGGAGAACCCGGTCCTTGAGATTGAAGTTGGATATGATGGCTACCGATATGGCAAGAAACGCGGAACAAGCACCAGCAGCATTAAGTATGCACAAGATCCGCTGTGGAATGTGAAGCCAGCGCAAGATTCAATGGAGACAAGGTTGCAGAATCAGCTCCGTCTCCTCTCCCTTCCAGCCGATGTGTACCGGGCCGCCGCATTTCTGGCGGGAAATCTTAACGATGACGGGTATTTGGAGGCGGAGTTGTCGGACCTCAGAGGAGTGTTTAAGTTTTCTGATGATCTTCTGGGTACAGCACTTCACCAGCTGCAATCTTTAGAGCCGGCAGGAATAGCCTGCAGGGATTTGCGGGAATGTCTGCTGCTGCAAATCGTTCGGGATCCGGAACCTGTTCCGTATGCGGAAGAAATCGTGGATGGGTATTTACCGCTACTGGCCAATGGAAGCTTCGATCAGATCGCTCTTGCTTTACGAATTAACAAGGAACAAGTGAGGAGTGCTTCACTGTATATCCGCAGCCTAAATCCGCGTCCGGGGCTATCGATGAGCATTCCAGAACCACATTATATCGTTCCTGATGCTGTTGTCCGGTGTATAGGGGATGATTTTACGGTTGCGCTGCACCCTTCTGCCCACCCCAGACTATCCGTGAACAAGGAATACCGGGAGTGGATAAAAATTAGGCAAACGGCCGAGGCGTCCTCATATTTAAGCAGCTGCTTTAAGTCGGCGCACTGGATTGAACGCTGTATCGAGATGCGGAAGGTGACCTTGGTGAGGGTAATAACGGCTATGATGGAGGAACAACGGGAATTTCTGGCGAGAGGCGTAAAAGGTCTTCGTCCGATGAATTTATTTAACATCTCCAGCATGTTGGGGATGCATGAATCCACGGTCAGCCGGGCAATTCACGACAAGTTCGTGCTTACCCCGCATGGTGTGTTTCCTTTAAAGTTTTTTTTCGCGGCAAGTTTATCCACAGCGGACGGAAGCGGGGCATCCTCACGTAGCGTAAAGCTGAGAATCAAGGAACTCGTCGACGCCGAGAACAAGAGTAAGCCGTATTCCGATCAGAAAATCGTTGAGCTACTGTTTGCAGAAGGGATACAGCTATCGCGCAGAACGGTAACTAAGTATCGTGAAGAATTGAAAATCTTGTCCTCAACATACCGGAGGCGGAGATTATGAAGAGTGCTTTCCCCAACCATTTTGAATGGAACTGAAAGGGTTCCCAAAAGGGGGACGCTCGTTTGAGGAACAGTTCGCTATGAACCACGAATGAAAAAAAAAGAAATGGCGACGTAGGGAATACTCCTGCGCCGCTATTTCAGGTTTCATTAACCTTAAGGTTCACCTTTATCATGAGATTTTCAGCGGAAGACCATGCTGGAAGGATTCGGGCTCCCGCTGGTATTTAGCGTAAATAATTCGATTCCGTTGATGAGCAGGCTCAAGGACTCCATTACATTGTAGGTGATAATGGGCGGGACGGCGTTTCGATCCGGCATGCCGGCTTCGGCTGCGAGGCTGATGCTGTGGTCCAATCCGATGACTTGGAAGGCGGATTGACTAAGCGATGCGGCCTTTTCGTGCATGGTGTCGTCTGCCGGATTGATATCGGCCTGCTCCAAGGAAGCACCGAGGCGAATATCACTGCATAATCTAGACAGGTTAACTGCCAAGCCTTTTAGTGCGGAAGAAAGTTCAGCAAAAACATGATAAGATACTTCTCCCCTCTTGGAAGTGAAAAGCTCGATTTGGGTTAGTTCCTGTAAATGGGAGACGGCTCTTTCGTTAAACCCGCAGTGACTATCAGGTTCACTGCCAATGGCGCTTAAGCCCAAGTGTATCGTCTTCATGTGTGAGGCGGCTTTGTCAAGCCGCGTTACATCGCTTTGAATATGCTGCACGTAATCCCCAAATTGGCGACCGAGCCATATCGGCGCACCAGAATTCTGCGAAGAATTTTCCGGAGTGTGGAGCCGATCGATCTGTTCCTTTTTGTATAATAATTCGGTTTTCAAAAAATGCAAGGACTTGATTAAGTCCTGCGTGAGCCGATAAGCGGCGATCCGCAGAGTGGCCGAAATGACCCCATTTGCTGACTGTGATAAATTCGCGTGCAGCTCAGGATTGACGATGCCGTAATCTCCTTTATCTTCAAGCATGAATTCCAGGGCACGGTTAGCCAGTACTTCATTCATATTGGCATTCAGGATATCCCCGGAGGGGCTTTGTGAATAATTGCCGATGAAGTGTTTCAAATGTTTACCCCTCAATATCTCTTCCGCTGCCATCACAATGAGGTTGCCGATTCGTTGAGGCAGCGCTCCGATTTCAAGGTTTGCTTTCGCAGCCGCGATTTTAACATAAGCCATAGCTACAATAAACGCACGGTGAACGGGGGTTCTGGTATTCGGGTAAATCTGGGCAGCTCGCAGTGTTTGGATCCCATAGTAAGCATAGGCAGGTACCTCTACAGCCCCTAATTCGTCTCGTTCGATTCTTATCATCATGATCCCTCCGCAAGTTTGGTGATAACCTTTAACTAATGAAGATTAAACAAGCAATTTCTGTACCAACAAAAAGGGTACTAATCCGTCCAAGTTAAAATATACGAACATACATTCGTGCTTTTTCCATCCCTCAATCCGCTTAAAGATCCTCTTTATCCGTCCATTCCACCGTCAGCGTATCCGTTTCAGGGGTGTAAGATTGTATTATCGGGAATGAAGCAAAAGGGCATACCGAACACACACACAGTGTATTGTGAACCGGCCAGAGAGCCGGTTTTTTGCTGCGGATAAGCTTCCTTGAGCCATTCCCGATCCATAGTGAAGACAGAAAGGAGGAGCCGTGTTGCGCAAGCAAGCAATCTTTGTTAGATGCAGCGCATCGGATGACAGGAAGGAAGCTGTCCGGCAATCCCAGGAATGAGAGGGGCGGTCCGGCAGGCCGTCACCGGCATCATCCCGGAGCTCGAAGGCCGGGTGTATGATGTACACCCACCGAATGGGGCGAATGATAATCTCTATGCCGTCATTGCTTTGGGTGAAGACGTATGGAAATCTTCATGGGCGGGGTACCGGCAGGTGGTGCGGTTGAAGCTGTATGCAGGGAGTTCCGGTTTGTTGCAGATGGATGAGTGGGCTAAACACTTAATCAAGGGGCTGCACCGCAAGCGAGTGACTGACACAGAGGATGAAGCATTTATACTTCATTATTTGGGTGTCTCAGAAGCGGACAAGCTCGATCCTGTATCAGGTAAAACCTTCAGGCTGCTGCGTTTTGGCGTCTATATACCGGAGACTTCAGGAGCCGGTTCGACAGCACAACCAGATGAATGGCTTGACGCTCTGGCTGCCTGGACAGGGGACCTGCTGGGGGATCCCTGGAGGATCTATCATACGGCATGGCCGGCGGGTCGCGACGATTATGCTATTTTATGGCGGATGACAGGCTGCGAGACGAAGTCGGCGGGAGCCTCCATGTACGAGATCCGCAAAAGCTTCATCGGGCATGTTGCCTCCCCGGTCTTGGGAAGCGAGCAGCTAGCAATTGTTAAGCTCGTCGAGGCACTTGGATCTAAGGTCCAGCTGCTGCTGGATTCTGAGGATCGCCGGTATGTATCGGTGGTAGATGTATCTAGCGATTTACAGGCCGATCCCATTCTTGACGGTCAGCTTAAGCTGACCCTGATGCAGCGGAAGATGCGGCCAGCGGAAGAAGCAGCATTGATCCGGCGCGTTAACATTCATCCTATTTTAAAGTGAGGTGGTCCTAATGGCTGGTAAAAAAACAATCAACACAAAAGCCCGCGTCAGCAATGCTCCGCGTTATGAGTTGGCAGAGCTTGCGGCACATGCCAAGGAGCTGTTTGAAGTCCGAGCAGAAGTGCTTGTGGGAGCCATGTATGGAGCAGCCGAAGAGCTGTTCACGGTAGCTGAGGTTAAACAAAAAATCGAACAATTTATGAAAGCGAAGGTGGTCTAATCATGGCAGGTGGAACATGGGAAAGCACGAATAAACCGGTATTGCCGGGGTTGTATATGAATTTTAAGGCGGCAGCCGCATCAGCGATTCAGGGGGGAAACCGCGGCACAGTCGTCGTACCGGTCAAAGCCAACTGGGGGCCGGTGCGTGAGTTTGTCGAAATCGGAAATGAGCATGCGATTGCCGAGTTGTTTTCCACGGACAGCATAGACGGGGCAACAGCCTATCAGTCACTGTATTTGGCCTTGCTCGGCGGTCCGAAAAAGCTGCTTGCTTACCGTTTGGCAGATAATACGGCGGATGCAGCATCTGTTACACTTCAGAACGCGGAAGCTACGCCGTCCGATGTGCTGCAGCTGCAGGCCAAATATCCGGGTAGCCGGGGTAATGGCTTCTCTGTCACAATTCAGCCGTCGCTTGGCGATCCGGCTGCTCGTGAGCTTCGCCTCTACGAGGGAGCCAAGCTGCTGAGTACCTACACAGGAGCTGACGGTTCCGCAGCGTCGATTGCTGCTCAGATTAATGAAGACAGTGTGAATGGTTGGGTAACGGCCAAGGTACTGGGTGATGGCGGCGTTCCCGCTGATGTCAGCGGTGCAGCGCTGTCCGGAGGACAGAGTGGTAACAGCGGAATTACCAATGCTGATTACATCGCGATGCAGGATGCGGTTGAAGGTCAGGACTTTGACGTGTTGGCTCTGGACTATGCTGCTGATATGGCTTTGCTGCAAAGCTTTGCTGCTTGGGTGAAACGCATCCGGAATGAAGGCCGTGGTGCTATGGCTGTCTTCGGAGGAAGCGCAGCTGATGATGTGTCTAAGGAAGCGGCCAATTTGGCGGCAGCCCGCTCAATGGCGCTAAACCATGAAGGGATTATCAACGTCGGTACTGGCGTGCGTCTGTCCGGTGTGGAATACAGCTCCGCGCAGACGGCTGCTTATGTGGCTGGCCTTATCGCGGGACAGCGGCTGAACCAATCCGCTACCTACGCGGTTACTCCTTTTGAAGATGTAACCCGTCGCTGGACGCGCTCCGAGCAGGAACAGGCTGTACGTAGTGGCGTTTTCCTGCTCTTTTTCGATGGACGCCAAGTTAAGACGTTGCGTGGAATCAATACGCTCGTCAATCCGGCAGAAGGCCAAAACAATGCATGGAAAAAGATCCGCTCTATCCGTGTCATGGATGCGATTAATGCGGATCTTCAGAATGCGGCGGAACAGACGTACATCGGCAAGGTGAACAATACAGAGGAAGGCCGACTTGCTCTGATCGGGGCCGTCAAGGAATATCTCGCCCAGTTGTCGCTGAGCAATGTTATTGAGCCTGACGGTTATGATGTCATTCTCGATCCTGCCTATTATGGCAATTCCGCCGTCAATAAGCCGGAGCCGGATCAGGTCTTCCTGCAGTGGAACGTGAAGCTGACCGATGTGATGGAGCAGCTGTTTGGTACTTTTTACGTGCAATAAAAATAATTAAAACTTTGAGGAGGAACAAAACATGTTGGATGCTTCAAGAGTCATTCTAGGAACGTATGGTCAAGCGTATATCGATGGGGTATGGCAGACGCATATTAACAAGCTGGAAGCCAGCGTAGAGTTGGAAAAACGGGAATTGAAGCTGGTCGGAAACGACTGGACGGTGCACAAAAACGGGAGTAAAAAAGGGACCGGCACAATAAGCGGTTATAAGGTTACTTCGGATATGATCTCACGTGGGTTCACGAAATTCGATATTATCTCCAAGCTGGACGATCCCGAATCTTACGGTCATGAGCGCGTTCGCCTGATCCGCTGCATGCCGGACAAAATCCAGCTGGCCAACTGGACAGCCGGAGAGGAAGTGCAGGAGGAAACTGCATTTACTTTTGAAGGCTATGAGCTGCTGGATCCGATTACAGCGGATTAATTGGCTGTGCGATACAGACGTTGGTGATGATCTTTTGTTGTAAAGGTCAGCCATCTGCTGCATGGTTCGTTCTAGCGAAATTGCCATAAGGAGCTGCTATGAATAATCCCCACGATGTGGGGATTTTGCGGCTGCTGATTTGGTTCACATACTCTATTCATTTTATTAACAAAGGAGATAAGAAGCATGAGCTTACACGAAAACTTGAGCGAAGAGAAAATTTTGGACAGTCTGTTTGAGGCAGCTGAGAAGCTGCCGGAGGAAACCGTGCGCATTAAGCGTCTGGACATGCAGATCGTTCTGCACGGACTGACTTCAAGCAGAGTTGATAGCATCCGTGAGCGCTGCACGGTCCGCCGGACGGTGAAGGGCGCGGTGGATGAAAAGGTGGATACCGAGACGTTTAACGCACTCCTCATTTCGGAAGCGACAGGCAACCTTTCTGTGAAGGGGCTGACGCTGAACGGCTGGGGTGATCCGCGGATTACGAGCCGCTTGAAGCTGTCGGGCGGGGAGCAAGCCGTTCGCCGTATGCTTCTGGCCGGGGAACTGGATGCTGTTGGCGATAAAGTGCTGGAACTGTCCGGTTTCGGGGTTGAGATTTCTGACCTAAAAAACTGATCAACTCCGGGGGAATGACGACGATGCTATATCATCTGTGGGTACGGCATCACCTTCGTCCCGGAGATTTTTGGTGTCTTCCGCGAGGTGAACGCCTGCTGTTGCTTGCTTTTTCCGAAATGGAAATGGATAGCATAGCAGGCCAGAATTAGATAACAAAGGAGGTGAATACATATGGCTGAAGCCATAAACTACCGCATGAATTTGGTCATTGACCCGAAAAATGTGATCAAGGCGAACCGCGAGCTGCGGGCGATGGAGCGTTATTTTGAACGGATTCAGGGGCGCGTCTTAAAAATCGGGAGAACCCGCATGGTGCCTGAAATTGTGCTGAAGGACAGCGCCTCGAAAGGACTGGATAGTCTGTATGAAAAATTCAACCGGGTGAAATCCCAGGTCATTCAGGCGTCTGCGAATGTGAACTTGAATGTGAAACAGCAGACAGCCGCCAATGTGAATCCGAATATACAGATGGACTTTTCTCCGATGGTCCAGGCGCTTCAGGCAAATACGGAAGCAGTGACTAATCTGACAAGTACGCTCGGATCACTGAAGCTTGGTGGGGATGCTAAAGAAGATAAGCCGAAAACAATGTGGGACAAGATAAAAGATGGGTTTGGTGCTGCAAAAACAGTAGGCGGCGGTGTGAAAAATGCAATGGAAATACCGGAAAAAATTCAGGCAATCCGTGATGCTTGGCAAGGAAAGACCGATAACAAATGTTGCTGCTGCAAAGGTGGTTTAGCCGGAATAGGTGGTATTGATATTGCACCTAAAGGATCGAAAAAGGGAAGTAGACGCTTCAAGAATAGAGGGAACAGAGCTAATACCCCAACGCCATCGATAGAGCTAGAGAAGCCAGCTACCAAGAAAGGTAGGTTTAGAAAAACCGCAGGCGCAGCAGGTGCTTTATTGGAAACCATCGGAGGGGCCGGTGAAGGGCTCATTGGTGGATTTCAAGGTTTCGGGAAATTGTTTGGTGGTAAAAGCGACAAAAGTGCTACAGCCCCAAGCGCGCCTAAAAATCTCGTTAAAAGCGACAAGAGTGATATAGCCTCGAGCGCTTCTAAAGTTGGAAAAAGCGCCAAAAGTGGTATATTCTCCAGCGCCGCTAAAGGTCTAGGCAAAAGGTTGCTGGGTCCGTTAGCTTTTGCCGCTGATGTCGCTTCCATTGCTTCTGCTGAGCCCGGTAAGGAGCGAGCTAAAGCTATAGGCTCTACTGTCGGAGGAGGTGCAGGCGCGGCGATCGGCGGCTTTATTGGGTCGATTATTCCTGGTGCAGGGACCTTCATTGGTTCTACTTTGGGAGGCGCCGCCGGTAGCTGGATTGGTGAAAAGGCAGGTGGTCTGATCTCAGATGTCGGTAGCTGGATTGGTGAAAAAGCAGGTGGCCTGATCTCGGGTGCTGGCAGCAAAATCAAAGAGGGTGCTTCTAAGGTTTCGGATTGGTTTTCCAGTAAATTCTCCTTCGGTAAAAAGAAGAATCCAGCCGAGGATATCGCCGAAGTACCGTCTAGCATAAGAAGGCCCACGACTCCCGCAGCTTCTCAGGCAATATCAAACGCACTTGCTTTAGCGAGACCTAGCACTCCTGCCTCTGCACCTGGCCCATTCATACCGGGACCCGTTCCGCCAACTGGCTTTGCCCCGGCACCTTATCCAGGACTAGTCAGCCCATACGGACCGATCCCTCCTGCAAGTATGGCTCCGTCTCTAAGTGGAGGGCCAAGAATGGGACCGGCAGCAAACGGTAACCCGAATGCCACAGGGAACAAAATGACGCCGCAGGTGGTTCAGATTAGTCCAGAGCAAATGACGGCCTTGTCAGGCTTTCTAAAGGATTTTAAGACGGAAACGACGATGAACTACAATCTGCCGCCGGGAGCGGTGCAGGTCACTGTGCATGAAGAGCATCCGGTGGATGTTGAAGGGCTGATTCTGCAAATCGGACAGCGCCTGAGAGCCGAATTTAACAAAGCAACGCAGAACCGGAAGCCGGCACCTAAGGCATATGCATGACCATCCAAATAGAAAGGAGGGAGACGGCGTGGAGTTTAGATTGATTGACGGAAAAGGTAAGAGATTTACTTTTCCAGTTAATCCAGAAGAGGTCACGATCTCACGGCAAAAAGGCTTTGATACGACCACTATTTTGTCGCGCGGGGAGTTCGATTTTCCACAGGGAAATAAGATTAAGGAAATTTCGTTTTCCTCTTTTTTTCCTAAGGAATACGACGAAGCTTTCTGCAAGGGAGGCAAGAAAAACCTGCCTAATCCGCAAACAGCCATGAATAAGCTGAATGATTTTTTGGCGTCGAAAACCCCACTGCGCTTTATTATCACCGAGACGGCGGTCAATGTACCTGTGTTCGTATCCTCCCATCAATCGATCTTTCGGGGCGGTGAGCCGGGGGATGTGTATTTTGACATTACGCTCCGTACCTGGAGTGAGTTGAAGGTTGCAAAAATAGGCGGAATCAAGGGAGCTGTAACGAATAAAAAGCCCCGGACAGACATGAAAGAAAAGAACAAAACCTATACCGTGAAGCCGGGTGACTCGCTCTCCAAAATCGCCAAACTGGAGCTGGGGGACAGCTCTAAATGGAATCAGATTTACAAGCTCAACCAGAAGATGATCGGTAAAAATCCGAACGCCATCAAGCCCGGCCAGAAGCTGGTGCTGTCATGAGTTACAAGGTGATTTTGCAGGACAAGTACGATTTGTCCCCCTTGGTGGAATCTATTAATCTGCGGGACTCGCTGGAGCAAACTGCCTATCAGGGAACTGTCAACCTGGTGGTGACGCCCGAGATGCCCCCTATTGAGCCGGGAATGGCGATTCGGATTAGCGGTATTCCTTACGGTAAAAAGGATTACGTTCCTCTGCTCCATCCAGCTGTTGTCTGGGAAGTGTCCACATCGAATAATGGGGTGAAGCGGATGACCTTGACGCTTTATGACCGAACAGTGTATCTGGATAAATCGGAGGATGAATATTTGTTCCCAGCTAAGCAGACCGCAACGCAGCGATTTAAAAAATATGCGGCTGACTGGGACCTGAAAATTGCCGTTTTGCCGGATACGGAAAAGAAGCTTGGCCGTTCCGTTTACCGGACGCAGTCGATTTATGCGAGCATGTTTGCCGATCTGCGCGAGACGGCTAAAGCCGGAGGGAAGCTGTACCATCCCCGGATGATCTCATCCGGACTTGAGCTGTACGAGCTTGGAAGTAATAAGGATGTGTATATCCTCGAGGCGCTAACGGATACAACGCAATCGCGGACACTTGAGGGTGCTGCTACCATGGTTAAGGTGCTGGCAACAGCGGCAAGCGAAACCGGAAAAGAAGTTCCTTCCAAAGTGCTAGCCATTGAGAAGAAGGATATTGAGAAGTACGGGCAACTGCAGGCGATTATTCAGGATGATGAGGTCAAATCAGGTGCGGCAGCCCGTCAGCTTGCAAAAAGCAAGCTCCGGGGCATTCAGGAGTCCATTTCTCTAAACGCCCCGGATATCAATACTATTCGAGCCGGAGATGCCGTCATGCTGGGCAAGATGAAGCTTATCGTGATTTCGGTCAGCCGAGAAATGGGCAATCCGGGAAGTATGTCGCTGGAGCTGGGGACATATGACGATGTAAAAAGGAGGTTTTATCTTGAATAAAGACCCCTATGGACAATTGGCGTCTTCCCTCTATGCTTCGTTCAACAAGCAGACGCGTCAAGCTTTGGGCGGAGTGGGAGCTGTGCTGGGCACCGTTACGTCGACCGGACTGAAGCTGGATGATTTCAAGCATGAGTTCCAGGATTATATGGTCGCGGAACTGCCTGGCTTGTTATCCCTGCCCCGTCGTACGGTTGTGGGAACTACAACCTGGGAGGGCAAGCAGCTGGACATGTTGTTTGATTTTGAAGAAAGTGAAGTAGAAGATACACGTCTTGAGCTTGGAAAAGGCTTAAAGCCCGGGGATCGCGTGTTGGCGGTTCGGGTTAATGGTGGCAATGACGTTGTTGTGGTATGCAAGGTGGTGAATGGTCATGGCTAGTTTATTTCCTGAGACGGATGACATGATGTGGACCGATGTGTCTGAGCCGGAGATGGTGGAGGGAAGCGGGGCTGTTTTCGGACGGAGCTGGCGCTATGATTTTGAAGTCGGTGAGTTCGTGATGTCCCCTACCCGTAAAGTTACGCCTGTGGATGAGAAGGAAGCCTGGGTGATCTGGTGTGAAAAAGCCATCCGTACCCCGCGTTATCGTCATCTGATTTATTCACGGGATTATGGCAGTGAGCTGGAGGAGCTGATCGGTAGCGACTACGACCATGCTTTGCAGGAAAGTGAGATCCGGCGCATGATTACCGAGACGCTGCTGGCGGATGCGCGCACGGAGAGCGTGGATCAATTTCTTTTTACTTGGGAAGGTGAAGCCTGCCGCTTCAGCTGCCAAGTTACAAGCATCCGGGATGAGACTGAAATTATAGAAAGTGTGGTGATCTAATGGCAGACTTGCCGCAATATTTGCAGGATCAGACGGAAGAAAATATTATGAACCGCATGCTGGATAAAGTGCCTTCGGATATTGACAAATCTGAAGGCTCTTTTATTTGGGATGCACAGGCGCCAGTGGCGTTTATGCTGTCCGAAGCGGCCCTCTGGGCGCAGGAGCTGCTGCGGCGGGGGTTTGCGAGTACAGCGGCGAGCGACAATCCAGATTTTCGTTCCGCTGAGCTGGACTTGAGGGCAGCTGAGCATGGAATCACAAGACGTGAGGCGGTTGCCTCGACGGGTAGTGTTGTATTTACAGGTAAGCCGGGCACAACGGTGCCTGCAGGAACTTATGTAGCTACACCTGCGGATGAAGGATCCGGGGAGTCCTCGGTAGAGTATGTAACAACAATGGCAGTTACGCTCAGTGACTCGGGCACAGGTACAGCACCCATCAAGGCGGTTACACCCGGCAAAAACGGCAACGTTCCCGCAGGCGTCATCCAGCTCATGTCGACATCGGTAAGTGGCGTAACGTCAGTCACGAATCCTGAACCAACCAAAAGCGGGACGGATATCGAGACAGATCAGTCGTTGCTAGAAAGATTTTATGCCAAGGTCCGTAGCCAGGGTACGAGCGGCAACAAAGCACAGTATATGCAGTGGGCCAATGAGATCGCCGGTGTTGGTGGAGTTGAGGTCGTTCCTTTATGGGGTGGACCCGGCACGGTAGGGTTGTATTTGTTAGACACGGACAAGCGTGCCGCGAGCAAGGATATCGTGGAAGCCGTCCAGCGGCATATCGATCCGTCTCAAGATGGACAGGGTGAAGGCGTTGCCCCGGCAGGTCCGGTGATCACCGTGATGCCTGCGAAGGAAATGGAGATTAACATCTCAGTTAAAGTGCAGCGCACTTTGGAACAACCTTCAACATTGGACGAAATCCGGCAGCTGATCGAGGAAGGCGTTCGTACCTACTTGCAGCAGATCGCTTTTAACCGGAAAGATCCTTTAGTTCGGTATACAAGGATTGCTGCCGTTCTGCTGGACATCCCGATTATTGTGGACTATGCAGATCTGACGATTAACGGTAACACCGAGCAGCAAAATATCGAAATTGGTCTGGGTCAAGTAGCGGTGTTGGGGACGGTGAGCGTTAGTGAATGATACCAAAATGAACAGCTTGCGTGGTCGCGAGCTGTTTTCTTATCTTCCGGCTTATTATGAAACTTCCCGCGTCATGCAATCGGATATGGATGCGAAGGGTAGCGAGCTGGATAGCTTTTATCAGGCTTTGAACTCAACTGTTGACCAGTTCTTTGTCCGCACGGCTATCTGGGGATTGGATCGCTGGGAGACTGAGCTAGGCATTCCCACGGATCGCACCAAGCCGATCGATCAGCGGCGGGCGGTGATTGAGTCCAAGCTGAGGGGAGCGGGAACTTTTACGGGGCGACTTGTTAAGAATGTTGCAGAAGCCTATGACGGCGGTACTGTCGACGTATCCTTTCAACCGCAGGAATGGGCCTTTACTATTACGTTCATAGATACGCTTGGGATTCCGCCGAATTTGGAAGATTTGAAGGCAGCGATTGAGGAGATTAAGCCAGCGCATCTGGAAGTGGTGTATGAATTCAATTACTTGCTCATTCGCGATATTCATGACGTGATGACTCTACTTGAGATGGAACAAACTCCATTAAATAAATTTGCAGGAGGTGTTTGAGTTGTCTAAAAACACACCGAATTTGGGATTACTGAAGAAAGATCCGATGGTGGATGGCAATGAGACTTTTAATATCAAGACGATGCTGAATGATAATTGGGATAAGATTGATGAGGCTGTGGGGAATGTTCGTGTGGAGATCCCGGATGCCAGTACGACACAGAAAGGGATTGTGCAGCTGTCTAATGCAATAGATAGTGAATCGGTAACGGAAGCGGCAACTCCAAAATCAGTTCTCGACGCTACAAAATATACAGATACAAAGATATCCTCAACCCGAAGTGAAATCCAAAAAGAGCTGTCTAATCTGAAAGCAAGTAAGGCTGATCTTGCTTCACCTGTATTCTCAGGTACACCGAAGGTAGGCACAGCTAATATAGTGACTTCATCAAATATATCTAGTTATGTTAAACCTCCCGAAAACTTTGATGGAAGAAGTGGAGAAATCACATTGACTGTCGGATCGGGAAAAATGTTTTCTACGATTCAACAAGCTATTGATAGTCTTCCTGCTTTTAGGGCATATAGTGTAACTATAAAACCAGATATCGGGACTTACTCCGGCTTTTCAATAAAAGATAAGCATGGTGGAGACATAGGTATTTATGCTGGATATGGCGTTAATATAACAATAAATTCAATTATTAAGATAGAAGATTGTTCAAGCAAAATATTTATTAACACAGTTACTGTAACGGAAAATGTACCCAGTGCAATGAGTATAGAAGGTTGCTCTTATGTCGGTATTAATAATTTGACTAAAAGAGGGAAAGAAGGTTTAGGTTTTTATATATATCGCACACAGAATGTATTTCTTTACAATTGTAATCTATCAAATTTAAATTCAGCAGTTAGGATTTCGGAGGGTGGCTTTTTATTTGTAGATAGTTGTACTGGCTCTGGAAACTATTGTGTCTACGACGTGTCATCAGCAATCGTTTTTGACAGTTCACCAAATCTCACGGGTTCACAAAGAATACTAAGACAATCCTATGGAGGGCGAGTTTTTTCCTGATAGTCAACCAACAGGGTGATTTTTGATGGGAATAGTTAAAATTGATGTTATAGGGATTAAAAAACTGATACTGAAGGAAAACGAAAAACTGATTAGGGATTACTAAGTAAACAGCACGCCGCATATATGTGAGCGTGTTTTTTTGTGTGCTATTGATTAAAGGGTACTCTATCATCCAGAGGTAATTCGAGGTTGGGTTCCCGATCACACGAAAGGAGCAAACTATGATCGTTCAACACATGTGTGACGTTCTGGCAAACAAACTGACGATCCACTTCCCAGACATCCCTCTCAGTTTCAGAGAGGATGATGGAGCAATACCCCAAGCTCCATGCTTTCAATCAGAGCTAGCACTAGCCGAACTTGTGCCGCTAGCGACAAACCGCTATGCGGCACGTTTTCGTTTCCGTATCTCTTATGTATCTTCGATTAGCAAGCCCGTGGCACTTATCATGGATAAGATGCTGGAGAGCTTGACCGTGCTTCAGGTAGAAGGCAAACCTTGCCGCGCTTCGGCAGTGGCTTGGGAGAGACCGGAAGATAAAACTCTATCCGAAAATGGATATTTTCGCGCAGAGTATGTCATCCAGATGGAATCAGATCAGGAAGAGACAGGCATTAAGATGCAAACATTGAAACAGGGAGGCGGATTAAAATGAGTAAAAAGGAAACAGTAGCAGCGTTTAACAAGCACCAGCTAGCACAATCCAATCAATTCAGTAATCGTGAGAAGGATGTGCTAAGCGCCATTCTTGAAGAGGGAAAAACATATACCGTAGCACAGACGAAGGAACAGCTTAAAACATTTTTGAAAAAGGAGGTCATCTAAATGGCCGGAGGAACATGGACAACACCAAACAAAGTAAGACCGGGAGTATACACCCACATTTCATCGCAAGAGCAGCCGATCGGGCGCGTAGGTGAGAGGGGGATTGCAGCGCTGGGCTTGTCTTTGCCGTGGGGTGAGCCGCAAAAGATGATCACAGTAACACCGGGCACAAACCTGTTTGAGGTACTGGGCTATGACATTTCTGCACCGCAACTTCTCGCTGTAAAGGAAGTTCTTAAACGTGCAGGCACGTTGCTACTTTACCGCTTGAATAGCGGGACTCAGGCAACTGGTACGACTGCAGGGCTTAAGGTAACTGCACGCTATGGCGGTGAACGCGGAAACGATATCCAAATCGTAATCGAGAATGCTGTGGATGAAACCGGCAAGTTCGTGGTCAGCACCTTGCTGAACGGCAAAGTCGTCAACAAGCAGCTTGTGTCCAGTGCGCAGGATCTAAAGCCGAATCTGTATGTGGAATTCGCACCTGAAACAGGTGATTTGGCGGCAACGGCGGGATTTTCTCTGACTGGTGGCGCGAATGGAACGGTGACGAATCAAGAGCATGTGGATTTTTTGGCAGCTTTGGAAGTACAGGATTTCCAGACCGTCGGATTGCTTTCTTCGGATGCAACGCTGAAATCACTATATACCGCATTCAGTAAACGTCTTCGCGAGCAGGAAGGCAAAAAGGTACAAGCTGTGCTCTCCGATTATCCGGTTGCGGATTACGAAGGCATTATCAGCGTGAAGAACGGTGTTATTTTGACTGATGGAACCGTGATTGACAAAGTAAAGGCCGTTGCCTGGGTTACTGGAGCGACAGCTGCGGCAGCCGTCAACGAATCGCTTACGTATGCGGCTTATGATGAAGCGGTGGATACCGATATTCGTATGAGCCATACAGAGATTGAAGCGGCACTCACCAACGGGGAGTTCCTTTTTAGCTACAGCGGAGGAAAAGCCGTGGTCGAGCAGGATATAAACTCCTTTACATCGATTGAGCCGGCGAAGGCGCGTCATTTTTCCAAAAACCGAGTGGTCCGCGTGCTGGATGGCATTGCGAATGATCTCAAGCTCCTTTTTGAGAAGTCCTATATCGGCAAGGTAGACAACAATGTGGATGGCCGTACTTTGTTCTGGGCAGAATGCGCTGCGTACTTTACTTCCCTGCAACATATTGGTGCGATCCAGAATTTTAACGCCAACGAGGATATTGTGGTGACACCTGGCTCAGAAGGTGACGTGCTGTTTGTGGATATTAAGGTACAGCCAGTGGATGCAATTGAAAAAGTATATATGAAAGTGAAGGTGGTCTAAGATGGCATTTTTGCGGGCAAGTGACACGATTTCTGGACAAGAGGGTAAAGCATTCGTCAAAATCGGCGAGCGTATGGAGGAAATGTTCTACATTAAAACCTTGGAAGCTACGGTGGAAAAAGAAAAAGCAGAGCTGAAAATGATGGGGCAGCGTGCGGTTCAGCATAAAGCCATTGGCTGGAAGGGCAGCGGCACCATGACCATTTATTATGTGACTTCGCTCTTCCGTGAGCTGATGATGGAATACATTCAGTCCGGCAAGGACGCGTATTTCATGATCGAAGTACGCAACGAAGATCCGGGTTCGTCAGCAGGGCGCCAGACCGTTATTTTGGAAGGTGTGAACCTGGACAGTGTTATTATGGCTTCCCTTGATACGGAAGCGGAGGCGCTGGAAGAAGAAGTGGCCTTCACTTTCGAAAATGTGCGGATCGAGACGCCGTTCAGTGCATTGTCTTAGTTGGTAAACCTTGAATAAACAAATGTGTAAAGAAAGATGAGGAGGAAGTTAAATGAGTGATTTTAGTATGTTTTTTGCAGGTCAGTCGTCTGCGGAGATCACGGAGCAATTCGTGGTCTCTGTTCGTTTTAAGGATGCGGAGGGAAGCCCGGTACCTTGGAAGCTGCGTAGTATCACGGAGGAAGAGAACCAAGAATGCCGTAAAGCTGCGACACGTAAGGTGAAGGGTAAGAACGGGGTGTTTACGCCGGAGATTGACCCGAATGACTACATGGCGAAGCTGATGATAGCAAGCGTCATTTACCCGGATTTGAAAAATAGCGATCTTCAAAAATCTTACGGTGTGCTGGGCGCCGAATCCCTTCTCCGTAAAATGCTGCTGCCTGGCGAATTCGCTGCGCTCGGTGAACGTGTACAGGCGCTCAACGGCTTCGACCGAGACATGAACGACTTGGTGGACGAAGTAAAAAACTAATTAAAGAGGGCGATGGTGACGCGAACTACGCGTATTATGCCCTCCATGAACTGCATATCCTCCCTCATCAACTCATGGCGATGACGGCTCGGGAACGGGCCGCCATCTATGCCATGATCTCGTTGCGAGTGGAGAAGGAAAAGCAGGAGCGGATTCGCAAGCGGAGGTAGATTTGAAATGAAGGGGGTGATGGAATGGCTAATATGCAGCAAACACTTGTCGCTCCAAAGATACTGAAGAACGTAAGCCTTTGGGACAGACTTGTTTTTGATCAGATGTTTAATGCGGCGTTAGGTTTTGAGAAAACAACCCAAAAAATTAACCAGGCTGCGGGGGCTCAAGAAAATTTAAATAATGAAGTTACAGAGGGAGCAGAGGAGACAAACAAGCTAAAAAATGCACTTGGAATGCTAAACAAAGCTTATAGTGCTGTGAAGTTCATAGCCAATGTTTCCGTAGTACCAGCAGCCGAGCAACAAGCTCTTGAAGACTTATTTAAAATTAAGGTAGGTAATCCGGAAGTCGGAACAGCGATGTTTGAGAAATTCAAGCAGGATGCTCTGAAATCAGGAATGGATGTCAATGAGTCTCTTAACAATGCTCTTTCTTTTATGTCAGTGACAAAAAACTCTGATCAGATATCAGAGCTTAATGGGTTTGCTGATCGATTAAGCAAGCTTACATCAGGTGACAAGAGCTCTGGAGATGCGACGGCAGCGATTATGAGTGCAATGCAGGGGGACACAAGTTCACTAGCCAAAGAGTTTAATATTCCTGAAGCAAATATCAAACAATTCTCAGCAGAGATCGCGGCTTCTAAAGGGAACTTTGATACCTTCGTAGCATCGATGGATGGTCTTCTGCAGAAATCAGGGATAACGCAGGAAGCCTTGTCGACCATGATGGATTCTCCGGTCAACAAATGGCAGCAGCTACTTGGAAACGTGAATAATGCCTTTGTTTCGATTGGCAGCGGTGCACTGGAGTCGCTCGTTCCTATTATGGATATGATTAATGGCGCTTTTGAGTCAGGGGCGCTTGATCCGTTTATTAACGCGTTGTCGATGGGACTATCGTTACTAGCTCAAGGTTTTCTTTGGCTTGCTGAGGCAGTGCCTCCGGCATGGGAGTTTATTAAAGGAGTCATTATGGGAGTCGGGGATGCTATTTGGAATCTCATTACAATTTTTATGGGATTACTTCCGGTTATTATCTTTGTTGGTGTAATGCTGGCCGTTTTGAATGCTGCATTTCTGTGGGGGAAGATGGTTGCTTATGGTTATGCCGCAGCTCAAGCAGTTATGAGAACAGCAACTAGTTTAACTTCTGGAGCAATGAAAATTCTCAACATGGTTATGAAAGCCAACCCCATTATGTGGTTTATTTCTGCAATTATTGCAATTATCGCAGCCTTTGGCGCTTGGAAAGTTGTCACTATGGGCTTAAAGCAGGTATTCAGTAACGCATTCGGTTTTATTATGGATGTCGCTGAAACTGCAGTTAATTTCGTGATCGGAATGATTAACGGCCTAATTAAAGGGGTCAACGCGGTATCCGGATTTTTCGCTAATCTGCTTGGGATCGAATCAAAACAGATTGCCGAGATTGAGTTCCGGGCTGATTACTCCAAAATTAAGGAGAAGGGACAGGATTTCATTGAAGACTTCTCCATGGATGACTTAACGAAAAAGTTCATGCCGGATAAGAAACCGGATCCGTCGGAAGATATCCTTAATGATTGGAATAAGAATCAAACAGGGCCGGATGTTTCCTACCCTAAAACAACTCCGGGCGTTGTACCATCTAACGTTCCGATGTCTAGCGCTCCAATGCCTAGTGCCCCAATGCCTAAAGCACCTGTACCTGTATCTCCGACGGGAGGCAGCATTGATTCCATCGGACAAGTAGACAATTCGGTTGACGTTGCGAGTGAGGACCTTAAAGTCATGCGGGATTTGGCTGAAGTCAATGCGATCAGCAACATGATCACGTTAACGCCAACCGTGCAAATGACGACAGGGGATATTAACTCTGGTGCGGATCTGGATACGATCATGTCCAGAATTAACCGAACGCTTGAAGAGCAGTTTGTATCCAGTGCGGAGGGGGTTTATTTGTAGCATGAGTGAATATGGATTATTCCTGAGCTTTAACAATCAGGAGGAAGTGTTTCGTTTTCCGGTTAATCCGGAGAAAATTAACGTCAAGGACAGCGGTGACAGCAAATCGTATACGGTGGCAGGTCTTGGAGAAATCAATGCGATTCTGTATCCGAAATTGACGGAAATATCTTTTAACAGCTTTTTTCCGGGCCGGATGTATCCCTTTGTTCATTTAGACTCAAATGGCGAACTCAAACTTCCAATTGATTATGTGAACAAGATCAAGGAATGGATGGAGAGCAGGAAACCTGTCCGCTTCGTTCTGACCGGCTTGGTCCCGGATCCGCTGAGCGGCACGGATAAAGGTAATGTAGTGCGGGGTATGAAAACTTTTGGCATCAATATGGCTGCTTCCATTGAAAGCTTTGATTGGAACACAGCTTCCGGTTCGCCGGAGGATATAGAATTTTCAATCACATTAAAGCGTTATGTTTTTTATGGAGCTCGTAAGGTTGTACCTGTAAAAGGGAAATTATCAACTTCAGTGAAGAAGATTAGCAGACCCGATGATCGAAAAAAACCGACCTCCTATACGGTAGCCAAGGGCGATTCCTTGTGGAGTATTGCTCAAAAGCTTCTCGGCAGCGGTTCACGTCATGCGGAGATTCAGAAGCTGAATGGCATCAAGGACCATGAGGTTCGTAAGCTTGCTGTGGGCCGGGTTCTTAAGATTCCGTAAGGGGGTGTTCTCATGATCGAGATTATGCTGGATCGAAAAAATGGAAGCGTGTGGGATCTGGGACAAGTTGTCACGGATATTACATGGAAGACAAGTCGTCAGGCTAAGCCGGCGAGTTTGGACATGACATTTGTAAATGATGGACTGGCACAGAGTAAAAAGTTTGATGTGGCAAACGGCGATATTGTGCGTTTTCGCAAGGACAACAAGGATTTGTTCTATGGATACGTCTTCTCAAAAGAATGGGGAGCCGATGCCCAGGTGAAGCTGATGGCTTATGATCAAGTTCGATACCTATCAAGCAATGAAACGTACCGTTTCGAGAATGTTAAGGTGGAGGACATCATTCGCAAAATTGCCAAGGATTACAATCTGAAAACGGGGAATCTAGCGGATACCAATCATACGATACCCTCCATGCTGCAAGACAATAAAAAGCTGATTGATACGATTTCCAAAGGGCTCGATGCTACGCTGATCGCCACCGGGCAGTATTACATGTTTTACGATCAGTTCGGAGAGCTGACGCTAAAAAACATCAATGAAATGCTGCTTATGCTGGCCATCGGAGAAGACAGCCTGATGACGGATTTTTCGTACAAAAAGAGTATCGACAATGAGACGTACAACCGGATCAAGGTCGTTCGGGACAACAAGGAGACCGGAAAGCGGGATGTGTACCTTTATCAGCATGGGCAGAATATCGCTCAGTGGGGGCTTCTTTCTCTGTATGAAGTGGCAGACGAAAACATGAACCCTGCACAGTTAAAAGAACTCGCTAAAAACTTGCTGGAGCTGAAAAACAGGGAGGAACAGACACTGTCGGTTGAGGCTATTGGGGACTTGCGAGTCCGTGCCGGAAATACGATTTACGTTAATCTTCCCGGTGAAGGTTTAAAACCGTATCTGATCGATGAGTGCACGCATAAGTTTTCCAATGACACCCATACGATGTCGTTGAATATGAAGGTGGTGTAACGATTGATGCTGGATATTATTAAAAAAGCGAGCCTGAGCGCCGTAGGCAGCACGAACCCAATGGCGGTGCTCTATGGCATCGTAACTTCTCAAAATCCTCTTGAGGTGAACGTGGACCAGCGTTTCAGCCTGACGGAGGATTTTTTAGTTGTTGGGGAGTCCATGACGGAGTACAAGCTGAACATCGGCAGTGAAGAATATGTGATCCGTGAAGGTTTAAAAACAGGTGATACAGTACTGTTGGTCCGTTATCAGGGCGGGCAGACGTATCTTGTGCTGGATCGGCTGGTGAAGCCATCATGATTCCGCAGGGAGGAACGCTTTTGCCGGAAAGTGAGATTTCAGAATACGTAGATCAGCCCAGTCTGACGTATCGATTGAATCTGGAAGAAGGAACAATATCAGGGCAAGTTGATGGGCTTTTGGCGATCAAACAGGCAGTAGTTAAAATACTTCAGACCCGCCGTTTTGAACATTTAATCTATAGCAGTGACTATGGGCAAGAGTTGGATGCTGTCATTGGCCGTGATCCGTTATGGGCATATGCCGAAATTGAACGTCACATTAAGGAAGCGCTGCTGCAAGATGACCGGATTTTGTCAGTGGATGATATGAATATTGCATTTGCGGGTGAGCAGGCAATGGCTGAGTTTACAGTCCGCAGTGTGTATGGAGCTTTTGATATGAAAAAGGAGGTGAGGAAGGATGGTTGAGGAGCAGACCTATGAGGTGATTTTGGAACGGATGCTGGAGCGGATTCCGGATCAGATCGACAAGAGAGAGGGGAGCATTATTTTTGATGCGTTAGCTCCGTCCGCTGCCGAATTGGCACAAATGTATGTGGAGCTGGAAAACTCCATGAATCTGAAGTTTGCTGCAACCGCGTCGGGAGAATATTTGGACCGCAGCATTGCCTGGTCTGGAATTGTCCGAAAGCAGGCCACCAAGGCACAATTGCTCGGGCTGTTTTCCGGACAGAATGCTGTTCCAATGGATGTACCGCTTGGCAGCCGGTTTTCACTGGATCCTTTTAACTACAAAGTGATCAAGAGGGTCGAGACCGGACAGTATGTTCTGGAGTGTGAGAGCACAGGAAAGGAAGGCAATCGTCGTTTTGGTACCCTTCTGCCGCTAGATTACATCAATGGACTTGTGAAAGCCGAGCTTTCGGAATTGTGGGTACCTGGTGAAGATACCGAGTTGGATGAAGCTTTATATGATCGTTATCGTGAAAAGATTTCCCGTCCTGTAACGAGCGCTAACCGGAACCAGTACGAGCTGTGGGCAAGGGAGAATTCAGGGGTGGGAAAGGCGAAGGCTTTTCCGCTGTGGAATGGACCAGGCACAGTTAAGGTTGTTTTGCTGAACAATGATATGAGGTCGCCCACGGTATCGGTTGTGGAGGCAGTTCAGAAGTATGTAGATCCGACTCAAGATGGGATGGGTGAGGGAGCTGCCCCGGTCGGTTCCGTTGTCACAATAGTAGGAGCTACAGAAGTTCCAATTAATATTGACGTCAAGGTAACCCTGCTAGAAGGAGCAGGCATGGACGGTATTCAAGGACAACTTGAGGAGGCAGTACGAAAATACCTTAAGGACTTAGCTATGGTCGACCCGTTGGTACGGTATAACCGGATTGCCAATGTGGTGCTGGATATGCCACAGGTAATTGACTATGAAAAGCTGACTGTGAATGGTGGCGAAGAGAGTATCCTGATTGAGCCGGAGGCCGTAGCTGTGCTAGGGACGGTGACGGTGACATGAGCAAAGCAGAGGCATGGTTAAGTTATCTGCCGTCTTATTACCAAGAGATTACGGAGATGAAATCGATTGCTTCAGCGAAGGGTGTTGAACTGGACATATTGGCTGGTCGCCTTAAGGATATGCTGGATCAGCACTACCCGGAGACGGCAACGTGGACACTATCGAGATATGAACAGGACTTGAGTATTCCTACGAATCTTTCCAAGCCAGTAGAGCAGCGGCGCTCTGTGATCATCTCGAAAATGAGGGGCAGCGGCAAGGTGTCTGGCAGCATGTTGAAGAATGTGGCGCAGGCTTTTGAACGCGGGAGTATCGATGTCACAGTTCAGCCGGCAGAATATAAGATTACCATTCGGTTCATGGATACGCTGGGCATTCCTCCAAATCTTGAAGACCTTAAATCTGCCATGGAGGACATCAAGCCAGCGCACTTGGCTGTTGAATACGCACTGCGTTATCTCACGATAGAAGAGGTAGAGGACATGACAATTCTTCAGACCGAGTCGACAACGCAAGATAGATTTTTAGGAGGAGGAAGAGTATAGTGGGAAATCCTAAAACGCCGAATATTGGATTAAACAAAATTGACCGCACTTCACCAGCCACCACTTATTTTGATTTGGAAAAATATATTGATCAGAACGCTGATTCCATAGATCAGTTTGCTGGGAAAGTGAACGAAGCATTAACAGGCGTTACAGACATATCGCAACGTTTTGATGTAGAAAAACATAAAGAAGTCGTACTCAACGCAGGGATGAAAATCCTTAACGCGGAACGGAGTGCGACTTTTTCTTTAGGCGGAATTAAGGGGCGGACGTTGGTTAATCTGCTCGGTCGGGACGGAGATTGCGAGGACATATCCAAATGGGGAGCCGCCCGAGCTGTTTCCACGTTGGACGCGGCTAATAAAGTTTCCGGAAGCAACTCGATAAAACTAACGTTAAGTGCTGAAAACACTGTCGGTAATATTTACAAATCTGTACCTGTGACAGTCGGGAAACAGTACATTTTTGTTGGAGAGTTGAAGAATGGGAACGCGACGAATGTTCGTATCGAAATCTTTGATAAATCAGGAAAAATAAATTTAGCGCCATCTGCATCCATCACCGACACGTCAAAATTTAGTACGGCTTATTCCAAGTTTACCGCAACCGAGGACGAATTTACGTTAAGCGCAACAGTTTACGGTTACGCAGGGAATTATGCGTTTATCGACGGTCTTCGATTCTATGAAATCTCAGCAGCCGAATACGCCGCAATCGACAGCATGACACCGGAACAAGTCGCTGCAGAATATCCATACGTTGACAGCGTTCAACCTGTACGTAATCCTTACGCGATCCGTTACGGTGAGAATCTGCTGCCGCCGTTTTATGAGTGGGAATTGCGAACAACTGATACAGTTAAAGGTCCATACAAACTTAGTAAAACTGTTACAGCACAGTATCAAGCAACCGTCTCTCCAAAAATCCGCGTTGTTCGCGGTCAGACATACACGCTTTCTACGACAAGAAGTGGTCGAATGGTATTGGGTGAGTATAAAGAAGATGGTACCGTAATTGGGTATCCAATAGCAGAAACAACAGACAATAGCGGATTCTTTTCACAATCATATACTGTCGACGCAAAAACAGACTATATAATAGTGCAATTATCTAATGTGGCTACCTCGGGTACATTTTCTTTCGAGAATCCTATGCTAACAATCGGCTCCACTCCGAAACCGTTCAAACAACGAGAAGACGCCATGCTTGCGCTGCAAACGGACTTATACGCTCATCAGGTTACAGGCGAAAATGCAGACGAAGTTTTCGATAAGGACGGGCAGTATTTCAAGCTGGCGAAGTGGAAAAAAGTTGTGCTAAATGACACTTTTCCTTATGTCTACTTTAGAGCAGGTTCAGGCTACAAGACGATATGGGCCGAAATTACAAGTCAAGGTATTTCTCAGTCACAGAACATGATGAAGTTTGACGGGAAAATACTAGCTAACGATAGTGCAACAAGCGCAGCAGATACTTGTCATTTACATTCTAATCAAAAAACACTATACGTCGCTATCTCTAACGTAGACAGTGGATGGGGCGACAACTACACGCCGACAGCTGATGAGATTAAAGCGTATTTTTTGGGATGGAAGATGTGCGATGGTACAGAAGGGACGAACTGGACAACACCTTATAATAGAACAGACGGACTTAATAAATGCTGGGGAAAAATATACAGCGGCACTGGAACAAATGGGACTGGACAGTTAGCTGGGGTTGTTATGGAAGGCAGAACATGGACTCTTCCAACTGTAATTAACGACATGGGTTATACGCCTTACGAACTTGTATATCAACTCGCAAAACCTACAGTCGAGCCTATCGAATCCGAGGGTATTTTGACGTTTAACGAAGGTAACAATCAGGTCGAGGTAGGCACGGGGATTATAGTACGTGAGATCGTGGAGCCCACTTTTGACACAGGAAATTGGTATATCAACAACGATCCTCTTGTTTATCCTACTGGTGGTGATTCTCGATTAAAGAAAAGAGCGGCTGATATAGTAGGAGTCTATGCAGATAATAAGAAAACATTTTGGTCATATGATAGGGCTGCTAGTTCCCACGGTACAGTCAGAGCCTATACAGGTGCTGATGGTAAAGGTAGTAGTGATTATGATCCACAAGTAACTTATTCCGTCACATACCTGATGCTCAACAAGTCGCCTATCGTTCCATTCACCGGATCATATGCAACTAACGAAAAGGCAATACTGCAAGACATGGTGGACGTTAATAAACGTATTAGCAATGTTGAGGTAGCTTTACAAGCTGGTTATACTGTTGTAACTGATGAATATGGGTCGCACGGTCTAAGAGTTAATGATGGGAATTTAGAGTATTATAACGGATCAGACTGGATAAGGATCGTTATAGATAACCCGTTTCCACAAAGGGTGCATTTACATGTAGATAATATTAATGGTAATGATAACAATGATGGACTAACCGAGGCAAAAGCATTTAAAACAATTAAACATGCAGTAAGCCGAGCTGTTAAGTATTACAGGGATATTGTATGGATACATTGTGCAACAACAGTTAATGAAAAAATTGAACTTAGAAACATAACAAATTTAAATGGACTTTCTATTTATGGGAAAAAATATAATGAAAGCGGTGGATTAGCATATCCAATGGCAAAAACACCTCAGATTACTATCACTGGATGTACATCCAGTATTAATGTATCTTACTTTGAAGTGGATAGAAATTTAGATGGTTACGAATACGGTATCACAGAAATAGAAAGGAACTCTCTTGTTTTTGTCGGCCATATTCGTAATAAAAATTCAAGTGGCAATCCAGCTTTTAGAATTACGTCCACGACGTATACAGGAATGAGCAACTGTGAGATATCTAATCGAGGAACAGTGATTGAAGCATATTATGGATCGGGGACGGTATACTCATACAATTTTATTGGTACGAATAATTCCGTAGGATTGAAAGCTAGACAAGGCTCAACGATTTTAAAAGAAGGTACACAGGCAAGTGCGGTAACAGCCGAGCAAACAGATTCGGGAGGAGTTATAAAATGAGAAAATTATCATTTAATCAAGATATTTATGAGGCTGAGCGTATTGTTAAAACTGACACGGACATCATTGGCTACAACGGTAAAAATGAAATATTCGCGTTTCGCGGCATATCAGATTTTAGCATTTTTGAGTTAGACGGCGAATTTGACATAGAAAATGACGAATTGGTGGCACTTCGTGCGGATAACGAAAAATTAAAGACACAGTTAGCCGAAGCACAAGCCGCAACACTGGAACTGCATGAAAGCCAAGCGATGCAAGATGCTAAGATAACAGAGGCAAACAACGCAACATTTGAATTATACGAATTGATTGCACAAGGAGGCACTGTATGATGGCAGAGGTAGTTATTAAGTATATTCATCGAGTTTATGCAACGGTGATTATTGATAGTGGACGGACATATAACAGTGTGATGGAGCGAGATAAACCAAGTGTAAAGCTTGCTTTGGAGGAAAAGGGCTATAACGTAGATGAGGCTGGGGAGATTTACCCGATCTAAACGCAAACGGTATAACAAACATGCTTTCAATTGGGAGTGTGTTTTTTTATACCCCCGGTTATCCGGGGGCTTCTTTTATAGATAGGGGGAAATTGAATGGAGCAATCCGAAGGGTGAGAACAGTGCCTAAAACTGATTATAGCTTTGTAACAGAAATCCGGATGCGGCTTGCTCTTATTGAAGAAACACTAAAGCGACCTTTAAGTGCTTTGGCTGCAACATTAGATAATGTTTAAGAAACAGCTAGGACGCGAAGCGCAAAGCAGAAGAAGCACTGAGAATCTTTGATAAGAAAGCTGATGCTAGAAATGAGTTTAATTTAGCACCTTTTATGGTGTGTCGTTTACAGGATCTATTTAAGAGATATTTAGGCCGTATGGATTGTAATAAGTTATCAGCAATAAATAAACATGATTTCAGAACTTATTGATCCGCGTTTGTTTATCGTCGTGTCAGCGTGTTGGGTTATCGGCTTCATCTTAAAGAAAACTCCAAAGGTACCTGATTGGAGTATCGTGTACATTGTCGTTGTGCTGGCTGTGGCATTAACAATGGGTCTGATTGGATGGAGTGTTGAGGCGTTGATCCAAGGCATACTTGCTGGAGCATTTTCGGTTTTTGGTCATCAGGCTGTAAAGCAAGCCAAGAATGGAGTTAACAGCCAGTGAGCAGAAAATCTCGCAAAAGTACAAGTTAAGTGATGCTTCAGACTACACAATAAACTAGCTTCTGAATTGGAGTTCGGCATACCCGGGCTCTTTTATTTTTCTCACACTTATCATTTTTTTAAGAGAAACAGCTGCTTAAACTTGAAATTCAATTACGATAATCTACAGCATTAAAGCTCAAGTTTTGGTCACTTAATGTAACTCAGCTATCTGACTGAGACAATTTTAACCCCATCATTGCGTTTCTATCAAATTAATCCTTTATCTCTACCCAATTTAAAAAATCCCATCAACCAAAGGAGGAAAGTATATGTATGAGCACATCGGTCAGTTGTTTAAGATGCTTATGGCGGGCACGGGGGCCGTGACCGGGTATTTCTGGGGCGGTTGGTCGCTGCTGCTTCATCTGCTGTCATGGTTTGTCATTATCGACTGGCTGACCGGATGGGCGGCGGCTTGGATGAACGGAGAACTCCGGAGCCGGATCGGCTATATCGGAATTGCTAGAAAGATGACCATCTTTCTTATTATCGCGATTACTCACCTCATCGATCAGGTACTTGGAGAGATGAACTATTTTCAAAATACGGTGACATTCTTCTATTTGGCCAATGAACTCTTGTCTATTATTGAGAACGTCGGGCGAATGGGGGTTCCTATCCCGCAATCGCTGCGTAAAGTAGTAGGAGTCTTCCAAACGAAATCAGAGGAAGAGAACAACATTGAACGAAAGGAGGAAAATAAAGATGAAGCCTCATGAATTTATAGCCAAGCTTGCACCTATTGCAGTAGAGGACATGCGTCGCTACGGCGTTCCGGCCTCTTTAACCATCGCTCAGGCTATTTTGGAGTCCAATTGGGGCAAAAGCGGCCTGACGCAAAAAGCCAACAACCTGTTTGGTATCAAAGGTACAGGTCCCGCCGGTAGTGTAACGATGCCTACGGTCGAATACAAAGGACAGACGCGTTATACAACGAACGCCCAATTTCGAAAATATAATTCCTGGAGTGAATCGGTAGAAGACCATACCCGTCTGATTCTGAATGGGACGCGTGACAAGCCGAAACGGTATCACGGCGTACTATGGGCTGAATATAAAACAGCTGCCACAGCGATATGGAAGGGCGGGTATGCAACCGACCCAAGCTATCCGCAAAAACTTATTTCTATTATAGAGAAGTATGATCTTAACCAATATGATCTGCAAGGACAAGTAAAGGAGGAGGATATTGTGAAAATCGAAGCGTTGACTGCCGAAGTACAAAAACTGAAGGAGCAGGTACGTCTTCTGACGGACAACCAGGCTGCACAAACGAAGATTGTGGAGAAACAGGAGTCTCAAATCAATCAGCTGCAAAATACGGTGAAGTCATTACAGAATCTCCATACTTCCGAATCTGTACCGAGCTGGGCGGAGCCTGCGCTGCAAGCTGCCATAAAAGCCGGCGTGATACAAGGCAAAGAAGGCAGTTATGATTTCTACCGGGCGATGACCGTTCTTTACCGACTCGGCCTGTTGGACGGCACTAAATGAAGTTAATCGTTCCAATTAAAGTTCCTTATTTTCGTTTCCATGCTGTGATGCCTTATAATGTATGAAATAAACGCGAAGTTGAATGAAAGAAACAGATAAATAGGAGTGAGCAGCATGGAAACGACCAAATTGAAGGAGCTTAGAGAACACCGGCAATACCCGGAGAAGACGAAGGTGGATGCTTCCCGGGCAGTGTATGAGCGGGATTATTCCCGGCTGATTCATTCCCCAACATTTCGGCGCCTACAGGGAAAATCCCAAGTATTCGGGGCCGGAACAGGAGACTATTACCGTACCCGGCTCACTCACTCTCTGGAAGTAGCCCAGATCGCCCGCGAAGCGGCACGAAGCCTTGCTCGCTCATATCCGGAAGTGCTTCCGGAAGCCGCTGATAATGCCGGACTTATTATCGATTCCGAGGTCGTAGAGTGCGCTTCGATTGTGCATGATTTCGGTCATCCTCCATTCGGCCACAAGGGCGAGGAAGTACTGCAAGGCATTTTGGAACGGTTGATCGACCAAAAGACGGAAGAGGAACTAACACGATTGCCAGGCATTCCTACACCGGAGCAGGCTGCGAACATTCAGCAGTCCATACGCCAGAAATATGAGCATTTTGAAGGCAACGCGCACAATTTCCGCCTGATCATGTTTTTGGAAAAAAGAGAAGACGTGAACGGTCTCAACCTGTCCGACGCGGTGCTGCTTGGCATTAACAAATATCCGTTTTCCGGTCTTGTGAATCCCAAGGGCATGTACCGTCATGAATGGGAATACATCTCCCAGATCCGCCAGGAATGGGGCGTTCCGGAAGGGAAAAAGACGCTGGAAGCTCAGCTTATGGATCTCTGCGACGATATTGCGTACTCGGCACACGATTTGGAGGACGGGATCAAAGCCGGCAAAATTGAGGTTCACGAGCACTTTCTTCGCGACAGCCATCTCAACCGTCTCATTGTGGAGAAAATTATGACCTTGGAGGACGAAGTCTGGAAGGGCTGGACCAAGGAGCAAGTGGAACCCAAGGTGGTACAAGTGCTGGATTATTTTTTACGGATATGGAAAGAGAAAATGCCGGTGTGCGAGAACGATTATTCCCGAACACGCCGTGAGGTGAAAGCCTATTGGGTCAGCCTGTTTGTTGGCAGTCTGGGCGTCATTCCGGACGGAGACTGGAAAAAGGTAACCTTTGTGAAAGATGGCGTAGAGGATGAAGATATGCTGCGCACCGTGAGTGTGCTAAAAAGCTTTGCCTGGGTAACCATGATTAGTGATCTGCGGGTCCAGCGCCTGCAAAAACGCAGTGAATGGGTGATTAAGCGGTTGTGGGACGCATTCCTAGATCCGATCGCCTCCAAAGCCATTATCCCGTCCGATTGGCTCAACCGGTATGAAGCAGACCAGAAAAGGCCCAATCCCATTTGGACTTGGGAACACATGGTTATCGATTATATTGCCGGGATGACCGATGCCTACGCGGAGAAGATCTATAATGAATTATATGGACTTAAGGTAGGCTCCATTTATGATCTGGATTAGTGCAGAGGACAACGGGGAAAAGGAGAATCCATGAGCGGGATTAGATGAAGTGTACTGGATCTTGTCTCGCGATTCGGAAACTAAACCAACGATGAAAGAATGATGACAGGCATGATAAACTTCGAATTTTTAACAAACTTTACGACCGAAGGTCGTTACCAATACATTTATACTTTTGCATGCCATGAATCGGAACAGGATCTGTGCATGCTGGAGCTGCGTGAGCTGCTAGGACAGGAATCCAAAATCGGAAGCTCCTGGGTTCACAGTGAGCGGAAGATCGATCCGGATAGAAGTCCATTTCTATCCGCAAGAATGGACGTGCTGCTGACTGGTGACACGATCGAAGAGATTGCCGAGCAAGCTTCCTTTATACAGCTTACAGACTCCAGTTTCAAAGTGGTCTATCTAAAGGTAGGGGATAAGCTCAGTTATGATGAACAGCGCGGAGTTGAACGTCTGGTAGGGGGGAAGATTAGCGGAAAGGCTGATATGAAATCTCCAGATATTACCTTTGGATTATTGTACCGATACGGCAGCTGGCTATTCGGTGAATGTCATTATCCTGAGCGTGCCTGGTTGTCTCATAAACAGAAACCGCAAAATTACTCCACCGGGCTCAGCTCGCGGGTAGCACGTGCTCTTGTAAATATCGCCGCTCCTGACAAAGAAGGCGTTCAGATGCTGGATCCGTGCTGTGGAATGGGGAACGTGCTGATTGAAGCTTTATCGATGGGGCTGAACATAGAAGGCTGCGACATCAATCCGTTGGCCGTTCGGGGTGCGAGGGTGAACCTGCGGCATTACGGGTATTCCGATACATTGGTTATGCTCGGAGATATGAATGATCTGCAGGGAAGTTACAACACGGCATTACTGGATCTACCTTACAACGTCTGCTCGGTATTTCCGCTGGAAGACAAGCTTCGGATGCTTGGCAGCCTCAGAAGGCTGACGAAGCGTGCGGTTATTGTAAGCACCGAACCTTTAAAAGACATACTGAATCAAACAGGATGGCAGGTACTCGGATATGCTCAAGTCACAAAAGGTACCTTCGTACGTGATATATGGCTGTGCTCATAATTGGTGATGAAGACGGAAGGAAAGTTACTTTTAAAAGTATCTAGATATATTGAAATTAACTTTAACGGAGAAAGCAGTATCTAGATATATTGAAATTACTCCAACGGAGAAGGCGGAATTATTCTGGAGAAGCGAAGCGTTCGCCCAAAAGCTTTCCAAAGGAAAGCTCGCATCGGAAGCATAAGCTGTCCCCAGATTTCATCGATTATAAAATACATTACAAGAAATCTGGGGGCAACAGCGATCGTAAGAATAATCCGAATTCGTAGTGATGCGAGGCTACAGTTCTTTAATACGCCTTTCCATAGTCAATCACATTACGAGGCAGAGCTTCACCTTGACGATAAGCCTTCAAATTTTCGATAAAAATATCGAGTACACGATCGGTATAGTGTACGGTATCACCTGCTGTATGTGGTGTGATGATCACATTGTCCATGCCCCACAACGGATGCTCGCTTGGAAGAGGCTCCTGTTCAAATACGTCCAGACCCGCGCCAGCCAGATGGCCGGATTTTAGCGCTTCGATAAGCGCCTCTGTATTCACGCTGGGACCTCTCCCCATATTGACGAAAAAGGCACCGTCCTTCATCGCCTCAAAACGACCCGCATCATACAAACCTTTGGTTTCATCGGTGAGCGGGAGGATGTTAATGATAAAATCACCCTCAGCCAAAGCTTGGTCCAGTTGATCCACGGTATACATGACATCGACGTTAGGGTCGGGTTTACCGGATCTCCGGACTCCAACGGTCCTCATTCCAAAGGCTTTGGCTACCTTTGCCGTTGTACTGCCGATTTGTCCCACCCCGACAATGACAGCTGTTTTGCCGGAAAGTTCACGGAATGTTCCGGATTTATCCCATTTGCTCTGTGATTGCTGCCGGACAGCATGATGAAGATTTCGAGTATAGGCGAGCAGCATCGAGAATATTTGCTCCGTAATCGGTATGCTGTGCACGCCGCTGGCATTGGTCAGAAAAATATTTTTTTGCTCCAGCTCTTTAAGAGGCATCCTGTCAACACCGGCTGACCAGACCTGAATCCAGCGGATGCGGCTGTGATCACTAAGCACTTCTTCAGTGGCGGAGCTGGTCCATCCGAGCACAATATCCGCCTGAGCCACCGTGCCGGAAGGCAGTTCCTTATACTTGCCTGCAATAAGTTCATAATCTGGGGCGATATCTCTTATTTTTTGCATCTGTTCGGTCGTGAGTTCGTGCAAGGCAACAATATTTGGCATGGGAACTAACCTCCTGAGAATGTAATGAAAAAAATGCCAAGATTTTATGATCATCTTATCAGATTTAAACGTGATGCGCATGTTCAGAAACGACTGAAACGTCTGGAACGACGTGCTCTACAGAGGTAATCTGCTACATTTTTTTAGCCAGAAAAAGTTTGCAGAAAAATACATTTAATCATCAATACATAAGTTGAACATTTCACAAATGGCATTTTTTTGCATTCACTTTTAGCGATTTTGTGGTATCATGTTAAACTTAGTGCGAGTTTTGTGAAGACTAATGGCATCAAATCCATTGCGAAGCAGGAAGAAGGTTGTATTATGAATGCTGCCGAAACAGAACCGGTCATGCGTTTATTCATCGCTATTCCTTTACCAAAAGTGGTGTCAGACAGCATTACACGGTGGACGCAAGAGCTTGGAACACAGTTGTCTTTTCGTAAATGGGTGCATCCGCAGGATTATCATATTACGTTGCAGTTTCTTGGAGATACGAAAGCCGGAAGTGTGGAATCCGTAGTATCTTCACTGCGAACGATCGCTGCTGCACAACAGCCTATTCAATTAAGTCTTCAAGGGGCCGGCGTATTTGGGCCGGCATCTGCTCCGCGCATACTATGGGCAGGCATTTCAGGGGAGCTGGAGAAGCTTGAGCATCTTCAGCAACGGGTAACTTCTGCAATGGCACCTTTGGGTTTTGCAGCGGAGGACAGGCCTTACAGACCGCATATCACAGCGGCAAGAAAATTAACGGATGGGAACATAACTTCCGATCTGTTAAGTACAGGACCAGAACCAGCAAGCTGGACAGCCGATGGCTTGGTGTTGTTCCGGACCAATATGCATTCAAGTCCTATGTACGAAATATTGGGGAAGATGGAGTTTGGAAGTTGAATCTTTCATAGATTCAATGGAGACCCTTGTTTTCATCTCCTGAATTTCGGGTTACATAGAGTAGGAATGTGCCGACGTATAGGAGGAAAGATATGGGTATCAAAATGTTACGGCAAAACCGCTGGGTGGCTCTGCTGGTCGGAGCCCTTTTTGTGAGTTTGTCTTTAATAAGTCTGCTGGGGATGCAGACAAACGCAAGCCAAGGGGAGAAAAAAACGCAAAAGGACACTGCTGTGGTGATCCCCGAGACCGAATTGAATATGACAGGTCGAATTTTATCTGAAAAAGGCGATAGGGTACTGCCAGCTTTTTATGCTTCAAATCAATTCCAGAAGTGGAAACCGAAAGAAGACGTAATATTGTCCTTTCCGGAATCAAGGCTGAAGGGAAATAAGTTCACCATTGATACCGCAAACCGAACTTCTAAGAGTAAGTCCAAGGCTGCGGCGAAGTCAGAGCCCGCAAACCAGACCAAGCCTAAGAAACAAGAGGGGACAATTGCTGCAAATTCACAGGCCAAGAGCCAACAACCCCCCAAAACATTATTCTTCACGAGAACAAAGACATTAACTCAGGACGAAAAAGAGAAAGCGACCTGGAAATACGCTTTGTCGGCTGAAGAGCTGCTTCTGCTCCAGAAGATTGTGATGGCAGAAGCGGAAGGCGAACCGTACGAAGGCAAAGTGGCAGTTGCCAATGTTGTCTTAAACCGGCTGCGGTCAGCCAATTTTCCCGATACCATTAAGAAGGTTATTTATCAAAAATATCAATTTAGTCCGGTAGGAAACGGGCGTATTAATCGTGTCGACCCGAGCAAAGAAACGATCAAAGCGGTTACTGCTGCGCTGCATGGTCATAAGGCAGTGAGCGATGACACTTATTTCTTTTTGTCTTTGAAGCTTGCTCAGGACCTTACTGTGCATCATTCAAGAACATTTGCGAAGAAGATTGGGAACCATTCCTTTTACAAGTAACCCCTGATTTGGGTAAACTATAGTCAGGAGGTGTGTTTTGATCTATGAAAATTACGTATTATGGCCATTCGTGCATGTTGGTGGAGGAGAACGGAATACGCGTCATTATCGATCCGTTTCTTTCAGGTAATGCCAATTCGGGGATATCGCCTGATGACATCCAGGTAGATGCTGTCGTTCTTACCCATGGGCACGCCGATCATTTTGGTGATAGTATCGGGATTGCCAAGAGAAACGATTGTCCGGTCATCGCTGTTTTTGAGCTGGCAGGATACTGTGCTAATCAAGGTGTAAAATCCCACGGAATGAATATTGGCGGAAGCTTTGCATTCAACGGATTTAAGGTGAAATTCACGCAAGCTTTTCATTCGTCATCCATCTCTGTAGGGGATACTTGGATTTATGCTGGACAGCCTGCTGGTGTTCTACTGACGATCGGGGACAAGACATTCTATCATGCCGGAGACACGAGTCTGTTTGGAGACATGCGCCTCATTGGGGAAATGAACAATATCGAGTGTGCGGCACTGCCGATCGGCGATGCATTTACGATGGGCCCTGATGATGCTTTACTAGCTGCCCAATGGATCCGTACCAAGAAGGTGATACCAGTCCATTACAATACGTTCCCACAAATTGAGCAGGACCCTGTGTTGTTCTGTGATCGGCTCCGGCAAACGGGCCTAGAGGGTTATCCACTTAAGCCGGGAGAAAGTATAAATATTTGATTTTTAATATATAATAGAAACCATATTTCGACAACTAGAAAAAAGGACTGTTCTGATGGGTAGGCAAACCTACCGTCGGAACAGTCCTTTTGTGAGTTATATATGAATGAGAAGAGTGTTTACACTAATTCGTATCAGCCAACAGGATGAACAACATCAGAATAATCATCTTCCTCAACATGAGACAGCATACCGAGTACTTGAACCGCACAGTTGTCCGGATCTAAGTAAGGCAATCTGCTGCGAAGTAATTCGCGGCGATAATTCACAACGGTATCATAGCGATTGGACAGAAGGTCGAGCCATTTATCTACAACCTCAGGAGAGTCCAAGACTTCCCCAAAGCCTTCGTTTACGAAAAAAAGGCAGTTCTCTTCCTCCTGCCCGGGAATGGGCTCGTAGAAGAGCATAGGGATCGCTTTGGCGGCCCCTTCTGTGCATGTCATCCCGCCGGGCTTCGTAATGAGGAGATCCGAAACGTCCATCAGCTTATGAATATCCTTACGATAACCCAGCACATGAATGTTCGGATGCCGGAATAGTGGATTTTCGCGCATGCTGCACACCAATTTTTCGTTTTGTCCCATACAGAACACAAGCTGAATGTCATTCGCTCTGGATGCAAGCTTGCGAAGCAAGTCTTTATTAAACACCAGACCCCAGCCACCGCCCATAATCAGAACCGTAGGCATGTTGCTGAGCTTCAGTTCAGTCCGCAGCTGTTCCTTGTTGACCTGATCCCAAAATTTTGGATGAACCGGAATACCGGTTACATGGATGTACTCCGGCGATATTTCTCGTTGGATCAACAATTGTTTGACCTGCGGAGTGGAGACAAGATATTCATCTACTTCAGAATTGACCCAAGTACCGTGAGCATCGTAATCAGTTATGAGTGTATACAGTGGAACATTTAGTCCCTGGCGCTTTAACCGGGAAACGACTGCGTTCGGAAATGGATGTGTACAGATGATTACGTCCGGCTTTAACTGATTAATAACCTGCGCGGCCTGCGCGTAAAAGATACGATGCAGAGCAAGACGTGTAAGCCGGTTCAGAGACTTTTTATATTGGGAACGATAGAGCAAACCCACGAGCCTCGGACGTACGCTAACTGTTTTACGATACGCCGATAAGATTAACGGACCTACGGTTGGATTCAGAAAATTACCGAGCTCAATGACGCGGCACTGTATGTTGGGATTTTTCCGTTTTAGCCCCTCAGCCAAAGCGTACGCCGCTTGTGTATGACCAGTGCCGAATCCCTCCGAAAATAGGAGCACTCTAATTTTTCGCATAATTTCACCTACTTCTTTCTCCCTCTATCTTACAAAATAGGAATCATTTTTTGAAGAGCGGCGTTAAAAAAAATACATGTATAGTAATATACGCTCAAATTCGCAAAGCATTTCATTCTTTCATCTATTTATTAGACGCAAAAACTTTTCAGTACCCCTGCGATGAAAAAAATGAAAAATTTCATTTTTTTTCACAAAAAGTATTGCATTACAGGAAGGATTCTGATAAAGTGGTTTTTGACCGGGTGACCGAAAATGTTTTTTGGTCAGTTCGTAGGAATACGAGAATCAAGGAGGGGTTGGCTTGTCAGCGGTTGATCGTCGGAAGCAGGTGCTGGAAGCTGCCGCAAAATCGTTTGCGTTATTTGGGTATAAGGCGACGACGATGGATCAGGTGGCGAAGATTGCGAACGTAGGTAAAGGAACCATTTATACGTTTTTCACGAATAAGGAAGAGCTGTTTGATGAGATCCTGCATGGGGCAATATTGGAAATGAAGCGCATAGCTGAACGAACAATTCGTGAGGACAGAGATTTCTTTGATAATTTGTACCGTGTACTGGATGCTTTGCTCGAGTTCCGGGATGAGCACGCGCTGTTTATCAAGCTATCACAGGAACAGCGGGAATTTGGTACACCTAAGGCAAATGACAGCCTGACTAAGGTGGAGAACGTGATTGTGGGATATTTGCAGGGGATAGTGGAGAATTCCATCCAAAACGGTGAGATTAAGCCCTGTGATCCCCAAGTGGTATCTTTCGTAATGTTGAGGCTCTATGCAGCACTGACGGCGGATTTCAACAACCTGCGAGAACCGCTTCAAAAAGAGCAAATCAAGGAGTACATGCTGCTTTTTTTGGCAGAAGGATTAAGGTCTCCGGGCTGAGCCAAATCTGCTAAACAGTCGTCAGTACATAGAGACGAGAATGCTGGGACTTAAGAAACTGTGACACAATTTTTCTTGTCTCTATGAACGGTAAGGGAGTTTATTCTGCTATACAGCAGACGGTGTTTCAAGGAGTTTTTTTTTCGGTCGAACTGACCGAATGGGGTAAATGGTCAATCAGTATTATAGGTGGAGAGAACAATACTATAAAAAGAGTCCCTTGAGGACAACGATGTCGGCACTAAGCTGCTGTATCTATAAAAAAAGGAGAGAGACTGGATGAAATCATTATCAGTGTTTTTTAAAGATCTTACTAGTGCGGCACGGAATCCGAAAATTCTGATCCCGATTATCGCCGTTTTGTTCATCCCGGTCATGTACAGCGGCATGTTCCTCGGAGCCTTTTGGGATCCGTACGGTAAAATGAATGAACTGCCTGTAGCTGTGATCAATAACGATCAGGGTGCGGTATATGAAGGGAAGACGCTTGAGGTAGGCAATGATTTGGTTGATGAACTGAAGAAAGGCAACGATTTTCAGTGGGAGTTCGTAAATCGTGGGCAAGCCGAAGAGGGGATGCGCAACAATAAGTATTATATGACGATTACGATCCCCGACAATTTCTCACAGCAGGCAACAACGCTAATGGATGACCATCCGGAGCCTGCAAAAATACTGTTTGAACCGAATGAGGGTTATAACTTTTTGGCAGGCCAGATCGGCGGCAGTGCAGTAAAGGAAATTCAATCGAAGGTATCCGCTAAAGTAACCGAAGCCTATACGGAGACACTATTTGAGCAAGTGGAAAAAGTGTCCGATGGTCTTCAGGAAGCCGGAGACGGAGCTACAAAAATTTCCGATGGTGCTCAGGAGCTGGATGAAGGAACATTGAAGCTTAAAGAGAACCTAGCCAAAATGGTCGACGGCACAGAAGAGCTGGTAGCAGGAATTGAGCCTCTGACGAAGGGCGTTGAGGAGTTAAACAAAGGGGCTGGTGCACTGAACTCAGGTGCAGGAACTTTGTCCTCCGGTTTAGTACAACTGCAGTCGGGACATAAGCAGCTGGAAACAGGAGCTCAAGATGCCCGTCAGGGTGGAGCGAAGCTTCAGGCGGGAATTGAATCGTCTGCGGCAGGAAGTAATACGCTGTCCGAAGGCTTGCAGGCTAACCAGAGTGGAGCTGCAGCACTGAAAGCAGGTGCTGATCGTACGGTTGAAGGCAGCAATCAGTTGGAAGCCGGACTGAAGAAATCACTGGAGGGAACAGCTGCTATTGAGCAGGGTTCTAAAGGTGTAGCTGAAGGTCTCAAGATGCTGACCGAGATCAACCCTGAACTCGCAGCTATTCCTGAGGTTCAGAAGTTGCTCGCAACGAGCCAGGCAGTGGCTGCGGGAAGTGCTGAGCTGAATGCAGGGCAGAAGCAGTTGGCTGCAGGAGCGTCACAGCTTCAACAGGGAACAACCGAGCTAAGTGCAGGCGCAGGCAAGCTCAGCGCAGGAGCAGAGCAGCTGTCACAGGGTGGCAAGCAGCTGGCGGCAGGCAATCAGCAGCTTCTCGAAGGTGTGAAGCAGTTGAGCGCAGGTCAAGGTAAGTTGTCTGAAGGAATGAAGCTGTTTGGCACGAAACTGGGAGAAGCGGCTGCAGGCAGCAAAGAGCTTGCTAGTGGCGCGGTTGCTCTGAACAAAGGTACGGAGCAGCTTGCAGGAGGTGCCGGTAAACTGGGCACCGGCGTTACTACTCTGGCAGACGGCTCTAAGCAGCTTGATGCTGGTGCTGGTGAACTGCTAAATGGAATGGGTACACTGAAAGAAGGTTCCGGAGAGCTTGCAGACAAGTTGAATGAAGCAGCCGACAAGACCGGAGAAGTGAAAACAACGGATGAAACTGTCAATATGTTTGCAGAACCCGTTAAAGTAGATGAGCATAAAGTAAGTGAAGTACCTAACTATGGTACGGGATTTGCTCCATACTTCCTGTCCCTTGGCTTGTTTGTCGGAGCGCTGATTTCGTCAATCGTTATGCCAATCTATGAAACATCCGTGGCAGATGCGTCCAGAATGAACCGGTTCGTCAGCCGTACACTGTCATTTGCAGGCATGGGCCTTATACAGGCGCTGCTAGCTGTTGTACTTGTTCTGTACGGATTGAATCTGGAAGTTCAAAATGTACCACTGTTCTATCTGTTTGCTATCATTACAAGTTTGTCTTACATGTTCCTGGTTCAAGCCTTCGTTACTTGGCTTGATATGCCTGGACGGTTCGTTGTCATCGTCATTCTCATTTTCCAACTTACGACGAGTGCAGGAACCTTCCCTCTTGAATTAATTCCAGACTGGATGAAGGTTCTGAATCCGCTGCTGCCGATGACGTACAGTGTAGATGGATTTAAAGCTGTCATATCGACAGGAGATACAGGGCATATGTGGGGAAGCGCCGGAGTGTTGGGAATCTTCGGTGGTGTATTCCTGATCTTGACGGCCGTTTATTTCTTAACGAACCGTCATTTGAAAAAAGTGAAGTCGGAAACTCAAGCTCCGGCTACTGCATAACATTACTAAAAAGACATTCCGATTGATTCGGAATGTCTTTTTTGTTCTTTTTTTTGCATTAAAATACATGGATATATTCCTTTTTTTGTGAGTCGAATCACAAAAACAAATCTTATCGTATTTATAAAAAGTTTGAATTGCACTGATATTACAGGGGGTGATAAAATAATAACACTAATAAAGCTTATCGTGTTATTCATTAATCGTCCTCCAATTATTTTTGCACAAAATTGCATTATTCTGCATATTCCTCCCCCCAACCGGAAGGCCTAAACAGCCTACATGCCCTTCATACTGAACTGGTAAAGTGCAGTATTACTTTGTAACAGAAAGGTTGCATATTATGAAACATACCGATTTCCCCCAGAAACAGGGACTCTATGATTCGCAGTTTGAGAAAGACGCCTGCGGAATGGGTTTTGTTGCTCATATTAAAGGAAGACCATCCCATGATATCGTAAGTAAGGCACTCACGATGCTCGGCAACATGGAACACCGTGGCGGCCAAGGAAGTGAACCGAACTCAGGTGACGGAGCGGGAATAATGATGCAAATTCCGCATACTTTTTTTGTCGCAGAGGCTCAGCGCCTTGGATTTGCGCTGCCGGAGCAGGGCAATTACGGAGCAGGAATGCTGTTCTTGTCTCATGATCCAAGCGTACGGGCTGATCACGAGGAGCAGCTTGCAGCGATTATTGCAGAGGAAGGACAGACACTGCTAGGCTTCCGTGACGTACCGACGAACGATGAAATGCTGGGTAAATCCGCAAAGGCAGCAAAGCCTTATGTCCGCCAAATATTTATTGGACGCAGTGAGGATATTCAGGATGATCTCAGCTTCGAACGGAAGCTTTATGTGATACGCAGAAGAGCTGAACTTGCCATTCGTTACAGTGACGTGCCTGAAGGCGATACTTTTTATGTATCCAGTCTTTCTTGCCGCAAAATTGTATACAAAGGCATGCTGACGACCGTTCAGGTCGGGCAATTTTTTGTGGATCTGCAGGATTCACGCGTTGAATCGGCCATTGCGCTCGTCCACTCCCGTTTCAGCACGAACACATTTCCTAGCTGGGAACGTGCCCATCCGTACCGCTTCATGATTCATAATGGTGAAATCAATACCCTGCGCGGAAATGTGAACTGGATGCATGCCCGTCAGTCACTCTTTGAGAATAAGTTGTTCGGAAGTGATCTGGACAAAGTCAAACCGGTTATCAATTCCGACGGATCAGATACGGGCATGTTTGATAATACGTTTGAGTTCCTGTACTTGAGCGGACGCTCCCTGCCACATGTTGCGATGATGATGGTACCGGAGCCATGGAACAACCACGAAAGTATGGATGAAACGAAAAAATCATTCTATGAATATCACAGCACGTTGATGGAGCCGTGGGACGGACCGGCTGCGATGGCGTTTACTGACGGTATTCAGATTGGTGCTACATTGGACCGCAATGGACTTCGTCCGTCACGTTACTATGTCACCAAGGACGATTTGATTGTTCTGTCTTCCGAGGCGGGCGTACTCGATATCCCTGCGGAAAATGTGCTGTATAAAGACCGTCTGCGTCCTGGACGGATGCTGCTGGTCGACACGAAGGAAGGGCGTATCATATCCGACGAAGAGGTCAAAGCGAGTATTGCTGCGGAACTGCCTTACCGGGATTGGCTAGATGAGCATCTCGTGAATTTGGAGGATCTTCCGGAAGCGAAGGAGCTGCCGAATCCGAAACATGAAAATGTGCGTCAGCTGCAACAGTCATTTGGCTACACATTTGAAGAGCTGCGTAAAGTGATTGAGCCTATGGCTCTGACCGGAGCCGAGGCGATCGCTTCCATGGGATATGATGCTCCGCTTGCCGTGCTGTCAGATCGCCCACAGCGTCTGTTTAATTATTTCAAGCAGATGTTTGCCCAAGTGACGAATCCGCCGATCGATGCCATCCGTGAGGAACTGATCACATCGACGGCTACGACGATAGGACCTGAGCGGAACCTGCTGAATCCTGAGCCTGAGAGTTGCCGTCATATCCGGTTGGATTCCCCGGTGCTCTCCAACGAAGATTTTGCAAAAATCCGCCATGTGCATCGTCCGGGCTTTAAGTCCATGACCATCCCTATTTTCTTTACAGCTGCTGATGGTGCCGAGGGGCTCCGTCAAGCTTTGACGGGATTGTGTGAGGCGGCAGACCGGGTTATCGCTAAAGGGCATAACATTCTGATCCTGTCTGACCGCGGTGTAGATAAGGAAAATGCGGCGATTCCATCACTGCTCGCCGTATCAACGCTTCATCACCATCTTATCCGTCAGGGCACGCGGACGAAGGTTAGTATTTTGCTGGAATCCGGCGAGCCTCGTGAAGTGCATCATTTTGCACTCTTGCTCGGTTATGGTGTTAGTGCAGTGAATCCTTATCTGGCATTTGAAACACTGGACGATATGATTCAAGAGAAAATGCTGCGTGGCATTTCCCATGAAAAGGCTGTTAAGAATTTTATCAAGGCGGCAAGTAAAGGCGTAGTGAAAGTATTATCCAAGATGGGGATCTCCACGATCCAATCATACCGTGGCGCACAGATCTTTGAAGCGGTGGGTCTCAAATCGGAGTTTGTAGACAGCTACTTTACATGGACACCATCCCGGATCGGCGGTATTGGATTGGATGAGGTTGCTACCGAGACACTGGCTCATCATGAGCGTGCATTTACCGACAAGGATGGCAATGACAAGGTGCTTGATTCAGCTGGCGAATATCAATGGAGAAGCGGCGGGGAAGAACATTTATTTAACCCGAGAACGATTCATCTGCTTCAGCAGGCAGTCCGCACGAATGACTACGAATTGTATAAGCAGTACGCCAAGCTTGTGCAAGGTGAGAGTGAACAACACTTGACCCTGCGTGCGCTGCTTAAGATCAAACCGACTGGCGAGCCTGTTCCGTTGGAGGAAGTAGAGCCGATCGAGAATATTTTACGTCGTTTCAAGACCGGGGCGATGTCATTTGGCTCCATCAGTAAGGAAGCTCACGAAAGCCTCGCGATCGCGATGAACCGGATCGGAGGCAAGAGCAACACGGGAGAGGGCGGTGAAGACCCGGGCCGATTTGTTAAGGATGCCAACGGAGATTCACGCCGCAGCGCTATCAAGCAGGTCGCTTCGGGCCGGTTCGGCGTAACATCGAATTATTTAGTGAATGCCGATGAGATCCAGATCAAAATGGCTCAAGGGGCCAAACCGGGTGAAGGTGGACAGCTGCCTGGACGTAAGGTATACCCTTGGGTAGCTGAAGTCCGCGGCTCTACGCCAGGTGTCGGACTGATCTCGCCTCCTCCGCATCACGATATTTACTCCATTGAGGATTTGGCAGAGCTGATCTATGATTTAAAAAATGCGAATCCGCGTGCGGATATTAACGTCAAGCTCGTGTCTGAGGTCGGAGTCGGTACGATTGCGGCTGGTGTAGCCAAGGGACGCGCAGATATCATTCTGGTAAGCGGCTACGACGGAGGCACAGGTGCTTCTCCTCAAGGCTCTATCCGCCATGCAGGGATGCCGTGGGAGCTTGGACTTGCGGAAACCCATCAGACGCTGATTCTTAACAACCTGCGTGACCGTGTCGTGCTGGAGACGGACGGAAAGATGTTGAGTGGCCGTGACCTGATCGTCGCTGCCATGCTGGGCGCCGAGGAGTACGGTTTCTCCACAGCTCCGCTTGTTGCGATCGGCTGCATTATGATGCGTGTATGCCAGATGGACACCTGTCCAGTTGGCGTAGCAACACAGAATCCGGAGCTACGGAAGAACTTCACCGGAGATCCGGCGCATGTCGTCAATTTTATGACCTTTATCGCCCAAGATGTGCGTGAGCTTATGGCTTCACTCGGTTTCCGTACGATCGAGGAGATGGTGGGCCGGACCGATTGTCTGGACGCGGTGAAGGCGGATGATCACTGGAAGAAGAAAGGAATCGACATTTCCGCTCTTCTACATTCTCCAGAGCTTCCTGAAGGCAGCTCCAGATTCCGCACCAAGCGTCAGAACCATGGTCTGGAGGAAACGCTCGATCTGCGCTTCCTGATGGACAGTGCAGCTCCTGCGTTGGAATCAGGGACTTCGGTTCAAGGCCGATTCCCGATTACGAATGTGGATCGCGCGGTAGGTACAATCCTGGGTAGTGAAGTGACACGTAAATACGGAGCAGCCGGACTGCCGGAGGATACGATTCAGTTCACCTTTGATGGATCAGCAGGACAGAGCTTTGGTGCGTTTGTACCAAAAGGAATGACGCTTACCGTGGAGGGGGACAGCAATGATTACATCGGAAAGGGACTTTCCGGGGGCAAGATCATTGTCAAGCCATCACTAAAGGCGACCTTCGTAGCCGAGGAAAATATCATCGCCGGTAACACCGCATTTTACGGAGCAACGGGTGGAGAAGCCTATGTGCGTGGTATTGCAGGTGAACGTTTTGCGGTCCGTAACTCGGGCGCCCATATCGTAGTAGAGGGCGTAGGTGACCATGGTTGTGAATACATGACAGGCGGGCGGGTTGTCGTTCTTGGAGGTACAGGACGTAACTTTGCAGCCGGAATGTCGGGCGGCATTGCCTATGTATATGACCCGAAGGGAATGTTGTTTAATCTCTGTAATCTGGAGATGGTCCTACTGGAACGCGTGGAAGACCCGAAAGAAGCTTCTGCGATATTCGATATGATCCAGCGCCATTCCATATATACAGACAGCAGTCTGGCACAGAATATTTTGGCTGACTGGGACCAGTCGCTCAACCAATTCGTTCGTGTCATTCCGAAAGATTACAAACGGATGATGCTGCAGATCGAGAAGGTTCAGGAACAGGGGCTGACTGGGGAAGCTGCGCTGCTTGCTGCCTTTGAAGCAAATATGCGAGAGTTGGCCCGCATAGGCGGCAATTAGTTGATCTGATTTATAAGACCTATTTTATCAAACTCGTTTTATAAGAAAACACGATGCGATCTATATAGAACGCATCGTGTTTTCTTAGTATTCGACAAAAATAGAACCAAACGGTAGGACAATGGTTCCAACAGACGACAATACTATAGGCGTGGGTCAGGTATAATATCGATAAGTAAGTAAAAAAATTATTCAACGAAGTAGAATACATTAGGGATGGAGAGCCAAAAGTAGATGAGAAGTGAGGTTGGAGAAAGATGAATGTAGAGAAAGAGGCCGGATCAGGGCAAAATGAAAGACAGGTGCAGCAAACAAAGACAGACCTAAACATCTACAAGCTCCTGGACCAAATGGGAATCCATCCCGACAAATGGCTGCAGTTTCAAAGAGAGAAAGAAGGACTATGAATGTTCATCATTCCCGATCTGGGAGTTGAGGATAAAATCCCCGGCAGGCTGTATGTGATCAGCTTGCCGGGGATTTTTCTGTAACCTCTTATTAATAATTATTTCATCATACGTTCCATTCTTACAAAAGCTATAAAACGCTTGGCTTCTTCCTCCGTCAGCTTCCGCCCATCTACGGTGAGATTAAAGCGCTCCAGCAGATCGTGATCAGACAATTCTAAGTCGTCGACGAATTCACGGACGTCGGGGTCCATGTTCATTTTCTCCAGCTTAGTTCGTCCAATCAAATAGTCGATGGTAACATCAAAACGGTCAGCAAGATGGGTGAGTGTCTCAAAATCCGGCTTGCGACGATTTTTTTCATAGTGAGATAAAGCTGCTCGAGTTATCCCCACCGTTGTAGCTAATTCTTCCTGGGTCCAGCCCCGCTTTTCCCGTAATTCTGCTATTCGATTTCCGTAATTCATGCTAGGGTCCTCCTCCGATTGCTTGGGAATGCTCTATAGAAGCGTATGGATAAATTCAAATGGTTCATCCGAACGTATTTCATATTGACGAGATACATATTGTATCGTAATATTGGAGATGGTAAAGGATACAATTCGTATCTCAGTGTGACGATTAGTATCATTTTATCCATGATCCAGATGTCTCATACCAGAAAATCGCGGAAAAGAAGGAGTAAAATGAATATTTATATGTCAAATGATGGACGTAGATCCATAAATGTCGGGATATCAGTTACCTCTATCGGACGGCTAAACATCCATGGTCAAAGCCATCAGATTATCCCGCTTGAGCTGAGCCCGGAAAAACTTCTTTTCCTGTGTCCATGGAATATTCCTTTGTCCCCGAATGTGAAGTTTTGTTATGAATTGGATGATTCTTATGACCTCTTACGGGTTACCGGAGGTTCCTTGACGAAAGAGCTATGGAAAGAAAACAGTCTGTATACAGCCAGACTGCAGGTCTCCGAGAATGAGAAACTTCGGATCACAGGTATGTTAAACCGGATGATGTGCCATTACCTCTGTGAATCGCCGATTGTTCTCTACAATAAGCTCGGAACGGGATTAAACGACAACCCGTCCTGTCGACTGATAAATACTATGATTCAATAATTTTGGTTACAAACATTTTACTATATTTACGTTGCTTGGTCATTAGTTCTTTTACCTTATATCCTGGCGCCCTCTTAAGTGGATGGCGCTGGACTATTTTTATAGAGAGGTATCGGGAGACAGAAGTAGCAATCTATAGAATAGTCCCTATTGTCGATACAGTATGTTTCTTAAAATAGGCTATCATATACTTGCAGGGAGATACATATTGTACCGTAAATGGACAGTTGAAAGAATGCGGTATTTAGAGGATTAGAGGAGTTCATGAACTGCAGGAGGATAATTGGATGCCTAAAAAATTGAAATATACTGCCTGGCTGCTAGCATTCCTTCTAATACTTGTTGCAGGGTACGGTGTATACATGTATCAATTGGTTAAGGCAACGGCTGATCATATTTATGAAGAAAGGGATCCCTTACCTTCTCTTCCTGCTAATGCTACGGCTGATGTTAAGGCTCAGGTTAAACCAAGGGAACCGGTGAATCCTGATAGACTTGACCCATTTACCGTTCTAGTTCTTGGAGTCGACCAAAGACCCAATGATCGAGGGCGTTCAGATGCTATGATATTACTCGCGGTGAGCCCAGCCAAGAAATCCATATTGATGTTCAATATTCCGCGAGATACCCGTACAACTATCGTTGGACATGGAACTACTGACAAAATAAATCATGCTTATGCTTTTGGCGGCGTGGATATGTCGATTCGCACGGTAGAGGATTTTTTGAATTTCCCAATAAATTATTACATTAAAGTCGATATGGAAGGATTTTCACGAATCATCGATTCCTTGGGGGGAGTTGATGTTATGAATACATTACAATTTGACTATGCAGGTTATCATTTTGCAAAAGGGGAAATAACCTTGAACGGGGAAGAAGCTCTTGCCTTTTCACGTATGAGATACGAGGATCCCAGAGGAGATTTGGGACGCAATGTGCGGCAGAGAGAAATATTGAGAGAGCTAATCGACAAATCTTTAAATATATCGACTGTTTTCAAGCTGGAAGATATTCTTGATGAAGTAGGCGCGAGTGTTAAGACTGATATTTCATTTGAGGAAATGAAAACATTTATGAAGGATTATCGTACGAAGTTAGAAAAGATCGAGCAGGTAGAAGTTAAAGGCTACGGAGAAAAGATTAACGGAATTTGGTATTATATGGTCGAAGAAGAGGAAAGAAGCAGGATGAATGCCTTGTTAAAAGCTCATATACAGTAACAATCCTATGTGTATTTACTATATTTGGATTCATGCATAAGTACCCCCTTTAGCAGCACAAAGGGGGTACTTTGTTTTAGAGTATGTCTGGAAGACAAATGATCAATTAGTCTTTTAGCTCTAAAGCCTTCTTTACGGATTTGGACTGGGGCGGATTCCTTCTTCCGATAATGTAATCAATGGAGACGTGGAATTTATCGGCGAGCCGTGTCAAGGTTTCTAAATTCGGTTTTCTGCGGTTTTTCTCATAATGTGATAATGATGCCCGGCTAATGCCAATAGCCTCTGAAAGTTCTTCTTGAGTCCACCCATTGTTCTCCCGCAGTTCTGCGATTCGATGTCCGTACAACGTTCATCTCCACCTCCCTTAAATCATGGTTCAATTCCAATAAGTAACATAATTAATGTTTACACGTACATGATACAAAATGTATCGCAAATTAACGTTTCCGTCAATACAGCTTGTATCCTATTTTCAAAAATGTAACAAAATGTATCTATGCAGCGCATAATCACTTCGACAAAGGATCTCACATTGCGTCAAAATGCGGGTACTATCTGGTGTTAGTATGATACAGTAGAACCAGTAAAATATGAGAAAATATCTATTTTTTGTTGACAAACTTTTCAAGATTATATACATTCCATTTATAGATACGTTTTGTATCACCAGCAGGTATCTCCATGGGAGAGGATGTTGTTAGGTATGAATGAATTGAGAATGTACTGTATCTGTTGTTGTCGAGTTGTGTCTCTTACGGAAGGTGGAAATTTGTTTCGAACTGGTTTTTTCAAATATGATATCCCCATGGGGGTTTGCCCGGATTGCTCTAGGATACCTCCACTCCAGTCTTCGCTAATGGCAACACTCAGGAAGGAAAGTGTGTTACTATAAAGGATTTATATTGAAGCTATGGTATAAGCTATGACAGTCGCAAAGGAGTATATAACATATGCAGGAACCGCTTGTAAGGCTGATGGGTGTGACGAAAATAATCGCATCTAAGGCATTGGTCCAGGATCTTACTCTGGACATTCCCGCAGGTCAGGTGTTTGGCTTTTTGGGGCCGAATGGTGCGGGGAAGACAACGACGATCCGGATGATGGTCGGTTTGATGTCGATTACGAAAGGGGATATTCTCATCGGGGGGCATAGTATCCGTGAGAATTACGAAAAGGCCTCTTCCCAAATCGGCGCAATTGTTGAGAATCCGGAAATGTATAAGTTCTTGACAGGTTATAAAAATTTAGTCCATTATGCACGGATGATGCCCGGCATTTCAGAACAGCGTATTCACGAGGTGGTAGAGCTGGTCGGACTTACGGACCGGATTCACGATAAAGTGAAAACCTATTCCCTCGGTATGCGGCAAAGATTAGGCGTAGCACAAGCACTACTGCATCGGCCGAAGCTGCTCATACTGGACGAGCCAACCAATGGACTTGATCCGCAGGGAATCAGGGAGCTTCGCGATTATTTGCGCAAATTAAGCCGTGAAGAGGGAACAACGGTATTCGTTTCCAGCCACCTTCTGTCCGAAATGGAGCTTATGTGTGATACGGTTAGCGTCATTCAAAACGGCAAGCTGATCGATATACGGCAGCTGCGTACTTCAGAAGGAGAACGGGCATTCGAGGAAACAGCCTTCGAAGTAAGTGATGTTCTGCGAGCTGTTCAGCTGCTGGAATCCTTTCAGTACAGAGTGCACGGAAACCGGGTTATTATCCGTGGAGACCGCAATGCGATTGCTGAGATCAATGCAGATTTTGTGCGTGGCGGTGTTCAGGTGTATGGAATACAGCCAGTCACCACATCGCTTGAGGATCAATTTTTGGAGATGACGGGAAGTGAAAGCCATGACTGATTTTTTTAAGCTTATCGCCAATGAGAATATGAAGATATACAGCCGAGTCCGCACATGGGTGATGATCGGGATCCTGGCTACTTTTAATGTGCTTATGCCCGTTCTCATGTACTTAACCGGAGCGCCAATGGATCTTTGGACATCCTTTACGTGGACAGAGAGTTTTACCTTTATGCTGAACACGATATTTACAGTAGTTATCGCCGCAGATATGGTGGCGGGGGAGTTTACGTGGGGAACGATCAAGCTCCTGTTAATCCGCCCTTGGAGCCGGGGAAAGATCTTAATGTCCAAATTTCTGGCTTTGATTCTATTCTCCCTGCTTGGGACGATGATCGTGGCGGTTGTTGGCATGTTGTCGTCGGCGTTGTTATTCTCTGGTGAGTCTGCGATCTCCTTGAGTTCGGAAGGGGCCGGTATGGAAGCTTCGGCGCTCCTGCTACTGACCGATTACATTGAACTGTTCGTTATAGCGCTTATCGCTTTCATGATTTCCACCGCTTTTCGCTCCAGCAGTCTTGCTATCGGATTATCGATGCTCATGTTGTTTACGAAGGATTTGTTCGGCTTGTTGTTAAACCCCGAAAAATATGAGTGGGCGAAATATATTTTGTTTCTCCATATTGATCTCAGCGATTACATTCATTCATCTGTTGGGCCCGGCGGGGTCGGGATCGGATTCTCTATCGCTGTGTTAGTCGGGTATTGTTTGATATTTGGGCTTGTATCCTGGTGGGCTTTCTCCAAAAGAGATGTTTCCGCATGATATTTTAGAGATTCGTTACTATTCCGGTAAGATAAAAGAGCTCCTTCGGCAGATTTGCTGTCGAAGGGGCTCTTTAGGTTGAATGTGTATGGCACCGTGAATGACCCCGCAGGGCCTCGGTAGACCGTGAGGAGAGTGGATTAATATTTCGTTACCCTGCTTCGGGTCTTTGCATGGGTAACGTCTCAAGAGCTGACTTGGCAGGCTCAATACCAGCCGCTGGACTCTCCATGTGACTCGCCCCATTAAGAACGCCGCCCTCCATAATAATAAGAGATGAAGCAATGACATCACCATGCATTTGTCCGGTTGGGGTGATGGTCAGCTTACCCTCGGCTGCGATATCGCCGTACACCTTACCCGCTATGATCACTTCTTTGGCTGAAATGTTGGAGCGTGCAACTGCGCTTTCACCGATGGTCACGTTACCCTGGCTTTCAATGGTGCCATTAAATTTTCCATCGATCCTCAGATCTGCGTCGCAGTTTAGAGCGCCCTCAACATGGCTGCCCTGACTGATAAGTGTGCTAGTGCCCGCAGATGAAAACTTATTTCTTTTAGACTTTTTCACAACAAAAACCTCCTTATCACTTTTATTGAACGTACGGCAGCGGGTTTACGGTCTGGTTGTTCTTGACGACCTGAAAGTGAAGATGCGGACCGGTACTGCGTCCTGTGTTCCCAAGCCTGCCAATACGTTCGCCTTGCCCAACCTGATCTCCGGCCTGAACATCTAGGCTATCGAGGTGCATATACCATGTCTCGAGCCCGTTCGGATGACGTACAACGATGTACAATCCTCGTACACCGCTTCGTTCCGCTGTAGTTACAGTGCCTGAACCGGCGGCAAATACCGGATCACCTCGCTCCCCAGCGATATCGATTCCGGCATGATAGGCGGACCGTCCGTTAAACGGATCGTGTCGATAACCAAAACTGGAGGTAAGGCGCTTGGAGAGCGTGGGCCACTGGGTTGGATTTCCTTCACGTTTACTTTGAGTCTCGACGGCCTGATCCAGCGTCTTGGGAATATGGCTCTCCATCGTCTTGATCAGGTCCTGTATGGCCTCAAAATCATCTTTCGTTTCTTCAGCCAAATTGAGCATTTCGTTCTCATGAACGGCGATATACTCCCCTCCGACATTGCCGCTGTCCAGAGACAGAGAGGACGTCTTCTCTCCAGCGGAGCCGTGTTTTTGGATGAACTGCTGCAGCTCAAGCTCCAGTTCCTTTACCCGCTTCATCTGTGTTTTGGTCTGTGCGGCTTCACTAGAGAGCTGGATAATCGCTTTATTCAGCCGCTCAATCGCTTCTTCTTTGTTGGTAACGGTAACTTCCATTTTGAGCGATTCTAGGCTTTTGAGTGTAAGTTGCTGTTCCAGCTCCGAAATCGTACGCGCAGAGTTGATTTGCATGGAAACAATCAGACTCGATATAGAAAGGATTGCAGCAGCGGGTACAGCGATCATCAATGGCTTGGATAAATGAACCTGTTTGACCGAGTGCTGGGCATCGCGGAGCACCAGCAAGGTCATACGTTGTTTCCGGCGCTTGTTCTTCATGGCATCCCCTTTCATTATTTCTATGTGCAGCAAAGGTAACGATAAAGAGTTGGACGGATCCTTATTCTCTATGTATTCTACTTTTGCGAGAAACATGTCATAAATATTAGAAGAAGATGATGGTAGTGTTCATTCTTGTTGCTGATTGGGTATGTTTTGAATAAATACATAATTGAATGGTCAATGATGTAGTTATCATATTTTTTCTAAGTTAGGGGGCTGCCGGCATGCTGTGGCTTCTGCTTGTACTTATCGCATTCATATGCCAAATGGCTGCGGTGCTGTTGCTGGAATTCAGAAATCCGTCCAAGACCGTTGCGTGGTTGTTTATTTTATTTTGTTTGCCGCTGGTCGGCTTTGTGCTCTATTTTTTCATGGCTCAAGACTATCAGCATCGTCTGAAGATTCGTAACCGGGGAACACGTCTGTTTCAGGAGATCAAGGAGCAGTTGTGGAATAAAGCAGCCGTGGTCCAGCAAGCATCAGACATGCATAATGACGAATTCCATCATAATCTCCGCCTCTTCAATTTGTTGAACCATCTTTCCGAAAGTCCTATCACGGGGTGTAACCGAAGCAAGGTTCTGACCGATGGGGAGGAGACATATGCGGCTATGCTCCACGCCATGGAAAAGGCGAAAGATCATATCCACGTTGAGTTTTATATTTTTCGTCATGACACGATCGGGACGAAGTTTCAGGATGTGATGATCCGTAAAGCTAAGGAAGGCGTCAAGGTACGCCTTATTTGCGACGGACTGGGCAGCTACAAGCTAAAAAATTCGTTTGTACGCCGGTTTAAAGAGTCGGGGGTGGAGGTTCATTTTTTCCTTCCAGCGATGATTTCGGTGTTAAATCGTAGAATCAATTACCGGAACCACCGGAAAATCGTAGTCGTTGACGGAACCGTCGGCTTTCTCGGTGGTATTAATGTCGGTGACGATTATTTGGGGAAATATCCGAATATGGGCTACTGGCGGGATACGCATCTGGAAGTGGAGGGGGACGCGGTTTATTTTTTGCAGAACGTTTTTCTTCAGGACTGGAAGCTTGCTGCAGGGGAGAAGATTGTAGACCTGAGGCTGTTTCCCAAACACCATTGTACGGGTGAAGAACAGGTACAGATATTGAGCAGCGGACCTGATATGACCTGGAACGCGATTCAGGAAATGTGCTTCGGCTCCATCTCGGTGGCTAAGGAACGGATTTGGATTACTACACCGTACTTTATTCCGGACGAAGGATTATACGAAGCAATCAAGACGGCGGCTGTCAGCGGTGTGGATGTGCGCATTATTATTCCGGACAAGGCGGATTCCCGTCTTGTTAAGCTGGCTTCACTGTCTTACGTGGAAGATCTACTGACGGCAGGGGTAAGATTTTACGAATACAAAAAAGGGTTTATTCATGCAAAAGTGCTGATCGTTGATGATTTGATTGGTTCCGTTGGCACGGCGAATATGGATATGCGAAGCTTTTTTTGTAATTTCGAGCTGACTGCTGTTCTGTTCGATAAGGAGCCGATTAAGCGTTTAGTTTCCGATTTTGAGGAGGATCTGCGCAACAGTAGTTTGATTGATACCCAGAAATTTCACGAACGGGGAAGGCTGCAGAAGGTTACAGAAATATTAAGCAGAATGCTGTCTCCATTGCTATAAACGATGTTTAAAACGGTGAAAAATAAATGATTAAGCGTTGCAATCTGTTTAATCTTGGAATTCCGTATATCGCCCCTTTCATTTTGTGTTAAAATAAATATATAAATAAAGCTTATAAATATACACTTGGCTTTATTGCAAAATGATCGGGGGAATTTTATGTCCAGTGAATTAAATGTTCTATCACAACCGCCGCAGTCATCGCAATCTCAACAGCAGTCTCAGCCACAAATGCAACCAACACAACAGCCACAGCCGGAAAAGCCAACCTCGAGATCACTCCAAGCAAGACTTCTCCGCCGGTTTATATTTTTGACGCTTGGAGCAACATTGATGGCCGTCGGTCTGGAGATATTTCTCGTGCCGAACCGTATTATCGACGGTGGAATTACTGGAATCTCGATTATGGTTTCGCATATCACCCAAATACCACTTGGCGTTTTCCTCACACTCTTCAATCTTCCTTTCTTATTTATGGGGTATAAGCAAATCGGCAAAACGTTTGCGTTGTCCACACTTTTCGCCGTTTTGGTTATGTCGGTAGGGACTTACTTTCTTCATCCGGTGTCCCCGCTTACCATTGATCCGCTTCTGGCTGCTGTTTTTGGTGGCGTTATACTCGGGATCGGCGTCGGTTTGGTTATCCGCTCGGGCGGGTCACTTGACGGCACAGAGATCGTAGCCATCTTGATTAACAAAAAAGCACCGTTCTCTGTCGGTGAAATCGTCATGTTCATTAACTTCTTTATTCTCGGCAGTGCAGGCTTCATCTTTGGTTGGGATCATGCGATGTACTCCCTCATTGCGTATTACTTGGCTTTCAAATTGATTGATATTACGATCGAAGGTATTGATCAATCCAAATCGGTATGGATTATAAGCGAGAAGTATAAGGAAATTGGCGATGCGCTCACTCAGCGTCTGGGTCGCGGTGTAACTTATCTGGATGGGGAAGGTGCTTATACCGGTGACAGCAAGAAGGTTATTTTTGTAGTCATTACCCGGCTTGAGGAAGCGAAGCTGAAATCCATCGTTGAAGACTGGGACTCCCAAGCGTTTCTTGCGGTTGGTAACATTCACGATGTGAAGGGCGGCCGTTTCAAGAAGAAAGATATTCACTAAAGTGCTATAGAAGAATGAGACTTAAAATTATTAGCCGAAGCATCACTACGAATGCGGATTATTCTTACGATCGCTGTTGCCCCCAGATTTCTTTCATATATTTATACATCGTTGAAATCCGGGGACAAAGGCGAACGCTCAAGCTTCTCCAGAATAATTCCGTCTTCTCCGCTGAAGCTCTTCAAGCGCTTTAGCTCAATCTATAAGGGGATAATAAACAAACCGCTCCGGTATTACGGAGCGGTTTGTTGTTGAATGAGATTTATGAGACTGGGTGATCAGGACCTTGCGTTTCCTGCGTTGTAGAAGAAGTCTCTTGGGTCTCGTCCTTGCTGCGGCGTGTCTTCTTACGTAGCCAATTGAATACTCCGACAATGACAGCAACGATTACATACCAAAACTTTTTGAGCAATAGCAGGAGGCCGACCTTCTTGGCAACAGCCAAACCTGCACCTCCGAGAATCAAACCGGTTAAGCCCATCTCGGCAACCTTATCGGTGGACTCATCGAAATCCTCATAACGCTCTCCTTGAACAGCTGAAAATTTCGGTAAAATCTCATTGGACAGAATTGCTGCAGCTTCTTTGCGGTTTTCGGAATCGCTAACGAGCACAACGCTAATATAACCTTCACGGGTAAGCAGCCTTACCTCATAATTTACAAATGTTTTTTTCTCAGCATTCTCCAGCAAAAGAGACCAGGTCAAGTTTTTTGTACTATGGTCATAGAATGGTTCAACATCCCATCCCGTAACAAAAATATGGTCGCTGGCAGCTTTTTCTTCGTTCTGTGCCTCGGTGCCCTCTTTAATCTGCTTAAGAAGTTTGTCCGGCTTGATCTTTTCCTTCTCTGCGTTTTTGATATGACCCGAATCAACATAGTCAAAATATACAAACCAGTCTTGATTTTCGATCGGACCAATACCGGCAATCTCCTGCCCTGACAGGATGTTTCCTTGCATTGTTGAGAACTTTTTAACGTCTTCTTTATTCAGGTAGAAGAAATCTTTACCGAGATCAAGCGTTCCTACAGTTCCGATCTCGACCTTAACACCATCCCCGCCTTCTACCGGGGTAATACCGCTTCCGGTAGCTCCTGCGACGGTAGGGAGTGCTAACATCAGTACAATCAATAAGCTAAAAATTCGTTTCACCAATACATCCTCCAATATCTATAATAGGTCAACCCAAAACAACATTGCACATCATATCACAGCTTACAGTTATAGACTATATCTGGATAAAATGATGGGAAGTTTCATAAATATACTCATCTTCCCGTTGAATAGGGTCATTTGTAACATTGTGTTTCTTGGAAATAGGACAAAATGAGTGAAAGGATTTCATTTCCATGATAAGAAATTATAAGTTTCATACAAAAACTGTCATCCCAAAGTTGTGATCAATCTAACATAAATGTAAAAAATGATCGGAAATTCCCACATTTGATATCCTTTTTAATCCATATAAACTTGTGTATAGGAACAAGTGTTTGTTATAATCATATCTAATACACTTGGACCAGTATTTTGATGTTGTTAAAGGGGGCAAATTAGGAGGGATGAGCTCATGACCAAAACGATATATGAAGAAATAACGGCCAAACAGACACTGAACCGGGTGAAAGAGAAGAAGATGCCTTTTGATTGGTCGATCAATCCTTATCGTGGGTGCGCGCATGGCTGCAGCTTTTGTTATGCCAGGGCGTTTCAATCGTTCATTGGAATGGGGGCACAGGATGAGTTTCAGCACCATATTTTCATAAAAAATAATGCTGTTGAGGCGTTGGAGGCACAGCTGGCCGTTATCGCGGGGAAATTCTGTCATGATATTGAGGCGGTCCGCCGACATATCGGTCAGGTGACAATTGGCACAGCTACAGACCCATATCAACCTGTTGAGAGCAAGACGGAGATTACCAGGGAGTGCCTTAAATTGTTAGCCAAATACCGCATATCCACAAGCATTACGACCCGATCGCCGCTTGTGCTCCGGGATCTGGACATTTTGACCCGGATGGATCAAGTCTCGGTCAATATCAGCATTAACACAATGGATAACAATGTAATTCATAAATTGGAGCCGGCTTCGCCGCATCCGGCTAAACGAATGGAGACCGTTCAGCGTTTATCACAGCATGGGATTCGGACAAGGATTTTCGCAGCGCCGGTGCTGCCGTTTCTGACGGATCGTGAGGAGCAGATGAATCAACTGCTTTATGCTGCCAAGGAGGCAGGTGCGGATTTTGCGATGATTTCTTTATTGCGTTTGTCTCGCGATGTGAAGGAGTGGTACATGCAGACTCTAAGACATCAATTTCCAGAGGTCGTTTCGTTGTATGCCAAGTTGTATAGTGGATCGGCTTACGCCGAAGATAGCTATGTTACCTCGTTCAAAGATCTGGCACAGAAATTGCTGATGAAGTATGATCTGACCGGTATGTCCAGTGGACCTGGGGGCAGGGCTTCCAATCAGTTTGGCCCCATTGCAGAGAATGAGGCACCTTGGGCAGTTTCGGCAATTAAGACAGGGGAGGATCAGCTATCAAAGGCCGGGGAAGGTCAACGATCTGGTTCAAGCTTGTCTGTCTTGGAGAAACCTGGTGACTTTGAAACTTTGTGTGAAAACAGCTATAACAAGAACACGGCTTGCTCTGCCCCGACACCGACAGAAGTCAAGCGCAAGGGCAAACTTCCGGTTCCGTCGAGCCCGGTAGAGCAAGAGGAACTTATGCCGGAGATCGAGCAGTTGTCGTTTCCTTTTTAGATATCCTTTATAGAGGTTGTTCAAAAAGTCCGCTTTTGATCACGAAGTGAATCAGGAAGTGGGCTCGGCATCGAATCTTGAATTCAGCCGGTCCTTCCAGTGCTCACGTACCCAAAACGTACGCTCCGCTCCTCAGTTCCTAGCTTCATCCAACCTTCTCGGTGCTGAAAACCGACCTTTTTGAACACGCACTTCTAGAACTATTTTCGTTTGGACGACAAGTGACGCAGTATGGGCTCGAGCGGCTGAGGAGGCAAAAGCGTTAGCAAATCACCCTTCTCTTGAAGCCGCTCCACGATATTGAGAAGATGAAAGTCTGAAGGTGAAACATTCTGAGACACCTCTTCCCAGGTCAGCGGGGTGGAGACGGTAGCAAGTGGCCGGGCCCTCGGTGTATAGGGTGCTGCAAGCGTTCTTCCGCTGTAATGCTGAAGGTAATCAAAATAGATATTATCGCCGCGGTTTTTCTTCAGCCTTTCAATCGTGAACAGCTTCGGATGCTCCTCGGTGACATATTGGGCGACGAATTGTCCAATGGTGCGAAGCTCGTCAAATGTCATTCCTTCCGGGATCGGTACGATGATCTGCACGCCCGTGGCACCTGATGTCTTCGGTACGGATGAAATACCAAGTGAACGGAGTACATTGCCGACGATAGCTGCAGCTTCCATGATTCTGGGCTCTTCCGGCTGTGAGGGATCGAGATCGATCATCCATTCACATGGAAGTGTGCTATTGGCATAATGCAGGGACGGATGAAACTCAAGCGCGGCCAGATTGCCAAGCCACAACAACTCGGGAAGCCCGTCCAGCAGAACATAATTGATATTTTCATGCAGGGCTGTTTTGACAAATGGAGGGGTCGGCTCTGGTGCATTTTTTTGATAGAAGAACTCACCTGGTACCCCATGCGGATAGCGGATCGTTGTGAGAAGTCTTCCGCGACAGTAGCGGAGCAAGTATGGGGACAGCGCGGCAAGCTTCTGCAAATACATCGCCTTCGTAATTCCAACCTCGGGCCACAGCGGTTTGTCGGGATTCGTAATTTGGATTTCTTGGCCTTCAATGGTTAGTGTGCCTTTGATCTGTTTTCTCATCGTTAACCCAGCCCTTGAATTCCAAGCAGTTTGGGATGACGCATCATTCCGTCCTGGCTCCACTCCAGGAACGTTACTTCAACGGTCAACGGTTTGCTGAGCCAAACGAGCTTTTCTTTTTTTAAATCGGTGTGCAATTCCTTCCAGCGTGCACTGCCTGAATGTAATCCGGCGTAGTGCAGCAGCTGCCGCTTGGTCTGCTCGTTCAGACCTAGTGAGGCTCTGCCGATGTAGGAGCCGTCATCGCCTGCCAAGACAAGACTGGCGACACGCCCTTCCCGGATAATCATCGCAATCGCCTCCGTTTTCAATCGTACGGCAATTTTTTTCTTGTACCAGTCCTGATGTTTCTTTCCTTCACGATAAGGGGAGGATAGACGCTTGATTACAATCCCCTCCCAGCCCCGGTCCTCCGCCCACTTCCATAAATTCTCACCATCATTGAACAGATCTGCGACGAGAAGACCCGGCTTGTTGGAGACAATTTGCTGCAGCCGCTGATGGCGTTCAATGTAAGGCAATTGCCGCATGTCGCGGTCACCGTCAAGTAGTATGTCAAACAGAACATACGTAAACAGGGGAGCGTTCGTGCTGATGGCACGCGAGCGCTCCCTCTGCAGAACTTTTTGGAAGACCGGACGGCCAAGCTCCGGATGGAAATAGACGACCTCGCCGTCCAGAATCAGACGGTGCTCCTTCAGCTCTGATAGGGATCGGGCAACTTCGGGGTACAGCGCTGTCTTGTTCAGCAGTTTACGGGAAACCAGTGATACTTCACCCCCATTAAGGAGTGACAGGATACGAACACCGTCCCATTTCAATTGATATCCCCATTCGCTTCCTGATGGAATGGTTTCCGTCACGATAGGCGCCATGGGCTCTTTAGGAAGATAATCCTTTAAACCGTTCATGCTCAGGAACCTGTATCGGTCTTCTTGGACTTCGTTGTACGGCGTTTCGGTTTAGGTCCTTCGAGTTCCGGTCCTTCACCGCTGACTTTGGCTGTCGCTTCTTTGGCAGCGGTCTTTCGGGTCGTTTTCCGTGGTTTCGGTGTCGTTCCCGGATCCGTAGCAATCGGCGGCTTGACGGCCTCAATACTTGCTTGAAGCGCAGCCATCAGATCAACCACATTCGTTTCCTGACGTGCAGGAGCGATCTTCACTTCTTCACCGGCAACTTTGCTGGAGATCATGCCCTGCAGACGCTCGCGGTAATCATCATTATATTTTTGTGGATCAAAGGGGGAGGATAGTTGTTCAATTAGCATGCGTGCCATGGTGAGCTCTTTGTCATTTACCACTGCGTTTTCCGGCAGGTTTGGCACCTGGGAGATCGGACGGATCTCATCGGGGTAAAAAATCGTCTCAATCGCCAGACACTCATCGATGACTCTGATGGCAGCCATACTGCTCTTGGAGCGGATCGCGATTTTGGCAATGCCGATTTTGCCGGATTGTCTCATGGCTTCAAGAAGCAGCCGATACGCATTGGCTCCTGCCTGATCGGGTGACAGGTAATAGGTCTTCTGAAAATAGATCGGATCAATTTCCGTTAAATCAACAAAATCAAGAATCGTAATATTTTTACTGTTCTGTTCCGAAAGCTGCTCCAGTTCTTCTTTTTCAAAAAGAACGAACTTTCCCTTTTCATATTCGTATCCCTTGTTGATCTCCTCCCAGCCGACCTCTTCCTCGCAGACCGGACATTTACGAACATAAGAGAGTGGACTTCCGCAAACCTTATGGACATATCTCATAGAGATATCTTTGTCCTCGGTGGCGGAGAACATTTTGACGGGAACGTGAACAAGTCCGAAGCTGATGGCGCCTTTCCAGACGGTATGCATCTATGATTCCTCCCTATCATTTTTTGAAGGACGGCAAAGCCGTTTCTACTTGATTAGTTTGCCCAAAAAAAGACTCTATATAAGTTGATGTATAAAGGCCTGAACATTGAGGCATATTGACGTTGGAAACACAGTGGACTCTACCTTTGTGTGAGGAGGTGTATGAATGACCATGGAGCACGGAGAGAGTAAAGTAACGGAACGCGATCACAAGACATTATCGGAGGCGGATTTTACCGTGGAACCGGTGGACGGTGAAATACTGAACTGGAACAGCTTGACTTCAAGTGATAGTGAGATGACTCGCGAGTCCACGATGCTTGATATCGACCGGATGGTCAATGAGGGTCTTGCTGGCGGCAATGTGACAGAAGATAACGGGATGATAGGTTTTACAACAACAGATACGACGAAGACGGTGGATGAAACACCGGGAAATACGGAGAAAGGGGAATAGAGATGGAACTGGATCGCGCTTGGAGTATTTTTAAGTCTGATGATACGTTTAAGGTGAAGCTGGAAGGTGAGCCGGTATGGATTGAACATATCGATCAGGCTAACGGCATGGCGACGGTTCAAGTCGGCTCGCGACCGACGGATACCGTGACGGTGAATGTGGAACGCTTGGAAGAAGGCGAGTAATAGGGAACTATAACGTGCATTCGAGCGGCGTAAGAAACACCTTTTTTTCGGATGATTGCCCTTAGCGGATCACCCGGGGGAAAGGTGTTTTTTTACAGCTAAGAAAGTATAAACTTCGGAGTAAAGTATTTTTCTTATGGAGAAGGTTCAAAATTGTCCTTTGAGAACATACGCAGCGGGTTAATGGATTATGCATCTGTTAGATATGGAGGTGGATGATCCAAATATGATATATTTCAAGCTCTTCTGCCTCCCTTGCGGCATGCTGTGGAGACCGATATAATTAAGGACAAGTTAAATCACTCAGCAGTTACGTCAAAAGGTGGGTATACAGGTGATAGAAAGCGGTTATGAAGAGCAGTTCCGTTACATTTCCAAAAGTCCGGCCGACACGGAACGGCTAGCCGCCTGGCTGGCCCGGCGTTCAATACCGGGAACAGTCATCGGTCTTGATGGGGATTTGGGAGCAGGGAAGACAGCATTTTCCCAAGGGTTCGCGAAGCATATAGGTATCAGCGGTGTTGTGAACAGTCCCACATTTACGATTATTAAGGAATATGAGGGGCGTCTGCCTCTTTATCATATGGATGTGTATCGTCTGTCTTTGGATGAAGCGGACGAGCTTGGATTAGACGAGTATTTTTTCGGAGAAGGTGTCTGTCTCGTGGAATGGAGCAGTCTTATAAGCGAGCTTCTTCCTGAAAAACATCTTCATATATCGATTGAAACAACAAACATATCGGAGCGAGTAATTATCATAAAGAGCTTGGGTGAGCCTTACGGCCAGTGGTGTCGGGAATTGAATGAAAATGGGGTAAATATCGATGAATAATCATAACACAACGCCGCGTCAGCGGTTTTTGGCGCTGGATTCGTCTACGGCCTCGCTGGCAGTGGCTGCGATGGAAAATAATGAACTGCTAAAGGAAATCAATGCGAGCGGCGAACGTAACCACTCCGTCCACATGCATCCGGTCATAGCACAAGTAATAGAAGAAGCTGGTTTGACTGTGGATGAAATCGACGGCATCGCCGTTGGTGTCGGTCCGGGATCTTACACAGGCGTTCGTATGGCTGTTACGGCGGCCAAAACGCTTTCCTGGGCGAAAAGTATACCGGTAGCCGGGGTGTCCAGCCTTCACGCCATCGCGTGGGGAGGACTTTCGTCTGGCCTGAAGGATCATTCGACGGAGAATGAACTGCACTGGGTGATCCCGCTGCTGGATGCGAGACGGGGACAGGCGTATACAGCGCTGTTCGCTGGCGGAACAGGTACTGCACCACAACGGCTTGAGCCTGATGCCATTCGATTGATGGCGACATGGATTGATATCCTTGCAGATCGACTAAACGCGCTTCAAGAAGAAGATCTTCCTGTATCGATTTGGTTTACAGGTGACGTTACAGTACATGCAGAAGCAGCTGAACGTCTTCGTGAGGTGTACAGCGGGCCACTGAACATTCTCCCTTATGAACTGGAGGGTCGCTGGGTCGGATTTTTGGGAGCCATGCGGCTGCTTCAGGGGGAATCGGACGAGATGCATGCACTGGTACCTAACTATACACAGCTTTCGGAAGCGGAAGCGAACCTGCTGCGCAAGCGGTGAAGGGAGCGTAGGATTGGATCATGGAACATGAATACAAAGCACCGGCTCATGACGAAGGTTTGTCTTTCCGGTTGATGACACTGGAGGACATACCGAACGTCATGGTCGTAGAGCACGATGCGTTTACTCTCCCTTGGACCGAGGAAGCCTTTCACAATGAACTTAAGCTGAATCATTTTGCACATTATATGGTGATGGAGTATGAAAGGCGGACGATCGGTTACGCAGGGATGTGGACGATTGTCGACGAGGCACATATAACCAACATTGCACTGCTCGGAACATATCGTGGGCGAAAATGGGGAGAGCGGCTTCTTAGTGAGCTAATGAAGACGGCCTCCTTTCTACGGATGGAACGAATTACGCTTGAGGTCCGGGTGAGCAATGAGGTGGCCAAGCGTTTGTATATGAAAAAAGGATTTAAGCCTGCAGGCATCCGTAAAGGCTACTATTCCGACAATGGAGAGGATGCACTGATTATGTGGGCGGATTTGCCCCCTTACCGTGAATACGGAGGCGAGGAAGGAAGCGAAGGTTTGTTATGAATGAACAGAATACAGAGAAGCACAGTCTGATCTTAGCCATTGAGACAAGCTGTGATGAAACATCAGTTGCAGTGGTTAGAGATGGGCATGAAGTATTGTCGAGCGTTATTGCGAGTCAGATCGAAACCCACAAAGCCTTTGGGGGTGTGGTACCTGAGGTGGCATCGCGCAAGCATGTGGAGAGCATTACGATGATTCTGGAGGAAGCTGTCTACGAAGCGGGTATTGATATGCGGGATTTGTCGGCTATCGCTGTCACCCAGGGACCGGGTCTGGTCGGAGCATTATTGGTTGGTGTTGTGGCGGCCAAAAGCTTAGCGTACGCACTCGGAAAACCGCTGATCGGTACACACCATATCGCTGGTCATATCTATGCCAATCGTATCGTTGGCCCGATAGAATACCCGTGCATGTCGCTCGTTGTTTCGGGCGGGCACACAGAACTTGTGTACATGAAGTCCGAGGGCAGCTTTGAACTTATCGGCTGCACACGTGATGACGCTGTAGGTGAAGCCTATGATAAAGTGGCGCGTGCGCTCGGATTCCCTTATCCGGGCGGACCACATGTGGACCGGCTAGCCTTGGAAGCGGAGGATGCCGTACAGCTTCCCCGCGTATGGCTGGAGCCGGATTCCTATGACTTTAGCTTTAGCGGATTGAAGTCGGCTGTATTAAATGTCGTCAATCAGAGCAAAATGCGTGGAGAAGAGATTCGAACCGGTGCGATTGCCCGGGGCTTTCAGGAATCGGTTACCGAGGTGCTCGTGGAAAAAGCGGTGCGCGCCGTGAAGGCATATGGAGTTGTGCAGCTGCTGCTCTGCGGAGGAGTTGCTGCGAACCGTGGATTACGGCATCTGCTCTCGGAACGCTGTGAGACGGAGGGAATTCCTCTAACCATTCCACCTCATCAATACTGTACCGATAATGCTGCTATGATTGCTGCTGCCGCTCATCTGAAATGGAAGCAGGGAGACCTGACGCCTCTCGATATGAAGGCAGATCCCCAGTTTTCTCTGGAAGAATGGGCTAAATGAAAAGCTAGGCAAATGCCCTCTTGACGGGTGCAATTAAAGAACGTATAATCATCCTCAAATTCCAGAATGAAGAAACGCAAAGAACAGGAACAGTAAGGATCTCCGGAATCAAGAGAGCTGCGGGACGGTGCGACGCAGTGGAAAGAGACCTGAAACTCGCCTGGGAGCGGAACGTTGGAACACAGCGCATGATGCGCTGGCCGGATGTTGTCCGGTATTACATCGTTACGGTTAGCCACCGTCAGAAGGCACGGCATACGCAGTCCATGGATATGGATGTGACGTTTGGCGATGGAGGGGGCTTGCTTAGGACCGATAAGATGATCGGTAGATCCGGCAAGTCAACAAGAGTGGTACCGCGATAGGCAAGCCTGTCGTCTCTTGAATAAAGAGATGGCGGGCTTTTTTTGTCCAAACAAACCGAATAGTAATAAACGCAATGAACGGGAGCAAGTAAAAGGGGTACTGTCTACAGAGAGCCGCGGGTTTGGTGCGACGCGGCGGCAGGAGCCTTTGAATCTCGCCCGGGAGCGGAAGAGGGGAACATAGACATGACGCTGCTGCAGATACGGTATAGATTTGCTGGCAGCAAAAGTCCTAATAGTGCGTGTTCAAAAAGGTCGGTTTTCAGCACCGAGAAGGTTGGATGAAGCTAGGGACTGAGGAGCGGAGCGTACGTTTTGGGTACGTGAGCACCGGAAGGACCGGCTGAAATCAAGATTCGATGCCGAGCCCACTTCCTGATTCACTTCGTGATCAAAAGCGGACTTTTTGAACAACCTCTAATATGTACTCTCTTACGGGATCCCCCGTGAACAGGAGTTCGATAAATATTTCGCCCGGCCGGCGTAATTTTATCGGACACTAAGCGGACGCACGTTTCGGTATGATGCCGAGATCAATGCGTCAAGTAGAGTGGTACCACGGAGGGTTTAAAGCCCGTCGTCTCTTATAAGGAGATGGCGGGCTTTTTGAAATTTAAGAAAGTATGAATTTCAAATTGCATACTTGTCTTATATTTCTCGAAGAAACGCCGAAGTCCTTTATAAAGGACCCCGAAGCCGTTTCTTCTTGCTGCCGGCAGCAGTTGGGTGGGACTGCGGACGCAAGTCGACGTGCGGACGCAGGTGTAATCATGACAAGTAAGATCAATCTGGCACATCTCGTAAAAACAAGGGAGGAACCCACGATGGTACAAGAAATTCGAAGAATTCGTTTGATGGATACAACATTACGTGACGGAGAACAGGCCCCTGGAGCAAGTCTGCAGCCTGAGCAGAAGATCATGCTTGCTGCCAAACTAGCGGAGCTGGGTGTAGATGTGCTGGAGCCGGGGTTCCCTGTGTCCAGTCCAGGCGAGTTTGCCGCAGTTGAAACGATATCCCGCCAGCTTCAAAATGTGGAAATATGCGGCTTTGCGAGAGCGGTAAAAGGAGACATTGACGCAGCTGTCCGGGCGACACAAGATGCAGCCAATCGGCGCATACATTTGTTTATCTCTTCGTCCGACATCCATATAAAGCATCAGCTCCGCAAGAGCCGGAAAGAGGTCGTTGCGACTGCACGGGAAATGACGGCGTACGCCAAACAGTTTTGCGACCGGGTGGAATTTACCGCGATGGACGCATCACGTACGAACATAGATGACTTGATTGAAATGGTAGAGGCAGTAATTGAGGAAGGGGCAAATATTATCAACCTGCCTGACACGGTTGGATATGCGCTGCCACAAGAGTATGGAGAGATGTTTCGCCGGGTGCGCGAAGGGGCACGGGGAGGCAGAAGTGTGGAGTACAGCGCCCATTGTCATAATGATCTGGGCTTAGCTGTGGCGAACAGTCTGGAAGCCATTCGCAACGGAGCTAGTCAAATCGAGGTAACGGTTAATGGTGTAGGTGAACGTACAGGAAACTGTGCCTTGGAAGAGCTTGTGATGGCACTGGCTACCCGGGGTGATGTGCTAAGAGCAGAGACAGGTATCTCAGCTGAGAAGCTGTATGAAACGTCTCGACTGATCAGTGGTGCGATGCATTTTCCGATTGCATTCAATAAGCCGGTTGTTGGCCGTAATGCATTTCAGCATGAATCGGGTATTCATCAGGATGGCCTTCTGAAGGACCGAAGCACCTATGAGATTATGAACCCTGAGGATCTGGGCATTCCGCGCAGCATGATTATTCTAGGCAAGCATTCCGGACGACATGCATTGAAAGACAGGCTTGCCCGGTATGGTGTATCCATTCAGGAACAAGAGGTGGAGAAGCTATACAATACCTTCAAAGAGACCGCAGACCGGCAAAAGGTGGTCAGTGATGATCAACTGCTGCAAATGGTGAGTAGCACGCTTGGTAAACCGGCTCAGGTGTATGAGTTGGGTGAGGTCCAGGTGATATCCGGTAGCGGAGTAAGCCGGGTGGCGGCAGTCAGACTGCGCCACTTGCATGAGGAGCGTGAGGTGTCCTATTCGAGCGTAGCCGATGGACCGGTGCAAGCTGTCATATCCGCAATCAGCCAAGGAATCAGTGGTAGTATTTCCTTCGTTGATCTGGAACTTCATTCTCTGAGTAGCGGGGAAGACGCGCATGCAGAGGCGGCCGTTACCGTTGAAAGAGATGGTAAGGTATTCCGCGGAACAGCAGTTCACCAGGATATAGTCATGGCGGCAGGGCTTGCATATGTGGCAGCATGCAACTCGGCGCTCTTGTCCGTTTAACGACGATTACCATATAAGTGCGTGTTCAAAAAGGTCGGTTTTCAGCACCGAGGCATATGCTTCCGATGTGCGTTTTTTCAAAACGCTTCAGTTGGATGAAGCTAGGGACTGAGGAGCGGAGCTGCACGTTTTCGTAGAAAACGTCTTCGTAAGCATCAGCTGTTTTGGGTACGTGAGCACCTAAGATGTTTCCGGAGGAAACATTTTAGCTGAATTCAAGATTCGATGCCGAGCCCACTTCCTGATTCACTTCGTGATCTAAAGCGGACTTTTTGAACAACCTCTATAAGAAAAAGGCCTTCTTCTTCGTTTCGAAGGAGAGGGCCTAATTTATATAAGTAAACGGGATTCATATAAATGAATCAATAGTTCTGTCAAGTTGTGGACAAGGTTATCCACATTTCCCTTCGAAAATGTGCGCAAATTCAGAAAACACCGATAAATTAAAGGTTTGGAAGAGGCTGAAAAAAGGGGACATCATTTTCAAAATTACTTGTTGAAATTGTGGATAATGTGCATAACTTAGTGGATAATCTTGGGTGTCGTCGCTAAAAAGCTTGTTTAAAAGCAAAAAAATGGCCGTTTAGGCCATTTTCAAGTCATACTTATGCACGGAAATTGGGGATAAGGCTGTGCATAAGTGATAAAGCGATTTTGAAGCATATTTGTGAACTTTTTTTGTTTTTTTATAAAATCGGACTGTTTAAGCCTCCAGCAAGCTTTCCCACTCCGTAAAAATTTGTTCCAACAAAGCTTTTTTGGTATCCGTGATCTGTTGGCGTTCTTGCAGAGCCATATAGTCCTGATATATTTCCGGGAGGGCCATTTCCGCTTCCAGCTGCGCAACTTCCGTCTCCAATGAATGAATCTGTTCTTCCAGGCTGGCAAGCTTGCGCTGTCGGTTTCTTTCTTCACGCTTCGCTTGCTTATCTGCTTCGAAGGAAGAGGCGCCTGGTTTGTCAGTTGGAGTTTCCGTGACGGTCTCCTGCTTGGTTCCTGTGCGGGAGAATGGTTCAGAAGGCTCGTTGTTCATTTCAACGATCTCTTGCTGTTTATCTGTGTAATCGTCGTAATTACCCAGGAAATGTTGAACGCTGTCTGGATGCAGCTCTACGATGCGTTCCGCCATTTTGTTAAGAAAGTAGCGGTCGTGAGAAATAAAGAACAGGGTGCCTTCATAATCAATCAGTGCGGATTCCAGCACTTCTTTGCTGAACAAATCCAGATGGTTGGTTGGTTCATCTAAGATAAGCATATTGGCTTCTAGAAGCATCAGTTTCGCAAGAGACACACGCGCTTTTTCGCCCCCACTTAAAGAGCTGATCTTCTTCAGGACGTCTTCACCACTGAACAAAAAATTGCCAAGAACGGTCCGTATTCGTGCTTCTTCCATATGGGGATAAGCGCTCCACAGCTCTTCCAGTACAGTATTTTTCGGATTGAGCTCGGATTGTTCCTGATCATAATAGCCGATCTTGACTTTGGTTCCCCACTGTAGGGATCCGGAAGCCGGCTTCATATCGTCAATGAGACATTTGAGCAGCGTAGACTTGCCGATCCCGTTCGGTCCGATCAGGGCGACGGTTTCTCCTCTCCGGAGATCGAAGGATACATTTCGGAACAATGTTTCTCCAGGCTGAAAAGCGACGGACAGGTCTTTCACCTGAAGCACCTCTTTACCGGACATGTACTCTACCTCGAAGGAGAAGTGAGCTTTTTTCAAATCGCCCATGGGCCTGTCCAGCCGATCCATTCGGTCAAGAGCTTTACGCCGGCTCTGTGCACGCTTCGTAGTAGAGGCACGTACGAGGTTGCGCTGGATAAAGGTTTCCATCCGAGCAATCTCATCCTGTTGTTTCTCGTACTGCTTCAGTTGCGATTCGTATTCCGCTGCTTTCAGTTCGATATATTTGCTGTAATTGCCTGTGTATCGTTTCGATTGATGGCGTTCAATTTCAACAATGGTTGTTACGAGACGATCCAGAAAATATCGGTCATGGGATACAACAAGCAGTGCTCCCGAATAACCGCGCAGGTAATCCTCAAGCCAGGTCAGCGTTGCGATATCCAGGTGGTTCGTAGGTTCGTCTAGCATGAGTAGGTCAGGGGCTTGAAGAAGTATACGTGCCAGCGCCAGACGGGTTTTCTGACCACCGCTTAAAGTGGCGATAGAGGTGTCCGGTGAAAAACTTCCGAAGCCCATTCCGTGGAGAATGCTGCGGATGCGCGTTTCCATTTCATAGCCGCCGTGATCCTTGAACCAGTCGGAACGGACGGCATACCGGTCAAGCAAATCCTGATAACGTTTCGAATCTTCGCTAGAGGCGGGATCGGCGATCTGCTGCTCCATTTGGCGAAGCTCGCGTTCCGTTTCAATGAGCGGTGTAAATACGTCCAGCATTTCCTCCCAAATGGTACGGTTCGACTGCAGGCCGCTATTTTGCGCCAAATAACCAATCGTTGTTTCTTTTGCTTTAAATATTTGTCCCCCGTCATATGACATATCTCCAGCCAAAATCTGAAGCAGCGTCGATTTACCGGCACCGTTTACGCCAACGAGTCCAATCCGCTCCCGTTCAAGAATTTGCAGGTTGATGCCCTCAAGCACCGGAGTGACCCCAAATAATTTCGTAATGCCATTGGCTTGCAGTAGCATGTGAGATAAAACCTCCATCTATATGTAGTTCCTGATTCATTGGTAGAATTCAGATGATGATAAGGTAAGTTTACATGAAAAAAGGTAAACAAGCGACCGATTCATGGTGACTTACGGCATTCTTGGCGAAAGGGAGGAACAATGGTAAACTAATCTTAATTATAAGCATGAAGGGAAAGAGCGGATTGAACATTTCTGCTTCCAAAACTGAACTTCGGGCGCTTAAGGTTTCTCTTAGAGATTCGATATCGGATAGCGATCGTGAAGAGCGATCCGGACAGGTCTGCCGTCATGCGACCGATCTGCTGATAGCCAGTCACGTGGGCAGTATGCTAGTGTATGTTCCATTTCGTTCGGAGCTCGATACCCGGCCGCTGATAACGTGGGCATGGGAGAATGGAATTGAAGTCATGGTGCCGAGAAGCCTTCGGGGAAGCGGCATGATGGAGCTATACCTATTCCGCAGTTGGAATGAACTGATTCAAGGTGCTTATGGTATTCCTGAACCGGATCCTGTGCGCGCAGAGAAATGCCGAAAGGATGTTGTTCCGGATGTCATATGGGTTCCGGGTCTGGCATTCGATGGGAAAGGTGGACGGCTTGGTTATGGAGGCGGATATTATGACCGTCTTCGGGACCGCATGTTATCGGCTGTAGCGGGTGGTAAGAAGACTCCCTTATGGATCGGGCTTGGATTTGAAGCTCAGGTTACAGATCAGGTGCCGATGGAATGTCACGATTTGCGTCTGGACGGGCTTATAACTGAAAATGGATACATAAAGACTGGATTCTAGCGGAAGGTGATGGAATGGAGCTTAGTCATTTTAATGAGCAGGGCAGAGCGAAGATGGTGGATGTGAGTGATAAGAACATAACATCCCGGACAGCCACTGCACGAACAACCGTGAAGATGCATCCAGATACGCTCCGACGTATTAAAGAGGGCGGTATTGAAAAAGGCGACGTGCTTGCGGTAGCGCAGGTGGCCGGTATAATGGCTGCCAAGAAGACATCGGATTGGATTCCAATGTGCCATCCGCTTCCCCTTACGGGTATTAATGTGGAATTCGGCGATAATGGCCGGGATGAATTATATATAGAAGCAACTGTGAAGACGACAGGAAAGACCGGGGTTGAAATGGAGGCTCTAACAGCTGTTTCTGCCGCTGCTCTGACCGTTTATGATATGTGTAAAGCAATGCAAAAGGATATGGAGATTGGTCCAACAAAGCTACTCAGCAAGACCGGAGGCAAGAGCGGAAATTACATGAACGAAAGTAATTAAACGGGATTCATTTCATTATTGAATATAGAAGAAAGATTCGGCAGAGGGAAGGGGAGGGTACTCATGTTGTGGAAAACGGCGATCCTGACGGCGAGCGATAAAGGCTCACGCGGGGAACGCGAGGATACGAGCGCCCAGGTTATCCGGGAACTGATTGAAGAGGAATTGGGCGGCGAAATTATCGAATACCGTATTGTTCCTGATGAAGAAGATGAAATTATTGCCGCGTTGATTGAATTGACGGATTATTTTCAAGTGGATCTGGTGCTTACAACCGGGGGGACGGAATTAGCAGTGAGGGATGTAACGCCGGAAGCGACTAAACGGGTCGTCGAGCGGGAAGTGCCGGGTATTGTCGAAGCGATGCGGGCTACGGTAATGCAGAAGAATCGAAGTGCCATGCTGTTCCGTGGGGTGTGCGGCATTCGTGGCCGAACGCTGGTTCTCAATTTACCTGGGTCGCCAAAAGGTGTGCATGAGAATCTTGCAGCCGTTATGGATCAGCTGCCTGAGGCACTGCTTATGGTTACGGGACAGTACCACGAATAGCGGATTTTGCAACGGATTTAGGAAGAATTATGTAAAAAATATCATAAATCCTCATTGTTTATGTGATTTTTGTTATGGTATGATGGCGGTATAAATATCATATAGGCTGATTTCGTGTAATTAGGAGGAGAAAGGTATGAGTTCAATCGGAGTACCAGGTATTATTCTACTCGTCATCTTAGCTCTGCTGCTATTCGGACCGAACAAGCTTCCTGAACTGGGGCGCGCTGTAGGCAGAACGTTCCGCGAGTTTAAGGAAGGAGCACGTGAGATCATTGACGATGAGCCGGCTTCGAAGAAGAAGGAAGAAGCACCACAGCCAGCCGCAGCACAGGCCAACGTTGAAGATAGACGTCTTCCGGAATAAGAACGGTTTCGTAAAGTGAAATCCCCTCCTACGGGAGGGATTTTTCGCACTTATTATGAGAAACGGACCCCTTCCCACGCGAGGATTCAGCCGTTTCTTCTTGTGCTGCCGGGATACAGATGAGGTGATATCTAGCATGTCGGAAAAAATGGAAGAGATGGCGCTTGTAGAGCATCTTAGTGAGCTTCGCAAGCGGATTATTATTGTGCTTGTCGTGTTTGTGGGCGGATTGATTGCCGGTCTGTTTATCGCTGAGCCGATTTACCGGTATTTGACGGGAACGGAGCAGGCCAAGTCGTTTGAACTGAATGCCTTCTCTTTTTGGGATGGTATCGGGATCTATATGAAAATTGCTGCCCTTTTCTCGCTTGTTATATCGGTTCCGTTTATATTTTATCAGCTTTGGGCTTTTGTAAAGCCAGGGCTACGGAAAAATGAGCAGAAGGCGACAGTTCGTTATATTCCATATGCTTTTTTACTGCTTATTTTGGGTATTGCATTTGGATATTACATCGTATTTCCAATGACACTGTCTTTTACGACGACCATTACAAAGAGTATGGGGCTTCAGGAGACATACGGCATCACGAATTATTTTAACTTTATGTTCAACCTGGTGCTGCCGCTGGCATTGCTATTTGAACTTCCCCTGATTGTGATGTTCTTAACCAAAATTCGGATTCTGAATCCGCTGAGGCTGAAGAAGATGCGCCGTGTAGCCTATTTCGGACTTGTGTTTGTGGCTGTTGTCATTACACCGCCAGACTTTATCTCCGATTTTCTGGTGGCGATCCCTCTGCTGCTTCTATACGAATTAAGCGTATTTCTTTCAGCTTTTGTGTATCGCAAGCAATTGCAGGCGGATATGGATATGGAAAGCCACTACATACGTGTTGATGAAGAAGATTAGGCCCGGTCAACTGTATATACTTCTTCGTTAAAGAGTGTCCTGATCAGGACGCTCTTTTTTTGGTTTATTAGAAAGATAAACGCAGGCATAAATTGAAAAGTCGTGGATAGAATGGAAAGAGGAGTCTTGAGGACAACCTGTTCCTGCGCTTATATCAAAAAATGAGTAAAAAATAGCGCAAAGGACTTGAAATCTTCAGGCAACTTGAAGTATCATAAAATTGGTTGTTAGCACTGACGATGGTTGAGTGCTAATACATAAAGCTTTGAAACAGAGCACCACAACATATTTTTAAAGGAGGCTATTTTTTCATGATCAGACCTTTAGGTGAACGCGTATTGGTAGAACCAATCGAACAAGAAGAAACCACGGCATTCGGGATCGTGCTTCCGGACTCCGCTAAGGAAAAGCCGCAAGAAGGAAAAGTTATCGCTGTAGGCAGCGGTTCTTTGAAAGATGGTGTTCGTGTAGCGTTGGAAGTTAAAGAAGGCGACCGTGTCATTTTCTCCAAATATGCCGGAACAGAAATCAAATACGAAGGTAAAGAATATTTGATTATGAAAGAAAGCGACATCCACGCGATCTTGGGTTAATTCACAACCTGAATATAAGAGTGCTGAAATATTCATAATCCATTAGGGAGGTATGTAATACCATGGCTAAAGATATTAAGTTTAGTGAAGACGCCCGCCGCGCAATGCTCCGCGGTGTTGATGCATTGGCTAACGCAGTAAAAGTAACACTCGGACCGAAAGGCCGTAACGTTGTTTTGGAAAAGAAATTCGGAAGCCCGCTCATCACAAATGACGGTGTTACGATTGCTAAAGAAATCGAGCTGGAAGATGCATTCGAGAACATGGGTGCTCAGCTCGTTAAAGAAGTAGCTACAAAAACAAACGATGTTGCCGGTGACGGTACAACAACTGCAACGGTTCTCGCTCAAGCGATGATCCGTGAAGGTCTGAAAAACGTAACTGCAGGCGCTAACCCAATGATCATCCGCAAGGGTATCGATAAAGCGGTTAGAGCTGCTGTAGAAGAGCTTCAAAACATTGCGAAGGAAGTTAAAAACCATCAGGAAATCGCTCAGGTTGCTTCCGTATCCGCAGACGATGAAGAAGTAGGTCAACTGATCGCAGAAGCTATGGATAAAGTGGGTAAAGACGGTGTTATCACTGTTGAAGAATCCCGCGGCTTCTTGACTGAGCTGGAAGTTGTAGAAGGTATGCAGTTTGACCGTGGCTACATCTCCCCATACATGATCACAGATACGGATAAAATGGAAGCTGTTCTTGAAAATCCATACATCCTGATCACGGATAAAAAAGTAACTAACACTCAAGAAATCCTGCCGATCCTTGAGAAAATCGTACAACAAGGCAAACCGCTCGTTCTGATCGCAGAAGACATCGAAGGCGAAGCTCAAGCGATGCTGATCGTGAACAAGTTGCGTGGAACATTCAACGCGGTTGCTGTTAAAGCTCCAGGCTTCGGTGATCGTCGTAAAGCAATGCTGCAAGACATCGCTGCATTGACTGGTGGTCAAGTGATTACGGAAGAGCTTGGTCTCGACCTGAAATCCGCTTCCATCGATCAATTGGGTACAGCTCGTCAAGTACGTGTTACTAAAGAAAACACGATCATCGTTGACGGCGCTGGCAACAAAGACGATATCGAAGCTCGCGTTAAGCAAATCCGCAACCAACTGGAAGAGACTACTTCCGAGTTCGACAAAGAGAAACTGCAAGAGCGTCTGGCTAAACTGGCTGGTGGCGTAGCAGTAATCAAAGTCGGTGCGGCTACTGAAACTGAATTGAAAGAACGCAAATTACGCATCGAAGATGCCCTGAACGCAACCCGTGCTGCGGTTGAAGAAGGTATGGTATCCGGTGGTGGTACTGCGCTCGTTAACGTATACAACGCTGTTGCTGCTGTAAAAGTAGAAGGCGACGAGAAAACAGGCGTGAACATCGTTCTGCGCGCTCTGGAAGAGCCAATCCGCACGATTGCAGCAAACGCTGGTCAAGAAGGTTCAGTTATCGTTGAGCGTCTGAAAAAAGAAGAGATCGGCATCGGCTACAATGCTGCTACTGATCAGTGGGTGAACATGTTCGAAGCAGGTATCGTTGACCCTGCGAAAGTAACACGTTCCGCTCTTCAAAATGCGGCTTCCGTTGCAGCTATGTTCCTGACAACAGAGGCGGTTATCGCTGACAAGCCAGAACCAGAAAAGCCAGGCATGCCTGATATGGGCGGCATGGGTGGAATGGGCGGCATGATGTAAAATGGGGTCTGACCCCTTGATTTATAAGGGTTTGTGAGTGTGGGGAAGGCCGTTTCCCCACATTTTCCCCACATAGGGTAACATGATTAGAGGCTTCTCATGAGTTCACTGAACTTGTGGGAAGCTTCTTTTTTCATTGTCTTTGTAACGTGCATATAGACATTTTATTAAAATTTGTTTATCAGGAATTATTTCAGTAAACTTTTGTAAATCGTTCTTCAAGGCATCTTTTCACCTCCTTTTTTTATAGGGGGCAAGTTGCGTCGAATATATGGAAAAATATCTTCCTCCATTGTTCAGTTTTTAAAATTCCGGGTAAGCCTAGTCTATTCGCTCTAGTATTGCATCTGCCGTTCTAGGTGAAAAGCCACACCTTCTGTCTATTAAGATGTATTCCCTAATAGTTCATCCTTCTGGGGGAGATTTCATTTACTAAAAATGAAAACAGTACTCTTTTTTGTTAAAGACACTATAAGTATGGTAAATAATAGTAGAATAATGTGTAATACTATTAATGAGGTATCTTATGACGACAATTAATATAACTCCTGAACAAGTTTATGTAGTCTCAGCTCAATTTGATAAATCTAGTAAAATGATTGAACAAATGAATGACCAACTAGTTAATCAAATATTGCTTATGGAATCTTTATGGGATGGTACAACTAAACAGCGGTTCTATTATGATTTTCATGCTGCCAAAAAAGATATGGAGTTTTTTGTATCGTTATCTTCATCAATTTCTGTCGAATTAAGCCAAATTGCGAATAAGTTCAAACTAGCGGACTACTTGGATACAGGAAACATTGATCCGAGTTGTTTACCGCCTCCACCAAATACTTGTCCCGCCCCTCCTATTGACTCACGTAATGGATTTGAGAAATCTGTTGACAGCTTGAAAGAGCTGGGTAGCGGAATAATGGATGCTTCTAACGAGAGGTATGAAAGGCGATATAGTTCGGTGTGGAGTTTTTTGGATTACTGGACAGCAGGTATACCCAAAGGTGCTTATCAAGGGTATATTGAAAGGGCGGACAAGCTTTTTGAATCTCCTAATGATTTTGCTAACGGAATGACTTTTGGAATACATGGAACAGTTAGAGAAGCTGTTTTTCCTACAAGGGCTTGGTCTACAGAACATCTTGCCAGCGTGATTGGAACAGCCGGACTTGTAACAGGTGGTGTAACAGGTTCCCTTATTAAGCCGAAAAATGTATTGAGTTCATCTGTAAAATATGAGGGAGCAAGTGAACTAAGACAAATATCCTCTGGGGGATTGCGAAATGAGTTTCCACTAACTGATACTCAAAAAGCTGAAATAGTGGATTACACTAAATCGTTGAATTTTCCAGAGGAGAACATTATAGTATCTAGGCCTGGTTTTTATGATGAATGGAATACAGGGATGATGTACGACAGGTTCATTATCAATACGGACGTGCTCCCAGCAGAGCAAACAGGAATTGGTACATTAACTGCTAATTCTCGTGTTACAGGAAAAGCTACTATTGCCCATGAAATTGTTGGCCATTATGAAGCCTACAAGGCAGGAAGGGCTTTTGAATTATATGATGTTGATGCAGAAACCTTTAAAAAGAATTATGCTTTAGATGAAGCTCAAGCTAGTATAAGAGCTGCGAGATTTGCTCCTGATCTGACATCAACGGAGAGAATGACGTTATTACGAGATGCTATTGCTAGGCTGAAAAATGCTGATTTACGTATACGTGATGTTAGAGATGAACTATATATTAATGAAAGATAGTGGAGGATAATTAATGGAGAAGATTATGACTATCAGTTTAGTATTTGAATCAAAAGAGGAAGGTACTGTTATGGTCGGTACAGACAAAGAACTAGATCAACTAACTCATCCAGAGATAAAAAAAATGATAGGTGAGAAAATACTTGTTAAACGAACGGATAATCGAGAAATTCCACTCCAAGTAAGTTCAGTACAAATTTCAACTTCAATGGCTGATAAAAAGAATATCGGAATATGTGTAGGTAAGGCGATTTCACCTGAAGAAATTAAAATTGGTTCAACGATATATAGAAATCAAGATTGATGAAAAACTGCTGTGAAAAATGTATTTCATCATAAATTTAACAGAAGCACCGTTCTGGCTCAAAGCTTATTTAAGCATAAGTAGAGGGTGTTTTTTTATGGAGGAGAATAAACATGAGGGTGCGTTCAATGAAATTTTCAACTATAAATAGGATAATATATCGATCAATGCTTTAAATTACCCCTTTGAGGTAAAACCGACATATTTCTTATCGTTGACTAGATTCAGTAATCAAATAAAGATTGTACATACTCAATCCCCCTCCAGAACGCTTTCCTGCTGATAGTCTTATCAAATTAATTTTACGTATAAAAATTTTTTAGCACAACTTGTAGATGCATCTGACAGCAGTGGAGTAAGCTTTATCTAGATGGTAGTTATTATCGTTCGATTTATGGTTTAAGTGGCTTGTATACTTACACTGACCTGAGAGCGGGAACATCGTATTCTTTCGGAGTAAAGGCATTTGGCCGTCGTGTAACAACTGATAGTTCTGGTGTAGTGACAAATATGAAAACCAGTAGAGGAAGAGAAGCAGCTCGACAATCAAGAAGGAAACAGTATTCAATCAGACCTTCCGGAGTGGATGCAGCAGAGCGAATCTGACTCACAGCAGTCGGACCAACGAGTCATATGAAATGAACTTTGAGGAAGACGATCGAAGCGAAGTAGCAGATCAAGAAGGTGAGGAGGAAGCTAGTTCAGAATCGGCAGATATCAGCAGGGACGAACTGGAGCAATACATTTTGTGAGAGCGTCCATCTTTCACGGATTTACCCCTCGATTTTCCGAAACTGTACGAACAGAAACGTGATCAGGATGTGACCTGGCGCGAAATTGCCAACAGGTATGACATCAGGTCAACTCAGCAGCAAACTCAGTAAGTATAAGGAAGCTGTGAAGAAGGAAATGCAAAGCAGCGGAGTGGCATAGTCCACACTGATATAAGAAGTAGAACCCCGGTCGATTCAGACCGGGGTGACTAACTACATTTATCTGATAGAACGTTAGTTCTTACAATTTGAGTAGTGGGGGTTCTTTAAGGGGTATCACTAAAGCAATATAGTCATCATTCCAAGCACTAAAAAAATGGAGCCCAGGCAAATGGAGATTAATCCACCGAATTTCACCGAATCAATATAGGTATCGCTTGGTTCGGAGTCACCTTTGACTTTCCATCCTTCATTCATTCTCCATCCGAATGTCGGATACTTTCTAGAAAGGACACCAATACCTATGAAAATAATAGATAAAAGAAAAAGTGTAAACCATGACATATCATTACCTCCAAATTAAATCAGAGTTGATAGTCCTACCAAGACCAATATTAAACCAGGACTAACAACGAATACTCCAAGAAATTGCATTTTTAATACATCAGTATCATCTATTTCATGATACTCATCCCGGTTCATTCTGATCGCCATTTCTTCGGGATTTCTGAATACAGATGTGCCAAGCCAGATATTAATGGCACCAACTAACATTAGAAACAAAAGTTCTACCTCCCTACCCAATATGTGTAACGATGGCCTGCAATGCCGAAAACGAACCCATTATCACACCGAGCATTATTGCGATTACAGCCCTAAATTTAATTTTCAATAAGTCAATATCATCTTGTTCTACATCATCAGGAATTCCATTGAACATTCGTAACCAATCATTATCTGGATAAGTGAAGACATACATACCGAACAAAATGATCAGAACGTTGATCGATATGATCAGAACATCGAGTATTAGTAAAAACATAAGATCAACCCCTTACTGTTAAATACGCAGGAACTAAATGGAAGTTCCGGTAAATAGGAGGTAAAATGAATCAGAGGATTTAGGAGGTGTGGAATGAATAGAGACTGGCAAGAAGATATGGAATATTGTAATAGGTTTGATGACGGAGGACAGTATTTAGTTTGGCCTAAAGTTTTAAAGCACTGGCTCCAGCAAGCAGCAACTGAGAAAAAACGTGCAGATAAACTCGATAAAGCAGTAAAAGAAGCCATTGAAATTTGTGAAGGCATGAAAGACACTGATGACCCTTTAGAGATCCTTGAAAAAGTGTTGATTCAAATGCAATTAGTCGTGTCCCTTTCAAGGGAGTGCGAAGCATAAGAAAAAATGCAAGGAATTGGTGAACGCAAAGACCCCCACATCCTTGGCCGGGGCGGGGGTCAATCAATCGGTTATATATTCCTCTCGATAATTATAGCATAAAGGGGATTGAGGGGAATGGCGATGGCATGGGGGCAAGGGGAACTCTTTCCACAGCGAGTGAAACAGAGATCCAGCGAACAAAATTCCTGCTCGGAAAATATAAAGAGATGACGATTCTCATGCAGGGGTATTCATATAAGGAAACGATACTGTTCTTCCGGCATGGATTAAGCGATAGCACGATCCGACGGAAGCTTACTGAAGGTACTGAGAGCACAGCCAATAGTTTAAAGTTAATGGGTTTCTTTGAACAGGATGATTCAGAGTTTTGAAGGTGTCAAAAAAAATAGTCCCTTCTTGAATTGAAGAAGGGACTATTGCTTTTTAAACTTATTAGTTTTTTATTCTAATGAGAAGGTCTGAAATTAAACGTTATGGTTTTATTTCTTTTTGATAAAAGTCATATAATTGATTAACGGAAGAACTTGACAAGATATGACTGACCTGCTCAATTTTCTCGCGTTCCCAATCGAACCAACGCATTTCTTTTAACTTTTCAATTTCTTCGTCTGTAAAGCGTTTCTTTATCTGTTGAGCAGGGTTACCGCCTACGATAGTATATGGTGGGACATCTTTTGTTACAACCGAACCAGCCGCAACAATGGCGCCCTCACCTATTGTCACACCTGGCATAATCATTGCATTCATTCCAATCCATGCATCACTTTCGATGACTGTATCGCCTTTTGGTGCGTAAGAATTTTCAATCTGCTCCACAAACGGATACACGGTTATCCATTCAGGATGATGATTGTGATTTCCACCCATTAAAATAATTACACCACTTGCAATGCATACGTAATTTCCAATAATCAATTTATCTATATGCCAACCATGGTCTTCGATGGGGTTAAACAACTTTCTGGATTTTTCATCCCCCCATAGGTATCTAACACACCCATCTTCGAAATCATGATTATCGTAATAACCAGAATAGTATGAGTATTCCCCTACTTTAATCATTGGGTTCTTGACAATATCCTTTAAATACTTAATTTCGGACCAGTGTTCAAATTGATGTTGTTTCATTCTGTTCCCTCGCTTCTAAGTAGAATAAATCATTTTATACTTAGAAGCTTAATGCAGTAGCGACATTTTTAAACCTTATCAAACGACGAACCATCGCCCTCATCCTTTTCCTATTTGTTGGTGAGATTGTAACAAACGAATTATCTTTTAGTCAAACTTCACTGTTCGAATATAGAATATACAGTAGATTTTTGACCCTTATATGAGCACAATCAGACTGTAACTTAAACCAAAGTTGAGCACCACATGACGGTTTTCCCATGATAGGTTGTAACCATAGAAAAAGGCGAGAATGACACGCACAGCTGCATGAATGCAGCATATGACCGGGGCGTAAATCTTCTCGCCTTTCCATTGTTTATTTTGAAAATCAAAAGAGTTAGAAATTTCGAGAATATCATGGTAAAAGGATGAGTTCGTCCAGCCCCCATTCCGTGGGAACCGGCAGTCCCTTGGCATCGAGCATATCCTTGTTCAGCCAGACAAAAGACAAGCCCTTCTGAGTAGGAACGCCGTAATACTTGTCGTCCACCTTCCACAAGGCGCGCCTTCGCCCATTTTTTCGTCCACACCGTAGTCAGCGAAGCGCTCAGATCAAGCGCGTTCCCCGCTTTGATCCGCTTCTCATAAAGGCTGAAATCATAGTTTACGTACAATCCTGGATTGAAAAAGCGATGCAAGCGGGTATTGTTACAGGCTTTGCTGATCATACGTATCGTCCCGATCAGGTCGTGACCCCGTCAGGAGCTGATCGGGATATTGGCACGGGCGCTGAAGCCCCAAGCTTCACAGATGAAGCGAGAATTGATAAATGGGCAGCTGATGCAGTGAAGTCTGCTATGCAGGTTGGATGGATTACAGGCTATAGCGACGGCAGCTTCAGGCCGCAGGAAGGCATTACGCGGGTGGAACTGGCAGCGGTGCTGGCACGTACGACACAGGGTGATGTAGTGGGAAGCGGGCAGTTGAGCAAATTCCGTGATGCAGAGCAAATACCAGTGTGGGCGCAATCCTAAGTAGCGCAAGCAGCAGCCAGCCGCTTGATGGAAGGCATGGGAGCTGGGCTGTTCAAGCCAGCCGGAAGCGTTACCCGGGCAGAAGCAGCGCTGTAGCTGTAGATTGATTGAGCAATCAGCTAAAATTAGCGATTTGAAAAGAGTACCCGCAGCCGCATTGGTGGATGGGGCTGTGGGTAATAATGAAGAGGAAATACCGTGAATAAATAACTTCAGCAACTAGAGGAACTGCAAATACTACGCCGGATAATTGAATCAAAAGAGTTGGCGTATATTCCCGAGATTCTGAAGCTCACCTCTCATTTCCACTATTAATGAAGATACTATTCAGTAAATGAAATGGGAGATCCAGTTGAAGTATGCTGATTAACCCAGTCAAGAGAGACTTTTGAAACAACTTGCCAGTCAGGTATTTGTGATTTATGTTGTTCCACCCAACTCATACAATATTGTGAGTCTATACTATGTTCTTGGCACTGTTCTAAGAATGATTGGATGTTTGACTCCGTACAGTTTTGCCATGTTCCACAAGTGTGATTGAAAATATTTTCCATTTTATTTTGTATAGAAAGATCCTTTGCACTAGACATCGTTGATTCCTCCTTTTGTTAAAAAACACAAATGACAATTTTAGCACTGCCAAAATTCAGTTTGTCCAAAAATTAATAATTCATGACTTCAGTAATCAATAATGAACATACCTAAATATTGGGCAACACGGCCGACAGGCCTCTGCTTCGATCGAGAGAATCACGATGAAGGAGATTGCGGATCTAATCGAGAAAATGTACGGTCACTACTACACGCCACCAATCGTATCGAACATGACAAAAGTGATGGTCGAGCATGTCGATGTATTTATGAAACGACCACTTGAGAAGCGCTATGTGTGCGTCTATATTGATGCGACCTATATCGCCGTTAAGAGTGAAACGGTATCGAAGGAACGGTCTATTTTGCCGTAGGAATTCGTGAGGATGGCTCTAAGGAAGTGCTCACGTACGCCGTGTACTAGATAGGCATATGAAAATGCGCTCTCACATAGGGTGATAAAAGATTGGGAAGTCATCTGAAAAGGGAGTTGTAGAAAATGGCGGAAATGAGCTTTGAGAACGGCGCTCTCTTTGAGCTCCGATTTTGGCTGCAGGTTTTGGGCGATCATGCGAGGTTTATTCGGGATGGGCTGGCTCCAGGAGAGGCTGCGGAAATATCCACTGCACAGCAGTTCGTTCAAGGCTTTGACAAGTTGTTGGGTTCAGCGCGGCAGGACCTGAATCGCGAGGGCATCGCTGTCCTGCTTCAATCTGTCAATCCCTGGACTTCACAATTGCGCACCTTTAAGCTTCATTTGCTGCAACGGTCGCTTACGGGTAATATTACCTTTCATTTGTCCCAGACGTTTTTGAATCATATGGTCAATGAGATCGAGGAAGCAATGCGTGTTTTTGCGACACTGACAAGTGTCCAACTACCTCCTTCAGGACCGGAGGTTCATCAGCATTTACTATGGCTTCAAGACGCAGTCGGCCACGCGGGCAGCTTGTCAGGCCAATTTGATCTGGTAGAGCGTAGCTGGAAAAACAAGAGCGAGGAATTCGAGCGCTATTTTGAAAACTTTTATCTTAAAGCGATTGAGCTTGCGGGTTATATGCGTACTGGTTTGACCGATTTCCCTGCTCTGCGAAGGTTCAATCAGGAAGCCAATGCCGTTATGCTTCTTTTCATGAAATTTCTATCCGAAGTGGAGGAGCTCACGACTGGAAAAGAACTACTGGGCACGTTAGCACAGCTGATGCCCGATCATATGTACCGGGAAGAGTGCTATTATTTGACTAAACTCTCTCAAGCTGCTGTAGGCGTGCCCCACCCTGATTGTGATCCTGCCAAACCTAGAGTGGGGAACTAATGCTTCAAGAACTTAACTAACGGGAAACGATAGATCAATAAAAGACAAAGTAACGGCAAAGGGGCCAAAAACCCTGTAATACCAGTATTTAAAAGGATCCCGAGAGGGATTCTCTTTCTATAAAATCACATTTTCAGGGTTATGAAGTGTTTTAGTGATTCGTACCTCATTAGTTTCAAAATTCAAGTCAGGTTTTTCCGTTCCATTTAGGATGTAGCCTAGAAAAGGCGAGAATGACACCCACGGCTGCATTCATGCAGCATGTGAATGTGGGTGTAAATCTTCTCGCCTTATATTTTCGTTATTCTATTCTAATATTATTGTTGAGTATTTTGTTCTCTCATCATGTGGTGAAAATGATGGTGGTGATGATGATGGATAAAATGGGCACCTTGTGGATGACTATATGGATGAAAATGGGGATGATGAGGATGATGATGATGTGTACCCTCATGTCCGTGATGATGATGGGATTGGGGATCCCTTTGTTGAGTTCCTTGAACGCTATAGTTTTCTTGACTCATTGATTTTCTCCCTTCGTCTTGAACTAATTCATATTATGTCTGCGATTGATTAGTGACACTTGACCTAGATAAATTGGGCTACCAAAATAAGTATTGAAAATAGCGAGAAATGAAGCAATTACCGGAGCATCCCTGTGACGTCAACAAAGTAATGTCATCACCATTCACTTTAGGCAGAAGATAAAGAAGGCTTTCATAAGTTCACAGAACTTTCGGGAAGCCTTCTATATTATGTTTAAAATAGACTTATGAATTGACGCATCCGAAGAACCCACGCGATAATGGAAACATTGAATAAATTTAGGCAGAGGAGTAATCGGTATGTTAGAGCAATACGGACATGGAGGGGATTTGGAAAGTGCTGCAAAGGCATATGGAATTGAAGAGAGTGTATTCCTAGATTTCAGTGCTAACATTAATCCTCTTGGTCCACCTGGGCAAGTACTAAAGCAATTGGAGCTGGCTCTATCGTCAATCATTCGATATCCTGATCCAGGCCATCGGCAATTTAAACATATCCTTGGTCGTAAGCTGAGAGTTAACGAAGATAACATCTGTGTAGGAAATGGTGCAGCAGAGTGTATGTCCCTTATTCTACTCGGGCTTCATCCACAGAAGGTAGGCATTATTGAACCTTGTTTCTCGGAGTACCGGCAGCTATCAGAACAATTTGATATTGAAGTGAATTCGGTACGCGGTAGACAAGACAAGGATTGGAAAGCAACGATTGAGGACATTGGAGAATTGATACAACAGGTGGATCTGGTGTTTATTGGACAGCCTAACAATCCGAATGGTGTACAGTATACACTTCAAGAGCTGCATATATTAGCTGAGTTGGCTGAGCAATCGCAGACCTATCTCGTTGTAGACGAAGCTTTTATTGATTTCATTCCAGAACAACAGCAAGCGTCGTTATTGACGGAGCTTGAAAAGTATCCCCGTACGCTGCTAGTACGGTCCATGACGAAGTTTTATGCTATACCAGGTCTGCGATTGGGCTATACGTTGGCACACCCAGATGTCATCAGATCCATGACAAGAAAGCAGGTAACTTGGAGTGTGAATGGACTGGCATTGTTAGCGGGCGAGGCGTCACTTGATTGCGATAAAGAATTCGAGAGAAGCACCATGGAACTGATAACGAGGGAGCGTGAAGTGCTGGTCCAAGGGCTTCGAAAATTAGGATGTGAGGTAAGTCCAGGGGAAGCGAATTTCTTATTGGTAAGACTCCCTGATCCATGGCGTGCGATAGATATGCAGCAGAAACTTGGAATCCGGGGGATATTAATTCGAAGTTGTGCGATGTATCCTGGACTTGGACAAGGACATATTCGGATCGCCGTTAAAAGCTCGGAAGCAAATCAAGTATTTCTAAAAGAGATACAGAGTGTGATAGAGAGTGTAGGATGAGAATAGGAGTTTTAAAATGACAACGCCTTTTTTGAATGATGAGAGTACCCATTATAAATCTGTGGCTTGGCCCGGTCTAACGCTTACGCGGCATGAACGTCATTTGCTGCTCCACTCCCCTGTCCATATGGATTGTCTTAGCAGCGCTATACATGGAGGAGGTATGGGGAGGATCGACCGGGTAGCCAATATTTATGTAGATCGGTTCTATGATTGTAATCATCCGGAAAAAGATGTGGAGAAGCTATTCCAAGAGTGGGGCTATACACAGCAATCGACGGCAGGATTATTGACAGCTGTTCGGCTCAAACATGCTGCTGTTCTCGAAGAAACCGGGGAGGACGCTTCCCTATTCTGTTGTACTACGGCGGGAGTATCGAACGGCGCACGTGCTGGATCTGAGCGGACTACATTTCCAGTTTATCAACCAGGTACGATTAATATCATGCTCATCATTGATGCCAGAATGACTCAAGCAGCGATGGTGAATGCTGTTACAACTGCTGTAGAAGCGAAGGTAGCTGCTCTGGCTGATTTGGGAATTCGTGATGCAGAGAATGGTTTAATCGCTACAGGAACCACAACGGATGCTATCGTGTTAGGAGTTAGTCAATCCACTTCCTATCCTATTGAACATCGATATTGCGGAACGGCAACTGATCTGGGAGCTGCGATTGGGCGGCTAGTTTATGGAACGGTAAAAGAAAGCTTGAAGGCTGCGGGAGTGAATCCATCATGATGGAGTGGGCAACAATATTCATAATATGCGCTGCATACCTATTAGATCTCATCATTGGAGACCCGCGCTGGCTTCCTCACCCTGTGATAGGTATGGGAAATTCGATCAAACGGTTAGAGAAGAGGATTCGTAGTCATGTCATTCAACCGGACCAACTGAAAAAGGCCGGAATTCTACTCCCGGTTATTATCGTGGGAGGTTCGCTGCTTATAACCTGGGCATTTTTGAGAGGCCTTTATATGATTCATCCATGGCTTGCAACGGGAGCGGAGGTCATATTAATCGCTACGACCATTGCTACGAAAGGGCTTAAGGATGCGGGTATGGAAGTGTACAATCATCTTAACCGTGGGGATTTACCTGCTGCTCGGAAAGCACTAGGGATGATTGTTGGACGTGATACAGCGCACTTAGACGAGCCTGAGGTTGTTCGTGGAACGGTTGAGACGGTCGCAGAAAATATTGTTGATGCCATAGTGTCTCCGCTATTCTACGCACTTATTGGAGGAGCTCCACTTGCAATGGCTTATCGGGCTGTGAATACCCTAGATTCTATGGTTGGATACAAGAATGAGAAATATATTAACCTGGGGTGGGCTTCGGCCCGTTTGGATGATATTGCTAACTTCATTCCAGCACGAATAACAGCTTTATTACTGGTCGTTAGCAGTTGGATCATGCGTCTGGATTACAAAAAATCTTATCGTACCATAAGACACGATGCCCGTCTCCATCCAAGTCCCAACAGTGGATTTCCTGAATCAGCTGTAGCTGGAGCTTTAGGGATTCGGCTCGGAGGCGAGAACGCCTATAACGGTGTGGTATCTTTTCGTGCATATATGGGCGAATATTCCCGTCCGATGGATAAAGGGGATATTCAGTCAACCGTAAGATTGATGCTGGCTGCATCATTATTATTCCTGCTCCTGAGCATACTTACTATATGGAGTATAGGTGGTACACTATGGGGTTAGAGTTGGTATGTATTCGTCATGGGAAAACGCAGTGGAATAAGGATAAACGATATTTAGGTCATACAGATATAGGAATTCTCCAAGAATCATTGACGGAGCTCTTACCTGTGAAAAATGCCCTTGAAGGAAGAACGTTTCATAAGATATTCTGTAGTGACTTAAAGAGGTGTAGGGAAACGCTCGATTGGATTTATTCTGCTTCAACAGATAGAGTGGTCTTCGATAACCGTTTGCGAGAAATGGATTTTGGAGATTGGGAGGGGAAGACATACGGTCAGTTAAAGCATTCTAGGATCTACCGGGAATGGCTGGACAATCCTCAATCCGTGACTCCTCCAGGAGGTGAAGCCTGGAAGCATTTTCAGGGGAGGCTGGCAGATTTTATGAACAGTCTGACCTGTTGGGTGAAGGAAGAGGGTAAGGATAACCACGTGCTAATGGTGACTCATGGAGGAGTGATAAGACAACTAGCCACTATGACCATTCCAGGTTCGACCTTCTGGGATTTCTCTGCAGATCCGGGGAGCTTGTTAACGTTGAAGTTGACATGTGATAAGGGCAAATGGATAGGACACTTGTGAGTGAGCCATTAGAGCAAGGGGTTGTAAGGTGTCCCTATCTAACCTATAATTTTAAATTGAGAAGTAAGTCTTGTATCTAAATGAATATAAAAAACTTGTGAGGTCTAGATTAGAAGCGCAAAATATGTGCTTTTATTACCTAGTTAATGGGGAAGCCGGTGAAATTCCGGCACGGTCCCGCCACTGTAAACAGGGATATTCTCGATTTACCACTGTTCTGCGACAAGCAGAATGGGAAGGTGAGGATATTAGCGAACCTGTGAGTCAGGAGACCTGCCTTATGAGTAGTACGACGGTCCTTCGAGGAAAGGATTACGTTTGGCTTGTGGAAGTACTGCGATTTTAACCCGGTACATAGCCGCGGGACTCATGGCAATTACTATGAACCCCGTATGACGTAATCCCTGATTCTTTCTTGTAAAAGAAGATCAGGTTTTTTTTGTTGCACAGACTATCGTTGAGATCATTCATTGAAATAACAAGGGGAGCATCTCGCAGAACATGAAAACGAAGATAGAGGAGAGAAATCACAATGAAACAAATGTGGAAGAGTTGGACTACGGGTGCTATTACGATCATGCTGGTACTAGCGCTCGCAGCTTGCGGAAGCAATAATGAACCGAAACAAGGGACAGAACCGGCACCGGCAGCAACAGAACAAGTGAATCCCCCCGCTGAAGAGACAAGTGTACTGAAAACAGAGTATCCTCTAACTGTAAAGGATGCTACAGGTGAGACTCTTACATTTAAAGAGGCGCCAAAGAAGATTATATCCATCTCGCCTGCAGAGACAGAAAGCTTGTTTGCGCTAGGGTTAGATGAGCAGATTATCGGTGTTTCTGACTATGATGATTATCCGGAAGCAGCAACAACCAAGCCAAAAATGGGTGGTTTGTATAATCCTAACGAGGAAGCAATTATTGCAGCACAACCTGACCTCGTAGTAACAGGTATCTCTATGAGTGCAGAAGCTGCACAGCATTTGCGTGATCTGGGTATCACTATCTTCAAGACAGATCCGAAAACGGTGAATGATGTTATTGCAAATATTGAATTGTTTGGACAAATATCGGATCATCAAGAAGAAGCAAAGACGGTTATAGACAAAATGAAACAAGAGCAGAATGAAGTAACAGAAGCGGTTAAATCACTTACACCTGAACAGAAAAAGAAAGTATATATCGAGTTTTCCCCTGGTTGGACGGTAGGTAGTGGTGAGTTTATGGATGAATTAATCACTCTAGCTGGTGGAGTTAACGTTGCTGCTGATACAGCGGGATGGTATGAAATCAGTGAAGAGAAAATCATTAAAGATAATCCTGATGTGATTCTGTTCTCAAAGAATGTTATTGATGACAAAACACAGAAAACGTTAGACCAAATGATTAAAGCACGTAGTGGGTGGGATCAAATAACGGCTGTTAAGAATGATGCTGTTTATGGATTAGACGATAACCTGGTTAGTCGACCTGGTCCACGTGTGACAGAAGGTCTCAAAGAAATAGCAAAAGCGATCTATCCTGAGCTGTTGAAGCCATAAGTAGTCACAACTAAGAGCAATTAAAGGAGCAATGATGTATGAGACAAGGAATCATGGAACGTATCGGAGAAATTCGCGGTCTTGATCAAGCTGCGATTCAGGCTGCAAAATCACATATAAGTAACCTTACTGTCCCTCCGGGAAGCTTGGGTAAGTTGGAGGCAATGGCAATACAGCTTGCTGGGATCACTGGAGTAGTAAAGCCTTCTTTTGACCGTAGAGAAGTTATTATTATGGCAGGAGATCATGGTGTATGTGAAGAGGGCGTGAGTGCCTTTCCACAAGAAGTTACACCTCAAATGATTCATAATTTCCTTGCGGGTGGTGCAGCTGTTAACGTTCTTGCCAGACAAGCAGGTGCAGAAGTTGTATGTGTGGATATCGGTGTGAATAGTGAGTTGTCCCATCCTGAACTCCTATCGCGTAAAATTCGGTATGGTACAGCTAATATGGCACAAGGTCCTGCAATGACTTATGAAGAAGCGATTCAGTCTATTCTTGTTGGTGTGAAGGTAGTTGAAGATGCTGTCAGACGTGGCGTTCAACTATTTATTACTGGCGAAATGGGAATTGGAAACACGACGGCAAGCTCAGCGGTAACCTGTGCACTTTCTAATATTCCAGTCAGCGATGCGGTTGGAAGAGGGACAGGAATTGATGATTCTCGTCTACAGCATAAGATTGCCGTTGTTGAACAAGCGTTGAAGGTCAATGCTCCTGACGCGCTTGATCCTATAGATGTACTAGCTAAGGTAGGCGGTCTTGAAATTGGTGGTTTAGTAGGTGTAATTCTTGGATCAGCAGTAAACGGTTGCCCGGTTATAATCGATGGATTTATTTCTAGCGCAGCGGCGTTGCTTGCCAAAGCGATCTGTCCAACATCTGCTGATTACATGATTGTATCGCATGTTTCTCATGAACAGGGACATCGGCAGCTATTACATGAATTGAATCTTCGTCCTGCACTGGAATTAGACCTTCGTATTGGTGAAGGTACAGGTGGGGTATTGTGTCTACATCTTGTGGATGCAGCGTGTCGTATTGTTAGCGAAATGGCAACCTTCGAAAGTGCGGGTGTCTCGGGTGAAACCAAGGAGCAGACGAAATGATCGTACTCGTCACAGGTGGAGCAAGAAGCGGGAAAAGCAGCTTTGCTGAGAGGTTATGTATGTCGAAGTCACAGGAAGCCATATATGTCGCTACGGCTCAAGCTTTCGATGATGAGATGAAGGAGCGAATTGCTCTTCATAAGCTTCAGCGCAGTCAAGCGAACTATTCGTGGCGAAATGTAGAAGAACCGTTTCAACTTGTGAAGCTCCTGAGTGATATGCGTGAGAACAGTCAGGGTGCTGATGCTCCTACGGTTCTAGTGGACTGCCTTACGCTATGGCTATCTAATATTCTCCTATCCTATGAAGGACAGGAGGATATGCAAGAGAAGGTAAAGTCTGAAATTCTTTGTCTTGTAGACCAAGCACAGCAATACCCTGGACATTTGATCATGGTAACTAATGAAGTTGGCAGTGGTATTGTACCGGAATATCCTCTTGGCAGAATGTATCGGGATTTAGCAGGGTATATGAATCAGGCTGTCTCTAGAAGCAGTTCTGAGGTTTTCCTGGTCACCGCAGGCATTCCTGTTGAGCTGAAGAGTATGGAGTATAAACTATGACGAAATGGGGACAAGCGGCTGCGGCCGCTTTTCAATTTCTATCACGCTTTCCTGTGAATGCCAATATTGATTACTCGCCAACACTGTTTCGTCAAAGTGTGAAGTTTTATCCGTTTGTAGGAGCTACTATTGGACTGGTTGTATGGGGAGGCGCTGCAGGATTTACGTATTTACTGCCACCACTACCGGCAGCAGTGTTGACCCTCATCTTGTGGGTTGGGCTCACAGGAGGACTTCATTTGGATGGTTGGATGGATACGGCGGATGGCATTTTGAGCTACCGTTCTCGTGAACAGATGTTAGACATCATGAAAGATAGCCGCGTAGGAGCTATGGGTGTGCTAGCAAGCACGCTGCTCCTTATGTTGAAGCTCTCTTTAATCTATTCACTACTAATTAATGGTTTCAACTACTTAGGACTCCTACTCCTTCCTTTGATTTGGAGTCGCTGGTTCATGGTTCATGCGATGGCTACATGGCCGATGGCCCGTGGTAAGGATGGATTGGCTGGGAAATTTAATGGTTTGGATAAAGGGCAGATATGGGCAGCGTTAATAATTGCGATCGTTTTGTCAGGAGTTGCCGCATCAATAGCACCGTTGATCTATATGGACAACCATTCATTGAGGTTAGCGCTGCTTGGTTTCATTACGCTTCCTCTAGCAGCGTGGGGTGCAGGAACTTGGCTGGCACGAAGATTGAGCGCTACATTAGGTGGATTAACGGGCGATACCTACGGAGCTCTTAATGAGTTACTTGAAGTGGTAGCTTTGCTTATGCTAGTGCTGTTACACAATCATATGTGATAAAATAATCGAAGTGAAAAGTATCAAGAGAAGGCGACCTTTCGTTCAAAATCCAACGAAATGTCGCCTGTTTAAATTAAAGCATACTTATTGTTATGACTTTTAAAAACGTATTAAGGTTCAATCTTATAATCAGTTCTTTACATAAAAAGCAAAGTAGCGGAGGGGATGGAATCGATCTGAAGAAGCGAAGCGTTCGCCTTTGTCCCCGAATTTCATCCATTGTATAAGTTGATTCATAAGAAATTTGGGAACAACAGCGATCGTAAGAATGATCCATCCACGTAGCGGCTTCATTGCTTAAGCAAGCACTGATTTTGGATTTGAGCCCACAATTAAATAACAATATTTGATAAATTAAACGGGATAACTTTTTTCAATTCTTCAAGATTCATCTCGACCTGGTATCCAATCTTTCCAGCACTAAATATGATTGTCTCAAAATTAGTTGCTGAATCATCAATTGTAGTAATAAAACTTTTTTTCATGCCAATGGGTGAACATCCTCCGTGTATATATCCTGTAATAGCTAATAAATCTTTCGCTTTTAACATTTCAATTGATTTTTCATTAACACTATTAGCCGCTTTTTTTAAATCCAGTTCATTGGCAACAGGAATAAGAAAAACATAATATTTCTTAGATTTTCCTATCGTTACAAGTGTTTTAAACACCTGATTAGGATTTTGATTTAAAGCATCGGCCACATCAATGCCGCTGATAGCATCTGTGTTTACGTAGCTATGACTTCTGTATTTCACTATCATTTTATCTAATATTCTCATTACATTTGTTTTAAATTCCATATTAAAACCACCTTGCAGATTATATAATATTTCTCGTAACCATGAATAAATAGTCTGTTTCTATAACTGCCTATTTTACTACGGTATCATAAAGCCTTCAATGAAAATTTAATGTTATTAATCGAAGAAGAGTAGACAATATCGCAGAAGATTTATGTGTCCTTAATATAAATTTAATCCCTCATTAAGATTCGCAGCTTATTATAATAGTACCCCTTATACATTTTCTTTATATAGTGAAACCCCTCTAACTTTGGTTGGAGGGGTTTCGTGCGTTTTCGTTCAAGAGGTATTATTAGTAATTGTAGCGGCTAATAGTACAAGCTGGCTGGTAACACGGTTAATAAATCGTCCCTATAGGTATTGAACCTTCTTCAAGCGTAAAGCTAGAGAAGATATCACGAATGGTGAGCGAGTAAACGATGTTGATATGGATGTAACAGCTGATAACTCGTTTGATGGGAAATTTATTATTATCCATAAAGGTAAGAAAACATACAGCCTGATGAAGCTAGTTAAGTAGTGCATGATCGATAACCATATCAATATGTAAAGGATTTTTCTACAGCCCAATGCGGCTGTAGAAAAATCCTTTTTTTCGTCTACCTTTTGTCGACTCGGTCAGTTTTCTCCTCCAAGCCTCCCGTAATTGTATATTCAAAAAATAAAAATAGTTCGAATACAATTTAATATAGTTAGACATCATAAGCCAATCAATGACAATCTCGACCAAATACGACTTGAATGACAGAAAGAAGGACAGATAAATGGTCAAATCAAAACAATTATCACTTTTTGGATTGATCGGGATTACGATGGCTTTTTTTGGAACAGTGCGGAGTGTTCCGACGTTATCCATAACAGGTTGGACGCAGATATTCTACATGCTTGTTGCAGCGTTATTATTTGCACTTCCAATTGCATTGATGTCTGCCGAACTTTCCACTGGATTTCCTGGAGAAGAAGGTGGGCCTCAAGTATGGGTGAAGAAGGCGCTGGGAGAAAAATGGGGATTCGTTACTTCTTGGCTGCTATGGGTTCAAATGTTTTTTGGAATGGTTATGGTATCTTCGACAGTGGGCGTTCTATTTGGATATGTCATTAACAGACCGCAGCTATCTTCCAATAACATTTTTATTTTTGCGGTAATTCTCATTTCGTATTGGGGAGTTACTTTATTAAATATCAAGTTCGACATGGTTAAAATTGGTGGGAACTGGGGAGCGATCATTGGGGTGTACATTCCATTTGTAGTCCTTGTTATTCTCGGTCTTTGGTTCTTTTTTAAAAATGGCATTCAGCAAAACAGCTACCTGGGTAATTTTAAAGCCAAGGATTTGGTACCGAATTTTAGTCATTTGGGTAGCTTAACTTACTTATCGGGCATTATCTTCATATTCGCCGGGGTTGAGATATCGTCCGTACATGCGAATAATATCGAAAATCCGAAGCGCAACTACCCGATAGCGGTTATTACTTCGGTTATTTTGTTAGTCATTTTTAACCTTGTGGCTGGACTAACCGTATCGAACGCCGTGCCATTGGGTGAAATGGAGCTAGCAAATATTACGCAACCATATCTTATTTTTTGTAAAGATTTAGGCCTGCCCATGATTCTTGTCAACGTTATTTCGGCCATGATCCTTATCGGAGTATTGGTGCAGTTAAGCGCATGGGTGCTTGGGCCAAGCAAATCCATGATTAAGGTTGCTGATGAAGGTAACTTGCCAAAGTTTTTTCAAAAAAGAACCAAAAGAAATATCCCGATCACGTTTGTTTTGATTCAGGCGTCGGTCATTTCATTAGTAGCGCTGCTGTATGTCATTGTGCCTGACGTTAATAGTGCGTTCCTGATTATTACAATTACAACAACGATTTTATATTGTGTCGTATACGCCTTAATTGGCATTTCGGCCATTAAGCTTCGCTACACGTTGCCGGACATCGAAAGACCATTTCGATTGGGCAATAAGGGCAATGGATTAATCTGGTTCATTTCACTTCTGTCTCTGATAAGTGTTGCTATTACGATGATCGTCAGCCTTATACCACCATCCATTCTTCAGCCGAGCCAATATACGGGCTACATTATTTTTCAAGTTGGAGCGACGATAATTATGGTGGCTATCGCTTTGATTATCTACAAATTCAAAAAACCAGAGTGGAAAAAAGAAAAATAAATAGCAGCCAAACCATATCAATCATGAATAAATAATGGAGGAAATGACAATGAAAATTGAAATTACAGATATAAATTTAAAAGCGTTATTTTTAGGTGATAAAGGTGAAAATGTCGACATTTTTAAAGAACTATTGCTTAAAATGATCGACGAACATGTCGGTTGGCGTCAAAATTATCAGCCGCAAGATACTCCTGTGATCTCGCCATTTGATAAAAGCTCAGAGAGCTTCAACAATACAGTTGATCATGTTCGCAGTGTATTTAATGAATTATCTTCCAAGCTTCGCTCAAAATCGCTGCCTTGGCATACAGCGGGTCGCTTCTGGGGGCATATGAACTCCGAAACGTTGATGCCGGCTATTATTGCTTATACAGCGGCTACGTTATGGAACGGCAACAACGTCGCTTATGAGTCCTCCCCTGGTACTTCTGAGATGGAAGAAGAGGTGGGCCATGAACTGGCAACACTGATGGGCTATCAGGAAGACAAGGGCTGGGGACATATCTGTGCTGATGGATCGATCGCGAATCTGGAAGGATTATGGTATGCACGAAATTTGAAGTCACTTCCGCTTGCCATTAAAGAAGTTGCTCCAGAGCATGTGGAGGGCAAGTCCGAGTGGCAGCTGCTAAACATGTCAACTAAGGAAATATTGGAAATTATGGACAAAATACCGGATAAGCTGGATGAGGTAAAAGCTCACTCCGCTCGTAGCGGTAGGCATCTACAAAAACTAGGAAAATGGATTATACCGCAAACAAAACACTACTCTTGGCTGAAAGCTGCCGACATTATCGGTATTGGTCTTGATAATGTCGTATCAATTGATGTAGATCATAATTACCGCATGGACATTGACAAACTTGAGGCGAAAATTCGCGAGCTTGCTGCGCAGGAAATTCCTGTACTTGGTGTGGTCGGTGTTATCGGTACAACAGAAGAAGGTCAAATTGACCGTGTCGACAAAATAGTTAATCTACGCGACAAACTGGCAAAAGAGGGCATCTATTTCTACATTCATATTGATGCAGCTTATGGCGGATATGCACGTGCTATCTTCATAGATGAGAACAATGAATTTATAGATTATGACAAGCTTGATAAAGTGTACAAAAAATACGGCGTATTCCAAGAAAAGAACGAATGGCTTACAGAGGATATTTACAACTCCTTTAAAGCAATGAGTCAAGTGGAGACGATAACAGTCGATCCACACAAAATGGGCTACATTCCGTATTCTGCCGGAGCAATCACAGTAAAAGACAGCAGAATGCGCGATGCGATTTCCTACTTCGCAACTTATGTATTTGAGAAGGGTGCTGATATTCCTGCATTGCTAGGGGCTTATATTCTCGAGGGATCCAAAGCGGGTGCAACTGCCGCAGCGGTATGGACAGCTCACAAAGTACTTCCGCTAAATGTAATGGGCTACGGCAAATTAATGGGGGCGAGTATTGAAGGTGCTTTTCATTTCTATCACTTCTTGAAGGATCGAGAGTTCCATGTGAACGGGAAAACCATTAAGATTTACCCATTAACCAAACCTGACTTCAATATGATTGATTATGTGTTTAATGAAATTGGCAATACGGATCTCGGTGTGATGAACAAGTTGAACCACGATTTCTTTGGGCACGCATCTTATGCTAAAGGTGGCTTGTATTACAATGAGTTCCTTACGTCACATACTGACTTTGCTGTTCCAGACTATGGAAACAGTCCGCTGCCATTCGTAAAATCACTCGGATTCAGTGAGGAAGAGTGGGCACGTGAACAGAAAGTTACTGTACTCAGAGCAAGTGCAATGTCGCCGTATGTAAATGATAAGGAAGTATTTGATGAATACGCGGTGAAGATTGAAGCTGCTATTCAGACAAAGCTTGAAACCATTTATAACGACTATCAACAAGCATAATTAAAAAAAGGAATGCATAACATGCTAATTGGTTGCGCATTCCTTATCACCATTTCACCTTAGAGCATTATTTAAGGACAAGGAGTTTTACCATGAAAAAAGAAGTGTCTCTAAAAGAGAGTATTTTCCTTCTTATTGGAATACTAGCCATTATAGGTGTGTGTATTATTGGATTAGGCATGGCTCCTCAGGTGCCTATTTTACTATCTATAGGTGTTCTTATCGTCTTTGGGAAATTGAAAGGGATTTCCTGGGATAGGATTCATAAAGGCATTCAGAACGGAATTACTCCAGGTTTAATTCCTATTCTTATCTTTATGCTAATTGGGGCCTTGATCAGTGTCTGGATTGCGGCAGGCACGATCCCTACGATTATGGTATATGGATTCAACATTATGCTTCCACAATTCTTCCTGCCTTCGGTCTTTATTATTTGTGCCGTTGTAGGGATTACGGTTGGAAGTTCCTTCACGACGATATCAACCATCGGTATTGCTTTGTTCGGAATGGGTCAGATTATGGGCTATCCTGCTGCTATTACGACAGGAGCTATTGTATCTGGTGCCTTTTTAGGGAATAACATTTCTCCTTTATCGGATACAACGAACTTAGCTTCCGCCATAGCAGAAGTGGATTTGTTCGAGCATATACGCAACATGATACGAACGATGATTCCTGCTTTCCTGATTTCGCTCGTCTTTTTCGTCATTATCGGTCGCTCGAATTCTTTAACTACAGGCAATCAGATTAATGAGCTGGTCAATACATTGCGTTCTTCATTCACCATCACAGTTTGGACGCTACTTCCTGTTTTGACGCTGTTCTTGTGTGCGTGGAAAAAGGTTCCTGCCATCCCGACCTTGCTATTGAGCATTGCCATTACGGTCGGTGTCATTTTCTTATATGCGCCACAGACAAGCTTTCTTGATCTATCAAATCTGATGCAGGACGGATTCGTATCGAATACAGGTGTAACCAGTGTCGATGAGCTGCTTACACGCGGAGGAATTCAAAGTATGATGTGGTCTGTCTCCCTGATTCTCTTGGCTCTCGCGTTAGGAGGGTTGCTAGTGGAGTTAAATATTATTAATACGTTAATCGATAAAATCTCCGCTTTCGTTAGCAGTAAAGGAAAGCTAATTCTTATGACTGCGTTAAGCTGTATGGGCATTAACCTTCTACTGGGTGAACAATATTTGTCGATCATTTTACCAGGCAAGGCTTTTAAACATCAATTTAACAAGCTGCATCTTGCTTCAAAACATCTGTCGTCGACAGTAGCTAATGGTGGAGCAGCCTTCAATGCGTTAATTCCGTGGGGGGTTAGCGGTGTTTTTATTACAGGTACGTTGGGTGTTTCTACATTGGAGTATTTACCTTATACAGTATTTTGTTTCGCAGCTCCATTGCTAACGATCGTGTTGGGGTTTATAGGCAAGGACAAGAAAAATACTAAAACAGCGTAACAGGAAACCGCATGCTTATCGACAGATTAAGAGGATCCGCATTTCAATAATATAGACCACCTGAAAGCCCCTGATTCATCTGGCAAAGATGAACGGGGTTTTCTTTATTTTGTGAGTGCATAAAAATACTGATTGCTTTAATATTCAAAAATTATTCAGAAGCTTATGATTCAATTGAAATGATATGCTTTTCTGCATAGACATTTTACAAAAAAAATGAGTGGTGAGACTTGGAATATGAATATGAAGTTATCTATTAAGCAACAGGAAGCTCTTGAGCATGCAGAACATAATGGTGGAAGGCTTTTTAGAGGTAAGGGGGGCCTTTGGACAGTTGAAGGGGCTTCATCCACAGGGGAAAATTGGCATGGAATGGTCACCTCAGAATGGTATTGTACAACAAATACAATCTTCGCTTTGGTACGGCGGGGTTGTATGATCATGGACAATTTTGATAGCTGCTCTTTGATAAAGGATGAACAGTATCATGACACTCGAAAACGTAAGGAAGGTTAGTAAAACAATGATCCCTATGTTCAAACTTCGGAACATTTGGGCCCCTTTTCTTGGTAAAATAGAATCAGACGATGGAAGAGAAGGAGGCCGACGAGGGAAAATGGACTTGAAGGTGATCGTTGTTGACGATGAGTGGCTCGCTCTGAAAAAGATGGAAAAGCTGTTAGTAGAGAGATCCGAATTAGATGTTAAGGTTGAGTTGGTCGGGATTTTTAATGATCCATACCAAGCTTTAGAATTGGCTCAGCAGGAAAAGGTTGATATAGCATTTCTGGATGTACAGATGCCGGAGATTGACGGATTTGAATTGGCTGAAAGATTTCAGCAGATTCAACCGCATATTCGGATTATTTTCGTTACGGCTTATCAAGAATATGCTGTAAAAGCGTTTGAGATGAACGCACTCGATTATTTGCTGAAACCGGTACACCAGACCAGACTGGCAACGACATTAAAGCGCGCTGTTGAGTCGAACATGACAAGTAAGCCAATACCGAAGGATGCAGCTCCACTCACACTCTGTTGTTTGCAAAGCCTGCATTATGTCGATACATTAGGAAATGCCCGATTTTTTCCCTGGAAAACATTAAAGGCCCCCGAACTATTTGCTTACCTTGTATATTATCGAAATAAAACTGTGAGCAAGCAAATGCTGATTGATTTGTTATGGCCAGGGTACGATGCTGAAAGAGCAACAGCTCAGTTGTATACAGCAATCTACCAAATTCGAAAAATTATTAAAGCTGCCGGACTTGATCTGGAGATTAAATATAAAGATGAAGGCTACCGAATGGTATGGGGAACGCTGGGGCTGGATGTGGATGATTGGGAGAATGATGTTCGTCAAGCTGCTGAGGTTACTCCTGATACACTCGACAATCACCTATCCATAAAAGCACGTTACACAGGTGACTTTCTGGAAGAGCATCGCTATTTGTGGGCGGAGTACGAGCAAGACCGAATTCGTTTGATTTGGCTGGACCATGTGAAGCAAATTGCAGAATGCTACATATCCCAAGGTCAATATACGGAAGCAATACTGCTGTATCAAGAAATGAAAGAAAAGGTACCTGATATGGAAGAGGGCTATTTTGGCTTAATGAAGGTACATGCGTTACTCAACCACCAGGCTGAAGTTCGGAAACAATTCCAACTCATCTCGAACATATTTAAAGAGGAATTTGATGTTCCTCCCAGTAAAGAGTTAACGGATTGGTACGAGCAATGGAACAACGACATACAAAGATTAAACTTGAAGATAGGACGAATGTAACATGAAAATAAAAATAACAGCTGTTCTGCTTATTGTTTCTGGAATTTTTATTCTTTTTTATCCGACACTTGCAGAAAAGTATCATGATAATCAGCAAGAAAAGATTGTGAGAGAATGGCAAAACAGCATGCAAAACATTAGTAATGGTGATGAGGCTGTGGAAGAGAGTCAGAAATCACGAATATCCGTTAGCAACACAAGTACGGCGAATGAAAGCGAAAGCTCGGAGGATGATTCAGAGTCCAAGGAAAATGCAAGTTCAAAATTAAGCAGTTATCCCAATGCAGAAGGTATTCTAATGATAGAAAAGATTGATTTGCTCCAGCCTATCCTTCACGGGGCGACGCAAAAGAATCTGAATACTACCGTGGCAAGTGTTGAGAATACGGGAAGAGCCGGCGAAATTGGGAACTATGCCGTGGCAGGTCACAGGAATCGTACATACGGAAGAAATTTCAACAGGCTCGATGAAATCGAAAAAGGTGATAAAATTCAGGTTAACAACGGAGAGGGATTATTTGAATATACCGTTACAGAAAAGTTATATGTAAAGCCTGAGGAAGTGTGGGTGCTGGATCCCAATGGTAAAGATAAAGAAATAACGCTGATCACTTGTCACCCTATGGTTAACCCTACACATCGTATTATCGTTAAAGGAAAAATAGAAGGATAAACGGACAACATCGTCTCTCTAAGGAGAGCGGTGTTTTATTTTTTGTGTTATTATAGTTTTTCGCGGTTTTTCGCAAGTTTTCATCATATTCAGAAATTATTCAACATGTTGCTGTATAGTCTATATAAATTATCATTGCCTTGGCCTAGATCAAGGGGAGCAGTTTAAATAGCTTTTTATACAGCCTGCTTAAGCCAGGGGTTGAAGGAATTTGAAAATGGAATGAAAAATCATAAGGAGGCGATAGTGACCGGCCTAACAGATATTGCTTAAAAAATCAGGCCTATGTCAAATTGTTATGCACCTTAAGGCAGTTAAACTAAATTTGTATGAAATACGAGGTGAACGTTTTTAGTTATGAGGAAATTTAGTAAAACAATTTATTTATTCTTAATTGCAGCTTTAATGATCAATCTCTTGATACCTACTTCAATTACCAGTGCTGCTGATGAATTAGTAAACCCGGTAGTTAGTGAAGAAGGGCAGATTGTTACTGACGAGACTGTCACGGATGAGATTGTCACAGACGAAAGTGTCACTAAGGAGAATGTGACAGATGAGAGTACCACAGATAAGACTGTCACAGAAAGTGTTTATAAAGCTGAGAAAGACACGAAAACCCCTATCATTATAACCGAAAATCTTATTACCAAAGTGGTAATGAAAGATGGTGAAGGGGATAACGCGAATAATATTGAGGATATTCGTCCAGACCAAGGGTCGCGTGTTACGATTTATTTTGACTGGAGGCTTCCTGAAAATCACGGATATAAGGACGGTGCGACCTTTACTTTCAATCTGCCAGATAAATTTAAAGTAGACAGAGTATTGACTGGCGATCTGGACGGTGGGGTAGGGGAGTATGAAGTGACTCCGGAAGGCAAAGTCACTTTCACATTTAATGATTCGATTGAGGATAATGAAGAGCTAACAGGATACTTTTTTGTATGGAGAGAATTTGAAGAAAGCAAATTCGAGGGAGGAACTCAACAAGAGGTTGTCTTTGAGTTCACAGAAACGGATAAAGTCACTATTCCTGTCCATTTCAAAAGTAAGAATGACCGTGAAATAAAGAAGAGTGGAACAACCAATAAAGGTATGAATCCTAACGAAATCAGCTGGGAAGTTGATTTTAATATTGGTGAAAAGAAGATTGATGGTGCAGTCTTTAAAGATGAACTACCAGATGGATTAAAAATCAAAGAGAATTCCATTAAGGTGTATCCATTAAAGGTTCAATTAGATGGAAATGTAATTCCAGGTTCGCAACTTACTACAGTTACGCCCCAGCTCAATGGGAACGGGTTTGAGTTAAAACTTGGGAATATAGACAGCGCCTATCGAGTGGAGTACATAACTGAGATCACCGGTACTTCCGACGAAACATACACTAACAAGGCGACACTTTCCGGAAGCACCGGGGAAATCATGAAGGAATCAGCCAGTGTTAATGTGAAATTCAGCAAACCGCTGGATAAAAAGTCGACGCATTATGATTCCGCCACTCAAACGATTACCTGGGCTATTCAGTATAATTATAATGAACAGGTAATCGAGCAATCGAAAGCATTGATTAAGGATAAATTTGATAAGAATCATCAACAACTAGATAAAGATTCTTTTGAAGTATACGAGATGACAATAAACGATAATGGCAGTGCTTCACGAAAAACAGGAACGCCGCTCGTAAAGGGCACGGACTACACTGTCAATGATACGGCGGAAGGATTTACCTTAGCGTTTCAAAACGGGGTTAGAGCAGCGTACGAAATCATCTATAAAACTTCTGCCAAAGAACGCGTTCATGATGATAAGTATACGGTTGAAAATAAAGTTGAGATAGACGGAACAGAAGAAACAGCAAGCCGTGACATTAACCAAGTAATCTTTTGGAAGTCTGCAGATCCAAAGAAAGTGGACTACGCAGCAAAAACGATTGAATGGAACCTCAGTCTGAACGACGACAAAAAAACAATGGAAGAAGTCGTCATCCGTGACAGCTTTGCTGGTCAAGGCCTGACATTTCTGCCAGAGACGTTGGTTGTCAGTGGGCTCAAGCTAGATAATGGAGATGGAAATGGGGATTACACCATACAGCCAGATCCGACTTATGATGAAGGTTTTATTCTTGAATTTAAAGAACCGACTTCGACCAACCATTTCATCACTTATAAGACTTACTTTGACTCTACACGTGTCAATAAAGTACCTTATAAAAATAATGCTGTGCTGGACTGGAAAGAAAATGGGAAACCTCAGCCGTCCATCAACAAATGGGCCACAGTAGACCCGGATAACTACACGAAAGATAACGGTAATAAAATGGGCATTTATAACGCGGAAACGAAGGAAATCACCTGGACCATCGATGTAAACTACAATCTTCACAAGATTCAAGATGCAATGGTTCGCGATTTCTATACAGGTGAGCAGACTTTCCTTCCGGATTCATTGACCGTACATCATTTAACCCTCAGAGGGAGCTCCAATGGAGTAGATGTTGGGGCAGAGGTACCGGCTGACAAATATAGCTTTGAGCCGAAAACGGAAAATGATAAAAATGGCTTTGAATTGAAGCTTGGCTCGATTGACTCTGCTTATCGAATAACATATAAAACGAGTCTGAAAGGTCATCCTGTAGCGGCTGTGTACAGCAACAAGGCTACATTGTATGATGCAGAGACACCGAATACAGTGATATTCGAAAAAGGGACTTCTGTTACTCCTAAATTCGGCGGAGAATATGTAATCAAAACAGGCAGACAAGGAACAGGTGCGGAGCAGGATTTTGCTTATTGGGAAGTGAACATTAATCGCAGCTTGTCTCATATCGATGCGGGTGCTACATTAACGGACACATTGTCCTCTAATCAGATACTCGTTAAGGATTCCTTTAAGCTGTATGAAAATAAAGCTGATGCAAGTGGTAACTTGAGCAAGGGCGGCCTGGTAGACGAGTCAGAATATACATTGGATATTCAGGGAAATTCTTTCAAACTCGTGTTTGTAAATAAGATTGAGACCTCGTTTGTGTTGGAATATCAGTCGTTCATTAATGCCGATAATGGCGAGACTATAACCAATAACGTCACCTTTCAAGGACAATCTTCTGGTACTGTTGATGAGAAAAATGAAAATCAAGTCATAGTGAAGTTTTCCGGAGCAGGGGGCGGAGCGAACTCCCCAGGTAAAGGCAATTTGAAAGTTGTTAAGGTAGACGTTGCTAGCAAGAAGCCGTTAGCGGGAGCTAAGTTCGGACTCTATGACAAATCAGGAAGCAATCTTCTGGAGGAACTTGTTACAGATGAGAATGGGTTAGCGGTATTTAAGGATTACAAATATAAAGATTACATGCTTAAAGAATTATCCGCCCCAGCCGGTTATCTGATCGATGAAGAGTACAAGACCGGAAAGATCATTAAGTTTAAAGCTGACAAACCAGATTCTACGGTCGAGTTTACGGTCGAAAATGTAAAAGGCAACTGGGCTGTGGAGTTAACGAAAGTGGATAAAGACGAGCAGACCTGGTCACTAGAGGGCGCTGTCTTCAAACTTCAGTTCCTTGAGGGTGGAAAATACAGTGATGTACCTGGAAAAACGGAACTCACAACCGATTCAAACGGAAAAATCCAACTCACCAAACTGGATCCAGGCAGCTATCAGTTCATAGAGATCAAAGCGCCCAAAGGCTACAAGCTGAATGCAAATCCGATTCCTTTTACAATAGAACCTAACCAAACATCACCTAAAGTGTTGGTTGCACTGAATGAAATTTATGTCGGTGCTGTTGAGTTGTTGAAAGAAGATACGGATACAGGAAGCACTCTCGTAGGTGCCGAGTTCGAACTTTGGGATACAGAAGGGCATGTTCTGAAACGTGACTTGATTACAGATCAAGACGGCAAACTGTTCGTAGACCAACTGAAAGCAGGCAGCTATCAATTTGTTGAAACGAAGTCTCCTGAAGGCTATATATTGAATCTTGAACCACTGAAGTTTGAAATTATTGATGATACTAAAGTTCAGGTTGTGTTCAAGAACAAGCTAGAGACGGGTTCGGTGAAGCTGACCAAGATTGAACTAGGCCGACCAGCAATCAAATTATCCGGCGCAGAGTTCCGAATTCTGGACGCCAATAAGGTTCCGGTCAAGAACAGAGAGGGTAAGGAAATCGCAGGGCTTACTACGGATAGTAAGGGAGAACTGCAGATTCCAGAGCTCCGACCAGGTAAATATTATGTTGAAGAGACCAGAGCACCATACGGTTATAGCATAAAGGACAAACTGACTGAGATCGAAGTGATTGGCGGGAAAGAGACAGTGGTAACCGTGGAAAATATCCGCATACCTGTTACTGGAGGCGGCGGAGAAAACAACCCGAATCCTCCTGTCGGTCCAAATCCTCCCGTTAATCCTGATCCGGAAAAACCGGTCAAACCTGATCCGGAAAAACCTGTAGATCCAACTGAACCGGGTGAAACGGTTGATCCGGTTGAACCTACAAATCCAACTGACCCAACAGATCCAGGTGACGGTACAGACACAAATCCTCCTGTCGATGGAGGGACTGAGTCGGGCGGTTCAGACAATTCAGGTGAAAATTCAAATCAAGGCACAAAGCCGACAAACGGGGGCAATGGAAAAACTCCAATTGAAAGTACAAAGCCACAAAAACCAGGCAGTGTACTGCCAAAGACAGGAGAAGATAGCCCACTTCCGTTACAATTGGCTGGGTTTGGCTCCATCGTGTTAGGACTGGCATTGCTGGTTCTCAGAAAGAAACAAGTACTTCATAAATAAAATATTATGTAGAACATGAAAAATGGCGGCGCAAGGAGTTATTCCTGCGCCGTCATTTCTTCATTTCGATTAAGACACACCACTTCAATCCAATGGAATTTTAAAAGAAACCTTTGTGCCCTGATTCGGTTGGCTCCAAATCTTGAGGCCCTCGCCATACAATTGCTTCAAGCGTCTGTCTGTATTAAGCAATCCAATCCCTCTTTTTTCCGAAGCTTGGAAGTGAAGCAGTGGGGTTAACTTATCTTCCTTCATACCCACACCATTATCCTCAACTAAAATTTCAATACAATGATCCCGCCGTTCCACCCGAAGTTGAACAGTTCCGCCTTTAGATAGACTGAGAACCCCGTGTCTTACCGCATTTTCGACAAGAGGCTGAATGCTTAGCGGTGGTAACATGACATGGATATCGGGCTGTACATCCCATATGAAATTCAATCTGTTCTCAAAACGTTGTTTCTCTATGTACAGATATGAATGAACGAGCTCAAGCTCATGCCTAATCGGGACTAATTGTTGAGAATTCCAGAAATCGAAGCTAATTCTCAAGTAAGAACTAAACGCATCAATCAGATCATTCATCTTAGGCAGGTCAAATTCACTTAACGCAGTGATGGAATTCAATGTATTAAATAAGAAATGAGGTTTTATTTGGGCTTGCAGGTAGGCGGCCTCCAATCGCATACGTTGGCCTACCGAACGTTTTAAATCGGTTAAAGCCTTAACCCTTGGCTTCAATTCAAACGCATTAATCGGTTTTGTTATATAATCATTCGCTCCTGACAAAAATCCGGAGTTAATATCTTCCGGCTGGCTGCGTGCGGTCAGAAGCAGAATCGGAAGTTCTGAGACGGTATACCGTTCACGAATAAGCTGGGTTAATTCATAACCTGACATTTGGGGCATCATGACGTCCGCAATAATCAAATCCCACTGAGCTGAATCTAGTTTGAGAATAGCGTCCTTGCCGTTCGTTACTTTTACAACATCATATTGATCTGACGACAGGATGTCTCCAAGAATCTTTAAGTTCACTGTATCATCATCAACTGCCAGTATTTTGGGTCTGTCTGATGCTGGAATTGGTTTTAGAGGCGGCAGATCGGATTTACTGTCGTTGTCACTGGCTGCTACATACGGAGCTGAAGTCTCTATCATCGCAATAGAATCCATCTCTTCACGATCAGACAGCCGGAGTGTGAAGGTGAATACAGAGCCCTGACCGGGTGTAGATCTTACGGTCAATGTGCCACCATGCAGTTTGACCATCTGCTGGCAGATACTAAGTCCCAGCCCTATTCCGCCAATGGTTGTTGAAGTGCCTGTATCTCCTTGCTCATACGCCTGAAAAGCCCTGTTCTTTAATTCTTCATCCATTCCGACTCCTGAGTCTGAAACATGAATAAATGCCTGCCCATTACGTAATTCAGCGTTAATGGATATCGTTCCTTCGTACGTAAATTTAATCGCGTTATGAACAAGATTGTATAGAATCTGAACGAGTCTTTTCTCATCAGCAATGACACGAGGGAAGGAATCAGGTATGTCCATGGACAAGGTGATCATCTTGCCCTCGGTCATAAATTTGAGCATATCAACAACGCCAGAAGCAGCCGATTGTACTCGAATGCTATCGAGTTCCAGATGAATTCGGCCCTCTTTAAGCTGTGATAAATCGAGCAAGTCATTAAGCGTGTGCGACATGCGTTGACCAACCGTTAGGAGCAATTCTAAATTTTGAGCGTTTTGTTTGTTCAAAGATTCTTTCTCTTCATCTAATACATGTTGAGCAATATTAATCATTCCATGAAGAGGTGTTCGCAATTCATGAGAGGTATTCGCCAAGAAGTCATCCTTTAGCTTGTCAGTCATCTGGAGTTTTTTCGCAAGTTGTTTGGTTTGATTGGCAGTCTGAATAAAACGTTTAAACCAGAATGAAGCTAATGTAATTAAAGTAATAATCAAATCAAAAGGATAATACATCATATCAATAAAACCGAGATTCTTAACAATGCCCCAAAAAACATTGGTGGTGAGTGCGGAAGCAACTAGTACTAATAACAACGCGTCTTTACTGGTTCTTAAAGCTATTCTCACAGCGAGTACTGGCATAACAAGATAGGTTGGAAAATATAAGAGATAAAAAAACGGTACCGAAAACAGTATATATTTCGCTGGTGCCAGCAAAATGAACATCATATACATCATATACATCAGGTTCAATATGGTGAGCCAACTAAAAGATCTGACAGCTGTGTATTCGTGCATTGCAAATCTAACACAATTAAGCAAAAATAGGGCGGTACCCATATACGAGAGTAAAAATATTTTTACATTCCATTCGTAGTTCAAAGGTAGCCAGGAAAGCAGCAATTGACTGTCGTCGATAAGTATAGAAAAAACACCAAATATCAGGGAGAGAGACAGAAAGATCAACGATTTCTGGCGGTATCCAATAATAAATAAAATACCTGCATAAATGGCGTGTAACAGAAAAACAATGACCATCATGATTTGCAGACTTATCGTAAAGGATTGTTCACTGCCTACTGTTGCTCCAGTTCCGAATCGGATCGGATTAAGCACACCGCCTTCAAGGATATTATCAAAGTTAGCCACATGGATAACAAGTTCGATCTCACTCTGATCTGAAGAGAAAGTTACAGTAGATGGAGCATTCTTGGCTGTGTACTGTTCTCTTGTCGAAGCTGGATGACCTGAATTTGTTAATGAATGGCTGTTTACAAACAGTTCGAATGAGGTTTGAATATTAGACAGATAGAGACTATAGGTTTGGTGCTTGTCTGGATTAACCAAAATACGCAAACGATATGATCCATAACCTTCGGCGGTTTTATGATCCGTTGAGAGCTTGGCTTTCCAGTTTCCTGGAACCTGGATAAGATCTGTATCTTGAGTGGATATGTTGTGGTGTGTCTCCTCATGAAGGAGAAATCTATTCGGGTAGAATTCCCACTCGCCATCCAATGAGATAGGACGATTCGACGAAATATCCCAGTCTCGTAAATCCAGCTTACCCTGAACCGCTTTCGGATGATCCGGCGTGTTATAGAAAGAGAGCCAACCAATACGCAATAATGTGAGAGAAACCAGAAACAATGCCAAGGTGATAAATACTTTTCTTTTCGTCATCATGTTACATATTTTCGACAACCATTGGTTATATCCTTCATGGTTTAAATAGAAGAAGCTAATCAAGGTTTTGGCTGCACAGAATAATCCATATTTTGAATTACTTCTGAAAAAACTCTTTATTTCAATGTTATCGGTAGTTGACACCAAATGTGATGAATGTCATAATAAAATCCTGAAAGCGCTTAATTGAATACTTTCATTGGGTGGAGATGACGAGAATACCCATGTGCTATGTTTATTCGCTATGCGAGTATTAAACATTGGACATGCTGTATCTCGATGTCTCCATTTTTTGTTGTCTAAAAAATGCTTTTTCAATTATGAAAGGGGAATTTATTAATGATTAAGAAAAAATGGCTTAGCACGGCAATGGTTGCTTTATTTACGGCTGCATCCCTTGTCGGCTGCTCTAAAAGCGGTGGATCTGAGGAGATGCCTAAAGGCGATCCAAACGATACCACTCCGGTTACGATTCAGTATTGGCATTCCCATGCTGAAGCTCAAATGGGCGGCGTGAATTACATGATTTCGGAATTCCAAAAGAAATATCCACACATAACAGTAGAGCCGGTCTTCCAGGGCGGTTACACAGACCTTCAAAAGAAACTCAGTGCGGCTGTAGCAGCTAATGATGTTCCTGCAGTTACTAACGTGGAAGTTTCGGTTGTACCAAACTTTGCCGATGGCGGATTATTTGAAGAACTGACGCCTTATATCAAACGCGATAAAGTGGATATGGAAGACTTCTCTAAAGGTATGCTTCAAGCTTACGCTTATAAAGATAAGCAGTATGGATTTCCGTTGATCGTTAGCACAAGCGTAATGATTTATAACAAAACGATGTTTGACAAACTTGGCGTACAGCCTCCGCAAAAGTGGGACGAAATTGAGGAATTTAACAAAAAGGTTACGGTTAAAGAAGGCGGTAAAACGAGTCGTTACGCATTCTCCGTTCCCGGTTGGGATACGTGGTACTACGATCCATGGGTTTCCAACGGTGGCGGATCGATCCTGAATGATGACGGAACGAAAACTTCATTGGATATGCCAGAAAGTCAGCGTTGGGCAGAAAATTTCAAAAAATGGTTCGATGACGGTTCATTAACGGTCGGCTTTGGTAAAGGTGCTTCCGACACGATGCGTCAGATGTTTTTAGAAGAAAAGATCGGCATGGTGCAGCACTCCTCGGCAATTATTAAAACCTATGTTGAAAATGCTAAGTTTGAAGTCGGTGTATCTTTTATCCCTGGTGATAAAGAGCGTAAATCTCATATCGGCGGCGCAGGTATCGTCATGATGAAAGGCGCGAAGGATGACCAGAAAGAAGCAGCTTGGAAATTCATTCAGTTCATGACCTCTGCCGAGAACAATATCAGATGGGCAGACGAAACAGGTTACCTGCCAACGCACAAATCCGTGATCGATACGGATGAAGGCAAAAAATATTTTGAGAAATGGCCTCAATATAAAGCTGTATTTGATAACTTCGATAACGTGGGACCTCGTCCTCAGCACCCGGCTTATCCGGAAATGAGCAATGTGTACAAAGACATTGTCGGCGAAATGGCTCTGAATGGAAAAGACCCAGTTCCATTGATCAAAGAGAACATTCAGAAAATGAACGACATTCTGTCTGATTATTAATCATAACGGAAGTGAGGAACTAGAATGAATCAGGCACCCACAGTCGTCTCAGTACCTAAAACGCCTAAGAATAAAGGTCTGCGCCGCAGAATGGAAAGTCTGAAGGATTTTGCATTCGCAGCCCCAGCCTTACTGGTTCTTGGTATATTTATCTACTATCCGCTTCTTTTTTCTTTCTATATTAGTTTTACGAATTGGAATATGACCAAGCCGGTGAAGAAATTCATCGGCTTGGACAACTACGATAAGCTGTTAAGCGACGATTTATTCTACAAGGTGCTACGTATTACGTTCACTTATACGATTCTTGATGTTTTACTTACGCTCGCTCTGGGACTTGGACTTGCTCTTCTGTTGAATGTATCTAACAGAGTCTACAATTTTATGCGTTCAGGCATCTTTATGCCGTATTATATTTCGATGGTTATCGCATCCATGATCTTTTTGTGGATTTTCAACAACCAGTATGGCTTATTGAACAAAATCACCGGCGTATTCGGCTTGGAGCCTATAAACTGGCTTCAGGATCCGGATACGGCGCTCTGGACGCTGCTAGCTGTATCCATCTGGAAGGGTGTCGGCTTTACGATGCTCATCTTCATGGCAGGTCTGCGCAGTATTCCACTTGAATATTACGAGGCTTCCAGCCTTGACGGAGCGAACAAGTTCTGGCAGTTCCTACATATTACGCTTCCACTACTGTCGCCAACGACTTTGTTTCTTGTCATTACCAATTTTATCTCTTCGATGCAGGTATTCCAATCCGTTGATATTATGACGAACGGCGGCCCGCTTGACTCAACGAAAGCGATTGTGTACTGGATTTACGAAATGGCATTTGTAAACTTCAGGACAGGCCGTGCTTCCGCACTAGTTATTATCTTCTTCTTTATTATCATCATTCTGACTGCAGTACAGATGCTGGTATCCAAGAAGAAAGTTCATTATGAAGGGTAGGTTCGTTTGATGTCAAAACCGGTTTGGAAAACCATTAGACTCATAGCTGCGATCCTAGTAACCCTCATCATGGTTTTTCCGGTGTACTGGATGTTCATTACATCGTTGAAAACGTCGAACGAGCTGCGGCTTGCAATCCCAACGTTTTGGCCGGATAAATTTATGTGGGGTAACTATATCGAGGCATTTAATGCTGCACCCTTTGGGCGTTATGCCATCAACACTGTCGTTCAGACTGTCGGCATTCTCTTTCTTCAGATTAACCTCGGTATCATGGCGGCTTATGCTTTTGCCAAGGGGAACTTTCCGGGTAGAGACAAGCTTTTTCTCCTGGTCCTTGCTGCACTGATCGTGCCGGATCAGGTTACATTCGTACCCGTGTATGTAATGATGTCGGGTGTGGGATGGATCGACTCGTTCTACGCTTTGATCGTTCCGCATGCGGTGTCAGCCTATACCATTTTCCTGCTGCGCCAAACATTTAAATCTATTAACAATGATGTCATTGAAGCCGGCAAAGTCGATGGTGCGAACCGTTTTCAGGTGTTGTACCGTATTCTGACTCCTATGGCTCTTCCTACAATCGCAACGATGGGTATTCTAAGCTTTATCAGCAGCTGGAACTCGTACTTCTGGCCGCTCATTATGACCAACTCGAATGACATGCGTGTACTTACCGTAGGTATAGCCATGATGAGGGACTCTGTTGCAGGGGATGAAGCACTTAATTTCCATCTGATTATGGCGGCGAGTGTTATGATCATTCTGCCGATTGTTCTTATCTTCATCTTTGCCCAAAAACATATCATTACCGCTATGTCTAACTCGACATTTAAGTAATGATAGACCACCGAAAGAATGATAACAATGCAATAGATTGTTGTAAGTGAACTTTGTTTCGATGGAGCCCTCATTAAGGAGTGTATTGTCATGTCTCACACCAAACAGCCTCTTATTATTTCACATCGCGGTGCTTCCGGAGAAGCGCCAGAGAATACTATGGCCGCTTTCAAGCTGGGATTGGACAAGGGCTGCGATGCTTTCGAGCTTGACGTTCATTTGTCCAAAGACGGCCAACTTGTTGTCATTCACGATGGGACAATTGACCGTACAACGGATGGAAGTGGGGCTATTAACGAGTTAACGGTAGATGAGTTGAAAGCATTTGACGCGGGCTCATGGTTTAATAAGGAGTATACTGGAGAGCGGATCCCTCTTCTTGAAGAGGTGTTCGATCACACCCCTGCTCATATCTTGATCAATATTGAGGTCAAAGGCTCTTACAACCAACAGCTGGAGCCTGCCCTCATCGAATTGCTAAAAAAGAAAAATCGAATGGATACCGTTGTCATCTCATCATTTGATTGGAAAAGCTTGCGCTATCTTAAAGAACTTGAGCCGCAAATAAAGGTAGGCCTCCTTTATAACCTGTGTTTGGATCACCATGATAAACTGCCGGAAGCCGCCGGAACGAACGTATACTCACTTCATCCCAATGGCGAAAAGTTGGATTCACATGATATCCATCGCATACAGGCGGCCAATCTGCGTGTTTATATATGGACCATCAATAACGAACATCAAATGCGATTTGCATTAGAAGCGGGCGTGGATGGCATTATTACCGATTACCCGGGCCAACTGAAAGCTCTGATGGCAGAAATTAATGCGTGAGGGTCAATGACTCCGCGGATAACACATACAAATAACCCTTGATGGACCTGTTCATCAAGGGTTATTTGTGTGCATTGCTCTATGGACACAAAAGAGCCGAACACCCCGTCACGCCCTTTCGGTCACGCCGGCCTTGGTTCTGCTCTTTCAATATCATTGTAAAGTATGAAAAGCATACCAGAGCAAGCTCTTTCTTACATATGATTCATTCCGTCACCAAAGATGATTCCCGATACAAAACATGCTACTATTCAGCATAGGAACAATATCTCAGATAGGGGAGCATGGAACATGGCGAACATTAAAGAAATAGCCAAGCTTGCGGGGGTGTCGGTGTCCACGGTATCCCGTGTACTGAACGATCATCCCTATGTGAGTGAGGATAAAAGAGCCAGAGTAATTGAAACCATGAAGCAGTTAAAATACGCCCGCAATATGAATGCCGTTCATCTTATTACAGGTAAAACAAAAAACGTTGCAATCATGCTGCCTTTTATAAACCATGCCTATTTTTCTCTGTTAATGGAAGGAATAGGTGGGGAAGCTCTTGCCAATCATTACCGGCTGGTTCTATGTCAGACCGGATACGAACCGGATAAGGAACGTGAAGTGCTGGAAATGCTGCGAAACAGGGAGATTGACGGTATTATCGTCCTGTCCACAGCGACACCGGTAGAAAGGATTGAAGAATACTGTAGTTATGGGCCGATTGTCTGTTGTCAGGAAGCGGGGAAGAGGGCTTTTTCATCCGTTTATATAGATCATTCATGTGCGTTCCGCTCAGCCATGGAGTGTCTCATTGCCAAAGGTCACCGTCATATTGGCTTCACGGTAGGCCGAATGGATAGCCCAAGTACGAGAGCCCGTATCGATGTATACCGAAAAATATTGGCTGAGCTGGGTGAACCACTGCGGGAAGAGTGGATACTGGACGGATGCCTGGGTATGGAAGAGGGGGCAGCCATCATGCAGCGGCTATGGGATATGCCCGAAAGACCGAGCGCGATGCTTGTTACAGGTGATCATGTCGCAGCAGGATTAGTATGGGAAGCAGGAAGACGCGGTGTTTCTATTCCGGAGGAATTGGCAGTTATCGGTTTTGATAACCAGCCGATCGGCAAAATGCTCGGGCTGACAACCATCGATAACCGGCTGTACGAAATGGGGGCAGAGGCGTTCCGGATTCTGTATAGCCACATACAAGAGCCCAATCAGGAGTCTGTTCAAAGGGAGCTTGACTTTGAGCTGATCGAGCGATCATCGGTTTGAAGTCATGTGAAAGAACTCTAACGAATGGATTACAAACTTCGACAAGTGTGATATTCTTAATATGCAAGTTCATTGTTTCACAACTCACGTCTGCAATGACTATTGCAGGCGTTATCTTTAGTATGAAAGAAAGGAGCAGGCTTAGTGAGCTTATGGACACAATTTAAAAAAGCTTCACGGATGCAGGTCATTCCGGTTATGTTGATCCCGGTAGCTCTTGGCGCGATCGGTGCAAATGTATGGACTGGCGAATTTCATCCGTGGCTTTTCATATTAACATTGATCGGAGCAGGGACGGCCCATTTATTTTCCAATATGGTCAATGATCTGTGGGATTATAAAAATGGAACCGATGACGAAGCGAAAAATAACGTCGACGCCATATCCACTAACTCTGGTTTTTTGACTCAGGAAAAATGGTCAATGCGTAAATTTGAGACCGTCACCTGGATGCTATTTGCGATTGCTACGCTGTGCGGCGTTGTTCTCAGCCTGTTCAGCGGTTGGTGGGCTTTCATATTTGGCGCACTGGGTGGATTGATCGCTTTTTTCTATGTGGCCCCGCCGATCCGATTCGGATACCGCGGTAAGGGGTACAGCGAAGTGGCAATACTGCTCTCCTTCGGTATTCTGCCGGTCATGGGTGCATACTATGTGCAGACTTCTCACATGGACGTTCGCGCATTGATGCTTTCACTGCCTATCGGTCTTTTGACCACATTAATTTTGTTTAACCATCACTTTTTGCACTGGCAGGCGGACCGTTTGGCTGGGAAAAAGACACTTGTTGTCGTGTGGGGGGAGAAAAGAGCGCTTCGCTTCTCGCGGGTGCTGCTGTTGTTAGCTTGCTTGTCTCTCATTGCTTGTGTGGCTACAGGGGCGTTGCCGCCTTACGCACTTCTGGCAGTAATAACGGTTATTCCGCTCTACATGGTGTATGGACGTTTGCAGGACAGCAATCGTTCCGAGGCTTATCTGCCGCTTATGGGGGCTTCCATGAAATCAACTTTGCGCTGCGGCGGAGTTCTAATTTTATCCCTTATCATACAGGGCTTAATTCAAACTTTGTAAGAAAGAAGGTACTAGAATGGAACAGGAACGTATTTTTGGTGATTTTCATACCATTTTATCGGAGGGCGAAGTTTGGAAAATAGGAGGATTCCCATTGCCAGACGGCACGTTCTGGGAATACCGTGAACCGAATGCTGTTGTCATCGTTCGTAATGGGATTCTGTATGTACGCGCTCCGCTGAGTCGTCAGAACAACCAGGTGCAAATCCTTGATAATGCCAAACATATGTATTACTCCGTTGAAGATGTGAAGGTGCCGGAAGCGGGTGAAGTCAGCTTTGAGCTTCAAATCCGCGCACGGTCACAGGGAACAGTACCTGGTGACTTGTACGACGGCTATGTGTCTTTGAACCTGCTTGATTTTTCAACCGGTGCGGCACTGGATTTCTTCGCTTCCAATGACAAGTACGCAAGTGTTTATGCCGTGCTTCCATTCCCGGGCGTAGAGGTTCCCCAGTCGGACAAGACCCGTTATTTCTGCATCTTCAAGGAAGACACGAACTTTAAGCCGCGTGAATTCAACACCTACAAAATTACGTACAACCGTGGTAATGACGAAGCGATTTTCTATGTAAATGGAGAAGAGATTCGTCGTGAGAAGAACATTCCGATCAAATTCAATAAGTTCACGATTGCTCTTGGCATCATGACCGAGAAAGATTTGACACCGGAAGGCAGCGTATCGGTTCACGGCCAGACCGTAATTGCGGAGTATTCACCAGTGACTGTCACGATTAAGGAATAGAGATCCTGTATTCAATATATAAATCCGCCTTTTAGACGTTTAAGCTACGTCACGAAAAGCGGGTTTTTTTATATTACACTACACGTTTAAACTCCATTTACGCATCAACAATTCAAGTGGACCACCCAATCCAAGCAGTACATGACCGATATAATGCGTAAATGACAGCTGTCCGGTATGGATTAATGTTTGAGTCAGATACAGGCCTTCTAGTCTTTCAACGAGATAAAAACTAAAGCAAAAAAAGCCGCCCACATGGGCGGCTTCATGAATAGTAGATGAATTATTTAGTCTTCAAATCCTCAATCGAATTAATGTTCATATAAGTTGGAACTACCAATCCGGTTTTAACACCTTCCATGTTCGCTCCCAGATCCTCTACCTGATCTTTGAACTTATTCCAGTAATCTGCATGAGTTAGTGGAAGCCAAGCAGATACCGTAGCATCTACATCACCTTTGGCAACACCTGTCCACATCGGACCAGCTTCAACTTGAAGAGCAGTGACTTTATAGCCAAGCTTATTCTCAAGAATGTGCATCACCAAGTGGGTACTTGCGATTTCGGAATCCCAAGCTACATAGCCAAGCTTCATTTCTTTGTTGCTAACTGGCTTGATGTCCTTTGTCCACTCGTCCACACGGTCAGGGTGGCTGTCAGCCCATTCTTTAGCCGCAGCTACAGGCGTTTTACCATCCTGGATTGCGATCATGATCTCACCCATTTCATCAGAGGTCCATTTGAAATTTTGCAGGAATTGATACGCCTCAGGGTGATCCTCTTTCAGGCCCTTTCTAGCTATTGTGTGAATTTCCTCGGCCTCACCGAATGTTTTTTTCGGGTCTTCCAAATATTTAAGATCATACTTGGAGAACATCCAGTGTGGAGTCCAGCCAGTAATAATAATAGGCTCTTCTTTTTTTATTGCTTTGGCCAAGGTGGCGGTCATGGCCGCACCGGAACCTTCAATCAATTTCCAATCCGTCAAGCCGTAATCCTCTATGGCTTTAGCAGCAGCTTTCATAATGCCGGCACCCGGATCGATACCGATGATCTCATGATTAACTTGTTCGCCGACCGTTTTTGCTGCAGCTTCTCCATTCTTACCGTCTCCGCCGGTGTTACCGCAGGCAGACAAGACAAGTACAGCCGCCAAACTAAGCGTTGCGAATAGTTTTGTTTTCTTCATGTTATGCACCCCTTTTTTTCGATTTAAATATGTTTTGTGTAAAGCGGTCGAGTACAATCGCCAGGATGACGACAGCAAGACCAGCTTCAAACCCTTTACCAATCTGCAGTTGGGTTACTGCACGATACACCTCGGCTCCAATGCCCTGTGCTCCAATCATGGAAGCTATGACGACCATGGAGAGGGAAAGCATGATTGTCTGGTTTATACCAGCCATCAATGTAGGCATAGCGAGTGGAAGCTGTACTTTAAGCAGTTTTTGAGCAGAGGTAGAACCGAATGCGTCCGCAGCTTCCGTCAGTTCACCGGATACCTGTTTGATGCCGAGTTGAGTCAGGCGAATCGTCGGCGGAATAGCGAAAATAACCGATGCGATAACGCCCGGAACCACACCCAGACTAAAGAAAGTGACGGCAGGAAGCAGGTAAACGAACGCGGGCATCGTCTGCATGAAGTCCAGCAGTGGAATAATAATCCGCGAAGCTGTTTTGCTGTATGCACACCATATACCGATCGGTACACCGAGCAAGACAGAAATGAGCGCCGAGGTTAGAACGAGGCTCAATGTGTCCATCGTTTGTGCCCAGTAGCCCAGGTTATCGATAATGAGGAATCCGATAACTGTGAACAGGGTCAGTGATAAACGCCCCGCGAGGAAAGCGAGTATACCCAGAATAACGATGAAAATTAGCGGATGGGGCAGCATGAACAGATCGCTGAACGCATTTACGATACCTTCGATAACGGTTGCGACTGCATCAAAGAAGCCTGACAAATAGTCCTCCATCCAGCTAACCAAAGATTCAATCCATTCGGCGAGTGGGATTTTAGGCATCTGTCTTCACCTCCTCGCCTTTGCTTTCTCCAGCGAGCGCACCCAAAACTGCTCCACGAACGATTACACCGAGCAACTTATTAGCATCATCAACGACGGCGAGCGGAACCTTCGATAAACTTGTAATTTCAAACAACTCATTAAGAAGTGTATCAGGACCTACACGAGGGCCATCCTTAATGATAATATCTTCTAATTTTTGGTTATTTCGAAGAGCGTTAATGGCATCCTCCGCCGTTATGACACCAAGCAGTCGCTTGGTACGGTCAATAACAAAAAGATTGGAGATGCCGCGTTCGCGCATAAGCTCCAGCGCAACCCGTGGTCCCCGGTCTGTTGTAATGGCCTCGGGACGACGCATGACATGTGCGGCGGTTAATACCTTGGACAAGTCCACATCCTCTACAAAACGTTCAACGTAGTCATTGGCAGGCTGTGTTAAAATTTCCTCCGGTGTGCCGATCTGCACAATTGAGCCGTCTTTCATCAGTGCGATGCGGTCCCCGATACGGAGTGCTTCATCCAGATCGTGAGTAATAAACACGATCGTTTTTTTCATTTTGTCCTGCAGCTCAATCAATTCGTCCTGCATATCACGGCGAATCAGCGGATCAAGTGCGCTGAAGGCTTCATCCATGAGCAGGATTTCGGGATCGTTTGCGAGCGCACGGGCCAGACCGACACGTTGCTGCATACCGCCGCTCAGCTGGTCCGGCATTTTGTTTTCCCAGCCTTTTAGACCGACAAGCTCCAGAGCCTGTATTGCAGCTTCCCGGCGTTTTTTCTTATCGGCGTTTTGGATTTCCAGACCGTATTCGGCATTCTCGACAACCGTGCGGTGCGGAAATAGTGCGAACTTTTGGAACACCATGCTGATTGTTTTACGGCGCACATTACGAAGCTGCTCCTTATTCATTTTTCTTAAATCCTGACCATGAATCAGAATTTCTCCCGACGTCGGCTCAATCAACCGATTTAGCAAACGTACAAGCGTGGACTTGCCGCTGCCGGATAACCCCATGATGACAAAGATTTCGCCTTGGCGAATGTCAAAGGTGGCACGGTTGACGCCAACCGTAGTATTTTTTTCTTTGGCGATACGTTCTTTGCTCCATCCCTGTTGAAGAAGCTCAATTCCTTGCTCAGCATGAGGACCGAACAATTTGCTTACGTTGTTGACTTGCATAATGCTCAAAGATATTCCTCCTTTTATAGTAGAAGTAAAGATAAATTCGCCGAGCGCACAGTGGTTATGATGTTTAAACCCATGTGTAACATTGTAACAATATTATACGTATTGTATCAAACGTTATATCCGTACGTATAGAACGTACAGTAAAAACTGTACAAAGTTATTCTGCTGTATGCTCCCAGATGCTCCATAATACTTCGGAGTGAGGTTCTTTACTTTTAAAATAGCTTTCCCTACAATAGACGAGAGAATGTGTGAAGGATTAACCTAGGCGGTTTTTTCCTGGAGCAGCATGATATTAATTTTCGCTTGTATTGAGTAAACTTGGCACAAAGCGGGGATGGTTACAGAAAGAGGAGGCTGCAAGCATGGGCTTGTACCATTTAGATGAAGAACGGCAGGCCGCCGTGCATAAAATCCGTAAACGTGTTATTGAGAATATCGGACGTAATATGGATTTATATGGAATTTCGATATCGACGGGACATTTATACGGTCTGTTATTTTTTGCGGACAAGCCGATGAACCTCGATGAGATGGGACAGGAAATGAAGATGAGCAAGACCAGCATGAGTACAGGTGTACGGACTTTGCTTGATTACAAGATGGTTAATAAGGTATGGGAAAAGGGTTCTCGAAAAGATCTGTATGAGGTCGAATATGACTGGTATCAGACGTTTGCTGATTTTTTTGATATTAAGTGGAGAAAATCGGTGGAGAGCAATATTTTGATTTTTCGAAGAGCACTGGATGAAACCAGTAAGCTGCTGAAACAGCATGAAGATGATGAAATCATAACCGCCGTGCTGCTGGAAGACCAGGCCAAGATGAAAGAAGCCGTCACATACTACAAATGGCTTGACAGGTTAATTGATACGTTTGTTAGCGGGGAAATTTTCAATCTGGTACCTAAAGAGCCATCAATGGATGAATAAACATATTGTAAATGAGATTGTAACTTCTTATACTAACATTAAAGGCAATGCTTACCTTAAGAGGTACAACCTGTTATAGCGGGTTGTGCCTTTTTTGTTGTCTTGAATAGTATAAGGGAGGTTCTCGAAATGGGTAAATCTATGGATCGGCTGATCGTTGTAACTGAGTTTGAGTCATCATGGCTGGATAATAAAAGGAAACTGTATATTTATCTTCCTCCAAGTTATCGACATAACAAGGATCGGAGATATCCTGTTCTGTATATGCATGATGGACAGCATGTATTTCAGGCGGATGCGGCAGGAGCTTCTTGGGAAATGCATCAAACGGCCGATCGCCTTGCTCTAGAAGGTAAGATAGAGGAGATTATTGTTGTCGGCATTGCAATCGCTCCGCATCAAAGGCTTAATGAATATTTCCACGATGGTCCGGGGATTCGCCAAGTTTTTGATCCACCCTTTTCAGGTGAACTTTATGAACAATGTGTAATTCAAGAGATCATACCGTATATAAATGAAAACTTCAGGACATTAACCGGCCCAGAACATACAGCAATGATGGGGTCTTCTGCCGGGGGAATTGTTACGTATAACATTGGATTTCGTAATCCGCAAATATTCGGGAAAATAGCCGTGTTGTCACCTTACTTTGTACATACGGTTTTTGAGGAAGGGACTCTAAAAGAGCAGCCATTTTATCAACGATATGACTCACATCCAAATCTTAAAGTATGGATGGACATGGGGGATGCCGAAGGATTATTTATGCCCAAATATGCGTCAGAAGAAGCCGTGGCTCTGATTCGGGACGGGTTTGTTCCGGACGATGATCTGATGCTGCTGATACATCATGGTGCAGGTCATAGTCAAAAAGATTGGGCTGCAAGAGTTCATGCTCCTCTTCTTTATTTTTTTGGCACACTTGGACAAACGGAGACGGCTGTCATTTATGGGGATGAGGTGATCGGGATTCAGGGCCCGGACGCTATTCTTTACCCGGTCGTTCATTACGACAGCGGTTTTATGCACACCCCTATGACAGGGGAGTATACGGTGAAACATCCCGAGCTGCTTGACGTTTTGCCGGACGGAACGTTGAAGGCTAAAGCACCCGGGGTAACGACGATTATTTTTGAGTATAACGGGGTAAAGGCTCATAAAAAAATAACCATTGTGGAGAAGGTACAAGAGTACGTAAAAGTGTCCATACGTGTGGATGTGCCGGATGATACGCCTTCATACCGGAGTATTTATGCCGGGATAGAACTGCTAAGAGCAGGTGAATATACGTATGAAGGCAGTGCGCAGATCCCCCGGGGACTTACGTTTACTTTCAAAATCGCAAGAGGCTTCGGTCAGCATGAAAAAAATAAAGATGGCAGTCCCATGAGAAGCAGATCTTTTACGGCTCTTAAGAACTTGGATCTTTATTATTGCGTGCAGGCGTGGGAAGACTGACTGCTGATTTGTTCCTCTGGCATGTTAGGCATATACTTAAGTGTGTAACATAATTCAACACGGAGAAATTTGGAGGAGCATATGAACATCAGACCAGCAGTAAAAGAAGATGCAGTTGCGGCAGCTCGGCTGCTTTATGATGCACTGCACGATGTTGCCCATCAGCTGACTGGGCAGGAAAGCGAAGAAGACGCAGTTACGATTCTGGAGCAGTTTTTGAAAGATGAGGAAGGGCGTCTTAGTTATCATCAGTCATTGGTAAGCGAGGTTGAAGGCAAGACAGCCGGAATTATTGTCACTTATGCCGGTGATGAAGCAGAAAGGTTGGACCGTCCGATTGTGGAACGGCTGCGGAAACTGAAGAATGATCCATCTATTTCGCTAGATAAAGAAGCGGATGAAGATGAATTCTATATTGATACTCTATCCGTTTCCCCTCAGTTTAAAGGGCAGGGCATAGGTTCAGCTCTGATGCATGCGGCAGAGGAACGGGCAAAGGAACGTGGTTACAATAAAATTGCATTAGCCGTAGTAACGGACAATAAAAGAGCGTATTCATTATATCTTAGAAGCGGGTATGAGGTTGATAAAGAAATCATCATTAATCATCATGTCTATTACCATATGGTTAAACACCTTTAAGAGGTTGCCAACTGGGACACTAGCGCATGCTTATTAAACAGCAAGAAGCCGGTCTGATTTTTTTCAGGCCGGTTTCTTTTTTGCTTTCCTGCTATTCGGATGACAAACTTTGATAAAACCCAGTTCTCCATGTTGGGTGAAGTGGTTTCCAACCGTATTCGATTCGGGCTTTGGCATTCGATGCTCCGCGCTCACCACGGTTGCTGCCCTCGTTGTGAATGGGCTTAGGTGCACCTAATGCCTCCGCGTATACAGGAAGCCATTCGGTTCCGGCTGCGGGTTCATCATCCACAATGTTAATCGGGCCTGATGGCCAATCCAGAGCGAGCAAGGCTGCATTAGCCGCATCTTCCACATGAAGGAAGGAAGTGATCCCTTCGGATGCCTGCATTTGTTTAGTGATTACTTTTTCAGCTATAACTCCTTTATGGTCGTACCAAGTGTCACGACCATAGAGCATACCGTACCTGAGAATGACATGATTAGATATCTCAGCAACTGCACGTTCCAGCGATATTATTCCATCAACCGTTGTTTTCCGCGGGTACGGAGCGTTCAAATCTAAAGGAATCTCTTCTGAAGCGTAACCCTCACCAGGTTCATAAGCCCACGAAATACTTTGTGCGATAAAACGAGAAACATTTGCCGCTTTACCAGCATCAACCAGATTTCGTGTTCCAATTTCTCTTATTCTGGCATTGTCTGATACATTCCAATTATTCAAAGAAGTCAATTGATGTATGATCACCTCGGGCTGTACACTTGCTACGGTTGAAATGATTGAATCCCGATCTAACGCATCCGCAATAACAGCTTGTGCCCCCAAGCTTTGAATCATGTCAATGCGATCTTTGTTATGTGTCATTCCAATAACCTCATGACCTGCTTGTACCAATGTAGGTAGCAGCAGACGTCCAATAACTCCGGTTGCCCCAGCCACAAATATTTTCATCTTAGTTTCATCTTCTTTCTTCAACATATATCAGAACATACAATCTAGCTGTTATCCTAACATGATCAATAGGGGTTATTAAGAGCCATTTAAATAAAGTTTTACTGTGCCAATTTAATACTGTCTATTTGCAAAAGGGAAAACATGGATTATGATTGATCGTACAGTCGATCTAAAAAAAATAGAATGAATAAATATTATAGGATGAACTAATAAAACAGATCGGTAATTGATGATGAAGGAGATGATGGGGATGAATCGGAAGCAAAGCAGCTCTATTCCGATATCGGTTGAACAGTCTAAACTGTTGGGTAGTGCACAGCGGGTGAAAATTATTGGCGCTATTGCGGACGAGGCCAAAACAGCAAAACAGGTGGCCGATGAGCTTGGACAGTCTCCAGGCAGTACGCATTACCATATCCAGAAGCTGCATGATGGAGGCTTGATTGATCTGGTGGAGACGAGAACAATGGGCGGAATCGTGGAGAAATACTATATATCTAAAGCGAAATGGTTCGATTCCGACGGTGAACAGTTTCCCGATCCCATCTTGGCGGATGATTTTGTATCTTCAAGCTCCACGAAGATTAACCTTAGGCTAGCTCTGACACCAGACCAGAGAGAAGAACTGACAGCGGAATTTAAATCACTGATGGAAAAATGGGTGGCCCTTACCTCGGCATCAAAGGAGGAAGGAGAAGAATTTGCAATCGGCTTTAAGCTGATATCTGCAGAGAAGAAATCCGGTTCTTAATCGAATATAGATTCGGATGGGGGATTCGATGATGGAGATTTTCAGAAACAGAAATTTCTCGATAATGTTTGCAGGCCGCATTCTGACTAATATCGGAGACAGTCTGTATGCAGTGGCAGCGATGTGGCTGGTGTATGATTTGGGCGGCTCCACATGGTATACCGGATTAGCAGGATTCTTGTCTATTATCCCCAGGATTATTCAGCTCCTGTCAGGACCGCTGATTGACCGTATTCCGGTAAGAAGTATTCTCGTATTCACTCAACTCTTCCAAGGCTTGGTTCTGCTCCTTGTTCCTATTGCCTACTATTTTGAATTTCTTACTGTTGGACTGGTGCTTACGATTACACCCATTTTATCGACATGTAATATGTGGGTGTATCCGGCACAGATGACGGCGCTCCCGAAAATACTGGATCAGAAATCGTTAACGCAGGGCAATTCTCTGTTCTCTATTGCTTATCAAGGGATTGATGTTGCATGCAATGCCATATCCGGCGTGTTAATTGTTGTTCTAGGGGCAGTATCATTATATTTGTGGAATGCCTTAGGTTTCTTCATCGGAGCATTGTTGTTTGCACAAATACGCATCCCACCCATTGCTTCTCAACCCGAGATTGAAGATAATGCGGAGGCTTCTTCTGATTCAACTCGGGCAGAGCGGAGCTTTATGAAACGATATTTATCCGATATGAAAGAAGGAATCAGACTTCTCATAGCTACACCGCTATCAAGGCTGCTGTTCGGCGTTATTATGGTCAATGCAGCAGGGGGAGCGACATTTACTGTCTTGCCTGCATTTAGCGACCGTCTTGGTGGTGCCGGTATTTACGGTGTGCTGTTAATGGCGCAGGCACTCGGTAGTTTGGCCGGTGCGATTGCTGCTCCGTACTTGAAGCTGGAACGTATCACCTTGGGGAATTTGTATTCGGGAGCGTTTATGATTTGCGGTTTGGCCTGGAGCCTATGCATATTTATTCCTTGGCCTTGGCTTACGGTTATCGTTTACGGTTTGGCTTGGGTTCCTGGAGGAGTGACGAATGTGATGATTAACACCGTCATTCAAAGAGGAATACCACCCCAAAATTTAGGTTCTGTATTCGCAGCTGCTTCGGGAATGAGTGGAATTGCTATGCCTGTAGGCAGTCTGATCGGCGGAACGCTCGGCATATGGATAGGCGGAAGCGGCGTAATCGTGTGCTGCGGGATTGCGATTCTTATGGTCAGTCTGTACTGGAGGTTTGACCCTGTCACCCGGCGTCTTCCGGCTTCGGAGCAGATACACGGATCATTGTTTAGTTATTTCAATGGCGATGCCAGCCCGCCCAAGCCTGGGACGGTCCATGAAGTCAGCTAAAATTAAGCCATATCAATAGCAGATTCACAAAATAACTTCTTTTACAAAGCGGCCCTGCATCGTTGATGTGATGCCGTTTTTTTGTTAGACAACTCCCGGCTTGTCATGCCCGTCTGCATAATGTGACCAAGTCCCTCATAGACATGTATCAATCAATTCAAAACATGTGCTGAAGGGGATGATGACATGCGCCGGATTTCATGGGTGCTGCTCGCTGTTGTATTAAGTTTTACCTTGGTGTTATCGGGATGTGGGAAGAAGGATGCCGACGGAGTTATAAAGGATCTGGGCAAGGTCGCTGATAAGCTGGAGAGTGCTAATGGAGCTTATCAGGGTGCTGGAGTGATGACCATACATACAGGTTCGACTCCTCAGCAGTATCAGGTGGAGGTATGGTATCAATCCCCGAGCTATTACCGAATCAGCTTGACCAACGGACAGAAGGACATTACACAAATTGTACTACGCAATGATGATGGGGTGTTTGTTCTGACACCAAGCCTTAACAAGAGCTTCCGCTTCAAAAGCGACTGGCCGGAGAATCAAGGACAGGTGTACCTGTACCAGACGATGCTCGGTAGCATTTTAAGTGATAATACTCGTCAGTTCGCGGAGGATAAAGACAGCTACGTATTTGATGTTGCCGCCAAATATCATAGCCATTCCCTCGTGCGTCAAAAGATTTGGCTTGCCAAAGACACCTACACACCAAAGCAGGTTCAAGTATCTGACTCTGAGGCTAAAGTGGTTGTGGATGTAAAATTCAACTCATTTACCTTTGATACGAATCTGACAAAAGAATCGTTCGACACGAACCGTAACCTCAGCACGATGAATCAGCCGGAGAAACAAACGATGGCTGAAGTGGATGAGAATGGAGTGCCAGTGGCCTCTACCGACGGAACGGGAGAAGCCCAAGGGCCGGAAGCAGAACCTACTGCAGCCCAACAGCTCGGATCATTCGGAATCATTGAGCCTGAATACACTCCGGCTGGGGTCATGATCAAAGATACACAGGAAATTGCAGATAGCAAGGACCATGCGGTTGTTCTCCGTTATGACGGTGTGTATCAATACACAATCATGGAGTCCCGTCCGCTGGATCGCGCGGTGTCGCTGGCACCAGGCAGCGCGATAGATTTAGGCTTTACTATGGGCGTGCTGACAGGCGATGAGCAAAAAACACTGACCTGGATGACGGAAGGGATTGAATTCCGGATCACGAGTGCAAACCTTCCAACTTCTGAAATGGTTGAAATCGCTGCTTCCATGAAGGAACAATCGGGTAAATAATACGATGAAGGCGGATACCGAGTATTGTAGAAGGGTTAAATCTCTGCAATAAAGGCCATTCGCCTCTTTCTTCAAAATGTAAGGATGTGCGGTTCACAGCTCCATTTTTCCTTATATTTCAAGCAGGAACGATCCATTTCTGCATGTTCGCGGGGCTGAGGAAGCTATTGAACTAATCTGGCGGCAGCAGCTGAATTGACAGTTGCCTTAAGGAACATTACCATTAGTCTATTGTAGAACATGATGTTTTTCAAAATGGTAAGAAGGTGACTGGAATTGCAAGTGATATATCGACCTACCCAAGCGGAAATCAATCTGGACCATCTGCGTAACAATTACAACAGCTTCCGAAGCTCTCTTCCGGAGCAAATGAAGCTTCTGGCCTGTGTCAAAGCGAATGCATACGGACATGGGGCAGTAGAGGTTGCACGAGAGATGGAGGAACTGGGCGCGGACTATTTAAGCGTCGCCTTTTTGGATGAAGCGCTGGAGCTTCGTCAGGCGGGGATACACATGCCGATTCTTGTGTTAGGATACACGCCTCCAGAAGGGATCGAGACGGCATGGAAGTATGATATTGCCGTGACCCTGTTCAGTCCAGAAGTGCTCGAAGCGATCAAGGCCCTGCCGGAAGCGGGAGGGCGTCGGCTGAAAGTGCACATCAAAATTGACAGTGGAATGGGCCGATTGGGTCTGCTTCCGGGCGAAGCTGCCATATCTTTTATGGAAGAGATTTTTTCGCTGCCGCAGGTAATTGTCGAAGGTATGTATACCCATTTTGCAAGAGCAGATGAAGAGAATAAAGACTACACACTGGAACAGTACCGGCGATTCAAAAGCGTGGCGGACGCCCTGCGGGATTTGGGTTACACCATCCCGATCATACATACGGGCAATAGTGCCGCTGCCATCGATACTCCTGATCTATCCTATAATATGGTGCGGATAGGCATCAGTTTATATGGATTGTATCCATCGGATGAGGTGAATCGAACAACGGTAAGCTTGAGCCCGGTCATGACGTTAAAGACGCAACTCATCTATGTCAAAAAGCTTCCGCCGAACTATTGTATCAGCTATGGCAGCAAGTATGTAACTGAGGAGGAAGAAGTGATAGGAACCCTTCCCATCGGTTATGCTGACGGATATTCCCGTATGCTGAGCGGTAAAGCGGAAGTACTGATACGCGGACGCCGCGTTCCTGTTGTCGGTAATATTTGTATGGACCAGTGTATGGTATCGTTGAAAACTTTCGCCGAGGAGGCGGAACAAATCAAAGTCGGTGAAGAGGTTGTACTCATCGGCCAGCAGTCTGGAACGTGTATAACGGCAGATGAGCTGGCGTCTAAGCTGGGTACCATCCACTATGAATTAGTCTGCATGATCGCCCGTCGGGTGCCGCGTGCGTATATACGCGGAGGCATACCCGTTAAAAGGGCGAACCCCCTTTGGTAGCACTTCTTTTTTGATAGCATTATTCATTATTTTATTCGGGAAAGAAGGAATAAGTACAGACTTTCACGAACTATGAATATGACAGTTAGTCTGTACGAAAGTGCCGATTGTAGTTTATAATGAGATGCAGCATACTTGATATATCTTCGGCATATATATTCTTTTGTATAAATTTCCTTGAATAACGTAATACTGGTGCACAGGGCAAGAAGGTTGTGGGGGTGGAATAGAAGGTGGCCAACATGCAGAACACCAAACGAATCATGATCAGTTTACCGGATCATCTTTTGCAGGAAGTGGACGGGATTGCTCAGCTGGAAAATTCCAACCGTAGTGAGCTTATCAGGCAGGCCATGAAGCTGTATTTGAATGAACGCAAGAAGCGTTACATTCGTGAGTCTATGCAGCGGGGTTACATGGAAATGGCTAAGATTAACCTGACTATGGCGTCTGAAGCGTTTCACGCGGAGGAAGATGCAGACAGCACTCTGGACCGCTTAGTAAGCGGGGTGTAGACAGTGATCGTAAAACGCGGCGACGTATTTTTTGCGGATCTTTCACCCGTTGTCGGTTCCGAGCAGGGCGGTGTAAGACCGGTCCTCGTCATTCAGAACGATATCGGTAACCGGTTCAGTCCTACGGTAATTGTTGCGGCTATAACCGCACAAATTCAGAAAGCTAAACTTCCGACCCACGTTGAAATAGACGCGGCGGCCCATGGATTTGACCGAGATTCCGTAATTTTGCTGGAGCAGATCCGAACGATTGATAAGCAGCGGTTAACCGATAAGATCACCCATCTGGACGAGGAAACGATGAGCAAGGTGGATGATTCCCTGCAGATCAGTTTGGGTTTGATTGATTTCTAGTGTTAACGTTTAAACATAGCAGCCCTATAGGGAGCAATAACCCGCCGGGAAGTATCCCGGCGGGTTATTGCTCGTTAGTTGCAGACATGTGATATGGGGAATTGCTGGAATCTGTATGTTGAAGGGTACTGCCATCGGGTATTAAGACGTAGGCAGTAGTTGTGATTGCAATAAAGGTAGCAAAACAAACTACCGACCACGCCCATGCATTCTTGTTGTTCATCCGTATTACCTCCAATATAATGGTACGACAGAATAATCTAGTTTAATGCTTGTTTAATAATTGTATATATAGAATCTTAAAAACAGATGAAAAGCAGATTAAGGTTTACTTAAAAGAGGGGACAAGTTGGGCAAGCTGGAAATGCAGGCGAAGATTTGGGATAATGGTTGTATAGTTTTTTGAAGAGAGAGGGATAAACATTGTCTGAATTAGAAGCTGTCGTGGAAGTGAATGAGGAACAGATCCGCAAAGAAGAGTATGAGAGGATCGTCAAACAAATCGCCAAGGAGCTTCAGTTGTCAGTCAAGCAGGTCCGTACGACCGTTGAGCTGCTGGATGAAGGAAATACGATACCGTTTATCGCACGTTACCGCAAAGAGATGACAGGGGAACTGGATGAGAACCGCCTTCGTGATATCGAAGACCGTACCAACTATTTGCGTAATCTGGAGGTTCGCAAGCGGGAAGTCATCCGGATTATAGATGAGCAGGGCAAACTGACCGACGAACTTAGATCGTCGATTGATCAAGCGGTGAAGCTTCAGGAAGTGGAAGATTTGTACCGTCCGTACAAGCAAAAGCGGAAGACACGCGCTAGTGTGGCGAAGGAGAAAGGGCTTGAGCCTTTGGCTTCCTGGATTTGGAATCAGCCGAAGCAAGGGGACGCCCTGATGGAAGCCGCGAACTATGTAGATGAAGAAAAAGGAGTGGCTACGGCGGAAGAAGCGCTTCAAGGCGCAATGGACATTTTAGCGGAAAATATCGCTGATGATGCAGCAATACGTTCCTGGGTGCGCCGCTATAGTATGGATCACGGCATATTGACCTCCGAAGCCAAGGATAAGGAAGTAGAGTCCGTCTACGAGAACTATTATGAATACCGTGAGTTGGCCAAAAAAATGCCGCCTCACCGTATCCTCGCTATCAACCGTGGGGAACGTGAGAATATCCTCAAGGTTGGTCTGGAGGTTCCGCCCGAGTCGATTCACGGATATATTGGCAAACAGGTATTAAGCGGCACATCTGTGGTATCCGATATTTTGAATGCGGTTATTGAGGATGCTTACAAGCGCCTGATAGCCCCTTCCATTGAACGGGAAGTTCGAGGTGAGCTGACGGAGAAAGGTGAGAACCAGGCTATCTCTATTTTTGCGGGGAATTTGCGCAGTCTGCTGCTGCAGCCGCCGGTGAAGGGACGCTGTGTGCTTGGGGTTGACCCGGCTTACCGTACGGGCTGTAAGCTGGCTGTGGTGGATGATACAGGTAAACTGCTTGAAGTAGCTGTGACGTACCCTACGCCTCCGAACAATAAAAAGCGGGAGGCAGCCGCCAAATTTAAAGAGCTCATTACCAAATATGGAATCCAGCTAATTGTTATCGGAAACGGTACCGGATCCAGGGAGACGGAGCAGTTTGTTGCTGAGGTTATTTCTGACATCGGCGATCCTGATCTGGCGTATTTGATCGTTAATGAAGCGGGAGCAAGTGTGTATTCAGCCTCCAAGCTAGCCCAAGAGGAGTTCCCTGATCTCGATGTAGCAGAGCGCAGCGCAGCCTCGATTGCCCGTCGTGTTCAAGATCCGCTAGCTGAGCTGGTGAAGATTGATCCGAAATCGATCGGTGTGGGACAGTATCAGCACGATGTATCGCAAAAGCATTTGGAGGAAAGCCTGAAGGCGGTTGTAGAGTCTGCGGTTAACCATGTCGGTGTTGATGTTAATACGGCTTCTCCATCCTTGCTGTCTTATGTGGCGGGTATAAATGCGACAATCGCCAAGAACATTGTGAAATACCGGGAAGAGAACGGAAAGTTTGTCAGCCGGAAGCAGCTTCAGAAGGTGCCTCGTCTTGGGGCTAAGACCTTTGAACAATGTGTGGGCTTCATGCGGATTTCTGGCGGGGATAATACGCTAGACAGTACGCCAATTCACCCGGAATCATATCCTGTAGTGGACCGGTTGTTCAAAGAGCTCAATGTTAGCTCGGACAAAGTTGGAACGAAAGAGTTGGCTGAACTCCTGGATGGACAAGCGACCGAAAATCTGGCTGTGAAGCTGGATGTCGGTGTACCGACTCTGCGGGATATCCTGGATAGCCTCCAGCGCCCTGGCCGTGATCCACGGGAGGAGCTGCCGCTTCCGATCTTCCGCACGGATGTGTTAAAGATTGAAGATTTGCTGCCAGGTATGGAGCTTCAGGGGACCGTCCGCAACGTGATCGACTTTGGTGCCTTTGTTGATATCGGTATCAAGAGTGATGGATTAGTTCATATTTCACAGCTTAGCGATGGATATGTCAAACATCCAATGGATGTTGTATCAGTCGGTGACAATGTGACCGTATGGGTATTGAATGTAGATTTGAAAAAAGGCCGCGTCGGTTTGACCATGCGTAAGCCGAAGGACCAATAAGAATGACAAGAAGCCCCAATCCAGTGCTGGATTGGGGCTTCTTGTTAAGAGATTGGCCTTCAACGTGTAGTTTTGAATGAGCGGGAATAAACTTGAAAATATCTCGCAACAAACTAAAACAAGCCAGATCCTTGGTCTGGCTTGTTCGCATACCTGATTTGGATAATATGGTGCACACCCTTTATTGGGCATCCGAGCTCTCACCCGGGGAGTTTCGGTAAAAGAACCAGCACTCGTTCAGTAGTTTTATTTGGCGTCTGTCCTTTTTGCGAAAGGCACGTGTCAGTTGATTGCAGAGCCATTGCGGCAAGGGTATCTCCTCCTCTTGCGATCCGTCTGTTATGGATAGCATATGGGGAAGACGCCCAAAGCGTGCAGGTCTACCTACTTTTAAACGGCTTCTTCTTCATACCACTGCTCCAGCTGTGCCTGTAAGGCGCGAATTTCAGTGAGCAGAGATATGAGCGGATAATGAATCTCATCCAGGGAAGCAAAGGTGCGTTCCAATTCATTTATGTAGTCAAGACCACTGACCGTTTCCGCAGATTCCTGAAGCAAGTCCAAGTTATCACATTCAGCTACGGCGAGCGGCAGATCCGGCTTGTCCGGTGTAGTCAGCTTGCTGATTTCCTTATTGAGCCGCAGATTGAGCGCGCTAAGCTGGTAAGCGTAATCCGAAGGCATTTCCACGTATTGCAGTTTATCGTTCAGCTGTAAAATTACATAACGCATGTTCGGCATGATTGTAAGTTCTCCCTCCATACTTTCCTGCTTCAGATTATTTGCAAAATTCATTCTGATCGTTTGACGAAAGCCGTTCATTTGCATCATCCTTACTTGACAGTGTAGCTTAGAGAGAAGTTAAAATTCAAGTAGTATCCTTCGCGTGTCGTGTGCACGAATAAAGAAATGCGGAAAGGGAGAAGGCAGACGTTATGCATGAGATGAGCAACGAAGAGCTTCAGGCTTGGGTGGAGGAGATCTCGATTAAAAGTTTTCGTGTTCCATTTAAACACCGTGCTTTGTTTAACCGTAGGCTTTCCACCACAGGCGGGCGGTATTTTATGAAGAGCCACAATATAGAAATTAATCCTCACCAGCTTGAGATTCATGGGCGAGAAGAAGTGGAGAAGATCATAAAGCACGAGTTATGCCATTATCATCTACATCTGGCAGGACGGGGATATAAGCATCGTGATTCCGATTTCAAAACACTGCTTAAGGCTGTAGGTGGCAGCCGCTTCTGTAAAGCAATTGTAAAACCGCGCGATAAACAACGAAAACCAGAGCCCTATCGCTATGTGCTGCGGTGTGTGGATTGTGGAACAGAATACAAGCGCAAACGAAAAATGGATCCAGCACGTTACCGCTGTGGTCGCTGCAGTGGTCGTCTTCGTCTTCTGCCGCTTGACTGAAAGCGCACATCATGGTAAATTAATATTCAGTTACATCATAACGTTCCCTGATAGCTCAGTTGGTAGAGCACTCGACTGTTAATCGAGTTGTCACAGGTTCGAGTCCTGTTCGGGGAGCCATTCATTTGGAGAGATACCCAAGTGGCTATAAGGGGACCCTCTGCTAAGGGGTTAGACTGCGTAAGCGGTGCGAGGGTTCGAATCCCTCTCTCTCCGTTTAGAAATAACATCGATTAGAAAATGACCTGTAGCATATGCGATGGGTCATTTTTGTATGTACAGGGATGAGAACCCTTTTAAGGGTTCGTCGGAGCATAGGCATCGGTAGGATCAGCATCGCAGTCTCGAACGAAGTGAGAGTACCCCTCTCTCTCCGTTCTGAATGACATCGATTAGAAAATGACCTATAGCATATACGATGGGTCATTTTTGTATGTAAAGGGATGAGAACCCTCAAAAGAGGGGGCGTCGGCGCGTTCACATCCTTAGGAAACGCTTCGCAGTCTCGACCAACGGGAGAGTATCCATCTCCATCGTTGACATCGTTTGATTTCTTGAATTATATTTCATTTAACAACGAATAATAGATTCTTTAATACTTCGCAGTAGAAAGCTCGAATATCCTGTGCGCGACATAGATAACTCATTACTTTAACTAATTCAAGCCATCAACGAAAGTATAATTAATAATATAATGAGTTTTTTAGAGAAGGAGGTCTGGTGTATGACTAAAGAGAAATCGAAAATTATTGACCATTATTCTAATTCGATTGAATTTGTTGAGAGTTTAAGTTGTATCACTGAAAATCAATGGAGGAGTCCAATAGATACTGGGAAATGGTCGATAGCGGAAATAATAGGACATTTAGTATTTTGGGATGAAGTTGTACATAAACGAATTCCTCATTTATTTTCGGAAGGGGTCCTACCAAAGGTTCCAGATGTAGAAGCTATGAACTCACAAGCTGCAGCAGAAGCAAGAACATATGAAAAACAAATGTTAGTAAATAAATTTGTTGCGGTAAGAAAAGAACTTATTGGTGCAATAGATAAAATGCCCCTTACAGATTGGTGTAAAGAATTCAATATTGGTCAAACGCGTTTGAATTTATTCGATTATTATAACGGTCTAGTAAAACATGATACTCACCATTTTCAACAAATTAAACGTGTTTTAGAGCTATAGGTGGCGATTGATAAATATTCCGATCTCGTAGAAGATGGAGCAGAAATTCATTATAGATGGTCAATAATTTGATGTTATAAGTTCAAGATATTACTTAAAGTAAAGGGAATACCGTGATAGAGGAATCGATAGCAACGAAATTTTTGGGCTAAATTTGATGAAGGATTAAACCTAAAATTTTTTTGAAAAACATATAAAAAAAGCTTGTCATAAGTTTTCTATTTATGCTATACTCAATCTTGTCGTCACGGCGATGTTGAAAATAAGGCCCGTTGGTCAAGGGGTTAAGACACCTCCCTTTCACGGAGGTAACAGGGGTTCGAATCCCCTACGGGTCACCATATTTTACTTTGAGAACCCCAACGGTTCGTCGAAGCACAAATTAACTTTTATGGCAGCCACTTTGATTGTCATCGAGAGCCATTAGCTCAGTTGGTAGAGCACCTGACTTTTAATCAGGGTGTCGAAGGTTCGAGTCCTTCATGGCTCACCATTTTTTTACAGATTTAACCCTTTTAATATGCGGTAGTGGTGGAATGGCAGACACGCTATCTTGAGGGGGTAGTGGGTGTATACCCGTGGAGGTTCGAGTCCTCTCTACCGCATACTAAAAAGCTCCTGCATTTTTGCAGGAGCTTTTTTTGGCGTTTATGCAGGAGATGTTTCCTGCTTAGTTGCTCCTTTTTCCGTTTATCCTCCACCAGCTTGATAGGGGCTTATTCAACTAAAGCAGGCCCAATGGTGATAAATTATTTTATAACCCACGAACCAATGAATTTGGTATTCTTTCTAAAAAGGACGTAATTAAAACTTACTATAAGCCTAAACAAGTAATTGCTTATTGGAGAAGACAATAATTAAAGGAGCTAAAACAATGAAATATTATACTTGTTTAGTATGCGGATACGACAAGCTTGATGAACCACCGATAGACGAATATGGTTATAAGACCTATATACGTTGCTCATGTTGCGGCTTTCAATTTGGATATCATGATGATGATTTAGGATATACCTATATAGCATATCTTGAAGAGTGGATTAAAAAAGGGGCGAAATGGCGTTATCGCGAACCTAAGGATTTCGATTTGAAAAAACAATTGCTGAATATCGGCAATACTTTATAGGTTTTTAATTATTAGGACCCATTTCCAATTTCATTTGGAAATGGGTCTTTTAACGGTCCGAACGAGGGGTTAGCAGGGGCTTCCTTGAGAAGTAAATGATGTTTCATATTTGGTCCAGCGGTTAATAGGATACCATGGACAGGCAACTTCCCAAAAACCTATAAGGAGTGATTCGTAATGGCTAGAAACAACACTGGTAAAATGAGCCGTGAAGAAGCAGGACGGTTAGGTGGAGTAGCAACAGCCAAGAACCATAATAAAGAATTTTATCAGGAGATCGGCCGCAAGGGTGGCAAGGCAACGTCAAATTCTCACAGTAGACAGTTCTATCAGGAAATTGGCAGGAAGGGCGGAGAAGCTACTTCTGACTCCTAGGGTAAAGAGTTTTATTAACAAATTTTGCAAAATAGAACCTTCATAAGTAATTAGGAATAGCCATAGTCTGGGGCTGAACCCGGCTATGGCTGTTTTATTTCTTACTGTACAGGCTACAGAAGAATAGCAGTAGCTTTCTGGACAGAGTGACTAGGAATATGTTATTTATATGATAATGATAACCATTCTCACATAAGGGCGGAATTTGTTTTGATATTGAATATAAGGAAAGACAGTAACGGCAAAGGAAAGCAGCACACAACATTCAACTCTTTGACAATCAAATTGTGGAATATAGAAGTGTTCACTCTGGAAGGCATGCATCTGGAACAGCGGCTTACGCTTCAACCAGCACTCGTTGTTTTGCTCGGAGGAGAGGCTTCTCTGGAAAGAGAAGATCGTAAAAATCGGATGGGAAAAGAATTTGCTTACTTTTGCCCGGGTGGTACAACTTTCGGAATAAACAGGCATGGTGTGGAATCGGTGTCTGTTGCCGTCATTTATTTTAACTTCTATAAAGAATCATTATGCAGGAGACAGCTGGAGGAGGCTGATGCCGAAAAAATACTTCAGTACAATGGTGCATTGACGCTAAGCTCAGCAGATCGATTGAGTTTGTTCTGTCGATCCATATATGAGCATTTTCGAAGTGATGATGATTTTAAACAATGGCGGGCTCAGCTGGATTTTCAAGAATTACTGCAAGAGATGTTATTTTTGGGCAATTTGAATGTCAAGAGCGATAAAACTCAGGGATTGGAACGGAGCAGAGAATACATGGACAATCACTATCATGAAGAATTGACGATTGACCAGCTTGCCGGTATGGCCGAACTCAGTCCCAAATATTATATGGATATGTTTAAAAAAACGTATAGTCTTAGTGCGATGGAATATCTGGCTCAGGTCAGAATGAATAAGGCGAAACAATTAATGTTGGGTTCAGGACGCATTCTTAAGGAAGTCGCGCACATGGTGGGGTATAAAGACGAATTTTATTTCAGTCGAAAGTTCAAAAAAGAATTTGGTCTATCTCCGTCGGCCTACATAAAAAAACGAAAAAACAAACTAGCCGTCTATGGTTCAACCTCCCTATTAGGTTATTTACTACCGCTTAATATCATTCCATATGCAGCGCCGTTGCATCCCAAATGGTCTTGGAATTACTACCATAACCTTGGTCCGGATATCCCTGTACACTTGAATGCGTTCCGCCAAAATCATAACAAAACAGGTAATCTGGAAAAGCTTGAATTATCACAGCCGGAGCTTATTATCTGTTCACAGGATCTGGAATTATGGGAGAAGGAGCGGTTGCAGCAGATTGCCCCTGTTTATGAACTTCCAGAGGAAAGTGTTGGGTGGGAGGAGCAGCTACTGTGGATGGCACATTTACTTGATAAAAATGTAGAGGCACAGCAGTGGATAGAGTCATTTTATAGTAAATTACGCTCCTTCCGGCATGAGATTTTCAGGGAAATCAAAGATCGGCCAACGCTTTTGACCGCACGTCTTCATGATCATGAACTGGTCTCATATAGAAGCCACGGTATAAGAGAAGTGTTGTTTAACAATCTGGATTTTCTTTCACCTTCCCTTATAGGAAAAATGACTGACGATGTCCCCTTAACTGTTGACAAGATAAAGACAATGGAGGCAGATCATATTTTTCTTTTGGTCCGTCAGGATTCGGAAACGCTTGAATATTGGCGAGAACTGCAATCTTCTCCGGATTGGATGACGATACCTGCTGTTAGAGAAGGAAGGTTTCATCAGATATCCTCCTATCCCTGGCGAGAATATTCACCGATTGCACTGGAACTAATGGCTGAAGAGGCTGCTAAAATCTTTTCCGGAAATTGTCCATGATAGATTCGGTGATTTGTCCATGGTGTAATGAACGTTCATCCCTTACCATTATTAATAATGATAATCATTATCAATTACAGGGTGACCGTTGAAAGGGGAACAAGAAAGAGATGAAAAAAATGAAGTTTATGCTGGGGTTATTCATGGTGATGGCCATGATTTTATCGGCTTGTGGTGGAGATAAGCAAGGAAAAGAGCAGGCCGTTAATAATGAATCCCAAAACAATGCTTCGCAGAACGAATCCACAGAGAAAAAAGCAGATGCTCCTCAGACTGCAGATACCAAAGTTGTGAAATATCTGGACCAAGAGTACACACTGCCAACTAAGACAGAGCGAATTGTTATCACAGGTGCTGTCGAAGCCATGGAGGATTCCATTGTTTTGGAAGTTAATCCTGTTGGAGCTATTACTTTTGCAGGGGAGTTCCCTCCTTTGTTTCAATCCATAACGAAAGATGCTCAATCCGTTGGAGAAAAAATGGAACCGAATTTCGAAACCATTTTGTCATTGAAACCAGATGTCATTCTGGCATCTTCCAAAGCCAAACCGGAGGTTATTGAGCAGTTGAACAAAATTGCACCGACAATTCCGTATTCCCATATCTCAACGAACTGGGAGAGTAACTTAAGACTGCTTGGGGAGTTAAGTGGCAAACAGGAGCAGGCGGAGAAAGAAATTGCCCAGTACAAAACTGACCTGGATGCGGCCAAATCTCAGCTTGGAGATTCCCTTAAGGATAAAAAGGTTGTTGCGTTAAGGATCCGGGGTGGAGAGCAGTACATTTATCCGGAAGCTGTATTCTTTAATCCGGTATTGTATGAAGATCTTGGGATCGTAGTTCCTGAGGAAGTGAAAGCAGCAAAAGCACAGGAATTGATCTCCAAAGAGAAATTTGCAGACATGAATCCAGACTATCTGTTCATCCAGTTCTCTCCGGAAGAGAACAAAGAAACACCGGATGCGCTTGAGAAATTCAAGAACGATCCGATCATGAAGAACATTAAGGCTTTCAAGGACGACCACGTTTTTGTTAATGTTGTCGATCCCTTGGCTCAAGGCGGAACAGCCTACAGCAAAATTCAGTTTCTGAAGGAAGCGGTAAGTCATCTCACAAAATAGATCAGTATAAGGCGTGTTGTATATGCGGTTCAGATGTTCGCTGCCGGCGGCTATCCTTGTGATAGCCCCGGCAGCAGTTATATTGCTCATCATTGCTTCTATTTTATATGGAGCTAAAAATATTACAGTTGATGTGATTTGGGATTCCGTATTCGCATTTGATGCAGACAGTGTAGACCATCAGATCATTATGACTTCTAGGCTGCCGCGTGTCATTGGAGCGATGCTGATTGGTGCTTTTCTGGCTATATCAGGAGCACTCATGCAAGGAATGACAAGAAATTACCTTGCATCGCCCTCCATCATGGGCGTATCGGACGGTTCTGTTTTTGCGGTTACTCTATTTATGGTATTTATGCCAAACGCGAATTCCACCTGGTATATTGTATGTTCCTTGATCGGATCTGCCGTCGGTGCAGGCATTGTTTTCGGTCTTGCCTGGATGATTCCTCATGGACTTAGTCCAGTTCGTCTGGCAATACTCGGTACAATTATCGGAACATTTCTAAGCGGAACAGCTAATGCCATTGCGACTTATTATCAGATTTCCCAGAATCTTAGTTTTTGGTATAACGCCAGGCTGCATCAGATGGATCCGGAATTGATTAAGTTAAGTATTCCGTTTGCCGTTGTGGGTTTGTCACTGGCTCTTGGTCTGTCTAAATCTGTATCTGTCCTTTCACTCGGCGAAGAGATTGCGAAGGGACTGGGAATACGTACAGTGCTTGTTAAATCGCTCGCGATACTGGCCGTCGTTATTTTGACCGGTGTCTCTGTGGCACTAGCTGGAAAAGTTGCCTTCGTAGGATTGATCATTCCCCATATCGCCAGATTTTTGTCGGGTTCTGATTACCGCTGGATCGTTCCCGTATCCGGGGTGCTAGGTGGAGTGTTTCTGGCTTTGTGCGATATTCTTGCGCGGTTTATCAATTTTCCTTTTGAAACTCCGGTAGGTGTTGTTACGGCTTTGATTGGTGTTCCCTTCTTCTTGTATTTGATTAAGACGAGAGGGGGAGGGCAGCATGCGTAACACATCTTATGCACGTGTGAGTACTGTATTAGTTATAGGAACCGTCATTGTGTTTACGGCTGCTTATTTCAGTTTGACGAGCGGAACCTTTGACATATCAGTTATGGATCTAATCAAAACATTGCTAAGAATCGACCCTCAGCCAGACTATAATCTTGTTGTGTTTGATTTTCGCCTTCCACGTATCGTTCTTGGTGCCCTGGTTGGCTTCTCCTTGGGAATAGCCGGTGCCGTGATCCAAGGCGTAACGAGAAATGGACTTGCGGACCCCGGGATACTTGGAATTAACGCAGGTGCGGGAATGGCTGTTGTGCTGTTTATGTTCCTGTTTCAAGGGAATATAACAATGACGGGATGGCTTGGCGTAATGATGATGCCAATGTTCGGTGTGGTCGGCGGGATGGCTGCCACAGCGGCGATTTATTTATTTGCCAGACAAGGCGGAACGCTCGATCCGCAGCGGCTTATATTGGTCGGGATTGCTATTGCTTCCGGATTCGGCGCTGTGACCATGTATGTCTCTCTCAAAATGAATCCGAATGATTTTGAGATGGCAGTTGTATGGCTCGCGGGCAGCCTTCACAGCGCGAACTGGAAGTTTGTTATTACCATGCTGCCTTGGATACTGCTTCTTCCACTAATAATTTGGCTGCGCGCTCATGTTCTGGATTTGTTTCAGTTGAGTGAGGAAAGTGCGAAAGGGCTTGGCGTATCTGTTGAAAGGGAAAAAAATATTTTTCTGTTGTGCAGCGTTGGATTGGTGAGTGCCAGTGTTGCTGTCTCAGGCAGTATCGGTTTCGTGGGCCTGATCGCTCCTCATATGGCCAGACAATTGGTAGGACTGCGGCACAAAAATATCATTCCTGTCAGTGGTGTGGCTGGCATGGCGATCGTTCTTATCGGTGATTTTATTGGAAAAACGATATTTGCACCTGCTGAACTGGCTGTTGGTATTGTGGTATCCATCATCGGTGTGCCCTACTTTGTTTATTTGCTCATTCGAACGAGGAAATAAAAAGACTGGAGGAGTGGAATGAATCACTTTCATCATTTAAAAGTGGAACAAAGAGAAGTCATATTATATCTGCCACCTTCCTATGAACAATCCGACCGGCACTATCCCGTTGCTTATGTCCAGGACGATGGCTACCTTTTTACCGAGTGCTTGAACTATTTGGAGCATTTATTTGCTACAGGAGCACTGGAGGAACTGATTCTGGTTGGCATCACGAGTCCAAACCGAAATGATGAATATACCCCATGGCCTGCAGAAGCACTTCTGAAAAACATGAACGCCTTCGGTGGCAAGGGGAAGGTATATGTAGATGAGGTCGCGGATGTACTCAAGCCTTACATAGACAATCACTATCGGACACATAAAGAAGCTGAAAATACGGCGATCATCGGTGGTTCTTTTGGAGGATTAATTTCACTGTTTGCCGGGTATTGGCGCCCGGATACATTTGGCCGGATCGGCCTACTGTCAGCGTCCTTCTGGTATGAGGGGGTTATGGATTACATCCGCCAAAATGAAGGCATGAACAAAGACTTGCGAATGTTCATGTCCGTGGGCTTATGCGAAGGGAAATATAAACAGAATGCACAGAAGCAAATGGTGCCAAATACCAAAGCCGCAGCTTCATTATTTATCGAAAAAGGTTTTCCTGAAGACTCGCTCCGTTTGGTTTTGGATCCACAAGGAACACATGATGGTATATTCATGATTCAGCGGTTCCCTGAAGCGCTACAGTGGCTGTTTAACCAACGTCCTGAAGCAAAGTGCCTCGTAAAAGAAAGTACAAGAGAATTTAGTATACCAGGAACCCAAGTGTGGAATGTGCAATCGAATCGTACGGGGCGTTGGTATCGAATTAGTATCGCTAAGCCGGTAGAACCGCCCCCTGAAGAGGGATACCCTGTCCTGTATGCGTTGGACGCAAATGCTTCGTTTGGTTCTCTGGCTGAGTCCATACGGATGCAATCGAGGCGCCCACATGGGATTTCGCCGGCACTTATCGTTGGAATCGGCTACGATTCCGACAATCCGATCGTAACGAATGAACGTTTTTATGACTACACTGTTCATGCTGACGAAACTGAACTGCCTGCCCGTCCTGATGGGTCTCCATGGCCTAAAACCGGGGGAGCCGAGGAATTCCTCACATTTATTGAGGAAGAGTTGAAACCGAAGGTTGAGGAGTGCTTCTCCATCGATCATTCGAGGCAGTCACTGTTCGGCCATTCTCTTGGAGGATTTTTGTCGCTGTATTCTTTGTTTACTCGATGTGGGACTTTTCAGCGTTATATCGCGGCCAGTCCTTCTGTTTGGTGGAAAAATCATGTTCTTTATCAGATATGGAACGAGAGAGAGGAAAACTTGGGGCAGCATGAACAATCTGGGGAACTGCTTATTTTCGTAGGAAGTAATGAGAAGCCGTCTATGGTAAAAGATGCGAAGGAGTTATACGAGGTTCTTAAAGCGTCCCCAAAAGGAATACATCCGATATTTCAAGAAGTGGAGGGCGAGGGGCATGTTTCGGTTATACCTTCGCTAATCAGCCCGCTACTTCGTTTCATCACAAAATAAATAAGAGATAAAGAGCCTTCGCTTATGAGCGAAGGCTCTTTATGCTGGGAACTTAGAGATGGTAAAGGATGTATCATCAAGGATCTGATCATTAAGGTGGCCATTTAACTCGTAGCTACTCTTCTGACGAAAAATGAGGATCCTCTAACACAGATGAGTATTTAGGATATAATCTTTTGATACAGCTAGGGCAAATATCGTGTGTAAATTCGATAGGCATACGGCTTTCTAGATAGTTTTCGACGGGTTCCCAGACTTTCGCAGTTCGGACATGCTTACATACGGCGCAGATCGGAACATGTCCGTGAAGCGAGCATGTCTGAGCAAGCGCCCGTTCGAGACGGATCTCTTTTTGTTTATATCGCGTAATATCGGAGAACGAAACAATCATTCCATTGGGGTTGTTTTTATCTATTGTAAGAGAATAAGCCTCGCACAAAATCCAAGCGATCCTACCGCTCCAGTCTATGGAATACTCCACAGTATAACTAGAATTTTTTCCTGTTAGTACATCCTTCAATGAGGTGAGATATATCGTTTTATAAAACTCCCCGAAGGAGGGCTTGCCAAAGATCTGTGGAGGCATTTCAAAAAAAGGGGTTCCAGGCCATTCAAAATTGGGAGAGGCACCATACTTTGGAGCCATCAGCCTCCATGAGTCGTTAATTTGATCTATTGTGCCATCTGGACGGATAATCATCAGTCCAGGTTTCAGGAAATGGATTGCACAACTCCAAGATGTGGATAAAGATTGTCGCAAATTACTCGCTCCCCTGGTATAGAAACTTTGGATAAGAGACAACGGGCATGAAGAAATGGTATAATTTAGACGTGTATTTTCTCATTATACACTTAATTAAGTCATTGTTCAAGTAAAAAATAACGTAAATAAGTATTTATTTTTTTAGAAGATTGGGAAAGGCGGTTGTTTCATGCAGTCAATATACCAACGAATCGAACATCTCATTGAAAGCCGGGGTATGACTAAAAAAGCGTTTTGTGAAAACCTCGGGATCAGCACAGGAAATTTTGGTGACTGGAAAAGAGGTAAGACAACCCCAAGCACCAATAAACTGATTGAGATCGCCGGCTATTTCGAAGTTAGTCTGGACTGGCTTATTGTCGGTAGGGGGAGTCCTTCTACAAGTGTGATGGAAGTTCGTGAAAATTACGGGACTGATCATATGCAGGAGACGGCTGAACAGATTCAAGCATCAAGCCTTACGGATGATGAGAAGGACTTTATTAGGGAGTATCTAGAGTTTACGGAATACAGGAAGTATCGGGATAGGGAGTAATTGCCTCTTTACTTCTTAGCAAGAGATCTATATAATAGGGAATGTTCTCTTGTAGAACTTCCCTTACAATATGCGGTAGTGGTGGAATGGCAGACACGCTATCTTGAGGGGGTAGTGGGTGTATACCCGTGGAGGTTCGAGTCCTCTCTACCGCATCATACAACAGAAGAACAACTCCTTGCTGAGCAAGGGGTTGTTCTTTTTTGTTTTCAGGCGTACAACGTTTCATCTCTTGATATAAAAATATGCAACTGCAACCCCAGATGATCCGTAAGAAATATGTATGGATTGTTATGAAAGGGGATATTTAATATGCGTATTGAAGAAATGATAGAGGAACGCTTTAGATGCTCCAAATGCGGAGGAACCCATTGTGCAACGAAGGAAGTAGCGATGTCTGGATCAGGGCTAAGCAAAATGTTTGATATTCAGCACAATCATTTCCTGTTCGTTTCCTGTACCAATTGCGGATATGTAGAAGTATTTAATCCGGATATTCTAGAAGGCAAGAAACGCGGACAGCTAGGCTCTATACTCGACGTGTTCTTTGGTTGACATCACCCTTAAAATTCTTTAATATGTCTAAGTACCAGAAAGTACAAGGTAATCTAGACGAAACTTAAATAGATGGGTGATGCATGTGTCATACAGACCACAGATTTCTAACGTGATCAAAGCCGGAAGCAACGACAAAGAAGGGCTTTACGAGTTCATTATCAGCTTAGCTGATGGAACGGATTGCCGCGTGTTCTACAACCGTTTTCCGGAATGGAAAATGACTAATGTAAGCCGACTTGGAAAAACACCTTGTCCGGTTTGCCGTAAAGATTTCATCTGCAAATGCATGGAGAAGTTCTCCACTGATTTTGATCAACAGATGAGAGATGGCGAATGGCTGAGTAAAGCAGCTGCAGAATAATAGAACTTGCTACGATAAAGCGCGGGAGAATCCTCCTGCGCTTTTTTTCTTTTATATTAGAAACGGAAGTAATTGAATCAGGGGATGTGGTTGTATAGTATCATTGGAGCTATACATACAAGGGAGGGAAGAGATGATGGACAAACATCTTGAACAGTCACAGCATGCGATCGTGCTGATTGACGGGGTGTGTCATATGTGCCAAGGGCTTACGAAGTTTATCATAAAGCGTGATCCTCCAGGAATGTTCAAGTTCGCTTCACTTCAGTCCGATATCGGAAAAGATATTCTTCGGCAAGGGGGATTGCCTGAAGAAACGGTCGACACCGTTGTTGTTGTGGAGAATGGTACTTACTATATCCGCTCTGCGGCTGCTCTGCGCATTGTACGTCGTCTTACTTTTCCGTGGCGGCTGCTATATGGATTTATCATCGTGCCGCGGGCACTCCGCGATGTATTGTACAAGTGGGTAGCAAAAAACCGATATCGCTGGTTCGGGCAAGACGAGCAATGCATGATACCAACGCCGGAAATCCGGCGCCGGTTTCTTTAGACATACTAACGTGGGGCGCGGAAACCGGCTTGTTTAGCCTCGTTTTCGCTGCAGAACCACTGCTCCTGCTTGGTCCTTTCGTAGTAAGGGGATTCCGGAGTATGATATATTTTTTCACCTTTCGAATTGATGTTGCCTTTAATGTTGCATCCACTTTTAGGTTTATCCGTATTGGAACTTGTGTTTGCGGTAGTACCTTTCTTTTCACTCTTCTGTTCTTCAGGATGAAAGCCATCATCCTGTGCATAATTCTCGACACTCCAAATTCCCAGCGACTTATTGCGGCTGATGGTCTGAAGATCGTTAAATTTATCGACATAACGTACATTGGGCTGATAAATATAGGCTACTCGGGCAAGCCCTTGTTCCAGAAGGAGCTCCTGAACCATCTGGCCGTCTGCGTACACGTACGCAAGCAATCTGGAGTATTTATCCCGGTTCGGTCCGATGTCGAATTCGAGCTCAAGTTTCTCTGCTTTTTCCACAATTTCTTTAGTAAATGCTTTTGCTTCCGGGCCAAAGGGCTGCACACCAAGTCGTGGATGGCTCGTTTCTGGTGTATCGATCAGCAAAAAGCGGACTTTTTCCGTTTTACCTTCATATTTAACACTGATTGTATCGCCGTCCACGGTCTTCACAAGTTCGACGGGGACTCTTGGGATGTTGAGATCATCGGTCGGATAGGATTTATCGTCAGGCTTTGAAGTTGTGGGTTTGGAATTGTTCGGTGCAGCCGTATTAATGTCTGTGTTTGACTGCTCTGACGATGCAGTGGTAAGTGGATCGCTGCAGCCGGACAATAAAAGCAGGCCTGTAATGATGATTGGTAAAATGCGTCTTTTCATAAGTTGTCACTCTCCTGGCTAAGATGCCTTGTAATTAAGGTAGGTATAGGAGACTCTATATAGGATGACGATAAATAGAGAGATTCCTGCTAGGAACATCTGTTCCTGCCGAGTCCATTATGACGGTATTTCATCTTTTTGGCAAGGGTATGTTGGACCGTTTTATTGGGATTATAAAAAAATCGCTTGAAGACATACCGTAACTTATGCTATTCTTATGTCAAATTATAACAAGACAACGGAAGCACCGTTCAATGATCGCTTAAATGCGGCTTGGACGGTGCTTTTTTGCGTTGTCTATTGAAAGAAGGGATCTATAGACATGTTACCGGTCAGGGTTGTGCTGGCTGTTCAGGATTCCGAGTATGTCGAACCGCTACTTCAATATATACACGGAAGTGAGTATGTGAAGAAGATGCAGGTAACGGCGTTCACTCGGGTTGAAGCACTGCTGCAGTATAGAGACATACCGGACCTTATTGTAGGTGAGGCAAACATGCTGGAAGCTTGGTTGTCAGAAGAGATGTTATCCGTGCCGTGGATCGTTCTTGCTGAAGGGGGAGAAGAGCCAAATCTGGCTGGTGAAGGACTGACTGCCGCGAAGTATCAGCCTTTGCCACAGCTGCTGGATTTGTGGATGAGTCATGCCGGAGGAAACCGTACAAGAAAGAACGAGTTTCACTCCGGAAGCACCCAGATCATTGGTCTTGTGTCGGTTCTTGGAGGGAGCGGACGGACTACGGCAGCTGTAAATATGGCGAGACAATTGGGTGTAATGGGCTTGAAGGTGTTTTATTTGAATTTGGAGACGGTAAACTCCAGTGCTTTGTTCTCGGACGGTAACCGAAGAGAAGGTACCTTCTCGCGGCTGCTCTATGAGATTAAATCCTCACAAGAAAATGGTGAGAGAAACGAGTTGTCTCTAGCCCGTTATGTGATGGTGCACGATGCCTTGAAGTGTGATGTGTTTGAACCGAGTGATCATCTGAAAGAGCTGATGGAAATGACGGCTGAGGATGTAAAGGTACTGATTGATCTGATTTCCAAGAGCGGCCAATACGATGTGATCGTCATTGACACGGACAACCAGTCAAGGGAACGTCTGCATGCTGTGATGGAGAATTGTCACTTTCTTCTGTGGATCTTACTGGATGACCTTATCAGTATGTATAAGAACGGTATATGGCTTAGTCACATGGAGAAGGAGAATTCCGATTGGTTCGGACAGATCATGGGCAAGAGCAGGTTTATCGTTAATCGGTTTACTGGCAGTCTGGGTAATCCGCTTCCCCGCAAGGATATGAGGATGGATGGTATGCTGCCTTACATTCCTTCATGGAAGCAGGTGCAGCAGGAGGACTTGCTGTTGTGCTCACCGATTTTTCAGAGGGAAATATTGAAGCTTTGCAGTGATTTGCTTGGGGAGACCGGATGGTTTGGCATGAGAAGCACCAGTGGTGAGCGTGCCTATGGATGAAGAAATTTTTATCTCTATACGAAACGAAGTACGGGCGGGACTAGATATTACAGCAGCTGTCGGGAATCGTGAACTGATGTTGTATATCGAGGAGGTGGTATGGGCGCGTCAAGAGCTGAGTGAACTGACTGCAGCGGTAAGGCGCACACTGGTGCGGAGAATTTTCGATTCCTTTCGTGGCCTGGATGTGTTGCAGCCTCTGGTCGATAATCCCGCGATTACGGAAATTATGATTAACAGTCATAAGGATGTGTTCATTGAACAGGAAGGTGAAGTAAAGCGTCTGCAGGTCCAGTTCGAATCCCAAGGCAGGCTGGAGGATATCATTCAGACTATAGTGGGCACGGTGAACAGGGTTGTAAACGAATCTTCACCGATCGTTGATGCCCGTCTGAAAGATGGGTCACGGGTTAATATTGTTCTTCCTCCCATAGCGCTAAAGGGGCCGACAATGACGATCCGTAAATTTCCCGAGTCCCCGATGACGATGGAAAACCTGGTGGCCAGGGAGGCGCTAAGTCAGGAAGCGGCAGATCTGCTCCGGACGCTGGTAGTCGGAAAATATAACATTTTTATTGGTGGAGGAACAGGTTCAGGAAAAACAACTTTTCTGAATGCCTTATCCCAGTTTATACCGGCCGATGAGAGAGTGATTACGATTGAAGATTCAGCTGAATTGAAGATCGTTACGGTGCCGAACCTTGTGTCACTGGAGACGAGAAACGCCAACACCGAAGGGCGGGGTGAAGTATCTATACGTGATTTGATACGCTCGTCCCTTCGGATGAGGCCTAACCGGATTGTGGTCGGAGAGGTACGGGGGAGTGAAGCGCTGGATATGCTGCAGGCGATGAACACAGGACACGATGGGAGTTTGTCAACCGGACATGCCAACAGTACTCGGGATATGATCAGCCGTCTGGAAACGATGGTATTGAGCGGGGCTGAGCTACCGGTCACGGTTGTCAGGCAGCAGATCAGCTCGGCGATTGATATTTTTGTACACCTGTCCAGGCTGCGAGACCGCTCGCGTCGTGTAACAGAAATTAGTGAGGTTATCGGTATGTACGGAGATGTCGTTATGATTAACCCCCTTTATAAGTTCTGTGAGACGGGCGAAGCCGGAGGACGTGTGATGGGAAGGCTTGAGCCTTGTGGTAACCCGCTTGTAAATATAGATAAGTTGCGAATGGCGGGGATTGCTACTTGGCCGCTTCAGAACTTTGAGGTGGTGAAATGAGACCACAAAGAAACATACTTCCGGATTACAGGGTTTATAACCTATCGAAGGGACAGCGGATCCGCTGTGTTACGTTGAGCGGAGTATTATTTTTCGGGATGGGCTATCTGTTTTATCAAAATGTGATCATGTCTCTGATACTGAGTGCCGGAGGGTTGATCATTCCGCCGTTTTGGCGGCGTCATCTTCTGGACCGCAGAAGAGCTATGCTGAATCTTCACTTTAAGCAGGCGCTATATTCTCTATCCTCTTCTCTATCTGCAGGGCGCTCAGTTGAGAATGGATTCCGTGATGCGGTGGAGGATCTGCTGATGCTGGATCCCGGAGCTCAAAATGATCTGATATTCGAATTAAAGGTCATTGTTTCACGACTGGAGTTTGGCGAACCCATCGAAGCAGCACTGCAGGATTTTGCCCTGAGAGCAGGGATGGATGATATAACGAATTTTGCTGACGTGTTTACGACCTGCAAAAGAACCGGAGGCGATCTGGTGGAGGTCATCCGTCGGACATCTTCCGTCATTGGAGAGAAGCTGGATATCCAGCAGGAAATATCGGTCATGATCGCTCAAAAAAAGTTTGAATCCAAAGCATTGCTGGCGGCTCCTTTTCTGTTGTTGCTTTTTATGAACATGTCAGCTTCGGATTATATGAAACCTATGCACGGTAGTGCGGCCGGATTCATAATCTCTACCTTAGCACTTTTAGTTCTTGGGGGCTGTTTCTGGTGGATTACGAAAATGATGAACATTAAGGTGTAGGAGGTGAGTGAGCTGTGTTGGGATGGCTATGTGGTGCTCTGCTGATTCTGCTGGTGGGTGGCTGGGTGGTGCTGAATCAAATGGGAGGTGAACGATATCGGCGCTTCAGCAGGCTGCCCATGGAAGGGCTCAGGCTTACGAAGCTTACGCCGCCTTTGTTATTCGTTTTGGATAAGAGTAAGGTGAATACCCGATTCCCCATCCTCTTCTTCCGGATACAGAGATCCGTGCAAAAAATTCACGGCCTTCGCCACAGTGCGGAGATGAGCTTGCTCTTCATGGCAGATTCTCTTGCTTACAGCTGGTTGATTCTTATTGGTGGCTGTTTATGGTCGATCGGGACAGGTGAACCCATTGGAGTGCTTGTAGGTGGCTTTCTCAGTATACTTATGCCGGTTTCCATGGTGAAGGATCTGAATAAGAAGGTGCTGCTTCGTGATCAAGATATCGTGATGGAGCTTCCCGAGCTGTTAAACAAGATGATTTTGCTTGTTGGAGCCGGAGAGACTGTTCAAAAAGCGATCGTTCATTGTGTAGAACGGAAATGTGATGATCAGCATCCGTTGTATTCGGAGCTTAGGAAAATGGTTGGCGATTGGGAAGGTGGACATTCCTTTCAACAGGCGTTTGAGCAGTTCAGCAAGCGCTGTGCCGTGCAAGAGGTATCGATCTTTACTACAACCGTACTGCTGAACTTCAGGCGCGGAGGGAATGATTTTGTTCTGGCGCTCCGTGATCTGTCCCGGGTGTTGTGGGAGAAACGGAAGGCGATCGCACGGACAAGAGGTGAACAGGCTTCATCCAAGCTGGTATTTCCAATGGTCGTTATTTTTATGGTTGTGATTGTGTTGGTCGGTGCGCCGGCTTTTATGATGATGAATATGTAGAAGGGTTTGGTGATAAGGATGCTGTCTGTACTACGTAATCAGGTTAGGGTTTTTTGGAAGGATGAAAAAGGAATTGGTACGCTTGAAATGATCCTCATTATTGTGGTGATTCTGATCATTGCTCTTATATTCAAGGATCAGCTTAAAACTTTAGTTACGCGACTGTTTAGCAATGTTAACACTAGAACAGATGAATTCATCAACTCGAAATAGGCGCCGGTTCTGGAAGAATGACGAGGGGAACTTCACGATTGAAGCCTCTCTTGTTCTGCCTATAGTGCTGCTGGTGACGGCACTGCTTCTGTTCCTATGTCTGTATATTTATCAGAGATCTTTTCTCGTTCAGGCTTCATCCGCTGCATCTGAACGCACGGCCTTTATTTGGGATAACAGCCATAAGGATGCGGTTAGCGGAGCGGCAGAGGAAGGGCAGTATGATCCGCTATATTGGCGGTTGACGGATGATCGTTTGCTTAGCTCTTTATTTGGTCTAGGAAATGGAGGATCGGCCGGGGCCATTACCATCCCTGGAGGAGATCAGACTGAACTACCGGAGGTGAAAATGACCAAAGGAGCCTCTGCTGTACCGGATGGGATGCAGGGGGAGATGATGTATGACAATAAAGTGCTCTTACGAAAAGTGAACACAGAACTATCTTGGCCTGTAACGATCTCCCCACTGGAAAAGGTGATGTCCGGCGGAACTGATCTTCAGGTCAGCTCACAGTCTGTTATTGTGGATCCGGTCGAGTTTATCCGAACCGTTGAGCTTATGCGCTATTACGGCTCGAAATTTAAGGGTGCGGGTGGAAGCCGAACCGATCCCGGTAGTGCTTCCGAAGTAATTCAGAAGTATGGGAGGCGTCGATAGCAATGAAACGGCGCAACAAGAAAAATAGGATAATGGGCAGATTAAGATCTTCTGATGGATCTGTCTCTATATTTTTAATCATTGCTCTGTCCATGGTGTTTATGTTCGTCGCTGTATTTATTGATTACGCGCGGGTAGCAGCAATGAAGGTCCAAAGTGAGCGTTTGGCCCGTGCCGCTGTACGGTCCGTCATGTCATCCTATGATCCCCAGCTGCAGCAGGAGTATGGTCTATATGCGTTCGGGGATAGCAGCGGAGATTTTATTATGGGTAAGATGCTTAACGAAAGCCTGAGCCCAGGAAAAAGAGGCGATGCCTTCCATCTGCTGCCGCTGGAACTCGACAGCTCGGGCCTTTCATTAGAGCGCCCGTTAGGGAAGTATAACATTTTTAACCGTCAAATCAGTGAGGATATGAAGTACAAAGCACCCATAGATTTTACGCTGGAGCTAGTGAATAAATTCAAACCGCTGTCACAGTCAATGAAAGAGGCATCTAACGCGGTGGACGTCTTGAAAAAGCTTAGGAAGTTGTATGACAAAAGGGAAGAAGCACTCGATGACATGCTGGCGAAACAGCGAAAAGCAGGTGAAATTGCAGAGGCATTGTCAAAGTTGATCATGAATCCGCCGGGTTCATCTATTACGGATACCTCTTTGGGGGGGAGTATCCGTACAGCTGCGGATGCTGCGGCACAATATAACGATTACGTGATCAAATCTGAGGAGGATGCTGCACGCCCACCAGATGAAGAGAAATTGTACACTGATCTCATTCAGTCCTACTTAGATGGAGTTTCTTTCATGAGTATTACCATCTCACTCAAAGTGGAGAAGATCCGTAAGGAACAGGACAAGCTGTTGAATGATGCGAACGAACGGTGGGAAGAAGCCCGGCAATTAAATGAAGAAATGAAACAGGTTATTAAAGATGCGGAAAACCGTTCCGAAACCGAAGGATATGATCAAGTGACAAGGGATAACACCCCTGGGTCAGATGGTTCGAGTGCCGGTGATGCGGAGATGATTATGTCGATACGACAGCAGGCGGAAAAGCTCATTCATTCGGAAGAGTTGTTGAACGGTTTGAAGAGTGAAATTTCAGCGCAGAAAAGCCGATGGGATGCGGTAGATAGCCAAGTTTCAGGACTTCTCGCATCAATGGGTGGAAGCGGTATGAAGGGGAGCACAATAAGCGCCAGCAGCAGCGTTCAGGATTATCTTCGGAAGTACGGCATACCGGGAAATGACAATATTCTGGATCGTGAGCTTGCTATGCTGGAGCAGTTTCGGTCATCGGATAAAGAGCGGAAAGCGACGGAGAAGAAGGCTCAAGTGAAACTGAAAGAGGCCGCCAAGGTTATCGATGCGATCAGTGGATCAAGTCAGCAGAGTAATGAAGTACAGGAGCAGTTTCGTAAACTTCAGCGTTATTACGATGAAAGCCTCACGTTTAACGAAGGACAAGGAGGATCTGGTGAGGCTCCGTTTAAAGGCAAAGGGCTGGACAATGATCCTTATGATGCGGGGAAATCATCAATGGATGAAATGGACGGCGCTTATGGCTCGATGGGGAATATGTTAAACGGTATAAGGGATGAGCTATTTCAAAATGAATATGCGGTCCATTATTTTCAGCATTTTGATATTACCCGGCTGGAAGAGATCGTTAGAAATCCTTCAGCCGTTGACCAATTAAGTGAGGAGTTTGCAGTAGGTAAACAGGAAGTGGAGTATATACTATACGGATTTCATAATCCTGCAGGTAATGTTGCAGCTGCTTATGCTGAAATTTTCGCATCAAGGCTTGCAATACGTACTATGGAAGGCTTTGTGGTGAACAGTAAAATGGGCAACCCATTGCTCATTTTAGCGGCAGCTATTCTATACGGCATTGAAAAGGCTATAGAGGATATGATCCTGCTCTGTCAGAAAGGTTCAATTCAGCTATCGAAGTACGTACCTGTAGAGATAACGTACAGGGACCACTTGAGAATGTTTCTGTTTATCCACAGCAATAATGAGAAAAAGATGTCCCGTATGCTGGCGCTAATCCGGCTAAATACAGGAGTGAATCCGGCCGACAGGGGAACTTATGCATCCGGTGAAATCGTTACGGGAATACGGCTGTGGTTCCTGCCAGGGATTACGAAAGCGCTTGGCTCCGTGTTTGACAGCGGCACCGACCAAGTGGAGGGCAACCGATACTTTGTAACCCGTAATGCTGATTTTTCCTATTAGGAGTTCATAAATGAAACGAACCATGCTTATGAAATTAAAGAGGAGGCGGGAGGTTCCTGCGTCTGAACAGGGCAGTATGGTTGTTGAAGCATCGATTGTACTGCCCTTGTTCATGTTTTTTGTTATATTTCTCATTTATATTGTTCAGATGACACTCATTTCAACAGCGCTGCAGAGTACAGTGTCGGATGCCGTTAAAACAGTTACATCCCATATATATCCTGTATCTCTAGCTGTTAATAAGGGGAACGAGGACAGCGGAGCGGAAGGAAAGGAAGGTCAAGCTTCACATTGGGAGATTCCGAAGTTGTCTCTTAAGGACTGGGTTTCACAGTACAGTTCTTCCCTTCCATCACCCCTAAATCAATGGGTAGCAGATGCAGCCGCAGCTGGTGACGAACCGCTTCAGCAGCTAAAAAATCAGGCTGCAGAGGCAATACTTGATCCCGTCATCAAGCCGATTTTAAAGCCGTTTATGCCCAAAGGCCTTTTGGATTACGACCGCATTCATGTATCCAATGTCTCGGTTCCCAATCTAAAGAGTGGGGAAAACCCATACTTTGGAATTGAGGTCAGCTATGAGCTACCAATCCGTGTTCCATTTATGAATAAGAAGATCGTACTACAAGCTAAATCACAGGAAAGGCTTTGGATTGGAGACACCGGCGAGGGTGGGGGCAACGGCTCAAATGAAGGCGAGGGAAAGGAAGGAAGCATCCAGTTGCTGGAAAAACCTGATCCGGCAATTGCAAGTAAACAGGCAAAAGTTAAGGTGAAAGTGGAGCCTGGAGCTTCCGCCAATATGTCAGTGTACTACAAAACCGGAAAAAGCACGGCGAAGTATTTGGGCTGGAAGACAGCAGATGAGAATGGTTATATCGAATGGGAGTGGAACGTGGGCTTTAATACAACTCCGGGCACTTGGCCATTTATTATTGAAACCGCTGATGGCGAACGTTTGGAAGTGATGTTTACGGTGGTAGAGCGGCAGTAAGAACTGTACACGTGTTAATGAAGGAGATAGGATTGATGGATTTTGCCTATGCAGTATGTGCGGTCTTTTTGGCTGCAGCATTTTATACCGATATTCGCTCCATGAAAATATCGAACCTACTTACAATGCCGGCGATGATAATCGGCTTGGCTTATCACGGAATGACGAGCGGATGGGAAGGGATTCTTTTTTCAGTTAAAGGGTTGGTCGGCGGATTCCTTGTTGTGCTGGTTATGTATTTTATAGGAGCAGTGGGCGCGGGAGACGTCAAATTATTTGGAGGCATAGGAGCTTGGTGCGGGCTAGGCTTTACACTCCAGGCAGTGGTTTACTCGGTATTATTCGCTGGCTTGATCGGCTTGTTCATTCTGATCTGGCGCAGAGAAACATTCAAAAGGCTGAGAAGAATGGCAGGCAACGCTGCAGGTGTATTCATACTTAGAAGTCTTTCTCCATGGAGCAATAGTAAAGAGGAACACTTGAGATTTCCTTTTATGATCGCTGTTCTGCCCGGTGTAATCTGTACTTATATTTATTATCACCTGTAGGAGGGATGGAGTTTGTACGGCCTAACACGAGATTTTGTTCAAAGTGGGGGAACTTTTATGATTCTGGACCGGCCGGAAGGTCTGATGACCAGCCATCTCAGCCAGGTTCAGATGGGAATGATCCGCTCCTCCCGGATCCCCCATTTTTTACCGCTCCATACGAAGGAAGTGGATTTTCGCATTACGTTGGAATACAACATTACAGGCAAGAAAATGCTGTCACAGGCACTGAAAAGTGAAAAGCTGTCTCTTACGGAGTTTTATAGTTTGCTGCTGCAAATCGCCACGGCTTTGAATGACAGCTTTATGTATATGCTTCGACCGGAGCAGTATATTTTGGATGAGAACTATATGTTCATTGAAGGCCCTCTTCATCTGGGAAAGCTGCACCTGACTTATGTACCACTTGATAAGGCCGAAGCTGTGCCTGAACAAATAAGGACGTCGGTCAAGGATCTGATGACTCGTCTAATGTCCTCCGTCTCTGAACTGAGAGGCGGCGGTGTACAGGCCATGATGCACTACTGCAATGATGAGGGCTTTAGTCTGGCCGGACTCAAACGGCTGCTCATTGATTTGTTAGCGGGTGAGGAGGACGATGGTCACCGGGAGCAAGGAGCATCAGGTCAGTTGAACGGCTGCCAGACAGGTTCTGTTTCTATGGTCTCAAAAGCTGGCGAAGCCAAGATGAACCCTGTAGGCAGGAGTGACGATAGAGCCCAAGAAACTCGCTCAAGTACATCAAGTACTCCGGCAGGACATGGGGCAATGGAATCTGTAAATCGGTTGAGCCACCGTGTGATTGGCATAGGAAATAATATTGCGAAAGCGGATTCAAACTCTTTCCTTCAGGGAGGGCTTGCAGAAGCGGGAGGTGTACAACTTAACGCTGGGCATGGCGAACACAATAAGCGAGGAGGGATTACCAATAGCCCCGAGTCATTGGAAGGAAAGTCTTTAAAGCCACTGTTTCCTTCAAGAAGCCAGCCGGAATGGGATATGCCGCCGGATTCGGAATTAGAGGAAGGGAGAGGGAGTTCCTCGTTAAGAACCTATTGGTTGTTGGGAGGGCTTCTTGCAGCGGCCGTAGTATGGAGATTCCTTTATTTGAACAACCCGACCGGAGTAATGATGGCAGCTTCAATTGTATGTACGGTAGCACTCGGCGCATTGTCACTGATGGGCTGGAAGGGGAAGATCGGTAAATCGGCTGATCAGTCGGAAGATTATTCAGATTCTTTGCCTATGTTTGATTCGGTTGAGCTAGAACATAAAAAGCCACGGAATCCTAAATCACTCGGGTTTCAGGCGGACAAATTGACCGGATGGTTTGCAGGTAGGGCCAAAGATAAAACTCACGAAGAGGAAGATGCGCCTAGTGAGGATTGGCGATGGGCGAAACCTCCAACTTCAACCCGTGAGAGACAACAACCTCCAAGGGAGCATATCATAAGTCGGCATGTCCAGGAGGACGAGGCGGAGATACCGTCTGCCGGAGATTATTACAATCAATTGCCAAGCCGGACCGAAGTATTGTCTTCAGCTGGAGACGGAGGAACCGTGCTTCTTCAACCTAAGACGGATACACTGAAGTATGGATCCGAAAGAGCTGCTCCTGTTCCGAGTGCTTTCCTGGAAGTGATTGGAGTGAACAATGACGGAGTGCCGGAACGGGTGGAACTGAATCAATCGCATTTTATTATTGGCCGGTCGGCCGAGGTCTCCCAGTTCGTAGCCCAGGTCGTTGGCACCTCACGTGCACATGTGGAATTGTCCCGTGGACCGAAGGGGTACATCATCAAAGATCTGGGCTCCAAAAACGGAACCATCTTGAAAGGCGAACCCATGGTTCCTTATAAGGAATATCCGCTGCAGGAAGGTGATACCTTCCTGATCGCAGGCGGAAGGTATACGTTTCGCGCTTCATGATATTTGGGCAGGGTATTGAGTCGTTAGATTTTTGGATAACGGTTGGCCAGATGTCTGTCGTAGTAACTGTAATGAGTAACCATGTAACAGACAGGCATCGCAGAGATAAATAGCCCCTTGCCAAGAATCCGGCGGACAATTACGCTGGAAGGCAAGGGGCTATTTTTATTACACGGAGAAGCTAGATTTATTATGTAGGAACATAATGATGTGTTATTACTTATTAATTAAATGTTCGTAAGGCGTATAATCGATGCCTTTCTTGTGAAGAAAGGCCATCAGGAACTGATAATCGCGTTTAGGGGTTGCTATGATATAACCCTTGATGCAGTGATCTCTGGTTACCTCGCTGGATCCGGTTTCCACTGCAATCTTACCGATTTCGGCTGCGATCGAGTGTTTGGCGATGTCCCGGAATGGACCGGGTACCGGCATAACAAGCTCACCCAGAAACTGCTTGGAGTCTTCTGTCCAGAGCGGACGGCTCTTCTCCACCCAATAATTCTGCCAGTCCAGCTTGGACTTACCGTCAGCCTTAGGCAGTACCTTTAGAAACTTGCGGAACATGAAAAATCCGCCGATGCACATCAGCCCAAGCATGACCCATCCCCAAAAAGCAATGGAGTTCATGAACCATGACGGTGGCGCACTGGATGTCAAAGTCTTAAGGACGACCGCAGTGTTCAGCATCTTTATATCACCTCAATGATTTTTATCACAGGATACGTTCATGAGAATTATAACGCAATTCCAGATTTATTTCGAGAGTGCAGCAAATATAAAACCTATGAAATATACTATGGATTTCTGAAAGGTTATGAATATTTCCAAGCTTTTTCATCAAAAAAGACTTGTAGCTGTTTGTTTAGTGTGGATATAATGTGAAAGGACAAATTATAGGACTCTCTAATATGGGTAGATAGAATGAATGAGTCCATATGAGGAGGATATTTATTGAAAGGTTTTATTAAAGAGTTTAAGGAATTTGCGATGCGAGGTAACGTCATCGATCTGGCCATCGGTGTTGTTATTGGGGGAGCATTTGGAAAGATTGTCACTTCCATCGTGAACGATATCATCATGCCTCCGATTGGGGTATTACTCGGTGGCGTTAACTTTAAAGATCTCATCATTAAGTTAAAGCCGGATATGCAGATGCCGGATGGAAGTGAGATCTCCACTTTAGCAGACGCTAATGCGGTAGGCGCTCCTGTCCTTGCTATTGGACAATTCATTAACACAATGATTGATTTTCTGATCATTGCATTCTGTATCTTCATGCTTGTTAAGGGCATCAATTGGGTAAAAAATAGAGAGCGCACCGAAGAGCCTGCGCCAGAGAAGACTACGAAGGAATGTCCTTACTGTCTCTCTGAAATTCCCAAAGCTGCTACCCGCTGCTCCCAATGTACATCGGTTTTGCCTGAGCCCGAAGCGGTACAACCCTAAACGTCAGACCGTTGTGTAAGGCATGTGTAATTTATTTGAAATGCCCGATCTCGTGGATATTAAAGAGGGAACTCCCGAATCTCTGCAAATGGAAAATCCCTATACCGCTACTTTAACTGGGCTGACTTGCGTTTAGCGGGTGAAGACCCCGTTATTGTTAAAGATACGAATACCCTATCAGCACACATCGGTAGGGTCTTTGTCATATTATTTCTCTCTTTTCTCTAAAATCATCCTCCGCTTTCCATCCCGCCTAGATTTATTTCGATATACACGCTAAAATAAGTGATAATTGTGTGAAAGAGGGGGATGCCACATGCTGAAAATCGGTTCCCATGTGTCCTTTTCAGGACAGGGGCTGCTGAGTGCAGCGACGGAAGCCAAATCCTATGGCTCCAGTTCGTTTATGATATATACCGGCGCACCGCAAAATACGCGCCGCAAGCCAATTGACACGATGTTTTTGGAAGAAGGTAAAGTAATGATGCAAGAGTGTGGGATCGACGAAATTGTCGTTCACGCACCATATATTATCAACCTGGGATCGTACAAGCCCAATACCTATGAGCTTGGGGTAAGCTTTCTCCAGGAGGAGATCCGCCGTACCCATGCTGTTGGTGTGAAGAATATTGTGCTGCATCCGGGTGCATATACAGATAAGGATGCGGTGTACGGAATCGAACGGATCGCTGAAGGGCTGAATGAGGTTCTCGGCGGTACGGACGAGACGGAAGTCAAAATTGCGCTGGAGACGATGGCAGGCAAAGGCACAGAAATGGGCCGCAGCTTTGAGGAGATTGCCCAAATCATCGACAAGGTTAAATATAACGACCGTCTCGCAATCTGTCTGGACACTTGTCACATTCACGACGCGGGTTATGATATTGTCAGTGACCTCGATGGCGTACTGGACGAGTTTGACAGGCTGATCGGGTTGGATCGTCTTACAGTTGTTCATATCAACGACAGCAAAAATCCTCGCGGTGCGGCGAAAGACCGTCACACCCCGCTTGGAACAGGCTGGATCGGATTCGAAACGATCAATAACATCGTTCATAACGACCGCCTGCAGGGCCGTCCATTCATTTTGGAGACGCCTTGGATCGGTAAGGATGCAAAAACCCAGCGGCCTATGTACGAGATCGAAATTGCGCTGCTGCGTGATGAGGTAGAGGCGCGTTATGGTTCTGAGTTTATAGCTCAGGTTGAGGAACTGGGACAGTTTTTTGCAAAAGAGGAAATTGAAGGGCGGTCATTCGTACTGGACACATGGGCTATATTGAAGAATGATGCCAAAGCGAAAAAGGCAGATCCTCGCGAGCCTATGGAGCGCCTTTACGACATGGTCGTAGCTGCAGGCCTGCTGCAGGATTGCACTGAAGAACAAATCAACCAGCGTATTATCGCCTGGCTGGCCGGCAAAGGGCAGAAGGCTTAGACGCAAGAATAAGCAGTTAATGAGGGGGAGTTTGTACGCGTATGGATATTCACACGAAAAAAAACCTGCCTTCCGCGGCAGATCAACATCTAAATCGGGCTCGTATGCTCATTGCCTGTCCAGATGGACCAGGGATTGTAGCAGCGGTATCGCAATTTCTGCATCAGCATGGTGCAAATATCGTTCAGTCGGATCAGTATACGATGGATCCGTCAGGCGGTATGTTTTTCATGCGGATCGAATTCGATTTGCCTGAGCTTGCTAACAAACTTCCTGAGCTGCAGAAGTCTTTCCGCGATATAGCCGATAAATTCCAGATGGAATGGAACATACATCATGTCGCTCGTAAGAAGCGGCTTGCTATTTTCGTATCGAAGGAGGATCACTGCCTGGTAGAATTGCTCTGGCAGTGGCAGGCTGGAGATCTGGATGCAGATATCGCCCTTGTGGTCAGCAACCATCTCGATATGAAGGAATATGTCGAATCCTTTGGTATTCCGTACCATCATATTCCGGTCACGGCTGATACGAAACCGGAAGCCGAACAGCGTCAGCTCGAAGTGATCGGCGATGACATCGATGTCATCATATTGGCTCGTTATATGCAGATCATATCGCCAACCTTCATCAAGCATTATCGGAACCGGATTATCAATATCCATCATTCCTTCCTCCCGGCGTTTGTCGGAGGTAAACCTTATGCCCAGGCTTATCAGCGCGGTGTGAAGATCATCGGCGCTACGGCGCATTACGTGACAGAGGAGCTGGACGGTGGACCAATCATTGAGCAGGACGTACAGCGGGTCAGCCACCGTGATGACGTTAATGAGTTGAAACGCATCGGGCGCACTATTGAACGGGTTGTTCTTGCGAGAGCAGTCAAATGGCATATCGAGGACCGTATTCTCGTCCATAACAACAAAACCGTAGTTTTTTAAAATATAAGTATTTCTGTGATATTCATATGAGTTTACTGGAGCAGCCGAAATTGCTGCAATTAGGATTATACATCCCGCTCCACTTTTGGAGTGGGGTTTTTTTTGTCAAAAAAGGTCTTTACGGCAAACTTTTAATTCCTAAGGCTCGTCATTAATAGGAGATTGTTAAAGAAACGGTAAACAAGCCAAAGGGAAAAACGTTATGTTTAGATGGCTATTATTTAAGGGAGAGGGGAATCATCATTTGTCGTTTTATAAAAAACTAACGGGGATTATGGTGTTATCTATAGTGCTGCTGCTTACAGCAGTGCTTCCGTATCCGTTCCAGGGTGATACGGCTTATGCCGATGGTCCGCAAATCGGAATTAAGACAGAGCTGGGCTATAAAGGAAATATCAAGCAGGATAAGTGGAACCCGCTGAAGCTGATACTCACAAGCGACCGCGACATTTCAGGAGATATCGTGTTGCGAGTAAACAACACGAACGGAATGGGGCAGGAGGCAGCTTATGTACAGCATGTGGAGCTGCCCAAGGATACGCCAAAAGAAATTACCGTAGGCATCCCCGGATTTTCTTACAGTAAAGACAATAACGAAATTACGTTCTATGAAGGCTCGTACAAGAATGGAAAACCGATATCTTTTTCCACAGGGAAGAACTATATACAGAAATCAGCAATGATGGGTGGCTTGGTCGGGGTTCTGTCCGATGATCAGGACACGATGAATTTCCTCAGTGCTTTGAACGGTAAGGGAAGCAGTTTAATCGTTATCCCTTTGAAAGAAGAGGACATTTCGAATGATTCCATGCTTCTGAACGGGCTGGATGTGTTGGTTATTAACAATTTTGCATCCGATACCCTCTCCCAGCCAAAACAAGAGTCGATTACGAATTGGGTTAAGTCCGGTGGAACGTTAGTATTATCTGGCGGAGCAGGATACGCCAAGACAGCAGCTCCATTCGAAAATATCGCTCCGGTTAAGCTGAACGGGACCACAACAGTGGAGTCACTGCCCGAGCTGCAAAAGCTTGGAGGGAAGCCGCTGAAGCTGGAAGATGAATTTACGATTTCTACGGCTGAACCAGTGAAAGATGCTGTTGTTGAAAGCCAGACTTCAGGAGTTCCGCTCTTCGCTTCACGTAATGTGGAACAGGGGAAAGTGTGGTATGCGGCTTATGATGTAGCAATGGAGCCCGTTAGTTCCTGGGGGGGACACAGCGATGTCTGGGCTTCAATTTTACGTAGTGATCTCCCGCTGTCTAACAACGTGTATTACGGATCCATGATCGATAATTTGAGCTATGTATTGGATTATTTTCCATCACTGAAAATGCCTTCATTTCAAGTGCTGATGTGGCTGCTCATTGTTTATGCGCTGATTGTGGCGCCGATTCTCTATTACATTTTGAAAAAGACTGATAAGCGCGAATGGGCCTGGTTTCTGATCCCTCTTATCGCAATCATTGCCAGCGGTACCGTATATATGATCGGTTCATCCGATAAGACCGAAGAAATGGCACATACGATAAATATTATGGAGCTGGACGGAAAGGGAAGTGCGGTTAAATCAACAGCTTCTGCTTTCTTCACACCAAGAAGCGGTGATTATGAGCTTGAATTTCCTAAGAACACTTATTTGAAGACCCAAAACTCCAACGGTGCTTTTGGCAGGGGATCGGCAGACAATAATAGCTATATCCGTGTTGGAGAGGAACAAACCAAGCTGGAGCTAAAAAATATGCCGCAGTGGTCACTAGCTAAAATGTGGGCTGAGAATCCGGTAAATGAAGAGACGGGTCAATTAAAAGTAGATCTGAAGCTGGATGACAAGGGGCAGTTGGCAGGTAAAGTGATCAATGAAACGACGAATGACCTTAAAGAAGTTGTACTCGTCATCGGTGGTAAGGCTCACAAGATGGGGGATATTGCCCGCAAGAGCTCGGCAGATGTTCCGGTCTCTGGAAAATCGGTTGTGAAGGTTATGGCTGGGGATTTGAGCAATATTCTGTATCCTTATAGCTCAAATGATCAGTATAGTCGACAGCGGGAAATATTATCCACCTACAGCTACAGAAGGAGTAACACGGTCAAAGATGCTTTTATATTCGGCTGGAGCGATGACACCATGACGAATTATAAGCTAAAGGGCAAGGAAGTGCAGAGTGACCAGCTGAATTTCTGGACACAACCTGTGAGTATCGATTGGAACCAGAATGGTACGGTAAACATTCCATACGGTTTCCTGGTTCCTCAGGTAACGCAGTCGAACGCTCCGACGTTCTATGTGAGTCCGCACGGAGTGGAGATTGCACAGGGAACGATGATTGCCGAGTTTCCGCTGATGTCAGAGACGGATGCAAAATATTCTGAGTTCTCTATTAAAGGGACCAAGCTGGGCGGAGGAATGACCATGGAAATATGGAATGCTGCCGACAATGCATGGGAACCGATACCTGATAATAACAATGTCTTTACGGTGAAGGGCAATACTGAAAAATATATTGTGGATAAGCGGATCCGGTTCTCCGTTACCGCTAAGGATCAGGCCATGTTCCAGATGCCGGAGCTGTCGCTGAAGGGGGAAGTTATAGAATGATCGAAATCAGAGATTTAAGCAAGCATTACGGAACCTTTGAAGCGCTGAAAGGCATCAGCCTTGATATCGATAAAGGAACCGTGTTTGGATTTGTAGGACCGAATGGCGCTGGGAAATCCACAACGATGTCTATATTGGCAACACTTGCGCTTCCGAGCTCAGGTACAGCTAAGGTGGGCGGATATGAAGTGACGGAGTATCCGAAAGAAGTGCGAAAGCGGATCGGCTATATGCCAGACTTCTTTGGTGTCTATGATCAGCTGAAGGCGACAGAGTATCTCCATTTCTATGGAGCGAGTTACGGCATCACCCGGCAGGAGCGGGAAAAATTGATTCCCCAGTTGCTGGAGCTGGTGAATTTAAGCGATAAAGCGGATGCGTATGTCGACAGCCTTTCTCGGGGAATGAAGCAGCGTCTCTGTCTTGCACGGTCCTTGGTCCATGACCCGGATGTTCTGATTCTGGATGAACCGGCTTCTGGTCTTGACCCGAGAGCACGTATTGAAATGCGTGAAATCTTGAAGGAATTAAAGCTGATGGGTAAAACGATTATCATCTCATCACACATCCTGCCGGAGCTCGCAGAGATGGTGGATGAGATCGGCGTTATCGAACACGGCGAGATGATTGCTCAAGGAAAAGTATCCGATATCCAAAACCGGCTGAGGGTCAAAAAGATCATTCATATTCGTACTCTAGAGCATGAGGAACAGCTTGCCCAGAAACTGCGAGACGAGCCGTTTGTCACGTCCGTCTTGACGGATAATACAGGCGTTCACGTCCATTTCAGCGGTGATGATATTCAGCAGAGTGCTCTGCTGCGTCAGGTTATCTCTTGGGATGTGCCCGTTGTATCCTTCCAGGAAGCGCAAAGTAATCTTGAAGATGTGTTCCTGGAAATAACCAAAGGGGGACCAAGAGCATGAATTGGAGCAGAAAATGGATCAATCCTGTAATGGATAAGGAATTCCGATTGCGTATGCGGTCGCCCCGCTCCATGCTGTCAGTCCTGTTTTATGTACTGGCACTCGGTGCTGTGGCAATGGGTTTTATTTATATCTTTTTGTATTTGGGCCAGAATGGTTCCCAGCGTTTCGATCCCACAAGAAGCCAGATGATGTTTTATGTGCTTAGCTTTGCCCAGCTGATACTGATTGCATTTATGGCGCCGGCACTGACTGCGGGAGTAATCAGCAGTGAACGTGAAAAGCAGACGCTCAGCATGCTGCTTACAACTCAGCAGAGCTCGTCAACCATCGTTCTCAGCAAGCTGGTATCGTCTCTCAGCTTTATGACACTGATCGTGCTTGCTACGCTTCCGATTTATAGCATTGTGTTTCTTTATGGAGGTATTTCGCCTAAACAGCTCATATCGGTATTTTTATTCTATCTATTTGTTATGCTGCTGCTCGGATCGCTGGGGGTATTGTTCTCTACCTTGTTTAAACGGACAATCATAGCGATTATCGTAACGTATGGAGTTGGATTGGTCATTTTCCTGGTTACGGGTCTATTGTATATATTCTTTGTAGGAATTGAAGTGCGGAATATGTATTCGACAGGCACGCCGCCAATAACCCAAAGTTATTCATGGATAGGCTATTTGCTCGGTCTGAATCCTGCGGGAGCGATGATCAGTCTGTTCGAGCCTTCATTCTCCAAGGAAATGTTCATGGTGCAGGGAGGGACGTTAAACAGCAAGGCTCCGATTGAGCTGTGGCAAGAGTTCGTTATCGTTTATTCGGTCGTCATTGTCGTCTCGTTATGGATAGCCATCCGCCGAATCCGTCCTGTGCGCAGAGGGAAGCTGTTCGGCAAGCCGAAGGCATCGAAGCCTAGGGAGGTCATGTCGGAGGATTCAGGCGTTTAAGCCGTAAAAGACCGGAGGGTAGTACTAGATGGAAAATATTATGCGCTTCATTGAAACGGCCCGTCGCAGACTGCAACGGTTCCGCATGGTTGCCTTTATGCTGTATGGGCTCACTGCCGGTTTCACAGCTGCTGTGCTGCTGCTAATTATAGGAAGGTTTGTGCCTATCCCGTGGCTTGATATCGCAGCCGCATCCCTTCCAGTAGCTAGTGCTGCAGCTGGGCTACTGTGGGGACTGCTTCGCCGTGTACCCGTTAAAGACGCCGCTTCCGTCATGGATAGTGTTCCCGAAGGGGCAGAGCGTAGCGATATGATGGTTACCGCTCTTTCCTTCAAGGAGGATAAGTCACCTGCTGCACAATTTCAGCGGGCACAAGCGGAAAGTTACGGTGGTCGTTTCATAGCAGCGCTTAAACAGCGGCTGCCTGCACCTAAGCGCAAAAAGCAGCTGCTGATATGTTTGGCGGGCCTCGCTGCTGTACTGATTATGGTGTTCATTCCTAATCCGATGGATAAGAAGGTCGAAGCTGCCAAAGAGCAGCGAAGCTGGGTTAAGGAACAAGTGAAAGAAACGGAAAAGCTGGCCGAGGAGCTGAAGAAAGATCTTCTCAGGCCGGAGGATAAGCAAAAACTACAGGAACAGATTGATGCACTGAAGAAGCAGTTGGAGAATGAGAAGAACCCAGAGAAGGCTCTTGAAAAGCTGGAAGAGGTTATGAAGCAGCTGGAGAAAACGGTAAAGAAACAAGAAGAACAGGCAAAAGCCATCTCTGAGCTTGCGAAGCAGATGAAGAATAATAAGTCGTTATCGAACGCAGGAAAAAGTCTTCAGGAAGGCAATTCGGAGCAACTGAAGCAGGAAATGAAGAAGCTGACGGAGCAGGTCAAGAAGATGTCAGAGGATGAAAAGAAACAGCTTTCCGACGCTTTAAAGAAAATGGCCGATGAAGTGGCTAAAAACATAGATGCGGACAAATTGAAGGAAGCTCTTCAAAAAGCGGCGGATTCGCTAAAGAATGGCAAATTGACAAAAGAGCAGGAAGAAGCGCTTCAAAAACTTGCCGAGGAGCTTGCCAAAGCGGCGGAAGCCAAAAATGCTTCGGACGGAGCTTCAAAAAAAGCATCGGATTTGGCAGCCGCACTGGCTTCTCAGGGCTTGAGTCTTGCTGATCAAATGGCCGCTGCAGGAATGTCTGTGTCAGACACATGGAGCACAGGAGGAACTGCGGAAGCACTGGCTCAGGCAGGACTTGGCGAAGGATCGGATGACGGGGAAGACAGTGACGGCGAAGATTCTTCCGGGGAAGGCCAAGGTACAGGTAATGGGAAGGGCTCGGGACAAGGAGCAGGAGGTCAGGGAGCTGGCAGCGGACAGGGTTCCGGCGGTTCTGGATCAGGAAGTGGTTCGGGATCTGGTCAAGGTCCCGGTGCTGGATTAGGCTCCGGAGGCCGTGAGCTGGTAACGACCCCTCGTGAGTATGAGGGGAGTGGAAACGTGAAAAATGATTCCGGTGCCCTGAACGGCAAAGGCGGCGAAATTCAGAAGGGCGGTGTTTCACCGACCGTACCGGGAGCCTCCCGGCCTTATGAAGAGGTATATAAGGATTATGCCGCTGAAGCCCGGAAATCTCTGGGTCGAAATCAGCTGCCGGAACAGATGCAGGGACTGGTGGAGGATTACTTCACTCAGATCAATCCTAATCCGTAACTTCATTAATTTTAGAATCATTTAAAGAGAGGTAGGATGGTCCATGTCTGAAATCACAGTTAAACCGCAGGAATGGGTGGAGAAAATATCAAAGCTGAGAGAGCAGATCGGTGAAGTTATCGTCGGCCAGCAGGAAGTTGTGGAGCAGATGCTTTGGTGTATTTTTGCCGGAGGTCATGCTTTGCTCGAAGGTATCCCTGGACTGGGTAAGACGATGCTCGTGCGGACGGTGTCTGAAGCACTTGATCTGTCATTCTCACGTATTCAATTTACACCAGACCTGATGCCGAGCGATATTACAGGGACGAATATTCTCTCTTTCGGCCAACAGGGAAGCACAGGAATGTCATTCCAAAAAGGGCCTTTATTCGCAAGCATCGTGCTTGCTGACGAGATTAACCGTGCCACACCAAAGACACAGAGTGCGCTGCTTGAGGCGATGCAGGAAAAGACGGTTACCGTAGGCAGTGAGACGCATCGGCTGCCAAAGCCATTCTTCGTATTGGCAACCCAGAACCCTCTTGAGAACGAGGGGACCTATCCGCTGCCGGAAGCACAGCTCGACCGGTTCCTGCTGAAGATTGAAGTTTCGTATCCAAGTGCGGATGAGTTGAAGGAAATCGTCAAACGAACAACGTCTTCGCACGAGGCAGAAGTTCAGAAACAGATGTCCGCCGAAGAGCTTCTGGAAATTCAGCACGGCGCTAAAGAGGTTCTGGTCGCTGAGGAAATTCTCGATTATGCAGTCAGACTGTTAATGATGACCCATCCGGAAGAAACATCCGCACCTGAGGAGGTGCGTAAATATGTCCGCTTCGGATCTGGTCCGCGGGGAGTTCAATCCATTATATCCGTTGGCAAGGTACGTGCACTGCTCAGCGGAAGAATGCATCTATCTACAGGCGATATTCGCGCTGCCGCGCTGCCTGCGCTTCGCCATCGGTTGTTCCTAAACTTTGAAGGGCAAGCGATGGGCATCACGACAGACAATGTCATTCAGGCCGTGTTGGATAAGCTGGAGGGATCAGCGTGAGCGGGGCCGGACATCTGCTTCCGCCCGAGTGGCTGACTCGCCTAGAGCGGCTCAGCCTGGGGGCAAGAACCAGAGTGGCCGGCACGCTGCAAGGAAAGCGGCGTTCCCGCCGTCTCGGTTCATCGCTTGAGTTCGCAGATTATCGTCTTTATGCACCCGGTGATGATGTGCGCAGGTTTGATTGGGGTGTCTATTCCAGAACAGGCAAAGCATTTGTACGACAATTCATGGATGAGCAGGAGCTGATGGTCAGCATCTATGTGGATTGTTCTGCATCTATGAACGCAAGAACTTCAACATCTTCATTTGATTCTTCTACATCCTCAGGTACGCCTGTATCCGGGGGAATGGATTCAGGGGGAGCCAAATGGATGTTGGCTAGGCAATTAGCGGCGAGTATTGGCTATATGGCACTCTCGTCTTATGACAGACTGCAGGTAGCGTGTTACAGCCGTACACTGGATTCACGCCTGCCGATTCTCCGTGGAAAGGGTGCTGCGCATCGATTGTTTGCGCATTTGCAGCAGACCCCTACCGGTGGTGACGGAAGTTTGGCAGCGGCACTGTCGGTACCTGGAGCATTGCCAAGGCTGTCAGGCATGACCTGGATCTTCTCGGACTTCTGGCTGGAAGGCGGCGAAGAGGAACTGTCAAGATCGTTGTCACTATTGTCAGGAGCCGGTCAGGAAACCGTACTTGTGCATGTGCTGTCGAGAGAAGAATTAGAGCCGCGCCTCTCCGGGGATTTACGTCTGGTGGATAGCGAAAGCTTGACCGGTAAAGAGGTGGCTGTGACCGGCCGTGTGCTGGATGCTTACCGGGAGGAATTGGAGAACTATCGCCAAATGCTAGCTAGGGTATGCGCGGAGCGCGGTGTGACCTATGTGCTCATTCCAGCGGATATGCCACTGCAGGAAGCGGTGTTCGGCATTCTTGCTGGTGCGGGACTAGTTAAAGGGTAGGTGTCTGTGAGCTTGTTGTTTACATTTGTAGGGGTTTGCAGGCTTTACCGGGAGCAGTGGGTTTAAGGAGGAGGACTTTTTGGGGATTCAATCATGGCTCAGTCTATGGTTCGGGCTTGCTTTGCCGGCTATCGTACTGATGTATATGTTCAAGCGGAAATATGTAGATACGACAGTACCGAGCCATCTGTTGTGGGACCGGGTACTCCGCAACTTGGAGGCAAACCGGCCTTGGCAGAAGCTGCAAAACCGGCTTTTGTTGTGGCTTCAGCTGCTGGCAGCGGCTCTACTCATCTTCGCACTGATGCAGCCCTTCTTGCGGGTGTCCGGAAACGGCAGCCAGCATATCGTTATCGTCGCGGATACCTCGGGCAGCATGAGCGCGAAGGTAAAGCCTCTGGGCGGTGTAACGAATCAGAAAGAGGAGCAGAACAGCTCTTCTAGAATGGACTTGCTTAAGGATCGGATGAAGGAATACGTGAAAGATCAAGGTAAGAGCAAAGATATTACCCTGTTGACCGTAGGGGCAAGGCCGGTCACTCTTTTGTCCCGTGAAGGGGATAAGGATAAATTTCTGAAGGCCGTAGATGAAATGCAGCCTTATTATGGACAGGCTTCCTATCGGGAGGCACTTTCGCTGGCTTCAGCGCTGACCCGAGAAGAAAGTGACGTCGAAGTTGTCGTGTTCACGGACGGACAGTGGAAGGAAGATGCGACTCAAACGGTGTTCAATGTTCCGGTCTCGGTTGAGAAAATTACCGGGGGAACTCCTCTTAATTTCGCAATAGAACAGTTCGGTATTTCAAACAAAGATACAGCAGGGGGTTCCAATACAGCTGTAGCTGTTATCAGCAGCAATTCGGCACAGCCGATGCCGGTGGAAGTGGGCTTGTACGGCGATGACAAGCTCCTGACAAGCAGGGAGATTGAAGTACAATCAGGGGCTAAGGCAACCATATCTTTTGCCGATGTTCCTTTTGCCGAAGTGTATCGTCTGGAGCTGGCGGGAGAAGACGGCTATACCGCTGATAATGAGACGTATGCATTTGGGATGAAGCATGGAACCTCAAGGGTGCTGCTCCTCACACCAGGCAATTTGTTTCTGGAAAAGGCCCTGCAGCTGAGCGGTGCTGAAGTTACCCGGGTTACCGTGAACAATAGCGGTGATTCCGATTCTACGAATAGTAAAGAGAAGGGTGCTGAAGATCAGAGCAATGCGGTACCCGTACCGGAAGGCAATTACAATCTGATCGTGATGGATGGTCCGATGCCTGAAGCTTACCGTCAGGGGGAATGGTCAACGCTAATAGCCAAAACTCCGCTGTGGACAATCGGCACGCAAGGGAAGAAAATGGCGAATCCCGGAGGCCGGCCGGTAATGGTCAGCCACCCGGTAACGTCCTACGTTTCCTTGTCGGGTGTATACATCGGTACTCTGCTGGATGAAAATCCGGCATGGGGCGAGCCAGTCATCAAGTTTGGGGATACACCTCTCGTTTATGCGGGCAAGGAGGGAGGGCATCCACGGCTATCCTTTGGATTTCTGCTGCAGGACAGTGATCTCCCGTTATCATCTGAATTTCCGGTGCTCGTCAATAACGCTCTGAAGTGGATGACATCAGGCAAGGGAAGCGGATTGGGACGGTACATGGCCGGAGCTACGTCCGATATTCCGGTTGCAGCGGATACCGTGAAGGCAGCCTGGGTTCCGAAGGGCGGACTGGCGCTCAAGTCCGGCTTCCAGCCATCTGAGGCTATACGTACCGAGAAGGGGTATTCTCCAGCCCAAACCGTGCCTGAAATACCTGGATTATATGCATTTGAACAGGAGAATAAAGCAGGGGAGAAGGTGAGCCACTGGCTGGCAGTAACATCTGATCCTTTTGAAGGAGATTGGTCAGCAGATAAAGGTCCTGGCGTAAGCCGTACCGCTGCAGGACAGCCAGATGGGGAGAAAGACAGTGAAGCAGCAAGCGCTACAGAAGATGTAGGTGCTTCTGCAGCTCAGCTTATGCCTTGGCTTGCAGCGTTGGCACTTGCCGTGATTGCGGCAGAATGGGGGGTGTACCAGCGTGGGCGTTCAATTTAGTAGTCCGTGGTTTCTTCTGCTGCTGATTCCAGCTGGAGCATTTCTCTACTATGCTTATAAATCGGATTTCCGGCTGGGTGGTTTTCGCAAGAAGCTGGCACTATTTCTACGGGCTTGTGTCATCATATTACTTATTTTTGTGCTATCGGGACTTCACGGATTTACGATCCTGCGGGATAAACAGGTTGTATATTTGGCAGACCGGTCTGACAGTATGGGAGACACGGCCAGACTCAGTGAATGGATTGGAAAGTCCATGGATGCCAAAGGGGAGAAGGACGGTACGGCTATTGTTTCAACCGGTCTTGAAGGTGCGGTAGAACGGAAGCTTTCCCTTTCCGGGGAAGCAGGAGCATCCCTTAATGCGGCACTCGAGGGGAAATTCACGGGCCTTGAATCAGGTCTTCAGCTGGCAGGGAATCTGTTTGAAGGTACGGCTGATTCCCGAATTGTTCTTCTCTCCGATGGGGAGGAGAATGTCGGGAGTATGGCGGCAACAGGAAGGCTGCTGAAGGACCGTGGTATAGCAGTGGACGTTCTCCCAGTTCCTCAAAGAGAAATACGGGATGCGGCAGTTGAGGAGTTGCGTGTACCGGATAAGCTGTATCAGGCAGAATCTTTTTATGTTGAAGTGATGATCAAGAGCACGTTCAAGACGGCCGGTGAACTCCGTATCTATGAGGACAATCGGGAAATTGGTCGGGAAGTGGTTGAAGTATCGCCTGGTGAGAATCGCTTTGCTGTAAAGGGATTGGCTAAGTCACCGGGGCTTCACAGGTATAGGGCTGAAATTTTCATGGATGGTGATGAGTCCTCTGCCAACAACGCAGGGTTTGACTTCACACGCGTGGACGGACCGCCGAAGGTGTTGATTGTTGAGGGGACACCGGGAACTTCAGGCAACATTACAGCAGCCCTTGAGTCCGGCATGATCGGGACCGAAGTGATTTCGCCCCATATGTTGCCACTGGAAGCAGCCAAATATGCTCTTTATGACAGTATTATTTTTAATAACGTGTCCGGCAGCAATGTCGGCGGCAAGCAGATGGACATGATCGAACAGGCGGTTCGAAGCTTCGGTATCGGTTTTATGATGGCCGGGGGAGACGACAGCTTCGGTATGGGTGGTTATTTCAAAACCCCGATCGAAAAGGCGCTACCTGTCTCGATGGAACTTGAAGGCAAACGGGAAATTCCATCACTGGGACTTATCCTAGTCATTGACCGTTCTGGCAGTATGGCTGGTAATAAAATAGAACTGGCCAAGGAATCCGCCATGCGCACGGTAGAGCTGATGCGTTCCAAAGATACGGTGGGTGTGGTCGCCTTTGACGATAGTCCATGGTGGGTCGTTCCGCCTCAGAAGCTTGGGGATAAGGAGGAAGTGCTGAACGCCATCAGTTCCATTCCGAGTGCGGGAGGGACGAATATTTATCCCGCCGTTTCTTCGGCTCTGGATGAGATGTTGTCCATTAAAACGCAGAGAAGGCATATTATTCTCATGACTGATGGGCAGTCTGCTGTCCAATCCGGTTATGATGAACTGACCCAAACCATGGTGGACAATAAAATTACATTATCATCGGTCGCGGTCGGGATGGACTCGGACACGAACCTTTTGCAATCGCTCGCGGATGCGGCCAAAGGCCGATATTACTATGTTGAGGATGAAACGACGCTTCCTGCCGTATTCAGCCGTGAGGCGGTGTTGATGGCGAAATCATATATCGTGGATAAACCATTTGTACCTGCCATGCAAAATGCGGGTGATTGGGCCTCCCTGTTCGATCAAGGGGTACCGGGATTGTACGGGTATGTAGCAACGACACCGAAAGCTTCAGCACAGACCGTGCTGACCAGCCCGGAACCGGATCCTGTTCTTGCTAGATGGCAATACGGTTCAGGTAGAACGGTAGCATGGACGAGTGATCTGAGCGGAAAATGGTCCAAGGAGTGGGTGTCCTGGCCTGCGTTTGCTAACACATTAACTGAAATTGTGAAGTGGACTTTCCCGCAATTTGCTTCCTCCCCTTATGAGGTAACAACGACAGCAGCGGGTAATCAGGTCAAGCTGCAGGTCGAGTCAGATAGCGATAACCCGCCAGAGAAGCTCATTGCCAAAGTTGCTGGTGATGAGGCCGGGGAACAGACGGTGGAGCTGATTCAGGAAGCGCCTGGGCGTTATACGGGACAGGTAAACGTTTCGAAGCCTGGTGCATTCCTGATGTCTCTTGAAGATGCCAGTGGAGGAAATTCGGTTCAAGCGGCGCCAGGCACAGGTTTTGTTGTTCCTTATTCGCCGGAGTACCGGATTTCTTCAGGCAGTGGGGAAGATGGACTGAAGAAGCTGGCCGAGATGACCGGCGGGCGCGTTCTTTCCTGGGATAAGCCGGAGGAGGTATTCGACCGCGAGGCCACATCCCGGAAGGTGCTCCATGACTGGAGCTACTCGCTGCTTGTGGCGGCCCTCCTGTTGTGGGTCGCCGACATCGCCGTGCGGCGCCTGGCCCTGCCATGGGCCGCCATCGGCGCACGCCTGGCCGCCCCGCTCCGCAGGCGGCCGGCGCCAGCCGCCGAGACCGGGCGTGACGCCGGTCTCGATCGGCTCGCGGCGCGCAAAGACCGCGCCGCGAGCTTCTACGGCAGCAGCGGCGGCTCCGCCAAGCCGCCTGCTGCCGACGGGCCCGTGCCCGAGCAGCCGCGTGATCGCGGCGCGGGCACCGGGGAAGCCGGGGGCGGGGGAACCGCCCCGGCTCCCGGGGCTGCTCCGGCGGCGGGCCGAAAGGCCCCGCCGGAGGCGCGTGTACCGCAGCGGCCGAAGATGCCGCAGCGGGAGAAAACCCCGGCCTCGGCGAAGCCGGCCGGGGGCACGGGCGGGCGCTCCGCAGGCCCGCCGCCTCCACCGCCGCCGCCGAAATCATCCGGCGGCAAGGCTCTGGAGGCTGAAGAGCAGAGCGGTTCCGCAATGGACCGCCTGCTCAAGGCGAAAAACCGTAATTCACGCTAGTATAGATAGACTAACTCCTTTGTTATCTGCAGTATAATGGAAGTTTTCCGCTCCCGTCTTTGGGTCATAAACCTGAAAGACGGGAGCTTTTTGTTATTATTTGCTTAGTATCAAGTAAATTCCAGCTACTGAGTTATATAACATAAGTATAAAGAATTGCATTTGTTAAAATTTGAATTAGAGAGTAGACTTGTTTAGGCAAGCGTTCCAACAAATACCCATCGGGAGATGATTTTGATGAAAGCGTTGAGATGGCATGCTGTCAAAGATTTGAGATTGGAAAACATTGAGGAACCTAAGCCTTCCAAGGGCGAGGTTAAAATAAAAGTGGAATGGTGCGGTATATGCGGTAGTGATTTGCACGAATATACGGCAGGGCCGATCTTTATCCCTCTGGAAACTCACCCCCTCAGCGGTGATAAAGCCCCTATTGTAATGGGTCACGAGTTTTCCGGACAAGTGGTTGAAGTTGGAGAAGGCGTAACAAGAGCGAATGTTGGAGATCGGGTCGTTGTCGAGCCGATTTATGCGTGCGGAACATGTCAGGCATGTAAGCAAGGACATTATAATCTGTGTGACAAAATGGGCTTTTATGGACTGGCCGGCGGTGGCGGCGGTTTTTCTGAATACGCAGCTGTACCTGAGGTGATGATTCATAAAATTCCGGAGTCTGTATCTTATGAACAGGGAGCTCTTGTTGAACCTTCTGCGGTAGCTCTTCATGCGGTACGCTCCAGCAAATTGAAGGTTGGCGACAAAGCGGTTGTATTTGGCACAGGCCCTATCGGTCTACTTCTCATTGAAGCGCTGAAAGCTTCCGGAGCATCCGAGATTTATGCGGTTGAACTTTCAGAAGAACGTAAGCAAAAAGCAGCTGAGCTCGGTGCAATCATCATCGATCCGAAACAATATGATGCTGTTGAGGAAATTCATAAGCGGACAAACGGCGGAGTTGATGTTTCCTATGAAGTCACCGGCGTACCACCGGTACTGACTCAGGCGATCAAATCAACTAAAATCGGCGGCGAAACGATGATCGTCAGCATTTTTGAAAAGGAAGCATCCATCCACCCGCAAGATATCGTGCTAAAAGAACGTACCGTAACAGGGATTATCGGATATCGGGATGTTTTCCCGGCTGTGATTAGCCTGATGGCACAAGGTTATTTCCCTGCGGATAAACTGGTGACCAAGCGAATCACATTGGATGAAGTGATCGATGAAGGCTTTGAAGGTTTGCTCAGAGAAAGAAATCAAGTGAAAATTCTCGTCAAAGCTGAATAAAGAAATGACGGACCGGAATTCCATGAAAAAATGGGATTCCGGTTTTTGGTCTTTCTTCTTAGAAGTACATCGATAACGTTTTTCTTTAGAGATAAGAACGTATAAACATCGGAGTAAACTGCTACCTTATCTCGCAAGAAAAATTACTGCTAAATGCGGTCTTTCTTCTTAGAAGTACATGGATAACGTTTTTCTTATTTTGTTATCATTACATACATAATATTCATGTAACCGCCTTATTTTAACATGCTTGAAGCTGACTTCTTCCGGTTATAACCTCTCATATAAGGGACATAATGCATGAAGGACTATCGACTCAATATAAGAAATGAAAATTGTCTTATGGAAATGAAACCGCACAGATGATACAATAAGAGTCAAAATGATATTCTCAACATTCCTAACTGCCTTATATCCAAGAATCATCACAGGTAGAACGGAAAAAGCACCGTATTTGAGGAGGACGAATCATGACAACCAATCAGACAATTGACAACTTGTCCATTGCTACAATCCGGACACTGGCTATTGATGCCATCGAAAAAGCTAAATCCGGTCATCCCGGTATGCCGATGGGTTCAGCACCTATGGGTTACCAGCTGTTTGCCAAAACGATGAACCATAACCCGGACCAACCTACATGGATCAACCGCGACCGTTTTGTATTATCCGCTGGTCACGGCTCAATGCTGCTATACAGCTTGCTTCACCTGAGCGGATATGATCTTTCTATTGAAGATCTGAAGCAGTTCCGTCAATGGGGTAGTAAAACACCGGGTCACCCGGAATTTGGTCACACTGCTGGCGTTGACGCAACGACAGGGCCACTGGGACAAGGTATTGCAATGGCTGTTGGTATGGCTATGGCTGAAGCTCACATGGGCGCAGTCTACAATAAAGATAACTTTAAGGTCGTTGACCATTTCACGTATGGCATTTGTGGTGACGGCGATTTGATGGAAGGTGTGTCTGCTGAGGCAGCTTCTATGGCAGGTCACATGAAGCTGGGCAAGCTGATCATGCTTTATGATTCCAATGATATTTCACTTGACGGTGAATTGAATCTTGCATTCTCCGAAAATGTAGCACAGCGCTTTGAAGCATACGGCTGGCAAGTACTCCGCGTAGAAGACGGTAACGATCTACCTGCGATTGAGAAAGCTATTGCTGAAGGCCAGGCTGACCTGAACCGTCCGACTCTGATCGAAGTGAAGACCGTTATCGGTTACGGAAGCCCGAACAAGCAAGGTAAAGGCGGTCACGGCGGTACTCACGGATCTCCGCTCGGAACTGAGGAAGCCAAGCTGACTAAAGAATTCTACAAATGGGTTTATGAAGAGGATTTCCATGTTCCAGAAGAGGTTCGTGAGCATTTCGGCCTTGTAAAAGAACGTGGAATTGCATCCTTTAAAGCATGGGAAGAGCAGTTCGAGAAGTACAAAGCAGCTTATCCTGAGCTTGCAGCACAATTTGAACAAGCTGTATCCGGCGAGCTGGCCGAAGGCTGGGACAAGAATCTGCCGAAATACACGACGGAAGATAAAGCGGTATCTACCCGTATTGCTTCCGGTAAAGCTCTGAATGGCTTGATTGAAGGCGTACCGAATTTATTGGGCGGCTCTGCCGACCTGGAGAGCTCCACAATGACACATCTGAACGGTCTGGCTTCTTTCACAGCTAACAGCTACGAAGGACGTAACGTTTACTATGGGGTTCGTGAATTTGCAATGGCAGCTGCCATGAACGGTGTTGCTCTGCACGGCGGACTCAAAATTTTCGGCGGCACATTCTTCGTATTTACGGATTATTTGCGTCCGGCTGTACGTTTGGCTGCGATTATGAAGTTGCCTGTAACTTATGTATTGACACATGACAGTATTGCAGTTGGGGAAGACGGCCCGACTCACGAACCGATCGAGCAGCTTGCATCCCTGCGTATTATTCCAGGTCTGACTGTTATCCGTCCTGCGGATGCGAACGAAACGTCAGCTGCATGGGCTTATGCAGCTGAGAACCAGGATCGCCCTGTAGCCCTCGTATTGACTCGTCAAAACCTGCCGATTCTTGATGCTACGGCTGATAACGCGCGTGAAGGTATCAAGCGTGGTGCTTATGTTGTAGCTGATGCGAAGGAAGGCAAGGCACAGGCGCAGATTATTGCGACAGGTTCCGAAGTTCAACTGGCTGTGAAAGCACAAGAAGCGCTTGCTGAGGAAGGCATTCAGGTTCGTGTGATCAGCATGCCAAGCTGGGATCTCTTTGATCAGCAGGATCAGGCTTACAAAGATTCTGTCCTGCTGCCTGACGTGAAGGCCCGCCTTGCTGTGGAAATGGCTCATCCGTTCGGATGGGAGCGTTATGTCGGCGATAAAGGCGTTATTCTGGGCATCTCCACGTTCGGTGCTTCGGCTCCTGGCGATCGCGTGATTTCAGAATATGGCTTTACAGTAGAAAATGTGGTTAGCCGCGTGAAATCGCTGCTCTAATCACCATAACGTTCAACATCATGATTGGATAGATATCGACACCCGCAAATGTTGCGGGTGTCGATCTATATATACATATTTTGAGGGGAGAGAGTCGGTCATGATTTGTGGGCTTACGATCGCTTTCTCGACAGTATAAACGGGTTCAGGACAAAGAACCCTGAACCCGTATTTATGCTACGATATTTAGAGGTGTTATTTGCTGCCGGACTCCTCGGGAATCTCGACGATAACTCCTTTGTAGGACGGATCATGATTGTCCAATTCGACCTCACCGCTAGCGAGTGTACCCTTGCTGTTGATCAGACCGTAATAGGTCGCACCGACAGGATAGCGGAAAATAAATTGGGCGATGGTCCAATTCTTAACGTTGGGCTGTGTGCCGATTTCGTTCTTGAAAGTGGCCGTCAGAAAGAATAAGTTGCTGTGCTTCTTGCTTTCGTTACCAAGCTTGGCCTGCCATTTTAGTTCGGCTGTATTGTTGTGAATTTCATAATAACTGGCAAGATCGTTGTCCAAAATAAAGTACTTGTCCCATTTACCTTTAGGGAAATAATAGTTCATGCCCTGCATTTCCATATAAGTCATCTCAAGCTGGGCTTGAGGAAGCTTCGATATGTGCGGAACCGTTATAGCTGCATTCCGTGCGGTGGAAAGATCCTTGCTCTTCAAATCGGCAATCGTCTCGGAACGGGGTTTGGTTACATATGCGGCCTTGGCAGGACCATTCCAGTATACCTTTGCGTTGAATGCATCAGCTACGGCCCGCAGCGGAATCATCATCTTTCCTTTGTGGAGAAACGGTGCGACCTTTAGCGGCTGTTTGTTACCATTGTTTTGTATGGTTTTGCTGCCGGCGGACACAATGACTGTTGTACCTTTTCCGGTGATGCTTACCTGTTTCTTCACCTTGTCGTACTGGTAGTTGTAGTCTCCGAGCCCTTTAAGGTCGGTTAGAGTGACGAAGATGTTTCCTTCTCGGACCAACACCTCTCCATAGGCTTTATCGCTGTTAATGTAGGCTATAGGTGCCGAAACGGAAACCGTGGTTGAGGCAGCTTTCACCTGTTGGGTGCTGAACGAGGGCGTCAAAATTGCTGCTAGGACGGCTGCTGTAGCCAGTATTTTGAGTCCTTTGAATTTCATGATGGTAATTCCTCCCTTCGGTGTGTTTAACGTTATATACCAGAAAAAGTTGCAGCATTGATATATATTCGGATATAAAAAACCTACCTTCCCGACGTCAATCCTTTGAAATACAAGGAGTGACATCGATAAAAGCAGGTGTAATCCTGTCATGTATTACTGCTCTTTTTGTCCGCCGATGGTCTGACCGATCCAAGCTTCGTAACATTTCACGACAGCTGAAAGATCCTCTTCCCCGTAGCCTTCACTTGCACCTGCCTGGAACAAGCTTTTCGCCAGGTTCAGCATGGGCGAAGGCATGCCGATTCCATCCGTGAGGGAAGAGGCAAGCTTCAAATCTTTGAGCATCAGGGCGAGAGAGAATTGGTTGCTGAAATCACCTTCAATGATCTTACGGCCTTTCAGATCTGCGGCTTTACTTCCTGCCGATCCAAGCTGGACGAGCTCCAGGAAGTTGTCAGCCGGGATACCGGATTTGGCTGCAATGGCAAACCCTTCGGCCAGGGCAAGGTTGTTGATCCCGACCATCGTGTTATGGGCTAGCTTGGCTACAGCACCGCTGCCGTTTGGTCCCATGTGAATGACCTTTTTGCCGAGGGTATCGAACACATCAGCTTGGGCTTCAATCACGGCTGCATCTCCACCGACCATAAATACGAGGGTGCCGTCGATAGCCGCTGGCTTGCTGCCCGTGACAGGAGCGTCAAGGAAGGAAGCGCCTTGAGCTGATACCGCCGCAGCGATTTCCTTAACGAGGTCCGGTGAGATGGTACTGCAGTCGATAACGGTCATGCCTTCAGTTAATGAGGAGAGGATGCCGTTCTCTCCATAAAAAACGTCACGTACGGAGCCATCGTTGCTCACCATCGTAATGACAACGTCTGCTCCTTCCGAGGCTTCTCGCGGGGTTGGGGAAGTAGAAGCCCCTTGTTCTGCGAGCGGGCGGCATTTCTCATCTGTACGGTTGTATACCGTTACTTCATAATCTCGTTTAAGCAGATTGGAAGCCATGGGGGCGCCCATGGTGCCAAGGCCAACAAATGCGATTTTTTTCATAAATATCACCTTCATATGTAATTTCTTCGAACGCGTTAATCTTAACACGCGACTATGGTATATTCTACACCTCGTTGTTGCGGAGCGGGCAGGTGTTTTATACCATAAGGGCTAAACTTGACAGTTCGGAGGCGGAACTTGATCACTCCAGCAAATTAAAGTATTCTATTATAAATGTTGACTCTCTCTACAAGATAAAACAGGAGGCTGTAAACTAATGTCGAAAAAAGTTAAGTTTGACTACAGCAAGGCTCTATCTTTTATTAACCAGCATGAAATCGATTATTTGGCTGAGCCGATTCGTACGGCTCATAATCAGTTACATAACCAAACCGGCGCAGGTTCGGATTATCTTGGATGGATCGACCTGCCGACCCAATATGATAAAGAGGAATTCGCACGGATCCAGAAGGCTGCTGCGAAGATCCAAAGTGATTCTGAAGTTCTGATCGTCATTGGTATCGGAGGTTCTTACCTCGGCGCTCGTGCAGCTATTGAAATGCTGTCCCACTCCTTCTATAACATTCTTCCGAAGGACAAGCGCAAGACTCCGGAAATTTATTTTGCAGGTAACAATATCAGCTCCACTTATGTGAACCACCTGCTTGAGCTGGTTGACGGCAAGGATTTTTCCGTTAACATTATTTCTAAATCCGGTACGACTACAGAGCCGGCTATTGCTTTCCGTATTTTCCGTGCAGCACTTGAGAAGAAGTATGGCAAGGAAGAAGCACGTAAGCGCATCTATGCAACAACCGATAAAGAGAAGGGCGCGCTCAAGAAACTTTCGAATGAAGAAGGTTATGAATCCTTCATCATTCCTGACGATGTTGGTGGACGCTATTCCGTTCTGACCGCTGTTGGCCTTCTGCCGATCGCTACAGCAGGTATCAATATTGAAGAAATGATGCAGGGTGCAGCTGATGCTTCCAAGGAGTACAGCAACCCGAACGTGGCAGAGAACGAAGCTTATCAGTATGCAGCTGTCCGCAACGCTCTGTACCGCAAAGGTAAAGGTATCGAAATTCTCGTCAACTATGAGCCATCCCTGCATTTTGTTTCTGAATGGTGGAAGCAGCTGTATGGCGAGAGCGAAGGTAAGGACTATAAAGGTATTTATCCGGCGTCTGTGGACTTTTCCACGGATCTGCATTCCATGGGTCAATTTGTACAGGAAGGCAGCCGAAATATTTTCGAAACCGTCATTCAGGTGGCCAACGTATCGAGCCACATTACGATTGAGTCCGATCCAGATGACCTCGATGGCCTCAACTTCTTGACAGGAAAAACAATGGATTTTGTAAACAAAAAAGCGTTCCAAGGCACGATGCTGGCACATACAGACGGCCAGGTTCCTAACTTGATTGTTACAATTCCAGATTTCACTCCCTATTCTTTTGGATATCTGGTATACTTTTTCGAAAAGGCCTGCGGAATCAGCGGTTATCTGTTAGGTGTGAACCCGTTTGACCAGCCGGGCGTGGAAGCGTACAAGAAGAACATGTTCGCTTTGCTTGGCAAGCCGGGCTACGAGAAAGAAAAAGCAGAGCTCGAAGCCAGACTTTCCGAATAACACCATCTAACACATTAGACAGAACAGCTGAAGGAAGCAGTTTTCCGGTTTATTTATGCCGGGAACTGCTTTCTTGGCAATAAGGGGTTGAAATCGGCATATGCTGGAACGTTACAAAACGGTGAGGTCAACGGGTTCGAAAGAAATCGTCATCAAGAAATCCCGGTTTATCGGGCATGTTATGCCAGTGGAGACCGAGGAGTCCGCGGTCGCATTCATTGAGGAAATGAAGAAGAAGCATTGGAATGCAACACATAACTGTTCCGCTTATATGATTGGGGAACGGGATGAGATCCAGAAGCAGTCAGACGACGGAGAACCAAGCGGAACGGCAGGTAAGCCGATTCTCGAGGTGATCCGAAACCAGGGGCTTAAAAATGTAGCCATTGTTGTGACGCGTTATTTTGGCGGTATTATGCTCGGAGCAGGTGGATTAATCAGAGCCTATACCGATGGTGCTGTCGCAGCCATTGAGGCTGGGGATTCCATCACCCGTGTGCTTCACAGGGAAGTATTTGTCGAACTGGATTATACTTGGCTGGGTAAGGTGGAGAACGAACTACGGAGTCGGAACACCCGAATGGGTGAGACGATGTTTGCAGATAAGGTTACACTGACTTGTCTGCCTCTGAATCAGGAAAAAGACACTTTTATCGAATGGATGGTGGATTTGACTCAGGGACAGTCCGTGATTACGGAGGGAGAGCGGTTCTATTTTATTGAAGGGGAATAAATGATATGGCAAGAAGAGCGGTAGAACGGGAGTTGTCAAGGGAGCGTATATTGGAAGCGGCCAGGCATTTGTTTATTACTAAAGGATACCGGGCCATCTCGATGCGGAGCATCGGGCAGCACCTGGGTTACAGCCACGGGTCCTTATATTATCACTTTAAGGAAAAGGCGGAGCTTTTCTACGCCATTGTCATGAAAGACTTCAACGATCTTGCCTTATTACTGAATAAAGCAGCCGGAAAAGCACCTAGTGATGGAGTATCTAAGCTGGAACAGCTTTTGCTTGAATTCGTTCGGTTCGGACTGAACAATCCCTATCAATATGAAATCATGTTTATGATCAGGGATGAAGAGCTGCTTGCTTACTGTCGTTCCGAGCAAAGTCGGTGCTTCGATATGTTCTCGGCACTGGTTCGTCAGCATTTGCTTGATAATGTTTATTGTGAGGAGGAGAGACGTAACTTGCCCCACACCTTGTTTTTGTCGATACACGGCTTCATTTCGTTTTATATTCAGGACAGGATTAGTTTTGAGGAGATTAAGCCAGCCGCCGTCTCTCATGTAAAAGTACTGTGCCGAAATTTATACAGCAGAGTGTAATCCCCACTTATATGTGCAATGGGGCGAATTTTTTCAAGCTTGTACTTCACCGAATTACTTCGTTGTAGCGTTGAAACGTCAATTTCCTAATGAATGAAAGACAGGTGTCAGCTTTGAAATCGCTGCCTGTCTTTTTTTGTCTTCATTAGATTATTTTACCCGAATAAGTCCAAAAGATGGATTGACGATCATAATCTTCTTTTGGTAAAGTATTTATAACATTAATACCAAGTATACTAATAGGAAATATAAGTTTACGAAGTTGACCGGACCGTCCGGAGGCAGGAGGTACGAATCTTGACAGCGCTGATCCGTCATAAAGGTTGGAAGTGGGGATTTAGAAGCACGATTTTGCTCTATTTTGGCGTACTTGTTGTCCTTCCGGTTTTAGGAGTGTATGTGCAGTCATTTTCCGCCGGATGGGAGCATTTTGCGGCCAGTCTGCTGGATCCGATCGCCTGGAAAGCTGTTCTACTAACATTGAAGCTGGGATTCATCTCTGCGCTGATCAACATTGTGGTTGGCACAATGGTTGCATGGGTGCTGACCCGATACCGTTTTCCCGGCAGGACGCTGCTGAACAGTCTCGTTGATTTACCGTTCGCTTTACCGACGGCGGTGGGGGGACTGATGATCCTGCTTCTACTGGGGCCAGGCAGCCTGATTGGGCAGGTTGCGGAAGGTCTTGGTTTTGAAATTGTGTTTCACCAGCCCGCTATTGTGATTGCCATGGTCTTTGTGACTTTTCCATTTGTTATACGTGCAGTTCAGCCACTCCTTGAGGAGCTGGAGCCGTCCCAGGAAGAAGCGGCTTACACGATGGGGGCTTCGAAGGCTCGTACTTTTTTTCGTGTGATTCTTCCATCCATGAGCCCGGGAATTATTAGTGGTGGGATGCTGGCTTTGTCCAGGGCAATCGCGGAATTCGGCGCCGTTGTGCTGGTAGCTGGCAACATTCCGGGACGAACGTTAGTGGCGTCTGTCTTCATCTATGGTGAAATAGAAAGTGATAATCCAGCCGGTGCGGCGGCGGTATCTGTATTGCTCCTTACCCTGTCTTTTATCGTTCTATGGATTATGAACCGGGTGCAGCAGAGGAGGGGACGGACGTGAGAAAGTTAACGATTGGACTTACGTATGCTGTGTTCTTCATTCTTCTGGTTGCTCCCCTATCCAAAATTGTTACAGGGGCATTCAGCGGCGGGTTGGTCGGATTGGGTAAGGCGCTAGGAAGACCCGAGGCGATCCACGCACTGCTGATGACGGGGTCTATCGTGGTCATTGTGACATTGCTGAATGCCCTTTTCGGCATTATGTTGGCTCTTTATCTCGTTCGGGCGACGTGGCTCAGCGTGAAGATCAAAAGCTTGCTGAACAGTATTGTGGATCTTCCATATGCGGTGTCACCCGTCATCGGCGGTCTGATGATCGTACTTATTTTGGGACCGGACAGTATTATCGGAGGATTTCTTGAAGGAGCCGGCTTTAAGGTCGTGTATGCTTTCCCCGGTATGGTCATTGCGACGCTGTTTGTTACCTTCCCACTGATGGTTCGCGAAGTGATGCCTGTTCTGCAGGAAATAGGTTCGGATCAGGAGCAGGCAGCCTCGACGCTTGGAGCATATGGCTGGATGACCTTCCGGAAGGTAACCTGGCCTATGATCCGTTGGGCCGTTGTTTATGGGATGGTACTGACGATTGCCCGCTCACTGGGAGAGTTCGGTGCTGTTCTTGTGGTTTCAGGAAACATCATGAATAAGACGCAAACCGCAACAACCCTCGTATATCAGGATGTTGAGAATTTTAATGTTGCGGCGGCGAGTGGGGTTGCCTTGGTGCTGGTTGCTTTTTCAGCAGGCCTCTTGCTCTTGATGGAATGGGTCAAAAAGAGAAAGGAAGTGCATTGATATGCATGTGCAAGTTCGTGATCTGAACAAACATTTCGGTACCTTTCATGCTGTGAAGGATGTCAGCTTTGATATTGAGAAGGGGCATTTAATCGGACTTCTCGGTCCAAGTGGCGGCGGCAAAACGTCTATTCTACGCATGTTGGCAGGACTCGAAACCCCTGATTCCGGTCAAATCTGTTTCCATGGTCAGGTCGTGAACGACATACCGCCCCAAGAACGCGGCATCGGGTTTGTGTTTCAGAACTATGCGCTATTCAAGCATATGACGGTATTTGATAATATCGCATTCGGATTGAAGGTGAAGAAAGCTCCCAAGGCCAAGATAAAAGACCGGGTGATGGAGCTGGTGGAATTGACGGGACTCAGTGGATTTGAACGTCGTTATCCCCACCAACTGTCCGGCGGACAGCGTCAGCGAGTTGCCTTTGCCCGGGCATTGGCACCAGAGCCGCAGTTACTTCTGCTCGATGAGCCTTTCGCCGCCATTGATGCAAAGATCCGCCAGGAACTTCGTTCATGGCTCCGGGAATTGATTGAACGGGTAGGCATTACATCAATTTTTGTGACTCATGACCAGGATGAAGCGATTGAGGTTGCTGATGAGATTATGATTATCAATCAGGGTCGGGTAGAGCAGAAAGGGACACCGTGGGATATTTACAAGGAGCCGACAACACCATTTGTTGCGACCTTTATCGGCGAATCTACCATAGTTGAGAATGCATCGAATTTGAAAGGATTTGATGCTACCGCGAACGGACCGCAAGCTCAAGCGTTAATCCGTCCTGAATATATCGAGATCGGCGGAGAGCATGACTTTCCTATCCTTTCAGCCACCGAAAAGGGTATCGTCAGGCATCTGCATTTTCGCGGAAGTGAATGGCTTGTTGAAGTAGAGGTTAACGAATATAAGCTAATTACTTATCGTTCCTTGGAGAAAGAAACTCTGCAGCCCGGACAAGACGTTCGTGTGCTTGTACATCGTGCTTATTTGTTTAACGATGAGAACAGCTGGATTGAGGAGAACCGGCTCAAGGTTGATCCGATGCCGATTATGATCTGATATATGAGGGAGAGGGAGAAGATGAGGAAACGGTATCGGTTAGTGAAAGTTTCCCATAGCATTGGGATGGGCATACTTCTCCTGCTTCTCCCGTTGCTGGCAGGTTGTGCAGACAGTAATGTGAATGAAAAGACGGCATCTGCACAACCCGGTGAACGTTTACTAGTCATTGGCGCTTACAGCGTGGCCCGGGATGCGATGGCTGAAATTGTGCCTGCTTTTCGGGAGAAGTGGCTTGAGCAAACTGGCGAGCGAATTAACTTTCAGGAATCTTACGAGGCGTCCGGTACACAGGCCCGCTCCATTACAGGAGGTTTTGAAGCAGATGTTACTCTGCTGGCGCTAGAAGGGGATGTGGATAAGCTGGTGAAATCCGGTCTTGTGAAAAAGGACTGGAACCAGCAGCCTTATGGCGGTATGGTTACCCGCTCGATTGTAGTCCTTGGAACAAGGGAAGGCAACCCGAAGGGGATACAGGATTTCGATGATCTTGTAAGGCCTGATGTGAAAGTGCTGTACCCGAATCCGAAGACGTCCGGCGGTGCGCAGTGGGATATTAATGCAATATATGGTGCGGGCCTTAAACGTTCCGAAGAGAAGGGAAGCAAGGATCCCGCTGCGGCAAAGGCATTTCTGAAGCAAGTGCACCGCAACGTGGAGTCGCTAGACAAAAGCGGTCGTGCCTCGATGGCGGCGTTTGAATACGGCGTGGGTGATGTGATCGTCACGTATGAAAATGAGCTGCTGGCCCGGATTGCCCAAGGTGTAAAGTATGACATTGTTATTCCGAAATATACGATGCTGATCGAAAATCCCGCCGCTGTTGTTCACCAATACGCAGAAGAGCATGGAACGATTGATGTAGCAGAGGCTTTTGTGGAATATTTGCAGTCACCGGAAGCGCAGCGTGTATTTATGAAATACGGTTTCCGTCCGGTAGAAGAATCGGTGTACCGTGAAGGGAAACAACAATTTCCTCATCCTCCCGGGCTTTTTGATATTCAGTATCTCGGTGGCTGGGAGCATGCGCGTGAAACACTTTATTCGAAGCGGGGAATCTGGTACCAGGTACTCGCCGGGATATGATGATGCGTGTAAGGGTAAATTCCAGTTAATCCTCCTAAAGTTACTAAAGCAATAACGCCCTCTGCCGAGTATGCGCAGAGGGCGTTATTTACTTAACCGACAACTAAAAGGATGATATTTTTCAAATGAGAGCTGAATCCGTCAGGCTAAGTTTGTTGTTACTTTCCCACTCTTCCCGTGTTATCCCCATCCGAATGGAGTCATAATATACACCTTCATAGTATCGGCACTGGCGCATACGGCCTTCTAGCTGCATCCCGACCTTCTCAGCACAGCGCATCATTCTGGGGTTCCCCGACCAAGTCGTAATCCCAACCCGGCCTATGTTCAGAGCCTCGAACAGGTAACCCATCCATAAAGAGAGGGCATCGGTACCGTATCCGCCGCTCCAATAATCAGGAGAATAGATGACGATTCCTGCCTCTAGCCAGCGAGTGCCCTTGCTCTCCCAGTAATAAGTGACAATTCCAATGATCTGGCCATTTACCTCGATGAGCAGGTCATCCGGAAGGTCATCCGAGGAAAAATCCGTCCCCCATTGCTTTAAAAATTGTTCATACGTTCTGTGGTCCAGCGGAAAATAAGGAGCATCATACTTTTTCCATTCCGGCTGGTCACATCCGTAAATGAGATCGTACAGCACCGGCATATCTTCCATGGCGCGTGTCCGCAGGGTAACCCGCTTTCCTTGTAACAATACTTTTTTCATTGTGTGAAAAATCCTCCGTATCATATCGTTATCCATTTGCTTAAAATGTCAGCTATTCCTATTTCAATATACATCAGCTCCATTCCTTTATTTCCAGGCGATGTAAATAAACTCAGTCTGGAGACAACTTCCTTGAAAAAAATAACGTTAATAAATATATGAAAATATAAAGAGCATGTTATGGAAGAAGGGAAGGAGAAAGACTTTTATGAATAGAAAATGGATTCTATGGGCACGGCTGATTTTAGCGCCATGGCTGAATCGTCATTATATATCGGAAGAGTACAGCATAAAGTGGTAGTGGATGTAAAGGAAAAGGGGACAGAGGCGGATGCAGTCACATCGATTGGTATGCCAACCAGTGCAGCACCGCTACAAAACCCGATTAAGATGATTGTAGACCGACCGTTTTTTTTCGCGATTGAAGACCGGGACACGGAAACCTGGCTGTTCATGGGGTCCGTCACCAATCCCTAGCATATAATAAATGATCAAATATTTCCCATAAAATAGGTAACTTTGTTATAATGATCGAATAATAGTAAATTGAACAACAAGGGGAGTATATGATGTGCCTATGTCCATTCCAAAGCCGAATTTATTCATTGGTTCATCCAGAGAAGCCATCAAGTATGCCCGCGCCATTCATGAACAAATCAAGAGGACGGCTCAGGTAACACCGTGGTATGGTGGAACATTCGGGGCCAATGCGTATACGATGGAAGCACTGGAGCGGCAGCTGGAACAAAGTGACTTCGGCGTGTTCGTATTTTCTCCCGACGATGTGGCTCTTATTCGGGGAAAGCATGTTTTCATAACGAGGGACAACACCCTGTTTGAGATGGGGTTGTTCTGGGGAAGGTTAGGAAGGCGGAGAGTCTTTTGCATCGTGCCTGATCAGGTGGAGCCTGACGATCAATTAATTCAGGATGTCACGATCAAAGAATATCATCTTCTATCCGATCTGCAAGGACTTACGCTCTTGGAATACGAGCTGCGGAGTGATCAGGATTACAAGTCGGCGGTGGATGTCGCCTGCGGACACATCATAAACGCGATTGAAGCAGAGTCATTTTTTAATAACCCGACCGAAGTCATTGAGCAGAAGGAAGCTGAGCTGAAGCGTAAGCAAAGTGTGCTCCATTTTTTTTGGGAGTATAATCGTAATGTGAATGTAACGGATCTCTCTGAGAAATATCACGCACTTAGCGAAGCGGTGCGCAATTCTTTGCTTCCGCCTACACGAGGAGACTTCCGGGTTACCGGAGCCGCATTTTGGGCGAAATCCGGAAATGATGGAATGGCTCAACTCGGAGGTAATGTAGGAAGAGGACGTTTTTTTTCGTTTAACGCAAATGACAGTAATAGGGGTACCCAGCAGTCCATTTACGTGATAGACGTCTATAACAGCGGTAAATGGGCATTTTATCACGAAGAGGAAGTTGCGCAGGTGTATGTGTTCTGCTATCCTTTAGGTGTAAATCATGTTTTATCGGTTCATTTAACAGGACAACAAACGCTATCCGACGAAGAACTTGGAGAAGTCGTTGAGCATAATCGTGAACTGCTTCGAACCATCAGGCATTTAGTTGGAGGGGATTCCATATGAGCAGGAATGAGAAAAAGAAGATTGCAGGAAATCTTGGGTCCGCCAGCAGTCATTGGGTGGTCCGCGGAAGTATTCCAGTGGAAGGTGCTTTGAAACCGCGCGAGCGTTCTGGGAGACGACAGAAGAAATCAAGCATTTATATCGGTCCTTCCGTAGAAGGTACAGACAAGAAGTATGTTAAAGTTATCAGCGGAGCGGTAGATGACAAGAAGCCCTCATTTGCATAATTCGTAATGAAACTGCCGGGTTTCCGGTGTAATCATAGATTAGATGATAAGCCGTTCGGCATGCTGCCGGCGGCTTTTATTGAGATATAAGAAGGTATCAACTTCATTTCTCACGGATAGGGAGAAGGGGAACATCATGGATACATTAACTTTTTTAGGCACGGGAGATGCTATGGGGGTACCGCGTGTGTACTGCGATTGTGGGGTATGTACTGAAGCTCGCTTCTTCGGGAACAATCGCCGACTGCGTTCTTCTGTCATGGTAGAGGACGGACAAAATAGGTTTATGATCGACTGTGGTCCAGATTGGCGGAATATGATGGAAACAAACGGAATACGGCAGGTGAAGCATATGCTGATCACCCATGCACATTTCGATCATATCGGAGGACTTCCCGAATGGGCTGATGCCTGCCGATGGCTTAGGGTCAAAGGAAGCCTATATGCTCCTCGGGAAGTGTTGGAACAGATCCAGCGGCAGTATCCTTGGCTGTCGAATCATATGATAATAACAGAGGTAGATGATGGCATCACACTTTGCGGTTGGGATATTTCATGCTGGAAAGTGAATCATGGAAAGAATGGCTATTCTTATGCGTATCGGTTGGAAAAGAATGGATTCTCCTGGGTGTATAACTCGGATTCGATCAACTTGAACGACGAGGAAAAGAAGCCGCTATACGGTTTGGATCTCCTTGTGCTCGGTACAAGCTTTGTCCATGAGACGGCGGAGTTTTCAACCCGGTCTGTGTATGACATGAAGGAAGCGGCTGAACTGTTGGCTGAGGTAAAACCTCGGAAGACTGTATATACTCATATGTCGCATGGTGTGGATGTTAATCAGCAGATTGATCTTCCTCCAGGGACGGTTCTGGCCGCTGCCGGTATGAGTCTGAAGCTGTCACGCTAAGGATTGCTTTATCATAGTAGTTAGAAGGCTCCACGATTATTAAATAGCTACCCAATATAAAAGAGGCTCGAACCTAGGCATTCAAAACCTTGGATACGAGCCTCTTTTGTTCATAAAATATTTATTCCGCGTTCAGCACAAATTTCTCGATTACATGTTTAACGCCATCTTCGTTATTGCTAAGCGTTACATAGTCCGCTAATTCCTTGAGCGGCTCAATAGCATTGCCCATGGCAACACCAAGGCCTGCACATTCCAGCATTTCGTGATCATTCCAGGAGTCGCCAATCGCAATGGTTTGTTCCAAAGCGCAGTCAAAATGATTCGCAAGGAACGTCAAAGCATGGCCTTTCGTACCTTCTTTATGCATGAATTCTAGAAAATAAGGTTTGGATTTCGTGATATGCATTTGATCGCCAAGCAGCTCCTGGAATACCGGAATCAGCTCGTCGAGATAAGCAGGATCATCGATGATCAGCATTTTAGGTGTAGGCTGTTCGATCATTTTGATGAAATCAGGCTCAATATAATAAGGCGTGCGGTTCAGTGCACAATAATCGATCAGTTTCTGGTTCTCTTCCCGGGAGTATAGCTTGTCATCAATATAAGTCTGCAGATGTAGATTATGCTCTACACAGTACTCATACAGCTTTCTGGCAGCATCAACGGGAACATAGCGTTCATAGAGAACCTCTTCGTCCAACAAATTCTTAATCAGAGCCCCTTGATAAGTGATGATTGGCACATTTAGTCCGGTTTGGCGGGCAATCGCTTGTGCGGATGCATAGGCTCGGCCGGTCGCCAATGTAACTACAACACCTTTTGCGACAGCCTGCTCCAACGCCTGCTGGACACCCGGGGTTACTTCTTTATCGTCATTGATGAGTGTGTCATCGATGTCGATGGCAATCAATTTGTAATCGGTCATGGTTGTCTCTCTCCTTTTATCTCTGTCTTAACTCTATTGTACCGTTTGTGGCACGGTTTTCAATTGGGACAGGATCATATTGTCCATAGAGTGGAAAGGGTAGACAAAAAGAGGGTTTTTTTGCTATACTAAAATGCCGAACATACATTCCCGTGCATATTACGGCTGAAAGAAGTGAACGGGCTCAAACAAGACAACTAGAGAATGAAAGGAAGTTATTTATTATGATGGGAAGAGCCCATTTGGTTATTAGCACCGGCGTCACCTTGTCGGTCATGGGGCTGGCCGGAATTCCCGTTACACTCCCGGCTGCGGCTGCAGCCGCAGTCAGTTCGCTGCTTCCTGACATCGATGAGCCGAACTCCATTTTGGTCAGAACGGTCATCCCAACAGGACTGCTGCGTGTGCTGCAGTTGGCATTGGTTGTTGGAGCCGTATTTATTTTTTACTACAGCCAGGATTATGCTCCGTGGAATCTGGCACTGGCAGGTCTGATTGCCGTCGTATCCTTTCTGCCCGGACGGACGCTGCGTCATATCGTGATGTTTATGATTGGTCTGGGACTTCTTCAGTTCGGCCAAGCCTTCAGCCCGTGGAACACGATTGCCGGATGCGTACTGATGATTTCCACGCTCGTTTCCCATCGTGGTTTGACGCATACTGCATATGCTGCGGCAGGCTGGACTATGCTGCTCTATTTCGCAACAAAAGGAACAGCGGGAGGGGAGAGCTTATGGATTGCAGGTGGAATGTCTTATGCCCTTCATTTGGCGGCCGATATGCTGACGAACAGGGGAATACGGCCATTACCTCCACTGAAATTCAGAGTGAAGTTCAAACTAATGAGCACTGGTAGCAAATGGGGGAACACAGTAGAGAACATGTGTATCGTGCTCACACTCGTCTTGCTCTGGTATGTATTCATCGCATCCAAATAATACGAACGGGGGGTGTCCCAAAAGGTCCATTGACCTGGGACGGCCCTCATGTCTGTTGTAAGACGCTACGTGTAGAAATCGTTCCTACTCAAGAAGTGAACAATGGACTATAAAAGCAAGCAGGTCACCCAAGGATGAATCCTCGAGTGACCTGCTTTTTTTGAAAGATATCTCTGTTAAAATCGTGACTCAGTACTGTTACTCTATTCCTCTAAAAAAATCAAACCGATCAGATCATCAAACTCCAGATTACCGAAGTAATGCTTGACGTCAATGGATGAGAGGGCTTCTCTTACTTCACTTTCCTCGTAACGTTTGCCACGAAGCGCGTTTTCAATATCGGCTACATCGCCTACGCCAAAGAAGTCACCGTAAATTTTAATCTCGCCGATATGTCCATCTTTAATGTCCATGCGGATATCGATAATGCCGACTGGGAATTTTTTCGCGTGTTTCACATTGCTTTCTGGTGATAAGCCATAGTTCCAGTCCCAGTTTTGGTAACGTTCCTTGGAGATTTGATTGATCATTTCCCAGTCCTTTTCTTGAAGAACGTACTGTGGAACCTGATCTGGCTCCATTCCGAAGATCGAACGCAGAAGCTCTGCACGGAACTGTTCAATTGTCATATCTGTACCGAGCAGCTCCTTAATGTTGGCCACACGGCTGCGCACTGATTTCGTGCTCTTCGATTTGAACTTCTCTGGGTTAGCTTTAAGCGAGGCCTGTACATTGTCCAGATCCAGGTCAAACATAAGAGTCCCGTGGCTGAACATGCGTCCCCGTGTGGAGAACTGGGCGTTGCCGGAAATCTTTTTCTCTCCGACTTGAAGGTCATTTCGGCCGCTGAGCTCAGCCGGAACACCCATTTTTTGAAGGAAATCGATAACGGGTTGGGTGAACTTCAGGAAATTATGAAATGACTGGCCGTCGTCTTTTGTAATAAAACTGAAATTGAGATTGCCGAGGTCATGGTATACAGCACCGCCTCCGGACAATCGCCGAACAACTTGTATGTTATTGTCACGGACAAACTCCTGATTGATCTCTTCAATCGTGTTCTGGTGTTTGCCGATGATAATCGACGGCTGATTAATGTAGAAGAGCAAATAGCTGTCTTCCATAGGCAAGTGTTTCAAAGCGTATTCTTCAATCGCTAGATTAATGGCGGGATCATGGATCCCCTGATTATCGATAAAGAGCATATGTACGCCTCCGCATAGTTTTTCGGGTATAAAGCTTCAGATCTATTGTAAACCAATGTCCGGCTTCAGGGCAAAGGGTGAGAGGCAAATCCACAGACGCGTACGATAAATAAGTGAGATATCCATAATGGTTATATAGGCAGAAATAGGGTTCACGGCAAGCGGGGAGCGGCTACTCAGTTTTTTTCTGTGAAGTTTCAGGTTGTAAGCCGAGAGGATATCTCATATAATCGTCAAAAGAGAAGTAAGCTTGGCAAAAAGAATATTCAATACTCGCGAGGTCCTGGAGAATAAGCAAAGCATATGTTTTGCTCCCGGGTTAAAAGGGAAGTCGGTGCAAGTCCGGCGCGGTCCCGCCACTGTGAATCAGGGATATCCTCCATTACTGCCACTGGTCTAAACAGGGTCGGGAAGGCGGAGGTGTCATTTCAACCTGTAAGTCAGGAGACCTGCCCGCGTAATGATCTGACGGTCCTTCGAGGAAAGGATTACGTTTGGCGGACCTAATGTGGGTGAGGTGCTGTACTAGAGCAAAACTCCTATTTATTGGATAAGGTTCATTGTTTCCGAAACGTAGCCCCTGATTCTTCTGCGGAGAAATCAGGGGCTTTTTTGTGGTTGGATGTAAGGATTTCCGTCAGAAATCAGGTTTATTGAGTACCTAAGGCAAGCAAGTTGTTCTCAAACTAGGGTTAGGAGAGAAAATCGATGAAAAAAATAATGAAATCATGGTCCGCCATGTTGGCGGTGCTGATGCTGGTCCTGTCACTGGCTGCTTGTGGAGGAGAAACAGCTCCGAAGGAGGCAACACCAACACCTGCACCGGAGGCTGAACAAGGTCAGAAACCGGAAGCACCTGCCGCTGAAAACGCTAAAACGGTGTATCCGTTAACTTTAAAGGATGCTACTGGAGAGGAAATGACATTTGATAAGGCTCCAGCAAAAGTTGTGTCGCTGTCTCCTTCCGAGACGGAAAAACTGTTCGCACTTGGCTTGGATGAAGAAATTGTCGGCGTATCCGAAGTGGACGACTACCCTGAGGCAGCCAAATCCAAGCCGAAAATGGGCGGTTATGAAATGGATGTTGAGGCCATTGTCGCTTCAGGCGCGGATGTTATATTTACAGCAGCGATGAATGAACAGAACGTACAGAAGCTCCGTGACCTCGGAATAAAGCTGTTCGTGAACGACCCGAAGACGATTGCTGAAGTCATGGACAACATTAAGGTAGTTGGAGAGATTACGGACCGTCAGGCGGAAGCTCAAGGCATCGTAGATCAAATGCAGAAGGATCTGGACCTTGTGAAGGAAGCGGTTAAATCCGTAAAAGATGAGGATAAGAAAAAAGTGTATGTTGAGTTCTCACCGGGTTGGACGGTAGGAAAGGGCACATATCTGGATGAGATGCTCAATATCAGCAATTCAGCCAACGTGGCTGGCGACAGCGAAGGCTGGTTCGAAATCAGTGAAGAGAAGATTATTGCAGCGAATCCAGATGTGATTCTGTATTCCAGCAATGTAGTGGATGAATCCACCAAAAAAACTTTGGATCAAATCATTAAAGAACGCAGCGGCTGGGACCAAATCGAAGCTGTGAAAAACAATAAGCTGATTAAAATTGATGACAATCTGATCAGCCGCCCGGGACCTCGTGTAACTCAAGGATTGGTTGAAGTAGCGAAGGCGGTCTATCCGGAACTGATGACCCCATGAGTAAAAAACTTGCGGGTTATGGAACGGTGGGGCTCCTGCTTTTACTGCTGACGCTGATCGTCAGCCTCGGCATCGGTTCCGTCCATCTGCCCGTTAAGGAAATTGGAGCCATGCTTCTTCACCGGTTGCCCTGGATCGGGGACTCTATTGTTCCCAACTGGGAAGTAGCTTCCGAGCAGATCATCATGAAGGTACGACTTCCCCGTATACTGCTCGGTATGCTGGTTGGGGCATCCCTTGCGGTGGCCGGTGCTGCTTTTCAAGGGGTACTTAGAAATCCGCTCGCCGATCCCTTTACACTCGGTGTATCCTCCGGTGCATCACTTGGTGCTGCGTTTCTGATCTTCTACGGATTGCAGTACTCTTTTGCGGGTGCCTGGACCTTGCCGATCGTTGCATTTATGACCGGGGCGATCACGCTGTGGATTGTGCTGCTCCTCGCCCGAGATCACGGTAAGATACCGACTAACGCACTGATTTTGTCAGGTGTGGTTATGCAGTCCTTTTTAGGAGCGGTCGTTTCATTCTTAACGGTAATGTCACGAGATACGCTAACGGACATTCTATTCTGGACGATGGGAAGTTTAAGCATGCGGGGATGGTCGTATATTGCTGTCCTTTTCCCGTATTTTACTGTAGGCTTCTTATATTTGTGGAGCCGGGCGCGTACACTGAATCTGTTGTCTTTAGGTGAACGTCAGGCGGCCCATATGGGGCTTAACGTCGATCGTCTGAAGACCAGTGTGCTTGTTGTTGCCACCTTTCTAACGGCTGCGGCCGTGTCTGTATCCGGTGTGATCGGCTTCGTGGGACTGGTTGTTCCTCATATGATCCGTCTCATTACCGGTTCTGACTACCGGATCATCATTCCATTATCGGCACTGGGCGGAGCGATTTTCATGGTCTGGTCCGATACGGCTGCCAGATCCATACTGTCGCCGACCGAAATTCCGATCGGGGTAGTAACTGCATTTGTTGGAGCTCCGTTCTTTGCTTATTTGCTGTACCGGAACAAAAAGCAGCGTAGGGAGGGAAGTGTATGATTACACTTCAAGGCGTAAGCAAGCGCTTTGACCGGGTGAACGCGGTGACCGGTATCGATTGGAACGTAAACGTTGGGGAATGGTGGGGCATTATTGGTCCGAACGGAAGCGGTAAATCCACGCTGCTGCATCTCTTATCAGGTGTGGAGTTGCCATCGTCTGGACATTTACAGTTTCGTGGCAGAGAAGTTTCAAGTTATAACAGAAAGGAGCTTGCCCGCTCTGTAGCGGTTCTTCAGCAGGAGGGGCTCGCTCCGTCTGATTTTACAGTGCGCGAGGTTCTTGAAATGGGACGTTACCCGTTTCAAGACTGGATGGGACGGGAGAAGAAAGATTCCGGACCGCTTCTGGATCGTATTATCCGAAAGCTGGAACTGGAAAATTTCGAATCCAGACGACTTGATCAATTAAGCGGGGGACAGCGCCAACGTGCAGCTCTTGGCAAAGTGATGGCTCAGGAACCTACACTTCTGTTGCTTGATGAGCCGACAACTTATTTAGATATCCGTCATCAGCTGCAATTTATGAACATGGTTGCAGAGTGGCGCGAAGATACCGGTATAACGGTAATTAGCGTGCTCCATGATCTTAATTTGGCGGCTCAGTTCTGTGACCGGCTTCTGGTGCTTCAGGATGGAAAGATCGCGGGAGAGGGAACCCCGGCTGAGATACTGACCGAAGATTTTATCCGGCGAGTATTCCGAGTGGATCCGGCAGTCGTCAGCCATCCTGAAAATGGCGCTCCCCAGGTTCTTCTGACTGCAAACGTCTCCGATTCAAGCGGTCAGGCAGAGATCCATACGGAAGCTGGAAGATGAATCTAGTCCGGGAAAAATGGAAATATTCTATATGTAAGCAAAATTTTAAGACGGCTGAAAGCCGTCTTTTTTGCATGTATGGAGCATATTTTTAAAAAGAAAAAATAGATGTCGGATCGGATTTCACGGGTAATGTTTAAAGTGTATCCGTATTTGGAAATGAATACGTAGTAGCACTTATCAAACAAAAGGGAGGCATCAGGCGATGGAAACACTCTGGATCGTTATCAATGTCCTTGTGCTGCTTCTGCTTATCGGAATATTGTACTGGATGCAAAAAAAGCACTACTCGTTTACCAAGCGGGTGTTTGCCGGGCTCGGTCTCGGTGTGCTGTTCGGTGCAATATTGCAGTTCATTTATTCGGCTGACTCGGATATCATAGCGAAATCGTCGCAATGGTTTAACCTGGTGGGGTACGGATATGTTCGTCTGCTGCAAATGATGGTTATACCGCTAATTATGGTATCGATCATCTCTGCCATTATGAATTTGAAGGGCGGACGCAATCTCGGCAAAATGAGCGGACTTATCATCGCTGTTCTGATATTAACGACGGGCGTAGCCGCATCGGTAGGTATTGCAACAACGCTTACGTTTGACCTGTCTGCTGAGAATATTCAGGCCGGTGCTGCTGAGCACGAACAGGGGGCGCTGCTGGAAGAAAAACTGGGAGATGTGAAAGAGCAGACTTTGCCACAGCAAATACTGGAGTTTATTCCGTCAAATCCGTTCGCAGATATGACCGGTGCCAGAAGATCGTCCACGATTGCAGTTGTGATATTCTCTGCTTTTATCGGCATTGCTGTACTAGGGATTGACCGAAAGTATCCGGAGCAAGCAGAAACGTTTCGCGGTATGGTCCGCGCCCTTTATGCCGTTGTGATGCGAATTGTAACCTTGATTCTGAGACTGACACCGTACGGGATATTGGCACTTATGGCCAAGACGATAGCAGGAACGGATCTTCAGGTCATCCTAGACCTTGTCGATTTTGTTCTGGCGTCTTATGTGGCGCTAATCGTCATGTTTATTATCCATCTGATTCTGCTGTCCCTGTTCGGATTTAATCCGATGATTTATGTCAGAAAAGCGCTGCCAGTCCTGACTTTTGCGTTTACATCACGCTCCAGCGCCGCATCTATTCCACTGATTGTGCAAACCCAGAACAAAAAACTGGGTGTTCAGGAAGGCATTGCGAATCTGTCCGCTTCCTTGGGAGCCACCATGGGACAGAATGGTTGTGCAGGTATCTATCCCGCCATGCTGGCGGTTATGATTGCACCAACCGCAGGTATCAATCCGTTGGACTGGACATTTATACTCACACTTATTGTTGTCGTAATGATCAGCTCCTTCGGTGTTGCCGGAGTAGGCGGCGGAGCGACGTTTGCCTCCTTGATTGTGCTGTCCACGATGAATCTGCCTGTAGCTTTGGCAGGACTTCTGATCTCGGTTGAACCGCTGATTGATATGGGCCGGACGGCGCTTAATGTCAACGGATCCATAACTGCAGGTCTGGTTACGGGTAAAGTGATGAAGGAAGTTAATACCGACGTGTATAAGGACCGTAATCAAGATATTGATGTGATGCAGACTTGACACTCCCACCCCTAAAGGGGCAAGTCAGCTGGCGCAGATAGGATTCTTGAGTAGTTAACGCCCTCAATCCATTTCTGTTTTGGGCAACTCTCAAGTTTAGGGCGTGTCATCGCCCCTCCTAAGACAGTGCATATAGCATCTTAGGCTCTCATCCTGTTACCAGATGAGACAGGTTGTTTGCTCAAATGTTTTAGCGTCTTGTTCTTGACGACTTCATACATTTTACGTGGCGAAAGAGTTAGTCGCCACAACCCCATATGTATACCGTTGGACCTGGGGCACCCGTTCATAAATCGGAGAATTAATGAACGTACATAGGGGGAAATGACAAGCGCGGCCGTTTCACCGATATGGTTCGGGAAAGCGGCCGTTTTTTGTGAATCAGAACAGTCAACCGATGACTGTAAGTTGTTTAGGGAAAGAGGTCAGTACTTCGACACCGCTATCTGTAACGTGAACGTCGTCCTCGATCCGGACACCGCCTACACCCGGCACGTAGATGCCGGGTTCGATTGTAAATACAGCTCCTGGTTGCAGCATATCTTCATTTAGACCGTGAACCGATGGGTACTCATGCACATCCATACCCAGACCATGACCTAAACGATGCAAAAACGCAGGTCCATAGCCGGCTTCCTCAATTACTTCCCTTGCAGCTAGATCGATTGAACCGTATGTAACGCCAGGCTTTACAGCACGTATAGCTGCTTCGTTAGCGGCCAGAACGGTGTTGTAGATAGTTTCTTGCTCGGTACCGATATGCCCGACTGCAAAGGTTCGGGTAATGTCTGAAGCATATCCGCCCGCATACACACCGAGGTCAAACATGAGCAGGTCACCCTGTTCAATCTGCCGCAGTCCCGGTACGCCGTGAGGCAGGGCTGTGTTGGTACCCGTCAGAACCATCGTATCAAAGGAAGGGCCGTCTGCGCCCAGCCTTTTCATCAAATATTCCAGCTCGGCAACAAGCTCAATTTCACGCATTCCGATCTTGACCTGCTTCAGACCTTGAGTCAGCACCTCTTCAACGAGAACAGCGGCCCGTTTCATCTTCGTGATTTCATCCTTGGACTTCCGCACACGCATCTCACGCAATACCGGACCTGCGTCTTGAAAGGCACGAGCCGGTAAAAAATGCTGCAGCTGCTCGTAACGGGATACGGTGAGTTGATCCTTCTCAAGTGCCATAGTACCGATCGAGCCTTGAATCTGTTTGCTGAGCAGTTCATACGGATTGTCCGTATCTTGATGGGTAACGATGTTGTTTACCGATGAAGCCGCTGCTGCTGCGTCACCATCAAGGGCGGGAACGATCAGCAGGGGTTCTTCTCCACGGATCAGCAAAAGACCGAGAAAACGCTCGTGCGGATCACTGGCAAAGCCTGTTAAGTAATACACATGTTTGGGATCTGTAATTAATAACAGGTCCCAACCTTGACTGTCCATAGCGTTAGTTAGTTGTTCCATTCTGACATTCATCCTATTCATTCCTTTCGACCTTGCATCTTGGGAGGTGCTCTTCATATTTAGCGTAGCTTTTTCCGATGTTGATGTAAATAAAAAAAGTTGAAGCGATTTTTATCTTCCTCCGTTAAAATAGATATACTAATAACCACAGCATTCGGAGGAATAGACATGGCAATGCATCATTATCAGATTGAGTATGCCGTCAAAGAAGATTTACCGGCCATTGTAGACATTTATAATTCTACTATATCTGGTAGAATGGTCACCGCAGACCTGGAACCCGTCACACCAGAGAGCCGGATTCCCTGGTTCGAAGCCCATAATCCGGAACACCGACCTTTATGGGTCTTGCGAGCTAATGATGAAATCGCAGCTTGGATGAGTTTTCAATCTTTTTACGGACGGCCTGCTTATCAGGGGACTGCAGAAATCAGCATTTATGTGAGTGAGAAGTACCGAGGCTCTGGTGCTGGAAGCATACTGATCGAAAAAGCACTGAAGGAATGTCCTCGTCTGGAAATCAGTAATCTGGTTGGGTTTGTCTTTGGACACAACGAGCCAAGCCTGAGACTGCTTAAGAAATTCGGATTCCAGCAATGGGGCCTGTTTCCTGATGTTGCTGAGCTGGATGGGGTGAAGCGTGACCTCGCCATTGTAGGCCGGGCGGTACAGGTTTAGTCACATATGTTAAACAGAAGGACGTCCGTATGCTACGGGCGTTCTTTTTTGTGCTGAGGAATTATCAGAGCCTGCCTGAAGTTAGAGCCAGCAATCCGCCAACCGCCTGATTCCATCATCGATATCTTCTTCCCTGATTCCGGCAAATCCCACAATAAACTCACGTTTATGGTCTGTACTTCCGGAATGATCCGGTGTTTGGTCATACGTATAGGCAACAGAATGAACACGGATGCCCTGATTCTCGGCAGCAGCCTGCAGTTCCGCTTCAGAGGAGGGGTGTTGCAAAGACAGAATCAGATGGAATCCGGCGCCTGTTCCCGATACGACAGCCCGATCTCTGAAATGTTTGCGGATGGAGGAGATGAGAGTATCATGTTTTTTTCGCAGTATGGTTACCATTTTGCGTAAATGCCGGTCGAGAAAGCCATCCTGCATAAAGTGCTCTAGTGTGCGTTGGTGAATCCGGGAAGCCGTGCATTCGAGAAATAAATGATGTTTTATATGATGGTATTGCTCCATTAAAATGGATGGAATAATCATGTATTGTATACCGAGTGAAGGTGACAGGACTTGTGCAAATCCACCAAGATAAATGACCCGGCTGTTGGGAACAAGGCCTTGCAGGCAGGGAATGGGCCGGCCGTAATACCGGAATTCTCCGTCATAATCGTCCTCAATAATAAAACCGCCGCATTCTTTAGCCCATTGAAGCAGATCAAGCCGTTGAGACACGGGCATGATTATGCCGGTTGGGAATTGATGTGATGGGGATACGGTTACAAGTGTTGCTCCGCTAGCCCGAAGAGATTGCTGATCCAGCCCACCCGCTTGCAGAGAAATCGGATGGATGGAATATCCACTCTGGCGGAACAGTTCGGGGTACTGCGGGTAACCGGGATTCTCAACGGCGATATTTTTCCCGTATGGGCGAAGCAGGCGGCATAATAGTTCCAGAAGCGGGTATGGGTCTGATCCAATCACGACCTGTTCCGGTGAACAGGATACACCCCGCATAGTGCGTGCATACTTAGCAATCTCATAACGAAGTCCTTCCTCACCTTGAGGGTCACCATAGAAGAGCAGGTCTGAGACTTTTTCCTCCTGTAGAACACGGTTGTAAGTCCTTCTCCATTCGGTCAACGGAAAATGTTCATAATCGTTTTTGGACATATGAAAATCGTAGCGGTAGGAGCGGTGCCGCGGCAGCTGCCTCCCTTGAGGGGGAGGTGGTTCGGCCGGTACGGATATAAGTTTATCCGTCAGCTTTTGCACAAAATAACCGCTGCGTGGTCGGCTCAGGATGAAACCCTCAGCTAGCAACTGTTGATACGCCATCTCCACCGGAGTTGTACTCATGCCGAGGAAATCGGCTAGTTTGCGTACCGAGGGAAGTCGTGCTTGATACTGCCAGCGCCCGGTGGATATTTCTTTTTTCATGTATTGGTACAGCTGCACGTACAGAGGGAAAGAAGAATTCTCAGCAGACCAGTTCATCTCGGTCAGGTTAATGCTCACATATTTCATGGTTCATCTGTCCTTTTAAATTATTGAAATCTGTACATATGGATATGGTCAATTATTTGGTATATTATATGGGATTTGATTGGGAATGAAAATAGGAGGTCATTATGGATACAACATTATGGAATCTGCTGCCACTCCGCTTTTTGGAGGGGGAGCGAGTATATTTGAGGCCGATTGGACAGGACGACGCGGAAGGATATTTTCGTATGCTGTTTAATCCGGAAGTTCGGAGATTGACCGGAACGCAGCATTCTTTCACATTGGAAGGTGTTCGTCGTTTTATTGAGGGCAAGTCGGCTGATGACTCTACAGTACTGCTATTAATCGCTTTATCGGATACTGATGAAGTGATTGGGGATATTGCCCTTCAGGATATCGATCACGTTAACCGGAATGCCAATGTTCGAATTGCTATCGATTCGGATAATCATAAGGGTAAGGGATATGGACCAGAGTCAATCCGCCTTCTTATAGAATATGGTTTCGGGGTTCTTAATCTGCATCGGATCGAATTGCAAGTGTTTGCGTATAATGAACGTGCGATCAAGGCTTACGAAAAAGTCGGATTCAGCAGAGAAGGCGTACAGCGGGACGCGTTATATTATAACCACCAGTATCACGATTCGATTATGATGAGTATTTTGGCAGATGAGTATAGGGCGCTTTATCATAAGCAATAATGGCATCCTATAACGTCTATAGTTATGTGGTCTTGGACGAAATACACCGTTATACGTTACGATGAAAGCATCAACGAGTCTGAACGTTAAGGAGTATTTTACCACATGATATCTTCTTTTTTTATGACGTTGTATAGTGTGTTTCTTCCAATCTCCCTTCCTGTCATTGCCGGTGGACTATTGAAACGCTTTAAGGGGCTGGAGACGAAGACGTTATCGGCTTTATCTCTTTATGTAATGAGTCCGGCTCTCATATTTGAAACACTGGAGAAGGCAACCGTTACATCGGGTGATGTGGCGGTGACGGTCGCATTTTGCATCATGAATGTCATTATTTTATGGCTGTTAAGCACTTGTGTCAGTAAAATGCTGGGACTGTCCCAGCCGGAACGGTCCGGGCTTGGATTAACGACGATGTTCACCAACAGTGTGAACTATGGCCTGCCGTTGGTGCTGCTCGCCTTTGGGCAAGCTGGATTGGATAAAGCGTCCGTGTACGTTATAGTGCAGATCATTATAATCAACACGCTAGGTGTGTATCTGGCGGCAAGATCCCATTTCTCGGCAGTGAAGGCCGTTAAATCTGTTTTTACGCTTCCATCCGTGTATGCAGCGTTGCTTGCCGTACTGATCCGGATGACGGATGCTGCTCTTCCTGATGGCTTGGAGACAGGGATAGGAATGCTTTCCGCCGCATACGCTCCACTGGCTCTTGTTATACTTGGGGCTCAGATGATGGGCGTACGTGATGGCAGTGAAATATCGACGGTCTCCCGCCGAGGATTTTGGTCAGGGATGGCGATGCGTATGGTTATTGCTCCGCTTGTTGCTTGGGGTATTCTGACGGCATTATCGGTGGAGGGAACTTTGTTTGCGGTTATTCTTGTTCTGTCTGCAATGCCGGCAGCTGTAAATGCGGTTATCCTTGCGGAGCAGTATGATGCAGCTCCCCGGCTTGTGTCCATGTGCATTTTGTGGACGACGCTGGCATCATTCATTTTCCTGCCTGTTCTGATTGGTGTGCTGTGAATCTAGGCATTCGGCGGTATTGACTTCCTTACTGGATGTAACTATGATAGTTACATTCTTCGATTGGAAAAGTTGTAACGATGGAGGAGAGCATTTTGAATATTAGTACCCGTTTTTCCGTCGCCATTCATATATTGTCTGTACTGGAGCTGAACAAGTCTGGGCTAAGCACTTCCGATTACATTGCAGGGAGTGTCAACACGAATCCAGTAGTAATTCGGAGGCTTATAGGCATGCTCAATAAGGCTGGACTTGTTGAAGTACGCCCAGGAGTGGCCGGCGCCAAGCTCAAGGGATCTGCTGGAGAAATATCACTGCTGGATATATACCGTGCGGTTGATGTGGTGCAAGAGAATAGTCTGTTTGCGGTTCATGAACATCCGAATGTGAAATGTCCTGTAGGCAAGAATATTCAGGATGCAATCGTACCCGTGTTCTCACTTGCACAAAATGCGATGGAGAGAGTGCTTCAGGAAGTGACGCTTCAAGATATTGTGCAGAGTATCTCACATAAGGATTCCGGGAAGGATATAGACGCTTGTAACCTAGAAGGTTAAAGGCGTCTATCGTCATTTTCAGAAGTGAAAACCATACACCAGTACGGATGCTCAATTTATTTAGATTTGTTATGCAAGTTGCAATTGACTTTCATTTTGTAAGTGACTATAATTATTTATATACAAGTTGTAACTGTTATCGTTACATGTCATACCTCAATTTCGTCGTTCATTATTTAGAAAAAATACATTTATTCAATAATTAAACAAACAAGGAGTGGTTATTATGTCAGCAGTGCTGCATCCGTCCACAGAGCTTGGACATGTTTCTCTACGTATCCGCAATTTGGCGAGATCCGTTCGTTTTTATACAGAAGTCATTGGTTTGAAAATGCTTCGGCAGCAAGGAAGAGTTGCCGAACTGACGGCAGACGGCAAGCATACATTGCTCGTGCTTGAAGAAGTGGAGGGATTAATTCAACAGCCGGAGCGGACAGCAGCAGGCCTGTATCATTTTGCGATTCTCGTGCCGGATCGGGTAAGCCTTGGGCTTGTTATCCGAAATCTGATTTCCCATAACATCCCGGTTGGTCAGGGGGATCACCTCGTCAGTGAAGCTCTTTACCTCAGCGATCCGGACAATAACGCCATTGAAATTTACAGTGACCGTCCGCGTGACACATGGAAACGGGATGAGAAAGGCGAAATCATGATGACTACTGATCCGGTAGACGTTGATGGTTTGCTGTCTGTATCCGAAGGATTGGAATGGAACGGGCTTCCGGCAGGAACCGTGATCGGTCATGTTCATTTCCATGTATCCAATCTTCAGGAGGCGAAGCAATTCTACTGCGACGTTCTCGGATTTGAACTGACGGCACACTATGGCAGTGCTGCAATGTTCATCTCTGCGGGTGGATATCATCACCATATTGGGTTAAACGTGTGGGCTGGCGTTGGCGTGCCGAATACCCCTCGTCATGCGGCGGGTATGAATTATTTTACGGTTGTTCTTCCAAACGAAGAAGAGCTTGAAGTGGTGAGCGGCAGAATTCATGCGGCAGGATTAACATTGGAAGAGCGGGACGGAGCATTTTATGTAAAAGATCCTTCCGATATTGAAGTTAGGTTCGTGGTGCAGTCGGCTAACCAATAAATAAAACCGCAAGATTGCAAATCAAGAAGGGGATGTTCAAAAAGGTCCATTGACCTAAGGGCATCCCTTTTGTCTGTTGCGAGACGCTACGTGTACGAACCGTTCCTACAATCGCTCTTGCCCCCGAATTTCCTGAATGATTTCTTAGCGGTCGCCTTTGTGTCCGGATTTTTACCGCTAAAGGAAAATTCAAAAAATCTGGACACAACAGCGATTGGAGGGATGATTCGTACGCGCAGCGACCATTAGAACAAAACAAGGGTGCCCCGCTGGTCTAATAACCATTGGGACACCCTGCTTTATGTTTCCGCAACTTAACCTGTTTAATTTACCAATTAAAAGAAGGATATATGTTAACATTTAGAGGGGGTGATGTTATGCCAATTTGTCAGAAATGCGGCTGTTCTTGGAACTGGAAAGAGACCTTCCTCAAAATACTCACATTTAAAAATAAGTTAATATGCCCTTCCTGCAAGTCACTTCAATATGTCTCAAAGAAATCGAGACAACGAATAAGACTGATTTCATTACTATCCACTAGCATGATGGTCCCTATGGTATCCATGGGTATGCGCATCGGTTATATTTTGATGTATGCATTGATTCTATATGTTTTACTGATTGTTTGTATGCCATTTCTTTATATGCTCAGTAACGAAGATGAGCCGATGCTTTAGCCTGTTTACGTTTACAGCTGAGCTAACCCCTCAAGCGTCCGGATCATATGTTCCACTAGATTGGGGATATCCGACATGTTGTCTTCGTTGATTTTGTGCGGGAATTTGAGTTCAATCGTATTTTTATAAACGATAGGATCTTCGCCGTAAACACAGCTAAGCGTCTGCACTGGAGTGAGTTGAGGCTCCCATATGACCTGCATCAGCTCTGAAATACGCCGGCACTGCTCGGGTACAATCCTGACCTCTGTATAGAATCGGAGGGATAGCGCGCAGCCTGGTTGTTCTCCGGGTGTTTCCAATAATTCAGCAGCAAGGTCTTTTAAAAAAGCTTCAAGTCGGATCTCAGCTTCTGCTCCAGTTCGTGGGACCAGCTCGAATTTGAGACTGAAAGCTCGAGACATGACGGCCATATCCATCCGGTCTGTCCGGCCTGTGACTAGAATCCTCTCGTCCAGATTATCCAGATCATAGACCACATTCTCCACGGCAACTTTCAAATTTTCAAATATGGTTGGATCGAACATACAGACACTTCCTTCTGACAATGATGAGTAAATACATGAATGTGGATAATATACCATACCCGTTATAGAGAGGAAACAACATAAGCTATTTTTACTATGCCAACAATGAGGAAAATGGATTGACCTGTTTAAAAGATCATGATAAGATTTTGCCTAACAGTAAAATAAATTTTACCGGTAAATAATTGTGAGGTGATAAAGTGAAAATTACTGGTGTGTATAAAATCAAGACACATGAGCAGTTGAAAGCCATTGCCGATCCGCTTCGAACCAAAATATTGATGAATCTTGTAAAGAATGAGTATACCGGCCAACAGTTGGCAGAAATGCTGGGCATTACCCGTAACAATATATATTTTCACTTGAAAGAGCTGGAGAAGCATAATGTGATCCAAGTGGTCAGGAAAGAAGAGAAGAACGGAATCGTTCAGAAATATTATCGCGCTGTAGCAAGCCGCTTTATTCCGGACGAGCATCTGCTTCCAAGTGAGGATCTCATCGAAACGTCCAGGCAAGTGTTTATGGAAACATTAGAGGTCACACGAGCGAAGATTGTGAATGCGCCGGCGTCATCTTTTGCACTGAATTCTAGTAACGAGACGTTGAGAAAAAATATCGCGTCAACGTATTCCTTACGTGGGAACGAAGAGAGCTTTACGGCTTTCATCGAGGACTTCAAAGTTCTGCTTGATAAGCATTTTGTGAAGTCAGCTCCTGAGGGTTCAGGTGAGAACACAGAGGATACGAGCTATTATTTGTCTTTAATCAGCTTTCAAGACGATGACGAAGACATCACAATTCAATAATGAAACGGTGGGGAATACCTATGAACAATGAGATTATTATTGATGATGCATGGTTCACTGTATCCAAAATTGACGATGGAACGTTTGCGATAAGCGAGTTCGGCCATTGGGAGAAGGTCCATTCCTTCCTACTGATCGGAAAGGAAAGAGCGGCACTTATTGATACAGGACTCGGCATAGACAAGATTAAACGTATGACCGATCAGCTCACAGACTTACCGATTATCGTTCTAACCACGCATGTGCATGCAGATCATATCGGAAGCCACGACCAGTTCCAGCAGATTTACGTGCATGAAGCCGAAGAGGACTGGCTGGTAAACGGGATTAAGGGACTAGGGATCGATCAGATTCGAAAAGACATATCCAGGGATATTACAAGGCCGGTTCCGGAAACGTTTAATCCGATGTCCTACAAGCCATATCAAGGCAAACCAGCAGGATTGTTGCGTGACGGGGATGTGATTGAGCTTGGGGGACGGAGCCTAACGGTTTACCATACGCCGGGTCATTCACCGGGCCATATCGCCTTGTTCGATACGAGCCGAGGCTTTCTGTTTACAGGAGATTTGCTGTACGACGAGACACCGGTATATGCTTTTTATCCGACAACGGACCCTGTGGATCTTGTGAATTCACTGGATAAAATATCAAGAATTTCCAGAGTGGAACAAATATTTGGCAGCCACAACAGTATTGGACTGGATCCAGATTGGCTCACAGTTGCTCAGCGCGCAGTAAAGGATTTACGGGAAAAAGATCTCGTCCGCCATGGTACTGGTATACATACATATGAAGGACTGCGCATCCAATTCTAATGAGTAGAGAGTAACTGAATCTGTATACAGTAAAATAGGGCGTTTCCACCGCAGGATAAACATACTGTCTGGAAAACGCTCTTAAATATTATTATTTGATCTTGGTAACCTCTTCATCAATCCTCCAGCCACTGGCCGCCAAATAGCGGAAGGTTACATCATATGTTTGGCTGTCATGATCACCGTCAGGAACTTTAAAACGGAATTTTTTCACCGTATCTCCGTTCTCCAGTAATTTCGCCTTCGCTTTAGACCAGTCTGTCAGACTGCCGCCGTCCGCATTAGGCTGAGCAAGTCTTCCGTTCACTTCAACAAGACTTACCGATTTCACTTGAGCGTCCCAATACTGCCGAACCTTCTCCGGAGTGAATACTTCCAGCAGATAAGCGGTCCATTTTCCCTTCGTACTGAGATCCTTGCCCATCCAGCGGTAATGATCACCTTTTCCCTTAATGGAAAACTCTTTGATTTCCCCATCGCTTGTTGCATTTCCTCCTGAAGAGATATGCCAATAATGCGCTGCGGCCTTGGCTGCAAGCTGTTCTGCTTCCTGTACGCCCAAAGCCGTCACTTTATTCTCGGTCGATTCCGGCAGTCCGCTGTGCGGTAAATCTCCTTTCACTGAAACAGCGTCTACAAACCATGAGTTGCCAGCCTTAACAACCGTGATCCTCAAAATAATAGGTGCCTCCGGGCCCATGGATGTTGCCGTATCCAAACGCAGTTCAATAATCTCCCTACTGGTGTTTACTTTCGTATGCTTTGTCATGGTCCACTTTGTAATCCAAGGACTTGATACACCGGTAACCCAGTTAAGCTCATGGAACTTCGGCTTCATCCTTTTTTGCATTGATTTGGAGAACGTTGCGTACTGGATGTGTGCATTGCGTTTCTGCAGGCCGAAGATATACAGTTCCGCTGCTTGAAAAGGATCAGTAAGAATGAGACCTTGAGCCGGTTTGGTTGGCGTCGCCGCCGTTGTGTTGTCTGTCATTGTGTTCGATTTGGCCGGTTTAGCGGCAGCTTGTGGATTGTTCCCTGCTGGGGAATGTTCTCCTTCAGATGCGTATGCTGCCCCAGATAACATCATTGTTCCCGCCAGTAGGGCCGCTGCCGCTGTTTTGAAATGATTTGTTTTCATGCTTATCACTCCTTGTCTCCTGATATATACGACAGCTGCAACTCTGCCGCCTTCTACTTTAGAAACGATCAAGCTGGTTGAAACGTTACAGGTTTTGTAAAAAAATTCGGAATTTTTCCGTCAGCCTTGTTACGTTATTATTGATGGTTCGACTTATAGGTTGGTTCAGTTCGGAAGTCGGATGAAAGAGAGAGCCTGCTGTATCTATCGGATGGTACCGTGAGAAATTATGATTCAACACTGTATGCCAAACTGGGCGTACGCAACAGAAGAATCCGTAAAGAAAACAAAAGAGGCTGGGCTCATGTGAGTCCAGCCTTACCTGTATGGAATAGAACACTCTACCCTTTTGTTAGCTTCGATCTATATTTTTGCCGTAATAGATTTCGTCCATTTCGAGCTTCAGGCGTTCCGTAATTTCCTGCTGCTCTTGCGGAGACAGCTTATCCTTCGTGTAGCCGAACAGATAGTTATCAAGGTCAAACTGCTTGAGCTTGCATTTGGTGTGAAAAATGTTCTCCTGATAGACGTTGACATCAATCATGTCATACAGGTCTTGCTCCTCGTCCGGAATATAGTTCTGGATGGAGCTGATCTCATGATCGATGAACAGCTTGTGTCCGCTGATGTCCCGGGTAAAACCACGCGTCCGATAGTCAATCGTTATAATATCTGTATCAAAGGAATGGATGAGGTAATTCAGCGCCTTGAGCGGTGAAATCTCCCCGCAGGTAGACACATCAATATCGGCACGGAAGGTGCTGATGCCTTCATCTGGATGATACTCGGGATAGGTGTGAACAGTAATATGGCTCTTGTCCAACTGGAGAACGACATTGTCAGGCAGCGGTCCGGGCGATTCATCGTATGATGCGTCTGGAACCTCAACGACAGGTCCCTCGGATACGAGCACGGTTACACTGGCCCCCTGCGGGACATAGTCCTGTTGAGCGATATTCAGCACATGGGCCCCGATAATATCGGACACGTTTTTTAATATTTTGGTGAGACGGTCGGCATTATACTGCTCATTGATATATTCAATGTACGCTTCGCGCTCTTTCTTGGTTTTCGTATAGCATATATCGTACATATTGAAACTGAGTGATTTCGTGAGATTGTTGAATCCGTGGAGGGTGATACGCTGTTCCGGTTCTGGTTTCATATGCCATTTCCCCTTATGATCAAATATTGGATAAGTCATGATACATCCTATCTTTTCCAACAGTGCATATTCTTACTCTTGGAATGAAGAATACATATAGGGTCCCGTTATTCGCTGTAATCCAAAAAAAGACTGCCCTGCAGTGGAATTCACTGTAGAAGCAGCCTTTTTATCAAGTGAAGCTGTTATTATATTTACTTCAATAAGGGTAGATGTGCTCAGACGTCCTTCGTTCCGGCGAGTGCGACGCCTTTAATAACGCTGGATTCCATAGAGTCAAAACCAACGTTCTGGGAGATGGACATTTGCAATCCGTCCTCTTCAAAGGTAAGAGCCATACTCAAACAAAATGGAGTCTCTACCAACTGATGTGTAAGCAGGAGTAGATTATCCTCTTTCCAGGTGGCACTTGCTGCCACAGTCTCCGTAACACCCCTCAACAAGGAGGTTGATCCTACGTTCCAACTGTTAGATCCATAGACAGTCTGATGCTCTCCGGCAGCGTTCTGAATGGTTACGGTAATACTGCCTGATTCTAAGGTGAAGGATAACGTGTTAAATCCAAGCTTATTCTCTTCTAACTGATAGGTCAATCCTGACCACTCCTGTCCAAGCGGAGATTCGCACTCATAAACAGGTGGTTCGAGTGACAGTGATTTTAGCTTATCCTGCAGAGCCCCAGAAGCCTCACTATCGGAATCGATAGGGGACACAGGCTGTTGAAAGGCAGGGAGCAGGACATCCCAAACTACATTTAAGACAGCATCCAGCTGCATCGTACCGCTTGTAATCGCTATAACGGCATCGTACTGTGGCATAACGATGCAGAACTGCCCGAAAGCACCGTCTCCCCGGTATACGTCGTGACGGCATCTCCAGAATTGATAACCGTATCCTTGGTTCCAGTCATTGTTCGGATCATCTCCGTTGGATATTTGTTTTGAAGTGGCTTCCTCTACCCAGGAAGCGGGAATGAGCTGCTTATCCTGCCACAGCCCCTTCTGAAGATACAATTGACCGAACTTGGCAATATCCTCGGTTTTAACGGAAAGCCCCCAGCCACCGCAATCAAAGCCGAGAGGGCACTTCTCCCAAGTGGCATTTTCAATGCCAAGCGGCGCCAGAATCCGTGGCAGCAGGAAATCCAGTAAGGATCCGCCTGTCAATTTTTGCAGGATAGTTCCTGCTATGTAAGTAGCACCACTATTATACGTAAAATGGGTTCCCGGCGCGTGTTCTACCGGTGCATGCAGAAAGACTTTAATCCAGTTCTCACCATGCGTCCGGTTGAGCGAGGCGAGCGGGTCCTGATGATGGCCGGAGCCCATGATCAGGAGATGGCGAATTGACATCGCGGCAAGATGATCGCTGACCGTATCCGGTGTTTCGTTTGGAAAGAAGGAAATGACCTGATCGTCCAAAGAGAGCAGACCTTCATGGACGGCGAGTCCGATGGCAGTAGAAGTGAAGCTTTTACTCAGAGAGAACATTGTATGAGGCAAGTCTTTCCGGTAAGGTGCCCACCAGCCTTCTGCGATGACATGACCGTGGCGCAGAGCCATAAAGCTGTGAAGCTCAATGCCGCGCTCCCGTACAGTGTCTGGAAACCGAGATAAGGCGGCCGATGATATCCCTTGCTGTTCCGGTGTGCTTCGCGGCAAAGAATAAGAATGGGTCATAAGATTATCGCTCCTTTTGATGTAAGATGATTTTATGCTATCGCAGAAGGAAGCGCTTTACAATACATAAAAACACACGGGGTGTCTCAAAAACACATGTGCTAAACCGAACCATAAAGAAGACTGCCCGATCAATCACTTTTGGGCAGTCTTCTTGTATGCTTAAAATCTAAGTGTTCACATTCCTGTTCCCTAATACCGTCCGAATTCGCTCTGTTTTGTCAGCCTCACTGTGATATTCAAACAGCCCCAGACGGTTACCCCAAGGATCGGCAAACGTGGCCCATCGGACGGTAACCTCTGCGCGGGAATGTATTTCAAACTGCTCCACCTGCAGCTTTTGCACGATCCGCTCCCGCTCTTCATCTAAATCATTCACGCCTAGCCGCAGAGGTCCGTTTCCAACAGTAGGAGTTCCCTCCGCAACCTGCAGCCAGCAACCGGGAAGGAGCTCCCACTCGGTAAATCCTTCATGTGGAATGCAATCTGGCGCTCGTCTTAGCAGTGTCTCATACCAAGCCTGTCCGTCTTTGATATCCGCTACCCGTACCTGAACCGTCATTTCATATATCATGGAATTAAGTCTCCTGGAATTCCAGTAGTTCGATCACATTGCCAAAGGGATCCTTAATTGCGCTATAAGTGCCGGGAGGGCAGAACTGCGGTGTATCAAAGATAACTTCAATTCCTTTTGCCTGAAAATCAGCGATAGATGCCTTCAGATCCTGTGTCTGAATCCCCAAAACAACTTGAGCTTCGCGGGGATAATCCACCGCTGTAACGTTGTCGACCTTGTTCAGGATGACAGGTACAGCTTCGTGTTTCAGACCGACAATACATTCATCGTCGTATACCTTGGATATTTCGAAACCGAGTATATCGCAATAAAAGAATATGGCCTCTTTCATATCAGTGACGTTAATAGAAATGACACAAATACTCTGCATGGTAAAGATCCTCCTTATATTTTTTGAGAACTAATGAGAGTATACCTTGAAGAGAGGGTGGGAAATTCTTCTACTTTGCGCTATTTCGTTTTTCGTTTGTTTTTTCAAATAATAGAAGAGGGAGATTGATGACAATCGGAGGATCAAAGGGGAGAGGTTCCCTAAGCGTAAGTTGCAGGTTCATATCTGTTGTCTCGTCAACCAAAATGGAAGTTTCATATTTTCCCCGAAGAGAGCAGTCCAGCAAAAAATAATCCCTCGGATTCAGGCTCCAGGGGATTCCGGCAGCTAGCAGATAATAAGTTCCATGCGGGATACCGGAGAACTGACATGTTCTGTTCCGAAGGTTCAGAGCCGTTCCAGCGATCGGTTTCTGATCAGGAACAGGCCGTGGGAACAGACCGACAAAGATTAACCCGCGAAAGGATTCCGGCGCTTTTATGTGACACTCTATGCGGGGGAGCAGGCTTTCCTGCTCTTGAGGTAATGACAGAGGTGTGGATTCATATTGGCTTACATAGCTGTGAAGCGATTCAGAGGAGGAACGGAACCGTTTGGGCGACAGGCCTACAAACTGCTTGAATCTCGTATGAAATGATCCCATGCTGCTAAAACCGATAGAATAAAGTATTTTTACAAGCAAAGAAGGCTCTTTTAACAGATGGGACTTGCCGGACTCGATCCGCAGTGCCGAGAGGTACTGGCGGATCGTGATCCCTGTGACAGATTTGAATACTCTTGTAAAATGGTAAGGGCTGTACCCGACAAAATCGGCAAGCTGCCGTGAAGTGATATCTTCGTTCAACCGGTCTTTCATGTACAATATAGCTTTCTCTACCGCTTCCGTATGGCTCTCGTTCATGGATGACTTTTCCGGAACGGGTTCATGAATGATTTGGGAATGTTGCTCTCAAACCGCATAAGCTGACCGTCTGTTGGGTGGATAAAGGCGAGCACCTTAGCATGAAGACCGAGTCTGCCGAGGATTTTGGCTTTCGAGCCATATTTCTTGTCGCCTACAACGGGATGTCCAATGTCTTCCATATGTACGCGGATTTGATTTTTGCGACCGGTTTCCAGATTGACCTCCAGCAGTGAGAAATTGCGGTTGGACTCAATCGTTTTATAGTGGGTTACCGCATGTTGACCGTCATTCGGATAATGAGAGGAATACATTTTCAGGGTGCTGCTTTCTTTAAGCCATGACGTGATTGTACCCTCGGACTTTTTGACAGCTCCTTCAACCAGAGCTACATAGGTACGCTCTTTTACGGTGTCCTGCCAGTTGTTCTGTAGGGCTTGCTGTACGTTCTCGCTTTTGGCGAACATCATCACACCAGAAGTGTCACGGTCCAGACGGTGAACGACAAAGATCCGTTCATTTGGATTTTGACTGCGCACATGGGCTGTCAGCTGACGATAAGCTGTCATCTCATTCTCTTTAGGGGAAGCAACCGACAGGAGGCCGGCATCCTTCTGGATAACAATAACATCATCATCTTCATGTAAAATAGACAGTCCGACAAGCGCTGGCTTGTCAGCTGCTTTATCTTTGCTCAGCATGATGGTCTGTCCAGGCTTAAGAGCATAGTTATACGCCGTGACAGCTTGACCATCCACCATAACTTGCCCGCGTGCGAGAAGTGATTTGATCGAGTTACGGCTCATATTTGATATGTTGCTTAACAAAAAGGAAAGTAATTCCGCAGTTTCTTTGACGGTATAAGTTTTCGCTGGAGCCGGTTTGGAGGTGGTTTTGGCATTGCTTGTTTTAAGAGTATGCTGACGGCCACCGGATTTTCGACCTTGATCCGATGAACTGCGCGGCTTGTTGGCCTGGTAGTCACTACCTCTTTCTGCCGGGGCTCCTGAACGTGTATTCTGTGGTTTATATGACTTCGTTCCCTTGGCGGGACGTCGTTTGTTATCCATGGTCATTCTCCATCCTGAAGTAGATTTCCAGTCAACTATACCATGCACCGCCGGGCAATTCCATGTATCAGTATTATGTAGAACGGTTCTTGGTTGCCCATTGAACCAAACCCCGGTAAACTTAAAGGATAGAGATAATCTGTCGAAAGAGCCAAAGAGGTTAGAGTTAGGAGTTTTTATATGTTAAATAGGGAATTGAGTCATCCGGAATCGATGAATTTAAATACAGCTCGGGAATATTTACAGAAGTATTACGGCTATCCTGATTTTCGTGAAGGACAGAAAAAGATCGTAGCGAGCCTCCTTGAAGGCCGTGATACGCTGGGGATTATGCCGACCGGCGGAGGGAAATCGATCTGTTATCAGATTCCGGCGTTGATGCTCCCGGGGATGACACTCGTGATTTCCCCCTTGATCTCGCTGATGAAGGATCAGGTGGATGCTCTGACAACAGCCGGCGTTTCAGCCGCCTATATCAATAGCACATTGAGCGGTAAGGAAGTAAACGAGCGGATCCGACAAGCGAGACGAGGAGAATTGAAGCTGCTGTATGTGGCTCCGGAGCGGTTGGAGTTGGATTGGTTCCGGGATGAGATGGCAGAGCTTCAGATTTCCTGTGTTGCTGTCGATGAAGCACACTGTGTCTCCCAATGGGGACATGATTTCCGGACGAGCTACTTGTCAGTGGCTCCCTTTGTAAAGGGATTGCCGATTCGCCCGATCCTGGCGGCCTTTACGGCTACAGCTACACCGGAAGTCATGGAAGATATGCAGCGGCTTCTCAGGCTGGAGGAACCGCAGGTGTTTGTTACGGGACTTGGCCGTGACAATTTGGAAATGTCTGTGCTTCGCGGTGAGAACAAGCGGGAATATGTACTTGATTATGCAGCATCACATACGCACCAATCCGGCATCATATATGCGGCTACCCGTAAGGAAGTGGATGATTTATGCCAGCGGCTGCAGCAGCAAGGCTTATCCGCAGGACGTTACCATGCGGGGATGAGTGATGCGGAGCGTGCTTCCAGCCAAGAGGCTTTTTTGTATGACGATATCCGTGTTATTGTAGCGACCAATGCGTTTGGCATGGGGATCGATAAATCGAACGTACGCTATGTCATTCATTACAATATGCCGAAGAATATGGAGTCCTACGTTCAGGAAGCGGGTCGTGCAGGCCGTGACGGCGAGCCGAGCCAGTGTATTTTGCTGTTTAGCGCGCAGGATATTATGACCCAGAAATTTCTGATTGAACAGAATCCCCAAGATTCCGAGCGTAAGCATAATGAATACCGGAAGTTACAGCAGATGATTGACTACTGTTATACGACACGCTGCCTTCGCAGCGCCATGCTCGATTATTTCGGAGAGGCTCACGAGGATAAGCCGTGCGGTACGTGCAGCTCTTGCACAGATGATCGGGAACTGATCGATATAACGGTGGATGCACAGAAGATTTTCTCTTGTATTCACCGGATGCGTGAGCGCTTTGGCGTTTCAATGGTAGCGTCAGTGCTGAAAGGCTCGCGTGCCAAAAAAGTGCTCGAATACGGCTTTGACCGTCTGCCCACTTACGGTGTCATGTCTAGTCGCACGGAGAAGGAAATTTCGGAGACGATTAATGTACTCATTTCTGAGGGATTACTGGCACTTTCGGAAGGACAATATCCGGTCGTGAAGCTGCAGAGTGCCGCAGCCGAGGTGCTTAGAGGACAGCGGGAAGTGATGCAGCGGGTTCCGCGGCCTACCAAGACATCCGCGGGAATGCGCCGTAGCAGCAGTCGTGATTCTTCACCGTCGGCGGTTAATGAGACCGTATTCGAGCAGCTGCGCCTCATCCGCCGTGAACTGGCCAGCCGTGAGCATGTGCCGTCCTATATTATTTTTAATGACGCGACTTTGCGCGAGATGAGTGTGGTCTGTCCGCAGAGTGAGGATGAAATGCTTAGAGTCAAGGGAGTCGGCGAAGTGAAATTCCGCAAATACGGAAAGCCGTTCCTGGATTTTTTTCTTAATCAATCGGGAGACTCAGGCACAGAGTATGATCATTACGAGTATGAATAGATGGAATTTATGAAATAACGATTATAAGGATTATCGGAACGATAAATACGGATATTGGAATAAATCAAGCGAAGGTCGTGAATCATGAAAGTCATTTTGTCCACATTAAACGCCAAATACATCCACACATCCCTTGCTATCCGCTGTCTTAAGGCTTACAGCGAGAAGGACTTTGATATTGAGTTGACAGAGTATACAATCAAGGATCCGGTGATGAATATCGTCTCCGATCTGTTTCAACGGAAGCCGGACGTTATCGGCTTTTCCTGTTATATATGGAATATCGAAGAGACAATTAAAGTCATTGATATTGTCAAAAAGGTTATGCCTGAGGTTACGATTATTTTGGGAGGTCCGGAGGTTTCCTACGATACGACTTACTGGATGGAGCGTCTGCATAACGTAGATTTCATCATTATAGGTGAGGGCGAGGAAACGCTGAATCATCTCTTGAAGGAGCTCGAAGGCGACCGTAAATATCATTTTGTTTACGGAACCGCTTATCGTAAGAACGGTGAGGTGATCATTAATCCTCCGCGTCCGAAAAACGATCTGAACGATCTGCCGTCACCACACCGGTTTGTGGAGGATATCCCTCATTTGGGCAAGCGGGTCGTCTACTTTGAGACAAGCCGAGGCTGTCCTTTTAACTGCCAGTTCTGTCTTTCGAGCATTGAGGTGGGCGTCCGTTATATTGATATTGAGCGGACGAAGTCTGATCTGTTATATCTCATCGATCATGGTGCTAAGCTGATCAAATTTGTGGACCGTACATTCAATATTAAGCGGGATTATGCTCTCGAAATGTTTCAATTCTTGATTGAGAATCATCGGGGCTGTGTATTCCAATTTGAAATTACGGCAGATATTATGCGCCCCGAGGTGCTTGAATATTTGGCCGAAAATGCGCCTCCGGGCATCTTCCGATTCGAGATTGGTGTGCAGTCCACGAATGACCCAACGAACGAGCTTGTAAAGCGCCGCCAAAATTTCTCCAAGTTGTCGCGTACCGTCAGCATGATTAAGGCGAGCGGAAAGATTGATCAGCATTTGGATTTAATAGCAGGCCTGCCACTTGAAGACTACGATACGTTCCGCAAGACGTTTAATGACGTATTCGCGCTTGGACCGGAGGAGCTTCAGCTCGGATTCCTGAAGATGCTGCGCGGTACCGGAATGCGAATCGATGCACATAAATACAATTACACGTATATGGATCATGCTCCATACGAAATTTTGGGCAGTGATGTTTTGCCATTCTCAGACATTGTCAGATTGAAGCGGCTGGAGGATGTGTTGGAAAAATACTGGAATGCACACCGCATGGACCATACGCTGAATTATTTAATGACACATGAATTTCCGTCGCCTTTCGATTTCTTTCAGGAGTTCGGAGATTACTGGGAGGGTCAAGGCTGGCAAAAAATCGGGCATCAGCTGGAGGATCTGTTCACACGTTTGACAGCATTCCTCGAAAACCGGCAAACCCCGCATATGGAGATCATTACAGGGTTAATGAAATTCGATTATTTCCTGGGGCATAAGTATAAGCCGCGCAAAATTTGGTGGGATTTCGTTCAGGATAAGAACGAATGGTCTGCCCAATTGAAACGGGCTGTCGATCAACAAGGTGACTTCACGGGTGGCTTTGCCGAGCTTGGACTGGGTGAACGTGAATTGCAAAAGCATGCAATGATTGAGGTGCTTCCGTTTAATCTGGAAGAAGTTATACATCATGGCGACTCTGGGACTTCTGCCAACGGGGAAAGTGGACTAACGCCTTCCCGTACGATGCTGGTCGTGCTGTATCAGCAATCAGAGGATGGTCGTCCGTTATATTTTACAAAAGCTGTTTAAAAATCAACTTCATCCGGCAATCTAACGGATGGAGGAGTGATAAACATGATAGATGGCCAGAATCCTAAACACAAAGATGAACCGACCGTTGCAGAGGGTATGGAGGGTAATAACGAAATGCTGCGGGAAGAAGCAACCGAGGAAGAAGTTGAGCATGGTGACTTTACCGAGGTTACTCAGCTGAGCATTGACCGAACTCCGGAAGATTAGAACATGTGGCGTAAGGCGCACCCCATGAGCATGGTGCTTAATAAAAAAAGAGTCAGAAATAGGCTGCCCGAGACTTAGTCTTGGGTGGCCTGTTTGTTGTTAAGAGATAAGAAAGTAAAACTTCGGAGTAAATTGCATTCTTATCTCGCAAGAAAAACTACTGCTACGTGCGGTTTGTCTTCATTTGAGGTACGTCGATAGTGTTTTTCTCATGGTTTACATTATTCGCGTGTAGAGCCCGTTTTTGTTGCGTAATATTTTCCCGAATATGCATCTTTCTGATATTGATAGTTTTAAAATTGATACTACAGCTCTATTGAGAGTTTTTTACATATAAAGTAGATTATGCTTAATGATATAGGGCCTAAAAAAATTCGAATTGAGAGATTTCTTAACCCATTTAAGTAAGCGCTATCATAGCTAGGCATTCCTTTAGTTTTGAAAGGAGCTGATGTCGTTTTACGTGGAGATACAGAAATTTTACTGATCATTTTTATAGGAGGGATTAATTTATGAGAAAAGGTTTATTGGGAATGCTGGGCAAGCCGAGAAGAATTCTTCCGTTATTGGTCGTTGTGGCGTTGATTATGAGCTTGCTGCCTGTGGTAGCTTCTGCAGCCGATCGGGGCCCATGGGCACCAAATGTATCCTATACCGTAGACGACACGGCTACGTATAGTGGAAATACCTATAAGACTATTCAAACTCACACTTCATTAACAGGATGGGAACCGCCTAACGTACCTGCGATGTGGGAGCTTGTTCAAGGTGGAAGCGAAGGTGGTAGTGATACCGTAGCTCCGACAACTCCAGCGAACGTAACTGTAAGTGGAGTCACCTCCTCTAGTGTAACGTTATCCTGGCTGGCGTCTACGGATAACGTAGGTGTGACAGGTTATGATGTGTATCAGGGTACATCGCTGGCTATATCAGTAAACGGTACTACTGCTACGATCACTGGACTTTCTGCCAGCACGACATATTCCTTTAAGGTCGTGGCCAAAGATGCTGCCGGAAATCTCTCCCCGGCAAGTGAGACTGTGAATGCGATAACAACGGGAGGGACAGGCGGAGGTGGTGGTCAGCTACCGAAGCATATACTGACAGGATACTGGCAGAACTTTATCAATAACGCCAGCAACTTGAAAGTGAGAGATATACCAAACCAGTACGATATTATTGTATTGTCGTTTGCTGAAATGGATCCTGCTAATCCAGGCGGTGTCACTTTTAATGTGAATACTTCATTGTCTGCAGCCCTGGGCGGGTATTCGAATGCCGATCTGATTTCGGATATTCAGGCTAAACGTGCGCAAGGAAAGAAGGTCATTCTGTCTATTGGAGGAGAACTGGGCAACATTAATTTGAATAACGCTTCACCCAATGTGACGAATTTTGTGAATAGTATGTATTCTATCATTACTCAATTTGGGCTGGATGGTGTGGATATCGACCTAGAGCATGGCATGAATGTACCTAATCTAACAAATGCGATTCGTCAGTTACAGCAAAAAGTCGGAAATGACTTTATTCTGACAATGGCTCCGCAAACGATAGACATGCAGAATCAGAATACATCCTACATACAGCTCTATGACAACTTGAAGGATATTACAACCGTGATTAATGTGCAGTATTACAATTCTGGGTGTATGCTGGGTCGTGATGGAAAATGTTATACACAGGGTAGCGTAGATTTCTTGACTGCTCTCTCGGATCTGACATTGCAGTGGGTGTCACCTTCCCAATTGGGAATAGGTGTTCCAGCTACACCTTCAGCAGCAGGGGGAGGATATGTCTCTCCAACGGTCGTTAATAATGCGCTGAACTGTCTGGCGACCGGCAACAGCTGTGGAAGCTATAAGCCAGTTGCTAAGTACCCGGATATCCGGGGAGCAATGACATGGTCAATCAACTGGGATGCGACCACGAACTATAGTCTAGCCAACACGGTGAAGCCTTTCTTGATTACACTTCCTTGATCATAGAAGTAAAAGCCTCGGTCGATGTGGCCGAGGCTTTATCATATTCTACTTTGCAGAGTTCCCTGGGTTTAAGAAATATGCTTGTCATTCAAATTTTCCTTGGTGCTTAACTTCGTACATTCACGGAACGCATACTGTGTGCACCCCAGGCATTTGTTATATTGAATATTTTCCAAAGCGTAATTTAATGCTTCCCCCGTATGTTCGAAGAAGCGATCCTCACCAATCATGGAATAGCATCCAGTCTTCAGAAGCAGTTTCTTGGGCTGCGGACGTATCCCGGAGATGATGACAACGACCCCACGTTCCATTAGGCGATTGATCAGTCTGGAAAAATTGGATTCGCCGGTCGTATCCATAAACGGTACCTTGCCCATGCGAAGCAGAACGACTCGAAGATCGGGGGCTGCCAAAAGCTTCTGTCCGAAGCTCTCAAAAGTGTAGGAAGCGCCAAAGAATAAAGTGCCCTCGACATTATATATGCCAATTTGCGGACAGTCGCGATCTTCGGTTACCATATGCGGCTGTACCTTTTCTTTATTGGAGGAGTGGTCCGGCAATACTTTATTTACCGCTAGCATACTGCTCATTCGTTTGATGAACAAAATAACAGCCAAAGCCAGCCCGGCCTGAACGGCTACCGTTAGTGTAGTAAACACCGTCAGTAGGAAAGTAACAAGCAGAATAAGCGAGTCTGCGGTCCGTGTTCTGAGCATATGAGTAAAAGTTTTATATTCACTCATATTCCAGGCTACAACCATTAAAATTGGGGCCATACTTGCCAGCGGAATATTGGAGGCATAAGGGGCGAACAGGACAACAATCATCAAGACTACGACACCATGAATAATTCCCGAAATTGGAGACACTGCGCCGCTTTTAATGTTCGTTGCTGTACGTGCAATGGCGCCCGTAGCTGGAATTCCACCGAACAGAGGGGTCACCATGTTGGCTACGCCCTGTCCGATTAATTCTCGGTTGCTGTTATGCCTAGTACCCGTTATTTCATCAGCTACAACAGCCGACAGCAGCGATTCAATACTTCCAAGCATAGCGATAATTAGAGCAGGCTGAAGCATCATAACGACGCGATCCCAGGTTAGTTCCAGGGGTGCAAATTGGGGCAGACCTCCAGGAATGATTCCATAAGCGGATCCTATTGTCGTTACTTTGCCCGGGAACAGCCAGGCAGCAATCAAAGTGGAAACGATGATGCCTACGAGCGAGCTTGGAACTTTAGGCAAGTACTTAGGAGTTATAATTAGTGTGGCAAGGCAGATGGCTGCGATTAGCACACTGTACAGATTCATTGAGGAAATCCGTAAGACGATCTCTTTCATGTTATAAAAGAAGTATTCATGGCGCTCTACGCCTTGCAGTCCAAGGAAATTAGATATTTGCCCACTGAAAATAATGACGGCAATCCCTGATGTAAATCCAACGGTTACTGGCTTGGGGATGAATCTGATCAGGGAACCCAGACGAAGAAGCCCCATAAGCACGAGACATATTCCCGCTAGAAATCCGGCGATCAGCAGGTTCTCATAACCATACTGAATGACAATAGCGAGCAAAATTGGAATAAAAGCCCCGGTCGGTCCGCCGATCTGAAATCTTGAGCCGCCGAGCAGGGAGATCAGTATGCCTGCAATAATCGTTGTATACAGCCCGTACTCCGGTTTTACCCCTGAAGCTATGGCAAAAGCCATCCCTAAAGGAATGGCGACAATCCCCACGATACAACCAGATATCAAATCCTTGCGAAAAGCACTTGCCGAGTAACCACTAAATTGACCCGTCCATTTCATTTGTTCTACCCTTCTTCTCTTGTATTTCATTGCCCTGTAACTTCAATAAACCCCGCCGTCAGGCGGGGAAATTACAGTCAACTCAGCTTGTTAAGTTGATTAGCTCATTTTAGCTAAATAGTCTGTTTCATAATTCCTATCATTGCTTACTGATATCCTCTAAGAGTGAAATCGACTCCACCAAATGATTGTTAAATATTTGCCGGGCTACTCCGAGCAGATCGCTGATCAGTGGATCTCGTAGTGAATAGATCACCGTTGTTCCTTCCTTTACGCTGTTAACCAAATTTTTAGCGCGTAGTACAGCAAGCTGTTGGGATACGGCTGAGCCCTCCGATCCTAGCATTACCTGAAGCTCATTAACATTTCGCTCCCCCTGGCTTAATATTTCCAGGATACGGATTCTCATTGGATGAGCGAGCGCTTTGAAAAAATCGGCTTTAAACTGTTGAATGTTTCGGTCCATCGCAGTTATCTCCTTGATTTACTATATTCATATATCTGAACTTTTGAATATTTGAGTCAGCAATTATGTTATCATGACAAATTGTTCTTGTATATGATAAATGTACTGTAGTTCTGCTGGCTTTCAGTATCTGTGTAAATATTATATTAAGTTATGGAACTGTGTGTGAAAGTGGGGGAGGCATATGAAAAAGCGGCTGCGATCCATATGGATCACAGCCGCTTATTGTGGGAAATTTCAACAATAATGAGGCCTTATAGAAATTGCTGTGTTACAAAACAGGTTCTGCAGTAGGAGACTCTTTATCAGGATTAGCTATATGCCGTTCCAACCAATCCAGCACATGTGCAGCAACTTCATCCCGGTTGACTTCATGAAGCATTTCATGGCGACCGCCGGGGTACAGACGGTATTCCAATTGCTCAACTCCGAGTTTCTGGTACAACTCAATGAGGTTGCGTACACCTTTTCCTCGCAGGCCGACCGGATCTTCATCACCGGAAAAGATATATATCGGTTTGTCTTTCACAAGGTTGCTTAGCAGTGCAGGCTTGTGAATCTGCCGCAGCAGACCGAAAAACTCTTGGAAGAAACGAGCAGAGCACACTTGTCCGCAGTATGGGTCGTTCACATAGAGGTCTACCTCTTCCGGATCACTGGACAACCAGTCGAAAGGAGTTCGGACAGGGCCAAAGCCTTTATTGTAAGGCCCGAACACAATCGCATTGATCAATACACTCCGGTGGGAGGCACCCTTTATTCTGACCTGAGCAGCAGCGAGATTTTCACCGACGCTGAGCAGGGCCCGAGGGCCATTGGAACCAGAGAGGAGAAACCCGTCAAAATGGTGGCTGTGTGTGCACATAATCTTTTGCGAAATGAAAGATCCCATACTGTGCCCGAGCAAATAATGCGGAAGCTGAGGGTGTCTTTCCTTAATAACGGTAGAAAGGAGGACCAAATCTTCGATCATCCCTTCAAATCCATTCTCGCCGGGATCACCCAAAGCATCGAGATTTTCAGCCGTTCTACCGTGACCACGGTGATCGTGGACATAAACGGCATATCCATGCTTTGTAAGCAGGGCGGCCAGACCCTCATAACGCGCTCCCGTTTCACACATACCGTGAGCGATTTGAAGAACTGCCTTAATATCCGTGTCCCGATCTGGAAGCCATTGATATACAAATATGTTCATCGCCTGGGTGTTCAACATGGTAAACGTCTCGGATTGCATGCTTTTCCGCACCTCCACAAAACGATAATTTATCAGATCTATTTCATATTTAATCCAATTAAGGCAGATAAGAACGAAGAACCGTTGAATTTCCTTCCAGTGTGTAGGATCCGAGGTTTGCAGGCAGCAGGAAGCATTGTCCAGATGTATAAGCTTGGGACCCTCCATCCCATTTAAGGGTGCCTTCTCCGTTACACATAACCAGAATCGTAAAGCTATCTTCGGTCGTAGTGAGGTTCCAAGGCCCCTCTACAATGCCTTTTTCAACGATAAAATATGGCGACTTGGCTAATTCCAGCCATTTTCCAGGCACCGCATTGTCTGTGCTCATGGTTGAGGCACCCGATCCTTCATATGCAGTGACATTCAATGAATCCTCAATATGGAGTTCACGAGGTTTGCCATCGAGTCCTGGACGGTTATAATCGAATATCCGGTAAGTTGTGTCGGAATTTTGCTGGATTTCGGCTACGACGACGCCGGCACAGAGGGCATGGACAGTTCCAGCCGGAATGTAAAATGTATCACCAGCTTTCACAGGTACTTCCTGGAGTGAATCCATAACTGTACCGTCTTCCAGCGCTTTTCTGAGATCCTCGCGGGTAACGCCTTCTTTCAGCCCGTAAATAATTTTGGCGTCCGGTTTAGCATCCAGCACGTACCACATTTCTGTTTTTCCCAATTCGCCTTTTGGCAATCCTTCATAATCATCTGTCGGATGTACTTGAACGGACAGATCATCATTGCAATCCAGCAGTTTAATCAGCAGTGGAAAGCGGCCGTTAACTTCAGAGAAGCCCTTTTTGCCAAACCATTCAGCACCGAATTGTTCGCGAACCTGATCCAAACCGAGTCCAGCCAGCTCCCCGCTGACAACGGAAGTCGTTCCGTTCGGATGGTCTGCGATCATCCAACCTTCGCCGATATGGCCTTCAGGTATGTTAAGACCGAATTGTTCAAGGGCACGCCCGCCCCATACACGTTCTTTAAATTCAGGTTGAAATAACAGCGGATACGGTTTTGTCATGTTGTTTCATCTACCTTTCATAAACCATAAGTATAGGATAGCTATCAACGCTTGCAGGTACCAAGATAGAACCTCTCAGCGTACTGCTAAGATTCTATCATAACGTTTTTTTTCGCTCCAGTGCAATGAGATAAGGTGCATCGGGACGTTGAATACCGCGATACATAACAGCTTGAGCAGTGCGCGAGGAAAGGGCGGACGCCCAATCCTCCACCGCTGCTGCTTCTTGTCTGCCGCCTTCATGTCCCGGATAAAGAACAACCGTTACAACGCCGCCAGGAGCGAGCATTTCTAGAGAGTTTTCCAGTGCCGAGAGAGTGCTTTCCGGCAGAGTAATGATTTGTTTATCTGACCGATCGGCTGGCAGATATCCAAGGTTGAACATTATGACAGACACCTTGCCGTGATATTCGGCCGGGATGGAGTTCTTCATGAGGGAATGGCTGGCAAGGTGCAAAGATACTTCGGCTAGTTGTTCGGCAGGCTCTTTTGTTAATCTTTGACGGGTTAGGGCCAAGGCCTCCTCTTGAATGTCGAAAGCGAAGACACGGCCACGGGAACCGGCCGTTTTGGCAAGAAACAATGTGTCTGCTCCGGTACCTGCTGTAGCATCGACTGCGATACCTCCGGGCTGAAGACGCTCAGTAGCCAGTTTATGGGCATAACTTAAAACGGAGAGGAAGCCCATCAGGACTGCCTCCACATTTTACCCTGCCATGTATCACGTTGCTTTAACTCGGCATCAATGGCGTTTAGTACTTCCCATTTCTTCAAGCTCCACAGCGGTCCGATCAACAGATCGCGCGGGGCGTCTCCAGTCAGGCGGTGAACAGTCATTTCCGGCGGCAAAAATTCTAATGTATCAACAATCAGCTTGATGTACTCATCCTGCTCTAGAAAACGCAGAAGCCCAGCCTCATACTGCTTCACCATTGGAGTTTTGCGCATAAGATGAAGCAGGTGGATCTTGATACCCTGAACGTCCATCTTAGAGACAGCTCGGCCGGTGTCGAGCATCATTTCATGGCTTTCCTGGGGCAGACCGTAAATAATGTGGGTGCACACCCGGATGTTATGTTTGCGGAGTTTCTCTACAGCTTCCAGATAGCACTCAGTATCATGAGCACGGTTAATGAGCTCAGAGGTTGAGTTGTGGATCGTTTGCAGCCCCATTTCTACCCACAGATAGGTTCGCTCGTTCAGTTCGGCCAAGTATTCGATGACATCATCAGGAAGACAGTCAGGCCGGGTAGCAATGGATAATCCAACCACGCCGGGCTGCTCCAAGATGACCTCATAATATTCCCGAAGTTCTTCTACAGGGGCATAGGTGTTAGTATAAGCTTGAAAATAGCCAATATACTTCGCATGAGGCCATTTCTGATGCTGCTTGTCCCGAATGGTATTGAATTGGGTAACCAGATCGTCCCGTCTTCGTCCCGCAAAATCCCCTGAACCTCGGGCACTGCAGAAAGTGCAGCCACCTTTGGCAATCGTGCCGTCTCGGTTCGGGCAAGTAAAGCCGGCGTCAAGCATGACCTTGAACACCTTATCCTGAAACTGGTTGCGCATTTCATAATTCCATGTATGAAATCGTTTATCGCCCCACATGAGCGGAGCAGATGTAAGAGATGTATTCATTTGTTCTCCTTTTGTAATCTATGGGATGTTTCTCATAGCATGAATCAGGTTCTTTGTATATTGTATCAAAAAACAGGTCATGGCGTCATGCACTGCAAACTTTCACCATAACCTCTCTTGATCGTTTTTCATGAAATTGCTATATTTATTTATGTAAGTAACTGTTTCACTGTGACAAACTATGGGTAATCAATAATTTATGAAGTGGAATTCATATTCATCTGATGTTTTGGATATACTATTACCGTGAGGTGATTAGAATGAATTCAACGCCTACAAAGACATATACTAACGAACGAATCACTGTGGAGTTTACCCCGGATGAAGCTTTGGCCCTGACAGGAGTAGAATTTAACGCCAATCAGGAAATCAAGGCTTCGGCACAACGTAAAATCCGGGCTGCCTTCGAAAAGACATTTGATTTTGCAGTTGAAGAAAGGTAGACTATTCACAGTTTAACTACCGCGGAACCCCAATTCCAAATATAACGAAAAAGGAACCCTGCTTTTGCCTTGTGCAAAAGAAAGAGGTTCCTTTTTCTAAATATAAGAAAATATAAATTTAATATTGTATACTTGGCTTATATTTCTGGAGAAACGCCGCCGCCCTTTAAAAAGGACGACGAAGGCGTTTCTTTTTGATTGGCTCTTTACTTTTAGAGGTAACTTCGTCACAATATTTCAGTATAGGTCAACTAAAAGGATAAGTTTCGGAGGTATATCATGCGTCTACGCGGAAGAAAAGGAATCCGGGAAAATCTGGAGCAGCAGGAGGATTTGGTTGTTCTGGATCCCCGGCAATATAAAGGGAAGTGGGCTTCTCTGTTTGGTAATGACAAACCAATTCATGTGGAATTCGGTATGGGCAAAGGGCAGTTTATCAGCCAAATGAGTTACAAGCACCAGGATGTGAATTTTATCGGGGTGGATATGTACGATGAGCTGATTCGACGGGCAAGTGAGAAGGGGCGCAATGCTTGGTCAGCTGAGGACGTAGTTACACCGCCCAATCTGAAGCTCGCTCTGATGAATATTGAGAATGTGGAGGAAGTGTTTGAACCTGGGGAGCTTGAGCGGATTTATTTGAATTTCAGTGATCCATGGCCAAAAACCAAGCACGGTCGCCGGCGGTTAACTCATCCAAGATTTCTTGATAAATACAGAACAATTCTGAATGAGCGCGGTCAGATCCATTTTAAGACAGATTCCGTCAGTTTATTTGAATTCTCCCTAAATGCATTTTCGGATTATGGACTGCAAATGACCAACATTTCGCTTGATCTTCACCGGGAAGGGCTGAATGAAGAATTTGTAATGACGGAGTATGAAACAAAATTTGTCGGACAAGGAATTAAAATTCACCGTTGCGAGGTCATTGTTGGACAAGAAGCGTTGTCAGAGTATAAGGTTGAACGCTTGAAAAAATACGGGATCTAAGCGGTATTTAGAAGCAACATTAATGAAAGTAGGGCAATGACAGCGCTTGCAACCATTATAATAGAAGATATTATTTCTTCAGCCATTGAAAAAAAGGTGCCTCCATATCAGGAGTGCACCTTTTCATTTTCCAGCATGTCGATTATACTCCTCGCACTTTGCAGTGGATGATAGCGCTGAATGTTGTCTAAATTTCGCGAACGCCGCATGAGGATTTCATCGTACTGGTTGAGCAGCATATTCATCCATTTACCGAGTACTTCAAGGGATGAAATTGGCTCTCCCAAACCTTGTGCGATGAAGTAATGGAAGTTCTCTTCTTCCTGCCCAGGTAGCGGATGGTGAAACAGCATCGGAATTCCTTTCGCAAGACCTTCCGTGCAGGTCATTCCACCTGGTTTGGTTACCAGCAGGTCGGAAACCTCCATCAGTTTATCTACTTCACGGGTAAAGCCGAATATTCGTATGTTTGGATGGCGGTAACGTGGGTTGCTCTCCATTTCTATTCGTGCCTTATCATTGTTACCGAAGCAAAAAATGACCTGTATTTCTTCACGCCACCTGGTTAGATATTCATGCACGACTTGGTCATTCATTATGCCCCAGCCGCCTCCCATAACGAGAACTGTAGGCATCGCAGCCAGATTAAACTTCTCCCTGATTTCTTCTTTGCTAGGATGTTCCCAGAAGTCTGGATGAATAGGAATGCCGGTGACTTGGATTTTAGCATGGGAGACACCACGGTTTAGCAGCTTACGTTTGACCTCCGGTGTAGAGACGAAATAGCGGTCGACTTCCGGGCTGATCCAGGTATCATGGGCGTCATAGTCTGTTATGACTGTACATAAGGGGATGTTCGTCCCTAAACGCTTTAGCCGTGAAATAACAGCACTGGGAATAAAATGGGTGCATACAATGATGTCGGGCCGTAGTTGCCGAACAACATCTTTGGTGCTTGTATAAAAAATCCGGTGCAGTGCCAAGGTAGTAAACCGGTTAAAGGACTTTTGATGCCGGTACATGTAACCAATCAGCCGCGGCTGGGACGTAAGGGTCTTACGATAGGCCGAAATAATCAACGGAGCCATTTTGGGGTTCAGAAAGCTTCCGAGCTCCATGACTCTTGTCTGAACGTTCGGAGATAACTGACGTAGACTGCTGGAGAGCGCGTGAGCAGCCTGCGTATGGCCAGCGCCGAAGCCCTCTGATAACAGCAATACTCTTTTCTTAACCACACTTTTTCACCCGTTCCTGCAGCATTATTCAATATCCATAACATATCGACTTTGAGAGGATATTGCAACAGACTAGAGCCGGGTTTGCTGAAGAAAGGGCTATATTCTATAGCTGCAAGATAGCTGCAAGAATCGCCAGAATCCGCTAATTTATGGAAAAAAATATGATTTTATAAGGTTGGAGGACTTTTGTCCTGTATTCCCGTTTTTCTATACAGCGAGTGGACGAATGCGTTTTTCCTGTATCAATGAGCAAGGGAGATTGTTACGGACTTTGACGGAAATAAGGGTCTGTGGTCTTTTGACTTGAATAAAAGTTACCGCTACAATGATTCAAATGAGTGGCAAAAAGTTTAAAGGAAATTGGAGCCCTAAATTAAACTTTTTTCCGTTTCATTACGTCTATAAGTTAGTGGACAAAGTTTTTTTAAGGAAAATGGACAGGCAGAGTAAATAAAAAGTAAGAAAACAGCTGAAAATAAGAACTAATGCCGTTTGAATCGAAGCTTGCTGGCATGCTGAAAGCAAGCGAAGCTCTTTTTAACAAGATACTTCGAAATTAGAGCTATTCACGCTTTTGACAAATCATCTTAAAGTGTGGAAAATCGATATGACGCGCGAAACGATCCTGTGACACCAGGGTCAAAAAACAGTAGACAAAGATTAGGAACAAGAGACAAAGACAGTAACAAAGGGTCATGAAACACACAAAAGAAATAAGAGAGAGAAAAAACATCAAAATATTCTCAGGGTATAAAAAGGGGGTTACGGAGAATCATGATAGACGCCATTTTTGTCGCGCTCCAATTGTTTTTGGTCGTGATTGGTGTGTACCAGTTTACATTCTCTTTATTCGGGTTGGTCAAGAAAAAGAAAAAGAAGCATTTTGAACCGACAAAGTCATTTGCAGTGCTCGTAGCGGCCCATAATGAAGAACAGGTTGTTGGAGCTTTGATGGAAAACCTGAAGCAGCTAAACTATCCTAAAGATCTATACGAAGTGTTCGTTATTTGCGATAACTGTACAGACCGGACGGCTGCCATTGTCCGTGAACACGAAATGAATGCCTGTGTCCGCACGAACCAGAATCTCCGTGGGAAAGGCTATGCAATCGAATGGATGTTGAAAGAGTTGTGGGCAATGCCTCGTCAGTACGACGCGGTCGTTATGTTTGACGCTGACAATCTGGCACATCCGGATTTCCTGATTGAAATGAACGACGATCTCTGCTCTGGAGCGAGAGTTATCCAGGGATATATCGATACCAAGAATCCTGAGGACTCTTGGATTACGGCTGCTTACGGTGTTTCCTATTGGTACATTAACCGTCTGTGGCAGATGTCCCGTCACAATCTAAACATGGCGAACTTTCTCGGCGGTACTGGTATGTGCTTTGAAACTAATCTGCTGAAGGAAATGGGCTGGGGAGCAACCAGCTTGGTTGAGGATTTGGAGTTTACAATGCGCAGTGTCATGCGCGGCGTTTATCCAAAGTTTAACTATGATGCCAAAGTTTTTGATGAGAAGCCTTTGACATTCAAGGCTTCGGCAAGACAACGTCTGCGCTGGATGCAGGGACACTTTACGGTTGCGCGCCGTTATTTCTTTCCACTGCTCTGGCGTGCTATTAAAGAACGCAGCATCGTAAAGCTGGATCTCGCACTGTACGGAATCAACGTATATGTTGCTCTGCTCACGTTCATTCTGACTGCCGTGATATGGGTTGACAACTCTTTCTTTGATGGTCCGAATATCGCTAACTTGTTTGGTTATCTGCCATTTTGGCTCAGCTTTGCTGCGATCGCTGCGAATGTCTTCACTTTCATGATGGCTCTGATCTTGGAGAAGGTGACGTTCAAGAAAGTTTACGCTTATCTTGTGCTGTTCCCGATATATCTGCTATCCTGGTATCCGATCACCTTATATGCTTTCTTCACGCAAAATAACAAGACGTGGAGTCATACAGAGCATACACGTGTGGTACGCCTGGAAGAAGTGCAGAGCAAGCAGGGCTAAGTCTTTTGAAAAAAATGAAACTAATTTGTTGACACAAGTGAAATGAAGTGATACACTATTTTGGTGTTGAACTGAATACTGATTGTAAGCAGAAGCATGCCGCTTCTCACCTGTCCGACTGGAGTCGGCTGGTTTGATCACGAAATCTACGAATGAATAAATTTCATTTTTTGAGATGTGTATCAAATAGGGATGCCGGTGGTTGAATCGGTATCCCTTTATTTTTTGTTTTATGACAGGTATGAATTATTATAATCGGAGGTGGAGGACTATCAGTAAGGAACATATGATCAATGACGAAATTCGGGTGAAGGAAGTACGTTTGGTCGGTGCAGAAGGCGAACAAATCGGTATTAAGCTGACTCGCGAAGCATTGCAAATGGCGATTGATCTCAATCTTGATCTGGTGAACGTGGCCCCGCAGGCAAAGCCGCCTGTATGTCGCATCATGGACTACGGTAAATTCCGTTATGAACAGCAGAAGAAAGAGAAGGAAGCCCGCAAGAACCAGAAGATCGTTGATATCAAGGAAGTATGGTTCCGAGCTAACATTGAGGAGCACGATTACCAAACGAAGCTTCGCAATGTCGTGAAGTTTCTTAAAGAAGGCGACAAGGTGAAATGCTCCGTACGTTTCCGCGGTCGTGAAATCACACACGCCAGTATTGGCCAGAAGATTTTGGAGCGCGTAAAAGAAGAAGTTGTCGAACTGTGCATCGTGGAGCGCCAGCCTAAGCTGGAAGGCCGCAGCATGATTATGATCTTGGCTCCTAAAGCCTAAGAGATATTATGAGGAGGAAGTTGTACTATGCCTAAGATGAAAACACACAGCAGCCTGAAAGGCCGCTTTAAAATTACCGGTACTGGTAAAGTAAAACGTTACAAAGCTTACAAAAACCACTTGCTTTCCCACAAATCCAAGCGTGCAAAGCGTGTCCTCGGGACTAGCCCGGTTATGGCACCTGGAGATGTTAAACGTTTGAAGCAAGGCTTGGCTAACTTGAAATAGTAAACAACAATTATTGGGAGGTCTTTTAATATGGCACGAGTTAAGGGCGGATTTGTAGTTCGTCGTAGACATAAAAAAGTATTGAAGCTTGCTAAAGGTTATTTCGGTTCCAAACACCGTATTTTCAAAACAGCTAACGAACAAGTTATGAAATCCATGGTATATGCATACCGTGACCGTCGTCAAACGAAACGTAACTTCCGCAAACTGTGGATCGTACGTATCAATGCTGCTGCACGCCTGAATGGCTTGTCCTACAGCAAAATGATGCACGGCCTGAAACTGGCTGGTGTGGACATCAACCGCAAAATGCTGGCTGATCTGGCTGTAAACGACCTGACTGCGTTCAATTCTTTGGCAACTGTAGCAAAAGATAAAGTGAACGCTTAAGATAAGCGCAAGAAGAACCGTCGATAACTCGGCGGTTCTTTTTTTTGCCATCATACCTATATTGCTGACAAAGGGCGATGAAACAAGCATCAAGACCTTGCCGGGAATAAACTGAACTGTATATACCGAAGGAGGGATCTTATGCATAAGTCTGTTAGCAAGGCAGTTGTTAAGCAATATGTGGGCAAGCACATCGTAGCGTATAAGAAGGACGGGGGTGTTGTAACGGGCAAACTGATTCGGATTTCTGGAAACCGTCTTATTCTGGAAGCACAAAAGGGAAAAAAACTGAAAACAAAAGCCATTTTACCACTCGTACTGTTTGATCTTCTGGCAGTCGGAACATCTCCATTCGGCTTCGGCGGCTTCGGTCCAGGTTTTGGCGGCTTCGGTCCAGGATTCGGTCCAGGCTTCGGTCCAGGATTCGGTCCAGGGTTCGGTCCAGGCTTTGGCGGATTTTTCTGATAAACCTAAATTACCAAATCTTCTCCATTTCATAGCATTGGTTAGGTGTAATAATACGGATGATGCTGTAGCCAAGCTTTTGGTAAAAAGAGAGCCCTTTCTGGTTTCCCAAGTCCACCATAACTTTGGCCCGTTTGCATCCGCGGGATAATGCGAAACCTTCAGCATGCTTCATCAAGGAGATTCCGAGGCGCTTCCGCTGTGCAGCGGGTGCAACGGCGAGCATGTCAATATATAACAACTCACCATGAAGCATGAAATGGATAAAAGCGATTATGTTCCCTTCCTGATTGGGGGAAGCAACCAGTGTAACTCCTCGGCGGAGTCTTGTCGGTATATCTTTACGAATGGTGTCCAATTCCTTGGGACTCAGGTTGGATAAAGGGACCAGTTGTGATTCAATTAATTGTAAAATGGCCGCATCATCCTGTCCGGGTTTGCGGTAGCGAATCATAAATCCTGCCTCCCCTCGCTGCCGTTAAACAGATCTCGATTTATCATATGTAGCAAGGGCTAAGAGGGTGTTAACGGGAATGATTGGGAGAGGGATAGGCAGGCAAAGAATGAAAAGCTGACGTATGAAGTAAAATAAATGTGTTGACTTCTCGAATCAATGAATCATATAATGTTTCTAAACATTTTAACGAATAATTCAATCGGCAATGATGAGGACGAAGTTTAAAGGGCTCTTTTGCTCAGAGAGTGGACGGAACAGCTGCAACCTCCACCAAAATCCCTTTTATACGAGCTCACCTCGGAGCTGTTTCCCTGAAAAACGCTAGTCTGATACTTCAGCACATTAATAGGACAGTGTCTATTAGGGGAAATCGTCTGGTTCTCGTTACGAACCGCAGATATTGAAGCTGTGGCTTATAGATGGCGGCTTCATACCTGCTGAGGCTTTGCATTGCGAAATGTGAAGCAAACATGGGTGGTACCACGGAAGCTAAACCTTTCGTCCCTCACACGGAGAAATCCGGTGTGGAGGACGGAAGGTTTTTTTGTTGTAAATGCCATAGGAGAGATCCAATATTTGAGAGGAGGATGACTGATGAGCGCGCAAACTCCAGAAGTGCGGTCTACAGAACAATTACGAGAGAAATGGATGAAGCCCGAAGTGATTACCGGATCGGAAATCTTGCTTCGGAGCCTTCTTTTGGAAGGTGTCGAGTGCGTCTTCGGATATCCGGGAGGAGCCGTACTGTATATTTACGACGCCATGTATGGATTTGAGGATTTCAAGCATGTCCTGACCCGTCATGAGCAAGGCGCCATTCATGCGGCTGACGGATATGCCCGTGCAAGCGGCAAAGTCGGTGTATGTATTGCAACGTCAGGCCCTGGAGCAACAAACCTCGTGACTGGTATTGCTACAGCTTTTATGGATTCGGTCCCAATGGTAGTCATTACCGGTAACGTAGCAACAACCCTGATCGGAACGGACGCCTTCCAGGAAGCCGACATTACTGGCATTACAATGCCAATAACGAAGCACAGTTACCTGGTCCGGGATGTGGAGGATCTGCCGCGGGTCATCCATGAAGCCTTTCATATCGCATCCACAGGACGTAAGGGACCTGTACTGATTGACATTCCGAAGGACGTATCGGCGGCCAAGACACTGTTCAAACCAGGTGAAAGCCTTAACCTGAGAGGATATAATCCTCGAACGGTTCCTAACCGTTTGCAGCTTGATAAACTGTGCCGGGCCATTGAGGATGCGGAATGCCCAATGATCATTGCCGGCGGCGGCGTTATCTACTCGGGAGCACACGAAGCGCTGCATGAATTCGTGAAGCGAACACAAATTCCGATCACAACCACGCTTCTTGGACTCGGTGCCTTCCCAAGCGGACACGAGCTGTGGACGGGAATGCCGGGGATGCACGGGACGTACACTTCCAATCATGCCATTCAGAAATGTGACCTGCTGATCAATATCGGCGCCAGATTTGATGACCGGGTGACGGGTAAACTTGACGGTTTTGCGCCGAATGCGAAAATCGTCCATATCGATATTGACCCTGCTGAAATCGGCAAGAATGTTCCAACCGACATTCCAATTGTCGGGGATTGTAAAACAGTGCTTGAAATGATCAACCCGGATGTACCAGCTGCAATGAAAGCCGACGCTTGGAGAGACCAGATCCGTAAGTGGAAAGAGGAATATCCGTATAGGTATACGGATTCGGATGAAGTTCTGAAGCCGCAGTGGGTTATCGAAATGCTGAACGATACGACGGACGGCGAAGCGATTGTAACAACGGACGTGGGTCAGCATCAAATGTGGTCTGCTCAGTATTACAAGTTCAACCAGCCGCGCTCATGGATTACTTCGGGCGGCCTTGGAACGATGGGCTTCGGCTTCCCTTCAGCGATTGGTGCCCAGATGGCGCATCCCGACCGGTTGGTCATTTCGATTAACGGGGACGGCGGCATGCAGATGTGTTCGCAGGAACTTGCGATCTGTGCCATCAACAACATTCCTGTAAAGATTGTCGTGATCAACAATCAAGTACTTGGAATGGTTCGTCAGTGGCAGGAACTGATCTACGACAACCGTTACAGTCACATCGACCTGTCAGGAAGTCCTGACTTCGTGAAACTTGCTGAAGCTTACGGGGTAAAGGGCTTGAGAGCTACAACCAAGGAAGAAGCACGCGCCGCTTGGGCAGAGGCATTGGAAACTCCGGGACCTGTACTCATCGATTTCGTGGTAGAGAAAGGCGAAAACGTATATCCGATGGTAACCCAGGGCTCAACAATTGATCAAATGCTGATGGGGGATGCGTAAGATGATGAGTTTAAAACATACCATAGCTGTACTCGTAAACGATCAGCCTGGCGTCCTCCAGCGGGTTGCCGGATTGTTCGGCCGGAGAGGTTTCAACATTGAGAGCATTACGGTAGGTCAGTCGGAAGAAGCCGGTTTGTCCCGTATGGTCATCGTTACAACAGGTGATGACACGACTCTGGAACAAATTGAGAAGCAGCTGTACAAACTGATTGATGTTATCAAAGTTATCGATCTAAGTTCCAAGCCAATGGTAGCCAGAGAGTTGGCGTTGATTAAAGTTAAGGCCGAGCCTGCATCACGGCCGGAAATACTTGGAGTTGTCGATACATTCCGAGCATCGGTTGTTGACATTGGCGCTGTAAACATGATGGTACAGGTTGTTGGTGATACAGAAAAAATCGATGCAATGATCGAACTGCTTAAGCCATACGGAATCCGGGAACTTACCCGGACCGGCGCTACCGCAATGATCCGCGGCAACGCGTAATACTTAAACATTTTTATAACGATTGTAATGAGGCACACACCCGGAACGTGATGAGCGGGTGTTTCAGGAGATCGGAGGGAGTTTCGGGTCTATTGAAATACCCGCTCATTCATGAAGGGTCTTTAAAATCAAAGGAGGACTTATAAAATGCCAGTAACTACTTATTATGAACAAGATGCAGAACTCAACGTACTTAAGGACAAAACGATTGCTGTAATCGGCTACGGAAGCCAAGGTCATGCTCAAGCGCAAAATCTGCGTGACAGCGGAATTAACGTTGTTATCGGCCTTCGCGAAGGTAAATCCTTCGATAAAGCCAAAAATGACGGTTTTGAAGTGCTTCCGGTAGGTGAAGCTGTAAGTCGCGCAGATGTAGTTCAAATCTTAATGCCTGATGAAACACAAGCTTCTGTATACAAGAACGATATTGAACCAAACCTGAAAAAAGGCGCGGCTCTTATGTTCTCCCACGGCTTCAACGTACATTTCGGACAAATCGTAGCTCCAAAGGAAAACGATGTTCTGTTGGTAGCTCCTAAATCCCCGGGCCACATGGTGCGCCGTACTTATGTTGAAGGATTTGGTGTACCTGGTCTGATCGCTGTTGAGAAAGATGCAACAGGACAAGCAAAAGAAATCGGTCTTGCTTATGCTAAAGGTATCGGCTGTACTCGTGCAGGCGTTATCGAAACTTCGTTCCGTGAGGAAACCGAAACCGACCTGTTCGGTGAGCAAGCTGTACTGTGCGGCGGCGTTTCCGAGCTGATCAAAGCTGGTTTTGAAACACTGACTGAAGCTGGATATGCTCCTGAAATGGCATACTTCGAGTGTCTGCATGAACTGAAGCTGATCGTTGACATGATCTATGAAGGCGGCCTGGCTTCCATGCGCGATTCCATCAGCAACACGGCTGAGTATGGTGACTATGTAACCGGACCTCGCATTGTGACGGAAGAAACGAAAAAAGCGATGAAAGAAGTATTGTCCGACATTCAACAGGGTAAATTCGCCCGCGACTTTATTTTGGAGAACCAGTCTGGCCGTGCATTCCTGACTGCAACACGCCGCAACGAATCAGAGCATCCGGTAGAAGTTGTCGGTGCTCAGCTGCGTGAAATGATGCATTGGATCAAGAAGTAAGACTTATAATGTACTAAATAACAAACTGCCGGCGGTATGGGATGTTCATGTTCCTGCCGCCGGAGGTTTATGTAGAGCAAAAACTTCAAGGAGGTGTCAGCATGCGTAAGATTTATGTTTTTGACACAACGCTGCGGGATGGAGAACAATCACCCGGCGTAAACTTAAACACCCGTGAAAAAGTAGAGATTGCCCATCAGCTTGAAAAGTTGGGAATCGACCGCATGGAGGCCGGCTTCCCTGCGGCTTCGCCCGGAGATCTGGCCGCTGTTAACGCTGTAGCGCGTGCTGTGAAAAATGTGACAGTGATCGGTCTGTCCCGCTCACGGGAGCAGGATATCGACGCCGTCCGCGAAGCACTTCAGGGAGCGCAGGATCCTTGTATTCACGTGTTCCTTGCAACATCGCCGATTCATCGCAAGTTCAAGCTGCGGATGGAGAAGGAGCAAGTACTGGAAACAGCACAGGCTGCTATCCGGTACGCAAAAAAATATTTCTCCAAGATTGAGTTTTCTCTTGAAGATGCCGGACGTACAGAGCGTGAGTTTTTGGCTGAGATGGTTGGTATGGCTGTCCGCGAAGGCGCTAATGTGGTTAACATCCCGGATACGGTCGGTTATTTGAACCCATCGGAATATGGTGCTATTTTTAAATTTCTGAAGGAGAACGTTCCTGATATTGAGAAGGTGCAACTGAGCGCTCACTGCCATAATGACCTTGGTATGGCGACAGCTAATACGCTCTCGGCTATTATGAATGGAGCGGATCAGATTGAAGGCACGGTGAACGGAATCGGGGAGCGTGCCGGTAACACGGCCATTGAAGAAATCGCCATGGCTCTCGAGACGCGCCAGGAGTTTTTCCAGGCCAAAACTGGACTGCATCTGACGGAGATTGCACGTACGAGCCGCCTTGTCAGCAAGCTAACAGGTATGGTAGTCCCTGGGAATAAAGCAATTGTCGGTGCGAATGCGTTCGCCCATGAATCCGGTATTCACCAGGACGGTATGCTGAAAGAGAAAACAACCTATGAGATTATGACACCGGAATCTATAGGTCTAAAAGAAAGTAAGCTGGTCCTCGGAAAGCATTCCGGACGCCATGCATTCCGCGAGAAGCTGCTGGATCTCGGCTATGAGTTGAATGAAGAACAAGTGAATGAGGCTTTTTCCAAGTTCAAAGTGCTGGCTGATAAGAAAAAGGAAGTATCCGATGACGATCTGCTCGCATTGCTCGAAGAGAGGTTGACGGATACACCGGAAGTATTCAAGTTGGAAACGATGTTTGTTGTTTACGGAAATGCCTCAACACCTACAGCTCGAGTTACGATTGAGACGGAGAATGGAACGATTGAGGAAGAGGCTGAAGGCAACGGATCAGTCGACGCCATCTATAATGCCATTGATAAAGTGACGGCTGAAGAGGTTACGCTATCGGATTATTCGATCAAGTCGGTATCCCGCGGTAAGGATGCACTCGGTGAGGTACACGTGGTTCTGTCTCAAAATGATGTCGCAGCCCAAGGCCGCGGACTCAGCACGGACATTCTGGAAGCGAGTGCCCGCGCTTATGTGGATGCGGTTAACCAGTTGATTGAGAAACGTAAAACGTTCGGACGTCGTGACCGCGTCACGTTGTAACATTGGGAATTGCTTTATTAGTCTATTTTTATAATTAAAACAGGCATCCGGTTTTGTACCCGGGCGCCTATTTTTTTGTGTATTTATAAACTCAATTGCAATCTGTTGCTGGGGATTTATTGTTAGCTCTCTCTGATAACAACTACCAAGTATAAGACTGAGATGGCTGACATACACGGTGCGCGATTCATTTGAGCAACATATGATTTGTCCGTAAGTAAAGGGTCGAATTACCATTTTGATCAAGAATGGTTTCTTCATGTATAACTGTTTTAAAGTGGATGTATGCAGGAAACAGCAGAGAGGACGAATCGATTCCGGAGAAGCGATAGCGGTAAAAGCTTTCCAAAAGAAAGCTCGCATCGAAAGCATATGCTCTTTTGTCCCCAAATTTTTACTGATGAGTAATAATTCAAAATAATTCGGGGGCAACAGCGATTGGAGGAACGATTCGTACTCGTAGCGTCTTACAACGAAGAAAGGGTGGGCCAGGAGGAAGTAAACTGACTTATAGGAAAAACTTATAAAGTTCATAGATTCTATATCTTGGTCAAACGAGCGAGATATATGTTACAACAGTAACTAGGATAAACCGGACGTATGTAGATATCGATAAGGAGTGACTTACCATGACACAAACGAAAAAGATCGCTGTTATCTCGGGGGACGGAATTGGTCCGGAAGTGGTGGCAGAAGCGGAAAAGATTATTAAACGGACGGAAGACGTATTCGGATATTCTTTCACGACTGAGCACGCTTTGTTTGGCGGAATCGCCATTGACCAAAAGGGAACCCCGCTGCCTGAGGAAACATTGAATGTGTGTAAAAGTGCGGATGCGGTATTGCTTGGCGCGGTTGGCGGACCTCAGTGGGACAACAATCCGAAAGAACTTCGCCCGGAGACCGGATTGCTAGGCATTCGTAAAGAGTTGGGACTGTTCTCTAATCTCCGACCAGCTGTAATATTTGATTGCCTGAAGGATGCATCTACGCTGAAACCGGAAGTTTTGGAAGGTACGGACCTGATGGTAGTGCGGGAGCTTACGGGCGGTATATACTTCGGTGAGAAATTTAGACGTGAGGGAGCGAACGGAGAAGAGGCGGTAGATACTTGCGTTTACAACACGACGGAAGTGGAACGTATTGTACGGCAAGCGTTTGAAATTGCACAGAAACGACGTAAGAAGCTTGCTTCGGTCGATAAGGCAAACGTGCTGGAAACATCCCGCCTGTGGCGTGAAACAGTAAACCGGATCGCTCCTGAATATCCGGATGTTGAGCTGGAGCATGTGCTTGTTGACAATTGCGCGATGCAGCTGCTTCGTCGGCCGTCCAGCTTCGATGTTATCGTAACGGAGAACATGTTCGGAGATATTTTGAGTGATGAAGCAGCAATGCTTACCGGCTCCATCGGCATGTTGGCATCAGCTTCGATGGGTGAAGGAGATTATGGATTGTATGAGCCGGTTCACGGATCAGCTCCGGATATTGCGGGACAAGGTCTGGCGAATCCGATTGCCACTATCCTGTCCGTTGCACTGATGTACCGTTTGACATTTGGATACGCAGGAGCGGCAGATGCGATTGAGCGCGCTGTGGCAGAGGTACTAGATGCGGGTCACCGCACAGCTGACATAGCAGTCGATAAGAGCAAGGCGCTGAGCACAACTCAAATGGGTGATTTGATTGCTGCAGCCATCCGCAAGCAATAGACGCAAACCGTGATTTTGTTCGAGTAATCTCCTTATTTATAATAATTATAAATAAATAACTTCTATAATGTTGACTTTGACAAGCCTCAATGATAACATCATGTTCATAGGAGCATCAATCTACATTATATGAGAGAATAACTTATTTTCTTACATATATTTAAGGAGGAAATCAATCATGGCAGAACGTTTGGTTGGTAAAGCAGCACCGGATTTCACAATGGAAATGGTATCCGGAGATGGTAAAGATTTTGGTAAAGTAAGCTTGTCTGATTATCGTGGCAAGTGGCTTGTATTCTTCTTCTATCCGCTTGATTTCACATTTGTATGCCCTACTGAAATCACAGCTTTGAGTGATGCATACGATCAATTTAAAGCACTGGATACTGATGTGCTGGGTGTCAGCATTGACTCCGTACACAGCCATAAAGCTTGGATCAACGCATCCAAGGATGCTAACGGTCTGGGAACACTTAACTTCCCACTGGCTTCCGACATCACGAAAAATGTTGCTAGAGACTATGGTATCTTGATTGAAGAAGAGGGCATTGCATTGCGTGGTCTGTTCATCATCGATCCAGAAGGCGAATTGAAATATCAAGTTGTTAACCATAACGATGTAGGCCGCAGCGTTGAAGAAACGCTTCGTGTTCTGCAAGCTCTGCAATCCGGTGGACTGTGCGCTATGAACTGGAAGCCAGGAGATACCAACCTGTAAGTACAAGCGAATGATCTAATATAGGATTGAGCCCTCATTGCCTGTCAGGTTGCAGGCAGTGGGGGCTTTTTTCAACAACAGGTTGTTAACGGACGTTTATTTTAGCCAGTAATGGTAGATATATAACGTATATATGTGTAGGCCTTTATACTTGCATCTCAGGACAAATGACCCATTTTTTTACAATGGTATTCAAATTGAAGGAATTAGGGACAATGAAAGCGAATACAATGTCTAAACAATATTGAAAGCAGGGGAAGGTGAACGATATGAGTTTTTGCTGTGGGGCTAGTATGGTGGGATCAAAAGGTACGTTGAAGCATTATCGAACTCAAGTGCATAATGTTCCCCTGTTGTTTTGTCCGGTTTGCCATCGAATGGAAGTCCATTATCGGGTGGAGAATGAATATGAAATTTTAGCGGAATACGCACACGGCGATGGTGCAGACCATGTGGATTTTCAGGATTATGTGATGGAAGACGAAGAAACCATTTTTGAGAATGTAGTAAACCGGGAATCGGAAGATGACCTTGAGGTCGTTCAAAGCCAAATTGATATGTCGCTTGATTTGCTGGCTGTAGCAAAGTGGATGCAGGATGAAAAGTGGCAAAACGAATTAAAAAGAAGGCTTGCGGTTATGAGTCAACGTCGTATTCGGCTTCAGCAAAAAGCGTAACCCACATGCTAAGCCCTCCGACAAGAGGGCTTTTTCAAGAGATTAGAAAGTATAAACATCGGAGTAGAGTGCATCTTTATCTTGCAAGAAAAACAACCGCTAAGTACGGTCTGTCTTCTTTGAAGTACGTCGATAGATGTTTTTCTCATGATGAGATAGATTGAACTCGTTAGGCAACAGGTGAAATCCCTATCTCGCTAAGATGCTATGCCAACACGGCGTGAGTTGCGAAAAAGTAAACGTTAAATTTATTTTTGTTGAGATCTGATGTTATTCGACAGTATCTCTGATTGACGTTTCTCTGCAGGCGTGACTATCATGAAGAAAACGTGTAAAAACAGGCGCTGGTCTTTTTGCAGAGATTGTACCCATATGTCTTTGTCTGCATGAAACTTGTGTTTTGGCGAGTTCATCTTTTTGAGAAAAGGGGGGAGCCATCTTGTTGAGTGAAATCCGAGGAACTGAGCTGGAGGAAATGGGATCATTTCATCCGAATCAGCTTGTAAGAACAAAGTATGAGAATATTTTGGAAAATCTCGACAGCGGTATCATCCTTTTTGATAGCGATGGGGTTCTGGCCTTTGTGAATGTACAAATGGCCAAGCTGTTAGGCGTGCCACGAAAATCACTTGCGGGTTGCACTCTAACTGAGCTTTTGCGTCATCCCCAGCTCACCAGATTCAAGAAGAAAAAAATACTGCGGCTCTTTCGGGAAACCATCTTTCATCGCAAAAGATTTCATGAGCTTCTGGACGAATACGGTAAGTCGTGGTTGATCACGATGACATATGGTGATCAAATGGAAGGAGATTTTCTGATCAGCGTTAAGGATGTGTCTGATTTTAAGCAGATTGAGCAGACCGCTTATCAGAATGACAAACTGGCCATGCTGGGCAAAATTTCAGCATCCATTGCACATGAAATCCGAAATCCTCTCACTTCTATCCGGGGATTTATCCAGTTGCTCCGGCCGCATTTGATGAGCCTTGGGAAAGATGAATACGCACGTATTATTCTAACGGAAATAGATCGGGCGAACGATATCATATATGAGTTTTTGAACTCTTCCAAGCCATCCGCACCGCAAACCACAGTCATTCCGGTGACTTCACTGCTGAAGGAAGTTGTTCTTTTGACTGAAAGCGAGGCTCTGATGAAGGGCTGTCAGATTAGTTTACATCTGGATGAGCGGGATCCTACTTATATATCGGTGGATGTTAAACAGATCAAGCAGGTCCTTTTAAACCTGATAAAAAATGCTTTAGATGCGATTGATGAGAAGCTGGATGACCCCGGTGTGGGTATGATTGAAATCGGAATGAAGCATCATGAAAAACATGTTAGTATTCTTGTATCCGATAACGGTGGCGGGATGGATCAAAATACATTGAATCATCTGTTCAATCCGTTCTTTACAACAAAAGAAGGCGGGACAGGGCTCGGCCTGTCGGTTAGTTACCGTATCATAAAAAATCACGGAGGCTCGATTGCCGTGGAAAGTCATGTCGGTACGGGAACAGAGTTTGAAATAATGCTTCCTAAAATGGAGGGGACAAGCTTTTAACACAATAATGAATTCGACAGGGAATAGTCGTCGTTCTTATGAACGGGCTGTTCCCTTTTATAATGATGCAAGTGGTTGTGCTACAATATTACATAGTATTTATAAAAACACTTGTTCACGACATAAATATATCTGTAGAATGGAGGAATTTGAATGTTATGGACTTGGAAAAGTGGGGTCACTTACGATCAAGTAAACAGTGATGCACTCATTGTTCTGGTAACCAAACAGCAGATGAAAGAAGGAGGGGTAGCACCTGAATGGGATCACCTTCTAAAAGAGCTGAATGAAAGAGGGTTATTTCAGGGGGCGGCGAATCGGACATATGTGCTGCCGATACATAATGAAGGTGGTTTTCGAACTTTGATCTTGACGGGTAGAACAGAAGGGCCGATGACATCGGAGCAGCTGCGGTTGGCTGCAGCACAGGGAGCTAAAGCGGCTGTGAAAATCGGCGCAAAGAAACTTTCGCTTGAAGTTCCTGCGACGATGATGCAGTTTACTGTGGAACAAGATATAGAAGAAGCGGCTCAAGCTCTGACGGAAGGTTTTTTGCTAGGCGGATATCAAGCGAAACGGTACAAGAGAGATGAGGGCGTTAAGGAAAACATTCAGGAAGTTGTCTTTTTTACGAAAGACAGTCATAGCGATGCCGGTACCGAGGAGTCTTGGGAACGTGGATTTGCCCGCGGAGAAGCAGTCGGAGAAGCGACATGTCTGGCCCGTGACCTTACCAACCTGCCGGGAAATATGCTTGTTCCTGACGATTTGGCACAGGCGGCTATGGGTGTAGCAAAGCGCCACGGCATGGAGGGCTATGTGCTGAATGAGAAGAAGATCGAGGAAAAAGGTATGGGAGGTCTGCTTGCCATCGGAAAAGGTAGTGTTAATCCCCCAAGAATGATCGTGATCAAATATCAAGGAACTGAGACTTGGGATCATGTCATTGGTCTTGTGGGTAAAGGCATCACGTTTGATACCGGAGGTATATCCCTTAAAAAGGCAGCTGGTATGGAAGAAATGATCAGTGATATGGGTGGAGCAGCAACCGTATTGGGTGTGATGGAGGCTTTGGGCCGGATACGACCTAAAATTAATGTGGTGATGGTGATCCCATCGGCGGAGAACATGCCAAACGGAAATGCGGTGAAGCCTGGAGATGTAATAACGACATTGAGTGGTCGCACAATTGAAATATTGAATACGGATGCGGAAGGCCGCGTGGTTCTGGCAGATGGTGTTACTTATGCGAAGGAACTCGGCGCATCGCGCATTATCGATGTCGCAACTTTGACCGGTGCTGTGCTCACTGCTCTTGGCGATGTCGCGACAGGCGCAGTGACCAACGACGAAACCTTTCTTCAGGAGCTTGTTGCATCATCTAGACGAGCTGGAGAAAAGGTATGGCCTCTTCCCGCGTATCCAGAGTTTTGGGACATGCTGAAGAGTGATGTGGCCGATGTAAGAAACTCAACCGGGCGCTTGGGAGGAACCATTACGGCGGGATTGTTCATAGGTACCTTTGCCGACGGCCTTCCTTGGGTTCATTTTGATATTGCAGGTACTGCATTTTTACCTAAAGAACGGGGTGTTGACCCAAAAGGAGCGACAGGAGCTTTAGTTCGCACCATTACGGATTGGGCTCTCACCCAAGAAACAACTGAATTAGCTACTATTGGGTAAAGTCCGCTGTCGCGGACTTTTTTTCTTTACTTTTCGTCAGTCGTTCAAGTATGATGAAGAGAAAACTTGGATGAAGGGAGTTTAACTTGGATGAAAAGTAGTAGAACCAAAATCGTAGACTGTACCATCCGCGATGGTGGATTGGTCAATAATTGGGATTTTAGTGTAGAATTCGTGCAAAATTTATATGCCGGCCTGAATGAGGCAGGCGTGGACTATATGGAAATCGGTTATAAAAATTCACCCAAGTTGTTGAAGGGTGCCGATCAATCAGGTCCATGGCGCTTTCTCAACGATGACTTCCTGCGCGAAGTGATCCCGCAAAAAGGCAGAACTAAATTGTCAGCACTTGTCGATATCGGCCGTGTTGATGAGGATGATATTCTCCCGCGTGAAGAGAGTCTGCTGGATCTGATCCGAGTAGCTTGTTATATCAAGGACGTGGACAAAGCATTGGATCTTATCCAAGTATTTCATGACCGGGGATACGAGACTACTATCAACATTATGGCTTTATCGAACGTCATGGAGAACGAACTGCTTGAAGCGTTTGAGCTGATTAAAGACAGCGTAGTTGACGTTGTGTACATCGTTGATTCCTACGGCAGTCTGGATCATAAAGATATTAAATATTTAGTGGATAAATTTAAGACTCATTTGCCAAACAAACGTCTGGGCGTGCATACGCATAACAACATGCAGCTGGCGTTCTCAAATACCTTGGTGGCAGCCGAGAACGGTGTTGAGCTGCTCGATGCGTCTGTTTACGGTATGGGGCGTGCTGCCGGCAACTGCCCGACAGAGCTTCTGGTTACTCATTTAAAGGGAACCAAGTACGAACTTCGTCCCGTATTGGACATCATTGAGCGTTTTATGATCCCTCTTCGTGAAAAAGAAGAATGGGGCTACCTCATTCCATACATGATCACAGGTACGCTTGATGAACATCCTCGTTCTGCGATGGCTTTACGAGCTTCGGATGACAAAGACAAGACTGTCGACTTTTATGACAAGCTGACAACACCGGAAGTTACGTTTAAAAAATAACATTTCCATGCCATATCAAGTTGAAATGAAATGACATGACTAATAGCACTTTTCCTTGATGGGAAAGTGCTTTTTTATTTGAATTTATTCACATATTTTTTGCACAAAACCGATAAAAACAAGGGATTAAAAACAATATTAATTAAATTTTTAGTTGATAAAAATTGAATAAAACGACAAATTGTCGAACGATGTCATGCACAATGTCGCTTTACGAGGAAGTGATGCAGGAAATTGAAGATCTACGTGGAATCCATAATTTAGTAAATCTATTGAAATGACACAAAATTGACGGGGGTACAGCTAAACATGCTGAACAATGTAGAAGAGAGAAAGACCGTAAGAACGGGCATAGCCGTTGTTGTAGCAGTCCTCCTGCTCCTGTTTTTTCAAAATCCGGTTTACCGGTTTCATGACTGGAGCGAATACGCTCCTTTATATTTGGCTGCTGGTGTAGCGAATGTGGCTATTTGTTTTTCGATTTTTACACAGGGATGGATTTATTTTTCCAATCAGCTTTCGCGTCAGCGGCTTTATACAGGCATGTTGTTTTTGTTCGTGCTTATCTTTGATCTGATTCATACATTGGGTGCTATCGGGTTTCCTTTGTTCCACTGGACTCTATCCATGAACGAATCACTGTGGCTGCTGTTATTATCGAAATATGCCGTGGCTCTCGGTATTCTGTTTACGTTCAGCTTTCGGGACCGGGCTGTAGGTACATTGTATAAGCGTATTATTCTTATGATCAGTATTTTAGGCAGTTGTGCAGCAGTGGCTTTATTTTTCATGTGGCAATCACGGCCGGTTTTGATCAATGAGCAAGGCATGACTATGGTTAAGAAAGCAGCGGATACAGGCATCTTGGCCCTCTTACTGTTAGCAGTCGGGATGATTATATATAAGGGACATGCTGAAAAACCTCCCTCTCTTCTAATTATCGTCCGGGGACTTATCTTTTTTATCCTGGGTCAGATTTTATTTGTGAAATCTTCCTATATCACCGATGTGGACCATCTCTTGGGGCTCGCCTGCGGTTGTATTGGCAGCTTCCTGATTCTCCGCGGTGGTTACCGCCTTTCGATTCAGGATCCTCTGGATGAGCAGCGGAAGGCAGAGGCACAGATCAGCTACCTTGCTTATCATGATGATCTGACAGGTCTTCCGAATTTACGGAAGCTGCTTTTGCGTTTGGAAACCTTTATCGAAAAAGGTCATGGGATAGAAGGGTTAACGGTGGCTGTTCTGAATATTAAACGCTTTAAGACCATTAACGATTCATTGGGCCGTGATGCTGGCGATTGTATTTTACAAATGGCATCTAGACGTATTGTACATGAAGCGAAAATCTGGGAAGAGGTTTATAGTATGGGAGGAGATGAATTTGCCATTATCTTAACGGATGGTGGCACCTCAGAACAGATGATTGATCGGATTGAAAGCTTCCTTAATCTGTTTAATAAACCATTACAGTATGAGTTAGGTGACTATCATTTATCACTTTCGGCAGGCTTCGCCATTTATCCAGAAGACGGGACTGCGGCGGACCAGCTGGTTCAGAATGCAGATACGGCTGTCCATGATACTAAAGGAGAGCACCGTATACGGCGTTATGCTCCCTTTATGCAGCTGAAGGCTCAGGAACGGCTCATCATGGAAACTGAATTACGGCGTGGTTTGGAGCGAGGAGAGTTTTTCCTTGAGTATCAGCCACTGGTATGGTTGCAAACCAACCAGGTTGTAGGGATGGAGGCTTTGGTCCGCTGGAACCACCCTGTACGGGGAATTGTATACCCGGGTGAATTCATTACGATTGCCGAGGACAGCGGACTCATTGTACCGCTCGGTGAGTGGGTTCTAAGACAGGCTTGTCAGCAAAACAAGCAATGGCAAATGGCAGGATATAGGCCGCTTTGTGTTTCGATCAATCTTTCTTTGGGACAGTTTATTCAACCTAACCTTCCGGAACGGATTGCCGCTATTTTAAAAGAGATACAGCTGGAACCCCAATATGTGGAGCTTGAAATTACAGAGTCGATGACGCTCGATAAGGAGGCAGCTCTGGATCAGCTTCACCGATTGAAGAAATTAGGCATTAAGATCAGTATCGATGACTTCGGGACAGGGTATAGCTCTTTGCATTACCTGAAAAATTTGCCTATTGACCGACTTAAAATTGATAGATCCTTTGTTAATGAAATATTGCGGGACAACAAGAATGCAGCTATTGTTTCTACCATTGCCACAATGGCTCATCACTTGAAGTTGAAGGTTACCGCTGAAGGTGTCGAGACGGAGGATCAGCTTAGCTTTCTTAGGAATCAGCAATGCCATGAAGGTCAGGGCTATTATTTCAGCCGCCCGATTGGGGCACGGGATTTTGAGAGATCGTTTTTGATTCAATGAAGACGCAGGGGAGTTTTAGTCTCCCCTGATCCACTCATTGTATGAAAATACCAGTTGCAATTGTTTAACACACATGGTATATTTATTTTTGTCTTCAAGACAGCATGTTGTTGACGGGATGTAGCTCAGCTTGGTAGAGCACCTGGTTTGGGACCAGGGGGTCGCATGTTCAAATCGTGTCATCCCGATTGTCATATATGCGGGTGTAGTTCAATGGTAGAACTCCAGCCTTCCAAGCTGGTAGCGTGGGTTCGATTCCCATCACCCGCTCCATTATATACATAACCAAGTCTCTGGCACGCTAACTATAGCGGCGGAGGCTTTTTTTGTTAAGGAAAAGAAATTTATTTGTTTTTCGTGGTTCATAACACATAAATAGCGGCTGAGTAGGAATCATCGAAGTTTCGATTCCTATTCAGCCGTTTTGTTAAAATATCAGAAAGTGTAGACGAATGAGCTCCGTTTCCTGATCATTTTTAAGAGACTATCTGTGATTAGGCTTTTGAGATTACGGAGCCCTTTTCGCCTTGGTGCATGTCGTTCTGTGATGTCTTCCGTAAGCTTTGCCATACGCCACAATGGTGCGAATGACTTTGGGATTCGGTAGTAGAGAGAACGGAGCTGCGTCGGGATAGGTGTTGACCTCCAAAATCCACGGCTTAAGCCTCCGGTCCAAGCCGATATCTAGCCCGAGCTCGTTCAAGTGTGGATACGTTTGGCTTAATCTGGCTGCAGTCACATGGGTGATTCTATTCATACTACGCAGCACAGCTGCAGTCTTTCCCTTGTTCGCGAAGGGGGCAAGCAGCACGGAAGGTTCATAGATCGTACCTCCTTGGCTTCCGTTAGTAACGGCTTTACCTGGGTGAGCAAGGCGTCCGATTGTGCCGGTACATTCCCACTTACGTTTCGGATTGCGCTGAATCATGACGCGAAAATCGAAAGGGCGGCCGTTATACTTGAGCAGATGAACGCCTTTTTGAACCAGATACTGCCGATGGCCAAAGTGTTTGCATATGGAAGAGAACATGGAGCTGAAGCTTATAAAGGTAAATACTTTCACTCCGTTTTGATAACGGTAACCTTGCTTTATTTTCTCTACCCGGATGACTCCCTTTCCCTGAGAGCCTTTGTCAGGTTTTACATATATCATACCGTGTTGTTCAAGCATGCGGGATAAAAGCTGCCGGTTCAAACGTTTGGTGAGTGGGATATGCTTAGCTAATTTTGAGCTGTTAAGCATCAGATTTGTTTTGTGCATTTTACTTACTAGAATGCTTTTTAACATGTCTGTATTCTTCCCTTCATTCTAGGCGCTGGTACTTAACAGTCTATGATATGGTGAAGGGAACGGGATGGTATGGTTAGCTGCCTACATTGCGGAAATATAGCTGCAATTATTAAATATAGCCCTAATTACAGGATTAATCCCGTCATAGACGCAAGAACATCGCCAACTCACGCTGCATACAGTGGATTGTAAAGCAGGGCGATTTGCCTAATGAGAGAGGAGGTCTGTTTATGATCTCGTCTGAAGATTTACATCGGATTATTGAACGAATTAAAGTGTACTGTCCCTGGTATGTCCAATGGCTCGAATCACTGCAGAAGGATAAGAGAATTGAATTAGAACAACTGCCACTTATAACCGCTCCTGTTTTGGAAAGGTACTATTACTCCTCTGAGAATCCGCTTGCCGGATCGAGTGGTCTTTACGAATACCGCACCTCTGGCACGAGCTCAGGCAGGCGCAAAGCAATTTATTATTCCGAAACCGATGAAGCAGCATATATGAGAATCAAGCTGGATGTGTTCCGTACAATTATGGGCTCGGCCGGTTATCGAACCGCTTTGGCGGATATGGGAACCGGTCATGCGGAAGCGACGGCTGCCCGGGTATTTAGACAATTGGGGATGGAGGTTACGTCAATTCCCTATACCCTGCCTATTGAGCAGCATTTGGCTCGATTGCAGAGCTTTCAGCCAGAAGTGCTCTACACAATGCCATCCATTTTGGATCGTATATTGCTATCGTCCGAGCATCCCGAGTCGTATGGAATCCGTCATGTCATTCTCGTAGGGGAGATGGCCCCGGCTGGCTGGATAAGGCGAGCCGCGGAACGTCTGGGCATTGCTGTGGAGCGGATTACGGATACTTACGGATCTATTGAAATGGGGACGTTGGCCTATTACTCACCCCAGTATGGACGTTATTTGCTAACCGAAGGCTTGATTGCTGAAGGAGTCGGGACGGAAGTGCTCGGAGAAGGCGGGGAGCCGTTACCCGAACAGGAACAAGTACTCGTTCTGACATCGACGGCAAGGGAATCTTTCCCTGCACTTCGTTATGTGACGTATGACGTGGTTCGGGATTTGCGTCCCATCATCGTGGATGGTGTGGAGCGAATGAGCTTTCAAAGCATTGTCAAACGAATCGGACCGGATTTGAAGCACGGCGAGAAAATAAGTATCTACGATATTGAAGATGTCGTTAATCGGCACATGGGGCGATTGAGCAGTGTTCGTGTTTATATGGATGGAAATGAGCTTAAGGTGGTTGTGTACAGTCTCGACGATCCGAACTGCTCGAACGGACACAGATCAGAAAAGTTAAATGGACAGAAACATACGAACAAATCAAAGGCGTCGAGACAGCTGTTGGAGGCCGTTCGACAAGAATTGGAGGAACGCATACCGGAGATTGAAGCGATGATTCGTTCAGGAATTCTCGGTCGGATTCAGGTCATGTACGGTAGCTTTCAAGATGAAGAGCAGCGAAGTAGGGTTAAACATAAAAAAATCTACTATGACAAAGTTGAGGGATCTGAATGAAGCTTGAGGGAGGAATTGTTGACGCGATTGGCGGTACACCTCTCATACGATTGTCGCGACTGTTTAGCGGGGAGCCGTTTGAAGTATACGGAAAGCTGGAGGGAATGAATCCCGGGGGAAGTGCCAAGGATCGACCTGCGCTCTATTTGTTGAAGGAAGCGATCCGTCGCGGCGATATTACGGAGGATAGTGTCATAGTAGAATCCAGCTCAGGGAATTTGGCCATAAGTTTGGCCCAGCTATGCCGCTATCTGGGCTTACGCTTTATATGTGTTGTTGATCCCCGGACGACCGAGCAGCACAAGAGCATCATCCGCAGTTTCGGTGGGGAAATCGATCTTGTAACTGAGCCTGACGAGCAGACGGGGGAGTTTTTGCCGGCTCGAATTCGCCGGGTCAGTGAGCTGGTCAAGCAAATTCCGAATGCCTATTGGACGAATCAGTATGGGAATTTGGACAACAGTCTGTCTCACACCGAGATGACGATGAGGGAAATCTGCGATAAGCTTGGTTCTATCGATTATTTATTTTGCGGTGTCAGCTCCTGTGGTACGATTCGAGGCTGCTCGGATTATATCAGGTTCAGGCGGTTGAGTACAAGAATCGTAGCGGTTGATGCCGCAGGAAGCGTTATTTTTGGAGGAACGAAAGGTGCTCGTCAGTTTCCGGGTCTCGGTGCAGGCATCGTTCCGGGGCTTTATCACCAGGGGATTGCGGATGAGGTACAGTATGTATCCGATCGGGACTGTGTTGAGGGCTGCCGTCAACTGGTTATCAGTGAATCCATCTTGGCAGGTGCATCATCCGGTGGTGTCATTTCAGCGATTCTTCGCATGAAAGCGCATATTCCGAAAGGAGCTGTATGTGCAGCGATCCTGCCAGACCGTGGCGAACGGTATATGGATACCATATATAACGATGATTGGGTACAGCGGGAGATTGGCTTCGCCCCCCGTTTACTACAGGAGGAGTAGTCTATGCTGTACCTGAACGACAGCCACATTCAGGAGTTAGGAATAGATTGGCGTGTGTTGACTGGCATCATTCAGGATGTTGTCCGGATTGAGGATGAGGGTGACTGTGTGCATCCGTTAAAGCCATATTTGAGATTCAGAAATCCGGAGAATCGGATCATCGCGATGCCAGCTTATGTGGGAGGGAGCTTCAACCTGGCCGGGATTAAATGGATTGCAAGCTTCCCGAAAAACCATCTCCACGGACTGCCAAGGGCACATAATACGATAATTTTGAACGATACGGCAACCGGGGAGCCGCTAGCTTTCCTAAACAGCGGACTACTGAGCGGACTCCGAACGGCAGCCGTCAGTGGTGTGATGCTAAAAGCCTATGTGGAGGCTCGGCAGCCCGCAGGGATTAGGCTCGGGATTATCGGCTGGGGGCCAATTGGCCGACTCCATCTTGATATGTGCGCCGCGATCCTTGGTGATAAGCTGAAGCAGGTTACCTTGTACGATCTGAGAGGAATTGATCCGGCAACCGTTCCCGCCGAACTGCGGAATATTACGATTATAGCGGATGATTGGCGTATCCCATACCGTCATGCCGACATCATCGCTACCTGCACTGTATCGGCTAACCGGTACATCGATGAGGTCCCGAAGGAGGGAGTGCTGCTGCTAGGCGTATCCCTTCGTGATTATATACCCCGGTCCGTTGCACATGTCAAAACAATCGTAGTTGACGACTGGAATGAAGTTTGTCGTGAAAATACAGATGTAGAGCAGCTGCATCTCAAGTATGGATTGCAGTTATCGGATGTCTGTACGCTCGCAGATGTCGTATGCCGTGACGCACTCATTCACAGAGGGACGGAAAACACGGTGTTTTTTAACCCGATGGGTCTAGCGATCTTCGACATAGGGGTTGCGGGTTATTATTGGGCTAAGGCGCAAAGGCTTGGCAGCGGTGTGAAGCTCGATCAAGGGGAATAAATGTAGACATGACGGGAAGATTATTGTTATAATGAGACCAATTCATTCCAAGAACTGTGAGGTAACCTATACGATGAAGTAAGACACCCTTTCTTTCGACAACTGCAAGCGTTAATGCAGGCGTTTTCTCTACGGCGGTAGAGGGAAAGACTTGGTGTGTCTGAAAAAGATGATACGGTGAACTTCGTTCGTATGAATCGGCGAGATTTGATAGGGGTAATTGCTTCTTTGGTGTACCAATGAAGTGGCTGTGTGCGGAATGAACAGCATAAGTACTTATTCCCTGTAAACTCGCACTTATTTCAGATATACACTTTTCCAATCATCCGCCGCAGACATCGTCTGCGGTTTTTTCGTGAGTTTTCACATGGAAAGGATGAGGAATATGACCATTATATTAAAGGCTTCCGACATTAGCATTGAACTGCAAGGAACTCCACTGTTTTCAAATATTCAATTAGAGGTAGCTGAAGGGGAACGGGTTGCTCTGTTTGGCAGAAACGGCTCGGGGAAATCGACACTTTTGTCCATATTGACAGGGGATACGGAACCAACAACTGGACGTGTTGAAGCACGTTTATCACGCAATCGTTGGGGCTGGCTCAAGCAGCAGGACCGGCCGGAGGATCATATGTCGGCGCTGGACACGGTTCGGCGAGGCAGTAACGAAGCATTATGGCATCTGAAGCACGAATTAGCCGAGCTAGAGCAGCTAATGCAACAGGCCAGTCAGGACCAGAGTGCAGAGCTGCTGGTAAGATACGGTCAGCTGCTTGACGAATATGAGACAAAAAATGGTTTTCAGTGGGAAACCGAGGTTGAAAAAGCGATGACCATGCTCGGGATTCATTCTGAGCTGTGGACCGTCTCTTTCAGAGAATTAAGCGGAGGGCAAAAGACCCGGGCTCAACTCGCTGCCTTGTTAGTATCAGAGCCACAGCTTCTTCTGTTGGATGAGCCGACCAACCATCTGGATGGGGAGAGCCTCCTGTGGCTGGAACAATGGCTGCTTTCCTATAAAGGAACCGTTTTGTTCGTATCTCATGACCGGGTATTCATGGATAAGGTAGCTACTGCAATCTGTGAATTATCTTCCGAGGGCTTGAAACGGTATAAAGGTGGTTATAGCGCATATCGGCAGGAGAAGGAGCGAGAACTGCGTGAACAGGAGGCGCTGCACCGTAAGCAGGAGCTCGCCCGCAAAGCGTTGGAAGAATCCATCCGGAGGTATCAAGAGTGGTTTCATCAGGCGCATAATTCGGCTGGGGACAACAACGAAGTGAAAATCACAGCGAGTTTCTACAAGGCTAAAGCGAAAAAGAACATTTCCCGCTATCATGCGAAGCAGAAGGCGCTGGAGCGTCTTGAAGCCGAGAGTGTGGATAAGCCACGGAATGATTCTAAACTCAATATGAAGCTTGGCGGGGAAACGTTGGGTGCACGAATGCTGATTCGTGTAGAAGATCTAAGCTTTGGATTTGGAGAAGGGCTTCTTTTTAACAAGCTTTCTTTTCAATTGTCCCGTGGTGATCGCTTGGCGGTTCGCGGTCCTAACGGAAGTGGCAAGACAACGCTGCTCAAGTTGCTGATGGGTGAGATCGAGCCGTCTGAAGGTAAGGTGGTGCATCATCCGGCATTAAAAATCGGATATTTCTCACAGGAGCTGGAAGGCTTAAGTTTAGAAACGACCCTGCTGGACAGTTTGTTGATGCTCCCCGACATGACGCAAAGCCGGGCGAGAACACTACTGGGATGCTTTTTGTTCAGTCGGGATGATGTATTCAAAAAGATAGGCGATTTAAGCATGGGTGAGAAATGCAGAGCCGCTTTTCTGAAATTGTATTTTAGCGGTGCTCATCTCCTGGTGCTTGACGAACCAACCAATTACCTCGATGTGGATACGAGGGAAGTGATTGAAGCGGTGCTTGGAGATTACCCTGGTACCATTGCGCTTGTGTCCCATGACCGTTTTCTCGTTCGGAAGCTGGCGAATCGACTGCTTACACTGAATCCGGGAGAAGATCCCGTATGGTATGAAGGCAGTGCTGAAGAGGAAGAGGAGCAGATGTCTCGAACCCATGTTATCAGGGGGGACAGTCAGAAGGAGAACCGGCGGATGGAGCTGGAGTTCCGAATTCAGGAGCTTTTGGAAACCACGCCGGACAGCAATGATAAAGAAGCAGAGCAATTGTTGGAAATACGTGTGCTGCGACATGAGCTGGAACAGTTGCGTGGCTAAGCTCTCCCGCATCATGATTGGGAATGAACCCAGCATGATGCGGGGTCATTGATTAACTGATGTTATTTTCGCATGAGTAATCTGGTTTAGGAGATGACAACAATGACTGTAGATGAAATCGTACAGTATGTTAGCCGCGAACTGGAACATATACCCGGGGTGATCGGTATCGTTCTTGGCGGATCAAGAGCCAGGGGCAACCATAAGCCGACCTCAGATATCGATATCGGTATTTATTACGATGAACAGGCTGGTTTTGATATCGAAGAGATGAATCGAGTAGCTGAAAAATTGGATGATGAACAAAGAGGGAAATTAGTTACGCCATTAGGCGGCTGGGGTCCATGGGTAAATGCCGGGGGCTGGCTTGCTGTCCAGGGGTATCATGTCGACCTGATTCTTAGAGATATTCACAGAGTTTCGGGCGTCATTGATGAATGTATGTCAGGCGTAGTATCAACACATTATCATGCTGGCCATCCACATGCTTTTCTAAATGTAATGTACATGGGGGAAATATCGATATGTAGAGTACTGGTGGACCCAATCGGTAAAATACGAAATCTAAAAGCCAAAACGACACCTTACCCCAAAGCATTGCAGGATGCGATAATCGGATATTTCAGGTTCGAAGCATCTTTTTCCTTGATGCACGCTGACAGCAATGTTAACAAAGATGATATCTCATATGTAGCGGGGTGCTGCTTCCGGACGATATCCTGCTTAAATCAGGTGCTGTTCGCAAAGAATAAGGAATACTGTATCAATGAGAAAAAAGCGGTTGCCTTAGTGGATAGTTTTCAAATGAAACCGAAGGATTACAAGCTGCGTATTGATAAAATTATGACGCTCCTGTCTTCAGAGCAAGACCGCACCAGAGAAGGTGTAAATATGCTGGGTCAGCTCGTTCAAGAAACTGAAATGCTGATTGATCGACACTGATCCACTGAGTACTTTTTACTCATCTATAAAATAGGCATATGAACTTGTCATGAGAGGCATAATTGAATATAATATAGACTATATATGCTGAAAAATGTAAATGCGTAGATGGAGAAGAGTAAGCAGTGCCTCTTTACAGGGAGGAGACGCCACAGATTGAGAGCGTTTCTATGGAAACAGGCTGTTGAAGTTCGCTCCGGAGCAGTTCCCTGAACGCGGTTGTGGCTGTTCAGTAGGGGATAACGGGTTCCGACACGTTATGTCGGTTAAAGTGAGCATGCGGCTTGATAGCTGCTGAATAACGGAAGTTGTTCGGGTTATGTATTAGCGTGCTAACAAGGGTGGTACCACGGTCTTTTCGTCCCTTTCGGGAGAAAAGGCTTTTTTTTGTTGAGTTGAACTACTTTGTACGTCACTGAGATGAAAGAAGGGGGCATGAGAGGCTATGAAAGAAAAATTGGAAGCATTGAAGCAGGAGGCATTGGCCCAACTGCAGGAGGTAATAGATCCGCAAAGTTTGAATGATCTGCGGGTCAAGTACTTGGGAAAAAAAGGTGCCTTGACTGAAATTTTAAGAGGGATGGGATCTCTTAGCGCTGAAGAGCGTCCGGTTATCGGCCAGGTCGGAAATGTAGTGCGGGGAGCCATCGAAGAAGTCATTACAAGTAAACAGGAGGCTTTTCAGCGTAAGGAAACCGAGAAGCGCTTGCGCGCGGAGAAAGTGGACGTTACACTGCCGGGACGCAAGCTTGCTCAAGGTGCGGTTCACCCGCTGAGCAGAGTTATCCAAGATATCGAGGATGTTTTTATCGGGATGGGATACCGTGTAGCGGAAGGCCCTGAAGTAGAGACTGATTATTTCAACTTCGAAGCGCTGAATCTTCCTAAGAACCACCCTGCTCGTGATATGCAGGACTCCTTCTATTTGACTGAAGACTTGCTGATGCGTACACAGACATCGCCGGTTCAGGCTCGCACGATGCTGGACATGAAGGGCGAAACGCCTGTTAAAATTATATGTCCTGGTCGTGTATTCCGTCGTGATGATGACGATGCAACACACTCCTTCCAGTTCCACCAAATTGAAGGGCTTGTGATCGGACGCAATATTCGCATGAGTGATTTAAAAGGTACTCTGTTGCAATTTGTACGCGAAATGTTCGGGGACAATACACAAATTCGTCTTCGTCCGAGTTTCTTCCCGTTCACAGAACCGAGTGCAGAAGTGGATGTATCTTGTGTGAGATGCGGGGGCAGTGGCTGTCGTGTATGTAAGCACACAGGCTGGCTAGAAATTTTGGGCTGTGGAATGGTTCATCCAAAGGTACTGGAGATGGGTGGATATGATCCGGAGCAGTATAGCGGTTTTGCCTTCGGAATGGGTGTTGAACGGATTGCGATGTTGAAATACGGTGTTGATGACATCCGTCATTTCTTCAATAACGATATGTCATTCTTGAAACAGTTCGCACGGATATAACTTTAAACAAAAGAAGGAAGTGAACGGTAATGAGAGTATCAACGGAATGGTTGTCTGATTATATTTCTCTGGAAGGTGTACCAGCTGAAGAGCTGGCAAGTCGTATCACCTCGGCGGGTATCGAAATCGACGTGATCGAGGATCGCAATCAGGGAATTAATAAAGTAGTTGTTGGATATGTAAAGAGCAAAGAAAAGCACCCTGATGCGGACAAACTGAACATTTGTATCGTGGATGCTGGACAAGAAGAAGATCTGCAGATCGTGTGCGGCGCTAAGAATGTGGATGCAGGTCAAAAGGTGCCTGTCGCTATGGTTGGTGCAAAGCTTCCTGGAGGATTGGATATTAAAAAAGCGAAGCTGCGCGGCGTCCTTTCACAAGGCATGATTTGTTCCGCGAAAGAGCTTGGCATGAATGATAAGCTGCTCCCTAAAGAGCTGCAGGAAGGAATATTAGTGCTGCCGGAAGGAACAGATGTCGGCGTACCAATTGTAAATGTGCTTGGACTTAATGACCAAGTGCTTGAACTGGATTTGACTCCGAACCGGTCCGATTGTCTTAGCATGCTGGGAGCTGCGTATGAGGTGAGTGCGATTCTGGGAAGAGAAATCACTCTCCCTAAGCCTGAGAAGGAACTGGTAGAAGTTAGTGATCCGGCGGCGAAACATATTTCCGTATCGATTGAGGCGGAAGAACAGTGTCCTCATTATGCTGCCCGTTATATTACAGGCGTTAAAGTTGGCACTTCGCCGCTTTGGATGCAAAATCGCTTGATGGCTGCCGGCGTTCGCCCGATCAACAATATTGTTGATATTACTAACTACGTTATGCTGGAATACGGACAGCCGCTGCATGCATTTGATGGTGATCAATTGACTGATGGTTCTGTACTTGTCCGTATGGCTAAAGCCGGCGAAACGATGACGACACTTGACGGTCAGGAGAGACGTTTGGAGCCGCATATGCTGGTCATTACAGCAGGCGGTAAACCTGTAGCTCTGGCAGGCGTTATGGGTGGACTGGATTCTGAAGTGACAGACAATACGGTAAACATTTTCCTGGAATCGGCAAAATTCGATGGTGGAACGGTTCGTAAAACATCACGTCAGCTGGGCCTCCGTTCTGAAGCAAGCTCCCGCTTTGAGAAAGAAGTAGATCCAGCCAGAGTCATTCCGGCACTGAATCGTGCGACTGCCTTAATAGCCAAATATGCCGGAGGAACTGTGCATCAAGGGATTGTAGAAGCTGGAGCAGTTAATTCCAAACCGAAATTGATTGAGCTTTCTCTTGAGAAACTGAACTCTTGTCTCGGCACTGACCTGTCCCTGCTCGAAGTCAAAACGATTTTTGCCCGTCTGCATTTCGCATGTGGTGACGCGGCTACCGGTTTGATTGAGGTGGAAGTTCCAACTCGTCGCGGTGACATTCAGTTAGATGTAGATCTTATTGAGGAAATTGCCCGTCTTTACGGATACGACAATATCCCTACAACTGCAATTGAAGGACCGACGACACCGGGGACATTGACGAAATCACAGGCTATCCGCCGTGGAATCCGTCGTATGCTGACTCACGCTGGATGGCAGGAAGTACTTGGATATTCATTCATCCACCCTCAGCAGTCGGAAACGTTCACGTCACTCGGGGACGGAGGAAAAGCGGTGAAGCTGGCGATGCCAATGAGCGAGGATCGTGGCGTACTCCGCACAAGCCTGATTCCACAGTTGCTGGATATCGCTGTTTACAATGCTAACCGCAAACATCCGGATCTTGCGATGTTTGAGATCGGAAACGTGTTCCATACACATGAAGATACATTAACAAAGCAACCGCTGGAACGTCCTGTGCTTGGACTCCTTCTGACAGGACGCCTTGGAAGCAAACAGTGGAATATGCAGCCTGAAAAGGTTGATTTCTTCGATCTGAAAGGTGCGTTAGAAACGGTATTTGAAATGCTTGGTCTGGATGGCGAGCAGATCACTTATGCGGCTGACCAGCCTGACGGCTTTCATCCTGGACGTTCTGCATCCGTATATGTTCAGAACGGAAGTACCAAAGTGAAGCTTGGAACACTCGGCCAGGTTCATCCTCAGCTTCAGCAAGATAAAGATCTCGAAGATACGTATGTAGCTGAAATTTTGCTGGATCCGCTTTACGAACTCGCTAGCAGCCGCGTACAATACCGTGATCTTCCGCGATTCCCGGCTATGGAACGAGATTTAGCGGTAGTAGTCGATGAAGCGGTAGAAGCTGGATCGCTTATCAGAGTTATCCACGAACATGCAGGCGAGCTGCTTCAGAATGTACAGGTGTTTGACGTCTTCACCGGCAGCAAATTGGGTGAAGGAAAGAAGAGTGTGGCTATTTCCCTCACGTATCGTCATCATGAGCGGACGCTTACCGATGAGGAAGTTGCGGCAGCAAATGAAAAAGCAGTTCAGGCGCTAGAGCAAACTTTTGGCGCGGAATTGAGAAAATAGAAGGAATTGGGGAAAGCCGCATCGAATTACACATTCGATGCGGTTTTTTTTAAGATAAGAAAGTATAAACACCGGAGTAAAGTGCATCCTGATCTCGCAAGAAAAACTACCGCTAAATGCGGTCTGTCTTCTTTTGGAGGTACGTCGATGACGTTTTTCTTTTACATTTAAGATATCTTGATAGTCAGGAGAACATACTACCTGATCGATAAATATACACTTGAAAATACGGTCTAGCTTACTTGGAGTTCGTCTAGAAAGACTTTCTCATATATAATGTAGAAAGAGGAAAGACCGTAAAGACACCTTAGAATCAACACACAATAGAAGGAGGGCACAACAGTGACTACACCGGATCGTACACGTGTTACCGTAGAAATTTACGGAACTTCCTATAAACTAGTTGGCAGCAGCAGTGATTATATGAAACAGGTAGCCAATTATGTCGATGATCGTATGCGCACTATATCGAAGGCTCATTCCCGCTTGGATACGCCTAGGATTGCCGTACTTGCTGCCGTGCATATGGCTGAGGAAGCTGTTCAAATGCAGCAGTTCCAGAATGAGGTTAAACTTCTTACGGCTGAACGGAGTGAACTTCGCTCCGAATTGGCCCGTATTCAAACTTTGCAATTAGAGCAACAGGAATCTTACCAGAAGAAGAACGAAGAGCTTGAACGCAAACTTAATGAACAGACCCTGCTTGCATCAGAGCTTGGAACTGTAAAAGAGAATTTAACTGCGGAATCCGAGCGTATGAAAGAGCTTCTACAAAAAGAAACTGCGCGGGTGGCAGATATCCAGAAGGAGAAACAGCAGCTGGAGCAGAGACTTACCCAACAGAGTAGTGATTTGGAGAAGCGTCATAAACAGGCGTTGGAGGAAATGAAGCGTCAGCATGAAGTGCAGATCCAGCAGATGCAAAAAAATCATAAGCAATCCACAGAGCAGTTGGAGCAAAATTACAAGCGTTCTTTCCAGCAGGCGGAGCAGAAGCATGCTCAGTCTGTTCAACAACTGGAACAGAACTATAAGCAGTCTTCTGCACAGCAGGATCAGCAGCATAAAACGGCTATTCAGGCCTTCGAGAAGAAACTTGCGGAACAACAAAGTAACGCGAACAACCTGCAATCCCGTCTGACTGTAACGGAGAAAGAGCTTTCCACACTAAAGGGAGAGTCATCCAAGCTGAAGGAGAATCTTCAACATTCACGGCAGCAGCTTGAAAGTTCCACCAAGGAGCTGAAGACTTCCAAGGATAATGCAGAACAGTTAGCTAGAGAACGGGATTCTCTAAAGCAGGAGGCTGTGAAGTCGGAGGAAGAACGACGCCGGCTCCAGAAGTTGGTTGTAGATGCGAACCAAAGTTCCCGCAAGCTGCATGATGATATTCAGCGTCTGAATGCTGAGGTCAAATCATGGAGTACTCTTGCTGAGCAGCGTAAAGAGGAAATCGGAGATTTAGAAATGCGTATGGTTGAAGCGCTTGAGGTTTCTGAAACTTTAGAAGAGGGCATGAAGACTCTTCAGGAAGAATTGAATGTTCTGAAAGACGAAGCGGCACGTGACGTGGCCCGGCGTCAGTCATCTGAACAGGAGCGGCGTGAACTTCAACTCAAAGTCGAAGAGCTGGAGAAGAGTAGCCGAGAGGCTTCGACCCAGGAGGCAGAGACCCGTAAACTGTACGCCATGCTGGAAGAAGAATATGATACCGTATCCGGTCAGTTGGACCAGCTACGCAAGTCGGCATCTGAACGAGAAAACCGTGAACAAGAACACAGTGAGCTTCTAAGGTTGGCAGAGGAAGAGTTGGCTATGTGGCGAAGTAAATACGAGACTCTGGTCAATGAACGGGAACAATGGGAGCAGACGGAGGGGACACTGAAGGAGGAGATGGACTCCTGGCGTCAGGAAGTAGCAGCGTCCCGTCAGACGTGTGAACTGCTGGAAGATGAGAAGAAAGCCACGTCAGAGGAGCTTTCTCAGCTAGGTGAGCAGTATGAGTTGGTAATGCATCAACATCGACTGTTGCAAGCAGAAATTGAAATTCAGCGTGAGAAGTCGGACAAGCTGGAGGAGGAACACCGGAAGCTTCAGGAAGAGTATTCTAAGCTTCAGGTTGAATATAATGAATGGATTGAATTGATTGAGCAGGATCACCGTTGACACCCGAGAACTTTGTCACGGGAAACATTGCTGTGAAATTCGTTTCAGGATAAAACAAACCTCCAGATTCACAAGTGACTTTCCCTTGGAATTCTGGAGGTTATTATCGTGCTTATGATCGAAAAGAGGTGTCCTACTCTTCGATAATAAGTTTGGAGATCATTTTTGTATGTCCAGGACCGCACATGATGGAGCAGGAGATATCGAATTCGCCTGTTTTATCTGGTGTTACAACAGCTGAATTATTTTTGCTGTCGAGTTGCAGGTTAAGTACAGGAATCAGTACACCATGATTGCCTTCTTCATTTTTGAAAGTGATCTTTACAGGAACACCTTTTTTAAGTGTGTACTCAGGCTGATCAAACTGGTAGTTTGATCCGCTAATTACAAGCTCTGCTTCAGGTGCGACGCCTGTATCTGTTACTCCGGTTCCGTTGGTTGGAGCAGCTTCTTTATCTCCGCCGCAGGCCGCCAAAAGAAGAAGCAACATGCAGGATGTGATTAATGCAAGCGTTTTTTTCATATCATCCTCTCCTAACTATTAATATTTTGTGTCAATTACTTCTATATGATAACGTAAAAAAATGGTTTGTGCGCAGAAATGAATATGAATAATTAGTGAACTTACAAGAATAGAAGAGATTACTCTTGACATGAACAGGCCCCTGTTCATAAAGGAACAGGGGCGTTGTTTTTTTGAAAGCCAGATTATTTCTGTTCGCTTTTGGTCTCATCGAAAGGCCATGCGATAGGGATAAACAGGTCAATGATTCCAATGACGAGTGCGGCAAGAAGAGCTCCCAAGACCGTTACTCTGACATGGGGAATAAAGAACTGGGCAACGTAAATGACCAGGGCACTGATCAGAAAACCGACGATTCCCCGTCCAAATGGTGTGACCCGTGTCCCGAACACACTTTCAACAATCCAACCCAAACCAGCAATAATCAGAGCCAGCAGCAGGGCGCTACCAAATCCGCCAACGCTGAATTGGGGAACGATCCACCCGACAAGCATTAGAACAAGGGCGGAAACGATAAATCGAACGACATGCCCGAGAAACTGCATCGATCGTACCTCCTTATATGCTGCAATCATGCGCAAAATTATTTTGTTCAGATGTACTCTGAGTTATGTGTGGAAGGATTTATTGAAATAATCCCTATAAATGGCGAAAATTCAAGGTCTCGGCTATAATAAAGGCATTGATTGAGAGGAGTTGTGAACTTCTTGGATGACAAGATTTTGCATACATTAGAATATCGGAAAATTTTAAATACATTGTCACAATACACCCAAACTTCCATGGGTAAGGCAACAACGGAACAGCTGAAGCCATCCGTCCAACTTGACGACGTTAAACAGCTGCTTGCGGCTACTGACCAGGCCTACACGGTAGACCGGTTGAAAGGAAGCCCATCGTTTGGCGGGATAACGGATATTACAGACTCGCTGAAACGTGCCCGGATCGGCGGAACACTCAGTCCGCATGAACTGCTGGCTGTAGCGAATACCATCATGGGGTCGCGCCGACTGAAGCGATTTATTGCGCAGATCCATGAAGACGAACCCGTTGAAATTTTATATAACCTGAGTGATTTGATTTCGGAACAAAAATCGTTGGAAGATGCCATCAAGGCATGTATAGACGAAAGTGCCGAAGTTATGGACTCGGCCAGTCCGGAACTGTCTCAAATCCGTCGAGAACTGAGAAATGGAGAGGTACGTATCCGTGAAAAGCTCGACGGTATGATCCGCTCACAGTCGGTATCCAAGATGCTGCAGGATCAACTTATAACGATCCGGGGAGATCGTTTTGTTATCCCGGTAAAAGCGGAATATCGTTCTTATTTCGGCGGGATTGTACATGATCAGTCCGGATCGGGAGCAACTTTGTTTATTGAACCGGAGTCCATCGTAGCGATGAACAACAAGCTGCGAGAGACGCGTATGAAAGAAGAACGTGAAATTGAAGTGATTTTACAAAAATTAACCGCTCTGGTTGGCGACCAGGCCGATTTGCTCAGTATCGATATCGATATTACCGGTCAGCTTGATTTTATTTTTGCCAAAGCCCGGCTGGCTCATGTCATGAAGGCCTCCTTGCCGCGTATGAATGACCGTGGTTATTTGAAACTTAAAAAAGGACGGCATCCGCTTATTCCGATTGACCAGGTCGTTCCGATTGATGTGGAATTGGGTAACTCATACACGTCCATCATCGTTACTGGTCCGAATACGGGCGGTAAGACCGTTACGCTCAAAACCATTGGATTGCTCAATCTGATGGCGATGTCCGGCATGTTCATACCGGCCGAGGAAGGAAGCCAGATGTGTGTGTTTGATGCGATTTACGCAGACATCGGTGACGAGCAGAGCATTGAGCAAAGCCTAAGTACCTTTTCCAGCCATATGACGAATATTATTCGGATCTTGAAAAATATGACTCCGAAAAGTCTGGTGCTGCTGGATGAGGTCGGTGCGGGAACGGATCCCGCTGAAGGGTCAGCTCTGGCTATAGCTATTCTGGAGCACATTCACCGGATGGAATGCCGGATGATTGCCACAACTCACTACTCTGAGTTGAAGGCGTATGCTTATGAACGAAAAGGAATCATTAATGCCAGCATGGAGTTTGACATTAATACACTGAGTCCAACCTACCGCCTTCTGATCGGTGTTCCGGGTCGAAGTAACGCTTTTGCCATTGCAGAACGACTTGGGCTTCCGGGGATGATTCTGGATTATGCCCGCGGTGAAGTGAAAGAAGAAGATCAGCGGGTAGAGCATATGATTGCATCTCTTGAAGAGAATCGTCATGCAGCTGAGACCGAGCGTATGAAGGCAGAGGTTCTTCGTAAAGAAATGGAGGAACTGCGAAGCCGGCATAATCACGAACTTGCAAAGCTTGAGGAACAGCGAGATAAATGGGTTGAAAAAGCCCGTCAGGATGCCAAGAAGATTGTGGATAAAGCCCGGAGCGAAGCAGAAGATATTATTACAGATCTGCGTAAACTCGCTCAAGAAGAGGGTGCTTCGGTTAAAGAACATAAACTTATTGCGGCGCGTAAACGTCTGGATGAAGCAGAGCCTGAGCAGAAACGGAAGACGGCTGGAAAGCGCAGCGCCACAGAGAGACGTTCGATCGAACCTGGTGACGAGGTTATGGTATACAGCCTCAATCAGAAAGGCCATGTCGTTGAACTGGCTGGCTCTAAAGAAGCTCTTGTCCAGCTGGGCATTATGAAGATGAAGGTATCTCTGGATGATCTGGAGCTTGTGTCCGTTCCGGCATCTGCCAAGAAAACCCAAGGTCAGCGTCATGTTACGACACTGAAGCGTACCCGCGACGAAAATATCCGTAAAGAGCTTGATCTTCGCGGGGCGAACCTGGAAGAAGCTCTCATCGAAGTGGACCGCTTTATGGATGAAGCGTTTTTGGGTAATCTGGGCCAAGTTTCCATCATCCACGGCAAAGGGACGGGGATTTTAAGGACCGGTATTCAGGATTATTTGCGGAAGCATAAGCATGTAAAAACCTACCGTCTTGGAAATTACGGGGAAGGCGGAACAGGGGTTACGATTGCGGAACTGAAATAGCGCAATATATTAGGAACCGATGGTTTCTCTAACTCGTATACAACTATAGCATCTGCATTACGGCCGGTGAACCGTTTATCTTTAGGTGATGCCGACTTCGGGGAGGAACGCGGGGAATGATGGAGAGTATTGATCAGTTGCTGGAACACCCGGTGGGTGTTCTTGTCGGCTATTTCTCGGTTGCGATTTTAGCGTTGATCGTATATTTGGCCTGCTTTGAGGTGGTCACAAAATACAATTGCTGGGATGAAATTCGAAAAGGAAATGTTGCTGCAGCGATGGCTACCGGCGGCAAAATATTCGGCATATGTAATGTAATGCGGTATAGTATTGAGTCCAATACGTCCGTTTATGATATGATCAAATGGTCCTTCTTGGGGTTCATTTTGCTGTTAGCTGCGTATTTACTGCTTGAGTTTTTGACACCGGTGTTTTCAGTAGATGAAGAAATAGGCAAAGATAATCGGGCGGTTGGATTGATTGTTCTGATCATTACCGTGTCCTTGTCATATGTAATAGGCGCGAGCATTATGTAAATTTTGGAGGAACATGGCCATGAAATATTTACCGCGGGTGTTGTTCGCGGCAGCCTTGATCTTTTTCCTGTCAGGCATTGTATACTTGATGTGGAATTAATGTATACGATCTTTTTGGATCGTTTGAATAATGAAAGGGATGAATAAGTTTATGGAACCAATTGTATGTCCATGGTGCCAGACTGAGATTGTATGGGATGAGGAGATTGGTCCAGAAGAGAACTGTCCGCACTGTGATAATGAATTAAAGGGCTATCGTACGCTCAGCATCCCACTTGATGGGGATGATGAGGAGAATGGGCATCAGGAAGAGTTTGATGAGTCTTACAATGATTTTGATAGCAGCGACATATTAAACAAACCGTTCTGGGGATCTGAAGATGGAGAGGTACCAGCTATACGAACGTTGGACAAGTATGGGGAAGCCCATGATCTCATGGCATACGAGGAGTCTGTGGAGCAGGTGCTGGATTATCAGGATGAGACACCCGAATGCTTCCATTGCCGGGAGTATATGATGCTCGCGGGAACACAGCGTGTAAGTGGAGAAGGTTTTGATCCTACATTAATCCCATTCATGAAGGGGCCTTTGCTGAAACCTCCGTTTAATATGAATGTATATATTTGTTCAGGATGCTTCCAAGTGCAGTATAGTCTCTCAGAAGATGACCGTTTGCGGTTGATTGAAGGGTTGACGAAAAATAAATAGCAGTCTCAAGAGGCCACCCGAGGATTCATCCTTGGAGTGGCTTTTTTGTGGTCTTCCGTAGCTTTTTCGCTCGCCAGTAGCGACAGAGGACGAAACGATTCCGGAAAAACGTAGTGGTAAAAGCTTTCCAAAGGTAAGCTCGCATCGAAAGCATACGCTCCTTTGTCCCCGAATTTCTTCCGTCAAGGAATAATTCAAGTTATAACAGACAATAGTCTTAAAGAATAAGTTACCAATTCCGCTTTTTAGGTTATGAACCATTCCGAGGTTGGGCAACTTAACCTGGAATAACAAGTCGGCTGCTGAGGAGGGCGAGTTTATGAAAGCGCCTAAGGACCGCCAAGTGGTTCTCTTGTTGGCGGTAAACGGTATGTTTGTACTAGCCGGCGCATTGTCAGGAACTTTTCTGAACATATATTTTTGGAAAAGCAGACAGGATTACTTGATGATCGCCTGGTTCACGATGGCGCAGCAGATCGCGCTGGGATTGACGTTTTGGATTGCTGGCAAGTGGGTGAAGGAAGGTAATAAAATGAACGCACTTCGGCTGGGAATCGCCGTGTCAGGTTTGTTTTATTTGTTTATTCTGGGCACCGGACAGAATGCGGTTCATTATATTTGGCCGCTGGGCCTGCTGTTGGGAACGTCTCTGGGATTATTTTGGCTTGCATTCAACGTTGTTTATTTTGAGGTGACAGACGCTGGGAATCGCGATTGGTTCAATGGCTGGGTCGGTTTGCTTGGATCTATGATCGGAATATTGGGTCCATGGGTATCTGGCTGGCTGATCACATTGCTGCATGGTGAGAAAGGGTACCGGTTAATTTTCACCATGTCTATGGTTATATTCGGTTGCACAGTTCTGCTCAGTTTTTTTCTCAAAAAGAGAGAAGTCAGCGGCCAATATGACTGGATTGAAGGAATTAAACGATTAAAGGAAGTTGACGGAACCTGGCGCTTTGCCATGGGCGGGTTGGTCATGCAGGGAATTCGAGAGGGCGTGTTCTCCTTTCTCATCTTTCTACTTGTGTATTCAGCAACAAGTCAGGAAGCCAAAGTTGGACAATTTATGCTCATCACTTCTGCAGTATCACTGGTCAGCTACTGGGCTGCAGGGAAATGGTTTAAGCCGGCTTACCGAAGCTACGGAATGCTGGTGGGGGCCATAATCATGTTGCTTGTGATCTTACCGCTGCTGTGGAAGGTAAACTACACGACCCTTCTTATTCTGGGCGTAGGCACATCTTTATTTATACCATTGTACATGCTCCCGGCGATCTCGGTCAGTTTTGATCTGATGGGAACGAACCGCAATAATGCGGAGAAAAGAGTGGAGCTTGTTGTTGTAAGAGAAATCAGCCTAATGGTCGGAAGAATAGCTGGTCTTCTTATATTCATCAGCGTGTTATCTTTCCGGCAGGATCCCTTGACCGTCACGCTGCTACTGTTAGTGCTGGGCATGTCACCTATAGGAACTTGGGTGTTTATGCGAAAAGTTATGAAAAGCCGGCAGCCAGCCGCTTAACAAGAAAGCCTCCGTCGGCAAAGCTGCGGAGGCTTTCTTTCATGTTCCTTTTTTAATTACATGAAGCATTAGTCTTTAATGAACGGGTAAGAGAGAACCAATTCAGCTCTTCAGGCTCGCTGCCATTAACCGCCTCCGCAAGCAGATCAGCAGCTAGCATACTGTACACAGTCCCGCTACCACCATATCCCTCAATAAAATAACTGTGAGGGAAATGGGGATGCCGGCCAATGAGAGGAATTCCGTCCTGAGTGGAAGCGAAAACACCGGCCCAAGAACAAGCCATTGAAATTTTTCCTAATTCGGGAAAAAGGTCATGGATATCCTTCAGAAGTCGTTGGCTTCGGATTGTAAGATTCACATCAGGACATCCAGACTCATGAAGTGGTTCATCCAGTCCACCTGCCATGATCCGGTTGTCCTGCGTTGTGCGCATATAAAGATAAGGACGGCTGCTCTCCCAAATTAAGGCACGTTCATACCATGAGGATAAATCCTGTATCGGCTCGGTCATGATTGCATAGGTACTTTTCAGTGATGCTATGCGGTCTGGCTTCCACTCCTGTGTTTCATACCCGGCAGCCCAGATCAGAATCCTGGCGTGGATGCTACCGAGTTTTGTTTTTACAGTGGCGCCGTTGTCCGAGTATTCAATATTCTCGGTACCGCTGTGCTCAAATACCCGTAGTCCTTGGTGGACAGCGTCACTGATGAGCCCGTGTACCAGCTTATACGGATTCACTTCAGCATCTCTTTGCGTATATATAGCAGCAGGTTTGGAAAACGCAAAGTGTGACTTGATGGTCTGTCGATCCCAATACTGGACGTTAAAGCCGTGGCGAGTAAGTGTATCGTATTCATTGCGTATTTTTCCCGCATCATCCTCCGTGCTGGCATAATAGAGACTGCTGCGATGCCTGAATTCCGTATCGATAGAAAGGCTGCTGGCGATTTCAGACAAGCGATTCACTGCTCTTTCACACATTCTGTAAAAGCCAGTTCCTTTATGCTCTCCGAACGTTTGAATAAGCTCTGTCAATGTATCATCGTTCATAAAGTGAAGAAGTCCGGTATTGGCTGAAGTGCTGCCATTTCCGATACAACCTTTTTCAAGCAGAATTGTATCTGTTCCCTGCTTGGACAAAATATAAGATACGAGCGCACCACTCATACCGCCTCCTATGACCAGCACATCACATGAGAGATTGCTCTCCAGCTGAGAGAAGCGCTGAATATCTTGACCGCTCCATGGCGTATTGCCTCCGGTTAACTTCATGAAATGCACCTTCCCGTATATAGACTTCGAAGTGAACTCATTACACTGTATCCTCAGTATGATCTTCCTTCAGACATTTATTGCGTGACATAGAAATAAACGAACAAGCCATACTACACATGTACACCTAATATGGAAGGGGGATAATAAATGAATACTATGCCATCCAATAACCAACTAAAGCCTCTTACTTCGAAGGAATTGGATTACATCGTTGATTGTATCTCTAATGAGAGCTCGCTCGCCAAGCATTGCGCTGCAACAGCAGCATCCATTCAGAATCCGACTGTACAGCAGACAATTATGGGATTACTGCACAAGCATGAAAACCACATGGATACATTGATTCAAACGTTACAGAGTCATCAAAGCGTCGCACCTACCCAGTCTCAGTAAGATTCCATCAAATAAGTAATGTTTAAGGAGGAAGTTCATATGCCATCCCCAAATGAGGGTTCCTTCCTGCCGGAGGAGGATTTGCTCAACACCATCTTGGATGGGTTGAAACGTACTGTAAGTGAATACACGACTGCAACAACGGAATCGGCATGCCCGACAGTTCGCAGTATGTTCAGTAATTTGACTGCCGAAACGCTCAAAATGCAAGGGGAAATGTACCAACTGATTGAACAGCAGAATCAGTATGCTGCTCCTGTGCCTCATGCCATGAAGAGTGATGTAGACAAGCAACTGCAGGAGATGCAAAACACAGTTCAGCAAACTCGTCAGCTCATTAGTCAAAAAACATCCGGACTGGCTCCTACTTCACATACTCCTAATGTACCTATGCATCAGCCTAACGTTCAACCTACACATTAAGATGTAACCCGTGTACTGAATTTTAGCAAAGAGGAACCGACTATCTAAACGGCGTATGCCGGAAGGCAGTCGGTTTTTTTTTGCACAGACCGCCCGAATTATTGTAATATAAGTATTAATCTCTTTACAGGAATCCGGCTATGGCCGAATTGCCTGAAATAAACGCTGGAGGACTACGAATGGAAGAGCTAAGCGAATTGAAATTGAAAGTGCTTGACCTGTTGAAAGAGGACGCGAGAAGATCTCCGGCTCTTTTGTCTACTTTGCTCGGCGTAGAGGAAGAGGAAGTGAAGGTCGCAATTGCGGAACTGGAAAATGACAATGTTATCGTAAAATATGCGACGATCGTTAACTGGGGTAAGGTGGAGGAAGAAAAGGTCACCGCACTCATTGAAGTGCAGATTACACCAGAGCGCGGGAGAGGTTTTGAGGGAATTGCAGAGCGAATTTATTTATTTCCTCAAGTGAAATCCGTATATTTGATGTCAGGAGCATATGATCTCCTTGTAGAAGTGGAAGGCCGCAATTTGAGAGAGGTCGCGAACTTTGTGTCGGAGAAGTTGTCTCCCATTGACTCGGTGTTATCGACCAAAACGAATTTTATTCTTAAAAAATATAAACAAGACGGGATTATCTATGAAGAACGTCAAGAAGACAATCGTCTCCTGATCTCGCCGTAAAGGAAGAGTGTGTATGATTGTGAACGAAGAGCATCTTAAAGAAAACAGCAGGAAGCCGATGAATTCCTATTTGGCACCATTGGTTCGTGATATTCAACCATCAGGTATTCGTAAGTTTTTTGATTTGGTAAGCGGCAATAAGGATATTATTACTCTTGGTGTTGGCGAGCCTGATTTTGTAACGCCGTGGCATGTTCGTGAAGCATGTGTGTATTCGCTGGAGCGGGGATTTACCGGTTATACCTCGAACGCAGGTATGCCTGAGCTGCGTGAAGCGATTGCTAGATATCTTCATGACAGCTTTCACGTTGCCTACGACCCGAAGGATGAGATCATCGTTACGGTTGGCGGAAGTGAAGCTATCGACTTGGCGCTGCGGGCACTCATCGTTCCAGGAGATGAAATTCTCATACCTGAACCATCCTATATTTCTTACTCACCAATTACGTCCATTGGCGGAGGGGTTTCTGTCGGAATTGAAACGACCGCGGAGAATCATTTTAAACTGACGGCTGAGGCGCTGGAAGCCAAGATTACGCCGAAATCCAAAATATTGATTTTGTGTTATCCTAGCAATCCGACAGGCACAACGATGACCTATGAAGACTGGCTTCCAATTGCCAAGGTTGTAGAGAAGCATGATTTGATTGTGATTTCGGATGAGATCTATGCTGAATTAACCTATGATGGAAAACACGTCAGCTTCGCATCGATTCCAGGTATGAAGGATCGTACTATCTTGGTCAGCGGCTTTTCGAAAGCTTTTGCAATGACCGGCTGGAGAATGGGTTATGTTTGTGCTCACCCGGATCTGATCAGTGCTATGCTGAAAATACATCAGTATACGGTAATGTGTGCGCCTGCTATGGGACAAGTGGCTGCGCTTGAAGCACTTACCAACGGTATGGAGGAGAAGGACCGGATGATGGAGTCCTACAACCAGCGCCGTAGACTGATCGTTCAAGGCTTGTGTGATATCGGATTGGACTGTCACGAGCCACAGGGAGCGTTCTATGCTTTTCCAAGCATTAAACGTACCGGCTTGTCTTCGGATGAATTTGCCCAGCGCCTGCTGACGGAAGTTAAAGTTGCCGCTGTTCCAGGTTCCGTATTCGGACTTGGCGGTGAAGGTTTTATCCGTTGTTCTTATGCGACGTCGATTTCTCAGCTCAGTGAAGCTTTGGAACGAATGGGTAAATTTGTGGAGAAATTAACTTGAGAAGAAGATAGTTGTTTCATTTCCTTGAATTAACAAAATTTTTACTTTTCATTACAGATATCTATGTTATAATTTTGTTTTGGGAGCATTATTTCACTTATCCAAGGAGGGATTGCCAGTGTATTGTGATTACGAATTGTCGCCATACCGTGGTGATTTTGTAGCCGAAGGCCAAGAGCATGGTAAATGGTCAATTAAATCAGCTAAATCCACTCCGCAGGATATTTCCTTGGAAGAAGAGATTCATATGCTCCGTCGCAAAATGGAACAGCTTTTTTTGCAAGAGCAGTCTTTTACTTCGGAGATCGTAATTGAGATCAGCAGCTTGCTGGACTTAAAGATCAACGAATATATGAAGGCACACCCGAAGAAAAAATTATAAAATGTAATTATACAAAAGGAGACCTGATCAGGTCTCCTTTTTGTTCTACTGAGCGAGATTCATCTGTACATCAAGTTATGTTATAGTGAAGCATAACCAAAATTGAAGACTGGCCTATGAGGAATAACAAGGCTGGCTGCAAACGGAGGAATGAAAAATGAAAGTATATACAAAAACCGGAGATAAAGGTGAAACGTCAATTATCGGCGGCCGAGTGCCTAAAGATGATCCGCGCATTGAAGCCTATGGAACGATAGATGAACTGAACAGCTTTACGGGGCAGGCTGTCTTTTTGGCACAAGAGGCTGGTTTTGAGGAGCTTCGCGAACAACTGCTGCAGATACAGCACGAGCTGTTTGACTGCGGATCGGATCTCGCGTATGCGAAGCATAGTGAGGACAAATACAAAGTGAGCGGACCGCTTGTGGAGAGACTGGAAGAGTGGATGGACCAATTTGAACTGGAGAATCCGCCGTTGGAGCGGTTTATTCTGCCAGGTGGTTCTGCTTTGTCTTCAGTACTTCATGTATGCCGGACGGTATGTCGCCGTGCCGAGCGGCTCACTGTGACGCTTGCGCGAACGACTGAGATCAATCCTGAGGTACGTATGTACCTGAACCGCCTATCTGACTACTTCTTTGTAACAGCACGTACGGCTAATGTTCGAGCAGGTATGCCGGATGTAGAATATGTACGAAGCGGAAAGGTGTTCCGATAATATATGGAATTGTATTACCCGCCAATTGCTTATATAGTACCTGTAAGCGAAGACGGCATGCTTCTGAAAACCATTTTGCAAAAACGGATGGGTGTATCACGAAAGCTCTTGTCCCGGCTTAAGCTGACCGAACAGGGAATTATGCTGAACGGAGCAAGGGTTTATATCAGTGTGAAAGTTCGAGCAGGTGATGTGGTGGAAATCCGTATGGAGCAGGAGCTCTCGGACGATATTTTGCCGCAGCCCATGCATTTGGATATATTATTTGAGGATGAGCATTTACTTGTCGTCAATAAAGCAGCGGGTACGATTGTGCACCCAACCCATGGCCATTACACCGATACATTGGCGAACGGCGTTGTTCATTATTGGCAGCTGAAGGGCTGGAATTACCGGTTCAGGGCGATTCACCGTCTGGATCAGGAAACATCGGGTGTACTTGCCATCGCCAAAAACCCTTATATCCACCAGCATGTATCGGAGCAAATGATAGCCGGAACCGTCGATAAAAGATATCTGGCACTCGTTCACAGTGTTCCCCAGCCGACAGAAGGGAATATTGACGGGCCAATCGACCGGGATCCGCTGGAGCCTCACCGTCGTATTGTCACGCCGGACGGCTATCCTTCGTTAACCCGTTATACTGTTCGTGAGGTTTATCGCGGAGCGTCTCTGGTAGAGCTGAAACTGGAGACGGGGAGGACGCACCAGATCCGTGTACATATGAGCAGCATCGGATGCCCGTTAATCGGAGATAAGATGTACCGGCATCCGATTTATACGGCACCACCTTTGGTGAAGGACGGTAAGCCTATTCAAACCGGCGCTTTATTTGATGAAGAAGATCTCACGAACATAACTCGTCTAGATGAAGGGATTGATCGGCAGGCACTGCATGCGGAGCTCCTCACTTTTGTCCACCCGATTACAGGAGATGTGATGACCTTTCGCGCACCGATTCCGGAGGATATAAAATGGCTGCTAGAGCGATTGGGTGAAGAAGGAACAGATGCCGACGAGAATAACTGCTAGACAAAGTAGAAGGAGAGTTTAAATCAAATGAGCCAATTGATCGTATATCAATATCCCAAGTGCAGCACATGCAGAAATGCGGTGAAATGGCTGCAAAATGAAGGACATGACCTCACACTCCGGCATATTAAAGACGAGCCACCTACACCAGAGGAACTGGCTGAATTAATTGATAAAAGTGGTTTCGAGCTAAAGAAATTTTTCAACACGAGCGGTGAGGTATACAAGCAAATGTCTTTAAAGGACAAGCTTCCAAGTATGCTTGTAGAGGAACAGATTAAGCTGCTGTCTTCCAATGGAATGCTTATCAAGCGTCCAATCGTATCTGATGGAACGCGGGTGACCGTAGGGTTTAAAGAGGAACTGTTCAAGGATGCATGGAAGGCTTTGTAAGCGTGTCGGCATCAAGTAATTGAAGATTTGGCTCGGAAACCTAAAAAGTTTCCGGGCTTTTTTTGTACATATATAGATTGAACTAAAGAAAGGGAAGTGCTTCAACGAAGAAGGCGGAATTATTCTCGAGAAACGGTAGTGGGGGCAAGAGCGATCGTAAGAATAATCCGCATTCGTAGTGATGCTCAGGCTAAGAAGTTTTAGTTCAACTTATATAGCGAACAGGTTTTTAAATGGAAATATTATATGATTTGCGGGACACTACGAAATAGGCAGATATGGTATAATGACATATTGAGATTATGATATAACAAGATTTTGAACATATTAGCAAGGAGCGATTTATTACAGTGAACACAACGAAGCAACCTTCTCTGATGCTCGTCGATGGTATGGCCTTATTGTTCCGAGCTTACTATGCTACGGCTACTAGTGGTTATATCCGCCGAACCAAGGCAGGGGTTCCTACAAATGCTATTTACGGATTCCTTCGCTATTTGTGGGACGCTATTGACACATTTCAACCAACACACGTGGCCTGCTGCTGGGATATGGCTGCAAAAACGTTCCGCAGCGACCAGTTTGCAGCTTATAAAGGCAATCGGCCTGAAGCGCCAGAGGATCTGATTCCCCAGTTCTCCCTTATTCGTGAAGTCACAGATTGCCTTGGCATTCCGAACCTTGGCGTTGAGGGCTTTGAGGCCGATGACTGTATCGGGACACTGGCTTGTCGTTTCGGCAGTGATATGAATGTTATGGTATTATCAGGCGACCATGATCTGCTTCAGCTTGTAGATGAACGGACTTCGGTCATCATTATGAAAAAAGGACACGGCAATTATTTGGTATACACCCCGGAGACGCTGTACCAGGAAAAAGGGCTTTCCCCACGTCAGGTTATTGATGTCAAAGGTCTAATGGGCGATACGAGTGATAACTATCCGGGTGTGCGTGGAATCGGTGAGAAAACGGCCATGAAGCTGATTCAGGAATACGAAACGATCGAAGGTATACTCGCAAATATGGATTCTCTTACGAAGAGTGTTCGGGGTAAAATTGAAGCGGATCTTGAAATGCTGCACCTATCTAGATCTCTCGCAGCTATTCATTGTGAAGTACCTGTGGATTGCGATCTGGACTTGTGCCTTCTTGAGATAGACGATGAGCGTGTCCTGCCCAAGCTTGAGGAGCTCGAAATGAAGAGCTTAAGTCATCTGATGGGAGTTGCACTGGTGCCATGATCGATAGATGATGCCTTGTGGCTGTCTGTAAAACATCACTGTGTTCCAGTATAATTACATTTATACTGGGAACAGCAGCGGCCGATGGATGCACCTTGCTGTATTCCGTGGTAAAACGCTGGTAGAAATTTATCATGCTGTAGGTAACGGGCGACCAACCCAGAACGAATCGAAAAAACATAATGAATATGACATCATACACCTTGGAGAGGATGAACTCACATGATACTTGGAGCAATTGAAGCTGGCGGCACAAAATTTGTATGCGGAATCGGTAAGGAGGATGGTACGGTTATCGAACGTACGAGCTTCCCGACCACAACGCCGGAAGAAACGATGGCGCAAGTGTTTTCGTTTTTTGCAGACAAAGGGGTGGAAGCCATCGGTGCAGGCTTTTTTGGACCGATCGATCCGGTAAAAGGAAGCCCTACATATGGCTCTATAACAACAACGCCGAAGCCGCACTGGAGCAATTTCAATGTTGTGAAAGCGCTGGAGGAGCGTTTCAACGTACCGATCGGTTTTGATACGGATGTAAATGGTGCAGCGCTTGGAGAACATACCTGGGGAGCGGCTCAAGGTCTTAACAGCTGTTTGTACATCACGATTGGAACCGGTGTTGGTGCCGGAGCGGTTGTGGATGGAAAGCTGATTCATGGTTTATCTCACCCTGAAATGGGTCATATCATTGTACGCCGTCATCCAGATGACAAGTACGAAGGTACTTGCCCTTATCATAGTGATTGCCTGGAAGGTCTGGCTGCAGGCCCATCCCTTGGCAGACGCTGGGGGGTTGCAGGAGCTGAGTTGACACCGGATCATCCGGCTTGGGAGATGGAAGCTTATTATCTTGCACAGGCATTGATGAACTATGTGCTGATCCTTTCACCTGAAAGAATTGTGATGGGCGGAGGGGTTATGAAGCAGCAGCAACTGTTCCCACTGATCCATAAGAAGCTGCAGGAAATGCTGGCGGGCTACGTTTCGCATCCAAGCCTGAACCAGGACATTGCCCAGTTTATCGTACCACCGCAGTTGGGTGACAACGCAGGTCTGTGTGGCGCATTAGCGCTGGCCAAGCTGGCTGTAGACGAGGCTTCGAAGTAATTTTTGAGAGTAAGGCAGAGGATACTGTCGCATAAGTAATTTATAGGCCGCCTTGAGGATTGATCCTCAGGCGGCTTTGTTTGGGTTGGGTGATAGCATCGAAAGCGCATGCTATCTCTGGATTGATACAGTTAAAAAGTAATTCAGAACAATCCGGAGACAACAGCGATGGGAACAACGACTGACCTTGCAGTGTTATAGAGGTTAGAAGGTGAAGTCGTATAGGATAGAAATGAGAGTGCATCCCATGGATTACCCTACATAGAGGTTTGTAATGATGAATACGCACGAAGCAGCGGAGAGGACAGACGATTGTGGACAAGCGATAGCGATCGCCTAAAAGCTTTCCGTAGGAAAACTAGCATCGAGAGCGTGTACCTCTGGATTGTTACCGATAAAAAACAATTCAGAATAATCTGGAGACAACAGCGATGGGAACAACGTCCGACCTCGCAGCGTGCCAATAGATACACTGGTGTAGAGGATACTCTTTGAAAAGAGTATGCTTCTTCTTATAGATCACTTTACTTAAAGGATTAAGTTTGTAATGATGAACACGCTCAATGTAGCGGAGAGGACGAAGCGATTTCGGAGAAGCGGTAGCGTTCGCCTTTGTCCCCGAATTTCTTCCGCTAAGGAACAATTCAGAAATTTGGGGGCAAGAGCGATCGTAGGAACGATTCGTACTCGCAGCGTCTCTAAAGACATCACCTGTTTAAATCTATAGCATCCAGAAAGCTTATACTATACACTTGTTAAAAGAATGCCGAGAAAAAGTGTGGTGACTACAATGTTTAAAATTATGTTAATTGAGGACAACATGACCTTGTTTAAGGAGATTAAAGAAAGGCTATCACAGTGGTCTTATGAAGTGCATGGAATCCATGATTTCAGCAATGTCGTGCATGAGTTTACCGCGATTAAGCCGGATCTAGTTATCATAGATATCCAACTGCCGAAATTTGATGGCTTTCATTGGTGCCGAATGATTCGTTCCCATTCCAACGTACCGATCATTTTTTTATCGTCACGAGATCATCCTACCGATATGGTTATGTCTATGCAGCTAGGCGCTGATGATTTTGTTCAAAAACCATTTCACTTTGACGTACTAATCGCGAAGATTCAAGCCATTCTTCGCCGCGTATATAATTATAATACCGAGCGAATCGAGCTCAGATCCTGGCGGGGTGCAACAGTGGAATACGTAAAAAATACCATCACCAATGAGAAGGGCTCCATTGAACTGACGAAAAATGAAATGTTTATACTGAAAGTGCTCATTGAGCGAAAAAATCAGATTGTCAGCCGGGAAGATATTATTAAAAGTTTGTGGGACAATGAGCATTTTGTAAGCGATAATACGCTAACAGTCAACGTTAACCGTTTGCGCAAAAAGCTGGAAAATATCACACTCGACCCTTACATTGAAACGAAGGTTGGACAAGGGTATATGGCTACGGAAGAGGCAAACTCGTATGGTTAAAAAGTATGTTGTGGAGAGACGAAGCTGGATTATATTATTTCTGTTTCTACAGCTGCTTGTTCTTTTTGTTTCTTTCGTCGATTCTTCAATTCCCTTTATGCCTATCCTATATATAGTGTTTTTGTCCACACTTATTTTCATAGGTTTTTTCCTTATAAGGTATCATAAAGAAACCAAATTTTATAAAAGTATTGAAGTATGGGATCAATCGAATGGGTTCTCGGCGCTTGCAGAAGCAGAGAGCCCGTTTGAAAAAATTGTGGAAGAGAGTGTTATTGCTCAGAACGAGCTATACCGAAACGAACTTTCCCAGCGCCTGATCGAAGTGGAGCAGGAGAAAGACGAATTGTTGTCCTGGATTCATGAAGTAAAAACCCCGCTCACAACGATGCAGCTAATGATTGAACGCTCAAATGATGAAACTTTAAAAGGACAATTGATGTATGAGTGGCTGCGTATTCACCTGCTGCTTGATCAGCAGCTGCACCAAAAGCGCATACCTTTTATTAAAAATGATTTGTATATCGAGCAAGCTGCATTAGAGCCAATCATTTTCAAAGAAATTAAAGAACTGAAAATTTGGTGTATGCAAAAAGGAATAGGCTTCGACGTTACCCTTCAGGTAGCTGAAGTGCTGACGGATGCCAAATGGCTTGGTTTTATAATCAGGCAGCTGTTAACGAACGCTGTTAAATACAGCGAAATCTCCGACATTATCATTGAAAGTAATTATGACGACGACGGTCAAGCCAAGCTTGTGATTAAGGATTTTGGCCGTGGTATTGATCCGAAAGATCAACCTCGCATATTTGATAAAGGTTTTACATCGACAACCCAGCATCAGGATACTGCCGCGACCGGTATGGGACTATATTTAACACAGAAGGTGGCAAACTCTTTATTCATTCATATAGATGTGTCTTCTGAGCTAGGGGTTGGCACAACATTTACGTTAACGTTTCCCCAAAAGAATGCATTTGTGAGTATCACAAGCATGTGACAGGATTGTCACATGCTTTTATGATTTGTTCGGAGAATCGAAGGATTTGTTCAGAGAGCTGTTTTATGATGAAAGTAAGAAAAAAGGAGTGAGTGAAATTGGTGATCCTAGAATCTAATAAAATTTATAAAAGTTATGGCAACAAGCTAAACAAGCAAGAAGTGCTGAAAGGCATCGACATTAGCGTAGAAAAAGGCGAGTTCGTGAGTATTATGGGGGCCTCCGGATCGGGTAAAACAACGCTGCTTAATGTACTTTCGTCTATTGATAAAGTTAGTCAGGGAACCATTAAAATCGAGGGAAAAGAATTTACGGGCATGAAAGAAAAGCAGCTGGCTGAATTTAGAAAGCACCATTTGGGCTTTATTTTTCAGGAATATAACCTGCTGGATACCTTGACTGTCAAAGAGAACGTGCTGCTGCCGTTATCCATCAAAAACGTATCCAAAAAAGATGCGGATCAAAAATTTAAAACGGTAGCAACGGAGCTTGGTATTTTTGAACTCAAAGACAAGTATCCCAATGAAATATCAGGGGGTCAGAAGCAGCGGACATCCGCGGCTCGTGCCTTTATTCATGAACCAAGCATTATATTTGCAGATGAGCCGACAGGTGCGCTGGACTCTAAATCAGCTTCCGATTTATTGAATAAGCTGAGCCAATTAAATCAGAAGCTTGCGGCGACGATTATTATGGTTACCCATGATCCGGTGGCTGCCAGCTATTGCAGCAGAGTTGTTTTTATTAAAGACGGACAGATTTACACACAGCTGAACAAAGGTGAGGAGTCAAGACAAGCCTTTTTCAATGACATTATAAAAACACAAGGTGTTCTGGGTGGTGTTCAAAATGAGCATTAACTCTCTCATCTACAGAAATCTGAAAAAGAACATAAAAAATTATTTTCTCTATGTGTTTGCCCTGATTTTTAGTGTGGCGCTGTACTTTGCCTTTGTCACTCTGCAGTATGATCCGGCGATGGAAGAATTGAAAGGATCGATGAAAGGCGCCGCAGCTTTAAAAGCTGCCTCGGTCCTGCTCGTTGCGATTGTTGCGATTTTTCTTCTGTATGCAAACAACATTTTCATCAAACGCAGAAGTAAAGAAATTGGGCTGTTTCAATTAATCGGGATGACCAAAGGGAAAATATTCAAGATTCTCACTTTGGAGAACTTAATGCTCTATTTCGGATCTATGCTGATCGGTATTTTTGCAGGGTTCTCGGCTTCACGGCTTATTCTTATGGTTTTGTTCAAAGTAACAGATGTAGAGTCAGAAGCTACCTTAAGGTTTTCAACGGAAGCGTTAATCCAAACGGTTATTGTGTTTGCCGCGGTTTACATTCTCATCATGATCATGAATTATACGTTCATTAAAAGACAGAGCATTTTATCCTTGTTCCGTGCCGTTTCGACCACTCAGGAAAAAGTGAAAAAAATGTCCATGTTCGAGATGTTGATGGGGCTGGCAGGAATCGGGTTAATCCTTTATGGTTACTATCTATCGACGGATATGTTCAGCGGTAGACTAACACAAATAAATGAATTGTTTATGACGATGATTTTGATTTTGGGTTCGGTTATTATCGGGACATATTTGTTCTACAAAGGTTCAGTCAGCTTCATTTTTAATATGATTCGTAAAAGCAAGGACGGGTATTTGTCACTGAATGAGGTGCTGTCCCTCTCATCGATTATGTTCCGCATGAAGTCGAATGCTTTATTGCTGACCGTTATTACAACGGTCTCCGCTTTGGCGATAGGACTGCTGTCACTAAGTTATATTTCTTACTACTCGGCCGAAAAATCAGCGGAACAAAGCATACCTAACGATTTCACCGTCACTAGCCCGGAACACAAAAAACAATTTACAGAAGTTTTGTCAGCTCAAAATATTGCTTACGATGAGGTTCATAGAAACGTTGTGTATGTGAATGTAGATGTGTCTCAAATTTTAGGATCTGAGGCTGAGGGAAAGGACGCCGAAAGCATGCCCCTTGCCGTAGTAAGTGAAAAACAGGTAGAGGGAATGGACCTAACTCCGAAAGAGACGCTTTTTGCCGGTACCAGTGATGCAATTGATAAGTTTGTTGGATTAAAAGAATCAGGAAACATTACTTTACATGGCAACACCAGCTCGATTGAACAAAGATTAATTAGAACCGATAAGAAAGCAATATTGTCCTGGAATTTTAGCCTCGGATTACCTTCAGCGATTGTGGAGGATTCGGTCTACCAACAGCTGGATCAGGATAAGAATCCTGAACTTCAGAGAGAATATTCCGAGTATTTCGGTATTGATATTCAGGATGAAACCAAGATTGAGCAAGCGGACGAGATTTTTCAGGAATTGAATTTTGACGGAAAAGCGATGTCGCAGATTGATCTCAGCACAGAGCAAAAATCGAATATGGGATTGGTCATGTTTGTTGTCGGGTTCTTGGGTCTTACGTTCCTCATTACATCCGGATGTATCCTTTACTTTAAGCAAATGGATGAAGCTGAAGAGGAAAGAGGCAATTACACGATCTTAAGAAAGCTTGGATTTACGCAAGGAAATATACTACGGGGTATTCAGGCCAAACAGCTCTTCAATTTTGGTATTCCTCTTATTGTAGGATTATTTCATGGCTACTTTGCTGTCCAATCCGGGTGGTTCTTCTTCGGGACGGAGCTATATGCACCAATGATCATGGTTATGCTGTTGTACACGGCATTGTATTCTATCTTTGGATTCTTGTCCGTGCTCTTTTACAAAAAAGTTATTAAAGAGGCCCTGTGATTTATAATTGTTAGATCTACTATTTGAATGAACCTCTACGTGTGTTTGTGACTACTCATAATCCAACAGTGTGGTTGATCACCGGCATGCAGGCGCCGTACTTTCTCGCTGGGAGCTGCGTGCGGTGCGAAATTCAGTAATTTTGTATAAAATGCAACTTTATTCCGGGATACAGCGACGAAGGACGAATTGTTGCATGAAATACAACAATTGGGATGAGGAATCATTGATTTCCCCCTTCCTTAGGAGAAATTGTTGTAGAATCTACAACAATTTCAGTAGTTCAGGCTTCTGCTGCTCCAAAGTTGTATAACATACAACATTTTGTCCCCGAATTTCTTCCGCTAAGAAATAAATCAAGAAATTCAGGGGCAAGAGCGGTTGTAGGAATGATTCGTACGCGTAGCGTCTTACAAACAAACGAGGGAGGCATCCCAGGCCATTGGGCCTTTTGGAACACCCCAGTTAATCAGTAAAATGAGCATCTCCCAGCACCAGCGTCAGAAATTCACGCAAATCTTCTGCCTGGTCCCGTTCCAGACTAAACGTACGCTCGAGGTACCCTTCCTGCTCTAGATCATCGGCAGCAAGAATAGCAGTTCTTCCGAACTGCAGGTCGGTAACTAACTTCTTCCCATAGAAATGGTTCGTGGTCGTAACGGCCAGATCGAAACGTTTGAGTGATGGGCCGATGAACGTGACGAAACGGGTAGATGTGGACTCAGTACTATCTGATAAAAAATCAAGCTGCTGCGATTCCCCGGTCATATCGGCAATTCACTCCTTCCAAGGATGTTTGTTGTCCATTATACAAGAAAAGTTGAGACAACCTATATAACATTTTGATTTTATAACATCCCCATTGACGTTGTTACAAATTATGGTATCATGATGGGTAAACAGTATAACGGATGTTTTAAACGAGGGAAGCACCTTTCTGACGCTACGGCGGGAAAGGTGCTTTTTTTGCGTTGTACTGATACAAAATAAATGACAGGAGGTTAATGGATGTGCAGATTGTTTTTATGAATCAGATGTCTAGAAATGATGGGGCGAGTGATGAGAATAGCGCACAAGTGTGGGTTGGGGAAGAGGAAGGAATGTGGCGATTGGGTTGGCGAGATATCGAGCCGGATGGATATGCGCAGGATGATGATTGGTATGAGGGAAGCTCATGGCAGGAGCTGTTGTGTGTATACCGTCACCGCCTTGCTATGAAACTAAGTGAAGGTTACCGGCCGGTGATCGAAGGGATATTTCATGAGCCGGAAGATTCCAAAGGGAAGAATCACGCGGCCCTGAAGCTCCAATGCTACAGTGAGCTGTACGGATCGGAGGAGCTGTATACAGAGCTGTGTGCCTGGCGCCGAAGGAAAGCGGCCGCTGGACGTAAAGCCCCTTATTTTATAGCGAGTAACCGCGTGCTTCGCCTCATTAGCGCCTTTATGCCTCAGACAGAGGAAGAGCTGCTTCAGCTGCCGGGGATCGGGTCAAATAAGGCTGCTGAGCATGGTGCCGACTGGATAGAAATGACATCCAAGTTGGAAAGAACGACAGCGTTTCCGCTAGATTGGGTATTTCGTCAACTGAAGGAGGAGGAATTTTTGTCTTGGCTCTATAAGCAGAAAGAGCATAAGTATAAGCAGGAGCTGGAGAACTATCGTATGAGCCGGACGATGCTGATGGGCATAGCGGATGGCTTGACACTGGATCAACTGAGTCAGAATACGGAAATGTCGCGCAGAGATTTGGTCGAACATTTGGAAGGGCTAGAGAAGGAAGGATACGATACTGAACTTCTTATCCGTATGGAGCTTGAGAGCATGCCGGATACGGAACAGTCGGCCATCTGGAAAGCTTTTGAGGAGCTGGGAGATACTTTTCTTAAACCGGTAATGCAGCGTGTATATGGTCAGGAACCAGCAGCGGAGGGCGGTATGGAGCAGCGGTACGAGCGTCTTCGCCTAATCCGGATCCGGTTCCGTCGGCAGCATTTTGAGAAGCGCGACGCCGTGTAGACTATGACAAAACGGGTGCCTTCTATAAGTGAAGGACACCCGTTTCCTACGTTTCATAACCATTCTTTTTTGCGGAACAGATAGTACATGCCTGACCCGAGAAAGATCATAAGTCCGAGAACGGCAAAGTACGAATACTTCCAGTGTAATTCAGGCATATTGTCAAAGTTCATGCCGTATATTCCAGTAATTACGGTAAGCGGCATGAAGATGGTGGTCATGGCAGTAAAAACTCTCATAATTTCGTTCGCCCGGTTCGCGATACTGGACTGGTAAGCTTCTCGAAGGTTACTCATCAGATCGCGGTAGGTTTCAAACGTCTCGGATATTTTCACAGCATTCTCGTAAATATCGCTGAAGTACTTTTGTAATTGATCATCGATCAGGCGCAGGTCTTTTTTGTTCAGCGTGTTGATGACTTCCTTCTGGGGTCCAAGTACTTTTTTTAGCCACAAAATCTCGCTTCGCAAACCGATAATTTCATTCAAATGTGATTTCTTGGTATGCATCAATATGTCTTCTTCAAGCTGATCGATACGTGCCTCAATCCGGTCGCCAACCGTAAAGTAGTTGTCTGTGACCAGGTCAATCAAAATGTATAGGAACCGGTCCGGTGAGTTTGCTTCGTCTTCCCACAGAAGGGGCTTCACAGCCCGGAGCTCATGAATTTTCTGCTTGGTTACAGTAATGATAAAATGTCTTCCCAGAAAAATGTTCAGGGCCCGGAGGAAAATCTCCTCATCGTCAAAGCGGATGCTGTTCACTACGATAAAATAGTGGTTTTCGTATATTTCAATCTTTGGGCGTTGCTCTTCTTCACTCTGGGAGTCTTCAACTGCTAGGTCGTGCAGAGAGAACATGGGCTGGAGTTCCGCCAAGTCTTCCACATCGGCATCGATCCAGTAAAACCCGTCAGCCGGGGCTGTAAGTGTCGTTTCAATGTCGTCGATGGGGGTAAAAACACCCGAATTCACCAACCGGATTTTCATCTGATATCACTCCTTTAATTCACTGCTTGCGCATACTCGAATAAAGGCATAGGGTATCAGCTTACCGGCATACCGGCAGGTGTTCTGAATAATTCGGCATAAAGGCTTCTATAAGAGCGCATGAAAAATAACGCTGCCCGCCACCGGTGAGCTGATCTTGGTCCTATGCGGTTTTTCGTCACTCACATCCAGCTTATGGCTCGGGTCACCGTCCATCTTCCATGTCACCTCTTTCATATGGTTAATTAGCACTTGTCTAGTATAACGCTGGGGTTATTACCTTTCAAGGTGGAATTAAGCGTAAGATACTTCCTTGTACAGGGTATGGAAGAAGGAGGTGAGATGTTACATTTTTTTAGCTCAAAGCTTCTTGACGAAAAAATGTTCTTGATTTAAAGTAATAATCAGTATTAACAGATGACAACTTCATACAGCTAAATCTTATCAAGAGCAGGTGGAGGGACTAGCCCTATGAAACCCGGCAACCGGCGGCAATATCGCACGGTGCTAATTCTTGCAGGATGTACGCGGCCTTAATGTTAAGGACCGCGAAATTCTGACAGATGAGAGAGGCGCATAGTTTACGTATACGTACATATGACCTTTCTCATTAGAGATAGGTCATTTTTGCATTACTTTGGCCTTCTCTGACTTTTTGTAATCAACTATTTATTAACCCGAAGGAGGAGTAATTATGCCGATCAAAATTCCAGACACACTGCCTGCAAAGGAAGTTCTTGCTGGGGAGAACATTTTTGTAATGGATGAAAGCCATGCGTTTCATCAAGATATCCGCCCGCTGCGGATTGCCATTCTGAATTTGATGCCGACCAAGGAAACGACGGAGACACAGCTGCTTCGCCTGATCGGTAATTCACCGCTTCAGGTGGATGTTGTCCTGCTTCATCCGGGATCTCATACTTCTAAAAATACCCCGGCAGAGCATTTGGAGTCGTTCTATAAAACATTTGAGGAAGTAAAGCATCGCCGCTTTGACGGCATGATCATTACGGGTGCGCCTGTCGAGCAGCTTCATTTTGAAGAAGTGAACTATTGGAATGAGCTCACAGAGATTTTTGAATGGAGTAAGAGGAATGTAACCTCGACCCTTCACATATGTTGGGCTTCCCAGGCGGGTCTTTACTATCATTATGGTGTACCGAAATATAGTCTTTCCGAAAAATGCTTCGGTGTGTTCTCCCACACCGTAAACGAACCGACGGTAAAACTTCTTCGGGGCTTTGATGAGGTATTCTATGCCCCTCATTCCAGGCATACCGAAGTGCGCCGGGAAGATGTTGAACAATCGGTTCAACTTGAAATTTTGTCTGAATCCGAGGAGGCTGGGATTTATCTGGTAGCCTCAAAGGACGGTAGACAGGTGTTTGTAACAGGGCACTCGGAGTATGATTCTGATTCGCTTCGGTGGGAATATGAACGGGATGCTGCCAAAGGATTGGACGTTGCACTTCCACGCCATTATTACCCGAAGGATGACCCGACTATAAAACCACCGTCCGTTTGGAGAGCCCATGCGAATTTATTATTCTCTAATTGGCTGAATTACTATGTATATCAAGAAACGCCTTATGATATTGGACCGCAAATCTAGAGAGAAAAGAAAAGTAATGTTAAAAGGAGGAGCGAACATGGAGAAGAAGCAACTGAGAATTGAAAGCAGGCTGGCTCAAATTGGTTCAGTAGAGGAGCCGGTGACGGGAGCCATTAATTTTCCGATCTATCAAGCTACAGCATTTCGTCACCCGAAGTTGGGTCAAAGCACAGGCTTCGATTATTCCCGTACGAAAAGTCCGACAAGACAGGTTCTGGAGGAAGCGGCGGCTGCATTGGAATCAGGGGATGCCGGGTTTGCCTGCAGTTCTGGGATGGCGGCATTACAGACTGTGTTCGCCCTCTTCGGACAGGGTGATCATCTCATCGTATCACTGGATTTATACGGAGGCACTTACCGTCTGATCGAAAAAATATTGTCCAGGTATGGAGTAAGCGCAACTTATGTCGATACGAATGATATGGACGCGCTAGAGCAGTCTAGAAAACCGAACACAAAAGCGGTCATTATCGAGACGCCAACGAACCCGCTGATGATGATAACAGATATTGATGCTGTCTGTAGTTGGGCCCGGCATCATGACCTGATCAGTATTGTGGATAACACGCTGCTGACACCGTTCTTTCAGAGACCTATCGAGCTTGGAGCCGATATCGTTGTACACAGCGCAACCAAATATTTGGGAGGGCACAACGATGTGCTAGCAGGATTAATCGTTACCAAGGGGAAAGAGCTGTCAGAGGAAATTGCCTTTTTACACAATTCGATCGGGGCGGTGCTGGGTCCGACGGACTCTTACCAACTGATGCGCGGCATGAAAACATTGGCGCTTAGAATGGAGCGTCATGAAAGCAATGCAAAGGCGATTGCATTGTTTCTCAAGGAGCATCCGGCAGTATCCGAGGTATTCTACCCGGCATTTCCTGATCATCCGGGATATGAAATTCAGCAGAAGCAGTCCAGTGGAAATACAGGTATTTTTTCATTCAAAGTGAAGGATGCAAGGTATGTTGAGCCTTTGCTTCGTCATATCAAGCTGATTGCTTTTGCCGAGAGCCTGGGAGGGGTTGAATCTTTAATGACCTATCCGGCGGTTCAGACACATGCCGACATCCCGTTGGAGATTCGCGAAGCTGTTGGCGTGGATGACCGATTACTTCGTTTCTCCGTAGGTATTGAGCATGCAGACGATTTAATCGCGGATCTGGATGCCGCTTTAAATGCTGCTGCAGCTGAAATAGAAGGAGGAGCATAAAGATGAGCCAAGACAACCAGAACAGACATCCCCTTAGATTTGAAACCAGACTGCTTCATTTCGGAGGAGAAATTGACCCCACAACGGGCGCTTCCAGTGTTCCGATTTATCAAGCCTCCACGTTCCATCATGAGGATGTGTTTGCCCCGCCGGTTCATGATTACAGCAGATCCGGCAACCCGACACGCCAAGTGTTGGAGGATTATATAGCATTGCTGGAAGGCGGTGTTCAAGGCTTTGCCTATGCATCAGGTATGGCGGCAATCTCAAGCACATTCATGATGCTCTCGGCGGGAGATCATATCATCGTGACAGAGGATGTATACGGCGGTACATATCGATTGCTAACGAGCATATTGAACCGAATGGGCATGGAATGCACATTCGTGGATATGACCGATCTGGAGCAGGTGAAGAGAGCATTAAAATCCAACACAAAGGCTGTATATATGGAAACTCCTTCGAATCCGACATTAAAAATAACGGATATCGGCGCAATAACGGCTTGGGCTCAGAATCACGGACTATTAACGATACTGGATAATACTTTTATGACTCCGTACTATCAACGGCCGATTGAACAGGGAGTAGATATCGTTCTTCATAGCGCAACCAAATTTCTTGGAGGACACAGCGATGTGCTGGCAGGCTTGGCTGTTGCCCGAACCGAGAGCATTGGAGTTCAGTTGAAGCAGCTTCAGAATGGACTCGGAACTGTGCTTGGCGTACAGGATTCCTGGCTGCTGATGCGTGGCATGAAAACGCTGGGCGCACGTATGACACATAGTGAGCAAAGTGCTGCTAAACTTGCTGCATGGCTTACCGGACGAAATGATATTGAGGCGGTATACTATCCGGGTCTGCTGAATCATCCGGGACGCGAGATTCATGAGAAGCAGTGCAGCGGTTATGGTGCAGTCGTATCGTTTGATGTGGGATCAGGTGAACGAGCCAAGAAAGTGCTGAATGCGGTTAGACTGCCTCTGGTAGCTGTAAGCTTGGGTGCAGTAGAGAGTATTCTCTCTTATCCTGCAATGATGTCCCATGCTGCAATGGGAGAGAAAGTACGCCATGAACGCGGGATCACCGACGGGTTGCTTCGTTTTTCGGTCGGGTTGGAAGATATTGATGATCTTATTGCTGATTTGGATGGAGCACTTGGAGTGCACAGATGACAAAATTTGTAGAATGGCATCCAGTAATCTGGATGTCGTTTTTACTTCCTTTATGTGGTACGATGAAAAAGTTATTATATGTAGGCAAGTGAGATTTACTGTCTTTTAGCCGTGATAAGGGAGGATCCTATATATGAGCACTGTTAATAGTATTCTGGATAAGGCGCTGCGAGGTGAGCGCTTGAACCTGGAAGATACCGTGACACTCTTTGAGAGTGATGAGATTGAAAAAATCGGTCATGCTGCTAATATTATGACCAAACGACTACATCCTGATCCGATTACGACCTTCGTTATTGGACGAAACGTAAACTACACGAATGTGTGTGATGTGTACTGCCGATTCTGTGCTTTTTACCGCAGACCGGGACATGAAGAAGGATACGTGTTGTCCGATGAGGAGATTTTCCAAAAAATTCAGGAAACTGAAGATGTGAATGGAACGGAGATTTTAATGCAGGGCGGAACCAACCCAAATCTATCGTTCAGTTACTATACGGATTTGCTTCGCAACATCAAGAAACGTTTTCCTAACATTACGATGCATTCCTTTTCACCGGCAGAGATTGTAAAAATGATGGAAGTGTCAGGGCTTAGCATGGAAGAAGTTGTTCGTGATCTACGAGATGCTGGTCTGGATTCGCTGCCTGGCGGCGGGGCCGAAATTTTGGACGACCGTATCCGTCAGAAAGTCAGTAAGCTGAAGGGTAGCTGGCGCCAGTGGATGGACGTCATGCAGACGGCACACAAGCTTGGAATGAATACGACAGCAACTATGGTTATCGGATTGGGTGAATCGATGGAGCAAAGAGCTCTTCATTTGCTTCGGATACGTGATGCCCAAGACGAATGTATTCAGAACGGATGGAACTCCAAGGGCTTCCTTGCCTTTATACCTTTTACCTTCCAGCCAGATAACACGAACCTGAAGCGCGAACGCGAGACGCCTGAAGCATACTTGAAATCAGTTGCGATCGGTCGCCTGGCTATCGATAATGTTCCGAATCTCCAATCCTCATGGGTGACGATGGGGCCGGAAATTGGCAAGCTGTCTCTGTCATACGGCTGCAATGATTTCGGCAGTACGATGATGGAGGAGAATGTGGTTTCTTCCGCGGGTGCGGTATATAAAGTGAACATCGAGTCTATTTTAAAGCTGATCCGCGAGAGTGGTAACATCCCTGCCCAGCGGAACACGAAGTATGATATTCTGCGTGTGTTTAATGACAATAGTACCGTTGATCGCGATTTTGTGATGCAGAATTAATACGTATCCTAACATTAAGCCCTCTCTCCCGATGGTATCGTGGAGACAGGGCTTTTTTTACGGTGAAACCGTTTCTACTTGCGTGACTTCATCAAGCTAACCCCGTCAGAACAGGCAGGAGATCAACTTGCTTCTTTTTCCAAAAATCAGTTCCGTATATCCCCCCTCAGGTCCCCATATACTGAAACAGGGAACCCGAAAGGAGCGATTCCATGGAACTGTTCAGCATATCGGTCAATACACGGACTGACGGTGAAAAAGAAGCCTTTTACCGTATCTTGTCAGACAAGCAGAAAGAGTTACATAAACAATGCAGGCAGTTGAAGTTTTCGTTCAGCGCTTCGAGAGATCGGGTCATTTGGACGTGTTCCGGAAAGCTGCCGCTCACGGCATGGACCTCATCCGCTGAGATGGTGCGCAGGCTAATATCTGAAGCGGCAGCAGCTTACATCTTGGAGGAGAAAGAGCAGGATATTGCAGCCCGGCTGCTGCTTTCGGAATTTGAGTTCAATGATAATGAAGAATCCGAGCGTGTTCTGCAATGGTTTTTGATGTTGCTTGCAAAGGATGATAATCCGTCAGGTGATTATTCACAGCAGCGCAGGCGGAAGCTGAAGGACAGTATATTTGTCTGCCTGTCGGAGTCTCCTGATCTGAATTTGGATGGCTTTATGACCTTTCGGATGCAGTCGTATGAGCAGGAGCTAAGGGAAATGGCGGAGTATGCGGTAGATGAGTTCATGCTGGATCAGCAATATGAGGAGTTTGTAAGTCTGCTTAAATATTTTGTGTATTTTCAGGAGCCGCTTATGCCGTTAGTTCACGTCGTCCATAAGGGAGGAGAGGATTTCCTTCTGTTGGATGGCAGCTTAAGACCGATCGAGAAGATGCGGGACGAAGGGCTGGTTATGGAACGGCTCGATCAGGATATGGAAATTGAGGATATGGTCGTTAGTACATTGATCTCGCTATCCCCTGCACGTATGATCATTCATACGCGGGAGCCGGACCTTCCGGTTATTGTCACACTGGCACATATTTTTGATAACCGGGCGGAGGTGTGCATCAGCTGTCCTGAATGCAGTCCCTTTCTTGGAAGCTTGGCTAATGATGACTTGACGTTCCCGGCAAAACGGGATTATAATAACTGATAAATTCACGTAAAAAGCATCGACAAAGACATGGATCAAGCAGGCTAAGACCGACCAGAGAGAGGAAACACGGCTGTAATTTCCTCCGGTACGCTATTGATTTACCCCTTTGTAGCTGCGTTGTCGAAATGTCCTTGGATACTGTATAAAGTGTTCTGGAGAGAGTAGGCTTCGCCGGTTCATTACCGTTACCCAATGCCAACGAAGGATCTTCTCAGAGCAGTAGATACGTAACTGTTTCTGGAGATCGAACTAGGGTGGAACCACGAGTATAACACTCGTCCCTTTGCGGGACGGGTGTTTTTTATGTTGTCCTGCAAGTGTGGATCATAAGGATCAAACGTGAAATTAAACAATGATTCTTTCAGGAGGAATGCAGGATGGCTATTAGTATTAAGCTTCCGGACGGCTCCGTCCGGGAATATTCGGAAGGCAGCAGCATTGAAGATGTGGCGGCTTCCATCAGTAGCGGACTTAGAAAAAATGCTGTTGCGGGTAAATTGAACGGTCAAGTGGTTGATTTGTCTACACCTCTTGAGGAGGGCGCTCTCATTGAAATTGTGACCCAGGATTCATCGGATGGTCTTGAGGTAATGCGTCATAGTACTGCGCACCTGATGGCCCAGGCCACAAAGCGCTTGTTCGGCGCAAAAGCAGTTAAGCTTGGAGTTGGTCCTGTAATCGAGGATGGCTTTTACTACGATATGGATCTTGAGGAGCCGCTGAATCCAGAGGATCTCCAAAAGATTGAAAAAGAAATGGAGCGCATTATCGGGGAAAACCTTCCGATTGTTCGCAAAGAGGTAAGCCGAGAAGAAGCACTCCGCATTTTCGGCGAGCTGGAGGACCCTTACAAGTTGGAGTTGATCAATGCTCTGCCTGAGGACAGTGTCATCTCCATTTATGAACAGGGTGAATTCTTTGACCTATGCCGCGGGCCTCATGTGCCTTCCACTGGCAAAATCAAAGTATTCAAACTGATGAATGTGGCCGGAGCTTACTGGCGTGGTGACAGCAAGAACAAAATGTTGCAGCGTGTATACGGTACTGCATTTGTGAAAAAAGCTCAGCTCGACGAGCACCTTCATTTGCTGGAAGAAGCTAAGAAGCGTGATCACCGCAAGCTTGGTAAAGAATTGGAAATGTTCACCTTCTCCCAACTGGTTGGCCAAGGCCTACCGATTTGGCTGCCAAACGGCGCGAAGCTCCGCCGTACTCTAGAGCGTTATATTGTGGACATGGAGGAGCGTCTTGGATACCAGCACGTATATACACCGGTTCTCGGCAACGTGGAACTGTACAAAACGTCCGGACATTTGGAGCATTATGAAGAAGATATGTTCCCTAGAATGGTGATGGACAACGAAGAGCTGGTGCTCCGTCCGATGAACTGCCCGCACCATATGATGGTGTACAAGAGCAGTATGCATAGTTACCGTGACCTTCCAATCCGTATTGCAGAGCTCGGTATGCAGCATCGCTACGAAATGTCTGGAGCACTGACTGGTCTTCACCGTGTCCGCGCAATGACATTGAACGATTCTCATATTTTCTGCCGTCCGGATCAGATTAAGGAAGAATTTGCACGCGTTATCGAGCTGATCATGACCGTGTACAAGGACTTTGGTATTAACGATTACCGTTTCCGTCTGTCTTACCGCGATCCACAGGATACCGAGAAATATTTCCCGAACGACGAAATGTGGGAAATGTCCCAGCGTATGCTGCGTGAAGTTGTGGAAAGCTTGGATATGCCGTTTTACGAAGCGGAAGGCGAAGCCGCATTCTATGGTCCGAAGCTGGACGTTCAGGTTCGTACGGCGCTCGGCAAGGAGGAGACTTTGTCCACTGTTCAACTGGACTTCCTGCTTCCAGAACGTTTTGAGCTTGAATATGTAGGCGACGACGGACAAAAGCACCGCCCGGTCGTTATCCACCGCGGTATTCTTGGAACAATGGAACGGTTTACTGCATTCCTGCTGGAGAATTTTGCCGGAGCATTGCCATTGTGGCTTTCTCCTGTACAGGTTAAAGTCATTCCGGTATCGACTGCTTTCGAAGATTACGCGAAGGAAGTAGCAGACCGACTCAAGTTGGCAGGCGTTTCCGTAGAACCGGATTTGCGCAATGAGAAGCTCGGTTACAAAATCCGTGAAGCACAGCTTGAAAAAGTACCGTACATGTTCATCGTAGGAGAGAATGAGATGAATGCAAAAGCTGTATCCGTACGTAAGCGTGGTGAAGGAGATCTTGGCGCTCAAGGTCTAGATGAAGTCATTCTCAAGCTCCAAGAAGAGATTAACAACCGCGTAGTTTAATTATTAGGACATCTTTTGAAACAAGTCATATAGATATCTTCATAGGCCTCTGTCATGTAACGTATAAACCTTTTGGAAAATGGGAAACCTCACTAGCAAGGGGGAGGTTCTCAAATGAACAATTGGAAAACATGGCAGAGGTTTTTAATATGCATTTTACTATCAGGGTTCTTGTATAGCTTTGGCACATCTGAAACAAACGCTTCAACGATGATGCCGGTGTCTTCAGATTCTTATGGAATCGGTGTTCGTGATCAGTTGCAAGCAGGCGGTGAAGAAGAGGTCATTGAAGGAAGCAACTTTAGTGAGATGTCGAGTTTTTATACATTCAGTGCTGTAGGACTTGGAAATATCAATCACTACTTGCTACCGGCTCAGTTATCGGCAGAGAATGAGGACATCGAAGCCAAACAACATAACAAAAAACGGGTGCCTTCCATGGCAGTTTCAGCTCCAAAGGAAGATCAAGTTCTCCGTACTGTAAAAGTAACAGCTACCGGTTATACCGCAGGTTATGAATCAACCGGCAAAAACCCGGGACATCCGCAGTACGGGATCACCTACTCTGGCGTAAAGGTTAAGCGGGATAAAAACAAGGTGTCGACAATTGCAGCTGATCCGGATGTGTTTCCTGTGGGAAGTATTTTGTACATTCCTGATTATGGTTACGGTGTAGTAGCTGACACTGGCTCTGCTATTAAAGGTGAAAAGATCGATCTATATTTTGCCACCACGAAGCAGGTATTTAAAGAATGGGGCAAAAAGGACGTTGAGGTACAGGTAATTAAACGCGGAAACGGCAAATGTACTGAAAAAATGTTGCACAGACTTGGCGAAGCAATTGAAACGTACCGGTTTCTGCCTTCTTCCGTGTTGGAAGAAGCTATCTAAGGCAGGATATTGCATTCGTCGGTTCGTTGGAATAATGGCCGCCTGTCCATCACATACTATTGTTCGGGGAGACGTTCCCCGAAGAGGATGATGGTATTGCTGGACAGGGAGGTGAATACCGTGGCTAAGAAAAGCAAAGTGCAGGAAAACTATAAAACCCCAAACGAAAAGTTTAATGCAGAGTTTGCTGAGGAGAATAGTACTTCTGTCTCCCAAAAAGGCTCCCAGAAAGTTCAAGGAAACTTTAAGACGCCAAACGAAAAGTTTGACGCTGAGTTTGCTGAGTTCGGTGAGAGTAGCACAAACAAAGCTAACCGCTAAACATCAGTATCATATTGCTTAACGCAAACAAGACCTTCGCAAATATATGCGGGGGTCTTGTTTTTCCATAATGATCCATCTACCTCGGTCCCGAGACCGAGGCATGTTTCATCCCGCCGCCGCTATCCATGCAGTATCACTTGTTGTACACTGTAATCAAAGGAAAAATACGAAATGAAAAGCAGGAGGATGCTGCATATGAATAGAAGAGGATGGAACCAACTGACTGGCGGGCTTCTTCTCATTGGCGTGGGAGTGTACTTTATACTTCAACAAATGGGCGTTGTTGATTTGAATCTGGGACACTTGATTTCCATATATTGGCCTGTAATTCTGATTTGGGTCGGACTACAAGGATTTATGGCTCGTCCGAAACATGGAGGAGCGATGTGGGGATCAATAGTGCCGCTGATTATCGGTCTGTATTTTTTGGGACGAAACTTAGACATGGTCGACTTTTCGTTTGGGGACCTGATAAAATATGCGCTTCCTGTCATATTAATCGGGTATGGGTTATCAGTCATTTTTAAGCCAAAGAATCACCAGCCGCCAAATCCACCCAAGCACTATAAAAGGGAAGAGGACGAAAGAATGGATGATATCCCAGAGGTTCCGCAAGCACCGAAAATGGAATCTTCGCTGGATGAAATGTTTGAACGGACTTTTGGAAAAAAGAAAGACCGGGAGAAAGATTCTAGACCAGAGCAGGAGGAATTCATCATCCATGAACAGCATCATCATAAGGCTCATCATAAGTATGATCATAAAGAGTACAGAGAACGGAAGGAAAGCTGGAATGACCATGGATGGAATCATGGCGATACGATAAATAAATCAGCCTTCATCGGCGACGTGCATATGGGGAATGAATATTTCACCCTCAAACCGACTAACATTTCGCAGTTTATTGGGGATACGGTACTGGATTTAACCAAAGCTCAAATTCCTTATGGGGAAACCAAGATCAATATTTCGGCTTTTATCGGGGATGTTAAGGTGTTTGTTCCTAATGATTCGGATCTTGGCGTATATGTACAAACGAGTTCATTTATCGGCGATATGTCGGTTCTTGGGCAGACCCGCAGCGGTTTCATGAGCAGCGCTGGGATGGAAAGCCCGCACTACAGGGAAGCAGGAAAGAAGCTTCGTATCAACATCAGCGTATTTATTGGTGATGTAAAAGTGAACAAGGTAGGGTAAGAATATGAGTTTTATTAAGAACACTAAGTGGGTGCTAATGCTTTACTTTTTGTTGATTGGAGCTGCGGTGGCTGTGTTTCTATATGTCGCAGACCAAGGAGGGTACATTATAATTGAAGATAACCGGCTGTGGGTCTATTACACGGTCGGTATCGTTCTGTTTACAGGAATTGCGGGATATATCGCAGGCCAGCGTATTCAGAGGCCGCTGGACCTGCTGCATTTGAATATGCTGCAGGTTGCTAAGGGCAATCTGACTGTACGGATGCCGGCTGCGGAGGATGCTTCATTTGCACGGGTGTATGGAGAATTTAATGGTATGACAGAAGCGCTTGAGAAGAAGATGAAAATTCTTCAGCGGCTTGGGGAACAGGATGTTATTGAAAAAGAAATCGCTGCGGAAGCTGCTGTTCTGGAAGAACGCAGAAGAATGGCCCGGGATTTGCATGACACGGTCAGTCAGCAGCTGTTCGCTATTCATATGTCGGCATCCTCTCTGCCAGGTGTCATGAAAAAAAATCCGGAGCATGGCGATAAAGTGTTGGAGCAGTTGATCTCGATGTCACATACAGCCCAGAAACAAATGAGAGCTTTAATCGCTCAGCTGCGACCGGTCGAGCTTGAGGGGAAAACATTGGAAGAAGCGCTGGAGCGTTGGTTTCCTGACTATTGCCGTCAAAACAGCTTAAAAGGTGTGAAGGATGTTGAGCTGTATGACGGGCTATCCGAAGCGATAGAGCATCAGCTCTTTCTCATTATTCAGGAGGCTGTGGCTAACATTGTGAAGCATGCCGGTGCGAGTCTTGTGAGCATGTCGCTCCGTGAGGAACATAAACGGGTCGTGTTAAGCATAAGCGACGACGGAATGGGCTTTGATGAAATGACACAAAGACAGGGCTCGTATGGCTTGTCTACGATGCGTGAACGGGCCGAAAAACTAGGAGGCCAAGTGGATATCATCAGCCGCCGGGGGGCTGGAACGACCGTCAGAGTACATATACCGTTGTTTGAAAATTTGGGTGAGGATGAAGGAAGCGCTGATTCTGGTGAAAAAAGTCGGGACGGGCTGGATTCATCAGGAGCGATAGGGGGAGAATAAATGAGTGTGATCAAAATACTGCTTGTTGATGATCATGATATGGTTCGGATGGGATTGAAAACGTATTTGTCACTGGATCCGTCTTTTGAAGTGATCGGGGAAGCTGCAAATGGATTAGAAGTACTGGAATATCTTAGAAACGTTGAGGTGGAGACCAAGCCTGATCTGATATTGATGGATCTGATGATGCCCGTTATGAACGGAGCCGAAACGACACGGGCGGTCATGACGGAATTTCCAGAGCAGAAGATTGTCATCCTAACAAGCTTTTTGGAGGATAATCTGGTGGTGGAATGCGTTGAAGCGGGCGCGGTCAGTTATGTGCTGAAAACCGTTTCTGCAGATGAACTTATTTATGCTCTGCAGGGTGCATACCGGGGGATGCCTGTTATGACGAAGGATGTATCTGAAGCTTTGACCCGGGGAATCCGCCAACATATGGTTCAGGAAGATCACTCGGGACTTACGGAACGTGAGAAGGAAGTGCTTCTACTTATAGCCGAAGGAAAAAGCAACAAGGAAATTGGCGAGGAACTTCATATCAGTATTAAAACGGTCAAAACTCATGTCAGTAACCTGCTGATGAAATGCGAGCTGGATGACCGGACACAGCTGGCTATTTACGCTCACCGAAAAGGATGGGTTAATACAAACTGATTGTAAATTTTATTTTTTTGTTTTATCCGTTTTTATCTCCCTTTTAATTGTTTTTAAGGTGTTATTAAGGTTTATAGTACACAATAAGAACAGATAAAACATTAAACACCTGCAGATGGTCAGGTGATCTAATAGGAGGTAAAAATATGGACGATCAGAGAAATCGGTTTGGTCAGAACGATGAGGAACAAACCAATGAGCCGCAAGAACGTCTGGATCAGTCATCGGACAACTCTTCTTATTATTATTCGTATGGCCCGTTTAAGTCTATCAGTGGTGAAGATGACCGGAATGAAGGGCATGATTCTTATGGACGACGTGAACCGCAAGAAGTAGAGATCACAGCTCCACAGCCGGTAAGACCCGTCCCATCTCCAAGCTATTCAGCCGGAGCTTCTGGCCAGGGAGATGGAGGTGGAAACGGCAGAGGGGGTTCCCTTCCAGAGAAGACCTCGAGCGGACAATGGAACTTCAATCATAAACCAAAGAGTTCTGTTAAAACAGTGCTCCTGTCATTCCTTGCAGGTATGCTCGTTATTACCGGTCTGATGTTTGCAGCAGACAGAGCTAATCTGTTCACTCCGGAAGCAGCATTGATGTCCCAGGCAGCCGGAAATGAGAACGTAAAGTCGGCTCTGGCACCTGCAGATGAGAACAGCGCTTCTACTGCGTCAGCGCAAATCCCTTCGAACCCCGGCGATGTAGCGTCCGTAGTTGATGAAGCGAGTCCTGCCGTCGTACTGATTGAAACGCTTGTAAAGAGCAATGGGCAAAGACAAAATAACTCGAATATGGATGATCCGTTATTCCGTTACTTCTTCGGTGATCAGTCGAACCAAGGAAGCAACGGCAGCAATGAAGGAAGTAGCAATGAATCTTCTCAGCTGCAGCCATCTGGTATCGGTTCCGGATTTATTTTTGACAAGTCCGGATATATTTTAACGAATGAGCACGTGGTTCACGGCGCTGATGTCATTCAAGTTACTCTCCAGGATAACAAAAAGCCTTATGAAGCCAAACTGCTTGGCTCGAGTTATGAGCTGGACTTGGCCGTATTGAAAATCGAAGGAGATGGAGATTTTCCAGCTGTAAATCTCGGAGATTCGGATGATCTGAAGGTCGGCGAGTGGCTGGTTGCCATTGGTAACCCGCATGGTTTTGAACATACGGTAACAGCTGGTGTACTTAGCTCCAAAGAGCGTGATATAGATATTTCCGGTCAGAATGGTGAGAAGGATCGGAACTATGAACATCTGCTGCAAACCGATGCTTCAATTAACCCCGGAAACTCAGGTGGCCCACTGCTTAATTTGAAGGGTGAAGTCATCGGCATGAATGTCGCGGTTAGTGCAGAGGCGCAAGGTATCGGATTCGCGATCCCTTCCAAGACGATCAGCGAAGTTCTGGATTATCTCAAAAATGATAAAGAGGTTCCGAAAACCCCGATTCCTTTCATCGGAGCAAGACTTGGAACCTTGACACCGCAAGTATCTCAGCAGCTCGGTACGGATGTGACGGAAGGTTCTTATGTTGATAGTATTGTATTCCGTTCCCCGGCTTATGAAGCGGATCTCCGTCAGTATGATATTGTTACAGGAGCTGATGGGACGAAATACGCTACATCCCAGGATTTGATTGAGTTTATTCAATCGAAGAAAGTCGGGGATAAGATTACGCTGAATGTGGTTCGGAACGGGAAGAAACTGGATCTGCCGTTAATGATCGGTGACCGGAATGAATTCGAAACTTCCCAGCAGCAACAGCCATAAAGAAAACAAGGAGACAAGCGGAAGGGAGAGTCCCTTCCGCTTGTGCTGTTCTCTAGGGCATGGATATAATGGGGTTGTAAGAGAAACGATAGAACACAAATAAGAGGAGATATCCGAATGCGATCCCGAATTTTAATAGTAGATGATGATGAGAAGATTATTTCCATGCTAAGGCGCGGCCTTGCCTTTGAAGGGTATGACGTCCATACGGCTTCAAATGGTGCTGAAGGCTTGAGAATGGTACTGAAAGAAGAACCGGACGTTGTAATATTGGACGTCATGATGCCTCAGGTCGATGGATTTGAGGCGCTTCGCAGGCTTAGAGAAGGTGGAAGCAAGATCCCCGTATTGATGCTTACCGCGAAAGACGAGGTCGAAAACCGGGTTAAGGGACTGGATACAGGAGCGGATGATTATCTGGTCAAGCCGTTTGCACTTGAGGAACTGCTTGCGCGCGTTCGAGCACTGCTGCGCCGGAAAACGGGAGAAGAGTCAGGTACGCAGAAAATAATGTATGAGGACCTGACTATGGATGCCGATGCAAGAGAAGTAATCCGGGATGGGAAAAGACTGGAGCTGACGGCCAAAGAATTTGAGCTCCTTCATTTGTTCATGATGAATCCAAAGCGGGTGCTGTCCCGTGACTTGATTATGGATAAAATCTGGGGCTATGATTACAGCGGCGAATCGAATGTACTGGAAGTTTATATCGCAATGCTTCGTCAAAAAACAGAAGAGCACGGTGGTAAAAGATTGATACAGACAATCCGCGGAGCGGGCTATATTTTACGGGGGGATACGTAACATGTCTATTCGGCTGCGTCTTACAGCATGGTACTCCGGTATCCTGTTTATAACGCTGCTTGCATTCAGTCTGGCCGTGTATGGTTTTGTTCATTTATACACCTATGATGAATTGAAATCGCGGATTCAGCAGCAGTATAACAAAATCCGCCCTGTGCCCACCATCAATGAAGACGGCAGTATGGGCTTTACCCCGGACCGATCTTCCACGATGCGTATGGAGGAGGCGGACCTTTACGTTCAATCCTACACGTATCAAAATGAGCGAACGTGGTTGTCAGATAACATGAGGCTTAGAGGGCTTGAATTCGAAGTTCCTACGGTCTCCAAAGCGAAAAAGGAGCAGGGCTTCAAAAAGAAGAATGTCGCAGGGTACCCATTTATTGTGTATCAAGACTTTGTTTATACACAGGATAACCAGATATACGGATGGCTTCAGGTCGGAGCCTATACCGGGAGCATTGAAAAAACGCTCGCCCGGCTGAAATCCATTCTGTTCACAGGTTCCTTGGCTACACTCATCATTGCTTCGACCCTAGGTCTTTTCTTGGCTCGAAAATCGATGAAACCGATTCAAACGGTAGCCGATGCCGCCAACCAGATTCAGAAAGGGACAGATCTCAGTGTCAGGATTGAGTACGATGGCCCGCAGGATGAGATTGGAAGGCTTATTGGCACATTCAACGGCATGCTAGAAAGAACGGAAGGTTTCTATAAAGAATTGGACGATGCCTACGCGGCACAGCGCAGATTTGTCTCGGATGCGTCTCATGAGCTGAGGACACCTCTTACGACCATCCGGGGAAATGTAGATTTGCTTCATAAAATCTGGTCCGGATCACCATCCGAGCGCCCGGATATGGATGAGGAGACGTTGAAGCAGATAGTCGTTGAGGCCGTTGGCGATATTTCTGATGAGGCGAAACGAATGAGCCGTCTTTTGTCCGATATGCTCTCCCTTGCGCGTGCGGATACGGGTCAGACCTTCGAGAAGGATCCTATAGCTCTGCAGCCATTAATTGAAGAGGTGGTTCGACGGGCCAATTTTCTTCCGCGGAAGGCCGAGTGGCATGCTGGCGACTTCTCGGTGCTAAATGGGGTTTACGTGGAAGGTAACCGCGACTATTTGCAGCAGATGCTGTTCATTTTTATAGAAAATGGCTTTAAATATACACCGGAGGGTGAGGTCAGACTAGATGTAATCCTGTACAAGGGCCAGGTAGGCATCCGCTTTTCGGATACAGGAATCGGGATGGACAAGGATGAAATTCCGTATATTTTTGAACGGTTTTACCGTGCTGATCAATCCAGGGGGGTAACCGAGGGGACAGGCCTTGGATTGTCTATTGCGAAATGGATTATAGACGTGCATGAGGGATCGGTAGAAGTCGTAACTAGACGAGGAGAAGGAAGCACGTTCATCGTCTGGCTGCCAACAATCTTTGCTCCTCCGCTGGAATAGAGTATAATGAAAGGGATTGTGACGTAAAGCAGAAAGTAGGTGAAGACCATGGAAGTGATCAAAATCTCGCCGCGCGGTTACTGTTACGGTGTTGTAGACGCGATGGTACTGGCACGGCAGGCAGCGAATAATTTGGATCTTCCGCGGCCTATATATATATTAGGTATGATTGTTCATAACAGTCATGTTACGCAGTCCTTCGAGGACGAGGGCATTATAACACTGGACGGTCCGAACCGGATGGAAATATTGAATCAGGTCGACAAAGGCACCGTCATATTTACGGCTCATGGCGTTTCGCCGGAAGTGCGCAAGCTGGCCCGTGATAGAGGGCTAACAACACTTGACGCAACTTGTCCGGATGTAACAAAGACCCATGATTTAATTCGAGAGAAGGCAGCCGAAGGGTATTCGATTATTTATATCGGCAAGAAAGGTCATCCCGAGCCAGAGGGCGCAGTAGGAATTGCCCCGGATCACGTCCATCTAATAGAGAAGGAAGAAGAGATAGACACTCTGCAAGTGGATTCTGGCCGGATTATCATCACAAACCAGACGACGATGAGCCAGTGGGACATCAAACATATTATGAAACGGCTGTTGGAGAAATACCCAGGTGCCGAAATTCATAATGAAATCTGTCTCGCGACACAGGTCCGGCAGGAAGCGGTGGCCGAACAAGCAGGTCAGGCTGATCTCGTTATCGTCGTGGGCGACCCGCGCAGCAACAACTCGAATCGGCTTGCCCAGGTATCCGAGGAGATTGCAGGAGTAACGGCACACCGAATCGGTGATATCACGGAACTGAAGCGTGAGTGGCTCGAAGGCATAAATAAGGTTGCGGTCACGTCTGGTGCATCTACACCAACACCGATTACCAAGGAAGTTATCGCGTATTTGGAACAATATGAATATGATCAGCCCGATACATGGGAGATTAAAAGAACCGTCAATATGAGCAAGCTGCTTCCACCAGTAAGGTCGAAGAACGCTACATCCTCCAGTTGACCATTGTTTAGTATCATCTGATTCGTTATTTATAACCCGTTGCGGCACTTTCGCTTCGGGTTTTTTTGTGTGCCTTTAATGGTCAATAAGTGAAAACGCTTCACAACTCGATTGATGAGTATCATATTTCGTTGAATAGGCAAATAGTAAGAGCGGTTTCATTTCGCTAGAATTAAAGCATACAAGAAATCAGTCGGGGGAGGAACAGACATGGCTCAGATATCCGTTGAAAGGGAACATGTTCCAAGACGGAAACGAAACAACATCCTGATCCGGTTTATACAACAGTGGGATATTCAATTGATGGTACTTCCAGCAATGCTGCTCATTTTCATCTTTAGCTATATTCCAATGTATGGCGTGCTAATGGCTTTTCAAGACTATAATCTCTTTGGAGGTATGGGTGAGAGTCCATGGGTAGGACTTAAGCACTTTCGGATGTTCTTCGAGTCTCCTGAATTTTTTAATGTCATGAGAAACACCATTGCCATCAGTCTTTTGAAATTCTTTATCGGGTTTCCAGCTCCGATCTTACTCGCTTTGATGCTGAATGAGATCCGGCATATGGCATTTAAACGAATTGTTCAAACTGTCAGCTATCTTCCGCATTTTCTATCATGGGTTATTGTGGCAGGTTTTGTAATGTCTCTCCTGTCCACAGATAACGGAAGTATCAATATACTGCTGCAAAAGCTCAATCTTATCGAAGATCCGGTAAGTTTTCTATCTATTCCTGAATACTTCTGGGGCATTCTGGTGACGACAGGGGTTTGGAAGGAAATCGGATTTGCTTCGATTGTATATCTGGCTGCCATTGCGGGTGTTGATCCGTCTATGTATGAAGCGGCTGATATGGACGGTGCAAGTAAGTTACGTCAGATTTTTACGATTACACTTCCGACGATTATGCCGGTTGTTATCATCTTTATGATTCTTGCGATCGGTAACTTGCTTACTGCTGGTTTCGAAGACATTTTGCTCCTTGGTGTGAATCCGGTTCTCCGTGAGGTATCTGATGTTATTGATACATACGTTTATCGAGTCGGTATTCAGAATTCCCGTTTCTCATACGCTACCGCAGTCGGACTGTTCAAAGCCGTAATCAGCGTCGGGCTGTTGACCATAGCGAACTTCGTTGCACGTAAATCAGGAAACAGTCTATGGTAGTATTTAGGCCTCTAGTTGAAAGGAGCGAATTATCTTGGTACGTCTAAGTTTTGGAGACCGTCTAATGGTCATCATGATATATGTCATTCTGGCGTTGCTTGCATTCTCAACATTTTATCCGTTCTGGAATGCTGCGGTTATCTCATTTAACAAAGGTGCCGATACAGCGCTTGGCGGCATTACCTTCTGGCCCAGGGAATTTACATTGGAGAATTACAAAATTGTATTTAACGATGAACGCTTGCTGAACGGCTTTTATATTTCCGTGATGCGGACCGTTGTAGGTACAATTGCATCAATCATTACGACTGCGATCTTAGCTTATGGCATGACTAAAAAAGAGTTGATCGGCCGTAAATATTACATGATCTTGTGCATCATCACGATGTACTTCAGTGGTGGATTGATTCCGAGTTTCTTGTTGATCCGCAGCCTGGGATTAATGGATACCTTCTGGGTGTTTATCATACCGTCACTGGTTAGCGTCTGGAACATGATTATATTTAAAACCTTTTTTCAAGGACTTCCCGGTGGCTTGGAGGAGTCAGCCAAAATCGACGGATGCGGCAACTGGGGAACGTTCTTCCGGATCGTGCTTCCGCTTTCAGGTCCAGTCATCGCTACTTTGTCCTTATTTACAGCAGTTAACCATTGGAATGATTGGTTCTATCCGAGTATTTACATCAATAATGAAAATCTGTTGCCGATACAAACCATGCTAAAACAAATCCTTAATACGAATATCGTATCGGATCAGATTGGTAACCTGGATTCAGCGGCACAGGGCCAACTTCAAAAAATGCAGAGTGTCACATCTAAGTCACTGTCGATGGCTACGATGATGATTGCCACATTGCCTATCATTATGGTATATCCTTTTGTTCAAAAATATTTTGTTAAAGGTGTATTGGTAGGTTCATTAAAAGAGTAGAGTTGCTTCATAATCGATGTTAAAAGCTAAAGCTTTAACATAAAACCATGGGCATGGCGAAAGGGGAAAAAGAGAGATGAGGTTAAGAAAAAGAGCACTGACGTCAACAATGACGGCTTTGTTGGCGGGAGCAATGATACTTACCGGATGTGCTGGAGGTACTGGGGGAAAAACAGCAAGCGAAGGGGCTAAAGAACCTGAGAAGACAGAAACTCCAACAACAGAAAGCAAATACGTTGTAGGCCAAGACCCCTTGGATTTTACTTTATATGGTCATTATGATTGGTATACGATGCCTCCATGGGGTGGAGACGATGCCTCAAAGTACATCAAGGAAAATATGAAAGTTAACGTAACACCGATTCAATCCGGTGGTAACGCAGCCCAAAAATTCAATACGATGATCGCATCGAATTCATTGCCTGATATTATTTGGATGGACCGCGGCTCGGATGTAGAGAAGCTTCGCCAGGCCGGCTTGCTGGTTCCTTACGATGAGTATCTTGATAAATATCCGAATCTGAAAGAATGGCTCGGAGAAGCCGGGATTAATATGCTTCGTTCGGAAGACGGCAAACTGTATCAGTTCCCGAACTGGTATTCAAGCCAGCCGTACGGTAATGCCGGTTATGTTGTTAACAAAAAAATCTATACAGAACTGGGCTCTCCAAAATTGGAGACAACAGATGATTTATACAAGTACCTAGTAATGGTTAAAGAAAAGTATCCCAATGTAGTTCCGTTTGACCCACATTTAGCGAAAGACGGACAAGGACTGGACATATTGTACACCGCTTTTGCTGAAAATGCGCAAAGTCGCTGGATTGGTATTCGCGGCGTACCTCAAGGTGATAAACTGACTTCCATCTTTACGGATCCGATATTCCGGGAATCTATGCAGTATTCTGCTAAATTGTTCCGTGAGAAATTGATGTCCCAAGATGCGATGACACAAACCGCGGACCAGGTAAAAGAAAAGATGAATACGGGCAGAGTGGCTGTATATGCTTCTGCAAGTCCTACGGAAAATGCGATGAACGCTCATCCTTTGCTGACAGCTAACGACCCTGAAGCAGGTTACTTTATGATCTGGCCGATTCACAAAGAGGGACTAGATAAAAACAAAATCTTCCCGGGTACGTATACTCAGCTCGGATGGAACGTAAGCGTAATTACAAAATCAGCGAAAGATCCGGAAGCTCTCTTTGCTTTCCTCGACTGGTATACAAGTCCTGAAGGACAACGTATCCAGATGTGGGGACCTGAAGGAAAATATTGGCAAGGCCTTGAAGATGATGGCTTAACACCAAAGTTCACAGAACAATATACAACCGATGCAGAAGGTTTGGCTAAATTGCAAGCGACCACAACCAATATTCAGTGGACTGGTAACACGATTTATGTTGACCAAGCAAAAGCTAAATTCGAAAGCACTTTGCCTGAAGAGAAACGTAACTGGTCTACACGTTGGCAGCATGAAATTACATGGAAAACACAATCAAATGCTACGGAGTTCATCAATTTGGATCCAATGCCGGATAGTGAAGAAGGAATTATCCGTCAGCGTGTCGAAGATATTTACCTAGAGGCAAGAGCTAAAGCCCTTTATGCTAAAGATGATGCGGAAGTCACTTCCGTCCTGGATAAAGCAGAAGCAGATGCACAGACTGCTGGCTACGCAAAATTGCTAGAATTCAAAACACAGAGATGGCAAGAAAATCTCAAAAAAATGGAAGGGAATTAATTATTGATTCCCTATCACCTACTGGGTATACTGCATTTGCAGTATACCCTTAGGGTTTTTTGCGAGGGGTGAATAAACTCATGTATAAAGTATTATTAGCTGACGATGAGATTTTGGATTTGGAAGGAATGAGGAGCTTCATACCTTGGGAGTCTCTGGGAATGTCTGTTGTAGATAGTGTGAATAACGGGTTTGCAGCCTGTGAAGTTCTAGAGAAACAAGAGATAGACATATTAGTAACGGATATACGGATGCCGAACATGACGGGGCTGGAGCTAGCTCAAAAAGCGCTTGAAACGCAGGAAGAAATACGTATTATATTTGTAAGCGGTTACCAAGACTTCGGTTACGTTAAGCAAGCCATAGCATTGAATGCTTGTAGTTATGTTCTAAAACCGATGGATGACAAAGAACTGATTGATGCGCTGAATAAAGTTCGCCGCGAGTTGGATAAAAGCAAGGAACATCAAATAACTGAACTTGCTTATCAGCAGATGGTGCCCATAGTCAAGAATCAGTATCTTCTTCAGCTGTTGGAAAAACCTTATGAGGTTGTTCCTCTGGACGTCCTTAATAAAGAGTACCGACTGAATGAGATGGCATGGCCTGTGTGTGTAGCATTGCTGGAGATCGACGATGTATCTTGGCAGCTTAATCATTTAGATGAGACCGACAAACGAAACATGGCAGATCATTTTTTTACACGATTGCATACACTTCTTACTGAACAAGATATTCATCATGTATGCAAAGTAACAGATCATCGGACTGCCATACTTCTTGATGAAAGAAATGATAAGACTATCGCAAGCAAGATTCTGGATCAATTGAAAGAGGAATTTCCATTTACCGTAACCGTTGGGGTAAGCAACCCCGTAAACGGGCTGCAGGACCTGCATCCGTCTTATAGTCAGGCTGTAACTGCATTGGATTATAAGATGTTCCATGGAAAAGGAAAGTGGATACCTTATGGGGATGTTCCTTCCGAAGATATAAAGGATGCTGAAAATTTATATATCCGGCTGGATTCATTGCTCAGCGCGATGACAAATTATGAGCTTGTACGTATCTATGACGAGCTGGATGAACTGCTGCTGCTGGCATCTAGCTTACGCTCTAAATTTACGATTCGCAATTTCGCGATGTATATCATCCTAAAGCTCGACGAGCATCTGCATACCATTAATGAGGACTTATTTAAAATATCAGGCATGGAATTCAAGAACCTTGATGTTTTACTTCAGTTTGAGACGATTGATGATATTTTTTCATGGTTAAAGCGACTCGTTTTTGAAATATCGGAGCAGCTGCACAATCGGAAGCACTCCAAAAATGGACGTTTGATTCAAGAAATTATCGAGGATGTAAGGGGACGGCTTCATGAGAGCATTACCCTTCGGGATATAGCAAACCGATTTTCTTTTTCGCCCAATTATTTAGGGCTTCTCTTTAAAGAAGAGACGGGTCATAACTTTAGTGATTATGTGATTACGATGCGCATGGAGAAAGCCAGGGATTTGCTGCGAAATACGAATCTCAAAATTTATGAAATCGCATCTCAAACGGGATATCAATATCTCCCTTATTTCAGTCGTCAGTTCAAGGAAACGTATGGAATGACCCCGCTGGAATACAGACGAAGTCTTTCATGATCGATAAGCAGGGGCGTGTGCAGCATGTGGACTAAAAACAAAATATCACAGATGCCGTTCGGGTATAAGTTAATGCTGTCTTACTGCATTCTCATCTTGATCCCGATTATTCTCATTGGCAACGTTGCCAACCGGATATACACGGAATCTATAAGAGAGCAGACCCGCAGCATTATTCAAGGGACTCTTCATCAGATGAAAAACAATATTGCATTTAAGATGGAGGATACGAAACGGATATCGGACATGCTTTATTTTGATTATCATCTTGCAAGAGTGCTCCGCCATTATGAAGAAGGCTGGTCCAGCTACGACTCAACAAAAAATGTACTTGTACCGAAATTTCAAACCGCAGTGGAGACGGCAAACCGGCGTATGTGGCTGTCTGTATACCTTAAAAATAATACAATCCCTGAAGTATATAACCTTTATGAGAATGTGAACCCGCTCGATACCAAAGCAAGGTTATACGATATTTATCAATACAAACGGTTAGTAGATAAAGAGTGGTATATCAATTTTCCATCAGATGAGGTGTATGGAACAACACTGCAATGGAGGCAAATTGAAGAAGACCGCAAATATGGCAATATATCACTACTTCGAAGAATTATAGATGTTGGCGGAGATAAGTATCCCTATGAAGAGATTGGATTTATGCGGATCAGCGTATCTCTTAAAGATTTGTTTGATGGCGTGGATTTTCAAAAAATAGGGGAAGGCACCACGATATATATTTCGGACCCCAGCAGCCATGTTATTGTATCATCCGGATCAGATGGCGTTTTGGAAGTTGCGGCATTAAACGAGCTAAGCAGAAACGAAGATGACCTTATTATCCGTGATAGCTTGCCAGGGTTAGATATGGAACTCGTGGCCATAATACCCGCAGATATCGTTGAAAAGGACTCCGTGAAAGTTCGGAATCTGACGTTGTTTATTGGTTTGGGATGTGTTGTCATTTTCTTCTTCCTAAGTGTTATCGTATCCCGTTATTTCGGAAAAAGGGTATCAAAAATTGTGAAGGTTGTGGACTCTTTTCAGGAAGGGGAGTTCCATAAGCGTATCCATTTTAAAGGCAATGACGAATTCACAAAGATTGCTTCGGCTCTCAATGAGATGGGCAGTAATATCGGTAGACTGATCCGCGAGGTTTATTTGGCCGACCTGCAGAAAAAAGAGGCAGAGCTGGAGTCCCTTCATGCGCAAATAAATCCACACTTTTTATATAATACACTGTCTTCGATCAGCCGTCTGGCCAAATTTGGAAAGCTGGAGAAGCTGCAGCGGATGGTGCTCGATCTGGCTAAGTTTTATCGTCTTTCTCTTAATGAGGGCAGGAATGTTATCCCTATCAAGAATGAACTGGAGCAGGTTCAGGCTTATATCGATATCCAAAAAATCAAATATGAAAGCCGGATGCAGGTACAGTACGACATCGCCCCAGAGCTTGTACGCTATGAGACGGTGAAGCTGATTCTACAGCCTTTCATCGAAAATGTGTTGGAACACGCCTGGATGGGGGACAACGTTTATATTAGGATCAGTGGACGCGTTACTGATGAGGGTCTAGAGTTTAAAATTATTGATAACGGTGTCGGTTTTCCACCTGGAATGATAAAGGATCTGACTGGCGCCCAGGATTTGACGAATGCCGGCTACGGTTGTAAAAATGTCGATCAGCGGATTAAGCTGCATTATGGCCAGCAATACGGAGTAACCCTGTTCAGCCGCCCCGGAATAGGGACGACGGTGAGAATTATAATTCCATTGGTTAGGCGACAAGTAGCTGAGGGGCGAAAAAAAAATACTTGATTGGATTTGATCCCTATTTGTCAGTCAGTGATTTAGGCTTGACGAGTAGGGATATTTTTAGTATATTTGCTTCATTGCGTAAAAGCTTAAAAGCTAACAAGCGCGAAAGCGAATTTATCAAAATAAATGATGAATGAAAAGATAAAAATTTAGAAAGAAGGCTGTATATATGATCGTCATTACATCTAATCAAATTCCAGAGGAACAATTCCGTCAAATTGTAGGAGAAATCGAGAAAGAAGGACTTCAAGTCCATGTCTCTAGAGGAGCTGACCACACAGTAATCGGTCTCATCGGCAGTGTGAATCCAAAACTTTCAGAGCATCTTCGGCAAATGAAGGGTGTAAAGAATGTTGTTAAGATTACTAAATCCTATAAGCTGGCAAGCCGGGATTTCCATCCTGAAGACACAGTGATTGATATCAAAGGTGTCAAGATCGGAGGCGGCAATCTGGTTGTAATGGGCGGACCTTGTGCGGTAGAATCTGCAGAGCAGATTGATGAAATTGCTAAGCTGGTCAAAGCTGCTGGTGGTCAGGTGCTTCGAGGAGGCGCATTTAAGCCTCGTACGGGACCTTACAGCTTTCAAGGTATTGGAGTGGAAGGTCTTATTATGATGGCTGAAGCGGGAGAAAGACATGGCCTGCTCACGATTACAGAAGTAATGACACCGGAATATGTGGACATCTGCGCAGAATATGCTGACATTTTGCAAGTAGGAACCCGAAATATGCAAAATTTCGATCTGCTGCGGAAGCTGGGCACCTGTGGCAAGCCAGTGCTGCTGAAGCGCGGGTTCAGCTCAACCTATGATGAATTCCTCAATGCAGCAGAATACATTCTTGCAGGCGGTAATCCGAATGTAATGTTATGTGAGCGCGGAATCCGAACATTCGAGACTTATACTCGTAATACACTTGATTTGTCTGCCATCCCTGCCCTGCAGCATCTGAGTCATCTGCCGGTTATCTCTGACCCTAGTCACGGAACAGGCCGACGTGAGCTTGTTGAGCCTATGTCGAAGGCTTCCGTTGCAGCTGGAGCGGACGGACTTATCGTCGAAATGCATACCGATCCAGACAATTCCATGACGGGTGACGGTGTTCAATCCCTCTTCCCGGACCAGTTCGCGGAGCTGCTTAAAGACCTGGAGAAACTTGCGCCTATCGTGGGAAAAACCTTTAACACCACTAAAGCTCCTGCTGCAGAATTCCAACGGGTTTAGGCCATACAGTTCAATAAAGACGTCTTTCTTAGGAAAGACGTCTTTTATTTGCGTGTAAGCATATATAGAATATCATGTTAGGTTATATAACACGAATTTCGAAAATACCTTACATGAGTATTGACGTTACGAATCATGGCAGAATATAATGACTGAAAAGAAATCAAAAGATGATGAACATTCACTAGTGATACTATGTTTAATGTTCGGAAATTAGGAGGAAGAGACATGTCGGCTGAAAATGTAATGAAGATGATTCAAGAGAACAACATTGAGTGGGTTGATTTTCGCTTTGTAGATTTGTCGGGACGTGCGCACCATATTACCCTGCCGGCATCCGAAGTGGATGAAGAAACGTTTGTAAACGGGGTAGCCTTTGACGGTTCATCCATTGCAGGCTTCCGGGGAATTGAAGAATCAGATATGGTTATGATGCCGGATCCGGAATCTTGCTACATTGATCCTTTTACCGCGCATCCTACACTTAACATTATGAGCAATATTTATACACCAGATGGTGAAGCATATGAGCGTGATCCCCGCGGGATTGCAGCACGGGCAGAGCAATTTTTGCAGGATAGCGGCGTAGGTACGGCAGCGTTTTTTGCGCCAGAGTCTGAATTCTTCTTGTTTGACGATGTTCGTTATGAAAGCACGATGAACAGTTCCAGCTATGTTGTTGAATCAGAAGAAGCGGCATGGAACACCAACCGTAAAGAAGAGGGCGGCAACCTCGGATTCAAGATCGGAGTCAAAGGCGGGTACGTGCCAGTAGCTCCAGTTGACACACAGCAAGATATTCGCAGTGAAATGTGCCGCTTGCTGAACGAAGCTGGTCTTCGTGTAGAGCGTCATCACCATGAGGTAGCGACGGCAGGTCAGGCAGAGATTAACTTCCGTTTTGATACCCTCAAAAAAACAGCGGACAATCTGTTGATTTACAAGTACATTGTTCACAATACTGCACGTCAATATGGTAAAACAGCTACCTTTATGCCAAAGCCGCTCTTCGGCGATAATGGCAGCGGAATGCATGTTCACCAGTCCATTTTCGATGGAGACACACCTCTCTTTTATGAAAAAGGCGCTTACGCCAATCTGAGTGAGATGGCCATGCATTATATCGGCGGCATTCTATATCATGCTCCAGCCCTGATCGCACTGACGAACCCTAGCACGAACTCCTTTAAGCGCCTTGTTCCAGGATATGAAGCTCCAGTTAACCTGGTATTCTCCAAAGGTAACCGTTCGGCAGCGATCCGGATTCCGGTTGCAGCTGTAACGCCAAAGGGCTGCCGCATTGAGTTCCGTACTCCAGACTCTACAGCAAACCCGTATCTGGCCTTCTCCGCTATGCTGATGGCTGGCCTTGACGGTATTAAACGTAAGATCGATCCTATAGCACTGGGTTATGGTCCGTTCGACAAGAACATTTACGAACTGTCTGATGCTGAGAAAAAAGAAATCCGCAGTGTACCAGGCACACTGGATGAAGCGCTGGACGCACTGCAAGCTGACTATGAATTCTTGACTGAAGGCGGCGTGTTCACGAAAGAATTCCTCGATAACTTCATCGAATTGAAGCGCGGCGAAGCCAAAGCAGTATCCATCCGGGTACATCCGCACGAATACTCGCTCTACTACGATATTTAATACAACATGTATGAACAGGAAAGACGCCTGCGGAATGAGATCGTAGGCGTCCTTTTTTAGAGATAAGTAACTTATGTCAGTTAATTAGTTTGATGATCAATCGTGGGATGTAGAGTAAAATATCGGATACCAGGGTGATGGTGTCGGCAAACCGTTCAAATTTGGTTCTTCTAAATTCCTTCATTTTTCCACCTCGTTTTTCGGGAAAAGTTTACTTAAGTTTATCACAAATTTGATTAGCTGGGTTTTAAAAGAATATTTAGAAAATATTTATATTTATCCTTAGGTAAAATAACAAGTAATATGATAAAACGAAGTGATTACCAATTTATTCTAATCAATATCTATGTCTTTAAATAGAGAAAAAAGCACTTGCTGCACTTCCGGATTGTTGCTATGATAAGCGAAAATCTTTAGTGAGGTAGATAAAGAAAGGGTGGAGAGTCGTTTGAACAAAAGAGCTTATAATTTTAACGCAGGACCGGCCGCATTGCCGTTGGAAGTACTGGAGCGGGCGCAGGCGGAATTTGTTGATTTTAGGGAGAGCGGCATGTCCATCATGGAAATGTCTCATCGTGGAGCCATCTATGAGTCGGTTCATAAGGAGGCGCAGGAGCGACTTTTAGCTCTACTCGGCAATCCTGACGGTTACAAGGTCTTGTTTCTACAAGGCGGAGCGAGCACCCAGTTCGCCATGATTCCGATGAACTTCCTTGGTCAGGGACAGCAGGCCAACTATGTGATGACTGGGAGCTGGGCCGATAAAGCTTACAAAGAAGCGAAGTTGATCGGCGAGACACATATCGCGGCATCATCTGAAGCTGACAATTACATGTCGCTACCTAAGCTGACTGATATTTCGTTATCTGACAATCCAGCTTACTTGCATATCACTTCCAATGAAACGATTGGAGGAACTCAGTTCAAGCAGTTCCCGGATACCGGATCTGTACCTCTGATTTGCGATATGTCCAGTGACATCTTGAGCCGACCGTTTGATATGAAACAGTTCGCAATGGTGTATGCCGGAGCACAGAAAAACCTAGGTCCATCCGGGGTAACCGTTGTGATTGCAAAAGAAGATATGATTACAAGCTCGCCGAAGCATCTTCCAACGATGCTGCGTTACAGTACACATACAAGCAACGACTCGCTGTACAATACACCTCCATCTTTCGGGGTATATATGATTAATGAAGTTCTCAAATGGATTGAAGAGCGCGGCGGTTTAGAGGGAATACGTGACCTGAACCGGGAAAAAGCGGCACTTCTCTATGATATGATCGACGGAAGTGAAGGCTTCTATCGTGGCTGTGTGGATGCGGGCAATCGTTCTGACATGAACGTCACATTCCGCTTGGAATCGGAGGAGCTGGAAAAGGCATTTATTAAAGCCTCTGAGCAAGAAGGATTTGTTGGTCTTAAGGGCCACCGCAGTGTGGGGGGATTGCGAGCTTCGATTTATAATGCTGTTCCTTTGGAAAGCTGTAAAGCACTTGTTGAGTTTATGGGACATTTTAAGCGGACTCACGGATAAATGCAAACTGAGGAACCTTCCGTCATGACGGAAGGTTCTTTTGTGCGATTGCGATGAAATCTGATTTTTAAGTTATAATAGAAGAAAATAGATGAAAAGGGTGGATTGTTACAACATGGCATTACACATCGTACTCGTTGAGCCTGAAATACCGGCCAATACGGGAAATATAGCTAGAACTTGCGCAGCAACCGGGACACATTTGCACTTGGTGCGGCCGCTGGGCTTTAATACGGACGATAAAACACTGAAGCGTGCGGGACTCGATTATTGGTACGCTGTACACATCGAGTATCATGATTCATTTGAGGAGCTTAAGGAGCTTTATCCGGAGGGGCGATTCTTCTACGCATCAACCAAATCGGATAAACGCTATACCGATATTGCTTATCAGGACGGTGACTTCCTCGTATTCGGTAAAGAGACGAAAGGTCTTCCTCCTGAGCTGCTGGCTGCGAATCCCGATCACTGCATCCGTATGCCGATGACGGACAAGGTGCGTTCCTTGAACCTCTCCAATTCAGCAGCAATTGTCGTATTTGAGGCACTTCGCCAGCTGGATTTTCCGGATATGAATTAGGAATAAATGTACTGTTATACACATTTTCTCAGACACGCTACCTATAATGATGTTAAAGAAAAGTAAAAAAACAAATAATTTCTTAAAAACTAGCAGGATTCGACAACTCTATATCGAACTATTATACTAGGCCCATTTTATCATAAGACTGGGAATAATGCAGAAATTACTTGTTGAACGGAGAGGTGTATCATTGTTATGAAACCTGCTGGTGTTGTACGTAAGGTGGATCAGCTGGGGAGAATCGTCCTGCCCAAATCACTGCGCAAGAGATATCAAATGAACGAGGGCGATCCTGTTGAAATTTTAGTACAGGGTGACCATATTATTTTGGAACGCTATCGTCCTAAATGCGTATTTTGCGGATCCATGGATGGAGTAAGCGAGTTTAAAGAACGTTATATATGCGCACAATGCATGACCGAGATGAACCAGCTTCCGAAACATGCTTAATGAAGTGCGATGGGGCGCCGCTATTGCGGTGCTTTTTTGTTTTGTTTAGTGCGGACAAAAGAAAAAGCTTCCTCAATTTGAGGAAGCCGCGTCTTACAGGCCTTTGGTTTTATCTTCATTGTACGATGCAGTCAAAATGCCGACCAAGTATAAGACAAGAACCAGAGTGACGATCCAAAAGGTTAAAGAGAAAGACATTTAAGGCCACCTCCTGCTAAGCTATTTCTTATTATACCCAGCCTTGGTGAAAAAATAAATGAGAATATGACGTATATCATAGATTTAGTGCGAAATTACGGCTACTTAAAAAATAAAAAGTGCGTTGGAACGGGTCGAAGTCTTCCATCGGAAGGCTTATTCACAACTCTTCCGTTCAGGATTAAGGAAGAGGAACCGCCGCCGTCCAGATTATAGGCGTCTTTCACACCCAGGTTGTACAGCTTGTTTTGCAACTCCTGTAAAGTTGCGCCTGACTTTCCTTTTTCATCATAACCTTCAGTCACGATAATGAGCAGTTGGTCGTCTTTATAGTTCGCGATGACGGTACGGGGAGCACGTGCTGGCGCCGTTTTCCATTTCTCGGGAATCGGCATTTTTTTGCCATTCTTAATCAATACAGGAACGAATGTAGCCCCGAACTTGGGATCCAGCTGGTCAAGCTGTTCTTGGCTCCAGAATTTGCCGCCGATCAGTTGGCCGGATTGATTAAGCCCCACGAAGGCCAGATCTTTGAAAGAGGGCTGAAATCCGGTTACATATTTGCCGTCGATGAACGTTGTGCTTAAGGGGTGTCTGCCTCCGTTACCGTCGGCATAACCTCCTGCATTAATTCCGGCTACTGCACCATGGCGGTTAACCGCCTGTAACGTCGTTTCGGTAGAGCCGCTTTTTCCAGTGTCGTTTCCGAGTGACATAGCCATTGCGTTCGGATCGTTGAGCTTTACTTTCATGGCGTACCCGTGATACGATCCGGGATTTACTTTGAAGAGTTCGATGTTGATTCGGTCACTACTGACTCTCTCCGTAGGGACACCCAGCTTGGCTGTAATCCTCCGGTTGTACACTCGTTCTGGCACTTCAGCCTGAGCTGTAGCATCCTTAAGGATACTGCTCATGGCTGCAGTTGTTTGCTGATACAATCTGCCTGTTTTCTCAATGGAAGCAATGGTCTTGTCCACCGTGAGTGCAGCTTGATCCAGGCCTTGGACAATGTGGCCCGTTTCTTCCGATAAACCGGAGTCTGGGACATAGGCGGAAGTATCCAGCTCAAGACGTGGTGGTTCGGATAAAAGCCAAATGCAGAGCGAGGCGCCTATAAACGGCGCAAGGGCAAGCATGAACCACCGGTTGACTTGTTTGGGAGTCATGCGGGTCAACGTTTTCACTTTAATAGCTCCATTTTTCGTTCAAGCTTGTTAAGCTGCTGTTTTACTTCGTTCAGCTGGCTGTACAGCTTATTGCTGTTGTCCGTCTTTCCGCTGGCCTGGTCTTTTGTAAACGTCAGCAGTTCATTGAAGGACTGCACCATACTCTGCATTTCTTTCATCTGCTCAGACAGCTCTGTAAAGCGGCTGTCATACTGGGCCTTTAGGGCCGCCATCTCTCTTTGGGTATCCTGCTGCAGCTGCGCTATCATTTCTTTTTTTAAATGATTGCTATATGAGTAGGCTCCAGCCACACCTAGCGCGATAAATATGATCCAAAACATCCAAAACCATCGTGCTTTTGGTCCTTTACGGGACGAAGTTTCCCGTGATGGATAAGGAGGTATTGTCTCTGTTTCCAACGTTGGCATCTCATCACTCCTTGCAATACCTATCATTTTTTCCAGTAATCATTCTATCATGGTAAAAATAATTTCGCAAAGACGAAAAAACATCTATCAATTGTCAAAAATAGATTGCTTATAACGAGGAAAGTGGGATACAATCTGTATAGATTTGTTTATCTAAAGAGATACATATAAGTCGTTTGCCATGCTGTCCTGCCTGGGTCTAAGTCTCTAGAATTACTTTCATCTTATGTCCAGTTCGAAAACGTCCGGCGGGGCTATAGAGCGGCAAACAACGACATTTCGCGTTTCGTATTTTGGATGCTGCAGCAGATTTCCTAAGAATAGCTGTGCTTAACTCTACTAAGATTTTAGCTTGTTTGAAATAGGGGGTTTAAAGGATCATGAATCAGGTTTGGCGAGTAGTTATTGTGGGAAGTCATCCTACGAGTATGCTGGGAACCAAATTGATTTTGGAAGAAGAGAAACAATTGAGTGTGCTCGGGATGGTTTCTTCCTCTCAGGAAGGAATCAGGATGGTAGGAGAAATCGTGCCTGACCTCGTTTTGCTGGATTACCGGCTTCCGGATACAACTGCCGAAACCGTGCTGGAGCAGATGAAGCTTCTGTCACCGGAGTCTCATGTCATTATTATGACAGATAATGACGGACTTTCATTGCTTCAAGCATTAATTAGCCGAGGAGCGAGTGGACTTTTATCGAAACAGGCGTCTCCTTTCCAGCTTATGCACATGATCGCAGGTCTGCGGGAAGGTGTCACAACGTTGCCGTTGGAATGGGTTAAGCAGGGTATTTGGCCGCTGACTGCCTCTGCAATGTCTGAAGGAGGTCTTCCACTTTCCGAGACGGAAACATTTATCATGGAGAGAATCGTTCAGGGGATTACCTATGATAAAATCGCTCTTGAAATTGAAGTGAGCCGGCGTTCGATAGACAATTATCTTCGCAAAATTTATGTGAAGCTAGGTGTAAGCACAAGAGCTCAAGCTATTGAGAAGTACGCGCTATATACGCACCAAGGACGTCAATTGTATGCTTAAATAGCGACGTAAGTTATAATCGTGAAAGACTAGGAATACCTTAAAGAGGCTGACTAGAATTAAACCGAGGATTTGAAAACGGTTAGAAGGAGGGATTTCGATGCAGTATTCCTTTGCTTCCCGTGCACAGGCCTTATTGTCTTCCCCGCTGCGCAGTATTCGGGAACTTGCGAAGCGGGATTCTTTTATTTCTCTGGCGGAAGAGCTTCCTGCTGAAGAGCTATTCCCTCTGCCGTCACTGGCTGAGGCCGCCAGCTCCGTACTTAACGCCGATCGTCGTTCGCTTCAGTACGGGGAAGCTGAAGGGTATGGTCCGCTGCGTGAATGGCTCAGTCGTGACTGGAGCCGTCGTAAGAAGCTGAACATGTCTCCGGAGCAAATATTGCTGACCACTGGAACCCAGCAAGCACTGGATCTGCTGATCAGGGGGTATGTGGATCCTGGAGATAGCGTTCTTGTGGAAAATCCGACTTCACCGGGCCTGCTCCAAGTGCTTAGGCTGCAGGGTGCTCACATCATTCCGGTGGCGGGGGATTGTAATGGGATCTTACCTGATTCCCTGGAGGCTCTTATCGAGGTGAATCATCCGAAACTGCTGCTGGCCGCCCCAAACTTCACCAATCCGACAGGTGTGCTGTGGAGCCTGGAACGACGTAAAGAAGTGCTGCGGTTATGTGAAGCACATGATGTACTAATCGTTGAGGATGATTCGGTCGGGGATTTGTATTTTCCGCAAGGGGGAATATCACCACCGCAGCTTCCATCGCTGATTTCACTGGAGGAGAAGCAAGGAGATCATGTTCTGTATGTGGGCTCTTTCAGTAAAACCGTTGCTCCAGCCCTCCGGACCGGGTGGGCAGTGGGAAATCGGCAGATTATTGAGATGATGACGGCAGTTAAACAAATGGCGGATTGGCAGTCCAGTTTGTTAAATCAGCGGCTGCTTCACCATCTATTGGATTCGAAGCATTTTAATTATGACGAGCATATCCTGATGCTGAACAGAGAGTACGGAACACGGCTGAAACTGATGGTTGAGCTGCTCAAACGGAACGCGTGGAAGGACGCGGCTTACGAGGTTCCATCTGGCGGCATGTTCCTGTGGGTGACTCTGCCAGCAGGGCTGAATGGAGACGCGCTGCTGAGAGGCTCTTTGCTGAAGGGGGTTGGTTTCCTGCCCGGCTCCATGTGTTCACCGGGAGATGAGGCTAATGAAAGTATACGTTTGAACTTTACCCATCCCGGAAGAGATGAGCTGCTCCTTGGCATGAACCTGATCAGTGAAGCGGTTATGGAATTTACCGCCCGCAGCTAGTCAACCATTTCAGGAAGCGTTAAATCATAAATAGGGGTTGTCTACAGTATCCAATGTATTGGATACCGTAAACAGCCCCTTTTTGTATGTTCAATGCATATGTAATGATCGTCATCATTTATTTGTGTATGAGGAATAAGGGATGTGTCCAGAGATTGAAGAGGATTCAAGGACGGATGCGTAGTCTTGTAATGCTTGTAAGCCAGTCTTCGTAAGAATATAGCGTCCGCGTCCGACACGGTCGAACCATCCGTAATAATTGTGCTGAAGAATGGCGGCGGCGTTGCCGACTCCGGTTAAGTTCCTTATAGCGGCGGGTGTAATGCCTGAATTGAGAGGGGAATCTGTCTTCGTTCTGCTCTTCTCCGGAAGCTGACTGAGTTCAGAGTCAGAGCCAGGCGCTTCTGTAAGCTTATCTATAACGCTCAACTGCTGTATAGCCACAGCAACGCGAAGTGCCTTTTCACGGTAGGCTGTAACGAGTTTGGCCCGTGTTACGCCGCCCGTGTTATAATCTCCGCTGCGCTCGCGAAATTCCACCAGCAATTTTTCACGTCTTCTCGGCGCTTTGCGGTCTGTACCGTTCCCTTCACCAGGCTCGCATAGTACTTCTACAAGCGGGGCTTTCGTCTTATAGAACGTAACTGTAATTAGTCCGAGGCCGAGCTTGCGGCATAAGCTGCTTAGCTCCGACCAGCGCTGGTTAACCGCCCCTTTTTTAGCCCGGCTCTTTTCTACGGCCAAGTACACGAGAGGGCTCATCTTGAGGCGTTCCAGGCCCTGCAACAGAAGTGCCAGGTTGAATGTTTTTTTCATTTCTACGATCAGCGGCTCATCCAAGCTGTCTTTCATGCCGACCATATCACAATTACGTACTTCGGCTTTGATGTTAAATCCGTGCAGCTCAAAAAAAGTTTTCAATGGAGCGTACAGCTCGGATTCATGTTTTATCGCCATGGCTTTCTCCTTTGTAATTAACATGTCAGAAAGCGCCTGCGGCACTCTATTCCATCAGTATAACATGTCGGGAACGGATGTGCGTATGTACAGGTGACAGCACCCGTATTCGTAGAAAAAGGAAGCTCTTTAGTTCGAAAACTGGTCAACTATTCCGAGTACGCCGCATAGGTATGTAATACACTTTTTCGGTGGTTAAAGGGTTAACGACACGAGTGGAATGGAAGCCAATCCTCATAATCAGAGTCATAGGAGGTAGCGGTATGGATATTTTCAAACGCATAGCATCGTATCGGGCAGAGAGCGATCGTCTGGCGTGGAGCGGCACATTCAGGGAATATATCGAAATAATTAAGAAGGATCCTTCTCCCGCCATGACCGCGCATGCGCGCGTATACGACATGATCGAATCTTATGGATTTGAGGAGAGTGGAGGCCGGAAAAAATACAAATTTTTTGAACAGGAAATATTTGGTCTGGATCGGGCAGTTGAAAAGCTTGTAGAAGAGTACTTTCATTCCGCGGCCCGTAGGCTGGATGTCCGTAAACGGATATTGCTGTTGATGGGCCCAGTCAGCGGTGGTAAATCAACGCTCGTCACACTCTTGAAGCGCGGGCTTGAGAAGCATTCACGTACAGAAAGGGGAGCTGTATACGCAATATCCGGTTGCCCCATGCATGAAGAACCTCTGCATCTGATACCGCTCGAGCTGAGGCCTGAAGTGGAGAAACAGCTCGGCGTCCGCATTGAGGGGAATCTATGCCCTTCCTGCCAAATGCGGCTGAAAACGGAGTATAGCGGTGATATAGAGTCGGTAATGGTGGAACGCGTGCTCATCTCGGAGGAGGGCCGAACGGGTATCGGTACATTTAGCCCTTCTGATCCGAAGTCTCAGGACATCGCAGATTTGACAGGTAGTATCGACTTCTCCACCATTACCGAATATGGTTCGGAATCCGATCCACGTGCATACCGCTTTGATGGTGAACTGAACAAGGCGAACCGGGGATTGATGGAATTTCAGGAAATGCTGAAATGTGATGAAAAGTTTCTGTGGAATCTGCTTTCCTTGACCCAGGAAGGCAACTTCAAGGCCGGCCGGTTTGCGCTCATTAGTGCGGATGAACTTATTGTAGCCCATACAAACGAAACGGAATATAAAGCTTTTATTGCGAACAAGAAAAATGAGGCGCTCCAATCCCGGATGATCGTTATGCCGATCCCTTATAACCTGAGAGTGAGTGACGAGGAGAAAATATACGATAAACTGATTGGACAAAGCGATATGAAGCATATTCATATTGCACCTCATGCACTGCGCTCGGCCGCTATTTTTTCCATACTGACCCGTTTGAAGGAAACTAAAAAGCAGGGTATGGATCTGATCAAAAAAATGCGCATGTATGATGGAGAAGAAGTAGAAGGTTACAAGGAAGCTGATTTGAAGGAGATGCAGAGCGAGTATTCGGAAGAGGGCATGTCCGGCGTAGATCCACGGTATGTCATTAACCGAATATCAAGTGCCTTGATCAGACAAGATCTTCAGTGCATTAACGCACTGGATATGCTGCGTGCCATTAAGGATGGGCTGGATCAGCATGCCTCCATTACAAAAGAAGAGCGGGATAAATATTTGAATTTTATCTCTGCTGCACGCAAGGAATACGATGATCTCGCCAAAAAAGAAGTTCAGAAGGCGTTTGTGTATTCTTTCGAGGAGTCTGCTAAAACGTTGTTTGAGAACTATCTTGATAATATCGAAGCGTTCTGTAACTGGAGCAAAATTCGTGATCCGCTTACCGATGAGGAGATGGATCCGGATGAAAGGCTGATGCGCTCCATTGAGGAGCAGATCGGGGTATCTGAGAATGCGAAGAAAGCTTTCCGAGAGGAGATCATGATTCGGATATCCGCATACTCCCGTAAGGGCAAAAAATTCGAGTATCACAATCATGAACGTCTGCGTGAAGCCATTGAGAAAAAGCTGTTTGCGGACTTGAAAGATATTGTAAAAATTACCACCTCAACCAAAACGCCGGACGCTGTACAGCTCAAGCGAATCAATGAGGTAAGCTCCCGTTTGATTGAGGGGCATGGTTATTGCCCGGTATGCGCGAATGAGCTGCTGAGGTACGTGGGAAGCCTGCTGAACAGATAATGACGAATAGGAAAGCAGCGGCCTTTAGAAAAGGCCGCTTTTGCTGTACAAAAATTGTTCTGTGGGAAATGTGGGCCGTTTTCGGAAACGAATCATGCTAAAAGTAATCATGTTTTGGGAGAAAAGATAGTTCCTTGGTGCAAATATACATATAATTGGGCCTTTGGGATTATGTGTCTATAGTAGAAATAGTCTATAATGAACCCATCGTGTATAAAATTTTGTGATATAGATCACCGAATTGGGAGTGAAAATTTTCGAAATGATCGACGTATCCCCTGAAAGACGCAAACAGTTGGAGTATCTCGGGCTCAGTGACAAGGAACTATTACTTTTGGCTAGTCATCGTGACATCTTTAAAAAAGTGGTGGAAGAAGTCGTTGGACGATTTTATGATCAAATCGGAACACAGCCTGAGCTGATGAAAATTATCGGTATGACTTCGACAGTGGACAGACTGAAAGAAACCCAACGCGTTTACTGGATGTCACTAGCAGATGGAATCGTTGATGACGCATATATCGATAACCGGATTAAAATTGGACAAGTCCATTCCCGGGTTGGTCTGACAACCGACTATTATTTGGGAAGCTACATGGTGTATCTGGACATTGCCACAGACCTGCTGAAACAGATCGTACCAGATGGCTGGATATATGTTGTTCATGCACTGAGCAAGATGTTCAACCTGGATTCTCAGCTTGTCCTAGAAGCCTACAATATGAAAGAAAAGGAACGAATTCATGCGCTTGCGGCAGAACAAGAGAATATGTTGAAAGCGATTACTGCAATAGTCCAGGAGCTGACTTTAATGATCGTGGAGCTGGATCAGAGTGCAGCGCTAATGGCGGATAACGCCACTAAGACAGCGGAAGCTCAGGAGAAAGCACATACGTTGACGGGAGAGCTGAACCAGGAGATTCTCCATATCGAGCAAATGGGAACGCTCATCCGGGAAATTTCGGACCAAAGTCATCTGCTCGGTCTGAATGCCGCAATTGAAGCTGCACATGCAGGTGAGTACGGACGGGGATTTGAAGTGGTAGCCGGTGAGGTACGTAAGCTGGCGAAGCATTCCCGGACAGCAATGGAGGAAATTCAGAGCAAGGTGTCGGGCATCATCCGAAAGCTGGAGCAGGTAGAGTATGAATCTGAGCAAACTTCTATTAATGCCCGAAACCAGGCTGCAAGCTCCCAGGAACTGGCGGCCTTCGTCAAGATGATGGAGAAGTTGGCGGAAGATTTGGAAACTCTGCAGCAGAGCTCTGCTGCAAAGGTAGAGGCTGTGGTATCAAAGTAAGGGTGAGCCTATATAATGAAACGCGGAATCAAGTCTGGAAATAAGATGGCGAGTGGAATTTCCATAGGTATTGCTTTAGGAGCGTATGCTTTCGATGCGAGCTTTCCTTTGGGAAGCTTTTACCGCTACCGCTTTTCCGGAATCGATTCGTCCTCTCCGCTGCTTGCGGCCTAAAAGATTTACACATAAACAAACCGTTCTTTAGTAAATGGGCGTACCACCCAACCACTTACGAAAAGAACGGTTTCTTTGTACACTCGAAACGTCTTCACGGCGAAGACGCATAATAGAGCGAGTGAGGTCCTTAATAACTCATATAAATCGTCGATGAAGTTTTTTTCCGTCGTAGGAGAACATGATTGGTTTAGTCTCGATGACACTGTGCAGGTGCACAGGCTTACCCCACAGGTGATATACGTATGGCAGCGTGCGTTCCATATACTTCAGATCCAACTCTGTTCCTTCGTATTGATGTTTAATCATTAATTCCCCGGAACGGTGGTAATCTCCATCCTGTACGACAAGGTAAGGAGATCCGCCGTTTACACGGGAAACGACAAGTTGATCACGGATGTTCTCCCATGACTTGTCGGTTATTTTCCACTCCGGTCCTTTTTTCTCAAAGACGTACAGATCGAGGTCGTTAACCAGCTCTTTGGTCAGGTAATTTCGCAAGAACGAGATGTCGGAATCGTATTCGCGGACCTCGAATATTTTTTCCCGATCCCAGCGGCGTTCGATATCCTCGAATATTTTCAGTCCCAGGTAGTACGGGTTCAAGCTATGACGGGACGGCTGCACAACGGAAGCGTTAAGCTTCGCAAATTCCACGGTTTCCTCGCTGGTTAGGTCCATCTCGCGTAAGATGCGTTGATGCCAGTACGAAGCCCAACCTTCATTCATGATCTTGGTCTCCATCTGGGGCCAGAAATACAACATCTCCTCACGCAGCATACTCATGATGTCCCGCTGCCAATCCTCCAATATTTCAGAATGCTCCTGAATGAACCACATAATATCCTTCTCCGGCACAGGTGGGAACCTCCGATGGAGTGACATTTCTTCTGCTGGTTGAACGTTGCTGTCCTGTTCCGTCTCCCAAAGGTCGTCATAGGGTCCAATCGTTTTTTGACGTTTCGCGTCATCCTTTTGCCCTTGGATGATCCTTTCCGTATATCTCTGCTTATCGAGTTTTTCAGGCCTGAGTATTTGCGGATCTACATGCTCCTGGATAGCCAGAACCGCGTCAATGAATTTCTCAACAGCATCCGTTCCATGTTCCAGTTCGTAGCGGGAGATTCGTTCGGCGGTGGCGGACATGCTCTCGACCATATTGCGGTTGGAGACGGAGAAGCGGGCATTATTTTTGAAGAAATCGCAGTGCGCAAGAACATGAGCAACGATCAGCTTGTTCTGGATCAAGGAGTTTCCATCGAGCAAAAAAGCATAACAGGGGTTAGAGTTGATGACCAGCTCGTATATTTTGCTAAGTCCAAAATCGTACTGCATCTTCATTTTGTTGAAGGTTTTTCCGAAGCTCCAATGGCTGAAGCGGGTGGGCATTCCGTATGCCCCAAAGGTGTATATGATGTCTGCCGGGCAGATTTCATAACGCATGGGGTAAAAATCAAGGCCAAAGCCTGTAGCGATCTCCGTTATTTCCGAGATAGCCCGTTCCAGTTCCGCAATCTCGTCTTGATGCACGAGAACTCCCCCCTCTGTAAGTTAAAAAGATGATTCTTATCATATATATGGAGTTTGCGCGGCGATATGCGGATATAAGGCTTAAGTCATGGAGCTCAGAAGGCTGCGCAGGGATAAAGTCGCTTTTTCAAATATACAGAGCTGTAGTTCCAAGGTTGCTTTGACAAAGCTCAAGAAAGCGTGACAAAATATGAGTACCTCACCAAAGGGAAATTGTGGAATCTATGGAGGTACAGTAATGACCGAAGTGGCACTAAATGAGAACGATAAAATGATCCGGGTCATCGGAGATCGTGAGCTGTTCTTTCTGATGCACATGCTTGAAAGCAGCGGCATAGCGGGTTTTGCGGATCCGTATCGCGGCTCTCTGAAGGATGAACTGGAAGAGGAATGGGGGCAGTGCAAGCAAAACTTGCTGGAAGCAGGGCTGCTCATACAGAAGGAAGATGAACTCGAAGTCGAGCCTGTTATGGAAGCCTTTATGGCGGTAATGGACAGTCCTTATGCGATGAGGCTCCAAATCATACGGCGGGGTATACCCGTCTATGACGGATATATGCATATGTTGCCGCAGATGGTTATTGAACGGATCGAGGATGAGGAGAAAAGAGATACATTTCGTATTAGCGCTATAGCTAATGTCCAGTCGGCTACGATGTTCCTGGAGCATGTGTTTCCTGCTGATTCATCGGAAGGGCCTCAAGGTTTCGCAGCCCCTTTTACAATTTCAGAGGAAGTATATGATGCTTTGCTTCCTGATGGGGAAGAAGCAGGCACGGACATGAGTATGAACGAAACAGATACCAAACGACTGAAGAGTATGATGGATGAGGCGACAGAGCATGGCAGGCTGACACTGCTCGAGCGGCGGGGACATGTATGGAAGCAGGAGATGCTGACCTATGGTTTTGGAACTGGCGGAGGATGGATTGCGAAGAGTGATGGAGAGGACGGAGTCCAGGTAGAAAATTACCGGCAAGGGAAGATGGGGCAGGCGATGAAGGCCTTCGTGAAAGAACTGCTTATTAGAATGGAAGCGGAAAGCGAAGGTATGAATAAAGACGAAAATTAAAATTAATCCGGAACAGCTGGATGTACTTGTGTCAGATGCTATTTTTGAGGAACATTAAAAATTTACAACTTGCTATCTACATTTGATAAAGGCTTATTCTAACTTGAACGATGAGGAGGAATGAGCTTTTTTTGCAAGGAGGTTAAGAAATTGAACGATTCTCTAAAAAACATGATCAACAACGTAAAAGAAGAACTTGAATACAATTCAGACGGCATTCTTATTGGACAGATTAGAAAAGGTAATCCTACTCCTAAAATAGAAGATAGTAATGGTGCTTTAGTTGAATATGTTGAGATCGTACCGGCTGATCCGAAAAATGAATGGATGACTCTACTAGGAGAAGTGAATAATGATTACTCTTAAAAAACAGGATTATGGAAAGGTAAGACATCTTGTAAAAAGCCAGAACGAACTCTCTGTGTTTTCGGTTCTGGACGGGGAGCTGCCAGGTAAAGTTATGGTTAATTCAGAGCAACAACCGAATGCTGTGTTCATTGAAACCAGCGAAACAAAACTGATGGCAGGCAGTGTTGCCCATGAAGATTTCAATCGGGAAATTTCTGGAGTGCTTGATTTTTGGGATAGTGTAACACCTGATACGGAAGAGTGGAGAGCGAAAATAGCGGACATACATCCTAATCGCTTTATTAGAGAGTATATAAGGTATAGGTATACCCTGACTAGAATGGATTTTATCCAAGCGGATGACTCTCTACCTGAGGGATATGTATTAGAATATGTCAATCTGAAGGAATTGAAGCATAAAAACTACATCAATGCGAACCGGATCTATGATTGGGCAGAAGCATGGGGAAGCGAAGAGCGGTTTGATGAATCAGGCTGTGGCTGCTATATACGCAAGGACGATCACATTGTCAGTTGGTCATTAAGTGACTGCTGTGCAGGGGACAGGATTGCTATAGGAATCCATACCGATCCTAAATACAGGAAAATGGGATTTGCCAAAAAGGTCGTGTCCGCGGTTGTCCAGCTCTGCTTGGAAAAAGGTTACAACCATATTGAGTGGCTTTGCGTCTCATCCAATTCAGGTTCCAAAGTCATTGCAGAGAGTCTGGGTTTTAAGTGGGAGAACAAATACATCTCTTATTCATCTTTTCCACCCATTGAAAATTTCACCGACTTAGAAGACGACGGCTGGTATGAGTGGGGAACCTATTTGGAGAATGCGGCAAGGGAAGAGCCAAAGCTCAGCTTGGATTCCTTATATTGTTTTATCAAAGCCAATGCGGTTGAGAAGACCATGATGTTAATTAATGAAATGGCCGAGAAAGAAATTGATTTCAAATTGAAGCCGATTATAAATGACATTGCGTCTTACCAAAAAGAAGGTTTATGTTCTGCTTTCAATACGCCATCGTGGAATAAATTCGTTGAAGAACAATTATAAGAGTAAAACCGGAGAAAGAACTGAAAAAACTCAGTGGATTGAGGACTCTGAATTGCCTGAGACAACATATTTTTAGGAGCCAAGTTATATGAGAATGCTAGTTTACAATGGGCCCATAGGTGAGCCAGTTGAGAACCCAAGTGAAGATTCGGATTACTGGTTGCAAGGCAGTGGGGATTCATGTCTTGAAGTAGAAGGCCTTGAGGAAAGACTGGTATTTTTCATGGATGAACCGTTTGGTTTTTGATATGACTTGGGTGGATATTTATGATTTGGATTTTGACCATGGTTAAACACGAGTCACAATGACCGAATCATTTATTTGAACAGGGTGAATCAAAAAATGATAAGTATAAACAAAAGCGGTAAGCATTCTATCGATATAATATTTGATGTCTACGGTGCAAAAGACCTTATTGGAGTTTTGAAGGCAGCTTTGAACGGGGCACATGCAAATCTCCGGTTAAGTAATGCATCGCGTATAAATCAAAAGCAAATACGAAGTCTGACGATTTCATGCAGCAACGAGCAGGATACATTAAGTTACAAAGAATCTACCCTGTTTCTACAACTGGAGGATGAAGTTATCGAATATATCATGAGCAGGCTGGAACGATGTTTAAACGGAGATGAATTTTATCCTGCCGAGTTTTGCGAAGTGTCATTCGGAAACCGTAATATGATGATGTACGGCTATTTGGATCATAGACACCCTTATGAAATTCAAGTAACTGAAGACGTAAATGAAATATGTCCTGAATCATACGATCGTATGGATAAAATTTCAGAATACCCTCCAGAAACCGGTTTGAAGCTCCTTGTTGTACTTATTGAATATGCGTGTAAGGGTCAAAATATAGGACCGATCACATTAGCACAAAGTCAGATTAAAAAGATCCCTTCTAGCTGGCTCGTTTCATTTTTTCCCGAAGCTGCCCGAAAAAGTATTGATTTTGAAGATGAGTGGGAGTTTCGTCGACTGTTGGAGCTTGTACATGAGGCGATACCACATCTTTTAAAAAAATATGTTGAAATCGGATTGGCGTCAGAAAACGAGGAAGTGAAAGAGGCGGCTGAGGACTTTGCGGGCGAAATTATATGAACAGTTTGTTGTATGAGCAAATGTCGGACAGAAATATATCGGAGGTCATTTCTCGGATTCCAGGAAAAGATAGCATGATTACGTTTAACGACATTCATAAATCGTTAAACGTAAATCAACCAAGTGTTGAAGAAATTCGGAACATTCAATGCTCGATATTATATGTGGAACTATCGGCACAATAATGACTTCGTTGTATCTAAAGATCAAGATGAAGCGAGAATCTGCAGACCATTCAGCCTCTTAAAATCGCTCGAATTCTACTTTAATCATATTTTCCCATAATCGCTTATAATAGTATATCGAAGAGTTTTATCATTCCTTTAACGACTAACATTTTAGAATGGAAGGTGAAACAATGGATTATTTAAAGCTAAGCAAAGGGGTGGCACACGCCTTGCGTCACGCTCCCTGGGAGTATGAATTGGAGATGGATTCGGAGGGATGGGTGGAAACGGAGCAGTTGGTGATGGCTTTACGGCTGGATAAACAATGGGATTTACTTCAAGCCGGAGATCTGAGCAACATGCTGGATGCTGCCGATAAAAAGCGGTATGAAATCAAGGATGGAAAGATTAGAGCCTTGTATGGTCACTCGTTTCCGCAAAAAATAAAGAAATCTCCGGGAACTCCTCCTCCTGTCGTGTATCATGGAACGCCGAGGCATCTGGTGGAACAAATTATGAATGATGGATTACGGCCCATGGGCAGACAGTATGTGCACCTCGCTGCGGAATCCGATATGGCTATCATGGTCGGTAAGAGGAAGGATTCCGAACCGGTGCTGCTGGGTATTCATGCAGAGATGGCTTCTAAGGACGGTATAATATTTTATCAAGGAAACAATACGGTATGGCTTTCTGACTTTGTTCCTTCCCGATACATTTATATATGTTAGGCGATTAAAAAACCTTGATGAGCTGCTTACGCTGATCAAGGTTTTTTGCATCTTAAAGATTGATAATGATAATGGCAAATACGCCGAGCATAATACCGATTTTGCCGAAGGTGCTAAGCTTTTCCCGGAACAACAGCATTGAGCAGAGGGTGATGCAGACGATAATGCTGCCTTGAACAAGCGGAAAGAGATAGGAGCTTGGTACAACACCTGAGAGAAAAGTCATGATAATATTCCCAATAAGTGATGTCGCGGCCAGTAGCAACATGGGCAGTAAATTTTGGCGCAGCACGGTGCCTTCTCCAGAGATCGTGAGGCTTTCCTGTTCCTTCCCAGTCACATATTGAACGGTATACGCTAGAATGTAAAACACAAACGCGGAACAGAACCCAACAAACATTAAACCGGAGGATTGTGTTCCCTCCATTTGATGCTGGTGGAATTTTTGAATGACTGCAAGTAAACCGTTGAATAAAAAAGTCAGCATACAATACAGCAGCCACTTGTCACTCCGCTTTGTGCTACCACCCTCACTCTTCGGATCGGGGTTTACATTAATGAAGTAAAATGCAGCTAAGAACAGAAGAATAGCAGCCACGGTCGTCAGCGTCATCGCTTCATTAAATGCGATAATGCCTGTAACTGTTGGTATAAGCATACTCGCCGAGAAATAAAACGCTGTATAAGAAAGTGGCCCTGTGCTGATCGCCAAATTATAAAAAATGATGGTCAACATAAAACCGAGACCGAATAATATGCCGAACATCAGTGTTTCAGGGCTGAACTGACGGGCTTCAGGCTGAAACAGGCTGAACAGAAGCAGCCCCACGGATGCTATAAAAGTGAACCCGGCATAAATCAGCAGTCGCTCTCTGAGGGGGCCAGCCTTGATAAGTTTCATAGACAAGGTTTGTGTAGAAAACAGCATGATGGTGATTACGATAAGCAAGGTATTCAACAGCAATTCCTCCAGTTATCCAAATCCGTATAATAAGTCGTGTACATCCGTATTAAGTATAGCCAGTGGGCTAAAAGCGTGAAATGATCAAATATTAAAGTGAACTTTAAAAGTTTAAGATTATGGTTCTAATCCTTGTATCATGTGAACAGGGAGAGGCATGAGGGAAAATATGAATGCGTTTTCTTAATTATTGTCAGCAGGTTTATAATTTGATGTGTTCAACCTTTAAAAATTGAACGTTACTTTAAATTCAGGCAATTTACGGGCCTTGGATGCATCCTCCTATAATAAGGGCAGGCGAAAGAGATAGCCTAGTTCATCACAACAGGAGGGGGATATACTTGAGATTAGCAAAGAAGCCCAAACCGCAGCGCGCTCCGCTACGAACGGCAACCGGTAAGAATCTGAAGCTGCTGCTGATCAAGCGCAACTGGGTATTGTACCTATTTATACTGCCGGCATTTTTATACTTCTTCATTTTTTCCTACGTACCTATGTACGGTGTGCAGATTGCGTTCAAAGACTTTATTGCAACAAAAGGTTTCAGTGGGAGTCCGTGGGCGGACCCCATATTTAAACACTTTATTACCTTTTTCAGTTCCACGCGATTCGCAGAGATATTCTGGAACACCATCTCCATTTCATTCTATTATTTACTCGTCAGTTTCCCGGCACCGATCATTCTGGCACTATTGATCAACGAGGTGAAGAACAACAAATTCAAGAAGCTGGTACAGAACATTACATACATGCCATACTTCATCTCCATGGTTGTACTGGTAGGGATGATTGATCTGTTCTTCTCGAATACGGGACTTGTAAACCAGCTCACTGCTCTAGTCGGTATGGAGCCGATCCATTTTCTACAGAAGGATAGTCTATTTAACGATATGTATGTGTGGTCAGGCGTATGGCAGACTACTGGATATGGATCTGTCATTTACTTTGCCGCACTCGCTGGCGTATCCCCAGAGTTACACGAAGCGGCTACGATTGACGGGGCAAGCCGGATTCAACGAATCATCCATGTCAACCTGCCGGCTATCATGCCAACAATTATAATCATGCTGATTATTAGCGTTGGGGGAATCATGAACCTCAGTTTCGAGAAAGTGCTGCTTATGCAGAAGGATATTAATATGGAAGTGTCTGAGGTCATTTCGACTTATGTGTACAAGCTCGGTATCCAAAAGGCCCAGTATAGCTTATCTTCTGCCGTAGGGCTATTCAACAATATCATAAACTTGACACTTCTTATACTAGTAAACCGCTTCTCCCGTAAAGTTGGAGAGAATTCATTATGGTAAGGAGGGAGATTGCATGCTTGTAAAAGAAACCAAGTCCGACAAGGTGTTTAATGCGGTCAACCTTGTTGTTCTGACTATGATTCTACTTCTGACGATGTATCCGCTCTGGTTTATTGTGAGCGCTTCCATGAGTAATCCTGATTTGGTGAACTCCGGCAAGATGCTGTTGTTTCCTAAAGACATTTCCTTCAACGGATATGCGAACATCTTTAATGATACTAGCATTTTAAGGGGATACCTGAACACGATCGTGTACACGGTGGTAGGAACGATTATAAATGTGACGGTTACGCTGCTTGCTGCGTATTCGCTATCGCGGAAAGATTTTGTAGGAAATAAGTTTTTCACCATTATGTTTCTGATTACGATGTTCTTCTCTGGCGGTCTGATCCCTACCTTTATGACGGTCAAAAGTGTAGGTCTTTATAATTCGCCATGGGTTATGGTGATTTTGGGAGCAACGTCGATGACCAACATTATTATTAGCCGTACTTTCTTTCAGACAACAATTCCGATTGAGGTGCAGGAAGCGGCACAGATCGACGGATGCTCCAATTTCCGATTGTTCGCTCAGGTGGTGCTGCCGTTGTCCACGGCTATTATCGCCGTTATGGCATTGTTCAGTGCCGTAAATCACTGGAACAGTTATTTCACCGCATTGATTTATTTGAGAGATGATCAATGGCAGCCACTTCAAATCATTTTGCGCGAAACGCTGTTGAAGAGTCAATTCAATGCTGAGCTGCTGCAGCAGGGCGGGGATACTGCCGGATTGCTGCAGGAAGAGCTGCGTGCAGCGGAACAGATCAAATATGCACTTATTGTTGTTGCATCCTTGCCTGTAATGGCTCTGTATCCATTTGTGCAAAAATACTTTGTTAAAGGCGTTACGCTGGGCTCTGTTAAGGGCTGATAACCCATGCTTCACTTACACCGGCAACAAATGAATTTACATATATACTCAAGAGGAGGAAGGATCATGAAAAAGAAAAGCATGCTCGCATTACTACTTAGCACTACCCTGTTTGGAAGTTTATTATCAGGCTGTGCATCTCCAGAGAAAGATGCAGAAGGGAATAATTCGGAGAATACCCCGGGAGTTGAAACGGGGCTGCCCGATTATTTGAACCCTGTGGGGGAGTATCCCATCACCAAGGAAAAAATCAAAATTAAAGTGATGGGTAAAAAAGATCCCGGCGGCTCGGATTGGGGCGAGCTGGAGATTTTTAAAAGATTGGCGGAAAAAACGAATATTGAGCTTGAATTTGAGCTTTCAGAGGGCGACTCGTTTAATGAGCAAAAAAATATAGCTCTCGTTGGCGGTGAATATGCGGATATCATCTTGAGAGGGGCAGATAAGACAGATGAAGAAACTTATGGTCCCCAAGGTGTATTTCTTGACCTGACGAACCTGATTGACCAATATGCGCCGAATCTGAAAGCCTTGATGGAGAAGGATCCGGTCATTAAAGCTTCGATTACTTCCATGGATGGAAAAATTTACGGACTACCTTATATTTTTAATACATCAATGACACAAGGGCATCTTGGATTCTTTGACTCTCAATGGATGAAAAATGTAGGAATAGAAAAAGCTCCAACAACGACGGATGAGCTCTATGAAATGTTGAAAGCATTCAAAGAAAAGGATGCGAACGGCAATGGTGATCTGAGTGATGAAATTCCATTCTCTGCAGTCGGACTGAACGCATTTCAGCAGCTCCTGGTGCCTGCATTTACAGGGCTTACAGGAGGAATCGGCTTTGACGTTAATGATGCAGGTGAGGTCGTTTATATTCCTGCGATGAAAGAGTATAAAGATTTCCTCATATATACGAACAAGCTGTATAAAGAAGGATTGATCGATCCTGAATTCACAACCCAGACATCTCAGCAGTGGCAAGCAAAGGTAAAAGGTGGTCTGGTTGGTATTTACAACGCTTCCCCAACAGTGCTCGATCCAGAGGCAGCTAAGTCGGAGCAACTTAGCCTAGGACCTTTGACTTCACCTGTGAATGACAAAAAAGTGGTTAGATCTCCGTTTAACTTGTACACCAGTAAAGCCATTATTACAGATAAAGCCAAGCATCCGGAAGCTGCCATGAGATTACTGGATATGTTCTACGCAACAGAAGATAAAGCTGTTGATGGTTTCTCAGGCAACACTGTTTTTGTCGGATATGAAGGTGAACACTGGAAATACACGGATGATACGAAAGCTCAATATGAATGGATTGATCCGATTACGGGTTTTGGAGATATTAACAAGTTGATTTCCGTAAACATGGAACTGCCGGGTTACTTGGACTTTACAGCAATGCCAGCCAATAATCCACTTATGGAAATGAAGGTTACCCAGGTAAAAGAGAAACAAGTCCCTTATTACAGAGATGCTTATCCGGTGAATGCCCGTTTTACAGCCAAAGAATCAGAGAAAGGCAACGTTATCGAGAATGATCTCTTTACTTATGTAACGTTGATGACTACCAAGTTTATTATTGGTGAAGAAAGTCTGGATAACTTCGACAGCTACATAGCTACATTGGACAAAATGGGTCTGCAAGAGCTGCTGACTATCAAAACAGATGCGCTGAAAAGATGGAACGAATCATTGAAATAATCGGAGGACTGACCGTGTTACATCAACTAAGTTGTATCCGGGAGATGACTCAGTTACTACCAGATAAGCTGAAGGACGGGGATATAGCCCTCGTCCTTGGCTATTACGAGCCGGGAGACATCTCGATGCAGTATAAGTGGCGAAATGACTGTACATTAACACATAACGGCGGAACCGTGATTGCCCCTGAAGAGTACAGCGAAAGTGGGCGATGGCTGCTGATTCACCATGGGGTGTGTGATTTTAGATATTTTGGGATTATGGGCCCTTCTTTCCCGGCTGACGAAGCGCTCACAACTATGGTGAATGACCCCTCAATTAAAGTGATTGAAGCCTATACGGATTTGCGCTTTACGAAGCGCCAGAAGTTTAACCGAAGTGATCTTGAACTTGATTTTCACAATTGCAACGTGACGGCTCAAGGTATTGAGCCGGCCGCACACAACGATCCCTTCGGCGCGGTCATGCATTTCAGGGGACAGCTTATGGAAGAGAAACAGGAGCTAAACCTGTCACATTCTTTGGAAGAGTTATATGATATATTTGAAGTAGAAGACAGCAGCGCATTTCATCTGTATGATTGGTGGATCGTAACGGTAAACAGATTGACAGGTAGGGAAGAAAAAGAGATCGACAAGATGCTGATGGTGACAGAAATAATTGACGATACTCACGTGCGCTTCAATTACAAAATGGGATGGGAGCTTCAAGAAGGACGGACGCTAACCTATCAAAGGGTAGAGCCTGTTAAAAATGTAAACGTTCGCAATATGGTGTTTTGGGGAAATGACGGAGGTGAAGACAAAGGAGCACAGCCTTTGGCGCTGGAATATGCCGTGAACTGCGACACCTTTGGCTTACATGCTTATCACACCTACTGGCCTGTCCTTTTGAGAAGGCATAACACGTATTATGTGACTGAAAAATGCTCCCTCAGTAATCCTGTTGAAGTGGTTGTTGGCGGTACAGGCTATTTGACGCAGCAAATTCATTGTCTCTATGGCAAAGTTCGCGACTGTGTCGCAAGCAATGCCCGTCATCTGAATGATTTTACGGGAAGCGCTTACTGCATGGTAGAGAACTGCCATGGTGATGGTGATTTCCACGGTGCATTTGTAACCCATGGCCAATTCGAGCATGATCTGACCTATATAGGCAATTCAGGTTTGATATCTTTTGCTAATAGCGGGTTTACATGGGGAGATAGCGCCAAGCGAATTACGGTCAAGCGCCACTCCGCCTGCTGGTTTATTTCTTTTGCGAAAGTAACCGATTTGACGTTAGAGGATGTGTATATCACCAAGACGGAAAAATACCCCGAGTGTGGTACCATGCTGATCAATGCGGATGGTGCCCAGATACGCGGATGTACGGCCGACCAACTCGTATTCACACAGCGAAGTTCACGGTCCAAGCGTCCTAATGTAGTTCAGGACTGTCACTTTACAGAAGGTGTCGAGATTGTTCGCGAAGGGGATACGGCAGTTGCCGCCAAAATACATATCCGCGATGAACTTTAGAAGGGTGGCCGTTCTATGGGACAATTGAAGATCCTTGTTACGATGCCAAAGAATCAAATCTTCTATACTTTTTTTAACGAAGATTTGATTCGGCAGCTGGAAGAAATCGGAGAAGTAATTTGGAATGAAAGCAGTACAACGCATTATACGAAGCAGGAAATTTGCGAAAAAATTAAAGATGTGGATATATGTGTGACAGACTGGGGTTCGCCGGTCCTTGATGAGGACGTGATGAGCTATGCTAATAAGCTGAGAATGGTTGCACATACCGGCGGCTCTGTAAGACCATATGTAACTGATGCCGTGTACGAAAAAGGGATCACGGTCATTAGCGGGAACGAAGTGTTCGCACAGTCGGTAGCCGAAAGTGTAATCGCCTATTCCTTGGCATCCCTACGGGATATTCCGCGGTTTTCCGGAGACCTGAAGAATGGCATTTGGCCGTCCGCCTATTATAACAAAGGGCTGCTGGACAGAACGGTTGGTATCGTAGGCTATGGAATGATCTCTAAAATGGTCGTGCAAATGCTTAAGCCGTTCAATGTGAAGATTAAGGTATTTTCCCGTCATATAGCTCAGGAGGAACTGGATAAGCACCAAATGGAAAAAGCCGATCTTCCGGAGATTTTCTCCACCTGTGATATCGTCTCGATTCATAGCGGTATGACCAAGGAGAACTATCATCTTATTACTGAGGATCTCCTGCGCTTAATGCCAGAAGGGTCCCTGCTCGTCAACACGGCCCGTGGTGCTGTTATTGATGAGCCTGCGCTTTGCCGTGTGTTGGCGGAAGGTAAGATCAACGCGGTACTCGATGTGTACGAGGTTGAGCCTCTGCCGCAAGGACATCCGCTGATGGGGTTTGATAATGCAATTTTGATGCCTCATATGGGAGGGCCGACGATAGACCGCCGTTTGGTTGTCGTTCAAGCACTTATTACGGATATGAGGCATTACCTGCAAGGCGAACCTTTGAAATGTGAAATAGATCAGGCTTATGCCGGTAAGATGTCCACGCATTAATACGACTATAGAAGTTGGAATGGGGAATGGCATGATTGCTGTCCAGTAATAACGGGGAGGAACAAGGGTGGAAATTTACAGTAAGGGGACGCTTGAAGACGCCCAGGATATTATTGATTTTGCAGATTACATATTCAGTAAGTCGGCAGCACCACATGATTTTGCTTCACTGATTCCGAAGCTGTATGGTGAAGGTCGGATGACGCAGCAGTACCACTACCTTGTGAAGGAAGACGGTAAAATTCGCGCGATGTTATGTGTTCTGCCGATTCATTTTAAAGTTGCGGGTATAGAGCTTAAGGTTGGCTGTGTAGGTACGGTATCTGTCCATCCGCGGGCAAGGGGAAAAGGATATATGCAGAAGCTGCTCACATTCGCATTGGATGAGATGAAAGCCGAAGGCTATGACTACAGTCTCTTGGGCGGACAAAGACAGCGCTATGAATACTTTGGATATGAGCCAGCAGGGGTGAAGCTGGACTTTACACTGACCAGTGATAATGTCCGGCACAAGTATAGAGGACTGGACGCGGATCATATTACTTTCGAAGAACTAACTGAGGCTTCGACTCTGTTGGATGATGTTTTTGATTTGTATCAAAAAGGGAAGGTGAGCGGAGCAAGGAACAAAGAGCAGTTCAGTGACCTGCTTCGGACGTGGAATGCCACGCCTTATGTTATCCTTCAGAACGGTATGTTTGCAGGCTATCTCAGCTTGTCCAAGGATAACGGTATGATCTATGAGATCGAGCTTACGGATATAGATCTCCTGCCTTCAGTTTCCAAATCGTTGATGGCTTACAAGGGCCTGCCAGATCTGCATTTCACGCTTCCTGCCTATGACAAGGACAAAATTAGACGACTCGGCAGCGTTTGTGATATGTACAAAGTTGGATATCAGCACAATTATAACATGTTCAAATATTCACCGGTTATAGAGGCGTATATGAAGTGTAAAGCGTTAGAGAGTAGGCTCCAAGACGGAAGGTTCGTATTGCGGATAGAGAGTGGGGAAACCGTAGACATTCAAGTGCGTAGCGGAGAAGTCATAGTTGAACATATTGACGGAGAGAATGGTGATGTTCAACCGGACGCCATTCTATCGGCGAGTGAAGCAACGGCTCTGTTATTCTCACCGCTTAGTTCGTATGCCGGATTTTCAGCTGAGGACGAGAGCCAGCCGAACTGTCCGCAAGGTTGGTTTCCGCTCCCGTTATTTACACCGCCGCAGGATTGCTGCTGATAAGGATTGAAATACAACAAAGAAGATATCCCGGAAGTAGATTTTTAAATCTCAGAAATAGAGATACCTCTCAAAAAAACGACAAGCAGGACACCCGAGGATTCATCCTTAGGTGTCCTGCTTGTTTTTTGTGATCCATGGTGTACTTCTTGAAGAAATTTCTCAGTTATCCAAACACGCTTGGTAAGTAGGGTGGTAAACGTGACAGCCTCCGTCGGGATTGGCGGCAGTAAACAGCTGTTTGTCTAGTTGGATTACCGTTTCACTGACAATGTGAATGAGACGATTTATCGTGATATCATTTTTCAAATCTTTTGATCAGCACGAAGCGTCTTACAAGAGACAAAGCTATTCTTTTGCTTTGCACTTCAACCGGTAATCGCCAGGCGTCATGCCTTCGTACTTCTTGAACAGACGAATAATGCCGGCTTCACTGGCATAGCCCAGGCGAGAGGCGATTTCACGCACGGGCAGATCTGTAGATTGCAGTAATTCCTTGGCGATATTTAGCTTCAACTTGGCAATGTAATCCTTAACATTCTCCTGCTTGTACTTCTTGAACACATTAGAGATATACTGCGGTGTAACTTCAAACTCCTGGGACAGCATATTCAGATCCAGCCAGGTTTCACCGGCATGTTGATTAATGTATTCGGCGATCCGGTTAACAAGTTTCTCTGTTTTGCTTACGTTTTTATTTTCCGAGAGCACGGATATTTTGTCAATCGTTTCCATGAATCTGCGTTTGGCGACCTCCATAGAGGAGTGCTGAATCATCTCTTCAATGACACGTTCGTTGGTGGATGGAACTTCTCCTTTGGCTACCAGGAAGAAGTTCATTACCTTCATTAAAGTGGAGGCAACTTCATACAAAAGAAGTTTTGCCGCACCGACTCCGATATTTTTGGAAATGTTAACTTCAAAAATATTGTCCAGAAACTGTTTGGCCTGCTCATAATGACCACTCTTCAGTAAGTTGATGAGCTGATGCTCACTTTCCATGGAATAAAAATAATCAAAGCTCAGGTTTCCTAAATCCTCAAAGCCCATAGTTTCGTAATCATCCCGCAATTTGCTATGTTCCAGGGCTTTTTTAGCCTCATCAAAGCATTCGGGTATGTTTTTCAGCTCTGAATATGCCGTGCTCAGACCGACATTTAGATTCAAATGATAATGTCTGTACGTAAAGTGGATTAGCGCATTCGCCTGCTCTCTGGCGATGGACACGGCTTCAGCCGAATCAAAGTCATCCCTCAATTGGATAAGAAACATAGATTGGTTACGCCCCAAATCCAGGAAATAACAAGTGAAATGCTTCTTCATAAGTTCACAGCTAACGTTTTCCGCTACGACACGTGCGAGGGAAAGATTTTTCTCGGATAAATTGGTATTGTCCATAAAGAACGGACTGTCCATGTCAATCTCCAATGAGCCGATCAGGTACGTATTGGAAGTGAACTCGATACCGATGGACGATAACTGCTGAGCTACATCATCGTAGTTCGTCACCATCCCCCGGATCAGATGCAGCAAATAATCACGCCGGACAATCGGAAGCTGTTTTTCGATAATTTCGTTCAGTTCCTTATCATTCTGAATCTGGTCCACAATCGTATTTTTAATATTCTCGTACTCATTTTTTCCGCTTACCGAGGTTTGAGCATGAATTTGTATGAGCTCATTGATTTCCTTCAGCGGTTTGTAGCTTCGTTTTGCCAAGTAGCGGACAACGATAAGACCAGCCACTAAATAAATTAAGAAAATCGCGATAAAGTTCATCAAGTAGTTGAGATTTTCTTTAAAGTACAGGCTCTTTGGCGTCGAAGCAATATACTTCCAGCCATTTTTCTCGGATACGATTTTATTCAAAATTTCACGACGAGATTCTGTCATTTTATCAAAGCTATCGAGTTTTTGGATATTTAGCGTTGGCGCGTCCGGAGAGCTTAGGATAAGACGGTCTTTCTCGTCAAGCACATAAATATTTGAGTTTGTGACCTGATGCACTTGATTAATTAATGAGAACATATTACTAGCATCCATTAGAAAAATGACTTGTCCTAGTGGCTCCGATTGGGCATTCATCGGAAAAGACTGGATGTAAGGAAGTACATCCACTATATTGCTCTCGTATTGATTCATTTTTTGAATAGGCATGTATTCTTGAAAATGATAACCATGCAAATAATCTTCATTGAAGGTTTCATAATCTAAATCTACAAACTGATACATCAGATCAAAAAATTTCTGGGCTTTCATTTTTATTGTAGGCGTTATGATTTCATCCGTGGAGTTGATGTAAACAAAATAGTCAAATAGAAAATCGCGGGGCTTTTGCTTGCTGGACATATCTTTCATCAGCTCAGCATAGCTGTAGGATGGAACGCCTTTGGCCACCTGTTCGAGTTTGGAATTAAATACAATCGCGTTGCTCAGTTCTTTTATATAGGATATATCGTCTTCAATATCAGACTTGAGTTGGCCAAGTAAAGTAACTGTCGACAGCTCGGTCTGCATCGTGATTTGTTTATTTATTTTGGCGTAATAGACGAAGGCGCTGGAAAGTGTAAGAATTAGGATAGAGACATATGACAAGACGAAAATGGTATAGACGCTGTTTTTCTTTTTTGTTTTTTTCTTGTTGTAAGGTAACAATGGCCACACGTCCTAGTCTCGTCATTTTTAATAGAAGCTTTTTAAGCTTATCATTCAGTGTAAGCCTTTTCAATTGTACTTGACAGGAATTTTCCATACAACTGAAGAATTAGATGAGATCATCCCACAGTTTGATTTATTTACCAAGTTCGATGCTTTATAATTAGATCTATCTGTAGGATAGCGGACACATTAATTATCCTTCGGACAATAAATTAGTTGTGAACAGGGGAGGCGTTGTCGATGATTCAATTTCCGAAACCGGATGTAGAACAGTTCTTTCAAACGTATGTTATTCGTTCCTTCGGAGTCCATGCGGATGAGTCGCGTTTGGTGTTCAGCAGCAGCTTGAACGGCAAATTTAACTTATGGGCTATCGATATGAACGGGGAAACATCGTATCCTTATCCACTCACTTATAACGACCAGATCTGCAGCTTTATTAAACTGGATCCAGAGGGACGTCATATTTTAACGGCATTTGACCGCGACGGGAATGAAAACTATCAATTTCATGCGCTTCGCTGGAACGGCGGCGATCCGATGCCATTGTTTGAAGGGGCCTCGCCAGAGGATAAGCACTACTTCGTCCATTTATCGGAGGATGGGAAACGGCTGTATTACTGTACTTCCAAGGACAATCCGTCTTATATGAATTCATGCGTGTATGACCTGGAATCGAAGCAGAATAAGCTCTTGATCGAAGGGAAGGATACGACAACCGAACTGGTTGCGGTAAGTCCTGACGAGAAAAGTGTTGTGTATAGTAAAATGTACGCCAATACATATTATTTAAGTTTTGTGAGTCGTGAAGGCGAGGATGATCAGTGTCTGACTCCTTCACCGGAACAGGTTCATACTGCTGGGGATGTCATCTTCCTGGATAATGATACCCTGTTGTTCGCGACCAACTTTGACTCGGAATTTACTTATATTGCGAAGTATGATATTCCTAATAAAGAATTTATGCCGCTCCGTCATATTGATCGGGAGAGCGTCAGTTTGATGCGATATCATAAAGATTCGAATACGGTCTACGTTGTCACTGAAAAGGGAGTTGAGGATAAGCTGTATGCTTATTCACTGGACAGTGGCGAACTGACGCCAATTCCGCTTCCATCTGATATCGTTGAGCAGCTTACAGTAGCAAAATCGGGCAATCTGTATCTTCTGGCCCGCGGAGCGGTTAAGCCATTTAATATCTATCGCTACCAGGATGGAACATGGAAAATGCTCACTCGAAATGTCATGACCGGATTGACCGAAGAAGATTTGGTATCTCCCGATGTCATTACATATCAATCGTTTGATGGTATGGAAATTGAAGCCATGTTGTTCCGTGCTAAGGAGCATCTGGCAAATGGTTATACGGTGTTCTGGCCTCACGGCGGGCCTCAGGCAGCTGAACGAAAGCAGTTCCGCGCTTTGTTCCAGTACATTATCGCACAAGGTTATAACATCTTCTGTCCGAATTTCCGTGGAAGCACCGGGTACGGAAGTTCTTTTGTGAAGTTGGTAGAACAGGATTGGGGAGAAGGTCCGCGCAAGGATTGCCTGGCTGGCATGGACTGGTTGTTCGAGCAGGGGATATCCAGTCGTGAGAAGCTGTTCGTTATGGGCGGCAGCTATGGCGGCTACATGACACTGCTGCTGGCAGGACGTAATCCGGAATATTTCCGAGCAGCTATCGATATTGTAGGTGTCAGCAATTTGTTTACATTCTACAATTCAGTACCGGAAAACTGGAAGCCGATTATGGAGCAATGGATCGGGGATCCGGAGCGGGACCGTGAACGGTTTATCAAGGATTCGCCAATTACGTATCTGGATAACATGGTTAATCCAATGCTTATCATTCAGGGGGCTAATGATCCCCGGGTTGTAAAGGAAGAATCGGATCAGATCGTTGAAGCCCTCCGGGCCAAGGGCCGTGATGTGGAATATCTTGTGTTTGAGGATGAAGGTCACGGAATTACGAAGAAAGCTAATGAGAAAATCGGGTATGCGCGCATGGTTGAGTTCCTTAACCGCTGCCAATAGGTCCTTAGTTAGATTTAATTGTTAAATAATTTACGGTAGGCCAAGAGATGTCATTTTCTCGGCCTGCCGTTTTATTTAGTACATGAATCAATTTTACTTTTTGCTCATAAGTTGATTTTTACGACAATACACTATGCTTAGAAGGTCTGAGCAAGATCCTGACAATCGGCTGTCCGGAAGGAACGAAAGCGAAAAACTGAGGAGGAATAAGATGAAAACGCTCACAAACCTGGTGACTGGGAATGCAGACAATAGCAAGGACATGGGGCTGATCATATGCTCTGGTTGCGATGAGTTGATTGACACTTTGCCGACGGATGGTGTGAAGATCATTCATAGCCAGTGCGGTAGGGATGAGTGCAGGGGGACATTTCCTAAGGATTTGTGAGCGAAAGTAATGGTTCGTTATTAACAATTTTTTGACTGGATCTGTAAAGGGTCCAGTTTTTTTTATGTGAATGTCATCTTAAGGCAAGACTTATTTACCTCTCAGGTTATTTAGCCGATATAGCAGTGGAAAATACCAAAGGAGATACAACCGTTAACTTGGCGAATCTCTCAACAACCGGACGTATAATAAAACGGCAGTTCTGCAGGCTTTCGCCACAGTAGACTGCCGTTTACTTTAATGAGAACTAGAGCGCGTATCAGCTTGGTTTCTTGGTATACATAAGTCCAACTGTATGTGGACCGCAGTGACTGCTAATTACGCAGCCTGCAGTGGAGATACTGACTTGTCTTGCCCCTGTCTTTTCTTGAAGAGCTTTTTTTAGCATGAGTGCTTCCGATTCAGCCATAGTATGTACAACGACAATAAGGTCGTTATCCATATCTTGAACGCGATCCAGCGCATTACTCAACATCTGTTCCAAAGCTTTCTCTTTCTTGCCCCGAACTTTATAAGCAGGTATCATGCCGCCGTTAACAACCTTAATAACAGGTCTGATCTTCAGTAAACTTCCAATCACATTTTGCATGCCGGAGCAGCGTCCACCCTTATACAAGTAATCAAGTGTATCAATGACAAATTCGCATTCCACTTGATCCGTATAGCTGTTTACCAGATCCACGATTTGCGGAATCGTAGAACCTTCTTTAGCAGCATGGACCGCTTTCATAACCAGAAGTCCGATCCCGCAGGAGAGGTTGCGCGAATCAATCACGGTTACCCGACCTGATGGCAGCTCTTCAGATGCGATGACGGCATTTTGATAAGTAGAGGACAGCTCTGATGAAAGGCTCAAGAATAATATGTCGTCTCCCTGCTCGATAAACGGAGAAAATGCAGCAATAAAATCAGAAGGCGACGGTGCAGCAGTCTTCGGCAGGCTACCTGTTTCTTCAACCTTGGCATATAGCTCTAAAGGTGTAATGTCCACTCCGTCCCGGAGAGAATCTTCCCCAAACACAACATATAGCGGTACGATGCCGATGTCGTATTCTTCAATCCACGATGACGGTAAGTCACAGGTGCTGTCAGCGAATATTTTTATTTTACCAGACATGAACATCTCCCTTTAACTCTTTTAAATTCCTTTTATTATATCAAGGTTAGGTTTGTTTTCAAAGGATAGAAATAGACCCGTCCAAAAGTTCCAACAGTTCTGTACATTACAGCGACCGGACCCGAACATCTTATCTGAAAAAGCCCCGTTTAGAGGCAGATATCCTCATCACGGGGCTTAAGCTTATTCATCCTTCTATTGATTTGTCTTCGCTGCTTCCAAATAGGTTTTAATAAAAGCTAATGCATTGGTTTCTTTCTCGGACCCGCCACGAATTCCGGCTATCATTTCTGTTTTGGCTAAGGGCAGAGCTTCAGCGAGGGGACTGTTCATGATATCCACCGCGTACACTTTCTCAGCAGTTTCTTCTTCCAGTTTGGTCTTTACTAGCATATCGGGGGTGACCAGTGACTTGAGCTCGCCCTCAAGTTCCGGTTCCAGACTTCGCGCAATGCCTTGATTGCCGACCCAGTTAAAGGCTGTCTTATCCATAATATACAAATCCGGACGCTCGGTAGTTAGCATAAGCATTGCTTTTTGGAGAAGGGCGACATCATTTGGTGAACCGGAGTCCATTGGAGGAACATACGTGATGTTAACCTGTACCCTTTTCCACTCTGGGAACTGTGCCAAAATGGCATCCTCAATCGGCTTGTAGTCCTGGCCACCGTCTGGGGTCATATAAGAGCCCAAAAACATGACGGATAGATCTACCGGCGGTAGTTTGGCAAGCCGTTCCTGCTCGGCTCGGTGGTTGAAAATACTAATGATTGCATAAATGATAATACCGAGGATAACGAGCCCGCCAAGTACATGGTATCTATAGTAGCGAAAGAAATGTTCCGTCTTCTCCGCAGTTCCTGCCATGCCTTTAAATTTGCCATATTTCTTGCGGCTTATTTCTTCCAGGGAATTGCGTTTTTCCTCATCCAAAATATAATTATATGCCCGTGTTACTTCTGTGAAACGTTCTTCTACTTCATCAGCCTTATCCGGATCCCGTCTTTGCTCGGAACGGGACTGTCGCATGAGCAGGGTATATCGGTCATCAAGTTCTTCTCTGGTTGCTGTTTTCGGAAGTCCCAGCTTCTCAAACGCTTCTTTCATCTGATCCATGAGTATGTCACCTCTTCATATACTGTGAGAGTTTCTTAGTTACCAGTATATAGTGTAACGGCCTCATGATACAAACGATTTAACATAGTACATAGATACTCAGTTCCTGATTTATTTGTGCGATTACAAAACTATTTAAATAGGACCATTTTGGATTTTTTTTCTATTTAAATCTGACATGGAGTACAGTTTTTACTCAGACAAGCATATGAATAGACATTCCTACTTTTGGAGCTGTTCATTATGCAGTCTATTATCAAGTATTTTATTATCATTATCGGAAGTATTTTGATCGCCGCCGGGACGAACTTCTTCCTCGTTCCGTACAAGGTGCTTGATGGTGGGGTCATCGGCATCGCGCTGATCACCAATTATTTGTTCGATTTGCACATTGGCTTTGTTATTATACTGTGCAGCATCCCTATGTTCATGGCTGCTTGGCTATTAAACCGTGCCATCTTTTACAACAGTTTGACGGGAATGTTGATCTCCTCTTTTGTTATTGACCTGTTGTCCCCATTACAGCCTATTTTTCATCCATACTTAGATTGGGGCTCCATTCCCAGTGCTTCGGCCGGCGGTTTTTTGATCGGGACGGGGCTCGGCATCATGCTGCGATTTGAGACAAGCACGGGAGGAACAGATTTGCTCGCCCATTTTCTCGCCCGACGCATTCCCTTAAATGTGGGAGTCATTATTTTATTGATGGATGCCATCATTATCGGAATTGGTGGACTTCTTCTGTCTGGGAGTACGTTTGTTCTATCGATCTTCACGATCATTTCAGGTGGAATAGCTACAGGTCTATGCACAATGAAAAGATGGTCCAGAAAAAAATAAAAAAACCGCAGTGTGCGACATTCACATATAGGATGCGCTCTGCGGTTTTTTCAAAATATAAGAAAGTATAAATTGCATATTGCATACTTGGCTTATATTTCTCGAAGAAACGCGATCGCCCGTTAAATAAGGACGCCGAAGGTGTTTCTTCTTGTGTATTTACTATGATAAATGCATTATTTCAGATTTGCCTTAGCTTCATAGAAGGCGCGCATGTAAGCCTGAGCTTTCTCGGAGATCAGATTGTAGTCTCCCGCCTTGACGGCTTCCTTGGTTAAATCGGAACCAATGCCGACGGCAAAGGCGCCTGCTTGTACCCATTCAGCCAAATTATCCAAGCTTACACCGCCAGATGGCATAACATTAGCTTGTGGCAGAGGACCCCGCAGAGAAGGAATTACAGATGGAGAGAAGAGGTTTCCTGGGAACAGCTTGACCACATCAACACCAAGCTCCAGCGCAGCTAAAATATCGTTTACAGTAAAAGTTCCCGGCATTACCGGCACCCGATATCGGTTACAGAGAATAATGGTCTCCTTATCTAAGCCTGGAGAAACAATAAATTCAGCGCCAGCCAGAATGGCAAGTCTTGCTGTCTCGGAATCGAGAACTGTACCGGCTCCGATAATGGCGTAATTGTCCGCACTCGGATCGGCTGATGAGTACTTTTTGGACAACGCTGTAATGGCTTCCATAGCAAATGGCACCGTCAGCGTGATTTCCATAATCTTAATTCCGCCTTCGATGGCCTTTTCCGCCATTCTGACGACCTCTTCTGGCGAATCGCCGCGAAGAACCGCAATAACACCAGCCTCATGGATTTGTTGGATAAGCTTCATTTTTTTCATTCTGTTCACTCCTAGTCGAATTGTCTACAACTGTGTCTGCTGCTTACAAAACTATCGCTCAATATGCTCTGTGTTTCCGCGTCGAAGCTCGACTTCTTCCCAGGTTGGAAGTGCTTCCCAATCGCCGGGTGCTTGAATGACAAGAGAGCCTGTTAATCCGCCTAAACGGATGGATTCCTCGAGAGAATAGCCTTTGGAAAGTCCCGCGAGAAAACCGGCACAAAATCCATCGCCTGCCCCAACGGTATCTACAACCTCATCCACCTTGTCAAATGGAACCGAATGGACACCGTCCTCTCGAACGATAATATTGTTACCGTGAAAGCTTTTAACAACGGTTACAGCTTTAAGCTGACGGAGATTTTGGAGTATCTTATCATCGTCATCCGTCTGATACAAGAGTTTGCATTCATCGTGGCCCGGAAGGAAATAATCACACGATTGTGCCAGCTCCAACAGAACGGGACGGGCTTGTTCGATACTCCAGAGCTTCAGGCGGAGATTGGGATCAAAGCTGATCTGCACACCATTCTCCTTACACAGGGAGATCACGTGACGAATGGTATCGAGACAGCTTTGGCTCAGGGCAGCCGTAATCCCTGTGAAATGAACGATTCGTGCCTGGGCAATATAAGCAGCATCGACTTGATCAGGAGTCAGCCTGCTTGCTGCAGAGCCTGCACGGTAATAATAAACGGATGATTTTCCTCTGACGGACTCTCGTAACATCAGGCCTGTCGGAGCATTACCAGTATATCGAACCCTGGATACATCTACGCCCTCCCCACGAAGCGTCTTCACAATTCCTTCTGCAATCGGATCTTGTCCCAGTTGTCCGAACCATCCTACTGGACAGCCTAATCTTGCAAGGCCAATGGCCAGATTGCTCTCTGCTCCTCCGAATGATTGGGCCATGGTACCGCCTTGTCCAATCCCCCGAGGGCCTTCTGGATATAATAGTCCCATGGACTCTCCGAAAGTGATGACATCATAGGGACGTTGTGTTTCAGTGGTCATAAACAGGCTGCCTCCTCATACTTACTTATGTACATTTATCACTTTACCTCGCGGTAGTAGATAACTCAATGAAAAAAAGCGCTTTCGGATAAAAGATAATTTATTGACACTGTCTCTAACTTAATATAGGAAAAAATGACTTGTTTTAGAAATATCTTTTGATGAATAATTTATTGGTAGACATATTGCATCAGCTGTTAAGTGAAGTTAAACCTTTACTGCAGCAAAAAAAGAAATAAGGACAGTTATAATTGCAATTTGTGGGGAATAGGATATTTTTGTGTACCGAATTGGGGTCATCCATTTGGGCAGCAGACAGTCCATTGCAAAAGGAGCCGGTGGCAGCCGGCTCCGGTGACAACAGCCAGCGGGACGGGGCGGATTATGGTTAAAGTGCTTCAATCAGCCGATAAGAAATAGGACCATTCAAGAAGGGAAGGATCTATTTCTTATTATGGAAAGCAAGCATCGATACAACCAAGGTGGCGAACGAAATCATCAAAGTTAACGCTTCATTCACGCCCATAGATTTCACCTCCTTTTCTTCCGCCCACTTGTCAGCTGGTATTGTAATATATAATATGCCAAATGCTTACATAAAAAGAACTAATTATAGGAAGCGCTTTCACGATTTATTCATAAATATTTGAAAATATCGTCAAATTGAGCAGTTATATAAAAATTTAAAACAGCTGAAAACGTAGAAGCTTGTATCTATCAACGGGACAGGTGTCTTTTTCATGTGATATTATAGATGTCACTGATATTGATAGGAAGGCAGGCATGAGCATCACATGAACACAAGATCAGGCAAGTTGTTTGAACAAATGAAGGACCAGGTACTGAACATTATCTTGGAGAGCGGATTAAAACCTCATGACCCGTTACCCTCCGAGGGAGAGCTAGCGGATCGCTTTGGAGTCAGTCGAATGACCGGGAAGCTGGCACTTCAAGCGTTGCAGGAGGAAGGAATCGTGTATCGTCTTCCGAGAAGAGGAACCTTTCTGGCGGATGTGGAACTGGAAGAGTTGAGACAATCCGCAGGTATGAAACTGGCGTATGACTCCAAGCATCCCCGGCGTACCGGTCATTATATTGCTCTGATTGTACCTTCGATCGATGATTATGTCGGTAGCATCATAACTTCTGTCGAACTGGCAGCAAAGGAACAGGGGTTCGAAGTAGTCATCAAAGTTACGGGGGATGAAGCGGCTGAGGCTAAGGCTGTCCGAAGTCTTTCCCGCCAATCCGATATAACCGGCATCCTGCTGTTTCCGGTCGATAGAAAAATATGTGGCGATCATCTTCTCCGTCTGAAGCTTCAGAAATACCCGATCGTTATTCTGGACCGTCAATTCAATGAAATTGGCTTTGATAGTGTAAGCCACGACCATTACCGCGGTGCCTATGATATGACTTCACATCTGCTGCGTACCGGTCACCGGGAAATCGGGTTTATTACGAGTCATATGAACAAGGTTAGAAGTCGGGAGGAGCGCTATCAAGGATACATAGACGCTCTGCTGGAATGGAAAGTGGAGATACATGCAGATCGGATGCTTTTTATGGAAGTCAATGAGACAGGACTAACGGGAGTAACAGCCAAGCAGACCGCTATTCAAACGTTTCTTAACACAGACTGTAAGCTTACAGCTGTATTTTGCTCGGATGATTTTCTTGCGATGTCCACGTTGAATGCCGCGCTGAGTCTTGGATTCAAACTGCCCGAACAGCTGTCGATTGCCGGATTCTCTAACCATAGCGTGCTGCAGTATGCTCAGTTACGAATGACCACTGTCGGCCAGCCAATGAATGATTTTGGCAGCTCAGCCGTCCGCTTGGTTATGGATCGTTTGGATAATCCGGATGGTGATCCAGTAACCATTAGGCTAAAAACAGAACTAATGACGAGTGATTCTACCATGTCTGTAATTTGATAAGTAATCTCTATAAATCAATTTGTAATAATGTCCATTTGTTAACCCTTTTTCCTAGTGGATCAGCTATGATAGAAATATTAACACTAGGGATATAAGAAGGGAATTTTATATATATGAAAAAATTACTGGGCTCATTTATTGCCGCTGCTTTAATTTCATCGGTCATTCACATATCAGACAGCTCATCTGCTGTTTCTGCTGCATCTTCTGCCGTATTGTCGCTTCGGACTGATGAGCAGATCGTTGAGCTGGATACAGATCCTGTAATTAAGAATGGAAACCCTTTCCTACCGGTCTATATGCTAAGAGAATGGTCGGGAATGAAGCTAAAATGGGATCAGAAGAGCAGAAGCATAACGGTCTGGTCAGATGGCGAACGGTATGTAATGAAGAACGGAAGCAGGACAGTAGTCAACGGAGAAAAGAAAATTACCCTCGACACAGCTGTTTATATTGTTCATGGTCGAGCTATGATTCCAGCCTCGCTGCTGGAGCAGATTACGGGTGCTGAAGTGGAATGGGACAAGGATCTTCAAGCGATTATGGTGAAGTCCAATGGAAAAAGGCCGATTGCAGTGGCGGACAATCGGCCCGATGTAAAGCTTTTTGGGATGGATGAGAAGGACGGTGTTTTTGAAGGACTTGTATTGGAAGCAGCAGGTAAACGCCATAAGTATAATTGGGAGACACCGTTAAGTTGGAAGGATGTACCCCAGATGACGGTGGAGGACCTGAATAAAGATGGTAAATCAGAAGTTGTGGTTATCCTGAATCAAGGCTCGGGAACCGGGCTGCATGTGCAGGAAATTCATGTGGTCAATCCTGTAAACTTCAAGGAGATACCTGTTGAGTCTCTGGAAGACACGATTAAGAAACGGGTTTCAACCCAGCTGAAAAAAGATGGCGACATGCTTCATGTGACTGTTGATATTAAAGGCTCGCAGAACAATGTGAACATGCATATTCCGGATTTTGATTATGTGGATCAGACCGAGATGGGATTCGGCGCTGTGATGTACTATGCTGTTGAGAATAACAAGCTGGTACTACGTACAGGCGGTAACGTTTCATTTAGTGCATTTATCGGCGATTTAGAAATCACTTATGGTTTCAATAACGGACAATATGTAGCAGAAAAGGTACAGTTTATTCCGTTTGAGGAATACAAACAGTACATACAAGAGCAATAAATTGTAAGCGGATAGAAAGAGCTGTCCTTCAATCCTTAGTCTTCATACGGACAGCTCTTTGTACAATTTGTCGAGCCTTTGAGAGACATCGGGATTAAGAAAATTTATTTTTTTTCGATAAACGGTTCATAACCCTTTGCTCTAATCGCTGTAACCAGCTCTGGGCTCATGCCGAAATTTGATGTTTCATTCGTTTTGTAATTCACGCTAATATTGAAATTTTGTTCTTTATTTCCGATCACAGTTCCTTCTAATATAACCTCGTGAGCTACATATGAAGGAAGCATCTCGGCTTTCGTAAATTCGACATCCAGCTCATACTTATTTTTTAAATGCTTGATGGCGGTAGCTTTGGCCTGCTCAATGATTTCTTGGTCTTTAGCGTTTTTAGTGATATTTTTACTGATAATTTGTTGGCATTCTCCCAGCAGAAAAATGATGACCATGAAAAAAAGTAGGTTCATGATTGTTCTGGACTTTATTTTAATTATAACCAGCTCCTTTTCCTTGTTGTTGTAAAAAGTGTAGCAATCTGCCCCAGAGGTGCACAAATAAGAGGTATACAACTTTAGATATTCGTTGAAAAAGACAAACAAGAAAGAAGATGAGCCCAAACGAGTTAAGGAGTCATCTTCTGACAGTGCAATTTTTCTTTGTTCTTTTTATATCATTCATCTATTGATTTATGTTTTCTTTATTTAATACAGGTCAGTCACGATATGCCGTCTACTTGCCTCATGTGTTGAACATATCGAACCAGTTCCATTTTTTGCTGTTCGATCTCATGGATCCTGCGTGACATATCTTCAAAAAAAGTTTCGATCTGGTTCCTGACCACATTCGCTGAATGTCCCTTCCAATCGTGCAGTCGGTCGTATAGTGTTCTGGCTTCCTGTACATCTGTACGCATGCCTGCAAGTAGACCTGACAATTCTCGTTCCGCCTGCAGCAGGTCGTTCAGTTCTAGAAGAATTTCCCCGTTCAAATCTGACTCCTCCCCCGATTGTTATATATACTCTGTTATCTGTCGCAATCAGCTATTGTCTGTCTGTTCGAACAAGTCTGCTTTATGATTGATATAGTATAATATCTCATTCGTATGCTGGAGATGCGACTGACTCATGGAGACAATGGAGGTATCAAGCTGCTGAACGATCGGCTGAAGACGCCGGCTATGGCTGGAATACATGTATCTGGAGAGACGCTGCCGGATTCCTTCCAACTCAGCATGACATTGCTGGGCATTTAACTTCCACCGTTCTGCGACACTTCGAAGCTCTGCTGGCGTAACCTGGATGGTTCCTACAGAAGCTGACCCTCCAGCTGCGGATACAGATGCTCCGGTGGCAAGAGCCATTTTTTGAAAAGCAGTCAATGCACTGCCAACTCCGCTAATCATATCCTTCACTTCATCGAAGAGGTTGAAGGAAGAAGGGATTCGTGGTGAATCCACGGGTTCGCCAGTTTCTCCGTCAAATAATGGATTCGATATGTATCCATCTTCAAACTTGTAGCGATCAAGATCATGATAGTTAGGGCCGTCTAAGGTATTGTTGATTTTCTCTTTCATACTGACACCATCGTTAGCATCTTTATAGTTGGAGTCAATATAATAGGTCGAACCTACATGGCCTTCATAACCGCCAAATTCACCACTAGCAATAATGTCTCCGGGATGAGCGAAATTGATAATCTGGGAGTCAAAATGACCCTCTTCCGCTTTTCTTCTAGCTTCTGGGGTCAGACTACCCACAACCGAAGGTGCACTGAAGGTAACGGCATCCATTCCTGTATAGGCCGATGCATATTGAGCATTTGCTCCTCCCAGAGAGTGGCCAGTCAAGGTGAAGTTAAGGTGCTCGTATTTGCTCTGCATTTCTTTAGCGTAATCCTCGGCTTGATAGAGCTGATTTGTTCCTGGGAACTGGAAGAATTTATCTACTTCTTTTGAAGCTTCGCCCATCCAGTTATTTAGTTGGGTTATACCTACGGCATCTTCAAATTTCTTAACCTGTTCATCCCAAGGGAGCTTAATTTCTGACTTTCTGTTTAGTTCATTGAGACCGATATCAATATCGTTTATAAAATCCGGTCCGGACCGAGCTAGTTCGGCTTTTCCTTCCGTCCCCCTAAAAGCTATTACTGCCTGATTTGTATCATTGTTTACGAAAGTAACGGCATCAAATCCGGAAAATGCTTTGCTTTCAGTATCTTCTAATACCTTCCATCCTGGAAGTTCTTCAAGTTCTTGATCCTTTTCTAGATCATCATAGGCTGAGCTGGACATTAATTTGTACGTCTCATCATCGATTCTGGACGATGTAGTCAAGTTACGTACCTCCAGAAATTATTTTTTTTTGATAAACGGTTCATAACCTTTGTCTCTTATCGCTTTAACGAGGTCTGGGCTCATAGCGAAATTTGATGTTTTATTGGTTTTGTAATTGACAGTAATATTGAAATATTGATCTTTACTTCCGATTACATTTCCTTTCAATCTGACTTCGTCGGCTATATATGCTGGAAGTATTTTTTCCTCCGTAATTTCAACATCTAGCTCATACTTATCTTTTAAATGCTTGATAGCAGTGGTCTTGGCCTGACTAATGATTTCTTCATTTTCATCGTTTTTAGTGGCATTGTTTTTGTCCATTTGTTGACATCCTCCAAGCAATAAAATAATAACGAGAAAACCAAGCAGTGCTATTAACGATCTAGATCTGGCATTAATAAGGATCAACCCCTTCGAAGTTTGATGATAAAACAAACAAGTTTGTGGCCCTCTAATATTTATTTTTTTCGACAAAAGGTTCATAAACCTTGGCTCTTATCGTTGTAACCAGCTCCGGGCTCATGCCGAAATAAAATACTTCGTTTTTTTCGTAATTCACACTAATAGTAAAAGCGTGTTCTTCACTTCCTATTACATTTCCCTCCAATATTATTTCGTCAGCTTTATATGATGGAAGTATTTTTTCTCCCGTTATCTCGACATCCAGCTTATACTTATCTATTAAATGTTTGATGGTCGTAGCCTTGGCTTGATCAATGATTTTTTCCTCATTGCTGCTATTTTTGGTCGAGGTCTTGTTAGCTATGGATTGGTATCCTCCAAGCAATAATACGATTACGAATAAGCCAAGAATTATATTTATGGAACGAGATCTGGCTATAATCATGATCAACCCCTTCGAGGTAACCTTACTTAGGTTATGATAAATATCAATCCAATAATTGGATGTGTTTAACCTTGAATTCTACAATCTGGAATTGTTTATTTCTATAGGAATAGATGCTCAAATAAATGCAGGACTCAAACGGGGACTTCCTTTTTTAGGTTATTTTTACAACTTTGGACTCATGACAAAATACTCAGTTGCTTTTTTCTCTGTTTTTTACGTGTTAGTTGTATTTATTTGTAAAGATCAAATCCATTGGCTAGGATTATCTTTTCAAGCTCTGAAGGGTAAAACAATAAATAAAATAAAGAAGCCTCACGCTGTCTTTCGATCAGCAGGAGGCTTCTTCATCTTTAATTTGCTCTACTTGGGTACGTTTCCTTTTGGATGTTCTTTTTATTTTTAAGAGTAGGGGTTTACGGTAGTAACACAATAACAGACGGAATATAAAATAAACTACGACAGAGGATATAAGACTATTTACAATAGATCCGATTAGGAAGTTTAAGCCCATATCGCCGAGTTTGCTAAAATAATCGGCTAGGACGGAATACTTTCTATCCGGAACAGGTATGTGGATTACATCTTGGAGTTTGATAGGTGTCGGAGAAGAGAAGAGATGGCTGACCAGGACGCCGATTTTATAATTAATGAAAAAAAGCAGAGGCCAGAGCAATTGGCCGATGGATGCGGCAATTACAGCGGCTGCCATATTGCCCCGAACCATCCGGCTAAATGCCATGGCAATTAATATATCGATCCCAAAGGTAGGGTACCAGCAAGGAAAAAAACCGGAAGAAAAACCGATAGCAATTTGATGGTCGCTGTTTTTCATACGAAGCAGCGATAAAAAGTAATATTTAAGTGTTCTCAAGAATTTTCGAAGCAATTGAAGTTTCCTCCAGAAGTTGCAGAATGGCAGGCATGGATGATTACATGATAAAGTGGCTATACAAAACACAGACAGAAGAAGGGGCCGTGTTGAACGCGGCCCCTTCATTAAATATTGCCTTATTTATAGTATACAGGATCGTTAAAACAAAAGATATGTGACACGAATATTACTTTGACACGCATAGTTATATGTGTTAAGTTGTACTCATCCCAAAATGAGGGAGGAAAATAGATGATTGAGTCATTACATAACAGCGATCTGGTTCGCGGTAATATTGATACGTTTATATTGAGGGTGCTAAAAGACGGAGATAATTACGGTTACCAGATTATTAAAGAAATATCTTTACGCGGCAACAATCGCTTCGAGCTGAAGGAGCCCACCTTGTATTCAAGTCTAAGAAGATTGGAGAAGCAGGGTTTCATTACTTCCTATTGGGGAGAAGAGACGCAAGGAGGACGGCGCAAATATTATACGTTAACAGCGGAGGGACAGGACAGATTCACTCAGAATTGGGAAGAGTGGAAGGCAGCGAGGGAAATTATTGACGTCCTGATTGGTTATGGAAAGGAGCAGTAAATGATGACAAGCAGAAATGATTTGGAAATTTTTGTAGACCGTTTATTTGCGAATCATAGAAAGACCAAAGCCGTATTAGATCTCCGAAACGAGGTCCTTAGTAATTTGGAGGCTAAAGTAACGGATTATATGGATAACGGAATGGAGTATCAGCATGCCGTTTGTCTTGCTATAGAGGATATTGAAGCGATTGACAATTTAATTGATGACCATCAGAAAATATATGTTAACCAATTCCGATATGACATTGCGCAGAATGTGCTCTTGCACACGTTGATTGCTTGGATTCTGACCATTCCGCTGCGGCTTATGCCGATGGGCATGATGGCGAACAACTTGCTTATTTTATTGATCGTTCTTTCAGGGATTTTCTTCTTCCTGTCCCATAGTCAAAAAGATGATCACCGCACTGCCATAATCAATACATTGAGGGTGCAGCGATTGAGTTATGCGGTGTGGGTCATCTGGGGAATATATGCAGCCGCAATTACAGCTTTTACGTTGATGACCCGCTTTGGTAGCGACTTATGGTTCGGACGAAGTATCCGGATCGATGGACCCTATACTTTTTACGTTATTGTACTGGAGTTTGTCATCCCTCTGATTACTGTAATCATTCCACTGTTGTTTCATAAGGCGGACAGACTTATTCAGAAATATGAGGTGAGAGAATGATGAATAAGAAGAATATATGGATTCTTATTCTGGTTATCATTGGTATAGGCGGTATTGTTGCTGTGGAGGGGTATGCGAAGCCAAAAGTGAGAGAGCAGGAAGCGCGATATGAAATAGAACAGAAGAGTCCTTATACTCACGATATATCGCGCTCTTTGAAGTTTAGGAGCAAATACATGGGTAACGCCGGGAATATTGGTAATCTCAACAACTCTCTTCCTTATAGCGATATGAACAACACGTTCCAGCTGTATCCTGATGAATTGACTGCGGAATTGAAATATAAAGTCTTATCGGCTGAGCTTGAAACTGCGAAGCTACAGGAAATGCTCTTATATGTTGCTACTGCGAATTTTGCAATGATTGATAACTTGCAGGCACTGCGCTTGACGTTCGAAGATGCTGTCTTTACGATTCAAAGAAAGGCAGTCGAGGAATGGTATGGTGGAGAGGGAAGTCTGGTTCTTTTGCAAAATAAACAGAACTGGCGTGAGCTCGTTCAAGACAAAATGAAGGATCGAGAGTTCACTCAAAAGTTTAATGATCAATTGGTGAAACGCGAAGCAGTTCAATAACGTTGAGTACGGTGATGCAAGCTTCGGGATTAGAAAAACGGCTCGCTAGGGGTTTCAATGGCGAGCCGTTTTCTTTAGAGATAAGGATGTATAAACTTCGGAGTAAATAGCACCCTTATCTCGCAAGAAAAACTACTGCTAAGTGCGGTCTGTCTTCTTTGAGGTACGTCGATTGACGTTTTTCTTACATTATTGTGTTGTCCTGCCCGCTCTTACACGGCGGCCATACTTGAAGGTGAGTGCCACACCGAATAGCATACCGATAAACGACATGACGGAGACGGATAAGTACAGCGTTTGTCCGCCGAAGGCGTTATAGATAGCTCCCCCTACATATGATGCAATGATGCCAGAAACCCCGAAGAACAGGAGAGCCAGAACGGTCTGGCCTGTTGCACGCCATTCCTCAGGAACGATTTGGTACAGATACTGGATTGCGGCCGAGTAGAAGATTGGAAAAGTAAACAGCTGCAGAACTTGCAGGTAGGCAAGCACATAAGGATCTGTAACCCATGCCGAGATGAAAAAACGCAAGAAATAAAAGGCGCCGGCTATCGTAATGATGATAAGCTCTTTTCCTTTCCGAAGCCACCAGAAGCTTAGGGCAAAAATTGCAATTTCGCTCCCGGCAGCAATAAACCAGGCTTGCCCGACTAGCTCTGAACTCCCTCCCAGCTCTTTGATATAGACACCGAGGAACGTGTCATTCATTCGTGCAGGGACGGAGCTGATGAAGACAAGCACGAGGAACAGCAAGGTCTCTTTGTTGCTCAGAAATTTTTTCAGACTGCTGAGGGTAACCGGCTTCCCTGTTACCGGAGCATCGGGCATTCCTATAATGATGATAAAGCCGACAAGTCCGATTCCAGCGAACAGATAGGCAAGACTGTGGGCACCCATATAGGACATGAAATAGCCGGAACATAGCGCCATGACGCCATAGCCGAGTGCACCATATGTACGAATGGAGCCGTAACTGATTCCGGCAGCCTCCGATACGCGAAAGTTTAAACTTTCTGTTAAGGGATCAATCGGCATCAGGAAAAAATATAACAGCATGGCGAATATAATGAGTATGGAATAACTGCTTGATGCATACAGCAAATACCCGATTACACTGGAGCAAATAAGCAGTAGGAGAAGAACCTTGCGGACTGTTTTGGTCCGGTCACTGATCATCCCCCATAATGGCTGGGCAAATATCGTTATAATACCGCCGCTGCCTACGATAAATCCAATTTGTGCAGGGTTTAATCCTTGCTCGGCTAGATATACAGGTAGAAAGGGAATGAAAATCGCCAGCAGTGCAAAGTATAAGAAGTTGAATGCTCGTAATGATGTAGTTGCTTTCATAAAATGTCCATAACCTCACTTGTTAGATTTGGAGGAGATTTATCCGTTGGGCTTTTTCAAAAGTGATTTATAGGTCTGCATATGACATGATAACATGGTTTTAGATTTCTATGCAGATTATCACTCCATATCCCGGCAAATCCAGTAATACACTAAAATCGCAAACATTTTCGCTATGAAAGGTTTTCGTTTTCGAAAAAATTGTTAGAATAGGAATAGCAGGATCTCAAGAATAAGGAAGATATCATTCGATTTAAAAGAGAGGAATATTAAACCTATGATTATTAAACCTAGAACACGCGGTTTTATTTGTACGACCGCCCATCCGGAAGGCTGCGCTCGTCAGGTGCTGGAGCAGGTGGAGTATATTAAGTCCAAACCTGAGATTAAAGGTCCTCGCAATGTACTCGTCATTGGTGCTTCAACGGGGTACGGTCTTTCAGCGCGTATCGCTGCGGCATTTGGGGCGCACGCCAATACGGTCGGGGTGTATCGTCCGAGTCAGGCAACCGAGAAGAGAACGGCATCAGCCGGATGGTACAATTCAGCTGCGTTTGAGAAAGCGGCCCGGGAAGCCAACCTTAAATCATTCAGTGTAACCGGAGACGCGTTCTCCGATGAGACAAAACAAAGAGTGATCGAGCTGATCCGAAGTGAACTGGGTCAAGTGGATCTGGTCGTGTACAGTGTGGCATCGGCTCGACGCACAAATCCGAAGACTGGCGAAGCTGTAAACTCTGTTCTTAAACCTATTGGAGCGACGTATACGAACAAAACGGTCAATTTCCATACTGGGGAAGTAAGTGAAGTAACGATCGAGCCGGCGACGGAGCAGGAAGTTCGTGACACGGTTGAGGTTATGGGAGGCGAGGATTGGGAAATGTGGATCCATCAGCTTCGCGAAGCTGGTGTGTTGACAGATAACGTCAAAACGATTGCGTACTCCTATATCGGATCGGATATCACACAAGCCGTTTACCGGGATGGCTCAATCGGACAGGCGAAGGATCATCTGGAGGCGACAGCTCAGAAATTGAATGAGGAGCTCTCAGACGGTGGAGGCCGAGCATTCGTATCGGTCAGCAAAGCACTGGTAACGCAGTCTAGTTCAGCGATTCCTGTTGTTCCTCTCTATGTGTCTGCCCTTTATAAGGTCATGAAAGAGAAAGGGCTTCATGAAGGCTGCATCGAACAGACCTACCGGTTGTTTACAGAGCGTTTGTACTCCGGTCAAGAAACCCCGATGGATGAGAAGGGCCGCATCCGTATTGATGACTGGGAGCTCCGTCCGGATGTGCAAGAGGAAGTGATCAAGTTGTGGGACCAGGTGAGCAGCGAGAACATTCATGAGCTTACGGATCTTGAAGGATACCGCCGTGAGTTCTTCCAGTTGTTTGGTTTTGAAACCAAAGGCGTGGATTACGACGCGGATGTTAATCCAGTTGTGGACATTCCTGAGGCACGATAAGCTATTCATAACAGCAGCAAGTTATAAGGCGAGAAGATCCCGAATGAAGCGGGATCTTCTCGTTTTTTTGTATTGCCAACTTTATTCGGGCAGATAAATAAGTTTCGAGAATTTTAGAATCAATAATGTGTTATATAGTTGACGATCTATTCGAGCCGGATTATTATTATCGTGACTGGAGTAAATAGGTTGGTGAATTTAGAAATGAATAATTTTTATCATGAAATTCGCTCGTTATACGCCTGCTATTGACATTGTATGAGGAGTATTAATCCAATGAAGAAAATAAATAGGGGCGTTTCAATGAAAAAGCACGACAAGGATTTTATGAGACAGCAAAACAAAATAACCGTCTATGAGTTGATTAAGAATGACAGTCCGATATCCAGAGCTTCCATAGCAAAGAAGACAGGAATGAGCCCGACAACAGTCAGCCGGATTGTTGGAGAATTGACTCAGCAGGGGTATGTAGCGGAATTTGAGCAGGTATCTTCTGGTCTAGGACGTAAAGCAACAATGCTAGGACTGGTGGAAAAATCTATTTTGTCTGTTGGAGTGGAGCTCGATAGGCAACGCATCAGTCTTGGTGTTGTGGATGTGAATGGCTCGTTAATGTACTCCAAGGTTTATCGCCGGATGCCCGAGGATAGCGTGGAGATGATAATTACCACCATTGCCCGTATGCTGCAGGAGATCGTCGAGTCGGAAGGTCTTGATTCCGCCCGTATCGCCGGAATTGGAGTAGGCCTTCCTGGAATCGTGGACAATGAGAACGGCATAGTCGTCTTCTCAGTACAGCTGGGTTGGAAAAATATCGACATTGCGCATCGTTTGAAAGCGTTAACAGGATATGAGGTGGCGATAGATAACGAGCTTAAGGTGAAGGCACTTGCCGAACATCTTCGAGGATCTGCTGCTGGGTCCAAGCGGACAGCATTGCTTGGTTTCGGAACAGGTGTGGGTTCGGCTCTTATAATTGAGGGCGAGATTTACCGGGGGGAATCCAATAGTGCCGGTGAAATCGGGCATACGACCATTGATCCGAACGGTGCGATGTGTGAATGCGGCAAAGCAGGTTGTCTGCAGACGTATATCATTACAAGCGCGTTGCTGCTTGAAGCGAACAAGATCCGCAAGGTGGATACATTGGAGGAGCTCTTTGAAGCACGGCGGTCCAAAGAGATGTGGGCTGTACAACTGATTGAGCGTGCACTCACTTATATCGCGATTACTGTGAACAATGTACTCTGTGTATATAATCCCGACATTGTTATTTTAAGCGGTGAGTTGATCGAGAATTTTCCAGAGATTCGACAGGAGATTGAGGATTTGTGCTTTAACCGATTTGTGTGGGAGCCGCTGCGGAATTCATTCAGCCTGCAATACACTGCCCTTGGAGAAGTGGGTGTTATGATCGGTTCCGGTTTGCTGGCTCAGACGCATTTTTTTTCATTGGAATAGAACGAAAAATTGATGAAAAGGTGGATTGAAAATGACTGGATTTACTGCTTTGGTTGAGGAATATCGGGGCGGGTTGCTGGAAAATGTGCATTACGGGGCAATTAGTGTTGTGGATGAGACAGGGAAAGTACTTTACAGCACAGGGGATCCTGAGCATGTGACATTTCTCCGCTCTGCTGCTAAACCGTTTCAGGCCATACCGGTAATAAAGCGTCGTATAGATGAGAAGTACGGACTAACTGGGGAAGAAGCCGCGCTATTTGCAGCCTCACATCGGGGTGAAGTCTTTCACATTCACGCTCTGGAATCCATTTTGCGTAAAACAGGCATTCAGGAGGAAGAATTACACTGCTGTCCGACCTATCCATTGAATGAAGATGCTAAGTCTCAACGACTGCGTGGGAACGAAGAGAAGCGCCGAGTATTTCATAACTGCTCCGGTAAGCATGCAGGATTGATCGCCCTTAGCAAACATATGGGTTGGGATTCTGAGACGTATTACAGACTGGAGCATCCTGTTCAGCAGGAAATCATTGAAACGCTTGCTCTGTTTACCGGGGTTTCGCAAGAGCAGATTGGTCTGGGAGTAGATGGCTGCGGGCTTCCGATTTTTGCGGTACCGTTAAAGTCGATTGCTTTAGCATATCTGAAGCTGGCTTGTCCTGATCTGATCCCGAATGAGGAGACACGCCTTGCGGCAGAGCGGATGTCTAAGCTGATGAATAATCATCCGAACATGATAGCTGATACCCGGTTTGTTTGTTCCACGCTATTAAAAGATTCAAATTTGACAGCTAAAGGCGGCGCAAAAGGTGTTTATGGAATTGGACTTCGTAAAGAACGAATCGGAATATCGCTGAAGGTATCCGATGGATCGGAGCAGGTGTGGCCGAGTATCATTGCATCTATCCTGAGGTTTATTGGATATAGCAACCAGCATACGATCGACAGTCTATATGAGTTGATTCCGAACCAGATCGTAAATGATAACGGTCTGGTAGTCGGTGAGCGCAAGGCGGTATTCTCGTTACAAGGTTAAGCAGGGAGGGGATAAATATGCATATTAAGTTGATTGCGGACCGGAAAACAGATGTTCAGATATACCCGTTATATCAGAAAGAAGAGTTTATTTACCCGATCCGCGATGCATACCGGGAAGCAGGCCATACGGTTTGGTTTCTCAGCCGCAGTGAGGAAGATAGAGATATCCTCGTTGTCGGTTTGGGTGAACGTAACAGGCTGGATCTGGAAACCGTACGGCGGGCGGGAGGTTTGTCCGCACGAAAGATTCAGAAGGAAGGATTGGTGTCGGCTTGTCTCGTTCGAAAGGCAGATCCCGGATGCTGTTCATTCAGTTCAGTGACATCATCGGAGTGGATTCAAGCTTGGTTGGAAGGCTGGTTGCTCGGGCTGTACGGATTTCATAAATACCGCACCTTATTCCCACTGCCTGTGGAGGTAACCCTGCAAATTCATCCGGGAGACTGGCCGGAGATGACGGAGAACGAACTACAGCAGGTCATAAGAACGGCTAAAATCCGGGCGGCCGGGACTGTGTTTGCGAGGGACCTCGTAAATGAAACACCTGATTATTTGCATCCAGACCGGATGGTTGAGTGGATAAAAGCTCGTTTTAAGGATATACCCGTAAAGGTCACGGTTTATAGCGGTGAGCAATTAGCGGAACGTCAAATGAACGGCCTTCTCAAAGTGGGGGCAGGGAGCGTTTACCCACCTGCCATGATCGAGCTCCGGTATGAAGGGGATGCGTCACTGCCGCTTATAAGTCTTGTCGGCAAAGGAATCACATTTGATATGGGCGGCATGAATGTAAAGAGCGGTAAAGATCTAAGTGATGCGCGAATGGATATGGGAGGTGCAGCCGCAGTTGCTGGTGCAATGGATATTCTTGCTTCACAACGTGCCAAGGTCAATGTGGTGGCGTTGATCGCAGTCGCCGAAAATGTGCCGGATGCCCATGCTATGCTACCTTCTTCAATCGTTACATTCCCTAATGGTATAACGGTTCAGGCAGCTAATACAGATGCAGAAGGAAGGCTGGTGCTTGCGGATGCACTGCTACACGCCGCAGCACTTGGAGCGGTTGAAGCGATTGATATTGCGACGCTTACGGGCAACGTAGGCGCAGCGCTGGGACTTGGCATTGCGGGTATATGGGGTGATGAGGCCATGACACAACGCCTAGTTTCCATCGGTGATCGAAATGGGGAGAGACTGTGGCCGATGCCGCTTATGGATGAATATGAGTCGGAGCTGCATAGCGATTATGCGGATCTTAGTAATATTGGTTCCTCATCACTGGCTGGGGCTATTACCGCAGCGCTCTTTATACGCAGGTTCGTCACCAAGCCTATGAAGTGGGTTCATATCGACATGGCTGGAACCGTACAGTATAAAGGGGATGCGGGCTATTCGGCATCAGGTGCTACCGGCTATGGTGCGCGTTTGCTCGCCGACTATGTCTTATCGCGGCATTGTACGGGTACACTTGACGAGAATGGTAAGGAGGTATTGTTATGATATTGGAAGTAATCGCGACTACGCTTCAGGATGCTTTGATTGCAGAAGAGTGCGGTGCGGATCGAATTGAACTAATTACAGCGGTAACGGAAGGGGGATTGACCCCCAGCATAGGATTAATCGAGCGGGTAACTGAAAGAGTTAATATTCCGGTTAATGTGATGATTCGTCCTCACAGCCGGTCATTTATTATGGATGACGAGGATTTGGAAACGATGCTGGCAGATATAACTCGAATTAAAACTACCGGAGCGGCAGGAATTGTTATGGGGCCTTTGACATTGGAGGGTACGATTGATGTGCCGGCGCTGAAAAAGCTATTGGCTGAGGCGGGACCTCTGGATGTTACCTATCACCGGGCTTTTGACGAAGCATTGGATCAACTAGCGGCGTATGAGGTGCTTAGCGTCTATCCGCAAATTTCCCGTATCTTGACTTCTGGTGGTCCTTCGCCTGCACCAGAGTCGGTTCCACAACTACAGCGGCTTGTAGAACGTTCGCAGGAAGGCGGGCCTCGAATTCTTGCCGGTTACGGTTTGACGCCGGAAGGGATCCTATCCTTTATTGAAGAAACGGGTGTGAAGGAGGTTCATTTCGGCTCTTCGATTCGGGAAGGACGCCGGGGTCTTGGATTGATTGACAGACCGCTTCTTCGGTCTTTAGCAGATAAGCTGCATCAAATAAACTAAGATGTTGACGGTTTTAATCGGTATACCAAACAACCCGCCTCTTCACTGATGGAGAGACGGGTTCTTCTATTTTTATGAGATGCACACTCGCTTATTTCAATGGAACCTGCTTGGATAATTTTTCGAACTGCTGCAGGTGCGGTGTAACTTTGGATTGGATGCTTTGAAAATATTTCAGCACCGCTTCATGTTTACGCTGCTCTGCTTTCGTGTCGCCTGGGAAGAAGGAGTATTCCTTGTTGACAGACCCGTTTTTATACTGCGCGCTAAACATCCTTCCCGTTTTCCAAGCTTCCTTCATGTTCGTATTACTACCCATGATGGTTAGTGACTCAGTACCGTTTTTATAGCTGAAACTGTAATCCGGATCGGCTAGCGCATGAATGACGTCATAACCGCTTTGAAGCTGATTGCTTTTGAACGTGCCGGTCTGAATCTGGTTCCATCGTACGGTGCCGTCTGCTAGGGTCACTTTATGGGTCAGTGTACCCGTACCCTCCATTTTGTCCCCGCTCCAGGACCCGCTGTATACCACTTTGTGCTGCTCGCCTTCTTTTGTATATTGATTGATATATTTTCCGTTACCGGAACGCATACCGTATTTAAAGTCACCTGAGTATTGTTTGCCATCTCCCCAGTTAATGGTTCCGCGTCCGTTCGGCTGGCCATTCTCAACATCGCCATAGTAAGTCATACGTTCTGAGATATGTATCCATTCCTTGGAGGAAGCGGCCTCGGCAGAAGGTGAAGCTAAAACAAACGAGGTGGCTGTAAGTGACGCAGAGAGCGCCAATGACAGGGATAAAGCAGCAATTTTGTTCATGGTTTATATTCTCCTTTTAGTTCTCATTCCGTCTTAGATTATTATACTCCTTTCGGATCGGGAGCATCATATACAAGTAGGCCCCCGGCTTCCATCCGTTGTTACCAGACTACTACGGCAGGCAACAACGGCGGTTCGGTAACCCTTGGGAAATCGAGGTGACCAGGAATTCAGCGATAATTTCCGGTTTTTATTTTGAAATATCAATAAAACCTTCTCCAAACACATCTCGTACATCGTGGATCGTGACAAAGGCGTTTACATCTTCAGCCCGAACGATTTTTTTAAGACTGGAAACCTCCTGCTTGCTGATCACAATGTAGAGTATATCTTTCGTTTGTCCGGTGTAATAACCGTACCCTCGTAATACGGTCACCCCGCGATCCATGACCTCCGTAACGTGATTTGCGATGCGTTCGTGATGGGCCGAAATGATGGTCACCGCTTTTTTAGGATTCAAGCCTTCAATGATGAACTCCATAGCTTTGGTCCCGATATAGAGGAGGACAACCGTAAACATGACCTTCTCCACCCCAATGACAAAGATGGACATTCCGGCAACGATGAGATCAAAAAACAGTAGGGCATAGCTAACATTCCAATCCCAATATTTATTCGCGAGGCGGGCTAAAATTACTGTACCTGCCGTCGTGCCTCCAACTCTGATAATAAGTCCAATCCCGACACCGGCAAACAGTCCGGCAAAAATAGCATTAATTAAAGGCTCGCTCGAGGATATCTGCCAGTTCTCTGTTAAGTGTAAAAACAGGGCGTTAAAAGCAACAGCGATGATGGTATAGTACGTCGTTCTCTTGTCCAGCAATTTGTATCCGATGATCAGCAAAATTCCGTTGATAACGATGCTGACAAGTGCCGGGGACCACTGCAATGAATAATACAGAATGATTGAAATCCCGGTAACTCCGCCTTCTCCGAGATCATTGGGAATGACAAACAGATTCACCGCCAGAGCGAAAATAAATCCTCCGATGAGCAGCATAAGCATATCAAAAGCTCTTTTTTTCATTCAAAATACCTCCATCACTTCAATAAACTCACAAAAAAAGCGATTAAAGGAAAAAAATCATCCTTTAATCGCTTTATGCAAACAAACATAGATTGCGCAGCTCTTTTGATAATCTCATTATAATGAACAATGCAGTTAATGTAAATGATTATAAGTTAATTCTGACTAGCGAACAGAAGAGCAGTATTTCGAGATGAAAGATAGCATCTTGAGCAGGAGAGGCAGCGCCACGGCGATGATAGAATAAAGAGCTGCTGGCGTCGTAATAAGTACAAGGCGAACAGGAGATGCTTTCTTTTCACTTCCTTCGGTTTAAGGTAGTGCCTGATAGTGAGGAAAGCGATAGGAATGAATGTCATTACATAGGCCGGGATCATCTGCCAACGCATGCCTTCGACGAGTCCGTGTGTTAGCACTAATACGGCGGAAATACCGAAACTAATGAGCAGGCTTCGCAGCGACTTGTTCCGAGCAAATATTAACCAACCGAGCAATAAGACATTAAAGATGATTAACAACATTTCAAAAGACCTCATAAGAATAAAACCTCCCAGTTACTGTTCTTGGTGCCTTCTGGTTCAAAGTATAAGACCTTCTGTAAGAGGACAATCAACTCTTATTTTTCAATCCATCAGAGAGCCAAGAAGAAACAAGAGTCGCACCATGTAACAATGGGGTAGAACGTTTATCGGGTCTTATCCGGTTGCTAACTTCATTCCTATTCCGCCGCTATTCCTACGTTTGCTCGTGCCGCTGCCGATACTGACCCGGGGTTATACCCTCCAGCTTCTTGAACGTTCGGTTGAAGTATGACGGCTGATAGCCGATTGCTTCCGCGATTTCGTTCATCATCATATCGGTCTTGACAAGCATTTCCTTCGCGCGGTTTATTTTCAAGGCCGTGACATAATCTACGTAGTTAGAGCCGATCATTTGCTTGAACGCACGGCTCAACTGCGAAGTGCTGACCCCCGCTTCGGCTGCAATCGTCTCGAGCGACAGTTCGTTCATGAAGTTGTCCTCAATGCGGGCAAGGACATCTTCCACAAGCTGCTTCATCGTCGTGTTGTAGCTCTTGGTAAGCGAATCGATATACGGCCGGATAATTTTACTCTGGAACCAGTCGAGGCACGCCTTCGTATCGCGGAGCGCGCTCAGCTCCTCGTACAGCCGGGCGCCGTCATAGACGGCATACGGATTATGTCCGGCCTGCAGCATGGCGCGGTGAATGTTGCCCATAAGCCGCATCAGCCCCTGATGCACGAGCCATTCGGCCGCTCCACCTGCTTGCATGGCGGCAACGAAACGCTCGAGTCCTTTCATTGCCTCGTCTTCCAGTCCCATGTTGAGCGCATGTATCAAGTCCTGTTCTAGTTCAATTGGGAACTGGACCCGATCAACCAGCTCTGGCTGAGATAATACTTGCTCCGCTTCGAGCAGCTGGCTAGCGGCGTCGAAGACACGATAACGCAATGCCCGCCGCGCCTGCTCCAAAGCATACGGCACGTCTGTCCATCGTTCGGTCGGGCCGCTCATTACGATGGTCGCCTTTAGACGGAGCACGTCGCGTAGAGCGCGCTCATACTGCCTGCACAGTCGGCGGAGCGACTCCCGCCCCTCCGTTTCCGATGCAGGCTGCGGTAGAATGAGCACGACACCGAAGGATCCATCGTCGAAGGCAAGTGTATGCGTGAATTCAGAAACATCCTCGGACAATTCCTCTACGGCATTAATGGCGGCATACGCCAGTAAATCATCGTCCTTGTCAGACAGAGGAGTACGCTCTTCGCCGAGCGGGTGCTGGCGGAAGACGACGGCGGCGAATCGCTTGCCCTCGATGTCCACGTCGAAGTTATGCAGCTTTGACGTCAACTCCGCCTCCGTCAAGTGCGTGGCCTGTCCGGTGACGAAGCGGTTGATGAATGCCTCGCGAAGGGCAGGCACGGACTGATTCAACTGGCTCTGCAGCGACTCGTTCGCGAACCGGTATTGCTTCCACTCGTGCTCGATATAATCGAGCTCGTTGCGCACGGCCGTGTCCGGTTTCCGCCAGCCGGCAAGCATATCCATGACCCGCCGGATCGGATTATAAATCCGTCTTGTTGCGTACCAGCTCAGCACAAGAGCGGCTACCAGCACTACGGAGAAACAGATAAGAATAATGTGCGTGTACGCCTGGGTCGGAGCAGTGATAACCGATCGCGGCGTGCCGGAGACGAACGTCCAGCCGCTGCCGAGCTTCTCGAACGTGACGGCGTTAACGAGCAGCGCATCTCCGTTCAAGGGAACTTCCCAGCCTTCTGGCAGCAAGCTACCTTCCTCAGCTTCAGACAGCTTGCTGCGGATAGCATCAAGCGCTTCGGGGGATTGGGCAGCACGATCGGACTGGCCGATGACGTGCCCTTCGCTGTCGAGCAGGATTGCCACCTTATCCGTATCGGTGAAGAGATGCAGCTTTGACGGATTCAAATAAATGACGATCGCCCCATACGGCGTTGCGCCGTTATAAGGCAGTTTCATGACGATGGCATGGGTGGAGCCGCCTTGCTGGAACGGGGTATCCAACTGATGTGTCCAGAAGATGCCGGTGTCGGCATCCATAAGTGCCTGCCACTGTTTCAACTCCACTGTGTCCTCCAATGTACGGGCGCCGAGCGACGTCTGCAGCACCTTGGCTTGCTTGTCCACATACAAATACACCTGGTCGATAAGAGGATCAGCGTTCTGAACGAGCGACAGCATATCCAGGAGCTGATTCGTCTCTTCGAAGCGATTGGCGAAGTCCATGTCGGACAATGTCGGCTTGAAATGCGGCTTCACGACCATCTGTACCGCGTATTGGATAAGCTGTCCGAACTGATTGTCGATTTGCTTGGCCGCATCCATCAGGGCTTCCTCGTTCTTCAATTGAAACTGCTTGACCAAATGCTGATTGCCGAAATACAAATAGGCCGCGCTAATGACTGTTATCGGCAGAGATGTCAGCAGCACGGCAAGAACCATGCTCTGCCAATAGAACACTCCTTTCTGTGTGAACTGCTTCATCCAAGGATGCCTCATCTATAAGTTCCTCCTTGTCGCTCCCACGAATGCCTGTACTTCGGTACAACTCGTTTATATCATAAATATACTTAATCGGAATCAGCTTGAAAAGGCTTTCATTGATTTCACAAGACAGGTGCGTTCGATTTCCGCTACAGAAAAAAAGTGCAATCCGGGGAAATTGATACCTGCTTCACAGCGATAGCAACATAGAAAAGCCTTGTCCGATGAGGCTTTCAGCCGTTGAAGCGGATGGGGAGCACCATGACGCTCCGAGCGGAAAAAAAGTCAAATTGCATGGAATTGTGATAGCGTTTACATTGTGGTTAACCGTTTCGGAAATGACATCGTTAGCATGAACATGAAAGTGAGGTTTTTATATGAATCGACAAGATATCGCCGCAACCGCCGCGGGGAAGAAGGGTGGCTCTGTCTCTACTAAACGGATGGGGCGACGGAGCGTTTGGGCGGATGTCAAGCGGGAGAAGTATCTACTTTTGCTAGCTTTGCCAGGCGTCATTTTCTTCATTATTTTTAAGTATATTCCGATTACGAACTTGGTTATTGCCTTTCAGGACTATTCACCGTATTTCGGTATAACGGGGAGTCCATGGGTCGGATTCGAACACTTCAGCCGTTTTTTCAGCAATGAAGATTTTTATATGCTGCTGCGCAACACGCTGGCCATAAGTTTTCTCAATTTAATTTTCTTCTTTCCGGCACCCATCATTTTGTCCATCATGCTGAATGAAGTGCGCAATGCCATCGTCAAGCGGACCGTGCAGTCGCTGATTTACATTCCGCACTTTCTGTCTTGGGTACTCATTTATGGCTTGACGTTCCTCATGTTCTCTCAATCCGAGGGCTTGGTGAACAAATTTATGATTTCCATGGGTAATGACACGATAGATATTTTGTCCAACCCCAATTATTTCTGGGGAATGCTGACTGCGCAGTCCATATGGAAAGAAGTCGGCTGGGGTACGATTATTTTCCTCGCGGCTATCGCTGGTATCGATCCGCAGTTGTATGAAGCAGGCGTCATGGACGGGGCGGGACGGATGCGCCGCATTTGGCATATTACGCTGCCCGGCATGCGCAACGTCATTATGATTCTGTTCATTCTTCGTCTCGGGACGATTATGGATACGGGCTTCGAGCAGATTTATCTTATGATGAACGCAGCGGTGTCGAATGTGGCTGAAGTGTTCGACACGTATGTGTACCGAGTCGGCATCAAGCAAGGGGAATTTAGTTACAGTACGGCCATCGGCCTGTTTAAATCGCTTGTCGGCGTTATTCTGGTCGTGACGGCCAACAAAGTAGCGAAGAAATTCGGGCAAGACAGCCTGTATTGACGGGTGAAAGTAATGCGCATGAGAGGAGTCGAGCTTCATGAGAGATTTAGGCTGGAAAGACCGCCTGTTTAACATTACCAACGTATCGTTATTGCTACTGATCAGTTTGGCAACTGTATTTCCCATTTATTATACGGTTGTACTGTCCTTTACGGATCCAACGGAGTATTACAGCCGGCCGTTTATCCTGTTTCCGCAGAATTGGACGCTTGATGCCTACAAGCATCTGTTGTCGAACGGTCTGTTTATGAGCTCGCTTGGCATGAGCACGTTTCTCGCTACAGTGGGGACGGCGTTTAGCCTTATTGTAACGGGCGGGTTGGCTTATGCCTTGTCGCGAAAGCGCCTCCCGTTCCGCAAAACGATTATGTTTCTTATTCTACTGACGTTTCTGTTCCAGCCGGGCCTGGTGCCGCTGTACTTGATTGTCCGCAATTTGGGGCTCATAGACAGCGCGTGGTCGCTTATCCTCCCGGCTCTCACGAGCGCTTGGTACGTACTTTTGATGAAGGGCTTCTTTGACAGCATTCCGGACAGTCTGGAAGAAGCGGGACGCATTGACGGCTGCAATGAAATCGGTGTCTTCTGGCGTATTATGTTACCGTTGTCGCTGCCGGCGTTGGTGGCGTTCGGACTGTTTTTCGCGGTCGGATATTGGAATACGTACTTCAACGCCCTTATGTTCATCAACGATCAGACGAAGTGGCCACTGCAGGTACTGCTACAGAATATGTTGGTGGATCCGTCGACGATGGGTGGAGGAACAGGGGGGCTGGAGTTTCGCTTAAACCGTCAAATGCCTTCAGAGACGCTCAAGATGGCGGCGGTCGTTATCGCGACCGTGCCGATTATGCTGGTGTATCCATTCTTACAGAAGCATTTCGCCAAAGGCGCGATGGTCGGTTCTGTCAAAGAATGATAATGATATAAGGATGCACAAGGTTAAATACCATGACAAGGTGAAAAAGGGGAGGGTCCACACATGCAAATTAAACACAAAAAGTTGACATCAGTGCTCAAAACGTCGATGCTGCTTCTGTTGGCAAGCTCGGTGCTGCTGTCGGGGTGCGGCGGCGGTAAGGACAATGCGTCTGGTCAAGCAGGCGAAGGCGGCCCAATAAAGATTACGATGCAGACACTGAACTACGCGCAGGATATGGTGGACAAGAGCAGTCCGCTCTGGCAGGAGCTCGAGAAGAAGACGAATACGGAGCTCGACATTACGTGGCTCACGCCGACGACGATCCAGGACAAAGTGAACGTGATGCTTGCTTCGGGTGACCTGCCGGACGTGACGTTTGTCGAAACCCTCAACAACTCGCAGCTTCAGAAGATGATCCAGCAGGGAGTGTTCTGGGATCTGACGCCGTATATTAAGGATTACCCGAATCTAAGCAGCCCGCAGCTCGCACAGATGTGGGAGGATTCGAAGGTCGGCGGCAAAAACTATGCCATTCCGCGCTATTATCCGAGCTATGGCGGGGGGATGTTCCCGATGCTGCGCAAGGATTGGTTAGACAAGCTGAGCTTAGAGGCGCCGACAACGATGGACGAGTTGTTCGACGTGTTGGTGGCGTTTAGAGACAAGGATCCAAACGGAAATGGTCAGAAAGATGAAATCCCTTACGCAACGACACCAGCTTCGCTTCTCTTCATGTACGGCATTTATAACGAAACATTAGGCAACTGGAAGTTGAAGGATGGCAAGCTTGTACCAGTCATTACAGAGGATGCATCCCGCGACGCGCTTCTCTGGATTAAAAAGGCATTCGACGAGGGGCTGTTACCAAAAGATTTTGCCATTATGAAGTTTTCCCAAGTCGTTGATCTCGTGCGCGGCGGCAAGGTGGGTGCGAGTGACTTTTCGATGAATGCGGTATGGGGACACGGTAAGGTAATCCGTGATGCGATTCCGAAAGCTGAACTTATTCCAACTGCGTATTTAGAGAACCCGAACGGCTACAAATTTACGCCATCTGGCTCGTCGTATTATGGGGTGTATCTCATTCCGAAGAAAGTGCCTGAAGAGAAAGTGAAGAAGATTCTTGAGGTGTTCGATTATGGCAACAGTCCGGAAGGTAACGTTATGCTGTATCATGGCATGCAAGGTGTTCACTACAATGAGGAAAATGGAAAGAAAGTACTTACGGAACAGGGTAAAAAAGATATGGTGGGCGATGGCAATATGTCGAGCTTGTTCCATCTCATCAGTGACGAAATGTCGATCGGCGAAGTCGGCATGCCGGACGACTTGTATGAGCGCAACGTGCAGATCGTGAACGAACGCAAGAAGATTGCGGTGCCGGAGCCAGCGCGAGGATTGTATTCAGATGCATATAACCGTCTCTATCCGGAGATTGAGAAGAAAGTCGCTGACATACGTACGAAGGTCATCATCGGCCAAGAGACGATCGAGGCGTACGATCAATTCATCGAGCAGTTGAAGCAGGATAAAAACTTGCAGCTCATTACTGAAGAAATGAACAAGGAATATGAGAAGAAGATTGCGAAGTAAGTAATTGATAGAGAGGAGTGCCATAGTTTGGCGCTCCTCTTTGTATTTTTTGCACACACAGGTATTGATATTGTGTCCTTAAAAAGTCTGTAAATGTAAAATCGTTGACAGTTATAATTAGGCTCTACTAGTATTAAAGTCAGCTATCAAAATGTACACCAATGAATGTGAAGTCGAAACATCTAACAATAGTGAAAGGAGTGTTATTGGGGAAAAGCAGATGAAACAGAATACTAATGTGAGAAAGGGAGATGAAATGATGTATTCCTTATTTCGGAAATCAATGCTCTGGTGTCTATCGGTACTTATTCCAATCTCTATGTTTTTGAGCAGTTCCGGACGAGCAGAAGCAAGCAACACCGATACCACATTCGGACAGCCGGTTGATCTGGGATCTCCGATACAACAGATCAGCATTTTCGATAGTGCGTATAACAAGGTTAATGGCAATGATTATATGTATACAACAGTGAGCGGTACACCCGCAGTGCTGAACGTAATCAATCTTAGCACTTATGAAATCGTAGATACACTACCACTGAAGGGCAGTGCACAGGCATGGGTACATAAGGCGGATAAAAATGGAAGCGTTTACGTGGGGTCGACCTCCAACATATTGTATCGTTATGACTCATCAAGCGGGAAGATTGAAGAGCTGGGAACGCCGATACCAGGAGAAGGTGGCATCTGGTCTATGACACTTGATGATGATGGGAACGTATATGGAGGAACTTTTCCTGGCGGGAAAATTTTTAAGTATGATGTTACTCAAAAACAATTTATTAATTTCGGCAGCGCAGTTGAAGGACAACAATATGTTCGGTCAATGGCTTACCATAACGGATCGATCTATGCTGGCACAGGCTCAACCGGACATTTGATTAAGATGGATCCGACAAGTGGCGCGAAAGAAGAAATTCCGCTGAAACCAATACCGGGCGTAAGTGATTATCCGTTTGTTTACAATCTTGATGTGGCGGGAGACTACTTGTTTGCCCATTTATCAGGCGGTTCTATAAAGCAGTTGATTATCTATGATCTGGTCAAGAAGGAGTGGCTTGACGCTGCTGTAGATGGATTTGACGGTGTTAAAGTATCTCCTGAACTGAACGGAAAAGTTTATTTTTTGAAAAGCCAAAAACTAGTGTCCTTTGATCTTACCTCTCATGAAGTGAGAGATACGGGCATTTCCCAGGTCATGTCTATGAAAAATTCCGGTTGGATTGGTTCAGACATTCAAAATATGAAACTAGCCAGCATCCAATTCAATGGAATTGTCACTTTGATGCAGCCTGAACAAGGCGTTCGTGAAGAACTTCATCCAATTGTGGAAGGGCAAAGTGCACCTCTCCATATTCTTGAAAAGGGTCCAGACGGGAATCTGTACATGAGTGCTTATCCTAGCGCAAATGGTGCACGTTATAATCCGGTAACCAAGTCCCGCGAAATGTTTACAATGAATCAGGCGGAGAGTATGGGGGCCTACCGGGATAAGCTTTATATTGGCATATACCCTGGCGCTCAGATCCATGAACTCACTCCTGACCTTCCTATCAAGCCAAATGAAAATCCGATTTACAAGTTCAGCATTGGTGAAGAACAGGATCGGCCGTATGTGTTTGCGGCAGGGGATGACAAAGTGTTTTTCGGAACGGTGCCTTTATACGGTAAACTTGGAGGTTCATTAGTTACTTACGAGCCTGCCTCTGTTACATCGGTTACATATTCGGTTTACAGAAATGTTGTCGAGGACCAGAGCATTGTCGGTCTGGCATACAGAGACGGAAAGGTTTATGGATCCACAAGTATTCATGGCGGACTTGGCGTAGAACCTACAGCAACCGAGGCTAAAATGTTTGTCTGGGATACGGTAACAGATAGCAAATTAACCGAATTTACTCCAGACCTGGCAACTGCTCTTAAAAAGCCGGTTATGATCAGCGGTTTAACCTTTGGTCCTGACGGGTTGCTCTGGGCAGCGGCAGACGGAATCATCTTTGCGGTGAACCCGGAAACGCTGGAAATTGAGAAAGAAGCTTCAATATATCCGGAAGCGCAAAATTACGGCATGTGGAATCCTATTCACCTTCGATGGGGACAAGATGGACTGTTATATACAGATCTATACGGAAAGATAACAGTGCTCGATATCAGTACGATGGAAGTTGTGTACACTGGTCCTAAAACCAACTATATGACCATCGGAGATGATGGAAACATCTATTATGTTGAAGGAACCCGTCTAAAAATGATTCCAGTCAATGATAGCGGAACAGAACAACCCGGAACTAAACCTTCCACAGATGTGAATGGCGATGGTAAGGTCAATCTCCTCGATTTAATGATGGTTGCAAAACATACTGGCAGTCCTGTTTCGGATACAATCTCTTATTTAGATATGAATGGAGACGGAATGATAGATGTGACAGATGTCGGATTAATAGGCTTATCGATGATGGAGAATTGATTCCAAGAATGAGGAGAGGGTAGATCAATGATGAAATGGATGCGAACCACCATACCTGCTATTATGCTGTGCCTTATCATAGCAGTTGCTTCCCCAGCTGAGGCGGATGCTGTTACTAAAGGAGGAAATGAAAGCGTTATCTCACTAAAAGCTGAAACTTCTACAGTATCCAAAGGTGATGTGGTGAAAATAAAAGTTTCGGTCCACCATGTTACAGATTTATATGGTATTCAGTTCCGCGTGAAGTATGATGCATCAAAATTGGCATTGAAAGAAGCTGTAGCGGTTGGTGGATATAACGATTTTGGCGGTAAGAAGACAGATGCCGATAATGGAACGGTTCTCCTGCCTCTGCTGCGGGAGCAAGTGTCAAATGTGTCAGAAGTACCTGCTCTAGACATCGCTGAACTAAGCTTTACCGCTCATGAGGCGGGTAAGGCAACTGTCGAGCTGCTAGAGATAAAGGCAGTTTCAACGGAGTCTTTTAAGAATGAAGCAGGATTGAAAGATTTGAAGGCAATTACAATGATCGTTCAGGGTCCATTGAGCATATCCGTCCAGGGTTCCACGAATCCAGGCGTGCCTTCAAATCCCGATACTCCCTCATCTCCAAGCACACCGGTAAACCCTGGGGGTCAGAATACAGCACATGGTGATTTAACGAAGGCTCTCAAGGAAATTGAACAAATGCTTAATAAACGTCAGTTGAAAGAGGCGGTATCTGCGGTCAGCAGCTTGTTTGCCAAAGAAATCCCTTCTTTCTCGGTCGACAAGCGGACGCAGTGGGAAGCCACGTTTAAGAAACTGATCGAAGATCTTCAACGGAGTGTAGCCCTGGGAACAGATTCCTCAGACGGATCTGCCACAATAAACGATGAATCCTTGCAGTTTGCCGTGAAATCAATATCGGATCTGCTAGCACTGTCCAAGAGGCTTGGCCTGCAAACAGAAGGAGACAAGCTTATCATCTTACCGCTTGCTTCAAATACAAAACCGGCGACGTCACTTCACATGACGCCAGAACAAATGGTGCTGTTAGAAAAAAACGGAATGACGATGGTATTGGAGTGGGGACAGAGTAAGGTGAAGGTTTATCCTGAATCGCTTCCGAAGAAAAGTGCTGTACGGATAAGTCTTTCTTCCTCGTCATCAACGGTTAAAGGATACAGCAATGAACTGCGTCATCTTGTTTCCTATAACCTGGATGTGTCGACGGTGGCAGGGGCTGAGAACGTATCTGTTACTCAATTGCCGGGTATCATGGGCCTTGTCCTTCCATTCAAAGCAGTTGATGGACAGCTTCATAAACTGGGCGTTTATGAGTGGGACGAGCAAACCGGTTCTTGGAAATACATGCGGAACGCCAAGCAGACGAATGGGCTGTATGAGCTTGGAGTCAATAAACCGGGTACTTATGCGATTATGGAATATTCCGTGGATTATACAGACATTCAGAAATTATATAACGAGGCAAAACACGCCGTTGAAGCATTAACAGCGAAGCATTTAATGTTCGGAACAGGGGAGGGGAAATTTTCACCTAACCAAGAAATAACGCGCGCTGAATTCACTTCGTTACTGGTAAGAGCGATGAATCTTGAGGTTCCAACAAATACACCGAATGTATTTAAGGATGTGAAAGCGGGGGCTTGGTATACCGGAGAAGTGTATGCTGCCTGGAAAGCGGGAATCGTCAAAGGGAACGGCAATAGCTTCCAACCTAATGAGAAACTGACCCGGGAGCAAATGGCCGTTATGCTGATGAATGCAACCGGCGCTGCCGGAAAATCCGCGGTTTCAGAAGGCCATAACAAATTCCGGGATGATGATCAGATTAGCAGCTGGGCGAAAGAAGCCATCTATTCCGCTAAGGAAAAAGGATTCATTAAAGGTAATGCACTTCATCACTATTCTCCAAAGGAACATGCTTCCCGTTCAGAAGCGGCAATCATATTGCTTCGCTGGCTAAACCAAATATAAGGAGGGAGTCTATTGAAACTTTTACGGCAAGTGTTGATTATATTTACCGCTTTTATTCTCTTGATGACAACGGTGCTCACTGTCACTGATGCTCCAACGGCTGATGCTGCGAGTGGATTCCAAACAAAAGAGATTGAAATTCCAAATGCCGGATTTGAAGAAGAGGTTATCGATTCTGTTATACCGGGATGGACACCTTTGTGGAAGCCTTATGAAGATGCTTACTATGAAGTGACAACTGACCGCGCTTATTCGGGGAAAAGCAGCGTGAGATTTAGAGATACATCAACAACAAGAGGAGCAATCATTCAGAGCGCTCTCTTGCCAGTCAAACCGGGAACAGAATACACTGCTTCTGCAATGATGTATCTTGAAGAACCTACCGTAGCGGCAACACTGCTCCTTCGTTTTTATGATGAGAATAATAAGCAGGTAGGCGCTGATGCTTTATTCCATTATCGAAGTCCTAAAAATGAGTGGTTTAAAGGCGAGGTAAAGGGGATTGCACCTGAAAACGCAAAATATGCATCCGTCTTTGCATCACTTAGTAATTTTTTTACCGCGGTCGCTTATTATGATGACTTCAAATTGACCTATGAACAGCAGGATATGAGTCTTTCGCTGCTCGCACCTGCTTCAACAACGAAAGACAAACCGGTTACGGTAAATATTTCGGTAAATGATGCCGTGAATCTTTATGCGGCTGACCTGAGTCTCACCTATGATACAAAGGCTCTGAAGGTTACCGAGGTTAAGCTTGATCCCGAATTTGAAGATGGTCAGGAGGCTTTTCTGACTTGGAAGGATCAAAATGGAAAACTTCGGATTATAGCTTCTCAACTCAAAAACCATTCTTTAAACGGTAATAAGACCATCGCGAATATAACATTCCAGGTACTGAACCAGACAGGAAATACAACGCTTACTATTCAGCGAGACTCTATTCTTGCACCTATTAATGCCCAGGTTGATCAAGATCTTGTCCTGCTGCCGAGTGATGTCAAAGCCAGGATTACAATCATGGATAGTGAGGAAGACTTGAACCGCGACGGGGTGGTGAATCTGGTTGATTTGTTGCTGATCGGAAAAAACGTAGATAAGAAGCCGGATGGAGCTATTCAACACTATGATCTGAATGGGGATGGAATTATCGATATCACGGATGTTGGCTTAGTTGCTCTTAAAGTGATGAAAAACTAATTTTCTTATGGAATAACGAGGTTGCTACAAAATTTTTGAGGAGGAATACGATGCATATGAAGCTGAAAAAATGGATGATGCTATTATTCGCTATCTTAATAATATCTTCTGTAACGTTCTCCGGCGCTTTACCCGCTGGAGCGGCGAGCGGGGAAGCTGTTCGTTTCAAGGGTGAAACTTTTGGACAACCGGTAGATCTCGGTGTGCCTGTATCCAGAGTAGCCGTTAGTGATGCTGTGGTCGGCAAAGAGGATGGAAGAGATGTATTTTATACAACCGTTAATGGTGACACGGCTATTTTCAATGTCGTGGATGTTATGGACAACAAATTAATCCGTTCTTTTCCATTAGACGGAACCCAGCAAAGCTGGAGACATACGATCGCCCCGGACGGAACCGTGTATATCGGCGGGATTACGACATCCGGACAAACCAAAGGCGACTTATGGGCATATTCGCCCCTTACGAAAACCGTACAAAATTTAGGAGAGCCGATTAAAGGAGAGAAATCGATCTGGACCTTGACCACGGATGAGAAGGGGAATGTGTATGGCGGTACCTTTCAAAGCGGCAAAGTGTTTAAGTATGATCCCGTGAACAAAAAGTTCCGTGATTATGGCAGTATGGTTCAAGGACAAGAATATGTCCGGTCCATTGCATATCATGAAGGTTATGTATATGCCGGAATCGGAACAAAAGGCGATGTGGTCCGCCTGAACGTGGAGACCGGCGAGAAGCAGGTCATCTCCGATGGAGTGGCAGCCCTACTCGGTGTAGAAGCGAGTGCTGTTCCTTTTGCCTATGACATGACAGTCGTGAATGAACTATTGGTAGTTAAGTTTGGTGATCCGGCCATGACGCTGCTGTTTTACGATTTGATAACAAAAGAGTGGCTGCCCCACAAAGTCGGGAAGGATGCGGGAGGCGTTACAGGTGCAGGCGTCTTTTCATTCAACCAGCTGGTTGCGAGAGACAACAAATTGTATGTACCCGCCAATGGTCATGTGACGGAAGTCAATCTGGATACGTTCGAAACGCGTCTGACCGCCATCAAGTATGGAACGTCGTTCCGGGGCGCAGGATGGGTGGAATTCGATACGAACGGCAAAGAGCAGTCCTTTGCGACGATGAAGGGCAACGGCGACTACAGCATTTTTAATGTCGTGGACGAGACGATTGAAAACTTCCCGTCCGTTCTGCAGGGGCAGCCGAATCCGATTCACAATATCGAACAGGGACCTGACGAAAAGCTGTATATGTCCGGTTATCCGGGAGGCATAGCCGCCCAATTCGATCCAGTAACTCTTAAATACACAATGTTTGTCTTGGAACAAGCCGAGGGTATGATCGCCCATGGAAATGATATGTATTTTGGCGTATATCCGGGAGGACATGTTTATAAAGCAGATACGACACAATCTGTACCCAAAGCCGAAAAGGTATTTACCATTGGTGATCATCAGGATCGGCCTTATATCATGAAGACGATGGAAGACAAAATCATGATCGGGACCATTCCGGACTACGGGCAGCTTGGCGGAGCACTTACGATTTACGATCCGGTTACAGACAAGCATGAGGTATTCCGGGATATCGTCAAAAACCAGAGCATTGTTGGACTCGCCTATAAGGATGGGTATATTTACGGCTCCACGACGGTGCATGGCGGATTGGGCATTTCGCCATCGGAACGATCCGCAAAAATGTTCGTTTGGGATGTGGCTAACAAGAAGAAAGTGACCGAATTTACGCTGGATATTCCGGGGTTAAGCAATCCGCCGATGATCAGCGGACTGACGGTGGGGCTGGACGGGAATATTTGGGGCGGCGTGAACGGGATTTTGTTTAAGCTGGATCCGAAAACCTATGAACTGATCGATTATAAAAATATTTATTCGGACATTAACAATTACGGCATGTGGCGTCCTTATCATTCCTACTGGAGCAAAGACGGACTGCTGTACATGGATCTTGCCGACCGGATTACAATCATCGATCCCAAAACCATGGATCATGTTCGTTTAGTTCCTGACAGCATGGAAGTGAAATTCATGAACATAGCGAAAGATGCTAACGGCAGTGAAAATATTTATTATGCAGATGCATCCAGCATGGGGAATCTGATGATGATCCCAATTTCGGATGCTGAATATGAAAATGCCGGTCAATTAAAGCTTGCCGCTCCGGCCTCAGCGAGACCTGGACAGACGGTTTCCATGACACTTCAGATGGAACAGGCGTCGCAATTATATGGTTTCAAGGCTAAAATTCAATATGAAACAGATAAATGGGAAGTCGTTAATGTCAGTGCAACCGAGGCCTGGAAAGAGCAGGGATACATGACATGGGCTAATGAAGGCGGCATCCTTACGCTGGTAGGAACCCAATTAAAAGAGAATAGTATTAACGGTGATGCCAGCCTTGCTGAAATTACATTAAAAGCCATCGGTACTGAAGGTGATACTGTTGTTACGCTGTTAAAGGGAGCGGAAACGATTCGTTTAGACGGTGATCAGACAGGACATATCGATGTGCTTGGGCAGGATAAGCCCGTAAAAATTTCAATAGGTTTACCGAAAATTCCAGAAGACTTCAATGGCGACGGCAAGGTTGATGTGCTTGATCTGATGCTGATTTCGAAACAGGTTGGACTTTCGATTCAAGATCATAACCGCCATATGGATTTGAATGGGGATGGAAAGATCGATGTAGCAGACATGGCACTTGTCGGTCTTAAGATTATGAATTAAGTCCGGCATTGACCGCACCGGATTGTTCGGATAGCTAATCCAATTGCTCAGCTTGATGTTTTGCGTTCAATCAAAATAGTTGAGACTAATGGCTTCCGTACAAAAATCTGGTGACCAGGATCATTTTATGTCCGTTCAATGATATACTCTTTATAGACGAAGAACGTCCTTTTGCCTAGCGGCTGAAGGGCGTTTTTTATTTCTATTGAAAGGGGAGCGTATTCGAATGAACTTTGAACAAGCGCATCAAGCATTCCTCGACCGACACCTCGACTCTCAAGCAGGTGAGAGAAGAGGGCGACTTCTCAGAGGACACAACTATGCTGAAAAGCTGCTGCTCCAAAATGTGTGATGGCCTCTGTTCGGTAATCTGGATCATCTGCACCCCGAGTATGAGGTTTATGATTGGAACCGTAAATTACAATTTCTAGATTTCGCGTTTATGCCTCCGTTTGGTCGTTTCGGAATAGAGTGTGACGGCTTTCAAAGTCATGTCAAAGACATGGACCGTGAAAGATTCAGCTACGCTCTGAATCGAGATACATTTCTTACAGGAATGGGATGGAAAATGATTCACTTTTCCTTTGACGATGTGCAAAACCGCCCCGAAGTATGCCGCATGCTACTGCAATTAGTCATAAGTCCGTATCTACTTCGCAACAAGACTGTGTCTTCAATCTCACCTGTTGAAAGAGATGTACTCCGGCTGGCATGGAGCATGGGAAAACCGTTGCGCCCGAAAGATGTTGTTGACTGTTATCAAGTAAATTTTCGTACTGCTCGCAAATGGTTGCAGGTATTAGTGGAGAAAGGGCTGCTCCGTTCGATCGTTCAAGGCAAATACACTTGTTATTATGAAGTGAGGGAAAACATTTCGGAGCAGTTGTTGTAAGAGGAGTATGGTTAACGATGCTGTATCTGCACGTATACGCTGACCTAAACGATTATGGCGTCTTAATCTTGTATGTTATACAACAATGGACTGGCAGAAGGCCTGAATATACTAATATTGTTGTAAATTCTACAATAATTCCCCCTCACATGAGGCTAACAGATTATTTATTATCCGCTTTGTTGTATAAAGTGCAACAATGCGGCTTTTGGCGCAGAGTCACGAAGTGATGTTGTACTTTGTACAACTTTCTACATCCAATTGTGTAGAACCGAATTTTTTGAGCCAGATATAGCACTATCAGTGCGTAGTTAAAGCTTGCAGGATGTAACACTCAGCGGCTTGCCCACACACTTTCAGTACTTTTCCCGTTTTCGCATCAATGCTCACGCTGATGTCGTAAAAGTCCTCGCTGTATCCTTCCATCCAGTTCGCCAGTTCTTCCGAGTAGAACCAGAACAAGTGGATTCTGGCCTCAGGATCGTTCCTGAGCGAATAATCCTGACAATCGATATAGCAGCATCCTCTGCCCCATGTTCAAAGCCGGTGCAGCTTCAAATTCATTGTAATTAGATCGCTGATCGGCTTTTCATCTTCAATTACCAGTATGTTCGCCACTTTCAGGTCCTCCTTAAGTTGTATCAGTTTATAGCTGTGGTGATTGTACAATCTATTAATAAGTCATGTAACTCTATTAACCACTTTTATGCTCCTCTTCATAAGCTTTGATCGTACCAACGATTATTCAACCGTATCAACTTTTTTACAACTGCACGCATGCGAAGTAAAAACAGCAGTCCATACGAAAAGATAACGATTGTCGTCTTCGTCCTTCTCTAGTTACAATTCAATCCGTAAGACCATATCCATACCGGGGAGGAACGCAAACATGAAGCAGATTAAAGATGAAGGTATTCAGGATGCCAGCAGGTATGATCGTGCACCGCAGCTGACCAAAGAGCGCTGCAAAGAGGCGATGGACTTTATTGTGGGACAGGTGGACCGTAATCTTGAAACATTCGAAGGCACTTTTCCTTCCGAAGCCAGTACGAATAACGTTTACAGGCAGGTTGGAAATACCGAATGGACGCCGGCGTTCTGGACGGGGATGCTATGGCTTGCCTATGAGACGACAGGGGATGCGAAATACCGCCTGGCGGCCGAAAATCAGCTGGGCAGCTACAAGCAGCGGGTAGAAGAACGCCGTTACACAGATACGCATGATTTGGGTTTTCTCTACACATTGTCCTGCGTCTCCGCTTACAAATTGACTGGAAATGAAGAGGCCAAGGACCTCGCTTTGGCAGCCGCGGAGCTTCTTTACATCCGCTATTTGGATAAAGCGGGGATCATTCAGGCATGGGGGAATTTAAGCGATCCAAGGCAGCAGGGCCGAATGATTATCGACTGCTTGATGAATCTGCCGCTGTTATATTGGGCCAGCGAAGTGTCCGGTGAACATAAATATCATGATGCTGCGGCTTCCCATGTCCAGATGGCGGCACAATATTTGATCCGGGAGGATGCATCCAGCTTCCATACCTTTTATATGGATACCGAAACGGGTGAACCGAAGTATGGCTCCACCGCCCAAGGGTATGCGGACGGTTCCTGCTGGTCGCGCGGGCAAGCCTGGGGGATGTACGGCTTCCCGTTATCTTACCGCTATACGGATGATTTCGAGCTGATTGAGCTGACGAAAAAAATTACGAATTATTTCTTAAACCGGCTGCCGCAAGACTACGTCAGCTATTGGGATTTGATCTTTACGGAGGGCGAAGAAGAGAGGGACAGCTCCGCCGCCGCCATTGCCGCCTGCGGCCTGCTGGAAACCGCCGGGCATCTGCCGTTGGCCGATTCCCTTAAACGGCTGTATGAAAACGCAGCCCTGCTCATACTGGAATCCTTGATCGACAATTACATGACGCGCGAAACGCCGGAATCCAACGGCATTCTGCTGCATGCGGTGTACAGCAAGCCGGGAGATAACGGCGTGGACGAGTGCTGTATCTGGGGCGATTACTACATGTATGAAGCGCTTGTTCGGGTCACCAAAGACTGGAAGCCATATTGGTAGAAGGGAGCGGTAACGATGGGGAAAGCAAGTGGCGCGGAGAACGGGAACAATCATGCAGGGATAAACGGGAGGGATCCGCGGACGGCATGGTGGACCGAGGCGAGATTCGGCATGTTCATCCATTGGGGATTATATGCGCTTCCGGCGCAAGGCGAATGGATCATGTATGCGCAAAAGACGCCGGTACTTGAATATGAGCAGCTGGGGAAGCAATTCAATCCAACGGAGTTCGATGCCAAAGCTTGGGTATCCCTGGCGAAGGATGCGGGCATGCGGTACATCGTCATTACGGCCAAACATCATGACGGCTTCACGATGTATCACTCGAAAGCAGATCCATTTAATATCGTGGACTCGACGCCTTTCAGCCGGGATCCGATGAAGGAACTGGCCGAGGCCTGCCGGGAAGCGGGCATCGTCTTATGTTTCTATTATTCGCATGTGATCGATTGGCATCATCCGCATGCCGTTCATAAAGAGCATAACAATACATGGGATTACAAGCTGGAGGAGAAGCGATTTACTGAATATTGGGAAGGAAAAGCAAAACCGCAATTAAAGGAACTTCTTACGGAATACGGCCGGGTCGGCCTATTGTGGTTCGATACGGCCGGAGGTTTGTCCGAGGAGGACAGCAAGGACATCGTAGAACATGTGCGCAGTCTTCAGCCGGATTGTCTAATCAATTCCAGGGTGTCCCATTACATGGGAATGGGCGATTACGTGTCCAAGGGAGACAATGAAATCGGAATGAGCGGCGAGGACACCAGACCTTGGGAGACGCCGATGACGCTGAACCAGTCCTGGGGATATACGACTCGAGATCAGATATGGAAAACGGCGGATGCATTAATTCAAAAGCTCGTCCATGTCATCGGGAAAGGAGGCAACCTGCTGCTTAATGTCGGACCGACTCCGCAAGGAACCATCCCGGAACGGTCTGCGGAACGTCTGCGGGAGGTCGGCGAGTGGACCCACCGTAATGCGGAAGCGGTATACAGTACGGAAGGTAGCCCTTTCCCATGTGAGCTGGATTGGGGGGCAATCACAACAAAGCCGGGACGGATGTATCTCCATATGCATAATGCCAAGTGGCCGGCGGGCAGTCTGCGGTTGTGCGGTATCCGAAATAAGGTATCGCGCGCCTATCCATTGGCAGATCCGAATCAAGCAGGATTTGAGGTCGAGCAGACCTACGATAGAAAGCTGAACTTGCATACTTTGAAGCTTCACCTGCCGCCGCATCCAACGGATCAACATGTATCCGTCATCGTTCTGGAGCTTGAAGGCGAAAACGACTTTGACCGTACTTTGACCCAAATGCCGGACGGCGTTTTTCAGCTGGATGTCCCGCATGCGCAAATAAGCATTCTCCGGGCTGCTGACGAAGAGCAGGAACTTCCCGCGCTGCGGTGTGCGGAATGGAATTTCAAGCTGATCGCGCCTGGCACATACGAATTGATGCTCGTCAGTTTTAAGCGTTATGACAAGGAATTGGCTGATTTGTATACGGAGCCCATTCTGCTCGAAGCGGCCGGGCAAAGTATCGTCAAAAATCTTGTGGAAGACGCGGTGGATGAGCATTCTCCGTCATGCCAGCATCCGTATACCGCCGTTTTGTCTCGGATCGGATATATCACCTGGGAACAGGCTGGAATGCAAACGTTGATGATTGGTTCGTCCAAACTGAAGGATCCATCCCCCCGGTTTACAGAAATATGGCATGCCGATTCGGTCAAACTCCGGGCAATACGGCTTGTACGCGTCGCTGATTAGGAAAAATTACTTCGCATGAATCAGATGATACACATAGATGATACAGATTGCTGAAAAACCCGACACGACAGGCTATTTCAGCCTGGTTGCGATGAAGCGATCTTAAGAAAAGATAGAAAAATGAAGATTCGTCAGTCCGGAAATCTTACGAAAATACAAGGCTGATGAAAATGTTCCAGTTTCTTGCGAAGGGGACCACTCCCTATACTTTAGATACCGGCTTGATCGAAATAAAACCAAAGTCCGGCGATTTAGTAACAATCAAAAAGGAGGCGCTTACATGATGGGGAAAGGCAAAAAATTAGGAACCGTTGTATTAGCAGCTACTTTGGTTTTATCGCTTGCGGCATGCGGAAGCAGTTCTGGAAATGAACAAGCCAAAGGGGGCACATCAGCAGAGAATCAGGCGGGCGAGACGAAAGAGCTTACAAATCTCACCTATTGGGTAAGCATGCATTCCGCAGTAGCGGCTCAAATGAAAACATATGCCGAGATGGGCATGTACAAGGAGCTGGAGAACATTACCGGCGTGAAAGTGGAATTCCAGCATCCGCCGACAGATGCGGCCCAAGCGCAAGAGCAGTTTAACCTGATGATGGTTTCCGAAAAGCTACCAGATGTGATCGAAACTTCATGGATTGGATATCCGGGAGGACCGGAGAAAGCCATTCAAGACAATAAAATTATTAAATTAAATGATCTGATCGATCAACATGCACCGAATTTGAAAAAGCTGCTGGAAGAGAATCCCGATTGGAAAAAGCAGGTGACGACGGATGACGGAAGCTTGTTTATGTTTCCGTTCTTCCGGGGCGGCGAAAAGGTACAGGTGTTCTATGGACCTTCGATCCGCAAGGACTGGCTGGATAAGCTTGGACTGGAAGTTCCTACAACCATTGATGAATGGCATGAAGTACTGAAGGCTTTTAAAGAAAAAGATCCGAACGGTAACGGCAAGGCGGATGAAATTCCGCTTTATCTCACCAAGGATGACGTGGGCGTTGGCGCTCCTTTCCTGGGAGCCTGGGGAATCAACTACGGTTTCTATCAAATCGATAATCAAGTGAAATACGGTCCGATCCAGCCGGAATATAAAAAGTTTCTGGTCACGTTGAATCAGTGGTATAAAGAAGGCCTGCTGGATAAGGATTTTGCGGCTCCGAACGACAAGCTGTTTGACGCCAAATTGACAGGCGACCAACTTGGTGCGGCTCCTACATATAATGGTGGCGGTATCGGTAAATATGCCAATCTGATGAAGGATAAAGACCCGAATTTCAATCTGGTGGCTGCTCCGTATCCGGTACTGAACAAGGGCGACAAGGCGATCTGGGGACAAAAGGATTTCGCCACGAACGGCTTTGGTGCCGCCATCACGACAAGCAATACGAATCCGATCGAAACGGTAAAATGGCTTGACTATGCTTATGGTGAAAAAGGAGATCTGCTGTTCAACTACGGCAAGGAAGGCGAAGCTTACAAAATGGAAAACGGCAAGGCGGTCTTTTTGCCGGAAGTGCTGAATCCTCCAAGCGGGGTCAGCTTGCAGCAGTCGTTTGCCAAGCATAACCGTTCAACCTGGAGCGCGCCTTTCGTTCTGAGTGATGATTTCCAAATGCAATATCTGGCTTTGCCGAACCAGCGGGAGGCGCTGGAGGTTTGGTCTCAGCCGACAGGTGAACGCAGAATGCCGCTCGTCACGCCAACCAAAGATGAAAGCTCGCAGTACGCTTCGCTCATGACGGATATCAACACTTACCGGGATGAAATGTTCTTGAAGTTTATTATGGGCGCCGAGCCGCTCGAGAACTTCGATAAATACGTGAAGAAAATTGAGACCATGGGTATCGAAGATGCGATCAAAATTCAACAGGCAGCTCTTGACCGGTTCAACAAGCGGTAATTGTTCCAGCAAGGCAAGTGCCTTTTCGGCCCGGGGGATGAGCGGTTCATCTCCCGGTTTTTCAAAAATTCCGGAAAAACTTTACGAGAATTACGACATGGAAAGGCAGGGAGACGAATGTGGCAGGTAATAAATAAAAGGCGGATGAACAAGCGGCCGGTGAAAAGCAACATGGATCTTTCCAAAGGTCAAATCATACGGAAGGACCTGCGCCGGAACTGGATCATTTACTTGATGGCGCTGCCCGTCATTGCCTATTATCTTATTTTTCACTACGGTCCGATGTACGGTTTGCAAATCGCGTTTAAAGACTATACGCCTGCCGACGGCATATGGGGAAGTCCATGGGCCGGATTCAAGCATTTCGATAGTTTTTTTAACGGCATCTATTTCTGGAGACTGATCCGGAATACCGTGCTGATCAATGTCTACGACCTGATTTTCGGGTTCCCGTCAGCGATCATCTTGGCCATTCTGTTGAATGAAATCCGAAAAATGATGTTCAAACGCGTTGTTCAAACGATTTCTTATTTGCCGCATTTTATATCGATCGTTGTTGTTGCGGGCATGCTGTTTGATTTTTTGAGCCGTGACGGCCTGATCAACCAACTGTTAGGTTTTATCGGGGTTGAACCGATTGACTTCCTGAAGGAAGCCGGCTGGTTCCGGTTTATTTTCGTATCGTCCGGCATTTGGCAGGGTGTGGGCTGGGGCTCCATCATATATTTGGCTGCGATTGCCAATATCGATCCGACGTTATATGAAGCGGCCAAAATTGATGGGGCGAACCGCTGGAAGCAAATTTTCCATATTACGATCCCGGGAATTATGCCTACGATTGTGATCATGTTCATTCTGAATATGGGCAGCCTGTTGTCGGTCGGCAGCGAAAAGGTGCTCCTGCTGTATAACCCGCTCACTTATGAAACGGCGGACGTGATTTCCACTTACGTATACCGCAAAGGTATTTTGGAGGCAAGTTACAGCTTCTCGGCGGCGGTTGGTTTGTTTAACTCCGTCATCAGTTTGATTTTGATCGTGTCAGCGAATGCCATCAGTAAACGTGTATCCGAAAATAAATTGTGGTAAGGAGGAATCAAACAATGGGCGCACAAACAACAGGTGAAAAAGTATTTAGCGTTATTAATACGCTGCTGATGCTGCTTCTTTGTTTCGTTACGTTATACCCGTTTTTGTATGTTCTGTTTGCCTCCTTAAGTGAGGCATCGAGTTTTATTCAACACCGGGGCATGCTGCTGAAGCCGCTCGGATTCAACCTGGAAGCATACAAAGCGGTTTTCCAAAATCCGATGATTACGAGCGGTTACAGGAACACGCTCTTCTACGTGACGGCCGGAACGGCAATCAATCTGTTGATGACGGCACTTGGGGCATACGTGCTTTCCCGCCGAAATTTGTATTTCAAAAATGTGATGATGTTCGGGATTGTGCTGACGATGGTTTTCAGCGGCGGATTGATTCCGAATTATATTCTGATCAATAAGCTGGGGATGATGAATACACCGTGGGCTCTGCTGATTCCCGGCGCCATCTCCACCTTTAATATGATCATTATGAGAACCGCTTTTCAGGGAGTGCCGGTTTCCTTGGAAGAGTCGGCTAGAATCGATGGAGCGGGGGAACTTACCATTCTGTTCCGAATCGTCATTCCATTGTCTATGCCGGTGATTGCGGTCATGATTTTATGGTATGCGGTTGGGCATTGGAACTCTTACTTTTCGGCGCTGGTCTATTTGCGGGACCGCACCATGTATCCGCTGCAGCTGATTTTGCGTGAAATTTTGATTGCCAATTCGACCGACTCGATGTCAACGGGCGTCGCAGCGGACGACAAATATGCGATTGGCGAGACGATCAAATATGCAACGATTATCGTTTCCACGCTGCCGATTATTTGCTTGTATCCTTTCCTGCAAAAATACTTCGTCAAAGGGGTATTGATCGGCGCCATTAAGGAATAAAATGGTGCCCACCCCTTACCGATTGCATTATAATGAATTTAGATATACATTTTAACGCATTAAATGCATGAAATGGTAGGGGGGATGCTTGTTGAAACGGCTGCTTCGTCCGCTTGGATTCCGCAATTTGAGAAGTGTATGGATGACGATGTTAATCTCCAACCTGGTTCTTCTGCTGATCCCTGTATCGATGGGAGCTTTTTTGTATACCAAAGTGGAAGCAAGCCTGCAAAATGAGGCTAACCGTTCTAACCAAGCGATGTTGGAGCAGCTTAAGCTGTCTTTGGACAGCAAACTGAACGAAGTGAAAAAACTTGCGCAGCAGATTGTTTTCGATCCGAAGCTCGAGTATTTATTAAAGCTGAATGAGGATCAAAACAGCCCGGATCGCTATAAATTTATCGAATTTATGCGGGACACGATGTCCCGGCCGGGCAACATTACCAACTTTATATTGGATTATTACGTATACTTCCGCAATAGCGATCTGGTACTGAAGTCCGGTCTGTTGACGGACTCGCATAAATTTTATGATATGTATTACAGCTACCAGGGCATGTCATATGATCAGTGGCGGGAAGGGATGCTAACCAGCTTTCACACGATGGCATATCTGCCTTCGGCTACGCTGCTCCGGCGCGCGGAATATGATCCCATGCAAAGCATCCAGAAAACTCCGCTGAACGTCATTACGTTTACGCAATCTCTCCCCGGACGCGACCGGAGCGACATTACGGGTAGTTTTGTCATTTTGATCGATGAAAGTCAAATCAAAGCGATGTTTGCCCAGATTGAATCCGCAAGCGACAGTTCGATCTATATCGTTGACGGCGCTGGGAGAACCATCATGGCATCGGATAAGGAGCCACTCCCTTCGCAGCTTTTGTCACGGATCAACGGGAATGGAGGTCTGTTCAACGAAACCTTGAACGGGGACCCGAAAGTTATTTCGTATACCCCTTCCCAAGAGGAAGGTTGGAAATATGTTTTAGTTACGCCAAGAAGCGTTTTTATGCAGCAAGTTATTCTGATTAAAAACTGGACGATCATTTTGTTTGCCTTATGTCTTACCGTCGGCTTGTCGGCCGCTTTTATCTTTACATACCGAAACTACAGCCCGCTGCGAAGAGCGGTGAACGCCATTCTCAGAGGGAAAAATTGGAGCGGCAAACCGTCTGTAAATGAATACGACTTTATTTTGCAAACCATTGAAGGCTCTTTTCATGAAGAAAAGACGCTGCGTAGCATGTTGGCCCAGCAAACTCCTGTCATACGTTCCAATTATCTTTCGCGTCTGATCCGGGGGCAAATGGACGTGGATACCTCGGAGAAGGGCGGGCAAGCGCTGATGTTTATGGACATTTCATTTGTAAGCGATTACTTCGCAGTGATCGTTGTCCAGCTTGACAGCATTTTGAGGTTCAACGAGGAGCAAAGCGAGGAGATGTGGGCGCTCGCCAGATTTATCGTCTCCAACATCGGCATGGATATCATCCAAGGGCCGCATAAGGCTTTTGCCGTCGAACTGGACCACGACCGGGTGGCCTTGCTGAACAACTTTTCGTCGGAACAGCCCAGGGATGCGGAGCAAGTCATCAAGGAGATGTCTGAGTCGCTGAAAGACCTGATCGAGCAGCGGTTCAAAATTGATATTACCGTGGCCGTCGGTCTTCCGCACGCCGGGGCGAAGAGCGTTGGCGAGAGTTATGCGGAAGCGGTGGCGGCGCTTGAATACCGCATCATTAAAGGCGGAGGGACGATTATCTACTTCCAGGATATTACGAACGTCCACTCGCATTATTATTATCCGATCGACATCGAGGTGCAGCTGATCAATTTCGTCCGCAGCGGGGACACGGAAAATGTTCTTAAGCTGCTGGACACGATTTACATGATGAACTTTGAGTCAGGCAGCATTACGCCGGAATTCGGCAGATGCCTGTTCTTTAACATCACAAGCACGTTCCTGAAGATCATCAATTCAACCGGGACGGACCAGCATGATATTTTAGGACAGGATATTGACCTTGTAAAGGATGTTTTTTCGTATGAGACCGCGGAAGGCATGCAGCAGCGCATCAAAAAACTGTATGAATTGCTGACCGAATCGCTTGTTACGGATCGTACCGATCATTGCATTCAGCTGCTGCAGGATATGGAGCAATTTTTGGAGGAGCATTTCACGGACCCGAATATGGGCCTTGGCATGATGGCCGAACGCTTTGAGATGACGCCTCAATATGTATCTACTTTTTACAAAAAGCATAGCGGCATTAACCTTAGCGACTATATTACCAGAAAAAGAATTGAGCTTGCCAAGCAGCATATGTGCGACAAGGACCTCACCAACGCCCGGATCGCGCAGCTTATCGGATATACAAGCGACGTTGTTTTTATCCGTGCCTTTAAAAAGCTTGAAGGGGTTACGCCGGGCAGGTACCGTGAGAACATGCTGTCTTATGCTTCCGATGACGCCGGATAATGGGATGCCATTGTTCAACCACCATACTACTCACTGCCATTTGGTGCCAATGTTGCGTTTTTTTCGATCAGAAAAAAATAGGAGGCTGTTTCCTTGGGAATCCCCAAAGAAACAGCCTCCTTCATTCCATCGATATTGCCTTGATAAGGGCAATTTTCTCTTTCAGACTTGTCGCTATAAGACGCGCGCCGGCGCTCTGCCAATTGTAGTAACATCCCAATCCCGTTCAATGATATACTTTTTATAGACGAAGAACGTCCTTTTGCCTAGCGGCTGAAGGGCGTTTTTTATTTCTATTGAAAGGGGAGCGTATTCGAATGAACTTTGAGCAAGCGCATCAAGCATTCATCGACCGACACCTCGCCTCTCGAGCAGGTGAGAGAAGAGGGCGACTTCTCAGAGGACACAATTATGCTGAAAAGCTACTGCTCCAAAATGTGTGGTGGCCTATGTTCGGTAATCTGGATCATCTGCACCCCGAGTATGAGATTTATGATTGGAACCGCAAATCACAATTTCTAGATTTCGCGTTTATGCCGCCGTTTGGTCGTTTCGGAATAGAGTGTGACGGCTTTCAAAGTCATGTCAAAGACATGGATCGTGAAAGATTTAGCTACGCTCTGAATCGAGATACATTTCTTACAGGAATGGGATGGAAAATGATTCACTTTTCCTTTGACGACGTGCAAAACCGTCCCGAAGTATGCCGAATGCTACTGCAATTAATCATAAGTCCGTATCTACTTCGCAACAAGACTGTGTCTTCAATCTCACCAGTTGAAAGAGATGTACTCCGGCTGGCATGGAGCATGGGAAAACCGTTGCGCCCAAAAGATGTTATCGACCGTTATCAAGTAAACTTTCGCACAGCCCGCAAATGGTTGCAGGCATTAGTGGAGAAAGGGTTGCTCCGTTCGATCATTCAAGGCAAATATACTTGTTACTATGAAGTGAGGGAAAACATCCCGGAGCAGTTGTTGTAAGAGGAGTATGGTTAACGATGCTGTATCGCACGTATACGCTGACATGATATTGGTTATGGCATCTTAATCTTGTATTTTATACAACAATGGACTGAAAGAAGGCCTGATTATACTGATATTGTTGTAGATTCTACAGTAATTTCCCTTGTTGAGAGACTAACAAATTATTTAATATCCATATTGTTGTACAAAGTGCAACAATGTAGCCTTTGGCGCTGAGTCACGAAGTAATGTTGCACTCTGTACAACTTCCTACAACCAATTGTATTGTATTGAGCTGAGTATGTACGAAATTATGGAGTACCCTTGTTCTATCAGCAAACAAAGCTAGGCCGATAGAACGGTAGGAGGGAATAGATGTGTAAATAGTTGAGTCGCAATTCATTTTCCTTGACTCAAAAGAGACATCAGATCGTTGGCATTGACCAATCGGGAACAGCAATTGCAAGATGAAATTGTTACGGAATCGTTTGTGAATTTTGTGGACATTAACATAGGTTTTGTAGTGGCTGGGAGCTTCGAAACGGTTTATTACGCGAAGGGGAACGAACTAGACTTCGGCGGCGGTAATCCTCATTATCATGGAATCTTTGAGTATATCGGGCGAAATAAACTTCGACTCAACCATCCAGTTCAAATAGCTGGCGATCAAGGAGAACAGCAGACTGTACTTATGAAAGAAGCAATAGCAGCTAAGCGTAGCTGCAGCATAAGTCCACCCAAAAAGAGTGCGCAGAGATTTGCGCACTCTTTTTGGGATGTATCAAATCAAATTTCTCCTGTTCGAGAATCTGAACCCATCGGTCCCGCTAAAAGATTTGCAGAAACGATGTCCCACCAGCTTCAAATTCATTGTAATTAGATCGCTGATCGGCTTTTCATCTTCAATTACTAGTATATTCGCCACTTTTAGGTCCCCCGTAAGTTGTGTCAGTTTATGACTATGGTGATACGCGAGCGGAGCAGGCAGTAAGACCCTTACACTAATAAACAAAATAGCCCGCGTCCGACGCGGGCTATTAACTCTATTTCTTCCTACCAGCCACCGGATTTTCCGGATAACTAATCCAATCACTCCAGCTGCCCCCGTACAGCTTCACATCCTTGAAGCCTGCTTCTTCCAGTGCGAGCACATTCGGGCAGGCAGAGACGCCGGATCCGCAGTACACAATTACATCCTTATCCTTCGGAACGTCGTGGAAGCGCTGCAGAATTTCCTCGATGCTGATCCAGCGTCCTTGTTCATTCAAAAGCTCTTTCCAGAAGTAATTCACAGCTCCTGGAATGTGACCAGCGACGGGATCAATGGGCTCCTCGACGCCCTCATAACGGCGTTGTTCCCGGGAATCGATGAGATAAGCCGATCCGTTGTTGATTGCTTGTATGACGTCCTCAACATCCACCAGCATGGTCTGCTGGATTTCCGGTTCATAACGGACCGGAATGACGACCGGTGTTTCTGCCGTCATCGGGTAACTCGCGTTCTTCCACGCCGAGAACCCTTGATCCATAATATAAACGTTCTGGTGCCCCGTATATTTCAACATCCACCAAAGCCGGCTGGCTACCATGCCGCTCTGATCATCGTATATGACAACACGTTTGTCTTTATCGATGCCTGCATGGCCGAGCTTCCCGGAAAATACGTTCATGTCCGGCAAGGGATGGCGTCCGCCATGCGATGAAAGGGGGGATGAGAGGTCTTTATCCAAATCCAAGTATACTGCGCGTGGAATATGCCCCTCCTTGTAACCCTGCCTTCCGGTTTCGGGCTGCCCTAATGTAAAACGGCAGTCAACAATGACCAGGTCCGGTTCAAACATTCGGGCAAGGAGCCACTTCATGGATACAATATATTTCATAAAGAAAGGCACCGCCTTTGCTGGAATGTACATGGGATTTATATTAAGCTGCAGCCAGCTGCTCCATGAATTGGTTGAGTTGACCGAAAGATTTGGATAGAGTAGTGGCCGCCACTTCATGTTTGGTAGCAAGCTCGGTTTGAGTGACAGGAATATCGAGCGCACGTGTGTACAGCTGATCCAAAGCTGCCTTAAAGCCGCCTGGCTTGCGGAATCGCGGAGATTCCTTCAGACAGAAACCATTCCAGAGAATGAGAACGTTAAAAAGAACGACCATTTTTTCTTTCTCATTGTGCTCATAATCGTTGTATAGCTGTGGGAATAGTTCTTCCGCCAGCTCACGGTAAGAATCGTTATCCCATTTCATTTCCCGAAGCGATGCTGTGAACTCCATCATATTAGACGGTGCATTCAGCATAGCCTGCTTCTCTTCTTGGGAAGGTTCGATATGATGGGGTTGTCTTTCTGCCTCGCGGTCTTTCTCAAGACAACATTTTTTGTATTTTTTGCCGCTGCCGCAGTGACAGGCATCATTTCTACCTATCTTGTTCAAAAAACTCACTCCTCAAATGGTTGTTTAACGGATTAATTATAACTCATCTATAATATCATAAAAGATAATATATAATTTGACCACCTGTTGAACTGGGATTACCCTGTATTTTCGATAATTTCTTATAAAAAAAGACAAAATTAAGGCTTATTCCCTTCTTTGAAAGAGAAGGGAATAAGCCTTTTGGGTGAATTAACCATGTTCTTCTATTCAACAGGTATAAGTGCGAATGTTTATTTTTTAATGGCATTCATAATAAGAGAGGTGTATACAGCAGCTCCTTCAGGCTCCAGATGTACACGGTCTGATCTGAAATATTCGGGATGATCCTTACTTGCAGCATACCAATCCACAAGCGTGGTATTCGGGAACTTCTTGCTGGTCTCAGCCAGCATGGTGTTTACGTTGCGCTCCCAGTCTCTTGGAACTTTAGTGTTTACAAGAATTACTTGTTTGGCCGTGCTCAAGGAACTGAGCAGAGACTTCAAATCCTTCTCAGCAAAAGCTCCGTTCGTTCCCAGGCCAATGATTACGACCCCGTTCAGCCGTCCTTTGGCTTTTAGCCCTGGGATTAGCTCATCCGCCTGATACATTTGCCGGCCGATCTTGGCATCAATCATTATTCCAGGAAGCTGTTTTTGCAGATAAGGCGTGACACCGACCATTACAGAATCGCCTATCGCTGTGACGGATGATCCGTCCTGAGGCTTTTGTGTACCGCCGCCTGGCTGTTTCGAGTTGTTGGGTTTCTTGACTGTACTATCCGATGGTTTGTTGCCTGGTACCTTGGATTTATCCGGATTCTCGGCAGGTTTTTCCTTTTCGGGTGTACCTGGTTTACCGGAAGACTCGTTTCCATTCTTGCTGCCATCGGGATTCTTAGCTGCTGGCTCTTTATGTACAGGATTTTCTGTTGGCACAGCTGCATGGTCCTCTTCAGGATTCTGGTCCGGCTTGGGTTTCTTTACAGGTGTTGCTCCTTGATCTCCGGAAGTAGCCGTACTGTCCGGAGGGGTGTCATTACCTTGGGAAGGAGCTTCTATACTGTTATCCTGCTCTGGCTCTACAGCTGGATCAGCAGGGGGTATAAGGACGTCCACGAAAGCTTCTTCGGATTCCTGAGCCGTTGTAGCTCCGGAGACGCTTGTCATCATCCCTGCACAAAATATTCCGATCAACACAAGAGTGCTGCATGAAACGACCCAGCTTTTTAGAGAGATCCGTCTCAGACGCCATTGTGGATGACGCACTTTTTGCCATAGTGTTTTAAGGGCTCCATGGCGAATCGGCTCCTCAATAAACTTCCAGGATAGGGAGGCCAGAATAACGCTGGCTGCAACCTGCAAGGATGTGTGCAAGACGCTGTTCCCTATCGGGTTCCCGTCAGGGCTTGTAAGGATGAGAACCGGATAATGCCATAAGTAAATACCGTAGGAACGGACACCGATCCATCGTAGAGGTTTACTTCCCAATATTTTGCCGAGCAGTGCTGCTGGATGAGCCAAGACAGCAACGACGACAGCTGAGGCAAGAGACAGAATGACCATACCGCCCTGATAAAGACTCGCATCATAGCGGTCTGTTTTCCACATCATGTACAAGACAAGGACGAGAGCGGCTGTTCCGGCGGTATCCAACCCCAGACGAACGAGAGGTGAGGCATTGGAGGACCGCTTATAGCTAGGCCAAATAATGGCGAGTGCGGCTCCAATCAGTAGTCCGAATGCCCGAGTATCTGTTCCGAAATATACACGGCTTGGATCGCTGCCAGGCTCGTAAAGCAGTACCATGGTTAACGCTGAGATACTCGCAAGGATGCAAATAAAGTATAACATCTGTCCACGGCGTGGAAATACATGAAGACCGATTAGCATAATGAGCGGCCATAAAAGATAAAACTGCTCTTCTACCGCTAGGGACCACATATGTCCTAAGGGAGAAGGAGGGCCGAAAGATTCGAAATAAGATATGTCTTGAAAAATAAACTGCCAGTTGCTTATGTATGTAAGTGCCGCTGTGACGTCTCCTCGGAGCGTTGACATTCGGGAGTGATCGAATAGAGTAACCCATGCAACAATGATGATAAGCATAGCGAACATGGCTGGAAGCAGCCGCCGGAATCTTCTGTACCAGAAATCCTTCAGGTCGAGTCTGCCATTTGTGCGCCACTGCGCTGCCAGTATATCTGTGATCAAGTAGCCGGAGAGCACGAAAAATATGCTAACTCCCAAGAAACCACCAGGGGCAAATTCAAGGCCCCAATGATAGCTCATGACGCCGATCAACGCTAAAGCTCTAAGTCCATCCAGTCCCGGCATGTAGCGAGATTCTTTTTTCAATGGTTCAGGCACAGGTTATCACCCCTGCCTTGCACGAATTACGGAAGTTTTTGTCGTAAAAAAACCGGTTTGCCGCAGTGAAGTTCATATTCACAAACGTCTGGGTGCTATTATACAAGAAAGTCATTTGGAACATGTTAAACCTTCCCTTTCCAAAACAAGATGTCGTAGGTTAATACTAGCACTGCAGGAAAAAAAGTAGGTGACAAAAAGGTAAACCTGAGGAAACATATCGATGTCAATAAAAAGACAGAATTTTAACTAACCCTCATGTCGAAAAAAAACGAAAGGTAGAAAGAGGTGTCGGCTCGTTGTTAACTACCGTCTGCAGCTCCATAAAGAAGAGGAGGTGTCTGTAACCTCCCCCCGTAGCCTTTAATGTGTATTCCAATAATTACTAGCTAATAGCCCCCTCCTTTTTTTTGAAAAAAGTTTTGAGTGCCTCGTAAACCTCGCCTTTGTCCTTGATCACATGGTATAAAAACTGATCCATTTTTATGTTCTTATACGCTGACATCAGCGTGCTGCTGCGGTTGTACTGGTTGACTTCGCCATACCCGAACATATTACTTACTTTGAGAAGCTCACCGATCAGCTTAACACATCGTTCATTATCTGAGGTCAGGTTGTCGCCATCCGAGAAATGAAAGGGGTAGATGTTGTATTTGGAAGGGGGATAGCGTGAGTGGATAATATCGAGTGCCTTAATGTAAGCCGAAGAACAGATTGTACCTCCGCTCTCACCACGTGTGAAAAAATCCTGCTCGGTTACTTCTTTGGCTTCCGTATGGTGTGCGATGAACACAATTTCAACTTTTTCGTACTGCCGGCGAAGGAAACGTGTCATCCAGAAGAAGAAGCTGCGGGCACAATACTTCTCGAAGGAGCCCATCGATCCTGATGTATCCATCATGGCAATGATCACTGCATTAGACTCGGGAATGACCGTGTCATCCCACGTTTTATAACGCAGATCGTCTGGACTGATGTGATGAATACCTGGATTGCCTGTTGTTGCATTACGGCGGAGATTTTCCAGAATCGTTCTCTTTTTATCGATATTCGACATGATGCCTTTTTTACGAATATCGTTGAAGACGATGGAATGCGTTTCGATCTGTTCTTTATCCTTGGGCTGAAGCAGTGGGAGCTCGAGTTCTTCGAACAGCATGTTTTCAAGCTCTTCGATACTGACCTCTGTCTCCACCACATCCTGACCCGGCTGGTCTCCGGCCTTCTCTCCCTTTCCGGGTGCCTGTTGTGAAGGATCGCGGCCGAGAACGTCACCAACCTGGCTGTCACCGTCTCCCTGCCCAACATGCTTTTGCTTCTGGTAATTATAAATGAACCGGTACTCGTCAAGGCTGCGGATCGGCACTTTGATAATCTGCTTGCCATCCGAGAGAATAATGTTCTCCTCTGTGATGAGATCAGGCAGGTTCTGCTTGATTACTTCCTTGATCTTACGTTGATGGCGAACCTGGTCCTGGTAGCCTTTGCGGTGGAGCGACCAATCTTCACGGGATACGACGAACGACAGGGCATCTTCGTTTTTCACGGACAGGCACCTCCCACTTTCGGCCTTTGCCTAATACGGTCATAAGGTCTGTAGTATTTCATTATATTCTCGCAAGCGGTTGTTATGTGAGTGTGGATGGCAGGGAACTCGGTTTTCAGCTTGGTCTATTTTTGAATAACGAAAGAGCCTGCCTCAGCTCACATGATGTGTAAGCTGTGACAGGCCCTTTAATAAAATGCATACTCTTTACATTAAGAAAGTGCCTACTACGATGGAAACCCCGATGATGATCGAACGCAGTAGCTGGGCGACCGCCATATTGCCCTTCGCGATTTCTTCGCAAACTTTAAATTGCGGCGTGATCCAGTCAAAGATGAGATATACGAGACAGAGAATGGCCATTCCGATCAGTGACCAAATGATCATCTGCAACCAGGAATGCGAACTGTAGGATACCATGGCAACGATGATACAGAGACCAAGCAGCTTGCTTCCCATGTACAGACCTGCTGCCGTATTTCCTCCCGTGATTTCTTTGCGGTCGTCAAAACGTGTCAGAGAACTAAACACAAAATAACCAATGATAAGTACACCGAGAATAATACCTAAACCGATCATGACATTGAGTAGATTCGACCCAAAATTTTGCAAAAAGATGCTCCTCCTTTAATAATGATGAAATTTAATCTTCAGGTGCGAAGATGGCGGCAGGAAGGTAGTAAGCACCGTCTCCGGTAACCTTTCCTCCTATTCTGGATAAAACGCCGCCGAAGCGGCCGCCCACCACGAAAGCTCCTGTCAGGAGACGGCCGTTGTACACACCTTCTTCTGTTTCGACCTCTGCCGAAGGCATAGTCCAGTACTGTTGATAAATCTTTGGTTGATTGCCGTAATATGCGAGAATATCCTCGTCTTCCTCATCGGGACTTTCGTTCGTCGAAGGTGCATCAGCATCTTTTTCCTGACTCCCATGAAGCGAGGTTCCTTTCCCTTCACGGCCCCAATAGCTTTTGGCGACATACGGTATATTCTGCAGCTTAAAGGGCTCAGGACTAAAATAGGTGGGCAAACAGTACGTTGAAATAATCTCAAGCTCTTCAGGTTCAAACAATGTGAATCCACAGTAATCAGCGGTCTGATGATTTCGCTCATACAGCGACCAAAGTGTCGCGAGAAATCCTTTGCTCTGCAAAATGAAATTTTGCGGCGGATTGATTAATCCGATCTTGCCCGCAGCTGCCAACTCCAACAATGCTTCACCGACATTGAGACCCGAGGTCTCATCCCGGTCCTGTGTCAGATACTCAAGCGGGTAAAGCCGGTACCAAATGTCGATTTGGCGTCCGTTATGGTAAAGGCCTTTACCTGGTATGATGTCCAGCTCCTCCAGCGGAGCATAGTGAGCAGGAACGTTCATTCTACGCAGCTGCTCCATCAGATAGAGCGTATTGAAGCGGTCTTCATCGTGCCAATCATAGCAGCTGAATGTAACGGATTGCTCAAGGCCTCGAGCTTTATAAAAATCGGCGAAGGCAGCTAATTCTTCCCCCAGCAAGCCTTGCAGGTTAACCGAAGGGCCCTTCCATGATGTATGGCGTTTAAGAATCTGTCCCTCAAGGTAAGCAGACTCCGGAATACCTGTCGGTGTGTCGGCATTGTTCTCGATTATTTTCATCCCTTGCGGTCCAAGGATCCAATCCTGCCGGGTTATTCCGCCTAACGGAATTTCTTCGCGAATAAGCGGCAGAAGAGAGGGGGGGATGTCGAGCTGCTGAATCAGGTAGCTATCTGGCATATACCGTTGTACAAAACGCATGGTTTTACGGAATATGGCATCCATCGCTTCTGAAGCGGCGCTCAGTTCTGATATTTCTTCAGGACGGTATAAAGCGATAGAAGGAAGGCAGTAAGCTTTTCCATACATACGGTGATAAGGAACGGTGCGGGAGGTTTCTCCACCATATACGTCCTCCTGAGTACTGCCCAGAGGATATATAGGTCGTAATGAATCGGTCATCGTCAATCAACCTCCAGATCTTACACCGCTCGAGCCGCCGCTGCCGAATCCTGAATGGCTTTTTGAAGAACGAATCGAATCACTTTGAGAACGGGTAAGAGGTGTGCCTTTACCGTGATAAACTCCGGATCCACCGTTATAGTAATAATAGCCGCCGGCTGAATCATATTCGCAGTATTCAATATTGGGATCGCAGTCATCATAATAGTTGTCCCCGCATCCGGTTAAGGTCGCCGGAACAGCCAGCATTAAAGCAAAAGCCGCCAATCTCATTTTTGAACCGGGGGCCATGTCGTTATTGTTCATCACTATCTGCCTCCTTCAGGAACAGTAAGACTCTATCGTGGGTTGGATCATATATGCTGAATAATATTTCATAGGTCAGACTGCTGAATACTAGATAATGATTGAGAAGGTAGGCGGCGATATCCCGTTTAAACGACGGAGCGGGAAAAAGCCGTTCCGGTGTTTGAAAGGCTGTGCCATCCCAGAGCAGATACTCTATACGGGAGAAGCCAACGGAACTGCCTTTGACAGCAGATTCGATAGCATTGCCGTAGGTCTCCACTTCCTCTGGATTAAAGGGTGTAACGTATATGAACTCTCCGGACTGATCATCACTTTCATGGGACAAATGCACGAACAGCTGTCCGGATAATAGCGTGGCATCAACTAATTTTCTAATAAACAGCTCATCTTGTGAAACCGATGATTCCTCTGCTGGCTTCGATCTTCCACGCTTTTCTTCCGGCCAAACGACATATTTTAATAAATAATAAATAGCAATTACCTGCCTTTCTTGATTATCCCGGCGTAAGTCTCGGGATTACAAATAACATACAGCTTCGGATCCTGACCGATGGGATCATCAAGCATACGGTTAATTCCGAGATTGCCGCGATTAGCGATGAGTGTTGCACCTTGTGTCAGCAGTGCCTCGAAAGCATTTCTGTAGGTTACCCAGGCAGGATCACATGGAATTTCATACAGATCATCTCCGAACCGGCTGCTGAGAAGCTGGGTGTATATCTCTGTACTGCCCTCATGTAATGCGGAACGTACAGCCAAGCGTGATACCGCATCATGGGAAACGATAAAATCATTGATGTTTACATGACGGAAATTGTGAATATGCTTTTCTAGCATAATTTCCACGGTCGTATGTACTTCCGGAGCCAGCCTTTCAATGCTGGAGGAGATTAACAGTGACTTGCCGTCTGTGAGTGAAGGATCGTCGATCCTTATGTCACCAAAGATAATGGCTGATTTCGCCCGTTCGATGCCTGCTTTCCGGAGCGTGTCTTCCGATGCCGGATCACCGCTTATAAAATGCACTCTCGGATGTTCAACAGGCATTCTGTCCAGATCATCGATTAGGACAATCTCGTTCAGATTTCCGGCACCAAGCAGTTCATCTATCGCAGATTGGGCTTTTTTGTTCCAGTGGATAATGATGATATGGCTCCCATTCGGATAATTCACTTTACCGCTCATCCTCCTTTCTTTGGCGTTTACGAACAGATCTATGATTTTTCCGATAACCAAGCTGAGTAGGCCAATACCGAACAAATACAGAAATATTGCGAATACTTTGCCAGCAGCTGTTACCGGATAAAAATCACCATAACCGACTGTAGTCAGGGTAGTCATGACATACCAGAAGGCGTTAAACGGATTTTTAAATGTGTCCGGTTCGAGAAGGTACATGATGCTTGAAGCCAGGATGATAAATATCCCCGAGAACACAATAAGAAAAGGAGCAGGGAGACGGAACAAGCGATTGGACAAACGTCTTAACAGTAGATACAAGATTTTTTTCACCCCGCTTCGTATCCCTGAAATTGGATCACTTGGCTATTATATACGGGTTATACGCTGGTCTGCCATAAAAAGATTCAGGAAAATACAAAGGCCCTTAACCTCATAAATAATGAGGATAAAGGGCCTTTGTCAGTCGATCAAACGCTGGGTAATATCGCAGGGATTTTATGCTATCCGTTCAGAACGAATACGAACAGAATCAGAATTATAAATAGGACGATACCGTTAATAATTGCGCCGATAACCGAGTGAGATCTTTTGTGATTTTTGGAGAAGCTTCCAGCCAGTCCCAACAAAAAACCGATCAGATTGATAGCCAGGATAATAACGAACACAGCGGCCAGGGATGTCATGGCTTCGAGTGCCTCCTGAGGTGGTTGTAGTATCGGACCTTCCGGAGTAACATATGGCTCTATCATTGTCGTTCCGAGCGAAGCCATAATAATATAACCCAATAAAGTTATAATAGAGATGATAAAAGATGCAATTCCAAAACGGGATTGCTTTCTGTCCTCTGGTGGGATGAATGTATTCTTAGATTGTTTTGAAGGCTCCTTCGGCTTCGAAGGAGGGGACGGGGTCTGATGGTCCATAATTATTTCTCTCCTTATCAAACATTTAATTTCGAATCGTATCTGTATTAATTTTTCACAAAACAGCCGTGAAATCAAGTACTTTGCTTTTGCTAGATTGATGGCAAACGTGTATTCCATCGGTTAAACTGAATAATAAGCATCGATTACAAGAAAACGCTGTATAAGGAAATGCAAAAGGAGTTGTCAAAAAAGATGCAGAGGACATTCATGGCATGGGGAGCTGTCCTAATGGCACTGTCCGTAGCTATCGGCGCATTCGGCGCTCATATGCTGGAAGGAAGAATCAGTGCGGATGAAATGGCAGTATATGAGACTGGCGTACATTACCACATGATTCATGGTATTGCTGTCATCATTACGGGACTTGCTGCAGGTTTGTTCGGCGAATCCAGAAAGTTGTTCTGGGCCGGTGTGCTGTTTATCACAGGAGTTCTTATTTTCTCCGGAAGTTTGTATGTGCTGAGCCTGAGCGGAATCAAGTGGCTTGGTGCGATCACGCCGATCGGAGGCGTATCCTTTATTGCCGGCTGGCTGGTTCTTATGTCTTCGGCCTGGTCTGGAAAAAGGAGATAGCAGTAGGCAGTAAGTAAATCAAAACGGCTTGCCTGTTCCCGTATGGGAGGCGAAGCCGTTTTTTTTAGAGATAAGCAAGTAATAAACACTTCGGAGTATACGGCATGCTTATTTTCGCAAGCAAAACTACTACTAAGTGTGGTCTGTCTTCTTGAGATACGTCTTTCTTATATGTTCTAGCTGGTACTGAATTCGTCAATTTCATTCACATTAAAAGTATAAACCTGCTTTTCATCCACATGATAAACATTCACCAGCTGATTGCTGTCATCATAGTTGAGAATTCGGCAGGGCAGACTTACCTGTTTACCGTTACGGTTCGCCGTCAGCCTCACAAGGCGGTTATCCTTTGAGTATATTTTTATCCATTCATAAGGGTCACTCTCAGGGGGGACTGGAGTGCTGGCGGCAGCAGGCTTCTTTTCCTTTTCCGGTAAGGAAGCGCCTTTAGCTGAATTAGTCTTGGCGGTATTTTCTATTTTGGTAGAGGGTGATGATTCGTTTAACGTAGAAGACTTAGAGACTTTGGAGATGACAGAGCGTTTTTTGGCTTGGATCAAGGTGTCGATGATTTCACCAAGCTCTAACCCCGATTTGACGCGAAAATCAATGACTTCTTCATGATTGTTTAGCATCTCCAGTAAATGTTGCAAAGCTAGTGCGTTGGAGCGGCTTTTTATTAGAATATCAACGTTAAATAAAAAACCGTTATCATCAGTAGTTGCGTTATTGTTCATAGGTTTATGGTTCACCAGCTTTCAAAAACTTTCCTAAACACAACTATATCATACCTTTCAGATAATCATAGTCCTAATGTCACGCGGAATTTCATAAAAATGTTTTATTAGCTAGAGACGTTAGCACCATACTGTATCCTACAGAATACACATAATCTTAGCCATGTGAGGGGAGGTGTGTTTCATGGTTACACTGTTGCCTATCGAAATTGAGGGACATACCGTCATGGGTGTGGAAGTAAAATTGCCTAAGACTACACTTTTGGCGATTTACACGACCCGTGGATATATTATGTGTGGGGCTCTGGACGTAGGTCTACTTAACCAAAAACTTGGAGACCGCCAGATTATTGCCGGAAGAGCTGTCGGAGTCCGTACACTAGAGGATCTACTTGAAGCACCATTGGAGTCAGTTACCGTTGAAGCTGAAAAATGGGGGGTTCATCCGGGTTTGAAAGGCAAGGACGCAATCATCCGGATGTTGTAAGAGGTACTGATCTACAAGAAAAGGACGATTCCGAATAGAATCGTCCTTTTCTTGGTTGTTTTGTTTATTCAGCGAATAAAGCCTTCAGGTTTTCCGGATATGGAGCCTCAATAATTCCTTTTTCTGTAATAATAGCCGTTACATATTCATGAGGTGTGATATCAAACGCCGGATTATAAACCTTCACGCCGGATGGAGCCGTTCGTTTACCGAAGCCTTCGGTAATTTCTTCTGCCGGACGTTCTTCAATCGGAATGTCTGCACCTGTCGGTGTGTTCAAGTCGATGGTGGATAAAGGACAAGCTACATAAAATGGTATTCCATGTGCTTTAGCTAAAACAGCGACCCCATAGGTTCCGATCTTGTTGGCGACGTCTCCGTTCGCAGCAACCCTATCGGTTCCCACGATGACAGCCTGTATCCATCCTTTAGACATGACCATGGCCGCCATGTTGTCGGCGAGCAGAGTTACATCAATTCCCGCTTGCTGGAGCTCGAAGGCGGTAAGACGCGCTCCCTGAAGTACAGGTCTTGTCTCATCAGCAAATACTTTAAAGGAAATCCCTTGTTCGTGAGCGAGATACATGGGAGCGAGTGCTGTACCGTATCTGGCTGTTGCCAGACCTCCTGCATTGCAGTGGGTAAGAATACCCATGCCGTCCTGAATAAGCGGTAGCGCATGTTCACCGATCTGCCGGCATACTTCTTCGTCTTCGGAGCGGATAGCATGAGCTTCAGCGAGAAGTCCTTCATTTAGACTAGTTATATTTTGATTCCCGCTGGCAAGTTTCTCGGCAGCCAGTTTCATCCGGTCCAAAGCCCAGAATAAATTGACTGCGGTTGGTCGTGATGTTGCCAGATAAGCACAAGTTTGATGAACATGATTTACCCATTCAGCTGTAACATTGCCTGGATAGCTGTTTGCGCCAAGAACGGCACCGTATGCTGCGGCGATGCCGATGGCTGGGGCTCCGCGGACCTTCATGGAGTGTATTCCTTCCCAGACATCTTCCGGGGTATAGAGCTTCAGGTTAACGATCTCACCCGGGAGAAGCCGCTGATCCAGCATAACAAGATGGTCGCCGCCCCATAGGAGGGATCTTAGTGGGCCAGTTGTTGAATCAAGAATTGTGTTTGTGTTGCTCATATAGACACCCCTATTTCTGTAGTTGCAAGATGTACAAGTTTTAGTAAGTCATCCACGGTACCGACATTCCGGTGGTGGCGGACCAGATTTTTTCCGACAGCGAGTGCTTTACGCTGCGCTGTTTCACGTGCCATATCATTTTCAATTCCATCAATGTCTGCTACATGCGACAAGCCGACAATTCTGCGTATCATTTTGCATCCCGCGAAACCTGTAGCATCTCGTAATACCTCAGTCAGGTAATGCTCCTGATACCCAGGTGTCCGCGACATTTCGTCAACCAGGTCTTTGTTCCACAGGCTGCGGAAGGATGATTCAAAATGATTCCATACATCCTTAACCATCTCAAGAAGACGTTCTTCTCGTAATGTTAAGTCTTCACCGCTTGGGTTCCTTCCCGGTTGGGAAGCATAGTTGAGCAGCAGATTTCCGATTACAGCGCCAATATCAAATCCCATCGGTCCAAAGTAGGCAAATTCGGGATCGATCACCTTGGTAGATTCAGGAGTGACGAAGATACTTCCTGTATGCAAATCTCCGTGCAGGAGGGCTTGGCTGTGTGTCAGGAATTTCTCCCGAAGAAGTGCTACCTCAAAATGAAGAGGAATATCGTTTCGTAAGGCTTCGGCTTCATCTTCAATGCTATCCGAGTAGCTGTTGTTGGCTGAGGTGCGGTAAGGATCTTCAAAAATGAGATCTTCCGTAATTTTGCACAAATCCGGATTGACGAAGCGCCCTGCAAGTTCTTTTTTCTCCTGTTGATTCATGCCAAGGTCAGAGGTGTAGAATAGTGTTCTTGCGAGAAATTGACCAATATGCTCCGCAAACCGGGGATATGTAATCCCATCGATTAATCCCTTTCGCATAATGGTATATTGGCTCAGATCCTCCATTATAGTATAAGCAAGTTCGTCTGAATAGGCGAATACCTTTGGAACGAAATCGGGACAAAGCCGATGCTGTATTTCGAGAGATTGTCGTTCAATACGCGCCCGTTCAAGTGATAGAGGCCAGGATTCCCCGACAACCTTTGCATAAGGAACGGCTTGTTTGATAATGATACTTTCAGCGGAATTTTCCGTGGTCACATGGAATACAAGATTTAGATTACCGTCACCGATCTCTCGGCAGTTAAGCACAGCGTTTTCGGAAAAGACCCCAGGAAGGCGTTGCGCAAGCGTGATCGCTTCTTCCGAAGTCAGTGGATGATATGCGGACATAGATGGTCACCTCCATATATAATAGAAAAAAGAAAAACCAACTTTTCTAGTAGGTATAATTCAGTATAACGGCAAACCAGGCACTTTTGTACATTTTTTTAACAATGACTCATTCGGCTTTTGACTTGATTCGGAGCCAGCCCGCTGGGGTAAACTATAAGTAGACGCCCGGCTTATTCATAAATGTATAGTGAGGTAAAGCGGGAAGCAAGTACTCGGCTGGTAAAGCCGACTTATTACGCTTATTTACCGCATTTAAGGGTGAATCATATATGGAAAAGGAAGGGATTACTTATGGCTAAAACTCAATCGACTAAATCGAGCAGCAAAACGAGAAACTCTGGTGTAGAGCAAGCACTAAACCAGCAGGTAGCTAATTTAAATGTCCTCTATGTGAAACTCCATAATTACCATTGGTATGTTGGTGGCGAGCAGTTTTTTTCCCTTCATGCTAAATTCGAAGAACTATATGATGAGGTTACCTTGAAGATGGATGAGGTGGCTGAACGGCTGCTTGCAATCAAAGGACAGCCGGCTGCTACGATGAAAGAATATCTTGAAATCTCTACGATTCAGGAGGCGGCAGGCAATGAGGATACCCGCGGCATGGTGCAGCAGCTCGTAGAGGATTTTGCTACACTGTCTGAGGAACTGCAGGAAGGTATCGAAATTGCCGAGAAAGCGGAGGATATGCCTACTGCTGATATGTTGACAGGCTTTAAAGCGGACTTTGAGAAGCATATGTGGATGCTTCGTTCTTTCCTAGGATAAGAAAATAGATTGAACGGGATGACTGGTGGATAAGGTCAAGAAATTCATTCTTTTGTTGAAAAATACAAATATGCCTGGGCAGTCGTAACACCTTAATCCTTCCGAATGTGACAACCGTCTGGTGAGGTACAGTTATTGAACAACGGTGCTGGATGCAGATCGAAAGGGGAGAGGGCTCAGCTTATAGTAACAGCTGTTCCAGAGACAGGCTGTAGAATAAAGGGCTTGGCCGTATAGACGGTCAGGCTTTTTTTATGGACATTGATGCAATGATAAATATCACACATTGGCTTGTCCGGTTGAATTAAAGTACCTTTTATTATAAGATGGGTTGAGAATCACTGAGAATCAGTTTAGAATAATTATAAATAAATTATCTTGTGATAAATCAGGGCGACCGATCCTGTTATCATATCACACCACTATACTTTTTTTCGACGGAGGGAATATCACATGTCAACGAAGTTTGTCATTGAAGGTTTGAAAGCACAAATCGAAGGCAAAGAAATCCTTAAGGGTATTAACCTGGAGATGAATGGCGGCGAAGTACATGCCATCATGGGACCGAACGGAACAGGTAAAAGTACTCTAGCTTCAGCTTTGATGGGTCATCCAAAATACGAAGTTACAGAAGGAAGCGCGACTTTGAACGGTGAAGATCTGCTTGAAATGGAAGTGGATGAGCGCGCTTTGGCAGGATTGTTCCTGGCGATGCAATACCCAAGCGAAATCGCTGGTGTGACCAACTCCGACTTCCTTCGCAGTTCGATCAACGCACGCCGCGGTGAAGGAAATGAGATTTCTCTTATTAAATTCATCCGCCAAATGGAAGGCAAGATGAAAGAGCTTGAGATGAATCCAGAATTTGCTCATCGTTACCTGAACGAAGGCTTCTCCGGCGGTGAGAAGAAACGTAACGAAATTTTGCAGATGATGATGATGGAACCGAAGGTCGTTATTTTGGACGAAATCGACTCCGGTCTGGATATTGACGCACTGAGAATCGTGGCTAACGGTGTCAATGCAATGAAAACCGAAGATCGTGGTTTCTTGATTATTACCCACTATCAGCGTTTGCTTAACTACATCACTCCGGATTTTGTACACGTGATGATGCAAGGACGCATCGTTAAATCCGGTGGTCCTGAATTGGCTCAGCGTCTGGAAGCGGAAGGTTACGATTGGATTAAGGAAGAGCTCGGCATCACTGACGAAACTGTAGGTCAAGAAGCGTAAATAGACGGGAGGAGGAGAAGAAATGACAACACAAACCATTCTTCTGGTCAACGCTGAAGCATTGAAGGCACTGTCCGCAAGCAAGCAGGAGCCTGCTTGGGTAACGGAAAGCCGCCTGACATCGCTGGAACTGGCCGGCCAGTTGGAACTGCCTAAGCTGGAGAAGCAGCGGATTGACCGCTGGAACATCCAGGCGTTTGGTGAATACAAGCAAAGTGAGCAGCTGTCATCTTTTGAAGATCTTCCACAGGAAGCGGCAAAACTTGTCGAAGGTTCAAGAGAAGGCGGACTCGTTATTCAGCGCAACTCGGGTACAGTGTACTCGAAGCTGTCTGAGGAGCTGGCTGCACAAGGCGTAATTTTTACCGATTTGGAAACAGCGGTTAAAGAACATGAGAATCTCGTGAAGCCTTATTTGCACGAGGCTGTGAAACGGGATGAACATTACCTTGCTGCATTGCACGCTGCAACTTGGAACGGTGGAGTATTCCTGTATGTCCCTAAAAATGTAGAGGTAGAACTGCCGCTACAGGCTGTAATGTTGACAGATAACGCTGAAGCGCTGTTTGCACCGCATGTGCTCATCGTTGCTGAAGCGAATAGTCGCGTCACTTATGTAGACAACTATTTATCCAATGGCTTGTCGGGGCATGTTACTCATAACGGTGCTGTTGAAGTGTTTGTTAAAAATGGAGCCAAGGTTCGTTTCGCATCGGTTCACCAACTGACATCGGAAACGACGGATATCACTTACCGCCGTGCAGTTGTTGAGAACGACGGTTCCATCGAATGGATTGTCGGTGAAATGAATGATGGCGACACGGCAAGCGACACGATGAGCATATTGCAAGGAAACGGTTCCTTGTCAGATCAGAAGGTAATTGCTGTCGGTTCCGGATCCCAGAAGATTAATTACACAACACAAGCACGCCATTTCGGCAAAAGCTCTGCGAGCCAAATGATTACCCGTGCGGTTATGCGTGAAGACGCTCAAGCGATCATTAACGGAATTACGAAGATCGAGAAGGGGGCAACAAAAGCGGACGGACAGCAAACCGAACGTGTACTGATGCTCAGTCCGAAAGCACGCGGTGATGCGAACCCAATTCTTCTGATTGATGAAGATGATGTTACCGCAGGACACGCGGCTTCGGTAGGACAAGTGAATCAAGAGCAGATTTACTACCTGATGTCTCGTGGTATTTCCCGTACGACAGCGGAATCCTTGATCATTTACGGTTTCTTGGCGCCGGTAGTAAGCGAGATTCCTTTGGAAGGACTGCGCGACCAGCTTCAAGGACTTGTTGAAAGGAAGCTGGGACAATGAATGCCTCAATCCGCGAACAGTTTCCTATCCTACATCAGGAAATAAACGGGCATCCGCTAGTGTATCTCGATAACGCTGCGACTTCCCAGAAGCCGCGTGCTGTTATTGACGCCGTTAAACATTACTACGAGTGGGAGAACGCCAACGTACACCGTGGCGTTCATACACTTGGTAGCCGGGCAACGGATGCGTATGAAGGAGCCCGAGAGAAAGTTGCCCGATTCATCCATGCGAAAAGCACGGAGGAAATTATTTTCACACGCGGGACAACGACAGCTCTTAACCTGGTAGCCTCATCGTATGCACGTTCCGTCTGCGGACCCGGTGATGAAATCGTTCTGACGGAAATGGAGCATCACAGTAATCTCATACCGTGGCAGCAGGTGGCTCTTGCCGTCGGCGCTACGCTGAAATATATACCGATTCAACCGGATGGTACAATCACATTAGAAGATGTAGAGAAGACCGTAACAAACCGCACCAAGATCGTGGCTATTGCACATGTGTCTAATGTAATGGGTGTGGTTCACCGGGTGAAGGAAATTGCAGAGATTGCTCATCGCAACGGTGCTGTGATTGTTGTCGATGGAGCCCAGAGCACTCCTCACATGAAAGTGGATGTTCGGGACCTGGACTGCGACTTTTACGCCCTGTCTGGGCATAAAATGTGTGCTCCGACTGGTATCGGGGCACTATACGGTAAGAAGGCACTGCTTCAGGAGATGGAGCCGATAGAGTTCGGTGGTGAGATGATCAACGATGTGGGCCTCTATGAGTCCAATTGGAAGGAGCTGCCTTGGAAGTTTGAAGGCGGAACCCCGATTATTGCTGGTGCTGTTGGATTAGGTGCAGCCATAGACTTTCTTGAAGAGATCGGCATGGATGAGATTGAGCGTCATGAAAGCCGCCTTGCGGCTTATGCCATGAACCGTTTGGATGAGATTGAAGGGATTAGCCTGTATGGTCCGCGTAAGCGGGATGTTGGTCTCATCACTTTTAATCTGGGTGATGTCCATCCGCATGATGTCGCAACTGTGCTTGATGCACAAGGCATTGCGATTCGCGCTGGTCATCATTGCTGCCAACCGCTGATGCGCTGGCTCAAGGTGTCTTCTACAGCACGCGCAAGTTTTTATCTGTATAATACAGAAGAAGACGTCGACAGGCTTGTCAGTGCCTTAATCCAGACAAAGGAGTATTTTGGCGATGCAACTTGACGATTTGTACAGACGTGTCATTATGGATCATTATAAAAATCCTCGTAACCGTGGGAAATTCGAAGACGATGCCGTCACGATTGACTTGAACAATCCGACATGCGGAGACCGGATTTCACTGCAGATGAAGGTGGAGGACGGTATTGTAAAAGACGCCAAATATACGGGCGAAGGATGTTCGATCAGCATGTCCTCCGCGTCGATGATGACGGATGCCGTTAAAGGAAAAACGTTGGAAGAAGCTCTTGAGCTGGCTTCCAAATTCTCCTGTCTGATGCAGGGCGAAGATGTGGAATTTGAAGAATATGAAGATATTGAAGCCCTATCCGGTGTGAACAAGTTTCCTGCACGCATCAAATGCGCAACGCTGGCCTGGAATGCACTGCGAAAAGGAATAGACGATACAGAATAGAAACATTAGAACGATAGGGAGGTAAGACGAATGGCCAAAAAAGCTCCTGAAATGGAAGAGTATAAATATGGTTTTCGTGATGAACACAAGGCAGTTTTTCAAACTGGTAAAGGTCTGACTCGCGAAATCGTGACTGAGATTTCTAAGATCAAGAACGAGCCGGAGTGGATGCTTGACTTCCGTCTGAAGTCTTTAGAACAGTTCGAGAAAATGCCAATGCCTAAATGGGGTGGAGATCTCGATGAACTGGATTTCAACGACATCCAATACTATGTAAGACCATCTGAGAAACAAGGTAAGACCTGGGAAGAGGTTCCTTCCGAGATTAAGGAAACCTTTGACAAGCTGGGCATTCCTGAAGCTGAGCAGAAGTTCCTTGCTGGTGTATCGGCTCAGTACGAATCTGAGGTTGTATACCACAACATGCAAAAGGATCTTGAAGACCAAGGCGTTATCTTTACAGATACCGATACGGCTCTGAGAGAGCATCCTGAAATCTTCAAAGAGTACTTCTCGACAATAGTTCCACCTTCTGACAACAAGTTCGCGGCGTTGAACAGCGCTGTATGGTCCGGCGGTAGCTTTATTTACGTTCCAAAAGGCGTAAAATGTGAAATTCCGCTGCAGGCATACTTCCGCATTAACTCCGAGAATATGGGCCAATTCGAACGCACACTGATCATTGCGGACGAAGACAGCTTCGTTCACTATGTTGAAGGATGTACGGCTCCAATCTATAGCACGAACTCGCTTCACAGTGCAGTTGTTGAGATCATCTGTAAGAAAAATGCACGTGTCCGTTACACGACGATTCAAAACTGGGCTCCGAACATTTACAACCTGGTTACGAAGCGTGCAGTTGCAGAAGAGAACGCGACTATGGAATGGGTAGACGGTAACATTGGTTCCAAGCTGACGATGAAGTATCCTGCCGTTATCCTGAAAGGCCGCGGAGCGAAAGGTATGGTGCTCTCCATCGCTGTTGCCGGTAAAGGCCAGCATCAGGATGCAGGCGCCAAAATGATTCACTTGGCTCCGGATACCACGTCAACAATCGTATCTAAATCGATTAGTAAGCACGGTGGTAAAGTGACTTATCGTGGACTTGCTTCCTTCGGACGTAACGCTGAAGGTGCTAAAGCTAACATCCAATGCGACACCTTGATTCTCGATAACGAATCCACATCGGATACAATCCCATATAATGAGATTAAGAATGATAATGTGATGCTGGAGCATGAGGCAACGGTATCCAAGGTGTCCGAGGAACAGTTGTTCTATCTCATGAGCCGCGGACTGAGTGAATCGGAAGCGACTCAAATGATCATTATGGGCTTTATCGAGCCGTTCACCAAAGAACTGCCGATGGAATATGCGGTAGAGATGAACCGTCTGATCAAGTTCGAGATGGAAGGCAGCATCGGTTAACCTTGTTACACCAAGGTTTTCTGGCTTTGATTTAGGGGTTTGTCCGTTTTTTGTCCGGTTACTTCACATATTGCTCGTACAGGGCAATAGCATCATCTTCAATTTTATCGGTAATATGTAAATACGTGTCCGCTGTGACTTTCACGCTTGCGTGTCCTAGTCGCTCGGACACGTATTTTATATTTGCGCCAGCTTCGAGTAAATGAACGGCGTGAGTATGTCTTAATGCATAGGGAGACAGAACGGGAATCTTCACTCTTTTACATACTTTATTAAAATAATCACGTACAACATTTGTTCTTAACCATCTTCCGTCCTGTTATGGAAGATAATATTATCTTCTGAAGCGCGGCGATCAAGATAAATGGTCGGCCTGTGGCCGTGGGATTGATTCTTTCGGCGTCTGACATATAAGTTAAGAGCCGTGGAGGAAGAATCCCACGGCTCTTATTTGTTAATCTTCAAACAATTCTTCCACTAGCTTGTCAACTTCACGTCTACGTTCTTTAGTCGCCTGTTTATCGACAGTTATAACGTTCCCACTTATTTGAACAACATCCCCTACATCCGCTTCGCTTGGCAGCAGATGCTTCGGGTATTCGATAGTATGCCCATCTTCCATTTCGATTTTTGCTATATCGCATTCAATCTGGTCGATAACACCTTTTATCATTCTCCATTACCTCGCAGTCTTAAATATTATTCTCTTCCCATCACTCATTGCCGTAATCGTTCCTCGCTGGTCTGTCTGGTATACTTTTACATCCGCTTTCTTTAATCGGTTCGTGACAATCCCCTTCGGGTGACCATATTTGTTATCCTTACCTACGCTGATTACAGCATACTTAGGATTTACGGCCTTTAAAAATTGGGGAGAGGATGATGTTTCCGAGCCGTGATGCCCGACTTTAAGCACGTCAGCACCCAGTTCCTCAGGAGACTTCAACATATCAGTTTCGCTCTTGTGCTCAGCATCCCCCATGAACAGGAACGAAGTATCTTTGTATGTAACCTTTAGAACAGCGCTCCAGGCATTAAGATCCTTGCCGTATTCTCCAATCGGCGTAATGAACTTAGCAGTCACACCATCTAAAGGTAACTCTATCCCTGCCTTTGCTGATTTAATCTTTAGGTTCTTATTCTTCACAGCCATCAAGAAGTCTTTGTATGTGTTCGTGGTATGTGAAACTCGTGGTGCATATACGGACTTGACTGGAATTGCATCTATGACCGTATCCAGTCCGCCAATGTGGTCGGCGTCCGGGTGAGTAGCAATGACCGCATCAAGACTCTTTACACCGAGCTGCTTAAGATAATCTACCATATCGTCGCCCTTGTGGTTGTCTCCACCGTCGATCAATACATGCTGTCCTTTAGGCGTTCGGATCAATGTCGAGTCACCTTGGCCGACGTCAAAATAGTAGACCTGTAACTCACCTGCTGCTTGCTCCTTCGGGAATGCTTGGTTTTCTGGTGTTGTTGCTGTTGGTAAACTCGGGGAGCAGGCAACCAGTACAAATAAAATAAGTCCTAATGTAATGTATAGTTTTCTCATGAGACCCTCCTTATGTATAAATTTTAACACATTAAAATAAATACAAAGACCCTACCGGCTTATATGCTGGTAGGGTCTCTTTTGCGTTCTAAACATCTTATTTGTCTTTCATGGGAACAGGACGCTTCGTAATAACAATATCTCCCTACAAAATTTGAAGACTTGAAGGCATATGTACTATCCAAATAACTATATCGAAGCAATATCAATCGGCTCGCTTGATCCTTGTTCGTTATTTTTTTAACTGTTGCCTCTAATCTATACAATATTTCGACAAAAATCTCCGTAATTATGATATTGTAGGGAATATAAGTTAATAATTGTGAGAAGGAGGAAGTTGTAAGAATGAAGAAAAAGAGAGTTGCTTTGGCTATTTGTGCATTATTTATGCTCGGGGGGACGGCGGTCTATGCTGCAAGTCCGCAGATTAAAGGTACGATTCAAAACTTTAAGTATCTTCTGAACGGAAAGAGCTGGAATCACTCCGATAAACCTATTCTGGTGAATGGACAGTATTATCTCCCCGTTAGTGTTGTAAAGGAAGCGACAAAGACAAACGTAACGATTGATAAGGCAAAAGGTACAGTACATATTGGAGAAAATTTAAAAGAAACACCTATTTTGAGTAAGCAAGTAACGTACTACGATGCTTTTTTAACTAGGGACAAAACATATACTTCTAATTTTAAAGAGGTCATTATAACTAAGGGATCTGTGCCTAGTGTATACCTTTATCCGGAAGCTAAATATCAAACATTGGTTTTAGATATTATGGCAATTGAAGAAGATGCAATCGTTGTCATTAATAACCAAGATAAAAATGAAGAGATGAAATCTTTATTGATATCCAAAGATTCCAAGGAGCAAATTGAAATAAATATAACCGGGATCAAGAGACTTGACGTAGCAATAAAAGGCAAGGCAGTTGTTTATCCAACTTCTCATTATAAGTAAGCAAGTAAGAAAGTGCACCTCCTAAATGGACATTGGAAAAACCTCTGGGTTAATCTGATTGACATTTTTGGGGGTGCATTTTTTCATGGCCATTAAAGGATACATTTTTATTTTTAGGGCGAAGGTACCGAATGATTTAAAAGGCTTGAAAAAGTGACACGCGTGTCGTATATTCTAATAAGTAATAAAGTGACACATGTGTCACTCGCTACTTATTAGTAATTCCAGGAGGTACATTTTTATATGGGGTCAAAAGCTGTTGAGAAAAGGAATTATATTTTAGCAAAGGCTACACATGTTTTTATTCGGGAGGGCTATACCTCCGTGACTATGAAAGACATTGTTGAGGAATGTGGTATAAGTCGAGGCGGTTTATACAAATATTTTAGCTCCACTAAAGAAATTTTCGAGGGGATTTTAACGTCTCAGAAAAGCATAGATAAATCTTATTTTTTTGAGAGCATGAAAAATGAAAAAAATGCCGTAGCCATTTTAACTGAATTTTTGCAGCAGCAGAAAGAGGAATTGTTAAATATTGGTAGCACTATCAGGTTAGCCATTTATGAGTTTTTCTTATCTCAAAAAGATAATTCGTTCGAGGGGATTTTAGAGCAGTACTTTAATGATGCTGTTGCTATGATTTCGAAAACACTCTCCTATGGAATTGAGCGAAAAGAAATAATGCCTCTAGATACAGATGGAATGGCAAGGCAAATTGTGATTTTGCTTGAAGGGTTAACGATTATGGCTTTGAGCATGTCTGTTTCACCAACACTGATAGATGAGCAGATAGACATGATGGTGGAAAGAATAGTTTCAGCTTGAGAATGGAGGACAATAATGAAGCGAATGATCAGGGCAGAAAAAATAATAAAAAAATTTAACAATAACGAAACGGTCTTAAAAGGAATAGACCTGTCCATCTCATCTAATTCGTTCACGGTTATTTTAGGTCAAAGTGGTTCTGGAAAGTCTACATTACTTAATGTTTTATCTGGTCTATTACGTCCGACTTCTGGCAAAGTTTTTTACAATGATATTGATATCACCAAATTAAGCAAAAGAGAACTATCAAATTTAAAGCGCAATGAACTTAGTATTATTTTTCAAAATTATTTATTGCTTGCAGATTTAACCGCCGAAGAAAATATCAAAATTGGCATGTCTCCTCAAAAAGTAGATCTATCGTATAACGAAATAACAAAAATATTAGGAATTGAGGACATTCTATCTAAATTTCCATCTCAATTATCAGGAGGTCAGCAACAGCGTGTTGCCATTGCAAGAGCGATTATAAAAAAACCTCATGTTCTATTTTGCGATGAAGCTACAGGCTCACTTGATGAAGAAAACAGTAAAATAGTTGTCGCCCTTTTACATGAAATCAAAAAGAGATATGGTGTAACCGTTATTTTTACTACTCACAATTTAAAAATTGCCGAAACGGCAGATCGAGTCATTACAGTGAAAGATGGTGCTGTTTATAAAGATATATGGAATGAAACCCCTTTATCTGCAAATGAAATAGATTGGGAGATCAATTAAATGAAATATTTATTTAAACAGTCATTTACAAGCTTTTTAAAAACGAAAAGCAATATTATCATCCTTTTTGCATTGGTAACATTGACGTCTTTTATGTATTTTTTTGTCCAATTCTCAGTAGATGAAAATATGAGTACATTAAATTCAATGATTCAATTAGGCCAGACTTTAACGGATAATCAGGAAAAATTTCTTGCAGCTTTACAATCCAATACCATTCTTGCACGTAGTTTTCTAATTATTCTAATTCTGATAACTGGATTTATTTTCTACATGTTCTATAAACGATATTTTACTCTTCATAAAAAGGAAATCGGATGTTTTAAGGCTTTAGGCTATACTGATCAAACGATATGTTTTCTATTCATCTCATTTACTTTCCTAATTTCAATAGTAGGCTCATTGCTAGGAATGATACTAGGATGGTTCGGTTCTGATCTATTACTAACTGCCAGCATTGAAGCTTATTCTGTTGAAAATGTAAAAAAAGGTATTCATCTCTTTAGTTTCCTGTTGGGCGTTGTATCAGTAGTTATTGTCTTGTGCGTTATTACATTTTGGGCTTGTTACCCGTTTTATAATAAAGAAACAGCATTACTTCTCAATGGTTCAGACAAGCAAAAAGAAAATCGCTTGGCTGAAAAACTCGCAAATATTGTACCAAAACGATATAAATTGTCTGTCAGGATAGCAATGAGAAAACCAATAACCATTTTATTAACAGTTATTACTGTAGGAATAGTTACATCTTTGTTTGTCATAAGTATTTCTTTAAATTTAAGTAGTAAAAAAGTATATACATCCCAAACAGAAGGACATAGATATAGCTTTGACACAAAATACGACGAGTATCAGACAGACGATGAAAGTAATTATGAAGTTAGCTATTATTTACGAACACCTATCGCCATAGAAATTGAATCTAAACAAGAAGTTGTTCAACAGATCGTTGGAATGGATGGACCTGTGCATCTGCTTGAACTAAAAAATGAACAAGGCACATCATTGACAATTCCAACAGATAATCAAGTTTTAATTAATCCGGCACTCAAGGAACTGTATGGATTCCACAAAGGGGACAAAATTAATTTTACGATTTCTGGACAAAGGCAAACGGCAATCATATTAGATATAGCTGAAAATGCAGAGACGAATTCGATTTATATCTCTAAAAAGCAAGTGGCCGAGTGGTTAGGTATTCCGAAAAACGTTCATACAGGCGTTTTGAGTACGGAGCCTTTAAATATGCACAGTGGAAAGACTATCACGATGACAGACAGATTGATAGAATTGGATAAAAATGCGGTATCTAACCGCATGAGTGGGGTCATTAATCAAGTATTGGGATGTATAATTGGCTGCCTTTTAATTTATTTAGTGTTATTACTCCATTTTCAAGAAAAAATAAAAGATATATTAGTATTGGATTTATTAGGATACCAAACAAAGAAAATTAATAAAATGCTAATCAATATATATAGACCAATTTTGTGCTTCTCATTTATCGTGACACTTTTTCCGAGTATCTGGATAAGCCAATTAATACAAAAGGGACTATCTATACAAACTGGTGACTATATGCCTTTTCAAACAAATGCGATTACTATACTAATAATTTTGTTAATATTAAATGTAATTTATACGTGTGTACAGATGATATTTAATCTCAAAATAAAAAAAATTATAAATCAAGAACAGATAACAAATTATATTTAACTTATTGTTAAAAACTAAATTAGCAGTTCTATATAGAAGAAACCATTCTGATCAATCTTTGTTCAAAATAGTTTCTTTTTGTTTGTCTAACGCACACCTTGTTATTTGTGATTAACATCATAGTATTGGTGTTTTCACGATGGTTTCTAGCCGTAGAATGGTCATGTAATCGCTTTACATTTAACAATTTGTGAATTCAATCACAATATGAATGTTCGATGCTATAATTAATATAATTCAAATTTTAACATGTTTACCCAGAGTGGTAAGGAGGAACGACTATGGCCAGATTTTTTAACGGAAAAGAAGTCGAACTGTTAGCTCCTGCTGGAACATTTGATATTTTTAAATCAGTTATTGATATGAATTGTGACGCGGTGTATTTTGGTGGACCTTCCCTGAATATGCGTATGATGCGCAAAGGATACAACCTGAGCTATGAGGAAGTTCGTCAAGCAATCGAGATGACACATGAACGCGGCAAGCGTGCGTATGTTACAGTGAACAATCTCATGAATGAAGAGGATCTGGATGAAGCTAAACGTTATTTTGCCTTCTTGAATGAGGCTAAACCCGATGCCATCATTGCACAGGACTTGGCCGTGTTCCCACTCATTCAGAGCATGAATTATACGAATATCCCGGTGCACTCTTCCGTAATGATGAATGTTCACAATATGGATATGATTGAAGCTCTGAAGGAAATGGGGGTAACACGTGTCGTTGCCTCTCGCGAGATGGACCTGCGCACAGCGGAACTTTTACAGTCGAAGACAGACATGGAGTTTGAATACTTTATCCATGGTGACATGTGTACGGTTCACGGAGGGAACTGCTTGATTAGCTCAATGCTGTATGGCAACAGCGCGAACCGTGGACGCTGTATGAAGCCTTGCCGCTGGGATTATCGGGTGAAGAAGGATGGGCATATCTATCCTACGGAATATCCGTTAGCAGCGAAGGACATGTACATGTATGAGCATATTCCAGAGCTCATCAAGTCCGGCATTGTGTCTTTCAAGATTGAAGGACGAATGCGTGACGAGGAGTTTCTCCGCTTGCTTGTCAATAGCTATGGTGATGCAATTGATCGCTATATCGCCGATCCAATCGGCTTTAATCGTAAGCAGGATGCAGAAGCGTTGTATGAGAATCGCAAGCGTGATTTCTCGACAGGCTATGCTTTCGATAAGCCTGGCTTGAATTACATTAACCGCCGTTATGAGGGCACAGGCAAGTTTTACAGCACGGGCAAGGTTTTCAGCACGCCGACGGCGGAGCGTGAGCTTAAGCTTGATCGTGTAGAGCAAGTCCGTGACAGATTGGGCAGTGCAAAGCGTGAAGGAACTGCTCATGCAGCACCTAAGGTGAGCGTCCATGTGAACAATGTCGAACAAGCCCGTGCTGCTCTCGCAGCAGGCGCTGATGTGATATATCTGACCGGAGATGTGTACCAGCCGGATCGTCCTTTTACCCGCGAAGAGATTGAGGCACTTACTGCTGAAAAGGGCCATACACAAATTCTGCTCGGCATGCCGAGAATGATGACGGAGCTTCATATGGAGCAATACAATCAATTTATTCGTGCGGGTGCAGGCAATGGCTTCTATGGATTGGACGGCTTACTCGTGACAAATATCGGTGCGATGCATAAGTTCCGTGATGTACAGTTGCCGATGGTTGCGGATTTCAATCTGAACGTGTTTAATCATATGTCGGCTGCTCTCTATCATGAGCGTTTCAATATGGAGCGTCTTCATGCTTCGCTTGAGCTTCCTCTGAATGACTTGACGAAGCTGCTGGACAACACGAATGTTCCAATTGAGGTTATTGTGCACGGTTCGCCAATCGTCATGTATCTGGAGCTTGATCTGTACGAGAACACGGAAGTGATGGAATCCATTGGTGAAGAGGATAATAAATTCGTCGATAACCAGTACCTCGTACTTATGACGGATAAAGGGGAGAACCCGGTATACCGTGATTGGAGCGGACGTAATCATCTGGCTCTCTCGAAAGAGCTGTGCTATTTGCCTATGCTAAAAGAATTGCACGAAGCAGGGGTCGATCATTTCCGCATTGAAGGTAAGACTTATACGCCTGAGCAGCTAGGCCATATCGTCTCTGTCTATAAGGAGGCCGTTAAGGATCTGACGCAGTGTGATTCTCTGTTTAAGGGGATGCAGCCCGTTTTTGCAGGCTATACCCTTGGCTCACTGCAGTTCGGTCAAGCGCTTAAGCTAGAGCCAGTAGAGGTATAGGGATTAATTAATATTTGTTTATATCTGTCATACATCATCGCAGCACTCAAGGAGGGCGGCAGACATCCTTGTCTGCCGCTTCTTGCGGGAAATCATATATACAAAGGGTGGATGAACGTGAGTAACTTGAATCAAGATCATGGTCATAGTCAGCAGGCGTCATATATCGGTCCAGAAGGAGTATTGGAGAAGCGTAAACAATATTTTTTCCCGTGTACGCATCATTTTTACAGAAATCCGCCGCAAATTGTGCGGGGAAAGATGCAATATCTGTATGATGAGCAGGGAAGTGAATATGTGGACTTCTTCGCAGGCGTATCTGTCGTTGCCTGCGGACACTGCAATGAGCAGATTACGGCGAAGACGATCGAGCAGCTTCAGACGCTGCAGCATACAACGACGATCTATCTGACGCAGCCAATGGTCGATCTGGCTGAACGGTTAGCGAACGGAGTGCTGCCGGGCAGCCTGAAGCGCACCTTCTTCTGCAATAGTGGATCAGAGGCGAATGAAGGCGCTATGCTGCTTGCTCGGCTGCATACAAAGCGCCGAGACTTTATCGCACTTGAGTACGGACTGCATGGCCGCACGTATCTGACGATGGGCGTGACAGGTATTCCGATGTGGCGCTCGGATGATCACCTGGATACAGGCGTTACGTTCATTCCGCGCCCTTATGATCCGGAACTGGATGATGAGACGGCTGCACGCCGCTCGGTTGAAGCGCTCCGTGAGGTGCTTGACAATAAGGGAGATACGATCGCAGCGATGATTGTTGAGCCTATTCAAGGCAACGGCGGCATGATTACTCCGCCGGATTGGTACTTCCGCGAGGTAAAGGCGCTGCTCGAACAGTATGGCGTTCTGCTCATCGCAGATGAGATTCAGACTGGTTTCGGCCGCACGGGTAAGATGTTCGCCATGGAGCATTACGGCGTCGTACCGGACATTATGGCGATGGCGAAGGCGCTCGGAAACGGGGTGCCGATCGGAGCATTTGCGACGACAGATGTAATTGCAGCGAGCTTCAATCGACCGTCGGCGTCTACTTTCGGCGGTAATCCAATGTCAGCTGTGACAGCACTGGCTGTGCTGGATTATATCGAGCATGAAGGCCTGGTTGAGCGTGCGGAGCGGGTGGGCGGACGCCTCATTAAAGGGCTTCGTATCCTGCAGGAGAAGCATCCGCTTATCGTGGATGTACGTGGTAAAGGCTTTATGTGCGGAGCGGAATTGCGCGGAGCAGATGCACAAGCGAGTGCTGACTTGACGGATGCTGTGCTAGAACAGATGAAGGATCTCGGCTATATTATCGGCAAGAACGGCACTGGCCGCAATGTGCTGGCTTTCCAGCCGCCGATCATCATGCCGTCTCAAGACGTTGATGCAATGCTGAAGGCGCTGGACGACGTGTTGACAGCTTGCGAAGCAAGGGAGTGCTGATCCGGTCATGGAACTGATTCGCAAGTTTACGCGCAAGACCCGAATGTTCGGTGAGCTCGTCATGTTTTCGCATACATTATTCTCCCTGCCTTTCGCACTCATCTCGATGGTGTGGGCAGCAGGAGGCATCCCGTCCGGGTATGTGCTCCTATGGTCACTTATTGCGCTTGTTGCCGCACGTAACGGAGCCAACGCTTTTAATCGCCTCATTGATCGGCAATTCGACGCGGCGAATCCGCGTACGGCGCATCGCCATCTGCCGCGCAAGCTACTGCATGAACGTGAAGTGACGACCTTCGTTGTCATCAACTTTGCAATTTTCATACTCGCAGCGGGTATGCTGAATCCGCTCTGCTTGTGGTTGTCGCCGGTGGCCATCATACTAATCTGCTCGTACTCTTACACAAAGCGCTTTACATGGCTCTGCCACCTGTATCTTGGCTTTACCATCGCCTCCGCACCGATCGGCGCGTGGTTCGCTGTAACGGGCGAATTCGCCTTCACGCCATTCGTGATCGGCACGATTGTCATGCTGTGGATCGGCGGCTTCGATATTATCTACGCGACACAGGATATAGAATTCGACCGCGAGACAGGCCTCTGGAGTGTGCCGCGCGTGTTCGGTCTGGATGAAGCGCTCTTTATTGCGCGCGGCTTGCATACGATTATGGTACTTCTGCTATTCTCCCTGTACGTTCTTCAAGATCTCGGTTGGTTGTACTTGATTGGCATCCTGTTCGCGACAATACTGCTTGCAGTTGAGCATAACATCATTAAGCCATCAAATCGCAAGCGGATGAATGTGGCCTCCTACAATTTGAATCAGGTGATCAGTATGGTGATCCTGTTCTGTACGATGGCGGATTATTTTCTAACATAGGTGAATATTACATTCGCTATTCTTGATTAGATTATGGGCGAGCGAAAGCCACTAGGGCCTCTAGGCTCACTTTCGGCATTGACGAGAGGAGTAAATGCGTTGGGTGTAGGCGTAAATAATGACTTTAGTCAGCATCTTAGAGTGGTAGCTGTTTCGGCCACCACCGGGACAGGCCGATGCAAAGATGTTGTCGTCTAGCCGATTCACGGCCTCATTCACAACACGAACAAGATGATTTGACGGAACGTCCTCTTCTAAGTCCATTGGCAGATAGAGTTGGTCCATGGTATATTGAATGTAAAAAGAAACCGCTCTTTTTAGATGGTTGCTCGACACTTCCATTCTACCAAAGGGCGGTTTCTTTGTTTATGTATTTTTGAATTGGGCATGCACGAAGCAGCAGAGAGGACAAAGCGATTCCGTAAAAGCGTAGCGTTCGCCTTTGTCCCCGAATTTCTTCCGCCAAGGAATAATTCAAGAAACTCGGGGGCAAGAGCGATTGGAGGAACGATTTGTACGCGTAGCGTCTCATAACAGACAGAGGGGGCGTCCCAGGTAAATGGACCTTTTGGGACACCCCTTTTTTCGTGGATGATAATTAAAATTAAAATAGTATTTCTTGAATCGCGAATTCCCGTTCCTTGGAAAGATCAATAAATCGGTCAGAGGTTTGAACGAGTGGACGGAAATAGTCCAATTGGTTATTCATGATAATGATTCCGGACTCCCCTGAGGAGAGAATGACTTTTTTTCCGATAAAGTTCGGAAGCATGTTCTGGATAAAAGCATGTGAAGGTTTGCCATTCAATTTACCGAAACTAAGGCTGTAGAGCTCCCTCAGAACGATAAGCAGCTGTTGTTTGGACTGATAGACCCTGTTGGTCGTCATGGCACTGTAAACGTCCGCTACAGCTGTAATATGAGAGTATGGGTGAATCTGTTCTTCACGAAGGCCCTTTGGATATCCAGTTCCGTCATCCCGTTCATGATGCTGCAGAGCAACAAGTGCTGTAACCTTGTCGTCGATGGACTCGCGAATGATATCATAACCATAAACCGTATGCAGTTTAATCTCTTCGAACTCCTGAGGAGAGAGTTTACCAGGCTTGTCCAGTATTTCTTTCGGTATTTTGCTCTTGCCGATATCGTGCAGATAACCAGCTTTGCCAATGTCATAGGATTCTCTAGAGGAGTAGCCCATCCATGTAGCAAGGTAATAGGAAAGCATACCGACCTGCATGGAATGCTTGTATGTATAATCGTCCTTACCGTTCAGTAGCAGAAGAAGAGAAACGACGTCTTTTTGTCCCATTAAGGAACCAACAACAGGCTGAAATGAATCATCAACGACACTTTTGTTAAATTTTCCGGTTTTAAACGCTTCCATAAAAATAGTGGAAAATCCGTCAATGGCTTGGTCAAAATGCGGTTTGACCTTGTTCAGTGATTCCGGTGTTTCAGACGACGGATCAATAGACAAGAGGATCTCACGGGGTTCAATATCAATATAGTCGATACTATGCTGCAAAAGCCTAGATATTTCCTCGAGCTGAACAATCGTTCCTTTTTTTAGGACATGGACACCATTTCTGTTGAAAATTTCTCGCAGCATTGTATCACCGGGTATCAGGTCTGTGACGTGTACTCTCAAATCATTGCACCTCTTACCTGTGTAATTAAGTATATAGTTTTATTATAAATCAATCTTAGCAAGAAAAAAATGGATTTACAATGACTTATTGACTAACAGTCATTTTTGAGTGGGTCCCAAGTCCCTGTCTGTGGCCCTTGCCATTGAGACCCGTCTTCCCAGCGTTCTTTCTTCCAAATAGGAACCGTTCGTTTTAATTCCTCGATAGCGTAGCGACTTGCGTCATAACATGTATCACGATGTGGGGAAGAAACGGCAATAACGACACTGATTTCTCCTATATCGACGGTGCCAATCCGGTGTGAAATTGCACATGCTGTACCAGGCCAAGAGGTCTGAATGTTAGAACGGATTTTTTGCATTTCTTGCAATGCCATCGGGATATAAGCCTCGTACTCCAATGTGATTGTGCGAAGGTCGCCTGTCATCTCTCTTGTCGTTCCGATAAAATTCAACGAGGCTCCGTGGTTTGGGTGGAGAACTTTTGCGAGTGTATCTTCAGGAGATAATATATCGGTTGTGATGACACACATGCCATCCGGTGTATATCCAGCATGTTTCATATGTTCCTCTTCATCACCAGACAATCCGTCACCGCCGGAAACGGGAGGAATCAGAGCTACTTCGTCGGTTTCAGTAATAAGGCTATCCTTAGCTGCGTATTGTTGGTTTACAGCAGCGAATGATATATCGATTAGCGAGCCTGCGTGGGGGTAGGTCTCGCGGATAATAGCTTTAAGCTCTCCGGTACTGATGGGAAATTCCTTGACGGGAACGCTAAGGACTGATGTACCGATTCGGTCTGCTAAACCTGCAAAAAGTAAGACTTGAACGTTATTTTTCATATAGGTTCACCTCGAATTCTTATGGGCTTCAATATACCATAATCCTGGTTAAAATGTTATGCTTGTAAGACCGAAAAAATCGATTATGTCACGGGGAGGGGCCGCTATGAGTCAGATGGCGACTGATAAGCTGACGATATTGCACACTAACGATATTCACAGCCATTTTGAAATGATGAGTGCAAATGCGGCGGTTATTTCCCGGGAAAGAAAAGCTGCAGGGGAAGAAGCTGTGTTAGTCCTGGATATAGGTGATCATATGGACAGAGCAGCCGTTGAGACGGAAGGTACGATGGGGCAGGCAAATGTGGATGTGATAAATCTGACCGGCTATGACGCCATCACGATCGGCAATAATGAAGGCCTGACTGTTCCAGTGGAAGCTTTGGAAACAGCTTATTCAGGATTGCTGTGTCCTGTCGTATGTTGCAACATTTTTGAGATTATCGGAGGCAAGCCCCCCGTCTGGATGAAAGAGCATGTCATTCTAGAGAAGAATGGCATTAAAGTAGGAATAACAGGAGCAACGGCAGCTTTTGACAGCTTTTATAAACTTTTGGGTTGGGATGCCAAGGATCCTGAAGCTTCAATTGCGGAACAGGTACAAATCCTGAGAAATCAGGTAGATGTAGTGATTGTCATGTCTCATCTAGGCATTACAGCCGACAAAGCTATAGCAGATCGTGTATCCGGCATCGATATCATTCTGGGCGGTCACACCCACCATGTATTAGAGGAACCTTTATTTATTAATGGAACTGCTGTTTGTGGAGCTGGAAAATTCGGTCATTATGTAGGCAAAGTCGAGCTGGAACGCAAAGCTCCACAAGAGCATTTTACCGTTATGAGCGGGTGCTGTATTCCTGTGGAGTGTACGGAGATTGATCTTGAAGTGGAGAATGCTGTGTTAATACATCGTGAACAAGCTGAAGAGCGTTTGCAGGAAGCTGTTGCGGTTACGGATCGAAAGCTTGAAGTGGATTATGAGAAGGAATCCTCATTGGCCAATTTGCTTGCACAGGCGGTTCGCCATCACACAAACACAGATATTGCAATCGTAAATTCCGGACAGCTGCTTGGTCATCTTCCTGCAGGACAGATTAGTGTCGGAATGATACATGGTCTATGTCCATCGCCTATCAATCCTTGCGTTGTGAAGCTTTGTGGCTCCGATATTCTTCAAGCTCTGGAAGAGAGCTTGCTCCCTGAGTTTTATAATAAGAAGATCATGGGTTTTGGCTTTAGGGGAAAAGTCCTTGGAGTTTTGGCTCTAGATGGATTAGAGGTACTGTACAACGAAGCAGGTCTTCATTACCACAAAATAACTCAGGCCAGTATCCAAGGTGTACCGATTGAGAAGGACCGGGAGTATGCTGTTGGAACGCTGGATATGTTCACCTTTAAAGTCGGATATGAAACATTGGCTAAAGGCCAAGATGTACTTTATATGCTTCCTGAGTTCATCCGCGATCTGCTGAGGCAGGAACTTTCGCGCCCTGGAGCGCTGGAGGAAAGCTTTCTTACCCGGTGGTTATCCTGAACATCCGACTATCTTCCTTTGGCCGAGCATACATATGAGTAGGACAAAGCTGAAGGATGAGAGGGGATGGCCATGGATTTTATCGCATCCATTATTTTGGGAATTGTTGAAGGACTAACGGAATTTATTCCGGTATCATCGACGGGGCATATGATCTTAACCGCTAAGGTGATGGGGTATGACGATCAGACACCGATTATGAAGACGTTTGAGATCGTCATTCAGCTCGGTGCGATCCTCGCGATCGCGATTGTTTATTGGAGTCGTATTACGAATCTACTGGGCTGGAGCCATAGTGAACCGTTGTTCAAGCAAGGGGTACCGAAGAAGAGATTGAACCTTATGCATGTTATTCTGGGGATAGCTCCGGCTCTCACCGTTGCTTTTTTTGCGAAGGATTTCATTAAAGGTTTGTTTAGCGCCCAAACTGTGCTGTATGCTCTTGTGGCAGGTGGTATATTTATGATGTTTGCGGAGTGGTACAATAAAACAAAATCTCGGATTACTGCCCATGATATGGATGACCTGACGTACAAGCAGGCGCTTTTGATCGGCTTGTATCAGATTATTTCGGTGTTGTGGCCCGGTTTCTCCCGTTCAGGCTCGACGATTTCCGGAGGGATGCTGAGCGGAGTGAGCTACAAGGCAGCTGCAGACTTTTCGTTTCTGATTGCAATTCCGATTATGTGTGCGGCGGCAGGGTATGAGCTGTTGGAATCGTATCGTTACTTTACAACAGATGTGCTGGGACTGTTTATTACCGGTTTTATCGTATCATTCGTGGTAGCTTACTTTGTAGTTCTGGCATTTATGAAGCTGATCCAAAAAATCCGACTGACTCATTTTGCAATCTACCGTTTTGTACTGGCCGCTGTTTTCTGGCTATTTATCATGCAGTAATTAATGCTGTCTGCATTAATTTGAAATCCTTCATTCACAAACCCCAAGCACAACATTTTTTGGTGCGAAACAATTCATATATCGAAATGCAGAGGAAGTGGCAGTTTGCGTCTTATACCCGTAAACTTATTGAAGCCAGGAATGGTTCTTGGCAAAAAAATATACAATAGCGACGGATTGATTCTGCTCGCGGAGGGTGTGAAGCTGACGGATGGCTTAATCCGTCGGTTGGGCGGTCTAGACCTTAGTTATATTTATATAGAGGATGCGAAGACAGAAGATATCGTAATTCCGGAACTGCTGAGCGAGCAGACCAAGCTAGAGGCGATCCGCTCCATCCGAACGGGCTTCAAGAACCTGGAGGAACGGCCAACGATGAAAGGCAGTTTTCTTCATTTGGGCAAAACCTTTTCCGGGATGATGGAGACGATCATGGACGAAATATCGGCGGTGGACGAATCGATGGTGCTGCTTACCGATATGAACACGAATGATTTTAACCTGTACCAGCATTCCCTGAATGTATGTCTGTATTCAATGGTGCTTGGTATCTCCTACGGTTACAGCCGGGAGGAAATCAGAGTACTAGGCCTCGGAGCACTGATGCATGACATCGGCAAAACCCGGATTCCTCCGGGTCTGATTCAGAAACCGGGACGATTGACCGATGAGGAATTCCGGGAAGTACAGAAGCATACCGAGATTGGATTCAAAATTTTAAAGGACGAGCCGAATATTCCGCTTATCTCTGCGCACTGTGCGCTCCAACATCATGAGCGTCTGGATGGCTCAGGATATCCAAGAGGCCTGAAGGGTCCGGAGACCCATGAATATGCCAAATGGATCGCAATAACCGACTCTTATGACGCGATGACAACACACCGGGTATACAAACCTGCAATGCTGCCTCATCAAGCGGTAGAAGTAATGTACGCCGGTTCGGGAACGCTGTATGAACAAAGTTTTCTTGCAATATTCCGGGATCGGGTTGCCATATATCCCCCAGGGATGACGGTTCAACTTTCAACGGGGGAAACCGGAGTGGTCTCCAAGATTCACTCTGAAGTGCCTCACCGGCCAGTGGTTCGTATATTGAACAACGCTGCCGGAGAGGAACTTAGACAACTCTATGAAATTGACTTGTCGGAATCACTTGCTGTGATGATAGCCGGTACCGGACAGACCAACCTAGATTAATAGAGATGCAAGGAGGATGAACCGTGAATCAACATGGCGAGGGAAATATGCTTTACAGGTGGGGACGTTTTGTTTACCGCTTCCGCCGTGCCATTGTTGCTGCATGGTTTGTTTTGTTCTGCGTCTTAATTCCGTTTGCACTGCAGCTCCCCTCACAACTGCAGCAAAACGGATTCTCACCGGAAGACAGTCCATACCTGATCGGGATCGAGAAGCTTGAGGAAGGACTGGGCCTGTCTTCAACTACAATCGATATCGTCATCGTGGGCAAAGAAGGCGAGAATCTGACGACAGGAAAGCAGCAGAAGCGGATACTTAATGAACTTGCTCTGCTGCAGGACAAGCCCTATGTTCGTGATATGTTTATCAACATCGCTTCAAGGCAGCCTGGGCAGGATCATATTATTTCTGTAACTGTAATGCTGAATGAAGATACGGTAGAGGCGCTGAAGCATTTTGATGAGATTAGAGCGGACATCCCTCCGATTACAGGAGCAGATACATATCTGACCGGTAATACAGCTGTGTTTGCGGACATGAACGAAGCTGTGAAGAATGATATTTTCACGGCAGAAATTATCGGCTTGCCATTGGCCCTTCTTATTTTGCTGTTTGTCTTTGGCACATTTACGGCAGCAGTGCTGCCGCTGGTTGCAGGTTTGGTCAGCGTAATGGTGACGATGGGCTTGCTTTATTTTGTTGCTGATTTTGATGGAAGTATCAGCAACTTTCTTCCGAATGTAGTTACCATGCTGGGCCTTGCGGTAGGAATAGATTATGCTCTCTTTGTTGTCAGCCGCTTCCGAGAGGAAATATCAAAAGGGAACACGGAGCGGGCAATAGCTATTTCATGCGATTCGGCAGGAAAAGCGGTTGTATTCTCAGGTGCAGCGGTTTGGATCGGTTTTCTAGGCATGGCATTTATTGACTTGCCAATCTTTCGGTCGTTCAGTATCGGTGGAATTGCGGTCGTGCTCGTATCGGTGTTGGCTGCCAATACACTGCTGCCGGCTTTATTATCTATGCTCGGTCCCAAAATCGATACCTTGCCTGTTTTCGGAAGTCGTTTTCGTCATGCTCTCCATGGACGAGAATCGGGCATGTGGCGTAAGATTTCAGCTTTTGTCATGGCACGGCCTATTATCATCTCCATTTCGGTTATCGTGCTGTTGGTTATTGCTATATATCCGGTCAAATCCATGAAGGTCGAAATTCCGGCGGCGGAGGTGCTGCCGCCATCCTATGAATCCCGTTATGGATATGACCTGTTGAAACAGGCTTATGATATACGGGAATTGAGTTCGATATTGGTAGCCGTTGAATTGCCGGATTCCTATGAAACAGCGCAAAGCGTCGGGGCAATGAAGAGCTACATGGATCAGGTGCGGCAGCTCCCAGGCGTTCAACGGGTGGAAAGTTACACCAGTGTCTCCCGCGGTAGCGTTGAGCAAGTAACAGAGTACCTGTCGCGGCCAGAGATTCGTCAGCAACTGGAGAAGTATCATGTTGTTCGGGACAAGATGGCTGCGGCTGCCATTGTACCGAAATATGGCGATTCTGATAAAGTGACAGAAGAACTCATCGTCCAACTGCGAAATATGGATATGCCTGGGATTCAGACTTACATTACGGGGACTCCGCCCTACAAGCTCGATATTGTAGAGAAAATCAAGCAGGGAATACCCTATGTACTTCTGTTTGTGTTTGTCACCACGTATGTCGTGCTGCTGTTTGCTTTCCGTTCTGTTATACTTCCGCTGAAAGCGGTAATTATGAACGTCCTCAGTTTAGGAGCGGGACTTGGCATCGTTGTGTGGGTGTTCCAGGAAGGAATGGGCGCGCAGTGGTTTGGAATTACACACACCGGTTCTATTTTTGCGCTTTTGCCCATACTAATCTTTTGCGTCGTATTCGGTATATCTATGGACTACGAGGTTATTCTGCTATCACGTATCATGGAAAGCTACGAGGCTACGGGAGATAATGAGCTGAGTACGGCTGAGGGACTGGAGAACACAGGAGGATTAATTACAAGTGCGGCACTTATTCTGGCCTTTGTCGTAGGGGCGTTTATATTTACAGACAATGAAGTGATGAAAGCCATTGGCCTTGGATTGACTGTCGCCGTCTTGCTAGATGCAACCGTCATTCGGGTATTGCTCGTTCCAGCTTTCATGAAGCTGCTGGGTAAAGCGAATTGGTGGAGTCCGGCATGGATGTTCCGGCGGCGCCGTGGTTCAGGGGATTCGGTGAAATAAGATCGGGATCAGATCCAAGCGAGATATAAGGTAGATGCCAATGAGAGTCCGGTTTAGGGGTATGCTATAATAGGGGAATAGACTTATCCAGACTTTTAAGTTACTACATAGATCGATTGTAATTTAAGCATTCGGTTAATAAAAGAAATAAAGGTGGAAAACAATGAGTAATACAGCAAGGACCTATCAGCCAGTCTTTAAACCACTTTCTCCGAGTTATGATCCGTGGGATCCGATCACATCATTGCGTGATCACGGACGACATGTACTGACCAGTGTGGAAATGACGGTTACCCATTTATGTAATATGCGCTGTGAGCACTGTGCGGTTGGCGATATGCTTGTCATGAAAGAGGCGCCGATGCTGCCGCTGGATATCATGCTGAAGCGGCTGGATGAGGTGGAGCATTTGCAGACGATCAGCATTACAGGAGGAGAGCCGGCTTTTCTGGGTAAAACGGTGGATAACGTTATCGTACCCTTGTTGAAGTATGCCAAGGAGCGCGGCATCCGTACACAGATTAACTCCAATTTGACGCTGGAAATCGGCAGGTACGAGAAAATGCTACCCTATCTCGATGTTATGCATATCTCGTTCAATTATTTGAACGGAGATGATTTTCATGAGGTTGGTTTTGCGAACAGTGGACATCCCGTGTCCAAAGAGGCGGCGTATCGACTTTACGATACCATGATGCTCAACTCAGAGAAGCTTAGCAAGGAAGGCATGTTCATCTCGGCCGAGTCTATGATTAACTATCGTACGCATGAGAAGCTGGACGGAATTCATACGTTGATCAAGCAGATGGGCTGCAAGCGTCATGAAGTGCATCCGATGTACGCTTCCAATTTCGCAGCTTCACTGCCGGTACTGTCTTTGTCTGACATGAAATCGGCGATCCACCGTTTACTCGACGTTCGTGACCCGGATATGTGGATGCTTTTTGGCACACTTCCTTTCTTTGCTTGCAACAGCGATAAAAGTGACCAGGAACTGATTTATCGTCTTCGTTCCGAACCGAATGTGACGGTTCGGAACGACCCGGATGGACGGAATCGTGTTAATGTTAACCTGTTCTCGGGTGATGTTTACGTGACTGACTTTGCGGACATTCCTCCTTTTGGAAACATAAAAGACCAAAGGCTTGATGAGATATTTGATGCATGGTCAACGGGTCATCCGTTGAATCAGACGGTAAATTGCCACTGTGACGCTGCAAGTTGCTGTGGTCCGAATTTACTCGTTGCGGATATGTACTATAAAGGTATTGATTTCAAAACAAGAAAAGCTATTACAAACTAGAATCCGAAAGAAGGCGTATCGCAATGGAGGAGTTTGAGGTCGGGAGACTGATTTTAAACCTGCTCTTGGTTTTCCTGCTTGTTCTGTTGAACGGCGTGTTTGTAGCCGCCGAATTTTCTCTCGTCAAGATGCGGCAATCCAGACTAACCCAACTGGTTAGCGAAGGAAACCGCATGGCGGGTGTAGCTCTCAAAGTGAACCGAAAGTTGGATTCTTATTTATCTGCCACGCAGCTCGGTATCACATTAACCTCATTGGGGCTAGGTTGGATCGGGGAACCGGCCATCTCAAAACTATTAGTAGAGCCACTGATGCATAGAATGGGAATGACAGATGGAGCTCTGATTACGACGATTTCCGTCGCTATCGGCTTCTGTATCATTACATTTCTGCATATAGTGTTAGGGGAGCTTGCACCAAAGTCATTGGCTATTCAGCGAACAGAAGGAACAGCCCTTCTTTTATCCGCTCCACTTCTGTGGTTTTATCGTATTTTTCTTCCAGTCATCTGGGTTTTGAATGCATCTGCGAACGGTATTTTACGGTTGGTTGGGATCGAACCAGCGAGTGAATCGGAAGCAGCTCACTCTGAAGAAGAAATACGCATTCTTATGAATGAGAGCGCCAAGAGCGGAGTCATCGATGAGAACGAAATGAAGTTGATGGACAACCTGTTCGATTTTTCTGATCTGCGGGCAAGAGAGGTTATGCTTCCACGTACGGATATGGATGTTCTGTACACGAATCTATCTTTGGATGAGAATCTAAGAATTTTGAATGAAACGAAGCATTCCCGCTATCCTGTAGCTAGTGAGAACAAGGATAGGATTATCGGGTTCATCCACATTACCGATTTGCTCATGGCCCCTACTGAACAGCAGAGGGATTTAGCCGCTATTGCCAGACCCATCATGGACGTACCGGAGTCTATGGAGATCAGCCAGGTACTCCGTTTAATGCAGACAAGGCATGAGCAGATGGCGCTGGTCGTAGATGAGTATGGGGGAACAGCTGGTATTCTGACAGCAGAGAAGATACTTGAGGAGATTGTCGGAGATTTATATGATGAATTTGAGGACGAGCGTCCTGAAGTGGAAGTGAACGGAGATATGATTTCCGTGGATGGCCGGATGTTAATTGAGGATGTCAACGATCTGACGGGGGTAGCTATTGAGGAGCAGAAGGTTGACTCGATTGGCGGCTGGTTGTTTAAAGAGCTTGAGGGAAGCCCGCAAAAAGGCAAAAAAATTGTGTTTGACGGTGTTGTCTTTGAAGTTGAGGAGGCCACCCGCTTGCGCATCACTCGTGTAAATATCCACAAAAAGCGCGCTGCGGACCAAGTCTCAGAACCGGAATAAAAAGAACGGAACTTGATGAGTAAGGAGGTGGACTATGTCAGGGAAGCAGTTAGTTTTTATTGGTCTGGGCCTCTTTTTAATCTATGGTATGTTCACCGTAGGGGCCCCCTTTTTACTGGCGTTGATCATTGCTATATCGCTTGAGCCGTTCAACCGTCTTCTAATGAAGAGAGCCCGTCTGAACCGGACAGCGGCAGCAACAATTACTTGTACGCTGTTTTTGCTCGTACTGATGTTCTTGGTATATATAATGGGCTTACAGGTTTTCGCCCAATTAGTAGAGTATTGGAGTAAGGCTCCTCAGTATTTTGAAGGGGCGAACCATTTTTTGCAAAATACCATTTTACAAGCACAAGGTATGCTAAATGGTATTCAACCGGGTCTAGCGGATAGTTTAACTGCATTTATGTCTAACATATCATCATATGTGCAGTCTTTGGTTAACACGCTCTCATCTACATTTCTATCCTTTGCCAAAACGCTGCCTAACTTGTTCGTTACGTCCATTGTTTTCTGCGTTGCACTATATCTGTTCAGTCTCAGTCTGGATACGATGCGGGCAAGCGTCCTCTCTTTCTTTGACGAGAAGTCACAGTCTCAAGTTAATGAAGTTCTCGGCAGCTTGAAAAGCTCAATCTTCGGTTTTTTGCGGGCTCAGTTAATTCTAAGCTTGTTCACTTACGTGATAACACTGTTCGGTCTCCTGCTGCTCGGCGTAAATTACCCGCTGGCTATTGCGCTATTGGTTACGATTGTCGATATTTTACCGATACTTGGCGTGGGCTCGGTGCTCGTTCCATGGGCAATCTACCTGCTGTTTGTAGGCGATCTTTTTACAGGTATAGGGCTTGTTATATTGTTCATTCTCATAACCGTGATCCGGCGTGTTCTGGAGCCTAAGGTTATAGGAGATGCGGTTGGCATTGGAGCACTTCCTGCCCTGATCAGTATGTATGTTGGTTTTAAGCTTGTTGGAGTGATTGGTTTTTTCATCGGACCGTTGGTCATCATTCTATACTCAGCCTTGCGCAAGGCAGGGTTGTTCCAGATTAAGATCAAGTTTTAATAAGGCTGTCGAGAAGCCCTTTTCCCGTTATTTTTGCGGAGAAAAGGGCTTTTTTGTGTTTTCTGAGTTCATTTTCTGGGCGGATGACATATGTTAGTTACGAAGAACCGAGATTTTGTGCTGCTTGAAGTGAAATCCACACGAAGGAGGAATATGTTTTGAAACCGAATCCTGAGGAACGTGTGTACGTCCCGTATCGCGGCCCATTTGATCCTTGCCCTCCACTACCATATAGAACTTATGTTGTTCCTGTAAATCAATTCATCGTATTTCAACCAGTCGGCCTGCCGCAGTTCAGTCCAGCGGAGGCTCTGAGGCATGGAACGTTGTGGCCTGCTCTCTATAGTCCCTACAATTCTAGAAAACTGAAAGGGGAGTAGATCATGGAGGAAGTCAGACCTAAGCCCGGAGATCACCGTTATTATGAGCTTCTGGAGCAGCTGCAGGCTATCGATTTTGTGTTGTTGGAGCTCAATCTGTTTCTCAATACACATCCGAATGATCTGAAGAGCATAGAGCAGTATAATAAGCTCGCTCAGGAACGAATGATTTTGGCAAGGCAGTTCCAGGATCTTTATGGTCCTTTGATGAATTTCGGTCACTCCTATACCAGATATCCGTTTCAGTGGTCCGAGACCCCGTGGCCCTGGCAGGTGTAACAGTGTCAGCAGCTGGGCTGTCTCGATATGTCATTCAGCTCGGCTGTCAGCAAGTCTTAAAATAAGGAGGCGGTTCATCCCATGTGGGTATATGAGAAAAAGTTGCAATATCCCGTAAGGGTCAGCAAGTGCGATCCTATGATGGCTAAATTCCTGATAGAACAGTATGGAGGAGCCGATGGAGAGCTGGCGGCGGCTCTACGGTATTTGAATCAGCGGTATACAATCCCGGAAAAAGTCATTGGTGTACTCAACGATATCGGGACGGAAGAATTTGCCCACTTGGAAATGATAGCAACGATGGTATATAAGTTGACGAAGGATGCTACGGTTGAACAGCTGATGGAGGCAGGCCTCGGAGCCCATTATGCGAATCATGACAAGGCTCTTTATTACGAGAATGCGGGGGGCGTTCCGTTTACTGCGGCCTATATCCAAGCCAAAGGTGATCCTTTAGCAGATTTATACGAGGACATTGCGGCAGAGGAGAAAGCAAGAGCTACATACCAATGGCTGATCGATATGACGGATGATGTGGACCTGCAGGACGGGTTAAAGTTTTTGCGGGAGAGAGAAATCATTCATGCCATCCGTTTTCGAGAAGCAGTTGAAATTATTAAGGAAGATCGGGGTACGAAAAAGATTTTTTAAAAAGCTTGTAATCTGTTGCCTAGAGCACTACCTTGTCTGTTGTTAGGCGCTACGCGTACACGTAGCGTCTCTTTATAGTGAAAGGAAAGTTTGGGTAAGCCCCCTTATCAGGACAAGCCCTCAGTATTGTCGCAGCAGTCAAACCTCTAGCAGCAGAGACGACCATACAAAAATTACAACAGCAAAACAGGCAGGGCAATTCCGCCGGCAATGATGAGCCATATGTAAGGAGCGCGCCAGACTTCTTTTATATCCGTTAAACGGTTGGCTCTATGCCTTTTCATCTCCAATTGGTTTAAGAATCGGTTCAAAATCACTCCCCATTCCTCTTCATCATATTTTTCAAGTTCTGCTTCAATGCAGCTATGCAGCTCACGAAGCTTCAGGGGAAGATTGTCATGCTCCATTTTGATCATGATCCTTTCTCCTCACGGGTACAGTAAAATAACTGAGATTGTGGATAATAGTATTACCTTAATAAACAATAATAATTGGTAAAAGTTGTACGTTATTTGCCATATATCGATGTCTTTTTTATCTGATGCTGTGAGGATATCGTTTGCAGGGGCGGGGGGCATCCTTTATGATGAGGGAAGATTATTACAATCATCATGAGGAAATGAAGGGGATGACAGAGAGATGGAGAGAAACGAGAGTATGACCAAACCGCAAGCGATGATTTTTGATATGGATGGTACATTGTTTCAGACAGAGACACTGCTGCTGCCCGCATATCATAAATTGTTCGACATATTGCGGGAGGAAGGTCTTCATAAGGGAGAAACACCGAAAGAAGAATTGATGCTCGGCTGCTTGGGGATGCTGCTTGAGGATATATGGAAAATTGTATTGCCTGATGGCTCTCCGGAAGCCCACCGCCGTGCCGACGAACTGCTGCTTCAATTGGAGTTGGAAGGATTAAAGGAACCAGATGCTGTACTGTATCCCGGTGTGGGGGAGACATTGCAGGAACTTAAGCGCCGTGGAGTTCGTTTGTTTGTAGCGAGCAACGGACTTGAGCATTATGTGAAGGGCATCGCGGACGCACGGAACATCATGCCATTGTTCGAAGAACTTTACAGCGCTGGGCAGCATGGCACGGCTTCGAAGGTGGATTTGGTAGCACTCCTGCTTAAAAACCATGGTATCGAGCGTGCATGGATGGTAGGAGACCGTTCATCCGATGTTGAAGCAGGTAAGAAAAACGGACAGACCGTCATCGGCTGCCAGTACGCAGGGTTCGGAAATGATCAGGAGCTGAAAGGCTCGGACGCTATCATTACATCTTTCCCTGAGCTGTTGAATCTGTATGAAAACGCTGTGGAGTAAATGAATTATAAAGTATGAAAGCCCTGCCGATTTGGCAGGGCTTTTACAATATAACTACAAATCGAGTTCGACAGGGCTACTCTGTTGCTGTTTTAGGCGTTCTTCGAATGTTTTCGGCTGTTATAGACCCACAGCGCATATTCTAGCGGTCTTATTAAGGATAAACGATAAGCATCCTTATCGCCAACCTGTGAAAATACCTCACGTGATGGTTTTGGATTCACTTCCAAAAGCAAGATTCGACCGGATTTATCAACAGCCAGATCAAGCGCAAGTTCACAAAGCGCCCCGTATTTTTCCTCAAGGTAACGGGATATATCTACGCCGAGCCTCGCAGAATCCTCTCGTACTTTTTCGCGTTTCTGTATTTCAGGAATCCATTCATCCAACAGCTCGTTCATCCCTGTTGCTCTTCCGCCGCCGTGCAGATTCGAAGTCACGCTGTTAATCGCGCCAACACGGCCCACACAACCAGTTACTTCCCATTCTCCGAAACCATTTTTCTGTACGAGCATCCGGTAATCATGAACCCTTCCGCTTGGCAGTTCAAGCGGAATTCCTTCCTGGACCAGATACCGGCCCTTGATATCCCAGCCGGACAGGAATGAACTGAGCATAGCTGCTGGAAGCCGCTTCGGGGTGATGATACTCCGGTTTGTGTTTCGACCATGGATCTCATAAGAGCTATGGACACCCATGCTTTTGGAGATTCGTAAAATGCCGCGTCCTCCCGTTCCGTTGATTGGCTTCAGGTAGACAGCATGATGTTTGCTCAGCATCCGATTGACGTCTCCGATGCTATTTACGAGCATTGTATCAGGTAAATGGGGTCTAAACCGTTTAAGACCGGAAAGTGTCTGATGAACGGTCCATTTATTGCGAAGCGGTCTGTTAAGAAACACAAGGTGTCTATATCGTGAGCGAAAGCGTAGTAGTTGCTGGAATCGTTCACTTTTTTGAATGCGGCAGCGGTCATAAATCATATGGGGAAAAGGTCGCCACCGTCTGGTCCAGCTGCCGGTATCCGGATTGAACTGCAGGGCATGGATGAGCCCTTGGGATGAATTCACATCAGCAGGTGTAAATACGAACACATCCAGCCCCAGTTCACGTCCTTCCGTAATCATACGCTCATAGACAGGGACCTCTTCAAGCCTTTTCCGGTTGTTCAAATACAGTGTCAGGATACCTAAGACGGGTTGAGACACAGTGGTTCACCTTCTTGAGTAAGAGTCTAAGTCTAAGTTATAACCGGCACCGACAGGCGTTTCACATTCTCCGCTCATGACGAACGTATGTTTTCCTGTGGGGCCTTTCTCTAAAGATACGGCTTGCATACCGGCATGAAAACACATTTTAAGACTTGAATAATTGTCAGCGGCTACCTTGCATCGCAGCCGCCCAAGTACTGACAGCTGGAAGAGGATCAGGGAGGTGCCGATATGTCGGTTCCGGTACAGCGGATGAACAGCAATCAAGCATGCATCCTCTCCGAAACCGGCCACGAAGCAAATGCCAACAGGCATCTTGCCATGCTCTCCGCGGACGGTTGTTGCAATAAGAGATGTACCTGGATGTTGCACCTGATCAAACGACATCTTCTGCAAGGTGTTGCACCCTTCACGCGTGAGTCGGCGGTTACCGAAACGGCACATGAAATCATAGCACTGCTCGCGAATGTCTGGCCAGTCTGCCGGATTGACGGGCGAGATGGACATAATCTCCACTTGATCCCCTCCTTTAAGAGGTTGTTCAAAAAGTCCGCTTTTGATCACGAAGTGAATCAGGAAGTGGGCTCGGCATCGAATCTTGAATTCAGCCGGTCCTAAGCAAATGCTTACGAAGTATGTTTCCTCCGGAAACATCTCAGGTGCTCACGTACCCAAAACGTACGCTCCGCTCCTTAGTCCATAGCTTCATCCAACTGAAGCGTTTGAAAAAACGCACATCGGAAGCATAAGCTTCGGTGCTGAAAACCGACCTTTTTGAACTCGCACTTTAATATAAAATTATCTGTTTTCTATAAGATACTCGCAGTAATTGAATATCCGTTCGAGTGACCGCTTGCGGATAGCAGGTTCATCAAACTTCATCGGTCTGGAGTTTGCTTCAAAGAACCATAGCTCGCCGGACGTATCTAAGCCGAGATCCATAGACATCTCGCCCAGACTGTAGCGGCAGCCTTGCTCTATTTGTTTGGCAATGTGCACGGCCGCGTTCCGCACTTTGCTCAGGATCCCCTCGGTTTGTTCCGATCCGAACAGGGGCGGAAGAAGCTTCTCGGGATCCTCAATCGAACCGCCACGTGGAACGTGGGTGGTGATGCTATGGGTACCCGCCATACGGGCGCCAATTCCAGTGACCCCCCATACGCCGAGATCCGACTTCTGAACCAGAAGCCGAAGGTCGAAAGCACGTCCGTGCACGGCAGTCAGTTCAATTCCTTGCTGGATAATGTAAGGTTCACCTTTAGTTTCTTTATATACACGTTCCCATAACCTCTCAAGTGTTGCCGCTTTATAAGTTGTGCTGTTTTTATTGTTTTGAATTTGGAGCCGGTAAGGCATAGGTTTGTTTTTTTGATATCTCAATCTCATGATGCCCTGACCGGCCTTTCCCTCTTCCGGTTTGAGGTAGAGGTAAGAGCAGAGTCTTATCATTTCGTACAGAGACGGCAGACCCTTAAGTTTTTTGGTGACCGGGGCCCATTTCCGGGTCAGCCGTGATTTGCCTAACCAGGAGAATAACCGCCGCTTGTTAAAGAAGAACGGATTATAAATATCCATGTTGGGATGACGCATACATTCTTTTATTTTACGCCGTACCTGCGGCTTCATTTCATCTTCACGGTAAGGAATGCGGTTATAGATTACCCGGGGCAGAGGAAACAACCTCTGCTCCCAGGAATGCGGGTCACTGCCAGGCGTAAAACCTCTGACCTTGCCGGATTTCAGCTTTAGATCACGTACGGTGACAACATAGACGAGATATCCCATATCTTTGCCGGTTTTGATGATTTCGTGAAAGTTTTGCCGATTACCGCGGAATAGTCGGACGGAATCATGCATTGTAAGAATCGCGACAACAGGTTTGGTATCATCCTCAAGTCGATTGGTCACGAATCATTCCCCCCTGTGGAACCCGCCGAGATACAAGCAGTGCTCAAAAATATGTTCAACCGACGCTTTTCCTTCGACTCGAAGGGAAGGGTGACTGAAGATTGACCTGCCGGGTTTTGAATTGGCTTCAAACATCCAGATTTTTTCATCTTCGTCGATTCCAATGTCAAATCCGATTTCAGCCAGAACATGTGAGTGGTGGTTTTCAATGGCTTCCGCAAGTATTACGGCCGTCTGCTTAGCTCGCTCCAGAACTTCCCGAGACTTTGAACCAAACGCACGGCCTAAGGCCTGTTCTGGAGTCATCAGTTGACCGCCGTTTTTGATGTGGGTCGTTACGCTTCCCCGCCCGGCCTTCTTGGCTCCAATTCCGACAGCTGACCAGCGATTTCTGCCGTCTTTATGCATATGGAACCTGAAATCAATAGGGCAACCATCAATTTCAATCAGCCGGATTCCCTGCTGGATAACATAGTTTTTCAGGCCGGAACCGTGCCTGGATTGTAGCAGGCGCATGAGGCTTGTGAATGTAGGAAACTTAAGCAGTGTGTTTCCTCCGGTGCTGCGGTAGCGGGCGAAGTAACCTTTTTTGGGTTGGTAGGTGAGTCGGTAGATCCCGTTACCGAGGCTTCCGGCGGACGGCTTATAGTACACGAACCGATGGCGCTCCAGCATATCTTTAATGCGTTCCGGGCTTGGATTCGAATACGTTTCAGGCACATACCGCCCTGCTTGTAGATCATTTTCCAGTTGGTTATAGATATCTGATTTATTAAAGAAAGCCCAGTTGAAAAAGGAGATATTTCGCTTCAAAAACCGATCCCTCAGCTGATTAGTGAAAGGCGAGAAGTCTGTGCGTCTGCTCGGGAGTCGATTATAGACAACATCCGGAAGCGGTACAGTCTTGCGGATAAATTGGCCGTTTGCACCCAAAAAGTAGGCATATACGGTCTCACGCTGCCAATTGATATCCCGTGGGGCAAAGGCATAAACATACATTTTTTTATTCCCTTCACGCAGTAGCTGTTTAATGTAAGCTGTTCGCGCACCGAAGGGACTGGAGGGACTAGAGGGGCCATCGGATAATACTCCGACTACCGGTCCGATCTGAATCTCTCCATCCTTAGGCATATGAACATATGCTGGCCCGCTTCTTGGGACGTGAACACTGTTACGGATGCCGGAACTCAAATACAGATGTTTGCCGGAACGCTCAATAGCTTTCAAAGCAGCTGATATGGTGTTCCTGCCCAGGCGGAGCTGGATTTGTCTCCTGCTTGTAAGACCCAGGCTTCTCATGAGCGAGCCAGACATAAAGACCACTTTTTCGGGCTGATGCGAGAAGTGAACATTACTAAAAGTCAAACTCATGTATTAACCCTCCTAAGTTGTCGAAGCAATAAATAACGTGCATAACGAAGGGGGTTCTCCACTGACAGCTTTGCTGCCGGAATGTCCCCTGTTTGCCTGAATGCGCGCCGCCCCGGTTTTGAATTGACCTCAAGCAGCCATACCTTTCCGAAACAGTCTATTCCGAAATCGATGCCGAGTTCGCCCAGACGGCCAAATCCGCCTTCAAGAATGGGGGGGATGAGGTCGCTCAGTTGGTTGATACAGGCGATGATATTGTCGGGCACGGGAGCGCTGAACTCAGATTCCAGAAAGGAAGGGACGGGTAACGCCGTGCCCCCGCCATGAAGGTTGGAGGTCATTCCTTCGGCCGGACCCTGGCGAACGGCCATCCCTGTTGTAGTCCAACGACCCCGTGCATTTTTTTGAACCAATACTCTGACATCATAGGGTTTGCCAGCGCGACTGGTTAACTTTAAATATGGCTGAATGATAAAACGGCGGCGTCCGGTGAACTTTTTTACCCAGGATGATAGTTCACCGGTTGGTAAAGTCATCTTGAATATTGAGTTCGATCGGTCTCTTCCCTGTAATACGGTTTCTTCATTACCAGTACAATGCACATAGAGGGTATGTTTGCCATGGGAGCCTCCGCTTGGTTTCAGAAACAGCTTCCCGTCAAACAGGGATAAAGCCTGATTTAATGATTCACTCCCGTTATAGATTAGGGTATGTGGGAGATAAGGCGAGAGGCACTGTTCACGCTTTAGAAGATTATACACACGGATTTTTCCGGGCAATCCCCTTGACCACATAGACCAACGGCTGTCAGGCAGATCACTCAGGAACGCTGCAGCGGAAGAAGTTTCAGCAGTGTTCTTAAATAGGCAGCGGTCGTATATAATGTCCGGGACAGGAAAGTTTCTCTTTTCCCAGCCGCCGCGACTGTAGGTATAGCCTGAGATTAGGTGATTCAGCTTAACTGAATCTGGTTTATCCTCCGGGAAAAACACAAATACGGTAATGCCGAGGCAGGAAGATGCCAGGCACAATTCGCGAAGATATTCCTTTTCCGCGAATGGAGGTGATCCTGTTCTCCGGCATACCATGACACCGAGTGTTCCAATGTAATCAGAGGGCATAGTTGCTCCTTTTTTAAAAGCCAGTCAAGTAATGGCTGTATTGGACAAGGCGAATCGCTGATGGACGGACCTTCTGAACATTGAGCGGAGCATTATCGCCCTTGGACGGCTTGGAGTTGACTTCAAGAAGCCAGATTCGTCCTGCAGTATCCACCGCTAAATCAATCCCAAGCTCTCCGAAGTGTGAAGGAATCGCTGCTTCAATGCCTTTGGCGATATCGAGTGCAGCCTTCTCCATCCGGCTGCTCGCTGTTAGCTTTGCGGTAGGCGGGATACCGCTCATGGCAAGCGCGTCTTTAACCGTGGACAGCGTTCCTCCACGGGCGAGATTGGATACATAATGATTTCCTCCCGCAACTCTGGCCACAATGGACGTTAAACTCCACTTACCTTTTTTGTTTTTGTGGACGAGCGCGCGAAAGTCCACATTTTTTTTATGGAGTCGGACCAAGTCCAGGCCTTGTTGAATCTGATAGCGGTTTTTTTTGATTTTGTCGGATAGACTGCTGTACAGCTTAGTAAGGGACGAGTAACTATTTTTTTTAATCCCCTCAAGTGAGGTGGTTAGGGTCTGATAGGTGCCGTCTGCCTGGCGGGAGATTCTGATAATGCCTTTGCCTAAACTGCCGCGAACCGGTTTTAGAAAGACCATCGGATATGCAGCACACATTTTTTTGAGTATAGGGTAGCTTTTCAGTGAATAGGATTCGGGTAAGTATTTCTTAAGCTTCTCATCCGAGCCCAGTGCATCAAAAACTTCCGTCTTATCCAGGAACTTCTCGTTAAAAATGTGAGTGCCCCATCTGGATTTTACTTCTTTCATAAAATGCTGTACGCTAGGACTATTCTCCAATTTGCGTGTGGGAAGCCGGTTGTTGACCACATCCGGTGCGGGTACGGGCCCCCTCTTCCAACCCTCGTCATATCGTACCGCTTCAAGTGTTGACGGGTTCGGACCGATCATCTCTGGGGTGAAAAAGTATACATACGCACCTAATTTTTGACAGGCATTGACCATCTCCATGCAAAATGATGAGATCGATCCGAAGGGTTTGCTTGGATCCTCTGGATCATAACGGCTTATCATAACTCCGATTACGGGACCGAGTCGCAGTGTTTTGTCGGCGACGTTGTATTTGACGTTCAGAACCGATTGAGGAAGAAGTCCGGAACTGCTTGACAGGGAAGGGCTTATACGGAGTACAGTCGATTTTATCCCAGGTATGACACGTATCTCCTGTTTGAAGGAGCCGATGGCAAGCTGTATGGGTTGTTCTGTTGGAATTCGGAGCAGTTTTATCAGCTTCTCGCCAAGCTTGATATCGTTATCCTGCAGATTGCCCGAGCGGAACAGTTGAACCGATATCTTGGTTTTGGACATCTTGGATCTCCTTCCGACAACTACTTGATGTCTAGTGGACAGATTGGACTTCATCTGAACATTGCATGTAATCCATCATATGAGGACATATATCCCTTGGTGATTGTACGGATTTGGAAAAAGGGAGGACTTTAAAAATGCCGAATTGGCTGTTTATATTGGTGAACGTGGGAGTGGCTGCGTTTGTCGGCGGCATTACGAACCATTTTGCAATTAAAATGCTCTTCCATCCTCGTGAAGAAATTCGTATACGCGGATGGAAGCTGCCTTTTACACCTGGACTGATTCCGAAGCGGAAGGAAGAGATTGCGGAATCTCTCGGTGAAGTGGTCTCCGATTATCTGGTGACGAGTGAAGGGCTTCAAGAAATGATTCGCAAACCGCTTTTTCGTACGAAGGCGGAGGATGCGGTAAACCGGAAGTTGAAGTTCCTCTTGGAGAGCGAGCAGACACTGGGCGATCTGGCATTGAAGTTGTGGAGCCCGGAAGAGTGGCAGCAGTTGAAAGATCGTGCTGTTCTGACAGCTCAATCGGTGACGGCCCGCGGGGTGACCGCAGTCTGGTCTGATTATGGCTTAGAAGACAAGCCGCTGAAGGATCTGATTCCCGGCTGGTCCGAGGAAACCCGGCAGCGCTGGAGTGAGGTGGCTGCCGAAGCGGTATTAAAGGAGCTTGGGGATACGCTGTTGTCATCGGACGGCCAACGTTTGCTTAAAGAAATGGCTTCTGCGATGATGGATAAGGCAGGGGGATTTCTCGGCACGATGGCCGCTATTTTTGTGGATGAGGACAAGCTGGTTCAGAAATTGACGCCGATGCTGATCGGTCAGCTGGAAGGAAAGAAGGTTCGCCAGACGATCGTTTCCGTTGTATCAGGTAAGCTGGAGCAATATGGAGAAATGTCTCTTGGCCGTGTGGTGGAGGCTGCAGCCGGAGAATTTGGTCCAGGTTTGATTACGCGAAAGCTTGAAGAATCGATTCCGTGGAAAGCATGGATTGAGCGTCTGGAGAATGTCCGAATCACGGATTTCATCACACCCCGGCTTCCTGCAATCGAGGGTGCACTGCCAGGCTTGATCGATAAAGGACTCCGAATGCTTGAGGACGCCGTTCCGGCAGCAATGAAGGCAGTAGATCTGCCAAACCTGGTACAGGAGCAGGTACAGAAATTTCCGGTTGAACGTCTTGAAGAAGTCATATTGAGCGTATCGGGCCGGGAATTCCGAGCTATAACCTGGCTTGGGGTACTGCTGGGCGGGCTTATCGGAATGTTTCAGTCGTTCATTACCTTGCTGTGGAGATAAGAGTAAATAATATGTTGCGGTGATAGTCCGCACGGTAGGAGGACAAATATGAATATTTATGACAAGGCGAATGATTTGGCTAAAGCGATGAAGGAAAGTCAAGAAGTACAGGAAATTACCTCTGCATTGAAACTGATTGAAGCCGATCCAGAAAGCAAGCAGATGCTGGATAACTTCCGTGAGCGTCAGATGGAAGTACAGCAGCGAATCATGACCGGCGATATGCCTTCACAGGAAGAGATGGAAAAGATGGAGAAGCTGTTTGAAGTGCTGAGTCTTAACTTGAACATCCGCCGTTTGTTTGATGCGGAGCGTCGTCTGAGCATTATTATTGAGGACGTGAACAAAATTATTTCAGACAGTCTTCAGCATTTGTATGGGTCAACTCAATCATAATAGTTAACAATCCGCGGCGGATGCCGCGGATTTTTTTTGCTCACTCTTCATTCTTCTTTCATATTTTGGACCAGCTCCTCATAGAGTAGAAATATAGAGTTCAGAAGAAAGTAGAGGAGCTGTATAACTCATGAAGAAAAAGAAAAGTAAGATTAAGCATTCCGCTTATCTCTTGATTGCGCTGGGGATGCTGGTATATGCGCTGCCGAGCATTTCGTTCGCAGGAGGTTTTTCTTGGGCATCGCTGTTTGGGGCTGTATGGGCTGGATTCGCCCTGCTTGTCATTGCATCGCATCTGCATATTTTGATTGGTGTAGATGAAGCGAAACAGAAGGCATTGGATGAAATCCGAAAGGAAAAGATGAACCAATGGCAGCTAAAATGGCCTGAGGAGCAAAAAAGCCGTGGCGCCTAAAATTACTTCATAGAACATAAAAAAAACCGTTCGCGTTCGCTGGCGAACGGTTTTTTGCTGTGTCGCATGTTATTTTATAATGCATGTCTGGTATAATAGATACAGTATGGTACAGATTGAGTAGGGGGGTGGAACAGTTGGATGTTCGAGATGAGACAATTACGAAGCACGAACAACTTGTACAGCATATCGAAAGTTTAAAGGTAGGAACCAAAATATCAGTCCGGAGGCTCGCCAAAGAGCTTGGTGTAAGTGAAGGTACAGCTTACCGTGCAGTTAAGGAAGCAGAAGGGCTGGGAATTGTTGTAACGAAGGAACGGATCGGAACTGTACGTATTGAGCGGAAGCCGCGGAATATTTCAGAGCAGCTGACCTTCGCTGATGTGGTGGAGATCGTTGAGGGCCATGTACTCGGTGGGGCTGAGGGTCTTAATAAAAGTCTGCATAAGTATGTAATCGGGGCCATGAAGGTTGAAGCGATGGTCCGCTATATTGATGCCGGAAGCCTGATGATTGTCGGAAACCGGGAGGATGCGCATTCTCTGGCCCTCGAGCAAGGAGCAGGTGTACTCATAACAGGTGGTTTTGGGACAAGCCGTGAAGTAAAGCAGCTAGCAGACCAGCTGGGACTGCCAATCTTTTCTTCACGTCACGACACCTTCACCGTAGCTTCATTGATCAATCGCGCCATTTTTGACCGGCTAATCAAGAAAAAAATTATGCTTGTCGAGGACATCGCAGGCGAAAAACCGAGAATTCACGCGCTTAAGAGCTCGGTTACAGCTCGAGAGCTTATCGAAATGGCGAAGGAGTGCGGAGAGCAACGTTTCCCAGTTACGGATGAGTGGAACCGTGTCATCGGCATCGTTGGTGTAAAGGATGTTGGCGGACTTGCCGATAATCAGGCGATTGAACGAGCGATTATCCGTAACCCGATTACGGCCACTTTAAAAACATCACTAGCCTCGGCTGCTCAAATTATGATGTGGGAGGGCATTGACTTCCTTCCCATCGTCGACCGCAACCGTAAGCTCGTTGCCACAGTTACACGGAAAGAAGTGCTTGAGGCGATGCGGAATGCCCGTAATCAGCCTCAGCTGGGGGAGACGTTTGATCAGCTGATCTGGAATGGAATGGCTGAAGATCGGGATGGGGAAGGAAATCTGTTCTTTAATGGGTTTATCACACCACAGATGGCGACAGAACTCGGGACAATTTCGCAAGGTGTCCTGACAACAGTTATGAGCCAAGCTGCCTTTAAAGCAGCCAAGGACATTAGCGGTAGTGATCACGTGCTCGATAATCTGTCCACTTATTTCATCCGCCCGATTCAGATTGAGGATCCGATCGTGGTGACGCCGCGACTTCTGGAGATGAGCCGGCGGACTTGCAAGATGGAAATCGAAATCAGTCACCAATCCAACCTGATCGCGAAATCGGTCATGACACTGCAGGCGATAGATCCAGGGTAACGGAATATGTTTCATGCAGAACACATAACAAAGAGGGCTATTTATCCGGCGGAAGTATTTCCGGCCGATGAATAGCCCTTTTTCATTTTAAATGAATGTTTGTATTCTAGCTGCGAGCCGATTTTTGACGGCTGTAATAGCTTTTACTTCTAATGCCAGCAAAAATATTAAAGGCGCCCATTACCATGAAAACAGCTTCAACGATCACTGCGGGTGTGGAGCCGCTGAACATAAGCATGGCAATAAAAGACAGGGCGACCAGCATAATGCCCATATAGATATTCGTCGACGCATGAAAGATACCTCGATCGAGCGGGTCGGACATTTTGCGGGCACGGATGCTGTATAAAGCAGCAGTGATGCAGGAAATGACCAGCACTGCGAATAAGACATAGCGGATAATACCAAGCATGGTAGAAAGGCACTCCTTTGGCATGGACATGGTTACATGAATACTCGTATTGTATCATGAATCTATTCAGATGTGATGTCCACTTTAGTTGCCGATATCCACCCAGATCTGCAGAACGCCTTCCATGACCAGCATGGTCCTGATTTTGATCTTGTAGTCTTTATCCCGGACGGTATATATTTTATCATCCAGCAGTGAGCGTGTGAGCTTACTGTCGGTATCGATATCAAATATGCTTCTACCCCGCAGTGCTGCTAGATCTTTACCCATCATCTGAACGATTTCTTTCTCAATGAGGGAATCAATCGGTTCGGATTTTTGTTCCGTTCGGATTTTAATTTCCCGGATGACCGTTGGCTGCTTGCTGTATTTCTTCAACGTCTTGATATCTTCTTCATATTGGAGAATTTGGACTTGCAGGTCTTTGTTATTCATCCATAACTTGTTGTAGCTGGCGTGGTATAACGAATTATAGACGACACTCCCGATGACCATACCGAGCACAAAGATCGAGGCGGCCTGATAAAAGGGACGGAAACGGCGGAACGGAGGCATTCTCATACATTAGCTCCGGTTGGAGCAGACCCATTTGACCAGCTCACTGCCCATATGTGCCCCTAAGAATGCGAAGATCAGATACAAAATCTGTTTTATGGCGGGAGACAAATTGCCATCCAGCATATTACTCTCAATAACACGCATGGGATCAATGGTTCCACCGACAGCGGCAGCAAGTGCCCAAATTTTGATGCGCCCCGCAATGTCAAGCATCGTTAAAGTCGGAGGCTGCATCGAGAGTACGGCGCCAACCCCTCCGACCATAGCCCCCCCAACCACGATGCCGAAAGCTATGAAAAAGTCCAGTATCGCTTTAGATAAAAAAATACTCATCCTTTTTGTCCCCTTTCTTGCCGGGAAGGCGGTGTTGACCGCCTGTCCAGATGCTCCTGATTTCATTCTATGGGCGGGTAGAGCCACATTATGATAAAATAAGAATAAGAATTTAAGGGGCGAAAGGAAGGCGAATGATGAGTACTTTCGTGCATTTGCATGTGCATAGCGAATACAGTCTGCTCGACGGAGCGGCGCGTATTGAAGACCTTGTACGGGAAGCGGCAGCGCTTGGCATGAAATCATTGGCGCTGACCGATCACGGGGTCATGTACGGCGCCGTTCCATTTTATAAATCATGCAGAAAGCATGGCATAAAGCCGATCATCGGATGTGAAGCTTATATTACAGCAGGATCGCGTAAGGAGCGGGGGAGTCGTAAAGACCAGCCCATCTATCACCTCATTCTGCTCGCAAAAAATGAAACCGGCTATCGGAACCTGATGAAGCTTTGCTCCATCGGCCATCTGGAAGGCTATCATTATAGACCTAGAATTGATATGGAGGCGCTCGCGTCTCATCATGAAGGAATTATATGCCTCAGTGCTTGTCTTGGTGGAGAAGTTCCACAGCATTTGCTGCACGGCAGGGAAGCAGAGGCCAAAGCTGCTGCGCTGCGTTATAAGGCTGTTTTCGGAGATGACTATTACCTGGAGCTGCAGGATCACGGATTGCCGGAGCAAAAACGAGTCAATCCACAGCTCATCGCCTTAAGCCGGGAATTGGGCATTCCACTGGCGGCAACAAATGACGTGCACTATTTGACGTCAGCCGATGCGGAAGTACAGGATGTGTTAATCTGTATCGGGACAGGTAAGACGGTGGAGGACGAAGACCGGCTCAAAATCCCAACCAGCCAGCTATATTTGAAGAGCGAAGACGAAATGAAACGGCTGTTCCCTCACGTGCTGGAAGCGGTGGATAACACGGCCGCTATTGCGGAACAGTGCAACCTTGAACTGGAGTTTGGCAGGTCTATTCTTCCGGAATACCGGCCTTTGCCAGAAGGGATGGATGCAGCTTCTTATTTACGGCAGCTGTGCGGTGCCGGTCTTCGTGAACGTTATGAAGGTACAGAGCGCTTCACATCGGCAGATAACCGAGCAGAGCTGGAGCGCCGGCTGGATTATGAGCTGAACACCATTGAGAGTATGGGCTTTAGCGATTATTTTCTTATCGTGTGGGACTTTATCGCACACGCTCACAAGCAGGGCATTGCCGTTGGACCCGGAAGGGGCTCTTCCGCCGGCAGTCTTGTTGCGTATACACTGCGCATAACGAATGTGGACCCGATAAAGTACAATCTGCTCTTTGAACGGTTTTTGAATCCGGAACGTGTCACGATGCCGGATATCGATATTGACTTCAGTGACGAACGACGGGACGAGGTTATTGATTATGTGGTACATAAGTACGGGCGGAAGCATGTTGCCCAGATTATAACTTTTGGTACGATGGCTGCAAGGGCTGCGGTCAGGGATGTCGGACGTGCATTAAATGTGCCGTATGGAGATGTGGACAGAGCGGCTAAGCTGATTCCGAATCATTTGGGTATCAGCATATCACGAGCGTTGAAAGAAAGCCCTGGTCTGAAAGAACAGTACGATACCAAACCTAAGGTTCGGGAGCTGCTCGATATGGCGCTCAAAGTGGAGGGGATGCCTCGTCATGCATCAACTCATGCGGCAGGCGTGGTCATATCTCGCGATCCGTTAACCGATGCGGTTCCGCTGCAGGAAGGCAGTGAGAAGACGGCGCTAACCCAGTATTCCATGGAGCATCTGGAAAGCATAGGCCTCCTGAAAATGGACTTTCTTGGGCTTCGGACCTTATCGATTATCGAGCGAACTATGCACTGGATTGGTGAAGCGGCTCCGGATTTCGAGAAAGTGCCTGATGACGATCCGGGGACCTATCAAATGTTGGGACGCGGTGAAACAACAGGTGTATTTCAGCTGGAATCAGCGGGGATGCGCCGCGTATTGAAGGATTTAAAGCCATCGGCGTTTGAAGACATCGTGTCCGTTCTGGCATTGTACCGCCCCGGTCCGATGGAGTTTATACCGAAATATATTCAGGCCAAGCATGGCATGATTGAACCGGAATACCCGCACCCTGACCTGATCCCGATTCTGGGGGATACCTATGGAATTATTGTTTATCAGGAACAGATTATGCAGATCGCTTCGGCCATGGCGGGATTTTCGCTTGGTGAAGCTGATTTGCTGAGACGAGCGGTATCGAAAAAGAAACGGGAGGTACTCGATAGGGAGCGAGGCCATTTTGTGTCCGGCAGCTTGAAGCAGAATTACAACGAAGAGGATGCAAATCGGGTGTACGATATGATTGTACGCTTTGCGGACTATGGTTTTCCGCGGGCGCACGCAGCTGCTTATGGCGTACTGGCTTTTCAAACAGCTTATCTTAAGGCTCATTATCCGGTTCAATTTATGGCCTCTATGCTGACGGCTGTGATGGGCAGCCATCGGAAAGTGGCGGAGTACGTGCTTGAATCCCATCGTATGACCATTAATGTGATGCCGCCGGACGTGAATGAAAGCAGAGCTTTGTTTACACCGGTATCGGGCCGTTCCGGCTCCGATTCGGATGAAGACAACCTGGCGACTGAAGGACGAAACGGTGGGATACGCTTTGGACTGGCGGCAATCAAAAATGTTGGGACTCAGGCTGTGGAAAATATCGTCCAGATCCGGGAAGACAAGCCGTTTGAAAGTCTGCTCGATTTCTGCCGCCGGGTTGATCTGCGTGTGTGCAATAAGCGGGTTATTGAATCGCTCATTCAGGCGGGTGCTTTTGATACGCTCCCAGGGCACCGGTCCCAGCTGATAGCTATGCTGGATGAAACCGTAGAAGCTGCCGTGAAGTGGCGGAAAGAACGCGAAGATTTGCAGATACAGCTGTTTGATTTTGTAGAAACGACAAATTGGGACATCGAATATCCGGACATTCCCCCGTATTCTGCGGGACAACAGTTGGAATTGGAACGCGAACTGCTCGGTATGTACCTGTCCGGACACCCGCTCGATGATTACGATCTTTTGCTTGAGAAATCGGGGGCAGACCGGTTGATGGATTTGACGGAAGCGCCGGACGATACGGTGGTTACGGTGGCGGGTATGGTTGTGTCACTGAAGACAATTACGACCAAACAGGGAAAAGCGATGGCCTTCATGGAATGGGAGGATCAGATCGAACGCTGTGAGGTGGTCCTGTTCCCGGAAGTATGGAAACGGAGCGCCCAACTGATTGAGAAGGGGGCACTTCTCGCCCTTCGCGCCAAGGTTCAGCAGCAGGATGAAGGATTTAAGCTGCTGGCAGAGGAGCTAGCTCCTCTGGAGGAAGAGCGGCTGATCCAGCTGATCCGCCGAGGCCGAGCCCGTGCGGCTTCCGCCGGAAAGAGCACAGGAGGAACTGCTACTCAAGGTGCTGGTTCAACTCGCCGGACAACGCCACAAACGTCAACATTAATAGTGTCCCCGACGGATAAACCGATAGTTCAGGATACGGTTTCCCACACGGATGCCACGACCCGCATCACAAACGTTGAGACGAACGCTCGATCTGTAACTGCTGGACGGACGGATTCGGTGAAGCACGAACAGCGCGTCTTTGTGAAGATTACGCGGGAGGCGGAAGATCCGCAGCTATTGGCCCGCTTAAAGGAGCTTCTGCAAGAGCACCCGGGATCCGTGGCAACCGTGCTATTTTATGAGCGGAGTCAGAAAGTGCTCGGTCTGAGTGACGCCTATCGGATTAAACCATCCCCTGCATTGTTTACCCGCATGGAGGACATGCTTGGAAAGGATACTGTTAAAGTTAAATAGACGTTACTCCCGTTAAATAAAATTCATGAACGTTTCATACCCCTCCCGCATACACATAGGACACTACAGGACAACAATATCCGGAATATCGTTACCGAGGCCTTTTTCCTATCCAAGGCGCAGCAGCGGTTGTTCCGGTTAACGCGCGGGAGGGATTAGTTATGTCAATGGAATTAGCAGAGGGTATGCTTAACCGAAGAGGCGTCAGTGTATCCTCCATTGCGGATATTGTCTATCGATTGCAGAGAAAGTATCATCCGACCCTAACGATGGAGCAGTGTGAAGAGAGCGTGCGGGCAGTGCTTGGAAAGAGAGAAGTGCAGTACACACTGTTTACGGGAATTGCGCTGGATGAGCTGGCCGAGCAAAAGCTTCTTCCAGAGCCACTTCAATCGATCATGGAGAAGGATGAGCCGCTGTACGGCGTGGATGAAACGATGGCTTTGGGGGTTACGAGTATTTACGGTATGATCGGACTGACCAGCTTCGGTTATTTAGATAAGGAAAAAATAGGAGTTATTGAAACATTGAACGAGAAGACGGACAGCATACATGTGTTTCTTGATGATCTTGTAGCAGGTATTGCCGCTGCCGCTTCTTCACGTATTGCCCATAACAATCCGCAAGCAACCCTTTACACCGCAGAAGGGGATTAATTTTTTTTGTGTTGCTATCCCCCTTTTGATAAGGGGAAATGCTCTTTCTACCCCCTTCCTCTTTTGTTGAGGTAAAAAGTGAAGTGTGTTATCATTATCCATTATATCGGCACAGGATATGCCTATGGCACGAGATTAGGGGGAACTGAAAGGCATGTGGACGGTAATCTATATCGCGCCAACCGCCAAAGTGGCGGAAATGATTAAAACCAAGCTTACGGAAGAAGGTTTTTTGGTTCAGAGCCGTCCTGTAAATCTTTCCAAACAACAATTTGAGATTTTGGTTCCCTCCGGAGAGCTTGAGGAAGTACAGGAAGTGTTGAATTCGATTTTGCACCCCTAGCTTAAGGGATACATAGCGAAGCTTGTTTATTGGAATCTAAGGAAGTATAAGTTTAACACTCTTGGATGTACAGATTTGCTAAGTTTGCGGCCATTCAAATTTGCGGCTGGAGAGGTGTAGTTGTGTTTAAAGATCTGTTTCAGAAAAAAAGAAAATATGCCACCATTCCTTCGGAACGTCTTGGACGAACAGGACAGCCAGAAGAAGGCGAACGTCCGAAACGGGAAATTCCTGAAGGCCTAATGAATAAGTGCAGCAAATGCGGCAGTATTCAATACAGTAAGGAACTTGAGAAAAATCTAAAAGTGTGCTCAGAGTGTGGTCACCATATGCGTTTGAACGCATGGGAGCGCATTGGCATGACGCTGGATGAGACAGGCTTTGAAGAATTTGACGCCGATATGATTTCTGTTGATCCTTTGCAATTTCCTGGTTATGCAGCCAAATTGGAGCAGCAGAAGATGAAATCAGGCCTTCATGATGCGGTAATCACGGGTAAAGGTTTTATTAGTGAACAACCTGTTATCGTGGCAGTGATGAGTTTCGACTTCTTTACTGGGAGCATGGGATCGGTTGTTGGCGAGAAAATTACCCGGGCGATCGAGTCTGCAACGGATCAGGGGCTACCGCTCATTATTTTCTCTACTTCTGGTGGAGCTCGGATGCAGGAAAGTATTCTCAGCCTGATGCAGATGGCCAAGACGAGTGCAGCACTTTCGAGGTTCAACGAACGGGGTGGCCTCTTTATTTCGGTCATTACAGACCCGACAACAGGTGGTGTTTCAGCTAGCTTTGCATCACTTGGAGATATCAATATTGCTGAACCCGGTGCTGTGTTCGGCTTTGCCGGACGCATCGTTATCGAGCAGACGATACGTCAGAAGCTTCCGGATGATTTCCAGACCGCCGAATTCAACCTGGCGCATGGTCAGCTGGATATGGTCGTTCATCGTAAGGATCTGCGTACGATGCTTGGAAGATTGTTGGAAATGCACACCTCGAAAGGGGGATTTTGATGTCAGGCGAACTTCCTTTTGAAATGCCGCTTGCAGAAATGCGTAAGAAGATTGAAGAACTAAAGCAGTTCGGACAGGAAAAAGGAATCGATTTTACGGATGAAATCGCTCGTTTGGAAGAACGCTATAGTCGTCTAGAAGAAGAGATCTATTCCTCGATTTCACCTTCACAAAAAATGCATCTGGCCCGACATCAGCAGAGGCCAACTTCGCTTGATTTGATTCAACTGATATTTACCGATTTCATCGAACTGCATGGAGACCGGCTGTACGGTGACGATCTGGCAGTTGTTGGCGGATTGGCTAAGCTGAATGGTATCCCGGTTACAGTTGTGGGCCAGCAGCGGGGAAAGGATACGAAAGATAATATCGCCCGTTTCTTCGGAAGCGCGCATCCGGAAGGCTTCAGGAAGGCACTGCGGCTTATGCGGCAGGCTGAGAAGTTTAAGCGTCCTGTGATCACTTTTGTTGATACAAAGGGTGCTTATCCAGGTAATACAGCTGAAGAGAGAGGTCAATCCGAGGCGATTTCCAGTAACCTGAGGGAAATGTCGGCACTCGGAGTGCCTATTGTTTGTGTGGTCATCGGCGAAGGCGGTAGCGGCGGTGCTCTTGCGATGGCCGTAGGTAACCGTGTCCTGATGCTTGAGAATGCGATTTACTCGGCTATTTCACCGAACGGAGCAGCTTCTATCCTGTGGAAAGATGCATCGAAAGCCGATCAGGCTGCACAAGCGATGAAGATTACTGCAGAGGATCTGCTCGAGATGGAAGTCATTGAAGAGATTGTTCCGGAACCGAAAGGTGGGGCGCACCGAGGGTATGAAGAGACGGCTTCAGCGATTCAGGATGCACTCGTCCGCCATCTGAAGGAACTGTCTGTAATGGATCCTTGTGAGCTGAAAGAAGACCGTTATCGGAAGTTCCGCAAGATTGGCAGTTATGACTATGCAGTGTCCGAACAGACTGATAAGCTCGTTTGAAAGGACTTTCGATTATAGATATATGACAAAATTCCTATACAAACGAGAAGTTTTGTAGTAGATTTAGTTGTTGGAACAGAGATATAGAGAACCCTTGAAAAACGGAGGAAACCCAAATGCGTAAAACTAAAATTGTATGTACTATCGGTCCTTCCAGTGAATCGTTGGAAAACACTAAGAAGCTCATTATGGCCGGCATGAACGTTGCCCGTCTGAACTTCTCCCATGGCGATTTTGATGAGCATGGCAACCGGATCAAAACCATTCGCCAAGCTAGTCAGGAATTGAACAAAACGGTTGCTATCCTTTTGGATACGAAAGGACCAGAAATCCGTACCGGCAAATTGGAAGTGGAACCGGTGGAGCTTGTGCAGGATGAATACATCACACTTACTACCGAAGAAATCCTTGGTGACAAGAACCGTCTCTCCATTACTTACAAAGAACTGCCGGAAGATGTTCATGTGGGATCTACGATTTTGATCGATGATGGTTTGATCGGTCTTACTGTCGTGGAAGTTCAAGGCACTGAGATTAAATGCCGTATCGTTAATGGCGGAACAATCAAGAGTAAAAAAGGCGTAAACGTACCGGGTGTGAACATTTCCCTTCCAGGTATTACTGAAAAGGACGCCAACGATATTATTTTCGGGATCGAGCAGGGCATCGATTTTATCGCAGCTTCCTTCGTTCGTAAAGCCAGTGATGTACTGGAAATCCGCGAACTGTTGAAGAGCCACAACGCTGAGCATGTGCAGATCATCTCTAAAATCGAGAACCAACAGGGTGTGGATAACCTGGATGAAATCCTGGAAGTTTCCGACGGCCTGATGGTAGCCCGTGGTGACTTGGGTGTTGAAATCCCGGCTGAAGAAGTACCTCTTGCGCAAAAACGCATGATCGAAAAATGTAATATTGCAGGAAAACCAGTTATTACGGCAACACAAATGCTGGACTCCATGCAACGTAACCCTCGCCCAACTCGTGCGGAAGCAAGTGACGTGGCGAACGCGATCTTTGATGGCACAGATGCAATCATGCTTTCAGGTGAAACAGCTGCAGGTAAATATCCAGTAGAATCTGTTCTGACTATGTCCCGTATTGCAGAAAAAGCGGAATCCGCTCTGAACTACCGTGACCTGTTCTTGAAGCAGCGTATTGCTCAGGACACAAGTATTACAGAAGCGATCAGCCAATCCGTTGCTATTTCCGCATTGGACTTGAACGCGAAAGCGATCATCTCTTCGACAGAATCCGGACAAACCGCACGTATGGTTTCCAAGTACCGTCCTAAGGCTCCTATCGTCGCTGTAACGACGCAGGAGAGAACAATGAGACATCTAGCATTGTCTTGGGGTGTAACTCCGGTTAAAGGCGAAAGAGCTACGTCTACAGATGAGATGTTTGAATATGCCCTTCAAGGCGGACAAAAATCCGGGCTTGTGAAGGAAGGCGACCTGGTTGTTATTACAGCTGGTGTACCGCTTGGTAAATCCGGTTCTACAAACCTGATTAAAGTTAGTCAAATCCCTGCGCAGAACTAATCTTCTGCCTTGGGTTAGAATAGAGTCGTAAAAAGCAATGGACGAGCAATCGCCCATTGCTTTTTCTATAAATAACGGGGTGAACTTATGCCAAAAGTATCAGATGAACAGGTAAGTCGTTGGTTTACAACATCCTTCCGGGTACGCTATCAAGAAAGCGATCAAATGGGTGTGGTATATCACGCTAACTATTTGAACTGGTTTGAAATTGGAAGAACTGAGATGATTCGGCAGCTGGGATTTACGTACAGGGGAATGGAAGAGGAAGGCGTCCTTCTCCCTCTCGTGGATTTGGATATCCAGTACAAAAGTCCGGCACGATACGATGACCTTGTAACGGTGTTCACACGTATGACGGTTTTCTCGCCGCTTCGGATTCATTACGAGTATGAGGTGCGTCGACTGAATGATGAAGATCGGGGATTGCTGGATACTGTAGGACAGCAAGAAGAAGGAGAGCTTCCGGGAGATAAACTCGTGATCGGCGCAACGCGTCATGTATGGGTGAATAGAGACTGGAAACCAGCAAGACTGGATAAAAATGTTCCCAAGTTGTATGATGCTTTAAGAGGTTCTCTTTTGGGAGGAAAGGAGTAGTAAATCATGTGGAAGTGGATGCTGGCGGCCGTTATTTTTCTGCCTGCCATTGAAATATTCGGATTTTCTTTAGTAGCGGAGCGGGTCGGTGGCATGAATACGCTACTACTGACACTGCTTACCTCCGCCATCGGTGTTGCGATGATGAGATTTGAAGGGCGTAAGGCTATGGAGGATGCCAAACTGAAGATGAACTCGGGTATGGTGCCCGGATTATCGATGGCAGAAGGCCTCTGTATTTTTGCAGGGGGAATTTTGCTGATTGTGCCTGGTTTTGTGACAGATATTGTTGGGTTTACATTGATTTTTCCTCTGACACGGCCTTTGTATCGATTCTTGCTGCTGAAGTGGATGAAGAAAAATATGAAGAACGGCAAAATTACGATTTTTCGGCGTTAACATTGGGAATTTTGCAGTTTTTAATTTTTACGAAGACCGGATCCCTGATTGTACAGGGGCCGGTCTTTTCCAATATATGCAATTTTGATATTATCAAATGGAAAAAATCAAGATTCGACAATGATAATTATCACGGTTATAATGGAATTGTAAGTGATTTCAAAAAATAGTTTATGATGTCGATAAAACAATTTGATATAGAGAATGACTCTGTCATTGTTCACATATCAGACATTATCCAGTATGATATGAGAAGGTTTTACGACTGATAACATGGCTATTGGCCTCTTCAAGGTTTTTTCTTTATTATTCGGCTTCATGAAAACATTTTCATGACGATCCAACGCAGTTTATCCCGAACAAAAAGGAGAGATGATGCATGACAGCTACCAAGGGTTTGGAAGGCATTGTAGCCACAACTTCCTCGATCAGCTCGATCGTTGATGGTGTTCTCACATATCGAGGCTATGACATTGATGACCTCGCAGAACATGCCAGTTTTGAGGAAGTGGCTTATTTGCTTTGGTTCGGAAAGCTTCCGAACGCACAAGAGTTACAATCGCTGCAACAGGATTTGAGCAATTACGCGGCTATTCCGGATAAACTGATACAACAAATCAAACTGTATCCGCAAGATGCGAATACGATGGCTGCTCTTCGATCCGCCGTATCTGCTCTCGCACTGTATGACGAATCTGCAGACGATATGAGCCGTGAAGCAAATGAAAAGAAAGCGGTTCAGCTTCAAGCTCAGTTGCCTACAATCATCGCGGCTATCGCACGAGTTCGTCAAGGTAAAGAGCCTGTAGCTCCGAAAGCTGGCGCATCTATTGCTGAGAATTTCCTTTACATGCTCAGAGGTGAGCAACCGGATGAAACCTCGATTAAAGCTCTGGACCAGGCCCTTGTGCTTCACGCCGATCATGAGCTGAACGCTTCAACGTTCGCATCTCGTGTAACCGTGGCTACGCTGTCCGATATTTACTCGGGTGTTACATCCGCTATCGGTGCGCTCAAAGGCCCGCTACATGGAGGAGCTAATGAAGCCGTTATGAAGATGCTGAACGAAGTTGGAACCCTCGATAAAGCAGAAGCCTATATTCAAGAGAAATTGGACAACCGCGAGAAAATCATGGGTTTCGGACATCGTGTATACAAAAACGGCGATCCGCGTGCCAAGCATCTGCAAAAAATGTCTCGTGAACTCGGAAAGATGAAGGGTGACACAACCCTGTATGATATGTCAGTTCTGATTGAAGAGACAGTGACCGGCCAGAAGGGTCTGAAGCCCAATGTGGACTTTTACTCGGCATCGGTATATACGCAACTTGGTATCGAACATGAGCTATTCACCCCTATTTTTGCAATCAGCCGCGTTTCCGGATGGACAGCGCATATTCTGGAGCAGTACGACGGTAACCGGATTATCCGTCCGCGCGCAGAGTACACAGGATTAACGGATCAAAAATATGTGCCGGTTGAACTTCGCTAATTAACTATCAATCATGTACAATAGGGGCAGAGAAAACGCTTGAGCGGCACATTTGCCACAGGCAGCGGTATTCTTTGTGCCCTTACCCGTGTTTTTTAACGGGAATTGTAGAGATCAAACAAATCAAAGGAGGAATACATACTTATGAAACTTGAGAAATTCGCATTACCTACTGAAGGTGAGAAGATTACGATTGATAACGGCAAGCTGCAGGTGCCTAGCAATCCGATCATTCCTTTTATTGAGGGCGACGGGACAGGTCGTGATATTTGGAGAGCATCCAAACGTGTTCTTGACGCAGCTGTAGAGAAAGCTTACAGCGGTTCCAAGAGTATTGCATGGTACGAAGTGTTTGCCGGAGAAAAGGCTTTTAATACATATGGAGAATGGCTTCCAAATGATACGCTGGAGGCAATTCGTGAGTATATCGTAGCGATCAAAGGACCACTTACAACGCCAATCGGCGGCGGTATCCGCTCCCTGAACGTGGCTCTGCGCCAGGAGCTTGATCTGTACACTTGCTTGCGTCCTGTCCGCTACTTCAACGGCGTACCTTCTCCGGTGAAGCGTCCTGAGCTTGTGGACATGGTTATCTTCCGTGAGAACACAGAAGACATCTATGCAGGTATCGAGTACAAGGAAGGTTCTGAAGAAGTTAAGAAAATGATCAAATTCCTTCAGGATGAAATGGGTGCGAACAAAATCCGCTTCCCTGAAACTTCCGGTATCGGTATTAAACCAGTGTCTTCGGAAGGTTCCAAGCGTCTTGTACGCGCTGCAGTTGAATATGCAATCAAGCACGGTCGTAAGAGTGTAACGCTCGTTCACAAAGGCAACATCATGAAGTTTACCGAAGGTGCTTTCAAGAACTGGGGATACGAAGTGGCTGAGCAGGAATTTGGCGATAAAGTATTCACTTGGGCACAATACGATATTATCAAGGAAAAAGACGGCGTAGATGCAGCGAATGCAGCACAGAAGGCTGCTGAAGAAGCTGGCAAAATCATCGTTAAAGATGCTATTGCTGACATCGCTTTGCAGCAGGTGCTGACTCGTCCTACAGACTTTGATGTGATTGCGACACTGAACCTGAACGGTGACTACCTGTCTGATGCGCTTGCAGCTCAAGTTGGTGGTATCGGTATCGCTCCTGGAGCGAACATTAACTATGTGACAGGACATGCAATCTTTGAAGCTACTCACGGAACAGCTCCAAAGTACGCTGACAAAGACGTCGTTAACCCGGGTTCGGTTATCTTGTCCGGCGTTATGCTTCTTGAGCATCTTGGCTGGCAGGAAGCAGCTGACCTCATCTACAAAGGTATGGGAACATCGATTAATAATAAGACCGTTACTTACGACTTTGCCCGCCTGATGGAAGGCGCTACAGAAGTGAAATGCTCCGAGTTCGCGGACGAAATCATTAAAAATTTGTAAGGGAGGGGTAAAACATCGTGGCCATTACTCGTAAAAAAATAACTGTAGTTGGTGCCGGCTTTACCGGAGCAACCACTGCACTTATGCTCGCACAGAAAGAACTGGGTGACGTTGTACTGTTGGATATTCCACAGATCGAGAACCCAACCAAAGGTAAAGCTCTTGATATGATGGAAGCGAGCCCGGTTCAAGGTTTTGACAGCAACATCGTTGGTACATCCAACTATGAGGATGCTTCTGATTCCGATGTTGTCATTATTACGGCTGGTGTAGCCCGTAAACCTGGAATGAGCCGCGATGACCTCGTGAATACCAATGCGGGAATCGTGAAATCCGTATGTGAGAACGTAAAGAAATACGCTCCTAACTCCACGGTTATTATTTTGAGTAACCCGGTGGATGCCATGACTTACGTGGCTTATAACACTTTGGGCTTCCCTAAAAATCGTGTAATCGGTCAGTCCGGTGTACTGGATACGGCTCGTTACTGTACATTCATTGCACAGGAACTTAACGTATCCGTTGAAGACGTACGCGGATTTGTTCTGGGCGGACACGGGGATGATATGGTTCCGCTCGTTCGTTACTCCAGCGTTGGCGGTATTCCTATCGACACGCTGATTCCTGCTGATCGTATTGAAGCGATTGTACAACGCACCCGCGTCGGCGGTGGTGAAATCGTCAACTTGCTAGGTAACGGCAGTGCTTACTATGCACCGGCTGCTTCCCTTGTACAGATGACTGAAGCGATTCTGAAGGATAAGAAACGTATCCTGCCGATCATTGCTCTTTTGGAAGGCGAGTACGGCTATGACAACCTGTTTATGGGCGTTCCGGCAATCCTGGGTGGAGACGGCATTGAGAAGGTTTTCGAGCTGGAGTTGACTTCAGATGAGAAAGCTGCACTCGATAAATCTGCAGAGTCAGTACGCAATGTCACTTCCGTGGTGAAGCTGTAATATACTCCCCCACCTATTTTTGACGATTGAATGACAAAGCAATCCCGTTCCAAATTTTAGGGACGGGATTGCTTTTCTTTATGCCATTTGTTCAGTATAATATTGTTCAGTAGAGTGAGTGTAATAAATATCACACTAATTAAATTGGAGGAGTAGTATAATGTATAAGATTTTCTTTCTGCTGCATATGATCGGAACAGCAGCTGTTGGATTTTACCTGATTCTTCCGTTTATCGTAGGAGGCGTTCAAAAACTATCATTGGGCGCACAGGAAGGTGCGGTGAACACGGTTCGTGTGGCGAATCGATTTGCTCAATATGGTTTAGTTATTCAGCTTATAACAGGTGGTTACATGATGACTAAGGACGAGTATTCGGTACCTTGGATGATTATCGTCACCGTTCTGCTTCTTGCGATGTTTGCCATCGGCGGTATTATGAGCAAGCCTCTTAAAAGTGCTCTTGCGGGTATCCGTGAGAAACGAGATGTGAAACCTGAAACGGCCAAGCTCCGCACATTTAGCTCGCTGTTGGCACTCAGTTTGATTATTATGATCTTCTTCATGGTATATAACCAAGTTATTTAAAAAATATGTTTCATATCAGAAGTCATCCCATTTGCTGGGATGGCTTTTTTTGTTTATTTGCATTTTTCAAAGGTCTGAGGCTATTGTGTTTGATCAACTCTCGTTTGTGGTTATTAACATATCATAAAGAGGTTGTGATAATATGCCCGGGCCTAACGCATCCTAATAGGGAAGTATAACCATGAGAAGCAAACAGATGAACTGACCTGAAAGGAGAAATGCAATATGCCACAAGACGGACAAAAACAAACACTCCCCCCGCAACATCAGGATCATCGTCCCGGAACCGAGTCGGAAATGCATCCACTTCCAGAGTATGAATCCAGCGAGTACAAAGCAGCCGGCAAGCTTAAAGGGAAGGTTGCGTTAATTACTGGGGGTGACAGTGGGATCGGTAGAGCGGTTGCGGTAACCTACGCTAAGGAAGGTGCCGACGTATCTATCGTTTATTTGAGCGAGCATAAAGACGCGGAAGAAACGAAGCGCCAAGTTGAGCAGGAGGGTCGGAAATGTATCCTTATCGCTGGTGATATCGGGGATGAAGCATTTTGCCGGGACTCAGTGAAACAGACCGTAGAGCAGCTTGGTCAATTAGACATTCTAGTTAACAATGCTGCTGAGCAGCGTCTTCAGAAGAAGATCGAGGATATTACCAAAGATCAACTGGAGCGCACATTCCGAACTAATATTTTTGGGATGTTCTACATGACGAAAGCGGCTATGCCGCATTTTGGCACAGGCAGTGCGATTATTAACACGGCATCCATTACCGCTTACCGGGGTAGTCCTGAACTCATCGATTATTCATCGACCAAAGGAGCGATCGTGTCCTTTACACGTTCTCTGTCTATGAATGTCGTCGATAAAGGGATCCGTGTCAATGGAGTGGCGCCAGGTCCGATCTGGACACCTCTCATTCCATCAACGTTCCCGGCAGACCAGGTGAGCACGTTTGGTGCAAGCACGCCGATGAAGCGACCTGGACAACCGGAAGAGCTAGCACCGGCGTATGTGTATCTGGCTTCTTCTGATTCCTCATATGTCAGTGGACAGATCATCCATATTAACGGCGGTGAGGTTATTAACGGTTAATTCGTCGACTTCCCTAACATCAAAAAGGCCCTGTCTACCGCTTCAAGCGGAGGCAGGGCCTTTACGGTTAGATTCTTCTAAAGCCTTGCGGCAGAACGCCTGTGTCGCGAATATTACGGATCTGAGCAAGCGTGAGACGGGAGTTAGCCATAACTAAAGATTCCACATCTTCCCCTCTAATAATATCATCTAAATCCGCAATGTTTCGGTTACCACGGAACACTCTGAAGCCGCCTCTAAAGTTCGGACGTGAGAATAATACCAAAGTGGCGTTTGGATTAGTAGAGAAGAAGCGAAGACTTTCAATGTCACCGAAAAGTCTATCGAGGTTTCTGATTCCGAGGTTACCACGCACTACAAATCTTCTACCCCGATAGTTCTCATCACTGAACAATGCTAGCCTTGGAAACACCTGAGAAATCGAAACTTTTTTCATGTTTGATCACCTCCTTCTCCATCAATATATGTAAGATTGATATTATTGCGTGGTTAGGAGACAGGGGAGAAAAGCTCAATTTGAGAGAATAGTTAAATTTAAAGTAAACCCTTTCATGAACTTTTTTGTATGATATGATAGGACTAAATAAGAGTATTTCAGACCACTTTACACAGCTAACGGGTTAAAAAAGAGAGGGGAAAGTAAACAGACATGAAGCATTTTGAAGAGAGTGTATACAGGCTAATCGTGGAAACCTCGACAAACCTTCCTGGAGATGTTCGAAAAGCGGTCAAACGCGGCCGTGAGGCAGAGGATGCGGCTACCCGTGCGGGCTTGGCGCTGGCAACAATCGCGCAAAATATTGAGATGGCAGAAACGCAAGTTTCGCCGATCTGTCAGGATACGGGCATGCCTACATTTGTTGTACATACTCCTGTAGGGGCCAACCAGATTGAAATGAAGAAGGATATTTTCAAAGCGGTCATCCGGGCTACTCAAGATGGCAAGCTGCGTCCGAACTCTGTGGACTCACTGACAGGTAAGAACAGCGGAGACAATCTGGGGCCGGGAACACCGGTAATTCACTTTGAACAATGGGAAGAGGATACAATTGATATCCGTCTTATACTAAAGGGTGGCGGCTGCGAGAACAAGAACATTCAGTACAGTCTGCCTGCCGAGCTTGAGGGATTGGGTAAAGCCGGACGTGATCTGGATGGGATCCGTAAATGCGTTATGCATGCAGTTTATCAAGCCCAAGGTCAAGGATGCAGCGCAGGTTTTATCGGGGTTGGTATCGGAGGAGACCGTACAACAGGCTACGAGCTGGCTAAGCAGCAGTTGTTCCGGCATATTGAAGATGTAAATCCGAATCCGGATTTGCAAAAGCTAGAGGATTACGTTCTAGATAACGCGAACAAGCTTGGTATCGGTACGATGGGCTTTGGAGGAGAAGTTTCGCTTCTCGGATGCAAGGTCGGTGCGATGAACAGGCTTCCGGCAAGCTTCTTTGTCTCGGTTGCTTATAACTGCTGGGCATTCCGCCGTCAAGGCGTGCTGATCGAAGCGGAAAGCGGAGAAATTCAGGAGTGGTTGTATGAAAGCGGAAGCGGGATCGCGATGACCGAAGCTGAGACGGAAGCTGTTACAGTGGCCGCATCGGAGTCTAGCGAAGTTGAAGCAGAGCGTGAAGGAAAGGAAATCGTGCTTCAAACACCGATCAGTGAAGAGCAAATCCGCAGTCTACGGGTAGGAGATATGGTCGTCATTCGCGGAGAAATGCACACGGGACGCGACGCCCTGCACAAATATTTGATGGATCACGATGCACCGCTGGATCTGAACGGCGCTGTTATTTACCACTGCGGTCCCGTTATGCTTAAAGATGACGAGGGATGGCATGTGAAGGCGGCAGGACCGACCACAAGCATCCGGGAGGAGCCTTACCAAGGAGATATTTTGAAAAAGTTCGGCATCCGGGCAGTCATTGGCAAAGGTGGGATGGGACCCAAAACACTGAAAGCACTTCAAGAGCATGGCGGGGTATACCTAAACGCGATCGGTGGTGCGGCACAGTACTATGCAGAGTGCATTAAAAAGGTGAACGGCGTCGATTTTATGGAGTTCGGCATACCAGAAGCTATGTGGCATCTTGAGGTAGATGGTTTTGCAGCTATCGTAACGATGGATTCCCATGGCAATAGTCTTCATGCGGATGTCAGCAAGGATTCGGCTGCCAAACTCGAAATGTTCAAGGAACCTGTTTTCCTTTAATTAATGAAGTTCTCATTTACGTTTAAGTATCCTTCGGCAAATTTGTTGCCGAAGGATATTTTTTTGTACTCATCATATGAACGTTGCGGTTCAGGAAAATGAGGTTTATCATTGAAAACAAAGAAAAGAAGTCGGCAGGAGGAGAAGTGTGAAACAATTCGGCTTGTCATTTGCTGCATGTTTTGAAAAATACACTTTCATTCTGATACCCGGATCGCTTGTAATGGGCTGGTTTCTGTCAAATCACCTACTGCCGTATGTATCTACCATCCCGTATCTGTTCGGGTATATTACACTGGTGATGGCGCTCGGCTGCGGCATTGGACATCTGCGCGCGGTGATGAGGCGTCCGCTTCCTGTCATATTGACGCTGCTGCTTGCTCATGCTGCTGCACCGCTGTTGGCGTACGGACTTGGGACGCTTGTGTTCGGGCCACATTCGGAATATACGACCGGACTGGTACTGTTTGCTATTATACCGCTTGGCGTGTCGTCTGTTCTCTGGGTTGGTAGCTCGGGTGGAAGTGTGCCGTTTATTTTGTCTGTTGTTGTGCTGGATACGCTGCTTAGTCCATTGGTTGTTCCTGCACTCATGGAGCTATACTTCGGAACGGCTTCGTTGACCTGGGATATGACGGGTCTCGTGATTGATCTGCTGCAAATGGTTGTGCTACCCACTGTCGTAGGTGTGGTGTTGTATGAGCTGTCGAAAGGCAGAGCTAAAGCTTGGTCAGCTCCGGTCGCTCAGCCTTTATCAAAGATTGCCTTTATGCTAGTGGTGATGCTGAATGCTGCAGCCATCGCGCCTCATGCTGCAGGAATGAGGCAGGAGATGGTCATCATTGTACCCATTGTAATTGTATTGATCTGTATTTGTTACGGGCTTGGTTATTATGGTGCGTTTTCGCTTCCAAATCGAACGAGGGAGATGCAGGTAACACTGACGTACGCGTCCGGCATGCGTAACATCTCGCTCGGTATGGTGCTGGCGACAGCCTATTTTTCGCCGAAGGCATCGGTGCCTGTAGTTCTGTCTATTATGTTTCAGCAGCCGGCGGCCACGATTATTCATTCACTGCTCCGCAAGTTCAAGCAAGTACCTAATTCACCGTTAAAGGAAGAGATGGATGAAACCGTTTCGTAATCGACTTACATTTATTATGATGACACTGATTGGTTTATCCATGCTTGGCGCAGGATTTACGATGGCCAGTATGTTCAAACAATCCCATATTGCCATACAGGAAGAAAACATGGTCCGTGAAATCAATCTCATTCAAGCGACCTTGGATTTCCCGTCCCTCAGCGGGGAGCAGAAAATACAGTATTACACCGAGAAGTCACGTCAGCTGGAGGAATTGGCAGATGCCAGGGTAACATTTATATCGAAAGACGGGACGGTTATAGGCGATTCGGAGAGTAATCCTGAATCGATGGATAACCATGCGTATCGTGAAGAGATGGTTCAAGCGCAGGAGGAAGGAATCGGCAGTACGATTCGTTACAGTAGCACACTTGGGGAAGATATGCTGTATGTGGCGCTGCCTGTAAAGCAGGGAGATTATGATGGATATATCCGGTTGTCCATGAGTTTAAAAGCCGTGGATCAAGGCGTCTGGCAGGGATGGCTTGTTATGGGCGGAGGGCTTGTCATCCTGTTTATCATTGCTGCCCTTGTGAGCTACAAAGTAGCGGCTAATTTGACATCTCCACTTGAGAAAATCACGCGTGTAGCACGGCAAATCACCCGGCAGGATTATGACGCTCGTGTCCCAATTCATCGCAAGGATGAGATCGGCCAGCTAGCACATGCAATCAACGGAATGGCTGACAGCCTTCAGACTCAATTGCAGACGATAAGGGACAACGAGGATCTCCTTCAAAGCGTCCTTAACAATATGACCGGTGGAATTGTGATGCTCAGCTATGACGGAAATATTGTGCTGGTGAACCGGGCGGCGGAGGGAATGCTCGGTGTTAAGGCAGATTATGTGACTGGTAAGTCTTACAGGGAGCTGCGTCAGCATTATGAACTTACCAAGCTCATGGAGGAAGGGCTGGAACACAGAAACAATTTTCGTGAAGAACGCAGTTTGTATTTTCCGGTAGAGTCCATAGTCCGTCTGGACGGAGTAGCTATGGTTCAGGATGACGGATCGTACCGCGGGATGCTGTTCCTGCTTCAGGATGTGACTGATATCCGGAGACTGGAGCGGATGCGCAGCGAGTTTGTCGCAAATGTCTCTCACGAACTGAAGACACCGCTGGCGGCGGTGAAAGGTTTTGCCGAGACTTTGCTTGGCGGGGGAGTGAAGGATGAGAAGACCTCACGATCTTTCCTGCAGATTATTTATGATGAATCCGAGCGGCTAAACCGGTTGATCCGGGACATCCTGGAGTTGTCCAAGATTGAATCCAAGCGGATTGCCATGGAGTTTTCACCGATCCATCTGTCTACGTTCTTCGAATCTTTAGTCGAATTTATGCGGCCTGAAGCTGAAAAGAAAAAAATCAGCCTGAGTCTACATGTTCCGGAAGAGTTGTTTATGGAAGGTGATGAGGATAAGCTCAGACAAATATTTACCAATCTCCTGTCTAATGCTATCAACTACACGCAGGAAGGTGGACGGGTCCAGCTGATGGCTAGGGATATGCATCCGAATGAACAAGGAGATACCGTTGAGTTTATCGTCAAAGATTCGGGGCTTGGAATTCCGAAAAAAGATCTGCCTCGCATCTTTGAACGGTTCTATCGGGTGGATAAAGCACGTTCCCGGAGCTCAGGTGGAACCGGACTCGGGTTATCAATCGTAAAACACCTCGTTGATCTTCATCACGGGTCCATCAAGGTTGAGAGTGAGCTTGGCCTTGGTAGTTCTTTTGTAATCGAAATGCCGCTTCTTCAAGAAAATGATTAAGAGGTCAGGCTGCTTTTTAACATTGGGATAACATTCTGTTGATATACTGTGACAAGTATTAAAAATATATGGATCTGAGGGCGGGGTTAACATGGCTCAACGTTTGCTTGTTATAGAGGATGAACCGACACTTTCAAGGCTCTTGTCGTATAATTTGACGCAGGAAGGCTTTGATGTCACCGTGGAGGAACACGGAACGGCAGGGTATGACCGGGCGCGTGAGCAATCTTTTGATCTGATATTGCTGGACGTGATGCTTCCGGGCATGAACGGTTTTCTCATTTTGGAGAAGCTTCGTCAACAAGGGATAACGACGCCTATTATTATTTTGACAGCCAAGAATGCCGAGGAAGAGGTTGTGCAAGGACTTAAAATGGGGGCCGACGATTACATTACGAAACCTTTCGGTGTATCCGAGTTGTTGGCTAGAGTGTCGGCCGTCATGCGAAGGGTTTCCGGACACACTGAAGAAGTAAAAGAGACTGAAGAGCAGCGAAATGTAATCACACTAGGCCAGCTCGAAATTTTTCCGGATAAATACGAAGTGAAGCTGGGCGGTCAGAACATTAACCTCCGGCCAAAAGAATTTGAAGTGTTGTTATACCTGGCTAGAAAGCCAGGAGTCGTCTTAACCCGGGACGATCTCATGAATGTCGTCTGGGGATTCGACTACATTGGCGGTCAGCGGACAGTCGACGTGCATGTCAGTTCTCTTCGCAAGAAGCTGGAACTGGATCCCGAATCGGTATTTATTGACTCAATTCGGGGTGTAGGATATAAGCTGGTAGTAAACCCTAAAAAAGCTCCCATCATTACTTAAATGATGAGGGCTTTTTTTATATGTAGGTGGAAAGGTGCAGAAAAACTTAAGAGTTTACATTCCCTTCATATTCCAAACACATTCCGTTAATACTACTTCGATAAGATGCGTCTTAAGAACTAGATAAAGGAGTGGGGCTGCATGACGCTGCTTCAACTTAAGACACACGGCACGATGAATTCGGAAAGTGATGATAAGCCAGAGCTCCATAATCATCTGACACAATCACAAGACACTACCGCGCTTGTCTTATGCAGGCCGGTTCCAGTCATCGGGACGAATGAGACCTGCCGCGAAGTGATGGACAAGTTCAAGGCTAATCGAGAAATACCATGCATGGTTTATTGCAGTGAATCGGGCAAACCTCAAGGACTTATTATGCGGGGGGATATGTACCGCCGTATGACAGGCAGATTTTCCAGAGAAATTTATGATCACCGCCCGGCAATCTGTATTGCAGATATGAAGCCTATGGTTGTGGATATTTCGCATCCTCTATCACAACTGCTTCACCAAGCATTGCAACGTCCGGAATCGCAGTTTTATGATTGTGTGCTCATTACAGATCAGGACAAGTTTATCGGTGCTCTCACCGTGAAGGATTTATTGCATCTGTCCACCGTACTGCAAGAAGAAGCGGAGAACAAACGGGAATTTACTTTAAATGAAAACCATCGTCAAACTATTGAGATTGAAGAGTCTTTAAGCCAAGTAGCAGAGGCCGCAGAGGTAACGCAGACCCGAAGTCAAGTGATGAAGGAATGGTCTCAATACGGAAAAGAGAAGCTGGAACAGGTAAGCAATTCATATACAGGACTAGTCAATGGTATGGAGGAGAGGGCTGACTTTGTCTCGCAGCTTTTACAAAATGCCGACAGTATTTCCTCGATCACCAAGCAAATTACTGAGATCGCTAATCACAGCAGCCTGCTCACTATAAACGCTTCGATTGAAGCAGCGCATGCGGGTGAGCATGGGAATGGGTTTCAGATTGTCGCAGGAGAAGTCCAGACTTTGGCCAAACAGACACGAAACTTGTCCGCAGACATTTCTAATCTTCTGCTGCAGATCCAGCGTCTCGTTGCAGAAACTGCTGAAGTTACCGCTTCTAGTCTGAAGGAAATCCGTTCTTGTGAGAGCATTGTTGCCGAAGGGGGCAGGATATTTGTTCAGATGGAGCAAGTGGTTCAGGAGGTGAGGGACGCCGGCAGCCAGGTCTATCATCTGTCAGAAGAAGCGGCTGAACGGGTCAAGCGGGTCAGGAAGGAGCTGGACGAAATGAATGTCAGTCATTCCTATGATCCGCAAATTGAGTCTGAAAATCTTGAAAATGGTTAAAAAAATTTACACAGAGTTTACAATTCTCGATAACTGAAATTACATTTCAGGATTAATATCAATATTGTAAAGCGATAAGTAAGAGACCAGATCTAAAGGAGTGGATAGGTTTGTTTAGAAAAAGGGGTCGTAAAACAGCAGGTATTCTCGTAATGATCATGATGCTGAGCACAGTGCTCGCAGCTTGCGGAGGCGGGGATAAGAAAACAGAAGGCGACAACGCAGGAGCCAGTGATTCACTTACGGGAACGATTGAGATTGATGGATCTAGCACGGTTCATCCGATGACAGAAGCAATCGCTGAAGAGTTTGGGGCCGTAAACAAAGATGTCCGCATTCCGATTGGAACAGGTGGAACAGGCGCTGGCTTTAAACGGTTCCTGAACGGCGAAATCGCCATTACGAACGCATCCCGTCCGATTAAGGATAAGGAAGCTGCCGAAGCTAAGGAAAAAGGATTTGAATATCTCGAAGTTATGGTAGCCTATGATGGATTGGCTGTTGTTGTAAATCCGGAGAATGATTTTATTGATAAGCTGACTATTGATGAGCTGAAGAAAATATATGAGCCAGAAAGCAAAGTAAAGACATGGGCGGATGTACGTGAAGGTTGGCCTGCTGAGGAAATTAAAATCTACTCTCCTGGTACGGACCATGGAACATTTGATTATTTCACAGAAGTTATTAACGGTGAAGCACAAGTTAGCCGTAATGACAGCCAAATTACATTCAGTGCAGACACCAATGCGATTGTTCAAGGTGTAGCAGGTGATAAACAATCGATCGGTTACTTCGGCTTCTCCTTCTATGAAGAGAACAAAGACAAATTGAAACTGGTTCCTATTGATAACGGAACAGCTACTGTCTCACCAAATACAGATACAATTAAAGATAACAGCTACGCGCCATTGTCCCGTCCTTTGTTCATCTATGTAAGCAAGAAGGAAATGGATCGTCCAGAAGTGAAGGCTTTCCTTGATTTCTACCTGAGCAACGCAGGAACACTGGCTGGTGAGGTTGGATTCGTACCACTTCAAGATGACCAGTATCAACAAGAAAAAGACAAGTTGGCTCAATAAGTCTTGGATAGAAAGGGAAGAGAAGAATGAATAAAACATCATCCGTGGCGAGTAGTTCCGGGAAAATGACGTTCCGCAGAAGCAAAACGCGTTTATCCGACAAAATCATACCGATTTTTCTAGGATTATGCGCAGCGCTTTCGGTATTTACCACCATCGGTATTGTGTACACACTTCTACAGGAATCCATCATTTTCTTCAAAGAGGTACCGGTATGGTCCTTCTTGACAGGAACGGTATGGAGCCCTATTCTCTCCCCAAAAGAATTCGGCGTGCTGCCCCTGCTGGGCGGCACATTGCTGATTACAGGCATTGCGATTATATTCGCAGTGCCTATCGGCTTGGCATCCGCTATTTATTTAAATGAATATGCGCCTGCCCGGGTTCGGGGAGTTGTTAAGCCGGTATTGGAAGTGCTGGCTGGTGTGCCGACGATTGTGTACGGTTATTTTGCGCTGGAGACCGTAACACCTTTATTACAAAAAATATTTCCGGATATGAGCCTGTTCAATGCACTGAGTGCAGGTATTGTTGTAGGCATTATGGTGCTGCCTATGATTTCATCTCTTAGTGAAGATGCAATGCGAGCCGTTCCGAAGAGCCTCCGGCACGGAGCCTATGCACTTGGTGCCACCCGCTTTGAAGTGGCGCTGAAGATTGTGCTGCCGGCTGCCATGTCCGGTGTCGTTTCTTCGTTCGTGCTGGCATTCTCCCGCGCGATTGGTGAGACCATGATCGTTACAGTTGCCGCAGGGGCAACACCGCGTCTGACAGCCAATCCGCTGGAAAGCATACAAACGATGACTTCATATATCGTTCAGGTCAGCAGCGGTGACGTTCCGCGCGGAACGATTGAATATGGAACGATCTTTGCCGTCGGTCTGACTTTGTTTGTCATTACCTTTTTGCTTAACATCTTGGCGCAGTGGGTTGCTCGCCGCTTCAGGGAGGAATATTAGATGGAATCAATGAATCTGGGCGAAACCAAAGGCATAACCCGGAGACGCCGCGGCGACCGCACCCTGCACCTTGTTTTTCTGATCTGTACAAGTATCGGAATTGTGGCATTGATGGCATTAATCGTGACGATTTTGATGGACGGTCTTCACAGGCTTTCGCCAGAACTATTCACGAATTATCCATCACGTATTGCAGCAAAGGCAGGGATGAAATCGCCTATAGTTGGCACAGTTTACTTGCTCTTGCTCATGGCACCACTATCATTTATTCTTGGTGTTGGGGCTGCGATATTTCTGGAGGAGTACGCCGGACGAAGCCGCTGGGTACGTCTCATTCAGCTAAATATCAGTACGCTTGCAGGCGTTCCTTCTATTATATATGGTATTCTCGGCCTCGCGATTTTCGTCCGCGGTATGGGTCTTGGACGAAGCTTGCTGTCTGGGGTATTGACCATGACATTGCTTGTCTTACCGATTATTATTGTTTCCTCTCAAGAGGCGCTCCGAGCAGTGCCGAAGAACCGGCGTGATGCATCTTATGCTCTTGGAGCGACGAAGTGGCAGACGGTTTCCAAGTCGGTATTGCCATCCGCCATGCCTGGTATTATGACAGGGGTTATATTGGCACTGTCCCGCGCAATCGGGGAAACGGCACCGCTCATTATGATCGGGGCTCTCACCTATGTTGCCTTTTTGCCGGAAAATCTGCTGGATTCATTCACGGTAATGCCGATTCAAATTTTCAACTGGATATCGAGACCGAGTTCGGAGTTCCATGAACTGGCTGCCTCAGGTATTATTTTGCTGCTGATTATGCTGTTCATTATGAACCTGCTCGCTATCTGGCTGCGGAACAAATATCAGAAGAACACCTAAGACTTTGATGCAACTGCCAAATCGATATCGTGAATGTTCAGAAGAAGGAGACATGATTATTTTATGGAAGCCATTATTCATATTGAGAAATTGAATCTCTATTACGAGTCTTATCATGCGCTGAAAAGTGTGGACCTTGATATACCGGAAAAAACGGTGACGGCGTTTATCGGTCCTTCCGGTTGCGGCAAATCGACATTGCTGCGCACACTCAATCGGATGAACGACATGATCCCGGGCACACGGATTGAGGGCAGCGTGAAGATCGGCGGTACAGAAATTTACAGTGAGGAAGTCCATGTTGAGGCTCTGCGCAAACAGGTCGGCATGGTATTTCAGCAGCCTAACCCTTTTCCTAAATCGATCTATGACAATATCGCTTACGGACCACGCCTGCATGGCATCCGCAACAAGTCAGATCTGGACGGTATTGTGGAGCAGAGTCTTAAACAGGCTGCTCTGTGGGGAGAGGTAAAAGACTATTTGAAACGTTCCGCGTTCAGTCTGTCCGGCGGTCAACAGCAGCGTTTATGTATTGCCCGCGCCTTGGCAGTTCAGCCTGATATTCTGTTGATGGACGAGGCAACTTCGGCATTAGATCCGATCTCAACACTTAAGATTGAGGAATTAGTTCAAGAATTGAAGAGCAAATATACCATTGTTATGGTTACTCACAACATGCACCAGGCCGCGCGGATATCAGGTCGGACAGTATTTTTCCTAAATGGTGAGGTAATTGAGTCGGCAGATACGGATGTATTGTTCTCCACACCTTCTGATGCTCGTACCGAGGATTATATTTCCGGCCGCTTCGGCTGATCGCTTGTTAAATAATGAATTGGAGGGGCATCTTACATGATCCGGAGAATTGAGTTTGATCAGCAGCTCGATGAACTGAGAACGCTGCTGCGGGATATGAGTACGCATATGGAGGAGGCACTGGCGGCTGCTGTGTCATCACTTCAAACATTGGATACGGAAAAAGCTCAAAATGTCGTTAAGCAGGATACCGATTTGAATGCGATGGAAGAGCAAATTATGGACATCGGTTCCCGCCTTATTGTAACTCAGCAGCCTGTAGCAAAGGATTTGCGCCGAATCTTGGTTGCTTTTCGGATTGCGAGTGATCTGGAACGAATGGGCGATCTGGCACGTGACGTTGCGAAGGTAACCATTCGATTGCAAGGCCAGCAGCTGATCAAGCCGCTTGTGGATATTCCCCGCATGTCAGATATTGTGAAATCGATGGTAACGGAATCCATCGAGTCCTATTTGACAGAGAATACGGATATGGCCTACAAAATGGCACAGGTTGATGATCAAGTTGATCATCTTTATAGTGTGATCTTTCATGATCTATTATCGCATCTGACGGGTGATCCGGAGACAGCGAATCAGGCGATGCTGCTCGTCATGGTCGGTCGCTACATTGAACGGATTGCCGATCATGCAACGAATATCGGAGAAAGCACTGTTTATCTGGTGACAGGGCATCGGCCAGATCTTAACCAATAAATAGAGCGTCGGCGAAAGCCGGCGTTTTTTATTTTAATTAGATTTCCGAAAAGAATTCTTACACTTCAAGGAATGTGTAAGGCGTAGCCCAGTGAGTAAGTGGGAGATGAATTTTCGGTTGGTTAAGCCAAAGCATTCGTAGTTATCTGATAATCGTGTTACAATCAGTCTATACATAAGGAAAGGTTGATAACACAGTGAAATTAGATAGTAATAAACATTCAGTCTTTCTCCTGCATTATCATCTTGTACTAGTAGTAAAATACCGTAGACAAGTATTTGATGATGACCTATCCAATTATGCTAAAGACATTTTTGTGAGAATAGGGCAGTCATACAACATTACGGTTGAAGATTGGAATCACGATAAAGACCATATTCATGTGATGTTCAAAGCACATCCCAATAGTGAATTGTCAAAATTTCTAAATGCGTATAAAAGTGCTAGTTCTCGATTGATAAAACGTGACTTTCCCATTGTTCGCAAAAAGCTTTGGAAGGAAATGTTTTGGTCAAGAAGTTTCTGTTTGATTACAACAGGCGGCGCATCCATAGAAACGATTAAACAGTATATTGAAAAACAAGGCAGAAAGTAGGTGTAGGTAATGTTAAAAGCATACAAGTATCGTATTTATCCGAATGCGGAACAGCGGATATTTTTCGCAAAAACATTTGGTTGTGTACGCTTTGTATATAACAAAATGCTTGCTGATAGAATCAATTCTTATCAAGAATGTCAAAAAAGCATGGATAAGTCCATCAAGTATCCTACACCGGCACAATACAAAACAGAATTTCCATTTCTCAAAGAAGTGGATAGCCTTGCTTTAGCTAATGCACAAATGAATCTAAATAAGGCATACGCTAATTTCTTTCGAGATAAATCTGTGGGATTCCCAAAGTTCAAAAGCAAGAAAGACAACCATAAGAGCTACACGACTAACAACCAAAAGGGAACGGTGAGCATTGGCGGTGGATACTTGAAGATTCCAAAGCTCAAGACGCTAATCAATCAACATCGTCAATTCCAAGGGTTGATTAAATCTGTTACCATTTCTCAAACACCGAGCAATAAGTATTTCATCTCTATCTTGGTCGAGGAGAATGAACAATTGTTCCCTAGGCTAGACACTAGTGTAGGGATAGATGTTGGACTCAAGGACTTTGCCATTCTGTCGAACGGAACGAAATATGAGAATCCAAAGTGGTTTCGCAAAGCTGAACAGCGTTTAGCCTTTTTGCAACGATCGCTGTCTCGTAAAAAGAAAGGCTCAGCAAACCGCAACAAGATGAGGCTTAAGGTTGCCAAGCTTCATGAAAAGATCAATAATCAGCGAAATGACTATCTCCATAAGGTAAGCCATGAGATCACAAACGACAACCAAGTAATGGTGATCGAAGACTTGCGTGTGAAGAATATGCTACAAAACCGCAAATTATCTAAAGCGATCAGCGAGATATCTTGGGCAAAGTTCAGAACGATGCTTGAGTACAAAGCTCAATGGAAAGGTCGTGACATCATCGTTGCGCCTAAGAATTACGCGAGTAGTCAGCTTTGTTCAAACTGCGGATACCAAAACAAAGAAGTCAAAAACGTAAACTTGCGTGAATGGGATTGTCCATCTTGTAACGCACATCACGACAGAGACTTCAATGCAAGTCTGAATCTGCTTAAACTAGCCAACTAATTGGCATTGATCTTCGGGGCAGGAACTGCCCTTAGAGCTTGGTGAATTCATTTGGCTAATAGAAGCAAATGTTACCCAAGAAGCTCCCACTTCAACGAGCGTCAGTGAGTAAGTGGTGAGTAGTTCACCTATTTCCTATGAATATACAGGAGACTTAGGCTCGGCCTTCGGTTTTATGGGGAACCTATGTTATCATGTGTGAAGGAAGTTATAAAGGGGTAGGTGCCTGAATGGACAAGTTGATTGTAATTGATGGAAACAACATTATTTACCGTGCGTTTTTTGCGATGCCTCCGCTTACGAATGCCAGCGGGCAGCAGACAAACGCCGTCTATGGATTTACTACGATGCTGCTTCGTCTGATCGACGAGCATAAGCCTACACATATGATGGTTGCATTTGATGCGGGGAAAGAAACGTTCCGTCATGCGGATTTTCAGGATTATAAAGGCAAGCGCGAGAAGACGCCGCCGGAATTGTCTGGACAGTTCCCACTGCTTAAGGAGCTTTTGCAGGGACTTGGAGTAGCCCAATTCGAGATTAAAGGCTATGAAGCGGACGACATCATCGGTACGATTACCCGACAGGCTGATGAGCAGGGCCGTCAAGTTATGGTCATTTCAGGGGACAAGGATATGCTGCAGCTGGCCTCTGACCACATCACGATTGGCATGGTCCGCAAAGGCGTAACCGAAATTGAACAGTACCGCCCAGCTCAGATTAAAGAGCGATATGACCTGACACCCGAACAGATTATTGATCTAAAAGGTTTGATGGGGGATGCGTCGGATAACATTCCCGGTGTGCCGGGTGTCGGCGAGAAGACGGCACTTAAACTGCTTCATGAGTTCGGTTCCGTTGAGCAGGTATTAGCCCGAACGAACGAGCTTAAGGGCAAAATGAAGGAAAAGATTGAGGACAATGCCGAGTCTGCCATATTGAGCAAAAAACTGGCGACAATATTCCGCGAGGTTCCGCTGGAACAGTCTTGGGATGATATGAAGTTTGATGGACTAAACAAGGAAACCGCCGGACCGGCACTGGCGAAGTTGGAGTTCAAATCGCTACTGGAGCGATTAAATCTGGATGCAGGCAGAGTAGGTAACGCAGAAGCAGAGCAGCCTGAAGCCGAGGTTGAAGTAGTGACTGTAGATGTGGACCTTCTTCCAGAGGTCGTAAATCTACTTGATCAAATCAGGGTTATGCATGTGGAAACGTATGGAGATAATCCGCATCACGCGAGTGTGATTGGTATCGTACTGGCTACGGAAAACCTTCAATATTATGTTCCGTTCGAACTGTTGAAAGAAGATACAGCTGAACCTATTCGAAACTGGTTGGCTGACAGCAGTATTCCTAAACGGGGGTACGACCTGCACCGTATCGATCTGGCACTTCATTGGCACGGTATCGCTTTTGCCGGTGCATCCTTTGATGTTCATTTGGCTGCATATTTGCTTGATCCTACGGAATCAAACCAAACGCTCAGCGGTTTAGCGGCCAAGTACGGCCTCTCTTTTCTTACCTCGGATGAGGATGTGTTTGGAAAAGGCGCGAAATACAAAATACCGGATGTGGAAATCCTCAGCAAACATCTCGCGCGGAAATGTGCAGCTGTCGCCCAGGTTATACCACTGCAGGAGCAGGAGCTGAGCCATAACGAAATGCTGCCGCTATTCCACGAACTTGAAATGCCGCTGTCCCGCATTTTGGCCGACATGGAGAAGCAGGGAATATCAGTTAACGTGGAAGATCTGAAACAACTCGGACGTGAATTCGAAGAGCAGATCAAGTCTTTGGTTGAGAAAATATACGAGATTGCCGGCACGGAGTTCAACTTGAATTCTCCGAAGCAGCTTGGCGAGATTTTGTTCGTGAAGTTGGAGCTGCCGGTCGTCAAAAAGACAAAGACCGGTTATTCCACAGATGCGGAAGTGCTCGAGAAGCTGGCGCCATATCATGAAATCGTCCGTTATATTCTCCAGTACCGCACGATTGCGAAGCTCCAATCGACCTATGTGGAGGGATTGCTTAAGGAGATATCGCCGCAAACCGGCAAGGTGCATACGTACTACCGCCAGACCATTGCTGCGACCGGACGGCTTAGCAGCCAATTTCCAAACCTGCAAAATATTCCAATCCGGCTGGAAGAAGGACGCAAGCTCCGCAAAGTGTTCGTTCCGTCCGAGCCTGGCTGGTCTATTCTCGCGGCTGACTATTCTCAAATCGAGTTGCGGGTTCTTGCACATATCTCTGACGACGATCGTCTGAAAGAAGCGTTTTTGCATGACATGGACATTCATACGAAGACCGCTATGGATGTATTCGGCGTAAGCGAAGAAGATGTGGATTCGAACATGCGCCGATCGGCCAAGGCTGTTAACTTCGGTATTGTGTACGGAATCAGTGACTATGGTCTGTCTCAGAACTTGAATATTACCCGGAAAGAAGCAGCCAAATTTATCGATCAATACTTCGAGGTATTCCAAGGCGTTCGCCGTTATATGGATGAGATTGTGAAGCAGGCGAAGCAGTACGGATATGTCAAAACACTATTGGAACGAAGACGTTATTTGCCTGAGATCAATGCCAGTAACTTCAACCTTAGATCATTTGCCGAACGGACCGCTATGAATACGCCGATTCAAGGAACGGCAGCTGATGTAATCAAGCTCGCCATGGTTCATATGGATGCGGCGCTGCATGAACGTCAATTGAAGAGCCGTATGCTGCTTCAAGTTCACGATGAATTGGTGTTTGAAGTGCCTGAAGATGAGATGGAAACGATGAAGACACTTGTACCTGAAGTGATGAGCAAGGCGCTGGAATTGGTAGTTCCTCTGAAGTCTGAAGTAAGTTACGGTAAGAACTGGTACGAAGCGAAGTAAGCGGTAGAGCAGCCTTTTTTCCAAAAACCGTGGTCCCGCAGACGCTTCACATCCGTTATAATGGGGAAGAGGTGAAGACATCATGCCGGAATTACCGGAAGTAGAAACGATAAAAAGAACACTTAATCAGCTCATTAGGGGTAAACATATAGATCATGTCACTGTAAATCTTCCGCGGATCATTCAGCGCCCAGATGATAGTGAGGCATTCGCTTTTCTTCTGCAGGGACATACCATTGAAGGTGTAGAACGACGCGGGAAGTTTCTGAGAATCAAACTGGACGGTCTGGTGATCGTCTCCCATCTTCGGATGGAGGGACGATATGGACTTTATTCTTCCGGAGATCCGGTGGAGAAGCATACGCATGTCATTTTTCATTTTGATGATGGGACTGAGCTGCGCTATAAGGATGTTCGTCAGTTTGGAACGATGCATCTGTTCGCTTCAGGGGAGGAATTCAGCAATCCTCCGCTTTCGAAGCTGGGCATCGAACCGCTTGACGATACATTTACGCTTAATATATTTAAAGAAATTATTAGCGGGAAGAAGACCAAAATTAAGGCTGTCCTGTTGAACCAGGCATATATCGTTGGGATCGGTAATATTTATGTAGATGAAGCACTCTTTCGGTCGGGCATTCATCCCGAACGAAATGCCAATACATTAAGCGATGCCGAGTTGAAATCTTTGTATGAGGCTATTATCGACACTCTGTCGGAATCCGTAAAAGCAGGCGGCTCTTCGATTAAATCCTATGTGAACGGACAAGGCGAAATGGGTATGTTCCAGCACAGCCTTCGTATCTACGGACGGAAGGACGAGCCATGCGACAACTGCGGTGGTCCAGTCATGAAGACGGTGGTTGGCGGCCGCGGTACCCATTACTGTCCACGCTGTCAGCCCGTTAAACGTTAAGTCATAGGCGTGCACCCATCACTTCCTGAATCCATATACTATTGGAGAATAGCCGAAAGACGTGTGATAAAGCTCGTTAACGGCCGGAGGAGGGAAATGGGTGCTCAGTCTTATTTTTTCACCTGTACTGCTGGCTATGGCGCTAAGCCTTGACGGCTTTGGAGCCGGCATTACATACGGGCTGCGTAGAACGAAAATCCCGCTGTTGTCGGTGCTTATTATTTCGCTGTGTTCGGGTCTCGTGCTCTGTATCTCAATGCAGGCTGGGGTATTATTGCAGCGGGTTTTCTCCCCTGCATTTGCTTCGATGATCGGAGCGGCCATTCTTATTGCGCTCGGATGTTGGTCCTTTATTCAACAGATCAGGTCCAGATCAGATCGTGCGGGTGACGCAGAACCGATATCGCCAAAAGCAAGCACAGCAGGTCTTACGGTTCTTGCTGATGGTGCTGGTTCACAGCCCCAAACGGCTGTGTTCTCTCTGGAAATCCGCAAGCTGGGACTTGTTATTCAGATTTTGCGAAGTCCTACACGGGCGGATATGGACGACTCCGGCAGCATTTCATCATGGGAGGCCATGTGGCTAGGGATTGCACTATCCCTGGACGCTTTTGGTGCCGGACTTGGCGCAGCTATGCTCGGATTTTCACCCTTATTGACATCAGGGGTGGTTGCACTGTTTAGCGGACTGTTTCTCGTGCTCGGTATGAAAACCGGGTTTCGAGTTGCTTCCAAAGGCGGTATGAGATTTATCTCATACGCGCCGGCGTTTTTATTAATCTTCATGGGTATAATGAAGTTGTTATGAGGTGAAATCATGAATATCGGTTTAACCGGGGGAATTGCAACAGGTAAAAGCACCGTGTCCTCCATGCTGATCCGGAAGGGAGCACTTCTCGTGGATGCAGATGTAATTGCTCGGGAGGTAATGCTCCCGGGCCATCCGGTTTTGGCAGAGGTGGCCGCGTACTTTGGACAAGATGTGATACAAGCGGACGGGCAGCTGGATCGGAAGAAGCTGAGCGAGATCATTTTTAATGATGATAAAAAACGGCTGGCGCTGAACGGAATTACTCATCCTGCGATACGGCATGAGATACGGAAGCAGATGGCTGATTATGAAGCTGCTTATCCTGATCGACTGGTCGTGGTGGATATTCCGCTGTTGTACGAGTCAGAACTGCAGTTACTTTTTGAGAAGGTCATGGTTGTATATGTACCGAGAGAGAAACAGCTTCGTCGTCTGGTGGATCGTGATGAGATTACGGAAGAGCGGGCAGAGGCCAGGCTGAATAGCCAGATGGATATTGAACAGAAGAAGAACATGGCGGATTACGTAATCGATAACAGCGGAACCCTTGCAGAGACGAGCCAGCAGGTGGACGAGCTGTGGAATAGGTTATACGGATTATGAGTTGGTTTCGTAAAAAACGTGTGCTGTTGGTTCTGCTGATCTCTTTTGTGGCGGTACTCTTCATGAATAACATCTGGATGACATGGTTATATCCGATTTATTATAAAGATCAAATTCGCGAGCATGCTGTTCACTATGAAGTCGATCCGTTTCTGGTCGCGTCCATTATCCGAGTAGAAACCAACTACAAACCGGGTAAGGAGTCTAAAAGAGGGGCTCTCGGGATCATGCAGCTCATGCCAGATACGGCCAATTGGGCGATGGAAATGGCCAAGCTACCAACTGTGACACTGGATAGTGTCAAGCATGAAGCGGATGCCAATATCCAGCTCGGCACATGGTACATTAAGAAGCTCCACGATGAAATGGACGGTAATCCGATTGCTGTTATTGCTGCGTATAACGCAGGACCGGGAAATGTCCGCAACTGGATAAAGAAGGGGATGTGGGACGGGACATATGAAGATGTCAAGAACATTCCGATAGGGGAAACCCGTCACTATGTACAAAGGGTCATTTATTATTATAATCAATATACCGATGTGTATGATACGTTCTAAAACGGGAAGAACAATAAAAAGAGCATTGGACAGGCTTGAGAACCAAGCCTGTCTAACACTCTTTGAATGAAGAATTAATTATTGACCGGAATATTGACCAGCCAATTGTTGCTCGGCCAGGGTTACCAGACGTTTGGTAATGTATCCCCCGATCGAACCGTTCTCGTAGGAAGTCATGTTACCTTGGTAACCGTCTTGTGGAATGCTGATGCCAAGCTCTTGAGCAACCTCATATTTCATTTGCTCCAGGGCACCAGTTGCACGAGGTACTACCAGGTTGTTGCTGCTTCTGCTGTTACCGCCTTGTCCCATATCTGTTCACCTCCTTGAGTTGGTAAAAGTATTATGTCTCGGAACTGCAATCTTCATAACAATCAATTGCAGTCCAGTTTATGGAAATTAGATTGGAAGCCATGTGATTAGTTCATACAAAGGAAGTGATTTAGCTTTATGAAATGCCCATACTGCAGTTACGCCGGAACGAAGGTGCTTGATTCCCGTCCAGCTAATGAGAATAAATCTATCCGCCGCCGCAGAGAATGCGAGCAGTGCAGCCGCCGTTTCACAACGTTTGAAATGATTGAGGAGACCCCGCTCATGGTCATTAAGAAGGACGGCAGCCGGGAGGAATTCAGTCGAGAGAAAGTACTTCGCGGCTTAATTCGGGCTTGTGAGAAACGCCCTGTATCTGCAGACCAGCTGGATATGATCGTCTCTGAGGTGGAGAGTGCACTTCGTAAAACAGCCGCTGCCGAGGTAGAGAGTCGTCAGATTGGCGAGCTTCTAATGGAACAGCTGTATCCCGTGGATGAGGTAGCCTATGTTCGCTTCGCTTCGGTGTACCGGCACTTTAAAGACATCAACATGTTTATGAAAGAATTAAAAAGTCTGCTATCCAAAGATTCACTGCCGGACTCAAACATCTGATCGGTATGTGTATAGCAGGGTAGAGGAAGTCCTCAAGGATATGAGGACTTTTTCTCATCCAGGTAGGGTGAGGAAATAGCGTAACATGTGAAGTAAAGATGGGGCTTTGAATGGTGTATAATCGTGATCTATTGAATCAAATTTGTTGTTGCAAGTAGTACAATGCTGTGATATATTATTAAGGTACTATTTTTGAAAATAATTTGCTTAATAAGGGGCCTTAGCTCAGCTGGGAGAGCGCATCGCTGGCAGCGATGAGGTCAGGGGTTCGATCCCCCTAGGCTCCATAATTAAAGAAACCGCCAAACACAAGGATTTCCGGGTGTTTGGCGGTTTTTTGTTTAATCAAATTACATCCCCTTTGTTTCACTCATGTGAAATGGATAAGAATATACGGTTAACAGTTTCTTCTCGCGCTATCTACCGGGATGAGACAGTCAGAAATACTTGGTCTCCGCTTCATTTCTTTATGGGGCACTTTAGGAGCCTGGGTTACTCTGATGTCAGAGTTAAAAAATGTTAAAATAGTTGATTTTTATAAAAAATCGTTGATTAATGGTATTTATTATTTTACCATACATGATGTAAAATAGATATTGTACCAGGATTTGTTACATACACACAAAAGAAGGATGTTATCACGCCATCATCTAATAAGTTAATGAAAGGTTGGTTTGAGTGAATGTAGATATTGGGTTATCCATATTTTTATGTACGATTCTTTGTTATTCTTCGATAGCTAAAGTAATTAGTTATAAAGACTTTAAAAAAACGATTAGTCAACTTGGTTATCCTTTATTTCTAGCATGGCTAGTAATAGGTTTAGAAATGGTAAGCGCATTGATGCTGCTGTTCGATCCAACGCGTTCTATTGGAGAAATTATTGCCTTACTATTATTTCTCTCTTTTTATATCGTAACGGGAATGGCAATGAGAAAGAAGTTGAAGGTCGTTTGTAATTGTTTTGGTAAGTCAACGGAAGAGGAATTAGGTTGGAGTACGATGATTAAGATAACGCCGTTATTCCTTGCATCACTTATTAGTTGCATTTTACAATCTTCTGTTCAACTAGTAACGATCAATCCAATTCAATGGATTAGCATTGCAGGAATGACAGTTGGCATACTTAGTATGTACTCACTTTGGACAAACCGTGGTTTGATCATAGAAAAGGACTAGTAAAATGAGTTTATTCCTTATTCCTAAAGGGTAAGTTGAAAGCAGCAGTTTGATAGCCAAGGCATATGCCTTTGACTATAAATAGACCTACAAGAAAGGAGGTTTTCATAATGGCTTGCACAACTACAACTTCATGTGGCGAAAAATGTGGACATTATCCATTTGAGCAATTTATTGAGACTAAAAAAGAAGTATGCGTAGTGAATGGGAAGAACGAAATAACCACTTCCACTTCTTGCAAATGTTAATTAGGAACTAGACTAAGAGCCAGCTAGTTTTTTTCTTAGCTGGTTTTCCTTTGTTTATCTTTTCGCTGGAGTACACCGTGGTGTTGTTATAGAAGGAGGACAAGCATAATGAGTATATTTGATATATCATACTTAGTTCTATGGGCAATAATCGCCGTACAGACTTATTACATTGTGCAGATCGGCAAGAAGAAGGTTGTCACAACTGCCAATAATCAGATGGAATTTTCTTTGGTCGAAGAAAACCATGGAATTGCGAAGGGGAAGGTTTTCCCTCAACAACAATTTGACTCCATTAATCATGGTAGCTTTGATCTTCAACGAACCCGTAAATCCGGCGGTTATTTGGTTGCCTTTACTTCGGTGAGATGTGCGTCATGCAAGCTTGTTTACCCTCTACTAAAGAACTTTCATGAACAACATACAGATGTGCAGGTCGTTGTATTGATGCAAGGAGATGAGGAGTCCATACTTCAGAATATCCAGGATTACGAGTTGAATATGCCAGTCGTACAGATCGCTCCTTCAGATATGCAGAGATTAGAGACAGGTCACTATCCATTCTTCTATTATCTGGATTCTACAACTCAAGTCAGAACGAAGAGTATAATTAACCACGAGGGACAACTTAAACGTCTAGTTGAGGAAGGCCGATTGAAAACAGCAGTTTGATACGCAGGCTTATGCCTCTCGAAGAAATGCGCATTCATTTATATTATATGTTTCATTAAATAGGTGATATTAATGGAGAATGATTCAAATAACAAAGCAACGATTAGTTTAAAGCAAAAGAAGAAAGTTGTTCTGGGGGTATTCTATAGATTAATGCCCCTCATATTTAAGATTATTCCCGGCATGACAGCTTCTTTAGTGCTTATCAAGATTCTATCCTCCTTAGTGCCTATATTGACTATTTTCCTAGTCAAAGAAACGATTGATGCGGTAACAGCAGCATTCGATCAACAGCCTGGCGCACTCATGAATACGTTGCAATTAATCATTTTACAGGGTGTTTTATTATTATTGGACAAAATATTAGTCGTCATCGAAGAATTAATCACATTTAGAGCGCAACAGCATTTGAAGTACCATTTCGAGAAGATGCTTGCTGAACAAGCAGCACGGTTACCCTTGTATTATTTTGATCGTCCAGACTATTTTGATCAGCTAGAGCGAACGGCTATGGGTTTGGATCTTAAGGGGTTTAATATTTTTGTATTATTTATGAGAATATTCCGTAATATCGTGTCACTGGTTGGTATGTTCTATATACTTATTTCTTTCCACTGGGTGTTAGCTGTAGCAGTATTACTGATGGTAGTGCCGAATTTATGGATAAGTGCTTACTTAGGTCAGCAGAGGTATGCACAAATGGTTCATCAAACACCAACACAAAGGAAAACACAATACTTAATGTTAATGCTTCATAGCAGAGAAGCAGCTAAAGAATTGCGAGTACATAATATCAGTCAATATTTATTAACGAAGTGGCGAGCTCTTTTTTGGAAAACAACGAATGAAAGTTATATATTACGCAAATCGGCGAGTTGGAAAACGTTGATCGTAGACTCAGTTCATGCAACTCTCAATATCATTTCCATGTGTCTGCTTGTCTGGTTCGGCTATCTGGGATCACTGACGGTTGGGCACTATGTTTCGTTAACACAAGCATTATTCCAAATGGAATCGATGATTGCTGGATTAGGGAGAAGTATTGCCAATGTGTATGAAGAGTCTTTATTTATGAGTGAGGTATTGCATTATCTCGATTTAGAAACGGAAGGGGAGGGTGATAGCCGAACAGAACAATTCCCCGATAAGTTACAGGGTCATATTGAGATTAATAACCTTACATACACATATGCTGGTCAGTCTACACCTGTCTTGAACGGAATAAACCTTCGCATCAAGTCAGGGGAGAAGATTGCAATAGTTGGGGCCAACGGTGCGGGCAAGAGCACATTCGTGAAGTGTTTATTAGGTTTATACATGCCAGACGAGGGAACCATTCACTTTGACGGTATCAATATACGCGAGATCAATTTAGAAAGTATGAGAAATCGAGTATCTGTGGTGTTTCAGGATTTTATGAAGTATCAGCTTACGGCTAGGGAGAATATTGCTATGGGGCGATTGGATCGCTTGACCGATGATGCCGGCATTAAGGAGGCAGCGAATCAATCGGGTGCAGGAGAGCTGTTAAGCCGTTTGCCTGAAGGGCTGGACACGGAGTTAGGTCCGATGTTCGATGGTGGATACGAGCTGTCAGGCGGGCAGTGGCAGAAAATTGCGTTAAGTCGAGCGTATATGAAGGATGCCCAGCTGGTCATTCTTGATGAACCAACCTCGGCGCTTGATCCTAAAGCAGAGGCAGAGATTTACGATCACTTTGCTAGTCAGTACGAAGGTAAGACGACGATCATGATTTCGCATCGCTTAAGTAGTTGTCGTCATGCTGATCGCATTATTGTACTGAAGGATGGCAAGATCATTGAAGAAGGAAGTCATGACGACTTATTACATAAGAATGGACAATACGCTGAGATGTTTCTTACACAAGCGAAGAGATATACAGCATAGCTGAGAGGCGGAATATGCATTAAGGGTAGTATGGAATTGATAACATTGACGTCAAATCCTTAATCATTGAAGTCATTTTAATAGAAACAGCAGACTGAAATTTCATCCTAGTCTGCTGTTTCTTATTTTGGGATATAACACTAGGTTCGAAAAGCTAGTAAAGATTGCTGTTATTGTTGGGGGTTCTTCGCTATGAGTCGTATCTGTAGCATTTGCACAATCTAAGACCAATGATGTTAATGAAGTATTGAAAGTTTCTCAATATGGTAGACACGAATATAGGTCGCTTAATGGAGAACCGAGCCCTATTCAAGAGAAAGCTATAACGCCTGAGATTGACAGTGTCAAAGCGAAAGAGGATTCGAAGCGGGTAGAGGATCAAATCAATTGAAGAAGTGGTTGATCACTAATCAGAATAAAATATTTGGTAATCTGTACACGGATGCTGATGATAATTATGGAAAGAAGATCGGAAATCAGGTTTCGGAGATTGTTCGGGGAGATCTTGAGCGTCTATTTATGTGAATCAATTGTGAGAGCTCTCCAAGTGATCGACCAACTATTAACTTTAAAGAATTGGTCACGTTTTTGGTCACACTTTTTCTTTTGTGAGAGCAACGTTCCACTTGAATGTAGATAGGTGAAACCTCAAAAGGTCTAGCTCTAAAGGGCTTTCCTCCGCAGTTTTCTTAATGTACAAACTCCAGTCGCTCCACTGGCAGCGATGAGGTCAGGGGTTCGATCCCCCTAGGCTCCATATAAAAACGTCACTACGATAATCGTAGTGACGTTTTTTTTGCCAATTAAATCGACTGTCCTTGTGCTCTTAGCTTCTTACGCCTGCTGAGCTTCGCAAGCTCCACAACGATTAGTGGAACGATGGAGAGAATCGTGACAATCACCCAGTGCGTGAAGCTTAGGGAAACGAGCTGGAAGATCTCCATCAGTGCAGGAATAATCGCAATTCCGAATATAATCGCAATGGAGAGCATTGCGCACCAGAACAACGAACGGTTGGACATGAATCCAATCGTAAAGATCGATTGGGTGTTGCTTCTCACATTGAAGATATGAACAACGGAGGACCAGCCCAAGATAACAAAGGCCATTGTTTGTCCAACTTCATGGGAAGTCGATACTTGATCCGAAATGTGAACAAACTTTCCGATATAGAAGCCAAGCAATGTCAATACCGTATAGAGTGATGCTTGAAGCGCAATCTTCTTACCTAATCCGTTAGAGAAGATGCCTGCATATTTAGAGACCGGTTTCTGACGCATTGTATCCGGCTCCATCTTCTCACGGCTCAAGCAGAAGCCTGGAATCCCATCCGCGACAACGTTAATCAAGAGCAATTGGATGGCGATAACCGGAAGGCCCCAGCCAAACGCAACTGCAATAATCATGATCATAATCTCGGAGAAGTTACAGCTAAGCAAGAAATAGAGTGTCTTGCGGATATTCTCATATACGCGTCTGCCTTCCGCAACTGCATCGACAATCGTTGCAAAGTTATCATCCGTAAGAACCATATCGGAAGCGCTCTTCGCTACATCCGTTCCGGTTATACCCATCGCCGTACCGACATCTGCCGCCTTCAAGGCTGGAGCATCATTTACGCCGTCTCCAGTCATGGCTACTACTTCTCCGTTAGCCTGCCAAGCTTGTACGATACGAATCTTGTCTTCAGGAGAAACACGACCATATACAGAGATTTGACGTACCTTTTGCTTCAACTCTTCATTGGACATACGCTCAAGCTCAGCTCCAGAGATGGCAAGATCTCCTTCTTTCAAAATACCAATCTCGCGCGCAATCGCTGATGCTGTAGCCATATGGTCACCTGTGATCATGACCGTCTTGATGCCTGCATCCATCGCAGCTTGTACCGCAGCCTTGCTCTCCGGACGAGGAGGGTCGATCATGCCGACCAATCCCGCAAAGCGAAGGCCCTGCTCCAGCACAGCAGCATCCAGCTGCTCTGGGAGCTCCTCATAATGCTTGTACCCTAGCGCTAGAACACGCAGCGCTTGCTCTGCAAACTTATCGTGCACCTCATTCGCTCGAACCTGATACTCATTCGTGCACGATGCATGAGGGTCTAGCGGAATACGGTCGAAGGCGCCCTTCGTAATGGAGATATATCCGTCCTCCGTGCGATGTACCGTCGTCATAAGCTTGCGTGAGGAATCGAATGGTAGCTCATGCACGCGAGGATACTTCGCCTCAAGCTCGGACTTCTTCATTCCCTTTTGATGCAGCAAACGAATAATCGCAGTCTCTGTTGGATCTCCAATGATGGTTTCTTCGCCATTATTGAGTTCAATCGATGCATTGCTCGCAAGACTGAACATCGTGAGCAACTCAGTTTCTGTATCATTAAACGCTTCTGTATCTGCCTTCGGTTCGTGAGACACAGCCCAGACCTGCTTAATTGTCATCTGGTTCTGCGTCAACGTTCCAGTCTTGTCAGAACAGATAACCGACGCACTTCCCAATGCTTCTACCGCTGGAATGCGGCGAATGATCGCATTTTTGCGAACCATGTTTTGAATACCAAAGGCTAGCGTAACCGTTACAATAACCGGCAGTGTCTCCGGAACGGCCGCTACCGCCAAGGATACCGCCGTCATCAGCATCTCCATGATCGTCTCTCCATGGAGAAGACCAATACCAAAGATGATGACGCCAGATACGACCGCTACCAAACTCAGCTTCTTGCCAAGCTCTATCAGACGCTGCTGGAGTGGCGTCTTGGACTTCTTCGTGTTGTTGAGAAGAGAAGCGATCTTTCCCATCTCTGTCTCCATCCCGGTTGCTACTACTACAGCTCTGCCACGGCCATTCGTAACCAAGCAGCCGGAGAAGAGCATATTGACTCGATCCCCTAGCGGATCGGACTCTTTCACCTCTGCCCGTGCATTTTTCTCGGATGGAACACTCTCTCCCGTCAAGGCCGATTCCTCAACGAGCAGGTTGGAACTCTCTATAAGACGGGCGTCTGCAGGAATCATGTCTCCTGCTTCCAGCACGATAATATCGCCTGGAACTAGCTCCTTCGAATTGATGGGCTGCAAGATTCCATCTCGTACAACCTTTGCTGCAGGCGTATTCATATTTTTAAGTGCATCAAGCGCCTTCTCTGCACTAAGCTCTTGCCTGATGCCAAGCACCGCGTTTAAGGCTACGATTGCGATGATCACGAGCGGCTCCGCATAGCCATGCCCTTCCGTAACCGCTAGATACGTCGATATCAATGCTGCTACCAACAAGATTATCGTCGTTACCTCAGACAATTGATGCAGCAGCTTGGCTCCAATGCCCTCTTTTTTCTCCTCTTCGAACTCATTGTAGCCCTTCTGCTGCAGCACCTCTGCTGCCTGCTTGCTGCTAAGGCCATTCTCTCTATTTGTCTTAAGCGCCTTAAAGATATCCTCCAGTTTTCTTTCCATCCACTTCATCAAATGCACCTCTCTTTAAATGATTTCTATTGTCCCCAAAGTCGAATTAACATCTCAATGAGCATCTCCTTTTTGATATCCAGTCGTACAGGATGCCCGTAACATTCGGCTTTCATCTTTTCAAGAATGATGGCCATGAGCACGCTATTCGCGATCATGGCGATGGCCTGCAGCTCTTCCTCTGGAATCGAGTCATCTGCCATCTTCGCAAGTTCCTTTTCCAACTCCTCCGTGATGTATTCAAAGATCGACGGATACATGAATTCGAGCTCTTTGCTGCCTTTTTCCTTAATGGTGACCAAGAAAAAGTCCTTATGGCTTTCGTAGATATGATTGATGAAATCAATCTTCGCCAGCAATAGCTCTCGGATGTTCTCATGATCGGTATGGAAAAAGGTGTCGACCTCTGTCTTAACCAAGCTCATCTGCTGTTCAAGCGCCTCATGTATAAGTTCATCTTTTCCCTTAAAGTGCTTAAATATAGTCGCTTCATTCACAGAAGCTTGTATGGCGATACATTTCGTGGTGGTTCCCTTAAAACCGTGGAGCGCCATATGTTCAAGAGCAGCTGACATAATTTTATCTCTCGTTGTCAGTTTCATTGCTCATCCTCCTCTCTTATTTGGCAAGCAAGTACTTACTTGATTTTTAGTTTACGAATATGTACCCATGGTGACTATGATCTACATCACGCGCATTGTTGGAAACTCTCGAGTTGGTTAATGCCAAAAATCCCTATATTATACAGAAAAGTACCCTATAGGTAGACTTTTTACATGTCTACTCTATAGGGTACTCTTTATTTTTGCGTTGAAGGGTTGGAAAGACCCCTATTTATTGTTCAGCTTGATGTTCAGCTTTTTGTCAGGCGTTGCCGGTATTCTGTCGGTGTCAAATAAACAAAACGTTTAAACAATTCAGAAAATCTTCCTGCACTTTGATAGCCTACTGTCCGGGCGATTTCGTTAATAGAGAGATCCGTTTTTGTAAGCAACTGTTCTGCTTGATGAATGCGCTGCTTTTGAATATATTCTGTTATGGTGCAGTGATGAACGAGTCTGAACAGTTTTTTTAATTTTGTCGCTCCCATATAAGTGATTTTAGTTAATTGATCCAGCGATAGCTTAAGTGCATAATAGCTGTCTATATATGCTGCTACATGTTGGATCTGCTCCATATCCTTTGTTGTTATGCGCAGACATTGGTTGCTTTTTTGGGACAGCTCCCGCTCAATAATAAGCGCGATCGCCTCATACACTTTCCCCTCATAAAACAAGGCCGAAGCAAGAGAAGAACCGCGATAAGCTGCAATCTGGCGAAGCAGCATAACCAGTTCGGGGAAGGAGTTTGTTTCTTCCATTTGGGTTAATGTTTGATACAGATTAACGGACTTTTCGCCATATTTTTGTCTCAAAAATTGGTCGCAAAAAGCAGGCGTAAGTTCAATGCCAATACAATGCACAGGCACCTCTTTGTGAATTAAAGCACGGTATTTCTCCCCTTTTCCCCAATAACATTGGATGCTCCCTTTCTGCAAGCCATGCTCCGGATGATCCATCTCCGTGCCTGAGATAGATTCGTAATATGTAACTGTCAGAAGCTCAGGCATTGTTAAATCGAAATGGAAGTCCTCATAGAAATAAAAGTTGTGAATTAGAATAGAAAATAATGAATTGTAATCATATATCCAGTAATAACCTTGGCCCAATTTCGGGTCCAAAGTATAAGTGGTTCCAGCCAGATTGTAGTTTCCGACTTGTTTGCATTTAGAAAAACCATTTTCTAATAAAAGACGCTCAAAAGGATGGGAACACATAATTTTCCTCCTTTCCTCAATCAGACGATTCTTGTCCAGATTTGGACATATCCGCTTCACAGCTATTTCAAAAAGTTCTCACTTCAATATAATTAATAATAATAATCATTATCAATTATAAAGCAATTGTTTTTGAAAAAGGAAGACAGATACAATTTGCAGAAAAGGGATGGGGATATGAGTATGTATCGGCAAGCTGGTCAAAAACAAGCACTTAGTATTAAAGATTTAATTATTACAGGTGTTTTTTCAGCTCTGTTTTTTATGTTCATGATGATTGGAGCAGCTTTTTTTGCGCCTAATCCGGTGCTGACCTTCTTAATGCCGGCAGGCGCCGCGTTGCTGACAGGACCAATCTATTTATTAATGATAGCAAAAGTGCCGCGTTTTGGTCCTATTTTAATTTTGGGGATTATTTTGGCCATGATTACTTTTGTAACGGGGATGTACTGGCTATGGTCACTGACTTGTGTTTTGTTAGCGGTTATAGGGGAACTGATTGCTTCTATCGGCAAATATAAGAGCATGAATGCTAATGTAATCAGCTATATTATCTTTTCGCTTCATCCAATGGGTTCATATATTATGTTGTGGTTTAATCAGCAAGCCTATAGGGAGTATTTGGTTGGACAAGGAACAGAGCAGGCTTATATGGATACTATGCTTTCCACTGCACAATCCTGGATGCTTCCAGCTATGATTGTCGGCACCATGCTGTGTGCATGGATTAGTGCTCTATTAGGCAAAAGACTGCTGAGAAAGCAGTTTGAGAAATCAGGGGTGTTGGCAGATTGAGGGAGAAGATGGGTATGTATAAGCAGGATCATGTACCAACGCATATTTCCGCTATCAAGCTTGATCCTAGAATGAAAATATATCTTTTACTATTAGCCAATGTCGCAGTTTTTGTATCGCCTTCTTTTCAATATGAGCTTATTTTAATGGCTATGATCTTTCTGCTCTGTTTGCTTATGGGGGTGTATTCCTTTTCATTAAAAATGATACTTGGCTACGGCTCCATTATTGCTGTACAACTGTTAAGCGAAAAGTTTCTGTCTGGCGCATGGGAGCTAATGTTTGTATCCTTTGCCATGTTTATCAGGAAGATTTATCCCTGCGTGGTATTAGGGGGGCTATTGGTTGGAACGACAAAAATTAATGAGTTTATGACGGCATTAACCAAAATCCGCATATCTAAAAAAGCCATTATTCCGCTTGCTGTAATGTTGCGCTACTTTCCAATGATAGGCGAAGATTGGCGGTATATTAAGGATGCGATGAAATTGAGGGGCATTTCTCCTTCAGCGATTGGCTTTCTAAAGCAGCCTGTGCTGACGGTTGAATGCGTCTATGTTCCTTTATTGATGGCAGCATCTAAAATTGCTGATGAATTGGCTGCTGCAAGCATAACCAGAGGAATAGAGAATCCCAAAGAGCGCACCTGTTATCAACAGGTGTCTTTTCAATTTATTGATGTACTGACAGCATTATTGTTCACATTTTATGTTGTGGCAGGGGTGTTTATATGTTAGAAATCTCTCAATTTTCGTTTTCGTATGCGAATGACCAGGACGAGGGCGTCGAAAATATCAGTTTTCATGTTAATAAAGGAGAATGCGTCTTATTATGCGGAAAAAGCGGCTGCGGCAAAACGACAATGGTTCGTGCTATAAACGGTTTGATTCCTTATTTTTATGATGGGAAGCGCGAGGGTGAAGTGCTGCTGGACGGACAGGCTGTGGAGAGCAGAGAAATGTATGAATTGAGCGAATTGACCGGCACCGTTTTTCAAAACCCTAGATCCCAGTTTTTTAATGTGGATACAGACAGTGAGATTGTATTCGGAATGGAAAATATGGCGTACCCCAGAGAAAAGATGGAGGAGAGGATGCAGCAAGTAACGAAAGAGCTGCATTTGGAGAAACTGCGCAAGCGTAATATTTTTCATTTATCGGGCGGGGAAAAACAGAAGATTGCTTTTTCCAGTGTATACGCAGTCTCACCAGAGGTATTTGTATTAGATGAACCGTCGTCTAATTTGGATGCCGAAGCAATTGAAGAGCTGAAGGATATGATTGCCTTATTAAAAAGGCAGGGTAAGACAATTATTATATCGGAGCATAGGATTTACTATTTGAGAGATTTAATAGATAAGGCAATTGTGTTAAACAGAGGAAGAGTTATGTCTGTCTATACGCGGGAAGCTTTTTTGCGTCTAACGGACCAGGATCGGCAACAAATGGGTTTGCGTGCGCTTGAACTGAATAAAGTACGTTTTAGCCATCACGATAAGCCGGAGCCTCGGAATCGTGATCCGTTGCATGAACTTGTTATGCGAGATGTTGCTGTTTCGCATAACAAGAAAAAAGTATTGCAAGGCATTCAATTAACCGCCAAGAGCGGCGAAATTATTGCTGTTACCGGGCATAATGGGGCAGGAAAAACGACCTTTGCCAGAGCGCTGTGCGGGGTGCATAAAATTGCTTCCGGCAGTATTGATTTTAATGGTCAAAAGTTAACTGCCAAAAAACAAGCTGGCTTGGCTTACATGGTTATGCAGGATGTTAATTATCAGTTGTTTGCTGAAACGGTTGAGAAGGAATGCGCCTTTGGTGTGAAAAACGCCGATCCGCATGCTGTATGGCGAGCATTAGAACATATGGAGCTGGCAGCATTTGCAACCCGCCATCCTAACACTTTATCAGGAGGACAAAAGCAGAGGCTGGCGGTAGCAGCCAGTATAATCAGCAAGAAGGAAATTTTAGTGTTTGATGAACCGACAAGCGGCCTGGATTTTGGCAGTATGCACAATGTTGCCTCAATTTTGCGCGGTTTGGCTGCAGCCAATAAAATCATTTTCGTTATTACACATGATTTGGAATTTATTGCGTCTTGCTGCACCCGTATTGTTAGGCTTGGAACTGGAGGAATGCAGGAGGACTATCTTCTGAATGAAGAAAATGAACAGCGCACCATTCATTATTTTGCAAATTACAAGGCAAAGGCGGAACGGTAATGGAAAAAACGCGGAAACAAGAAAAAAATCCAATAACCACACTCCTTGCTTGGGCAGGGAAAAACAGGATTTATTTGTATTTATCAGTTCTGTGTTCGTTCATTAGCGGATTGTCTACGATTGTACCTTATTTTGTGATTTACCGCATTATAGAGCGCGTCTATCATAACCAGTTAACAGAATCCTTTTTTGCGCAAAATTTATTGCTTTTGGCAGCGGCAATTATTGTTCGTTTCGGATTGTTTGCTGTTTCAGCTACATTGTCTCATAAAGGGGCCTATAATACTTTATTTGAAGTGCGTTGCCGGGTTACAGAACATATGTCGCAAGTTTCACTAGGTTCTTTAAATGAACGCCATACAGGAGAAATGAAGTCTTTGTTAAATGAGGAGATTGAAAAGCTGGAGCTTTTTTTAGCCCATCATTTGCCGGAGCTTATATTTTATATGAGCGGTCCTGTAGCAGTTTTTATCTATCTGTGCACAGTCAATTTGCCGCTCGCATTCATTTCATTGATCCCGTTAATCATTGCAGTTGCAGTAATGGCGGTTATGTTCCGCGGCACGAATCAGTTGATGGACCGGGCAACACGTTCTATAGCTGGCTTGAATGCGGCCATTATAGAGTATATTCAAGGAATGCGCTTAATTAAGGCATACAATATGAGCAGTAAATCGTTTAAAAAGTATGCTGACGCTGTAGACGATGAGTTTAATGTTTGGAAGGAAATGTCTTTGAAAATGGGCCCGCCCTATGCCAGTTATGTCATTATTATAGAATGCGGCTTATTGCTTATGGTTCCGATCGGTGGCATGTGGTTTCTAAATGGCAGTTTGACAGGCAGTATGTTTATCCTGTTTGCTTTTGTAGGCTCCTTGTATTTAACTGAGCTGCGTCCTTTGCAGGAGCTGGGTTCTAATTTTGCACAAGTGTTAAACGCAGTCAAGAAGTGCAACGCTTTTTTAGAGACGCCGGTCTTTGAGAAGGGCAAAGCTTTTCCAAGCCATTATGCCATACATTTAAAAAATGTCAGCTTTTCGTATGACGGCCAAAAGGAGCAGCTGAAAAATGTCAATTTGTCGATTGATGAAAATGAGAGAATAGCCATTGTTGGCGCTTCCGGAGCCGGAAAAAGCACAATCGTTCAATTAATTTCCCGTTTCTATGATGCAGATCAGGGTGAAGTGTTGATTGGCAATATAAATGTTAAAGACATTGACTATGAGGAACTGTTAAAACATATCACTATTGTGTTTCAAAAGTCCTTTTTAACGAGCGGCACTGTTTTTGAAAACATTGTAATGGGTTCTCATGCAACACTGGAGGAGGTAAGGGAAGCGGCCAGAAAAGCGCAGATAGACGATTTTATCCATTCTCTGCCGGACGCTTACGATACCAAGGTAGGCAGCTATGGCACCCGGTTTTCGGGTGGCGAAAAACAGAGGATTGCTATAGCACGCGCTATTTTGAAAAACTCCCCGATTCTCATTTTGGATGAGGCGACTTCTGCGGCTGACCCGGAGAATCAAGCTGAAATTGATCAAGCTATAGCTGGGCTTTGCGTCGGCAAAACCGTCATTATTATTGCACACCGGCTTGGTGTTATTAAGCATTGCAACCGGGTTGCGATTGTAGAGAATCAGACTGTTCAGGCATGCGGCACTCATCAGGAAATGCTAGAGAAGAGTCCGTCATACAGAAAGGCCTGGCAAAATTACAGTAAAGCTAGAGAAATTACGTACGAATTTGTGGAGGAGATTCAGGAAAATGAACTATAAAAAAGCATTTAAGAAGAATGCCTCCGTTTATATCTCTGTTTTATTCAATGTAATTGAAGGTATGCTGGCAGGCTTTAATTTTATCGTGTTGTATCATGTTATTAAAGCTTTAATGACGGAGCAATTGACGCCACAAATGCTATACCAAACGATCCTCCTGTTAAGCGTCATATTTCTTATTCGTTTAGTTGTTTATGCGTATGGTTATACCAGAGGGCAAATCGGAGGAGCGGGCGTAAGCAAAATTTTGCGACTTGCTTTGGGCGATAAAATGAGGAAGATTCCGCTCTCTTCCTTTACCAAAGCGCAAACCGGTGAGTATATTAATGCGGCAACTGCCAGTGTTAACAGCTATGAGAAAGTGTTGACGCATAAAATCGGCGATATTATTAAAAATGCTTCATTTGCTTTATTGCTTACAGGTTATGTTGCAACGATTTATGCACCTGCCGGGACGGTCATTTTAAGCGCAGGTTTGCTTCTGATTCCATCGCTCTATCTTTCTTTTCTTATGGTGAAAAAATACGGCAACCGGAAAAAAGAGATTATGACCAGCAATACAAGTGCGGTAGTCGAGTATATAAACGGCATTCAAACGATGCGTGCGTATGGACTGGGCGGTATTAAAAACAGAGCAACTACGGAATCTATGAAGGCTTATAGTGACATTAGCTATATATATGAAATAAAAGTTATACCGATCGGCACCGTTTTTAGTATACTGTGCTGGCTAAGTCTTCCTATTGTTTTATTTCTGGCTGGAAATCAGTGGATGAACGGGGGGTTGGACGCCTCCTCCTTTTTTCTAATTGGAATTGTACCGCTGTTCACATGTAAATTGTTTGGCACCTTGTTTGTCGATTTAACTTCTTATAAAAATTTAATGATTGCCAAAAAGCAAATTGAACAATTATTTGAGGTACCGGAAGAGCCGTTAAACCAGAATCCGCTTGTACCGGGGGATTACAGTATCACTTTTCAGGATGTGGATTTTGCATATAACAAAGGCGAAGATGTTTTGCGCGGCATAAATATTACGATGGCTTCGGCAAAATTTACGGCTATTGTCGGACCTTCCGGATCAGGAAAATCAACCATTTTAAATCTGATAACCAAATATTATGAACCGGATCGCGGCAATGTATATATCGGCAAGCAAAATATTCAAGAGGTTACCTCAGAGAAGGTGCTGCAGAAGATTTCTATGGTGGACCAGGATGTTTTTCTGTTTAACGATACCATTCTAAACAATATCCGTTATGCGAAACCGGGAGCCACGGAACAAGAGGTTATTGCGGCAGCGAAGGAAGCAGGCTGCCATGCGTTCATTGAAAAGCTGGAGCAAGGCTACTATACGATGGCCGGAGAAAACGGCAATAAGTTCTCCGGGGGCGAGAGACAGCGAATATCTATAGCGCGCGCTATATTAAAGGACAGTCCTATTTTGTTGCTAGATGAAGCTACAGCGTCTTTGGATATAGAAAACGAATTAGCCGTAAAAGAAGCCATTAAAAATCTTTTGAGAAAGAAAAAAACAGTCGTGATGATCGCCCATACGCTTTCCATTATTAAAAATGCAGACAAGATTTTGGTGATGGATGGAGGCAAAATGGCAGAAGGGGGAACTCATCAGGAGCTTCTCGAAAAAGGCGAGAAGTATGCGGCCATGTGGCATACGGAGTCCAAGCTAAGTATGGCCTATGGTGAAACTCTACGAAATCGCAATAAGAAATACTGTTAATAGAACAGTTGACTTTGACGTCGTGTCGTACTTTAAGCTGGTAATTGAAAGGAGGAAAACATGGAGCTCCAGACAATAAGCGAGGTTACAAAAAGCTATCAAATCTCAACAAGAACACTCAGATACTATGAGCAAATCGGACTGCTTCAGAGCTCGAAGAAGGAGGGCTATGCTTATCGCACCTATGATGAAGATTCGTTGAAAAGATTGGAACAAATATTGATCTTACGAAAGCTGAGAATTCCATTAAAAGAAATCCAGAGCGTTTTGCAAAGTAAGGAATCAAGGATAGCAATGGCTGTGTTTCAAGATAAGATCAAAGAACTATCCAATGAAATAACGGCATTGTCGGAGGTTAGGACAGTTTTGGAACAGTTTGTGATCGTTCTCAGAGATCATACTGGATTGGAAATGAATCTGGGATTTGCAGATGAAAAGATGTGGCAGATGATTGAAACCCTCCCGGAAATAAAATCAAACTTAAAGGAGGAAGTAACCATGAATGATTTGAATATGGCCGACAATCAATTATCACAGCTAAAGGATGTAAGAATTGTGTATTTACCCCCATCAACAGTGGCCTCAATACAATTGGTAGGCGGTACACCGGAATATGATACAGGGGTAAAACTTCAACAATTTATGATTCAGACGAATCTTGCCAGTCTCAAGCCTGATCTACGTCAATATGGCTTTAACCATCCGAATGGAGTTAAACCTGATGGGTCTGACCATGGGTATGAAAGATGGGTCACCATTCCAGACGATATGGAAGTAAATGAACCATTTGTTAAAAAGAAATTTCTTGGCGGTTTATATGCTGCCCATATGATACCTATGGGGAATTTCGAGGAATGGGGTTGGCTTAGCGAATGGGTTAATAACAGCAATGAATATGAACCGAATTGGGGAGACCCAGATTGCATGAATGGCTCAATGGAAGAACATTTAAATTACATCAATCAATATCAATTGAGCAATGAAAAAATGGACAAAGTTATTCAATTGGATCTGCTTCTTCCAATTAAAACAAAGTTGAAATAGAACTATGGTTTACTTCGTATTTCACGCAACCTTTTAAGGGTTGCGTTTTTTATTTTGGTGCTTAGCCTAAGCATCATATTTCGGCTCCGACTTGAGACCGATCGATCAGCCTGAGGGAGGCCTTGTGTACGTCGCCATCTCCGGGATTCTAGTAATTGTGTGTTCCTGGGCCATCAGCTGGATTATTGCCTTCTTTGGCGTGATTGCTCGTACTGCTTCAAGTGTACAGGGGGTCTCGATGATTGTGCTGTTTCCGCTCACCTTCCTCTCCAACGCTTTCGTACCGGTCAATACTATGCCTGAATGGCTCCAGTGGTTCGTGAACATCAACCCGATCTCGCATTTGGTCACTGCCGTTCGAGATCTTGCGAACACCGGAACGATTGCCGTGGATCTTGCCTTCTCCCTCATTGGAGCCTTTGCCATTGTTGCGGTATTTGCACCGCTAACGGTACGTGCCTATATGCGCCGGACATAGAACAGGTAATATGACGTTTTTGGTCGAACCTTTCTCTATCGGAGGTAGCCAACCGTCATTGCACGCAATTTTTTGTTAGTCAAGTTATGGAATGAATTAACATCACTGGCAGCGATGAGGTCAGGAGTTTCCAAACCACATGAAGTATGTCCTTTTCTAGCAAAAATATGTCCCATTTATACAAAGAAATGCGCGGTTGATTATGGTAATATTGTGTACGAGAGTATCTATCTGCTGCCGATCTTCTCAATAATCAATTCTCTGCATGGTACTGATATGCTTCAAAACCAGCCGGCAAGGCGTGGATGAGGCGGTGCCATGTACATTTTCACAGTCTTTATGAAACCCCTTTCATTCATTTGGAAAAATGCTGGGACTGTCAGTCTATACGTAACACTAGTCTCCATCGCCTCAAGTATGCAGAGGGCCAACATTACAACCTAGGAGGAAAGATCAGTGAAAAAAAGAAAACTAGCACTTCTATCAGCATTAGTGATGACGCTTTCAACACCTCCCCTTCATGTGTTTGCAGGAGACGCCATGCCGCCTACAGGCGATGCTGTCTTTAAGAAGAATCAACCGGTAACCCACGGATATCGAGCTGTGGACATTGAGAATTGGAATCCAGAGACTGACCCGGATGCAGAAAGATTAAGAGCCCATGTGCCTTTACAAAAAAGAAACCAGTCATTTGCACCAACACAAGCCAATCCGAAATTAAGTCCAGAAACCGAGTTTTTTAACTTGACCGGGGATTATGACAACTATTTCTTTGGATCTACACCTTACAATAACGAGTTTTCGAACTATTTATTTAATTTCTGGCAGTATACAGACTATTATGGCGGTTGGCATGGAACAGCAACTGAGGATGTGCCCTCCAACTTATACGACCCTAACGAATCGTGGGAGAAACGAGCATTTGAATTCGGTATCGTAGATTTACCTAATCCGGCTTATACGAATGCTGCCCACAAAAATGGTGTGAAATCCGTAGGCTGCATATTTATTCCGCGCGGAGGACAGCCATATGATCTTTTGCTCAAACAACGAGAAGACGGGACATTCCCTGTAGCTGAGAAGCTGATTGAAATGAAGGAATACTTCGGCTTTGACGGGTATTTCATCAACCAGGAAACCTCGATCAAACCTGAACATATTAAGAAATATAAAGCATTCACAAAAACGTTGATAGATGCAGGGGTATACACACAGTGGTATGACACGGTGGATGATAAACAGGGGAAACTGACCTATCAGCCTTCGCTTATTCCATCCCACAGCTCTTTTGTTCGAGATGACGAAATGGGCGGAACCATAAATAACTCTGTCTTTATGAACTATAACTGGAATTCGCCGGATGGTTGGAATAATGGAGATAGTACGGATCAAAAGTATATTAAGAAAACCGTCGAAGAAGCGAAACGGAGAGGCATAGATCCGCTAAAAACAGTCTTTTCCGGTGTAGAGGCAGGAATGGGAAGCTTTGGGGGATCCCATAACTCGACTCGCAATATGGATATCATTTTAGATCAAGAGACAGGGAATCCATTGACATCGATTGCAACATTGGGCGGAAATTTCGTTCAGCATGCGCTGGACGAGCATCTAGGCGATCCAAGCAAGAACCTTCGGGGAGATGACGATCATCAGTGGATGATCGCTGAGCGTGAGCGTATGTGGTATACCGGCGTTAAGATTGATCCGACCGATACGGAGGAACAGAAAGGGTACGCAAGACCCGATGTGGGCGTGAAAGACGCCTCGGAATGGACAGGGATTTCCAGATACATCACAGAACGTTCCGTCATTAATGAAAGCACCTTTGTGACGAACTTTAATACGGGGCACGGCATGAGATACTATATGAATGGCAAAGTATCGAATGACGAAGAGTGGTCAAACATCAATTTACAGGATATTCTTCCAACGTGGCAGTGGTGGATCGATACAGAGGGAACCAAGCTGCAAGCGGATTTTGATTATGGGAACTCAGTGGAGAACGGCGATAAATTCACCTATCAACAGATTGGTGGCTACAAAGGTGGAAGCTCACTTGTCGTGAACGGAACCCTAGATGCGAAAAACTTCCTGCGCCTTTATAAAACTGATCTGGATGTAAAGAGTACATCAACAGCTTCGATTACGTATAACAAAACGTCAGCTAAAGATCGTTCTGAGATTCAGTTAGGGATTATCTTCAAAGATGCTCCCGATCAAGTTGAATATATCGCTGTACCTAATAGCGGTGAGAAAACAAAAGGCTATGTCACAGCAAAACTTGATTTAAGCGCTTACGCGAATCGAGAAATTGCGGTCTTAGGACTTGCGTTTGATCCAAAGGGAGAGTCTGTCCAAGATTATCAAGTCAATATTGGTGAGCTAAAACTCACAGATGGGCAAGATTATACGCCAAGTACGCCAAGTGGATTTGAAGTCAAAAATAGGTTTAACACCAATGAGATCAATGTCGTATGGAATCGAGAAGATTATAGCAAGGTAAAACAATACCATCTTTATGCAGAGCTGAATAATGGTAAAGAGGAGTTTTTGGGCGGCGTATACGGCGACAATTTTTATGTGAAAAACCTAGATAAACATGTCGTGGCCCTTAAATTAACTGCTGTTGGCCCTGATAATACGGAAAGTGAGCCGGCTATCATTTCTCTTAACAGGAAGGACTACCTTTCAAATGTTAAGGTTAATGAAACGAATGAAGGATTTGATATAAGCTGGGGCAAAGAAAACAGCGGTAGTAAGATTCAATTGGACTTAAGCTTTACCGATGGCCGAAAAGATACGTACACCAAGACGGTAGATAAAAATCTGGCTTCTACCAAATTTGAAGTGCCCGTGAAAGACGATGATCGTTACCTCTTAAAAATATCAAATTTGGATTCTACAGGCAAAGCCATTGATACCGTCAGTTACGCAGGTAAAATGAAAGATATTTATTCCGAACCATTCGATGGCAGTTACTATATCGATGGCAATACATTAGGGATTGATGTTCCTTCATCAAAAGATTGGTGGCATATGTACATTACAATCAATGGCGAAGCGGTAAAACCTAAGAAAGAGTATAACGGGACAACAACGGATTACTTTATTAGGGGATATCATGATTTGAATGGACTTGCTGTGCCTAAGAAGGGATCCGTCATTGGTATTACATTGGAAGATTATTTGGGGAATATGTCAGAGGTAAAAAATATAACTGTAAATTAAGTCAACATATACGGAAGAACCGATATACAATTCGGAAAAATCGGTGAAGAGACCCTGAAGCTAATAGCTTCAGGGTCTCTTTTTTTGATATTATCAACTTTTCAATATTGGACCCGCTCCGCTCGCGGAAAGCGGAGCTGCTAGCACTTACTTCCTTTCGCCCCGCCAAGCATCCAACTGCTTCTGCACTTCTTGCCGTACTTCGTCCATGCCTGCATGCTTTAGCTCCTCGTTAAACTTGGGGAGGATCGTGTCAACATCGACGGAGCCCGTCATGAGGCTTGGATAATATTTCTGCCAGACCATTTCGATGTTATCGGTTTGGGCGGTTAGTTTGGATAGATCAGGAGTAAATCCAAGCACGGTAGACTTGATGACGCCAGTGTTGTATTTACGGAATTGATTCCATTTGTCGAGGGGTTCCGGGTTATCGCCGCCCATGGTGTTCAGGATAAACCAATTACCTTGTGTGTATTGTACTCCTGAGTAGCTGCTTACAGGTGCATCCGGGATTGGGTCGCCATTGCTGTCTTTGCCCGTAGTTAGAACCACTTGCCCATGTTCATCCAGTGTGTAGTTCACGCCTTCAATCCCATAATTGAATAAGTTTCGTATTTCAGGGTCCGTATTGAGTAAATTCAGAAACTTGATACTCTCTACGGGATGCTTGGTATTGGCATTAACAGTCATGATGCCTCCCCGAACGGATTCCGTGGTGACGGTGCTTGGGGTTACGGGATTCGCTACAACCTTGTAGCCGCGATCCTTACTCCAAGTCGTCTCCGAGAGCGGACCGCCACCTGAGGACTTCCAGAACACTTTGGCTCCTCGTTTAAGTCCTCCAGGCTCTCGCAGCGCGGCGTCCTCATTAATGAAGCCCTCTTTGTAATAACGTCGTAACGTATCCAGTACTTGCCGCGCTTCCTGTGTTTCGAAGATATTCACCACCTGGGCGCTCGGGTCCAGAGATTTTATCATCAAGGGAAGCTTGTGGTTCATAATATATTCGTATCCATGGAGAGCGAAGAAGTTGTGCGAATCCCGGTCCAATTCCATGGGCATGTATGCCGGCTCTTCCTGCCCTATCATCCGGAGCAACGGTTCAAGCGATTCCAGTGTATTGTACTTGGTAATGTCGATATTGTACTTATTTACGATGGAAGCGGGATACATCCACTGATCACGCACGGCTAACTCTTTATTGGTCGGCACACCGTAAATGCTGCCATCGTACATACGTACCCCTTGCCAAAAGGTTGGGTCAATGGCGTCGTACATCTCCTTACCCAGGCCTACAAGGTAGTCATCAAGTCTCAGCCATGCGCCGCGCATCGCGCTGGTTGCATAATCGGGTGCAAAAGCAATGTCAAATGGACTTCCGGCGGATATAAGCGTGTTCAGCCGATCTTCATAATCCTGCCAACCTACCTTGACATAGGTGATCGTTACGCCTATTTTACGAGCCATGATTTCATTGATTTTATCGTTTACGATCCGTAGATCCTTGTCTGGCTCTCCTATCGTATAATAGATCAGGTTTACCGTGTCACCATCATAGTTATCGTCGTTATGACCAGGCTGCCGGAAGCAGCCGGTTGTATATGATATGAGTAGCAATATAAGACTGATGATCATTAAGATGCGTCTGTGTCTTGGGTGCTTAAACATCGATATCCTCCTTTTTCGCAGCGTTCGTTGTTAACCTTTTCCCCGCAGTTCAGAAGGAGATTTTCCGAAAAAGCTATGAAAGTGCGTATAGAAATAATTGAGATTGTTATAGCCGACGGAAAACGCGATGTAGGAAATTTTTTCATCTGTTGATTGAATTCGTTCTTGTGCAAGAAGCATTCGGTAAGCCATTAGGTATTCTGAAAACTTCATAGCGGTTTCTTTAAGAAACAATTGTCCAAGGTAGGTGCTGTTCATCTGGAAACGCTCTGCCACTGATTTTAAGGTTATATTCTGAGCGTACTCTGTCTTGATCATCAGTAGAATACGGTTGACCAGTTTGGATAAGCTGTCGTAGCTCACACCTAATACCGGATCCTTGTTCAAGCTCTCGCCGTTCATATTACCTATCGAACCGCCCAGATCTTCGACTATGATCTTCTCAATCACTTGCTGTAGCTTGGTACGTTCTACAGGCTTGAGCAGATAGTCTTTGACACCACAGCTAATGGCTTCTTGGGCATACTTAAATTCACTATAACCGCTCATAATAATATATTTTGTAGGGATCTGAAGTTCGTTGAGTCTGCGGATCGCTTCATATCCAAGTTCCTTGCCAATGCAAACATCGAATATGGCGACATCCGGCAGCAGGTCTACCACTTTGGACATGGCCTGCTCCGTAGATTCGCAGGTTTCGATCCGACCAAATCCGTATTGTTTCCAATCCAGGATTCGCTTCATTCCCTCTAAAATCTGAGGTTCGTCATCCACAATCATCAGTTTGTACATGTTCAATCACCTCTTTTGAAATCCGTACAGAAATCTTGACTCCGGCTTCCTTATTATTCTCAATCTCTATAGAAAGGCTGTTTCCATAGAAGAAGTGAAGGCGCGTGTATACGTTTCGTAAACCGATACTATTGGAAGATGCATCATCATGGTTAGACAGTGTGCTTCGCACGCTATTTAAACGCTCCGCAGGAATACCGCGTCCGTTGTCCACGAATTCTAGTACATAACGGTCTTCAGCCTCCCAACCATTTACGACATACAGATTAAACTCATGATTAGCGTTAAAGCCATGGATGAAAAAATTTTCAGCCAAAGGCTGCATCCAGAATTTTACGGTAGGGATCGAGAGTAACGTCGGCTCTACATTGACTTGATAATAAAAACGCTCCGGATACTTAAACTCCATAATCTCTAAATACTTCTGCAGCAATTCCAGTTCGCTTGCAATCGAAATGATATTCTCCTGTTTGACAATTTCACGATAGAGCGTCCCTAACGTAGCAATGGCGTCAGCGGTGTCCATGTCCTGATTAACAAGAGCAGTGGAGCGGATAACCTCTAACGTATTGTATAAAAAATGAGGGTTAATTTGATGTTGAAGCGCTTTCATTTCGGTTTCCTGCTGTTTGATCTTTAGCAAATATTCATTACGGATATGCTTATCTAACTGCTGAATCATATCGTCCAATTCCCGGGCGATCATGCCGTATTCATTTCGACGGTAACGGGCAGGGCGGTTAGGTGTAAAATTGGCCATTTTCACACGTCCGATCGATTGAATGATACGACGCAGAAAGAGGGCATCATCCCGCATATTGTATGCAATGAGAAGAAGGACACTAATCATGGCCGCTAATACGATCAGAAAGATCGTGATCAACATCGCGGCATGCTGACGAATCAGCATGTATAAATCAATGATGTTAACGAATTTGAAATTAAACTTGGTAGATGGAAAGGAAACGAAAAAGATATGTTTCAAAACACCTCTCGAAATAAAACCGTGACTGCGTCCATTCGCCGCAGCCAGACGGGATAGTTCCTCCAGGTCTTGGTCCTCTTCGTTACCGATGAGGTATATATCACCGGAAGCACTGACTGCAGCAGCATTACCCAATCGAAAACTTTGAACGGATTTAAAGATTTGCTCACTGCTGACCAAGAAGCGCAGCTCTCCGAGTTCCTGGGAGCCAAGCGTTGGATCTGACAGTTTCTTACGATATACGAATCCCTTCATAATGGTATCGTGAAAGGCATCATCCGTATTCGGAAGCCCGAATGCAAAGCTTGCAATTCCGTTATCATTAAAACGAACAACATTACCATACTGGTCGGTATGCAAACTAATCTGCGTTATTTCACCTTGCGCCCAGCTGTACAGATAGGTCTTAACATCCTCCGGAAAGGAAACCAGCGGCTGTGAAAATTGGCTGTTCTTCAGCCTGCTGGTTAAGTAGCCCTCAGCACTGCTGCTTAAAAAGCTGCGAGCATCATCCATCAGACCAGTATTGGAGTAAATACGCTGCATGTAAGCCTCGATCCGGTCGGCATCATACTGCAGCTCATTCTCTACGCGTGAGAAGGCATTAGCCGCCTCTATACGGGCATTGCCGACCCATTGATTAAGCAGCATGGCACAGGTCAGCGTGCCAAGCGTGAGCCCAATGGCCACGACGAAGATGACATAGGCAATAAACTTGTGACGATAGATTTTGATTTGTAAAAAAGAGCCCATACGACACCTCAATTGCAGCAGGTCGCCCGAAATAAGCGTTGCTATATCTCAATTTAACACGATTAACACCAAGCGTCATAGATAGTAAGGAAAAAGCATCCCTTAAGAGTGACTCATTAAGGGATGCGTATGAATTCAAACTTACTTGAAGTAATTGTTAATTTGCTCTTGAGCAGCTTGCATAATCGCGTCCATGCCGGCCGACTTTAATTCAGCCGTGATCTTCGGCACCGTTTTCTCCGGATCGGATGCACCTGTAATGAGTTCATATTTGTATTTATCCCACACAGCTTGGCAATTCGCCACTTCGGTCTGAAGATCGGTGATGTCCAGCGCAAAGCCTAGGACCGTAGAAGAGGTTGCTGCATCGTTCAGCTTTTTAACCTGTTCCCATTGATCTTCAGGAGCGCCTTTCGTAACCGCTAAATTAAAGAATGTACCTTGCGTGTAAGCAGCCAGCGGCCAAGTATCGGATGTACGCTCAATAACCTTCTCACCATCGACATTATTGTAGTCCACGCCTAACTCACCGAATGCCAGCATATTACGAAGTTTGGGATCCGTATTAACTAATTCGAGGTATTTCAATGCTTCCTTCTTATATTTCGAATTCGCCGAAATCGCGTTTAGTGAGCCTTGTATCGTACTGGTAGTATAAATAGGTCCGTAATGCTGAAACATATCATACTTTTCAATGGCGTCATTGATTTGCCAGCTGACCTCTGCTCCCGGGAATGCCTGGGCTGCAAAGAATGGTCTGCCTTTGTCGTTCTCCGTTTTCGTTGGAGCATCCGGGTTGATGATGCCATCCTGGTACCACCCATGCAAGAGCTTCAGGTTTGCCATGATATCAGTCTGCTCGAGTACAGAGACAACCTTGCGTGATGCATCGTCAGCTTTTACGCCGATGGGAGGGAAGCCCAATGTTAAATCGTCATAATCGTTAAAGAAGCCATTTAAGCCTTCGCTTTGCGTCATTGGCAGCGGATAGAAGCTTTTGCCTTCGCCAGCCTTCATGTCATGAAGAGGCTTATCAAGATCCTGCAGTGTCTTGATATTATTGATATCAATATTGTACTTTTGCACATACTTATCATCGAGTACCCAGTACTGCGTTAGTGCTGAATCCTTGTAAGTCGGAACGGAATAATATTTGCCGCTGATTTTGGTACCTTCCCATACCTTTTCAGGAATCAATTTGTACAAGTCAGACGTTTCACTCTGAACCAGATCCGTGATATCGGCAAATGCGCCCATAGCCACTTGCTTGCTGTATTTACCGCTGTTCGTGAACATGATGTCGAATGGCTCGCCGGTATTCACGATGGTGTTCATTTTTGTGTCCCATTCCCCCCAGCTGGCTACCTTGATGTCAATTTTCACGCCAATCTTCTCGGCCGTGTATGCATTCATGGCATCAATCGCTTTGCTGAAATTATTAGGTACTTGGCCGCCGATGGTCCACCAGGTCAACGTCGGAATATCCTTGCTTGTTGTTTCGGTGTCCTTTGATGTGTCTGGTGTCGCCCCAGATCCATCTGTTGTAGATGCAGGCTTCGAGCCGCCGCAGGCTGCTAAAGCAGTCAACATGAGTGTCAGTACGCACAGTGTAGAGATGAATTTCAAAGATTTCTTCATTCCATTTCCCCCTTTTTTGAAGTTAAATCACCTAAGAGTCGTACAGCGTGATCTATCATAAACCAAGCTTTTCTTGGCTTATTTCGTCATTATCCTTTGACAGCGCCGACCGTTAGTCCGGATATAAAATACTTCTGGAAAAAAGGGTAAGCGAATGCTACAGGCAAAACAATGAGAATGGCTACAGCCATGCGGGCAGATTCCTTCGGCATCGTTGCGACGAGCAGAGCATAGCTAACGCCCATGCTTGCGGCATTCTTGGCAAGTGCATCCACATTGCTCATTAGGCTGTTTAACAGCGCTTGCAGAGAATACAGGTTCTGGTTGTCGATATACAGCATCGATTGGAACCAGTCATTCCAGTAAGCAAAGCAGAGAAACAGTCCGATGGTTGCTATGACCGGCAAAGAGATCGGTAGGATGATCGAGAAAAAAATTCGCAGCTGGCTCGCGCCATCAATTTCAGCTGATTCAATCAGCCCATCGGGAATCGTACTTTTGAAGAAGGTTTTACAAATGATCACGTTGAACGATGAAACAGCCAGCGGTAGAATAAGTGCCCAGATGCTATCCTTGAGTCCTAATAAATTCGTATTAATGAAGTAGCTGGATACCAAACCTCCATTGAATACCATGGGGATGAATACCACCCAGGTCAAAAAGCCCCTCAGCTTGTAGGTTGGGCGAGAAAGTACATAACCCATGGAGGTGGTCAGCAATACACCAAGCACGGTACCAACCACGGTAACAAGTGCGGATACGCCGAGCGCTCGCAGAATCATCGTTCCTTGCTTGACAATATAGACGTAAGCCTCGGCTGACAAAGCAACCGGCAGCAGATGATATCCTGTCTCACGGATTGACTCTTCACTGGAAAAGGAAATGGATAGAACAACAACTACGGGTATGATACAGAGCAGCGCCAAGATAATAAAAATCAGATTGAAAAAAATGTTCACGACTTTGTTTGTACGGTTAAACTTCTCAAGGCCCGTCTCGTAAGTGGTTTTCGGTGTCATCGTCTTGCCTCCTTACATCATCGCGCTATCCGGATCAATTCTGCGAACAATCCAGTTAGCGACCAGAATAGTAGCACACCCCAGAACAGACTGCACGAATGCGGCAGCAGAGGCCATTCCTACTGTGGCGGATTTCAGTTGTTTATACACCATGACATCGATGGTGGTAGACACGTTGAACAGAGAATTGGAATCTCGCGTGACCTGATAGAACAAGCCAAAATCGGTGTAAAATATACGTCCAACGGCTAAAATGAACATCATGACGATAACTAGCTTGAGCATGGGCAATGTAATAAATCTCGTCTGCTGCCAAATGGAAGCGCCATCCATAACAGCTGCTTCATAATAGGTGCTGTCAATACTCGTGATGGTTGCCAGATAAATGACCATACCATAGCCCAAGCCTTTCCAGACATTTAAGAGAATCAGAAAGTACGGCCAATATTTCGGCTCCATATACCAGTTAATAGGATCGCTGCCCATACTGACGAGCATTTGATTGACAATCCCTTTATCGAAGCTTAGGAACGCCCAGCCTACGGCAGAAACGACAACCCAAGATAGGAAATAGGGCAGGAACATCATTGTCTGATAGACTTTACTTGCTTTGCGGTTGTGGAGGAGTCCGATCATAATAGCGAATAGAACGGGCAGAACAATGCCTAGTACGATAAAAACAATATTGTATCCGATGGTGTTTCGAATAATGATCCAAGCGTCATTCGATTTGAATAGGAACTCGAAGTTTTTGAAGCCTACCCATGGACTGTTGAACACATTGCTCAAGAAGCCGCCGCTAATCCTGAAATTTATGAAGGCGATAATGATCCCGAACATCGGTAAGAAACTAAACAGGATGTACCAAATCGTGGTCGGCAATGCCAAGAGGGTTAGTTCCGTATCCTGCTTGTGCCAGCGAATCTGTAAGCGCTTTCGTTTATCCTTTGGTTCGGCTTTAGAGCTCATGTCTGTCACTCCTTACGGTGTTATCTCACTTGTTAATTTTCATTGTATAAGAGGAGGATTCGATGCTTCCAGATAACAAACTTGATACTATAGTCAACAAACGTTAGATTCGAAGAATTCTATTGAATTTTTCTTTGAAGCGGAATCAGATCGAGGTCCAGAAGCTCAATGTTACAATTCAAGGAGGCTCCATAACTAAAGAAGCCGCTAAACACAAAGATTTCCGAGTGTTTAGTGGCTTTTTTCTATGTTCGAACGATGACGATGATGGGCTGTGGTCACACTAAGGATTTTTTTTAAAATTTTTGATGCGAACTGACGAATCCTTTCCGTCCTTTGTTGGAATATATACCGAGAGTTACCTAATTCTTGACAAAGTAATTCTTTTGATTAAAGAACTGAAAACAGGCGGATTGTCTATCCCGCAAATTAAAAAAGCTCTCAACATGGATGAATAAGCAACATAAGCATGAAATTATCGCATCTATATTCACCTGATTTTCCATAAGAATACCGCATAACATCGGGGTTTCCCGGTGTTTTTTTGTTGTTTGATGGAGCCATATCATAGGCCGTCACCCATTAGATCTGAACTTGGTTAGGTTTTGGTTGCAACCAGCAGGAAATAATTACAATCACTAAAAATTGCTGAAACGTATTTACTCTGAATATATATTTAGGTAAACTAACTAATAGTTAATCTAATTAATTGGTTGTCTAATTATTAAGCCGAGAATGGTAATGTCGAATGGAGGGAGAACATGGATCGGGAGCGTAGTCAAGGTAAACGATTGATTGAGGCTATGGCCAAAATAAAACGTGTGTCATCTAAGCATCAATTTGATGACATTTTGCCTCAACGCGAATTTTATGTAATGGAAATTATTAATAGTCGAATGCAGTGCAATAACTCCGATGAACAGGATCAGCATGCTCCGCTAGGTATTAAAGTATCTGAATTGAGCGAGATATTGCACATTACAATGCCTTCAGTCTCACAGATGATTAATGGTTTAGAGCAGAAAGGTTATGTGAAGCGCGTCACTACTAAAAATGACCGGCGAGTTGTGTATATAACGCTCGATGTTGAAGGAGAGGCTGCATTAAAAAAAGCCAAAAAAACCTTCTTATCTTTTACCGATGAAATTGTAACTCGGCTTGGACATGAAGAAACAGAGCAGCTTATCACCCTATGCAATCGCCTTTACGAGATTATTGGTGACATCAAGAGTCGTCAATCCTAATCATGCCAGTCTGTAAGAAACTTATCGGATTATCATTCTCGATCTTTACTTAACGATTAGAAAGGAAAGGAACATGTCATGGTTAAACTTGCAAAGTATTTGAAACCATTCACCGTGTCGCTCATTGTAGCCATTGCGCTGTTGTTCGGACAGGCGCTGTCAGACCTGAATCTGCCGAATTTCATGTCCGACATCGTCAATACGGGCATTCAGCAGAACGGTATTGAGAGTGCTGTACCTGAAGCGATCAGCGAGGACGGCTTCGCGCTGATGACCTCCTTAATGAAGGAGCAGGATAAAACGATTGTTGAGCAGCATTACTCGCTGGTCAACGCAGGAGATGAGAAATATCTCGATAAATATCCTCTGCTAGAAAGTCATAATGTATACCTTTTAAAGGATGCGGATATTAGTAGCATTGACGAATTGAATCCAATCTTTGGCAGAGCTGCTTCAACCTTCATCGAAATCTCGAAGCAGTTGGCTGCATCCTCAGGTGATCAAGCCGCTCCTGCTAAAGAGATGGATATGAGCAATATTGATTTCAATGAACTGTACGCATTGACACCAGTATTCCAGCAGCTTCCTGCCGAGAAGCTGGATGAGGCAATCGCATCTGCTAATCAGATGGATCCTGCCATGCAGGTTCAGACGGGAACAGCTTTCGTTAAGCTAATGTATGGCGAACTGGGAATGGATGTAGGCAAGATTCAGAGCATGTATATTATGAAGACAGGATCAATCATGCTTCTTATCGCCTTAGGTGGAGCCATTGCTGCGATTGGTGTCGGATATCTATCTGCACGAGTTGCAGCTGGAGTAGCCAAGAAGCTTCGTCGCGATGTGTTCAGCAAGATTGAAAGTTTCTCGAATAATGAGTTTGACAAGTTCTCGACTTCATCACTTATTACACGTACGACAAACGATATTACCCAGATTCAGATGCTCATTATCATGGGTATCCGTATCTTGTTCTACGCTCCGATCTTAGGAGTAGGCGGCGTCATCATGGTGCTGAGGGAGAATAGCTCCATGACCTGGATTATCGGTTTGGCTGTTGCCCTACTGATTGCGCTAATTGGAGTTGTATTCTATGTCGCGATGCCGAAGTTCAAGATGATTCAGAAGCTCATTGATAAATTGAATCTCGTTGCGAGAGAAAATTTGAGTGGACTTACTGTTGTACGTGCATTCAGCACACAGGAATTTGAGAAGAAACGTTTTGACAATGCAAACCAAGATTTGACGAAAACGAACTTATTCGTAAACCGCGTCATGGTGTTCATGATGCCAGCTATGATGCTCATAATGAACCTTGTTACCTTACTGATTGTATGGGTCGGTGCTAATCAGGTCGCTGAATCTGCGATGCAAGTAGGGGATATGATGGCTTTTATGCAATATGCAATGCAAATCATTATGTCCTTCTTAATGATCTCGATGATGTTCATTATGGTACCGCGTGCTTCGGTATCTGCTCAGCGTATCGTAGAAGTGCTGTCAACGGAGCCTTCTATTGAAGATCCTGTTCAGACGAAGCCGTTTGAGTCCGATAAGACAGGTGTTGTTGAGTTCCGCGATGTTAGCTTCCATTATCAGGATGCGCCGGAAGATGTGCTGACTAATATTACATTCACAGCCAAGCCTGGTGAAACAACAGCATTTATTGGTTCTACAGGTTCAGGCAAATCCACGCTGATTAACTTAATTTCTCGCTTCTATGATGTCACATCAGGTGAAATTATTGTTAACGGTGTTAATGTAAAAGATGTAACACAGCATGATCTTCACGACCAGATTGGTTATGTACCTCAGAAGGGTGTGCTGATGTCAGGCTCGATTGCGAGCAATCTGCGCTACGGAAAGAAAGAAGCTTCCGATGAGGAAGTGCATCTAGCTGCTGAAATTGCTCAAGCCACAGACTTTATTCTCAAGGATGAGGACGGTTTTGAGAAAAAGATATCAGAAGGCGGCGCGAATGTGTCCGGCGGTCAGAAGCAGCGTCTATCGATTGCACGTGCACTTGTGAAGAAACCTCCAATCTATATCTTTGATGACAGCTTTTCCGCGCTTGACTATAAGACCGATATTGCTCTCAGACAAGCCTTGAAGAAATATACAGGAGACAGCACAGTTCTTATCGTCGCACAGCGCGTTAGTACGATTCGCCATGCAGAACAAATTATTGTATTGGATGAAGGTAAGATCGTCGGAATAGGTACGCATGAAGAACTGCTTCAGAACTGTCCGACATACTTGGAGATTGCTTCATCCCAGCTTTCGAAGGAGGAATTGCAATGAGTGAGAAAGCCTCCAAGTTTAGAAAACCGAAAAACAGAGGGCCGATGGGCGGCGGACCTGGTGGACCGGGGATGATGATGCCTGGTGAGAAGGCGAAGGACTTTAAAGGAACCTTTAAGAAGCTGATTGGTTACTTGGGTCAATATAAGATTGCAGTAGCATTCGTTATCCTGTTTGCTATCGGATCTACGATATTCAATATATTAGGGCCTAAAATACTTGGTCAAGCGACAACCAAAGTATTCGAAGGTATCATGAATATGATCTCGGGTACAGGTAACGGCATTGACTTTAGCTATATAAGTCAAATTATGTTTATCCTAGTCGTGCTCTACATCATCAGTGCACTGTTTGCTTACATTCAAGGTTATATCATGTCTCATGTTTCGATGAAGGTGACTTATAATCTGAGACGCGATATCTCGGAGAAGATTCATAAGCTGCCATTGAAGTACTTTGATAAACGTAATTATGGTGAAGTATTGTCGCATATCACGAATGACGTTGATGCGATCAGCCAGAGCTTGAACCAAAGCTTGACTCAGATCATCACCTCGGTAACGAGCATTATCGGGATTATGATCATGATGTTTACGATCAGCTGGCAGATGGCGTTAGTCGCGCTCTGCGTTCTGCCGATGTCTTTTATCTTCATTATGCTGGTAGTGAAGAAGTCTCAGAAGCACTTCGTTGCACAACAAGAGTCTCTCGGACATGTCAATGGACACATTGAAGAGATGTATGGTAGCCATACGGTGATGAAGGCGTTCAATGGCGAGGAAGAGTCGCTTAAGAAGTTTGATGAACACAACGAGAAGTTGTACAATTCCGCATGGAAATCGCAATTCCTCTCTGGAATGATGATGCCTATTATGATGTTTATCGGCAATATTGGGTACGTAGCGATCTGTATTCTTGGTGGATACTTGGCTGCAAATGGCCGAATCTCTGTCGGTGATATCCAAGCCTTTATCCAATATATGCGCCAGTTTACGCAGCCCATTGCGCAGGTTGCGAATATCTCGAACGTCCTGCAGCAGACGGTTGCGGCTGCTGAACGCGTATTTGAATTCTTGGCCGAAGAAGAAGAGCCTGCAGATACGACAACGCCAGCAGATGCTTCTCATGTACAAGGTGCCGTTCGCTTTGAAAATGTTCACTTTGGATACAATCCGGAGAAGACAGTTATTAATAACTTTACAGCGAGTGTTCAACCTGGACAGAAGGTCGCTATCGTTGGACCTACAGGTGCGGGTAAGACAACGATCATTAAGCTGTTAATGCGTTTCTACGATATTCAAGATGGTGCAATCATGATTGATGGCAACGATATCCGTGACTTCACTCGCAAAGACTTGCGCTCGATGTTTGGCATGGTGCTGCAGGATACTTGGTTGTATAACAATACCATTAAGGAAAATATCCGCTACGGTAAGCTCGATGCAACCGATGAAGAGCTCTATGCTGCGGCTAAGGCCGCTCAGGTTGACCACTTCATCCGTACGCTGCCTGACGGTTATGACATGGTACTTAACGAAGAAGCAAGCAATGTGTCACAAGGTCAGAAGCAACTGCTAACGATCGCACGTGCGATCTTGTCCAATCCGCAGATTCTGATCTTGGACGAAGCGACCAGCTCGGTTGATACCCGTACCGAGGTTCTGATTCAGAAAGCGATGGCGAATCTGATGAAGGGGCGCACGAGCTTCGTGATTGCTCACCGTCTGTCAACGATTCGTGATGCCGACCTCATCTTTGTGATGAAGGATGGCGATATTATCGAGCAAGGTACGCATGATGAGCTGCTAGCACAGGGCGGCTTCTACGAAAGCCTGTACAACAGTCAGTTCTCTGAGGGCGAGGAAGAAGCGAGTTAATGAAGTGAATGAGGCCCCTGCCGCTGTGCGGATCTGTTAGCTTTACAAATATTAAACACGCCAATTGAGGCGTGTTTTTTTTGGTTCGTTTGGTGAGGCTCGGCGTCTGACTTCGGTAACCTGCAGGATATTGGATTTTTTATGTTTACATTAACAGTAACATAGGTTACTATTAACATACGTTATTGATAACAATTAGAGGTGAATTCATGTCTATCAAATATGCAATACTAGGTCTTCTTAGTTGGAAGCCTTCTTCAGGGTATGAACTAAAAAAGATTATTGAAGAATCTTCAACAATGTACTGGTCTGGTAACAACAATCAAATATACAAATCTCTTGTAAAGCTACTGGGTGAAGGTCTGGTGACTAACGAGATTCAACATCAGGAGAGTTCTCCATCAAAAAAAATATATAGTATTACGGATGAAGGACTTGATAGATTAAGAGAATGGGTTCTTTCAGAATCGGAAGTTCCTGAGTTCAAGAACACATTTCTAATTCAATTGGCGTGGGCTGAACAACTAAGTAACGAGGAATTAAATGAATTGCTGATACAATATGAAAACAAGTTAAACATGCATATTTTATTCGAGCAGGAAAAAATTAAACGCGGAGTTATTTCACCTGATAGAAACTCACGTGAAGAATTTTTATGGAATAAGATTTCCGAAAACCTGCTTTCCTTCTACCACAATGAACTGAATTGGGTCCAGGGAATTCGTAAAGAACTCTATGAAAAAGAATCGATTGAGGAGCGGATGATAATGAACTATAAAATTATTGAGAACGGAAACCAAAAATATATCGAGTTTATATCAACCCCAACCCCGTTTTGCACGGAACAGGATGCTGTTGATCTCGTTGCTTTATGCAAAGAAAATGAGACGAATCTTCTTTTGCTGCATAGCCATGTTCTATCAGAAGATTTTTTCAAACTTAGAACTGGCGTAGCAGGAAATATGATTCAAAAATTTATCAATTATCATGTGAAAACTGCAGCTGTCATTCCAAAAGAGTTGGTTAACAAAGGCAAGTTTAAGGAAATGGTACTCGAATCAAATCATAGTAACCATTTTAGAGTTTTTGAAACTAGAGAAGATGCAGAGAGTTGGCTTTTGAAATAATAATACAAGGAAGTTTAAATCATGAATGATAAATCATCATTATTCAAAACAGAAGATGGGAAAGCTGCTTTTCTAAATAGTTATAATCAACTGCTTGCAAAATGCTCCGTTCCTTATGAAGAATTGAATATGAATACGCGTTATGGAAAAACATACATCGTTGCATGTGGAGATAAATCATTACCGCCGTTAATTCTTTTACATGGATCCGGTTCAAACTCGTCTATGTGGATTGGAGATATTGCTAACTATTCCAAGAATTACAGGGTATTTGCCGTAGATATACCTGGCGATCCTGGAAAGAGTGAAGAAAAGCAGTATTCTCTGAAAAGCTCTGCCTATTCCGAATGGATGGACGATGTTCTACGTTCTCTGCAACTTCAAAAAGCATCTTTTATAGGTATTTCTCTGGGAGCTTGGATGATCATTAATTTTGCTGTAAAGCACCCAGCGAAGGTTGATAAGATTGTGTTAATATCTCCTTCTGGTATCGGTCCTCAGAAAATTTCATTCATGTTAAAGGCGATACCACTTATGTTATTGGGCGAAAAAGGAAGAGACATGGTTACTCGTCTCGTAAATGGTAACCAGTCTATTCCGGAAGAGGCATTAAAAAATCAAAAATTAATCTCACGTCATTATAAATTTCGTACTGAATCAGTGCCCATTTTTACAGATAGTGAACTGAGTCGTTTAACCATGCCTGTAATGTTAATTGCTGGTGAGAAAGATGTGATGCTTCATTCAAAAAAGTCAGTAGAGAGACTTTCCAGATTGTTGCCTGATGCAAACGTCAATCTTCTCCCTGATTATGGCCATGTTCTCATTAATTTGACTCATAGTATTTTGCCTTTTCTGTTAGCCGACTAAATAAGCTTTGTACAAATCAATACGGGAGAGCGCATCGCTGGCAGCGAAGAGATCAGGGCTTGGATCCCCTTAGCAGTAGCTTATGCGTCAAGAGGATTTAAAAGGACGGCATCCTATCGGCAGATTAGGGACATCAGAAGAAGTTGCTAAAGCGTTTTATTTTTAGCCAACGAGGACGCTTCCTTCATAACTGGAACAAGTTTGCTGGTAGATGGAGGGTACACTGCAGTTTAAGAACATCGAAACTGCTCCGCCATACATAAATTGTAGACACGCCAATTGAGGCGTGTTTTTTTATTTTAATCCAAAAGGAATTTTACGCTATGTATCGAAATTTCTAGATATGGAAAATATGAACAAAATTGAAAGGTGGGACTTCCGGGATAGGCTCACTCTACGTTCGTCCGTAATAGGAAACAATAGTAAACAGTATACTTGTAATGCGGTCAAAATGAAGGAGAAGGAGAAGGAGAAGGTGACGATGAAAAAGAAAGTCGCTCTTATGTTCACTTCCATCTTAGTAATCGCGGCAACTGTCATGTTTATATGGGATCAGAGTAACTCCCAAGTAAAGAATAAGGAAACGAAGCCTGTGCAAAGTGCGACGGTGACTGAAATTGTCGGTGATGAAATATCCATTGAAGATAAGGCAAAGAAGCTTGTAGCGCTAATGAACGACAAGGAAAAGATAGGCCAACTAGTGATGTATACGCCTACCGTTCAAGCTGATTCGTTTTCAAGTAAAATGATCAAGGAATATGATGTGGGCAGTGCTCTTTTAAATGGACAGATGAGCAGTGCCGCAGAGACTGCTCAGTTTACGAACCAATTTACAGCAATGGGCATCTGAATCCCGATTAGGTATACCTTTATTTATTTCTGGTGATATGGAATATGGGGCCGCGCAAAGAGTTCCTGGAGAAGCTACAATCCTGCCAAGACAGATGGCAATTGGGGCCACAGGTAATGTCAAGTATGCTGAACAAGCAGCACGGGTGACGGCTATTGAAGCTAAAGCAATGGGCTTTCATTGGAGCTACTCTCCTGTAGTGGATGTAAACTCCAATCTCCAAAACCCGGTTATTGGTGTCCGATCTTTTGGTGAAAATACAAAGCTGGTTAGCGATATGGCTGTAGCCCAAGTGAAAGGCTATCAAAGCGAAGGAGTGTTATCCAGTGCTAAGCATTTTCCGGGGCATGGGGATACCGGGTTCGACACCCATTCAACTCTATCCAAAATATCCTACAGCGAAGACGTACTGCGGCAAGTGCATCTTCCTCCGTTTCAAGCGGTAATTGAGCAAGGCATTGAATCTGTTATGACATCACATATTATTATCGAAGCCATTGATCCTGAACTGCCCGCCACATTATCAAAAAAGGTTCTAACAGGACTATTGCGAGATGATCTAGACTTCAGAGGAATTATTATTACTGACGCAATGATTATGGAAGCTATATCGAAAAATTGGGGAGCGGGTGAAGCAGCAGTTATGGCCGTTAATGCAGGAGCAGATATTGTGATGGCCAATGGCTCTGTAGACGATCAAATCGATACACTGGACTCTCTGTATGAAGCACTTCAGGCTGGAAAAATTGAGAGAAGCCGAGTAGATGAGTCTGTAGAACGGATTGTTACATATAAATTAAAGTTGAACATGTTTCATAATCGCTTTGTAGACGTTGAGAAAGCCACCGAAGTGGTAGGGAACGAAGAGCATTGGAAGATCGCAGAGCGTATTGCATTGGATTCCATAACACTAGTTAAGAATGACAACGTACTTCCTTTTGATCCTCAAACGAATGAAACAACCCTTGTCGTGAGTGTGGCTTATGCGAATCGGATTGCAGAGACAGTAAAGAGGGTAAGCAAGGGGGAAGTGATTGCTTATCAGGCAGCTCCAGCTACTGGCGAACGATTGGATGCAACAAAAGAAGCTGTTGAGAAGGCCCTTGAACAGGCTAAGAAAGCGGATCGTATTATTGTATTTACTCAATCTGATCGGGAAATACCGCAAGGGCAAATTGATTTGGTAAACAAGTTAGTTGCAACAGGCAAGCCTGTTGTAGCTGTTTCTCTCGGCAATCCCGGCGACCTCTTGGGCTACTTGGATGTTAAGGCGTATGTGTCAGCATATGCTTTGGATAATTGGTATTGGTTAACGCCCATTCCGGTTTCGTGGGATGCTGCCATTCAGGTCATATTTGGTTCGAAGCCGATGGGCAAATTGCCCGTAAGATTAAATACGAGTTACCCGAGAGATTTTGGCTTGAGTTATCCTTAGATTCCACAAAACCTGATATAAAAAACGGCGGAATGCCGTTTTTTATTATGAGTTACGGGTTCCTAATGAAGATAACAATGATATGTTCGTATTGGAGGTTGCCTGGTGAATTCCGGAATATACGGCGTTATAGTGCATATAAGATGTACGGTGACTCATTTTTATATTTATCGGAAACGAAAAGAGGGGAACTGAATGAACAAAGAAGCTGTAAGAAGAGAGATTGAAATGAAACTGGAGAAAAAAGTTACTTCTGATCTAAAGCTTCATAATGTTTATTTGTTAGTACATTCGGATAAGCTGGATATCCATTGGCCTATGGCTGCGGGGGAAACAGGCGGATTCCCCGCCAATCCTAAGCAGCCTTATCATGTGGCTAGCGTGGGTAAGACCTTTACTTCTGTAATGCTCGCTATATTAATAGAAAAAGGACTCGTCAAATTTGATGATCCTATCGCCAATTACTTACCTTCAGATATCCTTAAAGATCTTCACCTCTTTAAAGGAAAAGAGTATACATACGATATACAGATTAAACATTTGTTAAGCAATACTTCGGGTATACCCGATTATTTTGAGGATAAGCCTAGACAGGGTAAAGGGTTAATGGAAGAAATACTTAAGAACCCCTCTCGTTTTTGGACACCGCAAGAAACCATACATTGGTCTAAAGAGCACTTACAACCCCGCTTTCCTCCCGGGAAGAGGGTTCATTATACGGATACAGGGTACAATCTCTTAGGCCTCATCATTGAAACGATTACATCAAAGCCCTATCATGAAGTGCTTCATGACTACATATTTACCCCTCTGCATATGAACCACTCTTATTTATCCCAGTACTCTAATCCTGCCATAAAAAGCGAGCATCCCGTAGCGAATCTATATATAGATGAGTTAAGAATAAACGTAGATGAGTACCGAAGCTTTAGCAGTTTTTATGCTGGGGGGCAAACCGTATGTACTTCAGAAGATCTGCTGATCTTTATGAAAGCTCTTGTTAACAATCAGATTATTCAAAAAGAAACCTTGGACATCATGCAACAATGGAACAAAATGTGGATAGGAATGGATTATGGCTATGGGTTGATGAGGATGCATTTTCTTCCTTTCACTCGGAAATATATCGGGTGGGGGCATCTTGGCGCGAGTGGTGCCTCCATGCTTTACTTCCCCAACTTGGATGTATATATAATGGGGAGTTTCAATCAAACCGCTTATCAATCCAAAAGCACAAACTATGTATTTTTTAACATTCTGCGTAAATTAGCAAAGTATGCTTATAGTTAAGAAAGGTAATTAATCAATACAATTCAACATCGTGTAAATGGTTTGAAATGGATTTTTTTCGGTTTGATTTATGGTTCCGACGATGAAAATCTGCTTTGACGGACAGTAAAATGCAAAACTGCCTGTAGACCCGGAATGACCAAGTATTTCTGGTGCCGGGATACCTTTTCTTTTCCCATATAGATCGGAGCGAAACTGCTGTCCGTTTGACTTAAATAAGTAGATTCAAGCGTTAGCGGCTTTATTATATATTTGTCATATAAGATCTCTAATTTTTCGCCGGATACCTTTTCAGCAATTTTTCCTAGCAAATCAAAATTAAGATCTGAATAATATGCTTCTCCCTCGGTCCCATTGACGAAATGGGCTTCTAACTTTTTGCTACGTTCCAAAATTTCTTCAAAGGTAATCGCCGTATCCTTCTTTACTAATTCTTCTTCGAAAGATGTTCCATCCCCGGTCTTTTCGGTGTAATAGTCCGGAAGGCCAGAGGTTTGGGATAATAGTTGACCTACAGTTATCGTCCCGGTATAATCAATCCCTTTATACATGTGTAATTGATCGATATCGCTTTTATCAAAAAATTGTTCAATCGTATCGTCTAATGACAGTTGTCCTGAATCCATTAGATTAAAAACAACTGCAGCTGTAAACATTTTTGTAATACTGGCAATGGCAAACGGACTGTTTTCTTTCATATTGCCCGCTGAATTTTTATAAGAGAATTTTCCATCGGCAGATTCGATATTAATCGCCATATCAAATACCTGTTTATTATTAACGGTTCTATTAAAAATAATATCTAGTTTTTCATTCGTGCTTTTTCCTCTCCAAATGCTTTGAGTTATTACTGTTCCAACAGCAATTGCGAATACACATAGGATCAATATGAAGTAAATTGTCTTTTTCGTCTTTCTTTTTACCATATTATATCCCTCGCTCTATTCTTTGGATTTTAAGATGTCTACGAGCCAATCTGGCTCAGGGCATGGCGTGTCGGGATGCAGTGCTATTTCTTCCGCTATTCCTTGGATCGAACACCAAAAAGCTGTAGACAATGCCCATGCGTTGCCATTTCTAATTTCGCCTATTTTTTGGCCTTCTTCAATCAGAGAGATACTTCTTTTTATGATGTCTATTCGAGCAACCATTTCTTTTGTGACATCCGGTATAGAGTCATTGTTTTGCGCATGTTCCATTAACACAAACATTTTTGCAGACATGGGATTTTGTTTAATATTATTTAGAATTTCTGCTGCTGCTGCCTTAAATATATGAATAGGACTTCCATCTATATCTTCCAACTTTAATTCTGCTCCTGCACATCCTATCTTGATAAGTTCCTCATAAAGCTTTTCTTTAGATTCAAAATAATGGAACAGCAGCCCCATGCTCATATTGGCTTTTTTTGCAATATCCGCAATTTTAGTAGAACCATAACCTTTACGGATAAATAAATCTAAATGCAATGAATCACTTGGAAGAGATAATAATCAAAATCCCTGACTCACATTGATGTCAGGGATTTTGATTATATTAAAAAGTGATTGATTCACCATCATTAGGTACTAATATGTTGTTGGAAAGACCTTTTTCATCGATAAAAGCTTTTAAATCTTGTCTTGTTAATAAGCAGTGATTGACAGCCTCCATATGTGAAACGATAATAGTAGATTGTTGAGATTCCATATAGGTTTGATAGATGTCTTCTTTCGTCATCGTAATAGGATCACCTTGAAGAAATTGTGCTGCACCTCCATTTACAATAATCACTTCGGGATTATGATGCTTAATGGCATCCTCAACATCACTGCACCATACTGTATCTCCTGCAATATATAGCGTTTTTTCATCGGGATGGTTAAAGACAACGCCTGAAACCTCACCCATTAATTTTCCTATATCGCCTGTTCCATGTTTTCCACTTGTTCTAGTTAAGCTAATGCCCCCAATACTCAAAGCACTAGCTAAAGATTCTACATTTTGAAAACCTTCTTTTTTAATGACTTCTACATCTTTTTCAGACTGTGCAATAATTCTAATATTTTTAGGCAATATTTCTATCGCAGCAGAATCAAAATGATCTGGATGTAAGTGAGTAACAATAACGATGTCAACCTCAATTATTTCTTCAACAGGGATTGGTAAATCTATTGTTGGATTAAACTTGTCCTGATTCGGAGTGTTTGGAAATGGTGGATAAGTTCCCTTTTTTGATAAGAAGGGATCAATTAAAAATTTCTTGTCTGCATAGTTCAAAATAATTGTTGCATTACGTATTTGTCTAATATTCATGCTGTATTCCTCCTTTAATAACCCTCTTCTATAGGATAATATTTAAGGGAGAATGCTGTACATAAATTAAATCAAGAGTATTCTATATAATACTTGAATTATGAAAGAGGCTGTCACTTATGTTAGATAACACGGATAAAAAAATCCTTGAAGAATTATCAAAGAATGGTCGTATCACAATGAAGGAATTAGGTGAGAAAGTTCATTTGACGGGTCAGGCAACTGCATCTAGAGTGAGCAAATTAGAGGAACAAGGTGTAATAGAGGGATACACGATTCATCTAAATCAAATAAAAGCAGGATACTCTATCCTCTCATTTCTACATATTTATACACATAGTATGGATCATAGACCCTATTTAGCATTTATAGAAAAACAACAAAAATTCATAATGAACAATTACAAAATTAGTGGTGAAGGTTGTTATCTCCTGGAGTGTAGATTTCCAACTAACAATGAATTGAACCTATTTTTAACCGAATTAAACAAACACGCTAATTATAAGTTATCTATCGTAATTAATAAGTGAAACTAAACTGTAGGGGATTAAAATGAGCGAAGGAAGAAAAAGAGGATGGATATACGTAAATTACATTACTTTATTGCAGTAGCGGAAGAACTCCATTTCAGCCGTGCTGCGGAAAAATTGAATATGACACAGCCACCTTTAAGTCAGCAAATTCAAGACTTGGAAAAAGAACTTGGCGTGAAACTGTTGGAACGCAACAAGAGACAAGTTCGTCTCACACCTGCGGGGGTCGTTTTTTTTGAGGAAGCCAAAATGATTTTATCCCAATTGGAGCGGTCCATTAAAACTACGCAACTGACCAGCCAAGGAATAATCGGACATTTAGTCGTTGGATTTGTGGATTCAGCAGCGGGAGATATAATGGTTGATATTTTGAGAGTATTTCGGGAACGATTCCCGCAAATACAGCTTACTTTATGCGAGATGACTTCCGCCCAGCAATGGCAGGCTTTACATGACGGAACCATTCATGTTGGGTTTCTGCGTTTCATCGAATCGGCAAAGCATATCGACTATTGCACCATTACAAACGAATCACTTGTTGCCGTACTGCCCGAACAGCATCCGTTAGCCAGACTGTCTGCAATTTCTGTCCGCTCTTTGGAATTTGAACCGTTCATTTTGTCTCCACGTTATCTCGGAGTTTCTTTTCATGATCTCATCAATGGTTTCTGTGCACAACATGGCGTTTATCCGAATGTTGTACAGGAAGCCATTCAGATGTATACCATTGTAAACTTGGTAGCTGCGAATCTGGGCGTTTCCATTGTACCTTCTTCAGTTTCCGTTTTTCAGCGTAGCGGTGTCGTATTTCGGCCATTTGAGGAAAGTGTGCCGCCGGTTCCCCTCTACACTGCTTGGAGAACCGACGTGAATAAGGCCGTCCTATCAGCATTTATTAGGACAGTTGAAGAAGTAAGTTCAATAGCAATTGATAGTAGATAACGGGGTATTCAACCGGTTTTTGCTGGATCGCGCTCAACTAGCCCATCTAATATAGTATCGATTTGTTTCATCATCTCAGAGTCAAGGCGAGTCCCAGCAGCCTTGACGTTTTCTTGTACTTGCTCTGGTTTAGATGCCCCAATAATAGCGGATGACACCTGAGGATTTTGCAGTACCCATGCTATAGCAAGCTGCGGCAATGTCAACCCGGCTTCACGTGCGATAGAGGAGAGCTTAGAAACAGCTAGCAATACTTCGCTACGCAGCCATTGACCTGCTAATCGCTCGAAAAATGGAGCTCCCGCCGAAGTTGAAGCACGAGACCCTTGCGGCAACGGTTCGTTTGGCGCATATTTTCCGGAAAGAATTCCTTGTGCAAGAGGTGACCAGACCACCTGCCCGATACCTTCCCGCTCACAAACGTGAATGACTTCCGATTCGATTACACGCCATAACATCGAGTATTGGGGTTGACTGGCCACTAGAGGAACCCTCAACTCCCTCGATAGTGCAGCACCCTTGGCAATCTGGTCTGCCGTCCACTCGCTTATCCCGACATATAGAATTTTCCCTTGGCGAACCAGATCCGAAAAGGCTAGAAAGGTTTCTTCAAGGGATACCGTCGAATCAAAGCGGTGGGCGTAATAAACATCGATGTACTCCGTTTGCAATCTGTTCAGTGAAGCGTGGCAGGCTTCCATAATATGTTTACGGGAAAGACCTCTGTCGTTGTGTCCTGTTCCTGTCGGATGGTAAACCTTGGAGCATAACTCTATGCTCTCTCGACGCATTCCTTTCAAAGCTTGACCTAGTACCGTTTCCGCCCTCGTTTCCGAGTACGCATCCGCAGTGTCAAATGTAGTAATCCCCGCATCCAGTGCAGCATGAACACAGGCATAGGCCGTCTCATTATTTACTTGAGCGCCGTGGGTAATCCAGTTACCTAAAGCAATTTCACTTACTTTTAAGCCGCTGGAACCTAATTTTCGATAGATCATCTTGTTTACCCCCTTTTGATAACAATTCGATAGTAGCAAACCTCTATAAATAGGTGAAATATTCTTTTCTATGCGTTTTGATTCAAAAAAAATATTACTGGAGTATGAATTGTTTACAAATCAAACGATACGGAGAGATAACACAATGGATAATACTATCCCCCCGATTATGAACTCCATTGCCAATGAGAATGATTATCAATTATAATGAGTGTTAGTTGAAATACAGAATCAAGCTAGGTATGGGTGATGATTTGATCGGGGGAGAACAATAGCTATGAATTTGGATGATCACATCCTGCTTTGGAACCATGTTTTTATAAAAGTAATGGATGTCCGTTTTCAGACAATGGATAAGGGGGAGGAGTTGCGAACCTATCGGCTACCGGCCAGCGCATTTCTATATACCGTGCGCGGAAGCGCTCGGGTGTGGCTGGATCAGAGCGTCCATAGGGTCGAAAGATTCCATGTGCTGCATGGCGGAAAGGGGATGTGCCTGAATATCGTCTCGGAGGATGAGCTTGAATACTACATTATTCTTTATAGGGCAATTCTGGCCTTACCATGCCGCCAGGAAATTCAACAACTACTGGAGAGGGAAAATCCCTTTCTGTATCAATATGCTTTTGCACCGCATCATCCGCTGTCCCTGTACGATAAAGTTGAATTGCTGGAACAGGAGTGGCGTCAGGCATCGGGACTCGGTAAACTGCATGTTAAAGCTTTACTTTATCAGTTTGTGTATGAGCTGTTGTCGCAGCTGCACCAGCAAGGGATTCAGCCGCTTAAACCGGATCTGATGGCGCAGGCTGTCGTGTATATCCGAGAGTATTTTAACCAGCCCATCACATTAGAATTGATAGCGGAAGAACTGGAATGCAGCACCGGGCACCTGTCCAGGCTGTTCAAGAAACAGATGCACACCAGTCCTATTCATTATCTCGGTCAAGTACGGGTGGATAGAGCGATGCAGTTGTTACTGCAGACGGATGCTACTTTACAGGAAATTGCGGAGAGCGTAGGGTATCCGGACGCCCATTCGTTAAGCCGTAGCTTCAAAAAATACAAGGGAGTATCTCCTGTCCGTTTCAAAAAAGAGCGGCGGCAGCAACATTGGGATCAGGATTTGCCCATAACGATGCTAAAATATGCCGTTCAAGAGAAACAACCCCCACGCTATAATGAGATTGATTATCAATATCAACATGGTACGAGAGGGGATTTTTTGATGCAAGGAAGGATCAAAATTACAGCGATGACGATGCTGATCTGTTTATCGATGTTGCTGGGAGCCTGTTCAAATCAGGCAAATACACAAGTAGGTTCGCAAACGGAGACCAACCCGACAACAACCCAAACTAAAAGCGATCAGCCGACTGGAGACGGGCAAACAGGAGAGCAAACAAAGACGAGAACGGTAACGACGTTGAAAGGCGATGTAGAAGTACCGGCGAATCCGAAACGGGTAGCTTCAGACCAGTATATGGGGCATCTTTTGAAACTTGGTATCATTCCAGTTGGGGTGAGAAGCTTTATGCTTAGTGAGGCCTGGATCGAGAAAGCGGGTATTTCCAAAGATGTTATTGCCGGAATCGAGGATCTCGGCGAATTCCCAATGAATTTAGAGAAGTTGACTTATCTGGAGCCAGATTTAATTATTGGTTCGATCGAAAAGAACATCGAAGACTACCAAAAAATTGGAACTACGGTGTTTCTGCCATATTGGGAAGGCTTATCAACAGCGGGGCCATTGGAGAAATTCCGGAGAATTAGTGAAATCTTCGGAAAGCAGCAGGAAGCGGAGCAATGGATAGCCGAATATGAAAGGAAAGTCGAAGAGGCTAAAAAGAAAATTGACGGTATAATCAAAGAAGGTGAGACGGTCTCCATCGTGCAAGTTGCGAATAAATCACTGTATGTGCTTGCGGCGAAAGGCGGCAATTATGGGAGTTCGACCATATATGGGATGCTGAAGTTGCCGCCTACGGAAAAAGCCTTGAATATGGAAGAAGGGTTTGAGAATATTTCCCTCGAAGTGTTGCCTGAATATATGGGAGATCATATATTTGTATATGGTGCAGAAGATGAAGGGGCCAATGAAGTGTTAAACAGCAACTTGTGGAAGGGACTTCCTGCTGTCAAAAAAGGTCAGGTATATATGTACGGTGGATTTGGAGATAAAGGCGATGAATTTGTAATGGAAGATCCTTACTCGATGGAGCTTCAACTTGACACTATTGTAAATATTTTATTAGCTACTAATAAATAGCACTTGAGATTATCCGGGTACAATGTTTGCTTAGTCAATCGTTTGACAATACGAAGGCCCTGCCGGCTATACTATACGCTGGTAGGGTCTTTTTCGTTAGTGGAGTACGGTGTTGAAATCTACCGTTAGGGGGTGAACCCCGGAGTTCAGTCCGAGTGGACGGATGTATTCAGCAAAAGATGATGCAGCTTTGCAAATTTCACATTACATTAAGATTATATAGAATCTAGATTAAGTTTGCTCATTTACTCTAATGATGCAAGGGAAATGACATAGAGGAGAGAGCAGAGAATGAACATATTTTCAAAGCGTGTGACGGCCATTGCACTGACCTTCACCGTAGTAACTGGCTTACTAAGCGGTACTGGTTCACTATCGAAAGTATCGGTGAAGCCCGTGAATATAGCCCGGAAGAACCACTTCTTGTCAAGATGAACCAAGTCCATATGAGCCGTGTCATCACCAACTTTGTTTATTACACCAGGGACATAAACATCAGGAGAAGGCTGCCGATAGCAATGGATCGGCAGCCTTTGGCGTTAATTAGTATAATGTCTAAGTGCTGAGCTGCTCTGCAAGGAGGATTTTCGTACCTTCGGCCGCGGGGAAACAAAAAAAAAGCTTACTCAGGTGCAGATAATTCTAAATTAGGTTCTCGTTTTAACGGCTAGCCCACTAAATGAAATCGGACCAACAACATCAGCTCTAGTATTTGCGGTTCGGTTTTCAGCAGTTACTGTGTAAACATGACTACCTGATCTTACATTTCTATCGATCGCCTGAAATGTGACAGCATAGTTTTCTTCAGAACCCGTTGACTCAATACCTTGTTGAGTATTGAAAATCTCTATTCCGTCACGGAAGATTCTAAAGAGGATTTGAGCGATGCCGGTAACCCCCCGGACACCGACAGTTGCTACTAATTCAACCCGATTAGGTTGAGCGTTTAAAACAGGTATTGTTATTCGAATTGTTGCAAGGCGAGACCTTGCTGGTGAACGTCTGATCGTAAATGCCGTTGCTAAGTTGAATCTACGTCGTGGTTGAGAGGTAGCTTTATCGAGAATACGTGCCATTACATCATCTCCTCTTGTTTGATATTTTCATAGTATGTTGTACAAGGGGGGAGTGATTGGACGATATATTATACGGTCTTGATTTAAGGTAGATACCTGAGTGATTAAGAAGGGAATAACACTAAACTTAAGGCAGGGCATCATCAGCGATGAGAATATTTATTTCAATTAAACAGTTGACAGAACTTGATGCATTCATTATATTATATGCATGTGCATGCATTTATTATATTCTTATTGTATTTATGATTTGTGCATGCTAAATCCAGTTGTTATACAAAGAGGAGAGAGATCATGAAAGATTTATTTGCCCCTTATGAAGTTATGGATTTGAAGTTGAAAAACCGTGTAGTTATGCCTCCAATGTGTCAATATTCAGTCAGTAATAAAGACGGAATTGCTACTGATTGGCATTATACACATTATGTGAGTCGAGCGATTGGTGGAGCTGGATTGATTATTATTGAGATGACCGATGTTGAGCCTGATGGCCGGATTAGCGATTTTGATCTTGGAATATGGTCTGATGAACAGATTGCCCCGTTGGCCAGAATTGTTGAGGCTTGTCATGCTTATGGTGCCAAGGTAGGTATTCAAATTGGCCACGCAGGTCGCAAGGCGGAAGATGCAGTGGTTCCAGTAGCGCCATCAGCAATTCCGTTTAATGCGGAGTCTACAACTCCAAGAGAATTAACGACTGCAGAAGTGAAAGCAATGGTCGAGAAATTCCGGCAGGCCGTGGCCCGGGCTGTAAAAGCCGGATTTGATGTCATCGAGCTTCATGGCGCACATGGTTACCTTATTCATCAGTTCCATTCACCGTTAACAAACCATAGAACGGATGAGTATGGACAGGATCTGACCCTGTTCGGTACAGAAGTTATTCGTGCAGCCAAAAGCGAAATGCCAGCAGGGATGCCTTTAATCATGCGTATTTCTGCTAAGGAATATGTAGATGGCGGATATGGAATTAATGAGAGCATAGAGTTTAGTAAGGCGTATAAAGCAGCGGGAGCAGATATTTTCCATGTCAGTACCGGTGGTGAAGGACCTATTGGACTTGGTCCAATGGCAACGAAAGACAAACCGGGTGCACATGCAGCTTATCAAGTACCGTTCGCGAGTGCAATCAAGCAGAGTTTGGCTGTTCCAGTTATTGCGGTTGGAAGGTTGGATGAGCCAGCGCTTGCCGATGCCGTAATCGGCAATGAAGAGGCTGATCTTGTTGCGGTAGGACGAGGCATGCTGAGAAATCCATACTGGACGTTGGAGGCTGCTGCCCAACTTAATAAGGAGACTGACGTTCCCGAACAGTATAGATACGGATTTCCTAGAAAGAACAGATAAAGAGCACCGCTAAATATGACGATTATTTGTAGGAGACCGGCCTGATTAGCCTAAGCGGGTCTCTTTTTTTTACACAAAACAAGAACGTTTGCTCGATTATGGATACCGTTCCTGTAAGGATGGCGCAACCTCGTCTACTTGACGATTAATGTTACAATGTTAAAATTGTAAGGATAAATTAATTATTTTGATCAGTAGCATTACTCTCAGGAGAGGAATTGTGAGATGGACAACGTTCTTAACAATGACTTTATAAATAATTGGTTGACTTTAACACATATACAAATGAACGTAGCCAATGAATTGGAAGCGAATTTGCAAGAGAAATATCAATTGTCTTTAAAAGAATTTTATTTACTATTGTTTTTGTCTGAGGCTCCAGAGAAGAAATTAAAACTACAACAACTAGAATCAATGGTTGGTTTAAGTCAAAGTGCCGTTTCCAGACTTGTTAGCCGATTCGAAGCCAAGGGTTGTGGAGCTTTAAAAAGACATGTCTGCGGCGATGATCGCAGAAGTATTTATACCTCACTTACACCAATAGGTCAAGATACGCTTGATAGGGCACAAGTAACGTTTAAAGAAGTTTTGTTAGCAGCCTTTCCTGAACAAAAGGTAGAACAGTTGCTGCAACAAATGCTCCGTTTAAAACAGAACGAGTCCCAGTAAAGCCCGCAGCGGGCTTCTTTTTTTTGGCTCTGTTAGATTATTGTTGATATTAATTAAACAGAAGACCTCCAATTTCTTTGGAGGTCAATGCGAATTCGAATTTTTTCTATTTTGAGTTTATGTAATAAACCGTATTGTCAGACCATTCATCAAATTCATAGATAAACCCTTTTCTTACACATTCATATACCATTCCAACACTCTCTGCCAATTTTATAGAAGGATTGTTATCCATATTAATATGAGCCTCAATACGATGATAATCTAACTTCTCAAATGCAAGTTTTATTGTTTCCTTTACAGACTCTTTGCCATAACCCTTTTTCCAAAACTGATTGTGGATTGTATAACCAAATCTTGCCCAATGGAAATCATCTCTCATAAGCGTAGTGAAGTCTATCACTCCGATATGACTATTGTCTTCTTTCCTAAATACCCCAAAGACATAAGCAGTATCGTTTTTTGCTAATTGTTGTTGTTTCTCTACCAGTTGAATAAACCAATCTTCAGTACAAATACTCATATCAATTATACCTTCATCGTACTTATGTTGAGATGGCATCCTGCTTTCATATTGATAAAGCCAATTTTTATAGTCATCATTCCGATATGGTCTTATCACTAATCTTTCTGTTTCAGAAATAAGATCAAAAGTATTCAAATTAAAACTCCTTCCTAATAAAGTATTTAAGTGTTTTTTATCAAACTGCCCTTTCAATTTGGTTAGAAGATCTCAATTTTACGGGAGGAACGGATGCCGTTCATATAAAGTAAAGATAGAGCTTAAGAAGATCTTCCCGGTGATAAGGTTTTTGCCCCGCTCTGATGCCTGAATACACCTGAAACTCCAATTCTACCAAGTTCAAACTATCGATGTAAGCATCGATAACTCGAACAGGATTTTCTTCTTCTACAAAATCGTCCAACGTACCCTTTACTCTAGATTTAATCGCTGTTATACGGCTGAGGAATATCTTCTCATAAGGAAATATGGTTATGAGTAGCAAAGCGGATATTCAGATAATACTTGAATGCACTCTTCTCCCTAGTTAACATAACCGCAATGTTTAATGATAACCAAGTCACATTGCAGATTTGTATTGGAGCATAGTTTACCTCTAGATATGACAGAAAGACTCAAGGCAGCAGGGGGAGGAAATTTTCTCACTGCACTTGGTATAAACAGTTACTCAGAAAGGCGCGCTATTTTTTATGGAAAAATGGAGAATAAATTTAATTTTAATGATAAAATAAGAGGAAATATTCTTCCTTAAATGTGAGTTGTATGTTATGGTGAATATAACGATTCATTCACATTTTTGGGAGTAGGTAGGTTGTATGAAGCACACACAGAAACTAATTAATTCCACCAACATGTTATTACTGATCTCTAGTATTTATTCTTCCTTGACGAAGGCGGAGAAGAAAGTTGCCGATGCTGTACAGAGCAATTCTGAGGAAGCGGTGCTGGCTATAGTGACAGATTTAGCGGAACGAGCAGGTGTAGGAGAAACGTCTGTTATTCGATTTTGCCGGGCTTTAGGGTTAAACGTGGAAATTCAACATGATTCACAAATCATAGCATAAGAGGAATACCCCATAATTATTGTTGGAGGTGATGCTTATAAGAAATTCGGCAAAAAAATAGAATCATAGATGAGATAAGTTGTATATAAGAGGGAGTGCTTGGGAAGCTGTTTTTTCATGATCAATATGGGGAGGTACGATAATGAGATTAAAGAATACGCTGTCTTTCATCTTATGTTTTGTTCTCATTTTTTCAGGAATGACGTTGAGTGTGTCGGCCGATGAAGCCATCACGGCGAAAGCTTCAAATGGCAATACCATCAGCATTACAGCAGTGAATCGAGCCATCGGAGCTTCAGATGAAATGATTTTGTTTACGCGAGAAAACAGTAGTAAGCTCACAGATTCGAACCCTTACGCGGCTGCCGCAGTCGTGGACTACCATGAAGGTACTTACAGCGTTACGGATGTCACTTATCGTGAAGGTGCTGTACAAATACCGACGAATGGTTTTGTACTGTTTGGTCACGGATCGAGTGAACAGTGGATTAAAGACAATATGAGTCCGGGGGACCCGGTTGAGATTGTTGGCTACACGCTACCTGTACCGGTAGTCGGAGGTCCACAGCTCATTACAGAACAGGGCACCATACCGATCGACGTTGTAGATCAGGATCAACCGACCAACACCATCGCAGTCTATACACGTCATTTTGGTGAGATGACAAGACCATTCTCTGAAGATACCGTTCAATATATCATCACCAATGATGTGTCGGTCGTGAAAAGCACATATGATGTTCATGGTCAGAGTGGAACCTACATTCCTGCGAATGGTTATGTCATTTCGGCTTCTGGCAATGCTGCGTCATCCTTGAATTTGGAGGTGGGGCAGTCCGTACAAGCGATTAACTTAGATATTCCTATTCTGCCTAGCAAGTATTTGAAAGTGAATGGTATTGCGGTAGGCATTGATAAAATAAATGGACCGCGTGGAGCAGGAGAAGTGGTGTTGTACCAGCCTACTTATGGCGCAACCACCAATCAGAATGCTTGGGGAATGGAGCTTACAGTTGTTGGCAATAAGGTAACCAACGTTGTGGCGATTGCATACGATCCCAACACAGGGGCTTATCTTGATAACAACTCCTCCATTCCATCGGATGGATATGTACTGTCGATTCAATCGGCAAGTCCATTCTATAACCAACTAGCGGGTCAAGTGCGTATTGGTGCAGAGGTTGAGCTCGTGACGGATAGTTTAATTTACCAAGCGGCTAGAACCTCGTTTGATGCATTTAATCCGAAAGTAAAAGAAGATAATCCCGGAGGCTGGGACAATGTTGACAATGTGCCTTATCCAGGATTTCGTGGATTGGATCAGTTGATCGTCTATGATCATAATTATGGCGAGGAGACTGGCACGAACCCATGGGGCAATGAAGTGATTGTTAATGCGGACGGATATGTGACGAACAATGGCGGGAACAACAGTAAAATTCCTGAAGGCGGCTATGTATTATCCGGTCATGGGGTTAAAAACACATGGTTAAAGAATAACGCACTGGTCGGAGCCAAATTGAGTCTAGATTTTGCTAAAAAACAAGTGTTGGTTATTTTTACGCCGGAATCTTACTTAGATAAAGCATCGATAAGTATCGATAGCGCAGAGAAGGCGCTCCAGTTATCCAAGAATCAATTTATGGATGTTCCTTATGCCGAAATTGAACAGAAGATCGTAGAGGCAAAGGGCGTTTATGAATTGGCTAAACAGCGACTAAATGAAAGCGGTACCAACGGATTAATGGATTTACTGAATGACTTGGATCAGAAAGTTACGGATGCAAGCTATATGAATTTTGAGTCTCCGAAAGTACAAACTCGAGGTCTCTGGATGCGGCCGAAGGAGAAGAACTTAGAGCAGGTTCGAGATCATGTGAAGAAAATCAAAGAGACCGGTATCAATGCCATCTATCTAGAAACGTGGTGGGATGGATATACCACTTGGCCAACGTCTTTACCAGATACCGAATTAAATCCTTTGTATGAAGGCTTTGATGTACTTGGAGCATTTATTGAGGAAGGCAAGAAACAGGGGATTGAAATTCATGCCTGGGTGGAGAACTTCTTTGTCGGCGGACCGGTTGTGGTGAATCATCCCGATTGGCGTTTGATAAGCAGACAAGGTATTGATTATGAAGTGGGCATTAACAATGCCAAGTGGTATTGGCTAAATCCAGCACTCCCGCAAGCTAGAGATTTCGTTGCTTCTGTATACGATGAACTCGTCACGAAATATGACATAGCTTCACTGCATTTGGATTATGCGAGGTATCCAGGGTCCGGAGATTACACGAATGATTTTGGTTACGACACGTATACCCGCAATTTGTTCAGCGAGAAATATGGCGTTGATCCGCTTGACCTTCATCCAGGAGATCGCTACTGGGATGAATGGCTACAATTCCGTGCGGACATTATCAATACCTGGGTCGTTCGGGTAGTTAACGAGGCGCATCAAATCAAACCCAAGCTACAAATTACAACTGCGGTATGGCCGAACTATGATGAAGCACCGAAATCGCACGCACAAGAAGCAAAATACTGGTTAGATCATAATTTAATCGATCACTTGTTCCATATGTCTTATGCTCCGGGTTCGGAATTAACAGTAACTGACTTGAGAAACTCCATGGCATTAGCAGGGGACAATGCGTTCGTCTCATCGGGTCTAGACACGTTCCAAGGCAATCCTACATCGGCTGTTGTGGATCAAATTAACGAAGCGACAAAGAATGATGGAGCTGGATCCGGATTATTCGAGTTCGAAGGACTTTTCAATTATAAGTATGACAAGGTGCTGAAGATTGGGGTGTTTCGTAATGAGGCAATTTTGCCTCAATATGATACGACCAAGCCGCTAGCGACCGTGATGGAAGAAATGATCCGTAAAATCAATGAGATTTACGTTCCTTTCCAAGGGATGAGCCGTAAGGACGGCGAGAAACTAATACAGAAACTTGAATCTGCTGTAAAAGATCTACATGTGAATCCCAATATGACGGATGAGACTGCAAGTGACGTGAAACAGAAGATCGACAGCATAAGCAAACTTCTTGCAAGCAACTCGATTAATACAGAAGTAAACAATCGAATGAAGCATGATTTGGACTATGGCAGTAAAATGATAGACGTCTATTTCTCCAAAACAGCGAAAACGCAATTAAGTAAATTGACGGTGAGCTCGGGGAAGAAGTTAATGAAGTTAACGCCTTCCTTCACACCATCGACGTATGATTACAAGGTAAAGGTCGGGCATTCGGTTACGGAGCTAAATATTACGGCGAGTACAAGTAATCAGAATTCAGTTATTTCCGTGGGTGGCAAGCATGTTGAAAATGATTCGGTCATTCCCGTACAACTTAAAGTGGGATCGAATCTAGTTACGTTACAAGTGAAGTCCGAAGATGGATTAACGAAGAACTACACGGTGACGATTCACCGCGCTGGAAATGAGAAAGAGAACCACGAAGAATGACGATAGGCTTTATCAATTCCTAATGAATTCACGGGGTGCCGCATATCAATTTGGCACCCCGAATTTTTAAAATTTATATAGTTGAGGTGACCCAATATGAGTATATCCATGGAAAAAGGTGCAAATGTGTTGTGGGTTGATTTTATCGCGAATGGGGTTCGACTAGCGGATCGTGCAGAGAGGCAGCGCTTTGTTAACAATGCGAAGCAAGCTGGAGTAACCCACTTGGTGGTGGATGCCAAAATCCCCTATGGACATACGACATTCCCAAGTTCTTATGCTTATCATGTAAGTTGCTGGTCGGACGGACGTTATCACGTATGGGAAGGAAGAGACTTTCTTGCGGAAATGATAGAGGAAGCGAGTGTTGTCGGGCTTCAAGTCATTGCCAATATGGATGTATTCGCTGAAGGTACGACGCGTTCAAGAGACGGTATTGCTTATGACAAGAAGGATTGGCAGGTCATGCTGTATAATCCGAGTCTTGCTTCGGAATCGGTTGCAGCTGAAAACGCGGATGATGATACGATCTTTGTGAATCCGATTCATGAAGAAGTTCAACAGCACGAGCTTGGGATTCTGAAGGAGATTGCCTCGAACTATAAAATTAGTGGTATTGTGCTAGACCGCTGCCGCTATCCAAATGTCTATGGTGATTTTAGTGAATTAAGCAGGAGAGCATTCGAACAATATATTGGGCAGCCGGTAGCACAATGGCCACAGGACATTTTCACCTTACAAGCAGGTACAAAACAAATCGAGTATGGGCACTGGTTCGCGAAATGGACGGAATGGCGTGCGCTGAACATTAAACATTTCGTGCAATCTGCTAAGCAAGTGGTTAAATCCACAAATCCAAGTCTGTCCTTCAGCATTTATGTCGGATCGTGGTATCCGTTATATTACAACGAAGGTGTCAATTGGGCCAGTGAAACATATCGTTCGAACTTGCCATGGGCATCTGAAGAATATCATATTTCCGCGTATGCCGATGAATTGGATTTCATTATGACAGGTTGTTATTATCCCGAAGTGCGAATTGAAGAAGCCGTACAGAATGGCAGACCTGCGGAATGGTACAGCGTAGAAGGCGCGATCCAAATGAGCCTAGAGGCAATTAACGGGCAGATTCCAGTCATCGCGAGCTTATATTTGAAGGATTATGAAGGAAACGTTGATCAATTTGAAAAAGCTGTTCGGATGTGCCGAGAACGTACGCACGGTGTCATGTTGTTCGATGTGAGCCACTTGAACGACTATAGCTGGTGGGAGCAGCTGGATTCTATATTATCTGTGAAATCTTGAAGTGAGGGGCGAATGATGGCGGGTTACTATATCAGCATGTGCAGAACGAAGCTACGCCGTATTTCGATCGATTCAAAGCCAAGGTGAATAGGAGTTAATACATGTGAAGAAAATAATCTCCTATTATTTAAAAAATAGTGGAGAATTTGTTTGATACGTGTTACAATGAACATGCAAGAAGGGAGAAGGTTGCAGGAACGACTCTTATTCCGAAATAATTCATGGATTGAGCAATTACAGATATAGCGTAGAATAATAAGGCTTTTTTGTAAGCGCTGCCGTTTTCGGACTTACAGTTATTTCTTCTCCTAGCTTTGAGAGGTAATTTATAAAGAAGAGAGGGTGTTGTGGCATGAGTTTCAAAGGTAGAAGGTTGATTTCATTACTATTGGCATCAATTATGATGGTGGGGCTATTGGCGGCGTGTGGTTCGGATTCATCGGGCAACAAGGAGGCTGCTTCAAGTGGGAACAACGATAGCGAGAAGCCCGCGGAACAAGTCACGGTAGAGTTCTGGACAATCTCATTGCAGCCGACCTTCGATGAGTACTTCAACAAATTGATTGCAGATTATGAAGCGCAGAATCCGAATGTCAAGATCGATTGGAAGGACTACCCTTACGATGCTGTACTGAACAAGCTCATGACGAATATTGCTGGCAGTGAAGCGCCAGACGTGGTGAACCTTAATACGGAGTTGGCTAATCAGATGGGAACCAAGGACGCATTGGTTGACTTCAACCAAGAGCTGACAGCGGACCAGAAGGCAGCTTATTTCCCGGGGATCTACTCCTCAACGGAAATGAACGACAAAGCGTTCGCACTCCCTTGGTACACCGGATTACCTGTCCTATTCATGAATAAGGATCTGGTGGAGAAAGCTGGACTGAATCCAGATAATCCGCCGAAGACGAAGCAGGAATTGAACGAATGGGGTCGTCAGATCAAAGAGAAGACCGGCGCCTACGGCTACATCTTCACGATGGAAGCGCGTACTCTGTTAGAAGAGAACCTGCCGTTCCTGACTGAGGATTATAAGAAGGCAGCTTTTAATACACCGGAAGTGGAAGAATATGTCAATGAGAATGTACAGCTGTTAAAAGACGGCGTCATTCCAAAAGACATTATCGACTACGATAAACAAGTGCAATACTTCGCGGGTGAGCAAGTGGCCATGTCCTTATCCAGCTCGCCATTCATTAACAAGATCAAGACAGCCGCGCCGGATGTATACAACAAAATGCTCGCCGTTCCAAGTCCGGTTGGCAAAGCGGGCATCCGCTATTCCAACACGATGAACATCGTCGTGCCTACGGCGACATCTCATAAGAAAGAAGCGGTCGACTTCGCTGTATTCGTAACGAATGCGGCCAATCAACTGGAATTCTCCAAGCTCGCTAATACATTGCCTTCCACAGTAGAGAGCGCCAAAGATCCGTTCTTCTCGGAAAATGACGGAACTCTGGAAGGAATGGCTAAGGCCGTATCTGCAGTCAGCCTTGATAAAGCCGAGGATTTCTACATCGGCGTTGAGAGTGCTAAAGACGTTAATGAGAAAATTACTAAAGCATTGCAGGAAATTTATTTGAACGGTGCTGATGCGAAGAAGACATTGACTGAGGTCGAGGGCGAGGTTAACAAAATCTTAGGCAACTAAATACGTCTGAGTGGGCAGGCTTGTCCTGCCCGATTCTTTTAGATATAGAAATATGTTCAAAAAGTCCAGTTTTCAGCACCGAGAAGGTTGGATGAAGCTAGGGCCTGAGGAACGGAGCTAAACGTTTTCGTAGAAAACGACTTCGTAAGCATTTGCTTGTAGTTTGTACGTGAGCACTTGAGATGTTTCCGTAGGAAACATGACTTCGTAAGCATCTGCTTAGGCCCGGCTGAATTCAAGATTCGATGCCGATATCACTTCCTGAGTTACTTCGGGATCAAAAGTGGACTTTTTGAACTACCTCTTATTAAGGTGGTGGAGGAGTACTATCATGAAAAAAACATCTTTCTTTACTAGATTCGGCAAGTCGGAAGCGTCAGTGGCTTGGCTCTTCATGACACCGGGTTTGATTCTACTGGCCCTATTTGTCTTCTGGCCGATTATTTACAGCGTACCGCTGGCTCTGACGAATTACTCCGTTATAGGCAAGACCGAATTTGTCGGTTTGGATAATTTCGTCAAAGCACTGCAGGATAAGAGCTTCATCACATCGCTGGTCAACTCGTTGCTATATGTAATTGTTGTGCCGTTTATTCAGATTTTCTCTATTCTTATGGCGATTTTAGTAAATAGCAATGTCAAAGGAATTAAAATCTTCCGTACTGCTTATTACATCCCCGTCGTTACTTCTATGGTTGCAGTAGCGCTTATTTGGGGCTGGCTGCTCAACCAGAATGGGGTCATAAACTATGTGCTGTCCAATGTAGGGTTAATGAAAGAGCGAATTACCTGGCTGTCCAACAAAGATACAGCACTGTGGACACTGATGTTCATTACGATGTGGAAGGGCCTTGGCTACTATATGATGATTTATTTGGCCGGATTGCAATCCATTCCGAAGGATCTGACAGAGGCTGCGACGATTGATGGCGCGAACCGGGCGCAGACGATTCGTAAAATTACAATTCCGCTGTTGAAGCCGTATGTCTTTTTCTGCACGCTTATTTCACTAATGGCGGCAATCCGTGTGTTCGATGAAGTGTTCATCCTGACGAAAGGTGGACCGGGGGATGCAACTTTAACATCGAGCTTGTATATTTATCAGCAAGGCTTCCAACAATTTAATTTTGGCTACTCCTCGGCACTTGGCTTAATTGTCAGCGTCATGATTGCCGCGCTTAGTATTATCATCTTCAGATTCAACCGGAAGGGCGGTGTCAATCCATATTAATGGATGCATGATATGAGAAGAAAACCACTTCGATTGGTGAAATCATTATTGTTGTATGGAGCTTTGATTCTGTTTGCCATTTTTATGATGGGACCGTTCCTATGGATCTTCAGTGTATCGCTTATGCCCGGCAAGAATGTGTTCAGCTTTCCGCCGGCGATCTTCCCGACTTTTATCGACTTCGATAATTACGTCCAAGTGTGGAATTACATGGACTTTCCAAGATATTTAATGAATACCGTTATCATTGCTCTGATGGGCGTCGTTATGAACATCTTTTTCTCCTGTCTAACGGCCTACCCGCTCGCCGTATTTCGGTTCAAAGGACGGGATCTTATCTTTGCCTTATTGGTGGCGACGATGATTATCCCAGCTGCAGCCGGGATGGTCGTCAACTACTTAACGGTGAAGGCACTAGGCTTGATGGGCGGGTTTCTTGCAGTCGTGCTTCCTTCAGCGGTTACCGTGTTCAACGTATTCCTAATGAGACAGGCGTTTATGGGCATGCCACATGAGCTGCGCGATTCCGGCAAAGTGGACGGTGCCAGCGAATTTCGTATTTGGCTGCAATTGGCGCTGCCGATTGTGAAGCCAGCGATCGCCGTTATCGGACTATTGGAGTTCATGGGGATGTGGAATAGCTTCCTCTGGCCGATGATTGTGCTTAATGATACGAAGCAGTATCCTATCGCGTCCGCGCTTAGCTTTTTAAATGGCCAATTTTCCTATAATTTTGGCTGGATTGCCGCCGGGACCGTCATTTCGGTTATACCGATTATCATCGTGTTCCTGTGCACCCAGAAATATTACATGGAAGGTGTATCCGGAGCAGTTAAAGGATAGGAGGACACTACTCACATGAGAAAAATTATATATATTCCGCTGGACGAACGTCCGTGCAATTACGAATTTCCGGCACTTCTTGCCGCGGGAACGGATTATCATGTCGTCCGTCCGGATTTGAGCATCATGGGGCTGAAGAAGCGCCCTGGAGACATCGAACAGCTATGGGCCTGGCTATTCGAGCAGGCGCGTGATGCAGACGGAGCGATTGTGGCCTTGGACACATTACTATACGGAGGAATAATCCCCTCGCGGCTGCATGAGATGACGGAGGAACAATGTGGGGAGCAATTGGAGAAGCTCCGTCAATTGAAGCGGATCAACCCGGCTTTGCATGTATTTGCTTATCAGCTCATTATGCGTTGCCCGCGCTATTCCAGCAGTGATGAAGAACCGGATTATTACGAGAATTGGGGCAGGGAGATTTTCCGGCGCGGATATATCCGCCACCGGTTGGAGCTGGGCATCGCGACAGAAGAAGAGCAGAATGAATTGCAGCAGATTGAGGGCGTTTTGCCTGAATCCATGTGGCAGGACTACACGGAGCGCCGTGCTGTTAATTTAACAGCGAATAAGAGAGCAATCGAACTGGTGCAGGACGGGGCCGTCGATTTCATGATCATCCCACAGGATGACTCGGCTCCTTATGGTCTGACTGCGGTGGATCAGCAGCACGTTCGCGAGCATGTCAAGAAGTGTCAGCAGCAGCTTTCCGTCTATATGTATCCCGGGGCCGACGAAGTGGGATGTACGCTACTTGCCCGCATGATCAATCATTTTGAGCGTCGTAAGCCACGGGTGCATGTTCATTTTGCCAGTGTGCAAGGGCCGGTAGTGATACCTTTATATGAAGACCGCGTACTATATGAATCGGTCAAATATCAGATTATGGCGGCCGGAGGACTAATGTCGCCTTCCCTGGCAGAAGCCGATATGGCCCTATGCATCAATACACCCGGCGAGAGCATGATGGAGTCGAATGATCAAGGACGGCCCTTTATAGGGTATCAGGTATACCGGAATCTAGTCGAACTGATCGAGGTGGCTGATGATATTGTTCACCGTCTCGGCAAGCCTTGTGTTATCGCCGATGTAGCTTATGCCAACGGAGCAGATCTTGAACTGCTGCAGCTGCTTCGCGATAAGAAGCTATTGTTCGAATTGGCCGGTTATGCAGGCTGGAATACAAGTGGCAACACGCTCGGAACTTGCATTGCACAAGGCATGATCTATGCCGTGTATGGCAATACGCCGCAGCATCGCGATTTCCTGTCACTACGCTATGTCGAGGATGGGGGCTATTGTGCCTCCGTGCGTAGGGATGTAAGTGATCGGGTGCTGCCTGGTACGGGATACAATTATTTCTCGATCGACGGACAGCGGGGACAAATCGCCGAGCGGGTCAGAGCTGAATTGACTCGGTTCATCGAGCAGCATTTGCATGATCCAGAGAATAATTATGAGATCGTGATCGACGATTGCTATATGCCTTGGAGTCGGATGTTTGAGGTCGGATTGAAGACCCATGTCCGTGATACTAAGCAAGGACAATAAAGTACGACGAGGGTTCGAGCTTCGCTAATGCTGCGAGGGTCTACAAATTTTGCAAATAACAGAAAAGGTGCATGAACAGCTCAGGTGGATGCTGGAAGCGCCGGAGAAGGAGCCAGCGAGAGATGAATAACGAGCGAATGACAGACGTCGTCGTCCTAGGCGGCGGGTTGGGCGGATGCATGGCCGCATTGGCTGCAGCCAAAATGGGCGTGCGTGTGATCATGACAGAGGAGACGGATTGGCTCGGCGGTCAGCTGACAAGTCAGGCGGTTCCGCCGGATGAACATCAGTGGATCGAGGAATTCGGCTGCACAGAGACGTATCGCGAGTTTCGAGACCGGGTGCGTGCTTATTATCGAGAGAACTATCCGATGTCAGAGGAAGCGAAGAATAATGAACTGCTTAATCCCGGCAACGGTTGGGTAAGCCGCTTATGCCATGAGCCGAAGGTGGCGTTGCGCGTCATCGAGGATATGTTGGCCCCGTATGTGAACAGCGGCCGTATCACGGTATTGTATCATTTCAGACCAACTGCAGCCTCAGTGGACGAGGATCAGATAGAGAGTGTAACCGTTACACATATAAGCTCAGGTGAAGAAGTTGTACTAAGGGGATCATACTTCCTCGATGCTACGGAATGCGGAGATGTGCTGCCATTAGCTGGGGTTGAATATGTGATAGGTGCGGAGTCCAAGCATGAGACAGGGGAGCCGCATGCGCTTGAAGAGGCAAATCCGCTCGATATGCAGTCGATTACCCATGTGTTTGCACTCGATTATGTAGAGGGTGGCGATTTCACAATTGAGAAGCCTGAGCAATATGATTTCTGGCGCAAGTTCGTACCGAAGCATACGAATATTCCGCTGTTAAGCTGGTACGCGAACGATACGGATGACGCGGAGAAAATGAAGGAGTTCGCCCTATTTCCAGGCAGCACGGACGCTTCCGGGCGGGAGTTGCTGTCGCTGTGGACGTATCGTCGTATCATCGATCCGGCTTTATTTGAGCCTGGGCTATATGAAGGTGATATCACCTTGATTAACTGGCCGCAGAACGATTATTTCTTGGGTTCAATTATTGACGTTCCTGAAGCGGAACGGGAGGAGCATCTGGCGAGTGCTAGACAATTAAGCCTCTCATTGATCTACTGGCTCCAGACCGAGACGCCTCGCCCAGACGGAGGAAGAGGGTATCCGGGCATCCGGCTGCGCACGGACGTACTGGGTACGGAGGACGGACTGGCGAAATATCCGTATATTCGCGAGTCGCGCCGGATTAAAGCGATGTATACCATTACTGAGCAGGATGTCAGTAAGGAAATCCGCGGTGAACAAGGGATTTGCCGTTACGATGATAGCGTCGGAGTAGGCAGCTACCATCTAGATGTTCATCTGACGACCGTCACGAACCGGACATTCTATATTCCGAACTATCCGTACGAGATTCCGCTTGGTGCGTTACTGCCGATCCGGGTCAAGAATTTGCTTCCCGCTTGTAAAAATATCGGCACCACTCAAATCACGAACGGATGCTACCGCCTCCACCCGACAGAATGGAATATTGGGGAATCGGTCGGTTATTTAGCGGCCTATGCGCTACAGAATCAAGTGACGCCGCATGAGGTACATGCCAATTCGGAGCATCTTCAGGCCTATCAAGCGCTGATTCAAAGGCAAGGGGTCCAAATCCACTGGCCGGACGATCTGGTTCTTTAACACCGATAGAGTAGAATAAATCAGCAGACAGCCACTCTATTGATAATAAGGGGTGGCTGTTTGCTGATTCTAAGGAAATGGAAGAGTACGTACCCATGCCTTATTATCTCTGACGAGTCAGGGGACAGGCCTTTTGATCCTTTTTTTGATTCGATCTAGATTATCTGCTCAAAGGGTGTTTACAAAGAACATGTATCTGCTATAATCGAAGAAAATAACCATCATTAAAATGAAATGTGGAGATAATATCCACGCAAAATGTACTACATATTACACAATGAATACCATTTCTTGTTATATGGAGGTTTGCACTATGTTACATTCAATTATTCAAACTTTAAAAGGCGGACTTATTGTTTCCTGTCAAGCTCTTGAGGTAGAACCATTCTACGGAAGTGATTATATGGCCCGCTTTGCTCTAGCGGCTGAAATGGGCAAGGCGGTAGGGATCAGGGCGAATACGCCTCAAGATATTAGAGCGATAAAAAAGGTGACGAATTTGCCGGTTATCGGCTTATGGAAGAAGGAGTATACCGGTTCTGACGTTTACATAACTCCTACCTTAACAGAGGTTGAAGGTATAATCGCTGCTGGAGCCGATATTGTCGCTACGGATGCTACATTACGCAATAGGCCGGGGAATGTTTGTCTTGCGGATTTGGTTAAAGAAATAAGGGAGAAGCACCAAGTACTATTAATGGCAGATGTATCTTCTGTAGCAGAAGGAGTAGAGGCGGAGAGATTGGGTTTTGATCTTATTTCTACTACGCTATCTGGTTATACAGCCTACAGCCCGCAGAGTGAGGAACCAGATATTCAATTAGTTGCTGATTTAAGTCAAATGGTTAGCATTCCCGTATTAGCTGAGGGGAGAATTCATAGTCCTGAACAGACTGTTGAGTGTCTTCGGGCCGGAGCTTACGCAGTTGTAATTGGCGGAGCCATTACCAGGCCGCAATTGATTACTAAGAAATATACTGATGCTATACTTCAATATCATAACGTTCCTGAAATTTAGTCTTTATTAATTTATTTGCAGTAGCCTTTAAACGAGGAGGTTCTATGGATGGGACATACTGGGGAAGTAGCTATAGGTCTGGATATCGGTGGAACAAACATTAAGTCGGGGATTGTAAATGCGGAGGGAGTGGTCATTCACCATTTGAATTGTCCGACGAAGGCAAATGAAGGTGGGGAAGCACTGTTAAATCGAATTGCCGAAATTACGAAGGAATTAGAAAGGTATTCAAGCAGTCAAGGATGGAAGGTAAAAGGTGTCGGCATAGGGACTGCTGGTCAAGTTAATAGTCGGACAGGCGTTGTAATGGGGGCCACAGCTAATTTGCCGGGATGGGCCGGAATGGAGCTTGGAAATCGGCTCCATTCCATGACAGGTTTGTCTGTGTTGATCGATAACGATGCGAATGCCATGGCATTCGGCGAAGCGTGGGTAGGGTCTGGAAGACAATGGAACGATTTCATCTGTGTTACCTTGGGAACGGGAGTAGGCGGTTGCCTGATCATTAATCATAGGCCGTATCAAGGACGGGATGGGTTTGCGGGAGAAATAGGCCATCATGTTATTGAGTACAGTGGTTATCCATGCAATTGCGGAAGAACAGGCTGTTGGGAACAGTATGCTTCTGTTACAGGATTGATGAGAATGGTAGAAGAAGCTGGGGCAGAGCTAAAAGGGATTAGTACCGCGGAAAGTATATTCGCATCTGCGCAGGAAGGAAACGAAGCATCTATTCACGTGCTGAGAAGATATACTCAGTATATTGCTGCTGGTCTGGCTAATATGGTCCATACATTTAATCCAGAGGGGATTGTCATTGGAGGGGCCATTACTCGGCAAGGCGATTTTTTACTTAATCCGGTTCGTGAAAGTCTGTCGCGCCAGCTGCTTCCTGTTTTTAGAGAGAGGGTTCGGGAAATTGAGGTAGTTTCGGCTTCTTTAGGAGATAATGGAGGTGTAGTAGGGGCTGTAGCAGGTTATTTTATTTGAAATTAAATTTATTATAATGTAACTTGTTATAGCATACTAGTTTGCCTTTTAAAGGAATTTGTGTATAACATAAATATAGGTTAGTCTACAGTATCATTATTTGTTAGGCAACCTGAAAGGAGAATGGATTTGTCTAACGAGCAGGGAATGGGAAAGACGTTGTTATCCATAAGAAGTCATATTAATGGATTAACCAAAACAGAACAAAAAGTTGCAAATTTTATTCTGGAAAACGCTCAGGATATCATTTATCATTCGGTGACCGAACTTGCAGAGAGAGCGGACGTCGGTGAGACGACGGTGATTCGCTTCTGCCGGAAACTGAAATTCCATGGTTTTCAGGATTTTAAATTATCTCTGGCACAAGATTTGGTTAAGCCTTCCGATCGCTTGTATAATGAAGTTACTGAAGAGGATGATGCAGCGACTTTAAACCGTAAGGTTATATCTATGCATATTGAGACGCTGGAACAAACTTCGGAACTTATTAGTTCAGATCAGTTGGAGAAGACCATTGATCTATTGACTGCAGCTAATCATATTCACTTTTTTGGAGTAGGATCTTCAGGATTGACGGCGTTACAGGCCGCGCATAGCTTCTCCAGGATTGGCAAGCAAAGCTTCGCTAAGACAGATACGCACTTTCAGGCCATGACAGCTGCATTAATGCATCCAGGAGATGTAGCAGTTGGGATATCCATTTCGGGAAGCACCAAAGATACGCTGGAGAACTTAAGCCTAGCCAAGAAAGCGGGCGCCAAAATAGTCGTTATTACCAGTAATGCGCGTTCCCCTATAACCAAACTGGCAGATATCGAACTGTTAATGGTTGCTAGAGAAAATCCATTACAAGGTAGCTCACTTGCTGCAAAGATATCCCAGCTAGCTGTTATTGATATTTTGAATGTCGGGGTTTCTTTAAAAATAAAGGATGAAGCTCTGAAATACCGCGAGATAACGGCAAAATCAATCTCTGAGAAACTGTATTAATGATTAAATCATTAATTTCAATTATAATTAGTCGATAAAATGAAAAAGCTCTCCATCGCATGGAGAGCTTTTTGTCATTCTATGGCCAGATATTAGGCATTGAAGCCGTGTTGGTGCATCCGGTCCTTAGTGGCGAAATGAATTAACAGAGCAAAAAATTGATCCATATTATTTGATTCCGCGCGACCAGCGATTCTATCAAATTGGATATTGTCATCTTGCTGAGGACATTCGCACGTTTCGATTGAGTCGTTTTCGTCAAGTTGAGATTACAAGTGACACATATGTTAAAGGTGATTTTAGTATTAAGCAATACATGAAGCTCAATCGAGCTTGTACTGAATGTGGTCCGGTGATGAATGTATTGGTTTACCCTCTAGTCTTCTCTCGTAACTAGGTTCTCCCAGAAGCAGGAAATGTGAATAAAATGTCGTAAATAGTATATAAGTTACAGGTAAAGACTTAATCATCCATCGATTAATGAATTTAACGTATCTATTGTTATATTACAGCAGTCAAATAATGATCAATAGTTGATCGTGAGAGGGAGCATCATATTGACTTCAGGGAGGAACATATGAAGCCTATTAATAAGTTGATCATTCAGGATGAATTCATCGGCTTTTACTTGCTAAAAGAACTTAATGTTAGACAGACGAGCGGCACTCCTCCGAAAGATTATTTCGACATTGTGCTCTCGGATTCGAGTGGTCAAGTCTCAGCTAAGTATTGGGATGTCACCATACAAGATAAAGAAACATTTTTTCCAATGCAATTAGTGAAGATTCAGGGTACCGTTCAAAGCTATCGAGATCAGCCTCAAGTGAAAATAAGTAAAATCCGCAAAGCCAGAGAGGACGACGGGGTTTCATTAACCGACTTTGTAAGGTCTGCCCCCATACGCCCAGTGGATTTATTACATACCATAAAGCTTACCATCCATGAGATTACCGATCATAAGATCCGAAATATTGTTCAGTTTTGTGTGGACAGGGTTGAAGAGAAGCTAATGCACTATCCCGCTGCCAAAACCTATCATCATGCCTATTTTGCCGGGCTAGCCTATCACATTGTACGCATGCTTGAAATAGGGGATTTTGTATGTAAACAACGGCCATTTCTGAATCCGGATTTATTAAAGGCGGGAATTATTCTGCATGATATCGCGAAACCGGAAGAGATGATTGCTCAGATGGGCATCGTTACCGAATACAGCAACCAAGGAAGACTTCTTGGGCATATCGTCATGGCATCCAATTGGATTGTGGAGGCTGCCGTTACATTCAACATACCTCTCGATTCCGAGATGGTACTCGGTTTACAACATCTGGTGTTATCTCATCATAACTTGGGAGAGTGGGGGAGTCCGGTTCAGCCTCAAACAGCCGAAGCCGTTGCACTGCATTATATTGATATGCTCGATGCCAAGTTGCAGATGGTGGAAGACGCCTTAGACACGACAGCTGAAACCGAACCATGGACACCCATGATTAGAGGACTAGAAAATAAGTCCATTTATCGTCTGAATGTGTAATTAACGAAATGATTCAGGATATTGGGCCAAATACTGGATCACTTCATCTGAAATTTCCCAATGGAAGATTGACGTCAACGTAGGGTCTCTAAAAAAAGAATATACGACGTTATGATTGAATTCAGTAGTATAGGTGACGAAATCTTCCTGAACATGTGAAGCTCGGAGCAATTGAAGGTCGGCTGCCACAGCGAGCGATTCATTAGAGTAATCGAAATCGGCCAGACGGATTATTCTTGTTTCATCGTTTTGACTGGTTTTCGCGTGAATCTCCATTTCGCCAGGATCGTACTCAAATCCAAAATCGATCATGTTCATGTCGAGTGTAGATTTCTTTGTTCGTTCCCATACCGTCAAAAAGCGTTCCATTGAGTTTTTCTCATATTCGTCACGGTCCGTCCAATTCCGATCTCCAGATATCATTTCCTCAACAGCTTGTAGATAAGCCGTATTTGCTATAACTGGAGTCGACAGATGATCGGTATAAATGTGCATTTGTCCGTCTAATAACTCTATAATCGCACATTCTCCACTTCGATCAGTAATCAGATAATGCAATTTGGATGTGCTCTGGTCGATTCGAATTGTTGTTACTGCTTGCAGTACTTCCTGCACAGTACCGCAAGTATCCAGCATGTATTGAATCCACTGCAATTCATTAACCGTCGGCTTATCATCCGCAGGTAGGTGTTCCGTTGACCATAACGTCGTCTGCTCTACGACGAGACCCAGCTCATTCATTCCGCCGTTGGGGTTCTCTTTACCGTTCTGGGAAATCGTTATGCTGCCATAGCGAGATACCCACGATGCAGGAACCGCCGGTGGCATCATGAGTGATGTTTTGTGAACACCTCTTTGGTTTGTAAACAGGTAGACACCATCGTAAATCACATCTTGATTTTTACAGATAACAATTTTTTCATCCTGTTTCATTTGAAATGCGGTACTCATCACTCAGCCTCCTTAATATTCAAAATGGTTAGGAGAGTGTCTAAATCACGGCTTTTAACTTGATCTAAAAAAGCATTGCATAGGCGAAGGGTTTGCGTATCGGCTTCCTTAACCATTGCAGAAAATCTGTCGATCAGGATTTGAAGCTCTTTCTCGTTTTGAAGACGTACTAATTTCTCTCGATACTCATCCTTATCTGCCGCTTTTTCGTCTGAATGCTCTAAACTTTGTTTAAGAAAAAGAATTTGAATATCTATCTTCTTTTCTCCCGTTAAGTCTTGTAAATAATGGTGTTCATCAATCAATAAACTGGCATCCATATTGAAATAATCTGCCAGGGATTGAAGTCGCTCCTTGGGAACAGGGCGTCTCTTCTTGACCCAGTCGGAAAATTGCTGCGGCGTTAATCCGACCTCTTTACATACTTTTGTGTACGAAACCTGATGAATCAATGCCAGGTATTGTAATACTGTAATGGATTGTGCGGGTTCCATGTTCATCCTCATCTCCTGTTGACATAAAATACGTCAGACATAATATACGTCAATTGTACTGGTGACATAAAATATGTCAAGGGTCTGTTGGAATATTGTGGCCTGATAGCAGTAAGATAGTCATTTCCGCAAAACTAAAATGCATTAACGCGTTAAAACAATGCCTTGCAACGACAATAACTATTGTAATACAATGCATATAATTTATATTCCCACGTAAATCCAATACAAGCGATGAAGGAAAGAGTAAGCGGAGAAAATTCCTGACAGGGACGGTATGCCACCCGACTGAAAGCATCCGAGCGAACGTTCCCGCCGAAGTTCATTCCTGAGCCGGTATTCTGATAGCTTGCGTTATGGCAGGCGGTAGGAGTACCCGTCCCCTTGCGTTAAAAGGTTCAAGTGAGATATGCGGCTATTTTGAAATATAAGAAAGTATAAGTTTTATACTTGGCTTATATTTCTCGAAGAAACGCTGTCGCTTTTTGAAAAAGACGACAAAGTTGTTTCTTCTTAGCATATCTAATAAGGGTGGTACCACGAACTCCACGTCCCTTTACGGACGGGAGTTTTTTTGTTTTCAATAGATAAAAAAAGGAGAGAGTCGGTATGAGTCAAGGAAGTTTAGAGCAGTTAAGATTACAATTGGATTCAGTAAATCTTCAGATGTTGGAACTGTTGTCGGAGCGGGCACGTATTTCCCAGGAGATCGGGCAGGAGAAACAAAAGCAGGGAGTTCCTGATTTCGATCCGGTAAGAGAGAAGAAAATGTTGGACGTAATTATTGAAAATAACAATGGCCCTTTTGATAATGAAACGGTTCGGCATTTATTTAAGCAAATTTTTCAAGCGTCGTTAAAACTCCAACAGATCGATCTAAAAAAACATTTGCTGGTCAGCCGTAAAAAGAAGAAAGAGGATACGATTATTCATCTGGGTAATACAACCGTGGGCGGTGGTAAACCAGTAATGATTGCAGGACCGTGTTCTGTCGAGAGTTATGAGCAGGTACGTACCGTTGCAGCAGCTCTTAAGGAAGCCGGCATTACCGTAATGCGGGGAGGCGCGTTCAAACCGAGAACTTCTCCTTATGATTTCCAAGGACTCGGGATTGAGGGACTAAAAATTCTAAAAGAGGTTGCGTCCGAGTTCGGACTTAAGACAATCAGTGAGATTGTAGATCCTGCTCATGTTGAGATCGCTTGTGAATACATCGATGTTATTCAAATCGGCGCCAGAAACATGCAAAACTTCGAACTCCTGAAAGCTGCGGGGGATGTGAAAACTCCGATTCTTCTCAAACGTGGTCTGGCAGCCACGATTGATGAATTTGTTCATGCTGCGGAGTACATCGTATCTCGAGGAAATACACAAGTCATGCTGATTGAACGTGGTATTCGTACGTATGAGAAGGCGACAAGAAATACATTGGACATCTCTGCTGTACCTATTCTGAAACAAGAAACTCACCTTCCGGTACTGGTCGATGTGACACATTCAACGGGACGCAAGGATATTCTGGCACCTTGTGCGAAGGCGGCTCTGGCCGCTGGTGCAGACGGTGTTATGGTTGAAGTCCATCCTGACCCAGCCACGGCGTTATCTGATGCGGCACAACAATTGAACATTCCTGAGTTCCAAGACTTCCTTGCGAATGTGAAGAAATCGGGATTGTTATAAAATCGTGCAGGTGTGTCAATTCTGGAAGATTAAGGGTTGACAAAACGCTGTCAATTCCCTAAGATAGTAATCAATTTCATATTCAAATGTTTTGATTAGAAATAGTAGAAGTGAAATGACTTTCCAGAGAGCCGTTGGCAGGTGCGAAACGGTAATGTCGTTCCCTTTGAACTCGTCTATGAACAGCTGCCTGATCATGTAGGGTCAGCCGGAGTTCCACCGTTATAGGGATAGATGGTGATGGCCATCGAAGAAGATCATTTTGTATAAAATGAATTAGAGTGGTACCGCGGGTTCAACCTCGCCTCTATACGTAGAGGCGGGGTTTTTTTTGTTGATTAAATTCCGGGTTTAATCAACCCCGCTTGATATAGATTAACTAAGATCTTCAAGGAGGAATTGCAAATGGACCGCAACATTATTGTATTGGACACTACTTTGCGCGACGGAGAACAAGTTCCGGGCGCCAAACTGAATGTACAACAGAAGGTTGAATTCGCACAGCAGTTGAAACGGTTGAACGTCGATATTATTGAAGCAGGTTTTCCTGCGTCTTCTGCAGGGGATTTTCAATCGGTTCAGGAAATTGCAAGAACCGTAGGCGACAGTGTCTCGATTACCGCACTCGCACGGGCCGTGAAGGGCGATATCGACGCCGTGTATGAAAGTATTAAGCTTGCGCAAAATCCGCTAATTCATATTGTGCTCGGCACCTCGAACATCCATGTCGAGAAGAAATTCAACCGCTCCAAGGATGCGGTGCTCCAGATGGGTGTTGATGCGGTGAAGTACGCCAAAACGCTGCTGCCTCATGTGCAGTATTCGACGGAGGATGCATCCAGATCCGATTTTGAATATCTGTGGACAACGATCGAAGCCGTTGTTAAAGCTGGAGCAACGATGATTAATGTCCCGGATACGGTCGGTTACGCTGTTCCGGATGAATTCGGTGAGCTGATCCGTAAAATTAACGAGCGCCTGAAAAACCTGGACGATAAAGTAATCCTCAGCGTGCATTGCCATAACGATCTCGGGCTGGCCACGGCCAATACACTCAGCGCTGTGAGGAACGGTGCCGAGAAAGTGGAATGCACCATCAACGGTTTAGGAGAGCGTGCTGGTAACACTTCGCTTGAAGAAGTGGTAATGGGACTAAAAGTCAGGGCAAATCACTTTAACGCTCACACCAATATTCAGTTGAAAGAGCTGATCAGAACCTCCCGGTTGCTGACTCATTTGACGGGCCTTGATGTACAGGTGAATAAGGCGATTACGGGTGAAAACGCATTTGCGCACTCCTCCGGTATTCATCAGGATGGACTTCTCAAGGATAAGCAGGTCTATGAGATTATGTCGCCGGAGGAAGTCGGTGCTGATAGTATGGAGCTGATCTTGACCGCCCGTTCCGGAAGGCACGCGTTCAAGAATGCGGTGGAGAAATTAGGTTTTGAAACAGGCGAAGGCGAAGACTTCGAAGCGCTGTTCGAGAAATTCCTGCTGCTTGCCGATGCCAAGAAGGAAGTGTATGACCATGACGTCTTTTATCTGGTGACCCAGCACCGTACCCATGAAGAAGTCAGCAGTCATCTGTATGAGCTGGATTCTTTCCAGGTCGTGACCAATGATCTGTATCCTACCGCAACTGTGAAGCTGAAAAAAGGCAGCAAGACGTACAGGGACAGCATGGTGGGTGATGGTCCGATTGATGCGCTGTACAGTGCCATTAAAACGTTGGTCGGTTTGGATGTTCAGTTAAAGGATTACAAAATCAACAGTCTGTCCAGGGGAAAAGAGGCCATCGGTCGGGTGAACATTCGCATCGAATACCAGGGCAAAATCTATTCCGGGCGTGCGATGGATACGGATATTATTAAGGCAAGCGCGTTGGCGTTCCTAAACGGAATTAACGCCGTATTGCTTGATGCCGGCCAAGACACACAGGCTTGATGCCAAAGAAGCACACCACCCTGTAGTCTCGCTGCTATAGGGTCATGATGACTATGAGCAACATTGGATAAGGAATGGGAGCGGATGAATATGGCAGCTTTAAAAGAAAGCGCGCAACGTGTGCAGAATATTCTCGAGAGCATGAGATATCGCAATCGAGTTATGGAGCTGCCGGATAGCACCCGCACTGCGGAGGAAGCCGCTGGGCGAAAAATTAAAGAAAGCGGACGCGGATTTTGTGCGGGCGAAGACGGGCTTTGTCATTGGAGGCGTAGCTCCGGTCGGGCATTTGGAGCAAATTGTGACCTTCGTCGACGAAGATCTCTTTCGATATGGAACGGTATGGGCAGCGGCGAGATTAATTGCTGTTTGTAATCGCACGAATGGATTAAAAATCATTTGAAAAAGGCTCCACAACCAAACGGCAGGAATGCCGTTTTTTTTATTTGAAGAAATTGTGGCTCCTGCTTGCACATGACGTTGCGTCATTTGCAAGAATAGGATTCAGGAGGTGAGGCAGTTGGAAGAAGCAGTGTATACGGTAGGCCAGGTGGCAGAGATTTGCGGCACGACGGTAAGAACCCTGCAGCATTACGATAAAATCGGATTGTTTGTGGCGACTCGCAGCGGAGATAAGAACAGCAGATATTATAGCGAACAAGACATGGTAAAACTCCAGCAAATTCTATTTTACAAAAATCTGGGATTCACCTTAAAAGAAATACAAGAGCTATGCTTGTCCTACGGGGATGAGAGGGATCTAAAGCGGATATTACAGCGACAGAGCGACGTTCTGTTCAAGAAAGAGATGGAATTCAGAAGTGATCGGGCCTTTATAGATGCGATGGTTGCGAGTCTGGAAACGAATCATCATATAAACCTGGAGACGATGCTGAAATTGACTGTGAATAGGAGGAAACACATTATATTGGAGTACCTGGATATGAAACTTTCCCCTGAGGCAACTCAAACTTTTGAACAACATATTCCGGATTACGGTACCGCAGTCCAAGTGTATTGGAGATGGAAAAAACTGGTTTTTGAAGTTTTCCTGCTGATTGATAATGGGATTGACCCCGGCAGCGAAGCCGGTTATGCCTTCGGTGAGAAGTGGCACTCTTTTGTTCAAAATGCCACGCAGGATAGCCAGAAGATGATAGACGCCTATAGTGAAGGTTATGCGTTAAAGAAAACCTGGCCGCAGGAAGACCGTTATCTCATGGAATATTGCGATTCTTTTATCGAAGCAGCTCATCAGTTTTATTTGAAGAAAGGAGGGACCGATCGTGAAAAATAACAACTATAAGACCGGGTGCTACCTTACTGAGACGGGAAAGGCGGAGTTTGAGGCGGCCTATGGAGATGCCATGAAGTTTCTTCCCTTACCGCTTGAAACGAAGGATATCGAGACCGCCTTTGGCCGTGTACGGATCTATCTCTTTACCAGAGAAGAACACAAGGGGAAAGAACCGCTCCTGCTCTTGCCGGGACGCTCGTCTTCCACCCCGATGTGGGAGCCGAACCTGCGTGGGCTCATGAAGGAACGGCCGGTCTATACCCTCGATCTGTTGGGAGAACCGGGAATGAGTTGTCAAACAAAGCTGATCCGTAATGCCGAGGATCAAGCCAGTTGGTTGAGTGAAGTATTGGCCGAATTGGATGTAGAAACGGTGCATCTAATAGGTGTATCCATCGGAGGCTGGACGGCCATGAATCTCGGAAGACATGCCCCTTCGAAAGTGGCGACGATCAGTTTATTGGATCCGGTCTTTGTCTTTGCGCCTCTGTCACTCAAAATGATTGCAGCTTCAATACCTGCATCCGTCCCGATGGTTCCCAGGTTTATCAGAGAGAAAATGCTAAGCTACATTTCCGGCGGGGTTAAGGCAGACGAGAGCGATCCGATTGCAAGGCTGATAGAGTTGGGCATGGCGAATTTCAAAATCAGCCTGCCGCCGCCGGATTTGATGAGCGCGGAGGATTTGAAGAAAATCAATATCCCCGTATTGGCTCTAATGGCGGAAAAAAGCACGATGCATAATTCGCGAAGAGCGGTGTTGCAAGGCAAAACCCATGTGCCGAATATCCAAATCGAGAACTGGCCGGACGCCTCCCATGCCATCAATGGCGAGTTCCCTGAAGAGGTGAATGCAAGGATACTTGCTTTTGTTCATCAGCATTCGGATTAGGCTGGATCGGGTATCCCCTCTAATCCATTCTTTGAAGTGAACTATAGACGGCCGCGGTGCCGTTTTTTTTGTATTTTGGATCAGATAGAAGTAACGCTTAGCTTAGGAAACACATGCGATCTGAAGAAAGTACATGTTAATTGATGGGAAATGGATGGAACCGCCCCCTCTTGTCAAAGGCTCCATAATGGAGCGGAAACACCGGTGGGTGTGGAGACTCGTTGTGCAACGGTTTGGACATCAATTTGACGCTCCAAAATGACAAAGTTTATGCTATGATCAATGGATGGGCGGAAAATTTGGTTCCAAATTTTGCGAAGGAGGAGATGCGATTGGCTAAACTTAAAGATATCGCCGAGCGGGTCGGGGTATCCATATCTACGGTTTCGCGGGCAATCAGTAACGATGCAAGCCGTCCGGTCAGCGAAGAAACTAAGCAAAAAATCCGGGAAGCGGCACTTGAAATTGGATATAAACTACATGAACCATCCAGAAACGGAAATGATAACAACGCAGTAGCGATCAAGCGGATCGCTTGTATCGTTCCCCAACTCCTGATGGACGACCATCCTTATTTCTCCAAGGTTTTAGCAGGTTTTCATAAAAAAATGGAGGAGCTCGGGCAGCCTCCAGCCATTGTTCGTACATGCGAGGAAGTTGGTGATGCGGAAAAAATACGGCTGATGCTGAGGGAGACAGGGGCTCAGGGGATTGTTGCTATCAGTTGGTACGACGAGGAGCTGTTTGAACAGATACAGCAGGACGGTGTTGCGATCATGGGGGTGAGCCTGAATGATGAGCGGCTGACGGTACCTGTCGTAGACTGTGACCGCATCCTTTCGGCGAGGGCAGCGGTACGCCACTTGATTGACCAAGGACATACGCGGATCGCTTATATCGGGGGCCCCGCATATTCCAAGCAGATGGAGAGCGAAGAACGGTTTGTCGGTTATAAATTTGCGATGCTGGAAGCCAACCTGCAACTGCGGGAGGAGTGGCTGATGAATAGCGGCTGGAATGTGGATCGAAGCTTTAGTAAGATGTCCGAGCTTCTTGGACGGCTTCCAAAAGCGGAATGGCCGACCGCTGTTTTTTGTGCCAGTGATATGCTGGCCATTCCGGCCATGCGTGCCGTTATTGAGAATCATGGCAGCATACCGGAGGATATCGCGATTGTAGGTATGGACAATATTGATGTAGCCCAGTATACGACTCCGCCGCTAACCTCCGTTTCCGTTCCCAAGTACGAAATCGGCAGGGTAGCTGCAAAATCCATCGTGGATTATTTGGATGGACATTACCCGATGGCGACCAAAATATTGCTGCCGTGCTCCCTTATTATCCGGGAATCCTCCAGCTTCTCCAGAATTTAAAATTTACATTACATGTACATTTATATTACATATAATGATAATTATATGATCAAAAAGCAGCTGTCGGTGTGAAAACCGGCGGCTGCTTTTTGCATTCTCAACCAAAAATCAGGAGTGTGTTGCGCCAAAACAATCCAAAAAAGTGTTTGACAATACATTTTGGCTATATTATTATGAGTGAAAATCAAAGAGACATTTGGTAAGTCTTTTTAGATTTGGAATCGATATATACTACCCTTCGTTCAAATTAACTCTTATTATAATTTCGCTTTCATTCCTTTTATAAAAGGGTATTTCAGAATAGATGCCATTCCTCATATTGAAGATATAAGTCCTTGTATTGCAGGGGATTTGTGTTCCGTATACCAACTATACTCCAAATACAATCCAATTTTATCTCGTGATTTGTCTGAAATAAATCCAAAATTGTATAATAACATCCGAATCCTTCGGGTTTTATTTATAGATTGATTTCGCGTTATTATATCTTACATACAATGCGTCGGAAATACCGCAATCCACCAACCTGTGACTTAGCGGTAGCCGAAGAGCATGACAGATGCCAAAAAAATAAGGGGGGCATTAACGAGACATAACATGCTTAAACGCTGCAGGGAAGAGAAGGTCTTCCGCTACAAGAGGCTGGGAATGTATGCAATGTTGACATCTCCTGGCTGAATCGATGTCCACAAATACATACCCGAGGTGATGCTCATTGGCTAATACGACCGTACAGCCCGCAGTAAATGCGGTACCCGAAACAAAATGTAAGCGCTTTAAGAGGAATCGTATTTTACGTAATTGGCAGCTTTATGTGCTTATTTCTCCCGTCATTGCCTACTACATCCTGTTCCAGTATGTTCCGATGTATGGGATCCAGATCGCCTTTAAGGATTTCATAGCAACTCAAGGAATTTGGGGCAGTCCGTGGGTCGGATTTGAGCACTTTGATCGGTTTTTCAACAGTTATTATTTCTGGCGTCTGATCAAAAATACGCTCGGTATTGGCTTATACAGCCTTGCTGTTGGATTTCCGATTCCTATTATTTTGGCTTTGCTCATGAATGAGATCCGAGCTGAAAGATTCAAAAAATTCGTGCAGACGATAACTTATGCTCCGCATTTTCTGTCCACTGTGGTAGTTGTCGGGATGATGATGATCTTTCTGTCACCCCGTTACGGCATCATCAATCATTTTATTGAAATGTTTGGAGGCCAGCCGATCAATTTCATGACCGAGCCATCCTGGTTCAAGTCATTATACGTTCTGTCAGATGTGTGGCAGACCATGGGCTGGAGCTCCATTATTTATTTGGCAGCCCTTGCCGGAATTGATAACCAACTGCATGAAGCTGCGCGTGTAGATGGTGCGACACGGCTTCAGCGCATATGGCATATTAACATACCCGGTATTATGCCAACGATTATCATTCTTCTGATTTTGAACATGGGGAGTATCATGGGTATCGGTTTCGAGAAGGTGCTCCTGATGCAAAACAATCTGAACATGGAGAGCTCCGATATTATTGCCACCTATGTCTACCGAATGGGGATTCAGAATGCCGAATACAGCTTCTCGGCAGCGATCGGATTGTTCAATTCCATCATCAATTTTGTCCTGCTGGTTGTTGTGAACTTTATTTCGAAGCGCGTGAGCGAGACAAGTCTTTGGTAAAGAGGGGAGAGTTGAACCATGCAAATTGAATCCAGAGGGGACCGCATTTTTAATGTTATCAACTATTCGATTCTGATCTTGGTCACCATCATCGTCATGTACCCGCTGGTCTTTGTGCTCAGTGCATCGTTTAGCGATCCGCAGGCGGTTCTCCGGGGCGAAATGATGCTGTGGCCAAAGGGGATCAATCTGAACTCATACGAGAAAATATTTCAGAACAAGGATATTATTAGCGGATTTACCAACACGCTTGTTTATACATCGCTTGGCACGCTGATTAACCTCACGATGACTATCCTAGCGGCCTATCCGCTGTCCCGGAAAGACTTTGTCGGGCGAAATGCCATCATGGCTCTACTTGTCTTTACGATGTTTTTCAGCGGTGGTCTGATTCCGACATATTTGCTTATCAAGAACCTCGGCATGCTGAATTCGCTCTGGGTTATGATTATTCCGAATGCGGTATCCATCTGGAACATCATCATTATGAGGACCTTCTTCCAGCAGTCCATACCAGGCGAACTGCAGGAGGCAGCGACTATCGATGGATGCTCGAACATCAAAATTTTGACCCGGATTATCCTGCCGCTCTCCATGCCGATTATCGCGGTGACTATTTTGTTCTATGCGGTCGGTCATTGGAATGCTTTTTTCAATGCACTGTTGTATTTGTCAGATAAAGATAAATTCCCGCTGCAGCTGATCCTTCGTGAAATCCTGATACAGGGACAAACGAATGATATGGTCAAAATGTCGACGGAATCGGCGATTAAGCAGCAAAGGGAAGTGGAGGGTATTAAATACGCCGTGCTGGTCGTTGCGAATATCCCGATGCTGGCGCTCTATCCGTTCCTTCAGCGGTATTTTGTCAAAGGCGTTATGATCGGGGCCATCAAAGGATAATTCCTTGTATGGATATAGTGTTGGAACATAAAAAAGGGGAGGAAATCGAATGAAGCTTAAGCAATGGGTAAATCTTCTGTTGAGCTGCATGTTGTCAGTATCATTGGTGGTGGGCTGCAGTTCCAATGGTTCAGGAGGAACGAAAGAACCGGATTCAACGGGGGAAGCCGCGGCCAAGATTAACGAGACGGGATTTCCGATTGTAAATGACAAGATTACGGTGACAGGTTTTGCCGGAAAGTTCTTTGCCAATGCCGACTGGAACAACATTAAGTTGTGGCAGGAATATGAAAAAATGACGAACGTTCATGTGCAGTGGGAAACGGTGCAGAAAGACAATTTGGCAGAAAAGCGTAATCTACTGCTCGCCGGCGGTGATTATCCGGAAATATTCTACGCTTCCGCATTCCCAAGAGCTGACCTGCTGAAGTACGGCAAACAGGGAGCATTTATACCGATGAATGATCTGATAGATAAATACGCGCCGAATTTTAAAGCGTTGATGGAGAAGTACCCTGTCATCGAGAAGGGGATTACGATGCCGGACGGTAATATTTACGGGCTGCCGACACTATTCGATCCGGAGTTCAGATCGGTGCTGTACGGAACGCCTTGGGTGAAGTCGGAGTGGCTCACGAAGCTCGGTATTGCGGAGCCGCAGACGCTGGATGACTTTTATAACATGCTGAAGGCATTTAAGGAGAACGATCCGAACGGAAACGGCCAGAAGGATGAATATGCCTGGGGTGGTGTCAAAACTACCGGCATCGTGAACTATTTGCGCGGTTCGTTTGGCCTCAATTATCATGGAACCTCGAATATTAACGTTGATACCGATCCGGAGAGCGGAAAGGTCCGTTTCATACCGTCTGACCCACGATACAAAGAACTGCTTCAGTTCGTGAACAAGCTGTACAAGGACGGCCTGTTGGAGCAGGATATCATGTCCGTTAAAAGCACTGAAGTGGACGCAAAAGGGATGGAAGGGCTCCTCGGGGTTGTAGATAACGTGGACCCGGTCGCCATTTACAACCAGGAGGGCTATGTCGGACTGCCGGTACTGAAGGGGCCGCACGGAGATCAGATGTTCAGTGCCACAGGCTCACCACTTGGGAATATCGGGATGTTTGTCTTGACAGATAAAGCGAAGAATCCGGAGGCGTTGATCCGCTGGATGGATTACTTCTACAGTGATGAAGGTATCCGAATGTTCTTTATGGGCTGGAAAGACGAGACGTATACGGAAGATGCAGACGGTAATGTGGATTACGTGGACGATATCAAGAATAATCCGGGCGGACTTAATCTGGACCAGGCGGTAGGGCAGTACCTAATTTGGCCTGGCGGATACTATCCTGGTTTTGTATCGCAGAAGTATTTTAAAGGAGCGGAAGGGTTGCCGACGTCCGTAGAAAATGCGAAAAAAGCCGAGCCATACGTCATACCTCAAGACAAGATCTGGCCGCCGTTTAACTTTACAGCTGATGAACAGTCTGAGCTTACAGGCATCCAGGCAGACATTAACACGTACGTGGAGGAGATGAGTGATAAATTTATATCTGGCAATGAGTCCTTTGATAACTGGGACCAATATGTAGCTACTCTGCAAAAAATGGGGCTGGACCGCTACCTGGCCATTTACCAGTCCGCGGCAGACCGATACACCAAATAATGATGTGTATTTGAACATAAAGGAGCGACACGACATGACTCAAATCAATGCCGTATTGATCGGGGCAGGAGCACGCGGCGCCGGGGGCTATGCCCCCTATGCCCTGGATTACCCGCATGAACTGACCTTTGTAGCTGTTGCCGAGGCCGATCCGGCGCGGAGAATCCGGTTTGCCGAGAAGCACGGGATCCCCCCTGAACGGTGCTATGAATCTTGGGAGCCGCTGTTGGCAGAGTCTCGGATGGCCGATATCGCGGTAATTTGCACGCAGGACCGTATGCATTATGGTCCCACGATGCAGGCTTTAGAGAAAAAGTACCACGTGCTTCTGGAGAAACCAATGTCTCCGGATCCGAAGGAATGTCTGGAGATGGAGCAGGCAGCTGTTGATAACGACCGGCTGCTGACCATATGCCATGTTCTGAGGTACACCCCTTTTTGGAGTACCATCAAACGGGTGATTCAGCAGGGAACTATTGGAGAGATCGCTTCGATCCAGCTGAACGAGAATGTGGGGTATTGGCATATTGCACACAGCTTTGTAAGGGGGAACTGGAATAATTCCGACAAGGCCAGTCCGATGATTCTGGCCAAATCCTGTCATGACATGGATGTGCTGTCTTGGCTGATGGAACGCCCATGCACACAGGTCGCCTCCTTTGGCTCATTGATGCATTTCCGTGAGGAGCAGGCGCCCGAAGGATCGACTGACCGCTGTATGGATTGCAAGGTGGAATCCACCTGCCCGTATTCGGCACCCCGGTTTTATTTGAGTAATGAGTACAAAGGATGGGCAGGGCATTTTACCCAGGAGCTAACCAAGGCGAACATTATTCAGGGACTTCGTGAAACGGACTATGGCCGCTGTGTGTATCGGAGTGATAACAATGTGGTCGATCATCAGGTTGTCAATATGGAGTTTGAGGGCGGTGCTACCGCCATGTTCAGCATGTGTGGGTTTACGTATGAACAGGAACGCAGAATTCAGATCATGGGGACCCGTGGAGAGCTCCGGGGAGAGGAAGGGAAAATCACGGTCTTCGATTTTTTAACAGGACAAAAAACGGAGATCACGATTCCTTCACAGTCCAGCGGACATGGCGGGGGCGACAGCGGTATTGTTGCCAGCTTCCTTAATGAGGTCCGTAACTATAACGGGCAGGAGACTCTGACATCGGCCAGTGCTTCTGTACGGAGCCATCTCATTGCGTTCGCTGCGGAGAAATCTCGGTTGAATCACGGCCAATCCATTAATCTGAATGAATATGCACAGGAATTGATGGCAAAAGAAGAGACAACAAAGTAAACCGAGAACTATATTAAAATTACACTATATGAAAAATTCATGATGGATAAGACAGAAGAAGCTGCTGATCTTAAGGTCGCGGCTTCACAGTCCATGCGAAGAATAATGAATGAAACGCCGCTACGTGATCGTAGCGGCGTTTTTGCGAGAACTGAAGTAAAAGCAGACTAAGAGGATGTCAACTATTTAGGATAATAAGTATAAGGGGGATACTTAACGACCGGGGATTTCTCCTTACGCAAAGCGTCTAGTGTATGGGGCCCGAGATGAAGATTGTTCTGTACAAGATCTCGAGGTGTAAGTGCCATCCACTGGTTTAAAGAAATATCTTCGAACTGGTCGCTTTTGAATATCTCCAAGAACCATAATGTTTCATGTCCAGTATTCTGAATGTAGTGTCCGAATGCAAGAGGTACATAACCGACGTCTCCAGCACGGAAATCAAATGTCCTTGCCGCTCCGTTACCGGCAAACACGGTCATTCGTCCTTGTCCTGTAAGGTAATATTGCCATTCATCATTGTTCGGATGCCAGTGAAGCTCTCGCATCGCACCGGGCTCAATTTCGACCAGAGCAGCGGCAACGGTTGTTGATATCGGAAAATTGGTGGAGTCCACAATTCGTACGCTTCCGCCTGACATCTTCAGAGGAGGCTGGGCTAACAGCTGATGGCTGAAGCTAAGTGGAACGGTCCCATAGGGAGATTGAACAGCTTGATTTTCCGCAGGTTTTGGAACTTCGGATTGAAAAATATAAACCTGATCTGATGGGATGCAGTCAAAGTCACTTTCGGGAACACCGAAATTTGCGGACAGCACATCCTTGGGGGTATGGGCGAACCAATCGGAGATAGACAAAGTGTTAAGATCAGAAAAATGCCCGTCATCGAACACGAGTAGGAACTCGCATCCTTCGGCCAACCCCTGAATGGAATGTGGTAATCCCGCGGGGAAATACCACAAATCTCCTGGACCGACATCTGTAATAAAGTTTCGACCATTTTGATCCACAGCCGTTATTTGTGCACGGCCCCATATCATGTAAGCCCACTCTGCTTGTTGATGCCAATGAAGTTCGCGTACTCCGCCTGGTGTTAAGCTCATATTTACCCCCGCGAGCGTAGTGGCAATCGGAAGTTCGCGTATCGTAATTTCTCTTGACCAACCGCCATGATTGAGCTGCATATGCGCGTCGGAGAATGACATTCTTAGATTAGGCAGCAAACCCGCATCTGTAACTGGCGGAACTAACAGATCCGGATTTTGGATGTCCCTCATAATATCACGTGGACCGAAGTCAGGCCCGCCGGTACCATTTTTCCGAATTGGCTGTGGAACGATAAAAGGTTTTCCGTTATTTCGGGATGACTGTCTCATGGATCTGGACCCTCCAATATACGAACATCAAATTAATCAAATCTTATAAGGTATTTAATATGAGCAATGGCTTGACCATTATGATGTTGAGAAATGTCTTCTTCCAGGTCTAATGGCAGATAAAGTTAATACATGGCATATTGAATGTACAAATATTTAAAGCGGAAGTATGCACGAAGTAGCGGAGGAAAACCTCTTATTTTGTCGAATAATCAACTATGTTGAAAAATATTCCAAAACTTGAAAGGGGTTATATTGTTGAGGAAGACGTTATATCATATCATTTTGATCGGTTTGCTGCTTGGCTTAGGTTCAGTCACTTGGACAGCCGGGCAAGCTTCCGCTGCGGACGCTTCTCCCCAGATTAAAGACATCATAGGCAAGAAAACATTATTGATGGAAGACGGCAGCATGTGGTCATTAATTAATGGTAACCAGGTTATTCGCACTCCGGGGAATATCGCATCGATTCACGGTACGGAGTACGAGGGCATGGGAGTGACCAGCGATGGCAAGCTGATTCAGTGGGACATAGGAATGGCTCCACATGTTGTGAAGGACCAGACAGGAGTCAAGCAGGTGGCGGGTAATACATGGCTTAAGACGGACGGAACCGTTTGGCACAGTACAGGTAAAATAAAAGAACTCAACAGCATCTCGTTAATCAGTTACAGAGATCGGGAATTTGCGGCTTTGACCCAAAATGGTGATGTGCTGTTGGAAGACTCCTATAAACCGGGATCTTATAAGAAGCTGGGTACGATATCGGATGCGGCCTTCGTTACAGCTCTTACGGTACATGATAGCCGTGTCGCCTTGTTGTACAACAGCGGTAAAGTTGTTGTGTACGAAGTCCACAACTTTGATGATAACGGCAAAATTATCCCGGTTACGATTGCAGAAGACGCCGTTCATATCGTGTATACTTCGGGAGACCCAACAGATCAATTACTGGTAACTCGTAAGGATGGTACGGTCTGGACTACAGGGAATTACAAGGATCGTTGGAAGCTGGCCAAACAGGTGCCTGGGCTGAATGATATAGAGAAGACAGCGGCTTTGGACAATTCCGAGAAGTTTTATGCGAAACGCAGCGGCGGTAGCTGGGTGATGTTCGACAAGGGGGATGTAAAGCCCGTCGACGTGCCAAGTGTAAAAAAATTGGATGTGTCTTTCTCTGATCTGAAGCCGTTTGTGGGCGATAAACTAAATGTCAGCATACAGGAAACATACACAAATGGAGCGAAAATCAAAGTTCCTGCTAGTAAGGCAAACATTGAGGTTGAAAAGCCGCATTTGCTTCAATTACAGTCGAACGACACGCTCAAAGTTCTCGGTGTAGGCGAGACGAAAGTCACGATAACTTCAAATGACATATCGAAAACCGTGACCGTATCCGCCAGTCTGCGTAATAACCTGAAATATTCCAAGCAGGCTGACGGCATCGTGTTTGTGCCTGCTAAATCGGTATTTCAAGCATTAGGCGGCACCGCTTCTTCATCAGGCGGGGGATTGGATGTGAAGCTCGGCGATACAAGTCTGTCGTTTAAGGCGGGCGATACCCAAGCCAAGCTGAACGGACAAGCAATCCAATTAAAAGCGGCTCCTATAAATGATAAACAAGGGACCTTAATCCCTGTCTCACTGTTGTCAGACGCTCTAGGGGCTAGTATCAAATGGGATAGCAAGTTTAAGCAGGCTGAAATTTCTTTTGGAGAAGCAAGTATGACTGTTGTGTCCTCCGAAACGGCATCGTTAATCAAGAAAGCGGCCCAAGGCAGTCTATCCAGATTTATTGGAAAAACCTATTGGATTAACTATTTCCAAGGATGGGAACGTTTCTCGAAAGTTACAGTAACCGATATTGTACCGGATGACACAGGATCTTTCACGATTCTTTTTAGATCTGCAAAAGGTAAAACTTTGAAGAGCTATTCTATGTCATCTTCCAACGTTTCACAGCTGCTTGGTGATGAGACATATTTTTACAAGTTTGATCCGTACAAGAAATATAAATGGTCCGCATCCACCTGGAAACTGATAAAAGCTGAACAAGTATCTCTCGGCATGACGAAAGATCAAGTCCGGATGTCAATCGGGAATCCAGGCAGCAAGAGTGTTACTGCCATTAACGGCCATAAGATTGAGATATGGGAATACAGCAACTTTGATACTGTTTCTTTCGTTAACGGTAAGGTGTTTTTGATAATTATGTGATGATAAAAAAGGGAATCCAAGGTTGTTCATTTGGATTCCCTTTTCTTGTTTATTTAAACAAAAAATTAATAGTTGTCAGGAGTATAGAAAATCCCAAAATCGTCCCTCCCACAATGCTATGCCGTTTACGATTCATCACAATAATAGCAATATATTCACGAATCATTGCATTTGGCCAGTAATAGAAAGCGGTTTTTGAACCGATTCCTTGGCTCCTTAACCCAGCTTGTTTTGCATATAAGCTAGCACGGAATAGATGGAAATTGTTTGTTGTGAAGATGCTGTTGTATTCGCTACCCTTTAGTGAATCCATAATTTGTTTTGAGAAAAGCATATTCTGATATGTATTTACAGAGCGATCTTCTTTCAGCGTGTGCTCAGGAGGAATCCCTTTTTCTATAGCGTATATTTGCATAGCTTGGGCTTCGGGAAGGTTTTCATCAGGTCCTTGTCCACCAGAGAAAATAATTGTAGGCGGGGAAGCCACAGTCGCTTGTTTCCTATAAAAATCGATAGCTTTATTAATTCTGCTCGCTAAAAGTGGCGGTACTTTATCGTTAATTAAACCACTCCCAAGAACGATGATGAAATCCTGATTGTTTTTTGGTCTGTTAAATTGATACAGAAAATAAGCAGTTAAGAAATTTGTTGAATGAAAAAAGAAATAAATCACAATTAAAGTTGCCCCTGAAAACATATATTGGAAATTGGGGGATAAAAAACGAGCGGGATCAATAATTAAGAATAGGATCAATAATAAAAGGCATGTCCCCAAAATAAAAGTTAAACAGTTAGAAAATCGTCGTCCTTCTTTTTTCATAAGAATTTTCGCATTAAGAAATAATCCAACGGTTAAAGCAAATAGACCAAACGTTGATATAAAGAGAAAAATGAAGAATGGTGCAATGGCGATTAGCCTGAGAATTGCAATGTCGGAGCTAAATGCCAAATAACAGAAAAAAATAAGAAATGAACAAAAAAACATGTTGAATAAAAAACCGTTTATTATTCTTCTAGGATCTGTTAAATAAAAGCATAGAAAAGTAATTAGTGAAATAAGAGTAATAATTCCAAGAAACATCACGTTTGCAGACACCTCAATTTTTTATATAAATCTGTCTTGTTATTATATAATGAAAGTGTTGTAAAACCATCGAAATAATTGATATAGATGACTGTTAGCATTTCATTTAATATTGCCAAACCATAAAAAATCATTCAAAACTCAGAACCAGATAAATTACATAATCGATAAGAAACAAAAGGAATCCAAAATGGTTTATTTGGATTCCTTTTTCTGCTTTTTTTCAAGAACCTCTGATGACAAAAGTGTTGCCTGTCTGGTCGGAACGGGTGGGAATGGAGATTATTTTGTTACCCTGAATCATAATAATTCTATCGGCTTGGGTTAGCCTTGGGATTTTGCCATTAACACGGTAGTTGGTAAATGCCACGGGAGTTAAGCGGGCTAATCGGGTATTGACTCCTCCAACCTGGGGAGCTTCCACGATCCACTCTGCTGAGGTTTGCGGACCTGTGTAGCGTTGAATCGTGCGGAAAGTCCAGTTTCGGGTCAAATTTTGGAGGGAAATCAACCATTTATTGAAGGTACGCTTGACGATGATGGCCTTCATACGATCTCCGGGATGAACAGGCTTAGCTATAATGGTTGCTGTAGCGGGGAGTATTTCCCACCAGGCATAATATTGGGATTTTCCATTTACAAAATCATGACCGGTTCCGGTCTGAATCAGGTTGCTATTCTGAAAGCCGTCGATCCCGATCCAGGCGGAGGAAAAAGAAGTGTAGCGAGTAGGCCGAACGAAGGGGACATTCCACTCTGCTGATATCCGATGATATGCTCCTTTTTTTCCGGAGAGAGCGAATCCGCTCCAGTTGCTGGAGGACCAGCTTAGGCTGCGTCGAGTCTTGTCGGATTGTTCTATCACACAAGGTCGTTGTTGTTTTAAAAGACTATAGATTCTCATTAGATCACCGCCTCTCAAGATGCATAGTATAAATTATGCTGCTCTGAGAGACGGTGAATGGGTATTCTGTTAAGAATATATCAATGTTAACAAATGTAGTGAAAGATTGAGGTTAATGGTCACGCTCCATATTATCTACGTAGTTCTTAGCTTCTAAAAGCGATATCCCTCTCGCTTCCCTCAGCATCTTGATAGCCTTAATCTTCTGATCCGATGCAAGTAATACATGGAGCCGTTCTTCCAGATCTGCGTCTATGCCGTGGGTATTCGGCTTGGAGACTACAGGCGTTCCTGATTTGTATGTTCGTGGGTTTTCCGGACGATTTTTCATCCACTCGAGGTCTGATTGTATGTCATTTAGTTTGCTCTGAAGGCTAAAAACTTTAATCAATAGAAGGAGGGAGAGGATGAGTGCGGCAATCGCGATAATTTCGGTAGTTTCCATTTGATAGTCACCTTTCTTATCCATTAGTAGAAATGATAGTAAGTGTTTATTATAGCATTTTAGCATACATAGCTATAGTAATATTTAAAGTTGAAGTATGCATGGCCTTATGAGAAACTCCCATTTTTTGTATGAGAAAAGTTCGTAATATCCATATCGATTATCAAATATGCTTTAGTAATGTGTTGTGTAAACGCATACAAATTAGAATGTTGCAACCAAAAGGAGGGTGAAGAATGAAGAAAGGTAAGCGGTTAATATTTCTTATCGCAATGACGGTCTTATGTGCTTCTGTGTTGTTTGGTTGTACTAGCAAAACGGATAAACCAGCGGATTCCAGTAAACCAGGGACAGGGGAGGGAACACAGACTCCGAAGACAACCATCACCATTACCTTTAGAGATGACGGAATTGGAGAGAATGGAACGTTATATAAATGGATAAAAGAAGTAGCTGCAAGTTACCCAGATAAAAATGTGGAGATCAAACCGGCACCCATTCAAGCGTCTGAAGGAGATTATTTTGCTAAGGTCGCATTAGCATTGAAATCCAAAGATACAGCACCAGATATTGTAACAGAGGACACATTCATTCTGAACTCGGATGCAAGCGCAGGATTTCTGGAACCGCTGGATGAGCAATTAAAGGGTTGGGAAGATTGGACCAACGGTTCCTTTATTGAAGCTATGAAAAAAGGCGTAACCGCAAGTGATGGCAAGGTATACGGGGTGCCATATAATACGGATTCCAGAGGACTATGGTACAACAAGGAGATTTTTAAACAAGCAGGGCTTCCTGAAGATTGGCAGCCGAAATCATGGGATGATGTCTTGAATACAGCCAGAACGATTAAAGAAAAAGCACCTGATGTTGTTCCGATCTGGATGAATATGGGCAGAGCAACAGGAGAGGCTACATCCATGCAGACCTATGAAATGCTTCTGTATGGCACCGGAGAGAGACTTTATGACGATGCCAGCGGGAAATGGATCATTAAAAGCAAAGGGATCATGGATGCGTTGACCTTTATTGAGGCGATAAATAAAGAAAAGCTGGGTCCTCCGCTGTCTAAAGTGTTGAATGGGCAAGCAGGAAATACATCGACACGAGAATATTTACCGAAAGGCAAGCTGGCGATATCGCTGGACGGTTCATGGATTACAGGCAATTATTTCGCAGAGGGCGCTTCTCCGTGGCCGGAATATAAAGATGTGCTCGGTTTCGCTCCGATGCCGACAAGTCAGGGTCAAGCGCCGGGATCGATTACACTCGCTGGAGGCTGGGCGTTATCGATTCCAAGCAATTCGAAGAACAAAGAAGCGGCATGGAATTTTATCAAATATGCACTTAATAAAGAGAACACTCAAAAGCTTGTTATCGCTTCAGGCAATATTACGGTCCGTGCAGACGTGGCTAAAGATCCGGAATATACCAAAATGCCGTTTAATGAAATTGCGACGGAATATTTGCAAAATGCTGAATTTAGACCTGCCCAGGAGAAATATCCTGAAGTTTCCACTCAAATACAAACCATGGTTGAATCTGTAGCAACAGGAACCTCTCCGTCGGATGCGATGAATAAATATGCCCAGGATGTGACGAGAATTGCGGGCGGCGATCATGTAATGGAAAAATAATGATGAGAAGCTTGCTCAAGCGAATTCTCATGAACGGAGGCGCTTGGGCAAGCGGTTTTTTTCAGATCTAGCGGGTGGGAGGAGAACGGAACATGAGCAGTTTGGTAGTGAATGATTTTAATAAGAAGAGACAGACCTATACGTGGCTCTATTTCTTGCTTCCTTCGATTGCGATTATGTTGGTGTTTTTTATATATCCGATCTTGTTAACTTTTTTCTATTCCTTTACGAATCTTGCTTTAACAGGTGAAGCAGCCAAAGAGCTGAAATTCATCGGGTTTGATAACTATGTTCGTATGTTTGAAGATCCGACAGTCCGTGTGAGCATTTGGAACACGATCATATTCTTGATTGGTTCTGCTGTCATTGGACAACAAGTGTTAGGTTTCCTCATTGCTCTATTGATGAAGCAAAGAAACAGGACGTTTAGGCGTGTGATTGGAACGATTGTATTAGCCGGCTGGGTAACTCCGGAGATCGTATGTGCTTTAAGTTTATACAGCTTTTTCGCGGATGAAGGCACACTCAATGCCATTATTACCTTCTTCGGATTTTCAGAGGTTACCTGGTTGTTTACCGTTCCAATGCTTACTATCATCCTGGCGAATATTTGGCATGGCACAGCGTTCTCCATGCTTGTATTTCAGGCAGCGCTAGACGACGTTCCGACTGAGATCGAAGAAGCGGCCGTTGTGGACGGCGCGTCAAAGTGGAAGATTTTCACGAGAATTATTGTACCGTATATCAAAGGCACGATTACAACAAATATGATGCTGGTTACGTTACAGACGCTCGGTGTATTCGGACTGATCTATGCGATGACCGGAGGCGGACCAGGTACTTCGACGAACACATTGCCTATTTTTATGTACAATCAGGCGTTTGTTAATTATCAGCTTGGTTATGGAACCGCGATATCCTTATTGCTGCTGCTTATTGGCATTATTCTCAGCCTACTCTATATTCGATCGATGAAAGAGTAAAGGTGAAATGTTCACAAAACTTTGAGGAGAATTCATATGAATGCCAAACAACGTAAAGTGATTTATCGAATGATGCCGTATACGATTCTTACCCTGATAGGAATCTGTTTCGTATTGCCACTTCTGTGGGTTCTTGTTGCATCCATTGATTCTAATGCGATGCAATCCCTAAAGATGCCGACTCGGGTAACCGGAGATAACTATGTGGATGTAATCACCAGCAGTGAAAATCAGCGTGCCTTTCTGATTGGTCTGATCATGTCCATTGGCCAAGCTGTACTCGTGGTATTGTTGGCACTGCTTGCGGCTTATCCATTATCACGCTATCAAATGAAGTATAAGAAGCCGTTCATGTTGACTATATTATTTATGACTTCCCTGCCGATCACTGCCGTAATGGTTCCTGTATATCAATTGTTCCTCGGTTTGAAGCTGTATGATAACATTTTTGGCGTTATATTGTTTTATGTCGCCTCGTCTATGCCTTATGGAATATGGATGATGAAAAACTTTATGGATTCGGTGCCGAATGATTTAGAAGAAGCTGCCTGGGTGGATGGGGCTTCTATCTTCACCGGGATACGAAAAGTAGTCGCTCCACTAATGGTTCCGGGTATTTGCACGGTCGCGATCTTTACGTTCTCCGGAAGCTGGGGTAATTTCTTTGTGCCGTACATCTTGCTGCAGTCACCCGAGAAATTTCCCGCCTCATTAAAGCTGTACCAGTTCTTCGGACAATACGGTATGGTGGATTACGGCAGTTTGGCGGCGTTTTCGGTCTTGTATGCCATTCCAGCTATCATTATGTACATTCTGTCACAGCAGTTTATGTCCAAAGGCTTCGGGCTGCAGGGTGGGACGAAAGGATAGGGGGGGATCATCCGGAATGAAATGGAACCACGTCGATTATGACGTGGTTTTTGTACTGATGATTGTGGACAAATTTATATTTATAATGATTATGTTGCATATTCTCAGCTTTTAGATAATTATAACGAGTAGGAGCGGAGGTGCACAACATGAATCACATTTTCAATGGAATACCGGATTCTCATACATGGATCAAAGCGGAAGCCATTAATAAAGGTTGGTCTAATGACAAGAAATATTATATCCAAGAAGCAGACGGCGGGGAAAGGCTGCTTCGAATGTCTGACATTTCTCAATATGATAAGAAGAAATGGGAACTTGAATCGTTGAAGCAGCTTCGACATATTGATGTTCTCATGTCCCATCCCATTGATTTTGGGGTATGTAATGACGGTCAGTCCGTGTATTCCTTGCTCACTTGGATCGAAGGAGAAGATGCTATTGCCACTCTTCCTTTATTAAGCGCTAAAGATCAATATATGCTCGGTGTAAGGTCAGGAGAGTTTTTAAGAAAAATGCATCAAATTCCTGCCGAGAACAATCACACACCATGGGTAGAGTATTACAATCAAAAGATCGATAAATATATAGCCAACTATAGAGCTTGCGGCATTCATCTAGAGGGAGATGATATCATCATCAACTATGTTGAGCAAAATCGATATTTGTTGGATGACCGCCCCTCAACTTTTCAACACGGAGATTATCATGTTGGGAATATGGTTATTACACCGACTGGTGAGCTGGGAATTATTGATTTTAACAGACTTGATTATGGAGATCCATGGGAGGAATTCAATCGTATTACGTTCGATGCAAGCTTGAGTGGATACTTCGCATCAGGACGTGTTAACGGATATTTTAACGATGATGTACCAGAGGCATTTTTTAGATTAATGGCATTATACATAGCAAGCAACCAGCTTTCATCGATTCACTGGGCGATTCCGTTCGGGGAAGAAGAAGTTGAATTTATGCTGAAAAGAGCCGAAGAGGTTATGGATTGGTATGATGGATTCCAGCAACATGTACCAAACTGGTATATTTCGAATTACGCTGAGTGAGAACCTCGACGGAGAAGGCGGAAATATTCTGGAATCTGGGGGGCAACAGCGATCGGAAGAATAATCCGCATTTGTAGTGATGCGGGCTAAGAAATTTTTAGTTCACCTTATATAGCTTACGAATAAGGAATAAACTATAATCATAGAATAGACACATAAATAGAGAACGAGGGAAGCCCATGGAATTTTTGCGAACTTTTTTTGCTCAAACTATTGTAAAAAGAATACTGTTTCTTATGCTGGTCTTTATTTTGCTGTACAGCCTTCGGCATATGCTTAATCTGCTACTTCTCTTGTTCCTGGTTACTTTCGTAATGGGGCGTCTTGAGGGGTTCGTAACGAGAAAGCTCAACCGCCTGTTCCCAGTTTCACCACTAGTGGTAAACATCGTCTTATACCTGCTTTTGGTATCCTCTTTGGTGTTTGGCCTTTTGAACTTTGTACCTAAGATCGTGGTTCAAGTTGTGGATATGTTTAATAATATAACCCGGTTCATTAACTCTTCCCAGCAGGATGAAATTGCACAGATGACAGCTGCTGCACTTGAAAAGCTGGATTTCCAAAAATATTTGGGTAACGTAGTGAATTACATTATGATGCTTGGGAAATGGCTGGAGATTATTTTGTTCGTCCTGTTGTTAAGCTTTTTCTATCTGGTACAAAAAAAGAAAGTTGTACAATTTACAGAGAAATTCCGCAACAGCAAAATTAGCTGGGTTTATAAAGAGTTCTACTATTATGGTAGGAAGTTCACTTCTTCCTTCGGCAAAGTAATTGAAGTTCAACTGCTCATTGCTGTATTTAACACGATTCTAACGATCGTCGGTCTCTGGATATTAGGTTTTCCGTATTTGTTCGCGCTCACGATTATGGTGTTCCTGTTAAGTCTCATTCCCGTGGCAGGAGTGATCATCTCATTTATTCCCATCGGTATCATTGGATACCAGATTGGCGGTTTGAGCTTGGTGGTATGGACAATCCTTATGATTTTGGCTGTTCATGCCATGGAGACGTATTTCCTTAATCCAAAATTGTATGCGTCCAAAACGAAACTTCCGATGTTCTATACGTTTATTATTCTTATTTTTTCACAGCATTACTTAGGGATATGGGGGCTTATTATTGGTATTCCCATCTTCATGTTTCTGTTGGATGTACTGGGTGTCGAGCAGTCGGAAGAAGCGACTGAATAAAATAGACCACACAAATATCACGTCATTTATGGCGTGTTTTTTTGTTGTCACAATAATGTCAGAGTTAAGCTCATATTTACACAGTTATAAGCAATAAACAACTTACTTTTTCACAGTAACTGTGATAACATAGAATAAAAATAACAGATTACATAAGGAGAGTTTATATATGAACGGAATAGCGAACTCATTCACCGAACTTTTAAAATCCAGGAGATCTGCAATGAAATTCATTCCGGATGTGAAGATCAGCCGGCAGGAGCTTGAGGAGATGTTCAATCTAGTCAAGTACGCGCCTTCCGCATTTAATCTGCAGCATGCCCATTATGCGGTCGTGACAGATCCGGTATTAAAAGAGCAGGTATATGAGGCGACATACCGGCAGTATAAAGTTCTGACCAGTTCAGCAGCTATTGTGGTTCTGGGAGATCTGGAAGCTTATCATGACATCGGACCGATGAATGAAGGTATGCTGAATCTCGGCATTATAGATAAATTTGAATTTGATAAAAACGTTCGAGAAGTACATGAGTTGTATGAATCCAGAGGAGAAAACTTCAAGCGGGATGAAGCGATCCGTAACGCAAGTCTGTCTGCTATGCAGTTTATGCTGATTGCCAAGGAGCGGGGATGGGATACTTGTCCGATGATCGGTTTTGACCCTGAAGCGATCTGGCAAACGCTTCAAATTCCTGAAAGATACGTACCGGTCATGCTTATTACACTCGGGAAAGAAGACACGAGCAAGCAACGGCCTCGAGGCTATCGCAAACCGAACGGAGAATTTGTAACATATTACGGCGAATAAGTTTGTGATCTATCGCTCAATCCGACACCGATAATATTTCTAACTTGTCAAGTATTGTCGGATTATAAATATGAATATTTGTTGACAATATTCGGATGGCGATAGTAAGATAGGATCAAGATGAACATGTGATGGAGAACAGGAGAATCACATAAATTGCGTGTCTTTTGACATGTGGCTTATGTGTTCTTTTGTTCTCTTTTTTTATGGTTCTTATACCGCGGGTAGATACAGACAGAGATTTTAAAGAAAGGGGCAAATCGATTTGACTAATAATGAAAGCGTTTTATCTGGTAAAAATACTAAAAGTAGGATTGTTAAAAAAAGAGAACGGGGGGAGCAAGCGTTAGCCTATGCGTTTTTAGCCCCTTCAGTCATTCTGTTTATTATGTTTTTGTTCTACCCGATGCTGAAATCGGTGTATCTCAGTATGACAATAACTGATCCGCGGGGGCAGGTCGCCGAATTTGTATGGTTTGAAAATTTTGCGAAGCTGTTTGGGTCCGAAGCGTTTTATTCGGGATTGGGTGTTACTTTACTGTTTATTTTGTACACCGTGCCTACTTCACTCGTGTGGTCGCTGTTTCTGGCTGCAATTACACACAATAAGCTCCGCGGTATGAAGGTGTTCCAGTTTGTATTTTCTCTGCCGATCGTCATATCCGTCGGTACAGGATCTATCATCTGGTTTCTCCTGTTTCATCCGACAGCAGGCATGCTGAATTACTTCTTGAGTCTGGTGAACATCAGTCCGATTCCTTGGCTGACCGATCCATCATGGGCGCTCATTTCGATCTCGCTGATGACGATATGGATGAACATGGGCTTTCTATACATCGTTCTCTCCAGTGGGCTTCAGGGGGTACCTGAGGAAATTTACGAAAGTGCCAAAATGGACGGTTCCGGCCCGATTCGTACGTTCATTCAAATCGTCCTTCCGCTGCTGTCGCCAACGATCTTTTTTGCGCTCATCGTATCGGTCATCGGCGCTTTTCAGGCATTTGGCCAAATCCATATTCTCACCAAGGGGGGGCCGATCAATTCGACCAACGTGATCGTGTACTCCATTTACCAGGATGCCTTCGTCAATTTCCGTTTCGGCATTGGCAGCGCGCAGGCATTGATTCTGTTTGTCATCATTCTGGCGCTTACATTGCTGCAGTTTAAAGTTCTTGAAAAGAAGGTGCACTATCAATGATAGCAAAAAGAACAACGTCCCTTTTCACATATTTGCTGCTGATCGTTTTAGCGCTTGTAGTGTTATATCCTCTCATATTCGCCGTGTTTTCTTCGTTTATGACCGAGCAGGAAGTTTCAAACTTTCCACCGCCGCTTTTTCCATCAAGCTTATACCTGGGGAACTTTGCGGAGGCTGTATCCGGATTTCCGATCGTGCGCTTCATACTGAACAGCTTTATTGTATCCACAGCGATTATGATTTGTCAGGTTATCACGTCAAGTCTTGCGGCTTATGCTTTTTCGTTCTTGAAGTTTAAAGGAAAAACCCTGCTGTTCGCACTTTTTCTCTCCACAATGATGATTCCTTGGGAAGTGACCATCATTCCGAACTACTTGACGATCAAGGATTGGGGCTGGATGGACAGCTACCAAGGCCTCATTGTGCCGTTTATGGCAGGCGCATTCGGGGTGTTTCTGTTGCGGCAGTTTTTCCTTCAGCTTCCTGGGGAGCTGTTTGATGCAGCGAAGATTGATGGCTGTGGTCACCTGCGAAGTTATTTTTCCATGGTGCTTCCGCTGTCGCGTTCCGCCATTGCCACTTTGGCGGTATATGTGTTCTTGACCCACTGGAATCATTACTTGTGGCCACTTCTGATTACGAACAAGGCATCCATGCGGACAGTCCAGATCGGGGTGGCGATGCTGCAGCATGCCGAGGTCATGTCGTGGAACCTGATATTGGCTGGGGTCACGCTGGTGCTGCTGCCATCCTTTATACTGCTGGCTTTCGGGGTCAAACAACTGGTGCGCGGCATTACGGCTGGCGCGGTCAAAGGATAACTTTTGGTGATTCGCCTGTGTCTACCAGTCAGGCTTGTCATATAGGTGTCGACGATTTAAAAAGGGGAGGAAAATGAAGAGATGGGAAAAATGAGATGGGTCAGTATGCTTCTCGCCACTGTGATGCTGCTCATAACGGCTTGCAATGTAAATATGGGCGAGGAAGAAAAACCGCAGCCAACCGATACTAAACCCGGGACTAAAACGGAAGCCAAAGCCGGGATTCAGAAGGTCGTGTTCTGGCATGCGATGGGCGGGGCTAATACGAAGGTTGTTGACCAGCTCGTAGCTAACTTTAATGAATCCCAGGATAAGGTACAGGTTGAAGCCGTGTACCAAGGCAACTATGACGATTTGTTAAGCAAGCTGAAGGCGTCCATGGGTACCAATGATGGACCATCCGTTGTGCAGATGTATGAGATTGGTAGCCGGTTTATGATCGATTCCAAGATGATCAAGCCGATGCAGGATTTTATCGATGCGGACAAATGGGATGTCAGTCAACTGGAGCCAAATATCAGCGGATACTATACATTTGATAACAAGCTGTACTCCATGCCGTTCAACACGTCGAATCCGATTTTGTACTATAACAAAGACCTGTTCAAGGATGCGGGACTTGACCCTGAAAATCCGCCAAAGACATTTGAAGAACTGAAAGCAGCTGCTGACACGATATCGAAAAAAGGAAAGGCGGTTGGCGCGAACTTTGCGATCTACGGCTGGTTTATGGAGCAGTTGTTTGCGAACCAGGGTGCGGAATATGTGAACAATGGTAACGGCCGGGACGGCCTTGCTACTGAATCGCTTGTGAACACCGAGGCTGGTGTGAAAGTGCTGACCTGGTGGAAGGACCTGATTGATACGAAAGCGGCCAACAACCTAGGACGTAAAACGGACGATTCCAAGAAGGCGTTCTCTGCAGGTCAAGTGGCCATGATTCTCGATTCTACTGCAGTTTTGAAAGGTTTGGTTGACAGCAGTACAGGCAAATTTGAAGTAGGTACGGCAGTTCTTCCTAAACCGGCGGATGCGAAGGATGGCGGAGTTATCGTTGGCGGCGCAAGCCTGTGGATGATGAACAACCGTCCGGACGAGGAGCAAAAAGCGGCGTGGGAGTTTATCAAGTTCCTGACTTCTCCTTCAGAGCAAGCGTACTGGCATATCAATACCGGCTACTTCCCGATTACAACCAAAGCGTATGAGGAAGAAAGCGTGAAGGAAAACCTGAAGAAGTTCCCGCAGTTCCAAACAGCGATTGATCAGCTGCACCAAACGAAATTGAACAAAGCGACGCAGGGGGCAGTGATGGGGGTATTCCCGGAAGCGAGACAGATTGTCGAAGGTGCGATTGAAGAGGTGCTCAACAACAAAAAATCACCGCAGCAGGCTCTGGATGATGCAGCAAAAGAAATTACGTCCAAAATCCAGGATTACAACCGTACAGTGAAATAAGATGTTTGTGAGAAGCTCTTCCCGATTTCGATTCGGGAAGGGCTTTTTTGTTGGAAAGAAATCATTTAAATCGTTGATGTACAAATTTGATTAAAAGATCGCTTTGTTCACAATTTTCCAATTTAGAAGTAATATCATTTTAACGGCGGAATATGAATGATAGTTTTTAGGAGGGCACACTATGACAGAACGAATTCCATGCACAAACCAAGGCTGTTCAGCAACGATATTGCCGAACACAGCTGCAAGAACGGGCGGTTATTGCATGCCGTGCAAGCAGGAGATGGAACGGAAAGAAAGGCAACGTTATATCGAACAAAATCGCAGAGACGTGGACTTGTATGCGGGAATAACGGATCCGGTGGAAATCCTCAAGATTATATATCATCACCCCCCGTATGATCCCTTGATTCATTACGTCCCTTACAAATGGAACAAGCAACAAATTTATCTGTCCTTGACATCGGAGGATGTCAGCAGGATGCGGGATTATGCGATGGATCTGTTGGATTCAGGAGAAAAGGACACGCTGCAGGACATCTTGTTGTCGCTAGTTTGTTATAAGAATATGTCGATTGCTGATTATATCCCTAAGCTGATGGAACATGAAATATATTACCCAGGGATATTGTTTAAGGATGCGTCCATGAAAGTTCGGGATCAATTGCTGGATCAGATATATCATGATCAGGAACACCGTAACCATCTGCTACTGGCTTTAGCCTGGATTGGCGATGAAAAGGTCGTGGAATATTTTCATCAATGGCGGCAGTCGCCACCGAAGTGGGCTGAGGAACTCTATATATCTCCTGAGTGTTATTCACAAGAGGCAGGATGGGAGCTTACCAAGAGTGGGGAGCGCCGGAATTTATTTCACTCCTGCAGCTACGCTGTAGAGAAGGTAGAAGCTGAGGATCATTCCGTTAGGACAATCAATGAACCTGCAATCTTTATGGAGCCTGACTCATCGACCTGTCCGTGGTGCGGTAGCAGATTAACGACACTTGTCGATCTGGACGTTAACCATTCTTCACTTCTTTTTTTAGGTATGGGTGGAGATGGAGAGGGTGAGCGGCTTAAGGTAAACACCTGTGTCCATTGTAGTTGTTACCATACGATATATATGGACATTGATAGGAACGGAGAGAGCAGATGGAGCACAGCAAATCAAAGGCCCGAATATTTGCCGGACATGGATCTGGATGATTATGATGATCAAAATATCCATGCGGGCTTGAGATTAGCCAGCAAGACTCGCAATAGGTATCATGCCGCAGACTGGACGCTTGAGCCCATCATTTCACAAATAGGCGGTCATCCCTCCTGGATTCAGGACGCTGTATATCCGGCTTGTTCCTGCTGCTCTGAGAGCATGACTTTTATCGGACAGTTGGATTGGGGAGAGGTTGAAGAATACGGTGAGGGAATCTATTATATGTTCCTGTGTTCAGATTGCAGGGTTACGGCGACATTGTTCCAGCAAACTTAATTTGAATGGAAACGCCATGAATGACGATTTTTACATATAACCTTGTTGAAGGAGGTAGTTACACATGAATTATGTAATTGACGGTGATACCAATTTTATGGGGATCGTAAATGCCGATCGTTATACATCCTTTGTAGATTCAGATTGGGATTTGGATATGCTGCGGCAACATGTTGCAGAGGAAATGAAGAAAGGCAATGTCATCGTCTGGCAGCTCACCTCGGAAGGTGTTGAGGTGGATTGGCGAGTAAACGTAGGGATTGGTCAAGATCCTGAGACGGATGGAGGCTATAGGGAGTCTGAAAGCTATATTTGCGTTACAAATAATGAGCTCCATATTGTGAATTACGACTGTTTGACGATGAGTGCACAATTTCAGGACCATCTCTTGCCTGACGAGGACTGTAAAATTTGGAGAATACAATTAGACAACGGGATTTATAAAGTAAGAATCATTCAATTTTATAATGTTGATCAAAATGAGCATTTGGGTAAAACAGATGTCGACTTACGTATCGAATTTCAAACGGCTGCTGAATTCAAAAGTTTACATAACGATTTCATTTGGGCTGATTTGTAATTACTATTAATTATTAGAAGATCAGAAAGTCGATTAGGGGCAAGAGTGATTGTAGGAGAACGATTGTATATACGTAGCGTTCTAAAACAGACAAAGGGGAGTCCTAGGTCGATAGACCTTTTGGACTCCCTGTCTTTTTTGTCTGGTGAAGTACTGCACTGCATCTGTTAATTCTCATTCAATGCTTCTGCCGCTAGTTGATTCAGCACTGTGTTATCCATCGGGGGATTATGCAATCCTGCACGGATGTCACGGTAGTAACGTTCTAGCGGAAAATTCTTGGACAGACTTGATCCGCCTACGATACGCATAGCTAGATCCACAACGGATAACGCATGGTTGGTTACCGTGTATTTGGCGAGTCCAAGCTGTGCCCGCATGGACGATCGGACGGAAGGGTTGCGGTCCCACCGATCGGCAGCTTCATACATGACCGTTCGGGCAATGCGAAGTTCACCTTCCATTTTTCCAATGGACTGTTGCACGGTTGGAAGGGTAGCAATGGAAGCCTTCACGCTGTTCGGCTTGTATGATTTAGCATATTCCAGAGCAAAATCTCTCGCTGCAAGGGCAATGCCCATGTAGCATGCCGGAATGTGAAGAAGCCATCCGCCGCCGTCATCGGTTCCCTTACCAGTAATCCGGGCATTGTCGGATGCAAAAGCTCCGTTTAACACAACATCATGACTCCCGGTACTACGCATGCCAAGTGTATTCCAGGTCTCATCGATGATGGTCCGGTCACTCCGGTCAATGAGAAATTCTCCAACTGTGTCTTCCTCTGGAACATAAGCGGTTACGACGAACCGATCCAGTATCGGAGAGAGAGTGCTGAACGTTTTACGGCCTGAGATATGCCATCCGCCTTCAGTCCGCACAGCGGTCGTTTCGGGTTTGCCACCGCGACTGGGGCTGCCCGTACCAGCTTCACTGGCGAACACGTTCATCATAGCGCCTTGAGCTACGACGTCCCTGCACAGATCCGCATACAATGCTTCCGGCCATTTTCCTGTCGTTCTCAGATGCAGCATTTGGCCCAGATGCCATCCTACGGCCAAAGCCGTAGAGCCATCGCCATAAGCGAGCCGCTCCTGCACCTGTACCATCTCGTACAGCGTAATTTCATCACCGCCGTATTGGCGGGGGACGGTTAGTTTCAAATAGCCTGCCTGCCGAAGATCGTTAAAATTTTCAAAAGGAAAGCTCCCTTCTGTATCGTGGATCGGTGCTCTTTTTGCAAAGCGCTCGGCCAAGACATCCACCTGTTTCAATCGCTCACACTCCGCCTCACTTCGTATATAATAATCGATAAAACGAGTCATGGTATGTCACTCCTTCTCGGATCGTATCAATGCATACATTTTATCATAAGAATGAAACAATCCCCAGAAAGCAGGTTGTGTTAAATGGGATTGTAGTTGTCTGGATTTGCGTATTTTCACAAAACTAGTTCCAAAGACGCCGAAAGATCTCAAGAAATGCCGCTGATTTTTGCGGATTTTGATGAATTTTTCGTGAATGCTCAAATACTAGCTTTTTAAAACGGGTAAAAAGCCCGCTTTTTTGTATACCACCAGACCTGTTGTGTTCTGTAATACACCTTCTATATACTTTTTGGTAGGGGGTGTTATCGAAGTTTTTACTATACTACTAGGAATGATGCTTATATGGAATAACCATTAGGAGGATCAAATCATCATGAAATCTACCATCTATGATCTTATGGCAGAGCTGGACGAGTTGCTTGAGGACAAGGTGTCGGAGGATCTCAAAGATTTACATCGGAGTTATAAGCTGCGAAAAGGTGCAAGCGAGGAAAGCCTGGACCAATTCGAGAAAAAATTCGGAGTGAAACTGCCTGATGATTTCAGAGGTTTTTATGGTCTTAAAGATGGCAGTGGTTATGCCTTTCATATTTTATATCCGGGAGATGAACTAGACGAGGAGTTCACTCCGTTTTATATGATGAGCCTTGAGGAAATGGAAGAAACGAAATCATATTTCTGTGAGCGGGAGGCTCACTTTACTTAATGATGGATTTCGATCCGGCGGAGTCCGGAGATCATGGGCAAATCATTGTATACGTGCATGACCCGGATTTTATCTATTATGTGGCAAAGTCTTTTACGGATCTGTTGAAGGAATCCAACCACAATTTGAAAACGAACATAGAAGAGATAGAGTACTGAGAATACGGGAGGAAAAAGGATGAATTGGTTGAACCATGAAACTGCAGCGGCTTGGCGTTCGGAAGGACATCGTTATGCTAAGGAGATCAATGAGTATGTCCGGCTAGGAATGGAAACAGGATGGGACAAAGAACTGAAAGAGCCGGAGAACGATTCCCGCAGTAAGCTGGCAGCAAACATCTGGAAAATGGTTCGGGAAGCGAATCGATCAGGAGAGGTCGAACAGCTTCGTCAAGAGTTGCCTGCGGCAACATGGCCGCTGGTCGAGAGTTATAAGGAAGATACACAAGCGATAAAATCCATTTCATTTGTGGGATCTTCGGTCATCTTCCGGGCCGGAACCTCTTGGGAAGAGGGAACTGTCTATATCGCGGGCGAGCATGGAATCTGCAAGATGCCGGAGCTTAGCTTAACCGGACGCTCTGTTCAAGGCTCCGTATACGCGTTGGTCGGGCCAGCCGACATCCGCTTGATTCGTAAGCCGGATGTGCAGCTGCAAGGAGAGGAGCTTGCCGTCTTTCCTTGGTCAACGATCAAGCGGCAGCTGAAGGAAGAGATGCCGAATCTGGAGACACTTGCGGATTGTGATCGACCGGAGCAGAGTGTAGATGAGGTTATTCCTTTTTCCGATGGGAGCGGACTTCTGCTGGTTAGCAGTCAGGGCATTTACTTGCTCGAGAAGGATGGGACGCAGCTGCTTCATCCGAGTGCCAGCGAGCTTGAAGAATACGAAATGGACAATACCTCCATCGCTATGGCCCACGGCTCTGTTTCTCCTGATGAGCGGTGGCTCGCTTTCGGAAGTCAATCGAGTGATCATCTGCTACTGGACCGGAGTACTGGAAAGGTGCATAGTATTTATCCAGAGTCGAGTTATCCGCATTACAGCGTATTTACTCATGACGGACAGCAGGCATGGTTCAATTCCTGTCATTTTTATAATGGTTCGACTATAAGGGTTCCACTCGATGTAGTGTTATCGGGAGCATCCGATAAGAGGGAGGAATGGCCGCTGGCGGAGGACGGTGCTAGGGTATATGCGGCAGGAGTACTTTCTCACGGCGTTGTGCTGGGGGATGCCTACGGTTATTTACGTATGATTGATGTAGAGGGAGCGGAGCTGTGGCGTCATTTTGTAGGCAGTACGATTTCCGGGATGGCCGTTTCGGATGATGAAGGCGTGTTAGCTGTTGGTACTTACGGTGGAATGCTTCATCTGCTTGATCTCCGGGCGGAATCAATGGATGAGTACAGCATTGGAACCGGAACGATCCGGGAGCTAGGACGATATGTCGTATGGAAGAGTGAAGCAAAGCCTCTGCGGTGGTAGCAGAGAACGTGAACAAGGGTGGCTTGCAGAGATGAAAAAAGCGACGATTATAGCTGCTATCCTTGGCGTGACAATGCTTGGATTGGTTATGGGCTGTTCTCGCGTAAGGGGAAGGAGGAAGGACGATGCAGCGTTTTGTAGACGAGCTCGGATATCCATATTCGTTCTGTTATGTTCTCCGTCAGGGAGGACAAGTGGCCGTGAAGTGTCCGTATTGTCGCGGTCTTGCTTACATATACGGAACAGAATGCTTGAAGGAAGTAAGATGCACGAATTGCTTTTATCATGAGAAGGAAAAAGAGCAATTCCGTCATACAGCCAGTAGTGTATGCGGGACGTGTGAAAGATGGTTTAATAAGGAACTGCATGATGACAAACAGCTTGCCCATAAGCATATTCATATTCCATGCCCCCATTGTGGTGCAGTTAATCAAGTAGCCGTAAAGCAAAAAGCCGGATCATGGATGTATCGTACTGATATTCAGGATGGAAAGGATCCCGTGTTTCATTTGGAGCTTTATTATCTGGATTATGTGCGCGGCAAACCGGTATGGGCGGTGAACCGGGAACATCTGAACTATTTGCAATCGTACTTGTCGGCCACACTTCGCGAGAAACCTGTCGGTGCTATGAAAAGGACAGCTTCCTATTCAGTGCCCAAATATATGAAGGAAGCGAAAAATCGAGATGCGGTCGTAAAAATTTTACGGAAATTGCAGCAAAAAGCTCCGGTCAACACGCAGGGTGGATAGCGGCACCGTTTATGAGGAGAGAAAACATGAGGAGAAGAAACCCGGTTTTGAAATTGATCTTGTTTATCGTCGTGGGGACTCTGCTCATTCCTACCTTTTTTGTCGCCCGTTCTTTCGGTGTATTCCAGAAGGAAATGGTGCTGACGAAATACAAGCTCGCTGTTGAGGAAGACGGTAAATTGTATGATGCCTGGCCTCTCTTCGGTAGCTTTGCGGCGGTAGATAAGAGGGGAGACGACAGGACCTTTTATTATCGGATTGAAGATAGCAGTACTTATTATCTGCTTCAACTAGCGTATGGAAAATATGAAACCGTTCCGTTGAAGGAAAATCCTTTTTTGGCGGGAGATGTCCGGTATGATATGGATGCCAAATTCGTTGAGAAGGAAAAGGAGTATATCAACGCCAATGATTACACGGAGACGTATGTCTTTTATAATAAGCAAAAAGAGCCGGTTTACCGTTATAATCCGAAGGATAGAGCAGATAAGGAGTACATTAAATCGATCATCGCGGCAGGCATGACACGAAACAGCGTCAATGGCGGAAGCAGTGCAGCAAAAGATCCTTATCTAAACATTACCCGATTGTTCAGGGACAAGCTTGGGATCGAGGTCAAGGTCGAACTGGATGAGGAGAACAAGCTGGCCATTCTTTCGATGGAACCGTTGAAATAAAGAGAATCTGGATTATACATCCAATGGAAGGGAAGAACGCGTAAATGAACAAAACATCCGTTACCCAAGAGGTGGATTTAGCCATCTCGCATCATCAGATACAGGTGCGTTCCCGTGATTTTGACGAGGACCTCTGTCAGTGGGGGGAACATAATGTTGAGCAGGGAGCAGTTATTCATCCCGGTTACATCACTTTTGGTCCGATCCCGGATGATACGTTTGGTGCTTGGGTGAAGCTTGCCTTGTGTGAGAAGTTTGAGGAGGACCCACTTGCCCAGCGGCGGATGGTTGTACCTTTTGATGTCATAGAACCGGAGAAGCTGGAGCTTTTGTCTGTGCCCATGAGTGCGATGATCGAGCTTCCCCTTGAACTAAGGCGGTATGCGTTGTATTACGAAATTTGCGAAGATGAAGAAGTTTATTACAGAATGACTTTTGTACCAGAACATGAACCGCTGCAGGCAATGTATCTCATGGAAGACGAATGGGGTGGTGAAGCGGGGAAACCACTACGGGAAGGCCGTTGTTAGAAGCGATATTACTGCCTGTCTTTGCGAACTGATATGGATCGATTAGAATAAGAGGTAGCAGATAGGGATATATCCCAAATGGGATAATCAAAAAATAGAATTGTTATGGAGAGGAATGAATCCAGTGACGTTGCAGCAATTGAAATATGTGATTGAGGTAGCCAATCGGGGTTCAATGAATGAAGCTGCAAGGCGATTGTTCATATCTCAGCCAAGCCTCTCGAATGCGATTCGTGATTTGGAGGAAGAATTCCAGATTACGATTTTTGAACGTACAAACAAAGGGATTTCATTATCCAAAGAGGGTGCTGAGTTTCTTGGTTATGCCCGTCAGGTTGTGGAGCAGGCGGAGCTTCTGGAGACCCGTTATGTGAATGCGAAGCCTTCGCCGCAGCACTTTTCAGTATCTACCCAGCATTATGCGTTTGCGGTCAATGCTTTTGTAAACCTGGTTCGAGAGTATGGACAAGAGGAGTATGAACTCGCTTTGCGGGAGACCAAGACATATGAAATTATACAGGATGTTAAAACGCTGCGCAGTGAGATTGGAATCTTGTATATAAATGAGTTTAACGACAAGGTGATCAACAAGCTGCTCAAAGACGCCGGTTTGCAGTTCAAGAGCCTATTTACGGCTAAACCTCATATTTTCATTAGTATAAAAAACCCGCTGGCGAAGCAGTCCGTCGTGAAGATTGAACAGCTGGAAGACTATCCGTACCTCTCCTTTGACCAGGGTGAGTTCAACTCGTTTCATTTCTCGGAAGAAATTTTGAGTACACTGTCACATAAAAAAAGCATTATGGTGAATGATCGGGCGACCCTTTTTAATCTGTTAATTGGGCTAAACGGATATACGATTTCTACAGGTGTACTTAGCGCTGATCTGAACGGAAATGAGATCATTCCGGTTCCGCTTGAGAGCGAGGAGAGTATCAATGTGGGATGGATCAGCCATAAAAATATTACGCTATCCAAGCTGGCAATCGCTTATACTGAAGCGCTGTATGAGGCTATAGGGGGGGATAGTTAGACCACCTCCTATACATAAAGGGAGGGAGCCATGTTATGTGGCTCCCTTCTTGTATTTCGTTCAAAATCAGCTATACGTCTCGAGTTTTTCCATACTCGTTGATTTGATACTACGTGATTAGCTGTGATTTTAGTGTGCCCTATGAACAGCAGCTCTGTCCTTATGGTCGCTGCACAGTTGCACACTTCTGGATGAGCGATATCTGCCCTGCATGAATGCCTGTATGATACATGAGTCTGCCAACAGCTTCGAGCGGTGTTGAAAGGCCCATCGGAGACTTGACGGGTTCATTCCACTTTTCTTCAGGCAACTCTCGCATTGCGTCAAGCATATGCTCGTTCGAGGCTTTCAGGATGGCGAGGAGCTCCTGCAAGTTAGTAAACTCATTCTCGGCTCCTGCAGCTCCGCGGGCGGTATGGATAGCCAGTCCTTCTGGTAGCGGACGATTGAAAAACCAATCGGCGAACATATACTCAACCTCTGCATTATGGCGAAGCATGTAGCCGATAGAGGCATTGCCCAGCTTTAGCGGTAAATCTTGTTCGGGCAGGTTTTTGGCTGTCTGATGAAATCGGTCTTGAACGGCATTCCAGATTTGAGATACGGTGGTAAATGTCATCAAGTAACACTCCTTTGTCTGATTTACAATTGTGCTTCGGACGTGTGTCCGTCTCTTGAGACAAGGTCAAATCTGTTACCCGACAGATCGATATCGAACGCTTGACCGAACCCTACCACATAACGCCCCTCGCGTACGGTTAGCTCGAACAGTGAAAAATCTAATCCTTGGAGCATTCGGATCATACTGTCCCCAAAAGACTGACCAAACAAATAGAAAATATCCTCATTTTCTTCGTTTCCTACTTTGATAGCAGTACATGCGAATCTTGCTCTCTGACGGGCAAATAGGTTTCTGGACTGTGATTCGTCCTCGATAAACATGACGTCAACAGCGGGATTGTTCTCGATATGATGGTAATGATTGGCGATTTGACTGATATAGATATAGAGTTTACCGTTCTTTTTCACGAATGGGGCATAGGAGATGAAAGGCTGCCCATTTTCATCCAGAGTGCTTAGCATGATTGTCTTTAGGCTATCCGTAAATGTTAAATACTCCAGCTTGATCTTTTCTTTATCCAATTGCTTCATGACTGATCCCTCTACTTTTCTTCAAAATATGAATACGTGGGGCGGAACTGCCAACAACATATTCCACTTCGGACTCAACGCCGTATACCTCACGGATCAATTGCGGGGTGAGCACCTGCTGTGGAGGACCGTATTCGCGCATGACGCCATTCTGGATGACAGAGATCTTGTCACTATAGGCACCTGCATGATTCAAATCGTGAAGCACCATGACAACCGTAAGGTTCAATTCACGATTTAGTCTGCTTATAAGCTCAAGCACTTCCAGCTGATGGGCGATATCCAAGTAAGTGGTCGGTTCGTCAAGCAGCAGTACTTTGGGGCGCTGCGCCAGTGCCATGGCAATCCAGGCACGCTGTGCTTCTCCGCCTGACAAGGAGACGATCAACCTGTCTTTGTATTGAAGCATGTCAGTCTGCTCAAGCGCCCACCCAATGACCTCCTCATCACCTGCATCGAATCGTTCGTACCACTTCTTGTGTGGAACCCGCCCGTACCCAACCAATTCTTCGACGGTCATATCTGCTGGACATGAATTCGATTGACAGAGCATGCACATAATGCGAGAAACCTGCTTGGTGCTAAGGGAGGATAACTCCCGGTTAGCAATGCATATACGTCCACTTTCACAAGGAATGCTGCGTGACAATCCTTTGAGTATAGTTGACTTGCCGGATCCATTTGGTCCGATGATGGATACAACTTCTCCTTCGTTTACCTCAAGTGAAAAGTTATTTATGATTGTTCGATCCGCATAGCGTATCGTCAGAGACTGAACCTCAAGCATCTAAGTGTCCCCCTTGCGCATCAGGTATAGAAAATAAGGACCTCCAAGCATCGCCATCACAATGCCGGCTGGTATTTCAGTGGGTGCGAAAACCGTACGTCCTGCAGTATCTGCGGCGAGCAGGATCAATGCTCCGAGCAGAAGGCTCATCGGCAATGCTTGCTTATAATCAGAACCGACGAGCATGCGCGCGATATGTGGAACGATGAGTCCGACAAAGCCGACAAGTCCGACGGTTGATACGGAGATGGCTGCCAAATAAACGGCTATAAATGAGAGTGTAAACCGGATGCGGTTCAAATTTTGCCCCAGGTTATGTGCGACCTGTTCCCCTAAACGTAAAATATTGGCTTGACGGATGCACAGAATGGCAGCAATCCATCCGATAATGGAATAAGGGAGTAGAACCTTTACCGCTGACATACCTTTGCCGGACAAACTGCCATTCAACCATTGCAAGGCAGAGGGGAGCTGATCGCTGTACAGCAAGGACAACAGCCCTATGACTCCGCCGAATACAGCGTTAACGGCTACACCGGACAGAATGATGCGGATGGGTGTGAACCCGGTTCGCCGGTTCCATGCCCAGACATAGACTAGGACCGCTGCGATCATACCACCGACAATTGCAGCTAATGGAACCAGTGAAGCGTAACTGGGCTGAGCGAGCAAGATGAACAGTACGGCGACCGCAGCTCCGCTCGATACACCCGTCAGACCGGGATCAGCTAGGGGATTCAACATGACTGCTTGAAGTAATGCGCCTGAAGCCGCTAAGTTTGCCCCAATCAACAGAGCAAGTAACACTCTTGGGATTCGTATATCCCACAGAATCGTATGATTGGCATCATCCCCATTTCCAAACAAGGTACTCACGGTTTCAGTCGGAGATAACCGGACACTGCCCAGCCCGATAGAAAGCAGAACGGCGGCTATTAGGGCTAGGGCAGTGATCCCGAGCAGTACGGCTTTTCTGATGTGTTTCTCCGTCACTCTGGATTCCTCCGTATCAGTTGTACAAAATTTTGAACATCTCTTCATATGCTTCCGGAGCTTTGACGATCGATGCAATGCCGAACAGGCTGTAATCGAGCGCGATCAGCTTGTCGTTCTTGAATGCATCAAGCTTCTCCCAGGCACCGTTTTTCTTGGTGTCCTCCTCGAATTTTTTGGCAACCGCAGCTGGATCTCCGTGAGCAACTAACAAAATAACATCCGGATTCGCGGCAACGATGCTTTCCATGTTGAGCGGAATGTAAGTTTCCTTCAGCTTCAGCACATCAGTAACCACATTAGATGCGCCGAGTTTCTTCACCAAACTACCAGTGTATGTATTCTCATTCATGAACATGAGTGATTCGGCAGAGCCGAACAGGATCATGACGGATGGAGCTTCTTTTCCTTTGGTCTTTTCAATGACGGCATTTTCTTTCTCGTTGAACTGTTGCAGGAATGCTTCTGCTTTGTCTTCTTTCTTGAATAAACGTCCAAGGGTGACCATCGAGAGCTTTAATTCATCCAATGAATCAGCTGGTAAGTAAGCGGATGGCAAGGATGCGGATTTAAACAATTTGTCCAGATTGTCTTTTATGGAAGCTGGGCCAAGTACAAAATCAGGCTGCAACTTGGCGATTTGCTCCAGATCTGGCTGATGGGATGATCCGATACGAGGTACTTGGTCAAAAGCTGCTGGCAGCTGGCTGCTTGTAGTTGGAACGCCCACAGGAATGACGCCAAGCTCATTCAACAATTCCGATATGGAGACAGATACCGTCACTACTTTATCAGGCGTCTTCCCTTTAAATTGCTTCATTATTTCCTCAACTTTTGCCTCATCAACAGCGACAGAGGATTGTGATTCTGTGCTTGGAGCTGTTTCAGTGCTTGAAGCTGCTTCCGGGGTCGATGCAGCAGTAGAGGAAGCCGCAGGCTGTGACTGTGATGATGTGCTAGAGGTAGATGGCGTCTGACTGCAGGCAGCGACGAATATTGTGAACAAGGTAAGAATAAGTACTGGTTTAAAACGAGATAGCTTCATGGGATAATTCTCCTTTTCATAACTGATAATGATAATCATTATATTGATAACAATTATCATTATCAATAGGTATTTTAATTTTTTATAAAATAAATTCAAAATGAATGGAATTTATTTTGTGAATTTTATCTAATCTCAGCAATAAAAAGGCATGACGGGGTTCCGCCATGCCTTTTACCTACGCCTTTACTTCGGTTGTGATATTCCAAGTGACGCCAAATTGATCTGTCACGATTCCGTAAGCAGGGCTCCAGAACGTTTTCTGAAGAGGCATGCGAATCTGGCCGCCTTCTTTTAGAACCTCATAAATCTGCTCAGAGCGCTCCGCTGTAACTGTGGTAATGCAGATTTGAACCTGATTACCCGAATGCACAGGCTGACCTGGAAACGTATCCGAGAACATCAAGTCCGTCTCTCCAACCTTCAAGTTCGCGTGGGATACACGATCCTTGGCGTCCTCCGGTAAAGGGAAATCAGGGTTGGCCGGCATTTCTCCGAACGTCTGCATCATTACAACTTTGGCATCGAGCGCTTTCTCGTAGAAAGAGATTGCTTCCTTCGCATTTCCGTCCAGGATAAGATATGGGTTCATCCGTAGTGTCATGATTTTTTCAGCCACCTTAACCTAATTTGTTTTCATATTTCATTATCACTCAAGTGGAATTATTTAATCAAAAATGCACTGTCCAACAATAACAAAACACAGAATTTTATTCCAATGATTTCTGGGAAATGGAGCTGGATATAGTTTTAAGCTATAGCCAGCTATAGTTATTTGGAGTTACTCTATAGCTGGAAAACTGTGCTATCTTTCTTATAGTGCGTGTTCAAAAAGGTCGGTTTTCAGCACCGAAGCTTATGCTTCCGATGTGCGTTTTTTCAAACGCTTCAGTTGGATGAAGCTAGGGAGTGAGGAGCGGAGCTACACGTTTTCGTAGAAAACGTCTTCGGAAGCATCATCTGTTTTGGGTACGTGAGCACCTGAGATGTTTCCGGAGGAAACATACTTCGTAAGCATATGCTAGGACCGGCTGAATTCAAGATTCGATGCCGAGCCCACTTCCTGATTCACTTCGTGATCAAAAGCGGACTTTTTGAACAACCTCTTATAACGATTTTTTACAGATAAATAGCTAAAGGGGATAGTACAGATGAGCAATTCATTGGAGAGCGCTAAACAAAGAACGGTTACACCTTTCAGGCATGATACGGTCGGTAGTTTTTTGCGTCCGGAGGTGCTGAAAGAGGCTAGAGTCAAATATCAAAACAACGAGATTAGTGCGGATGAACTGCAGAGGGTAGAAGATCGGGAAATTATTAAGCTGGTAGCTAAGCAAAAATCGTTAGGACTGAAAGCCGTAACGGATGGGGAGTTCAGACGCTCCTGGTGGCATCTTGATTTTATGTGGGGGCTAGATGGGGTCGAGAAAGCAAATGCAGATAGAGGATATCAGTTCCAAGGCGAGGAAACTCGTGCAGAAACCGCCCGCTTGTGCGGTAAAGTCGGCTTTTCCAGTCATCCGTTTGTAGAGCACTTCAAATTTCTTAAAGAAGTGGCTGGAGAGGATGCGATCGCTCGCCAGACGATACCGGCCCCGGCCCAATTTCTTGCGGAGCTTCAACGTCCAGATAACAAGGCCAGTACCAATTCCTATTACAACAGCACGGAGGAATTGGTAGCTGATATTGCAGCTGCATACAATGCAGCTATTCTTGCATTCTATGAGGCGGGCTGCCGTAGTCTTCAGCTGGATGACTGCACTTGGGGAATGCTCTGCGACAAGAATTATTGGGAATTAAGACAAGAGGATGGGGCGAAGTTACCTGATATTGCGGAGCTTTACGCCAGTGTTAACAAACAAGCCATTGCCGGACTCCCAGAAGACCTGATTGTTACAACGCATGTGTGCCGTGGAAATTATCATTCAACATGGGCATCCTCTGGCGGCTATGAACCAGTTGCGGAATATCTTTTCGGAATTGATCATATTGACGGATACTATTTGGAGTTTGATACCGATCGTGCGGGGGATTTTACACCGCTGAAACATCTGAAGGACCAGCAGGTTGTACTCGGATTGGTTTCGTCCAAAACGGGCGAGCTTGAAGATAAGCAGGAGATTATTCGTCGAATCAAGGAAGCTGCTCAATATGTGGATCTCAATCATATTTGCCTAAGCCCTCAATGCGGATTTGCTTCTACCGAGGAAGGTAATATTCTAACAGAGGAGCAACAGTGGAAGAAACTTGAATTCATTAAAGAGATTGCTGATGAAATCTGGAAATAAGGAAATAGAAATACCCCTTTGGGTAGAATGGAATCCCTTACAGGATATCCGGTTCTCACTCAAAGGGGTGTTCTTATTAAGAAAACTAGTCTAAAAAGCTAGAGCGCGAATATATTTATACTAGCATCCAAAGTGCAGGAACATTAGAAGGCTCCCAACCGGTTAATGAAGTGTGGGGTTGACGGCACTCGTAAATCGAGCCGTTGTAGCTTACCCGTGTTCCAGCGGTATATGAAGTGTTGGGCGACCAAGCTTGAACGGCAGGTGCATCTGCCGTTGTCGCAGTTACTGAATTACTGGCGGAAGACTCGTTACCGGCTGCGTCAAACGCATGAACGGTAAATGTATAAGCCGTATTTGGACTCAGACCTGATACGGTGTAATCGGTAGTTGTACCGGATACGGTTCCTACCAAGGATGAGCCGCGATAAATCTTATAGCCGGTTACGCCCACGTTGTCCGTTGACTGGCCCCACATCAGGTTGACACTTGTGGAAGTTGGACTACCCATGACATGCAGATTGCCTGGGGCAGTCGGTGCTTCGGTATCTACTACAACGAGATCCGTGGTCACATTAAGTGCATTACTGGCGTTTGACAGATTGCCTGCGGCATCCACAGCCTTTACCGTGAACGTATAGGCTGTATTTGCCGTTAAGCCGGTTACAGTGTAATTCAGGGTCGAACCGGATACTGTTGTGACGAGGGTATTTCCGTTGTAGACTTTGTAGCCTGTTACACCTACATTATCTGTAGCCGCATTCCAAGCCAAGGATACGCTCGTGCTAGTGATGCCTGTGGAAGCAAGGGAAGACGGTGCAGTCGGAGCTTCCGTATCGATCGGGTTGCTTCCGTTGAAATTCACATCAATTACGTTGTAAAATGCATTTGGCGTATCTGCAATTTCCCAAACAGCCAGAATGACATGATATCCGGTACGCTGTGGAACATTGCAGGTATCCGAATACGTTGTCGGAGGCCGAGTACCATCATAAGCGACGGAGCAGAATGGGGTAAGGTCGAAGGAATCACGTGTAAGTGGAGCGTTCGGATTCCAATTCGGTTTCGTTATATAATACTTCCAGCTGGTCGTGGCATGGTTAGCAGTCAGCTTCCATGTAAACGTATTTTGTCCAGAGGACATGTTCACCTTCGTCCATCGGGTAGCTGATTGTTCATCCAGCTTCGGAAAGGCGCCGCCTGCACTTGCAATTTTGCCGTCCGCAGGGCCTGCTGCAGGGAAGCCTTTAGGTGCTTCCAAACTTTGAGGCTCATACATGATCGCTCCGCAATCGGTATTCTGTCCGTTTTTACATAAAATCGCCCGGCTACCTGGACTGTCGACGTAGCCGTGAGCTGATACTTTTTCCGAGAAGAGAAACATACTTAATGTAGCAACAATCATCATTCCACACAGGGCAAGCAGCTTTACCAACTTTGGATTGGATAAACGAATAGAAGTCATAGGGATTAGCCTCCTTATAATTTGGAATATCCTGTACATTCGATGAAACTATAAATTCAACACCTCCTTCTACCTGTAATTAATCAGTCGTCTTGGTTGAAAGACACGTAGAACATCACCTCCTTTACTGTATATACTTTTATACAAACTCATATAGAGTTTATACACTAGGGAATTGATCAATAGAATGTGATATGGTCATAGATAAGATAGAGTGGATGGCAGAATAGATCCGACAGAAAGAGATCCTAAATAAGGAGTAAGAGTAGTTATAAGATAGAGGAGTGAAATAATTATCAGATAATGTTATGGAAATTATGGAAAAGGTGTTCTGATTATAAACTGAAATGTGAATTTTGTGTGAAATAATTTTCCATTTAATTGAAAATTATAACATTTCGTTAATAAGTATAAATTTCAAAGTGACATTATGATGTATTAATTCGGTTTGGGCAGCATACTGTAGAGTATAGACTTATCACCCGGGTTGTCATATAATGGGCCTTATTATATCTATGCATAGACGGGCGGAGATAACGGAGAACCCTTTTTTGCTGAGTATATACTGTCTTCAGTATGTATTCTTGGCGGAAGGGTTCTTTTTTGTACCCTCTTGGATCTCGCACGCACGGGTGTCGATAATGGAGGTAAGGCAATGGATAGCAGGTTCTCGTCAAGTGAACGAACAGTGTATTTGAAGGAGATGTCGGCGGTTAAGTTGGATCTGCTTATCATCGGAGGAGGCATTACAGGAGCTGGCATCGCCTGGGATGCAAGTTGCAGAGGGATGGTAACAGGCCTTCTGGAGATGAATGACTTCGCATCTGGAACGAGCAGTAGGTCTACGAAACTGATTCACGGGGGGCTTAGATATTTAAAGCAAGGTGAGATTCGACTAGTCCGTGAAGTAGGAATGGAACGGGCTCTCCTGCATAAAAGCGCTCCCCATCTTATAGACCCAATCCCAATGCTGCTCCCTATCTATAAAAAAGGAACATACGGGTATTGGGCAAGCTCATTTGGTCTGCTTCTATATGATTGGCTAGCAGGCGTGAAACGCAGTGAGCGCCGAAAAATGTACGGCCTTGAAGATACGAAAAATCTTGAACCGCTTTTCAAGCAAGAGGGGTTAAAAGGTGCAGGCTACTATTATGAGTATCAGACGGATGATGCCCGCTTAACGATTGAAGTGTTGAAGAGCGCCCGAGTTAATGGCGCCTTAATGACGAACTATACGAAGGCAACGGAGTTTATTTACCGCGGAGGAAGAGTGGTTGGTGTAAAGGTAAAGGATCTGATTAGTGGAGAGGTCTATTCCATTTACGCCAAAAAAGTTGTGAATGCTGCCGGCCCATGGGTGGATGAAATAAGAATCAAAGATAACTCGCTAAAAGGAAAAAGACTACTTTTGACTAAAGGAGTTCACCTGGTGGTGGATTACAAAAAGCTGCCGGTGAAGCAGGCTGCATATTTCGATGTACCGGGAGGAAGGATGATCTTTGTTATTCCTCGCGGCATGAAAACGTATATTGGCACGACGGATACAGTATACGAAGGGGATATTGGTAGTCCAGGTATTTCAGAGGCTGACCGTAAATACCTACTGAATGCGGTTAACTATACATTTCCGGAAGTCCAATTAAGATTAACCGATATTGAGGCTGCGTGGTCTGGTCTTCGTCCGCTGCTCAGAGAAGAAGGCAAGAATCCTTCCGAAATATCCCGAAAAGATGAGATTTTTGTCTCGGATTCGGGACTTATCACTATAGCCGGAGGCAAGCTGACCGGATTTCGAAAAATGGCCGAAAAGGTAGTCAGTCTTGTCTCCAAACAGCTACAGGACGAAGATGGTACGATATTTCCGCCCTGTACGACGGATCGGATACCGATCAGCGGCGGTCTGCTGGACAACGGATCCTATCACGACCTGAAAAAAGCGATGGTGAAACAAGGTCGAGCCCTCGGGGTAAATATAGATGATACCTTTGATCTGATGTCACGCTACGGTTCTAACACAAGTGAAATATTCCGATACATACAAAGATCTGATCGGGATGAACTAATGAAAGACCGGCTGCTGCATGCCGAAATTCAGTACTCTATTCATTATGAAATGACATTAACCGCGGTTGATTTTTTATTAAGAAGAACAGGATGGCTGTTATTTGATCGGCAAAAGGCTGAAGTAATCATGGGAAATACAATGATGATGATGAGTGAATTGTTGGATTGGGATGACAGTGAGATCGATAAACAATGGTCTATGTTGCAGGAACAATTGAAATCAACCTGGGACTTATCTGGGGATATCCGAGAAGAGAATTCTATGGTTAGAAGACCTAAGAAAAAGAATCAGGATGAGCCATCACAAACGAGATTTTATGCATAATATTCGATGAATTCGAGTTAAATTTAACATTCATTTTACAAAATTCATGAATGTCAATGATAATTTGTGTCATAGAAGGGATATACCAAAAATATTCTTGTCAAACAAGTGAACAGATTGTAGTATAACAATATAAGTTTTAGAGCTGGGTAGAGATGATGAGAAGCCCTTTGCATAACTAAAACACTTTCTTTGTAATGAAAGTCGTTTTGTGCAGAGCGCTTCTTATTTTTTTGTGCCCGGACGATGAAAAAGGGGGATATATGTGAGAAAATTCGGTTTTCTGTTCATCGTATTTGCACTAGTTCTTTCAGCTTGCAACAGTGGGGGAAATACCAAGGGAGAATCCGCTGGTAAGACGGAAAGCGGTGGAAAGGACGGGAAAGTAGAACTTCAATTCTATTTCCCAGTTGCTGTTGGCGGACCGATTACAAAATTGATAGACCAGTTGGCCAGTGATTTTGAAAAGGAAAATGAAAACATCGACATTACGCCGATTTATGGTGGAAGTTATCAGGATACGATGACAAAAGTAGCTACAGCGGTCCAAGGAAATAACTCGCCGGACATTGCGGTTCTTCTATCAACTGACTTGTACACCTTGCTTTCCATGAACGCAATTGAGGATTTGACTCCGCGCTTCTCCAAGGAATACTTCGATGATTTCTATGAAGCTTTCCTGGGGAACACCAAATCAGGAGACACCGTGTGGAGTGTTCCGTTCCAGAGAAGCACGATTGTTATGTACTACAACAAAGATAAGTTCAAGGAAGCAGGACTCGATCCAGAGAAGGCACCAAGTAATTGGAATGAGCTTCGTGAGTATGCCAAAAAGCTGACGAAAGCAGATGGCTCTCAATGGGGAATCGAAATTCCAAGCACGGGCTATCAATACTGGATGCTGCAAGCACTGTCACTACAATCGGGTGAGAATATCATGTCAAACGACGGGACGAAAGTGATGTTCAACCAACCTCATGTAGAGGAATCACTGCAGTTCTACATGGACCTCGGACAGAAGGATAAGGTTATGCCAAAAGGAACAATTGAATGGGCAACGGTTCCTTCGGACTTTATCAGCGGAAAGACAGCCATGATGTTCCATACGACAGGCAATCTGACTAAAGTCAAGAACGAAGCAGCATTTGATTTCGGTGTGGCCTTCCTACCTGCCAACAAGCAGTTCGGATCTCCAACAGGTGGTGGCAACCTGTATGTGTTCAAAGACATTCCGGATGCCAATAAAGAAGCGGCTGCAAAGTTTATCGAGTTTCTGACCAAACCAGAGCGGGTAGCTCAGTGGTCCATCGATACCGGTTATGTTGGAACTACGAAATCTTCGTATGAAACAGATATACTCAAGAAATATGTAGCCGATTTCCCGGCAGCGGCTATTGCCAGAGACCAGTTGGAATATGCGGACAGTGAATTATCTACATATCAGAACGGTCAAGTAACTAAGATATTTAACGATAACATTCAAGCCGCTCTGCTCGGAAACATGACTGCAAAGGAAGCTCTGGAAAAGTCACAGCAGCAAGCTGAGGGGATTTTGAAGCAATTTCAAAAATAGAGCGTAAATTTTTGATTAAAGAATAGCAGGTTCACGCAGCGCCGTGAATCGAACCACAATTGAAAGCGTAAACATTGCATTCGCGGCCTGCATTTCTTAAAACTCTCTGAGGTGGAATTGGGGGATTGAATTGGCACAACCAGCCGTACATAGACGCACAAGGCGAAGATTCAGTTGGAGGGAAAATGTGTTTGCTTACGCATTGCTGTTTCCTTCACTAATATTTCTTGGAATGTTTACTTTTTATCCGACCTTTAAATCGATTTACTTAAGTTTCTTTAATTCAACGTTTGGCAGTCAGACCTTTGTTGGGTTTGACCAGTATTCCAGGGTGTTGCAGGATGAAGTGTTCCATAAAGTAATTAAGAACAACCTCATTTTGGTTATTGGGACGGTGCCAATCAGTATTTTTCTGGCGATATACCTTGCCATTTGGGTGAACAACAAGATGAAAGGAAACGGCATATTGAGAGCAGCCTTTTTCTACCCGACGATCATTCCGATGATTGCGATCGCCAACATTTGGCTGTTCATTTACACCCCCGATTATGGTCTGCTGGATAAGTTCCTGTCCTTTTTCGGAATTGATGGAGTGAATTGGTTGGGAGAACCGGCCTGGGTTATGTACGCAATGATCGGGATGATTATATGGAAGGAAGCCGGATTTTTTATGCTGTTCTATCTTGCCGGATTGCAAAATCTTCCGAGTGAAGTGTATGAGGCCGCGAAGCTTGAAGGAGCACGACCGTTCCAGGTATTCCGCAAAATTACGTTCCCGTTAATCATGCCGACTACGCTGTTCTGTCTTGTCATCGCGACAACAAATTCATTTAAACTGGTCGACCACTTATACATTATGACCAAGGGCGGACCGGACAACGCAAGTAACCTGCTTTTGTTCTACATATATGAAACGGCATTCAGCTTTTGGGATATGGGTGCGGCTTCCGTGCTTACGGTTATTCTGCTTGTTATTCTGCTGTCAATCTCAATATTCAACTATGCTTACCTAGATAAGCGCATCCATTACTAGGAGAGGAGAATTTGAACCATGTACCGCGTAATTAACCGACTGCTCGTCATTATTCTGGCCATCATTTTCCTCGTTCCGTTGGTATGGGCTGTAATTACTTCTTTCACACCTTCATCTGAAGTAATTACGCGTGCGAATCCATTTGCTGTTAAAGATCCAACGTTTATGAACTATATTTCGGCTTGGGACACGATTCCTTTTCTTCAATATTACTGGAATACGTTGGTCATCGTTCTAGGGATATTAGTTGTCCAGATGCTGACCGTTACGCTTGCTGCGTATGCTTTTGCGCGTTTGAACTTTATTGGCAAGGGATTAATTTTTATCGTATTTCTCGTTCAGATCATGATTCCGCCGGATATTTTGATCTTTCCGAACTATGCGATTATGAAAGAACTGAATCTGATCGACACAAAACTTGCCATTATGCTGCCTTACTGGGCTTCTTCTTTCGGGGTGTTTCTGCTTCGTCAGACGTTTAAACAAATTCCGCTTGAATTGGATGAAGCGACAAGAGTGGACGGCTGCCGCTGGTGGCAAACGCTGTGGTATGTTTATCTGCCTTCGGCAAAGCCGACGTATATCGCCTTTGGACTCATCTCGGTCAGTACGCACTGGAGCAATTTCATGTGGCCGCTGATCGTAACCAATACAGTGGAATCGCGTCCACTTACCGTAGGGATTGCTATCTTTGCTCAATCTTTTGAAACGGGTGCCCAGTGGGGAACAGTTACTGCAGCTACGGTTCTTGTAATCCTTCCACTTCTAATAGCATTTTTCGTTTTCCAAAGACAGTTTGTTGAGAGCTTTATGCATTCAGGCCTTAAGTAGGGAGACATAGTATGGAGATAACACTGATGGGAACTGCTAGTGCGGCTTCCGGAGCAGGTCGTGACAACACTTATCTGCTCATACGAAACGAAGAAGATTGTACGATGGTGGATGTGGGGGGGAACCCGTTAGGGAAACTAAAACAGCTGCAAGTATCCACTCATCAGGTGAAGAGGGTTGTATTTACCCACCTTCATATCGACCATATATATGGACTTCCTTCCTTGCTGTGGGGGATGTGGCTTGATCATCGCACGGAACCGCTTTATGTGTACTGTGATGAGGGGGGCCGTGAATGGTTGAAGCAATGGCTGGAGCATTTGCAGGTGACGGAGTGGGCCATCCGGTTTGAAATACGTATCAAGACATATATATGGAAGCAGCAATCCACTATAGCCGAGGGATCGGAGTGGACGATGTCCGTATTACCGGGCAGACATAGTGTGCCAAGCGTTGGCGTAATGATGATTCATGAAGACAAAGTACTGGTCTATTCGTCGGATACGATGATAAACCCCTGCATTAAGGGGCTCCCAGCCATTGATCTTCTAATTCATGAGGCGACAACAGCACGAAAAGAGCTCGAGTCTCACACGAGTCTGGAACAGCTTGTCAGCTACTACAACTGGGCGGCAGTTGACCGCGTGACTCTCGTCCATACGACCGATGGTGAACCTTATACAGACATCCTTGAGCAGATACCAGAGGAGATTTCCCGCAAAATTACGTTGGGTCAGGAGCTGACCACCGTCACATTATAGCGGAAATTACATGCAGAGGAGAAATTAGATGGATCATTTTACAGGTTATATATTCGATTTGGATGGAACGATCTATCTTGGGAATCAAGCGATTGAAGGGGCAGTAGAAACCATTCAATATTTGCAATCGCTAGATAAGAAGCTACTTTTCTTAACGAACAAGACCATCGAGTCCAGAGAAAATTATTTGAAGAAGCTGAACGGATTCGGCATTAAGATTGGCTTGAACAATATACTGAATCCTGCACTTGTTACGATTCATTATTTGCAAAAGAATCATAACGGAGGAAAAGTGTACGTCATTGGAGAAGAGATATTAAAGCATGAGTTCCGTGAGAACGGAATTAAATTTGCCACATGCCCTGAGGAAACCGATGTGGTGGTCGTCTCTTGGGATCGGGAATTCCATTATAATCATCTGGATTTCGCCTACCAAGCGATTAAAAGTGGTGCGAGTGTTATCGCCACCCACCCGGACCGAACCTGTCCAATGCCCGGCGGCGATGTACCTGATTGCGGCGGGATGATTGGAGCCATTGAAGGAACGACCGGCATGGAAATCAACGTGGTCATGGGTAAGCCTTCGGTGTTAACGGCACTGGCTGCCCTGGATATATTACAGGTCGATGCGAAGGATTGCCTGATGTCGGGAGACCGGCTGGAGACTGATATTTTGATGGGTAACAATGCGGGAATGAGTACCGCACTCGTCCTCACAGGCGTAACCCAGCAGGAGGATTTATCAGTTGTTCAGGTAAAGCCGACGTATGTACTGAATTCTGTCCATGATATTTACCGGAACAGCAGTTTGCAAAACGCGTAAATTTAATATCTGTTACATGTTACACAAAATATGTTGTTACAACGGGAGAACCGGAGAAGTTGTTGCAACAAAGAGGTGAGCATAAATGAAAACTAATGTAAAAGCTAGCGTGAATGGTGCACAACGAATTGCTTATTGTCTGAAGCGTAAACCAATTATTACTTCATTAATGAATATAGATGAACTACCTTCTGTTCTCGAGACCGATTCCAATATCGTATTCATTCTGAAAACGGACATTTTTGTCATTGAATCGATTGTTGAACAAATTCGAGAAGCGGGTAAATTGTCTTTTGTCCATTTTGATCTTATTGACGGAATTGGAAAGGACAAAATGGGTGTGGCCTATTTGGCTGAAAAAGTTGGAATCGACGGTATTGTCACAACGAAAAATACAGCGATCGTTGAGGCGAAGAAGTTAGGGCTGCTTACAGTGCAGCGGCTGTTCGTGTTTGACTCGGTGTCACTGGATAACGGAATCAAAATGACAAAGGCATCTGATCCGGACGCAATTGAAGTTTTGCCTGGCATGGTATGCCAGCGAATTATGGACAGAATTCGCATGGAAGTCGATGTACCTGTTATTGCAGGCGGACTGATGATTGATCTGGAGGATTTTGATACGGCGCTGAAAAGCGGAGTCATTGGAATTTCAACTTCCAGTAAGGAGCTCTGGCGCTGGCAGGATGAGAATATGTGTTAGCAACCTGCCTTCACAGTTCATTTGAAAGATGGGTGAGGGATTCAATGGTTATTATACAGCTAGATACAGAAACCTTGCTAATGCGCCTGCTGCTGGCTGCATTGCTTGGCGGTTTGATCGGTTGGGAGCGTGAGCGGAGAAATAAGCAGGCTGGTTTAAAGACGCATCTGCTCGTGGCTGTGGGATCTACATTAATTATGCTTACATCCATATACGGTTTTGATAATTCGCTGATTAATCATCCGAATGCCCGATTTGATCCAGCAAGACTGGCTGCCCAAGTAGTAAGTGGTATTGGTTTTCTAGGGGCGGGTGCGATACTGCGACGTTCCAATCATATTATTTCAGGTCTCACGACTGCGGCTACGTTATGGGTCGCGGCAGCTATTGGTCTTAGTGTGGGGTCAGGTTTTTACTGGCCTGCGGTAATCACGACGGCTATCGTTTTATGCAGCACCCTGATACTAAATAAACTAGAGTCCAGATTTTTGTTCATCAAAAAATCCGGAAGTTTGCGTATTACGATTGAAGCGGGAGACCAGCCGGTTCAGGTCAGTAAGATTACATCACTTTTGCAGAAATCAAACATGTCGGTGGAGCAAATGATCGTAAATGATGATGGGACTGAAGAAGACTCATCGAAAGTAACGATGGAATTTCGGGTGTTTTCTTTTAACAGCAAAGGGATCGATACTTTATTTGAAAGATTGTGGCAGGTCGAAGGTATTAAGCAGGTCCGCATGAATTGGAGGGATAAAGAATAGCAGGTTTGTTGAAGTGCGCTTAAATAACGTAGGTGATGGCACAAGGCTGCCATGATCCATAAACGAATGTAAGCGTTTACATTATATTGGGAGGTAGATTATGAGGAATTGGATGAAGAAATGTACCGTTTATACTTTATCGTTTATTTTGATTTTAGGAAACATGACATTTCTAACACCCTTTGAATTTGCAGAAGCTGCAGTGAACACGGAACACGGTACAGATACGGTACCTCCAGCAGCTCCGAGCGGACTTTCGGCAATACCGGGTGATCAGCAGATCACGTTAAACTGGGGGGCTAATCAAGAGGAGGACATGTCAGAATACCGGATTTATGTCGATGGAGTAAAACATGGAACGGTTACGTCCTCGGTATATACCTACAATGTGTCGCCGCTGGAAGCGGGACGGGAATATGATCTTGCGCTGAGTGCCGTGGACGGATCCGACAATGAATCGGAAAAAGTTACGGTGAAGGCAATCCCTGCAGGAGCTCTTCCGGTCACTGTTCCGAATCTGCTCATTACAGAGCTGGTGCCTGATACATCCAATTTTGCGAGTTATGATGCTTTTGAATTTATCGAACTATACAACGCTAGCGATGGGGCAATTGATCTGAAGGATTATCGGATATTATCGGATAAATGGAATAAGGTCATCGATACGTCAATTGTCATCGGGGCGCGGGAGAGTGTTGTGTTCTGGACCCGGAGAGCGGAGATCGAGCCGCTGACTTGGGAAGCATTTAATAGCTATTATTTCACCTCTTACACCAGCAAATATGTGCCGAATGAACGATCGTTCATCATCGGCAACGTCGGAGGCCTTGTAAACAGCGGCACACAATCGGTCGTTTTGCAGGACTCTGCCGGAAACGAGGTGGTAAGGGCGCCTTATATAGGCGGCGATGTGGCGGAAGGCAAATCGATTACGTTCACTTATCCTGAGGAAGGTAGTAAGCAGATGAGGCCGCTCGCTTCCAAACAGCAGCCGACACCAGGATGGGTCATTGAAGGGCAAGCACCTCCAAGAGAGAAGGATGATCAAGCGCCTGTGAAGCCGACCGGATTAAATGCCGAGGCAGGTAACGGAACAGTCAAGCTTACTTGGGATCCGAATACCGAGCCGGACATTGAACGGTACAACATTTATAAAGACGGTACCTTGGAATTTTCTGTTCCGGCGGATCAACAAATTTTTGAAGTGTACGGTCTGACCGGGAATGTAGCGTACAACTTCGAGGTTACGGGTGTAGACCGCTCGGATTTGGAATCACCGAAGTCGGATGTCGTAACTGCTACCCCTTACCATCAGAAGGTCACGCAGGTCGAGCGAACTCCGAATCCATTAGACAGCAAGTATAAAATGCTGTGGGACGTAAGCGGAGTGGGGCCCGTTATACCTGGACTGAAACAGGATCTGGTTCCGCAAGGGCTTGGTTATTATAAGGAAAAGAACTGGATTTTTGCGGTTTATTATATGGATGATGGAAGACCGGGAACCTTGTCTGTTATGGATGAAGCCAGCGGTGAGCTCCTGAAGTCAGTTATCCTGATGAATGAGGATGGAACTCCTTATACCGGACATGCGGGCGGTGTTGCCGTCAGTCCCGGATATGTATGGATTGCTTCCGGGGAGTTTCTGTTCCAAATCAAGCTGGAGGATCTGGTAGCTGCTGAAGACAATGGAGAAATTCAATTCATCGACTCTGTGCCTGTTCCTGTTCAGGCCTCATTCAATTATTATGCAGATGGCGTATTGTGGGTCGGCGAGTTCTATGAGAAGGCCAGCTATCCAACGGATGCGAGCCACCATATGACCAATAGAACAGGTGAAACGTATTATGCCTGGATGGCAGGATATGAGCTTGATCCGACGACAGGCAGTATTTCTTCTGAAGACTGGATTCCAGGTTCAATCACACCGGCTACTCCTGATAAGGTGTTATCCATACCTGGTAAGGTGCAGGGAGCTGTTGTAAGAGAAGACGGCGTCATCTTGAGCACTTCATGGGGCAGAGGAAATGACAGTTTGCTCTATAGGTACAACAATCAGGTTAAAGAGAGTGCCCATGCTACAGCAGCCATCAATGGCCGTGATGTGCCGGTATGGTTCCTGGATACTCAGGCCGAGAAAGAGCATAACTCCCGACTTAGCATCGTGCCGATGTCCGAGGGGATCGTCGATGTGGATGGTGAGCTGTACATTCAATTAGAATCTGGTGCAACGAAATATCGATATACAACGACTTATATTATGGACCGGATGGTTAAAATCAACCTGAATCGCTGGGCAAAGTATGGTCTAGAAGAGCCGCCGGTTGAGCCGGGAATTCCTCAAGTGCTAATCTCCCAGTTTATGTACGACGTACCGGGGACTGATGACGGGGCGGAATATATTGTGATCAAGAACTATGAAGAGAAGCCAGTCGATATTAGCGGATTTATGATTGGAGACGGCATCAATCAAACTAAAGGAGAAGGCATGGCTGCTTTTCCTCCGGGTACGATCATAAATCCCGGACAAGAAATTATTCTAGCGCAGTCAGGTATACGCTTCAAGCAGATTTACGGTACTGTACCGGACTTTGAAACACCTTGGATCGGGGTGACCCGACCGGTGGATGATCCTGATATTCCGGATTTGCTGCCAACAGACTGGTCGACGGGAATCATCCAGTTGGCTAATGGCGGAGATGAAATTCTGTTGATGAACGCCAAGACCGACATTGTGGATTTTGTGCCTTATATCATCGACCGGACATACCGTGACGTTTTTTATAAGGCGGTAACGGCAACGGCACCGGGAGATGGAAATGCGATTCATCGGATAGGTAGAACCGGAAGTCTTCCGGCCGATTTTGCCGCAGCGCCACCATCGCTCGGAGATCGTCCAATACCGCTTCCGACCAGTGACAACTTGCTGATCACTGAGGTCATGTATGATCCGTTGTTTGACGAGGTCTTGGGCGAATTTGTGGAGATAACGAATATTTCTGATCAGGCTGTCGATATTAGCGGTTACTATTTGGGCGATGAGGAGACAGAAGGTCAAGCGTCACCTGAAGGAATGTTCAATTTTCCAGCAGGAACAGTCATCAAGCCTTATGAGGTGTTACTCATTGCACGCAACGCTAAAGGAGTCGAGGATCTTTACGGAAGGAAAGCGGATTTTGAATTGGAGGATTCGGATTCTTCAGTCGCGAAAATGGAGCCAAACTGCAGCTGGGGCTGCGGCACAATGCAGCTTGCCAACACGGGAGATGAGGTCCTGCTGCTCAACCGGAACAAAAAACTCGTTGACGCCTTTGTATACAAATCTGGAATGTACATGGGGATAAAAGCTCATCGCGGTGTGAACAGCGGCCACTCGCTCGAGAGGATCAGCGGAAAAGATACGAAAAACAGTGCCGCCGATTTTGTGGATCAGCCCCATCCGACACCAGGTGTGCTGTTGTTTGGCCCTCAGGGAAGAGAAGACCTGATTCCTGTATCCGATCTGAAGGACAACGTTCTTCAGGTTAAGGAACCACAGAGTGCCGTCGCCGCAGCACCGACCGTTATCGATGCTTCCAACGGCATGCCGGATGAACTTCCTGGAAATATCCCTTCATTTCTGATTCAGGTTCGTTGGTCAGGTAGCGAATTGTATGCAGCCAATCGGAAGATGTCACTTTCGGCAGCACTGGACCGTATTGATGGAAGGATGATTCCTGTCATTGAAATCAATGAGAATAGCATGGTTCAGCCACTTCATCAGCTTTTAAGTACCCGTGGAATGACAGATGCGCTCATTGTTTCAACAAACCCGGACATTATTAAGCAGATCAGAGGGTTGAATGATGAATACCGAGGTGCTGTACGATTTGAAGGTTCCAAGCTTAGTGAACGGGATATTAAAGAAATCGTCCGTACCGTGCGCCGAAGCACGGGACTGGTTGCACTCATTGATCAGCAGGCTTTGACCAAGGAACATGTAAGAAGTCTGTTTGTCCGTTCTGTATCCGTTTGGGGATACGGTGTGAAGTCGGAGAGTGAGGCTCACCGCCTGATCTCGATGGGCGTATCAGGGATTGAAGCATCAGATTCAACAGCAGTTGCTGCAGTACTAGGTAAGTACGATGTTACAGACAGTATTACACAGCAACCGATCATAGTGGCTCACCGCGGTATGAGCGCGTTGGCACCCGAAAATACGATGCCCGCTTTTGAGCTTGCGGTAGAGAAGGGCGCGGAAGTGATCGAGCTGGATATTTTGGAGTCCAAGGATGGTGAACTTGTTCTAATTCATGATTATACAGTCGACAGGACAACCAACGGGAAGGGTAGGGTGAGTGAGCTTACCTTAGAGCAGTTGAAGAGTCTGACTGCGAATAAAACGAACAATCCGGACTGGCAAAAAGAATATGACAAGTATCCGGATGCTAAGATCCCGACACTTGAGGAAGTACTGGCCTTTGCCAAGGGTAAAAATGTGGTCCTTGCTCTTGAAATGAAAGGTTTCGGTCATGAGGATAAAGTAATTGATCTGGTTGAGAAGTATCATATGGAGTCGGATGTTTATGTGACAAGTTTCAGTCAAGATGTGCTGCAGCGGGTTGAACTGGAGAATCCGGAGATTGGCAGAGGTTTTACTCTGGATGGGGGTAAACCGTACCCGGAGGAAGCACTTCAGGATGCAGAAAAGGTTGTTACGGATCATGTACAGCTCGGAACGTTTTATTTTGCTAATTATTCCATGCTCACACCAGAGTTGATAAGCTACGCCAAACATCGCGGACTTCCGGTCATTGCCTGGACCATTAACAACAAGCAAGGACTTCAGGATGCTGTAAGTATGGGGATTACCGGGTTAATTACCGATTATGCACATTGGATGGACCAAGTGGCTGTAAACATATCCAGCGGGAAAGATTCCTATGAGTTGAAAGTGGGAGAAACATTATCTTTGGAAGATATGAACGCTTTGGTTCATTTCAGAGCTATGGAACCTGTTCCATTTACAGGTGGCATGCGAATAGTTACCGGCAATGAGGGAGCAGTGTCTCTGGAAAACAGCGGGGGGATTAAAGGACTGAAGCCAGGAACGGTATCAGTGCAATTGCATCTGGACTATAAGCCGTTTAGCATTCCGGTTGATGGAGATCCAGTCGTATTGGACAATACTTGGCGTATGTATTCTGAACCCGTAACGGTAATAGTGAAAAAGGGTGATGGAGGCAATCCCGAAGGACCCGGAAATCCACCGGAAGAACCGGGTTCGTCTGCCCCTTCTACGGGCGGAATAAACGTACCGCCACAGGGAACCGGTTCGACGAAGAAAGAATTGCTTGAGCCGACTGAACAGGAACGTAAGGCTGCAAAAGGAAGTTTTACACTTACCGGAGATCAGCACACGTTGATCATTCCTGCGGAGTTCAAGAGCTGGCTTAACACAAATCAGCTTCAAGTACAACGTGATGGGTTTGTACTTACCATCCCTGAGACCGTTCTGGAAGGTGCTTTCGGAATGATTGACCCGTCTTCAGGAGCAGCTGAGAAAGTAATGATCTCTATCCGCCTTCTGGATGCTGAACAAAGTAAACAAGGGGCTGAGCAGTTAGGTCGTCTAGCTTCAGCTCATGTTAAGGCTGCCTCAAGGATGGCAGAATTTCAAATGAAAGTTGTCACGAAGGATGGAGTAACCATTCCAATTGGGGAGCTGAAACAGCCTGTGACAATCAAATTGCCGCTTAACGACAATACGGATCCTTGGCTGGCTGGTTTGTACCATATCGAGGAGGATGGCCGATTCAAGTACGTTACTAGTCGGATAACTAATGAAATTCTAGAAGGGCGAACTTCTCTTCTCGGTAAATACACAGCTCTGGAATATCGTAAGACTTTTACGGATGTTCCAGAATCTTTCTGGGCGGCTAAGGTGATCCAGCAGCTTGCGGCTAAACATTTGGTGGAAGGTACGGCTGTGGATCGGTTTTCCCCTCAAGACAAAGTAACCCGTGCTCAGTTCGTAACGCTGCTGGCTAGAGCGCTCAATTTGCAGGGTGGGCAAAAGACGCCATTCTCTGATGTCCCTACGGGACAGTGGTTTACAGGACCTGTGGCTGCAGCACATGAAGCGGGTCTGATCGAGGGTGTTTCGGCCCGTAGGTTTGCACCGAACCAGACGATAACCCGTGAGGAGATGGCCGTCCTTATGGTGCGTGCTTATCGATATGTATCAAAGGAAAACGGTACAAACGCCCAGCAGATACATTTTGCCGATGAGGGTGACATCAGCGCCTGGGCACAGGAGTCCGTTCGAAAAGCTGCTCAACTGGGACTGATGCAAGGGCGCAAAGATGGTAATATAGCGCCCAAAGCAATGACAACCCGGGCTGAAAGCGTGCAGGCTCTATACAATTTAATAGCATCTTTAAAATGGCTTCCTTAAAGCCTAACAAGTAATAAATGCGGAAGATGGATTTGACAATAATGAGATGATTGGTGGAACATTGCCAATGTATACTAAGCACATGACGAAGCCCGGAATATGGTTTTTGTCAAAGGAGAAGGAAAGGGTGATTAGATGTTGAAGAAGTTACCCGGCGTGTTGGCAATAGTCCTCGTGCTGTGCTTGACGTTATCTGGAAACAGTAGTGGCAATACAGCCGCTTTTGCTGCAGTTGATCCTAAGCCTGTAGAAATGCTCTCTATAAAAGTGAATGGTGCGCAGCAGTTAGGAGAAGCATTTATTCGCAATGGCCGTATAATGGTACCTCTGCGAACCGTCTCGGAGGCTATGGGTGCCAAAGTGAAATGGAATGCATCAAAGAAATCCGCTTCGGTAGTAAAAGGTAAACATAGCTTTGAACTTTCGGCCGGACAGTTGAAAGCATTGCGAAATGGTAGCCCGATTGTGCTGGATACAGAACCAGTTATGAAAGAAGGACATTTGTTCATTCCACTGCGATTCTCGGCAGAAAGTTTGGGCGGTACTGCAAAGTGGAATAGTTCAACGAAAGAAATCAATATATATCCAGATCTGACTCCTGAACAAGCGAAGCAAGCCGTGAAAGAGTTGGCAGACCAGGTTATTCATTCTCTAAAGGATCAGGATTTTGAACAACTGGCTAAGCTGTCCCACTCGAAGGGAGTAACCTTCTCGCCGTACGCATATGTTGACCGTACAAAGGATGTTAATCTTAGTAGAGAAAAACTATCTGAAGGCTTTGAGAATAAAAAGACATATCAGTGGGGCAAGTTTGACGGCAGCGGTAAACCGATATCCATGAGCTTTGAGAACTTTTATAAGAAGTTTGTTTACAGCCAGGACTTTGCCAAGGCCCCTTACGTTGGGTATAACGAATCGAAGAGTCAAGGGAACACGATTAATAATGCGAGCAAAGTCTATCCTGGAGCGGTGTTCGTTGAATATTACTTTGATGGCATTAACCCTGAATACGGAGGGATAGATTGGCAGAGCCTTCGTCTTGTGTTCCAAAAAGAAGGTAGCAGCTGGGTATTGTCCGGCATTATACATGATGAATGGACCATCTGATAGACTGAAAGAGAGGCTCTTATTGATCGATAAGGGCCTCTCTTTTTTAATGTTCACACAACATGGGCGTCATCCTTGGGGTGAAAGTTCCGATCAATGGCTGACTTCTAGTCACTACTCAGGGGAGATCACCTTAGGAAGCTGCATAGGCTCCCTTTCTTCCACATACATCCGCTCTCCGATGACACCTTGCTCTTCTAGCTGTTTTAACTTGGCTCTAGCCTCAGTTTCAGTCGCATAATACCCTGCTTCAACAAAAAAAGTACCTTCTTTATCCTTTAATATCCGAATGTTTTCCCATCCCAACAACGCTTCTTCAGCAGCACCTTGTGTTTCGCCATACGGATGAGAAGCCGTCCGCAGTGAATATACAGGTTGACGTTGCTTATCCTTAGCGTCATCAGGTGTAATCGTTATGACTACCTGCGCTGGATCTGCGTATTCTTTTACATCATAAGTTATCGCTTTATTGAACGTCACATTGAATCGAATTAAAGAGTCGTCCAGCGTAATAATTTCGTAAGCGTCTTGAATGTATTCGCTCTTCTTTAATGTTTCAAAGTCTTTAACTGCGGAAAATGCTCGCGCACCGCCCACCGAAAAGGTCATCGTATTCGGATACTCCGTAAATTTGACATGAAATGCGTTTACCTTCTCCTGCGTTTGGTTCTGCTTCGTAAAATTCAACGTAATCGTTTCGCTGTTGCCTTGCTGTCTTATTGTGATAAAACTAACGTCCGTCGAATCCTGTATCGTACCGCCTTCGGCACTGCCTTTGTTGAATTGCAGTATTTTCACCAGCTTGCCAAGACCGGGCACATCTTCCAGACTACTTGCAAAGGACGGCATCGTGTTTACACTAATTACGAATAGCGCCAATACTGCAGCGGTGCTTGCACTCATCGTCTTCATCCAACGGTTTCTTGTTATTGTACGTTTCCGCTGATTCTTGCCTCTTTCAATCGCCTGCTGCGTAACAGCAGCAAGCTCTGCTGGAATCTCAATATCATGATAGGCTTGTTTCAAACGACTAAGCTCCTTATCCAAGAAATTCACGCTCCCCAAGGTTTACTTTTAATTTCTCTAACCCACGGTATATGATGGACTTTACCGAGCTAATAGGCGTATTCAGCACCTCTGCAACTTCCTTGATCGTTAAATCTTCAAAGTACCGTAGCATAAGTACCGTTTTTGATTTTTCATCAAGCTGTTCCAATGCCTCGCGCAAATCCAGCGCATCGTCTCTTTCCGCCTGCGTGTAGCTGCCTTCGTGCTCCTTATCCATATACACAACTTTTTTAGATTTGCGAATATAGTCTAGTGCGCAGTTTACAGCAATCCTCGTCAGCCACGTGTTAAAATATTGCGGCTGCTTTAACTTGTGTACTGAGATAAAGGCACGATATACAGCCTCTTGTACAATTTCCAGCGCATCTTCTTTATTTCTTACATATGTGTACGCCATCCGGTATACACTTTCTCTTCTTTCTTCTATTAGCAAGGTAAAGCTGTCTTCGTCACCGGCAATAGCTCTTTTTGCTAGTTCTGTTTGATTCACGCGGTTACACACCCTCCTTCTGAATGTATGTGTTTATGACAAACCCGCAGTGCATAGGCACTGCGGGAATATGTCATTACTTCACAGGCATAACCACTTTATTGGTGATCTTTCCAGTAGCTTGATCTACTTCGAACAATTCAACTGTGAGCGGCTTGTCACCGGACAATTTGCTGACAGGGATTGAAATTTTTTGGGTAAATGTTCCCCACTCTGGGCCACCTTTGGATGCTGTTCCGAAGCCTTTTGCTACAATCTTATTACCTTGCTTTACCGCATATTGATAAGTTCCTTCAAATAAGCTTGCTTCGCCTTTTACAGTGTAAACGACAGCTGACGATGTTACTTTTGTATTACGAAACACCTGATTTTGTTTTGCTTCGCCGATCTTATTCATAGGAACTGTAAGTTTGTTTACGCTAGCGCCAGTAGCTTGATCTATTACAAACAGTTCAAGTGTCATCGGCTTATCACCGAAAAGCTTGCTTTTCGGAATGGAGATGTATTGTGAGAATGTTCCCCACTCTGGACCACCCTTTGATGCTGTTCCGAAGCCTTTTGCTACAATCTTATTACCTTGCTTGACCGCATATTGATAAGTTCCTTCAAATAAGCTTGCTTCACCTTTCACCGTAAATGTGAAAGCCGACTCCATTATTTTAATGTTCCGGAACATTTTTTGTTGCTGTTTATCAGTTGCTTTTTTAACTTGCTGCTGTGTAACGGATTTTGGTTGTGCTTGATCTGCCAAAGTCGTGTTCATAAAGCCCGCGAAAGCGGAACCTGTCAAAATAGTTGCTGTTAAGAGTGCGATTGTTTTGTTTTTCATCATTTTATATACTCTCCTTTGCGTAGCTTACAGCCTAACTTGTTTTTTTATTTTGTAGCTTCATGATGTTTACATAGGTTAGACGCAGAGAGATATCAAAAGGACGCAAAAGCTTAAGGAAATATTGTCCTTGAAATCGACTATAAAAACAATAAGTAAAGAATAAGGAAGTTATTCGAAAAAAACTCTTGCAATTTTTAAACGAACGGAATATACTCTTAATTACGGTAATTGAAACATACTCATAAATAAGAGAGTGTTTTTGATTCCGGAATCACATCTTCATCATATTTATGAGGAAGATACATACTTGCGGTCGTGGCGGAATTGGCAGACGCGCACGGTTCAGGTCCGTGTGGGCTAACCCCCGTGGAGGTTCGAGTCCTCTCGACCGCATCACCTTATAAACCAAAAGGGTCTTTAAATTACTTATAAGTAATTTATGGGCCCTTTTTTATGTGGTCAGGATTAGCAGAGTATTACTCATCACTTGGGCCGGGTGAAATCTTCGAGCTGTAATCGAGATGAGCATAAACAGGGATGACCGTATGCTTAATAGTAATCGTTTGATGCTGAAAGTTAATTGGCGTTCCACTTGAGTCCGACAATTTCGCTTCGCCGAAGGTCGTAGAACGCAGCCAGTAACACCGCCAATTCAACCGTATTACCCTTCACAACTTCGAACAACTGGTTCAATTCTTCGTTGGTGTAGTAGCTTCCGACACAGCAAAGCTATAGGCAGCATGGGTCGTGATCTCAACCTGAAACTTCATCATTTCGAGCCATTCCACCATGAAATCGGCGACTACTTCATAGCTTTAACAAAAAAGGACGCTGGATATAGTTACAGAAGACTGAGTAACGGAGTTAGCGCAAGCTAACTAAATTTTATGAGGCGGCTTGTTGAAAGTATTCGGCTAACAAATCTTCCAGTTTGGCGATGTAATCATTTCCGCCTTCCACGGCTTCCTTGCTAAGGTGAGATGTGGAAAAATGAACTTAGAAAAAAAGCGGGTGTTATCCTCCTGTTCATAGCGAATGTCAGATATGGATTGCCACAATTCTGTAATTATGGACTTTTATATTCATTCCAATGGCTGATAAACTTACATAATAATACTTCAATACAATAGGAGCGATAACAATGGATGGAGTGCGTTACAAGATAAGAGAAGTGTTGGACAAGAGCAAGATTGAGACATTTCTGCAGCAAGCTCGAATAGGACATCTTGGAATGGTCGATGGTCATCTGCCGTATGTTGTTCCGCTCAATTTTGTTTGGACAAATGGGAAGCTTTATTTCCATGGAGCCACCGGTGGGAGAAGAAATCAGGTTATGGGTGCTAATCCGGAGGTCTGTTTTACTGTTTGTGAGGAATATGGAACTATTACTGATCTGGTGCCAGCCAAGACAGACACAGCGTATATGAGTGTAATGATTTTTGGCAAGGCACAGCCCATCGTCGATCTGGATGAAGCTACACACATGTTGCAAGAAATGATATATAAGTATGTGCCTGGTTACTATAATCGGCCGTTACCCCAGCAGCACGTAGACAAATACCGGTCAGCAATATTCGGTGGTCCGGTTCAGGTGTACCGAATAGATCCACATCATATCACTGCGAAAGAAAATCCGATTGAAGAAGAAAAAATGTTCAAACCTGGAAAAACCGTACATAAGAACCTGTAGAGTCTCTCCGAAATCATCGAATTACGCCGCAATGACAGCATCGACATGAAAAAAGTTTGCCATATGCATGGGACGCAACGTGGAAGAATTGAAGCATCTGATGTATCATCAAGCCCGGGTTGCTTTTTCCGAAGGTTCCGTTTTCGGGGAAGAGGCAGAGGGATTTTTACGAATCAATCTGGCGTGTCCCCGAGCTACATTGCAACGTGCACTGGAACATTTTGTCGCGCGGCCAAGGCAGAAAGCTAACTTGTGTGAAATACAACTTTTAAAGGAGACGAAAAGAGTTGAATATCACTTACAGGAACAATAAAGATGTGAACGTTGAAGATGTGATTCGGGTGTTTAAAAATAGCGGGATTGTACGACCAATTGATCAATCTGAACGAATCCAAGCGATGATGAACAACGCGGATATTCTGCTGACCGCCTGGCTTGGGGATAAAATGATCGGTGTGGCCCGAGCACTAACAGATTGGAGTTATTGTTGTTATCTGTCTGATCTGGCCGTTGACAAAGAAGTTCAGAAATCCGGAGTAGGACGGGAACTCATTGCCAAGGTACGAGAAGAAATTGGGGAAGAAGTCGCACTGATTTTATTAGCCGCACCAAGTGCAATGGCGTACTACCCTAAAGTCGGCTTTGAGAAAATAGAGAATGGTTTTATGAGGTCGAGGACAAATCAATGAATATTTCAAGCATGCAAAAATATGCCAAGCAGTTCAGTGAGGAAAAGGGATTCGGTGTCAATATGATCCAGACCCGAACCTTGTATTTAATGACGGAAGTTGGAGAGTTGGCAGAAGAAATTTTAAGCATTTCATTCCTCCCAACGGAGGAAAAAGTGCGGCTGGCAAAGGAGAATATAGGCTTGGAGATGTATGATGTCATCTTCAATATTTTAGATCTCGCCAACCAACTCGAAGTTGAATTGGAAGAAGCATGTCAGAAAAAGATGGAGCTCAACAAGCACAGAACTTGGGCTGAAAGATAAATCAAGTCGAGCAAAAACAAAGAGCCACGAGTCCTGATAGCAGAGACGGTGGCTCTATTATTGACTTTTGAGCAAGGAAACGAAATTTATCACGGCATGGCCTTGATGAATGAATCTCCCTACATTCTATAAGACCGTTTCAGCAAGTCGGTACATACCCTCCTCAATTAATCCCTCGTTCACCTTAGCAAAGCCCAATACCCACCCTCTGCGTTTACTCTCCAGACAATAGGAATGGAGTTGATGCACACGAACCCCGCCTTGAAGCGCCCGAAGGGTCATCGTAGCTTATTGGACTTGCCTTTAAAAATCCCAAGAGTTCGACGGTTAAAGATCAGATATTAGGAAGTGTACGTGAGATTATGTCTCAATTTCCTTTATATGAAGGACTTCAATAGTTTGATAGCATGTATTTGATTGGCGAATAGAAGCTCTTTGGGTCATGGAACCTGAGGGCTTTTATTTGTATACTTGCGATATGAGAACTGTACAGTTTTTTATTGGAGATGCATCAGTTTTATCGCAGAGGGAGGCAGATGATTATAGCCAGCGGTTACGATAAACACGTATTTTACGGTAATAGTATTGAGATACATAGGCAGGATGAAGAGTGTACGATATTTATGATGAAGGATGATAGCGGTACAGGCGTCATGACGAGCTACGATGTGTTTCCCGGCATTAAGCTCATGTATAATGATTTTCAAATGAAAAGCTGTTTTTCCGAGTTCCGGCCGAATGCACAGATGCTTACGATTGATCATTGTCGTGAAGGTCGGATTGAATGTGAAGTTCAAAATGGTTCTTATATGTACCTAGATGAAGGAGATTTGCAAATCAGCACAAAAAATCATCCTGATCAGACGTTTGGATTTCCGCTGAATGAGTATAGAGGCATTACTATTGGTATTTATCTGGATGAGGCCATGACAGCATCTGCTTCTATATTTGAACCATTTTCAGTCAATCTGCGTTTGCTGTGTGCAAAGTTTTGCCATGAAGACCGCTCATTTCTGATGCGAACTACAGAACCGATCCGACAAATTTTCACAGAGTTATATGCTGTTCCAGAACCGATCCGAATTCCGTATTTTAGAATTAAAATTATAGAGTTGCTGCTCATTTTAAGTGCCGTAGACGTTTCCGAAGATGGGGAAAGCCGACCCTATTTTCCTAAAAAGCAAGTGGAGACGGTGAAAGAAATTATGGATTATATTCGTAACCATTTGGATCGGCATATGACATTGCAAGAATTATCAAATCGATTTCATATTTCGCAAACGGCGATGAAGCTATGCTTCAAGGCTATTTACGGGCAATCCATCTATGCCTATTTACGAAAGTACAGAATGGAAAGAGCTGCCTATTTACTAAGACACAGCGACGATACAATAACGATCATCGCAGGAAAGGTCGGCTATAGCAATCCGAGCAAGTTTGCAGCGGCATTTAAAGAGATTAAAGGGTTGACACCAGCGATGTATCAGAAAGACGTTGTCCGAATGGAGCATACTCAGACGGATTGGAGCGGTTAAACCGCTCTTTTTTTATTTATGATATTAACTATGTGAATGATATTGATTATCAATGAGAAAGAGGATGGTGGACGGCATGGAGAAAGATCTGGCTTATAGCAACCCTGTACAGCGCAGGAGGGCTGTTTGGAATACAAAAGATATTTTGATCACAGGAATGATTGGCGTTGTGTTTGCTTTTGTTTTGCTTGCCGTGACGTTTGCTTATTTCCCGCTTGCTGCCATATTAGGTCCGGCGTATTCGAGAATAACGGACGGGATTTTTATGATTCCCGGTCTCATGGCTCTTTATCTCATTCGAAAACCTGGTGCTGCTCTCATTTCGATGACGATTGGCGGCCTTGTTATGCTGCCATTTTCACCCTATGGTTTAATCGGAATTGTATGGGCAGCCCTGGCCGGGGCTGAGTGTGAAGTGCCTTTTTTAGCGGTACTGTATAGAAAATATTCAACTCTGTTTTTGATGATAAGCGGCTCGGTCGCCACCATTTTAAGCACTCTTCTTGAATACCCCTTATACGGCCATGCGGCGTTATCGATCGGTGTTCAAATCACCATGCTTGCGGTGAGTGCCATAGGCGGAGCGATCGGTGGAATATTGTCCAAACTGTTGGCAGAGTCGATGTTGAAATTAGGTTTATTAGCAGATTATCGCAGATCATCATTAGATCATACTTACAGGAAGTGAAACTCATGATTGAAATGCACGATGTTCACTTTACTTATGCGGGAACAATCAAGCCTGTACTGGACGGCATAGATGTAATGATCGGCAATAATGAAACGGTTTTGCTGCTTGGCGCTTCCGGAGCGGGGAAAAGCTCGCTCGTGCTCTGTTTGAATGGCTTGATTCCTAATAGTATTCATGGGGAGTTCAGCGGAGTCGTCCGAGTGGGAGGGAAAGATACATCTAACACGCCGATTGCGGAACTGGCAAGACAAGTCGGCATTGTTTTTCAAGATCCGGAAGCACAACTGGTCACCATGAAAGTGGAAGATGAGATCGCTTTTGGTATGGAAAATTTATGCCTGGATCCCAGCGAAATGGAGGGGAGAATCGAGGCGGCGTTACAGCAAACCGGATTGTCGGAATTCAGGCAATGGCAGATCGACAAGCTCTCCGGCGGACAAAAACAACGGCTCGCTCTGGCCTCTGTATTATGTATGCAGCCGCGAGTTCTCGTCCTGGATGAACCAACGGCAAATCTTGATCCAGAGGGCACGAGGGAATTGTTTGCCGTTCTGCGAAATCTTCGAAAGAGCGGCAATTATACAATCATCATGATCGAACATAAGCTTGACGATTTAATGGTTATAGCGGATCGTGTCCTCGTCCTCGGAAAAAATGGAAGGATCATAGCTGATGGTCATCCTCGTGAAGTTTTTTACCACGAGTACGATGAATTAATACAAGAAGGCGTTTGGCTGCCATATAGCGTTACATTCACCCATGAGTTAAGGAAACGGGGGATTGCCGTAGCCGAAAGTCCGCTTACCGTAAAAGAAACCATAAGCATGCTGGAAAAGATCCGCTTGACAGGCGAGACAGAGGAGCTTGCGCTCCAAGCTGCAGCAAGAACTGTTTTCAGAATTGCTGAAGCTGCTAACCATACAGATACAACGCATATCTTTGCGGAAGACATGCAGCCCGGTCTGGCAGCAGCGGAAAAGGAGCTTGCCATTGAAATCCGGTCGGCTGAATTCAAACGCAAGAATGCATGCATCTTGCAGCCCATGCATTTGTGTGTGCCCAAGGGTGATTTTCTGGCCATTGTTGGAAAGAACGGAGCGGGCAAGTCGACTCTGGCGCGTTACATGATCAAGCTGCAACAGGTGGGTAAAGGGGTCATCTATTTACACGGACGCGATCTTGTGGAATGGCCTGTACATGACATAGCGAAAGAGGTTGGATACGTCTTTCAAAATCCCGAACATCAATTTGTCACGAATCGAGTGTTCGACGAACTGGCCTTTGGACTGAAAGGGATGCAGCTGTCTACAGATGAAATTTATGCACGAGTTGAGCAGATGCTGGATCGATTTGGGCTTAAGAAATATATCGAAGCCAATCCATTTCAATTAAGTCATGGCGAGAAACGGCGTTTAAGCACAGCTTCCATGCTCATTACCGGACAAAGGCTGCTTATTCTGGATGAACCGACATTCGGACAAGATGGGCGTAATGCACATCAGCTTATGCAACTGATGAAGGAATTACAGGAGACGGGCCATACCATCATCATCATCTCGCATGATATGGGCTTGATTGCTGAATATGCCGATCACGTAGCAGTGTTGAAGACAGGCAGGCTAATCTTCCACGGAACGGTACAAGCTTTGTTTGACCGGAAGGAGTTGCTTGTCGAAGCAGGTCTTAACTTGCCGCCATCTGTGGAAATCGAACGGCAATTTCGGGCGGCATCTGTATGAGTTATCTGCATCGTCTGAATCCCCTTAGCAAATTATTGGCAATAGGCCCGCCAGCCATTTTCCTGGCCTTGACGACCAATGTCTGGACACCGCTGCTGTTTATCATTCTAACGATAGGCATTACGCTTATGCTGGGGAGAATTCCATTGATGCGTTATGCCAAAGTATGTGCACCCATGCTGTTCATTGTTCTTGGATTCATTCTTCTGTATCCGCTCTTGGTCAGCGATCAGATCAACGAAGGCTCGGAACTGTTATTTTCTTTCGGATTCATTGAGGTATATGAAGCGGGGGCATTATTCGGGTTAGCTACAGGATTGCGATTGCTTGCCATGCTCGTTCTATCGCTGTTATTCACCTTAACGACAGATACAGCGGATCTTATTCGCGCGCTCATTCAACAATGGAGAGTAGGCTATCGCTTTGGATACGGTACAATGGCTGTTCTTCGTTTTATTCCTATTCTTATGCAGCAGTTTCAGCTTGTCAAAATGGCTCACCAGGTTCGCGGCTATACAGGGAAAGGGGCTCGCAAAATCCTAGAACGAACTCAAAGATATGCACTGCCTCTCCTATCCTCATCCTTACGTCATGCAGAACGTATGGCCTATTCGATGGATTCGCGCGCCTTCGGAGCTTACCGGACGCGTACGTATTTTCGCCGATCATCCATGGCGAGGCAGGATATTTTCTTTATAGGTGCTTTTTGGATCGGATCAGCCTTGGCAGTCCTCATCCTGTTTCAATTTGACATGCTCGGCAAGCTTTCTTTATTGAAGACATATCATTAGCGGGTGTGAATAATATTTATGAAAAATTCAAATTGGGTTTCCATTGTCTGGTCGTTCGCCGATGGCTGTAAAAATCGGCTGGCGCTCTCGGTAGCGTGTGCAATCATTAGTGTTGTCGGAGGAATTATCCCTTATTTCGGCGTCTATCAGATCATTCATTTGTTTATGACTCATGAAGTTCAGTTTCGCGACATTGTTTTTTGGTCTGGTGTTTGTCTTGGCGGCTATGGGGTGAAAATCATTTTTCATGCTGTTTCAACGACACTAGCTCATCATGCAGCTTATCAAATCCTGGAATCCATGCGTGTTCGGATTGCTGAACGGCTAATGAAAGCTCCGTTAGGAACTGTACAGAACCAATCGGTAGGAAAGCTGAAGAATGTCATGATCGATCGGGTAGAAACGATCGAGCTGCCGCTTGCGCATATCATCCCTGAAGGCATTTCAAACCTTTTATTGCCGGTCTGCGTGTTTGCGTATTTGCTGTTTATCGATTGGCGGATGGCATTTGCAGCCCTGCTAACCGTACCTATTGCGGCAATCGCCTTTGCTTATTTAATGAAATCCTTTAATAAGCAATATGCGTCTTACATGGAATCCAGCAATCACGTCAATAGTGTCATTGTGGAGTATGTAGAAGGAATTGAAGTCATCAAAACATTCAATCAATCCTCCTCTTCTTATGAAAAGTTTGAGCAAGCCATTCAATCTTTTAAAGGCTATACGCTGAGCTGGTTTCGCAATACCTGGAAGCTGATGAATTTCTCCAATGCTGTCTTACCTTCAACCTTGCTCGGCACTGTACCTATCGGGATGTATTTGTATCAGACCGGGACATTGAGTCCTTCCGAGCTGGCGATTTGCTTCATTTTATCCTTAGGGATTGTTGGACCGCTCACGAGCTTCACTTTATTTGTGAATAACGCGAAGACGATCGAATATGCCGTTATGGAAGTAAATGAATTTTTACAGTTAGAAGAGCTGGAGAATGCATCAGAACAAGTCCAATTCGATCAATACGGAGTAATCTTTACCGATGTTTCCTTCTCGTATTCAGCGCATTCGCAAGACACAGTGTCCGCACAAAACAAGGTGCTCAATTCGATCAATCTAACGTTTCCGGAAGGAAGCTTTACGGCACTGGTAGGCCCTTCGGGAAGCGGGAAATCGACCATTGCCAAATTGATTGCGAGGTTTTGGGATGTAACGGACGGGGAGATTTCGATTGGAAATGTTCCGCTCAAACAAATTCCCCTGGATCAATTAGCGAATACCGTCAGTTTCGTATCGCAAGACAATTTTCTTTTCGATTGCTCCTTGATAGACAACATTCGGCTCGGAGATCCGAATGCGACAGATGAAGAGGTGATTGCAGCGGCTAAGGCCGCTTGCTGCCATGATTTTATCGAGCAATTAGAGCATGGCTATCATTCTCTTGCCGGAGAGGTAGGGGGCAGGCTGTCCGGAGGAGAAAAGCAGCGAGTGGCAATTGCCAGAGCAATGCTAAAAAATGCTCCCATTATCATTTTGGATGAAGCGACCGCTTTTACTGATCCCGAGAATGAAGAGAAGCTGCAGAAGTCGATTGCCGCTTTAACAAAAGGAAAGTCTTTGTTCGTCATTGCCCATAGATTATCAACGATTCAGCATGCGGATCAAATTATCGTGCTCAATCATGGACAGATTGAATCCACAGGAAGTCATAACCAGCTTCTTCAGACATGCGAATTGTATCGGCATATGTGGGAGGCCCATATCGGCGCAAAAGCATGGGCAGCGAGCAGCGGTGCCAAGGAGGTGCATGCCAATGGTTAGATCGATCCAGCGGTTGCTGAATTGGACGGGTACTCGGCGAAAGCGTATCTATATCGGGTTTGTCTATTCTTTTTTCCATACTCTCTTCACCGCCTTGCCTGTCATCATTGCCGCTTATAGTTTAAAGCTGATTCTGGAAGATATGAATGGCAAGGAGTCGCTCGCGACAAGCTCTATCGTGTATATCGCCATTTCTATGGTGATCGCTGTGGCCGGCCGTTTTATGTTTGGCTATCTTCGTGCATCCACTCAAGAAAGCGTGGGGTATGAAGTAACGGCTGAACAACGAATTCACATTGGCGGACTTTTAAAGCGGGTATCATTGGGCTTTTTTCATCGTAAAAAAGCGGGAGATATTACTTCGGCTGTAACGACAGATTTATCCTTTATCGAAATGCACGGCATGAAGATGATTGATGTCATCGTAAACGGCTACATCAGTGTATTTACCCTAGTTCTGTGCTTGGCCTTTTATCATTATGCAGTTGCGCTTGTGGCTATTGCAGGCATTGCGTTTTCTGCTCTATTCTTAACATTGCTGCGCGGCAAAAGTGAGAAGAACGCGCCGATTCATCAGCAAATTAAAGATCGCATGGTTTCAGCGACGATTGAGTACATTCGGGGAATGCCTGAAGTGAAAGCCTATCATCAGCAGGGGGTTACGAAAGAAAGTATTCATAAGGCGTATGAAATGGGCAAAGAGATCAATATCAAAATCGAAAAAAATTATATGCCGTACAATAGTCTGCATCTGCTCTCCCTTCATGCTGCTTCAACTGGCATCGTTGCCGTCTCGGCATGGCTGGCGATGAATGAAATCATTCCGTTATCGACGATGATCATGATGGTTATTTTTTCATTCGTGATCTTTAATCAGGTTGAAGCGATGAATAACGCCTCCCATGTATTGAAGGTGATTGACGCAACGCTGGACAAGCTGGAAGAGATAAATGAGACGGAGGTTCTGGATAAGCTTAGTAAAGAAATTCATTTGGAGAAATTTGATATTCAATTCTCGAATGTATCGTTTGGCTATGAAGGGCGGCAGGTGATTCGGGACGTTTCCTTTACGGTTCCGGAACATACAACTACGGCAATCGTCGGACCTTCCGGAAGCGGGAAAACGACGCTGTGCAAGCTGATCGCGAGATTTTATGATGTGGATCAGGGGCAGATCGAAATCGGCGGAGTAAATATCCGCGAGGTTACGAGTGAAAGCTTGTTGAAAAATATGAGTATCGTATTCCAAAAGGTGTATTTGTTTCATGATACCATTCTAAACAATATCCGCTTCGGAAAGCCGGATGCCACCTTGGAGGAAGTCGTGGAGGTATCTAAAAAGGCACGCTGCCATGAGTTTATTATGGCATTGCCGGATGGCTATGACACGATGGTTGGAGAAGGCGGATCAACGTTGTCGGGCGGCGAAAAACAACGGCTTTCCATTGCAAGAGCGATGCTGAAAGATGCGCCTATTATTATTCTGGACGAAGCAACGGCAAGTATGGATCCGGAAAACGAGCATGAAATTCAAGCAGCGATCAGTGCGCTAGTTGCAGGAAAGACGATCCTTATTATTGCGCATCGCTTGGCGACCATCCAACATGCGGATCAAATTATTGTGCTTGATCATGGCGGAATCGCTCAATGGGGAGCGCATGAAGACTTAATAAAAGAAGACGGAATTTATAAGAACTTTTTGCAAATAAGAAAAAGAGCAGAAGGTTGGAGTTTATGATTAAAAGGTTTGATTTCATCGCCCTTCAATTGGCCTGTTAGGCTAGATGAAGGGCGATTTTCATGAGGTTTAGTACAGAGGTGGATAATAGGGAGCTAGGCGGTATTAGTCATCACTTGGGCCGAATATTACACAACTTATATCAAAACTTTCGCTTTCTTTTCATTTATCATTAATGTAAGGGCAAAGGGGGTGAACAATATGATGCAGGAGATGATAGATTGGATTGAAGACCATCTTTTTGATGATTTTTCTTTAATGAACTTAGGGAATGATATAGGTTATTCACCTTATTACTGTTCTTTCAAGTTTCATCGAATGGCAGGAATCACGATCAAGAGATATATAGCACTTAGAAAAATATATCTATCTTCTATTGAACTTAAACAAACAAATCAAAAAACGATTGATCTTGCGTTTAAATATGGGTATTCATCTCAGGAAGCTTTTACAAGAACTTTTAAACATACATTTGGTATTAGTCCTAATGCCTTTAGAAAAAATCCGCAGCCACTGCAATCTTATGTGAAACTTAATATGAATGGTATAATGGAGGGGTTTATGTTGGATATTTCACTGAAATTAAAAATTGAAACTTTACAGAATAAAATCGCTGGGCAGTTTGATCAGGATATATTGAATATTTTAAATGGACAGATGATGTATGAAGAGTTTTATACACAGCAGCTAATGGGGAAAAGCGACTACGTTCCTTTTAATGAAGCTATGTGTTCCAATGATACCTGTTCTACAATATTCAGTGACGAATTTAATAAAATAAGAGCGTCAGGACATCAAGTATCTTTAAAGGAATATGAGAAAATTACCATTAACATTTTAAAACCTCTATTTGAAAAACAATACAAATGTATTGTTTTATGGTTTGGTGATGACATGTTTTGTCAGATGAATTTACTTACAGTACTAGCATATTTGGAACAAATGGGGTATAAAGGAAAAGTATACTATCATATGGTAAAGGAAACGACTTATGATGTGGAAGAAACTGAAGTACGACTAGAAGGTTATAAAGAAATTTATGAGCAGGTTTTGATTCAACATCGTATTCCTGATGTTCAACTAATGCCCGTCATGTATCAGGGAATAAAACTTTATTTGGAGTATTTAAAGGAAGATAACGAAATTACAGCGTATATAAAAAAGCATCTAGATAAGTCTCAGGATGACTTGCTGAAACATTTATTTCATCTTTTCCCGCATTACGGTCTAGGAGATATTCAATATTTAAGAATCATTAAAACTATTAGAGAAGCATAACATTTTTACCAGATCTTGATTTTTTTATTCCATGAAGAGGGGCTTATCCTGTTCAATTTTGAACGGGAATTAAGCCCCTGAGCCATCTTTACTGTTATGAGTTGAAGTGTATTTACTTAATCAAAACTGTTCGATTGGGTTTAAAAGTGATCTTCCAGGCCTTTTAAAATTCCTGCTGCAAAATCAAGAGATGCTTCATACATGGGTTGGTCATCAAGAACTTTCATAGCGGCTGAATTCGAAATGTATTCAACTTCAACCAGTGCCCTTGGATAATTTTTGTTGGTTGGGTAACGAAGGACTCCTAAACTTCCAACGGCGGCTTTCGTGTCATCTTTTACTCCAATATTTTTCGTTCCGAGGTATTCAACAACTCTTTTCTGAAGCTTTTCTGCGAAAGCTTTGTCCCCAGATCTAGTCTGTGCATAGAAGGTTTCTGTGCCTTTAGCAGAAGTGCTGCCACTATTAAAATGGATACTGATCACAGCATCAACAGCGTTATCTTGACCTTTTTTCCATCGGTCATTTATTCCGACGGCTGTGTCGCTATTGCGAGTCATAATGACAGTTGCACCGGCACCTTCAATATACGACTTTGCAGATTGCGCAAACAGAAGCGCCAAATCCTTCTCATACTTTGTTTGTCCGTTTACTGTACCGCTGGCACCACTATCACTTCCTCCATGACCTGCATCAATAAGAATCTTTTTTCCCGACAAACTCATTGATCTCATTCCTTTCGATTTGATTATTTTTGAATCTATTAATGTACAGTGTGTTATCTATCTAGAAAAACAACCTGTTTCGATCATTTAGTTAAATAAAGGAGGAACATATGAATAAAGTTTTATTGCTGGTGTTCATGAGTTTATTTATTATTGCGGGTTGCAATAGCAACAGCGATAACCAAGTAACTGTTGAGCTGGATGAGCAATCTATGCTCATTTCTGGCTTGGATTTCACGATCTCAGGCCAAGTAAAAGGACTAAAGCAAAATTACTTTTTTTATCAAATAGAAGATGGACATGGGTTTTTGTCTGAGGGAAAGATTGATGTGCAGAAGAATGGAACTTTTAAAACGAGCCTTACAATAAAATCGCCCACGAATGAATTTGGAGAGCTTACATTCTATTCGGATGCAAATGGCAATGGGGTATTTGATGTTGAACTTGATACTGAGCAACGTTTAGCTTCCTACGAACTTACATTTCATAAGTCTATTGTAATTCCGCTTTCCAAAAGCAAAGATATGAATGAAAGCCAGAAGGAAGACACAGAAATAGTAACCACGCTCTACACTATAAATTTGAATGATTATAGAACTGTAAGCGAAATTCCATTCTATTCTCTAGGTAAGATTGAAAACATTACAGAAAAGACGGTTAAATCCTTTCAGGAAGGTCATCATCCCTGGTTAGGACATGCCGAAACATTCATTAGTATCAAAGCTTCCAATTTAGTTCCCGCAGCTTATAAAAAAGATGATGAGATTAAAAAAGAGTTCATTCAAATAAAAAAACGAACAGATAATAGTGCTTTAGCAACAATCAAGTTTGATGATAACTTTTTTTACGAAGTGACGGCAGAATCATCAGAGATTACGGGAGGCATTTTCTTTATAACAAATATTGACCTTCACACGCATATAAAAGAAAAATAGGAGGGGGGCTCCTCCTATTTTTAAGAGATAAGGAAGTAATAACATTGGAGTGAACAGCATCCTTATCTCGCAAGAAAAACTACCGTTAAGTGTGCTTTGTCTTCTTAGAGGTACGTCGATAGACGTTTATGCCCAGCGCCACAAAGCATTATTGAGTGATCGAGTGTTGGCTGTACCAGTGACGCCCAAGTCGTCCATGATCAATTTGCTCAAATCAATGATTGCGCCATTCACTGTATATTTGCAGTTCGATCCGCATAAGTTTGAGCGATCTTTATCTTTATTGGTTTCGGCCCAAGGAACCGTACCCGTATTCCAATATGGGTCTGCTGAACAAGTGCCGCAGGGAACCCAAGGCCCCACATCTTTTACCAGAGCTGTAACCGATTTACTTGTACCTGTATTATGAACAATAACATTATCGCTGCAATGACCTGTCTGAGGCAACGCAATATAACGGGAGGGTAAAGTTCCTGAACATGAGACCGTTGTATCATTAAATTCGGATGCTTTTCCCTTAAACCATACTCCGACCAGCTTGCTTGCCAGGTCGCCATTCGATGCCTTCACGGTAATTTTTCGAGAGCTACTTGTTGTATAAACGGATGTAATATTAAGATTTGAAGACGTTCCCCGCCCTGAGCTCATGTTAATTGTTCCAATTGTGAATGCAGTGTCGCTGGATGTTGAGTTTGCATAGACGGTCAGAGTGCTGTTATAAGCAGTATCAATTGTTCCGTTAGAATTACGAGCAATGACGGAAACGGTGAAATTTTGACGAGCAATGATGCTACCGGGATGAGTCCCCTCGGCTGTAACTACTTTTGGAACGGTGAGTTCTAATATTGCCATATACCCCTACCTCCTTTTTTGAAGAACGAAAAAATGTATTCAAGCCCCTGAGCCATTAAATCGCTCTTGTTCACTACATTGTTTGAACTCCCCCAAAAAACAACCAGTACTGCCATATTGATATATTTGTAAAAAAAGCTTGTGATCGCAGAGGGTGGATGCTCCTCTTCTCGGTCACAAGCTTTTTCATATCCTCATATGAAATTCTAATCATTATATATGATGAAATAATTTCCATTTTAGGATAACCTTAGTCTTAGAATGATATAAGCATATAGACCTATATAATTCACTCTCTTTGTTTGTATCCACATAAAATGACCTTCAAAAAGACAAAATTTAAAATATTTGGATTGCAGGTTGTTTTTTTATGAACTTCCAGCAATGTAAATATATAGATAGTCTGAATTTGAGAGGGGGAGGTCCCATGGCAGTATCATGGCAATCACTTAATCATTCAAATGTAGAGAGAATAACAGTATCACCTCAAAAGTTTTTATTATTTTCCAATGATTTTATTGTCCAGCGGTTTTTTTCATATCCAGAACATTGTCTCCTTCTCAGTTTGTTCTTAAATGGTCAATCCCTGAAATACTGGAAGCAGTTAGAAAATGCATTTTGTGACTTTTATTTCGAAGTCAGGTTTACGAAATATTTGAGCTCTACGATAAAGTATGCTTTTATTGATTATCAAAGGAAAAAGGAGCGTAGAGAAGAACGAAATCCGGTAATTTTCGATATGGAATTGAATGAGGAAAATAATCAAAGTTTTGGCGAAAAATATTCACCTCAAAGCATTAATGATGAAGTTAATGCAAGCCCGAACCCTGAGGACCTTCTTGATTCAATTTCAGATGAAAGCGTATTCAATTCCTTCTCTGATCTAACAATTACTCAGAAAAAAATTCTTACGTACACGTACTCCATGAGTTATTTAGATAAAGAAATTTCAAGAATATTATCTATATCTCCTCAAGCCGTATCCAAGTCTAGGAACACAGCTTTGGAAAAAATCAGAAGGCGAATGTCTATTATTTATCCAGAGCTTTTTATAGAAGGGAGGAAAATAAAATGAATGGCTCAGAATGGTTAATAACGGCAATAAGCAACTTTGGTTTCCCCATTGTTATTACAGGATATTTACTCATACGATTTGAGAAAAAAATCGAAAACCTTAATGACTCTATTCAAGCTCTGGCTCAGGTTATAAGAGATGGAGGTCGAAACAAATGATTGAGGCAGAGAAATATCTGATTGATCTGGTGAAAGAAGCACAAAGTGGAGACCAGAAAGCTTTATTGGCCATCATACATCGATTTTACCCTGCTATAAAAAAAGTAAAGAAGAAGATAAGATCTCAAGAACAGGAAGATTTGGAACAAGAACTATTGGAGAAAATAATTCGCGCAATTCTTTTGTACGATTTGAATATGGAAATAGACTTATCTCATTTCGAAGAGAGTATTAAAGCTTTTATGAATGAAAAACATAAAGAAGCATAGATACACATGCATCAGACACATAAATCCATTATTTAATTTGGAGGGATAAAAAATGTCTAATCTTGAACAATCAATTCTTTCGACCGGCAGCAATTATCCGCTTGATTTGTTAGGACTTCCAATAGAATCAGAAAAGATTCGATTAGTTTGTGCAGTCTCTTTAAGTTGCGGTCATTGCCTTCGACTGATGCCAGAACTCAAAATGTTTAATGAGAGCAGCCACTTCGAGTTTCTTCTCATAACGAATGGTTCAGAAGAAGATAATGAGGTGGTTCGTGAGCAACTTGGCTATAATTTTCATCTTATTTCTTTTGCTGATAGACCATTTGTAGATATTGGTATAGGAGGAACTCCTCAAACGTATTTCATTGACACTCGAGGAAAAGTAATCAGTTACAAAGCTATTCGGCAAGTCAATGATCTTCTGGACTTATGGAGAGAAGGTGATGAAATTGCACGTAGTCGCTCATTATCTTGACATTTTTATAGCCAGTGTTTTTCTTTTCTCTTTTCTTTCAAAAGTAAATCTAATCACCGTGTTTAAGTCTGAAATTTTCTCTTATAAAGTTTTACCTGTGTATTTGGTAGCATTAGCTGCATATAGTGTGTTGATCCTTGAATTTGCAATTTTCATAGCTTATTCAATCAGCTATCCGTCTATTATAAAAGAATTCTTAGTGTTAGCTTTATTGGTTTTCTTCACTACATTTTTATGGATAAAGAAGAGAAGAACAGGTAGTTCCACTTGCGGATGTTTTGGTAAAGCTAAAGTATTGAATAATAATCCATTTCTTAGAAACTTCATTTTGATCAGTGTTGTAGTATTGAAGTGTTTCTTGCCTTTTTATCATGCAACCGTCATAGAGTCCATATACACGGTTTTAGGTATTTCCATAATTATGCTGCTAATTAATATCTCCTTATTCTTTGGAGATAAAAAGGAGTGGGCACATTGGAAGCAGTAGGCGCAATGCTATATTTGTCAATTATTCTTCTTATTTTAGGCTATATTAAATTCCGAATAGATAGGGTAATAGCTCTATCAGACTATTCGATATTAAAAGCAGTCATTGAACACAATCATTCATTGCGGATTAATACAGAACATTCTATTAACATTGTTTTTCTAGATACAAAATCGGATCTGTTCAGCGAAATTGATGCCCAGATTACAAATGCAAACGATCGATTTATTATTGTTTTACGTTCACCTGAATGGTTATTTAAGTTAAAGAGCAACATTTGGAAACAGCACAGCGTGATAGATGGAAAGAATTTCTTTTTAACTACGGCAAATGAGGGGCTTGTACACTACAAAAAGCCAGGAAAAGTATTTTTTTATTCGAAACCCCTTGAATTTCTTGACTATCAAAATGCAAAAACCAGGTTTCTCTCTCGATTAAAAATCAATGGTAAAGGATGAGCGCCAGAATACGGGTATTCTTTGCAATAAAAATCACCGCCCACTTTCCTTGACGGAAATAGAGCGGTGATTTTTATGTAGATACAGTTGTTGTTTCGATCTTGCAATAATATCAGGTAATTATGTCTAAATATGGTTGACACTTGAATATAAGTGCAATATATTACATGTGTATTATCTTGAGGGCGAATACTTTTAAGTAAGGGGGAGATTTTAATGAAAAAAATGGGATTGTCCATTGCTGCTTTGCTTATCCTTGGAGCTGTTAATGTTGCATATGCTGCAGACGTAGTGACCATCTTGATTAATGGAAAGAAAATCAGTTCGGAAGCCGTAAAAATTGAAAATGGAACGACATTGGTTCCATTGCGTGTAATTGCAGAAGGCTTGAATCAAAATGTAAATTGGAACCAGCAAACAAAGACAGTAACCATTGATGAAAAGGAGCAGTCTTCCCTAATCACTGGGATTGTTGTTCAGAGAGATAAGGACATTTTTGTAACTGAGTTTCCAGAAATTTCGAGTACAGGGCAAGAGGCTAATCGGGCGATTATTTATAACTTAACAACGTTGTACAATGAAGTATACAGAGGATTTTTGACCACAGATGTGGAAAGCGACATTCGTGTGAAAACTGAAGATGAATTGGATTTTATTAAATATAGTGAAGCCACCCAGGAAGGGAGCGTTTCATCTAGCTATACTTATGTAAGACTAAATAAGCCATCTTATGTGCCTCAAGTTGGTGAGAATGCTCCAGCCAGTAAAGATATTTTGTTCTATGTAGATGATAAAAAGCCTGAGGACCTTTTCTTAGCAGTTCAGAATCCAAAAAAGTTAAAAGAATGGAAAGTTTATAAAGTAAAAGGTTATGGGAGTTGGCTGCAAAAAGAAATTGATATTTACGTATATGGTTCAAGGGGATTATAGCTTGACTCATATAATGCCTGTGACCGCGTGTTCTAGAGAGACACGGGGTCACAGGCATTTTTAGTCTATCGTCGAAATTTTATCCTAGCAATAATCACTTCTATTGCAGAGGGTGCTCATGTATCCAACCAAGAGATCATAATAAGCCTTATGATCCGAGCCACCATAACCAGCATCTGCAATGTACTTTGCGCATGTGTTGGCATCGGGACTGTTCGTTTCTTTAAGATATTTGATTAAATCAGAATAACGAGAGTTGTTCTTCAAGAATCCAGCAAAACCTGTGGCAAAAGTATTTCTACCACAAAATTTCGCCCAACCGTTACTACCTTTACCGATATTACCAGGGGGATTCGAGTCATTCGTGTAAGTCATGTTGGCCCAGTTTTGGTTGTTTTTCTGGGTATTCCCGGTAGCCCAGCCCGATTCTCCTCCCCACAGGCCGAGAATGAGTTTCCCCGGCAAGTTGTGGCAATTCGAGCTTGCGGTGCTCGCCGCGGAACTAAAAGCATCAGCAAATGCTTGAACTTTATCATTTGCATTTGTATTGGGATTGAGGCCGACATTCGTATCCTTTGTTGTTCCACATGTAGCAGAAGATGTTGGAATTGCAGTTACTGCCATAAAAAGTCCTCCCTTAAATGTTCATTTTTAAAGGAGGGGTGTCCAGCAGCCTAAATCACCCCATTTGGCCTACCGGAATTCCTTTATGATTAAATACAGTGTGATGAAGTTCAAGATAAACAACCAGTTTATAAACTATAATATGCATGAGTGAATTTCCCGAAAATGGATACATGGTAGAATAAGGGAGGATCATAACAAGAACAAAATACATCGAAGGGAGGAGTCAGCATGTCACAATCAAAACGTCTGATTTCCATGGGTTCATTACTGATCATCATGATGATGCTCTTTGTAACAGGTTGCCAGACAGACGGGACGAACGCCGAATCTGTGGAACAGGATCATTCACAGGAGACAGTTTCTGCACCAGGTGACAGTGGAACAACTCCTTCGGGAGCAGTGGATTCCACGCCTTCGGATACAGGAAGCAGCAAAAATACAGAAGATATTAAACCGAATCCCGCTCCAATAACGGGGAACGAGGAGAAGGGTCCGGTTACCAGCTTGAACAATGTCGCAGCACTTCGGCTGATAAACAATCAATCCGGCTGGATAGGAGGGGATGGCTGGATTGCCCGCACTGATAATGGGGGAGAAAGTTGGGTTATTCAAGCTAAACCGCAAGGCGTTGTAAAGCAAATCTTCGCATTGAATGATCAGGAGGCCTGGGCGGTTACGGAGGAGCTTGAAATCTATCGTACCCGTGATGGAGGAGGAAGCTGGAAACAGTTGAGCAAAGCGCCGAACGATGGATTTCTTCATTTTACTTCCTCAGAGACTGGTTTTGTCGGTCATGCATTAACCCGGGACGGAGGTAAAACATGGAGCAATCTTCAAATACCGAAAGGGACTGTCGGTGAGGTGTATTTTCATGATGAATCCATTGGATGGGTTGTCCGTCAGCTCAAAGATGATTCGTTTCAAATTATGAAAACAGCCGATGGTGGGGCGTCATGGAAAAAGACTACTTCAAAGGAGACAACAGACCTGCTGGGTGGGGTAATTATCCGTTCCATGGGCAAACAGGATGCATGGTTGGAAGTGATCGGTGGCAGCGGAATGAGTCAGACGGCATATTCTCTGTTCCATACATCCGATGGCGGAAAAACGTGGATTACGGTTGTTGCCAATTCTACTGCCGGCGGCGGTCCGGCTCCCGGATATCCGCCCGATAAGACAGATGCGCCTAAGAACGAGGGTGTTGCCCCAGGACCGCTGTATGTTGTGGACAGGAACACAGCCGTGATGGGAGGCTACTGTGCGCCTTGTGACAAGCCGAACACCGTAGGGCGGACGACAGACGGCGGGAAGACGTGGGAGAACGGTAAGCAGGCGCTGGAAGGAAGCAGTGGACAATTGCTCGCTATGGCAGACGAAAGCCATGGGTGGATGATCACATTAGACAGCGAGAAACCAGCCATTCTGTACAAGACGACAGACGGAGGCATGCACTGGAAAAAGAGTGGTGTGTTGAGGTTGTAGGTATGAATGTCAAGCTGCCCTCACTCGTCGATTCATCAACGGATGGGTAACTTGTTAATTTTGTCGCGATCTGCGTGTACGGTGTGATCTAAATGCGAACAAGAGACCAGCCAATACGCCTATTCCGCCACAAATGGTTACGATCCAAATTAGATTATAGGAATGCCAACTTAGTAGAAATCCAATCCCACTTCCAAATGTCGTTCCCGCTAGAAGCCCGAGTGCCATACCAGTATCTTTATCTATCATGTATGCAGTTGCTCCTTTAATTGTTTGTTACTTGTATTCCCTAAGAGGAGCTAAATATGTATAAGCCATAACAAAAGCTCCGATTCTTGGCGTTGAAACCTGAATCGGAGCTTTTGTATGAATTAACGGGATGATTTCGTATCCGGATGTAGTACGCAATCAGCGAACAATACGGATTTTGGAATACGGAAGAACAATTCTGCTTTTTCCTGAAAAGCATAGGATGGCAGAGTTCCTTGGTGCAGCCATTTGCGAAATGTTCCTGGATGAACACCGATCCAACGGCTTACATCGCTAACGGACAAATCATGCACCATGCAAAGTCCGGTCAGTATCCGGTTGCTCACAGGCGAACGTGTCAGTGTTCTTTTCATAAAGCGGGAAGGTTCGGGCTGACAAATCAGCGGCGACTTCTCCAGCAGTTCCTCTCTGAATAAAATATGACGTGGGTATCCTAGATAATCGCAAGCTTTCTCAAGATTGTTCTTTCCAGGAATACGACCTTCATATACCCAAGCGCTGACGCTTCGAGAAGAAACGCCCAGCTCCTCGGCTAACTGGGATAATTTAATATCATTGGCCATCAGGATGGCAAGCAGTACGCGGTTACGAATCTGGCAGCGGGTTGGCTTACGGAAACGTTTAACGCGTACGCCTTTTCCCAAATATTTGCGATTGATCAGGGACCACGCCTCGATGGAGTGTTTTTCTTGTTGCGGTTTAGTAGGCATAATTCCTCCGACTTTTTTTACCACCATACTACAATATTCGACAAGGTACTTTCAATAGGCTTCGTCTATCATTTGTTTCCATCTCATGTATTTGAGGCTTCGGGACTGATTTAGTCCCGGAAATTAGAAGATGTATTTCATTTTGCTATTCTTAGTTAATGTTCGTTTTTTAGCCCTTGATATAGTCGAATTTCGTTGCTTCATTCTCTCATCAGACTCTAAATACGAATTATATTATATTTTTTTGTTGACACATTCGTATTAATAACTTAAATTATGGATGAGTATTTAACTTGGAAATTGGTACAAATTCGTATATCCCTAAAAATATGGTTTGGGGGTTTCTACAGGGGACCGTAAATTCCTGGCTACGAACGGGGTGCTTTTGCATACCTATTCATAGCTGGGATTTTTTTGTGCCTGCATATTTACATTGGTTGGCCGAAAATTTTACGCGCCCATCTGCCAGAACAGTATAGTCATACAGGGGGATAAGATGAGTAATTATGATGTGATTGTCGTTGGAGCGGGTCCGGCCGGTATTTTCGCGTGTTATGAATTGACGTTGAAGTCACCACACAGCAAGGTATTGCTGGGAGCAGAACCTTGAGATTTTGCAATCCATATATGAGTATTTAACAACGCGAATTGATATGGTCTTCCGAGCTGAAGTGGAAGATTTGAATACTGTTAAAGAGGACGGCGGACACCGAATTACGGGCATTACCATGAAAGGCGGAGAAATTCATGAAGCCGATTTGGTTATGGTGGCTCCCGGGCGTGACGGATCTGCATGGCTGAGCAGTGTGCTGAAAAAGCGAAGGCTCAAAATGCATAACAATCAGGTAGATGTCGGTGTCCGGGTAGAGACCTCTGATATCGTGATGAGAGAAATTAACGAACATCTGTATGAAGGCAAGTTCATTTACAATACCTCGGTTGGAACCCGTGTGCGTACGTTCTGTAGTAATCCGTCCGGTCATGTGGTGGTGGAAAATCATAGCGGCGTTATGGCTGCTAATGGGCATTCTTATAAAGATCCGGCACTTGGATCATCCAATACGAATTTTGCACTGCTCGTTTCGCATAAGTTTACGGAGCCGTTTGATAAACCGAACGAATATGCACGTGAAGTATGCAAACGAGCGAATGATCTGTCAAGCGGGGGTGTTATCGTGCAAAAATATGGCGATGTGCTTAGGGGCCGCAGATCTACGGAAGGCAGAATCCGTGATCGCACGAAACATGATAGAACGGATGGGGCAGGCGTAAGCAATGAATCCACTTAATGTGCAAAGGCCTTCTTGATGACAGCGATTTCTTTTTTTGGTTGGTAAAGGTATGATAGAATAGGAGACATAACATTTCAGTGACGGAGGAACAGATCATGATTAAACATATCGTATTTTTCAAATTAAAAGAGCCCACAACGGACAATATCGAACGGACCGTTCAAGTGCTGAGAGATATGCAGGGTAAGATCCCCCAGCTCCGCTCTCTTGAGGTAGGAAGTGATATCATCCGCTCGGAGCGGTCATATGATTTAGCTTTGATCTCGGAGGTGGATTCACTGGAAGATTTACAGGCGTATAATGTGCATCCTGTACACCAGGAAGTCATTCGTTACATCAACGAAGTGAAGGAAGTTTCGATTAGTGTGGACTTCGAAGTATAATTACGGTAATCATATTTGCATTGAACACAATTGTTAGATCATATATAAGACATGCTGGAGGAGATCAGCCGTGTATTATGTTAACCAGGAACAAATTGAACGGCGTCTAAACGCCATTCCCGAAATTGCCAGTGGACTGAAGCAGGCGGCCGAATCTTGGGACGGAGGTCTGGTATTCGGACTAGTCCAGGAGCGGGCTCTTCATTTGGCGATTGAAGTTGTGACAGATGTAGGCAGTTATCTGATCGATGGCTTTATTATGAGGGATGCTAGTAGCTACGAGGACATTATGGATATTACTCATGAAGAAAAAGTGATGACAAGTGAGGTCCATACTGTGCTGCTCGAACTGGTACGGCTGCGTAAACCGCTCGTTCAGGAATATTATGATTGGGAACGCCATACCCTTCACCCGCTGTCATCCGTTCTTCCTGATGTACTGGAGCAGTTTGCAGTGAATGTGCGTGATTATCTCAAGCAGGAACTTTAAACCGCATGATGTAATCAGCATTCACACAGTTACATATCATCGTTACTTAATTAGCCTTCGCGCAGGAAATTACTGTGCGGGGCTTTTTTTGGTTATCTGGAGAGCGGGCAGTACCTCCTCATAAAAAAATTACAATCCTTGTGTCAATACAAGCCCATCCTGCTTATAATGCATCATGCGACTAGGCATTCGCCCGGTCAGCCGGACATTGGGGAGGGTGGACATATGGCGGAATGGAGCGCCTTGGCTGTTGCTATAGGCATCTTGTTAATTGCTGCCGCGATTATAGGTATTATGCTGTCTGTCAGAAGAATGCTGCTTCGCACAGAGGCAGTGCTTGGAAAGCTGGAAGGCGAATGCATACAGCTGTCGAAGGAAGCCTCAAGGGTGCTGGAGCGGGCCTCGGTATCTTTGGATAGCATCCAGCGTCAGTTGGCGGCAGGTGAATCCATAGCGATATCTATTAGCGAGGCAGCCTCTGTTGTAGTGAAAACTGCCAATGCTGTGCATTCGGTCAGCAAGCGGGCATCGCTGGCTGCAGTCGAGCATATGGAACGGGCCCGTCTGGAGAACGAACGCCGCATCGGTGAAGTATTTCGTTGGTTCGATGCAGGTATGACACTCTGGTACACGTGGAACCGCCGCACTTCCAAGTCAGGTGACGGGCATGCCGATTAGACGAAGAAGGAGAGATGAACAATGAAAGAGAAGAGCAAGGGTCTTTTGTGGGGAGCTTTGATCGGAAGTATTGCCGGCTCTGTGACTGCACTTCTTTTGGCACCAAAATCCGGCAGAGAATTGCGTCAGGATATTGCGGACGGCGCTCGCCAGGTCGGAGGTAAGGTTCAGGAGGTTGCCGGAAAAGTAGGCGAACAGGGAATCAATCTAATTGGCGTGGTAACAGATCGGGCTGAAGGCGTAATCTCTGACATTCAGACATGGCGGAACAAAAAAGAAGGCTGGGTCGCTGATGAAGAGGGAGCTGTCCAGGTATCTTCTTTTAACGATGACGATGTGATTATTAAGGCTGAAGAAGAAGTGTAGTTAAACCGTTAATTAAGCAAGCCCTGATTGAATCCGGGAAACGGATCTTTCAGGGCTGTTTCACTTACTTTGAATGAATCAACTTGTTAAAGTCTCTGATCATGCTCTTATAATCTTCACTACTCGCCATTTTTTTTACGTATACGTCCCATTCATCTAATGAAATTTCCCCCATAATGACCTTAACTTTCGTTTCGTTCAGTTTGTGAATGAACTTGGTGTGCTGACCCTGGCTCCACAATAGATTGGCTTCGGGTAGTGTTTGGCCTTCATAGGAGATCTGATGCCATCGTGTAGCTGCTCCTTCGTACAATTTCTGTGTTTCAGGGGCAAGGTCATTCAGCAGAGCGTTGGATTTCAGTAAGTCCTTACGGCCGAACAGATTTTGAATGGCGGAGTGGTCTCCTTCTTTCAATCCCTCAATTTCCGCCCATTTGCCGGTTTCCGACATCACAATTCCTCGGTCCAGCCATTCCAGCACCTTCAAGACTTCCACTTTCGCCATCCTTGATACGATGTACATACCGCCGCCTGCAGAATTCCAAGGAGAAATCTCCGGTGCATTGCTACTAGCCTTCAGTCCTGATAGCGGTGTCCAGCTACCTTTTTTGTCTAGGGTTAGCTTGGCAGCCTCATCGAATTTCAGCACTGCGAGGCCGACATTTTTTTTCTTAACTCCTTCCATAGCCGTCTCTGGATCAATCGTGGCGAAATCCTTGTTTATAAGACCTTGGGCATACGCACGGGTCAGCCATTCTAAGGCTTGGCGCTGGCCTTTGCTTAACGCATGATCCACGACGGTACCTGATTCAGAAATGCTAAACCGTTCCGGACTTCCTGTAAACGCATGCTCTACCCATGCGAGGGAGCCCAGATTATTAGCGTTCACATATCCGTACATGCCAATTGTGTTGTCTTTGCCATCCCCATCGGGATCTTTATTCACAAATTGTTTCAGCAAGTTAAACATTTCGTCCATTGTTACGGGCTGTTTGCTTCCCAGTGTATCTATCCAGTCTTGGCGCAGAGCAGGGAAGGGCGCATCGTTAAGATCAGCGGGCCTTGGAATACCATACACTTTTCCGCCGATTTTACGCACGGCTATATTGGAATCATCAGTAAGCTCTTTTAAGGATGGATAAGACTGAAGGCTTTCATTGAGATCCAGGGCTATCGACTCCAGCAGATCATCTCGAAATTCATAGGCGTCGCCAAGCAGCATTAATGATTCCATGTCCCCTGCCGCAAGTTTAACTTTAGTTTTGTTGGAGAAGTCTTTGGGGCTTGTGAGGTTAATTTGAACATTGGTTTCCCAATTTTCTTTCATGTATTGAATAAGGGCGGAGGGCTGCCCGGTAGTTTCATGATCTGCACGTGTTCCGACACGTAAATGAATCTGGGCATTGGGATCACGGACTGAAACAAAAGACCCTTTTGCAGTCCAGGTTACTACTAATCCACAACTCTGCGCAGTAAAGCGGAGAGGAACCCAAAGCTGGTCCTCGTGCATAAATGGTGCCGCGGGGAGAGTATGAACGGATTGGCCATTTACTTCCGCCTCAGCACGCTGCGCCCAAAAAGTAAGGGAAACCTTTCCGGCTTGCTCAGCGGTAAGTTTCTTCTCTGTAACATCCCATGTAATTTGATACCCGAGACTTTTTAGCAGCGGTTCCGCTTGAACCATGACCGTTCCTTTATGGTTTATTGGCTGCCACCCCACATAAATATTGAGATTGTCAAAATATACTGATGCAGGGGAGCCGTATTCAGACATACTGGCTTTATATTCCCATGGAGAGCGATCGGCCTGGACCGTCCCGATGAAACTTCCGGATAGCGCAGCGGTGAGCGCGAGAACTGTTAACTTTTTTAAAGGTCTGGACAGCGCATTTGAATATTTCTTACCCATAAATATCACCTCGGACTCCGTTATTATTTTGAAACGTCCATAGTCTGAGATCATGATGTTATGAATAATAGATTCTCGTCTGGAATGGTAAAATCCCCCTGTGATTCAAATGAAATTTTTACTTCCAAATGAATAGGGAGAGAGCTTCGTTTCAATAACCGCTGTTTGGTTTACTCTTGTTCTCTCTTATAAAGCAAGTTTTTGGCCGTATCTACGGAAATTTTTTGTTTTTGAAGTGAATATGGGCACAAAGCAGCGGAGAGGACGAAGCGATTCCGGAAAAGCGGTAGCGGTCTCCTTTGTCCCCGAATTTCTTCCGCTAATAAATGACTCAGGAAATTCGGGGGCAAGAGAGATTGGAGGAATGATTCGTACGCGTAGCGTCTCATAACAGACTAAGGGGGTGTCCCAGGTCAACGGCCTTTTGGACACCCCCATTTGAAGGAAATATCGGAGGTTAATAAACCAGTCATTAAGGTTTTTTCGTATATTGAAAGGAAGGGCTTTGAATTTCATCTTTATATGATTTGTGAAAAATATGGGTAGTTGCCGGAGATACCGGGGGAATGAGCCATGTCCAGTCTCCCGTAACTTCACGCCCTGCTCTGTCCTCCCGTTCTTCAAAGGTACGGAACTGCGTCGCAGCCGTATGATGGTCAACGATACTGATGCCGGCCTTTTTGTAGGAATAGAGAACGGCATAATTCAGCTCGACCAACGCCCGGTCACGCCACAGTGTTGTTTCGCTGCTAACATTCAATCCCATAAGCCCGGCCAGAAGGGGCAACTTGTTATAGCGATCAGTATCCGCTAAGTTGCGCGCCCCGATCTCCGTTCCCATGTACCATCCGTTAAAAGGTGCTGAAGGGTATGTAATCCCGCCAACTTCCAAAGACATATCCGAAATGATGGGCACGGCATACCACCGCAATCCGAGAGAGGAGAAGGAAGGAATATCAGGATGCTCTAACTGAACTTCCAGGACGGCTTCCTCGGGAATGCGATACCATTTTGGTGTATCTTGCCCCTTCTGAATGACAAGGGGCAGGATGTCATATTCAGTTCCAGCACTGGACCAGCCGAGCTGCTGACATTGTTGTGTAAATGAAACGGAGGCCGGATCTCCGGTGATTCCTTCGGGTGTTTCGTAGCCCGCATAGCGGATAAGCTGATGGTTCCAGATCCGGATCGTGTCCTGTCCCGGAGTTGAAGGACCGAATACGGTAATTGTGGGTATGACCTTTCCACCGTTAGTGGCGCTGTTAATATGATGAAGAAGCTGGAATGCTGAATCCTCAGTTGCCCTGCAATTGCGGGCATCTATGACGCGGAGTTTGTCCCAGAACAATCTTCCGATACATCGATTGCTGTTCCGCCAAGCCATTTTCGCACCGTGTTCTAGTTCTTGAAAAGTATGTTCATATGTACCGGTTCGTTCGATTTCGTTCCGGATGTTGTCGATTCTTTCTTCCGCCTCTTCGGGTGTCCGGTTCAGCTCTTCGTAACAGCGAAAGATGAATTGTTCAGCGACTTCTTGTAATTCCAATCTGTCAAGCATATCGTAGTTCACCTGTCTTTCTCTTGTAGAGGTTGTTCAAAAAGTCCGCTTTTGATCACGAAGTGAATCAGGAAGTGGGCTCGGCATCGAATCTTGAATTCAGCCGGTCCTTCCGGTGCTCACGTACCCAACCGTACGCTCCGCTCCTCAGTCCCTAGCTTCATCCAACCTTCTCGGTGCTGAAAACCGACCTTTTTGAACACGCACTTGTAGGCTCTATAATCTTTATAGTATACGATAATTGGTGACTCTCGAGGCCGGGTGATCTTTTCCATTCTGTGGACAATCCCTTGAAAAACGCTATGTCCAGAACCTCTCAAAGTTGAAGAAGAGACAGAATTGGGTTAAGATCTAGGTACGTTTTATGTAGAAACGACATATGGTAACACAGCTAAACGATAAGAATAATGACAAGAAGGAAGCGGTGTGTTCGTGCAGCAAGCAATCGCAATACTAGACTCGGGTGTAGGTGGGCTGACTGTCGTTAAAGAAGTGATGAGACAGCTCCCAAGAGAGAAAATTATTTACTTCGGAGATACTGCCCGTGCACCCTACGGACCCCGTACCAAGGAACAAGTCCGTTTATTTACGGAACAAATCGTAGATTACTTACTTCAATATGATCCCAAAATGATTGTCATCGCGTGCAACACGGCAACTGCAGCGGCGCTTGATTATATCTCAGCAAAAGTGTCTGTTCCGGTGATTGGCGTTATCCATCCGGGAGCCCGCGCGGCGATCAGCGCAACGAAGACCGGGCATGTCGGTGTAATCGGAACAGTAGGGACGATAAATAGCGGTGCATATACGTCGGCACTTAAACAACTGTCGCCATACGTAGAGGTAGAAAGCCAGGCATGTCCAACATTAGTACCACTCGTTGAACAAGGCCTGTTTCGTTCGCCTGAATCGCTTAGGATCGTACAGGATTCTCTCTATGGCATAAAACAAACCACCATTGATTGCCTAATTCTTGGTTGTACCCATTATCCATTTCTGGTTGATACGATACAGCAGGTTATGGGGCCAAGAGTGAAACTCATTAGCTCAGCAGATGAAACAGCTCGGGAGATCAGCACGATTTTGTATGACAAGGGCCAGCTTTCGAGTGGTGAGGATACGCCGATTCATCAGTTTTTTTGCTCAGGTGACGCTGAGATGTTCCAAAGCATCGCAACAGAGTGGCTGGGAGAACAAATAAAGCGGACTCCTGTAGTATGGCAGATCACTAAGTTCTAATCCCATCTATTAATAATGCAAACGCAAACCGGATTCCTTTAGGAGTCCGGTTTTTCACATTAAAAGCACTAACGACGACATTTCGTACAACCTCTGCCACATACATATGCAGTAGATGGCAAAAAGGCGGCGGCTATGGCTGCCAGAAAGGAATAACGTCATGCGGCAGTATATCGTGCAAAAAGGGGATACACTTCTAAGGATTGCGGCGAAATATGGCTTAGCTAGGGAACAACTTATTACTGCTAATCCATGGGCTGGACAGCAGCCTTATCTGCTACCGGGTCAAATGATGTTTCTTCCGACGTCATTACGCCGAAGATACGTAATACAGGAAGGAGACAGTCCGGAAAGTATTGCCCGTACATTTCATTTCCAGCCAGAAACGCTGGAGGACATGAACCCCGGGATGTCGATTTATACTTTTCCCATCGGTAAAACGATCGTTCTTCCGCCCTCGGAGCCGAGACATAGGATCAGGTTGTCCGGTGAATATGGACCCCGGGATTTGGCGGTAGACTTGGATGTGCTGACGGTACAATATCCCAAGATCGAATGCAGCACAATTGGAGTTAGCGTTATGGGTAAACCGCTGCATGCGGTCAAAATAGGCGTCGGTAAAAGGCATCTTCATGTGAATGCGTCTTTACATGCGAATGAATGGATCACTACTCCATGTCTTCTTAGGTTTCTGGAAAATTACGCATCGGCTCTAACAGAAGGTTACCATTTTGATGGCTATGAGCCGGACAAATGGTATCAGAACTATACATTGTGGCTTGTTCCTATGGCTAACCCGGATGGCGTTGAGCTTGTCCAGGAGGGAGTTTTACCGGATCATAGGTATTACGATCAGTTATTGCACTGGAACGGTGGAAGGGACGATTTCCGGCGGTGGAAAGCAAACATTCATGGCGTGGACCTGGGTGACCAGTTTCCTGCTCACTGGGAGGAAGAGGTAGAGAGACGGGGCAAGACAGCTCCCTGCCCGCAGGATTATGCAGGAGCAGCCCCGCTGTGTGAGCCCGAAGCAGGGGCTTTAGCCCGGCACACGCTCCAAATTTCTCCTGTCCGTGCCGTATCACTCCACAGCCAAGGTCAAGAAATATACTGGAATTACCGGGGATATGAGCCGCAGGAAAGTGAGAGATGGGCAGTTACATTAGGTAAGGCTAGCAGCTACCGTCCGGTCAAGCTGCAGGGAAGCGATGCGGGATATAAAGACTGGTTTATACAGCATTTTCGTAGGCCGGGATTCACGGTTGAAATCGGACGGGGATTCAATCCGCTTCCAGTAGAGGACTTCGAGGACTTGTGTGTCGAGGTGAGTTCAATAATGACTGCTTTCATGTCGCTGGATTGAAATGGGAATGAAACTTTTTCAGTAAAAATGCGTAAGCTATACAAGGGGAGACAGCCGCCATGTTTGAGTATTTTGATGATCCGGTGGCTGTCTCTTCTTTGATAATTCAGATGGAGGAAGCGCCATGAAATGGAGAAAACTGCTATCGCTTCGGCGTTGGTCTCACGTCTTTAAGCGTATATTCAAATACTTGTCCTCACCACATGTTCCTATCGGAGACAAGCTGTTATTCTTTATACCGGCTGTGCTGTACTGGGTGCTGCCTGATATTATGCCGTTTATGCCAATCGATGACATCGGAGTGACCATGCTGCTCATGAACTGGTTCGTAGGTCGGATTGAGCGAAAGTATCCTGAACTGAATTCGGACAACCCCCAGCGTATCCCGCCAGTTCGTTAACGGAAACGTCGCTTGCGAAAACATTCTGTGGGGACTAAAATAAAATATTGAGTGATTGAAACTTGAGGAGATGAACATAAATGAACTGTAAAATTACCCGCAATGCGGCTAAAGTGATAAAGAGAGAATTGGACAAGGAAGAAAATCAAGGTAAAAAACTCCGTGTTGTCATTACACACGCCCACGGTGATCATGCTCATTACGGGCTTGACCTAGATACGCCGAAGGAAAACGACGAGGTAGTATCAACCGATAAAGAAATCGATGTGATTTTGGAGTCCGGGCAGGAACTCCTTGATGGCGTCAAGATCGATTATTTGTACCTCCCACAAGAAGGGTTCGTTATAACTAATCCGTCCAAGGGAAATCACGGCGACCACTAGGTCGTTTAGTAAAGAGGGTTACGAGACATGGCAAATGATATTCGCGTATGTGAAAAATGCAAGACTACTTCACTAAAGACTATAATTCCTAAGTTGAAAAAGCTGGCGCCCGATGCCGACATTAAAGTGGGTTGTAAATCGTACTGTGGGCCCTGCAAGAAACGTGCTTTTGTTTATGTGAACGGTCGTTACATCAGTGCTCCGACAGAGGATGAAGTGCTGGAGAAAGTAAAGCCCTTTATTAAGTAGTTTTCTTAATGGTCTGGCTATGAACGGTTGCTCTGGATTTATATTTCCCCTTTTAGTGAATAGTTCCTCTCGAACACATCCATGCTAAGGATGCAACAGGAACCTTGAAATGAGAAGGGAGCAACCGTCATGAACAGTCACGATTCCAGTCTTCAGTCGAACAATCCGGCCAACAGCGCCATGGACTCGGCAGAGAAATTGCATCGTTCAGTTTCTTCAGCTTTGTCTCATCCCACAGAGCAGCTAATTCAGCAAGCGAACAATTCCTTGGCTCATGCCGAACAGGCTGTCCGTCAAATCAGGGGAAACGCTAATAAGCAAGCTGTTGAATTGGCGGAGGAGATGCTCGGCGAAGAGAAGGAACGTCTGTCCAAGCTTCATTCAAATCAAAGGTAAGAGCACGATCCTGTGCTGCCCGTTAAGAGTCTGACTCTTAACGGGTTTTTTTTAGAGATAAGAAAGTATAAAAAAACACACGAACCATATACTGCTGAACGGTTCGTGCGCTAAAGGGAGTTTATTTTTTATCTCGAGCGGAAGCTTTATACTGCTTGAGCAGATCATATGTGATAACCTGATCGGATATTTTTAATAATTTGTTAGTTTCCTCATGCCCTTGGCGACAAGCATTGATATCGGTTGGTTGACGTGTCGACAAATTGTAGCAGGTGCCATTCTCAAAACTGCCTGTTTCCGCCGGAATGTAGAATACTTCATTGTCCGAGAATACACGGCTGCGGAGAGGAATTAGGCGTTTCTGCTCTCCCAGAAGGCTGTCTCCCATCAGGAAGTACGGCTTCGGAGAAATTCCGAGCAGATGATAAATCGTCGGTGCCGTGTTCATCATGCCTGCTGCTTCCGGATAAACACCGGCACTGCCCCCATCAGGTAGATGGATCAGAAGCGGTACTTGATTCATGATCTGCTCCATATCAAGATCGTTTAGTGGGCGGTCCATAAACTGTTCATACATGGCCTTATCCTTGATGGAATTATCATGATCCCCATAAATAATCAATATCGAAGAATCCCACAGTCCTTGGGTGTTCATCTGTTCCACGAACTTGCCCAGTGCTTGATCAACATAGTGCATGGACTGCAGATAATCCCCAAACATGGTCCCTTGAAACTCACCGGTATCAAGTTGTTGTCTCTCTTTCGGTAATGCATAGGGATGATGGCTGGTTAATGTAATTAAAAATGAGTAAAACGGCTCCGGTACGTCCTTCATCATGTTTAGCGACTGTTTGAAAAAGGATTCATCGCTGACCGACCAACCGATCATCTCATCCTGCTCGAAATCTTTTTTACTGTAATAGCGGTCATAATTCATTTCTTTATACACAGTATGCCGGTTCCAAAAGCTGCTGTCATAGGAATGATATACATTTGCTGCATAACCGTGTTCCTTGAGTATCGTTGGTATGGTGTCGTACTCATGGAGAGGGTAGCGTGTAAATACCGAACCCGCCGGAAGCGGAAGCAGGGAACTCTGTGTTACAAAGTCTGCGTCCGAAGTCCGTCCAAGAGCCGTTTGATGGTAAAAGTTGCTGTAATACATACTTTCATTTATAAGCTTATTGAAGTTCGGAGTGATTTCTTGTCCGTTAATGGTTTGATTTACTATAAAATTCATGAACGCTTCGACTTGGATCATGATTACATTGCTTCCCTGATATTTACTAAAAGTTGCGTTCGTTGTGCTCAGCTCATTTTGCTTCTTGTCAAACCATTTCCGATTCTGATCCACTTCCTCTTGATCTAAGACAGGCTGGAGACCTAAATGGTCTTTGGCATATCGGTAGATGTCGTAGCCATGAAATCCGATTAGTCCAGTGACATTATATAGGGTAACGTTCCACCAATTGCTCTCAAACAGACCGACAGCCCATGTTTTGGATATCTTTTTAATCGGTACAAAAGTGAGAACGAATCCAAGGAGAAGTGCTATTGTACCTGTAATGAATCTGCGAACCGCGACTTTGCGGCGAGAGGTAGTGCCAAAGATAGGCCCTTCCATATACCCCCGTACTCGGCGTTTACGAAAGACAAGGGACACCGTTAATGGAACCAGGACGATCCAGTCGATAAAAAAGAACAGATCCCGCCAATGTATCAGTGATCTAATGCTCTCTCCCAGCGATCCTACCTGACCGGCTTGCATAAGAATCGGGACGGTAATGAAATCTTCAAAATAACGGTAAAAGACGAGATCGGCATAAATGATTCCCGTGAGGATTAGGTTCAATAGCATTAATGCGCTGAGCCTGCCTCTCATTGGAAGCCAAAAGGTCCAGAATGATACTAGGATGAGTGAACCGATGGCAATGATATAATCGACCGGATTCATGTCGATATTCTTTACCTGCAGGTTGTAATGCATCAAGACAAGTTTGATAAGCATGATGATGATAAATAAAATGTAGGCCGCGTACCGGTTCTGCAGACTACGGCTCAGTCGGTCTTTAAAGCCTCCCGGCGACAATGTCAGCAAATGGATACCCTCCTTGAAGCGGCTGTAAAAGCCTTATTTTCATATCTAATGAATACTAAAGAACGAAAGCCGCCTATGCAGGCGGCTGTTGTAACAAGACGATGTTGTTAATTATTCAGCCGGGCGTGGACGAGGCGGAAGCGGGCCGAGATATTGCAGGTACTGACACTCAATCCGTCCGTTGAACAGCTTGCGCCGCTTGTCCGCTTTGCGGCCAAAGTAATGCTCGAATTGCTTTGTCGGACTCAAGGCAAAAAAGGACCATGTCGGAATCCGATTGGCCATTCCGCCAAGCTGCCGGACGAGACGTTCCACTTCTTCCTTCTCGCTCAGGCGTTCACCGTAAGGCGGATTGGTAATGAGACAGCCATAGTCGCCTTCTGGCAACGCTTTGGAAGCGGGAAGCACCCGGAAATCGATGACCCCAGCGAGCCCTGCGCTTTTAGCAGCAGCTTTGGCAACTTCAATAGCTTTTGGATCAATGTCGCTGCCAGCCAGTTCGAGCGGAATGTCGTCTGTGACAGCATCAAAGGCCTCATCCCGCGCATCCGCCCAACGATCGTTGCCAATGATGTCCCAATGCTCTGAAGGGAATGAACGACGCAGGCCTGGAGCGATATTCCATGCCATCATAGCCGCTTCGATCAGAATCGTACCTGAACCGCAGCATGGATCATAGAGCGGACGATGCGGGCCCCAACGGCTTAATTGGATCAGAGCGGAAGCCATCGTTTCCTTTAGCGGTGCTTCGGTAATGAGCTTGCGGTATCCCCGTTTGTGCAGCGCGGGGCCCGTTGTGTCGAGGGTCAAGATAGCGCGGTCCTTGAGCAAGGATACTTCGATGACATATCGCGCACCATTTTCAGGGAACCATTCTGTATGATGGGAAAGCTTAAGCTTTTCTACAATCGCTTTCTTAACGATACCCTGGCAGGCTGGAACGCTGCTCAGTTGTGACTTGTGTGAACGTCCTTCAACAGGAAATTCGCCATTCGCGGGAATCCAGTCTTCCCAAGGAAGAGCCTTGGTCCCTTCAAATAGTTCGTCAAAGGTGAGCGCGTTAAACTCTCCCATTTTGACAAGAATCCGGTCCGACGTACGAAGCCACAGGTTGCAGCGGCAGATGTCGATCAAATCCCCGGAAAATGTTACTCTTCCGTTCTCCACTTCGGTGTCAGTATATCCGAGTTCTTTCAATTCACGTGCAACTACAGCTTCAAGGCCCATGGGGGCGGTAGCGATTAGTTGTAATCGAGACATTAACAAAGTCAACTCCATTTACGGTGTGTACGGCGCGAAAAGCACCGCCGGTTCAATTTATATAGTATATGCGATTGTACAAGGCAAGACAATTATCATATGATAGGATTCGTCAGATTCACATTTTTAGCACGTTATCTTTGATATTATTTAAAGGAGGATATCTCTTTGCATATGACACCTGATGATTATGTTAGCCAATTATACCCCGAAGATGAAGAATTGCAGCTTGTAAAAGAAGTGATACGGGAGCAAGGTATGCCTGAAGTGTCCGTCGCGGCTGCATATGGCCGTCTACTTACTCTGCTGGTCCAGACATCTGGTGCGAAGGAAGTATTGGAAATAGGCGCTCTGGGTGGCTACAGCGGCATCTGCCTCTGCCGCGGTTTAGGTGAAGGCGGAAGACTGACTTCGCTGGAGTTGAAAGAAGAGTATGCTTCACTCGCCGGGTCTCATCTGGAGAAGGCAGGATTCAGGGACAAGACGGAATACCGAATCGGGCCGGCAGCCGATAGCCTGGAGCAGCTCAAATTTGAAGGACGCCGCTTCGATTTCTTCTTTATCGATGCAGATAAAGAGAATTATCCGCTTTATCTCGACTATGCGATCGAGCTTGCCAATCCCGGTGCCATTATTGCAGGGGATAACTGTTTTCTGAGAGGGCGGACGCTGGACAGTGACAAAAACGGACCATCCGTGCAAGCTGTTCGAAGCTTCAATGAGACGATAGCCAGTGATGAACGGCTGGTCAGCACGCTTTTGCCTGCTTACGACGGATTGATTCTTGCCCGAGTGAAATAGGTGGATATTTACGTGATCTGCAGAAAATCCCTACTAACCTTTATGGGTCGGTAGGGATTTTCATCGATTTTCATCAATCATTATCTACTATGTTTCTTTAAGAACTCAAGTGTCTTACCGAATGTTTGTTCGGCATGTGGAATGCTAAAATCAAATTGGTACTCATGCTTTAAGTCCGTATTTGTACCATCGAATAGAACACTTTCCACTTCCACGTTATTCTTGTCGAGAACATCTATAAGTTCTGCTGATTGTGGTGCCAGTGGATCGGCATCTCCAACTGTTAAAAAGGTAGGTGGGTAATCAGGTGTAATATTTTTAACTGTAGACATCTCATCCAGTCTAGAGAAGGATTTGAAATCTTTTTTACCTGTATATGCCCAAAAAACCGACTGAATTCCCTTCTTTATTATTGGGGATGATTGAGTACCCATATTATCCATATTATAAATTCCACAGTATAAAAGAGCTCCTTTTAACTGTTCTTTATTTACAGAAGATTGAATATCCATTGAACTTCCTAGTGCTTCATTAGTTATAACTGCAATGATTTGACTAGCGATTTGAGCACCTGCTGAATCGCCTCCAATAAATAATTGATTCATATCACCGCCGTATTTCGCAATATTTTCCTGTAAATATTTGAGAGCCTCATTAGCCTGTATGATTGGACCTGGATATTTTTTCCCTGGAGCAATGGCATAGTTTATATTTGCTACAATATATCCCTCATTGGCTAATGCCATTCCATATTCTTGAGTTTGTTCCTTACTACCTGAAACAAATGCACCTCCATGTATCCACATGATAACTGGAAGCTGTTCCTTAATATTTTGTGGATAATAGATATCTAAAAGACTATTCTCAATTCCATGTATATCATAATTAATATCTTTATCGACATGGACTTGTTTTTTTATAGTTTCAATGTCTTTAGGGGATGCAAAAGAATCGGATTCGAAAAGTTGCTTGATCATAAAGGTATTAAGTGCAGGTGTAAACTTACCAACAATAATAATAATTAATATAGGAATCACTATGATAGTAATCGGAATCATCCATCGTTTTTTCTGGTAAAACTTTTTATTTGTTTTCATTGATAATACCTCATTTTAATTATTTTTCCATGTCTATCGATAGATGTAAAAGTATATCATGGTTCACAGTATCAATAAATGGATGAAATTATAAATGTATTCGCGATACTTCCCCAAAACGAATCACACTTTTAAATTTCTTCAATCAGCCTCAATTGACTTTTCTACCTGTACAGGACGCTTCATTCCCTTATTTTTCTCACCGTTGAACATCCGCTCATTCCATCGTGCCAGCAAGAAAAGAGTCTTAGCATCAACGAATCTATAGAATACATGCGCAATTGCGAAAATTACCAATAGAGTGATAACGGCTGTAAGCAATACATTGATCCCGTAAGGAAGGAAAGTACTGAATTGCAAAAAGATAAAGCTTCCGAATGAACAAATGATAGTAAAGTGCACGAGATACACCGAGAAAGACACTTTGCCGAGATAAGCGAAAAGCTTGAGGTTAAACAGAGACTGCATGCGGCTCGAATTCAACAAAGCCGTAATTATCAAGAATGATCCTATGACATGATAGAACACGAAGAAAGAGAAGTTAGCCGATTCCCAGACGAGAACGGAGTATAATGTCCCCTGAGGATTGATATAAGGATAGGAACCTGCATAAATACCAGTGAATAACATGAGGAAGTTAACCCAGGGACGGTTGATATACGCTAGCCAATCCCTATTGCTGTTCTTTAAATCACTCAGAAGCATGCCGAGTACAAAGCCCAGGTAGTATGAATCGATAAAAAAATAGATAAGGATTGCGTATCCCGCAAAGCGTATGCTGCGTCTGCCTAAAATCAACAAAAACGCAAAGATTAAAAAGGATCCAAATAGTTCATAAGTCATGGTCCAGAGTACAGGATTGTACTGTGAGCCGTATGTGAAAAAGGTATAGAATAAGCCTTCCTTTAACATGGTCAGCAGGCCGGTGTTGGCAACAAACGGATCCGGCATGGAAGATAGTGTGATTCCGCGAATGTTATCAAAAGCCCCGAGACCAAATATCACGATCAAATAAGCAAGGATTACGGAGAGGAAGGCAGGTGCGGCCAAGCGAAAGTATCTGCGGGTCGCAGAAGAATAAATAATGTGCCTATCTTTCATTTGGAAAAATTTACAGCTAAGCACATATCCGCTTAAAACAAAAAATAGACAAACTGAAAAATTACCATTAAACACAAGATTGAGGGGTGTGCGGGCGGCAATGTTCTCAAATGCGAAATGTTCAATCTCCCTTCTGCCTTCAAAGACAGACGGCGCAAACACTTGAAAAAAATGAGATATGACAACGATACAGGCAGCCAAACCTCTCAAGCCATCCAAATATACGATTTTACTTTTCATGTCAAACGACCCACTCCTGACGTTAATTGGGATTTTGATTAATACCGATTTAAATAGAAAGATGATTCAACAAATGTTTCGTGCAGAAAAGAAAAATTTATGGATAATGTTTATATGCACTCACAGCTTTTGCCGATTGTTATGTAAGCGCTTACTTTGTCGAAAAGGGAGGAAATTTAGTGGGTATTCATTGGGAGAAAGTAAATGTTGAAGAATTAACGAGCTCGGGTGTGGTCTATTTTAACTCAAAGATGGAAATGTTGGAAGATTTACCTTGCAAAATGTATAAATTGACTTCTCAGAACAGCTTATGGACGCATTGTCATGATTATTTTCAAATCTGGTATTTGGCTAAAGGATCATTTGTGCATACGGTAAACAGTCAGGTTTACGAAATATCGAAAGGAGATATTTTTGTTATCCCACCGTTCACATTACACAGTGTTGAAATCTTTCCAGATCAGGAAATTGAAATTTACGGGTGTGAATTCATGCCTTCTTTTGTAAATGAAAGATTGGTGGATATGCCTACGGATCCTGCTTTCTTTGATGTAGTTTTCCTTGAATATTTTTTGCGAAAGGAAAGTAATGCGCAGTCAAAAATTACGTTAGATAGCGTAACCGAGGTTACGGTTAGAAATGTGATGAATGAAATGCTTACGGAATACGAGAGACGATTTCCGTTTTTTCAAATTGCGCTTAAAGCCAATCTGCTTCTGTTACTCTCCATTTTGGTGCGGCAAGTAAATGGTGAGCTTGTTAGGGCAGGCTTCGAAAAATCAGAAAAGTACAGAGGAATCATGACGAGAGTTGTTGATTATATCCATAACCACTATCACGAAGATTTGAAACTGAATTCGTTATGCTCTTTATCCAATTTATCAAGGTCTACTTTTTGCATCCTGTTCAAGGAATGGACAGGGAGGACATTTAACCGGTACGTGACGGATCTTCGTATCCTTCAGGCCATGATGATATTAAAGCAGCCCGAATTATCTGTAACAGATGTTTGCTTTTCTACCGGATTCAATGAGCTGTCTTATTTTTGCAGAATATTCAAGAAGTATACGGGAATATCACCGACAGATTTTCGAAAGCAAGCGATCAAGTAGGCTGATAAGAACATACGATAATCCTATTTTTGAACACGATAGTGAAATGAAATGGAATTTTTAAGTGCTAATATTATGAATAATTATTGCAACTCACAAAAAATAGCCGGTTGTTGAATCATCTAACGCTCGGGGGAGGGGAGATTTAACACAGCAAAGTAGCTAGTACAAATAGTAAATCATCGTTTAGAGGGGGAAGAGGAATGAAAAGAAAATCGTTGATCTGGAGTCTTGTTCTTTTGTTTACGATCATATCAGGATGCTCAGGCGGGTGGACTCAAAAAAAAGGCGGTGATACGGGTGTTACGGGTGAAAAGGCCGCGACATCGGGCAACGATTCTCCCAAGGAAGCGGTAGAGCTCAGCTTCTGGTACGGATGGACAGGGCCAGAAGCCGAGGCATTGGAAAAATTGATTACCAAATGGAATGCAGCCAATCCAGACATCAAGGTTAAGGGATTGTCCCAAAGTGATTATCAGAAGCAGCTTACTGCGATCACTGGAGGAAACCCGCCGGATATCGCCTCTCAGTTTGGGCAAGATGTTGTTCCTTGGGGACTGCGCGGTGCGATGATGCCACTGGATGATTATATAGCCAAGGATGGCGTGGACCTTAAAGACTTTGTACCTGCGGCATTGAGTACTTCACAGCATGAAGGCAAGACGTACGCTATTCCGACTGCGATGCACGTAACGATGTTGTTTTATAACAAAGATATTTTGAAAGAGGCAGGTTATGACGGTCCTCCGGAAACGATTAGCGAATTGAAAGAATACATCAAAAAATTGAGCATCGTCGAGGGTGAAGGGCGTCTTCAGAGATTGGGATTATGGCCGGGAATGGACACATACACCTTCTCTTACGCTTTTAATGGATCGTTCTATGATGAAACGGCCAAGCAGGTGACACCTGACCACGAAGGCGTAAAGTCTGCCATTAAACTCTCAAAGGAAATATGGGATCAATATGGTTCTGAGAACCTTGACAGGTTCTCATCCGGACTTGGACAATATATGTCTGCCCAGAATCCGTTCTTCTCAGGCAAGTATGCGATGACGATTGACGGAGAATGGCTGCCAACCTTCATTAAACAGTTTGCCCCTAATCTGAATTATGGCATTGCGCCAATTCCTTACGATGAAAACAATCCTGATCTTAAAAACTCGGGGAACGTGACAACAAGCGTATTCTATATTCCGAAAGGCGTTAAAAATCCGGATGCTTCTTGGAAGTTTCTAAAATGGATTACAGAGGCGGAACAAATGGCGGAATTCACAGCTGCGATCGGTAACCTTCCGACCCGGACATCTGCATTTTCCAACCCATCCTATGCTGATGTGCCTGGATTCAAGGAGTTCTTAGATTACTCTGAAAGCAAGAACCTGAAGTCCTTTCCGGCTACCTCCTTCTCGAACGAGTATATGACGGAATTCACCGCACAATATGACGCGATTTTAAGAGGGAAGGCTAGTATCGAGGAAGGGTTAAACAAAGTGAAGGAAAAGATTCAGCCGTTGGTAAAATGATGTTTGTAAACTCGGCTCTGTCCAATATTGGGCGGGGCCGAGACCACTACAATGAACGGAAGGAGAATCGCGAAGATGAGAGTCTCCACACCAGTTAATCAACAAAGAACGAAATCGGGTTGGTCGAGGAAGGAACGTCATTATTTTTTCCTCGGCTTGGCATTCGCTTCTCCATGGATTATCGGCTTTCTGGCTTTTACCGTTTATCCTTTCTTCGGATCACTCTACTTGAGTATGACGGAATACGATTTATTCAGTTCTCCTAAGTGGGTAGGGTTTCAAAATTACGAGGGAATATTAGCGGATGACCGCTTCTACAAATCGCTTGGCAATACATTTTTTATGGCGTTTATATCCGTGCCTATCACACTGTCGATTTCTCTTCTGATCGCTGTACTACTTAACTTCAAAGTAAAAGGGATTAACTATTACCGGACAATTTTCTATCTTCCGTCGGTTATTCCGATTGTTGCAAGCGCTTTATTGTGGACATGGATGCTGAACCCGGACTTCGGCTTGATCAACATGGTATTGCGCACACTTGGTCTCCCTGATCCGGCGTGGTTGCTTGATCCGCATTATACAAAACCTTCACTCATCTTAATGAGTTTATGGGGCTCCGGCGCAGGTGCTTTAATTTTTTTGGCTGCATTGCAAGGTGTTCCAAAGCAATATTATGAAGCGGCCCAAGTTGACGGAGCGAATTGGTGGTACAGGTTCTGGAAAATTACAATACCGGCATTGTCGCCGATCATTCTTTTTCAACTTATCATGGGGCTTATCGGAGCATTTCAAATCTTTACGGAATCGTATATTTTGGCTGGCGGAAAGGTCGGTGGAGGTAATTCATTGGGAGGACCGGAACAATCACTACTGTTCTATGCAGTCAATCTATATCAGGAGGCATTTGTCTTTCTGAAGATGGGTTACGCTTCGGCACTTGCCTGGATTTTGTTTATTATCGTATTGCTGATTACATTCATTTTATTAAAAACTTCAGGCCGCTGGGTCTACTACGGAGGTGAGTAACATGGCTATCAGGTTGCGAGTTATTTTACCGCATTGTGTGCTTATTCTATTCTCCGTCATCTTTCTGTTTCCATTCGTGTGGTTGGTTATGACCTCGCTTAAGACGCCGGAAGAGATACTTAAGTTTCCACCGAGTATTTTGCCGGAGACATTTCAGTGGTCCAATTATAAAGCAGCCTTTGAGGCAATTCCTTTCACACGATATATGATGAACACATTTCTGATCTGCATCATTAATATTATCGGTCAGTTGTTTGCAGCACCGCTAGTGGCTTATTCGATATCCAGAATACCATGGAAAGGTCGGAAAATTATATTTACCATCGTTGTAGCAACCATGATTTTGCCAGCTCAAGTGCAAATGATTCCGCAATACATCATCTTTACGAAACTGGGTTGGGTCAACACGATTATGCCGCTTACCATCGGAGCCTTTTTTGGAGCACCGTTCTTCATCTTCCTGCTTCGTCAATTTTTGCTGGGAGTACCGATGGAACTGTCAGAGGCTGCAAAGATTGACGGGGCTTCTGAGATTCGGATTTATCTGAAAATAATTTTGCCGATTCTGAAACCGGCACTGGCAACCGTTGTACTGTTTTCTTTCGTATGGTCTTACGTGGATTTCATGGGACCGCTTATTTATTTGAACGATTCTGTGAAATGGACGATAACTGTCGGTCTGCAAAGTTTCCAGCAGGATCACGGGGCTCAGTGGGAGAAACTTATGGCTGCGTCTACAATCATGGCGATACCTATGATCCTAATCTATTTCTTCGGACAAAAATATTTCATGAAATCCGGATCAGCGTTAACCGGATTCAAATAATTGGAGGGACACATTGATGAGTAAGACGATAATAGCGATCATAGGATGCGGCACCATTGCTAACAATGCTCATATTCCAGCCTATCTTGCCAATCTAGATGCTGAGATCAAGTATTTTTGCGATATACGTAAGGATCGGGCAGAGAAGGCGGTAGATCAATATGGCTGTGGTGTAGCAATTGAAGATTACCGCTTGATTTTGGATGACCTTGATGTTGATGCAGTTTCCATATGTACCCCGAACAATTGCCATGCTTCGATCGCTATCGATTGTTTGCGGGCAGGGAAGCATGTACTGTGTGAAAAGCCGGCTGCCAGAACGTATGAGGAAGCTCTTGAGATGCAGAAAGTCCAACACGCAACCGGGAAAATTTTGAATATTGGCGTCGTAAACCGTTTTAATACTGGCGTTAATATCATTAAAAAGATGATCGAAAATGGGGAACTGGGAGAGTTGTATCATGTATATGTAAGCTTTCGCGCCCATCGCTCTATTCCGGGGCTAGGTGGGGACTTTACTACGAAAGCAGTCGCGGGAGGAGGAGCACTCATTGACTGGGGGGTTCACTTCCTTGATCTCGTGATGTATTGCGCAGGTGATCCGGATCCCACAACAGTTTCAGGACAGACCTACTCCAAATTGGGTAAGGATATAGAAAATTACACATATCTCAACATGTGGGCGGGGCCACCGGATTATACAGGTACTTATGATGTTGATGATTACGTAACCGCATTGATTCGAACTGCTGGGCCTTCTATAACGGTAAACGGGGCTTGGGCACAAAATATTGGAGTTGAAGAAATGTACATCGACTTCCTGGGTGATAAAGCGGGAATCCGGCTACAATATGGGGCTGAATTTACTATTTATAGCGCAAAACATGGCGCATTGCTGGATAGTACGCCTAAATTTACACAGACTAATCACTTTCAGAACGAGATTGACGGATTCCTCGCCTGTATAAAGTCGGGGGAGAAGTTACCGTCGCATATCGATACCGTTATTTTAACATCGAAGATTATCCAGGCAATTTATCGTTCCTCCGAGCAAGGTGAAGAAGTCTCGTTCATAAAGCAAGGAGTGATGTAATGAAAAAGATTGGATTTATCGATTATTATTTGGACGAATGGCATGCGAATAAGTATCCGGAATTGATCCAGGGCGAATCTGGTGGGGAAATGCAGGTCGCATACGCTTACGGCGTGAAGGATGCAGAGAATGGGTTAAGTAATGCAGAGTGGTGCAGAAGGAATAACGTCAAGTTGATGAATACCATTGAAGAAGTTGTGAACGAGAGTGATTATTTGATCGTACTGTCTCCTGATCACCCGGAGCAGCATGAAGCACTCGCTCAGCTGCCGCTGCAATCGGGAAAACCGACTTACATGGATAAGACTTTTGCCCCCGACCGGAAGGCGGCGATCCGCTTGTTTGAGCTTGCAGCACAGCACTGTACACCGCTGTATTCATCATCAGCCTTACGGTTCGCAGCGGAGTATGTCAATGTTGAGCGGAGCGGTATGAAAGTCATTTCCAGTTGGGGACCTGGAGCCTTTGAGAACTACTCCATACATCAAATTGAACCCATCGTTTCTATGCTGGGGCCAGATGCGAAACGAGTCATGTATATCGGAACAGACACGACTCCGGCATTGCTCATCGAATTCACCGATGGCAGACAGGCGATCATTCATCATCTTGGTGAAGATTGTCCTTTCACCATGGCGGTAAATTATCAATCTGGCAGCTGTAAAATATTGAAACCGGAATCGGATTTTTTCAAATTGTTTATTCAAGATCTAGTAGCCTTTTTTAATACCGGGCACATCAATGTGCCTAGTACCCAAACGATATCCATTATTACGATTATAGAGTACGGCTTGAAAGCGGCTGCCTGTCCTTATCAATGGATAGAACTACCCCAGGGACTTGTGAAGGTTTTCAATTAAACCATGCTGATATGAAAAGGGGGATTACTAGTGTACAACAACTCTCGTAAGTTCCGCTTCACTCGCGAGTTAGGAATATGCTTGCTAGTCATTTGCTTCCTTTTTACGTTGCTTCCTATAAGGGATGCACACGCCGATAATTCAATTCAAGGCAAACATAAGGCAGCAGAGCTGTATGGTCCTACGATTCAGTTCGATCCCAGTTTCTCATATTATCAAAATCGCTCAGCAGAAAGTATAGCCGATGAGTTTTTACAAAATGGGTTCACTACCGTGCGGTATTTTGTCGTGAATGAGAACAACGTTAACCGTGAACTTGTAGAGACGCTTAAAAGTCGGGGATTATCCGTCTGGGCACTTGTCTTAGGTAACGGCTCATACTCCGTTGAAGGCTTCCCTTCGGATTGGCCGACCTGGCAGATGGAGTTGTTGACTCCCGTCAATGACGGTTACTACCGCTTCTCACCTCACAGTGCGAGCTATGTGGAATGGAAGAAAAATAAGCTTGCTGATCTCGTAAGAAATATTCCTTTTGATGGTATTGAAGTTGCGGAGCCTTATTTCCCGGAATGGGATGGTATCAATCGAGGGGTTTACGGTGACGTCGGACCGCTAGCTAGAGCGGCATTTCAACAGCAGTATGGTCTTTCCTCCATTCCGAATTTTACAGATTCAAGTCATCCTGATTATTATTTGACGAACAGAGAGCTTTATGGGAAATGGATTGAGTTTAGAGTAGATACGGTGAATGGTTTTCTTAATGAACTGATTAACGGCAAGGGTGGTGTCCGGGACACCAGGAAGGATATACGCGTTGCTACTTGGTCGCTTGCTATAGATGCAGGAGACGACTCCGTTGATAAGTTGCGGGAAATTCAAGGTCTCGATGCAGCAGAAATGATCTCAACTGTCCGTCCTGATGTTCACTTCTTGCAGACCCATTGGCCGGACTGGATGAAATCACAAGAAGCGTTGCCGCCGACGTATATTAACCAATATCAAAATTTTGTTGATCAAATTCGTGCCGTTCATCCGGATATCCCGCTCGGCGTTCAAGCCGACATTGGCTCAGGGCTCTGGATGGTTAAAGATCGTGAGTGGTATAATTCGTTAGGTCAAGTGGCGTTGAACATGGGTTTTCAAACTTGGACTGCGTATGAATATCATCTTGGAAAATATATGTATGAAGAAGCACCTAAGCCGGTCGCGATCGCTCGTCCGCATCACGATCACGTGATCATTTCCTTTCAGAAAAGGATTGACGAGTCTTCTGCTAAGCTTCCCGGCAGTTTAATCATCATGACGGAGGCAGGCGAGATTCCAATCGCACCCGAACACATAACCGTTGACGGTAATATGCTAATTATCCAATCCAATCAGCTGCCGAAAAAGGAGTTTCGCTTACGAATTCAACATATAACCGATACACCATCCTATTGGCTGTATAACAAAAATCAGCCTGCTAATGTCATTGCCGACGGCACGGTTGTTCAGGTGAATAAGAAGAAAAAGTAAAGCTTTTTCGTAAGATTGTTGCTAAGTGGATGATGGCTTTGATTCTGACGATGTTCTCTGTACAGATTCAGCCACCAACTCACATTATTACCAATTTTATGATAATATTATTGTATTCACAACCTATATGAACCGCCAAGCGATACCCTTCTTCGCTTTGTAGCAGCTACCGGGCTCGCTGTTTCTAGCGTTGGTCCATAGTATATTGAATGTACAAAGAAATCGCTCCTTTGAGATGGTTGATGGTACTTCCATTTTACCAGAGGGCGGTTTCTTTTTGTGTTTTAATTGAACGTTTGCATCTGCACGAAACAGTGGAGAGGACGAAACGATTCCGGACAAGCGAGAGCGGTCGCCTTTGCCCCCGAATTTCTTCCTTAGCTAGAAGGATTCCAAGAAATTTGGGGGCAACAGCGATGGGAGGAACGATTCGTACACGGAGCGTCTTTCACGCAAAAAAAAGGAGCTGTCCCGCGAGATCTAAAGATCTTTTGGGACAGCTCCTTTGTATTCTGGGTTTTTAGCATTAGGGATCACCTGAAATGGGGCGCCGGTTTGTTAGCGTACAGCTTCAGTCTGACCCAGAGCATATTAATGATGAGCAGACTTCCCGATATGAGGAACAGTCCTTCAATACCGATAAACCCGGATAAAAACCCACCGATGATGGCTCCGAGCATGTTGCCGAGGGCGAGTGCACTGGTGTTGAAGCCAAATGCCCGGCTCTCCATGCCGTCCGGAGTGTACGATCGGATGAGCGCATTCACGCTCGGAAGCAGACCACCCATAAACACACCCATCATAAAACGCACGATAATCAGCTGCCATACGGATTGTACGAACGCTTGCGGTATCAGTGTAAGCCCGGTTCCGATCAAGGCGTAGGTCAAGATTCGGTTAGCTCCGACCTTGTCACTTAATCTGCCGAGTATCGGGGAGGCGATCATATTGGATAATCCGGTCACCGCAATGACGAAACCGGCCCACAGCGCAATGTCTACGGATGAGCCATGCAGCTTCTGTACATATAGCGGCAGCAAGGACATCGGGCTAATCATCGCGAACTGTAGCAGAAATGTAACGGCAAACAGTGCAGGTAACTGCGGTGTATGGCTGAGCTCTTTCAAACCGGCAATAACCGAGACCTGCGGAGTCGCCAGCGCCTCTTCACGGTTAAAGTTCTCCTTAACGAGAAACAATGCGAGCATGGAGGCTGCGAAGATGAGAACGCCTGTAATGTAAAATATCGGACGAAATCCAATCCAATTCGCCATTAATCCACCGATTAACGGGCCGAGAATTGTACCAGCCACCTGACCGGATTGCATAATGCCCATCGCAAAGCCCATTCGGTTCTTCGGTGTGGTGCCGGATACGAGAGAAATTGCTGCCGGATTGAATCCGGAGATGGTACCGTTTAGCAGGCGCAGCACGAGGAGATGCCATGGGTGAGTTGCAAACCCCATACACGCAATGACGAGTGCCATACCAAAGCCTGAACGGAGCAGCATTAGTTTACGGCCATACTTATCCGCAACTTTTCCCCAGATAGGCTGGAATATAAATGAGGTCAAGAAGTTGGCAGCAAATATTAGACCAGCCCATACTCCAATTTCACGCTCCCCAACGACATTCAAGTCTTGTGCTAGATATAACGTCAGGAATGGAGTGATCATAGTCATTCCCGCATTGACGAGAAACTGTCCGAACCAAAGCACAATGAGGTTCACTTTCCAAGTTTTCAATGTGCTCTTCACTTCCTTTCTAAGCTGTCCAATCCGGAATAACCGGGTCATTTAACTCTCAGAAAAAATGCCATCTTATTAGTATAACATATTTTGTATTTTCCTGATGGCAACAATGTCATAGTATTGTCATCTGATGTTCATATGAGATTCGGAGTGATGGTTGTTACTTACTTTTAAAAAGGGCATAATGTAATTTAGGAAACTTTTTATTACATTAATGGGGGCCTAATCATGACTTACAATGATCAGTTTATTCGAGCCTGCCGGAAGCAGGAAGTAGATCATATTCCCGTATGGTATATGCGGCAGGCAGGCCGCTACGATCCGGAATATCGCAAGATTAAGGAAAAGTATTCACTCCTCGAAATTTGCAAGCAGCCTGAGCTGGCCGCAGAGGTGACGCTAATGCCGGTTCGTAAGCTCGGTGTGGATGCTGCTATTCTTTATTCGGATATTATGAACCCAGTGGCATCGATCGGTGTGGACTTTGATATTGTGAAAGATATCGGGCCCGTCATCGATAATCCGATCCGGAGTGCCGCTGATGTGGAAAAGCTTAAGCCAATTGATGTAGAGGGTGATCTTGGCCATGTGCTGGAAACGATTCGCATCCTTGATAAAGAGCTGAAAGTTCCGCTGATTACATTCGCCGGTGCCCCATTTACCATTGCCAGCTATCTAATTGAAGGTCGTCCATCCAAAAATTACATACGCACCAAAGAGATGATGTACAGTGAGCCGAAGGTATGGTTTTCTCTGATGGACAAGTTAGGTGATATGGTCATTGCTTACTTGCGGGCTCATGTTGCTAACGGAGGCAAGGCGTTTCAGCTGTTCGACAGCTGGGTAGGCGCTCTATCTCCACGTGACTTCCAGACGTACGTACTTCCAACCGTTACCCGTATTTTTGCCGAACTTGAAGATTTGAATGTACCGAAAATATATTTCCCTGGTGTCAGCTCGGGAGAACTGCTTCCAACCTTATCCGGACTAAAAGCGGAAGTCATTGGTCTGGATTGGAGAGTATCGATTACTGAAGGACGGAAGCGCTTAAATGGACAATTCGCGGTGCAGGGAAATTTGGATCCAACCGTATTGACCGCTCCTATGGAAGTCATCAAACAGTATGCTAAGGATATTGTCGATCAGGGCATCCTTGAACCGGGATATATCTTCAATCTGGGTCACGGGCTGTTCCCTGAGGCATCTCTGGAAAAGCTTCGCGAATTGACAGCATATATCCACGAATATTCTGCAGAAGCAATTAAAGTAGGCGCCCGTCAATAGTCCATAATACGGGTAAATGAATAGATAGAATACTCTAAATAGCCCAGAGGTGAATTGGATGAGTAACAAAATTGGCGTATTGGTTATGTCCTATGGAACACCGGAAAGTATGGAAGGAATAGAGGCTTATTACACGCATATCCGCCGCGGCAACAAACCTTCCGATGAGCAGTTGAAAGAACTAACAGACCGGTATGAGGCTATCGTGGGCGGCGTATTTCCGCTGCGTGAAAATACGGACCGGCAGGTTCGGACGCTTCAGGATACACTTAACCGCGATGAACGCGCACAGAATATAGAGTTTGTATGCTATCAAGGGTTGAAGCATGCGGCTCCGTTTATTGAAGACGGAGTGGAGCAAATGGTGAAAGACGGCATTAAGCAGGCAATCGGTATCGTTCTTGCTCCTCACTATTCTGTGATGAGTGTCGGTACTTATGTGAAGCGTGCACAGGCTAAAGCAGAGGAAGCCGGGCTTCAGATTTCCTTTGTTGAAAGCTATCATATGCATCCTCTACTGATTGAGGCCCTTGCAAAGCGGGTAAGCGCCAAACTCGATCTGTTCGAGGAAGCCGGCGCTTTTCGTGAAAGTGTACGTGTATTGTTCAGTGCGCACAGCTTGCCGGAACGGATCTTGTCTATGGGTGACCCATATCAGGATCAACTGTTAGAAACGTCAAAGGCCGTTGCCGAACAAGCTAAGGTTGGACAGTGGCAGTTCACTTGGCAGAGTGCTGGCCGTACACATGAACCGTGGCTCGGTCCAGATATTTTGGAGACGCTGCAGGATCTTAAACGAGAGCAGGTGGAGGATGTGCTTGTCGCTCCCATCGGCTTTGTGTCCGACCATCTGGAGGTACTGTACGATCTGGACATCGAAGCAAAAGCTATTGCGAAAGAAATGGATATGCGTCTTGAACGTATCGATTCCTTAAACAGCGACCCTCTTTATATGGAAACATTAAGCGACTGTGTTATTACAAGCTGGAAACAGGGGATCGGCCAATAAAATCCGTATACACCCCAAGATAACTGGAGCCAAGCTCTAATCTGGTTATTAACATAAAGATAAGCTACCCTCCGGCAAGCCGGGGGGTTCTATTTTTTCTACAGATCTTGGTATAATGAAGGGAGTTCATGGAAAGCCGCATAGAGAGAAAAAGGGGTGAATTATGTACCCATCACGTACAGAGATAAAAAAAGCCAAGCAGCAGGCCCGAAAGAACCACCAGTTGCGGGTCTGGACTGTTATTAATTTAGTCCTCATTGTTGTGATCACTGCTGTGTTTACTTATTATTTTGTATTCAAGGAGGAGGAGCAGACCGGGACAGAACTCTCATTCTATGATCCGGCCATGCCAGACTTTCCAGAAGTGAATCAAGTATTCGCCCCGGGGCCTATGCTTATGCCGATAAACAGTATTCGTTTTTAGAAGACTGAGAATCTGAAGTTCCTTTTGCCGGGGATACATCATTTTCCAGACAAGTTTGATGAGTTTTTGAAGCCAATGGCAAATATTATCCGTATAAATATTTGGGCAAAACAGTTAATGAGGACGAATTCCTTCTGAACATCTTCGTAATTAAATGTAGAATCGCTTAAGCGGCGGTGTCTGGGTGCTGGAAAGCAGCAAGGTACGTTGCAGACTCGACACGCACCATAAAGAGACACATAGGAGGTCTTGCCATGAACAATTTATGCGTGGCTCACCGTGGATTTTCAGCCAAAGCGCCTGAAAATACGAATGCAGCCATTAAAATGGCGATGAATGAGCCTTTTGTAAACTGGATGGAAATTGATGTGCAGCTGACGCGTGACGGCGTTCCTATTGTTATTCATGATTACAGCGTTGACCGGACGACAAGCGGCAAGGGTAAGGTAAAGGATCTTACTTGGCAGGAAATACGCCGGATGGATGCTGGTGTTTGGAAAGGACGGGAGTTTCAAGGTGAACAAGTCCCTTCACTGGACGAAGTGTTACAGCTTGTCAAAGGCCGATTAAAGCTGAATATTGAGCTGAAGACCAGCGGGGATATGTATCCCGGGCTGGAAGAAGCTGTACTGGATCGGATTCATGCCCATGGAATGATATCGGAAATCGTTCTGACATCCTTTGAACCGAAGTCGCTTCTTCGAGCTAAGGAAATAGACCCTGAAGTACAGGTTGGTCTCATCATTGATGCACACCCACGTGATCTGTTGTCTCGACTGAAAAAAATAGGCTGTTCTTTTCTGTCCATAGGTTACTCTCATCTGGACGCGGCTTTTGCTGATGAATTGATCAGAAACGGAATTACGCCGATGGCTTGGACTGTGGACGATAAACGTAGTATGGCCTCCTTGGCCAAGATGAGCCCTGAAATTATGATATGTACCAATCGGCCTGACACGTGGGGTCAACTTTTTTTGAATAAGATTGCACCGCGGATTCCGTTTTGGCGCAGAAAATGGAGAGGGTGGTTTTAGAATGTGTGCTTTAGTAAACAACGTCTATTGCGTCGGCCGTAATTACCGGCTTCACGCTGCAGAATTAGGTAATGCGGTACCGGATGAGCCTATGATATTTCTAAAGCCATCTCATGCGGTTGTTCCGCTGGACGGTAGCCGCCTGACGATGCCGCAAGGACGCGGGATTGTCCATTTTGAAGGAGAGCTTGTTATTCAGGTAGCTAAGGATTATACCCCTGGCATGAAGGTGGACGAGTTGGTTGAGGTAATGGCACTTGGTATCGATTTTACGCTGAGAGACGTGCAGTCCGTCATTAAAGAAAAGGGACAACCTTGGACAGCGGCTAAAGGATTTAAGAATTCGGCACCTCTGACCCCGTATATTACTTTCCCGGGAAATGATCAATTACTACAAACAGAATTTACGGTCTTGAAGAACGGAGAAGAGGTTCAGCGTGGAAATGCAGGAGATATGATCTTCTCTCTTCAGAACATTATTGATTACATTGGGCATCATTACGGACTTGGTAAAGGAGATTTGATCTTTACAGGGACACCTGCCGGAGTGGGACTTGCGGAAAGCGGAGATGTGTTTGAGCTGATCTGGGGCGAAGTGCGTCTTGGACGCTGCGAGATTGAATAGAGATTTCGCAAAAATGTAAGGGGGTTAAGCATTGAACTGGCTGATTGGTGCCATGGGTGCACTGATAGTAGCAGGTGCAGCATACTTGAAAAAATCGTTGTCATTATCAGGAGCGGCAGCAGCCGTTATGATGGGCACGGTTTATTATGGAGCAGGGAACCTGTTTTGGTTCGGAACCCTGCTTCTTTTTTTCATGACGTCTACACTGCTATCGAAATATCGTCAAGGAAGCAAGCAAGATTTAGAGAAGTCTTATGCCAAGACCGGCAAGCGTGATGCGGGACAGGTATTTGCCAACGGAGGCATCGGCATGGTCCTGTGTCTCCTTCACTTTATGTATCCTCATGAAGCGTGGAAGCTTTTGTTTATAGGGGTAATGGCTGCGGTGACAGCTGATACATGGGCTACAGAAATCGGGAGTTTGAGCCGCAGACCGCCGAGATCGATCCTGAACGGCAAATCTCTGCCGCCTGGAACGTCCGGTGGTGTCTCATGGCTCGGTTCAACGGCCGCTGCCCTTGGGGGAGCCATAATAGGAGCGGGAGCATGGCTGTTCGGTGTATGGTCTGGTTTAGTGCCAGATCTGATTACATATGCAATAGCTGGTCTTATCGGCGGATTAGTAGGAGCTTTTACTGATTCATGGATGGGCGCAACCGTACAGAAAATGTACCGCTGTACCACTTGCGGCAAGGATGTCGAGGTTCATCGGCATTGCGGTCAGCCTACGGAGCGTTCCGGCGGATGGGACTGGATGACAAACGACGCAGTGAACCTGATCAGCTCGCTCATTGGGGGATTTGCCGCTTGGGTGGCAGCAGCATTCTTGTAAGAGCAGCGTGTTTCGACAGCAGACCTCTGCCATGATATGATGAAGTAAATTCATAATAAGTAGGGAATAAATCGATGAATATCATGACTGTTGAACAACTGACCAAAAGCTATGGTGATAAAATATTGTTTCAGAATGCCTCCTTCGGGATGGAGGATCAAGATAAAATCGGTGTTATTGGAGTGAACGGAACAGGGAAATCTACGTTCCTGCGGATTATAGCTGGCCTAGAGCCGGCCGATTCCGGGAAAATTGCTGTAGGCAATCGGATCAAGATTCAGTATATGGCCCAAAATCCGGATTTTGATCCGGACAATACCGTGCTGCAGCAGGTGTTCGCAGGTGATCTTCCAGAGATGAAGCTCGTTCGTGATTACACGGAAACGATGGAGCTGCTGGAGATCAATCCCGATCACACGGAGCTGCAGGAGAAACTGCTGAAGCTGAACCAGAGTATGGACGCCTTGCAAGCATGGCAGCTGGAGAGTGACGCCAAGACGATTCTATCCAAGCTGGGCGTTCGCCATTACGATGCCAAAATGGGTACGCTATCCGGTGGGCAGCGGAAACGAGTGGCGCTTGCTGCTGCTTTGATCCAACCATCCGATTTGCTTATTCTGGACGAGCCGACTAACCATATTGATAATGAATCGGTGGCTTGGCTGGAGCAATATTTACAAAAACGGCGCGGCGCGCTGCTCATGATTACCCATGATCGTTATTTTCTTGACCGCGTAGCCAACGTTATGCTGGAATTGGATCATGGGCGTCTGTTCCGTTATGAAGCGAACTACAGCAAATTTCTGGAGTTAAAGGCCGATCGAGAGGAGCGGGAAGCTGCTGCAGAACAGAAACGGCAAAACCTGTTCCGAAATGAACTTGCCTGGATGCGGAGAGGGGCCAAAGCCCGGACGACCAAGCAGAAGGCAAGAATCGATCGTTTTGAAAGCTTGAAGGAGCAGGAACTTATTCATTCGACCGGAGAAATTGATGTTTCTGTGGCTTCCACGCGGCTTGGGCGTAAAATTTTAGAGATTGAGCATCTCACTAAGCGTGTAGGTGACAAAGTTCTTATTGAGAACCTTTCCTATATTGCAGTTCCTGAAGATCGGATTGGTATTGTGGGGCCCAATGGGAGCGGGAAGTCTACGTTGCTGAACCTCATTTCGGGCAGTCTGCAGGCTGATGGCGGGGAGGTTATTACGGGCCCGACGGTTAAACTTGGTTATTTCACACAGGAACATCAAGAGATGGATGGTAGCCTGCGTGTTATTGAATATATTAAGGAAGAAGCGGAAGTGGTGCGGACGGCCGAAGGTGCTTCCATCACAGCAGCGCAGATGCTGGAACGGTTTTTGTTTCTGCCGGCAATGCAGTGGACGCCTATCGCTAAGCTGTCCGGTGGGGAGAAGCGGAGGCTGTATTTGCTGCGGGTGCTGATGAGCGCACCGAATGTGCTGCTACTGGATGAACCGACTAATGATCTGGATATCCAAACCTTGTCCGTGTTGGAACAGTATCTCGATGATTTTCCAGGAGTAGTTATCGTTGTATCCCATGACAGATTCTTTCTTGACCGGACCGTAGACAAGATTATGGCATTTGAAGGAGAGGGGCAGGTTCGCGTTCATGTGGGCTCTTACAGCGAGTATGCCGAGTGGATGTCCCGTAACGCCAGTGGATCGTCGTCATCCTCCCGAAAGAGTGATCCTTCGTCCGGAGCAGGAAGCAAGGGTCAGACGAATCCAGCCTCTGCAATAACAGCCAAAGAAACGCCGCGGGAGAAGCTCAAGTTCAGTTACAACGAGCAGCGGGAGTTTGAACAGATTGATGAGTTGATTGAGGCTGCTGAGGCTAAGATGGTACAAATTCAATCCGATATGGAGACCGCTGCAAGTGATGCGTCACGTCTACAGGAATTGATGAACGCTTTGCAAGCCAGTGAAGCGGAGTTGGAACGTTTAATGGACCGCTGGACTTATCTTAATGAGTTGGCTGAAAAAATTGAACAGAGCAAAGGCTAGATGGGTTGTGCTGGTTAGATAGCCTTTATATCATGGAATATACAGCAGGGGCTGTCCGAATTAAAGGTCATAGACCTATTTCGGACAGCCCCTCTTTGTGCTGCTTGGTTCAGTATAAGATTTTATTTCACATAAGCTGCAAGCAATTTAGTTGTATTCAAAACGGCCTGTTTATGTGTTCTTTCCATTGCATGGGAGGCATGAACACCGGGACCAATAAGTGCAGCCCGGATGTTGCTTCCTGCAGACAGAGCTGCAGAAGCGTCAGAGCCATAATGTGGATAAATATCGACCGCATACGGAATTCCCTCGGCCTCTGCAAGCTGAATGAGACGGCCTGTCATATCATAATCATATGGACCTGAAGAATCCTTGGCACAGATCGATACGTCGGTTTCTTTACAACTCAGGTCGTCACCGATGCAGCCCATATCAACAGCGATGAATTCTTTAATATCAGAAGGGATGTATGCCGTTCCATGTCCGACTTCCTCATAGTTGGAGATGAGTACTTTTACATTACAGCGTGGTTTCCAGTTTTCACGTTTCATGGACTCAAGCAGTCCGAACAGAGCAGCTACACTGGCTTTATCATCAAGATGGCGTGATTTGATATACCCACTCGGTGTAATGACAGCTCGGGAATCAAAGGATATAAAATCACCGACAGAAATGCCGAGTTTTTTGACATCGTCCGCATTTTCAACAACCTCATCAATGCGGACTTCCATATGACTTTCTTGACGCTCAAAAGTCCGGGCATCGTCATATACGTGAACGGATGGCTGGGTGGACAGAATTGTACCGGTGTAAGTTTTTCCGCTGCGTGTATGGATAACACAGTATTCATTTTCAATGCTGTTCATCATGAAGCCGCCGACTTTTGTCAGCCGCAATGTTCCTTCGGATTTAATCGCACGGACCATGGCGCCGAGCGTATCCACATGACCGCTAAGACCAATGGTATGGGTTTCGTCCTGCCCCGGAACGGAGAGGATGGCTCCGCCTTTTTCATTACGGGTCAAAGATACTCCCAAATTTGTAGCTTCTTGTTCAATTCGTTTCATGATATGTCCGGTAAAGCCTGTAGGGCTTGGCGTTTCCAGTAAATCTTTGAGCAGAGATAGAATATAGCTTTCATTAGGTTGTATAGACACGATAAAGCGCTCCTAACTTGATTGAATTAATATGACTCGGCTGAACAGGATGGATGATTCATCGCCGTACTATTGGGGGATGTTTTCCTGGTCCTGAGATGCTGTTTCAGCCTCTTCCGTGAGATCCGGCGTGTAGCCTGTTACTTCTTGAATATGTATAAGCTGTCCTGCAAGGGATTTAATCTCCTTTTGCAACTGGTACTGACGGTATATTCCGTATGAGCCGACAATTATGCCACCAATCAGCGTACAGCCGATAATCAGCAGGATAAGAGGGACGTGAACCATTCCGAATAATAGGTTTACATCCACGGGGTCGACGTTGATGACGGCGAACACCGCAGTAAGCAGTGCGAACAGGAGTCCTGCAATAAGTGACCATTGCATTTTCATCTGGACACCTCCTTTCATCACAGTATAAAATCCCTTGCCGCAGGGGGCAAGGGATTTTATTACGGATTTCTACAGGTCCGGGTTTTATTTTGTAAGTTCTTCCATCTGGGAGATCACATTTTCGAATACGCTCATCGCTTCGCGGATCGGCTCTGGGGAAGACATATCGACTCCGGCTTTTTTCAAAATATTGATGGAGAAATCACTTCCGCCGCTTTTCAGGAAACCGAGGTAGCGGTCAACGGCTGGTTGGCCTTCTTCAAGAATTTGCTTCGAGAAGCTGGTTGCCGCCGAGAAGCCTGTTGCGTATTTGTAAACATAGAAGCTGTTATAGAAATGCGGTATGCGTGCCCATTCCATGCCAATTTCTTTATCTACAGTCATGTTCTTGCCGTGATACTTCACATTCAGGTCATAATAGATATCCGAGAGGTCCTGAGGAGTGAGCGATTCGCCGCTTTCAGCACGTTCGTGTACGATCTTCTCGAACTCTGCGAACATGGTTTGACGGAACACGGTAGTGCGGAACTGATCTGCATAGTAGGTAAGCAGGTACATTTTTTCCTTTGGATCCGTAGATTTCTTCAGCAGATAATCCATCAGCAGCGCTTCATTGGTTGTAGAAGCGACTTCAGCGAGGAAGATCGTATACTGGGCATCACGGTACTTCAGGTTGGTGTCCGAGTAGAACGAATGCAGCGCGTGACCCATTTCATGAGCAAGTGTGAACATACTGTTCAGATTGTCCTTATGGTTCAGCAGCACGTAAGGATGTGTGCCGTAAGCTCCCCAGCTGTATGCGCCGGTACGTTTGCTTTCATTCTCATAGACATCGATCCAGCCATTGTCATAACCATCTTGAAGGTTTTTCAGATAATCCTCTCCAAGTGGGTGAAGTCCATCCTTGATCGTCTGTTTCGCTTGATCGTAAGTGATGTCCATCTTGTATTCTTCCACGAGCGGAGCGAACAGATCGTACATATGAAGCTCATCCACGCCCAGCAGCTTTTTACGGAGATTCATGTAACGATGCAGCAGAGGCAAGCTTTCATGAATCGTATCGATCAGGTTCGTATACACTTCCTTCGGAATGTTATCGCCATATAGGGACATTTCCAGTACGGAAGGGTACTTGCGCACACGAGAATAAAATATGTTCTTGTTCACGTTGGCACTTAGTGTGGCGGAGATGGTGTTCTTTTGCTTACCGTAGGTTTCATAAACCGCTTTGAAGGCCGCTTCGCGCACTTCACGGTTCGGATTCTCAAGGAACTGGATGTAGCTGCCGTGCGTTAATTCTACTTCTTTGCCGTTTTCGTCTTTGATTTTCGGGAATTTCATATCTGCATTGTTCAGCATGCCAAAAATCGTCTGCGGTGCAGAGGACATGTTGCCGACCTGAGCAAGAAGAGCTTCCTCGGCCTTGGACAGAATATGGGCTTTCTCACGTTTCATTTCTGTCAAGGTGAACCGGTAGTCTGCAAGTGTTGGGTCAGCGATCAGCTTATCAAGCTCACCTTCCGACAAAGCAAGAATTTCCGGTGTAGTGAAAGAAAGAGCTTCACCGACTTCGACGCTAAGCTTTTTTGCCTTTTGGGTAAGAGCTTGGTATGTAGGATTGGCCGTATCTTCGTCATGATGCATATGTGCGTAAACGAATAGTCTCTCGGTATGAAGCCCCACTTCATCTTCAAGATCGAAGCACTGTTTGATCGATTCCGCATTGGTTAACTTGCCTTGGAAATCGGCGGCAGTCTTAATCAGACGTTGAACTTCATTGTAAGCATTGTCCCAAGCTTTCTGATCTGTGAACAGATCTTGTAGCTTCCACTGGTGTTCGGTAGGGACTTCCGAACGTTTCATTACTTTTTCCATGGGAATCCTCCTTGATTGATGAGAATATGATATAGATCGGGCTCCTTCAGCTAAAACGTCTGAGTGAAGAGCGGGAAGTGGCAGGAGACTTAGCGCTAAAGTCAGGCAGAGTGCTCTCGCACGCTTCATTGGGCATTACCTCCTCGAAAAATAGCTTCGAGCGATAGTATGCCGCGTCCCTGTCTCTTTCATCCTTTACTTTAGGAGGAACCCATGGTGTATAAACTGTAAACAATAATGTAGAAGGCAAACAAGATCAAGCCGACAGCGGTCAAGGCCATTCCTCTCCGGATCTTCTGAGGGATACTGTCCTTATTCATGATCATGATGAGCCCAAGGCTGAAAGCAAGAATAATGAAGATAACAGCGTTGGTATAGTTCATCTGTTTTATACCTGCTTGAAGGCGTCCATTATGCGCCGCCATTCATCTTCCTGTCCTTCATACTCTTGTTTCGAAAAACGGTTTTGTGCCCAGTGCATCAAAGCTGGACGGCTCATGAAGGTATGTGTCTCTTCACCCCATTGGTCGGAAATTTCACGAAGAACGATGTAGCGACCCTGCACCTCAACTGTCATCATGTTCCATTTGTCTTTTTTGTATATTTCATGTTTTTTTATCATATGCATTCTCCGTTACTATTGGGCTTTTTGTGTAAATGATAACGCACTCGTGGTCTGAAAAGCAAATAAGAAAAACGCTTTAAAAAAAGCTGAGACAGCAAAATGATGGATTGCATTGTCAGAAAACATGGGATATAATATGGATATTCGCCATAGATGGCGGTATTTTTAGGAGGTTGTTCATTTGAAAGGTACAGTTAAATGGTTTAATGCAGAAAAAGGTTACGGCTTTATTTCGGTTGAAGGTGGCGAAGACGTATTCGTACACTTCTCCGCAATCCAAGGAGACGGCTTCAAAACTTTGGAAGAAGGCCAAGCGGTTGAGTTCGAAATCACTGAAGGTAACCGTGGTGCTCAAGCAGCCAACGTAACAAAACTGTAAGTTAACTCCTATAACGGAGATCTTATAGATTAAGAGTGATCTTAATCAGGATATTTGTTTACTAAGGCATCAGGCACAGTTCTCATTGAGAGCTGTGCCTTTTTGTCTTATGCTGTGTTTTTTTAAACAATAGGCATAGGATAAGGCGTTTCACACAAAAAAAGGTAAGCACATCGTCTTTCGGACGTAGCTTACCTTTTTTGTATTATTCCACAAAAGTATCCATCGGCTTGGCAAACAGATGTCTTCCCAGAAATCCTAGTGCAGCCACGAAAGCAAGGACAGTGGCTAGATAGTAGAAGTAAGCCCTGCCGGCTGTTTCAAACATCATCCCGCCAAAGGTACCGCTGATCAGCCCGGATGCACTGGACCAGAACACCGTAAACAGTGCTATCCCGGTCGCCCGGTAACGGCCTGGTACAAGTCGGGTGATATAACGGACCGCAGTAACATAAAACACGCCGAAGGTAACGCTGTGCAAGGTCTGAATTGCCAGTACACTTATGGGATCGTTCGCGAGCCCCATGAGTAGGAAGCGAAGGGCGTACATCAAGCTTGCGAAGCCAAGCAGTGGGAGCTCTTTGATCTTGTCGCCGTACTTACTAAGGAGATAGAAGATCGGGATTTCGCTAATGGCAGAAATCATGAGCGACCAACCGATCAAGCCTTCGCCAGCCCCTAGCTGTGACAGCGTCAACGTCAGGAAAGCCTCGTTCATCCGGTGTGCCAAGGCAAGACAGAAGACACAGGCGAAAAACCACAAGATTTCCTTGGAGCGAAGCACTTTCAGTAGATCTGACATCCCCATACTTTCTGATCTTTTCATAACACCGTCCCGCAGTAGCAGAGAGGAGAGTAGGGCAGCTATACCGATTCCGATACCGATCCCGAGTGTCCAAGATGCGCCCGCAACGCTGATAACATATCCAATCCCCAATGCAAAAAAGGCATATCCTAAAGAGCCGAACACCCGAATGACCGTAAAGCTTCGACCATAACGCTGAGCAGTTTGAATAGCCATTGTATCGGCTAGAGGATAGACAGGGTAATAGAAGAAGTAGAAAATCGTGATAATCAAAAAAACAGGAGTAAACCCGGATGCGCCGGTCATCGCAAGCAGCATGAACAGCTGTCCGGCAATCAGAATAATCATAATTTTTTTGAGTGTTTGATATTTATCGCTGGCCAAGCTCCAAATCATGTTGGAAAACATCGAGATCAGCGGTCCAACAGCATATAGGTAACCGATTTGGCTGCTTGTGAATCCGAGTTCTTTATAGTAAAGGGGGAAGTAGGAAATGACGAGCGCTGTTGTTCCGAAGATGGTAAACATAAAAGCGCGAAGCCAGTTCTGATCCGGCCTGGTTAATTTCATGATAGTAAACTCCATTTCATTTCTGTACTTTAACATGAAGAAATTTAGTTTAGAACAATGGTTGTATGACAACGCTAAGTATAGCATAGTGCTGTGAGGTGAAGTGTTGTTATTCATAATTTTACATAATTTCAGAAAATAAGTCTTTTTCACGAAAAATAATGAAAAAAAGCTACGTAAATCACCAGAATTACTTCTTCAATGATGTGTGTTATTTGTACAAAAGAGTCGATCATATTATAATAGGTTTGATTTGGATAGGTATAAAAATGACAACCATGTGGAGGCAGAGTTCATTGAATGATCAAGAGCTAAGCCGTAAAGTTCCGCGTAGTCCGGTCGGCCTCATGACCCGGGTGTATAAGTTCATTCTCCCGGAAGTGGCTGCCGAGCTGGACCAGTGGCGCCTTGACGCCGAACAAATTCCCGATGAGGAGCTCCGAAAGCAGGCACTTGCCAGCATTGAGACGAAGCAATTTCATTGCCAGGGCGGGGCAGTTTATGCCGCAGCAAGCCTACCGGATAAGCATATTTTGATTCCGTTAATAGTGGCTTATCAGACCATTAGCGACTATCTCGATAATTTATGCGACCGCAGTACTTCCTTGGATCCTGTCGACTTCAGGCAGCTTCACCAGTCGATGCTGGATGCGGTGACTCCGGGTACGAAGCCGGCGGATTACTATGCATATCGTTCGGAAAAAGAAGATGGCGGTTACCTAGGGCGTCTTGTACAGACCTGCCGGGACTGCATTAGTCAGCTTTCGGGATACGAAGCTGCCAAGCCGTATATTCGGGATTTGGCCGAGCTTTATATTGACTTACAGGTGTACAAGCATATTCATCCGGAAAAAAGGGAAGCTGCACTCCTGGAATGGTGGTCACAGCAAGCCCATCGGACGCCTCATCTAAGGTGGAATGAGTTTGCTGCCGCAACAGGATCTACCCTTGGGGTATTCATGTTGTTTTTGGCTGCAACGGATCCATTTCTGGATGAACAGGATGCATCTTCCATTCATGCGTCTTACTTTCCCAATGTATGCAGTCTCCACATTATGCTGGATTATCTGATCGATCAAGACGAAGACAGGTTGGGCGGCGATCTTAACTTCTGCAATTATTATGAAGACGCCGATACGATGCTGAACCGTATCGCTTCCATCGTTGAATGGGCCCGGAAGGATGTTACAGCAATTCCCTCAACTCCTTTTCATCGTATGATCATTGAGGGATTACTGGCTTTATATTTATCCGATCCCAAAGTCAGCGAACAGCAATTGGTTCGCTCCGTATCCAAACGGTTGATGAAGAGAAGTCCGATGACGCGTCTTTTCTTTTTTGTCAATAGTCGATGGATCCGCAAGCATAAGAATGAGTGACAATAAGGAGGAAGAAGAACATGGCAGAAGTTAAAAAAATTGCAGTTCTAACAAGCGGGGGAGATTCCCAGGGGATGAACGCGGCACTGCGTTCCGTTGTTCGAAGCGGCTTGTATCACGGGCTAGAAGTATATGGTATCCAACGTGGATATCAAGGTTTGATCAATAATGAAATTTATAAAATGGATCTTCGCAGCGTGGGCGATATCATCCAGCGCGGTGGTACGATCTTGCAATCCGCTCGCTGTCCTGAATTCAAGACACTGGAAGGCCAGCAGAAGGGTGCTGACGTATTGAATCAGCACGGAATTGACGGTCTTGTTGTGATCGGCGGAGACGGCTCTTATCAGGGTGCTAACAAGTTGAGCAAGCTGGGTATTAAGACGATGGGGCTTCCAGGTACGATTGATAACGATATTTCATTTACCGATTATACGATTGGCTTTGACACGGCTGTGAGCGTTGTTGTGGACGCGGTTAACAAATTGCGTGACACAATGTCCTCTCATGCTCGTTCGTCCGTTGTAGAGGTTATGGGACGGCACTGCGGCGATATTGCACTGCATGCGGGTCTTGCTTCCGGAGCGGAAACGATCCTGGTGCCAGAAGTACCGTATAACATGGATGAAATTGCTGACCGGATGAAGGATAACTTCTGCAACGGTAAACGTCATAGTATTGTGATTGTGGCTGAAGGAGTCGGCAAAGGCGAAGATGTGGCGAACGCTCTGAAGGAGCGTCATGCCTCTATCGATGCGCGTGTAACCGTACTGGGCCATATTCAGCGCGGTGGAGCACCAACTCCGTTTGACCGTAACCTCGCAAGCCGCCTTGGCGACTTCGCGGTTCGCAGTCTGATTCAAGGTGAGTCGGATAAGGGCTGCGGTATTATTAAAGGCGAGTTAGTTCTTACGGATATTGACAAAGTCGTCAACACGAAAAAAGAATTCGACATGGACATGTATGAGCTGGCACTGCGCTTGTCTCAATAAGCGACTTTTTTCCAGAACCGACCCTGCAGGAAATCCTGCGGGGTTTTTTCCAAATATATTCTTAACCAGAAAGGGGGAGAGAGTGATGTATTTATACCGATTGGAAGTGGAGTGTGACAAAGGCAAGCTGGTAGTGATAACGGCTGCAGAGGATGAGGAAAAAGCGTTTTCTGCGGTGGATGAGCATGTTGAGCGACATTTTCTAACGATGCCGGATATACGGGAAGTGACCTTACTTGAAAAGAAACGGATTTCTCCCGGCGCAGCATATGTTATAGAAACGTAAATAAGGGACTGCCTGATGGCGGTCCCTTTACTGTTGGTGAATTTATTGTGCATCAGCAAGCTTGCCGCGGGCAAATTTGCGCTGAACTTTGACCAGGCGGATGAGCAGAAGGGTGGCCCCCACAGCAAGGCCTGTAATTAATCCGATCCAATATCCGAAGGCGGCCAAAGAGGTAAAGTTAGCCAGCACATAACCTACAGGCAGGCCGATGACCCAGTAAGAGAGAAACGCGAGCATAAATGCCACGTTAACGTCTTTATATCCGCGTAATGCCCCTTGGGTCGGTGTGGCGATGGCATCGGATATTTGAAAAAAGATAGCGTATAGCAGAAATTGTTGTATCAGTTCTACAACGCCCGGCTCATTAGAATAGAGGCCTGCTACCTGACGACCGAACAGCATCAGAATAACCGCAGTAAGCAAAGATAGGATAATGGCTAGTCCGATTCCAAGCTTGGCATACTGTCTAGCATCTTTCATACGACCGGACCCAGCTTCAAATCCAACCAAGATCGTCAGGCTCATGCAGATGCTAAGGGGGATCATGTATAAGGTTGTTGCAAAGTTCATAGCTGCCTGATGAGCTGCAATGGTGACCGTATCAAAATCGCTCATCAGCAGAGTAACCGCAGCGAATACAGCCGTTTCAAAAAAAATCGAGAAACCGATGGGCACACCGATCTTCAAGTGACCCTTCCAGGCGGCAATTGAAATCTTCGGAATGCTTCGAAACATACGGAAGCTGGAAAATGGATGCATGTTGTGAACAACAACAGCTGCAACGAGAAAGACAACCCAGTAAGTGATGGCTGAAGCAATGCCAGCACCAACGCCGCCAAGTCTCGGGAAGCCCCAGTTACCATATATGAAAAGTGCATTCAGTGTTACGTTGACTGGTAAGGAAATAAGCGTAATAACCATGGATACTCGGGTTTGTCCGAGACCGTCAATGAAGCTACGGAGTACGGTATAACCGAACAGCGGAACAATACCGGTTGAGATAGCGATTAGGAAACGGGAAGCGATGTCTCTGACAGCAGGCTCCAGCGTCATGGCGTTCAGTATATTGGGTACGGCGAGATATCCAATACCGAGTACAACCAGAGCTAGGATAACGGCCAGCCACAGGGCCTGTATAACCTGATAAGCTACTTTATCCTCCCTACGGGCGCCCATAAATTGAGACACAATCGGAGTAATACCCATTAGAATACCGCTGAGTCCAGTCTGAACAGGTATCCAAATACTTGTTGCAATAGCTACCCCGGCAAGATCTGCCGAGCTGAATTTACCGGACATATTCGTATCGAAAAAAGTGATGGCAGACAGAGAAAGCTGTGTGATGAGAATAGGAAGCAGGATAACAGCAAATTGCTTCAGCTTCTGCCGGGTTGTAAATGTCTTATTCATAGAATGAGAGCCTTCTTTGCTGGTATTATATTTTTAAGCACAACTTCCTATTGTAATCAATCTGCTCCGATATAACAATCTATAAGTGCGTGTTCAAAAAGGTCGGTTTTCAGCACCGAAGCATATGCTTCCGATGTGCGTTTTTTCAAAACGCTTGAGTTGGATGAAGCTATGGACTGAGGGGCGGAGCTGCACGTTTTCGTAGAAAACGTCTTCGGAAGCATCAGCTGTTTTGGGTACGTGAGCACCTAAGATGTTTCCGTAGGAAACATTTTAGCTGAATTCAAGATTCGATGCCGAGCCCACTTCCTGATTCACTTCGTGATCAAAAGCGGACTTATTGAACAACCTCAATAAGAAAATAAAAAGGTCCGGCACGTGTGGCTGGACCTTTCGAGAATGGATCATAATGGCGGTTTACTTGTAAGTTACACCTGGAGTGTAGCGATTAGCCGCATTCCAGAGCAGGTATTCATCTACATTCATATCCTGAAGCGCACGGATTTGTTCTTCAATTTCTTTTTTGCCGTATTTGGCATAATTACCGCTACCGAGCCAGCTGGCGGTAAAGTCCTGAATCCAAGGACGGATAATTGGCTTGTAGGAGCCGAGCGGATCGAGTTTTGTATGCGTGTCTTTCATAGAACCCTTGATTGTCTGATAAGGCGCTTTGTCAGGCACCTTGGAGCCGAACCAGCCTGTCGTGTAATGACTCGGATAAACCATGGGGCTGATGACGTCCACATGCTTGGAAATCTTAACAAAGTCCTGACCGATACCCTCTGCTGCCGGTACAGAAGCTGCATATCCAAAAATATCGACCGATACCCGAATGCCGAGCGGGGCGAGTTCTTTACGGGCATATTTAACAAACTCAGATATGACATCAACACGGGATTGATTACTCTTCGTATATTTTAAGGAATCGGCTCGTTTTTCGAATCCTTCAGGGAAACGAACATAGTCGAACTGGATTTCTTTAAACCCGAGTTTAGCCGCTTCCTTGGCGATTTCAATGTTATAGTCCCACACTTCTTTGCTGTACGGGTTAACAAAGCTTTCTCCTCTGCCGTTTTGCCACACGCTGCCGTCGCTTTTACGGAAGGAAAGTTCAGGATTTTTCTTGGCGAGGATCGTGTCTTTGAATACAACCACTCTGGCGATCGGATAAATGTCATGTTTTTTCAGCCGCTGCATCATTTTGTCGATGTCTTTGATAAAAGGCTGCGACTTTCCAAGCTTCTTAAGCTTAGGATTATCCGTCTTATAAGTTATGTATCCCTCATCGTCTTTAATGTCAATAACCATGGCGTTCAATTCGGTCTTATCAAGCAGATCCACGAGTTGGTCCATACGTGAACCACCTGCGCTGTAAGCTGTTACATAGACACCTTTTACTTTGGGGGCTTCTTCCTGTGGGTCGCTTTTCACAGTTGTTCGCTTGGGACTGATATCTCTGGTGTTTTGTTGCTGGGTTATGGTGGAATTAACCGTGGACTGGAGCAAGCTGGTCACCTGACCGTCCAGCGGGCTGGTTACTCCCATTCCTCCTACAGTCCAAATTAGTAAAGCTAAGATGATGTTCATAATTGCTTCTCTCCCTTGTGTACATTCACTACATGATTATAAAGGAACCGCTGCCAATAAAAAGAACAGGTTTGTTACAATAACAATACTGATATGTAACAGAGGGCTTTTTATTTTAACCCTGTACTTAGTGTTTTTAAACGAAATGGGAGTGATTTAAACGAAAAAGCCTGAGGTGAGGATGCTAACCACTTTAACGAGGATAAAAAATGCCGTTTCTCCACGGGATATTCCGGGGAAAACGGCATTGCTAACAAAATCTTGTGATTTTTGATCACGATTCAGTGAAGGTAAGCTTGGTTCTGATGTTCGTAAATGCTGTATTGAATAATCTCCAAGGCGTCGTCCTCTTCCAGAATATTCAGCCCATCCCTTAGAACGATCATGGAATTCAGCTCGTTCTGCCTAAAGAAAGGCATCATGTCCGGAAACCACTTCAAGACGATTTCTGACAGTTTTACAGTTTCCATTTCCACAAAAATCACCCTTTCCTTCCTTGACGTTAGGTTAGGCAGGACATCTGCAGTAAAACGGAAAAGCTTATAAAAATTGCCTGGAAAGCTGAATTAAGAATACCTCATGAATATTGTAGGGACCGCGCACTAATATTATACCACAATTATTAATCTTTATCTTTTGAAGTGGGGAAAACTAACTCCTGCGGAACTGTCCCATGACCGTTACAGTCTCGACAACGTTAACAAAAGCCTCAGGATCCGTCTCGGTAATGATCGTTTTTAACTCGGCAAGCTCATAGCGGGTTGTTACGGTCATCAGCATATCTTTTTCCTTGTGGCTGAAGGCTCCCTCGGTTTTAATCTTTGTGACACCGCGTGGACGCTTCAGCAATTGTTCAAGCAGAGCTTCCGTCCGGTCGGTTACAATAAACAGCGTAACTTTAATGTGGCTTATATGAACAAGATCAATGACCTTTCCCGTAACGTAAATGGACAGCATGGAAGCCAAGGCCAGATTCCAATCTCCTTCCAAGTAAGCAACTGCTAGAATAACCAAAGTATTCATGCCAACAAGCACATTCCCGACCGGGAAATCACGATAACGCGTCACAAGGGAGCCGATGATATCAAAGCCGCCTGTGGAGCCGCCGACCCGAAAAGATAATCCGCCGCCAAGACCGACCAAAACTCCGCCAAATACAGCAGAGAGCAGCATATCGGAAGCGACAGCTTTAACAGGAATAAATTCCAGCAATAAAGTGACAACGATAACGGACAATATACTAAACCAGATAAACCGTTTGCCAAGCTTAATCCACCCGGCAATCAGAATCGGGATATTAAGTACAAAGTACATGACACTAATATTAAAAGGGGAAAAATAACCAATCAGCATGGCTAGTCCGGAAACACCGCCGCTGAGTAGATGATGGGGGATGAGAAATAGGTTAAAGCCGCATGCAATAACGATCCCGCCGAACAAAATGGCGAGATAGCTCCATATCTGTTTTATCAAATGCTTCACCTCTGCAAGTAGTATTAGTTATAGGAGCTTGCTGGTATTCCAGAATTGTTTTGTGATATAATGTGTTGGATATTCTTGAGTAGTTCGTTACAATGAAAACTTTGCATGCTTAACAGGATGATTATACATTAGCCGACCTATGGACTGGCGGCAAGATAAAAAAAACGGTCCACCTCATGCAGAAAATCCTGCGGGCCGGGAAAGCCTATAAACGTTACCGCTACTTAAGAATACAGAGAAGAAAGTGGGATGTCCACTAGATAGAAGGAGCATGAACCTATTGAAAACATTTGCAGAATTTGGTCTGGAGCCTCAGGTACTCCAGGCAATAACAGAGCTAGGCTTTGAAGAAGCCACTCCGATCCAATCCCAATCCATTCCGATTGCGATCTCCGGAAAAGATATGATTGGACAAGCACAGACCGGTACAGGTAAAACTGCAGCATTCGGTCTTCCCCTGATCAACAAGATCTCCAAAGATGAGGATCGCATTGTTGCTCTCGTTATGGCACCGACCCGGGAACTGGCTATTCAGGTAGCTGAAGAGATCGGTAAATTATCCCGTTTTAAAGGAATCCGTTCCCTCCCAATTTACGGCGGACAAGACATCGGACGCCAAATTCGGGCTTTAAAAAAGAAGCCTCAAATTATTATCGGTACACCAGGACGTTTACTTGACCACATTAACAGAAAAACAATTCGTTTGGATGATGTTCAGACCGTTGTTCTGGATGAAGCGGATGAAATGCTGGATATGGGCTTCATGGAAGACATTCAGTCTATTCTTAAACTCGTTCCTGACGAACGCCAAACAATGCTCTTCTCGGCAACAATGCCCCCTAACATTCAGAAGCTTGCTCAGCAATTCTTGAAAAACCCTGAGCATGTATCCGTTATTCCTAAGCACGTAAGTGCGCCATTGATCGACCAAGCTTACATTGAAGTGCCTGAGCGTCAGAAATTTGAAGCTCTGAGCCGTTTGATCGACATGGAATCTCCTGAACTTGCCATCGTCTTTGGACGTACCAAGCGCCGGGTAGATGAACTGGCAGAAGCATTGCAGAAACGCGGTTACTCCGCAGACGGACTTCATGGTGACCTGTCCCAGCATCAGCGTGATACAGTTATGCGTAAATTCCGTGACGGTAGCATTGATGTTCTGGTAGCAACCGACGTAGCTGCCCGTGGTCTCGACGTATCGGGTGTATCACATGTCGTGAACTTTGACCTTCCACAGGATCCTGAGAGTTATGTACACCGTATCGGCCGTACAGGCCGTGCTGGTAAAGAAGGTACGGCATGGTCTTTCGTAACTCCACGGGAAATGGATCACCTTCATTTCATCGAACGGGTAACCCGTCACCGTATTCCGCGCAAGCCGCTCCCAACAATGGCAGAAGCTATTGAGGGCAAACAGCGCGTAACTGCGGAGCGTGTGCTTGATATCGTAGAGAAGGGTGAACTTAACGAGTACAAAGGTTTGGCTATTCAGCTTCTGGAGCAGTATGATTCCGTACAATTGCTTGCAGCAGCGATGAAACTGTTGACTGGTGACTTCAAAAAAGAAGCGGATGTCCAGCTTACACCGGAAGATCCGATTCGCGCGAAGCGTCGGAAACCGGATATCCGTAGTGGACGCAAGCCTAGCGGTAGTTATGGTCGCAGTAACAACTCCGGTGGTTACAACCGTGATCGCAATAGCAGCGGAAACGGTGGACGCGGAGGGTACTCCAAAGGCGGCTACGGACGTGATGGCGGCAGTGGCGGCTACAACCGTGACCGTAGCAGTAGCAACAGCGGAGACCGCAAGCCTCGGAGTAACAGCGGAGACCGTCGCCCTAACCGCAGCGGTGACGATTCTTACAGAGGTTAATCGGCTTTGATTGATGCGTAAGCAATAAAGGAAGACGGAGATCCGCTAAACAGCGGGTGCTCCGTCTTTTTTTTGATTTAGAGATAAGAAAGTATAAACTTCTGAGTAACAGCACCCTTGTTAGACGGACTTAGATCATTATTAGATGAAGCAAGAAGTACAACGCAAGATAATAACCAGCAAGATAAAGAGGACCAAGATGGTCCCTATTGAAGGACCGAAACCAAAACCGCCGACAGTACCACAGGACATGAACATTCAACTCCTTTACCGTTAGGTTGTTAATGGTTGTTTATGATTACGTCCATATACTATGGGGAGATGGCATGTATGGATTGGACGTCAACCCAAATCCTCTGTAAATTAGGCTCTGGTCATGGGTATGCAAAATAAGGTATATTATTAGATACATGCATGTGATTGAGTGAGGAGGAAACGTTTTGGAAATGAAAGGAGCCATGGGTGGCTTATATAAAGTTACCGAATGGATAACCCGTATCGCTTTTACCAATATTTTGTGGGCTTTATGTTCTTCGCCATTTTTATTTATGCTTCTGACAAAGTTCTTGATGGCGATGCAGACGCCGAATGCACACAATGAACAGATTCTGGCGAATTGGATCATGGGGATATTGGCCCCATTCTTGCTATTCCCCGCAACAGCAGCAATGTTTACGGTTGTGAGAAAATGGGTTATGGGTGATCCGGATATTCCGATTTTTAAGACATTTTTCAAGGGGTATAAGGAAAACTACAAACAAGCGATGATCGGCGGTTTTGTATATACTTTGCTGTTTGTCATCATGTATATTGACTACACCGTGTATATGACACAGCTTAAAGACTTCCAGCTTGTTGGAATTGTCATGCTGGTGCTGCTTCTTGTACTGTTCGTTTCCATGTTCAATTTCTTCTCGATGACCGTTCATTATGAAATGAAGACCCGCCAACTGCTAAAAAATGCGATCTTGCTCACACTGATTCGTCCGTTTCGTGTTTTTTCGACGCTGGCTGGATGCGCTGTCTTGGTATTTATCGGCACGAAAATGCCGGTGCTGTTCGTTTTTTTCCTGTTCTCTCTGATGGCTTTGCTTGCTTTCTTTAATTTCTATGCGACATACCTGAAAATGCAGGAACAGGCAGAACGCCTGAAGCAGATTGAAGAGGAAGAATCGGCGGAACAAGCTTTGCTGGAAAGCATGGATAATGTTAAATCCGACGAAAAAGAGTCGAAATCACGAAAATCATAGGGTTTACTTTTTCGAAAAAAGCCCCTATAATAAGACTACATCCTGCGATGTGCGTTTCGGTATTCCGTTGTTTTGAACCAATGACGATGTCTCGGGAGATCAACATCGTTTCGTGGCTGAAAAGCCCTGTCTATACGACAAGGGGAATTCATATACGAATCTGAGGTCACCCACCTGTTTACGCAGGTTCGAAGACAATGTTACCGGACGGCATAGGCGGGTTTTTATTTAGCTTATGAATGAGCGCCTCTTCCTTCGATTTCGTCGAAGGTAAGGGGCGCTTTTTTGAAATTATAAGATCCTGTATATAAATACAATAAAGGTTTGCTGAAAGCATAAACAATTGTTACACTAGAGAGTGAAAAGGGAACGGTCATTTATAAAGGAGGAACGGTCTTTGTCATTAAAACGAGTTCTAACGGGTATCGTGCGCAGCTATGACGGCACAAGCGACCGTGCTAAAGACCCCAAGCTGAAAACGCGTTATTACAATCTCTCTAAAGAGAAATGTTTTGAAGAAGTATCCTCAACGCTCAAAAAAATTCCGGGTTACAAAGTGCTTCATGAGGTGCCTTCAGTCGGAGAAATTACATTGGAGAAAAAAACCTCATTCGGACGTACATTGGATATTACGGTATCGGTGCTTGGAACCAATCCAGTAAGGTCCGCTGTCGATATGTATTCGGCTTCCCGCGGCTCTCTGGGTGACCTGGGAGCTAACTATCGTGTTATTTTAAATTTATTCTCAGTTTTGGACAAAAAGCTCAACAAGTATAAAATCGATAGTTAAACACGAAAAAGCGGGAGAGCTGCTCTCCCGCTTTAAAAGTGTGGCAATATGTAAGCAGAATATTATCGCAGAGACTTGACGGCCTCAATGGCTGCTTCATAGTTAGGGTGTTCTGTCATTTCGCTGAGATACTCCACATAAGTAACTTTATCGTTCTGATCCACAACGAAGATGGAGCGCATGTCTAGCTGGAATTCCTTAATAAGCACGCCGTAGGCTTGCCCGAAGGAACGGGATTTATAGTCAGACAATGTAATGACACGATCTACACCGGCTGCTCCGCACCAGCGTGCTTGAGCGAATGGGAGGTCTGCGCTAACGGTTAGGATGACTACGTCATCTCCCAGTCCGGCTGCTTCCTCGTTAAAGCGGCGGGTCTGCGCATCGCATACGCCGGTGTCGAGGGAAGGAACGACGCTGATCAGCTTGATTTTGCCTGCAAAATCCTTAAGAGATACGTCTTCCAGCAGATTTTTGCTGACCGTGAAATCAGGAGCTGTGTCGCCTACCTGAAGTTGAGGTCCGATGAGAATAAGAGGGTTGCCTTTAAATGTAGCGACGCCTGTACGTTCTTGAGCCATGAAAAATCTCCTCCTTGAATATCTAAGTTTGGTGATCAGGTTCATGGTACATTATAATCTTTTTAAAAAGGGAATGTCCACCTAAGGATACTCCTGTGTCCGATGATGGGTTAGGAGGATGCCATGATATTTATTCGGTATGAAAATTGGAAAAGCTACCTACGTTATTATCCGTTCACCTCACTGCTATTAATTGCGAACCTCGTCATGTTCTTTATTCTGACGTTTAACGGCGGATCGACAAACAATGGGACACTGCTGGAATATGGAGCTGTTACGAATGGAGAACCGTTCCGTGGTGAATGGTGGCGGTATATCGCAGCTGTTTTCTTGCATAATGGATTCGATCACTTGTTCTTTAACAGCTTTGGTCTGTTGGTGATCGCGCCGCCGCTGGAGCGGATATTGGGTACGTTCAAATATGCGCTGCTCTACTTGTTAAGCGGTATCTTAGGAAACATAGTCAGTGTCTCCTATTATGACAAGATAGGTGAATTGACGTTGCTTGTAGGAGCCTCAGGCGCGATCTACGGGGTGTATGGAGCGTTTCTGTATATTGCCTTATTCCAGCGCAACATGATGGATGAAGCTTCTAGAAAGATGCTCTATACCCTGCTTATAATGGGGATTCTTTTTTCGTTTGCCCCTGGAATCGGCATGGTGGCTCATTTAAGTGGAATGGTTGGCGGTTTCTTTATTTATGGCCTGCTGATTCGTCTCGGAAAACAACGCCAGATGTGACTCGGTAAGGGCGCGGTCAAATTGTATTTGATAATAAGTAAAAGTAGCAAGGGAATTAAGAATGGAGCGATTATCGCGTGGAATTAAGACAGTTACAATACTTCGTAAAGGTTGCGCAGAAGGAACACGTTACCCAAGCGGCAGAAGAGCTTCACGTGGCCCAGTCTGCGGTTAGCCGGCAGATTCATCAGTTGGAGGAAGAGCTCGGTGTTAATCTGTTTATGCAGAAGGGGCGTAATCTACAGCTGACACCTGTCGGCCAGTTGTTCTGTAAACGGGTGGAAGGTATTATGAAAGATCTGGACCGTGCGGTAATAGAAATTCATGAATTTCTGGATCCGGAGCAGGGGGAAATCCGGATCGGATTTCCTCACAGCCTCGGTATTCATCTGATACCGTCTGTCGTGGCGGAATTTCGGAAGAAGTATCCGAATGTGAAGTTCCGCTTCAAACAGGGCATGTTCCCAACGCTAATCCGGGATGTTATCTCTGCGGAAGTTGATCTGGCTTTTGTATCTCCGTTCCCTGAGCGTCATGATCAGGTGGGGGGGGATGTGGTACTGACTGAGGAGTTGTTCGCGATCCTGCCTCCTAATCACCCGCTTGCGGGTGAGAAGAGCATCAAGTTGGAACAGCTTAAAGATGAGCGCTTTGTACTCTTCAGCAAAGGCTATTCTCTTCGCCCGATTGTTTGGCATGCCTGTCTGGAGGCTGGTTTTACTCCGAAAATCGCTTTTGAGGGAGAGGAAACGGATACCATCCGAGGTCTGGTCGCTGCGGGCATGGGAGTAAGTCTGCTGCCGGAAATGGCACTGTTCCAGACAAACCCGCTACAGCCGGCGAGAGTAAGCATCACAGAACCGAAAGTAACCCGCTCAATCGGGCTTATTCATCGGGCTGATGAGAAGCTACCGCCAGTCGCTCAGGCATTTCGGACGTTTCTATTGCAATATTTCGGTCTTGGTCCGGCTGCACAGCCAACCAAAGACAGCACCCCGTCCCGCTCTTAGTACTAGATTAATTATCATATACACAAAAAGGTTACCGTTCATGATGAACGGTAACCTTTTTATTATTGTAACGCTGAGAACGATGAGATTAATCGCGGTTGTTTAAAAAGATCATAATATAACGAAGCAATTCAAGCAGGGACAGAAGGGCAGCAGCTACATAGGTTAAGGCTGCGGCGTTCAGTACCTTAGCTACACCGCGTTCTTCCTCGTTTGAAATGTAGCCTTCGGAAACCATGATTTCACGAGCACGGTTGCTGGCATTGAATTCGACTGGCAGAGTAACCAACTGAAAAGCAACGGCGGCCGAGAAGAAAATGATGCCGAGGCCGATCAGGTTGAAGGCTTGGAACAAGAATCCGGCGATGAACAAGAAAGGCGCGATACCGGATGCAAAGTTAACGATAGGAAACATCTTGTGACGGGCAACCAGCATCGGATAGCTTACTTTATGCTGGATTGCGTGACCAACTTCGTGGCAGGCAACAGAGACAGCAGAAATTGAACGCTCATAGTAGACGGGTTCGGACAATCTCACAACACGATGTATTGGGTCGTAGTGGTCAGACAAAGCGCCAGGTACTGGCTCAATCGGCACATCGTGGAGACCGTTGCTGTCGAGCATATGACGAGCTGCATCGTAGCCTGTCATTCCACTCGAATTTTCTACTTTAGCCCATTTGCTAAACGTTCCTTTCACTCGGAACTGTGCGACTAGTGTGAAAATAAATGCGATAATAATAAGAATAAACATTGGGTCTGACATTGTTCATACCTCCAAATTTAGTATAGGTATTACATGGGAGTAAATTGATTGAGTAATATTTGCAGCGACTCGATACAAGCCGCTCCCTTCGGGAGGATATTGGTTAACACTGCGCGTGCCTGATTCGGCTTTAAGTCTTTCAGCAGAGGGTTAAGTTCCTTGACATCCCGTTCAAGCTGCTGGATTTGAATTTCCAGTTTGGTCAATTTATCCGTGACTTCAGCATCTTCAGCAACTGATTTCCAACGCTCCAGCGTATCTTTAATCTCTTCGAGGGTATATTTCTCTTGTTTTAGTTGATTAATACGTTTTAACGTGTCTAAGGTTTCATGACTGTACAGACGGTAATTTTTCAAAGTCCGCTTTTCGGGGTGGATAAGACCAAGCTTCGTATAATAATCGATGGTTCTTTCGCTGATTCCGGCAGCCTTTGCCAACTCACCAATGCGATACAGATTCATGCGTGCACTCAAACTTCTCACGTTTTATCACCTCGCAGGCCTGTATGATTATGATATTAAATCCTAATAGAAATATGATACATGATCGTGAACCATACAGTCAAACGTCATGCTTTTTAAACGCTTTCTTTATTGTGAATAATTTTAATGTTATATTATCTTACATATATAATGGATTATTACGACATTTTTGTTAAAATCCATTGCGAATTTGATTTATCACTGCTTATAATGACATTAATAATTTTATTGTGTTAGATTATATGACAAAAGGGAGTGGCAGCATGAAAAAAAGATGGCTAGGTTCATTAATTGCAATGGGCACCTTGTTCGCCTTTCCGGTGAGCGCTTTTGCTGATGAGGGAGCGACAAACGTTCAACTGCAAGCAGGTTTAAACTCGGTTTTTGTTTTTCTGGCTGCGTTGCTCGTATTCTTTATGCAGGCCGGATTCGCACTGCTTGAGGCAGGTTCGGTAAGAATGAAGAACGCTGGTCACGTTGCGGGTAAAACGGTGCTGACTTTCGGTATTAGTGTCGTCGCTTTCTGGGCTTTGGGATTCGGGCTGGCTTTCGGAAACGGCAACAGTTTTTTCGGATTAGAAGGTTTCTTTCTAAGCGGAGACAACATGGCGGCATCCTTCAGCTCATTATCCGGCTATGATGTGCCGACAACGATTATGTTTCTCTTCCATCTCTCATTCGCTGCCGTATCGCTTGCGATTGCATGTGGAGGTATGGCGGAACGGGCAAAGTTAAGTGTGTATATCATATTCGGTATTTTATTTACGATTGTCATTTATCCGGTTGTTGCTCATTGGGTTTGGGGCGGCGGATGGCTTGGAAGCCTCGGTATGCAGGACTTTGCCGGTTCAACGGTAGTCCATTTGACAGGTGCCACAGCAGCTTTGGTTGCTACGATTCTGCTTAAACCTCGTCTTGGCAAATACAATAAGGATGGTAAACCAAATAGCATTCCTGGTCACAACCAAGTCTTGTCTGTTCTGGGTGTACTGATTATTTGGATCGGATGGTTCGGATTCAACCCAGGCAGCACGATCTCGGCATTGATGGACGGCTTTTTCGGATTTGTAGCTTTGAATACAAATATCGCTGCGGCTGCGGGTGCACTGGCTGCTCTGTTCATATCTTGGGCGGTTCTTGGAAAAGCCGACATTCCGAGCATGCTGAACGGCGTATTGGCCGCTTTTGTCGCAATTACAGGAGCTTGCGCATTTGTTGAACCTTGGGCAGCTGTTGTAATCGGGGCGGTTGCCGGTAGTGTCACGTTTTTCTCTGCACAGTGGTTTGAGCGCAAAGGAGTAGATGATCCGGTGTATGCTTTCTCAGTACACGGTATCGCAGGTATGTGGGGAGCGGTGTCTACCGGTCTATTCGCCGCACCTAGACTTGTTGAAATAACAGGCGTTGGTAATGCAGGGCTGTTCTATGGCGGAGGTTTTGGACAGCTCGGCGTACAGCTTCTCGGTTTAATCGGAACTTTTGCTTTCGTGCTGGTCATCTCCTTCCTGATTCTTGGGCTGATCAAAATGACGATAGGACTTCGGGTTACTGAGGAAGAGGAGCTTATGGGGTTGGATATTAGTGAGCATGGAACGTATGGATATCCTGAGCAAATGAAGCTGCTTGCAGAATCAGAGTCTAAGCCTGCCGAACTGCGGAATTCACCCAAAACAGCATCTGGAAGCGAATCGGCAATGTAGCAGAACGGAGAAATTCGTTGTAGGGAGGGGCGCAATATGAAACCTCTGGAATCGATAGATCTGTTCCCGGAATTTCCGGAAATACAGGAGGCAAGAACGGGGCGAGAATTGAGAAATGCTCGGATAGCCGGACAAGACAAACTTTTAGAAATGAAAAGTGATACGGATCTGGATACTTGGATCTCCTGGGTCAACCGGATGCATGATGAAATCGGGCAGCGTGCAGCTGTGTTATGTGAAGAGATGATGGTAGAGGCTGGCTTCGGCCGGCCCCCAGTCTGTTATGCTTTTGTTGCATTCGGAAGTGCTGGCAGACAAGAGGCCACATTGTGGAGTGACCAGGATAACGGTTTGATTGTCGGAGATGAATTGGAGGAAGGGGCAGAAATCTACTTCGAGAAGTTCGGAAGCTGCTTGTCTGACATTCTTGAAGTTGCGGGATATCCGAAATGTACAGGAAAGGTTATGTGCTCCGAGCCGATCTGGAGATTGTCACTTACAGCCTGGAAACAGCAGCTTTCGCAGTGGAGTTCTGATCACACATGGGAACCGACCCGACTTTTTATCATTGCTTCCGACATGAGACATATTGCCGGCAGTAGGGAGCTGTCGGAGTCTTGGATGGCGCATTATCGAAGTTGTGTTTTGCAGCAGCCAGACATCATTCCAGCACTCCTTCGCAATACCGTCCGCCATAAGGCGACTCTTAATGTAATGGGAAGGATTGTGACTGAGCGATTTGGAGAGCATGCGGGAGATTTTGACGTAAAATACGGCTTGTATATTCCCTTGGTGAACAGTATCCGTACATTGGCCTTACAGCGGGGAATAACGGAATCTTCATCGATAAAACGGATGGAGCAGATTATATTCCTCGAAGGGGGCGGGCTGCTGCTGGAAAATGTACAGCATGCCTTAAAAGTAGCTCTCCGGATGAGAATGGAGACCCCATTGCACATGAAAGATGGGCTCATAGGCAGCAGCGGTTATATGCTGAAAGAACAGCTTAAGAACAAAAAGGTTCAATATGAGCTGAGAGATACCTTAGGTGTGGTACGCCGAGTACACCGTTCGCTTCAAAGAGAATTGCGCTTTGCGGAGAGAAAAGGACTGTGAGGGATCCGAGAGAGTCCGGAGCCGGATTTTGGCGGTCTCTGCGTATGGGTGATATTAATTCGGCGATTGCATCCATGAAAGGGAACCCCTCGGCTCAGCAGATCGCCTATATACGCTCACAGATGAGAGAACAGAGACGGCCTGAGATGCTGGGCACACCGCTGAATCAATTGGAAACTGTTGTGTTCGATTTGGAAACGACCGGATTCTCTCATCAGCATGGTGATGAAATCCTGTCCATTGGAGCTGTGCGAACAAATGGGACGAAAATCATCGAGGATGAGTGCTTTTATATGATTGTTAACAGCGGTGTGTCTGTACCGGAGCATATTACTGGCTTGACCGGAATATCGCAACCGATGGTCGATGCTGCCGCTCCCTTGATGGACGGATTGCATGATTTTATGGTATTTGTCGAAGGAAAGGTACTTGTGGCTCATGCCGCCGGCCATGATCGAGCGTTCTTGAACGCAGCCCTTTGGAAAACGTCCAAGGTACGTTTAACTCACCGCTTGCTGGATACGATGATGCTGGCTCAGCATTTATTTCCCAGCTATCCAGATTACAGTCTCAACGAATTGCTTCGACGTGGGAACATCCCAATAGAAGGGCGTCATCATGCGTTATGTGATGCGGTTATGACCGCGAAGCTCTGGGCCACCTATCTAGAAGAAGTTCAGCGACGAGGACATGCAGAGACTTTGGGTGATTTGTATGTATATTTAAGTGGAACGTAATAAGGTGTAGTCTTCTTGCCTTAACGTCCACGCCCAATGTTTCGTTTCTTGGGATGACCTAGATGGATTTTGCGGCGGTGAATAATCCTTAACGATCCGGTAGGCGTTCAGCAGAAAATTATCGGGTTGGGAGAGCTGAGGCGATCCTATGAGATACACCTTTAGCAGACTACCGAATGAATGCAATTGACTGAAGTCTTCCTGAGAAGGAAGCGGGAGGCTTGTGGGATGGCTGTGGAATAGGCCGCATATACGCTGCTCGCTAAACAGGAGAGAGGTCCAGAGCGCAGGGTCTAGTGAGAAATGGTGCTGTGGGTCAGCAGCCGTGTTACGGACGGGTATATAGTCATCAATGAGAAGTCTCTTGTCTGACGGTGTTCCCAACAATACGCCACATGCCTCTTCGGGAAGACAGGTGAAGGTTTGTTCACGTATCTTATAAAGGACCTCGGCAGTAAGTTGTAATGAGAACTCATCGTGAGTATGAACGCTCATGGTTTATTCTCCTTTTTTATAAATTGAACTAAAGAAATGGAAGAACTTCAACGGAGAAGGCGGAATTATTCTGGAGAAACGTACGTGGTCGCCCGAAAGCTTTCCACAGGAAAGCTCGCATCGGAAGCATAAGCTGTCCCCGGATTTCAACGATTGTATAAATACATAAAAGAAAATCTGGGGGCAAGAGCGATCGGAAGAATAATCCGCATTCGTAGTGATGTTTAGGCTTAAGAATCTTTAGTTCAACTTAAATGGCTCAATCTTATAATCCGTTCTTGACATAAAAGCAAAGTAGCGGAGGGGATGGAATCGATCTGAAGAAGCGAAGCGTTCGCCTTTGTCCCCGAATTTCATCCACTTTAAAAGTTGATTCATAAGAAATTTGGGGACAACAGCGATCGTAAGAACGATCCATACACGTAGCGGCTTCATTGCTTAATGCAAGCACTGATTTTGGATTTGAGCCACTTATATTATGTAGAAATTCATCTTAAGCTGGTTTGAAAGTTATGCTATTCAGGGTACAATAGTGACTATAAAAAGTCTATCAGCAAAGGAAACTACCCATGAAGCGTAATTTGACCATATTGGCAATACTTTTACTGGCAGGGGTCTTGGTGATCTATAACCAGGCGGGGGACAAGATTGAATCCGTGTTTATGGCTGAGAAACCTCTGCCTACCGAAACCGGCGCAAAGGCAGGTTTGCTTGCACCCACATTCTCACTGGAAGGTTTGGACGGCAAAACATACACCGGCGACGGAGTAAGAGACAAAGCGCTCATTATTAACTTCTGGGCTTCCTGGTGCGATCCGTGTAAGCAAGAGGCGCCGGAGCTGTCGAAGTTTGCTTCTGCATACGCAGAGGAGCTGGATGTTTACGGGATTAACGTCACGAAATATGATAATGAGAAAAAAGCACGGGAGTTTGTTAAGGATTTTGGCCTGACTTATCCGATTATGTTTGATCAGGAGGGCAAGGTGTTCGAGGATGTTTATAGGGGCAAAGTGTTTCCGACCAACATTCTGATTGACCGCAGAGGAGTCATTACAGAAATCATTCTGGGAGCGCCTGACCCGGAAGATCTAGAGAAAAAGATTAAAAAGCTCATTAAATCTTGAGCAATCATAAAAGAGCACGCTCCCGTAAATAAGAAGGGAACGTGCTCTTTGCTTACTGAGGCGTTTGGTTTAATGGTTGACGATTCCCTGCCGCGGCAAGGAATCGCCCTCGGTCTCTGAGGGTGAAATCTGTCCCAGTAGTGCATACCGCATACTATCGACAAGCGCTTCCCAGCTGGCTTCAATGACATTGCCTGACACACCGACCGTATTCCAGGAATTTTCAATATTTTTGGATTCGATCAGCACCCGTACTCTTGCCGCTGTAGCGTCTTTATCGTCCAGTACACGTACTTTGTAGTCCGACAGATGCATGTCTTTCAAGGAAGGGAAATACTGCAGCAGCGCTTTTCGTAGTGCATTATCCAGCGCATTTACAGGTCCATTACCTTCCCCGGCTGTATAAATGCTCTGCCCTGCCACATTAATCTTCACGAAAGCCTCGGATACAACCGGTCGGCCTGCTGTTTTCTCTACCAGCATTTTGAAGGATTCAAAGGTGAACAATTCCTGTAACTCACCGTTTGCTTCCCGAAGGAGAAGCTCCAGAGAAGCATCCGCACCTTCGAACTGATAACCCTGATGCTCAAGATCCTTAATTTTTCCGATGACAAGCTTGTATTGCTCACTGCTTGGATCGAAATCGAGTCCCATATCATGCGCCTTGGATACAATGTTACTTTGTCCTGCAAGCTCGGAGACGAGTACCCGCTGTTTGTTGCCAACCTTCTCCGGTTCGATATGCTCGTACGTTCTAGAATCGCGCAAAATGGCAGAGACATGAATGCCGCCTTTGTGGGCAAATGCCGCATTACCGACGTATGGCTGGTTCACAGGCATGTTAACGTTAGCGATCTCGCTTACATAACGTGCGGTGTTCGTGAGATGGTGAAGATTATCTTCGCCAATGCAATCATAGCCGAGCTTAAGTTGAAGGTTCGGGATAATGGAGCACAGATTGGCATTGCCGCACCGCTCCCCGTATCCGTTCATTGTTCCTTGAACATGTCCTACACCGGCTTGCACAGCACTTAGTGTATTAGCAACTGCTAACTCGCAATCGTTATGGGTATGAATACCGAGCGGGGCTCCAGGAAGGTGACTGTTTAATGAAGTTACGATTCCATGTACTTCATGAGGAAGACTGCCTCCGTTGGTATCACACATGACGAGCCAGTCGGCCCCGGCTTCACGGGCTTTGGACAGAACAGAGACAGCATACTCCGGATTGTTCTTGAATCCGTCGAAGAAATGCTCCGCATCGAAAATCACTTCAAGGCCCTGTTGTTTCAGATAAGCAATGGAATCAAAAATCATGGCGAGATTTTCTTCAAGAGTGGTCTGAAGGGCGGTGTGAACATGGAAATCCCATGATTTGCCGACAAGTGTTGCTGCTCTTACGCCGGATTCCAAAATCCGGTGAAGGTTAGCGTCCTGGTCTGCGATGGAATCTTTGCGGCGTGTACTGCCGAAAGCTGTTACTTTGGAAGTCAGACCTAGTTCTTGTACTCTTTTAAAAAACTCGATGTCTTTGCTGTTGCTTCCCGGGATGCCACCTTCAATATAGTGGACACCAAGAGCATCCAGCTTTTTGGCGATTTTGATCTTGTCATCCGCCGATAAGCTGATTCCTTCGCCTTGGGTACCGTCGCGAAGTGTCGTATCAAAGATGGAAATAGACTTAGACATGATGTCCTCCTTTTGCAAGTCCGGGATGGACCGTGGAAGTGATATAATGTTGTCATTATAGCATTTCTTTACGGCAAAGTGACAAAGAATTGAAATTTTCCGCCCTGGCCCTTTCTTGACCCTGACTCACGGGCAGCGGTATGCTGGAGGAGTCAGACATTATGAAAGAAGAAGGAATCTATCGTGGGAAACATTAACGATTACTATCCGGCAAGCGGCCGTGTCATTCTTCATGTGGATATGAACGCTTTCTATTGCTCTGTTCACGAGGCGGAGGAGCCGGAACTCTATCGTGGGAAACCGACGGCTGTCGCTGGCAGTGCGGAGCTTCGCAAAGGGGTTATTGTTACTTGCTCCTATGCGGCACGCGGGATGGGAATCCGTACCGGGATGAATGTTCGTCAGGCGCTGAAGATTTATCCGGATTTGATTCTTATCCAGCCAAACTTTCATTTATATCGCAAATATTCCAATGCATTCATGAATATAGCATATGCCTATACACCACTGCTTGAAGCGACTTCTATTGATGAATGCTATCTCGACATTACAGGCTCCAAGCAGTTCGGGACGCCGCTTCAGATTGCGGAGGAAATTCAGAGCCGAATTCGGGAAGAGTTGTCACTCCCATGCTCAATCGGTGTCGCCCCAAATAAGCTGCTGGCCAAAATGGGGTCCGATCTGAAAAAACCGAACGGTATTTCGGTGCTTCGCATCCGGGATGTGCCGAAGGTGTTGTGGGGCCGTCCCTGCGCGGAACTGTTCGGTATCGGCTCCAAGACAGCGGACAAGCTGAGGAAGTTGAATATCGTAACCATAGGCGAGCTGGCAGCGGCCGACGAAGGATTGCTAACCGGTACTTTTGGTGTCATGGGAAACTGGATGAAGCAAGCGGCAAACGGTCTGGATCATGCCCCGGTCAATGCTGAGCGGGAGCAAAGTAAATCGATTGGCCATACAACAACGCTGCCCGTAGATATTACTTCTCCGGAGGATGTAAGACGTGTACTGCTTAATCTGAGCGATCAGGTGGCACGGCGTCTCAGAAGACAGGAACTGATCGCAGGAGGTGTTCAAATCACGCTGCGGACACCGGACATGAAGACTATTACAAGATCACGCCAGCTTGCCACACCTACGGAGAATACAGAAGATATTTACCGGGAAGCCTGTTTATTGTACGAGAAGCATTGGACCCGGGAACAGCCGCTACGATTGCTTGGGATTACGCTACAGCAGCTAACATCGCGTGAGGACTCGGCAATCCAGATGGACCTTTTTGATTATGAGAAGCAGCCGAAGAAGGAATCACTAACCAAGGTGATGGACGAGCTTCGTAACAAATTCGGGGAAAGTGCAGTGCTGACGGCCGGAATGCTTGGGGACGATCCTTCGGCTCTGATCCGTAATCATAAGGTCAGGGGAACTTCTCTACAGATGGACTTTGTTAGAAACACGGATCGGAAACCGGAACAGGAATAAGCGCTTTCTAGTGGGAAATGTTATGAAAATCATTTGTGTTACCAAAAAAATTGTATTAATATGTAGATGGTGCAGGGCAATATTTGCACCGTTAGCTATGTTCTAGATATACAGGAGGCAGAGGAAACTATGGCGAAGTACACATGGGTAGATAAAGATACCTGCATTGCTTGCGGCGCTTGCGGCGCAACAGCACCCGATATTTATGATTATGATGATGAGGGTCTTGCTGAAGTCATCTATGAAGGTGACAACAACCGGGGAGTAACGGAAATTCCTGAGGACATGTATGAAGACATGGAAGATGCGTGTGACGGATGCCCTACGGATTCCATTCGGATTGCGGACGAGCCTTTTAACGAATAGTAATCATTTTCTGCGGACGGGTTCGCAGGTTTTATTATAAGGAAGTGACCTAGCGTCTTTGCTCTCATTGGGCAGGGACGTTGTTTTTTTGTACACAGAATTACATTTGTAAGGTTATGTAAATGGGATAATACATAATGGAGGACATTGTGCCGATAAACAGAATATATGAAAAAAGAACAGACGGAGGCTCTCATGTTGAACAATTCGCTGCACCTCAAGCGCTATGTGGAGACACATCCTGACAATAAAATGGCCTGGTACCTGCTCGGGAAGGATTACGAGACCAACGGTGAGCAAGGAAAAGCAAATTACTGCTTTAACCGTGCTGAAGAAGTGTATGAAGCATTTGAACTAAGTAAAGTTCCTTCAGATATATGGAAAAATTACGAGTTTAGGCTTTTACAGATCGAGAGGGAGAAGGATAAAAGGGGAAAGCGAATCCGGCGTGTACTTCTGACAGCTGTATTGATGCTTCTGATTATGCTTCCTTCAGTGAACGCTCCGGGAGGGCCGGGAGCAAGCCTGGCAAAGGTTAAGGTGGATAATCCAGATGAGATCCATCTGGCCATAGCCGATGCAAAAGTTCAGAAGGATCGAAAGGGGCCTTTATTTACCGCTACGGCAATTCGTGGGAAGAGCTGGTCTAGTGTGCTACCTCAGCTGCTGACCGAGCCGGACCGGCTGCCGCCGTGGACAGTGGCTCTCGGAATGGAACGGTCAGGGAATTGGGAGATATGGTCTGAGAACATGCCGATCCTCTACGGCATTTATCGGGATACAAGCGGTGTCATTGGAATACAGCCCTACGAGGGAAGCCGGGCAGATTGCGATTGTACTCCAGCAGATGGTACCGAGTTGAAAGGTCTTGCAGAACGTTGGGCGGATGTACAGGTGCATAATGCTGTTCTAACAGAGGCTATTCAGCGCTACCGTGAGCGAAACGGTAAACTCCCTGGAAGTCTGGATGAGCTGATGAGACCGTTTCCGAACAACTGGCTTTCTGGAAAATCACCGGCGATGAAGATTCTGTTTCCGATTCTAACCGGCAATGGTGCCGCAGATAAAGATGGTATACATAAGAAGAAAGAAACAGTAGGACAGCAAATGCCGGAAGGCCTGGGTTCATCCCCGGATGGTCAGGCTTTTTTCACCAAGCGGCTGGAGGTCATTATAGACCGCAAAAATCACCGTTTAGGGGTAATTAGTGGTTCAGTTTTGCTTAGAAATTATGAGGTTGGGCTTGGTCGTGACAATAAAACCCCGCTGGGGAATTTTAACATCAGCGACAAGGTAGTGAATCCAAACGGGTCTGCAAACGGCATCTATGGTTCCCGCGGGATGCAGCTATCGGATTCCAATTATGCGATTCACGGTACTCAAGATATTGGGAGTATTGGTGGCAATGAATCGGAAGGATGCATCCGCATGTATGGAGAGGATGTGGAGGAGCTGTTCGACCTCGTGCCCATGGGAACCAAAGTGAGGATTGAGGAAGGGGTTCTGCCAAATGGCCTGGTCATACCGGATGAGCGCTTTACACTCAAACTTACCAAAGGCCAGACGAACCCCCAAAAGGTTTATCATTGGCTGGATTAAGGCTGAGATATAATGATCAGAACGATGATCAGAATGATCAGCAGGGTGATACCTGTGCCGATCCACAGGATGGCCTTCTTGTTAACTTCTTCTTTTTTTTGCTGCAGTGTCGGTGGTCTGCGCTTAGCTGACATGTCCATACCCCTCTTCTTTTGAATAGTCGTTAATTACCTTACATTGTAAAGGGTTTGTCCAAAAAATGCTATAACATGAGACGAAAGGGTAGGTGCCCAAAAGAGGTAAGAAAACTTTCTTTTTACTTCAGAAACAGATAAACTGAGTGATAGAGAAATTATAAGCCATGAGAGGAAGAATGGATGTGCTGTACCGTAATATAGGCAAGCCTTTATTTTTCAAATTGGATCCGGAAAAAGCCCACCATCTTGTGGTAGGGGGGCTCGGGCGCACATCGCTGCTGCCTGGGGCTGAGGCCGCCATGCGCGGGATATACGGAGTGAACGAAACACCCGATCTTGCAGTAGACTTATTCGGGTTGCATTTTCCTACACCGATAGGCCTTGCAGCTGGATTAGATAAAAACGGGCAAGCTGTAAGGGGATTTTCTTCCATCGGCTTTGGTTTTATGGAAGTAGGCACAGTGACACCTAAGGCACAGCCAGGCAACGAGCTTCCCCGGTTGTTCAGGCTCCCTCCGGATGAAGCATTAATTAACCGGATGGGGTTCAATAACGAAGGCGCAGAAGCGATGGCTCGCCGATTATCCCTGCTTAAAGAGCGGCGGATTCCGGTAGCCGTCAATATCGGAAAAAACAAAGTGACACCGAATGAGGAAGCACATGGCGATTATGAAGCCTGTATTCGGGAGTTGTTTCCATACGGAGATTTTTTTGTTGTGAACATCAGTTCTCCGAATACACCGGATTTAAGGAGCTTGCAGCATGGCAGTGAGCTGTCCTCATTGCTGGATGCGGTCATGAGTGAGATGTCACATCAGGCCCAGCTCCACAGAACGCAAAAAGCAGTTCTCGTGAAAATCGCTCCAGACGTTAGCGACGAGGAGCTTGAGTATATGGTGGATACGATTTCCCGAAGCGGAGTATCCGGCATTATTGCGACGAATACAACATTGTCCCGGGCTGGTTTAAGTCACGGAAATGCAAAAGAAACCGGAGGACTTAGCGGTAAGCCGTTGCGTGAGCGATCCACAGAGATCGTCTCAAGGATATATCAGCAGACCAGTGGCTCACTGCCGATCATCGGCTCTGGGGGGATTTTCACTGCCAAAGATGCTTATGAAAAAATTCGCGCTGGGGCATCCCTGGTTGAAATTTATACAGCACTCATTTATGAGGGTCCTGAAGTAAATCGAAGGCTGCATGCCGGCCTGAGAGAATTACTAAAACGTGACGGGTATACACATATATCCGAAGCTGTAGGAGCGAATCACCGCTAAAGGGTTAAAGACAGGAGGCACGACGATGGACGGTAGAGACTGGGGGACATTTTTGCTTCCGTATGAGCAGGCCGTTGAAGAATTGAAAGTGAAATTCAAGACAATGCGCTCTGAGTTAAAGAAACGAGAAGAGTATGCACCAATCGAATTCGTGACCGGACGGATTAAGCGGATATCAAGCATTCTGGACAAAGCCAAACGGCTTAATGTCCCAATGGATCAATTGGAAACAGGAATCGAGGATATTGCGGGTATCCGCATCATGTGTCAGTTTGTTGAGGACATTCGGCGGGTAGCTGAATACATCCGCGGAAGAAAAGATTTGAAGGTTTTATATGAGAAAGATTATATAACCAATTATAAAGATAGCGGATACCGAAGCTTTCATATGATTGTGGAGTATCCGGTTCAGACCGCGCTCGGTCAAAAAATCGTACTTGCTGAAATCCAGATTCGTACGCTGGCTATGAATTTCTGGGCAACGATTGAGCATTCTTTAAGCTATAAATATCGTGAGAGCCTACCGGACGAAATCCGTAATCGTCTGAAAAAAGCGGGGGAAGCTGCCAATACGCTGGATAATGAAATGTCGAGTATCCGTGAGGATATATTGGAGGCTCAGAAGCAATTTGAGGATAACTCCAATATTACTTCACAGCTGCTCAACGCGATGCATCAGCTGTATTTCTATCACATGGTTAATGAGGCTATCGAGTATCAGGCGCGGTTCAACACCATTTGGCAGCAGCAAGGTCAGGATCACGATATGGAAGCGGTGAAAGAGCTGTTAACGGAGGTTAAGGAACTGCTGGATACAGCCAAAAAGAAAGTCCGTGATCATGAAATATGATCCGCTTTACGCTGCCTATCTGGTTTATTTCAACCGAGACCGAGATTATTTCGAATGCCATGAGGTGCTTGAAGAACTTTGGCTTGCCAGGGATCGGGACCCCCGTTATAAAGGACTGCTCCAGGCGGCCGTAGGTCTATATCATTTCCGGAACGGAAACGTCCGTGGCAGTTACAAAATGATGCGCAGCGCCCATGCCCGTCTGCAGCCGTATCCTGCCGAAGAACTGGGTATCCGTATGGCCAAGCTGGTTTCTGAGATCAGCGTCTATGCTGCTCGGTTAGCATCATATGATACGCAGCCGTTTCCATATCATGATCTCACAATCGAGATTGTGGACTCGGAATTGGTGGCGATTGTAGCTAAGGCATCCGCTGAGATCCAGCCTAATGTACCTCAGCGCCGAGGTCCGCAGCGTGCTGAAAAACATAAAGTGGAGTAACCATTTTGGGAAGCAGGCCTCCATGGCTTGATATGAACAGGTACAGATCATCTGTACCGATGGAATATAGCAAAACCCGCTGCATATGGACCGCAGCGGGTTTGTTGATTTAAGAGAAGGGCAGCGTCAAGTTCTAATTATACTTGCGGTGCTGTACCTTTGTATTTATTATCGATGAAGTTCTTGATTTCCTCGATGGACTTGCCTTCGTCTTTCAGACGCTTCGCATCCTGCAGTTCAGATAGACAGATGCCGCATTGTGCACCGTGATCTGTCCACTTCACACCGTCATCATTCTTCTCGGCGATGAAACAGCGGTGCAGGGAATCGTGCAGTTTTCCATCATCCATACAGCCGCAGTAACATTTTAGCTCCTTGAGAATATCTTCGAGATCTCCCACAGTTGCATAAGATGCTTGGGTGTTATCCGTGTAAACCGATAAAAGTTCGGGCATAACGGTAACAGAGGCGGTTGTCTCGTATCTCTCGGAGTCCAAGCCATGATGATGGGTGGAAGCTGATGGCTTGCCTCCACAGCCGGAAAGCAGAAGCATGCCGACTAATCCTGTAATCAGGATGGAATGTGCTCGCTTCATGGCGTTACACTCCCTTTATATTTATCGAAAAATTGCGTGAAAGCTTCGGCTGTGTTTCCGCCTTCCCTCGCTTCCGCTGTTATACCGCCGACCAGGCGTTCTTTCTCTACTCCATTTTCGAAGAATGCAAGCGTAGGGGTATACTCAATATTGTACTCTCTGAACCCGTCCTGGAATTCACGAAGGTTGTACTGGTGAAGGTACGCTTCGCTTTGTTTCGCAAGTGGCATCAGCTCTGGTGTTGTTGCACGGCAGCTAGGACAATCTGATGCGAAGAAGTAAACAAAGAAGCTTTCTTTGTTGTCTATTTTCTTGCTTAATTCTTTAGGCAGGATAACTTGTTGATAGTTGGGATCATCAAGGATTTCCTTCGTGGCAGGATTCAGCTCAGCGACTTTTTTACCACCGTACAGCTCGCTTTTCTCACCTTGAGTATTCAGAAAAGCAAGCAAGCCGATGAGAACAAGCAAAATGCCGCCAAACAGATAAAGGCCTGTATAGTTCTTTTTCTTGCGGTTCAATTACTCACCCCCATATCATTGAAATAGTATTATTAGGGCATGTCCCTTTTAATGTATTTTATTATACAATAATAAATGTCATAGCGGAACATGATAGCATCCGCTCTTCATTATTCTAAAGGATAGGTAGGTAGATATATGGCATTACGACTCCCAGCGCCTTTTGAGGCGAAGATGAAGTCGCTCCTTGGCGATGAGTATGAACAGTTTAAACAATCCTATGAACAGACTCCTCATGCAGGCATCCGGGTTAATACATTAAAGATTAGCAAAGAACAATTTAATGAGATCTCTCCGTTTGAGCTGGAGCCCATTCCTTGGTGTGGAACCGGATATTATGTGGAAGAAGGGGTTCGGCCGGGACGGCACCCGTATTATCATGCTGGTCTATATTACATTCAAGAGCCTAGTGCCATGGCACCCGTTGAGCTGCTAGAGGTGGAACCGGGTGACCGTGTACTGGATCTATGCGCTGCACCTGGCGGGAAATCGACCCAGATCGCCGCAAAGCTGGCAGGCGCGGGACTTCTAGTCAGCAATGATCTTCATCCGGACCGGACCAAAGCGCTGGCTAAAAATGTAGAGATGTACGGGGTAAGGAACGCTGTTGTGCTAAATGAAAATCCGGAACGTATTGCTGAAGCTTTTCCACAGTTTTTTACTAAAATCCTGATTGATGCTCCGTGTTCGGGAGAAGGGATGTTCCGTAAAGATGAGGATATGCTAAAGTACTGGGACGAATCCTCTCCACTTAAATATGCAGATATGCAAAGAGACATATTGTCTTCCGCCGCCAAAATGTTATGTAGAGGAGGAAGGCTCGTTTATTCTACATGTACCTTCTCCCCTGAAGAGAACGAAGGGATGATTGCAGCTTTTCTGAAGGACCATTCGGAGTTTTCAGTAGTCCCTATTGGTGACTCCGAGTGGTTCTCACCGGGAGAAGCGCAGTGGGTTGAGGAGCATAACAAGTCGCAGGGCGGGATGATTGGGTTGGACTGCGATTCATGCATTCAGCAGACCCTGGGTACAGGGCGTCTGTGGCCGCACCGGGTTAGAGGAGAAGGGCATTTCTTCGCCGTTCTCCGCCGGGATGGTGAGCAGGAGGAGCAGGCTGATTTGGTTGAAATGAGAGAAGAAAGAGCCTTGCCGGTATCCTCTCCAAGAAAGAAACGTCAAGAGTCACGAAGTAATGGTGATCGTCTGAAAGAAAAAAAGTTATCCGGCTCAAAGCGATCCGGTGGACGGACCGAGGCTTACCGCAAAGAAAGTGAGCCGGGTTCACTTACGGTTTTTTACGATTTTGTCCGCGAACAACTGAATCTGGACCTATCCGCAGGCTATCCTGTAATGTACGGAAACTATATTTACTTGTCTCCACTGCCGGAGAGCCGACTGCAAGGATTAAAGACGGTACGTGCGGGTTGGTATATGGGTCAGATCAAGAATGGGCGGTTTGTTCCGGGTCATCCGCTTGCAACAGCGCTGAATCCTAGTGAGGCTCGTAGATCGGTCAGCCTGTCATCTCAGGACGGGGAAGCTGTGCGATATCTGAAGGGGGAAACGCTAGAGATTCCCTCGGACCGAATTCATTACGAGTCTGTCACCGATACCAAAGGCTATGTGTTAGTATGTATAGATGGGTATTCTGCCGGCTGGGGCAAGTGGCAATCTGGAATGCTAAAAAATGAGTACCCAGCAGGTTGGAGGTGGACATCAGTATGAGTGCCAAGGGCAGAACGACCCAAAGGCTGGATAAAGTGCTCTCTAATCTAGGTTACGGTTCCCGTGCTGAACTGAAAAAGATCGTTAGGCAGGGAGGGATTACCGTAAATGGCGCATCTGTGAAGGATCCGGGAATGCATGTGGATCCGTATCAGGATGCCATAGAGATCGAGGGGGAAAAGGTTCTTTACAGGGAGTTTATTTACTTAATGCTGCACAAGCCGCCGGGTGTTATCTCAGCGACAGAAGATGCTAGAGACCGTACCGTATTGGATCTGCTGGACAAGTCCTATTTGATCTATGAGCCGTTTCCGGTTGGAAGGCTGGATAAAGACACAGAGGGATTGCTTCTGCTAACCAATGATGGCAAGCTCGCTCACGAGCTGCTATCTCCGCGCAAGCATGTACCGAAAACGTATGAAGCGAACGTGGCCGGTAAGGTATCCGATGAAGATGTCACACTTTTTTCTCAGGGTGTCACGCTGGATGATGGATATGTAACGCTGCCTGCGGAGCTGATGGTGTTATCGGTTGAAGAACGGGAGAATGGAACGTTGTCCAAAATCTCGCTTACGATTCACGAAGGTAAGTTCCATCAAGTCAAACGGATGTTTGAAGCGGTGGGCAAAAAGGTGGTTTACCTGAAGCGGGTCAGTATGGGAGAACTGAAGCTGGATGAGTTGCTTTCTATCGGTTCATATCGGGAGCTTACACCGGAAGAGTTGGCGATTTTGGGTAAGTAGCCAGTAAGTTGCCCTGACAGACACAACTTAATAGAGAACATATATACATATAAAAGGATGGGTGGAGACATGACTTATAAACTGGTAGCACTGGACGTAGACGGAACGCTGTTAAACGACGATCACGTGATGACGGAGCGGACGATGAATACGGTCATGGAAGCTTCGAATAAGGGAATTGAAATTGTGTTATGTACTGGACGGGGGCCGCAAAACACCATTCCATTTATGGAGAAAATGGGCTTGACCGGTTACGTCATCAGCCACAATGGTGCTGCAACGGTTGAAGTGGAGACCCGTAATATCGTTCACCAGTTTGGTATGGACGAGAAGGCCCTGAATCCGTTTATGGATTATTGCCGGGAAAAGGGAGTTCATTTTGATGTCAATACAGCGTTTGGCATGTATGTCGACAACGTAGAGACACTGGCAGGTCCTGTCCGCCATATGTACGAGAACTATCTGATGCTGCCTTCCAACCTGCCGACCTGGGAAGAGCTTAAAGAGCCTGTCGTGAAGTTCACGGCATTTGGGGAGGTTGCGGACATGGAAGCCGTGTTCGCAGACTGGAGCAAGTGGACACTGCCCTTTAATATGCTTCGCAGCGGTGAGTATTTCATTGATCTTATGCATGAGCAGGCTTCGAAAGGGAATGCTCTTAAACAGCTGGCGGCTAAACGTGGGCTCAAGCCGGAAGAGGTTTTGGCCATCGGCAATTATTATAACGATATTACGATGCTAACGTTTGCCGGTATGGGCATTGCCATGGACAATTCCCCAGTAGAAGTGAAAGCAGCAGCAGATGTGGTGACGGCATCGAACAATGATGACGGCGTACACGAAGCGTTAGTGAAGTACTGTTTGTCATAAAATACAAAATTAAAGACCTGCGGTGATTGTTGATTACCGCGGGTATTGCAACCAATCCTCCGCACCGTCTTGAATGATGGTAACGGAGGATTTTTGTCGTGGTCTTGGATAGATGCACGACGTGGTTAGTGATAACCATAATTTCGTTTATAGCGAACCTAAGTTAGCGGCTTCATCTGTAGTTCTGGAGCCGGCGCGTATGCCTCGGTAATCGGTGACGCGGTTCTTGCCACTACTCTTGGAATGATACATAGCCTGATCTGCCTGTTTCATCAGGCTGTCAGCGGTCACACCTTTGCGGAGCGTGCTGTACCCGACGCTAACGGTGACTATCGTTTCTTCGGCTATGCGGAACCTGATATTCTCTGCTACTTGTGACGCCTTGCTCCCTTTTCTTGTGACAATCGCAACCAGTTCCTCGCCGCCGTAGCGTCCGGTAATACCGATACCGTCCAGTTCCTCCTCCATGATCGTAGCGACCTGTTGCAGCACTTCATCTGCATGGGCATGGCCATGCGTGTCGTTCAACATTTTGAAATTGTCAATATCGCAGAAAATGGCTGAGATCTTTGTTCCGTTCGAAACGTAATGATTCAGATGTTTCATAAAATAGCGCCGATTATATAGTCCAGTCAGCCCGTCCGTTATGGAAGAGCGGTAAATGGACTGCATCAGCTCGATGATGCGCTGAAACAGAATAAAAAAGATAATGCTGTAAAATACGAGGGGAAGTAAAGCTGAGATTTGAAGCGGGAGACCGGGTTCGTCACCACCGCTTAAGTATTTATATATGATATGTATAGAAGACCAAATCGAATAGATGGAAAGTCCCAGGGAGTATTTAAATCGCTGTCCGATACGGGGAGCAATCTTGGAGAATGACAAATAGATAACAACCCACTCTATAACGGTTAAATAAAGATCCGGCCATACAGGATTGATGGATGACGGAAGGAAGAACGGAGCCAGGAGCATTGCGGCAGTTATTGCGGGAAGCCCATAATGCACTTTCCTGGTACGGCGGTACAGAAGCAGAACCGAGAGGTTAAGCAGAATAAAGGAAAAAAGCTGAAGCGAACGCATGCCGATCCCGCTTGGCTGCCATGCACGTCCAGAGAAAGCTTGATGGATGTTCAGACTTTCATATGTCATAATGAAGAAGAATGCGGCGGCCATGTAAACATAAGCTTTCTTACGTTGTTTGCTGTACATCAGCAGACACATAATCAGCATCAAGACAGCCAAAAAAGCTCCGCACACGGCTGTAATGCTGAATATCGGAAATGCGGACCACAGTGTTGGATCATTGGACAATGGTATCAGACTCCTGGAGGATTTATTTTCCTTTACTGAAACATATGTTCTAATATATCATAATTGAAAAGTGTCTGAAAAGAGACTTACAGAAAGGGAGATCTCCATGAAACTACTTCAAGCCTTATTTTTCCCTCCTGAACAGCCGGGAGGCGTCTCTTCGATGATTCCTTATTTGCAGGACCGATTTCATTCTTCTCGCTGGGACATGGAGATGTTCTGGCTGCCTAAAAGGATCCGCAACAAAGGACAAGAGGAGCCCGTATTTCACACTTTTGACTGGAAAGAATTCGAACAGAGCCCTATTGTTCTCAAATATATTCAAACGTATGTCGACTACATATGGTGGATCCGGCTTCGGCTCCAGAAGCCTTATGACTTGATCCATGCGCATCACCCCATTGCTGGTCTGGCCATGAGAACCGTATTTCCGGATACGCCGCTCATCCAGACGATTCATTCCAGCTACGAGCGGGAGCTTATTTTAAATGGTAGGATCGAAGAGAATGGGCTGGAGCATCGTTTTCTCATATCGTTGTACCGGGAGCTAGAATACGTCAGTCAGCAGCTGATTACGGTGTCTCGGTCTTTTGCTAACTATATGTCTTCTTACGTTGAATTGCCAGAGTCCATTGCAATTATTCCGAACGGATTTGATGAAAAGCGTTTTAAGCCTGTGCCGCATGAGAATGAGATCCCGCAGCTCATTACGGTATGCCGCCTAGTTCCTGCAAAAGGACTAGATGTGCTACTCAAAGCTTGTGCAGAGCTGAAACGTAAGGGCTATGATTATGTGCTTCATATTATCGGGGACGGACCGTCCCGGCAAGAGTTGGAGGATATGGCCAAGGATCTCGGTATATATCAGGAAACGATATTTTATGGGTATACCTTGCATCCGGAAGAATTTATGCCGTTCTTTGATATTTTTGTGCTTCCGTCACGGGCAGAGGCGTTCGGTTCTGTCTTTGCGGAAGCCGCGCTGAGCTGCCTTGCGCTTGTAGGAAGTAATGTTGGCGGGATTGCTGAACAGATTGAAGACGGTGTTAACGGGCTGCTCGTGCCTCCCGAGGATTATGTGGCCCTTGGTGAGGCACTTGAGAAGGTCATCTCAGATCCTCAGTATCGCTACGAGCTTGCTCGTTCAGCTTGGGATAATGCCAAGAATCGATACTCACTTACCAAATCAGTAAATGAGCTTAAGAAATTATATTTGAAATATCAACCTTAAGAAAGAGGACATATCATGCTTCCCTTCCGTTTTATTCATGCAGCAGATCTGCATCTGGACAGCCCGTTCGCGGGTATGTCCGGTTTAACAGATCGTGTACGCAAGTATTTGCAGCAATCGACCTTTATCGCGCTGGACCGGATGGTACAGCTGGCGGTCCGTGAGAAGGTCGATTTCGTCGTTATAAGCGGGGATGTATATGACAGTTCAAACACGTCTTTACGAGCACAGCTCCGCTTCATGGAGGCGCTTGAGATGCTGGACCGGGAACATATCCCTGTATTTATCATTCATGGTAATCATGATCCGCTGGACAGTCCAAGGCTGGCTGTAACCTTGCCACCACTTGTGCATGTATTCGGACCTGTACCTGAGTCGGTGACCGTGGTCCGCCGCATAGATGGACAGGAGGTGGCTGTCATTACTGGCATGTCTTATCCGACGTCCAAGGTGAAAGAGAATATATCGCTTCGGTATAACAAACAGGCTACGGCTTCCGAGCTGTTTCATATCGGGCTGCTTCATGCGAATGTGGACGGTAACCAGGAGCACGAAACATATGCTCCTTGCTCGAAGAAGGATTTGAATGCTGGGGGCTATCATTATTGGGCACTGGGTCATATTCATTCCCGCCGGACGTTGCAAGAGTCGCCTTACATCGTTTATCCGGGCAACATACAGGGCAGAAACATTCGAGAGACCGGTCCGAAAGGTTGCTATCTGGTTGATGTGGATGAAACCGGAGCTGTCGCAATGGATTTTCGTGAACTGGATACGGTCCGGTGGTTCGATATGGAGGTTTCCATCGGAGGCTGCCGTCATCCGGAGGACTTACGACTGAACGTGGAGCGCCTGTTGGCCGACATATCAGAATCCTATACAACCGGATTTAGCATGGTTCGGATACGTATAACCGGCAGAGGGTCAATTCACCGGGAGCTTGAAGACGGTTTTATTCTGGAGGATCTCCTAATCGATCTTCGCCGTAAAGTTGATAATCAAGCCGGAACAGTCGGTTTTGCAGGCTGCGTCTGGGTAGAGAGCTTTTGTCTTTCGTCTGGAGCGGAAATTCAGCTGGAGACGCTGCTGCAGGAAGATAGCTTTATTGGAGAATTGCTTCGTTTGGCAGAAGCGGAACTCGCTGGGGATATAAGAAGTGAGAATGTGATCGGTCATGCCTTAAGGCCGTTGATGGATCAACCGGAAATCAGACTTTTACTCACGGGTCTTACACGGGAGGAACAGCGTGAATGGCTCCGAAGGGCGATGGAGCTTACGGTTCTTCTTCTGCTCGACGATCAGGAAGCCGGAGGTGCTTCGGCATGAGAATACAACGGGTCAACATTCGCGGTTTCGGTGCGGTACATGACAAGGAGTTGGAGCTGAGCCGCCCCATGACCGTATTATATGGACCGAATGAAGCCGGAAAGAGCAGTGTTTTATATTTCATTAGAGCGATGCTGTACGGCTTTCCGGGCCGTACACAATCCGCTCAGCGCGGAGAGCCGCAGGATGGGGGCGTTCATGGAGGCGAACTGTCTCTGGTGGATGAGAACGACAGTACATGGGTAATCAGGCGTTTCAATCGTCTTCCCGAAGGATCGGCGGCTGGGGGGAAGATGGAACGTGTGAGTGTAACTGTGCGAGACTCTGCGGGTATGGTCACGGAAGTGGGTCAGCAGGAGATGGAACGAGATCTGCTCTGCGGTGTGTCGGAGAGCATGTTCCGACAGTTGTTTGCCATTTCGCTCAGCGAATTACAGGAGATTCGTACACTTCAGTCCGATGAGATGAACAGATATTTATTTCATGCTGGAATTGGAGGTGGAAATGGTATTGTTCGGGCTGAGCGGAAGCTGAGCCAGGAAATGGACAAGCTGTTTAAACCGAGGGGGAGAGTTCAAGAGAGCGCGAAGATCGTTCAAGACATCGAGCAGCTGCGAGGCCGTATTGCGGAGAGCCGTTCATATCTTCAGCAGTACAATCAGGTAATCTCCGAGTTAAGCGAGATCGATAATGGTCTGTCTACGCTGGAGATAAGACGTCATAGAAATATGCATGAGCTGGTCTTATATCGCAAATCGATGGAAATCCGGCCGCTATGGCTATCCTGGAAGGAGGACAATCTCGAATGGTCTACTCTTCCTGACAGCTCTTTTTTTCCTCTGGATGGACTTAATCGCTGGGAACTGATGGCCGAAGAGCATAGAAATTTGGAGCAGCAGTCATTTCGGATTCAGAAAGCGCGTGGGGACATTTCTTCCCGTCTTGAAAGTCTGCCTGAGAATCCACTGCTGGAAGGGCTCGGGTCTCAAATCGAAGCTTTGTGGTCAAAAAGACCACTCTATATAGCAGGTCAGACAGAGAAAGACGAGTTGGAGATCGAGTACAGATTGCTGGAGGGCCGCCTTTATCGCATTTTACAAGATATTGATGACTCATGGACTCCAGATCATCTGGCATCGCTTAAAGTGTCAGCCTCCGAGCGGGAGGATATACGCCGGATGGGGGCTTCATTTGCCGGATATGACCGCCGAATGGAGACACTGTCTCTTGAGCATAGAGGCGCTGTGCGGGCGCTAACGGCTGCAGAATCATCATTACGGGAAGCGCAGCGGAGTCTCCGAGAAGAGACGGAAAGAGGGAGCTCCCTCTTTTTCATGATCAAGCCTTCCAATCCACGGGACACACTTACCGTATGGAGCAAGCTTCAGCTTGAAGCGGAACGCTGGAGGGAAGAACGGCTGACCCGTTCTGCGTCGGGTCCATCAACATTACAGGAATCTCTGCATAAGAAGGGAATGCTGCCGTCTTACCGTAAGTTATTGACAGGGTTAATCATCTTGACTGTACTTCTCCCAGGAGTGCTGCTGTGGACGGGAGCGGTGGAGGCAGCGGCAGCTTCTGCAGTACTTCTTCTTGGAAGCGACCTTTATATGTGGTGGAATGGTCGACGTGAGCAATCCTTGCTTACAAGTTCGGGAAATGTTCATGGAGTGGACGGGGAAATCGGTAATGTGGGTGAGAAAGAAGTTTCTAGCCTGATGAACGCCCTTGTTGAAGATCCCTATGCCGCTTCTGCAGCAGAGCACACACTTCGGCGTGGACAGAGCAGCGGACAAGACCGCTCTTCTGTGGATCCTGTATTGATCGAGGCCCGTCTGCGCGAATTGCGAAAATTGATGGAAGATTGGCAGTTTTGGCAGCAACGGCTGGGGCGGCTTACAGCTGAAGTGAGTACGGCAGAAGAGCGGGTATCCGAGCAAAATTCCGAGCTCATGCATACAGAGCGGGTAATTCAGCAAGAGGAGAAGCGTTTTCTCGAGCTGGAACAGCAGTGGGATAGTTGGCTTAAAGCGCGGCTGTTACCGAACCGTCTCTCACCGGAAGCGGTCATGGACATACTTAACTGGACCGAACAGGGGAATGAGCTGATCAGACAGCTGGAGAGTCTGAAGATCAAAATAGAGAAGCTGTCGCGTGAAGAAGAACGTTATGAGGAGGATTGCCTTCTTGTTATCCGTGAGTTGGGCCTGGAAGAAACAACGGGGCCATCTCTGCTAGAAGGCGTTTATCAACAGTGGGCTGGATACAAGGAGACGATGCAAGAACGGAAACTGTTATCTGCAAGGACTGCCGAGTTGTTGACAGAGGCTGCCGAAGTTACAGATGAGAGCCACAGGCTGGAAGAACGGATGCAAGTTCTGCTAAAAGCTTGCGGCGTAGAGCAGGAGGAGGAGTTCCTCCGGCTAGGTGCTGCTGCTATCCGGTGTGCCGAGTTGGAGCGTAGCATACGTCATGCGGAAGTTGCGATGTTCAGCGGCTGGAATTCGGAAGACCGGGAGCAGCTGGAGTTCATACTGGAGCAGTCTGATGCTTCTGAGCTTGATAGACTGTGTCAGGACAAAGAAGAGGCATCATCTGCAGATGAAATAGCGAGAGACGAGCTGCAGGAACGACGCGGCCGTCTTTTGCAGGAGAAGGAGAGTCTGGAACAAAAAGGGCTGCAGGAGGACGCTCTTCAGCAGCTGGAGGAGAAGCAATCGGCCTTAAAAGACATTGTTGTTCAGTATGCCGTTCGTTCGATCGGAACAGAACTGATCAGCCGGACCCGTAAATTTTACGAAGAAGAAAAGCAGCCTCACGTCCTAAGACTCGCTTCCGGATATGTAGAGCGATTAACTGGTGGTGTTTATATCAGGGTACTGATGCGGATGGGGGATCAGATGCTGCTGGTTGAGCAGAAAGACGGAACCGTTATTGAGAGTGCGCGTCTAAGTCGGGGAACGGCAGAACAGCTGTATTTGGCGATGCGCCTCGCCTTGGCGGAGCTTATGCCGCATAAAGAAAAGCTACCGATGGTGCTGGATGATATTTTCGTGAATTTCGATATGGAACGATTGGGGTATGCTCTTCAGCTACTTGTAGAGGTATCTTCCACAAGACAGATCATCCTGATGACCTGTCATGATCATGTGGTAAAGATGATGCGGGAGCTTCATTCATCAGTTCAAATAATTGAGATGTAAAAAAGGGCCGAGAGTGTTTCATAAGGTCCATTGACCTGGGCCCGCCTTATGCGGCGCTACGCGTACGAATCGTTCCTACAATCGCTCTTGCCCCCGAATTTCTTAAATTATTCCTTTGCGGAAGAAATTCGGGGACAAAGGAGCGTATACTTTCGATGCGAGCTTTCCTTTGGAAAGCTTTTACCGCTACGCTTTTCCGAAATCGATTCGTCCTCTCCGCTGATTCGTGCATGACCATCTTAAAAACATAGATAAAAAAGGGGGTCAAGACCATAATTAGTGGTTGACGAATCAGAAAGCGAGCAAAACGAGGGTTAAAATGGAAAAACATCTGCACACGCCACAATGCGACTAACCCTCTAATCTTTTTAACTAAATCTTGGAACATAGGTGCATAACTGTAACCTGAACCCGTGGAATCCGTTTAAACAATTGTATTTCACGTATTCAGGCGATCTTGTTCATTCCATTTTTTCACTATCTCAACAAAAGCACAGAAAGCCTTAGTAGAAAAACGATCGTGACGGCGAACTAGGCTTGTTTTCGTAAATCTGTATTCGGGGGGAATCGGGTAGGACCCGAGCTGCTTGAAATCTCCATATAGTACGGATGAAGGTAGCAGGGTAGAAGCGAGTCCAGAGCGGACACAGCTAAGTAACGTTTCCAATGAACTGATTTCAATGGTATTCGTGAGCACGATTCCTTCACGGAGTAGCCATTGTTCCAAAACGTTGCGGAAAGGACATCCCTTTGGCGCAATTACCCATCTCATTTTTGAAATATCAGGAAAATCGACTTCCGTCTTTTGAGTTAATAATCGCAGTTCATTATCTTCCATATATTCGGTCGTCAATTTTGGTGAATTGACATCTCCGATTACAAAGGCACCATCCAACTGATAGTCTAGCACTTTGGTCAACAACTCAGCAGAAGATCCCACCAAAATAGAAAGTGACACGTTAGGATACTGGGCTTGAAAATCGGATAAGATGTTCATAAAAATACCGCAATTTACGGTTTCAACAACCCCAATTGCTAACGGCCCGGTTGGATCGGTTGTTTCCTTTAACGCTCTAAGCGCTTCCTCTGAGAAGCTCAGGATTTTAAGGGCATATTCTCGAAACACGATTCCTTTCTCCGTTAGGGTCACCCCTTTAGGATGTCTATGGAATAGAGATACTCCGAGTTCTTCTTCTAGCTTTTTCATACGGGTGGTAACATTCGACTGTACGTAATCCAGTGTTTGCGCCGCTCGGTTTATACTTCCCTCCTCCACAATGCTCATAAAAATTTTTAGATCTGTCAGTTCCAATGGGATTCCACCTCACTAGTTATCAAAAATAATGATATAGTTATGAATTCTAATCATTATACTATATACCTATATTCAATTAGAATGAAGCAGAGCTATCATAAATGGCTCCAAAATGAAGGATATGGGGGGAACGAATAGATTTATGCGAAAAGAAAGGTGGCTCTTATGGTTAGCTAGATCTTTAGAAGTCGTTTGGGTATCATCTACCCCCGGCAAGGAGGCGACATGACTTCTCATAACGATATTGATTTTTCTCATTCCAGTGCGGCGGTCGAGGCTATAGCCTCACCGCCCGCCAAGGCCGGAGCTCGTGAATGGCTGGGGCTCGCACTACTGGCCCTGCCGACCGTGCTGCTCGGGCTCGACCTTACGCTTATGCACCTAGCTCTTCCGGCGCTGGCAGCCGACCTGCAGCCGACCAGTACGCAAGCACTGTGGATCATGGATGCCTATGGCTTCATGATCGCAGGCTTCCTTATCACTATGGGAACGCTCGGTGACCGCATCGGCCGTCGCAAGCTGCTGATGATCGGTGCGGCCGCCTTCGCCGCGGCCTCGGTGATCGCGGCTTTTTCGACCAGCGCCGTCATGCTGATCGCCACGCGGGCCGCGCTCGGGGTGGCCGGTGCGACGCTGATGCCCTCGACGCTGGCCCTTATCAGCACGCTGTTCGCCGATCCGGGCGAGCGAGCCGTAGGGTTCGGTATATGGGCGACGATGTTCGGGATCGGCTATGCGCTGGGACCAGTCGTGGGCGGTGTACTACTGGAGCATTTCTGGTGGGGCGCGGCCTTCCTCATCGCCGTACCAACCGTCGGCCTGCTGCTTCTGCTCGCACCCTTCCTGCTGCCGGAATATCGCGCGCCAAACAGAGGGCGGCTGGACCTATTGAGCGTCGCTCTTTCGCTGGCCGTCATGCTGCCGGTGATCTACGGCATCAAGCAGATCGCTAAATACGGCTTCGCTCTCGATGCAATCGGTGCGATTGTAGTAGCGCTGATCTTCGGCATTTTGTTCGTGCAGCGGCAGCGCCGGCTTGCCGATCCTTTGCTCGACATGACGCTCTTTGCTAACCGGACCTTCTCCGTGGCCCTGATCGTGCTGCTGTTCGGGCTGGTGGCGGTTGGCGGCACCATGCTGCTCGTCGCGCAATACTTGCAACTGGTGGCTGGATACTCCCCCTCCGTCGCCGGTCTATGGATGGGACTGGCGGCGCTTGCCATGATCGCAGGCGGCGTGGCAGCACCACTCATTGCTCGGTATGTCCGGCCAGGTTTCGTGGTTGCCGGCTCGCTCGGCCTGTCGGTTGTGGGCTATCTGATGCTCACCCAACTGGGCAACGATGCTTCCGGTGTGGCTATAGTCGTTGCCGGCCTCGCGCTGGCCTATCTCGGGAACGGCACTATTGCCGCACTCGGCACCGACCTCGTGGTCGGATCGGCACCGCCGGAGAAGGCTGGATCGGCCTCGGCCATGACCGAAACGGTTCAGGATCTCGGTGTATCGCTCGGTATCGCCGTGCTAGGGAGCCTGGCCACCGCGGTCTATCGACAGACGCTGCTCGATCGTATACCCGACGATCTGACGGATGAAGCACGCAAGGCGGTCAGCGATAGCTTGTGGGGAGCGTCTTCAGTAGCTACGGAACTTCCGGATGGCCTGATCGAAGAGGCACAGGCTGCCTTCACGGCGGGCTTCAATGGGGCAGCAATCTTCAGTGCCGTCAGCGTCGCGATCTTGGCAATTATTACAATTGTAGCGTTGAGGCACGTCGGAAGCTCCGGCAATACCATTGAGGACGCAACAGATGATTAGCCGACCGAGGGAGACCGGGAGATCATCCCTGGAGAATCATGTGCGGGAAGGGCTCAAAGCTATAGAAGGTTATACGTTGTTGGTCGGACGTATGATTGAGCCTGAGAGTGTTTATGTCGGGGTTCCGACGTTCTTGCTCCCGGAACTTGCCAAAAGTAAGCCCGGAGGTCAGTTGGCCCTCACTTCCCCATAAACTGCATAAGAAAGCAGCAATATAGCCAAATCATAAAATAGCGGTGCAGATGTTATTTCTGCACCGCTATTTCTTATTTTTTAATCATTTTAATTCAAACGTAGCCAACGCTAAAGTAAAGTTACCGCTTTGGGGACAGCCTCTGGTTTTGTGCTCTATGCTGTAATTAGCATTTGGAGTGTAAGTTGTGATTGCTTCCGCTGGTTGGGGTGCTAGTAAACAACGGGTGGTCTACCATTTTACAGTTTCATTGACAACCGTACGAGATGATTTGTTGGATGTTTTCGTAGTAGCCTTGCACGAAGTAGCGGAGAGGACGAATCGATTCCGGAAAAGCGGAGCGGTAAAAGCTTTCCAAAGGAAAGCTCGCATCGAAAGCATACGCTCCTTTGTCCCCGAATTTCTTCCGCCAAGGAAAATATAAAGAGAAATTCGGGGGCAAGAGCGATTGTAGGAACGATTCGTACACGTAGCGCCGTATAACAGCCAAAAGGGCAGTTCATGGAATTACTTATTTTGAAAATTCGTCTTACCTCCGAGAAGGTGAAATGCTGAATGTGGATAAACGAACCACCCAGAAGAGGCAGACCAACCCGAACAGAGGATAGAGCACAGACAAGAGAGAGCTGAATCCGAATTGGCTGAAGAAATAACAGATCAGCATAATGCCTATAGTGATGGTCTGTGGAGAAAGTGAAGTTCTTTGCTGCAGCTGCAGCGTTATTCCGTAGACATCGGCCACAAACGTACTGAATATTTCCAGGAAAATGAGAATGATATAGACGGTCTGTACAAACCAGCCTAACTGGCTAGCGATATTCCCCATTGGAATTTCAAACTGGGTAATACCGGGCATTTGAGCCGACATCGCGAAATGGGCAGACATAATCATAAATCCTACCCCCGCTCCACCGATGACTCCCCCCCATCTTACAGCCCTGGCACTGCCTGTTTGACTTCCAAGAGGTACAAGAACCGGCATAGCCATCACCAGGTTGAAGGCCGTGTATAGCAGAGGAGCAAGCCAGGCTGAAGGCAGGCTGTGCTCTGTGGTCAGCGTAAGAAACCGAGTGGCACCAGGTGTATTCATGGTTTGGGAAATGATCAACACGGACAAGATCAGCATCATGGGGACGACAAGGCTGTTCATAATCATAATGGATTGGATCCCTTTGCGAAGGATAAAAAAGGTTCCGACCATGGTCAGAATCAATCCTGTCTGGTAATGAAGATTGAGGTTTTCCATAAAGACGGTGCCAGCGCCGGCCAGCATAATGGAGTTTACCCCCATCAAGATAACGAGCATGATCAGACTGATGGACCCGCCTAATCGTTCACCGAATAAATGCTTGTTTAAATCCTCGTAGGACTTAGCGCCGATCTTTCTAGAGAGGGTCATCATTTTGGTTCCCAGCCAAATAAAAAGCACCGTTGCGAGTAATATGGTGATGGTTGCCCAATGTCCATATTGGGTAAAAAACTGTAATATCTCACGTCCTGTAGCAAAACCTGCGCCAACGATCGTACCGATATATGTAAAAGCTATCTGGAAGACGCGTATCCGATTTTTCACGTAGCAGCCTCCTTGTCGGGTGTGGTTGCGCTTCATACTGCATAGTACAAGGTATGCCTGGACAGCTCCGGACATGACTGCCACTTGTCCTTAGACCGTAACTATAAGACTTGCCGGACTAGTTCGGATATGGTACTTTTACGACAAAGGATTGTCGTGGGAGGTCATAGAATGGATTGGTTGAAACAGCGGATTATGGAGGAAGCCGTGGTTGTATCGGATCAGGTTGTTAAGCTCGATGCTATCCTGACACATCAGGTAGATCCTGCATTAATAATGGAGATGGGCAAGGAATTTGCGGCCCGTTTTAAGGACAAGGGTGTGACGAGGGTTGTCACACTCGAATCTTCCGGTATTTCTGTCGCCTTTGCGGTGGCGCATGAGCTTGGGGTCCCGATGGTGTTTGCCCGGCGAAAAAAAACACTGCTGGCCGATCCGGATGCATTGTGTGAGCGTGTGCCTTCCTTCACGAAAGGGATCGTTACGGATATCATGATGTCCCGCCAATATATCGGAGAGTTCGATAAAGTGCTGTTTATTGATGATATCATTGCAAACGGAGATGCAGCCCGGGGGTTGATCAAAATTATCGAACGTGCGGGTGCCGAGTTGGTAGGTCTCGGTGTTGTTATTGAGAAGAGCTTCCAGGCAGGAGCAAGAACGCTTCGAGAACAGGGTGTTGAGGTCGAACCGCTTGTCCGCATCACTTCGCTTGAAGACGGGAAGATCAATTTTGGGGACTAGCTGTTCAAGAGTTGGCATATTCTCTATTTCATTGAACCGAACCTAAAATCTTAACAACTTCTTTTCGGACCCACTTTTTTGTCATATAATAAAAGGGTAGGAAAGAGAGAGGAGGCAACACAATGGGGAAAGAACCGGTAACCGAGCCGTTTTTGATTGAGAAGTTGAATGGTGCAAAGGTACATTTTGAACGTGCTTTGGATTGTAAACATACGGAGTTTGATGATCTTTATCCCTATATGATTGAACATCCTCAGTTTTTCTGGTATAAGCGTTATGTTGCTTGGTCTGAATTGCTTACAATCGCTGGTCTGTGTGAGGAGCTCTCCTACGAATGGAGAGAACGGTTTACATCACAGCAAGTGGAGTATGTTGAGAAACGGGTGATGTCGTCGACGGTGCTTGATTTCTGGTTTGAAAAAAACGATAGCATCGAGCCGGCACAGCGTTAGTGAACTTACAGGAAGCATCTCAGCCGGGATGTTAAACCATATCACACTCAAGAGACCTAAATGATTCCATTTAGGTCTCTTTTTGAAATATGATATATTTCCCGCAGACACCGATTCTTGTCGTATATATCGACAACAGGATCATTATATGGGTATTATACTGCCGAATAGAAGGAGATAAGGACTATGATAAGTGACGAACAGTTGGATGCACTGCGATTATCGGGTGAGAGAGTCCGGGTTGTACGGGACGATCTAGAAAGCAATGATGTTGTAGGCATCGTGGTTGCATGGGATTCGCAACATGTGCTTATCCGCCGCCGAAACCGCCGTGTGGTGAAGCTGGACCGCAACTATAGCTATCAACTTTTTGGAGAACCGAGGACAAGCCCACGCTTAGAAGCATAGATCCTCATCAATAGGGACACCTTAATCAGGAAATCAGATGAACCAGTGAGGTGTTTTGCGAGATGGATTTATCCAATGATAAAATCAGCACGTACAAAAATGAGATCCTTCATCTCAAAGAAGCCATGCCGAAAGTGGCTGAGTCTTATCATCATTTTACAGGGGTCTGTTTCCAAGACGGCGAGCTTGACGAAATGACGAAACAACTCATTGCGCTCGGTATCGGGTTGTTCGCAAACAACGAATTATGCACGTTCTATCATATGGAAGAAGCGCGCTCAAAGGGCGCTACCGACACGCAGATTATGGAAGCTGTGGCTGTTGCGTCAGCAGCAGGCGCAGGACATGCATTGGCTCAGGGATTAATGCGTGTGCAGCCCAACCTTCAGTAGACTTTAGATTTCTGCTGATGAGTGAATGAACCGTCTCGCTTGACTGGCTGAGTGCTGGAAAGGAGACGGTTTTTTACGTGGTGACGAGAAGGAGCAGGCCGGGAAATAGAGTGAATTGATTTGACTTTGCAATGGTCTTAATGACCAGCTGCTGCGACTTGGGGAGGTCTGGTGTTCGAAGGAGATAGGCCAAGATAAACGCGCATTCGGGACATCATTTCTTCACGGAAGGACGGCCACAAGATTTCCATGCTTCCGACATAACCGCGACAGGCGTAACGTGCTTCGATTCCATTGTGACCTCGGTGTATATCAAATACTTTGATAGTCCTGGAGGCAAATTCCTGTTTAACCTCCCTTAGCAGAATTGCAGCACGCTTTGCACCATTTTCCACCACTTCAACGTACAACTGAGGCGTTTTGAATACGCCGCTTTCCTGAATAATCCGGCAATCTCTTTCGAAAACTTTGTGTATGAACATAAGGAGCAGGTAGCTTTTGATCAAGGATCTTTCTTCTGGTGTAATTCCTGTGATTGCCATTGATGCTCACCGCCTTTATATAGAAAATCGTTAATAAATACGAACTTACGTTCTTATTTTAACCCGTTTTCGATTGTTTAATCAAGATCTAAAAAAATGTTGACTCCAGTTAGTTAGCATGGTATGATATATCTTGTCGCCGCGATGATATCTCATCGAAGTGGCAAGATATATGCGGTCGTGGCGGAATTGGCAGACGCGCACGGTTCAGGTCCGTGTGGGCTAACCCCCGTGGAGGTTCGAGTCCTCTCGACCGCATCCTTAAGAAGACGTTTCCTTGCGGAGACGTCTTTTTTGTGCGTGTTGTTTCTTCTTACATAATTGCTGCTTCTTTCTCAAACACTATAGAACAGGTTTCTACAGTGAAAGGAGAATTTCATGCGTAACATGGGGTCGAAGTATGTAGCGGCAGTATGGTCCGCCTTGTTGACAGTTTTACTAGTGGGAGCTCTGTCCGTAGAGGTGGCTGAGGCTGCTTCGCATGATGTACAGAGTCTGGGTCATGAGGTTTGGTGGCTTGATACTTCAGCAGGTGATATGAAGTCTGACACGAGAAGTAGCTTGAAGAAGGATTCGGTCCGGTCCGAAACAGCAAAACAAGAGAAAGAGTCTACGCCGGGTAACAAGCTAGCCGTTATTATTGATGATTTTGGTAACGGGCAAAAAGGTACCGATGAAATATTGAACCTGCCGATAAAAATTACGGTTGCTGTAATGCCTTTTCTGCCGACAAGCAAAAGTGATGCGGAACGGGCACATAAGCTTGGCCATGATGTAATTATCCATATGCCGATGGAACCGAAGCAGGGGAGAGCTAACTGGCTCGGGCCCGGTGCCATAACGAGCAAGATGACGGACGAAGAGATTCGAAAGCAGTTGGAAAAAGCCATTGATCATGTTCCGTTTGCTGTTGGTATGAATAATCATATGGGTTCCAAAATTACAGGAGACGAGCGGATTATGTCCATCGTGCTCGATGTTTGCAAGGAACGGGGGCTGTTCTTTATAGATAGCAAGACCAATTACCATTCTGTCACCAGTAAGCTCGCTGCCGAGAAAGGAATGCCGAATATAAATAATGAGATTTTCCTGGATGATGTGCATACAGTCAAACACGTTACCAAACAGCTTAAGGCAGCTGCAGAGCAGGCGGTACAGAATAAGTCATGCATTACGATTGGACATGTGGGAACCTTCGGCGATCGGACAGCTGCCGCATTGAAGGGTTCGATCCCCGAGCTTCAAAGACAGGTGCAGTTCGTTGGTATTCAAGAACTTGTACAGGACAGATCCAATTGGAGGCCTGACCCGGTGCTTTCCTACTAAAAAAGGCGTTTCCCTCTGTATGATGAGTGGAAACGCTTTTTTAGGTGATATTAACGCATAAATAAAAATGAGCTAGTTGAAATAAACAAAAAAATGAAAAACGGCCCGGCCCTTGATTAAAGGGCCGTTAGATAATTGGCGATACCATCTACAATCGCTTCGGCAATTCCCATCTGGCCGTTTCGGCTGCACAGCTTTTCCCGGTCATGGGAATTACTGATAAAGCCGGTCTCCACAATGACGGCGGGAACTTCGATCCGGTTTAGCAAATAAAAGGGCTTGCCAACTGAAGTATGGTGATTGCTCTTATACAGAATGTTTAACTCGCGTTGTATGGATTCTGCCAGAATGGAGCTTCGTCCCTCTGCTTGATGGAGAACGATACCGCCCGTTTTGGATTTGTTTTTGCCCCAATTCACGTGGATGCTTACAACCATTTTTGTAGGAATCTCACTGCTCAGCTGTTTACGCTGGGCCAAATCCTTCATGTGGCGGGATCGGCTGGCATGCCAGCGGTTATCATCACTAAGGGCATAATCTGTATCCCGGTTTAATACCGCATGATATCCTTCACTGCGCAATAACATAAACAACCGACGTGAGATCTGCAGATTGATGTCTTTTTCCAAAATATCGCCATAGGATGTGCCCCCGTCAATTCCACCGTGTCCGACATCAATTAGAATGACATCATGAGGAAAAGGGTGATGCTGTTGCGTTCCTCTGTTCCCCGATTCCTGATGCAGGTAGTCTTCGAACTGGAGTGCAGAATTATGCTGCTGTGTGCTTCCATCCTTCGAACCGGTCGGGGATAGAGTCAAGGCAACAATATGGTTGTCCGCGTATACCTGAAGGGAAGGAAGGCAGAGAGCGAGAGATAAAGCCACTAGTACAGCCAGTGATATTCGATTGGTCATGATGCGCCCTCTTTCGTTATAGTGTGGGTTCTCAAGTCATAAACCTTTGGATATATTTTGTGCAAAAAACGGGAAAACATGCTGAGGGTCTAGATTGTTGGGATTCGGTGCATCCTGATAAGGAATACAATAAGATTGGCGTTTGAGGAGGGTTAATATGGCAAATAGTAATGACCTCATTAAATATATAACGGAACGTGTAGTGACATATATCGATACACCGAAGGAAGTGAGGAAGGGAAGGCGAGTAAAGGAACCTTGGATTGTTCGCTGGTTCGGTATGATCCCGTTCTCCGTCTCGTTATGGAAGGATGATCTGGTGTCCAAAAAGAGCAAAAAACGCAGGGCCAAGTAAATCAGCGAAATCGCTGCGTACCATCAAAGGAGCTGGAAGTCGTAAGAGTGGGGATGTCCCAAAAGGTCAATTGACCTAGGGCATCCCCATTGTCTGTTGTGAGCTGAAATCATTCCTACGCGGTGGTGAACACAAGGCAAGGCTGCAAGAAAAGGTGAGCGAGTTGCTTCAAGCAATGAAACAAGAAGAACAGCGAGAAGCCGCCCAAAGAGGAATCCTCGGGCGGCCTGGGACAGCTCCGTGTCGGATGATGTTTAATAAGTTCTTGGTGACCTATATGGAGATGAAGGATGGAGCTGTTACTCTGATGTATTCGATTCCTCGCGGAACTTGCCAGGACCGATCAGATTATCAGCGGGTACAAAACGGATCAAGTCGGTATTCCGCTGCGGTACGGTTACATAAATCGCTTCGGATTCAAGCTTGTCATTGTGAGACCAGCGCTGCCATCCCGTAAGATTGAATGGGGCGCCGAAGGCTTCGTTCTGCTTGTCCGCTGTAAAAACGAGAGATTTTTGGCTTCCTGCTGGGAGCAGATGTATCAGATCATTTCCATTCTTAATGGGCAGTGTCGGTTTGCTAAGCCACATCAGGTTTTGGTAAGGGTCCTGTTCCCCTTGGGTGGTTATGACGGAGGCGGCTGTCCAAGCACCAGAAGAATTCAGGGCCATAGCTTTAACGTTTTTCTTCCCTGACGTAAACGGAGTCTTTGCGTTTGGTGGGGAAGGGACAATATCGTATGTCACAGCATGAACATAGACCGGTGTCTTCCCTTTGAGCGTTACTTTCCAGTAGGGAGAAATAGAACTGTACAACGCCTCCACCCGGCTTCCCTGAGGGAGGGAGCTAAGCGGAACTTTACCGTTTTGCGGTTTTCCCTTTAAGATGCCTGCGGCTGCGAGTGTATTTTCCAATGGAGCGAGACTATATGGCAGGTCGGATCCGATACCGTACTCACTTAGGATATAACCTCCGAGATCGTCTGAAGTAATGATCAAGTAACCAAGAGGCTTAGCCCCATCTTCAATGGTTACAAGCCAGCTGTGTGTACCCGGTCCAAGCGGTGTATAATCCAGGCTGGCATCCTGCCAGCTTTTGAAAGGCAAATGGTCTGCCAGGTCGCCAATCGTTTGTTCCGCGAATGTCTCAAGCCGGCTTGGAACCGTGGTCTCAGATGCGGAAGCCGTTTGCTTGAGGGATATTTCGGATGATCCGGACTGTGATACGGAAGCTGTTGATGTAGATGATGTTGAACTAGGCGACGTTGTACCTGATGGCGCTGTGCTGGGTAACACTGTTGTGGATGATGTAGTATTGGATGACGTAGTGCCGGCTGGCTCTGAAGCTGCAAATGCTGTATTTGATGGAAAACAAGAAAGCGCAGTTGTTGCAAGCAGAATGGCTGACAAAGTGGCACGAATTATTTTAATACTTAATGTGGATGAAAAGTCTATCATAGGCAACCGCCTTTCCAAGAAACAACAAATATGAAACTTGTAAGTTAGATTTATTTTAATGGACAAGCCCTGAAAAGGCTGTTACAAGATGTCGCGGTCAGGGCTTGAATAACGGGTCTTTTTTTGCCTTGTTTTGTTGATGCGGGTCAAGAGGTCCCGTTACTAGACGAACATAGGTGGAACAGCCCGCAAGTTATGGCGGACAAACTCACTTTAGGCGAATACTGCCATTCCATTTCAGAACGGCGGCTTTGATACTGCTCTTGAATTGCCATCTTTTTCTCTTCGTCGGGTTCATTCAGCAAGTCCTCGTAATAACTGTCCACGATAGCCAGTTCCTCTTGAAGCCGGATTTGAGCTTGTTCCGCCCAGGTGTAATCCAACTTGCCAAGTTTGCTGATTAGATAGTCCTCCAGCATTGCGGCGGCTTGGGGCAGTGTTAAGGCAGCAGGCCTTACATGGACATTCTCAGGAAGACGGGGAGTCATGTTACGGGCTTCCAGCTGTGCAGGAAAGTTATCCATAATCGTCTTACGGGAAAGGGAAATGCCGAGAAAATGAAGCTCTTCCCGTTTCAAGTCGCAGCTGAACTCAACCTTAAAACAGATACCGAGCCACTGCTCGTATGGAGCAGAGCGTGTTTTAGGACGCTGTTCTTCACCGGGCTGCTCGAACAGGTATACACATTTACCTTCCTCACGGGAGGCGTCCCAAATTTGAGCGAGTCTGCGGCTGCCATAGATAATATCTTCCCGCTGAATCCGTCCAGGGCCGATGACCGGGAGAACCGGAGCGCTGCCATAATAGCGGGAGAGGAGGGGATCTTGTCCTCCCCCTGGCTGTGAAACCTGTATGGATTCAGCTTGTTTGGCTAAACGCTCGTCATATTTGGGTGGGTCAAACACAAAGCTGAACGACAGTGTCTCGGCCGGTGCTCCGGTTCGCTCCACGAAGCCCCAATAATAAGGGCGGTTGGTTAGCATTTTGTCCGCTTGGGGAGACAGTTTGACAGTAACGTGCTCGGGTGATTTTTCAATGACGGTGCATTCGGTGGCTTCCAGATAGGCCATGAAATGTTGCTGCACCTCCTGCGGCGTCATGGTCATATTAGGCTTCTTCCTCTCTTAAGGTTTCTGCGGATGATTCTTGTTCCAGATCCCGCTTAATGTGATGAAGCGAGTCGCCAAGGGAACTGACCCGGTTTCGGATTTCGTCATCGTTGCCGGATTCAAGCATGATTTTGTACAGACTCTTTTCAATGGATTCTTTCTTCTCGAACCGTTCCAGAATAACGTCAAGACCGCCAATGACCATCTCGAACATATTGATCTTCTCGTGAAGGAGGTTCAGAATATGTTCCTCGATCGTGCCGGCAGTAGATAAATTAAAGATCCGCACATCGTTGGTCTGGCCGAGACGGTGAACCCGTCCGATCCGCTGCTCGACCCGCATGGGGTTCCAAGGCAGATCGAAGTTGATCATATGGTGACAGAACTGCAGGTTGATGCCTTCTCCTCCAGCCTCGGTCGCAATCATCACTTGTGCTTTTCCGCGGAACAGGTCCATCATCCAGTCCTTCTTGCCACGGTTCATTCCACCACGGTATGGAACGGACACGAGACCGTGATCCCGGAAATAGTTGAGCAGATATTCCTGAGTAGCCCGATATTCGGTAAAGACGATCACTTTCTCGTTCATTTGCTTGATCAGCTCAATGGCTTTTTCCGCTTTGGTGTTGGCCTTGATCGCTTTGATCAGGTGGACAAGCTCCCATACTTTATCGCGCAGTGGGGAGTCCTCGGGCATTTTCTTGGATAAGTTGACGAGTGTGACAAAGACCGCATCCCGGCTGCTGCATACTTCACGCTGAAGGGTGACCAGTGAGAGCATACTGCTTAAATTTCCCCCGGATGCCTGATACTGATCTTTGACGAAAGATGTGACCCCGTCGTATAATGACTGTTCTTCGGGTGAAAGTTCGAGACCGACATTGCGTACGGTCCGTTTGGTGAATTTTACTGGACCTTCACCTCTACGATTGCGAATCATGACCTTGGACAGCTCGTCCTTAAGCTGGTCCTGGTTCTTCGGCATGCGTTTGTCTACAACGAAATTGGCCGAGAAATCGCCTTGTCGTCCCAACTGTCCCGGTTTCAGCAACGTGATGAGATTGAACAGCTCGCTGAGATCGTTCTGTACGGGAGTTGCGGTAAGAAGAAGGCAGTATTTTTTTCGCAGCTTCTGTATGAATTGATAGTTGGATGTTTTCTTGTTCTTCAGTTTGTGCGCTTCATCGATGATGAGCATGTCATACTCTTCATTTAATAGGATTTCCTGATGCGGATCGCGCTTGGCCGTATCCATGGATGCAACAACGATATCGTTGCCCCAGGAGTAGGCTTTTTTTTGCGCGATTGCCGAAATGCCGAATTTGGAATTGAGTTCACGAACCCACTGCAACACAAGTGAAGCGGGAACTAGAATCAGCACTTTGGAGACTAGCCCGCGTACGATATATTCTTTTAAAATAAGACCGGCTTCAATCGTTTTTCCCAGGCCAACCTCATCGGCTAAAATCGCTCTGCCGGACATTTCGAACAGCACGCGCCGCGCCGTATCCGTCTGATGCGGAAGCGGGGAAAGGCTGCCGATATGCTTCAGGCACTGCAGCTCTTCGAAGCTTGTAACAAGACGGGATTGCTCTCCTTGTACAGCCAGCCGCGACAGGGTCCAATCTCCCCATGGCCCGCCTTTGTCGAGACGGTTCTCTAAATCTTCAAGCCAGGAGCGGTCCACATGGAGTGGGACAGGGAGACGCGGATCATTTAAAGAACCCGGGCTGCCGGGTGGTTGGTAGTTCACAAAATCTCCTCCTAGATGTCGATTCCAGACGAACGGTGTATGTGTAGTATGGACGAAAAAAGAAGACTTCATAACCTTCCGAATATTTACCTTGTCCCAAAATACCCGGGAGGTCGCACGGATGCTACATTTGGCGATTTTTCAAGTTCTTTTCATAGACAGGTGGCCGAAAAAAGGAGAGAGAATAAGAAAAAGGAAGGCTGGATGCTCCAGAAAGGTGTACAAGCCTTAAATTTCACATCTTAGGCATAGTTTTTACCATATGTAGTGTAGTATAATGAATCTCGCCCACAATATGTGGTGTGAAACCTTATGTTTTCTCGTTTAACCGGTATACATATAGGGTTAAGTAGTAATAGACCGGACTTATAGCGGCTTAAACGCAGATTTATAGAATTTATAGTTTATATAGGAGGTAGTTGTTCTTGAGTACGATGCAAAATCAGCGGCTGGAAGGTTTAAGTGAGAAGATCTTTTTGGACAGGTATGCGTGGAAGGACGCGAATTCCCATAACGCCAAGGTGGGCGATGTGGTTCTGGTTCTTACCAAAGATGATCCTAAGTTCCCGACCAAGGAAGTTGGAGAGATTGTGAAGCGTGATGGCCGGGTAGTCACAGTGAAGACCCGTAAGGGTGAGCTGGTGGAGACTGATGTGGAGAAGCTGACGCTGACGATTGAGAAGACACCTGAGGAAATGTGGGACCGCTTGGCAGCTGCAATGGCATCGGCAGAAGCAACGCCAGAACTGCAGGAAGAGTGGGAGGCTAAATTCCGTCATATTCTTGATGACTGGAAACTTGTTCCAGGTGGACGTATTGCAGCAGGGGCAGGAGCAAGCGATGAACTGACATTGTTCAACTGCTATGTTATTCCTTCGCCGAAGGATAGCCGTGGTGGCATTATGGAAACTCTGTCTGAGATGACAGAAATTATGGCCCGCGGTGGTGGTGTAGGTATTAACTTGTCATCTCTCCGTCCTCGTCGTTCGATTGTTAAAGGTGTTAATGGATCTTCTAGCGGCGCTGTATCCTGGGGCGGATTGTTCAGTTATACAACTGGGCTCATTGAGCAGGGTGGTAGCAGACGTGGCGCGCTCATGCTGATGATGAACGACTGGCATCCGGATGTGATGGATTTCATCACTGTGAAGCAGACGATGGGTCAGGTGACCAATGCCAACTTGTCGGTATGCGTGAGCAATGATTTCATGAAGGCCGTGAAGGAAGATCTGGATTGGGATCTCGTATTCCCGGATACTTCTGATCCGGATTATGATGAAATCTGGGATGGCGATTTGGACAAGTGGAAAAAAGCGGGTCGTAAAGTCATCACGTACAAAACGGTGAAGGCACGTGATATCTGGCATACGATCATTGAATCAGCGTGGAAATCGGCTGAGCCTGGCGTAGTGTTCATGGAGTACTACAACCAGATGTCCAACAGCTGGTATTTCAACCCGATCATCTGCACGAACCCATGTGGTGAGCAGGGGCTTCCAGGCTGGGGTGTGTGCAATCTGTCTGCGATGAATCTGTCCAAGTTTTATGATGAAGAAAATCATGATGTGGCTTGGGACGATCTGGCGACAACGACTCGTTACTCGGTTCGTTTCCTGGATAACGTTATCGATACCACTCCGTATCATTTCCCGGAAAATGAAGCCAATCAGAAAAAAGAACGCCGCGTAGGACTGGGTACGATGGGTCTTGCAGAGCTTATGATCAAGTTGAATATCCGTTACGGAAGTCCGGAATCGCTGGAATTCCTGGATAAGTTGTACGGGTTTATCGCTCGTGAAGCATACCTGGCATCTGCGGATATCGCTGAAGAGAAGGGTTCCTTCAAAGCGTTTGATGCAGAGCTTTACCTGCAAAGCGGATTTATGAAAAATATGTCCGAAACGTTCCCAGAGGTAGAAGAAGCGGTGCGCTCGAAAGGCGCGCGTAACGTAACGGTGATCACTCAAGCGCCGACAGGCAGCACAGGTACAATGGTAGGCACATCTACCGGTATCGAACCGTACTTCGCCTTTAAATACTTCCGTCAAAGCCGTCTTGGCTTCGATGAGCAGTTCGTACCGATTGCACAGGATTGGCTCGACAGCCATCCAGGCGAGAATCTGCCGGATTACTTCGTAACGGCGATGGATCTGTCCGCTGAGGATCATATCCGTGCACAAGCTGTTATTCAGCGCTGGGTGGACAGCTCGATTTCGAAGACGGCGAACTGCCCGGCTGATTTCACAGTGGAAGAGACGGAACGTCTGTATGAGCTGGCTTTCGATCTGGGCTGTAAAGGTGTAACGATCTATCGTGACGGCAGCCGTGATGTTCAAGTATTGCAGACAGAGAAGAAGGAAGAGAAAGCAGAAGCTCCTGCTGTTGCACCAGAAAGTGTTGTACAGGTGAATGAGTCCGCGAGCACTGCTGTAAGTGCGGCACCTACTGTTTCCAGCAAGAGTGGTTTGGATAAGCAGTACAAGAGTCGTCCACAGATACTGCGCGGTGCGACTTACAAGATCAATACGCCGTTCGGTATGGCGTACATCACGATAAACGACTTGAACGGTACACCGGGAGAAATCTTCCTGAACGTAGGTAAAGCCGGTTCGGATGTGTTCGCTATGGCTGAAGCTCTGGGTCGTGTCTGCTCCCTGTTCCTGCGTTACGGAGACCATGGCAACAAGGTGGAGTTGCTGATCAAGCATCTCAAAGGCATTGGCGGATCAGGCGCCATCGGCTTCGGCGCGAACCGTGTGGAATCTATTGCGGATGCAGTCGCTAAAGCATTGGAAACCCATGTGGCAAGCGGAATCCACGATGATCATGAGCATGATCCCGCTCCGGTAGCCGCGACGATGGCTCCTGCCGAGCAGTTGGGTGGCCACGGACAAGGCGGTCATGGTAGCCATGTTGCCACTTCCCGTGATCTGTGCCCGTCCTGCGGCGGTGCTTCGCTGATTAACATCGAAGGCTGCAAAACATGCAGCAGCTGCGGTTACAGCAAGTGTTCTTAAGGGAAAAGGTTAGAGAAGAGCGGTAGGAATTATAGATAGTAGTTAGAGATTAAGAAGATAAGTATTTAAAGAGATATACCTAAAGATAAATCTAAAGATAAATGTCTATAGAGAAAGAATCTATAGTCAAAGAGATATGAATAAAAGGCTTCGGAGATCGGAGACCTGCAGGTCACAAAAGTGACTTGCGGGTCTTTTTTTATATATAAGAGGGATGTAGTGGTTGGGGATAGCCGGATTGTAAACTTTGCTTGATTTGATGGAATGTACGATAAACCGAAGAAGGTAGGAGGATGGAAATGTTCCATTCCATATACATACTTTTGCCACGCATTTACTAGAAGGCGATACGGATCTTAGATATATACAAGAGTTACTCGGACATCAGAGCAGCCGAACTACAGAGCGATATACTCATGTATCTGTGAAAGATGCCAGGCGGATTAAGAGTCCGTTAGATTATTGAAATTGAGGAGGGGAGTTCAGAGATACCCTTATGAACAGAGTATTTACGAAGTACGGGAATACGCGTAGTATGGAAGTATTCACGAAGTTCGTAGATAAGACGTTATCTGAAACCGATGTAGAGCATAAGAAAGAAGGGAAACAAAAATGACAGAATTTATTCTTATAGAACCGTCCATTAATTACAAAGATGAATACATAGAAATGATTAGAGAGTGGGAAGAATCCGGAGAGATGATGGTTCCGTTTGTCCTAAAATTTGACTGTGGTGATTTTGATTTGCTGATACAAGAATTGAATAATCTAAGAGACGTCCCAAGAGAAGATAGTACGAAAGTAAACAGTTCTACTTTCTGGCTAGTGGATAGAAACAAGAAAATCATAGGCGTTGTAAATATAAGACACAAACTTAATAATGCCCTCCTTTTTAGAGGTGGCCATATTGGATATGGGATACGACCAAGTAAACGTAGGAAAGGAAATGCAACAGAAATATTAAGACAAGCGTTAATAAAGGCCAAAGAATTAGGAATATATAAAGCCCTAATTACATGTGATAAGGACAACATCGGATCCGTAAAAACCATAACAAATAATGGAGGGACTCTAGATTCCGAAGAAGTTGTCAATGGAATTGAAATACAGAGATACTGGATTGAAATACCTAAGGATCATTGAATGTTGTTCGAAGAAGACACCGCCATCAGCTAACACCATATTCACACTTCGGGCCATTCAGCCCTCGGTCCGCGAGGCATTTCGAGGAAGTGGATTCAGCGGACACATCCGCACCGACTAACTGCGCAAGCGCAGCCGGCAGCTTCGCTGCCTTAAGTCGGTGGGACGTCGTGAATACAAGAACGTTATATGAAACCGATGCAATGATAATAAAGACTTAAAGGATGTGTCTCAATGCCACGACTTATTGGTGATCGAATAATTTTAAGAGAGTATTGCAAGGAAGATTTAAAGTTTATGAGACAATGGTGTAATGATCCGGAAATCGTTGATAATCTATCAGATATATTCTTATTTCCGCATACAGTAAATGGAACAGAACAATATTTAAATTCAATACTTGAAGGGAATACAGAGCAGAAAGGATTTGTAATTGCACACAAAGATACTGAGGAGTACATTGGACAAATTGATTTATTTAGAATTGATTGGAAGAATAGATCAACTGAACTTGGAATAGTAATTGGAATTAAAGAGTACCTTGGCAATGGATATGGCACTGAAGCAATAAAAATACTACAGGATTTTGTGTTTAATAGATTAAATTTAAATCGATTACAGCTGGAAGTACATGATTTTAATGAAAGAGCTTATAGATGTTATTTAAAGTGTGGATTCAAAGAAGAAGGAAGATTAAGAGAGAAGAATTTTGTTAATGGCCGATATTCAGATACGATCTATATGGGCATATTGAAAAGAGAATATGAAGAATTAAATAAGCAGTAATCTTGTAAGTTATTCTAAGAAGGCATCGGCATCATATAAGACCGTGTTCCTGCTTCGCGGCATCCGCCGCTCGGTCTGCCAGAGGAATCTCAGAAAGCAGAGTCAGGCAGACTCATCGATTCCCCTAAGATAAGAGTTATCTAATGGGAATGGACGTCAGGAACACAACAACGTTATGCGAAACCAGTGCGAGAAAGGAAAAAACAAAATTGATTACTCTAAGACTGACTAAAGATCTACTGAAAGATATGAAAACAACTTCACTTGAAGAGATTATTGTGCCTCCGCTTTTAAGTTGGCATGTAAATATCTATAACTTAAACAAACGAAAACACATCGTCTTTGTGAATGATTTGACTAGATTAACTGTAATTGTTGATGGAATAAGAACAGGGCAATTAAAAGGATTGAAAGAGAAATTCATTTTGACTCTTCGGGAGTACTTACTCCGAGAGGGAGTTAAAGAAAATTTGATCAATACATATTTAGAATATGGCTCGGAAATAGTTATTTTAAAGACAAATAATAGAAGCGTACTAGGAACGATGAAGGAAGTAACGTTTTTTACCGAAGATGATTTTAACGATAATATTGAACGATTGAAGTGGTTGAATAGATTAATTCATAAGCCAATAGATTACAAGGAACCAATATATTTCTTTTAAAGAATTAATCAAAGATCATAAGAACTACAAACACAGTGTGAATGTAATACAGGAAGGCACTATCATCGCATAACACCATGTTCACGCGTCGGAGCATTCGCCCCTTGGTCCGAGAGAAGTTAGATGAAGTTTCGAAGAGGCATTTCAGCAGCAGGATGTAAATTCATCGGACATATCCGCACAACCTAACCGCATCGCGACCAGTCGCATGCGCTCCTTTAAGGTGGTGGGACATCGTGAACACAACGACGTTATATGAAAGGGACGCTGATAATAAAACTTTTAAATAAAAAACAAGAGCAATATGAACAATCTATAAGAACGCTTGTACGTATGTATAATAAAGGTAAAATATAACTACAATTGAATCTTGGGTGGGCATGGTTTTCCTTCGAAAGGAGGTGAAGCCATGGAAGTGAAAGATGCATTAACGATTATGTTCCTTTTTGGAACGTTCATTCTTGCTCTTTTAACATACATCAATAATAACAACAAGAAAAAGTAAAACCCACCCTAAGATTGGAAGCCGAAGGTGGGTTTTAATCCTTTTATGACCTAGAAGGGATAACCATCCAAGCCAATTGTACTGACCAAGTGTTAGCGCACTTGGTCTTTATTAAATATATACTATCATATTAGAAAAGATGAATCAAAGCATGGAATAAATAAAGGAAGATCGAAAATAAATTGAAAAGATTTATAAATGAAGATTGAAAGTGACTCAAAGATGGCATCCCCATCATATAACAATGCATCTACGCTGCGGGGCATTTGCCCCTTGGTTGTCAGGGGTTAAACGCAGAAGCATGTTCAGACAACACACGACCCGGCCTAAGATAGGAGCTATCTAAGGCCCGGTCGTCTCATAGATGCGGGAACGTTATGTGAAGCCTCGGAGAAATTTATAAAGTATTTTTAAAGTGGAGTGAATCCAAGATGAGTATGAATAGTAAAGAGTTTTATTTCAAGGATCTAGAAGAAATAATCACAGATCCAATTTTAATTGGTAGCTCGGAAGACGATTTAAATGAAGAGATTGATAACAACATGTGGCGAATTTCTTTCGATGCAGAACTTAAAAAAGTATTGACTGTAAATGACTATAAAATTTTTTTTAATAGAGTAATCCAGAATAGACGAGAACAAATAATAGGTTCCACTTCGAATCATGGAATGATTTTTTATTTGTGGTTTGACCAGTTGGCATGTCAGATAAGGTTTAATTTAATATCTGTTTTACATAAGAAACTTCCATTTCAATGTGATGTTGAGATAGTAGAGCATATGGATGACATAATTTTAACTTTTTTGAATTCTCCATTCCATGATGGGATACCTATTGAAGGATACAATGATAATATAGAAGAAGAATTCAAACCTTATATATTAAGGGTCTATCAAACAATATTAAATAAAGATTGAGGAATATGTTGAATAAGAACTAATTAAGAATTATGCATGCAATTCGAAGATGTCCGAGGCATCACAGCATCGCGACGTTCGTCGCTCGGTCCGCCCGAACCAGAAGAAGCGAATTCATTACGGAGATGATTCAGTAAGCAGGGAAGCGTAATCGGCGGACACATCTGCAAGGCTAAGTGGCTGCGCCACCGTTCGCTAACACTCACTTAAAGCCAGTGAGGATCCGTGAATACGAGAACGTTATAAGAAATCCCCGCAAAATAGAATATAAATGTCTGAGGTGTGATAAGTTTGCAAAGAATTCGCAGAAAAAAAGAAATAGAAGGAACTACAGTTCCTGGCATCATAAATAATGGTGGCCATTATTTCTATATTAACGTTGATATCTATGAAGACGGCATGTCAAATTGTTGGGAACTTGTGGATTTGAAAGGACTCAAAGTAAAAATCAATTCTGGTTGGTTGACACCGACAGTTCCTACAGGCGAAACTCTATCGGTTCATGGGTTAGGGGAGTATAAAATTGAGTCTGCTATTTGGAATTTTAATAAGAAAACATATTATCAATTTATTGAGAACAGAATAAAAATACTGAATCCTGAATTTAAAAATATATATACGATCACAAAGTCAGAAAAAAAGTTGTTTGAGACTAGAAAGATCTTACATTCGCCAACAGCTGTTGATTTTTATGTTGTGCGTGAAATGTTCTACGAAACGATTGAAGGAAAAGGATATTTCATTTTCATGAGATATAATGAAACGAATTATTTGGTTAATTTAGTGATTTATGAAAATGGTTTAGTTGGTATTTACAATTCTAGTTTCGAAAAAATATATCAACTAGAAGAAGTTGTTGAATTGTTTAATAACAGAATATTGTTCACTGAATTTAATCATCCAATAGAAGTTTTTATTTCAGAATTAGGTCAGGTTACCTTTTCAGAAGTGTTATATGCATCAAACTTAGATGAAAAACTAAAAGAACTCTTAGACATGTATACAGAAATAAAAGGAGACAAAACAACATTAGAAATTTGTAGAGAAGCGTACTTTAACTATCTCGCTAATCCAAGTGAGTTCAATAGAGCATATCTAAAGGAAAAATATGAACTAGTCCCTGAACACGAACGAATGTATTTAGGAGATATGGATTCTAAAGATTTGGATTATCAAAGAATTATTTATAGATCAAAAGAGAAACGTGAAGTATAAATATTCCAAGAAGGCGGGGACATCTTATAACATCATATTCAGGCTTCGGAGCCTAGCTACTCCTCGGTCCGCGAGAAGCGATCGGCAGGGAAGCAGATTCAGCGGACACATCCGCACCGACTTAAGGCACCTGATGGTGACTTAAGTCGGTGGGACGTCGTGAATACAGGAACGTTATATGCAATACTACGACAAACCTTAAAAAAACAAAAAAAAGGAAACAGAAGATGAAAAATATCAAAGAAAAAATTTTGGACGAAGTGACTGCTGGAGAAGGTTCATTTTTAATTGAAATAAGAATTGAACTGAATTGGGATCATTATAAGTTTCAAAATCTTTTATTACTGTTGAACGAATTCTTAAAAACAAATGAAGCAGGAGATTACTTGGAACGGGAGCTATCTGCAGGGATTTGGTACGTTACAAACTTCATCCCCCATTGGACATCACATGGGAGTTTTCGAAAAAGTAATAACTATTCAGAAGAATATTATAGATCAGCATATGAATTACTCGAATTTATTGCATCTTGGTACTTTATGGGGCATTGTCCTTTTATAGGTGATGATATGAATTCAGAAATAATGAAGCTAAGGGAATTAATATAAGGCTTTTTTTTGTATTTCATAGAAGCCGTAGTACTGCAAAATAAACCAGCTAATCAAAGTCAATGTTTATTAAGTTTAAGATTTCAGAACTCCAAAGAATGCAGACTTAAATAAGCCTACTCCAGGAAGTAAGTTAATGGTAAAATATAACTATTAGTATCCGTTATTTGCTCTGAAAGGGCGCGTCGTTACTCAAAATTCCGTAAATCATGCGCAAAAGTTTGTTTGAAGTCGCCACAATTGCAACTTTAGAAGGTTTGCCTTCAAGCCGTTTTTGCTGGTAATATTGCCATAGAATCGGATTTCGAGGGCCGTGGATTTGCTTTGAGATACCTCCAACTGTTGCTTGGTAAAGTGCTGTACGGAGATATGCAGAGCCCCGTTTTGAGATACGATTCTGGTTTGCCTTAAAGGTTCCTGACTCGTAAACAGATGAATCCAGCCCTGCAAAAGCGGTCAACTGTTTCACGGAAGGGAACCTTTTTATGTCCCCAATTTCAGCGTGAATCATTGCCGCAGTAATCGGTCCCACCCCAGGAATCGAGCGTAATAGGTGGTAGGCAGAAAATGCTTGGGCTAAGCTTTCCATTTGTTTTTCGAGTGCTGTAATTCCTCCTTGGTAAGCCTTGAATAACCCTATGAAATTCTGCATTGCAAATATATGTGCCAGAGATCCACACGGATCAGGAAGGCTACTGCGCGCAATTTCTAGAAGCTGCGCGTATTTTTCTTCATTCCAAGTACGACCTCTTCGATTCAGCATAAGAATGGTTAATACGTCTTCTTTGTCCGCAGTCAGTAAAGCTGAGGGGGAAGGGAATTTAGTGAGAAGCTGAATGGATGAAGGGTTGAAAATGTTCTGAAAAGCCTTGTCATAGCCCGGAAAAGCCAAATCCAGAATGGAACGGAATTGCAGTTGAACTTCACCAAGAAGAGCTTTCCACTGGGCATGTTGGCGACAGAGAAACCGCAGTTCAGTGACCTTTTCATCCATTGGCATGAGTGGCGTACCTTCCCCTAAATAGAATGCATTAGCAATTCGAATTGCATCAATAGGATCGGTCTTCACCTTACGAGTAGAGCGCTTTTTGAGCTCATGAGTCGTTAAGGGGTTTAACAAGAAAACGGGATACCCGTGCGAGAAAAAGAAAGAAGCAATAGGCTTCGAATAATTACCAGTCGCCTCCATAACGACAGTTGGTCGCAGCGTTGTAGATTCTTCAAGCTGAACAAGAACTGAAAGCAATGACGAAACATGATCAGGTGAATGGGAGAAAGAGAAGGGCTTCTTCACTTGTACACCATAGGAAGTGAAGGCAGCGGCAACGCTCTTCCCCTTCGCAATATCGATACTTAAAACAGGTTGATTCATATGACCTCCTTGGATGACACTAGGACCCAAAACAAATGCTCTCCACAGGTTGGCACGGTGATACGGGCTCTTTGGCCCAACCAGCTAAAACGGGGTATGAGCACTGCTAGGGCTGAAACACTTTATGCGACGAGATCTAAGTCCCAACACCGCATTCGTTTTTAACCCAGTGGTGATCTTTTGAGTATAAAAGAAAAGCTCATCCCCGATGAACTGGGATGAGCTTAATATACCAACACCGTATTCACGCTGCGGGCCTGACGGCCCTTGGTCGCCAAGAGGCATTTTGGGGAAGTGCATTCTGGCGACACCCCTGCACTGGCTAAGTCCGTTGGACCCGGCGCTATGCGCCTTAAGCCAGTGAGGGTTCGTGAATACAACAACGTTATATGCAATCGAGAGGACCTGCATAACTATTTTTACCGATTACTGGGGTTTGTCGTATTTTTGCATGAATACTTAACAGACTAATCAAGACCACGAGCAGTTAGATCGTTTAAGACATAAAAGCCTTACATGCAGATTAGACATATATGTTATTGGAGGAGTTTTTATTAATAATTTCAAGGCTCTACTAATACATCTAGTAATTTGCTTATTATTTATTCCTATATATTCTCTTAAGGTGGAATTTAGCATAGTCAGTGCTTCTATTACTCTAGTGGTAATAAGCGTTCTTTATTCTCTTTTTGGTTACTTTTTTCCACTAATAGATTACCGTAATTCTATAAAAAATCTTTTTTCTGTTTCTTTTGTCTCACTATTAGGATTTGTAGTATGGTTACTCTGTTTAGGATTAGATGATGGCTCATTCTTATCATATTTAGTATGGGAAATTTATTATTTCTACCAATATTCAAACTTTATCCCAATTTTAAAGATATACGAATATTTTACATTATCGGAGTTTCTCTATAGTCCACCAAAAGCAATTATCATAGCATCACTTATTCCATCTCTATTTATTTGGTTAGGAATGGTTATAAAGATAAAACTAAAGGAATACGAAAAATTTGAAGGAGACAAGTGAAAGAAAGGACGACAAGAGCGGACAAGACTATAAATCATAGAAAGACTATAAACACGATAAAGTCCGAACCTCTATTAAGATGAACAAGACTATAAAGACTGAAGACATTTGATTAGATAAGTCTAAGAAGACTCGACAGCATATAACATAACATTTACGCTGCGGTCCGGCTTTGCCATCCCTTGATCCCGGAAGTTAAGAAGCAAGGAAGCGTATGCCGGGACACACCGACTACGTCGGCGTCGTAAATGCAGAACGTTATGTGCAAACCCTAAGGTCACAAAAACCATCAGAGGACGTGGAAACATATGAACAACTTAAAATTAGTAAAGCCTCAAATAGAGCTTGAAAATGAGTATTTATCATTTTATGAAGAGTGGAAAGAATCTGGTGAGGATATGGTTCCTTGGGTCATAAATATGGATCCAAGTGATTTTCAAGGGATGTTGAAGTCACTGTCTAATAATGAGGAGGGTGTTGGCTTACCTGAAGGTTGGGTCTCAGATTCAACGTTTTGGTTGGTCGATAAACATAATAGAGTATTAGGTGCGGTTAATATTAGACATCAATTAACTGAACATTTGTATAATGCTGGTGGGCATATAGGTTATGGTATCCGCCCGTCAGAGAGATTAAAAGGCTATGCGACAAAACTATTGGAACTGTCCTTGATTGAGGCCAAGAAACTGGGAATAAAAGATGTATTAGTTGTCTGTGATGCTTATAATGTGGGATCTGAAAAGACCATTATTAAGAACGGTGGGAAGTCCGATACAGATTACATAGAAGAAGATGGAAACGTAATTAAGAGATATTGGATTAAGAATACTTGAAACTAGTTTAAAGAAGAGGGTACAGCGCATAACAACGTATCTACGCTGCAGGCCGTTCGGCCCTTGGTCTGCAAGAGGCGTTTCGAAGAAGCGACACAGCAGACAACCCTGCGAGGCTAAGTCCGTTGGACCCGGTCGCTGACGCTTCCTTAAGCCTCTCGGGTTCGTAGATACACAAACGTTAGCTGAAATCAACGAAATTGTAATGGAAATCGAAAGGAATATAAAAAATGAATCTAATCCGCATAGAACCAATTGATAAAAATAACTGGGAAGAAGCTCACTCGATATCTTTACTCAAATCACAAGAGAAGCTTGTACCTTCTGTTATCGAATCTTTAGCATGGGCTTATATAAAACCGTGGGATGAGGCTTTTGATCCATATATTTTGTGCAAGGATGATAAAACATTCGGATTTTTTTATCTTTCCTATACACCTAATAGTACGAATAATTACTGGATCGGTGGTTTTCAAATAGACAAGGAATATCAAGGGATGGGATTAGGAACACAATCTCTTAAAAAAATATTAGAATTCATTCAGGAAATGCACAGACAATGCGAAGTAATCTCTCTAACAATCGAAAAAAGTAATAATCATGCTAGAAAGCTTTACGAGAAATTAGGATTTGTCAATCAAGATAAAGAGAACCAAGATGGCGAGATTATATATAAACTAAAGTTAAAATAAACTATAAAGAACTTGTACTAGGTTACTCGAAGAGGTCGTTGACATCAGCTAACATTACATTCCTGCGTCGTTGCTAACGCTCCTCGGTCACCGAGAGGATTTTCGGAGAAGTTAAATCAGGCGACACATCCAACCGGCTAAGTCTTATCGGAAATTCAGGCGACATATACTACTAAAAACCAAAAAAATTTAAATCAAATTATGTTTTTGGACCATTAATAATTTTGAACGGGTGAAATTATATTATGAGTCCATTATCTTTAATCGGTTTGTTAGGCTTGATAAGTGCGATAATACAAATAAAATACCCTGAACTTATATTGAAACTCAGGCCTCTTGGAGTACGATCAGTAGAAGCTGTAAAACTTGGTGGTTATCTAGGGCTGGTAATAAGTCCATTAATTATTTTATTTGATATTTTATATTGATTTCAGAATAGTAGAATGTAATTCGAGGAAGGCCTGAACATCCGATAACACCATATTCACGCTGCGGTACTAACGCCCCTTGGTCTTTCCGAGGCATTTCGGAGAAGTGGAATCAGGCAGACAACCTCTGCGAGGCTAAGTCTTCGACCCAGTCGCTACGCTCCTTTAAGCCTCTCGGGTTCGTGAATACAAGAACGTTATCTGAAACTACTCGAAAGAAGGTAAGTCTATGTATATCAAACAAACGATTGAATTCATAGATAATGAATTATCTCAAACATTAATTGACTATCAGGCTTGGTTTGCAGTGCGTCCTGATTTGCTTGTTTTTAAGCCCAGAGTTGGGTGGAGTGTTGAACAAATCTTAGAGCATGTGACTTTAACAAACCACTTTTTATTGATTCTAATTAGAAAAGGAAAGAGAAAAGCAATTGAACTTTCATCGAAGAAAGATTTGAAAGCATTATTAGAATCATACACATACAATTTAGATGAGTTAGAAGCAATTGCTGAACATAAATCTTTTTCTTGGCTTAGACCGGAGCATATGGAGCCTAAGGGAGATAAAGAACTAGGACAAATAAGAGTGTTACTCGACGATCAAATTAATGAATGTATAGAGATTTTGTACGAAATAAGAAATGGAGAAGGAATACTATATAAAACAACAATGACAGTAAATAACTTAGGCAAGATTGATGTTTATCAATATATCTATTTTTTGTGTCAGCATGCTAAAAGACATATCGTACAAATGCAAAAAGTTAAAGAAGAGTTTAGTAATTTCAAGGAAGACGAGTAGCATCAGATAACATCATATTCACGCATCGGAGCCTGCGGCTCCTCGGTCCGCGGGAAGCGATAAGCAGGGCAGTGGATTCAGCGGACAAATCCGCACCTACTAACCGCATCGCGGCCGAACCCTGGAGGTTCCTTAAGTCGGTGGGACGTCGTGAATACGGGAACGTTATCAGAAATTCGGGAAAATACATAAATTCTTAAAAACGGAGTGAAAATTCATGATTTGTTCTCACTGTGGGATTGGTATCAACCTTAACTATGAGACTACAGAAACAATTCAATAACTTTGGGATGACGAAGATGCAAATACTGGACAAGGTTATAAACTTAGATATGGCCTTTGTCCTGCTTGTGGTGAACTTATAGTGTAATTGGTAAAAAAATACATAAAATTTGATATCGAGAGGTGTATCTTCCCATGAAAAGTATTAAGCCTGGGCGGGGCCCATCTGCAATGGGGGCAATTGGAAGTGTGGCCGTTGGGATATTCGGAATCTTTTGGACAATTGGGGCAGCAAGTATGGGTGCTCCTACTTTTTTTGTATTCTTTGGTATTATCTTTGTTGGATTAGCCATTATTCAAGGCATATTTCATTTTAAAAATGCTACAGGAACTAATCGGATGTCTTTGCTAGACATTACTGACAGTAATGAAGAACCAGATCCATTGGATAATTACATTAACAAATCTAAAAAAATAGATAATCAAATACTTGAAGAAAGCGATGTGAATTACTGTCCCTATTGCGGTCACAAAGTATTTGGTGATTCGTATAAATATTGTTCTAAATGTGGAAAAGAAATTAGGGATTAATGTTAGGTATTTCAATGAAGGTGATTACTTTCTCTAACACTGTATTCACACTACGGGCGTTCGACCTGGGTCCAGAAGATGGATTTTCGATGAAGTGGGCCGTCGGACACATCCGACATTCGTCGTACGTTGTGAATACCTGAACGTTATAGGAAATAGGCATAAAACAAAAAAGAGGTAAAAAATGAGTAAATATTCTTTTATAGTATCGAATAGTTCATTACCTGAAATAGACCTAACTGGTATGGTAAAAATGAAGTATGGAGAATATAAAAAATTGAATATTCAACCCAAAAATGAATCCATAATAAATCTATTAGACGATGAAGACGACGAGATAGAAATACTGTATGTAGCAGATCCCGCAAAAATGCATGATCTAAAGATAATCCTTTGTACAAATCGACCATATGGATTAGAAGAATACATCAAAAAAGAATATATTTACTGGATGGAAGGAAGTCCTGTTAAAGCATCTTGGAATGAACAACTATATGATTATCTGAAAGGAGTACAGCATGTTAAGGATGAGCTTGAAATATGGTCTATATGGTTTGGAGATGGTCCACAAGAGATTGAAGATATCAAATTGAGATTATTAGATTTGAAATTATCTGACTTGGAATTATTGAAGAGAATAAATTACTGTATTAAGTTCGAATAGATATTGTTTTGTTTATTCTGAGAAGATGCCTACATCCTATAACACAGTATCTACGCTGTGTCGCTACGCTCCTTGGTCTGCCCGAAGATAATTCGGGAAGTTGAGCCAGGCAGACAACCCTGCGAAGCTAAGTCTTCGACCCGGCGCTACCGCCTTAAGCCTCTCGGGTTCGTAGATAAGGAACGTTATACGCAATTACTGCATTCATCAAAAACCTACAATGACAAAGGATGATACGAGTGCTCGGGTTACCTAAAGGTCAGGTTTTCCTCGTTCCTTGGACTGAACAATGGGAAATTGAATTTAAAGAAGAAGAGAAAAAAATAAGGTTCGAAATTAATGAAAGCATCTGGGCTATCCATCACATTGGAAGTACCGCAATAAAGGGTTTAAGTGCAAAACCCATAATAGACATTGCAATAGAAATAAAATCATTTGAAGAGGGGATTAGATGTGTACCTGGATTAGAGAAGATTGGATACTCTTACAAAGGAACTGATGTACTACCTGATCGCTATTATTTTAATAAAGGGGAACCAAGAACGCATCAAATTCATATGTATCAGACCGAAAGCGAATATCTATATAAGCAACTGACGTTGAGAGATTATTTAAGAACAAATGAAAACGCAAGAAAAAAATATCAAGAATTAACAGAAAAATTGACAAAGGAACACTCAATGAATAAGTTTGCTTATGCTGATTCAAAAACGGATTTTATTAATAAGATTATATTGGAAGCTGAGCGAGGAAGGCAGTAACTGCGTATAACATCATGTTCACGATGCGTCAATGACGCTCCTTGGTCTTCCAGATGAATTATCGAAAACGGTTTCAGACAGACAACCCTGAGAGGCTAAGTCCGTCGGACCCGACGCTGGCGCGCCTTAAGCCTCTCGGGTTCGTAGATACATAAACGTTACCAGAAATTCGGGGGAAACCCTAAACATAAGGAGGAAAAAATGAACAGCATTAAAAGCCTTCTAAGAGATGTAAGAGATAATAATTATAAAGTTCCTAAAGGAACAGACATTGATCAAGTAGTTCATGAAATGATTCAACACATTGGGTCGATTGATGACGAATTAAGGGATAAGCTCATTTATGGAACTTTACATAGATGGATAATGAATCAAGAACTAAGTATAGAATTAGTCAGACAAGTATTATACGTGACTTTAGATGATGATCATTTATTCTATGGAATAGGTGATAACGATCAAGATACAGTGTTTACACGTTCTTTTTCAGCCCTGTTTATTCCGCTTGCTTTACATTATAACGATATTTTTAATTATTTGACTGAACACGAATATGAATATATTTATTCTAGAATGACATAATATTTTGAACTTGAAAAGGATTTTAGAGGATATATATTAGATAAGGGATGGGCACATTCGATTGCACATGCAGCTGATGGTTTAGGTTCTATTTCAGCCTCATCTTATTATTCTCAGAAACATTTATTGGTTATTTTGGAGTTGATAGGGGAAAAGGCTTGTGTTAGTAACTATTATTTTATAAACGATGAAGATGAGAGAATGGCAGAAGTAGTAATTCAAATTGTAAAGCGTAATATCCTTAAGAAAGATATTTTGATTAATTGGGTGCAACAGCTTGGGAGCATTGAAAGATTAGAATCGTATCCTGAAGATGACATAATTAGAGGAAACACCAAGAATCTTTTGCGAAGTGTATATTTTAAATTACTGAATATTAGCGGTTCTGAGGTTATAACTAAAGAAATACTTAAAACATTAAATCAGCTCTAAAAAAATTAAACTCTAGTTAAACCGAAGAAGTACCGAACATCCGATAACATAGCATTCATACTGTGGGCGTTCGACCTTGATCGCTAAGAAGAGCTCCAGGAAGTATATTCAGGCGATACATTCAACCAGCTAAGTCTGACGACCCGTTCCCACTTTGATGGTACACGACCAGGCGCGCCTATTACAAGGGAGGAAGCAGCTGCCGTGCTTAACCGCATGCGCAGAAATTTCCTTTCATTGATCGGAGGTAATACTGATCGAATCGAGGAACTGGAGAAGCATCTGAAGAACATCGAATCCCAATCTAAATTGCCAAGCGCTTAAAAGAATACGAAGACCCTACCGGCCTATATACTGGTAGGGCCTCTCTTCAGCTTTGTGGATGCTAGGTCTTATTAGATGAAACCACAATGACATGAGACGATAACCAGCAAGATGAACAATACCAGAATAAATCCTATTCCTCTACCGAATCCGTCGAATCCTCCGACGAGTCCTCCGCCGCATCCGCATCCACCTATCACTTCACCCATGAATGATTCCTCCTTCGTTTTAAACTACACCTTATCTTATGATGATTAAATTGAACGGTTAGGGCGTTTAGGTAACAATTGTTTTTACTTCACTAATCTCCTGAGCCTAATCCGCCTATAAACGCTCTCCACCCAACAAGTAGAAATGCTTTGCCGTCATTTAAAGACGGAGGCCGTTTCTGTGAGAAATATAAGTCAAGTATAAGTCGTTCTTATTCGGAGGCGAACATGGTGGATAAATACATCGGTGAGATCGTCGAGATCATTTATGAGGACCGCAAAGGGAAGATCACTCAGCGTAAGATTGAGGTAATGGGGGTAAAGGATGGACATATCAGGGCGACCTGTTTGTCTTCCGATGCGCCACGGGTGTTACTTTCAGAGAATATATTGGCAATGAAACCGATCGGAGGTGGCAGCAATGCTGCTTCCTGATCTCGAACGTAAGTTGCTACGGATATTGGTCAACTACCCGGCTCACCGGCGCAAGATGCCGACAATGCATTTGATCGAGCATATGATCGGACGAACGAGGGCTGAAACTATTCAGGGGTTGCAGAGTTTGGAGAGTAAGGGATATATTTTTTTGCAAGACGAGAACACGACTCAGAGCATTGTTGTGATGAAAGACAGTCAAGACGTTCCACAGCAGGCGAACGAGCAATTTAGTGGTTTAGATTATTGGATGTTTTACTGAGGTAAGAAGGAAGAATGCAGTTGGGAGCGAATTGAAACTTAGGTAGGAGCTTAAAGTAAGTAACGCTCCCCTTTTGTTAGAGCGGCCGTTTATCAAACCCTACAAGCAACTTTTAGCTGTTTTTTTGAAAAGTAGCTTGTAGGGTTTTTATCAATGACACGGGGGTGTCGTGAACACAAGAACGTTAGGTGAAATAACGACAAATTAATTGGAGGATATTCATGAAGGATCAAAGAATACAATTGCTTGCTTATAACGTAGTAAATTACTCACTTAATCTTAAGAAGAACGAGAAACTTCTAAATAGAAGTAGAAGGACATGAGAACCTTTTAGCAAAGGCAATCGTTGAGGAAGCTTATAATGTGGGTGGAATTCATTTTGTTGTGTTTCTTGACAATGAAATATTAGCTATTCAGCTAAATAATTGTTCTCTAGAACAGATCGTATCCATGGCTACTTATGATAGGCTGCGAATGAAAGATATGGATGCATACATCCTCATCAGAGCGGATCAGAATATTAATGAACTAAATGAGGTGCAAAGTGAGAAGATCGATCTTTACTGGAAGAACTATTATCATGAAGTCCACGCACATCGATGGAGTAATACCAAATGGTGTATTATGAGCTATCCTAATGCTTCGGCAGCTCAACGAGCTAATATGTCGACAGATAGATTTGAGGAATTTTACTTTAATGTCTGTAATTTAGATTATTCCAAACTTTCATTACAGATGCAGAAACTTGTTGATTTTATGAAAAAAACAGAAAAAGTAAGAATTGTAGGACCGGATTGTGATTTGTCCATGTCTATAAAAAACATGCCTGTTTCGATGGATGCTGGCCATCAAAATCTTCCAGATGGTGAAGTGTATAGTGTTCCTAGGAAACATTCAATCAATGGATTTATTTCTTTTAACTCCCCTGTGGTCTTTCAAGGAACTACATTTGAAAATATTAAATTTACATTATAAAGACGGAAGAATTGTTGAAGCAATTGCTAACGACACTGAAAAATTGAATAAGATACTAGATAGAGATGAAGGTTCAAGATATATTGGAGAGTTCGGAATTGGTCTGAATCCATATATTACAAATCCAATGAAAGATATATTATTTGATGAGAAGATTTGGGGAAGTATTCATCTTGCAGTTGGGACCACTCCTACTCAATGTGAAGATGCAAATCTATCTTCGATACATTGGGATATTGTATACATACAAAGACCGGAATATGGTGGAGGACAGTTGTGGTTTGATGATGTTCTGGTTAGACAAGATGGATATTTTGTAATTGATGAAAACTCAAGGGATTAAATCCAGAGATTTTTATCGTGAATTCATAGAAGTTCGTTATACCACCTAACATCATATTCACGCGGACAACCCTGCACTAGCTAAGTCCGTCGGACCCGGGACTGGCGCCCCTTAAGCCAGTGAGGGCCCATGAATATAAGAATGTTAGGTGAAACTCTCTTAGATAAAAGGAAACTCTTAAATGAATATAAGGATGAAAACATAAATGAATAGATTTTCTGTTGAAAAATCAGAATGGTCTGATAAACGTGAAGAATACTACAATAAGGAATGTCAGAATATTGTATTCAGATTTGGACATAAGTTGAAGATTAAAAATGATAAAGTATATAGTTATAATGGATAGAATTCAAATAGAAGTTTCGACGTTAGCTGAAACCGGTGTAGAGCATAGAAAGGAGAGTAAATCATAATGACAGATTATTTTCTAATTGAACCGTCAAATGATTATAAGGAAGAATACATTGGAATGATTCAAGAGTGGGAGGGAACCGGAGAGATGATGGTTCCTTTTGTACTTAAATATGATTACAGTGATTTTGATATGTTGATCCAGGAACTGATGGATTTAAGAGATATCCCAAGAGTTGATTATACTAAAGTTAATAGTTCTACTTTCTGGCTCGTGATGAGGAACAAGAAAGTAATAGGCGTTGTTAATATAAGGCACAAACTTAATGAAGGCCTTCTTAATAGAGGTGGACATATCGGATATGGAATTAGACCAAACGAACGAAGGAAAGGATTTGCAATTGAAATATTAAAACAAGCATTAATAAAAGCCAAAGGATTAGGGATAGATAAAGTATTAATTACTTGTGATAAAGATAATATAGGTTCAGTAAAAACTATTACAAATAATGGAGGGGTTTTGGATTCTGAGGAAGTAATCAATGGAATTGAAGTACAAAGATACTGGATTGAAACAGACAATAATGGTTGAAAGTTGTTCAAGATGACACCGGAATCAGCTAACACCATATTCAAGCTGCGGGAAATTCGGACCTTGGTCCGGACAGAAGTTAGAAGTCATTCAATGTTGAATAGTTAAGAAAGTTATTGAAGGGTGGTGGGAATTATGGGTTCAAGAATAATGCACTTGGTCATTGCTAATAGAATTACAGAGTGTCTGTCGATAGAAGATAGAACACCATTTTTACTTGGAAGCATTGCTCCAGATGCTGTTTCACCTAAAGACTTATCACATTTCTTTAAAGGTGAAGTACAAGATTATTCAAGATACATTGATTATAAAGGATTTCTGGATAAATATAGTTCGCAAGTAGAAAGTCATTATATATTGGGATATTTTACACATTTAATCGCTGATGATGTATGGCTGAAAGGTTTTAATCTTCCTTGGTTGAAAAACAGAATGGAAGCTAATAAAGAAATATATAATTTATACCATAATGATTTCCGATTACTTAATGGGAAATTATTAGAATACTATGGTTTTACAGATGAATTGAGAAAAATGCTCAGTTATCTTCCAACAATCTTTGATTTGCAAGAGGTTAAGTCCAAAGATGTTGAAAAATTCATTCCTTATGTATTAGGCGATATGGAGTATGATAAGGAAGTTATAAATGAAAAACTTAATGTATTTACGTTTATTCAGATAGTTGGTTATATAGAGACATCAGTAGATATGGGGTTATTGAATATAAAACCTATACTTACAGATATCAATTAGATAGGTCAAAAATTCTTAGCACATTCGAAGAGGGTAGAGACAGCATATAACACTATGGGGAGGTTTATCATGCTATTTTTTAGAGAATTAAAGATTGATGAAGTACAAAAGCTAACGGAAATCGATCGTTCAGAGACAATTGATTTCATCTACCAAATAAATAATGGAAATATCCAGGAAATTAATGCACCTCACGAATGTCCAAATTGGAATGATGAGATAACTAAAGGAATTCAAGATCGATTTGTATATGAACTGAAGAATACGGGATTAGCTATCGGAGCATTTGATGGGGAATTACTGGTGGGATTTGGGGTGTTAGCGCATAAATTCAGGGGCAAACAAAAAGATCAACTTCAAATTGCTTTGATGTTTGTTTCGAGAAAATATAGAAGACAAGGTATTGGATCACTAATTATGAATGAATTAAGTAATGAAGCGAGAAGAAGAGGAGCAAAGTACCTATATATTTCTTCAACAGAAACAAGATCTGCGGTTTATTTTTATAAGAGCCATGGAAGTCAGCTAACAGATGAAGTAGATGAAGAATTATTTAATGAAGAACCCAATGATATACATATGATTAAGGAATTATAATTGTGATTCAAGTGAGGATACGTCACATAACAACTTATTCACAATTTGGACTGACTACGTTGACCCTCGGTCCGCCAGATGATTTCGGGGAGTTTGATCAGGCGGACGCACAACCCCAAAAAAGCTTTGTTAGAAGCAACAAGAGTTCTCTCACCTTCTGGTACCATATTGGTATTTGATAAGTTTTTAGATGAGAATAAAAACCAAACATTCTGCGTAAAGCTTTGAATATGATCACATCAATTTTTGTAACAGATATAAATAGAAGGTTTGATGAAATACTAAGAAGTACTCCATTGAATATTAATCATCAAGAAAGTTCTGTATTAAACGGAAATTACAAAATTATTGTGTTAGAGAAATCTACAGCGTTATAAGAAATATCCGCAAAAAATTAAAGAAAGGGAGTTTTCCATGGAACTTCAAGAAATCAATCAAAAATTAAAAGAAACAAGAGACGAATTACTAGGAATTCTTAATGGAATGAGTGGAGATCAATTAAACAAACGGAAAGACTCAAACAGTTGGAGTATTAGTCAGATATGTCAACACTTAATTAAGACAGAAGAATTATATGTCCTAGCAATAAAGAAAGGATTAAAGAGCAAAGAAGATTCATTCATAGAGAATAAACCATTAGAATTTCTACTTGATAGAAGTAAAAAATTAGAAGCTCCTGACATTGCTAAACCAACTGACGAAATTTTAGAATATCAAGAAATCATTGAAAAACTAAACAATTCAAGAGAGAAGTTAAACGAAATATTAAACACAGTAGAAGACCCATCACTGCTGAGTAGAAGACATTTTATACACCCAGTCTTTAAAGAGATGTTATTAATTGAATGGGTTAGATCACTGTACTTGCATGAGCAAAGACATATTAAACAAATTAATGAAATTAAAGACGGATGTAAGTAAGGCTCTTTGCATATATAAAACCGTTATAAAATGAGCTATGTTGAGGTAAGCATAAGTAAGGAGCCGTGCTGGACACACGGGTCCTAAGGAGATAGCATCTTTGACCTCCATGGGCATCACCTCCCTTCATTTTTCAAGAGGTTTTCACATGCTTAAACCAGGTTTAAGGTTCTTGTACCGCTTGGCACGGCGCAGTTATAATGAATGAGAGTGTACTGTCTTTTATGATAACTCTTTATAGCTGGGAAGGAGCTGTGCAACATGTCCGGGTTGACCAAAAAAGCTTTATCTTCCTCTTTAAAAGCAATGATGGAACGATCGTCGCTAGATAAAATCACTGTTAAAGATCTCGTTGCTGACTGTGGAGTGAATCGACAGACGTTTTATTATCATTTTCAAGATGTATATGATCTACTAGGTTGGATTTATAAGACGGAAGCGATTGATAGCATATCTAATTATCGTACTTACGATACTTGGCAGCAGGGATTTCTGAAGATCTTTCATTATGTACTGGACAACAAGAAATTTTGCATGAGCACGTTCCGGTCGATGGGGCGGGAACATTTGGAATTATTTCTCCACCAAGCAGTATTCGAGCTGCTGATGTCCGTTATCGAAGAAGTTAACGTAGATAAGCAGGTGAGGGGGGAAGATAAGGATTTTATCGCGAATTTTTACACCTATGCTTTTATCGGAATTATGCTGGATTGGATCCGAAACGACATGAGTGAAAATCCAGAGGTTATTATTGATCGATTGAGCGTCCTAATTGAAGGCGATATGGAAAAGGCAATCAACAAGTACGTAAAGAGATGAAAACAAGGGGACTCACTTTACCCTATATAATTAGACAAAGTAAGGGCTGTGTATAAATTTTATACATAGCCCTTTTAGTGTCTAAGGTAGACGATCCGTATGTGCAGTATATTGGTTTCACGGACAAAAATAAATGAACATATGGAGGTTACATCGATGAAAAAAGAATACGGAAACAGACAAGTTTACTTTGTTGGCGGCGGTTTGGCATCACTCGCAGGCGCATCCTATCTTGTAAGAGATTGTGATTTTCCAGGTGAAAATATTCATATTTTAGAAGGCATGCACATTCTCGGAGGAAGTAATGACGGTGCGGGTGATACAACCAATGGTTTCGTATGCCGCGGCGGTCGTATGTTGAACGAAGAAACCTATGAAAATACATGGGAGCTGCTATCTTCCATTCCTTCCATTGAACAAGAAGGTGTGTCCGTATGCGACGAAATTCTTGCTTTTGACCATGCGCACCCTACACATGCGAATGCTCGCTTGATTAACAAAGACGGCGAGGTTCTGGATGTTATGTCCATGGGCTTTAATACAGCGGATCGATTAGCGCTTGGAAGATTAATGATCACACCGGAGGAGAAATTGGATAACCTGCGGATCTGCGATTGGTTTGCGGAAACACCTCATTTTTTCGAAACTAACTTCTGGTATATGTGGCAGACGACATTTGCCTTCCAAAAATGGTCCAGCTTGTTTGAATTCAGACGCTATATGAACCGTATGGTATTTGAATTTTCTCGTATTCAAACTCTTGAAGGGGTTACACGTACTCCTTATAACCAATATGATTCGATCATTTTGCCGATCAATAAGTACCTTGATGGTTTCGGCGTTGATTTCAGCTTGAAATATACAGTGACAGATCTCGACTTTGAAGAAGGCGATGGTATCACGGTAACAGCGATCCATTATGAGCAAGATGGAAAACCGGGTATTATTCAACTTCGTGAGGGCGATTTGTGTATCGTGACTAATGGCTGTATGACTGATAATGCGACATTAGGCGATCTGAACACTCCTGCTAAGATGGTGCCAGAGAATCCGATGTCAGGTAATCTGTGGGCGAAGATCGCAGCTAAGAAAGAGGGACTCGGTAATCCGGCTCCATTCTTCGGCAATGCAGAGGAAACGAACTGGGAATCCTTCACGGTTACTTGCAAAGGTGACAAGCTGCTTAAGATGATCGAGAAATATTCCCGCAACAAACCGGGCAGTGGTGCTTTAATGACATTCAAAGATTCTAATTGGTTGATGTCGATTGTAGTTGCCGCACAGCCTCACTTTAAAAATCAACCGGCAGACACGACAATATTCTGGGGGTACGGCTTGTACACGGATAAAGAAGGCGATTATGTCAAGAAGCCAATGCGAGATTGCACAGGCAAAGAGATGCTGGTTGAACTGCTGCACCATCTGCATATGGAAGAAGATATGGATGAAATCATGGATAGCGTCGTAAATGTCATTCCATGCATGATGCCATATATTGATTCTCAGTTCCAGCCGCGTGCAATGAGCGATCGTCCAAAAGTGGTGCCAGATGGCTCCACGAACCTGGCAATGATTAGTCAGTTCGTTGAAATTCCAGAGGACATGGTGTTCACGGAAGAATATTCGATTCGTGCAGCCAGAATTGCTGTTTATACTTTGCTGGGATTGAATAAAAAGGTGTGCCCGGTAACACCTCATAAGTATGATGTTCGCACCTTGTTGAAAGCATTGAATACCTCATACAGATAAGGGAGGAAGCAATCGATGAACGGAACATATAACATCACAATGCAAACCCCCATGGGCATGGAAAAAGGAACCATTACCTTTACGCAGGATGGTGACGAACTTAGCGGATCATTAAACATCTTAAGAGGCAGTAACGCTTTTTCGGGTGGAAACATCAAAGGGAATGAGTTCATATTCTCAGGGGAGATTAAGAAGTTAATTACTAAGATTCCTTATACGGCAAAAGGCACTATTGACGGAGATAACTTGACGGCTGTAGCCGATACGAAATACGGCAAGCTTGCGATCAAAGGGAATCGGGCCTTGTAAGAACTATAATTCATTCTTGATCCATAACCTAAGGGCATTCGCTGAGAATAGCGATTGCCCTTTTCTTGTGTTGATGAAGCATAATAGAAATACGACATAATATGTAGTTTTCTTAATCGTGGCGAGTGTCAACAATATAATCCGATTACTGAATAGTGCCCAACAAGCCGGTTATTTTCTTTTTTTGTTTTGAACAAAGATGGAACTTATATGGTGAAATGTGTAAGAATGTAGTTAGTTCGCTAAATAGCATAAATTGCATTTTAACCGAAGTTCGTAAAAAAGAGGTTATGCGAAATCAGTGCAAGGATATTTTAAATGTTATAACAAGAAGTCATACTTTCTTTTTCCGTGTAAGATTCTGCGATTATTTTAAGGATCAACTGGGTGGATTTGCAGAAGGCTTTCTTGACGGATATGTGCAAGAGGATCAAGATAAGGTCTACTCTGTAATGGTTGAAGAGTTTTTAATGTTGTTTGATCTAACTTATAATCATATCAACTTGTTGAATAGAGAATTTAATGAGGGGCTTGTATTGCGAGTGGGTAATAGAAGCGCTGTAGAAGAACGAATACCAGGATATATCAGAAAATTAGAAGAATATACAATAAAATAACTACAACTATATAGCATCTCAGGAGAGCAGTAACATCTGCAATAAATAGAATGACAAGCTTTTATGGGGGGAGAAAGGAAGTGTAAAGTTGAGAGGATTTATTGGTTTGATCTCAATTATATTTAGCTATTTAATTTGTAGTTTGAGTCTCAAGTCAAATATATTTGAAGAGTTTGATTGGTTTACTTTTGTTGTATATTTTTTACTATTTATCGTTACTATAATCAACGCATATCTTGTGAATAAATTTGATCTAATAACTTTATATGTATGGATATTATTATCAATAATACCTGGAATAGCTTTTATATTATATTCTCGTTTTCACGAAGGTACAGGCGGATGGGTAAGTTTTCCATGGGATTGGGGCTTATGGGAACTTTTTATACCAATAATATTTGGTTTTTTTCAAATAATATTTTTATTAGCATGTATAAGCAGTCGAAGGAAAATAAGTAAATAGATTAAACTTAAATATTTTTATTGCATATCAAGATGGCATATACATCATCTAACAATATATTCTCGCTGTGGTCGCAATTGTCTCCCTTGATCCGCTCGAGGCACTTCGGGAAGCTGAATCAGGCGGATAACTCTGGAAGGCTAAGTCCGTCGGACCCCGGGCGTTGATGATCCCTTGAGCCTCTCGGATTCGTAGATACACGAACGTTTATATGAAATCCCCGAAAACAATTGAAAAAACTATTTTTAATCACAAATTTTGGTGGTGAGATGATGATAAGAAAAGCGGATATTACTGACCTGAACTTTTTAGTTCAAATAGATTTAAAAGATGAGGGTATTACTTCTGAGGTACTTCGGAGAAGTAGTTGCTGTCTGACAACCTTGCATGTGCAAGGTTCGTAAACACAAGTAGGAAGGGATTGGGAAGAGAAGCTTGCAAAGAATTTTTCAATCAATATCCAGGAAGGTATGCTATAAGTCAAATATTAACGAATACATCGGCAATTCATTTTTGGAAGAGCATGTACAAATCATTCAATATTGAATTTTATAAAAAAGAAGAGTTAGAAGATGGACATGAGGTAATATTTCAATATTTTAAGGTCTAAAAAGAATCCTACTAGTAATCAGAGAAGGTATTAACTTCACCTTAACACTGTAATCACGCTACCAGCCTGACGGTCCTGATTCACCCGAAGAGTTTGACAGGGAAGTGGAGCAGGCGAATAAACCTGCGAACTTAACCGCGTCGCGGCCGGATCCTCCGGGGCCTTAAGGTTCTCGGGTTTCGTAAAAACACGAACGTTATTGGAAATCAGCGAGAAAGAATAGTCAGTATTGTCTAATACTTAGTTATTTATCAACTGACGAATAGTAAGGGTCCAAAAAACTTTTGTTAAGAATTGATAAAAAGTTAAAAGGGGGACATGTTTTGGTGGAGAACTTTGCTAAAGTAATGGGAATTCGCTTCCCCAAAATTACACTTGACCGTGCCGTAGGAATTATTGGTAATCAAATAGAACAGAGTAAAACAGATCTTTTTCATGTTATTACGGTTAATCCAGAGATCACAATGGCTTGTCAAAAGGACATTATGTTACGCTCCATAGTGGATGAAGCTGGTCTAATTACAGCATATGGAATTGGGATTGTAATGATATCTCGCTTAAGAGGAGGTAATCTTCCTGAGCGTGTTACCGGTTACGATACTCTTTTAAGATTGCTAGAGTCTGGGAACCGGAAGCAATGGTCATTTTATTTTCTGGGTGCAGATGTGTCAACGAATGAAAAAGTATGTAAGGTTATTCGAGATAAGTATCCGAACGTTCTAATTCTAGGAAGGCACCACGGATTCTTTAATCAAGAAGAAGAAGGTAAAATTGTAGAGGAAATTGGTTCATTAAGACCTGATATCTTGATAGTAGCGCTTGGAGCCCCATACGCAGAACGGTGGATACATAAATATAAATCAAGACTAAATAGTAAAATTGCTATTGGCGTTGGGGGAAGCCTTGATGTAATTGCCGGAAAAGTAAGAGAAACACCCGAAAGTTGGAAGAGAATGAATGTTGAATGGCTTTATAGATTGATTCATCAACCATCGAGATGGAGAAGACAATTGATTTTGCCGCGCTTTGCTATAAGAGCATTATTATTTAGAGAACGCAAATAATTTCATCGGTGTACATGAGCTAACGGAAACGATGATAGATTACTTAATAATTGTATGAGTTTTTCAAAGAAGTCGCTGACAATCTATAGGAGATCCGCCTACAGATGTTTTAGCTGCTAATGTAGCAGGTATCAAAAGTTTTGGAGCATTATGGGGAGAAGGACAAAAAGAAAAGTTATTAAGTGCTTCACCTACTGGTATATTACAAACAAAAGCCTGAATATATGTTAGTCATTAATCGTACTCGTTCTTTAATTCCTACGGTAATTAATTATTAACCCTGTAACGTAAAGAGTTGGCGTCTAATGAATTGCATCAATATATGAAATAGAGGTATTAAAATGAAAATTTCAGAATCATGGATAGATAAAGAAAATAGTAATGTACGAAAGAAGCTACTTGATTATAATCTATCACAAGTAACAGATGAACTAACTGATCATGTTGATACTATTGAAATTACGATCACAGACGATAACGATGTTTTGGTGGCGGGTATTACTGCCTCTATATATTGGAAACAAATGCACATTGATTTTTTGTGGGTAGATGAATCATTACGCGGACAAAATAAAGGTTCTGAATTGCTTGCTAAGGCTGAAGATATTGCCAGACAATATAATTGTAGATATATTCAGTTAGAAACCTTTAGTTTTCAAGCTCCTGATTTTTATAAAAAAAGAGGATATACCGTTTTTGGAATCTTGGAAGATTCTCCTTGTGACGGAGCTAAACAGTACTTTTTAAAGAAAATTATAAATTATTAAACTTCAAAAATACATGACAAAATCCCCACCGACCACACAAGGTTGACGGGGATTCTCTGTGAGTAACACGTGATTTTCGGGTTTTTTGGTAGGAATGAGTCGTTGGAGGAACGGGTATGTTGTTTTGCCTGATTTGCTTGCTTACTCACATGCTTATGTCGATCAATGTATCAGGGAGCTGTACTTTTATATAAGATATAATTGGTGGTTAACCTGCAATGGCTGGAAAGATCGCTTTACGATCTTATCGGATACAGCGTATCAGCTGCTTCAACAATATATGGAGTTGTATTAATCGGAGAGATGACTTTTCCCGGGCCAATCGCACGGGTACTTGACAGAGAGCTCTGTGCAGAAGGTGCTTGAACAGGCGGCAAGCTGATCTGCTGTAACGAAAAAAGTCAGCATTCATGTGTCTATGAAGGACGCCAGGCGAATTAAGAGTCCGTTCATTATTGAGAGTGGGAATGATTGCGGAAGGTAGTTCGGAGATATCCTCATGATATAGAATATTTACGAAATATGGGAATACACGTAATATGGGAGTATTCAAGAAGTTCGTAGATACAAGAACGTTAGATGAAATAGCCGCAAAAGTAAAAACCTTTATAAATAGTATCATCTAATACATTGTTGTCATTGTGATAACGAGTGGATATTACACAGAAGTGGTGAAAGATATGTTCCTAACAATCGAAAGGAGTATGCAGGTGGACAATCTGATAATAGAAACCTACAAACCCGAAAGGGATATATCCTCTATCCGAACCATGTTGCGTGGAGATGAATACTTTGAGGGAAAGTTTCAGGAAGACGAAATGAAATTTCCTGAAGGTATATTTGTTGCTTATTACAACAGTGTGACCGTGGGTTTTCTTTCCTTTAGCAGTTTAAAGGGGAGAGGAACTGAGACTACAATTTTTGTAAGCAAGGAATACAGAAGAATGGGTATCGGTAGCAAGCTTATTGAAAGGGCGGAACAATTGCTTAATCAATACGAGGCAGTCGAACGTTCGATGGGTGCATGTATAGATGGCGATCGTTCTTCTCTGCAATTTATGTGTAAGAACGGTTATCATATACTTCATTCATCTTACATCATGGTGCGTAAAGGCGAAAATCTTCCTGAAAGTCATTTTCCTATTAGGCAGTATGAAGATGATGATTATCTTATGTGGCACGGTATTCGCGAAATGGCTTTTTACAAAATGCGTGAACGCGTGGGTATTCTCCCATCTTATTATTATGCTCCTTCAGAATGGGAACGGAAGAACTTTTTAGAAGACAGAAACAACAGATTTGTGTTGCTTGTCAATAGTGAAATGGCGGCAGTCGGGGTTATTGACGGCAGTGAGCTGCGCCAGGTCGCCGTTCGGCCAGATATGCAATCGCGCGGATACGGTAGAGGTTTCGTTTCATTTCTTGTGAATGAGATGATGCACCGCGGCGAAAAAATCGTGAAGCTCGAGGTTGTTAAAGGCAATCCTGCGAAAACAATGTATGAGAGTCTAGGTTTCAAGGAAAAATCCTTGCACCATATCGTAACAAAATATTATAGACCGGACAGCCGATTAAGCAGACCGCCCGACGAGGATATATTGTAATTTTTGTGAAGAATATTTGTACGCTGACATCCTATAACAAAGTATCTACGCAGCGGGTGTTGCCCTTGGTTCGCAAGATGAGCTAGGCAGGGAAGGTGAATCAGCTCACAACCCTGCGAGGCTAAGTCCTACGGACCCGGCGCAATGCGCCTTAAGCCTCTCGGGTTCGTAGATACAACAACGTTATACGACAGACTGAAGCAAACATATATCTAAAAGATTACTCCAACAGTTGAATAAAGAAGGTGATTCAAAATATGAAAAGAACGACTGAAATATATAAAAACGATGAATTGTCAATTGAATACTCAATTGTTAATAAAGGTCGAAATCCCATTCTCGTAATGCACGGAGGGCATTCAAATTGTAATGAAGAATTTGGATATGCGGAGTTAGAACAACAAGGATATTCGATACTTACACCTTCTAGACCAGGGTACGGGAAAACATCTCCTAATAATGGCTTAAACCTATCAACGGCTTGCAGTTCATACATTGAGCTCTTAAATCATCTTAAGCTAGACAAGGTTCATGTAATTGGAATTTCTGCAGGTGGACCTAGTGCGATTTATTTCACTTCTAAATACCAAGAGCGTGTAAAAAGTCTTACGTTACAATCTGCTGTATCTAAAGAATGGCTTACACCTAAAGATAAAGAATATAAAGCAGCTAAAATGCTTTTCCACCCTTCATTGGAGAAATATACATGGAAGTTACTCAGATCTATGATTAACATATTTCCAAAACTTATCTTTAAGCAGATGGCTCCTTCTTTTAGTAAATTGTCATATGCTAAATTAAAAAGCCATATTAGTGATGAGGATATCAATAAGTTTAAGGAAATGATAGAACGCCAACGCTCAGGACAGGGTTTTTTTATAGATTTATCACAGACAGGTAATATCACTCTTTCAGATTTGCAATCAATTAAGTGCCCGACTCTTATTCTGCATAGCCGAAATGATGGGGCTGTTTCAATCGAGCATGCGTATAATGCCCATAATAATATTTCAAATTCCAAACTATGTATCCTTAACACATGGGGACACCTAATATGGTTTGGACAAGGAGTAGAGGAAATGAATATAGAGCTATTCGGTTTTCTACATACTAATAATTAATCTGGGAGTTATTCAAGAGGTCTGTCGTATAACATAATATTCGAGCTGCGGTCCACTCGGCCCTTGATCTGCCGGAGGTATTTTCGAAGAAGAACATCAGGCAGATACATCCATTCCCCTAAGATAAGATAGGAGCTATCTAAAGGGAATGGTCGTCGCGAATATGACAACGTTATATGAAATATGGCGAAAACTTATAAAACAAGAGGTACACATGAGAGTTGGTTTAGTGAGACATTACAAAGTAATTGATCATACAACGAATTACTGGATGTCCTCGAAAGATTTTACTGACTGGATTACTCAATATAATACTGCAGACATTTATCTTCAAAATAAAATAACAACTCACCAGAATTGGGAACGTTGTTATTCAAGTGACATGATTAGAGCGATTAGAACAGCGGAGAGTATCTATAATGGTGATTTAATTATAACGGATCTTCTTAGAGAGATAGAGATTGGTCCTTTGTTTCAATCTAATCACAAATTGCATATAAATATGTGGTTGATTTTTGGGAGACTTGGTTGGTTTTTTAAACATCGTTCACAAGAGAATAAAACCTCTACATTCATTAGAGCTAAGAAGTTGTTAGATACAATAGAAGGAAGAGGTGATAGGGAAGTATTGATCGTTTCACACGGAGCATTCATGACGTTATTGAGACGGGAACTATTACGAAGAGGATATAAAGGAGATAGATTTACTAAACCGATTAACGGAAAGATATATACATACATGAAAGAGTTTTGAAAGTAATTCGAGAATGTCGCCATACTTCATATAACACTATATTCACGCTGCGGAACCTAGCGGCTCCTTGGTCTGCCAGAGGATTTCCGAAGAAGCGAATTCAGGCAGACAACCCTGCACTGGCTAAGTCCGTCGGGACCCGGGCTACGCCCCTTAAGCCAGTGAGGGTTCGTGAATACAACAACGTTATAAGAAATTGGGGCTAAAGATTGTTTAAACCAAACGTATAAAAAACACTTATATTGGAGGTGTTTCAATGTCATTTCATATTAGAATTAGACCGACAGCTCTGATCATAAATGATGGCCATGTTTTACTCATAGAATATAGCGAGAATAAAGACGAACTACATTATAATCTACCTGGAGGCGGAGCTGGATTTTACGCTCTCCTTAAAACCGCTGTGATGGCGGTTTTTGTTATAATAAGATTATCTTTCAAAAAAAGGAGTATATCTATTGAATCTTGCTGTTCCTGTTACACAGTCACAATTGATGCAGATATTGCTTAACGTTTCCGCTATTCGCCCTGTCTTTATTTGGGGTGCCCCAGGGATTGGAAAATCAGCTTTAGTTGAATCATTTGCCGATCAAGTCGGACTTCCATGTGTTTCGCTTTTAGGCTCTCAGCTTGCGCCAGAAGATATTATTGGCGTACCTCAGATCGTTGAGGGCAAAAGTCAATTTTGTCCACCCAAAATGATTGCCCGGGATGAGCCTTACTGTTTATTTTTGGACGAACTTAATGCTTGCTCGCAAGAAGTCCAAAAAGCTTTTTACAGTCTTATTCATGAGCGTCGAATTGGTGATTACCATCTTCCAGAAGGCTCGATTGTAATCGGTGCAGGCAACCGTGCGCAAGATAGTGCAATTGTAAAACCGATGTCCTCTGCGCTCATTAACCGTATGTTTCATGTCCAACTTAATGTATCGTTTCAAGACTGGATTACTTGGGCGTACGAAAACGAAATTCATCCAATCGTTATTGAATATTTAGAGTCTCGCCCCGATCATCTGTGGAGTGCCCCTCCGAAAACGGAAGAACCGTTTTCCACACCCCGATCCTGGCATATGCTTTCGGATGCACTTCGTGAGTTTGGCGAAAATTTGTCACCAGAAGTGGTTGGTATTTTAGCGGGTGGTTCTTTAACTCCTGCTCATGCAACACAATTTAAAGCTTTTTACAAAAATCTAAGTGGTAAATATCAATTAAATGCTATTTTAGAGGGCAAAATTTCATTTCCGTCTGCTGCAGAAGATCGTGATGTTCTCTATTTTCTAGCTCAATCTTTTCGAGCACAAATTATTAAAGAACTTCCTGCTCGAAAAGATGATATCAGTGGAAGCCATAGGCAGTTTGCTCACACGGTGAAAAAACTGATTAAAGACTTGTCTGCCATCAGTTTCGAAATTGCACAGCTCGTTGTTGCGAAAAATGAACAATCCTCTAACATTCCTGACTGGCTTATGGTGGAAATTGTTCGTGATTTACCACGGCTCGCCGTTAAAGATAAGGGGTAATGATGTCAAAAAAATCGACACATGGAAATCCAGCTTTAAAACAATACCAAGCAGCAGTAGAGATTATTGAAAACCATCCTATATTTTCGCCTTTATGTTCAAGAACGAGTATTGTCCATCGTGATGGGACCCCTTATCCAATAAATGGTTGGGCAACCGTTACAAAAGGTGGATATATTTACACGCACCCTAAACGCCGAGGCGAAACCTCGGAGTGGGTCTATGTGCTTGCTCATTGTTTGTTGCATTTAGGACTTGGTCATTTGAAAACGAAAGAACATCCAGTGGCATGGAATGCAGCTTGTGATTTGTACATTGCCAAATTTCTTGCTGATTTGAAACTAGGAACACCTCCTTCTGATATGGAAACACGGACAGATATGACCGTAAAGGATGAGGAGTTTCTTTATGAGGAATTTTGTGCACGGGGCGTGCCGGAAGTTTTGAAATATTTTGGCACAGCAGGTGTAGCAAGTTCGGATATGGATGTTCGGGATACAGCAGCGCGTAGTTATTGGGGGGGAGAACCCGAATGGGAAAAATACTTTGCAATTGGGTTATCTAATGCGGTCACAAGTGCTGTAAGTGTGGCGGGAGGTCACTCCACTTCTTTATCGGATTCTACGAATGTTAAAAGTGCTTCGCAACGGGCAAAACGCTGGTTTATGGACCGTTATCCATTACTCGGCGCACTTGCTTCCGGTTTTACAATTATTGAAGACCAAGCCGTCTGTCAACGATTAAGTATTTCCGTTGCGGCTATTGATGTTGTAGAACGCGAAATTTACATGAATCCAGCAGCTGGATTAACGGACGAAGAATGTATTTTTGTGATGGCGCATGAGTTATTACACGCAGGTCTTCAGCATCATGAACGCTGCCATGGTCGCGATCCTTATTTGTGGAATGTCGCTTGTGATTATGTCATCAACCTATGGTTGGTTGAAATGCAAGTTGGTGAATATCCTAAAATCGGTCTACTTTTGGACCCAGAGTTGAAAGGTTTATCTGCAGAATCGATTTACGACAAAATGGTTGGAGATATTCGCTTATATAGAAAACTAGCTACGCTTCGCGGCAATGGATTAGGCGATATGATTGGCAAAGGTGATCCGGCGCTCTGGGATGTTCGAAATGGGCAAACGCTCGATGATTTTTGCAAAAATGCTCTTCAACAAGGTTTAATGTATCACGAAGAACAAGCTAGGGGCTTACTTCCTTCTGGGCTTGTTGAAGAAATTAGAGCACTTGGTCAACCTCCGATTAAATGGGACGTTGAGCTTGCCAAATGGTTTGATTCATATTTTTCTCCACTTGAAAAAACGCGCTCCTATGCCCGTGTCAGCCGTCGCCAATCTTCAACGCCAGATATCCCAAGACCTCAATGGGTTCACAGCGGTTCATCTGAGGATGGTCGTACGTTTGGTGTGATCTTGGATACGTCTGGTTCAATGGATAAAAAGTTGCTCGCTAAGGCGCTTGGTGCTATTGCTAGTTACGCACAAGCTAGAGATGTACCTTTTGCTCGTCTTGTGTTTTGCGATGCAGCTCCTTACGATGCGGGTTATGTTGCCCCAGAGACCATCGCCGATCGTGTGCAAGTTAGAGGTAGAGGGGGAACCGTTTTGCAGCCTGCGATTGATTTAATTACTCATGCTGAGGATTTTCCGAAAAATGGACCACTTTTAATTATTACCGATGGTTATTGCGACAAACTAACCATTCGACGAGAACATGCTTATTTATTGCCAAAAGGAAATGAACTACCTTTTTCTCCTAAAGGTCCTGTTTTCCGTATTGATTAAGAAACAATAACAGAAAGAATAATTACGCACTGAGCAAGCTGAGGTTTAAAAGTAATTAATAAGGAGCCTCATGCTTTACAGGAAGTACAATGGTTTCTTATTCATGACATGCCAGATAATATTACGATTACAACGGAGTACGCTCTTGAACAGTTGAAATGATAAAAGGAATTATAATTTTTTAAACTCGAATGCAAAAAATCTATTTTCACGAGAAATCTGTCTCAACATTCGTAATATCAAATGATAAATGTTTAGAGATAAACGGCACAGTCAAAGAGATATGAATAAAAGGCTTCGGAGACAGGAGACCTGTAGGTGTCACAAATGTGATCTGCGGGTCTTTTTTGTAAGAATGTGTTGTTATATTGGTGGATAACTTGCAACGGCAAGTAAGATCGCCTTTACGATCTTATCGGATACAGCGTATTAGCTGCTTCGCAATATATGGAGTTGTATTAACCGGAGTAATGGATTTTCTCGGGCCAATCGTACGAAAGGCACTTGACAGAGCGTTCTGTGTAGAAGGTGTTTTAACATGCGAAAAACCGGTCCAATGTAGCGAAAAGGTGAGTATTCACGTGTTGAGACATTCCTTTACAAAGCATTTACTGTAAGGAGGCTAAGGTTATATACAAGAGTTACTGGGGTACCAAAGCAGGCGAACAACAGAGCGTTAAACTCATGTGTATATGAAGGACGCCAGATAGATTAATAGCCCGCTAGATTATTGAAATCGGGGTATTACGGAGGGGAGTTCGTAGATATCCTGATGAAAGGAGTGTTTACGAAGTACGGGAATACACGTAATATGGTAGTATTCACGAAGTTCGTAGATAAGACGTTATGTGAAATCACAGTGTGACACTTAATGAAAGCATCTAAAGGAGGCTTGTATGAAGACAATTATCTATATGGTTAGGCATGGAGAATCACCATACAATGAAGGAAATGAAAGAACAAGAGGGCTTACCCCAAAAGGAAAGATCGATATTGAAAAAGTAACGAAGTTACTTATAGGTGAAGGAATAGACATGATTATATCAAGTCCTTATACTCGAGCAATTCTTAGTGTTGAGGGATTGGCCGAGCACTTAAAGTTAGATATTAAAGTATTTGAAGATCTTAGAGAACGACATTTTGCATCTTATATTATTGAAAATGCAGAGTTAATGTCTAGTATCAGAGAGAGTTTTAATGACCCTGATTATACCTTGCCGGGTGGAGAGTCTAATGCTGATTGTCAGAAAAGAGCAATCTCAGTTCTAAAACCCATATTAAAAGAGCACAGAGGGAAGAAAATAGCAATCGGGACTCATGGTCTTGTAATGACTTTGATGATGAATCATTTTGATTCAGCTTTTGGCTTGGAGTTTTTGGATCAATTAAAGAAACCAGATATTTATAAAATGCAATTCGAGGACTTAGAATTAGAAGAAGTAACAAGAATGTGGAATGATTAGATTTCCTAAGGTTTATCGAAGAGGACTGTGACATCACATAACAGAGTATTCACGCTGCGGGGGACAAGCCCCCTTGGTCTGCCCGAAGCAATTCGGTGAAGTATGAGCAGGCAGACAACCCTACGAGGCTAGGTGGCTAAGCCACCCAGTCGCATGCGCTCCTTTAAGCCTCTCGGGTTCGTGAATACAAGAACGTTATATGAAGTTCTGATAATAAATAATATTGGTTAAGATAAATCTGAGAGGTATGAAAGAGATGGAAAAAATCAAAGCTATAAAAACCGAATTAGGTGAAATTCATGGAAGAGACGCGATCTTCCTTGATGATATTCAATTCAATTATCAAAAGAATGAAGTTAAATTAATTGGTGAGATAAATGGGCAATTATGTACAGAATCAGATGATGATGAGTTTATTGGATACGAATTGCTATTCAAGAAAGTTTATTACTTTAATATGGTTGAGTTAGATGTAAGTTTACAGATGTTTGATAATCCATACAATGAGTGTTGTAGTTTTGGGGAAATATTTAATACAAAAATACTTAGAGATATAAAGACTGCAAGAGATCTGGAGTTAAAGCAATATGTAATATATACATATGACGACGTTTTCGTTATTGCATGTCAAGAATTCGAATTAAAATTAAAGGCCCCAAAGACTATTTTGTAGGTAACTCAATCGCAACGTCCTGTTGCTTGAAGTAAGGAAGTTACAGATGAAAACGGAGAAAGTGAGATTGACACTATGAATATTAGAGAAGCAAGTGAACTTGACTACCCTGATTTAAGACTTACATATCTGGAATCACGTCGTAAAAGCTTTTATTGGGCGAATATAGAAGAAATGACTTTAGAAGATTTTGATAGGGATACTGTTGGAGAGTATATATTATTAGCAGAGGATGATTTTCACATTCTTGGATTTACATCTTTGTACTTGCCCGATAATTTTATACATAATTTATTTGTGCACCCTGATTTCTCCGGTAAGGGTGTTGGCGTTCAGTTAGTTAATTCCGCTGTAGAAAAAATGAATAAACCAGTACGATTGAAGTGTGTATCAGAAAATCGAAAAGCATTGAATTTCTATGAGAATAATGGTTGGAAGAAGGTCGTTGAAGAAGGTAAACCTGGAGAAAAGTATTGGGTTATGGTATATGATTGAACCTCTCATGGCTAAAGCCACGAGATTCCTACGCTAAACGCTCTAACGAGCGAAGAAAAGTAGGCTAACCCCGCAGTTCCTGCGGTTAAGTCAAGAACTTGTACGTTAAACTCAGCTCTCTAATCTACTGCTTGGTTTTCGCTTTTCGATCAGAGAGGACGAAAGTGTGCTTGAACATTTTACACAGGTGAACTTTTCCACCTGTAACCCGATATGTTCAGTTTTCAATGAGCAATCTGTACAAGTTAAGTTAATTATAGCAGTCATTGTTGGTAACTCAAGAAGAAGTCGGATAATTGACGTGTCAAATGACACGCCCTATCCGAAGCCGAGAACACTCATGATTAAAATCACGAGTGTTTTCGGCTTATTCATAAAATTTAGAATTGATGACTTCATAGGACTCTTTATATAGTGATGAACTTTGATAATCCTCTGATTTTATAGAGCTAGCATCTTGTACATAAAGCAAATCCCTCCAGCTGGTAAACGGAGGGATTGTAGGATGCTGAGAATTAAGTATTCCGATATTTCAAGGTTTGATAGGACTTCGCCACCATGATCAGACACGTAATTACAATTACTAGGAGTGATATAAATTGTGAAGTAGACAGGATCCCGACACTGCCGCGAATAATATCTCCTCGATAGAACTCGATAATAAATCTACCGAGACTGTAGAGCAGCAGATATAGACTTGTTATGAATCCGTCCGTTTTCTTACTCTTTGCTAAATAAATCAGTACAAAAAAGAGGCCGAAGCTAAATACACTTTCAAGAATTTGAGTGGGAATCAGCAACACATCGTTTGGAGCGAACTCAGATTCGTGAAAGGTAATGCCAAACCAGCCGTGCGTCTCTTCTCCATAGCAGCAGCCTGCCAGAAGGCATCCGATTCTTCCAAATCCCTGTGCCAAGGCAATAGAGGGGACAAACAGATCGAGATGCTGCAGGAAATTTAATCCTTTCATCCTGCAGTAGATATAACCCGAGAGAATCCCGCCCAGAATGCCACCGTATACCACAAAGCCTGTAGACATATCCCATAAAATTTCAGGATGATCCATGATATTTTTGCCTTGGGTTATCCAATATAGGAGCTTTGCGCCTAAAAATCCACCCAATAGTCCCCAAAGCGTAATCGAGGAAATATGGGAACGCTCCATTTGCCTTTTCTCTGCTCGCGTTACCAAGACCTGATATGCTGTAATAATACCGATCGCAATCATCAATCCATATCCATATATGGTTAATGGACCAATATGGAGTAAATCATTCTTCATGGTTATACCCATTCCTTTCGCCTCGCTCAAGGCACAAAACTTAATGAAATCTTTTTAGTCTAGAGCAGGATAGCGGTTAACTACAAATCACGTGGAGGTGTGTGGGTCATCTCATGTATTGGAGGACAGCATGGTTATATGTGTAGATTGCCATTCCAAGCACAAATAAGTGTGTATTCGAGCACGCAGACTTATCTTTGTATAAAGAACTCGTTTATCCCGAGATCCGAACCTGCTACCTACAGCTTAAAAAGCATCAGGGTAAACGTGCCATTATTGCCATTGCGCGAATGCTGTCTGCTATCTACCACATTTTTCAATGCAGTCATCATTTTTATGGCTTGTTTGCTATATCCTTCTACTTGAGTGGAAGTAGCTACTTCGATTCCAGACTTTACCTTCCACTTTGGTGGAAATATGACCCAAGTATACCGGAACGCGAACTTTATTGTCAAAGAAGAAGGCAGGATTACGGGAAGGATGTCAGTACAGGATATCCAAGATAACTTGAGCTATGTTAGCGATGGTTACGCCTAAGATAACACCAAGCAGCCCGGCAACTCTGCAGATCACAGCAGTTTCAACAATGAACTGAATCTCGATATCGAGCTTCTTGAGCGCTATCTTGGTACCTATTTCACGGGTTCTTTCCGTAACGAAACCAGCATAATATTCATCACGCCAATGCCACCAACTAAGAGCGAGATTCCTGGGATGAAGGATACAGCGACCGTGGACAACAAATCACTTGCGATAGACAGAATAGAATCCATCGTCAACGAAGAGAGCGGATGGTTTAATTGTGTAAATATTGACGAGTTTGTTATGAACATAGATACTCTTTTTAAGAACTAAAAATCGAAAAACTGAAAAAACAAAGTAATGACAACCTAATAAATGTCGATACATGAAAGAAATGTGTGGGAATATTCGAAGAGGGCAGTCAGGAACACAAGAACCTTATGTGAAATACCAAGCTTATATAAATGCGGAGATGAAATTATGTTATTGAATTTTTGATATAAATAGATCGCTAGATGAACTGGAAGACTGTGATTGGGGTGAACCAGAATATTGTTCTAGTCTTGTAGTCAACGTTCACCGACTTAGAAAAACCCCTTTAAAAAATTTTTCAGATGAAGATTTAAGATTAATGATCTTGCAACAAGTTAGTTTGGATTATTTATTACCAATTGCGTTTGAACGACTAATTAATAATCCTCTAAGATCAGGAGAGATGTATACTGGTGACTTGTTAAGTTCAATCTTAAAAGTAGATAAAGCCTATTGGACGGATAGGCAAGATTTTAAACATGAATTAGATGATTTATTGAATGAATTTAACAACACTGTAGAAGTGATTGATGAATACATAAAGAAGTATAGAAACAAATAACGAAAATATGAGATTGAGAGAGTAACTCGATGAAGGTCGGTAATCATTCTCATTTAAAGCATTTTGTAGCTATATTAAACTGTAATTAAATGTACAGATTGTTTATAGAACGGGAGGTAATAGGTTGGTTAACATAAATATTCTTAAAGGACTATCCTTTTCTGGGGCGGTTGAATTTCTTCTTGAAGAAGGATACTGCGAAGAAAACGTCATTGAGGAGGAAAATGAAGAGTGCGATAAGTTGTTTCTTTATCCCTATACGCTCTATGATAATAATAAAAAAAACGTAGACGAAATCTTCCATGCGGAGTATTGCATGAAGGGTAAAGATGGTGAGTTTGAGGACTACAAAAGCTTTTGGACAAGGCTATGAACATAACACTATGCAAAGATTTAGGAAGTGATAATATTGGCAAACAGGAAGAGTGTATATGCACTCAAGAAGAATAGCTTGTTAGTGGGCGTTGCCCCAATCCCCAAAAACGGAAATTGCATTCCTGTTAAACGTTCCTAAAGAGAACGGCTTGTAGGAATAGAGTAGTATGCCCCGGTGATCAATATGTTAAAAAATATGCAGTTAAAAGAAGCAGGCGGACACATCCATTCCCCTAAGATAGAGAGCTATCTAAGGGGAATGGACGTCGTGAATACAATAACGTTAACTGAAATTCCTGAAGTATAATATTGAAATAGTGAGGGGCAGCATAGCATGCCATATACCAAGCCAGTAACTATAGAACCTTATTATGGAACTCCAGTATGGATCGATCACGAAGTACCAATAAAAGAATATCTCCCTCTATCTGCTCAGTGCAATAGCGAAGAAGTCGAGTTGTTTTTATTGCATTTGTTTGGTTATAACGATATTGATGTAAAACAAATCTCTAGAAGAAGCTTTTAATGATTTATTTGAACAAGAGTCGCTTGTCCTATCAGGTGGAGTTGCCTTTTTTGAAGATGAGCAGAAAGTAATTATGCCAAGTTGTTGTTGTGGACTAGAGGAAATAGAGGAGATTTATGAATCCATAAGAAATAGGATGAGCCCCTGGTTGGGTCATGATCCCAATCCTGGAGTTGTGTATGGGGACGATTGCGCTAGGGTATTATCGAATGATCCAGAATCAACAGATCCAGAAAAACTATATTATATTGATTACAAATACGAAGAACTCTTAGAGTGCCTAGAGAAGACGAGAAATGATCTATTAGAAATCATTGAAAAACCTTTATTTAACTGGATATATTTACGTAACCAAGAAATAGCTTATGAAATGATTTTAAAAATGAAAGAATGTTTTATGAAAGATATGACCTGAGGATATTCTCAAAAGGCCATAAACATTAATTAACACCGATTCACGCTTTAGGGACTATCGTCCATTGGTTGACGTATATATAATAATGGAAGAGGATCAGTCAGCAAACGCCCCAGCCTAAGATAAGAGCTATCTATGGCTGGGGCGTTTCGTGAATACAAAAACGTTATAAGAAATCAGCGCTAATTTCTATATTCATGGAAGGCGAATCGCGTCGCAGATGTGGAAACGTTATACACAATATTGCCAAACATAATTTATTTAGGAGTTTTGACGATGACGGATTTTAAGCTTATTGGTCAGGGCAGGACAGCTGATATTTTTGAACACCAAGATGGAAAGGTACTTAAGCTTTATAAGCAGGATTTTCCTCTAGATGCAATTAATCAAGAGTTTGCAGTAAGTAAATTTGTTTATTCTCTTGGTATTAAGACACCTCGTCCGTTTGAATTAATCCAAGTAAACAGTAGAACAGGAGTCATATTTGAACGAGTATTTGGAATTTCATTACTTAAAGTAATGACCATGAAACCCTGGTCAATTGATAAACATTCAAAGAAACTTGCAAAGTTACATTTTGAAATACATCGTCATCAAATGCATGACAGGATCGAATTACTTAGACATCAGGAAGGAGTGTTAATTCACAATATTAATCAAGCTCCCTTTCTCAGCGAACATGAAAAGGAGGAGATAGTAGATTATCTTCAAGAACTTCCTACTGATAACAAGCTTTGTCATGGTGATTTTCATCCGGATAATGTACTAGTTGGTGAAGATAACTTAATAATTGATTGGATGACCGGTATGATTGGTAAACCGGCAGGAGATGTTGCTAGAACGGTTATATTGCTAAGTCTTGGAGCAATGCCAAAGGGGACCCCAAAGATAGTTACAATACTCATTTGCATTTTACGAAACAGAATCAAATCGGTATATGTAAAACAATATTTGAAACTGAGTGGACTTGATTTTTTGGAGATTGATAGATGGATTTTGCCTGTAGCCGCTGCAAGATTAACTGAATGGTTACCTGATGAAGAAAAGAAAAATTTATTAAACATTATTAGAGAACGATTGAGGGAGATTTCATAGAAGTGACAGTACTGTGTATAATACTAGCCAGCAAATTTGTCATCGAAACAGCGAATAAGCAATCTTGTTCTTCTTACTTAGATCAAAACAAATATTAAGACATTTGTTAGGGAGAATACTTTATCTTACATATTGGAAAGAAATTCTCACTAATATAAAGAGAGCTTTTTTAAATAGCTCGATGTAGGAAAGCCATTAATACAAAACAATGCGAACCAATTTGTTGAACTTCAACAAATTGGAGGGGAATTATGAAATTCAATGGAATATGTTTGATAACTGAAGATGTATCTTATATGTCTGCATTTTACAAAGAGATTCTGCAAGCGACCTGAAACTTATCCATGGGGAAGACGCTCTTTTTGGTTTAGAGACCCAGATGGAAAACATTGTAAATAATATTATCTCTAAATATATATTTATTCCCTAAATAAAGGCGGACAATTGCCTTCCATTGTTATTTATTAGTCAAATATACTATAATATACAAAAAAAGGAGATCGATACAAATGTCCCTCCTCACAAACGAGAGTATTAATCTTATTTTTCCTCATGGAATAGAAATGAAAGGAGTGAGATTAACTGAGCAAGACTTCAATGAGCTTGAACTTAACGCTATCATTCATATGATAGACAATAACCGCAAACACTTTAACGATATTCGAAATATATTTAGACAACTAAGCTATGATCCTGAAACAATAAAATTTAGGTTAGATATTATAGAGGACTTGTTGAATAACTTTGAATTGTTGCTATGCCTAGAGGAGAGTTTGTCTATTATTGATGATATGCGGTTTGTATCTGGAAAGTATTCCAGCGTAAGCGTCGATATGTTGCAAACGGTATCGAGACTCAAGGAATTAGGTATTTATGTAGATTTTGTTAAACAATTACGCAAAGCCTTTACCGAAAAGGCCCACTTAAAATCTGAAGGACTTATTCGTCTGAGAGATCGTATTATTCAAATTTCGGAAGATTTCGACTTCAAAAACCTATCCGAACAGCTTCCTAAATTGCAAAAAGGGCTTGATTCAATTTCGAGCGTGACCATCGGCATTAATTTTGATGCTCAATTGAACCCTGTTGAAGCAATACTCGTCTCTATTAATGATAAGAGATTTTCCGGGAACTCTCTTCTCGGCAAACTTTTTGCAAGCGGTAATGAGTACCAAGGCGTATCCGAGTTGTACAAAAACCCAGAGCATGTTGAAACCGTACATATTTCTAAAAATGATACTTCCACTTACGACATGTCGCCTGAAGAGACCGAACTGCGAAGACTATTGTTCCGTGATTTGAAAAAGGTGCTTAAAAATGTTTTGAAGCCTATTCAACCGATGGTTGAAAGATATTCATATCTGCATTTCAACTGGATTCTCTCGCTAGAGACGGATATAGCCTTTTATGTTGGTGCTGTTAAATTCATCCATAAATTGCGAGATTGGGGCATGCCGATGTGCAGACCTACTCTGCTTCCATCAGACGAGCGAAAGGCCCACTTGAAAGGGAATTATAATCTTAATCTTGCACTTAGAATGTCTACACGATATGAGGATGGCAAATTTGGAGACCATATCGTAACCAATGACGTTATCTTTAATGATCATGGTCGCATATTTATTCTAACGGGTCCTAACTCTGGAGGAAAAACGACATATGCCCAAGCGATCGGTTTGACGCAAGTTTTGATGCAAGCAGGGCTATATGTCCCTTGTGTTGAAGCGGAAATTAGCCCTGTAGATGGACTTTATCCTTATTTCAACGTTGAGGAAAACTCCAATATGGAAACGGGACGGCTAGGCGTTGAATCCAAAAAAATAGGTGAAATTTTCCAGAACGCAACACCAAACAGTTTAATCTTGCTTAATGAATCATTTTCTTCAACCAGTCCAGGGGAAAGTTTCTATTTAATGAAAGATATTGTTTGTGCGCTTAAATTGTTGGGACTACGCGCTGTTATCGCCACACATCTTCATGAGCTGGCAGAAAGCATTAATGAAATTAATTCCCAACAAGCCGGTGAAAGCAAGCTCATTAGTATGGTAGCAGGAATTAAAGAAGAAATAGAACATAAATTAACTGAGTCCAATCGCTCATATAAAGTAACTCCCGGGAAGCCGCAAGGACAAAGCTTTGCAAGAGATATCGCTCAGCAGTACGGCATAAGTTTGAAGCAACTTACCCAAACCATTCATGAACGAAATCTTGTTACAATCCCCTCCGAATAACAGGTTGGTTTGAGAATATGTATGCTTACGAGCTACAAATCCACCACAGCACCAATGATCAACCTTCAAGTGAAATCTACTATGTCGTAAGATATAGAGACAATCTTGGAGGTGTTTTCACTATGGCATCAAAGTGAGTTACCCAGTTGAAGTGAAAATGAAAACGGTCGAGATGAGATTGACTGGTACATCAGCGAAAGACGTAATGGAAGAACTTAATATGAGGAATAAGATACAACTGAAAACATGGATGAGATGATATCGACATGGTGAATGTATAGACTAGAGCAGCCCGTTGGCAAATAATACAGTTACGGCAAAGGTACTGAAATGACTTCGGAATTAGAGAAGCTGAAACCGTTATTACCTGCGTAGAATCCATTCGAGGAGAACTAAGCATTACTAAGGCTTGCACATGGCTGGAGGTTCCTCTTTCGACTTGCTATCGTAGGAAAGCTAGAAACAAGGACGTAAATGAATGCAAGATCATTGAGAGAATACGTGAGCTATATAACATAAATTCAGATATGGATATCGAAAAATTACAGCATTACTTCGTTTAGAACAGAGAGTTAATCACAAACGGGCTCAGCGGATTATGCAACAAGAGCAACTGCAATGCCGAGTAAAAGTGAAGAAACGTAAACCAATGGGTCAACCTGCTCAGGTTGCAGAACATCTGTTAAAGCGTCCATTTCAAGCAACTGAACCCATGCAAAAGCTAGTGATGGATATTACGTATCTGCCATTTGGTAATAAGACATTGTACTTATCGAGCATTTTAGATTTGTATAACGGAGAGATTGTCGCTTACAATATTGCAGATAAGCAAGATACAGCCTTTGTGTTGAATACGTTAAATCAGCTTCTAGATCAGCAAGGTATGATGTTGCACAGCGATCAGGGCAGCGTGCACACGTCTCAGCATATCAGGAAGCAGTAAAAGGAGGGTCTGTCAATTATTTTGTGTAAACTCAATTATCAAGGAATTCCCCCGAGGGGAAAGCGGCGTTAAATTAGCGTAAGTGGTGACCAACCCGATCCGGAAATATTACAGAGAATTGAAGCAGCATTTGACCCCAATTCTTGACACGGCCAGTCCATTTCCGAGTCACATCCATCGTTGCCAAGTAGAGCATTTTAAGTAAGGCTTCGTCGGTAGGGTAAATACTCTTGCCCTTCGTTACTTTACGAAGCTGCCGGTGGTAACTTTCAATCATATTGGTAGTGTAGATGAGTTTGCGGATCTCGTTCGGATACTTGAAAAAGGTCGCCAGTTCATCCCAATTGTTCCGCCAAGAGCGAATGATGAGAGGATATTTACTGCCCCAAACCTCCTCAAATCGATCCAATTCCAATAGCGCAGCTTCCTCGGTAGCTGCCTTGTAGATAGGCTTTAGATCAGCGGTGACCTTCTTCAAGTCTTTATAGGACACATACCTTGTAGAGTTACGAATTTGATGAATGATACACTTCTGGATTTCTGTCTGAGGATAGCAGGCTTCTATTCCAAGCAATATACCAATGCAGGGGAAAGCTGTGGCTATTATAGGAATGATTAGACACGGAATAACCGAATGGAATATTCAAGAGAAGGCACAAGGACTCTCCGATATTCCGTTGAACGAAGAAGGTAGAAAGCAAGCGAAGTATTTGGGAATGAAATTGAAAAGTGAAAACTGGGATCTTATCATTACAAGTAATTTAATACGTGCCAAAGAGACTGCAGAAATTATCGCCTATGAAATAGGGGTCAATCATATTATTGAAGATGTTCGAATACGTGAAATTGATTGACCTTGGTATGGAGAGATTTGAGGACGTAGCATGTCGCGGTGTTATTTTTCATAAAGATATGAGAGTACTCGTTGAAAGTCATGGTGCGTTAATCGGATTATCGGAAGTGTATTCTATATAATGATATAGAACATTTGCAAATGTAAAAGAAAACTTCAATACATAAAGGAGAAAATAATGATTGATATCCCTAATGTAATTCCTCACAGATATCCTTTTTTGATGATTGATAAAGTTCTAGAGGTCGAGCCAAATAAATGGGTCAAGGGCTATAAGAATGTGACATGGAACGAATGGTATATAACTGAAGGAAATAAGCATATGCCAAGCACATTGATAGTTGAAGCTTTAGCACAGTTAGGTGCATTTGCATCAATGACGAAGGATAACGGATTAGGATTTTTATCATCTTTAAATGGTATCGAGGTTTTAGGGCAAGCTTCTCCAGGCGATAGAATTGATTTGTATTATGAAATTACTAAAAACAAAAGAAGTTTTGTCTTAGGTAGGGGAGAAGCCTCTGTAGGAAAAAAAGTTATTGTCAAGGCCCACGAGATCATGATATACATACAACCAACCAGATAGTGTTTATAGACGTCGTGAACACAAGAAACGTTAGACGAAATTAATGCAGTGAATGAGGAAAACCTACGGGAGGATCTAATGATGTATACAACAAAGATAATTAAAGGTACAAATGATGAAGCAAATTATATTAGAAAAAAACTTATTGAGTTCAATTCTAAAAATGTACCAAACGGCATTTATGAAGAAATTAATTTATGTTTAAAGGATGACCAAGAAGAAATAATTGCCGGTCTCATTAGCGTAGTATGTTGGAACTGGATGGAGATTGATATTTTATGGGTAGATGATGAACATCGTGGGCGGGGACTTGGTAAAAGGTTATTGGAAGAAGCAGAGCAAATTGCTAGAGCGAAGAATTGTACTTTCCTTAAGTTAAATACTTTCAGTTTCCAAGCTCCCAAATTTTATAAGAAATATGGTTACGAGGTAATGGCAATCATCGAGAATGCTCCGTTGGGAAATAAACATTATTATTATAAGAAGTGCCTTAACTAAGTGTAAGTTATTACTGACCAGCTAGACACCATGAGTGTTATTGATAGAATTCTAACAAGAATTAAGTAGATAAAACTTAGAGTTGAGGATATTTCTGAGATTGTCATATACATCACATAACAACACATTGACGATACTTAATGTTCGGTCTTTGATAACCAAATAAACGGAGGTAAAGTCATGGAGAAGATTGCTACTAATAAATTTGAAGCACTAATTTCATATACTCAAGAAGCAGCAAAAAAGTATGGAGCTTCAGCTTCTTCTGTTGTAATAATTGAAAATAATGAAATTGTAACCGAATGGTATTCAGGGAAGCATCATTTTAAGAGTGGAGCACTACAAGTTACACCTGACTCCATGTTTAATCTATATTCAACAAGAAAGACATATGTCGGACTTGCTACAGCAATTGCTATTGTAGAGAGCAAACTATCAGTAGACACTAAGGTTTCTGATATCGTTACAGATATGCCAGAAAGAGATTTGGAAGGTACAACTATTAGGGATTTAGCCACAAAATCAAGTGTTAAATATTTTGGAGCAAATCGAATCGAACGAGAAGAAGTGGCATGTAAAGTAATTAAAGAAATTACTGGTAATAATATAGCTCAACTAATTTCCAGAGCGTGTCTTTAAACCACTTGGATTGTCTAATACTGAATGGGTTTCAGTACCGAAAGAGAAATTAGTTTGTGATTTTCAAGCTGCAGATGGCTATGCATCCATTAGAATTGAATCAAATGAAGGTCATGAAAGAAATTTATACGCTAGTGCAAGAGATTTGGCGATCTGGGGTGAGTTGTTTTTAAATAAAGGGGGCATTCATAATAAGCAACTCGTGCCACTCGAAGTTTTTCGACTGATGGAACAATTAAGAGTTGAAACGAAAGATAAAAACCGAATTTTTGGTTGGTACTTTAAAGAGAATTGGTTTTATGCTACGGGTGCAGCTGGTTGTCATTGCGTAGTTGTACCAGAGCTAAATGCAGTAGGAGTTCGAATGCTCAACAAATATACTGAAAACTATCTTGAAGATCAGATGTTTTTCAATGAAAAGTTTTACGAATGTCTTAAGTCGTAAAAGCTTTACCAGCAATTAAACGAAGTTAAAAACTTCACAGTAATTAATAAATGGAGGCGAACTCTCAATGGAGATTAGATTTATATCGGACACCGAATATACTGTGTCAGGAGTACATATTAAAGATGCAGTAAAACAAAGATATTGTGTATTTGATTTTGAATCGACAGGAATAAATCATGAAACAGAACATATTACGCAGATTGGTGCAGTTATAATAGAGAACAATTGTATACAGGAGTCTAAGACATTTAATACATACATTAAATCGCCAAAGCCAATTCCTGAATCGGTTGAACAATTTACGGGGATTTATAATACTCAACTAGAGAATGCGCCCTTATTAAAGGACAAATATAGTGATTTTTTAGAATTTACTAAGGACAGTATCTTAATAACACATGCAGGATATGAATTTGATTTACCCCTACTAAAAAATGAATGTCAGAGAAACAATCTTCCATTAATTACGAATCCTTGTTTAGATACTAAAGCTTTATTTTCTTATCTATATCCAGAAGTAACGGACATAATTTGGACAGATTATTTGATTAAGCATTATAACATTCATGATAAGGATTTACGAAGGCATGATGCATTAGGAGACAGTATATTAATTGGAAGAATTTTTCTGAGAATACTAGAAGAATTTCAAGCCAGGGACATAAAGGATATTGAATTTATAGACCCAGTAGTAGTAAAGAGATTTCAAATCATACCCTTAGTGTAAGTTTGTATTCAAACCTATACGGCCCTTGGCCTACACGGAGTATTTAGTAATATTCAAATTTAAAATATTTAGGAGGGTGAAATCATGCAAGTTAGATTCGAAGACTATTTAATAAGTACAGACAAGACACTCTTAAATTATGAAAATGTTTGTGGATTATTAGCGGGGACATATTGGGCAAATAAAAGGCCGGTTGAACAAATTAAAAAAGCGATTGAAACTTCACTTTGTTTTGGGGTATATCACGGAGAGAAACAGATTGGATTTGCTCGAGTGATTACGGATTGGGCAACTGCATACTGGTTATGTGATGTCATTATTGATGATGAGTATAGAGGAAAAGGAGTAGGCAAAAAATTAGTAGAAACCATAATTCATAGTGAGGAGCTTAAAGATATAACTGGCTTCTTAGGAACAGCTGATGCACACCGATTATATGAACAATATGGATTTGTAAAGGATGCTGAAAGCTTCATGGTAAGAAGAGCTCGATAAATCTCTTGAATATTTATTGGGTGAAAATTCAGAGAAAAAATGAAAAAGGAAAGCACCTCTTGAGGAGCTCTCCTTCTTCATTTTTATTCGTTAACAAATCGTAAAGTAATTACTGTCTCTCCTCCCAATTCCATACCTCAATGCGCCCCAATCGGAATTCGCGGAATTCCGGTTGTTCCTTTAGTTTTTCGAGCTCCCGTACAGGTCCTGTGACGGTCGCACCGTAAACCTGAACTCCTTCTTTCTGTAAATAAGCAAGTCGCTGTTTATCTTGATCCACACCGTAATATCTAATGTTTGAGGTCATCCATTTTAGATCAGACATCATATAATCTATATGCTCTGACATTCTCCCCTTGTCTTCAGCTGAAAAATACAGTTGCCACATGGTAAGCCTGTTGTTCTCCTCAAACACAGACATCGGTCTCAGGGTTAAGTGAGGAACGTAATAATCCGTACCTCCGCCAACGGTATGAGGAGTGTCAAAATCCTTAAGCTCTCCTGCATATACGGGCATTCCGGTCACTGCAATGTCATAACTATCGAGCATTTCCATGAGCTGCTCCGGTGACATTAATGTATTTATAGAAAATGATAACTCGGCCACATTTCCGTCTTCAATCTTTCCTAATTGTTCAAGGTCGCCTTCCTGACGAGATCTGTCCTTCATCGTTTTATCAAACATAATAGATGACGGCAAAATAAATGCAGCCTGACTATCCTTATTCAAATAAGCGCCGGTATTTACGATGGAATAGATAAGCTTGCCTGACAAGCTCTGTTCCGCTCGAATCTCTCCCGTAATGACCTGCCATTTACCCACATCTCTATATAGCTTAAGTGTTGTTTTTTGTGTAAGAAATGGTGTAACTTCGATGGTTGGATTTGCTGGTTTTTCAACCTTCATGCCATCTTCGTGGAGTTCTACTACCGAAATTATTGATCTAATAAATTTACCTCTTACTTCTGTAGTATCAAAATAGATGTGAATAACAGAGATGTAGACCGTATACAACAAAAATAATAACACCAAAGCAGATGCCGTATTTACAAGCATCTTAACTCGCATTCGCCAGATCATTCGATTAAATTTTTTCTTACTCCATTTCGGAGGTTCGGTATCGAAATCCTCTCCCCTTCTCATTAAGACAACGGTTTGATCTGGAAAATGTTACAGTCTAATAAAAAATCGTCACGTCTGCAAAAAACGCATTTGCAACCGTAACGAAATACACTCATTTATGCAATTAAATGTTGAATAACTGTTATACGAGAGTACAATTAAAAACAGAAGAGCAGTCGTGCAGGTTGTTGAAGAAGGAACCCGAATCATATAACAATGTATTAATTGATAAAACCTTATGGAGGAGATAATTATGCAAGTTATGGGCAGCTACATTTATATACCTGTCAGTGATTTACGGCTATCGGCAGAATGGTATAAAGAAAACTTTGGATTGATAACTGTCAAAGAGGATGATTTGTATCTAGAACTTAGATCAGCGTCGGGTGTGAGAGTGATGTTAATTGATAATGAGCAGAACATTACCTCACATATGAATTATTCTACTGGGACACAGGCGGCATATGGTTTTGTAATACATAATATTACTGAAGTTTTTCGTGACCTTGTTGCTAAAGGGATTGAAGTTACACCAATTACTGATTATCAAGGGCTATCTTTTAAGTTTTTTGATCCAGATCGAAACATTATTGAACTTTGGGGTGACTACCCCGACGTAGGTTGGACAATATTTGAACCACTTCGTAACGAGTAGGTATATTTGAAGAAGTAACTGACATCTGATAACAATGAATTAAAGCTTATACACCTGAGAAACAACTGGCAGTGAAGAGGATTCAAAAAGTTAAAAAAAGAAATTTGAAGGGTAAAATAATCACATGATTTAATAGTGCATCAGATGGGGTGAATATGTGAGTGACGCTGTAGAGATGAATTATTTATATCATTATTATGAGAAATCGAAAGGTCCCTTCATGAATTTATCAGATTTAACCTTGAATCAAGCGCAAAATGTTTGAGATAAATTAAAAAGAGAAAGTGATGTTATGGCTACTCATAGAAATGATGGATACCTTGAAAGAAGATATGAATTGGAACAAATGGCTCGAGACATGTTCATATCAAAAGGTGGAAAACCAGAAAGAAAAGCACCCCATTATATGGTCGTAGGCGAATGCGATTGGCTTAATACTTGGTATAGTGAAGGTAAATACTTAAAATTTAACATATCTAAATTTAAAGTTGAGGCCCTATCATTTTCCTATGGTGATTTATTTCCTACGTTTAGTCCTCGTATAAATGATGGCCGGGAGTATCGAAAACAGATTTATACATATGAAGAAATCTTAAAACTCATCCAAAAATATGGTTTACCTCAAAATTGGAATAAGGATGGTTTATATGGTCCCGAAAGATATATTGAAGTACAAGTGTGGGATGACGAACCAATCAGTTATGTAAAAGAAAATGAAAAAAACCTGAGGGAGTGAGATTTAATGAAATCACCAGGAGGTTCAATATTTCCTTACTATTATAAAGGTGGAGAAATTCATTGCTTAAAATACGGGAGTAAATACAATAACGAAGAAAAACTTTTTGAATTGATGAAACAAGAAGAAGAGTTTATTTTTAACACAAATAAAAAACTGAAAATATGGGTAGATATGTACGAAACCTCGGTAACGAATCGGGTACTGCAAGAATTATCAAACAATATTAATAACTTAAGAGCTCATATTGATAAACTTTCGTTTGTCGGGCTATCAGGAATCAATATATGGAGACTAAGAAGAAGAATAAAAAAGTTGGGGATAACACAAAGGATATCATTTTATAAAGATCCTGAAGATGCAAAAACTTGGCTAGTCAATGAGAGATAAGCGTCTTTTAAGATACTTTTAAAACCACATGGATCTTCTAGTTTAACCGAGGAGAGAGACGTAGTGGTTGAATATAAGTTTTGGTTTTTTATTGAGAAAGAAATGAAAGATATTATTAAAGAGCTTGATACAATATTAACTCTAAATGAATCTCATAGAGATTATGAGGATACGTGGGAGTGGTATGAGTACGGAGCAACAGATCAGGAGAGCAAAGACATCTATATTAATATATCAAGAGAACACAACTGGAGACACGGAATGTATGATTGTCCAGTAATTTTAATCTTTAGAAACTCAGGACTGGAAGTTGATGAGATTGGGCATAGCATTGCGGAGCAATTAGGCGTGAAAGTCAATTATGGAGAAGTAATGTATGGAGGCGATTCAGACTACAAGTACAAAGTGATTTTAGATTGGAAAAAATAATCGGTCAAGGCCAATCGGAGTTAATATGTTTAAAAAAGCAGGGGTAACACATAAGTATACCATCAACGGAGGATACGATGTCATTTAATTCACAAATCACAAATATTGAGATTGAAAAATTACTTAGTTATTCTGAGGATACTACGCTTGATGTAACGTTATGTGATAGTGCTAATCATTTTTGGGGGAGGCAGCTTCATTGAAGTTTTCGACTGTGGTCTTAGATTTAGATGGCACATATTTAAACTCGAAAAAGCAAGTTTCTAAGCGGAATTATGAAGCAGTACTTTCTTGTTATCGAAAAGATATAAGAATTATTTTTGCAACAGCTCGTCCTCCTAGAACAGTTAAAGTATTCCTTCCAAATGAGTTGTTAGATATCGGAGCATTTGTATATTATAACGGAGCACAAGTCATTTGTAGGAAATCGAAAACCGAATTTTGTGAATCCATTCCTGCTGATATTACCTCTGAAATCATCGATTATTGTTTGTTTCATGACTCTCAAATCGAACTGACTATGGAAGTAAAAGATCAATGGTTTAGCTTTAGGGAGCTTAATTATATGAACACGATGAATGCCGAGTCTAACCCTACAGTAAAATCATTGGAAGAGTTAAAACAATATGAGGCTACCAAAATATTATTATCTGGAAACAATCATATTCAAGGGCTTACTTTAATGTTCGGACATAAGGTAAACATACTGGTAACAGACAATAAACAATTAATTCAAATCATGCCACTTCAAGCATCGAAGGAGGCGGCAGTAACTAGGTTATGTAATATCTACAATGAAAAAATGGAATCCGTAATTGTATTTGGAGATGACCATAATGATTTAGGTCTGTTTAAATCAGCTGGATATTCAATTGCGATGGGAAATGCGGTTGTTGAATTGAAAGAGATTGCTGATGAAATAACGGGAAGTAATGACCAAAATGGAGTGGCAATGGTTTTGGAACGTTTGTGTAAGTAATTCAAGGATTACTTCATCTAACAATACATTTATAAATATATAAGTAAGGCGAAACCAGTAAGAAGCAGGACTTATAAAATATTAGATAAGGAATGATTAAATGACCAGACGTATTATCGTAACAGGCGGAGCAATTATTACAGACAGTTTGGGAAGAATATTATTACAGAAACGATCTGATTATGGAGATTGGGGATTACCGGGCGGAGGTATGGAACCAGGGGAATCAATCGAAGAGACGATGGTTAGAGAAGTTAAGGAAGAAACCGGGCTTGATGTTATACACTACAATCTAAACTCTATTTATTCTGGATCAAGAATGATGTATACATATCCTGATGGAAATGAAGTCGTTTTTGTTATGTTCTTATTTAATGTAGAAGCCGATTTAAAAGGGAAACTCGCAGAAGATGGATCGACACTTATCCATACAGATAGTAATAATGAATCGTTACAACTTATATTTAAACATCTTGATGAAATTAATCTTGAAACTATTAATAGAGTACAGAAACCAGTATTTTTTGATTTAAAAGAAGAACGAATGGGGATTCTTAGGAGCTGAGTACGATGTGTATTCGGGAGATAGGAGAACTCTATAAGATGTGATTCAAGGAGGTTCTTGCATGATTTATGTGATTAGACACGGGCAAACAGATTTGAATCAAGAAAGAAGACTCCAAGGAAGACGGGGACTCCCATTAAATGAATATGGAATAATTCAAGCGCAAAATTTAAGAGATAAACTTGCAAATGTAGAATTTGATTATGTATTTACCTCCCCACAAGAAAGAGCTATTCAAACAGCAGAGATAGCAGCGGGTAAAACAGTAAAAATAGATCCAAGATTGGATGTTTTTGATTTGGGAGAAGCTGATGGGTTAAAAAAAGACGAAGTGAAAATGATTGGAGTAGTTCCTGATTCAAAAATTTATAAAGGTGTTGAAAACATCCATCATTATATTAAAAGAGTGTTTGAGTTTATGCATGAACTTGAAGCTGAATATAGCGTGAAAAAAGTAAACATTTTATTGTCTGGTCACAGATGCACAACGGGATGTATTGGCGCTTATTTCGAGGGTATTCCCGAGGATCGAAATATTCTCAGGTTCTCATCAAATAACGGGGAATATAAAGTATATAACTTCAATACGGCTCGTAATAACTAAAGAATTTTTCGAACTATAACCAATATTTATGAGAAGTGTTATATTTGTTTCAGGGCTAGACTCAATTATTAATGAAGGTGATCTGTATTAAATTATTATTTGTTTGTAGTAGAAATAAGTGGAGAAGTTTTACGGCTGAGAAGATTTTTGAGCACTATGATATGTATCAGGTCAGATCTGCAGGAACAGAACAGAATGCAAGGATTAAAGTAAACGCTGGTCATATTGGGTGGGCAGATTTGATATTTGTAATGGAGAAAAAGCATGAGCGGAGACTTAAAGAAAGATTTAGTCAAGAGATCAGCGGGAAACGAGTAATAAGACTTGATATACCTGATGAATATACATTTATGGATGAAGAGTTAATTGAAATATTAAAAATACGGGTATCTGAGATCATTGAAGTTCCTGAATGAATAATGATATAAGAAGGACATGACAATATATAACAATGTAAATTAAAAATCAGTTTATTTTTGAGTGTAAATTGATGAAGGCTTTCGGTTCATGAATATAACAACGTTTAAACGAAATGATTCTCATGGGAGGAAAGAATAATGAAAACGTTTCCTATGATTGAAACTGAAAGATTGATACTCCGACAATTACGACCAGAGGATTCCGTCGATCTGTATAATTATTTTTCCAAAGATGAAGTGACAGAGTTTTATGATTTAGATAGTTTCACTGAATTGCAGCAAGCAGAAAGTCTTATAAGAATATTCAATGATAGATTTATTACTCAGCAAGGAATTAGGTGGGGAATCACTCTTAAGACAGAAGATAGTGTTATCGGGACATGTGGTTTTCACAATTGGTCTAAGAAACATTTTAAAGCTGAGATTGGGTATGAACTAAGCCCTGAGTATTGGGGATCAGGAATCATGACTGAAGTTCTAAGAGAAGTGATTAATTTTGGACATAAAGAACTTGAGTTAAACCGCATAGAGGCCTTTACATATCCAGATAACATCAAATCTAGAAAACTGTTAGAGAAGTCTGGATTTAGTGAAGAAGGATACTTAAAAAAATATTATTATGTGAAGCAAAGATTTGTTGACGCGGTAATTTTCTCAATCATAAAGGAAGAAGTGACTAACGATGAAAGATCCAAGAATTGAACAACTCGCTAAAAATCTCATTCAATATTCGGTGAAGCTACAGCATGGGGAAAAAATACTAATTGAAGTAGATGGATTGGAAATTCCTTTAGCACAAGAATTGGTGAGACAGGCTTATCGTGTCGGTGGAGTTCCATTTCTTTTAATAAACAATCATGAATTATTAAGAGAAATATTAAAAGATTGTACCGAGGAACAATTAAAAGCAATGGCATCATACGACTTAAACAGAGTTAATGATATGCAAGCCTATATACTCATTAGAGCCGGGGAGAATATGAGTGAATTAAGTGGTATTAGTCCTGAGAAGATGGCGTTGTATCGAAAGCATTATTCCCAGCCTATCAACGGCAGACGTTATAATCATACGAAATGGTGCATTCTTCGTTATCCGAACCATGCGATGGCTCAACAGGCGAACATGTCAACTGAGGATTTTGAGAATTTGTACTTTAACGTATGCAATTTGGACTATTCAAAAATGGATAAAGAGATGGATAATCTAGTTGAGCTTATGGATCAAACAGATAAAGTTAGAATTAAGGGTGTAGGAACAGATTTAACCTTCTCGATCAAGGGCATGCCTTCAATTAAAGATGCAGGAATCATGAATCTTCCGGATGGAGAAGTATATACAATGCCGGTTAAAGAATCTGTCAACGGAGTGATTTCGTATAACACACCTTCTTTAAAAGAAGGCTTTACTTACGATAATATTTGTCTTGAAGTCAAGGATGGTAAAATTATTAAAGCTACCGCAAATGACTCATATCGAATTAATAAATTACTGGATACTGATGAAGGTTCAAGGTATTTTGGTGAATTTGGAATAGGTCTTAACCCTTATATTGAAAATGTAATGAAAGATACTTTGTTCGATGAAAAAGTATGGGGAAGTTTCCACCTCACTCCTGGATGTGTTCCTCTTGGTTCACCTGGAAATGAAAATTGGTCCGAGTTACACTGGGATATTGTTAATATCCAAAGGCCGGAATACGGCGGAGGAGAAATATGGTTTGATGATATTTTAATCCGAAAAGACGGGTTGTTTATTCCTGAAAAATTACAGGGATTAAACCCAGAGAACCTAAAGTGAAGATGTCGGCACAGCTTGTCTTTTTGATAATATCGGAGCTGTGTGGAGAGATTACAGGGAAAATCCACGGATTATCGAGGATTTATTCCCCTAGCAGTAAAGGCACGACACGTCATGACTGGACTGATAATTATTATTTGAAGAACATGAGCAAGTTCATACCCTCTAGCCAAATTGATGTTTATAAAAGCTTCGGTCAACTTAAGGTAAAAGTAAATAATATAGATAAAGAAAAAAGTTGCGGTTTAATACATGGGGACATAAGGGAACTTATAGTTTACATTGGCATGTATCGCAGCTTTGATTTTAGTAATTTAAATGATTGGACTAGTACATATCTTAATGAGAGTAGAAGAAGATTAGAGAAAGGGCTACCGATAGTTAGTAATATTTTTTAGGTGATTAAATGTAACAGTGTATTCATGCTTTTGGACTTAACTCTCTTGGTTACTGTATGTATAATAAAGGAAGAATAACAGTCGGCAAGCGCCCCAGCCCCTAGGTAAGATTTATCTAGGGCTGGGGCGCTAATCTTTATCAGAAAATGCACGAGAGATATACAAATACGAGGATAGTTGAAAAGTTTACATTAGGAGACCTTTAATGAAAACGATCAATTTAGGCATGATAGGCAGCGGACATGTTAGTAATCGATATTTTGAGCAGGCGTCCAAATTAGAAGGAGTACGTTTTGCTGCAGTTTGCTCAAAACATTTGGAAAATGCGGAGAAGAAGGCATTAATCTATGGAGTTCCAAGATGGTACGACGATTATCGGGTCATGATGGACAGAGAGGAGCTTGATGCTGTAGTCGTCACCACACCGCATTCCATGCACACGGAGCCGGTGCTTGCTGCACTAGAACGAGGGTTGAATGTTCTAAACGAGAAGCCCATGGCTACTAACTTTCAGGATTGTAAACGGATGGTATCCCTTGCAGAGAAGAAAAATGTCATCTTCATGAGTTTACCGTTTGATCTGAATCCCGCTTTTCTGGCGGCCTCAGAATATGTTGATGAGCGATATATCGGAAAAATCACGGGAGCCGAGGCACAACTTTCCCTTCCGGGACCATGGCGTGACAACTGGTATTATGATAAATCAATATCTCATGGAGGGGCCGTGCTTGATTGCTTGGTATATCCGATTAGCCGACTAATTGGTTTGTTAGGACCGGCTGTAAGCGTTATGGCAGAAGTAAACACCTTAATCCCGAATCGTATTGTCGGTGATGGTAAGAAAGTGTGTAGTGATGTGGATGATAATGTGTCCATAATCCTCCAGTTTGCGGGAGGACAACATGCGGTTATTCGCTCATTATGGGGACTGTCGTTCAAACAGAATAATACAATTATTTATGGACGTAACGGGACTATAGCTTTGAATGATAGTGGTTATCCGCTGGTTATCCATACATTAAGAGAATGTATACCAGATTCAGAACAAGTCAATTGGCGTGGGATCGAGAATTGTTATGTCCCACAGGGTAAGCTTTCTAAGCAAAAAAATGAGAGTGTCATTTCCCATTTTGTTCACTGCCTTAGAACCGGGGAGCAGCCGGTACAATCGGCTAAGCAGCAGCTGCATGTACATGAGATTATGTTCGGTGCATATCAATCAGCGGAATCTGGTCAGCGTTACCCATTAACGACCACCTTTACTCCGTGGACTAAAGTGGATTCCCTCATATTTGATACTCGTAGTCGTTATGTATAATAGATTTTAGAAGAGAACGAACAATAAAAGACATGAATGGGGATCTGGTCTGAATGCCAAATGAAGTAAATCACAAGATACTGACGATGAGCATGGTTCAAGATGGGGATAGGATACTGCTAATGAACCGTCCGAATCATTTAGGGTTCCCAGGATATATTGCACCAGGTGGAAAAGTCGATTTCCCAGAAAGTATTGTAGATGGAGCAATTCGAGAGGTAAAAGAAGAAACAGGCTTAATTGTAAAAGACATCATATATAAGGGACTAAATGAATTCTGCGAAATTAATTCTGGACTTCGTTACATGGTTTTTAATTATTTGGTTACTTCATTTGAGGGCGATCTACTTAAAAACCCTCCCGAAGGGGAATTGATGTGGGTCAACAAGGATCAATTGAATGAACTTCCTATGCAGGATTGGTTTCGAGAAAGAATACCATTGTTTTTCAGACCAGGAATATTTGAAGTAAGTACGGTATGGGATAAAAATAAGGATATCGAATTGAATAAAACCATTAAGCATTATATCGAGAGCGAAATCAATCGGTGGGACGTTGTAAACACTGGAAAGTAATACTGAAAAAAAACTTAGAAAAGGAAGCGTGTATAGCCATGAAGGTGGTTACTGCTTTGGAGCATTATGAATTGTTGATTGACGAGGGAAATGATCCTGTGCAAGATCCTCCAGCACTTCAAGCTTATATGAACAGATGGGATGGTGACATTTTTTTCGAGGCATTAAAAGCTGAGAACAAAGTCGTATTAGATGTGGGAATTGGAACAGGTAGAATAGCTAAATCGGTTTTGAATGCAGGATGTCAGTTTCTTGTTGGAATTGATATTTCACCAAAGAGCTTAGAAAGAGCCAGGTCTAATCTAAGTATGTTTTCAAACATGGAGCTTGAAATGGCAGATGCACATCAATTTATTCGTCCCAATACCTTTGATGCAGCCTACAGTGTATTGACTTTTTTACACATAGAGGATAAAGAGATAGCATTGAAAAACATTTACAATTCGCTTAAGAATAATGGATCATTTGTGTTGTCGGTTAGTAAAGACGATGAGTGGTTGGATTATGGCAGTAGGAAGTTAAAGATTTACCCGATCGATGTAGATGAATATGTGCGTCTTTTTCAATCAACAGGGTTCCAAATCCAGTCGATTCAGGAAACTGAAAGTAAATATGCGACAATTATTAAAGGCAAAAAGAAAGAGGTAGGATTGTGAAAAGTGTAGAAGACATTATCACATCTGCAGAGATCATGAAAATTATTTCAACAATGTCTTATAACGGTGGGGAAAATCCACCTATGGAATCAATTGAAGGCAAAGTCGTTCAAGACGCAGATCGGCTAGATGCTCTTGGAGCAATGGGAATATCAAGAACATTTCTTTATGCAGGCTGGAAAGGCCAGATGCTTCATAATCCAGATGGGGATTTTAGCAACTTAGATTACAGGTCGAATGAGAAGACAGCTATATATTATTTTTATGAGAAGCTGTTAAAAATCAAAGATCTGCTAAACACAGAAAAAGCTAAGGAAATAGCAATAGAGAGGCATCAATTCGTAGAGCAGTTTTTAGATCAATTTTATAAGGAGTGGGAAAGAAGAGATATTACTGGTGAGTAAAGATGTTGAGGTATTGTAACGCGCATCGTCTTTACTAGCTCGTAGAGGACTTCTTGTCAAAGGGAGGAACGAACCATAGCCCGTTTAGATGAAAAATCCCCTCTGATCAACAGTCTTTGAACTCATCATAACATGAGATCTTTTTATACTGTCTACCATGAGGGGATAATATCACATAGTCACTTATTGGACTTTATAAATCAACCTGCAGCCCAAACATCTAATTCAATTTTTAATTCTGGTAAACCTAATCCCTTAATATAAGCAATCGTCATAGAAGGATGTGTAGTACCGAAAACTCTATCCCATATTTCATAGAAATGATCCCAATCAATTTCTTCTGTGGCCCAAATGTTGATTTTAATTACATGATCAGGAGTCAACTTTTGAGAAGAAAGGATTGCAACAATATTGTTCATCGTATTTGTTACTTGTTGATTGAAATCTGCTGGGATATCATTGTTTTGATCTATACCAATTTGACCGGAAAATACATACATTTCAGCATTTCTACTTATTTTTGTTACATGGCTATAGTTTCCAACAGGTTTTGCTATATTTTCTGGATTATATCTTTTAACTACATTATTATTTAAGTTCATCATCTGTAAAGTCTCCTTTTAAATAGAAAATACACAACTTATGGAAATGTTATATATTTTCACTGTTTTTTTAATACTTCTTAATTTTAGACGGACTTATCCCATCAGAAATTAATTCTAGAAAAAAACAGCAGTAGAATACCCAATACCGAAAGATAAATATTTAATCGATCTCTTTTTCATTAGGTATTCCCTCCTTCATATTTAAAAGTAAAATGACATACAGAAGAATATTAACATTAATTCAAGAAAAATGATAGTAGCAAGTCTCTAATGCTAAATTACTTTGTAACTCAATGAAACGATTTGTCCGATCTTCTCCATATGAGTTAATTGAAAAGTACTTGGTATGGTTCCTTTTGGAAACAGTGGGATACCTTCTCCGAGTACTTTCGGAATGACAGCGATGTAAAGTTCATCAAGCAATTTTGCTTCCAAAAAAGCAGATACAAGTTGTCCTCCTCCTACAAGCCAAACGTCTCCATCCGATGCGTGCTTTAACCTTGGAATAAGAGTATCTATAGCCTCATCCGTATACATAATATGCGGGGCAGGGGCTTGCTTCGATCTCGACAGGACGTAGCATGGTTTGTTGGCATAGGGGAAGTCATCACTGAGCTTTAGCACTTCCTCATACGTGAGCCGCCCCATTACGAGTGTGCCTACCGTATTATAAAATTCACCATATCCGTTATCCTGCCCGTCCCCTTCGACATCATACAGCCAATCGACGGAACCGTCGGGTTTGGCGATATAACCATCTAAGCTCATGGCGATGTACAGTACTACTTTATTATTGTTCATTTATCAATCGCTCCCTTCTAAGGATTATGATACATTATAACTACGACAAAAAATGACGTAATTAGGTGATGGAAATGAATGATCGAAGACTTACGATAATGCGATTATTAGATTCGAGGAAAAAATTCACTGCCCGTGAACTGGCTGAACGATTTAATGTATCGGTACGTACAATTCAACGTGACCTGGATTATTTGCAGCAGATGGGTGTACCTCTTTATACAGAGGTAGGTGCACACGGGGGGTATCGTGTTCTGCCGAACAGAATTTTGCCGCCACTTCAACTTACACAGCATGAGGCGTTTGGTTTATTTATGATGATTGAATATTTGGAAAAAGTCCCCGACTTTCCATATGGATCGATTCGTGCCCATTTAGCAGAACATTATTTTTCTAGTTTACCCAGCGATGTACAAGATATGATTATTCGCATGAGACAGCACATTACATTTCATCAATATCATTCGGTACAGCCAGAGTCACTAACAACGAAAATATTAAGTGCTGCAGTTGAAAAAAGAGAAATTGAATTTTTGTATTCATCCCGCAGTGGAACGAAGAATGTGGTAGCTTGTCCCATTGGCATCTATTATGAGAACGGATATTGGTATATGCCTGCTATGAAACATGAACGCGTGTTACTGTATCGTGTCGACCGGATGCAGCAGTTGAATATACTTAATCGATTGGACAATTCAATTCCAACTCTAAAAGATTGGTTAGACTCAGAGGATAAGAGGGTAAGTGTAGAAGTGGTATTGAAATTTACGGACTTTGGAGCAAGGCTCGCAGGGTCGGATACTCTATTCAACTCTGTTCAATATAACGAATGGCGAGGTCAAGTCCCTCCAGAGGAGTTTCCATTTATAGCACGGAGATTGCTCTCCTATGGTCCCGAAGCAAAGGTCATCGCCCCTAGACAACTGCAAGAATTAATAATGGAGATGTTGAAGAGTAGTTTAAGCCAGTACGTTCAATGAGCACTAGTGGCCTCATTCACGTTCTCAGAGGAAGTATTCACCAGGGAGATGGGCTGATGGTATAATAAATATATATATAAATGTGGGGGGATTAATCATGGATAACAAAATTGTTTCTTATGAACAAAATTATCATGAAAAATTGGTGGATATTTGGTATCGTGCTGTGGTTCTAACCCACACTTTTTTGTCCGAAAAGGACATTCAATTTTATCATCATATCGTTCAAAATGAAGCATTACATGAAGTTGAAATTTGGGTAGAAGTGAACGGAAATAACGAACCGATTGGGTTCATTGGACTTAATGGTACGAAAATAGAGATGTTATTTATTGACCCTGATTACCACGGCCAGGGAACGGGTAGTCGATTAATAAAAAATACTGAAAAATTGAAAGGTAGCCATCTCAAGGTTGACGTCAATGAGCAAAATGAGGGAGCGTGCGCTTTTTATAAACGGTATGGATTTGTGCAAACTGGACGATCAGAATTAGATGGAACAGGTCGGCCATTCCCCTTGCTTCATCTAGAATTAAAAAGTTAAACCACCGGAACATGAAAGCGCAATAAAAGCAGCGGCAGTCTAGGATTTTTTTCGTCCTAGTTCTTCGCTGCTTCTTTTCTTGATAAAATCCATATTCTTAACGATTGCCTGGTCCGAGCGGAAATGCAGACGTCAATCTGGCAAAGTCATCGGCTAAGTTTGCCAATGGCTTCCAGCTATCCACTGCTGTTTTATAATTTCCTGCATAGGCGGCGGAGTCCAGCTGCACACGTTCCACGATTCCAAGTACCAGATGATCCCCGCCCACAGGAATAATTCGATCTAGCTTAAGCTCGAAAGCGATTGGCGCTTCAAGCACCGCCGGCACATCGACGCTCTTGCAAGGCTTTGGCGTGACTCCTGCAAGTTCAAACTCATTCTTCTGCGGCCCGACATTGGCGGATGAACGATGCATCGCCTCGCCCAAAGGTTCGGAGACCATATTAATGACATACTCTCCGATCTCGCGAATATTGGTCAGCGTATCCTTGACTGTACCTTCCCGTTCTCCTACGCCCGGACCGATGGAAATAAGCAGTGTCGGTGGGTTGCGAGAAGCTACGGTAAAAAAACTAAAGGGCGCTAAATTGAGAACGCCATCCTTGCTTTTGGAGGAAACCCATGCAATAGGTCTCGGTACAACCGAACCGATCATCAGCTTGTACATTTCCTGCTCGCTTAAATCGCTTGTAGTAAATTCGTTCGCATCATGCCTTGGCATAGTCATCATCCTTTCTTTGCTGTCCGTCAGCATCTGGAACTCATATAACACTTCGGCTAGCCTTAAGTATAAACATGTGCCCAATATAAACTAGTACGCACTTTTAGGTGCGTACTTACTTTAAGGAGAGGATTCTGATGATCAAACAGACCCAAACTACGGAAAAACTAAATAACCTGACTCCGTTTGACTATACCTTAAGCATTATTGGCGGAAAATGGAAAATGAAAATTATGTATCAATTAACCTGCCAAAAGGTTACGCGTTACGGAGAGCTTAAGAGGCGCATTCCGGAAATCACTCACAAGGTGTTAAGCTCCCAATTGAAAGAATTGGAAGACAGCGGTATTGTCAAACGGGAAGAGTTCCGACAAACACCTCCAAAGGTGGAATATTCATTAACTCCAAGGGGCAGAACTTTGATGCCAATACTTGAGGAGATGTGCAAATGGGGAGTGCGTAACCAAATGCCTTCGAACTGAGTCGGGATTGCTGGGAACAGTATACTTAATGAAAACAGGAGTGTAGAGATGATTCAAACTACAGAAAAACTTGTACAACTGTTCAGGTCTGAACAAAAGATTGATGCTAGCATTCTTACATCCTATTGCCATATTATATCTATGTACGGAGATAAGGAGGATGCAGCGGCATTATTTGAAATCTTCTCAGAACAACCCGCCGATTACAGGCGCACACTGCTGCTGGATTCTGTTATGAGATGCGGAGACTTAGCACTGGCTGAGAAACTAAATTATTTTTGCTTTGAGAAGGGGCTACTCAGAGAAGGTATGCCCAGCGAAGTTCTACATGTGCTGGGATATATGGGGTATGAAAAATATATTGACTATATGGTAAATTGCATTTGTGCAAACGACTGGTATTTGTCCAAAGATGCCTGTCTAGGTCTTCTGCATCTTCCTTGTGAATTGTATCAGGCAAGGTTGGAGAATGAGTTGGAAAAGGTATACGGGCAGCCGCTTTTTCCTGAATTTCTGCCAGCTCTAAGTTTTAAATTTGCAAATGAACAAATCGTTCCTAGGCTGATTTCGTGGGGGCAACAGGCATCTACGGATTGTAATGCGGGGCTGGTACTGGGTATTTCCATGTTTGGCAGTACACAAAAAGAACAAATAAAATATATATTAATGGAACCTCATTGGGAAATATACAGTATAGGAACGGGTAGCCATTGGTGGGGTTATATGGCCATGCAAATGGTCGAACTGACATTCATAGAACTTATTTCGGATCTGAAGGATCGGACACCTATTGGTGAGAACAATGAGGATGGCATCGAGGATGAGCGAATGATAGAACACAGGTTTGATGTATTACACGACCTGCTAGAATTGAAGCTGGTTGGTGATCCACACCCAGTAAGGTTTGCCCCACTCAAACAAGAGAGGATAACCGACCTCTACCAAGAGTTGTTTCAATGGAGTAATGAGCATACGGATGACTCGGTGACAGGCAGAATCAGCAGTTACTTGGGTTACCGTCATCTGCTGCTTGAGAAGTATATGCAATTACGAATGAAGATGGAAATGGGCATGAGGCAAGAGCTAGAATTACAGGCCTTTGTAAGCAGCAGCAAATAATTTAATATCTAATCTAATATAGTATATCATCTATCCCTAACATCCTGAATAGTCGAGAAGGCTAAAAGCAATTTTGGAGCATAGTAACGGGCCCGTCAGCTTCGATGGCCTCTTCTTCTTGTGGTGTAATACAGGTGTAGTCAAAATAGGAGGCTGGAATGATTCTCTTCATAGTGAACAGTCTGTCCGGAAACGGACAAGGATTAAAGGTGTGGAAACGAATACAACCCTTGCTTCAGGAAAAAGGGATCCATTATCGGGTTGAGTTTCCGGATAATCCGGTTCATGCCGTGCAATTGTTACTGAAAAATGTGAATGAATCGGATCAAGTGAAAGCTGTTGCGGTTATAGGAGGCGACGGCACGGTACAAAGTATTGTCGGCGAATTGGCAGGAAGCAATATCCCGTTAGGCATAATTCCAGCAGGATCGGGTAACGATTTTGCCAGGGCTTTAGGGATACCATTAACTCCCGAAAAAGCGCTGGACTATTTACTAACCGGAGCGATCCAAAAAATAGACATAGCACAAAGCGGTAACAAAACTTATACAACCATTGTTGGTATCGGGATTGATGGAAAAATAGCACAAACTGTAAATCGTTCGAGGTATAAAAAATGGTTGAACATGCTCAGATTGGGTCGTTTGGCTTATGTAATAAGCTTGCTTCAGATATTAGCCCGCTATCGCCCTCATACGGTAAATATTAAAGTAGACGAAGTAGAAACGATTTTTTCGGACGTATGGCTCATTGCCGTGGCTAATATCCCGAATTACGGTGGAGGAATGAACATTTGTCCCGAGGCTTCTTATACGGATGGGGTATTTGATATTTGTATTGTGCACGGAATTTCCCGTTTTGAAGCGTTACGACTACTTCCGCGGGTATTTTTAGGAAAACATATTTTTCGTCCTGGGATTTCGATGCTTCAGGGGCAAGAAGTTGAAATTTCATCGAGTTCTCCTATGCTGGCTACTGGAGATGGGGAAATAATCGGTGAAACGCCTATCGATATTTCGATTCGTAAACAAGCAATACATATCATGTGTCAAGAAAATAGGCGAGTGGGTTGAAAGAATTGATGTGAGAAAATAGCTCGGACATCCATATACATGCAAACGCCGCATTTTAGGAATTAACATCAGATAACAACGAAATAAATGTAATACTTGGAGAGAGAAGGTGCAACGAGTTGAGTACAATAAGTAGGCTTATACGTGAAGATGAGTTGGAGGGTCTGTTAACTCTATACAAATTTTTGCAGCCAGAAGATCCGGATCTAGATCGAAACCAGGATTTATTAGATCATTGGAACGACATCTTAAATGATCGGAACATGAACATCATTGTAGTTGAACATGAAGGAATCATCGTTGCATCGTGCGTCTTGGCCATCGTTAAAAACTTAACGAGAAATGCAAGACCATATGGATTAATTGAAAATGTCATAACACATGAGGAATATCGAAAGAATGGATTTGGACAAATGGTACTAGATAAAGCTATCGAGATGGCAAAGGGAAAGAACTGTTATAAAATTATACTTTTGACAGGAAGAGACGAAGAAGAAGTCCATCGATTTTACGAGAGAGCAGGGTTTGTTAAGGGGAAGAAAACGGGATTTGTTCTAAACATATAGAGTTAGGGCAATTGTAAAAATATTAAATATGAGTGATTTGGTGGAGAAGGAAGACAAACTCAAAGAAGTTGTTGCTAGGTGGCTCGAAATGACGAGCTCATATTAACGACTATTCACAGTCGTTATCTAAAACCCTAAACTTGTTAACGAGGGTGATGAGTCTAAATGAAAGAGAAGGGCGAATACGCATATGGTGGAATCGTATTTAATGATGAAGGAAAGGTTTTGATGAGAAGTCCAGCAGGATATTGGGGCGGATATGTATGGACTTTTGCAAAGGGAGGGGCTGATCCTAGCGATAAGTCTCCTGAAGAAACAGCAATAAGAGAGGTTCGAGAAGAAACGGGATATCAATGCACAATCATGGCTCCGATATCAGGAGAGTTTGAATCTGATACATGTGTCACAAAGTATTTTTTAATGAAGCCATTGGCTAGAGTAAGCGGTTATGATGAGGAGACTCAGGAAATAAGATGGTTCCACATAGAGGAAGCATTCGAAAAGATTAATTTAACCAAAACAATCAAGGGTAGACGCAGAGATAGGGATGCTTTGATTAGTGCAATACAAACAAAAAAAGGTGCTGACGACGTGAAAATTCAAATTACAAGAATTAATAAAGAACAAGAAGAGCTATTTTTAAATTTGTACAATTTATATTTATACGATTTATCTGAATTTACTGGTGAAGATCCGAAAGATGATGGGAAGTTTGATCCAACGAATACATATTTATATCTTGAACGAAACGAATTGCATCCATTTTTCATCAATTATGATGGCAAAAACATTGGATTTATTCTAGTGTGTTCTCCTCCATATGTACCGGAAGGAGTCAATTATACGATCCAGGAGCTATTCTTATTAAAGAAATATCGAGGGTTAAATTTAGCAGCAGAAGCCGTAAGTTTAGTTCTGGATCAATTCTCAGGAACATTCAAAGTAGATCAATTGGAACGAAATAAGGCCGCAGTTGCATTTTGGAAGAAGTATTATAAAAACAAAAATATAAAGTATGTTGAGCAAGAAGAGTTGATTGAGATTGATGGATTAACAGGGGAACATAAAACCATTTCACAGGTGTTTGTTGTATGATAAAGTACAATATTTGTTTCATTAGTCGAGGTGACGAGATTCTGTTATTGAATCGTCAATTCGAACCTTGGATGGGATGCTGGAATGGAATAGGCGGTAAGCTGGATAACAATGAATTGCCAAGAAACTCGATGAGACGTGAAATATATGAAGAAACTAATATTCAAGAATATACATTGCATTTTAAAGGCGTTGTTACTTGGGTAGTTGATGAAAAAATCGTTGGGGGAATGTACCTTTATCTTGCTGAAGTTTCTGAACAATACGTATACGACACACCGATAAAAACGGTTGAAGGAATATTAGACTGGAAACCAACGACATGGATTATGGATAAAAACAATGTAGGAATTGCTGCGAACATTCCGGAGTCTCTAGAACTGATCCTAAATGATCCTCTTTGTTACCAACACCAATGTAAGTATAAGGATGGAAAACTAATTGAACATACATCTATTGTAATAGACCCATTAATTGAAACAAACGAAGGGATTAGAGAAGCATTTTTAGCTAAGTATTTGATCTCAAATTGATAAACAAGACCCGGCCAATGATAAGAGATATCTTAGAGTCGGGCTTCGTTGTAAATACAAGCACTTTTTATAACCTTACGGAAGAGGAGTGGAAACTTGAAAGTAACAAGGAATGATTACCTTGACCATTTTTTGAGAACCGCATTATCTATCGTAGGATTTCCATTATCAGTGACACAATTTATTTTGTCCAAAAAAGATAGAACTAAATTCAAACCTACAGGTCAGATTGTTCATATCGGTTCTAATAAACTGCATGTGAACGTCTCTGGTCAAGGATCGCCAACTGTAATTCTCGAAGCGGGAATGGGTGCTTTCTCATTGGATTGGTGCTTGGTGCAGCCTGAGATTTCAAAATTTGCAACTGTGATCTCATACGATCGAGCAGGGTTTGGTTGGAGTTCAGCGACCCATAAAAAGTCAACTTGTAAGGATTATGTTGATGATCTTCGTCAAGCATTGTCCGCTTTAAATTTGAAACCTCCATATGTTTTAGTGGGTCATTCGTACGGTGGCTTGATCATGCGTTTATTTGCTGCGGAGTATCCAGAAGAGGTAGCGGGATTAGTGCTAGTTGATTCTACTCACGAAAACCGATTTTTACATGAATTCATGGATTTAAAACGAAAAGAACAATGGAATAAAGCCAAAAAATTGTATAGACTCGGTTACCTGCTGTCTCCTCTTGGCATTCCAAGGTTTATGAAATCTTCTTTTGTCGGATCTAAAAGATTGCCTTCTGCTGAACAAAGAATGGTTAAAGCGTTAGGCTATCAAACAAAGGCATATAGAGCCATGTATTTAGAGCTCATAAATTCAATGGAAAGTGGTCGGCAGCTTCAAAGTGTTAAGAAATTAGCAGCCCAATTGCCTGTTATCGTACTAACTGCAGGGAAGCAGGATGAGGATTGGAAAAAACAACAAACTGAGTTATTGAGCTTAACAGACAGTACAAAACAAATCATTGTTGAAGATAGCTGGCATTCGATCCAAATACATAATCCCGACATTGTAATAAAATCCATTAGAGAAATGGTAGATGGAGGGGGACAACTAACATCTAACACTTCGCGATGAATGCTTGTTGGGACATGGACAGGGCGAGCATAATTTAGATGTTCCTGATCGATTAAATATTAAACATCCGACTTTAACGGCCAAGGGAATAATCCAAGTTATCTAACAGAAGATCTTGATCGACTGATAAAATACATCCCACGACGGAACTATAAATAGCTATAGACAATTGTTGAGGGAAAAAGGATTAACAAGGACTGATTTTTTAGGAGAAGCAGGATATTATCAGGTCAATTTATAATAGGCTTTTTGCTGGAGGAAACGCTAGGATATGAATAAATTTATCTATCAAAGAGTGACTGATTTTAAGCCTGAAGATCTTGCCGAATTGTTAGCTCAAAGTACTGCAGAAGGTTTTCAACATATCAATCGATTGATAAATGATTATATTACAGGGATTAATAGATTTCATAACGAAGATGAAGCATTGTTTGAATGTCGAGTACAAAACAGGGTCATAGGAATATGTGGATTGAATAGAGATCCGTACTCTGAAGAAGTAATTGGTAGGGTTAGAAGACTTTATGTTCTGAAGGAATTCAGGAGATATGGTATTGGGAGAAGGCTTTCAGAAGAAGTAATAAACACCGCAAAAAGTCATTACCGAAAGCTTGTATTAAAAACGGATAATCCTAATGCGAGTGAATTTTATAAGGCCCTCGGATTTAAGGAAGTTATGGAGGATGAGAAAGTCACTCATTATTTAGAATTGAGAATATAAATTACTCGAGAGAAGGTGCACATATGAATCAAGGATTTTCGCACTGCCTACAAATATTCCCGGCACCGAATCTAAATAAGACTGCTCAATTTTATGAAGGGATTGGATTTAGGGCTGACTATTACCTTGAATCGGCTGAGCCTCATGTTTGTCTTTATAGGGATTCCATAGAGATCGTGTTAACCAAATCCAAGAATAATGAAATTATTCCGAATCGAATAAGCCATGGTTATGGTTACGACGCATACTTTGTTTCTTATGAGCAGAAGGCGTTAGAGCAAGAATTAATGGATTTAGGAATTAAGATAGTACGACCATTATCAACAACGGATTATAACAATCGTGAATTTGTATTCGAGGATATTGACGGGCGATGGATCGCAGTTGGGAACAAACTTTAGAGGATGTACCTCATAGTTAAAGGACTAAATATGACAGTACGCTTTCTTATAGAAATAGTTATATTATTTTCATTGTAGGATAGATCGGAGGGGTCGAAGTGAATCCACAATTTGTCGAAAACATAAGTGATATTATTTTTATTCAAAGGCAACAACTTTTTACCAGAGCAGATGCGGTTATTTATCATCCAGGCCACTTTCCTGAGTTAAATGAGCAGATATCTAATCTGTTTCATGAAGAAGGGTTTAATCATCTTTTTATCCCAAATGTATACAATAGTTTCTTGCAGGCCAACGAATATGAATACCACACTCCTCTATTAGCTGAGCTTGGTATACCAGCCGATATCATTCATCCCATAACAGGAGAGTTTAATGATGGATGTGATGTTGTTATTGGTGCGGTTCAGCAACTAGACAAAGACATGAGGAATATTTTGTTGGCAGGCAAGGCATTTTTCTGTAGACGCTTCTTAATCTTGGCAACTCTTCACGCTGATTCTAATAAAATATTCGATGTATTACCGCTGTTGGATCATAGAGGAATTGACAAGGATACTGGAATAGAACAGATAAAGGGAAAGCAAGAGTTTTTAATGAAATGAAAGTGATCAATAGCATACTGAATGGATAGATATTGATTATTGTTGATAAGGGCCGAGTTATAGTTATTGAGAAACATTTGGGGGGGGGGGGTTACACAATGTACAAGGTTGTATTTTTTGATGTTGATGGGACCCTATTCAGTGAGATTGATAGAAGTATGCCACTAAGCACGCTAGAAGCAATTAAAAAACTGATTGATAAAGGAATTAAAGTGGTAGTTGCGACAGGCAGACCTTACAATCTCTGCGAAGAGCTTATAGCGATAGGGATTGATACTATTATTTCCGCTAACGGCGCGCTAATAAAATGTAATGATGAAACGATTTATAAATCAGTGCTGACGACAGAAACGGTTAGGGAAATCACGTACTTTGCTGCCTTAAATGGTCACGGCATTTCCTATTTTACGGAGCGGTATTCCATGAACGGTATAGGTTCTGATAATGAGCGAATTATGAGTGCCTTACAAGAAACATTGAGTCTTACAGAGTATCCTGAAAAAATGAGTTCTCTAACAGAACAGGTATACGGGATGTGTTTATATGCAGACGATAGTGAGGCTCAAAAATTCATAGTCAAATTCCCTGCACTCAAGTTTAAGCGATGGCATGGCTACGTGATGAGCATATTTGAAGAAACAGAGGCTTCCAAATCGAATGCCATTAAGCAAGTACTAGAGCACTTCAACATCTCCAGGTCAGAAGCTATCGCTTTTGGTGACGGCGGAAACGACATCGATATGTTGGAATATGTAGGACTGGGGATTGCCATGGGAAACGCTGAGCAAGAGCTCAAACAAAAGGCTGATTTTGTTACCAAAAAGGCAAGTGAAGACGGAATCTCTTACGCTTTGAAAAAGTTTGGTGTGATATAAATCAAGTTGAGTAAGGGAACCCGGCCCATCACTTTGGGGAAATGCATCTGAAATGATGCATTCATTCTCTAAAGGAGGAAGTACATATGGATATAGATGAAACCATTTTAAAGAACGTCATTCAGGGTAATCCTGAGGGGGATTTTTACCCTTATAACATAGGAGTTCTAAGCCTGAGTGCAGTTGATGATTATATCAAAGCATGTGTGAACGGATTGAAAAATAATCAAAATGTAGAATTTGAAGCAGATTACAACCATTATGGAAGTGGTTTTTCATCATATGTGGATGTGTTCATGTGGTTAAAGGATGGATCTTCAACGAAGCAGAAAAAGGATTATTTGCTCATTGAGGGAATACATCTATATATTTGCAGATTATATCCGGTTGCGGTATATGGTACGGGATCGGTAACACGGAATATTGGAAACAACGGGAGAAGCCATGGATTTTTGCGACCAAAAGGTTTGGAAACAAGTCCAGAAGGTGAGCAGTGGAGAAGTATGATCTTAAATCTTCAGAACCGATTGAATGAATATCAATATGTAATCCCTTTTAAAGAATATTTGGACAGCCCTTTGCCTTTTTCAGCTGATATTGAGACAGTCCTGGATGAGGGCCACTACAAAATTTTTGATGCATTTTTCTATTGGGAAGATTAGATATTTGTTATTTATTATTGATCTAAGGAGTCGGTTTCTTTGAAAATACGCATTGTTGGTCCTTGTGGGAGCGGGAAATCTAGTTTAGCTCGAGCATTATCTAATGAATTTAATATCCCGTACTATGAGATCGATAATATGATCTGGGATAGAAGTGAGGAAGATCTTAGATTTCCGGAGGAAGTACGCAACGCAACATTTTTCAAAATAGTACATTCTGAGTCATGGATCGTGGAAGGTGCGCAATCCAAATGGACAGGGGAAAGCTTCAGATATGCGGATATCATCTTCATTCTTGTTCCTAACGTCTGGGTGAGAGATTATAGAATAATAAAGAGATTTATTAGATCAAGAACCGGGATTGAAGCATGGAATTATAAACAGACTTTCAGCAATCTAATAAAAATGATGGTGGAGTGAAATCATCGATATGACTTAAAAGAGGTATCAGACTTGACTCAAACCTATTCAAATAAGAGATTTTATATTAAGAAAAAAAAGGATGCCATTAAACATATACAGGACTATATAGGTTCAGCACGTAAAGACAATGACATCGCATAGAAATACTTGTCCTTCATTACTTTTTAATAGGGGTGTTATAAGCGTATGGAACGAATTCGGTTTCCCCTCGGTCATTTTGAACCGATACTTAATCCTACGAGTGAAGAACGAAAAAACTTCATCAATCAGATCCCTGATATCACAATAACACTGAGAAATCTTTTGAAGAACCTCGAATTTGACCAGGTCCGAATTCCATATCGTCCAGACGGTTGGACAATTCAGCAAATCGTACATCACTTAGCCGATAACGACATGAATGCATACTTACGGTTCAAAAGAGCATTAACTGAAGATGAACCTCTATCTGATTCATATCGTGAAGACTTGTGGGCAGAATTGAACGATTACAGAGAAGTCCCCATCGAAACCTCAATTTCACTTCTTGAAATACTCCACAGTCGGTTTCTCATCTTACTCAACGGATTAAACCCAGAAGATTATAATCGAAAGTTTAGAACTCAAGTACTAGGTAAAATCACTTTAGATACAGCTCTCCAGAGGTTTGTGTGGCACAACCAACATCATATGTCCCAGATCAAGGCATTCATAGACAGCACTTTACAAGCTTCGGGAGGTTATATGAATGACAACTAAAAAAGCCTTATAAATAATCGATGTACAAGTCGGCATGTTTGATGAGTCTGATCCCGTGTATCAAGGGGAAATATTACTCTTGAAAATCCAAGATTTAATTGAATTAGAAGTACTTCAACGGAGAAGGCGGAATTATGCTGGAGAAGCGAAGCGGTCGCCTTTGTCCCTGGATTTCAACAATTTTATAAATACATAAAAGAAATCTGGGGGCAACAGTGATCGGAAGAATAATCCGCGTTCGTAGTGATGTTCACACTGGACAACCAGGATGGTATATTCATCCTTCCGTAGAACCGATCAATACAGACATCGTCATCGAAAAGAAGACCCCGGATTCTTTTTATAACACTACGCTGCAACAGGAGCTTGAAAACAAAGGCATTCAAGAACTTATTATTACTGGGATTCAATCAGAGGTATGTGTAGATACGACTTGCAGGAGAGCATTCAGTCCGGAGTATAACGTTACTCTAGTAAAAGACGCCCATAGCACATGGGATACAAAAGATCTGACTGCGTCACAGATCATTAGCCATCATAACGATGTGTTACGTTGGTTTTCCACTAATAAATACAGTGATGAAATTATGTTCTGATCATTCATTATGAGTATTGATGAAAGGGTGGGTTCAATGCTGGAATTTATTACGGAGGTGCCAAGAAATAAGCAAATAGGTGGAGTTCATTGCGTCCCGATCCTTGAGAATGGAAACCTGGTGATGGTCTGGGATAAATATGAACAGGTATTAACGACAATTGGGGGGGCGATTAGAAGAGAATGAATCATTATTTGATGGCTTGAATAGAGAAGTTATGGAGGAAGCTGGGATAGAACTATCGGACGAAAGAACTCTTTTTGCAAGCTGGTATTGGAAAGAATTTGACGCTTATAGGCTTTATTATTTAGCAAAAGTTAAGAATTTTGTTGAGCTGCCAAAAGGTTATGAAACGACCGGTTATGTCATCATGAATTTTGAAACAGCGATAGATATGATTAAGAAAATCGAAGGTAGAGAAGAACGGATTGAGGTCATTAGAAGAGCAGGAATTATATCTGGCCAACTCGAAAAATGATTAAACCACAGCTTGTGCTCGATATAGCAGGAGTTATCGTAACTAATCTTTCTCCTTCGTATTGGGAAGAGATTGCTCAGATTGCCGACATTTCGTATAACAAAATAAAAGAATTATTTAAGCAAGAGGTTCGGGATGCATTATGGACGGGGAGAACGAGCGAGCAGCAATTTTGGGAATGGCTTACCTTGCATTGTCCGACAATTGAAACTCAATATGCAAGGCAATTAATGGATAAACATTTGAAGGTTTTGCCTGCCATAAAACATCTCGAACATTGGAGTCAGGTCGCAGATATTCATCTGCTGAGCAATCACCGTCATGAATGGCTAGTCGATCTTCTAAAACCGGTTGAACCATACATACAAACGATAACGATCTCTAGTGAGGTCGGTTTTTGCAAACCCGATATCTCGATCTATAACCTTGTTAATTCCCGGATCAAAAGTGAGTTAATCATTTATGTAGATGATCAAGAGAAAAACTTGGATACAGCCAGACATCTGGGGGGGATCGCTATGATCGCAGATCAGGAAGGCAAGTGGACAGATGGGATAACCAATATATTAGAGAAACACAAAGAACTAAAGTAATAGAAGTACTTCAACGGAGAAAGCGGAATTATTCTGGAGAAGCGCAGCGTTCGTCTTTGTCCCTGGATTTCAACAATTTTATAAATACATAAAAGAAATCTGGGGGCAACAGTGATCGGAAGAATAATCCGCGTTCGTAGTGATGTTCAGGCTGAGAATTTAAAGGAAAAGGAGCAATTAAAATGAATAACATCTTTCAACGAATTGATTGTAATTTCATACCCGTTTCCAATTTACAAGAATCAATAACATGGTATGTCGAAGTGTTTGGATGTAAATTTGCGTGGGAAGAGGACACCGGGTATGCTGCTCTGCATGTATCCATACCATCTGAAGGAATTCATAAAGCACATGCGATGATCACCTTGGTAGAAGCTGAGGATTTTAACCCTCTCTGTTTCTATAAGAATGGCGAAGTACATCCTTATATGAATTTCTTCACTAAGGATATCGAAAGTGCTCATCAAGTGCTAACGGATAAGGGATTAAAGGTAGAACCAATTGTAGACGAGGGAAATCTTAAATTTTTCAATTTTTTTGAATTCAACGGACATTATATGGGCGTCTGTAGTTTTTGATGAAAATAAGATTAAACGAAACCCGGCCGAAAAAAGAAACAAACAAATGCCGGGTTTCGTTATTAATATGTGAGACCGGATATTCGCTGGTTAGCAGAGAATCGTCTGATTGGTGGCATTGACCAGATTACGGACAATACTGATTTTCGGAAGCTTAGCAGGTGGAGAGCGGGAGATGTTTTGAGAAAGTTCTTTGTACAGAATCTTACAGATAGCAAAATTCAACACAATAATGAAAAAGGTGATATAGATGAAGAGTAATTTATTTAGAAACCTTTGATTTTCAGGCATTGGATTTTTATTTGAAACATGGATATGAAATCTTCGATGTATTGGACAATAACCCTAAGAACCATAAAAGATATTTCTTAAAGAAAACGATAGGAACGGTCTGAAAAAATGTTTAGTGATGTGGAGGGAATGAAGTTGAAAAAGGACAACGCGTATAAACAGGAAAGTGATCTCCCGACCAGATTATCTAAGCCGGCCCAGCGAGCACTCACCAATGCAGGAATTTCGAAATTAGAACAGGTATCTGAGCTCAGTGTGACCGAGCTAAAGGGGCTGCATGGTATAGGACCTAAAGCAGTCGAACAGCTTCGTGATGCTCTAGAGGTGAAAGGCCTAAAGTTTGCCAATAACTAAGGAATGAGGAGGGGCTTTGGATGTCGGTATTTTTAACATCAAAAGGGTTCTACGTTCCTGAAGTTCTTCAAGGATTTATTGAACATATTAATAAACAAAACATACCAAAGGAAATTTGCATGATTACAACGGCGATAAGAGATCAGCATGATCGAAAATTCCACATCGCAGAAACAGAAAAGGCACTGAAGGAAGTAGGATTTTGGAAGGTTGATTTTCTGGATGTGGAATTTGACGATCCGCATACGATGAAGGAATATCCTATTATTTGTTTATTTGGTGGCCATCCGTTCGCTTTGCTGGATCTAATTAAAAAGTCTCAAACAGATAGTATATTATCTGAACTTCATAGCATTGGCAAGCTTATCGTAGGACATAGCGCTAGAGCTGCTGTGCTCGGGAAGACAATAAGACATGTGCACTTGTTACATCCAGAATGGAATGATATAGATTTAACGAATTTTGATGCATTAGGGATCATTCAAGGCGTCGTTTTACCACATAGCAATCGTTATACAAATCAAGAAGAACGGTTATCGGAGTTTGAATTGCACGAAGAAGGCGAATTACTAAGAATCGCTGATGGTGAATTATTGATATTATAGATTGAAATTTTGAAAGGAGTGATGTGGTATGAGTAACTTATCCATCCTGTTAATAAATGTTGAAAAGTTGAGAGTGTGTGAAGGTCAGTTGCTGTGTAAATCAGAGTAGAGGAATTTGCTAACAGATTTCTCTATTCAATAGGAGGAGTCTATATGATTAGTTTAAGAGAAATTGATCGTTCAAATTGGGAAGAATGCATTCATCTCCGTGTAAGAGAAGAGCAAGAACGGTTTATGGCTTCAAATCTCTATTCCATCGCTGAGGTTCAATTTCTTCCTGGATTTATGACGAGAGCCGTTTTCCTCGATAATAAGACAATTGGTTTCCTCATGTTCGGTATCGATCCTGATGATCAGAATTATTGGATTTATCGATTTATGATTGATGATCAGTTTCAGGGAAAGGGCTATGGGAAAGCGGCAATGAACCTGTTAATACAACAAATAGAAGAGGCCGATAATCGAACAGAGGTAATCATGATCGGTTATAATCCTGACAATGAAGGTGCAAGAAGATTGTATAAGAGTGTAGGATTTGAAGAGATGGGCTTGGCTCCTTGGGGAGAGGAATTAGCAAGATACACCTTTAAGTAGTAGGAGTTGAGGATGGTAATAGCTCTACAGAGCAGCCATTCGCACAATTAAGCATGGAAATAGACCGTTACTACCAAGGGCGGTCTATTTCATGGTCATCACGTACTAGGAGAATAAGTTATGGTTAATGAAGCTGAGTTATTATGGGAGCGTATTATTGAAAAAGGGATAGGCATAAATGAAAATTTTGCAGAAGCATTAAATCTGCAGCCTGGTGCGAAGGATGAAGAATTCCAGCTGCTTGAGAACACGCTGGGTGTTATACTTCCTGAGCAAATGAAGGCTTTTCACAAAATATATAACGGCCAGGAATGGAATCTGGGGGTTGAACCTTTCGTGCGAAATCTGACACTCTCTCCTATTTCTCAAATTATTGATAACTGGCAGTTTCTGCAGGATGAATTTGATCCTGAGGATATGGAAGCAGATATAGAAAGCGGTATTAAGCCTCTTCTGTGGAATGCCAAATGGATTCCGATTGCAGAAAATGGTGGTGGCGATTATCTCTGTCTTGACACAGATCCATCCGAAACTGGTGTAACAGGACAAGTATTATATCATTGGCACGACTGGGGAAAGCGATCTGTTGAAGCGAGCAATCTTTTTGAATTCATCGAAGTTTGTCTGGGTGAAGATTCTTTGCACGAATGAAGATATTGTCTTAAAGAGAGGGTGCTATGAAGAAAAAGTATGCTCTAACCTTTTTTTTCTACTACTCGTTTTAGTTGGTTGTAAGGAAGAAAAAGATATATTGTTCGATGATCGTGACATTAAGTTTAAATTAATTCATTCCAGTTCACATAGAATGATCTATTGAAACGACGATACTTCAACGGAGAAGATGGAATTATTCTGGAGAAGCGCAGCGGTCGCCCGAAAGCTTTCCACAGGAAAGCTCGCATCGGAAGCATAAACTGTCACCGGATTTTCAACAATTGAATAATATTCAAAAGAAATCTGGGGGCAACAGTGATCGGAAGAATAATCCATATTCGTAGTGATGCTTCATATTAAACGTTAAGGAGCCTGTTTAATGAATGTAAACATTCGTAACTATTATGCTAAAGATGCACAGGATATTGCGGAAATTAACTTTCTATTTAATCTGGCCTATCAATATAATGGAGATTACAAACCGGAAAATATTTTTTGCGCAGAAATCGATAATCGGGTTGTTGCAACAGGTTATTTGGAACCGACGGAGTCATGCGAATATTTGGACAAGGAAGGGAAGGATTCGAACTACGTTCACCGTTTTATATTGGAGACAGATTCCCATGGGTACGAACAGCTGGAGCAGGAGATATTTGAGCGAATTTTGGATAGAGCAACACAGATTAAGAAATCGTACCCACATAAAAAAATCCAGATCAGCCATGCCTGTGAACATACTGATTTGGAGTCTATTGATTTTCTATTTTCCAAAGGGTTCTACCATTCTTTAAATTACTTCATAATGAAGCGTGATTTGACTCTGCCAATGCCAGAATACAGTCTAAACCATGAGATTGAAATCAAACGTTGGGCGATGGGGACAGAAGCTGAGAAAGAGCTGTATTTGCAGGCTGAGGAGGATAGTTCTGGAGAGTCGTGGAGTAAGGCTAGACTAAACTGGTTTATGGCTGGGTCGGAATGGGATACCATTACAGCATTTCATCATGGGAAACCAATCAGCAGCTGTATGACGTGGGGAATTTCCTCGGACAGAAGTGCAACGGAACAGATTTTTACACATCCCGATTGGAGAAGGAAAGGTGTGGCGAGGGCAACCATTATTGAAACCATGAGATTTTTAAGAGATGAGAAACAAAAAAACGAAGCAACTCTAGGTGTAGTGGGAAGCAACCAAGCGGCAATCCGATTATATAAATCACTGGGATATGAGTTAATCGATATACACTTGCTTATGGTTAAGGATATAGTATGAGGACCAATGAATAAATGAGGTCTAACATTGCGGGAGGATCGACTATGTCTGCAGAACAAGATCATAAGAAGAGAGTGCTGGAAGTCGTTACCGTGAAACAGCAGGAGGGGGACATATGATTGAAATTGATTGTCTGGGTGAAATCTGTCCCGTCCCTGTTATGATGTTAAAAAAACATCGAGATGCGATCCAGAGCGGCGAAAAGGTCATGTTAGTCACGGATCATAGCTGTGCGAAAACAACAATTGCTGATTATTGTCGTAGCGCCAATATGAACTGCTCCATTGATGAAGTGATCAACGGAGTATGGGAGATCACCATCCAAGTGTGATTGCGATTCAACACAATGTATCAATCAGTGTTTTTTCTATATATCGGAGTAGTTGCTTCGTGTCGTTATCGCCACGCTGATTCTGTTTTTTTATCATATAGACCTCATTACATATTTGAAATTGATCAATATTTATGATCTTGAGCTGTTTACTATACAGCTCCTTTTTTATGGATATGTACGGAAGAAAAGCGGCTCCATGGCTTTTGACAGCTGCGAGTTTAACCGCTTCAATAGAGTCCAGATTATAAAGTATATTTAAGTTTAATTCCCTTTCAAGAGCGCTATTTATGGCCTTATGAACATAGCAGAGCTGAGCCGACCAGATCAGCGGATAACGGGGAAGCTCGTTTAAAGTAATCTCATCGGGACAAAGGGTCGAACGGCTTGTTACAAGCATGACCTTATCCGCGAACACCTTATAGGAACTTAGTTCCGGATTGGATGAAGGTCCAGAAATAAACCCGATATCGCCATCTTCCAGCAGAATACGCTCTTCGATCATGGAAGAGGAGCCTTCATTCAGAGAGATATGACATTGCGGAAACTGTTTCTTTACTTCATACAAAGTGCAAGGAAGGGCATAATTGCATACTTCCGGAATGGCATAAATAGACAAACAATGTTGGCTCGGTTTCAAATGATTGATCTCTGTAATCATATCATCATACAATTTGCAGATTTGGGCAGCGTATTTTTCAGCAATGATTCCCGCATCCGTAAGGCTCGCCCCTTTATTGCTCCTGTGAAGAAGCTCCGTTCCGAGTGTATTCTCCCAAGATTTCAATTGCTGGCTAAGTGCGGATTGGGTGAGGTGAGATTTCTGGGCAGCTTTTGATATGCTCTTTAATACAGCAATATCCAGAAATATTTTAAGCGATTCCAAATTCATAAATCCATTCCTCCTGATGCTCGAAATTGAACATTTTAAAGTGCCATTAGCAAAACTTATACAGCATAAATAAAGCATATAACTACGTCCTTAATAAGTATGTTACTATTTTCACATAGTCAAATGAATACAAATGTTGGGGGTGTAACCATGGGACAAATCGATCGTCCCGAAACGAAGTCAACCCGAACCAGAACACCGAGAAAGCCTAAGAAAAGTCAATTGCCAATTGCTTTGTCGGTAACGGTCCTCGTCATTGTATTAGCTTTCTTCTTAAACCAGTACAACGACAAAATGGGTATCTACTTGCTCTTCGGTATTTCGTTTGGAGTTATTTTACAAAGATCCCGTTTCTGCTTTACCGCTTCTATGAGGGACCCATGTATTACAGGCAGCACTTCCGTTACAAGAGCTGTATTAATCGCATTCTCTCTTGCTACGATTGGATTTACAGCGATTAAGTACTCAGCGTTCATGGATGGAAATCCGATTCCGGGCATGGGGAATGTCGGTCAGATCAGCTTTGCCTTGGTCATTGGGGCTGTATTGTTTGGTATAGGTATGGTTATTGCTGGAGGCTGTGCGTCAGGAACCTTGATGCGTGTAGGGGAAGGGTTTACGATGCAGATGCTGTCACTTTTGTTTTTTGTCATTGGCTCGCTTTGGGGAGCGCATGATATGGGCTGGTGGCGGGCACACGTCATTAAGGACTCGCCGGCTGTATTTTTGCCCGATGTGTTCGGATGGCTTGGTGCGTTAATTGTCCAGTTTCTAATTATTCTTCTGCTATATATCGCGGCAGTAAAATGGCAGGAGAAAAAGATGGGCAGCGCCGAATAAGTTTAGTCTTATAAGTGAATATATTCACAATCAAAATGAACAAAAAAATAATTATTAAAGGTGGTTATCAAGATGGCTGAATTTACACTTGATTGTATGGGAGAAGCTTGTCCGGTTCCGTTGATGAGAACAGAGAAGAAAATGGCTGAACTAAATGTAGGCGACGTTCTCATTGTATCCATAGACCATAGCTGTGCGATGAAGAATGTTCCAGAGTGGGCAAGAAAACAAGGACATAATGTTGAGATCGAAGAGATTGATGATGGCGAATGGGAAGTTGTTATTGAGAAGGCGAAATAGAATTCCGGGGAGAAAGGACGGTGAGTGAAGCGGTGAATGAATTCTGGTTAAAAATATCCTCTAACCGCTTTTACAAAAAGCTGCTGAAAGAGCCGTTAACTTATGTTACCGGAGCTGTACTTCTCGCTGTGTTTGCTACTGCTCATCTGGCCGTTTTCTCTAAAGGATGGGGAGTTACGGGTACATTTGCGGATTGGGGAGCATGGTTATATCAGCTTGTTGGCGGAAATGTTGACAACTGGTCCTACTTTAGCTCGGAAAAATCCCAAGAAACGCTATCCTCCGGGTTTCTGAATGATGGCGGATCAATTCGAAATCTGGGTATTATCGTGGGAGCATTACTAGCAACACTGTTTGCATCCGAGTTCAAGTTGAAAAAGATTAAGTCGAAAAAACAGGTTGCGGCTGCTGTTCTTGGTGGCTTGCTCATGGGATACGGCGCCAGATTGGCTAATGGATGTAATATTGGTGCACTGTTTACAGCGATCGCTTCTTTATCCCTTTCAGGCTGGATCTTTGGACTGTTCCTGTTTGTAGGTGCATTTATAGGCAGCAAATTGTTAGCTAAGTTTTTTATGTAGAACCGAGAATGAATCAAGATTCAGGGCTGACGCAAGTCAGCCTGTTGTACAAGAGGGGGGAAGGAAATGAATAAGAAAACGGAGCATTACGATGTTGTCATCATCGGCGGAGGAGCAGCAGGTTTAACTGCTGGTATTTACTGTGGACGTGCAAGACTGAAGACACTTCTATTAGAAAAATCTCTGGTAGGCGGACTCGCCACGTATACCAATGAAATAGAAAATTATCCTGGATTTCCAGAAGGAACGACAGGTACGGAGCTCATGGGACTGTTTCATAAGCAGGCCAAAAAATTCGGCGTGGACTTTAAAATGACCGATGTCAAAGCGGTAAGTGTAACCGAGGATAAAAAAACAGTTGAAACCTTCCGGACGAATTATGAGTGCAAGGCGATTATCATTGCCTCGGGCGGTAAACCAAGGGTTACTGGTGCAACGAATGAGGATCAATTTTTATATGATAAAGGGATTTCCTTCTGTGCAACATGTGATGCGGCAGCCAATACGGGTAAAACCGTTATGGTTATTGGAAGCGGGGATGCAGCGATTGAAGAAGGGATGTTCCTGACCAAGTTCGCGGATAAAGTAATTGTGTCTGTCATGCATGATCATGGCAAAATGGATTGTAATGAAATCGCAAAAACCGAGGCGCTGGAAAATCCTAAAATGGAATTCATCTGGAATACGGTGGTGGATTCTTTTGAAGGGGAAGGTCATCTGGATACCGTTGTACTTAAAAACTTAAAAACCAATGAACGGCAACCCGTCAAGGTTGATTCCTGCTTCCTGTTTATCGGATACACACCGAATACGGAAGTACTAACCGGCGTCGTGGACATGAACCGGAACGGATATGTTCTTGTTAATGAAAAAATGGAAACGAACATACCTGGTGTCTTTGCGGCAGGAGATGTATGTGATAAGTTTCTTAAGCAAGTGGCTACTGCGGTTGGTGATGGTGCGATTGCAGGATATGGTGCAGAAAAGTATATTTCTGAATGTGAAATTTACGAGAACCAGATTCAGAATCATGGCCATCCTTCGGTTGTTTATTTATGGAACGCTACGGATGCCGCGTGCCGTGAATTATTACCCGTTATCGAAAAATTTGAACAAACTCATTCGTCAGAAGTACGGGTTACGAAAATCGATGTATATAAGTCGCCTGGGCTTGCTGCCAAGTTAGGTGTAGATTCTGTTCCTTCTATCGTCTATCTGGCTGACGGAAAAATTCAATCCGTAATCACCGAAAATATAAATGAGGACGCTTTAAATCGACTTTTATCGTAAATCTTATATCAAGTAATAAAGCCTTTCCGAAATCGGAAGGGCTTCTTGTTGTATAGCTTCTGGTCTTACAATCTAGTGATTATCAGATGTATAATCATAGAAGAATGAATGCGGTTTAAGGGAGTGAGAGGTGTGGCGATCTATATCGCGTTATTACGAGGGATTAACGTAGGCGGTAAGAATATGATCAAGATGGCTGAATTGAAAAAAATGTGTGAAGCTTTGGGTCTGAATCGAGTTCAGACGTATATTCAAAGCGGAAATGTTCTTTTCGAATCAAAAGAAGAGGAGAGCACATTACGAAAGATCATGGAGAATGAGATTGAAGCCGTGTTTGGATTTTCAGTAAACGTTATTATAAGAACTTCTGAGGAATTGAAAAAGATTGCCGCGAATAACCCATTTTCCGAAGAAGAAGTTACTGCAGCGGAAGCTTCGTCTGTGGGAGAGTGCTTATACGTCTCATTGCTGCAGGAAGAACCATCATCGGAAGGGATAGAAAGGCTGAGGGTTTATCAAAGCGATAACGAACAGTTCCGGATAAATGGGCGAGAGGTATTTCTGTTATTCGGCCATAGCGTACGCAATTCCAAACTTGCAAACAATCTTCATAAGTTAAATGTCCCGGCGACGGTTCGCAACTGGAAAACAATTAACAAGCTCATCACGCTTGCAAGTGCCATGGAAGAATCTCGATGAAATAAAAATCCCCTTTTCGGTTAACAACTACAAGGACATCTGAGCAGATGTGACCTTGAAGTTGTCAGCCTCGAGGGGATTGTTAGTATCATTTATGGATGATTGAGTGTATTACACTTCGTTCCAAATGCGGTTTACATTGTCGAAAGCAATCTTGGTACCTCGGGTGCACTCTTCCATACCTTCATATTCAATCGACATGTAGCCGTCGTATCCAGACTGCTTCACGATGCGCAATATTTCATACATATCGAGGTCACCCTGTCCTGCAATAGCCCCACGAAGGTAGTCACCGCTTGCGCTGGTGAACCAGCCTTCACCTGGGTTACGGTACGATGGACGGATATAGAAATCCTTAATGTGAACCATCGAAGCGTATTTCAAGTTGTTTTTCACGGCGGCTACTGGATTTTCGTCTACACATACGAAGTTGCCGACATCCAGTGTCGTCTTGAAGTTAGGCCGATCTACCGCGTGAATCAGAGATTGTACACGGTCGCTGGCTTGAACATAGTAGCCATGATTTTCTACGCTGGTTGTAATGTCATACTGCTTCGCATGATCGGCAATTCGGCGGCAAGCGAGTGCGATCTTTTCCAAATCCTTGTTAAAGTTAGCAATGGATGTATCCGGGCGGGAAGCTACATCATGACGCATCAGCTTAGCGCCAAGGCGGTTAACACGATCTACTTCGCTTATAACACGGGCAATTTCCGCTTCATACTGCTCTTCCGTTTCTGTAATGAAGTTCGCCCCAATCGCGTAATTGGAAATATCAATGCCTACAGATTTGGCCTTCTCTACGATTTGTTCTTCGAGTTCGGGATTCACATCAAAGTCGAAACCGAGTTTTGGCACGATTTCAATATGCTGGGCACCAATCTCGGCTGTCCACTCAATCACTTCCGCGATGCTCATTTTTTCCGCATGCATCGCTTGAAATAAACTATAAGAACTAATCCCTAACTTCATGCTGTTTGCTCCCTTCAGATGTTAACTTCATTTAGCCTCGATAAGATTTGATGAACTCAACGGCTTTACGGATATCATGCTCCGGATTGCTGCCGACTTCTCTTTCGATGGTTAAGTAGCCGCCATACCCGATTTCTTGAAGTGCTGCAAAATAGGCTGGAAAATCCACTTTTCCCTCACCCAGCGGTACTTCTTCAAATGCGGCACCGGAGGCTGCCATCTCGGCAATCTTCTCGTGATCCATCGCTCCGTATCCGAGAAAACCGTATACGTCTCTAGGATCAACCGGGCGAATACGATTTCCGTCCTTGACATGGGTGTGAACCAGATAATCTTTCAACAGCTTAACGCCTTCTACAGGGTCGTCGCCTGTAACCATAACCATGTTGGCGGGGTCAAAGTTGACTGAGACGCCGTTCGTGCTCAGCGTATCCAGGAAGCTCTTCAAATGCGCAGCCGGTTCTGGTCCAGTCTCAATGGCGAAGTAGGCATTCATGCTCTTTGCATATATGCCAAGTTCGTCACAAGCCCGCTGCATGGCGTCATAAATACGGCCGTTTCTATCGTCAGGAACGATACCGATATGAGTGGTCACGACGGAACTGCCAAGTTCTACAGCCAGATCAAGGATGCGCTTGGATTTTTCCACTTTCTCAGGGTTAGCTTCAGCATCCTGGAAGCCATGTCCGGCCAAGTCACCGCAAAGAGCAGAAATCTCTAGTCCTAGTCCGTCAATGTAGCTGCGAAGTTCTTTGCGTTTGGTTGGCGAAAGGGTTGCAGGATCCATCTCGCCGGATACGGCGTAGATTTGAACGCCATCGGCTCCAACTTCTTTTGCTTTTTTTAGGCCTTCCATAACGCCTACTCCGAAGCTATCTACAATAACACCAATTTTGTTATTCAAATTCATAGCGGCTTTAGCCTCCTAAGTATAAAAGATAGTGTGAATTACTTCGTGATCAAAAGTGGTCGGCTTTTCAGCACCGAGAAGTTTATGAGAACCCGAAGAAGGAGGAGCGGAGTGTAGGATGAACCTACATGAGCACCGGACTTCGAGGGTGAACGCAAAATTCGATGTCGATGAGCTCCTCGAGTTACTTCGTGATCAAAAGTCGACTAGAAGTGGATCTCGATACCTTCTGCGGCGGACTTATAAACCGCGTTCAGGATTTTTATCATTTCCACACCGTCTTCTGCAGGGCTGTTGGTTTCGATAATTCCAAGACAGCTGTCGATAAAGTGATTGATTTCGTTGTCGAAGGCTCCTTGGAAGTCAAAGCCTGGTGTAGTGATCTGAGGATCAATATTAATGATCGTGTTATGACGTTCTGTAACGATAGACAACGCTGGCTCAATTTCAGCGCCACCTTTGTCACCATAAATGTTAATTTGACTTGATTCTTTTTTGGCATGAAGAGAGAAGCTGACGTCAACCATAATGGATGCTCCATTCTCAAAACGAATGAGTGCATTCGCCATATCTTCAACCGTATTGAAAGATGCATCATAATCTGCAGCTTGATAGAAGTCAAAATGTTCAATATTAGAGCGGTTTCCAAGCTTGTTGTATGTATTCCCGCTTACGGATTTCACTTTAGGTCTGCCCATCAGATACCAGCAAAGGTCAATGACGTGCACGCCGATATCAATCAGCGGTCCTCCACCGGAACGTTCTTTATCTGCGAACCATCCACCCGGATTGCCGAGACGACGGATCAAGCTGGCTTTGGCAAAATAAATCTCCCCGAGATCGCCTGCATCAATGAACTTCTTCAGTACAGAAATGTTGGACGCATGACGGCGCACATAACCAACCTGAAGGAATTTGCCTGTTTCACGTACAGCTTGCTCAACTTGAAGAGCTTCATCTACTGTTTTGCACAGCGGCTTCTCACACAGAACGTTCTTGCCTGCACGAAGTGCAGCAATACTGATCTCGGCGTGAGTATTGTTCCAAGTACAAACACTGACCGCATCGATTTCGGTGTTCGCCAGCAGCTCATGATAATCGGTATATACGTGGGAAGCGTTATATTTTTCAGCCTTTTCGCGGGCTCTGTCCTCTTTTAAATCACAGACAGCAACCACCTGCACATTAGGATTATTTTGATAAGCTTGGAAATGACATTCAGAGATCGAGCCGCAGCCAATTACACCAATTTTCACTTTACTCATGTTTACGCTTACATCCTCTCGTTATCTACGCCGTAGAACTGCTATATAATGCGATATTTACAACGCAGATATGTTATATTTATTCAAGTAAGTACAATTTAACATAGTTGTTTTAAAGGGAGAATGTGCAGGATGACAAAATACATGGATTATATGATCAGTTCTCATCCCATTCGAGTCTTTAATCCAATGATCGATCCCAGTAAGCAGAAGATCAAGTCGCTGACGGTTATAAATGCGGGTCATTTGCCAGGCAGAACCTTACAGAGAAAGGATGCCAAATTCCACAACTGGGCGTTTGTTATGATCACAGGCGGGAGTGGTTATTACCAGGTGAATGGTGGAGAAATACAGAAGGTAGAGGCAGGAAGCTGGTTTTGTCTGTTCCCCGGCGCATCGTTTGATTATGGACCATATACCGATGGGCACTGGGATGAATATTATTTTACCGTGGACGGTTACAGAGTTATCGAGTGGCTGGAGCACTGGCTTCCTAATCCGGAAATGATCAAAAAGGCTACATTTGACGATTCACTCATCCATCGGATGGAAATGATGTTTATGCTGATTGATAGTGGAGTTCCAAGCAATATGGACCGCGCTGCATTAATTTTGGAGGCCTTCCTCTATGATCTTGTATCCCAATCGGACCGCAGCGAGTTGAACAACCGGGAAAGCTTCGTGGTAAAAGTGATCGACGATATTTCGCAGTCATTATATATGAAGCAGGAACCCGCAGATATGGCTTCGAGACATCATATTTCCGTTTCCACACTCCGCAGAATTGTTCATGAGTATACCGGTTATCCGCTCAATGAATTTCTGCACCGGCTTAAAGCAGCGGAAGCGAAAAATATTTTGCTCAACACAGAACTGACGGTCAAAGAGATTGGCGAAGCTCTCGGGTATAAAGACACATTTTATTTCTCTCGAGTGTTCAAACGAATTACCGGTGTCTCTCCAAGGATCTACCGCGATAGGGTCGGGCAGTAGACGATAGAATGATTTTTTCCGGATCAGGGCGATGCTCCGTGACATGTAATAAAGGGTTACAGGAGCGAACAAGATCCGACCTCAAGTAGTATCTATGCTGGTCGGGTCTTGTTGTATACAGTTGGGAGGATAGAGTTCAGAATATGAATCATTTTAAAGAGATTACAACAAGTAGACTTTTACTAAGAGAGCTAAGTTTGAGGGACGCAGATTCGGTCTTTAGACATTTTTCCGATCCAGAGGTCACTCGATTTATGGATATAGACCCTTGTGAAAAGCTTGAAGAAGCCGAGGAGATTATCCAATTTCACATGGATGATTCGGGTTGTAGATATGGATTGTTTATCAAGTCGAGTGGTGAGTTAGCAGGAACTTGCGGATATCATTGTTGGGTGAAAGAAGTTCCTTCGAGAGCTGAAATCGGATTTGATCTGTCTAGTTCATATTGGGGGCAGGGTTTCATGCAGGAAGCCCTTGTTGAAATTCTGAAACTTGGATTTGATGACATGCAGCTTGATATCATCGAAGCCACTGTTGAACAAGACAATATCCGATCACAGAAACTATTGACTAAAATGAATTTTACAAGAGAAGATGAACTAAGAGACGGCCTCTACTACTATACTTTACAGAAATAAACGGAACTAGGTAAGCCGGTCGGTGAAGCGGAAAAGGAGGTTAGCATATGATTAAAGGAATTATCTTTGATCTGGACGGTACCTTGCTTGATCGAGACAGGTCATTAAAGGATTTTGTAGGAAATCAATATGACAGGATCACAGGCTTACAAGGCACGAATAGAGGGCAACTACACATAAATGATAATAATATCCCAGAGAATGCATCATGGGGAAATGTTATATTATACCTATAAAAAGGGGCGAGAAAGATGAGTGAGTTGTTCATTGTCAGAGAAGCTACGATTGAAGATTTAGACGGGATAGCTGTCTTATTTAATCATTATCGAACATTTTACAAGCAGGATTCTGATCTGGAGGGTGCCAAGGCATATCTGAGTGAACGATTTGAACAGCGGGAGTCCGTCATATTTACGATCATCGAGAGATCATCAGATCAGTATGCCGCATTTACGCAGCTGTATCCTTCATTCTCGTCCATATCCATGCAGAGATCTTGGATTCTGAATGATCTGTATGTACATGAGGATTACCGCAAGCAAGGAGTAGCGCAATTATTGTTAGATGCAGCCAAAAGCTATGCCCAAGAAACGAAATCGAAGGGTCTATCTCTTTCTACAGCAGCAGATAACGTTATAGCACAGAAGCTATATGAGAGAAATGGATATGTGAAGGACGAGGGATTTTTCCATTATGATTTAAATGTATAAACGGGATAAAAAATTATAGAGGAGGATAACGAATATGCATCAACTCTTTCATGAGAGTGAGCGAATAACGAGTGAGGAAGAACTTCGGGAAATGTTAGGTTACCCAAGTCCACTGGTCGTGAAAAAATCGATCGATCACATTGACAGTCATGCGATGAACTTTATTCGGCAATCGCCAATCATTTTTATATCCACCTCAGATGTTTCAGGGGCTTGCGACGTTTCTCCGCGTGGTGACGCCGCCGGATTTGTTCATATGATTGACAGTAAGCATCTGGTTATTCCTGAACGTCCCGGAAACCGCCGCATGGATTCTATATTAAACATTCTAAGTAATCCTCACATCGGAATTGTATTTGTGATTCCACAGATTGAAGAAACATTAAGGGTCAATGGGAAGGCATGTGTTACTAAAGATATAAGTATTTTGGAATCCATGATGGCAAACGGAAAAATACCCTCGGTCGGAATCGGTGTAACGGTCGAGGAATGCTACATACACTGTGCTAAGTCTTTTAAAAGATCAAAGCTATGGGATCACGAAAGCTGGCCAGATCGAAGTACATTACCTAAGCCTTCAGAAATCTTGGCAGCCCATACTGGAGCAAGAGAAGAGGATGTCCGGAAGTCGTTAAAGGAATCTTACGAGAAGAGATTATACTGAGTTTTTTTAGTACTATTGATGATGTAGAAAATAACCTGAAGAAGTGGCCCGAGCAATAAAGGAGTATGCAGATACTGTGCTTCAAGAAAATTCAATTACAACATAAGGGGTAGATACTATTGTCATTTCTAAATGTATTGGATAAGGGATATGTACGGCTTGTGAATCATATGGGATCGGATTTGACTGTTGTAAACGCTGCACGAGTTTCTTATGCGAAGGAATCATCTGAACTTAGCGACAAAGACATTAAACTCATAAAGTTTCTGGCTAGAGAAGGCCATACGTCGCCATTCAGGCATGTGCTTGTACAATTTGAAATATATGCTCCATTAATGGTAGCGAGACAGTGGTGGAAATATGTGATTGGCTCGGCTCATTTTGAAGGTACCGGTGATAGTTTTGAGGCTTGGAATGAATCAAGTCGGAGATATATTACGGAGGAACCTACATTTTATATTCCAGCATCAGGAGAATGGAGAAGCAAACCGGAAAATTCTAAACAAGGCAGTGGAGAAATTCTAGATGAAACGGTTGGAATGAAACTTACATCCGAATTGATAGAATACATAGATTCAGGAATTCAAAAGTATGAAGCTGCATTAAACAACGGGGTATGTGCAGAACAAGCCCGGTTGTTTCTGCCTGCCTATGGAATGTATGTTAGGTGGTATTGGACCGCCTCACTTCAGTCCGTATGCCATTTTCTGAATCAAAGGCTTGAACATGATGCGCAGAAAGAAATACAGGATTATGCGAAAGCTATATTAGAGCTAATCAAACCACTGTACCCGCATTCAATAGATGAATTAATAGAGCTTGGCTAGAAAAGGTGAAACAAAGGAGAACATTATGTATCAAATCATTCAATGGTCCAGCGACCAGCAGGTATATCAGTTATCCGAAGAATTTTCCTTGATCAAAGCAGATAAGGATGAATGGGGCATTTATAGCTCGGTTTATTACAACTCTGAATATAACGGTTTTTTTAAGGAAAACGTGTATGATTTTCATCTCCAAAGAGACCCGTTCTGGATTTATAAAGGTGAACAGAGGATAGGTGGAGTCGTTATTGCGCCAAATGTCTTATATTTATTGTTTTTTATTCCTCCGTTTCATGAAGAGTTTCAAGTTGTTACTTTACTGAAAAAAGCATTGCTTAGATGGTCAGATCCTTCGAAACCTATTATTGTTTATGAAATTTTGCAGGATCACGTGGATTTCTTTTCGCGGGCAGGGTTTTGGCCTGATGAATTTAGATGTAAGTGGATGCAGCGCCCAACAGAATTGTATGCATTGAATTGGGATGAAGATATGATAGCTATCGAACCGCAGCTTGCAGCTGAGAATGATGATACAAGAAAGCTAATAAACAGTCCTGATATAGAGCGTTTTTTCTACGAATGTAATATGGGCAGCATTGATGCCATTAGACGAAAGCAGGAATCAGCGGATTGTTATAAGGACATGATTGGCTCCTACGCTTATCAAACCAATGAATTAACTTTAGCAGCTTCTACGTTAGTATATGATCGGCAAAGTAATCGTCTTATAGGAGCCTGCTTAGTTTCGTGGGAAGGTTATTTTCCAGCTATATATAATATAGGTGTTCTTCAAGAATATCGAGGTAGGGGATTAGCTACGAATATGTTGAAAAAAGCGCTAACCATGTTAAAACCTCATTTTCCAATACTGAGATTATATGTGATGCAAGGGAACTCTGCCGAGTCTGTGTATTATAATTTAGGCTTTAAACCAGGGCCATTAGAAGTTCAAAGGTTTCACTTGCCAAACAAATAGAAAACAGCATTCTAAAGGAGGAAATACGATGAAAATTGGGTTTATTCTTTTTAACGATATTACGTTTTTAGACTTTATTGGTTTTTATGATGTCATTTATCGGTTAAATCTTTTTGAACAAACCAAGGGAACGACGTGGGATATTTGTGGACTAACGGAAGAAGTTACGGATGAGTTAGGGTTGACCATAAAAGTGAATAAAATTAAGCCGGATTTGTCTGAGTATGATATGGTGTTCATTCCTGGGGGAATAGGGACGAGAAAGTTACGGTATGATCAGGAGTTTATCGAATGGTTGCGATCAGCCGAGCCGTGCAAATATAAGGTGTCCGTATGTACAGGTTCGCTGTTATGGGGTGCCGCCGGATTTTTGAAAGACAAAGCTGCAACAACACATCCAGGTGCCTATGATCTGCTTGAACCATATTGCAAGGAAGTTATTCAATCCAGAATTGTCAGAGATGGCAATATCATTACAGCCGGCGGAGTAGCAACGTCCATCGACTTGGGGTTATACCTGATCAAGTTATTTGGAGGGGAAGATGGAGTAGTACAGGTGAAGAAGCAGATTGATTATCCATATGAAGCTGAGGGTATTGTGGAGGTTAATTGAAACCTTAAACTCTCAAATTTTATATCAGGTGGGGGCAAGCCTCTGCCTCCTTTCTTTTAAAAAATGGTTGACGACAAAAAGTGTCAATGCTATACTCCACTTAACTTATCGGAATTATAAGTTAAAGACAAATAAACCCATTCTACCGGACAGCCGGAGATGCATCTTCTCGATTGAGATGTATTTCCGGCTGTCTTTTTTTAGGAGGCGTCAACAAGATGCAATACAGAACACTTGGAAGAACAGGACTGAAAGTCTCCGAAGTAAGTCTTGGAACGATGGCATTTGGCCGTTGGATTAACGAACAGGCTTCGGCCAGGGTGCTGGATCAGGCGCTGGGCATGGGTATCAATCTGGTGGATACAGCTGATGTATATGGTAGGGGCATGGATAATGGCAGCCTATCTCAGCTCGGGGAGTCGGAGAAGATACTAGGCAACGTATTAAAAAACAGACGTCATGATATTTTGCTGGCAACCAAGCTGCATAATGTGATGGGGCCGGGAGTGAACGATCAGGGACAGAGCCGGTATCATATTTACCGTGCGCTGGAAAGCAGTCTTAAGCGTCTTCGGACGGATTATATCGATCTGTACCAGGTACACCGTTTCGACCCCCAGACGCCACTAGAAGAAACGCTTCAGGCGCTGGATGATCTCGTCAAAGAGGGGAAGATCCGTTATATCGGTTGTTCTAACTATGCCGCGTGGCAGCTTGCCAAGGCGCATGGAATAAGCGCACTCTTTCATTTGCGCCGCTTTGAGAGTGTGCAGCCAGAGTACAGTCTGATTACCAGAGGAATAGAACAGGAACTGATCCCTTTTGCACAATCTGAGCAGGTGGGGGTTATTGTGTACAGTCCGCTTGGAAGAGGAATTTTGTCAGGAAAATATCGATTCGGTGAAGCCCCGCCTTCGGAATCGCGTTTGGCGGCAGGAGAGCAGCGATTACAAGCACTGCTAAATCAAAAACATGCGTTAAAGATGGTTGATATCATCCGTCCCTTAGCGGAGAAGCGTGGTTGGAGCCTTCCTCAGTATGCTGTGAATTGGGTGTTGAGTCGTCCTGGCATTACATCTGCTATCGTGGGTGCTTCGAAACCTGAGCAACTACAGGAGACGCTTCGTTACTCAGATGAGCGGCTAGACTCGGAAGAATTAGCCGAGATTGATCGCCTTTCCATTGAGACGCTTGAATAGCACGTCAGAGTAACTTCTGTTCATCCCAATATTTTTTCATACAACTATTACATACAGGAAGGTGACTAGAATGAGTTCACAACAGCAACAACGTCAATTGCATCTGGGATTATTTTTGTTTGGAACGGGCTATCATCCCGCCGGGTGGAGACTTCCAGAAGGGCGCACAGACGGTGCATACGATCCACATTTTTTGAAGGAAATTGCGCAAAAACTGGAGCAGGCCAAATTTGACTTCTTCTTCCTTGGAGATCGTCTGGCAACGAGTGCAGACATGCAGTTTTTATTCCCGTCCCAAATGAACCGTCTGGAGCCGTTTACGATGCTGTCCTATTTGGCGGCTGTAACGGAGAAAATCGGTTTGATCGGCACGGTGAACACGACTTATGCCGAGCCCTATAATATCGCTCGCATGACGGCTTCTTTAGATCATTTGAGTGGAGGAAGAGCTTCATGGAACGTAGTAACAGGATCGGATACTAGAGCCGCCCAAAACTTCAGCCGCGAGAAGCACTGGGACAATGCCAAACGGTATGACTATGCCGAAGAGTTCATTGATGTGATAAGCGGGTTGTGGGATACGTGGGAGGATGATGCCTTACCACGAGACAAAGAATCCGGTGTTTTTGCGGATGGCAGCAAGGTGCACGAGTTGAATCACAGTGGCGAGCATTTCTCTGTAGCAGGTCCGCTCAATGTAGCTCGTCCGATTCAAGGACAGCTCCCGTTAATTACAGCAGGTACATCACCGCGCAGCCAATTATTGGCGGCCAAATACTCTGATATGGTGTTCACTGGTACGAACGTTAAGGAGGTTGCACAGGCTTTTTATAAGGAAGTGAAGAGCAAGCTGCGTGAGTTTGGCAGAGCGGACTCGGATCTGAAAGTACTGCCTGGTCTCGTACCGATTGTTGGCAGAACAGATGAAGAAGCCAGGGCCAAATACAATGAGTTGAACAGTCTGGTTGTCACGGACTATGATCTTAAGCCTTTATCCGATAAATTGGGGATCGATCTGACCGGTATTGATCTGAATGCTCCCCTGCCGGATTTATCTTCTTCAGAAGTTGCACTCCATTGGGCTGAGCTGGCAAAAAAGGCAAATGGACGCGAGGATATTACGTTACGGGATTTATTCTACTTCTTTACGGTGACCGTGAGAGGACATTTACTTGTTGTAGGAAGTCCCGAGCGTATAGCCGATCTGATCGAAGAATGGTTCGTTGACGAGGCTGCAGATGGCTTCAATGTATGCCCTCCGTACATGCCTGGCGGATTGGATCTGTTCCTGGAACTGGTCGTGCCAGAGCTTCAACGTAGAGATATATTCCGCACAGAATATGAAGGGAGCACATTCCGGGATCATCTTGGTTTGGGGCGACCGGGCAATCGCTTTGAGCTTCAACTAAAGGGGTGAACATATGGGTACACAGACATCAGGGAAATACCGGGGAATTCTTGTTGGTCAGCTTGTACTCTTATTAATCCTTCTTGCCCTCTGTGAATTACTGGTTAGAACGGAAGTGGTAAGCAGCCTCTATCTGCCGGCACCAACTCAGGTAAGTAAAGCAATGGTAGAGCTGTTTCAAGATCGTGAAATTTATAAACATATTTATGTTACACTGGGTGAATTTGTGGTCGGTTACAGTGTCTCCGTTATTACGGGAATAGCTGTTGGCATGTTTTTGGTACTTGTGCCTTGGGCTGAAAAATTCTTCCGTCCATATTTATCCGCGCTGATGGCGATTCCAAAAGTAACGATTGTTCCTCTGCTGGCGCTCTGGCTCGGCATTGGAGTGATTCACAAAATTTCGATTGTCTTTTTATTCTGTTTCTTTACGATTGCGATGAATACGATCACGGGGATTAAACAAACGGCGGATCAGCATATGAAAGTTGCCCAGGTGTTTGAAGCCAGCCGTTATCAGACCATTATGAAGGTGATTTTGCCTTCTGCCGCACCGACGATATTCGCCGGCCTGCGAATTTCGGCTGCAGCCGGTCTTGTCGGGGCGCTGTTCGGTGAAATGCTGGCATCAAAAGACGGTCTTGGTAATATTTTGGTCAAGGCTACGTCTCTATATAATACGGCGCAGGCCTTCGCCATTGTTGTATTGGTAACACTCGTATCTGTGCTGCTTATCGCACTGATCGATCTGCTCGAACGGAAAGTTTTTATGAAATGGAAGTCCTCTTAAATAGAAGAACGGAGAATCAAATTTGGCAGGGGGAATGTTGCATGAATAGAAAGAGAAATCGTCTTTTCATTACAATTGCTATATCAGTCATGCTTCTCTCACTGCTCGCAGGATGCGCAGGCAATGCCGATTCGAATACGGCTAATCCGTCTTCCAATGGGTCAGTGGAGCAGAAGCTAGAGAAGATCCGTTATGCGCCGCTTAGCGGTGTAAGTGGGCTGGCTGTGTCGTTCGGCGCAGAAAAAGGATTTTTTAAAGAAGAAGGGCTGGACGTTGAATTCATTAGCACCAAAGATCCGATTGCAGGCTTGACGAGTAAAGATATCGATGTGGTGGATGTAGCCACGACCACAGCAATCGTAGCCGCAGGAAAGGGGGCGCCGATCAAGATTGTGTCTTCTATGTTCCGTACAAAAGGCCCGTTCTATCTAATTGCATCGCCTGGCATTGATCGGGTTGAGGACCTGAAAGGGAAGAAAGTCGGGGTTGCCGTCTTTGGAAGCGGTCTTGAAGTGTATACAAGAGTAATTCTGGAGAAGCACGGAATAAATGCCGATGATGTTACGCTGGTTGCTAACAGTACACACCAAGCAGCTTATGCAAGTTTGGAAACAGGACAGGTAGATGCCACCATTATCCACGAACCGTTCGCTTCGTCGGTAGAGAAGGAAGGGAAAGGAAAAATTATTGCCACCGGTTGGGATTACCTGCCGACGTTTCATACAGGGGTTCTTGCTGCCCGGCAAGGGATTTTAGAAGACCAACCGGAACTGGTGGAGAAACTAATTCGTGCTTACTTCAAATCACAGGAATATGCGAAGAGCCACCCGGAGGAGTTTAAGGAATATTATCTGAAGAATATAGATATTGATCCGGATGTACTTGATCAGTCTTTAAAGCGTGAAGACGTTCTGTGGGAGAATAATCCCGATGTAAATGTTGATGCGTTGAAAGATACACAAAAGATCCAGAAGGAATTAGGATTCCAGGATGAAATATATGACGTGGAGAGCATTTTGGACTTGCGATTTATACCACAAAAATAATACCGCTTGGGAGGGATCCACATGGCTGGTTTCACCGTGCATAACGTGTCCAAAGTCTATGACGGAGCCGTACCAACGGTAACGCTGAAGGACATCAATCTGACCGTGGAAGATGGTGAGTTCCTCTGCATTCTGGGTCCGAGCGGCTGCGGGAAAAGTACACTACTAGAGCTGCTTGCGGGACTTCAAAGACCAAATGAGGGAAGTATATTGCTAGACGAAGAGCGGTTGAAGGGACCTGACCGTAAATTAGGCGTCGTCTTTCAAGACCCTTCTCTCTACCCGTGGCGTACAGTTGATCAAAATGTAGGTCTTGGGCTTGAGTTTGCGGGTGTTGGTAAAGCTGAGCGTAAGGCACGCGTTGATAAATATTTAGAGATGGTTGGCTTGCTAGGCTTTGGTGCCAAGTATCCTCACCAACTGTCCGGTGGAATGAAACAGCGTGCAGGCATTGCCAGAGCCCTTGTCGGTAACCCTGAAGTGCTGTTAATGGATGAACCGTTTGGTGCCGTAGATCATCTCACGAGGCTGCAGCTTCAGAGTGATCTATTGCGGATTTGGGAGGAGGAGCAGAAGACGGTGGTGTTTGTTACGCATGATGTCTCGGAAGCGGTTTTTCTTGCAGATCGGATTGTGCTGCTGTCACCGCGACCTGGACGTATTCACCGTATTTTCAATATTACTCTTGCCCGTCCGCGTAAGCTTGATGATGCTGGTCTCCTAAAGATTCAGAATGACATATATTCTGCTATTTATGATGTGAAAACCGAGGAACATTTGGAATTTACCATTTAGCGAAAAGGTGACAGGAGGAGAAGCTGATGTCTAATCTGGTCAGTCAGGAATGGGTGCTTGAACGGATTCAGTCAGGAAATGGGCAGTTTGTTATAGCGGACGTCAGATTTCAACCGGGAGATGCGGAGTACGGTATAAGCTCATTTATTTTGCAGCATCTGCCGGGAGCAGTGTTTGTTGATTTGAAAAAAGATCTGACCGACCATCCAGGTCAGCATGGCGGAAGGAGTCCGCTGCCTGACCCGCAGCGGCTTGCAACGACATTCGGAAGTCTCGGCATTGACCGGAGCACTCCCGTAGTCATATATGATGATGACCTAAGGCCAGAGGCTGCCCGGTTGTGGTGGATATTGAAGTATCTTGGACATGAGCAGACTTACATTTTGGATGGAGGATTCAAGGGATGGGCTGCTGCCGGTCTTCCTCTAACCGCGGAGGAGACTGAAGTGACACCCCGGAACTTTGAAGTGGAACTGCGCACCGAACTGCTGGCAGATGTAAACGATGTAAGAGCAGCTCTGGACAGTAGGGGTGAGGTTACTCTTATTGATTCAAGGGATAGGAAGCAATACACAGGCGAATCCGCGCCATTGGATCCGGTAGCCGGTCACATACCAGGAGCCATTCATGCCTTTTGGAAGGATGGTATTCAGGAGCATGGACGCTTGAAATCGCCAGAAGCGCAGCATGAGCGGTTTACTGGTGTCGATCCAGACCATGAAGTCATCGTGTACTGTGGTTCCGGTCTGTCTGCTTGCCCTAATGTCTTGGCATTGCAGGAAGCGGGATATAGCAATGTAAGATTATATGCTGGAAGCTGGAGTGATTGGATTTCGTACGAGGAGAATCCGATTGCGACGGGAGAAGAGTAAGGGCCAAGAGGCTGCGCCGAACGCGGGTTTGGGGGCTGTGACAGGTTTGCCGGGAGGCGGGCTGTTGTGGCCTTTTTGGGCTTTCCGTTCAACAGGCTGCAAACAAGAATTCGGAGATAGCAGTTGCAAGAATTCTAGAGCCATCCACAGTCATACAGTCGGGACAAACAGGAATTCTTGCTTCCAACTTGCGCCCAAGCGTAGCCAAGGGAGGTCGTCGCACAGGGGAAGCAGGGCGAGCAGCACATAGTCACGAATAATAATTAGGAGCCATGCAATGGTATTAGTTGTACAAAATAGTCCTCGATCTGTTCGAGGAGTGGAGGTTGATCCTAAACATGAACAAGCGTTATAGTTTCAAGCAAAACGAAATCGAAAATATAATTAACCGTTTTGGTAAAGATTTTTATGAAAAAGTTTTGAGGGATATTGAAGTATATGCTGAAAAGTGGACGTTAACCTTTTTTCAATTTATTCCTTCATATTCTGCAAACTTAGTTTTTATATGCGATTCTGCAAACTTTGGAAGTGTAGTGCTTAAATTAGGTAATCCTTCTTTCGGAGAACTATTTACAGAATTTAATACTTTGTGTCAATATAACGGCAGACGATTTTGCAGAGTCTTCGACGCTGATATTGAAAACGGCGCCATACTTGAAGAGTGTGTGCAGCCAGGGAATCCTTTAAGGGATGAGAGTTCTCTTGATAAAAGACTATCTGTATTTTGTTCCCTATATAAAGGTTTACATATAACGCCCGCTAGAGAAGAAATATATCCGACTTACACAGAGTGGGTTGGTAGGATAACAGAATACATGAGCAAGCGACAAGATTGTAAAGAATTGTATTCGTATATGAAAAAAGCAAAAGATATTTGCTTATCGGTTTCTACGTTGTATTCACAAAAGATGCTGCTTCATGGCGACTTTCATCATGATAATATTTTACTTGGTAATGATGGAAAGTATATAATTATCGACCCTAAGGGCGTAATAGGTGATCCTGTATTTGATGTTCCACGTTTTATATTAAATGAATTTAGTGGTGAAATAACTACGGAATTATATAAGAAAATAAATGATATCATATGCATCTTAGAAAAAAATCTTAATATTCCAAACGACATATTAAAGCAATGCCTTTATGTGGAAACTGCAATGGGAGTTTGCTGGAGCGTAGAAGACGGCTCAACCCCTGAGGAATATCCGAGTCTTATAAAAAATGTTGCTTTCGCAGAAACAATTTTGAATACTTGATTCCGCTCGCAAACAACATTCAATAACCTGCAAACAACAGCGTAGCTGCCCACCCACGCCTTCCGGGTGCTACCTTGCTTCACTTGCCCTTTCTTGGCGTTCCTCTCACCTCACTCGATTACCTTGGGTTGCCTTGCCTCGGCGCTGACCCCACTGTTGCACAAGCCCCGTCGGTTACGGGCTCCTCGCTCCCTAAGTCCTCCCAAGCGCAGCCAAGGTGAGCAGTTCAACATCGACATGAGCATATCTTCAGAGGCATTCCCGCCGCGTTGCTCCGAACCCCCATTTTTTCGTTTTGGAACCCTTCGAGCTGGGGGGATAAGAAGCTGGAGCGATTGGATTTCTTACGAGGATAACCAGATTGCAACTAAAATGCCACCGAATTGTCCGAATAACTAATCGAATCGCTCTGCTTTCCATTATGGTGTAATTACTTTCAGGAACACTACAACATGTTGTGGTATAAACGGATCTGCCGATTAATCTCGTTCTGCTAGCGGAAATTACAGAGTTACTTCAAAAAAGACGAAAGGACTGAATACATGCCCATTGATTTGCCAAGCTACTGAAATGGCGACGTTATAGCAGATTTTACTCTTTTTTAGGTTTGACAGGAATGTAGATGTCCATCTCCAACAGTTCGTTGCGGTCTTGCCAGCAGCGCTCGTCATAATATTCAAACTCAGGGGTTCCTCCATGCTCATAAGCGGCTTGAGGCAACCATTCGTTAAAAATGGCGGCCCAGGTGTTCTGAATGGATTCGGTAAATTGCCCATGACTGGCCTTCGGGGTTGTAAATACGGCATAGGTCTGCTCCGGGTAGTACCAGCGAGTGGCCCCTTCGGGCAGTTCAGCATCCTCCTTGGCTTCCACGCCTATAATATAGCTGAATTCACCCGAATCCATATCAAAGTCATCACAGATGCCATACTCTACATTCGAAGCAGCTTGTTCATATAGGCGCTGGCCTAACTTCTCATGTAAGTAGCGCTGCCAGAACGCCGGTATGTCCCGATTGTTCTGACCATCCACATTTCTGGTGCGAATCGAGTAGCCAATAACATCAAAGCTCGGTTTAGTCACAATACGAAATTCCATTCGAACTCCTCCTGAATAGGGATTGAATCTCCGTTCAAGCACATTTGCTTTCCCAGAGGTATGGGGGCGACAGCCCTTTTTTCGAAATTCTCCCGGTGTCATGCCATACAATTTGCGAAAAGCGCGGATAAATGTTTCTGGTGTGCCAAAACCGCAATCCAGAGCGATATTAGTCAGCTTTTCACTTGTATCGACCACTCGGCATGCTGCATGATACAGTCTGCGTCTGCGGACATATTCCATTACCGGCAAACCTACAATGGATTGAAAGACCCGATGAAAATGAAAGTCTGAAAAATTGGCGATCTGAGCCAGATAAGAAAGGGTTAGATCCTCGCAAAGTCTTGCCTCGATCTCATCTACCACTCGTTGTACCACGCCAGTCACGCTTTCATATGTTGACATCTATTCGCATCCTTTCTGCTTCATTATAATCGAATAGGAACCTCTGTTCTTGATGTTTTTTGCTTTTTAAGCAACAAAATACAGATGATTCGTTGTGATTTTCCTGCTTTGAAGTGGCAGGAGTAGCAGCGACTTTGTTCGTTCAACGGAATCGATCCACCTTATACGGTGATACAATACTATAGATCCAATATAAAGAGCCCACGTTGGACGTGGGTTCTTTATATTGGGACTATGGTTGTCTTAATAGAGCAAACGAGTACCTCATTACCTCCATGCGGAAAATAAATAAAAGAACAAAACATCTTGTAAGAAGCAGAAAAAGAGGTTAATATATTTTTAATGACTGAATAATGAATTTATAGTCAATAAAAGGAGGGGGATTATGCCTAAGATTGTCACCGAACATGAAAAAGAAATGGTGAGAGAAGCGATGCATACAAAAGGCGTTGAACTGATTCGCAAAAAAGGCATAAAGCGGGTTACTGTGGAGGATATCACCATTGCGACAAATATCGGTAAAGGTTCCTTTTACTCGTACTACAATTCCAAAGAAGAACTCCTCTACACGATTATCAAAAAGAGCGAGAAAAGAATGTTTGAGAGAGTCGAGTCCATTTTGTCCGAAAAAATAAAATTGAAAGAAAGGCTTGTAAAGGCATTGAAGGAAACCTATCTGGCAGCGGACAGCATTGTACTTTACGTTTCTCCATCGGATATAGAGTATCTGCTTCGTAAGCTTCCAGATGAGGCGGCAGACTGGGAAGCAATAAAATCAAACGACTATTTTAGTAGGACGCTGTCGCTTTGCGGCATTGACGAATCGGGATGCGAGATGGATGTGCTTTCCTATTTAATGAATGCGCTCCATTTTATTGGTTCGACAGATATGCCTTTTGGTGAGCGGGGAAGAGAGAAGGCCTTGGATATACTTGTCCATTCCATTGCCGACTACATGGCGGAAGGAGCCCAAAAATGATCGTTTTATTGATAGTTTTAGGTGGATTACTTATATTAATGATTTGCTTGGTTCTGTTTGTCCAGTACAAGAAAAAGAAGAAGGCATATCAAATTCGGATTACTCCCATGAGTAATGGCATTGATTGTAGAGAATTCGTAACCATCGGCGGCATCTCGCAATATTTGCATCATCGGGGAGAGGACATTGACAATCCTGTGATGCTGTTTTTGCATGGCGGCCCGGGAGAGCCTATACTGCCGTTTGCCCAAGAGTTTCAGATCCCGTGGGAGAAGCGTGTCACGGTCGTACATTGGGATCAAAGAAACAGCGGCAAAACCTATTTCAATAATGATCCGAAACAAGTTACGCCAACAACCACGGTTGACCGTATCGTTCAGGATACTTATGAAATTGTGGAATATTTGAAAAAAAAGTATCACAAAGAGAAGATTATCATTTTGGGGCATTCATGGGGCTCGGTGCTAGGTAGCTTGTTCAGTAAAAAATATCCGGAGCTTGTGCAGGCTTATATCGGTGTTGGGCAGGTTGTCAATATGATTGACAATGAGCGCGTCGGCTATGAAAAAGTACTGGGATCGGCGAAAGAAGCGGGAAACGACAATGATTATCGGGCTCTTCTTCATTTGAAACCTTACCCTCCGCTCGCATTCGATGACGAAATGATCAGGAAACTTACGAAGGTTCGAAAATTTCAAAGAAAATATAAGTTATCGGCTGGTCCAACAACAAAGCTTATCATCAATGCTTTATGTTCACCATTTTATACTCTCAAGGATATGAGCTATTTTTTCATCTCCGGAGCATTTGGCGATGGACAGCGTCATATTTGGAAATATTTAATGGAATCATTCGATCTGTCGTCTATGGGCGCTACATTTGAAATACCTGTCTTTTATATACACGGCGAGCAGGACTGGCAAACACCTTATCCGTTGGCACAGGAATTATTTTCAACAATAAAAGCGCCGCTCAAGCTGTTTTACTCCATTCCGGATGCGGGTCATATTGCTATGCTTGACCGTAAGGAGAAATTCAACGAGGCATTATTTGATATTTTGGAGCGAACGAATGTTATGGCGACGGCCAAGTGAGTCTCTGCACGGTGCTTCGTTAATACAGGCGGATGCGCTTATTGTCGCGGTCAATATCCATGCAATTTTACGAAATGGCTTATTATCATATTGGAAGGTACACAAAGAAGCCAAAGAGCTCCGCCTTGTGCAGGCAGGCGCTCTTTGGCTTAAAATATACTGGCTTACGCTTTCGAGCTAACCAATATTTAATTTCGTTCTTATTTTTAAGTAATGCTTCAAAGCCCTTTTCAGTGATATCATCTACTTTAATCTTGCTTGTAATGAGCTTCTCGGACTGCAGCGCGCCACTGGCAATCATATCGATAACCGCTGGAAAAACATTGCGATAGCATATGGTTCCTTTTATATTAACCTCTTTAAAGACGACTGAATTCATCACGTCGAAGCCATGATGAATTTATAAAACCGTTTCAGCAAGTCGATATATCCCTTCTCCAATGAGTGCCTCATCCACCTTTGCGAATCCTAATACCCACCCTTTTCGTTTACTCTCTAAACAGTAGGAATGGAGCTGATGGACACGAACGCCATCTTGAAGTGCTCGAAGGGTCATTGTATCCTCGTCAAAAGATTCGTCAGCCTCCAGTAACACATGCAGACCGGTTTCAATGCCTCGCAATGTAAACTTGTCCCCTAGGCCACTTGTCACAATAGCCTTTTGTATAATCTCGTGCCTGCGTCGGTAGATATTTCTTGCTCGTCTCATATGGCGCATAAAATACCCGTGCTCGATGAAATGCGCCAATGTCACTTGTTCCATGACGGGAAGATGACGATAGGTGAACGCTTGAACGCGCGCCAGTTGAGCAATGGCTTCCTCAGGTCCAATAACAGCGGATATTCGGATGCCTGGCGCAGTCAATTTAGAGAAGCTCATTAAATATAGACAATTTTGTGGGATTTGGCTAAATAAACTAGGCACGGGATCGCCTCGGTATCGAAATTCGCTGTCATAGTCATCTTCGACAATCCATGCTCGTTGCTGCGCGGCTTTATGCAAAAGCTGCTGCCTCCGTGGTTCTGATAAGATCACACCAACCGCGCATTGATGAGAGGGGGTAACAAAGATAAGTTTAGCTTCAGAAGGTACTTTCTCCACGACAAGCCCATGTTCATCAATAGGGATAGGGGCAATCTTCATTTGTCGGTATTTCATAGTCATCCAAGCAATGGGAAAACCAGGATCTTCGACCGAAACGGTATCTCCTTTGGTCAATAGCGCTTGCGCGATGAGATCAATGCTATGTTGGGCCCCCGATGTCAGCAAAATTTGATTCGTTTCTACGTGAATTCCCCGTTCAAGCGACAAGTGACGCTGAATTTGTTTGCGCAAAGGCTCGAATCCATAAGCATCGCTGTATGACCAAGTGGATAAGTCTAATTCCGCAGAGGCATTCAGATACGATTTGCGCCAAGCTTTTTGAAACTGCATGTCCAAATAAGGTTGGTATGGGCTAAAATCAATGACTGTTTCAGGGTTATCTTTGCTTCTGAACCAATGTTGCGATAGATCGACTGATGGAGACAGCACAGGGAGCGGTGGCTGAACAGGGGGGACAGCACCTTCTTTTTGTTGACCCGTGAACTGATTCCAATCATTTATACGTGTTCCCCCACGGCGTGACGTCACTGTATAGCCACGACTATGCAGTTCCTCATAAACAATTTGCACGGTTGAACGGGAGACTCCTAACTGCTGAGCGAGTTCCCGGGAAGGGGTCAGGAAATCACCGGGCTTCCAAATACCTCTCGTAATATGATCGATAGCTTGATCAAGCAATTGTTGCCACATTGGCCTTTTGTCAGTGCGGTTTACTTTCATCAATTGATCCACTCCCCCCTTTACATGTTGGAATGAAATTGTTCATCTATTTTGGATTGCTGAAAGATGGCGTTTATGGATGTTCATGAGCAATCCATCCGTTGTTATACTAGCATAGTGTTCTCGATACATGCAATGTTGTTAAAACTTGGTATCCACTGCCGTACAAGATCACAACTTGAATATCGTACAAGTTAGACATAGAGGAGGGAGAAAGATGTTTAAAATTTTGGTGTCAGATCCCATTAGTGACTTTGGATTACAGCAGCTGACAAACGCGGATAAAGAGCAGAAAGAGGGGAGAACATGGGCCATCTAATCGAAGAAAATCTCGAAACCGTAAAGCAGCAGATGAAATTAGCATGCCAAGCTTCAGGGCGCAAGATAGAAGATGTGAAATTGTTGTTGGCGACAAAAACCGTACCGCTTGAGAAATTACAAATTGCCATTCAAGCGGGCGAGGTATTATTTGGTGAAAACAAAGCGCAAGAACTTCGGGACAAATTTCCACTTATGCAGCAGTACAACCAAGTGGAATGGCATTTTATCGGTCATCTGCAAACGAATAAAGTGAAGGACGTTGTCAAATATGTTACGCTCATTCATTCGGTAGACCGATTGAAATTGGGGCAGGCGTTGCATCATCAGCTCGTCAAAGAGAACAGGACCATGGATATTTTGGTACAGATCAATACGTCCTACGAAGAAAGCAAATTCGGTGCTTCTCCAGAGTCGGCACTGGCGTTGGTAGAACAATTGTCTCAGTTTGAAACGTTGAACGTTAAAGGCTTGATGACGATTGGGAAACTGAATGCCACGAACGAAGAGACCCGGCATTGCTTCCGATTATTAAAACAAATTCAATCACAAATTATGGAGGAAAAATTTCCGCGTGTAGAAATGGATATTCTTTCGATGGGCATGTCCGGGGATTTTAAGGTGGCCATCGAGGAAGGAGCTACCATCATAAGAGTTGGGACAAGTGTATTTGGTCAACGTTATTTACCGGACGGGTATTACTGGAACGAACACGCCCGCCAGGATGATTAGGGGAGAGGCAGGAAAGTATTTATGAACACAACGTCATCATCACTTCGTGGCCGCGATTTGATATCGCCCACCATCGCAGCTTTAATATCTGTCATTGTCAACTATGGGGGTACCTTTATTCTCGTGTTTCAGGCAGCAAAAGTAGCTGGTTTGAGTCCCGAAATGACCGCTTCATGGATATGGTCGATATCCATTGGTGTGGGCGTAACCGGTGTATGGCTAAGCTACCGGTACCGTGAACCGATCATTACCGCTTGGTCGACGCCAGGCGTGGCGTTTCTCGTTTCCGCGCTAGCGGTAACCCCCTATCCGGAAGCGATTGGCGCCTATATCATCTCTGCTTTAGGATTTATTATTTTGGGGTTATCAGGAATGTTCGAACGTTTCGTTCGGCTTATTCCTCCAGGCATTGCTTCTGGGCTTCTGGCAGGTATTTTATTGCAGTTTGGTATCTCAGCCTTTGGTGGCGCGAAAGTTGACCCATTGCTTGTAGTGGTCCTGTTTGCTGCCTATATCATTTTAAGAAGGTTTACCTCCCGGTATGCGATCGTCGGCATTTTGTTAATCGGACTTATTTATTTGATTAGTACGGGGAAAACAGATTTCAGCAATATTAAATTGGCGTTCGCTTCACCGGTATTTGTCTATCCGGAGTTTTCGTTTCATGCTTTATTGGGCGTTGCATTGCCGCTGTTTATTATTACATTGACGGGACAATACATGCCTGGAATGCTTGTGTTGCGAAATGACGGATTTAAGACAAGCGCGAATCCGATTTTGACCGTAACGGGTTTAGGCTCGCTCCTTACAGCACCCTTCGGCTCATCTCCCTTTAATGTAGCAGCCATTACTGCGGCGATTTGTACAGGAAAAGACGCACACGAGGATTCGAAAAAACGTTATATTGCAGGCATTGCCTGTGGCATCTTTTACATGACTGTTGGCATATTTGGTGTGACATTGGCTGCACTTTTCCTGATCCTCCCTGCTACTTTCATAGCCACGTTAGCAGGACTGGCGTTACTCGGCACAATTGGCGGAAGCCTCGCCAATGCATTAACAGATCCGAAGGGCCGCGAAACAGCACTGATTACGTTTTTGGCAACGGCAGCAAATGTAACCTTACTTGGAGTCGGGGGCGCATTCTGGGGGCTTGTCGCAGGCTTGGCGGCACATCTATTGATGCATGGTAAATTTGGTAAAAAGCAAGACAGTGCAAGTGTCGTTCAACGAACTGTGGAGAAATAAAAGGAGGCATGAAAATGAATACAGGTACAGAGCGGGTCAAAAGAGGCATGGCGGAAATGCAAAAAGGTGGCGTCATCATGGACGTGATGAACGCTGAGCAAGCCAAGGTCGCGGAAGCAGCCGGAGCAACGGCCGTTATGGCACTGGAGCGTGTGCCATCTGATATTCGGGCAACTGGCGGTGTAGCCCGTATGGCTGATCCAACCATTGTGGAGGAGGTCATGAAGGTTGTATCGATTCCGGTGATGGCGAAAGCCCGCATCGGCCACTATGTCGAAGCAAAAGTACTCGAATCGCTAGGCGTAGACTATATCGATGAAAGTGAAGTGTTGACGCCTGCAGATGAGGTTTTCCATATCAGCAAAAACGAATTCACGATTCCTTTCGTCTGCGGAGCAAAGGATCTTGGCGAGGCGCTTCGCCGTATTCAAGAGGGAGCTGCGATGTTGCGTACGAAGGGCGAACCGGGTACAGGCAACATTGTTGAGGCAGTACGCCACCTTCGACTGATCAACGGTCAAATCCGCAAGGTACAAGGCCTGTCGAAGGATGAGCTGTACAACGAAGCCAAGCAGCTTGGTGTACCATATGATCTGCTGCTGCAGGTTCATGAATCCGGTAAGCTGCCGGTAGTCAACTTTGCTGCAGGCGGGGTAGCTACACCATCTGACGCAGCTTTAATGATGCACCTCGGCGCTGATGGCGTCTTTGTAGGATCGGGCATTTTCAAATCAGATAGTCTCGAAAAATTTGCGCATGCGATTGTTGAAGCCACAACACACTATGAGGATTATGCATTAATTGCAGCAGTATCTAAAAATTTAGGAACACCTATGAAAGGTATTGAAATATCGAGCCTGCGGGAGCATGAACGGATGCAGGAGCGCGGTCAGTAATAGGACTGAAGGAATCGGCTTTCGATTGCAATGGGAAATAAAGCCGAGTAACGTGTGTATGCAACAATGGCGGAAGGTGGTGGTTTCGTTGAAAAAAAGTTATTTATTTCCGACCTACAATAAATATCCAGTCACCATAGCTAAGGGGAAAAAAACGACACTGTGGGACGATGAAGGAAAGACCTATTTGGATTTTATGAGCGGCCTTGCTGTTTGTAATTTGGGCCACGTTCCTGAAAAGGTAAAAATGCGAATTCAGGAGCAACTAGAGCAATTATGGCATGTGTCCAATTTGTTCCATACCAAAGCGCAGGAAGACTTCGCCGAAAAACTTGTGGAAATCAGCTGTGCGGATCTCGTCTTTTTCTGTAATAGCGGTGCAGAAGCAAATGAAGCGGCAATTAAATGCGCGCGTAGGTATCACCAACGCGTGCTGGAGAATGGGAGATATGAGATCATTACGTTCGAACAATCGTTCCATGGCCGCACACTGGCAACTTTGACAGCAACGGGGCAAGAGAAAGTAAAGGATGGTTATCTTCCACTTCCGGAAGGTTTTGTTCATGCTCGATTTAATGATATTCAGAGTGTTAGAAATAGGATTACACAGAAAACAGCTGCCATTATGCTGGAGCTGGTGCAAGGAGAAAGTGGTGTTCATCTTGCAGAGCCAGCATTCGTCCGTGCTCTATCTGATTTATGCAGAGAAAAAGGAATTCTTCTTATCGTTGATGAAATACAGACCGGAATAGGAAGAACGGGGAATATGTTTGCTTACGAGCATTATGGAATCGAACCGGATATCATCACACTAGCAAAGGGACTGGCTAGCGGTTTGCCGATCGGGGCCATGCTGGGAATGGAAAAACTCAGGGATGCTTTTTCAGCCGGGAGCCATGCATCTACGTTTGGTGGCTCCCCTCTTCCCATGGCAGCTGGGCTGGCGACAATTGAAACACTGATCGAGGACGGGCTGTTTGAACGAGCTAAAAAAACAGGGGCGTATGCCTTAGACAAGCTGAGAAATGATCTGCAAGACTATCCTGTCATTCGAGCTGTTCGAGGGTTAGGACTACTCATTGGCATTGAGTTTGATGAGCCTGTTGCGCCATTCATTCAGGAATTGCATCAGAGCGGGCTGCTTGTCCTGCAGGGTGGAACCCACGTTATACGGTTCATGCCAAGCTTATACGTAACCCATGATGAAATGGATAAAGCAATCGAAATTCTATGTCATGTGCTGAGTAAATGGAAAGCAGCACAAGTTTATTAATTCAAAAGGGAGACCGACAATAAAGATAAATAGGCGGGGATGCTTGTATTATAAAAGCATCTCCGCAAGACGATAAATGCCTTCATTAATTGCTGCCTCATCTACTTTAGCAAAACCCAGTACCCATCCTTTTCGATTGCTTTCCAAACAATAAGTGCTGAGTGGATAAACACGGATCCCTTTTTCGAGCGCTTGGTTCGTCACGGCTTCTTCGTCAAAGTAGTCTTCAGCTTCAAGAAGCATATGCAATCCCGTTTCTACGCCGCTCAGTTTGAAGCGTGCACCTAGACCGGTCGCAAGGATGGCCTTCGTCATGGCTTCGTGCCTGCGCCGATATACATTTCTGACTCTTCTCATATGGCGCATGAAATGACCGTGTTCGATAAAATGAGCAAGCGTTAATTGCTCCATAATCGGAAGATGGCGATAAGTTAACTCGTGGACTTGAGCAATCTGGCGAATGGCCTCTTTTGGGCCAATGATCGCCGATATACGAATACCAGGAGCAATCATTTTGGAAAAACTCATCATATACAACGTATTCTGAGGTTGCTGGCTGAACAAAGTTGGGAGCGGGTCGCCGCGATATCGAAACTCGCTATCATAGTCGTCCTCAACAATCCAGAATTGATGTTGAGCGGCCATGTGCAGTAATTGCTGCCTACGGGGTTCCGACATGATCACTCCAACTGCGCACTGGTGTGAAGGCGTAACAAAGGCTAGTTTGGATTGTGGATGAATATGCTCTACTTGCAGTCCGTATTCGTCGACAGGGACGGGAACAACATTCATCCGCCGATACTTCATCGCCATCCAGGCAGCGGGGAAGCCGGGATCCTCAACAGAAACCGTTTCTCCTTCACTTAAAAGTGCTTGGGCGATCAAATCTATGCTATGCTGTGCGCCCGAAGTTAATATAATTTGATCGATATCCACGTGAACGCCTCGCTCAAGTGACAAATAACGCTGAATCTGTTCTCGCAGCGGTACGAAACCGTAGGCGTTGCCGTAAGCCCAACTGGCCAGGTCTGTTTCTGTGGAAGCTTGTAGAAACGATTGTCTCCAATTTTTTTGAAAATGTTCATCCAAATAAGGTTCATGCGGGCTAAAATCGATTTCCACACTTCGGTAATCTTTGCCTCTTAACCAGCTATGCAAATGGCCGACTGCAGCGTCTAATAAAGGTAACTCGGGGGTGACAGGGCCTTGAGGTTTAACATCCTTCGTAAAACTAGTCATGTAGGTCCAATCACTTACCCTTGTTCCGCCGCGCCGAGATGTAACGGTGTAACCGCGACTGAATAATTCTTCATAAACAATCTGTATGGTTGAGCGAGAGACACCAACCAATAGAGCGAGTTCGCGAGATGGCAGCAGCAATTCGCCCGGAGGCCATTTTCCGGTTGTGATATTATGAATAGCTTGGTCCAGCAATTGTTGCCATATTGGGCGTTCGTCGTCACGGTTGACCTTTAGCATTCGTTTCACCTCCAAGGTACTTTAAAATATGGATTGTTTAAATCACTGATTTATGGATATTTAAGGGCATTCCAATAATTGATATACTAACATGATGATAGTAGCCTTAGCAACAAGATAGCAATGATACATAAGCGAAATTAACGTACCTGAACAGGGAATGACAGGATTAACGGGAAAATTATCCATTTCATCGTATAGCGAGTATTGGACAACTAATAAGGAGACAGAAAGGAAGATTCTCATGATTAATTTAGAACAGCAAGACAAAGTAGTGGCCAACGCTATTAGGCAAGAGCTTGGACGGCAGCGGGATAAAATAGAACTGATTGCATCGGAGAATTTTGTCAGTCAGGCCGTAATGGAAGCAACGGGTACTGTAATGACAAACAAGTACGCTGAAGGATATCCAGGAAGAAGATACTATGGGGGCTGTGCCTATGTAGATCTCGTTGAGGAAATTGCCATACAACGTATCAAGGAGCTTTTTGGTGCCGAGCATGCAAACGTGCAGCCGCACTCCGGTGCGCAGGCTAATATGGCGGTTTATTTTGCCTCAGTCGAGACCGGTGATACGATATTGGGCATGAATTTATCCCATGGAGGCCACCTTACGCACGGCAGTCCGGTTAATTTTTCGGGTAAACTCTATAACTTTGTACCTTATGGCATAGATGAACAAACGGGCCGCATTGACTTCGACAATGTACGCAAACTTGCTCATAAGCATCGTCCACGCATGATTGTTGCTGGTGCCAGTGCCTATCCACGGACGATTGAATTTGAGTTGTTTGCACAAATTGCGGCTGAAGTCGGAGCCCTTTTCTTTGTGGATATGGCTCATATTGCGGGAATTGTTGCAGCGGGATTGCATCCCAATCCGTTACCGCACGCGCACTTTGTTACTACGACAACGCATAAAACATTGCGAGGACCAAGAGGTGGTGCCATCATGTGCCGCAAATCATGGGCGCAAGCGATTGATAAAGCGATATTCCCCGGATCACAAGGCGGCCCGCTTATGCATGTCATTGCAGCAAAAGCAGTTGCACTAGGTGAGGCGTTGCAACCAGATTTTAAAACATATATTGAAAAAGTTCTTGAGAACGCCAAAGTATTGGCGGAAACCTTAATAAATGAAGGGTTAACCGTTGTTTCTGGAGGAACAGACAACCATATTGTACTGCTTGATTTGCGAAATATTGGACTTACCGGTAAAGAAGCTGAAAAGATACTGGACGAAGTGGGGATTACAGCTAATAAAAACTCCATTCCTCATGATACGGCAAGCCCGCTTGTAACGAGCGGCATTCGCTTCGGTTCACCCGCTATGACGGCGAGAGGATTAGGGCCTAAAGAAATGAAAGAAATTGCTCATCTTATTGTACTTGCATTTAAAAATCCCAATAGCCCAACTATTAAAGAACAGATATTAGGAAGTGTACGTGAGATTACGTCTCAGTTTCCTTTATATGAAGGACTTCAATAGTTTAATAGTACGTAAATTCGCTTCATTACAGGAGTGACGATCGATGACTTACACGTCAAGAGTATGAAGCCATTCATAGTTCCGGTTTATTGGCGGGGTGCCTCGGGCGCTCCGCTTTTGGTTTTTAATACTTGTTATTCTGAAGTATTGACAGGTAAATTTTTCCGTTCTATAATCAGCTCACAATACCCAACGTTGTATATACAACGTTGAATAAAGGAGTGATATCAGTGAATCCAACCATTGAAGTAAACAGAAAAAGTTCCTTGGCCGACGATCCAGTGCACCTGCGTATCTTCGGCTTGGAGCCAGCAGAAACGTATTTGCTGAAAACGGCGATGCGCGACGATTTCGGCAGAGTATGGGAAGCGTTAGCGGAGTTCACCGCCGACGGGGACGGATGCATCGATTTGCAGTCCGCCGTCCCGGAAAGAGGGACATACGAAGGTCAGGACGCTATGGGGCTGTTTTGGTCGATGCGCTTAAATGACCTTTCGGATAAAATGCCGTATTTTATGAAAATCAATACCGAGACGCAGACTGTAACGGTTATTGTAGACAAAAATGGCGACAGACTTGCGGAACGGCAATTCGATCTAACGTTCCGATCCGACGATGTTCAGGAGACTTTTGTGACGGACGGTTTCGTCGGAAAGTATTTCGCACCCGATCGGGCTTCGGATTTACCGGCTCTTCTTGTCGTCGGCGGTTCGGGAGGCGGATTCCAATGGTCCGAGCAGGTAGCGGCTCTGCTTGCGTCGCGCGGATATGCGGCTTTGGCCGTCGCTTATTTCGATTACCGCGGACAGTACGACCTTCCAACCGGTTTGGCGGAAATACGGATCGAGCAGTTCCGTCAAGCGGCGGAATGGCTGAAAGCACGGAAAGAAACGGATGGTCGTCCGATTCGCGTAATGGGCATTTCAAAAGGGGCGGAGCTCGCCTTGCTGCTCGGCTCGGTCTTTCCCGATGACATCTGCACCGTTGTCGCTTATGCTCCATCGCTATATGTGTTTCAAGGAATTCAAATCGGCGTGAAGGAAGCCGTTTCTTCGTGGTCTTACGACGGTAAACCTTTTGAGTACGTTTCCTATCCGCCCGACTACGAAGCGCGGGAAGATTTCGACAAAACTACTTTGCGAGATATGTATATACACGCACTCCGGGACAAAGAAGCCGTTCAAAACGCGCGAATTCCCGTCGAGCGAATGAAATGTGGCCTAATGCTCGTCACTGGCGATCTTGATGCGCTCGGGCCGACTTCAGAGATGTCCGTCGAAACGCTGCAAATTTTGGAGCAGCAAAATTACCCTTATTTAACGAGTCACCTACGCTACCCGAAAGCCGACCACAGCTTCTTCATCCCGGGTCTGCCCCCAATCGTTCTAAGCAAGCAGGCAGAGGCTTGCGATATAGCCAAGGCCGAACGCGACGCTTGGTGGAAAGTGATTTCGTTTATGCAAACGTAATCCTCAAAAAGGCTACTATGAAGCGACTGTTTCCCGGTATTCAATCGGGGAGCGGTCGTTTAGAGGTTGATATCAATAAATTGGAAAATATATCATTTTGCTCTATATTAGAGTGAGAAGGCACTAAAGGGGGAGTGGTTGAAACGATGGTCAAACTTCAAAGAAATAACTTGAGTTATTTCTTTGCTGCAAGTTTCTTGATTATTTTGGTTGATCTTATTCTAGTTAACTCTGTTCTGTATGAAGAGTTCGATCAAGTTCTTGCGATAGGAATTACCTTAGATTTTGTGGTGGTTATCCCTTTGCTACTGTACTTCCTTGTTTACCGGAAAATAAACAACCAAATCTTGTCCGTTCTTCCGTTCGCGCTCTTAGGTTATATCGCATTGGTATTCATGATGCCGAACACGGCACAAGGAACGCTTGATGTTGTGAAATATATGTAAGCCTTGATACCACCTTCAATCATTCCAAAATAGTTCCGGTGCTTACTCATGAACTATCTGTGTTGTATTACGCTTTGTTCTCTTGGAAGACAAAGCCGTATGTGCGAACTGGATCAGCCTCAGGAATTCTTAGAGGAATGCGATAAAATTATGGATAAGCAAAATGAATTCTAATATAAAGTCAAAAGACAGTCTGAGAAAGGTTGTCTTTTGGTGCATCATGAACTCTGTTGTACATCGTTTTTTTTAAAATTATCGTGCTGCCCGGAGATAGTTTCTATTAAGAATAATATAACTTACATCAAAATATAGTAAAAATGACGGAAGGCATGAAACCTGTTTTACTGTTCGTCAAAATGGATAACGTGCACCGGTACACGTCCATATACGTTATTTACTTGTCATTTTAAATATAAGGGGGATCACTAATTTCTTCTGATCCTCATACCGGTTATTGCCACCAGTGTACTCGCATTAATTGTTCCATTTTAAATATGGCTGAAAAGGGGAATCTCTATTGAAGCGAACCGCACCATCTCGACTGCCTGAGCTAGGAGCAACTCATTCTCCACCTCTCAGAAGGCATACTCTCTTTTGGCGACTGTTCGCTAACTATTTTCTTCTGATCCTCATTCCGGTTATTGCCGCGAGTGTACTCGCACATGTGCTCGTCGTTCGTATCATTGAAGAGGATGCTGAGCGGTTCAACAACGTGATGATGAGCCGATTCTCCGAGCAGACCGATACAGAACTTCAATCGTTAAAGAATAATATGATTCATAACCTTAGTACATCGAGATTGCGTAGCGCTCTCCTTACTCCTATGGCATCATCTGCGGACAGTGAACGGCTTCCGGAGTTGCTTCATTCGCTTCGGGAGCAACTTCAGCAACTGGAATCGGTTGATTTGGTCCAGAAAGCATATTATTACTTTGTACACGAGGACCTTATCGTTGATGCTGAAACATATACGAATAAATCGTATTATTTTACCTCCCGTAATACCATGGATCTTAGCTGGCGCAATAAGCTTGAAGCTGAACTGACTGGTAAGAAAATGATGGACTTTATTGATTCTCCAGCAACAATAACCGCTTTGATGAGTTACCCATTTAATACCACCACCCCTGACGTTTATCTTTTGGTTGATGTGAAGCCTGACAAGCTCAAAGAGCAAATTTATATGCCTGAAAACTGGGTCACAGCCACTGCTATAGTTGACGATAAGGGGAGATTGATATCACAAACCGGTTTAACTGAACAGGATCAGCTAACGCTGCAGCAGCGTATACGTACAGATGGAATAGCTTCACAATTTACGATATCAGACAAGACAGGGCTGTCCTTTATGCAATCGGGCTTTGACGACTCCTGGCATTATATCAGCATGATTGATTTAGGTACTTTGATGAAGCCGGTATACCTTACCCGCATTATCAGTTGGCTGTTCGTCATCTTCTTCCTATTGGTCGGCGGCCTTGTTTCGTATTATTTAAGTCGTCGCTTATATCGGCCAATTCGAGAAATAAAGGATGGACTGAAGTCTCATCATTTCTCGGTTGAGGCGCTTCGGAACGAAGGGGATGAGTTTGATGTCATTAAACGCTACTCGCAGTTAATCATGACGGAGAATAAAGAGCTGTTCCAAATGGTGAACGGGATGCTGCCGATTGTACAGGAGCAATTCTTTTCAAAAATACTTCTAGGTCAATATCGTGACGCCTTGTCCATCGAGTATTACGCCAGGGAGATTGAGTTTGCCTACAGCAATAAGGCTGCAAGAACAGTACTGTGCATCTCCTTTCACTATGATCCTCACGTTTACGATTCTGCATCGGAATCGACGAAAACGTTTCTCCTAATTGAGTTGAAGGACAAGATACATAAGCTGGCACCTGGTCTGATTTGGCTATGTCAGACAAAGCCGGATCTACTGGCTTGTGTCGTTCAGCATGATCAGAATGAGGACAATCCAGAGCATATGGCTGACATGATTAGACTTGTATTATTGGAGTATAGTACTTACTACAAAGCAACAATCGGAATCGGCAAAACTGTTCACGCCATGGAAGAGCTGCATCTGTCCTATGAGCATGCTGCTGCAGTGCTTAAGTATCGTGGGCTACATTCAACCGTTGAAATTTGCAGGAGTCAGCCTTCCCGGGAACTGCAGCAATGGGACTCTTTCTTATCGGTTCAGGAAGTTAACCGGATTCTCAATCAGTACAAAACAAGAGAATACAACAAGCTGCTTCAATCTGTGCTAGATCTGCTGGAGGAAGGAAAGCGCAGAGATGCGGCAGCTGCCCAAATGAAATATTTGTTCGCTGATGTGCTGAACACGTGGATCCGTGCTGTGGAATCGGAACATAACGAGTTGAACGTCCCTTATTACTCCGGTCTTTTTGAAAGGATGAATCGTTGTATGACTTGGGACGAGTTGAAGCACTGCTTCGAGGACATTCATGGTTTTCTATTCCGAAAGACAGAGACCAGCAGTCGAAGGCAGCAATTTTTAGAAATCGTAAATTACATTCATGAACATTATGACCAAGAGCTGTCTATCGAGTATTTTGCGGGAATGACGAATATGTCCATTGGGCATTTCAGCCGTACCTTCAAGGAGGAGGTTGGTGAGAAATATGTGGAGTATATCGCAAAATGCCGGTTGACGAAGGCCAAGCACTTTTTGCTCGAAACCGATATGAAAATTGATGAGATCGCCGAGAAGGTGGGGTATTGGGGCAGGAACTCGTTAATTCGGGCTTTCCGCAGATACGAAGGCATTACACCTGCAAAGTACCGGAGCATCCATCAATAAATCAATAAGGGGAAGAAGAGACTTCTTTTTTTCTAAAGTCTCTTTTTTTGCGATAACAGGTGAAAAACCTGATGTAATAAGGCCATGTAAAACAAGTGACTTGAGGAAAAGATGCGCGCTTTACGCCCTGAAGTGCTACTCGTATAGTGAAGGACAACAAATAAATAAAAGCGCTTACAAATGGAGGTGGGGATGATTGGCGCAGCTATCACGAATTGGGTATGTTCTGAAAAAGCATAAAGCGTTGTACTTGTTGATGCTGCCTGGCATTTTGTACTACTTAATATTCAAGTACGCGCCGATGTATGGCATTATCATCGCCTTCCAGGACTATTCGATCGGCCGAGGTATTTTCGGAAGTAAGTTTGTTGGATTGAAGCATTTCATTGAATTTTTCTATGTCACACCAGATGCCTGGAAGCTGATTCGCAATACGATCATGCTGAATGTGTACGATCTATTGTTTCATTTTCCAGCGCCGATTATTTTGGCAATCCTGTTCCATGAACTGAAGGGCAAGTGGTTCAAACGATTTGTGCAAAATATAAGCTATTTGCCGCACTTTCTATCTACGGTAGTTATCGCGGGCATTCTCGTTACCTTCCTTTCTCCGACAACAGGGGTTGTAAATCATTTTCTCGTAAAGGTGTTTGGCATCGAGCCCATTATGTTTTTGGGTATACCGGAGTGGTTCCGAACGGTTTACGTTGGCTCTGAGATATGGCAGAAGGTGGGCTGGGGTACCATTCTTTATTTGGCAGCTATCGCGGGGATTGATCCGACGCTTTATGAAGCGGCCAAGATGGATGGAGCGAATAGGTGGCAACAGATGCGCCACATCACATTCATAGGCATGGTACCGGTCATGATTATTTTGTTCGTACTGTCGTTAGGTAACTTTATGGAAGCGAGTTTTGAAAAAATATTGCTGATCTACAACACGATGAATTATGAAACCTCGGATGTGATTAACACGTTTGTCTACCGACGAGGTATCCTCGATGCCGATTTCAGTTTTGCAACAGCGGTGGGCTTGTTTCAATCAGCGATTGGTTTCATTCTGGTCGTTGCGGCGAATCGAATAGTTCGCAAACATTCGGAGACTAGCCTTTGGTAAAGGGAGGTGTGCAATGAAGAAGCAGGAAAGCTTGGCCTCCAAGCTGTTTGATGTGCTAAATATATTGTTTATGATCTTGCTTGTTATCGTTATGGTATACCCGATGGTGTATGTATTCTCGGCATCGATCAGCAATAATGCGCTGGTAGCGAGCGGCGCTGTACTGTTCTGGCCGAAGGATATAACGTTTATCGCCTACGAGCAGCTAATTTATAACCCTGATCTTTGGGTGAGCTATTGGAATACGATTCGGTATGCTTTTGTTCAAACAGTGCTGACGCTTATTGTGACGTCTGCTATGGCGTATCCGCTCGCGAAACGATGGTTGCCCGGTCGAAGAGTGATTCTGCTCATGGCCGCCTTCACACTTCTCTTCAGCGGGGGGATGATCCCAACCTTCCTGATCGTGCAGCAGCTTGGGCTCTTGAATTCGATATGGGCCATCGTGCTCCCATCGCTTATTAGTACATGGTATTTGTTTATTATGCGGACGTTTTTCGAGGCGCTGCCTGAGGAACTTGAGGACGCAGCTGCCATCGACGGCTGCGGATCTATGCAAATACTGGTGCGCATCGTACTGCCGTTATCATTGCCGGTTATGGTCACGATTGGCCTTTTTACCGCTGTGAATCAATGGAATGCTTTTTTTAACGCTTTAATCTATTTGAATGACCGGGATATGTATCCGCTACAAATTATGATGCGTAACATTCTGATCGCCGGCACGAATGTGCAGGGCGAGGGAGATCTGACCCATTTGGAAACATTGAAATATGCCATGATTATCATTGGGACACTGCCTATTCTGTGCGTCTACCCATTCATCCAGAAGTATTTTGTGCAGGGTACGATGATTGGAGGTATTAAGGGATAGATATGGAAGCCTTGCTTTACCTAAAAAAAGGAGGTTATTGAATGAAGCGAACGAGATTCAGAACGGTGCTTACGATTCTATTGCTCGGGGCCATCCTCGTAACTGGCTGCACCAGCGGGAAGAATAAAGATAATGGCACCTTAAGCCCAGACAATCCAGTTAAATTCTCATGGCTCGTCTACGATCGGGTGGAAGGCAAGGTTCGTGATGACTGGGAAATATTCAAAGAAATTGAGGCTAAGACAGGTGTCAAGGTTGAGTTTCAAATCGTAAGCCAAGAAGGACTTGAGGAAAAAAGGCAAATTATGATCGCAACGAACACAGCAACCGATTTTATCCAAGTACCGACTCAAGACGGAAGGGAGCATGGACCGGAGAAGGTGTTTTTAAACATAAAGGATTATTTGGATAAGGCTCCAAATTTGAAAGCGTTTTACGATAAGTATCCTGAAGCTAAGGCACTGGCAACTGGCACGGATGGAGGACTATATACCGTACCTGTACTAGAAGGTGATGCAGAGGGGAAAGGCTTTAACTTTATCTGGTATGCACGCAAAGATATTATGGATAAACATGGAATTAAGTCTCCGACAACGGTCGATGAATTTTATCAATATTTAAAAACACTTAAACAAAACTATCCGGATTCTTACCCACTTATTTCAAACACCATCGTTGGTGACACAGGGCTGTATACAACTTTTGGAAGAGTATTCACGGGCATCAGTGGTTTCTACAATATTGATCCGACGACGGAACAATATGCATTCGCTCCATATCATTCGAATTATAAGGATATGCTTGTATTCTTGAATAAGCTTTATTCGGAGAAACTGCTGGATCCTGAATATTCGCTGCTGACTCAAGCGCAGTGGGAGGAGAGAATTTTAACCGGTAAATCACTAGTTACCTATTTCTGGAAGGCAGATTTGGAATCATTGGTGGCAAAGGCGAGAGGTGCCGGTACAGCTGATTATGAACTGGATGCGATCCCCTCTTTTGCAGCCGAGGGAATTAAAAACTATCAGTTTTCTCGTCCGGTAGTTGGCACGGTTGGCAGAGCCATCTCAGCAAAAGTGAAGAATAAGGAGCGGGCTGTTCAATTTCTCGATTATTTAGTTGGCGAAGAGGGAAGTAATTACCTTTCCTTAGGGATTGAAGGCAAGACGTATACCATAGAGGACGGTAAACCGGTGTACAATAAGGAATTTGGAGCATCCCCTTTTAATACGCTGCGTAAGGATTGGGGTGTCTGGTATGACCTTATAACACTGAACAATGCGAAATCCCGTGAAGTATGGGAGCGAGGTTTAAGTGAGAAGAGCAAGGACATCAATGCTCGGTACGAGCAATATATAATTCCTGCTCCGAAACAGATCGTCAAAACAGAAGAAGAGCTTGAACTTGAAAAGTCAAAGCTAAACAATTTAAATAAATATCTTGAACAGAAGATTACAGAGTTTGTAACAGGCAAAACACCGATTAACGATACAACTTATCAGCAATTTATTGACCAAGCAAAGAAGTTCGGTTCTGATGAACTCCTTAACATGTACAACACTGCATATACACGCACGTACAGCAAGTAATTTTGTAATGGAGACGGAGGACAGGTGATGGACGGATACAAAATTATCGATGTCGATGTTCATAATGAACAAGAGGATACCGCCCTGCTCCCTTATCTGAAGGAGCCCTGGCGTTCGCGGGTCGCTGCATCAGGCATCGGCTATGCCGGCTCCGGCTACTATTCGCCGATCGGCGTCATGAAGAAGGATTCGATCCCCCCAGGTGGAGGGAGAGCGGGCTCTGATCCTGATTTCATGATCAAGCAGCTGATCGAAGGGTATAATCTGGATTATGCCGTACTGACTGGGGTCGTTTACAACATCTCATCAACGCATGACCCTGATTACGCAGCAGCCATATGTTCAGCCTATAACGATTTCTTAATTGCTGAATGGCTTGGTAAGCATAAGGCGTTCAAGGGAGCGATGGTTGTAGCGACCCAAGACCCGCTTCTTGCAGCGCGGGAGATCGATAGAGTTGGTGGGCATCCGGACATCGTGGAGGTTATGATCTCCAGTGCGGCGCGCTCGCCGCTGGGACAGCGCCACTATCATCCGATTTACGAAGCAGCGGAACGTAACGGTCTGCCTGTCGCGATTCATCCGGGAGCGGAGGGTGGGGGGAGCTCAACGGCTCCTACCGCTGCCGGTTACCCGACCCGTTACATTGAGTGGCATACCTGTTTGTCTCAGATGTTTATGGCACATCTAGTGAGTATGGTATGCGAAGGGGTTTTTGTGAAGTACCCGAGGCTGAAAGTGGTGTTGGTTGAAGGCGGGGTCGCTTGGCTGCCGGGATTGATGTGGCGGTTGGACAAAAATTATAAAGCGCTCCGTTCGACTGTTCCATGGCTGACGAAAATGCCAAGCCAGTACATCCGAGAGCACTGTTACTTATCTACGCAGCCGATTGAGGAGCCTGACAACCCGCAGCATCTCATCGATCTTTTTAATATGATCGATGCTGAAAACATACTGCTCTACTCAAGCGATTATCCGCATTGGGACTTCGACTCGCCTGGTCATATTTTACGCAAACTTAAACCGGAGGCAAAGCGGAAGATTTTTTATGAGAATGCAAAGCAGCTATATCAGTTGACTTGATTAACTTGTGTGGGGGCTTGGGGAGGGTCACTATGTTGGTGCATTATGTGTTGAATGCAGATGAAATTCCAGAGGGCGGTCACGTAGTCGTGCATATTGAGGGACGTGAGATCGGCGTCTATCGAGTGAATGGAGAGTATCATGCCATAAATAATTATTGCCCGCATCAAGGAGCACCGATCTGTGCGGGGCTCGTCTCCGGAACTACACTTCCATCGGATGTATATGATTACGAATATGGAAGAGCAGGCGAGATTATCCGCTGCCCTTGGCATGGTTGGGAGTTTGATTTACAAACGGGCAAGTCTTTATTCAGCGACAGAATTCGAGTGAAGAAGTATCATGTAGAGATTCAGGATGGGAGAATCGGAATTGTGCTGGGGAAGTAACATATCCGCGAAAACCTTCTTAGCCTTAACAAGGCTTGAGAAGGTTTTTTTTAATATAAGAGGCTCCAATCTAAAATAAGTTTTTGACCAGTTAATCGGCGTTTATCGATAGTGATTCGTATGAGATAACGCCCTGAACCCGGAGCGGGAGCGCATTCCGGATAAGTCCGATTAGTCCGGCCTCTATTGCAAAAGCAATTGCTTCCACTGCGATAAACCGGATTAATCTGGTGGACTTACATTCCGTTATTTGCTGCAATCGACGAGTTTTGCAATCGTTACGGACTGAGAGTCCGCTATTTCCTCAAAATACACCCGGTTCCGCTTGATTAGGCGCAAATAACGGCCTGTCAGTCCGCAACCTCATGTTTAATGACGAAATTCCTCGAAATAACGGAACCTGAGTCCGTCCGCATATAGTCGATCGCTGGCATGCAACACCGTACCGCGCGCTGGGAGCTACACGCGGTGCGAAAATACATATCGCAGGTTATTTTAATCCACTCACGACTAAAATCATCAGTTTGCGTAAACGAAACGCCGTCGTCCTTTGAAAGAAACGACGAAGACGTTTCTACTTGGCCGTTTAAATTCCGTTTAAATTCGTGGATTATAATGTATGCAATAGCTGATGCTGTGCTAAAGAAGGAGTGGAAGTCATGGAATTAGAAATGGAATCAACAAAAGGTTCAATCAGCAACTGGCGCCAATTTATGAACGTAATTAACGAGACAAAGCCATCGAAATTAATGTTAATGGTCGCTTTGTTTATGAGTATAGGCTCAACTGCTGTGGCGTTGGTTATCCCGATGTTTACGAAGGGCATGGTGGACAATTTCTCCATAGCTAAGTTGGATACGATGCAGATCGTCGCGCTGGCGGTTGCGTTTATTATTCAGGCAATTGCCGCAGGTTTGTCTATTTATATGTTGAATCTGATTGGGCAAAAGGTGGTTGCGAGCTTAAGGGATCGGCTATGGAAAAAGATGCTGGTACTTCCGGTATCCTACTACGATCAGAATAAGACCGGAGAGACCGTTAGCCGAATTACGAATGATACAGGCATTATTAAAGGATTTATTACTGAACACCTTGCAAGTTTCTTTACAGGTATCGTGTCTGTTATTGGTTCGTTTATCGTGCTGCTGTATTTAGACTGGCAGATGACGCTCATTATGCTGGTAGTTATTCCGCTTTCGGCACTCGTTTTATTCCCCCTCGGAAAGCAAATGTTTAAAATATCAAAAGGCCTCCAAGATGAAACGGCATCCTTCACGGCTGTATTAAGCCAAGTACTCTCTGAGATCCGACTTGTGAAAGCATCCAACGCGGAGTCGCGGGAGTACGAGAACGGTAACAAAGGCATCCAAAGTTTATTTCGGTTCGGGGTTAAGGAAGGTGTAGTACAAGCGCTGATATCCCCGATCATGTCCTTTGTACTTATGGTCCTACTGGTTGTCATTATTGGATATGGCGGGATGCGAGTCTCTTCTGGTGCGTTATCTGCGGGCGAGTTGGTTGCCTTCATTCTGTATCTGATTCAAATTGTGATGCCAATGAGCCAATTGTCCATGTTCTTTACACAACTTCAAAAAGCTATTGGTGCAACTGAGCACATGATCTCTATTCTTGATACTAAGGAAGAGGACCACGTGAATGGCAAAGAGGTCGCTAAGGCCAATCAACCGATCGCAGTCGAGCATGTGCATTTTGCTTACGTTGAAGGTGAGCCCATTCTTGAAGATATCAGCTTTACGATCAAGCCTGGGAAAGTAACGGCTATCGTTGGACCGAGTGGCGGCGGAAAGACGACTTTATTCTCGCTCTTCGAACGTTTCTACTTGCCTACTTCAGGTATAATCAAGTTAGGACAGGACGGGATTAACGAATTTTCGCTGCAATCGTGGCGCTCCCAGATCGGATATGTATCGCAAGAGAGTCCATTAATTGATGGTACGATTCGGGAAAATATTTGCTATGGGATGAATCGGGAAGTTACGCAGGAGGAGTTGGAGCGAGCAGCTGAAATGGCATACGCGGACGGCTTCATCCGCGAGTTAACGGAAGGTTACGAGACAGAAGTCGGTGAACGCGGCGTTAAGTTGTCAGGCGGACAACGCCAACGAGTTGCTATAGCGAGAGCATTGCTTCGTAATCCGCATATCTTAATGCTGGATGAAGCCACTTCCAGCTTGGACAGCAAGTCCGAGATCGTTGTGCAAAAAGCATTAAACAACCTGATGAAGGGTCGTACTACCTTGGTTATTGCCCACCGGTTGTCAACGGTAGTTGATGCTGACCAGATCTTGTTTATCGAGAAAGGCAAATTAACAGGCAACGGCACTCACGAGAAATTGTTGGAGAACCATGCGATGTATCGGGAATTCGCGACGCAGCAGCTGCGTATACAAGAACAATACGGCTCTTAACGGGTAATAGGGAAAGGCGGTATAGAACAGCATGATAACGATCTTAATTGTAGATGACGACCCTCACATTCGAGAATTAGTTTCTGTATTCCTGCAAAAGGAAGGCTTCAGGACTATTGAAGCTTCCGACGGGGTAGAGGCGCTGGATAAAATGGAGGCAGACAGAGCCGATCTGGTCGTACTTGATATCATGATGCCTAATATGGATGGCTGGGAGCTATGTCGTGAACTTAGATCTATGTACGATATTCCTCTGCTCATGCTGACCGCTAAAGGAGAAACCACGCAAAAAGTGAAAGGATTCAATCTTGGGACGGATGATTACTTGGTAAAGCCATTTGATCCGATGGAATTGGTCGTTCGGGTAAAGGCACTGCTTAGACGTTATCAGATCGCTGTATCGCAAACCGTTCAGTTCGGTCAAGTGAGTATGAACAGACAGACCCTTGAAGTGACTTCATCCAAACAGAAGTTCTCACTTCCGATGAAGGAATTCGAATTGCTGTTTAAGCTTGGAGGTTATCCCGACAAGACATTTTCGAGGGAACAATTGATTGAAGATATATGGGGATATGACTTTGAGGGAAACGAGAGAACACTGGATGTTCATATTAACCGTTTGCGCGAAAGGTTCCCTGAAGACAACTATGCTTTTAGGATCAAGACGATCAGAGGACTTGGTTATCGGTTAGAGGTACTCGGATGAGTCTGATACAAAGAATAAGGGCGTTCATGAAAACGAAGGCATGGCGAAGGATTAAGTTTATTTTTAGCATAGCTACCATACTGCTCATGATGTTTGCAGCTTGGTCCATATCATACTATATCACCCCATTGCTAATGAAATGGTTAGGCTGGGACTTGATAGATTATTGGGCATTTGTCGTGGTAAATGTTGTTGCTTTGCTTCTATTTAGCGCTGTTTGTGGCCTATTTGTACCATTTGCGCGAAACAAGCATCTTGCATTCTATCAGTCTATAGTTGATGCTGTGAAAAGGATATCGAAAGGTGATTTTGACGTTACTATTAAGCAGCATGAAGATTTTGAAAACGAATATGGAACGTTGGTCGAGAGCATAAACCAGATGGCTGGTGAACTGGGGCAGATGGAGAAGATGCGCCAAGAATTTATATCAAATGTATCACACGAAATTCAATCTCCTTTAACCTCGATACGCGGGTTTGCGCGAGCTCTGCAAAATGATGAATTAAGTGAACACGAACGTCAGCATTATCTTCAAATTATTGAATTGGAAACGATGCGGTTGTCCAAATTAAGCGACAATCTGCTTAAATTGACTTCGTTGGAATCGGATCATCACCCTATCGAACCACAATTCTTTCGCTTAGACAGTCAGCTTCGAAATCTCGTTCTTGTTAGTGAACCGCAATGGAATGCGAAGGAATTGGAGTTGGATTTGAACCTGGATAAAGCAAATATTTTTGCAGATGAAGATATGCTCAGCCAAGTATGGGTGAATCTGATTCATAATGCGATCAAGTTCACGCCGGATAAAGGCTCTATTTCGATAGATATGAAGGTATCGGAACATCATGTTGAGGTGCGAGTGGAGGATAGCGGCATAGGCATTGGCGAAGCGCATCTTCCACATGTGTTTGAACGTTTCTTTAAGGCAGATGCCTCCCGTAATCGAGAGCAAGGTGGCAATGGCTTAGGTTTGTCTATTGTGCAAAAGATTGTACAGCTTCATAATGGTACGATTGAAGTGACCAGCACAAAAGGGGGGGGGACAACCTTTATTGTCAAGCTGCCGCTGCATGCGACAATAGCTAGATGAAGCGGGTAATCTATTCTTTTCGTAAACGTAAACTTAAGCGCCCATTCTCGGATAGATGAGGAATGGGCGCTTTGTTTATTTCTTCCTAGGTATGGTCAAGGACTTCCAGTCATCCGACTTCCGAAGTTTTGCGACATATACGATCTGCCCGACATGATAAGAGTAATGAGACATCTGACGCTCTATAGCTTCCATGACCGAGTGTGGTTGCTCGCGAATGAATACAGTGCTTAATAGATCTTGGGGAGCTAGGGTACGTAATGTGTTCAAAAATACTTCCCATCCGCGGTTCCACACCTCAAGCAGCATTTCTTCAGACATAAGCTCGTTTTCAAATTCTTCATCTCGATTGCGATTCGGCTTTTCACCATTCGTCGTTAGAAAATCTGTCCATCGCGAAATCATATTGCCGCTCATATGTTTCACGATGACAGCGATGCTGTTCGAGTCCGCATTGTAAGACCAATTCCAATCGTCACTATTTAGTTGTTCAAATGTACGTTCCGCAGATTGCTTTAACTCTAAAAATTTTTCAATTACAACATGTAAGTAATGTTCTTCCAATGAATGGGAAGGATCTGGTATCATTGACTCAACCTCCGTTCTGAATTGCGTGTTGTCATCAAGGCGTTTATAGCTGCATCATTAGCATACACTTCCAGGGCAGAGCTGAATAGATATACCGGAAATTTGAGTGCGCTTTCTAAGAAAAAATCTCGATGTCGATAAGGAAGCTGGAGGTTACGTGTACAGGTATAATGGCTCTCACAACAAAAGAGCTTTTACTGGATAGCTGATACAATCATAGAGGTATCCTTGTCATAAAAGTAGATGAATATGCAGGGGGGAATTGCAATGCAAGCCATCTTGAAAGAACTAACTAGTAATATGAAATTCACACACGACCTGAAGCAGGATATACAATCGTTCCTAATCTCCAATCATTGTTCGAAGACTGCTGAGCATTGTATGGAGGTCGGGACGGAGGCTAGGAGAGTTGCCACATTATTTAATGCAAACCCGGATGAAGCAGAAATCGCAGGATGGCTACATGATATTAGTGCGGTAATTCCAAATAACGAACGGATTGCGGTTGCAAAGGAGCTGCAAATTGATATTCTAGCTGAAGAAGAAGCTTTTCCAATGATTATTCATCAGAAGATATCGAAAGTAATGGCTAAAGAAATATTCAAAATCACGAATGCCGAGATATTGGATGCTGTTGGATGTCATACGACACTGAGGAGAAATTCAAGTAAGCTGGATCAGGTTTTATTTGTGGCAGACAAAATAGCATGGGACCAGTCAGGCACTCCTCCATACATACAAGAACTTCATCGAAAACTGGAAGTTTCATTAGCCCATGGTGCTTTTTCTTATATTAATTACTTATGGGAACACAAGGAATCGCTCAAAGTGATACATCCCTGGCTCAGAGACGCATATGAGGAGTTAAAAATTGCAGTCACAGCGTAATGAAGTGAGGTGATTCGATATGGCAAACAAAGCATATAAGTTCCGTCTGTACCCGACTCAAGAACAAGAGCAACTTCTTGCAAAAACCTTCGGCTCTGTTCGTTTCGTCTACAACAAAATGCTGGCTGAACGAAAGGAAACCTATGAGCAATTCAAGGATGACAAAGAAGCATTGATGAAGCAAAAACTACCTACACCTGCAAAATACAAGAGTGCGTACCCTTGGCTAAAGGAAGTAGACAGCCTTGCACTAGCGAACGCACAACTCAATTTGCAGAAGGCATATCAAAACTTCTTTTCTGGTCGTGCTGAATTCCCCAAGTTCAAAAACCGTAAGGCAAAACAATCCTACACAACCAATGTGGTGAACGGAAACATTATGCTTTTGGATGGCTATATTAAATTACCGAAACTAAAACTCATGAAGATGAAGCAGCATCGGGAAATTCCGTCATATCATATCATCAAGTCTTGCAGCGTTTCCCGAACGAAAACGGGAAAATACTATGTTTCGATCCTCACCGAGTATGAACATCAACCTGTACCAAAAGAAGTACATGCTGTTATTGGCTTAGATTTTTCCATGAATGGCTTATTTGTCGATAGTAATGAGGGTAAGACAGCCAATTATCCACGTTTCTATCGCCAGGCCCTGGAAAAATTAGCGAAGGAACAGCGTATTCTATCGCATAGAATGAAAGGCTCTAATCGCTGGCATAAACAGCGGTTGAAAGTAGCAAAGCTACATGAAAAGATTGCAAATGGGCGAAAAGACTTTCTACATAAGGAATCACACGTATTAGCGAAACGATATGATTGCGTGGTGATCGAAGACCTCAGCATGAAGGGAATGTCACAAGCTCTCCATTTTGGTAAAAGTGTTGCTGATAATGCCTGGGGTATGTTCACGACATATCTACAATACAAGTTAGAAGAACAAGGTAAGAAGCTTATCAAAATAGATAAGTGGTTTCCATCATCCAAAACTTGTTCAAGTTGCGGTCGCAAAAGGAAGTCCCTATCTCTTTCTGAGCGGACATTCCACTGTGATTGTGGATTTGTAGCAGATCGAGACTGGAATGCTTCGATCAATATCAAAAATGAAGGACTGCGCTTATTAGCGTTAGTATAGCAAAAAGACCTCTTGGAACGAGAGGGATGGCTCGGTCAGTTTTCGCTGGCTACTAAAAGCAGCGATAAGTCGAGAAGCCCCCACTTCAAAAACCGTGAGGTTTTAAGTGATGGGTAGTTCACAAGAGACGGGTGAGTTTATCGGTTGGTGCTGTACAGGAATTAAAGATGAATTACCCGAACCTAAAAGAGAGGTTATGTATGCCATATCGCAGGATCATCGAGGCCAAGGGTATACCACTCAGGCTGTGCGAGGACTTACCAAGTATTTATTTGAGAATACCCATGTCGAGGAACTTTGCGCACTGGCATTAGTACATAACCTACCTTCGAATAAAGTTATACAGAAGTGTGGCTTCGCTTTGATTAACGTCTTAGAGATAGATGATATGCAATACAACAACTATAAGCTGCATAAAAATACGTAGAAGAATCGTTAAAAAGGGACCCAGAGGGCGGTGATTTGATATGTTTTTTGTTAATGCAAGGGCCTTCATTGAACGAGAGAATAACGGAGTTACCGAACTCATCATTCAAACCCGTGTTAAGCCAGGGGAACCTGAAGTTTTAGAACTGCCTGGAGGAAGATTAGAGCTGTTTGAGCCTATACTCGATGGTTTGTATAGGGAAGTATTCGAGGAAACGGGATTGAAAGTCGTCAGGGTGGAAGATCAAGACACAAGAATTGACACCATAGGCATTAACGCTGAGTTCGAGGTAGAATGCGTAAAGCCTTTTTGTGTTTATCAAACGGTGAATGGGCCTATTGATTCAATGGGTATGTATTTTGTTTGTACCGTGACAGGTGATCTAACCGAGAACGGCGATAACACGGAGAAGGTACACTGGAGACCGGTAGATGACATTCGTAAATTGATGAATCAAGATCCGATGCTATTTTCCAACGTGGATCGGGCCGGCCTTATGTATTATTTGAAACATCGAAATTCCAGATGAACTGAAACCGATAATAGAGCTGGTTGTGACACGAATATTACCTAGGAAATATTTAATGTTTTTAGAAGGAGGAGTTTAATTTGAATTTAGAAGAAAAACTAATCGATATTTTGAAGACTAACGAAAATTTAATGAGAGATCTGGAATGGGTACGGCAATTGGGATTGCCGCATTGGTGTATAGCGGCCGGTTATGTACGAAATTTTGTTTGGGATTACCTTCATGGCTATACAGACCGAACCCCACTGAACGATGTAGATATTCTATACTTTGATCCAACTGATCTTCGAGAAGAGTCGGAAAAATATTATGATATCCAGCTAATAAATCAATACGATAAATATAACTGGTCTGTGAAGAATCAAGCCCGCATGCATACAAAAAACCAAGATGATCCATTTGTCTCTGTGGCAGATGCAATGAAGAGATGGCCAGAGACGGTAACTGCTGTTGGAATCCGTCTTGACGACGATATGAATATTGAAGTGATAGCGCCTCATGGACTGGAAGATTTGTTTCAGTTGATTGTTCGTAAAAGTCCATATTTTAAAGACGAAGCATATTTTAATTCCAGAGTAAGTACTAAGAAATGGTTAGATATATGGCCTCAATTAAGAATGGCTTAATTCAATTTACTGTTTACAGATCGAACTAACGGTGAAGAGAATAAGGAGGGGAGAGCGTTTTTGAAAAATATACGTCGTATAGTTTGGCCCGTGGTTATCATGGTCTTACTGCTAGGTCTACTTGGCTGCAGCAAAGATACCACGCCAGAAAATAATGTAGCATTTATTTCTGCCAATGAAAATTTGGAATACGAAAAAGTATACAAGGAATTGGGCTTAGGTGTTTTGTACGACTTTGATTTCAAGCTACCCTATGCGGATCAGAGCTGGGTTAATATTTGGGTCGAGGGTTATCAGAATGGTCAAAAAATGGATCCATTTCACTTAATCGAACTAAGCTACGGTAAAAGTCCACAACAGGTTGAAGAAGGCCATATGGGTTTTGGATTAATTAATCCTATTAGTGAGGCAGGTTCGATATTTATGTATTCACATAATGTGAAAGCACCACCTATTCGAATAGACAACCAGATCCTAAATAACTCAGCATCGTTTAACGTCTGGGATTATGCCATTGGAAGTGAAAAGGTTAGCCTGGAATCCGGAGAGACCAAATTGTTAGCGGTGTACCGGCAAGGAAAGAATAATACGATTGAAGGCTTTGATTATCAAGACAGCCAGGCAATGGATAAAATGATCAAGAAAGATGCCGTAGTGCTTTTATTAAAAGTAAAAGTAGTGAAAGAAGATGAAGCAGAGGGAGACAACGATGTCTGATCCCGTAATTGTAGTACCTTACGATAAGACTTGGAAAGATGAATTTCAGATGATTGGCGGACAAATAAGACAGGCTCTGGGTGAAATTGCAGTGCGAATTGATCATATAGGTTCAACCTCTGTTACAGGACTTGATGCGAAGCCCGTCATCGATATTCAAATATCCGTAGATTCATTGGAACCGATGGATTACAGGTTGGGGTTAGAGGCACTCGGTTACATCTATAGAGCTGACAATCCAGACCTAACGAAACGTTATTTTCGGGAGAGCGGCAGCATGAGAAGAACCCACATACATGTTCGTGAATCGGGCAGTTGGCCAGAGCAGTTCGCGCTTCTGTTTAGAGATTATTTACGTGAACATCTGGCTGATTGTAAGAGGTATGCAGACGTGAAATATCAATTGGCAGAGAAGTATCAATATGAGCGTGAACGATATGTGGAAGAGAAAGAGCCTGTCATTTGGGAGATTGCCAGGAAGGCACATTCGTGGAGTCAGCAGGTTGGCTGGAAACCAGGGAAGACAGATATATAATAGATTTTTCAAGAGTCCATTTTATAAAATTAATAAATAGCCTGTATGCTTACAACACTAAACATGGAGTAGAAAAAATAAAAGCGCGAAGTTGCTTTTTTAGTTGACATTAACTAATCATATTAGTTAAATTATTATTAGTATTAATATTTGGGTCCTGCCCTATTTATCAATAAATGAATGATTATTTTGAGGAGATGAAAGTACAGATGTCACGAGTGAAGCTGGATTTGCAGATCATATTACAAGCGGCCACAGAAATTGCGGATACAGAAGGCTTGGATGAGGTAACATTGGCCTCCCTCTCCAAGAAGTTGGGAATTCGTTCGCCTTCATTGTACAATCACGTGGATGGACTGCCTGGACTTCGTCATAAGCTTGCGATGCATGGAATGAAACGATTGAATGATGTGATGACACATGCAGCGGTAGGACGTGCGCAAGACGATGCCGTACATGCCATTGCTAAAGCTTACATAACGTTTGCTCGGGAGCATCCGGGATTATATGACGCTCTTGTTCGTACACCGGATTGGCAGCATGAAGAAACCCAAAAAATTGCAGTTCAGCCCGTAGAACTTCTCGTTCGTGTACTTGGCGCATACGGATTGGAGGGAGATGCAGCCATCCATACTGTTCGCGGATTGCATAGTCTCCTACACGGTTTTGCATCGTTGGAGCAAACCGGAAACTTCAATATTCCAATTGATCCCGATTGCAGTTTACAGCTGTTGATTGATTTTTTTCTTAAGGGTATCCGTACATATGGTGAGTCGAAATAAGCTTGGTCATCCGGGACTCCAACCGATTATGGCTTCTATTTGTACACGTTGAATCAATCATAATATTGGTGCGGTTAGAGTAAAAGCAGTCTGGAACTTTGTGTTCCAGGCTTTTTTATTTTGAACTTTAATCTATTAGATTTGCAGAAAACATAGGATGCATTAGCTTAATATGGAATTTAGGTTTCTATATAACGTATAATGAAAGCAGTTACATAATGAAGCGGAAACATTGATAACGCAGGTTCGGCCTATGATCAAATATACACATGGGTTAGTACATCAGAGTATGAACTTGCAGGAACTTATGGTTTTGAAATGTATATGAAAATTCACTCCGCTCATGAACGTAATGAAACCGAAATGAGACTGCATTTTCCAATTATTAAGAAATAATTTTTATGGGAGAGTGTACTATGAAAAATGAATTTTTATTCACTAGAGTTGGGTATGTGTATGTCCCTACATCCAATATTGATGCTTCCATTGAATGGTATACCAAACATCTTGAATTTCAGCTAATCGATAAATTTCAGGATCGGGGCTCATTTCTCGCGGTACTGCATCATCCCGGCAAATATTCGATTGCTTTATTGTTGATTGAAACCGAGGATCAGGAGAGATTGCAAATATCCAGAAACGGTCAACTTTTTCCGATTATGGCTATGAATTGCCCAGATATTGAACAAACGCACGAATTCCTTAAGACTAATGGGGTTGATGTGCAACCGTTGCAATCCCTCGGTGCTGGAGAAGCCATGTATTTTTATTTTAGAGACAATGAGGGGAACCTGCTGGAAGCAGCGTGGTCTATTTATGATCTAGAAGAAGAGATGAAAGAAGATTTTGTGAAGGAATCAGCGGAAAATTAACTAAGGATGTGTTCAGCATATGTATTTTCCAGTAACCTATTCAACGCTTTCTGATAAAGCGCTTGCACAATATTTAAGAACGCAGTACAGCATACAAAATTTATTGAAGACGAGTTACTACCTACGAGGAATGAATGACACCTACTTGGTAACCACCACATCCGATGAAAAATTCATCTTTAGAGTTTATCGTGGAGATTGGAGGAAAGAGTATTCGGAAATCGCTTTTGAATTGGAGCTATTACGTCATCTTAGTCAGAATAGGATTTCAGTCTCTTTACCTATAGCGGACATTCATGGGGAGTTTATTCAAGCCATTGACGCTCCGGAAGGTCGACGATTTGGTGTATTGTTCACCTTTGCAGAAGGAAGCGAAAGAGGAATAGATAATGAAGAAATCAGCAGTGCTTTTGGAAAAGCCGTTGCAAATATTCATTTACAAGGTGACAGTTTTAAAAGCGATTATGCCAGACCGCAGCTCAATTTGTATTATTTAATCAATCAATCACTTGATATCATTGAAGCTGGCATGGGGTATCGAAAAGATGATTTTGAATTTATTAAAGAGGTTGGGAAAGCGCTGGAGCAAGCCTTGCTGGATATCCCATTAAATCAATTAGATTGGGGGATATGCCATGGAGATCTGCACGGAAATACCAACGTCAGTTTCACCAAAGATTTAGTCATGACTCACTATGATTTTGATCTGTGCGGATATGGTTGGCGTGCATATGATATTGCAGAATTCCGTCTAGCAAGAGAGGTTCGATTGAGTCATGATCCCGATCAATTAGAGCGGTTATGGAGTGCTTTTATTGAAGGTTACCATTCGATTAGAGCTTTATCGGAAAATGACCTTCGGGCTGTGCCTATCTTTGTTGGTATCAGACAGCTATGGTTGATGGGACTATGTCTTAGTGATCCGCATATTACCGGCAGCATAGATTACGGTGATGAGTTCATTGATGAGAAGCTGGATTATTTTAAACAATTAAAGGAGCATTTATATGGATCATATCCTGAAATATTATAATCAATTCGATGAATGGGGCCGTCTGGATCGGGAGCCTATAGAGTTTCTTATAAATCTGCACTATATCACGAAGTATCTGCCGCTCCATGGTCATATATTGGATAACGGAGCCGGGCCGGGGAAATATGCTATGGAACTGGCGAAGCGAGGATATGATATGTCATTAACAGATCTGACACCCCGTTTGGTGGAAGTTGCTTATGAGAAAGCCAAGGATTTTGAATTACTTGATCAATTCAAAGCTTTTAAAGCGGCCGATGCCAGAAATCTTGACCTGTTTGAAGATGAGCAATTCGATGCTTCTTTAATGTTAGGGCCGTTGTATCATCTGCAAGAGAAGCAGGACCGGAATCAAGCAGTGAAGGAACTTTATCGGGTGACGAAGGGTGGCGGTGTTGTATTTGCGGCGTTTATGACCAGAACGAGACACTTAACGACTTCACTCTTATATCCTCAACACTGGAAGCCCAATGATAATATCCATGATATCTCCACATTTATGGAAACGGGCATTTTTAATCATAGCGATGAAGGAAGATTTACGGGAGCCTACTATTTTAATATTGATGAAATCCAGCCGTTTATGGAATCACATGGTTTTGAAAGTATTCAGTTGATTGCCTCTTCAAGCATTGCTGGCTCATTTCAGTCCGAGCAGTTCGATTATTGGCGTTCTCGTGGGGATGATGAGTTCAGAGAGGTTATGGAGGTTATATATAAGGAAGCGGGGAATCCGTATATTTTAGGGACGTCTTCACATTTACTTTATATTGGACGGAGGAAGTAGCGGAAAGAAGTTTGCTATGGTGTGGAAGGACTCAGTATTCCCTAAAGAGCAAGGTGAATGAAAAGGAGGTTCCCTCATGGCTGTTAAAGTCTGTCCCGGATGTGGCGAAGGCAATAAAGAAACCGCTCATGTGTGTGTTGTATGCAGCAGTTCGTTAAGAGACGTTGTCCCCCAGGGTACATTAAATTCAGATAAAAAATATAGTGGGTCTTTATCAAAATCATCGGTTTGCAGTCATTGTCATGAATCATTAGAGGAAGGTGCTTTGAAGTGCAAGTACTGTGGGACGTTGGTATCCCGAATTTCATCACCACAGCCGTATTATCAGTACGATGAGGATTTGACACCAACTCCCGACAATGTTGCGATGACACTGATTGTAATCTCTACCATTGTGATTCCGATCGTTGGACTTATTGTAGGGGGCGTTGTTTCTTTCAGTGATGACCGTGACAAGCAGGATACCGGCAAAATGCTGTTGATTCTTGGATTAGTGATGATTGTAGTCCAATTATTTTTGTTCTGGTGGATATTCGCATGAATCGGGAGAATAATGACCAATACACTAAGCCTGTTGACGAAGTGATCCATCTCGAGACAAAAAACCACCTTTCGGTGGCTTTTTTCAAATCAGGCTAGAGCGATGTTATTACCTTGTCAATGATGCCGTACTCCACAGCTTCATCTGCAGACATGAAGTAATCCCGGTCCATGTCTCTTTCTATCTTTTCTATGGGCTGTCCCGTCCGATCTGCTGTGATTTGGACAATTTTTTCACGGGTTTTAAGAATCCGTTTCGCACTGATGGCGATATCGCTTGCCTGACCTTGAACGCCCCCATGCGGTTGATGTATCATAATTTCACTGTTTGGGAGTGCGAAGCGTTTACTCTTGGCACCAGCGAGCAGCAGCATGGATCCCCACGAAGCAGCTAAGCCTGTGCATATGGTCTGAACCTGTGGCTTAATGTGCTGCATCGTATCAAAAATACCGAAACCGGCGCTAACCGAGCCCCCAGGACTGTTGATATACATGTGTATGTCTTTTTCCGGATCTTCGGCCGCGAGCAACAGAAGCTGAGCAATTACGCTGTTAGCGATTGCATCATTAATTTCAGAGCCTACAAATATAATCCGGTCTTTCAGAAGTCTTGAATAGATGTCATATGATCTTTCGCCTCGGCTACTTTGCTCAACAACATAAGGGATATAATTGGACATGGTATTACCTCCTGTGTTTAAGATATTTAACAACAGGTAAACGATTAGGTGATGCTAAAAGGTACGGAGTATGCACCAGAAAAAGTTTATAGGAATAGCGTAACGTAATGAATGCTTTGTTCGTTTACATATAAGATAATCTAAAGAACGGATAAGGAGCTGACTGTGAAAGATGACCAATCCATTAAATACATTGCATGAGCCGGAAGACAATAATCTGGAACAGTTGAACGCTCTTCTCAACAGGTACTGTCTCTCCCTTACTCAATCCGTGTGGGATTCCGAAGATCTCGTACAGGATACATGGTTAAAATCCCTGGAGAAGATAAAGGATCAGCAGCATAACAACCCTCAGGCTTTGCTCCTGCGAACAGCCAAGAATGCGTGGATTGATCAAATACGTCGAAGAAAAGTATTCGAACGGATACTGGATAAGGAACGGGAGCAGGCTAAGGAAGATGGGGATGCCGTAATGGATAGTAGTACCCTCAACATGGAAATGGCATTTCATTTTCTGATGAAACATTTGTCTCCTCTTCAGAGAACGGTATTGCTGATGCGAAGTGTATTAGGTTATTCTGTGGCGGAGACAGCCGAGAAACTTCAGTCGACAGAAGGGGCCGTTAAGGCTGCATATCATCGTGCACGAAAAGAACTTCAAGCTGTGGAGCATGATATTGAAGATGAAATAGTCGTACCTCAGGAAGAAGAAGCTAGGATTAGGCTAAACGCAATCGCTACGGCATATGTAAATGGAGAAGTAGACGAGGTATTGAGGCTTGTTCAGGGAGATCAAGAAGTTCTTATTGTAGTGGGTGCTTACTCGACTTCGGTTCAATCCCAGTTTGAATATCCATCCTATTACTTTGAAGCAAGAATGGTGGCGTAGAAGTTGTTTACAATTTATTGTGAATACTATGTGATAAGATACATTCAAGGCGTTTGAAGTTCAAGTACTGCAGCGCCTTTTTTGCATGTACGGAAGAATCAGTGTTATTTTTTTGAAGGAACTGGCAACTGTTGAATCGAATATCTATGACATAGAGCACACCATTTTCTGTATAGTCGTTACAGTTTTACCTAGTCTACTATAAGAGAAGTGAGCTGATCATATGCGAAAAAAAATAGTTCTTGCAGGCGGAACAGGGTTTATTGGTAAGTTTCTCGAAGACAAGTACCGTACACTTGGTTATGATGTCCATATCATTTCTAGGCAGGAACAGCATATTTCCTGGAATAATCATAAAGAGATTGTAGAAGCCATTAATTACTCCGATATGTTAATCAATCTTGCAGGTAAGTCCGTGGACTGTCGGTACAATGAAAAGAACAAGAAAGAAATACTGAGATCCAGAACGGAAACAACACGAATACTAGGAAAAGCGTTAAAAAAGTGTGGGAACCCTCCTAAACTTTGGATTAACTCAAGTACAGCTACGATATACAGGCATGCCGAGGATCGCCCCATGACCGAAGAGAGTGGGGAAATTGGAACGGGATTTTCGGTGGATGTAGCTAAGGAATGGGAGAAGGCATTTTTCTCTTTTCAGCTGCCACAGACAAGACAGGTTGCGCTGCGAATTGCTATCGTGCTTGGGCCAGGCGGCGGTGTGATGACCCCTTTCAAAAATCTCGTTCGATTTGGGCTCGGTGGAGTCCAAGGTCCGGGAAACCAAATGTTCAGCTGGATCCATATTGAAGATATATTTGGCACTATACAGTTCCTGCAGGAACGGAAAGAACTGAATGGCGTGTTTAACTGCTCATCCCCACATCCGGTTACGAACCGTGAGCTGATGGCTCAGCTGAGGGAAACGATGAATGTGAAAATTGGATTGCCTTCTCCTAAATGGCTGCTTGAAATGGGGGCGATCATGATTAAAACGGAAACCGAGCTCATTATGAAAAGCCGCTGGGTTATTCCTGAGCGGTTAGAGAGAGCTGGATACACTTTTAAACACAAGGATATCGGTCAAGCCCTTGCTCATATTCTATTATGAAATCGATGAAGCGCTGCAAATGGTAACATGGAAAAATTTCAGGGAGCGGATCGAGTATTGTCTGAATCATAAAGATCCTTTCTATATTGAGTTTAATAAGTAGTTCAAGGAAGGAGAGAAATAGGTCATGAACTTAGCCAACAAGATCACAATATCCAGAATTTTGCTCATACCGTTTTTCATGTTATTTTTTGTTCAGTATCCAAGCTGGTTGACAGACCGTCTATCTTTCTTCCAGTTTGTCAATCAAAATGGCGTGTATATCGCTGCTGTGTTATTTGTTGTGGCCTCTGCTACAGATAAATTGGATGGGTATATAGCCAGAAAATACAATCAAATTACGAACCTTGGCAAGCTGCTCGACCCCTTAGCTGATAAACTTTTGATCTCTGTGGCACTTGTCATGATGGTCCAGCAAGAGTTGATTTCAACTTGGGTTGCTGTCGTTATTATTGGCCGGGAATTTGTTATCACAGGACTAAGGATGGTTGCGGCTGCCCAGAAAATCGCTCTTTCGGCTGATCAGTATGGTAAATTTAAAATGGTTCTTCAGGTCATGGGTATAACTGCCGTATTGTTGGGTAACGTTCCATTTAGCTTCTTCACGACCATTCCAATCGATTATGTGATTATGATGCTGGCAGTTGTGATGACGATCTATTCAGGCTTCAACTATATTGTAAGAAACTATAAAGAGCTTAAATTGATAGGTGATCAATAATCGTTATTATATGACGACAACAACAACTGGATGATATGTGAGGCGCCTTCCTTGATCATTAACGATGAAGGAATAACGGATCAGTCCTCATACATTCAAGCAGGTTAATCAAATGGGAAGAGATCAAAAACATTGAACTTTACAGCATGATGAACCAGAGAATGATCGGAATTAAGTTGTATCATCCGGAAAAGTTTATGTTACAACAAACCGGCTTTAAGAAGCTGTTGATGCGTGCGAATCAAGGATTGGTAGATACTCCAATCAATATCGCCGAATCGGGTCTGCCAATGAGCATAGATAAATTGTATTTGATCGTTCTAAAGAAATGGAAATTGTCTCAAAAAGAAAGAGAAGCTCAATAAGCATTTTTACGCACAGAAAGTGAGGACGTGTTGATGGAGTTTTTTGTGTTTGTTATTTTGCTGATCGGGCTATTCGGGATTATTGGTAATCAATATTCTGGGCTGAGAAGAATGGAGAAGCTGCAAAAGACGCTGGATGAGGTTAATACAAGCATTAAAGCGATGAACGATCAGAGAAACAAACCATAACGATACAGTGATTTAGACCATAATGATCCAAAACGATAACGAAAACCGATATGCCGAAGGAGTAACATCATGGGAACTTTAACGATCACGCGCTTTAATGGCGTTGAGAAATTCAGATTATCTGAGTCTAAAGCGTACTGTACATATAAACATGAAGAGGATGGCAGCAAACTTTCCTTGGTTGATGGATAATAGCGGATCTCCTGTCCGCGTCCACTCCCCAAAAGCCAAACATGGAGAAATAGTGGAACGTCTGTCCTCAAGCATCCGCAAAGATAGTGTGTTATCGTGGCGGTAAGTGATTGACCTTCAACATATAATGTTACACGCAGCCTGAATAGGGTTGCGTTTTTTTATTAGGCAGGAGTTTTGTGGGGAAGAGCGATTTAATGAAATCGGCCATATATCGTATTACCAAACATCGTATAAAGTGGGAGCCAAGACCCCTGTAATGCACATTTATGTTCCATTATTGACCATTAAAAGAAATGGAATCCTAAAAAATAAGAATGAGTGTTCTTAAATAGGTCTAAAGCAGGGTACGGAGATTACCAGAGATTAGGTATGATTTAAGGTAAAGGATATTATTATTATTTATGTTCCAGTAGCGATTTGATGTAGGAGGGTATGAGTTTGGTTGAAATTACAGAGACATGGATCGATTCGCTTGCACCGAATAGTGCAGCCATTAAGAATGGGCAGGGCCTTGTTAAAAAGGGGCGGTTCTTGCAGCTGAATCACTCAGAGGATAAAGTCGTACTGTTCGGTACATGTGCGGGCAGCGGTAGCTCTTATTACCAACCGTCCGCTGATTTTGCGATACCTGAGAAACCGGTCATGCGCTGTACATGTCCTAGCAGACAGCTTCCCTGCAAGCATGTGCTTGGGCTGCTATATGCTTATGCAGATGGTGCAGCGTTTTCGTCTGGTGTGGTGCCGGAAGATCTGGCGGCGAAGCGGGAGAAGGCCGAGAAACGGGAAGAGCGGAAGATCAAGGAAGCTGCAGAAGGGGTAGCACCCAAGCCCAAGAAGGTTAATAAATCCGCACTTAAAAAGAAAATCACTACTCAATTGGAGGGCTTGGACGTACTGGAGAAGCTGATCCACTCACTGATCCGGAACGGGCTTGGCACCATGGATAAAAAAGAATTGAAGCTGATTCAAGATCATGTAAAGCAAATGGGCAATTATTATTTGTCAGGCGCTCAGAATGAGTTGCGCCGTCTGTCGCTGCTGTTGTTGGATTCTGAGGATCAAGAGAAGGCCTATACCTATGCTGCCGAGCAGCTTGCGGTCATGAACGCTTTTATTAAAAAAGGGCGACTCTATTTAACCGCGAAGCTGGAAGATCCGGAGATGGCGCTTGATCATGAATCGACGATCGAAGAGTGGCTGGGGCACGCGTGGCAGCTGACCGAGCTGCAAAACTTTGGACTGGTTAGTGAGCAGGTGGAACTGATCCAGCTTTCTTTTCTCAGTTATGCGGATGATGCGCGGCAGGAGTATGTGGACATTGGATACTGGATTCAGAAGGACAGTGGAGAAATCCACCGCACGATCCAGTACCGTCCTTATAAGGCTGCGAAGCTAATGCGTGAGGATGACAGCTTCTTCGAAGCAGCTCATATTTCTGTGTTATACCGCTATCCGGGAGACATGAACCGGCGGGTACGCTTTGAAGAGATGAACTCTAAACCAGTGACAACACAGGATTTGGAGTGGATTAAGGCCTTCTCAGCCAATTCGTATACAGAAGCTGTTAAAAAGGTGAAGAATCAGCTGAAAAATCCACTAAGTGATAAAAATCCGGTTATGCTGCTACAAGTTTCCCGGGTCTGCCAAAACACAGAAGGTCAGTATGCCATTACTGATGGATCCGGTCAGTCGATTGGATTGGGAGATGTGTACTTAGAGCCTACGGTACCTCTGCTGCGATATCTTCCGGAGGAGAAATTGAGCGGGGTCTCTATGCTTGTTATGTTTGAGCATTGCCTTGTTACAGGCCGCCTGTTGGCACAACCGCTAACCATAATCACGGAGAAGGAAATGATCCGGCTGCTGTACTAGAGCAGTTAACGAAAGGGGAACGACAATGAGTACAGCATTACTACAGGAGCTTAACCAGGAGGTTAGGCGTTTATATATTGCAGGAAGCGAACTGGCTGTCGGCGATTTCCGACTGAAGCGGTTGCTGCCGCAGTTCCAACAGTTGGGAGAACGAGCTCCTGTGTTCAAAAGATTAGGTGAAGGCATTAGCGCGCTGATTGAACCTGCATCCGGCAAGGATTCTCGCTCCGCACAGCTTCTTCAGGATTTGAACTTACTGCTCAGTTCGGTCTTGCATACGCAGGGAACAACGAACCTGGAAGGCGAGCTTACGCCTGTTAACAGCCATCCTATTTCGCTGTCATCACATTTGTCATATCGTAAGCTTTCCGCTGTCCAAGTGGCTCTAACAACAAAAGGCGGCGGGCGATATGAGATTATTGTTGATGCTTGGAAGGAAGGTCTATTTCAGGATCTCCGCTTGGTTCACTTAGCAATTGAGGCGCTGAATGATCCCTATGTAGAAATAGCAGAGCTCGTTGGTAATCATATTTTGCCGTCGTATGGCCCCGAGATTGTCCCTTTCCTCGTTGAGAGCTTTGATCCGAAGGGTGGAAAGTCGGAATCCCGCAAGTTGCAGGTCATAGCGAAGACAGGCGGCAAGGATGTGCTTGATCTGATCTATCAAGCCACCGAAACGGGAACGGATGATGTGCGTTCTACGGCTATCAAGCTGCTAGCAGGCTATGAGGAGTATGAATCCGATCTGATTGAATGGAGCCGGAATAAGAAGAAAGTGATCCGTGAAGCCGCATATGATGCGCTTGCTGAGAACGGTTCAGATACGTCTGTGGAGAGGTTGTATGAAGCTTCCTTAGGAAAAGACAAAGAGTTGGTGAATCCAGTACTGGCCAAATGCAATTCCGCCCTGTTAACAGATTGGCTTGTCCGTGATTTATCTGCTGAGCTTCAATCTGTTTCTGAAGTGAAAGATGATAAACAGAAGATTGAGGAGATCTGGTCTAGGGTGAGGTTACTTCTATGGGCAATGGGTGATAAACAGAGTCCACAGCTGGAAGAGTTGTACCGGGATGTGCTCAACCAATATTCCTTTTATATGACGTCTTTGGGTTGGGGTCATCTTGTGAATCAAGCGGTCATTTACATGGGCCGGATCGATACGGAGGAAGCCAGGGAACTGCTTCGTGACAATGCGGAGCATGATTTGAAGTATTTCAAACGCAGTGATTCCTATGTTAATAAAGTGTTCAGTAAAGCCCATCGTGTGCTCTCGCCTGAACGCTTATTTGAACAGTATGAGGAAGTCCTGGTTCAAGGCTTTGCATCCTCTACACTAAGCAAAGTGGCCAAAGAGCGAAAAAAATTGCTGGGCACCATTGGGGATTTGGTTATTCATCGGGAATACAGAGCTTATGAGGATATCGTGTCTTTTGCGGACAAAGGAAGCTACACCTATTATGTTGAGATGCTGTCGCAGGAGCAGATGGAAATGAGCTGGGATCATAGATGGTTGGAACTTTTTATTGAGCAGGATGAGTTCACGCTTGTAAGCGCGTTTGCCCGACAAGGACATAAGGCTGCGGAAGTGTATTTGCTGGAAAAGCTGAAGAACTCTCCCGAATTCCGCAACCGGTTCGCCAATCTGATAATCATGGGGTTGGTTCGTTCGGGAATGAAGGACGAAAATTTATATGAAGCTTTGATCACAGCCATGGAGGATGAGCGTAACAAGGATTGTTATGAGATTGAACCCTTTATATTTCAGCAGCTATGTCGTCTACCATCCAGCTATTATGATCGCGTCCAAGCGATATTACCTAACTTTAAGGCTAATGCAGAAGATCAGCTTCAATATGTACTACGGAATATGAAAGGCTTAGTAAGAACATAAAAGGAGTGGAATACATGGCAGCAGGTCAAGAGCAATTACAGGATATCATGCGTCAACCCGCGGAAATATTGTTTCGTCATGAATTGGAGGCGCTTCGTAAAGAGGACACCGGCAAAATCCCGGCAGGGTGGCAAATGTCACCTCAGTCTGTACTTAAATTCATTGTTGGCGGGAAAGCAGGAAAGACAGATATCACCCCTAAATATATTGGTAACAAACGTTTGATTGAGATGGCGATTGCGACACTGGTAACCGATCGAGCGCTATTGTTAATAGGAGAACCGGGAACCGCCAAATCATGGTTGTCAGAAAATTTGTCGGCAGCTATCTATGGGAATTCGGGTCTGGTCGTACAGGGAACAGCCGGAACCAGTGAGGAGCATGTCCGGTATTCTTGGAACTATGCGATGCTTCTCGCGCAGGGGCCGACACCTGAAGCACTGGTCCAAAGCCCAATCATGCGGGCTATGGAAGCAGGAGGAATTGCCCGTTTCGAGGAGATTTCCCGTTGTGCATCAGAGGTACAGGATGCTCTCATTTCAATTTTGTCCGAAAAGACGATATCAGTGCCCGAGCTTGGCAAAGAAATGAATGCCCGAAAAGGCTTCTCCATTATTGCCACCGCGAACACAAGAGATCGGGGAGTTAACGAGATGTCGACGGCACTTAAACGGCGCTTCAACATTATCGTTCTGCCAGCTCCTGCGGATCTGAATACGGAGATTGAAATCGTGAAAAAGCGTGTGTCTGAGATTGCTGGCTCTTATGACTTGCAGGCTGCTGCTCCTGCAGATGAAGCACTGCTCAAGGTCGTTACGATATTCCGGGAGCTGCGCAGCGGTATGACTTTGGATAAAAAAGAGAAAGTGAAGTCTCCAGCAGGAGTTATTTCAACGGCGGAAGCCATTTCACTGCTGACGAACAGCATGGCGCTGGCGGCCAGTTTTGGCAGCGGTGAGCTGACAGATGAAGATTTAGCAGCGGGACTTCAGGGCGCGATTGTTAAGGATGACGATAAGGACCGGCTGGTGTGGAAGGAATATCTCGATAATGTTATGAAGAAACGCGGGGCGCAGTGGCGGGGCCTGTATAACGCTTGCAAGGAGATAAACCAGTGAATGCTGCTGGCGTACATATTTTTGGAGTTCGGCATTTGTCTCCCGCCGGTGCTAAACATTTATTAGATTTTCTGGACGATATCCGCCCAACGGCCGTGCTCATTGAAGGACCGTCTGATGCGACATCGGAAATCCGTCATCTGACCAACATGACGACCAGACCTCCCATAGCCATTTTAGCATTTACTGAAGACTTACCTGTAAGGACTGTTCTGTGGCCTTTTGCGGTGTACTCTCCGGAGTATCAGGCAATGAAGTGGGCACAGAAACAGGGTGCTTATACCGCATTTATTGATTTGCCGTCATCGTCGGCGGTATGTCTGCAGGATCTGCGTTCAATCGTAGTGAGAGATACCCCTGATGGGGGAGAAAATGAGGGAACATCTGCAGAGTCAGTTACAGCAGAACCCATAGATGAAAGTCAGCCTGCGGAGAATTCGATATACTGTCAGATCGCTGAACTGGCCGGAGAATACGATTACGATATGTATTGGGAACGCAGCTATGAGCACAACCTGAATACCGGCGCTTATCAACAATCCATACTCGCTTTTTCGAAGCAAATGCGGGAGCTGTCGGAGGAGAAGGAACGGCGTGAAGATACATTGGAATATGCCTACAATGCCATCAGAGAGTCCTATATGCGTCGGCAAATTGTTGAAGTGATCGAAGCAGGGCATAAACCGGAACAAATTGTGGTCGTGTGCGGGGCATACCATGCTTCTGCCCTTACGGATCTGTCTGACCGGATGGACGATGAGGAATTGAAAAACCTGCCTTCCCGCGGAACAAAGCTGACGCTTATGCCTTATTCCTACTACAAGCTCTCATCTCTCTCAGGTTATGGTGCCGGAAATATAGCTCCTCAGTATTTTGAGATGATGTGGAATCGGATGGTTCAAGGATCGCTTGCGGAATTACCGCATCATTATTTGTCTATGGTTGCGGGTTCGATGAGAAAGAATGGAACGCATCGCTCAACAGCGGAAGTTATTGAAGCGGTTCGGCTCGCGGAGTCCCTCGCGGCTCTGCATGGAGGCAGTGCACCGACACTTCGTGACCTGCGGGATGCGGCCCAGACTTTGCTTGGACGCGGGGAACTTGCGGTCGTAGCTGAAGAGCTTGCAAGGACAGATATAGGTACATCTATTGGGGAGCTTGCTGAAGGCGTCAGTCAAACACCGATACAGGATGACCTGAACCGCCAACTTAAGAGATTGAAGCTGGAGAAATATAAGTCGGTTGTAGCCAATGATCTGATACTGGACTTGCGCGAGAACCGGAGGGTAAAGTCGGAAGAGTCGGCCTATCTTGATCTGAACCGCTCTTTTCTGTTTCAACGATTGAAACTGCTCGGGATTGATTTTGTAAGTGCCAGACCGAGCGGGCAAGAGCAGGCTGCATGGGCGGAACATTGGGTTGTAAAGTGGACGCCAGAGGTTGAGATTCAGATTGTGGAGTCGACGCTGCTCGGGGAGACGGTAGAAGTCGCTTCAGCTTATGTGCTTCAGCAGAGGCTGACGGACTGCAGTTCGATTGAGGAAGCCTCATCTCTGATCCGTATAGCTTATGAATGCGGGATGATACACCAGATGGAAGAAGGACGTCAGACCCTGCAGAGACTTGCTGTGGACAGTCGGGATGTGATGGGGATCGCCGCAGCATCCAAAGAACTGTCCATTCTTATCCGCTATGGCGGCATCAGGCGGATGGATACGCAGCCGCTTGTACCACTGCTGCAACAGTTGTTTATGCGCGCTTGCTTATTTTTGCTGGATGGAAGTCAGTGCAGTGATGAAGTGTCGGGTTCGATGATTACCGCCTTAAATGAGCTGAATAGTGTGGCTATGGAACATACGGAGCAGGTGGACGAAGGGCTGTGGCTGCAGGAGCTGCAGCACTTGTCGGAGCGGGATGACCGAAATCCACGTCTATCAGGATATGCCTGCGCTATTTTGATGGAGCGAAATGCGATTTCGGCTCAGCAATGTGCGGAGGAAGTGTCGCGAAGATTGTCTCCCGGCATTCCGGCAGATCTTGGAGCAGGATGGTTCGAGGGTATGTCGATGCGCAATCGGTACGGGCTTCTATCTCGGCTCAGCCTGTGGGAGCAGCTGAATGAGTATATTTTATCTCTCGAGGATGATGAATTCACACGTGCGCTTGTTTTTTTGCGTCGGGCCTTCAGTACGTTCTCTCCGAAGGAGAAAACGATGATTGCCGAGCTGCTGGGTGAATTATGGGGTGTGAATTCAGAGCAGGCTGCCGAAATTCTGACCGGCGACTTGAAGGAGGAAGAAGTAAAGATGATTGACGATTTGAATGATTTTGATTTTGAGGATTTTTGACGATGAGTACGATGTCAGATCCCACAATGATATCACGATGGCGACTCATACTCGGCCAGTCGGCGGAAACACAGTTAGCGGGCTATAGCTCTGAAGGAAATATACAACTGTCGGAGGAAGAGTTGATTATGGACCGGGCGCTGGCAGCCATTTATGATAATACGGATAGCGCAGCGGAAGCCAGAGGCGCGTCCTCTGGTCAGAGAGGAGCGGGACAAGGGAAATCAGCCCCCCGCCTCGCTCAGTGGTTAGGGGACGTTCGATCATTTTTCCCGGAGGATGTCGTATCTATCATTCAGAATGATGCTATGGAGCGGAAGGGATGGAAGCAGCTGTTGTTTGAACCGGAGGTTCTGGCCACGGTCAAGCCGGACATTCAATTGGTTGGCACGCTGTTGTCACTGAAAGGCAAAATTCCCGAGAAGACGAAGGATACGGCTCGTTTGCTTGTAAAGGCAGTCGTGGATGAACTGGTCGAGCGGATGCAGGAAGATATCCGCCGAGCGGTTACCGGCGCGTTGAACCGTAGGCAGCATACACCCCTTCCTTCGCTTAGCGGCATAGACTGGAAGCGGACGATTCAGCGGAATCTGAAAAATTATGATTCTGACCGTAGACAGATCGTGCCGGAGAGATTTTACTATTTCGACCGGGCAAAGCGCAGCAAAGAGTGGACCGTCATTGTGGATATCGATCAGAGCGGATCGATGGCGGAATCCGTCATCTGGGCTTCGGTTATCGGCTCCATATTTGCAAGTATTCCGTCGCTGGACACCCGTGTGGTTGTATTTGATACGGAAGTCGTCGACTTGACTGAGCAGTGTGCCAATGATCCGGTGGATATGCTGTTCGGAATTCAGCTCGGCGGCGGTACGGATATTCATAAATCAGTAGCTTATTGTGAGCAGTTTATTGAAGAACCGAAGAAGACACTGTTTATTATCATCTCGGATTTGTACGAGGGCGGCAATCAGGCAGGTCTGATCCGGCGTATGCGTGAATTGCGGGAATCGGGAGTCAAAACGATGTGCCTGCTCGCGTTGTCCGATGAAGGCAAGCCATTCTACGATGAGGGGGTCGCTAAATCATTGTCTCGTGATGGTACGCCGTGTTTCGCATGCACCCCTGCGCTGCTCCCGCAGCTGGTGGAAGGAGCGCTTAAAGGGCAGGACCTGGCTGAGCTCGCGAAGCGGCTCGGCACGAAGGGAATTTAAATTGGTATGCTAAGGGGCCAATGAAGATGATCAATTTGAAGTTAATTACGGATGAGAATAAAGAGGAATGCCTGCTTCTAAGGCCGCAGAAATTTCAAGAGAGATTTGTAGCTTCCAATGCAAACTCTTTAAAGAAAGCGGAGCAAGAGCCTACCTCTAGACCCTACGGTATTTATGCCGAGAATGTCATGGTTGGTTTTGCTTTATTTGATGAAGAGCCTTATCCTGACGACGGCTATTTCTGGATCTGCGATTTATGATCGATGAGAGATACCAGCGGAAAGGGTACGGAAGAGCGGCACTTGGAGAAATTCTACGCAAAATGAAGTGCCATCCTACATGCACCAAGATTCGAATATCTCACGTGCCCGACAATTCTGTGGTGAATCATCTGTATAAACAATTTGGATTTGTGGAGACCGGAGAAGAGATTGACGGAGAGACCGTGTTGGATCTCATGGTCTGAACAAACGAATCAAACTAAGTCTGAAAAGGATCTGCCCAAGGACTTTATATCCTGGGGCTAGATCCTTTTTATTTTCGTTAAAACAGACCTCGCTTGCTACTGACGGAGCTCAATAACTTTGTTATATTGAGAATACCGCTAGCTCTGAGAAGGAGGAAAATCAGTGAAAGATACGTCCGGCAAACAAGCATCATTACTTATCCGTTTTTTTATTCCTTATGCGCTAATTCTGTTCAGCGCGCTGCTTGTCGGCTGGTTCGCCTATAATAAGACCTCCGACCTTGTCGAGAGCGAGACGATGAAGAGCAGCACCGCCGTATTAGGCCAAATCCGGGAAGCGCTCGACCGGCGTCTTGCCGAAATCGAGACGATTGCGCGGCAGATGTCCAGTGAACCGAAGGTACAATCTTTTCAATTCGTTAAAGACCCTTTCGGAGGCAAGAATCCATACAGTTTATGGGACTTGGAGAAAAGCCTGTTTGACTACCGTATGTTCAATCATTTTATTGTGGATTACTATGTTGCTTTCAAAAACAATGGGATGTTTATCTCCCCGCGAAAAGTATATACGATGAAGCAGTTTTATGACCTGCAGCTTCATTATGACGGTCTTACGCAGGAAGAGTGGCGGAGCCGGTTGTTTGACACCTATCACTATAAAACCTATATGCCGGGTACCCCGGTCGTATATGAAGGGAAACATTATTCCGTTGTGAGCTTTATGCAATCTTTTGGGCTTAAAGGCAGCGGTGGGGTAATCACGGTTCTCATCAACAATGAGCAGATTCAAGAGATGCTTCGAAACATCGATTCTGAACAGGGAGGATTCGCCTATATTGCTGATCAGAACGGAAACTTAATCAGCCACATCGGATTGGACGAAGATTCGATTAATTTGAAAGCGCTTCCCACAAAAGGGGGCTTCTCCCAGCTGACATGGAACGGTCAGGAAATGCTTGTGACTGAGACCACGTCTGCTTATAACGGATGGACGTATGTATCCGCACAGCCGAAAGCGGTTGTACTCGAAAAAGCGTATTACATTAAAGAGCTTACGTTAACCGTATTTCTGCTTGCGCTTATTTTGGGCCTCATGATCGCAGCCTATTTTGCTTACCGGAGCAGTCGCCCGTTTCTCAAGCTGTTGCAAATGCTTCCAGTTTCCCGCACGGAGGACAATCCTTATATGCTTCGTAACACGGTGGATTATATCCGCAGCTCGGTATCTGATCTGATTGAAAGGCATGATGCTCTGAAAGGACGGCTTGATGAGCAGCTTCCACAAATGCGGAGTGTCTTTTTCGATCGGCTTCTTAAGGGAGGATATACCTCCATGCGGGATGTAGAGGCAGCTTTGGAGCATTCTCGGATCGATCTTCGTAGTTCGCAGTATGCTGTCGTTATTTTGCGCCTCCGTGGCTACCATGCTCCTTATAATGAAGAAATATTGACAGAGATGGATATCGTGAAGCTGGGTATCCGTGACCGGATTGAGGAGTCTTTACATCACTGTGTCATCGTGCATGATTTAGGAGAGAACTTGTTGGCGCTAATGCTGCATGATACAGAAATCAACTCGGATGATTTTATGATTAAGATGAGGTCACTGCTGAGAGAAATTTATGAAGATCTTACAGGAGAAACGGGTGCTGGACTTTATTTGGCTGCTGGCGGCGTACAGACCCGGCTGACGGAGTTGTACCGGTCTTTCAGTGAAGCCAAATTTGTTCTGCAGCATGCCAGATGGCATGAGAGTGATCCGATTCTTTACCATAAGGATGTAGAACTAACGGTTCCTAGCTATTTTTATCCTTCAGATGTGGAGTTACGATTGATTCAGCTTGTGAAATCGGGCAACAAAGCGGAAACAGAACAGCATCTTCAACAAATTCAGGAGAAAAATGCGGGGGATCGGCAGCTACCATTGGTCGTGGAAAGGTTGTTTGCTCATGAATTATGCGGCACATTGATAAAGTGCTGTGAACAAGCTGCGGGTGCGGACATCGCCGAAGAAGCGGAAACGGTTTTAAAAGCTGCGGATCCGGCTATTCCTCCTGTTGAGGCCATTGAAATGTTATCTTCTTCGCTGCTGAGTCTGTGCAGTAAGAACGAAGAGCGGAAAAAAAGCCATAATGATGATTTAACAAACCGTCTGATTGCTTATATCGATGTGCATTATCCGGAGAGTGAGTTAAGTTTGACCGTATTGGCACGTGAAGCGCGTACCTCAGAGGCGTACGTGTCGTATTTCTTCAAGGAACAAACAGGACTTAATTTCTCTGATTATTTAGAGAACATTCGCATGCGAGAGGCTAAGCGGCTCTTATTAGAGAGCGGTAAGCCGGTCAGTGAAATCGCGGCTGCTGTCGGCTATTTATCGCTGAATACGTTCAGCAGGGCGTTCAAGCGTGCCAATGGCATGAGCGCCACGGAATATAGGCGAAATCATGAGGCTGGATAAGGTGTTTTCTAAAGAAAAGTTAAGTTCATGAATGCTGAATAATGGAGATTCTAAAGAACGGAATAACTTTAAAAATGAGGTGATTTACGCAAAAACCAAGCCCATCTATACTTCAAATCACCGGACCGGTTGGTATGACCATTTTATAGATTGGGGTGATAGGCACTGAAGGGCTGGAAGAATATCAGAGTCAAATGGCAGCTGTACGCACTCTTTTCACTGCCGCTGTTGTACATTATCATTTTCAAATACGTGCCTATGTACGGAGCGTCGATTGCCTTTAAAGAATTTAATGTAACCAAGGGAATCGGAGGGAGCGCGTGGGTAGGTTTCGCTCATTTTGAGCGGTTCTTCCACTCACACGAGTTCTGGAGACTGCTGCGGAATACTCTATCCATTAGCTTTTACACACTGATTGCCAGTTTTCCGTTCCCGATTCTGCTTGCGCTAGGACTGAATTATGTAAGAAACAAGAGATTCAAAAACATGGTTCAGATGGTGACGTATGCACCATATTTTATTTCACTCGTTGTTCTTGTCGGTCTGCTCCTTCAGTTTCTTGATCCCAGAACAGGGCTGATTAACACCATTCTTGGCTGGATCGGCATCGGACCATTTCATTTTATGGCGGAGGCGTCCTGGTTTCAGTCTATCTATGTCTGGTCTCATGTATGGCAGAACGTAGGATTTTCCTGCATCATTTTTTTGGCAACGCTTGCAGGGATTGATCCCGCTCTACATGAAGCGGCTGTTATCGACGGAGCAACCAAAGTTCAGCGTATGCGGCATATTGATCTGCCGGGTATTATGCCGATCGCGGTTATTTTGCTCATACTGAACACGGGGCAAATGCTGGAGACAGGTTTTGAAAAAATACTACTTATGCAAAATGCGCTGAATTTGCGTTCATCGGAAGTCATTGATACGTATGTGTACAAGGTCGGATTGGTCTCTCAGGCCATGAACTTTTCATACGCTACAGCGATCGGTCTGTTCAAAGCGGTCATTGGATTTATTCTGCTGCTAATTGTTAATCAAACAGCCAAACGGCTTAAACAGGAAAGCTTATGGTAGGGGGGCGAAACATATGCAATCGAAGACCATAAAAGAATCGGGCTCCGACCGCCTGTTTACGATCTTTAATTACGTCATGCTCTCCATTGTTCTCATCGTTGTGCTTTATCCGTTAATTTATGTTGTAAGCGCTTCATTCAGCTCGAGCAGTGCGGTGCTGTCCGGTAGAGTGTGGCTTTGGCCCGTTGAACCAACGCTGGAAGGCTATAAAGCTGTATTTAAAAATACCATGGTAGTCAAAGGTTTCATGAACACCATTTTTTACACAATGGCCGGTACTGCTATTAACTTGGTGCTTACCGTCATGGCGGCATACCCGCTCTCACGTAAAGACTTTCAGGGACGCAATGTCTTTATGCTGCTGTTCGTATTCACGATGCTGTTTAACGGAGGACTCATTCCGACTTATCTGATCGTGAAGGATCTTGGCATGATCGACACCGTGTGGGCTATGTTGATCCCGGGGGCACTGTCCGTGTGGAATGTCATTATTATGCGTACTTATTTCCAGACGACGATTCCGAGTGAACTGCTCGAAGCGTCTCAACTGGATGGATGCACGGATTTCCGCTTTTTGCGAAGTATTGTACTACCGCTCTCAGGTCCCATTCTGGCAGTCATTGCGTTGTTCTACGCTGTCGGACACTGGAATCAATATTTCAACGCCATGATTTATCTGAAACGGGCGGATTTGTATCCGCTGCAACTGGTGCTCCGCGATATTCTCGTTCAGAACGAGGTTAATATCGAAATGCTCGGTGATGCCAAGACCGCAGCAGCCCGCCAAGGTTTGCGAGAATTGCTCAAATATTCACTGATTGTAGTGACCTCGGTTCCGCTGCTTGTTGTGTATCCGTTTCTTCAGAAGTTTTTTGTTAAAGGCGTTATGATCGGTTCCATAAAAGGATAACGTTCCATTTCCATTTGAAATCAGGGAGGGTCATTATGAAAAAAAGATTAAAGGTAGCGTTCAGCGCATTTACGGCGCTCAGCATTCTGCTGGCCGGATGCTCAGGAGGCACGGATAAGGCTGGAACGGACAAGGAGAAGGACAGCGCAGCGCAGGCGGTTAAGCTGTCGGAGCCAGGTACTTATCCTCTTGTAACGGAGAAGGAGACCTTGAAGGTCATGGTTCGAGGAAACCCGTTGGTCGAAAATTTTGCAACGAATGAGTTTACGAAGTGGTACGAAGAAAAGACGAACGTGCATATCGAATGGGAGGTTGTTCCGGAGCAAAGTATGCAGGAGAAGCTGAATCTTGTGCTGGCAAGTGAGGACTATCCGGATGTCATTATGGGTCTGAACATTTCTCCTTCGCAGCAGATGATTTACGGCTCGCAGGGTGCTTTTATTCCGCTCAATGAATTGATTGAGAAGCAGGGAACGCAGACGAAAAAGTTGTTCCAGGATTACCCGGAAATCAAATCAACGATTACCGCGCTCGACGGCAACATCTATGCCCTTCCGGAAATCAACGATTGCTACCACTGCTCCATGAGCCAGAAAATGTGGATTTATGAGCCATGGCTCAAAAAGCTGAATCTTGAAATGCCAAAAACAACAGACGATCTGTACAATGTGCTGAAAGCATTTAAAGAGCAGGATCCGAACGGGAACGGAAAGGCTGATGAAATTCCGCTGTCCATCTCGCCAAAATCATGGAGATCCTCGATCGATGCGTTCCTTATGAACTCTTTTATCTACAATCCGGTTTACGGATCAAGCTATAAACATATTTTTGTTAAAGACGGGAAAATGGATGTGGCTTATAACAAACCGGAGTGGAAGGAAGGGCTACGTTATATGAATAAGCTGTATCAGGATGGTCTGATCGCTCCGGAGTCGTTCACGCAGGATGATAACCAACTGATTCAGATCGGCGAAAATCCGGATACGGTTATTCTGGGCGCGTCTACAGGAGGACATCAGGGTGTCTTCACCCAACTGCTGGGTGATAGCGGACGATGGAGTGAGTACAAGGCGGTTCCCCCATTAAAGGGTCCCGGCGGTGTTCAGTATGCAGCTAACGATACAACAGCGTTAACACCGGGTGCCTTTGTTATTACGAAAAAAGCGAAAAATCCAGAGCTTGCCTTGCGCTGGGCTGACGGTTTATATGAAAAAGAGCATACGCTTCGCAGCGTTTATGGTCGTCCGAATGAGGAGTGGCGTGATGCAAAAGAAGGAGAGAAAGGGATTAACGGTGAACAGGCTGTATGGTCCGAATTGAAATCTTTTGGTACCGTTCAGAACGTAAACTGGGCTCAGACAGGACCAGCTATGCGTACCAATGAATTCCGTCTGAGTGCGGTAGCAAAAGGTGACGATGATTTAGAGGTAATTCTGTACAACGAGACGAAGAATAAATATGAACCATATGAGCCGAAGGATGTTTCCACGGTACCGCCTCTCTTCTTGACCAATGAGCAGGCTTCAGAGGTTGCAGATCTGGCCAAAACTGTAAACGATTACGTAGACGAAATGATCGCACGTTTTGTCATCGGAGATGCTGATTTGGACAGCGAATGGGACGGATATGTTCAGCAGTTAGAGGCCATGAATCTCGCACGCTACTTGGAAATTTACCAGCAAGCTTATGATGCGAAAAGCAAATAACAGCAGATGGAGGGAGTTTAATCAATGAATCCGAGATTTAATCGAACCGCTACGCTTATGAACGACCGTTTCGGGCTGTTTATTCACTGGGGACTGTACGCCATACCGGCAAGAGGAGAATGGGTAAGGAGCCAGGAGCGCATCTCGAATGAACAGTATCAGTCTTATTTCGAGGAGTTTGATCCATCACGCTATGATCCGCGCAGCTGGGCAAAGGCCGCAAAAGCCGCAGGTCAGAAATACGCGGTAATGACAACCAAGCATCATGATGGCTTCTGCCTGTTTGACAGCAAGCTGACGGAATACAAGGCGACTAACACACCTGCGGGAAGAGATTTGATTCGAGAATACGTTGATGCATTCCGTGAGGAAGGCATTGCCGTCGGATTTTATTACTCTATCATCGACTGGTATCATGACGACTATCCGGCCTACGGTGACCGCATTCATCCGATGCGCGGAGTGGAGTCTTTCAAAGATAAGGAACAGAATTTCAACCGTTATCTCGACTATATGCATGGTCAAGTGAAAGAACTGCTAACGAATTATGGAAAAATCGATATCATGTGGTTTGATTTCTCTTATGACGATATGACCGGAGAAAAATGGCGAGCAACAGAGCTGATGGAAACGATCCGATCGCTACAGCCGGATATTGTTATTGATAACCGGCTCGGCGGTAACATTATGGCAGCTGAACCGGAAGTATATGCTGGTGATTTTTATTCACCTGAACAGATTATTCCTCCTCGCGGGATTGTGAATGAGCTTGGAGAGCCGGTACCTTGGGAGGCATGCATTACGCTGAACGGAAACTGGGGTTACCATGCCACCGACAATGCATATAAGTCACCACGCCAGGTTGTAAGGGCACTCGTGGAATGCGTCAGCAAGAACGGAAACCTGCTGCTGAATGTCGGACCCGATGCAGAAGGGGAAATATCTCAGGAATCACTTGAAATATTATCTAAGGTCGGCGAATGGATACGCCGTAATGGAGACAGCATTTATGGCTGTGGAATAGCGGAGCTGGATAAGCCGGAATGGGGACGTTATACACAGCGGGGAAATAAGTTGTATGCCCACATCTTTGATCGCGGCATTGGCCCTATTTATTTCCAGGGATTGAAGGGAAGAATCAAAAAAGCGCGTCTGCTCGCGGACGGAACTGAGCTTCGGGTCGAGACGCCTTGGATGGCGGAGCAGTATTCCGACACGGGAAGCGGTGCTTTTATCCACCTGGCTGGCGGTGAACTTCCAGATGAGCTGGATACAGTCATCGAACTCGAACTGATCGATAATGTGTCTGCTGCTCCAGGCGGTGAACAACCATGAGAGTCGGGGTCAGCACCTATAGTCTTTTGAACGCAATAAAGTCGGGAGAGATGACGGTACTGGATGTGATTGACTGGATCGCTGAAAACGGCGGGGAGCATATGGAGATAGTTCCTTATGGCTTCACTCTGGAGGATCAACCCGAGCTTGCGGATGCTGTCCGTGAGCGTGCAGCAAAGGTTGGGATCGGGTTGTCCAATTATTCGATGCCTGCGAATTTTGTGCAGGAGGGAGAAGAAGCCTTCGAGGCCGAGATGGAGCGGGTTAAGCGGCATGTGGATACCGTCCACAGGCTTGGCATGAAGCATATACGACATGATGTAACGTTATTTACACTTCCGCCGGAGAAGCACGGTATCAATTACCTGGAAGACAACTTGGAACAGATCGTAGCGGGATGCCGGACAATTGCTGATTATGCGGCTCAGTTCGGCATTACCACGACGATTGAGAACCATGGAGTTAGTGTCCAGGCCAGTGATCGGGTACAGCGTGTGTTGCAGGCTGTCAACCGTCCGAACTTCAAGACAACTCTCGATATCGGTAACTTCTTATGTGTCGATGAACAGCCGCTCGTCGGTGTGAAACGCAACTTGCCATATGCCTCACTTATCCATGTGAAGGATTTTTATATTCGTCCGTTCGATCAGAACCCGGGCGGCGGCGATTGGTTCCGCACGTCACACGGCAACTATTTGCGCGGTTCCATCTTTGGTCATGGGGATATCGATGTACGCAGAGTGCTGCGCATGATCAAGGAATCCGGTTATGATGGAGATATCACACTGGAATTCGAAGGCATGGAAGAGTGCCGCGAAGGTACACGGATTGGTCTCGAAAATCTGAGACGTATTTGGGATGAAGTGTAATCACTTAAGCTAGCTAGGATGGGCTTCTGCTATTATAGTTTGCTTATATTAAGCGGATTATTTAAAATTATGTTCATTTGCCATGAAACAGGCTAACCGAGAATTTTTGGTTAGCCTGTTGGTTGTTGCGATCTATGAAACGATGGAATATTTAAAGAAATCCTTCATGATGTATAATTTAGGAAATGATGATGGACATATATATCGAATAGATGCCGATAAACCTGACTGAAGGAAGTAGGGGGATGAATGATATGAAAATTCGTTTGGCAACCGCGAAAGATATCGATCAGCTAGTGAGAATGAGGTGGGATTTCACCAACGAATATAACGAAGTTAAGATAGCGGAAGAGCATTACGGAGATTTTTATGAAGAGTGCAGCGTGTTTTTGGATCAAGCTATTCAGGGGGATAAATGGTTTATCTGGGTGGCTGAAGCGAATGGAAAGATCTTATCGCACATCTTTATCGAATTAATAGATAAAGTGCCTAGACCGGGAAGAAAGACAGAGCCTTTTGCCTATATGACAAATGTGTATACACTCCCTGAACAGCGGGGAAAGGGGCTGGGGAGTCAGCTGCTTAAAGAGATTGAAAGCTGGTCAAGAGAAGGGAATCATGAATTTATTATCGTATGGCCTAGTGATTGGAGTATAGAATTTTACAAGCGCAACGGCTACAAGCACTGTGTAGAACCGATGGAGCTTATGCTGGAGTAGTTTTTGCAGGTGAGCTTTGGGGAAGAGGAAACCGATCAGCCGGCATCATATCGAAGAAAGAGGAAGCGAGTTTGAAGAATGGGATCACTATATCCGAAGTAACATCCATGAATGCCGCTATAGTGGAAGAACTATCAGATTTGTTGATTCGCGTTGTGGAAGATGGGGCCTCAATAGGTTTTCTTGCGCCTGTTGAAGAGAAAGAAGCTAGAGCTTATTGGGAGAGTGTGACGGAAACTGGCGTTATGATGTTCACTGCTTCTATCGCCGGAAAAATAGTTGGCACGATACAACTGCATTTGGCTATGAAGCGCAACGCCTCCCACCGTGCAGAAATCGCGAAATTGATGGTGCACCCGGATTTTCGAAAAAGAGGCATCGCAAGACTTCTTATGCACACGGCAGAGCAGAGAGCAGTGATCGAAGGAAGAGCTTTAATCGTTTTGGATACACGAGCAGGTGATCTATCAAATCTGTTATATCAATCGATGGATTATACGGAAGGAGGCCGCATTCCCCATTTTGCCAAATCATCAAATGGAAGTTTGGATGAAACCGTGTTGTATTATAAACAGTTAACCGAAGAATAAAGAATGAAGGGAGTAAGGCATGAGCAAGTATTTTACCTATGGTGAGCCGCCTTATCAAACCCGGAGTACGAACTTCAAGATTTCAGATGCATTATATTGAAACAATGCGGTCACACACCGTGGTTAGAGAAACATGCAAAGAGAAAATTTTTAGATGTTTTAGATGTTTTGTCAGAGGAATTGGATCTTACATGACCTCCCTCCATGTCGAAAGTGCTAAATCACCTGTAATAACCGTTTATATTCCAAAAAAATGGGGCATAGGTGAGTACTAAAGACAGGAGGCGATGAAATGAAGAAAAGAACGTATCAAATTCTTGCCGGGGTAATATTGATTTCAGCATTTTTCTTTGCTGTAGCTCCCGATTCACTCACTCATAATAGCACAACTAATATTCCGGATCGAATGGTTACGGAAATTATTGACAAACCGGTATTTCGGGAAGAATCCACAAGTTTGGTTTCTGTTAAGCTGTTTAATGCAGCGGGTGAACCTACAGGATTAGCTTCATTTGAACAGGTGGACGATGGTGTGAAAGTGAAGATTTCCGCTTCCGGTCTGACCCCGGGAAAACATGGATTCCATGTTCATGAGAACGCAATCCAGTCGTTTGATTTTAAGTCTGCTGGCGGGCACTTCAATCCGACGGATAAACACCATGGCCTTGAACACCCGCAAGGAAGTCACGTTGGCGATATGCCTAATCTGGTAGTTGAAAAAGATGGTACGGTTAAAACCGAACTGCTGATTAAACATGCAACGCTGGAAAAGAATCAGGCTAACTCCTTGCTTGGGCGATCGCTCATAATCCATGAAGGCGAAGACGATGGTAAAACTGACCCCTCTGGTAATTCAGGTGATCGAGTAATGGGTGGGAACATCCCTAAATAACGGATCAGAATTGTTTCATGAATATGTAGAAGTTAAAGAAAACGTATCTTCCCAACGGAGATGCGTTTTTATTATTTTTCCATATATATCTATACTTATTTACAATTTATAGGATATAATCAGTCTACAAAAATTAAGGTGAAATGAGGTAGAGGTGGATATGACCGAGCAGCTGGCACACATCGTAGACACATACCATAAGGAGCATTTTTAAGCGGGAACATTCTGATCACTAGAAGTGGAAAAGAGTTATTTAACCGTTCGTATGGACAAGCTAGTATCCAACTAGGAATGCCTAATCAACCGGATACTAAGTTTCATATTGCCTCCGTAATGAAGATGTTTATTGCTGCAGCTACGCTTCATTATTGTAATCAGGGACTTATAAATTTGGAAGCTCACCCTGGTAAGTACTTGGATGACTTCACCATTCTCCACCCCAATATTAAAATTCATCATCTGCTGAATCACTCATCCGGATTGCATGATATATACGGTGTTTCTAATCTCAGGTATGAGATGAGCAAGTTAATACACGAGAATAAGCGTTTTCTGGATTACTTATGTAGTATGAGTCAAGATTTCCAACCTGGTGAGCGCTGGAGCTATAATAGTACCGGTTTCATTATGTTGGGATTTATATTAGAAGCCGTTTCCGGTATGCCTTATGAACAAATATTCGACGAGTTATTTTTTGCCCCATTACATATGACGTCTACAGGAGTGGATGATCCGCGGAGCATTAATGTAGGGAGAGCATTCGGACATACGTCTGAGAACAATTTAATGATCCATGCAGACAACGATAAGTTGAGCGGTATCGATGGTCCGGGTGAATTCTATTCAACTACACATGACTTGGATACTTGGTGTGACGCCCTGTTTCAAGGAAAATTTCTGAGTCGAAGCAGCCTTGAAGCTATGTTTACTCCCTATTTATACAACCATCTTTGATCCTGATCTGCATTATGGTTAGTGATATGAATCAATACTCGATACCTGTTCAATAAAATATATGACCTAGTTTTGAGTTGATTCTTAAACTTGGGCCGGGTCTAAATGTGAAGGTGGGGAGTCTGTGGGGAAAGTTACCGTGTATCATGTTGACGCATTCTCTGTCATAGCCAATCAGGGAAATCCGGCAGGAGTTGTTCTGAATGCCGATCATTTGAAGCCTGGTGATATGCAGAAAATCGCTTTTCAGGTTGGATTCAATGAGACGGTTTTTGTATTGAAATCTGAGATCGCTGACCTGAAATTGAAGTATTATACCCCAGGGCATGAAATCAATCTGTGCGGGCATGCAACCATAGCATCATTATACTGCTTGAAAACACGAGGTTTTTTCGAAGGCCGGGATTCAATCCAGATAGAAACCAATGGTGGCATACTTCCCACTTCATTTAACGCTGAGGATCACCTAATAATAGGCATGAAGCAGCAGAAGCCGGAATTTATTCCTTTTGGTGGAGATACCCGAAAACTAGCAGAGTCCATGGGATTAACTGAAGACTGTTTGGATGTCACGAAGCCCATTGTTTATGGTAGTACAGGAATTTGGACTTTATTAGTTCCAATAAGGCAATTGGATAGTTTCAAAATCATGAAGCCAAACAATAAACAGTTTCCTGAAATATTAGCCCAGAACCCCAAAGCGTCTGTACATCCTTTTTGTTTTGAAACCTATGACGAGAATGCGTTTATGCATGCGAGACATTTTTCATCCCCTTACTCTGGTACAGTTGAAGATCCGGTAACAGGTACGGCCTCGGGCGTAATGGGCGCTTACTATTTAACCTATATAGATCAAGATTCGAATGATATTCAATTTATCGTAGAGCAGGGGCAAGAGATCAATAGGGATGGAAAAGTGCATGTACACGCCATACGACAAAATGAGATGGATATTTTCATTTCAGGCACAGCGGTCTTGGTTAAAGAGTTTGAAGTGGAATATCTCCCTTTTATACGAATGTGATAACAGTTTTGATAACATTTTATGGAGGATGATATAGGATGAGTAAAATTCAATCTTCAGTAAAGGTGCTACTTGTTTCTGATCTGGAACAATCCAAAGTATATTATTCCAATGTATTAGGCTGTGATGTTACCGATTTCTGGGCTGTTCGTGATGATTTTGCTCTCGGATTCAAGCTGATTCAGGCCAACTCACCGGATGATGTTTCACCTAACAAAGCAGGACAAGATCAGGAGGTTGCTTGGGATACATACGCCTATATCGATACACATACCGAGTTGGACGAGCTATATGAAGAATTGAAGCTTAAGGGTGCCCAATTTACTCAGGAACCTGTATTGACGGAAATGGGTTGGGGAGCATGGAAGGAATTTGCCGTCAGTGATCCTGATAACTATGTTATTGGTTTCGGCTCTGGTAAAAAACAATAATGGAAATTATTTTTGCATATTGCCAACCCGAATGTTTATGCTATAATAATGTCGAATGGACACCCATTCACGTCATACACAATAGAAAAAGTTATAGGTAATGGAAGTTTGGTGCAAATCCAACGCGGTCCCGCCACTGTGATAGATCGAATGCTCGATCTTAAGTCAGGTCGTTTGCCTAGTAACTTTGTCTGGCCAGTCATTTCGAGGCGAAAGTGACTGGTTTACAAGTCTAGTGACGTATAACGCCTCACTAGGCTTTTTTACGTTGCAAGATAGGCTGCCGACACTGCTGTCGGCAAGGCCAGGTGCTCGCCGCCGAACATATACAATGAGGTATAACAACAAGCAAGCGGGAGGTTCTTCAATGATGAAGAACAATATGCACAATGGCGTGCATGTCCCCTTTTTTTTATAATGAACCGCTCACTTGCCGAGAATGGCAGACAAGATTCGGTTGACGAGTATCCGAATTACGTTGTACAGTAGAGATGGACAATTGAATGATGATAAGCTGCACAATGGCGTGCACAATATATAACAAGCAAAGAGGCTTTGAAGGGATATGTTCCTTTTAGAGGCCTCTTTTTTTGTTGTCAATTATTCCTTGGAGGTGCCTTACATGGACAAAATATCGATTAAAACCGACATCTATCTCGGACAAGGTGCGCTGGATCGCCTGACGGAATGGAGAAATAGACGGATCTTCGTTGTAACAGACCCGTTTATGATCAAGTCGGGTATGATTAACATGTTGTTTGAACGGCTGCATGACAGCAACGAACAATACATTTTCAGCAATATCGTGCCCGATCCCCCAGTTGAAATCGTAACTGAGGGCGTTGAAGCGCTCGGAGCGTTTCAGGCCGACCTAATTATTGCGATTGGCGGGGGTTCCGCTATTGATGCGGCCAAGGCGATGAAGCTTTTCGCTCAAAAAATATTGAAAAAGTACGATATTCCGTTCGTAGCGATTCCGACAACAAGTGGAACGGGATCAGAAGTAACGTCTTTCTCCGTCATCAGTGACAAGGAGAAGAACATCAAGTATCCACTGGTGTCCGATGACATGCTACCGCAAGAAGCCATTTTGGACCCGGAATTGGTCAAAAGCGTGCCTGATTTCATAACCGCCGACACAGGAATGGATGTACTGACCCATGCGATTGAAGCGTATGTATCCACCAAGGCGAACGATATTTCCGATGCGCTGGCTGAGAAGGCAATCAAGCTGGTCTTTGCCTATTTGCCAAGAGCCTATAATGACGGTAATGATCTCGAAGCACGAGAGAAAATGCACAATGCTTCTTGTCTGGCTGGTATGGCGTTTAATATTACGTCGCTCGGGCTTAATCATGGGATCGCTCATGTGGCTGGAGCTAAATTCAAGATTGCGCACGGGCGTATGAATTCACTGCTTCTGACGCATGTCATTGAATTCAATGCGGATTACAAACCGGGTTATGGTAGAGAAGAGAGTAGTGCAGTAGCGGCAAGATATGCCGAAATCTCCAAAAGCTTGGGGCTGTCGGCTCCTAATGCAAAGAGCGGCGTTCGTAGTCTGGTGCAGGCGATCAAGCAGCTTCAGAAGCAATTGCATATGCCGCAAACGCTGAGAGAATGCGGCGTGGAATTATCTACACTTGAAAAGATGAGAGAGGAAATTGCAGAAGGAGCGCTACAAGACGGATGTACGGCCACGAATCCACGCGTTCCTGCCGAAGCAGATATTGTTGAAATTTTGAACAAAATGTTTCAATCCTGAATCTGGAGTTAAGTTTCGTTCGTAATGATATTGACATTGTTTGCAGGTTAAAATATAGTGAAAGTAACACAACGGCGTGTTGCATACAAATAAAAGCGAAGAGGCTTCTTAAAAATTCCGTGTGAACTTTTTAAGGGGTCTTTATGTTTTTTTACAACTATATGTGTCTTTTTCTTTCATGAGATGGGATGATGGTATGGATCAACATAGCGAAAAACAACGTGTCATTCAAGAGTATGTGCCGGGGAAACAGGTAACGCTGGCTCATATTATCGCGAACCCTAATCCGGATATTTACAAGAAGCTGGGCTTGGGAAGCGATGCGAGGGATGCCATTGGTATTATGACTATTACGCCGAGCGAAGCATCTATTATCTCGGCCGACATTGCAACCAAAGCAGCCGGCGTGCAGATCGGCTTCGTTGATCGCTTCAGTGGTTCACTCGTTATTACGGGTGATGTATCATCCGTGGAATCTGCGGTGAGTGAAGTGTTGCTTGGTTTGCAGAACATTCTCGGATTTTCGGCTGCGAAGATTACGAGAACGTAGGGGATTGTGCTATGAGGAAAATTATATTTGCCGGAAGCACCGGATCGGGCAAGACGACATTGTGCCAGCGGTTGCATGGACAAGAGATTGCCTATAAGAAGACGCAAGCCGTTGAGAATTTTGAGCAAGCTATTGATACGCCCGGGGAATGTATTGAGAACCGGTATTTATACAAAATGTTGCTTGTCACAAGCGTTGATGCGGATGTTATCGGGCTAGTGCAAGATTGTACAAAGGAAGAAAGTTATTTTCCACCAGCCTTTGCGACCATGTTTGCCAAGCCGGTCATTGGAATTGTAACCAAGGTGGAACTGGCTAAGACGGATGAGGACATCGCGGAAGCGAGATCCTTTTTGCAAGCGGCGGGAGTGGAGCGAATTTTTGAGGTTTCGTCTATGCAGCATGTTGGTGTGGATGAGCTGCGAGCTTATTTGAAAGCGTAAGCGGTTCATCATATGATAGAGAGTTCACGAGATACAAGCAAAAATCGGTAGACAACGAGGTGCATGACGCATGAATGGAAAAATTGTGATAGTCGACGACGAACCTATTACAAGAATGGATATTCGTGAGATGCTTGAAGAGGCGGACTACAGTGTAGTAGGTGAAGCTTCTGATGGTTTTGAGGCCATTGAATTATGTAAAAAGCATCTGCCCGATTTGGTCATTCTGGATGTTCAAATGCCTATCCTGGATGGGCTAAAGGCGGGTAAACGAATCATATCGGAGCAACTGGCTGGCGGAGTTATTCTTTTAACCGCATTCAGTGATAAACAAACGATTGAAAAAGCATCCTCTATCGGTGCGCTTGGTTATCTTGTGAAACCGCTTGATGAAAAATCGTTTATTCCTATGGTTGAAGTGACGATTGCAAAAGGTAGGGAAGTACGCAAGCTAGAACAAGATTTATCGAAGCTATCGCAAAAGATGGAAGAACGAAAAGTAGTTGAGAAAGCGAAAGGGATCCTGATGAAGGAGAACGGCTGTACCGAAGAGGAAGCCTATCAAACCTTGCGCAAACTCAGTATGGATCGACGATGTCCGATGATGGAAATTGCAACTACGATCGTCATTTCCTATGATTGATTTCCAAGAACAAATTATGCATCATTGCAAGCGCCATACGGGATTGAGCGACGCCGACATCGCCCGGATTACGGAAATGGCTGAGTCGTTCGAAAAGTCTGATGGACAGGATGACGTATTCATCGACGTACTGTCCAGCGTGGAAAATGAGGCGATTGTGGTGTACCACTATCGTCCGGTCGTGGGCAAATCGCTGTATGGTCGCTCGGTTGTTGGTGAGAAAGCGCTGCGCGAGAACGAACCCGGTGTCCTGAGGACGTTGGAAACTGGCGTAATGTCACAGGGGCTCGTCGCTAATACTCAGGAAAATCATCTGGTCAGGCAAACGGTATATCCGATCAAGAATCAAGAGAGTGTTATTGCGGTCGTCATTTATGAAAAAGATGTGAGCGATAACATTCAAGCCCACTTCAATGTGGCACAGTACGAAGATAGCGAGATGTCTTTCATGCTGACCGCCATGCTGCGTTTCGAAGACTCGATCATCAACCAGTTGGAAGATGCCGTTCTGGTGTTCGACAAGCACGGATTTTTGAAGATGAAAAACAAGAAGGCAGACATCTACTATCGGCAACTTGGTTATTTGGAGGATATTCAAGGATTGCATTATGACAACTTGTCGTTGGATCAGACGATGTTCTCTGGCGTGATGAAGCAGCGCTCTATCTCTAAAAGTTGTCCGTTGACGACAGATGTGAAGGCAGCCGAACGCTATTATCAAGTGAAACGACTGTTTATTGAAGAGCAGGATCTGTGCATAGGCGTCATCTTGCATGATGTTACCGAGATAAAAGACAAGGAAGCACAGATCGTCTCCAAATCGGTGGCTATTCGAGAGATTCACCACCGGGTGAAAAACAATTTGCAGACGGTGGCTTCGTTGCTCCGTATTCAAGGCCGCCAATGTGAGAGTCCAGAAGCCAAAAAATGTTTAAATGACAGTGTCAGCCGGGTGCTCGCTATCGCGGCGACCCATGAACTGTTATCAATGGAGATCGAAGCGCAGGTAGATCTACTTGATGTCATTCGGCTCATGGCTTCGAACATTCAACGCTGCTTTGTCGATTGCAATGCGATCGATATCAAGATAACGGCTGCGCAAAGCATCTACTTGGACAGTGACCGTACTGTTGCGATTGCGCTTATTGTAAACGAGTTACTGCATAATAGCTATGAGCATGCATTTGGCGATTGCAAGGACGGCACGATTACGGTGACTGTGCAGCTAGAAGGTGAATTGGTTACAGTCGGCGTAGTCGATGACGGAGTTGGATTCGCCGTTAAAGAAGGTTCGTACAAAAGCTTGGGGTTGTCGATTGTCCGCAGTTATGTGAAGGACAAGCTCAAAGGCAAGCTCGCGATTGTATCGGGCGGTGACGGTACGGCTGTTACGTTTACGTTCAAAAAATAAATATAATCGGGCTACAAGGGTGTAGTCTAATAAGCAATGAGGCTTAAAGTTAACCATTTCCGGTCAACCGGGAGGTTATTACTTTAAGCCTTTTTATGTTTATGTTCTGGAAATCAAGCGATGGGGGTGAGAGAAGTGAACGAGCAATTGCTAAGTGTTGGCATCGATATGGGGACATCTACAACCCAACTCGTGTTGTCGAAGCTCCATATTCAGAACATGGCATCCTCTTTTTCGGTGCCACGCTTGGTCATTACGGATAAAGAAGTGGTCTATCGCAGCGATATTTGTTTCACGCCCGTGCTTGAAGATAATCGGATCGATATGCAGCAGATCCAGACCTTTGTGCAGGAACAGTACGAGAAGGCAGGCATCATAAAGGATGAGATTCAGACAGGTGCCGTCATTATTACTGGCGAGACCGCTCGCAAGGAAAACGCGAATGAAGTGCTGCTGTCGTTAAGCGGCTTTGCCGGAGACTTTGTGGTCGCTACCGCGGGTCCGGATCTGGAAAGCATTATTGCCGCTAAAGGAGCGGGTGCCCATACGTACTCCAAAGAGCATTCCACCTCCATTGTTAATATCGACATTGGCGGCGGTACGAGCAATCTGGCGCTGTTCGCTAACGGCGAGTTGCTGGACACGGGATGTCTAGACATCGGAGGCCGCCTGATCAAGGTTGACCAGGGAACACATGAAATCACCTATATAGCACCAAAGATCAAGAAGCTCGCAGAGCGACGGGGATTGAAATTGGCTTTGGGGCAGCGGGTAACCCCGGTTGATCTGGAACCGATTATCGCCGAGATGGTGAAGCTGCTCGAAGAAAGTGTCGGCCTCCTGCCGCCAAGTGACTTCTACGATACTATCGTCACGAACAAAGGGCTGAAGCTGAATCGGTCGATTCCATGTATTTCCTTCTCCGGAGGGGTGGCCGACTACATTTATCAGGAAGCGTCGGGCGATGTGTTCCAGTATGGAGATATCGGGATATTGCTTGGAAGAGCAATTGCCGCTTCTCCGTTGACGCAGCAGATGACAGTAGCGCGTTCAGCCGAGACCATTCGGGCTACCGTCGTAGGGGCCGGTTCCCACACGACCGAGATCAGCGGAAGCACGATCACCTATACGGAAGAGAGCTTTCCGATCAAGAATATTCCGATTCTGAAACTTGCTGTGATGGATGAGTCGGGAAGCAGTGATGTGCTGGCGCAAGCCATTGCCGACAAGCTGAATTGGTTCAAGCTGAACAATGATCTCCAGCGGGTCGCCATTGCGCTGGAAGGGAAGAACAGTCCAAGCTTCCAAGAGGTGCAGAAATATGCCCAAGGATTGTACAAAGGAATGTCAGAACTGCTGCAGCTAGAGTACCCTCTCATTGTGATTGTCCATCACGATATGGCGAAGGTGCTGGGGCAGAGTCTGTATGGCTTACTTGATTATAAGAAGGATGTCGTCTGCATCGACAGCGTTCAAGTTGACAATGGCGACTATATCGACATCGGCAAGCCGATTGCGAACGGCAAAGTATTGCCCGTCGTCATTAAAACGCTTGTGTTTCACTAATTGAGTTGTATTTGAAAGGAGGAGCTTTTGTGATTTTAAAAACTAAACTATTTGGCCGAGTCTATCAATTCAATACGCTGATGGAAGTTATGGCGAAAGCAAACGAGGAAAAATCAGGGGATATGCTGGCTGGACTTGGGGCTACTTCATCAGAAGAGCGAGTGGCCGCCAAGGTGGTACTGTCCCAAATTACATTGAAGGACTTGCGCAACAATCCAGCGGTACCTTATGAGGTGGATGAGGTTACCCGCATTATTCAGGATCAGGTGAATGAACTCATTTATAGCGAAATTCAGAACTGGACAGTGGAGGAGCTGCGGGAGTGGATTTTGAACGAGAACACAACCGAAGCCGACATCAAGCGTGTGTCCCGTGGGCTTACGGCTGAGATGGTGGCAGCAGTCGCCAAGATTATGTCCAACCTTGACCTGATGTACGGGGCGAAGAAGATCCGAATTACGGCGAGCGCCAATACGACGATTGGCCGTTCGGGCACCTTGTCAGCACGGTTGCAGCCGAATCACCCGACCGACGATCCCGATGGAATCATGGCCTCCTTGATGGAAGGTTTGACCTTTGGTATCGGGGACGCGGTATTAGGGCTTAACCCGGTGGATGATTCTGTGGAGAGCGTGACACGCGTCCTGAAGCGGTTCGAAGAGTTCCGGCAGAAGTGGGAGATTCCGACGCAAACTTGCGTGCTGGCCCACGTTACCACTCAGATGGAAGCCGTTAAGCGAGGCGCGCCAACAGGCCTCATCTTCCAATCGATTGCAGGCTCGGAAAAAGGTAATGCAGCGTTCGGCTTTAATGCAGCTACAATCGAGGAAGCACAGCAGCTTGTGCTGCAACACGGTCAGGTGGCCGGTCCCAATGTAATGTATTTCGAAACAGGTCAAGGTTCGGAGCTGTCTTCCGAAGCCCATCACGGGATTGACCAAGTGACGATGGAAGCACGCTGCTATGGCTTTGCGAAGAAATATAACCCATTCCTTGTTAATACCGTGGTTGGGTTCATCGGTCCTGAATATTTGTACGATGCGAAGCAAGTTATTCGCGCTGGACTGGAAGATCACTTCATGGGTAAGCTGTCGGGCATTTCCATGGGCTGCGACGCTTGCTACACGAACCATATGAAGGCTGATCAAAACGACTTGGAAAACTTGGCGGTTCTACTGTCCACAGCAGGCTGCAATTTCTTCATGGGTATCCCGCATGGGGACGATGTCATGCTCAACTATCAGACAACCGGATATCACGAGACCGCGACGCTGCGTGAATTACTCGGCTTGCGTCCAATCCGGGAGTTTGAACAGTGGATGGAAAAAATGGGCTTCATCGAAAATGGCAAGCTGACTAAAAGAGCTGGGGACGCGTCAGTGTTTCTCAAGTAAGGGAAGGAGGAAGCTTTCATGAACGAAAAGGATCTGAAATCGATGATTGAATCGATTTTGAACGAAATGGTAGGAAACAAGTCGGAGCAGGAAGCAGTAGCAGTAGAACCTTTGCAAACTGAAGCTCCTGTGGTGCAAACAGAGGAAACGAAGCCGAACGTAGGCGGGCTTGTGCAGGCAAACATGCCAGCAGAAGAGCAAACTGACGATGGCGAATGTTTGGATGACATTACGGAGATTGACCTTCGCAAGTTGCTGCTCGTTCCTGAACCAGCGGATCGCGAAGGGTACATGAAAATGAAGGAAAAGACGCCAGCCCGTCTTGGAGTGTGGCGTGCAGGCCCGCGTTACAAGACGATTACGTCGCTTCGATTCCGTGCCGACCATGCCGCTGCTCAAGATGCTGTGTTCTCCTATGTGTCTGAGGAGTTCGTAAAGGAAATGAACCTTGTGCCGGTGGAAACAAAGTGCCGGGACAAAGATGAATACATTACACGTCCGGACTTGGGCCGTCAGTTCTCTGCAGATACCATCGAGCATATCAAGCAGCATACGACCAAGCAGGCCAAAGTGCAGATTATGGTTGGAGACGGCTTAAGTTCAGCTGCGATTGAAGCCAATCTGCGCGACATTGTGCCAGCCATTGCGCAAGGGCTCAAAATGTATGGCTTTGAGGTAGGCAATATATTGTTCGTTAAGCATTGCCGTGTTCCTTCGATGGATGTAATTGGCGATGTAACTGAAGCGGATGTAGTGTGCTTGTTAGTTGGAGAACGTCCTGGACTCGTAACAGCAGAATCCATGAGTGCTTATATCGCATATAAACCGACTGTGGGTATGCCTGAAGCGAGACGCACGGTTATCTCCAACATTCACTCAGGCGGAACACCTGCGGTGGAAGCGGGCGCGCATATTGCAGAACTGATCAAGACGATGATTGACCGCAAAGCATCAGGCATTGATTTGAAATTATAGGGAAGGCAAGGAGGCGCTCGTATGAGAAACGAACCGATTCATGCACAGGTGCTCGGCATAAAGCTCATTTCCAACGTAAGTCAGGATATGGCAAGCAAGCTGGAGCTGAAGCCGTACCATAAAAGCTTGGGGATCATTACCGCTGACATCGACGATGTCACTTATGCGGCATTAGATGAAGCGACAAAATCAGCAGTAGTAGATGTCGTCTATGCAAAAAGCTTCTATGCCGGATCGGCTAATGCTTCAACCAAGCTGGCGGGCGAAGTGATCGGGATTTTGGCTGGACCAAGTCCGGAAGAAGTTCGCAGCGGCTTGAATGCTGTTGTTGATTTTATCGAGAGTGGCGCTCATTTTGTTAGTGCCAATGAGGATGATAGCATTACTTATTTCGCTCATTGCGTTTCACGTACTGGCACGTATTTGTCCCAGACCGCGGGCATCAAAGAAGGCGAGTCACTGGCGTATCTGATCGCTCCTCCTCTGGAAGCGATGTACGCGCTCGATGCAGCGCTGAAGGCCGCCGATGTGTCGATTGCAGCCTTCTACGGCCCACCTTCCGAAACCAACTTCGGTGGCGCACTATTGACAGGCAGCCAGTCGGCCTGCAAGGCAGCATGTGATGCATTTGCAGATGCTGTCCAATTCGTCGCAGATAACCCGACGAGTTATTAAGGGTAGCGGCAAATGAGACATAGCGCGTTAGGGTTGGTTGAAGTAAGAGGGTATCTGGGAGCAGTCGCTGCAGCTGATGCTGCCTTGAAGTCGGCAAGCGTTACTTGCATCGGCGTGGAGATTATCAAGGGCGGATTGGTGACGGTCAAGCTGAGCGGTGACGTCGGTGCTGTGCAAGCTGCCGTGGAAGCGGGAGCAGAGGCGGCTACTCAACTGGATGTGCTGGTAACAAGGCATGTGATTGCACGATTGCATGAAGAAACGGCCGCTATGGTTGCGAATCCAGTTGACACAGACGGAAGACAAGAACATCAAGAAGACACTGCCAAAGTCTCTGCTGGAGATCACGCAGGGAGTTCGATTGGTGAAGAAGTATCTGCAACCTCCGAAGCTGTAGAATCGGATAAGGCTGGGGCAAACGTGGAAACTGAGGCAAAAAAGGCCGTTGAGGCCACGAAGGCTAAGGTGGAGCAGGCTGCTGAGTCGAAGGAACCTGTCGTTGCAGAGGATTCACAAGCTGATACGGCGGAACTGGTATCCGATGCTGCGATCAAGGGAGCTGAGGAAGTCAAGCCGGCTTCCGACCAGACGGACGCCGTGCCTGCAGTCAACATAGCAGCAACTGTGGAGAAGCCAACCGGTGCACAGAAAAACCAGAATAATAGCAACAATTCGCATGTGAAGCCAGCACCGGCAGCGAAGCGAACCAAGAACAAGAAAAAAGCCAGTTCGTAAAAATGTAACAGAGAGAAGGAGTATTGATGGAAACATTGGATAAAGACCTAAGATCCATTCAAGAAGTCCGAGATCTAATCAAGAAGGCCAAGGAGGCACAAGCCCAATTGGCCGACATGACGCAAGAACAGATCGACGCAATCGTCAAAGCTGTCGCCGATGCTGGCTATAAACATAGCGAGAAGCTGGCAAAGATGGCCAATGAGGAAACGGGCTTTGGCCGCTGGCAGGACAAAATCATCAAAAATACATTTGCTTCGAAGCATGTGTATGAATCGATCAAGGATATGAAGACGGTCGGAGTACTCAAGGAAGACAAAGTGCATAAGGTGATGGAGGTTGCTGTACCTGTCGGCGTTATTGCTGGCTTGATTCCGTCCACCAATCCAACATCGACTGTTATCTATAAGGCGCTCATTGCGCTCAAGGCCGGGAACAGTATCGTGTTCTCCCCGCATCCGAATGCGCTCAAGAGCATTTTGGAAACGGTGAAGATCATCAGTGAAGCAGCTGTCCAAGCTGGATGCCCAGAGGGTGCTATCGGAGTCATGACAGTTCCGACGATTCAAGGAACCGATCAATTGATGAAGCACAACGATGTTGCCTTGATTCTGGCTACCGGCGGAACGGCGATGGTCAAAGCGGCTTATTCATCCGGTACACCAGCGATCGGCGTTGGTCCGGGTAACGGTCCAGCCTTTATCGAAAAGAGTGCAAACATTCCGCTTGCCGTTAAACGCATTATGGATTCCAAAACGTTTGACAACGGCACGATTTGCGCATCGGAGCAATCGGTTGTAGTTGAAGCATGCAGCAAGGAAGCAGTTGTTGCTGAATTCAAAAAGCAAGGAGCTTATTTCCTTACTGAAGAAGAAGCAGCTCAGCTCGGTAAATTCATCATGCGTGCCAACGGCACGATGAACCCGCAAATTGTGGGCCGCAGCGTAGAGCACATCGCCAAGCTGGCGAACCTGAATATCCCAGCGGGTACGCGTGTGCTGATTGCTGAAGAAACTCGTGTCGGAGCAAAGGTTCCATATTCACGCGAGAAGCTGGCCCCAATTCTGGCCTTCTACACTGAAGACAGCTGGGAAGCGGCATGCGAGCGCTGCATCGAGATTCTGAATGGTGAAGGTGCCGGACATACGATGGTTATTCACTCTGAAAATGAAGACATCGTTCGGGAGTTCGCTCTGAAGAAGCCGGTATCCCGCTTGCTCGTAAATACGCCGGGTACGCTTGGCGGCATCGGTGCAACGACAGCACTCGCACCGGCGCTTACGCTAGGATGCGGTGCAGTTGGTGGAAGCTCGACATCCGACAACATCAACCCGTTCAATCTGCTCAACATCCGCAGAGTGGCATATGGGCTTATGGAAATGGAAGACTTGGCGGGTCAGCCCGAAGCGGCAAACATCGATCTTGGTGATAAAGAACAGTTAATCAACATGATCGTAAATCGTATTCTCGAAAAAATGTAAGTACAGAGGCAATACCAACTAACGTTGATTCAAAAATTTAACATAAACAAAACAATTTATTAGGAGGAATTTTATCATGGCAAACGCAAACGCATTGGGAATGGTGGAAACAAAAGGTTTGGTAGGAGCAATCGAAGCAGCAGACGCAATGGTTAAAGCAGCAAACGTTACATTGATCGGCAAGGAGCAAATCGGTGCAGGTCTCGTAACAGTAATGGTTCGTGGTGACGTAGGCGCTGTTAAAGCAGCTACAGATGCAGGCGCAGCAGCAGCAGAGCGTGTTGGCGAATTGCTGTCCGTACACGTAATTCCAAGACCACACACAGAAGTAGATGCAATTCTGCCTAAGACTAAAATCGCAGAATAATTGCTGATTCGTAAAACAAGCCTAAAAGACTAGGATGGATACAGGGTGCGGCCTACTACCGCACCCTGTGCTCCACCTGTCAACATGAACCCCATCGCCAGCGGATGAAACAACCGCGTGTATAAGGATGTGAGAATATGGCTGTGATTACGGAAAGCGAATTGCGCAAGCACTTTCGAAATCAGAATTTGAAAGATGTTGCCGTATTTGAAACAGCGGCAGGGACGATTTTGACACCATCGGCCAAAAGCTTTTTGACCGATCATCAGATTGAGCTTCGTTATGTGAAGTCTCCAACTACTGCGGTGGATATCCCGGCGCCCAAGAAAGAAATCAAGCTTCAAATTACTAAGAACTTGGACACTGAACCACAAACCGAAGGAAAAAAGAGGTTTCGAACGCTATATGGCGGATTTTTAGAAACGAAGCCAGAGCATATGACGCATCTGTATGGAAATATGCTTGTATTTAAAGATCATCCTCGGATATTATTCCGCGGCAAGCTGGACTCATTAGAAACCAAACTATTAGAAGCACAAATTAGCTGTTTCAAGCTGAATATGACGAAGCTGGTTGAAGATTTGGAAGAAATACTGCAATTCGTACGGCGAATCGTACGGTGTGAAGTGTTAAGCGAAAGTATAGAGGAATTTCACTTGCTTGGGATGACGCATAAGGAATTGCGCGAGCAGTCTCATTTTCCCAAGAAGTATTTTGGATTGGAACATTTTCAACCCAGCTATGAAATGGGCGAAGCGGTTGTTGTTATAAATGCGTTGCGCACATTGACGAGGGAAACGGAATTGTTGGCTTATCAAGCCTTTAAGAAGGAACATGGAGAAGCAGAGCGTGAAGATATCATTCGGACGCTGAACCGATTGTCTTCATTATTCTGGATTATCATGTTCCGAATCCGTGTAGGACAGTACAATTCATGAGGTGAGAATGGTGGATAATCAACTGGTAGAGAGCATCGTAAATGAAGTAATCAAGCGGGTGCAGGAAGAAACTTGCTTCGAGGTTGAAGCATCCGGTAAGCATGTACATTTGAGCCGTAAGGACATTGATTCCTTGTTCGGTGAAGGATATCAATTGACCAAAGCGAAGGATCTTTCCCAACCGGGACAATATGCTTGCAAAGAGCGCGTTACGCTAATTGGGCCAAAAGGTTCGCTGCATAATGTTGTTGTGCTTGGACCGGAACGTAAAGAATCACAAGTTGAAGTGTCCCTTACGGATGCTGTTGTGCTTGGAGTACCCGTTCCTGTGAAAGAAAGCGGCAAGCTGGAAGGAACGCCAGGTATCGTCATCGCTTCAGGCAGAAATGTGATTCGTCTGGATTGTGGTTTAATTGCAGCTCAGCGGCATATTCATGTCAAAGCAGAGGATGCGGAGAAATTAAACGTTACGAACGGCGAAATCGTGCAAGTGAAGGTAAACGGCAAGCGCCCGCTTATTTTCGACGACGTGCTGGTTCGTGTCAGCCCTAACTATGAAACATACATGCATATCGATTATGACGAGGCTAACGCATGTGGCTTTATGAAGGGTACTAAGGGAAAAATTTTGAAATAGAGCATCTAGGTTTAGGGGTGTGAAAAAATGAACATAGAAGCTCTGGATCGGGCTGCGATTATTGAAGCAGTTACGTCTGAAGTTATCAAGAGGCTGGAACAGGCTCAGTCGGACAAAGCGACTGTACCCATACTCAAGAAGCAAGCGGTTCTGCTGGCTTCGGAACCGGTACCGGAATTGGAGAGCATGCTGAATCAACACTATGAGGTGCGATATTACGACGAGACACTCAGAGATTGCGATGTACTGATCATTCCGAAGCTGTGCCTTCAGTTGCTGTCCAATCTTGGCAACGGCATAAGCGCGGGCCAGCGTGAACGGTTCGTGCTGACCATGCTGTTGAAAGGAAGACAGGTTATCGCTCTGGAAGAGGGTCTGCTTTACCGGAAATACAAGTCAACAGCACCTGTCTTATTGTACAAACAGTATGACGGATTCGTAGACAAACTGAGCAGCTACGGCATTCAGATGGTCAAAGAGTCGGGGCTGCTGATGGCTTGTCAGCAAGATGGGCGATCGGAGGATATTCAGCAATCGTCTCCCGCTATTGAACATGCTGAAGTGCTCCTACAGCCGGAAGTGTTGACCCGCAAAGTCATTACCGAAGCCGAACTGAAAAAGTATCGTCTCCAAAACCAAAACTGGAAAGAGATTGTGATCGATCGGCACAGTATTATTACGCCGCTCGCTCAGGATTATTTGCGTATGCAGCAGATGCAGGTACACAGAAGATAACGGTGAGGTGAACCTATGATCATGGGACAAGTTATGGGCAGTCTATGGGCTACCCGCAAAGACAATAAGCTGAACGGTCTGACCTTCCTAGTGGTCAAGCCGTTATCGTATAATGATGCACCCGTAGAGCGCGACTATTTCGTTGCTGCGGATAACGCGGGAGCAGGCATCGGGGACACCGTACTCGTGACGACTGGAAGCGCTGCCCGAACATCGTTCGCCAATTCGGACGTACCTGTTGACGCAGTTATTGTGGGCATCGTCGATTCCATCGAGGTAGCCCATGAGTAGTGCAATTGGTGTTGTTGAGCTGCGCAGCATAAGTAAAGGATACGAGACGGCAGATCACATGCTGAAGACTTCTCCTGTCAACATACATCATTTAAAGCCGATTTGCCCGGGAAAGTTCCTCATTATCATGAGCGGCGATACGGCAGACGTGCAAGAAGCGATGGATACAGCCAAGGTGGCGGCAGGTGAATTCCGAATAACCGATTTTGTACTGCATGGCGTTCATCCTGACATCATAGAGGGCTTGAAGCGACGTTATTCTTCCCAGTCTGTGGACACCATCGGAATCGTGGAGACATCGACGGTTTCTTCCGGAATTTATGCGTTAAATGAAGCTTTGAAGCAATGCGATATCCGCGTGAAAAAAATGAATCTCGGCATGGCGATTGGCGGCAAGTTTCTCGCTGTGTTCACGGGAAGTGTCAGCGACGTCGAGCAGGGGATGAAGGTGTTTGTCTCCTCCATAGATCAGAAACGGATTATTCACAATACCGTGCTGCGTTCCCCGTCCGAGGAAATCAAACAACATTTCTGATAGTAAGAATGGAGGAGCACGTTCGTGGAAATAAATGAAATCATCATTTACGGCATGGTTATTTTCATGATTCTCGGTGCCATTGATAAGGCAATCGGGTACAAATTCGGGTTGGGCCACCAATTCGATGAAGGGATTATGGCCATGGGTTCGCTCACGCTGGCAATGGTAGGGATCATCTCCCTGTCTCCGGTATTGGCTAAGCTGTTAAGCCCAGTTGTCGTTCCTTTGTATAGCGCGCTAGGAGCTGATCCCGCGATGTTCGCGACCACGTTGTTAGCTAATGACATGGGCGGGTTTTCACTGGCAGTTGAGTTAGCGCAGACTCCGGAGGCAGGCTTGTTTGCCGGTACAATTTTGGGCGCCATGCTGGGACCAACAATTGTATTTATTATTCCGGTTGCGCTTGGCATCATCAAAAAGGAAGACCATAAATTTATGGCCACCGGTGTGTTGGCTGGTATTGTCACGATTCCTCTTGGATGCTTGATCGGGGGTCTTGTGGCAGGATTCTCCATCGGAATGATTTTATCTAATCTGGTGCCAATCATCCTGTTCGCGGTGCTCATCGTGCTTGGCTTGTGGAAATTCCCGCAAGGCATGATCAAAGGTTTCACTATCTTTGGACAGTTTATTGTTATCGTTGCAACACTGGGACTTGCTGTTGGTATTACACAACAGCTGACGGATATCACGATTATTCCTGGTATGGCTCCACTTGAGGAAGGTATCCAAATTGTCGGCGACATTGCCATTGTGCTGGCTGGTGCCTTTGCTATGGTATTTGTTATTACGAAGGTGTTTAATAAACCGTTGATGAAGCTGGGCAAGCTGCTCGGCATGAATGAGATTGCAGCAGCGGGTTTGGTAGCTACACTCGCCAACGTTATCCCGATGTTTGGCATGATGAAAGACATGGACGCTCGGGGTAAGGTCATCAATGTGGCCTTTGCCGTGTCCGCCGCATTTGTGTTCGGTGATCACCTCGGCTTTACAGCAGGGGTAGCCAAAGAGATGATTTTCCCGATGATTGTTGGGAAACTCGTTGGCGGGATTACCGCGATATTGGTTGCCGTCTATCTGTCTAAAAAGATGGCGGCCGAACCGAAGGTTGAACAGCAAGAGGCTGTTTAAGACCTGGGATTCAGCCTAATCGGCTGAACCGTTGAATAGTGGTTCATCTCCTACTAAGGGATTCTCATACTTTGTGTCTCGTATGCCGAGCAATCGGCTGCGGGGCATTTTTTTTATACCACAAATAATGTTTTTGAAACTACATACAAATTGCTCGGCTGAACCGGAATGAGGGAAAATGAATTTCCTATTCCTCTGTTTCTGGGGTTTATCAAAAGCCACTAAGGTAATAATGGGGGTAAAGATGACCGCGAGAGGAAGAACATCATGATTTTTCGGAAAAGAAGCCCTCATAAGATCAAAAAATCCCTTGCCATAAATAGCGAGGTTCAGACGGATCCTCCTGCCGACGTGCTCAGCAAGAGCGTGGAGCAAAACCTTCAGAAAATTCAAGAGACCCTTGGCAATAGCACCGATCTCATTATAAGGAAAATTCCATACGCGCCCGCTGGCGGCCGAACCGTTGCAATCTTGTTTACCGACGGGCTGGCAGAAGGAAAAGTCGTAAACGACTATATTATGGAATCATTAATGCAAAAAGAAGAAGGAGATGATTCCGATCCCATTGATCGGGAGTCTGATTCCTCATCAGATATTTTTCAGACTTTAAAAGATGAAGCCCTGACTTTTGGCGACATCCGTGATCTTTCGAACTTTGAAGCCTTATATCACTCGCTGCTATCCGGAGATGCAATTATTCTCATCGATGGCGAGTCGAAGGGAATAGCAGCGAGTGCGCGAGGGTGGAGAGATCGCGGTGTTGGTGAACCTGCCGTGGAGAACGTGGTCCGAGGTCCGCGTGAAGGCTTCTCGGAAGTCCTGCGTACCAATACAGCCTTGATCCGGCGTAAAATCAAGGACCCACGTCTGTGGCTGGAATCCAAACAAATCGGCCGAGTCACTCAAACGGATATAGGCATTATGTATATCAAAGGCATAGCGAACGACAAAATCGTAGAAGAAGTTCATGCCCGGCTTGACCGCATCGACATAGACTCCATTCTGGAGAGCGGATATATCGAGGAATTGATTCAGGACGAAACGATGACTCCCTTCCCGACTGTGTATAACTCCGAGCGGCCTGATGTCATTGCAGCTGAGCTTTTAGAAGGAAAAGTGGCGATCCTGGTCGATGGTACTCCGTTTGTGCTTATGGTCCCAGCGCCGTTTGTCTCCTTCATGAATGCTGCGGAAGATTACTATCAACGGGCAGATATCAGCAGTTTTGTCCGCTTGCTTCGTTATGGTGGGGCCTTTATCGCCTTGCTGGCTCCATCACTCTATATCGCCATTACCACATTTCACCAGGAAATGTTGCCGACTAGTTTGCTGATCGGGCTCGCAGCGCAGCGGGAAAACGTTCCTTTTCCCGCCTTCATCGAGGCGCTCATGATGGAGGTTACCTTTGAGATTCTGCGTGAAGCTGGCGTCCGCATGCCGAAGTACATTGGAGCAGCCGTCTCCATTGTAGGCACGCTGGTTATCGGGCAAGCGGCCGTTGAGGCCGGAATTATCTCCGCCGCCATGGTCATTGTCGTCTCAATCACAGCCATATCAAGCTTTGTGCTGCCTGCCTACAACATGTCCATCGCTTTTCGGATGATGCGTTTTCCTTTCATGGGACTTGCCGCTTCCTTCGGATTGTACGGCATTTTCGTAGGTTGCATCGCTCTTGTCCTGCATCTTTGCAGCTTGCGAACCTTTGGCGTGCCTTATATGGCGCCACTTGCACCTTTGATTCCCAGTGACAACAAGGATGCGCTCTTCCGGTTTCCTCACAGCCTGTTGCTTACCCGTCCGCGATTGACCAATCAGAAAAATATCAAGCGGGAAAACAGCGCTACTTCCCGTAAATCACAAAAGTAAACATCGAAAGGAGGCAGAGGAGGATGAAACGATACGTACTCAGTCTGTTCTTGTTCCTTATTCTGACCTCTTTTCTGACAGGATGCTGGAATCGCCGGGAACTAAATGAGATCGCCATTGCGGTAGGGATGGGGCTCGATAAGGTGGGAAAACAATATCGGGTATCGGTTCAGGTGGTGAATCCTAAAGAAGTGGCTTCCGGTAAAGGGCAAGGCTTATCTCCTGCCATCTTGTATACGACGGAGGGCGACACCATATTGGAAGCCGTGCGGAGGATGAGCACCCTCAGTCCGCGAAAAATTTATTTTTCCCACCTGAGGATGCTCCTGATCGGTGAATCCCTTGCCCGGGAAGGAATGGCCGAAAGCTTGGATCTCCTGCAACGGGATCAAGAAATCCGGAGCGATTTTTACCTTGTAGTGACTCAGAACAGTTCTGCGGAAGAGGTGTTAAAAATCATGACACCACTGGAGAAAGTCCCGGCAAACAAACTATTTAACACACTGGAGACATCCGAGAAATACTGGTCTCCCAGTTTGACGGACACGCTGGATGAAACGATCAGGGATCTTATCGACGATGGCAAGCACCCTGTCCTGTCCGGACTTCGAATCGTTGGAGACCCGAAGGTCGGAGTTTCAAAGAAAAATGTCGAAAACATCGATATCTCCACTGAACTGAAAGATTCGGGGCTTGCCGCATTTAAGGAAGACAAATTGATTGGCTGGTTAAACGAGGAAGAGAGCAAGGGTTATAACTATATCCGCGGGAATGTCAAAAGCACGGCCGGCCATGTGGACTGTCTGGGGGGAGGCAAGCTTACTACAGAGGTCGTTCGGACAAAAGCAAAGATAAAAGGCCGTGTTGTACAGGGGCAGCCTCAAGTGAATGTCACCCTCCAAGCGGAGCAAAATATCGCCGCAGTGGAGTGCAGAAACTTGGAACTGATCAAAACAGAAACGATTCGACAGATTGAAAAAGAGTCGGAAGCCGAAATCATATCGTTGATGGAGTCAGCAATCAAGAAGGCGCAGAACTCTTTCGGCGCGGATATTTTCGGATTCGGTGAAGCGATTCGACGGGCCGATCCGAAAGCATGGAAGAAAATGAAAGAGGACTGGGATGAGCGCTATTTTACCGATTTACCGGTTCATATCAAGGTCAAAGTCAAAATTCGACGAATCGGAACGGTTGGAGATTCATTTCTGAACAATACGAAGGAGTAGCTTAATATGCTCGCTATTGCGGTTATCATTGCGGTTGGGGCTCTCATTGTCTGGCTGGAGATCCCCCCTTTAATCAAAAAAAAACAAAAAAAGGAACTTTGGGTATTCTCCATCCTGCTGCTCTTCGGTGTCGTGAGCAGTATTATTGTCAATATTAATCGCGATATTCCCAGCCCTCTGGAATGGATCACTGTAATGTTTAAACCGCTCAGTGATCTGTTGGCCGCAATCGGTCTAATCGTTAAATGAACTGAGGTGAACTTATGCAAGAACCGGTCAAAATTTCAGCAAGACAATTTACGATCTTAACGATTTTTTTCACAATCGGCAGCGCTATTCTGGTCATTCCATCGAGCGTAGCTTATATAGCCAAGCAGGATGCTTGGATCGCCTCCCTCATTGGCGTGGCCTGCGGGCTCTGTCTAACCGTGTTGTATAATATTTTAGCCGGGCTGTATCCCCAGATGAATCTGATTCAAATCATGGAGAAAGCTTTGGGCAAATGGCTGGGAAAAGTTCTATCTCTGCTGATCATCATTACTTTAATCATCATTGTTCCCGGAGTATTACATTATCTCGGAAACTTCTTGACGACTCAGATAATGCCCGAAACGCCGGTACAAGCTGTAAATATTCTATTTGCCATTGTGGTGGTCATGGGCGTAAGGCTCGGTCTGGAAACGCTGGCCCGCTCGGCCGAATTGATGTTCCCTTGGTTTATACTGCTTTACGTTTCTTTAGTTATTTTAGTAGCGTCACGGATCAAACTGGAGAATGTTCAGCCTGTGTTCGAACGGGGAGTCGGCCCCATTTGGCCAGGAGTTCTTTCCTTCGTCTCATTAGTATTTCTCCCACACTTTTTGATGCTGATGATTCATTCGTCTGCCGTGAATCAGCCTCGGGAAGCCCGAAAAGCTTTTGTTCTGGGAAGCTTGATTGGCGGGCTTGTGATTGCTTTGATCGTGGCATTATCGATATTGGTATTCGGCCCCGAGATTATTTCACATAGTTTTTTTCCCAGTTACCTGCTAGCTCAAAAAATTAATATCGGCAACTTTTTGCAACGAATTGAAGTGATTATGGCGATCATATGGTTCATATCACTCTACTTTAGATTGACCCTGTATCTGTATTTCATGGCGCTCGCCCTGGCCTACATATTCAATCTAAGTGACTATCGGCCGTTGGTACTACCTCTGGGCATCCTTCTAGTGGCTATTTCGGTCATCGTTTACCCCAATGTCGCCTACCAGCAGAACTTCGATTCCCGAATATGGATTCCTTATATATTGACTATTGGATTGCTGCTACCCTTGCTGCTGCTTCTGATCCATGGGTTACGAAAGTTAGCTGGGACCAAAAAGAAAAAATGATCTGCTCATCCCGGGGAACGATGATATTGGCTTTAGGCTCCGGTAAAAAAAAGATTCAACCATAAGCCAGTAAGAGCCGCTCTTCAGTGGCTCTTACTGGGCTTATTCTGTTATAGTAGATTTGGCAATCCATACCGGCTTGTCCAATTGATAAGGTAAAAGAAAGGATTTGGGATGAGCTTTCCAATAAATGAACAAGTCATCCAATCGTTGTGCGGACGGACCTCTTTTAACAAAGGAGTAATGTACGCTCGGTCTGGCAAAGTTTCGATTACAAGTTTTAATCCAAGTGAATCTGTTTTTTATGCGAGGGTCGATGGTGACCAGATTTGCGATGTAGAAGTGAAGATTTATGATAATGGAGAAGTGGAGGCGGCATGTACCTGCTCGTCTTTTTTTTCATTTGATAAGCACTGCAAACATACAGCTGCCTTACTGTTGTATATATTAGATATTCAAATAGAGGGGGATTTGTATTCAGAAATGCGCTCTTCTGAGGAGGAAACAGGTGTCTCGGATGTAGATATTATGCTTACGAAGACGATGTTGGAACTCTTTGAAGACAAGCACCTGCGTCCAAGCCGTTCGCAGACCTATTTTGATACTAGAACGGTACTTGATATTGAGCTTGTATGCCGAGTGATCTCTTATGGATACCGGAAATATAGGTTTGGCATTGAGATGAAGATCGGTCCCAAGCGAATGTATATCGTGCAAAACATCCGGCAATTTCTCGATCGAGTTCAGCGTAAAGAAAGTTATGCTTTTTCGAAGCATTTCACGTACGACCCTGAGCTTCACAGCTTTAAAAAAGAGGATGACGATATTATTCGGCAGTTTATTGAAATATGCAGCAGCGAGCAAATGTACCTTGAGACGTCCGGTACGTTTGCCAATGTTCAGCCGAGCAAGCTCAGTGGTGAGCGGATGTTATTAATTCTTCCATTTGTCTGGGGAGATTTATATCCGCTGCTTGTAAAAGCACCATCCATAAAGCTGGAGCAGGATGGGGTTACGTATGATGGTCTCGGTTTGAGTGATGGCGCGATTCCGCCTCATTTTGAGTTTGACCAAGTCCGTGAGGAGACTGAAGGCTATCAGCTGCACGTACAAGGGCTGGAGAATATGATGGTTTTGGAAGCGTATGAGCTGGTCCTTGCGGAAGGGAAGCTGTGGAAGCTGCCTGGGGATCAATGCGCAAAACTCTCGGATATGAAACATATGCTTGAGAACTCAGGCAGGAACACTATGGGTATCCTTCCGGAACAGATGGAACCTTTTATGGAAAAGGTCATACCAGGATTAAGAAAGCTCGGCAGCGTCGGTGTTTCTCAGGTCGTCTCTAACCGGATCGTACAGACTCCACTTGCAGCACGCTTGTATCTGGATCGGGTAAAGGACCGGCTGTTGGCGGGTCTTGAATTTCAATACGGCGATATTATTATGAATCCTCTTCAGGAAACGTACCAACAGCGGGGCGAAGGCCGGATTCTGATGCGTAACGGAGATCAGGAAAATCGAATTCTGGAGCTTATGGAACAAAGCCGTTTCAGTAAGACAGAGGGCGGATATTTTCTGGATGACGAGGATGATGAGTACGATTTTCTGTATCATGTTGTTCCGCAGCTGGAACAGTTGTTGAAGGTCTATGCTACCTCTGCGGTGAAGGTACGGCTGTTTAAAGGAGCTATTCCTCCTAAAGTGACGGTAAGCATGGATGAACGGACGGAATGGCTGCAGTTTAAGTTTGATATGGATGGAATACCAGAGGCGGAAGTACGCAAGCTTCTGAAGTCTCTGGAAGAGAAACGCAAGTTTCACAAGCTGCCGGACGGTGCTCTAATGCCGCTGGAAAGTACAGAGTTTCAGGGAATGCTTCATTTTATGAATGGGATGGGGATCAATCTATCGGATCTGAATGGTACCGAAATGCGTTTGCCTGCGGTTCGCGCGTTGTATTTCATGGACTCCGATAGTCATGGGAACTCCATAAAGCTGGAAAAGTCTTTGAGACGTCTTCTGGAGCATGTTCGGAATCCGGACCATTTGGATTTCCCGGTACCTGAAAGTTTGTCTCATGTCCTGAGGGACTATCAGGTATACGGTTATCAGTGGATGAAGACGTTGGCGTTCTACCGATTTGGAGGTATCCTGGCGGATGATATGGGTCTCGGCAAAACACTGCAGAGCATCGCGTTTATCGTTTCGGTTCTGTCTGAGATTCGAGAACGAAAGCAACCTGCGTTGGTTGTCGCTCCGGCATCACTTATGTACAACTGGAAAAATGAGCTGGAAAGGTTTGCGCCTGAGGTCCAAGTCGTCATCGCTGATGGCACGAAAAGTGAGCGGGCATCTGCACTGCAGAATACCGAACGAGTAGATGTTGTAATTACTTCGTACCCGCTACTCCGCAGAGATATTACTATTTATGTAGGGAAATCATTTCATACGGTAATTTTGGATGAGGCCCAGACGTTTAAGAATCATGCTACCCAGACAGCACACGCCGTAAAAGCAATTGATGCGATGTACCATTTTGCACTTACCGGAACGCCGGTAGAGAATAAAATGGAAGAGCTATGGACCATATTCGATGCTGTGTTTCCACAATTGTTTCCGGAAAGGAGGGCCTTTAATGAGCTTTCTAGGGAAACAGTGGCAAAGCGTATTCGGCCATTCCTGCTGCGCCGGCTGAAATCCGATGTATTGAAGGAGCTGCCTGATAAGATCGAGACGCTGCAAGCTTCCGAGCTGCTGCCAGAGCAGAAGAAGCTGTATGCCGCTTATCTGGCCAAGCTGCAACATGAAACCTTGAAGCATTTGAACGAGAAAGGATTTCAAAAGAACCGTATCAAGATTCTTGCCGGCTTAACCAGACTTCGTCAATTGTGTTGTCATCCCTCATTGTTTGTGGAGGGGTATGAGGGTAGTTCTGCCAAGTTCGAGCAACTGATGGAAATTATAGAAGAGTGCCGGAATGCAGGAAAGCGGATGCTCATTTTTTCGCAGTTTACAGAGATGTTGGGCCTCATTGGCCGTGAGCTAGGGGATCAGGGTGTCTCATTTTTTTATCTGGACGGCCAGACGCCAGCTGCGGAGCGGGTTACTTTATGCAGTAGATTTAATGAAGGGGAGAGGGATTTGTTCCTGGTCTCTCTGAAAGCAGGCGGTACTGGACTGAATTTAACTGGCGCAGATACAGTGATTTTGTACGACTTGTGGTGGAACCCTGCCGTTGAGCAGCAAGCGGCAGATCGTGCACATCGCATCGGACAGAAGAATATAGTGCAGGTGATCCGTCTTGTTGCGCAAGGTACCGTGGAAGATAAGATGTACGAGCTCCAGCAGAAGAAGAAAGATTTAATCGAGGAAATTATTCAACCTGGAGAGGAAGTATTGACAGCACTTACGGAACAGGAGATCCGGGAAATATTGATGATCTAAGCAGTTTAATAGATCTGGGTCTGGGGGAGATAATATGCCGGAATTATTTATGGAAATGAGTATACCAACGTTAGTATGGCTGTTTGTTGTTGCATTTCTAATTCATGATCTCGAAGAGATTATCTGGGTTGGTCCTTGGATTGAGAAGAACCGGACGGATGTTATTAAGAAAGTGCCGGGTTTCATGAAGAAGAGACTAGAGAACCTGTTCCAAATTAATAGCAGTCAATTTGCCGTTGCCGTACTATTGGAGCTGATTGTGTTCATCCCGTTTACGTTTATGGCTGCGGAGCAGGGGAAGTTTTTAATGTTTCTGGCCTTTAACAGTTTGTTTTTCATTCATGTGTTTACTCATCTTGGTCAAAGTATTTATTTAAGAAGATATACGCCGGGGGTTGTTACGGCTGTAATCATCACACTTCCGTATGGCCTGTTCTTGTTTTACCGCTTGCTCTCTGATGGATTGGTAACGTGGAGTCAGGTTTTATGGAGCATTCCTTTAGGGCTGCTTATGGTACCGGTCGTCTTGGTTGGGCATAAGCTCGGCAAAAAAGTTGTGAACTAACTGTATGAACTGACCTTCAAAAACCGTCCGATGATCTGGACGGTTTTTGTTGTTTTCATGATGATCAGGACGGTAGCTCCACCCATTGATGGGGTATAGCGGCTGCTTTCAGGCCGTATTCGATGATGGTAATAATGGCAACCGTCTCCGCAGGATCGACCTTTGGCTCACCGCTTTCAAAAAACTGCAGCATTTGAGATATGAACGAGCCGAAATAATTAGACTCAGGCTTTACGATTTTGGCCTGCCCGGACTCGTAATTCAAAGTTAGTGTAAAAGGGCACTCCCATCCAAAATGGTTAATCGTTGCTTGTCGGCCGTTACCAAATTCAATGAGCAGTGCAGGCGAATTCGCTGTCCCGATATACATCACCCGTTTGACGTCACTTCCCATGAGAGACACAATCGGTTCAATCTGATGAATCGAGTAATTTTCAAACCGTCCGGGCCCGACACTGCAAATGGTTTCGATTCCGATGCGTTCGGTCTCCATATATTCGGCTGCAAACCGGAGAGCGGAACTGGAATAAAGTGGGGTACCATACTCACGTGCAGTCTCGAACAGGGCGATCGCAGTCTGCCTGTCAGGGGCAAACGTCTTATCAACGTAAGTTGGTTTACCTGAACGGAGCGGAAGCTGCGACAGCTCTTCATGGAATTCAGGGTAATCGGGAGAGAGAACGATCAGATAATCGCTCTCCTCGATGACTTCCTCAATGGAAGAGCGGAGCTGAATGCCCTTGTCCGCACACCACTGAGCATTGCTTCGTCCGGTTGGAGAGTCTATTTTACCGTAGGCGTATGTCACTTTCATCGAGCCGCCCGAGGCGCTCTCAATCCATTCCGGGTATTTTTCTGCATGCCATTCATCGAGAAAATAATCGATGAAGCCGATTTTTTTCGTCATTTCTTCACGCTCCTAGCTGGTTAGTCGAAAATAATTTCCTTTTGCTGCTCTGATGAATCATAAATGGCCTGAATCATTTTTGCGGTAACGATAACGGTGTCAATGTGTGATGGCAGCTTTTCGCCTGTATGGATGCATTCCAGAAAGGCGTCGATTTCATTTTGGAAATGGTCACCGGCGTTGAATTTCGGACTGGTTTCCAGCAGGACGCCGTTTTTTGCGCTGTACATTTTAAAGTCACTGCCGTATTGCAGACGGATTCCTGCTTTGTCCCCCAGAAAATCAATATACATCTCTTCTTCACCAATGTTTTGTGCCCAGGCTCCGTTCATTGTTATGCTCGGACCTTCTGTACGGATGACGGCTGTGACAAAATCCTCGACGTCGTAAGTGCCTTCGTGTTTGGGAGGGCCAGCCCACATGTTTATATAGGTGTAATCCTTCATTTTTCGTCCGAGCTTGGAATAAGTCTGAGCAGTTACCGTTTTCGGTGTTGGATCTCCTGAACAGTACATAACCACATCAAGAAAGTGTACCCCCCAATCGATCATCACACCGCCGCCTGCAACGGCTTTTGTTGTGAAAGCGCCTCCAAGACCAGGGATAGAACGGTGGGCACGGAAGCTGGCATAGACGTGGTACAGTTCTCCAAGCTCGCCACTTTCGATCAGACTTTTAATAATATTAACACCTTTGTTGAAGCGGTTGACCACTCCGATATTGAGCACTTTGCCCGTTTCGTGCTGCACTCTTTGCATTTCCAGTGCTTCGGCATATGTACGTGCAGCAGGTTTTTCACACAGCACATTTTTGCCTGCACGTAAAAAATCGATTGAGACGATAGCATGTGCGTTGTTCGGGGTACATATCGAGACAGCCTCGATTTCCTGATCATCCAAAATGTCGTGGTAATTCTGTACTGCTAAACCACACCCATACTCTTTCACGAAACGCTCTGCATTTTCCTTGTTATAATCACAGAAATATTTTATTTCAGCGTTTGGGTTATTCAGGTATGCAGGAATATGAGCCGATTTGGCTATCGTTCCGCATCCGATGATGGCCACTTTCGTTGTTCCCATCTTAATCCCTCCTGTAAGTTTGGCAATAGTTCTAGTTTCTTTATATTTCTGCACAGGAAGGATCATGCCCAAAAATATGAATCGTTTCTGGTTTATAAATTGACTAGGCCGAACGGTATCGATATTTCCATTCTTGTGTAAGCTTCAGACTCTTTCCGTCATTTCATCCTATGCATGAAACGCAAGGATGAAAATTTCAACAAATTAGGTTATATTGATGTACAGTATCTGGCGTGTCCATGGAATTTTTACTGGACATCTAAGCAAGGAGGTTGAACGGAGTGGATGTCAAACAGGAAGCAGGTAAAACCTTGCTGCACATACGAAGTCACTACAATGGTCTTACCAAAACAGAGCAAAAAGCAGCCCAATATATACTGGAGCATGCACCAGAGATCATTTATCAGTCGGTGACTGAATTAGCAAGTAAAGCGGATGTAGGCGAGACAACGGTTCTTCGATTGTGCCGGAAGCTGAAGTTCCAAGGATTTCAAGATTTTAAGCTATCCTTGGCTCAGGATTTAGTTCAGCCTATGGATTATCTTCACACGGAAGTTACCGAGAAGGACGACCCTTCCACACTAACGAACAAAATTATTACGGCACATATTCAAACACTGGAACAGACACGGGAGCTCGTAAATCCCGAAGAGCTTGGCAAGGCTATAGATATTCTTCATCATGCGAACCAGATTCAGTTTTTTGGTGTAGGCTCCTCTGGACTTACAGCAATGCAGGCAGCACAAAGCTTTCTGCGTATAGGCAAACGGGGAGGCGCCAGTACTGACACTCACTTTCAGGCTGTCGAGGCAGCTCTGCTCTCAGATGATTCGGTCGCTGTGGGTATTTCGATATCTGGCAGCACGAAGGATACGAATGAGAACCTGCTGCTGGCTAAAAAAGCTGGAGCCAAGGTCATCGCGATTACAAGTAATGCCCGTTCTCCTATTACCAAAATAGCCGATAATGTACTCATTATGGTTGCACGTGAAAACCCGCTTTCAAGCAGCTCCCTTGCGGCTAAAATTTCGCAGCTCTCCATTATTGATCTGTTGAATGTAGGCGTATCGCTTCGAATGAAGGATCAAGCGTTGAAGTTCAAGGAGCTCACCGCGAAGGCGACTTCTGACAAGCTGTATTAAATTGTTGTAATGGGCATTAAAAAATGAAGCCCATTTCGGCTTCTGCAAGTAAACTTTCAATTTCCCCTCGGTCTGGCTGAAGTATCGGCCAGACCATTCTTTGTGTTCAGCAATCTACGCTACACATATACGAGAGCACTCGACGAATCAAGACTGAGTTATGATGTAGGTGTGATGGCTTGCGTCGAACGCCCCTCAATAAGCTTCGGCTGAAAAATAGCTTTTTGCTTAGACATATCGGGTGTACCTGCATGACGCAGTAACAGTTGGATCGTGTGATGTGCCATATCTGTAATGGGCTGCGAAATAGTCGTAAGCCGTGGCTGTACGATCTGCGACAGCAACGTATCATCAAAGCCGATGATAGAGAGGTCACTTGGAACTTGCAGTCCCAGCTCCTGCGCTGCTTGCAGTACACCGACAGCGAGCATGTCGTTGCAGGCAAAGATAGCACTTGGCCGTTCAGATTGCTCTAGCATTTGACGCGCCCCGGTGTAGCCATCTCGAATGGAGGAATGAACGTTTGTGATCCATTCCGAACGGTATGTAATGCCGGCTTCTTTCATCGCTTGCTGTCCACCCTGAATCCGGTGATCGCCACTCGGACCTGCTTCGGCTACGATACCGATATGCTGATGCCCATTGTGAATAAGATGCTCGATCGCCTGATAGCCACCTTTATAATCATCTACCGTTACGGTATGTACGTCTAAGGAAGGAATATCTTTTGAGAAGAGTACGACAGGCATATCGGTTGCCAAATATGGTTGAAGCAGTGACCAGTCCGTGAAGTGACACGCAATGATCATCCCATCGACCTGCTTGCGCTGCAAGAGAGAAAGATAATTCACGCTCCGCTCGTCCTCATTATCGGTACTGCACATTACGATGCTATAGCCCGCCGCTCGTGCTTCATCTTCAAGGGAGCGTGCTGCTTCTGCGAAGAATGGGTTTGCAATATTTGACAGGAGAAGTCCAAAGGTAGATGTTTTCTTCCCTGTCAGTGCGGAAGCGACGACGCTAGGCTGATATTGCAGCTCATCCATAATACTGAGTACATGTTCGCGTGTCTTTTGACTTATGTTACCAGTTTTGTTCACAACTTTGGATACCGTTGCGATAGAGACGCCTGCCGCTTTGGCCACATCGTATATTGTTGATTTCATAGCTTTCTCCTTCATACGTCATCCTTTAAATCTATTATAAGCAACAAAGGGAGAATGGACAAAGGGAGAATGGACTACACCCATTCTCCCTTGTTTAATATTATAGCTTTACTGCAGATAGTTCAGATGTACTTATCGAGGGAATAACCACTCATGATCAGGATCGTTATGGAACTTCCACGTCCGAGTCGGGCCTGCCATTACATTCAAATAATACGAATCATACCCTGGAGGCGCAGATACAGGGTGATACCCTTCCGGCACCAGCACGACATTACGGTTAGGCACGACAAGCGTCTCGTTGAGCGAGCGATCATCATTGTATACCCGCTGCATGATGAACCCTTGGCCTGGATTTACTTCATGGTAATACGTTTCCTCCAAGTAGGATTCATGCGGCAAATTATCTTGGTCATGTTTATGCGGTGGGTAACTAGACCAATGTCCACCCGGTGTATATACTTCCACGACGAGCAGGCTATCAGCAGCATTTTGCTCAGGCAAAATGTTTTGAATGTGACGTTCCATGCTTCCCGAACCACGTGTCTCGACACCGACATCTTCTGGTCGGATAAGACGGGCTGGGTACGTGCCGCGCCCTGGTGCTGCGCATACTGCAAGTTCAAGATCAGTATCTGCTACGACTGTGTACTGATCGTCGTTAGGGACGTAGACAGAATACGGAGGAATGCGTTCGAACACACTCATACGTTGTCCAATAACTCCGAATTGTTCTTCTTTTGTGCTCACATTTGCTTTTCCACTCAAGAGTACTAGGCAAACTTCCTGATCGTTCGTATTTCGCTGCAGAGTCTCGCCGGACTTCAAGGAGTATACCTCGAATCCAACATATTTCCAGCCCGCACTCTCAGGTGTGACGCGAACAATATTTCCTTTCGCATCGCGTGTATGCGGAGAGACGATAAGCTTAGACATAGGGATTTGCCTCCTTTGTGCTGTTTATAAACATTTTCGATCTAACACAGTCACATGATTAAGCTTGACCGGACGACCCGTAAGAAGGGATTCCTTGGCTGCTTGCGCGAGTCGTTCCGCCTGCAAACCGTCATTGCCATCGCATACGATAGGGAACTCTCCTTGAATTGAACGGAAAAAGTCTTCAATCTCCTGCACATACGCTTGTGTATAGCGCTCCAGGAAGAAATAAAGGGGCTTATCTATCATAACCCCATCACTTGTCGAAATGACTGCGGTTGAAGGGCGATCATTTTCCGTAGAAATGCAGCCCTTGGAGCCGAATGCCTCGATACGTTGATCGTAGCCGTAAACAGCTTTACGGCTGTTTTCGATAATTCCGATCGCGCCGTTCGCAAAAGTTAGCATAACGACAGCTGTATCAACATCGTTCAGTTCGCCAATTTTCGGATCGATCAAATTTGCGCCTTGTGCATATACCTCCACAACCTCACTCTGCACGACATACCGAGCCATATCGAAGTCATGAATCATCATATCCATGAACAGACCGCCGGACTTCGCTACATACTCAGCTGGAGGCGGCTCAGGATCACGCGATGTAATTCGTAAAAGATGCGGTTCGCCAATGACACCGCCTTGTACGGTATCGCGAACTTTCTTGAAGTTATGGTCGAAGCGGCGATTGAATCCGACTTGCAGCATCACATTCGCTTCGTACACAGCTTGCAGTGCCAGTTCCGTAGTTTCTACCGAGAAGCTTACAGGCTTTTCGCAAAATATATGCTTGCCGGCACGTGCTGCTTCTTGAATGATCGTCGCATGTGTACTCGTTGGCGAGCAGATGAATATTGCATCAATATCAGGGTCATTTAACAAGTCTTGATAGTTGTCAGTTACTACCGGAATATGAAGGCTGGATGCCCAAGTATCCAAACCTTGCATATTGACGTCAGATACGGCACGGACACGTGCCATCGATGTGCGTTGAATATGTTCAGCGTGAAGTTTGCCGATTCGTCCGGCGCCAATTATACCTACTTGAAACATAATATCTCCTGCTTTCTCTGACATAGAATGATTATTTAGGGAAAGCGCTTAACTCATGCCACTAGCATACGTGACAACGTTTTCTTTTTCAAGTTGTGAATTTAATAACGTAGTTAAACAACGTTTTTTGCTTGTTGTAAGGCTGTTTTTTTATAAAGGTAATAAATAGGGATTGTGAAATAAAGAACTTAAGAACCTTGTGAAAAAGCGTTTACATTGGCGAAATTGTATGTTTATAATGAGCCATAAGGTAAGCGCTTAACTCCAACTCATAACATCACAGCACGACATGAACATGACAGGATTTCAGACAGATCGTTTAGTCGATCACAGAACAATGTGTCACATGAAGGAAAGGGTATAGCTGAGAAGCAACACATACGGTATCTGACCATGGAGGTGCGAACTGAAATGAATACGATTCAATTTCCAGCGGAGCGACAGCTCGACTTTATCTCGCTGGGCCGACTATGTATTGATTTAAATGCAAATGAATTCAACCGTCCGATGGAACAGACACGGACGTTCACGAAATATGTAGGAGGATCTCCGGCTAATATCGCCATTGGTGTAGCACGACTCGGGCTGAAGAGCGGGTTCATAGGCAAAATTGCGGATGATCAAATGGGAAGATTTATCAAGCAGTATTTAGAGGAGCAGGGCATCGATGCGACTCAGTTAGCCGTTGATCATACAGGAGCGGTGACAGGGTTGGCGTTCACAGAGATTAAAAGTCCCGAAGATTGCAGCATTTTGATGTACCGTGACAATGTCGCAGACCTGTTGCTGTGTCCTGAGGAAGTTTCCGAAGATTACATCAAGAAGGCGAAGGCACTGCTAATCTCCGGGACTGCACTAGCTGCAAGCCCGTCTCGGGAAGCGGTATTTGTTGCTCTATCCTACGCCCGCAAGCACGGTGTGTTCGTGTTTTTCGACTTGGACTACCGACCGTACACGTGGAAGGATACATCAGAAACAGCGGTTTATTATAAGCTGGCGGCGCAGTACTGCGACTTCATCATCGGAACACGTGAGGAGTTCGACATGATGGAATCGTTCGATGGCCAGCAGGCAGATGACAAACTAACTGCTCAGACTTGGTTCGACCATCATGCGCAGGTTGTTATTATCAAACATGGCGGTGCGGGATCGATTGCTTATACGAAGGAAGGGCAGTCGTTCAAGGGCGGTATTTTCAAAACGAAAGTACTTAAGACGTTCGGAGCAGGTGACTCTTACGCTTCAGCTATGATCTATGCATTGATGCAAGGACATGATGTGGCAACGGCGATGGATTATGGCAGTGCTTCCGCTGCAATTGTTATTTCGCGCCACAGCTGCTCAGAAGCGATGCCAACAGCAGAAGAGCTGCGGACCTTCATGGAGACAACAGAACGTATTCAACTGTAACGAATTTATATAGATAATGCTTATCCAATCCAATAAGCGAAAGGGGAAACAATAATCATGACAGCAGAAATGACCGTTCGCAATTTTATCGGAGGAGAATGGAAATCCTCTTCATCCACTCATATTGAACCTGTATACAATCCAGCAACAGGAGAAGTGATTGCACATGTGCCGCTCTCCACAACAGAAGAAGTAAATGAGGCTGTGCAAGCTGCCGCCGAGGCGTTCAAGACATGGTCCCGCACACCTGTTCCGCGCCGCTCGCGCATTCTGTTCCGTTATCAGCAGCTCTTGGTAGAACATTGGGACCAGCTGGCGAAGCTAATTACACAGGAGAACGGCAAGAACTTTAAGGAAGCGTATGGTGAAGTTCAGCGTGGGATCGAGTGCGTTGAGTTCGCAGCAGGTGCGCCTACATTAATGATGGGTAAGCAGCTTCCAGATATTGCAACGAACATCGAATCTGGTATGTATCGCTATCCGATCGGTGTTGTCGGTGGTATTACTCCATTCAACTTCCCGATGATGGTGCCTTGCTGGATGTTTCCGCTTGCGATTGCTTGCGGCAACGCGTTCGTGCTGAAACCATCTGAACGCACACCGCTATTGGCGATTCGCCTCGTTGAGCTGTTCATAGAAGCAGGCTTACCTAAAGGTGTCTTGAATATTGTTCATGGTGCGCACGATGTAGTGAACGGGCTCTTGGATCATAAACTTGTAAAAGCAATTTCCTTCGTTGGCTCGCAGCCAGTAGGGGAGTATGTGTACAAGCGTGGTACGGCGAACTTAAAGCGCGTCCAAGCTTTGACCGGGGCGAAAAATCACTCCATCGTCATGGAAGATGCGGACCTGGATGTGACAACGAACCAAATCGTTAATGCGGCATTTGGCTCTGCTGGCGAACGTTGTATGGCTTGCTCCGTAGTACTCGTACATGAAGCGGTGGCAGATGAACTCGTATCCCGACTAGTAAAAGCTTCTAATGACATGAACATTGGTAACGGGTTAGAAGAAGACGTATTTTTAGGTCCAGTTATTCGTGAAGCACACAAGGAACGCACTCTCAGCTATATTGAGGCTGGTGTTGAAGAAGGAGCACGTCTCGTGCGCGACGGTCGTAACGATGCTCAGGCGTCTGGTGAAGGCTACTTCGTAGGCCCGACGATCTTCGATGAAGTGACGCAAGAGATGAAGATATGGAAGGATGAAATATTCGCTCCAGTGCTTTCCATCGTGCGAGTAAAGGGTCTTGATGAAGCGATTGCGTGGGCGAATGAGTCCCGATTTGCGAACGGTGCTTGTCTCTTCACAGGCAGCGGTGCTTATATGCGCCAGTTCCGTGAAAATATCGATGCAGGTATGCTTGGCGTGAACGTCGGCGTTCCGGCTCCAATGGCCTTTTTCCCGTTCTCAGGATGGAAAGATTCGTTCTACGGCGACTTGCATGCAAATGGCACGGACGGAGTGGAGTTCTATACACGCAAGAAGATGGTAACGACTCGGTGGTAATCCCACACCTGTAAGCGGTGATCGAAAGGTGGTTGGTTCTAACGATGACAACGATTCGATTGACGACAGCCCAAGCGCTGGTTCGGTTCTTGAATCAACAATATATAGAGTTGGATGGACAGCAGGAGAGATTTATAAAAGGAGTCTTTACGATATTCGGGCATGGCAACGTGCTCGGTCTAGGACAGGCGCTGGAGGAGGCGTCTGGGGAGCTTGAAGTATACCAAGGCCGGAATGAGCAAGGCATGGCACATGCTGCTGTTGCTTTTGCGAAGCAGAAGCGTCGTAGACAAATCTGCGCTTGCACCTCGTCTGTCGGGCCAGGTGCAGCGAACATGATAACTGCTGCCGCAACGGCTACAGCGAATCAGATCCCGGTGCTGCTGCTGCCGGGTGACACATTCGCTTCCCGTCAGCCAGATCCGGTGCTTCAGCAGATCGAACAGACGTATGACATGACGATCTCGACGAACGATGCATTCCGCCCAGTTAGTAAGTACTGGGATCGCATATCTCGTCCTGAGCAGTTGATGTCAGCGATGATTCAAGCGATGCGCGTACTGACGGACCCGGCGGATACCGGAGCAGTCACGATCGCACTTCCGCAGGATGTGCAGGCGGAAGCGTACGATTATCCGCTGTCCTTCTTTCAGCGCCGAGTACATCGCATCGAGCGCCGCCCTGCGAGCGAAGAGGCGCTCAAGGCGGCAGAAGATCTTATCCGCGAGAGACGGAAGCCGATACTCGTGTGCGGCGGAGGTGTTCGCTACTCCGAGGCAGGAGAAGCCTTGATAGCGTTCGCGGAAGCGTTCCGCATCCCGATCGTCGAGACGCAGGCTGGAAAAAGCGCGATTCCTGCATCCCATCCGTGGAATGTAGGCGGGATTGGGGTTACGGGTAATGAAGCGGCTAACAAGCTAGCACGCGAAGCCGATCTCATTATCGGTGTCGGCACACGGTTCACCGACTTCACTACGGGTTCGAAGGAATTGTTCGGGCACCCTGACAAAGCGGTGTTGACGATTAATGCCTCGCCATTCCATGCTGGTAAGCTTGATGCGGTCAGTGTCGTAGCGGATGCCCGCACCGCACTCCTCACTTTGCATGAGCGCCTTGTGCAGGTTGGCTATAAGTCGACCTATAAGACTGAGGTTGAAGCTGCGAAGAAATCGTGGACGGCAGAGTGGAATAGGCTGGCACAGATCGAATATGACACAAGCAACTTCAAGCCAGAGATTGAAGGTCATCTCAATGAGGCCTTGCCGGAATATGCGCAGGTGCTGAACAGCCATCTGACGCAGACGCAGGTGCTGGGAGCATTGAATGATCTGCTTGATGAAGAGGCGGTCATCGTTGGTGCAGCAGGCAGTCTGCCGGGAGATCTGCAACGGATGTGGAAGTCGGAGAAACCGAACACGTATCACATGGAATATGGTTATTCCTGTATGGGCTATGAAATCTCTGGAGCTCTCGGTGTAAAGATCGCGGAGCCCGAGCGGGAAGTGTATGCATTTTGCGGGGATGGCAGCTATATGATGTTGCATTCCGAGCTGGTCACAAGCTTGCAGGAAAGGCAAAAAGTGAACGTACTGCTCTTTGACAACATCGGCTTCGGCTGTATTAATAACTTGCAGATGGGTCATGGCATGGGGAGCTTTGGTACAGAATTCCGAGCACGCAACCTGACGACAGGTAAGCTCGACGGGGAGCTACTGCTGATCGACTTTGCCAAAAGTGCTGCTGGATATGGTGTCGCAACTCGTACCGTACGTACGAAGGGCGAGCTCGCTGAAGCGATTGAGTGGGCGAAAGAACAGACGACATCAACGCTCTTGGACATTAAGGTACTACCAAAGACAATGACAGATGGTTATGGCGCTTGGTGGAATGTAGGTGTTGCTCAAATGTCAGATCAGGCTGGAATTAAGCAGGCGTCGGTGGACCGAGAGCACCATTTGAAACAGGCAAGACCTTACTAATGAAACACCAATAATCAGGGAACTGGTATGCAGTTCAGTGAATAGCGGAAGAAGGAAAGGTGATCGAGCTTTTACAAGATCAAAAGGAGATCACCTTAACCCTCCGTCTTCTTTAAAGGGATTAAAAAGATAGTCACTTAAGCTGGGAGGAATGGACATGTTTGCAGCAGGTACCGTAAAGCTTGGAATTGCCCCTATCGGTTGGACGAATGATGACATGCCTGAATTGGGCGGCGACAATACGTTTGAGCAGTGTGTTAGTGAGATGGCTCTGGCAGGATTCATAGGCACGGAGATCGGTAATAAGTACCCCAAAAATGTAAGCGCTTTACATAAGGCGTTAAACTTAAGAAACTTAGAAGTGGCAAGTGCGTGGTTCAGCGCACACTTGACCGTCCAGGACTATAAAGAGACGGCTAGACTGTTCATCGAACATCGTGATTTCCTGCATGCAATGGGTGCGAAGGTGATCGTTGTTTCAGAGCAAGGTCACAGCATCCAAGGTCAAATGGAGACGTCGTTATTCGCAAACAAGCCTGTATTTACAGATGAACAATGGAATCGTCTCGTAGAAGGGTTGCACGGGCTCGGGGAATTGGCTCGGGAGAAGGGAATGCATCTCGTCTACCACCATCATATGGGAACAGGCGTACAGACGACAGAAGAGATCGACCGTCTTATGGAGAGTACGGACCCAGCACTTGTATCCTTGCTGTATGATACCGGTCACCTCGTGTTCTCGGGCGAGAACCATATAGATGTGCTGAAGCGTCACATGAGTCGTATTAAGCATGTACATTTGAAAGATGTGCGGGCGGACGTTGCGCATCAAGTTCGTACGGAGCAGATGAGCTTCTTGCAAGCCGTGAAGTCCGGTGTGTTCACAGTTCCGGGAGATGGCTGTATTGACTTCACTCCTGTATTCGAGGAATTATCGGGCGCTTCGTATGAAGGATGGCTGCTCGTAGAGGCAGAACAGGACCCGGCGAAGGCGAATCCGTTGGAATATGCAATAAAGGCGAGAGGTTATATTCGTGACAAAGCAGGCGTATAGACGAGGGGAATTCAACCGCTGAAGTGGGTTTAATCCTTCTAGCAAAGCGAGTGTAACCTGGGAAAAGGGAGTGGGAGCGTGCAATTGAACGACAACAGGCACATATCGGTTGGCTTAGTCGGCTTAGGCCGATTAGGAAGGCAGCATGCAGAGAACTTGGCATTCCGGATACCGCACTGCACATTGACGGCTGTATGCAGTGTGAAGGAAGAGGAAGTGGAAGCTGCTCAGCGTGATCTTGACGTTCCGTACGGATATACAGATTACGAAGAAATGCTGCGCAATAATGAGCTTGATGCGATCTTCATCGCTTCTCCATCTGGCTTCCACTGTAAGCAGATCGAGCAAGCCTTGGCAGCAGGCTTCCACGTCTTCTCCGAGAAGCCGCTTGGCCTGTATGTGGGAGAAGCGCTGCGTGTGCAGGAAGCTGTACTGCGTCATCCTGATCAAGTATTTATGCTTGGATTTATGAGACGCTATGACCGCTCTTACGTTTATGCCAAGCAGCAGATTGAAGCGGGAGCAATTGGCGAGCCTGTGCTTGTCCGCTGTTATGGACTCGATCCTGCTCAGGCGATGCCTAGCTTCCTGCAGTTCGCTAAGAGCAACTACAGTGGTGGATTGTTCCTCGACATGGCGATTCATGATCTCGATCTAGCACGTTGGTATCTTGACGCTGAGGCGGAAACGGTATGGGCGATTGGCGGTTCACATCGTTATCCAGATCTTGAACAGCTTCAGGATGCAGAGACAGGAGCAGCTCTCGTGCAATTCGAGGGCAAGAAGATGGGGATTTTCGTGGCAGGTCGGAACTGTGTCCATGGTTATCATATCGAGACAGAAATTATCGGGACACATGGCTCTTTGCGTATTGGTACGATACCAGAGAAGAATCAAGTTGCGCTAATGGATGAGCGCGGAGTCGTACGCGAGTGTGCGAGCGGGTTCCTGGAGCGGTTCGAACAGGCTTATGTGGATGAAGTGATTGAATTCATCCGCTATATCCGTGAAGATCGGAAGCCGGAAGTAACGGTAGCGGATGGTGTTCAGTCGACGATTTTAGGATATGCGTGCAAGCAATCGTTCGAGACGGGCCAGTTGGTCGCTGTGCAGTCTGTCGTTAGAAAATAGATACAGAATCGCAAGTTGCAAGCAGAAAGGCTACTATCGTTACTCGATGAGCGGAAGGGGAATAAAGGCATGCTGTACATCACGGTCATTACCTTTTTACTGTATACGTGCTTCATAGCGTGGTATTCGTGGCATAAGACGAAAGCGGTAGATTTGAACAGTTCAGATGGTTATTTCTTAGGCGGACGCAGTTTGACGGGGATCGTCATTGCGGGCTCCCTACTCCTGACGAACTTATCCACCGAGCAAATGGTGGGTTTGAATGGACAGAGCTATGGCTCATCCATGGTCGTTATGGCGTGGGAGGTTACTTCGCCAATCGCGTTAATTTTCATGGCGTTTGTCTTCCTGCCCCGTTATTTGAAAGCAGGTATTACAACGATTCCAGACTTCCTGGAGCAGCGCTATGACATGCGTACACGTCAAATTATTTCGATCTTGTTCTTGCTCGGTTATGCGATGGCGTATCTTCCAACAGTTCTTTACTCAGGTGCGCTTGTGTTAGATACGATTTTTAACTTGTCCTCTATTTTTGGCTTCGGTGACTTTGGAATGGTACTCGTCGTTTCATTGGTGATTGGTATTGTCGGTATCCTGTATGTTGTTCTCGGTGGTCTGCGGGCCTGTGCCTTGTCAGATACATTGAATGGGGTAGGTCTCATTGTAGGCGGACTGTTAATTACGGTTCTTGGTCTTGTTGCACTAGGGGGAGGGGACCTTGTCGATGGTGTCAACACATTGCTGCAAAAGGAACCTGAAAAGCTGAATTCTATCGGTGACAGCAGTTCACCTGTTCCATTCGTTACGATTTTCTTCGGTCTACTATTCAACAACTTGTTCTACTGGTGTACAAATCAGGCGATCGTGCAGCGTACATTAGGTGCGAAGAACTTGAAGGAAGGCCAGAAGGGCGTTCTGTATGCAGGTATGTTCAAAATAATTGGACCTTTCTATCTTGTTATTCCAGGTATCATTGCGTATCACTTGTTCAATAACTCATTATCAAATGCGGATATGGCGTATCCTTCGCTCGTTATCGAAGTATTGCCAACATTGTTATCCGGATTCTTCGCGGCTGTATTGTTCGGTGCAATCCTAAGCTCCTTCAACGGAGCATTGAACAGCTCTTTGACGTTGTTTACGTTGGATATTTACAAGCCGATGTTCAAACCGCAAGCAACAGAGAAGCAATTGGTGAAAGCTGGCCGTATATTTGCTATCGTGCTCGGCCTCGTATCGGTAGCAATAGCACCGCTTATTCTATTCGCACCATCAGGCTTGTACTATTATTTGCAAGAAATGTTCGGATTCTATAATGTGCCGATTATCGCGGCGGTTGTGGTCGGATTCTTCACGAAGCGAGTACCAGCGATTGCACCGAAAATTGCGCTGTGTGCGCACATTGTACTCTATGCGTTGTCCAAGTTCTTCTTAGGTGAGATTAACTTCTTGTATATTTTAAGTGTGCTGTTCCCTGTGTGTGTGCTTGTTATGCTTATTGTTGGCAAGTTTGCGCCGCGAGATGAAGATTTCGAACTGTACAACTCAGGCAAGGTAGACTTGACACCATGGAAACATGCGAGAGTATTTACGGTTGTCATGGTTATATTGATGATCGCAATGTATGTGCTGTTCTCCCCGCTTGGGATTGCGGCTTGAGGATATGTCTAATTAAGAAGCAGCCATTATTAGAATATTTGAAACCGCTTACTAGTTAACTGTAAATAGAGGAGGGTGTCTGTCTTGAGGGACGGACGCCCTCTTGTGCGTTTAGCAGCGCAATCAACTAATGAGTGAGGACTCCATTTTCATAAAAATCTATCTTTAGAACACCCTCTATTTTTTTTCATATGATATATTAATAATGAAATTTATGGGAATCGGGGTGAGTCTAGCCTGAGAGAGTGGAGTATCAGAAAAGTGACCGTATCTATACTGATGGGTCTGTTGATTGCTGCCGTGGCTGGCGTCATTTGGTATATGGTTCCGAAGTCTATTCATCATACAGTAGAAGGGGTGAAGTATAGGCTAGGGATAGAGAACAAGGACTTCGAAGAGTCTGTCACCGTCAACATCAATGGTAAGATGAAGCGGAATTTCAAAGGGGAAAGAATATTTACTGGGACCATCCATATTGAAAATGAAGAGCTTCCCGTACCTGTCAATCAGAGAGAGCTCGTTATAAAATTTTTCGGAGATAACAGTCCCGCGTTAATTGCTTACAGAGGTTATAGTGATGACAGCTTATATGCTTATAACTACGGTTCAATGTACACAAATGCAGATATGAGCGAGTTCTCGATAGAGGTAAATGAGCAATACGGTCCAGACCGGAGTGGCTGGAACGGGGGAGATGGACTAATGATTTCAGCACCGGCGAGTGATCGTACGGAAGCCCTCAAAATATCCAATCGATATTTTATGGCACGCTGGAAAGATCAGGTTAAACCGCTAGAATAAATGGAGGGAAGTACAATGACTCAGAAGTGGCTTGAGTGGGCGAAGGAGATTCAGGCGATCAGCCAGGCGGGCCTTGCCTATTCCAAGGATGTTTATGATAAAGAACGATTTGAGCAGTTGCGGGAACTAAGCGTTTCGATTTTACATGAATACACCGATATGAAGCATGAGAAGATTCGGACATTGTTTGCAAGTGACACTGGATACCCAACGCCGAAGGTGGATGTGCGCGGGGTTGTTTTTCAAGAGGGGGAAATTCTTCTAGTCAAGGAGAGGCTCGATGGAGTATGGGCACTTCCGGGCGGATGGGCGGACATTGGGCTATCGGCGAAAGAGGTTGTCGTAAAAGAGATCAAGGAAGAGTCCGGTTATGATGCTCGGCCTGTCAGACTGCTGGCAGTGCTGGACAAGAAATTCCATAATCATCCGCCTGCATCTCAGCATGTATATAAGATGTTTATCCAATGCGAACTAACTGGGGGAGAAGCGGCAGGTGGAGTAGAGACCTCAGAGGTTGGTTTCTTTAGCGAAAATAACTTGCCGGAATTATCGCTGGAACGCAACTCCAAGGAACAGCTTCAGCAGATGTTCGAGTATCTTCGGAATCCGGCAAAAGATGTGTGGTTTGACTAGCATTGCACCTGATGAATGTAATGGCATTTCCGGGGAAAGCCATTTGATGTATACTGTTAACAGCAGATAACACCTAAGATAAGATTTATATTAGACACCAAGCTTAATCGTGCTTGGTGTCTTTTTTGAAATATAAGAAAGAATAAATTTCAGATTGATACTTGGCTTATATTTCTCGAAGAAACACCGACGTCCTTTAATAAGGACGTCGAAGGCGTTTCTTCTTACTAGGTAAGGAGTGATAGATTGATGATGAATATGGATATGGATAGCATTTACCCGGTAACGGATCTCGATGGTTTTACTCCGCAGATAGCCGTTTATTCCGGCTAACTATTATTTCATGTGGTTTCATGTGTTCGAGGATAAGATAAACCATCGGGGACAGATCCGAATGATCCGAAAAAGATTGAAGCAGTGAAAAAGTTAGTAGGCATTGCTTCAAACGTACTGGAATATTCCTGAGAGACAAGTTGAAACATCTGTCGTGTTAAGTAGTAGAGAGAATACATAAAGGTGGGTAAATCTTTTGATTAAGATTGCAACAGAAATTGAAATCATGGCACCTATTCACATTTGTTTTGATTTTGCCAGGGATATCGATCTTCATACACAGACTGTGTGGCCTCATACAAAAGAACATGCGGTCGAGGGAGTCACGAGCGGCATGATCGGACAAGGAGAGTTTGTCACTTTTGAAGCGACCCACTTTCTGATCCGGCAGAGGCTGGCTTCACAAATTACGGAGTACAAAAGGCCGTATCTTTTTGTAGATACGATGAGCCGTGGAGCATTCAAAAGCCTGAAGCATGAGCATCATTTCATCGATTTAGGGATTACGACGATAATGCAGGATGTTCTTTATCTGGAGGCGCCATTAGGTCCGTTCGGATGGATTGCCGAGAGAGTTGTGCTGAAGGCGTATATGCGCCAGTTTTTAATGTACCGAAATCGAGAATTAAAGAGCAGAATCGAGGAGTACAGCCGAGAATACTACTAACTGGGGGATAGAATACATGCAAAAAATTCGCGTTGGTATCATTGGAGGCGGGTTTGGGGCGTCAGTACACGCTCCTATATTTCAAATGCATGAGGGTTTTGAAGTGAAGTGTATTGCCAGTGTGCATCGAGGTCTCAGTGAAAAGGATATGCCCAACATTAAACAATACACCGATTGGAATAAGATGCTTGAAGCGGAGGAACTGGATTTAGTATCTGTTGTTTCTGCTCCAGTACATCATTGTTCAATGACAATGGAAGCACTGAAGAACAGATTGCATGTATTATGTGAGAAACCACTAGGAATGAATTCGGATCAGACTCGGCTGATGATGAATGAAATCATCGGAACAAAGCGCAAAGGATTTGTAAATTTCCAATGGAGATTAACACCTGTTAGGCAGCGGATCAAACAAATTTTGAAGAATCGTGAACTTGGCAGTATACATCATATGAAGTACCAGGGGAGTTTTTCTGGATATGAAGCGTTAGCGACTCAACCTAGAGGATGGGAAGGGCAAAAAGAGTCTGGTGGAGGACATTTATTTGCTGTAGGCTCGCATATGCTGGATTCAATGATGTGGTGGTTGGAAGAAGAAATCGACCATGTATACGCTAGTATGAGAACGGTTGTCCCTAGCTTTTCAGGAGCTACTGAAATAGAAAATAGGAACACAGATGATGCATTTTCAATCATGGGTAACTTTAGAAACGATGCTTCTTTTACGGCTGATGTCTTTTATCCCGGTATTAGAGGTACGGGTTGGACTCTAGAGATTTACGGAAGTAGAGGAACTTTGATCATGAGGAATGACCAGTCCATTCAGTTAAGTTTTGGTGGGGATTTTAAGGAGCTTGAGATCAACCAAATGGAACCGCCATATGAATTAAAAGCTCCACTTAAACATTACTATAGTGGGTTTTATCCAATGGTAGATTTACTACATAAATCGATAAACGGTGATGATGGACTAGTCGATTTACCAACTTTCGATGATGGACATAAAGTTCAATCTGTACTTGATGCAATCATTGCATCCGCGAACACACATTCAAGAATACAAGTGAACTATAGTCGCTAGAACATAGAGGAGGAGTTAATATGAAAGCACAAAAGCTCAAGCCAGGTGATGAGATCCGTATCCTGTCACCTTCACGGAGTATGTCTATTATCGCAAAAGAACAACGTAAGCTTTCTGAGCAACGATTGAGTGAGATGGGGCTCACTGTAACATACTCCAAGTACTGCGAGGAAAGTGACGCGTTTAGTTCTTCGTCTATCGAATCCAGAATTCAAGATTTACATGAAGCATTTCTGGACCCAAATGTTTCGGGCATTCTCACTACGATTGGCGGTTACAATTGCAATCAGCTGTTGAGCTATATTGATTATGATATTATTGCATCGAATCCTAAGAGATTGTGCGGATATTCAGATATCACGGCACTGAGCAGCGCTATATACGCTAAGACAGGGTTAATCACGTACTCTGGTCCGCATTATTCAACCTTTGGCATGCTTCACGGGATTGAATATACGACCGAATATTTTTACAAAATGATGTTCCAAGAGGCGCCTGTATCGGTACTTTCATCAGCGGAATGGAGTGATGACGCCTGGTATATGGATCAGGAGAACCGGACATTTATTCAGAACGATGGCCCTTATGTCATTAATGAAGGAAAAGCGGAAGGTGTAATCATCGGTGCTAATCTGTGTACACTCAACCTGCTGCATGGGACAGAGTTTATGCCGAGTTTAGCGGGCGCCATCTTGTTTCTTGAAGATGACTTGGAATCGCAGCCACCGACGTTTGATCGTGATCTGCAATCACTCATTCATCAGCCCGGTTTTCATGATGTTAAAGGAATCGTTATCGGACGGTTTCAACGTGAATCACAGATGAGCGGACAACTCCTGCACGATATTATCAAATCCAAGAAAGAACTGGAGCACCTGCCTGTAGTAGCCGACGTTAACTTTGGACATACAACACCGCAAATTACGATTCCAGTCGGTGGAGAAGCAACTCTCGAAGCAATTGGTGGAGAAGTGAAGCTGAGTATTACAGAGTAGGTAAGGATGGAGGTAATAAAAGATGAGACGTCTTCAGATAGGAATGTGGCATCAATTTACGCTGGATCGATGGAATGATATATCGAATGATTTCATTAGCGGAATGGAGATTTCGAAGTATCCGAGCAAAGAAGCCGTTGAAGAGGTAAGCCGATTCTGCATGAACGAAAACCTCAAGTTTGGTGTTCACGGTCCTATTCTCGGTACATATGGCTACTCAATGCCTACTCTGAATTCTCCTGACCCGGAGCAATATAGAGAGGCATTAGAACGAATAACGACAGAAGTTAGGCTTGCGGCAGAGTGTGGGGCGGATTATATTTTGTTCCACTATCCATTCTATCCGACTTATCAGCAGCCTTATGTCCCTTATCTGAAACTACCAGATTCATTGAATCGATATGAGTATGATCAATTAAGTAAATCCAAATTTCGGGACATTTCCGAACGGCTGTTTGAGAGGTTATCCGAGCTGCAGCAGCAGTACAGACAACGTATTGTGCTGGAGCATGATTTTTTCGGGGATTACGAAGATGTGTTTATTCAATCGTTCTTAAATAATCCCGACATCAGCTTGGTCATCGACACGGCAAGGCTGGATATCGCACACCGAGCGTTTGAGGGTTTTGATCCGTATAACTTCATGGAGACTTTGGCTTCTCAGGTTTATTTGGTGCATTACAGCAACGTCGTTTACTCGGATGATACTTTTAAACATCATTTGCCGGTGCTGCCTGAGCATGACGAGGATGAAAGCTACGGAGATTCCCATCGATATCTTGAATATTTGTCTGAGCGGAATCAAGAGTTCCACCTTACTTTCGAGCATAACCATGAACTGATCAGTAAGGATCAATTGTTTGAAGAATATGAGAGAACTGCACGGCTGCTCGGACTAACATCAGTGTCATATCGACACTTATAGGAGATACGGCGATGACCATTGATTTTCATGACGGAAAAAATAAACATACTTACGCTGCAAGAACAGCCGATCACGAGTGGATTGAACTTATGCGACCATATGTCGGTAAAAATCCTGGGGTTGCACTCGATATCGGATGTGGTGGCGGGATATACAGCAAAGCATTGGCAGATTTGGGAGCGAGCCGTGTCATAGGTATGGATTTCTCCAGATCCAATCTGGATGGAGCAAGGGATAACTGCAGCTCTTACGATAATATAACTTTTATGCAGGGGGATGCGCTTGATACCGGTTTGCCAGAGCAGAGCGTGGATTTGATCTTGGAGCGGGCTCTTATTCATCACATTACGGATCTAGATGCCTGCTTCAGGGAAACTTCTCGTGTGCTAAAGCCGGGCGGATTGATCATTGTGCAGGACAGGACCCAGGCAGATTGTCTTCTTCCTGGAAGTGTGAACCACATTCGTGGATATTTTTTCGAGAGATACCCTAGATTGATTCAGAAGGAAACGGGGCGCAGGCATACGAGTCTTGTCGTAGCACAAAGCCTTTCTGCGAATCAATTTGAACAGATTGAAGAGATTTCCTTCTGGGAAACGCGTAGAACCTATCATGATATAGCCGAACTGGAGCAGGACTTGCTGAATCGAACAGGCCGATCTATTCTTCATGACCTTAATGATCATGAACTTGGGGAGCTCGTTGCCTATATACTTGAAAAATTGCAAGATAGGCAAGACGATGAAATAAAGGAACAAGACCGATGGACCCTATGGATTGCCAAACGGAAGAGCTGTTAAATCCATGTGGAACAACATTAGATAAACTCTGATACGGATTTATATCAAACTACTGGAGGACACCATGGATTTTATCATTAGAGAAGCGAAGCAGGATGATTATAAAGGTAGTTTTATGAAGAGCATTGATCTAAATGACGATCAGCTGATGCAGATTCAGGCTTCGACATTGTATGTTTTGGATGAAACAGGGCGGATGATTAGAATAAACGAACCGGGCGAGACAGATTCACCTACGCTTTTTATTGGGAAAACACGTAATTCCATGCATACGTATATAAGTGATCGCTTACCCGAGGCGATTGCAGAAGAGCTAAATGATCATATCAAATCATCTATAAACATTGTAAAGCTTTGTGAAATCATCGGAAAATATAGTGCAGTGAAAAATGTATGGATTGGTCCAGCTTACGCATATCTTCACAGCACCCCACCGCCTATGGAAGATGAACAGGTAATGGTGATCAACGAAAATAATGCTCATATGCTTAGCAGACATTTTGATCATTTAACGCTTAAGCTCACAGAACATCTGCCGATAGTCGGTTACGTATGGGAGGGTCAAGTGGTCTCGCTATGTTGCTCCGCCCGAATCTCAGACCGAGCTACTGAAGCAAGTCTTTCAACCGTAGAAGATTTCAGGGGGAGAGGACTGGCTACAAAGGTAACTGCCCAATGGATTTGCGAAGTATTAAAGCAAGGTCGCATACCGCTCTACAGTACGTCCTGGGACAATTTGAATTCTCAACGAGTAGCTCAAAAGTTAGGACTTCATCCGTATGGGATGGATTTTAATATTACGGTGGAGTGAGAGGAGTGCCTACTTTCATGGACGTGAATGGAAGTTATAAGGAGCTTGAAAGTGACTTTATTCATTGGATTGACACGGTCGATGATATCAGAGCCGCAGTAATTGTTGGATCCAGAGCTAGATTAGATCATCCAGCAGATGAATGGTCTGACTTGGATATCGTCATATTCACGTCTCGATCGGATTTTTATATTGGCAACGATGCCTGGTTGAAAGAGATAGGTAATCCTTGGACCAGTTTTGTATCCACCACTTCAGGTGGAGATGTTGAACGGTTAGTGTTATTTTCAGGCGGGTTGCAAGCTGACTTTGTAATTAAATCGGATACCGAACTTATCAAGATACAAGAAGGAAGCATACCCGAAGGTTTTAACAGAGGATTCCGGATTATTGTAGATAAGGATTCTTGTCTAGCTCAGATTACTGATGGAAAGCCAGAGGTATTATCTATTAATCCTAAACCTGTTCACAATGAGGAGTTTCTTCAGGTGGTGAATATGTTCTGGTTCGCTTCCATGTATGTCGCTAAGCAGATACTGCGCAATGAATTATGGATCGCCAAAACCAGAGATACAGATATGAAACAGTTGCTCTTGAAAATGATGGAATGGCATGCAGTAGCTGTGTACCATAAGCAGGATATATGGCATGCCGGTAAATTTATGCGTGAATGGGTCGAAGCTGACGTAATGGATCAGCTTGATCGTGTCTTTGGTCGTTTCAATCAGGAGGACAGCTGGACAGCATTGATCTCAACCATGAATCTGTTCCGCGACATTTCTCTGGAAACGGCAGAGAAGTTGAATATAGACTACCCGGATGAGCTTGATTTAAGGGTCACAGCATGGGTTACCGGGGTGCAAGAACAACAATGATATGAAACGAAATCTTTGGATTAACTTAACAGGCTTGTCCAGATGAAACCCTTTATGTTCTCTAGAGTGGGAGAGGAGTACTGCCTATGGTGAACAGCCTCATAATCGTATTTGTTCTGACGATGGTCATCCACACGGCGGAAACATTGTCCTATTCCGCCCGGTATGCCGGCGTGAAGTTAAACAAAATTGCTGTCGCCTTGTCTCTGACTGGTATTATTGTGCTCGTGTCGAGAACCTCTAACCTGATTCAGGCTCCGCTGACAGCCAAATTTGTAGACTATGCCCGAATAGATCCTTCCTTTGATGTGCTCCGATATTTTCGATTTATCCTGCTTGCAGCATCTGTTGGCACCTTGATTGCCATTGTGCTGTTTCCCACGTTCGTGAACCTGTTCGCCCGAGTTATAGCGAAGCTGGAAGTGGCTGGATCGATCCCCAAGCTCATTTCCAGCGTAACGATAGGTCAGCTCAAAAATACGAAGCATTATTTTAGAAGACCAACACTTAAGATCAGTCAGTTCCGATATTTGGGTATTCCCAAGCGGTTTATCTTGCTGAACGTCTTGGTAACGGCCTTTTATACAGTAGGTGTGCTGTCATCTTTATATGCGGCCCATATCGTACCTGAGTTAAGCACAACGGCTTCACAAGCCTCGGGTATCATCAATGGTATAGCCACCATTATACTAACGATATTTATCGATCCCCAGCTTGGCCTCATTACAGATAAAGCGACTCATGAACCGGAAACGAGAGATCAGCTCGGCAAGGTATATACACTTTTAATGGTCACACGTTTTTTTGGAACGATGCTTGCACAGCTTGTTATCGTACCTGCTGCCTATCTGATCAGTATGGCAGTTACTACTTTACTATAAGGGGGGATCTCGATGATTAATTTTCGTTTTTTACAGGAGCAGGATCAGGAATCCGTAAAAAAATTAATGAAGGAGTATCCTCTTCAGTTTCCGGATTTTGTGCTTGATATGTACCCAGAACGTTGGGCTAGTTATTTATTTGATCGTGATTTGACAAAGTCGCAGTACGTTGTGGCTGAACATGAGAGGGGCCAAGTGGTAGGTCATGCGGGATACATTCATAACGATGACCAAAGGCTGTATGAATTCGTTGGTGTAGTCGTGTCTCCTAAACATCAAAGACAGGGAATCGGAAAGGACTTGCTTAAATCGCTATCCCTATTGTTAAAGGCACAAGGAATTAGCAGTGTCATGTTATCTACGTTAGGTCACCCGGGAAATGAAGAGACACTGGCCTTCTATCGTTCTTTGGGTTATCAGGAACTGAAGTACGAAACGGATTATTATACGAAAGGGTTCTCACGTGTGACCTTTATTAAAGATTTATAGCAGATTGTGATTGAATCTGTAGTGTTTAGTACTGTCATTTGTTTCGGCTGGTGGATTGATTTATTCCGCCGGAGGGTTTATCTTGATTGCCATTATATACGGTACGATAAGATGGAGACTGAAGGGAAAGCCGGGATCGGAAACATAAATATACTATTATTCCTTATGAAAATAACGACCATCATGACTAAATCAACAAAATGAACATAAATATGGTACACATGAGGAGGTATAAGATATGTTTGTCCAAGACGTGTTGAAACAGATGAACACCCAATTGGCGAGAATTGAAGTTTGCCTTAATCGGCTCTCGGATGAACAGATCTGGGAGCGAGTAAACGGAGAAATGCTAAGCATCGGAAATTTGTGCATTCATCTGGCCGGTAACGAATACCAGCATTTCGTGAGCGGAATCGGAAACAAGCCGTTTATCCGAGAACGTTCTAATGAATTTACGATGAACGGTGGAATGAATGTTAGTGCGATTCTTACCCGGATGAAAGATGTCCGTCAGCAATCGGAATCTGTATTGGGTGAGTTGCTAGATCAGGATTTACAACGTGAAGTACAGATATGGTACGACCCTGAGGATTGGAAGCGAATGAGAGTTGGAAATACGGAAAGCTCAGATTCTTATTATGTACGCCCGATTCAAAGCCATCTGTTCTATGTGGCTGAGCATTACGGATATCATACCGGACAAATTGTTTATTTGACAAAGCTTTTGGCTGAAGGGAAAGGCCCGATTACAGATACGAGACATTAGAATATATCAGCAGAATAACTACCCCTAAATGCGGCCAGCCTTCTTAGAGGTACGTAGATAGACTTTTTTCTTCCCATGACGCTCATCACATTTCAACTCGGTCCGGTTATCCGTTTCAGGTGAAATTTTGAGGAAAAGGGGTTTGTGAAAAAATGGCCAAGTCAAAAAGAGGACACTCCCTATGGCATTTGCCTGCCCGCGGTCGGGGCACGTGCCCGGTATGCCGCAGTACCCGCATTAAACTGCTGTATCCACGAACCAAATCCGACGGCACGTCTTTAAAAGTATGCAAGCGGTGCGACAAAGCATCGCAGACCAGGATTGATGCGGCGATTTAATAGGGTACCTGCATAAGGTCGATAACACAATAAATTTTTTGCATATCGATGGGAAGGACCATCGGTAATTGTGCACTTTAGAACCGCCAGCGCTCGTTCATCGAGCAGCTGGCGGTTTTCTTAATTTGTCCAATCTGAATGTAAAAACAATTTGACATACTGAGACGATGTATTATAATTATGAGTGTAAAAAGTTTTTTACATTTATAACGAAGAAATATGAAACTCTCTCAGGAAGAACTCGCAAATATATGTGGCGTTACATTATTTATTTATGAGGAGGAAGTCAAATGAAATTACGAAAAGCTGATGAAATGGAGAAATATCAGAGTGACCAATCTGCAAAATATGGATTTATCTTTTATACCTTAGCATTATTGATTTGGTCACTTTATGGTTTTTTCATTAAGGGTGATTCTGGTTGGCAGATGACAATCTTATTGATAGGTTGTGCTGTTTACTTTTGGTCAAGAGTTGTTTACAACCGAAAGATGAATAATTGATTAACTAAAAGACCTTCGCAACTTGAGGGTCTCTTTTTCACTATAAAATCAACAATATAATTTAACAAAGCCTTTTAATTTATTAATTGCCTTAGTGCTACGACATTTTATGTCGTAGCACATGTAATATAATAAAATTGCTTCCCATATTAAGGAAGACGTTCTAAGATGAGATTAGATGAAAAGAGGTTAGCAAAGAATGTCCAAACCAAAAAGAGGGCGCTCCCTCTGGAACTTACCTTCACGTGGCAGAGGTACATGCCCTGTCTGTCATAGCAGCAGAATTAAGCTGCTATATCCTCGGACGAAAACAGACGGAACAGCCGTTAAAGTATGTAAACGGTGTGATAAGGCACCACAGTCGAAGGTAGATGCAATTTCAGCCAGCTGATTCTACAGGCTGAATTGAAGGCGTCGCCCGTTCCCTATGGAGGGAGCGGGCGCTTTATGTTGGTTACAATGGCAGAGGGGAGTTGACACCGTTATGAGCAATATGCATCGGATACACTGGTTCGATCAGCAGATTCGGGAAGGAAAATACCCGAACAGCCGTTTATTGGCCGAGGAGTTTGAGATATCCACACGCCAGGCGCAGCGTGATATTGAATATTTAGAAATCTCGCTGCGAGCTCCTCTGACGTACGTTGCCAAAAAAAGAGGCTATTGCTATAAAGATAAAACGTTTCTTCTCCCTCTCCTTTACATGACCGAAGAAGAAAAAAGAGTACTTAACTACCTTGCCCATCGCTATCGCAGCTATGATTATGAGAATTCGTCTTCCGTCCGAAGGGTTGCGCATTTACTTGGGCGTTTTACGGACGAGCAGCTGGAAAGTACCCGTCTTCCGGTATTTAACGTTAGCCCGCAAGTGTTGCGATTTTTTGAGCTGCTGACTCATGCCGTTCGGGATTCACTTATTGTGCAAATATTGTATAGAGGAGAAGAGGGCGAAATATTTTTTATAGGATGCCCGCTTCAGCTTTTATCTAAATATAGTGCAGATTATGTTCGTATAAACTGCATTGAACAACAAACAGACGTTGAATTGCGTCTGGACCGAATCAAGCATTTGAAAGTGACTGAGGAGAAGGTCGAAATGATCACGCCCAGTTATTTGTATGGAAACGCAGATGCCCTGCGTATAAGATCAAAACCTTTTCAGGCACAGATGGTGTTCAGGCAGCCGATTGCCTGCAATACGTGGTATGGGTATCCTGCTCATGAAATCGAAGATCGTACATACCGAATTGATTTTTATGAAGCAGAGCTGTTTTTGCAGGATCTGATGATTCATATGACCGAATGGCAGGAGTTGTCCTCACCCAAATGGCTAAGAACTAAGCTTAGGAGCCGCTGCGAGTCCATAATGGAGCAATTGGATTTAACGAATGCACATTCAACTGACACATTAAAGGAGTAATGTGGGTGTTATGAGCGGGATATATTTGGATCATCTCGATATGAAAAGAGAGTCGAAATCGTTTACAGACAGTCTTTATGCTGTACTTACATCGAGGGGTCTTTTTCAGGGAGCGAAGTATATGTTGTCAGGTCTTACAGGAATGGCCTTTAAGTTTACTGTGCATGAGAGATTGCTGCCGATGTCTGTGTCGGCCTACGGACAGTTGGGGACAGAGCATTTGCCGGCTATAGATAACCTTGGAATTTATACCGTAAGCGATGGAGGCTATACAAGACATCCGACATTTCACCGCTATCAGCAAGAGGCTGTACAATGGGTAAAAGAAAGCTTGAACCAAGGCATAGGTGTCATTTACTGGCTTCCGGAATTCGGCGTGATTCGTGGATATGATGATGAAGATGAGGTCTTTTTTATACAAGACGGTTATTCTTTCGAAGATCAGATTGTACTCTACGACAACTTTGGATTGAATAGCACAGATTTCTGGTCTATTCAGTTGCTGGGAGATAAAGTAGACGTCCCGCTAAAAGATATGATACTGGAATCTTTGAGGCTTGCTATACAAGATTGGGATATCCCTCATAAAACACTACCTTCGACGGATATCGCTTCAGGCAAACTGGCTTACGATTTTCTTATCCGTGGACTGGAGAACGGCATTTATGACGAATTTGGCGCCGTCTATATTTTGGATTCCTATATATATTCGAGAAATGAGATCAAAAATTATTTACGGGAAGCAGTCGTGCTGTGGCCTGATCTTCAGCCAGCTTATGAACTGTATTCACAGCTGACACAAGTCATAGGAGAGCTGGCGAATTACCTAACGGACTCGCAAAACGGAAGACAGATAAACAGGGCGTACATCCCGGTACTTATTGAAGCTCTGCTTGCGGCTAAAGATATAGAAGATCAGGCTGTCAATCAATTCAGAGATATTTCCAGACGTTACCCCGACTCTAAGCGAAGCACGATTCCAAGGTGGGGCGCACATATGGTTCGATAACGAAAGGAGTGCTAAATGATGGAACGGATCATTTTATCCGATTTACATATGAGACGAGAATCCCTTTCCTACATCGACGCTCTTTATGCTATTTTGATGCATAGAGGTTCAGTGAACTGCTCAAAGTCTGTTTTATCGGGTATGACGGCGATGGCTTTCCGCTTTACGGTAAACCGCCGATTATCCGTTGACTCCGCCACAGCCTACAATTGGATGGCTGAGCATTTTGTAGCTGCTGATCTTCTGGGGCTAACGACAACACAACATGCAGGTTTTCATTTTCAGCCTACCTTTTCGCTGTATCAAAAGGCTGCTGTACAAGATATCAAGCAATCAATTACCCGGGGAACGGGAGCACTGGTATGGAAGGATTCTTTTGTTGTCGTTACGGGTTATGATGATGAACAACAGACATTTTTTTATTGTGATGGAATTAGTGATGAGTATCAAACGATTAGATATGAGGATTTCGGTTGTAACCATTCCCCATATTGGTATTATCAGCTGTATGAAAAACAAATCGCCATGGACATTGATGAGATTTATAAGGAGTCGCTGATGCAGGCGGTAAGCAAATGGGAGACCCATGACATTATGCTGCCTTCAAGTGAGTATGCTTGCGGCAGGCAGGCGTATGCTGCCATTATAGAAGCTCTTCAAAGCGGATATTATGACGAGGAAGGCGCCTTGGAAACCTTTCGTTGTTACGGGGCCGCGAAGCAGGATATCGCCCAATATATGTTCTCTCTGAAAAATATGTGGCCTGTGTACAGTAATGCGGCTGAGCTGTACGGCAATGTGGCTGAACGATTTGATGATATTGTTCAAAAGACACCCCGAGCTGGTACTAGCCTTGCGGGGAGTCGAACGAGAGCCAAACAGCTTATTCCGCTATTTATGGAAGCCCAGCAGCGGGAAGAGGAAGCAGTACAAGAATTGAGACTAATGTTAAGTGAGAACATACATAATCGGTTTGAGGATATTGGATTGAGATAAGTAATTTATTGGAATATAATAATAAACAGTTCTGATTAGTATAAAGGCCGTTTTCTGGATGAGAACGGTCTATTTTGTTTCTATAAGGGGGCACAGGATGAAAAATTCTAATGTAACGATCAAGATGGGTGATGTTATTTTTGATTTAAGGGAAGTCCATAACTTCGAGTGGATTCAGGATGAGGGACGTGTCTTTCAGGTATTTTCCCAGCAGGATTCCGGAAATATCAGCTTTGGAGTGGAATCAGCGGATGGCACGCGAAAGTTTATAAAATATGCAGGGGCACGAACGTTGGAGTTTAATGGAGAACCGGGCGATGCTGTAAACCGTTTAAAGAAAGGAATTCACCTGTATGAGGAGCTGAGTCATCTTTCCCTGATTAAGCTGCTGAACCATTATCCTGTCGGATCGGGATATGCTGCCGTATTTGAATGGTTTGCAGGAGAAAATCTGCATCCGCATGAAACATATCCACCTCCGGCAAAATACACCCATCCAGATTCTCCCTACTTCCGTTTTAGACAGCTGCCGGTCGAGTTAAGGCTGCAATCTTTAAATGATATTTTTGATTTTCATGTCTATGTGGAACAGAATAACGTTGTTGCCGTCGATTTTTATGACGGCAGTATTTTATATGATTTCATCCATCACACGGTCCGCGTATGTGACATTGACATGTATCAGCAGAAACCATTTTATAATTCGATGGGAAGACTCTGGGGCTCGTCCAGGTTTATGTCACCTGAAGAGTTTGAACGCGGTGCGGTAATTGATAGCGTGACCAATGTGTTTAATATGGGCGCGATTGCCTTTGGATTACTCGGAGGTGAGCTGGACCGTTCGGTGGACAGATGGGATGCCGGGGAGGCCTTACATAAAATTGCGGTTAAAGCTGTCAGCCCGAACAGAGACGAGCGGTATAAGAGTGTTGCCGAGTTTGTTTCATTTTGGAGAGAGGCATGTCACATGAGAGAGGGAAACATATGCTAAACATACGCTGCTATTAGGAGAAAGATCTGGAAGATCTGGCGGCTTTAATGGACGATCTGGGATACCCGACAGAGCGTGAGCAGATGGGCAGTCGGATGAAGAGGATTATGGAAGAATCGTCTTATTTTACTTTCGTAGCTGTTAAAGATAACCGGGTGTTGAAATTTAAGGATCTAGGTTTGTGAAAAAAATATAGCGTTACAGTTGAACTGCTGGATTATAGGGATCTGCAAGTGTTAGACTTAGGCTGCGGTGTGGGGAGAAGCAGCATTCCGATTAGAAAATTTTAAAGATGAACCGGATTCATAGAAAAATAAAGAACAGAAGAAACAGATTTTTAAGTAAAAGGTTGTGAGTTCAGTGGAAAAATATACGCATCTCGGTGTTTATGGGGTTCTGATTAAGGATGGTCGTATACTGTTGATACGTAAAGCGAGAGGACCTTATTTAGGCAAGTGGGATTTGCCTGGCGGCTCGATTGAGTTCGGAGAAGAACCTGAACAGACATTAAAGCGTGAATTTCACGAAGAAACTGGACTGACAGCAATTCGTGGGATCATGAAAACCGCTGTTTCCTGCACGATCATTTATCAGCGGACCGAAGATGAGCTGGAGGAGATGCACCATATCGGTATTATATATCAGGTGGAGTTAGAGGATGACAAAGCCCCGATCAATCGAGAAGGTGATCAGCAGGACTCACTCGGTGCGGAGTGGATACCATTGGAAAAGCTGGAATTTATCCCGATCACTCCATTTGTTGAAATGATAACGGAGCAGTTGTTTACTGAAGGAGATCATGAACAATGAATCTCGCAATCAGCAAGCTCAACCCGATTCAAACAAGCTCAGTGGTTTAAATATTGTTATGAAATATTTCCGGGGAAATGGGTACTTGGATTCGTTGCTGAAGGATATCTTTCAAAAATAAAGAAAAAGCAAACCAAATGAAGTGCCCCCTGTCAAGTAGACAGGGGGCACTTCAATTCATCCTTAGGTGGCTTGCTTTGTTTTGTTGTCCCTGTTGATTTCGGATTGTTCAACGAGCAGCTTTTGGGACACCCTCATAACATTAAACTCTTTTAAAATTTGAAGACATTGATCGTCTTTTGGAGCTGGAATACAGCGTCATTCATAGCTTCCGCTTCTTCCGCCATTTTCTTGATGGATACGATTCCTTCGTTCATGGAGGCGGATACCTGCTCGGTGCCGGCAGCTGACTCCTGAGTAATGGCTGATATGTTCTGTATCGCAGCAGATATACTTTGAGCGCTTTCCAGCATCGATTCGCTTTCTTTGGAGAAGGCGGAGATTTGCTCAGTTATGTACTGCACACTTGTAACGATATCCAAAAAGACTTGTTCCGCTTCATGAATCATTTCAGTTTGTTGACGAACCACTTCTTCATTAATTTTAATGTTCTGCCCGGCAAGTTTAATGTCATGCTCAATGCTGCGTACAAGATTAAACACTTCACGTGTGGAAGAAGTCGACTCTTCCGCGAGCTTGCGAACCTCATGAGCAACAACTGCAAACCCGGCGCCATGCTCCCCAGCTCGTGCAGCTTCAATCGAGGCGTTTAGCGACAGCAGGTTAGTCTGCTCAGCAAGTTCCGAGATTGTTTCGGTGATTTTGGTAATCCCCCTAGCATTTTTGGAGAGGGCATCAATTGATTCCGCTACTTTTTCGGTGGCTTCAATGTTTCTATTCATTCCGGCAGACTGTTTCGAAACGGATATGCGTCCTTGTTCCACTAAGCCGAGTGTTTCTATAGAACGTTGGTTCATCTCTTTTGTGGAATCTGTATAATTGCTGACCATCTGCTCAATCTCACGGATTGACTCACTCATCTCGGACACATCTTCCGATATTTCATTCGCTCCTACAGCCAACTCGTTGGAAGAAAGGGACACTTGGTTCATAACTTCGATCAGGTTATGGTTCTTGTCTGATATATCACGACTGGATCTCATGACTGTACGAGTGATATCCGAAGTTTCCTGCAAAATTTTTCGAAGTCTCTCAACCATACTGTTAAAAGTTCGGCTCAGATCTGACATGCCTCCGATTTCTTCCACTTTAAAAGTGAAATCGCCTTTGGCAATTTTGGATGAAACATTGGAAATATCAGCGAAAGATTGTGTAAGCGTTCTCTCGATTATCCGCGAAAGCGGGTATGTAAGAAGGGCGAGTGTAGCGACAAGCAGAATCCCTATTACGGTTTTGCCGAGAACGATTAGGGTTAGCAGCATTGGAACTGCAAATAGAACAGCTATCGCATAACAAGCAGCTGTTATTTTACTGGAGATCGGTAGCTTGTTGAACCACGACATGAGAAAGAGTTCCTCCTTTAAGCATAGGATATATTTACCACGATTATAACATTGTTCGACATGAGTAGATATAACGAATTACATTGTATGGATTTAAAATAATAAAAAATAGTCCAAATAGTCTATCTGGTAAAAAGCCAGAGGGGGAAAAGAAGGTGGGTCTACAATTCTTTTCCCCTTGGATATGAACCTCAAATCATCACTTTACAGCTTTGAGCAAGGCGGAAGCCAAAAAATTCGTATTGTCCAATATCATCCGGTCATGTTGAAATAATGTTTCCCATAGGGACAGATCAAACAGTGCGCCTTCATCCCGGCATTCAAGCGTATCCAGGTGTCGGATTTGTTCCTGTTTCATTTGATCTGTAAAGTGGTTGTATTCCAAAGCTTCCTCAAAGGAAAATCCACTCTCCATGAGATGACTGCGCCATTCTTCACGATTCATGAGACGAGGGATGCCAAAAAACTGTTCTAATTCTTTCTGCTTTTCAGACGGCATCGGTTTGTCCATCAGCAATTCACGGTCGTACAGCGTGCCTCCCTTGGTTAATACCCGGCAGTACTCGGATAACGATTCGGTTGCATTGGTGAATACCGTGACTGACTCTGCAATCACGTAATCAAACTGCTCATCCTCAAATGGTAAAGAGCACACATCAGCCTGAAGGAAGTTAATATCCAGACCCATGGCTTCAGCACGCATTCGGGCTTTATTCAGCATGTTCTCATGCAGATCAATAGCGGTAACGCTATATCCTTGCTCGGTCAGGTGACATGCAGTTCTACCGGTCCCACAGCCTACTTCTAAAATACGGCTGCCTAGGGGAATTGGTTCTTTCCGGAATAACCTTAGGGTTGCTTCAAATCCTCCCGGATGAGCGCTTCCCATTCCTAATTTGGATAGCATGTTGATATAGTTCATGATCTTGAGTCCCCCAATTCTTCCTTTATTCGGTGTAAAGTGTATTCGTCTATTTACCATATGTTTAAGGTACCTTTGGGGTTTTAGCTGAATTTAATAATTTGAGCCCGTTTTTCTCGGCTGAGGAGGTATTTATCAAACAATGGGGGAACGCATCGTGAAAACTGAGCCGTTTGAGGCAGCCAAACAACTGATATTTCGGGACTATCCGAATTGCTTGATAGCTGTTTTAGGAGGAAGTGCAGGCAGAGGAGAGCACAACGAACAATCTGATCTCGATATTGTGCTTATAGATGACAGTGTGGAAGACTTCAATCGAAAAACGATTGAATCATTCGGCTGGGTCGTGGAACTGTTCTTCCTGACAACGTCAGGATACCGGGAGCAGTTTGATGCAGGTGTAATGGCCGGAAATCCAACTCTGCAGCGGATACTTGCAGAAGGGAGGGTAATACTTTCCCGCCCGGAAGGGGAGAAGATTCGAGAAGAAGCCCAAAGCGATCTGGATTATGGCCCGTTGCCCTATACTTCATTTGATATTGATGTAGCCCGTTATGCTGTAACCGAATTTATGATGGATTTAAAAGCCTCAGACAAACGTGTAGAAATGTGGTTTATCGCTCAAAAATTGACTATGCTGCTTTGCGAGTTTATTCTTAGAGCAAATCAACATTGGACGGGTGAAGGAAAGACATTATATCGCTTGCTGTCTGCATTTAATTCCAGCATCGCGACGGATTTGGAGGACGCACTTGAGATGCTGTATGTTCACGATGACCGGGGAGCTTTGCTTGAATTTGTGCCGAAACTCCTACAGCCTTATGGAGGACCTCATTTAATCGGGTATGAAGAATAGCCGAGATTGGGGGTATTGGTCGTTACCAAATCGCTTCCATCTCAATACATTTATAATGTGATTTTAGATCACACGAAACTTAAACTCAGGAGGAATCCACATGGGTATAAGCAACTAAGCAGAACAAAAGAAACAAGGCTCGGCCTGCAATCAGGCCGAGCTCATCTTTGTTTTGTGTGATAGTATCATGTGCTAGATTTCTTTTGGTGAAGGGCTATTGGCCGATACCACAACTGTCATAACCAGATGGCTTCGGTCAGTTTGAATTGCATGCATAAAGGCATCTTCGAGCGTGTCGAACACCCTTGATAATGTGCCGTCCAGTCGGCTGGCATAGTGGATGCCTTGTGTTAAAGTCCCTTTTGATTTTGCTCGCTCAACCTCTTGGTATATGATGTCCATATAATTTTCTGTGCCGAGTGGATAGAGCGAGAAATGACAAGCAGTTTCAATATTAGCGGAACCCGCAAGACTTTCGTTCATACGTGTATCATCTTCAGACATATACACATCACCTTTGCTGTCGCCTGGACATCCAATGGAGAATGTTCCATTAAATACGGTATGTACGCCAGTGGCCGCTGAATGCGCGAATATCGCACGGGTTACGTCAAATACATGTTCAGCTCTGCCTCTAATACAAGTACATAAATCATCGGTATACATCCATACCTTGTCCGTGTTTACGGACGCCAATGCTTCTGTAATGACCTGAACGAACCTGTCTGTCATCGGAAATACAGAGAAACGGCAGCCTACGATCCTGCTGGTCCCGCATGCTGGATTATTCATACATAATAACCTCCTAATAAGATATAAAAAAACTGCACCCTGTGAAGGAGTGCAGTTTTATGCTTATAGCAAAATAAACATAAAGCTCCACTTCCCCACGCTAGTATGACCTAGATCGGGTAGTAAGGGTTGACGAACAATTCGTCTCTCAGCACGAGGCACCCCTAGTTCAGCTTGAAAATGAGTCAGTAAGTTGAGTGAAAATGAACTTCAATGAATTGAAGATAAAATCGTTATAGCGATATTGTACGCGCCGTGACCAGGATATATCAATATGTATAAGATACTATAAATAATGAAAGAAAGCACCGATTATAATCGGTGCTTTCTTGAATAGGTTCTTATTTAAACAGCTTTACGCGATCTTCAAGAGGTTGGAATTCTTTCTCGCTAGGCTTGGCTGTAGGTTTGCCGAAAGGCATTTGAGCTATAAGCTTCCAGCTTTCAGGAAGGTTCCATTCGTTTCTTACTTTCTCATCAATCAGTGGGTTATAGTGCTGCAAGGAAGCACCAAGACCTTCTGCTTCAAGTGCTGTCCATACTACGAACTGAAGCATTCCGGAAGACTGCTGAGACCAGATTGGGAAGTTATCCGCATAAAGAGCAAAGTTTTCTTGCAGGTGTGAAATAACGCTGCTGTCTTCAAAGAAGAGAACAGTGCCGTAACCTCCACGGAAAGCAGCCATTTTTTGAGCGGTGGGTGCAAATTGCTCCTCACTTCCGCCTACAACTTCTTTAAGAATACCTTCTGTCATGTTCCACAGCTTATCGTGTTGTTCTCCTAAAAGTACAACCACACGGGCGCTTTGGGAGTTAAAAGAAGACGGAGTATGTTTTACAGCTTCATTTACGATTTCCTGGATACGCTCATCCGAAATAACGGAATCTTTGCTGATTGCATAGTGGGAGCGGCGATTCTTGAGGGCAGTGCTGAAATCTGTTGACATAAAATAAAATCCTCCTAAAATTATCATTTTTGCATTTTCACCTGATATAAGCATTTCCTTGATATACCTGTGATTATGCATCTTGGTTTCTAATACTCGGATCAATCGTATGGAGTTCTCACAACGTTCACTAACTTACGTTTTGTAAGAAATGATTGATACGTAAGTATCTTAGTATAATACAGAATGCTTTGTCAAGATTTTTATTAATCACTTTTTTTGAAGTTTAAACAAATAATTGAACCAAGCGATTTAAACAAGTGATCTTATCATGTAAGAAACTTAATATTATGAACAAATGATGAACAGATATTCTAAAAATTAAAAATATAATTGAGTTTGATTCTCAATTATACTTGTCGGGTTGAGAATGTGATGATATAATTCACTTTAGATCGCAAATGATAATCAATCTCATTGAGAGTGATATCCACATCCAGCCGGATCATACCGGAACTGCATCCCGCATAGAAGGAAGAGCTATGAATAAAAGATACTTGATTGCAGCAGTAGTGGTGTTATCCATTATTTCCTTATTCATAGGAGTAAAGGACATTTCACCGCTTGACCTGTTCCGCATGACGGAGCAACAACAGCATATTATGCTAGTCAGTCGTATACCGAGGCTTATCAGTCTAATTCTGGCGGGAGTCAGTATGAGTATTTGCGGCTTGATCATGCAGCAGCTCAGCAGGAACAAATTCGTATCTCCAACAACGGCAGGGACTATGGATTCCGCAAGGCTGGGTATTCTGGTAGCGATGCTGGTGTTCTCAACCACGGGTCCTCTGATCAAAATGCTGGTTGCATTCCTGTTTGCATTTGCAGGTACGATGATCTTTATGAAGATCCTCGACAAGATCAAATTCAAGGATGCCGTATTTATCCCGTTGGTTGGATTGATGTTCGGGAATATTATTAGCTCGATCGCTACATTTTTTGCCTATAAATATGATCTTATTCAGAACATGTCTGCTTGGTTGCAGGGTGACTTCTCGATGATCATTAAGGGGCAGTACGAGCTGATGTACATAAGTGTTCCTCTGGTCATTCTGGCTTACTTGTTCGCTAATAAGTTTACAGTGGCGGGCATGGGAGAGGAGTTCGCAACAAATCTGGGACTTCGTTACCGGAGAGTTGTTAACATCGGTTTGATCATTGTGGCTCTGGTGACAGCTTCAGTAGTTCTGACTGTAGGTATGATACCTTTCCTGGGGTTGATTGTACCAAACATCGTGAGTCTTTACTTGGGGGATCATTTGAAAAAAAGCCTTTCGCATACCGCACTGCTCGGGGCCGCATTTGTTCTCTTCTGCGACATCATCGGCCGAATTATCATTTATCCCTATGAAATTCCGATCAGCTTAACCGTGGGTGTAATCGGAAGCGGTATATTCATTTACTTACTGATGAGGAGAAAGGCATATGACATATAAAGCCAAAACCGGTCTGCTGGCCGCGGTGGCACTCATCCTGATAGGCCTCTTCTTGTTCATTGATATTGGAGGTAACTGGGATTACGCGCTGCCGAGAAGAATCAAGAAGGTGTTGGCGATTGTTCTAACAGGCGGCTCAATTGCGCTGTCTACCACGGTGTTTCAAACGGTCACTAATAATCGAATTTTAACGCCAAGCGTCATGGGACTGGACTCCTTATACGTCTTAATACAGACATTTGTCATATTCGCTTTCGGTTCTTTTAAGCTGTATGAGCTGGGTAACATAAACTTTCTGATCAATGTCGGCGGCATGATTCTTTTTTCGGGAGTCTTGTACAAGATTTTGTTCCGAAGGGAAGGAAATAATATATATTTTCTTCTATTAATCGGGATGATCTTCGGATCGTTATTCTCAAGCTTATCTTCCTTTATGGAAGTGTTGATCGATCCGAATGAATTCCAGTTTGTCTCAGACAAAATGTTTGCCAGTTTCAACAATGTAAAAACAGAATTGTTAGTCATCGCTTTCATAGTAGTGGCGATTACCCTGATTTATTTCGCTAGGTATTTCAAGTATCTCAATGTACTGGCGCTAGGACGTGAACATGCGATCAACCTGGGTGTGAATTACGATTATGTTGTCAAAAGAATGCTTATTATCGTGGCGGTTCTGATTTCGGTGGCAACAGCCCTTGTCGGTCCAATCACATTCCTGGGACTCCTTGTTGTTAACGTGGCGTATGAATTTATGAAAACTTATCGTCATTCCTACTTAATTACAGGTTCCATCTTGATCAGCATTATAGCTCTGGTCGGAGGTCAGTTAATTGTTGAACGAGTGTTTACATTCTCAACAACGCTGAGTGTCATCATTAACTTTATCGGCGGCATCTATTTCATATATCTGCTATTAAAGGAGAGTAAATCATGATCCAGGTAACTAACGTATCTAAAGCTTACAGCGGCAAAAAAGTCGTGGATAATGTATCGGTTTCGATACCTAAAGGTAAGATTACGTCATTTATCGGACCGAACGGTGCCGGTAAAAGTAGCCTCTTGTCCATGATCAGCAGACTGGTTACGAAAGACAGTGGAGAGATCATGATTGAAGGTAAGGAAGTTAGCCAATGGAAGAGTGGCGACCTTGCCAAGAAGATCTCGATCTTGAAGCAGTCGAATCATATCAGTCTTCGGTTGACCGTTAGAGAACTGGTATCCTTCGGGCGTTTCCCTTACTCTCAGGGCAGATTAACGAATGAGGACAAGAAATATATCGATGAAGCCATTCGTTACATGGAGCTGGAAGACATGCAGGATAAATATCTGCATCAGCTGAGCGGCGGTCAAACTCAACGTGCTTATATCGCCATGGTAATCGCTCAGAATACAGATTATATTTTGCTTGATGAGCCGCTTAACAACTTGGATATGAAGCATTCTGTCCAAATCATGAAAATCCTCAGAAAATTGGTGACGGATTTGGATAAGACGATTGTGATTGTCATTCACGATATCAACTTTGCGTCCTGCTACTCGGATTATATCGTAGCTCTAAAAGACGGCAAAATTGAGAATGAGGGCAGAACAGATAAGATTATCCAGAGCAATGTGCTTAGAGGAATCTATGATATGGACATTGAGATTGAAGAGATTAACGATAACAAGATTTGTGTTTACTACGCATAAGCGTTAGTTGGGACAAAGTTAAAAAGGAATAAGATATGCGAATGAGCTTATTCGTTCATAAATTTAAAGGGGTCTGCTTAGCAAAGCGGAGGGATCTCTTATGGCATGAAAATGTAAAATTTAACCTTATTTTCTAATATTTATATTAAATATAGTAACTAAATAAAACAGGGGTGTTAAGAAATGAAGAAAATGTTGATGTTGTTCATGGTATCCTTACTTACACTAGCTCTTGCCGCATGTGGTTCTGATGAGAAGAGAACGGGTGCAAGCGGTAATAAGGAAGAGGCTACAGGCGATAAAATGACCATTAAGCATGAACTTGGAGAAACTGAAATTACGAAAAATCCTCAGAAAATTGTAGTATTTGATTTTGGTGTATTGGACTCACTGGATAAGCTGGGCGTAGAGGTTACAGGTGTTCCTCAAAAGAATGTTCCACCTTATATGTCCAAATATAGTGAAGGTAAATATGAGAACGTGGGTGGATTGAAAGAACCGGATTTTGAAAAAATCAACAAAATTAGCCCAGATCTCATTATTATTTCCGGCAGACAGAGCGATGCATACAAAGAGCTTTCTGAAATTGCGCCAACGATTTACATGGGCGTAGACACAACGAAATATATGGATTCTTTCAAAGAAAATATGAATACTCTCGGCCAAATTTTCGGTAAAGAAAGCCAGGTTAAAGAAGAATTGGCAACCATTGATAAAGACATTGAAGCACTGAACGATAAGGTTAAAGCTACTGGAAAGAACGCTCTAATTATTTTGGCGAACGAAGGAAAGATCAGTGCTTATGGTCCTGGATCCCGTTTTGGCATCCTGCATGACGTATTCGGATTTACAGCTGTTGACCCTGGTATTGAAATCAGTACACACGGTAAGGATATTTCCAGCGAATATATCGTAGAGAAAAATCCAGACTATCTGTTCGTTGTTGACCGTGGAGCTGTCGTAACTACAGGCGGTGAAGCTTCTGGTGCAAAAGATGTGGTAGAGAACGAACTTGTGAAGACAACAAATGCTTACAAAGAAGGAAATATTGTTTACCTGGATCCAAACTACTGGTACCTTTCCGGCGGTGGACTGACATCCGTATCGGAAATGGTTAAAGAAGTAAACGCAGGTGTGAAATAACAATATACGACAAGAAACACCGGTGTCTGTCCTCAGGCATCGGTGTTTTCGTTGTTTTGCTTGTTTGAAAAGCCGGTTACTATTAGAGGATAATGAATACTCAAGACTGAAGAGGAGGTTTATAACATGTATCCTAACAGCATGTATATCGGCGGACGGTGGGTGAACGCATCCGGACAAATTGATGTTGTGAATCCAGCTACCAGTGAAATCATCGGAATAGTGTCTAAAGGCGGACGGACCGAAGCTGAATTGGCGGTAGATGCAGCTTTCGATGCGTTCCCGGTCTGGTCGGGGTTAACAGCCGATGAGCGAGGAAAGCTGCTGCGAAGCTGGTATGAACAGATCGCAGAGCATACGGATGAACTGGCGAAGATCATGACCCTTGAACAGGGCAAACCACTGAAAGAAGCTGCAGGAGAAATTAATTATGCCAACAGCTTTATTGGCTGGTATGCAGAAGAAGGGAAACGAATCTACGGCGAGACCATTCCGTCTTCCTCTCCCAATAAACGAATCATTGTAACAAAGCAGCCTGTTGGTGTAGTCGCTGCAATTACGCCATGGAATTTTCCAGCTTCTATGATAACCCGAAAGGCAGCACCTGCACTGGCCGCCGGTTGTACGATCGTCATTAAACCTTCAGAGGAGACGCCATATACTGCGCTCAAGCTGGTAGAGCTGGCAGAAAAAGCGGGAATACCTGCTGGTGTCATAAATGTTGTAATAGGTGAGGCGAGCGAGATTGCTGAGGCATGGCAGCAGGATAGCCGGGTCAGAAAGCTGTCGTTCACAGGTTCAACCGCTGTAGGGAAGAAACTGATGGCTGGGGCAGCAGGTAATGTTAAGAAGCTTTCACTGGAACTGGGCGGACATGCTCCGTTTATCGTCACAGCGAGAGCAGATCTGGACAAAGCTGCAGATGGGGTCATCTTGTCCAAATTCCGGAACGCCGGACAAACATGTGTGTGTACCAACCGTATATATGTGGAGGAGTCTGTGGCGTCCGTGTTTGCTGAGAAGGTGGCTGAACGGACCAAGACACTTCAGGTTGGAAACGGGATGGATGAAGGGATAGATATTGGGCCACTTATCAACGCAAAAGCAGCAGAGAAAGTTAGAAGTCAGATCAAAGATGCGACAGAAAAAGGCGGAGTTATTTTGACCGGAAATGATTCTTCTGTTGGAAGTCACGGTCAGTACGTTCACCCTACGGTCATTATGAACGCGACCGATGACATGTTATGTATGAATGAAGAGACATTCGGTCCAGTTGCTCCCATTGCTGTATTTTCTTCCGTCGAGGAAGTGGTGAAACGGGCGAACAACAGCCCATATGGTCTTGCAGCTTATGTGTTTACCGAACATCTGGGAGAAGCTGTACGGATCGCTGAATCGCTGGAATATGGCATTGTCGGCATAAATGATCCTCTCCCCTCCACGGCACAGGCACCATTCGGTGGTTTCAAAGAAAGTGGGCTTGGCCGAGAAGGTGGACACTATGGAATTGAGGAGTTTCTTGAAACCAAGTACATTTCACTTGGTTTATAGCTGATTGAATTAAAGAACAAACAAAGAAGCCGTTCAGGGCAGGCCCAACACGGCTTCTTTGTCATATAATATTTATACACTAAGCAGGACAGGCCTGCTTTAATCATTTCCTTGTTACTCCTGAGAGGGATTTGGGCTGCCGAGAATAACATCAAGCTGTCGGGAGGTGTCATATGCCATCTGGAAAGGATCTGCATCATAAGGACTGAGCTCTGCAGTCAATGTATCGTTATAACTAATTTCATGCAGTGCCCTGCGAACTTCACTCCAGTTCACATTTCCTGAAAGTAACGGTACAAACCCGGTGCCATTGCCGATATTCGTGTTGAAATCTTTAACATGAACCTTCTTGATGCGGTGTCCGAGAATCCGGATCCACTGTTCGGGATAGCCATACTGCAGGATATTGCCTACATCGAAATAGACACCAGCCATTGGAGAATCCAGTTCATCAATGTACCGATTCATTTCCAGCGGAGAGAGCAGGAACTTATTCCACACATTTTCGATACCAATGTATACACCATGCTGTTCAGCGATAGGAAGCAGCTTCCTGATTTCGTCCTGACTCAGCTTGTAGCATTCATCATAAGGATTGTCAGCGTTTACAACACCGGGGACGACTAAAATCGTATCCAGACCGAGTAGAGAAGCTAGTTCAATTTGCTTCGTTACAACAGCAGCACCTTCAGCTCTGACTACCGGATCTGTTGCTGATAAAGGTGCACGCCACAGCAAGCTGGTAGATAAGCTCCGAAGCTTAACTCCATGCTTTGTGGCAAGTGCAAGAATTGCTTCTGCATCAGCAGCTGTGCTTTCCATCGTCAGCCCGATTCCACCGGATGGATTAAGGTTAAGCTCCACCGCATCGTATCCAGCCAATTTGGCATGATGAAACATGTCCTCCAAAGAAGTTCCCTCGGGAAATCCCCACTGATTGATACCTTTCAGCATGATTATATCCCTCCTTGCATCCGATTATGGCATAAGCTCATTTTCGTTAATATCAGCAATCCCAACAAGTTGCACGTTTGGCATGGTCGCATAAGCAGAGGCATGCATGCTTCTCATTGTACCGGCACCAACGATTAGAACTGTTATCATTCAGGATGCTCCTTTTTTAAATCGAACATTACCTGTCGGTGTCTGTACAATATATACATGTAGTTACCCTTTAATTCCGGTACATCGCGATTCCCTCAATGAAATAGTTAATAGCAACGCTGCTTCTACACACTGACGATGACGATGGAGAAAAGCACAAACTTTTCGTCAAAAAACCAATTGATTTTAATATATTTTGCAGGGGTTTTCTAAAAAATAATAGAATAAGTCCCTGGGATACACCTGGGTTGAGAACGATATGAACTCAGTGGTTCTTGCCGATAGATGATTCGCGAGCTAATAAATAGAGAACATAAAACTGAGGAGTGAAGAACATGAGCTTTCACGGACAGAAAATACTTCCTGCTGCAAAACAGATGAAGCAGCTGGATAAAATTTTGGAGAGCACATACCAATACGGTGTCCTGTTGGATACGCACGTCGCCCGTCTGGGCCATATGTATCGGCTAATTCGCGAAGCAAGGAAACGCATGTTTCTTCATGCGGACCTGATCCAGGGATTGAAAAACGATGAATACGCTGCAGAATACTTGTGTCAGGAAATTCGTCCGGACGGGTTGATTTCCACACGATCCAGCGTTATTTTGAAGGCAAAGCAGAAAGGTATTGTTGCGATTCAGAGAGTGTTCTTGTTGGATACGCTAGCTCTGGAGAAGAACTACGCCTTACTCGAGAAGACCCAGCCCGACTATATTGAAGTGTTGCCTGGAGCAATGCCGCATATGATTGAAGAGGTGCACCAGCGTACCAGAATCCCGATTTTTGCTGGAGGTTTGATCCGGACTCCAACGCAGGTGGAGGAAGCAGTTTCGGCAGGAGCTACGGCAGTTACAACTTCAAGCAAAGAGTTGTTTGAGCATTATTACCCGGGCCGCTAGTTCCTTACTTGCTCTCCGTGAGAGATGGGTCCAAGAAATTGCAATGACTTATTTGACATCGTTTACATGAAACCTTAATCTTTTATGTGACGATTTGCAAAGGGGGGAAACCATAAATGGAGCGATACATACTAGCGCTGGACCAAGGCACAACCAGCTCCCGCGCGATATTGTTTAATCAGGAAGGAAATATGGTGTATTCAGCTCAGAAAGAGTTTCCGCAGTACTTTCCCAAACCCGGCTGGGTTGAGCAAAATGCAAATGAAATATGGGGCTCCATCCTGGCTGTCATTGCAACCTGTTTATCCGAAGCCGGAGTGAAAACCGAGCAGATTGCCGGGATCGGCATCACCAACCAGCGGGAGACCACCGTTATATGGGACCGCAAATCAGGAGTTCCGGTTTATCATGCGATTGTATGGCAGTCACGCCAGTCGTCCGATATTTGTGAGCAGCTGATTGCGGAAGGGCATGACCAAAAAGTTCGTGACAAAACCGGGCTGCTGGTTGACCCGTACTTTTCCGGAACGAAAATCAAATGGATTCTTGATCATGTTGACGGGGCGCGCGAACGTGCGGAGCAGGGGGAACTTCTCTTCGGTACCATTGATACCTGGCTTATATGGAAGTTGTCCGGCGGTCAGGTGCATGTAACAGACTACTCCAATGCATCTCGCACGATGCTGTATAACATTCATGACTTGAAGTGGGATGACGAGCTGCTGGAGATGCTGGATATCCCAAAAATCATGCTTCCGGAAGTCAGACCATCCTCCGAGGTATACGCCAATACGGCTGCCTATCATTTCTTCGGCCGGGAAGTGCCGATTGCCGGTGCGGCAGGTGACCAGCAGGCTGCCTTGTTCGGCCAGACCTGTTTTAAAGAAGGAATGGTAAAGACAACGTACGGTACAGGTAGCTTTATGCTGATGAATACCGGTGATAAACCGGTAAAATCCGAGCATGGACTGATTACGACAATTGCCTGGGGGATAGACGGAAAAGTTCAGTATGCGCTTGAAGGCAGCGTTTTTGTAGCCGGATCTGCGATCCAGTGGCTTAGAGACGGACTGCGTATGTTCCGGGAAGCCAAGGATAGCGAGCCTTATGCTAGACGGGTTGAATCTGCAGAAGGCGTGTATGTGGTTCCTGCCTTTGTCGGACTAGGAAGCCCTTATTGGAATAGTGAAGTCCGCGGGGCAGTGTTCGGATTGACAAGAGGGACGACTAAAGAGCATTTCATCCGGGCAACGCTGGAATCACTTGCATATCAAACAAGGGATGTTCTGTCCGTCATGGAAGAGGATTCGGGATACAAGATTGAAGCGCTGCGTGTAGATGGCGGTGCGGTAGCCAATACGTTTATTATGGAATTTCAAAGTGATATATTAAACGTGCCTGTGGAACGCCCTGTTATTAGTGAAACAACAGCTCTAGGAGCCGCGTATCTAGCAGGGTTGGCTGTAGGTTACTGGAAGGACCAAGACGAGATCTGTAACAAGTGGAGTGTAGAGCAGAGATTTGATCCTGGCATGAGTGAAGAGACGCGGGAGCAGCTTTACAAAGGTTGGAAAAAGGCTATTTTTGCAGCAATGGCTTTTCATTAAAATTTTATGTGTTATAATAATCCATAAGTTAATACACGTCTGGAGACTAGGAGAGACCACATGTCGCGGACGCCGTTTATTCTGGCGTTTCCGCGTACTTCGTGGTCTCTTTTTTTTGCAGTCTTTTGCGCAAATAAATGAGGTTTGTTCGGGGAGGACATACAAAAATGAAGCAGTCGAAATCTTTTTCAAGTATGGATCGGAAACAGAAATTTGAGGATATGGCAGGCAGCACCTATGATTTGATTGTCATTGGCGGCGGTATAACCGGGGCTGGGATCGCTTTGGATGCGGTGACTCGCGGCATAAGTATTCTATTGCTGGAGATGCAAGATTTTGCAGCAGGAACGAGCAGTCGCTCGACCAAGCTTGTTCATGGAGGGCTACGCTACCTGAAACAGTTTGAGGTGGGTATGGTGGCAGAAGTCGGTAAGGAGCGGGCTGTGGTTTATGAGAATGGGCCGCATGTCACGACTCCGGAGTGGATGCTTCTGCCTATTCACCAAGGAGGGACATTCGGTAAATTCAGCACATCTATCGGACTTAAGGTTTATGATTTCTTGGCTGGCGTTAAGCGGGGCGAGCGGCGTACTATGCTGTCCCCAACTGAAACCTTAAACAGAGAGCCGCTCCTGAAACAGGATGGGTTAAAAGGTGGCGGTTATTATGTCGAATACCGGACTGACGACGCCCGTCTGACGCTTGAAGTGCTCAAAGAAGCAGCAGCACACGGTGCTGAATTGATCAATTATGCGAAAGCAGAGTCCTTGAACTATGACGCAAGCGGACGGATTACGGGAATCACCGTGAAAGATATGCTGAACGGGGGGGTTCATACGGTGTCGGGCCATAAAATAGTGAACGCCACCGGACCGTGGGTGGATCGGGTACGTGAAATGGACGGCTCTAAAAAGGGGAAAACGCTCCAACTGACCAAAGGGGTACATCTTGTTATCGATCAGTCAAAGTTTCCTTTAAGGCAGGCTGTGTATTTCGATACGCCTGATGGACGTATGGTTTTTGCCATTCCGCGGGACGGAAAAACCTATGTAGGAACAACCGATACGGTTTACAAAAATGATCCCGGACATCCATTCATGACCGTTCAAGACCGGGACTATATTCTAAAAGCGGTAAACTATATGTTTCCAAATGTGAAGTTAATTGGATCAGACGTTGAGTCTGCATGGGCAGGAGTTAGACCTCTTATTCTGGAAGAAGGCAAGGACCCGTCCGAAATATCACGTAAGGATGAAATATGGGAATCACCATCTGGATTGATCACCATTGCTGGAGGGAAGCTGACAGGCTACCGGAAAATGGCTGATACCGTTGTTAATCTGGTTGCTAAGCGAATTCAAGAAGGGGGCGGTCAGGCGTTTGGCTCTTGCAAAACGAAAAATCTCCCGATCTCCGGCGGTAATGTGGGGGGGGCTGCTAATTTCCCTGCTTTTATTCGCGAAAAGACACAGTTTGGCGTAAGTCAAGGATTGGATTCCAAGCTTGCCGAAAGTTGGGTAAGGACGTATGGTACCAATGCCGAGAAGCTGTTCCAGCTGGCGCATGAGATCGGTAATAACAGAGATGAAAACGATCTTCCCTTGTCTGTAATTGTTCCGCTTGTATATGCGATTCAGCATGAAATGGCTGTCAAACCTGTAGATTTCTTCATCCGCCGAACTGGTTCACTGCTTTTTAAAATCGAATGGACATTGAAGTGGAAGGAACCGGTGATTCAGTACATGGCTTCGGTAATGGATTGGACCCCAGAGCAGAAAGAAACGTTTGCAGGGGAACTGGAAAGAGAACTCGCAGAAGTTACAAGACCGGCACGGACGGAGTAACGTTCATATACATGAAACTCACCCTCGGTCATTTCTGACCAGGGTGACAGATTCATGTGACATATAGAATCTTGACCGGAAGGTAGGGTATGGTAATCTATATATGTCACATTGAGAGGAGAGATCAACCGATGAACCACAAGGCGTTCGAAGGACCATATCAGGGAGAGAAAGCCGTATGGCTGCAGTTCGGTCCATATGAGGCCGTTATTTTGCCGGAAATTGGGGGAAACCTGATTGCTTTTCGCGATAAGGAAAGCGGTTACCGATTCCTACGGGAGCCTGCTGAGTCAGAGATGGGACAATTCAAGGATAATCCAGGAGTACACGGTATACCTGTGTTGTTCCCGCCGAACCGTTATGAGGACGGAAAGTTTCCGTGGAACGGACAAACATATCAATTCCCGGTAAATGAAGAGGCTACGGGTAATCACTTGCACGGTTTTTTACATACCATTCCTTGGACTGTGGAGGAGTTTGGAACGACCCCATCAGAAAGTTATGTTGCTGTGAGTGTGAAGATCGATGAAGAGCATCCGGTGTTTGCGATGCTGCCACATAAGTTTAGCTTTCGGCTCCGCTACTCCTTGAGTGCTGCCGGATTATCACAGCAGGTATTCATCCGCAATAATGGAGATAACTTGATGCCTTGCCTTTTGGCCTTCCATACGACAGTGAACGCACCATTTGCGGAAGGAAGTACTTCAGATGACTGTAAGGTGAAATTCACGATTGGGCAGCGCTGGGAATTGAATGAACGCATGCTGCCGACAGGCAAGTATCAAGCTTTGACGGTAGAAGAGGAGCAGATGCGTGGAGAAGGGATTAGTCCTTATTTCGATGAGATGGACAATCACTACACAGCAGTTCCGCAAAACGGCAGAAACCGTATGGAGCTGACGGATTCCAAGATCGGAAAGACCCTGGTTTACGATGTCGGCACTTCATATAAGCAGTGGATGATTTGGAACAACAAAGCTTGCAAACAGTATTTCTGTCCTGAGCCTCAGGTTAATTTAGTCAATGCACCGCATGTGGATCTCCCGAGTGATGAAATTGGTCTGTTCAGTCTCGCACCAGGTGAAATATGGGAAGAGATATCCCGGTTTTATGTAAAGTAGAATCACGCTCAATTATAAAAGCGTATGGAATCTTCGCGTCTTAAGCAGAGATCCCATACGCTTTTTTGTTGTTACACAGAACGTTCCAGCGACTTGGTACAGTTGGCTCGGCTTTTCCTTAAGCGGTCCGGTATGGCAAAGAACAGGGCAAACATGACAATAAACAGGGCGAGTGCGAACAATTCTTCCACAAGGATATAGATGGGATGCGGTCCCAGCAAGTCCAGAATAGATGGTGTGGATGGCTTGCTCATCAGATACATGTAATTGGAATCCAACGCAAGATTGAATAGTCCTACAACAAGTGCGGCAGCATTCAGGAACACCATAGTCCAGCCAATGGACTTCCAGTTAGGGCGATATCCTCGTATCCACGTCATATATAAGGGTGCAATAATGATCGCGAGATGGGCCACAAAGAAATGGAAAAATCGGAAATGCGGAAATGGATAATCAAGGCTTGGGGTGAGTACCGCCTGAAGTGCACCGCCAATGCCAGCAAAGTACACCAACGGATATATTTTACGGCTGCCAGTCATCAGCATAATTGCGGAAAGTAACATCGTCAGGCTGCATAGCTCTAGCGGCAGGGATGTGGTGCGGTCCCATATGCCGCTCGATACATACCATAATTGAAGGCTAATTTCAGGCAGCAGCAGCGCTGCAATGAGGATCCATTTCAGGGTGGATCGAACAGCGGGTCTTGACGAGATTACTCTCCGGCAAAAGAATAGAGTCAAGATCAGCACAAGTAGTAAGCCAAGAATAATCCAATGTTCTGTAGAGAAAGCCTTGAAAGCATGTGGATAATTTGGATCAAATAACGATTTGATGGAGAGACCTCCCTTAGAGTACGGGTGATGAACTTTTTCTATATATGAATATTACCATGAACTGAAAAAATTGAGCTTAAAATCATTAAAATTAATAACGTCTCAATGTACATTCGAATTAATGCCAGTTGAAGCGTTGTGCGTGTGGAGCTCCAGAATGTTCCGGATAACGTACTCAGCTAGCAGGAATAGAGTGGCGATCGTAGCGAAAATACCGACGGTATAGCTGTCTACATAGGGGACACCGAACCCGTAATGCAAAATTGAAGTGTACAAATGGATGAACATATTCGTAAAGCAGAACGCAAAGCTTCGAACGGCCCATTTTTGATGCCGAACGATCTGTTTCTTCTTGATTTTCACGATCGCTGCGATCGTCATCGCCAGCCAGACCATGCTTAATAGATTAAACGCGATGCTCGTTATTCTTCCTCCGGTCGAGTACGGCGCCATGTAACCGGAGGTCACGACGACAACGACGACGCACAATAAATACAGATAGCCATTTATGCGATGCCACGTTCGAAATTTCCGGAGAAATCGTTTGGAAAAGTTAACGATTCCAAGTACCATGGCGATACAGGCGAGAATGGCATGGACTCGCATGACGTTTAACCAGGCCTCGACGTCGGGCGGACGCCTCGTATCGGTTTTGCTGCTTAGAAACGTGGATGCATTCGGGTCGCGAAAAAAATACATGTACACGATGTAAAAAATAAACACAAATGCGGCAATAGCCACGACCCCGTACAGCTTCTTATTCTTGTTCATCCTTCGCTAACCTCTTTCTAATTGAGTTGGATTTAAAAAACCGTACCGTTCGGTTTCTTTTTTTCGATCATATACCGATTCGTGCTATAATTTATTCGTCAAATGTTACAAAATAAGGACGAGTTTCTGACGAGTTACGGCAAAGGGGGACGTTCCATGCGCAAAGGAGAAAAAACGCGACTCCATATCATCCGGAAGTCCGCGGAGCTTTTTAACCAAAAGGGAGTCTCGGGATCGTCGATACAAGATATCATCGAAACGACAGGCGTTACCAAAGGAGGAATTTACCGAAGCTTTTCCGGCAAAGACGAGATTGCTTTGGAGGCATTTGCTTATGCGTGCGAGTTAGTAGGGCGTCACTTTAATCAGGCAATCGAGAGAGTTCCTACCGCAGCGGGCAAAATCCTCGCTTTCTGCAACGTCTACAACGATCCTGTTCACAATCCTCCGTTAAAAGGCGGCTGCCCGTTCCTGATCAGCGCAGTGGAGAGCGACCATTCAACCCCGGTTCTTCGGGAGCTTACGGTCGCTTCTTTCGATCGCATGCTTGCGTTCATTCGCGAAATTTTGCAAATGGGGGTAGAGAGCGGAGAATTTCGATCGGATCTGGATACCGAATCGGTCGCTTCTTTCATTTTATCCACGATGCAAGGCGGAATTATGATCAGCAGATTGACAAAGGAGAATAAGCATGCTTTATATACAATCCGTTATATCGAGCAACTCTTAACGGCATACAGCACGAAAAAATCGGATAACGAAGCCTAATCAAGCACTGCAGCCAGGCGTTTTAAGATGGCGATTGCCGGGAGAACGTGAGCTTCTTAGGGGGATAAACCCCATAACGCATAGGAGGGCATGTATGGCCAGCGATTTCATTAGTCGGAAAAAATCTCTAAAGAAAAGCAGAACGCTGCGATTTCTTCTTATGCTGGTAATCATTCTGTTCATATACGTCATGTATACAGCCTATTCTATCTGGTCCTTTGGACAGAAGACAAACCTTGTTCAAGCCGATGCAGCTATAGTTCTGGGTGCAGGCATTGTTAACGGAGAGCCTTCGCCTGTCTTGAAGGGGAGAATTGACCATGCTATTAAGCTGTACGATACTGGAAATGTGAAGAAGTTGATTTTCACGGGAGGCAGTGGAGGAGAAGGCGAGATTAGCGAGGCGGAAGCCGCGCAAGCATATGCACTTCGTCATGGAGTGAAGACCGAGGATATCTTAACTGAGACAACCTCTACTATTACCGAAGAAAATTTATATAATGCTAAAATCGTTGCAGAACGTGAAAGAATCACCTCTTTCATCATCGTCAGCGACCCGCTTCATATGAAACGAGCAATGGTTATGGCGGACGACCTGAATTTGGTTGCTTATTCATCACCTGCTGTCAACAGTGCTTATAAGAGCTGGAGCACCAAGCTGCCATTCTTGCTTAGGGAAGTATTTTTCTATATCGGTTATCAAGCGGTTTCGCCGTTTCGTTAACATAAGAACTATGCGAAAGATAAAGGGGGCGTCCCAGGTCAATGGACCTTTTGGGACACCCCCTTCATCTAGCAGGGACTATGTAACAGGCTGTTTGACCCCCGCCATGAGTCGTTTGAGCGGTTCTTGCTTTCTTCTTGGAATACGAAGAAATTTTGAGGACGGTGCCTTTTCGCCAAAAAAAACAATTCCTTGTTCGACATCCGTAGCTTTGTCTACATTAACGTAGCAGTTTCCGCCAACATTAAAGAATTGTTTTCCGGATAAAAGCGAGGTGATTTGTTCGGCAGTCATTCTTTTTTTTATATTATAATTTCTGCCGTGAAAGCTGACCAACCCGTGGGTTCCGGTTTTAAAGAACAGAATGTCCGTCTCGACCACGAAGTCCTCATACACATTTCTGGATTCTGGTGCGCACCTCATCATTCTGATTCCCCCTTATTCAATTATCATTTTTTTGATAACGCTTTCATTCTAACACGTTTTCCGGGTGCATAAAAGGGATTTTTAAAATTTAACAAAAAAGTACCCTATGCCTTTGATAGCATAGGGTACTTTTGAATATTATTTCGCTGAAGATTTACCCGACTCACTAGCGCCTTTATCTTCTTTCTTTTCAAGACTGTTCGTAATCTTCGCTTTGTCTTTCAATTCTTGGATAAACGCAACGGACTGTTCGTTCACTTTCGTAGAAACGAGCTGTTTGCGAATCTCCTCTTTTTTATCTTCAAACGTTGGATTCGTTGCTTCTTTGCGGTCAGTCACTTTAATGACGTGGTATCCAAAGGAGCTTTTTACCGGTTCAGTGGTAATTTCACCCTTTTTCAGCTTAAAGGCTGCATCTTCAAAGGCTTTATCCATACCGGAATCGCGTGCAAAGAAATCAAGGTCGCCCCCGGTTTCCTTCGTAGCGTCTTGGTTTTTCTCTTTGGCAATGGCCGCAAAGTCGGCACCGTCTTGCAACTGCTTAATGATCTTCTGGGCTTCCTCTTTCGTCTCGACGAGAATATGGGAAGCACGAACTTCCTCAGGTGTAGCAAAGCTGTCTTTATACTGGTCGTAAACTTCCTTTACTTCTTCATCTGTCACTTTCACTTTGTCGCCCATCAGTTGAGTCAACTCAAGTTGCATTTTGGTCTGGTCTTTCAGTATGTCCATCGTCATTCCACTGGAGCTCATAGCTGTATTGAAATCTTCTTCCGATGGGAACATGCTCTTTAAGGATTTGATTTCTTCATTAATTTGAGCATCTGTGATCTTGATGGATTTCTTGTTGAGCTCTTGCTTGAGCAGTTCCTCTGTGATGAGAGCCTCCAGGGTTTGCTCTCCACCAGCCTTAACAAGTGAGTCGTACAATTTATCTTTTGTAATGTCGACATTATTTATGGAGGCTACTGCTTCTTTGCCGCTATTCTTAGCAAATGGATTCACGATCAGGACGACAATCAGTGCGGCCGCCAATAGCAGAGATGCGATCATCCAGCCTTTGCCTCCGCCGCCGCTTCCGTTTCCTGATGCCGGGGTTTCGTTTATATCACCACTGTCAGTTGTAAGAGATTCTGCAGATTCGGATGGTTGGACCGCAACATCATCCAGTGGAGTAAGTTCGTCCCGAGCAGGTTCCAAATCAGATATTTCTTCGGAGCTTTTGTCTGAATCCGGCGTTTCCGGCAGGATTTCATTCTCATCAGGTGTGACAGGATCTGGCGTTACATTCGGGTTCTGATCCTGGGCTTGTCCCCTATCATCCTCCGGACGTCCGTTGTTCGTTGGCTGTAGATCATCATTTTCTTTCATTAAAATCATTGACTCCCTTCAACTGCTTCTAATAATGAGTTGTTATTATCTTTTATCACTTTACCAGATAAACAAACGGCTTACCTTAAGAAATGATAAAAATATTGAAAAAATAAACCAATATTTAGGAAGTATAGCTTTTTATAGCATTAGTATTCCGCTCAGTAATGAGATAAATGTATGGAAGATTGGAATTTTTGCCGTAGCTGGAATAACAAACAGCATGCCCATAACCGCAAAAAAGATGAAGGCGAGGCTGCTGTTTCCTTTAGCTTCACCAATTTGAGGGAGTGGAAACGAATAGACTTAATGCCGGCATTTTCATATAATGAAATTAACTAAAAAACGACTCCTTGTTGATTAGCCCCCGGGAGGTGCTTCATGCTGCGAGATCAGCATAGCATTTCCGGGGTTGTTGTATGTTGAAAGTACAGATGATAACCGTCATGAAAGGATGATCCATCATATGAACCAACCTGAAAAAATCAAACTGACTTCTTATTCTTCAAAAGGGGGATGCGGCTGCAAAATCGGACCGGCGGATCTGGCCGAAGTTATTCGCACACTTCCGCCTGCGGAACACAATCCGAATTTACTGGTCGGTTTGGATACAAGTGACGATGCAGGTGTATATCGTTTGACGGATGATCTTGCTATAGTACAAACCGTCGACTTCTTCACTCCGATCGTTGATGATCCGTATTCATTCGGTCAGGTTGCAGCAGCTAATGCGATAAGTGATATTTACGCAATGGGCGGCAAACCGCTTACAGCGTTAAACATTGTAGCATTTCCGATCTCGACACTGGACAAGCAAGTTCTCTCTGATATATTACGCGGAGCGGGAGATAAGCTGAAAGAAGCAGGGGTGACTCTTGTCGGAGGACATTCCATTGATGACAAAGAGCCAAAATTCGGCTTGGCCGTTACCGGTATCGTTCATCCAGACAAGGTTCGGACCAACGCAGGAGCGAAGCCTGGCGACGCACTTATCCTTACAAAGCCGATTGGTGTAGGTATTTTGACAAGCTCCATTAAGAAAGATCTGCTCAGTGAAGAAGAGATTGCTCGGGTGACTTCAGTAATGGCGGGGCTTAACAAGACAGCTGCTGAAATCATGGAGCACTATAATGTGCATTCTTGTACAGACGTAACAGGTTTCGGTCTGATGGGACATTCACTTGAAATGGCAAAAGGCAGCGGGGCAGGTATCAGAATCGTAAAAGACCAAGTGCCTGTACTTCCGCGTGTCCGTGAGATGGCCGAAGCTGGAGTGATTCCCGGTGGTACGAAAAATAACCACAATCACGTCAGCGATTCTGTAGATTTCCCTGAACAGATGGACCAAGTTGACCGCTGGATTTTGTGTGATGCAGTAACTTCAGGAGGTCTGCTGATTGCGGTTGAGGAGAGCGAAGCAGGAAAGCTGCTTCAAGAACTTTTGGATGCAGGCGTTGAGGCAGGCTTGATCGGACGTGTAACAGCCGATCATCCGGGAAGAATTGTTGTCGAATAACAACCAGAGTGGTCCTGCATGGATCAAAGGAGCGGAGCGTACGGATATGTTTCAAGACATCAGTGTGGAGGAACTGCTTGAACTTCAGAGCAGTAAAAAAATCAGTCTGATCGATGTTAGATCTCCATCGGAGTTCAAGGAGTCAACCATACCAGGCAGCAGTAATATTCCGGTGTTTAATGATGAGGAAAGAGCGGAGATAGGGACCCTGTATAAACAGGTTAGTGTCGATGCGGCCAAAGAGCGCGGTCTGGAAATCATGTCTGCTAAGCTTCCAGCTTTTGTGAAGGAATTTAAGGGCATTGAAGGCAATAAGGCGGTATTCTGCTGGAGGGGCGGTATGCGCAGCCGGACAGCAGCCACCGTGCTCTCCCTGATGGATATTCATGTGTACCGGTTGCAAGGCGGGATTAAAGCGTATCGTAAGCTGGTCGTCGAAACACTGGAGCAGACGAAACTGGACTCAGAGGCTTTTGTGCTTCATGGATTCACCGGAACCGGCAAGACCGCTGTTCTACAGCAACTGCAGCAGGAAGGGTATCCGGTCATTGACCTGGAAGGTTTATCGGGTCACCGTGGATCGATCTTCGGACATATCGGTCTCAGCTCCCGCAATCAGAAGACATTTGACTCTCTGCTGCTTGAACGGTTAAAAGAAGTTGGAAGATCACCATATGTTCTAATTGAAGCGGAAAGTAAACGAGTCGGTAAGGTTGTCATCCCGGATTTCCTTATTGAGAAGAAGGAGGCCGGTACGGCCATCGTTATGGATATGCCTATGGAAGAACGCGTCTCGCAGATTATGAAGGATTATCGACCAGCCGAATTCAAAGATGAATATGTAGAGGCCTTCAAGCGGATCAAAGAGCGGATCCATACACCTGTCGCCGCAGAGATTGGACGCTGTCTTGCCGAAGACCGGTATCCGGAAGCTATACAATTGCTGCTGACACATTATTATGATCCGAAGTATGATCATTCTTCCCGTCATTATGACGAGAGCACACAGATTGTCCTGCACGTCGGCAGTATCGAAGAAGGAGTGCAGGCAGTTAAGGATATTTTGGATGGGCGGTTCTGATTCATCATCGATGTAAGCACATCTCCGACTATCGACTACAGATGAAGGGGGATATGACGTGATATCCTATGTCATTGTCATTGCTTTAGCGTTAATCGGAGGTGTAGCCACTGTCATGGTAGGCTTATCTCAGGAAAACAAGAAGTCTAGCCCGAAATATGAGCGCAGGACGAAAACGAATATGGTGAGACTGGTACTGCTCTATGTACTTGCTTTGGCCGCATTTGTGACCATTTGGGTTATATACAATTGAATCATCAATCAAAAAAGGGACAGTCCCAAAAGGTCCATTGACCTGGGACTGTCCCTTTTTAATTTTTAGTCTATTGTAAATATTCAATTAGCTCTAATGGCATCAATAATTTTTCTTTTACTCTCTGCTAACTTAGTCTCTTCTTCAATACGATCGTCTCCATCTTCTGTATAAAAATCCGCAAAGTTTTGTCCTTCATATCTTGGAACCACATGCATATGGAAATGAGTTAGTTCATCAAACATTCCACCATTTTGACATACGGTAATGCCATCAGGATGAAATACTCTTTTTATGACATGTGATATAAGCATGGATGCTTTTATTAATGAATTTGCAGAATATTCGTCAAGCTCATCAAAGTATCTGATGTGTCTTTTAGGCAATATTAAAACGTGCCCTTCATTAAATGGGGCATGGTCTAAGAAGCAAGTAACATAATTATCTTCATATACCAGGTGGACTGGTTCTCGCTTATTTGCCAAATCACAGCCTAAACAATTCATTTAGATTCCCTCCATATAGTACCCAATTATCGAAAGATCCGTATTAAGGGCTCTCTTTTTTCGATATAATCGTAAAACGATTTGGAGAAGCGGTTATCACTGTACCATCTGAGAAAGATACGGTTTTCTCAGAATCAGTCATGTTATAGACCACATAGGTTTTATGCCCGTTTTTATCAAAAACAGCATACAGCGGATAGTCTGAGGTAATGTCCGGGTCTTGGGTACCTAAGGCCTCTAGATTGTGAATCCAATGATACGCGTTTGCCTTTGAATTACCTTGCTCCGGTACCATGGAACTCGCTTGAGCAGCGAACATATTTGCAGCTTCCGTAGGGTTTGAAATAGCTAAGTACATATACACGAGATCTTCCCATGCATTGAAATCTGTTCCTTCGTTTTCTTCAACCATGGTTTCATAATTCCTACCGGCATAGGCAGGGTACTGGGTCAGATATAGAGAAGAACCCGTGATTGGCAGCCAGTTCACTCCGTGAACCACTTCCGGATTGGCAGTCCACATCGTTGAATCTCCGGTCGTTTTACCACCCCAGATGATGCTCGCGTTAGATCGTGTAAAGCTGGAAGAGTGATTCGTGCCAGCCGTATCAAACCAGTATTCATTTATAGCATTCATTTCTGTTGTATATAAATAAATGCCGAGATCCCGTGTATCTGTATCTCCAGTTGCTTCTCCCCACAAAATAAGCGCTGCCCAGGCGTTCATGGTCTCAGCAGAGGAGCTGTTGTTGTTCCCATCACCGAATCTGCCATGACCCGAAGACCAGGAATGTCCTGCATAGGGATCAAAGTTGCGAAGAAACGGGAACAGCGGGTCGTTTCTGTCCATGCTCGCAATATCCCGAATCAGCAATTGAACCATGGGACCATACTGACTGTCGCTGGCCCACCTTTTGTCCGTCCTTGCGATTTCAGCGGCTGCTTTCAAAAAATATCCGTAGTGAACGTGATGATCATTCAGTTCTATATTCGTACCGTAACTTGCGGGATAACCAATGAGTGTGCCCCACTGGCTGTTGTAATAGAACAACTCGGAGGGATTTGGATTGCCCGAGATATCGCTGGCTTTTAACCAATCCTCCAAACGCGACCTGATTTCACTGCGAAACCGTTCTGCGGCTATCGTATCTCCTATTTGTTCAGCAATCGGTACAAGAGCTGTCAGCTTTCCAAGATGCTTTCCGACCGAATAGGTGTCAGGAGCACCGTAATAGTCTTCATCTTTGGCTTCTTCTATATATTGAGCGAGCTTGTCCCGGTCGTAGGAACCTTTGTCCGGCAGGGAGGGAAGCACACCTGTAAACTTCATTTTTGTTTGAAAAGAGCTGCCTTCACCCGTCTTCATTTGGCCGCGAACCGATGGATATATGTATGGAAGAAGATAAGTGCTGGATAAATGTTTCCATTGGTGGGGGTATAAGGCGAAAATGGTCCCATTTTGGCTCCCTTCTTTTGGTTCCGTATCATATGTATACGTCGTTGTGACCTCACTGGTTGAAGGGTCATATTTCCAACTGACCTTGGTATCTGTAACATGTGAATAAGCATATTGCCTGTACTTTTCAAGGATTGCAGGTTTGTTATCCGGTAATGCGGCAATAGAGAAGTAGTCCCTGCCATGAAGCGAATTGGTCAGCTTACGGCTGCCAATACCACTCCAAGTACTGCCTGTCGGTCCATAAAGCCCGTAATGGGCACCATCAATGGTTACTCCTATAGCTGAACTGGACGCATTTCCGTACCAGACTTCCGGCGTGGAGTGAAATGAAATTTGCGGATCTCCGTCTGTATAAGTGAAATATACGAATGGCGAACCGTGACCATATGTAACCTTCATTGACTTCGTCCCGGACTTGTACTCGGCTCTGACAAACCAATCGTTATAATCATCGACCTTGGCATCCGGAAAGGTGGCTATACCTGAATGTCCAACCGTAAAATCACGAGTATCATCCAACGTGCCAGAGATCGCAGTGTTGTCTGCCGATATTCGCGGGCTCGGATTAAAAATTTGTATGCCGCTTTCCTCGTTCTTTATCGCAAGAGGATGGGGGTATTGTGCTTCCGAATAGGTATCCCATGCAAGGCTACTCCACCAGTCATTTGTAGGCATTTTACCGGTCACCCTGGATGTTTTGTAAATGTCAGGCTGGGCTTCAGCGGCTCCAGGCGGAAGAACAGTAGTATAAGATCCGGCTCCGGTAAGCACTTCTCCTGTGTCTGCATGGGCAGTAGCGGTCAATGAAACACATATAACTGCTCCTAAAGCGGCAGTGATCCAGCGTTTGTATTGCATATAAACCTCCTAAAAAAGTTTTTCGATGAATTGGTGATAATAATTAGATTTTTACGAAAAAATAAACATATTGGAAATAGCTGTACAACAGCTGGGGAACATGATACTATCTTGTTTCTGGTCCACATTATAAATGAGGCAAGCATTAGGGAGATGACATCATGAGTCACAACCATACATATTCTAATACCCGGATTAGACGGTTTTGGATCTTATCTTTTCTTTCGTTTCTTGCTTTCGCAGGAGTAGCCGTCATGGTTGTGTTAGATAGAGTGTTCGGGTTCGACTCCTTTTTCATAGAGCTTGTCCGTGGATTTGAACAGCCTGCGATAACGGATATCGCCAAAGGCTTCTCATACATTGGTTCCACAGTTCCCATTATTGTGATTTGTGCCGCCGTATCTGTCTTGTTATATGCGTTGCGGCTTCGGAGAGAAATAATACTCTTCTTTACTGTAGTATTGGGATCTCAAATATTGAATATGGTATTGAAAATGTCGTTTCGCCGAATAAGACCCGATATAAACCGTTTGGTAGAAGTAACCGGATATAGTTTTCCGAGCGGACATTCGATGGCTGCCTTTGCATTGTACGGGATATTAACCTATTTGCTGTGGAAGCATTTAGATAACGTATTACGCAGAGTTTTTGTTCTGATTTTATTCAGTGTGATGATTTTGGGCATTGGACTAAGCCGAATTTATCTGGGAGTTCACTACCCAAGTGATGTCATTGGTGGGTATTTGGCAAGTTGTTCATGGTTAATGTTCTCTATCGGTATGTACGAGTCTCTAAGAAGCAGAAACTGCATAACAGTGGAACCCAAAGGGTAATTACTTCGTATATGAGATGGGTTACTGCAATGGTCAGTTCTTATCCATTATACATGAATAGTGACCATAGAAATATGTTAAGGAGGGCTGTCGATGGCCTTCGGTGCAAGAATGTTTAAGACGGGCTTGGCTGTAACTTTAGCCCTCTACCTGACGATGCTGCTCGGCATTACTTCGCCGGTCGGTGCTGCAATCGCAGCGATATTTGCAATGCAGCCTTCAATTTATCGGTCTTGGAAGTATTTCCTTGACCAATTGCAGACCAGCACACTTGGTGCTATTATCGCGATGCTTGGAGGATATTTTCTTACCAATCAACCTATCTCCGTAGGACTTGTGTGTATTCTGGTTATTATGATCTGTATTAAATTGAATATGGGAGAGACGATCGGTCTGACCCTGGTCACAGTCATTTCGGTCATGGAAGCATCCGGACAATGGGATTTTGCCATCAACCGGTTCTTTTTGACACTGATAGGTATCGTTTCAGCATTTCTGATTAATATCTTGGTCTTTCCCCCGAAGCCGAGAGAGCAATATTTCAAGCAAATCAACAGCGTATTCGGTAAAATGTCACTGCTGCTCCGAACCGCTATCTCCCACGAAATCAAGGACTCCGTTTACCGGGATGAATTGAACGGTCTGGAGGGGACGATTAAATCTCTGACTGACAAGTACAATTTGTTTGAGGAAGAGCAGAAAAAAATGAAGCGTGCAAAATTCAGCCACTCCAGACAGCTGGTTGTGTATAAGCACCTGTTAAGCTCGCTCCAAAAAGGGTATGAAGTGCTTAACGCCGTGGAGAATCACTATTTTCAGGTTCAGCGTAGTGAGGAAATTGATGAGCAATTTGATGCGAATCTCGAACGGCTCATCAAATTCCATGAGCATATATTGTGGAAGTTTGAAGATATACTGAAGCCTAATGGGGATGAGGCCGAGTGTATGGCAGAACAGAACGAGGCTTTTATGGATCAGGTGATATGTGGGGCGGGTATGCAGCCCGGGGGATTTCGGTTGACGATTGTTGCAGCGGCAATGTATGACTATGGCCATACATTAGAGCGGTTAAACAGAGTTGCGGATCACATCAGCCGTTTCGTGGAGGATAAGGATAACAACGGAGGAATACTGGCCTGGCTCAAGAAATAAGGGTAGTAAAGACGTCGTTATACGAATCATAATGAAGTGCGATTATATAAATAAACAGGCGGGCACAGAAAGTCCAGCCTGTTTATTTATAAGTAAACACAAAAAAACCGGCTAGTTTAGCCGACTTCTGGGTTACCATATTGATTAATGTGGTGTAGACTGATAAAATAAATCTTGGTCTGATTGTACAGATATATCAATGTTATGTCTGATGCAATCCAATTATATCATGGATTAAGCACGCTGTCAACCAGTGCATAAGGGGATGAAAAGATGGCTATCAGCGATCAGGATTGGAAAGACGAACAAACGCGGGTAACGGATGTCACGGCTAAAATCAGCAGTAAAATTACTCAACTTGAGGCGGATGTCGGTTTAGTGCGTGGTGATGTCATTGGCATGCGTAAAGAATTCTGGGATGAGGTGACCGTCAATTTCAGTAACCCTGATGATTTGGGCGAGACGTCAACCAACCTGCGGCAGCAGGCCCAGGTTCTTTCCGAAAGAGAGAGATCCCACCTGCAGTCCAGCAAAGCTTTGAAAAAATATAAGAAGCTCGTTTACTCACCTTATTTTGGGAGGATTGATTTCCGAGAAGAAGGAATGAACCAGGAGGAGTCTATTTATCTAGGGATCGGTTCCTTTATGGACGACGACTCGGAGACCTTTCTTGTGTATGATTGGCGTGCTCCGATTTCCAGCTTATATTATGATGGAGCACCGGGAATAACCCGGTATGAGACGCCTTCCGGTACTGTAACGGGAGAGATGAGCCTGAAGCGGCAGTTTGTTATTCATGATGGAGTCATTGAGGTCCTATTTGACACAGGAGTGACCATTGGTGATGAGCTTCTGCAGCAGGTGCTCAGCCACAGCGCTGATGATCGTATGAAAAGTATCGTGGCTACGATTCAAAGAGAGCAGAATGCAGTCATTCGGAATGACAAGACACGTATGTTGATCGTTCAAGGTGCTGCCGGAAGCGGGAAAACCTCGGCTGCCCTTCAGAGAGTTGCTTATTTGCTGTATAAATACCGGGAGGTGCTGCAGGCCGATCAGATGATCCTGTTCTCGCCGAACCCCCTCTTTAACAGTTATGTTTCAACGGTTCTGCCAGAGCTCGGGGAAGAGAACATGCAGCAGACAACATTCCAATCTTATCTGGAGCATCGGCTCGGAAGGGAATTCGAGCTGGAAGATGTGTTTACACAGACCGAAATTTTGTTGAATGCACCAGATACACCGGCTCACCGGGCGCGTCTAATGGGAATAGCTTATAAGTCTTCCGTGCCTTATCTGGATGTTATTCGTTCGTATAAAGACCTGTTAGAGAGAGACGGCATGATGTTTAGGCCCGTTGTTTTTCAGGGCAGGGTCATCATAAGTGGAGATGAGATGGCTGCTCAGTTCTATGGTTATGACTCTGCGGTTAAACTCGCCGGAAGACTCGACTTAATGAGAGAGTGGATGCTGAAGAGGCTATCCGATTTTTCGCATGAAGAGAGAAAAGCGCCATGGGTTGAGGATCAGATCGAGTTGATGGATCCGGATGATTATCACCGTGCTTATCAAACGATGCGGCGAAAACAGAGCAAGAAGGAAGACAGCTTTAACGATTTTGATCAGGAGAAGGAACTTCTCGGGCGTATGGTGGTTAGTGACCGTCTCAAACCTTTGCGGCGCTGGATCAAGCGGTTCCGGTTTGTTGATGTTAAAGGGTTGTATCGAAAGCTGTTTGCGGACGAACGGTTGTTCAGACGTTTGGCAGGAAATGAAGCGGCTTTGCCTGGCAGCTGGAGTGAAGTGTGCAGTCAGACGATGCAGAAGATCGAACATAAGGAACTATTTTATGAAGATGCAACTCCGTTTCTTTATTTGAAAGAGCTGCTGCAAGGCTTCCGGACGAACACATCGATCCGCCATGTTATCGTGGATGAGGTGCAGGACTATTCAGCCTTTCAGCTGGAATTTCTCAAACGGCTATTCCCACGTGCAAAAATGACGGTTCTAGGCGACCTTAATCAGGCCATTTATGCTCACGGTGAAGCGCTGGGAAGTTTGGAGAATCTAGTCAGCTTATACGGAAAAGAAGAGACAGAAGTGATCAACCTAACACGGAGTTACCGGTCCACTTATGAGATCGTTGAATTTACACGGAAGATGATTCCGGGGGGAGAGGTCATCGTTCCGTTTAACCGCCCTGGCGAGGAGCCTCGTGTTATTCCAGTAAAGACAGAAGCTGAATTGACGAAGTCGGTCATATCCGATATTCGCAGTCTCCATGACAAGGGATATCATTATGTGGCAGTCATTTGTAAGACGGAAGAGGAAAGCCGGCGTGTTCAAAAGCAGCTGTCGGCGGAAATTCCGGTAAGACTCATTACAAAGAACACCCCTGCATTTGAAAAAGGTACACTTGTCGTGCCGGCCTATTTGGCCAAAGGCGTGGAGTTTGATGCTGTGATTATATATAATGGATCGAATGAAGTGTACAGCAAAGAAAGTGAGCGGAAGTTGTTTTATACTGCTTGCACGCGAGCGATGCATGAGCTTCACATTTACCACGTGGGTGAAAAGAGCACTTTTCTCCCTCAGAATTAATGTTAAATAAGGTTATCCAAAAAACAAAAGCAGGTCACCCGAGAATTCATTCCTGGGAGGCCTGCTTCGTTTTATGGCTCAGGATGTTTATGATTTGAATAAATAATAAATTTTTCCTTGAAAGCGAAATCACATATCAGAAAGTTCACAAAATATTCACAATCACTCTGAACACACATTGAGGCTTTTAACTAACCTATTCATTTCACTGCTTATCCTGTCGAAAGATATATATGGATGGGAAACTTACATAAGGATAGGTGCTGTCAAATGAAAATTAGAACGAAATTAATAATCTCCTCAACCGTTGTAACTACGGTGATAGCTTGCATGATCATTAGTGCATTTATTTCTTCAAAAGCAACGGAACGGAAATTCACATCGATCATCGAATTGGATCAGCAGATTGTCTACAATCTGAATGAAATGCAGTTGTATTTTGCGGGTATAGCGAATGATGAACGAGGATTTTTGCTGTCTGGAGATCAGTTATTTATAGACGATCTGAGAAAGAAACAAGATTCTTTTGTTCAGTTATTAGAAGAGACGAAAAAGATGGCGTCTTCAGAGCCTGCCGAGTTAAAGAGGTTTCATCAGATCTCTATGGGATATTCCATTTACAATGATGCGGTAGAAGAAGTGTTAATCAAGGCAGGTCTTGGACAGAAAAAGCTCAATCCTTTTATCGATTATAAGGAGGCCTTTGGGCTTGAAAGGGAAATTCGCAAATCCTTTGAACCTATGATAAAAGAATTCACGGAAGAAAAAGATAAAGAGATGGCAGAACGACAGGATGCAATCAGCAAACAGGCTAATATTCAAAACGGAATTGTTCTGGTTGTTGGTATAGCCGTGGTTGTATATAACGCACTTCAGAGCTTTTTCCTAGTTCGATCGATTTCTCCTCTAAGTCGGATGCGTGAGCAACTCTTGAAGATTGCAGAAGGTGGAGGGGATCTGATAACGAAGGTCAGCATCCAGACGAAGGATGAGATCGGAGAAGTGGCTGGTGCCTACAACAAGCTAAATGAAGGATTCCGGGAAATTGTACTCCAAGTTCAAGATGCTGCCAGTCAGGTGGCGGAATCTACTGTGATGCTCAAATCCAGTTCAGAGGAGATCCGTCAGGCTACACAGCACACCTCGGGTATTATGGAGGAGTTGGCGGCGGGGGTAGAAAATCAACTTCAGGACACGGAGGCTACTTCAGCCGTTGTCTATGAAATGGCAGACGGAATGAAACAGATCGCAGTAACGGCTCAGGTAACTGCAGAACTCTCAAGCAAAACGAATCAACTCGCGGGAGAGGGTGAGCAGGCAATTATTCATACGATGCAGCAGATGGAAAATATACGCAGTAGTGTAAGTCAGTCAACTGAGGCTGTGAAGGCATTGGGCCAAAAAGCCGCCAGTATTGGAGCTATGGGTGACATGATTAAGGATGTGGCGACCCAGACGAGCCTGCTTTCCCTGAATGCCTCGATCGAAGCAGCCCGGGCTGGTGAGCATGGAAGAGGATTTGCTGTAGTTGCTTCGGAAGTGAAAAAGCTGGCGGAACAATCATCGGCATCATCAGAAGAAATCAGTCAGTTCGTTCAACAAATTCAACGTGACATTATGGATCTGACACTAGTGATGGAGAACGGGCTCCAATCCGTAATGGAAGGCATGAATGTTGCAAAGGGAGCTGAAGAAGCTTTCCAAAATATCGAGCAATCGATTGGGGAACTGAACGATCAAATCGCCGGAGTGAGTGCAGCTACGGAACAGATGAATTATGGTGCGGATGGGATTGTTAAATCGGTTAGACGGATTTCTGAGATTACGGTAACAACGGCTGGAGGTACTCAAAGTGTCAGCGCTGCAACTGAAGAACAGCTGGCCTCGATGGAGGAAATCACAAACAGTATTCAAACGTTAAATGAACTTTCAAATCATCTGCAGCAACTCATGTCCGGTTTTAAAGTGTAATCAATTGTAAACCACCTTTTTGCCATGAATATTACGTGAGAAAGAACCCACAATATAGAGTGAAGCAAATGATGTTAAAGGTGGTCTTCTCATGGAAAACAAGAAATGGGATTTGGTTGCCCTTGCATCCATACCGTTAATCATGACGTTAGGCAATTCTATGCTAATTCCCATTTTACCCCAAATTTCAAGAGCTTTAGGTATTAGCTCGTTTATGGTCAGTATGCTGATCACGGTTTATGCCGTTGTTGCCATACTACTTATTCCCATAGCCGGGTATCTCTCAGACCGTTACGGGCGCAAAAAAATAATTATACCAAGCTTGATTATTGCTGCTGCAGGAGGTGGGGTTTCAGCGGTTGCCGCCTGGCTGATGGATGGAATGGGAGCTTACACCGTAATTTTGGCAGGCAGGCTGCTTCAGGGTATAGGAGCGGCCGGTGCCTTTCCCATTGTGATTCCACTTGTAGGTGATATGTTTAAGGAAGAAGAAGAAGTTAGTAAAAGTTTAGGAATTATCGAAACATCGAATACGTTCGGTAAAGTTGTAAGTCCGATATTAGGAGCCTTTTTGGGAAGTATTATCTGGTATCTTCCGTTTATAGCGATACCCGCGTTATGCTTAATCTCTATTCTATTGGTCATATTTCTTGTAAAACCGCCTAAGCATAAAGAAAACAAGCAGTCAGTCCGTGAATTTTTGAAAACCACGAAAGAGGTACTTCATGAAAAGGGCCGATGGCTGTATGCGATTTTTGCGATTGGCGGCATTGCTATGTTTGGAGTGTTTGGAGTTCTCTTTTATTTGTCGGAGATACTGGAATCAACGTATCAATTAAAGGGTGTTCTGAAAGGTCTTGTTCTGGCTATACCGCTCGCTGGACTCTGTTTAGCTTCTTTTTTGGCAGGGAAATTTATAGGAAATAATAAGACAGCTATGAAGTGGACCGGATTTACGGGAATGACACTGCTTACAGCCTCATTGATCATAACAGGATTCAGTGATCAGATATATTTTGTTATAAGTCTGATGACTATTGGAAGTATTGGTATCGGGCTTACGCTTCCATGTATGGACACCCTTCTGACCGAGGGTGTGGAGAAAGAGCAGCGAGGAACGATTACATCACTTTACAGCAGTATGCGCTTCATAGGGGTCTCATTGGGGCCACCCGTCGTATCTCTTTTGCTTGGAGCCAATCATTGGGTACTGTTTATTGTGCTGGCCGCAGTGTCAGGGATCGGAGCGCTATTAACTTTCTTTGCCGTGAAGCCTGAGGAGAGAGAACAGGGTCGTGGTGGAGGAAGTTCCCGGAAGATGCAGTTTAAAAAGCCGCATGGATTGAGCAACAGAAACCTTGCCCGTAAGTAGCAAGGTTTTTTTATGTTCTATTTCGTGAGAAATGTTTAGTTCAACAAGCTGAACAATTAAATGGATTGATCTGCTTCGGTCTGGTTGATATCTGGATTTCGGGAGACGGAACTTTTGATGAGAGCTGCCGCATAAATGATGATTAATAAAACCATGGCAATGGCAGAATAACGATACATAATGGTGTAGCTGGAGTATCGGGCAATCGCTCCTAGAATCATGGCGCCGATGGCCACCCCGAAGTCTAATGAATTTAAGAACATCCCATTGGCCATACCACGCTGCTGGGCAGGAACTTCCTGGATCATCCAGGTTTGCAGTGAAGGTTGCATAGAACCGAAACCAAGGCCGTAGCAAATTGCGGAAATAAGCAGACCTCCGGTCGAAGATGCATAAGTAAGGAGTACAAGACCAGCCAGCATCAACAAGGCGCCTGGAATTAATAGTGCTTTGTGTCCATATCGGTCATACAATCGGCCTGATACGGGACGAATCAGAATAATGGCAAGGGCATTAAACAGGAAAAAATATTGCGGATTGGACAGTTGGACTTCATCTCCGTATACAGCGAGAAAACTTAGAAGTCCACCATATGTAACTGATGTCAAGAAGTTCAAAACAGAAGGGAGGAGTAAACGACGTATGACGGAAGTTTTCCCGCCTTCCTGAATAGGTTCAGGTGCCGGCTCCTTATGGTTTTTAGGTGTTCTCGAGGTAAGTAAAAAAGCTAACGGAAATATGAGAATGTTTATGGTTGATGTGATAATAACAAGCGGAGTGAATCCTCCGCCCTGTAGAAGAGTTAAACCAATCATAGGTCCAATGGACATGGCAAGGGTGGTAGACAAGCCGAAATAACCCATTCCTTCTCCGAGGCGTTTAGCCGGTATTACATCCGAAGCCATCGTCGGGAAGGAAGTGCTGGTCATTCCGAAGCCGATGCCGAATAAAACGCGCATAAGCAACAGAACACCAATGCCAGTGGCCCAGTAATAGCCAAGAGTTGCAATCAGAGATATAAAGAGGCCGATGTAAAGCAGCTGCCTGCGTTTTCCCTTTTCCAGAGCTTTACTGGAAAACAGCCGGGATGCAATAGCGCTAAATGCAAATACACTTGTGATGAGACTAACCTGTGTCGGGCTGGCCCCGAAGGCTTCCTTTGCATAAGCCGGCAGTGTGGTCAAAAGCATCTGAAGGGTGAGAAACAAGAACAGATTGCTTAGCATTAATGTGACGAATTCTTTGGTCCACAATTTGTTTGTTTTGATTAGGTCATTCATGGATTTTATCTCTCCTGTTATGTCTGATTTCGTTCGATGTTTGCGTTCATACGAGAGATGATGTCCCAGAACAGTTCTATCTGCTTCGGATCGATACCTTCGGCAATAATACGGCTGCACTCCTGCTCTATGGAAGTTGTGGATGCGATCAGCTCTTTGCCGGTTTCCGTAATATGCAGCAAAAAGGCTCTGCGGTCATGGGGTGAAACTTCTCTCCGAATGAGCCCTTTTTTTCCTAATAAATCGAGTATGCGTGTCGTAGTCGGCTGATCTTTATCGGCTCTTGCCGCAACTTCTTTTTGATTCAATCCTTCGCTGATTGCGATCTGGTTTAGCACAGACCACTGTTCAGGTGTAATATCAAAAGGTTTTAATTTGTGTGCAAACAGATTCGTGGCTCTTCGGTAGGTTAAACCGAGCTGGAATCCGATCGAAGGATTGTTTTCAGGATTGTTCAAGAAATAACTCACCGCTTTCAGTCATTTTCCAAAAAAATAGTTGTCTAAACAATTGTATTCATAACAAGTTATGATTGTCAATAAATTGCCTATGTTTATGTGATTAAATTGCCCATATTTATGCGATATTTATGTGATGAAAGAGAGATTTGTCCTAGAGTCAGTTTGATAGCTTATTTATAATTCTAAATCTCAATAGGAAAAAGGAGGAGAGAACTTGGGGGAAAGCAAGCGTAAAAAGTCTAATCATTCCGGTTCACAGCCAAAACCGTCAAAATCCGTAAATCCATTGTCACAGCGTAAAAGGGTGTTCACTGGAATTATTTTGGGTCTCCTCGTTATTGCGGCTATTACTACATTGTTTGTCCTGAATAATAAATCAGGCGGAGAAGAGAGCATGAAATATCCTGATCTCAACCAGGTCCAGGCCGGTGAAGTGCCGGAAGACTTTGATGTTGAGAATCAACCAGTTTTGGGGGACTCATCAGCGCCGTTTCAAATCGTAGAATTTTCGGATTATAAATGTCCTTACTGCAAAATATGGACAGAAGAGGTATTTCCCCGATTGAAAACAGAGTATATTGATACAGGGAAAGCCAATTTTGTATATGTTGATATGGCGTTTCTCGGTCCGGACTCCATCTTGGCCGCTTTAGCTGGAGAGACACTGTATCAAATGGACCCGGCTTATTTCTGGAAGTATCATGAACTGATGACGGAACGACAAGGTGACGAAAGTAAAGAATGGGCGACCTATTCTTTTATTACTGATCTGGTGGAGCAAGAAATGCCCGAAGTGCCATTGGAACAATTTAAAGAAGATCTGAAGTCTGAAAAGTATATCAAGAACATCAAACGTGATCTGGATATCGCGAATAAGCAGGGGGTTCAAGGAACCCCGACTGTCTTTGTTAATGGTGTAAAGTTTGAAGATCCTACGTTTGAAGAAATACAGGCATATATCGAGAAAAACGGGAAGTAATGAAGTTTGGATTATTTTCCGGTAATGAAGCTAGACGCGAGAGAATGCGTCTGGCTTTTTGTCATGAAGAATAATGGGAAGAAAGTAGTGATACCTAAAAATAAATCGTTTTTATAACGGATTTTTACAGGGTTTGGATCATACATGTGGAATAAGGATGAGGGAGCGAATTACCTGCTTGAGTTTGTTTGCTCTCATTAAACACAGCCTTAACAATTAGGGGCTACTATAGAAATAAATCCATAAGACGATCAGGAGGAGTTCAACATGACACAAATTATCAACTTTGCACACCGGGGGGCATCTGGCGTATGCCCAGAGAACACAATGTCGGCATTCCGCAAGGCACTGGAGCTCGGAGCAACAGGAATCGAGACAGATGTCCAGATGACTAAGGATGGAAAGCTGATTCTAATTCATGATGAAACGGTTCTCAGAACGACTGGTGAACAGGGATTTGTTAAAGATTACACGTTCGAAGAAATCCAGAAGCTCGATGCGGGTTCCTGGTTCAGTGAGGAATTCCGTGGAGAGCGGTTGCCTGCGCTGGAGGAGCTGCTTGAGCTGACAAAAGATCGGGGTACCATTGTAAACATTGAACTGAAAAACGGGAGCATCCAATATCCAGAGCTGGAAGAAAAGGTAATCGCCAGTATCCGAAGTTTCGGGATGGAGGATCGGGTTGTCATCTCCAGCTTTAATCATTATTCACTCGTAAAATGCAAGTCCATTGCCCCTGAAATCCGTACAGGTATTTTGTATGTAGAAGGACTGTACAAGGCTTGGGAATACGGCCAATCTGTAGGCGCTGATGCGCTGCATGCTTTAAAATATGCTGTGCTACCTGAATGGGTTGAGGAAGCCAAAGCATGCGGTATCGTGTACCATCCGTGGACTGTTAATGAACCGGAAGAAATGAAGCGTCTGATTGCGGCTAAAGTAGCCGGTATAATTACCGACTACCCGGATCGGCTTGACGGACTGCTTCGTACTGAAGGAGCGTGAATATGTGAAAAAAACGTGGCTGTTAGGATTCGGTTTTTTCAGTATCAGTATTACCTGGGCATTATATAACGCTTTTGTCCCCTTTTTTCTTGAGGACTACATATCGAGCGTTGCATGGATCGGTTTTTTTATGACCATCGATAATTATTTTGCTCTATTCTTACAGCCATGGATAGGCAGTCGCAGCGACCGGACTCATACCCGCTTCGGAAGAAGAATGCCATATCTGCTCATCGGCATGCCGCTAGGCGCCTTGTTTACAGCAATCATTCCATTTCACACCGGAATGGTAACTTTGATTCTATTTATGGTGCTGATGAATCTCGCTATGAGCCTTTATCGTTCTCCAACGGTTGCGCTCATGCCCGACATCACAGCCGAGAAAAACCGTACCCGGGCCAACGGTGTTATTAACTTTATGGGGGGCCTAGGTTCCATCATTGCATTTGGTGCCGGATCGGTATTGTTTAAAGCGCATCCTTCGTTCCCGTTCATTGCGGCGGCTTGCGTCACTCTGATCTCCATGTTTATTCTGATGCGCTTTATTAAAGAGAAGCGGGATGCACCGGGTTATGTCGCACAAGCCGAGGCCAAAACAAAAATATCGTTTAAGGGTCAGTTAAATCGTACAACGATCCTCCTGCTCTTAGCCATCTTCTTTTGGTTTGTCGCTTATCAAGGTGTGGAAACCCTTTTTACCTTGTACGGCAAAAATGAAATGGGACTGACGAAATCAGAAGCGTCGTTCTCGCTGACATTCTTTTCACTTGCTTTTGTACTATTTGCTATTCCAAGCGGGTGGCTCGGAAGCAAATTTGGGAAGAAGCGGGTAATATTTATCGGCGTTGCAGGACTCTTGGTCGTATTTGCATCCGTCCCGTTGATCAATTCATTGCTGGTGCTGCGGATATTGCTGACGATCGGAGGTTTGTTCTGGGCGTGTATCAACATTAACTCTTACCCGTTCATCGTATCTACCGGATCGGAAGAGAGTATTGGTACACGCACCGGGATGTACTATCTTGTATCCTCACTTGCCGCCATCTCTTCACCGCCGCTGCTGGGTCAGCTTATTGATGCATTTGGATATTCAGTTCTGTTCTATTGTGCAGCGGGCAGTATGTTGATTGCATTGTTCTGTGTATCCATGATCCGTCATCCGGAGACGATGAATCGATCTGGGCATGGAGACACAGCAGTTAACTCTTAAAACTGAAACCACCGTTCTGATTTGAAGTGTACCCCTTAAAGTAGACATTTGAAAAACCTATATGGGAAACCGCTGATACTTTAGGGGGATTTTGAACATTTACCACATTATTATCGTCAAAATTAAACGAAAGGAGTCTCCTGTGGAAACCTTTGCACAATCTGCATTTGTAATGGCGTTATTGATATGTGTCGGATGGCTATTTATCAAAACAACAAAACTGAATGAGAAACATAGCCTGAATAGTAAAATATTGCGTTGGACAGGTTATGGACTTATTGTGATGACTATTTTTCTTGTTGTTTATGGAGTACTACAGAACTTCGCTGCGGAATCACATAGCTATGGACACTAGGTTTAGCTTATTGAATTAAGTCACGAGCAAAAACATCTTTACTATAGAGTGTAGAGATACAATTTTGAATTTCAAAACGATATTGATATTGAAAACAGGAATTATAATTATTATAAATTGGGAATAAATAGTTGAATAACATGAAAATAAGGGGTTGCCACCACGTGGTAGCCCTTTAGTTGTGCTAACGGGACTAGATAGTAAAATCATAGAAGCGGCCTTTGTTTGGGATGGAAGTACGGTTCATGTGAATGGCAGAGTTGTTACGGGAGAATTTGTCGAGGCCGAGTAACGTTGACTTTAACGAAATAGCACCAAGGTATAATAATAAAAAAAATCCGATAAATATGCTGGCTATTGTTTAAAAATGACGAAACTATTGGTACAATAGCGGAAGCAAAATATAAGGAGGCGTAATATGACACAAAAGATAAGAGTGGGGATTGTAGGATACGGAAACTTGGGCCGCGGGGTAGAGAAGGCCATTAAGCAGAATAGTGACTTCGAACTGAAAGCCGTATTTTCCAGACGTGATCCTGAAGGGGTATCCTCGGAAGCGAAAGCGGTACATATATCTGAACTGGATAGTTATAAAGAACAAATCGATGTACTGATCCTTTGCGGTGGTTCGGCTACTGATTTGCCGGAACAGGGTCCGGCCTTGGCAGGACTGTTTCATACAGTAGACAGTTTTGATACACACGCTAAAATTCCTTCTTATTACGAAAGTGTTGACGCATCCGCACGCAAGGGCGGTAAAATCAGCGTGATCTCAACAGGCTGGGATCCGGGATTATTCTCCTTGAACAGACTGCTTGGAGAAGCAGTACTTCCAGAAGGAAACGAATATACATTTTGGGGTAAGGGTGTAAGTCAGGGCCATTCTGATGCCATTCGCCGTGTTGTCGGCGTGAAGAATGGTGTGCAGTACACGATTCCTCGTGAAGAAGCTGTTCAGCGTGTACGCAGCGGTGAGAATCCGGAACTCAGCACCCGCGACAAGCATCTTCGTGAATGCTATATCGTAGCTGAAGAAGGAGCGGATCAAGCTGCGATTGAGACTGAAATTAAAGAAATGCCGAACTATTTCGCTGATTATGATACGGTAGTAAACTTTATCAGTGAAGAAGAGCTGAAGCGCGACCATTCCAACATGCCACACGGGGGTACAGTGCTGCGCAGCGGCCGTACTGGAGAAAACAGCAAGCAGATTATCGAATTCGGTCTGAAGCTGGATAGCAATCCCGAATTTACCGCAAGTGTGCTCGTGGCTTATGCACGTGCCGCTTTTAAGTTGGGACAAGCTGGTGACGCCGGTGCGAAAACCGTGTTTGATATTCCATTCGGACTGTTGTCTCCGAAATCACCGGAGCAGCTTCGTAAGGAACTTTTATAATAGTAGGTATATAACGGATTTAATCTGCGCCCGTACCCTTCAAGGGGGACGGGCGTTTTTCTGGATGAATGAACGATAATTTCATAGATTGTTTTGAGCTTGCAGACAAAGGAAAAGCAACTCATAATGGAATAAAGATTGCAACAAGAAATGAGCCTATTTTGCGTTATAAGCTGGGGAGGGATGTTGTGCAGCTGCTGGCCATGCTAACGATGCTGATTGATCATGTTGGACTTGTCTTTTTTTCCGGACAGGAAATTTGGAGAATCATCGGGCGTATTGCATTTCCCCTTTATGTCTATGGTCTTGTTCAGGGTTATATCCACACTTCATCAAGGCCTCGCTATATGTTTCGTCTGGGTATGATCGCTTTATTGTCCCAAATTCCGTATCAGCTTGCAATCAATCCCTATGGATTGAATGTGGTCGTTTCACTTTTGGCCGGTGCGGTTGTACTGCACATATTGGACCGCTCTGATTCCTTGCTGCTGTCCATCGGAATTGTCGCTGCCGCAAGTATCGTTATGGAGATGTTTCCCTTTGATTACGGCGCCTATGGTCTACTGCTCATTCTGATATTCAGGTACTCTCCAGCCTACTTACTTGTACCGTGGCATCTGATGCTGAATATGCTGTATCTTTTCTTAAATAGTTGGGAACTGCAGCTGTGGAGTTTGCTGCCGACCATACTGATTGCTTACGGCCCGCTCGTGTGGAAGCGGATTGAGTCGTTCCGCGTGCCTTCCTGGATATGGAGATCGTTTTATCCGCTGCATATGTTACTACTCGCCACAATACAGCTGTGGAAATAACTGGAACCGGAAGATATTACATGACTATAAAGCTTTAGTCTGGAGTTGCATTTAATAAGGAGAGGATTTAATGCTAAAGGTAGGAATCGCGGTATGTCTGTTGTTGCTTGCTGTGGCAGGATATTTAGCTTTTCGGAATTCAAAATTGATTGCCGAAAAGAAGCAGGCAGCATACATTTCAGTGCCTTCCTCTGAATATACACTTTATATGACGAGGGAATTAACCGAAGAGGACCGAAGGACTATGGTGCCGCTGGGGATCATGGAATACCGTGACTTGAACGGAATAATGAAGGCTGTTTTGTGCAGAGTTACTCACGAAAGCAGCGGGGATTTGAAATTAGAAGAGGCAGGAACGATAATGATGAGACATATGATTCAGGCTCATCAAAGAGGAACGTTTATCGGTTATCGTTCGGAAGTGGAAGCTTTGCAGAGTGAGGATGAAATACGAATGGCGGATCGGCTCTCTGAAGCTGCCAATCGTTCAGAGGCGGCTGCAAGCCAAACGAAATAGGAACTGTTAAAATAACAATGCTGTGGATAGAGTCAACCTCCCCTCTGAGGGGGTAATGAACAGGAATAAGGCCGAAAGGAGATTTTCCGTATGAAAACGATAACCATCGGAAAGACACTGATCTCCGTATTATCAGGCGATATTACGGCTTGGACGGGTGACATTATCGTAAACGCAGCGAATTCCGGCCTCTTGGGCGGTAATGGTGTTGACGGAGCCATTCACCGGATAGGCGGTCCTGAGATTATGGAGCAGTGCAAGGAAATCCGAAAGCTCCAGGGGGGATGTCCTCCAGGTCACGCAGTAATTACGGGTGCAGGAAATTTGGACGCCAAGCATGTTATCCACACCGTCGGTCCAATTTGGGAAGGCGGAGGCCGTGGTGAAGCACAAACCTTGGCAGATTGTTACCGAAGTAGTTTGCAGCTGGCGAATGAAGTGGGAGCACGAAGCATTGCGTTTCCCAATATTAGCACCGGTATTTACGGATATCCCAAATCGCCCGCTTGTGATGTTGCTTTGAAAGCGGTCTCTGAATTTCTCAGAGAAGATCGGCAGGATAACCGACTCGAGCAGATTGATTTTGTATGTTTCGAATCAGACAATACGGATTTGTATGTTCAGTGGTTGGAACACTATGTTTAACAGGCTGTCTACAACGTTATTACGGGGCTTGCGGAGCGCAGCCCCGTTTAAAATTGTTAACTACATATGGTATTTGCCGTTCGGCTCATCCAGCACCCATTCCAGCATGGTGATCATATCATCAAGCCGTGAATGCTGCTGGTTTAAATTGCGACGCTCGACACTATCTTCAGGCAGGGAAGCTGCTCTGGACTGAAGCATTTTCTTTTGCATGGATAATTCGTTAATCTTGGATTGTATCTGATTCCCGGTACGCATATTCATTCCTCCGTAGGTATAATAGTCATGACTATTATACCTCCAGAAACGATATTCTTTAACAACAAAGGAGAAAGAACAGCATGAATATGAAAAAGAATGCCGCAGAAAAAGCAGTTGAATATATTCAGGATGGCATGAAGGTTGGTCTCGGTACCGGATCTACTGCCTATTGGGCCATCGTCCGAATCGGAGAACGTGTGAAGGAAGGGCTGTCCATTGAAGCGGTTGCTACGTCTAAGGCTTCGGAAAAGCTGGCAATTGAGCACGGAATTACACTAACCCCCCTTCACCAAATCGGCAGACTTGACCTCACGATTGATGGCGCGGATGAGCTCGATCCAGAGCTTCGCTTGATCAAGGGTGGTGGAGGTGCTCTACTTCGAGAGAAAATTACCGCCTTCCACAGTGATCGTCTTCTTATTGTGGCCGATGAGAGTAAGTCAGTTTCTTCATTGGGGAACTTTCCGCTGCCCGTTGAGATTGTACCTTTTGCGAGGGAGTGGACTTACGCTGCATTGGAGAGATTGGGGTGCAGCGTGCGGCTTCGGCTGGAAGAAGCGGGGAACTTGTATGTAACGGATAACGGCAATTACATTGCGGATTGTGAATTTGGTATAATAAACTCTCCTGAACAGCTGGAGCAGGAATTGAGGGGAATTCCGGGTGTTGTGGAACATGGCTTGTTCATCGGCATGGCAGACATAGCTTTTATCGGGCGTAGTGACGGGTCTGTGGATGTCATGGCAATAACAACAAAAAACAACTCGGGATAATGATTTCGGAGGTTAAAAAAGCATGTCGGATAATCAGGAACATGAAGATTTGTCATTATACTTATTAGTAGTGCTTTCACGGGCATACAACTCCGTGATGGCTCACTCTAACCGGAGCATTCAAAGTCATGGGCTCAACTCAACTGAATTTGGAGTACTGGACGTGTTGTATCACAAAGGACCGCAGCCACTGCAAAAAATTGGCGAGAAGGTACTTATTTCTAGTGGAAATATTACGTATGTAGTGGACAAGCTCCAAAAAAAGAATTTGCTCATCAGAAGAGCATCGGCAGAGGATCGCCGTGTAATTTACGCTGAATTGACCGATGAGGGCAGGGAGCTGTTTGAACGTATATTCTCCGTACATAAAGAGAAGATTGCGCACGCGGTAAGCGGTCTGACGGATGAAGAGAAGCTGCAGGCGTCAGCTCTACTCAGGAAGCTCGGTACTACCTCACAGAAATTGCAGTAATATGAGATTGAGATACTATTTGGAATGGAGTTATGACGATGATAAAACAAATTTCTTCCCGTCTGGAGGATCTGGAGGTTAAGGAATTGCTTGCTTACTCCGTCTTCCCGGATCCGGAGAGATTGGATCAAGCGGTAGAAGCTTACCGTAAACCTAATGGACTGGAATTGTACGGATATGAAGAAGAAGGAGTGCTTGTAGGCATCATTGGTGTCGACAAAGTAGAAGATGAAATGACGATCAAGCACATTGCGGTAACACCGGAAAACAGAGGCAAAGATTACGGCCGTGGTATGATTTTGGAATTGCTGTTGCAGCAAAAGCCTGCGCGTGTTATTGCAGAAACGGATGAGGAAGCCGTAGGCTTTTACCGCAGCATCGGATTTGAGATTTACAGTCTTGGAGAGCTTTACCCTGGGGTTGAACGTTACCGCTGTGTATATGAAGTGGAAGAGGAAGAAGAGTAGTATGTTGATATGAATTTGGTAAAATGATGAATAAACTAATTTAAAGAGTTCACTGTTTTGTTAATTATAATTATTCTAAAACAACTTGACAAGTTCGACTAACTATCTAATAATAATTATTATAAAGTGAGTTCAGAATATGTTATCTACAGCTTCTGAATATCTCTATTCACAAAAATACATCTAAAGGAGATTATAAATATGTCACTTATCGGAACAGAAGTACTACCATTCAAAGCATCTGCATTTCAAAAAGGTAATTTTATCGATGTTACAGAAGAAAATTTCAAAGGTAAATGGAGCGTAGTTTGCTTCTATCCAGCTGACTTTACATTCGTTTGCCCTACTGAGCTCGAAGATTTGCAGAACGAATACGAAACTTTAAAGAAACTTGGTGTTGAAGTATATTCTGTATCTACAGATACTCATTTCACACATAAAGCATGGCATGCAAGCTCTCCTGCAATTGGCAAGGTTGAGTACATTATGATTGGTGATCCTTCCCATGTGATTTCCCGCAACTTTGATGTATTGATCGAAGCTGAAGGTCTTGCAGATCGCGGTACATTCATCATTGATCCGGACGGCGTTATCCAAACCGTTGAGATTACTGCAGGTGGCATTGGCCGTGATGCAAGTGCTCTTATTAACAAGATTAAAGCGGCACAATATGTTCGCAACAATCCAGGTGAAGTGTGCCCAGCGAAATGGCAAGAAGGTGGAGAAACACTGAAGCCAAGCCTCGATCTCGTAGGCAAGATTTAAGGTGGCAAGATGACACTAGATCAAGAAATAAAAACTCAACTAGCACAATATCTCCAGCTCCTGGAAGGCGATGTGGTGCTAAAAGTTAGTGTAGGCGAGGATGATGCATCGCAAGAGATGATGGCTCTGGTAGATGAACTTGCCAGCATGTCTACGAAGATAACGGTAGAAAAGACACAGTTATCTAGAACTCCAAGCTTTAGTGTAAATCGTGTAGGTGAAGATACTGGAGTAACCTTTGCTGGAACTCCGCTCGGTCATGAGTTTACTTCATTAGTATTGGCTCTATTACAGGTTAGCGGAAGACCTCCAAAGGTTGAGCAAAGTGTAATCGATCAGATCAAGAGCATTCAAGGCGAATATAAGTTTGAATCTTATATCAGCCTGAGCTGCCATAATTGTCCTGATGTTGTACAGGCTCTGAACTTGATGAGTATCTTCAATCCTGGTATTACTCATACGATGATTGACGGTGCGGTATTCAAAGAAGAGGTAGAGAGCAAGGAAGTAATGGCTGTGCCAAGCGTTTACCTCAATGGTGAATTTTTCGACAGCGGTCGTATGACGGTTGAAGACATTCTTTCTAAGCTGGGTACTGGTCCGGACGCATCTGAGTTTGACAATAAGGATCCGTATGATGTACTTGTTGTTGGCGGTGGCCCAGCGGGTGCAAGTGCGGCGATTTACGCAGCGCGTAAAGGGATTCGCACAGGTATTGTTGCTGAACGATTTGGCGGTCAGGTCAATGACACGTTGAGCATTGAGAACTTTATCAGTGTGAAATATACAGAAGGTCCTAAGCTCGTAGCCAGTATTGAAGAGCAAGTGAAAGAGTACAACATCGATGTTATGAAATCACAGCGTGCTAAGCGTCTGGAAAAGAGAGATTTCATCGAAATTGAACTCGAAAACGGTGCTGTTCTAAAGAGTAAGACAGTAATCGTATCGACAGGCGCGCGTTGGCGGAATATCGGTGTACCTGGTGAAGCAGAGTTCAAGAACAAAGGGGTAGCTTACTGCCCGCACTGTGATGGTCCTTTGTTCACAGGCAAAGATGTCGCGGTTGTTGGCGGCGGTAATTCAGGTGTTGAGGCTGCGATTGATCTGGCAGGTATTGTGAGACATGTAACGGTTCTAGAGTTTGCGCCAGAGCTCAAGGCTGATGCTGTGCTGCAAGATCGCCTTTACAGCCTGCCTAATGTTACTGTTCTTAAGAACGTGCAAACAAAAGAAATTACCGGAACGGACAAGGTTGATGGTATTTCCTACATCGATCGTGAGACAGAAGAAACTCATCATATCAAATTGCAGGGTGTGTTTGTACAGATCGGTCTTCTACCAAATACAGAATGGTTAGCTGACACGGTTGAACGAACTCGCATGGGTGAAATCGTTGTAAACAGCCACGGTGATACCAACGTACCTGGAGTATTTGCTGCCGGCGATTGTACGAATAGTGCATACAAGCAGATCATCATTTCTATGGGATCTGGCGCCACTGCAGCTTTAGGTGCTTTCGATTATCTGATCCGCAATTAATCGATATTGTTATGAAGAGCAAGTGCTTAATCTCTTGGTAGGTAAGCGAACAGTGGCCCTCATTTTTCACAAAGTGTGGGCTATTGTTATGCTATCCCATTAAGTAACTGAGATATTCTGTATTAAATAATCATATGGACTAACAGCTAGTGGCGCCGCGCTCGTTCTTAGTTTATTGGTTGAAACGTAGTACGTACATTATGCATTTGATTGCATATTTACGTACTGCGTTTTTTTCATTTTAACATGAAAAATTTACTGTTAGCTCCAAGTGGTAGTTCATATATACTTCCTTCAACAACGAACAAACAAACCTTTTCATAAAATTTGACAATTGTTTCATAAGTGGATATAGTTTCATCATAAAATAGTTTGATTAGTGAACTAAATAGGACAGGGGTGAGCAACATCGATCTGAAACATGCGGAGAGCTGGATCAAACGTTATATAGAGGCAGATATGATGGTTAGCAGACGAATACTAGCGGATACCCGTGAAGGGATCGGCGTTGAGCTGACGCGCGAGCAGTATCAAGTGATGTGTCTGATCCACAATAATGAACGATGTACATCTACTTTTTTGGCGGATTTATTGTTTGTCGGCAAAAGCTCCATTACGGCGATTGTCAACAGATTGGTGGAGCGGAACTGGATTGAGAGAGCACGTGATGAGGAAGACCGCAGAGTGGTCTATCTGACATTGACAGAAAATGGTCGCAGTATGCATCAACAGGCCGAGCTTCAGCTGCAGTCACTTGTGTCGTCGTATTTGACCCATTTTGACGAGGGGGAAGTGGAGCACTTTATTACATTGTATGAAAAGCTGGCCAGACTGATGCAGGAGCATGGAGGGGGGCTAGAGAATGAAAACGATACTTAAAGCCAGATGGGTTGTCGTCGTATTATGGTTGGCTGCTGCTGTTGTAATGCTGTTTACTGCTCCATCGATCGGTGATCTGGTCCGGGAAAAAGGACAGCTGTCTGTTCCGGATGGATATTCTTCAACCCGAGCAGCCCAGATATTGAAAGAGATGAATACAGGCAAGGGCGGAGGGAATCTGGTTCAATCCGCCATGGTTTTTTATGACTCAAACGGTTTGGGGGAAGCTGGAAAAAGTAAGGTTAAGAAAGCTGTTTCCGACTTAAAAGCACAGCAGTATGTATTAGGTATTGATACGATTATGAATCCATTTGACGAACCTGCTCTTGAAGACAAGATGATATCCAAAGACGGCAAGACCATTATGATCGCTGTCTCAGCAGATATGGATAAGATGCCGGTTAAAGAACTGAGAACGAAGGTGCATGAAACACTTGGCGATATCGGTGTGGAATATTTTCTTACTGGTAATGAACTGATTAATGAGGATACGATTCAGGGCTCGGAAGATGGACTCAAAAAGACGGAATACATAACCATTATATTTATCCTTGTAATTTTATTTGCCGTGTTTCGATCGTTTGTTGCTCCGTTGGTCCCTTTGCTGACGGTAGGTATCAGTTATTTGGTGTCGCAGTCCGTCGTGGCTTTTCTGGTGGACACGGTCGATTTTCCGCTGTCCACCTTTACGCAAATCTTTATGGTTGCGGTCATGTTCGGGATCGGTACAGACTATTGTATCCTGCTGATCAGTCGATACAAGGAAGAGCTGATGCGTCAGGAAGATACTGTTTCAGCGATCGTGGAAACCTATCGAACAGCCGGTAAAACGGTATTTTTCTCGGGCCTTGCCGTTTTTATTGGGTTCCTGTCCATCGGACTATCGCAGTTTATCCTTTACCGGTCTGCGGTAGCTGTAGCGATCGGCATCGCGGTTATGCTCGCAGCGCTGTATACGGTGGTGCCTTTTTTCATGGCGGTGCTTGGCAATAAGCTGTTCTGGCCTTCAAAAGGCTCGTTGGAGCATAAAGAGAGCCGGATTTGGGGCCTTACGGGTTCCTTCTCGCTCAAGCGTCCATTGGCAGCGCTTCTGATTGTTGCCGTCATTTGCGCACCATTTCTGTTTACGTATAACGGGCAGCTGTCGTTTAACAGTATGGAAGAAATCAGTGAAGATTATGAATCCGTTAAAGGCTTTAACCTCATAGAAGCGGGCTTCGGTGCAGGTCAATCCATGCCGGCAACGGTCGTCATCAAAAATGATGACAGGATGGATACAGGCGAATATATGGCTTTGACGGAAAAAATATCACGTGAGCTGCTGAAGGTAAATGACGTAGACTCTGTCCGAAGCTTGTCTCGTCCGACTGGAGATGAAATCCAGGATTTCCAGATCTCCGAACAGGTCGGAACTTTGAATGAAGGGCTGGATCAGACGACGGACGGTTTATCAGAAATTCAAAAGGGACTGTCCGAGGCCAGCCGACAATTAAGTCAAAATGAGCCTAAACTTAGAGAAGCGGCAGAAAGCAGCGGCAAACTGACTCAAGGTACTGCTGAACTGAATCAAGGGATCGGGGAGCTAGGTAATGCACTCAAGCAAATTCAGGACGGCGTACAGAGTGGCTCTGTTGGGGGTGGTGAGCTTAAGAAAGGTCTTCAAACGGCAAAACAAAGTGCCCAGCAGCTTGCGACCGCCAATAACGAGCTGCTTAAAGGTTACCGGCAGGCAGCTCAAGGGGTAGGTGCTTTGAGCACCGCGATGACTGAAATTCAGGGGAAACTTAGCGGCGTTGCCGGAGCCCTGAACGGACTAGAGGCTTCCTTTAAACGTTTGGAGGCATCTCGACCGGAACTTCTTCAGGATGCGGATTACTTAACGATACGCGGTACTGTCGGTGAGGCAGGTAAAGGTACCTCTCAGCTTGCTGCAGGGCTGACCCAAATGCAGCAGCAGATTAAACAAGCAGCAGACGGCTTGAATAAAGCCAATAAAGGCTTTGCAGCTGCGGCATCCGGTCAACAGGCACTCGCCAATGGCTTTGACCAGTTGATTTCCGGCATGAACGCATTACAAAAAGGGCTTCAACAAGCGGCAAGCGGTCAAGGCCAAGTCGTAGGCAAACTTCCTTCGATTCAATCCGGTATGGAGCAACTGCAGGGAGGACAGGAGCAAATTCAGGAAGCTTTTGGCCAATTGTCAGGCCAGATTTCTCAGCTGACAGATGGCCTGAATCAAAGCGTCGATGGACTTGCGAAGATCAGCGGAGGACTGGGTACTGCGCAAGATTATCTTGCACAAATTCAAGCAGCGCCGGATAAAGAATTAAGTGGGTTCTTTATTCCACAGGAGGCGCTTGGCCATAAGGATATGCAGCGGGCTTTTGACAATTACTTGTCACCGGACCGGAAAATCATGACTATCGATGTTGTTTTTGAAGGAAATCCATATGCTGCCGATACATTGGACAGTGTGAAAGAAATAGAAAATGCAGTGACTCGTGCAGTAAAAGGTACAAAGCTGGAAAATGCCGAACGGGCAATCAGCGGTGTAACTAGCACATTTGCGGATTTGAAAATGATTTCGGATGAGGATTATAACCGGACAGTCATCCTGATGATGACAGGAATACTGCTGATTCTGATCGTTCTGCTGCGGTCCATCATTATGCCGATCTATCTTTTATTCTCACTGATCATTACGTACTATGTGTCACTTGGAATGACCGAATTTGTTTTTGTTGATCTGTTGGGATACTCGGGCATAAGTTGGGCGACTCCGTTCTTTGGATTCGTTATGCTTACGGCACTTGGTGTGGATTACAGTATCTTCTTGATGGACCGTTTTAACGAGAACAAAACGATGAATGTGCAGGATGCAATACTCCATGCTATGAGAAATATGGGTACGGTCATCTTATCAGCGGTCTTGATCCTGGGCGGTACCTTTGCAGCCATGTATCCATCAGGCGTCCTGTCTATGATGCAGATAGCAACAGTTGTACTAACCGGTCTTGTGCTCTACGCATTGGTGTTCCTGCCGTTCTTTGTGCCCGTGATGGTGAAAATGTTCGGTAAAGGCAATTGGTGGCCATTTAGCGGGGCTAAATCACAGTCTGATGATCATCATCAAAGCTTAAATATGTAACTCCTATCATCTTCCCCCCCCCTTACCAAGGTTTTCCGTTCAAACGAGGCTACTTTCCGTTTCGGATACCGCGGATCAATCATATGATATCTAACATGAGCGGGGGGGAGGTGAATGGGGTGGTGTACCATTACACCGCTGTTGGCGACTCCCTGACCTTCGGGATTGGGGCTATGCCTGGCAGCGGTTTTGTGCCGTTATACAGGCGGATGTCCGAGATACATCTTCAGCAGTTTGTAGCTTATGACAATTTGGGGATCAACGGGTTAACCTCAGAGGAGCTATATGAACGGGTGATGAGAGATCCAAGGTTCCGGAGTCGTTTAAAAGAAGCGAATATCATTACCATTTCTATTGGAGGGAATGATCTGATCCGTGCTGTAAAGTCGTCAGGAGGTCATCTAGACAAATCGAAGCTGGATATAGCTCTAATTCGTTGTCAGCAAAATATGTCCGGCAGTCTCGGCGCCATTCGTAAATTAAAGACAGGCAGCAGACAGCCATACATGATTAGGGCAGTGGGCTTGTACAATCCGTATCCTTCCTGGGGAGATGCAGCAGAATATGTTACACGCTTTAACAGGTACTTGATAGGATTGGGAGATGGGGGTTATTTTCGTGTAGCCGATGTATATTCCCGGTTTTTAGGCCGGGAGCAAGAGATGCTCTCTATTGATGGCGTCCATCCAAGCACGAAAGGACATCGTGTTATTGCAGAGCAGCTGAACCAGCTTGGGTACAAGCCTTTAAAGTAGAGGTAAGTACACGGCGCCTCACCGCATATTTGTATAAAAAAACCGGCTCCTTGATTGAAGGAGCCGATTTTTTTGAATTGGTAAAAGTCTATCCATGCAGATTTATAGGGTGCTTTTTAGAAGGCTTCGAACAGCCCACTTTCGTTCCTGGCGCTTCTTATACTTTGGCAATGACTTGTACACTTCCACGGATTCCTTGAAGGCCTGTTTCGCTTCTTCGTTTCTTCCAAGATCCTTGTACATGGATCCGAGTAAGTAATAAGCTTCGCTGGAGGAGGAATGTGCGGCTTGAAATTGTTGAACGTAGGAGATTGCTTTTTCACGATCACTAGTTTTATTAGCCCCCGCCAACCTTAAATAAGGCCGTCCGTATTTTACTCTGGGATTCATCTCGAGTGCTTGTAAAATATATTGCTCACCTTGCGGAATGTTCCCGGTGTTCAGGTGACAGGTCCCCAGATCATCCCAATATTCCGCGGAATCTTCAGAGCTGGCATGAATGGATTCAAGTAGCTCCAAAGCTTCCTTGTATTTGCGGCGTTCAATGAGCAGTCTGGCAAGCTCGTGCCGTGAAGATACATCACTTGGACTGTTCGAAATTATGGTACGAAGTTTGGAGATGTTGCGCATCCGTTTGAAAGGGCGGGTGAAGCTTGGAAACAATCCGATAAATCGGCGGTCCAATAAATAAACGATAAGAAGTATGACCAGTATGGCTAAGACCGGGTTACCCAAAATCCTCCATAATAAAAGAAACCCAATAAAGTTACCCATTTTTATCCTCCATTTATTAATTCGTTACACATTGGATAAAGCATTCCGCATGCTGAGAATAAAATGGGACTGGTCCAGCGGATTAACACCCCGGCGTTCGCGTGAGACGTTACTTCCGGGCGGACATTTTTCATAGCCGGCAAATGAAGTAGTCCACACGCCCCGTCCGCCGGTTAAAGAGCGAACTTGAATAGGGAAATCGAGTGATTCGGCTACGGGTACAACCCCCTCTACGATACAGCGGTCTCCGGAGATGACTGGGCTGTCGAATATGGCTCTCATTTGGACGAGGTCGCTGAGCATACGTCCGCCATTCTCCTCAGGCACAGTCAGCCGGAAGCGGAGCATAGGTTCAAGCAGTACGGTTCCTGAAGTTGCAAGCCCGTTCATTACTGCCATCGGTGTGGCAATGACAAAATCGAGTGGATGTGTATGCCACACATGATGCTCGCCTTCTACGAGTGTGATCTTAAGATCGGTTACTTCCCAGCCGAATAGTCCTTGGCGAAGGGCTTCCGGTACTCGTCTTGCGACCTCGTTCTGATAACTCTGGAGAAGATTCTCATTCCGGACAATGGAACTGTACTCTAGACCGCTGCCGCGGGGAAGGGGTTTCATGTCGAAACGCAGCACCGCCCAGCAAGGTTTAGGCATCGTGTAAGCGACAAAGCCTTGGGCTGTCGAAGCCAGCGTTTCTTTGTAAATGACCGAAGGCGGATCAAAGACGACCTCAAGGTGGTATCGGTTTAAAAGTATGTTTTCCAATATCTCCAGCTGAATGGTTCCCATCACTTTCAAATGAAGCTCCCGTTCAACCGGCATCCATTGAAAATCCAGCAACGGATCTTCATCTGTAAGCTCCTGGAGTGCTTCTGCTAATTCCTGATATCGTGAAGCTTCCTTGCTTCGGACCTGCGCCGTTAGTAGCGGAACCGCCATCTCAGGGGAGGCAGGAACGCCTTCAATGTTTCCGAGGATGTCTCCAATCCGGGTCTGTACCAGACCATATACAGCCGCAATGTCGCCTGCTGCCGCCTGGCCGGTGTCTACCAGTTTACCGCCGCTATCCATTTTGCGGATCTGGGTGATTTTCTCGGTGATGTTTCTGGTGGAGTTAAAGAGGGAGTCGCGGTTTTTCAAAATACCGTTATAGAGGCGTACATATGCTCTCCGGCCCATATTTGAGTCACGCTCGATTTTAAATACGACGCCTGACAGCTCAGCACCTTCATTGCCGCCGGCTTCCGGCAGGTATTCGGTCATATGATTCAGCAGTTCACGGATACCGATGCCTCGTTGAGAAGCTCCGAAACAGACGGGAAAGGATTGACCAATAAGGGTATATTCTTTAAGTTTATTTCGAATGTCTTCTTTCGGAAGAGTGCCGTTTTCAACGTAACGCTCCAGCAGGTCTTCGTCGAGTCCGGCAGCCAGCTCCGTTGCATAATGCAGGCTGGTCTCGACAGCAGGGTTGCTGCTGTCACTATCGCTCCAGATAGAGGACACGCTATGAAAAGTTTCTCCTTCACCAAGTGGTAAGTTTACAGGAAAGATGTCAGGGGAGAGTACACGCCGGATTTCATCCATCAGACTCTTGGTGTCGACACCTGTCCGATCCATTTTATTTATGTAGAGCAAGGTTGGAATCCTGAGCGAACGCAAGGTCTGCCAGACGGTTTCGGTCTGGGATTGAATACCTTCGGCTGCGGAGATGATAAGTACAGCACCATCCATGACCCTGAGCGGCCGCTCCACCTCGGACAGAAAGTCGACGTGTCCCGGTGTATCGATCAGGTTGAGCCTTGTACCGTTCCATTCCAGCGAGGCTGAGGCGGATTTTACCGATATGCCCCGTTCGCGTTCCACCTCCAACTGGTCGGTTTGGGCGGTACCATCATTAACGCTGCCCAGCTTGCGTATAGCTCCGCTGCAAAACAGCAAATGCTCGGTGGTTGTCGTCTTTCCAGCATCGACATGAGCGAAGATACCAACATTACGAATCGGGGTCTTGTGCATCTGTTTAGGCTCCTACGAATTGTTGTTTTAATACTAGATAAGTATATCACACTTATTATCGTTCTCAGCAGCATGATGAATCTCCAGAAGGACCGTAAAGAAGCATTAGGCAGAACAGAAAATGATTTTTCTGGACTGCCTTTTGTTTTTAAGTATGCTTAGGTTATGTGGAAGCAAGATATTTTAGGGGGAATCAAGCATGAATGAACGTTTTTTAAGACAACTGGATTTTATTCGTGAAGTGGATAAGCTGAAAAATATCGTTAGACAATCGTATATTACCGATGGTACAAGACGGGAGAACGATGCGGAGCATTCTTGGCATATTGCGCTTATGGCAGCAGTGCTTGAGGAGTATGCTGTAGGAGGAATCAAACCGGATCTTCTGCGTGTTCTTCGAATGCTGCTGATACATGATCTGGTCGAAATTGATGCGGGTGATACTTTTGCGTATGACGTTCAGGGAAGTGTGGGGAAGTTTGAGCGTGAACGAGCCGCAGCGGAGCGGATATTCAGTATTTTGCCTGAAGATCAGTGTAAGGACATGATGGCGTTGTGGCTCGAATTTGAGGAAGGCTCCTCTCGGGATGCACAATTCGCCTGTGCGATGGATCGGCTTCAGCCTTTGCTGCACAATTATGCGATTGAAGGGAAGTCATGGCGCGAACATGGCGTGACCTCCGCACAAGTATTGTCGCGAATTGAATCTATATCCTCCTCTGTGCCTGGCATTTGTGAGTGGGCGAAAGAGTTGATTGACGATGCGGTACGCAGAGGATATTTGCTGCCCTAATTGTAAACGCATAAAGGCTAGTAAGATAAAGTCAACATATATTGAAAAAACGCCTGATTAAGCCGATATATATCGGTAGAGGTGATATCAATGGCGAAAAAGGGACAGATTTTTCATTATTACAGTCTGGAGACTAAAAAGAAGGCAGTCGCCATGCGGCTGGATGGAATGACAAAAAAAGAAGTTGCAGAAGCCTTGGAGATATCTGATATCGGTCGGCTGAAGGTGTGGATGCGGAAATATCGGGAACATGGAGAAGAAGGGCTCATCGATCGGCGCAGACGTTCTGAGTTACCTGACAAGAATTCTGTGAATGAAGCGGTAAAGTAATTATGCAGATATATAGAATGTTATATGGATCAGCGCGTCCGATGAATATATCGGCACGCTTTTTTTTATGAGATAAGAAAGTATAAACTTCGGAGTAAACAGCAACCTCATCTCGCAAGAAAAACTACTTTCTTCTTTAAGCTACGTCGGCGCTAAAGCTGATAGGCGAATTCATCAATCTTATGATCAAAAGAGGAGGGATTAATGAGAGCGGAGCAGCTGGAGGTTACGGTGGATACGGAATGGGCTCTTCTGTAGGTGCCATTTTGGAATTGTTCATGGTGATTATTACAGGCGCATTTATCTAATCCTTGATACTGGCCCACGATAGACGAACGCGGGCCAAACTGTGACGAGTAGAGACCGTCGATATAAAACCCTGCCATATAGGCTGGGTTTTATTGCTTAAATCACTGATACACATATGGAAAACCTATATGAACTTGAATGAACCCCCATACGTGGAAAGTGACTGCTCATATCATCCAACAGGATTTAAGTCAGTGTTGTATAAAGTGCAATTTTATTCCGTTATAAAGTGGCGAAGGACGAATTGTTGTATTCAATACAATAAGTAAGAGAGGAGATCATTTATTCACCTCTTTCCAGAAGGGATTGTTGTAGAATCTACAACAATATCAGTAGGTTCAGACATTCTGATTCTCCAATGTTGTATTACATACAACATTACTTATCACATCACGTTACTTGAGTAGCTATAGCAATCATTTCATCTAAATTCAATTGATCGCTATTCATTTTGAAATAATAATCGTCTTTAACCCAGCGAATCATCCAACCATCATAATGTTTACTGAGCCATGTATCCTAATACATAAAGCCTTCTATACAGTTCTTACCCCTAAGATAAAAAAGAACAAAAGCCCTGTAAAAATCTTGACTCTACAGGGCTTTTGTTCAGGAACCTCCGAGGAGGTTCCATCATGGGAGAGGAGAAACCGGACGAAGAGCTTATGGGGAAACGTAAGTCTTCTCCGCGGTTGTCTACGACATACGTTGATGTCGATAGTTCAAGGATGCCCCTCACAGATGGAAATATACCTGTTTATTAAAAATATTTGAAGGCGGGTATGATTCATTTTTCATATGCGGGGTGATTGTGTTACGATAATCTCATAAAATGCCTTTTTCAAAATATAAGCAAGTTTAAGAATTCACTTATACTTGGCTTATATTTCTCGCAGAAACGCCGTCGTCATTTGAGAGGTACGACGAAGTCGTTTCTGTTTGTCGGCATTCAACATTTGGACATGGAACGGGTGAGATTTGCAGTGAGAGTAGTAGCGGGAAGAGCCAAAGGCAGGCCACTGAAAAGCGTGCCGGGCATGGGTACCCGTCCGACGACGGATAAAGTGAAAGAAGCGATCTTCAGCATGATTGGTCCGTATTTTGATGGAGGGACCGTTCTGGATTTGTTTGCCGGTACAGGCGGACTTGGAATTGAGGCGCTGAGCCGGGGAATGGAGCGGGCTGTATTTATCGATATGGAACCGAAGAGCATTGATACGATCAAGGCTAACCTGAAATCAACGGGCTTTGAACCCTGTGCTGAAATGTATCGTAATGAAGCGGGAAGGGCAATAAAAGCATTGGAAAAGAGGAAGTATATCTTCGACCTCGTGTTCCTGGACCCTCCTTATCGAATGAAAAACGGTGATGTCTTGATGACTGAGATGGCAACCCGGGGGCTGCTAAGTGCAGGAGCCTTATTGGTGCTGGAATACGAGTCAAGCTATTCGTATCCCGAGGAAATTAGCGGCTTCTGCCATTTGCGAACAGCCAAATATGGTGAGACCACCGTATCGATATATGAGTATGAACAACTTGAAAGCGAGTCGGAGAAATCCGGCGAGGAGGAATAACATCAATGAAAAGACAGCAAAAAAGTACATATCGCGTTGCCGTTTATCCAGGCAGCTTTGATCCTGTAACGATGGGGCATATGGATATTATTACAAGGGCTTCTAAACAGTTCGATCTTTTGATCGTGGCCGTGCTTAACAACTTAAGCAAAAACCCCCTCTTTACCTTAGAGGAACGAAAGGAATTGCTCAGCCAAGTCACATCGCATTTGCCGAATGTGGAGGTGGACGGCTTCCGGGATTTGCTTGCTAACTATGTCCGTAAAAAAAATGCCCAAGTTATTGTACGCGGAATCCGGTCGGTTACTGATTTTGAATACGAGCTGACGATGGCATCCACGAACCACAAGCTGAATCCTGATGCAGAAACGATATTCATGATGACCAATCCGAAGTATTCTTATCTCAGTTCCAGTCTTGTTAAAGAAATTGCCCATTTCAACGGAGACACGACCGATTTGGTGAGCCCGGAGGTTGATAAAGCGCTCCGTCAGAAGTTTAACGGGAATGTCGGGAAATAAAACGGGAGCCGATCCAAAATAAGCACATTAAGATAAGAGCGGTTAAAATTTGCCACTTCAGAACTACATGAAAACCGCCCCATAGGTTAAATATGTGCTCATCTTGCAGAGGTTTTTGCGGTACAACACCGAATGCCGGAAGCACTGCGGAAGTAATGGAACCGACGGGTTTCCAAAAGATGATAGCGAGGCAGAAGGCGTAAGCTGCATGCAGAAGTCTTTTTCCAGCGAACACCATCCATTTCGTGCTGCCTATTGCAAGCGCCGAAAGGCTCTGAAGGTGTGCGCTGATACCGCTCCATGCGAGCATGGCTGACAGAATTGCCAATTGGAATGAAGAGGATGAAAAAGTGCCTTCACTAATGATCTGGGCTCCAATATGAATTTCCAACAGGCCTGCTGTGTAGGAAGGAGCATACGGAAACAAATAAGTGGACAACACTTTAACGATGACCGCAAAAATCATTATAAAGCCGCCGGTCATCATTAGCGTCTGGACCGAACGTGTAACGGAATCACCAAGCAGCTTGCCGAAGCTGCGTCCATCACGCGTACGTGCCTCGGAAGCTGCATTTGCCGCACGAAGCAGTAATGAGGCGTTTTTTGTCTGTTTTATGAATTTATTTGATCCTGCTGGGTGTTCAAGTTCCGCTCGGTCCAGACCTCTTCGCTTGAGTGAGTATGTCCACGCTGCCAGCAAACCGGCAGACCAGTGAACAATCAGCAGGAAATATCCGGCCGCAGGCTGATGAAGAAGTCCGGTGCCGATCACGACCATGATGGTCATCGGGTTGCAGAAATGCGATAGAGCGGCGAGTCTTTCGGCTTCTTGGGCACCGAGATCTCCTTGTTTCACCATACTGGCAGTAACCTGGGACCCTGCTGGAAAGCCTGCAATCATTCCGGTAATCAGCACCGCGCCCCCGCTACCAGACACTTTGAATATTTTTCGCATGAAGGGATCCAGAAGAATACCGACACCGTGAGCCCAGCCATAGGCAATAATAATCTCTACAAGGACAAGAAAAGGGAGCAGGGCGGGGAATACAATGTTCCACCACAGTTTTAAAGCTTGAAGAGAGGCTTGAAACGCAGATTCAGGAGCGCTGACGACAGCCAGTACCAGCAGAAAAGCTGCGGCTCCAAGAAGAACGGTGGTCCACAGGCTGGAAGACCGGTTGACGGCATTAGCTTTATTCATAAGGATTCTCCTCTCCGCGTAAACATGGCTAGTACCATTTTATGCAGAGGAGACAACCGTCAGACCATATGCGGTGTCAGGAGTGGCGAGAGACATACCAGAGGGAAGGGAAAACCATGAAAAAAACCGTTAAACCAAGTGGATTAAGAGTACTTTTATATCTTGTGCTTGTTGGAATTTTGCTGTACGTGGTTGTGTACATGCCCACACCTTACATGGTGTATCAGCCGGGTAGCGCTGAGGAAATAAGACCGATGATTTCTGTTGAAAAAGGTGACCCAGCTGAAGAGGGTACTTTTATGCTGACAACGGTCTCGGCGAGTTATGCCAATACGGCACTGCTGATTATGGCTGCGTTTAATTCAAATGCGGAAGTGGTACAAAAAGAAGAGAAGCTTGGCAACCAAAGTAAAGAGGAGTATGCGGCTACCCAGGTGTATTACATGAATTCCTCTCAGTCTCTGGCGATGGAAGCAGCTTATCATGCGGCGGGTATTGATTACAGGATTATCCCGGCTTACATGTTTGTCATTTCGGTTCCGAGGGATTCGGCGAATAAGGAGTTTTTTCATCCTGGCGACAAGCTTCTGTCCGTGGATGGGAATCCGGCTTCAGACAATGCCAAGCTAGCAGAGCTGATGTCTGCAAAAAAGGTCGGAGACGTTGTTGAAGTGAAACTAGAGCGTGGCGGTAAACCTGTAACTGAACAGGTGCATTTGGTCGCGATTAAGGACGACAAAACCGGATCCGAACGGCCCGGTTTAGGCGTAATCATCGCCACAATGCAGAAGATCGAACCAGACAATCCGGATGATCGTATAACCTTCACCGACACCAAGATCGGTGGTCCTTCAGCTGGTCTTATGTTTACGATGGAGATTTACAATCAACTCACACCTGGGGATTTGAGTAAAGGCTACCGTGTGGCCGGAACCGGAACCATCGATAAAGAGGGAACGGTAGGGCCGATCGGTGGAGTGAAACATAAAATCGTGGCCGCCCATCGGGAAGGGGCGGAGCTATTCTTCGTTCCGCGCAAAAATTACGACGAAGCGAAGGCCAAAGCAGACCGCATTGGTACCGCCATGAAACTGGTCCCGGTTGACAAGCTGCAGGATGCAGTCGATTACATGAACAATCTGCCTCCTAAAGGGTAACCGGAGGCAGAAAATAATCGCTGAACATCGCTGATACGGAGGGTTTCGGGCATGCGTTAGCATATATGGCTGCCGCTTCGAGATCCCGCGCCAGATGGGGATGATTGAAGGTGGACGGTCTCACGATCACCGGGAGTGAGGCCGTCTCTTTCATTTCCTTAAGCAGAGCTCGTCCTGTTGCGCTGAATCCGAGGATACGGATATAGCCCGGTCCTTCTTCGAGCTGCTTACGCGTCATCTCGGATTTGTTGTGATGAAGCAAAATGTGCAGAAGCATACGCTGCAGCTTAGTTCGGGTATAGCGCTTGGTCTTTAACGCGTCCAGTAAAGATTCCACAGTTGGCTCCGCAAGCTGGGGGAGAAGCCGATGAATCCGGTGCTCCAAACCTTCGGTAACTTCATGATACAACTCCAGCTTAGCGACATCTTGTGTAAAAAGAGCATGGAACATCGGCTGACGGAACCTTTCCCAGTCCATGGGCCCAAGTCCTTCAGTGAATTCCCGGTGAAGAATATCAAGGGTATAATCCGGGACGTACGAAGCTACTGAATCAAGCCCTCTTTCCAGAATCAGCTTCCGGACGGAAGTTGCGCTGGCAATGGATGGGGCAGCAGGTACTAAATCGTGATACTGCGCACTGTCCCGTGGAATTGTATAAGGAACGATCTGGCTACCGAGTCGTTTAAGTGCTATCAAGTAATGCAGACCCAGCGAGTTGTTGGGCTGAGATAGCAGCTGTGTTAAAGTATGTATGGATGTTTCTGAGGCACCGGTTACGGCTGCGGCTGCAGCGGCATATGCGGATGGAAAATTACTCCCGGACGACATGCGCTTTGCAATTTCCTGACGGAGCTCTCCGCTTTCCTCGGTAAGCCTTTCAGCAAGCGGAAGGATATCCTGGAGTGTTCCGCTTTCAGAGCCGAAGGAAAGGCAGTCCACGACCCCGGTTGCATTCAGAAGAGCACAAGCACCGTATGCGAACCATTCTGCAGGCTGCACAGCATAGGTTGTTGGCAGCTCGATGACAAGATCAACACCCATTCGTAAAGCCATTTCTGTACGGGCCCGCTTATTAACGAGCGCAGGTTCTCCGCGCTGCAGAAATGGGCCACTCATGACCGCAACTACGGCTTCGGCACCCGTTATTTCTTTGGATCTTGTATAATGAAGCACATGGCCGTTGTGCAGCGGGTTGTACTCCACGATAATTCCAACAGTTTTCACCAATACCAACTCCTTGTGCTAAAAATATATCATAATTCTTTGATTGTTCTGCAAGAATAATTGAAGGTACACGGCCATGTCAGTACTATACTGCAATAACAAGTTCAGCGTGAAACTTGCAGGAAATGCTGTTGACAAAAGTCTCTATAAATCGGTATAATAATCTTTGTTTGTTTGGAGTGATGGATATGCTTATTCAATTTCGAAAATTGACAACCAGCGATCAACCGTTACAGTTCCATCAAACCGTGGATGTAAGCCGTGCTGTTAAAGGCCGGAAGGAGATTATCGCCGTAACACCGCTTGAAGTGGACCTAAAGGCGACTCCATCCATCACGGGCTCGGTAGACGTTCGTGGACGGTTACAAGGTCAGCTTGAGATAAAATGCTCTCGCTGTCTTAAGTCGGTTACTGAACAACTGGACATCCCTTTTCATGAAGTATTCCAGCCGGTAGAGAATCCTGACGATGTTCAGGATGGAGATGAAGACATCACGTACGTGAAAGGCGAGAGTGTGGATCTCGCTCAGTATGTGGAAGAAGCATTGGTGCTCTACTTGCCGCTGGCCCCGGTTTGCAGTGAGGATTGTAAGGGACTTTGCCCAAGTTGTGGTAAAGATCTGAACCAAGACTCCTGCGATTGCGACACAGAAGTGATCGACCCGAGGCTGGCTGGGCTGAAGGACTTTTTTAAATGATGATGGATATGACATCCCGTGAAAGCGGGTTGAACTGATAAGGAGGTGGGAACATGGCAGTACCTCAACGTAGAACGTCCAAAACACGTCGTGATAAGCGTCGTACTCATTTTAAACTGGCTGTGCCAGGTATGGTGAAATGCGAACAGTGCGGAGAATTGAAACTTGCTCACCGCGTATGTAAAGTGTGCGGAACGTACAAAGCAAGAGAGATCATCAAACAATAGTTTTTAACAAGTAGTACTTCATCTCTGGTGAGGTGCTATTTTTTTTGTCTGGTTGCCTCTTTCTTTTTATACTAACATGATTTATACTACACATTAGTACCAGGTTCTAATATTAAGGTTTAACTTTTACATATATTATGAGAATGGCGCCCTTGCGGCAGAAGGAGTTGTATCATCATCGAACGTCTAACCAAAAAAGACCGGCACCAGAGTTTGATTCAGCTGATTGATGATAACCCTTTTGTCACGGACCGTGAGCTGACGCGCCAGCTTAAAGTGAGCATACAGACGATTCGCCTCGACCGGATGGAACTCGGCATTCCTGAGCTTCGAGAGCGGATGAAACAGATGGCGGAGCACTCATACGATCAGGTCCGTTCACTGTCACTGGATGAGGTGGTCGGTGATGTGGTGGATTTACAGTTGGACAAGAGCGGCATATCGATATTCGAGATCCGGGATGAGCATGTATTCAGTAAGACGCTGATTGCGAGAGGACATTATGTTTTTGCTCAGGCTAATTCTTTGGCGGTCGCCGTTATCAATGATGAAATTGCGCTCACTTCCTCGGCGGATATCCGTTTTTTACGGCAGGTTCGGCTTGGAGAGAAGTGTATTGCAAAAGCATATGTGCGTTCAAACGCAGGCCAGAAGGACAAGGCTAAAGTTGAAGTGTTCACTTATGTCAGTGATGAAATGGTGTTCCAGGGTAATTTCATCGTATACCGGTCGACAGGAGAGTAACAGAGCCAAGCAAAGGAGGATACAACATGAGAGTTGCTATAGACGCCATGGGCGGTGACAACGCTCCGCAGAGCACGGTGGAAGGAGCGGTAGCTGCAGCACAGGAATGGAAAGACACCGAGATCATTCTTGTCGGCGATCAGGGACGAATGGAGCCGTTTCTCAAGGAGCGGCCCTCGAACCTGATATTGCGCCATGCGAGCGAGATCATTGAGGCGGAAGACGAGCCCGTTAAGGCAGTGCGCCGCAAGAAGGATGCCTCGATGGTTGTTGCCGGAAGAATGATCCGTGAGGGTGAAGCGGAAGCCATGATTTCGGCAGGGAATACAGGTGCACTGATGACAACCGGATTGCTCGTTGTGGGACGGATGCAGGGTATTGAACGTCCTGCACTGGCACCGATGATTCCTACACTGGACGGTAAAGGTGTACTAGCATTGGATTTGGGTGCGAATATGGATTCCAAGCCGGAGCATTTGCAGCAGTATGCACTGATGGGAAGCTTGTACCGTGAAAAGGTTCACGGAGTTTCCAAGCCTCGTGTAGGCTTGCTGAATGTCGGAACGGAACCAGGCAAAGGCAACGAATTGACGAAGCATGCATACCCTCTGCTTGAACAACTCCCGATCCATTTTGTTGGCAATGTGGAGGCTCGTGATGTAATGAACGGCGTTTGCGACGTACTGGTTTGCGACGGATTCGCGGGAAACATCCTGTTGAAATCGATCGAAGGAACCGCTGGAGCGCTATTCTCACTGCTTAAGGAACAGTTCAGTCAGTCATTGAAGACAAAATTGGCAGCCGCCATGATGATGCCACAGCTAAAAAATCTAAAGTCAGTCATGGATTACAAAGAGCACGGAGGGGCACCTCTCCTTGGATTAAGCGGTCTTGTGGTCAAGAGCCACGGCTCAGCAGACGGCAACGCAATTAAAAATGCGGTTCGTCAAGCTCGAGTAGCCATGCAAAATCGTTTGGTCGAAAGCATTTCAAACGAAATTAGCGGGAAGTGAGTGAGAATATGAACAACAATTTACGTTCGGTTGGTATTATTGGTACTGGCAAATATGTCCCTGAGAAAATTTTAACGAACAGTGATTTGGAAAAAATGGTGGAAACGAGCGATGAGTGGATCGTCTCTCGCACAGGCATTAAGGAGCGGCATATCGCGTCACCGGATCAGGCAACTTCGGATCTGGCCTACGAAGCCGCTGTAAAGGCATTGGAGTCAGCTGGAATGACGGGACAGGATCTGGATCTGATCATCGTAGCTACCGTTACGCCCGACATGTCCTTTCCTTCCACGGCTTGCTTGCTTCAGGATCGTCTTGGCGCGAAAAAAGCGGCAGCGTTTGACTTGTCGGCAGCCTGCTCAGGATTCGTCTATGGGCTGGCGACGGCAACGAATTTCTTGCAGACAGGAATGTACAACAATGCGCTCGTGATTGGCGCAGATTGTCTGTCGCGAATTACAGATTACACGGACCGCAATACTTGCGTCTTGTTCGGTGACGGTGCAGGTGCAGTCATTCTTGGTGAAGTGCCGCAAGGACGCGGCTTCCAAGCGTTTGACCTTGGAGCAGAGGGCGCTGGCGGCGCTCATTTGTATCTCGAAGCAGGCGGCTCCCGTTTGCCAGCTTCAGCGGATACACTGGAAGCAAATAAGCATTTTATCTATATGAACGGACGTGAAGTGTTCAAATTCGCTGTTCGGGTCATGAGCTCTGCAACAGAGACGGTATTGTCCAAAGCGGGTGTAACCAAAGAAAATATCGACCTGTTTATTCCTCACCAGGCAAATGTCCGGATTATTCAATCCGCAAAGGAGCGTTTAAATCTCCCGGATGAAAAAGTTATGATCAATGTAGACAAGTATGCCAACACCTCGGCAGCTTCCGTTCCGTTGGCTCTGGTAGAGGCGCGCGAAGAGGGCCGTATAAAGGAAGGCGATACCGTCGTTATGGTTGGTTTTGGCGGGGGTCTGACTTGGGGAGCATCCGTACTTAAATGGTAATTTTAAATTAAATCAGCTGAGAGGAGCCGTACATTTGGGCAAAATAGCATTTGTGTTTCCCGGACAGGGTGCACAGTCGATAGGTATGGCTAAAGATGTGTTTGAAGAGATTCCCTCTTCCCGGCGAGTCATTGAAACCGCCGATGAAAGTCTTGGATTTTCGCTTAGCTCTATTATATTTGAAGGTCCCGAACAGGAACTGAAGCAAACCTACAACACACAGCCTGCACTTCTTGCTGCGAGCGTGGCATATTTGGAGGCCTTCCGCGAAAAGGGTATCACTCCCGATTATGTGGCCGGTCACAGCCTTGGTGAATACAGTGCACTGGTAGCTGCAGGAGTTTTGTCTTTAGAGGAGGCCGTGGTGATTGTCCGTGCGCGCGGTGAGTATATGGAGCAAGCTGTACCAGGCGGACAAGGTGCTATGGCTGCTGTCCTGGGAGCCGACCGTGAAGCGTTAAGCAATCTGTGCTGCAGTATTTCAGAGGATGGAACACCTGTTGAGCTTGCTAACATGAACTGTCCGGGTCAGATCGTCATTTCCGGTTCCGCAGAAGGTGTGGGCGCTGCTGCAGAACGTGTGAAAGAAGCAGGCGGCAAGCGGGCTATTCCGCTGGAAGTCAGCGGTCCTTTCCACTCATCTCTGATGAAAGATGCAGCTGATCGTCTCGCTGGGAAGCTGAAAGATGTTAAGTTGTCTGCTCCGGCTGTGCCTGTTGTAGCCAACGTGACTGCTCTTCCGGTCAGCGACGTTGAAGAAATCCGGAAACTGCTGGTGGAACAGGTCTATTCCCCGGTTTTATGGCAGGACAGTGTGGAATGGATGATCAGTCAAGGCGTCGATACCTTTGTAGAGATTGGGCCGGGCAATGTTCTTACCGGATTAATTAAGAAAATTGATAAAAGTGTGAAGCTTATCAATATTAACAGTCTAAGCAGCATTAAAGAGCTTGAAACTCTTTAAGTTCGTGTTCAAAAAAATTTTGAACAACCTCTAATGAGTTGAAGCAGCAGTTAGATGGGTAAACTCGAGGAAAGGAGGTACATTCATGATCGAAGCTTTAAAAGGGCAAACGGCTCTGGTTACAGGCGCTTCCCGCGGTATCGGGCGCAGTATTGCACTCGCATTAGCGGGCATGGGGGCTAATGTCGCTGTGAATTATTCTGGTAATGAGGCTGCCGCCAATGAAGTTATAGCTGAAATACGGGCCAAAGGCGTAGAGGCGATTGCCTTGAAAGCCAATGTCGGAATCAGCGCTGAAGCTGATGCTCTCGTTAAGCAAGTAATCGATGCATGGGGCAGAATTGATATTCTGGTGAATAATGCGGGGATTACTAGAGATAATTTAATCATGCGGATGAAAGAAGAAGAATTCGATCAAGTGATCGAAACAAATCTAAAGGGTGTGTTTAACTGTCTCAAAGCGGTAACCCGTCCGATGATGAAGCAGCGTTATGGGCGCATCATTAATATTTCATCTGTTGTAGGAGCGCTCGGTAATCCGGGACAAGCCAACTATGTTGCAGCGAAGGCAGGAGTCATCGGTCTGACGAAATCGGCAGCACGTGAGCTTGCTTCTCGTGGAATTACAGTAAACGCGGTTGCGCCTGGATTTATTGATACAGACATGACGCGGGAGCTGCCGGAAGACATGCGTGAAAAGCTTATGGGAGATATCCCGCTTGCACGTCTTGGAAAGCCGGAAGAGATCGCAGATGTCGTTACTTTCCTGGCCTCTTCCGGAGCGTCATATATGACGGGGCAGGTCCTGCATGTAGACGGCGGGATGTATATGTAAGGACGGTTTCGTCATGACAGCAAATCCGTCGCAATAAATAACGTTTTCAATTGCCTTCTATGGCAATTTGAAATCATATCTCGTATAATTACCAAAGAGGAGGTGAGCCGGATGTCCGATGTATTGGAACGCGTGAAACGCATCGTCGTCGACCGCCTGGGTGCTGACGAAGCCGACGTAACATTAGAAGCATCTTTCAAAGATGATCTTGGAGCTGATTCTCTCGACGTAGTAGAATTGGTGATGGAATTGGAAGATGAGTTTGATATGGAGATCTCTGATGAAGATGCAGAGAAAATTACGACCGTAGGTGAAGTTGTTAAGTACATACAATCTCATACCTAAGTCTTAAAGTTGAGTCCCGTTCTTGTTGTAAGGCGGGACTTCTCCACATTTCAAGAAAATGAATTTCATGTATTAAATCAATTTGATAGATTATTGCTGCCCTGAACTTTCTGCAGTCTTTGGAAAAGTAGGGGCAGTCCATATAGAGGTGAGTCTGTTTGAATCAAAGAGTGGTTGTAACAGGAATGGGTGTCATGACCTCCTTGGGTCAAGACCTCGAAACATTTTGGAATAGTCTGATGAGTGGTAAATCTGGTGTGTCGCATGTTGAAGCCTTTGATGTCAGTGGCTATACGACACAGATTGCCGCATCAGTAAAGGATTTTAATCCGGAAGATTACATGGATCGCAAGGAAGCGCGCAAGATGGACCGTTTTGTCCAGTTTGCGGTTGCAGCAGGCAGTAAAGCGCTTGAAAACAGCGGAATTAAGATTGGTGTTAACGCTGAAGCAGAACGTGTCGGTGTATCGATTGGCTCCGGCATTGGCGGATTGGGAACATGGGAAGACCAGCATAACATATTGCTGGAAAAGGGCCCTAAGCGTGTAAGTCCGTTTTTCATTCCGATGATGATCGCTAATATGGCTTCTGGCCAAATGTCGATTAACTTGGGTGCCAAAGGACCGAACACAACTCAGGTGACCGCCTGTGCTACCGGCAGCCACTCTATCGGTGATTCTTTCCGTTTGATTCAGCGCGGAGATGCTGACGTAATGGTGTGCGGTGGTGCTGAAGCTACCATCCGTCCAACAGGCATGGCCGGTTTCTGCGCGATGCGTGCGATGTCAACCCGTAATGATGAGCCTGAGAAGGCAAGCCGTCCGTTTGATACTGGGCGTGACGGGTTCGTAATGGGTGAAGGTGCTGGGGTGCTGATACTGGAATCTTTGGAGCATGCACAGAAGCGCGGTGCCAAAATTTACGCTGAGGTTATCGGTTATGGATTAAGCGCTGATGCCTACCACATTACCGAGCCTAATCCGGATGGTGCAGCACGTTGTATGAAGATGGCTATTCGAGATGCAGGTATTACTCCGGAAGACATTGATTATATCAATGCTCATGGAACATCCACACCGGTTGGCGACCGTTCGGAGACCAAGGCAGTCAAGATGGCGTTGGGCGATCATGCTTATAAAGTTGCGGTGAGCTCCACCAAATCGATGACAGGCCATTTGCTTGGTGCTGCAGGCGGTGTGGAAGCCGTTATTTGTGCAATGAGCCTTGGAAACCAGACGATCGTTCCTACGATTAATCTTGAGGATCAGGATCCAGAATGCGATCTTGATTATGTGCCAAATAAACCAAGAAAAGCCGAATTGAACATCGTTATGTCCAATTCGTTTGGATTTGGGGGCCACAACGCCACCATTATTCTGAAAAAATACGCCGAGTAAGGGGACAGTGTGTTGAGTGGAGATCTGAAGCAGTTACAGCATAAACTTCAAATCCAGTTTCGTAACGGGATGCTGCTGAAGCAGGCCTTTACCCACGCCTCATATGTCAACGAACATCGTTTTAGCCAGAGTCAGGATAACGAGCGTCTGGAATTTCTGGGTGACGCCGTACTGGAACTCACGGTGAGTGAGTTCTTGTACAACCTTTACCCAGATCGTCCAGAAGGGGAACTGACAAAACTCCGGGCCGCAATCGTTTGCGAGCCCTCGTTGGTCAAATTTGCTGAAAGACTGGATTTTGGCCGTTATGTGCTCTTAGGCAAGGGAGAAGAAATGACGGGCGGACGAACCCGCCCGGCTCTTCTTGCCGACGTGTTCGAATCTTTTGTGGGGGCGCTCTATCTCGATCAAGGATTAGAGGCAGTTCGTTCATTTTTGAGTGATCATGTATTCCGATCGGTCACGGTGAACGGCCGGCCTCAAATGAGCGATTATAAGACCGAGCTTCAAGAACTAACACAGCATCACGGTATGGGTACGCTGGAATATCGTATCGTTGAAGAGCGGGGACCTGCGCATGAACGTGAGTTTGTCTCTGAGGTATTTATGGGAAGCGAATGTCTTGGACGCGGCAGTGGCCGATCCAAGAAAGAAGCCGAGCAGCAGGCAGCGGCGGTAGCCTTAAAGCAGCTGAAACGCGCAAACGCCTAAGCTTCGCCGATGTGAGGACAAACAAAGAGCAAAGATCAGTCAAGAGGACAACCGGAAACCCGAGTTCACGACTGTTTTTTGCTCTTTTTCGTTGTCCTTCACTTAGAAGATGAAGGGAACTTCATGTTAAGAGAAGCTTCCTTACATACAGGGATTTAACGACAGCTTGAGATTATTCGATATGGTACAATAACGGTAGAGGTGATTTGGAATATATGTTTTTGAAACGGATAGAATTAGCGGGTTTCAAATCGTTTGCCGACAAGACGGAAATGGAGTTCGTTCGGGGAATTACTGCAGTCGTCGGCCCAAATGGAAGTGGTAAGAGTAATATCTCTGACGGCATCCGCTGGGTTTTGGGTGAACAAAGTGCTAAATCGCTTCGTGGCGGCAAGATGGAGGATATTATTTTTGCCGGAAGTGATGCGCGTAAGGCTGTGAACTATGGCGAAGTATCCTTGACTCTGGATAATGAAGACCATGTGCTCCCGCTTGATTTTAATGAAGTGACTGTAACCCGTCGTGTACATCGCAGCGGTGATAGTGAATATTTAATTAACAAACAGTCATGCCGACTGAAAGATATAACTGAATTGTTTATGGATACTGGTATCGGTAAAGAGGCTTATTCCATTATCGGACAAGGCCGGATTGAAGAGATTTTAAGTACTCGTTCCGAGGATCGCCGGGGTATATTTGAGGAAGCTTCGGGTATTGTGAAATATAAGTCCCGTAAGCGGGAATCTGTACGCAGGCTGGATGAGACGGAGCAGAACTTGCTTCGTATCCACGATCTTGTAACTGAGCTTGAGGACCAGATTGAACCATTGAAGGATCAATCGGAGAAGGCAATACGTTATAAGGAACTTAAAGAGTTATTGAAGCGCCAAGAAATATCGTTGTATGTGTATCAGATCGAACAGATACATGGCGCATGGAGTGAGGCGAACGCCAAGCTAGAGCAGCTGAAGGAAGAACAGCTGGCGTTGTCTACGGTGGTGTCTGCACATGATGCCAAACTGGAGAACGATCGTTCAGCACTCCGTCAGCTGGAAGAGGAAGTTGAAACAATCCAGAACCAGTTGCTGCAGTACAGTGAATCATTCGAAAAAAATGAGGGTTACGGTGAAGTTCTAAAGGAGCGTCGCCGCAATCTGGAGCGGACTCGCGATCAGTTATCCCAGAACGTAGAATCTGGAGATACTCGCCTGAACGACCGGCAGGAAGAACTGGCCGCAATGAAGGTCAAGCTTGGCGCTCTGCAGAAAGAGCTGGCTGAACTGAGAGATAATCTTTCTGCAGAGGAAGCAAAGCTGGTGGGCGTTACTGGCGGAATTAGCCAGCAGCAAGAAGAGAGTTTGAAAGGTAACCTTCTGGAGCTAATGAACCGGATGGCCCAGGCTCGCAATGAAATCCGTTATGCGGATCAGCAGCAGGAGGCGTTAGGACGCCGGATGAACCGGGCTGAAGAGGAGTCCGGCAAATGGGAAGGTCAGAAAGAGGAACTGCTCAGCCGCAAAGAGCAGATCGACCGCAATGTTGAACGGTTCGGCAAGGAGATTGCTGAACTTCGCAACGGATATATTACGGAGAGTGAGCGATACAATTCGCTACAGAAGCTGCTGGAGGAAAGTCAGAACGCACTTCGCAAATGGGAACAGAAGCGGGAAGCGCAAATTTCCCGTCGTGATACGATGAAAGAAATGCAAGATGATTTCGACGGCTTTATGTTGGGTGTTAAAGAAGTGCTCAAAGCATCCCGTAAGTCTGTCCTGCATGGGGTTCACGGAGCAGTTGCTGAGCTGATCCGTGTGCCGGAAAAACTGGAATTAGCTATGGAAACGGCACTCGGTGCATCTGTACAGCACATCGTTATGGATAATGAAGCTGTCTCACGGCAAGCTATATCGTTTCTGAAGCAGCGTCAGCTGGGTCGTGCCACATTCCTGCCACTCGACGTTATTCGTCCACGTCAGGTTTCGGCTTCGGACCGTTCAATGGCTGAAGGGGAAGCTGGTTTCGTTGGGTTCGGGTCAGAGTTGGTTCAATATGATCAGAAATACAGTAGCATAGTTGGTAGCTTGCTCGGTAATGTAGTAATTGCGGAGACGCTAGAGCAGGCTAACAAAATTGCTGCCCGGTTCCAGTACCGCTACCGTGTTGTAACTCTGGAAGGAGACGTGGTCAATGCCGGCGGTTCTATGACAGGCGGTAGCCATCATAAGAAGAGCAACAACCTTCTGGGACGTAAGCGCCAACTGGACCAGTTGGATCAGGAAATTACGGAGACGGAGAAACAGATCGGGAAGCTGCAACAGGGAGTTGAGCAGGTTAGAGGTCAGATGGTCGAGTCCCAGGACAAGCTGGATGAGCTGCGAAAATCCGGTGACGATAAACGAATAGAAGAGCAGCAAGCATCGGGTGACCGGAAACAGCTGGAGCATGAACTTCGTCATGTTTTGGAGCAGGCAGAGCTGGCAGGTCAGGAAAAGACAAGTTACGAGCAGGAAGCCAAGGAGATTCAGGAGAGTCGCGCTCGTGCAGAAAAGCTGCTTTCTGAGCTGGAGGCTGAGGAAAAGGCGACACATCAGGCTATTCAGGCTGCAGAGTTCGCCCGTAAGGCGAACGAATCCGCTAAGGACGAGCTTCAGACACAGCTGACTACGCTCAAGGTTCGGGAGGGTAAGCTTGATCAGGAAACCTTCTCATTAGAAGAGCAGTTGAAACGACTGCAGTCTGATGTGAACAACCACGAGAAAGAGCAGCGACAGAACCGGACGATGCTATCCTCCGTAGTGGCGGAATTGGAACAGAACGCTGCAGAGAGTGTAAAGCAGATCGAGGATCTGAACCATTTTAAATTAAAGAAGGACGAGGCCTCACAACAACTTGAGTTTAAACGGGCATCACGTGCACAGCTCAGTCGAAAGCTAGAGCTGGAGGAAAGTGAGACGAAGGAACAGCGAACTCAGCTGAGATCTGTTGAGGACCAGCTCCGTCAGACCGAGATTGGTGTAAACCGTCTGGATGTGGAGCTGGAGAACATTTTAAAAAAATTGAGCGAGGATTACGAGCTGAGTTATGAGCTCGCGAAACATCGTTATCCCGTGCCTGAGGATGTACCGACTGTACAGAATGAAGTGCGTGACCTGAAGCGCAGTATATCGGCACTGGGTGATGTCAATCTGGGAGCGATCGAGGAATACCAGCGTGTTAACGAACGCTACCAATTCCTCAGCGAGCAGAAGGCTGACCTGGTGGAAGCGAAGACAACACTGTATCAAGTCATCAAAGAGATGGATGATGAGATGTCCAAGCGCTTTAAAGCGACCTTTGATGCGATTCGCAAAGAATTTGGCACGGTGTTTACGAAACTGTTCGGCGGAGGACGGGCAGACCTGATCCTTATAGATCCGGAGCGTTTGCTTGAGACAGGTATTGATATCGTGGCTCAGCCTCCAGGCAAGAAGCTTCAGAATCTTCAGCTGCTCTCCGGTGGAGAACGGGCACTGACCGCAATGGCGCTGTTATTTGCGATATTGCAGGTTAAACCGGTACCGTTCTGTGTTTTGGATGAGGTGGAAGCAGCCCTCGATGAAGCAAACGTTGTCCGATTTGCACAGTATTTACGTGAATTCTCGGAGCAAACCCAATTCATTGTTGTCACACACCGCAAAGGTACGATGGAAGAAGCAGATGTATTATACGGTGTGACGATGGAAGAAGGCGGCGTGTCGAAGCTTGTCTCCGTCAAGCTTGAGAGTGAGGAAGCAGTAATTGCCTAAATATATACAATCACATGGAGGAAACATATGAGCTTTTTTAAGAAACTTAAAGAGAGCATTTCGAGCAAAACAGAAAGTGTAACAAAACAATTCCGCGACGGTCTGGAGAAAACCCGTAAAGGGCTTGTGGAAAAGGTTTCCGATTTGGTGATCCGCCGCAAAAAGATTGACGAGGAGTTTTACGAAGAGCTCGAGGAGATTCTTATCGGCGCCGACGTTGGCGTAAACACGGTAATGGATTTGATGGATGAACTGCGTGACGAAGTGAAAAAACGGCGTATTGAAGATGCTACTGATCTTCAGCCGGTCTTGTCCGAGAAACTGATGGGTTTGCTTCGAGGTGACAACAACAATGAACTCAGAATGAATCCGGACGGGATTACCGTCATATTATTCGTAGGTGTTAATGGGGTTGGCAAGACGACTACCATTGGTAAGTTGGCACACCGTTTCAAGCAGGAAGGCAAAAAAGTGCTTCTTGCCGCTGGTGATACGTTCCGTGCCGGAGCGATCGAGCAGCTGGAAGTGTGGGGAGAGCGTGTCGGGGTTGAGGTCATTAAGCAGCAACCGGGCTCCGATCCGGCGGCAGTGATGTTTGATGCGGTACAAGCCGCGAAGCAGCGTCAAGCGGATGTTCTGTTATGTGATACAGCGGGACGCCTTCAGAACAAGACGAACCTGATGGAAGAGCTGAATAAAATCTTCCGTGTCATCCAGCGTGAAATTCCAAGTGCTCCTCATGAGGTTCTAATGGTACTGGATGCTACAACAGGCCAAAATGCATTGAGCCAGGCAAAACTGTTTGGCGAGAAAAGCGGGGTAACCGGCCTCGTATTGACGAAGCTGGACGGTACGGCTAAAGGCGGTATTGTTGTAGCCATCCGCCAAGAGCTGAATCTACCGGTTAAACTGGTGGGTCTCGGTGAGAGAATGGGCGATTTGCAAACCTTTGATTCCGAACAGTTTGTGCACGCACTATTTGCCGGACTGATTAAGGAAGAAGAGGGCAAGGAAGATTCCGTGTAACGCAATTTATTGATATAGACGAAAAAGAGGATCTACTTGTGTAGGTTCTCTTTTTCGTTCCTCTCTTTTAATATCACCGCCGATAGTTATTTTTTATGAGGAGACAATACGGATAAATTCAACCGATTGCAGCGGAATTGTCGCTGTGTCGTTGGGAGGGCCATGAATGGTGGGAGGGATTTTCAGAGAGAGAGTCGATTCATCAAAGTCTATTAACGTTCCGACAACGATATCACCAGACACGGTTACTTCTACTTCAGATCCGAGAAAGCCTTTAAGCCAATCGACATAGCGCATATCTTATACACCACCTTTCTATATCCGCGGGAGCATTAATGAACAGAGTTTATTTTTGAGAATGGAATCAGCACGAGGTCTCCCGAAGGCTCGCGAAGCTGGACACCATCATCTGCGGTTGCGATAACTATGCCCTCAAGCGTGACAAACATCGTGCTGACTCGAACCCTCTGGCTCGTCCGATTTCCGAAGAAATCAATAAATGACGGGATGATCGTAAGTCCGGTCAACAGTTGATTTTCAAGAGATTGGACCCGGTCAGTTAGCAATTCAGTCTGTAGGCTGAGAACTTCCACTTGACGAGTTAATTTTTTTGCTCTGGTGAAGAAACACATAGGCATAGCCAGATACCTCCTTTCTTTATGAAATAGTGACCTTACAATTCATAACCTTGCAGCGAGCGTCCGAATGATCACATCAACGGACACCGCCGTTCAGTCCTTTGGAAGCAAGGGTGGTCTGTATAACCTGATTGGCTTGGATGCCTCGCTCTACCCAGCGGTGCTGCTGCGCATATGCCATTCGTGCAAGTTTTTTGTCCTGATTATCGGGATTGCTCAGCATATGAGAGAGTTTGTAGATGAAATCGTCGTGAGTAGTGGCTGTTGTTACATGAGGCTCCATTAAGATGCATTCAGGCAAAGCTGTGGACAGCACTCTCACACCTGCTGCCATATACTCATAAGCTTTAATAGGGTTCGATGCTAACGTAATGGGATGATATTGAAACGGAATAAGTGCTACATCGATGTGAGGCAGATAGCGTTTCAGTTCATCATGCGGCTTTTCGCCAAGAATATGCACATTCGGCAGGTTTTTGTAGTCCCTTGAACTGCCGTATGGAGCACCGATCGAAACAAACTGTACATGAGGGAATACAGAAGCCAACGTTGCGAACAATGTATGGTCCACCCAATAAGCCCAAGCTCCGATATAAGCTACAACGGGTCCAGTCGGGAGGTCGGCAGGTCTGTCTTGAACTGGAATTTGGAAGAAAGACGCATCTGCACCATTTGGAATCAGCGTAATAGGCTTGTTAGGATAAGCCAGATTCAACCGGGCTTGAATGACTTCTGAGGTGCATACAAGATGATCGGCACTATCTACCATCTTAGGCTCATATTTGGCCCAGTGTGGAAACTCATTACAACAGTCGTAAATGACAGTATCAGGATTAAATAATGTGTTGATCCGTGTCCGCATTTTCGACCAAGTGGTCCATACGACGATGGGGTGCACTTTTCGCAGCTGGGGCAGTTTTCGGTATAAAAATGTTTTGGTATCTGTAAACAGATAAACATTTTTTTCGATTTCCCTGAATTCCTGATTCACCGGTGCCAGATTTTCAAAGAATACCTGATGTCCGAGAGCGCCCAGCTGTGTCATCAGCTGCTGTGGACGTTGCTTCATATAAGACCAGTTCATAGTTTTGGGGTAGATTACTACAGCCAAAGGCTATTCCTCCTTTCAAAGTTCTACGACATTATATGCATTGATAGCTTTATAGATTGGATGAATGGAGGACTTGTTCAAAAAAGGTTTCATGTGCCTTTCCCTTATGTAGTGCAGTACCGATCATTTCTTTGAAACTATCATCGTTTATGAAACTGCAATTTTGAGAATGAAGGTGATGCTGCTTCTCGGCTGGATTTGAATGACAGAAGCGCTTATAATGAGGAATAAAGATTAGTACGAAAGGAAGTTGGTTGTGGCGAATACTTATACTTATCCCCGCAGGGAAGAAATAGCCAACGCAATTACTCATGGTATTGGTGCCGCGCTCAGTGTAGCCGCTCTCGTGCTGCTGATTGTCTTCTCCAGTATCGAAGGAACTGTCTGGCATGTGGTGAGCTTTACGATTTATGGAACAACCATGCTGCTTCTGTACCTGAATTCCACACTGGTTCACAGTTTTAAGGAAGGGAAAGCGAAGGATGTGTTTGAGTTCCTTGACCACTCTTCCATCTACTTGTTTATCGCCGGAACCTATACTCCATTTTTGTTGGTGGCGGTTCGTGGAACTCTTGGATGGAGCTTGTTCGGGGTCATCTGGGGCATCGCTTTGTTCGGGTGTATATTTAAAGCCTTCTTCGTCAAAAAGTTTCTTTTCATGTCCACGGTGTTTTACATCGCAATGGGGTGGCTAATTGTCATTGCGTGGAATCCGTTGACTGCGGTTATCGCTCCGCAAGGCATAAATTTATTAGTTGGTGGTGGTTTGCTGTATACGCTAGGCACCATTTTTTATGTATGGAGAGGTTTTCCGTTCCATCATGCGATCTGGCATCTGTTCGTACTGGCAGGCAGTGTGCTGCACTTTTTCGCAGTACTGATCTACCTGCTGCCAATTCGCTGATTGCTTGAAAAATATAAGACAATAAAATGAGAAGGATGACAAGGAGAAAAGCTTGACATCCTTCTATGTTTTTTGTATGATAATGTTCGTTAAGTGAACTGTAAAGTGTTTTTCCTTGACGAGGGGGTGCCCTTAAATGAGTCAGGAGAACCGACTCGAGAAGACGAACCGTATTAATCTGCTGTTCGATTTCTACGAACGACTGCTTACAGAGAAGCAGCAGACGTTTTTAAAGCACTATTTTCATGAGGATTTCTCCTTGGGTGAAATTGCGAGTGAGTTTGAAATTAGCCGTCAGGCTGTTTATGAGCACATCAAGCGTGCAGAACAGGTGCTGGAGACTTATGAAGAGAAGCTCGGTCTTCTGAAGAAGCACGAGGAGCGTCTTCATGAGCTTGAAAAGCTGAGAAAGCTGCTTAATGATAGCGCCTTGAATGAACACGATAAGAAAATAATGACCGATATGGTAAATCAACTCATGTTATGGGATTAAGAATGTAGGACAGAGGTGGCGGATATGGCATTTGAAGGATTGACCAGCAGGCTGCAGAATGTGTTCAGCAAGCTTCGCGGTAAAGGTAAAGTATCCGAAGAGGATGTAACTGAAGCCATGCGCGAGGTTCGTCTGGCACTTCTTGAAGCCGACGTCAACTTCAAAGTAGTAAAAGAATTTGTGGCCAAGGTCAAAGAAAAAGCTATTGGCAAGGAAGTAATGGACAGCTTCACGCCGGGTATGGTTATCATTGACATTGTCAACAAAGAACTGACAGAGCTGATGGGCGGAAGCCAATCGAAGCTCGCGAAGAGCACCAAGCCCCCAACCGTTATTATGATGGCAGGTCTGCAAGGTGCGGGTAAGACAACAACTTCGGGTAAACTTGCCAAGCTCCTTTTGAAGCAGAACAGCCGCCCGCTACTCGTAGCAGGTGATATCTATCGCCCGGCAGCGATCAAGCAGCTGGAGGTTCTGGGTGAGCAGATCAAGGTTCCTGTATTCTCTCTTGGTGACAAAACAAGCCCGGTAGAAATTGCGAAGCAAGGTTTGCAGCATGCCAAGGATAATGGTCATGATTATGTCATTATCGATACTGCCGGACGTCTTCATGTTGATGAAGAGCTGATGGAAGAGCTGAAACAGATTCATAGTGTTGTAAATCCGGATGAAGTTCTGCTCGTCGTGGATGCGATGACAGGTCAGGATGCTGTCAATGTGGCAGACAGCTTCAATAAACAGTTAGAGTTAACTGGTGTTGTATTGACCAAACTTGACGGTGACACTCGAGGCGGTGCCGCATTATCTGTTAAAGCAGTCACCGGATGCCCGATCAAGTTCGCAGCACTCGGAGAGAAGATCGACGCTTTGGAGCCGTTCCATCCGGAGCGGATGGCATCCCGGATTCTCGGAATGGGTGATATGCTCTCCCTGATCGAGAAGGCTCAGTCGAACATCGATGCCGATAAAGCCAAGGAAATGGAACGGAAGATGCGTAATGCTGAGTTCACGTTCGAGGATTTCCTGGAACAGATGGAGCAGGTTAAGAAGCTTGGTCCACTAGACCAGCTGATGGACATGATTCCGGGTATGGGCAAGATGAAGCAGACGAAAGATCTCAAGGTGGATGAGAAGCAGATGGGTCGCATCGAGGCGATCGTGCACTCCATGACAACCGAAGAGAAGCAGCAGCCGGACATCATCAATCATAACCGCCGTAAGCGGATTGCAACCGGTAGTGGTACATCGCTTGCCGAGGTTAACCGCCTCATCAAGCAGTTTGATGAAATGCGCCGGATGATGAAGCAGTTCTCCGATATGATGGGTCCAAAGGGTGGCAAGAATAAGGCCATGAAGCAGTTGAAGGGTTTAACCGGTAAAGGAATGAAGTTCCCTTTCCGTTAAGGTTTAAATAGAGGAAAGAAACAGGACATTTTTTGAAGGAGGTGAATTTTCAAATGGCAGTACGTATTCGTCTGAAACGTATGGGTGCTCACAAAGCCCCTTTCTACCGCGTGGTGGTTTCTGATTCTCGTTCCCCGCGTGACGGTCGTTTTATCGAGGAAATCGGTTATTATAATCCGGTTGCTCAACCGGCTGAAGTTAAGATCGATGAAGAAAAAGCGCTCAACTGGCTTCAAAACGGTGCGCAAGCATCCGATACTGTTCGCAACTTGCTGAGCAAGGCGGGCGTTATGAAGAAGTTTCATGAGCTTAAGCATCAGAAATAAGACTGATCGCGAGGGTCATCTATGGAAGAATTAGTTCGTGTAATTGCTAAGGCTTTAGTGGATCATCCAGAAGATGTGACCGTGAAGATAGTTGAGAAGGAGCACCTGATTGTATATGAACTGTACGTGCATCCTGACGATGTCGGGAAGGTCATAGGCAAGCAGGGGCGAATCGCCAAATCACTGCGCACGGTCGTAACATCGGCGGCAGTTAAAATGGAGAAACGGGTGACCGTTGATATCATTTCTTAAAGACTTTTTCTTAAAGATATACGAAAGGGGGTTAGGATGCATGTCCTAACCCTTTTTCGTACATGCTGAAGAAATCCGGTAGGTTGGAATGTGATCTGAATTCATAACGAGATGCAGGAGGAAGACATGTCTGAGAAGTTATTTACCGTAGGGAAAATCGTGAATACACACGGTATTCGCGGCGAAATTAAGGTGGTGCCACATACGGATTTTGCAGAGCAGCGTTTCGCGAGCAAAAGTCAGCTGTTTATCGTGTCGCCAAAGGGTGGCAGACCTGTACCCGTAACGGTGGAATCATCCCGCTTTCATAAAAACATGTATGTCATCAAGTTTAAAGAAATTAGTGGAATTAATGAAGCTGAGAAATATAAAGAAAGTCTCCTTAAGATCAGTGAAGAGCTTCAAGAGGAACTCCCGGAGAACGAGTATTACTTTCATGAAATCATCGGCTGCCGTGTCATCACTGATGACGAGCCTGCTGAAGAGTTAGGTACAATTACGGAGATTCTGACACCAGGTGCTAACGATGTATGGGTAGTGAAAACTTCTGAAGGTACAGAAATCCTTCTTCCGTCCATTCCGGATGTAGTGCTGGATGTGGATAAAGCCTCCAAAATTGTTCGGGTTCATCTGATGGAAGGATTGTTATAACATGAAGGTTGATGTTATGACGCTGTTTCCTGAAATGTTTGACGGCGTATTCCAGTCTAGCATATTGGGTAAAGCTGCTGATAAGGGAATCGTCTCGTTGAATGCGGTTAACTTCCGCCAGTATTCCGGCAATAAACACTCACAGGTGGACGATACGCCTTATGGAGGCGGGGGCGGAATGGTTCTTAAACCGGATCCGATCTTTGCGGCTGTTGAGGATTTGCTGTCATCGACGTCAGCAGCTTCCGGAAGTGATAAGGATTCGGATACTGCTGTGGTTGAAGAGGTACCTTCAGTACAGGTCGCGGCTCACCAGAAGCCACCCCGTGTTATTTTGATGTGCCCACAAGGTGAAACATTTACGCAGAAAAAAGCGGAGGAGCTTGCGCAGGAAGAACATTTGGTATTTATTTGCGGCCATTATGAAGGTTATGATGAGCGAATCCGAGAATACCTGGTAACGGATGAACTATCCATTGGTGATTATGTGCTGACAGGCGGAGAGCTTCCGGCCATGGTAATCATTGATTCAGTTGTCCGGCTTCTCCCTGGAGTCCTTGGTAATGAAATGTCTGCCGTTACAGACTCTTTCAGTACAGGTCTGCTGGAATATCCGCATTACACTCGTCCGGCTGAGTTCAGAGGATGGAAAGTGCCGGATATCTTGTTGAGCGGCCATCATGCGAATATTGAGGTATGGCGCAGAGAGCAGGCGTTGCAGAGAACCTGGGAGCGGCGTCCGGAACTGTTGGAAAGTCTGGAGCTTACCCCAAAAGATAAGATTTTTCTGGAAAAGCTTCGTGCGTCTCGTGAACGTGAGAATCATGAAGGATGAATTAATTAATATATCAAAGAGGAAGTCCTTTGCGGACTTTCTCTTTTTTTGTGGGAAAATGTTACATAACGGATGAGCTCTGTTGCATAAAATACTGATAATCGTCATGTCTTAATTTGTCTAGATGGAGGATGTCTATGCACCGTTTCTGGGAACATGTGATTAAGCACGTACTAATAGCAGTAAGGCCGAAAACCATTGTTGAGATCGGCTCTTTAACAGGTGTAACGACTTTTAAGCTGCTGCAGTATTGTAAACACCTTGGAGGACGGTGCATTGTCGTGGATCCTAGTCCTCAATACGATGTAGCTTTGTTGAGGGAACATTACGGCGAGGAAGTCGTAAACATCATCGAACAATTCAGTCTGGAGGCTCTGCCTTCTATAAATGAGTATGACATGATTCTAATTGATGGAGATCATAACTGGTATACGGTATATCATGAGTTGAAGTTGGTAGAGCAAATGGCCGACAAAACAGGACGGTTTCCTGTGGTTCTTCTTCATGATACTGATTGGCCTTATGGCCGAAGAGATATGTATTATTATCCTGATTCTATACCTGAGGCCTTTCGGAAATCGTATGCAACAAAAGGGATGAAACCAGGACAATCCGAGTTGCTGGAGTTCGGTGGGTTCAACAATATAGCTTACAATGCGCTTTATGAAGGCGGAGAACGCAATGGTGTTCGTTCAGCGATTGAGGATTTTATAAAAGAAACTCCAATGAAGCTGCGGCACTATGAACTGTTTTCTAACAATGGTCTTAGTATTTTGGTACCGAAAGATGAAGGTTCACTCATCCATTCACAAATATCTTACATATTAGACAGTTCCGGATTGTAAAATAGGTCGCTCAAACAAGGAGGGTTTGGGATTGAGTGATAGCTTAACTTCAATTGTTGTTCTTACGAAGGATCGCTTGGATTTAACAAAACGGTGTGTGGAAAGTGTTTTACGTAATACGGATATTCCTTTTGAGTGGATATTTGTAGATAACGGTTCAAAAGATAATACGATTGAATATCTGCAAACTGTAGAGAACGCCAAAGTCGTTCAGAATTCGGAAAATAAAGGTTTTGCTGCAGGCTGCAATCAAGGGATTGTCGCTGCGAGCGGGAAATATATAGTTCTTTTGAACAATGATACTGTGGTGACACCAGGGTGGCTTTCAAAATTACACTTCTGGTTAAAGAGAATACCTTCTATTGGTATTGTAGGACCTGTTTCAAATTTTGTTGCTCCTATTCAAAGAGTTGACGATGCGGTGTATCAATCGCTAGAAGAATTGGATGCGTATGCGGAAAAACGATCGTTGCTTTTCAAGGAGAAAGGGTTTTATCCTCACCGTTTAACTGGATTATGTATGTTGTTTCCTGTAGAACTCGTAAACCGAATAGGTGGAATGGATGAAAGGTTTTTCCCTGGAAATTATGAAGACGATGATTTCTGTATCAGAGCCAGGATTAGTGGTTATACGCTTTGGGTAGCGCAAGATGTGTTCATTCACCATGAAGGACACGGGACTTTTGGCGGTAGGGATATCACTTACAAACTTTCCTCGTTAAAAAATGCTGAGAAATTTCGTCAGAAATGGAGTATTGGCCGGTCTGCATTTGAGATTGACCAGTGTGGATATAATCCGAGTGACATTGTTACCAGAGAGGTTCATTTTATTCCTGCCAGGCACGTGGAGAAACTATAATAAAGACACTGAGATAGCTCTATTCATGACTTACTCTAAGCAATCTTCCTGAATAATTAGGGGATGATTGCTTTATTTGTTACTGGGAGCAGAACTGAACCGAGCTGATGGGAATAATCTGTCCTTATAGGCACATAGGTACTGGAAATTATGGGTACGGCGATGACGATTTGGGAGGGAGAACATGAACCAGCAGAAGAGGCGCAGAGGTCAAAAGTTAAAGGTTAAGAGCGCTAAAAGTTCTCTTAAGACGAGAGGCCCTCGAACAAGAAGATTTATTCAATTGATTAGACAGTTGAGCGCTAATATACCAAAGGTGTTCACAGACGACGGGGGGGACGGGAGTTTTACACTGTTTAAATCGCAGGTGCAAACTGTGAACAGACTAATTCAAAATATGCAGTTTAGTATGCGTGAAAAAAGAGAAATTCGAAACGCCGCACAGCAAATAGCCATAATGCCAAACGTGTCCGAACCGATTGAGGTTGCAAAAGGATTACAACATTTTATAAATGTAGTGATGATTTTAGCAGTTCGCATAGGTGTACGAAGGGCTGTTGAGACTTCTGTGAACGACGGATTGAGGGTTTTACGGCAAGTGGTGGAAACCGGAAGTGGCTTAAATACACCACAGGACCCTGCACTATTAATAAATTCGCTGGATAGTTTACCGTTCTTTATTATGAATGCGATGACTCAACCCGGGATGGAAACACGAGAGCAGCTAAGGGGTGTATTAAGCGGAATCAGCGAGCAGACTGTTTTGTTGGGAGCTACAACTTTGCAAAGCAGCAAGCTTCGAGAAACAGAACAGAATATTATCAATCTTTTGGAACAGGACTCTATTCCGGCAGTGCTTATTAACGAGGAATTGACTGATTATTTAACCACTTTAGCAGGATTAGTCCCGACTTTAAATATATCGTTAGCTGGAGAGGCATCATTGTTTCAATCATTTAGTGCGGTGTCACGTTCGAGTGCTGAGAGTGTTTATGGGGTTACGGTAATGCAAGCGTTAGAGGGGGTATCAAGAGCAATTGGTGAAACAGGAGCTACCGGAGCAATAGGATCTACAGGAGCCACTGGAGCGACAGGTCCATTAGGATCGACTGGAGTTAGAGGGCCTACCGGAGCAAGAGGTGCAACAGGTGTTACAGGGGCTAGAGGTATAACAGGATTAGTTGGGATTAGAGGGGTTACTGGAGCAACCGGAGAAATAGGAGCCCCAGGTGCAACGGGTGTTACAGGGGTAACTGGCACGAGGGGGACAACAGGAGTAGATGGAGCCAGGGGGGGAACCGGAGCTACAGGAGCGACAGGAGTAACTGGAGCTAGGGGTGAAACAGGAGTAACTGGTGCCACAGGCGTGACAGGAGCAACGGGCACAGCAGGCGGTGAGACAGGAGCAACGGGAGCTACAGGACAAACAGGTACGGTAGGCGCTACGGGAGTTACCGGAGCAACCGGAGTAACGGGAGCTGCGGGAGCCACAGGAGCAACGGGTGAAACAGGATCAACCGGAGCGACGGGAACCACGGGAGCAATCGGAGAGACTGGTAGAACAGGTGCAACAGGAGTCACAGGAGCAACGGGGGTAACAGGAGCAACAGGGGTAACAGGCGCTACAGGTGAAACAGGAGAAACTGGAGCAACAGGAGTAACAGGAGCCACGGGAGTAACAGGGGAGACAGGAGAAACTGGAGTAACAGAAGCAACCGGAGTAACTGGGGTAACAGGAGCAACCGGAGCAACGGGAGAAACGGGAGCAACAGGTGAAACCGGAGCAACAGGAGCAACGGGAGTAACGGGAGAAACAGGAGCAACAGGTGAAACAGGAGCGACGGGAGCAACCGGAGAGACTGGTGGAACAGGGGTAATAGGGGCAACAGGAGCAACCGGAGCAACGGGAGTAACAGGAGAAACAGGGGCAACCGGAGAGACTGATGGAACGGGGGCAACAGGAGCCACAGGAGCAACGGGAGTAACAGGGGGGACAGGTGAAACAGGGGCAACAGGAGCCACGGGAGCAACGGGAGCGACGGGAGCAACCGGAGAGACTGGTGGAACAGGGGTAATAGGGGCAACAGGGGCAACAGGTGAAACAGGGGCAACAGGAGCAACGGGAGCAACCGGAGCAACGGGAGCAACCGGAGCAACGGGAGCAACAGGTGAAACAGGGGCAACTGGAGTCACAGGAGCCACAGGAGCAACAGGTGAAACAGGGGCAACAGGAGCCACAGGAGCCACAGGAGCCACAGGAGAAACAGGAGAAACAGGAGAAACAGGAGCAACAGGAGAAACTGGGGTAACGGGAGCAACGGGAACAACCGGAGAGACTGATGGAGCAGGGGCGAAAGGCGCTACAGGTGAAACAGGAGCCACAGGAGAAACTGGAGCAACCGGAGCCACAGGAGCTACGGGAGAAACAGGGGCAACGGGAGCAACCGGAGTAACGGGAGAAACGGGAGCAACAGGTGAAACAGGAGCAACGGGAGTCACAGGAGCAACGGGAGCAACAGGTGAAACTGGAGCAACCGGAGAAACAGGGGCAATCGGAGCAACAGGAGAGACAGGAGTAACAGTAGCCACAGGAGAAACAGGGACAACAGGAGCAACCGGAGTAACAGGAGCAACCGGGGCAACAGGAGAAACTGGAGCCGGAGTAACGGGATCAACGGGAGCAACAGGAATAACGGGAGAAACGGGAGCAACAGGTGAAACTGGAGCAACGGGAGCAACCGGAGAAACAGGGGCGACAGGAGAAACGGGAGCCACCGGAGAAACAGGAGCCACAGGAGAAACTGGGGTAACAGGAGCAACGGGAACAACCGGAGTGACAGGGGCAACAGGAGTAATGGGAGCAACCGGAGAGACTGGTGGAGCAGGGGCGACAGGCGCAACTGGAGTAACAGGTGAAATAGGAGTAACAGGTGCAACGGGATCAACCGGAGCCACAGGCGAAACAGGAGCAACGGGAGTAACGGGAGCAACCGGAGAGACTGGTGGAGCAGGGGCGACAGGCGCTACAGGTGAAACAGGAGCAACAGGAGAAACTGGAGTAACAGGAGCCACAGGCGAAACAGGAGGAACTGGAGAAACAGGAGCAACAGGAGCAACAGGAGCAACAGGGGGAACTGGAGTAACAGGTGAAACAGGAGAAACTGGAGTAACAGGAGAAACAGGAGCAACAGGAGAAACTGGGGTAACGGGAGCAACGGGAACAACCGGAGAGACTGATGGAGCAGGGGCGAAAGGCGCTACAGGTGAAACAGGAGCCACAGGAGAAACTGGAGCAACCGGAGCCACAGGAGCTACGGGAGAAACAGGGGCAACGGGAGCAACCGGAGTAACGGGAGAAACGGGAGCAACAGGTGAAACAGGAGCAACGGGAGTCACAGGAGCAACGGGAGCAACAGGTGAAACTGGAGCAACCGGAGAAACAGGGGCAATCGGAGCAACAGGAGAGACAGGAGTAACAGTAGCCACAGGAGAAACAGGGACAACAGGAGCAACCGGAGTAACAGGAGCAACCGGGGCAACAGGAGAAACTGGAGCCGGAGTAACGGGATCAACCGGAGCCACAGGCGAAACAGGAGGAACTGGAGAAACAGGAGCAACAGGGGCAACAGGCGCAACGGGAGTTACCGAAGTAACGGGAGCAACGGGAGCAACGGGAGCAACGGGAGCAACAGGTGAAACTGGAGCAACAGGGGCAACCGGAGCAACAGGAGAGACAGGAGTAACAGGAGAAACAGGAGAAACAGGGACAACAGGAGCAACCGGAGCAACGGGAGCAGCAGGAACCACGGGAGAAACAGGGGCAACTGGAGTCATAGGAGCCACAGGAGCAACAGGTGAAACAGGGGCAATAGGAGTAACAGGAGCCACAGTAGAAACAGGAGAAACAGGAGAAACAGGAGAAACGGGAGCAACAGGAGCAACAGGAGTAACCGGAGAAACAGGGGCAACTGGAGTAGCCGGATCAACAGGAGTAACCGGAGCAACGGGAGCAACGGGAACAACCGGAGAAACAGGGGCAATCGGAGCAACAGGAGAGACAGGAGTAACAGGAGAAACAGGGACAACAGGATCAACCGGAGTAACAGGAGCAACCGGGGCAACAGGAGAAACGGGATCAACCGGAGCCACAGGCGAAACAGGAGGAACTGGAGAAACAGGAGCAACAGGGGCAACAGGCGCAACGGGAGTTACCGAAGTAACGGGAGCAACGGGAGTGACAGGGGCAACAGGAGCAGTGGGAGCAACCGGAGAGACTGGTGGAGCAGGGGCGACAGGCGCTACAGGTGAAACAGGAGAAACTGGAGCAACCGGAGTAACGGGATCAACCGAAGCCACAGGCGAAACAGGAGGAACTGGAGAAACAGGAGCAACAGGGGCGACAGGAGTAACAGGGGCAACGGGAGTAACGGGAGTAACGGGAGTCACGGGAGTCACGGGAGAAACAGGGGCAATGGGGGCAACGGGAGAGACAGGAGAAACAGGCGCAACCGGAGCGACGGGAGCAACAGGTGAAACAGGGGCAATTGGAGTCACAGGAGCCACAGGCGAAACAGGAGAAACAGGAGCGACGGGAGCAACGGAAGTAACAGGTGAAACTGGAGTAACGGGAGCGACGGGAGTCACAGGAGCCACAGGCGAAACAGGAGAAACAGGAGCGACGGGAGCAACGGAAGTAACAGGTGAAACTGGAGTAACGGGAGCGACGGGAGTCACAGGAGCCACAGGAGCAACAGGTGAAACTGGAGCGACTGGAGCAACGGGAGCCATGGGAGCTACAGGTGCAACTGGGGCAACGGGAGAGACTGGTGGAACAGGGGTAATAGGGGTAACAGGGGCAACCGGAGCCACAGGAGCAACCGGAGCCACAGGAGCAACAGGAGCAACTGGAGTAACAGGAATAACCGGAAAAACTGGAGTAACGGGAGCAACCGGAGAGACTGGTGGAACAGGGGTAATAGGGGCAACCGGAGCAACAGGAGAAACAGGGACAACAGGAGAAACCGGAGTAACCGGGGCAACCGGAGAAACGGGATCAACCGGAGAGACTGGTGGAACAGGGGCAACAGGAGTAACAGGAGCCACAGGAGCAACAGGTGAAACAGGACCGACGGGAGCAACGGGAGAAACAGGGGCGACAGGAGCAACGGAAGCCACCGGAGAAACAGGAGCAACAGGAGAAACAGGAGCCACAGGAGAAACTGGGGTAACGGGAGCAACGGGAACAACCGGAGTGACAGGGGCAACAGGAGTAATGGAAGCAACCGGAAAGACTGGTGGAGCAGGGGCGACAGGCGCTACAGGTGAAACAGGAGAAACAGGAGCAACAGGGGCGACAGGCGCAACTGGAGTAACAGGTGAAATAGGAGTAACAGGAGTAACAGGGGCAACGGGAGTAACGGGAGTCACGAGAGAAACAGGGGCAACGGGAGCAACAGGAGCTACGGGAGAAACTGGAGTAACAGGAGCCACAGGAGAAACAGGAGCAACTGGAGTAACCGGAGCAACGGGAACAACCGGAGAAACAGGGACAACAGGAGAAACTGGGGTAACGGGAGCAACGGGAACAACCGGAGTGACAGGGGCAACAGGAGTAATGGGAGCAACCGGAGAGACTGGTGGAGCAGGGGCGACAGGCGCAACTGGAGTAACAGGTGAAATAGGAGAAACAGGAGTAACAGGGGCAACGGGAGTAACGGGAGTCACGAGAGAAACAGGGGCAACGGGAGCAACAGGAGCTACGGGAGAAACAGGGGCAACGGGAGCAACAGGAGCTACGGGAGAAACAGGGGCAACGGGAGAAACAGGAGCAACTGGAGTAACCGGATCAACAGGAGCGACAGGAGTAACCGGAGCAACGGGAACAACCGGAGAAACAGGGACAACAGGAGCAACCGGAGCAACCGGAGAAACAGGAGCCACAGGAGAAACTGGAGCAACCGGAGCCACAGGCGAAACAGGAGGAACTGGAGAAACAGGAGCAACAGGGGCGACAGGCGCAACAGGGGGAACTGGAGAAACAGGGGCAACGGGGGCAACAGGAGCTACGGGAGAAACAGGGGCAACGGGAGCAACAGGAGCTACGGGAGAAACAGGGGCAACGGGAGAAACAGGAGAAACTGGAGAAACAGGGGCAACCGGAGCAACAGGAATAACCGGAGCAACAGGAATAACCGGAGTAACAGGAGCAACGGGAGCAACAGGAATAACGGGAGAAACGGGAGCAACAGGAGCGACAGGAGTAACCAGAGCAACGGGAGCCACAGGCGAAACAGGAGCTACCGGCAACGCCACAACGATTGGTGGGAGTGTTTTATACAACAGTAATGGAGTAGTTGAGACAATTGCTTCTAATACCCCTATCACATTTAACCAAAGTAATTTGCAAGGAGTAACTTTTAATGGGACTACTACTATGACCATAGTTACTGCGGGTTATTATTATTTTGATTGGCAGGTTTTTTTTGCTAGTGGGCAAACTGCACCTATCACCTTTGGCATCGTCATAAATGGTAATACAACAAACACAGCTAATATGAATTATAACTCGAGAAATGCCAGATTGTCTGGATCAGCGGTTATCAATTTGGTAGTCGGAAATACCGTTGAATTATACAACTTATCTCCCACTTCAAAATCACTTACTGCACCTTCCGTTGGAGCGAGTGTATCGATATTTCGTATCGGACCTTAACATGAAATTGAAATACGATCATACACTTACTTTTTGAGATGGATGAGTTCCCAACGGTTTGTGTATGATCGTAAATTTGATGTCAATCGTGACTAAAAATGCTTTTTATCTGATTCATAGGGGATACCATTATATTGTTACGCAATTGTTATGAAACTTTACGTCTAATTTAGTTCTGGATTCAACATAAGGTGCATAGGATACAAGATTGGGTAATAATAATTTGTAGCAAATGGTTAATGAACTTTTAGGAGGATTATGATCATGGCAGAAAACAATTATGTAGAACAATTTAAAAGCGAAAATGAACAGGATGATGATGTGCAATTTCATACAGTAGATGATATTTTGGCATATTACAACGACCGACATACATCTCTTGCAGACAAAACGGAAGATACCGTAAATTAAAAAATAAGTTACTTAGGGTTTGAACGTTACTTGTCAGTTTTATGTAAGAATAATCAACCCACTCTTAAGGATCTGTTTTCCTCCAAGAGTGGTTTTTTATTGTTCCCCATTGCGACGGATAAATGATCGAAGAGTACAAAATACTTGCTTCTGCCCATGATTTGTGTTAATATTTCTTTTGTTGTGAATACGGTGGTCCGCTGCGGATAATGATGGGGAACAAGAGGTTTTCCGGAAGAGGCAAGAACGCCTGTGTGAGAGGAGGGAGTCCTAGATGAATATCGTACAAGCGATTACTCAAGAGCAACTTCGCAAGGATATTCCGAGCTTTCGTCCTGGCGACACTTTAAAAGTGCACGTTAAGGTTATCGAGGGATCTCGTGAGCGTATCCAGTTGTTCGAAGGTGTTGTAATTAAACGTCGCGGTGGCGGAATCAGTGAGACTTTTACAGTTCGTAAAATTTCTTACGGTGTTGGTGTGGAAAGAACTTTCCCAATCAACTCGCCTAAAATCGAGAAAATCGAAGTGGCTCGCCGTGGTAAAGTGCGTCGTGCGAAGCTTTATTATCTTCGTGAACTGCGCGGTAAAGCAGCGAGAATTAAAGAAATTCGTCGTTAATCAACTGACGGTAAAAGGGGCTTGTACGTATATACAAGTCCCTTTTGTATATCCAAAAATGATTATATGCTGTAGCTCATCAATACAGAGAGGACGGTGAATTATGCAGCAGGATACAAATCAAGAGACATTTGAAACGAACGAGGCAGAGAAACCGGTTAAGAAGAAAAAGAATGAAGTGGTGGAATGGCTTAAAGCTCTTCTTATTGCATTAGTTCTTGTGGTTCTCATTCGCTGGCTTCTCTTTAAACCATTCATTGTGCAAGGACCGTCAATGCAGCCTAACTTTGTAACGGGACAGAAGCTCATTGTCAATGAGATCCTGTACGATATCCGTAAACCGGAGTGTGGAGAAGTAGTCGTATTCCATGTGCCTTCCGAAGGAAGAGATTTCATTAAGAGGGTAATTGCAGTAGCCGGAGATACAGTTCAGGTTGAAGGAGACAAAGTACTCGTTAACGGAAAGCCTGTTAATGAAACCTACATACAAGAGGCTATCGATCAGGCACATGCAGATGACAGGCTCTATAACAGTACGAACTTCCCGAATGCGCATTTCTCGGATGGAAAGGTACCTGAAGGTCATGTGTTTGTAATGGGTGATAATCGTTCTAATAGTACAGACAGCCGGATGATCGGTTTTATTCCATTGGAAGATATCGTAGGCCGGGCTGACCTGATTTTTTGGCCGATAAAAGATATTGGTTTGATTAATCACTAGCAGGGAATATAAAGAATAATGGAATTGGAATTTTTGTGAGGTGACGACGTTGACGATACAATGGTTTCCAGGACATATGACAAAAGCACGCCGTCAAATACAGGATAAACTGAAGTTGATTGATGCTGTTATTGAGCTGATCGACGCCAGACTGCCGCTATCTAGCCGCAATCCGATGATCGACGATATCTTGCAGGGAAAGCCGCGACTGATCATTATGAACAAGGCGGATCTGGCAGATCCAGAGGTGACTCGTCAGTGGCTGACGTATTTTAAAGAACAGGGCCATACGGCATTCCCGGTAGACGCTGCGACAGGCACGGGTGTTAAAGATATACCAGATCAGGTGAAACTGCTGCTTAAAGAGAAAATCGACAAACAGATAGCCAAAGGTATGAACCCTCGGGCCATGCGTGTTCTGATTGTAGGTATTCCGAATGTAGGTAAGTCCACCTTGATCAACCGATTGGCAGGGCGCAGTATTGCTGCTACAGGAGACCGTCCGGGTGTGACTAAGGGCCAGCAGTGGATTAAGGTTGCGGGTGGTGAAATGGAACTGCTCGATACGCCGGGTATATTGTGGCCGAAGTTTGAGGATCAAAATGTTGGATACCGTCTCGCAGTGACTGGGGCCATCAAGGAAGAAATATTGAACGTCGAGGATATTGCCTTTTTTGCGGTTAAATACTTGTCTAAATATTACTGGGAACCCATGAGCGAGCGATTTGATCTGAAGCAGCGTCCAGAGGATTTTGAGAATCCGGATGAGATTGTGACAGTGATGGAGGACATTGGCCGTAAGCGCGGTTGTATCATGAGCGGTGGGCGAGTGGATTTGGAAAAAGCCTCAAGCGCCTTTTTACGTGAACTGCGGGCAGGGAAAATGGGTCGCTTCTCAATGGAATCACCCTATTAACTGAACATTGGAAACCACCGGTAACGGTGGTTTTTTTGTGATGTTTTTCCGTTAAGTGAGGGATATGCAGTTATTGAAGAGCTTAAGGATGGGTGGTTGTCCACGGCTGCATATGATATGATTTGTCTAATAGATTTGTAGATTCGAAGTGCAGGTATCGAGACAGAAGAATGAATCAGAAGCCTTACTACCAGGCATCAAGGAGTTTTTGTTATGAGTGATTTGTTATTATATGAACGTGAGTACTGGACCCGGTATGTACATATTGCAGGAATTGATGAGGTAGGGCGAGGTTGTCTGTTTGGGGATGTTGTTGCGGCTGCGGTTATTCTGCCAGAAGGATTAGTTATTGAAGGAATTAATGATTCAAAGAAGTTGAGCGCTAAGAAGCGTGATACTTTGTATGATCTTATTATGGAGCAAGCGCTTGCTGTCGGCGTTGGGCAGGTGGATGCTGAAACAATCGATCGGATTAATATAAAACAGGCTGCCAGGTTGGCAATGAAAATGGCATTGGAGCAGCTGGTGGTAACTCCACAATTTTTGCTAGTCGATGCGGAAAAGATAGACTGTGACATACCGCAGCTTGCCATCATTAAAGGAGACGCCAACAGTCAATCCATTGCAGCAGCCTCTATTGTAGCGAAGGTAACACGCGATCGACTGTGTGAAGGATTTTGGAATACCGCTTATCCAGAGTACGGAATCGCCATACATAAGGGATACGCGACTAAACTGCATCGTGAGCAGATTTCCATTCACGGTCCAACACCGCTACATCGGCGGAGTTTTTTGAAAAATATTGAAGTTGAACAGTTGTCTCTATTTTAAAATCCTGTGCAGCCCGCCTTGTAAAAAGGCGGGCTGCTGCCGATATATAAGAAAAATGGATGTTTGGGGAGGAACAAATCGTGAACATCGGATCGTTGATTCGCGGTCTTCTTGGAGAGCAAAAGGTAGGCGAAACTAAAACGTTAGAAATGAAACCGGGTCAAGTTGTTCGCGGTATCGTCATGAATGTTTCGGAAGACGGACAGGAAGCGGTTGTACAGATTCAGGGAGTACAGGTGAAAGCCAAGCTTGAAACGCCGCTTCGGGCAGGGGAAGCTGCGCTGCTTCAAGTCCAACCACCAGGTGAAGAAGGAGTAACGGTATTGAAACCGTTGAGTCAATCTCCAAACCAGACGCTTACGCCGTCCTCAATGGTTGAGATACTTGAATTCGCGAGTCTGCCGGATACGAAGGAAAACCGGGAAATGATTCGTGGTATGCAGATGGTAGGAATTCCGTTAACGAAGGAAAATATAGCCCAGTTTAAAGAAATGCTTGCCATGAAGCCAGTCCAAGTACCTTTAAATGAGTGGATCGAGGCATCTGCTATTGCGTTTCACCGTGGGCTGCCTATAACACCAGAGAGCGTTAGAGGGCTGCATCAAGCTGTGTTTGGTCCTCAACTACACGAGCTGTTAAAATCTCTGGAGAATCAGCTTGCTGAAGTGCTACGGGGTAGTCAATCGAATGAGCAGCATATTGGAAAAAATATTGGAACATCTAATACGGCAGCGCTGGCTGCGGAAACAGCTGGTGAGGCTGCACCCTCCATGGGCGCTGGTGATAGACCGCCCTTTGCCGGTGAAGCGGCACGCGGGGGGCAGCAGGCCTTGCTGGCGAAGCTGCAGGACCTGCTGCAGCAGCTGCGCACAGGTACCGCGCAGCAAGGGCCTTTGGCCGGCGCTTCGCCTCAGCCGGCCAAAAGCGCTGCCGGAACGGCCATGCCGCCGGCAGCAGGGCAAGCCGCCGCGCCCACGGGGCCGGCGGCAGAGAGCGCGCCGCCGCCTTCGGCGCAAGCGGCGCAGCCTGGCGAAGGGGCCGCAGGCCCTTCGCCGAAGCCGCCCACCCACGGTGCGGAGCCGTGGGTGGGGCGGCTGCTCAAGCTGCTCGGTGCAGAGCACGAGCAGCAGGTGTTGCGCGGGGCGCAGCCACCCGCGCAGCAAGGCGGCGGGGCCAGTGGGAGCCCCGCTCAAGGATCGGCGGCAAGCACTGCAGCCGCCGGCCATACCGGGCCCCCGAACCCGACTAGCGGAGGTTCGGGGCCTGGTCCCAACATGGCTACAGAAGGATTCCAGGGAGCTTCTGCAGCGTCAGCAGCTCAAGGAACGGCTGCTACTACGAATGAACGGACGGGAGTCCCACAAGCTGCCCAGACAGCTCAACGTGGAACGCAAACCCAAGAGACAGGCCTCACTCAGGGAGCTAACAACACTACAACGCAGACGACACAGACTACGCAGACGACGCAGGCAGGGCAAACAGCACAAACAGCGGCAGCACAGGGGAATTCCGTTAACAGTTTGCAGGGGCCTGCTGCGAATATGGCAACTGCAGGTAACCTTACAATGGAACAGACAATGGCGAATCTTGGTTCCCAGATTCCCAGTACAGCGTTAGCTGTAAACGGCAGCAGTCCGGCGGATGGTCATGATACGTTGAAAGGACTGTTGCTTCAGCTTGCAGCGAGCAATGATATGCCACCTGCCCTGAAAGAGGCGGCCCAGCAATTGATACAACATCTGACAGGACAGCAGCTTTTGCTTAATACGGATAGAACAGCACCGTTCGCCCAGGTTACGATGTTTATTCCGTTACATGGGTCTGATGGACAGCAAACAGCATCCGTACATATTCAGTCACGGAGAGGCAGAAAGGGCGAGCTCGACGCAAGAAATTGCCGCTTGTGGTTTGACCTGGATATGAAACATCTGGGGCCAACCGTCATTGATGTTCATGTAGTAGACAAAATTGTAAGTCTTCATCTACGGAATGACCAGCCTTGGGTCTCGGAACTGTTTGAATCCAGAAAAAGCGAGCTCGCGGCAGGAGTAGAGTCGATCGGTTATCAGCTGTTCAGTATGAAGACAAGCCCCTTTCCTGAGATCACCGAGCTTGGTGCTGACAGCTCTGCAGGAGGTACGGCAGCAGAGTATACACCGCAGGTCTATAAAGGGGTGGATTATAGGATATGAAGGGGAAAGAATCCATATTAGCTTTGAAAAAAGCGGTAGCCTTAAAATATACCCCCGGTGAGAGCGATGCACCGATCGTAACGGCCAAAGGCCAAGGCAAACTGGCAGAGACGATTCTGGAACGGGCAAAGGAACATGGTGTCCCGGTTCAAGAGGATGCTGCCCTGGTAGAAGTACTCTCCAAGCTCGATTTGGATCAGCAGATTCCTACAGAGCTATATCAGTTGGTGGCCGAAGTTCTAACCTATGTCTATCAGGCGGATGGACTGGCTAAGGAAGGGGGTCAACCTTCATGAAACCTATGTCAGAAGGAAGGAAAGATTCCCGTAAACAAAAGGGAGCAGCCGCAGAAGAAGCTGCAGCCTCTTTCCTGGTAGAACGTGGTCTCAGCATATTGGACCGTAACTGGCGTAGTCGAATGGGAGAAATAGATATTATCGCGAACGACAGAGGGACGCTTGTGTTCGTTGAGGTACGGAGTCGAAGCGGTACGTCTACATATGGCACGCCATCCGAATCGGTTAACCATCGGAAGATCGCCCAAGTCCGCAGTATCGCCCAGCAGTATATTCATTACAAAAAAAGCTATGATATTCCGATTCGATTTGATGTGGTAGCTGTAATACTTAAGCCGGATATGAGCGTGGACTCCATTGAACTTATAGAGGCTGCCTTTTGAGCAGCCCTTGTCAACGATGGCAAGATAGAGAGGTAGCGGGCTAAGTCCGTTTCTAATCAAAAGAATGTCTCTAAAAAGCCGACATTTCATGGGTCGATTGAAAATCCGTGAAATGTCGGCTTTTATTGTTTTGTTTAAGATATTCTGGTCCATGAGAACCTTAACTTTCTCCAGGATGCAGTTCCCCTTAAGAGCGGCGTCTTTCAAATTTCAGAATACTGCACTCTAAGGCCCGAAGCTTTCTGGTTCTATTGAATATTTTCGATGTTCAACAGCAAAATAATCTAATACATTGCTTCATCCGTCGATACAGTTTGTTTGTCGAGTTGGCGGTATTGAATCGCCTCAGCAATATGACCGGAATTTATGTCTGAGGATCCCTCAAGGTCCGCAATGGTTCGGGCTAGCTTTAATATGCGGTCATATGCACGCATGCTAAGTCCCAGCATATCGAGAGTGGAATGGAGAAGATCGGCAGAAGCACGATCAAGCTTGGTAAACCGCCGAAGGGCGCTGCCGGACAGCTCACTGTTCCAGTTGAAGGGAGTATTTCGGTAACGTGCCAGTTGAACACTCTGGGCTAGATTCACCTGGACACACATCTCCTCCGAGGACAGCGGATTTGCTGTTCCCGGCCACTCTTTGGGCCTGGGTACGTCTACCTGGAGATCAATACGGTCAAGTAGTGGACCGGATATTTTGGCTCTATACTGTGCAATCCTCTGCAGACTGCATGTACAGCGATGATGTGGATGATCACTCCCATAGAATCCGCACGGACACGGATTCATAGAACAAGCGAGCATGAATCGGGCAGGGAAGGTAAACACAGCTCGGGCACGGCTAATCGTTACTTCACGATCCTCCAGCGGTTGCCTTAATACTTCTAACACACTTCGAGAGAATTCAGGCAGCTCATCGAGAAACAATATGCCTCTATGTGCCAGACTGACCTCGCCGGGCTTCGGAATCGTGCCGCCGCCGATAAGTCCGCCCGAGGATATCGTATGATGAGGTGAACGGAATGGACGCTGCCGCAGGAGACCTACGCTTTGTTTCAGCTTGCCGGCTGCGCTGAAAATTTTGGTCGTTTCCAAGGACTCTTCTTCACTCAACGCAGGGAGGATGGAAGGGAGACGTTTGATGAGCATCGTCTTGCCAGTGCCTGGTGGTCCAATAAGCAGGATATTATGCATTCCAGCGGCCGCGATGGTTAAGGCGCGCTTAACATGCTGTTGTCCAAGCACATCGCTGTAATCTTCGAATGAGATCCCATCTGTATCTTTAATAAAACTCTTAGCATGGGTTGATTCCGGCCGATAACGTAAGTGGGATAGTGAGACTACTATAGGCTCATTATCTTTTTTACGTGGCTTCGTCTTTCTATCTCCGGATTCCAATTCCCGGGCCTCAGTTAGATCTGCTAGATGACTAATCCCGTATATGTTCACTCCAGCGATTAATGCTGCTTCAGGAGCGTTTTCCCGTGGGAGGAGAACCCCTTGAAAGCCCTCGCGTTTGGCGCGTTCCACCATGGAAAGCACCCCTGTAACCGGCCTGAGACAGCCGTCCAGAGCGAGTTCCCCGAGCATTAGCAGCCGATCTGGGGAGGTCAACGTAAGCTGTCCGCTTGTCATCAAAATACCTAAAGCTATAGCCAGATCAAAGGATGAGCCTTCCTTTCGCAAATCAGCAGGAGCTAAATTCACAGTGACTCTTTGCATGGGATAGGTGAATCCGCAATTTTTAATCGCGGCTCTAACCCGTTCAACCGATTCACGGATGGATGAGTCGGGAAGACCGATGATGGAGGTTTGCGGCAACCCATTAGCAAGGTCCACCTCTACTTGGATGATAACACCGTCAATGCCGTACAGGCATGCGCTGTGAAGTTTGCCGTACATACCAAAAAACACCTGCTTTCTGATAGATCCCTGCCGCAGAGGCAGGGATGTTATCCGAAAAAAGGTGCTTCCTTATTTTCGCGCTATTTGTACCTATTTTATATACAAGTGAGAAGGGAAGTCAATGAAGAACATTATCGTATGAATGACAGACAAAACGATCAGGAAATATGTCGGCATTTTAACAAAGAGTGAGGTAAACGGTAAAACTTTTTGTAATCCGTACATTCTATTGGTAAAATATTCTTGTACGAGCTTGCTTAGATTATTTTAAACGAAGTTCTCAAAAGGATAAAAGAAATTTTGAGAACTTGGGGAGGAAACGATGACGATCCTTTGGGAAAATATTGTGATAACATTGATTGCAGGCATTTTAATCATCGCCATAGGGATTTTCATAATCAAGATCATTATTAAAAGTTTTAGGAAATGACACTAAAAAAGCACTAAAATACCGTTAAATCAACACTTTTTTAACAAAATTTCCCAAGCATTCTCTAGTTGGAATCATATCCATATCAAAAAGCTGTGGATAAGTTGTGAACTTTTTAAGGTAAGCGTTTTAAAAACATGTTACAATAGCTTGGGTTTGTATATAGGTTTATAAGGCCTTGTTCCAGTCATGTTGATAGGAGGATTCCAGAATGAATATCCATGAATATCAAGGAAAACAAGTACTGAAGCAATATGGAGTGGTCGTTCCTAACGGCAAGGTAGCTTTTACGGTAGAGGAAGCTGTTGAGGCGGCACAATCGCTTGGCAGTCCCGTAACCGTTGTCAAAGCGCAAATCCATGCAGGCGGACGCGGTAAAGCTGGCGGCGTTAAAGTAGCCAAGAATCTCGATGAGGTTCGTGCTTATGCCGAAGAAATTTTGGGAAAGGTACTGGTAACACATCAGACCGGACCTGAGGGTAAAGAAGTTAAGCGCTTGCTTATTGAAGAAGGCTGCGATATTCGCAAGGAGTATTATATCGGCGTTGTTGTAGACCGGGGTACCGGCCGTGTCGTTATGATGGCTTCGGAAGAAGGCGGCACAGAAATCGAAGAGGTTGCAGAAGCGACTCCTGAGAAAATTTTTAAGGAAGTCATTGATCCAGCTGTCGGGATGCAGATGTTCCAAGCCCGCAAGCTGGCATACGCTATCAATATTCCTAATGAACTGGTAGGCAAGGCAGCGCAATTCATGCTCGCATTGTATACCGCTTTTGTCGAAAAAGACTGCTCGATTGCCGAGATCAATCCGTTGGTTGTAACCGGTGACGGCAACGTTATGGCTCTGGATGCTAAGCTGAACTTCGATTCCAATGCACTGTACCGTCATAAGGATATTCAAGAGTTGCGTGATTTGGAAGAAGAAGACGAGAAGGAAATTGAAGCTTCCAAGTATGACTTAAGTTACATAGCATTAGATGGGAATATCGGCTGCATGGTAAACGGCGCAGGTCTTGCCATGGCTACGATGGACATTATTAAATACTATGGCGGAGACCCTGCTAACTTCCTTGATGTAGGAGGCGGCGCCACAACGGAGAAAGTAACAGAAGCATTCAAGATTATTTTGTCCGATCCGCAGGTTAAAGGTATTTTCGTAAACATTTTCGGTGGAATTATGCGCTGTGATGTCATCGCATCCGGTGTTGTAGAAGCGGCCAAACAGCTCGGACTTACTCGTCCGCTGGTCGTTCGTCTGGAAGGTACAAACGTTGATTTGGGTAAACAAATCTTGGCTGAATCCGGACTGAATATCGTTCCTGCTGATTCCATGGCTGATGGAGCACAGAAGATCGTTTCACTCGTTCAGTAATATTCATTCCTGAAGGGGCATGGCACGTAGGACGGTAAGTCCAGCCGTGCGGTTGCTTTCATTTTCAAATAACAATAGGGATGTGAATCAATCGTGAGTATTTTGGTCGATAAAAATACAAAAGTCATTACACAGGGGATTACAGGTAAAACTGCCCTCTTTCATGCGAAAGGTGCACTCGATTACGGTACGCAAATGGTCGGAGGAACTTCTCCCGGCAAAGGCGGCACCCAAGTTGAGATTACGCTGGAGAATGGTGAAACAGTCAGTCTTCCGGTATTTAATACGGTAGAAGAAGCCAAAGCAAAAACCGGTGCCACGGCTAGTGTTATCTACGTTCCTCCTGCTTTTGCAGCAGATTCCATTATGGAAGCGGTAGACGCAGAAATGGAACTTGTCATCTGTATTACAGAAGGTATTCCGGTGCTGGATATGGTCAAAGTTGCCCGTTATTTGGAAGGCAAAAAGACCCGTCTGATCGGACCTAACTGTCCGGGCGTTATTACACCGGGTGAATGCAAGATCGGCATCATGCCGGGTTACATTCATATGCCAGGACATGTGGGCGTTGTATCGCGAAGCGGAACCCTCACGTATGAAGCGGTTCATCAGCTGACAACACGTGGTATTGGACAATCCGCTGCAGTGGGTATCGGGGGCGACCCTGTTAAAGGTTCTGAGTTCATTGATATTCTTAAACTTTTCAATGAAGATCCTCAGACCCATGCTGTCATCATGATTGGTGAGATCGGTGGTACAGCGGAAGAGGAAGCGGCAGAATGGATAGCTGCGAACATGACTAAGCCGGTTGTCGGTTTTATCGGTGGTGCTACAGCTCCTCCAGGAAAACGTATGGGACATGCGGGTGCTATCATTTCCGGTGGTAAAGGAACAGCTAAGGAAAAGATGGCTGTCCTTGAAGCTTGCGGAATTAAAGTAGCTCCAACGCCATCCGAGATGGGTTCAACACTTGTGAGTGTGCTTGAGGAAAAGGGTATTCTTAACCTGTGCACAACACACTAAGCACGATGAAGTAACATAACGCTGTAGGTAAGCAACCTTTTATTTCCTTAACGGAAATGAAGGGTTGCTTTTTGTGTTTTTCTTTAGATTATGCCCTGGAGGTTATATAATGAAGCAATTGATTGAACGTGCGTTATTAATCGCCCTTCACGAGACAGAGGGAGTAGGCTGGAAGACAATTCAACGCTTCATGGTGAATGGTATTTTCGGTAAGCATATGACGGATTTTGAAGAAAAAGATTGGATAGCCTGTGGAGTTTCTGTCGAAACGGCCCGCAGATTATCGGACACCCTTGATTATTCTGTAGAAGAAAAATGCCGAAATTTGACTCTAAACTCATGTCAGATTATAACTAAACTTGATGAAGGATACCCTGACATGTTAAAGTCATCTCCGCAGGCACCTTGGGTTTTATATCTGCTCGGTAATGTTCATTTGTTGACTGAACCGGGAATCGCCATGGTAGGGACACGAGTACCAACAGCCTACGGACGGAAGGTTGGATCGATTTTGACTGAAGAATTAACCAGGTCCGGACTGACCGTCGTAAGCGGTATGGCTAGAGGTATTGACAGTGTTATTCATGAGACAGCTTTAAAATGTGGAGGTAACACAATCGCTGTTCTTGGAGCAGGAATTGATGTCATCTATCCACCGGAGAACCGCTCTTTATATGAAGAGATTTCTGTAAAAGGTCTTGTCCTATCCGAGTATCCACCAGGGACAAAGGCACATCCCGGTTTTTTTCCACAGCGAAATCGCATCATCGCCGGAATGACACTCGGAACGTTGGTCGTTGAGGCGGACGCCAGAAGCGGATCTTTGATAACTGCGGATGCTGCTTTGGAGGCAGGGAGGGATGTCTATGCCGTTCCCGGTCCTGTTACTTCTCCTAAAAGCAGAGGAACACTGGATTTAATCAAACAGGGTGCCAAGTTGGTCACCTGCGCTCAAGATGTTCTGGAGGAGTATGGATCATGGTTGCCAAGCGCAGAACAAAGCGCATCTTTCAAGGAGCAGCTGGGATCTTCGTCTAGGGATTACGATATTAGTGGGTTGACAAATGATGAAATGGAAATATACCATATGTTGCAACAGGGGCCCGGGACGCTGGATGAACTATTGGAGCGGTCCCGATGGGATTTTGGACATTTGCATTCAGTTCTGTTATCTTTAATCATAAAAAAGCAGATAACCCAATTACCCGGTGCAATATATAAGCTGATTTAATTGTAAGTTGAATGTTGGAGAGGAGGATGAACCTGTGGCGGATTCACTCGTCATCGTAGAGTCGCCGGCCAAGGCGAAGACGATTGGCAAATATCTCGGCAGTAAATACATCGTAAAAGCTTCGATGGGTCACATACGCGATTTGCCGAAAAGCCAAATCGGGGTTGAGGTCGAAAATGATTTCAATCCAAAATACATTACGATCCGCGGAAAAGGTTCTGTCTTGAAGGAACTGAAAGATGCCAGCAAAAAGGTGAAAAAAGTGTATCTGGCAGCTGACCCCGATCGTGAGGGGGAGGCCATTGCATGGCATTTAGCCCATGCTTTGGAGCTGGATGAATCTCAAAGCCTTCGGGTTGTATTTAATGAAATTACGAAAACGGCGGTAAAAGACGCCTTTAAAACGCCTCGCAAAATTAACATGGACTTGGTAAACGCACAGCAGGCAAGACGTATTCTGGACCGTCTTGTTGGGTACAAAATCAGTCCTCTATTATGGAAGAAAGTTAAAAAGGGACTGTCGGCCGGACGTGTTCAATCCGTTGCGGTCAAGATTATTATGGACCGCGAAAATGAAATCAGTGCTTTCGTTCCTGAAGAATACTGGACGATTACAGCTAAGCTTGCTGTGAAAGGCTCTGCGTTCGAAGCCAAGTTTTTGCAGCTGAATGGAGCCAAGAAAGAACTGACCAATCAGCAGGAAGTTAACGAAATTCTTTCTCTTATTAAAGACGCTCCGTTTGAAGTCGGAGATGTTAAGGAAAGAGAGCGCCAGCGTCATCCATCTGCTCCATTTACGACGAGTTCACTTCAGCAGGAGGCTGCACGTAAGTTAGGTTTCCGTGCTGCGAAGACAATGTCTGTCGCTCAGCAGCTGTACGAAGGTGTAGAGCTCGGAAAAGAAGGTACAGTTGGTTTGATTACGTATATGCGTACTGACTCTACCCGTATCTCGGGAACTGCGCAGGAAGAAGGTAAAGAGTTTATTATGGGTAAATACGGTGAGAATTTCGTACCGGAAAGCCCAAGACAATATTCAAAAAAGGCAGCCAATGCCCAGGATGCGCACGAAGCGATTCGTCCAACTTCTGTCCTTCGTGATCCGGAAAGTATGAAACCGTTCTTGAGCAGGGATCAGCTTCGTCTTTATAAATTGATTTGGGAACGTTTTGTAGCAAGTCAAATGGCTTCGGCTGTACTGGATACACTTTCTGTAGATATTGCTGCAGGACCAACTGTGTTCCGTGCAACGGGTTCGAAGGTTCGTTTCCCCGGCTTCATGAAGGTTTATGTAGAAGGAAACGACGATGGTACAACAGAAGAGGAGAAGTTTTTGCCTGAGCTGCACACAGGTGATGTTCTGACTAAAGAAGATATCGAGCCGAAGCAGCACTTCACACAGCCGCCGCCGCGATACACAGAGGCGCGTCTGGTTCGTACCTTGGAGGAACTCGGTATTGGACGTCCTAGTACGTATGCTCCAACACTTGAAACGATCCAAAAACGTGGTTATGTTGCGATTGAGGAGAAAAAGTTCGTACCTACCGAACTTGGCGAGCTTGTTATCGAACAGATGGAACAGTTCTTCCCTGAAATACTGAATGTTGAATTTACAGCTAACATGGAAGAAGATCTTGACCATGTCGAAGAAGGTTCTGAAGACTGGGTCAAGGTTCTCGGCGTGTTCTATGAATCCTTCGAGAAAAGGCTGGAAGTTGCCGAAGAAGAGATGAAAGAAATTGAGATCGAGGATGAGGTCTCAGATGAGATTTGCGAAAAATGCGGCAAGCACCTCGTATACAAGCTTGGCAGATTTGGTAAGTTTCTGGCTTGCTCGGGATTCCCGGATTGTAGGAATACAAAGCCGATTGTGAAAGACATTGGTGTAACTTGTCCGAAATGTAAAGAGGGACATGTGGTTGAACGGCGTAGCAAGAAGGGACGGGTCTTTTATGGATGTGACCGTTATCCGGAATGTGATTTTGTATCATGGGATAAGCCGTCGCTCAAGCCATGTCCGAATTGCAGCAGTCTGATGGTCGAGAAGAAGAGCAAGCAGGGCATCAAATTGCAGTGCACGGCATGTGACCATACGGAAATGGTGGAAGAGCAGGACGAGACCGAGGATTTGTAAGGCATACAGGGGGTTATTACGTGACAGACGACATACAAAGGGTTACTGTCATCGGTGCAGGACTCGCAGGAAGCGAGGCTGCTTGGCAGATCGCAAGCCGAGGGGTACCCGTGACATTATATGAAATGCGGCCAGTCGTAAAAACACCGGCTCACCATACGAATAAATTTGCTGAACTCGTCTGCAGTAATTCACTACGTGCGAATGGAATGAGTAATGCAGTTGGTGTGCTTAAGGAAGAAATGCGGATGCTGAACTCCCTGGTCATCGGTTCCGCTGACAGGAATGCTGTTCCGGCAGGGGGAGCCCTTGCCGTAGACCGGGACGGCTTTTCTGGAGAAATCACGGATACACTTCATAATCACCCATTAATTGAGGTTGTAAATGAAGAAATTCAGCATATACCAGAAGAGGGAATCGTTGTTATTGCAACGGGACCTTTAACTTCACCGGCATTATCGTCAGAGATCCGGGGTATGATGGGCGAGGACTATTTTTATTTTTACGATGCAGCGGCTCCGATCATTGAGAAGGACTCCATTGATATGAGCAAGGTATATCTAGCGTCCCGTTATGACAAGGGAGAGGCAGCGTATCTGAACTGTCCGATGACTGAGGAAGAATTCGATGCGTTTTATGACGCGCTGATCAACGCTGAGGTAGCACAGCTGAAAGAATTCGAAAAGGAAATATACTTTGAAGGTTGCATGCCGATAGAGGTCATGATGAAGCGGGGTAAGCAGACGGCACTGTTTGGACCGATGAAGCCTGTTGGTCTGGTAAACCCCCATACCGGAAAACTGCCTTACGCTGTCGTCCAGCTTCGCCAGGATAATGCAGCGGGAACGTTGTATAACCTGGTTGGATTCCAGACCCATCTGAAATGGGGAGAGCAGAAGCGTGTGTTGTCAATGATACCGGGTCTTGAGAATGCGGAGATCGTCCGCTATGGTGTGATGCACCGTAATACTTTCGTGAACTCACCAAAACTTCTGGAACCGACTTATCAGGTAAAGACGCGTCCTAATTTGTACTTAGCAGGCCAGATGACCGGAGTAGAAGGCTATGTGGAGTCAGCTGCCTCGGGACTCATTGCAGGTATTAACGCTGCAAGAGCAGCCAAGGGGCAAGAAGGACTGGTATTCCCGCAGGAATCCACGATTGGAAGTATGGCATACTACATCACGAATGCAGACCCTGAACATTTTCAACCGATGAATGCTAATTTTGGTCTTCTGCCTAGTCTTGAAACCCGCATTCGTAAGAAGAAAGAGAAGAATGAAGCGCTTGCTAACCGGGCGCTGGATCAGGTTCGTGGATTTATTAGTTCAAATGATCTAAACACCATCCAATAATCCGTATTAAGGAGGTCCGCCATCATGGAAATGACTTTTCACGCGACGACCATCTGTGCAGTCCGGCATAACGGCAAAGCCGCTATTGCAGGCGATGGACAGGTAACCTTCGGGGAAAGTGTCGTTATGAAGCAGACCGCCAAAAAAGTACGCCGACTATACCGGGGACAAGTTGTCGCCGGTTTTGCCGGTTCTGTGGCGGATGCGATTACACTATTTGAGAAATTTGAAGGAAAGCTGGAGGAACATCACGGTAACCTGCAGCGTGCGGCTGTAGAATTGGCCAAAGATTGGCGTCAGGATCGAGTGCTTCGCAAGTTGGAGGCGCTAATGATCGTTATGGACAAGACAGGAATGCTGCTTATTTCCGGTGGAGGCGAAATCATCGAACCAGATGATGATGTTCTGGCAATCGGGTCAGGCGGCAATTTTGCGTTGTCTGCTGGGCGAGCATTAAAGAGGCATGCGAACCACATGGAAGCGAGTGAGATTGCCAGAGAAGCACTGCAAATTGCTTCTGAGGTATGTGTATATACTAATGGGAATATCATCGTGGAAGAGTTGTGATCCCAAGATTTTTGAACAACCATTCAGGGTGGAGGAATGACGATGAATAACGAGACAATGACGCCAAGACAAATTGTAGCTGAACTCGATAAATATATCGTGGGACAGAAGCAGGCAAAGAAATCGGTAGCCGTTGCGCTTCGTAACCGTTATCGCAGGAGCCGTCTGTCTGAGATGGAACGTGATGAAATCGTTCCGAAAAATATTTTGATGATCGGTCCTACAGGTGTAGGTAAGACAGAAATTGCAAGACGGCTCGCAAAGCTTGTAAATGCACCGTTTGTAAAGATCGAAGCTACCAAATTTACGGAAGTGGGTTATGTAGGGCGCGACGTTGAATCTATGGTTCGCGATCTAGTGGAGACGGCTATTCGTATGATTAAGCTAGAGCGGACGGAGAAGGTTAAGGATAAGGCCGAAGAAATGGCCAATGAACGCATTGTTCAGATTCTAGTACCTTCTACCAACAAGACGAAGAGTCAGCGTAATCCGTTTGAAATGCTGTTCGGCGGTAACAATAGCTCTGAAGATGTTCAGGAAGAACCAGCCGAGAATGACAGTACGATCAAGGAGAAGCGCAGACAGGTGAGATTTAAGTTACTGTCGGGAAATCTTGAGGAAGATATGATTGAGATTGATGTGGAAGATACTGCACCCAACATGTTTGATATGTTTGCCGGTCAAGGCAATGATCAAATGGGAATGAATATGCAGGAGATGTTCGGAAATCTCATGCCAAAGCGGACCAAGAAGCGTAAGCTTGCGATCAAGGAAGCTCGTAAAGTGCTGATTCATGAAGAGGCTACCAAATTAATCGATATGGATGATGTGATCCAGGAATCGGTACGACGAGCCGAACAGTCTGGGATTATTTTCATTGACGAAATAGATAAAGTGGCAAGCCAAGGTCGCGCATCAGGTCCTGACGTCTCTCGTGAGGGCGTGCAGCGTGATATTTTGCCTATCGTTGAGGGATCGACAATCATGACGAAGTACGGGCCTGTGAAGACCGACTACGTCTTATTTATCGCCGCAGGGGCATTTCACGTTGCCAAGCCGTCAGATCTCATTCCCGAGCTGCAGGGTCGATTCCCAATTAGGGTTGAGCTGAGCAGCCTATCACTTGACGATTTTGTGTCTATTTTGACAGAACCTGAGAACGCTTTGACCAAACAATATGTAAATCTACTTCGGACAGAAAACATTGAAGTGGAGTTTTCTCCTGAGGCCATTCGTGAAATTGCCCAAATCGCAGCTTCTGTTAACCAGAACACGGAAAATATCGGAGCGCGCAGATTGCATACCATTTTGGAGAAGCTTTTGGAAGACTTATCGTTTGAGGCTCCTGAATTAACACTGGAACGCATGGTCATCACGCCGCAGTATGTCAAAGAAAAGCTCTCTGATATCGCGCAAGACCGTGATTTGAGTCAATATATCTTATAATGTCGAAGACAGTGACTAGAAATTGTCGAAATGATTTCATAAGTCGGAAAGTAATCGGGACCGATAGAGCATATTCAACCTCGAGACATAGACCTAGTTAGTTAAGGTGATTCGAGGGTCATTAGAAAAAATATCCAACTGTTTTTGCAGATTTTAGGAAAAAAGAGAATAAAAATGAACAAAAAGCCCTTCTTTTTGGTAAAAGATAGGGCTTTTTTCTTATTGAAAAAAGTCCCAATCTACACGAAACTTAGTTTATGTGACATCATGTTGTCGTTTTCTACTTAAGACCTAGGTTAGGGCATATGTATTATTTGTAGATGTCGAAAAAAAGAGGAATTAGACTGGTCATGTTGAATAAGTGTCTGCAATGTCTAAAGAGAAGGGGTATGGCTGGTGAACCTATTAAGCAACAGCAGCTTTCAAAGGCTGCAAAGCGGACTGGATGCGGCAAATCTTAGAAACCAAGTACTTGCCAACAATATCGCAAATGTGGACACCCCCTATTTTAAGAGGTCGGATGTAGCATTTGAGAGTCTTTTGCAGAAGGAAATGAACGGGGTGAAATCGACATTATCCGGAAAGAGAACAGATCCAAAACACTTTATTATCGGACCGTCGAGCCAAATCCCAGAAATATCAGTTAAAACGGATGATTCAAGCGCCATGAATAACAATGGGAATAATGTCGACGTAGAGCGGGAGATGTCTCTTCTTGCGGAAAACCAGCTTCGATATAACTCATATATTCAATCGGTAAATGAGCAAATTCGAATCATGCGGACTGTCATAGAGGGGAGATAGTGTTCTATGAATTTCAGTAACAGTTTTAGTGTCAGCGCCTCGGCTTTAACGGCACAACGGCTTAGAATGGACGTCATTTCTTCTAACATTGCGCATGCGGAAACGACACGAGCCAGCATCCAAAACGGAGAGTTTGCTCCATACCGCCGAAAAGTAGTTGTCATGGAGCCGCTGAAAAACTCCTTTGAAAGTATGCTGCAATCACAGATGGGTGGCGGGCGTGAAGTCGGGCAGGGTGTGAAGGTTGGAGCGATCAAGGAAGATCAATCACCTTTGAAACCAGTTTACAATCCGAATCATCCTGATGCGAATGCAGATGGTTATGTATACATGCCGAATGTGGATATTACGAAAGAAATGATTGATATGATTTCCGCCAGCAGATCTTATGAAGCGAATGTGACTGCATTGAACGCTTCGAAAGCGATGGTGATGAAGGCATTAGAAATTGGTAGGTAGTGAAAAATATACATATAGAGGGATGAGGAGGGAATATTCATGATCCAGAATACAATGTTCAGTACCGGTTCTATACAGCCCTTGCAGGTACAAAGCACTCCTAAGGTTGAAGTTGAAGCAACTCCTTCAAAATCCATTGGCCAGTTCGGCTCCTATCTTGAAGATGCGCTTCAATCGGTAGCTGCTCTGGAAGAGAAATCGCATGTAATGACAGATAAGTTAATGCTAGGTCAAGTCAACGTGGATCAAGCGATGATATCAGCCCAACAGGCTTTGCTGAGCGTGCAGCTCACAACACAGGTCCGAAACAAAGTGGTAGAAGCCTATCAAGAGATCATGCGCACGCAAATCTAATGTTTCTAGCAAAGTTTCGGATGGGGTGACAATGTGAATGAACGATTAGCCCAGTATCGGGAGAAGCTCTCCCAGTATTGGAATCAATTCAGTAAAAAACAGAAAATTATGCTTATTTCCACAGTTTCATTTATAGTCATTGCGATTATTGTGCTGACGATGCAGTTTTCCAAAACGGAATATGAAGTTGCATTCAGGGATTTGAATTCAAGCGATGCGGCCGGAATTATTAATCACCTAGAGTCGCAAGGCATATCGTATAGACTCAGTCCAGATGGAACAAGTATTTCGGTACCGAGTACGAATTCTACACGAGTACAGATTGATGTCGGATCTCAAGGGATTATCCAGAATGGGACAATCGGACTTGAGACATTTGAACAAAATGCTTCGGCTATAGGTATGACCGACAATGAGTTCGAAGTTAAATATGTAAATGCTTTGAATGGTGAAGTAGAGCGTATGCTCGAAAAAATGAACGGTATTAAAGACGCAACCGTGCTGCTAAACCTCCCAAAAGAGAGTGTGTTTGCAACAACAGCAGACAGGGAGAAAGCATCGGCTTCTGTAGTCCTTCAGTTTAAACCGGGTTACCTTCCTAATCAGGAGGCTATTGACAGTTATTATAACCTTGTCAAAACTTCTGTGCCGAACTTGCCAATTGAGAACATCACGATCACCAATGATGAGGTTGAACTCCTGGCAACGGCAAAAGGTGGACAAGGCGGTCTGATCGGTAAAGTCGAAGAGAACTTTGCGCTTCAGAAAAAGTTTGAAAAAGATGTACGTCAAAACGTTCAACAGTTTCTATCCCAATACATGGGCCCGAACAAGGTGAATGTACTTGTCGCTTCCAAACTAAACTTTGATCAGATTCAGAGCAAAGAAAATATTGTGAAACCTGTCGACGAAGAAGAAATGAAGGGCATAGAAATCAGTGTGCAGGAAATTCAAAAGAATTATTCGGGCACAGGCAGTCCTTCAGGCGGTGTTGCAGGTACGGGTGAAGAAGAGGTACCTGGATATCCAAGTGATTCGGCCAACGGCGAGACGAAATCGGAGGAAAGCTCCAGTACCATTAACTATGATGTGAATCGAATTACCCGTGACATTGTAGCAAGTCCATATACTGTCAAAGATTTAACCATTAATGTCTCTGTTGAACCACCTGCTGGACAAAGTAATTTGGACGAGGCTACCAGAGGTGCGATTGAGAACATTTTGGTCAACATTGTTCGAGCTTCGGTTGCTGATTCTGGTGTTACATATACAGACGATGAATTGACCAAAAAAGTTTCGGTCGTTTCACAGGTAGTTAATGTCAAAACTGAAGATAATACGAAAACACTCCTTTCTCAGCCACTCATGTGGGGAATCGGAATCGCTGCACTTGCCTTGCTGGCAGGGGGCGCATTCTTCTTTATACGTAGACGGAAACAGCAGCAGGATCTGCTGGAAGAGGATATCCCGCTTCCGCCAACAACAGAATTTCCGTCCATTAATTTGGAGAGCGTGACGAATGAGAGTCAAGTTCGCAAACAGCTTGAGACGCTTGCGAAAAAGAAACCAGACGAATTCGTTAATTTACTTCGGACTTGGCTAGCTGAGGAATAGGGGTGGAACCAATTGGCCAGAGGAAATAACCAAATGTTAAGCGGACGCCAGAAAGCGGCAATTTTATTAATAACGCTGGGACCTGAAGTGTCTGCTCAAATATTCAAGCATTTAAGAGAAGAAGAGATAGAACAACTGACGCTGGAAATAGCCAATGTGCGTAAGGTGGATAGTGGCGAAAAAGAACTTATTATGTCTGAATTCCATCAGATCTGTCTGGCTCAGGAGTATATAACGCAGGGTGGTATTAATTACGCGAAAGAAATATTGGAGAAAGCCCTAGGCCAGCAAAAGGCTATGGAGGTTATTAACCGATTGACGGCTACCCTGCAAGTACGGCCGTTCGATTTTGCAAGGAAGGCGGATCCAAGCCAGATATTAAACTTTATCCAAAATGAAAATGCTCAAACGATTGCGCTTGTGCTTTCTTACCTGCAGTTCGAGCAAGCAGCAGCCATTCTCTCTTCGCTTCCACAAGAAAAGCAGGCTGAAGTTGCACGCCGTGTGGCTGTGATGGATAGTACCTCGCCTGAGGTCATCTCACAGGTGGAAAGAGTGCTGGAGCAGAAACTTTCAGCCACGGTTACACAGGATTACACCAGCGCCGGAGGCATCGAATCCATCGTTCAAATCCTTAACGGGGTTGACCGCGGTACGGAACGTACGATCTTGGATGCCCTGGAAATCCAGGATCCGGAGCTTGCTGAAGAAATTAAGAAACGGATGTTTGTCTTTGAAGACATCGTTAACGTGGACAACCGTTCCATTCAGCGGATTATCCGTGATATTGATAACGCAGATTTGCAGCTTGCGCTTAAAGTGGCAAGTGAGGAAGTTCGGGACGTTATTTTCCGCAATATGTCCAAAAGAATGGCCGAGACATTCAGAGAAGAGATGGAATACATGGGACCGGTACGGCTGCGTGACGTGGAGGAAGCTCAAACGCGTATCGTAAGCACGATCCGGAGACTTGAGGAGGCTGGCGAAGTGATTATCGCTCGCGGCGGAGGAGATGACATTATTGTCTAACTTGATCAAATCGTCCCAATACATGCCGATGGATGTCTTGAAAGAGTTGGATTTGGCCCGCCACTATGCACCAGCTGTCGAGGAAGAGGATGCCGCTGAAATAATGCAGCCCGCTGAACCAGGTGTTCATCAGACCATTATAGAAGCGGAAAAGATTAGGGGAGAAATGCTCAAGGATGCGCAGGAATTCGCGGAACGGCAAATCCGGGAGGCTTCAGAGGAAGCCGAGAAGCTGATTGCTGATGCTCAGGCTCAAATCGCAGCTTGGTGGGAAGAGCGGAGAAGCCAGGATGAGGATCTTGCAGAAGCGCTGAAGTCTGAGGGCTTCAGACAAGGTTACGATGAGGGCACGGCAAAATCCGAATTGGAAATGAAAGAAATTATGGAACAGACGACTGAAGAAGCAAGAACACTTCTTCAGCAAGCCTATGAGTCGAAGGAAGAGCTGATTCAGGAAGCGGAACCGTTTCTGGTAGATCTAAGCTGTGCAATTGCTGAGAAAGTACTCGACCGGCAGTTAACTGTGAAAGCCGATTATATGCTGGAGCTTATCAGGAAGAACCTGACTCGGAAACGGGAGAAGGGGATTATATCACTGTGCGTTTCTCCGTCACATTTCGCATTTGTGCATGCTGCCCGAGAGGAATTGGCAATGGCTGTGGATTCACAGGCGGAACTGCAAATACTGCCGGATGCAACGGTTAATGACAGGGGATGTGTAATTCGTTCCTCATTCGGCAGCGTAGACGCGCGGATCGATACTCAGCTCGCAGAAATCAAGAAAGAGCTAATGCGGATATCACTCGATGATGAGGAACGGAGAAATCAAGATGAAGAAGCTTGACAGCGGCCGTTACAAAGATCACTTAAAACATATTGATCCCGTTCGGATCAACGGTAAGGTCACACAAGTTATCGGCCTCATGGTTGAATCGGAAGGGCCGGACGCCAGCGTCGGAGAGGTTTGTTATATCTATCCAAGTAAACAGTCCAAGCCGCTTCAAGCAGAAGTTGTAGGGTTCCGGGACAATAAAGTGCTGCTCATGCCTCTTGGTGAACTGCACTCTATCGGACCGGGATGTGATGTCGTTGGAACAGGCAAGCCCCTTAGCGTTCAGGTAGGCTCGGAGCTACTTGGAAAAGTGCTGGATGGTTTAGGCCAGCCGCTGGACGGTTCACTCATACCGGCCAGAATGCCTTACAGCGCAACAAACAACATACCGCAAAACCCACTAAACAGACCGCGGGTGCTGGAACCAATAAGTATCGGTGTCCGGGCGATAGACGGACTTCTGACGATAGGTAAAGGCCAGCGTGTAGGAATCTTCGCTGGCTCAGGTGTAGGTAAAAGTACACTCATGGGCATGATCGCAAGAAACACTTCCGCTGATGTAAACGTGATTGCCTTGATCGGTGAGCGGGGCAGAGAGGTTCTCGATTTTATAGAACGGGATCTGGGACCGGAAGGACTTCAGCGTTCCGTAGTAATCGTCGCAACATCTGACCAACCGGCACTCATACGGATTAAGGGAGCATTGATTGCGACGACGATTGCCGAGTATTTCCGGGATCGTGGTTTGAACGTGATGCTGATGATGGATTCAGTAACACGGTACGCCATGGCGCAGCGTGAAGTCGGACTGGCTGTAGGAGAACCGCCTGCGATGCGCGGGTATACACCGTCTGTATTCGCTAATCTGCCGAAGCTGCTCGAAAGAGCGGGAACAGGCCCAACAGGATCTATTACTGCTTTTTACACCGTATTGGTAGATGGGGATGATATGAACGAGCCTATCGCGGATGCGGTGCGAGGGATATTGGATGGACATATCGTACTTAATCGAAGCATTGCCAACAAGGGACATTTTCCTGCAATCGATGTCCTGGCAAGTATTAGCCGGGTGATGAAGGACATCGCACCTGAGGACCAGATCGAAGCGGCAGAGAACATAAAAAGATTAATGGCCGTGTACAAAGATTCGGAGGATTTGATCAACATTGGTGCGTACCAGCAGGGTTCAAATCCAGATATCGATGAATCGATAGATTACATCCAGAGCATCTGGGAGTTTACGAAGCAGAAAGTGAACGAAAAAGTGACATTGAGCGAAGTGCAGGAACGCTTGATATCCGAGTTTTCAAGGAGATGACGACTGAAAGATGAAATTTCACTACGCATTCCAGAAAATTGTGGATTTAAAAAGCAATGAGAAGACACAAGCGGAATGGATGCTATCGTCCGCGATCGGCAAGCTCCAAGCGGAAGAAAAAAGTCTGAGTGATCTTTTTGAAATGCGGGAGCAAATGTTTGAAGCTCAGCAGGAAGCTGCCTGCCGTTGTGCGCCGGTAGCCGAAATTCGGAATATTGGAATATATGTGGAATATTTGGAGTCATGCATCGTGAAGAAGCAGGATGATATCCAGTTGGCGCATGTCAACGTAAACAAGAAGCAAGAGCATTTGACTGAAAAAATGCTGGATGAAAAAGTATGGCTGAAAGCTAGAGATAAATCGAAAGAAAAGTTCCGGCAAGAAAGTCTCCTACGGGAACAAAACGAGCTGGATGAAATGGCGACGGTTCGTTTTGCCATCAACGCCCGCTAAGTTTGAACTACCGCTGGGTAAGCCCGCAAAGGAGGAGTAGAGAGTGGCACGCAAGGATATACCGATAGATAATGAGGAATCAAACGGAGGATTTGAACGGATACTGCTTTTTTTAATACCGATTATTTTTACGATTGTATTGGTCGGGGTTCTGTTGACCCTGTTCAATGTTAATGTCCGGAACGGAGTATTGGATGTTGCCAACAAAATACCGATTGTTAAGGATTGGATACCTGATCCGAAACTAACACCTGAAGAACAAAAGCTGAAGGATATCAAGGATCAAGAAGAAAGTGTTGAGGCAACGATCCAAGAATTAAAGAAACAACTGGAAGAGAAAGAGGAGTCTTTGAAAGAAATGTCAGAGCAGAAGACAGCCCAGGAGACCAAAGCGAATCAGCTCGAGACACAGATCGAAGATATGCAAAATCAATCAGCAGCATCTGTCGAAGAACCAGCAGAAGATCCTTACATTGAGCAAATACGCGATTTGGCTAAGATGTATGCCAACATGAGTCCAAGCAAAGCGGCACCGATCATGCAAAATCTGACAACAGAAGAAATGGTGCTGATGCTTAGCGAAATGAAAAGTTCGAAACGAGTTGCCATTCTGGAAAAGATGGATCCTAAAATAGCAGCTGACGCGACGATGATACTCAAAGAAGCGAAGTCGACGGAAGATCTGGCCCTCGCTGCCCAGAAATCTCGGGATAAGAAAGACAAAGAAAAAGATACGTTAAAAACGACGGACAACCTGGATAAAGCCCAGTTGAGCAAAACATTTTCCCAAATGGCACCTGATAAAGCAGCCGATCTTCTGTTGCAAACTTACAAAATTAGCCAATCTAAAGCTATCACGATTCTGAATACGGTTGATGATGGAACACGAGCACAAATTTTGAATGCGATGTCCACCAAAAGCCCGGAACAAGCAGCGAAAATTCTGAATCGGCTGATGGGATCCAAATAATCACTTCTGTTATGTTTCTTCTATATGAAAGGAGGTGAGAAAACAATGACACTAATTTTTCAAAACATGGCTACATCGAAGAATGCCGCGGCAGCATCTGGAGGAAAGACGGCGGACAGCGGAAAAACGACAACAGGAACCATGACGGAAGGAAATACGTTTGGACAGACTTTGGTTCATCAAATGTCGAATGCAGGAACGCCTACTGTTCCAGTCAAGGATATGGCGGCTTTCATGTTAAACGCATCTGTTCAAATGCTGAAAGATTTGCCTGCTCCATCCGAGGGTGAAAATGCAGCTTCTAAGGAATTGGTTGGCCCAGCAGCAAGTCATGAACAGGAAAATTCTCTTGACCTTGGATTAATTCTTATGTTTCTTCTGAAAGATCTTGAGAAGCTGGAAGAGGCGTTAAAAAAGGATCCTTCACTGCTAAAAGAAATTCAAGTCTGGCTAATGCAGGCGTTAGCAATGCTTAACGGGGTACAGGGTCAGGGGCAAGTGGCAGATCAGCAACAGCTTACTGAAGGTGAAGTTCAGACACTATCACCGCTTGCTTCGAATCCGGAAACGGTACGTTTTGCAGTACAGGATGTTCTTACGCAGCTAGGTGATATGCTTAAAAGTTTGCCTTCAAGTGAACAGTCCAAGCCTCAGCTTGTACAGCTGGTACAATCCTTTCAGGCATTAATGACTGAGAATGGAAAAGGAGCAGCCAAAGAAGCTTCTGATGGTCAGACCCGGGCAACAACCCCAGTATTAACCCAGGTGGATGGCGAAACGGCAGCAGCTGTGGATAAGAAAGAACTTCCGATCAACATAAAACCGGCTTCAGAAACTGCGAAAGTATCGGAGACTACTGTAAAAGTGACAGATCAAGTGAAAGAAGGAACTTTAACCGAGGAATCAGCTGAGGGCAAGGGTGCTTCTATCACGGAACCGGATGCTAATATGATCACAGCGGGGCAGCTGGCACTTCGAACGGGCACTACAGCACCTGTTAAACCGATGGCACAGCCGGTACCTGTAGAACAGTTTGCTAAGGAAATGACCAACCTGGTCGTGAACAAGCTGGAGTTTGTCAAACTTCAAGGCTTTACCGAGGCCAGAATATCATTGAATCCTGAACATCTGGGTCAGGTAGATATTAAAATTACCATGCAAAACGGGCAATTGATCGCCCAGTTTATGACTCGAAATTCCGATGCCAGGGAACTGTTGGACCAGCAAATGTCACAATTACGCTCCGCACTTCAAGGGCAAGGTCTTCAGGTGGAGAAGCTGGAAGTAACACAAAGCAGCCAGTCATCATCATCCCAGTTCTATCAGGACGGGCGGCAACCGGGATCTGGTCAACAGGATCCAAACCGACGCTCCAGAGAAAAGGATGTACCATCCGATGACACCATCGCAGCAGCAGCCATAACCGAAGAATGGAATGAATGGTTGGCTGAGCGGGAGGCAGACGAGGAGCAGGGCCACGGCGGCACATTTACTGCAAAAATATAGGTGCAGGGAGGTGAAATAGAAATGGCTGTAGATTATGTTAATCGCAATGTCTGGCCCAACTATTCCAAAGGAAATGTGAGCAAGGCCGGCACGGACGATGGACAGACGCTGGGGAAAGATCAGTTTTTAAGCATTCTTATTACGCAGCTAAGGTATCAGGATCCAATGCAACCAATGGAAGATAAGGAATTCATAGCACAGATGGCACAGTTCACATCACTGGAGCAGTTGATGAACATTTCTTCCCAATTAACGGACATGAGACAATCACTCGGAGCGGTGTCGAGCTTGATCGGCAAGAAAGTAAGCTGGGTTGAATATGCGGAAGGCAATAGTGGGCAGACCGTGGTGAAAAGTGGAGTTGTCGATTCCGTTCTTATTCGTGACGGAATACAATTTGTCAGAATTGGCAAGGACGAAGTGGCATTGGAATACATTACGCAAATCGAAAATAATGTACCGGAACCTGAAAGTCCGGAGACCGAAAATCCGGAAACCGGAGAAACTCCTGAAATAGAGCCAGAAGTTCCTTCAACAGAACCAGAAGTTCCTTCAACGGAACCGGATGCTCCGGCTGAATCTTCAGAGCCTTCTCAGCAAAGCGGTGAAGAGAGCGAGGGGGCAACACCATGAGTGATCGAATGACCATTGGACAGCTTTATCCTGGAAATATACATCCTACGGCCCTTCAGCGGGATCGTAACAGTTCGATAACGCCTTCCAATGCGCAGCCGGGTAAGTTTAAGGAGCTTTTAAAAGAAAATCTTCTTAAATTTAGTAACCATGCAGCCAAACGACTGGAACAGCGAGGAATTGAGATTAAGGGTGATCAGCTCACTCAAATTCACTCTGCTATTGAGAAAGCGGCAGCCAAAGGAAGTAAAGAATCACTGATATTAATGAAGGATATGGCTTTAATCGTAAATGTACCTAACCGGACTGTAGTAACCGCAATGGATGATCAGGCGATGAAAGACAATGTGTTTACTCAAATCGATAGCGCCGTCATTATTTCATAACAATTGGCTGGCCCGTAAAGGAAGCCAAGTGGCCGCCGATCGACTGACGCGGCTCAATCATAAGGAGGAAAATCAATGTTAAGATCCATGTATTCGGGCGTTTCCGGTATGAGAGGATTCCAGACTAAGCTGGACGTAATCGGTAACAACATCGCAAACGTTAATACGGTAGGTTTTAAGGCCGGTCGTGTCATGTTTAAAGACATTTTAAGTCAGACGGTTTCCGGTGCGACAGCTCCTTCGGATACACAAGGCGGAGTGAATGCCAAGCAAATTGGTTTGGGCACTACAGTGGGCTCTATTGACACGGTTCACACACCAGGCAGTGCGCAAACGACAAACAAACCGACAGATCTTCGAATCGACGGTGACGGATTTTTTATGGTTAAGATGTCTGAAGAACAAGAAGTTCCTTTCTTGACCAGAGCCGGTGATTTTCATGTTGACGGCAACCGCAATCTGGTCACTTCCGACGGCATGTTTGTGCTTGATGTTGAGGGCGAAATCATTACTATCGGTGAGGATGTAACGGGCTTCTCCATTGGACAGGACGGATCGATCGTGACACAAGGTGGAGACGCTGATGATCCGATTCAGATCGGTCTTGCCAAAGTTGTGAATCCGGAAGGTCTTGAGAAGATTGGCGGAAACTTGTACCGTGTTACTCCAAATGCGCTTGGCGGTGATGCAGACGGCGAGATCGAAGGGTTCCCGGCTAACAACGTAGAGGCAGGTACAGGAGCGATTATCGCAGGACAACTTGAGATGTCAAACGTAGATCTGACAGGCGAGTTTACGGAGATGATTGTGGCACAACGCGGATTCCAATCAAACTCGCGAATTATTACAACCTCAGATGAAATACTTCAGGAAGTCGTCAATTTGAAACGGTAACGTTAAAGAATGACTAGGGGAGGCTCAGCCCTCCCCAATGATTAAGGAGGCTGTCAATGATTTCGGTAACGAGGTTAAATGGTTCGCAAATATGGCTGAATGCGCTTTTGATTGAAATGATTGAAGAGACTCCTGACACTTACATTACTTTAACTACAGGTAAAAGGTTGATCGTTTTGGAGAAGGCGAAGGAAGTAATCGCATCTGTCAAAACGTATCATCGTGAAGTCGGAGTATACCAAGCTACTATTAAAGTGCAGCAGATGGAGGAACCTTCATGAAAAAGATGCTTCCCTGGTTAGTTACGATAATGCTCTCCATTACATTAATCGTATTAGCGGTATTTTTACTATCGGACAAAATGCTAGGCAAGGACGAATCGGGTGCGATTGCCGCGCCGGCCCCAACGCCAGTACTTTCTGCTGATGAGATTGTCGAAGTGACTGCAGAAATCATTGATGTGAAGACAAATCTGGCGGATCCTGATTATATTGCAGCTATGAGTTTTTCTTTTCAGCTTAGAAACAAAAAGGCCAAAGAGGATTTTGACAAAATCAAGGAAATTAAAGTCAAACCAATCATCATCAAGACACTGGCTGACACCAAGCCAGAAAATTTAAAGGATTCTAAAGCAACGGAACAATTTACAGAAAGACTGTTAGATCAGATTAACAAAACACTGCCTAACGGACAATTAATACATATTGAAATTACGAATAAGTTAGTTGCACCTTTATAGGCGGGAACTTGGATTACGTAGGGGGGTGAGATGATGGTTGATGTTTTATCGCAAAATGAGATTGATGCCTTGCTGGCCGCTCTCTCTTCCGGCGAAATGGACGCAGAAGAACTGAAAAAGGAAGAAACCCAGAAAAGAATCCGCTCCTATGACTTTAAGAGAGCGGTGCGTTTTTCCAAGGATCATATCCGCAGCTTGACTCGAATACATGAAAATTTTGCGCGTTATTTAACGACCTATTTTTCGGCTCAGCTACGCACTTTTGTACAAATTAGTGTCGTTCAGGTTGAGCAGCTGCCTTATGATGAGTTTATCCGCTCAATCCCCAAAATGACGGTTCTCAATATTTTTGAAGCAGAGCCGCTTGTTGGGCGTATGGTGCTTGAGGTTCATCCGAATATCGCTTATGCCATGCTGGATCGCCTTCTCGGCGGTACGGGGAATGCTCCGACAAAAATTAATGCACTAACCGAAATTGAAACGATTATTATTGAGCGCATCTTTAGCAGAGCTTTTGAAAGCCTGCAGGAAGCTTGGAAGACGGTGTTGGATATTTCGCCTCGTCTGGAGGCGCTTGAGACGAATCCACAGTTTATGCAAATCGTATCTCCGAACGAGACGATTGCTCTTATATCGCTAAGCACCAAAATCGGCGATACTACCGGAATGATAAATCTGTGTATTCCTCATGTTGTCCTTGAGCCAATCATGTCGAAGCTGTCTGCCCATCAGTGGTTTATTTCCGAGAAGAAGACTCGGGTGCCTGAAGAGGTGGATGCATTAAAGCAGCGGGTAAGCAAAGCAAAACTGCCGATCATAGCGGAGCTTGGAGAGTCCAAGCTTACGGTCTCTGAATTTTTGGGGTTGAGTGTCGGCGATGTTATTTCCCTGAATAAACCCGTTCATGATGGCCTGGCCATTAAAGTGGGGGATAAGCTGAAATATATAGGCAGCCCAGGTACGATGAAGGACCGAGTCGCCGTACAGATCGACGAAATCATCAGCGAAGGAGCTGAAGAACTTGACGAGTAAAGATTATTTATCCCAGGAAGAAATCGATGCCCTCTTAAAACAGACTGAAATGGCATCAACCTCCTCTCCTTCGGTGGTAAGCGTTGATGATGTTTTGACACCATTGGAGCAGGATGCATTAGGTGAAATCGGTAATATCACGTTTGGCAGTGCGGCTACGGCCCTTTCAACATTGCTGGGTAAGAAAGTGGATATTACAACACCAAGAGTGTCTATCATTTCCAGAAGTCAGTTTGAAGAAGAGTTTCCCAAGCCTCATGTGGCGGTTCACGTCACTTATGTTGATGGATTTGAGGGGATTAACTCACTTGTTATCAAGACCCGTGATGCCCAAGTTATTGCAGACTTGATGCTAGGTGGAGAGGGAAATCCTCAGGAAGAAGAGCTGAACGAGATTCATATCAGTGCGGTTCAAGAAGCGATGAATCAGATGATGGGTTCATCTGCAACGAGTATGTCTACGATTTTTAACAGGTTCGTAAACATATCTCCTCCGGGGATCGATATTCTCAATATGTCTAGTGGTGATGGGATAAACAACTTGCCTGTCGATGAGACGCTAATTAAAATATCTTTCCGGCTCATCATTGGTGATCTGATTGATTCAACGATCATGCAGCTTCTTCCAATCGAGTTTGCCAAGGACATGGTTAATACGCTGATTAACGGAACAGAGGAGCCTGCTGTTGATGAACCTGCAGCTACTGTTGAAGTACCGGTAAAGGAGACAGCTCCTCAGCAAATGTCTCAGCAAGAGCAGGCGCCGATGCAACAGCAAGTGCCAATGCAGCAAATGCCTCCGCAGCAAGGATATCCGCAGGACCAGGGGTATGGGTATAACCAAGGAATGCCGGGCGGAGCTGGATTGCCGCAAATGCCGCAAATGCCGTACGGGCAACCGCAGATGCCTTATCCACAGGCACCGCAGCAGTATGGTGGAATACCAAATCGTAATGTAAATGTACAACCTGTGCAATTTAGTAACCTGCAAAATGCACCGTACACTCAGGTGGATGAAAACAATCTGAACTTACTGATGGACATTCCCCTTAAAGTCACCGTAGAATTAGGAAGGACCCAGAAGCAAATTAAGGATATCCTGGAATTATCTCAAGGATCGATCATTGAGCTGGACAAGCTTGCCGGCGAGCCAGTAGACATCCTTGTGAACCACAAACTCGTCGCTAAAGGCGAAGTTGTCGTTATTGACGAAAACTTCGGCGTTCGGGTTACGGATATCGTAAGTCAATGGGACCGAATACAAAAATTACAATAGCACAAATTTAGGGAGGATTTTTAATCAATGGCTAACCGAATTCTGATTGTGGATGATGCTGCATTTATGAGAATGATGATCCGTGATATTTTGACTAAAAACGGATTTGAGGTTGTTGGAGAAGCTCAAGATGGAGCTCAAGCGATCGAGAAATTTAAAGAACTGCGTCCGGATCTGATTACGATGGATATTACGATGCCTGAAATGGACGGAATTGCCGCTCTGAAGGAAATCAAAAAGACTGATCCGAATGCAAAAGTTATTATGTGCTCCGCTATGGGACAGCAAGCTATGGTTATCGACGCTATTCAAGCTGGAGCGAAGGACTTTATCGTGAAGCCTTTCCAATCGGATCGTGTTATTGAAGCTATAAATAAAACGCTTGGCGTCTAAAGGAAGTCTTTTTATGATAGCAGCTTCAGAGGGAATAGGATCGGATACGTCGGGGTATTATCTTCAACTTTTTTATGTTTTTATCGTGCTTGCCATTATCATTACAGCCATTGTGTTTCTGATCCGGTTTTTGGGCCGAAAAAATCAGAGTTGGATGCAGGGCCGTTCCATCCGGACACTCGGTGCGGTTGGAGTTGGCCCTAACAAATCCATACAGTTAGTTGAGGTGGGAGGCAGTATCTACCTGATCGGTGTTGGTGAAGATGTCTCGCTTATTGACAAAATTTCCGATCCGGCTGAAGTTGCTCTGATTCAGGCTTCGTTCGAACAGGAGTACGGCTTGAAATCGGGAACGCTGCCACCGTTCATTGGTAAGCTTGCGGCCAGGTTTCGTAAGGAACAGACGTCTGAGGATATCGAGCTTGAGGATACATCATCTTTTCATGAGGTATTCGAATCCAAGCTTCGCAGCGTACCCAATCGGAAACAAAAGGTGGAAGAATTGCTGCGGGAGGATCATAAAGATTCATGAATAAAAAGATCGCAATTACTGTCACGGTGATTATGCTGATGGGACTGGTCCTGGCCACTTCGGCCTGGGCGGATCCGATACCGAACATCGATATTCAAATCGGCGGCAATGGGGACAAGCCAGGTACGAGCGCACTTTCTCTAATTCTATTAATCACGATACTCAGCTTGGCTCCCGCAATTCTTGTCCTGATGACGAGTTTTACCCGGATTATTATCGTTTTAGGTTTCGTACGGACATCTCTGGGCACACAACAGACACCTCCGAATCAGGTGCTAATCGGTTTGTCGTTATTTTTAACGCTGTTTGTTATGGCACCGACCTTCTCTACCATGAACGATGTTGCGCTGCAACCGTATCTCAAGGGAGAGCTCACCCAAACGGAGGCGCTTGATAAAGCTCAAGAGCCCATGAAGGAATTTATGTTCTCGCACACCCGGGAAAAAGATCTGCTGCTGTTTATGAAATACACCGGAGCGGAAAAACCAGACAACTATCAGGATATTCCGCTAACGGTGTTAGTGCCGTCATTTGCTATAAGCGAACTTAAGACCGGTTTTCAAATGGGCTTTATGATCTTTATACCATTCTTAGTCATAGATATCGTTGTAGCGAGTGTCTTAATGGCTATGGGTATGATGATGCTGCCGCCCGTCATGATCTCACTGCCGTTCAAAATTTTGCTGTTCGTTCTAGTTGATGGATGGTACCTGGTTGTGAAGTCGATGTTAATGAGCTTCAATCCGTAACGGCAAGTATTTCAATACAGGAGGACTCACCGTGAGTGCTGAGTTTATTATCGGTCTAGCGGGACAAGCGGTATATATCGTGTTGAAAGTAAGTTCGCCGATGCTTGTGCTCGCGCTGGTCGTGGGATTAGTCATCAGTATTTTTCAAGCAACGACGCAAATCCAAGAGCAAACGCTTGCCTTTGTACCTAAGATTATTATTGTCCTGCTCACACTGCTGCTGTTTGGCCCTTGGATATTAACTACACTTGTGGATTTTGCTAGTGGCATTTTGGGCAATCTCTACAAATATATCGGATAGGCTGAGTGTTCATGGAATGGTTGGAACAAAGTATTCCTGTCTTTATGCTTATTTTTTGTCGAATTACATCATTTTTTGTTGTAGCGCCGATCTATTCGGCTCGTGGTGTTCCAGCACCATATAAAATAGGGATTTCCTTCATGGTTTCTGTTCTTGTGTTTCTGACCTTTGGCCTTGGCCAGACGGTCGCACAAGATATGTCGTACGTACTACTGATCATTCAGGAGGTTCTGGTAGGATTGCTTCTTGGATTTACCGCTTTTTTGATGATGGCGGTCGTTCAAACGGCAGGAGCACTGATCGATATTCAGATCGGTTTCAGTATGGCGAATGTGATTGACCCTCTTACTGGTGTTTCTACACCGCTTATCGGCAATTTCAAGTACATGCTGGCAATTCTTGTATTTCTAAGCATGAACGGACATCATTTTCTGCTGGATGCCATTATGTACAGCTATGAGTGGATGCCGATTACGGGCAATGTATTCTCCAAAATACAGGACGGCAGTGTGACTGAGTTTCTGATTACCACATTTGCCAATTCGTTCGTAATGGCACTCCAAATGTCTGCGCCCATTGCGGCAGCACTGTTTCTTACCGACGTCGGTCTCGGGTTTCTGGCGAGAACGGCGCCTCAGTTTAACGTGTTTGTCATCGGTATCATCTTGAAAATGATAGTAGGCTTAGTTTTGCTCTTGCTGCTTATGCCAGGACTAGTAGCTTTGTTTGAACATTTGTTCGCCGAAATGTTCGAAGCTCTGCAGAAACTGTTGGGCGTGATTGGCAGTAAGCCGGCGTAATGAAGTTAGGAGTGGTAGGGGTGACCTTGAAGTACCGAGTGGACCTGCAGCTGTTCTCTGGTGAAAAGACTGAAAAGGCTACGCCCAAAAAGAAGCAGGACACCCGTAAAAAAGGGCAGATTGCCAAGAGTACGGAACTGTCTGGCTCATCCGTTTTGATGGCCGCTTTTTTATGCTTCATGATGTTCGGCGGATATATCAGGGATCACATCGTTCGGCTGTTTACAGACGTATATCTGAATCGTCTTACCATGGATGTTACGAAGGAAAATACGATCATGCTGCTGGGGGAATACGGAATACAAATTTTGTTGCTGCTTGCCCCGCTGTTTATCGTTGTGTTTGTTATCGCACTCGCCATAAATTACGTACAGGTCGGTTTTCTTTTAACGGGAGACCCTTTGAAGATGAAATTCAGTAAAATTGATCCGATCAAAGGGTTTAAAAATATAGCGTCGATGCGATCGTTGGTTGAGTTTTTTAAATCGATCTTCAAGCTGACTATAATCAGTTATCTGGTCTATACCTCGCTCTGGGGTGCAAGACAAGGATTGTCTTCTTTGTCTTTAATGAGCCCGGAAGCCATCTTTCATTTTACGGCTGACGTGACATTGTCCCTTGGAATCAAAATCGCAGTCGGACTGATTATTCTGGGAGTACTTGATTACATTTATAAGATATATGAACATGCAAAAAACATTCGTATGTCCAAGCAAGATATAAAAGACGAGTATAAGAAAATAGAAGGCGATCCGCTTATTAAAGGGAAGATTCGTGAACGTCAACGGCGCATGGCACTTCAGCGAATGATGCAGGAAGTTCCAAAGGCCGATGTAATCATCACGAACCCGACTCACTTTGCGGTAGCGCTAAAGTATGATGGATCCTCCATGGAGGCACCGCAGATTATTGCCAAGGGACAGGATTATATGGCACTGCGAATTAAGGAAATCGCCAAGAAAAATGGCGTTATTACAATGGAAAATAAACCGCTGGCACGTGCACTCTACCAAAGAGCGGAAATCGGGGACACGATCCCTGGTGATCTGTTCCAGGCAGTAGCCGAAGTGCTGGCGTATGTATACAAATTAAAAGGTAAAGCGAAATAACTAGGGATCGGAGGCCGACAGCAGTGAAAATAAAAGAAATATCTGTTCTAGCGGGTGTCATCGGCATCGTACTTATGATGATTCTTCCGATCCCTATATGGCTATTGGACGTATTGCTTATTATTAACATCTCATTGGCGCTTATGATATTACTCGTGGCAATGAATACGAAGGAAGCACTCGAGTTTTCCATTTTTCCTTCGTTGCTGTTAATAACAACACTGTTCCGACTGTCATTGAACATCTCTACAACAAAGCTCATTTTGTCAAAAGGAGAAGCGGGTGAAGTTGTCGCTACTTTCGGCAGCTGGATTGCCGGGGGAGAGATTGCGATAGGATTCATCGTTTTCCTCATCCTCGTTGTAGTTCAGTTCATCGTTATTACAAAGGGATCAGAGCGGGTTGCCGAAGTAGCGGCAAGATTCACACTCGATGCAATGCCGGGTAAGCAGATGAGCATTGATGCTGATCTAAACGCCGGTATGATTAATGAGACCCAGGCTCGTGAGCGCCGGCGGAAGGTAGAAAGAGAGGCCGACTTTTACGGCGCCATGGACGGTGCCAGTAAATTTGTTAAAGGTGATGCCATTGCTTCGATCATTATCCTTTTGATCAACCTGATTGGTGGATTTATTATCGGTATTTCCATTCACGGTATGTCTTTCACTGATGCAATGAGCACATACTCGATCTTGACGATCGGTGATGGTCTGGTAAGCCAGATTCCAGCTCTCTTAATTTCGACGGCTGCAGGTCTTATTGTCACACGTGCTTCGTCAGAAGGTAATTTGTCTGATGATTTGACAGGACAGCTATTGTCATACCCAAAACTCTTGTACATCGTTGCAGTGACTGTGACGTTTCTTGGTCTGTTCACCCCGATCCATTTCATTACAACACTTCCGATCGCTGTTCTTCTATTCCTTTCTGCAAGAAGTATGCAGAGTAAATTGGAACGGAAGCAGGTGGAGGTTGAGCAATTGGAGGAGGAACAGCAGATCGAGGAAGTCCGCAGTCCGGAGAGCGTCATCAATCTGCTTCAAGTCGACCCTATCGAATTCGAGTTTGGATACGGGCTTATACCACTTGCAGATACACAGCAAGGCGGAGACCTGCTCGATAGGATCATTATGATACGCAGACAGTGCGCACTTGAATTAGGACTTGTAGTACCTGTCATTCGTATTCGCGACAATATTCAACTAAAACCGAACGAATACGTCATAAAAATTAAAGGGAATGCTGTCGGCGGTGGTGAATTATTATTAAATCACTATCTTGCCATGAGTCCCGGATACGAGGACGAGTTAGTAACCGGTATTGAAACAACAGAACCTGCATTTGGTCTTCCTGCACTATGGATTGATGAGACTGCGAAGGAGCGCGCAGAATTGGCTGGGTATACGGTAGTGGATCCGCCTTCTGTAGTTGCTACGCATTTGACGGAATTGATTAAGAGACATGCTCACGAATTAATTGGACGCCAGGAAACAAAAACGCTGGTCGACAATATTCGGGAAAGCTACCCTGTCCTTGTCGATGAGCTTATTCCTTCCGTTCTCACCATCGGGGATGTACAGAAAGTGCTGGCCAAGTTGCTGAAGGAGAAAATTTCGATTCGGGATTTGGTAACTATTTTTGAAAGTCTTGCTGATTACGGGCATTATTCGAAGGATCCTGATGTGCTTACCGAATACGTTAGACAAGCTCTCTCACGCCAGATTACACAACAGTATGCTCCGGAAGGAGAGGCGATGCGGGTCATTACGGTGGGTCCGGCTTTGGAGAAAAAAATTGCAGAAAGTGTACAGCAGACCGATCAGGGAACCTATATTGCGATGGACCCCGTGTCGACTCAGAGTATTTTCCAAAAGCTGAGCGAACAGGTAAACCGGCTGATTCAGATGGGTCAACAGCCTGTGCTGTTAACTTCTCCAGCTATCCGGATGTATCTGCGACAGGTTATTGAACGCAGTATGCAGGACATTCCGGTACTCTCTTACAGCGAGCTTGAGCCTAATGTCGAAATTCAGAGCGTCGGAGTGGTGAACTTATGAGAGTGAAACGATTTATCGTCGATACAATGCCAGAGGCTATGCAGCACATTCGGAATGAACTCGGTAGTGATGCGGTAATTCTCAGCTCGAAGGAGATTAAAGTAGGCGGCTTTATGGGGATATTCACCAAAAAAAAGATCGAAGTCATCGCTGCTCTAGATAAAGAAGACAAATCGAACCAAGACAAGCCTGGCACACCATCGGTTCAAGTTCCAAGAAATTCAGTTCCGCAGGTGTATAAGAAGACAGCCGTAAGCACCCAGCCTGCAGGACCGAACAGGCTGGGTGTACCAGGCGATTCGGAAAAAGCGTTTGATCATTCTGAGCAGATGTCCAATCGAGAGCGGGCTGCGGTGGATTTTGCCGCAGCTTTAGCGCAGGCTGCAGCTGGCGGACAACAGCCCGCTGAACTGAGTGAGCAGCCTCTCATCAGTGCATATGAGCGTGAATCAGCAGAATCCGCAATTCCGGTACCAGCTTCAGCTGATCCAGTGTCACAGTCTGAAGCGAGAAACAGCGCAGAACAGAAGATGCTTGATGAGCTCCGAGAGATGAAGGAGTGGATTGCCCGTCTTTCCCGTCAAAATCTGGTCAATCCGGAGCTTCCGGAGTCACTCGAAAGCATTCGGGAACAGTTGATGAGACAGGATCTAACTGATCAACTGTCGGAAGTCTGGCTGAACAACGCGATGGATGAATGGGTGGCAAGCAATAAGACTTTATCTGATGAGCAGCTGCGTGCGTCCATCTATCGCCAGATGGAGTCATTTTTGGAGGGGCGGTTCGGTGGCGGTATACAGAGAGCTACCCGGATTGTTTATATTGCAGGGCCGACCGGCGTGGGCAAGACGACAACAATAGCCAAGCTGGCGGCAGAGCAATTGTTCAAGTACCAGCGTAAGGTAGGCTTTATAACATCCGACACCTATCGCATTTCAGCTGTAGATCAACTAAGAACATATGCGTCCATATTAAATGTGCCGCTTGAGGTGGTACAGTCTCCTGGTGATATGCAGCGGGCGATGCATCGTCTGGAAGATTGCGATTTGATTTTGATGGACACAGCGGGGCGCAATTACCGCAACGAACTTCTGGTCTCTGAATTGCAGAGTCTAATGGCACCATCAGATCATAGTGAAACTTATCTTGTACTTAGTCTGACATCCAAAAGCAGTGATATGGTTGAAATTACAGATCACTTCAGCAAGTTCGGACTGGATAAGGTGATTTTCACCAAGCTGGATGAAACCGGAAGCTGTGGTCCACTGTTCAATCTGTTGAATGCACACCCATTAAAGGTGTCTTACATGACGAATGGTCAAAATGTGCCTGACGATCTGTTAATGCCTGATACAACGATGCTTTCCCGGATGCTACTTGGAGAATTGCGGACATGACAGATCAGGCACAATCTCTCAGACAGCTGGTGTCTGCTAAAGTGCCGAATCGCTCTGCGGGTTCCTCCAAAAAAACAGCCCAAATCATAACGATTACGAGTGGTAAAGGTGGTGTTGGAAAGTCCAATTTCACACTAAACTTTGCACTAACACTCAGATCTTTGGGGCGGAAGGTGCTTGTGTTTGATGCCGATATCGGCATGGCAAATATTGATGTTCTAATGGGGGTGTCCTCCCGATTTAGCCTTTATCACGTACTGCGAAAAGAAAAGAGTATTCACGATGTTATCCAATATGGACCAGAAGGGCTTCCTTACATAGCCGGCGGCTCGGGAATAGCCGATATGATCTCCTTATCAGAGGATGATCTGAATTATTTTGTATCTCAAATCGAACTTATCTCATCTGAAATGGATTACATCTTATTCGATACTGGCGCCGGATTGTCCAAAGAGAACATGAAATTTATAACATCTGCTGACCAATGCCTGGTTGTGACCACACCGGAACCGACGTCGATCACTGACGCTTACGCTTTGATCAAGGTCGTTCATGGAAGTGATCCGGAAGTACCGTTTACTCTGGTTGTGAACCGAGCTGGAGACGAAACAGAAGCCCGCCAGGCATCGGACAAGATCCTTTTAACAGCACACCGTTTTCTGGATTTGGACATTAAGATGCTGGGATATGTTACGGACGATCCATATGTTGTGAAATCCGTCAAACGTCAGGTTCCGTTTTCTCTTGCTTTTCCTAGGTGTGAAGCGTCCCGCGATATACAGCGGCTTGCACTGCGTTACCTGGCTGTTCCGGCAGCTCCGCCGGAATCCGGCCCCCTTACGGGAATCAAAGGATTTATGCAGAGATGGCTTAAACGAACATAATGATTCTTTTTTGACAATAAGGGAACTGAGGTGGACTCCAATGACGCCATTTCGTGTACTGGTGGTAGATGATTCTCCGTTTATGAGAAAAATCATTTCGGATCTGATCGAACGGGATCACAGGTTTCGAGTAACGGGCACAGCAAATAACGGCAGAGAAGCCGTAGCGAAAGCCATGGAACTAAACCCCGATATCATTACGATGGATGTAGAAATGCCCGAAATGAATGGTCTTGACGCGCTCAGAACAATTATGGAGGCCGGACCAAGGGCAGTCATTATGCTGTCAGGCGTTAATGAGCAAGGGATGCGGGAAACGATATTAGCTCTGGAATTTGGGGCCTTTGATTTTATACGCAAGCCTTCCATATCAAATGCTCAGGATATTGAGCAAGTTGGTCAAGAGCTGCTTAAGCAACTGAATGCAGCGGTGCAGGCCAAAGCACGGAGGGCATTGTGGGAGGAAGAAGAGCAGAAGCGACAGGATATCCCAAAGGCTATTCTTCTTCCGCCAAGGCCTTCCGATCGACAGCCTCTGTTCGGTTCAGATGATCAGCGAACGTTCGCAACCTCAAAGTCATTTCATAAAGATATGAAAGGCTCTCATCGGGACAACCAGGTGCAGTTGCGTGCGAGACTTCCAAATTCGATGAAGCAGGCATCAGGCGCTGCGGATTCCGGACTAAATCAAAACAATAACAACTTACGCCACACTTCTGCAGGAAAGGCGGTTACTCCTTTAGTTGGGCGAAAAACGTTTGAAGCATGTAAAAGCCATCCTGTTCTCAGGAAATCAGAAGTGAAGAGTGTTCCCCACCAGGATCGCTCAATGGATCAAAGCTTCACTCAATTAGTTGCGGTCGGGTGCTCGACCGGGGGCCCAAGGGCGCTGAAAACCTTCCTGGAGAAAATTCCAGGTGATTTCCCGGCGCCGATCGTCATCGTGCAGCACATGCCTCCGAATTTTACGAAATCTCTGGCGCAGCGTCTCGATTCGTTTAGTGCGATCGAGGTCGTTGAGGCTTGTGATGAGATGGAATTAAAGCCGGGAGCAGCTTATATCGCTCCAGGCGGGATCCATATGAGGATATCCCAATCGGATGGGAAGTACCGCATTACAACTCATAAGGATGAACCATGCAACGGACATCGCCCTTCGGTAGACGTGTTGTTCGAGTCTCTACTGCCTCTTACTTCACTGAAACGGCATGCTGTGATTATGACGGGAATGGGAAGTGACGGAGCGAGAATGATGAAACAACTTTACGATTCTGGAGTTACTTCAACATTCGCTGAAAGCGAGGAGACCTGTGTTGTGTATGGAATGCCTCGATCTGCCGTGGAGTTGGGCTGTGTAAGTTATATTCTGCCGCTGCAAGAAATTGCAGGGAAATTGGTTCAAGCAGTAAATATCGGTAAGTGAACTCATAGAGGAGGTGTCTCGCAATGGACATGAATCAGTATTTATCCATGTTTATTGATGAGTCGAATGATCATCTGCAATCATTAAATGAAAACATGCTTCAACTAGAAAGCAGCCCGAGTGACTTGGGTATTGTACAGGTGATCTTCCGGTCAGCCCATACCCTGAAGGGGATGGCGGCCACCATGGGTTTTGAAGATCTCGCTTCCCTTACACACCAGATGGAGAATGTACTGGATCTGGTTCGGAACGAAAAGCTGAAAATGCAGGATTTTATTTTTGACACCCTTTTTAAAAGCTTGGATGCGCTCGAATCGATGGTACAGGATATCGTACAGGGTGGTGAAGGGAAGGCTGATGTCTCCTCTATAGTAGCTTCACTTCAAGCGATTGTTCGCGGTGAAGGAGCTGGAGTCTCTTCGGCCGCTGCCGTTTCTGTAGAATCCGCAAACAGCACACCTGCTTATCCGGGCATTGAGTTGGACGAATTCCAATTTTCTGTTTTGGATCAATCCATTACAGAAGGTCATAAGGTGCTCTACATTCAGGTTCAACTGCGTGAGGACTGTCAGCTCAAGGCTGTCAGAGCATATATGGTGTTTGAACTGCTGGAAAGAGCCGGTGAAATCGTTAAGACTTATCCAGATGTTGAAGATATCGAGCAGGGTGAGTTTGACAGTGTCTTTTCAATGTACTTTATCACTCAAAAAAATGCAGCGGATCTTGAAAGCCAAATTATGAATATTTCAGAGGTTGACTCGGTGACGGTTGCGGATCTTGATCATGAATCCCTGCAGCAGATGGTTTTACAAAGTGCGGCAGCAGTTGAAGCAGTCGAGAAAGAAAACTCTGCGAGCACTCCATCACCTGCAGCAGCAGGTGCGTCAAAAGTCGAGCCAACGGAATCAGTTTCACCTAAGACCGCTGCCAAAAATAACGGCGCCAGTGTCCCATCAAGAACGATCCGTGTTGATATCGAGCGCTTGGATGTTTTGATGAACCTCTTTAGTGAGCTGTTGATCGACCGTGTGCGCTTGGAGCAACTGGCAAATGAAGCGAAGAACCAGGATTTGACCGATACGGTCGAGCATATGAGCCGTGTCAGTAGCGACCTTCAAAATATCGTTCTGAAACTGCGGATGGTTCCCGTAGATACTGTGTTTAACCGTTTTCCGCGGATGGTCCGCGATCTTGCCAAATCTCTCGATAAAAAAATTGACTTGATTATTACCGGTGCGGAAACGGAACTTGACCGTACGGTTATTGATGAAATCGGGGATCCGTTAGTTCACTTGATACGGAATTCTGTTGATCATGGTGTAGAACCGATTGCTGATCGGTTAGCTGCCGGTAAATCGGAAACCGGAACCGTTAATCTCCGGGCATTTCACAGCGGAAATAATGTATTTATTGAGATCGAAGATGATGGTCGTGGAATCATCCGGGATAACATCATCAAAAGCGCCATCAATAAAGGCGTTGTAACCGAAGAACAAGCTGCAGCAATGTCAGACGAAGAAGCTCACCAGCTTCTGTTCGCACCGGGTTTCAGTACAGCTGAGAAAATTTCGGATGTGTCCGGACGGGGAGTTGGTCTTGATGTTGTAAAATCAAAAATCAATTCCCTTGGCGGCAACGTTACGATTTACTCAACACCAGGAAAAGGAACGAACTTCTCGGTACAGCTTCCACTTACGCTTTCTATTATTGCTGCCATGCTAATTAAGATGGGCTCCGAAAAATTCGCGATTCCGCTGACATCGATTGTGGAAACAGGAATTATTAAAAAAGGACAAATTCGTACCGTCCACGGCAGCCAAATGATTCAATTCAGAGAGTCACATATACCGCTTATTTCACTGAGCCGTGTATTTGATGTTCCGAATTTCGATGAACAGTCTGAAGAAGAAACGGAAATTGTCGTTATTCGCAAGGGTGACCGTCTGGCAGCTTTGGCGATCGACGATTTTATTGGTCAGAGCGAGATTGTTATTAAAAATCTGGGTAAGTACCTGCCTTCAATACAAGGCATTTCCGGCGCAACCATCCTTGGCGATGGACAAGTAGCACTCATCATAGATCCGAATGCTTTTATCAAGTAATTATGGGCTGATTAAGGACACCTGGATTTGAGGTGTGAACATATAGGGAGGGTTTAACATGGGAGAAGAATTGAAAGTGATCGTCTTCAAGCTTGGAAGCGAAGAGTACGGGATAGAGGTGGAAAAGGTACAGACCATTGAGCGTCTGATGCCGATTACACGCGTGCCGAAAACATATGCTTTCGTAAAGGGAGTCGTAAACCTGCGTGGCGTTGTCATTCCTGTTATTGATCTTCGCGGACGATTTGGTCTGCCAGAGGCTGAGCACACAGATCAGACTCGGATCATTATTGTAGCGGTGAATGAAATGCAGGTCGGCTTTATCGTTGACTCGGCAAGCGATGTCATCGATCTGAACAGCGACAGCATTGATACACCTCCTGAAGTGGTCGGCGGCGTTAAAGCGAAATACTTGCGCGGCGTTGCAAAAATCGGTGAGGAGCGTCTGCTCGTTATGCTTAACTTGTCTGAAGTTCTGAACAAAAGTGAAATTATACAGCTTGAAGGCTTAGAGGATTAGGCAGTGGAACTTTTCAAGTATGATAAGGACCTCAAAATGGACGTCCTTAAAGAGGTTGGGAATATCGGGGCAGGCAATGCCGCAACCGCCCTTTCTCAGCTCTTGAACAAGCCGGTTGATATGGCCGTACCGATGGTTCAACTACTTTCTTTTGAAGAAATCGCTGAAAGTGTTGGCGGAGCCGAAAGGATCGTACTCGCTGTCTTCTTGCGGGTAGAGGGAGAAGCACCCGGAAATCTGTTCTTTATTATGAGTCCTGAGGCAGGTAAAAAACTTCTTCAGCGTCTGGCTGGTCTAGAAGTGTCGGTAGACAATGATTTTTCTGAAATGGAACTATCAGCGATAAATGAGATTGGTAACATCTTGGCGGGATCATACTTGTCCTCTCTGGCAGACTTTACAAAATTGGTTATGACACCGACTGTACCTGGATTGGCGATAGACATGGCAGGAGCGATACTAAGCTACGGTCTCCTGCAGTTTGGTGAAATGGGGGATGATGCCCTGTTGATCAACACGACGTTCTTGGAAGGACATCATGAAGTTGAGGGGCAGTTTTTCCTAATACCTGACCCTCAGTCATTTGCTCAAATATTCGAAGCTTTGGGAGTGCCTCTAGAGAATGATTGACGAACAAAGTGTAGTGAAAGTGGCGATGGCGGATTTAAACGTCGCGGGTTCCAGCGGGATTTTACGTACAACTGGTCTAGGCTCATGTGTGGGGCTGACTCTTTACGATCCGCTGTTGAAGATCGGAGGTATGGCTCATGTCATGCTCCCCTCTTCTTCCATCGCTAGAGAAGGCCAACTGAACTTGGCCAAGTATGCAGATACGGCGCTTCCAGTCCTTCTGAACAAGCTGAAAGAAATGGGAGCTTCCCATAGCAGGCTGGTAGCGAAGATGGCCGGTGGAGCTCAGATGTTTGCATTTGCGGGTGCTGGTGACAGTATGAGGATCGGGCCCCGAAATGTGGAATCTTGTAAAGCAGGGTTAGAACAGATGGGTATTCCGCTAATTGGTGAAGATACCGGAGGAAATTACGGACGAACTGTGGAATTGGACTGCACAACGGGTAAATTTACCATACGTAGTGTACAAAAGGGCATAAAGGAATTGTAGCTATGATAGGAAAACTTCGTTTTTATCTATGGGCCGGTTTTGCCGGGTTTATACTCACGTTTCTTTTTACTTTACGCAATAATTTATGGTTAACAAGTTTTAACCGGGCTTTGATTGCATTTGCGGTATGGTTTGTATTGGCGTACCTGCTTAAATGGGTCTTCAATTTGGCCTCCGTACCTGCTAAAGGCTCTGACGGGGGAAGTGAGAGCTCTGGCAGCACCCCTGAAGAGCAGCTGGGCAACAGACTGGATTTGACGACGCCAGATGAAGACAAGGAATTGATGAATCTCATTAAACCTGAACCAGAGCAAGATCAAGAAGGAAACGGATTTGTTCCGTTAAATCCTCCTAAGCTGGTTTCAACTAAGGATCCCGAAGAACTGGCCAAGGCCGTTCGTCACCTGACAGAAAAATAAGGATGGTGAAGGCAATTGGACGAGCGCAAAGCTTCTCCCCTCAACCATGTTGATTTATGGGTTGCATGGAAGGAAGATGGAGACCAAGAAGCGAAAAAGAAACTAATCGAAAATCATTTACACATCGTTGACTATGTTTCAAGCCGTTTGGCAATTGGACTTCCCCGAAATGTATCAAAAGGAGACCTGGCGAGTAATGGTGTTATGGGGCTGATTGATGCCATTGAGAAGTTTGATTATAAACGTGGATTGCAGTTTGAAACTTACGCATCATGGCGAGTTCGAGGTGCCATTCTGGATTCGCTCCGGCAGGGGGATTGGGTCCCGCGTTCCGTTCGAGAGAAAGCAAAAAAAATCGAATCGGCATACCAGCAGCTTGAGCAAAAATATTTACGAACGGTCAGTGATTCTGAGATGAGTGACTACCTCGAAGTTTCTGAAAAAGAATTTAGGCATATGCTGCAAGAAGTTGCGGTGATGACACTTAGCTCTCTGGAGGATCCGATCCGTGAAGAAGAATCGGAAACTCGAATGTCGCTTTTGGTGGATGAGAAGGCTAAAAATCCTGATCATAAAGTACACGAATTTTATTTGCAGGAAGCTCTAGTTAAAGGAATTGGCAAGTTGACGGAAAAAGAAAGAACAGTCGTCTCCTTGCTGTATTATGAAGATTTGTCGCTCAGTGAAATTGCCGAAGTCATGTCGCTGTCTCCCTCGAGAATATCGCAGCTACATTCCAAAGCGATTCTAAGGCTCAGAGCCACGCTTGATAAAGATCGGGATTTATTGATGCAGAACGATTGACGCTTGCCAATTTGGAAGGGGGTTCCTGAAATGTCTGTAGATTATGCATTGGACAAGTACTTTAATATCACCTTTTCGGATGATAAAACGGTTGCCTATTTGCAGATGTCAGATTGGGATAAGGATTTCACCTGTAAGATTGAAGCTCTTGAACAGTTTCTTCGAAGTCACAAGATCCGTTATGGGCTCCAGCATGACACTTTAAGCCGTATCGTCAGTCATTCGGAAGAGTATCAGTATAGCAGAGCCCCGGTTGCGATCGGGACTGAGCCAGTTCACGGTCAAGACGGACGGATTGTATTGAAGATTGAAATGGGAGATCAGCAGAGCCTGCGACCACTTGAAACGGATGACGGCAAGGTGGATTATAAGGAAGTTATTCGTCTGAACAATGTCAAGAAGGGACAATTGATCGCAACTCGGATTCCTCCAACGCCAGGAGTACCGGGAACGATGGTTACGGGTGAAGAGATCCCATGCAAACCGGGTAAAGAGGCGCGTTTCAAGATCGGAAAGAACGTTGTGGTAAATCCTGAACAGACGGCTATGTATGCTGCTATTGACGGACTTTTGACGAAGACGGAAAAGGGGAAGATTAATGTATTCCCTGTATATGAGATTAATGGAGATGTCGATTACAGTATTGGCAACATAGATTTTGTGGGAACCGTTGTCATTCGTGGAAATGTACTGTCTGGTTTCCGTATTAAATGTGCCGGAGACATTCGGGTGACAGGCTTTGTCGAAGGAGCAGAGCTTGATGCGGAAGGCTCTATCGATATATCCGGAGGCATTATTGGTTACAACAAAGGATACGTAAAAGCTGGGCAAAATGTGAAAAGCGCTTTCGTACAAGATGGCAATGTGATTGTTGGAGCGGATGTAACGGTATCTCAGAGCATTATGCATTCCAATATCCGAGCAGGCCAAAATGTTATTTGCAACGGTACTAAAGGTCTGATTGTCGGAGGTGTAATTCAGGCCGGTGAAAAGGTCATTGCACGCACAATCGGTAATACGATGTCTACAGCAACGGTCATTGAGGTTGGCGTTCTGCCTGAACTCCGTAATGAACTATCTGAGCTGAGGGCTCAGCTAAAACGGCAAGTGGAGAGCATGGATAAAACAGATAAAGCACTCTATTTACTGAATCAGCTGGCAGCGTCTGGTCAGCTTACCCCTGACAAACTTGCGCTTCGAATCAAGCTGAATGCCACCAAGAAGTCCAATACAGCGGAACAGAATGAAATCAAGGACAGAATGCTTGAAATTGAACGCATGCTTGAGGATACAGGCAAAGCAAAAGTAGAAATTATAAAAACGATATACGGCGGGTCCAAGATCGTCATTGGTCGGTATACCCGGTTTATTAAGGATCCGACACAACGGGTTTCTTTTTATTATCATGAAGGTGAAATTGCCATGGTTCCTCTGCTGTAAGACAGCTAAGGTGTCTGAATACACGGTGTTCTGTTCAAGTTAATCATGATAGGACGAGGTGATTTCACTTGAGTTTGAAATCGGTGGAGATGCAAATCGCGGTGCCGCGGACAACGGAGGCAAGCAAAATTCAGCAAGAGCATCATCAGCGTCCTTCTCAGGATCAGACATTGTTGGCCGGAGAACATATGAAGCAAAGCCGTCAAGCTGCTCAGCGAAGCACAGAAGTCAGCGAAACGGCTGAATCTGCCATCCGTGATGATGGCAGCCGTCAAGCACCGGAGGATGGGGGACATTCCTCTGAGCAGAAGGAGCATTCGGCAGAGCGGCCTGCGGAACATCCGTATAAAGGTCGTTCTCTGGATATTTCCCTTTAGAGCAAATCATTGGCACAAAGGAGTTAATTGTTTTGGACTCATGGATATATATCGTACTCCTGGGCATTGGAGCAGTGCTATATGCTTTAATGCTGCCTAAGCGTCGTGAAGAGACGGTTAAAAGTGAGCAAGTCGTCAAAGAAATGGAGTCTACCTTGGAGCAATACATGGGAGAAGTGCAGCTCGAGAATGAGCAGCTGCTTGACCTGGTTGGACAGATGAAGCAAGAGCAGACTGCCAAGCAGACAGCTCAGCAGGAGCAGTTAAATGAAATGCGCCATAGATTGCTTGCTGTGGAACAGCAGCTTGCATCCACTGAAGGACGTCTGAGATCGGCGGAGACGCTTTTAGCGTCTGTGCCGGTTAATATCTCAACCACCCAGGCTTCGGAAGCGGTAGAAGCGGCTGATATAGCGAGTCAACCGCATATCAATTCAATCAAAAGCCGTTACACCGAGCTGTTTGATATGTATGAAGCGGGCAGATCTATTGATATGATAGCCAAGTCTGCTGGAATGCAGCGGGGTGAGGTGCAGTTGATCATACAATTGGCTAAACAGGAGGAATCACCGTGATCAAGAACCGTGTCTTTATGTTGGGTCTTGGTATCGGTCTCGTCGTTGGTGCCGTACTTCTGCAGCTCATGCTAATGGGAGAACGAGCCATGTCTTCTTCACAGCCGCAGGACAAGCAATGGACCCAAGAGCAGATTGAGGAAGCAGCAAAAGCAATGGATATGAAAGTGGTAAATAGCTCCGAAGAGTTGATGACGGAGGACCAGTGGAAAGAAAAGATGAAGAATGAGAGTGGGAAGATGACGGGGACAGCCGTAAAACCGCCTGCTAAAGCTAAAGAGACCAAACAACCGCATTCACCTCAAACGCCTGAAAAGCCGGGCGATGTGAAGAAGGACCCTGCAGCACCTGCCGTTAAGGATCCCACTTCGCCCAAAGAGCCCGATTCAACTAAAATCCGATATGTCATTTCCGGTGGAAGCAATTTGAGCGATGTGGCGAACGGTTTACAAAAAGCAGGGGTTTTAGAGGATAAACAAGCTTTTATAGATGAAGCTACTGCTCAAAAAATTAATAAATTCATACAAAGAGGAACCTATACCTTTACAGCTGGTGAAGAGCTGGATTCAATCATTCAAAAAATTACGGAAAAACCGTCCAACAGCCGCTAGGTTGCAGACGGTTTTTCTTAAATCATAAGAAAGTATAAGATTGAATTATTTACTTGGCTTATATTTCTCGTAGAAACGCTGTCGCCCTATAAAAAAGGACGTCCAAGTTGTTTTTACTTGTTATAATAGCATTGCATCTGCCTTCCAATTATGGTATAGTAATTGACGGTGTTAAAACACACGCTGAGAGATTTCGTTAAGGGTGCTTCCGAACTGGAAGTCTTAACGGAAAATGACCTTGGCGGAGGGCACACAAAAACCAAACTTAGGAGGTGTGTGAAGATGGCAGTTATCTCCATGAAGCAGCTTTTGGAAGCTGGGGTTCACTTCGGTCACCAGACTCGTCGTTGGAATCCAAAAATGGACAAATATATCTTCACTGAAAGAAACGGTATTTACATTATTGACCTGCAAAAAACGGTCAAGAAAGTAGAAGAAGCTTTTAACTTTGTGAAAAGCGTAGCTGGCGAGAACGGAACAATTCTGTTCGTCGGAACAAAGAAACAAGCTCAAGATTCCGTGAAAGAAGAAGCAGAACGTTGCGGTATGTACTACATCAACCAACGTTGGCTCGGCGGAACTCTGACCAACTTCGAAACGATCCAAAAACGTATCAACCGTTTGAAAGAACTTGAGAAGTGGGAAGAAGACGGCACTTTCGAAGTATTGCCTAAGAAAGAAGTTATCCTTCTCCGCAAAGAGAAAGATCGTCTTGAGAAATTCCTGGGCGGTATTAAGAACATGAAGGGTCTTCCAAGCGCTCTGTTCATCATCGATCCTCGTAAAGAGCGTATCGCTGTTGCAGAAGCACGTAAATTGGGTATCCCAATCGTTGGTATCGTAGACACCAACTGTGATCCGGACGAAATCGACTATGTTATCCCAGGTAACGACGACGCGATCCGCGCTGTTAAATTGCTGACAGGTAAAATGGCCGATGCAGTTGTAGAAGCTCATCAGGGCGAAGAAACAACAGCCTAATTACGGTTGCACGTATAAAGAATGAATTAAATGAAAAGGGTGGTTGGTAGGTGGATAACCTCTCACTACCCTTTTTTTAAGGTCAGAATGTGAAAAAATGCTGGAAACGCAGCATGATAAAGTTAATTATAAATTGGAGGGAATATCAATGGCAGTATCAGCTAGTGCGGTAAAAGAGCTTCGTGAAAGAACAGGCGCAGGTATGCTTGATTGCAAAAAAGCGCTCGACGAAACAAATGGTGATATCGACAAAGCGATCGCGCTTCTTCGCGAAAAAGGTTTGTCTGCAGCTGCTAACAAAGCAGGACGTATCGCTACTGAAGGTGTTGTAGAATCTTACATCCACGGCGGCGGACGCATCGGCGTTCTCGTTGAAATCAACTGCGAAACCGACTTTGTCGGCAAAACAGATCAATTCAAAGAGTTTGCACGCGATATCGCTATGCACATCGCTGCAGCAAGCCCGAAATATGTTCGTCGTGAAGAAGTTCCTGCTGATGAGTTGGAAAAAGAAAAGGAAATTTTGAAAGCTCAAGCGCTTAACGAAGGTAAGCCTGAGAAAATCGTTGAGAAAATGGTTGAAGGCCGCATTAACAAGTACTATGAAGAGTACTGCCTGCTTGATCAGTCTTTCGTTAAAGATCCAGACAAAACAATCAGCACACTGTTGAACGAAAAAATCAGCACGATCGGTGAAAACATCTCCATTCGTCGTTTTGTCCGCTACGAGCTGGGTGAAGGTCTTGAGAAGAAGCAAGAAAACTTCGCAGAAGAAGTTATGGCCCAAGTGAATAAATAAGCCGATCAGGCTAAACATACCTTTAAAAAAGAGTGGAACACTTCGTGTTCCTTCTTTTTTAAAAATATAAGAAAGTATAACATTTCAGTTATACTAGGCTTATATTTCTCGCAGAAACGATCATCGTCCTTTGATAAGGGCTACGAAGTCGTTTCTACTTGGATATAGGAAGGTATACACACCTTGGGAGACGGCTTCCCTATATCGCAAGAAAAACTTCCGCTTAAAGCGATCTGTCTTCTTTGGAGTACAACTTCATCTAAAAGGCGGTCTGCTTCCTAGAAGGTGTGTCGATAGACGTTTCCTTTGCGAAACGGATGTTTTTACCCGATTTTTATAAGCCGTCAAGCAGTGTTTTGCGTCTGTCTGTCGTTTTTCAAACGGGCGTCTTTCGAAAGGCGCCGTCTTAAAGTGGAGGGTAATCATTTGGAACAGCCTGTATTTAAACGAGTTATTTTGAAGGTCAGCGGGGAATCCCTGTCAGGCCAGAACGGTTATGGAATCGACGCCGAGACCATTACTTCCATCGCTGAACAAGTTCAAGAAGTTGTTGCGCTTGGCGTTGAAGTAGCGATTGTGTGCGGTGGGGGCAACATTTGGCGCGGCATCGCCGGCAGTGCGAACGGTATCGACCGTGCAACGGCTGACTACATGGGGATGCTTGCAACGGTGATGAACTCACTAGCTCTCCAGGATGCACTGGAACAGATCGGTGTGCCCACACGGGTTCAAACATCAATCTCCATGCAGCAAATCGCTGAGCCTTACATTCGCCGCAGAGCGATCCGTCACTTGGAAAAAGGGCGTGTCGTTATTTTTGCGGCAGGAACAGGTAACCCGTATTTCTCAACGGATACAACGGCTGCTCTAAGAGCTGCTGAAATCGAAGCCGAAGTCATTCTTATGGCGAAAAACAAAGTGGACGGCGTTTATTCCGCGGATCCATTCAAAGATGAAACGGCTGAGAAGTATGAACAACTTACTTACCTTGATGTGTTGAATAAAAACCTGGGTGTTATGGATTCCACAGCATCCTCATTATGCATGGACAATAACATTCCGCTTATTGTATTTGCAATTACTGAGCAAGGTAATATTAAACGAGTCGTTCTTGGCGAGAAGATCGGGACGATCGTTAAAGGGAGTGTAGACTAATGCCACAAGCGGTGAAGGAAAATGCAGAAGAACGCATGGAAAAAGCGATTCTGTCATTGAAACGCGATCTCGCTACCCTGCGAGCCGGCCGGGCTAGTTCATCTCTGCTCGACCGAATTCAAGTAGAATATTACGGGGCTCCAACCCCCGTTAACCAGCTCGCTAATATCACGACACCGGATTCCCGCACGCTGATGATTCAGCCTTGGGATAAATCTTCGCTCGGTGATATTGAGAAGGCTATTATGAAATCTGATCTGGGACTGACACCGGCTAATGATGGTAATCAAATTAGATTGTCGATTCCTGCTCTTACAGAAGAGCGCAGAACAGATCTGGTGAAAATGACGAAAAAATTCGGCGAGGAAGCGAAAGTGGCCATCCGCAACATTCGCCGCGATGCCAACGACGACATTAAGAAACTGGAGAAAACCGATATTTCCGAGGATGAGTCCCGGAGACATCAGGAAGATATCCAGAAGGCTACGGATAAATATATCGCTGAAGTCGACAAAGTGCTCGTTGCTAAAGAAAAAGAAATCATGGAAGTATAAGAGACTTCGGCCCCTCCGGTAAAGGTGGGGTTTGTCTCTTTTTTGCAGAAAGATGCCTGGAGGAAATTTGGAATGATCAAACGGGTTCGATCGTGGTTGAATCAGGAGAATAGTCAGCAGGCGCCCCGGCTCTCTCCGGATAACATCCCTCAGCATGTGGCCATCATTATGGACGGCAACGGCCGCTGGGCTAAAAAACGCGGGTTACCGCGTATTTTTGGACACCAGAGCGGTATGAAGGCTGTCAAAAGAGCTACCATTGCGGCGGATGATTTGGGGATCAAAATTTTGACGATGTATGCTTTTTCAACGGAAAACTGGAAGCGTCCCAAGGATGAGGTCGATTTCCTGATGAAGCTTCCGCAGGAGTTTCTGGCGATTGAGTTGGAAGAATTGATAGAGAAAAATGTCCGGGTAACGATGATGGGCCATCCGGAAGATCTTCCCTCGCATACGCTGGAGGCCATGCAAGAAGCGGTTGCAAGGACGGCGAATAATGATGGGCTTGTTTTGAATTTTGCGTTGAATTACGGCAGCCGCAAGGAGATCACTGAATGTGTCAAAGCGTTGGGGCGGGACATTGGCGAGGGAACCCTTCGGCCTGAAGATATTACCGAAGAACTGATAGGGAAAAGGCTTCTCTCGGGCGATCTACCAGATCCGGATTTGCTAATCCGAACGAGCGGTGAACTGCGGCTCAGCAATTTTATGTTGTGGCAGCTCGCATACAGCGAATTAGTGTTTACCGACGTTTTATGGCCTGAGTTTACCAGTGAACATTTGGTCGAAGCTGTTGCTGAATATCAACACAGAACAAGACGCTACGGCGGTCTAAAGTAGTTATGGAGGATGGGACGTAATGAAACAGCGAGTAATTACCGGAATTGTAGCGGGAGCTGTCTTTTTAGGGTTATGTTTCATGGGCGGCCTTTGGTATCATCTTCTCGTCCTTGCTATGTCTTTGATCGGTTATTATGAATTTGTTAAGATGACGAAGGTTGCACCGTTCGGTGGAACGGCGGTCATTGGCTATCTTGGCATACTGATGTTTGTGTTCCCATGGAATCTGCTGGATATTGCACTCCCACTTCCAATAGGGAATGGGACATGGCTTCTAATGCTGCTGTTCTTGCTCGTTACTGTATTCAGCAAGAACAGGGTTGGAATTCAGCAGGTTTCGCTACTGTTTCTGGCCTCAGTTTATATCGGAATAGGCTTTTTGTATATTGCAGAATCACGGAATACACCGGATGGACACGGTCTGTTTTGGACATTCCTGCTTCTTGCATCCATTTGGGCAAGTGACGCCGGCGCTTATTTTGTTGGTCGTAAACTGGGGCGTAACAAACTCTGGCCGGCCATCAGTCCGAACAAAACCATTGAAGGTGCGGTCGGCGGCGTAATTATTGCTGTCATCACTGCGATGATTTTTGCTCTTTTATCCGATGGCCTTCTACCTTTAGGTAATGCTTTGTTGATCGGGCTTTCCAGTGCGGTAATCGGCCAGCTAGGGGATCTTGTGCAATCAGCCTATAAGCGGGTATACGGGATTAAAGACTCCGGTAGTCTTTTACCTGGTCACGGCGGGATTTTAGACCGCTGCGACAGCTGGATTGTTGTATTTCCGTTCGTACATATGTTGAGTCTTCTGCCTTACTGATGAAAGGAAAGATGCAGGAATGAAGAAAATTAGTGTGCTTGGTTCCACGGGTTCCGTCGGTACCCAGACATTAGATGTCGTCTCGAAATATCGTGATCAGTTTCAGATTGAAGGTTTAGCGGCAGGAAACAATGTGGATCTGCTGATTCAGCAGTGCAAGGAATTTAAACCGAAAAAAATTTCGGTAGCTACCAAAGAACTGGCGGAGCGTATTCGTCCGTTTCTTCCTGAAGGTACGCATCTGTTTTATGGCCGTGAGGGATTGATCGAGGTAGCTGCTGGAACCGATGCGGATATCGTCGTTACTGCTGTAGTTGGTAGTATGGGATTACCGTCTACATTAGCCGCGATAGAGGCCGGCAAAACGATTGGTTTGGCCAACAAGGAAACTCTTGTTACGGCAGGACATCTGGTTACGGCTTTAGCTCAAGCTAAGGGTGTCGATCTCATTCCGATCGACAGTGAACATTCGGCGATTTTTCAGTGTCTGAACGGCGAACGGCGTGAAGATATTGAGTTCATTACCATAACCGCATCTGGTGGTTCCTTCCGTGACTTGAACCGGGAACAGCTGAAAAATGTAACGGTTGAAGATGCTTTGAAACATCCGAACTGGTCCATGGGCGCTAAAATAACCATTGATTCGGCAACGATGATGAACAAGGGACTGGAAGTCATCGAGGCGCATTGGCTATTTGGGCTGCCGTATGAACAGATTCAAGTACTGCTTCATCCAGAAAGTATCATTCACTCATTCGTGCAGTACCGGGATTCCAGTATTATTGCACAGCTCGGGAATCCGGACATGAGGGTGCCGATCCAATATGCGCTCACGTATCCGGAACGGTGGCCATCACCTTCACCCACACTATCTCTTGCAGAAGCCGGTAAGCTTCAATTCCGTGAAATGGACTTTGAACGTTTTCCTTGTTTAAGGCTTGCTTATGAATGTGGTAAAATGGGTGGGACGGCAACAACGGTATTTAACGCCGCTAATGAAATAGCGGTTGCCCGTTTTCTGCGGAAAGAAATTTCATTTCTGCAGATTGAGGATATCATCGAAAAAGTGCTGAACGAGCATCAGAACACACCTGAACCGGCTTTGGAGGTAATTGAAGAAAGTGACAAATTGGCGCGTGAACTTGCCGCGCGACTGTAGGATTCTGAAGCTATCCGAAATTCTCCCTGAAAAAAGCTGACAGCATGTGATTCTCTTGTGATGAACAAGAGAATAATGATAATCTATAGGGACATACTGCGTTCTCAGAGGAAAAGGGGGATGTCAATTTGGAAATGGTGCAGGTCGTTTTTTTAACGGTGCTTATGTTTTTTGTCATCGTAACGGTGCATGAATGGGGGCACTATTATTTCGCCAAGCGAGCTGGTATTTTGGTTCGGGAGTTTGCGATCGGTTTCGGGCCGAAACTGTTCTCGTATAAACGTAACGAAACTCAATTCACATTGCGTCTGCTTCCATTCGGAGGATACGCCCGAATGGCCGGGGAAGATCCGGAATTGGTTGAGATTCAGGCGGGACAGACAATTGCTGTAAGGTTAAATAGTGATAATCAGGTGAAGCGCATTTACTTGGATCAGCTTGATAACCGTAAGAATGTAATCCGGGGCGAGGTTCAGTTTATCGACCTGGAAGAACGTCTTTCCCTACGTCTGGATGTAGATGGTGAGTTTCAGCAGTACGAGGTTCATCCTCAAGCTATGATGGTAACCAAGGGGACGGAAACACAGATCGCCCCTAAAAATCGCCAGTTCGGAAGTAAGACGGTCGGCCAACGTGCCCTTGCTATTTTTGCTGGTCCGGTGATGAATTTTTTACTTGCGTTCATTTTGTTCGCACTTCACATTCAGATGGCGGGAATTCCGGTGGAGAACCCGACTTATGTGCAGATTGGTAAGATTACAAAAGGCATGCCTGCGGATGAAGCGAATCTTCAGGAAGGCGACATCATCGAAACTGTCAATGGTACGGCAATAGGTGCGGATTTCAAAAAAATGATCGAACTTATTTCCGTTTCCAAGGACAAGCCGATGGATTGGACGGTTCGTCGTGGGGACGAGGTGTTTAATGTAACGTTAACACCACGATCCATGGAAGGACAGGAAGGCGGAAAGGTTGGTATCGTGACCGAGCTGCCAAGTCGTTCGGCGGGGCTCGGAGAGACCATTACCGGTTCAGGAAAAGCGATGGTGGATACGACAAACATCATTTTCCAGGGATTCAGTCAGTTGATTAATAAGTTCTCTATGGACGATTTGGGTGGTCCGGTTCGTACCTTTGAGGTTACCGGACAGATTGCTAAGCAAGGTATTGAGCAGTTGACCTATTGGGCAGCAATACTCAGCCTTTATCTTGGTATATTTAACCTGTTGCCAGTACCTGCACTTGACGGAAGTCGTCTCGTGTTTCTTGGAGTGGAGGCATTACGCGGCAAGCCGGTTGATCCAAACCGGGAAGGTATGGTGCATTTTATCGGATTCGCCATGTTGTTCCTCCTGATGATCGCCGTAACCTATAATGATATACTACGTTTAATTAACGGTTAACCATTCATTTACGGCTCGGTGCGCCAGCCGCACGGAGCCGTAAATTTTTAATACCCTGACTTCAGCCTGATAAGCTGCATAATCGATGTTTTTATATGGGAGGACAAGTATTCTTATGTCTAAGGATAAACAATTCGTGACTGAAATTACGCCACAGGGAGAGGATTTCTCACGCTGGTATATTGACGTCATTAAAAAAGCGGACTTAATGGATTATTCACCGGTTCGGGGCTGTATTGTTTTCAAACCGGACGGTTATGAAATCTGGGAACATATCAAGGATGAATTGGACCGTCGTTTTAAAGAGACAGGACACCGCAATGCGTATTTCCCGCTCTTTATTCCAGAAAGTTTTTTCCAAAAGGAAAAGGAACATGTAGAGGGCTTTAACCCGGAACTACCTTGGGTAACGGAAGCAGCCGGTGAGAAGCTTGAAGAGCGTCTGGCGATTCGTCCGACTTCTGAAACGATGATCGGACATATGTACTCCAAGTGGATTCAGTCTTACCGTGATCTTCCGGTGCTGATTAACCAGTGGGCTAACGTTGTGCGTTGGGAGAAACGGACACTTCCGTTTTTGCGGACCAGTGAGTTTTTATGGCAGGAAGGCCACACAGCTCATGAGACGGAAGAGGAAGCACGTCAGGAAACGATGCAAATGCTGGACATTTACTGTGATTTTGTTGAGAACTACTTAGCGATTCCGGTTATTAAAGGCCAGAAGACTCCTTCCGAGAAGTTTGCAGGTGCCATGGATACGTATTCCATTGAAGCGATGATGAAAGACGGACGGGCTGTTCAGGCAGGCACATCCCACTACATGGGAACCAACTTTTCCACAGCTTTTGAAATTCAATATTTGAACCGAGAAAATACGCTTGAGTATGCACACACCACCTCTTGGGGCGTAAGTACACGCTTGATCGGATCTTTGATCATGGTTCACGGGGATGACCGTGGATTGGTATTACCTCCGAAGGTTGCTCCAACACAAGTTATTATGGTTCCGATCGGACCTCCTAAGACTTGGGAAGCGGTTGTTGCACGTACGGACGAGCTGTTCAGCGAACTGAAATCAGCAGGAATTCGGGTTCGTGTGGATGATAATACTGATGTGCGTCCGGGGTGGAAGTTTAACGAGTACGAAATGCGCGGTGTTCCGGTCCGTCTGGAAATCGGACCTCGTGACATGGAGAACGGTGTATGTGTGCTCGTTTCCCGAATCACTGGAGAGAAGAAAATTGTACAACAAGCGAATCTGCTAGAGGAAGTTCAGGCGATGCTAGACCAAGTACATCAGGAGATGTATGACCGTGCCAAGGAATTCCGTGAAGATCATTTCTATTCTGTTGATACATTGGATGAAATGAAGGAAAGTATGGAAGAGAAGCGTGGCTTCACTTTGGCTGGATGGTGTGGTTCTGAGGCTTGTGAGGATACGGTAAAGCAGGAAACCGGTGCTACTAGCCGTAATATTCCGTTTGAACCATCTGAACAGAAGAAGACTTGTCTCGTTTGTGGAGAAGAGGCAAATCATACCGTTCTGTTCGCAAGAGCTTACTAATGTGATAGAGTAATAGTTAATCAGAATGCTTGAACTATAACGAAACAAATATTATTCCGGAAAGCTTCTGGATGGCATGACGCTCTGTGTGCAACAGGACGAATGGGTGCTGCCCCAGAAGCTTTTCGTTTGAAAAATAAGAAAGTCTTCTTGCAGAAACATCATCGTCCTTCTCAAAGGAAGACGATGTCGTTTCTACTTGTCTGACTGATTGTTTTATCGTAAGCAGGGGGAGGGAACCATGGGCACAGCGGAAGAGAAGAGAAAACGGTTTGAACTGCTGATGAAGCAGGGAGAAGTCCCGGCAGGTTTGATAGAACCCTATTTTTTAGACGGTTTGATTGAGCAGGTGGAGATCAGCCGTACCAGCAAGGAATGGACGGTAACCATCTTGAAGGAGACCCTCGTACCGTCAGAGGTATATCGGACGTTTTGCTTAAGGATACAAGAGAAAATGAATCATATCGCCAAGGTTAAGTTTGTATTCCAGTATCAGGGAATGATCCGTGAAACGGACATCGTACAGGAGTACTGGAGCCTTTTCCTGGAATGGGTGCACCGGGAAATTCCATCAGTGAATGGATGGATGGCGAGAGCCAAGTATGAAGTGGAAGAAGGTTTGCTGCAGCTCACGATGTCGGATGGTATGTCTCTGGAGCTTGCACGAAAGAAGCAGATCGACGAAGCTATCACCCGGTTCTATAGTCAGTACTTTGCGCTTACTCTTCGGGTGAAAATGAGTGTTGGCGATAATGGGTTGGCAGCCTATGAAGAGTTCGAGCAGAAGAAGCGTGAAGAAGAACGCGAAGTTATCCAGCAACTTATGACAAGCCTGGAAGTTGAGAACGATTCAGATGAAGAAGAAGGCGATATCAAACTACAGGTAGGATATGACATCAAGGATCAGCCTGTACCGATTCAGGAAATCCAGGACGAGGAAAAGAAAATTGCGATTCAGGGTACCATTTTCGGCCTTGACCGTAAGGAGCTCCGAAACGGCAGCACACTCTTTATGTTTAACCTTACTGATTTTACGGATTCACTGCAGATGAAGATGTTTGCCAAAACCAAGGATGATCTGAAGGTGCTGAATCTCCTGGCGGATGGCAAGTGGGTGAAGGCGCGCGGCCGGGTTGAGTTTGACCGGTTTATGCAGGTACCTGAACTTGTGATGATTCCGTCGGATCTAATAGAAGTGAAAGCTCCGCCGTCTCGCAAAGATAATGCGCCTGTGAAGCGTGTGGAATTTCACCTCCATACAACAATGAGCACGATGGATGCTGTAACTTCGATTGATAAATATATTAAAACGGCTGCCGACTGGGGTCATAAAGCGATTGCGGTCAGTGACCACGGCGGTATTCAGTGTTACCCGGATGCCGATAAGCATTCCAGAAAAAATGGCATCAAGATGATGTATGGTGTAGAGGCCAATGTTGTCAACGACGCAGTTAATGTGGTGGAGCAAGCACAGCCGATTGAGCTGAATAGTGCAACATACGTTGTATTCGATATCGAGACGACCGGTCTATCCATCACTCGAAACAAAATTACAGAACTTGCGGCCGTTAAAATGCATGAAGGCAAGGAAATTGACAGATATGCAACCTTTGTTAATCCTCACGAAAAAATCCCGTATCATATCCAGCAGCTGACCAATATTACAGATGAAATGGTAAAGGATGCTCCGGATTTGGAGCCAGTCCTCAAGGATTTCGTTGAGTTTGTTGGGGATGCTGTAATAGTCGCTCATAACGCCAGATTTGATATGGGCTTTATTCAAGCCTCATTAAAGATCGCGGGGATGCCTACGCTAGAGAATCCATATTTAGATACGCTCGAGCTGGCACGATTGCTTCATCCGGGGATGAAGAACCACCGTTTGAATACACTGGCTAATAAGTACAAGGTATTGCTGGAAAGCCATCACCGGGCCATTGACGACACCATTGCACTTGCTGGCATCTTGAATGGGCTGCTGGCAGATGTGGATAAGATGAAGGGGATTACGATGCTGAATCGTCTTAATGACTATGTTGGTAACGACTTGTCTAACACGAGACCTTTTCACTGTGGAATATACGCATTGAACCCGGTAGGCAAGAAAAACTTGTACAAGCTGGTATCCATGTCACACACGGAACATTTCAAAAAAGTGCCTTGTATTCCGAAGTCCAAGCTGGAGAAGATGCGTGACGGGCTGCTAGTGCTGTCAGGATGTGAGAAGGGTGAGTTTTTCGAGACGGTTCTCAATAAGACGGAGGAAGAAGCGGAAGAAATCGCCCAATTCTATGACGTTCTTGAAGTGCAGCCGCTAACGATGTACATGCACCTTGTGGATAAAGGTTTTGTTGGAAGTCCTGATGAGCTGAAGACGGCCATTGGGCGAGTGATCCGTATCGGGGAGAAGCTGAACAAGCCTGTTATTGCAACAGGAAACGTTCATTACCTCGAGCCGCGTCATAAGCTATTCCGTGACATTACAATTCACGGTATTACGGGTTTTAGCCCACTGAAGGATATTCGCAAGCCGGATGCTCATTTCCGTACAACCGAAGAGATGCTGGAGGAGTTCGAATTTTTAGGTGGAGATAAAGCATTCGAAATCGTTGTTAAGAATACGAATGATTTGGCAGATCGGTTTGAGGAATTCGAACTGTTCCCGTCGAAGCTGTTCACTCCAATTATTGAAGGTGCGGATGAGGAAATCCGCAACACATGTTATGAAACCGCAAAATCGATTTATGGGGAAGAGCTGCCGGAGGTTGTTGTAGCCCGTCTGGAGAAAGAACTGGAGCCAATCATCAAGTACGGTTTCTCTGCGAACTATCTCATTTCCGAGAAACTGGTTAAGAAATCGAATCAGGATGGATACCTTGTAGGCTCGCGGGGCTCTGTAGGCTCTTCTGTAGTAGCGACCTTCTTGGGCATCTCAGAGGTTAACCCGCTTCCGGCTCATTACATTTGTAAGGATCCGGCTTGTAAGCACAGCGAATGGTTCCTGGACGGCAGCGTGCCAAGCGGATTCGACTTGCCGGGCAAGGCTTGTCCGGAATGCGGAAACATGATGAAAGGCGAGGGACAGGATATACCGTTCGAAACATTCCTAGGTTTCAAAGGGGATAAGGTTCCCGATATTGACTTGAACTTCTCCGGTGAATATCAACCGCTTGCCCATAATTTCACCAAAGAGATGTTCGGGCCGAAGAACGTTTTCCGGGCAGGTACGATCGGTACCGTGGCAGAGAAGACGGCATTTGGCTTCGCCAAGAAATATGAAGAGCACAATAACAAGCGCTGGCGGGGCGCAGAATTGAACCGGCTTGCGTCAGGCTGTACCGGCGTCAAGCGGAGCACAGGCCAGCATCCCGGCGGGATCGTAGTTGTCCCGGATTATATCGAGGTTGAAGAGATCACGCCTGTGCAATTTCCAGCCGACGATGTCAATGCGGAGTGGAAAACAACGCATTTCGATTATCATGCCTTTGAAGCGAATCTGCTCAAGCTTGATATTCTCGGGCATGATGATCCGACCATGATGCGTATGCTTCAGGATTTGACGGGAGTAGACCCTACAACAATCCCGATGAATGATCCGAAGGTCATGAGTATGTTTAACTCCACGGATGCACTCGGTGTTACGCCGGAGCAAATCCGCTCACCTGTTGCAACATACGGGGTTCCCGAGATGGGTACGAAATTTGTTAGACAGATGCTGATTGAATCCCAGCCGTCAAGTTTCGCTGACCTTTTGCAAATTTCAGGATTGTCTCACGGTACAGGCGTATGGCTAGGGAATGCTCAGGAGCTGATTAAGAACGGTACATGCAACATCAAGACCGTTATCGGCTGTCGCGATGACATTATGCTGTTCCTGATTTACAAAGCGGGTATGGACGCCGGATTAGCGTTTAAGATTACGGAAAGTGTTCGTAAAGGTAAGGGACTGTCACAGGAATGGATTGACGAAATGAAGAGATGTAAAGTACCTCAGTGGTATATCGACTCATGTCTGAAAATCCAGTACATGTTCCCGAAGGCGCACGCTGCTGCCTATGTTATTTCGGCTGTGCGTACCGCCTATTTCAAGCTCTACCATCCGATTGAATACTACGCCACTTATTTCTCTGTTCGTGCTGAGGACTTTGATATCGAGTTGTGTTGTCAAGGTTATGATGCGATAGGGCGCCGAATTATTGAGATCGAACAGTTAGGATTTCAGGCAAGTACCAAGGAGAAGAGCATGCTTCCAATTCTTGAAATGGCACTGGAAATGTCAGCTCGCGGCTTAAAGTTCAAGAGTATTGATCTTTATCGTTCCGATGCTCTCCGCTTCATCGTGGATGGGGATTCACTAATTCCGCCATTCTCTGCCTTACAGGGTGTCGGTGATAATGCAGCACGAAACATTGCGGCTGCAAAAGAGTACGGAGAGTTTCTGTCCATTGAAGATTTTCAGCAGAAGTCCAAAGCCAGTAAGACAGCGATTGAGCTGCTTACCCAAATGGGCTGCTTCCGGGGATTGCCGGAGAGCAACCAGCTCTCATTGTTTTAATGAATGGCTGAAAATAAAGGGGTTCTGCGGGCCTCTTGACAACTTGACAGTCAAGGACTCATACTTGTCACTATTGCCAGACTATGTTATAATTTTTTTGGTAATCATGGAGATAAAACCGTTGTGTAAAGAGTGGGGCAACCCACTCTTTACTCTTTGGTATATAGGAAATGAAAGTGTTGGAGGTTATGTTCTTTGAGCACACCGAAGATTAAAACGACTGTGGAAGAAATGGTGCAGCCGTATTTGGATGAACACGGCTTTGAACTGGTAGATGTGGAGTATGTTAAAGAAGGCAGCAATTGGTTTCTACGGGTGTTTGTGGACAAAGAAGGCGGCATCGATATAGACGATTGCGGTTTGGTCAGCGAATATCTGAGCCAAAAGCTGGACGAGAATGATCCAATTCCGACCGCTTACTTTCTTGAAGTTTCTTCACCTGGTGCAGAACGTCCATTGAAGAAGAAAGAAGACGTTGTCAAATCAGTCGGTAAAGATGTTTTCGTTACGGTTTACGAGGCTGTGGATGGAATGAAGGAATTTGAAGGCAAGCTGGAATCCTTTGATAACGAGGAGCTTGTCATTAAAATCGGAAAGAAACAGCATGTTATTCCATATGCAAAAGTTGCCAGTGCCAGATTGGCCATCATTTTTTAGACGGAAGTTTTGAAAGGGGGAACCGATTTTCAATGAGTATGGATTTTATTGAAGCAATGAATGAATTGGAGAGAGACAAGGGTATCAGCAAGGATGTGCTGTTTGAAGCGATTGAGGCGGCACTTATTTCCAGCTATAAACGCAATTTCAACGCCGCGCAAAATGTGCGAGTGGATATGAACCGCAATACCGGAGTTATTAAGGTATATGCCCGCAAATTGATCGTGGAAGAGGTTCTGGATTCTCGCACAGAAATTTCGCTGCCTGCAGCACGTGACATTAACCCGCATTTTCAAATCGACGATATCGCCGAGATTGAAGTAACCCCGCGAGATTTTGGCCGTATTGCAGCACAAACTGCCAAGCAGGTCGTTACACAACGTATTCGTGAAGCGGAACGCGGACTGATCTACAGTGCCTTTATCGATAAAGAAGATGATATTGTAACAGGTACGCTGCAGCGTCAAGATCCGCGCAACATCTACATTGACCTGGGTAAGATTGAAGCGGTTCTGCCGCTCACCGAGCTTATGCCTAACGAAAAGTTCAAGCACGGCGACCGAATCAAGGCGTACATTACTAAGGTTGAGAACACGACAAAGGGACCTCAGATTATGCTGTCCCGTACGCATCCGGGTCTCTTGAAGCGTCTGTTTGAGCTTGAGGTTCCTGAAATTTTTGACGGTGTAGTTGAAATTCGTTCCGTAGCTCGTGAAGCCGGATTCCGTTCCAAAATCGCCGTGTACTCCCGCAACGAGGAGGTCGATCCTGTCGGTTCTTGTGTAGGGCCAAAAGGTATGCGTGTGCAGACGATCGTCAACGAGCTTCGTGGTGAAAAAATCGACATCGTACGGTATTCGGAGCAGGTTGAGGAGTATGTTGCTAATGCTTTGAGTCCTTCCAAAGTATTGGAAGTTCAGGTTTACGAGGACGAGAAGATGGCTCGCGTTATCGTTCCTGACTATCAACTGTCTCTGGCCATCGGAATTAAAGGTCAGAACGCCCGACTTGCGGCTAAACTGACAGGCTGGAAAATCGATATTAAGAGCGAGAGCCAGGCGGAACAGGAATACGGCAGACCAAAAACCCACTCGGGTGAAATGCATCAGGATTCCGTCTCCGTCGATTAAAGTAAACAGACGGGGGTGTTAGCTTTGAAACAGAGAAAGATACCGCTTCGTAAATGTGTGGCTTGTCAGGAAATGATGTCCAAGAAGCAACTTATCCGTGTAGTAAAGACACCCGATGATACAGTGCTTATTGATCTGACTGGCAAGAAGTCGGGCAGGGGCGCTTATTTGTGCGGGAAATTGTCCTGCTTTAAGCTTGCACACAAAAACAAAGCGCTTGATCGTGCTTTAAAGCATCATGTTAAGCCTGAAATTTATGAGCAGCTGGCACAGGACTTCATCAAGGTAGAAGATGAATTCCTAGCCGCCAAGGAGAGTGCCGATGACGAATAGGGCGCTTTCTCATTTGGGTCTTGCCATGCGAGCAGGTAAAGTGGTTACCGGCGATGAGATCGTGCTCAAAGTAATCCGGTCTTCTGAAGCGAAAATGGTCATTCTGGCGGGTGACGCCTCAGATAATACAAAAAAAAAGTTCCGCGATAAATGCGGAACTTATAAAATCCCTCTGGTAATCGGATTTGACCGGGAAAGACTGGGCACAAGTGTAGGTAAACCGCAAAGGGTTGTGCTGGCAGTGACGGATCAAGGATTCGCAGAAATGATCTCCAAGCAAGTGGGGATAATGTCGGAGGTGGAGTATATTGAGTAAACAGGAAAACAAAGACAATAAACTTCGTGTATATGAGTATGCTAAATCGTTGAACATGAGCAGTAAGGAAATTATCACGATACTCAAGCGTCTAAATGTTCCAGTTAATAATCATATGAGTGTTATGGAGAACGAGACGGTATCCAAGGTGGAGCAGTTCTTTAAAGACATCAAGTCTAACGCTGCTGCTAAAAGGGACGGATCGGAAACATCACGGGGCGACAGCCGCAAGCCAGCAGTTTCTGGGGCTAGCAGTGCGGTTTCAGCTGGAAGCACTCAGGTAAACACTCCTCAACAAAATAACGAAGGCAGTCGCAGTGGGCAAAACGACAGCCGGAATCAAGGTCAAAGACCATCTGGTCAAGGACAGGAACAAGGACAGCCTAAAAAACAACAGGAAAAGCAGGTAGGTATGAACAATAGAAATCAGAACACCCCAAATGCATCCGGCTCTCAACAGCGCTCTCAAGGTAGTCAGGATTCCCGGAGAACCAACAATTCTGGATCTTCCCAAGGAAACCAGCAAAACAACCGCAGCAGAGGCCCACAGGGCTCTGGGCAACAAAGCGGATCCCGTCCTCAGCAAGGAACAGGACAGGGTGGAGCGCGCTCACAAGGTGGAGGTCAGTCCCAAGGTTCACGTTCTCCTCAAGGTGGAGGTCAGTCCCAAGGTTCACGTTCTCCTCAAGGTGGAGGTCAGTCCCAAGGTTCACGTTCTCCTCAAGGTGGAGGTCAGTCTCAAGGCTCACGTTCCCCTCAGGCTGGAGGACAGTCTCAAGGAGGACGTTCCGACTCCAACCGTGCAGGCGGTAACACCGGCGGTTATTCCAACAATAACAATGCTGGAAACCGCGGTGGAAACAGAAACAATAATAATAATAATAACAACAACAACCGTCCAGGCTCCAAAAAATTTGACGATAACCGTCAAGGGGGCTTCCGTAACAATCGCGGAGGTAAGAATAACCGCGGTCGGAACCAGAACCAGCAGCCGCCTCGTGAGAAAATCGACAACACGCCGAAGAAAATTATCGTCCGTGGCAACATGACCGTCGGTGAAACGGCGAAGCTGCTTCATAAGGACGCTTCCGAGGTCATTAAGAAGCTGATTTTCCTCGGCGTGATGGCCACGATTAACCAGGAACTCGATATTGATACGATTCTGCTTCTGGCCGGCGAGTTCGGTGTTGAGGTAGAAGTGAAGATTCCGGTTGTGGAAGACCGCTTCGAAACTGTTGAAGAGGTTGATGATCCGGCGGATCTGCATGAACGTCCTCCGGTCGTTACGATTATGGGTCACGTTGACCATGGTAAAACGACACTTTTGGATGCTATTCGTTCAGCGAACGTATCCAGTGGCGAGGCTGGTGGTATTACCCAGCATATCGGTGCTTACCAGGTTGAAATTAACAGCAAGAAGATTACATTCTTGGATACACCAGGTCACGAAGCATTTACAGCTATGCGTGCCCGTGGTGCTCAAGTTACAGATATGACGATTATCGTAGTTGCAGCGGATGACGGCGTTATGCCTCAAACGGTTGAAGCCATCAACCACGCAAAGGCTGCGGGATTGCCAATTATCGTAGCAGTAAACAAGATTGATAAGCCTGAAGCGAATCCGGACAAAGTGAAACAGGAATTAACGGAGTATGAGCTTGTACCGGAAGAGTGGGGCGGAGACACAATCTTCGTTAACGTTTCGGCTAAACAGCGCATGGGTCTTGAGGATCTTCTTGAGATGATTCTGCTTGTAGCTGAAGTAAATGAGTACAAAGCGAACCCGGATAAGCGTGCCCGCGGTACCGTCATTGAAGCTGAACTGGATAAAGGCAGAGGTCCGGTGGCAAGGATTCTTGTACAACACGGTACACTTAAAGTCGGTGACGCCTTTGTTGCAGGTAACTGCTTCGGCCGTATCCGCGCTATGGTTAACGATAAGGGACGCCGTCTGAAAGAAGCCGGTCCTTCGACTCCTGTTGAAATTACAGGTTTGACCGAAGTTCCGGGAGCGGGAGATCCGTTTATGGTGTTTGAAGACGAGCGTAAAGCCCGTTCCATTGCCGATAAACGTTCCATCACACAGCGTCAATCCGAGTTGAACACAAATACACGTGTCACACTTGATGATTTGTTTCAACATATTAAAGATGGTGAAATTAAGGACCTTAACGTTATTATCAAAGGTGACGTGCAGGGCTCCGTTGAGGCGCTGAAAGGTTCCTTGAATAAAATTGAAGTGGAAGGCGTTCGCGTGAAAATCATTCACAGTGGCGCAGGCGCCATTACAGAGTCAGATGTTATTTTGGCTGCTGCTTCCAATGCCATCGTGATCGGCTTTAACGTGCGTCCGGATACTCAGGCTAAACAAACCGCTGAACAAGAAAAAGTGGATGTTCGCTTGCACCGGGTTATCTATAACGTGATTGAAGAGATTGAGCAAGCCATGAAAGGTATGCTGGATCCGATTTACAAGGAAAGTGTCATCGGCCATGCCGAAGTGCGTAACACCTTTAAAGTCAGCAAGGTGGGTACGATTGCAGGTTGTATGGTTACTTCCGGTAAAATATCGCGTAACGCCGAAATGCGCCTGATCCGTGACGGCATCGTTATTCATGAAGGTAAGATCGATTCACTCAAACGCTACAAAGATGATGCTAAAGATGTGGCGCAAGGTTATGAATGTGGCATTACCTTGGAAAGCTATAGTGACGTCAAAGAAGGAGACGTCATTGAAGCCTTTATCATGGAAACGGTAGAGCGCTAACGTAAAGAGGTGATCAGACATGGCTAAAATCCGAACAGGACGCGTCAGCGAACAAATTAAGAAAGAACTCAGCCAGCTTATACAGACGGAGATGAAGGATCCGCGAATCGGCTTCATCACGGTAACCGGGGTAGATGTGACGAATGACTTGTCACAGGCTAAGGTATATCTCAGCGTACTCGGTGATGATGAGCAGAAAGCTGCTACCTTGAAAGGACTTGAGAAAGCAAGTGGCTTTCTCCGTTCAGAGCTTGGCAAAAGAGTTCGTCTCCGCCATGTGCCGGAGTTGATCTTCAAGTTCGATGAATCCATTGCATACGGTAGCCGGATTGAGAAGCTGCTGGGTGAAATCGGTGAGCGCGAAGAAGATTAGACAGATCGTTTTATAAAGGAGAGGGCGAATGCAGACCTATGAACAAGAGCTGCAGCAGGCCAAAAAATTTCTGCTGGAGCATGACGATTACTTGATAGTGTCGCACGTTCAGCCCGATGGAGATGCAGTCAGTTCCACCCTTGCGGTGGGCTGGCTTCTCTCACGTTTGGGCAAAAAATTCACTATGATGAACGAAGGAGTCATTCCGAAGAGAATGAAATCCTTATGGCATGCCGATGATCTAATCAACATGTCGGAGTACCCGCCGCAGCGTTCTTTTAGTAACATTATTTGTGTGGATTGTGCCGATTTTGAGCGTGTTGGCCGGACGAAGCAGTTTTTTACTGAGGATGCAATCATTGTCAACATTGATCATCATCCGACGAACAACCGATACGGCGCTGTCAACGTGGTCCTTCCTGAGGCCGCAGCAACCGCAGAAATTCTTTTTGACCTGTTAAACTTGTTCGAAATAGAGTGGGACGCTGAAGTCGCCACAGCTATATACACAGGTCTGTTAACGGACACAGGTGGCTTCCGTTACGCGAATACGTCTCCAAAAGTGATGGGTATAGCTTCAGAGTTGCTATCCTATGGAGTGAATGGACCGGAGCTTGCGGAGTCGCTGCTGGAAGAGATGACCCTTCCGCAATTGAAAGTGCTGGTCCATGCGCTGAATACATTGAACATTACACCTGACGGAAAGGTAGCTTGGGTGTATGTCACACCTCAGCACATGATCGATACCGGAGCTGTTAATGAAGATCTGGAAGGTATCGTTAATTATCCGCGCAACATTCAAGGTGTAGAGGTTGGGATTTTGTTTAAGCAAGTGGATACCGGAGCTGTTAAGGTAAGCCTGCGTTCCGCTGGAAAAGTGGACGTGGCAGCATTGGCCCAATCCTTTGGCGGAGGCGGGCATGTTCGTGCAGCAGGCTGCCGAATCGAAGGAGATTTGGAAGACACTATTTCTAAGGTAGTAGAGCAGGTGAGACAAGCACTATGACAGAACTAGAAGGTATTTTGGCGGTACACAAGCCAGCTGGATGGACTTCACATGATGTTGTCGCTAAAGTACGCCGTCTTGTCAAAATGAAAAGAATCGGTCACGCGGGAACACTGGACCCTGAGGTAACAGGCGTATTGCCTCTTTGTCTCGGGCGTGCGACCCGTGTGGTTGAATACATGCAGGAGCTTCCCAAAGAGTACCGAGCAGTTCTCCGCTTAGGACTTTCTACAGATACCGAGGATATAACGGGTACGGTAATTGAGTCAGTGGAAACAGTAAATGTAACGAAGAAAGAAGCGGAGGAAACACTTCGTTCCTTTCTAGGTGAGATTTCTCAGGTACCGCCAATGTATTCAGCAGTGAAGGTTGATGGTAAAAGATTGTACGAGCTTGCTCGTGAAGGGAAGACAGTTGAACGCAAAAGCCGTACGGTTAACATTTATGAAATAGAGATGACGGGTTTTGAGGAACAGGAGAACTACACCGATATCTCTTTTCGTGTTCTGTGTTCCAAGGGAACTTATATCCGCACGCTCTGTGTAGATATTGGAAGGAAAATGGGACTCCCTTCGACGATGGCAAAACTTATGCGAACCTTATCGGCGGGGATTTCCTCAAACAAATGTTTGACACTGGAACAAATCGAACAGTTTATGGAAGACGGAACGTTAAGCTCCAGGTTGATCCCTGCGGATGAAGCTATCGTGCACTTGCCTGCCCACACTGTTACCGATGAGAAGAGGAATGCGGCTCTACAGGGACAGAGGTTGTCTGCCCGGGCCGTAGATCCTCCAGTTGATCACTCGGAATGTATCCGGTTGTATGATAGAGAGGACCGGTTTCTAGGTATATTCCAAAGACAGGAAGAGACGGGAGCTGTTGTTCCAGTCAAAGTCTTCTCCGTTTAAAACTAATGATGTCCTATCTAAGTGAATTGCAGGTGAGAAGCACATGAAAATCGTTTCTATATCTTATCCGTTAACCCCGGAACAGAAAAATGAGCTGGGTATTCCGCAGGTAGCGGCTATCGGTCAATTTGATGGCCTCCATCTGGGTCATGGCAGTGTTATTTCTACGGCTGTCGATTTAGCACGCAAAGAGGCTATACCGTCGGCAGTCATTACCTTTTACCCACATCCGAAGGATGTGATGCGTAAAGGGAATTATGAAGGTTATTTAACGCCTCAGGTGGACAAGCAGGAGCTGCTTGCCGAAATGGGGATTGATATACTCTATGTGGTGGATTTCAATGAGGATTTTTCACAAGTCAGTCCGGAAGATTTCGTAACGGAAATGCTCATGCCGCTTCAGCTGCATACGGCAGTGGTCGGCTTTGACTTCCGTTTCGGCTTTAAAGGTGCCGGCCGTGCAGACATGCTTCATGAGATGAGCAGAGGAACGATTCAGGTTGTCACGGTTCCACCTTTCCTAATGGACGGTGAGAAGGTTGGGAGTTCTTCCATACGATCGGCATTGTTTAGCGGTCGGATAGAAGATGCTACCCGTTGGCTTGGTCGGAATTACCGGATTCGTGGTACAGTGATTCATGGCGAGAAGCGGGGTCGCGCTTTGGGATTTCGTACAGCAAATCTGGAGCTTGAGGCACATTATGTTACTCCGGCTTTAGGGGTTTACGCTGTTTGGGCCCGGTGTTCTACGGATAAGGAGTGGCTTCCTGGCGTTATGAGTGTTGGTCTGAAACCTACCTTTCACGACGGTATAGTGAAGCCCATTTACGAGGTACATTTGCTTGACTTTGATGGAGACCTTTATGGACAAACCATGATTGTGGATGTTGTACAGTTTATCCGTAAGGAACTCAAATTCAATTCGGTTAACGAATTGATCGAGGGGATTTCACGGGATGTAGCCAAAACCAGAGAGATCTTGAACCGATAATTCCATTTTTTTGGACAAATTGCGATGATCGCATTTTCTTTTTTAAATAAAGTGTGCTATACTCTTAGAGGTTGCCCGGGTAACGGGCTTTCGTAACCTTGGCTTGGTTGTTCGATCTCACCGTCGGTAACGAGGCCAATGGCGATTATAATGAAGGAGGTGAACAGGATGGCATTGACTCAAGAACGTAAACAACAACTGATTGACGAGCACAAAACTCACGAGTCCGATACAGGATCTCCAGAGGTGCAAATCGCTATCCTAACGGAAAACATTACGAGCTTGACTGACCACTTGCGTACGCACAAGAAAGATCATCACTCCCGTCGTGGATTGTTGAAAATGGTCGGCCAACGCCGTAAATTGCTTGCATACTTGAAAAACAAGGATGTTAAACGTTACAGCGCTTTGATCGAGAAGCTTGGATTACGCCGCTAATAATCCATAAGGTGTACGAAAGCAGCCTGGTTGTCCACTGTCCTTCTTGGAACGACAGCGGTGCAGCCGGGCTCTTTTTAGATTCTAGGGATGCGGTTTATCCTTTGTATTCTTGACGGTTTGTTATGGGCTCAGATGGGTTCTTTCTGTTACATATACAGCCAGATACTGACCCGACTGAACCGCCCTGGATTTTTTAAAGGGCGGTATTTTAAGAGATAAGAAAGTCTAAACTTCGGAGAAACAGCATCCTTATCTCGCAAGAAAAACAACCGCTGAATGCGGTCTGTCTTCATTGAGGTACGTCGATAAGACGTTTTTCTTTAGAGATAAGAAAGTCTAAACTTCGGAGAAACAGCATCCTTATCTCGCAAGAAAAACAACCGCTAAACGCGGTCTGTCTTCATTGAGGTACGTCGATAAGACGTTTTTCTTATGAAGAACGCAAATACAGGCAATACTTGAAATTAGCAGGTAAAAATAAGAAGTCCTCACGAGGAGGGATTACATGGAAAAACGTGTTGAAATGCAGCTGGGAGGAAGACCACTCGTCTTGGAGACAGGCCGATTGGCTAAACAGGCTAACGCTGCGGTTATGGTCCGTTACGGCGATACGGCTGTACTGTGTACGGTAACGGCTTCAAATGAACCAAAAGATTTGGATTTTTTCCCGCTGACCGTTAACTATGAAGAAAGATTGTACGCAGTAGGTAAAATTCCAGGCGGATTTATTAAACGTGAAGGTAGACCTAGTCAGAAAGCGATTCTGGCCAGCCGTTTGACGGACCGTCCGATTCGCCCGCTGTTTCCAGAAGGTTTCCGAAATGACGTTCAGGTATTGAATCTAGTTATGAGTGTGGATCAGGACTGTGCACCTGATATCGCAGCCATGATTGGTACCTCCGCTGCGCTTAGCATTTCCGATGTTCCGTTTAGCGGGCCGATCGGTGGCGTAGCTGTTGGACGTATTGACGGAAAACTCATTATCAATCCGACCATTGCTGAGCAGGAAATCAGTGATGTCTATCTTGTCGTATCCGGTACGAAAGATGCGATTATGATGGTGGAAGCTGAAGCGAACGAAGTGCCTGAAGAAGTAATGCTCGAGGCGATTATGTTCGGTCATGATGAGATTAAGAAGATCGTAGCTACGATCGAGGAACTTGTTAGCATCGCAGGTAAAGAAAAGATGGAAGTGAAACTTCATGCGGTCGATGAAACCGTAAACCGCGAGGTTCGCGAGTTTGCTGCTGAACGGTTGGTGGAAGCGGTTCGTATTGCTGAGAAGCATGCCCGTCAGGATGCGATCGATGTTATTAACGATGAAGCTTTTACTGTTTTTGAAGAGAAATACATTGAAACTCCTGAACTTTTGAAAGACGTTAAAGAGGTTCTGCACGATATCGTAAAAGAAGAAGTCAGACGCCTTATTACGCATGATAAAGTTCGTCCAGATGGACGCGGTCTGTCTGAAATCCGCCCGATCGAATGTGATACAAGCCTTCTGCCGCGTACACACGGCTCCGGTCTGTTTACACGTGGTCAAACACAAGCGCTTAGCGTTTGTACGCTTGGAGCTTTGGGTGACGTACAGATTCTTGATGGTATCGATCTGGAAGAAACGAAGCGTTTCATGCATCATTACAATTTCCCTCCGTTCAGTGTCGGTGAGGCTCGTCCTCTGCGTGCTCCAGGACGTCGCGAAATCGGACACGGTGCATTGGGTGAACGCGCATTGTCCAAGGTTATTCCTTCAGAAGTTGACTTCCCGTACACGATTCGTCTCGTTTCCGAGGTTATTGAATCCAACGGCTCGACATCCCAAGCAAGTATTTGCGCAAGTACTCTTGCCATGATGGATGCAGGTGTGCCGATTAAAGCACCGGTTGCAGGTGTAGCCATGGGCTTGATCAAAGACGGTGATCATGTTTCTATCTTGACAGATATTCAAGGTATGGAAGATCATCTTGGCGATATGGATTTCAAGGTGGCAGGTACAGCTGAAGGCGTTACTGCAATCCAAATGGACATCAAGATTGACGGTATTGACCGCAATATTTTGCAGGAAGCTTTGGATCAGGCCAAAGAAGGCCGTATGCACATTCTCGGTAAAATGATGGAAGTGATTCAGAAGCCAAGAGAAACTCTTTCTCAATATGCTCCTAAAATCATTACAATGCAGATTAATCCGGATAAAATCCGTGACGTTATCGGTGCAGGCGGTAAAATCATCAATAAAATTATTGAAGAAACCGGCGTGAAAATCGATATCGAACAGGACGGACGCGTATTCATCGCTTCATCCAATGCGGAGATGAACCAAAAAGCACTTTCGATTATCGAAGGTATTGTGCGTGAAGTGGCTGTAGGTGAAATTTATACTGGAACCGTTAAACGGATTGAGAAGTTCGGCGCTTTTGTAGAAATTCTTCCGAACAAAGACGGTCTTGTTCATATTTCTCAGCTGTCCACCGAGCGTGTGGCTAAAGTGGAGGATGTTGTTGCGATCGGTGATGTGATTACCGTTAAGGTTACTGAAATCGATCAGCAAGGCCGGATTAACCTTTCCCGTAAAGCCGTTTTGACGGCTGAAACGAAGTAAGGGTAAACCGATGCACGATCTATAATGAAGGAAAGAGGCAGAAATGATTCTGGCTCTTTTTTTTATATCTCTTGTGGGATTTGTTCGGTATGTAGATTGCAAGATAATAAGGTACATAATACGTATCCTCTGCTCATAAAATGGGACAAAGCCTAACAAAGGGGATGGATGCGTCCATGAAAGGATTGAAGGCGGCGGTGCTACTAGTCGGCATCGTATCAGTGTCAGGAATCGCGGTAATTACAGGTTCCTGGGAGTATATCAAACAGCTAAACGAGGTTCAAGGGGCTATAAATTTAGAGCAGCAGACCGCGGCTGTCGACGTGCAATTGCTGAATGAGATTGAAGCCGAAGCAGCTAAGACGAGAATTGAGCCCGTAGATGCTAAGGTGGATTCCGTGTGGAAAGCGGTCCCCGGTTATAACGGCCAGGAGATTCATGTGGAGGAAACGTACAAGAGTAATTTAAAGAGACGAGCGGGTGAACCGATTACGTACGTCTACCGGCAAATACCAGTGAAGGTAACACTGGATCAACTGGGCGAGCATCCGATTTACCGGGGGAATCCGAATAAACCAATGGTATCTTTGATGATTAACGTCGCCTGGGGTAACGAATTTATTGAACCGATGCTAAACATCTTGGATGAGGAAAAGATTAAAACAACCTTTTTCCTGGACGGAAGCTGGCTGGCGAAAAACCCGGAGCTGGCTGCTGAAATATTGAAAAGAGGCCACGAAGTCGAGAATCACGCATACTCTCATCCGAATATGAGCCAGCTGAGCCGGAGCCGTGCAGAGCTGGAGATTGCAAAAACGCAGGATCTGCTTAAGGAAAAACTAGGTGTAACGAACAAATGGTTTGCTCCTCCATCCGGTGATTTTAACCAGCAGACTGTTTCTATTGCACAAGCACGCGGCTTGAAAACCGTTATGTGGACACTTGATACCGTGGATTGGAGGAATCCTTCGCCGGAATCCGTCGTGCAAAAAATTTCGAAAAAAGTTGAGCCTGGCTTTCTGATCTTGATGCATCCTACCATCTCTTCCTCTAAAGCACTTAAAGGCATGATCCAGGGGATACGCGCTAAAGGACTGCAAATCGGTACAGTAAGTGAAACTTTATCACCTGAACGGATTATGCCTTATGGAAGTTGAGTGACTCTTTTAAGTTTGATACAATGTATGGATGGCATCAATCACCTTTAATATAGATTGAGTGAAACTAAGGAGCAGTTAGGAGGGCCTTTCGTGAAAAAAATACAGCTGTCAAACGGCCTGAGAGTAGTTATGGAACAAATCCCGACATGTCGTTCGGTCTCCTTCGGGATTTGGGTCAAAACCGGATCCCGGAATGAATCGCTGGATATAAACGGGATTACCCATTTTATTGAACACATGATGTTTAAAGGAACCGACCGGTTTGATGCTCGCGCGATAGCAGAGCAGTTCGATGCGATAGGCGGCAATGTGAATGCATTTACTTCGAAAGAATATACGTGTTATTACGCGAAGGTGTTGGATGAGCATCTTCCGATTGCTGTAGATGTGTTGTCGGATATGTTCTTTAATTCGCGGCTTGATCCGGAAGAGCTGGCAAAAGAAAAAAATGTAATTCTTGAAGAAATCGCTATGTATGAAGACACACCGGATGATCTGGTTCATGATCTGATGTCTCTTTCCGCTTACGGGGATCATCCACTGGCTTATCCAATTTTAGGTACGAAAGAACGTCTCGAAGCGATGGACTCCGATGCTCTTAGATCGTATATGAACAGTCATTACACGATTGAGAATACGGTAATTGCCCTGGCCGGGAATATTGACGACAGTGTTATTGAACTGCTGGAGCGTCATTTTGGCGCTTTTAAGAACAATGGTTCAAGTCAGCAACTAACCGTGCCTGCCTTCCAGGACGGACTGATCTATCATAAGAAGAAGACGGAACAGAATCATATTTGTCTTTCCTTTCCCGGAAGTTCAATTGGAGATGAGCTCCAATATGCAATGGTTCTACTCAACAACGCCATTGGTGGAGGTATGAGCTCGCGTCTGTTCCAGGAGATTCGTGAAAAGCGGGGGCTTGCTTACTCGGTATATTCTTATCACAGCTCTCATGCGGACAGTGGTATGTTTACTATTTATGCCGGTACCGCACCTAAACAGACGAAGGATGTTCTTGATCTAACAAAAGAGATTTTGTCAGATCTGGCTGTGAAGGGAATGTCGGAAGAAGAGCTTCATAAAGGTAAGGAGCAGCTTAAGGGAAGTCTTATTCTCAGCTTGGAAAGCACGGGCAGCCGCATGAACCGTCTCGGGAAAAATGAGCTAATGCTAGGCCGCCATTACAGCCTGGACGAAATGATTCAGCGCATTGAACAGGTTAATATGGAAGATGTCCAAAAGGTTATCAACCGTATGTTTGAAACTCCGTTCGCTCTAGCCATGGTTGGATCTTCAGATAAAGCGCTGAACAAAATTAGGAGGGACGAATTTGTTGCATTACGTTCAAATTAACAGACTACCAGGTAATGAAGATGTGAAACTTCCGGTCAAAATGTCGGAGCTTGCAGCCGGCTTTGATCTGCATGCTGCTTTGGAGGTACCGGTTGTACTGATGCCGGGAGAGCGGAAGCTGATTCCAACGGGCATTGCCATCGCCATGCCTGGTGAATTGGAAGCCCAAATTAGGCCTCGTAGCGGGCTGGCATTTAAACATGGTATTACATGCCTTAACACACCAGGTACAATTGACGCTGATTACCGCGGTGAGATTAAAGTGCTGCTGATCAACTTAGGACAAGAATCGTTTACGATTGAGCGCAATGAGCGCATCGCTCAAATGGTTTTTCAAACCGTGCCGTCTGTTGAATTTGTACAGGTAGACGAACTATCGGATACCATTCGGGGAGCCGGTGGATTTGGACATACAGGCAAATAGACACGCCCTTTTAGTTTGAAGTTATAAGAAATTATTCTATTGAACCGTTCCGGAAGTTCCGGAACGGTTTTTTTGTATGTTCCTTGATCGATTAACATATCGGCGGAAGTTTCAAGCGCGCTCCGCTCACCTATTTTTAGGCTCCCGCATAAGATGATCTATACTTGGTTGGGAAAGGAGCGAGCCTTGCATGCTGACAGGAGTCCGTACCGTCTTTATTGGCGGAGACGCACGGCAGATTGAGGTTATTCGAAAATGTGCCGAGATGGATGCGTCTGTATCGATTGCCGGCTTTGACAAATTGCAGGATTCCTTCCAGGGAGTAGCCCGAGAGCCTCTTACGGCTGAGCTGCTGTCGGGGGCCGATGTCCTGGTGCTGCCCGTCGTTGGCTGTGATGATGAGGGCCGGATCGGCGCACTGTACGCGGAAGGGCCTTTAAAGCTGGAGGAAGAACACATCCAGGCAATGCCGAAACACGGAGTAGTTTATACGGGCATGGCTAAGAGCTACTTGAGGGCTCTGTGCGAAAAAAATAACATCAAGCTGGTTGAGCTGTTGGAGCGTGATGACGTGGCGATTTATAACTCTATACCGACTGCGGAAGGCGCACTGATGATGGCCATTCAAAATACAGATTTTACTATACATGGATCGACCAGTATGGTGCTAGGTATGGGACGGACTGGATTTACGATGGCTAGGAGTTTGCAGGGATTAGGCGCCAAAATTAAAATGGGTGTCCGCAAAAGCGATCATTTCGCTAGAGCTGAGGAAATGGGCTGGAAGCCATTTTTTATTAAGGATCTGGGTGCACAAGTGTCAGATATTGACCTGCTATTTAATACGATTCCAACGATGATTGTCACAGCACAGATTATATCCAAGATGCCCCATGAGGCTGTTATTATCGATCTCGCCTCTGCACCTGGCGGATGTGATTTCCGTTATGCTGAGAAAAGGGGCATTAAAGCTATGCTTGCACCTGGACTACCCGGAATCGTAGCTCCAAAAACAGCCGGTATCATTATGGCCAACACGTTAGTGGAGTTGATTTCAGAGGAAATCAAGATTCGGGGGGATGCGTAAATGAATTGGAATGGTAAAACGGTAGGTTATGCTTTAACGGGATCACACTGTACGCTGGAAGAAGTTATGCCACAAATTAAGCGCTTTAAAGACGGCGGTGCCAATGTGGTGCCGATCGTATCAGGAACGATCATGACGACGGATACCCGATTCGGCGCATCGGAAAATTGGCAGAAACAGTTGAAAGATATAACGGGTAATGATATTATTTCTACAATTGTTGAGGCGGAACCATTAGGCCCTTCCAAGCTTCTGGATGTTCTGGTCATCGCACCTTGCACAGGCAATTCGACAAGCAAGCTGGCTAATGCCATGACGGATGGCCCTGTCTTGATGGCAGCCAAAGCGCAAATGAGAAACTGCCGGCCGCTTGTGCTGGCTATTTCAACGAACGACGGACTTGGATTGAATGCTGCAAATATCGCAAAACTGCTGGTCACGAAAAATATTTATTTTGTTCCTTTCGGACAGGATAATCCACAGCAGAAACCGAATTCGCTTGTTGCCAGAATGGAACTAATTCCGGAAACCTGTTATGCAGCACTTGAGGGGAAACAGCTGCAGCCTATGATCATTGAACGGTTTCATTCAGCATAAAGTTTAGAATCAGTAGCAGAGACAGTTTATATCATGAAGGGGAGACATGCCAGATGAACGAGCAAAAGTTTAATGTGGCCGTTGTTGGAGCGACGGGAGCGGTTGGAGAACAGATATTAGGACTTTTAGAGAAGCGGGATTTTCCGATTGCTGAACTGAAGCTTCTGTCCTCTGCTAGATCCGCAGGGAAGGTCGTTAAATTCAAAGGTCATGATGTTACAGTACAAGAAGCAACCCCCGACAGTTTTGCAGGCGTTGACATTGCATTGTTCAGCGCAGGTGGAGATGTTAGTAAAGAACTGGCACCGCACGCTGTACGTCATGGAGCTGTATGCATCGATAACACGAACGCTTTCCGCATGGATCCGGACAAAGTTCTGGTCGTACCGGAAGTAAATGCGGAGAAGATTGATGAACATAACGGTATTATCGCTAATCCTAACTGTTCTACGATTCAAATGGTAGCTGCACTGAAACCGCTGCATGATGCTTTTGGTATATCCCGCATCATAGTTTCCACCTATCAGGCTGTATCAGGTGCAGGTAATCAGGCGATTCAGGAGATGCTTCGCCAGAGTAAGGAAGTGCTGGCAGGAAACGATGTTCAGCCGGACATTCTGCCGGTCGGATCGCTCCCGGTGAAGCATCAGATCGCGTTTAACGCTATTCCGCAGATCGATAAATTTGCGGATAACGGATATACATTGGAAGAAATGAAAATGGTCCGTGAGACCAAAAAAATAATGGGCGACGAATCCATTGAAGTTACGGCTACCTGCGTTCGAATTCCGGTTGTACATGGTCATTCTGAATCTGTTTATGTTGAATTCAAGAACGACTACGAGCTGGAAGATGTAAAGACGCTGCTTGAAGCCGCTCCGGGTGTTACACTTGTGGACGATCCTGCTTCACAGGCATATCCCCTTGCAACGGATGCGGCAGGTAAACCGGACGTATTTGTCGGACGTTTGCGCCGTGATCTAGGACATAACCGCGGCCTGAATATGTGGATCGTCTCGGATAACCTGCTAAAAGGCGCGGCTTGGAATGCTGTGCAAATTGCAGAAATCATCGTTTCTAAACGAAACGGCCAGGCTTAAAAGCTGGCCGTTTCATTCCATCGGCGCCTTGATTGGTTCTCCGGCATAAACAACGGAGGAATACACATGCGCATTCTGGTTCAAAAATTCGGCGGTACTTCGTTATCCTCGCCACAAGCAAGAACCCATGTCATTGAACATATTCGCCGTGAGCTTGCCCGGCAGTATCGACTGGTCGTGGTCGTGTCGGCGATGGGCCGTCGGGGAGAACCCTATGCAACGGATACACTTCTAGATTGGAGTGAGCAGAACGGTAACGGCCTTCCACTTCGGGAAAAAGACTTGCTGCTCTGCTGCGGTGAGATTATATCGGCAGCAACACTGTGCAGTCTTCTTCAGCATGAGGGGATTACAGCAACTGTGCTTACAGGTGCTCAAGCCGGATTTATCACAGATAATCAGTTCGGCAACGCGCGAATATTGGATGTGAAACCGGACCGGGTTCGAGCAGAACTGGAGAATGTCCAGGTAGTCATTGTGACTGGATTTCAGGGACAGACGGAGTCCGGTGATTTTACGACACTTGGACGGGGTGGCAGTGACACGTCAGCCACGGCGCTGGGCGCTGCGCTACGGGCAGAAATGATCGATATTTATACAGACGTGAACGGTATTTTGACAGCCGATCCCAGAATTGTTGAGGATGCTAGACCGCTAAGCCATATGAGCTATACAGAAATTTGCAATATGGCACATCAAGGGGCAAAAGTCATTCATCCGCGCGCGGTCGAAATTGCAATGCAATCGTTGATCCCTGTTCGAGTCCGTTCAACCTTTACGGATAGTGAAGGGACACTTGTTACGCAACCAGACGGCTTTCATGATGTGCAGATGGGATTCGTTGACCGGTTTGTTACCGGAGTGGCTTATGTTAGTAACATTACACAGATTTCAGTGGATTGTGACCGTACGGAAGGTCTCCAGTTAAAAGTGTTCAAAACAATGGCTGAAAACTCGATAAGCGTCGATTTTATTAACGTTACTCCTTCAGGAGTTCTGTATACTGTATTTGATAGTGACTCGGAGAAAGCAATCTCGGCATTGCAGGGATTGAACATGAAACCGAGGAGCCTGTCAGGCTGCGCTAAAGTTTCTGTGATCGGGGGAGGCATTAACGGTGTTCCCGGGATCATGGCTAAAATCGTGGAAGCTCTCAGCGAGTATGATATTCCAATACTCCAATCGGCAGATTCAAATACAACGATATGGGTCCTTGTAAAAAAAGAGGATATGGTTCAGGCGCTTCGGGCGCTTCACAGTAAATTTGAGCTTCATCGGTAAAATTTGTTGATTACTCGGCTTTGCCAAAATAGGTAAGGAGGAAACATTGTGGATTTCGGAAGATTGATTACGGCCATGGTTACCCCTTTTGATACAAATGGTGATATTAATTGGGACGAGACTGCAAGGCTGATCGATTATTTAATTGTTGATCAGAAGTCTGATTCCATTGTGGTTGCAGGGACTACAGGAGAATCCCCAACGTTAAGCGAAGATGAGAAGCTGAAGTTATTCCGGTTTGTTATGGAGCATGCGGCTGGAAGAAGCAAAGTCATCGCGGGAACAGGAAGCAATGACACGGCTCACTCCATAGAGCTAACCCAAAAAGCTGAGCAATGCGGTGTCGACGGGATTCTTCTCGTGGCGCCATATTACAACAAACCGAATCAGGAAGGTCTGTTTCGGCATTTCGAAGCTATTGCGAAATCAACCTCGCTTCCGATCATGCTATATAATGTACCAGGGCGAACAGGAATCAGCCTAAGTACTGCAACAACACTGAGACTTGCTGAAATACCTAACATTGTGGCGACCAAGGAGTGTGCCTCCTTGGAACAAGTAACCCAGATTGTTACGGGGGCACCTGAACATTTCATCGTATATTCAGGCGATGATTCCGCTGCTCTACCCGCAATGTCGGTAGGTGCATACGGGGTTGTAAGTGTGGCAAGTCATGTAGCTGGCTCCGTGATGAAGGATATGATTGATGCCTATGTCCGAGGTCAAGTGCAACAAGCCGCCAAACTGCACCAGAAGCTTTTCCCGTTATATAAAGGATTGTTCGAATGCCCGGATCCGCTCCCGAATCCGTCAGCTGTTAAATATGCTCTTGAAGTGAAAGGATATAAGGTAGGAGGAGTCCGCCTGCCGTTGATTTCCCCGAGCGAAAGCGAGTCTGCATACATCCGAAAAGTGCTCGAAGACTTGTAATTCATACAGTTACGAAGACAAATAATATGCATTTATCCCATAAATCCCGAAAAACCGCCTTTTTTACACAAGAAGGCGGTTTTTCTTTTATAAAACGCCGTTTTTTAGGGGTATCCTATGCCTTACTGGGTGGGTGACTTGTGTTTTCACTTTTTCTTCATGTATAATGAATTCAAGTGACTGGGTGCGGTATATTTTTGAAATTTAATATAACATTGGTGGACGTCCAAAACTATAGGAGGGTTAGATTCATTTGTCTAAAAAAATAAATAACGATAAACTATCGATTTTCGCCCTGGGCGGCGTCGGTGAGATCGGGAAAAACATGTATGTCATTCAGTATGCCAATGACATCGTTGTCGTGGATGCGGGATTGAAGTTCCCGGAAGAGGACATGCTTGGAATTGATATTGTTATTCCTGATATTACCTATTTGACTGAAAATCGTGATAAAGTGAGAGGCATTTTGCTGACTCACGGACACGAGGACCATATTGGCGGATTGCCTTACGTATTGAAACATCTGAATGTTCCTGTGTATGGAACAAAGCTGACACTGGGTCTGGTGGAGAACAAGCTGAAGGAAGCGAATTTGCTGGGCGAAACGAAGCGAATTCTGATTCATGCAGATTCAGAAATCCAGCTCGGAAGCACGTTGAAAGCTACTTTTTTCAAAACAAATCACAGTATTCCGGATTCTGTCGGTATTTGCATCGATACACCGGAAGGTAGTGTAGTTCATACCGGTGACTTTAAATTCGATCATACTCCAGTCAATGACCAGTATGCCGATTTGCAGCGTATGGCTGAAATCGGAAGCAAAGGTGTTCTGGCACTACTGTCAGACAGCACGAATGCAGAGAAACCGGGTTTTACACCATCTGAGAAAAACGTCGGGATCGTGTTGGAAGATATTTTCCGCAAAGCGGATCAGCGCGTTGTTGTAGCAACGTTTGCATCGAACGTACACCGGATTCAGCAGGTGATGAACGCGGCGGAATCTACGGGTCGCAAAGTGACTGTTATCGGAAGAAGCATGGTGAATGTCGTATCTATCGCTTCCGATTTGGGATATCTTCACATTCCAGACGGAATGCTAATTGAACCAGAGGAAGTTAACAAGATGGCTGCCGATCGTGTGGTTGTACTGTGTACTGGCAGTCAAGGCGAGCCGATGTCTGCATTGACACGCATGGCTCGTTCGACACATCGTAAAGTGGATATTTTACCTGGTGATACCGTTATTATTGCAGCAACACCTGTACCAGGTAACGAAAAATATGTGGGACGTACGATTGATGAACTGTTCCGTCTCGGTGCAGATGTTATTTATAGCGGTTCCAATTCCGGTGTTCACGTATCTGGACACGGAAGTCAGGAAGAACTTAAACTTATGCTGAACCTGATGAGACCGAAATATTTCATCCCAGTTCATGGTGAATTCCGTATGCAGCGCCGTCATGCGTTGCTTGCTGAATCCGTGGGCGTTGATCCTGACAATATTTTCATTACGGATCTGGGTGAGATTGTTGAGATTCAAGGTGGCTCTGCACGCAAAGCCGGTAAAGTGACAGCTGGTAACGTACTGATCGACGGACTGGGTGTTGGCGATGTTGGCAACATTGTGCTCCGTGACCGCAAGCTGCTTTCTCAAGATGGTATTTTGGTTGTAGTTGTTACTCTTAGTAAACAAAACGGATCCATTGTATCCGGTCCAGATATTATTTCCCGCGGTTTCGTATATGTACGTGAATCAGAAGGTTTGCTGGAAGAAAGCAACCGAATCGTTTCGAGTACATTGCAGAAGCTAATGAGTGAAAATGTTAATGAATGGGCTTCACTTAAAACAAGTGTAAAAGACGCGTTGGGACGCTTCCTTTACGAGCAAACACGCCGCAGACCGATGATCCTTCCGATCATTATGGAAGTCTAATCTTTTACAAACGAACAGAATAATCAGGCACACAGTCGCCCCTTTCGCAGGTAATATTGGACGGTTTCCTCGAAAGGGGCTTTTTATATTGCCTGTACCACTCAAAAAGTAACGAAGATGTTCTACAAAGGCATAATCCGGTCTGTATGTTTGCCATACTACACTATAGTGCAACATGACTATGATATAAGGTAGGGTGCAGATATGGAAAACAACTCAGTTAACGGTAGAAGATCAGCATTTGGAGAAGAGACGGAACTTCCAGCAGTCCCATCGGAAGAGAATAAAAAACCGACGGTCATAGATACAATCCAGCAATTAGGGCAAACCAGTGTGCCCGCAGGTGGTGAGTCCAATATTTTTTGTATGACAATAATCGGTCAGATTGAAGGACATATCGTACTGCCGCCGCAAAATAAGACGACCAAATACGAGCATATCATTCCGCAATTGGTTGCTGCAGAGCAAAATCCACGGATTGAAGGACTGCTCATTATTTTGAATACGGTTGGGGGAGATGTGGAGGCAGGTCTTGCTATCGCAGAGATGATTGCCTCGCTAACGAAACCGACCGTTACCGTTGTCATTGGAGGGGGTCACAGCATCGGTGTACCGATTGCAGTAGCTTCGAGTCATTCTTTCATCGCTGAAAGTGCGACGATGACGATTCATCCGATACGGATGAGCGGGCTGGTTATAGGGGTACCGCAGACTTTTGAATATATGGAGAAAATGCAGGAGCGGGTCGTTCGTTTTGTGACATCTCATTCCAGAATCACTGAGGAACAATTCAAAGATTTGATGTTTAAAACGGGTGAGTTGAACCGGGATATCGGTACAGCCGTGGCAGGTACAGACGCTGTGAAATACGGATTAATGAATGAAGTGGGCGGAATCGGACAGGCTTTGGCCAGATTGAACGGGATGATTGGAGAACGGAAAAGTGTTAGTGCAGGAGGGATTACCCAATGACGCTATACACCGTGATGCCGCAAGAAGTAATCTGGATGGAAGAAACTCAGCTTTATCAACCAGCTCAAACGATGGAACTCCAAATCGGTAGCCTGCTTATGCAGGTCGAACTGCTGAGTGACAACAAGGCAAAAATATTACGATTGCTAAGTTGTGAGCTTGGGGATTATTTAAATCCGCTTTATGCTCCTGGCAGTACCATTTCGTTCGTTCCTGTCATTGGAACAAAATAGGGCTAAAGTCTGAAAACAGAACATAGGTACGCCACCGGAATATATGTTATAATATGGCTTCGGGGGTGACACTTTTGGCAAAACGCAAGCGAAAGAAAAGGGCTGTATTTGCCTCAGTCCTAAAGTATGAAATATATGGAATAATACTGATGACACTCTCGGTGATTGCTTTATCCGGAGAGGCACCGGTAGGACGCTCCTTATCTAAGATGTCAGGATACGTGCTGGGTAAATACTATTTTGTAATCCCCCTGATCGGAATTTATTACGGATTAATGGTGATGATTCACCGTAAATGGCCCAAGCGCTGGAACAGCCGTAGAACCGGGGTGCTTCTGCTAGTCCTATCCCTGGCCTTGATGAGCAGTATTAGTGGATTGGAGCCGAAGCTGGCCCCGATTGGGCAACTGAACTCGGGTAATGTGCTTACCCAGATACATAGCGATTTACAAGGTGAGCTTTTGCATGGTGAAACGGACGGAAACCATCCTGTAATGGGAAAGGATATTAGCGGAGGCTATGCAGGTGCATTGCAGTTTTCTCTCCTGCTTATGTTTTTTGGCGGAATTGGTGCCCGTCTTATTATGATTGTCATGCTGTTCATTAGCTTCATGCTGATCACAAATCTGTCGTATGTGGATCTTATGCGTATGCTCCGTACCCGCTTAGTCAATGCAAGTGGACATCTACAGAAGAAAATGCAGGGACGCCAGACCAAGGCTAAAGCTTCAACTTCGAAGGCTGAACGAAAGAAACCGCAGAGTCTTCCGGTGTATGAGGATGAAGATGATGATAGTGATGACCTGGATGATGTTGATATGTCGTTGTCCAGACGAAAATCGCCAATATTCTTCCAACTATTTGGTAACAAGGGATCTAAGTCTAAGAATAAGGCAGAACAAGCGGCTCAGGACAGCGTTATGACTTCGGGCAAGGGCGGTCCAGCTGCTATGGAAGTAGCAGGCATTCCTGGCATGGATCCGGTAGAAGATCACTCATTCGATTATGACATGCCGGGAGATGCGAGTATACAATCACCGGCTCCGACCTCACCCATTATTCGGGATTTCTTCGAGCAGGTTAAGCATGAAGATGTAGTGGAGGAAGAGGAACCGGATGAAATGGACTCTGTACATTTCCAAGAGACTGCAACGGATGGTGCACCCGAAAGCGCTGGAGAGATGGGACCGGGAATGGCAGAACATGCCTCGAAACCCGTTTCAGGACATACCTCTGAAGGAGAGGAGGGCCATGAGAGCACTCCTCTCGCACCGCCACCGCCACCACCGAAACCTTATAAGCTTCCTCCGTTCCGTTTGCTCTCCAAGCCTAACAACGGCGGTAAGCTGGGGGACCAGAATGACTACATGCAAACAGCCCGTAAGCTTGAAGCTACTCTTGAAAGCTTCGGCGTCCGTGCTAAAGTGTTGGAGGTTGTGCGTGGCCCATCTGTAACCCGGTATGAGATTCAACCGGATATCGGAGTAAAAGTCAGCCGGATTGTAAGTTTAACGGATGACATTGCGCTTGCCCTTGCAGCCAAGGACATCCGTATGGAGGCGCCGATACCAGGCAAATCAGCAATTGGTATCGAGGTACCGAACAATGAGGTGTCTATAGTAACGATGCGGGAAGTAATGGAGACGCCGATGTTCCAGGATGCACAGTCTAAGCTGTCCATTGCTTTCGGACGTGACATTTCTGGACAGACCATTGTCGGGAACCTTGCCCGAATGCCCCATCTGCTTGTAGCCGGTGCGACAGGCTCCGGTAAGTCAGTATGTATTAATGGGATTATCACAAGCATTCTGTATAAAGCCAAGCCGGATGAAGTGAAATTTCTAATGGTCGATCCCAAAATGGTCGAGTTGAATGTGTACAACGGAATTCCTCATCTGATGGCTCCAGTGGTGACCGATCCTAAACGGGCTTCACTGGCTCTCAAGAAGATCGTGGTTGAAATGGAAAAACGTTATGAACTGTTTTCCAAATCGGGTACACGGAATATTGAAGGCTATAACACACTGATGAAAGATAATCCGTCGGCGGTATTGCCTTACATTGTCGTTATCGTGGACGAGCTTGCCGACCTGATGATGGTCGCAGCACATGATGTTGAGGAGGCGATAACCCGTCTCGCTCAAATGGCGCGTGCGGCGGGTATCCATCTGATTATTGCCACTCAGCGTCCTTCTGTAGACGTCATTACGGGTGTCATCAAAGCGAATATTCCTTCCCGGATCGCGTTCGGTGTATCGTCACAGGTCGATTCCAGAACGATTCTGGATATGGCCGGAGCAGAAAAGTTGCTCGGCCGCGGTGATATGCTGTTCATGCCAATGGGTTCATCAAAGCCTGTTCGAGTTCAAGGCGCATTTATGAGTGATCAGGAAGTGGAGAATATTGTAGGCTTTGTCCGTGATCAAGGGCAGGCGGAATATGATGAGTCTCTTGTTCCTGAAATAGATGAATCCTCAACTTCCGATGATGAGGTGCTGGATGAACTGTATGATCAGGCGGTAAGTATTATTTTGGAAGCGAAGCAGGCATCGGTATCTCTGCTGCAGCGGCGTATGCGTGTCGGCTACACCCGTGCTGCACGGTTGATCGACTCAATGGAAGCCAGAGGGGTTATCGGTCCTTACGAGGGCAGTAAGCCGCGGGAGGTTCTCATGTCGATGGAACAATATCAGCAGAGTCGAGTCAGTTCATAACTATATCAGGGGGTGTCCTAAAAGGTCTATTGACCTGGGACGCCCCTTCGTCTGTTGTGAGACGCTGCGCGTACGAATCATTAGGTGATAGTACAACTTTAATTACAATTTAGAAACGGGTTTTGCCTTAGGGAGGGGCAAACCGTTTCTTTTTTTGTATTGTGTGAGTGACAGATCTACTTCCTCTTGGAAGGTCGTGCATAGGAAACAGGCATGCTTGTCATAATAACTTTAGCGATCCTGTTAAATCACAAGAGAAAGGTAGAGCGCAGCATGAAAAACGCAAAGATTTGGCTACTTACCGGAGTCGTGGTGTTGATAACGGCGTCTATTTTCTCCCAGGCAAAGGTCACATCGAAAACCGAAAGTACTCCACTCACGCAGGAAGCCTTGCCGACTTTCAGCCAGGCTATTGTGAAATTCGGTTCCACCGGTGAGGATGTATATGAGCTACAGGGACGACTGAAGCATTTAGGGTTTTATCACGGTAAAATTGATAGTGTTTTTGGCTCTAAGACACGAGGTTCTGTCAAATGGTTTCAATCCGAGTTCGGTATGAAGGTTGATGGTATTGTTGGTCCTAAGGTAAAACTTAAGTTGTACAATGCTACGAAAAACTGGCGTCCAACAGAGCCTAAGCTTCATGAAAACTGGGCTGCTAATAAGGGTAACACAGGCAAGAAGAAAGAGGATGCTAATCTTTCCTCCGCCAATCCGATGGGATTGTCAGACAATGATCTGAAAATTATGGCAAATGCCGTCTATGGTGAAGCCCGTGGTGAACCGTTTGAAGGACAGGTTGCAGTTGCTGCTGTTATTCTTAACCGTGTCAAATCGCCGAGCTTTCCAAACACGCCATCAGGTGTTATTTTCCAACCTCGAGCATTCACCGCTGTAGCTGACGGACAAATCTGGCTGGAGCCGAACGAAACTGCCAAAAAAGCGGTTCTCCAGGCCTTGAATGGCTGGGATCCTTCGGGAGGATGTCTCTATTACTTTAACCCGAAGACGGCTACTTCTGAGTGGATCTGGACCCGTCCTCAAGTGAAAACTATAGGACAGCATATTTTCTGTATGTAATGTCGCAGGGAGCAATCGAGGGTTTGTCTTCGGTTGCTTCTTCACTTTGTGATGGGTTAGAATGGAACTAAATTACATCTTTGTGCACCATCAATATATGTGGTAAGGGAGTTTTGGACCTTGACGACGAAAACGGGATTTGAACACGGTACGGCCGGCGGTATCCGGATTCATGTGCTACCGACCCGCCGTTTCAAAACATTCGCAATTTCGCTGTATGCGGGAAGTCCACTGGATGAGAACACAGTGACAACAACGGCGCTGACGCCGTTTGTGCTGCGGAGAGGTACGGTTTCCTATCCGGAGACCCGGGCCTTCCGTGAGCGGCTTGAACAACTGTATGGAGCAGGTTTCGGATTTGATGTTTATAAACGCGGAGATCACCAGATTGTTCATTTTCGAATGGACACAATCAACGATTCCTTTGTTCAGAGTCCGGAGAGTCTTTTGAAATCGTCTTTTGCTTTTTTGGGTGAAGCTCTAACTGCACCAACTCTTGAGAACGGAGTTTTTCGTACATCCTATGTTCAGACGGAGCGGGACACCGTACGCAAAAAGCTGGAAAGCATTGTGAATGACAAAATCCGCTATGCGGCCGAGCGTTGTATTGAGGTTATGTGCAGAAATGAGCCATACCGGCTCCATCCTCTGGGTCAGCGTAAGGACCTGGACGGTATTACGGCGGAAAGTCTTTATGCAGCCTACCGCCAATGGCTGAACGAAGCCGTATTTGATCTTTACGTTGTTGGTGATACGTCCATCGACGAAGTGAAAAAGCTTGTTGAAGAGCATTTTACCATGGATCGCTCTAGTACAGCAGAATATACGGCTTCTGTTGTCCGTTCGGACTCTTCCGAACCACAGACGGTTGTCGAGAAGCTCGATATTAATCAAGGTAAGCTGAATCTTGGTCTGCGCAGCAAAATTACGTATAGCGACAAAGATTACGCAGCAGCCTTGATGTACAACGGAATTCTGGGCGGATACCCTCATTCCAAGCTGTTTGTGAATGTCCGGGAGAAGGAAAGTCTGGCGTATTACGCATCATCCCGTTATGACGGCCACAAAGGTATCGCGACGATTCAATCGGGTATCGAGATCCAGAATTACGAAAAAGCGGTAGATATTATCCGGAAACAGTTAGACGACATGGCCTCAGGTGTCATATCGGACATTGAAATGACACAGACCAAGGCAATGATTCGGAATGTGATTAAGGAAATGCAGGATTCAGCCTTTGAGTTAATTGCCTATGATTTTAACCGTCAACTGTCCGGTAAGGAGCGTACTGCGGAGGAACTTCTGGAGCAGGTGGGTAATATTTCCATAGGGGACGTTACACGCGCTGCATCTGCATTTTCGCTGGATACGATTTATTTCCTGAAAGGTCAAAAGGAGGAATAGCCGGTGCAAAGCATTCATTATGAGAACCTGCAGGAAACGTTGTATTATGAAGTGCTGGATAACGGACTGCACCTGTATGTGCTGCCAAAGCCCGGATTCCAAAAAACATACGCAACGTTTGCCACGAAATACGGCTCAGTAGACAATCATTTTCGCGTAGAAGGCGAGTCGGAAGTCAGAGTTCCTGACGGCATTGCCCATTTTCTTGAGCATAAAATGTTTGAAGAGCCCGAAGGCGACATTTTCGCTAAATTCGCGTCGAACGGAGCATCAGCGAACGCGTTTACAAGCTTTGATCAAACGGTATATCTGTTCTCTGCAACAGAGAACATTATGGCGAACTTAGAAACACTGATTGACTTTGTTCAGAACCCTTATTTTACGGACCAGAACGTGGAGAAGGAAAAAGGGATCATCGGACAGGAAATCAACATGTATCAGGACAATCCAGACTGGCGCGTCTATTTCGGGTTGATCGAAGCGATGTATAAAGTGCACCCTGTGCATATTGACATTGCGGGAACCGTCAAGTCGATTGGAACGATTACGAAAGAAGACCTATACACGTGTTACAATGCCTTTTATCATCCAAGTAATATGCTGCTGTTTATTGTCGGTGGCGTGAATCCGGAAGAGACCATCTCAATGGTAAAGGCCAATCAGGCTGGAAAAAACTACGAGAAGCAGGGGGGCATTGAGCGTTTGTTCGATCAGGAGCCGCTGGAAGTTGCGGAGAAACGTAAAGTGAGCCAGCTTGCGGTTTCCTTGCCAAAATGTCTGTTCGGCTTTAAGGAGAAGAGTATTGGCCTTACGGGTGAAGATCAGCTTCGCCTTGATCTGACGACAAAGCTGATGCTGGATCTGCTGTTTGGCTCAAGCACAGAACTGTATCAGAAACTCTATGACGAGGATTTGATTTCGGACAATTTTTCACATGAATTCAATAGTTCGCCTCAGTACGCTTTCTCTGCTGCAGGCGGTGACACGAAAGATCCTGAGCAGCTTCTTCAGCGTATTCGTGAGGAAGTGGAACGCTTGAAGGAAAATGGATTTAATCAGTCTGACTTTGAACGGGCCCGGAAAAAGAAAATGGGCGGTTACCTGCGCATGCTTAATTCCCCAGAGAACATCGCGCATGAATTTACAAGGTACCAGTTCAGAGGAAGCAATCTGTTCTCGGTTCTGCCAGTTTATGAGTCCATTTCACTGGAGGATGTTAACCGCAGATTGCAGGAACATGTTGACTGGAATCAGCTTTCTGTTTCCCTTGTTGTAAGTCCGGAATGAACGATCTTAAGGGAGAGGTTCAGAAACCGATTGGGGAAATGACGGTATTGATTACAGGGGCCAGCAGAGGCATTGGAGCGGCGATAGCTGAGCGATTTGCCGCTGTTGGCATGAATATCATTATTCACTACATGAGTTCTCATGAAGCCGCTAACGAGGTTGCACGCCGCTGTATGAGCCATGGATCGAAGGTATTGACAGTTTCTGCAGATCTGAAGGATAAGGAACAGATTTTGCGGATGCAAGAGAAGCTGCAGAGTCATGGCATGGAGCCTGATATCTTGGTCAACAACGCGGGGATTTCACATTATGGCCTTCTGTCGGATGTGACAGAAGAAGAATGGGATACAGTCATGTCAGTCAATTTGAAAGGTGCATTCTTATGCACACAAGCCTTTATGGGAAGGATGGTTTCGCAGCGATTCGGGCGGATCATCAATGTATCTTCAGTATGGGGACTTTCCGGTGCTTCATGTGAGGTGTTATATTCCACGAGCAAGGGAGGACTTAACGCGTTCACAAAAGCGCTGGCTAAGGAACTGGCTCCTTCCGGTGTGACGGTCAATGCGGTTGCTCCGGGTGCGGTGGATACGTCCATGCTCGGTCATTTGGAGGCAGATGAAATTCGTATGCTGGAGGAAGAAATTCCGGCTGGACGCCTTGCGCAGCCGGATGAAATCTCTTCGCTTGTTTACTTTTTGGCTTTGCCGGAGTCCGGTTACATCACGGGCCAGGTCATCAGTCCAAACGGCGGATGGGTGACCTGAGACGGTTGTATAATCATGATGGTGCATTTCTCCACTCATAGCGGGGGGAGTACGGGGACATATTATTATTGTTCATTTTAAATCTCAATTGCCAACAAGCAGAGGAGGATTTAATCATGTCATCCGTACTCAAAAATTTTGATTCATGGAAAAAGTTCCTTGGTGAGCGTATCGTTCAAGCCGAGAAAGCGGGAATGAATGAAGATACCATTTCCCAGCTTGCTTTTGAAATTGGCGATTTCCTTGATGAGAAAGTCGATCCTCAAAACTCTTCCAACCGTGCTCTTAAAGAGCTCTGGGATGTAGGTAATGAGGAAGAGCGTCGCACGATTGCCCGTCTCATGGTTAAACTGGCTAAAAGCAACGCATAGTTGGAGCAGCCCCCTAAAACAGGGGGCTTTTTATTCGAAAGTTACAGAGTTGGCCTTGCCTTTCATTTTCATTTTATATATCATTAACGTGACCCATTTTTTAAAACTTTTTTCGGCATGTCCATAATTGGTAAGTAATGTCGAAGGTTGATGGAATAGAAGTTCGATGAGGTGTCTTTGTGGAATCTAAACAATGGTATATGGAGTATAAGATACATAAGAACCGTCCAGGTTTGCTCGGTGATATTGCTTCTATGCTCGGTATGATGGAAGTGAACATTCTGACGATCAACGGTGTTGAAGGTCAGACGAGAGGTATGCTGCTCGAAACAGATGATGAAGAGAAAATTGTATTAATGGGTAAAATGTTAAATAAAGTCGAAAATATAACGGTGACGGCTTTAAGACCGCCTAAACTGGTTGATATTTTGGCTGTCCGTCATGGCCGTTACATCAATCGCGACTCTGACGATCATAAAACTTTTCGCTTTACCCGTGACGAGCTTGGTTTACTTGTTGATTTTTTAGGTGAATTGTTCAAAAGGGAAGGAAATCAGGTTATTGGTCTTCGGGGAATGCCGCGCGTTGGCAAGACAGAATCGATTATCGCCGGCAGCGTATGTGCGATGAAACGGTGGACGTTTGTTTCCTCGACGCTGCTAAGACAAACGATTCGCAGTCAGCTGTCCGAGGATGAAATGAATTCCTCCAATGTGTTTATTATTGACGGAATCGTAAGCACCATTCGTTCCAACGAGAAGCACTACCAGCTTCTTCAGGACATTATGTCGATGGAGAGCACCAAAGTGATTGAGCATCCCGATATTTTTGTGCGGGAATCGGAATATTCTTATGATGATTTTGATATTTTGATTGAATTGCGAAACAATCCGGGTGAAGAAATCGTTTATGATACATTCACCGGTTCATACAGTGACGATCTGTAAATGACCGCAGAAATTCCAAGAGGAGGTGATGGCATGTCCGATTTGGGACAACAATTGAGGGAGGCACGTCTTCAAAAAGGGATGAGCCTTGATGATGTGCAAGAAATGACAAAAATACGCAAGCGATACTTAGAAGCCATCGAGGCAGGGGACTATAAAGTTCTCCCAGGCAGCTTTTATGTTCGGGCATTCATCAAAACCTATGCGGAAGCGGTAGGTTTAAATCCGGATGAACTGCTCGAGGGCCACAAACAAGATGTGCCCAAGCCGCAGCCGGAAGCAACAATGGAGCCAGTTATTCAGAAGCGCGCCGCACGGGCGTCTTCCGATCGGAATATCAGCTGGCTTCCAACAGTATTAATGTGGACGTTTCCTATATTGATTATCGCTGTTATTTATCTATATGCGGTTAAGTCCAATGATCCCGCACCGGATAACGGAATTCCGCCGACAACACAGAAGGATCCGACTGACCAAGGTGGGGGAGAACAGACTCCTACACCGAGTCCTGGAGGCGCTCAGGGCGAGGGTGGTACTGATGAAGGAAATGTAACCGATCCAGGAACTGAAACAGGCGGGGAAGAAACGGAGCCTGAAGAAAAACCGGCCGAAGAGCAACCGGGTCAAGTGACTATTACAGAAGATCGCAAAGAAGGCAATATCACCGTCTTTAAAGTAGCTGCACCAGCTGGAACACCCGTAAAAGTTGAAATTAAGGCCACAGGAAAAAGCTGGGTTGAGGTTTACCGTGGATACAACTCGCAGGGTGAAAAATTATCGTTTGGTATGATGGAAGCAGGAAACGAGGTAAGCTTTGATATCGATAGCCAGGGCATGTACGTTAAGTCAGGATATTCCCCGGCAACGGCTATTACGGTCGGGGGGCAGACGGTAACAGACGGAAAATCATCTTCACGTCTGAGGTTTGAACCGATCGATTCGAGCGCGACCGGCAGTGATAGCACCGAAACAGAAGGAGAATAGTCTTTCCTTTCTCGGGAGAAATTAATAGCGGTATGCGGAATTCGCATACTGCTATTTTCACATTCCTGAGGAGGTGGGGACAGGGTGACAGCCAGTTGGATTGTAATTGGACTGGGAATGATTGTAAGCCTTTTAGGTTATTATCTAATTCCACATAATTGGGGGTACGGTATTCTCGGTTTCGGGCTTGCCCATATTATCCTGGGTGTTCTTGATATGTTCCGTCAACCTGCAAAAAGCAGAGGCGGGAGCAATTAGTGGGCACAGGCTTCGTTTTCTCCTTAAGGTGAAGACGAGGTCTTTTTGCATCAATTGCAGTACGGTGGATTAGACTTCCACCTCAGTTATACCCTATAATAGAATGGACATATAGTTCGAAAGGAAGGAATAACCATGAGTTCTGAAAGTTCATTTGATATCGTGTCCAAGATGGACATGCAGGAATTGAGTAACGCGATCAACCAGGCGGAGCGTGAGATCGAGACCCGCTTCGACTTTAAAGACAGCAAAAGCAGCCTGAAGCTCGATAAAGACGCGCTTGTCATCGCATCTGAGGACGAATACAAGTTGAATGCGGTTATCGATATTTTACAATCCAAAATGGTGAAACGGGGATTATCCCTGAAGAATGTGGATTACGGCAAAATTGAGCCTGCCTCACTCGGTACCGTCAGACAGCGTCTCTCGCTCAAGCAGGGCATCGATCAGGAGAATTCGAAAAAGATCAACATCCTGATCCGTGATTCGAAGCTGAAGGTAAAGAGCCAGATACAGGGAGACCAGATTCGAGTTACAGGCAAAAGCAAGAACGATCTTCAGGCGGTTATGCAGCTGCTCCGCAAAGCGGACCTTTCGCTGGACCTGCAGTTCACTAACCTGAAATAAGCCTAGGCCTCCCTTCGTATGCGAGGAGGAGGTTTTTCTTTTTTTTGACATGGACCAGCCTTAATATTATACTGAAAATCGATATTACAGGAGTTCGGAGAAGATTATTGGTGGATAAATGCAAGTAATGTTATCCGCTTAACATTTTGTACATAAAATTAGATTAGAAACTCTCAACCCCAATATAGGGAGGTTGCTTCATGAATTTACCGAATCGCATAACGTTGGCCCGGATTTGCCTAATACCCATAATGATGATTTTTTTGCTGGTGGACTTCGGTTTTTACCCGGATCCGATCGTATGGAACGGTTTTAAGCTACCATACAACCAACTCATCGCTGGGCTGATCTTTATACTGGCGGCCAGCACGGATGGAATTGATGGTTACCTGGCGCGTAAGAACAATATGGTAACCAATCTTGGCAAACTTTTGGATCCGCTGGCAGATAAACTGCTTGTTGCTGCTGTGCTCATCTCATTGGTTGAGATGGGAAAGGTGGAGTCCTGGATCGTGGTCGTGATTATCAGCCGTGAATTTGCTGTGACCGGATTGCGTCAAATTGCCCTTCTTGACGGAGCTGTTGTAGCCGCAGGGAACTCGGGTAAGTTAAAGACGGTGATTCAGATCGTGGCTATTGTGGCTCTGATGATTAACAACTTTCCGTTTGTGTTCTTTGGAATTCCGTTTGATCAGATTGCAATTTGGGCGGCAGCATTGATCACGATCTATTCCGGTGCAGAATATTTTGTGAAAAACAAACACCTTCTCAGGGGTACTGGGGCATAATAGCAATAGGAGAAATCCTATTGCTTTTTTCTTCCATTTTCACATAGATCAGGATAGGGGTAATAAAATCAATAGAGAGATATAATCAGGAGGTTGTCGTGGTATGAAAGCTGAAATTGTTGCGGTCGGGACCGAATTGCTGCTCGGCCAAATTGTTAATACAAATGCACAATACTTATCCAAACAATTGGCGGGTATGGGGATTGATGTGTACTACCAGACCGTTGTTGGTGACAACATAGAGCGCATAAAAGAAACGTTGAAGCTTTCCTGTAGCCGTGCCGATATTATCGTACTGACAGGAGGCCTTGGACCGACACAGGATGATATTACGAAGGATGCCTTGGCGGAATTCATTGGTACTTCTCTACATATTGACCGGATGGCCATGGATAGCATTGACCGATTTTTCATGGACCGTGGTAAGGAAATGACAGAGAACAACAAGCGTCAGGCACTGGCTATTGATGGGGGAACTCCGCTACCGAATGAAACTGGACTTGCCGTTGGTAATGCCGTTACGCATGAAGGAACTCATTATATCGTACTTCCGGGACCACCGAGAGAGCTGGTGCCCATGTTTGAGCAGCAGGCCATGCCATGGCTCATGCAACATGTACTTACGAATGAGTTACCACTCTACTCCAAAATGCTTAAATTTGCGGGGATCGGCGAATCTGCGCTAGATGACCGTCTTTCGGATTTGATCAGTGCCCAGACCGATCCAACTATAGCGCTATATGCAAAAGAAGGAGAAGTGACGGTTCGAATTTCTACAAAGGCTCCCAGCGAGGGAGAAGCTATGAAGAAGCTGAATGAGCTTGAAGAACAGATAAGAAGCATCGTGCCTGAACATATGTATGCGAGTGAAGATGTTCCGATTGAACAAGTAATTGTTGATATGATGGCTGATCGGGGCTGGACACTCAGCGCTGCGGAAAGCTGTACGGGCGGTCTTGTTATGGAGACCCTCACATCCATTCCTGGCAGCGCGACGATGCTGCTTGGCGGAATCGTCTGCTATACGAACCAGATCAAGCATAAGCTGATCAATGTGCCGCAACAACTGCTTGATGGCGAAGATGCTCCGGGTGCTGTTTCACCTGAAGTTGCTGAGGTTCTTGCCGAGCAGATCCGGATGGTGACAGACAGTGACTTCGGTTTGTCGGTGACAGGTGTCGCAGGTCCAGGGCATGCCGAGCGCAAGCCAGTAGGGCTTGTGTATATCGGATTGTCTGAACGGGGCAAGAAGACAGAAGTTCATGAGCTTCACTTAAAAGGAAACAGAGAGATGGTGCGCATCCGCGCGACCAAGGCACTATTATATCGTTTATGGCGCAGACTTACGGCAGTAGAGTTCCAGTAAAAAATTAACAACAGACTTGAATCATAAGTTTACTGGAAGTATAATTGGTATACGGAAGAACCGTGGCATATCAGATGATGTGGCCGCGGTTTTTGCTGTTTTAGGAGCTGCCGCGGTTGAAGCCGAGGGAGGGAGCGTCCAACAAAAAAAACGAATGTATGTTCGAAAAAAGGCTTGGCAAACGTGTAAAAACAAGGTATTATATTACTATCAACAGTTGAAGGGTTGTGGAAGAATTGTCAGATCGTCGTGCTGCGCTGGATATGGCGCTTCGTCAGATAGAGAAACAGTTCGGTAAAGGTTCAATTATGAAGTTGGGTGAATCAACCCACATGCAAGTGGAAATTGTGCCAAGCGGATCGTTGGCATTGGATATAGCATTAGGAACAGGCGGTCTGCCTAAAGGTCGGATCATTGAAGTCTATGGGCCGGAATCATCTGGTAAGACAACAGTGGCACTTCATGCTATAGCTGAAGTTCAAAAAGCGGGTGGACAAGCTGCATTTATCGATGCCGAGCATGCTTTGGACCCGTCATACGCCAACAAATTAGGTGTCAACATTGACGAGCTTTTGTTGTCCCAGCCGGATACGGGAGAACAAGCTCTTGAAATCGCTGAAGCACTTGTTCGCAGTGGTGCTGTTGACATTATTGTTATTGACTCCGTAGCGGCACTCGTTCCGAAAGCGGAGATCGAGGGTGACATGGGTGACTCTCACGTGGGTCTGCAAGCCCGTCTGATGTCGCAGGCTCTTCGTAAATTGTCTGGAGCGATCAGCAAATCGAAGACAATTGCGGTGTTCATCAACCAGCTTCGTGAGAAAGTCGGTGTAATGTTCGGTAATCCGGAAACGACTCCGGGCGGCCGTGCATTGAAGTTCTATTCTACAGTTCGTCTTGATGTCCGTCGTATTGAGAGCATCAAAATGGGCAATGACATTGTGGGTAACCGCACACGTGTTAAAGTTGTAAAGAATAAAGTTGCTCCTCCGTTTAAGCAGGCTGAGATCGATATTATGTATGGTGAAGGTATTTCGAAAGAAGGAAGCCTGATTGATATCGGTACAGAACTTGATATTGTAGATAAGAGCGGTGCATGGTATTCCTTTACAGGCGAGCGTTTGGGCCAAGGTCGTGAAAATGCGAAGCAATTCCTGAAGGAACATCCGGAAATCGCAGATGTTATTGAGAATAAAATCCGGGAGTCAAGCAACCTGACTACCAATGTGCCTGTTCCTAGTGAAAGCGATAAAGCGAAGGAAGAGCAGGAAGAGCAAGAATTGTTTAAAGCAGAATAGTTCACCGTATATTTGCGGTGTCTGAAAGACCGCCGGTGTTAATACATCACCGAGCGGTCTTCTTGAGTATATGAATCTATTTGTTTTAAGAATTTTGTATTTCAAGTAGAAACGTTTTGCCGTCTGTATAGTGCGGGCGGCAAGCGTTTCTACTTGTTTACTACGGAAGAGTAGGAGGGAAATGATGGAAGAAGAATACAATCACCAGCCAGTACCACAAGAAGAATTGAATGGTGTCTCTCATTTTCCGAATGGTGAGGATTTGATGATCACCTCTGTGGAAATGCTGCGGAAGCCCAAGCACCGCTATCTAATTACCTTTGGTAGATACAGCATGTCGGTACATGAAGATGTCATGATCAAATACCGGATGATGAAGGGGAGTATATTCCGGAAGGAAGAGCTGGAGGAGATCGTTGTTGCAGATGAGCGGCAGCAGGCTTATGTTGAAGCACTGCGATTTTTGGAACGGAAACCTCGAACGGCTCAGGAGATTACGCAGCGTCTTAACCTGAAGGGAATGACAGCTGACGGTATAGAGAAAACGATTATTCGACTCCAGCAGGAACGTTTAGTTGATGATGAATTATATGCCAAACAGTGGGCAGAGCAGCGGATCACAAGGCAAAAGAAAGGGCGGATGTGGGTCAGGCAGGAACTTCGTCAGAAAGGGATACAAACTGAACTCATTGCCGATGCTTTGAATGAGGTGAGCGAAGAGGATGAATTCCAGAGCGCTTATACTGTGGGACAGAAGAAATGGTACCAGATCAAAGGAGATGCCCTGGAGCGCAAGCGTAAGACGGGAGCTTTCTTGATGCGCCGGGGTTTTACGGGCGAACAGGTACGCAAAGTTATTAACAAACTGATTGCAGAGGACCGTGAAGCGGAAGAGTATCTTGAAGAGCCTGAAGTGTTTAATTGACAAATATTGCTTATTAGGACTCTAAAGTGCTGTTTTTGGATGATCATGGTCATTAATCAAGTGCTTTCCCTTGACAATTTCTTTTCTTAAATACTAAAATGAAAATGAATCTTTATCATTTATAGGTGCCTTTTTCCTTCCAAAAAAGTTACTTTTATGAAAGATTCGATTCATGATTCGCCAATTCATAGTGAAATGTAATCTGCCGGTATCGGCGGGCTATGCGTATGTTACACCATACGCAATGTTGACGGCAGAATAAGCTGCCGGAATTTTATGTATGAATGAAGCTAGAGTGACATGACAATTGAACATTTCCCAAGGAATGCCTTGGAGGAACCAACGAGGAGGTGAACAGATGGAAACCTGGATCTGGATCATAATCGTTCTCGTTGTAGCCGCTATATTCTTTGGGTTCGGTTATTTTATTCGCAAATCCCTTGCAGAAGCTAAAATTTCTAGCGCAGAACATGCCGCCATTCAGATCGTTGAGAACGCAAAGAAGGAAGCGGAAGCGCTGAAGAAAGAAACGGTACTCGAAGCTAAGGATGAAGTCCACAAAATTCGGGCCGAGGCTGAAAAAGACACTCGCGAACGTCGGAATGAAATTCAACGACAGGAACGCAGATTGTTGCAAAAGGAAGAATCGCTGGATAAAAAATTGGAATCTTTGGAACGTAAAGAAGAACAAGTGGCGAACAAAGAGAAACGAATTGAAGAAACCCAGCAGCAGATTGATTTGATTTACAAAAACCAGGTGACGGAATTGGAACGAATTTCCAATCTGACCATGGAAGATGCCAGAAGCATCATTTTGAGCAACGTAGAGCAGGAAGTTCGCCACGAAACCGCGCAGATGATCAAAGAACTTGAGCAGCAGGCTAAGGAAGAGGCAGACAAGAAGTCGCGTGAAATTATTACGCTTGCCATCCAACGCTGTGCAGCTGATCATGTAGCGGAAACTACGGTTTCCGTCGTGACACTGCCGAACGAAGAAATGAAGGGCCGGATTATCGGCCGTGAAGGTCGTAACATCCGTGCACTTGAAACCCTTACAGGGATTGACCTCATTATCGATGATACACCGGAAGCGGTTATACTATCGGGCTTCGATCCGATTCGCCGTGAAATTGCTCGCACAGCTTTGGAGAAATTGGTGGCAGACGGTCGGATTCATCCGGCTCGTATCGAAGAGATGGTAGAGAAATCCCGCAAGGAAGTGGACGAACGGATCCGCGAATATGGAGAGCAGGCAACCTTTGAGGTTGGCGTGCATGGTTTGCATCCGGACCTGATCAAGATTCTGGGCCGCTTGAAATTCCGTACAAGCTATGGACAAAACGTGCTGAAGCATTCCATGGAAGTAGCTTACTTGACCGGTCTTATGGCTGGAGAGCTTGGCGAAGACATCACATTGGCGAAACGTGCCGGGCTGTTGCATGACATCGGTAAAGCGCTGGATCACGAAGTGGAAGGGTCGCACGTTGAAATCGGCGTGGAGCTGGCGAAGAAGTACAAAGAACATCCGGTGGTTATCAACAGCATTGCTTCCCACCATGGCGACTGCGAAGCGACCTCCGTTATTGCTATGCTAGTTGGTGCGGCTGACGCATTGTCTGCGGCAAGACCGGGAGCACGGAGAGAAACACTGGAGACTTACATTAAGCGTCTCGAGAAATTGGAAGCTATCACCGAATCGTTTGAGGGTGTTGAGAAATCATATGCCATTCAAGCCGGACGTGAAGTCCGTGTCATGGTACAACCTGATAAGATCGATGATGCTGAAGCTTTCCGCTTGGCACGTGACATTACGAAGACGATTGAGAATGAACTGGATTACCCTGGTCATATCAAGGTTACCGTTATCCGTGAAACTCGAGCGGTTGATTACGCGAAATAAAGTTCCAGATAAAAAAGTGGCCGCTTCCCGGCCACTTTTTATCTTTCATACCGAAATTTTTACGATTAGAGGAGTTGATTGGCATCAACGTTTTATTCATAGGCGATATTGTTGGCAGCACTGGCCGTAAGGCTCTTAAAACTTCCTTGCCAGAATTGAAGTCCAAATATAATCCGCATATCATTATAGCAAACGGCGAGAACGCAGCATCGGGGCGGGGAATAACATCCGCAATCGCCAATGAATTTTTCAACTGGGGTATTCATGGGATTACAATGGGGAATCACACATGGGATAATCGTGACATTTTTGAATTTATAGATCATGAATCCCGGATGGTAAGGCCTGCTAACTTTCCTCCAGGAACACCAGGGCGTGGTCATACGGTGATTAAGGCGAATGGCAAGGAGCTCGCTATCGTCAATCTGATGGGCCGGACATTTCTCCCTGCGATAGATTGCCCATTCCGGGCGGCAGACGAAATTGTGGATGAGCTTCGGATAAAGCATAAACATATTCTGGTTGATTTTCACGCGGAAGCCACATCAGAGAAGATCGCGATGGGTTGGCATATGGATGGACGAGCGTCGATCGTCGTGGGTACACATACACATGTGCAGAGCAACGACGATACAATTTTGCCGAACGGAACGGCATATCTGACAGATACGGGCATGGTTGGGTCCAAAGAAGGGGTACTGGGGATGCAGCGTGATGCAGTTCTTTATAAATTTAAGACCCAGCTTCCCGCACGTTTTCAAGTGGATGAAGGGAAATGGCACTTCCATGCGGTTTATGTGCAGCTTGACGATACGACTGGCAAAGCGAAGAAAATCGAAAAAATTCGGATGTATGAAGATGAATGGAGAATGGATTAAAAGAGTGTGCAACGGTTTAAGAGTAAATAAGGAACGTTTGGTAAAAAGAAGGAATCTTTTCCCCACTCACGAATAACATCTAATAAACGGAAGCAAACCATCACTCAACATTCCCAGGGGAGGTACTTACCATGGAAGTATTAAAAGTTTCAGCAAAATCCAATCCGAACTCAGTTGCAGGTGCGCTGGCTGGAGTTCTTCGAGAACGCGGCGGAGCCGAGCTTCAGGCAATTGGGGCGGGAGCACTGAACCAGGCTGTTAAAGCCGTAGCGATTGCCCGGGGATTTGTGGCACCAAGCGGGGTGGACTTGATCTGCATCCCTGCTTTTACGGATATTGTGATTGATGGCGAAGACCGAACAGCGATTAAGTTGATCGTAGAACCTAGATAATGATGGAATGTTGAGGGTGAGCCTGTTTACCTATCAAAGTAAACAGGCTTTTTGCTATGGGTTAGAAGAGAGGGGATAGTGTACATGAAGATTGTAGATTTTCACTGTGACGCACTGAGCAAGCTGTGGGAAAATCCTAAGGCTTCTTTTGACAATAGTCCGGATTTGGATGTGACGCTGAAGTCAATGGAAGAAGGCGATGTGGCGCTGCAGGTATTTGCTGTGTTTTTGTCAGAACAATACGGACGCCCATCGTTTGAACGCGTGATGGCACAAATTGATATCTTTCGCGCCAAACTGAATGGGACGGGAAAACTGGAATGGTTGAAATGGCGTGATCAGATAAGAGAAGTACGAAGTGGAAGTAAACGTTGGGGGCTTCTTTCTCTTGAGGGAGTGGACGGGCTGGAGGGTAATCTGTTCTATGTCCGCCTCTGTTACGAGCTTGGGGTAAGATTGATGGGATTGACTTGGAATCATGCCAACTGGGCCGCTGATGGCGTGATGGAGAAACGTGGAGGCGGTCTGACAGATAAAGGGAGAGAGATGGTTCAATTGTGTAATGAACTTGGGATCATCTTAGACGTATCCCATTTATCTGTAGCAGGGTTTTGGGAGCTGGCTGAGCTTGTTTCCCGTCCGCTGATTGCTTCCCACTCCAACGCCTATGGGGTCTGCCCGCATCCACGTAACTTGAGTGATGAACAAATTCGCGCACTTATTGCGATGGATGGCCGAATTGGACTGACATTTGTCCCCTGGTTTATCCGGCGTGACACTCCTACGGTCAAACCGGAGGATTTGCTGCCCCATGTTGAACGAATTTGTTCACTTGGAGGAGAGCATCACATGATGTTCGGGTCTGATTTTGATGGAATAGAGCAATGGGTTGAAGGGCTAGAGAGCCCTGGTAAATACCAGGATTGGGTAAATACATTGTTAAAGCATTACCCTGAACAGCTGGTGCAAGGATGGATGTCGGATAATGCGTTAAATTTTCTTGAACAATATCTGCCTGTGCAGCAGGGATCGCGATCATAACTTATAATAGACTTAAGTCTAGAAAATATTTCTTGCCATTTCACCATTAAACCGATAAACTTTATCGTAATTAAATAAGTCCTTATTTTATCAGAAATTACACTGAATTCAAATTACACTGTATTATGAGTAAGATGCTTTTATATAAAAAGGAGTGGAGAGCTTGATCAGTCAATTATCTTGGAAAATCGGGGGACAGCAGGGAGAAGGGGTCGAAAGCACTGACCGTATTTTTTCGACAGCCTTAAACCGGCTGGGATATTACCTTTATGGTTATCGGCATTTTTCGTCCCGTATTAAAGGTGGACATACGAATAATAAAATACGTATCAGCACACAACCGATCCGGTCCATTGCGGATGATCTTGATATATTGGTTGCATTTGATCAAGAAAGTATTGACCTGAATGCGCACGAGCTTCGCCCGGGTGGTGTTGTCGTAGCGGACACGAAGTTTAACCCCGTAGTTCCGGAAGATGCAGACATCCGGCTATTTGCTGTACCTATAACAGCCATAGCGGAGGAGCTTGGAACCTCACTTATGAAAAATATGGTAGCTTCTGGTGCATCATGGGCGCTGCTTGGCCTTCCTCTTGATGTGTTCAACCGTGCCGTTGAAGAAGAATTCGGACGTAAGGGTGCAGCTGTCGTAGAGAAGAATCTAGAGGCCGTAAAACGGGGCTCAGATTATGTACTTGAGCTTGCAGGTGGTCCGCTGGATGAGTTCAAACTGAATCCGGCTGACGGAAAGCAGAAGCTGTTTATGATCGGAAACGATGCTATCGGTCTTGGTGCCGTGGCTGCAGGTTGCCGATTAATGAGCGCTTACCCGATAACTCCTGCCTCCGAAATTATGGAATACTTAATTAAAAAGCTGCCTAAATTCGGCGGTACCGTAGTTCAGACAGAAGATGAAATCGCTGCAGTAACGATGGCTATCGGAGCTAACTATGCTGGCGTTCGTACCATGACGGCTTCTGCTGGGCCAGGACTGTCCCTCATGATGGAAGCCATCGGTCTGGCTGGCATGACGGAAACGCCGGTTGTTATTGTCGACACACAACGTGGAGGTCCGAGTACTGGTCTGCCGACGAAGCAGGAACAAAGTGATATTAACGCCATGATTCATGGAACGCATGGGGAAATCCCGAAAATCGTACTAGCACCAAGCTCTATAGAAGAGTGTTTTTATGATACGGTAGAGGCGTTTAACTTGTCCGAGCAATACCAGGTTCCGGTTATCGTTGTAACGGATTTACAGCTGTCACTGGGTAAACAGTCATGTGAATCACTGGATTACAACCGGGTTGTGATTGATCGCGGAAATCTTGTGAGCAACGTGCCGGAGCAAGAGGACAAGAGTCTGTTTAAGAGATATGAGTTTACAGACAGCGGGATATCACCTCGTGTTCTACCTGGAGAGAAAAACGGGATTCACCATGTTACCGGTGTCGAGCACGATGAATCAGGACGACCATCAGAGTCGGTGGATAATCGAAAAAAAATGATGGATAAGCGTCTAGGCAAGCTAAACCATGTAAGAGTAACTAATCCGATATTGGCAGACGCTCCGTATGAAAAACCCGATCTTCTCATTATCGGAATGGGCTCTACGGGTGGAACGATCGATCAGGCGCGTGAGTTGCTTGAAAATGATGGAGTCACTACCAACCATGTGACTATCCGCTTGCTTCACCCGTTCCCTGCAGATGCTGTCAAACCGTATGTTGACCAAGCAAAACAGGTCATCGTTGTTGAAAATAACGCAACTGCCCAACTCGCCAATCTGATCAAGTTGCATGTTGGCGGTAGTGAGAAGCTGAGCAGTGTGCTCAAATATGATGGTAATCCGTTCCTGCCGTCTATTATTTATAACGAATGCAAAATTGTCTACGTCGACAGTAAGGAGCTGGTATAAAGATGGCTACGTTCAAAGATTTCCGTAACAATGTCAAACCGAACTGGTGCCCTGGCTGCGGCGACTTCTCTATACAAGCCGCTATACAGCGTGCAGCAGCCAGCTGCGGCCTTGAGCCGGATCAGCTTGCTGTCATTTCAGGTATCGGCTGCTCGGGCCGGATATCGGGATATATCCATGCATATGGAATGCATAGCATTCATGGACGGGCACTGCCAATCGCACAAGGGGTTAAGCTTGCAAACCGTGATCTGACCGTAATTGCTTCAGGTGGGGACGGCGACGGATTTGCGATTGGTATGGGACACACGATTCATGCTATCCGCAGAAACATCAACATTACGTATATTGTCATGGACAATCAGATATACGGCCTGACCAAAGGTCAAACCTCACCGCGAAGTGCGGAAGGCTTTGTTACCAAGAGTACACCTGAAGGTTCGATCGAGTCGACACTATCACCGCTGGAACTGGCGCTTTCAGCAGGCGCTACTTTTGTCGCTCAGTCTTTTTCGAGTGACATCAAACAGCTAACCGCTTTGATAGAGGCAGGGATTAAGCATGAAGGGTTCTCCATTATAAATGTGTTCAGTCCATGCGTTACGTTTAACAAAGTGAATACCTATGAGTGGTTTAAAGATCATATCGTTAATTTGGACAGCTTTCCGGAATATGATTCTTCGAACCGGATCAGTGCTATGACTAAACTGATGGAAACGGATGGTTTGGTCACAGGGCTGATCTATCAGGATCATAGCCGAAAAAGCTATGAGGACCAAATTTCCGGATTCAAGGATACACCTCTGGCCCATCAGGATCTTCAGCTAACCCGGGAACAATTTGACAATCTTGTAGCAGAATTCAAATAAGACAGATTCAGGCAGGCGGATTAACCGCACTGCCTTTTTATTTTTGGGTAATTGAGAGTATAATAGATGTTGGCATGTACAGCTTATAGAGAAAACAAGGAGTGAGACAGATGAACAAAACTGTACCTGTGGGTGTTTCGGCCCGCCATATTCATTTAACTCAAGAACATATTGAAGCATTGTTCGGACCCGGTTACCAATTGACCGAGTTTAAACCGTTGTCCCAACCGGGGCAATTTGCAGCTAACGAAACGGTGGCTGTGATTGGTACGAAAGGACAATTCGATAAAGTCAGAATTTTGGGACCTGCTCGTCCAGCATCACAGCTGGAGATTTCCCGTACGGATTCTTTTGCAATTGGTGTAAAAGCGCCTGTTCGCGAATCTGGAAACATTGAAGGTACACCTGGTATTACAATTAAGGGCCCTGCTGGTGAAGTTACCGTGGACGAAGGTGTTATTGTGGCTGCGCGTCATATTCACTTCCATACTTCTGATGCTGAAAAATGGGGCATTAAAGATAAGCAAATGCTTAAAGTGCGTCTCGGTGGAGAACGCGGCCTAGTGCTCGAAAACGTCGTTGCACGCGTTTCCGACAATTTTGCACTGGACATGCACATTGATACCGACGAAGCGAATGCCGCTGGTGCCAAAACAGGGGATACTGCAGAAATCATTGATTAAGATGCAATATAAGAGAGTCAATCACAGGATCATTCTGTGACTGACTCTTTTTTTGCTTTGTTATTGATGTTAACAGATCACCCCAGGATAGTAGCTTAGCATGGAAGATCATGATATAATTAAAGGCAGTGCCTACATGGCAGATAATGAAATAAACATTGATTTATAGCGGATTTTAAGGAGTGACCTAGCGTATGTCCAAAGATAAGAAGGACTACTCCAAGTATTTTGATTTTTCGGATGCCAAAATTTTGTCCGAGGACGAAAACGGTAAGAGAATCCGAATCCGGGGACGGGAAATCAATATACTATCGGAGCCTAATCATAGACAAGAAAAACAGCGCGGTAAACAGGACGTTCAGGTGCTGTACGATACGGCTTTACCGGAGGAATTCAAGACCATCGGTTTAGGAAAATTCTACCTTGTGTACACATTCGGATGCCAGATGAATGAGCATGATTCCGAGACGATCAAGGGAATGCTGGAGCAGATGGGTTATAAAGCTACGGAAGACCGCATGGAAGCTGACATTATTTTACTTAATACCTGTGCCATTCGTGAGAATGCAGAGGATAAAGTGTTTGGTGAGTTGGGTCATTTGAAGCATCTGAAGACCGAGAAACCAGATATGCTGCTTGGTGTTTGCGGATGTATGTCACAGGAAGAAGGGGTCGTTAAACGGATTTTGTCGAAACACGGGTTCGTAGACCTGGTGTTCGGTACACATAATATCCATCGTCTTCCTCACCTCATCCAAGAAGCGCTCTTCAGCAAGGAAATGGTCGTGGAAGTCTGGTCTAAGGAAGGCGACATTGTTGAGAACTTGCCTAAGAAACGGGAAGGACTTCGTGGTTGGGTCAACATTATGTACGGGTGTGACAAGTTCTGTACCTACTGTATTGTTCCGTTCACACGGGGTAAGGAACGCAGCCGCCGACCAGAGGACGTGATCGCAGAAGTCCGTGAGCTTGCACGTCAAGGCTTCAAAGAGATCACTCTTCTTGGTCAGAACGTTAACGCGTATGGTAAGGACTTCACTGATATTACGTACAGTTTTGCGAATTTAATGGATGATATCCATAAGATTGATATTCCGCGTGTGCGGTTCACCACTTCCCATCCAAGGGATTTCGATGATCACTTGATTGAGGTTCTGGCGAAGGGCGGAAATCTGGTCGAGCATATCCATCTTCCAGTACAGTCAGGAAGCAGCCAAGTACTGAAGAAAATGAGTCGCAAATACTCGCGTGAAACGTATCTGGAACTTTCTCGCAAGATTAAGCAAGCCATTCCGGACGTTGTATTGACTACCGATTTCATTGTTGGTTTCCCTGGAGAGACTGACGAGCAGTTCGAGGAGACACTGTCCCTGGTGCGTGAGGTAGGCTATGATTTTGCTTACACGTATATTTACTCGCCACGTGAGGGTACTCCAGCAGCAGTAATGGAGGACAACGTTCCGATGGAAGTGAAAAGTGAACGCCTTCAGCGCCTGAATGCTGCGATCAATGAGCACAGCCGTAAGAGTAATGACCGCCTGCTTGGCGCAACGGTAGAAGTGCTTGTTGAAGGAGTTAGTAAGAACAATGATTCCATGCTATCGGGGCGGACACGCTCCAACAAGTTGGTTCATTTTGAAGGATCGGCTGATCTGATCGGCAGCTTTGTTCACGTTCGAATTACAGACCCGATGACCTGGTACATTAAAGGTGATATGATTACTGAGCCGTTTGCGGCTACGGATGCGGTTTAACCAATATATTTTTCATAATGATGAATTGGGGCGATGAACTTGACACAGGAGCAGGGTCGTGTAAATAAACATGGGATGCCGACGTTCAATACTCGTGAATTAATTATTCGTGAGGATATCATGGCTAAAGCAGAAGAGCTTGCCGGATTAATCTCTACGAGTGAAGAAGTGAAGATGTTTCAACAGGCGGAAGAGAAAATCCGTAATCACGAGCGCGTTCAAGAATTAATTAAGACCATTAAGAAAAAACAAAAGGAAATTGTCGCTTTCGAGACTTTCAAGAATAATGACATGGTTGCAAAAATCGAGCGTGAAATCGAAGAGCTTCAAGACGAGATCGATGGCATTCCACTCGTTGTGGAATTCCAGCAGAGTCAAAGCGATATTAACTATTTGTTGCAGTTGGTTGTATCTGTAATTCACGATACGGTTTCACAAAAAGTAAACGTAGAGACAGGCAAAGACACACCGCCGAGCAGCTGCGGATAAGAGAGGTGCGGATTATCTTCCGCGCCTTTTCTATTGAAACACGCTCCAAAAAAGGAAATGCAGAAAAAATATCCAGGAACACCTTGACATCGAATTTCAATATGTCATAATGATATTATCAAAATGAATAATAATGGTGATGAATATGACGGATAACGAACAGAAACCGAACAGTAATACGAAGAAATATAGAACACCGGACGGAGTACCTGCAGATATCGTTATGTTTACACTGACGAAACGGGAACGTAAGACGGTGACTAAGACACTTCCTATTAGAGAACTTAAAGTGATGCTGATCCGGCGCAGATCATGGCCATGTGCAGGTATGTGGGCCTTGCCTGGTGGATTTTGCCGCGAGAGTGAGTCTATTTATGATGCGGCGAAGCGGGAGTTGAAAGAAGAGACCGGAGTGGACGGTGGACACCTCGAATATCTCGGCGTTTACAGCGCTCCAGGTCGCGATCCGCGGGGCTGGATAATCAGCCAGGCGTTTTATGCTCTTGTTGAGGAATGGATGCTTGAACACAGGCAGGCTGCTGATGATGCGGAAGAGGTAGGACTGTTTACCATCGAAGAAGCGCTTGAAGAGTTGGAACTTGCCTTCGACCACAGAGATATTATTTTGGACGCCTACCGAAAAATTCAACATCAGATGCTGCAGACTACAATTGCCAAACAATTTCTACCCGAACATTTTACACTGAGCGAGCTGTACCAGGTTATTCAGACGGTGGTACCGGAATTTAAGGAACCTAACTTCATCCGTAAGATTACCTCCACACGAAGCCGACAAGGCATTTTGGAGGAGGTGCGGGATGAGAACGGTAAACCGCTGAACTCCAATCAATATTCCCAGCGTCCTGCCCAGCTGTACCGTTTTACAGATCATGCCCCTCTGCTTTCGATTTATACCTGATGATGTCTTGATATGACTAAAATCAAAGGGAGTGAACGGAATGAAAGCGTTGATTGTTATTGACTTTACGAATGATTTTGTTGACGGTAGTCTTCCTGTAGGCGAACCAGCAGTAGAGATTCAACATACCGTTGCTGAGCTGACCAAGCGGTATGCTGACCGTGGGGATTTTGTCGTGATGGCCGTAGATCTGCACGAAGAAGGAGATCCTTATCACCCTGAGGTGAAGCTGTTTCCTCCTCATAACATTAGAAACACTCGCGGACGTCATTTATATGGCGAGCTTGAGGAAGCGTACGAGTCTCGTAAGGACGTTATTTACTGGATGGATAAGACCCGTTACAGTGCTTTTTGTGGAACGGATCTCGACATTAAGCTGCGGGAGCGTGGCATAACGGAGGTTCATTTAATTGGGGTCTGTACGGATATTTGTGTGCTGCATACAGCAGTTGACGCATATAACCGCGGGTATTCCCTCAAGATATATGAAGATGCGGTTGCAAGTTTTAATCCGGAAGGTCACCAATGGGCACTCAGTCATTTTAAAGGCAGTCTGGGTGCGGAAGTCGTTCGGAGTGAACATAAATGACAGCTTGAGGAATCCGGCATGTCTGGCCGGATGACAGGAGGAGGAACATATGAAGACAGCAGGACTGGCTTTGCATACCGACAAATATCAAATAAATATGATGTATGCACATTGGATTAATGGTTCCCACCATACCAAAGCGGTATTTGAAGCTTATTTCCGAAAACTGCCCTTTGGCAACGGCTACGCTGTATTTGCAGGCCTTGAACGAATCGTAAATTATATTGAAGGACTTCATTTCACAGAAGAAGACATCTTCTACCTCTCCAAACAGGAAGAGAAATATGACAAGGCTTTTCTGGATGAACTGCGTCGCTTCCGGTTTGGAGGCAGTATTCATGCCATGAAAGAAGGTGCACTCGTATTCCCGAATGAGCCCTTAATTACTGTGGAAGGTACCATATTTGAAACCCAGCTTGTCGAAACAGCGATACTTAACTTCATGAACTTTCAAACGTTGATCGCAACGAAAGCTTCAAGAATCCGTCAGGTGGCAGGTAATGATATTTTGCTAGAGTTTGGTACACGCCGGGCTCAGGAAGCAGACGCTGCGGTCTGGGGAGCAAGAGCGGCCTATTTAGCCGGATTTCATGCCACTTCCAACATGCTTGCAGGTGAAAAGTTCGGAATTCCGACGAAAGGTACTCATGCGCATTCATGGGTTCAAACGTTCCGCAGTGAACAGGAGGCCTTTGACATTTTTGCCAAGGTGATGCCGGATCAGGTGACTCTCTTGGTCGATACCTATGATACATTGGGGAGCGGTGTTCCCCATGCCATTATGACAGCGAAAAAGCTGGAAGCGCAAGGCAAGCGGATGAATGCCATTCGCCTCGACAGCGGCGACTTGGCTTACTTGTCCATTCAGGCACGTAAAATGCTAGATGATGCCGGACTCCATTATGTTCAAATTGTTGCATCGAATGATCTGGATGAAGGTACGATCCTCGATCTAAAGGCACAAGGAGCCCGGATTGATACTTGGGGCGTAGGCACACAGCTTATCACTGCTGCGGACCAGCCGGCACTTGGTGGAGTATATAAACTGGTGGAACGTGAAGTAGATGGTGTTATGGTACCGACAATCAAGATCTCCGGAAATCCTGAAAAGGTGTCGACACCAGGGAAAAAAGATGTGTATCGTATTGTTTCCAAGGGTAGCGGTAAAGCAATTGCTGATTATATCAGCTTCCCTGAAGAAAAAATGCCGCCGGAAAACGGAAAGTTAAAACTATTTAATCCGCTGCATCCTTACATGCGCAAAAACGTGCGAGATTTTGATGCTGTTCCTATGCTTGCACCTATTTACGACAATGGAGAGCTGGTCTATGAGCTTCCAACCTTGGAAGAAATTCGTACTTACCACAACAGCCAGTTGAACCAGTTCTGGCCGGAATATTTGCGAAAGCTCAACCCGGAGATTTACCGTGTCAATCTGAGTGAGGCTGTATGGGAAATGAAGCAAAAGCTCATCGCGGAGTATATGGAAGAACATCAAGAAGAAAATCACGACGATTAAATTCAGATAGTGATTTAGGATTGTGAGCAAATCATATGCTAATGGCAGGTCAAGACAGCAGCTCTTGGCCTGCTATTTTTGATTGGAAGACACAATTATTTCTCGGGAAAGCGCAGGAGATGTCAAAACGTCCTACATAATCACACGCTTCGACAATGGACATTTTTAATAGCGATGGGATCGGGTAGTATTTATCATAGAATGGTGAAAGAAAGGGGTAAAAATATGAATGCAGACACAATATTTCAGGCGTTTGTTGTCCGTAATGATGATCAGGGTTTTCGTAGCGGCGTAGAAGACTGGCGTATGGATCAGCTGCCGGAAGGGGATGTAACCATCCGTGTTCTGTATAGCGGTGTCAATTACAAGGATGGCCTTGCCAGCACTCCGGAAGGAAGGATCGTCAGAAGGTATCCGTTTATTCCGGGGATCGATCTGGCGGGAACGGTAGTGGAATCATCTCATCCGTCTTTTAAAGAAGGCGATGAGGTACTCTGTACCGGCTATGAGCTGGGTGTTTCTCACGAAGGAGGATATAGCCAGTACGCACGAGTTAAAGGAGACTGGCTGCTTCCGTTGCCAAAGGGGCTTAGCCATAAAGAAGCGATGGGTATCGGTACGGCCGGTTTCACTGCCGCTCTATCGGCAGCCAGCCTGCTTCTGAACGGCGTTCAACCCTCGGATGGACCGGTCCTGGTTGCGGGTGCGTCAGGTGGCGTAGGCAGCTTCTCGGTGTCTATTATGTCTAAGCTAGGATTTGAAGTGGTTGCATCTACCGGCAAAATTTCTTCTCAAGGAGACTGGTTGAGAGGAATTGGCGCTCATACGGTTATTTCGCGGGATGAAACGTCAGCAGAGTCAAGGGGCGTGCTCGCTGCTGAAAAATGGGCTGCTGTAATTGATCCGGTTGGCGGCGCTCAGTTAACAGGACTGTTGAAACACGTCAAATACGGTGGTGCAATTGCACTCTCAGGTCTAACAGGCGGTGGCGACTTTGCGGCTACGGTATATCCGTTTATTTTGAGAGGCGTAAAGCTTTTGGGCATTGACTCCGTCTTTTGTCCGATGAACATACGTAAGGAAATATGGAGCAGACTGGCCGGTGAATGGAAACCCGATACCGCGCTGAAGTCCGGGATACATGTGCATGCTCTACATGAGCTTCCGGAAATATTATCCAATATACTGAAAGGCGGGGCGACCGGCCGAAGTATTATATCTCTCCTCGAAGAATCTGAAGTCGAATAATCAGCTTCTCCGTCAGGCATTCTATCCCTAAGACGTCATGCAGGCTTTGCGTGACTGGAAAGGATGGATGAAGCTTGGTGAATCGATGGGCGATAGGGCTGCTTTCATTTTCTTTGCTGGCTGTAATCATGGGATGTACGAGAGATGCAGCCAAAGAAGAAATGAAGAAATATAACATGCAAGCGTATCAGGAAGGGAATAAAGAGGCAAAAACGGAAGGATCCGGACTTAACGGGCAGTTTCTGAATACGATGAAGGATTTATTTAAGGACCATAATATTCGTCTGACAAATGACACGTATGCAGAAGATGACGCTGGAAACATGTCGTACCTATACCGAATGAATGGTGACTCTAGCCAGTTAATTACAGTGCACATCTTTACAGATGAACAGGCAAGAATTAATGGCATTAAAGAATTATATGGTGCTGGCGGACTGAACGAAACCGGAACAATGGATAATATGATTTTCGCGCAACGTGAGGCCGCGCTGGTATATACATCAGCAGGAAAAAAGAAAGACCAATACACGGAGCAAGTGAAAAAAGTAGCTGCTGACGTGCTTAACCAACTGCCACGTCGATCCAATGACAAACCCAAATGAATACGCTGAAATAAAGGCGGGCAACTGAGGTTAACCAGTGCTCGCCTTTTTACTGTCTATTCGGAGCTTAGCTTTTTATCGCTGCTTGTTCATTTCTCGTACGACATGCCGAAGCTCTGGCAGAAGGATTCGCTCCATCGCAAGCCGGACAGCTCCACGTGAACCAGGCATGGAAAAGACAGCTGTGTTACCGACTGTTCCGCCGATGGCGCGGCTCAGGATCGCGGCAGCCCCGATCTCTTCATAGCTTAAATAGCGGAAAATCTCGCCAAACCCACTCAATTCTTTGTCGAGCAAGGATGACACCGCCTCATAAGTACTATCACGGTTGGAGATTCCTGTTCCCCCGGTTAATAGAAGAGCCTCAACGGTCGGATTGCTGGAGGCCTCATAGATCAACTCACGTATAGCATCATAGTCATCCTTCACAATGATATGTTTAACTACGCTATAACCGGCTTCTTCAAGGGAAGTTTTTATCAATTGCCCGCTCTCGTCAGTTTCGGGCGTTCTTGTATCGGATACCGTAACAATCATGCACGAAATGGTCTCAGGCGATTGCAGCCGATGTTCATCAACAGAGTTCATCATGTATACAACTCCAATCTTTTAAACTTTTGATTTTCGTTAAGTCTACCCGCTTCCTTGCTGACAGAAGCTTAAGTGTAGTACACTCGCTAACATAGAGCATTGCAGAAAGGACGATTACATATGAAAAACGGAGTTACACCCATATATATATTATCAGGTTTTTTAGGCAGTGGTAAAACAACCCTGTTAACGAGGATGATAGCATACTGGAAACAGCAGGGATTAAAGCCTGCCATCGTGATGAATGAGATCGGCGAAGTAAATATAGATGGAATGATTGCTGGAGAGGATGTACCAACCGCAGAAATGCTAAGTGGCTGTATATGCTGTTCAATCCGAGCTGACCTGTCTTCAGAGATTGCAATGCTGATTCAAAACGAGAAGCCTGATGTCATCGTCATTGAGGCTACAGGGGCAGCCAATCCTATGGAAATTCTGGATGCAGTCGCTGAAGCATCACTGTATATCAACATTGATGTTAAAAATTTGATCACCGTAGTGGATTCCGCACATCTTCTTCACTTGCATGAAGTGCAGAAAGGGAAGACATACCGTTTGATGCAAGAGCAGATTCGTTGTGCTTCAACATTGATCCTAAACAAAATAGATCGGATTAACGAAGAAGAACAGCAGGAGGCGGCCCGGATTGTACGAGGGTGGAACGCTGTTGCATCCATGATTCCTGCCGTACGCTGTGATGTAAACCCGGATGTACTTCTCGAGGAAGTATCGGTTATCGCAAAAGATCGAAATTCTGATAATCGAACAGATACTGAAGTCACTGAGAAACATCACGCCCCTGATAACGAGCACAATCACGACCATACACATGATCACGTTATGTCATTTACCTATTATTTTAAGGGACCCGTCAATAGCAATGATTTTGAAGCTCTTGTAGCCGGTCTTCCGAGAGAAATATATCGTGCCAAGGGGATCTTAACATTTAACGATACGGCCAGCAGGTTCCTTTTCCAATATGCATATCGAGAATCCGATTTCATGAAAATCAATCCTCAAGGTCAACTGTCTGATGTGGTCGTGTTTATCGGTGAGCATTTCAGTAAGACATGGATTAAAGAACAATTAGTTGAGTTGGAAGCAAAAGCGATCTCACAGGAATCAAGATAGAAGTGATTGGTTCAGCCAGCAGCCAAATAGTTCACTACAATGACAGAGCGAAATCGTGCCTAGGAGGTATACGTAATGAATAACGAACTACAATATAAAGATTGTATTGAAGCTTGTCTCCAAACCATGAATGCATGTAATGTGTGCTACGTCTCCTGTCTAAAAGAATATGATATTGCCATGCTGCGTGATTGTATTACTCTAACCCGGGAATGTGCGGACATCTGTTCTTTTGCAGCTGAGGCTATGACCCGAATGAGCCCATATGTTACTGATATTTGTGCTCTTTGCATTAAGATGTGCGAGTCTTGCGCGGATGAATGTGAGAAACAAATGCAGGATTACTGCAAACATTGTGCAGAAGTTTGCCGAAAATGTGCTCAGATATGCCGTGGAATGTGTTACGTTGCTTAAATAACCATATAATATCATTGATGCCATTTCGGCATTCTACTCATTGGGCTGTTTTTAAGAAAAATGAATTACATACGTTACCGTTCTTTAGCGAAGGTGTTCGCTATTGAGCGGTTTTTTTTATGTTGATATAAGCAATGATGGACTGAATTAGACTGATTTCTTACGAAAATCCGGTTTGAAAATGGAGTGAAAGGGACAATATAAGGATGCTTTTCTAACCAGTTCCATACACATTTTTTTCAACGAAGAGAGGAGATAACGGGATGCAAGATTCAAAAGGAAATAGCACCCCTTCAGCATTTGTCCCATACGTACCCGCTTCAAAATCAATGGCCGAGCTGACTGCTTTTGCGATCGTGTTGGGGATCGTTCTAGCCGTCGTGTTTGCAGCAGCGAATGCCTATCTGGGATTAAAAATCGGCTTGACCGTTAGCGCGTCCATTCCGGCTGCCGTCATCTCTCTTGGTGTGTTAAGAGGGATTTTCCGTCGCAAGTCGATTCTTGAGAACAATATCGTACAGACCATGACTACTGCGGGTGAAGCAGTTGCTGCTGGCGCTATTTTCACTTTACCGGCTCTGTATATGTGGGGTCATATCCCTTCCATGGCGACCATCAGCTTTATTGTTCTCGTTGGTGGGTTCCTTGGCGTAGCCATGATGGTTCCTCTGCGCAGATTACTCATCGTAAATGAGCATGCTACTCTCCCTTATCCGGAGGGAACGGCTTGTGCTGAAGTGTTGATGTCCGGGGATACCGGAGGAAAAAGCGCAAAAATGGTTGTGTACGGCTTCTTGATTGGTGGCGCGGTAAAAGCGATGGGTGATGGATTTAAATGGTTTCGAACCGAAATCGAAAGTACCATTTTCCGATTTAAAAATGCGGTAGTGGGCATGGATATATTCCCGGCTTTGCTAGGGGTCGGGTATATTATCGGACCACGGATTGCCGGACAGATGCTCGCTGGGGGTGTTCTTGCGTGGTTGGTCATCATCCCAGTCATCGGATTTATCGGCGCTGGCAGCAATGCTGTCGTAATCCCGTCGGCTAGTCCGATTGGCGAATTAGATGCATGGGGAATCTGGAGTGATTATATCCGTTATATCGGTGCAGGGGCAGTAGCAGCAGGCGGATTGATAACGCTTGTAAAGACGCTTCCTATGCTGTTCAGTTCACTTGCGGCGACACTGCGAGGTTTACAAAATAAAAACAGCGGCAAAGTGACGCTAGATCGTACCAATCATGACATTCCAGGCATATGGGTATTCTCTATGATCGCTGTGCTGATTGTCATCATCGCATTTGCTCCATTAACCGATGTGGGGATTGTGGGCGCTTTAGCTATTGCCATCTTTGGGTTTCTGTTTGTGACGGTAGCTTCACGTATCGTCGGACTTGTAGGTAGTTCGTCTTCTCCGGTATCGGGCATGACGATTGCAACACTGCTTGTCGTAACCTTTGTGTTCAAAGTGACAGGTATGACAGGTATGAGTGGTATGATTGCTTCTTTGACTGTTGGGGCCATTGTGTGTGTCGCACTTGCAGTATCTGGTGATATTTCACAGGATCTAAAGACCGGTTATTTGGTTGGCGGTACACCATGGAAGCAGCAGGTTGCTATGATGATCGGCGTACTCGTTTCAGGTCTTGTGATTGGCTTTATTTTGTCGGTGCTGAATGAAAGTTATGGATTGGGATCAGAGGACCTTCCGGCACCGAAAGCAGTACTGATGCGGATTATTGTCGAAGGGATTATGGCAGGTAATCTTCCCTGGGAACTGATATTTATAGGGGCGGCATCAGCCATAGTCTTCGAATTGCTCGGTCTGAACTCATTGACGGTTGCTGTCGGCATCTATCTGCCCATCCATGTGAGTACACCAATTATGACAGGTGGTGTTGTCCGGTGGTTCATTGAGAAGATTTCACGTAAAGACGGAGAAATGCTGAAGGCAAGAGTAGAAACAGGGACATTGCTGGCTTCCGGTCTTATTGCTGGAGAGTCGCTGATTGGTGTCATTATTGCTGTGCTAATCTGGATGAATGTGGATATTCCTGGCAGCATATTGATCGAAAACAACTGGCTACCGTTCCTAATATTCCTGCTTGTTACAATAATCTTGACTTGGAGTACTTTAGCCAGTAAGAAATCACCTGTATCCCATAGTCAGGAGTGAGTCTATTGGGTATAAATCGAAACAAAAAACACAAAGAAGTTCAGAACCTGCTCAGTATGGTACCTTTACTTAAAGATGGTTTGACTATGGATAAACGCAACGGGAATATGATTGTTTTTGTTCCACGTCAGTCCTGGGTCGAACGCCAAGCCGTTCGATTTCTAAAGCAACCGGCTGTTATTCAGGTGAGGCTTGATGATTTGGGGGCAGCGGTGACTACGATGTGCGATGGAAATCACTCCGTATCCGATATTGCTGCTGCAATCCAAGCCGAATTCGGGGATGACGCAGAACCTCTTTTGCCCCGCCTAGTCAAATTTATCGAACTTATGGAAGTAAACAACTGGCTCGAATGGAGTTCGGGGCAATGATTGACGAGGTATTGTATCTGTCTGGAATAAAAAGGTACAATAAGCTAAAAAGACGATTTAGGAGTAATAGGATCTATGGAGGAATTAATTGTATTAGACAAGGTCAGTAAATTGTTTGGTAGGCATGAGGCGATACGGGATGTTTCCTGGCGCATAAGCCGCGGAGAATGTGTTGCGGTTACCGGTAGCAATGGAGCGGGGAAGAGTACTCTTCTGCACCTGATTGCAGGTCTTGCGGTTCCTTCTCGCGGAAAGAGAATTGTAAGTGTGAGCAGCCTGCGAATTGGATACGTGCCCGAGCGTTTCCCAGGTCTGCGCTTTTCCCCTGAAGAATATTTGGTTCATGCGGCAAGGATTCAAGGAATGAGCAGACAGGAAGCACTTCGCAATGTAGAAGGTGTCTTGTCTTTGTTCCAAATGCAACAACATGCCAAGCGAAGGATGAATCAATTCTCTAAAGGAATGCTGCAAAAGGTGAACCTCATGCAGGCCATGTTGGGTACACCTGACTTGTTAATGTTAGATGAGCCGCTGTCCGGTTTGGACGAGCCTTCACAGCATGATATGATCACGGTTCTGGGTGAAATCAAAAATCAAGGGACCGCTATAGTGATGTCAGTACACGAACCGCTGCTGACCGCAGCACTGGCTGATAGAGTTGTTGTCATGAAGCAAGGGTTGATTATACGTGATGCATTTTATGAAAATGGTGAAGTGGCAGCAGGAACAAAATTGGCTTTCTATGGCATTTCACCTGAGGCAATGCGGAATCTGGAGATGATGAACGGTTTCTTGTACTGGATATCGAGAGGATCTCCGTTTGAAGCCGTGGTTAAAAAAGAAAGTTCGGATGATTTTTTACTATATGTGCTTAGCGCAGGCGGTTCCGTGATATCGCTGCAGCCATTGCCTGAGGAACAGGCTAAACGGCTGGAGTATACACCTCCCGCTTTAAGAGAGGTGGTGGAGGGATGATCAGCTGGCCACTGCTTCGATATTTGCTGGCGAGTTATACTCGATCAAATCGTTATTTTCCACCGATCGCTTTCATGATTATATCCGTATTGATTTTGTATTCCTATAAGCCAAACCCGGTGATGGACAGTTATGCAGTGACGTCTTCTTTGCTGTTTATCGGCTGCTCTTGGTTAGGCACAAATTTTCTCAATCACGATCAAGGCCGACAGAATGTTCTGCTTATTTTACATACCGGAAGTGCGAAGTATTTTATGCTACGCAGTATGCTGTACTTGTTCTGATATGCAGTATCATTAGCACTGCAACAGTTGTCTATCCGATGGTGACAGGTATGTTTGATGAGCCGGTAGGCTGGTCACGTTTCGTGATTGCTCTTATGGCTCATATTTCACTTTCAGGGCTTGGAGCGGCAGTTGCACTATTTTTTCAGTCCGGGTGGATCGAGAATCAGGGAAGAGCAGCAGGGCTAATGTTAATTCTAATTGTGCTGTCTATCGCAGGACTTTCGCTTGCCGATTCGCTGCCGACTAGTATCAGTATTCTCGTATATTTACTTCCTCCGGCATCGCCGATGATTGATATGCTGATGCATTCGGATCAGCGCGGGATAGCCCGTAGCGCATACACGCTTCTTTTTTCATTCGGATATACAGCTGTACTGCTCATAATTTATCTTAAAGCCGCTCTAGCGAAGGATGCTGCGGAATTAATTAGAAAAGCAGGTTGATAGAGGATGAATCTTCCTTTACGATAAAGAGTAGGAAAGGTGAACACGAAAAAGCAGCCTATTTAACAGGAGGAAATGATGAAACAGACACGACTGCTGGACAGTGACCACTCCAAAGAGCTGTTTGCCTATTTCGGATTGGCGGTATACTACTCTCAGGCCTTGGAGCAGCAGTTGGCGAACCTGCTGATGCTTATCAAGCTGTCGAAGGGTAAGGTACCTTCGGAAGAGGACATTACACAATTGTATCAACGTAAACTGAGCAGCTCCTTAGGTCAGCTGGTTCAGGAAATACAGCATTACTTCCCTTTTTCTGAAGAAGAAACTCTACAGCTGAAAGAAGTATGGAAACAGCGTAATCATATCGTTCATGACTATTTTAAAGAACGGATTCACGAAACATTCAGTCCTGCCGGACGGTCGCGGATGATCCGGGAGCTAACGGCCTTTAAAGATCAAGCCCAGGCTCTGGAACAGAAGCTACAGGGCTACTCCAGAGAAATGTATGTCAAACTAGGATTAGAAGCGGATAAAGAAGGCCCCCTGTTTTAATTGTATTTTTATGAAACAATTTCCATGAACCTTGCGTCAGAGATTATAGGAGGTGTAAGTTATGACAAAAACTACAAAAATAATATCAGCTTTACTCATCACATCTTCGCTTCTTGGCGCAGGGGCTGCCTCAGCATCGACGTTCTCAGATATCGAGGATAGTGGAAACCAAGCTATTGTGAAATCTCTGCAGGATAAAGGGATCATTCAGGGCATAACCGCTGATAAGTTTGCTCCACAAAAAACGATTACGTCAGCACAGGCTGTTCAAATGGTCGTAAAGGCCACAGGACTTAAAGAGTTACCGAATTTCAGCGGAAAGTCATTCAGCAGCGTTCCGGACGGCGCATGGTATGCGGATGCCGTTAGTATTGCCGCCCAGCACGGTCTACCGATTTCGGCTGATACGAAGTGGAACGAGCCGATGGCCCGTGAGGATTTTGCAAATCTGCTCGCTACTGCGGTTCAGAAGACGGGGAACTATCCTGTTATTATGATGTACATCAATATTGCGGACGAAAGTCAGATGAAAGAAGAGAACCGCGGTGCTGTGCAATTTTTGCTTCTGACCAAAATTGCTGAGCTGGATAAGGGAGACAAGTTTCAGCCGCAACAGAAATTAACTCGTATGGAAGCGGCCAAGTTAACTCATGCAGCAATGCAGTTTATTAAAGATCATAAGCAGGATAACCTCGGTAAGGTAGAGCAGGATGGAGACGATATTTCGACTCAAATTGTCAAAGTCAACGATAAGGTGAATAAAGTTGTCATTACAAAAGACAATCTTCCTAATCCAGGTTACGGAATTGCTGTTACATCGATTGATTTTATAAGTGATAAGCAGGCGATTGTCTACTATAGGGTAGTTCAGCCGGATCCGGGCAAAATGTACCCACAGGTTATTTCTAAATCATCGGCAGAAGTTTATGTGTCATCACAATACGACATCAAGGTTAAAGGAGTGTCGATGAGGAATCTTTGATTCGTACACGTAGCGCCTTACAACAGGCAAAGGGGGTGTCCCAGGTCAATGGACCTTTGGGACACCCCCTTTTTCTTTTTCAATACGTATTAAGCATTTCCGGTTGCAAGGTTTACAGCTGTGCCTGCAGCGACTGCTTCTTTGTCGTCTTTGGGCTGCTGCACAGATCCTTGCTGAAGCTGGTACATTTTATAGTAACGGCCGCGAAGCTCCATGAGATCATCATGCGAACCTTTCTCAACAATTTCTCCCCGGTGGAGGACGAGAATCTGATCCGCGCTACGGATGGTAGACAGGCGGTGAGCGATGATGAATGTGGTGCGTCCTTTCTTGAGAACTTCAAGAGCATCTTGAATCAGTGCTTCTGTTTCTGTATCGATATTGGCTGTCGCTTCATCCAGGATAAGAATTGCCGGATTAAATGCTAAGGCACGTGCGAAGGAGATCAGCTGCCGCTGCCCAGCGGAAAGCGTGCTGCCTTTTTCGATGACAGGTTCATCAAAGCCCTGCGGAAGGTGTGCAAGCAGTCTATCCGCTCCAACATCACTCAGCGCCTTGTTGACCTGTTCACGGGTGATTTCTGCATCTCCAAGACTTACGTTGGAAGCGATCGTGCCTGTGAACAAATACGGGTCTTGCAGAACGATCCCCATATGCTGACGAAGCCACTGCTTCGGAATGTCGGTAACAGGCTGACCGTCAATGGTAATGGTCCCTTTCTGGGGATCGTAGAAACGGAACAGCAGGTTGATGATGGAGCTTTTGCCTGATCCCGTATGTCCTACGAGGGCAACCGTCTGTCCCTGTTTTGCTTCGAAAGAAATATCCTTCAGAACATAGTCTTTTTTATAGGCAAAAGACACATTCTTGAACTCCACATTGCCCAAATAGCGGGGCATAGAGCCGTCGGTTACCTGTTCGCCCGTTTCATCCATCAGTTCAAACACCCGTTTCGCGGATACAATGGATGAATCCAATGCAGCGAGCTGATTGACCATACCCGTAATAGGCTGGAACATCCGGCCCATGAGATCCACGAAGGCATACAGCACACCGATGGAGACGATGCCTGTGCCATCCAGAGAAGCTGCTCCGAAATACCACAGGATGACAACAAGCGAAATATTGCGAAGTACATTCACCAGGTTGTGAGTTGTTAGCGAGTTCAGATTCAGCATCTTGTTCTGATGAGCCATATAATCTTCGTTTAAAGCTTCAAACTCTTCCTGAGTCGCTTTTTGGCGGCGGAAAACACGTATAATCGGCATTCCTTGAATGGATTCGTTGATGATGGCGTTGATCTCACTTAAGCGAGATCGGATAATAACATTGTACTTTGTTGCAAATTTACGATAGAGCACTGTCCATATGATAAGCATTGGAATGACGAATAAGCTGATCAGTCCAAGCTTCACGTCCAGGAGGAACAGGGCAATGTAAACCCCAGTGATATAAATGGTGCCAGACGCGAAGTTCGAGAGTACGGCAACAAAAAGATCTTTGACCGCTTCCGTGTCGTTGGTTACCCGTGAAACAACCTTTCCTGCCGGAAGGTTATCAAAGAAATGTACGGGCAGCCGCTGAATATGGGCGTACACATCGGTACGAAGCTTTTGAATGACACGGTTGGCGGAAGACTGCAGCCAATAGGTTTTGGCAAACACCGTAATCATGGATACAAGTATGGCGATCAGAAATAGTCCCACCAGCTTGTAAATGTCAGGTAACTCCGGCTCATAAAATGCGAACAATTCGGAGGTGGACAGCTTGCCAGCTGGGTACTGAGCGCTTTCATTCCCATAAGTTATCGTCATTGTTCCGTCACGAAATGTACGTTCACCTTCCGCGCGAACAACTTGTTCATTAATGAAATAAAAGCTTTTTCCGGCTTGAAGAATACGAACTTCCTGGCCCTGAGACTCACCCTCCTTGAAGCGATCCCCCCGTTTATAGTACTTGCCGTTATAGGAGGCAGCCTGTTCGGCGCTCGTTGTTTCGTAATAGGGTTTCTCAATGCCTAAGACATGATTGTCGATCATGTTCTTGGCGATGAAAGGACCAGCGAGTTCAGCCGCCACACCAATGGCAAGCATGATCAATGCGGCAATAAAAGTTCCTTTAGCAGTTAATGCATACCTGAAAAGCCTTTTGGCAATTCCAGATTCATTCGATATCGTTTGATCGGTCGGAGTCAATTAAGACACCTCCTCAGAGGTCAGATTGTTTTCGACTTGCTGGCGTTCAAATTGCTCACGGTACCAACCATTCATTGCCAGCAGCTGTTCGTGAGTACCCTGCTCAGTAATGCGTCCATCATCAAGCACAACGATCCAATCGGCATGCTGGACAGCGGATAAGCGGTGGGTAGATATTAAGGTTGTTTTTCCTGCGCGTTTGCAGCGAATATTCTCGATAATTCTTGCCTCTGTCCGGGCATCAACCGCGGAGAGAGCATCGTCCAGAATTAATATATCCGGGTCAGAAATGAAAGCTCGCGCTAGTGACACGCGCTGCTTCTGACCGCCGGAAAGAGCAACGCCTTTTTCACCGACAAGAGTGTCAAGACCCTCAGAGAGAGTATTTAGATCCCGGTCAAAAGCTGCTGTTGAAATGGCATCCATAATCACGTCGTCTGAGGCATCTTTTTTACCGAATTGAATGTTTTGTCTTACCGTTTTCGAAAAAAGGATTTGCTCTTGGGGAACATAACCAATCCAGCTGTGAAGACGGTCCTTGGACAGCATTTCAATAGGTGCGCCGGAGATGAGAATTTCTCCCGATCCGGTAGGATATTCGTGCAATAGCTGTTTCAGAAGTGTTGATTTGCCGCTGCCGGTACGTCCGACAACTCCGAGTGTCTGGCCTTTCTGGAGCGTAAGTGAAACATCACTCAGATTATCGACTGTTGAGGTCGGATACCGGAACGTTACTTCTTTAAGCTCGATCGAATCCGGCGAGACGATATCAACTGGTTCTGCAGGATCTACAACATCAGCTGGCACGGATAGAGTGTCGTTCACACGATCCAACGAAGCGTTACCACGCTGCATGATATTAATGAGTTCTCCGATGGCGAACATGGGCCAGATCATCATCCCGAGGTACATGTTGAAGGATACGAGATCTCCTAAGGTGATTTGATTCTGGAATACCATATATACGCCATAAGCAAGGCCAATCACGTAACTTAAGCCAATGGAGAAGTTAATGGTAGGCTCGAATAGGGCATCTACCTTGGCGACAGCTAGGTTTTTGCGGTAAACATCATCTGTTATTTCCTGAAAACGTTGCTGATCCTCGCGTTCCTGCACATATGCACGAACAACACGGATGCCGGCTACGGATTCCAACACCTGATCGTTCATAACGCCAAAAGCATCCTGAGCGGCAGTGTAACGCTTGTGGATCGCCTTACCGTAGATAACCATGCCTACTGCGATAATAGGAAGTGGAAGAATGGCAGCTAGCGTCAGCTTCCAGCTGACGATGAATCCCATAGCGAAAAGAATGACAACGAGGTAGACCGTTGAATCGGTCATAACCAGCATGCCGAAACCAGCGGTTGCAGCAACGGAACGAAGGTCGTTTGTTGCTTTTGCCATCAGGTCTCCGGTACGGTTCTTTTCGAAGAATGGTGGAAGCATTCCGAGAAGATGGTTCATATAACGTGTGCGAAGCAGTCGTTCCACAAGGTTGGCACCGCCAAAAATACGGTGCATCCATATGTATGTACCGAGATAGATGACTGCAACGGTTCCCATAATCATCAGTAAATACTTGGCGAGAGATGCCCATGATATCGTGCTGGTTACGATATCATCGATGGCGTTGCCAAGCAGAAGCGGCGGTATCAGTTCAAGCAAGCCGCAAAAGATGAGAAAGAACAAACCAATCAGGTATCTTTTCTTCTCAAGCTTGAAAAACCATCCTAAATTTTTTAGTACAGCGAACAAAATAATCCCTTCCTTTCGTATGCCGGGTTGTAAATGAAGTTCTCTTGTTAAACCAAAAAAAGCATATCATCCCGAAAACGGACGATATGCTTCAATCATTAACTTATCATGCGCGCGGTTATAGTAACGGCAACCGTGCGTCAGAGATACTTACAGTTCAACATCAATCATGATTACACTTCAGAATTGAGGGTTCACCGGCAGGGTGTCGTCAGTATTCAGTTGTGAGTTATGACCCATAGGACGATGAGCAAAAACAATAAATTGATTGAACACTTTAACCACCCTTTCGTTTGAATTTACAATTAATTGAAGAAGACTTCGTATGGACTGAATTTTATCATCGCAAACCCGAAAATGTCAAACCTATTTTTTGAAATATCCGGAAAAAGCCGTGCAGCCTGATTTATTCATTTATCATTCATAAAAGATTTGTAACCCCGTTCGGATATGCGTTATGATACATATACAATACAAAATAAAAGACCTGGGAACAGGCAACTAACTCAAAGGAGAGTGTGTTAGCATGATTATAGAGGTCAGCAATGACGCGGCGCGTTGGTACAAGAGAGAACTGGAACTGAACGCCGGCACGTTCATTCGCTTCTATCCACGCTACAGCTCCGGCGGCGGATTGCATCCCGGTTTTTCTCTCGGCATTTCCGTAGAAGAGCCGAATGATCCAGGAATTACGGAGCAGGCAGAGGATCTAACGTTTTACATGGAAGAACACGACATGTGGTATTTACAGGGATATGATCTTCATGTGGAATATGAAGAGTCCTTGGATGATATTTCTTATGTGTATAGAGAAGAAGGCGCAGTAAACTGACGAGTGTTGTGAGCTCGTGGCGCGCTACCCTAGGGGAAAGGAGGTTCCCGGGATGAGCGTATATCACCGTGATGTCCGTCAGTACATCGGCAAGAGGACGACGGTCGGAGTTAAAGCGGCTGTTATCGTACAGAATGGCGATGGAGAGATTTTGCTTCTGAAACGACAGGGGAAGGAGGAATGGGGCCTTCCGATTGGCAGTATGAAGCCAGGCGAATCTATGGAGGACGCCGCATCGAGAGAACTATGGGAAGAGAGCGGTCTTATTGCGGATGATATGCGGTTAATCGACCTGTTATCAGGTCCACAGTATTTGAAAAAAAATTCAGGCGGAGATGAAGTGTATTATGTCATCGGTGTTTACGCTGCAATTGGGCTGCGCAGCGCCATTGAACTCCCTTTTGAGAGTGAGTTATCTCTAAAGTACTATAATCTGGAGAAACTGCCGATCATGGAACCCATTTCTGTTCATCTGATGGAAAAAATCAAAAAACAGATACGCTGAAGTTCTGCTTGATGGTAGTACCATCTGGCGTTGCGATTCCCCGAAAGGGGAATTTTTTCGTGTAAAATAGTACCCCTTGCTTTTTCAAAGAGCAAGGGGTACTATTTTATGTTGGTTCTTCTAGAGCGAAGTCAAAGTCATCAATGTCATAAACCTGAACTGGGATAGATGCATCTATAATACGTTGGATCAACTCATACTGATCTGTAAGTATAGGGGCTTCAATTCGCTGTGCTGCCATGATAAGCTCGGTTTCTACGGGATCAAACAATTCCCCATAAGGAGCCGTGTCCAGAGCGTTCAGAATGGTTACGATGGTCATGTCACCAACTGGAATAGAGGGGCTTTTTGCCCAAGGTAGCTGAAGGGCCCGGTCAATCTTTTTCTTGTTGAGCGGCTCTTCGAAATATTGAATGAGCTCATTAATCTTCGTCCGAACATGCTGGTCATCCGGACCGGTATGCATGAGCGGCTCGTCGCTGCTTTTCAACTCGTATAATTCCAGGACTGTTTTATAGGGAATGATGTATTCTACGGGCTTTGTTGGCACCAGAAGTTGTCCATAAATTGCGAGCATAACGGCTTCTGTAACAAATAGTGTACTCATGTTTATCCTCCTGCTGGGCAATGCATTTGTAAAGTAAGTTTAAAGATAATAAAGCATTGAAGCGGGCAAAAGTCAACAGTAGGTCTTATTCGGGTGATGAAAGGTGAAGCCTTTGGCTTGTGATTATTACATACCGCAGCTAGAAAGATGCACAAGAAAGGGGTCGTTATTGCCTTTGAAATCATGGAAAATTTACTATCCATTCGTTAAGCCTTATCTTAAATGGATCATATTGACACTCATCATCGGGATGATCAAGTTTTCAATTCCGCTGCTTCTCCCAATGATTATGAAGTATGTGGTCGATGATCTTCTCATCAGCTCTCAGATGGACGTGCAGCAGAAGCTGGACCAGCTCATGCTTGTGCTCGGGGGTACCTTGGTGTTATTTATCGTTGTCCGTGGCCCGGTAGAATATTTCCGGCAGTATTTTTCCTCCTTTATTACGAGCCGTATTTTATTTGATATGCGGAATCGTCTATACGCTCATCTTCAGCGCTTGTCCCTGAGATACTATCAGAATACGAAAGTAGGGGAAGCGATATCCCGATTTATTAACGATGTGGAGCAGTCGAAGAACCTCGTTGAAGTTGGAATGATGAACATCTGGCTGGATATGTTCACTTTGATATTTGTCCTTGTTGTGATGTTCTTGATGAGCCCGGTTTTGACACTCGTTGCGATCTCGGTTCTGCCGCTGTACGCCATTGCGGTTAACCTGCTGTACAAACGCCTTAAAAAGCTGACAAAAGACCGATCGCAGGCGCTTGCGGGAATCCAGGCTTATCTGCATGAGCGAATTCAAGGCATTTCGGTCATCCGAAGTTTTACGCTTGAGCGTTATGATCAGGCAAAGTTCGAAAAGATAAACGGCAACTTCTTGGAGAAAGCGATGGCTCAGACACGATGGAACGCATTGACGTTCTCTATTATTAATACCTTGACGGACATTGCACCAATACTCGTTATAGGTTATGGGGGTTATCGGGTCATTCAAGGGGATTTGACTTTGGGTACGTTCGTTGCGTTTTTCGGATATTTGGACAGGCTTTATGCACCTTTACGCAGACTTATTAATTCTTCTACAGTGTTAACACAGGCAACGGCTTCATTGGAGCGTGTTAAGGAACTGCTGGACGAGCCGTATGATATCGTGGATTCACCTCATGCTAAAAAGCTTTCATCCGCTGGCCGGATTGAATTCGACCGCGTCTGGTTTCAATATAATGACGATGCGGGTTGGGTGCTGAAGGATATTAATCTAACGATAGAACAGGGTCAGACAATTGCTTTTGTCGGGATGAGTGGGGGAGGAAAATCCTCTTTGATCGGTCTTATACCAAGGTTTTACGATGTCCAGCAGGGCAGTGTGAAAATTAACGGAGATGATGTTCGTGAGATCACCCTAGATAGCCTGCGCGGCTCCATCGGAATGGTGCTGCAGGACAACTTCTTGTTTAGCGGTTCCGTCCGTGAGAACATTTTGTTTGGTAATCCTGATGCAAGTGAAGAAGAAATCGTTGCAGCTGCAAAATCAGCTAACGCGCATGAGTTTATAACCAACTTGCCGCAAGGATACGACACCGAGGTCGGGGAGCGGGGAGTGAAGCTGTCCGGTGGACAGAAACAGCGGCTCGCGATTGCACGCGTATTTCTGAAGGACCCAGATATACTTGTCCTGGATGAAGCTACTTCAGCTCTGGATTTGGAGTCCGAGCATCTGATCCAGCAGGCGCTTCAATCGCTGTCGACGGACCGGACGACATTGATCGTTGCTCACCGTTTGTCTACGATTACTCATGCCGATATGATTGTCGTGCTGGAGAATGGGCAGATTACAGAGAAGGGGACTCACAACGAGTTGATGGAAATGAACGGAAGCTACGCGAGGCTGTATAATGTGCAGCATTTGGAGTCCTAGGGTGAATGTGATGGAATTGTAGCAATGTTAGGTTTAACAGAAAAACGTGCCGGCCAATGATTCTTGGCCGGCACGTTTGATTTTGTGTTGTAATGTTGTATGTGATACAACATTGGAGAAGCAGAATGTCTGAACCTGCTCAGATTGTTGTATATTCTACAACAATCCCTCTTGGAAAGAGGCATATAAGTGATTTCCTATCCGGATTATTGTATTGTATACAACAATTTGTCCTTGGTCGCAATATGACGGAATAAAGTTGCAGTTTATACAACACCGACTGAACACTGTTAGATTACGCAGCGGAAAGGACGAAGCATCAAAGGATTACTTATCCTGCTGCGTAATGACATCTGTATACGAGGACTGGATAATGTCCAGCGTTGCATTCTGCTTAACGATGTTGTTAGCAACTGTAGTGAGCAGAAAGAGGGCGACCACGCCGAGCATGATTCTTTTGACAGTCACACTTCGAATCCCAGAAATGAAGCCAGCAGCAAGAATAAAGAAAGCAAACAAATAGTGCCCAGCGTATAGATACAAGTCATATTGAAATGTAGTAAGGCCAAATCCAACAACGATATGAAGAACAAACGCGAACAAGATATACGTAGCAATAGCCCATGTTTCCCGAGTCTTAATTCCTTTTATAAATCCAAGCACTGCAAGCAAGAAGAGGCCAATTCCTACAATATGTACATAGAAGGGATAAGGCTTGCTAAGATCGGTTGCAAAAGCAACGATTCCTGGGTCAATCAAGGCAACGTCTGGTGTCAGAACAGGACTCACAACGAGCATATAGAATGCTTTAGCGTGTTGCGCGAACGAGAATGGTGTTACATAGCCTAGAGCGCCATTCGATAGTCCGCCAAAAACATTCGATAACCATGTCTTACCGGAAAACAGCACATATTGTAGCGCTGTAAAACCGATGATCATCAGCAGGGTGCTGATCATAATGATCATAAACCGCCGGAACGTTTCTTTTTTGCTTCTGAAGTCAAAGAGGCTAAAGAAAAGAGCACCGGCAAAGGTGACCACATTCGTTGAGGTGATCCCGAAATTAATCAGTGTAAAAGAAGCATTCGGAATGATTGAGAAAGACTGTTCTTCCCGGCACTTCTGTAAGTATGCAGCTGAGAGTACAATTACAAATTGAGCGTAAGAATAGGAGTCTGGAATTAAGGACGTAAAGATACTATACGAGCTTACTCCGAAAAAGGCCGAGAACAGCAGCGAAACCGACATATCCGAACCGTTTCTGCGCAGCATAAAATAAACAATTGTCGTTGTAAGTGCATTGATCCCAGATTGCAGTAGCAGGTATAGCATGTTGCCTATGGAGTGGCTTGATAAGTATGTCAGTGGTGCTGTAAGGAGATTGATAAGCGGATGAATGATCGTGGACGCCTGTTTTCCGTATTCCATAGATGGATCAAAATTAAACAGATTCACCGGAAATGGTGCACCGTAAAACGGACTGTAAGTACCTAACATCTCCGCGTTATCTTTAATGTACTGCACATAAGGCATATTTAAAAAGATATAAAACAAACAAAAGATGATCCATAAAAATAGGGCTGTATAATTATCTTTCCTGTCCCTAAAAAAATAATTGTTAAAAGTCATGTTAACCACCAATCTCTAAACGATTTAATATTTTACGATATTAAGAGCAGCAAACCTGAGATAATAAAGACAATACCTGCAATCTTGATGATTCCGATCGATTCTTTAAAAATGACCTTGGCGAACAACAATGCCCACAGAAAGGTTAAGGCATTAGCGGGCATAACGATCGTATACGGGAGCTCTTTCAGCAGATATATGTTCAACAGTGCGCCGATTCCGTAAGACGCAAAGCCGAAGAACAGCAGGAGGAGTTGTTTTTTGGAGGTGTAGCCTTTAAAGAATACACTGCCAAGGGAGCCGAACAAGGTCATCGCGAGCAAAAGCATGTACAATAGCGGTTCATTTTTCATAAGAGGTTAAAGTCACCCCGATCCCGAGAAGGACAACAGCCGCCGTCTTTTTTATCGTAATAGGCTCTCCAAGAAACAGGTCTCCGTAAAACAGAGCAACAATATAGCTAATACACATGAGCGGGTAAGCAACGGAGAGTTTTTCGAGAGCTAATGACTTAATCATAAAAATAGCGCCAAGACCATAACAAACAAATCCGATAGCCATATATATCAGGTCACTGTGGCCCCATTTCCAAAACAGTTGACCTGTTGCGGTCAGAAATGCGGACACTACCATCAACCATTTACCGGTATGGCGGCGCTGGCCGTTCTTGTTTATAAGCTCCATGTTAGCCCCTCACACCCCGCTGTATGTTTATGACGATTAATCATATACTTTTGGTTCACTAGCTGCAGCATAGGCATATCCGAGACGGAATCAGAGTATGCGCAGGATTGATCGTAGTCGATCATGATTCCCTTTTCCTTGAGATAACTTTTAATGCGAGTAACCTTTTCCTGACCCTTGCAGTTGTTTCCTGCAATCATATGGGTAAACTGCTCACCACGTTTGACCAAATTCGTACCGATCACCCCATCCACCTCGTCAAACTGGTTAAAATATTTCATGTAAGCGTAAGGGGAAGCCGTGACCAGGAGGATATGATAGCCGTCCTCTTTTTTGTTATTCATTTCCATTAAAGCTTCCGGGTAGATATAAGGCTTGACCATCGTATTAAAAAAATGTTCCAAGTCTTGTTCATTCATATAATTTATAAAACGAAAATAAGAGCTTTTTGCCCGTTCTGCCTTCATCCATTTGAGTTTATAGAAAACAGAATAGATACCGATTAGAAATATGAGATAAAAGGAAGAAGGTTTTTTTTGCAGGCCAAAAAGCAAAAATTGAAACATCGAATCCTTCTGGATAATAGTCTTGTCGACATCAAATAAGGCAACCTTATGAGTCATTAGTACATACCCCATATCATTTAATTATTCAAAATAAGCTAAAATCCCGATTACACTTGCCACATAAATGAGCACGGTAACCAGTATATGCATATCTTCAAACAGGATGCGGTCTGGTGAGCCGCCCTTTTTTTCAATATGAATGAGATACAGATATCGGAACATCCCATAAATAACAAGCGGTATGGTCCACATCAGATGAATCGTTCTGCCGGATGTAAAGGTGAACAGAGAATAACTGATGATGGTGGCCGTTGTAACAATTCCGCTAAATTGATCCAGTAGCTCCAGGGAGTAGTGATCGAGCACTTTTCGATGGGAGCCCTTTTCATTTTGAAGCAATACGAGTTCATGACGTCGTTTTCCAATCGCGAGAAAGAGAGAAAGCAGCATGGTACACAATAAAAACCAAGGTGTAAACGGAACATGAATGACTAATCCGCCAGCAATAGCACGCAGAACAAATCCTGCAGCAATGATCATAATATCGATAATGACCACATGCTTTAACCGTAAAGAATAACCCACGTTCATTACGAAGTACAGTCCGAGAAGGCCGGTAAACAAAGGGTTAAGCACATAAGAGATCACCAGAGAAGACGTTAGCAGCAAAGCTCCAAACATCAAGGCTAGTGTAGGGTTTAGTCTTCCTGAAGCCATGGGACGATGCCGCTTCACCGGATGATTCCGGTCAGCCTCTCGATCCATGTAGTCATTCACGATATAAACGCAGCCTGATACGAAGCAGAGAAGGAAGAATCCAATAATGCTATCAATCAGAGTAGATGCACTTACCGTTTCGAAAGAAAATAAGGGTGCTGCAAAAATAAGTAAGTTTTTCGTCCATTGTTTCGGCCTCAGCTGTTTAATAAGCAGAATTGGACTTTGTGAGTGAAAAACCGGTTGGCTAGCGTGTTTGTTTTGAGGGTGTTGCACGAGCTTTAGCCTCCTATAAATCTTCTAAATATAGTGGGTCGGTAAAATAGAGATATACTTCCAATATGTTCGTTATCATACCATAAATATACACAACATAAACAAGAGGCTGTCCCATTAGGTTTACTCCCAAGTGGGACAGCCTCTTGTACTCAGTGATTTCTATGACTTGCCAATTAACAGCGATAAAATACCGGCTGCAATGAGTGGTCCTACCGGAACACCGCGGAACAGAGCGACACCAAGGACCGTTCCGATCAATAGGCCGGCAACGATCGTTGGATTGGTTCCCATTAGCGTAGCTCCGCGCCCGCCTAAATAAGCAACTAGCATACCTATGCCGATTGCGAGGAGGGATTTCCAGTTGAGAAAGGACTCACCAATGACCTGTAGGCTCATTTTTCCGCTGGCTAATGGAGACATGACCCCAATCGTCAGAATGATAATACCGATCGTAAGGCCGTATTTCTCCAGCCACGGAAAAGCTTGCTGGAAGCCGGTAACCCGAAGAAACAGCAGTACCAACATCGCAATGGTTATGGGAGAGTTACTGCTGATGATTCCAAGTGCGGCCATAGCCAGCAGGATGAGTGAGGTGACATCCATGGTGTACGCAAACTCCTTTGGTAAACTAATAATATTTGCAGTTTATGACTTGGTCATGAGGTGCTCGGCGATTAAACGTCCATGCAAACGTCCGGTTTCGATGAAAACTTCATTTGCATTCCGTCCGGATGCAATAACACCGGCAACATACAGTCCGGGAACTGTAGTTTCCATCGTCTCCGGATTGTAGTGCGGTTTTTCCATGTCTTCGTCCAGCTCCACACCGGAAGAAGCAAGTAGTTTACGGTCCGGCCGGAAGCCGGTCAGAGCGAGCACAAAATCATTATCAATCGATTGCTCATTACCATCATTAGAAGTAACGGTAATGGACGTTTCGCGAATCTCCGTTACACTGGACTCCACGTAAACCTTAATCTTTCCTTTAGTGACCAGGCTCTCGAACTGAGGGCGCACCCATGGCTTGATATTCTCGGACACTTCCTTGCCCCGGTAAATGACCGATACATCCGCCCCAACGCGAATCAGTTCCATGGCTGCATCTACGGCAGAATTGCTACCGCCGATAATCGCTGTTTTCATGCCGGCATAGGGGTGTGCTTCCCGGAAATAGTGGGTCACTTTTTCCAAGTCTTCACCAGGAATGCCGATATAATTCGGATGATCGAAATATCCGGTGGAAATGACGACATTTTTGGCTTCACGATAGCTTTCTACGCCACTGCGTTTGCGGGTATGTACCCGAAAGGATCCGTCAGGAAGCTTCTCAATGGAAGTAGCTTCTTCGTATGGTGAGAGGTTAAGGTTGTAGTGCTTGGCGACTCTGCGGTAGTATGCGAGTGCTTCGTCCCGATAGGGTTTGTCATTGGATATGGCAAATGGAATATTTCCGATCTCAAGCATTTCAGCAGTACTGAAAAATTGCATATGAGTCGGATACAGATAGATGGAGTGAACTACATTGTGTTTATCGATAAGATCAGAGGACAGGCCGCGCTTGCCGCATTCGATAGCTGCGGACAAACCACAAGGGCCGGCGCCGATGATTAGAACGTCTTGCATGATGAGCCTCCTTAAGAAATAAACGTACATGAACAATCAGCACTAATAATCCTACCGCAATTATGGAGATAAATCCACCTTGAACGGCTGAGTTCAGACGATATTTCATCATTATTAAAGGATGTTGACAGGTTATTCTAATTTCATTAATATCTAATTAGATTAACATCGAATTTTGATATTTTTTATCATTATCAGACGTCTTGGAAAGGAGGCGGATGTTTCAATGCAGCTCGAAAAGATTGTCAATGTCCATAAACTGCTAGGCGATCCTAACCGGATGAAAATTTTAATGCTGTTAAATAGAGGAGAAATAAACGGCCAAGCCTTGGCCGAGAAACTGAGCTTGTCACAGCCTACGGTTACACACCATGCTACTAAGCTGCGGGAGGCTGCTTTAATCCGTGAACGAAGGGACAAGAACACCATATATTTTTCCCTGAATCCGGAATTTATTGAGCAGGTTCATCAAGCGTCCTTGATGTTTATATTCGGGAAGGAGAGAGGGGATATTCCGATGGAAGATAAACAATCCTCAGTAAAGGCAACCGTTCTAAGAAACTTTTTTGCGAAAGACGGGAGTCTGCGTCAAATACCGGCACAATACAAGAAAAAACTGATTGTACTGGAGCATTTGGTCGAGAAGTTGGAGTTCGGTAAAGAATATAATGAGAAAGAAATAAATGAGTTCATCAAACAGTACCATGAAGATTTTGCAACGATCCGTCGAGAGTTTATTATGCATCACTTCATGTACCGGGACAATGGGATCTATGTGCTGAACCCGCGTGAAATGTGGAGTAACTGGGAAGAAGTGAAATAACTGAGTAGTTGATCATTTGTATGATTAATTAACAAAACACCTTCCCGGGCGGTTCGATCAACCGAATGGGGAAGGTGTTTCAAAGTTAATAGGTTTTTGTTTAAGGAAGCTTAATATCGATATCCCCGGAATGGGTATCTGCTTTAATGGTATGCTTGCTTTCCTTAGGGGACTCCGGAATATTGACCGAACCGGAAAGAGTCTTCGTCTCATAAAACCCGTTAAAATCCGGATCTGGTGTGATCTCGACATCTCCTGAGAGTGTTGTTGCTGTAATCGATGATATACCGCGCTGACTGATCTCTACATCACCTGAGTAGGTCTCTAAATTTGCGGCACCTTCTATTTGTTTAAGATCAATCCCCCCAGAGAGGCTTGATGCTTGAACGGATGATCTGATATCGTCTCCATTAATATCTCCAGAGTGGGTATCAAGCTTCAATTCATTTACTTTAAGGTTTGTTAAATAGATACTGCCAGATATGGAGGAAATATCGATGTTATTAGAAGTAGCTCCTTCAAGTTTAATATCAGCTGACATCGTCGAGATCGCGAGATCCTCCAGCTCCGTCTCTTTCGGAAGTGCTACATTGATTTTTCCCTTGGGTGATTTCAGATTAACGCTGAGAAACTGAGTGGTAGAAGGGGGAGTCAAGTCTATGGAGAACTCGGGTCCAACCGCAGTCAACTCCTTCAATCGATCTATGACCTTCGGGTGCACATTTCCTTGAAACTCCACATATCCTTCTCCCCCCGTGCTTGAACTGAACGAGATATCTACATCATAGTCGCTTGTAATGTGCAGCTTCTTGATTTCATCCGGCTGAAGGGCCCAGGATTGCTTATGCTCTGGATATTCATCCTCAAATTTGAACTTATGATACGCCATGCCAACTACGCCTATTAATATAAGAACAAGAGCTGTTCCTACCAGCAATTTATGTTTCATTATACGGATCTTCCTTTCAACATTCGTGCATTCCATCGTAGGTAGCCTCTGAGCATAGCAAATAGCCCCAGGAAAATCCAACGTACAAGGTAGGCGAGCAATATTCCGACACCGATAAAGGATATGGACAGAAACAATTTCGCCGGAAAATAGGTTCCATTATATAGATATTCTATTAGCACCAGTACCGGACTAAATATGGCGGCAGCTGCACCAGCGGCCAAGCCAATCCCGCCTGCCCAGAGTCCAATCTGAAATGGCACGGCTACCAAAGCGCAGAAAAAAAGGCCAATTCCAATAAATAGTTGCCCAACTGCCGAATGTGAACTTTGAATTTTAATTGGCATTTCCGTAAAGCGATCACCAAGCGCATCGCGCGCCATTTCGAACGGGTCCCCGAGTTCGCGGGCAATCTCCTCTTCGGAGCGGCCATTTTGCAAGCCAAATTGAAAGTGGGACTCCACATCACTGAGAAGCTCATGCCGTTCGTCCGGATGAAGAGGGGCAAGCCTCGTTTCTAAGATGGATATAAATTGTTTTTTATTCATGCTATTGTCCTTCCTCTATTAAGTTGGTTACGTTACTGACAAATGCTCTCCATTCTTTAATCATGGAGTCCATGTAAATCTCCCCATATTCCGTCAGTTTGTAATATTTACGGGGCGGCCCTTCTGATGATTCCTGAAGATAGGTGGTACAGTATCCTTCATTAACAAGTCTACGCAAAAGTGGGTAAAGTGCGCCTTCGGCAACTTCGATGTGACGGGATACGGACTGTGCCAGTTCATAGCCGTATTGGTCCTTGCGGTGGATGAGCACAAGCACACATAGCTCAAGGACTCCTTTTTTAAATTGAATACTGACATCCAAAAATGTTTCCTCCAATCACGATAAGAATTGAACATGAACCGGTACTGATTATTATTCATTAGCTGTTATACAGAGAATAACATTAGGTACTGAATAATGCAAGGTACTGATGCGGAATATTTCCAATTTTATGTGTGTTCACCAAGAACATTATTATCATCGTTTATTGACAGAGTCAGGACTGACGTTGTTTGTAGAGCCAGGTTATCGCTTGTTGAACACAAAAAGGGCTATCTCCCCTTTAAAAGAGAGATAGCGCAAGAGAGTCGTTTTCACTTTTGCTGTGAAGAATTGCCTCAGAGCCCTCGATTTCTATACTTATGAGGGAATTGAGGCATTTTTGCAGCGCCTTTTTACCGTTGTGGATTTTATTGTCCAGCGCGCTGATTAAAAGCTTCAACACCTTCTGTACCGGTTGTTTGTTATCTGTTGTAAAATATACGGGTACCGGTTTGTTTTGAAACATAATGAGTGTTTTCATCAAATCACCTCACGAAAAGTTTTATTTCATGATATTTGCATTATAAACGGCCAATCTTAAAATAACCTTAAAATGAAAGAATTAATCAAGATAGCATTTTAGGAGAGTGACATTTCTGTGAACTCTCTTTTTTTGTGAAATAATTCGTTTTGAAAATGAAAGTAAAGACTATTTCCCTGTTTCAAAAGAAATTTAGTCCTTAAGATGCATCCAAAACTATTGAAAAATAGGAAATAGGAAATATGACACAAATTGACAGGATAGACTTTGGAGTGATACAGTTACAATACTGTAACCTATTTTTATAACTTATGATATAGGTGTTCGGCCCTCTCATAGGGAATACTCTAGAATTACGATATTATAGAAGGGCAGGAAAACACAGATGATTCTTACTGTGATCAGTGGACGCAATGAAGGAGATTGGTTTGACATATCGGTGCCGAATGAATGTTCGGTAACACGGCTGAATGAACTGCTGGGACTTCGTCTTTTTCAAGAGCCACCGAGTCCCGGAATACAATATATATTAGAAGCAAAATTTCCGGAAGGTTTATGGTTTACGGTGGACGGGAACCCAGGAGTCGTTGAAGCCGGCCTTAGAGAAGGCGCATTCATTAGACTTCAGCGCGCTTTTTCAACTACAGAAGAAGAAGCTCCGGTGTACGGCCGTAGAATGTTGTTTCAAGAAAGCTGAAATTGGGTAAATAACCCTTTGATTTCTTCGGGAATCAACAAAAATACATAGTGATTTTTACATGATGCTCTGGATAAAGGGGAGGAAACGATGAACGTCTTATATCAGCGTTCGCCACGAATTAAACCGGCTTTGCAAAAAGAAGAGATGGAGATACTTAGACCTCCTTCAGAGCCCAACAAGCCATCTTTCTCAATTATTTCCCTCATTATACCTATTGTAATGACGGTGGTAACGATTGGCTTTTACGTCTACATGAATATGAGCGGGAAAATGGGACGCAGCAATTATATGATGATGTTTCAGATGTTATCCATATTTATGATGCTGACATCGTATACTCTGCCATTTTTTATGTATTTAGGCAACAAGAAAACATACCAACAGAAGCTGGCTGAACGAAACCTCAAATATCGCACACAGCTGGACCTTCACCGTGAAGAGTTGAAAGAAGCGCAGCAAAACCAAGTAGAAATTATGTTCGAGATACACGGGGACCCTGACGTGTGCTTTCAGATCGCTAAGAACAGAAGCAGTAGTCTGTGGGAAAGATCCCCCGAGGATATCGATTTTCTTGAGGTCCGAGTAGGCAAGGGAACCGTTCCCTTTCACATACAAGTTCGAGCTCCGAGAGCAGACGGATACGAGAAGGATCCGCTGATTGAAGCTGCACAGGAGCTTGCAGATGATTTTCAAACTGTTGATGAAGCCTCTATCACACTGCCTTTGTTCCAATCCAAAGTCATCGGTGTGGTTGGTGGAAGAGAGAACGTCTTGAACACACTGCGTGTAATGATGGCGCAAATTGCGGTACGCCATTCTCCGGACGAAGTGAAAGTGGCTGCTTTTTATGAAGAGAAGGAGGCCCATGACTGGGATTGGCTTCGCTGGCTTTCGCACACTTGGGATGATGATCGCTCCACGAGGTATTTGGCTGATCGTCGAAGCAGTTCACATCAGCTCGCAGACGAAATCTTCATGCAGTTGTACCGACGCAGAAACAACCGTTCGGAATACGGCAACAAATCAATCGAAATACCGGCATATATCGTTATTTTATCCAGTAGTTCATTAATAGAGGAAGAGCCGCTTTTGCCAATGCTGCTTGAAGACGGTGAGGCGGTAGATGCTGTAACGATCATCTTATCGGACCGCAAAGAAAACCTTCCGATGCATTGTCAACTGATTGTAGAGGTTGAGCGGGAGCAGGCGAATTACACGATCAAAAAGGACGGCATGGTTTCACAGCAGTTATTTAGAACTGACGGAATGAGTCGTGAACAGATGGAGATCCTTGCTCGTTACATGGCACCTATTCGCTTAAAACGGTCATCTGCATCCGATATTCCTTCAGTATTGACGTTGTTTGAAATGATGGATATTCAAAAAATATCAGAGCTCGATGTGAAACGCCGCTGGCAGAACAACCGTTATCCGGATACACTGCCTGTACCTATGGGGGTTCGAGCGGGGAACAAAAAGATAAACCTGAATTTACATGATAAAATTGAGCGACAAGGTCACGGACCGCACGGACTGATAGCCGGTACGACCGGCTCAGGTAAAAGTGAAGTCATTCAGTCTATTGTAGCTTCACTTGCTGCCGAATTCCATCCGCATGATCTTGCTTTTATGCTTATCGATTATAAAGGTGGGGGTATGTCCAACACATTCCTGCATTTGCCTCATGTTGTGGGTACGATTACGAACTTGGACAACAACCTGATTGAACGTGCTAAGATTTCCTTAAAGGCTGAACTGGTCCGAAGGCAGAAAATATTGAACGATGCTGGAAATCTGCAGCATATCGATGAATATTACAAGCTTCTTCGCAGCAGACATGAAGAGCCGCTCCCACATCTGGTCATCATTATTGACGAGTTCGCACAACTCAAAAAAGATCAGCCGGAGTTTATGGATGAACTGATTAGTATCGCCGCCATTGGCAGAACACTTGGGGTTCATCTTATTCTGGCTACACAAAAGCCGGCTGGTGTAGTCGATGACAAAATATGGAGCAACTCTCGATTCCGAATCTGCTTGCGGGTTCAAAGTGAAGGCGACAGCCGGGATATGCTGAAAATTCCAAATGCGGCATGGATAAATAAGCCGGGACGCGGATATTTCCAGGTCGGTAGTGATGAAGTTTTTGAAGAAATGCAGTTTGCCTGGAGCGGAGCTCCATATATAGAAGAACAAGATAATGAAGGTATGATCGTTATTCGTGAAGTGCGTCTGAACGGAAAGACGGAACCGATGCTTGCTCCAGTCAGCTTGTCCGGTGTTCACCGCGATGAGGTCCCGAAGCAGCTACAGGTCTTTATTGACCGACTGGCGGATATAGCACTGGAAGAAGGAATCGAGAGACTGCAGGGACCATGGCTTCCGCCTTTGCCTGAAAGCTTGGACCTAGATGAGGTACTGTCTGCTTCCGATGGTAATTCCGTGTCGGCATACGGAGATAATACGCGTACTGCACGGGTAGGAATGGTTGATGACCTTCCAAACCAATGTCAAAGGCCGCTCAAGTTAAATATGGAGCAGGGCCATTGGGCAGTGTACGGCATGCCAGGGTTGGGAAAAACGACCTTTGTTCAGACCCTTCTAATGTCACTGGCTAGGAAGTATTCCCCTGATCAATGGCATGGGTATATTATAGATATGGGACGAATGATGCGGGACTTCTCCGGATTGCCGCATGTGGGCGGTGTTATGACGGCTGAAGAGGAGGATCGGATTAAACGTTTATTCCGATTCCTGACCAAAATAGCAGCGAAGCGGAAGGACCTGATTGCAGATGCGGGTGTGAAGACAATTTCGGCTTACCGCCGAGCTATGTCACTTCACGTCCCTCAACTGGTGATTGTCATCGACGGTTATCTTAATTTTCGGAATACATATCCGGATGAAAATGATATGCTGGAGTATCTACTCCGCGAAGGTGGCAGTTTAGGCATAACTTTTGTTATTTCCGCTAACCGGATTTCTGATATGTTTGAAAAAGTACGGAGCAATATCTCACAAGCAGTTTCGTTTGAACTTGCAGATCCTGCGGATTATTACTATGCTGTAGGTCGCCCGTCCCGAGCACCAAGCCAGCTTCCACCGGGAAGAGGTCTTGTCAAGGGACAGGTACCGCCTTTGGAGTTTCAGACGGCATTGCCTGCAACAGGTAAAGATGAAGGAGAACGTTCAGCCGAGCTGCGCGTTCTGATTGCCCGTCTGAAGAGCTCCTGGAACGGGGATATTGCCCCGTCTATTGATCCGTTGCCAGAGAAGGTCGGACTTTCGGAGCTTCTGAAAATGGATCAGCCTTACGAACGGATAGCCTGTACGGCAAAGTACCAGGTTCCTGTAGGGCTGTCGACGGATGACCTGTCTCCGTTTTTGGTCAATCTGAAGGAAGGTCCCCACTTTGTTGTGGCCAGCCCCATGGAAGGCGGAAAAACCTCGTTTTTGCTCAGCTGGATGCTTTCACTCGCGTATCATGCCTCGCCCGAGGAACTTGAAATATATACAGTAGACACCCGGTATGGCAGCAGTGGTCTCAGTAGACTTAATCATCTGCCTCATGTCAGAGGTCATGCTGAGAATGAAGAGGACCTGGGCCCACTTATAGCCGGTCTATACGAGAAAGTGCAGAGCCGGACGAAAGAGGGGGACGATCCAGTCATTCTGCTTATGATTGATGATGCGGATGTAATGAGCAAGCAATTAAACGATTTTACGATAAAAGATCAATTGTCTTCGATTGTGAGACTGGGCAGGGACCGGAAAGTACATGTTGTGCTTTCCGGTGTTCCGGCTGACTTTCCAACGTACGGTGTGGATTGGTTCACCGACGTCAAAGCGTCACAATCCGGATTTTTATTCGGGACTCTCGATTCGAACGATTTATCGTTCTTTAGAATCCCTTTCTCGGAATCTACGAATAGTCCTGGAGGACTAAAAATACTACCACCGGGTCAAGGGTACTACGTTAAACGAAAATTTTCCAGAATTAAAGGCGCAGTTCCGTTTGATGAGGTGTGGAACGCCCAAAAATGGGTCGCAGAAATTCGTGACCGATGGCATGTTGTAGTTTGAGGGGAGGTGGCTCATAATGTTGACGATTCATGCTTCCAAACAGGAGACCGTAACGCTGACTGACAAGGAGTTTTTTTTCTTGGCTGGTATTCTTGGTTCAGATCGTCTGCTCGGGGTCGAAGATCCCTTCAGCGGGTATTTAACTGAGGAGATTGCAGATGAGTGGGAAGCGTCGAAAAATTCGCTTCTTGAAAAGCGATATTTAATACGTGAGGAAAGCGGAGAACTGTCAATTCCGCCTGATGTATTTTCCCGTGTGGCAATAGCGGGGCTGGCTGAGCGTGCCTGTTGGTTGAAATACGAGAACAGAGGTAAGTCGTTTGAAGGATATTTACACGTAATCGGCGAACAGGTTATACAAGTTTGCAAGTGTGATGAAAACGATCGATTTTATATGTTGAGTGAACTTGGCTCGATTGAAGATACATGTAATAAGTTGATAGAAGAGTTGGCTCTCAGTGATCAGTCTCTAGGGGAATTACCGGCTCTGCTGCTTAGCCGTAAGGAATTTGCGGATATTTACACCTGTGCTTCCGATATGAATTGTGATGAGATCAGCGACAGGTTAGCCAGATTAACGGACGATGCCGAAGGTTCGATTGCACTGGCAAAATGTTTGAAAAACCGGGTTTCTTCGGGGGAGCTTCAGCTGTCAATATGGAATGGGTATAACTGGGAGAGTCAAAATGCAGCGTTTGTTGTGAATGAGTCCATGAACTGGCTGCTGCGTATGAGTCTTCAGGGCGATCAGGATTGGCTGACCGCAGCACCTGCAACAAAGGAGCAATTTCATCATATGCTCCTCATGTGGCTGAAACAGTAACGGAACCCGTATGAAAGGTGAGGACCTATGCGTATATCTGTCGAACCGGAGTTGCTCCGGACATTAAGTCGTCAGCTTCAGCAGTCCGGCGAACAGTATGTTGCCATAACTAATCAACTTCATCAGGCAATTAGTTCGATTGTCTGGGAAACTTCAATGAAAGCGGCGGTTATTGATGAGTGGCAGTCTGCCCAGAGGCTTGGAGAGAATTTGGGAGCTCTTTTGGCACAAATGGGCAAGCATTTGCAAATGAAAGCCGATCAGTTTCAGGAAGCTGATCATCAATATCAGAGTATTCTTGAGCATGCCATTATAGGTGAGGTTTCACCTACTGCTTTGTTTGCGGCCTCCAAGCAAGAAGGAGGAAACTCCATTTTGCCGGAGTCAGGCACTTCCGGTTCCATTATTTCCAATCCTAGCTCGGCTGCTGCCGCGGTGGGGATGAATAGCAGTGATGGTGGCGATTCAGCCAAACAAGCTGCTCTAAATGGCCAGGGATGGACTTTTACCGATCCTTCTAATCTAAGTATTGCAAATTAATACGCTAAATTATGGAGGGAACGTGTTTCATTACTGGGTCATTGGGGGTAATTGGAATTTAGGTCTGAGGACATTTTGTAAATCTTACCAACATAAGCTAAGATGACAATTGTTAATCGGAACCGAAATTTCAAAGGAGGTACATACATGGCAGGACGCATTTTAATTACGCCGGAGCAAGTTGAACAAGTGGCAAACCAATTTAAGCAAAGCGGTGAACAGAGTCAACAAATCGTTAACAGTCTGACTCAATCTGTAAACGGTATGGAAGGTCAATGGGACGGTATGACGAAGCAGCGCTTCTTCCAGGAGTTCCAGGAAGCCAGCCGTTTGATGAACTCTTTTGTACAGACGCTTGATAGCATCAGCACAGAGCTGAAGGCGATCGCTCAAAAGTTCCGCATGGCGGACGAATCTCGTTAATTTTCAATTGGGTTTTATTGGTATATAATAAGTTCATAAACCAGAAAACCGGGTGTTCAAGCTGACTCCCGGTTTTCTTGCAATCCTAGAGAATTCATCTAATAGGAGTTAGTATTATTAAATTTTGAACTAAGAAGAGAGGGGGATATTCATGACTTTTCAGCCGAATCCGGGCGATGAGATCATCATAAACGGAACGGCCTATACGGTGGGACAGCATCCTGCGGCCCCAGGATTGGCCTATGCTCAAGCTGGAAGGCAGGGCATCGTATATCAACTGCTGCCCATTAACGGAGAATTGCACGAGGCAAAAGCCCTAAAAGTGTTCTTTCCAAAATTCAGGATTCCAGCCATGGTGTATCAATCGGAACATATGGCTAATTACCGGGAAGTTCCCGGCTTACAAGTGTGCAGTCGCGATGTGCTCACTCCCGAAAGAAACGGAGACTTGATTGCAGAATACCCGGACTTGCTGTACGCCGTAGTGATGCCATGGATTCATGGGGTCACATGGTTCGATTTAATCAGCGACCAGCGTACGCTCGGACGCAGCGAAAGCCTTATGTTGGCGAAGGCGCTGGCTGCCATTGGCTCAAGCATGGAGCAGCGTGGTCTGGCACATTGTGACCTGTCTGCACCAAACGTCATGCTTCCGTTTTTTTCGGAAGTGAAGCTGCCAGAAGGCTCGGCAGCTGTTGAACTTGTGGATGTTGAGCAGATCTATAGTCCCAAGATGGACCGGCCTGATGTGCTGCTTGCAGGATCGCCCGGCTATGCTGCACATCGAACGGTGCACAGCGGACTATGGAGTGCGTATGCGGACCGCTTTGCAGGTGCCGTTATTATCGCTGAAATGTTAGGATGGAGCGATCAAGCCATTGTGGCTAAGGCATGGGGTGAAAGTTATTTTGACCAGCATGAGATGCAGACTCCATGTGAGCGGTATTTTCTACTTAAAAAATCATTAGGACAGCGCTGGGGAACCGGAATTTCAGATCTATTCAACCGCGCTTGGGATAGCCAGGACTTGAGCAGCTGTCCAACCTTCGGAGAATGGTTGGTTGCACTCTCAACATTGTCTGAGGAAGAAGCTGCTGTTGAAATTGTGGAGGACTCGACCGCTGCAGCACTTTCTGCTGTTGGATCGGAGGGAGCAGAGTCCCCTAAACCGATCGCCAGCCCAGAGCCTGACGGTGAAATGTTAGGCATTATTCCTGGTAATCGGGAAGTAAATGACAATGTGGTAGGCCGCCTGTTTCATCAAGCCCGTGATCTGGAGAGTGCAGGAAATCTGTTAGGAGCGCTTGAAATATTCCGATCAGCGTATCACTTTGTCAAGAAAGACAGTCCGCTTGAGGTGGAACTGGCAGCTGCTATTCAGGGACTCGAACAGCAATTATATCCGCCCGATCCAGGGAAACAGGGCTGGCAGGCACTTATCAGCTCCAAGAAGTTTATGATTTCTACGGCAGTCGCTGTTGCTATTCTCGCGGGATCCGCTTTTACCGTGAACAGTATTTTGGCAGATAAAGCGGAAAGTCGTCAGCAGGAGGAAGCGCGCCTGGCTGCAGCCAAGGAAGCCCAGCTGGCGGAAGATGCCCGCAAGGAGCAGGAAGCGGAAGAGAAGAAAGCTGAAGAAAAGAAAGCCGAAGAGGCTCGCCTCAGAGAAGAAGCCAAGCAGAAAGAGGAACGTAAAAAGGCAGAGGCAGCTGCTCTAGCAGCTGAAAAAGCTAAGAAGGAAAAACTTGCTGCTGATAAAGCGAAACTTGAAGAGAAGTATGAAAAGCAAGCGAAGTATGAAGCGTATTTAGCGCAAGTCGAGGAGAACAAAAAGAAGAAACTTCTTCAGGAGAAATACGATAAGCAAGCGAAGTATGAAGCACATCTGGCAGAACTTGAAAAGAAGAAGAAGCAGGCAGCCGCTGATGCAGCAGCCGCTAAGGTAGCAGCAGACAAGGCAGCTGCAGCTGCCAAAAAAGAAGAAGCACGCAGAGCGCAGGCAAAAATTGAAGCGGCAAAGGCAGAGCGGTTAAAAAAGCAACGTGCTCAAAATGTTGTAGAGCTTATCGCTATGTATAACAAAGCTTATAACGCCCAGGTTGCGGGAAATAAGGACAGAGCCAAAAACTTTGCATACGATTTTGCCAGCATGTATCAAAAAGATGCGGCCTATTACAACACTGTAGGCAAAATGAGAACTCGTTTAAATAACATTAATATTTTTATCAACGATAGCAGTTTTTGGATGCCGAATCTATGACATAATGGAATGCAGGGGTGTTATACGTGAATTACACGATACAAGCATCGCAGCGCACGCCAGCGCTCATTATATACTTAATTGATATTAGTGCTTCGATGAATATGCTAATGGAAGGGCGCAGACGGATTGACGTTGTCTATGAAGCCCTCTCTCTGGCCATCCGGCAGATGGTGTTCCGTTCCACGAAAGGCAATCGTCTTACCCCCCGTTACCGGATGGCCATACTCGCTTATAGTGACGATGTATACGATTTGTTGAATGGGATCAAAGGAATTGATGAAATTGCAGCCATCGGTTCTCTGCCGGATCTGACGCCGATACGCTTTTCAGATTCGGCAAAGGCCTTCCTTCAAGCCGAGAGAATACTGCAGGCAGAAATACCGAATATGCAGGATTGTCCGGCACCACTGGTATGCCATATGACGGACGGTGTTGCCACAGGTGAAGACCCTGAACCTATCGCCCGGCGGATTATGAGTATGAGTGTGCCTGACGGAAATGTGCTTGTTGAGAATATTTTTATCTCTGATCACCTGATGAGTCAGCCGGTGAGTGAACCAAGACGCTGGAAGGGAATACTGCCGGACTCAACGCTTGAGGATGAGCACGCCCGCAAATTAAAAATGATGACATCGGTGCTGCCTGAAAGTTATCGAGAAATGCTGGTGGAAGCTGATTATCAGTTAAGTCCAGGTGCACTAATGATGCTTCCGGGGACGTGTGCTGAATTGGTCTCCATCGGTTTTCAGATGTCAGCAGCGACCCCGGTCAGGTAGAGCCTATGAAATGTTCCAGTGCGAGTCAAGAGCAGAGAACAGGTGGCCGTTTAAAATCACAAGATTCGTATTTCTATGAGTGCAAGCAGTCGGGAGAACAGCCTTTGTCAAGCATTAAGCAGGATTTTACCTGCAGGTATGCTTACGGCCGGGCGGCAGAAACCGTCATGCTCTCAGAGAAAGGCCAGGATTATATGGCATTTGCTATAGATGGCGGGGTGTGCAGCTTTGTTCTGTGCGACGGTGTTGGATTGAGCTACAGGGGGGATTTTGCATCCCGGTTTCTGGGCCGTGGTCTGTTAGCGTGGCTCCGAAACTGCAGTGAACTTTCACAGCATCACCTTGAACGTGAACTGCAAGCACTTGCAACAGCCTCCTCTCAAGAGTCTGACCGTTTCGAGGTGAAAGACAACACACCCCAGCTGCTGAAGGAGGTGCTGCAAGAGAAACAGCGTCTCGGCAGTGAAGCGATGTATATATGCGGACGAATTGAGCAACCTGGCCGTTTTCAGCGAAAAGGGAAGCTGTGGCTCGCTTGGCAAGGGGATTCTCGGTTGCGGTTGTTTAACCAGCATATGGAGATGTCATCTCGATTCGGAGACAACTTCCGAACAGCAGAGCGCTGGTCTACGCGCAGTGGACCGATCGGTGGCAAACCGCATGTGTATGAATGCAGATTAGATGACCTTACAGGATATCGATTATTAATGTATAGTGATGGATTAAACGATCTGGATCCGATATGTGATTGGGTGCCGGATGATCAAGTGCAGGTGTTAATGAATGCACTCCACACGGGTGGACTCGAGGATGATGCTTCATTTCTCGAAATCGTGTGGTAAAGACATCTCTCATAAAAAGCAAAATCAGGCCGTCCAAGGATGAATCTTTGGTGGCCTGATTTGGTTTTGTGCTCCACATTACTCTTCATAAGCAGACTCATCCGTTCTTTATCCGCTGACAGAACTTTTTTTGCTCGCAATGTAGTTTCTTCGGACAAGAGCGATTGTAGGAATGATTCGTACGCGTAGCGTCTAAAAACTAATAAAGGGATGCCCAGGCCAACAGACCTTTTGGGACATCCCTTTTTTGCATTGACACATCCACAGCGAATGTATATATTGTATATATACATTGGAGAATATGTATATACAATTCTGTGATGAATTTGAGTCGTAACATCTAACATAAGGCGGTGAAAACCAATCAAATGAATATTATGCTGTCGCATTCAAGTGGGGAGCCTATTTACGCTCAGATTGAGAAGCAGATTCGGCAGAGCATTATGCAGGGGATCTTAAAGCCGGGGGACTCACTTCCATCCATACGACAGTTGGCCAAAGATTTAGGAATTAGCGTGATCACGACAAAGAGAGCGTACAACGAACTTGAGCAGCAGGGATTGATTGATTCGATGGTCGGCAGAGGCTCCTTTGTATCGGGTTCTGATAAGGAAATGATACGGGAGCAGCGGTTGCGCTGGGTGGAGGATAAAGCGAGAGAACTGTTGGAAGAGTGCCGTAGCATACCTTTGGATGTGAATGAGCTGGTAGAAATGATTAAATTATTAGACCGGGAGGATTCGTAAATATGTTAGAAGAGAAGATCATAGATGTGAATCCGGCAATAGAGCTTCAAGGGATTAGCAAAAATTACGATTCTTTTCAATTGGATGATGTCTCCATGATCGTGCCGAAAGGCTATATTACAGGGTTGATTGGACCGAACGGAGCAGGGAAGAGCACAATCATCAAAATGATTATGGGAATGGTCGTTCCAGATCAAGGTGAAATTAAAATGAATGGCAAACGTTATACGTCTGACACAGGTGCTTTTAAAGAAAAGATCGGGTACGTTTCGGATGAGAACATTTTTTATGACTATTTGACATTAAATCAGATCATTAAGATGACGGCGCCGTTCTATAAAAGATGGAACGATGAGTCTTTACGTCAGATGATGAAAATGTTTCAACTTCCAGGTAATAAGAAAATAAAGGACTGCTCGAAGGGAATGAAGATGAAATTTTCTATTGCTCTGGCTATGGCAAGGGATCCGCAAATATTGATATTGGATGAGCCAACAGCGGGACTGGATCCTGTGTTCAGAAGAGAGCTTCTTGACTTGTTCAGTGAGTACATTTTGGATGAGAGCCGAAGCATTCTTTTCTCAACCCATAACACGGTTGATCTTGATCGGATTGCTGATTATGTGACATTTATTAACGGCGGACATGTGGTATTCAGCGATATTAAGGATGAGGTCATTGATCACTACGTTGTCATCAAAGGAAGTACGGATCTTTTAGATGCTGATATTCGGAATGAATTTGTTGGTCTCCGAGAAGTGGCTCACGGGTTTGAGGGACTTTCTCCGGACCGGAATAGAGCCGTAGATTTATTTGGGGATCGTGTACTGTACGAGCGGCCAACGCTTGAAGATATTATGTATTTTACATCGAAAGGAGAGAAGCGCTTTGAGAAGTCTGAAGCTATTCATAATTAAGGACTGGATTGTGATACGCAAATACTTGTGGGTCGTCTTACTGTATTTATGTTTCCTTACTGTGTCTGGAAGCAGCAGCTTCCTTGTAACCATTATACCTGCGATGATGCTCATTATCGTGTCCAATGTCGATCTCAGACCATTCCATAAGTATTTGACGAGCCTTCCGGTTTCTCGTAAGGGAATGATCCTCGGCAAGTATGTGTCTTCCGGAGTTTATATGACTGGTGGCGTTATTCTAGCGGTTCTTTTCTATTTAGGAGGTTCTTTCATACGTGGCACCAATGCTGGTGAAATTACAGTTCAAGCCATCGTTCCAACGCTCCTCTTGCTCGTTATGTTTATGGCACTATACTATCCTCTTTATTATTGGCTTGGTCCCAAAGGGGGACAGTATCTTAATTTTATATGGATGATTGTACTTGGAGGCTCGATTGGGATCAGTTCGATGTTTAGTGTAGATGAAGGAGGAGCCACCCCAAGCGAGTTATTCTTAAATAGCGGTGCTGGATTAACCTTGGTCTTGGGTTTGGCCGGTCTATTTGTTATTCTTTCATACCTCCTTTCTGTAGCGATATTTCTTCGCAAAGATATATAAGGCTGCTGTATTATCCAAAAAATTTATCCGATTGATTATAAACATCCACCTTTTGGGTAATCTTGTGACAGATGAGTTCACATTGTTACGGAAAAGGAGATGGGTATGATGAGTTATGGAAATGTTCGATTTCAAGGGAAAACGGCAATCATTACGGGGGCAGGCTCCGGTATTGGCAAAGCGGCAGCTGTAAAACTCGCAAAGGAAGGCGCAAACGTCGCATTGTTTGATTTGTTGGATGATCGTACGAATGAAGTGGAACAGGAGTTGAATGCGATCCGTGAGGGCTGTGCACGTTCTTTCGATGTGGATACGTCGAAACCGGACCGTGTAGAAAAAGCTGTCCTCGAATCCGTAGAAATATTCGGAGGCATCGACATCGTGTTCGCAAATGCGGGAATAAACGGTGTTCTGGCACCTATCGAAGAGATGAAGCTGGAGGACTGGGAGAAGACGCTGAACATCAATCTGAACGGTACCTTCCTGACCGTCAAATATGCACTTCCTCACTTGAAAAAAAGAGGTCAGGGCAGCATTATTATTACTAGCTCCGTCAATGGCACACGCGTGTTTACAGGCTTTGGTATGATAGCCTACAGCACGACGAAGGCCGGTCAAGTCGCATTTGCTAAAATGGCAGCATTGGAGCTTGCTCAGTTTAAGATTCGCGTGAACGTCATTTGTCCCGGTGCTATTTCGACCAATATTGATCAAAGCACAAAAAAACAAGGGAATCTCGATAAAATCGTCATTCCGATTGAGTATCCGAAAGGCGGGCAGCCCCTTGCAGAAGGACCGGGCAAACCGGAGGAGGTTGCTGATCTGGTAGCGTTTCTTGCCTCAGATGAATCCCGGCATATTACAGGCTCTCAAATCTTTATCGATGGTGCGGAATCACTTCTACGCTGAAGAGGGTAAACCGACCGTTCAACGGGAGGTTGTAAACTTCACTTTTAAAAAAGGAAACTGCTGCTACAGCGGTTTCTTTTTTTGTCTTCGTATGATGTGATAAATAGAGGAAGTTTGAAAAATTCACATTGAGTTCATTTTCCGTCGCTATACTGCATCCATACTAAAAAGTGTGGAGGGTTTAATTTTATGAATAAGAAAAAAACCAACAATGGTATTGCCGAATTTATCGTACTTTTGATGAGTGTGCTGATCTTTACCGCTTTTTCTATCCCCGCTTACGCAGAAAATGCAAGCACAAACATAGAACGAACACCATCAGGTATCCCCTATTCCCAGCTTGAACAAGAAATCGATAAGCTTGTGAATTCGTATATCGGAACATCAAGTCCTGGTGCTGCAATTGTAGTTACGAAGGACAATGAGATGATTTTTTCCAAAGGATACGGTTACGCCAATATCGAGAAACAAATCCCAGTAGATCCCGCAAGCACGGTCTTTGACTACGGTTCAATCAACAAGCTATTTGTTTGGACCTCAGTTATCCAATTGGCTGAAGCAGGGAAAATAAAGCTGGATCAAGACATCAGGTCGTATTTTCCCGAAGAATTTGCTGAGAAGCTACGTTACGACAAACCGATTACAATGCTGGATATTATGAGTCATACCGCAGGTTTTGAGCAGCATCCGCTCCCCGCATTTATAAAGTCACCGGAGGGGGTGGAATCATTGGAGGAAACGCTGTTATCTCCCCAACCAGAGCAAATATTTGAACCTGGGAAAGTCATTGCCTACTCCAATTTCGCTACAGCACTTGCCGGATTGGTGGTGGAGAAGATAAGTGGAGAACGTTTTTCCGATTATGAGATGAACCGGATTTTACGTCCTTTGGGGATGAATCATAGCTCCGGCCATCCAAAGTTGGCCGATCATCTTGATTTACTGGATTCAGCAGCAGTAGGCTATGCGATTGCAACGAAAGGGAAGGGGGATTTTGAACCTAGGGCACGTTATTATGTCCCTTTATATCCTGCGGGAGCCATGAAGGGAACGGCGGAAGATCTGGGAAAGTTCGCTATAGCCCTCACGTCTACGGACAGCCCCTTGTTCGCGAAGCCGCAGACGCTGCAAACCATGCTGACCCAAAGCTATACACCACATCAGGGGATTCTCTCCAATGCACATGGGTTTTGGGAATACAAGGCACAACCTCACGCCGTTGGACACAGTGGAAATACGATAGGCTTTTCAAGCAATTTCGTTGTTGTTCCTGAAGAAAAGCTTGGCATTGTCGTATTAACCAACGCTGAAATCGAACAAGGTATTATCTCTGGCGTGATTGACCTTCTGCTTCAGGACAAAGCAAAGGAAATGCTGACGCCTAGTAGTAACTTGCCACTGTCAAGTGAAGTGGCCGGACATTATGTGCTTTCAGGTAATACTTTTAGTACGATTCAGGAAATTATGACTTACTTGGGGTTAATTAAGCTAGAAGCAAAGGGCGAGCATGATCTCATCTTAACCGTGATGGGGATGTCGGGTGAGTATAAACAAACCAGTCCATATGTATTCATGCTAGATAAAACAGATGATCCTTCTATTCATAAACTTGCGCCTTACTTGTATGCTGAAATGTCAGATGGAAAAGTGGTACGGTTGAGCAAAGGGAAAGCGACGGATGTACTTCCGCTCGAGCCAAGCCGTTCTGTCCCGGCATTAATTACCTATCTTGTCATTGCCTCAATCACTATTGTATTCTTTCTGATTGCCCCGCTTGTAATGCTCATTCGTTGGTTCCTACGGAAGAGAAAAGGAATATCGTCTTTAAGTACAGCGAAGCGGTTATTCGCAGCCGCTATGGTATGTGGAACCGCCTTGGTATTAAACGTCATGTTCTTGCTCTTGAACGTCATCAGCAATCAAAATGTGACTGCTAATCAAATGAATGTTGAAATAAAAATGAACTGGATATTGGCAGCACTTGCAGTACTGCTGCTTGTAATGTCCATTCTAAAAGGTAGACAACATCCGCAATCCAAAGGCCAGAAAATATTTCAAACAGCAGCAGCAGTACTTCTTATCCTTTTCGTCTTTTTGTTGGCTGATTGGAACTTCTTTCATCTTATAGCTTAAATGACTGTCACAGCCATCGGACGGTGTTGACTCCTTGTGTTTTGTGGTCTTCCATAAGCACATTATGGTATGTGATAATACGGTGAAGACCAGGGGAGTTGGCTTGCGGATCTATTCATCGCGAATCGAGAGACATTCTGATTGATGTTCAGCGTAACGTGTAAAAGCGGGTAGAAGATGGCAACAGCCGGAAGCTGCAGAATGGAGAAATGTATGATTCAAGTACTTGTGGTAGAGGACGACAAGAATCTTAGAAAACTTATCGCTGCTTCTCTGGAACAGCATAACTACCAGGCCCTACAGGCTGCCAACAGTAAAGAGGCGCTACGCCTTTTGGAAAGCAGCCAAGTGGACCTGATGATAAGCGACATCATGATGCCGGAGACAGACGGTTATGAATTAACCCAGATGCTAAGGAATGCGAATTACTATTTTCCCATTCTGATGGTGACCGCTAGGGAGGATTTCGAAGACAAGAAACGCGGTTTTATGGCCGGGACGGACGACTATATGGTGAAACCACTGGATTTGAATGAAATGCTGCTCCGTGTTGCAGCGCTGCTAAGACGGGCGAAAATCGCTAATGAACACCGGATTGTGATCGGCAATAGCATTCTCGACTACAATACGCTCACGGTAACGGTGAATGAAGCCAGCATTGAACTGCCTAAGAAGGAGTTCTACTTGCTGTTCAAATTGTTGAGCTACCCAGGCAAAATTTTCACCCGGCAGCAGCTGATGGACGAAATCTGGGGCTTAAATTCGGAAGCCGATGAGCGGACGGTGGATGTCCATGTTAAGCGATTACGGGAAAAGCTGGAGCCGATGAGTCCATTTCGTATCATAACCGTGCGAGGATTGGGATATAAAGCGGAGAAGATGACATGAAAAAGCTCGGATTCACCTCTATCCGCTTGAAATTGATGCTTATTTTTGTAGGAATTATGCTTGGAGCCTGTCAGCTGGCCATTATTAACTTCGTCAATTATTATTTCGACAGAGTTGTGAATGATCTGGAGACTCAACTGATGACAGAGTCCCGGTTAATTAAGCAACTGGCTGACCAAACTGACTTAAGCGCGGAAGAGATTATCCGGTTGAGCAGCAGCTCATTTTATCAGATGGATCACTACGTAAAGGTTCAGGACATTCCAGTAGAAATAGATGAGTCGAAACAAAAAATGTTGGAAAACGGGGACAGCGTTTATGTGATGGTCGAGCGGGAAGATCGGAAGATTCATGCAACCTTATTCAAGATTGAGAAGTATTATGTGCTGCTGATCCCATATGTCGCTGCGCATTTCAACACCATCGAAAAGCTGGTGGTGATAACCTTACTTGTGTGTGTAGCTATTGGTTCTATCATGATACTGATTTCCGTCCGGAAGATCACCCAGCCCCTGAAGAAGCTTACGGCAGCCACCCGTGAGGTGGCCAAAGGGAAGTTCACTGTACAGGTCCCTTATTCCGGTAAGGATGAGGTGGCTATGCTCGCCCAGTACTTCAATCAGATGGTGCAGGAGCTGAAGCATATTGAGTACCTTCGCAAGGATTTCGTAAACAGTGTCTCCCATGAATTCAAGACGCCGATCTCATCCATTCATGGATTTGCCCAGCTGCTGAAAACCGAATCCTTACCAAAGGAGAAGTTCCAAGAGTATACGGATGTGATCATCGAGGAAACGGAACGGCTCAGCAAGCTGTCTTCCAACATTTTAAAGCTGTCACGTGTGGAGAATCAGTCCATGATCACCCAGCGAACATCGTTCTCCTTAGATGAGCAGATCAGAAAAACCATTTTACTGCTGGAGAGGGAGTGGCAAGAAAAAGAGCTGGAATTTGATCTACATCTGCAGAAAATCGATTATTGGGGAGACGAGGAATTGATCCAGCAAATCTGGATCAATCTGATTGGCAACGCCATCAAATTTTCTTACACCGGCGGCATAATTACGGTGATGTTAAGCCACATGGGCGATGTCATCCGCATACAGATTAGAGATGAAGGCAGTGGAATTTCGGAGACTGCGCTGAAGCGTATATTTGAACAATTTTACCAGGCAGAAGGTTCCCATAGCCAGGAAGGTAATGGTTTGGGGCTGGCTATTGTCAAGCGGGTGGTGGAGCTGTGTGGTGGCTTCGTATCTGTTCAAAGCGAAGAAGGGAAGGGAGCGGTTTTCAACGTTGAGCTTCCCTTGTCCTCTCTGGAATAACAGCTTATTTCCTTTTGATACCGTAATCATTTATGATAGAAATAAAAATGATTGAGGAGGCTTCAACCATGAGTATGTTTGCCCGGTTGGCTGAACAAAAGATTGAGGAAGCCGTCCGAAACGGTGAATTCGATAATTCGGCATATGCAGGCAAGCCGCTGCCCGTGGATGATCTGTCGCATATTCCAGAGGATCTCCGGATGTCCTACCGTATGTTGAAAAATGCCGGATTCGTGCCGGAGGAGGTCAGTTTGCGCAAGGAATGTGTCAGACTATTTGACCTCATGAACGCATGCAGCAGTGAAGGGGAAAAGGAGCAGCACAAAAAGCTGTTCAATGAGAAGAGCCTGCGACTGCAAATGCTGATGGAGAAGCGAGGATTGGGGACAAGTGGAGCTTTTCAGCAGTATGAATCACAGATAAAGGATCGTCTGACATAATAAAGTTACCGGCACTGATCACTAGTAACGATCAAAAAACAAACAAGCGCCCGCGCGTACCTGATTAAACGGTAAGCTTGAGGCGCTTTTTGATTCATAACTGCACGCATGAATGTGACGCCTTTCCACTACCTCCTAGATTGACGGCCCATCGTTGTACCTTATAATAAAAAGAATGAAATCCAAATGACAGGAATAGATGTATGAACATAAATGAGCTTCCTATTCAACAAGTATTACCGATGCTAAAAAAGACGTTTCGAGAACAGGATTCAGCTGTTCTGATCGCCGAGCCGGGAGCGGGGAAAACGACCCAAACACCGCTTGCGTTCCTGGATGAACCATGGCTGGAGGGGAAAAAGATCATTATGCTGGAACCCCGAAGGCTCGCAGCCCGCTCAGCCGCTTCATATATGGCGTCATCCCTCGGTGAACCGGTCGGAAAAACCGTCGGGTATCGTGTACGCATGGACAGCCGGGTAAGCGCGGAGACGAAGATTGAGGTCGTTACCGAAGGCATCCTTACCCGGATGCTGCAAAGTGACCCGGAGCTGTCTGGTATCGGTATGATTATTTTTGATGAGTTTCACGAAAGAAGTATTCACGCAGACACAGGGCTGGCATTAGCTCAAGAGACTCAATCAGTACTTCGCAATGATTTAAAGCTGCTTGTTATGTCGGCTACATTGGAAGCTGAACCGGTCGCAGCTCTTCTTGGTGATGCACCGGTGATCCGTTGTGCCGGAAGAACCTATCCAGTCGAGACCATATATGCGCCCGTACCTTCATCACAACCGTTAGAACAGGGGGTTGCTGCTGTTATTTGTCGTGCGCTTTCCGAAGGCGAAGGAGATGTACTGGTCTTTTTACCGGGGATGCGGGAAATCCGTCGTACAGCTCAAGAACTCGAAAGTGCCGGATTGCCTCGAAATATCATCATACGTGAGCTATATGGCCAGTTGTCTTCAGTCAAGCAGGACGAAGCGATACGGCTGGACAGTGGAGGGGGTCGGAGGATTGTGCTGTCAACTTCCATAGCAGAGAGTAGTCTGACATTGGAAGGCATCCGTATCGTTGTGGACAGCGGGTTTATGCGAACGGAAGTATTCTCGCCAAGAACAGGCCTGCCACAGCTGATTACCCGCCGGGTGTCGAAGGCGTCAGCCGATCAACGCCGTGGGCGGGCGGGCAGACTTGCTCCTGGGAGATGCTACCGGGTATGGACTGAGGTGGAGCACATGCATCTGTCCGAAACGAACACTCCGGATATCCGACAATCCGATCTGGCACCCTTGGCCCTTGAACTGGCTGCGTGGGGAGTAAGAGAGCCGGAGGAACTGTCGTGGTTGGATACACCACCGTCTGCCGTTTTTCAGCAGGGACGGGAATTGTTGCAGCAGCTGGGAGCATTGGATGCTGGTGGATCAGTCACATCCCATGGCCGCAAGATGGCTGAGCTAGGATTGCACCCTAGACTGTCTCATATGCTCCTGATAGGCAAAGAGCTTGGGCATGGTGCATTGGCCTGCAGGCTTGCGGTACTTCTACAAGAGAGGGACCTCATCAGCAGCAGCGAAGCTGCCGTTGACTGTGATGTGAGGACGAGAGTCGAACGGTTGTTGTTAATGGAACAGGGTCAGATAACTGCACATGGTGGAATGGACGTCAAAGAAGGTACCGTGAAGCGTTTGATCCAGGAGATCCGTCATTTGTCTCAACAGCTTCATCTTAATAGAGAGAGCAAGCTGGACGTTACTTTGTGCGGACTGCTGCTTTCCTTTGCCTACCCCGACCGGATTGCTAAAAATCGCGGAGATGGCAGCTTTTTGCTTCGCAGCGGACGGGGCGCCGTATTGAAATCGGTACAGCATTTAAGCAGGGCGGAATATATTGTTGCAGCTACGGTGGATGACAAAGGGGCGGAGGGCAGTATTCAATTGGCTGCATGGTTAGATTATGATGTCATCGGCCGTTATCATGGTGATGACATGGTTGATATGAAAGAAGTAATATGGGACTCATCGGCAGGTGCTGTTCGTGCACGGATAAAGAGAACGCTCGGAGCCATTATGGTTAAAGAGCAGGTTTACGCTCAGCCTACGGATGAAGAGATTTCAACAGCAGTACTAGAAGGCATCCGCAAAGAAGGTCTGTCACTTCTTTCATGGAACAAACAGGCGGTCCAGATGAGACAACGTATGTCATTTATGAAACGTCATCACTCCGATTGGCCGGACGTTTCGGAAGAGGGGCTGATGAACACCCTTGAGGAATGGCTGGAACCATACTTAGAAGGTGCCCGTAGCCGTCATACGTTGCAGCGGATGCAGACAGTAGTGCTTCTCGAGAATCTTTTGACCTGGGAGCAGCGTCAGCAGCTTCACAAGGAGGCACCGACACATATCAAAGTGCCTAGCGGCTCCTCCATACCTGTAGACTATCAGGATCCATTGAACCCCTTCTTAGCTGTTCGGCTTCAAGAAATGTTTGGTTTGCCGGAAACGCCGCGTATTGCGGGCGGAAGAGTTCCGTTAACCATCCACCTGCTGTCTCCGGCCCAAAGGCCAGTTCAGGTGACCTCAGACTTGTCCAGCTTCTGGAGCAGCGGTTATTTTGAAGTGAAAAAAGATCTGAAAGGGCGTTATCCGAAGCATTACTGGCCCGATGACCCCCTTCAGGCGATACCTACAAACCGGACGCGAGCGAAGATGTAGTATGACGATGATAATAAATTCTGCTTGTATGGAGGATTTTGAATGGAAAATGAACATCCAAAACACACTGTTTCCGTTTCTGCTTTAGTGATGAATGAAAAAGGTAATGTTCTATTGCTTAAGACTCACTGGCGTTCCGATACGTGGGAAATGCCAGGGGGAAATGTTGAAGTAGGAGAAGCTTTAGATATAGCAGTTTGTAGGGAGTTTCTAGAGGAGACTGGAATTGTAATTCGTCCAATTGGTATAACAGGTGTGTATTATAATACTACGAAGCAGGTACTATCGGTTGTTTTTAAAGCAGAGTACGTTAGTGGAGAGATAAAAATTCAACCAGAAGAAATTAAAGAAGCTAGGTATATTGAATTAAACGAATCTAATATAGACCAGTACATAACCCGTCCGCAACAAAAATCTCGTACGCTTGACGCAATGAAAGCGGAGTGTTTTGTTCCATATGAAACATGGGAGGTAAGTCCTGTGTATAACTTAACGTCCAGGTTATACAACGAAACTTGAATATGTTGATCTAATGATTGGAAAAGGATAAGGTATTTACGGCTAGTTGAGTATTATCCGATGATTGCAGGATCGATTTTGTAATTTTGTACAATGGGCTTATAGAACAATAACGGTTTTGGTCCGGTTCCTGCCAGGAACCGGACTTTTTACTGTAAGCGGCAAAATTGGCAGCTCTGGAATAAATGACGTATGTCGTTACTGCATCTCTTTCATTTATAATGGGATGACAGTTTAATAGGATCGGAGAGAGAGAAGGAATGCGGAAAGAGAGAATACTAGAAATTGAACGTCTTCGAGGAATGGCGTTCCTGGCTGTCGTTATGCAGCACTCGATTGCCCATTATTCGGTGGCTGAAGGGATGATAGAGTCTGACGGCATTTTGATGGCTGTACTGCTTATGGCTTCCAAATTTGCCGTTCCTGCATTTATTTTTATTACAGGAATGGTTCTTTTCTATAATGATTCGGGACAACTTCAATATGGTAACTTCGTCAAAAGACGTATTAGTGATATTTATATACCGTTTGCCATCTGGACCATCATTCATGTTGCGATTAATGGGAGACTCCATCTAGATTCTATAGAGGGATGGACTGAACTGGGAAGTATGCTCATTACAGGAAAGGCAAGTTCACACCTGTGGTATATTATCATGCTGTTTCAATTTTATCTTCTCTACCCGGTGTACCGTTCAATAATACGCGGTATATCCAACCGGTTAACACACCGTGTCAATGTGATGCTTTTAGTTGCAACGGGTGTACTGTTTATTGTTATGACAGCTTACATCTCTGATATTGGTCGCTTTATGGGCGGACTTCATATTCCTGTATGGAGTGAATTATTTACAGCCTATGCCGACCGAAACGCACTGAATTTCTCGTTCTATTTTATTTTGGGAGCTGCTGCGGGAATGAATCCGGAGATGTGGTCTAAATGGATTCATCGGACAAGACCTGTGTATTGGACCGTCTTTGTATTCATGTTCGGTTTTCTTCTGATGCAAGGAATAAATGAGATCCGTCTGGCGGATGGAGCGCGGATTACGTTCTACTCGCTGTCACTCCTAAGACCATGGATGGCGTTGTTCCTTATCAGCTCTATTCTGGCGATGTATGATCTCGCAGGATGGATATGCCGGAGAGCCGGAAGATCTGTTAATGCTGTATTATCCAGTCTGGGTCTCTACTCTTTCGGCGCTTACCTTATGCATTTACTGACACTGCGCATTAGTTATTTGCTAGATGAGAGTCTTATGGTTTCAACGCCATCATTAATCCGGATCATCTCCTCGTGGATTATTAGCGTAGCACTGGCTTATATGGGCGCGCGGTTGTTCGCACTGATGCCATTTGGTAAATGGCTGGCAGGAGTACCAGGCGGAAGAGGTCGGAAACAGGCGGTAGCCAAACGAGAATTAAACACATCGGTGAAAATGTAATCTCAAGAGATGAGGACAACTGACAATATACCGGTTTCCTGAATCAACCAACTAATTGAGCAACTAACAAAATGAACCAACAAAACCGCCTTTTCGGCGGTTTTTCTATATGAATCCCTAAATATTATATAATTTCAACATATGAAAAATTCACAATAATAAACCTTTCGATCATCATACTTAGATACGATCACCTCAAATCTATACTTATTCCCTATCTACATACACCAACCTGTTAAAAGGAGCAGGTTTTCCCCTGTTGTGCAAAATGGGAAACGGTAGCTTATAATGGTATATAAAGCGAATTCAAGATTTCAAGGAAGGAGGCGGCAGGATGGCTTTTATGGTCGCTCAAAGGGCATTTATCAAAGTATATCTTATTACGATGGTTGAGCAGCAGCGGGGATACGGGTATCAGATGCTGGAAGAAATGCGGCAAGAATTTAAAAAATACGGTTATTCACCCCCGCAGAGCGAGATTTACCGGGCGCTTCATGAGCTGGTACAGGAGGGTGTTTTTTATCGGACGAAGCAATTAAAGGGCAGTGACCCGAGAGTCGATTTTCAGGAAATCGTACTTTATCATTTTACCGATGATGGGGTCGAAAAAGCCAAGCTTTACAAAAAACAAGTGAAAAGTGATCTTGATCGGTGTTTAGGTATACTTAATAAAGCGGTAATAGATAATTATTAAGGAGACCAAAGGAGGAATCACTTCATGGGTAATAAACTGCGTTTTGGTATTATGAGTACAGCAAAAATCGCTAGAAATTCTATGATACCTGGCATACTAAAATCAGAACGCTGTGAAGCAGCCGCCATCGCCAGCCGAGATAAGAAAAAAGCTGCAGAAGTTGCCGAACAGTTCGATATTCCAACAGCTTATGGTTCCTATGAAGAATTGCTCGATGATCCTGAAATTGATGCAATCTATATACCGCTGCCTAATCATTTGCACAAGCCTTGGTCGATCAAGGCGATTAAAGCTGGTAAGCATGTGTTATGTGAGAAGCCTGCTGCTCTTAATGAAGTGGATGTGCGTCAAATGGTTGATGCTGCACGTGAGCACAAGGTTGTTTTTGCCGAGGCGTTTATGTACCGTTATCATCCTAAGCATGCTCGTGTTCGAGAACTCATCGATCGTGGCGAGATTGGGGAAATCCGCGGTATACATGGCAGCTTTACGTTCAACAATGCGGCAGACAAGAATAATGTAAGGTACAGCAGAGAGATGGGTGGAGGTTCGATTTATGATGTGGGTTGTTACCCGATCTCAGCGGCTCGGATGATATATGGGATGGAGCCAAAGGCAATTACCGCACAAGCATCTTTTTCCGAAGATCATGATGGAGTCGATATGATGGCACATGGGCTGCTGGAGTTCGATAATGGCCTTGGGTTGACTTTTGAATGCGGTATGTGGACTTACTCGCGATGCTGTTTAGAGATTTCCGGGACGGAAGGAAGAATCGAATTGCCATCTGCATTCGGATGGGAGCGAATGGAGGATCAGGCTCAAATATTAATACACACTGCTAAAGGAACCCGAGAAGAGAAGCTTGGAGCCCATAATCATTTTGCACTTCAGGCGGATGCGATGGCTGCGGCAGTACTGGATGGCGTTCCCCTTCCGTTTAGTCCGGAAGATAGCATTTACAACATGAGGGTGATTGACGCTTGTCGTGAATCTGCACGCACATCAACACGAATCGTAATTGGACAACCTTGATCGTTTATCAAGCATTATTAATTAGGGAACTTGAGTGAAACTTGCGAAATAAACCGCCAAAATTAAATGGAGGTTTATTTTTTTTGCCTATTGCAATGTGAAGGAAAATCGTTAAAATAAAATTAACGTAAAAATAATTTTAACGTTATAAATATTTTATCGAAGAGGAGAAGTGACATGCAAAACGCAGCCGTCATTGAAAAACAAGGATTTCGGCAGTTGATCAAGATCAGGCCTTATATGATGTATATGTTGGCACAAATCATATCCAGATTCGGGGATTCGATTGATTCCATCGCTTACAGTTGGATGGTATATACATTAACAGGGTCAGAGCTGTTAATGGGATCACTATTTGCTTTTAATTATCTGCCTGGCTTGATCTTCAGTTTGTTCACAGGTGTGTTTGTAGATCGATGGTCTAAAAAGCTGGTTCTCATCGTCACGTATACCGGTCGAGGTGTCATTGTAACGCTGACAGCGCTTATGTACGCAACAGACCAAATCCAGGTATGGCATTTGTTTCTGTTTACATTTATGAACTCAACACTGGAATGCTTCTCGCGGCCTGCCGAAGTGTCACTTGTTCCCAGACTCCTTCCGAAAGAAAAACTGTTAGCAGGCAATTCTTTCTCCTCTTCTGTCAGCAAAACCTCTGAACTTATCGGCATTTCAATTGCGGGAGCTCTTATTGCTTTCATTGGTATAGCCGGTACGATCGCCATTGACGCACTGACGTTTATCCTGTCTGCTGTCATTATCGGTTTTATCCCAAATCCGGAGGCAGATGAAAAACGTGTATTAGATCAAGAAACGTCACAACAGCCACAACCCAAAAGTGTACTGGGAGATATGAAAGAAGCACTTTCCTTTATACGCAAACATTCTCTTCTTCTAACAACAACTTTTCTGGCAACGTTTATTAATTTTTGCCTGACTCCACTTAACGTACTGCAGCCAATATACGTACGGGAAACGCTGGGCGGTGGAGCCGGAGGAATGAGTGTGCTGGGGACCGCTCTTATGTTAGGGATGATTGCCGGCGGAATTTGGATGGGTAATTACGGGAGTAAATTTAGAAAAAGCTCGTTGATTCTGACGGGTACATTGCTGCTTGGCACTGGATATGCGTTAATGAGTCTGCCTGCAGTTTTGCCTTACTTCCAGATGGAGGTGGCCTCGGTAAGTTTCCTCATAACAGGTTTTGCAGTTACATTGGCGAGTACTCCTGTTTCTACTTATTTAATGGAAGTAACGCCACGGGAGATGCTCGGGCGTATTGGATCACTGCTTGCTGTGATGTGCACCGCTGCAATGCCTCTTGGCAGTTTCCTGACCGGATTGGCAGCCAAACATAGTTCACCACAGATTCTTTATTTGGTAATGGGCCTACTTGTGATCATTCCGGTATTTTTCCTTTTTGGTAAGAAAAGCTTTCGTGCTATTTAGTAGAACTTTGTATTTTGTTCCTATCCGGCCTATAATGGAATAATATACGTTGAATCGTGAAACTGAGGTGTTCGGATGTGGAAACGAAAGTTCTAACAACGCTGGAAGAAATTAAGGTTTATTCGGATCCCTATCGGCTGCAAATATTAAATGCTTTTTATAAATTGGACCGGGCAGCGACTGTAAAGGAAGTAGCTGATGAGCTGGGGGAAGTGCCTGCTAAAGTTCATTATCATGTGAAAAAGTTGGAGAAAATCGGGCTGGTGCAAATCGTATCGACCAAAGAGATCAATGGCATTATGGCCAAATACTATTTGCCTTTTTCAGGGACGATTGAAATCAAGCGGAAAGACACCAATAATGAACCATCGGCCAATGAAATGATGAGGTCTGAAACTTATAAGCTATTATCAGAGTTGTATGAACAAAATAAAGAGCGTTTTTTTAAGCAGGTCAAAAGCACAGATAAACCCTATGCGAGTATGATCAATGATACCCTCTATATGTCAGATGAAGAGGCACGTTACTTTTTTCAAGAAATTTCACAAATGTCTGAGAAATACAAAAGTAAGAAAAGAGGCGAAGAATACCGTGCTTATGAATTCTTTGCAACCAATATCCGTAAGGATTCGGATTCATGAAAAAAGCCGGTACCGATGATTTATCGGCCCGGCTCTTTTCATCTCAGATATAGGAATCTCTCAAATTCGTTTATGGATTATAAGGTATTCAAATCATTTTGGAACTTTCTCCAAAAAAACGTCAAACGGTTTTAATAACGACCTTGAGTATGATATAAAAAAAGAAAGGAGAAGAACCAGAATTAGGTGATGTACCAATATTTGGAGGTATACGACAATGGATGAACACATGAAACGCCGATTGGATAAACAAAAGAAGCTTTTCCGACAGCTGGGCATTCAACTGGACGCTTTGTCTATCCATGAAAAAGATTTTTCTAATAAATTACGGGGTTATGATGCAGAAGAGGTTGATTCGTTCCTGGACGATGTTATAAAGGACTATGAACGCTTCTACGCTACGATCTCCGATCTAATGGACAAGTGGCAGGAACAGCAGATCATCATTCGTGATCTGAAAGCAGGAGTAAGGCCTGAACCGGAACGACCAGTTATTGATCCGACAGCGGTTGAAGAAGTCGTCGTTAAGCTGGAAGCAGATCTTGCATTGCTCAAGAAAAGAATTCGTCCGGAACAGCAATTTTACATCGATTAAATCAGATTTTATAACTTTTCGTGAAGACTTACATAAAAACCACGATTCGCCCATAGCGGTGAATCGTGGTTTTGTTATTCTTCACGACTTGAAGGTGAGGAGGGGCGGAGAAGGAACAGCTGCTTTTTTTGAGTCTTTTTTATTCCTTTCGCGGTTTGTGCTAGTTTGGTCAGGGGCTTTTTCGTGAAGTATACCTAGGTTGAACACGGGTTGTACAGGTAAGTCATTCATTTTATGTTCTTCCTTATTGATCATGCTCCATGCAACTAACGCTTCGATGATGTGGGGCTCGTCCGTGCTGTAAATGGAGATCAGGCGGGCATCATCACTAAGTGACGTCATGTCATGATACCATCCGGCAGGTATATAAACAGCACAGCCGGGAACAAGCACGAACGCTTGATGGCTTTCAGACAGTGGCTCAATAACCGTTACAGAGAACTCCCCGTTTATGACATAACAGAGTTCATTGGAATCCGGATGCCAATGGGGGGAGACCCGTTGTCCGCGATTCAATACCTGGTCGGTCATTGACATGAAATTCATTAAAGGAATCATCGCTGAAGTCAGATCCGATTGTGATCCAATGGTGGTTGTTCGGGTGTGCTGTGATAAATTCCATACGATTCTATGATTGAGACTGTTAGCACGGCTCAGAGGTGAATAGACCATATCAGACAACCGCCTTTCCGTTATATTTCAGACAGTTTGTCTTATTCTATGCAGGAATGCCCAGTAATCTGCTTCAGAAGCTACATTTCTTTATCTCACGAATTTTGACGAGTTTTGTCCTGGAATTGTGTGTGATGGCCTACGACAAAAGTCACGAAGAGGGACAGGGAGCATGTTTTACCTTGTAAACCATTTTCATTACAATTACTATATTGTATAAGAAAGAATTCGAAGTAACAGGGAGGTTAGCAGTTTGCCTAACAGCCTGAAAATAAAAATCCGCACCAAGATTATTTTTGGATATGTGCTTGTTCTATTGTGTCTTGGTGTGTTTCTGTGGGTTGTTTCCGGTCGCCTGACTTCTCTCCAGCAGGAAGCTGATTTCATTGAACAACATGATATTGAAGTTAACAGTCTAACCCATGAAATCGAAAAAAACATGCTTGAACTGGAGACCGGGCAGCGTGGATTTGTCATTACCGGAGACCCTGTGTATCTGGAGCCATTCGAAATGGCCTTGTCGACATGGGAGATGAATTATAACAAGTTACATCAGTTAATCGCAGATAATGCGACTCAATTGACCAACCTGTCTAACATTAAGGATAACATTAATAAATGGATTGAGGTTGCTGGTCAGCCAGCGGTTCGAATTAAGCAGGCAGGGCAGGATGAAGAAGCACTGCAATTTTTTATTGATGATCCCGGCCAGCAAGCGATGAATATGATCCGCAGCCAGTTCACCGAGTTTCGTGACGCAGAAAGACAGTTGACCTCGCAGCGTATCGATGACATGAAAAATAGCAATACCAATCTGCTGATCAGCATGTATTCACTCTGGGCAGCAGTTGCGTTAGCAACAATTCTTGCAGCGATTGTTATATCCAAGAGCATCGTTAGGCCTATTCGCCAGGTAACCGAGATGATCTCGAGTATAGCGGACGGAGTTGCCGATGGTGGCAATCTTAGCCGGAGAATCAAGGTGAACACCCGTGATGAAGTACTCGATCTGGCTGAGAATACGAATAAGCTATTGACCAATGTTAGCCGTCAAGCCTGGGTTAAAGATCAGGTTACCGTCATGTCTACACTGCTCCAAAGCGCAGACCGGCTGGATACATTATCTCGATTCTTTATTCATAAAGCTGCCGGAGTGATGAGCGTACCTTACGCAGCACTTTTTATTAACCGAAATGATACTGAGCTGGTTAAGGCTGCAGCCTTTGCTGATCCGGACGGTGAACCGTGGGACAAGGTGCGTGATCGTTTTTCCCCGGGAGAGGGACTTGTTGGTCAGTGCATGATTGAGAAGCGGATCATTCAGTTTGACGATATACCACCGAACTATGTGCGTATCGAGTCCGGTCTGGGAGATGCAGAGCCCTCCAGCTTGGTAGTTGCACCTGTTATGTTTGAGGGTAGAGTGCTGAGCGTGATCGAACTGGCGATGTTCAAACCTATGGATGATGAAAAGAGACAGCTTCTGGAGCAGCTCCTTCAGGTGCTCGGAGTTGCACTGAATTCCATGTTGAACAAAATGGAAATACAGCAGCTGTACCGTGAATCCCAGGCTTTGAACGAAGAGCTGCAGGTCCAGTCGGAAGAGTTACAGGCACAGACAGAAGAGCTTCAGGCGCAGACGGAGGAACTCCAAATGCATGCGTCCGAATCACAAGTGTTGAATGAACGACTGGAAGCGCAAAAAGATGCTGCAGAACAAGCCGCGAAGGAATTGGAAAAATACGCAGAGCAGGTAGAGCAAAGCTCGACGTATAAATCGCAGTTTCTGGCCAACATGTCACATGAGCTTCGTACGCCGCTCAACAGTATGCTGATTCTGTCGCAGATTTTATCAGAGAACAAAGAGGGGCATTTAACGGAGGAAGAACGGAACTATGCGTCTGTTATTCATAAATCGGGTAGCGAACTGCTGAATTTGATCAATGATATTTTGGATCTGTCGAAGGTGGAGGCAGGAAAAATGGTGATCGAAGTGGATTTGGTCAATCTGACGGAGCTTCCAGAAATCATGCGAGGATATTTTGACAAGTCAGCGGAAAGTAAACAGCTTCGCTTTGAGATCGAAATGGATCCAACTGTTCCTGACATCATATACAGTGACGGGATGAGGCTGCATCAGATAATACGTAATCTGTTGTCGAACGCTATTAAATTTACCGATGAGGGTAAAGTGAAGCTATCTATTGGCAAAGTGGATTCCATGAATAAAGATGATTATTGTTCAGAGAAAGAGATGATTACTTTTACGGTCGAAGATACAGGGATTGGAATATCAGATGAGAATTTGAAACCGATCTTCGAAGCATTCCGTCAGGGAGATGGGGCTACGGCACGCAAATTTGGCGGTACAGGTCTGGGCTTGTCCATATCCTTGCAGCTTGCGAGATTATTGGGTGGTCATATCTCAGTTGAGAGCAAGGAAAGAGTAGGTAGCAAGTTTACTCTTTATCTTCCTGCGAATACCGATGGAGATCATAATGAGAGCTTGTTTGTCGTTCCGGAGGTTGCAGCAACAATAGAGAAGAATCCTCGTTGGAACATTAATTCACTGCTTGAGGATGATGTTCAGGAATGGGATGAAACCCTCCAACTGGAGGGAGTAACGGTATTACTTGTCGATGACGATATTCGTAATGTTTATGGGCTTACGAATGCGTTCGAGAAAAGGAATATGAAGGTGCTAACCGCTCAAAACGGTTATGAATGCCTTGAAATACTTGACATGGAACAAAATATTGATGTCGTGCTTTTGGACATTATGATGCCTGAAATGGACGGATATGAAACGATGAAAAGGATTCGTGAGAATCCTGTACTACAATCTCTGCCCATCATTGTATTAACAGCAAAGGCGATGAAGGAAGACAAGGATAAATGCTTAGCGGCGGGTGCGAGTGGTTATTTCAGCAAGCCAGTACAGTTGAGCGATGTAATCGCAGCAATACAGGTATCGTTGATGGATGTTAAACATGAATAGAAACAAAAGTTACGGCAACAGCATTATCGAAAGACATTTATTTCCAATATGAAGAAGGGCATTTTGTGACTTTTAACAAAAAAGAGTGGGAAGTGCTTGCTTAACGACGATAAGTTGACGGTGTTATTGATATGGATTATGATGGATTTATATCATCCACATTGAAGTGGCGTGTTACCGTTTGCGGGCATGAGCCAAGGAGAGCCTTTTTCTTAAGGCCTTTTCTTGGCTTTTCTATTTTTAGTGAATCCTTCTGCCAAAATCGGTTTAAGCTTATAAGAAAGGGGGATGCGTATGAGCGGGACGGAAACGTTTAAGGTCATCCGGGTTATCGGCAATAACGTCGTAATGGTTCAAGGCGGCAAAAAAGAACTCGAGTATGTAATACTTGGCAAAGGAATCGGATTCGGGACCAAGACGGGTGATGCGATCACTTCGGATGATCCCCGCATCGAGAAGCTGTTTAAGCTGGAAGATCGGGAACAGTGGAGTCAGTATCATCATCTGCTGGAGGATTTCGATCCTAAAGTGCTCGAAATTACTGATGAAATTTTAAACAGCATCACTACAGAATTTCCGGGTAAACTGAATGACAAAGTGTATCTTGCGCTGCCTAGTCATATTCAGTTTACGATTTACCGTATCCGAAAAGGGATGGATATTATTAATCCGTTTCTGGAGGAGACCAAGATCAGCTTTCCAAAAGAATATGAAATAGCATTGAAGGCCGCAGAAATGATTGGCCGGGCTTTTAACATAGAGGTTCCGGAAGATGAGGTAGGCTTTCTTACGTACCATGTGTATTCAGCTGTAAGTCATGTTCCCGTTGGTCAGCTAGTTAAAGCTTCCAATATGGTGGGACGCCTTGTAAATATCATCGAGCAGGACCGCGGGATACAATTTAAAAATGGCAGTATGGACCATGTTCGGCTCCTCATGCATTTGCGGTTCTCCGTTGACCGAATATTAAACCAATCTGTCAACGTGGATAACCCGTTTGCGGAGCAGATCAAAAGTAAATTTACTAGTGAATACGGGCTGGCCAAACATCTTGCTGAAGTTATGGAACAAGATCTTGGCAGTCCTATTCCGGAAGCTGAGGTATGCTTCTTGGCCATGCACTTATACCGATTGTTTAGAGGACGTACACAACAAAGCAGCCAAGCTAAGGAGGAATTTTAATGTTTGAACGTTGGAAAAAGAAAACCGTAAATAAAGTCGAGGTTAAAGCCCCTCTTACTGGTCAAGCTGTACCTCTGTCTCAAGTACCAGATGAAGCATTTGCCGCAGGACATATGGGTAAAGGTATCGCAATTGAACCGTCGGAAGGACGTCTGGTTGCTCCTTTTGACGGCACCGTTGCGCATGTAATCAAAACCAAGCATGCCGTTATGCTTGAGGAGAAAGCTACAGGACTGCAGTATCTGTTCCATATTGGGATTAATACGGTAGGATTGAAGGGTGAAGGATATACGAGTCATGTCAGTGTTGGGGATTCTGTTAAAGCCGGTCAGACTTTGATCGAGTTTGACATTGACACCATTAAGGCTGCAGGATATCCGATTGTAACGCCGGTGATTGTCACGAATGCCGATGAGTTGGCTTCTGATGTTGAAGGACATACAGGAAGTGTGACTGCCGGATCAGATTCCGTGCTTAGCATCACCCTTAATTCCTAATTAGTTTTTTTTGTTGTTGACAATCCTGAGATACTGAATTAAGATAACAACATCAAATGAATACGTTTTAAGGCGTGTTACCATGAATTTGGGCATGAGCCAAGAAGATAGTGTGACTACTTTATGTAGTCATCGTTCTTCTTGGCTTTTTTTGTGGACTGCCGGGGGTTATGACAGCTAGAGACATGCGGCCTTGAAATGTTAAATACACTTCCCATAACAAGGAGGGGGTCGTCCTTAGATAGGATTGTTTAACCGGAGTAAAGGAACAAAAAGGTTATTCATTCGATGCATTATGTAAACGTTTTCAGTCATATGCTAAATTATTGAAATTGAAAGGATGATTGACATGCTGGCAAAATTACAAAAGCTTGGTAAGTCCCTCATGCTGCCTGTGGCTACACTGCCTGCAGCAGGTATTTTGCAAGGTCTTGGTATGATCGACTATCAGAAAGATATTCCTCTAGGTGTAGTCGGTGAGTTCCTTAATCAATATGTAACACCATTTATGACTTCGGGTGCATTAGCGATTTTGGAAAATTTGCCGATCATCTTCGCAATCGGTGTTGCAATCGGTTTCGCTGGAGATGCGGTTGCCGCGTTATCCGCTTTAATTGGTTATTTGGTGCTGGTCAGAGTAATGGACAAAGTGCCGCTGCAAATGCCTTTTATTGCAGATGATGTAAAGCTGAACATGGGAGTGCTTGGCGGTATCTTAGTCGGTATATGGTCTGCGTATTTATATAGTAAGTACCACAAAATTAAAATGCCTGATTGGCTCGGCTTTTTTGCTGGAAAACGGTTCGTACCGATCGTTACGGCTGCAAGTACGATGGTTTTAGCAGTTCTGGTCGGAATGATCTGGTACCCGATACAGCTTGCTATTGCTGACTTCGGTAACTGGATTGTAAGCCTAGGCGGTATTGGAGCATTTTTATTTGGTACCGCTAACCGTCTCTTAATTCCGCTTGGTTTACACCATGTGCTTAACTCGATTGCCTGGTTCCAAATTGGTGACTTCACGAATGCTGCTGGTCAGGTTGTTCAAGGTGACTTGACCCGATTCATGCAAGGAGACAAATCGGCAGGTATGTTTATGAGTGGATTTTTCCCGATTATGATGTTTGCCATGCCAGCAGCAGCACTTGCTTTCATTCATACGGCAAAGCCATCCAAACGTAAACTTGTTGGCTCCATCGTTATCGGTTCAGCTGTTGCTTCGTTCCTAACCGGTATTACAGAGCCGCTCGAATTCACCTTCATGTTCCTTGCTCCTTTACTATACGTTGTACATGCGATATTGACCGGTCTTTCGGGTCTAATCATGTACTTGCTGGATGTCCATTTAGGGTTCGCCTTCTCGGCCGGTCTGATCGACTATCTCTTATATCTGAAGCTGTCCACTAATGCATGGCTGCTCATTCCTGTCGGTCTGGCCTTCGGGGTATTGTATTACTTCCTTTTCCGGATCATCATCGTTAAGTTAAACCTGAAGACTCCAGGGCGTGAAGATGATGAGGATGAGACAGAAATGGATGCGGATAAAGGTAACGCTACTCCTGTATCTGCGGAATCGAAAGCGGCTAAAGTTCTTACAAACATCGGTGGAGCAGAGAACATTACGAGTATCGATGCTTGTATTACCCGTCTGCGTCTCGTGGTTAAAGACGACAAGGCTGTCAAGGACGCTGAGCTTAAAAAGCTGGGTGCTTCCGGGGTTATGCGTCTCGGTCAAGGTGCTGTACAGGTTGTGTTTGGAACGCAGGCTGAGTCTATTAAGGATGATATCAAGAAATTGTTGTAGAATCATACGAAAGAGCGGGCGTCATTGCCCGCTCTTTTTTGTGTTCCATCATTCAAAGCATGTTATGAAAACTAATATTGGAATACCCCGGCCAGCAAGCAAATTATACGCCCCAAAATCAGGTTATTAAGGATAATTTTCAAGATTGAAGGGGGGATTATGCACATAGCTGTCAGCACATAATGAAACGGAGCAGTTTGTTCTAATCTGGACATTGTTAACAAAGGGGGGGATTAACATCAGCGCTTCAGCTTCAAAAAAGTCAGGAGATAAAAGTGAACAAAATTTAAAATGGTGGCAGTTGTCGCTGCTTGGTGTAGCCTCAACGATCGGAACAGGCTATTTTCTTGGATCAGCTTTTGGAATTAAACTGGGCGGTCCGGCGGTTTTGATCTCTTTTGTGCTGGCAGCACTCGGTACGTTCATCGTGTTTGACGTTTTGGCACGCATGACGGCAGAGGATCCGCAAAAGGGATCTTTCCGTACATACGCCAAAAAGGCCCATGGGCGATGGGCCGGCTTTTCGACAGGATGGATGTATTGGTGCTCAGAAGTGTTAATTATGGGCAGCCAAATGACCGCTCTTTCGATATTTTCACAATTCTGGTTTCCAGACATACCCATGTGGTTGTTTGCTACGGGGTATGCTGTTTTGGGATTATTCGTCATTTGGATCGGGAATAAAGGCTTTGACCGTCTGGAAAATATCCTTGCTGTTATTAAAATTGCAGCGATTGTGATGTTCCTTGTGATCGCAGCTGTGGCATTGATGGGATGGCTTAAAGGTGGAATTCAACCGAAAGCTCCTGTGACTGGTTCCTTGTTCTTTCCGACCGGAGGATTAGGTTTATGGTCATCACTTATCTTTGCTTTTTACGCTTTTGGCGGCATCGAGGTTATGGGGGTAATGGCAGTAAGACTTAAGGATCCGAAAGAGGCGCCTAAGTCAGGCAGGGTGATGATTTTGATTTTGGCAATTATCTATGTGCTGTCGCTTGCTGCAGTCGTAACGATGGCTCCCTGGAACAAGTTTCCTACCACAAAAAGCCCGTTTATCTTCGCGTTAAGTTCGTACAATCTGCCATTTGTGCCTCATGTTTTTAATGCGGTATTGATTATTGCCGGTTTCTCGACCATGGTGGCTTCTCTGTATGCAGTAACGACGGTGCTCATCTCCTTGTCTGAGGATCATGATGCGCCTACACTGTTTTCCCGGAAAATGTTTAAACGACAGACTCCGATGTATGCATTAGGGCTTACAGCTGCGGGACTCGTTGCTTCGATTGTTTTATCCCTGCTTATGCCTGGAAAGATTTATGAGTATTTAACGACAGCGGCAGGATTAATGCTGCTTTATAACTGGTTTTTTATTCTGATTTCGGCTGGGAGGAATCTGGAATTGACCGTTTGGGGTCAAATTAAAAGGTATATCGGTATGCTTCTGATTCTGCTTGCTGTCAGCGGAACCTTGTTTCATGAAACCAGTCGTCCTGGATTTTGGATCAGTCTTGGCTTTATTGCGATTATAACTGCTGTAGTGCTGTTTATGCAGTCGGTGTGGCGGAAAGAGGAGAAAGAGAACCCTGATCAGAAAGAACGGAAACGTTCAAAGCTTCGTGCTAAACCGATTCGCTAGTACAGGTCACATTTAGAGCAATGCTTAAAAGAATAGCAATTTGATTGCTCTAAAGCCAAAATAAATGCCGAAACCGATCAAGGAAAGCCCGGAAATAATCGAAATGAATGTGATCCCGCGATTACTCAAATATTTACGGAAAGTACTAGCCATGGCTGCCATAAGAAAGTCCCAGATTAGAACACCAAAGATTACAGCAGCACTGTATAGTAGAAGATCACCCGTACCATAATCTGAAGCTGTCTTCACTAGAACAGAACCGTATATTCCAAGCCAGAACAAGATTGTCATTGGATTGGATAGAGACATGAGAAAACCGGACGACACCGATGACAACAGGGAATCCTCCTTTTTGTTTGAGCTTATCGTTACTTTACCGGCGCTAACGACACTTTCGATGCCAGTATAGATCAGAACGAAAGCCCCGAATAGCCAAAGAAAGGTTTGCATGAACGGGGTACTCAGAAAGTGAACAACACCCATATATACAAGAACCATATACAGGATGTCGGCCATCACAGCGCCCAGACCGAATAACCAAGCGTGCCAAAATCCCTTTTTCAGCCCCTTGTCCAGTTGGGCGGCATTTATCGGACCAACTGGGGCGGATAAAGAAAGTCCCAGAAAGATATAACTTAGAAAAAGACTCATTGTGTTCTCTCCCATCCGAACGAAATAGCTTGTACATGTAAACTCGTACCTATTATATTCAGACCTTTATAGTGGTAAAACCCGATGTTGGAAATAAATATGAAGCTAACAAGCCACGTATCTTTGTGTAGTTATAAAAATTAACACATATTATGATGTACATTTGATGTTTACTTAACGATTCTCGTGTATGCTTGGTAGTATCAGTGCTAAAAGTGAATTATACGAATCATCCAGATTCTTCACTCAGTTCAACGGAAAGCGGGGATAACATATGGCGACAGAACGTTTGCCGGATATAGACCGGTTTTTGAATCTGGTAGGTCATCTGGAAGAACGAATTCATTTATTAATTGAGAAGACATCATTAAGTGAGCAGGAGAAAAAGTTTATTTGGGATCACATCATGGTGGTTCCAGGTAAAAACGACGATTTATAAATACGCAGCTGTTATCTTGCTAATAGTTCTTGAAAACATGCCTTCTTCTGAGGTGTGTTTTTTTGTTTTCTATAATGATTGTTTATAATAGAAGAAAGATACTTATTCAGCTTATAAGGGGGCATTATACATGAAAGTGGGAATCATTGGACTTGGAGATATTGCTCAAAAAGCGTACCTTCCGATTATGGCGGGAATTCATGGAGTGGATTGGGTACTATCAACAAGAAATGAATCTGTTCTGGAACAAATGAAAGAAAAATACCGAATCACTCAGACTACCAAAACGATCGAGCAGCTGATAGAGACAGGAATTGATGCGGCTTTTGTGCATACATCGACCGAATCACATCCAGCAATCATTGAATCATTGCTGAATGCAGGCATCCATGTCTATGTGGACAAGCCAATTGCATATACATACGAACAAGCCAAAACTTTAACAGAGCTGGCGCACCAAAAGAATTGTGTACTCATGACCGGATTCAACCGCAGGTTCGCTCCAATGGTGTCTGCGCTTAAAGAGGTGAAAGATCGAACTTATATTTATATGGAAAAAAACCGTATTCATCAACCGGATTACGCGCGTCGTTTCATATTTGACGACTTTATCCATGTGGTAGATACGATCTCATATTTATCTCCTGGGACCGTTCGTGATGTCTCTGTTTCTCCAAAGATTCAGGATGGAATGTTGGTTCAAGTGATGATCAAACTTGAAGGAGATGATTATACATCTATCGGGTTCATGAACCGGGATAGCGGAATTACAGAAGAGCGGCTGGAAGTCATCAGTTCGGGTCAGAAGCACATGATCCGGGATCTTAATACTACAATTCATTTCAGCCAAGGAGAAGAGAAACACCGAGCATTTGGAGATTGGGAGCCGGTATTGAAGCGGCGCGGGTTTGATGACATCATCGCACGCTTTCTCAAAAGTGTTACGGGAGAGGTCCGGCAAGAGCCGTCTATGGAAGAAGCACTGGAAACACATCGTTTGTGCGAGATTATTGTGAAAAAGGCAGAAGAGAATGGAGCTATCGTCTGGAAGCTCTGACTTTTGAATGCGCAAAAAAAAGGTTAATAACGAAAGACGGTTGTTCTAATACCTAGTTGATATGGAGAGGATAATGATGCCGAGAGAGGAATCCATTGGCAACCGGATCCGTATTGGATTGTCTGGGTGGGGAGATCATGATGATCTTTACGAAGAGGGCACCAAGGCGGCAGAGAAGTTGAGGGCATATACACGGCACTTTCCTATTATCGAGATGGATAATTCGTTCTATGCGATTCCGGCCCCGGACCGGATGGATAAATGGAGTGCACAGACCCCGGATGATTTTGGCTTTATTGTCAAAGCCTATCAAGGTATGACAGGTCACTCGCGCGGCAAAAATCCTTATTCGGATATGAAAACGATGTTTGAGGTCTTTAAAGAATCAGTGAACGTGTTAATGCAGCAAGAAAAGCTAAAGACGGTTTTGTTCCAGTATCCGCCTTGGTTTGACTGCGAGCGAAAGCATGTCGAAATTCTAAAGCGTACTCGGGAATGGATGGACGGCTTTCCGGTCGCGCTCGAATTCCGCAATCAGAGCTGGTTTGTATCAGAATACAGGGAGAAGACGCTGCAGTTCATGCGGGATGAGGGTTGGATTCACAGCATTGCCGACGAACCGGAAGCGGGGATCGGCTCTATTCCCATCGTGCTTGAACCGACGCAGGGGTATGCAACGATGATCCGTCTTCACGGACGTAATGCCTCTGGTTGGCATGCAAGTGGAGAGGCCAATTGGCGTGAGGTACGATATTTGTACCGTTACAGCGCTGAGGAGTTGGAAGAATGGAAACAAAATTTGTTCACTTTGCTACATTCTACGAAGGAATGCTGGCTGATCTTTAACAATAATTCGGGTGGGGATGCTGCAGCCAACGCGAAGCAGTTAATGGAACTTCTTGGATTGGACACCGGTCCTGTTCCTATCAGACAGATGGAATGGTAAATAAACATTAATTGATGGTTATTTATCCTTTTAATGTAAAGCGGAAGGGTTTGTTTGCTCTTTGATAACAGAACCGTCACGAAATTGACGCAAATTGATCTGTTTATGAGATGATAATTATATAAAAAGGCTATTTTCGGTATGGTGGTTAAGTGTATTATAATGAATTTGTAAGAAGAATTTCCGTCCATGAACTATCAAAATAATCTGACGGAGGGAGTCAGCGATGAAGACCCTTGACAGAATGACAGAGGGACCATGGCAGAAATATCACGGTCCAAATTTAGGGTACATTCAAGACCAGTATGAAAAGTTTCTAAAAGATCCACAATCCGTGGAGCCGGCATATCGTGAACTGTTTGCCAGCTGGGGATCTCCTCCATCTTTGCCAAACAAAGAAAAGAAAGCGGATACGCAGGTATCCGGCGGTACATTTGACCGCAATCTACTGAAAAAGGGCGTGAATGCCGGTAAGCTGGTGTGGAACATCAGAACTTACGGTCATCTTGCCGCAGACATTGATCCGATTGGTATCGGAACGAAGGTAGACACACGTCTTCTTCAACCTGAAACGTACCAGCTTAGCCAAGCGGATTTGACAGCCCTGCCTGCAGAAATCGTTTGGGAAGAAGCTCCCGACGATGTGAAGAATGGGTGGGAGGCGATCCAAAGGCTGCATCAGATATATACAGGAACGATCGCCTATGAGTTTAGTCATGTACATGAAGAGGAAGAGCGGAATTGGCTGAACAGCCAGGCCGAATCAGGTACCAACCCGGCACCGTTGAATGGGAACGAGAAGAAACACCTGCTGAAGAGATTGCTTGAAGCGGAGCAATTCGAAGAATTTTTGCATCGCACGTTTGTGGGTGCAAAGCGCTTCTCTATTGAAGGTAACGATGCACTCATCCCTATGCTGGATGAGATCGTACGGGAAATGGCCCATGCGGATGTCAGATCTATTTTGATGGGTATGGCTCACCGGGGACGTCTGAATGTGCTTGCTCATGTTCTGGGCAAATCTTACAGTAAAATTTTCTCGGAGTTCCTGAACTCGCCTAACAAACACCTGGTACCTTCTGAAGGATCCATGGGAATTAATTACGGTTGGACCGGCGACGTGAAGTACCACCTTGGAGCAGATCGCTTCCTTAAGGAAGAAGATGCGCATGAAGTTCGTATTACACTTGCGAATAACCCGAGTCACCTCGAGTTTGTTAATCCGGTCGTTGAAGGGTTTGCTCGTGCAGCCCAAGAAGACCGTAGTAGACCAGGATACCCGAAGCAGGACGTTAACAAAGCAGCGACGATTCTGATTCATGGTGATTCTGCATTCCCTGGTGAAGGAATTGTAGCAGAGACGCTCAACTTCAATAAGCTTCCTGGATTCCGTAACGGCGGTACGATTCATATCATCGTAAACAACCGTATCGGCTTTACAACAGAAGGCAAGGATTCACGTTCCACATTTTACGCCAGTGACCTCGCTAAAGGTTATGAAATCCCGATTATTCACGTGAACGCTGATGATCCGGAGGCATGTATCGCTGCTGCTCGTCTTGCAAGCGAATACCGCAACAAGTTCAAGAAGGATTTCCTGATTGACCTCGTCGGTTACCGCAGATACGGCCATAACGAGACAGATGATCCGGAAACGACTCAGCCGCTCATTTACCAAAAAGTTAAACAGCATGACACCGTTGCCAACCTGTATATGAAAAAGCTTGTTGGTGGAAAAGTCATGACTCAAACAGATGCTGGTGAATTAAAGGCAAAAGTTCAAAATGGTTTGAAGGATGCTTATGACAGCGTCAAGTCGAAAGAGCCAGTGGATCATGTGCTTCTGAGTATGAACCCGACCGGCGATAACAGTAAGCCGAAGGCTAACACAAGTGTATCGGCAGAAACGCTCCGTGCCATAAATGCCGAGCTTCTTCAATGGCCTGAAGGATTTACAGTTTATCCTAAACTTCAACGTATTCTTGAACGCCGCAGCACTGCGCTTCAAGATGGTGAGAAAGTAGATTGGGGACATGCCGAAACGTTGGCGTTTGCCTCCATCCTTGCTGATGGGCAGCCGATTCGAATTACGGGACAAGATGCGGAACGTGCCACGTTTGCACACCGTAACCTTGTTCTGCATGATTCAGTTGATGGAACAACGTTCTGTCCGCTGCACCAATTGTCACATGCCAAAGCTTCATTTGCTATACACAACAGTCCGCTTTCCGAGGCTTCGGTATTGGGCTTTGAGTACGGATATAACGTATACTCGCCTGAAACATTGGTGATCTGGGAGGCCCAGTATGGTGACTTCACGAACTGTGCCCAGGTTATCATTGACCAGTTCATCACATCTGGACGTTCCAAATGGAGACAGAAATCCAGTCTCGTGATGATGCTTCCGCACGGTTATGAGGGACAGGGCCCTGAGCACTCCAGTGCCAGACTTGAAAGATTCCTGCAGCTTGGCGGTGAAGACAACTGGACTGTTGCAAATCTGACAAGTTCAGCTCAATATTTCCATCTGCTTCGCAGACAGGCTTCTATCGTGAATACCGAAGATGCCCGTCCGCTTGTACTGATGGCTCCGAAGAGCTTAATTCGGAATCCGCGGGTAGGATCACCGGTAACCTCATTCAGTGAAGGCTCCTTCCAAGAAGTTATTGAGCAACCTGGACTTGGACAATCGCCGAAAAAGGTTGAACGTCTCGTACTGTGCTCTGGTAAAGTAGCTGTAGATCTGGAAGAAGCGATCGATAAGAAGAAAGATGAGGATCATTCCTGGCTGCATGTGCTTCGTGTAGAGCAATTGTATCCGTTCCCGAAAGAGGAAATTACCCGGATTATGAAGCGGTATCCGAATGTGAAGGAAATCCTCTGGGTTCAGGAAGAGCCACAGAACATGGGTGCATGGAGTTACATGGAACCGAGAATTCGCGAAATCGCACCGAAGGGTACTGAGGTTCGTTACAGCGGGCGTCCAGAACGTTCAAGCCCGGCGAGCGGGTATCAGGATGTACACGTGTACGAACAACAAACAATCATTTCTTTTGCCCTTAATCGCAAAACTATAAATCAACATATCTCATTGGGGAGGTAAGCGGCTGTGAACGAAATAACTGTACCAGCTATGGGCGAATCTATCACCGAAGGAACGATATTTAAATGGCATGTCAAAGAAGGGGATAGCGTTAACATCGGTGATGTTCTGCTCGAGTTAGAAACGGATAAAGTCAATCTTGAAATCAGTGCGGAGGCAAGTGGTGTTGTGCAAAAAATCCTTCGCCAGGAAGGGGACAACGTAACGATCGGTGAAGTCATCGGTCAAATATCCCCAGAAGAAGGAGTAGGTAACGAGCCAGCAGCACCAAAGGCAGCTGAGGCTCCGGCACCTGCACAAGCAGAAAGTGAAGCTGCTCCAGTAGAGCAGCCTAAATCGCCAGCACCTCCGGCAGAAAGCGGAGACGGTTCAACACCGCCGGCTTCACCTGCCGCACGTAAACTAGCGCGTGAGCGCGGGATTGATCTGGACCAGGTACAGGGCCGCGACCCAATCGGTCGTATCTACCATGAAGATGTGAAAAACCACTCTAATGGCGGAAGCAAGACAGCAGCGACTGAGAGCAAGTCTGTAGCACCAGCAGTGGCTTCATCGGCTCCGGCTGAGAACCCTGCCAAGCCGACAGAGCGCCAGCGTATGTCTCGTCGCCGTCAGACGATCGCTAACCGTCTAGTTGAAGCTCAGCATACAGCAGCCATGCTGACTACATTTAACGAAGTTGACATGACCGCCATTCTGGACGTTCGTAAGCGCCGGAAAGACGCTTTCAAGGAAAAGCATGATGTAAGTTTAGGGTTTATGTCCTTCTTCACCAAGGCAGTAGTAGGAGCGTTGAAGCGTTATCCGCTGCTAAATGCAGAAATTGATGGCGAGGATATCATTCTTAAGAAATTTTATGATATCGGTATTGCAGTTTCGGCTAAAGAAGGTTTGGTTGTACCTGTTGTTCGTGACGCCGATCGCTTGGGCTTTGCTGAGATCGAGAAGGAGATCGTTGATCTCGCAGGCAAGGCACGCAGTAATACGTTATCTCTGTCTGAACTGCAAGGTGGAACCTTTACGATTACGAACGGCGGTGTTTTCGGCTCGCTCCTCTCAACTCCAATTTTGAACACTCCACAAGTTGGTATTCTGGGTATGCATAAGATCCAGCTTCGTCCTGTGGCTATAGATGCGGAACGTTCCGAGAATCGTCCGATGATGTACATCGCACTTTCTTACGATCACCGTATCGTTGATGGGGCAGAAGCGGTACGTTTCCTTGTAACCGTGAAGGAACTGCTTGAAGATCCGGAATCTCTCTTGTTGGAAGGTTAATGAACTACTGTTAAAGGCTGTCCTGCAGATTTCTGTCGGGCAGCCTTTTTGTTGGCTAGAAACAGTGACAGCTGCCACGCAATTGAATGGTAATATGGAAAAAGCGGGATTGATTTCTTCGAACCGGGAAGTGTAACATGAGTAAAGAAGTGTACATGCCCATCTCAAGATGGCAGTGTGAAAGGAGAGGTATAACAATGGAAACAGCTAAGGTTAGCCGGACGTTGGTATTTACGGGCTCATATGCAGAAACTGGTGAGAACGGTATTTGTGTTTATTCATTTGATCAAGTCAGTGGTGAATTACAGCTGCTGGATCAAAGTTCAGGAATAAAGAATCCTACTTTCCTCAATGTGGATACGGTGACAAACCGTTTATATGCGATTGGAGAGGTATCAGAGAACGGAGGAAAAGTCGGTGAAGTGGTGACGTTTGATATCGATCCTTCATCAGGGCGATTGAATCAATTAAGCCGCATTCACGGAAGCAGTAGTTCAACGTGTCATATTCAGAGGGATTTGGAAGATAAGTACCTGATCGTATCAAGCTATCACGGAGGTCGGGTGAGTTTATTGTCCTTGGATGACAACGGTGTGGCAGATAGGCTGTTGGATGAGCAGTACCACGAAGGACACCGTACTGATGCAGAACAGCAACCTAGAGCGCATTCAGCTTTTTTCAGTCCCGATGGTAAATACATATTTGTTCAAGACCTGGGTCTAGACAAAATTATCGCATACCAAATCAATAAAACTGATAACAAGCTAGAGTTTCATGGGGAGACTCAGCTTTCGCTGGGATCAGGTCCGCGCCATCTTGCTTTTCATCCAAGTGGTAAATATGCTTATGTAATTAATGAATTGAATTCAACAGTTACGGCATTCCGTTATGTGTCAGAAGAGGGACGACTGGAGACGATTCAAACGATCTCTACATTACCTGCTGATTTTACTGGCGAAAGCTATTGTGCGGAGATTGCCGTTTCAGAAGATGGACGTACCGTTTACGGTTCCAACCGGGGGCATGACAGTATTGTGGTCTTTTCCGTAGATGCAAGCTCCGGTGAGCTAAGCCCGATACAGTATATCTCCACAGAGGGAGGACACCCGCGTCATTTCTCTTTGATGCCTGAAGGTAAGTTTATGATTGTGGCGAACCGTGATGGTAACAATCTAGTATTGTTCACAGTTGACCCTGAGAATGGGACGCTACAGTTTACTGGAAAGACAACAGAGAAATCCAAACCAGTGTGTGTTAAACCGGCTGTATTTAAGGTGTGATGTTATCTTAGGGATCACCTTTATTCGTAGCGTCTCATGAGATACATTGACAAAAGCATCTGAATTCCTCATAATAAACTGACGTATTTCTATACTAGAATTCAGGTGATCAAAATCATGATGGGTATCGTTGTAGTGGAAGTGTGCGACAGCAACTTGATGAGCACCTTGGATCTGGAGCACTTAGAAGAACTGTATCCTGAAATTGCGGTTCTTCGCGCGGATTGCATGAACCTTTGCGGTCTGTGCAAGCTTCGACCTTATGCTCTGGTTAATGGTAAACGCGTATTCGGTAAATCAACTGAAGAATGCGTGGACAAAATCAAAGCTGCCATTGAATCCGAACTGGCTGTCTTTCATGATAATTAATCGTCTACAGGACGTTTATAACAAAACGGCATGCTCGCTTTAATAAGCGGCATGCCGTTTGTGTTTAAGTGTCAAATATATTATCCTGCAGCAACGGTTTCTTCACACGTATCAGAGCAGAAGCCTTGGTGCAGCTCTTCACATTTTTCACAGCAGATGTGCTGCAGATGACAAGCATCATTGGCACAGTTAATGTAGCGGTCTTCCGGCTCACCGCAATGATGGCATTTACCTACAATAATATCTTCATCCGTATGATTGATCGGCACGGATATACGCTCGTCAAATACATAACATTTACCGTCAAAGAGACGCCCTTGAATTTCAGGATCTTTACCGTAGGTTACGATACCACCATCCAGCTGAGCGACGTCTTGGAAACCTTCTTTCAACATGAACCCAGTAAGCTTCTCACACCGGATACCGCCGGTGCAGTAAGTAAGAATGGTCTTGTCTTTATACTGACTCATATTTTCACGAATCCACTCAGGGAACTCACGGAACGATTCAACATCCGGACGGATGGCGTTTCTGAAATGACCGATATCATATTCGTAGTCTGTGCGGCCGTCGAGAACAATGACATCGTCCTGCTGGAGCTGCTCGAAAAATTGTTGTGGGGAGAGGCGTTTACCGCTAATCTCATTCGGATCTAATTCATCATCCACTCGGAATGTAACGAGTTCTTTCCGGTGTCGGACGAACATTTTGCGGAATGCATGTCCCTCGGAAGGGTCAACCTTGAATACCATATCTGCAAACAGTGGATTGGATATCATGTCCCGCATATACTGTTCCGTCTGTTCAACCGTACCGGATACCGTACCGTTAATGCCTTCAGAAGAGACAAGAATACGGCCTTTGAGTTCGAGATCCTTGCAGTACTGCAAATGCTCGCTCTTAAAGGCTTCGGGATCCGAGATATGGACGAATTTATAATATAATAAAATTTGATAGGACTGTTGTTGTTCAGTCATGAATGATCACCTGTTCTTTTTGGGATTTCGGTTAAGAGCATACTTATAAAATTGTAGTGAATTCTTGTCATTTAGTCAACTTTAATGTATAGAAAGTTTGGCAGTATTTATGCAGACTTTAAAGGTAATAATATTTCGTCGCAAGGGGGTTGGAAGAGCAGGAAATAGCGTATATGATAGGCTTATGGACTCCCAATGTTACAAGTGAACATTAAATAGGCTAACGTTTCGAGTCGAATTTTTCGTTTCTTGAGGAGTGTGCATAGATGCTACATAAGGATGAAGAAAAGGTATTATTGTTCCAGGGAGACAGCATTACCGATTGCGGCAGGAATTACAGTGATCCCGGAAGTCTTGGAAGCGGTTATGCATTAATGGTTGCAGGTAAGCTTGGTTTGAAGTATCCGGAAAAAAGAATACGCTTTCTTAATCGCGGGATCAGCGGCAATCGTGTAGTTGATTTAAGGTCTCGCTGGGATGAAGATTGTATTAATCTGAACCCTTCGTGGGTATCGATTTTGGTAGGTATTAATGAAGTGGGTTGGAGATACCACCGTGGAGAACCCACTTCAACACAAGCTTACTATGAAGGATACAGAGAGCTTTTGGTCCAAACCCGTGAAAAAACCGGTGCAAAAATCATTCTGATGGAGCCTTTCTTGCTTCCTGTCACCGAAGAGAAGAAGCATTGGCGCGAAGATTTGGATCCAAAGATTCAAGCGGTGCGTGAATTGGCCCGTGAGTTTAATACACTGTATGTACCACTAGACGGGTTGTTCGCGTCAGCAAGTGCACAGCATGATATGACGTATTATGCCCCGGATGGAGTCCATCCTACACCGGCCGGGCACGCTTTAATGGCAGATGGGTGGCTCGCAGCACTTAAAGGTAAATCATTTTTATGAACCGATGATATTATTATTTTTAATGATGAGAGAACATCTTCGGCAGAGCTGAGGATGTTTTTACTTATTTAATCAAAAATCACAATTGACGTAACCTGCAACCTGCATATAAAATATGCATAATAAACCGTTGTTCAAAAATATATTTTTTTGCTTTAACACTTTTATCGATCAAAGCGTTTCAGCGGTGTCGCTTTGTGTCGATCATCAAATGTCTCGATAAAGAGAGGGGTTAATTTCCATTGAAGAAAAAAATGTGGTTATCGTTGACATTGTCCGCGCTATTGCTGACAGCTGCCGGTTGCGGAAGCAAGCCGGATGCAGGTACTCCATCAACCGGCTCCGGTGGCGACACAGAGAAGAAGCAGTTTAAAATTGCGATTTCGCAATATGTTGAGCATCCATCGCTCGATGCTACTCGCGAAGGAATTATGGCAGCGCTTAAAGACGGAGGAATTTCCGAGCCTGACACCTTGAAATTGGACTATAACAATGCTCAAAACGATTCCACCAATAACCTTTCAATCGGGCAAAAGCTGAAGGATTCCAAGAATGACCTGATCATCGCGATTGCTACACCTTCGGCTCAGGTGATTGCAGATAAAGTGAAGGAAACTCCCGTATTATTTGCGGCGGTAACGGATCCGCTTGACGCCAAGCTGGTGAGTGATCTGGAAAAGCCGGGCGGCAACGTCTCCGGAGCATCGGATACGAATCCTGATGCTACGAAACAGCTTATGAAATTTATCAGCACTCATTTTTCTAACGTGAAGAAGGTCGGTCTCATTATAAATGAAGGAGAACCGAACGCTGTGGTTATGTCCAAGACAGCTGAGGAAGCTTTGAAGGAACATGGCATCGAGTTGGTCAAGGCTGCTGTAACGAATACCTCGGAAGTCAAACAAGCTGCGGAGTCGCTTGTTGGCAAGGTGGATGCTTTTTATATAACTCTCGATAATAACGTTGTAAGCGGCGCAGACACGATTATCCAGACGGCTAAAGCCAACAAAATTCCGTTTTTCTCCAGTGACCGGGACACGGTCGAGAAGGGGGCTTTCGCCACAGTAGGATTCAAATATTATGACCATGGGTATCAAGTAGGTCAAATGGCTGTAGAAATACTGAAGAATGGAAAGAAACCGGCGGATATGAATATTACGATCCCGGATAAATTGGATTTGATTCTGAATGCCAAGGCAGCAGCTGATTACGGAATTGAAGTAACAGACGCCATGAAGCAGGAAGTCAAAGACCCGGATAATAACATCATTCAGTAGCAGTAAGGCGCGGACATGACTGCCCGCGCCTTGCTTAATCATATAGGAGGGCATGACATGATTGAATTCCTGAGTAAATTGGATGGTCCCATCGAATTAGGTCTGTTATACGCTCTTATGGCACTTGGCGTGTATATAACATTTAGAATTTTGGATTTCCCTGATTTGACTGTTGATGGCAGCTTTACGATGGGCGGCGCTATTGCTGCAATCCTGATCACAAACGGAGTTTCTCCTTGGCTCGCAACATTAGGCGCTTTCACCGGAGGGATGCTTGCAGGTGCTTGTACCGGCCTACTGCATACAAAAGGGAAAATCAATGGACTATTGTCCGGCATTATTATGATGATTGCTCTCTATTCTATTAACATGAGGATTTTGGGCAAGCCCAATGTATCTCTAAGTGGAGAAAATACAATATTTTCGACACTTGACCCGATCTTACTTATGGCTGTTATTGTGATTGTTGGTAAACTGCTGCTGGATGCATTTTTCCGTACTGATCTCGGTTTATCTTTGCGGGCGACGGGTGACAACAAGCGGATGATCCGAAGCTTTGGGGTGAATACAGATACGACAACGATGTTGGGTTTAAGTCTTTCTAATGGGCTGGTTGCCTTGTCCGGTGCAGCGGTTGCGCAGCAGTCAAGCTTTGCGGATATCGGTGCAGGGATCGGAATGATTGTTATTGGTCTGGCTTCCGTCATTATCGGAGAAGCAATCTTGGGTACAGGTTCTGTATTCCGTACAACAGCAGCGGTTATTATGGGCTCCATTATTTATCGTATTGTGGTATCCGCCGCTTACGAAATTGAATGGCTGGAAGCTTCTGATCTCAAGTTAATCACTGCGGTCATTGTCATTATTGCTCTGGTCGTTCCGACAATTCGCAGATCCATGAAACAGCGGTCTCATGCACGCAAGCGCTCCGCACAGCTACTAGCTCAAGGCAAGACAGAGGGAGGTGCGCTCTGATGTTGCAATTGAATAACGTGTCCAAGCTGTTCAATCCGGGTACCGTGGATGAAAAAATTGCTCTCATGGGCATTCACCTTCATTTAAATCCCGGGGATTTCGTAACCGTCATTGGTAGTAATGGTGCAGGCAAATCCACACTGATGAATATTATTTCCGGAGTGATGAAGCCTGACGCAGGTGAGGTCAGTATTGATGGGAATTCGATCGGTCACCTGCCGGAATTCAGGCGCAGCCGATGGATTGGGCGTGTGTTTCAGGATCCAATGGCTGGTACAGCACCACATATGACGATTGAAGAGAATCTGGCGATGGCCTACCGCCGCGGACAACCTCGTGGATTAAGAATAGGCGTGACTACAGCCAAGCGAAAAATGTTCCGTGAGCAGCTGATGCGACTCGGCATCGGCTTGGAAAACCGTTTGAGAGCAAAGGTCGGCATGCTGTCCGGCGGTGAGCGTCAGGCATTAAGCCTGCTCATGGCGACTTTCACTCAGCCGCAAATTTTGCTGCTGGATGAGCATACCGCTGCGCTTGATCCTGCTCGCGCGGAGCTGATAACCCAGCTAACTGATGACATTGTTCGCGAACTCAAGCTGACAACGCTTATGGTAACGCACAATATGGAGCAGGCGATACGTCTTGGAAATCGTCTGATTATGATGGACAAGGGGCGGATCATCCTCGATGTGAACGAGGAGCGCAAACAGCACTTGACAGTGGAACAACTGTTAGGTGAGTTTGAGCAGATCAGCGGACATAAGTTGTCCGATGACCGTCTTATGCTTGGTTAACTCGGACCGTATTCTGAATCTGCGATAAACCAAGCAATAACAGCATTAACGGAGAACCGCATCGAAAAGATGCGGTTTTTCCTCTTGGTAAGGTGGTTGCTGTATAGCTTACAATTGTGATAAGTTTATTTTTACATATTTATTTAGAGTGAGGAGTTTGTATCATGGCATCAAGTTATACATCCATAGATCCTGACCAACAACAGGAGACACGCAAGTGGCTTCTTTTTGTTGGAATTATTTTAGTTGCGGTTAATTTACGGGCAGGTATTACATCTGTAGGTCCGTTGATTGGAATTATTCGTGATGATACAGGTATATCCAATGCATTGGCAGGAATGCTTACGACACTTCCCCTTCTTGCATTTGCGATTCTGTCTCCGATTGCACCCGGATTAGCCAGAAGATTCGGGATTGAATCTGCACTTCTACTCAGTATGATGGTTTTGACCGTCGGCATCTGGGTACGCTCGATATCATCTCCATGGACTCTGATGCTGGGAACGGCACTTCTCGGCATGGCTATTGCGGTAGGCAATGTTCTGCTTCCAAGTCTCATTAAGAGAGACTTCCCGCGCAGCATCGGTCTGATGACCGGAACCTATTCCATGTCGATGAATATGCTCGCAGCGATTGCCTCAGGAATAAGTATACCTCTGGCTTCACAGCCGAAACTGGGCTGGCAGGGATCGCTCGCGGTGTGGTCGGCATTATCTGTACTGGCAAGCATCGTATGGATCATGCAACGTCGCGGACGAGCTTCCATAAGCAAAGTTAGTTCTGTGTCCAAAGGCGGAAGTGTAATGAAGTCTAAGAAGGCTTGGCAGATCACATTATTTATGGGACTTCAATCTTTCACCTTCTATGTTAATATTTCCTGGCTGCCTGAAATACTACACAGCCAGGGAATGGATTACACTGCTGCGGGATGGATGCTTTCTATTCTGCAATTCGTTAGCTTACCGTTTTCCTTTATTATCCCTGTGCTTGCAGGGCGCAGACCCAATCAGCGTCTTCTTGTGTTGGTCTCTGCAGCATGTATGTTTGCAGGATATGTGGGCCTGTTATCGGGCATACAATCCATGAACTTGCTGTGGGTGATTCTGATCGGCATTTCCGGCGGTGCGAACTTTAGCTTGTCGCTCATGTTCTTCACGCTTCGGACCCGGACGGCGCATGAAGCAGCGGCCTTATCCGGTATGGCCCAGTCTTTAGGTTACCTGCTTGCAGCCGTAGGTCCAATGCTGATCGGCTACATGCATGATTTTACACACGGCTGGAGTGTTCCGTTGATGATCTTGACAGGAATAGTCATCATGTTGTTTATATTCGGTTTCGGTGCGGCAAAACCGGGATATATTTCTGCCGCGACGGAGAAATCAGAATAAATAGCTTATTGAAGATCAAGTACAATTTACGGTTAGCAAGAGAGCAGTCCGCTATGAAGCGACTGCTCTCTTTTTTTACATATAGTTAACACAAACCTGTATCTTATGTTTAGTATTTATTATATTGTGGTTCAAGAAACGGTACAGGAGGGATGAAATGTTCTTAAATCAACCAGAAGAGCTAGAATCGAATTTCTCTAATCCGAGCCAGAGACGCGAATTATGGAGTGTCTGGTGGACCTCATTAAAGCTAGGGATGACCTCATTTGGGGGGCCTATTGCGCACTTGGGGTATTTTCACGAAGTCTATGTAACACGTAAAAAATGGATTGATGATAAATCGTTCGCCGATCTCGTCGCATTATGTCAGTTTCTTCCCGGTCCGGCCAGCAGTCAGGTTGGAATCGGCATTGGTGCCATGCGGGCAGGCATTTGGGGTGCAATTATTGCTTGGGTTGGATTCACCTTACCATCAGTACTGCTGCTCGTTGCCTTTGCCTATATGATACATACCCTGGATGCCAGTGTGTTCGGCTGGCTTCATGGATTGAAACTTGTCGCGGTTGCGGTTGTTGCTCATGCCGTTGCAGGTATGGGCAGCAAGTTGGCTGTTGGACGGCTCAAGGCAAGCATGGCATTTAGTGCGATGGCTGCTGCACTGCTCTGGCAGACCCCTTGGATACAAGTTGCTGTCATTGGAGCTACGGGGATGGTTGGACTAATTCTATTCAGGCAGGAGCAGCCGGTATCCGGTTTGCTCAAGTCTTTTCGGATAGGACACAAGACGGGCATTCTCTGTCTAACTTTGTTTGTTATTTTGCTAGTAGCTCTTCCTACTGCACGCCTGATAAGCGGAAACGAGTGGATTGCCATAGTTGACAGCTTCTACCGTACCGGATCTCTTGTATTTGGCGGTGGACATGTCGTCCTACCACTATTGGAAACAGAGATGATGCTTAACGGTTGGATAAGTAAAGAGGATTTTATAGCGGGGTATGGGGCAACTCAGGCTGTGCCTGGACCATTATTTACGTTTGCCGGTTATTTAGGAGCACTTATAAACGGAGTACCAGGAGCTGTTGTCGCAGTGCTGGCGGTTTTTCTTCCAGGATTTCTATTGGTCATAGGAGCTATGCCTTTCTGGAATCGGTTTAGAAGTAACGTTAGACTGCAGGGAGTTATATCTGGAATGAATGCGGCGGTGGTAGGTATTTTATTCGCTGCACTGTACGATCCCATCTGGAAATCCTCGATTACCTCTCCATCGGAGTTTATCATTGCTGCAGGCTTATTCGTTATGTTGATGTTCTGGAAATCACCACCCTGGATTGTCGTTGTTGTTGGAGCAGCGGCCGGACAATTGTTGCTGTAGGAAACTACCGCTAAATGCGGTCTGTCTTTTATGAGGTACCTCGATAGATGTTTTTATATGTATATGAAATTATGGAAAGAATAGTCGGAGGAGTAAAGAATGATCTTGTTTTGAAAAACAGAATGATTCTCAAAAAGGAAGGTTTTTGCATGAATGATTGTATTATAGTCGGCGGAGGGATTGCCGGTTTACAGGCGGCCATTCAATTAGGTCGCTATAGTGCCCACGATATTCTAGTGATAGACAACGGAAGTGGGCGGTCGACATTATGCCGGAATTATCACAATATATTGGGCTGGCCAGAAGGGATTTCGGGAGAAGAGCTTCGTTCTCTTGGGAGGCAGCAGGCCGAGTCTGTAGGAGTACAATTCGCAAATGACACGGTGAAGAAGGTAGAGGTGAAGAACAGCTCATTTTTGCTTACCGGCGAGAGCGGTAAAGAATACAACGCGAAGACGATCTTGCTTGCCACTGGCCTGACAGATCGCTTTCCAGATATTCCGGGGCTTGTGCCAACGCTGGGCTGTACGGTATACGTATGTCCGGATTGCGACGGTTATGAGGTCCAAAATCGCAAAACTGTCGTACTGGGAGCTGGTAAGTCTGGTGCAGACATGGCTCTTCTTCTACGTGACAGAACCGATGATTTAACGTATATCAACCACGAGAAAACAGCTGTTGATGATGACTTGATTGGGCAGTTAAAGAATAAAGGAATTGCGTATGTGGAGAAGACAATCACGAAGGTGGAATGCCAAGGGGATGGAATGATCCAAGGTGTGAAGCTGGAAGATGGGACGGTGATTTCGGCAGAACGGGGGTTTATCTCTTTTGGCGGAAATAAGGTTCATTCCGAACTAGCAGCGCAGCTCGGAGCGGAGCTTGAGCATAACAAACATGTAAAGGCTGATCCAAGATCCAAGATGACCAACGTAACGAATGTATGGGTCGCAGGCGATCTTGGTGTTCACGCTGAACAGACAACTGTAGCGATGGGTGATGGGGCGACTACTGCGATATGGATTCACAAAGCTTTAAAGGAAATGGACGATGCCGCTACGACTTAAAGTTTGTTAGACTCAAGATAGACAAATTGAAGCGTTTAAGTAATAATATGGATTATAAAACCCACCAAGTTTCATCACCTTGCAGATGATACTTGGTGGGTTTTTAACGTTCTTACCACACGGATGTCATTCAGAGGTTAAAACGACGCACATGACTGTCCAGAGAAGCCTTACGAAGGATCTCGGCCTGTTTAGGGCCAATGAGGTCAAAGTGTGGATAGGGCATGCGGTTATGAATATATATGGGATCGAGGTCATGATCCATACACCATTGTCTCAGGCGGACTAGATCGGAGCATCCGACTTTGGTTACCGTCTTGTACTCTGGAAATCTGGAATCGTACCAATAGTGGGTCAGATATGCGATTTCGCCTCGACTCACCGCTGTTTTCCATTCTTTAAGTTCTTTCTTCGAGATGCCAAATGCCATGCTTGTTTCATCCCCGTTTCAGTATTCTTTCCTATTATATCAGCATATACATGGATACTGCACAAACATATTTCTAGATGAAAGCGGGGGCTCGAAATGATATTAGAAGCAGCCACATTGTATATCAAGCCAGGAGCTATAAACGATTTTGAGAGTGTATTTCGTTCCGCGTACGGTATTATTTCCAAAATGCAAGGTTACCTAGGCCATGAACTGTATAAATGCATCGAGAACAAAGATGAATATATATTGCTGATCCGTTGGAATGCAATTCATGATCGTTCGATCGGACTCCGTCATTCTCCTGAGTATAAGGAATGGAACGCACTACTTCAACCATTCTACGATCCGCAACCTGAAGTGAAACATTATATAGATATTCCTGTAGAGGGAAGGGAATATGAGCGTGAGAAACGGATGAATAAGGATGATCTAGCCGATGAATTGACAGAATGAATTATAATTCGAATAAAGATGGAGTGAGCGACTTTGAGCATTTCGCCAGAAATTTGCAGCATCCAAGGAACTAATTATAGAATGACCGTTAGTGGTCAGGGAGAAACCGTCGTATTTCTGCATGGAGGACACACGAACCTTGATGTTTGGGAAGAACAGATTTCGTTTTTTGCCCGGTATTTCAGAGTTATTGCTTTTGACCAGCGCGGCTATGGACATACAGATATCCCTTCGGAACCTTTTTCTTATGAAGATGATTTAAAGCATATTTTGGACGAGTATATGATTGAGAGAGCGATTCTAATTGGCGCTTCCTTTGGCGGCAGTGTAGCGATTGATTTTGCTCTCACGTATCCTGACAGAGTCAAAGCGCTAGTGCTCGCTGGGCCAGCTGTAAATGGTAACAAGCTACCTCTGAGAATGCGGCTCGAAAGTATTAAGAGTTACGTTGCGGTTAAAAGCAAAGGTATACATACGGCTGCGGATCAATTTGAGCGAAACCGGTACTGGAAGTATTTTATTCCGAAGCAAGCTGACAGAAGAAAAAGATTTATGGATATTTTTCGGACTAACGAAGCTTTCTACACATGGGACTTGAAGTTGAACAAGAGTTTATCCCCTCCAGCAGCAGCCCGAATATCAGAAATCCGTATGCCAACGCTTATTATCGAGCCCGGTGACGATCTGAAATTTAATATAAAAACTTGCCAAAGGCTCCAGAAAGGTATTTCGCAATCAGAATTGGTTCGTCTTCCCCATTGTGGTCATCTTCCAAATTTGGAACGGCCTGATGAATTTAATGAAGCCGTGTATGCCTGGCTTCTGAAGCTATGACTCAAAGCTCCGGTTCCATGATGGAATTGGAGTTTTTTTATAATTTCATATCAACTAGTGATATCGGATAAACAGGTTTTTTAAGCAAGATGCCGAATTTTATACTTGTACAGCAGATCTACATAAGGAGTGGTTCCTATCACAGATTATAATGCAGTTCGCGAGTTGGCCGGACAGGTCCGGAAAAGCGTCGGTAAAGTTATTGTAGGTAAAGAGGATTTGATAGATAAATTGTTTATAGCTTTAGTAACTTCAGGTCATGTCCTACTGGAGGATGTACCAGGCACGGGCAAGACATTGCTAGCTAAATCACTGGCGAAATCGGTCGCTTGCACGTTTAAAAGAGTTCAGTTTACACCCGACCTGCTGCCGTCCGATTTAAGCGGCATTTATTATTTTAACCAGAAGAGTTCCGAGTTTGAATTCCGTCCTGGTCCACTGTTTACTCACATTTTGCTTGCTGATGAAATTAACCGGGCAACACCGCGTACCCAGTCCAGTCTGCTTGAGTGTATGGAGGAACGTCAAATTAGTATCGATGGTGTCACCCACATGCTGGAGAATCCTTTTCTTGTCATTGCTACCCAAAATCCGCTGGAACAACAAGGCACTTTCCCGCTTCCGGAGGCCCAGTTGGACCGTTTCCTGTTTAAGCTCAGTATGGGGTATCCGAGCTCTGAAGAGAGTGTGCATATATTAAAGCGCTTTAAAGAGGCACAGCCGCTTGAACTGCTTACAGCTGCAGCTTCTATCCACGAACTGTTACATGCGAGAGAGACTGCTGCCAAAGTATTTATTAGCGATGATGTGCTGAAATACATCGTGGACCTGGCCGAGCGAACCCGTAAGGATGAACTTGTGGCTTCCGGAGTCAGTCCGAGGGGCTGTCAGGCTCTGCTTAAGGCGGCGCAGGTACAGGCTATTTTGCAGGGACGGGATTTCGTCACACCAGATGACGTTAAGCAGTTGGCACCTGCGGCCTGGGCACATCGCATGCTCCTCCGGGGAACTGCCCATACACGCGGCAGAGTGGGGACTGCAGAAGAGGTAATCCTACGTATTCTGCAGGAGATACCGGTTCCGTCAGAAGAAAGTATCTTACCATAGGAGGAAAACTTATGGGAGCATACTGGATACTTCTTGTTGCAGCCGTTGTCATTGCAATGCAGGCAGGCCTATTTCGACGTCTTGCTCTGAGTAAGATTACATATAACCGATCATTTAAGGTTTCATCATGTTTTGAAGGTGAGGCGCTGGAATTGATTGAAACGATCGAGAACCGCAAGGTTCTTCCTGTACCCTGGCTTCGGGTGGAATCTCAATTCCGGATGGGACTTGTCTTTCGGGGACAACAGAATCTGGACATCAGTGAAGGGCAGTATAACCAGAACCACAAAAGCTTTTTCAGTCTGATGCCATGGACTAAGATCGTCAGAAGACATTACGTGACAGCAGCTCATCGAGGAATTTACCGTTTAGGTACCGTGTCGATGACTTCCGGTGACCTTCTGGGAAGTAACTTCGTTGTGAGGAGCGTTCCTCTTCAAGGTAAGGTGGTAGTTTATCCTGAGCCGTTAGATGTATCTGAAATGAGTTTGCCGGTCCAGACCTGGATGGGAGATATGATCGTTCGAAGATGGATTGTGGAGGATCCGTTTCTTATTTCAGGAATCAGGGAATACCGGGATGGTGATTCTTTGAAAAATATTCATTGGAAGGCCAGTGCCCGGAGCGGATCTCTGCAGGTTCACAGGCGGGATGCAACAGCAGACTGCCGAATAAAACTTTATTTGAACATTGAAGATCATGAACTCATGTGGAGTAAGGCAACCCGGCCAGAACCTGTTGAATACGGGATTCGTTTAGCGGCAGGTGTTGCATCTCATCTTCTGTCGCATGGTATGGAGCTAGGTTTAGGCTCTAACGGAAGTCTTGAAGAAGAGCCCAATGAACTCATTGACATACCCATTTCTGGCGGGAGAGAACAGCTGAACCTTATTTATGAATCACTCGCAAGGTTGGAGTTAAATCGTGCGATCTCTTTTCATGATTATATGGAACAAGAGCTTTATCGTTTGGAGGGATCACATGATATTTTAGTGCTAAGCACGTATGTGAACGATCGTTTGCAGTCCATGTTGAACCGGTTCAAAGAGGAGGGACACCGTGTTCAGGTAACTCTTCTTGAAGAGTCAGGTTTATCAAGGAAGGAGATATTATCATGAAATCCATGCTGCAGGATTTGCCTCGAGCTATTGGGCAGGGAATGGTTGAATGTTTACTGTTTTTTCCGGTATTATACATACCGATGGTGTATCTTCTTCCGAAATCATTTATGATCATATGGTCGGTGGTGCTCATTCTTGGATATGCTGCAGGTTTTGCAGGCAGTCGACAGTTCAATTTAAACACATTTCTAAAATCAGGATTGTGGGCTTGCGTTCTAGCCATTGTGGTATCTATTTCATTGCTTGGTACTTCACTCGCTCTTCTCGTAACCGTTCCCAGTTTAATTGTTGCGTGCTATCGGGGAGCTCGAATGGAACAGATCAGCTGGTTCATCATGTTTCCGGGACAATACTTCTTGATTGGCTTGATCGTATATGGCGTAAGTAGTTTCGTCTTGAGCTTTATTGTTTCATTTAAGCCTTTTTTATCTGTCTTAACACTGGCTGGAGCTTTGGCACTAATCGTTACCTTATTCATTGTGAATCGCAAATCTGTTGAAGAACAGACCCTTCCTGGATCAGAGGTGCCAGTTATTGAGCAGCGTGTGCTCAGGTATAACAGAGGGATGATAATTATTTTGTTGCTGATCATTGGTGTGATCGTTCTTTTCTCACAACTGCAGCAATGGCTGGCTGCGTTAGGAAGAAGCATCGCGTCCTGGATCTCGGGCCTTCTGAGTACATCTCCAGAAGAAAGTGAACCTCTTCAGCAGAATCTTCCGGGAGAGAACAACATGCCTTTCCCCGAAGAAATATCGTCACCGCCTGCATGGATTAAATTCATAGAGCAGCTCGCATTTTACGCTTTTTACATTTTGGCTGCAGCTTTGATTGTATTCCTGCTGTACCGCTTCGCCAAAGCTCTTCCAGGCTTGCTCAGACAAATGTCTGCCTGGCTGAACCGCTTGATGTCTCGCTCGCCGCAGAACGTAGCAGTATTGGGCTACGAGGACGAGGAAATAGAAATCGAGCATGAGAAGGCTAGCAAGCTGTTCAAACGTTTGCTCAAAGGGCTGGGTGTTAACAGACCCTTTCATAAAAACGATGAGTCAGGTGACAATGCGGCAAAAATAAGACAGATATACAGAAGGATACTGACCCGTAAAATACGGGAAGGATACAAATGGCAGCCGTCCCGCACACCAAGAGAAACCGAACAGGATCTGAAAGCATGGAAAGAAGCGGAGGAGTCCATGACAGAAGGTTTTATCAGTCTGTATGAACAAGCCAGATACGGCGATCGCTCGATTCGTGATGATGAGCTACACAACAATCTTAAGAAATTTAATCGTAAATAAGGAGTGGACAGCATGTCAGTACAGAAAGAAAGCAATGTTATTATTGATTATGGAGATCTCTCCGTAACCGGAGGAATTTCGGTATTCTCCAAGGAGTTTGATAAAGCCTTTTATTATGATGGTGAAGATCTTGGACTTACTTATTCGCTTGCCGGCTCAAAGTTCCGTTTATGGGCCCCTACATCCAGTGAGGCCTTTCTCATGCTCTACGAGGACTGGAACAGCACTTCCGGCAAAAAAATCCCTATGAATCGTGATGTGAAAGGCACATGGACCGTTCAGATCGATGGTGATTTGGCAGGACAGTATTATACATACCTTGTTCGGATCGGAAACCAGTGGAATGAGGCTGTTGACCCTTATGCTAAAGCTGTTGGCGTAAATGGAGACCGAGGTGCAATTATGGACCTTACAGAAACGCATCCTGATCGGTGGACCTCAGATAAACCAAGTTTTGTGAATGCGGTGGACGCTATTATTTATGAGCTGCATATTCGGGATTATACGATTCATGCTGGCAGTGGTGTGCGGAATAAGGGGAAATATCTCGGTCTGACTGAGAAAGGAACCCGCGGAACGGACCAAATTGTTACAGGGCTGGACCATATCAAGGATCTTGGCGTGACACATGTTCAACTACTGCCTATCTATGATTACGCTACTGAAAGTGTAGATGAGACGCGCTTGGATGAGCCGCAATATAACTGGGGATATGATCCCAAGAACTATAATGTGCCAGAAGGATCTTATGCGAGCGATCCGTACCGGCCGGATACCCGTATCCGAGAGTTGAAACAGATGATCCAGACGTTCCATGACGAAGGGATCCGGGTTGTTATGGATGTCGTGTACAACCATGTGTATGACGGGTATCTTGTGAACTTTACGAAGCTGGTTCCCGGCTATTATCTTCGCTATACAGCGGAAGGCAAGTTCTCTAACGGCTCCGGATGCGGAAATGATAATGCAACCGAAAGACCGATGATGCGCAAATTTATCGTTGATTCAATACTGCATTGGGTTCAGGCATATCATATTGATGGTTTCCGCTTTGATCTCATGGGGCTTATGGATACAGATACCATGAACGAAATCCGCAGACAGCTGGATAAGATCGATCCATCGATCATTATGATCGGTGAAGGCTGGAACATGGAAACCGAGCTGGCACAGGAGAAACGGGCGAATCAGCTTCAAGCTGCGGAAATGCCAAGAATCGCACATTTTAATGATGGATTCAGGGATGCTGTAAAAGGAGATATTTTTGTTTTTGATAAGAAAGGATTTATCAGCACCGGAAAGTCCTTCGAATCCCATGTGAAGAAAGGAATTGTTGCAGGTATTTCCTACAGTGATGAATTTGCTTCATTCGCAGTTGAGCCCGATCAGACGGTGAACTTTGTGGAATGTCATGACAATCATACCCTGTGGGATAAAATTGTACTGTCCACCGAGGGAGAAAGCGATGATCTCCGGCGCGCTATGCACCGATTGGCTTCTTCTATGGTTCTGACCAGCCAAGGGATTTCATTCATTCATGCGGGGCAGGAATATTACCGTACCAAAGGTGGCGAAGAGAACAGTTACAAATCTGGGGATGAAGTGAACCAGCTGAACTGGGATCAGGCAGCCGAGCACAAGGACGGCACGCTGTTTATGCGCCAGCTCATCAAGCTTCGCAAGGAACATCCAGCTTTCCGGATGAAAGATGCTGGTGCGATACGAAATCATCTGTTCTTCGAAGAAGCACCAGAGCATGCGGTGGCTTACAGTATTCGTGATCATGCGAACGGAGATCCTGAGAAGCATTTGTATGTGCTTCACTATGCTGGCAGAACAGCGGCTGAAATTAAGCTTCCGGATCTTGGCTCCTGGCATCTGTTGTTTGGAGAGGGATGTGTTGAAAATCTATGTGATAATATGTTAAAAGTCAACGGGATTGGCACGGTCGTTCTCGCCTGCAAGCCGTAGATAGTCGTTATGAAAGCTGGAAATTACCAAGAAATGATTAATGCCTGAAATATCTTTCGTCTGATATGCTGGTGAATGAATCTGACGAAAGAATTGAGGCGTACTTGTGAAAAAATATATATTGTCTCTGATGGTGTGTTTGATGTTAATCCCAAGCGGATTCACCCCTGTAGAGGCTAAGCAAGCCCCGAGTCAACCCGTATTTAATGATATCTCAGGAAGTTATGCGAAAGAAGCCATTCTTCGCTTGGCCAAGAGAGGGATCGTAGACGGAGATGGAACCGGGGCTTTTCTACCGCGAGGCAAGGTTACACGCGCAGAGTTTACGGCGATGCTTGGCAGGCTCTTGGGGATGAATCCGGTAATGAATGATCTGCCTGCATTTCGGGACGTTCCGATAAAGGCTTGGTATTACGGATGGGTTCACAGTGGAACGAATCTCGGGATTGTTAATGGTAAAGGAGAGCGGCTATTTAATCCCATGGATCGCGTGTCTAGGCAGGAAGCGGCGGTAATGATGGTCCGTGCCATGAAGCTGGACAGCAGCCGTGATGATATGGCTGTGGCAGACCGTTACAAAGATTCAGAGGATCTGGCGTCCTGGGCACGGTCAGAGGTGGGAACTGCTACAACAAAAGGTTGGATGCAGGGAAGTGATGGATTCTTCCGTCCATATGATGCTATTACCAGAGAAGAAACGGCCATGCTGTTGGACCGTGTTCTGCGTTCCGGTAATGTATCGGATGTTCTGGACTCAGGATATAACTCATTAGCGTCCGGTATCCAAATGGGATGGATGTACAACGGATCTACGGAGCAGTATATCTCCTATGCCAAAACAGCCGGCCTGAATACACTCGTGCCTCGGTGGTATTATATCGAGAGCACTGGGGCAGTCTCTGACAAGACAGACCAGAAGCTGCTTAATTGGGCTCAGCTTAACGGCCGAAAGGTGTGGGGGATGCTGGGAAATCGTTCTAATGCAGAAGCAACCCATCAAATGCTGAGTGATGCCAATTCAAGGCGTTCCGTGGTGAACACACTGGCTGGATATGTGGTGAAGTATAAGCTAAACGGTATTAATGTGGATTTTGAAAATGTTCTGCCTGAGGACCGCTATAATTTGACAGCCTTTATTCGTGAGTTATCTGCCGAGCTAGGGCGCCGGGGTGCTGTGACCTCGATCGACGTTTCTCCGGACTTAGGAACAGATTGGACAGCCGCTTTTGATTATGCTGCCCTGGGTAAATCCGCCGATTATTTGGTGCTTATGGGGTATGACGAACATTGGGGAGGAGCGCCGAAAGCCGGATCGGTTTCTTCATTGCCTTGGTTATCATCCGCAGTGGATAAATTTTTGACTCAAGTTCCAGCTTCGAAGGCGGTGATCGCTCTTCCGCTGTATACCCGGGAGTGGAGATTTTACCCAACAGTTGGCTCAGAGGATATCAGTTTAATCGAGCAGGGAAGACGAATACGACAGCAATCAGCTTCAATGGTATGGAATGATGTTGTTGGACAATATGAAGCGGGGTATATACGTAGCGAAGTGCAGCGCAAAATCTGGACGGAGGACGCTCGATCCTTATCAGTGAAGCACAGCATGGTAGAAGATCGGCATACTGCCGGATTCGCTTATTGGTTTCCGGGCTCAGAGACCCCGGATGTATGGCAGGCCATCATGAATATGAAACGATATAAGAGCTATTCATTTGATATTTAATACTTTATAAAGCAGAAGTAAAACGTGCCAGCCAAGGGTTTACCTTTGGTCGGCACGTTTTTTTAGTAATACATTGTGTCGTATTGAGCCTACAGGCTTTCTACCTCCGTTACTTTACAGGATCGAAGGCTTCTTTCATCGCGTGTTCATTGATTCACGTATCAGCGGAGTGGACGAAGCGATCCCGGAGAAGCGAGAGCGGTCGGCTAAAAGTTTTCCAAAGGAAAACTACTTCGGAAGCAAACGCTTTGTCTCCGGAGACAACAGCGATTGGAGGGACGGTTCGTACACGCAGCGTCTCACAACGAAAAAGTTTCTTTATACGGAAGTGTTTGTTCATACAGAAGCGCTTTTTCATGATACAATGGACCGCAAATGACAGCTTGGTATCACTAATGATTTCAGATAACAAGGAATTAGGAGGGGTTAGCATGGTTGATTCTATCGATGAACGATTGGCGGTACTCGGTATAACACTTCCTGAAGCTAGCGGGCCTGCTGCGAAGTACGCAAACGCTGTAACGGTGAACGGCCTTATGTTTGTTTCAGGCAAAGGTCCTGCGGGGCAGCCACGTGGGAAGCTTGGAGAGGCTTTTACAACTGAACAGGGATACGAATTTGCACGTCAAGCTGGGATCGAAGTGCTAGCTGTACTTAAGGAAATACTTGGATCGCTGGAAAAGGTAAAGAGGGTTGTGAAAATTCAAGGATTCGTGAATGCAGTATCCAGCTTCGAAGAACACCACAAGGTGTTAAACGGGTACTCAGACCTTCTGATGGATGTATTCGGTGAAGCTGGTGTTCATGCCCGTTCCGTATTGGGTGCTGTCTCGGTCCGGGATGACCTGCCCGTTATCGTAGATTCTATTTTTCAGGTGGAGGAATGATACATTGTGGAGTTGAGAGAGCTAAATACGGCTGAAAGCCGAGATATTTATGAAATGATCCTTGAAATCGGCAGCGGAGAAAATGGATTTGTAAACAGTTTGTACAGTGAGCAGTTGGAAGATTTTCAGTTTAAACTTATGCGTAATCATAAAACGGCACAAGGTATGGATCTACCTGAAGGTTATGTACCTCAGACCTTGTACTGGTTATATGTCAATGGAATACCCGTTGGCTACGGAAAATTAAGACATTACTTAACCGACAAGCTGCTGGAACATGGTGGTCATATCGGTTATGTTATCCGTCCGTCGGAGAGAAGCAAAGGCTATGGCAGGCTTCTGTTGAAAGAGCTGCTGGATAAGGCCAAGGAGAAACAAATCTCTGAGGTACTATTGACATGTGATGAGGATAATGCTGCATCCCGCCGCATTATTGAGAGCAACGGGGGCAGGCTAAAAGACATACATGACGGAAGCTGTAAATACTGGATTATGACCTAACTTAAGAGGTAACGGGCTTGTCCAGCCAATCAAATATTCGGTTAACGGCAGTCTCATGCCAGGCAGCAGGAAAGTGGTGCCCAAGGTCTTCATACAGATGCAAGCTTACATCCTTTCTTGTTTCAAATAGCCGCTCGTACATTTGAAGTCCATGACGGACAGATACTTGTTCATCTAGGGTACCATGCACGATAAGCACAGGGCATTGAATTTTGTCTGCAAAGTGAAGAGGGGATCGTTCAAGGTAACGCTCGGGATATTTTGTTGGTGTGCCCCCGATCACTCTCTTCAGCATTCTGCGGAGATCAATGCGTTCCTCATACGTCAGCATCATGTCCGATACCCCGCTCCAAAGGATCAATTTGGATATCGCGGAAGTTTCTGCGGCCGCTTTAGCTGCATTGATTGATCCCCGGGAGAAACCGAGCATATAGATGGACTCCGTATCTACAAATGACAGCTTGGAAAGCCAAGTCATTGCGGACAGAACATCCATGACATCCCGACCGCCGAACTCGTCCCGGCCTTGGCTTCCTTCATTTCCTCGATAGGCAGGAGCGAATACAGCATATCCTCTAGCTGCGAATTGGCGAAGCCAATCCAGTTTGACGGCACCATATTTACCGATACCCCCACGGCAATAGATAAGGAGAGGGAGCTTGTCTTTTTGAAGAGTGGACGTACCCTCTCCATCTATATCCAGTGGTGACACTATTATCTCGACCCCTGAAATATCGGAAACGGACTGGTTTATGTATTGCTTCAGAGGGGTACCTTTGTAATGCGTAAAGTTTGTCGGCATGCATAAATAGCCTTTAACTTGGAGATCATCTGATAAGTATGTTAATCGATAGATCATGCTTAAACCGCCTTTGTTCTTTGTTGAAATGGATGTGTTTGTTTTAATGTGACTATACCTTTAATGACGATAGCCAGCAACAATTTGAAGCTGTTGTTATGGGTACAAGTAAGTGAAAAAGCGGATTGGAAAAAGTTACAACTTGCAAAGATTCCTACTCATATGTTAAATTATAAATCACTGATTGATATGGCGGTCGTGGCGAAGGGGTTAACGCACCGGTCTGTGGCTCCGGCATTCGTGGGTTCAAGTCCCATCGATCGCCCTTATAAAGCAAACTTAATAGTCAACATAAAAGGAGAGCCCTCGGGTTCTCCTTTTATGTTTGTTATGTATTTTTGGATAGCAACGAAAATATATGTTCCCGATTTGGCGCGTAAGAACAATTTATCCGTGCTTTTTTTGTCCGAGGATTAGCCAAGCACCGCCGAGGACAAGCAAGATTGCAATTAAAGGCTGTACAATTGACAAATAACTCAGAACCGGTCCGATTGAGAAAACGACAAAGAATAACAGCGACAGCACGGTCAAAATATTGATCGGAATAAGCATCCACTTGTTGCGGGAGCCAAACCAGTAAAATTCGAACAGGCCTGCAGCAACGGCTAGAATGAATCCCGGCCACATGGTTCCCCAATTATCAAATAAGGAAGCAATTTGGCTGACAATACCCGCTGTGAGCAGAATTCCTCCCGGAATAAGAAGTCCGACCCCTTTGCGTCCAACCATGGAAAAGTACATCCAATGGAAGAACAGTCCGAGTGGAATGACAAACAGTGTAGGCCAAAACGTTGCGAAGATGGATCCTGTACTTATCATGCCTCCCTGATTGAATAACAGATAGGCACCCAGTAAGATCAGCAGCGGCGCAAGAATGGTTCGTTTCATTATGTAAATCATCTCCTTTCATATGTACTCAATAAAGTGAGCATATCACGAATTGAAAAGAGTGTCCTCCGTCTGAGGGTAAATACACAACCTAGACTTTAGTCTAGGTTGTGTATAAGGGGGACTTATATAAGTAGTGAGTCAGTTGAACGAATAAAGTAAAACAAGAACAAAGATACTACATTTATTCGAAAATCCGTTCCAGTTGGGGCGGATTTTTTGTCAAATTTGTATAGCAGATTATCGTTTTACAGTTTAGTTGGAAGTCCTTCCCATTTTCATATTCGCAAATCAATGTTTATATAATGATAGCTAGCATCAAGAAGTTGACGATTAACACAGAAAAATAAAGGGGACAGCATGATATGGAATCGGCTCTCATAGGTAGCTTTATTTCAGCTATGGCAACCGTGTTTGGAGCGGTGCCGTTATTATTCGTAAAAACATTGTCCGAGAAATGGAAAGATATCCTCATCGCTTTTACTGCAGGAATTATGGTTTCTGCTTCGACCTTTGGCCTAATGCCTCAATCCTTGCAGGAAGGCGGGATCATACCGCTTACAGTCGGATTGCTGCTGGGTATTGTGGTCTTGGATCTGATTGAAAAAAACATTCCCCACATCGATGTGGAGAACCAGTCGCGTATACGGTCTTTTGATTCTTCATCATTGCTGGTCATTATTGCTTTGTTCCTTCATAACATTCCGGAAGGGCTTAGCACGGGATTCAGTTATGCGAGTCAAAATGTTGGACTGGGGCCCATGGTTGCAATCTCGATCGGAGCACAAAATATGCCGGAGGGACTCATCTTAGCCGTATTCCTGATTAACTCCCGAGTGAGCAGATTCAAAGCATTTATGATCGTGTTCATAACCGGAATGATGGAGCTTGTTTCCGCTGTCGTTGGTTATTTTGCAGCTAGTTATATTGAATTTTTGATTGGTTATGGATTAGCATTTGCAGCTGGGGCCATGATGTTTATCGTGTATAAGGAACTGATTCCTGAGAGTCACGGACATGGGTATGAGCGTCCTTCAACCTATTCGTTTATAATAGGACTCCTGATCATGGTATATATTAGCTATGCTTTTGCTTGATACATAAGGACCGGATGCTGTGAAAGGTCGAAACTGTTATAATGATGAGGAACCGAGGTGATGCGATATGGCGAAAAAAAAGGGTAGAAAAGAGACGCCTAGAACTGAATCTACAGATAAGCCGGCAACTCTTAAGGATTTGTTAAATCCGCAGGTGATCGAACGCCTAAAAGCCCAGGCTGATTCTCTGAAAGCTGATGAAGCAAAGAGACTTGAAGAAGAGCGTCTCAAGCGGGAAGCAGCACGTAAAGCAGAGCAGAAACGATTGGATAATGATTTTGAGCATCTGCTGGAAAATAGTGGGATGGATTGGCGCAAGTACAAATGAACAGGCGGCTTTAGCCGTCTGTTTTTTTGTACTTATACCTCATTTGATGTACTAACTTGCTCTACTTGGTAACTAAATTTACAACACGAGTCAGCTGGCCTTTTGGCTATGGCGGATCGTGTTTTTTTGTTATTCAGACTTGCCTTTTCTCTAATCCAATTCTCTAGTATCCCTCGGCTTCTTATCCGATGTATAATTATGGAATACTGCAGTGTGGCTGAATCGTGCGGGGAAAGACAATCAGAAATTTATTCAAATTTCAAGTAGATTGTGAAAGAGGAGAGCGGACTTTACCGTAAATTCTACATTAGAAGCTGTCTAAGGCTATCACAACGGAGGTATTCAGGCTCATGGAGCCGCAGTTATTGAATGCCATGGAGTGAAACAGGTTACGGGGTAAAGTATTGCTTTTAGGAGGATACTAAATGCATCTATTTAGAGATCTGGTTATTGAAGACTATGAACAGATTCTGGATCTGTGGAGAAATACAGCAGGAGTTGTAATCAGTGAATCCGATTCAGAGCCCTCAATTAGAGCATTTTTAGATCGAAATCAAGGACTGAGCTTTGTATGTGAGGATGAAGGTCAGATTGTCGGAACGGCCTTATGCGGCCATGATGGAAGAAGAGGTTTCTTGTATCATGTTGCCGTGAAGAGTTCATATCGGGGGCAGGGAATCGGATCGGCATTAGTTTCATCTTGTCTTGAGCAGCTTAAGCAACGAGGTATACTGAGGTGTCAATGTATGGTTTTAGCGGATAACACAGCAGGTGGTCGGTATTGGTCTGCAGCGGGCTGGAATCGCCGGAGAGATCTCCTTCTGTATTCTCGTGATACGTAAAAAACTTGCGGAAAACTCGAATGTAAGTTACAATAAGTAAGTAGCAATTATTACCTTAGGGGGTTGTGTTTGATGAAGGTTGAGATCTGGTCGGACATTATGTGTCCGTTCTGTTATATTGGAAAACGCCGTATTGAGACGGCACTTAACGATTTTCCGCATAAAGAAGATGTTGAGGTTGTTTACCGCAGTTTTGAACTTGATCCGAATGCCTCTTATAAGCCGGGCGTATCCATAAACGAACTACTAGCTGCCAAATATGGCATGAGCATCGAACAAGCTCAGGCTTCTAACGATAATATTACAAAACAGGCTGCCCAAGATGGACTTACTTATCATCTGGATAAAATCCTTCCGGCAAACTCCTTTGACGCCCATCGGCTCATTCACTTTGCATCACAGCATGGCAAAATGAAAGAAATGACCGAGCGGCTTTTCCAAGCCTATTTCACAGAAACACGTAATCTGGAGGACAAAGATCTTCTGGCTGATTTGGCAGAGGAAATAGGTCTATCCCGTGATGAAGCCGCCGCCGTACTGGCTGGAGATGCATTTTCCGCAGAAGTGCGGGCTGATGAAGAAGCAGCGAACCGGATTGGGGTTCGCGGTGTTCCATTCTTCGTGTTGGATGGCAAATACGCCGTATCAGGGGCTCAACCGTTGGAGGTATTTAAGGATGCCCTACAAAAAGCCTATGGTGAAGAAAAGCCATTGATTCTCGTGAATGATGATGACAATGCCGCTGGTGCTTGCACAGACGGTTCATGTGACATTCCTACGAACGGTAAATAAATACAGTTTCAGAAGCACCCGGCTTTCATGAACATGATGGCAGGGTGCTTTTTTATATGGAATGAAGAAATTGTAAATAACTATTGAATTATGGGAACCTGCGTTCTAAAATAGTGATTATCGGAATATTTCGTTCTGAGAGTATACCGTAGATTCATTTGGCAGATTTGATGATCAAACCAAGGAGGCGTTTATATTTTATGATTCCATCGTTCCCATCAGAGCCGTTAATCGTTGACATCGAGTCATCTGAAGTTGATTATATGACAGATCGGATGAAGGCCATTGAGGAACGGGACGGTAATCCGGAAGGCGTTGAAATAACGCGTATTGGCCATGCAGTTTGTTTGTTTAGTAAGAGTATGCCGTGGCCATCATTTAACACGGTAAAAGGGATACGGTCTGAAGATATCCCATACATCGATGACATAATGTACTTCTACCGGTCGAGAGATCGTAAATTTCAGATCGAAGTTGTTCCTTCGCTGGTTGACCAGAAACTGTTGAAAACGCTTGCTGATAAAGGAATGTATCAGTCCGGATTTCATACTTCTATGTATATTAACCCGGAGTCTCTGACTGATGAATCCGATTGGGCTGCAATTGATATTAAACCGCTAATGCGGGATGAGTTTGAGAAATACGCGATGGTTCACTGCATCGGAACAGGATTGCCTCAGCAGGGTATACCCTCTGTAGCACGAAACAACGAAGTGCTGTATGACCGTCCGGGATGGAGATTTTTTATGGCTTATATCAACGATAATCCGGCTGCAGCAGGCGTAATGTATGTCAAGGGGGATATCGCTTCTTTAACGTTTGCCGCTACGTTACCAGAATACCGGCGGCAAGGGCTGCAGCAAGGACTACTCAGAAGACGGATCGCAGAGGCTGCAAGGGAGAGCTGCCGTATGGTGGTAAGTCAGTGTTCATTTATATCCCCAAGCCATCGTAATATGGAACGTGTCGGAATGAAGCTTGGATACGTGAGAATAGCTTGGACGGAGAGATAACAAATTTAACCGCTGCTGATTTATGGTCAAATGAAAGGTGTTGGTATTATAAATACCCTTATGGATTTCAGAGATCTTTCCTATTTAAAGCATGGAAATTACAGGCAACAGGCTGTGTATGACGTGTTGGCAGAATTGCAGATCATGGATAGACTTCGGGAATTTGATCCTATTTTAGTTGGAACGATTCCGATTGGAATTGATCTGCCGGAGAGCGATCTGGATATCATATGCTGCGTTTCAGACTTTAAAGAATACCAAGAAGTGATAACAGAACGTTTAGGAAGTATATCTACCTTAAAATTTTCTTGCGAACCGGGTAAGGCAGAGGCTGCAGAGAGCCTCGTCGTACAATTTACATATAAAGATTGGCTCTTTGAGTTGTTTGCCCAGCCAGTTCCGACTGTCTTGCAGAACGGCTTTAGGCATATGGTGGTGGAGCACCGAATATTAAATATCCTCGGTGATGAGGCACGTCAAAGTATTATTTCCCTTAAACAGTCGGGTGTGAAAACGGAACCGGCATTTGCGAAGCTGCTTGGCATCGAAGGAGATCCTTTTCAACAACTGCTTTTGTTATCCGATTGGTGTGATGATGAATTAAGAACATTTTTAAATAACAAGATTATTGGAGGCTTACAGGATATGAATGAGAAAAATCAGCTCATAGAGCAGTACTCGGCATGGATTAATTTTATAAAGGTTTTGGAAGAGCAGAAAGAGGAGTTTTGGAATCAACCGCTCGGAGAAGGAAAATGGTCTGTGCGCGATGTCGTTAGCCATATCATGAAATGGGATAAGTACTTCTTTGAAGAAGCCATTCGTAAAGTTAGCGAGGGAGAGGAACTGACAGTTAAACATTTGGATTATAATGTGTTTAACGAGCAGGCCAAGCAGTACGGACGAACCTGCTCTATTCAAGAGCTGGTAGAGCAAACAAAGACAAATCGTCAAACTCTGATAGACCACATTCAATCGTTGTCGGACGATCAATATGATAAGGAATATACGGATGCGGACGGTCATCCATTCCAAACAGCCGTGTTCATGAAGGATTTCATCTGGCATGATCAGCATCATATGAAGCAAATTCAGCCTCTATTGAATAATCAATAATGGTCGATATTCTGTAAACAATTATTAATGAATGATCGCCGCTAATCCGTTACACTATGTTTAACTGAATAATAAAGTGGGTGAAATGGGTTGCACGATGTGATGGACATCATGTCATTATTTACAGAAGAAAATCTCGAGTGGTTTCTGGAGAAATTCAGATCATTCGGACCTTTGCCCGGAATTCTTCTTACCTTTCTAAAGTCGTTTATACCACCGCTACCAACAGCTCTAATTGTTGGTGTCAACGCTGCGGTATATGGCTTCTGGCCCGGGTTTATATATTCTTGGTTCGGTCTGGTAAGCGGATGCCTGGTAACGTTTCTTGTGGTACGCAAAATATCCAGCTCTCGTTATCTGGATAAATGGGCTTCGAAGCCGAAGGTCCAGAAAGGGATGAGGTGGATTCAGCGTAATGGGTTTAGTTATGTATTTATACTTGGAATTCTTCCGGTAGGTCCCTTTGTAGCGGTCAACATGGCCGCAGGCATAGCAAGGATGCATATTCAATCCTATTTACTTGCTGTTACTTTAGGCAAGGGTATCATGGTGTTTAGTGTATCCTTTGTAGGAGCTAACTTTGCAGATTTTTTGGAACAACCGCTTTTGTTACTCGGTGTACTCGCCGTTGTAATCGTGCTTCTATGGCTTAGCAGGAAAGTGGAGGCTTATATACTCAGAGGCAGTGATGAACTACACAAGACTGCAGAGGTTTCAAGTGATTAAAGACCCAAATTGTTCCGATGTGAAAGGAGCAAATGATGACGAAACTATGGAGTGCGTCTCTCGAAATGGTGCGAATGATGATTATGATGTTCATCGTTGTAGCGCTTCTCGGGGAAGTAGAGCAGCGAATTATATCAACGTTGACCCAGTGGCAGGATTATTATGGACTTTTTTTGCTTGCGGGGAATTTACTTTTGTTTTTCGTTGTATATCGTAATAAACTGCAATTTCATGGCTGGTATCGTTCATCAGAGACACAGCGAAAACTGTCTGGTAAAGTGACCCGGGGCTGTATAACGGTTGCAATCGTATTGATTCTGACACCGGTCGTCTTATCAGGAATTCGTACTGTATAGTAATGAATAGATTCATAATGTATTATTAGATTCGGCAGATTGGAGCCAGGAAACAGCAAAGAACCATCTCTCATACAGCTGTATGAGAGATGGTTCTTTTATTATTTTCATATCCTATTAGTGCGTGTTCAAAAAGGTCGGTTTTCAGCACCGAAGCTTATGCTTCCGATGTGCGTTTTTTCAAACGCTTCAGTTGGATGAAGCTAGGGACTGAGGAGCGGAGCTGCACGTTTTCGTAGAAAACGTCTTCGGAAGCATCATCTGTTTTGGGTACGTGAGCACCTGAGATGTTTCCGGAGGAAACATACTTCGTAAGCATTTGCTTAGGACCGGCTGAATTCAAGATTCGATGCCGAGTCACTTCCTGATTCACTTCGTGATCAAAAGCGGACTTTTTGAACAACCTCTATTATAGCCGTTTGCGTTTGTAGAGCGTGACGAACATACAGGATAAAAGAAGTATAACAATTGCGATTCCTGTATAAAGTGCTTCACGATCGCTGCCCTGCTGCTGAGTTCCTTCGCGGCCGAAACCATCCGGTTTAAAGCCACCGCCGCCTTGGCCTCCCGGCATCTGTCCGCCCATTTGACCGTTATTCATTCCACCGTCAAATCCACCTTGACGATTGTTCTGTTGTCCGTTTTGAGGGGGTTCAGTTTGAGTATCAGCAGTATTAGGTGTATTCGCTGCATTTGGATCAACATTGCTGTCCGCATCATTGCTTGTATTGTTACCTTCTGGTATTTGCGGTGTAGCATTGTTTGTGTTGTTACCTTCGGGTACCTGTGGCGCAGCATTGGCTGGCATATCTTCAGGCATATCAGCTGGTGGAGTAGGAGGAGTTGCCTGTCCATTAGCAGTATCGGGCGCTCCATTCATTACTGACTCACCGTCAGCGCCAGCAGCATCTTCCGCATTGGTATTGGTGTTGCCGACAGCATCTTTACCCTCATTCTCTCGGCCCATGCCGCGGTTTCCTCCACCGCCAGGTCCCATACCGCCACCGCTTCCGCTACCGTCACCTGAAGAAGGGCTCGTGCCATCCAATTGTTTAGTAATGTTCTCCACATTGGTTGCTGCGAAGGAGGTAAGTGTGGGTAGAGATTTTTCATACTCTTCGTAGGAAAAGAAAGGTCTGGGATCGTTCTTCACATGGGTAGAGATCAGATCTTGAAGTTCCTCTACTCTGGCTGTGAAATTTTCTTCCTTCAGATATCCATTCATCATATCACTGAGAATCTGATGATACTTTTCCTTGTACTCATCGACTTCCAACAGCTTGGCGATAAGCGGTCGCTCGGCAAGAGCTCCTTGTGTGGGTTCATCAATCAGCAGATTTGAGCCTCCCAAACCACCGAATGCCATGTTGTAATCCCAAGGTAGGACATTAAAAATTCCATTATCCTCATACAAATAGTAGTTTTGTTTATTGGAACCCAGGTAACTGTCCATATTGGAAGCTGCCACGTTGAGTGCCACATATTTCAGCACATTATCTACATTTAGTACTTTTTCATAGTCCGATCCGTTGTTAAGTTCATCCAGCATATTGATCAATAGTTTATCATTGGATTTTTCGGATTTCTTGACGAGCCCGGTGTAAGAGTCAGGATCATTTCCAAGCCACATTAGATCACTGCCGGAACCTGTCATTTCAGCTTTGTACAGCGCACCTGTCGTAGTTTCGAAATTCCGGGCCAGATAAGCTTCATCAATCTGCTCGATCGCCAGATAAAATCCCCAGAGCTCGTCATTTACATATACATTAACATAGGAGAAACCAGGTGTCGGGAGCCCAACGGACTCTGCTAGTTCATACGTTAAGAACTCACGCATATACGAAGCATCACTGTAGTTGTTGTTCAGATTGATTTTGCTGATACCATTCAATTGCTGATTAATATATTCGTCAAAAGAAATCTTGAAGCTGTATCGATCGGAGTCTGAATTTACGACGCTTCGCAAGCTCAGATTACCTTTGGTACGAATGCCGACATGATCAAACTGCTGACCGTTATAGTTAACGGATGCTTCTTTAAATTCCTCGTCGCTGGCATGATCCAGCATGTCCTGAAAATCAGCTTCATCCAGCGTGATTTTCACATCAATCACTTTGTCTTTCGGGAACACTTCCTCTTTAGCAACAAGTTCCTTCTCGGAAAGAGTGTTTGTTGTTCCATCTGCAGTTGATTCCGCTGTATCCGAAGTGCTGTTCGTAAGCTCACATCCTGTTACGCCAAACAGAAGCAGCAGGCAACAGAAGCACAGGAGAATCGGTTCAAGCTTTGATCTCATCTTCCTGACACCACCTGTCTTAGGATACATAGTCTCCGTTATAGCTAATCAGCACTGCATTCTTAACGCCATGCATCTCAGAAATTTGATTCACAAACCGGCCTTCTTCGTCTTGAAGACGAACTTCGAGTGTCAATTCAATATTTCCTGGGGATACGGTTTTTTGCTTCACGTTATAACGTTTGACTACGCTCGTGATTGTCTTATGAATCTCCTGTTCACTGGAATCATTGTCACAGTTAATGACGAGAAGGTACGGGGTATCAACAGTTGCTTTCTTAATGAAGAAGAACAGGATTAACCCAATGATGACAGAACTTAATACAGCCAAAGTGTAGAAACCTGCGCCTGTAACAATGCCGGCCGCAGCAGCCCAGAACAGAAAGATGAGGTCAGTTGGATCTTTGATCGGTGTTCTAAACCGGACAATGGATAACGCGCCGACCATACCGAGTGACAAGACGAGGTTAGAGTTGATTGCAATAATGACCGTGGCTGTAATCATCGTCATACCGATCAACGAAACGTTAAAGCTTTTAGAATACAAAACTCCGCTGAATACCCGCTTATATAAAAGATAGATGAAGAGGGCTATAACAAAAGCGATACCAAGTGTAATTAGAATTTTGGAAATGCTGATGTCGGAAACGAAATTTTCCATAACTGATTTTTTAATAATATCCGAGAAATTGGTTGATTCATTGGTCGTTGTGGTGTTCATGAATTAATAATCCTCCCAAGAGTTATATTTTAGAAATTTACGGCACATGACGTACTTGCTTGCGGATTGTCTGTTCAAGCCTTCCAGCTGAAGTGCCGCTTTGATATATTCCGGTATATATTCGTCGTATTTAACTTCCATAATAATGAGATTCTCATCAATCGCCCGGACAGGATCCAGATTCTTGTTAAACAGTTCAGTAGAGTGCAGGCCACTTCGCAGTTCTTTATCGAACGTGATCCTCACGTTTCCGTGATGACAGACATACGGTTCGCGAACATAGTCAACAATGACCTTTGGACGCAGCAGATTATGTTTCATTTCATGATAAAGCTCCATTAAGAGAGGCTTGTCCGGAACGTTTAGTCCTTCGAACCGGCCTACCATGATCTCATCGGTCATTTCCCTCGTAAGAGGTTCTTTTACCTTGGCAATATAGTCTCTGAACTTGATCTTCTTTTCGAAATGAATCGTGGTGTCCTCAATATTGTAGATTCGGATACGATATTTCACCCGGTCTCTAATACCGCCCAGCTTCTCATGAAGGGCCTTGTTGTTAATATCATCAAAATATAGGCTGCGGATATGATATTCGCCTGAAGGACTTGTATGCTCATCACGAGATACCAGATTTCTCAGCCGTGTAGAAATAATCTGATACTGGTGCTGGTTCACAAAAAATTTCAGCTCATGTCGATATTTCAGCGTTGAATTCATTCAATTCACACCTCTTTTCTAAAAAAAATTACACAATTGGTTCCTCCGCCGGAACCTTGGTGTCTGGGTATGAAACTCATACTACCAACCATTCCTGATTCCTTTCTTAAGAACAACTGAAAGAAAACTGAAAGTTAACACAGCGAAAACAATGCAAATATAAAATATTTATTTATGGATATTGACGCAGGTAAAAACTGGAATTAAACTATGGGGGGCTGACACCATTAGGTGAAAGTAACTTCATACATAGGAAGTAGGGTGCCGAAATGGAGATTATAACGAGAAAACAGCCACGAAAAGGTCGGCCATTTGTTCTTACACTCATTGTAGCTGGAACTTTAATATTGGCAGTTTTTCTGATTTTATGGTCAGAGAGACCGCCTCAAGCCAAGAGTAAAGAAGCCTCTGATTTAGTCTTCTCGTCAGAGCGGGCGATGCGTCACGTAGAAAATATCGCGCAGTACCCTCACCCTGCGGGAACTCTTGCCATTAACGGTGTCAGAGTGTATTTAATGGAGCAAATGGAACAGCTCGGATTGAATCCAGAACTGCAGGAGTTCAATGGCCGATTAAAGACGAAACATTTTGATGCAGATATTGAGCTTACGAACATCTTGGGAGTGATAAAAGGCTCTGGTAACGGAAAACCGCTACTGCTCATGTCGCACTATGATTCTGTACCTACGGGTCCGGGAGCGAACGATGCTTCTGTGAGTGTTTCATCGCTTCTAGAGACTGCGAGAGCTTTACAAGCCGGTCCTAAGCTTCAGAATGACATATGGATATTGCTGACGGATGGGGAAGAGAAGGGGCTGCTAGGTGCGGAGGTGTTCTTTCAAGATCCGAGACACCTGGAGAACATAGGAATGGTCGCTAACTTTGAGGCCAGAGGCTCAAAAGGCTCATCTTTCATGTTTCAGACCAGCGAAGGAAACGGTCGTCTAATTGAAGGGTATAGTGAGGCTGTTACGAATCCGGTTAGCAATTCACTTCTGGTGGATCTTTATAAGAAGCTACCGAATGATACAGATTTGACGGTTGCTCTGGAGTATGGACTGCCGGGATTGAATTTCGCCTACGGAGATGGTTGGGTTGCTTATCACACACCGATGGACAATGTTGATAATGTCTCTTTACAGACGATGCAGCATCAAGGGGAGAACGCGTTGGCCGTTGCCAACCACTTCGGTAATTTAGACTTGTCCAATCTGGAATCCGAAAACCGAATATATTTCAATATGTTTGGGATTTTGATTCATTACCCTGCTTCGTGGAGTGTACTTATTTCCGTTATTTTTGCAGGGATATGGCTGTTCTTTGTTATTTATTTTGCACGTAAATCACTGGTTACTTTGAAGGGATCGTTGCTTGGACTTCTGATAACACTCGGTTCCATGCTGCTTTCTATTGGACTTTCCTACGGATTATGGCAGCTCATATTTGCGGGCTGGGCGCATAAAGTGACCATGTTCTCTGGGGCAACGTATGATGCCATTCTTTATAATGTTTGTTTTGCACTAGTTGCTCTGATCGTGAATGTTGTGTTATTCCGCATGGTGATCAGGAAAGTCAACGAGGTGGACATGATGCTTAGTGGTATGTGTCTGTTCCTTCTGCTTCTTATCGGATCAACATGGATGCTGCCGGGTGCGAGTTATTTATTCACTATACCGCTGTTAGCTCATTTTATTGCGCTGACTTGGGCAATTTGGTCTCGTAAACCGATGGAAATCGTAAATCACCCGGTAGTTATCTTAGGTACGCTTCTTATCCCCGTTCTCATGTTTACATCATTTTTCTATATCCTGTTTATCATGATGCCTCCAAGCATTAGCCTGTTCAGCTCGGCGATCGCGTCTCTGATCCTTGCATTTTCTTACCCTGCTATGAAGTTGTTAGCACAATCTTGGCGCTTGGTTCTGCCGGCAGCGATGCTAGCCATTGTTCTGCTTCTTGCCTTTGGATGGGTTCAAGCCGAGCCTAGTCCGGAGCGTCCGGTATACACGGCAAGATGATGGTAGGTTGAAGAAAATGATCGAAATGAGGATATGAAAACGACCGATTTGGATCTTGGCGAGAGAAAAAAGTTTGAGGTTAAAGTCCACCGTATTGCTACCGGACAGACGAAATAAGCGGAATGGCCCAGACCATTCCGCTTATTGCCTATAGTTAAAGAGCTGATGGAAGCGTAGAAACGCCCCGTTTCTTTCGTTCCCGGAACATCCGGTAGTAGAGCAGTGACGAGGCCACATAGAGTGTACCGGTGATACAAAATGTAATGGCATACCCCCAATAACTCCCATAATTCGTAACCAGCATAGCTTGTACAGGCCCCATCGTTGCCCAGCCGAGCATAAATGCTGTCTGTGTAAACGAATTAGCGATACCTCTTCGATGGTCAGGAACCCGGTCAATCAGAATGGAAGATTGAATCGGGTTGGCAGCATTCATGAGCGCCTGACGGAATAGGAAGCCGATGGCAGCGACTCCAAAAATATTCGTAAAACCCGTAAGTAGCAGAAACGGCAAGGAAAGAATCTGAAAGCTGACTACGGCCCGTACGGCACCGACCTTGTTAACAAGGAATGGACCGATCAACATAGACACGATAGTCATAACTTGTCCGAGTGAGATAAGAATCCCTACGGCAGATAAGGATACGGAGAACCGGTTCGTGAAGTACAGATTCAGATACGGAACGACCAGACCTGAACCTAATCCAATGAGAAGCTGTGCGAATGCAAACTGTCCGATAATCTTGAAGTCGGAACGGGCACTCCCTGGCTGTGTTTCCCCAGATATAACAGCTGGCTCAGGTACAACTGTTTCTTGTAATTTGGAATCGGTCGTAAACAACAGTGGAATAAAGGCAGCAAAAGTACAAGCTCCCCCGATCATCAACACGATTTTTAGACTTTGCACATGATCTGCCCCGAACAGCTGTATAAAATCCGCTAAAAAACCGCCGCCCATACCTCCCAGCACTTGCGCAGCGAGGACGAGCGAAGCATGATAGCTGAATATACGCATACGGGCAGATTTTGCTGTATTCTCGGCAAGAAATGGAATTGCCAATACTTGAAAAAAGGAAGAAAAGAGTCCTGTAAACACTGCAAGACTAAGCAAACTCCATTCAGATTCCAACAGTGACCTGGCCATAAGGCCGATACCACTTAATAAGGCTCCCATCACCAGGATTTTTTTGCGGCTGCCGCGGTCACCTAAAAATCCTATTGGAATGAACATGAGGGCGGTCGCTAGAGACTGGACACTCACGACGGTTCCATTCATCGAATCCGCATAACCTAAACCTTTTATGTATAGATTGTATAGGACGCCGAACATGCCTGTACCGATCTGGTAAAGTACGTTGGCTAGAAAGAAGAGTTTTATATTACGTGGCCATTCACTCCACTCTTTTGCCGTCTGTTGTATTATTCGCATGTAGGTACCTCCTATTCTCAGCAGCAACTTCTCTATTCTATCAGGTTACATGTTGCTCAGAAAGGATAATGTTTCTAAAAGTTGGATATTTATTAGAGGCCTCGAAATATTAAAAAACTACAATCGTGTTGGGGCGAATCGTTATAGACGTAATCACATTTTGTCTATATAATTATCATCAGAGAAGGAAGGTGTCAGTCACATGGAACTTCAAGATCGTTTTTGGAATGCTACAATTGAAGAATTAAAACAAGGTTTTTTTGAGGAAGATCATGGATGGGTGTGTTTGTTATGCGGCCGAGAGATTGAAAAGGGACTCATTTATCCGGACGACGGTCTGCTCTATGAGCCAAAGCGATATATTGCCTTGCATGTGGAGCGTGAACATGGCTCTGTGTTTCAATATCTGACCGGCCTAGACAAGAAACTGACCGGCCTGACAGATCACCAAAGTCGTCTACTGCAATTGTTCTATCAGGGAAAAAGTGATGCTGAGGTCCAAAAGGAAACAGGAATCGGAAGCGCATCAACGATTCGGAACCACCGGTTTGCGTTGAAGGAGAAAGAACGCCAAGCCAAAGTTTTGTTAACATTAATGGAGCTGTTAAAGGAAAAAGATGCTCACTCGCCTTCTTTTGTGCCTATGCACAAAAGTGCCAAAATGGTGGATGAAAGATACAATGTAACGGAAGAAGAGCGGGTGGCAATTTTGACTAGATTGTTCCCGTCAGGTACGGACGGGAAGCTGACGAAGTTTAACCTGAAGGAAAAGCAGCGTTACGTTGTTCTACGTGAAATAGCGACCCGGTTCCAGCTAGGGAAAACCTATACAGAACCGGAAGTTAATGAGATTTTAAAGGGTGTTTATGACGATTATGTTACCGTGCGGCGGTTTTTGATTGAATACGGGTTTATAGACCGTGAACCAGACGGCAGCAAGTATTGGCTCATTTCATAAAGCTTTATGATAAGGAGGAAATTAGAATTATGAACCGGAGAGAAGAGTTACAACAGATGTACAAGGAAATCAAGATTGAAGCCGGTGTTTATGCGATTAAGAATGTGAAAAACGGTAAAATCCTTGTAGTCGGAACACCGAATCTTAAGACGATTAACGGTAAACGTTTTGAACTTCAAATGGGAACAAGCATGAACAAAAGTATGCAGAAGGAATGGAACGAGTATGGGGAAGATGCCTTCGTGTTTGAAATTCTTGAGGTGTTTAAACCAAACAATGATCCGTTCTACAACTTAAAGGATGTTGTTAACAAGAGAGAAGAACATTGGATTATGGAACTGCAGTCCTTTGGTGAACGCGGTTATAATTCGGTTAAACAAATATAAATTGTTCAGATAATGGAGCTGCGCTTGGGTCTTTTGATTAACCCATAGAGTCAGCTTCATTTTTTATGATCCACCCATTCCAACTATTCTGATTTGGGCCTATGAGACGGATAGAAGCTTATAAGGCACTTGATCATCTGGAAGAGATGATGGCACGGTTACATCGCGCTTGTTACTGCAGGGATAGGAGAAGAAACATGCATATTCACGGGGAAACGGTGGCTGGATAATTACTTCCATTTGCATGGGGGGTAAGGTTGATATATTATTTTTATTAACAACATAAACCGCTTGCCACACTTATGTTTGAAATACACGAAAGTGAGACGTGATCAGAAATGAGATCCATTGCATGGGTAACTGACAGCACAAGCACCATAGATCCAGAATTTGCCAAAGAAAATAATATTTATATCGTTCCTTTACGCCTTATTCTTGGGCAAGAGATATATAAAGAGAGCATTGATATATCGGCAGAAGATTTCTATGAGAAAATGCGCCATGAATCGAAAGTCAGCAGCTCACAGCCACCGATTGGCGAATTCATTGAGCTCTATGAGTCATTGAAAGAGAAATATGATGATGTAATCGCAATTCACTGTTCTTCGGAGTTAAGCGGTACTCTAAATACGTCCATGCAGGCAGCAGAAATCGCTGAGGTTCCTGCTGTTGGGATCGATTCCAGATTCGGCGCGTTTCCGCTGCGTGAAATGGTGATGGCGGGAATAAGCTGGCATAAACTGGGGCATTCGATTCATGAAATTAAGGAAAAAATCGAGACCATGGTACAAAATACGTCCTTCTACCTTATCCCGGCAAATTTGCATCGTCTGCACAGTAGCGGACGAGTGTCAGGCACTCAGTTACTGCTAAGTAATCTGTTGCGCATTCATTTGCTGCTTCGTTTTGAGGAGGGCAAAGTGGTAGTCGAAGAGAAAATCCGGACCTTCAAGAAAGCCAAACAGAAAATGGTAGAAACACTTAAGTTTGACATTCAGAAAATTAAAAAGGTATGTATCATGCATGCAAACAATGAGGAAGAAGCCAAAGAAATTGAAAAAGAATTGAGTGGTTTGCATCCGTCTCTTAAAACTGAGATTATGACGTTTATCCCTGTTGTCGGTGTTCATACGGGCGAAGGAACACTTGCCATGTCATGGATCAAAAATCAGCCCTCTTTTTCCTGATCATAGTTGAATATTAGTTAGTAATCAGCAGCCTGAATTTCATTATCAGGCTGTTTTTCATTATGAAAATTTGTTGATTTCATCGAATATCTTTTTGGAGCCGCTGTCATAAGTTCATCGTTTCTAACCGTATGATATCGGTTGTATAAGTATTTGGAGGCGATATGAATGGCAACAATACAGTATGGTAATCTATATCCAAAGGAGTTCATCTTATGAAGATCATCATCAGTCAAACTGAAGCGATGGAGAAGAAAGTATGGGATGATATAATAGTCATGTTTGGACTGGGAGAAGATGATGAAGCCTGGGACAATGAACAATTTATATTGACAGAAGACCAGGCAAGAGAGCTCGGGCTGATTAAATAGAAGGTTCTAGCTGTACACTGCTGCGGTTTTTTCTTCTTGTCAGGAAGGACATCAAAGAATATTTCTAGAAGTAGAACAACAAATGAGGTACATGAAAGGGAGGTGTATTATGAAGCGTTGTACATATATTAGTGTGTTAATTTGTCTGCTAATTCTTGCGATCGTCGGGTGTGGTACTATTTCGGAGACAACCAAGGACGAAGTACAGATACCGCCGAAGACAGAAACCAGTGATGGCCCTAAAGTTTCAAATGGAGTGAAGGAGGAGAAATCACAGACGAAAGATCCTGTTGCCAACAAGCCTGTTGACGATTCAAATGATTCTGCGCTTACACAGCTGAAAGAACTCAGCTTGGAAGAAAAAGTAGGTCAGTTGGTTATTGTCGGTATGGAAGGTACAACGTTGGACAGTTCCTCCCGTAAACTGCTGAATACATATCATGTTGGTGGATTTATTTTTTTCAAGGACAATATGGAAAGTATAAGTCAGTCGGTACAGCTCTTTAACAGTTTAAAGAAAGCGAATGCCGGTAATCCAATTCCGCTCTGGATGAGTATTGATGAAGAGGGGGGAAGGGTCTCTCGAATGCCCGAACCGTTTGTAAAGCTGCCTTCGAGCGGTAGAGTCGGAGAGAACAATGATCCCGCGCTAGCTCAAGAGATCGGCAGTCAAATCGGGAAAAGGCTGTTCGGATTCGGTTTGAACATGGCCTTTGCTCCTGTGCTTGATGTGAACAGCAATCCGGATAATCCGGTCATCGGAGATCGTTCCTTTGGCAGTAGTGCCGAACAGGTTGGTAGACTTGGGATCGCTGCGATGAAAGGGATTCAAGAAACAGGTGTTGTTCCGGCAGTGAAGCATTTTCCCGGCCATGGGGACACGTCCGTCGATTCTCATTTTGGACTGCCTGTAGTTGAACATGACTTGGAACGTCTGAATAACCTGGAACTGGCTCCGTTCAAGGATGCAATCGATAACGGGGCTGACGTGGTGATGGTCTCCCACCTGCTTATGTCGAAGATCGATCCTGAAACCCCTGCTTCATTCTCAAAGCCTGTTATTACAGGCGTACTACGTGAGCAGCTTGGATTTAAGGGAGTTGTCATTACTGATGATATGACGATGGGGGCTGCTGGAGCTGGTAAGATTGAGATTGGCGAGGTAGCCATCCGTTCAGTATTGGCGGGAACTAACATTGTTCTGGTGGGGCATGAGTACGATAAAGAAGAAGCTGTAATCAAGTCATTAATTCAAGCTGTAAAAAGCAAGCGAATCACTGAAAAAGTATTGGATGAACGAGTACTGACCATTTTACGTCTAAAACAGAAGTACAACATCAATGATCAGCCGGTAACAGGTCCTGATGTGAAGCAGTTGAATGCGGAAGCTAAGCAGTTGATCAGCAAGCTCAAATGATTTATGACAGGAATGAATGACTATATCAGTAAGCGATTAAAAGTGCGGTGATCTCAGAAGTTATTGACCGCTTTTTTGGATAACGTTATACTTTTTTCAAGTATCAATATGCTCTAATATATTTTAGGTTCATATTTATCAACAAAAAAACCGATCTCGAATGAGATCGGTTGTCCTTACATTATTTATAAGTTGAAAACATAGTATTAATATGATAGAATGACGGATAAACAATTATTGTCTTGAAGTCATAATAATCTACAATAAGATTAGCATAAAATATCAGAAATGTCAACAGGGGGGCATAGAATGGAAAACCGTCACGGTGCGGATTTCGCAATGGAACGTGAGGCTGTGGAACCGGAAAAAACAGCGAGCTCTCCAACAGAGGATTTTTCGGTACACGATGATCTTACGCTTCCTCCAGGCATCAAGATCAGCGATCCGGTTCGTATGTATTTGAAAGAGATTGGACGTGTTCCGCTTCTTTCAGCTGATGAGGAAATAGAACTTGCAAAAAGAATTAATAATGGTGATGAAGAAGCCAAGCGCCGATTGGCCGAAGCCAACCTTCGTCTGGTCGTCAGCATAGCAAGACGTTATGCGGGACGAGGCATGCAATTCCTTGATCTCATTCAAGAAGGTAATATGGGTCTGATTAAAGCTGTTGAGAAGTTTGATTATTCTAAAGGATTTAAATTCAGCACATATGCCACATGGTGGATTCGACAGGCTATTACCCGTTCAATCGCCGATCAGGCACGAACGATTCGTATTCCTGTACACATGGTTGAGACGATCAATAAACTTGTAAGAATTTCGCGCCAGCTTCTTCAAGATCTTGGACGTGAGCCGACTCCTGAGGAGATCGGTAAAGAGATGGATATCAGCCCCGAAAAAGTACGGGAAATTCTTAAAGTTTCTCAGGAACCGGTTTCTCTTGAAACTCCGGTAGGGGAAGAAAGCGACTCGAATCTGGGCGACTTTATAGAGGACCAAGATGCGCTCGCTCCGGCAGACGCAGCAGCTTTTGAACTGTTGAAAGAACAGCTGGAAGAAGTGCTTGATACCCTGACGGAGCGGGAGGAGAATGTTCTACGTCTCCGGTTCGGACTTGAGGATGGCAGAACGAGAACGCTTGAGGAAGTGGGTCAGGTATTTGGGGTAACCCGAGAGCGTATCCGTCAAATTGAGGCCAAAGCACTTCGTAAACTAAGACATCCTAGCCGAAGCAAACGATTAAAAGATTTTCTTGAATAGTCTTTGTTTTCGGTACAGATAACTATGGATCGGATCAGATTTCTTGTGAATGCGGAAATGCACTTGAGGAATATAGTCAATACGAGGGCGCGGAACAAGAAGAGTTTGTTGTGGTGTGGAGAGATCTATCCACTCCGAAGTGATCCTGACAGTTAGAAACACAGTCCCTTGGAAGTTGGCATCTTGTTGCCCTTTTCAAGGGGCTGTTTAGTTTGTTAAAGGGAAGCTTATCTGTGAATGAATTGACATGGGTCAAGAGCTTCCATCATAATTATGAAACATAAATATATATTTAGATAGATCATCGTAATTACCCTTGATGTATCAAAGACGAAATATTTTTAGAGGAGTGACATGACACCGATGAGTTTACATACATCCGCTGTTGAACGGTTATGCTTGCGTAATATACCGCTGTCGAGCTTCTCTACGTATAGCATTGGAGGAGCGGCCAATTATGTGGCGCTGCCCGAGACGGCAGAAGACCTGGCTGCGTTGTATCAGGATTGCAAGAAGCGAGGGTTGCCTTGGTACACCTTTGGCATGGGATCTAATATTTTATTTCCTGATCAGCCTGATCCGGAGATGGTCTTTGTCTCTCTCAAGAGATTTACCGAGCTGAAAACAAAGGGGGATAAATGGTTTGTATCTGCTGGAACCCCGATGTCACTGCTCTCTTTAATGGGGCTTAGTGGCGGTACAGATTTGTTAGACTTTACGTTCCTGCTTCCCGGTTGTCTTGGGGCAGGCATTTATATGAATGCAAAGTACAATCATCGCCAAATTTGCGATATTATTGATACCGTTTATTATATCGATTTATCTTCCCGAGCGATGTCGGTTCAATCCATTCCCTCAGCAGAGTGTGATTTTGCATACAAACAGTCTATTTTCCAGCATCATCCATGGATTATTGTCGGGGCTGATCTGAATATTCCTGTTCATTCCGAAGAGCAAATCCAGTATGTCTCCAATCTGGCGCCGGCTTGGAAGGAGAGGGGGAACCATCCGTCATCACTTCCGCAGTTCTTTTCCTTTTTCCTGGGAGAAGTTCATGCTCTTGCGGGAAAAGGCATTCCAACACCGGAATCTATGCTTGATATTATTAAATATCGGACTGGCAAACGCCATTTCGATTATCCGTCATGTGGCTCTGTGTTTAAGAACAATTATGATTATGGTGTAGCCACTGGCTCTCTGGTCGATCAGCTGAATTTGAAAGGAACAGAGCATGGGGGAGCGATTATCTCTCCTCATCATGGCAATATGATATTGAACCAGAATCAGGCCAAGGCTTCTGATATTGTGCATTTGATGGAAGTGATAACCGAAGCGATTCATCGGAAGTTCGGTTTTGTACCAGAGCCAGAAATCGTTCTTGTTTGAAGGATTTTTTGAAATTCAGTGTAAATTAATTGGAATAAGAAGAATTTAGCGATATAATCAGATAGGAGTTTGACCAGCAGAAGTTTCTCATGAGTCAAGATAACAATCGACGGAGGGCAATTATTATGGAAAATACTTTGATCTTTGGACACAAAAATCCGGATACGGATACAATCTGTTCTGCTATAGCGTATGCCGAGCTGAAAAAAGAACTTGGTCTTAAAGCGGAAGCAGTCCGCTTGGGAGACATTAACGGAGAAACCCGATTCGCGCTTGATTATTTCAAGGTGGACGCTCCGCGGTATGTTGAGACGGTAGCTAACGAAGCGAAAGAAGTAATTCTGGTAGACCATAATGAGCGTCAACAAAGCGTAAGCGATATCGATCAAGTGCGCGTTGTAGAGGTCATTGACCATCACCGTATTGCTAATTTTGAGACAAGCCATCCGCTTTATTACCGTGCTGAACCGGTTGGATGCACAGCAACGATTTTGAACAAAATTTACAAAGAAAAAGGTGTTGCAATCTCCAAAGAAATCGCTGGTCTGATGCTGTCCGCGATCATTTCGGATTCCCTGCTCTTTAAATCACCTACCTGCACAGATGAAGATGTGGCTGCAGCCCGTGAATTGGCTGAAATTGCTGGTGTTGATGCGGATGCATACGGATTGGACATGCTGAAAGCCGGAGCCGATCTGAGCGACAAGAGCATCGCTCAACTCATCTCACTGGATGCAAAAGAATTTCAGATGGGCGGAGCAAAGGTAGAAATCGCCCAAGTTAATGCGGTTGACACGAACGATGTCCTTTCTCTTCAGACGGAGCTAGAGGAAGCGATCTCCGCAATCATTGCTGAGAAGAAGTTGGATTTGTTTGTTTTCGTTGTAACGGACATTTTGAACAACGACTCTATCGCGCTTGCATTGGGAGAGGAATCCCAGGCAGTGGAGAAGGCTTATAATGTGACACTGAATAATAACCAAGCATTTTTGAAAGGTGTCGTTTCCCGTAAATCCCAGATCGTGCCCATATTGACTGAAGCGTTCAATAAGTAAAATTATTGCCTTAAGCTATTAAGATTAATAGTTTTTGTAGTAATAACCCGTCTGTTTCAACACTTATGTGTAGAGACAGACGGGTTATTTGTGTCCAGAAGATTGAATTATTGTAACGAATTAAAGACGAAATGAAACCCTTTTTGTTTCTGTTTTTCATATACTAGCTATATAGAACGACAAAGAAATATGATCCATACTTAGAAATTGGTTTTAAGTTCCAGTCATAAGGGTAATCATTATATAGATGTCTGTTCTCCAATCTGTACATAAGGGAGAGATGAAATTATGGAAAAAAGAGTCTGGAAATTAGCGTCCGTAATGCTGTTGGTATTTATGATGATGACGACGGTTGGGGTGGCTTCGAGTAATGAGGATTACAAACCGGTTGAGAAAACTTCAAACCAAGAGGCCGTATTCATTAATTCTATAGAAGTGAAAGATGGATATATATATCTAAATGTAGATCCGATTCAATGGTATGAAGGAGAAGAAGCGAATGAGATCTTCCGTGAACGCGAACAGGATCCTGAAATGACAGAAGCTCCGAATGGTTATTATATTGTAAATGATACGGAAGAGCAGGTGACTCTGCGAGTTGCTGATGATGCCGAGGTTCTGCTGCAGTTATATGACCACACAGGACAAGTGGAAGATGCTGAAATTTTTTGGAATGAAGCAGTTAGCTTGAATAAATTCCTGTCAGCTTATGATAAGAACGATATTATTGATATGAGCTGGTTCCCATACCACGTTACCGTTGAGGACGGTGTCGTAGTTAAAATTATTCAGCAATACACACCTTAATATGTAACATATAACGGCCTGCATTTATGCAGGCCGTTTTTTTGTGTCCTCACATGCTATTCGAGCCGAAAATCATACGGCTTATTTAAGGATTCTCTTAATCTTCAAATGTGTTCTGGGAAATGCTGCGATGTCTGAAGTGATCTTCTTTCGGATTCATAATCCGACCGTTAACGAAGTCAGTAACAAATTGTTTAACTTTAGCTTTGCGATCATCGTATTGCTCCTTCGTAAGCTTTCCTTCTGCCAAATGGCGATCTAGCCGGCCCGTGACAGCTTTAACCTGCTGATCGATGACCGACTGCACACTGACTCCATTTTCCTCTGCCAGCTTGGCAAGCGTTTTGCCGGATTGAAGAGATTCTTTAAGTTGATCTGGCGTCATGTTCAGAAGTTTGGCCAATTCCTCTACATTCATCAAGCGCTTGTGGTGCCGTTTTCCACCGTGATGCCACCCGCCTTTGGCATCCATAAACCTTTCAGCCGCAGCAGAGAAATCTAAGGTGGTTCCCAAAGGTGTAGGGCGAGAAGCCGCGTGTGCTTTCATAAGCTCAATTACCTTGGTTTTGAGTTCAGCACGGGTGATACCTTGCGCTTGTGCAATATCAGAGAGTGACTCACTCTGTAACTTTTCATGCATAATTTTTGGTTCAAGCTTAAGGAACGTGGCAAGCTCTTTCAGCATTCCTCTCTCGTGCTTGAAAGTTTGGTTGCTTGCTGTACCAGATTCAGCGTTAGCCAAATCAGCACTTGATACTCCTTGGAAGCTCATGGCGAATACCAGGGTTAAGGTGAGGCTAAGAAGCCTCTTGATCCATAGGTTCTGTGTTCTCAAATTCATATACCGCCTTTCTTCGTTGTATGGTATTGTGTTGTGGTTCTACCCCTCATTGTTTCCGGGTATGCTGAAATCATCCTTAATTTTTCCTTAAAATAGAATGAAATTATAGAGAAAGCGCCCTCATTTTCTGAAGGTATCGACTCTTCTGTGCTAATATGGTATCATGAAGCTCTGATAACGTATTAAAGCGAGAAAGAAAGAGGCTGTAATCCAAATGAGATCTGGTTAAGTGTATAGGGGGTATTTGCAATGAGAAAGCTATCATTGTTATTCATGAGTCTAGTATTGTTATTATCCATCGTAGGATGTGCAAGCTCCGCGAGCGGAGATAAAGAGCTGATTGTCGGCATCGACGATAAATTCGCGCCGATGGGGTTCCGGGACGAGAAGAATGAAATTGTCGGGTTTGATATCGATTATGCCCGTGCTGCAGTTGAGAAGATGGGGTACAAGATTAAATTCCAGCCGATCGACTGGAAGACAAAAGAATCGGAGTTAAGCAGCGGCCGGATTGATTTGATCTGGAACGGTTACACAATTACCGATGAACGTAAAGAAAAAGTGTTGTTCACGAAGCCATACTTAAAAAACAGTCAGGTTGTAGCGGTTATGGCGGATTCAGATATTAAAGGAATCAGCGATTTGGCAGGTAAAAATGTAGGACTTCAGTCGCTTTCCTCAGCTGCTGACGCGCTGGCTGCCAATGAGATCAAATCTCAAATCAGTAATATTTCGGAGTTCTCAGATAACGTTCTGGCGCTAAGTGATTTGAAGAATGGCCGTCTGGATGCCGTTGTTATCGATGAGGTTGTCTTGAAGTATTATATGGCGAAAGAAGAAGGAACCTATACATTGCTCGAAGAGTCACTTGCTCCTGAAGAATATGGTATCGGAGTCAAGAATGGAAGAGAAGAACTCTTGAATGAGCTTCAAAAAGCTTTAGATGAAATTAATGCAGATGGGACTGCAGCTAAAATTTCTGAAAAATGGTTTGGTGAGGATAAAGTATTGAAATAGACGTCACCGCTAGGGTGCGGTCTGTCTTCTTTGAGGTATGCAGATAAATGTTTTAGTAATGGGAGCATCGAAATAATGGACATAAATTATCTTATAGACATCACGATCCCTATGCTCGAAGGAGCAAGGATTACGATTTTACTGTTTATCATCGCGATTCTTGCGTCTATCCCGCTTGGCTTCGGACTGACTTTAATGGTGAAGAGTGCTATCAAGCCACTCGTATGGTTTGCCAATGCTTATATCTACGTCATGCGGGGAACGCCGCTTTTGCTGCAATTGTTGTTTTTTGTTTATGGGCTGCCGATTCTACCGGTTATAGGAGAGTATCTGGTTATGGATCGCTTTGTAGCGGCTAGTCTGGCGTTTGTGTTAAACTACGCTGCTTATTTCGCAGAAATATTCCGCGGCGGTCTGCTTGCTATCGATAAAGGGCAATACGAAGCGTCACAGGTGCTGGGACTCAGCCGCTGGCAGACGACGACTCGGATTATTCTACCGCAAATGTTCCGTGTTGCCCTCCCGTCAGTGTCGAATGAATCGATTACGTTGGTGAAGGATACGGCGCTACTTTATGCAGTCGCTGTTCCGGAGATCTTGCATTTCGCTCAAACGGCTGTCAACCGGGATTTCAAACTGTTGCCTTTCTTTGTGGCAGGCGTTATTTATTTACTGATGACATTAGTGTTGACGTTATTGTTTAAATACCTTGAACGCAAGTTCAAATTTGAATAGAAGGACTGTCGAAGAAATGGCTATCATCGAAGTATCCAATTTGAAAAAATCATTCGGCGATCTGAATGTATTGAAAAATGTATCTTTTGAAGTAAATAAAAACGAAGTTATCGCGATTATCGGTCCTTCAGGATCAGGTAAAAGCACCATGCTCCGCAGTCTGGTTTATCTAGAAGAGGTCAATGGGGGTACCATTCGTGTACAGGATGAATATCTCGTTCAAAATGGCGTTTATTCCGGCAGCAAGCAGTTGAAACAGATCACCTCCCGAATGGGGATGGTGTTTCAGCACTTTAATTTATTCCCGCATCTCTCGGTTCAGCGAAATCTTGAATTGGCACCGAAATATGTCAAAAAAGAGTCCGCTGAGGTCGTCCGTCAAAAGAGTGCTGCATTGCTCAAAAAAGTAGGTCTTGCCGACAAGGCTGACGCCCTTCCCGGCAAGCTCTCTGGAGGCCAGAAGCAGCGAGTAGCCATAGCCCGGGCATTAATGATGAATCCTGACATTTTGCTTTTTGATGAACCGACCTCGGCTCTGGATCCCGAGCTCACTGGAGAGGTGTTGCAGGTTATTAAACAGATTGCAGAAGAACATATGACGATGGTGATCGTAACCCATGAAATGGGGTTCGCGAGAGATGTGGCTGACCGGGTCATTTTTATGGACAATGGTGAAGTGATTGAGTCCGGTACACCGGATCAAATATTCAATAATCCGAAAGTGGAGCGGACGCGTGCTTTTTTGAACCGTTCGTTGTAGTAATAAATATAAGGCGGAAGAGGTGGCATTATACAATGCTGCCTCTTCCGTTTTTTATATATCGGGAAAATGACATGTGAATGATCGAAATGGTTCTTGAAGTCTTGAGGTTAGGGTACATTAGGGCTCTTCGTATTAGAAAGACTGTATAAAAGTAGGGGGCATCAACAATATTAACTAAACGGACAGCAATTTTACAGATGTTATGAACAGTCATTATCCAACTTGCCAGGAGGAAAGTTACCATGAAATTACCGGAACCGGACAACTTTGTGAGTGCAGAGCATATCCCGGAAGACGTGCTGGATCAATCGTATGAAGCATTGTACCGTAATATCGGTCATTGGGTCCGGCAGTCCGAGGAAGTAACTAATGTTCCGTGTCCCAATGTGTTTGAAGAAAGTGCAGACATCGTCATTAATGAAAGTGACGGAAATATGGAATAGCCAGAACCTTTTTAATTAATAAGCTGAACGCAAAACGTATGAAATACGTTTCATGTTCAGCTTTTAAACGTTTGTGTTATTTTTTATTAGCTCGGAATAGCGAGTCGATAGACCACAGATTACTGCCTGTGAAGACCAGCGATACGGCAATTGCTAAAAGAGCAACATCCAGTTCGTATCCACCCAGGAAGCCCATACTAATCTTCGCGGTGAAAATTGCAACAAGAAGAACAAACGCCAACACCATAGACACAATTCTGGTTCCTGCCCCAAGGATAAGAGCAATACCTCCCGCAGTTTCAATTACCGCTACGATGGCAGCCATGTACCCCGGAATACCGATACTCTCGAAGAAACCAGAAATATTACTGATCCCGCTTTGAAATTTGTCCAGACCGTGAGCTAGAAAAACAATACCTAACACCACTCTAAGAATAACTTGTCCTATTGATGAATAACTTTTCACTTATAACCGACTCCTGACTTATATTTAAATTTGGTAATGATGATGTAAGGCAGAGCTAACTTATAGACCATCACTAACTTCGTGTTAGTATAATAACGATTATACTAATCATTGTCAAGTAACTAACTATAAATTAGCTTGGAGATAATAACAATCATGCATTTCTTATATACCAATCATTATCTTCCCCCAAAGTACAGAAACTATTTCACGATCAAAAAGTAAGTAGATTTGGGGTGATAAAGCCCAAATAAGAGAGAGTATGCCATTTATACAATCAAATTGGAGTTAACATACATATCTTAGTATCATCTCTTTCGAAAGGATGATGTTAAATGGTGAGAAATCAACAAGGAAGCGGTGGGCCCGTACAATTCAGGCATCGAATGGAGGGCTTGACTACGCTGGTGCAAGGACACAGACATTCCTTCGGCAATTTGACGGATTTATTCATTCCCGAGGATGGAAGGCACCGTCACACATTCCAGGGAATCACGACAACCGCTGATGGACATCGTCATTCCTATTCGGGCCAAACCGGACTCAACATCGGCACCGGTACGAACCACTTCCACCGGTTTAGAATCCAAACGAATGTCGCCGATGGACACCGCCACATCATTTCCGGCAGAACAACGGGCGTCATTCGGCTTGGAGGCAGACTCGGACACAGATTGATCATTGAGAGTATTAAACGGAAGCGTGTAAAGTAAAAAAGCGAGATGAGTGAGTCAGACTGAGGAGAAAATTTAGACTGTGCCAAGCATTGTTGAATAGTCGAATTATCGGTAAGGCTTGGTATATTAAACGTCGGAACAGTTCATGTTCATGACGTTTTTTTATGTACATATGACTTGGAGCCCGGTTGGTCAATTTATCCTAACAGCAAAATAGCTCCGCCCAAAATCGGCATAGCGATCATGGAGAATCTCAGGAGTTCCTTTGGAGCACGCGACGTAAACTTGGTCAGATATAAGAACCGATCATCGTCCCGGAAAAAATCGACATGGCGTTCGCTTCTTTCGTGATGATTTGACAGCAACCCATCTATTATACAATAATTTAGGAGGTTTCTGAGTATATGTCGATGAGGAGGAGTGATCTCTATATGCTAGATTCTATTGTGATACAGGAAATATGTGGTTTTTTACAGTGTCCGGTGGAAGGGGGAAAGTGTCTTGGCGGATACAATAACAATGTGTATGAAGTCAATCCGGATAACCCAATAGTAGTAAAAATCCTTGACCGCGCCTCAATTTCACAAGAACAGATTATGTCTGAAATGGAATGGATGCTTTATTTGTCACAGCATAACATGAACGTTGTGAGACCCGTCGAAGTCAAAGGGACGTATGTGAATGATATCTCGAACGGTCTTTTTTTTGTAACCTATGAAAAAGCCGAGGGGCGGCATATTCAATTGAGAGATCCGGAAGTGTGGAATTCACAGTTATTCCGTCAGTGGGGTCATGCTATGGGAACTCTGCATGCTCTGGCAGTAGGATATACCCCCAAACATTCGCGCGGTCAATGGCATGAGCATGAAATATACCACCGCGATTTGGGGCTGCTGGACCTTACACTTCAAGAGCGCTGGAAGGAATATCATTTACATATGCATACTCTGTCGGCGACAGACAAGGAATTTGGATTGATTCACGGAGATCTACATCAGCATAATTTGTTACTTGACCCGCAGCATCAGCTGACTGTTCTGGATTTCGGTGACAGTGAGTATAACTGGTTTGCCTATGATGCTGCTGTAGCAATATATCATGCTGTACACTCGGTTGAGGCTGGTGAGAGCAGGCGGGAATTCGCTAAAAGATTTACAGATTGTTTTATGGAGGGTTACGCACAAGGTAAAGGGGATACTTCAGGGATGCACTTGGTCGATTTTTTCCTGGATTTCAGACATTTGTATTCCTATATCTATCATACTCTTTTCTCAGACATCGATAAGCTGACGGATCAACAACGAATGTACCTCGAGAACATGCGGGTATCCTTGGTTCGTGACTCTTCATTTTTGGGCTCGGGATGCAAGGTGTTCTTGGCGTAATCCATTAGAAACCGATAGGTCTTTTCGTTACTTAGGAATCTCATGGCTATAACCAGGAGAGGTTCAATTCAATAATTTCATAGATCATTTGTGACACCTCATTCATGTTATGGTATATTATTTCGCAAATATACCATCTTCACCAAGGAGTGGGTTACTTAAAATAATAACTTGATAGCGGATACATGAAATGCTTCAGAGTAGTATGTGTCAGGAATGATAAGTCTAATGGGTCCTTTATAAACGTATATTGTAGTAACCCATGAAGGTCTGAATACAAATGAAATGAATTAATACATAGATGGATCACATACATGGGTCTTATCTTCTTGATATTTGGAAATATCCAATAAGATAGCAGATAAAACGGTGTTTCCTAACACACTAATGTAATTTGCGTCCACACAAAGGGAGGAATTTTGGTATGCATCTGACGGAATCTAATATGTATCGAAGCAAAATTAACCAGCTTTCAAGAGGGTTTTCAGCGGAGACGAAAGAGCTGATTGCAAGCTTGTCTGATGATGAACTGCACCGAAGATTAGACGGAATGATAACTCCTCCTATTACATTGGCAGAACGTTCGGACCCTGAAATGCTTCAACTGTATTATACTTCCTCCTACGTTCATTTGATGGAGTTCTTGAACGTTCCGAAGGATGCCAAGCTGTTTGAAATTGCTGCAGGAGATACGATTTTTATTCCTAAAGCGCTGGACACTCATGGTGAGGAAGGGGCGAAGTACGTAACCGCAAATTTAAACCAGGATTTGACCGAAGGGTTCAGGGATAAAACTGCGGAGTTAAGCATTGAGATCCAGGTCATAGAGGACAATGGCGCCCGCATACTGAACTACTGTGGACAGGGATCTATGGATGTGATCGTTTTTCATCATGCCTTGAATGATATCGTACAGACCATGATCGCACAGCATGAAGGAATTGATACAATTAATAGTGACTGGTGGAGTGTAGAGCCCCAGATGCTGCAAGCGGTTATGGATTATCATAACCGGGGAGAGCTAAAGCAGGCGGTTTACAGCGAGTTTATCAGTATCATTGAAACCTGTCATCAGTTATTGAAGGAAGAGGGCATCATCATTTTCGACAATTGTACCTATGCAGGGTATGAAAAAATAGGATACAGTTCTGAGTTTCACAGCAACTATATTCAGCTTGCCAGAGAATGGATTAACGAAGCAGATCTCGGACTGCAGGAGGTGCAGGTGCCGGGATTTGATGCGAAGTGGTGGATGGTACTGCAGAAGTCTGTCTGATTATAGAAGTATTGAACTATGAAAATGGATTAACATCACATAACAAGCATAAAAAGTGGCGTATAGCGTATTCATATTCTAATTCCTTTATCCTCTAAAGATCATCTTTATGATCCGTAGAGGTTTTTATTCTGTTATGATGCTAAATTATACAACTATATAGATTGAACTAAAGAAATAGAGTACTTCAACGGAGAAGGCGGAATTATTCTGGAGAAACGAAGTGGTCGCCCGAAAGCTTTCCAAAGGAAAGCTCGCATCGAAAGCATAAGCTGTCCCCGGATTTCAACGATTGTATAAATACATAAAAGAAATCTGGGGGCAACAGCGATTGTAAGAATAATCCGCTGCCGTAGTGATGCTCAGACTAAGAATCTTAAATTTAACTTTTATAGGTATCGTAACCGCTTGAACTAAACTCATAGAATAATAAGCTTTTGGGAGGATCAGGAGTGAAAATAAGACAAGCAACGGTAGCGGATGCAGAGGGAATTGCACAAGTTCATGTGAACAGTTGGAAATCGACGTATAAAAGAATCGTATCAGAAGACTATTTAGATGCCCTAACAGTAGAAAGCCGGCTGGAGGGCTGGAAGTGGAGATTGGAAAACCCCTCGGCAGATATAGAAATATTAGTGCTGGAAGACCCCGTGGGCCGAATTGTCGGATTTATGAACTTCGGTCCGGAAAGAGAGCAGAAACGGAACAGTGAGGGTGAGCTGTACGCGGTATATTTATTACAAGAGGCACAAGGGAAGGGCTGGGGCAGACAGCTATTCATACAGATGCTTGAGGTGATGAAATCGATGGGTTACACCTCATTGTTAGTCTGGGTGCTGGAAGGCAATCCCGCGATACACTTTTATAAAGCCTTGGGAGGGAAGAGGGTTCGCCAGAAAGAAATTGAGATTGCTGGAGAACTTCATCAAGAATTGGCGCTCAAGTGGGACAGTCTTAATCTGAAAGATATTATATCGTAAAGGAATGAGGATATGCAGCATCATTATGGAAGTCTCTGCACAGAGGTGTATGATCTTAGTAAACCGTTAGGGCACTCTTTTGGAGACGTGGAGTATTATGGGGAACGTCTAAAAGAAATACAGGGTAGAATTCTGGAAGTCGGCTGTGGTTCCGGTCGTGTGCTAATTCCACTGTTACGGTCTGGAAACTTGGTTGACGGTCTGGATAATTCTGGAGAAATGCTTGATTCATGCCGCAGCAGATGTGCTGATCAGGGACTAACGCCGCTATTGTATAAGGATGAAATGCATAATTTTCAGCTGGAACAATCTTATGGGGCCATAATCATTCCCGCTGGTTCTTTTCAGCTGCTGGAAGGTCGGGAAACGGCGGTTGAAGCTCTTAACAATTTTTATCAACATCTTGCGCCGGGTGGTAGACTTATATTGGATCTGTTTATTCCTACCAATTGGGATACTAATGCTGTGTCAACAAGAACATGGGATACAGAAGCAGGTGAAGTGATTACATTGGAAGAAAAAGTTATAGAAGTCAATCATCTGGAACAGCGGATGGTATCGCTATTAAAGTATGAAAAGTGGAAGGAAGGCCGATTCATTCAATCCGAGCTGCAGAGATTTCCGCTCAGCTGGTATGGTCGATACGAGTTTGTACTTTTACTAGAGAAGATCGGATTCAGCCAAATCACCATTTCTGCCGATTATAAATATGGTGAAGAGCCAATACATGGTGAACAAATGTGCACTTTTGAAGCAGTAAAAATGTGAGGAGAATTTTTCAATGATATCGCTTTCGTCATGAATTGGTGTTCGTATAGGAGGAACCAAGATGAAAATCCAATACATCACATTACCATCGGTATGGGGGAGAGATGTGCAGCACAGGCTGTTCTCCCAGAGTTCATCCACACTTGTCGTTTTATTTCCAGGGAAAAACTACTCCTGCGAACTCCCGCTGCTCTATTATGCTACTCAAGGTGCACTCCAGCACCAATGTGATGTTCTTCAGTTGGAGTATGGTTATCAAAGTGCAAGAACCGAGCTTCAAACCGAACGTCTTCACCTTTTGGTAGAGGAATCGGTCAAGGCCATTCATCAGATTAAAGATCAATATAAACAGATTATATTTGTGAGTAAAAGCTTGGGCACTGTAGTAGCAGGGATAGCAGCAGAAGAGGTCGACGCCAGCTCTCCTATCGTTCAACTATTTCTGACACCTCTTGATTCAACGGTTCCGTACATTCAAAACACAGTTAATTCTGTCATTTATGGTACAGCGGACGATCTCTTTAGTGAAAAGAGCGTCAAAGCACTTGAAGGACTTCAGAATAGTGAAGTACACGCAGTAAATAGAGGATCACATTCTCTTGAGGTGGGGAATGCACATGATAACATAAAGGTTATGGCGGATGTTATTGGAGTATATGAAGCATTTTTTAAAAAGCATGTGTTGAGTTTTGAATCTAAACTTTAACTGCCCATGAATATGGTCGGATAAGGATTTGGAGTTGGGGAATTGTATATGAAGGTTATTCTTTGTAAAAGGTCGGCAGATGCCGGCCTTTTTACATTAATATATGATATTTCTCAGCCATATGATTATAGAGTTAGAGTTAGAGTTGAAACGAACTGTTTCTTCAAACGTAAAAGTTGATGATGGAATGTACTGCTGATTGGAGGGATATATAATGGAAAATGGATATTTTGTAGGCTGGGGTACACTCGCTCTAATTAATGCAGGGCTTGCTCAAGGTAAAAATAGAAGTGGCTTAAACTGGTTTTTGCTTTCGTTACTGTTGGGACCGTTAGCAACATTCATTCTTGTAATCTCGGAGAAAAGATAAATTACCGTACAGAGATAATTTGACATGCTATCCTAAACTATTTATTATCTTTATATACCCCAGTGGGTAATGAGGATGGTATCCTTTATTAAGGAGGAAATGAATTGAGTACGATAGCTCTGGGTCCACTGATGATCCGGGCGGATATTTTAGTTTTTCTGATATCTGCTGTCATGGGTTTTCTCGTTCTAAAAGTTCGTCTTCGCGGCCGGGAAGAGTCCGGCTGGATGCTGGATACCTATGTGAATGCGTTGATTATCGGATTTGTCGTATGGAAATTCAGCATGATAGTATTCGATCCGATTCGGACGATACAGCATCCGTCGTCTCTGCTGTACTTTACCGGCGGAGATCAAGGAATATGGCTTGGAACCGCGCTGGCACTTGCGTATGTGGGTGTCCGATTGAACAAGAAGCGGTCTCTTGTTGTTCTCTTAGTGAAGGCAGCAATGCTGGCTTTCTTGACAGGCGGCTTCGCAAGACATGTCTTTTTATGGTTTTGGGATGAATCCTTGGGTGAAATGGCGCTTATGTATGCTCTTCTTCATGGAGTGTTGGCTGTATGGGCATGGATCAAGTACGATGCTTCCATTCGAATATTCGGTTCTATCGCCTTGTGGTACAGTATCGGCTCTGTGCTGATTCCTTTCTTTGATGAAGGTCGTAATACAGTAGTGGCTGGTTTTACCTCAGTTCAGATAGCCTTTGGCGTTCTTGCATTCGCCATATTAATCTTTGACATGTTATTTACCAAACAACAGAATAAAACGGCTGATCACCGATAACAACGTGTGAGAGAGGTGACTATGATGAGAAAAAACTGGATCGCCATTGTGATTCTTGTAGGTCTGGTTGCCTGGGGCATATTTGATTATTTAAATAAGCAAGCGACGGATCAAACTCAAGGAAGCGGGAACACAGTTGAAACGGATGAAACGATACCGATAGGGATTAAGGTCGGAAATCGTGCACCTAACTTCGCACTTCAGACTGAAGATGGAGAAACTATCAACCTTTCCGATTATCGCGGTAAAACGGTTCTGTTGAACTTTTGGGCATCCTGGTGTCCGCCATGTAAAGTTGAAATGCCTTATATGCAAGATTTTTATGAAGAATACAAGGACAAGGATGTCGTTGTGTTAGCAGTGAACATGACGCATTTGGAAAATAATTCGGACGATGTGAAATCATTCCTTGATGAAGTAGGTGTTACGTTCCCAACGATGTATGATCAGAAAGGGCAGGTGACGGAGCAGTATCAGATCGTTGCGTATCCGACAACCTATATTCTGAATACTCAAGGTGTAATTTCGGACCGTTACCAGGGAGCCATTGATCACAATCTCATGGTTAAAGCCTACGAAAAATCACGATAATGCCGTAAAATCATAAAGTAATCTTCAAAAGTGGACGTTTGTATCTGACAGCATTTCACCCTGTAGAATAGAATGAATCAATTCGACGGGTGAGGAGGATGAGTGGTGCATATTATCAGTCCAATTTCAGAAGATTCTTGCAGACCTTTTATAGGCCGTCAGGTTTGCGCTGTACTTCATGATGGAAGACATATAACAGGAACACTGAGAGGTATCGATGAAAAAGGTTTGCTTTTTGACGAGGCATTTCGGAGTGCCAATATATTGTCCACAAAGCCGGATAAGGCCAAAAAACAGTTGAATTCCATGAAACAGAAAGCAGAAACTTCTGCTTTTGGACCGGGATTCGGTTTTAGACCAGGATTTGGTTTTGGAGGTTTTGGTACTCCTTTTGCGGGCGCATTGGCACTCAGTTCCATCGCGCTGTTATTCTTATTACCGTTCTTATTTATATAAAATAGAAATGATGATATGGTGCAGCCCTATACAGGGCTGCTTTTTTAATGATGTTTATTCTATTGTTAGATGAATTTGTGACTAAAGCACCGATTCCTGGTCTCAGGAGGGCGATGCGAATTGGACCCAGAGATTCATTGTTATAAACTCAATCCAAATTTAAAATAGAAAAATGTGGTTATATGTCCTGTGAACAGGATAATTTTAGGAGACGCAGAAGAAGGAGCGTTTAGTCTATGTCTAATCGTATTTTGGTAACTCCGGAGCAACTGAATCAAGTGTCGTCGCAATTTTCTCAGTCAGGCCAGCAGAGCAGCGACATTGTACAGCGGCTTCAGCAGAGCATACAGCAGATGGAGGGACAATGGGAAGGGATTACCCGCGAACGATTTTACGGAGAATACCAACAGGCGCGGATTACCATGAATAAGTTCATAGAATGTTTACATACGGTATCTACCGAACTGAATCAAATTTCTGTTAAATTTCGTACTGCGGATGAATCCAATTCCGGTCAGGTGGTAGATGCGTCGATGACGGGTACTGCTGCAGCAGGAGCTGGTATTGGAGGTATGGCGGTTGGAGCTGGGGCAGTTGGTGTGGCCGGGGGAGCCGGGTCTATCGGTACGGCAGGTGTCGGCGGAACAGCCAAGGGGGCTGTTGATACAAGCCTGTTGGATAAAATGATTGACGTTGCTAAAGTAGAGGGCAGCATGATCGAGAACAAAGAAGGCGGATGGTTCACTAAAGCTATATCCGGAAGCGCCGAAGCCAGCCTAATAAATGGTGCCTCTGCTGAAGTTGGCATTGTGGAAGCGGGTTATGAGAATGATTATGTAAAAGGGTCCGTCAGTGTTGGTAAAGCGGAAGTAGAGGCTTCGATTAAAGATGGTACGCTTAGCCTTGGGGCGGAAGCTACATTAAATAAATACGAAGGCGGTATTAAGATTCCTATACCTTTTACCGACAATGAATTGATCATCGGCGGATCAGCTTCTCTTGGCGTGGTCGGTGCCTCGGCTGAAGTGGGAAAGACCGGCTTGAAATTCCACATTCCGCTTGGACCGGGCGCAAGTTTGGTTGGTATCGGCGGAGAAATAACCGTAGAATAGATCTCGTACAATCAGAGAGGAGTATGAAGTCATTGAGCGATAAGCAAACCAAATTCAAACAGATTATGATCGCCATTGCCATCATTGGTGTTCTGGGCACCGTTATACCGAATCTCATGGATTCCAGTTTACCTGTAGCAGAAAAGGCAGTGATATGTATAACATTTTTGGTATGTATTCCGCTTCTCGTTACGGCTCTGTACTTTGTAGGCAAGAAACTAATGAAAGGTTGATGACTTATGGAACCAATTCAAGAAGAGCTTTTGCCGATCGGATCGGTTGTGAAATTTAAAGATTGGGATCAGACTCTTATGATATATGGAAGAATGCAGAATGATTCCAAGACGCTGAAAAGATGGGATTATGTTGCATGCTTTTATCCTCACGGTAACTTAACAAATGACTCAAATATCTTTTTTAATCATAAGGATATATCGGAGATTGTATTCAAGGGATATGTCAACGAAGAGGAAATTGCGTTTCGTGACGCATTGGTCAAAGGAATTGCAAAAGTTGAGCAGGCTAACTAAAAGTTGATCTAACCGGGTTTTATCATTTTGGCATCATAAAAGCTGTCTTTGAAGCAGAGTGTTCTGTTGCAGAGACAGCTTTTTTCCATGCGTGCAATAAATCATTGCCGAATGAACGAACATAAAGTAAACTTAAAAACAAAAAAACAAAAGCAAACAAAGATATTTTGATTTGAATGCTTTTGTTCATCTCGGAGGCGATGAATTTGCAAACAGAACTGCTTCATCCTGCGGACCAAATATTAATGATGATGGAACGAATTTATGACTATGGAATGACTACCACATCCGGTGGTAATTTATCCATTAAAGATGAGAACGGCGACATATGGATTACACCAGCGGGAGTAGACAAGGGTGCATTAACACGAAATGATATCGTTTGTGTCAAAGGTGATGGTGCTGTGGTTGGTCATCATAGACCATCAAGTGAGTACCCCTTCCACCGTTTGATTTACCGTACACGTCCGGACCTGAAAGCTGTAGTTCATGCGCATCCGCCGGCGTTGGTTTCATTCAGTATTGTAAGGAAAATTCCGAATACGAAGCTGCTTCCGAACGAGGAGCTTATTGTTGGTGATGTGGGGATGGCGGAATATGCACTGCCTGGGAGCGAAAAGCTCGGTGAGAATATTGCGGCTGTTTTTGCTAAAGGACTTAACAGCGTTATGCTTGAGAATCATGGAGTGGTTGTCGGAGGGAACAATCTGTTTGAGGCTTTTCGTGCCTTTGAGACGTTGGAGTACTGCGCAAGGCTTGAAATTAACGCCAACCGGATCGGCAAACCGATTACACTTCAGTCTGTAAACCGTGACAAGCCGCAGCTGTTGCTAGAGGAATTACAGGCAGAGCCTTACACAACCGAAGAACGGGAAGTACGCAGAGAAATGTGCAAACTGATCTCAAGAGCTTATGACCAGAGATTGTTTACAAGTACACAAGGAACGTTCTCACAGCGCCTGTCTGATGGCTCTTTCGTAATTACCCCTTACGGTGATGACCGTAAGTATTTGCAGCCTGGTGATTTGGTCCGTGTGAAAGAAGGGAAGCACGAAGCCGGCAAGATGCCGAGCCGTTCCGTCCAGTTCCACGAGCTTATTTATCAGACTCAACCGCATGTGGAATCGATTATTATTGCCCACCCGCCGAATATCATGGCATTCGCCGTAACAGATACGGGATTTGATTCAAGGACGATTCCGGAAAGCTATATTCTGCTCAGGGATATGCCAAAGCTTCCGTTTGGGATGGTTGTTCATCAGGCTGAAGAAGCAGCAGCACGTTTCAAAAAGAATACACCACTCGCTATTGCCGAGAACGACTGTATTATCGTCACGGGTTCCTCATTGCTGAATGCTTTTGACCGGCTTGAAGTGGCTGAATACAGCGCCAAGGCCTTCATAGATACCTTTATTCTAGGTCCGGTTCAACATATCGATGGTTCCAAAATCGAAGATCTTAAAGAAGCTTTTAACCTGGACTAGACATTATTTCAATGTAAACAATAAAAATCCCTCGCATTTTTGCCCGTTTATATTTGAATATAACCTATTCAAATATAAACGGGCATGATATTATGTTATCAATACATTGAAAACGGTGCCAACTTATAAGGCATTCCGTTTATATCTAAAATTAATCGTATTCGGAGGGAGATTACTTCATGGTTCAAAGCTTGTGGGACAAATCAAAGGCAGATCAGGCAAAAAACACGTTAGATGAACTCGTTTATCGTTCCAATATGATCGGTACAGACCGACGAGTGTGCAATTGGGGCGGAGGTAACACCTCCAGCAAAACCACAGTGAAGGATTTCCGTGGACGTGATGTTGAAGTAATGTACGTCAAGGGAAGCGGGTCGGATCTGGCATCGATGAAAGCAGGTAATTTTACCGGATTGCGAATGGATGACATTAAACCGCTATTCGAACGTGATTCCATGCCAGATGAAGAAATGGTAGCTTACTTGGCTCACTGCATGATCGATGCCAAACATCCGAGAGCCTCAATTGAAACCCTGCTGCACGCATTTCTTCCATTCAAACATGTGGATCATACACATCCCGATGCCATCATCAGTCTCTGTTGTGCCGATAACGGTAAAGAACTGGCAAAAGAAATTTTTGGCGACAGGTTTGTATGGGTTCCTTATGTAAGACCGGGCTTTACATTATCCAAGATGATTGCTGAAGGTGTTCTGGCCAACCCAAATGCAGAGCTTGTTCTGATGGAGAAACACGGACTTGTGACATGGGGCGATACCTCAGAAGAATGTTATGCCCAGACGATCAAAATCATTAGTGAAGCCGAAGCCTTTATTGAAGCAAAATTTGAGCAGGAGCAATTGTTTGGTGGTGTGAAGCATCGTCCGCTGCCAGCCGAAGTTCGTCGCCGAATTGCTGCAGAGGTGATGCCTACGATCCGTGGTGCGGTAAGTGACGTCAAGAAAATGATTCTGTCTTTTGATGATGAGGATGAGGTACTGGCTTTTGTTGGTGGGGAAAATTCCTCCGAACTCTCTCAGATTGGTGCAGCTTGCCCGGATCATCTGGTACATACCAAAATGGTCCCTCTCTTCATCGACTGGACACCTGATGCCGATGATATTGAAGGGCTCAAAGCTAAGCTTATTGAAGGTATCTCATCATATAAAGAACAATATGAAGACTATTTCAACCGGAACAAGCACGAAGGCGATGTCATGTTCGAAGCTGCTCCGCGTGTCATACTGATTCCGGGAGTGGGGATGGTCAACTCTGGCAAGAGCTGGTCGAACTCAAAAGTTAGCGGAGCATTGTATCATCGGGCGATTGCAGTTATGCGCGGTGCAACAACTCTTGGTGATTTCGTGTCCCTGAGCGAGAACGAGTCTTATAATGTGGAGTACTGGCCGCTGGAGTTGTATAAACTGACACTTGCACCGAAGGAAGCTGAATTCTCACGTCAGATTGCTTTTATTACTGGCGGAGCAGGCGGAATCGGGAGTGAAACGGCAAGACGGCTCGTATCTGAAGGGGCGCATGTGGTGCTTGCGGACCTGAACCTTGAAGGAGCAGAGAAGGTATCCGGAGATATAAACGAGAAATACGGAGAAAACCGGGCGATTGCCGTTAAAATGGATGTAACGGACGAAGATGCGGTTTTCGCAGCATATCAAGCTTCTTCTATTTTTTACGGTGGTGTCGATATCATTGTTAACAATGCGGGTCTGGCAACATCAAGTCCTTTCGAGGAAACATCATTGAAAGAATGGAATCTAAATATGAACGTGCTCGGAACAGGATATTTCCTGGTAGCGCGTGAAGCATTCAAAATCATGAGGCAGCAAAGTATCGGTGGCAGCATGGTGTTTGTGGGTTCGAAAAACTCCGTGTATGCCGGCAAGAATGCATCCGCATATAGCTCTGCAAAAGCACTGGAAGCGCATTTGGCTCGATGCATTGCGGCCGAGGGTGGTCAGTACGGGATTCGTGTCAACACGGTTCTTCCGGACGCGATCCTTCAAGGATCTGCGATATGGAATTCCAATTGGCGCAATGAACGGGCAGCGGCTTATGGTATTGAACCGGATGAGCTTGAAGAATATTACCGCAAACGTACAACGCTGCTTGTAAATATTTATCCGAGAGATATTGCTGAAGGAATTGCGTTCTTCGCATCATCCCGATCTGAGAAAACGACAGGCTGCATGCTTACGATTGACGGTGGAGTACCGGCGGCATTTACCCGGTAGTAGTTGAAGAGTATTCATGTTGCAGGAAAGCCGCCGTGTTTGAGGAAAAAAGGACTTTTGTATTCATTTCCCGAATTGGTTAAGATGGCTGAAGGAACTTCGGCGTTCAGATGTTTTATCGACCCGGATGATGATAAGTTCTTAGCTGATCCTTTACTCATATGGGAGTAGGTATATGAACCCGAACAAGAGGTATCGTGGGAAGAACATATAGTAAATTTCGTCAAATCGTAGATTTGACTCATAAAATAAAACAGTAAGGATGAAGTGATTTATGTTGGTTGCAGAACGTTATGAGAAGATTGTACAGTTGGTCAATGAAAGAGGAAGTATCCGGGTTACCGAGCTGAGTCAGCTTTGCGGGGTAACGGAGGAAACCATCCGCCGAGACTTGGACCGATTAGAAGATTCGGGACGTCTTCGCCGTTCCCATGGTGGTGCGGTCAGTGTTAAAGATCAACCCATTCCTTGGCGTTCTCAACCCGAAATCCCTTTTACAGAACGTGAAATTATGCATGCCGAGGAGAAGCAGCGAATCGCAGAGGAAGCGGTAAAGCTCATCGAGCCGAATCAGCGGATCTTGTTGGATGCAAGCTCCACAGCATGGTATATGGCGAGGCTTATTCCCGATTTTCCACTAACGGTACTGACCAATTCGATCAAGGCAGCGGCTGAGCTAGGCGGAAAAGAGAAGATTGAAGTCATCTCTACCGGTGGAATCATGGCTCATCGCTCTTTGTCTTTTGTAGGCCCGTTAGCTGAGCGCTCTTTGGAATCCTATCACGTGGATAAAGCTTTTCTTTCTTTTAAAGGAGTTCATTTGGAGAGAGGGCTAAGCGAATCCAATGAACTTCAGGCTAGAATTAAACATAAAATGATTGGAATGGCAGATCAGGTGATCCTGCTAGCGGATGCAAGCAAATTCGGTATTCAGGCGTTTACACAGGTCGCAGATTTGCAGCGCGTTGATACGATTATTACTGACAGACGTCTGCCTGCACATGATGCAACGCCTTTTACGGACCGCGGAATCCATATCATTTCAGTGTAAACCACAACCCCCGATCACGGGGGTTCTTTAAATGATAATGATGTAAACGTTAACAGAAACGAAAGCCGCCCTGATGGGGAAGGTGAATCCGTTTCTTCTTGTAAATAGAGACTTACAATTTGAGTGGTAAGCGGGGTGCACAATGAAAATATCCTTATTTGTAACATGCTTAAGCGATGCATTATTCCCACGGGTATCCGAAGCGATGGTCCGGCTGCTTGCCCGTTACGGCGTCAAACTGGAGTTTCCTGATGTACAGACGTGCTGTGGGCAACCTGCCTACAACAGTGGCTATTGGGATGAAGCCCGGACAAGCGCGAAGACCATTCTGGATGCCTTTGAAGACAGCGACTTTGTCGTTTCACCTTCGGGCTCCTGTACTTATATGGTTCATCATTATTCGAACTTGTTTAAAAGTGACCCGGTTTATTTGAAAAAGGCTGAAGATTTACAAAAGAAAACGTATGAATTCTCGCAATTTCTCGTCAAAGTACTCGGTGTAACAGACATTGGCGCTACTTTCCCAGGCAAGGTGACATATCATCCATCCTGTCACGGCAGCCGGCTACTTGGTGTAAAGGACGAACCGATGGAACTTTTGAAGCAGGTGAAGGGTCTGGAGTTCGTACCGCTGCCATTTGCTGAGGACTGCTGTGGCTTCGGTGGAACGTTCGCAGTCAAAATGGCGGACATTTCAGGAGCCATGGTGACCGAGAAAGTGGATCATGTTATTGAGACCGAGGCATCGGTACTTGTGGGTCTTGATATGGCCTGTTTAATGAATATAGCCGGGAACCTCCGTTACCGAGGGGAGAAGGTCAAAGTAATGCATTTAGCCGAGCTTCTACATGAAGGGGTGAAGGGGGCATGAGTACGTCTGAATCGAAAAAAATGAGCGTGAACCAGCGCTCCCGACTGGCACTCAATAACGATTTTCTCCGCAGCGCGGTCCGTTTTACGACGGAGCGGTTACGGAATGGGAAACTGCAAGCCTCTGCTGATCATGGAGATTGGGATACGTGGCGGGAACGAGGAAGACAAATCCGGCTGCATACGATAGCTAATTTGGATTATTACTTAAATTTATTTGCCGATAATGCCCGTGCCAACGGAGTGCATGTTCATTTTGCTGATACAGCAGAGGAAGCGGTGGGCATATCTCTTCAGATTGCCCAGCGGAAATCGGCTAAATCGGTTGTGAAATCAAAATCTATGGTTTCCGAGGAGCTGCACTTGAACAAAGCTTTAGAATCCATCGGCGTTGAAGCGGTAGAAACGGATCTAGGCGAATATATTATTCAGCTTGCGGATGAAACACCCTCACATATTATTATCCCTGCGATTCACAAGAACCGTTATCAGATCGCAGATCTGTTATCCAAGGAGGCTGGGGAGACGCTTCCGCCGGATACATCAATTCTGGCTGGATTTGTGAGGAACAAACTAAGAGAGAAATTTCTGGATGCCGACATCGGTATGACCGGATGTAATTTTGCCATTGCCGAAACGGGCTCCATGGTCCTGTTCGAGAATGAGGGCAACGCCCGTATGGTGACGACGCTTCCGAAGACACAGATCACGTTAATGGGAATGGAACGAATTATTCCTTCATGGTCTGATCTTGAAGTGATGGCGACACTGCTGCCGCGTTCAGCAACCGGTCAGAAGCTGACAGTTTACATGTCGGGCATTACAGGACCTCGGAGAGAACATGATGGTGATGGTCCGGAAGAAATGCATATCATTATTATAGACAATGGCCGAGCACTACAGCTTGGCGATCCGGAGTTCCAGGAGCTGCTTAACTGCATTCGCTGTGGCGCTTGCCTTAACGCTTGTCCGGTCTATAGGCAGATCGGTGGCCACGCTTATGGTGGTACATACAGCGGTCCGATTGGAGCCGTTCTTACGCCTGCCCTGAAGAAGAATGTAGCGGAGTGGGACGATATCGCTAATGCTTCAAGTTTATGCGGTGCTTGTTATGAAGCTTGTCCAGTGAAAATTCCGCTGCATGACATGCTTGTATCCTTGCGCCGGCGCAAGATCGAAGCCGGACGAGGGAATAAGGCTGAGGGTGTGGGTATGAAGGGCTTTGCTGCCGTGATGGGGAATTCCAAGCGCTATCGCACCGTGATCCGGATCGGAAAGCTCGGACAGAAGCTGGTGGCCCGTGGCGGTGAAATCCGTACGAAAGTTGGTCCGTTAAAAGGATGGAACTCATACCGAGTTACACCAAGCCTACCTAAGGAATCGTTCCGTGACAGATGGCCGACTCTTGAGCAGGAAATTTCCCAAGGGGTCAGGGAAATGGATTCCGAAATAGAGAACAGGTTGAAGCAGATCATGAACGACCGAAAGGGCGGGGAGACATCATGAGCAAACAGCAAAGTGATCAAGAGTGGCTTGCACAACTGGAAGCACAGTCCAGAAAAAAACAGGAATCATTTATAAACGGTATTGCCGCCAAGCTGAACAGAGCTCGTGTACGGGAAAAACCTGATCACCCCAATAGAGGGGCTCCAGATTTCTGGAATGAATTTAGCTGGTCTCTGGATAACCGGATTCATCAGTTCACAGTGAATTTTGAAGCTGCGGGTGGGCATGTCGTTCATCTGTCCAATATGGAGCAGGTTAAACAGTTTATCACAGAAAAAGCAGGAGAGATGAGCGCGGGAAGGATTCTGCGGCAAAATCAGGAAATGCTCGATCAACTTGATCTGGGGAGCGCTCTCCCTGATACGGATATTTCGGTCTGGAATGAGAATCGTGAAACCGATTGGCGTTCAAAGGCGGCTGAAGCTGATTTTGGAATCGTCCTCGCGGATTATGCGGCTGCCTATACGGGTTCTATGGTTGTATTGTCTTCGAAGGATAAAGGCCGAGCGGTCAGCTTGCTGCCGACGGTCCTAATTGCCATTATACCTGTGGAGCGCCTTAAGACGCGGCTTGGAGAGATACTGGTGAATTTCGACATGGATGGAAGGGGAAATCTTCCGGCAGGCATTCATTTTATCTCAGGACCGAGCAGGTCGGCTGACATTGAGAACGATCTGACCATCGGGGTTCATGGACCGGGTATTGTGTACGCACTCATTGTGGATCATATGTAAACAGAATGAATAATTAAGATTGCCGTTAACCGTTTTTTTATTTGTGAAAGCCCCTTTCTTTACCCTGCAATGTTCAGGTGTGAGAATGGGGCTTTTTTATGAAAAGAAAGCGAAATGTCAGATCAATTAGAGCAGGGTCATTTGCCGTGTCGCGTCAGTTTGGCGAGTTCATCCCACTGTTCTTCAGTTACTTCAGCCAGTTCATTAAACTGACCGGCGCCTTGAAGCCATTCACCGCCATCTATCGTAATAACGTCACCATTTATGTATCCGGCGTAGTCTGAAATAAGATAAGCAGCAAGATTGCTGAGCTCTTCTTTGTCTCCCACGCGTGCGAGCGGGATGCGGTCAATCATCTTTTGCTCAAATTCCGGAGTAGGAGACAGTCTGGACCAAGCTCCTTCTGTTGGAAACGGACCGGGTGCAATTGCCACCTGGCGAATGCCGTAAGGTGCCCATTCTACAGCGAGAGAACGGGTTAATGCCAATACTCCAGCTTTTGCAGCCGCCGAAGGGACAACATAACCGGATCCTGTAGAGGCATAGGTTGTGACGATATTTAACATCGTTCCGGAGATCCCTTGCTCAATCCATCGTTTGCCAACTTCCAACGTAGTGTAAAATGTGCCGTGAAGCACGATGTTGAGCACGGCATCTACAGCTCTGGGAGAGAGGCGTTCCGTAGGACTGATGAAATTGCCAGCTGCGTTATTGACCAGCACGTCGATGACCCCGTAATGCTGCTCTACCTCTTCCACCAGTTCATGCACCTGGGCCGGATCGCGAACATCGCAGCTTTTGAAATATACGGCATGCCCGTAACTGCTCATTTCCTCTGCAGCAGTTTTCAGTACGTCTTCACGCCGACCGCAAATGGCGAGCTTCGCACCCAGCTTCAGAAATTTCTCGCCCATAGCCCGTCCTAGCCCTGTGGCCCCACCTGTAATCAGTACAACCTTGTCCTTCAACAAATCCTTAGCAAATGGTCCCATTGCTCCACACTCCTTCAGAACTGGTTAAATTGCCAAAATACCGATATATCCGAGCGTAACATGTAAAAGTCTGGAATGGAATAGTGAGTAGTGTTTGCATAAATAATTCCTGTGCAGACAAACATAATGAAGGGAGGTGTGTCTATGGATCAGGAAAATTGCGATTTTTCTCCAATAAAGCAAGCTTTAAAAAAGGATATTCACCAATTAATTACGGAATTACAGAATAATGTAGATGCACTGGATAATGAAGCACAGTGTGTTCTTGGAAATTTTGAAAAAGTGAAAGAAAAATTTGTGAATATCGAGTTGAAAGCTGCTACATTTTATTTAAACTGTTATTTGTCTCCATTTACAGACAAATACCCTGAATTATCAATTTGTATACAAAATATGTCGAAATCGAGACACGGTGGTTTAATTGTGATCCAACGGGAAGATTCTCTTGAATCATTGATTAGACCAGGTATTTCGATAGGAGCAGAGTTGACCCATTCTTTGTTAGAATCCATTTTTTTCCCCGGCAATCCACTCCATGATGGTGCTGTCATTGTAAGTCTTAATCAGATCGTTTCGGCAGCCAATGTTCTTCCACTTTCAGACAGATCTACAGGTGATCAAAAACTTGGCACACGGCATCGTGCTGCTTTAGGTTTAACTGAACGAAGTGATGCCCTCGTACTAGTAGTATCGGAGGAAACAGGTAAAGTTTCATTTGCCCTAAACGGAAACCTGTATCCAATTACTACTCATGAGCCTCAATAGAAATTACACTATCAAAGTGCTGATTATATACTACGGCTACCTCAGGGAATAAAAATGGAAAAGAGTTCGATTCGTATACGTAAATGATATGCCAGTCAACACTTAGCGTTGGCTGGCATATCATTTATTTATATGGCTGTAGGGTAGTATTGACAAAATTATCAATGATCCACATAATTATTATATGTTTATGTTTAAAAAGTACTGAGTCTAGATTTTTTTGTCCTATTATTCCTATTTATGATGTATGATTAAAAGAAAGCTAGATTAGTACAATGGAGAGGGGAGTAATCACATGTATGTTATAGGTTCAGCCTGCATAGACGAGAAAGCGGGAGAATGCGTTGACGTATGTCCTGTTGATTGCATTGAAGAAGGAGAGGACCAGTTCTATATTGACCCGGATATTTGTATTTCTTGCGGTGCTTGTGAAGCGGCTTGTCCTGTGACAGCAGTATTCTATATCGATGATTTGCCGGAAGAAGAAAAGCCTTACTATGAGAAGGCTGTGGAATACTACAAAAACAAAAATTAAATCATACGAAAGCAACACCCTCCCAAGCAGGTGCGGAGCGATCCGGTCACCATATTGGAAGGGTGTTTTTGTCATGCATTTATGAAGATTGAATAATATGATGAGCTAGGTCATTGTAAATGGAGCTGAGCAGATTCGGCTTAGTCGATTCCATTTCATCCGGAACAATTGGAATCTGGGTGAGTAGGGACGTATTCAGCTGGTTTGCCAGCTTTTCCCCGCCACCCTTGCCAAAGATATAATGCTTGGTGCCTGAAGGATCTTCATAATAAGACATGTTCTCCACAACGCCGAGAATACGGTGTTTGGTCTGAAGGGCCATTAGTCCCGCACGCTCTGCAACGACTGTTGCTGTGGACTGTGGTGTAGTGACAATAATTTCAGAACATTCAGGTATCATCTGATGAACAGCCAGAGCGATATCACCTGTCCCAGGCGGGAGATCAATGAGCATATAGTCCAGTGGCCCCCACATCACATCATTCAAAAAACTGGACAGCATTCTTCCTAGTCTGGGTCCCCGCCACAGGACAGGGTCGTTACCCTTAACAAAGAATCCGGTTGATATGACTTGAACACCGTCTCTTTCTATCGGTGTGGGGCGGCTATTCGTAGGTTCCGGCTTCTCATGTATTCCCATCATATCCGGTATACTGAAACCGTAAATATCAGCGTCAATGATTCCAACTTTCTTTCCGGCCTTCTGTAATGATAGAGCCAGATTCAGTGTAACGGTCGATTTTCCGACGCCGCCTTTTCCGCTGGCTACCGCTATAAATTGGACACCCGCTTTAACCAAAGGACTTACTGGAAAAGAACCCTGTGCCCCCCCTCTATTGGCAGGCTGTTGGCCAGAAGGTTTCATCTCCTGTGCTCGAACAGTTATGCTATGCTTCTCCTCGGCAGAAACTTGCTTGATCCTAATATGTATATCTGTCATTCCCATTGTGCGCAATAGCTCTTCAATCTGTTTACAGCGTATTTCTGTTATGCCTTGCTCCTGTTCTAGCTCTGTGGTTATTAGAGTCATCGCTGCTTTGTCTTCTTTCAGCATGACATCACGGATTAATCCGATTTGAATCAAGGGAAGCTTCAATTCGGAGTCGAGTATCTTCGTCATTTCACGATCAAATACTTCTCTATTCATAAGTCACCTGTGCAAAACTATGACAATGCGGATATCTGCAAGTTGATAAAGAGTTCTGGTAAGCCAACATTCGTAAGTCCCTCCTTAAAACTGATAATCAAGTTCAGTTTAAAGAAAGAGAAAGGGGTAGTCAACAAAGGTGTTCAGTACGCAGCGATGGTATATGACGGCAAAGATCTTCAGGCAGTGATCATTATATATCACTTTCAACTTGTGAAATATTTAGTAAACTGTAATAAATAAGAACAGAAAGTAGGTTTATTAATCGTGGATCATGATAAAAAGCAAGAGAAATCGATTATTCTAGTCTGCCTACAAATTTTTATGGGTATAGGTGCATTGTTCGGTGGCGGTGCCTTAATTCTGGATCCAAGTGGTGATTTAATTGACATGCCAGTATCTATGATCAAAGGTTCTATTTTTTCGAACTTTCTTATTCCTGGTATCCTTTTATTTTTCGTCTTTGGTGTTATACCCTGTTTTGTTGCATCGGGTTTAACACGTCAATGGAAATGTATAACTGCTGAGAAACTCAACATGTTCTCGAATAAACACTGGTCATGGACTTTTTCTCTATACATAGGTTTTGCTATCATCATCTGGATCACCATTCAAATCTATATCATAAACGGTTTCTCCATTGTACATTTTATTTATATTGCGTTGGGATTAATTATCCAAGCAGTTACATTACTTCCGAGAGTCCAACGAAAATACGAGCGATAAATACAAAAACGGGTCAATCTGCTGTTAGTTGACATCACTGCAGAGCATGACGGGTGATTAGCGAGATTTGCAGAATAAAATTACAATTTTGTTACTGAATACGATTGACATATCACCTCAAAATATACTACTCTATGATAGAGTTACAAAACTTTAATGAATTTGCCGAATTTCGTTTTGAAAACGGGGGAACCGATCTGGGTGAATTATTCTTGAAGTCAAGGGAATATAGGAGACCTTCAACCGAACCCTTAGCTAACTCCGTAGGCACCGAAGGGAGAAAGTGTATTTGAAGAAAGTCGTATTATCTTTACTAGGGTCTGCACTTATTTTTTCCTCTGGCGCCTTTACGGCATATGCTGATCAGACGAAGCTTCAGAGTGAAGTTACACAACTAGTAGGAACTCCTTATAAATGGGGAGGAACAACTGTAAGCGGATTCGATTGCTCCGGATTTATTTTGTACATATTTGATCAATATAATCTAAATTTGCCGCGAACTTCGGTATCACAAGCAGAAGCTGGTATTTACGTAGATCAAGATGATCTTCGGTTGGGAGATTTGGTCTTCTTCAATACAAGTGGCCGCGGTATCTCGCATGCAGGAATTTATATTGGAAATGATGAGTTTGCTCATGCATCCACTAGCAGAGGAGTTAGAATCAGCAAGCTCTCGGAATCTTACTATAAGAACCGTTATGTAACAGCTCGTCGTGTCATCAGCCAAGAGGATTATGTTCAGATGGTAGGTAGTATGAATTAATATTTCGCAATGAATAGAAGTCCGCGATGAATTTCGCGGGCTTTTTGTTGTATGATGTTACTATAAGTAGGTAAAGAGTGTTGATCTAATTGTATGAGATTCAACTGGAGGTTTGATTACGAAATGTCGTATTTGTTTACTAAAGAAATTAATGATTGGAACAGCTGGGGAGCTGTTTATCAATCCATCGAGGATTTTAGACCTCTGATTCAGGAGATATTTGTAAGGGAACGATTAATGGGAGCGGAAGATATATCTCATTTAACACCGGGAACAAATGCCGTCTTCAAAGCAGGATCTTACGTGATCAAAATATTTGCACCGACTTCGTCTGGAATGAATACGGATCAGGACTATAAAGCTGAACGGTCGGCGATGCAACGAGCGATTGACCAAGGCGTACGCACACCGAATATTGTAGCTGCGTCCAAAATTAATGATAAATATGAATTCAAGTATATCATTATGGATTTTATCGAAGGCCAAAGTGCCGGTGACGCCATAAATGGATTTACGGTTGAGCAAAAGCGTGATTTCGTAGGTAAGTTGCAGGAGGATATGGTAAAGTTGAACACGCTGCCGGACGAAGAAGTGAGTCGTGATGTGATCATTGAGAGAGCAATCCATAATGATCGCTGGAAGGTTGTGTCTCCTGAGTTAAGAAAACAGATTGAGCATTTTCTGAACCATTATGAGCTCGGTACTTGCATACATGTTCATGGAGATCTTACGGGTGACAATGTATTAATTGATTCGAAGGATCAAGTTTATATTATTGATTTTGCTGACAGCTCCGTTGCACCGGTAGAATATGAGTATCCTGGGATTGTGTTTGAGTTGTTTCAAAGTGATGTAGAAACTGTTCATGAGTTTATAAAGTGTAGGAATCTGAAATACAGTGAGTTTATTGACCTGCTATTTGCAGGGACGCTGCTGCATGACTTTGGTGCGAACTTTGTAAAATCCATTTATGAAAAACATACAGGCAAAGGTATCGGGGAAATGTCTAATATTTCTGAATTTAAGGAGTTGATTCATACCCATCTGATGCCTGACTTCAAGTGTACATAAGCTTAATGAACTCATTGAGGGGGAATGAAGCGTGTTTAAATTTTGGAAAGGCCGGGAGGGAAAGAATAACTCGGTTTCGGAGAGTTCTGCTGCGATCGGGAATAACATGCACGAAGAAACAGAAGAGCAAATCGTAGAACTAAAAGGCAGAAATATTCAACGATTCGTTGCGCCCGTGATTGGTTTGACGGTATTGGATCTGGCGGAGAAGAATGAAGTGGACTGGAATTCTTTCTGCAAAAGAGGGACATGTGCTCGTTGCCGATGTCATGTCAGTGAAGGGTTGGAATATCTATCCCCTCCAAATGAAGCGGAGAAGAAACGGCTTGATCCAGAGGAGATTGATGAGGGATACCGTCTGGGCTGCCAGACAAAACTGGAGAGAATAGGTGCCATATCCATTAAACATGCACCTTATTTTTAATAGATTATTATTCAATTACAGCCGGAGGCCTGAGTAACAGGTCATCCGGTTTTTTCAAGAGATAAGAAAGTATAAACTTCGGAGTATCAGCATCTTTATCTCGCAAGAAAAACTACCGCTAAAATGCGGTCTGTCTTCTTTGGAGTACGTCGATAGACGTTTTTCTTATGCTATCAGAGGCAGTTGAAATAACGGATGGATTTGATAAAAAATAGCACATTTCACTTTTAATGTTTGCTATGATGTTCATAACTGGGACTTATTAGGCTGCCAAAAAGCTATTTGGAGGGGTACATATGAAGAGTAATGAGAACGATATCAAAACAGCTGCGCCAGAAAGTCCGATTCAAAACAAGGTTGGCAGTGTTTTTGTTCCTGTACGAGACATTGAGAAATCACGTGAATGGTACTGCACTCTTCTTGGTATCGATCCAGAAAGTTGCAGCATTATGAACGGTCATCTGTGTCCACTTCCAATGCAAGGTACTGGGGTCATTCTCGATACGATGCCCCTGTGGGGCGGAGAGGAGCCGGGCGGAGCGCTCCATATTTCAACGCCTGCTTTTATGCTGCTGACTAATGATCTGGAAGCATCCTACAATTACGCCAAAGTGACTAGTGTAAACCTGGTAACGGATATTGAACACGAGCATTGGTTTGTGATTAAGGACCCAGATGGCAATTTACTGATGGTTTGCAAGGATTAGTTGATTCTAAAAAGAGCTGTTTATACCTGGAAAAAGCTGTCACCTTGAGTATTGATCTGGGGACAGCTTTATTATATTTTAACGGGTTACGACGTTTTTGAATGTGCGCAGCAGGCCGTTTAAATTCAAGAGGCATTACTGTCATCGGGTTTGACTCGGGTAAACAACAAATCGACGCGATTAAAAACGGCAGTATGACGGGGGCGCTTGAAAGGTCTGAATTAGACCCTTCAAGCTGACTCCTTGTCTGTTATTTAGTTTTTGTTCGATTGATCATTGCGTTCCTGGTCCCGGAATGAACTCGGTGTTTGTCCCGTGACTTTCTTGAACAGAATGGAAAAGTATTTCTCGTTCCCGTAGCCGACAAGGGAGGCCACTTCGTGCACAGGGCTGTCGGAGTTTGCCAGCAGGCGTTTGGCTTCTTCGATTCTACGAGATATAAGGTAGTTGAAGGGAGAGTCGCCGAGCTCTTTTTTGAACAGATGGGACAAATAGTGCTGACTCACATACAGTGTATCGGCTATGTCCTTTAGACTAATGCTCTGTGTGTAATTTTTATCGATAAAATGTTTAGTTCGAAGGGCGATTTCGTTCTTCCCTTTAAGTGACTGGAATTGATGCTTCACATCTACAATGCGGTAGATGACCGTAATGAGAGACATAAGCAGGTTTGTACTTAGCGTCTCATATCCCAGTACCTGTGAATCACACTCCTGAAGTATTTCGGATAGATAGCTTTCCACTTTATAGGCATATTTCTCACATGAAATGACCGGATCGACATAAGGGGGAAGTAGCATCCCCTGCGGAACGCCATCGATATGAAGGTTGTCCACACCACAGTATATGACCTTAAAAGGTCCCGATGCTCTGGAACGCTCTTCATGAGGTACTCCCGGATTATATATGGCTACATCCCCTTGATGCAGCTCATAGGTTTTGCCGCCGATAATAAACTCTCCGCTTCCTTCGACAATATAAATGATTTCACAATAATCGTGGATTTGCGGAGGCCCGTAGAAAAATTCATCTACAACCTGACCAGCAAAAAGGAGCTCCGGGTTACGTTTAAAGCTGAATTGGTCACTCTTGCTGTATGGTATTTCGATTTTAGGCAACCTAAGTCCCTCCAAAAATCCAATATAAACTCATTATATAATAATGTTCACTTTTATTGCTGTCTTGTTGTCAGGAAACAACAATATAGTGGGTTATCGCCTGTCTCAAACCTTATTACAATAGATCCATAAGTAAAATACCAGGAGGTATTAATCATGATTGAAAGCGATTACAGATGGAGAGATGGATTTCCGAAGATTGGCATACGGCCGACGATTGACGGCAGAAGAAAAGGGGTTCGCGAATCACTTGAAGACCAAACGATGAATTTAGCAAAGTCGGTTGCGAAGCTGTTATCCGATAGCTTGCGGTATTCGAATGGCGAACCGGTGGAGTGTGTGATCGCAGATACTTGTATCGGTGGTGTAGCGGAAGCAGCAGCGGCAGCAAAAAAATTCAAGAACTCCGAAGTAGGTCTGACCATTACCGTCACTCCTTGCTGGTGTTATGGTACAGAAACGATGGATACGGATCCGACACTTCCGAAGGCGGTATGGGGGTTTAACGGAACCGGCAGACCAGGAGCAGTTTATTTGGCAGCGGTGTTGTCAGCTCATGCACAGAAAGGTCTTCCTGCGTTCGGCATTTACGGTGAGGACGTACAGGATGAAGGAGATAGCGTCATTCCGGATGACGTTCAGGAGAAGCTGCTTCGTTTTGCAAGAAGTGGGCTTTCCGCAGCTTACATCCGTGGAAAATCTTATTTATCGATGGGTTCCGTTTCGATGGGTATTGCCGGTTCTATCGTGAACGACTCGTTCTTTCAAGAGTATCTTGGCATGCGCAACGAATATGTTGATATGAGTGAGTTTACTCGCCGACTGGAAGAAGGGATCTATGATCCGGAGGAATATGAGGCGGCACTGAAATGGGTGAAGGAAAGCTGTAAGGAAGGCAAGGACAACAATCCAGAGCATCTGCAGAGCAGCCGCGAGAGAAAAGACCTGGAATGGGAAACAGTCGTCAAAATGACGCTAATTACTCGCGATCTGATGATCGGAAACCCTCGTCTGGCAGAACTCGGTTTCGGGGAAGAAGCGCAGGGCCATGGAGCTATTGCCTCCGGCTTCCAAGGGCAGAGACAATGGACGGATCATTCACCAAATGGTGATTTCCTAGAGACGATGCTGAATTCATCATTTGATTGGAATGGTAAGCGCTCTCCGTACATTGTTGCTACCGAGAACGACAGCTTGAATGGTGTGAATATGCTGTTCGGTTACTTGCTGACGAACACTGCGCAAATCTTTGCGGATGTCAGAACATACTGGAGTCCGGCTTCGGTGGAACGTGTTACGGGACACAAGCTGGAAGGGAAAGCAGAGGGAGGAATTCTTCATCTGATTAACTCCGGTTCTGCGGCTTTAGACGGTACGGGTGAACAGGAGCGGGATGGCAAGCCTGCCATGAAACCTTTCTGGGAAATTACGGACGAGGAAGTTGAAAGAACGTTGAAAGCATCACAATGGAGACCGGCATCTCTGGAGTATTTCAGAGGCGGAGGCTTCTCGACCGACTACTTAACCCGTGGTGGTATGCCTATGACCATGTCCCGGCTGAATCTGGTGAAGGGACTCGGTCCGGTGCTGCAAATTGCAGAGGGGTATTCCGTTGATCTGCCTGAGCATGTGCATGATACACTCGATCAGCGGACGGACCCGACATGGCCGACCACCTGGTTCGTACCGAATTTGACAGGTACAGGTGCATTTACAAGTGTATATGAAGTGATGAATAACTGGGGAGCGAACCATGGTGTGATCAGTTACGGACACATCGGAGCTGACCTTATTACGCTTGCGTCTATTCTCCGAATTCCGGTCAACATGCACAATGTCCCTGCTGATAAGGTGTTCCGTCCAAGAGCATGGGGCATGTTCGGAACAGAACACTCGGAAAGCGCAGATTTCCGTGCATGTCAAAATTTCGGTCCGCTTTATAACTAAGCTGGAGTTGACGAAGGGAGAAACCTTATGCAAAACATAGATACACGAAACGAGCTCTGCAAATATGCCCGTAAAATCGTGGATAACGGATTGGTTGTTGGACCAGGTGGAAATATCAGTGCAAGAGCCGGAGATAAGATGTACTTATCTCCGAGCGGCTTCGCGTTAGAGGAAATCGAACCGGAGCAGTGGATTGAAGTAGATATTCCAACAGGAGCTATTACAGATATTGGTCTACGACCATCTTCTGAAGTTCTTATGCATCTGTATGGTTACCGGGCGAAACCGGATATGGGAGCTATGGTTCACACCCACCCATCGCATTGTATCGCTTTTACACTGATTGAGCAGGAACTTCCAATTATGTTTCCTGATCAGGCGGCACTTGTCGGCAGAACTTCCTACATCCCATATATCATTCCGACAACAGATTTGCTGGCCGATGCAGTAGCTGAGAAAGTGACCGAAGCAAGCTCGATCCTGCTCGGAAACCATGGCTTGGTGACAACTGGGCGTAATCTTCGGGAGGCTTACTACCGTACCCAAGTCGTTGAAGAAAGCGCGAAAATTTATTTGAGCGCCCGTGCAGCCGGTACGCCTAAGCCGTTAAGTGATCAGGAAGTGGATGATATTGCGGCGCTTGAGAGTGAGGATTACCGTATTCAGCTGTTGCAAAAGATGAAGTAATCTTTTCTTGAAGGGTGGTACTTTTGATGAACGATACATCTGCGGTACTGGCATTTGATATGGGGGCAAGCAGCGGCCGGGCGTTAATCGGAGAAATCATCCAGCAGGAAAAGGGAGAGCCGGGGCTGCTCAAAATTACTGAGATTCACCGTTTCCCCAATACTCCGGTCCAATTCGGAAATTACCTGCACTGGAATATAGCTGCGCTTTTTCAGGAAGTGAAGAATGGCATCCAGAAGGCCTTTCAATCCGGGTACACACCGGAAAGTTATGGCATGGACACATGGGGCGTGGACTTTGGACTTATCGACAGAAATGGAGAGCTCGTAGGCATTCCTTATCATTACCGGGATACGCAAACGATCGGGATGGTGGAGAAGACATGTGCGCAGGTTGGTAGGGAGCGTTTATTTGATGAGAGTGGCCTGGCGTTCATGCCGTTTAACACGATTTATCAACTACATGCGATGGTGGAGGCAAGTTCTCCGAAGCTGGATATTGCTGATAAGCTGTTGTTAACGCCGGATCTGCTTCATTATTTTCTGACGGGACAGCAGATATGTGAGTTTACTATGGCAACAACGACACAGTTGTATCACGTGAAGGACAGAAGATGGAACACGCAGCTTATCGAAGAACTGGGACTTGATCCGTCTCTGTTCATAGATCCTGTGGAACCAGGGACGATCATCGGGCAAATTCAGGACTCCGTGTGCCAGGAGCTTGATGTTCCAGCTATTCATGCGATCGCTGTTGCTTCTCACGATACGGCATCTGCTGTAGTAGCCGTACCTGCTGACTCCCCAGTTTTTGCATATTTGGTATGCGGAACATGGTCCCTTCTCGGTACGGAACTAAGTGAGCCTCTGATCCACCCGGATGTACTGGAGCTTGGGTTCTCTAATGAAGGTGGAGCTTACGGAACTTTTCAGCTGCTGAAGAACATCATGGGGCTGTGGATTCTGCAGGAATGCAAACGTCAATGGGACCGTGAAGGGGAAGGTTACACGTTCGGTGATCTTGTAGAACTGGCCGAAGGGGCTCAGCATTTCCGTAGCTTCATTGATCCGGATGATCTGCGATTCATGAATCCTCCGGATATGACGGCAGCCATCCAGAACTATTGCCGCGAGACGGAACAGCCGGTTCCGCACAGCAAGGGCGACATTGTGCGTTGTATATTGGAGAGCCTTGCACTTAGATACCGTGAGGTATTGGAAAGAATCGAGCAGCTCACCGGAAATCAGTATGCAGGGCTTCATATGGTTGGCGGCGGTATCCAAAATGAACTTCTCTGTCAATTTACGGCCAATGCTCTGGGACGCCCAGTATGGGCGGGTCCGGTCGAGGCCAGCGCCATCGGTAACATGCTTGTCCAATTTATTGCGAACGGTACACTTAAAAGCCGGGAAGAGGGCATAGAGCTTGTCAAGAAATCTTTCCCGATAGTGTCTTTTGATCCATACAGTACAGAACAATGGAATGAAGCATTTGCCAAATACAGCGGAATCACCCGCGGTCTGCGTTCAGGCTAATTATGTAATTGTTAAAAGTGGTTGAACGATTTGCTTTTTATGAACGTGCGAAAAAAGTGTATGCCATTGTTTCAGCGGGAGAAAAAGCGCTGTATGCCAACGTGATTCTGAAGAAAGGTGTCGTTGTAGAATAATATTCTCGTATTTTAAAAACCCGCTGATGAAATCGAGGCCACTGAAAAAGTTCACTTTATGCTAAATAGGTGCAGTTTCCCAAAATTTTGAGGAGACTGTACCTATTTTTCTGTATAATTTGTTAAGTAACAACTAAAGTTGTTTAATTTACAATAAAGTCGTTTGAAAAATAATAATGTTGTTTAAAAAACGCCAGCCATGCTATTCAACAATCGGGCCAAACAGTTTCTGAATTAGCAGAGCCTTTTGATATGTCTTTGGTTGCTATTTCAGAGCATATAAAAGTTCTGGAAAGGGCAAAATTAATTGATAGGAGTGTAAATGGAAGAATGAATGAGTTATTGAAAGCGAAAAAGGAAGAACACTAGGGTTTACATTTATGTTTTTGGGACTTAAAGAGTTAGTTGAAACAGAGAGACAACAACAAAATTTATGTGAAGAAAGGGAAGTTAAATATGAAGAACGTAACGCCATTTTTAATGTTTCAAGGCGGAATTGCAGAAGAAGCTATGAAATACTACACATCACTTATTGAGGATTCAGAAATTAAAAGCATTACTCGATACGGGGCTGAAGGACCCGGTAAAGAAGGTACAGTTATACAAGCTGTATTCTCGTTAAAGGGGCAGGAGTTCATGTGTATCGACAGTTACATTGACCACGAATTTACGTTTACCCCATCTTTTTCTATCTATCTTACGTGTGATACCGAAGAGGAAATCGACAGCCTTTATAAGAAAATGATGCAAAATGGTACAGCACTTATGCCTATAGATAACTATGGGTTCAGCAAAAAATTCGGATGGCTGAATGATCAGTTTGGCGTATCTTGGCAGTTGAACCTACCAGAGTAATCTAGTTGCAAATGGAGTGTGGGGTATTTCACTATCGGGCGCTATTATGGAATAAAACCTAGATTTTTAAACTACTTTATTGATATGTTTTAAGTTCGGTGAAGTGTTTTTTATCAAAAATTAAACAACATTATTATAACCCTGTCCTAATTTTAGGACGGGGTTATACATGTTTAAGGTCTTAAAATTAAACGAGCATACGGAACAAATGATGTTCCAAGAAAGTGAGTACTTCAAAGTAAAAGCAAAGGAACGCTACAAAATTGAAGCAAAGAACAGCGAACTCAAGCACAGGCACGGGTATGATATAGCCACATCCTCGGATTTATTAGGGATGGAGCTCCAAGGCGATATGGCTTATATTTACGGTTAATCTAAAGCGAATATTGAAGCTGCAAACAGGCCTGCTTAGAAAATGAAAAGACGCCCCTCACCCCAAAAAACTGGGAATGAAGGTCGTCTTTTTATGTTTGCCTCTTAACTGCTCCGAAAAACTACAAGTTCTTCAGTGGCCTCATGAAATCAGTGGTTTTTTTGAAGAGATAATAAAGTATAAACATCGGAGTAAACTGTAACTTTATCCCGTAAGAAAAACTACCGCTAAGTGCGGTAAGTCTTCTTGAGGTACATCGGTAAACATCATGATACGATTTGCGCAGTGAAGCGATGAGTTTCCAAAATAATAGGAGTACCTGCATGGATATAATCACCTGGAGATTCAATGATCATAGCCTGAGAATTAACCTTGTATATACGGCCTTCCTGGATCATGCCGTTAATGAATAGATTGGTATAACTGTTCGGACCAGAGTCCGTTAAGGATACTGCGGCGTTTCCATTATCATCCGTAAATTGATCAGCGTTAATAACGAGGGGAGCATCTAAAACGATATCCGAGTCAAGCTCATAAAAAAATCTTTGTACGTCCGGTAAGATAAATATAGAGGGGATAATCACAACTCCCGGTTTACCTCTAGGCCCTCGAGGTCCTTGATCTCCTTGTGGGCCCTGAAGTCCCTGAGGTCCTTGATCTCCTTGTGGGCCCCGTAGTCCCCGAGGTCCTTGATCTCCTTGTAGACCCTGGAGTCCCTGCGGACCTGGGGTCCCTGGGAGACCCGGCGTTCCTTCTAAACCTTGGGGTCCTTGCTGTCCTTCTGAACCCCGAGAACCTTTCGGTCCTTCTGGACCCCGAGAACCTTTCGGTCCTTCTGGACCCCGAGAACCTTTCGGTCCTTCTGGACCCCGAGAACCTTTCGGTCCTTCTGGACCCTGAGAACCTTTCGGTCCTTCTGGACCCTGAGAACCTTTCGGTCCTTCTGGACCCTGAGAACCTTTCGGTCCTTCTGAACCCCGAGAACCTTTCGGTCCTTCTGGACCCCGAGAACCCTTCGGTCCTTCTGGACCCCGAGGACCTTTTGGTCCTTCTGGACCTTGTGAACCTTGAGGCCCCTGCAGCCCTTGCGGCCCATCTGGACCACGAGCACCTTGTGAACCCTGAGGACCTTGGGGTCCTTGCAGCACTTGAGGCTTTAAAGTTCGAGTAAAACAGAATAGCCTAACTCTTCTTGGAGGGCGACACTTTCTCCTTCTTTTAATGGTATAAGATTTTCTGCTACATTTATTTTTAGTTCTTTTTTTTCTTGAGGTAATGGATTTCATCCGTGTAATCACCTCCTCAGTATACGTTCATTTAACATATGTGGTTGAACGTTTAGATGAGTGGACATCTACCTGTCTTATGGAGGGAATGTAACTATGTTTATGTTCAACAGATCGATGAAGTTGAAAATAAAAGTAATTATGTCGGAAGCAAATTAAAAATACTAATCATTTACTATTATTGGCTATCGTTTCTGCCATTGATTAAAAAAACAAAAGAAAGGAGTGAGAAATATGCCAGTGATCAAACCGGTATATACTGCAGTTGCCTCTGCTCCCGTAGCAACTGGAGGAACAATTAGCACTTCGGTGACGCCTGAAGTAACACGTTACTTTGCTTCAATCACTGCTGATATGATAGGTGCGGTTTCAACAACGATGCCTGCAACCAGCTTTGTAGATGATGCAAATGCAGCGATTACCGCATTTCCAGCCTTAACAGGGTCCGATTATTCCAATGTTTATATCAATGGAGTGCTGCAGCAAAGCTCTCTCTCAACACTTACGACTGCCGATTTAGTTCTGGATACAACAGAAGTTCCAGCAGGTGTTCCGATTCTTGTGGAAATTTCTAGTTTTGCGGACACAACATCAACAATAACAACACAGCCGACGATTTCTGCACCAATTATTACTATTAGTTAAGCGTAAGGGCTGTTCCATAAGTATATGATTCATCGACAATGGAGACAGCCCTTGCATTTTTTCAAAAGAATGAACTTATGTCTGTTGCGTTTACATAAAGGGCTAGAGAGATAGTTTGTGACATAAAAAATTATTGGGTAAAGCGGAGCAGGAAAATGCTATTGAAGGAAAGAAAGATCTTTCTAATAGGCATCGTAAACTGTCTGTTACGAAGGAAGAGATTGACACGATTCATTAGTCATTACGATTACGACCTTGGCTCGAATTGACAAGAGAGGAGGATAAAAAATTTGAACAGCGAGCGATTAAGCGTTACGGCAATGTCGGAAGATGGAAGTAGCGAATCGGTTCGGGAAATCGAAGCCACAGAAGGTAGAGAGTCCTTGAAAGGCGCTGTAGGATCGACGGATATGCATTATGTAGTAGAGAACTTATTTGATGATTATAAGAGAGTCGATTATAACGAGATTGTTCAGATGGCGGAGAAAACATGGAGAGGAAATGCATGGAAGGGTGACCGTGCAAATGCACAGCTGGTATTATGGTCGACTAACCAAGGACAGGAGCAAGTTACCTTATCCGCAGGAGATTTGAAAGGGGAGAACAATCATAATATTGACGGCTCCCGAATGTCTGTTCACTGTGTGAAAACGACCAAAGCGGCAAGAGGAAATCCCTCCCAGGGGAATCCGCAGGAGATCATACCGGATATTCTGGGTTCTACAGATCCTGTAAACATCGAACCCTTCAGCGTACAGCCTATTTGGATTTCCATTGATGTACCAAAAGACACAGCTGCTGGATGGTACAAGGGTCATGTAACAGCAACCTCGGCATCCGGTGACAGCGTGACCTTCAACTGTGAGCTGGAAGTGCTTGATTTGACCTTGCCAGATATAAAGGATTGGGTCTTTTTTCTTGATTTATGGCAAAATCCGTATGCCGTAGCCAGGGTGAACAATATATCGTCAGATCAGCTGTGGATAAAAGCCCATTTTGATGCCATGAAACCGCATTATGAAATGTTAGCTGCAGCCGGTCAAAAAGTAATTACAACCACCGTAACCTATGATCCCTGGAATGCACAAACGTATGATATCTATGACACGATGGTGAAATGGACAAAAAAAGCTGACGGCACTTATGAGTTTGATTTTGATATATTCGATAAGTGGGTTCAGTTCATGATGGATCTGGGAATCAATAAACAGATTGATGCCTACAGCATGGTGTCATGGGCAAGTAAAATTAAATATTATGATGAATTACAGAATCAAGAAATCACTGAAATCGTATCGGTCACCGATCCCAGCTGGTCCGGTATATGGCGAACTTTCCTGGAAGCATTCGTGCCCCATCTGGAGGAAAAAGGATGGTTGGATATTACGTACATGGCGAATGATGAACGCTCGCTAGACGAAATGATCAAGGCCGCGGATTTAATTGAGGAAGTGTCCGGAGGCAGATTGAAAATGTCGGCCGCCATGAACTACAATAATCTAAACGATCCGAGACTGGATCGCATTCATAATATTTCTGTAGGACTTATCTACATTGAACACGACAGTAAACAATTATATTCGGTATCCGAACACCGGAGATCACTCGGGTTAATCACTACCATCTATAACTGTGTAGGACATTATCCGAACAGCTTTATCCGTTCTAATCCTGCAGAATCGGTATGGGTTATGTGGTATACAATGCGCCACAAAACAGATGGTTATCTGAGGTGGGCCTTCGACTCCTTTGTTGAGAATCCGTTCGAAACGACCGACTTTAAAACATGGGAATCAGGGGATTCAGCCCAGGTGTATCCGGGGGTATTAAGCACTGTTAGATTTGAACGGATGAAGGAAGGAATCCGGGATGCTATTAAGGTGAATTACATCACAGAACAAGATAGTGCTTTGGGTGAAGCCATTGAAAAGGAGATTTGGAAGATGGAAGCCGTCGGTTTCGCAGTTGATCCTTATAATGGTGTAAAAGATCCGGGCAAGGTTAATATTCCCCAAACGGTAAACCGGTTGAAGGCTGTTTTGGATGACGCATCCAAACAGTTGATCGGTGCAGTTCATTAGCCTGAGGATTCGGTTGGAAAGCAAGAGGCTTCAGATCATGAGATTATAACGGGCCATCCGAGAATGTATCCTCGGGTGGTCCGTTTGTTTCTTCTGTCCTCTTAGTTCATTCTTTTTTAACGGTTTAGAGGGTTTTTGTCCTCTGTTCTCGAATCCGTAACATAATCTGTTAATGGCGTTGAAATTATGAAACGTTAATTTGTCATGATAAATCTTATGAATCGTATAATCAGGAGGTCAAATATATGCTACTAGATAAAGAGACTTGGATTGTTGAAGCAACCATCACCGATATGCAGCAGGCGATGGGGAATGGCTGGATCACTTCAGAAGAAATAGTTCAGTTATACATAGACCGCATTACCCAGTATGATCCGAAGCTCCGTTCCATCCTTGAGGTTAACCCGGATGCTGCCGAGATTGCCAGAAGCCTTGATATGGAACGCCGGGAAAAAGGAAGCCGGGGCAAGCTGCACGGAATACCTATCGTGTTAAAAGATAATATCGATACAGGTGACCGGATGCATACGAGCGCTGGGTCGCTTGCATTAGCTGATTCATATGCTTCTGAGGATTCTTTTGTTGCCGCTAAGCTCAGGTCTGCTGGGGCAGTACTGCTCGGAAAGGCCAATATGACCGAATGGGCCAATTTTATGTCAACGACCATGTGGGCAGGCTACAGTTCGCGTGGAGGACTGGTGTTAAATCCGTATGGTCCCGGGGATTTATTCATTGGCGGGTCAAGCTCGGGCCCAGCAGCGGCAGCGGCGGCTAACTTGTGCGCAGCTGCCATAGGTACCGAAACATCCGGCTCCATCATTAGTCCGGCTAGTCAGACTTGCCTTGTCGGAATCAAGCCAACGGTTGGTTTAGTCAGCCGTACCGGTATCATTCCGATTACATACACTCAGGACTCTCCTGGACCGATGACGAGAACGGTTAGCGATGCGGCCATTATCCTTAGTGCATTAACAGGCGTGGATGACCGTGATGAGAAGACGCTGGCAAGTGCGGTGCATGTGAATCAGGACTATACGGCGTATTTGGATGAAGACTATTTGAAGCAGGCACGAATAGGAATCCCCCGCCACTATTACAAGGATTTGGACAAGGACAGACTCGAGGTCATTGAGGCAGCCATAGAGGTATTGAAGGAGCAGGGGGCAACCATCATTGATCCGGTAGACCTTCCAAGCCAAGAAACACAATGGGATTCGGTCGTGCTTAAGTATGAATTTAAAAAGTACCTCAATGATTATTTAGGCAAACTGGAAAAATCCATTCCTGTGCATTCATTGGCGGACGTGATCGCTTTTAATGAAGAGCATGCTGACAAAGCTCTGAAATATGGGCAAAATCTCATGATAATGTGTGAAGAAACGAACGGTACACTTACAGAGCAGGAGTATTTGGACAGTATCAAGCAGAATTTGGAGCTTGCAGGTGAACAAGGGATCGATTTTGTTTTAAGAGAATACCAGTTAGATGCGATTATGTTTCTGGGAGATGAAGACTGCAACGATCTTGCTGCTCAAATGGGTTATCCTGCTATCACCGTTCCCGGCGGTTATGCGCAGGAAGGAGTTATTGCATCTGAAGGTTACAACACAAAGGGACCGCAGGGCGTTACCTTTGTAGGAACTGCTTTCAATGAGCCTACATTATTCAAGCTTGCTTATGGTTACGAGCAGGCAACCAAGCATCGCAAACCTCCCGTTATGGATCCGTCGTGTTAATGATTCTCCAATAATGGGGAATAGTTAAGTAGGACAGCACGATACGAGGTAACAGTAACATCAAGAGAGAGGGGGAAAGTTGTATGAAACGCAATTTACAGCATGTTCCGTACGGCTACGAGTCACCAAAAGAAGGAGTTAAAGGAACCCTAATATATTATGATATATTTGAAAATGCCCGGGAGTCGGACTTGGATATAGCATTTGGGCTTCTGGAAAGCCAGTCTTTTGCCAAGCTGGTTCTATATCCGCTGCATGAAGAGACCGTAAAACGGATGTCGAAGGAGCCAGCCAGTGCATTTTATAAACGAGAAAAACCGTTGGTTGCATGGACAGAGGAGTTAAACCGCCGCAATGTCATTGTAGAGTTGTGGGAAGGGAAGCGTAAAAAATATACCCCGATTGATGCGGCGCTTCGTCATCTGACAGATAAATACCAGGCACCACATTTTGTTTATATGTCGCCGGAGATGGCTAATGTTTTTGCTTCCTTTTCTTCATTCGAGGAATGGATCGTCAAGTTGAGACTTATATTGTCGTCGAAGCCGGAACAGGTTCATTCACGTCTCGAGAAGTTCAGCCATCGCTGGGATTCAGTAGAGGAAGTACAAGCACGAAAAAGCTAGTCTATTTTAGATTCAATGATTTACCGAAAAGAGCCTTGAATTTGATTCAAGGCTCTTTTTAGTGTTCACATCACTGGGAGTAATGAAATCGGATTGACGAGCAGACAGGAATCGAAACTTTGGTAAAATCTGGGGTGTGAACGAACATAACCTTACAATAAATTAAGTTTGGCGTAAGCTGTATCGATACTCCCGATAGGAGGTGTGAATTAAAATGAAATTCAGAACGTGAAATATATCAGAACGAAAGGGAGTTTATGTTGAAACGAATAGATACGCTTGATTATTTGCGGGGATTTGCTTTAGTCGGCATTATTTTTATTAATATATACCAAATGGTTCCGTATTTTTTTGACCCGAGTGCGACGGACCTTCTTAGTATTATGGATCGTAACATCAGAACATTTATTAACAATGCGGTGTACCAACGTTTTTACACGATATTCAGCTTTCTGTTCGGCATCGGCTTTTATTTATTTATAACACGGGCAAGGGCGAGAGGGGAAAAGGCCAACATTCTGTTTGTCCGCAGACTGATCGTATTATTTGTTATCGGGTTTATTCATCATCAGTTCCAGCCAGGAGAAGCCTTAGTTCTGTATTCGATACTGGGTTTTCTGTTATTGCCGTTATATCGTTTAAAGTCTAGAGTGAACTTTGGGATTGCGATTGTGTTGTGGATTCCAGCTCTATGGCTGGGGGCTATAGGATCAACGATCGTTATGTTTATATTAGGCTTGGCTGTGGGTCAGAGCAGAGTTTTTGAGAACATTCACCAACATAAGAAAATTTTTAGAATCATGCAGGTTCTCTCCTTGCTGCTTATTCCTCTGGCTCTGTGGGCTCAAGAACAGATTATCTCTCATACGGGATATGTGGACATTGGAATGACTGTAGGCGGCTTGGTGATCGACGTGTTCTACGTGACTACGTTAACTCTTCTTCTGGAACGTACTTCGGTTCAGAAATGGCTGATGCCTCTTAACAAATTAGGCAGAATGGCATTAACCAACTACCTGATGCAGACTGTCATTATTTTAAGTTTAAATGCCGTGTTTGATTTAGAAAATAACGTCTTCTACATGACGCTTGCATCCATAGCAGCAGGAATTCTGATCTTTCAAATAGTGCTCAGTTCCATCTGGTTAAAAAAATTCATGATGGGGCCGATGGAGCTGCTGTGGAGAATCGGAACATATGGAAAAATACCTGATCAATACAAGAGAACATCTAAGGTGTAGCTGCTATATTCTGGCTTCATTCCAAGCTCTGTTCCAGATTTCTTCAACGGTTTCCACAGGTGTCAACTTCGATGTATCCAGCCATAAGCCGATATGGGGTGTTGCTTCCCGCAATCTTCTGTCCTTCTCTCTAGGTACCTTAACAGCCGCTTAACATGCTTACAAGAAATTTTGAAAAATTCAATGTCTGTTAAGATCGTGTTTTTGCTGCCATAAGGTTCCAAGTTTATACTGTTGCTATAGATATGAGAAGGCGCTGGATTGGAGAAAAATATAAAAAAATACAAACATTCAATCCGGCAATAAATTTTTACGATGGAGGATATGTTCATGTTACAAAAAATATTTATAGAAGATATAACCGCTTTAATGATGATAGGGCAGCACAGCCAAATCTATCAAAACATGAGTGAAGAACTTCAATCCATTGTAACTTTTGGCCAATTCAAGTCGATGAGCGACGAATACACACAAGGTGTAATTTCATTTCAGGTGGAACTGAAGAGTAATTTCGATGGAATCACAATAATGAGCTGGATCGACGATAGTGGTTTGAAGGGGATTCAAGCTGCTATGGATGGCTCGGGGACGATAGTCGGCCTTTTGTTGTGTCCGCTTGAAAGGTTTCCGGAGACCGATCAACAACAGACCGAGACGACATTCAAGCTTCCTTTTCGGGGGGAGTGGTTTGTCTTTTGGGGAGGCCATCACGTGATGAACAACTATCATTACGAACATGAGAGTCAGCGTTATGCTGTGGACTTAGTACAGATGAAGAATGGGTACACATATCAGGGTGATCCAATGCACAGTGAGAGCTATTATGCGTTTGGTCAAGATATAATAGCCGCAGCTGAAGGTAAAGTTTTTATGTCGGAAAATGATATTACGGACAATACTCCGGTAGGTGTTACGAACGAGGATCAGCCTATGGGTAATTACGTAATTATTGATCATGGGAATAGCGAATACAGTATATACGCCCATCTGAAACAAGGTTCTGTGACAGTGAACGCGGGGGATCAGGTGAGCCAAGGTGATCTAATCGGATTATGCGGCAATTCAGGTAACTCCACGGAAGCTCACTTGCATTTTCAGGTATCGGACAATCCTGATCTTTTTGAAGACGGATCGATGTCCTTGAACATTAAGTGGGAACAGGAAGCAGCTGTTATACGGGGCAATACGTTAGATGGTGGGAAGTAGACTGCGATTAGAAAGATAGTGGAATAAAATGATCACAATAAGCTGGTGCCGATAATAAATCGGGCCAGCTTTTTTTAATAAGGACAATTTCTGGACCACTGTTAATGCGACGCGTTATGGCGTTCTGGGAGCTTTCGTAAAAATATATTATGCGATATATGATATTTGTTTGTTTACAATAGTGTGTGGCGTACAGTATGATAACAACAGGAGTTGATCATATGACTGAAGTGAATGAAATCATCAATGGTTTAACGCAGGAGCTGCGTCGAGGAACGATTATTCTCGGTGTTCTAAGCCAACTGTCAGAGCCCCAATACGGATACTCACTCGTATCAGTTCTAGAGGAAAAGGGGATCAGTGTGGATCCCGGAACATTGTATCCGCTCCTTCGCAGGTTGGAAAAGCAACAGCTCTTAGAAAGTCAATGGGATACCAACGAAGCACGCCCGCGAAAATACTATTCACTTTCCCCTTTAGGTCAGGTAGTGTACCAACAGCTTTGCCTGGAATGGAGAAATATGATCAGCAGTCTGGAAGGCTTAATTGATCATGGAGGAGGATAAGACATGGAGCTCATTAAAAAGTATGTTTATGCGGTAACACAAAAGCTGCCTGCACAGCAAAGATCGGAAATTGAAAAAGAATTGACGGGTCTGATCGAAGATATGCTGGAAGAACGGACTCAGGGTGGGCCTGTACAAGAAAGCGACGTGGAAGAAGTGCTAATTGAACTCGGTGACCCATCTGTCTTGGCAGATAAGTATCGGGGGAAGGCACGATATTTAATCAGTCCAGAACGGTTTAACCCTTACCTAGCTGTACTCAAGATCGTTATGTTTTCGGTTGTGATAGCGATGAGCGTCGGATTTGTCATCGAATTTTTTATGGGACCGGTCAATATTGCGAAACATTTTGCAGAATACTTGGCTTCCTTGTTTTCCGCAATTTTTCAAGGCTTTGCATGGGTAACAATCGTGTTTGCGCTGCTTGATCTCCGGGGAGATCGCACTTCAGATAACAGAGCTGGTGCGAAGAAGACGTGGAAACTATCTGATTTACCTTCCATCCCTGATTCCAAAACCGTAATTAAGCCGATCGAGCCCATTCTCGGAATTATTTTTTCAATTGTATTTCTTGTGCTGTTTACCTATTCGCTAAATCTGGTAGGAGTACATTTGTTTAGGGACGGTCAGTCCACCGTAATTCCTGTGTTTAACGAAGAGGTGTTCCGTAAATACATTCCGTTTATTTGGGTACTGACAGCGATTGGTGTCCTGAGGGATTGTATGAAAATGATTACGAGAAAGTGGACCCGTCAAATCGTTGTTTTTCATCTGTTTTTTAATGTTATATCGCTGATTTTTGTATTGGTCATGTTTTCAGACCCATCCATTTGGAATCCTCAGTTTATGAATGAGTTAATACAGGCAGGCGTCACTACAGAAGGCATTGAGAGCTTTCAAACCATTAGTACGATCTGGGATCGTTCAAGGGAAGGGCTTATTTATATCATCGCACTCATCACCGTAATTGATTCCATTGCAACAGGTATGAAGCTTTCTCGTATTAAATGATCGATTTATTATGAATATGGGTAAAAGGTAAAGGCCTCTTCGACAAGAAGGAGGCCTTTTGTTTGTTTTGGAGGTTACTATACCAATTCATCCTTTTTGCGAATTACGCCTTTTCCAAATAGTAAACGAGCCAGCCTCCTACAGCCAATTCCGAAACTACTCCGAAAGACAAAATAGCGACGATCAGCCAAGCGATCTTATCCTTAAAGAATTGCTTGAGCGGGATTCGGTCCTCAGCTTTTAAGTCATCACTTGGAAACTTGCCAATGACAGAAGGAATAATGGGCAGCAACGAAAGAGACAGCATGATCAAATACATACCGCGCCAACCAAGCTCGCCGCCAAATACATTCCATCCCATCATGGAGGAGGCGATAATCGGCGCTACCGTGGAGCTGAGCCCATAGAAGAAATGGGACAAATTCATCATCGTGCCTGTATTTTTCGTGAAGATACGGGCAGCCATAATGGCCAGTCCGATCTCGAGCATACCGTTGCCTATGTACATAAGAAAATAGGATGCCGACAAAAATGCATAACTCGTTGATAAATACATCAGCACCCCGGAAACGGTCATAGAGCTGAAAGCCAGAATTCCGGTCCATTTGATGCCAATCCGTGCGGATAGTATACCTGTGAACGAACAAGCAATCAGGTAACCAAGAGAATTAAAGGCGAGTAATAATCCGAGCTGCATTTCATCAAGCTGGAACTCGGACTGCATCCGAGGAATCGCAGGTCCCTTAATGTTCTCGGAGAAGCCAAAGATGAGAAAGCCACCAAATACAACAAGTAACAATATAAAGTAGTTCAATTTAGGACGTTCCCGCATTTTCATCTTAGATGAATTTCCCAAAGGTAAACCCTCCGTAATGATTTCTGAAGAAATTATAAAAATAATACTACCGCAAATCGGGATTATGAAATACATAATTTTCATTAATCTATAGTGGGTTTGTGATTTAGATCAATAAAATTCATTAGAACAAGGACATTCGCGAAAAATAATTGACAAAAATGCGGCTTAATTGTGTCTAAATTATGTACAACGGTGGTATAATAAGGTATGATAAATTGTAAGCACTTTCATTCAATGGATTAATTCACACAGATTGGAGTGTATTTATTATGAACTATCAAATCAAATATGCCACCCGTATGAAAGAAGTTATTTTCGTTTCCTTGGTATTCAGTATCATCATGTTCCAGATCGGGGTTTGGTCCCAGCAATCATTCCCGGTGCTGTTCTACGCTCAGATGGCAGTGAACGTCATCATGGTGATCGCACTCATTGTGGAATTATACGCCAGAATGGTAAGACGCGGTGTTGAAATTCAAAGCGATTCTAATGTAATTCGTATTCATGGAGAGATTATAAAGGCTGAAGACATTGAGGTTATCCGGGTTTCAGGCTGCCGAAGTGCAGCATTCAGCCTTAAGCTGAAGGAGAAGAAGAGACCGTGGGTTCGGAGCACATTTAAATTTATGGATGCCAATTGTGAAGGGATCCGTGAAATTTTAAAATGGGCCGAGTCAAACAACATTGAGGTTCTTAAGATCGGACCTCAATCCCCAATGGTTACTGTGTAGATCAGATGCAAGTAAAAAGACTTTGACCCGTAGTAAGGCGGTCAAAGTCTTTTTTGCGTTTATTTTTCAATATGTTCTTCAAACCAGCGGACGATATGGCTTAATCGTCTTACGCGAAGGTGCGGGTGACCGGCTCGGGACAAATTGTGGTCCGCGGCAGGAAAACGGACGAATTGAGTTTTCTTGCCGAGTCGTTTTAACGCCACAAACAATTGCTCACCTTGCTCAATCGGACAGCGCAGATCCTGCTCGCCATGAAGGATGAGCAGAGGTGTATGAATATCTTTTACATAAGCGATAGGGGAATGCTTCCAGAGCTTCTCTAGATCATCCCAAGGGTTGCCCCAAATTTGATCTTCCGTGAAGTAATATCCAATATCACTTACCCCGTAAAAAGATATCCAGTTCGATATGGAGCGCTGAGTAACGGCTGCTTTAAAGCGGTCCGTATGTCCAACAATCCAGTTAGTCATGAAGCCTCCGTAGCTGCCGCCCGTTACACCGAGGCGTGTTTCATCTACATAAGTGTATGTCTTCAGAACATAATCCACTGCTTCCATGAGATCCTGATAGTCTCTTCCGCCGTAATCACCGCGGACCGTATTCACATGAACCTGTCCGTAGCCATGACCACCTCGGGGATTTGTATAGAAGACAGCATAACCTGCAGCAGCAAGCAGCTGGAATTCATGCATAAAGGTATGGCCGTACATTACTTGAGGACCACCGTGAATTTCCAAAATGGCCGGAACCTTAGAGCCTTCTTTGAAATTTGCAGGCTTCATCATCCATCCCTGAATCGGCCAGCCGTCTGAAGTTTCAAACGTGAACACTTCCGGTTCGCTGAGCTCAAGCTCTGCCCATAACTCTTCATTGCAGCGGGTCAAACGGTTCTCTTCACTGCTGGTTCGGTTGTATGTAAACAAATCACCTGGCTGCAAAGGATCTGCGGCTGCAAATACGATGTTCTCGTCCTGCGTCAGAGCAAACTGGTAAATCTCACGATCCCCGCTGACCTCTACATGATGTTCCGAACCATCCAATGCAAAGCGTCCAATATGAACACCGCCATTACGGCTGAGCTGTACGTAGACATATCGCCCATCTTGGCTGAACAAAGGCGCTGTTCCGGCTCCAGAACGCATATCGCTGACACAGCTGTGACCGAGCTGAACATCAATATCATCGTACAGTGCGCGATATGATCCGCCGTGTGTAGGTATCAGATAGATTCTGGTCAGAGTAGCAAATCCATGGGACAAGTTATCTGCCAGCATGAGAATGGAATTTCCATCCGGTGTGTATGTTATGGAATCAATCGATAATTTTCCGTCCGTCACTTGTCTAGTCGACTTGCCTTCACGATCTACGATAAACAGATCACTCGTAAGCTTTAAATCAGGATTCTGATAATCGTCGGATGAAATTTTAGCAGTATAGGCAATTTCTTGTCCATCCGTTGACCAGGTAAAGGAAAATACATCAAATGTTCCGGAAGTAAGTTGAGTACAATGCTCCGTTGAGAGGTCCCACAGGAAAAGATGACTTCTACGGCCATTCCATAACCCGCCGCCATCGGCTTTAAATTTAATGCGATCTATCGTTTTTTCCTCAGGCATTTTAGGCTGATCAGCTTTTTCGTTTTCAAGTTCCAGTTCTTCCCCATCAGCTGTTTCAGCTTTGAGCAGTAAAGATTCTCCATCTGGAGACCATTTAAATGCGCTGACTCCATGCTCAACATTCGTGATTACGCGAGCTTCGCCGCCATCAGCGGGAATGATCCATACTTGTCGTGCATCTTCATGTTTTCGAAGAAAAGCGATGTGGGAACCGTTCGGTGACCAAGCGGGTGCAGCATCTTGTTCTCCCGCCGTAAAAGGAATATCACGGCGTCCATCTGCATCCATCAGGCGAATATGGGAGCGATAACCATCATGCTTATCGCTGACTGTTTTTGAGACGTACGCTATCGCGCCGCTTTGTTGAGAAACGACCGGATCATTCACCCAGTGCATACGGTGCAAGTCTTCGGCGGTAATGACACGTTTTTCACTCATGCTAAAATCCCCCTAATTCAGATATGTGTAGATAAATAGAAAATAAATACTATCCCACATTATCCCAGAGAAAAGAACAAAAATCCATCCATATGTATAGAAAAACCAACTGCTTAATCAGCAGCTGGTCAATTATGAGGCCTTTATGAAAGGTGACTTGATTAGCTTAACTGCTGCATCCGCCTCCGCAGCTGCTGCAGGATGAACCGCCACTGCAGGAGGAACCTCCGTCGCAGCCTGAAGTATTGCTGTCATGATCATGCCGGTCATCATTGGCGGAAGTGCACGCAGTACCGGAGTATACAGCTGCTCCATCTTTCTTGATCATTTCGGCATCTGGAACCATATGACGTGTAAAATCATCTGGATCATTCCATGAAAAAAAGACAGCGGATGCAAGCAGGATCTCGGGATGATGGTAATTCACTTTGTGTTGATTGACCGGACGTCTAATTGAGGTATCAATCCGCTCCTGTAATCCTGTTAGTACCGCATCGATAGCCTTGTGGGCTTCACTGGAATGCTCATACGTCCAAGCGTTGAATCTTCTATCTGCTGGTAGGGAGCCTGACTTGTACTGATACGGCTCCATCTCATTTCTTGGTACAGGATTTCGAAAGAATGGTCCCCATAGCAGAGCACTTTGTGGCGTCCATCCAAACAGTTCAACATAAACGAGGTCAAACCATGCTCTTTCCCCGGGTATAGGTACCGCTTCAGCAGCATTAGGGATGTGATGAAGCATTCTTCCAAGAAAACGTTCTGAGAATCGTTGGTATTCCTGTGTATACATCAGCATCTCATGCCACAACTCATCTACCGCCTTACTGAACATGGGCACTTGATCAAGAACAGCACAAAGAATGAAGAACCGTTGTAGCTCAAGCCATCGCCATTCGTACTCACGTTCGGAGATGCCTGGATGCTCAGACATCATTCTCTGTCTTAATGCATCTTTGAAGCTTACGGGAATCGATTGTTTCAGTTTGTTAGCCAGATCTACCGCTGGGCTGTCTACTCTGACCAGATCAGGTGGTGAAGGAGCATCCCGTAACCTACGGGTAATATTTAACCTTGAGCGGGATCGTACTTCTTTCAGACTTTTACGTAAAAACAGGCTGATCGAAGCCAAGCTGAACACGACCATGATTATGAGAATTACAATAAGACCTTTGCTCATATCGTTATGTCCTTTCTTAAGGGCTTTAGTGCATTATCACAAATTTGTACATTTTATGCAAAAGATTCTGAAAAATGGTTAGCATGTTTCCTTGACCTGAAATGCTTTTCATGAATTATGCTTGATAAGTGACCGAAATCATGAGGAGGAAATAAGTATGAACAAAAAACTAGTTTTTTTTGATATAGACGGGACTCTATTGGACCATGATAAAAAGGTACCCTTGTCAACAAAGGAAGCGATTCAAGAATTAACAGCAAACGGACACGAGGTTGCGATTGCGACAGGACGGCCACCGTTTCTGTTCAAGGAGCTACGGGAAGAGCTAGGTATCGATTCTTATGTCAGCTTAAACGGTCAGTATGTTGTTTATAAGGGAAAGTTGGTTTATAGCAATCCAATTCCGACAGAGGTTCTACATTCACTTAAAGAGTATGCTGTAAGCATCGGCCAGCCGATCATTTACACTAGTGAAGAAAATACGAAAATGAATGTGACTTACCATAAGCGCGTTGAAGCCAGCTATGCCCCACATAAATTACCTATACCGGAATGTGATCCCGACTACTATTTGGGCAGACATATTTATCAGGCGGCTCTATTTTGTACTGAAGAGGAAGAGTCAGCATATATCGTGGAATATAATGATCTGCTCCGACTTGTGCGGTGGGATGAAGTGGCCGTTGACGTAATTCCGACCGGGGGTTCCAAAGCAGCTGGAATCGAGAAGTTTATTCAACATCTCGGATATTATAAGCGGGAAGAGGTTATTGCTTTCGGAGACAATCTGAACGATCTGGAAATGCTGCAGTTCGTCGGCCATGGTGTGGCAATGGGGAACGCGGATTCTGTAGTCAAGGAAGTAGCCAGATATGTAACAAAGGATGTCGATCAGGACGGCATTATGCATGGACTTCGGCAGCTCGGTTTACTGTCGGTTGACAGCGCCGTAGTATAGCTAGGTTTTCTGGATCCTTTGTACATGTTATATTTAGGTAAAATGAAGGATGAAGGAGAGAAATCTCATGCATAGCCATCTAATAACATACTGTCTAACCAAAAAAGGAGCTGTAGAAGACTACCCGTTCGGTCCAGCTCCGCTCGTTATAAAGGTCGGGGGTAAAATGTATGCGCTGATCTCCAAATCTGAAGAGAACGGGTTTACCCATATAGCATTAAAGTGTGATCCGGTAATCGCTGAGAATCTTCGGGAACAGCATGCTGCTGTTCAGCCCGGCTATCATCTGAACAAGAAACATTGGAATACGGTCATCTGTGACGGCTCCTTAACGATATCAGATTTGCAGGACATGATTGATCACTCCTACGAACTGGTATTTAAGAGTCTTCCCAAATCTATGCGAGATTCGATTAGTGAAGCGGTGTGAATTAGAGTATCGCATGTTTGACGTGATGTGTTGATCAACTTAGGCATAGGTTCAAAAGAGATATGTAATTTTCATCCCTACGCATAGTATAATGGACGAATCAGGAAGTGAAGCAGCGAGGAGCCATTCATTATGCTTAAAGGTTGGAAATTTTCTGTGCTGGGCATCGTTATCGTTGGAATTACCGCAGCGGTTGCGCCACAGTTCGGACTGATTGACTATGGAAGATCTATTTCTTTGTTCATTTTGTTCGTTTTGTTTGTAGCGGCGCTGGAAGTTATGGAACGGCTTGGCAAGCGAAAAAAAGGTTAAAAATTCATCTGCAATTAAAGGTGCGCCCCTCAGCAAAACGTGATATATTAAGAAAAAGTCACTATGTGTAACTGGCGTAACATGGAATACCATGAGGGAGCACATAGATAACAGCCGTACGCCTGGGCAGAGGTAAGGAGATTCCATAGGATCTCCTTACCTCTTTGTGTTTCTATAAACATAAATTGTCGAAAGGGCTGATCACATGAGCAAGGAAACGTTGATTTTGGATGGCAATCAAGTGGCGAACAGCATTAAAGAAGCATTGAAAGAGCGTGTGGAAAAGTTGGTTCAGGAAGGGACAACACCTTGCCTGGCGACGGTACTGGTCGGAGATGACCCTGCTTCGGAAACGTATGTCCGTATGAAGGGCAACGCATGCAAGAGGCTGGGGATTGACTCCAAGCGTGTGGTATTGGATCAGATGACTTCTACTGAACAGTTAATCCATGTAATAAAAGAGCTGAATAACGACCCTTCTGTGCACGGGATTTTGCTGCAGCATCCTGTGCCGCATCACATTGATGAGCGGGCCGCGTTTGAAGCGATATCGATTGAAAAAGACGTAGATGGTGTAACAATGCTCGGTTTTGCTCAAAATGCGTTTGGTCAGGCTCTATTTCCTTCCTGCACGCCTGCAGCGATTATGGCAATTATGGATGCTTACCACATTCCGATTGAAGGAAAACATGCGGTTGTCGTTGGGAGAAGTCCTATCCTCGGCAAACCGGTATCTATGATGCTTCTGAACCGGAATGCAACGGTAACAATTTGCCATTCCAGAACACAAAATTTGGATCAACTGGTGTCCCAAGGTGATATCGTGGTGGCAGCGGTTGGAAAACCGAACTTCATACAGGGAGATTGGATTAAACCAGGTGCTGTCATTATGGATGCTGGTTACAACGAAGGAAATATCGGAGATTGCGATTATGAAGCTTGCTTCCCGCATGCTAGTGCAATTACCCCAGTTCCGGGCGGAGTAGGACCTGTTACGATTGCCACACTGCTGAAACATACGGTTGATGCCGCTGAAAGATCGATGAAAGCATAAGTTTGAGCGCATGTTAAGACGGCTGCTGTCCTGTAAAAGGATGGCAAGCCGTTTTTGTTATATGAGAATGTCTGAAAGTTGTTTTGCAGTCGATTGCTATGATATTATGCACCTGATTAGTATATGTTAGGTAAGAACATGGATCGACCTATTCTCAAACTAACTATAGGGAGGGCGGATATGGAGTGGTTGGCTGTACAGCCCTATTATAAGATTCAAAGGGAAGTTGGAAGTACGGAACAAGTGATGTATGAGGATCATCGGACGTTATATTTATATCGCGATAAGATTGTAACCCATTATCGTGAATTTCCCATCGTAGATGTGTTTGACCTGTCTTTCCGTCAGATGGGGGATGTAGGGGGATTTTTATACCTGCATACGAAGCTTGGAGTTTATTCTTATACTGTCAAGGAAGACCCATCCGGATTCATTGAAGCCTTTAAAAGTTTATAACAATGAATAGTAATGTGATAAAAATCGTCAGCGCATAGCTGACGGTTTTTTTATCTTATGGGCGCCTATAAAGATCGCACGGTCCAGTAAATAACTGGACCAAAGTCGGAAATGAAGACTTGGCTCAAGCAGGTTCCCGGAATATGCCTGATTTTATAAACTGATAACACCAAAATGAATTGCAAAGATTTGTGCCTGACTTTCGGACACTGACTCCCTATGTCATTGGGATGAAGGGAATGTCATATCCGAGATTCGCCATATATTCCTATTCAGCAGCTTTTCTCTGGACGGCTGTATATTTCTCCCTCGGTATGTTTGTGTTCGGGGATAATTAGTCAGCCGGACGTTGAATAATTCGGATGTATTCACGTGGACCAAAGGATTGGGCTCCTAGATCTAGATCCGTTTCCTTTGCGCTGATTGTGTTTATATTATACTTGGGACTGTGTGGTGCATACTTGGGTTCTGGGTAGTGTACCCGGCTGACATGCCTGTTCAGCACAGCGGCTCCCAGCACAAGAAAAGCAAACAAAACACAGCATACTGTAATCTTTCGGACGATCATTCTAATCACTCCTCACTTAAGAGTGATGCCCATTTTGTGTATTTTTATTCACATTGCCTTTGACAAAAGCGTTATTTATGGGCTATACTGATTCACAGTTTGTGATGTGTTTACTTATAAGCTAATAATTACATATGGAAATAACCGGAGGAGCCTGCCAACAGCAGGCTCTTTTTGCGTTTTTTTGGTCTTACGAATATTGGATTGGCAATACTGAGGAAAGATTAACATATTTGGGTTAAGGAGGAATCAACTTGTCGCTGCTTCATGCCGCCATTATGGCACCTATTATTTTTGCCGTTCTGGTACCTCTTATTTACAAGTTTACGAAACGTATTCACACAGGATGGTTTGTCCTTCCTGTACCGGTCATCTTATTTGTTTATTTCCTAAGCAGAATTCCTTCTGTACAGGAAGGTGAGGGAGTGTTCTCAAGCTTACCGTGGATACCTTCCCTGGGCATCAATTTTACGGTATATCTGGATGGGCTCAGCCTTTTGTTCGCCCTGATGATTACTGGAATCGGCTTGTTAGTCATTCTATATTCCGTCTTTTATATGGATAAGAACAAGGAAGCGATTCATCGGTTTTATGTATACCTGCTTCTGTTCATGGGTGCGATGCTTGGTGTCGTTTTGTCCGATAATGTGATGGTTCTTTACGGCTTTTGGGAGTTGACTAGCGTTTCATCCTTTCTGCTGATTGCTTTCTGGTATTCCCGTGAACGATCAAGATACGGAGCTCTGAAATCGATGCTCATTACAGTATTCGGCGGTCTTGCCATGTTTACTGGCTTCCTGATGGTTTCTATTATGTCCGGAAGCATGAGCGTAAGGGAGATCATTGGTCAGGTTCCTGAAATGACAGATCATACATTATTTATCCCCGCCATGATTTTGATTCTGCTTGGCGCCTTTACGAAATCGGCCCAGTTTCCGTTTCATATTTGGCTGCCGGATGCGATGGAAGCACCGACTCCAGTCAGCGCCTATCTTCACTCGGCAACAATGGTTAAAGCAGGGCTTTATTTGGTTGCTCGCTTTAGTCCGGTGTTTGCCGGGCAGGCGGAATGGTTCTGGCTAGTTACAACTGTCGGCCTTACTACGTTGATTTACGGATCCATCCGGGCCATTAAGCAGACTGATCTAAAGGCACTGCTTGCGTTTTCAACGATAAGCCAGCTCGGTCTGATTATGAGTTTGCTCGGGCTTGGCTCGGCTGCCGCTTTTTATTCCGGGAGTCCCGAATCTCTGATTTACACTAAAGCAACGACAGCCGCTATTTTTCACTTGATAAACCATGCCACCTTTAAAGGTGCGCTGTTTATGGTGGTTGGTATTGTCGACCACGAAACCGGAACGCGTGATATCCGGAAGCTTGGTGGTCTGATGGCACTGATGCCAATCACATTTACGGTGGCTGCTATTGGGGCTTTCTCCATGGCCGGGTTACCACCGTTCAACGGATTTTTGAGTAAAGAAATGTTCTTTACGGCCGTTCTCCATGCAACGGAAATGGATTTCTGGAATGTACAGACTTGGGGCGTGCTCATTCCTGTTGTGGCTTGGATCGCGAGCGTATTTACATTCCTGTACAGCATGATTTTGGTGTTCAAGACTTTCACAGGCAAACTGCAACCGGCTAAGTTGGAAAAGAAGCCACATGAGGCGCCGCTTGGAATGCTGATACCGCCAGTGATTTTGGCATCACTTGCCGTTGTATTCGGATTGTTCCCGAACCTGCTATCCTACTCACTTATTGAACCGGCGATGGCTGCCATTTTGCCAGATATGCTCGCACCAGGTGAAAAATTCATGGTGAAGATCGAGTTCTGGCACGGGTGGACAACTGAGATTTTTATGACGATAGGCATTATCGTGCTGGGGACGATTCTGTACAAGCTTTATGGAAGACTTCGTGTGCTCAATCGCCCATTATTCAACCGAGTTACGTTTAACCGGATTTACGACCGGGGACTAACTTCTCTTGAACAGGGAGGGAAAAAGCTGACAGGTAGCTATATGACCGGGTCTATTCGGCACTACATGATTTATATTTTTGGGTTCATGATCTTACTTTTAGGATATGCCATGGTGTATTCGGATGGGATCAAGATTAATATTTCACAATACGCTCCGATATCGTTCTACGAATCGATCGTCATTATCGTGCTTGTGATATCGGTTCTTGCGCTTCCATTTGTCCACTCACGTCTAGTTGCCATTATTTTGACAGGAATGTCAGGCTATATGGTCACATTGTTCTTTGTATTGTTTCGGGCTCCCGATTTGGCTCTTACACAGATGGTTGTGGAGACTGTCTCCGTCATGCTGTTCCTGCTCTGCTTCTATCATCTGCCGAAACTCAAGAAGGAGCATGTTCCGCTGAGATTCAAATGGACCAATGCGCTAATCTCGATCGGTGTAGGCGTTGTGGTGACACTCATTGCTTTGGGAGCAACCAGCGGCAGAATGTTTGAACCTATTTCAGACTTCTTCTTGAAAGAAAGCTATACGTCAGCTGGAGGTAAAAATGTCGTCAACGTCATTCTAGTAGATTTCCGTGGATTTGATACGATGCTAGAAATCACGGTGTTATGTATTGCAGCTTTGGGTATCTATGCCATGATCAAGATCGATCCAGGTGATGCTATTCTGGGGCAACGGGAGATGAGACAGGATATCCTCTTACCGAAAAGCAACGACGTAATACTGAAAACGATCTCGAAAGTGGTCATCTTTATTGTCTTGACGTTTGCTCTTTATTTATTCCTTGCCGGACACAACAGCACAGGTGGAGGCTTCGTCGGGGGATTAATGACTTCCTCAGCGTTGGTGCTACTTTCGATGGCCTTTGGTATGAATGTAAGCCAGAAAATGATTCCGGTAAACTTCAGAACGGTCACGGCTATAGGCCTTCTTTTGGCGTATTTTACAGGTATGGGATCCTTCCTGTTTGACATGCCGTTCCTCAGTCATGCTTTCGGGCATTTTGAACTGCCGCTGCTGGGAGATACTGAGCTTGCTACCGCTTTGCTGTTCGATATGGGTGTATATTTGGCAGTTGTAGGGGTCACCATGACGATCATTTATTCAATTGGGAGGGACAACTAGCCATGGAATTATATATGTCACTTGCGATCGGTGTTTTGTTTGCTGTTGGGGTATACTTGATTCTCTCCAAAAGCCTGCTTCGCATTATTTTGGGAACTTCTCTAATTTCACACGGGGTTAACTTGCTGCTGCTGACAACGGCCAAGCTTAAGACAGGTGCAGCACCGCTGCTTGGGGAACAGGCGGAATCGTATGTTGATCCGCTCCCTCAGGCGCTTATTTTGACGTCCATTGTTATCAGCTTCGGCGTGACGTCGTTCTTTTTCGTACTTGCTTATAAAGCGTATCAGCGGCTCGGGACTGATGATATGGAAGAATTGAGGGGGGAAGAGGATGAATAATCTGATCGTTCTTCCGCTCCTGATTCCATTGCTCACAGCAGTTATCCTCATTTTCCTGTCCAAAAGAGTGAAGGTGCAGCGATGGATAAGCCTGATCAGTGTCTTCCTTAATGGGGTATCAGTTGTGCTCATTATGGATCAGGTTCAGGAGAAGGGGATCCAGACGTTATATATGGGTGGCTGGTTGCCGCCTTACGGCATCGTGTTCGTGGCGGATATGTTTGCGGTGCTGCTTGTGCTGACAACACTTATTGTGGCGGCAGGATGTCTCCTATACGCTTTTCGCACGATTGGCGAGCAGAGAGAGAAGTATTACTTCTATCCGTTTTTTCAATTTCTATTAGCGGGTGTTATCGGTTCATTTCTGACCGGTGATCTGTTTAATTTGTTTGTTTGCTTTGAAGTCATGCTTATATCTTCCTATGCGCTGATCGTTCTGGGAGGTACCAAACGACAGCTTCGAGAGACGCTAAAATACATTTTGATCAACATCATATCGTCTGCACTGTTTGTTGCTGCCATGGCTTATCTTTACGGTGTGGTCGGTACACTGAATATGGCCCATCTATCCGTTCGTGTTGCAGAAGCAGGACAAGGCGGCTTACTGAGTGTGATCGCCATCATGTTTTTGATCGTATTCTCATTGAAAGCAGGGCTGTTCCTGTTCTTCTGGCTGCCGGGGTCCTATAGTGTTCCCCCCGCAGCTGTAACTGCGTTATTCGGTGCACTGCTGACGAAAGTAGGGCTGTACGCGATCATCCGCACGTTTACGCTCATCTTTTATCACGATCAAGACTTCACGCACAATATCATTGCTTGGATGGCAATGGCTACAATGATTCTGGGTGGGCTTGGAGCTGTGGCGTACAAGGATATTCACCGGATTCTTAACTATAATGTGGTCATCAGTGTCGGATTTATTGCTTTCGGTTTGGCAGTGGCAACGAAGGATTCGCTTGACGGTGCAGTGCTTTATCTCATTCATGACATGATTGCAAAAGCGCTGATGTTCATTCTGGGAGGAATGATCATCTCCGCTGCTGGTACGAACAAGCTGAACGAGATGGGCGGATTAATTAAACGTTACCCACTTTTGGGATGGATGTTTTTCATTCTAGCCTTAGCGCTGGTCGGCATTCCGCCCCTTAGCGGTTTTCCAGGTAAAGTTCTAATGGTTCGCGGCGGTCTGAGTGAAGGTGAATTCCTGTTGACGGCGGTTGCGGTAGCTTCAAGCCTGATTGTGTTGTACTCCTTAATGCGTGTATTTATAGGAGCATTCTGGCGGGAAGATCACATGCTACCTGTTCGGGAAAAGAAAAAATGGCATAGTTCGGCTTATGTATCTGCAATCAGTCTATTAGTATTGGTTATTGGACTTGGTGTCGGTTCGGAATGGATTTATTCCTTCGCCGGACAGGCGGCTGAGGTTCTAACCAATCCGTCAATATACATTGAAGCCGTATTAAAGGAGTAGTGGAGATGGGCCTTCAAATTGTATTAAATCTAATCATCGCCTTCGTCTGGATGTTTCTTTATTCGGACTGGTCTCCCCAGCGATTCATCCTTGGATATCTGATCGGTGCTATCCTCATTGGACTATTGAACCGATTCTGGCCGCATGATTTTTATTTGCGGAAGTTATGGGCAGTTATTGCACTGCTCTTCCTGTTTCTGAAAGAGCTGTTTAAGTCGAGCATTACCGTGCTCGGTCAAGTTATTAGACCGAGGCTGAATATACGCCCGGGTATTTTTGCATATGAGACGGAGTTGAAAAGTGATTGGGAGATCACCGTGTTGTCTTGTCTGATATGTCTGACCCCTGGCACACTGACCATGGAAGTGTCCCATGACAAACGGACATTATATATTCACGCCATGGATATAGAGGATAAGGGCGAGGTTGTTCGGCAGATCAAGGATACCTTTGAAAAAGCAATTTTGGAGGTGACAAGGTAATGCTTAATAACATGCTTATCGCTTCTCTGGTTATATTGTCGCTTGCTATGCTCGGATGTTTATATCGCTTGATCAAAGGGCCTTCCATGAATGATCGGATTATGGCGCTGGATACGATCGGAATTATTTTACTGTCTATGATCGCTGTTCTTTCGATGCTATTTCGGACAGAAGCGTATTTTGACATCATATTGCTGATTGGTATTCTGACATTTATAGGCTCTACAGCCTTGGCAAGATTTATTGAAAGAGGTGATGTCATTGAACGGAGTAACGATGAGTGAAGTTGGAGAACTGTTGATCGGCCTATTTGTGCTGATCGGTGCGTTGATAAGCGCTGTGAGCGCATTTGGCTTAATCCGTCTGCCTGATGTGTATTTGAGATCGCATGCGGCGACAAAAAGCTCGACGCTGGGCGTTCTCTTAATACTAACAGGTGCGTTTCTGTACTTTATGTTCTATGTAGACCATGTTAGCGCGAAGCTTCTGCTAGGTATTATCTTTGTATTCATCACGGCACCGGTTGCAGGTCATCTGAATGGGAGAGCCGCTTACCGCTCAGGTGTACCACTGTGGAATCAAAGCACGCATGATGACCTTGGCCCTGCACTTGAGAAGGAATATAAGAACAGTAAGGATAGAGGTGCAAATTAGAAGGATCACACGTTAAAAAAAGTTTATTGACATTTACTGGATCGTTGGCGATATAATAACGCTGAAGGAGCTGATATATTGTCAATGGTCCAATTGAACCGTCATGAATTCAATAGTCTGGATGAGATGTCTCTCGGAACAACGTGTTTTGAACCGTTAATTCAAGCTTTCAAGGAAGTTCGTATGCGTGGAGGGGATGAGCGTACTTTCTACGAGGGTCTATCAGAGGGGCAGCAGCAGTTGTTTATCTTTCGCGTGTATTATAATCACGTACATCACTCGCCGGAGGAATTATTTTGGTGGAGCGCATATTTCCTTGCCCAGCCACCGAGATGGTTGGCTTTGAAAAGCAGTTTTCGGGTTCATGGAGATGACAAGGCTGCCGAGCTTTTGGAAGAAATCGAAAGCTTTCTGACAGCTAGAGGTTATTCCGTGAGCTTGGAGAGCTTTGAAGTTTCCCGTTCGGATATGGCTGAGAACCTTGAACTTCTGAACTCATTTAGCGATTACTATGATAGGCTTCAAAAACATACTGAGGTAATTCATCAAAGGCTTGCTCAATATATCCGTTCTCATCCCGATGAATTTGTTGATTTGGAATAGAAGAACAAAAAACCGCCGATATGGCGGTTTTTTAATGTATAAAAGTATTTGTGTTAGGCATGATGGTAGCGGTTCTCCATCTTTTTGCCTGCGAACCACAGCAGCCAAAGGACGCCAATGGCAATAAGTAAACGCCACGGTTGATGAATGAATCCCTGCCAATCATGACCGATAAAAGCGACCATAAAAATCATGACCGACTTTCCTGCCATAACGGCAATGATGAATGTTCTTATGGATACGGTACTAATTCCGGAGGCCACATTGATGAGCGCTGATGGGGTAAAGGGAAAGCAGTAGAGTATGAATATCGGCGTAAAACCCTTTTCCTCAATCCAGTGAAAGAAGCGCTGTGTTCCCGGCATTCGCTTTTGGATGTACAGTCCGAGCTTTCCTCCCAGTTTACGTGCCAGCCAAAATACAGTAATAGAGCCGGCGCATACGCCGATCCATGAGAACAGGAATCCCAACCATAAGCCATAGGCGGCTGCGTTACCCATTACAATGACGATGAGTGGCAGAATCGGAAGAAATGCCTCAATGAAGGGAAATAATATGCCCGGCAAGGGGCCCAGACTGGAATATTTGTGAAGCCAGGATTCTACCTGATTCATATCGATATTTTTCATGAACGCTAAAACTTGCTCAATCCAATCTAACATAATAAGTACGATCTCCCCTATGGTTATCTGTTTATTTGAATAATGTTTTGATTTGATAAACTGAATTAAACTTATGTAGTCGTTTTATGTAAAAAATCAATGAATTTTATTATATCATATTAACCCATTTGACCGCATCTGAGCAAACGGTAGGTTCGACGAGCAGTTGTTAGAAGATATTAATTATGGGTGATTTTTTCAAGTTGTACAGGAAAGAATGTTGATATTAGGCAACAATATTTGTACATTGCTTAGAATTCCTATATTATTATAAAGTAAATTTTCGACAATTATCGCCAAAGCGATAATATTCTACACCGAAGGGGTTCTCTGAATGTCCAAAAAACACCGAAAGCTATCTGTCGGCGAGATCATCAAACGTATCATTTTCATCACACTCGGAGCTGTCATGATGGCCGTCGCTCTCGAAGTATTCCTCGTCCCTAACACCATTATTGATGGAGGGATAACTGGTATTTCTATCGTTTTATCCAAAGTTACTCCAATAGCACTTGGATTGTTCCTTTTCTTGTTCAACTTACCTTTTCTGTTTATTGGTTACAAGCAAATTGGCAAAACGTTTGCCTTATCCACGCTGTACGGCATTATCGTCCTATCGGTTACAACGGGGCTGCTTCATGATGTTGAGCCTTTTACGAATGAAAAAATATTGGCCGTTCTCTTCGGCGGACTGATACTTGGATTTGGGGTAGGGCTGGTAATCCGTTACGGCGGGGCGCTTGACGGCACGGAAATCGTTGCAATTCTTCTCTCCAAAAAATTGCGTATACCTGTTGGCCAGATCGTTATGTTCATCAACGTATTTATTTTTATTGTGGCTGGCTTCGTCTTCGGTGCCGATTCAGCGATGTTCTCCATTTTCACCTATTACATCGCCGCAAAAGTTATGGACATTGTTGTTGAAGGTTTGGACGAGTCCAAATCCGTTACAATTATCTCCAATGATTATGAGGATATTTCAGATGCGATTAACGACCGCCTGGGACGAAGCACGACTCTGCTGTATGGCAGAGGAGGTTACTCCAAGGAAGAGACTCAAATGATTTACTGTGTAGTCAACAGACTTGAAGTTTCCAAGCTGAAAACCGTCGTTCAGGAAATTGATAAGAACGCATTTATTTCGATTCAAAATGTTGCGGATGTACTTGGCGGCAGCATCGTGAAGAAAGATATTCATTAGACGAATTAGACTACAGAAAGCATCTCATGTGTCAGAACGCATGGGATGCTTTTTTATTATGAAGAGAGTCAGAGTCATACAAATTTTAATCATTTAAATCCAACAAAAAGCCCTTTACAGGTATAACCTAAGCAAAGGGCTTCATGTTTTAGATTGATTTATTTCCGAATCTCAAAAAACTCGCACTCTTCACGTTTATGGTAACCGAGAGAGCTGATACCGGATTGTGTAATAATCGTCTCATTCGTAAACCGGATAACGATCGTGCCGGAATCAATGAGATGATTATCTTTAAATATTCGAATTTTGTATTGGAGATCCGCTGCTTCCTGAAAATCCTGGTCTGTAATCAGAGGTCTGACAATTGGCATGACGTTGGTTGTGTCTCCTTTAATTATAGTGGGGGATTGGTGTGACATTTGCGGCAGACGGGGAAGTAGGTGTCGTTCCCTCCAATGACGATCTGCTCTCCGGTGTAGACTGGCTTTCCGTCTTTTACCCGAAGGTTCATAATCGCTTTACGTTCACAAAACCAGCAGATCGTTTTCATTTCTTCGATTTTATCTGCATATGACAGCATGAAGCGGCTTCCTTCAAAGAGCTCATTCTGAAAGTCGTTCTTGAGTCCGAAACCCATAACCGGGACATCCAGCTCATCGACAATACGAACCAGCTGCAGGATACTGTCCTTGCTTAAGAATTGACATTCATCGACAAGAACACAGTAAGGCTTAGGTTCGTGACTGCTTACAATTCCGTATATATCGGTATTCTCCATGATCGGAGTAGCTTGTCTTCTAAGGCCAATCCGGGAAGAGACATATCCAACTTCATCGCGGTTATCTATGGCGGAAGTGAAGATCAGGACCGGTTTGTTTTGTTCCTCATAGTTGTGTGCGACTTTCAAAATTTCAATCGATTTTCCGCTGTTCATTGCTCCATATTTGAAATATAACTGTGCCATTCTCATTTCCTTTCCCGTTGAACATGTAAAGTACATATCATTTTCTCATTATCAGGTGGTGTGTGTAAATAACAATTCTTATGAAAATAAAGACTGCATTGAAGTCACTTGACTACGATGCAGTCTTTAGTCTAATCAAGCCTATGTTTAGTGAAAACACCGAATAACGATTACGAGTAAAATAAACAGAATCAGCTCTGGAGCGACACCTTTTTTAACAACAGGCACATGGACTGGGGCAGGTACACAACCATGACCATGCATGTGACCGTGATGGACGTGACCATGCATGTGACCATGGATGTGACCATGCATGTGCTCGTGATGGACGTGACCATGCATGTGACCATGCATGTGACCATGCATGTGCTCGTGATGGACGTGACCATATCCATGTCCAGTCATGTGATGCCCAGGGCCGGCCATATGGGAATGCCCACCCCATTCTGTTTTCATGTGAACATCAGGAACACCTTTTTCACCTCTTACGTATCCTGTTTCAGCTCCGCCTGTTACTCCTCCAAGACCAGCCATTACAACAGCTCCTTCTCGTTAAGTTGTGTGTTTATCTTGGGTATAGTATGACGGTAAGGATAGATGTACCTGTGCCAATACCCATATGGATTAAAGTTTTCTCTGGATCATTACTGATTGAGAAATTCAGCGTATTTATCGCGGCTTTTTGTAATTTAACTGTTCAGAACACCTATTTATGTTATAACATATGGAAGTGAATGATTAGTAACATTTGTAAGTTGAGTGTGGGAGTGATTTCGATTGTCTATTAATATTATCAAACTCCTGTTTGTTCCTTTTATATCCCTATTTATTATCGTCTCATCGATTTCATTAGGGAAAGATGCGAGTTTGGGACTGATGATTTTTACAGGTTTGTCATTATCAATAAGTTTGGCTCTAGATCGTAAATACCCGAGACTAAAAGCATTTCAGTTTATCTTTTTAGGCGCATTTCATCTCGTTAGCAATTTAAATTGGTGTATACTGCTTTACTACATCGTGATTATTAATCTAATCCAGGACAAAGAGAAGTTTAAAGAGACGATGCCCGTGGGCTTTCTGTTAGTCCTGCAATACTCTATCATTCGACTTTCCTACACGCCATTAGATGAATATAACTTGCTCGTATCGATTTTTGATATCATATCATCGTTTGTAATCATTATGACATTCCATATTATGATCCGTATTGAAGCTGAGAAAAGAACTTTAACGAAGCAGAACGATTACCTCATTAATCATGATTCGCTTACCGGTTTTCTGAATTACGAAGGCTACATGAAAACCGTTCAAGAGCTTACCGATAACAGGACTAACTTTCAGCTTGTACTGCTCGATATTAACAACTTCAAATCATTGAATGCCAAAGATATAGCCACAGCAAATGAGATTCTTATTCATTTTTCACGCTCTATACAAAACCACTTCACGAACATGCTTGGTTCCGCCCGATATGCAGGAGATCGGTTTGCAATTCTTCTACCATCTACTGACAGGGTAAGGGATTTAATGCCTTTTGATGAACTCGGCATACAGATCACCTACAGCGTAACTAAATTCCCCCAAGAAGCATCAACATTTCAAGAAATCATCAGCATGGCCGAAGAAAGGATATTCCAAATGCGCAGAGAAAGCTGGCTAAAAACCCAGGAAGAATTCATGCGCTCCGCTAAAATGAAAACGGTTGGCGAATTAGCGGCTGGTATGGCCCATGAAATCCGCAATCCATTAACAGCGATTAAAGGGTTTGTCCAGCTCTCCAAAATTCAAAATTACAACATTGAGCCATGGTATGAAGTCATAATGGGTGAAATAACGCGGGTCGGAGAGCTGACGGCAGAGTTTCTTCAGTTTTCCAAACCTCATGCGAGCAATATGAAGCCGGACTCTTTACGTTCTTGTATGACCAGAGTTTTTTCTCTTTGTGAATCCGAAGCAGCCTCTCGCGGTCATTCGTTTACGATGGATATTCTGGATGATTCGGCTATGGTCTATATGGATAGGGACAAAATCATCCAGGTCATGATTAACCTCATACGTAACGCATTTCAGGCGATGGAGACGACAGGTCATGTCCACTTCTCATTACATATAGAGGGAAAGACTGCAATAATTGAAGTGTCGGATACAGGGAAGGGAATAGCCGAAGCAGATATCGATCAAATTTTTGATCCGTTTTATACAACCAAAGAAGAAGGAACAGGGCTTGGGTTATCCTTGTGCCAAAAAATCGTGGAGGATCATGGAGGCTCGATTTCCGTTCAAAGTGAGTTGGAGAAAGGAACGGTCTTCACGATTAGGCTACCGATTTCAGAAGACCCAGTTTCTACAATATAAAAAAGAACAAGGCTCCCAGGAATGAACATCTCCAGGAACCTTGTTGTTATTACGATTTAGATATTTACTTCTACCATCCAGCCGAACGGATCCGGTATGATTCCGCGCTGAATGCCTGTTAATGTGTCGTACAACTTGCCGGAGATTTCACCTGTTTTACCATCAGATATGACACGTTTTTCATCAAGCCAGTCAAGTTCACCGATTGGAGAAATGACAGCTGCAGTACCTGTCCCGAATGCTTCCTCCAGAGCGCCGCTCTTGGCATCGTTGAACAGGTCTTCGATGGACATCGTACTCTCTTCCACGGGAATGTCCCAATGCCGTAGCAACTGAATAATCGAGCTCCGGGTAATGCCGTCCAGGATACTTCCATTTAGCGCAGGGGTATGAACGGTTCCATTGATCTTGAAGAAGACGTTCATACTGCCGACCTCTTCGATATATTTACGGTGGACACCATCCAGCCACAGAACCTGGGAGTAACCCTTTTCCTTAGCAACTTCTTGTGCCTTCAAGCTGGCAGCATAGTTACCGGCGGTCTTAGCTTCACCAATTCCGCCTTTTACCGCACGTACATATTCACTTTCTACAAATATTTTAACTGGGTTCACACCTTCTGCGTAGTAGTTGCCTACTGGCGACATGATGATGATGAACTGATAATGGGTTGAAGCATCAACCCCAAGCGCCGGCTGCGTTGCAATAACAAACGGACGGATATATAAAGAGGTTCCGGGTTCCGTAGGAATCCATTCTTGATCAACGGCGATTAGGCTTTTCAATGCATCAAGAGCTAACTCTTCATCCAATGCCGGCACACCCAGACGTTCATTCGAGCGGTTTAGACGCTGGATATTTCTTTCCGGTCTGAAAAGAAGGACCTTGCCTTCCGCGGTTTTGTATGCTTTCAATCCTTCAAAAATCGTCTGGCCGTAATGAAATACTTTGGCAGCGGGGTCCAGTACGATCGGTTGATAAGGCACGATCCGGGGTTCATGCCAGCCTCGATCGTCAGTGTAATCCATAATGAACATGTGATCTGTAAAGTGAATGCCGAACCCTAACTCATGTTGAAGCGGTTTTTGTTTTTTCTTCGTTGTTGTTTGGATATCTATTGATCTAGCCATTGTTCCCATCGCTCCCTAACATATTTATTCTTAATTGAATGCTATCACTTCAGAAGGTATATTTAAAGTATCTATTTTGTTTAATTATCATATCATTTAGGTATGGGCGGACAGGTGAATGTTATGGACATGCGACAAATGAAGTATTTTCTTGCCATTGCCAGGGAAGGTCAAGTCACCCGTGCGGCCAAGCAGTTGAACATGGAGCAGCCACCGCTTAGCCGTCAGCTGAAGCTGATGGAAGAAGAGCTGGGCGTCAGATTATTTGACCGCACCTCCAAACGCCTAAACCTGACGGAAGCAGGGGAGCTTCTTAGGCAGAGAGCAGAGATTTTGCTGGCACAGTTCGATGAAACCATTAAGGAAGTCAAGGAGATAGAAGAAGGTGTAAGGGGAGTTCTCTCACTTGGATCCGTGGTATCCTGTATATCATTGCTGCCGCACCGCATCCAGCTGTTTAGAGAAACATACCCGCAGGTGACCTTTAAGATTCTGGAGGGGGATCATATTTATTTGGGAGAGCTGCTGCAGAAACGAGTCATTGAACTGGTTGTAGCCAGGCTTCCTTTTGAAGCACTGACACATATTGATCATTGTGAGGTGCTTCCTCTTCCATCAGATCCTTATGTAGCCGTCATTCCAAGTTCGTGGACTTCTCAGATCGGAAAAAAGACCGTACAGATGAAGGAGCTTGCACATTTTCCATTCCTGACCCTGAAGACGGACAAGACGACACGTATGCATGAGCAGGTCATGAATGAATGCAAGCGTCACGGCTTTCAGCCTAATATTATCTGTGAATGTTCGAGTGTGGCGATTATTATGTCACTTGTAGCAACCGGGATCGGAGCGACGATCTTTCCTAAATCGGTCATGTCATCGTACCCCGTCAGCGTTGTTCAGATGCTAGATATTGAAGATGCAGACTTCCAATCCGAAGTGGGGATTGTCTGGCTCAAGGACCATTATTTATCCAAAAGTGCTCAGCGTTTCATTGATAGTTTTAGAGAGAGGTTCATATAGCGGACCTATTAAAGTTAATGTATGATTTACTAATATGAATGAAAGGTGGGCGAATCTATGATTATGCATATCTTGAGTTATTCGGCTTGGAGGCAGACCCTTCAGGATGGAGAGTACGCTCCAGCAAGTTTAGAAAAGGAAGGCTTTATTCACTGCTCCAAACCGGATCAGGTTGTTGACGTTGCGAATTCTATATACAAAGGTCAAACCGGACTCTTCTTGATGTTTATAGATGAAGAGAAGGTTGAATCAAACATCGTATATGAAGATTTGTACGAGTTAGGAAAGCTTTTTCCACATATATATGGACCTTTAAATTTAGATGCGGTCACCCAGATTGTAGAGTTTATACCAGACGAGGACGGTAACTTCAGATTGCCGACAGGAGTGCTTCAGTGAAATTCTTCACCAAGCATAGCATCAAAAGGCAAGTCGAAAAACGTTTGACAATACGAAAATCGGTACTGGTGATCGATCTACGTTTGTTGATAAAACAGTGTTCATGAAACCATCGTCTTCTGTAAACCAGAAGACGATGGTTTTTGCTACTGATGAAGATTGTATTAGCTATTTACAATACCTAATACAAAACCATCATAACCTTTACTGCCAACAGTCTGAATGGCAGTTGCCGTAATCTTGGGTTCCTCAGATAACAGATCATAAAACGTCCTTACTCCCTTGACACGGGGGTCTTGATTATTTTCATTAATGACCTCGCCTTCACGAATGACATTATCTCCAATAATAACAGTTCCAGGATGAGAGAGGTGAAGTGCCCATTTTAGATAGTTTGGATTATTTGGTTTGTCAGCATCAATAAATATAAAATCAAAGGGTTCTACACCCTCCCTTTCCATTTGAGCCAATTGATCTAAAGCCTCTCCTACTCGAAGTTCTACAATACCACTTAGCTGAGCAAGGGATATATTCGCCTGTGCTACCTGAGCATGAACTGGGTTGAGTTCCAATGTCACTAATTGTCCATCAGACGGTAGTGCTCTCGCCAACCAGATTGTACTGAATCCCCCCAATGTACCAATCTCCAAAATTCGTTTTGCGCCTTTCATTTGAGCTAATAAGTTTAATAACTTCCCTTGACTTGGTGTAACATCGTAGGGTGGTAACCCTGCCTGTTGATTTGCGGATAACACTTTTTCCAGTACAGAATCATGTGGAATCAGACGCTCGGTGATATACTGATCAACCTTCACCCATGTATTCGTTTGATTCATACTTATCACTTCTCCTCTTTAATTTTTTACCTTCAGCTGTATTGTATGTGAGAATTAATCATAAAAATAATATATGTTTATAGTTGATTCATATATATAATATATATATTTGGAGCGAAGGGAGCTTATAAATGAATTTACATGCATTACGCTTATTTCATGTGGTCGCATCTACTGGAAGTGTGACACGCGCTTCGGAATTGTTAAATATAAGTCAGCCAGCTATTACCGCTCAAATTAAAAAATTTGAGAAAGAGTTGTTACTCACCCTGCTTAAACCTCTAGGAAGAGGGATTGCACTAACAGATGCTGGTGAAGAGCTTTCTTTACTTGCAAAAAGACTCTTCGCGGTTGAACAGCAAATCGAACAATTCGCTCAGGATTATCGTAATGGTACGAAAGGATGCATTAGATTAGCCGCAACGTATTTACCCGCTCACTTCCTGATACCCGCATGGATCGCAAAGTTCAAACAACAATATGAACAGGTTGAAATGATGATTACTACGACCAATTCAAGTGATGCGCTGAAGCAACTTTTAAATGTAGATGTGGATATCGCTATTTATGGGGGGATAGCCGAGAAATATCCGGATACGATTCTGACAGAAGAATTGTTTCAGGACGAGTTATGGTTTGTAGTTGCACCTAATCACCGATATGCGAATCAGCAAGTTACTCTGTCGGAAATGATGAAAGAACCTTTTGTCATGCGTGAGGAAGGTAGCTCAACTCGGGAGAGACTACTATCTTTATGTCGCACATACAATTCATCAGTTCCTACAATATCTTTGCAATTTAACGGACTGCATGAAGCGATCACAGCTGTTATTGCAGGATACGGTGCAAACTTTGTCTCATCATTGGTTGTACGCGAATATGTAGAACGTGGGGAGCTGTCCCGCGTTTATGTTGAAGGGATCCATTTGAAAAATACAATTGCCATTTGTACACGAAAAAACGAGACATTGTCAGCTTCCTCAATGAACCTCATTCAGATGATCCGTCAAAATCCATATATCAAATAGTGGGGTTATACCTAATTCCCAAGTTCCAGCATATTGAAACAAGCATGTTACATATATTTCAAATAAATGAGGATAAATAAAATTTACAGGAGGAGGGATGAGGTTGACAGATGCTTTCGTGGCACGCTCGTTAGACGAGATACGGTTTTGGTCAAGAATCATGAAGGAGCATTCTCTGTTTCTTCGATTAGGATTTAGATGCGAAGATACCCAGCTTATTGCAGAGGCGATGCAATTTCAAGCCACTTTCGAAGATATCGAGAGAAGATCCCACGCATATTCTTTAAATACGGATCCTTCCACGATTAGGGAGTTTAATTGCGAGGTTCAAAACGCAGCAACCCATATTTGGGCGTTTAAAAGAAAGGTGCTCGGTCTCATATTGCGATGCAAACTTCCAGGGGGGACCAATTTTCCGCTATTAGTCGATCATGTGAGCAGGGAAGCTAATTATTTTCGAAACCGCCTTAATGAGCTGAATTGTGGGCAACTGGAGCCTCTGCATGATGCGATTATAGACGAAAATGTATTTTTCTTAAGAATCATGGCTGACCATGCAAAATTTATAGGCCATTTGCTGGACCCATCAGAGCGGAAGCTTGTAGAGCAGGCTAGGGAGTTCGGTCATGAGTTTGATCAATTGATGTTTCAAGCTATAGATCTAAGCTCGATGCGACCACAATCACAAACTGTTCCGTTATTAAGTCAATTTGTCGATGAAAACAAAGTATCGGTAAAGTCCCTTCGCGATTTCAAGAAAACAGCGGCTGACTTGATTGAGCAGTGCCGAATAAAGAGCATTATTCATCCGTTGTTGGCAGACCACGTATTCCGCGAAGCCGAAAGGTTCCTCTTCATTCTTGAAATGTTTGATCGATCCTTATCAGGTCATCATGTTAACAAAAAAGAATTGCTTTTTTGAGCTGAAATGATGACATAGAACCATCTTCTCTAAATTCACATATATTGAATCTTATATGGGATCTAGGGAGGTTTTGTTCTGTTTAAACGATTCTGATACTAATTATGAACATTCTCATAAACTGTTTATTACTTCCTGGGACGGTAGACCTGTTAACCTTCATGTTCATCCATTTTCCGGTGATACTTCGTATGATGTAGGTCATTATCATCATTATGCCGGTATTACAGAGGCTGCACCAACCGGAGTTCCGCATGTCCACAATTATTATGCCCTAACTTCATTTAATGATGGGCACAAGCATACGATTAGGGGTACAACAGGGCCTGCATTCCCTTTACCGGAAGGGGGCCATTATCATCATTTTGAAGGCTACACTACGGTTAATGGAGCAATTCCACATACCCATAAATACGCTGGAAACACAGGGAATGAAAAAAACTATTAAACCAATATGAATCAGACCGGGCTGCTTGTCATGGCAGTCTTTTTTTTCGTTCAAAATTTGCTAGAAGAGATAGAAATCATGTCCCCAAATCAAAGGTGCTATATGGTAACTTAAATTATGGATCATTTTTTTGAGAAATTGTCAGAAACCAAGAACTTCCCGAGTCTATATAGCAGGTCAACTTTTTGAAAGCGGGGTTATATGTTGAATACTTTGGAAGACAGCAGCATCAAGGATTGGGAAGAGCTAGAAGACAGAGAACTGGTGAAGCGGGCTCAGTCTGGTGAAAACGAGGCGTTTGGAGAACTGGTTCGTCGGCATCGCGCCAAGGTGTACCGCTATGCCAGAGCGTATACTCAAGAATCCTCCCTGGCAGAGGATATTGTGCAGGATGCTCTCATTCGAGCATTTATGCATCTTGGTAAACTGGTCGATGTTGAACGATTCTTGTCCTGGGTACACCGAATTGTTCGAAATCAGGCGTTCTCTAGACTGAACAGCACAGCAGCTGTGAAGGAACAGTCGTTTACCGCGCTGGCTTCCATGATGGAACGGAATGGTGATGATTCCGCAAATTGGTATGATCTCGATGGTATTTTGCGGCGTCTTAACCAGACCCACATGGAGGACATGTTTATGTCAGATGTCCCGGAAAGCCGGTTGATGCAGAAGGAAACGCTTCGCGTCTTGACTGAGATCATTCAATGTCTTAAGCCGAGGGAACGTCTGATTTTTGAATCCCATTTCTTCGAACAGCTGTCACCACAAGAAATCGCGAATTTGTTTCAGCTTAAGACATCCAACGTGTACCAGATTATTTCTCGATCGCGAAAAAAAGTTATTCAACAAAAAATCCGTGTCACAGTTGACTCTTATATTAAATCGAGAAGGGATTTGGGGATTATGAAAAAAACGATGCTTACGTATAAAAATACTTTATTAGAAGCTAGAACATGGACATCGGCTGCAGAATCTATTTATAAAATGCTTCAATATACGGATAATAAGCTGTCACTCCCTATGATCATGGGCCTTACAGGTCACGCGTTCCGAATCAATATCGTACCAGATAGCGTTCATATCGCCGGCCCAACAACGTACAACTTTGCAGACGTTCTGACAAGGGGATTAAAAAACATGGGCTTCCGCTCTAAGACGGTAGATGGGAAGTTGGCTGGAATAGGTCCCAATAAGAACTTGCTTCAACAAGACCAACTAAACGTTAACGCTATGGAGAAACGTGATATCCATCAGGCGCTACCGGAGGCATTGGAGCTTATACACCGTTCCCTGGACCGGGGAGTGCCGGTGCTGGCGTGGGATCTATTTTTCCCGGAGTTTGGTATTATATATGGGTATGATGATGCACAGAGATCCCTGTTCGCCGAGGAATGCGGAAGAAAAGATTCGCTGTCTTACGATAATCTAGGACGCAGTGTGCTCGAAGAAATCTTCGTACTTGCTATTGACGACTACACCGAGGTCTCATTACGTGAACAGCTGCAAAATGCACTGCAATCGATTTTGGAGCATTATGATGGGGAAGAGGAAAATATCCCAGTTGATAGTGTTAAAGGTTTGGCAGGATACGATGTGTGGATGAAAGCTTTCGAGAATGGCAGCATAGAGCCGAACGGGAATGCTTACAATATCGCTGTGGTCAGGGACGCTCGAGGAAATGCGGCTGCATTCTTCAAGGAGCTTCTGGAAAACTGGCCGGCGGAACAGGATCAAGATCGGAACATCCGGGATTGGTTCGGTGAGGCGGAAGCTGCTTACCATAATATCACGAAACATTTTGATAAGCTGCATGAACGGTATCCGTTCCCTGAAGGAGGGACGCCGAATGGACAGTCAAGAGCTGAGGATATTGAACAATTGCGTCTTATTAAAGAAGAAGAGATGAAGGCGGTTGAGGTATTGCGTAAGATTTTAAAAGGTTTGTAAAGCGCAAAATATTATAAGAGTCGCGACCATTTACATTCACCATAATTTATCATACAATATATCAATAATTTGATATCGCATTTTTCAACCCCACTTTTTTTTGTTTTTTGGTATCCAAAACAAAAAGGAGTGGGTTTTTTCTATGGGGGAGAGAATCTTGTTTCAATTACTAAAGAATTCGTTGTATGTATTTTTGGGAGCTTGCTGTTTCGGTATTCTGTCGACGGTAGTTAAGCTGGCTTATAGTAAAGGGTTTGTGTTCGAAGAAGTCATGATAAGCCAATTCGGAACGGGATGGATGATTCTGCTTGTTCTGATGCTATTTTTTGCGAGGAGAAAAGTATCGCTCAAACAATTTGTCAGACTCGCGGGTGTCGGTCTATGCACCTGTTTAACAGGGGTGTTCTACTACCAGTCTCTACAGAGTATTCCCGCATCTATTGCAGTAGTGCTATTGTTTCAGTTCACATGGATGGGGGTTATTATTGAAGCGATTGTGAACAGGTCAATGCCTGACAAATCAAAACTGGTGTCTATCGTTATATTGTTCATCGGTACGATATTGGCAGGAGGATTGATTGGAGCAGATCATCTCCAGCTTAATCTGAAAGGCACGTTACTGGGACTCGCTGCTGCTCTCATGATGGCGTTGTTTGTATTTTTCAGCGGGAGAGTGGAGACGCACATGCCGTCGATTACCCGCAGCTTCTATATGTCATGTGGCGGCTTGATCCTGTTAACCATTCTTTTTACACCCAAAGTATTTTTAGAAGTATCGCCTGCCGGCGGCCTGTGGGTATATGGGCTAATACTGGGGACATTCGGGGTGGTGCTTCCAGTTCTGTTGTTCGCCATGGGTGCGCCTAAGATTAGCACGGGGCTGGCAACCATACTTGGAGCAGGAGAGCTACCGGTTGCAGTGATCGTATCTGTCCTTTTTTTGAATGAGCTTGTCACGGGATTGCAATGGATTGGGGTATTGGTCATCCTTTTAGGTATCGCGTATCCGCAAATAGCAACTGTTAGAGCTAAGACAGCACAAAAAATATAAATGGTGAAGGCAGATAGAAGCGGAAAAAGATCTTGAATGTTACTATTATAAGTGTGAAAGTTTTTGACAATTAGCCGAAGGTTCGGAACGAAAACGGATACTTACAGCCCATCATAACCATAGAAAGTTGCAGTGATGCTCCTTAAAGGCTTAAAATCTAAGGGAGAGAAGAAATGATGCTATTTACTCATTTGATCCATCACGTAACCGAAAGGACGACTTGAGATGAACCAACAGCAAATAGGACAACTTAAAACAATCCGAAATGAAATTACCCGTTTTATGATGAAATATAAATTCGCCTTGGATGAAATCGAGACGAAAATCGAAATATTGAAAGAGGAGTTTCAAGCTCTACATGACTACAGCCCGATCGAGCACACAAAATCTAGGTTAAAATCCTTGGAAAGTATTTTAAAGAAGTTGTACCGTAAAGGAAACGATCTTTCTCTGGAATCCATTGAAGAAAATATTAAAGATATTGCGGGTTTGCGCATTACTTGCTCTTTTCTCTCCGATACTTACAAAGTCAGTGAAATGCTGCAGAAGCAAAGCGATCTGAAAGTGATAAACGTGAAGGATTACATTAAAAATCCGAAGCCAAATGGATACCAAAGTCTTCATTTACTCGTCGAAGTACCCGTGTTCTTGTCTGACCGTGTAGAGAATGTGTGTGTGGAAGTGCAGATACGGACTATAGCCATGGATTTCTGGGCAAGTCTGGAGCACAAAATATTTTACAAGTACAACCAGTCTGTACCTGAAAAGCTGCTGCTTGAGCTGAAAGCTGCGGCGGATACGGCAAACGACCTTGATCATCAAATGGAACGGCTGCAGCGTGATGTTCAGCTTATCAAGGACTCGCATGCTGAGGAAGCACTGTTAGAAGAACTTCGAAGCTTTCAAATGAATAATCAACAATTTAAACTGCCTGCTGGGCTGATCGAAGTGCTTAAGAAGGATTTATAAATTGTTATCTTAGTAGCCATTGGGAACTGAATCGAGGACTCTGCGAACTATCGTAGAGTCCTTTTGTTATGATTCTTATGATCTGCAAATCGAGCCAAAGAAGCGTCTATGTCATCTCTAACTAAAATTTCATGAAATTATGTCCAAAAATTGAATTGACATTTAACTTTATATACAAGTAAAATACATGTATGCGAATTGACTGACATGAATGACACCCAAAGGATATTTAGCGAATGAGGCATGTATAGCTCTGTCAGAATGCATAATCGGTCAATACATCCAACATAAAATGATAGCGTTTACTTTACTTAATGCTTCGGTGCATTTTCGAGAGAGGGGTACAGCATCCATGATTTTTATTCATTAAACAACGGAATAACGAGAAAAATCGACTTGTGACATGTGAGCTCTCGATAACGGACATCCAATTCCAGTCTAAATGGAACGTACCGTCGGGAGAATATGTGTTAACGGCAGCTAACCATGCAAATATGATCCCGCAAGAAGGGAGTGAAGGGATTGGAAACCGTCATACAGACCACTGATGAGTTGAAACACACCGTACCAAAACGTAATCGCTGGCAGCAGGTTCGAACGAGAATGTGGAAGGACCGTTATTTATATCTGCTGCTGCTTCCAGGTCTCTTATATTTTCTTATTTATCGGTATTTGCCGATGCTGGGTATTACCATCGCATTTAAAAATTTTAGCCCCTTCATGGGAATTGCGGATAGTCCGTGGGTCGGGTTAGACAACTTCCGCCGGATTTTTGAAAATCCCGAAGTGCTGCAGGTCATATGGAACACCCTGGTCATCTCATTTTTACAGATCGCATTTGCGTTTCCTGCGCCGATTCTGCTCGCCATCATGCTTAACGAGGTGGCTAATCCGCTGTTGAAACGCTTGATGCAGTCGGTAGTTTACATGCCTCACTTTTTATCGTGGGTTGTTGTTGTTGGTATCGTTACGATTTTTTTCAGAAATGAGGGATTGGTTAACGATGCATTAAGGGAATTGTTCGGTGTACAGCAAAGTATCGGATTCTTAACGGAACCAGACTACTTCCGACTGTTTCTAGTGTTTGAGGTCATATGGAAGGAAGCTGGATGGGGAACGATTATATTCCTTGCCGCCCTCGCGGGCGTGAACCCGGCATTATACGAGGCGGCGGTTATGGACGGTGCTAGTCGTTTCCGGCAAATCTGGCACATTACGTTACCAGCCATTCGGAGTACGATTATCATCATGCTTATTATTCGGCTCGGTGACGTGCTTGAGGTCGGATTCGAACAGGTATTCCTCCAACTCAATGCGTTTAACATGCAGATTGGTAATACGCTGGATACGTACGTTTATTACAAAGGGATTCAGCAGTCCGATTACAGCTTTTCCACAGCGGTGGGGGTCTTTAAAGGATTGGTCGGCCTTGTGCTAGTTATGTGCGCCAACAAACTGTCTAAACGGTTTGGCGAACAAGGTGTGTATTGAATCGTCCTATCGGGCCACCGGAAAGGAGATTGTAAACAGTGAAACAAAAATCAATTGTTGAAAGGCTGTTTGATTCGGTCAATATCGGCTTGCTGCTGTTGATTTGTGTGGTCATGTTGTTTCCGTTTCTATATTTGTTCTCGGTCTCATTTTCGTCTTATGAGGATTTTCTTGGCAGCAAGCTACTGCTCTGGCCATCCTCCTGGTCAACAGATGCTTATGAGTATATATGGAAATCACGAACATTCCGTCAAGCTCTTCTGACGACAACAACGGTAACAATTATCGGAACCGCGGTTAACCTGTTCTTTACGAGCACGATGGCCTACGCATTATCCAGACCGATTGTTGGTCAAAAGTCCATAATGTTTATGGTTGTATTCACATTGCTGTTCTCGGCTGGAATGATTCCTACCTATTTGGTGGTGCAGGCGACAGGTCTGCTCGATTCGATATGGTCTCTCATCCTGCCGGTTGCAATTACTCCGTTTAACTTGATTGTTATCCGGCAATTTTTCATTAATATTCCGAATGACATGATTGAAGCAGGGATCGTGGACGGTGCGAACGATTTGCAAATTTTCGCTCGGATTATTCTCCCATTATCCAAACCTGCGCTGGCCGCATTTAGTTTGTTTTACGCGGTAACGCATTGGAATAATTACTTCGCCCCGATCCTCTACATCAATGATTCAGCTAAATGGACAATTCAGGTCGTTCTCAGACAAATTGTTGTTGTTGGCGAAACGACCGGTACGCTTGGCGGAGACAATATGTTTACGGATAATCCACCACCACCGGAGACGATTCAGATGGCAGCGATCCTGCTTGCAACCGTTCCAATCCTCATCGTATATCCGTTTTTGCAGAAGCATTTTGCCAAGGGTGTCATGCTGGGGGCTGTAAAGGGTTGACCATTTAGATGATCGAACCATGGCGATCATCTGAATGAATCATAGATGGAGCCTCAGCTCCACATTATTATGAAAAAATGGGGGGACGTAAATGTCCAGAAAACGCAGATTCACAGTCATTATGGCTGCAATCATGTCGGTCAGCCTGGTAGCATGCAGCCAGAATACGCAGAGTGTAAAGGAACAACCCGCAACCGCAACAACAGGTGAGAAGCAGCCTACAAATGTAGAAGAGACGTATACCATCACAGCGATCGATTATCGGTATGGTGATCCACCGCCAACGTCAAGTCCGGGGCTGACAATGATTAACGAGAAGTTCAACGTGAAGTATGAGCCCACCTTCGTTCCGAACACAGCTTTCGAGGAGAAGATCAATGCTACGTTTGCATCTGGTAAAATTCCAGATATTGTAGGGTTGATGTCCGCGGACATCAAAAACCGGTATAACAAATTTGCGAAGCAGGGGGCATTTCTTGAGATTGAACCCTACATCAATGAATATCCTTCACTCAAGATGGTACCTGATTTCATATGGGATGCTGTTCGTGTAGATGGCAAGATATACGCCATTCCGCAGTACTCGCCTAAATACCAGGTCGTTACGGTCATCCGTAAGGATTGGCTAGATAAACTGGGCTTGAAAGTGCCAACGAGTTATGAAGAACTGAAAGAAGTCGCTCTAGCTTTTACGAATAATGATCCGGATGGAAACAGCAAGAAAGATACTTACGGTATCGCAATCGGTCAAGATATCAACCCTAACTTCAACCAAGGCCCATACTGGGATCCGGATGCGTGGTATCACCAAGATCAGGACGGCAATTATATTCCGGGAATCATCGGAGAAGGACGCAAGGAATTTATAACGATGCTCTCCGAGCTTTATAAGGAAGGGGCGATGACGAAGGACTATGCCATTTTGAATTGGGGAGACACCAACAAGGAGTTTTATTCCGGCAAGGCTGGTATTTTTATCGGGACACCGCGGGGCATGTCACAGGAGTATATGGACGGGTTGCTGAAAATCCATCCCAATGCAGAGTTTGTAAGCCTTGCACCGTTCCAGGATAAATACGGCAACACGGCTCTGACATCCGGTGCGGGTTATAACGGTATTACGGTGTTGAGCGCCAAGTTATCCTCTGAACCGGAGAAGGTAAAGCGTATCTTGGAAATGATCGATTTCGGCCGAAAGTTCTATCCACAGGACGAGCGAAACGAGAAGAATGCGGACTTCGATTGGTGGTCAGGTAAAATTGGCGTTGGCTATGATGTGACGGACGGAGTTCCCGTGAACAAAGAGAATTTTGCTTCGGATGGTCTTGCTCCATCCACCTATTTCGTGGATAACACCTCATGGGCACCTAATGATTCCGACAATGATTACTCTATAACATATCAGACGAAACAGCTTGCCGATTTGGTAGAGTCTATCGAAATGATGTATAAAGACATAAAACTTTATGCGAATCCGATTAGCGGCCTGGAATCACCGACGGACAATACGAGCGGGGCAGAGCTTAGAAAATATGTGATGGATGAGCAGGTTAAGATGATTGCCGGCACACGTCCGGTCAGCGACTGGGATAAACTCGTCCAGGAGTATAAGGACAAGGGCGGAGTCAAGATTATTCAGGAATACAATGCAGGTATCAAAGAGAAGGATCCAAAGGCATTGTTCAAATGAGCCGCAAGGAAATGAGGGGCATATTGTTGTCCCCATTTCTCTTTTTTATAAAATCAACACCAGAGAATGGAGCGATGATTGAAATGAATCATGCCGCAAAAATCGGGGTTTGGCTAAATCGAAATTCAGCTGATTACAGCTGGAAGCATGGGCAGAATCTTTTTCAGCTTTATATCGAAGAAATACTGTCTCATGCCGGGGTTCCATACCGGAATTTCAAGGACGCTGACTCGCTGAAGAACTACGAACCCGATATTATACTGATCGCCCATCATGGGGAGAAAGAAGCCGATATTGCCCGATTGGAACAATGGATTAAAGACGGTGCCACGGTGATCGATTACGGCGGTTTAAACCGAATGGCAAGCAAGCTGGGTTGCAGAGAAATACGATGCCGTGACGCGGTATATGCCGAGCTGGACGAAGTGAGCTTTGGGGACAACTACCCTTCACTTCGAGCGGTACGTGTAAAGCCTTGGATTCCTCAAGAGCAGAGTTCATCTGCAATACAGAGCTATGGAACACTTCGTCTTGGCAAAAAAGGTACAGAAATTGCACCTGCCCGTTTGACCTTTCACATCGGGAAGGGCAAGCTGATCCGCTGGAACGTTGATATTCCTTCGACGATCGTCTGGATGCAGCAGGGAAGAGAGCCCGTATTTCAGGATGGTATTCCATCCTTGGATGGCACGGGGGACATCGATGAAGGGATACTCAAAGCCGATGACGGCTCCGAGATGGATTGGGAGAAGGACCGTACTGTAACCGGGACGGGAGTTCCATACTTCCATATTCCTTACGCCGATTTGTGGCGTGAAGTGATGATACAGCAGCTCATAGCGGAATCGGATGCGCTGGAACTCACTCTACCGTTACTCGATTATTGGCCGGATGGAACAGAACAGGTTGCTATGATCTCGCATGACAGTGACTTTAACGTAGAGGAAGCTGCGCATACCACATTGCAGGTGCTGGAAGAGTGTGGTGTTCGTTCTACTTGGTGCATGATTGAACTTGGTTATTCTCCGAGTATTTATAAGCTCATTCAGGAACAAGGACATGAGCTGGCTTTTCATTATAATGCTCTGGAAAAGGAAGACGGTATTTGGAGTCAAGATGAGTTTAATCGTCAGCTAGACGTCATCAGGAGGTCTACTGGTGCATCCATCATCTCGAACAAAAACCACTACACCCGTTTCGAAGGGTGGGGAGAGTTCTTTCGGTGGTGCGAGGACAGCGGCATACAAGCTGACCAGACCCGAGGTCCCAGCAAAAAAGGAAATGTTGGTTTTCCGTTCGGAACCTGCCACCCCTACTATCCTATCGCTTGGGCCGATGAACACAATAGGATCTACAGTGTGCTACAGATTGGATTTTTGACTCAGGATCTTGAGCATCCATCTCTGCCGGACGTCTCGGTGATCAAGCCGTTTTTGGAAGCGGTGGCAGGCGTTCGGGGCGTGGCTCATTTCCTGTTTCATCAGCAGCATATTCATCAGCTTCCGGCGGTTCGAGATGCTGTCAGGTCACTTGTAGCTGCAGCACGTAGCATGGGTTATGTGTTTTGGACATGCGAAGAGATAACGAAATGGGAACAATCCCGCCGCTCGGCGAGGTTATATGTAGAAACGGATAGATCCTTTTATGCGGAACAACTGCCGCCAGGTGCGGTGATGCTGACTCCTGTAAGCAAAGGTGAGCGTTCTTTAGAGGAGGAGAATCGAGTGATACGGTTCGGCGTTTCTTGTCATAAACAGGTTGACTTCAGCAGCAGTTTAACGGAACAGCAGATATAAAGGAGGCTCAGGCAGGATGGAACAGCTAGCACTCTACGGGGGTCCTCAAAGTAAGACCACACCGTTCAGTACGGGAAAGCGATTCGGAGAAGAAGAGGCGACGGAGCTACTAGAAGCATTGGAACAGAACACGCTGTTTTATCATTTTGGTGAAAAAGTGAAACATTTTTTGTCAGACTTCAATGTCATGTACGGAAGCAAATATAGTGTGGCTACTTCATCAGGAACTGCAGCCCTTCATGTCGCGTTAGGTGCGGCTGGTGTCACCGTAGGCGACGAAGTGATTACAAGTCCGATCACCGATCAAGGCACACTGATCGGTATATTATATCAAAATGCCGTGCCGGTGTTTGCCGACCTTGAACCGAACACGTACAACTTGGATCCGAAATCCGTAATAGCTCGGATTACACCAAAGACGAAGGCCATCATTGTGGTTCATCTTGCAGGCAATCCTTGCGATATGGATCCTATTATGGACATAGCACACCGATACGGAATCAAAGTAATTGAAGATTGTGCTCAAGCTTATCTTACGAAGTACAAAGGCAGACTTGTCGGAACGATCGGTAATTACGGATGTTTCAGTACAAATGACTTTAAGCATATTTCCACGGGAGACGGCGGCATGGTGCTGGTCAACTCTGGGGAAGAGAAGGATTATGCAACAACGCATGCTTTTGCAGATAAAAATTATCGCCGACTCGGAACGACGCTGGAACGAGGCACGAAATTTATTGCCCCGAATTACCGAATGACCGAGCTGCAGGGTGCCGTGGGTATCGCCCAGCTTAAAAAATTGCCATGGATTTGTGAGCGTCGAAGAACATACGGGGATCGAATGAATGCGACGTTATCATCCGTGCCAGGTATTCATATCCCCAAGGTAAACGCCCATGACGAGTGTACTTATTGGTTTTATATGTTCAGGTTGGAGATGAACGCGCTAACCTGTGATCGGGATGAGTTCTGCAAGGCTCTTGAAGCCGAAGGGATACCGAATCGTGCAGGCTATATTCCGGAAGTATGTTATATGCAGCCGTTATTTCAGAACCGACAGGCCTATTTAGGAAGTCATTTTCCATTCGATTTAAGCGATACGACCTATTCACAAGGAATTTGTCCCGTTGCGGAGGAGATTTTACAGACGGCTGTACAAATACCGTTAAACGAATTTTATTCCGAGCAAGACGTTGAGGATATTATCCGTGCTTTGCAGAAAGTAGCGGCCCATTATGCAGTCGGCAAAAACTAAAGGTGCCATCATGAGTAAACAGGGAGCGATGGAACTAGAACAATTCACATGTCTTGGCATACCAGTTACAGCTGACGAGACCCGTTCAGCGGCCGTGTGTCGAAATAAAGAAGGCGAGGAACGACTTGTGATTGCGGCAAGAGGGTATTCACTTGTAGTTCATCCCATCTCGGGAGTATGCCAACAGCTGGCGTTTCCGGATGGTATCCATGAATACCCTTATGCTGCGATGAGTGGAAGCGATGGTTTATTCTATACAGGGGCGGGATCCTACATCTATGTTCTTGATCCATTTATTCCCGCATATATCGGCCGTTTCGCAGTACCTTCCGGGGAAGAATCGGCCGGATTTGCGTTTGTAGAGAACGAATTTGGCCATGTCTATGCAACGACATATCCAGGCAGTTATTTAATGAAGCTGGACGTTTTAGCAGGTGAGTGCCAGGTCGTAACACGTCTGGACCGTGAGCGAAAATATGCCATGAGTTTGGCTGCCGATCGTACTGGCTGGGTGTATGTTGGATTAGGCACAACTTCTCCCGCATTACTTTGCTTGAGACTGGAGGATGGCTTACGGAAGGTTATCGTTCGTGGACAATCGGGTATGATTCAACCGGGAAGCGGACGGGTGTTCAATGGCATTGATGGAAATGTTTACGGGTGGCTTCCGGATGGGGATGGCCACGGTCCAGGCCAGTGGTACAGGTTGCACAGCGGGAAAGCAGTATCCATATCTGAACAGGATTGCGCGGATTCAGTGTATAACGGCGATGGGTACAAGAAGCTCCACGGTAATTTGGCTGGTGGACGCTCCTTAATAGAATGGGAACTCTCCGACAGGCAAGTAACGATCCAAGAGCCGGATGGAATGGTTACCGAACTGCCTCTCCGTTATGATGGCGATGGTACGGCGCTATCCCCATTATGTAAAGGGCCAGATGGGAAATTGTACGGAACGTCAAATCATCCTCTACATTTGTACACGTATGATGTGGATGAGTCCAGTATAGTGAATCATGGAAGCGGGATAATCGAGCGCGGCGGCGGAGGTAATATTGCCGCGTATGCTGTACAAGGCAGCAAGCTCATTGGAGCTGCTTATGCGGGCGGGCTGGTTCATGTGCTCGATACTTCGAAGCTGCTGGCTACAAAGAGCGGATCCAATCGAAACCCGAGACTTATTTACGCTGATGATCGGATTCATCGACCAAGATGCGCTGTTTCATATCCGGATGGACGTCATGTGCTGTATGGCGGATTTCCGGGATATGGCGCGGTTGGCGGCGGATTAGGAATCGTTGACCTGGAGACAGAGCAAGTGACCATACTGGAGCATCATCAGGTTGTACATGGTCAAAGCACCGTCTCACTTACAACTTTATCGGATGGCCGTATTATCGGTGGAAGCAGTATTGAAACACCGGGTGGGGGCGAACCAATCGCTTCCGAGGCTGTTCTTTATGAGTTGAACTTTTCTAACCGTAAGGTTGAACAGCAGTGGATACCTATCCCTGAAGCCCGAGAAATCTCTCAACTGTCGGCGAGTGATGACGATCTCATCTATGGCCTAACTTCTGACAGTATGTTTTTCATCTTCGACCTTTCAAAGGGGATCGTTGTCTATCAACAGGATTTATCTTGTTGGGGATCGGTTGTCAGACAGGGACTGATCAAGACTATTTATCAGGGGCGACCGATTGTTCTTGGCCTGCTAAGCAGAGCGTTGTTTACCGTAACACCAGGAGTGTTCGTTCCGGATCAACTTGCTGAACTGCCGAAAGAAGCGACATGCGGTATTGCCTATATAAACGGCGGGGTTTATTACGGCAGCGGAGCCGAGCTCTGGCGCTTTGAATGGGGAGAGGAGTGAAATCAAAAGTATGGATCATGTACAAAAAGCAGCTCAGACCGAGATTAATAGTCAAGACAGCATCATGAGGCCACTTCTTCAAGGTATCAATTCAATAGAAGATTGGGAGGTTAAAGAAGCTCAAATCCGTTCGAACTGGCTGAAGATGCTCGGTACACCTCCTATAGAAGGGATGAATTTTGAAGCTTGGAGTGATGGGAGTTATGAAGTCATCTCCGAAGCAGAAGAAGAGGATCATCGTCGCTTATATATCCGGTATGAGACAAGAGATGGAGATAAGGTTTTTGCCTATCTATTATTACCTCGGCAGTCAGGTGAGGCTAATAAGAATCTTTCTGCCGTTCTGGCGCTTCATCCAACCACAGAGATTGGGAAAGCAGATATCTCTCTCAAGGAAGGACGGGACAATCGCAGATATGGACTGGAGCTCGTGAAGAGAGGATATGTCGTTCTCGCTCCGGATTCGATTACCTTCGGGGATCGGGTGTACGAAGGGGAGAACCCTTTTCAGACAGCGCCTTTCTATAACCGTAATCCGGCATGGACCGCGGTCGGAAAAATGCTGGCTGATCATATCCGCGGCGTTAATATACTGGTCTCGCTTCCTCAGGTAAAGGCGAACCGGATCGGAGTTATTGGTCATTCTCTCGGCGGATATAACGGTTGGTTTTTGGCAGGAATAGACCGCAGAATTCATGCTGTGGTGTCCAGCTGCGGCTTTTCCATGTTTACTGGGGACCCGGAGCCGAATCGATGGGGAAAGCGGGAATGGTTCTCCCACATCCCATCGCTGACCGAAGAGATCAACCGAAACCATTACTCATTTGAATGGCATGAAATTGCTGCACTAGCAGTTCCTACGCCAATGTTCATGTGGTGCGGAACGAGAGACAACATTTTTCCGAACTGGCGTGAGAATGCAGCAGGATTGGCCGACATTGAAAGTCTTTACCGTTTTTTGAACAAGGAACAGGTTTTCGAATGCTGGTTCGGTGCGGAAGGGCATGATTTTCCGCTTGATATACGCGACAGAGCATACCGTTTTCTGGATCAACACCTCGGACGATAACAGCAGAGAATTAGAAATGACAGACTATGGAAACGGCATGCCACACATGGTATACTGGTACTTATAGACATGTATAGGAGCGGTATATATTGTTGCGTAGAAGAAATGAATTTAACGAGCGTTATGAACGCTTTCTTCAGGAACTTAGAAATGAAATTGTCAGCGGCACACTGCTGCCTGGTGAATTTATATTGCCGGAAAATACGCTAAGCCAGAAGTATGAAATGAGCCGTGTTTCTATACGTAAGGCACTTGAAGAGCTGGTTAATGAAGGATTAATTGAGAAAATTGCAGGTAAAGGAAACCGAGTTAAGCTGCCGGGTGAGGATCTTTCACCTGTCGTCTTGAAATTGGCTTGGTTCTCCAGTTCTTATGAGATTCATATTGTTCAAAAAATCATTGAAGCTTTTGAGCGGAAACATCCGTTTGTAAAAGTTGAGATTGTCCTATACTCGGAAGACAACTACACGGACACGATCATTGCTCTACTAGAGGATCAGCAGGGGCCTGACGTGTTTATGATGTCTGATTCACATTACCGCCACTGGGTGGAAAGCAAACGCACGGATATGGTCACGGGTTATGTGCCCCCTCATTTATTAAAGGAGGGAGTATCCTACCCGGAGGTATTCAGATTGTTTCAACATGATAACCGCATCTTGGCAGCACCGTTTATTTTCTCGCCTGTCGTAATCTGTTTTAACCGATCGATCTTCCGTCAGTATGGTCTGTCGGACGAGACATTGCTTGAGAACTGGTCAGACCTACTGCATACAGCCAAGACATGTACAGTCAAGCCTAATGAAGATGGTATGATTGAGCAGTTTGGTTTCGGTTTCTCTTCCTCGCCTAACCGTTGGCCCGTGTTCCTTATGCAGAATGACGGTAAGATGATGACAGAAGACCGAAGCCGCAGTACGATGGCGAATGAGAGAAATATTGAGTCATTGGAATTCTGCCTGTCACTCATGTACAAAGAGCATGTGTCTCCGATTTATTCGCACGGCAGCAGTCATCTTGCGGAAAGGCTGTTCATGAAAGAAAGAGTGGCTATGATCATGTCGACGTATTATTTCATGAACGAATTCCGGGATCATTCCATCGAATGGGATGTCATGCAGCTTCCGAAAGGGCGGAAACCCGCAACACTTCTTCTCGGTGGCGGCCTTTCCATCAGTGCGAGTAGCAGCCATCGAAGTGTTGCGGAGCGGTTGGTTGATTTTATGACTGGGGAAGAAGCGCAGAAACTGATTAAGCAATATGGATGTACGATTCCCGTTCTTCGTTCCGTGGCAGAAGATGATTCACTGTTGACTCCTGATATTCACCCGAAGCATTATAACCGGTATTTGGATGTTCTGCCACATGCACATCCTCTGCATTCACTAAATTTGAGTCAGTCCGAAATTTTAATGCTGTTTGATGAACTGAATTTACTTTGGGCTGGTATGGAAAACCCGACAGACACCTGCAACCGAATTGAGGAGCTATTTAACAATAATAAGGCTGCCTTAAAGCCAAGTTAGAGCTAGCCGAATTTATGTGAATTTGGTGTTTCATCTCTGATAAAAAACTCTGCTAAGCATTCGCAGAGTTTTTTTGGCCTTCTATTATCAAGTGAAATACTGCCTAACGATTGGACATATTTCACCCTCATGTTCACATAATTGAAGGGAAAGTGCTGAACGGGACGCTTACCCTTATGGTATACTTCTGATTTGGATAGAATGTTTATCAGGGGTATTATGCATGATCCTAACTTATATATACGAGGTGTATTCATAATGACAACAACCGTAGTCATTGGTGGAGGAATTACCGGTCTGTCTACATTAAATTATCTTCAGAAAGAGATGAATGCGAACAATTTGGACATGCAGTTGGTGCTGGTGGAAGGTGATGATACGCTCGGTGGGAAAATCCGCACGTTCTCAGACGGGGAGTTTACCATGGAGACCGGAGCTGATTCCATCGTTGCCCGCAAGTCGAACGTTTCCCCTTTTCTAGAAGAGCTGGGGTTAAGCGATCAGGTTGTGTATAACGCGACCGGAATCTCCTATATTTACACAGAAGACGGCTTGAAAAAGATTCCCGCGGATGCCGTTTTTGGCATTCCCACCGGATTAGAATCTTTGGTCCAGAGTGAGTTGATTTCTGCTGAGGGCAAAGTGGAAGCGCTTAAAGACTTTTATACAACAAACGAAACGTTCACGATTAATGATTCGCTTGGATTGTTTCTGGAAACTTTTCTCGGAACGGAACTGGTTCAGAAGCAAATTGCACCGGTCGTTTCGGGTGTATATTCCGGAGAGCTGAATGATTTAACGATTGCATCCACATTTCCTTTTTTGCTCGAATATAAAAACAAATATGGCAGCATTATAAAGGGCTTATCCGAAAACAAACACATCTATTTAGGTGCAGCAAACAAAAAGTTTATCTCATTCAAAAATGGGATGTCGGTCCTGATCGACCGGATGGAGGAGTTGCTGGCGGATGCTCAAATTTACAAAGGGATAAAAGCGGAGTCTGTTGAGAAAATGGATAAACGTTATATCATCACCATGGAGGATGGTCGGAAGATCGAAGCGGACTATGTTGTGCTCAGCAACAACAGCCGGCAGGCTCAGGAGCTGCTTCAGGATAACCAGCTTGCTGAGGATTTTTCACAGCTTCATACGAAATCGATGATTAGCATCTACCTTGGATTTGATGTACCGGACAGCGAGCTGCCGAGTGATGGGACCGGGTTCATTTCCGTAAAAGAAAGTGATGTGCTGTGCGACGCCTGTACTTGGACTAGCCGTAAATGGGAGCATACGTCCAAGGGACGACGGCTTCTGCTTAGACTTTTTTATAAAAGCTCCAATCCGGAATACGCAAGATTAATCCGTCTGTCGGAGGAAGAACTAAAGTCGGTAGCACTTCAGGACATTACGAAAAGTTTGGGACTGACCGCAGAGCCAGTTACGGCAGAAGTGACGAAGTGGCATGAAAATATGCCTAACTACCATCTGAAACATCGTGAAATTGTGAATTCTCTGGAGCTGAAGCTGGAACAAAGCTATCCGAATGTTTTGCTGGCTGGTTGTTCCTATTACGGTGTGGGAATTCCAGATTGTATCGCTAATGGTGAGAAGACGGCTCACGTCATTGTTGGGCGATTGATGCAAAAGTAAGTATTCATCCAGATTGAAGCGATTCGTACACGTAGCATCTTACAACAGACAAAGGGGCGTTCCAGGTCAATGGACCTTTGGAACACCCCTTCTTTTAGCGCATGAAGTTCAGCTTAAAGCCGGCAAACTGCAACCGGGCATCTCGGAGAATCAGGACATCTGCAAATTTCGCGCAAATTTGCAATCTGGCGGATGATCATCTTACCTTCTTCAAACTCAATCGTCCCATCGTTTTTCCAATCCCCAAGCATACGATTAACGCTTTCTCGGGTACACCCGATCATTTCGCCTAGTTCTGTATTGGTCAGTTTAAGCTGAATATGGATAGATCCATCAACTGCTGGAATCCCATATGTGTTGCTCATGCGGATTAATGTCGAGGCAAGCGCGCCTGCTTTCCCAAATAAAAGCAGATCCCGCAGTTTGGTCTCGATAATCTGATTGTTCATTCCGAGCCAATACATAAATTGTATAGCGATATCTCCGTGTAGATTCAATAGCTCATCGAGGTCTTTACGCAAAATCACTCCTACTTGTACATTGCTCATGGTTTCGGCGCTAAAGCTGTATTGGGCGTTCTGCAAACCGTTGAACTGTGCGATGAAATCCCCGTTTTGCAATATCGAAATGATCAGATCTTTACCTTCCTCGGTCGATTTTAGAAGTTTCACCTGACCTGAAATGATGAAGTACAGTTTATCGGCTTTATCGCCTTCCCAGAACAAATAAGAGCCTTTTGTTATTTTTCTCGTCTGCATGATGTCTTGCAAATATTGAAATTGTTCCTCTGACAAATATTGTGCGATACCATATTGATTCGATGATCCAATTTTTGTTTCCTTACGTTTTCCGCATGTTTTAAAAGTTTGTTGGTGCTCAATTGTCATAGCCATTGAAAGTTGCCCCCCGTGTCGTCTTGTTACATTTATCATAGCGTAAGGGGCATTTTTGGAACATCGGGGAAGGCTCTGAATTATTAATGGGGGCATTCCCTGTTTTTTGTGAGATTCATCACAGAAGATAGCGGGGAAATCCCGTAAGCTATCGGGTATCCTAGCACGCATTCATACTTACACCCTTAGATTATTTTCAGGGAATACCCTGAGGTACAATCCTGACGGTTAGGGCTACAATAAATGATGTAAGTACAATGTAAGCATGGAGGGACCCGTTATGATGGCCGGAGTAATGGATTGGGAAGAACGTTTATCGGAATTGCGCAAGCTGACGGATAGTGATTTTTGCGCAGTTGCGATATATGCTGCTTCCGAGAGGCAGATTCGATGGGTTGCAGCTTCCGGTTACACCAATGAAAAATTTCGTTATATGGTGAATCGTCCAGGTCAAGGTATAGCCGGTGATGTGATCCGAATCGGCCGGACGGTCCAGAAAACCTGCTTATCGGATGAACAGAGGCGAGATAGTGATTATATGATGCTTGCTGAACATCTTATCGTATCAGCGGCGACACCTATACAGCGAGAGCATAACGAAACCGCAGGAATACTGCTGATGGGCAGAAGGAAGGGCGAGATTTACGGGGTGTCTGAACTGACACAGCTGGAATCTGCAGCCGAGCATTTTTGGGAAGAGACCAAGAGGCAGCAGTTGTAGATCAACGTTAATTAACAAAGGAAAACCCTATTTATATAATCAGACAAACAATCCTCGATTGCCGGGATTGTTTTTTTCTTATATCATGATATATGTCACACTTGCTGGAACGGATATAGGAGGGAGAACTATGATACGTCTGTTAATCGTGGACGACCATGCAGTTGTTCGATCCGGACTCAAGCTGCTTCTTGGGGAAAAACAAAATATTGATGTGGTTGGTGAAGCGGCGGATGGGGATGAAGCAATTCGTTTGGCGAAAGTTCTGCTGCCGGACGTTATTTTGATGGATCTTAGCATGCCGCATGGTAAAGACGGAATGACAGCTACGGAGGAGCTAAAAAAGCTGCTGCCGGATATATACATATTAATCTTAACAATGCATGACGATGAGCAATATTTATTCCGTGCGATTCAAGCAGGCGCTTCCGGGTATATTTTGAAGAACGCTCCTCATGAAGAGCTGCTAACAGCAATCCGTTACGTGGCTGCAGGTAGCGCTTATTTGACGCCATTAGCTACGAAGCGATTAATGGGTCAGTATATTGAAAAGGTGAAGAACGGGGAGGGAGCGGATGAATTCGAATCTCTGTCGGAGCGTGAAAAGGAAGTGCTGTCCTGGACTGCCAAAGGATATTCTAACAAGGAAATCGCCGAAAATCTGATCATCAGCGTCAAAACGGTTGAAAGTCATAAAAGCAATCTGATGGAGAAATTAGGGCTCAAAACGCGTCCCGATTTAATTAAATATGCTATGAAAAAGGGGCTGCTTACTTTTGAATAAAAATAAAGGTGCTCATTATCCCGAGGTGATTGGTCAGCATGTGATGGAGCTTTTGAACCAGTTGGATGAAATTCATGCTGATCAGCATCTTTTGGAAAATGTGAAAAATTCGCTACGGCAGTTAAACGATTTGAAAATCGCCTTGGATGAGTCATCGATTGTTGCTGTTACAGATCATACAGGCCGTATTCTTTTTGTTAACGATAAATTTTGCCAGATATCTAAATATTCACGCGAAGAATTACTGGGACAGGATCATCGGATCATTAATTCAGGGCACCACGACAAATCCTTTATGCAAAATCTGTGGGAAACGATTAAATCAGGCTTCGTATGGCACGGGGAAATTAAAAATAAAGCGAAAGACGGAATATATTACTGGGTTGATACAACGATTGTACCTTTACTTGACGAAGCGGGCCAGCCCGTACAGTATTTGGCGATCCGGCATGAAGTTACTCGACTGAAAGAGGTCGAAGAAGAGCTGAAGCATATGATGGCTAAGGTTATGGAAATTCAGGAGGAAGAACGCAAACGATTTTCCCGTGAATTACATGACGGTATAGGCCAGAGCTTGTTTTCACTTCTAATAAGTATGGACCGTCTCCTTATTGCCGAGCAGGAGCATTCAGAGGTTTCTTTAGAGACAGATGTTGCGAAGAACGCTTCAGCTGTAGAGGAACTATCGATTATCCGCCAACAAGTTTCTCATATTATTGAAGATGTTCGCGGACTTGCATGGGAGCTTCGGCCATCCATTCTGGATGATCTTGGTGTTGTGCCTGCTATCCGAACCTATATCGAAAATTTTACGGAGCATTACGGCATAAGGGTGGATTTTCAGTCCAGCTTGACCAAACGATTAAATTACCAACAGGAAACGGTCATATACCGGATCATCCAGGAAGCCTTATTGAATGTTGGTAAATATGCTGATGTGGATCAGGTTAAAGTCGTGATTAAGCAGGATGAGACACACATAGAGGTTGGCATTATTGATAAAGGCAAAGGAATTATTCGGGATGGTGGAAAAAAAGGAGTAGGGCTTTTCAGCATGGAGGAACGTGCACGGGGAATCGGCGCCAAGTTCCACATCGAAACAGCACCGGGAGAAGGTACCGCCATACGTCTTATTATTCCGATCAAATAGATTACTAGCAGGCCACCTGAGAAATTCACTCTTGTGAGGCCTGCTTTTCGTAATTTGGTGGGTCGATACTTCCATTTATTAAATATCTGAATTCATAATATTACGGTACTGAATCGGCGTTACACCCTCATTCTTCTTGAATTTTCGAATAAAGTTAGTTGAGTCTACATACCCCACTTCATCTAGAATATCTTTAAGCTTCAGATCCGTTGTCGTTAACAACTGCTTGGCTTGATCCATTCGCATTCCATCGATATATCGCATAAGGGAATCACCAGTATGGTCTTTGAAGAAACGGGTTGCATACGAAGGAGATATTCCGAAATGCTTCGCAATGGATTCCAGGGAGATAGATTGGTTCGTGTATTGGTCATGAATGTAGTCTTTCAGCTGGTGTAATAACACCACATTCTTGCTTTCCTTCTTGCTTGCAACAAAGCGGCACACATTGCAGCAAATGTCGGTAACAAGGCGTTCGAGCTCTTCGATCGTTTCGAGATGCGGTACGAATAGCCGCTCCAGTGCCTCGTTGGTTACTTCATCGAGATCGATATCAAGCTCGATAAGGGTCTTCGCGCTGTTGTTGACGATATCAAAGCAGATGAACTCAGCCGCATCAATAGGCATTTTTTTCTCTGTTATCTGTCCGAATGCTTTATGTACAGCCTCTACCACAGCTTTACTATCTCCTTGCCGGATCGCACGGATAAGCTGTTCCACGGTCTCGACCGGATACCAGCGTTCTCGGGCGCTATCCTGCTCAATATCGCAATAGAAGATAACTTGATCTTCTCCTTTGATGAGCCGGTAGCGAGCGGCATGGCTTGCCTCAATGAATGATTGGGAGATAGACGTAATATCATTGCCGATACTGCCAATGCCAGTCGTCACTGTAAAGCGGAAATACTGCTGAAGAATTTGTTTCGTCTTCATTGCAAAATCATGCAACACTTCATCCTTGTCATAGCCTTCATACAAGTTAAACAAGAATACAATGCTGCGCCCATCAATCAATTCCACACCGAAGCCACGTCCGCCTTCCTCAGACAGTTCCTCAAGAATCTTGATAAGGCTTCTTTTTAGATGATCCTGCATCGAATCTGAATTGTCCCTACGAAACGTCTGATAGTTATCAATGAGAAACAGCAGTACAGCAAAATGTGGACCATCCATACGGAGACTGGAGAATTGGAGATTATCTTCCCATTCCTCACGCGACTTGAACTTGCCTGTAATAAGTGAGAGCAGCACTTGGTCTCGCAGGACAATCGCCTGTCTATGAAGCTGGTGAATTAAGCCTTCATTTTCCTTTGCCATCTGCACAACCGCGTTGGAGATAAAGTCGAGCTCATCTTTTGCCCTTGATGTACCCGATGATCGCTGGACAGCTTGGTTCTGATTGGAGATTACTCCGATCAGCTTCTGAAGAGGCTTATAATTATGGACGGATAAAGCGATTGCCAAAATAACGCCGACTAGGAAAATGACAGCCGCAGTCAAATTAAACAGTAATCGCGCCTGATTAACTTTGTGCATAATCTGGTCTGAAGGCATAACAGCTACATAACTGTAGCCGCGTCGATCGGAATCATGCTTGACCGTCGTGTAATGATCTTTGTTATGCTCGAGGCTGGTAATATTCCAAGCCCCATTATGACTTCGAATCGTATCCAGTGTAGCGTTTAAGAGCCCACTGACATGATTACCTTTCGTGTACTCATACAAGACAGTGCCTTGATGATCAAGGACATACAGTGTCCCGTTATATTCTCCAAGCACGTTTGTCGCAAGTTTTTGGAAAGCGCTTTCGTTAATTAAAAACATAACGACACCATATGGGGTGTCAGAGCTTGCTATGAGAGGTACCGAATAGGTCGCGTACCGTTCATTGACGATGTGATTATACTGCACGGTATCCATCGGCCGCATGAGAGGTGCATTGAGTGTATTACTCATTTTTACAAATTCATATTGGTCCCAGTTCTTAAACTGAAAAATGTCTTCAAAGAACAGGTCGACATCATAGGTGCCGCTCGCTGCATACAATTGCTCAGGATTGCGGCCATTATAACGAATGATAATGTCACTAATGAACATGTTGGTCGATAGATATTGCTTCAATTCTTCGATAGCTTCATACGGACCGTATCCGTGGGAGGTTGCTTTGAATGGCTTCAGCTGGGCATTGCTCGATATTTGCATCGCCATCCGATCCATCTCCAGTATGCGTTGGTCGATCGCCAGACGGAACTGATCAAGGGAATTGATGGTCGAATGCTCGACCTCTGAACGTAAAGTGCTCAAAAACTGCTTATAGACGACGCCGCTCATGATCAACAGAGAAATGACGGTCAGTAAGATATAAGAAAGCAAATAGCGGTAGAATCGCTGACTCTTGATCATCCGTGTATGGATCACCCCTATTCATAATCTTATAGAAAATACATGAGCGGTCGAGGAATATAAGATAATCCTCGACCGCCTCTAATCTGCCGTTATCCTTGCTTATAACGGTCAAAAGCGTTTTTATATATTTCCATATACCTTTCAACGCCCATCTGCTCCAAAGTCTTCACATACGGATCCCACTCATCGAATGAGGCGTTACCGGAGACGAATTTGGCCCGCATCTCGGTTACATAGCTATCGATATCTGAACCGATCGTAGACATATCTTCATTCTCCTCTGATGTAAATGTGAAGGTTGGCCAGATTTCTTCTGGCAGGTGCGCTGAGAATCGAGTTGCTGTTTCTACAGCTTCCGGCCGGCTCTCAGCCCCCTTGAAATATTTCTGCTGTACAATATTCGGATAGCCACCACCCGGCCATACCACATACTTAACCAACGCTTGCTCGAACGTCAGGCCACTCGGGTTCTTATTGATCTCATCGGTATATTCATACTCACCCTTCGAGTTCACGTTATATGATTTTCCTTCAAAACCCATAAAGAACATCTTGCTACCTTCTTCGCTGTATAGATGATCGATCCAGCGAACCGTTTCAACCGGATTCGGATTGCGGTCCGTAATGACGAATGCGCCCGGTATAGCAAGGGGGGAACCCGTAGCTGACCAGATTTGGTCTCCGTGAGGGCCTTTCAATGCGTTGGCACCGATATAATCCGGCTGGCCCATCAATGTGTATGGGCTTGTTGTTATGGTGGACCCGAACACTCCCTTTGAACCAGTGGCGTAATATTGATTAGCCTTTATTGTGAAAATGTCTTGGCTGAGCAATCCTTCTTTATATAACTTGTTCATATATTGAAGCATTTCCTTATAGTTCTGGTGAGTCGGGATAAACCGGAGTTCTCCGGTACCCGGATCAACGTCGACATTGGCATTCCGGACACCACGGTTGCTTAGTCCCCAAGCTCCTTTCAAATAATTGTGGAGCGCATCGATGCCTACGGCCTGGAAAGGGATCTCATCCTTTTGCCCGTTCTTGTTCGGATCCTGTTCTTTAAATGCCTTCAGCATATTATAGAAATCATCCGTTGTCTCAGGCTCTTTAAGGTTGAGGGCGTCCAGCCAGTCCTTCTTGATCCACATCTTGGATGAAGACAGTACCGACGTGAATTCCGGATCGTAGATCGTTGGAAAGGAGTAAATGTTCCCGTCAGGCATCGTTAGCCCTTTCTTAACATCCGGGTATTGATCCATAATGGCCTTCAAGTTCGGCGCATGCTTATCGATCAGGTCATTGAGTTCAATAAACACACCTTGCTGGCCGTACTTCTGTAGATCAGCAGGTGGTATCCCTGCAGTGAAGAAGGCATGCGGGTAGTCATTACCTGCGAGCAGAATGTTACGTTTCTCCGCCATGGTGTCGGTCGGTACCATTTCCCACTCGATTTTGATGTTTGTCATCTTTTCGTATTCTTGCCACAGCATCGTCTGATTCCAGTCTGGCGCTGTTGTTGGCGCTTTACCGGCGATCATTTTTAGTGTAATTGGTTCTTTTACGATGGGCAAGCCTGTTGGGTTGAAGTTGCTGGACGGTTCTGTATCCCCTGGTGATTGAGAAGAGCCGCTGCCGGAGCAACCGGCGAGCAGGGAGAGAGCCAATAGAGCCGTGATGGACATGTGAAAGATTGCCTTCAATTTCTTCAAAGAAATACCCCCTATGTATTGTTATTGGGTTATCAGCCTTTAATAGCTCCAATAACCATGCCTTTAACGAAATAACGCTGCAAAAATGGATATAACATAAGAACAGGTAAGTTGGCGATAATAACAACGGCATATTTAATGGATTCCGCCTCCATAACACTCTTGGCAAGCGACTCTTCACTCGTTTGAATCATATCCTGCATATTGCTCTGGATTAGGATTTCACGCAAAATGAGCTGCAGCGGATATTTTTCACGTTCAGTAAGATAAATGAGTGCATTGAAAAATGAGTTCCAATGCGTGACACTGTAAAAAAGCGTCATGACTGCAAGAACCGGCAGGGAGAGCGGAAGCACAATCTTAAATAGGATCTTAATATTGCTGCAGCCATCGATCTGTGCAGATTCCTGAACTTCAATAGGTATGCTCTGCTGGAAAAACGTACGCATGATGATAATATTCCAGATCGCAACCGCATTAGGAATGATCAAGGCCCACATGGTGTTCACCATGCCAAGCTGCTTAACGATCAGATAGGTCGGAATGAGGCCCCCGCTGAAGAACATCGTAAAGACAAACATAGCTGTAATGAGATTGCGCCCGCGTAAATCTTTTCGAGAGAGCGGATAAGCAGCCAATATCGTCATGATAATGTTTACGATGGTACCGACCACCGTATAAATGATCGTGTTCATATATCCTCTCAGGATTTCTTTATTAGAGAATACTTTTTCGTATCCGGCAAAAGTAATGTCTTTAGGGATCAACCATACCTCTCCATTAACAACAGCTGCAGGATCGCTAATGGATGCGACGGCTACGAAGACAAGTGGATACAGAACGATTATTAGGACAGACCCGAGCAGCAGAAGATTGATGATATCAAATATTCGGTCACCCCTGGATTGTTTTACCATAGGCTGTTCTGTCCCACCTTTCTGGAGATGAAGTTAACGCTAAGGAGTAGAATGAAGTTAATAATGGAGTTGAACAATCCGACTGCTGCAGAGAAGCTATATTGGGCGCTGATGATACCGCTGCGATATACGTAGGTGGCAATGACATCTGAGCTTTCCCGGTTCAGGTCATTTTGCATCAAGAATACTTTTTCGAAGCCTACAGCCATAACAGAACCTACATTCATAATGAGCAAAATAATGATGGTCGGCATAATGCCCGGGAGATTGATATGCCGTATTCGTTTGAGTCTGGATGCGCCGTCGACTTTGGCTGCTTCATGCTGTTGTGGATCGATACCTGTTAAGGCTGCAAGGTAGATAATGGAGCTCCAGCCCATCTGCTGCCATATGCCGGAGAATACATAAATCGTCTTGAACCACCCCGGTTCGGTCATAAAGGATACTGGGTCCCCTCCAAATAAACGGATGAGCATGTTAATAAATCCGGAATTGGGATCGAGAAATATGAATAGCATACCAACAAGCACAACGGTAGATAGAAAGTGGGGAGCGTATGTGATGGTTTGAACCGTTTTGCGGAAAAGCTTGCTTCTGACTTCATTAATAAGTAAAGCTAGGATAATGGGTACGGGAAATCCGACGAGAAGTTCGTACAGGCCAATTTCGAGAGTATTCATAATAAGTCGTTCAAAATAATAGCTGTTAAAAAAGCGTTCGAAATGTTTGAGTCCGGCCCAAGGACTGTCGGTAATGCCTTTGGATGCAATGAAGTCCTTGAATGCGATCTGCACCCCGTACATTGGAATGTAATGAAAGATAATGTAATACGCGATT
>NZ_CP093336.1:1685000-3970000 GCF_022637315.1 Paenibacillus sp. N3/727 | reverse complement strand
ATCCGGTGAAATTTTAATACCTGTGAAGATGCAGGTTACCCGCGACAAGACGGAAAGACCCCATGGAGCTTTACTGCAGCTTGATATTGGATTTGGGTACGATCTGTACAGGATAGGTGGGAGCCTAAGAAACAGGAGCGCAAGCTTCTGTGGAGGCGCCGTTGGGATACCACCCTGATCGTATCTAGGTTCTAACCTAGTACCGTAAACCGGTGCGGGGACAGTGTCTGGTGGGCAGTTTGACTGGGGCGGTCGCCTCCTAAAGAGTAACGGAGGCGCCCCAAGGTTCCCTCAGAATGGTTGGAAATCATTCGAAGAGTGCAAAGGCATAAGGGAGCTTGACTGCGAGACCTACAAGTCGAGCAGGGACGAAAGTCGGGCTTAGTGATCCGGTGGTACCGCATGGAAGGGCCATCGCTCAACGGATAAAAGCTACCCTGGGGATAACAGGCTTATCTCCCCCAAGAGTCCACATCGACGGGGAGGTTTGGCACCTCGATGTCGGCTCATCGCATCCTGGGGCTGAAGTAGGTCCCAAGGGTTGGGCTGTTCGCCCATTAAAGCGGTACGCGAGCTGGGTTCAGAACGTCGTGAGACAGTTCGGTCCCTATCTGTCGTGGGCGTAGGAAATTTGAGAGGAGCTGTCCTTAGTACGAGAGGACCGGGATGGACGTACCGCTGGTGCACCAGTTGTTCCGCCAGGAGCATGGCTGGGTAGCTACGTACGGAAGGGATAAGCGCTGAAAGCATCTAAGCGTGAAGCCCCCCTCAAGATGAGATTTCCCAATTAGTAAGACCCCTTGAAGACGACGAGGTAGATAGGTTGGAGGTGGAAGTGCAGCAATGCATGGAGCTGACCAATACTAATCGGTCGAGGGCTTATCCTAAAAGCTTTACGAAGTAAAGCTACTTCGGAAGCATATGCATGATTCGCAAATGATGTTTCGTATCTAGTTTTCAGGGAGTCAAGATGACTTTTCTAAATCCAAGTGGTTTAAGGAAAGCGCATATGGCTTTCAGCATTTGGCGATGCTGAAACCTGATTTATAGCATTTGAATAACAAATGCCCCGTTTGGTGGCGATAGCGGAAGGGTTCCACGCGTACCCATCCCGAACACGACCGTTAAGCCTTCCAGCGCCGATGGTACTTGGACCGAAGGGTCCCGGGAGAGTAGGACGTCGCCAAGCCAGATAAAGCCCGCTGTCGATATGAAATCAACAGCGGGCTTTTTTGTGTTTTTGATGCTTATTGAATGCGGATGATTAAGAAAGTGTGTTCAATACAACCCTTTCAGGATACATTTAGAAGTTGCAATATCGAATTATTTATGATATATTATATATCTGTTCTTTTTTTTATGAAATGCTTGTTGTTAAAAAAATGAAGCCTGTGAAAATATCACTTGCAATATAACTAGAAAAGTGATATATTATAATTCCGGCTGTTGAAAAACGGTTGATTTTAAATGATCTAACTGTAGTAAGATCATTAAATGGATTTTAAATTCTCTTCAGTAATAATACATACTTTCTAATGTCGCGGGGTGGAGCAGTTCGGTAGCTCGTCGGGCTCATAACCCGAAGGTCGTAGGTTCAAATCCTGCCCCCGCAACCAATCTTATCGTTTTCGCAATGATTTTTTCTTTTTAAGAGCCATTAGCTCAGTTGGTAGAGCACCTGACTTTTAATCAGGGTGTCGAAGGTTCGAGTCCTTCATGGCTCACCATTAGTTTTACTTGTGCGCGTGTGGCGGAATTGGCAGACGCACTAGACTTAGGATCTAGCGTCTTTGACGTGGGGGTTCAAGTCCCTCCACGCGCACCATGTTTTTGCGGACGTGGCTCAGCGGTAGAGCATCGCCTTGCCAAGGCGAGGGTCGCGGGTTCGATTCCCGTCGTCCGCTTATGTTTTGAAAATAACGGGATGTAGCTCAGCTTGGTAGAGCACCTGGTTTGGGACCAGGGGGTCGCATGTTCAAATCGTGTCATCCCGATTATTTATATATTTCAAAAGGGTACTGGATTCTATCCGGTACCCTTTTGTGTTTTTCTTGAAAGTGAATAACTAGCGTATCCATTATCGATCAACGCTATATATTAAATGACCATATTGTGTAAATAAGTTTAGCTTGTTATCTTAGTAATGGTAGTCTCATTTTAAACTATCCAATTCACCTGAAAGGAATCCTGTCATGAATGAGGTCATTCGTAAGCTAAATATCGATGAAATTCCTGCGTTTGTGGACATCGCTCTGAATGCATATCCTGCAAAAGCCGTTCCGGGACCGGAGTTTAGAGAACGACAAATTACACGTTTCACACACAATCAAGAGAATATGCCTACGGTTCAATATTATGGTCTGTTTCGGGATAACCGCCTGATTGCCGGGATGCGCATCCATGAATACACCATGAATCTTTACGGACGAATGATCCAAGTGGGTGGCGTAGGGCAGGTTGCCGTAGATCTCCTTCATAAGAAAGAAAAAGCAGCCAAACAGTTAATTGAGTTTTTCATTTCACATTTTAAGTTGAAGGGTATTTCTCTTTTGCTCTTATATCCGTTCAAACCGGATTTTTATAAAAATATGGGATTTGGCTATGGCACAAAAATGAATCAATATCGAATTAAGCCGGATAGCCTTCCAAGAGCAGCAGAGAAGCATGGCTTGGTGTGGTTGGATCGATCCCATCAAGATCTGATTCGTGACTGCAGCGACCGACAAGCCACATCTACACACGGAATGATGCTGAAAACTCCTTATGAACTGAATTCGTTGTTCAACGCTCCGGGTAAGAGGCTGATCGGATATATGGAAGATAACAAGTTAAATGGATACATTTCATTCACCTTTAACAGCATTAGCTCGGATAACTTCCTGCTGCATGACATGGTCATTCATGAGTTTGTATATGAGACACCGGAGGCGCTGCAACAGCTAGGCACTTTTTTACATACGCAAAGTGATCAGATCAACCGGATTATATGGACGACACAGGATGATACCATCGAATATTTGATCGGAGATCCTCGCAACGGCAGCGACCGCATTCTTCCGAGTGTGTTTCATGAAAGTCATACATCAGGTGTGGGCTTGATGTACAAGATCATTGATATTGAGAAGTTTATAATCGAACTTGCCCAAACAGGTGCTGTGTATAGCTCGAAGCCGGTTACTTTGCATTTTAAGGTAACTGACTCCTTCTCTTCCAAACAACCGAACTCTTTCGCCTTACACATTGAGCAAGAGTCATTAACGATTTCAATGCAAGAACAACGAGGTACTAGGGACGATTCGGTTATCGAATTGGACATCTCGGACTTATCTTCCCTGTTAATGGGCGTGGTTGATGCAGATAAACTTTATCAATACGGAAAAATAAAAACTTCCGATCCGCAAGTTATAGCATTGCTTAAAAATTGTTTCCGGCGCGTTAACAAACCGGTCTGCACCACAGCTTTTTAATATTGTATTGGATGAAAAGGGGGCTATGCTGAATATCATTATCCAGATGTGTAACAAAATCGCTTTCCCTTACGTTTAGCAGATAAAGGGGGATTGATGATGAAGATAAAAACTTTTGGCCTGCTTATGATTATTCTTCTAAGTGGATGCTCCAGCCTCCCGTTTAATCAGAATCAGACACATACCATTATCGATTGGGTGGATTTTGTAAAGCTGAATGGAAACATGTATACAAGTGATTGGGGAATCGTACTAAAAAATGAGAATAATGTGGCTGAAGAGGTTGGTGAAGTGAGTTTTACAGTGGATGAGTTCGTAACAGATCCAGGTTATAGAACCAAAGACGGGGATGCCGCCTTTCTGGATATTGGGACAAAACTTTATCGAGTAAATGGTTTTGGAACAGATGAGCTCATTGCTGTAGCTGACGACACTCGGGTAAACGGTTATAAACTGTATATACAGGATCAATTCAGGAGTTCCATGATCAAACTTTATGATGAGATTCCAAAAGGCAAGGTAAATAGCATTGGGCTGTATCATGACAATGAATCGAAGCCTTACAAAACCCTTACCGGGAAAGACATCAATAAATTTATTAAGCTTCTGGATGATGGGGTTGATTCCCCTAATTATTCACCTTATATGAAGAACGGAGATCCTCTATATTATCTCATGGTTTTTAATACCGATGATCCGATTGGCTACTCCTTTTCGATAGCGGATGATAGTCAAAATGTTTTTTTTCATCCTGACGGTACAAGGATTGTTGATAATGAGATTCGTGATACGATAAATGAGTAGTAATGATAAAATTCATATCACTTCCCACGTTAAAAGACCCTGCGGTTTGCCGCAGGGTCTTAGCTGTGTATTTATAAAAGTATACCTCTCGCCGAAGTAATGTGGAGGCTATAATTAGACACTATGCCCATTTTCCGCTACGGAACACCGGCTCGATGGTGCCGTCAGCCAACACACCGTCAATCTCCAATTCTTCCGAACCAATCATAAAATCGACATGCGTCAAACTGACATTTGCGCCTTTGGCGAGCAGTTCTTCCTTGGAAAGCTTGGTTCCACCTTCGATGTTAACTGGGTAGGAGCTACCCAGTGCAAAATGGCATGATGAATTTTCATCCACACCTGTATTGTAAAACACACGGTTTAAACGGGAGATTGGGGAATCATATGGCACAAGTGCCATTTCACCAAGATAGGAAGCACCCTCATCCGTATCGAGCAGCGAAGTCAGATGCTCACGTCCGGATTTCGCGTCATACTCAACTACTTTTCCGTCTTTAAACGTAAGGGTAATCCCTTCAACTAGACGGCCATTCAAGTTCAGTGGAAGTGTGCTGGTTACCGTTCCGTTGACACCTGTACGATGCGGCATTGTGTAGATTTCTTCTGTAGGCATGTTGGCGACAAAATAAACACCAGATTCGTTATAGTCTCCACCTCCAAGCCAGCGATAACCCTCCGGCATTTCGACACGCAAATCCGTGCCAGGAGCGCGGTAATGAAAACTTTTGTAACGTTTATTATTCATAAACTCCTGTCTTTGTTTCAGCTCGGCAATGTGTTCACGCCAAGCGGCAACAGGATCTTCTGAACCCACACGGTTCATCAGGAATACAGCTTCCCACATGGCATCCAATCGCTGCTCTTCCGGAAGATCGGCAAAGACTTTGTTCGCCCAAGCCCGGGTAGGTGCTTTGATTAACGACCAAGTAACCTTGTTATTTCTTACATAGGCCTGGTATTTTTCTCTTGCTACGGCAGCTGCTCTCACAGCAGTTGATACCTTGGATGAATCGATTCCACGGAACAGCTCCGGATCAGGTACCTTAATATGCAGTACGGCACCGCCGCCTTCGGCGAGCTGTTCCATCATGTCGGCCTGCCACTTCGGATAATAGCCAAAAGAGTCATCCGGCGCTTTTTCATAACGAATCCGGGTGGTTTTTTCATCTTCCCAATCGACCTGAACATATTTCGCTCCTGCTTCATAAGCTTTACTTACGACTAATCGAGTGAACTCGACGGTTTCTAGGGGGGAATTTACCAGCAAAACTTGACCGGGTTGCACATTTACGCCCACTTTTACAACGAGTTCTGCATATTTTTCTAACATCGTTTCAAAACTGCTCATATGTATATTCCTCCATGTCATGTATATCGGTACTTTAATAGTTTACCACGTTTTGAACAGTAAGCTGTGATGACCGATGAAAACATACACTTTATGGATTTTGGTGGTAACTGCTTGTACATATGCAGAGTTAAAATCGTCAAAATAAAGGGTGTCTCTATGGCTCATATAACCGAAGAGACGCCCTTTTGGTATGAAGGATTAACTTTTGATGGCTCCAGCTGCAATATCAGAAATGAACTGCTTGCTGATAAACAGAAATAGAACAATTAGCGGAATGACCGCCATTAACGTACCGGCGATAACCATGGCATAATCGGTCGTATAGATGCCGTTTAATGAAGAAAGAGCGATTTGAAGCGTAAACTTGCTTTCATCATTCAGTATGATAAGGGGCCAAAGGTAGTCATTCCATACTCCGATAAACGTGAAGGCGGCTAAGAATGAAAGAGCAGGTCTCAGGATGGGAAGCGCAACATTCCAATAAAGCCGGAAAAATCCACAGCCATCGATCCTGCCGGCATCCAACAGTTCGGAGGGAACCGATTCCGACGCATACTGACGAATCCAGAAAATGCCGAAGGCATTAGCCATACCTGGAATGATTAATGCTTTAAAAGTGCCTACCCAACTGAAAGTTGCCATAATAACAAAAGAAGGGACCAATGATAGCTGTGCCGGAGCCATCATGGTGGCGAGCAGAACGATGAACAGCCACTGTTTACCCGGGAAGTTGAATTTTGCAAATGTAAACCCGGCTAGGGAATCAAAGAACAGGACAAGAAGTGTACAAGCCGTAGCAACGAATAACGTGTTTAGGAAAGCGCCGAAAAAATCGATACTGCTTAGTACCCGTGTTATATTATCAATCAGATGGGGGCCAAACCACATTTTGGGCGGGAAGCTGTATATGTCTGCGGTCGTTCGCGTAGACATGACGAGAAGCCAGTAGAAAGGAAAGATCGATACGACCAGCCCGGCAAACAGCCCTAAATGCAGCAGAAGTGATTTACCTTTCATCATTCGTCTCACTCCTATTACGATTCATTTGATCCTTTGCCTTGGACCATTCTCCAGTTGATAATTGAGAAAAGGGCAATCAGTATAAACATTCCCCAGCCGACAGCGGAGCCATATCCGAAGTAATTGTTAACAAAAGCTTCCCGGTATAAATAGAGGACGATGGTTAGTCCTCCGCCGCTGACACCACCGTCATTGCCGACAAGCACCTGGGGTTCCGTAAATACCTGCATGCCGCCAATGGTAGAGGTGATTACGGTAAAGAGGATGATCGGTCTTAAATTCGGAATCGTAATTCTGAAAAAAGCCTGTATACCGGTAGCGCCGTCAATTTTGGCTGCCTCATAGAGTACAGTTGGAATGCTCTGCAGGCCTGCAAGGTAGATAATGGCGTTATATCCGACCCAGCGCCAAATGATCATTATGGAGATGGCCAGCTGTATGCCCCACATCTTGTTCAGCCACTCGACAGACTCCAGACCGATCAGATTGAGAAAGTAATTGAGCAGTCCATAATTGTTCGAAAACAGTGTGCTGAACACGATAGCAACGGCTACAAGGGATGTCACATTCGGCAGGAAGTAACCGATCCGAAAGAAGGTGCGGAACCTGACAAACGAAGCATTAAGCAGGAAGGCAATAATTAAAGCGAAACAGAGCATAGGTATGGTGGAGTAGATCCAGATGACGACTGTATTGCGAACAGCGCTCCAAAACTCGGGGTCAGTGAGCATGAACTGATAGTTATTCAATCCGTTGAATGTCATCTCGCCGATGCCGTCCCATTTTTGAAACGACAGATACATGGAGAAGGCAATCGGAAACAGACCGAAGACAGCGAATAAAATGTAAAAAGGTGAAATAGCCAAGTATTCTTTCCGATGTTTCCAGAGCGTCGCCGCAAAACCATTCCGGTCCTTGTCCGGGGATGGCCCGCTTCCACCATGCTGTGATGTATGTTGATGCAAGGATGGTTCCATACGTTTCAACCTCCATTGTTATCCTTCTCTTCATCACTGAAGGGGTTAACGCAGCAGTTCCTTCTTAACGCGTTTCAACGCATCCTCCCAAGCTTTATCCGGGTCTTTGCCTTCGAGAGCTACAGATTGAAGCTCCCGGTTAACAATTCCATTCACATTGCCAAATCTGCCACCGAAATAAGCGGATTGGACGTTGAGTGCTGATTCCGTGAAAATTTCACCTGTCGCCTGATCACCTAAGAAAGGATCTTTCAGAAGCATCGCAGGTGAATCCAAAGCACTCGCCGCCGAAGGGAACAGGTTCATACTTTCATACGATTTCGCCTGATTGTCAGGATTCAGTAGCCATTGAAGTACCTTGAATGATTCCTCCGGATATGGGCTGGTTTTCATAATAGCAAGGAATGAGCCCCCGTTGTTGCCGTCGCCGCCGGGTGCCCGGGCTACCCGCCATTTTCCAGATGTATCCGGTGCTGCCTGCATGAGTATCTCCTTCGCCCAAACGGCACCGACAAAAGAAGCGATTCTTCCGTTGTTCATCGCTGCGTTCCATTCGGAAGAGAAGCTGCTGGCGTTGGCCAAGAGTCCCATCTGAGATGCATTCACAGCGGTGTCCCAAGCTGTTTTCATGGAAGAGGAGGGATCCTCCCCGATGAAGGCATCCTCTTCTGAAAAATAAATGTGTTTGGACTGCGAATTGACCTGATTGTAGACATTATTGATGTTATCTGTGAGCTTGATCTTGCCCCCGAAGGCTTCATTGAGCTTCTTCCCGGCATTCAAATAATCATCCCAGGTTGCTAGTTGACGATGAACTTCTTCAGGGTCGTTGGGCAGTCCAGCCTCCTCAAACAGGTCAGCCCGGTAGAAGAGAGCGGTCGGTCCTGTGTCAATCGGCATCGCGATCATTTTACCTTCGGGGGTTACCCCCAGGCTCCATTTCCAATCGAGATAATCTTGTTCAATCTCTTTGGCTCCGAGCTCATATAAGTCGTAGAACCGGTCCGAGCTTGTGAACAGCTCGGCTACCCAGTCGTTGAAGGCAACGATATCCGGACCGCCAGATCCTGCGGCTAGAGTTGTCTTAAGCTTGGATTTGAAATCACCGCCAATCTTTTGAGCCTGAATTCGTATGCCGGGGAACTCCTTTTCTACCGCTTTAATCAGATCGTCGTCCAGACTCCGGTTCCAATACCACAGTGTAAGCGTTTTCGTTTCCGAGTTTGATTGATCAGCTGAGCAACCGCTTACAAAAAAGGTGATGCAAACGATCAAGCATGAAACAAGGAACCGACTATTAAGCATGGCTTAGCCTCCCATCCTGTAAAGTGAAAAAACGACCGTTTTACAGTGTATGACGATAGGAGGTAACAATATATTGAATTTTTACTTTTTAGTAAATGGAAGTTTTTGGGCCCGAAAGGAATAGAGACAGTAAGAATTTGACGATCATTCAGAAAAGACCTCACGCCCCTCTGTATTCAGAAGCGGCTATGAGGTCTTTTCTTGAAAACAGCATCCGTATCTCGCAAGAAAAACTACCGTTAAAGTGCGGTCTGTCTTCTTTGAGGTACGTCGATAAACGTTTTTCGTATGTTATTGCTGTTCTTTCGAAGTCTTCTCAGAGGACGGATTGTTCATAAATACTTCTGCCGCTTGCTCAGCAGAAAATTCCGTGTTGTCTAGTCCTTCGCCTGGAACAGGCATTTTATTCAGCTTTGTGGTATATACTTCGGATTTTGTTGGTTCATTCGAATTTGATTTGCTCATATGGACACCTCCTTTTGTAACTTGCGACATTATTTAGTGTCCCGAATCAGCGGAATCTTATGCAAATACCAGGCAAGCTCTATGGCATAATGATCAATATAACAGTCTCCACATATAGAATGTCGAGTAGGATTCCCAGTTTACCCAGCCAGCAGTGAGCTTAAGAAGTTCATCACGGGACGGTTTTAGTTCCGATCCGAGAGCATGCTTTACAGCATTATGCAAACCGACATCATCGATAGGAAAGGCAGAAGGAATTCGCAGGCAGCGCATTAATACATAATTGGCCGTCCATGGACCAATACCCCGGATACCCACCAATAATTTTTCGATTTTTTTATGATCTCCGATCTGTAGCAATGCTTCCTTCGACAGCTTACCCTCTACAAAAAGGTGAGCTATAGCAATTAAATACTCACGCTTCTTAACGGTCATCCGAAGATCCTCCATATCCGTTACTGAAAGGGCAGCGATCGCATCAGGTTCTGGAAACACATAGTACTTTATGTTATCAATTGTTACACTTCTGCCGTAGGTTTCTACGAGCCGTCTTTTGAGTGTGAAGGCAAAGGCTAGATTGATTTGCTGCCCAAGGATCCCCCAGCAGACAGCTTCGAATAAATCTGGAATGCCCATATTTCGGAGTCCGTAAAAGGAATGTATCGTCGTCTGGAGTAGCTCGTCTTGCTCGGCCATCTCATAAAAAGGAACAAGGTCTGTATCCAGGTCAAACCAATCCCTTACATAGCGGATAATAGCTTCAAAGTCGGTAGTATCTTTCGGCACAAGATCTCCAATAAAGGAGAGCATAAGCGAATGGGGGACATCGGGATCTTCAAATATTTCAATAACATAAATATGTTGTCCGATTGGCAGAGCTTTATAAATTCTATTTTCGTGGACACGGTACAAGCATTCATTGGGTGCACTGGTCAGGTAATTTAAGTTTTGTGAAAAACTGAATTCCGGAGGCACCGGAAGTTTTAAAGGCTGCCCTGAATTTGGTTGTTTGTATAGTTCAGTCATTATTCTATTCCTCCAAAGTGAAGTGGCTTTCTCTACTTAGTTGTACCATATATTGAATTATCAACATTTCATTATCTTGCTATTACATTCCATAATGCGTACATACGTCCCTATGCGGGGGTATACTGGAGGTGGAGGTGAACCATCGTGAATAAAGAACGAATAAAAGACTCTATGGATCAAGAGCTTCCGGAGGATCCTGAAGGAGAGTATCTGTCTGATGAACAATGGAGTGCTATTATTAACAACGATTCCAGATATGATGACCAGTTTTTTTATGCGGTACGAACAACAGGGATATTTTGCAGACCTTCCTGCAAATCAAAAGCACCCATGAAATCAAATGTCCGAATTTTTCAAAATGCGGAACAGGCGCTGTCCGCCCATTTCCGGCCTTGCAAACGATGCAAACCTACGGGAGAACGGTTGCCGGACCGGGAATGGGTGGAACAGATTGAGATGTATATTGATAACAACTACGCTGAGACGATCACACTGGAACACCTAGCTGATATTTGCCATGGCAGCCTCTATCATTTACAGCGAACTTTTAAAAGAGTAACAGGGATAACTCCTGTTGAATATGTGCAGCAGAAACGGATCGAGCAAGCGAAACAGAACCTGATCCACACGGACCAATCAGTCTCGGAAATATCGTTGAATGTAGGGATGGCCAATATCCCTTACTTCATAACTTTGTTTAAGAAGAAGACCGGATATACCCCTAAGGAATACCGTCACCAGCACCAAACACACCATTCTACGGAGGTGCAGAAACGATGAACACCACACAAAGAGACAAGGCAGTACCTATCTACTGGACATTATTAAACAATGCTGAGTGGACATTGCATATGGCTACTACGGAAAAGGGACTTTGTTTTGTGGGCTCTCACAATCAAGCGATAGATGAACTAATCGATTGGGCACAAACTCGTTATCCGGGAAGCCATATTATTAGAGATGATGAGAAGTTACTTCCATATGTTAAAGAACTTCTCGAATATTTAAGAGGAGAGCGTAAGATATTCAGCAAGCCGATGGATGTTCGGGGAACCCCCTTTCAGATTGCGGTGTGGAATGCTTTGAGTGCAATACCTTACGGATTAACGAAATCGTATTCAGATATTGCACAGCATATTCAAAAGCCTTCTTCGGTAAGAGCGGTTGGAACAGCAATAGGAGCGAATCCACTGTTAATCACCGTGCCGTGTCACCGGGTTATTGGTAAGAATGGATCACTGACAGGATACCGGGGAGGTTTGGAGATGAAAACCAGGTTGTTAGAGTTGGAGAAGAAAGACTTGGTGATTCCAGCAGAGGGGAGCAGGCTGCGTGTCTCTACTTCTTAAAGAACGGGTTACCGGACTGGAGTGGCCCCTTATCCAGCACCACCTGGATGAACAGGGGTTCGCTAAACTCCCGGTGCTATTCGGCAATAACGAATGCCAAGAGTTGATGGATGCATATGAGGAAGAGACACACTATCGCAGTACGATCAATATGTCAAGATACCGGTTTGGAGCAGGGGAGTACAAGTATTTTCAAGCACCTCTTCCAGACTTACTGCAGCAGCTAAGAGAGGCTCTCTATCCAGAGTTGTCCAGAACAGCGAACCGATGGTCCGAATATATGGGAAAGAAGCAAGGTTATCCGGATCACTTAGAGGAATTTCTGGAAGTATGTCATGAACAGGGACAGACTCGCCCAACACCACTCATCCTGAAATATGAAGAAGGAGGATATAACTGTCTTCATCAGGACTTGTACGGCGATGTATCCTTTCCATTTCAGGTCGTATTTGCATTAAATCGGCGGGAAAAGGATTATACCGGAGGACAATTTTTATTGATGGAGCAGCGTCCCCGAGCACAGAGCAGAGGTCATGTCATCACCCTGGAACAGGGGGAGGGGCTTATTTTTCCAACCCAGCACAGACCTGTGCTGGGATCGCGAGGTTATTACAAAACAACGATGAGGCATGGAGTCAGCACGATTACTTCCGGGACACGCTTTAGCCTTGGTATCATCTTTCATGACGCCAAGTGAAGAACCGACGCATGACTCTGCGACTCAAAAGAGCAAGGAAGCCTTCTGCCACCTCGGGATGGTAGAAGGCTTTTTTCTAAGCCAATAATCTTTGAATTTCCAATTGTCGTTCATACAAATGAGTGCGACCTAGATAAAATAACATATCTAATTACATCGTATCGTACAGCCTTTTCTTTGATATCATGTAGTTAGTACCTTGAGGAATCATTTAGCCATACAGATAAAAATAAGGAGGTTGATTGAAAATGATAAAGCCTCTTGCAATGCTTCCGCTGGGTGATTCGGCGGTACTTATCCAGCTAGGTCAAGTAATCAGCGAGTCGGTACACCGTCAGGTTCATGCTGCTGTGCAGTACATCGAGAACCATCCGTTTCCGGGTTACATCGAATGCATTCCTTCCTTCACAACAGTAAGTATCCACTACGACTTGCTCAAGCTACCCAGGCGTGACGGAGCCAGCTCTTCCTTTGAAGTTGTATGCACACTTCTGAATGAATTGTTAAGTGAAATCGAGCTTCAGGAAGAGCGGGGCCCTGTAGTCGTCGATATTCCGGTATGTTATGAAGAGGAATACGGACCCGATTTAGAAGTTGTAGCTACTATAAACGGGTTGACTCCGGAAGAAGTGATCCATATTCATACCGGGCAGGACTATCTTATATACGCACTCGGCTTTACTCCAGGCTTTCCTTATGTCGGTGGAGTATCTGAACAGATCTCGGCTCCACGAAAAAGCACACCAAGACTTAAAGTTCCTTCTGGATCGGTCGGGATAGCGGGAAATCAGACGGGAATTTATCCAATCGAAACGCCTGGTGGGTGGCAGATAATCGGCCGGACACCACTGGCTTTGTTTCTTCCGGAACAATATCCTCCGACGTTACTTGAAGGGGGGCAATACATAAGGTTCCGGAAAATAGACCGTGAGGAGTTTGCATTTCTGAAAGGTGGCAGCGTATGAGCATAACAGTTATTAAACCTGGGTTATTGTCCACCGTCCAGGATTTGGGAAGAACACGATATGGTAAATACGGGGTAAGCATGTCGGGCGCAATGGATCACTTTTCTCATCGCACAGCGAATTGGCTGGTCCGAAACGATGAAAGAGAGGCCACGCTTGAATTGACCTGGTCGGGCTTCACCGCTCAATTCGAGCAGGATCAATGGATTGCAATCACTGGAGGAGATTTTTCGCCTGCAATTGAAGGTGTAAGTGTTCCGATGTGGCGGCCGGTGTTTGTTCGAAGAGGCAGTATACTCACTTTTCATAAACCAATTACCGGATGCAGATCATACTTGGCTGTCTCAGGTGGAATCGATGTCCCTGAGGTGATGGGCAGTCGCAGCACCTATTTACGCGCTGGAATTGGTGGATTTCAAGGTAGGGTATTAAAGTCCGGGGATGTGATACGTGTTAAAACTGAAGGGTCTAATAAACTTTTACATCCAAACGAGTTTGATGAAGGCAGTCCTTTTTATTCCGTAAAATGGTCGGTTCCAACGACTTTATTTCCTTCCTATCACGATCATCCGACGATTCGTGTTACCTGCGGAAACCAATTTGATGATTTCGATATGGAAAGCAGGAAGTCTCTGTATGATCAGACTTTTCAAGTGACACCCCAATCGGACCGCATGGGATACCGTTTGTCAGGAGCGCCGTTACGTTTAAGTTCAGTAGGTGAGTACACATCCGAAGCCGTGTCGCTGGGCACCGTTCAGGTCCCGGCCGACGGGCAGCCGATCATTCTGATGGCGGACCGTCAGACCCATGGAGGATATCCGAAGATAGCGCAAGTCGCGAGCATTGATATTCCGGTTATAGCCCAGGTGCCACCTGGGAGCTCTATACGATTCAGCGAGATTACCTTGAAGGAAGCCGAAACATTATTTATTGAATGGGGCCAGAAGATCCAGTTTCTGTCCAAGATGATCTATATGAGGTTAAAGGAGGAGTTTCATGTTACAGGTGGATCTGAATTGTGACATGGGGGAGAGCTTCGGTGCATACCGCATAGATATGGATGAAGAGTTAATGAATCATGTAACCTCAGCCAACATTGCCTGCGGGTTCCATGCCGGAGATCCCGCCGTGATGCGTTCTACCGTTAAACAAGCGCTCAGTAAAGGAATATCTCTCGGTGCCCATCCCGGACTACCGGATCTTGCGGGCTTCGGGAGAAGAAACATGGATATTACACCGGACGAGGCCTATGACATGGTTACTTATCAGATTGGTGCACTTGAAGCATTTGCCAAACAGGAAGGAGGCGTCCTGCGGCATGTGAAGCCGCACGGCGCTCTGTACAATATGGCAGCCACCTCCAGACCTCTTGCTGATGCAATAGCTGCTGCCGTTCAAGGTATCGATTCAAGCCTGATCTTGTATGGTTTATCCGGCAGTGAGTTGATTCAAGCTGGGCAGAGACTGGGGCTGTTAACGGCTCAGGAGGTGTTTGCAGACCGCACATATCAGGATGACGGTTCGCTAACTCCCAGACGGTTGCCAGGTGCGTTGATTACCGATTCCGAACAAGCCGTACAACAGGTTATCCGTATGGTGAAGGAAAAGGTGGTCCTATCTACATCTGGCAAGAGAATACCGATTCAAGCGGATACGGTGTGTATTCATGGAGACGGAGCCTTTGCTTCCATGTTTGCATCCGTGCTTTGTTCCCGGCTTGCGGCCGAGGGAGTCGTTGTGAAAGCTGTTCGCGAGTGAGCAAGAGAATTGATACATATTAACGATGACTATTAGGAGGCACTTCTATGAAAATATTAATATCCGGCTTTGAGCCTTTTGGCGGCAGCAGCATAAATCCGACAGAGCGACTAATACAGGAAATTGTAAATATACCTTTTGAAAATGTAGAGCTCAGAACAATATTGCTGCCTGTTTATTTTGATGAGTGTGCGGAATTGCTACTGCGTGAGATAGAATCTTTCAAACCTGATGCGGTTATTGCCTGCGGAGTTGCGGCCGGCCGGACATCTATTACCCCGGAACGAATCGCAGTGAATGTTAAAGATATCGCTCCGGATTCACCTTATCCAGACAATCGAGGCGGCCGGCCGCAGGATGAGCTGATTCAACCGGGAAGCCCTGATGGGCTGTTCAGCCGACTGCCGATCCGCAAGCTGGTAGATCGGATGCGGGAACAAGGGATACCGGCCTCCATCTCCAACACAGCTGGAACTTTTATTTGCAACAATACGATGTATGCTGTGCTGGACTATATCCGGATTCATAACTTACCGATGCTTGGAGGCTTTGTTCACTTTCCAGCATCGACTGAAATGGCAGTGGACAAGCCCGGGCTCCCGACATTAACTCTTGATACGATGTTAAAAGGGTTGGAAGTCATCATTCAGACTACAATTGAAGAGTTGAAACATGGATTGCAGGCAACGAAATAAGAACCGTGCAATGCACATACAGCGATCAAACAACTGTCCAACGGTTTGTTGCTGATCGTCTGGTTAAAGTTTCTGAACATACAAAAAGCCGCTCATCCCGAGCGGCTTCTTGTAATTAATCTGATAAACTAGTCTGCATTATGTTTATTTATATTTTACGATAATCGCATTGCTGATCTGGCGCCCAGGTGACGTAAGATAAGAACCGTTGTAATAAAGGCCGCTGGAAGCACCGCCATCCAAATTCATGGCCTGATATGCACCAGCTTGTTTCATGATTTCAGCGAGTTGTGGAATGGTAGCGCCACCCGTCGTTAACAAGATGAGCTTATGATCCTTCGTAATGCCCAGAGCACTCCGAGCTCCGCCTCCGGTCAGGATTTTCGGATCACGGAACCCTTCTTTTTTAACATCAAGAGAAACCTTACCGTTTACGACTAATCGTGGGCCTGCTTGTACGGCACCCGCCGATTTGCCTGACGTAAAGTGTTCTTTAAAATCCAACCCAGGGAGTAACTGAGCAAGGTTATTGGAGTCAAAAGTAAATACGGTTCGTCTATCAGCAGGACTGTCTTTCAGAAGATTACCGCCTCCGACGATATAACCATAAGGTGTTTTGAAAGAGCCTGGTGTGTATGCGTCAAAAAACGTTCCATTGATCGCTGCAACTGCATTATTGCGTTTGGCCAAACTGCGCAGATCTTCGACCTTACCAACTTTATTGCCGGCTAGTACAACATCTAGCTCTACCTTGGGGTGAAGCAGAGAGACTGTAACGGTCTGTGCACTGAATGTACGCGAACCGACCTTAAAGGATTTACGTGAGGATACGATTGCCTTGGAGCTAGGCGGAATTAGTGTGCCTGAAAGAACCGGCAAGGGGGTCGTAGTCTCCCCCTGGGAGATTTGGACCGACGAAGTATCTTTATTCCATGAAATATTGAGATTCAAATGTTGGGTAATAAATTGTAGTGGTACAAACGTATTTCCGTTATCACGGAAAGGGGCTGCCTTTATCTCAGTCTTCTTGCCATTTACGTATGCCGTGCGTTTGCCAACATAGAGAGTAAGATTGGTATCTTCCATGGAGATATCGATTTTTTTCTGAGCTGATTGATAGTTGACCTTGATCCCTTCGTAGCTTTTTAACAATCCAACAGGAATGAAGGACTGACTGCTCTTATCCACATATACCAACATTTTTGCTGGGGATGCGGCGTAGAGTGGCGTAACCAGTGTGAGCATGGCTAGCAGAACTAAAGCGGTGATTCTTTTCATGTACGGTTCTTCTCCTTTGTATGTATATGGCACGTAACAACGTGTTTATAGAGTATATCGGTATTTACTGACTCATAATGTAGCTGGCGAATGATAAGGAAACAAATTCCCCTTTAAAATGCGAAATTATACTGATATGCCCTGAATGAGACTTTTGAAGAGTGGATCCTGCTACTATCTACCTATTTTTTAGTGAAAAGGTAACAAGAATCATGATAAATGTCGATAAACTGGTATAGTACTGGAAAATACCTGTGTAACAGAGGAACAAAGGAGAGAAATGAATGATCGTTAACAGGAGAACAACCAAGTTATCTCTAGTCATTGTGATGATGCTGGCTATGGTATTTCCCACGAGCGTTTTTGCTGCGAACGGGGATCTGACATCTATCGCTTTTGACACGAATGAGGAAGAGATTCATCTAACTGTCGCCGAAACGACCAGACAGCTTCGCGTCCTGGCAACCATTGAAGGTTCTAGTGCCAAGAAAGATGTAACCAACGAGGCGACATGGACTTCTTCCAGCACCAAAACAGTTAAGGTTGAGGGCGGATTACTTACACCGCTCGATAAGGGAACGGCAACAATTACAGCTAAATACAAAGGCTCGATAGCCACGGTTAAAGTCATTTCTAAATATGCGGCCGAAGAGTTTGCAATTAACCAACCTAAAGAGGTTGAGTATAAGCTCGGTACGGAAGGTATTGAAGTTAAAGCTCTTACCGACGGTACGAATGATGTTACTTCGGAAGCTAAATGGACATCCTCGGATGAAGGTGTCGTTACCGTTGATAAAGGCCAGTTGAAGCTGATCGGCAGAGGTAATGCAACGATTGCAGCTTCATATAAAGGTCTCAGCGCGTCATATAAAGTGAAAGTAATATCACCTTACGAGAAGCTTGCCATCTCTCCAAGTGAGGATCAGGAGCTCCTCGTTGGAGATGGTCCTGTAGAGCTAAAGGTTTACGCTAGAACATCAGATTCTGAAACAGGTCAGGGTACAGAGGTGACAGATAAAGAGGAGCTTAAGCTTAAATCTTCCGATACTTCTGTAGCGAAGATAAATGACGACGGCAAGCTGGAGCCTGTAGCATTAGGTAAAGCGACGATCACCGCGACTTATCTTGGAACTACCGCTTCAATCGATGTTTACGTTCGTAATCCATATGAAGCCTTGATCTTGACCGAGCCGGATTTCATTAAAAATCCACTGATGTTCCTGAATGATCAGACAACGATTAAGGCTATGGTACGTAATGCGGCAACGGAATCAAATGAGGTCGCTGCGACATGGACATCCTCTAATCCGCTAGCAGTAACAGCAGATGGTGGAAAAATTACAGCGAGAGCAACAGGTACTTCCAATATCAAAGTTTCATATCTTGGAATATCTAAAGAATTCCGTGTGACTGTATTACCGACCGTTACAGAGTTCAAAACAGACGAAACGGAAATTAAACTTCTCAAAGACGAGTCCAAGTCGGTACCAAAGGTAACTGGAACATTGCTTGATCTCGAGAAACAGGATTTCAGCAAATCCGTACAATGGACAACGAGTGATGAGAAAGTAGCAACAGTAGATGACGACAAAATCAAAGCCAAAGCTAAAGGCGAAGCAGTCTTGACCGGGAAAATCGGCAGCAAAGAAGTGGCTGAGGTTAAGGTAATCGTTAATGAGAAGGTATTGATCCTTTTGCCATCCATTGAAGAATATCAGATGGTTACAGGTAGAACTGAGGATCTGCCGAAAGTATCGGCTGTGCTTGAAAACGGTGACGAGGAAGATATAAGTTCATCCGTTGAATGGTCGTTAACGGGTACTGCTGCTGTCATCAAGGATGGCCGGATTAAGGGACTGACTAAAGGTTCTACAGTTCTTAAAGGAACTTATTTAAATCAAAGTATCAAGATCCCCGTAATTGTGGAACAGGAGATTGTTAAGATCATTGTAGACCCTGAAACGGTTGAACTAAATATCAAGAAATCTAAATCTATTAAAGCAACAGGATACTATGTGAATGGAAAAACCGTTGCACTGTCGACTAAGATGAATTGGGTTTCATCGAATCCAAAAGTAGTAACGACAAGCCGTTCTTCCGTTAAAGCAGTCGGAGAAGGGACGGCAACTGTTAGTGGTTCGTATCAAGGTATTCCGGTTAGTGTAAAAGTGAATGTGGTGCCGAAGCTGACAAAGTTAACTGCCAGTGAGAAAAAGCTGAAATTGGCCCCAGGTGCTGTCAAAACCGTATCGTTGACGGCTGAATATGACACCGGTAAGACAAGCAGCGTAACAGGCAATGCACAGTGGTCTAGCAGCAACACATCTGTTGCCAAAGTAACTGACGGCAAAATCGAAGCGGTATCTAAAGGAACCGTACGTATTAAAGCTAAGCTTGGTACCAAAACTGTGACTGTTACGGTTTCTGTAAAGTAACTCAAAAGAGCTGCTTCCGGATTGAAGGAAGTGGCTCTTTTTTATATAATGTTAGCCATTAGGGCAGGAGAAGACGAAAGAAGGGATTACGATTGAACTGGATGGAAGTTAGTAAATCCAAAGATGCACAGATTGCAGCTTCCGCTGCGAAAGTGTTGGATATCAACGCGCGGGATGAACGCGGCCGAACGCCTTTAATGCTTTTCCTTACAAATAAGATGCCGCCTGATGCGATCAAGGTTCTGCTGATGAACGGAGCAGATCTTGAAGCCGAGGATAAACTGGGTGATACGGCACTTAAGAAAGCAGTGAAATTCAAGCAAACAGAAGCCCTTAAGCTTCTCTTGGAATATGGCGCTAAGCTTGATTCGCCGCTGGGGATTTTGGGAACAGCTTGGAACTCTGCACGGAGAGATAAGTCAATGGCCGATATGCTGCTAGAGACGAAGGGAGCGATTCGACTCACTTTGACTCCGGTGGAACAAGAGCGTGTAGACGATCTTCTATATGAGGATTCGAAGAAGACGGCGTATGATAAAATCCGCCAGTTGGACTCTCCGGTTCTGCTACATGCGGTAGTGAACGGCTATAACTGGGATGATGGTCCGGAGTCGATGATGGCGGTTTTTGAGAATCCTGTTTGTGCGGAAATTACGCTGCTTGATATGTATGATCTAATGGATGGGAATTACTGGCTGGAGGAAGACGAAAGCAATCTGGATGATCTAGACGAAGGAAAACGTTTCAGGGAACTTGCATCAAAGCTGAAGGAAAAGCTAGCACGCTCGAAAGACTAAAATTTACAGGCTTACTCCCAAAAAATTAATGATGACCTGCCGGTAAGATTAAGATACCGGTAGGTTTTTTGTTGTGATTAAACTTTAGTAAAACTACAACAAACTCTTAAGAGTAAAATTTATTACTCTACAAAGAAATGAGTATTGACTGTTAGAGTGATTTAAATTACTTTATATAGTAATGATATAAATTCATTTTTTACCAAGTCTATTACAAAATCATGTGAGGAGTGTGGATCATGTCAAGTATTCACTATCTAAAGCCAGAGCTTGATACACTTCACGGTTTTTTCAGCAAAGATTTGGAACCTGCACTGAAGATTGACTCTGGAGATACGGTTGTGTTTCAGACACTGGATGCCGGGTGGGGTTTGGAGAATCGTTCAGCACCGGGACAACCCAGAAGAAAGTTCACTGAGAGAAAAGAAAGCCGGGAATGCAAACAGTTTGGTCATGCATTGGTTGGGCCGATCTATATTGAGCAAGCCAAACCGGGTCAAACCTTAGAAATTGTAATCAATGAAATAGTTCCCGGGGATTGGGGGTGGACTTCGGCAGGAGGCTTTCCAAGCTATTGGAATAAGAAAATGGGGCTGACAGAAGAGAAAGAAATAACAATGGATTTCGAACTAGACATTGAGCAGATGGTCGGAAGAAGCCAGTTCGGTACCTTTAAGTACAGTGTTCCTTTAAACCCCTTCATGGGAGTTATGGGGATGCCACCTAAGGAGGAGGGAAAGCATACAACTTTTGTACCTCGGGCTTACGGTGGAAACATGGATTGTAAAGAACTACAAGCGGGAACTACCCTGTATTTGCCGATTCCGGTAGAAGGCGGACTGTTCTCGACGGGGGATGGTCATGCTGCGCAAGGGGACGGTGAAGTTTCCGGTCCTGCTCTGGAATGTCCAATGGATAAAGTTAGCTTAACCTTTCATGTCAGGGATGACATGCAGTTATCAATGCCCCGAGCGAAGACAAAAAACGGATGGTTGACGATGGGGTTCCACGAAGAATTGGAGGAAGCCATGTGGATCGCTTTAAATGGAATGTTGGACCTAATGATGACAACGTATAACATTTCACGTGTAGAGGCATATGCTTATGCCTCGTTGACTGTAGACCTTCGAATTACCCAAATCGTCAATGTATCAAAAGGAGTTCATGCCTTTCTACCATTTCATGCGCTTCGTTGATCTACAACTGGAGAATAAAACAACCCCTTTGCCTGTTGTAAGACGCTACGTGTACGAATCGTTCCTCCGACCGCTCTTGCCCCCGAATTTCTTGAATTATTTTCTTAGCGGAAGAAATTCGGGGACAAGAGCGTATGCTTTCGATGCGAGCTTTCCTTTGGAAAGCTTTTAGCCGGACGCTAACGCTTCTCCGGAATCGCTTCGTCCTCTCCGCTACATCGTACATGCCCATAAGCTTCAAATCCTCGTCAGGATGCTTATCCTTGCGCTTCATATAAGCATAGTAACCGCTTCTGCAGATCCCCAGATATGCACAGAGTTCTTTTACGGTTTGCTTATGTTTAAGTTCGTCGATGGCAACATATCGATCCTGCAACCCTCCCGATTCAAGATTTGTAACCACTTTTTTAGGACGTCCACTTCCATTTGCAAACGTCGCAATTCACGTTCTTGCTCTATTTCAGTCCTGTGCGGATCTCCACGTCTGTCCTCAAATGCGGCTTGTCCTTCTGCCCGGTACTTCCTAACCCAAACTCTAACACGATCCTTATCTTGTATTTCTAAATGTTCTGCAATCTTTCTGTAGCACCATCCTTCCTCAATAAACAGTCGCACCGCTTCTATTTTAAGAGACTCTGGATAATGCTTAAACTTTTGACCTTTCTTTGCTGGCATAAAAAATGCACCCCCTAGAATTGCATCGGATTTACCCAGGGGTTTTTCCAATGTCTATTATAAGGGGTGCGCTTCATAAACTCTTACACCGCCATTTCTTTATTTTTCGTACTTTTTTTGATTAAAGCGAGCTATTCTTCAAGTGAGGTTACCTCTTTTGGGACGGCCCCTTATTAATATTAAATACCATGTATATAGGGAAGAGATGCTGCAAACAATAACTTGTTAGTGCTACGGCAATCAAACCGTTAACATTGAGATTGGATTAATTGGAGGAGAAATGATATGCAGATGAACGATGAATTTCAAATTCCGCAGCCCAAAACGTATGGTCCACTAGGAAATTTACCTACGTACAACCTGGAAAAGCCGATACAATCCTTGACGGAGTTGGCTTATGAATTGGGCCCGATCTTCCGCATGCAGCTCCCGGGAGGCCGTAACGATATTTACATATCAAGCGAGGAACTTGTGGCCGATGCCTGTGACGAGGACCGTTTTGATAAAAGGGTATGGGCACCACTTCAAAAAGTGCGATCATTTGGTGGAGACGGCCTGTTTACCAGCTGGACGGAAGAGCCGAATTGGCAAAAAGCACACAACATTCTCATTCCAAGCTTCAGCCAACGAGCAATGCAGAGCTATCATTCCATGATGGTAGATATCGCTGTTCAGCTAGTCCAAAAGTGGATGCGCTTGAATCCAGATGAAAACGTCAATGTACCGGAAGACATGACCCGTCTTACGTTGGATACGATTGGACTCTGCGGGTTTAATTACCGCTTTAACAGCTTTTACCGCGAGCAGCCACATCCGTTTATTACAAGCATGGTCAGAGCGCTGGACGAAGCGATGAGTCAGCTTAGCCGTCTTGGAATCCAGGAAAAATTGATGGTCATCACCAAACGTCAATTCAAGCAGGACATTGATACGATGTTCTCTTTGGTGGATAAAATCATTTCAGAACGTAAATCCGGTGAGGATCAAGAAGCGGAAGATTTACTCTCTCGAATGCTGACAAGCAAAGATCCGGAGACCGGCGAAGGCCTGGATGATGAAAATATCCGTTATCAGATCATCACTTTTCTCATTGCAGGTCATGAAACTACGAGCGGATTGTTATCATTTGCAATCTACTTTCTTATGAACAATCCCGAGGTGCTGCAAAAAGCATACGAAGAGGTCGATCGTGTTCTGACAGAACCTACCCCAACGTACAAACAGGTTCTGGAACTGAAGTACATTCGGATGATTTTGAATGAAACGTTGCGATTGTGGCCAACAGCTCCAGCTTTTTCGGTATATGCCAAAGAAGACACGGTTCTGTCCGGTAAATACCCGCTGCAAAAAGGCGATAGCGTCAACGTCTTGATTCCGAAGCTTCATCGTGACCCGACAGCCTGGGGAGATGATGTGGATGATTTCCGGCCTGAACGGTTCCAGGATCAAAGTAAGGTGCCGATTCACGCTTACAAGCCTTTTGGAAATGGCCAACGGGCTTGTATTGGTCAGCAGTTTGCACTACATGAGGCGACACTGGTATTAGGGATGATATTGAAGCATTTCGAGTTTTTCGATCATGATCAATATCAGTTGAAGGTGAAGGAAACATTAACATTGAAACCCGATGACTTTGAAATTAAGGTTCGTGTACGGGAGCAGTCGGTGGTTCAAACCACAATACAACCAGAAGAACGTTCTGCGGTTCATAATAATCCGAAAAAAGATGTTTTTCAAGGAGCCACTTTAACCGGAGGCAATCATATTCCTCTGCTCGTACTGTACGGTTCTAATCTTGGAACAGCCGAAAGTATAGCCAGAGAGATTGCAGACGTTGCCCGACTTCAAGGGATGCAGGTGGAAGCCGCCTCACTAAACAGCCGGATCAACAATCTTCCGAAGGAAGGCGCCGTTATCATCGTCGCGGCCTCCTACAACGGAAAGCCGGCCAGTAATGCCCGTGAATTCCTACAATGGCTGGAACTGCTGGAAGAGGAGGAATTGAGAGGTGTTAAATATGCGGTGTTTGGGTGTGGAGATCGCACCTGGGCAAATACGTATCAGGTAGTACCGAGACGAATTGACGAACTACTGCATCTGAAAGGAGCTGAACGGATCTCGGAACGGGGCGAAGGCGATGCCAGCGGGGATTTTGAAATGCAGCTCGAAGTATGGAAAAGGCGACTGAGGGATGATCTGATGAAGGCATTTGATCTTAAGCTGGAACATGCTGCGGAGAACGAAAGAAACTCGCTGAATGTAAAGTTTGTACATGGCGTTGCAGGAGGCCCCCTTGCACAGTCCTACGATGCCTTCCGTGCAGCAGTCACCGTGAACCGTGATCTTCAAGCACCTGAAAGTGAACGCCGTACCAGACATATTGAGGTCGCACTTCCTTCGGGAGTAAGTTATGAAGAAGGGGATCATCTTGGAGTCCTGCCTGCGAACAGACGCATGAATGTAGATAGGATTTTGCAGCGTTTTGGATTAAATGGAAATGAACATCTTGTTCTTTCATCCAGTGGAAGAAGTGCAGCCCATCTACCTCTGGAACGACCGGTAAGCTTGTATGATCTGCTCAGCCACAGCGTTGAGGTTCAGGATGCGGCCAGCAGGGCTCAACTACGAGAGCTTGCGGCATATACCGCTTGTCCTCCGCATAAGCGTGAACTGGAAGCACTTCTGGAAGAAACGGTTTATAAAGATCAGGTGCTGAGTAAACGCCTCACCATGTTGGATTTGCTCGAAAAATATGAGGCCTGTGAGATGCCGTTTGAGCGTTTTCTTGAACTGCTTCCGCCATTAAAACCAAGATACTATTCCATTTCCAGTTCCCCTCGGGTTAATTCAGATGCTACCTCTATTACGGTGGGGGTAGTTAGAGGACCTGCAAGGAGCGGCAAAGGTGAATACTATGGAGTAGCTTCGAATTACCTTGCAGATCTTCAGCCTGGCGAGGAAATGATCATGTTCATCCGAACACCGGAATCGGGATTCCGACTGCCGGACAATCCTGAAACGCCGATTATTATGGTAGGCCCGGGAACCGGAGTAGCTCCATTTCGTGGATTTTTACAGTCACGCAGCATGATGAAACAGAACGGTAAGGGTATTGGTGAAGCACATTTGTTCTATGGATGCCGAAATGAATTGGACTACATTTACAGGGATGAAATGGAGAAATTTGAGAAGGACGGTTTGGTGAAGCTTCATATTGCTTGTTCGAGACTTGAGGGAACACCAAAAACATATGTTCAGCATTTGTTGAATGAACAATCCGCGCACATGATTGATATTCTGGATCTACAGGGTGGATATCTGTATATTTGCGGAGACGGAAGAAGAATGGCTCCTGAGGTTGAAAACGTTTTTCATAACGCATATATGTCTAAACATGGAGTAGGTGAAGAGGAAGCAAGTAAGTGGCTTCAACAGCTTCAGGATGAAGGCCGATATGCTAAAGATGTATGGTCAGGGGATCATTAAAATATTTAAGCCATCGATTATTTCGATGGCTTTTTTTGATATCTGTTTTTCTAGATCGGATTATAATTACGTTAAAAAGAAATTATTAATACGTTTTAAAGAAATGATCATTGACTAAACACGTAATTTAAATTACTCTTTAAAGTAACAACATGTGGGAAATCATCTCAATTATTCACAATAGTCTATTAGCTTCTAATCATGAAGGAGGATGCTTCAAATGAAGTTAACGGAAAGCAGAGTTAATAATCAGGGCGTCATGATCCATGTTGCCGAAACGAATGCCGGTTCGAAAGAGATGATACCTCTCGTCATTATCCCGGGTTTATCCGAATGCGCAGAAGATTACTTACCGATTATGGAACGATTTGCTCCCAGACATTGTGTGGTGATTACCTTGCGCGGTAGAGGGAAGAGTGACTCGCCTTCCAGTGGATATACGTTGGAGGATCACATCAGTGATATTGAAGCGGCAATTCAGCAGCTACAGCTTACCGATTTTATCTTATTAGGCTACTCTAGAGGAGTCGCCTACACGATCGGTTACGCCCTTCAAAACACGTCTTTATTAAAAGGCCTTATTATCGGCGATTATCCTGCCGTCCACACGCACTTAAGGGATGGTTGGGTAGATTTCATGGCTACTATGCCCCCTTGGAAGGGGAAAACGATACTGGAGAGGATGAAGCGGAAAGCTTTGGAAGCGCTGCAGAAGGAGTCCGTAAACGTTGCTTTTTGGGAGGAGCTTTCTCGGGTAACTTGTCCAACCCTCATTATTCAGGCGGGTAAAGATTCGCCGCTGTCAGCTGAAGCGATGCAGATGTATAAAGAGCAGTGGCCTGATGCTGAGATTGTCGTTTTTGAACAATTTGATCATAATCTCTTTGAGCCGAGTCCAGAGACCTTTATTGAAACGGTTGATGATTTTATGAGAAAAGTGGATCAATCAAGCAAAAGATAGTAAGTTGAAGAAAAGGAAGGGAACGACTTCATGGATCCGATGAAACTTAAACTAAATGTGTCCTTGTTAAGACAAAGAGTACCAAACCTAACTACTGCAGCACGTTCCGCAGGATTGCGTCCAGCCACGGTCTCCAATCTGTGCACGGGCAAGATCCCTGTAGGTCGGGCAGAAGTCCGAACGATTGCAGCACTAGCCGCTCTGGCGAAATGCAGTATAGATGAGTTGATTCTTAATGGAGAAGCAGTTGATATGATTGAAACCAAAATAAAGACGCTTGATTTGTTCGCCCCGTTAGCCAAAGGGGGGACTGTCGGTTTAGTGGCCCGGCCGGGAATGGGGCAGCTTGTGCTTCTTGGTGAACTGTTCCATCATTTTAAGCGCGACGGTTACTTGACACTTCTGCTAAAGCCTGAAGGAAATTATCCAGAGCTGCAGGATATGCTTGATGATGTGGAGAAAGTCGCTTATTCCATAGAAGATGTGTATAGCATGATTACAGCTGCTGGGCCGGATAAAGAAATTGTTTTTGCAGCTGATCGGGAGCATGTACTGACTGGTAAAATTTACGACTTGCAGGAACGCCTACAGAATGAAGGAATTGTCAATGTTACAACTTTTTTGGTAGACCTCAAAGGAGCGGTCGTGGATGAAGATATACCGTATGGACCGCTTGAGACCTTATGGGTTTTCGATGCGGATCTTGCCGCTAGATACAAGTATCCGGCTGTAAATCCGATGCACTCAACATCCTCTGTACTGGAAGGAGTTCATCTAGACCAAAATCATTTAACAGTACAACAGCGGGCCCAAAAGTTATTGCGGCGGTACCGTGAGTTGCGTGCGCTTGTCAATGTGAAGGGGCTTGCCGGGATACCTGCTTCAGAAGTGGAAACCTATCACCGGGGCGAGCGACTGGAAGCGTATCTTACTCAGCCTTTCTGCGTTGCCGAAGCGTTTACCGGAACAAAAGGAGAGTCAGTCAGTCTTCAGGACACATTATCGGATGTCCAATTGATTCTTAATGGAAGTATAGATCACATCCCGGTTGAAAGCCTAAATTTCATTGGCAGGCTCCCGTAAGGGCGCATCTTGTATTGACATATCCTGAATAATCCAGTTATACTTCAAGAGTCGTACATGTAACTAAAATCAATAACATTTTGAAATGAGGAGGAAGGATATATGTTCTTTTTGTCTACTGTTTTAATTCGGAAAATGGGATAGGCGGGAGAAGTCTGCCCATTTATAGCTATTCCAACCGAAGAACAGTAGATCGAGAACGTCATTCTTCCTTGTCTATACAATGACATATTGTAATGGGTAGGGTGTGTTCACCTTACCCATTTTTTGTTGTTTTCAAATTGAATATCGTTCTTTCCTATTGCTCTTCCGGTTGGCTTCAGAATTGAAACCTAAGGAGAGAGTAAGGATGAGTATTGTAAACGTAGAACAGCTTAAGCATACGTATGGAGATAAACAACTTTTTAACGGACTGGATTTCCGTCTGCTGCAAGGCGAACACGCAGGATTGGTCGGAAGCAACGGGGCTGGCAAATCAACGCTGCTTCGCATGCTGACAGAAGAGATCATTCCGGATTCCGGTTCGGTTACCTGGCTACCGGGAGTGAAGGTTGGTTTCCTCCAGCAGCATCTAGATTTGAAAGCCGGAACAACGGTGTTGGAAGCATTACAGGATGTATTCCGTCATCTGTACGATCAGGAGCGGAAAATGCTTCAATTGGCAGAGCAAATGTCTTCTGCTTCAGGGGATATGGAATCACTATTAACGCAGTATGGGAAGATTCAGAGCAGCCTAGAGCATAGTGGCTTCTATTATTTGGATTTACAAATTCAAGAGGTTGCAGCTGGATTAGGCATACTGGATCTCGGGATAGACCGTGATGTCAGTGAACTGAGCGGAGGCCAGCGCACCAAGTTGCTGCTAGGAAAGCTTTTGCTGGATCAACCGGATGTGTTGCTGCTTGATGAACCGACAAACTACTTGGATGATGTGCATATAGAGTGGTTAACTGCATATCTGAAACGTTATGAGTCAGCTTATCTCGTTGTGTCTCATGATGAGAAATTCATGAATGAAGTAACGAGTACGATTTTCCATTTGGAGCATCAGACGATCAAGCGATATCCTGGAAACTATATCGCTTTTCAAAACCGATATGAGCTGAGCCGTAACCAATTGCAAGAAGCTTATGTACGGCAGCAGAAGGAAATTGGAAGGCTTGAAAGTTATGTTCAGAAGAACCGAAACCGTAATGCTAAACAGGCGAAGAGCAGAGAAAAAATGCTGGACAAAATTCAGCGCATCGAGATCCAGAAAACAGCACCTAAACCCCGCTTTAAGTTTACAGTGAACAAAGAACCTGTTAACAAGATTATTGAGACGAAGCATCTTCAGGTTGGTTATACCCACCCACTGTTTAGTCCAAAAGATCTTATGATTAAGCGGGGGGAGAAGATCGCAATAACCGGTCATAACGGAATCGGTAAATCAACCATGCTAAAAACATTGCTTGGTAATATTGCTCCACTCAGCGGTTCTTTACAGATGGGCGATGGTGTTCATCCTGCTTATTATGCGCAGGAACACGAAGCTTATCAAGAGACGCCACTTGAACATTTATGGAGCTACCGACCTGATCTCACGCAAAAAGAAATCAGGCAGACGCTGGCGAGTGCCGGATTGACCGATAAGCATATAAGGCGTTCGATATCGATGCTAAGTGGTGGTGAACAGGCGAAGGTGCGTTTGAGCAAGCTGATGATCACACCGGGCAATGTACTTGTGCTTGATGAACCGACCAACCATCTTGACGTCAATGGTAAAGAATCATTGAAAGACGCTTTATCCAAATATACCGGTACCATTGTGCTTGTCTCGCACGAGCCTGATTTTTATCTGGACTGGGTAACACAGGTGTGGTCCGTACAGGATTGGTGTTAAATTCGAGAAACTACAGTATGATTTTGGAGCTTCAAGATAAGCAGCTATCTGCTGATCAGATTAACGAAATATACACTAGAATATCGGTCATAGAAGCCTAAAGCTGTTTATCAAGACATCTTCATTGACAAAATAACGAAAAGTGATAAATGGGCGGGAATTCGTCTAAAATAAGGTTGACATCGTTCAATGTTATCCTTATGATAACCATTAACTTGAATATTTTATGAAAAAGCAATGAAGAGAAAGAGTACTATGGTGATATCTTTGAACAGAGAGCTCCGGTAGCTGAAAAGGAGTAAAGAAGATCCGTGGGAATATGGTCTCTGAGCTGCGCATCGAACCCCGATTGGGATGTAGGCTGCGCCGGAACCCGCATCCGTTAACATGCTAGGGTATACTCGCGTAATTACGCGCCGTACCTGAAGAGGTGAATGCCGCGAGGCATTTATAAAATTGGGTGGTACCACGTGAGCAGAGCTCTCGTCCCTTTGGGATGAGGGCTTTTTTTGTTGTCTAAAAATTAAGGAGGAATCAAAGATGGCAAATATTTATATTGGCGGTGCATGGCCGTATGCTAACGGATCGTTGCACCTCGGCAGGCTTTCAAGTTTATTACCTGGTGATGTACTGGCACGTTATTTTCGCGTAAAAGGTGAGAAAGTACTATATGTTTCGGGCAGTGATTGTCACGGTACACCTGTTGCGGTTCAGGCTGATAAAGAAGGCATATCACCGTCGGATTATGCAAGCAGGTACCATGATGAATTTCTGGAATGTTTCAATAAACTGGGGTTTTCGTATGATTTGTACACACGTACCGACACCGCCAACCACCATCAGGTAGTTAAGGAACTGTTCTTAAAGCTGCTCGACAACGAATATTTGTATAGAAAAACAATACAGCAATCCTACTGCGAGACCGATGGGAGGTTTTTGCCGGACCGTTATGTAGAAGGAACTTGTCCTGTGTGCGGACAACGGGCGCGAGGAGATCAGTGCGATTATTGCTCCACCTTGCTGGACCCTTCCGATTTGAGTGAGAGAACGTGCAAATTATGTGGATCAACTCCGGTAGAGCGGCCAACCGAACATTACTATATTGCTTTAACCCGATTACAGTCTGAATTGGAGGAGTATGCGGTTCATGCACAAGGATGGAGAGAGAACGCAAAGCAATTGACCAAAAGATATTTGGAGGAGGGGCTTCAAGACCGTGCAGCGACAAGGGACTTGTCTTGGGGAGTCGATGTTCCTGTCAGTGGATTCGAGGACAAGAAAATCTATGTATGGATTGAAGCCGTCAGTGGGTACTTGTCTGCAAGCAAACAGTGGGCTGAAGAAACGGGAGGTAACTGGGAGCAGTTCTGGCTTGAAGGGGAAGACAGCATTGTATCGTATTATGTACATGGCAAGGATAACGTACCTTTTCATACGTTGATTTGGCCTGCAATATTATTGGGGACTGGTGGACATCATCTGCCGGATCATATCATTTCCTGTGAATACATGACTCTCGAGGGAAAGAAATTCTCTACCAGTCGGAATTGGGCGGTATGGGTTCCTGATTTACTGAGCCGGTATGATCCGGATACGATTCGTTATTTTCTCATTGCAAACGGACCTGAAAAGCGGGATACCGACTTCTCATGGAGGGAGTTCATTCACAGTCACAATGGTGAGCTGCTCGGAGCTTACGGTAATCTGGTGAACCGAACCTTGGCTTTTATTGTAAAATCTTTCGACGGAGAAGTTCCGGAAGGGGAATTGTCGGAAGAATGGCGAATTACGATAGAGGAACTGTATTTGAAATCCGGGGCACTTATTGAAGACGGAAAGCTTAAAGAAGCACTGGAGTATATCTTTGCTGGTGTTCGCAAGGCCAATAAATATTTTGATGAACAAAAGCCGTGGATTCAAATAAAAGACCAACGGGAGGCATGCGAACAAACGTTATTTACTTGTGTGCAGATCATTGCCAATTTGTCGCAGCTGCTTCATCCATTCATCCCCTTTTCATGTGAGAAGGTAAGAAGGTTCCTGAATTTAGCGCAGCCGTCCTGGAAGATGATAAATGTACCCGTTCAGCAGAGTATAACCGATCTAGAATTGCTGTTTGAGCGCATTGATGTCAGTCGGATCGAGGAGGAAACCAACCTCTTGAATAAACAGTTGCTGGATTCTAACTAGAAAAAGAGAGTTCTATGCTCATTTTGGCAGTCCAGAAGGAGTAGGAGAGAAGAATAATGAATCGAATTGTAAAAGGTACGGGTTGAAGAAAAAGCTTAGACTGCATTTTGGTTGAAAGCCATGTTCTGCTATAATACTTTCATACATACAGATTAACGAAAATTATAGTTTGGGGGCTGCTGTGCTGATTAGGATGAACAAGTTTTATAAACTATGTATTGGTATCATATTGGTTTTGGTCATTATATATTTGGGGTCGCTTGTAAGTTTCGTTTTTAAACCCATCATTGCATTATTCAGTCTGCTTATCGTTGTTCCAGTCTTGCTGGCAGGGTTCTTTTATTACTTGCTCCGTCCAGTGGTTGATTTCTTGGAGAAGCGTAAGCTGAAACGTTCATTGGCTATTTTGCTTATTTATGTTGTGATCGCGATTTTGCTCGTCGCTTTTATTTGGGGAGTATGGCCTTCACTTAGCAAACAGATCATTGCTTTAAAGGAAAACGCACCAAGTCTGTTCATAGCACTAGCCAATGAGCTGGAGAAGTTGAAGGAAAACACGTTTCTTTCTAATCTATTCCCGGAAGATACCAACAGACTTGATCAAGTTACAGATTATTTGAATAAAGGTTTTTCATTTCTGACAAATTACATGACGGGATTGTTTTCTTTTGTCTCGAATTTCGCAATTATTTTGTTCACCTTTCCAATCTTCCTATTCTATATGCTAAAAGAGGGGGGGAAGTTTGGCCAGAAAATTGTTAGCTTTATGCCGAATCGTTTTCGTGACGAAGGAACCGAGATGATGAACGACATTGACAAGGTGCTAAGCAGCTTTATTATGGGTAGAGTTTTAGTTAATGTGGCGCTTGGTGTACTGATGTATATTGGATTTATCATCATCGGTTTGCCTTATGCATTACTGTTGACCGTTATTGCGGTGATCATGAATTTTATTCCTTTTGTTGGAGCTATACTATCATCTGTACCGATTGTTATTATAGGATTCGTGCAATCACCTTCCGTAGCGATATGGTCCCTTGTAATTATTCTGGTTGCACAGCAAATCCAGGACAACCTCGTGGCACCATATATATTCGGTAAACAGCTGGACATACATCCGTTAACGACCATCATTTTGGTATTTGCCGGCGGTGAATTATTTGGAATTTTCGGGATCATCGTGATCATACCGGTGTACATGGTAATCAAAATCGTGGTCACTCGTATTTACGTCAGATTTTTCAAACAGAAATGGGAAGAAGCGTAGTAGTAGATTAACTGAGAAAATGAAAATAATGCAAAAAATCACCACCTTCTTAATTTTTGATGGACAGGCCGAAGAAGCTATGAATTATTACATTATCTTTGTTTAGTCAATCCGAAGTTCTGGCGTTTCCTGGCAATTGAGTTTTAAAACGATGAGTTAATAATTACAAACCTGATCAAAAACACGTGCGTACATGCACGTGTTTTTTTGATTTCGATTAAGAAACCAAATGATGGATTACTCTTTTACCTATTCAGAGGATAAAAAAAGATAAAGTAACAGCCGATTCGCCCAATCAATATGAATGGGAAATCGGCTTGAAACATATTATGGGATGCATTAAAAGCCTTTGTATTGAGGCTCTTCGTTTTCTAGTTGTTGAACACGGCCTTGCACTTGTTGAACAATTTGGTCGGTTTGCTGTGCTGCATTTGTAAAAAGTGTTTTAGCCTCTTGATTTTGAGTTTCCAAAGCAAATTGTTCAAGGCTCGCTTGCGCACTCTTCAAAGAAGCGAGGGTGGTTTTAACCTGGGAAGCAACTGTCATCGATATCACCTCCTTTCCAGGAGTTAGCGTAGTAACGAAAATAATATAACTCAGTTAGACTTTAATCATTCAAGGGAAAAATTGGTGTAAAACAAAAATTTAGCTTTATTAGCTTAAATTGAAGGTCAATCATTGAATTGGTATGACATCAAAAGGATTCCTTTTACGGAAAAGAGTTATAAGTTTGGTGTCAGCCTTTTTGACAAATAATTTGATTAGTCCAAAAATGTGTTGATTGGAGGGGATCAAACTGTGCCGAACTGGCTAGAAATTTCCGTTCGTACTTTATTGGCTATAGCTGTCCTTTTTTTCATGACGAAATTGTTGGGCAAAAGGCAAATTTCCCAGCTTTCGTTCTTCGAGTACATTACAGGAATTACAATCGGTAGCTTGACAGCGTACATTTCGACAGATTTGGAAACAGATTGGTATCTGGGAATAATCTCCTTAGGGGTATGGGTCGCGGTATCAATTGGTATTGAATTTTTGCAAATGAAGAGCAAAAAGGCCAGAGATTTTATTGACAGCAAAGCTACGGTGCTTATTAAAGATGGCAAAATATTGGAAGATAATTTGAAGAAAGAACGTCTCGCTACCGATGAGTTATTAGAGCAACTAAGAAGCAAAGACGTCTTTAAAGTGGCGGATGTCGAATTTGCGGTAATGGAGCCAAATGGCGATATCAATGTGCTGCTCACCAAAGATAATCAGCCTTTGACGCCAAATCATCTTGGCATTAAAGTCGGACCTGAACCAGAGTCGCAAACTGTGATTATGGATGGCAAGATCATGGATGAACCTCTGGCAACCATCGGATTAAGCCGGGCATGGTTAAATACCGAACTTGAAAAAACAGGCGTTGCTGTTGAGAATGTGTTTATTGGTCAAGTGGATCCTTATGGGCAATTTTATGTCGACTTGTTCGACGATCAGATTAAAGTACCAGAGCCTCAAATCAAGGCGACATTATATGCTACTTTGAAAAAATGCGAAGCGGATCTGGAGCTGTTTGGCTTGACGACACAAAACAAAGAGGCTAAAGAAATGTACGAGCAGTGCTCAAAACAATTGCAGTCTGTCATTACGGAAGTAAAACCATGCTTACATCGTTAAATTTTCAAAAGGGAGGTATTCAAAATTTATGTCAAATGATAAAAATAAAGAGCTGACTCCAACACAACAGGAATATCAAGAACTTGCTAAAAAAAGAGAGCCAGCCAGGCCGATTTTTCAAAACTGTATACGGGCTTTTATTTCCGGCGGCACAATCTGTTTAATTGGACAAGCTATTCAGGAAATGTTCGTTCATTGGGCGGGTTTTAGCGAGAAAGAGGCCAGCAACCCAACTGTTGCTGTAATAATTCTGATCTCCGTTATTCTTACTTGTTTTGGCGTATACGATAAAATTGCGCAATGGGCAGGAGCTGGTTCTGCTGTACCAGTTACGGGATTCGCTAATACAATGGCTTCCGCAGCGCTTGAGCATCGAAGCGAAGGATTTGTTCTGGGCGTCGGAGGAAAAATGTTTAAGCTTTCCGGTCCAGTCATTGTATTCGGTGTGGTTGCAGCTTTCTTTATCGGAATTCTGCATTTGATTTTTAATCCTGGCGCTGTGGGAGGATCTTGAATATGCTGAAAGGTCATCAGAGCTGGATTTTTGAAAACCATCCATCCATTCTTGGCACCGCAACCGTTGTCGGTCCGTTCGAAGGACAAGGGCCGTTAGCCGAAGATTTTGACATCATTCATGGAGATTTGTCGTTGGGACAGGATAGCTGGGAAAAAGCAGAACGAACCTTGTTGGAAGAAGCGGCCAAGCTCGCCATCGAGAATGCGGGATTAACGAAAGAGCAAATCAATTTTTTTCTCGGCGGCGATTTGATGAATCAGATTATCAGTACCAGCTTTGCTGCAAGAACGCTTGCGATACCTCATATTGGCATATTTGGGGCATGCTCAACCTCGATGGAAAGTTTAGCGGTAGCCGCTAATCTTGTTAATTCGCGTTCGGCCAAATATGCGTTGTCCAGTGCATGCAGCCATAACTCGACGGCGGAAAAACAATTTCGTTATCCAACTGAATACGGCTCTCAAAAGCCTCCAACTGCACAGTTTACGGTAACCGGAGCTGGAGCGAGTGTTGTTTCGCAGACAGGTAAAGGACCTTACGTTACTTCCGCAACGATTGGTCGGGTTATCGACATGGGCATTACGGATCCTTTTAATATGGGAGCAGCGATGGCTCCTGCGGCAGTAGACACGATCCAAGCCCATTTCCGTGATTTTCGGATCGAGCCTGGGCATTACGATCTAATCGTGACAGGCGATCTGTCCAAAGTGGGATATGAAATCGCATGCGATTTATTTGAGAAACATAAAGTGCCAATGCAACAAACGGAATATAAAGATTGCGGAATGATGATTTACGATTACGAAAAACAGAAGGTACAGGCTGGAGCTAGTGGCTGCGGATGCTCGGCGGTCGTTACGTATGGTCACCTGCTGAAACGATTGCAAAACCATGAATTAAACCGGATTCTGGTTGTAGCAACTGGAGCGCTGCTGTCACCGATATCCTACCAGCAGGGAGAAAGTATTCCGTGTATTGCACATGCGGTTTCGATCGAAAGGGAGGTGGGGAAAATATGATTTTTCTGTGGGCGTTCGTGATTGGTGGTGCTATTTGCGTATTCGGTCAAATATGCTTCGATGTGTTCAAGCTAACTCCTGCTCATACCATGACATTACTTGTTGTTCTTGGGGCAATCGGGGACGGTTTGGGTTTATACGATCCATTTATCAAATTTGCCGGCGCCGGCGCTTCTGTTCCGATTACCAGCTTTGGCAATGCTCTTGTGCACGGTGCCTTGGAGGAAATCAAAAAAGATGGCTGGATTGGCATTGTTACAGGCATATTCAAAGTCACTAGCGCGGGCATTTCCTCAGCCATTATCTTTTCATTTTTGGCAGCTTTGTTTGTTAAACCCAAGGGATAATTCGGTATGTATGTTATGATGAAGAAATTCAACAAGGAAGAACTGTTATCGGCTTTGTGGATCGATACAATAACTCCCATCTTGGCAGCATACCAAGTTGGGAGTTATTTATAATTATCTCAGTGGGATTGCTCTTTCTTTTTTAAAGTAACCAACATAGAAATATGAAGTTTCGTTTTTTCTTTATAAATAATTATGTTAGAATAATCATATTAGTAAAACTAATATGTAATCCACGTAACTACATTCGGAGGGGAATAATGGAGCTCATACATCTATCAGAAGTACAACACATGATTGATAAGCTAACGGATCAAGATCTTTACATACATCTTGAGCTAACAACGGGAGCGTACGCTGCCCATTATGATAGTTCTAAACATCCTGCCGCCAACTTTATTACGAATGCAAAGATCCGGTTTTCACATGGTTCGATTTCTGGAAACGGACCTTATCGTGTCGGATTAAAAATGGAGCAGGGTTGGGTTTACGCGGAAGGGCTTACCCATTTTGAAAAGAGTGAGACTGAACGGCTGATCATGGCAGGCCATGACAGCCAAGGCAAGTTGGTCGTAGCTTTACAATTAAGCCGGGAACCCTTCTAATGGAACAGGAGATGAGAAACAACATGAGTAATAACGTTCTGGTCGTGCTGCCGCATCCGGATGATGAGTCATTTGGTGCATCTGGAACTCTTGCAAAGCTTGTGCAACAAGGAGCGCAAGTAACCTATGCATGCTTGACTTTGGGAGAGATGGGGCGAAATATGGGTATCCCGCCATTTGCAAGTCGGATCACTCTTCCCTCAGTTCGTAAGTTGGAGCTGGAAGAATCCTGCCGGGCTATCGGAATCCAGGATTTAAGAATGCTTGGATTTCATGATAAAACGATTGAATTCGAACCACATGAGGTACTGGATGGAACGATTGAATCGCTCATCAATGAATTGAATCCTGCACTGATTATTACTTTTTATCCAGGATACAGCGTTCACCCCGACCATGATGCAACGGGGGCTGCTGTTATCCGAACTGTTCAAAAACTTCCTGAAGAACAGCGTCCTGTCGTACACTGTATAGCCTTCGCTAAGAACTGTGAACAGCATATTGGGAAGGCGGATGTGGTTAATGATGTGACTGACTTTATTGAGCACAAGATGAGCTCCATCAAAGCACATCGTTCCCAGTTCCAGGTTGCAGACTTACTGGGCAGTAAACATCCGAGCCCTGAAGAGATTAACAAGCGTTTTGGCAATGAAGCTTTCTGGACCTATCGTTTCAAATAATTATAAAATTATGCGAAAAGGTTCCTCATATATGTAATCTGCTCAATTCAAAAAACACGCACAGACTCCGATCTGCGCGTGTTTTTATGTTCGATTAAAGACAATTTTTGCATCATTTATTTTTAATAAAGCTCTGTTAAATTTTATGAATGTGAAGTTAATGGAAATAAAAATGGCTTTGTTTCATCTTCTAATAACGGACGGACGAACAATGTATCATCACTCTCTGTTATGAATTCTGTATGGATGTTCTTAATGTCATAATCAGGTGTGAAATGGAAATGAATGATTTCCGTATCAGCAGAAACAATGTGATTTAATATTGAATCTAATTCAACTCTTTTTTTGCTGATTATATCAAAAATATGAAGATGATGATCCTCTTGTTCAAACATAACAATGACATCATCCTCTTCAATATAATAAATCGCGTCATTAAATGCCAGGATAAAGTAAAACATTAATAGAGATTCATTATTTTTCACCCCAAATATTGAAGATACAGGTATTCTTTCAACAGAGAATTCCTCCATCATTTGGAAATCATTTGTATTATTCGTATCTAACTTGCGTAAAGTATGTGTTTTATCTGGTCGTTTTTTCAAATCTGAAACATTGAGTGAAAAACTACTTTCTTGTACTTTTACAAATCCAAATTTAGGATAAAAATCTAGAACGGATTCATTTGCAAATAAGTAGATAAAGTCGTATTCTTTTTCGTATTTTTCAATGATGTGGTTCATCAGTTTCCCAGATAAACCTTGATTACGGTAATCAGGATGCGTCATTACCGTGCCAACTTGTATAGCTTTATATTCTTTACCATTAGATACAACCGTCATTTTAGTTATGGAGGCATTTGCGATCACTTTATCTCGATCAACGTATGAATAACAAATATAGTTGTCGTTCCAACACCCTTTTTCGTACCACTTTTTAAAATCAATCTCAAAGATCATTTTAGCTAATTCGGTAAAGCTTTCCTTATATGTTTCATTGTTCTTATAGTCAATTATGAACTGATAATCACTCATATTAAAACCTCTATTCTTTATTTAATACGAAATCTCTCTCATTTCATCTATAACACGAATAGGTTGATTATGTAAGGGAGTGAGCGTCTCTAATGATATATCCCTCACCAAGTTCAATCTCAGAGAAACCGGACATATGCCGGGCTTGAAACTGGATGGAGGTCTTCCCTCCGACTATTAGAATGTTTTGGATATCTGAAGCACCTTCAGCGGGGAGAGCAAAAGATTTAACATAAGGATAGCATTCGCGAAGAGTAGTGTGTATCGCGTTTACGTGATGATCATGTTCACTTCTTCCCATGAGGTTTAGAATGATTGCCCCATGGGAATCCAACTTCTCTGATGTCATCTTAAAAAATTCCCACGATGTTAAATGCCGCGGTGTTCCTTTATCGGTAAACGCGTCTAAAATAATGAAGTCATAGGCTTCCGGATCTTCACCCTCGAGAATTTGACGTCCATCGGCAACAATGACATTATCTCCGTTGTACCCGAAGTACTTTCTGCTTAACTCCACGATTCTAGCATCAAGTTCTGCTACTTTACATCGTTTATCCGCACAATAACGCGGGATAGTCCCAATTCCATGCCCGATTACAAACAAGTCTTCGAAAGACGGGTCATTCAACTCCATGAGATGGATCATGGCTCGGGGATATTCAAACAAGATACGTTCCGGATGATTAAGATCCAGAGCGCCCTGTATCGCCTCATTAGAAAACTGTAATACTCGAAAATTCCCATTCTCACCATACAATTTTGGAGTGTCCAGTACAGTGATTTCTTGATCGTTAACATGATCCTTATACAGTAAATGCAAATGATTGATCTCCTTCAAAAATATGATACACGGATCATATTTTCCTTGGTAATGTGAATTGGAACCTTACTGCCAATCCATCGGGTTACTCATTTATGGTGCCGTCACATATCGTCGTTATTTCCTTATCCTCTATAAGCAGAAATAGTATATCAAGAAGCTCTTTACGCTGCGTAGAAGTGAGTTTTTTGATTAATTTATTTGCGATATTTGTTTGTATGTCAAGGATTCCACTAATATTGCTTTCTGCCAGCTCTGTTAGCTGGATAAGGGTTGCCCGTCGATCTGTTGGGTCGGGGGTGCGAACCAGAAGATTTTCTTTTTCCAGACCATCAACAAAATCAGTAACCGTGCGTGCCTTAACGCCCAACTTAGCAGCTAATTCGTTCATACGAATCTTTCCTGCTTCTGAAACGATAGAAAGTACTTGTAAACGCGGACCCGATATGTGAAACGGTGTGTTGAGAGCGGATAATTGCGACATAAATTCTCTTTGGACAGAATGCGTCGCTCTGATCAATACGTGAATGACGTCAATCGCTTGAGGATTGCTTGTGTTAATATTCATTTCTTTTAGCTCCTTGGTTTGTTGTTGATTCTTGGCTCAATCCATTTCCGATCTCTTGAGCTTAATAATATATTATAAACGGACTAATGAAGTTAAGCCAACGGAGCACTTTATTATACTTGACACCAAAATAGATAGTGTTGGAAGTTGGAGGGCGGGCGAATCGATTTCCTTGGGGGAGGACTTTTATTAAAAAGAGGGGCTGATCCAAAGTAGCAGTTGGAGAGCCCCTTTATACATTTGTATGCATGAGTTATCCATCCCGTGATCCTTATCGCGGATCGAGCTGGATCATCGCTTGTTTACCGCTCAATTGAATGCCGGTTTTTTGAACACCCACTTCTTTCAGATCTTGAATCAGTTCCTCTAAAAGAACCTTAGCTTTGGCCCCTTCTTTACCTTGCACTCGGACAACGAGTGCTACAGAATTTCCGGCACGGAGAAGTTTATCCGCTTGAGTTCTCTTCGTATCATAATCATGTTCTTCAATATTTGGAGTTAATCGTATTTCTTTGAGTTTAGCGGGCTGCTCTTTCTTGCGAGCTTGTTGGCGTTCTTCCTTAACCGTTCCTGATGTTATCAGACGGCAAGGCGGAGGACTGCTGAATAGGGAAGTGCAGACAAGGTCCACCTTTAACTTCCGGGCCATCTCAAGCGCCTCTGTAGTTGGAACAACTCCTAAATTTTCTCCATGGATGCCTGTCAGTTCAACTTCTGCGGCTTTAATCTTTTCGTTCTTAATCATGTATTCACACATGCCTCTCACTCTAAACTGTGAGTTAATCATACCGCTGGAAAGTAGTAAGATCAACTCTAGACCATAATAGTGATTGAATGCAGATCGAGGAAATAAACAAACATAAATTCTATATGTTTGTTTATCTTCAGACAAAAAACGAAAAAGTCTATAATAAAAATAAATGAACTATTGTAATTTTATAAACAAATGAATATACTGTCTACATATTGAAGCTGTGGAGTCGACACATGGTTTTAACATAATGTTATTGGAGTCTGTAGGTTGATGTTGAGATTAATTCATTTATTCTTAAATCAAAGGAATGATAAGTTGTGTTAAAGAATCGTTATGTAAGAACGATCATCCTATCCAGGGTGTTTCTTCAGCTTGGAATATGGATACGAAACTTTGCAATACTGCTATATGTAACAAATTTAACGAATAATGATCCTTTGTATGTTTCACTTATTTCAGTTGTTGAGTACGCACCGATCTTTGTTTTTGCCATTATAGGTGGAACGTTTGCTGATCGATGGAGACCCAAACGGACCATGGTATGGTGCGATATGCTATCCGCCATATCTGTGTTGATCGTTCTGCTCGCTCTTGTATATGGAGGATGGTACGCACTGCTGCTGGGTACGCTCGTATCCGCCAGTTTGTCTCAATTTTCGCAGCCCTCTGCGATGAAATTTTACAAGGAACATGTGCCTAGTGAGCAGGTTCAAAGTGTCATGGCACTGTCTCAGTCCTTAGTGGCCGTTTTTATGGTTCTCGGTCCCGTAATAGGCTCATTTATTTTTCTGCAATACGGCATTGAGATTTCTCTTGCTTTAACTGCACTTATGTTTCTCGGATCGGCACTCGTATTAACCAGACTTCCTCGGGATAAAAAAGATACGTTAGCCGATACCAACAACAATTTTGTCGGAGAAATGAAAGATGGATTGAAGTATGTATGGAATAACGTTCAGTTAAGAACGTTAAGCGCAACATTTGCGGCCAGCGGACTGGCGGTTGGTCTGATCCAGCCCCTGATGCTGTTTATTACGATTGAAAAGCTTGGGCAAGACAAAACGTTTCTGCAGTGGCTGCTTATGGCGAATGGTGCTGCCATGCTCGTAGGAGGCGTCGCTATTATCGGATTGGCTTCAAAAGTGAAGCCTCACATTTTACTTTCGATCGGCTTGGTTGTTAGTGCTTTCGTTACTGTTGGTATCGGATTTTCTAATGTAGTTATTTGGACCATAGTCCTTGAGGTGATTAGCGGATTTTTTTATCCATGTATTCAAGTGGGCATCCAAACACTTATAATGAAGAATACAGAAGCCTCATATATCGGCAGGGTAGGAGGAGCCATAACGCCGGTATTCATGGGGATGATGGTTCTAGGTATGTCATTCTCTGGTTATCTGAAGGGACAATTTTCACTGTTTATCGTATTTAGCATAAGTGCAGGTTTATTTATTTTGGGTTCGTTGGTATTAGCTCCTCTGTTTCGGAAAAACGAAAATATTCACGAGCAAGCATTTTGAGAAGCTAAAATCATAAAAAGCTTTTCCCCGGGTTAGCTAGAATTTCTTATTCACGATGTGAGGGTTAACGGACATGATCTGTTCAGCTATATCCCAGAGTCTGGGTAAGTAATGAATGACTTTCTCAGCCCGATTTCGATTCTTTCCCGTGCGTTCCCACACCTGCGGTGCACCCAAGCCCACTCCGCGAAGTGCTGCGATACTTGTATCTGAAGTTTACGCAGATGTCCTGTTGGATCGGAGATAATACTATCCATACGGAAGCTACCAGCCAGATGATAGGAAGTTAGAACTTCTTCGGGAGACTCTAGTTGCTTCCAAGATAAATAAGTGACCTCCACGAGTGTTCCCTTATAATCAAACTTCCCGAGTTTAATGGGGGGAGCGTCCGCTTCAGTTACAATCACAACATCAATATCTGATGATGCGGACAATTCCTCGTCTTCTGGTTGACCTACAGTTGAACCGCTGAAATAAGCCCCGTGGAAGCCTTTATCTTGAGAAGAGTATTGATCAACCCATTCAATAGCAGCCTTACGCGCAGCTCCGACTTTCAAGTGAATCATCCTCCTTTCGGATCTCTAAATGGTTGTTCATGCCATGGTCAGCCGATTTAGAGATTGCACCAATGAGAAAAACTACATATTAATACGCTATGACATTCTTCAAGGCTTAAGAAGTCTTTATGATGAGCTGAAAGGTGCTTCTATAAAGGAACAGGCTTTAGAGCTTATAGAAATGGAAGAAGACCCGAAATATCAGAAGAAATATCGGACTGTTTGGAGAAATGTTCAATAACATAACTTCTTTATGTAGGGGAGTTTTTTCATCATAGGTTATAATGCTATAATAGGGTTGTAAAATTCATAAAGAAAGCGGGAACAGCATGGGTCGTAAATGGAATAATATCAAAGAGAAGAAAGCCTCAAAGGATGCAAATACAAGTCGTATTTATGCAAAGTTCGGGGTTGAAATCTATGTAGCAGCAAAAAAAGGTGAGCCAGATCCAGAATCTAACCGCGCCTTAAAAGTTGTACTTGAGAGAGCAAAAACATATAACGTACCTAAAGCTATTATTGACCGCGCCTTGGATAAAGCTAAAGGCAGTGCGGAAGAAACGTATACAGAGCTTCGGTACGAAGGTTTTGGACCGAACGGAGCCATGGTCATCGTAGATACATTGACGAATAACGTCAACCGTACAGCTTCTGATGTTCGTTCCGCATTTAATAAAAACGGCGGAAACATGGGTGTGAGTGGATCTGTCGCGTATATGTTTGATGCGACCGCTGTTATTGGTGTTACAGGCAAGAGCTTGGATGAAGTATTTGAGCTGTTGATGGAAGCTGATGTAGAGGTTCGCGATATCATGGAAGAAGATGAGTCTGTCATTGTATATTCGGAACCGGATCAGTTCCATGAGGTGCAAGAAGCGTTCAGAAACGCTGGTATTTCTGATTTTACCGTTGCTGAGTTAACGATGCTTGCGCAAAACTATGTTGAACTTCCTGCAGATGCCGTAGCACAATTCGATAAGTTGATTGATGCACTGGAAGATCTGGAAGATGTTCAGCAAGTGTATCATAACGTGGATTCTGAAGAGTAAATCTGATGAATTAAAATTATGATAAATATCTCCTCATGAATGAATTGAAAAATTCATAATGAGGAGGTATTTTTTATACTGTTGGAAGAAGAGGAGAAACACCTACATAATGAATTTACATATTACTAAAGAACTAAATAAAAATGATAAGTATCATGTTAATAATCAGCTTTTTAAGTTTAATTTGAAGAATTTCCCGGTGGATTTAGGTGGAAGATACCAAGAAATTAATTTATTTCTGAAGGATGAAAGCGGCAAGGTTCGCGGTGGAATATTAGGTGAAATTTGCTGGAATTGGTTAGAGATTCATACTTTTATAATTGATGAAGACATGCGTAAATCGGGTTATGGAACTAAACTATTATTAGAAATAGAACAAATAGCTTTGGAGACGAGTTGTGACTTCATAAAAGTAGATACTTTAAGTTTTCAAGCATTAGATTTTTATAAAAAACACGGGTTTCAAGAGTTTGGTACCCTTGATAATGTCGGAAGAGATTTTAAGCATTACTATCTAAAAAAAGATTTATAGACAGTTTAATGATTGCATTAATTGAAAACACCTTTTAAAAGAAAAAAGCTCAGATAATTAACTCTGAGCTTTTTTCTTTTATCAAATTCATATTGACCCTGACATTAGTGTCATCGTTTATAATCAGATTAAACCCATACAATTACAATTGGAGGCATGACACTTGAGAATTGGAGAACTCGCCAATCGAACCGGCGTTAGCATTCGCTCCCTTCGTTATTATGAGCAGCAGGGCTTGCTTGCCCCCAAACGGCATGATAACGGATATCGTGAATATTCCTCATTCATGATTGAACAAGTGCAGACTATTCAATTTTACTTGAAATTAGGTTTGACTACTGAACAAATCGCCGGCTTTCTGAATTGCGTGTTGAAGAACAAAGAAGCATTTTGTAAAGAGGTTCTCCCGGTATATCAACAGAAACTGAAGGAAATTGATGGTCAAATCAAACAGCTCGAGAACATAAAGTCAAACCTGGAGGAACGCATAAGCTCGATTATTCAAGAACACCCAGCAAGTAAAATCAATTCCTGGAAAGTGGGATGCAACGATGAATGAACCAATGATTCACATTTTAGGTATATCCGGAAGTCTCCGTAACCGTTCTTCTAATACAAATCTGTTACGAGCAGCTGCGGCGTTGGCACCTAAACATATTAACCTCACGATTTTCGATAGATTAGGTGATCTTCCGCATTTCAATCCCGAAATTGACGGAGAGGAAGCACCGGAAGCCGTTATCGCTTTCCGGAACCAACTTATGTCCGTAGATGGCGTGTTAATTAGCACACCGGAATATGCAAGCGGAGTACCAGGCGTTCTTAAGAACGCAATCGACTGGACGGTGTCATCAGGAGAGTTGTATAACAAACCTACTGGTGTGTTGAGTGCCTCACCACATCCAGCAGGTGGTGAAAATGCTCATGCGTCACTTTTAATGACTCTGAATATGTTGAATGCACATATAGTCTCTGGGGGAACGATGTGTATTCCACAAATAAGTTTGAAAATGAATGCAGCGGGAGACATCACGGACAATGATTTGGCAAAGGAAATAACAGCAGTGCTTCATGCTCTGGAAAAAGCTTTGAATACCGAGTTATAAACAATTTTATTTACAAAGGGGATAGCAGAATGCTTGAGACAATGACAAAAGAGAATTTTTCAGAACTCATCGACAAAGGTTTAACGCTGGTTCAATTTTGGGCACCTTGGTGCGGACCTTGTAAAATGCAGCTTCCCATTGTGGAAGAGCTTTCCGTCGAACTACAAGATTCTATACTCATCGGTAAAGTGAATGCAGATGAAGAGCCCGAGCTCGCTTCTAAGTATGGCGTGATGGGTCTTCCGACACTGATTCTAATTAAAAACGGCCAACCGGTGGAAAAACTAGTTGGCTTGCAGCGGAAAAATTCCATTATAGGCAAAATCCAAACTCACCAATAAAGTACCCCTTCATGTTGCAAATAGGCGAAGATTTCAGTATGATTTACGTGACAAATGAAATGCTTATGTGTGACTGGCGGAACATGGGTAACCATGAGGGAGCACATGAATGGCAGCGGCCGTACGCCTGGGCAGAGGTAAGGAGTTTCTTTCTCCTTGCCTCTTTTATTTTTGAGATAAGAGAGCATAGACTTCGGAGTGAACTGCATCTTTATCTCGCAAGAATAAAACTACCGCTATGAGCGGTAAAATGGGGGATATGCCAATGTTGCAAACTAAGAAAATAATGCTGCTCGGTTCGGGAGAACTAGGTAAGGAAGTTTTGATCGAAGCTCAGCGTCTGGGAGTTGAGACGGTAGCGGTTGATCGTTACGCTCATGCACCTGCCATGCAGGTAGCCCACCGTCATTATGTGATCGATATGCTGGATGGTGAGCGGTTGCGGGAAATTATCAAACAGGAAAACCCGGATCTTATTGTACCCGAGATTGAAGCATTAGCGACTTCAGAGCTTTTAAAACTGGAGGAAGAAGGCCATCGGGTCATTCCAACAGCCCGCGCTGCGAAGCTGACGATGGATCGGGAAGGGATTAGACGTCTTGCATCAGAGAAACTGGGCCTGCCAACAGCCGGTTATAAATTTGCTGACACGTATGATCAGTTTGTTCAAGCGGTAAAGGAGATGGGGTATCCTTGCGTTATCAAACCTCTGATGAGTTCTTCAGGAAAAGGACAAAGTGTTTGCCGTGAAGAGAAGGACATTGAACAGTGCTGGAACGTAGCAATGGAAGGTGGCCGGGTTCAGAACGGGCGGGTTATTATTGAAGAGTTCATCCGCTTTGAGTCTGAAATCACGCTGCTTACGGTTCGTTCCATAAGTGGAACAAGCTTCTGCGCACCAATCGGACATATTCAGGAAAACGGGGATTACATTGAGTCCTGGCAGCCGCATGATATGACAGAGGATCAGATTAAAGAAGCAAAGCATATTGCTGGAGCCATAACAGACGAACTAGGCGGATATGGTCTGTTTGGTGTTGAACTCTTTTTAACGGAGGATAAAGTTTATTTCAGCGAAGTTTCTCCGCGGCCGCATGATACTGGACTCGTGACACTTGTAACGCAAAATCTTTCTGAATTTGCACTACACGTTCGGGCAATCCTCGGTTATCCAATCCCTGAAATCGTACTTATGACGCCGGGAGCCAGCCGTCCATTGAAAGCAAGCCTTGAACTCGAACACTATCGTATTACCGGTGTGGAGAAGGCATTATCGGTCCCGAACACGCAGGTTCGTGTATTTGGCAAGCCGGTTACAAAGGCAGGTCGGAGAATGGCGGTCGCTTTATCAACGTCCGATTCGGTTGAAAATGCACGGAGACAGGCGAAATTGGCACTCGATGAGCTTGCTGTTGTAGAATCTTAACTATACGAGGTTTTTTGAAAAGTATCGGAGTTCGTTTCTCTTGACCGTGTCATGGAAGATCCACAATGGACGTTGAAGACTTTAGTTCGGGGGTCGTTGTTCTCACCTATCATCCTGTCAAAGAGTGACAAGTTAAATGAAATGCTATGGTTGAGATAGAGCTGTGTGAGTGTTGTAATCTCCGACACTTGCACAGCTCTTTTAAGACTTTACAATCTCTTCAACTAACAAGTATATTAAGTTATTATTACTTAAAAAATTGGGGGATGGGTGAACAATGAAAACATATCTGTATTTTGTTCGTCATGGAATTGCTCCATTTTCTTTGGAACTTGAGCGCTCGGGAGGTGCGAGCTTGAACGATCAAGGGAAATCCGATGCTAAAAGAGTAGCAGAGCTGTTAAGAGACGAAGGAATTGATGTGATCGTCTCCAGTTCGTATAACAGGGCAAGAGAAACATTAGCTCCACTTGCTGAACTGCTACAGAAAGAGATCATTTTGTATAACGAGCTTATTGAAAGACCAATTGGTACTTTGAATGAAGCTGTATCCGATGAGGAGCTGTTAATAGGAATTGAACAATCTTTTATCGATATAGATTATTGCATGCCTGAAGGGGAGACAACTAGGCAGTCGCAGGAACGGGCTATACCGATCATTATGCGACTGCTCTCGGAATATAAAGGCAAGAAAATCGCGCTTGGCACCCACGGAAATATAATGACGATCATATTGAATTATTTCGATTCTAATTATGGCTTTGAATTTTGGAAGGGGACAAGCAAACCTGATATTTATAAATTGGAATTCCAAGATAATCAGCTGAGCCATGTTCAGCGGTTGTGGAGTCCCGCATAAAGCAAAGTTAAATATGTAAACGTTTTAATTGGTTGGCCATCGTCGTGCAACACAACGCGCGGTGCGAAAAACTCCAAGCGAAAGTGAGTGAGGAACAGTGTTCACAATTATTAAGGGACCCTATTTGCAATGGCCTACGGTGGACTCCATGACGATCATGTGGGAAACATCTGAGCCGGCATCCTCCAGAGTAGATGTTCTATTAGCAGAGAGAATCCATAGTGGATATCAAGGTAATTACAAAAAACCGGAGCAAGTGATCACAACCGTCTCAAATGAGGGGCATTCAAAAATTCACCAGCTCACAGTGAATGGCCTTGAAGCAGGGACGGTTTATTTTTACCAAATACATTCAGGTAACGGACAAATCAATGTAGAGTCAGGACCACATCCTTTTAAGACAACCATATCTGAAGGCGTGCCGTTTTCATTTACGGTAACAAGTGAGACAGGTGGATACAGCGGATTCGATCAGACGGATGGAATGATAAACAGAAACATTTTCAGCCAAATGCAAAAATATCGTCCTGACTTTACGTTGTTCATAGGTGATATCGTGAATGACGGAAGTAATTATGATGACTGGTATACATATTTTTTGGCCCCGGCCGCAAATTTTTGACAAGTACACCGTTCTACAGTTGTCTCGGTAACCATGAAAATAATGGTTCTTGGTATTATGATTTCTTCGCATTTGAATCGCCTAAAAACTACTATTCATTTGACTACGGAGATGTTCACTTTACTTGCCTGGATAGTACTGATTTTATTAAACCGGACCATTTCCGAACAGCTTAGAAGAAATTGGTCCAGGCAACGAGCAATATGAATTTCTGATCAACGATTTACAATCCTCCACTGCAAAGTGGAAAGTCGTTTATTTTCATTACCCGCCGTATATATCTGGAGGATATCAGGTGGAAGATTTGCGACAGCTTTGTCCTGTATTGGAGCAATATGGAGTGGATATCGTCTTCAATTCACATACGATTGTTTATGAACGGAGTCATCCTCTTCGTGAAGGAAAGGTTGATTTTGACGATGGCATTGTCTATATTGTTGCGGGTGGTGCCGGATCCATGCCGGAATGGCTGCTGCCGAAGAGAGAGTGGCACACAGCGCAATCCTTGGCGGTACCTCATTTTGTTCAGGTGGTTGCAACTTCCGATAACTTGGAAGTGAGGGCTATTGACGAAGAGGGGCGACTCTTTGATAAATGGCATGTGAAGAAAAACGCGGATGGCAAAAAACTATTTTTCTAGTGTGTGACTACACATGGTATTAATCAATTAAATCTAACAATCGGCATAAACGGTATAAATAGTACCCGCCGCGAAGTTGTTCTTGGTTAATGTTGTTCAGGTACGCCAGCGAGTCTTGAGCGATTTTTTTCGCATGCTCCAGATCGTTATGATCCATTGCCCCGATCGCTTGTTTAAGCCCCACTAAGTCATATGAATAGACAGCCGGTCGCAAGGTGCGTAGCAGGAGGATTTTACGAATTTGAGATTGATTAAATATTCGGTACCTATTTCGTGAATCTCGTGAAGAAGTGATAAGTCCGATCTTATCCCAGTATCGGATTGTTGAACTTGGGATGTTCGTCGCAGCAGAGACCTCCCCGATGGTCATCCATTCTTTGCTTCTACCTGAGTTCAGGAAGTTAAGTTCATTAGACGCCAAGACGTGAATCGTTTCTTCAGCCAGAATTATATCACGATACAGGTTGGCCTGAACTTGGTTAACCAATCGGAGTGCAGTATCCACTTCTTCAGATTGAATCTTGCGTAGAACGTCTTTCGTTACGTCCATCCCAAAACCTGGGGCCATAGCTTGAATACATTCAAAATAAGCGATATGCTCCACTGTATAGATCCGATAACCGCTTGCTGAACGCTTTGTAGGGGGAACAATTCCCTGTGCTTCATAATTTCTTAGGGCACTTGTACTTATATTAAGTTTAGTTGCGATATCTATCGGTCTTAAATTCATGGGTCACCTCAACATTCATGCTAATTAAGATTAAAGCACACTTATAAAGTTTTTTAAATTTACTTAAGATAAAACAACAGATTTGATTGAGAAAGTTTAGAGTTAGCGTGAATGTTGTACGATAAAAGAGTAAAGCATAATTGCTCTGATGGTAAAAGAGCTTTTCAAAGCTTGTCCAGAGAAAGAGAGGGAACAACGAATGATCACTAACGAATTTGACCGACAAGTGGAGAATTTAATTCAAAAAGGCTATCCTTCGATTGCAGGGTTAAATGAGGTTGAATTCAGAAGTCAGCTTCAGCCTCTCAAAACAAAAACAATAGAGTTTGAGAAGAATGAGGAAGATCGAGAAGGTTTTATTCCTTATGTGATCGTCATCAAAAGCGAGTGGGTGGATGGTGAGAAGGCGATGCAACTCGTAGAGCGAAAAAATCAAAAAGGATTTAGCGTTATGGATGCTGATGATATTCAGAGATTTAAACCTATTGAGGGGATAGAACTACCAAATGGAATAGCATACCTGGCCATGGATATAGATACAGGTACAGAAACTCGTAATGTGACACCAAACGAAGCACTCAAGACGATTGTAAACGACAACCGCTCTCCACTTACCCTGGAAGAGGGGATAGCTGTTATAACACATAACCCTGATATATTAATGAAAAATAGCGGATTCTCACTGCTTGGTTCTCGCTGTGGAGACCGCAGGGTTACCGCCTTATGGATTAGTGCCGGGAAACCGAAGCTTGGCTGGTGTTGGGCGGGCAATCCACATACATGGTTGGGCTCAGCATCATGTAGTTCAAGAGTTGGAATGTAACACGCAAACCGACTGACATAAAAAGGACTGTTCAGTCATCGTGAACAGTCCTTTCTTCTTTATGAGATTCCACAAATTTTACCGCTTTTATAACCATGGCTGCAGCCTAGTCACGCTTCATGACCTGCCTTGGATTGAAATTCTGTTGATCATCTAAAGAAGTGATTCCTTGAAAGAATCGGCTGCAAAGATTTGCTGTGGCTGCAGCAATGCTACCGACAAGACTGCGCTTAATAGCGCCAGAGATGCTGATTTTTTCATGATTCCGCCTCCTGATGGAATATTTTTCACCCGTGATTACTACGATTATGCAGTTTATGTATGGAGGTGGAGGTGATATCATGAGAGTAACAGTAACGGTTCATCTAAGTTCCGGTTAGACGGGAGGATAACATCATATGTACCAAGATAAAGCAGACGTAGATATTTCTAATGAGGTGCTGCTGAGTTTTCATTCTGACGAACATTGGAGACGCCGGAAAAGGGAATTAATAAGCTGGACAAGTTCTCCCAAAGTTCGTAAGGGGGAGAAGAAGACTAGGTTATTAAATGGTGTCTACGTTGACTCGGAGATTCATCCCGCATTGAGCAGGCTTAATCGGCTAGGGGTACAAACCGAATTTTCTTGTGCTGGGGTAAGTCCCCTGGATGAGCCCGTGGATCATTCACTATATGCATACATTACTTTAATGGCTGGCAGCACCTCGGATAAATTCGCTGCCACCGTTGTGAATGTAATGAAACATCGTGTGTTGGTGACGTTCGAACCTACATGGGGCAGGTATGACGTATCTTCATTTTTTATAGGACATAACCGCTCTTTCTGTTTGTTAATAGATCATTGTGCTGCATTAATGGAAGAGAATGATTCCGATGTATAAAGGTCGTTATAAGAGAGGATTACATATGTAGAATAGCTTGGGCACCAATAACTGAGCAACGAAAATTAGTGCCCAAACCTCCCTAAAAAATCACGCCTGTATCTACGATTTCAACATCTACTTTCGTATGAAATTGCACTTTTGGGTAATCCTTACTCCAGTTTTTGGTTTTCCATACGTTATTATGATAGGCAATCACTTTTCTCCCTACGCCGAAAATATCGCAGTTCGCCTTTTGAAGTTCTCGGATGACATCTTTTGCCTCTTCCGTCAGCATTTCAGAGAGCCTTTGATTAATACTGTCGAGCTTTTTTTCAGTGAGCGCTTGGTCCTCCGTAAACTCTTCGACAATGGCTTGGAGTTTCAAATTCAAATTCACAATAATGTCTCCGTCCTTAGATACATGCACGTTAAATTTACGTTTTATTTTTTTCTTCGCCAAATTGAAGGTCATGGTACCGTGTAAGTTATCCGGATAACTTATTTCTATTTTTCTGGTGAAGCGTGCATTTTCTCCCTGTCGTCCCTTGAGCAGAACTAACATAACGGATTGGTCTGCGTTTAGTGATCCGGTGAGATGGTGTTCATGAAACAGAGCCACACCTTTAGCCACTACTTCTGTACCTTCTTGTCCAATATAAGGCAGTGCGAAGTCCTGTCCGGGATCCTTCAAGGATCGGAACACGGTATCAACGGTTTCTGTAGGATAGAATAGACTCATCCGTTCCAAACTCTTAATTTTCTGTGAAATGAACTCGCCGACTTTCATTCCTCCAACCATTTTTTGACTTAGGATTTTTGTAGCTTCACCTTCAGTGACGACAAGCCGAAGATTTGCTGTCGGGTTATTGGGATCCCTGAAAATCACATTTAGAACAGAATTCAAACCTTGCTTTGCTAAAGGACTTCCTATAAGCTGTATGCTATTTTTTATAAAACTCAAGTTACCTCGATCTTTTTTTCGCATCTCACTGCTTGCATCGCGTGTTGTCATTCCTTCACTTGTGTGAATTTCATTAGTCGTGCTGGTCTGTTCTGCTTCAGCAGGGATAATGATTTCGACCGCTTGAAATATCTTTCCATCATCCTTGAGGTCTAAGGCCACACTGTAAGCAAGATTGATATCTTTCAAATATTCTCGATCCCAACATCCGGTCAGGGAGACGAGGGCTAGAAGCATCACCAAGAAATTGGAAATGAGTTTCATGCCAATTCACCGGCCTTCCTTTTGACAAAGAGAGATAGAATCATCATTACGAAAGGGATGCCGACTATAAAAAGGTACGCTGAATACTCAGCTGCTCTATCTAATTGATGTATGGCGATAGGGGTTATAGGAAACAACGCGATGATGTAACTTACAATTATGACATAGGGTGCAAAGTTCTTGTGATTACTCCTCTTAAATAAAACTGTAAGTCCAATAGAAGGCGCATAACAATAACTGACAATCGAGCACACAAGCGTAATTGCCCATATCGGTAAGAACAAGACGTCTGCACGATCGAAAACATAAAAATTAAGGGATTTCATCAGGTAAATCACCGGTTCAGGTATTAATCGTAGCTGCTCGGTATTAAATACCATCACGCAGGTGACGACAACAAATGTATAGAACAAAGTGACGAACAAATTGGCCAGACTAATCGTCATCAGTCTTTGTTTGTTGGATCCTTGTGTATAAGGAAAAATGATGAGCATCATCTCAAATCCATACATGGAAATCGTAGCATCTTTGGCACCTTTTACAATATTCATGTAACCGGCCTCAAGTAGCGGAAACATATATTCTACACGGGATTGAGTTAAACCATAGCTGACAAAAAAGATCAATGGTACAAACAGAAAAGATGCCAGCGCATAGAATCTGGCCAATACTGTCAGCTTCTCTCTGGCTAGATATAGAGCCATGATCGAGAAGAGACCTAACAATACCCATTTAGGTGTTGACAGGAGTATCCAGCTTTGCAAAACATCAACGGTGCTGAGCAAAATATTAGCAGCTAGAAGTATGAAGTGACCGATATAACAAACAATCAATAATCTGCCTATGACTGGACCACACAGTTTTAGACAAATATGAAACAGGCTGAGTCCAGGATACTTCTTCAATAAAAACCACAGTATAAAGATAATCATTTGGGTGACAAACCCCGCAATCAAAACGGAGAGACCCGAACCGCCCATTGCATTATTATTCAACTCGTGAGGAATCGAAAGAACACCAACCCCGATTTGGGCCTGAATGATAAAAAAGAAAAACTGCAATTTCGAGAGCATTTTCTCACTATGAGTCATCATATCTCATCCTTTACTGCATGAAGTGGACTGTTATTCATCAGGATCAGAACTGCTTTGATGCTTGCGGATACTCCAAATGGGAAATCGTACAAACGTATCCTTTAGACCTCTTAAACTTAACGGAGTCAACGGGTTAAAATATGGCTTTCCAAAGGATTCAAGTTTGACCAAATGGATGAACAAAATCGTCAGTCCAAATGAAATTCCGATATATCCGAATATGGACGCAACAACCATCAGTGGAAACCTTAATATGCGAATAGACGAGCTCATCTCATTGGAAGGAATGAGAAAAGAGGATATGGCAGTTAAGGCTACGACAATAATCATCGTATACGATATTAAACCAGCCTTCACGATGGCATCCCCGATAACCAAACCGCCTACAATGCCTATAGTTTGACCGACTCGGTTAGGAAGACGAAGTCCCGCTTCCCGAAGCAATTCAAAAATGAGCTCAAGCAGCATAGCTTCGACCAATGGAGGAAACGGTACACGTGATAATGAACCTTGAACCGTGAAAAACAATTGTAGTGGCAGCACATTGGAATGATAAGAAACGGTCGCTATATATATAGCGGGCAGCATGAATGCTGTTATGAAGCTTAACAACCGGATAATGCGAACAAAGGAGGCGATCATCCAGCGATTACTATAATCATCAAGAGTTTTGTAAAAGGTGAAAAAGTTTACAGGTACGATCAATGCGGTTGGATCACCATCGAGTAGAATGGCTACATGCCCGCTGAGCAAGTGTGCACAGGTATAATCGGGACGCTCTGTATTCAGATGCTGGGGGAATATCGAATACGGATTATCCTCCATTACTTCCTGTATGTATCCTGTAGTGATTATGGCATCCAAAGTGATGTGTTTTAGTCTTGATTCAACTTTCTGCAATACCTCTTCATTAGCAACATCTTGCAAATATACCACCGCAACTTGCTTGGGAGATTTTTCTCCAATCTGGAAGTAACGGACAGTGAGATTAGATGTGCTGATCTGTTTGCGAATTTGGTATAAATTCACTTTCAAACTTTCGATAAAGCCATTATGAGCACCCCGAACGACACTTTCGTTTTCTGGCTCCGATACGCTTCGTAAGTAATTTGCCGGTGTGGAGAGGATGTAAAACTCGGGGTTCCCTTCTAAAAAATAGAGGCATTTTCCTTCTATGAGTCCATGGACACCCTTATCTAACGAGGTTTCTTGGTCAAAACCGAGGGTTGTAAAAAGCTCGTCCAGTTCTTTGTCTTCTTCACTTCTGCTGAGTGGTGTAATAACGTTTCGCTCTATAAGTTCAGCATCTGCTACGGATTCGAGATACAGAAGTATTCCGGGAGTTCCTTTAAAAGCTTGAGTTCTAGTTTTTAGATCACTCGTTTGAAACAGGGCGTTTTGGATGTACTGCATATTTTGATTTATAGAGGAAAATGATACAGCGGTTTGAGTATTCATAATTAGATCGCTCGCCTTCCGATGATTAATACCCAATAAATTCCCCTGAACATTTGAAAATTATTCCGAGAACAGGTTCATATTATCCTGGGACATCCCTTTGTGTGTTGTAGGGCACTACGAGCCTGAACGAATGAGTAAGTTTGAAGTAACCGGGAGTTTTAGTGATTCCTGCTTCCAGGGCTTACGGAAGTGAGCTTAGAAAGTGGGCTTGCTTTCGCTCGCCTACAATTTCCTTATGAAGATACATTGATTACAAAACCAAGTAGGCCACCCAAGGATATAGTAAGTGTGGAATACAAACTCTTATTGCTTCCTCACTGGATAACATATCTCTGTTACCCACAGGTCGGGGTTCGCTTCTGTGCCAGGTCCGACATGATAAATGGTAGACATAGGCCCGTTCATTTCATATTGATTGCCCGAGATCCAAGCTGCAATCTCCTCATTCGCAGCTCCCAATTGATCGTAGTTTCCCTCAATGATTGTAGAAGTCACGAGCAATTGAGGAACATGCTTGAAACGGACATGTTCCGTGTCCTGATACTTGCCAGTGACAGAAATCTGAATCTCAACGTCAACATCAGCTTCCTTATAACCTTCATCGTGAAAGACCGCAAGGCTCATGTAAGGTTCTGAAAATTGCAGTTTTTGTGCTGACGTTTCTTCCATTAGTTGGTTCCATAAGAGCCCTTCTTGATTGTACGAAGGTATGATTTGACGCAGGCTCGCTACATATCTTGAACTAATTTCTTTTAGGGTGACATTGTATTTCATAGGTAAACAGTCCTTTCCAAGTTGTTGGATGGTTGTTTGAAGCAGTGAGAGCTTGTTCTGTAACAATTGCTCTTGTTCTTTCATTTGTGCGTGTTGAATCATGAGATGCTTTCGCAAACTCTCCTCATCGCCGTATTCCTTCAGAATTTGTCCTATTAACGTAAGACTAAAGCCCATATCCTTTAAGGAGTGGATTCGGTTCGCAAGCGAGAGCTGACCTGGTTTGTAATAACGATAGCCCGTCATTTCATCAACGTATTCGGGAACAAGTAAACCTAACTCATTGTAATGTCGCAGCATCCGTATACTGATCCTCGACAGCTTGGAGAAATCACCTATTCGAAACATTGTTATCTTCCTTTCACCGCGGTGTTTTTGAGCTCATCATGAGTATGGGGTATACCATAGTGGTAGAGTCAATAACGATGATCATCTTTTTTTAGCCTGATTATAGAGGGAAACTCGGCATCACATGTAACCTATGAAAATTATTGAACGCTAAAACCTTACTTGACGAAAGGTAGCATGTCGAAGAAGTATAAAAAACACAATCCCATAGCAGTAGAACTGCTGTAAGATTGTGCTCTGTTATGAAAAATATTAGGTCATTTGATGGAAAGAGGAATCTCTTTCACACCCCGAACAATCATGCCGGGTTTCCATTCGAGTTCTTGAACGTCACTACGGAGTTCGATATTCGGAAATCGCCGCAGTAGCGTGTTTATTGCAATTTCACCTTCCAGACGGGCGAGCGGGGCGCCAAGGCATAGGTGAATGCCTTTACCGAATGCCAGATGCTTGCTTTTATCCCTTGTAATATCAAAAATATCAGGATCGTTAAATTGTTCTGGATCACGGTTGGCGGAATCCAATGCTACGATGACCAGATCACCTCTTTTCATCATCTGGCCTCTAAATTCAAAATCTTCAGTTGCCCAGCGGGATGTACTGAATTCAACAGGGCCGTTGAAACGGAGCATCTCCTCAATCGCGCCATGAATAAGGTCTGGTTGTTCTTGCAGTAATTTGCGTTGTTCCGGATGCTCCAGAAGTGCAAGCACACCATTGCCGATCAGATTGACCGTCGTTTCATGGCCGGCAATGATCATCAAGGTGACGACACCGTACAACTCCTCTTCTGATAAGCGGTCTCCTAGTTCTTCGGAAATAATCAACTGACTGATCATGTCGTTTCCGGGATTTTCGCGGACATTTGCAAACCATTCTCCTAGATACTGAACGAATTCGTTCATATGTTGAGTCACTTCTTCTCCAGTTTCCTGATTGGAAGCTCCGATAATGGAGTTGGACCAGATCCGGAATTTATCCCGGTCCTCGAGAGGAACCCCGAGTAATTCACTGATCACGATAATCGGTAGGAGGAAGGCATAATCATCGATAAGATTCATGCTGTCTTGTGAGGACACAGCGTCAAGAAGTTCATCAGCAATGTCTTGAATATGGTCTCTCATTCCGGCAATGATTTGCGGAGTAAACCCTTTTTGTACAAGTCCACGAAGTCTTTTGTGATCTGGTGGATCGGAGAATAGCATATTGCTTGTAAAAACGCTTGCATATTCGTTACCGTATATTTTCGTTATGTCTTTGATAAATCTAGGATCCTTTAAGACCGCTACTGCATCTTCATAACTGCTGACAAGCCAGCCGTAAGAACCGTCCGGAAACATCAAATTGAGCAGGGGATCGCTTTTCCTTAATTTTTCGTATACCGGGTATGGGTTCTGGGTGAATTCTTTCGTAAACAGATTTTTCGGGGATTCGCTAGCGGTCATTGAAATCGTCTCCTCTCGAAAAAAAAGATTTGATTTAATTATACGACAGATAAACATCCATAAATAGGTTATGAAGTATGAAATGTTCAATAATCAAATTGTCTAAATCAATCGATAAATTCCAATACATCGCAAAGCTCAACCAATTGTTGAACGCCTCGAAGTTGCTGGCGATTACGCTGGTTAATGCTTATCAAAGCATCTTCAGTAACTTTTTTTGCTTTTTCGATGCTGTGATGTTCCACAGCCTGAACGATCTCCTTCATATTTTCCAAAAAGTAGACCGTTCTTCGCAATGTACGAATGAGTAGGATTTGCCGAATGTGCACGGATGTGAAAATCCGGTATCCATTCTCGGGGTCTCGCAATGGCGAGATCAGTCCTTCCTTTTCCCAATGTCTGATGGCTGAATCCTGTACATCGGTCAGGGCTGCAACTTCTCCAATGTTCATATGGCTTTTCAGTTTATTATTCGGTGTGATAGGTAGCTCCGAGTCTTGAAGCAGTGCAAGCGTCTGATCTGCAACCATTTTTTCATGCTGAAGTTTGGCTTGTTCATGATTAACGATCCAAAAAGCTTTGTCCACTTCAGCGTTTTGTATATGCCGAAGCACATCACATGTGATGCCTACACCGAATCCAGGAAACAAGGCTCGAAGGCAGCGAAAGTAAGCTAAATGTACTTTTGTATACAGACGGTAGCCATTTTCTGCACGAGCGGGTTTCGGTATGACTCCCCAATCCTCGTAATGTCGCAAAGCGCTTGTGCTGATGTTAAGTTCTTTGGCAATCTCAATCGGTTTGTAATAGCGCATCTCCGGCACTCCTCTTAACCGTAGTAGGTTCCAGGTTACCACTATACCAAATGCGTTCTACACAGACAAACATTAAGTAAAAACCCTAAAGTGCTAAGACAGTCTTATTATCCCATGTAGCTTATATTATAGGTGTTATAGAACAACACCTTCTCACTTGCATCAATGTTATAAAATAATTGTGAAAGTCTTGATTTCACTCCCAATAGAGGAATAGGTGATTGAATGAACATTTCGCATGAGACTCCTAACAGCAATGAGTATATAAAATTGAGAAAAGCTGTAGGGCTTGGTTCCATGGATAACTCCGTGGCCGATATCGCACTTAAAAATTCGTTGTTTTCAGTAATTGTAAGAGGAGAGGACTCTAAGCTGATGGCAATGGGGAGAATTATTGGAGATGGTGCTTGTTATTTTCAAATTGTAGATATTGTAGTTCATCCATCACATCAAGAACCGCGCTTAGAGGAAATGATCATCAAAGAGTTATTAGCTTATTTGGCTAACAAAGCCTCGAAGGATGCTGACATACTAGTGATTGCAGATGTGGCGAAAATAAAAATGTATCAAAGACTGGGCTTTAAGCTCATCTATCCTGAATTTTATGGCATGTCCATCAAGATGTAAAACATTCTAAAAAAACATTATAGTTTATTGACGGATATCAAGCTCTAATTATGCTTCATATTAACAAATTTTTATCTGAACCTTATCACTTGCATCAATGTTGTAAAGTGGTTGATGTAGTACAATTTTCATTTCAATATTGGAGGGTTTATATGACAGATTTCATTCGTATTACTGGAGCGAGAGAGAATAACTTAAAAAATATAACGCTTAACATTCCCAAACATCAGCTCGTGGTAGTTACAGGTCCATCAGGATCGGGAAAATCCACACTTGCAATGGATATTTTGCAGCGGGAATGCCAACGGCAATATATGGAGTCGAGCGGGATGTCATCAGAATCGATATCAAAGCCTAAAGTCGATTCCATTGTCGGGCTATCCCCGTCCATCTCCATTGGTCAGCATGTGACAAACCGGAATCCACGTTCAACGGTCGGAACAGTGACGGATATGTACACCTATTTGCGTTTGGTGTTTCAGAAAAAAGGGGAACGAAAATGCAGGCAATGCCATCAAGTGATTCCTCCAGCTTCTGCTGGAGGAGAAGAAGAAGTTATTTATTGCTCCGCTTGTAAATTTGCTCATCCCCCTTTGACCAAGTCGGATTTTTCCTTTAATACACCAAGTGGTGCTTGTCCAACCTGTAGTGGGCTTGGGACTGTAGTTGATATCGATGTCGAGGCTGTCTTTGATAAAGAGAAAAGCATTCGCGGTGGGGCCGTAACCTTCTGGTATGATGCAATCAATGAATATTACTCGAGTATTCTTGAAGCTGCGGGTAAGCATTATGGCTTTGAAATGAATTCGGATCAGCCGTTGAATACCTACAGTGAAGTCCAGAGGGACTTACTCCTTTACGGCGTTGAAAGTGAAGCCTTCTCACGACATTTTCCGGATATGAGTCTACCTAAAACGGCGGGAAAAGGGAACTTTAAAGGTGTTTTGACTGGGATGTGGCAGCGTTATAAAGAGAAGGAAGGTCAGTCCAGTGAAGCTGCGTATTTTCAGACCCAGACCTGTCATGATTGCGGAGGAGAAAGACTAAAAGAAGAAAGCCGCCAAGTCACTGTAGAAGGGAAAACATTGCCGTCTCTATCAAGATGTTCGTTAGATGAGCTATGCGATTGGTTAGAGGGCGTTCACGCCAAGTATCAGCAAGAAGGAGATACACTCTTTGATACGGTTCTACATGATTTATTGATTAAGATAAAAAGGGTAATCAATGTAGGACTCGGTTATTTGTCTCTGGATCGACAGACCATTACCCTGTCCGGGGGAGAATCACAAAGGTTAAGACTTGCTTCTATTCTTGGTTCTGGACTTACTGGGGTGCTGTATTTGCTGGATGAACCTACTTCGGGACTGCATCCGAAAGACACAGACGGTCTGATTCAAGTTATGAAGGAACTGCGTGATCTCGGCAATACGGTCCTTCTTATTGAGCATGATGAACGGGTCATTCAAGAGGCTGATCATATCATTGACGTTGGGCCGGGAGCTGGACGTTTTGGAGGAGAGATTGTCGGACAAGGAACGTTGATGGAGCTCAAGAATCAAGACCTTTCTGTTACGGGGCGCTATATGAAAGAAGAGGGAACCATACCATCATCCGGACGCAGGGGCAACGGTGATGTTATCACTATCCATGAAGCGACACACCACAATCTGCAAAACGTAACAGTGGAGTTCCCGCTCGGATGTTTGACGGCAGTTTCCGGTGTATCGGGTTCAGGAAAATCCACACTTGTCTTTGGCCTGCTTGCTTCTGCGAACCAAACCGTTTCAAAGATCGAAGGATGCCGGGACATCACAGGACTGGAACCTATCCAAAGTGTGATCAATGTGGATCAATCACCGCTTTCTCGCATGCAACGCTCCAGTGTTTCCACATACGTGGATTTGTACACTTTACTACGAAAGACTTTTGCAGCATTGCCCGGAGCTAAAGACAGAGGTCTTGAAGCTAAGCATTTCTCATTCAATACACCGGGAGGAAGATGTGAGAGATGTGAAGGATTGGGACAAGTTATGGTGGATATGCATTTCTTATCTCATCTGCAAGTTGTCTGTCCGGATTGCAAGGGACAAAGATTCAATCAAGAAGTGCTAGAAGTAACGTATAAAGATCATTCGATATCGGATATCCTCGAGCTGGGGATTGAGGAGAGTCTTTCTTTATTCGCTGAACATAAGAAGATGAAAAAACTGCTTGAGTTATTATGCGAAGTGGGGCTTGGATACTTACAGTGGGGACAGTCTGTAACAACACTCTCCGGTGGGGAAGCACAGCGATTAAAGCTTGCAAAAGAGTTAAGCGCAACTTCCGGAGGCCACACTTTGTACTTGCTCGATGAACCATCTACTGGTCTACATCCGCTGGATGTTCAAAAGCTGCATGTGCTGTTGAACAAACTTGTTGATGCTGGGAATACGGTCATTATGGTTGAGCATAACACGAGTTTAATTGCAGCTTCCGATTGGGTAATCGATATGGGTCCTGGTGGTGGAACTTCCGGCGGACTGGTGGTTGCTTGCGGTAGCCCACATGACATCGCATCTAATCGCGAGTCACACACAGGGAAATATTTATTTTCGAAATAAAAAAATACTAGTGTTCTTTAATTGACACTCCCACCCCAAAAGGGGCAAGTCTGCTGGTGCAGATGGGATTCTTGAGTAGTTAACGCCCTCAATCCATTTCTGTTATGGACAACTGGGTGTGTCATCGCCCTCCTAAGACAGTGCATATAGCATCTTAGGCTCTCACCCTGTTACCAGATGAGACAGGTTGTTTGCTGAAATGTTTTAGCGTTTTGTTCTTGACGACTTCATACATTTTACGTGGCGAAAGAGTTAGTCGCTACAACCCCATATGTATACTATTTTCAAAGAGCGAGCATACGTTCACTATACCCTATACCAGCTAATAGCTTGTCAAGATTACCAGTAAAGTGATTCTAAATCATGTGGTATAGTTAAAATGAGCATGCCAAATAACCCTCCAATTTTGTCATTTATTGGAATGCTATGCCAATAAAATTTCTTTAAGTTGGACGGAATGTCTTTTTGTTTTTCAATATGGCATGAATCCAGTGAATCAGCTTATTTGCACATGCAACTAGAGCCACTTTATGCGGCTTCCCTTCAGCTCGTTTACGATCGTAGAACGCTTTTATCCGTATGTTACGAGAACGGATAAGTCCGCATTGGACAGCCATAACTAGCGCATAACGAAGCTGTCTGGATCCACGTTTGGTGATTCGATTCCGGGTTGCCGTAAACTTACCTGAAGCGAAGACACTTGGGTCGATACCAGCAAAGGCTACCAGTTTTTTCGGATGATCAAATCGGTCAATTTCCCCAATTTCCGATAAAATTGTTGCTGCAATTTTATGGCCAATACCGGGAATGGACTGAATTAAATCATACTCTTCGATTTCTTCTGCCAGGGCATCTATGTTTTGTTCCAACTCAGCAAGATGCTCCTGGTACTGAAGAATGAGGGTGATGAGAACTCTTAAATTAACTAAGTGGCTAGCGTACATGGTTTGCTCGAAGGGGTTTTGTTTTGCCGCATCCAGCAGCCGCTTTACCCGTTCGCTAATCCAGTCGTCGGAACGGCCTCGTCTCGTTGAAAGCAATTCTTTCATTTTGGCGTTAAGCGTTTCTTCGTCCGTTTGTAAAACTGAATATGAAGTTGGATATTCATTCAAAAAACGTAGTGAAATGCTCGAATACATAGCCCCGAATACACCTTTGTAAGCAGGGAAAACCTGATCTAGAACAGCTTGGAATTGCAATTTAATCTGCACACACATCTTTGAAAGCGACTCAAATTGCCTTGTTAGATAGCGTAGATTGAGCAGTTGCACACCCCTTTTCTTAAAAGGTTCAAACTCTTCTTTGTAGTACATTTCACCCAAAAGGTAAGCATCAGCAGCATCTGTTTTCACTTTACGAAGGTTAGACTTCCTAAGCCGATTGGAGATGAGCGGATTTATAACAATGTAAAGATAGTGATGCTCCTCGAGGAACTGAACGACGGGGCTTTGATAATGCCCGGTTGCTTCCAAAATAAGCAAGGGACGTTGTTTGGCAGCAAGCTCTACGTCTTGAACAATATGAAGTAATTTCGCCAGACCTTCTCGAGTATGCTCGAAATGGAAGGTTCCTTTGTAAGGTTTTCCGCGCTCTAAAAAGACTTGTCCATGGCTTTCTTGTTTAGAAATATCTAGACCGATAACTGGATTCATTTCATCTCTCCCTGTTTGTGTAGATTCACCGGCAGCCCCTACGGTTTCTTCTTGTCGTTCCATAGCATCGCTTGTTATACGGGATCTTACGTCCCAACCAGCCTCAATCATGGTTATGACAAGTAGGGGTGAACATTATAGCGTTCGGGATCAAGTCCCACTGGCAGTTACGTTCGACCAGGCTACCTTAATCCTCTATGCAAATGAAAAAAGGATCAACCAGAAAGAACTGGTTGACCTCATAATACGAACTGGTAGTGTAGGACAATTAAGCTGTCTAATGGCAGCCCTTGCCCTAAGTTGACTCATCCCATGCCTAAAGGCTAGGGCTTTTTCGGCTAGAATCTGTAATAAAGATAACTTAATCACTTAATTTTTCGAATTTTATGTTGTTCTTAAAATTCACTATAAAAATAGGTGAATACCGTGTTGGTATTCATCTTTTCATCGTAGACTGTTGTTATATTCAGGAAAGTAGTAGGAGTGAGTACAAAATACAGAATTATTAACGTTTAACGTAATATTAACAAATTTTTTGGAGGTGACCGGCAAATGATCTTTCATCGAAACCGCATGAGCATATTAAATGCTGCAAAACGGCGATTAACAAAGGAAAAACACTATTTGCAACATTGGAAGATTTGAACAAGCAGAAGATGAAATTACAGTTGCCTTCTCGATTCTCAGTGGTACGTTTTGGAGCTTAAGCAATTGTAGGAAAACCAAACACCCTCAAAAATGCCGGGGGAGAACGAAAAAATGAGTAAGCGCAAACGTCCACGAAAAAGCTGCATATGAGAAGTGAATTTGGCTATAAGTGATTTACAAGCGGCAAAGAATTATGTGAACCGAAAAAAAATAATCCAAGAGGAAAGTTGCAAAATCGTTGATGCATCTTATTAGTGCTAAAAGATGTATCAATAAACTTAAAGTTTATAAACTAAATGATCTGATAGGAGTTACGGGTAATATGAGAGTAATTAAACCAGTAGGAGTCACGGGAGTGACTGGAGTAACAGGAGCGACTGGGGCAACAGGAGTAACAGGAGCCACAGGAGCAACTGGTGTAACGGGTGTGACAGGAGCCACGGGAGCTACAGGTGCAACGGGAGCTACAGGAGCAACAGGAGCGACTGGGGCAACAGGAGTAACAGGAGCAACTGGTGTAACGGGTGTGACAGGAGCCACGGGAGCTACTGGGGCAACGGGAGCTACAGGAGCAACAGGAGCAACAGGAGCGACGGGCGTAACAGGAGCCACGGGAGCTACAGGTGTAACGGGTGTGACAGGAGCTGCGGGGATTTTTCTACAATTTCAGGTATCCGAGAATACTCCAAATACAACAGGGAGTTCGGCAATCCTGATAACCGCAGTTCCAACTACATTAAAAACAATAACAATAACGGGAGTTCCTACAGGAAGCAGAATTTGGTTAACAGGAATCGTTGGATGGGAGTCCACAGCAGGTACTACAGCATTTCAATTACAAATTCTCCGTGGGGCAACTATTATTTTTAGCATTAATCACCATGCAGCCGGAAATAACACATTTGAAGCTACCAGTGTTGACCATGTTGATTCAACTCCGGGAACTGGCAATGTTACGTATTCATTAGTTGCACTAACGATTGTAGGTACAGCAACTGCTATTGGAGCCATTACTTTTACAGGGGCTTTAATATAGTTTAAGTAAAAAGCGAATGTCGATTGACCGTTTTCATTTCGCTACTAAGGACTATATATTTTGGTTAGACGCGGACGACGTGTTAAAGAAAGAGGATCGTAAGAAATTTAAAAAACTGAAAAAACAGTAGATCGATCAGTGGATTCTGTGACGATGGACTATCATCTGGCTTTCGACGAATTTGAAAACGTTACTTTTAGTGTTAGACGTAATCGTTTTGTAAAAAGGGAGAATAACTTTCAATGGATTGGCGCAGTTCATGAATATCTCAAAGTATCGGGGAACATTTTGAATAGTGAGGTTGCTATCACACATAGCAGCCTCCATCATGATAGCGACAGAAATCTTAAGATTTACGAAAAACGTTTACTTCGCGGCGAACACTTTTTACCTCGGGATTTATATTATTTTGCAAATGAACTCGTTGATCACCAGAGGTACGAGCAGGCGATATGTTATTATGAAAAATTCTTGGCCACAGGAAAGGGATGGATCGAAGATAATATTGCTTCTTGTGGCAAGCTAGCAGACTGTTACCACGAGCTCGGAAATAGGGAACGAGAGGTGGAATCCTCGTTACGTTCTTTTCGGTACGTAGCCCTCGTGCCGAATTCTGTTGTCGGCTTGGGTATCATTTTTTACAGCAGGATGATATCCAGACAGCGATTTTCTGGTATAAGATGGCCACCAACTTGAACGATCACGAGAAAACTTGGTTTTTTTTAATCCTGTACACTCGACTTGGCTCCCCCACCTTCAGCTTTGCGTATGTTACGAACAAGTTGGTGAATATGGTTTGGCCCAATATCATAACGAGATTGCCCGCAGCTATCGACAGACGGATCCTAGAATCCTGGAGAATAAAAGGTATCTGGAATCTATCTTAAACAAAGAAGAAGCAGGCGTTGGCGGTGATTGTTTTGGATGATAAACCGCACGTGTTGATCGGAAGCCCCGTTCATCAAAAACCTGCTATTCTACGCGAGTAGTTTATAAATTCTCTGTACCAATTAAGGCAAGAACATGCGGTATTCGGATATTTATTGACGACAACCAGGACGAACAGTCAAGTGAAATGCTTCGTAATTTTACCGAGCTAGTTGACCATGTTACAGTAAGGGAATCCGGCCAAAATTTAAACCGGGCCAGAAAGGGAAAGCGCAATATTCGGACCCGAACTTTCGGTTGCTTGGAAAGATTATTGAAAACATTACCGATCTGAGCATCCAAGCGGCGTTCAAAGTTTTCTTTTTGACGAACTGCAGTTGGCCAAGACGTATTTGTTTGAAGATGTAAGCGACGTTCGCCCAGTCCCTATGTTTTACAAGAAACGGCAGCTGAACGTTCCGCTTTATATGTCCTCGATCGATTCGGAGGGAGGCATTGTTTCAAACGCACAGGAGTCGATGGTTTTCTTAAAAGCTTTTTTTAGTGGACGGCTATTTCCCAAGAAAGATCTCTCGGAATTGACCTCCCATTGGAATCTGTTAATTGGACCTGGATTCTTTTATTATGGAATTGGTATTTCGAGACAGCCCATCACATCACTCTCTTTAATTTGAAAAAGGGGTTGATCGGGCATTGGGGGCAATCCGGGGCGTTTGCCTTTTATCACGAAGATACCGATTTGTTCTTCACGGGAACGATCAATGAGTTTACCGGCCATTCCGTTGCTGCGGGCATGATGATGAAGCTCATTAAAATAATGAAGGATTAACGCCTCAGATCAGGTCAAGGAAGGTCTAAGGCAATAGAAAGGGCATGTTTTGAATTGATCAAAACACGCCCTTTGTTATTTTTGTCCAGAAAAGAAAAACATCGTCGAAATTATCATTGCCAAGCAGAGAAATGGTCCAATCGGGACCGTAGAGCTTATTTTCGCTAAAGAATTCAATAAATTTCTTGAAATAAGGACTCCGATTATAAAGTGAAGAAATTGGATGCTTTTTTCTTTGGATTTCCACTAAAAAGATAAGAATTGAAAAGCTGCTCTTAGATAGAGTAGCTTTTTTGTGTATTTGCAATCAAAATATACTGGAATTTGCGAGGTGGTGAAATGAACCTTGTCCAGCCAATCCAAGATCATGAAACGATTGAGGCGATTAAGAATTATTTGATGCAACAATCCTATCGAAATTACCTGTTGTTTGTATTCGGCATTAACACAGGTCTACGTATCCAGGACATGTTGAAACTTAAGGTTAAAGATGTAAGTGGCGAATACCTGGTCATGAACGAAATGAAAATAGGTAAGCGTAAGATCATGAAGATCACTCCACAAAGCATTAATGCTTGACAAACACTCGCCTCTTCGTATTTACCCTAAAAGTTTTTGCGTTATTTCATAAAAGTCATGTACTTGATCAATATCATCTCTCTTTTTATGAAATTTATTTAACCATAGTGAATTCATCCCAGATTTCCTTGGAGCAACGTAATCGTTCTCATAATCATCACCAATGAAAAGAATCTCCTGTGCCTCACATCCAGAGTTATCAATAGCGTACTTATATATTCTAGGATCAGGTTTTCTCCATCCAAATCCAATGGATGACACAATGAACTCAAAATTATTTCTCATATTGGTTTTTATCAACAATTCTTCAATTCCGTTCATGACCATGAAGTTAGACACAATCGCTAAGCGATACTTCTCTTTAAGTTGTAATACCGCAACCCTAACTTCTTCCTTGATAAAACACTTAGACTTATATGTATTCCAGTAATTATCATATAAACGATTTGTAACTTCTTTCTTATCCTGCTTGATTGATTCTGTGGTGTTAACAACAACCTCAATTCTTTGTTTCAGTTCATACTCCTGATAGGTATCACAACTATCGCTTAATGATTTCTTTGCAATATTATATTTTTCTAAAAAGTCATCAAAATTGTGCCAATAGTGTTCAACTCCCGAATTCGCATAAGTCCAACGAGCATAATCACTTGAAGTCGGGAGCTCAAATAAATCAACTATGGTCTCCATACAATCAAAAAAAATACATTTTATATTTTTCATTGTTTGTATCCCCAACTCTCCATTTAAAAGAACGTTATTGTTTCAATTCAAAAGGTAACTTGATTCCAAAGTGAGCATATAAAGCATCCGCATATTCTTGTGGACTGGACGGTGAAACTGTACGGACTCCATCAGATGAAAAGATACGAAATTCTTGACCATCTACGGTGTTCCGGCCGTCCTTGGTACGGATGAATACTTTGGCTCCTTTATTAAATACCGATTCAGGTGAATACTGGCACCAGTAGGACGTCGTTATATAATCTTGAGGTAAGTTGCTTTCCTCCGTGAAGGAATAAACAGGGTCCAAAACTCCATTCTTACGTTCGTACAACATCCATCCATAAGATGATGTTTTATTAACTTGATAGATTTCATTGCCTTGTACCTGTTCGACGTTCTCAATGAGTTCGATCGGGAGTCGAGGTGCCATGCCTGCTCCAACATCAGCGATAAATCGTCTATCATGTATGTCAACGTGAAGGATATGGTGACGTCGTTTGACTGGCGTATGGGACTCACCCCGCCAGAACCGGCCGAAATAATTAGTAACCTTGAAGCCGAGTTCCTGCAGAAGCCATCCGAACAGCGCGTTCAGTTCAAAGCAGTAACCTCCCCGGCGCTCAATTACAATCTTATGAAACAGATCCGGGATTTCAAGCGATAAGGGGATGTGTCCTAGTATATCCAGGTTTTCATAAGGGACTGTGTGGACATGATGCTCCTGTAATTGAGAGAGTACTTCTGGACTATTGTTGACGGGACCGCTGTACCCAATGCGATTTAGATACTGTTGTACATCCAATTGGTTATCCATGAAATTTGATAGCACCACATTTCTGATTAGTATATATATGTTTATAACATAATAACTCCTATTTGGATGAGAGAAAAAGGAAGAAGAGCAAGCGCAAAATGCGCTTGCTCTCTTTTTGCTTACATGGAATTGTTTCTTCGTGATCTGCGCTTTCGAAAGAAACCATATAGGATATCTACTAAACGAACGTTTCTGGGTAATGCTGTTACGCCATAATAACTGCTTCCGTCATATTTGACAAATGCTCCTTTACGATCAAGCTGCTCCAACTCGGCTTGTTGGAACTCCAACCATTTCTCTGTTGAGTAGCTGTCAGTGTACATAAGTACCTCCTTAAAGACATTCCAAAATTTACGTCAAGACGCATACGCAAGATGTCTTATGGTTTTATTATGCAGTGCAGTTTGGAGGCAAAAAAGTGCTGATATGTGATTTTAAATTTCCCCTTTTATAAAAAGCACTGGATAGTAGTAACGAATGTATGATGATTCGCAGTCTGTCTTCTTTGAGGTACGTCGATGGACATTTTTCTTATAATTATCTTTGCACTTCACATGTCACAAAAAACATAGCTTCCTCGTTCTATTTGCAAATGCAAAAAGAGGAGTGGTTACAGATGCAAGATTTTATATGTGTTATTGTGGGAGGCGGCTTTGCTGGTATTCATACGGTTAAAGCGATCCAGAAAGCGTATCGAGGAAGAACGGACGGACGCAGGCTTCAACTGATCCTTATCGATAAGCAAACATACCATTTACGGAAAGTGCTTTTATTCAGACCTGCTGTAGGGAATGAGGAGATTACCGTACCGTGGCAGCGGATACTGCCTGAAGGGTCTCAATTCGTACAAGGTACGGTACTGAAAGTGGAGAGCCGGAGTAAAAGGCTTTGTTATCAGGATGCTGAAGGCAAACAGCAATTGATGAACTATGATGTGCTAGTCATGGCGGTAGGCAGTGTTATCAGGCAACCTGACCCGGAGCAGGGTGGTATTGCATTGACCGGATTGGAAGCGGCCACACGAATTCTTGAGCAATGGCGAACAAACTTGCAGTTTGCCCTAACAGAGCCAATTGAAAAGGAAAAGCGGCGTTTGATGAGTGTTGCTGTTGCAGGTGCGGGTATTACGGGTATCGAAACATCCGCAGAATTGGCATACGCTATGAGGGAGGAAGCGTTAACTCTAGGACTTAACCCGTCAGAGATTACTATCCACCTTCTGAATAAGAACGAACGGTTATTCCCTGAAGGTCCTTCGAAAGTTGGAATCAAGTTGGAACGTTCCCTTATGTCAAAGGGCGTGACGGTTCATCATAGACGAAAAGCTTTACGAGAACAGGGTGGTCAGCTTACAATATCTGGAGATGAACCTCTGTTCGTCGGTTTGGTAGTCTGGACGTTAGGTTTAGTTCCCAATCCGGTGCTTCGGAGTATGGAATTGCCACTAACGCGAGATGGTCAAGTGATCGTTGATGGAAGCTATCGTGTTCGAGAAACTCCAGGCATTTACTGCATCGGAGATTGCGCACACATTGTTGATCCGACAACCAGCAAAGCCGACGGGATGACGTGTAAAGAAGCGATCCTTCAGGCCAACCGGCTCGGAGCCATCATTATAGCTGATTTGGATGGGCGACCGGCTCCGCAGCATAAAACAGTGATCGAATCGTTCACAGTTGGTCTGGGTCCGGAAAATGGATTGAGTTGGACGCGAAAGTGGGGAATTGACGTGACCATAACCGGTACCCTTGGTTATAAAATCAAATCATATTTGTGGAATTTTTCCAGTATGCTTCGGTGAAATATTTGCTTCAATGGTGAGGAGCGCTGTGACATGAAAGAACTTTATACTCAGTACAAAGGGTTACTGTTTAATCTTGCTTACCAGATGACCGGATCTGTTTCTGACGCGGAAGATGTTGTGCAGGATGTATTCGTCAAAGTAATCGATATAGATTCTTCGAAAATGACAGAACCGAAAGCCTATCTATGCAAAATGGCAACGAACCGATGCTTAGACATTTTTAAATCGGCGAAGAGAAGGCGCGAACAATATTTCGGTTATTGGCTTCCGGAACCGATCCTGATGACGGAAGACGAATCATATGAACAGGTTGTTCGTGACGATATGCTGTCGTATGCTATGCTTGTGCTTCTGGAGCGGCTTTCTCCCTCAGAGCGGGCAGTATTTGTCCTACGGGAGGCGCTGGACTTTGATTATTCCGTCATCGCCGAGTTGATTGAAAAAAACGAACTGAACTGCCGCAAACTGATGAGTCGCGCCAGACGGAAGATGGGAATATCGGAAGAGGATTTAACGAACGTTGGAGCGGTGCGAGAGGAATGGATAGGCCAGTTTCTTGCTGCGCTATCACAAGGCCACGTTGATTCTGTGTTGTCTTTGCTTGCCGAGAACGCTGAAATCGTTTCTGACGGTGGTGGCAAAGTATCAGCCGCAGTTCGTCCGATTAAAACTCGTGAATTGGTTGCAAGGTTTCTGCTTGGCATAATCAGCAAAGTGCAGAAAGATGAAAGCGGCTCACCCGTTTTCGAACTGGCACGTATAAACAATCAGACCGGAATTATTTTTCGTGAAGGTAATCATGCTACAAACGTTGTACTTATGAATATGAAACAAGATTTACTTCAAAACATCTATATCATACGTAACCCAGAAAAGCTGACGCAAGTCTGATTATAGACTAATTCATCAACGGAGGGTGTACTTTAAGGGGTCACGGAAGTGACCCTTTTTATGTTCAACCATGTTGTTGTCGTGTAAATGTGTAGGGAACTTTTACTGAATGGCTGTTGTCCATCGCTGATCCTTTTCAGTCCTATAAAAACGCCGCGCCTGGCCAGCCGCAGAATAACGAGCTGAAACCGACAGTAACTTCGACAGAAAAGAATAAACTGACCTTCACCAAAGACCCAGTTATTATACCTAATACGAATATTGAATTATGGGAGGAATATGAAAGCCGGTTCTCTAGATTGAGTACATCATCCGTTGACCTGCAAGAAATCATCGATTTAAACGGGAAAGACAGCTATTTGGTCTACACCAGATCAGATGAGAGAGGAAAAGCTGTCTTTCAAGGCCTACAGTTAGCAGGGGTTTCCAAGCCGGGAGAACTGCTTGAACTGGGGTACGGTGCCCTGAAACATGTTAAGTGGGGAAGGAGCCAAGCATTTGGAGACAATCTGCATACATTATCCGGGGAATGCGGACCAAACCTGATCTGTACGTATCTGTTAACTGTCGGGGATGATCATGTCAATATCAAGTATACACTCAACTCAGAAGGCCACGAAGCTGATCTGGATGGCGATGGAGTTGCGGAACTGATTGCAACAACGGACATCAAATTCGACAATAAAGTTTTTATCATTAAAAAAGAGGTGATGAGATCGTATGGGCGGATGTAAATAGCGCTCTGGACGCAGAATCAAGCGATTCCGTTACCTATGAACCTAAGAGTCAAACATTCAAACTAACCTCTAACGATGGTGTTCGACATTATCGAGTTATGAAAGGTAAGGAACAGCTCGTACAGGTGAAATAATTGTCTAGAAACAGAGTTTCAACTCCGATAGACTTTGTTTCTAGCGTTGATGATACTGCCATCCATTTCCGATAACTTGTGGCGGATGCTGTTGTGTCATTGTGTAGTCATACGTATTACATTGCCCTTGATTATACTGCTGCGTTGGAACACAGTTTTCATTTCCATTTTGAACGTTATTGCAACTACATGGTGGTCCAATGACAACAGTTTCTGTAATAGGAGCCAGCGTTTCTTGAACCTTCGCCTCATCCAAGCAATACGTATGCGCCAAAATGTCAGCAGGTGTTAAACGCAGCAGATCTGATCCCGGTATGAATTCAGGTACGGGAGCATCAAATATTGCTAATAAATGTGTATTATCCACGGTAGCAATTTCGTAATGCCACCACCCCTGTGGAACATTGGCTACTTGCCCAGGTGTAATAGGGATGTTAACCAGCTTTTTAGTAAATGGATTGATTAATGAGACGACTGCGGCTCCTGATATACAGTAGACTAATTCTGATGCATTTTGATGAGTATGCGGCTCGACTACGTTCGATTTACTAAGAAAAATATCTAACAAAGAGACGTTACCTAACGTATTAAGCTGATTGACGGAGAGAGAATTAATATAATTGCGCCTGTCTTTTTTGAAAAATTGATTTTGGCTTAGATCATAAAAATACTGCACAGATGGTGAAGTGAAATCCATATAAGATATCATCGTTTTATTATTACCTGCCTTTGTTGTAAGATGGGTGTTTGACCCGATGACGTATCATATGACGATATCCAGATGGGCGTCACAATAACGTTCAGCGAAAGCTCTCCTTATCGTTAACATCCTTTTGGAGTGAAACTGCTGAAGCAGTAGCGTTCCGTTCCTTCTGGGGATTCAGTGGTTGACGTACACCTAGAAGGGGCTCTTACTAGGATACAGTACGCTAAATAACCACAGGAGAAACGATCTATGGCACAAATAATATTGTTAACACTACAGAGTTACTGTAGTGTCTTTTTTTATCTAAACAATGATAGTTATCCGATTAAATATGATAGGGATTTTGTCAATTGAAAATGGACAAGCGTGCAAACGGTCAGTTTTTTTTGCAGAAAATTCGACATTTTCAGCTGATGCTAACGTTCAAAACTTCTTTTTTTAGACAAGAATCAATATTTATTGGACAATTATAGAAACTATTTACACAGAACGGCGTCTAATACTATGACTAATTGGAAAATAAAAACTAGAGATTGAAGGAGTCTGAGAATGAAACTGAAGAAATTATCGATTTTGTTAACCGTGCTAGCCCTTTCGCAGGTAGCAACAGTTATCCCTGTAGGAGCGGAAGCGAGTAACACGGATATTCCACAAGGGACAGTTACTCAAGAAGTTTATGATCCGAACGTTACGATGCCTATTGTTGACGATATTGAGGAACCTATTACTCCGGTATCATCAAATATGAATGAACTGATCTTATACTTCAATAGCACTAAAATGGAACACGGCGGTAAAGTCTATAATGCACCCCAGCCTATGCAAGTTAAAAATGGAGTCTCCTATGTTCCGATTCGTGCCCTTGTAGACCGTGTTGGCTTCAAGGTCACTTATGATAAGAAAACAAAGGAAACGATTATTCTTAAAGGCAGCAACGAGCTTCGTTTTAAAACAGACAGCAGTAAATATACGGTAAATGGTGTGACAAAGACCATGAAAGGTACTTCCTATCAGACAAATAGCACGTTCATGGTTCCGTTAACAGCAATAACTCAAGCTTTAAATATTCCATACAAAGCAGACAATGTGGGTAAGCGAGTTATTATGAATCTGGAGACTAAACCGACAGCTAAATTTACGGTGGCGCCTAAAGAGATTTTTGCGGGTGAGACAATCGTTACATATAAGACAGAATCGGAGTCATCACTTGGACTTCCTATTGTTGATGAACGGTGGGAAGGCAAACAAGAAGTGTTTGATACTCCAGGAGAATACAAAATTAGTTATTCTGTGCAGGATTCAAGTGGATCATGGAGTGATCCTTATACACAAACCATAACCGTAATTCAGCCGAATCAACCTCCTGTGGCTTCCTTTTCAACCGACAAGTCTGAGTATATGATGGGTGAATTGATTACTTATACAGACGAGAGCACTGATGATGGCGGGATTAAGACTACGAAATGGGAGAACAAGGAGTTTGCCTTTTTTACTCCAGGTCCCAAAACAATCAAACTCACTGTAACTGATAATAAGGGTCTGAGCTCTACTTATGAAACAAGTATTAATATCACAGGTGATTCACTCTATTCCGAAGATGATTTTAATATGCTCTTTATACCTGCAGGTGAAAAATTCTCCTTCATTTCAAATGTTTCTTCTCGATCTAAGCTCAATTACACATTTAATGACGAACCGAGTACTTTGATTCGAAGCAATAGTCCAGAAACGGTAGACACTGAAGGGATTGTATATCGAGAGACGGCCGTTGGCGATATGCGATTTATGATTCACCATGTTAACAATCTCGATAAAAATGTAAAAATGTACGTAGTGGCTACAAATAAGAACAGTACAGCAGCAACCCTTAGAACGGATTACTTAGGATTTGCAGGGCCATCATATATAGCGACAGCTGCGGGTAAAAAATCAGTTCTGAATTATTTCCAATCGATGAAAGATGGATCCAAACAATCTTCGATTACACTTGAGCCGGGTGAACGTAAAATCGTCATGACAGAACTCAATAAACAAAAAATGAAAAAAGGGGATGTTATTTCTCTGTTTTCGGATATGTACAGTGATTTGCCTGTACAGTTTGATGTAATCATGATTGATGAGAAATCGGAACCATTAAGCGTAATTGACCAACTGCCTGTCCTGGATAGTGATGGGGTACACAACCGGGGAACGTATCCCAACTCTACTCGCGTCATCCAATACTCAGATCAGGTAGGGGGAGAACCACAGCGCCTCATCTTGGGTGACAACCTAGATGATCCCAATTTGTCCGGGATGGATCCTATGTATGGAGAGGTAACATCCAATGCTGGTAACTTTGGAGTTCTTTACAAAATCACCCTTGATAATGTAGCACCGAATACACTGATTTCCTTTAATCCACGTGGAGGTAAGTATTCCGGGTATGCTATGGTAAATGGGGATATCGTCCCTATTTATTCCTTGGGTCAGGTCAAGCCTGATGAACAATCCGTGTTGTATCGTACAGGCGGATTTGAACAAAAGGTTGAGATTCTGTTGACGGCAGCTCCAGGCAGTAATCTTCCGGTTAACTTGCTGTTCACCCCGTTACCACAGAAAAAATAAATTAAGTCTGGCCTGTTAATTTCTTAGCAGAAGAAATCGGGGACAAGAGCGCTTCAAAACATAGACAAAAACCAAGCAGGCTACCCAAGGATTCATCCTTGGGTAGCCTGCTTTTCTTTATTAGTCCAATTGTGTCTCTCTGATGACCCTGCAGACCATTCGCATCATTTTTCTATGGGCATTTGGGAATAATTGAAAAAAGACGTCCATGGTTTTACGGAAAGGCAGGGGGCATATGAGCGGCACATTTTTTTCAATTCGTTTTAGAGCATAGGCAGCGAATGTTTCAGCACTCATCATTTTGCGTTGTTTTACCGATCTGTTGATTTTGTTCTTATCCAGATTGATGGCATGGCCGTTATCGTATATCGCTGTATCAACATGTCCCGGACAAATGGTAGTTACCTTAATACCATACGTTTCTGCTTCGTAATGGAGGGAAGTGGTGAAGCCGACAATTGCATGTTTGGTGGTGGCGTAGGCAGTTACCATCGGAGTAGGACCCAAGCCGGCAACGGAAGCGGTATTCACGATATGTCCGAATCCCTGCTTTTTCATAATGGAGTATGCTGCGCGTGTCCCGTAGATCACTCCCCAAAGATTGATGTTCACAATTTTATTCCAATCCTCAAGGCCCATATGATAAAATTCGCCGTACATGGAAATGCCTGCATTATTGAATACATAGTCCAGCCGCCCGAATTCCTCGAATACTTCATGAATGACAGACTGTACTTCATTCGCATCCGTTACATTCATAAAGATAAACCGAGCCTGACCCCCCTGACTGATGATTTCGCTTGCGAGCTCTTCTCCCTGCTGAGCGCTAATATCAGTGATGATGACATAAACGTTCTTCTCAGCCAGCTGCTTACAAATGGCTCGACCAATTCCAGATGCACCGCCTGTAACGATCGTTGTTCTCACATATTTATCGATATAAAACACCTCCCATTGGTATCCGTACCGAGAGCCAGACGATGATTCGTCTATCGTGTTGTAATTAAATTTTGCCATGAATTACCACACAATTTAGAGGGTGTTATTGACGATTTTTTGAATGAAATGATACAAATTTGTGGCTTTCTTTAATCTCCAAAAAACACTTCCAACCTTTTCATGAATGTTATTGTAGCTCGGTTTAAATATTTATCATTACGATAAATAATCTCTAATTCTCTGATAGGGGAATACTCAATTGGAATGGCACGAATATTTGGTGACTTGAGAATTTCAATCAATTGGCTTGGTTGAATGGTAGCTCCAATGCCTTCTTTAACCAGTTGAAACAAGGAAGTGGCAGAGCCCGTTTCCATTACGGTGTGAATCGTAACTTTTTGCTCTTTACACCAGTCATCAATTAAATCTCGCCCATAAAAACCCTTAGGGTACATAACTAAAGGTATATTCGTCAAATCTTCAGGTGAAATAATTTCCCTCATCGCTAAGTCATGTTCATTGTCTACATAAAGACTATACGTTTCCGTATAAAAGGGAATGTGATTCAGACGTGGGTCATCTTGAATTGCTAAACCAACGCCAATATCTACTTCATTGCTTAACACTTTATTCAATATATCTATGGATGGAATCATTTTAACTTTGGTATTAGGCAAATCCTTGTGGAAATCGATGAGTAATGATGTTAGTCGATAATCCAGATCCGAAGGTAATACAGCAATACGCACTTGTCCGGAGTTCAAATTCCTGAGATCGGCGATAGCATTTTTTGCGTTTTCTAATTGTTGAACAATTTGTAAAGCATAGCCCTCCAGAAGCTCTCCCGCTTCGGTTTTAACTGTCTTTTTGCCAATCCTGTCGAACAAAGGCACGCCTAACCCATCTTCGATCACCCGAATTTGTTGACTCAATGTTGGTTGTGAAATCCCTAATTTATATGCAGCTTCAGAAAAATGCAATTCATTACATAACATAAGAAAATATTGTAGTTGTCTGATTTCCACTGAAGAAATCTCCTTTTATCATAGTTTTATACTATTATTACAATAGAATATATAGTATTGATCTATTATATGAGTAAATCTATAATGAGGGCAAGGATAGAGAAAGAACAAAGTGGGAGGTACACCGAATGAAATTATCGAAAGTCTTATTAAGTACTCAACAATTCGAAGCGATTAAGGGATTTTACGGATCTCTATTGGGACTGGATGTTCTGGAGGATCAACCGTCTCAGTTATTATTTCAGGCTGGGAGTACAATTCTCGCTTTCCGTAAGGCTTCTCCACAGGATCAACCATATTACCATATTGCTTTCACAATTCCTGCCAATAAGTTCTCAGAAGCGAAGCAGTGGGTGAGTGAACGAGGAATCGCGTTATTCTCCAAGGATGGTCAAAATGAATTCCTATTCGAGAACTGGAATGCAACGGCCTTTTACTTCTATGATCCAGACGGCAACCTAATCGAATTCATTGCTCACCATACGCTCAACAATACGACGGATGAAGCTTTTGGGTCAAAAAATTTACTATGTATCAGTGAGATCGGGCTTCCTGTCGATAATGTTTCGCAAGTCGTTAAAGAACTAACCGAAACATTCCGACTTCGTCTGTGGAGCGGGGATGGCCAGCAATTCGCTGCGCTCGGTGACGCGGAGGGTAGATTAATTGTTGTGGACAAGCACCGGCCCTGGTTTCCAGATGGTCGCATCCCTGGCGTATTCGACACTAGGGTTTCCATTGAAGGTACCGATTCCGCCCTTGTTGTTCTCCAAAACGGTCTGTACGAATTAAGATCGACCTGATCCTATTGTCAAATAAAGAAGATAATTAATTCATAATTTACTTTTAATGGATACATCAGGTAACATTGACAATGTACACCAATCTTGATACAGTATAAGCAACGAGGCATTTCGCTCCCTCACGGGCGAAGTGCCTTTGTGTATAGTTAGAATGAATTTACATTAAATGGTCAGGTGAGAAAGGATGGATGCCATGATTCAGGTGAAAGAGTTTCTAGATAGGGGTTCTGTAACGGCGGAGAAGAAAGCGAACGAATTTCTGGCAACGTTACAGGACGAGCAAGTGATTGACATTAAGTATTTTGCGGGATATCGCTCGAATCGCGATACGTCCGAGCAACTAAGCAGCATTCTGGTCGTGTACCGGACGAATGATCATACGGGAAAGCATGAACCATAGTGACGGCTAATTATTGATAACCTAGAAGGAGTATGTTGATATGACACATCATTTAGAAGCGCTTACAAGAAAGAATGAGAAACGTTCCGATTTGCGGAATCTCCGTAAAGAGGGAAGATTGCCTTGCAATCTGCTCGGGAAGAAGGGGACCGTTGGTATGGTTCATATAAACGCACGGGAATTCTCGCTATTGATGCGGGACGGATTATCCAAGACATTAGAGTTGTCGATTGACGGAGGGACGTCCGTATCTGTTGAACTGAAAGAAATCCAACGCAATCCGGTTACAAAAGATATTATCCATGTTGACATGCTGATCGCAGGCGGAACTGCCGCTGCCGGTGCATAGAGCCATTATACGAATGATGAACTTTATTAACTTATAAAAATAACCCCCAGGCTATTCAATCGAATAGCTTTGGGGGTTATTTTTATCTCTTTCAAAGTGGATGGTATACAAAATTGAAAAATGGATGGTTACGATTGGTATTATAGCCAGTATTATTTGATTGATATGGCTTCTTGAAGTCACTCGATAAGGAATGTTCATTGAAAGGAAAGATCACCATGAACCAACATAGAACTCCATTGTTTGACGCTTTAGTACAACATGCAATGAGCGACCCTTTGCCTTTTCACATACCCGGTCATAAAAAAGGTAAAGGGATGGATCCGCAATTCCGATCCTATATGGGTGACAATGCTCTAGCCATTGATCTAATCAATATTGTCCCACTTGATGATCTTCATCAACCGTCAGGGGTTATTCTGGAAGCGGAGCGCCTCGCGGCTGAAGCTTTTGGCGCAGACTATACGTTGTTTTCCGTACAAGGGACCACTGGGGCAATTATGACAATGATCATGTCTGTTTGTGCCCCAGGTGACAAGATTATCGTGCCTCGTAATGCCCACAAATCCATTTTGTCGGCCATTATTTTTGCTGGAGCGATTCCGGTATGGGTAACACCTGAGCGAGATCACAAGTTAGGGATCGAACATGGAGTGTTGAAAGAATCGATCCAGCAAGCGATAGAGCAGAACCCAGGTGTGAAAGCGGTCCTACTCATAAACCCAACCTACTATGGAACGAGCGTGGACTTGACCGAGATGGTCGAATTCGTTCACGGCTATGGGATACCGGTTCTGGTGGATGAAGCACATGGAACACTTATTCACTTTCATGAGAATCTGCCTGTGTCGGCTATGCAAGCGGGCGCAGATATGGCGGCAACCAGTGTCCATAAACTTGGAGGGTCATTGACTCAGAGTTCGATCCTCAATGTGAAGGGCAAATTGGTAAATATAGAACGGATTCGCACTCTTATGAGTATGTTGACAACCACTTCAACCTCGTATATCCTTCTAGCCTCCCTGGATACTGCAAGACGGCAGTTAGCTATAAATGGGCGACTGCTTGCGGAGAACGCTATAAATTTAGCGAATCAAGCCAGAAGTCACATCAATGTCTTTCCTGGGCTTTACTGCTATGGCGAAGAAATACTCGACCTGAAAGGTGTATACAATTATGATCCAACGAAGCTGTGCGTTCATGTTGGACAACTTGGCATTACGGGCTATGAGGCGGAGTTGTGGCTACGTGAGCAATATAACATCGAGGTAGAGCTAAGCGATCTGTCGAACATTTTGTGTCTCATCACGCTTGGGGACACCGAACATGAAGTTAAGCAGCTTATACTCGCTTTGAAACACATGGATGATACGTTCAGGAAAAAAGAGAGTGCAGTTGCTCTTACGCCTGCCACCATTCCTGATGCTTCACCATTTTTAATGTCACCAAGAGATGCTTTCTATGCAGATACAGAAACCGTTTTATTTGAACAATCATCGGGGCGGATCATCGCTGAGTCCATCTATGTTTATCCCCCGGGTATTCCAATTCTTATGCCTGGACAGATTATATCCCAGGATGTCGTTGACTATATTATACGGCATGTAGAGGCAGGACTACCGATTAAAGGACCTGAGGATTCAACAACAAAAGAGGTTAAGGTTGTTGTTGAGTTGCATAAGAATAGACATACGAACTAAAAGATTACCTTTAAAAAGGGGTTGATAGCGATGGGCATGTACATTATCGTCATTACTTTGGCATTAATCGGGGGAGTTTCAACATTACTTGTCGGTCACTCTCAAGAGAATAAGAAAGCAAACCCCAATTATGAACGTAAAACTAGAGCGAATGTCACAAAATTAACCTTAATTTATGTATTTTCATTGATTGCATTTATTGTGATTTGGATGATATTTAAATAAAACAGGTTATCGTGCCGTTACTTCCTCGGTAAAGAAGTGGAGTGACACTCAGATAACAGACCATCTCGGCCCCATTGGAATATCTGTTCGGAGGAACAGATATTCCAATGGGGCTTTTTGTTATTTTCAAGGTAAAAGGCATTCCCCAACAGTAGTAAATGTGTCTAAACGGATGGTGAGTCAAAATGAAAAATGGATGGTCACGAATGAAATGATAGTCATTATATTCGTTGAGGGTACCTTATAAAAACAGACATAAGAGGTGATTCAATTGTTTTCGTTCCGTTATCGACTACTGACGTGGTCCTCATTTATCGGTATGTTCTTCGTATTACTTGCTGGAGCGATAGTAACCAAAACGGGATCAGGCCGAGGTTGTGGTGACGATTGGCCATTATGTAATGGCAAATTTGTCCCGGCCTATACGCTGGAATCCATGATCGAATATTCTCACCGCATGATAACAGGTGTAGTGGGACTGCTGGTTCTTGCAACCTTCATTGCGACATGGCGTTATTACAAGTCGCATAAGGAAGCGTTGTACTATGCCGGAGGAACACTGTTTTTTACAATTATTCAAGCTTTAATGGGAGCAGCTGCTGTCATGTGGCCGCAACAGCCTGCTGTAATGGCCCTCCATTTCGGAATCGCTCTGCTTGCAGTTGCCAGCAGCATGCTTCTAGTCGTATGGATGTATCAGATGCAAAAAGAAAAAGTGAGCTATCGAGCAGTCCATATTCCAACCCATATTAGAGTCATCGTATGGGGAACATGGGTGCATAGCTGTATCGTCATATATCTTGGCGCGTACATTCGTCATACCAAGTCGGATGCTGGGTGTATGGGGTGGCCGTTGTGCAATGGACAAGTCATTCCTTATATGTACGGCGCGTCAGGGATCGTATTCATTCATCGGGTAGCAGCTGCGCTTCTATTGGTTTTGGCCATTATTCTGTTTATTCTTGTTCGGCGGCACGAAGCGAAGAGTAATCACTCAGAGCTTACATTCTCGACAACCGGCCTGCTTGTTTTTGTGACGGCACAAATTTTCAGTGGAGCATGGCTCACATTCGTCATGAATGATCCAGACGCATATCTGTTTGCCAGTCTCGTTCATAATGTTTTGGCCACCTTCTTATTCAGTATACTGACTACTTTGTCCATTCGGTCGTGCAAGAGGAGACACTTGTAAATCGAAGTGTTCAAGGAAACGGAATAACAATCGCCTTCATTGTGACATTTGTTACAGAAAGTTGAACATGGCCTGTTCTTATTTATGAAAGAGCGGCTGGTGACACTCCACCTGTTCTCTTATACAGTAATTCAGGAATAGCAAGTGGAATGGAGCTGAAGGAAATGAAACGATCTAAAGCGCTGCGATACATGATGTTGTTTGTTATGTCGATCATGACGGTGCTAGCAACAACCGGATGTGCAGAAAAGATCATTGTATTGAATCCCAAGGGGCCTATTGCAGAGCAGCAGCGAGATTTGATGGTGATTACACTTTTGCTGTGCAGTATTGTAATTGTTCCTGTACTCATCCTTACTGCGTTTATTATCTGGCGATACCGTGACAAAAAGGGAAGAAAGGCGCGTTATACACCGAATTGGGAGCACAGCACCAAGCTGGAGCTCATTTGGTGGGGAATACCAATCGTTATTATTTTGGCGTTGGCCGTAATAACCGTAAAAGCTACATATGCATTGGAACCCTCAAAGCCGCTGGCTTCAGATAAGAAGCCTTTGACCGTACAGGTAACTTCCCTCAATTGGAAGTGGTTGTTCCAGTACCCTGAACAGGGGATTGCAACGATAAATGAGTTGAAAATTCCGGAGGACGTGCCGGTTCGGTTTGAAATCACCGCCGACTCTCCAATGAACTCGTTTTGGATTCCACAGCTTGGAGGACAAATGTATGCCATGTCCGGCATGGCGATGAAGCTTCATCTGCAAGCCGATGAGGTGGGGCATTACTGGGGGTCTGGGGCTAATTTCACCGGCACCGAATTTGCTCAGATGTATTTCGATGTAGAAGCGACCACTCAGGAACAATTCGATCAATGGGTGGATGATGTTAAAGCAGGGTCACCGAAGCTAACATTGGACGGATATAAACAGTTGGTTGAGCCCTCGACTTCAGAAGTTCAGACATTTTCCGAGTTTCCTGAAGGGTTGTTCGAGATGACCGTTACGAAATACGGAGCCTCTCACAACCATGGGTTGTCTTCGAAAGAGGCCCAAAAAATCAAGCCAGATGAAGCAAAGTAGGTATATTTGGATCATGAAGTAAGGAGAGATTTGTCCATGTGGGAGAAGGTAAAAGACTTCGCCTCCGAGTTTTTTGTAACGGGCGATCCGTTAATATACGGAGCCGATGTAACTATCGTACTAACCTTGATAGCAATCATATTCGGGTTAACTTATTTTAAGAAATGGAAATGGCTGTGGCGAGAATGGCTCACTACGGTTGACCATAAAAAGATCGGAATCCTGTATATTCTAGCTGCCTTTCTAATGTTGTTCCGTGGGGGAGTTGATGCTCTTCTCATGAGAGCACAACTGGCCATGCCGGGGGTCGATTTCCTGACACCGGATCACTATAATCAGATTTTTACAACGCATGGCGTCATTATGATTCTATTTATGGCCATGCCATTCATGTTCGGTTTGTTCAACATCATGGTACCGCTTCAAATTGGAGCAAGGGATGTTGCGTACCCATTTTTGAACTCGCTAAGCTTCTGGTTGTTCTTCTCAGGTGCGATGTTGTTTAACCTATCATTTGTAATCGGGGGCTCACCCGATGCGGGCTGGCTCGCGTATCCGCCTTATTCTGAGCTTCAATACAACCCTGGAGTTGGGCAGGATTTCTACATTTGGGGTATACAGATCTCAGGTATCGGTAGCTTGATGACCGGGATTAACTTTATTGTAACGATCCTGAAAATGCGGGCGCCAGGAATGAAGTTGATGAAAATGCCGATGTTTTCATGGTCGGTGTTATCCAGCTGTATTGCGATCATCTTTTCGTTTCCAATCTTGACAGCAACTCTGGCGCTGTTGTTCCTAGACCGTTATGCCGGCGCACATTTCTTCACCCTGGATGGCGGCGGAAACCCGATGATGTATATCAACTTGATCTGGATGTGGGGTCATCCTGAGGTTTACATTATTGTACTTCCCGCATTTGGTATCTTCTCTGAAATTGTGTCAACCTTTGCGAAGAAAAAACTGTTTGGATACAAATCCATGGTGTACGCCATGATGATCATCAGCGTATTGTCTTTCCTTGTTTGGGCGCACCATTTCTTTACGATGGGATCAGGAGCTGACGTAAATGCATTCTTTGCGTTAACGACCATGCTTATTGCCATACCAACTGGTGTCAAAGTGTTCAACTGGCTCTTCACCATGTTCAGAGGAAAAATCACGTTTGAAACTCCGATGTTGTGGACGATCGGATTTATCCCGTGCTTTATTGTCGGCGGGCTGACTGGAGTACTTCTGTCGGTTGCACCAGCTGACTTTCAATTCCACAACAGCTACTTCCTGATCGCTCACTTCCATCAGGTCATTATCGGTGGTGTAGTGTTCGGTTATTTTGCCGGGTTGTACTATTGGTGGCCCAAAATGTTCGGCTTTAAGCTGAATGAACGTATCGGAAAATGGGCGTTCTGGGTCTGGAACATCGGATTTTACTTCTGCTTCATGCCACAATATGTTCTCGGTCTCATGGGAATGACCCGCCGCGTCGTCACTTACACCTGGGACAAAGGCTGGTGGGAATTGAACGTCGTTTCAACGATTGGGGCAGTATTGATGGGGATTGCATTTCTGTTCCAGGTGTGGCAGATCGTTGATGGGTTCAAGCATCGCAAAAATAATCTGGATACAACAGGAGATCCGTGGAATGGACGCACACTGGAATGGTCCACCCCATCTCCGGCTCCGGTGTACAATTTCGCGGTCCTACCGCAAGTTACTCAGCAGGATGATTGGTGGGAGCGTAAGCAGCGCAAAGAACAGGGACAATCTGGACCTACTCCGGTTCAAAAATTGGAGCCCATTCATATGCCTAGAAACTCCGGTACTCCTATTATCATGTCGGCTTGCTGGTTCATAGCCGGTTTCGGATTTATATTCCATTGGGAGTGGTTTGTTATAGCTGGTTTGGGTGGAGTAGTCGCTTGTTTACTTTACCATTCCTTCAACTATGATACGGATTATTACATCCCTGTCGATGAAATTGAACGTACAGAAGCCGCCTTAAGGAAGGTGAATATTTAATGGCACAATCCCATTTGCAGGAGTCTCACCATGACCATCCGGATATGGAGGAGGTACGGACATTCGGTTTTTGGATCTATTTAATGACCGATGTTATTATTTTTGGAACTTTATTTGCAACGTATATCGTCCTTCAGCATAACACCGATGGAGGACCGGGAGCTGCCGATCTGTTCCAGATAAACGGTATTATCGCAAGTACTTTCATATTGCTTACGAGCAGTTATACATGTGGACTTGCCGTACTGGCTATGCATAAAAAGAAAGTAAAGGCTCTAATGGGCTGGCTAGGTGTTACTGCATTACTCGGTGCGATTTTCCTAAGTCTAGAAATTACTGAGTTTGTTCACTTGGTGGATCAAGGTGCTACGATTGGCACGAGTGCATTTTTATCAGCGTTCTTCACGCTGGTGGGTACTCACGGTATCCACGTATTGTTTGGATTAGTATGGATTGTCGCTTTAATCATTCAATTGTCAAGAAGAGGTATTACACCGGTGACAACGCGTAAAGTCAATATCATTAGTCTGTTCTGGCATTTCCTTGACGTTGTTTGGATATTTGTGTTCACGATTGTGTACTTGATGGGGGTGAGCTAACATGACGGATTCGAACTCGGCTCATGTACAGGAAGAGCATCATGGTTCCTTTAAATCGTATACGATCGGATTTATTTGCTCCATTATTTTAACGGTGATTCCGATTGCAGTGGTCTTGAATGAATGGCTTCAAGGAACAAGGTTAGCACTCGTGCTGATGATAGCCGCCGTATTGCAGCTGTTCGTTCAACTATTATTCTTCATGCATTTACGTGAGGAAAAGAACCCTCGCTATAATTTGATCTCCTTGATCCTCGGTCTGGTGATTCTGGTCGTTATTGTAGCAGGATCGATATGGATCATGCTTAACAACATGGTGGCGTTATGAAAAAAAAGAGTATGCTGGCGGACTGGCTGCACTTAACCAAGCCACGCATACTTCAGCTTAATCTCATTGCTACATTCGGAGGCTTCTGGCTGGCCTCTGAATGGGTAATAAATGAAAGCTTGTTGCTGTGGACACTGCTCGGTACGGTCCTCACCATGGCATCCGCCTGCGTCGTTAACAATGTGTGGGACTATAAGCTGGATCGCAAGATGAATCGAACGAAAGATAGGCCGCTGGCAGAAGGGCGATTAAAACTGGCATATGTAGTCTTGTACGCCTTTGTGCTCGGTATTGCCGGAGAAACGATATTGTTTTGGAAGGTTAATACGCTTTGTGGCTGGCTCGGGTTGCTCGGCATGTTCGTCTATATTGTTATTTATACGATGTGGCTGAAAAGAACATCGACCTGGAGCACGGCAGTTGGCGGTGTTTCGGGGGCGATGCCGCCCGTTATTGGATACTGTGCGATTACGAATCAACTGGATGCAGGGGCTTTTCTCTTATTCTTATTGTTGTTTTTATGGCAGCCTGCCCATTTCTGGTCACTTGCCATACGCCGTGTTGAAGAGTATAAAGCGGCTGGATATCCACTCTTGCCTGTGAAAAAAGGGATAAGACGCACGAATTTGCAGATGATTCCGTATGTCGTGCTTCTGGTTCCTACCGTTATTCTGATGTATGTATTACAATACTCAGGCGTCATTTTCCTTATCGTATCCTTGATTGGAAGTGTGCTGTGGTTGTGGCATACCGTACGCGGTATAACGAAATCTCAAAATGACCGATGGGCTAAAACGAATTTTTTTATTTCGGTCAATTATTTAATGATTGTGTTCGTCATCATGATCTTGGATACAGCAGGACGGTCATTTTGATACGCTAATGAAACCATTATGAATTTTACGGTTAGGGAGGGTAAGCAGTGACAAGAAAACGCGGCTTAATTATTGCCATATTAGCAGTACTTCTCCTAAGCGCCTGCAACCAGAAAGCGGTGGATGATTCAGCACTACGGGCAACGATTATGTCTCCCGAGGATGAAGAAGCTGTCGCATTGTATAAAAATCAATGTATCTCCTGCCATGCAGTAGATTTAAGTGGCAAAGTGGGGCCGGCCTTGCAAAATATCGGCTCAACAATGACGGAGGAAAAAATCAACGAAATTATTCGGGATGGCTCAAAAGGCATGCCTTCTTTTAAAAAGCTGTTAGAAGATAACGAGATTGAGATTTTAGCTGGGTGGTTGGCTAATATGAAATAAGGGGGAGTATGTTTTGAAAAAGCTTGCTATAGTTACTTTACTCATCATGATCCTTGGAGTGGCAACGGCATGTGGAAATTCCAAGCCAAACCAGTTTAGCATCCCAGTTGAACCATTTGAATATACGAACCAAGATGAGGAAACCGTATCGTTATCGGATCTAAGTGGTAAAGTATGGGTTGCGGACTTTGTCTTTACACATTGTATTACGGTGTGTCCAACAATGACAGCCAATATGGCGGAACTTCAGAAACGATTAAAAAAAGAAGGGGTAGAGGCTGAACTGATTTCATTCTCTGTTGATCCGAAGCGTGATGACCCTGCGGCATTAAAAAGCTATCTAGAGAAGTTTGATGCTGATTTTACGAACTGGCATGCTTTAACTGGTTACGAATACGAAGACATCAAATCGTTTGTTCTGAAATCTTTCAAGACGCCTCTTATCATGGATACTGCTTCAGATCAAGTAATACACGGCACTTCTTTTTACTTGGTTGATCAATCTGGAACGGTCGTCGCAAAGTATGATGGAACTACGGATACTCCATACGACAAAATTATAAAAGATGTGAAAGCTTTACAGAAGTAAAGGACGAGAAGAAGATATACAAAAAAGGTGCATGGTAAAGATTCTTTACGAACATTGAATCGTATCATGCACCTTTTTTTAATTTTCTTTATTAATGACTAAGCGAAGCGCTTCCGCAAATCTGGATATGCCAGTATGAATATCTTCAGTTCTTGCACGGGCATATGTAAGCCTAACGTAACTGGAATCCGATCCATATACACTTCCAGGTACGAAGATTACCCCTCTTTGAATAGCGGCATCCAGTAATTTGGTGTCACTCACCTCAGGTACAATTTTGCACCACAGATGCAGTCCTCCATCAGGAATATGATACTCAACAAGATCTGGCATCTCTTTTTGTATGGCCTCAATGATTAAATCCCGCTTGTAAAGAAGGGTTGACCGCAACCGATCTATATGAGGATCAAAAAACGGTGATTCCAGAAATGTAGCGGCAACCCTTTGCGGTACAACACTAAGCCCAAAATCCATTTGCTGTCTGGCATCAGCCAGTCGTTCGACAACGGAATGAGGAGCTACCATCCATCCAACACGCAAGCCGGATGCGGCAATTTTGGAAAAAGACCCGATATAAAGCACAGACCCGATCGCATCAGCCGATTTTAACGGTGAAGGGGGCGTACCTTTGTATGCAGTCAAGCTAAAAGGGTCATCCTCAACGATGGGTAGTCCGAGTTCGCTTGCAACATCAAGCAATTTTTTTCTTCTCTCTTCAGCAAGTAAAGTACCCGTTGGGTTCTGAAAGTTGGGATTAATAAACACCATTTTGATTTTATGTTTCTTGAATAGAGAACGAATGTCTTCAGGCTGCACACCCCGCTCATCGACGGGAAGCCTGAACAATCGAAGACCAGCAGACTGGAACATGGGCAATGAATAACAGTACGAAGGATCTTCAATGGCGACAGCGTCCCCTGGAGATAACAAACATTGGGTTATCAAGTATAAAGATTGCTGTGAACCGGATGTAATCAGTATTGACGATTCGGTCGTATGGATACCTCGATACTCTTTTAGAAACGATACCAGTGCCTGTCTCAAAGGCATATATCCTTGGGGGTTGTCATAACCCAAATACGACGTATTTTGTTTTTCGTTCATTATTGCATTAATCTCGTCAATGGGTGCCAAGTCTCCGGCGAGTTCACCACTGGCAAAATCTATGATGGATGGATCCTGCTCCAGTGCGACACGAATACGGCGCAAAAAGGGCAGGTTAGGCAAGAAATTACCACCTTCCGCATAACGATGCCAATTCGGTGTATGTTTGGGTGTTGCTCCCCATTTCGTTCTGCTGACCCGGGTACCGCTTCCAGATCGGCTTTCTATGATTCCAAGCGACCGAAGCTCTGCATATGCAAGCACAACGGTGCTGCGATTTACCCCCAGTTGGTCTGCTAATTTTCGTTCGGAAGGAAGCAAACTTCCAGGTGGAAACTCCCCGTAGGATATTCTTTGTTCGAGATCATCTGCGATTTGTTGATAAAGAGGCTGATTGCTTTTGCGATCAGGTTTCCACACATTTTTCATCCTTTCTGTCTGTATGTAGAATGAACAAGCACTGTGATTTTTATCATATCACTATTCGTTTTTTAGAAAAGTCTGAATTTTCATCATATATATGACAAAACTCTATCAATCTGTTGAACATGGATGGGAATATTGTCGAATAAATTGGATGGTTTAATTCATTCAATAATGGACGGTTTGAAATGAGGGTTTGTCATATATCATATACCATAATATCGTTCGAGAAGGGAAGGATGACATGAACAGTCAACATTTTCGCGTAGCCGTTGTACAGGACGCTCCCATTTTGTTTGACAAACAATCCGCCATGGACAAGATTGATGGTCATACTAGAGATGCTGCAGAGAAAGGAGCTGGCCTGGTTGTGTTTCCCGAAGTTTTTTTAGGAGGGTATCCTCGAGGCTTGAGCTTTGGAACCCGTGTCGGAAGCAGAAATGCTGATGGCAGAAAAGACTGGGAACGATATTGGGAAAGCGCAATCGATATTCCTGGAACGGAGACAGACACATTAGGGGAACTTGCTAAGGAAACGGGTGTTTATCTTGTCATCGGAGTAGTTGAAAGAGATCAGGAGTTCAGCAGAGGGACCTTATACAATTCCATGGTATACATCGGACCAGACGGGAAGGTTCTCGGTAAACACCGGAAGCTCGTACCTACGGGTTCGGAGCGCCTGTTGTGGGGACAAGGTGATGGAAGTACTCTTACGGTTATCGATACGCCGTTCGGAAGAATAGGCGGACTCATCTGTTGGGAAAATTATATGCCGCTTGCTCGGACGTCTATGTATGCACAAGGAATAGACATTTACATCGCTCCAACAGCAGATGCTCGTGATACATGGCAGGCAACACTGCGCCATATTGCCTGTGAAGGCCGCTGTTTCGTCATCTCCTGCAATCAGTATTCGACCAAAGACTCATATCCCGCTGATTTAGCTTGTTATGAAGATGTTGAACAAGATCCCGATATTTTAAGCAGAGGGGGAAGTGCTATTGTAAGTCCTCTTGGAGAATATGTCGTTGAACCGTTATATAATGAAAAAGGCATTCTGTTCGCAACGCTGGACCTTTCTCAAATCGTTCAAAGTCGTTATGATTTTGATGTAGTTGGTCACTATAGCCGTCCGGATGTATTTCAGTTAGTAGTTAACCGGAAAAAGCAGGATATTACACAATTCTTATAAATTGAATATTCAAACATTTTTGTTATCTTGCTGGAGTGTTAGGTTTTAAGTTACAATATTTTAATGAACTACGATAAAAGGGGAGGTACATCAAAGTGGATAAAGTATCATCTTCTAAGAAATCGGCCATGGCCTGCCCATCCACCCATAAAACTTTTAGCTTAGCACTCCAAGCACTTGTTGTCCTTGAGAAACACTCAGGCGGTAAATGTTCCAGCGGTGATATCGCAACTCATATGCATACCGATGCGACGCTAATCAGAAGAATTTTAAAGGCGTTGGCCTTAGAACAAATCATCGAATCCCGTGAAGGAAGAGACGGGGGTTACCGTTTAGTTAAGGGTGCAGATAGCATAACGCTTGCTGATATTTATTCGGCGCTCCAGATCCACAACACCATCGCCGACAGCATGTTGGGCGCTGCAAGAGACAACTGCTTAGGTGGGCAGATGAAAAACGCTTTTTCTGATATTTTATCTGAGATTGAGGAAAGCACACTAAATGTACTGAAATCCTATACTATCGCTGACATCGTCGAAAGAACGATGTAACGATGTAACGATGTTGTGTATTGACAAACGAAATATATTTGCATTATACTGTGCAATTATCGGCACAGTATAATCGTGATTTAAACTGTGCATTAATTTGCACAATAATTTTTAAGGAGTGTTCAACCATGTCAACTTTGACACAAAAAGATTTTCTTAGCGTTGTAAGAGAGCGCCATTCTGTACGGCAGTATGATCCATCGGTAAAAATATCGCGGGAAGAGATGCAGGAAATGCTGACGGAAGCCACATCTGCACCGTCCTCAAGCAATCTTCAGCCTTGGCGTTTTCTCGTCATTGATGATCAGGCCTTGAAAGAAAAGCTATATCCAATTGCCAATAACCAGGCACAAGTATTAGATGCATCCGCGGTCATCGCTGTATTAGGTGATATGGAGTGGTATGACAAAGCAGAAGATATTTATACACAATCGCAGGAAGCGGGATATATGACAGAGGAAGTTAAACAAAAAATGATCGCAACTGCGAATCAAGTGTATCGCCATTTGGATGATTCCAAAAAGAGAAGCATTGTCGATATCGATGCAGGTCTAATCTCCATGCAGCTTATGTTAATCGCTCGCGAAAAAGGTTACGATACCGTACCTATGGGAGGATTTAACCGTGATAAATTTAAAGAAGCGTTTAACCTTCCTTCCAACTATGAGAGCATTATGCTGATTGCGATTGGTAAAGCGGCTCAGCCTGCACGCCAAACCGTAAGACTTCCTTTGAATCAGGTGGCTTTTTGGAATGAAATAAACTAACATTTGGTGAATCTATTATCCTGTAGACCGGGTTTCAATCAACGATAACCTCATCAAGCAGAACATGTTGGAGCCTAAAACTAAGCAGGTCACCCAAAGGATGAATCCTCGGGCGACCTGCTTTTACTTTTATCTGTATAATATCTGTTTTATTAGGCTCTTCACTAAAGTTAGTGTTTGAAGATTATTTAATGGAATGGGTTGCAATGATGAAGTTACGGTTATGTCTAACGTCTTAAAGGCCTGCTAGAATGATCAAACATGAAGTGATGAGTAATGTTGTATGTTATACAACATTGGACGAACAGAATGCTTGAACCTACTTATATTGTTGTAAATCCTACAACAATTCCTCTTGGAACGAGTTAAATCTATCCCTATTGTTGTATTACATGCAACAATTGGTCGTTCGTCGTTACGTCACCATATATGGCTGCACTTTATACCACACTAACTGAATCTTGTTGGATTATATGAGTAGACCAGCGCGCGGTTTGGCGTTGCATAACGGCGGTCGCATAGCCCATTGCTCAACCTTCACTAACCGCAAGTACAATTCAAGACCGGCTTACGTGCAGCTGTAGTCTCATCAAGACGTTTCACAACCGTTGTGTAAGGTGCATTGATGACTAGCTCCGGATTTGTTTCAGCTTCCTGTGCGATTTGAATCATTACATCGATAAAACCGTCCAGCGTTTCTTTACTTTCGGTTTCAGTCGGCTCGATCATGATACACTCCTCGACATTCAGCGGGAAGTAAATGGTTGGCGGATGATATCCGAAATCGAGTAATCGTTTCGCAACGTCGAGTGTTCGTACGCCGTATTCCTTCAGCTTTTTACCGGATAATACGAATTCGTGCTTGCATAGACCGGGATAAGCGACTTCGTAATAAGGCGCCAGCCTATGCATCATATAGTTGGCGTTCAAGACCGCAAGCTCCGAAACCCGGCGAAGACCATCCGGCCCGTAACTACGGATGTACGTATAGGCACGTACCAGAATGCCGAAGTTACCGTAAAAAGCTTTCACACGGCCAATCGACTGCGGACGATCGTAATCCCAGTAAAATGTTCCGTCCTGACGTTTGGAAACAATCGGTTTGGGAAGGAAGGGGATCAACTTATCTTTCACCCCGACGGGACCAGCTCCTGGACCACCGCCGCCATGCGGTGTGCTCATCGTCTTGTGCAGATTGAGGTGGACAACGTCAAAGCCCATGTCTCCCGGGCGGGTAATTCCCATGATCGCATTGGAATTCGCTCCGTCATAATAGAGAAGGCCGCCTGCTTCATGTACGATCTCAGCAATTTCCACGATTTGTTCTTCAAACAGACCAAGAGTACTCGGGTTCGTCAGCATCAATGCTGCTGTGTCGCTTCCAACAACAGCTCTGAGAGCATCAAGATCGACCATACCGCGCTCATTGGATTGAATTGTAATCGTATCATATCCTGCCACTGTAGCACTGGCCGGGTTCGTTCCGTGTGAGGAGTCAGGCACGATCACTTTGGTCCGCTGCTCACCGCGGCTCTCGTGATATGCGCGAATCAGCATCAGTCCAGTCCATTCACCGTGAGCGCCAGCCGCTGGCTGCAATGTCACTTGATCCATCCCGGTCAAAGCGGCGAGATCGTCTTGAAGCGTATAGAGCATTTCCAGGGCTCCCTGAATGCTTTCCTCGGGTTGATAAGGATGAATCTTGGCAAATCCGGGAAAGCGGGCCACATCCTCGTTGATTTTTGGGTTGTATTTCATCGTGCAGGAACCAAGCGGATAGAAGCCGTTATCAATGCCGAAGTTACGACGTGACAACTCCGTGTAATGGCGAATGACATCCACTTCGTACACCTCTGGCAGTTCCGCCAGTTTGGAACGCAGCATGCTTTCTGGAATCCATTCTGATACGTCCGTTTCCGGTACGTCACAATCAGGTAAGGAATAGGCCACTCGGCCCGGTTTACTTAGTTCGAAGATCAGCGCTTTTTCCGGTTTCATACGATTGCCTCCAATTCTCCGATGAATCGCTCAATTTCTTCTTTAGTTCGCCGTTCCGTAACGGCGATGAGCATGCGACCCTGCAGCTCCGGATAGGCTAGCCCAAGATCGTAGCCGCCGATGTAACCTGCCTTGAGGAGTTTCGCATTAACTTCTTTTAAATCAACCCCATCTGGCAATTTCACGACAAATTCATTAAAGAATGGCGAAGCGAATTCTATATCTAGGGAGCCTTTCGTGATGCATTCGGAGGCGTAATGCGATTTACGGACATTAAGCAATGCGACCTCCTGCATACCCATCTTTCCAAGGGTAGACATATACACAGAGGCGCAAAGTGCCAATAATGCCTGGTTGGAACAAATGTTCGATGTCGCTTTTTCGCGCCTGATATGCTGCTCACGGGCTTGCAGCGTAAGAACGAAGCCGCGCTTGCCGTCCCGATCCACGGTCTGCCCGACAATCCGGCCTGGAATACGGCGCATCAAGGGATCGGATACCGCGAAGAAACCACAGGTAGGACCGCCAAGCGAAGCTGGTATACCTAGGGGCTGGGCATCGCCGACAACGATGTCTGCACCAAGTTCTCCAGGTGATTCGAGCAAGCCAAGGGAAAGCGGGTTCACACTAAGCACGAGCAGTGATTTTTGGGCATGAACTAGCGGTTCGATAGCTTTTACGTCCTCAATGCATCCGAAGAAGTTCGGAGATTGGATAAGGACTGCAGCCGTATCATCTGTAATAGCAGACGCCAAAGCATCGGTGTCAGTAACGCCGTCTTTGAAACCTACTTCCACAACTTCAAGGCCAAGGCCGTGAGCAGAAGTAAGGACTATTTCCCGAGCTTCCGGATGAACCGTACGGGAAATGACAATCTTCTTGCGCTTCGTAGCGCCTGACGCAAGTGCCGCCGCTTCTGCAAGAGCAGTGGAGCCGTCATACATACTGGCATTGGCTACCTTCATCCCGGTCAGCTCACAGATATAAGATTGAAATTCAAAGATCGCTTGCAGCTCACCCTGACTGACCTCCGCCTGGTAAGGTGTATACGCTGTGTAAAATTCGGATCGTGAAATGACATGATTAAGTACAACAGGAATATGATGATCATACAACCCTGCACCTAGAAAGCTGGTGTAACGTTCAAAATCAGCATTGCGAGCGGCAAGTCCGTTCATATACTTTAGAAGTTCAGGTTCACTTAGTCTTTCGGACATCGGCAGAACTCCGTCGTAACGCACCTCAGCAGGAATATCTGCAAATAGATCCTCAATGGATTCCGCGCCAACGGTGGCAAGCATTTCCGATTGATCCTGCTCAGTCATCGGCAAATAACGATGCTTCATCATAAGGTTTCTCCTTTTTTATAAAATGGCGTCTTTACAACCACCGCTTTCAGTCGTTTGCCGCGAATTTCAATCGAAACCTCAGTTCCTACTGCGGCAAATCTGCTGTCGATCAGCGCAAGTCCGAGATTTCGCTTCGACGTTGGTGACTGTGTACCGCTAGTGATTTCACCGATTAGAGAATTGTCCACATACACCGGGTAATGAGAGCGGGGGATCCCGCGATCAATCAGTTCAACGCCAACGAGCTTGCGCTGTACACCTTCGTTCTTTTGTAGAGCTAATGCATCCCGTCCAATAAAGTTGCCTTTGTCCAGCTTTACGAAGTATCCAAGACCTGCTTCAAGCGGAGAAATGGTGTCTGACAGTTCTTGGCCGTACAGCGCGAGCTTAGCTTCGAATCGAAGAGTATCACGCGCGCCAAGCCCTGCCGGAATCAAACCGTTCGGCTCGCCAGCAGCGAGTAGTTCTTTCCATATGACCGAAGCAGATTCAGCTGGGCAATATATTTCGAAGCCGTCCTCGCCGGTGTAACCGGTACGGGAGAGGAGAACGGAGGTACCGCATACATCCGCGTTTTGAATAAAATGAAAGGAAGGCAGCGTATGAACAGGTTCATCGCTCACCTTAGATAAAATAGCTGCGGCTTCAGGACCCTGCAGGGCAATGAGAGCTGTTTCAGCAGAGATGTTCTGAAGGTCTACACCTTCGATGATATGGTCCTTTAACCACTGTAAATCCTTGTCAATGTTAGATGCATTCACAACTAGCATAAATTGATTATCTGAGAGCTTGTAGACTAGCAGATCGTCCACGGTGCCGCCGTTATCATTGCACATGGGAGCATATTGGGCCTGACCGACAGACAACCGCGAAACATCATTAGTAACCATTTGCTGCAAAAAAACCTCGGCGTTTGGCCCGGTTACCAGAAATTCACCCATATGGGAAACGTCGAACAGACCGGCTTGTCGGCGTACAGCTTCGTGTTCTCGAACAATTCCGTGAAACTGTACAGGCAGCTCCCAGCCTCCAAAATCGATGCAGCGGACGGATGGGAAATCCGAGTAAAGCGGGTAAAGCGGCGTTCGTTGCAATGAACTCATTTTGAGCACCTCTTTAGCATGAAATTGGGACTACACAAAAAAAGACAGGCAAAAGGAATAACATACGCGCAAAGCAAGCTTTGCCGTATCATTGTCCTTCTGCTCTGTCCTTTGTACCTGAGAGTTACCTCTACACAAATTATGTAAGCAAGATATGAAGCGCGTGTGAGTTTCCCCTTTGGTGATCCTAAATGTATCAGGATTCTCTCCAGAGGTGCGTCCAGTAAAAGTCCTTTTGCCTGAGAGATTCACCGTTGTTTCGGTTTACTCCTTCGGCGTTACCCGTTAGTCGGTAATCTCTCCCAATACCTTCATCCGCTTATTCAGCTCTATTATGCTTTTTGTTCTTCACATCATTATAACCGTCGGTCTCTGTAACGTGTCAACCTTTAGTTCGTCAAAAAAATATTATTTTTGTCAGCTATATTGACATGATCTGCTAAGTGCTTTATCCTGTGGAAGAAATCAACCAAATTACATATGTGGATGACGATGGACGGGAGAGACCGCAGCGCCAATAAAGGCGGCGGCACCGAAGGAGCAATTCGTTACACCTGCCGGTTAACGAGTAATCTCTCAGGTAAAAGTACCGCTATCTGACGCAACTCTGGAGAGAGCGTAAGCCGCCAAAGGGGAAACGAAGGGCCGTCTAGAAACGGTCATTCATAAACTCTCAGGTACCGAGGACAGAGAAGAGGCGAGAGTCTTTTCCTGTCCTTTTTTATTTTGTTTGAATCCATTTCATATTAAGAAAAGAGGAAATTCAAATGAGTGAAATCAGAGAGCAATTGGTGTACAGTGAAGATCATGAATGGGCGTTGAAGGTGGAAGGCAACATCGTACGTATTGGAATTACCGATCATGCACAATGCCAACTGGGTGATATTGTTTTTGTGGAGCTGCCGGAGGCTGGATCAGACGTATCTGCAGGGGATAGCATAGGATCAATTGAATCTGTAAAGACGGTATCAGAGCTTTATTGTCCGGTATCCGGTAAAATAACCAAGTTGAATGGAGATCTTGAGGCGCAGCCGGAGCTGGTGAACAGTGAACCGTACGAAGGCGGTTGGATTGTTGAGATCGAAGTTGAGGGCGATCTGGAGGAAGCGCTTGCTAAACTGCTTACTGCGGAAGCATATCGGGCTAAGGTGGATTAATTTAATTTTTGAAATTTTAAAAATTTAGATATATTATGAAAAGAGCTCGTTATTGAGCGTTGTCCACGATGAAGATCGTGGACTTTTTCTCGAAGAAACGCTTTTCGTCCTTAAGTAGGATGACACCAAAGGCGTTTCTTTTTGCTGGGTGGATGATACAATTTTTTGAACTGGTAGATGACCCATGCTAGAATTAACAAATGATGGATGAGTGAGTTGATAGATTCCTTTATTAAAGAGGTGCAAATATGATAGAAGAGTTATCTGATTATCTTCAGGAATGTGAGATTGAAGTTGTAGCGGTTGAAAACGTATCGCTCCCTGCCACAAAAGAAGGGAAGCACAGTATTTTTGTCCTGCCTGGGTACAATTTAGTAGAGATGATGGAAGATACATTGGATGAAGAGGAATCACCCTCTGAGTATGTTCGCCATCAGCTTGAGGAAGTACATAGCTTAAGTGTAGAGGATGTTTGGCGGCAGATTGTAAAGTCTCAACTTGAGTATTCAGATTTATCTTCGGAACAGAAAAATCTGGAAGGGAAGGATTTTGAAGAGATTTATCATTCGTATTCTTTGTTATGGGATGGGCATGATCTTTTGAGTGAAGAGCAATGTGAAACCGAGACAGAGCCATTTCATGTCACCGTAGAATGGTTGGAGGAAAACATAGAAGAAGATGAAGAGCTTATTGTTTTGATATTGCCGCAGGAATCCGGATATGAAGCACCGTTGTGGATTCCAATGGGAGGATTTAATGAATGTCCTTTCCCAGTACATCAGTCGGTTGTTATAAAGCACTGGCAGGAGGAACATGGCATTAAACTTCTCGCTGTTTCGGACGATATATGGGTTATGCAAACGGGAAAACCTCCGCAGACATTTGAGGAAGCATTAAAGCTGGCGAAAGAACACTTTATTTTTTGTTCATACGTGTTGGAAGGTCATGATAGCTTAGGAGATTACGCGGATTATTTGATGAAGCATGATGTGTGGTATTTTTGGTGGGATTGATGGGTTTGGATAGGAACCATTTAGTATAGTGTCCAACAACATTGGTGGTTAAAAGGCACCGGTTGGAACGAACTGATAATGAACAACTGCTATGGTTGGTAAAACGCTAGGGTGAGTGAGCGCATCGTTGGCAGCTGTCTCGCTAATTTTCCCGTTAGAACTTCGATATTTGTACGGTGACTGTGACGTTGACTGTACGCTGACATACGCAGATAAGCGCTCCGACATGGCGCAGATATATGCTCTCTTCCGTTAAATTGCGGAAGGGAGTTTTTTAGTTTGGCGGAAGATAGACGTAAGGGAAGGACGGTCAAAAAAGAACGTAATGTTGAACGTTTGAAATATTCGCTTGATTATCTCTTTGATTACTATTATCAAGCTAGGAAATCGGAGGGACGCGCCGAAAATACGCTGAAAACATACAAGCAGAATTATGCTTACTTTTGTGAATACTTAGACATGCGTGGTATTATCCGCGATATAAGAAATGTAACTGCCGAATTGGGACGCGAGTACATTATTTGGTTAAGAGATGAAAAAAAGAAATTTAGTGATAATTGTAATGTGCCAGAGAGTGTCCGGGCTGTTGGGCCACTTCCAAAATCCATAAATACGCGGATTAATAAGTCGTGAGATTGAGGTATTAACTTCGGAAGAACTCAGTCGGCTACTTCAAGCGCCTAATCACCGCGAGTAAAGTGGATTCCGTGATTATCTCGTTCTTAATGTGCTGATCGATGGGATGATACGTATTGACGAAGCGGACAGTAAAGTTAATACAGGAGTTAATTCGTGAGACTACGGAATTCGGAAGCGAGTACATATTTTTGAATAACTTCGGCGAGCGCTTAATGCCGAATCATTTCCGCCACTCCGGGGCGACTCTGTTCCTTGAGGAGGGGGATCGGAACGCCTCTTACAAATGACACTAGGTCATGCTGATGGAAGAATGACTAACCACTACACACACCTTTCGGACAAATCAGTAAAAAACAACCATAATGCGTATTCTGCGATTAATGCGGTCATTGGAAAACTTGAAAAGTCGCGGAAGAAGTTTCGGTAATATTGCGTCCACTGGCGGACTCCTACGTATACAAACGTATGGATATCGCTAGTGGGCGTTTTTCTTTGTTTATAGCGCAGTTGATTATGAGGTGTTGTTTAAAAGATACCCGGGTGCTTGGGAATCTTACTATAAATTAGAGGAAGCGGTTCACCAACATATATTAACCAGGAAGGATAGCCCCTGCGACATTTAATAGTCGTTTAACTTACTTGCGAACTTTATTTTAAATGGTGCGTGAGGAAGGGTATCTCAAAAAGAATCCACTTAGTAATGGCTTTAGTGCTTTAACAATATCTTACTCGGTGTGATATAATGGGTTGCGCTAGTGTCCATTGGTAGATCAGGAGGAGGTATTATGTCTTCGGATTTTTCTGATCTGCTTATACGGGCGCCCCTTGGAGAATCACCTTAGGTTTTTGGGATATTTCTTATCCGAGAAAAGAATATACGCGTAAATCAAAAACACACGAAACGAAATATTTGGAATAACTTTTAAAAAAGAAGCTCCCTCAAGCAGTACTAGGAGGGAGCTTTCTATTTTAGATATTTGTTCGTTATTTCAGGCTATTCAAATCTACATCATCAATTGGATCGGGAAGGTAATTATCTACTCTGATAATTTCGGCAATAACATCGTCGATCTTTAGAGCAACATCATGATCCACGGATTTTTCATTCATGATTTGTTTTGTTGCCAGTGGATTCGTAAGAGATAGAGAAGGATGGAATTTTACGATCCCATCTTCCACGGGTGCCACGACCTCCTCAGTGCCTACCAATGTATAAGGTTCTTCTGGTGCGTCATATTTATCGAAAGTAGCCAAGAAAAATAAATATGTTTTTCCTTCTTCTACTATAGGTGCGTAGGTCATATATTCTTTACCATCGTATAATCCACCTGCCTGTTTCATCGTAAACATGTTCTGAGTGTTCTGATTAATATTTCCCAAAATTATTTTTTCCACTTTAATATCAGAGTCAGTGTAGATAGCGTAATAGGGAAGAGAGGTTTCTGACTTATCTAAGTTGATATTTCTTTTACTCGCAGGATGTACTTTATCTACAGTTCCGATAACAACAAGATCCGAGGAAGCTACTAACTCTTCAAAATTTTCTATGTGGCCAATATCGGGTACTGAAACAATATCACTTGCTTCATTCACTTTTTTTTCCTCCGAACATGCTGATAATACGATAATTCCTAATAAAAGACTTAACATTATAATGATTCTTCTCATAGTTCATCCCCCATTCTTTTATTAGCCAAACGTAAGCGTTTACACCGTTGATATCATCTTGTTCAGGAGTATATATTTTATCTCGATCTCTTTTTTGATTCATTAATGCGATTCCTGATTGGAGGTCAGCTAGATGTAATGCATGACCCAATTCATGAGCGAATGTACTTTGAGTAACATTCCAAAAATCTTTTCCTAGATTTGTTTGATTAATTATTGCAGTTTGGTTGATCCAAATCTGAAATTGAGAAGCTTGACCATATTGATCTTCCCACTGTGGTGTATAGCTTCCAAAATCAAGAGGATCGGACATGGTTCCTATTATAACAGTATTATCGGCATTATTATCTTTGCTAATATACACTTTATTAGTAGCCGCATTCCAAGAAGCAGCAGCATTGATGAGGGCAGATTCATACTGTGAAGGTAAACCCACGGGCTTAAACTTTATACTTGATGACATATATCCACTTTTATAGTGTTGGTAAGCGTAAGCACTTGTTGATAAAAGTAATAAAGAAATAATAGTTGTTAAGATTAAAGATGTTTTCTTTAGCATTTTATACCTCCTAAAAATTTACTGGAATTTTGTTGAGAGCAACTTAAATGTTTCGCATTTCTTATAGATCACCCAGCTGCCTTTATATGATAGTTATGTATTTCCAGTGTCATATATTTTTGGCTTTTTGGGTGCGTACGCGGACAGGAAATACTCTATTATCCATCAACTCAAGGAATTCAGGGGGTTCATGGGCAAGTAACGGAACCTCAGTCCGCGAGTATCACAGTAATCAGCTGATTCTCACAAATAACGTATTCTCTGTCCGCCAGATTTTTCCGTGTAAAATGACTTGTTATGTTCTGATAAACATTACACCCACAGCATAGATTGATAACGCTGGAAGGACACTGGGAAATGACTAAATAAGATAAAGATGCTATACTATTATCAGTGAGTGGTAAGAACTCATCTACTACAACATGATGGGAGAAATTGAACGAATGAATATTTTAGTAGTAAAAGCTAATAACCGCCCAGCTTCTGAAGCTGTATCCAGCAAAATGTACGAAACGTTTATGGATGAAGTAAAAGATCTGAATGTTACAACTTACGACGTATTTGAAGAAGACATGCCTTACTTCGGCCAAGATTTGTTTAACGCATTTGGTAAAGTACAATCTGGTGGAGAATTAACAGATGTAGAAACACGCATCCTGGCTGCCAAACAAAAAGCGATGGACGCTTTAACTGCTGCTGACGTGGTTGTGTTCGCATTCCCACTGTGGAACTTAACGATCCCAGCTAAATTGCAAACGTTCATTGACTATGTTTATCAAGCTGGCTTCACTTTTAAATTTAATGAACAAGGTCAAATGATGAGCTTAATGACTCACAAAAAAGCGATTTTCCTATCCGCACGCGGTGGAATATATTCAACTCCAGAAACAGCTCCTATGGAAATGGCCGCAACTTATATGCGTAATATCGTTGGCGGTGTTTTCGGTATGGAAATCATCAATGAAGTCGTTATTGAAGGCCATAACGCGTTTCCGGTCCGTAAAGATGAAATCATCAACGAAGGTTTGGCAAAAGTAAAAGAAGCTGCATCACAGCTTACACACCAATTGGCATAATATTATCGATATCCTCAAAAGAGAACCTGCAATGATTGTGGGTTCTCTTTTTCTATTTCTATACGACCGAGGAGGAAATAGCTACGTGATACCGTATTTTTTATAATAATTAAACGGGTTAGGGGGATTAATTTGAACCAACCATTGCTTAGAGCTGAGGCAATCATTATAGGGAATGATGGAAATTCTGTATTCGTTCAATGTGATAACGAAGAATCATTTTATCGCTTTCCTGGTGGGTCTGTTGAATTCGGGGAAACCGCCGCAGAAGCAATTAGAAGAGAACTGATTGAAGAGTTCGACTTACAATCAGAAGTAGGCTCACTGGCATGCCTTAATGAAAGTATCGTTGAATATGATGGAAAGAAGAGACATCATTGTACCATCTTACATTGGGTTTCAATTGATGATTCTATAATTCAGGATTCATTAATACATAACGAGCAACAAGGGATAAAATTAATCTGGCGTACTTTTGAACAATTGAAACAAAAGCCATTATATCCAGAAGGTATATTAGATTTTCTCATTGCAAGACAGGAACCTGTATCCCATTTAGTTATAAGAAAAAATTATGATGAATAAAGGAGAAACGAAAACCGATTATTAGGGGAACAAGAGGTGACTTCGGGTATTTATCCGGAGTCATCTTTTTTTAGCCCTATTTACATCGTAAGTTTAAAAGACACAAGAATACGAACATTAGCTGAATAAAATGATATTCAAGAAAATGAAAAGTGAGGTGAATAAATTGCCTTCAAAAAAGAAAACAAACCATAAATCAACGACGCAATGGTTAGGAAAACCTGTCATGGTTGTCTTGAAAGATGGAAGTTATTATATCGGAACAATGAACAGTATAGAAAAAGATAAATTAACACTATCCGGCTTGCGACCTGAAAAGAAGCTTCCAGCTTCCGTTATCGAAAGTAGAGATAAAGCTCAAATTTCAGGCTTCTTAAGTGCTCTTTTGGGGGGGTTCAATAGCCCAACTGGAGCAGCAGCGGAAGGTGGAAGCAATGGGCTTGGCATATTTGGATTTTTGGGACAAATCATGCCTCATATTCAAGTGGGTATGAATATGGTAAAATCAATTATGCCATTGATGGGATTATTGAAAGGTTAGCGATATATACGGAAAACAGAAAATGATTGATATTGACGCTTGGGCTTTACCAAGCGTTTTTTATGTTTGGATGAACCATCTTCAAGCAGGTCTGATCATTGATATCGTTAATTTAGTGGAAATGACGGGTTGTAAACTTTCTCGATGATGTCCACCGCTGTAAAATGAACATTGCGCGGGAAATGATGAGAAATGCGCTTGCAAGTGCAGAATGAAATATGTTCCTCAGAGAACACTGGATCATGCGGTTTATAGCCAACTTTAGAAAATCTTTAACTTTTCCACACTTATTTTTAAAGATTTTATACTATCTTAGATGAACAAAGGTTAAGGAGATGTTGAAGTTGAAGAAGTGGTTAGTATGTTTATCTTTTTTATTGCTGATGGGTTGTGAATCCGTTCTACCTAAGCAAAACAATGACATTAATGTTCAGGAGAACACGAAAGATCAGCCTTCGGAATCCGTTCCCGAAGTTAACCATGATACAATTTTGATCCCCAAGGAACAGGTACATAAAGGGAACTTGGTGTTGGTCAATAAGGAGCACCCGATCCATACGGATGGCATACCTACTGACATCGTTAACTTGTATAAAAATAAAGAACTGATTCAGGGGTATGCTTTGCTGGACAATACGATACAGTTATCGAGAAGCGTGGCACTAAACTTTGGAGAAATGATGCATGATGCCGACAAGGAAGGTGTCAATCATTTTATGATAAGTAGCGGCTACCGAGATGCTTCCGAGCAGGAAAAATTATATCGTGACAAGGGTGCCGATTATGCTTTACCTGCGGGCTACAGCGAACATAACATCGGTTTTTCACTTGATATCGGATCAACCCTGAAGCCAATCGACCAAGCTCCCGAGGGGGAGTGGTTACAAAAGAATGCTTCGGAATATGGTTTTATTCTCAGGTATCCCAAGAATAAAACGGAGATTACGGGCATTAAGTTCGAGCCTTGGCATTTTCGATATGTAGGCTTACCTCACAGTAAGATAATGAAAGAAAAGAATTTTACATTAGAGGAGTATCTGGACTTTCTGAAGGAACAAAAGAACTTTATCACGACAATAGATGGCGAGAAATACGAAATTTCATTTGTACCTGCTTCTAAAAATATGACGCTACAGGTACCCATTCATCAGCACTATGAATTATCAGGTAATAATGTGGATGGCGTTATTGTAACCATTCGGCAAAATGAGGGATAAGGCCATGAAGTCATGGAATAAACTTATCGTATTGACGCTGTTTACCCTTTATTTATTTGTGCTACTTAAAGTCATCTTGTTTAAATTTGGTTCAGTGGATATCCCTTTTCTATGGCACCAGCTTCAAAGAGCTATTGAGAATCCAGAATATATGATGAATCGATTGCAATCAGGTAATTTTACTGCTTTCAAATCGATCAAACAATACCTGCACAGACTTTCAAGCGGGCATAACCTGGTTAATTTCATCGGAAATATCGTGATATTTGTACCTAACGGAATATTCATCAGTTTATTGACCGAAAACAAATTTTTAAGTGTATTGATGAGTTCCTTGGGTCTTAGCTTAGGCTTGGAATGCTCACAGGTACTATTTTCAATGGGAATCTTTGATGTGGATGATCTCATCCTAAACGTATCCGGAGGTTTACTAGGCTATGGGTCTTTTCAAATTATGAAGTGGGTGTATGGAGGAGGAAGTGTTGCGGGTTCTGCATTGGTAGGCATAAAGGACTCTTAAAATAATCTAAGTTGGCGACTGGATATGATCCCTTAAACGGTAATCGTATTATAAAAAAGGTGATTCCGAACTTCTTCGAAATCACCTTTTAGCTTGTCTTTAAATTTTTTTGGATTTAACGTTGCATCCGGGGGAGAGCCAGTGTATCGGGTGAGAGAGTGATGGAGGCAGTTTTGTGTCAGCATTACCCTTCGCTGAGTTGAGTTGTGCTTGGGTGAGAAAGATACTCTCCGTGAGGTTGGCTCCACTGAGATCAGCATCTCGAAAATCAGCACCAATCAGATCAGCGGCTCTCAGATCGGCGCGTCTGAGATCAGCGGCAATAAGGTATGCTCCTCTCAGGTTGGCGCATCTCAGATCGGCTCCTTTGAGGTTGGTGCCGATGAGATCAACGCCCCTGCCTTGAGCTTTCTGTCGTACTGGTGGACCTTTATGCTTGCGGCAGGCTTCATCTCTTACAAGTTCGCTGGTTCGTAAGAGTAGAACATTAACGTCTGCCCGGTGTGCTGCCACGTCCAGTTTTATGAGAGAGTCTGGACTGAGGCAAGTCAGGCGTGTCGTCTCGTCAAGCGCTAATCTAAGATCAGCATGGATCTGACGGGCCGATTCCAACGTTAGTGCTTCTGATAGATACCAGATTAGCTCATGAAGCTGACGCATAATCGGGAACACCTCAAACATTTGCTTCGCGGACTCGGGAGCTTGCCGCCAGTCCCGTCCTCTGTAGGTAATCTGTGAAACCTGTTGTCCCGCGCCGAAGCAGTCATAAACCGTGCAACCACGAAAGCCCAGCTGTCTGAGGCTGTCGTGAACGCCGCAGCGGAAGTCCGCTTGCAGGTTTTGGCAAGGCTGCCCGGCATCCTTATCTGTCGCGAAATCTGAAGAAGCAGCGTAGGGGAGCGCGACACAACACAGACCGAAGCAGTTCTCACAGTCAGCGTGCATACTTAGAGGATTTTTACCGGATAAAGATTCTGATAGATTCTCAAACATAACTTGCACGATCTCCTTTTCGATTTTGCGTATAGTCATACATTGTTATAATTATTTTAAAGCAAAATGCTGGTAGAATAATAGAGGTTTTCTATATTACGGGAAAAAAATTGTGCGTCATATGAATTTAATATCGTTTACAAAAATCAAAGGTCGCTGGGCGACCTTTGATCATTTCAACGTAACTGTATGGATTATATATGAATCCTATCGCTGCTGAGAGAGAGGGGAACTGTTATTTTCAAAACATTTGTGGAAATTGTTTAATAATTGCTTCACTAATCATATCTGCCATCTCTAAAGCTTCCAGCTCGATTCTATCATACAATTGAACACTTAACTTGTAATCCTTATTCAGCATCGCGACTGCTTCTGCTTTCGTCAATGCCAAATGTTCATAGAACATTTTCCTGAATTCTTCTTTAGGGATATATGGATTAATGTGAGATAAAAATACAACAATTTCATCTGCATTGGAGTACCATCGTTTCTCAGCGTCAGCTACGGCTTTAGTATCACCTGCTTTTGCTGCTTTAACGAGCTCCGCAGCAATTACTAAGTGTTCTTTTATCAAGTTACTATACGTTATTGCTATACTTTCACCATAGAAAGGCTTAAGGGCATTCCCCATATCCGGTGCATTTTGGAGGAGACGGGCTAGAACAACATCTATGTCAGGCAAATTGAAAACGATGCTAATAATAGCCATTCTAGTCCATGCAACATGCTGTTCCCACAGTAAACGCATGTAATTCATAAGATCAACCTGTGCCTCGCTTATGCATTTAGAGCGCGTCGTGAAATAAGTGGGATATTGATTTGGAACGAAATAAGGTATTTCATGTGTGAAAGTGCTGAATCCCCATTAAGGATACATATTACTTATCCTCCCTTTGTAATGATATGCCCCATAATATGGGCACTTGACCCGATGTGTTCACGATGAAATCAATTTTTATAGATATTGGAGAACATTAGATTTGAGTCGGTTTACAATGACATGAGCTTTAAAGGGACACAGAGATAGGTATGTGGTTCATAAAATAGGAAAGCATTAAGGACTGACAATCGTCGGTCCTTTTTTTCTTGAACTAACTAACAAAACTATTGACATAACGAACAATTGTAACTATTATGGTTACATGTAACGAACACAGTTACATGTAAGAGATGAGTCACGCCAGATCTAGAATTGGTGTTGCCTATGAAATTTTTGGTACATACCATCAAAATACGAGGAAAAGGAAGGGTTCAACTATGAAAATCGGAATTATCGGAGCAACTGGTAAAGCTGGAGTAGCTATTCAAAAGGAAGCAGTAAGTCGTGGACATGAAGTCACAGCGATTGTGAGAAATGCTTCTAAAATCGGAGAAACTCAAACAGCCATTTTGGAAAAAGATATCTTTGATTTAACCTCAAGCGATCTTCAAGGATTTGATGTTGTCATCAATGCGTTCGGAGCTGTTCCCGGTCAAGAGCATCTTCATGTTGAAGCAGGAAGAGTGCTGATCAACGCAATTAAAGGAGCTCCAGAAACTCGATTGATCGTCGTTGGCGGAGCAGGAAGTCTCTACGTTGATGAAGCAAAAACCGTCAGACTGATGGATACGCCTCAGTTCCCTAAGGAATATTTAGCTACAGCGACTAACCAAGGTAAAAATCTAGAAGATCTGCAGAATGAAAGCGAAATTCAGTGGACATTTGTGAGTCCAGCAGCGTTCTTTAACCCAGATGGAAAGCGAACAGGCTCTTACCAAAAAGGGAAAGACAATCTGATCGTAAATTCAAAAGGTGACAGCTATGTAAGCTATGCAGATTATGCAATCGCGATTATAGATGAGATCGAAAAACCTCAGCACATTAAAGAACGTTTTACTGTTGTTTCTGAAGCTGAATAATAATCTGAGAGAAAATAGCCGAAGCAGGCCACCCGAGATTTTTTTTCATTCTTGGGTGGTCTGCTTGGTTTTGTGATCAAGATGTAATTCTTAATCGACAAGAATTTAAGAATATCTGTCTTTTGACCGCATACGTTTAGGCGAAAGAATGAGGGGGAGGGGGGGATGCAGACATGTCCGCTAACGAACCACAGTTGAAGCAGCTAGCGATGGCTCATTTACCGAGCGGTGCGGAACTGGTAGTAATCAATAAGCCTGCAGAGCATGCGGCTGTTTATGCAGCCGACTTAACTGAAGACGGTGTGCCGGAAGTTACGGCTGTATATCGCTTAAACGGTGAGCTTTCCTTGCTTGTGCTACAATACCTGGATGGCATCTGGGAGGTGTCGGCAAATGTGAAAGGATGGGTTAATCGATATAGCCCCACCAGATATGAGCTACAGCTATATTCAAGTGATGGATATGCCGAGCCCTGCGGGGAAAGATGGAATAGCGGAAATCGCGCTATGGATTCACGATACGGGGGATGCCTATCGGGTTGAGGTGCTAAGGTGGAAAAATGGAATATTTGTGCCTGCGCCGGACGTGTATCGATATTATTTTCCTACAGTTGTCCGTTATTACGAGCAAATGACGCAGCAGCATCCGGATTACTCATTCTATTGGTATTATCTTGCTGACGCACAGTATCGCGCGGGCATGCCGCAGGAGGCACTAGCATCCGTTCATAAAGCACTCAGCTTCGACCAGCCCTATCCATCCCGCGAGAGGCTGCTTGAGCTTGAACGGAATATCAGGCAAATGCTTGAGATAATCGGTATGCCTCGTGTGGTAGGGCTATTCCCCGCTTCAGTGAAAACAACAGAAGGGGTGAAATGGGGTTATATCAATAACCGTGGCAAAATGGAGATCCGGCCGCTCTATGATGATGCACGTGATTTTCAGGAGAGTGGTCTCGCAATCGTTGGACTGAATGGTAAATACGGCATCATCGATATATCCACCAATTACGTCGTTCAGCCTGTGTATGAAATGATCAGCCCTTTTTCAGAGCGCCGGGCAATCGTCATTGACGGGCAGGGATTCAAACTTATAGACGAAACGGGAACGGTGTTGACAAAGCAGGCTTATCCATTCATCTCTAATATGCAGGACGGGAGATCGGTCTTTTATGTCACAAACGGCGGAAATGGAGGAACTAGCAGATACGGTTATCTAGATTCGCAGGGGAACGAGATTATTTCTGCGCAATACGAGGAAGCAAACGATTTCGAAAATGGCAGGGCAGTCGTTAAAATCAAGGACAACGAATATGCTCTCATCGGGCGGGACGGTCGCAAACTCGCCACATACCCATATACATATGTAGGGCCTCATGGCGATGGGCTGCTTGCCTTCAAACGAGAAGCTGCTGGAAAGTATGGCTACATTGATGAGCACGGGACCGTCGTCATTCCTCCTACCTATACCTCTGCGTTTCCATTCCATGACGGCCGGGCTGTCGTCAATGCTGCCGAGGATTACAAATCAAATTATGGCGTCATTAACAAGCAAGGGATGTTCGTCGTCAAGCCGGAATACAACGACATCCGGGATTTAGGTGATGAGCGTTTGGCACTTGGAAGGGCGGTTGACCCTGAGCAGCCGTTCCTCGGCTCTAAATACGCTATCGCGGACTGGAAAGGTACGGTGCTGTCAGAATTTCTATACCAAGACGTTTCCAACTTCCAGGACGATCTGGCATCGGTATCAGATACGAAACAAACGTATTTTATCGATCGCAGTGGAAAGCCAGCGCCGGGCTTTCCGCGCTTTACCGGCACCGGCTCGCTTACACTGGTACAGAAAGATTTAATCAAAGCATTTATAGATCAGCGGCTATCTTATATAAACCGTGATGGAGTCGTGATCTGGGGGCAAAATACAGTCATTCCGTTGAAGTCACCTTACCTAGTTAAAGAAGAAAAATACAAGCCGAACCCAGATTATCTTGTCTATAATCCTCAGGTTGAAGGGATGACGGACAAAGCAGCACAGCAGATGGTCAATTCGAAACTGAAAGAGATGTCGCAAGTAAAACCGATCCCCGGAAAGCTCGATTATTCGTATTCCGGCGATTTCGAAGTCGCCTTTTACAAGCAGAAGCTGCTTGAATTAGAACTGAACGGATACCATTATCCATCCGGCGCAGCTCACGGCATGCCAACGAAAACGTACGCAATCATTAATTTAGTCAACGGTCATATGTATACGCTGAAAGACCTATTTAAACCTGGCAGCGATTATGTGAAAGAACTTAGCAGCATCGTCGGTAAACAGATTAAGGAGGACCCGCAATACTCCTATGTATTCCCGGGCAGCTATACCGGCATTCGGCCGGACCATCCGTTTTTTGTTACCGAAAATGCGATACATCTGTACTTCTCGCCCTATGAGATTGCTCCGTATGCTGCTGGGTTCCCGACCTTTACCGTTCCTTTTGAACAGATTAGAGGTATAGTCAATACGGATGGAGAGTTTTGGAAGTCGTTTCATGCGTAAACGCCAAATCACATGAGCCTGATATATCAGGCTAGGAGTGCAGCTTAGCGACAGAATTGAGATATTCGGTATACTATATAGAAGGATTTAGTCCATTCTTTGATTGAGAGAGGTAGTAGTCGTGGGAATTAACCATTTAACACATAAATCACAGGAAGCCGTTCAGTCCATTGTATCTGCAATTAACCATCGTATGATAAGTCGAACCAATCCTTTGGTGGTGTCGTTAGATGGAGGGAGTGGTGCAGGTAAATCTACATTGGCTGCTGAGGTGGCTTCGCATTTGGGAGCAACAGTTATTCAGTGTGATGACTTCTTCGCGGCAACGATCACTGACGATGAATGGGATACCTACACAACAGAGCAAAAATGTCGTCTTTGTATCGACTGGCAGCGTATGCGTACTGAGGCATTGTTACCACTGCTAGCAGGTGAGAACGCTCAATATTGCCCGTTTTCTTTTTCGTCTAGTAACGGTTTAGCGTCGAACTTGGTCGTTAAAGAGCCTTCAGAGGTCATTATTCTCGATGGAATTTATAGCTCGCTCCTTGAACTAACCGATGTTGTTCATTTTACGATTCTAGTGGATGTGTTACCCAATGTCCGCCGCCATAGGCATAATCTCAGGGAGGGGAATGAAGACGTAGCCTGGCACCGTCGATGGGACCCGGCTGAAGATTACTATTTCTCAGTCCTGCGTCCACGAACATCATTTGATTTAATTGTGAATAACCAGTAGTGAATTATTCAATACGTATTTGAACAAACGGAGGGCTTATTTTTGAATGCAACGAGGCTCGTTACTGTCTGTAACAGAAACGAGCTGATTATCAAGCGCTACCTTTGGAAATTGAGCTATTTTTTTGAGACATGATCCTATTTCTGAAATATGAGCCCGCTACAATTATAGCTACTATATTAAACTAAATGACGCTGCAAAAACTCCAGAACCTGTGTAAATGCCTGTCGAACATTTTCCTTGTTCAGCTGCATGTCAAACAAGTGATCCTCGCCTGGAAGGGTAAGAAGCGTATGCTCAACTCCCGCGCTTTGCAACCGCTGCACCATACCGATAGATTGTTCACAAGGCACATCCTGATCAACCTCCCCATGCAGTAGCATAGTAGGTGGGAAAGAGTCGTTCACAACTTGTACTGGACAAAGCAAGTCCAGCTTCTCCTTATCCTGAACAAGGTCCAACCCCGTAACCTCCTGAGTCCAGAGTCCTCGTTGACGATAATATAAATAGAGACCAAATCTTTGCTGAATGGAACTTTCAGCAATCGTCCGGTTCGTGATCAACTGATCGGCCAGTTCTTTAGGTACAGTAGGTTTTTGCAGATAGAACGAGCTAGGACTCGAAGACCAGCTGGCTTGAATATCCCCATAGCCGTAAAAAGACACGACCGCTTTCAAAGCCGGCTCTCTGGATCCGGCAAGCAGAGCAAGGTATCCACCTGCCGAACTGCCTACGACGGCTATAGCGGATGGCTGAAAGCCAAGCTCGGTGAATGCTTGCTCTCGTAGCCAGCGAAGAGCATCCTGAATATCTTCAATAATAGCTGGAAGCCGCGTTTCAGGGGCTAGTCGATAATCAATGGACAGGACGTGCAGACCAGCTTGATTATACTGCTCCACCTGCTCTTGCAAAATATCTTTTCTTGAACCAAATATTAATCCGCCTCCATGAATATAGACAATCACAGAGGAACTAGTCTGACAAGCGCTGTAAAAGTCTCCTAGCAACTCAACACCTTCAATTGATTTATAGCAAATCGTTCTCATCGTTATTCCCCCCTAATTTTGACTTCATTTTCTAGATTGTTTATCCTTTATACATACATATAAAGGAGATGATCCATGTGCATCAAATTCAAAACAATTTCGCCTGTTTTCGCTCAAAATTAGTGTAGTATGTACATCAATTTCAAAAGTGATCCATCGGGCATTAAGTGAAAACGCATACAAAGAAGCGCTATGCTCCCCCCTTGCTCTTGCTCCGATACAATAACAATGAATAGACATCAGATTTGCATTCATAAGGAGTTAAAGATATGGAATTCAGAGTAGAACATGTATTGAAGATGGCTCGACTGCAAAATGCAAAAGTGCTAGGGGGCAGTCAAGGGCTCTCTAATATAATAAAAGGTATCACAATTATGGAAGCACCCGATATCGCAGATTGGCTAAAAGGCGGAGAGATGTTGCTGACCAGTCTATATCCGATCCTCAATTATACAGAAGCAGAACAACGCGAATTTATGTTCCGCTTGGCTGACAAAAGTGTCAGTGCCATAATGATCAAAAACCACCGTTTTGTCAAGAAAATTCCCGAAATTATCATAGAAATAGGCGAACAGACGGGGCTGCCTATTATCCAAATCCCACAGGACATCCCTTATGTAGATGTGCTCTATCCGGTTATGGAGGAATTGTTTAATAATCAGGTAATGAAGCTTAAATATTTTAAAGAGGTGCATGATCGCTTCACTACACTCTCCTTAACAGATACCGGTATGGAACCGATTATCACTACATTGGAACAATTAATCGGAAACCCTGTTGCCATCTATGATCGGAATTTTGTCTGTATGACACATACTTCCTTGTACACGCTTCCCATACTACAACAGGAGCACATTGTAGAACGTGAGAAAATATTCGAAACCAAATTTCCTTATTATTGGATAACTACGCAAGTTACGGAACCGGAGAAGAAATCAGTCTACCAGGTAGTCGTGCCTATTCGGACAGTAAACCGTATTAAGGTGCATCTCGTCATCACTGAAATTCATAAAGAATTAGAAGAATTAGATTTCATTGCAATAGAGAATGCCGCTACTGCTCTGTCCCTAGAACTGGTCAAACAGTTTGCTGTAGCGGAGGTCGAGCGGGAATATAAAAATGACATTATTGATGACCTGCTAGCTGGAAAAGGTCAGGTGTTGGAGACGGTGTATCAACGAGCTAACCTGATCGGCTGGGATTTAGATCGTTCATATGCTGTGCTTTTGTTTCATGTGAAAGAAGAGTTCACCTCGTTCAACCAGCAAGAAATGAATAAACCTAAAAACTTGCGCAGACTGCAGAGTAAAACGTTTACTTACTTACATGAAGCTATTGACGTTCATTTTCCAGACGCAATTATGCGTAGCCGAAGCGATACCATCATTCTGCTATTACCTGTTGATTCGCAGGAAGGGAAAGAGAAAAACTGGTTGCCTACAGTTAAAGATAAAGTTCACGGGATTCAAGACAACATCCGCACGAAAACCAAAGATATTGTAGTGCAGGTTGGCATCGGTAATGTGGCGGCCACTGTCATGGATATTGCGAGAAGCCATCATGAGGCGCAAGAAGCCCTGAACCTCGGCGGTACACTCTATGGCAGCGAATCGATTACCGCCTTCGCCGAGCTTGGTTTATTCCGCCTGCTCTGTCAGTATCCAGATCCTGCCGTACTGACCTCGTTTATTCCCGCTTCTTTAAACAGGCTCGTTCAAAGCAAAAGTGCCATAAAAAAAGATCTGCTGCATACGCTTGAGGTCTTTTTGCAGCATAACCAAAATGCTGCGAAAGCAGCTCAGGATTTGTTTGTCCATTACAAAACGGTAATGTACCGACTGGAACGGATCAAAGAAATTAGCGACATGGATTTTGATAATTCAGAAGAGATGCTGGAAACCCGGGTTGGCCTAAAAATTCTAAATTTAATAAATAACGAAGAAGAACATTAAAATTTAAACTAAATAAACCCTATTTTTAGCCAAGGTGGATAAAGAAGCTGTTATTCTTTTATCCACCTTTGTTAATGAAGACATATCAGTAAGCGTTTACAATTAAGATGCAACAAAGTTAATCAGCACTTTTGAAGTACCTTTATCATCGTAGAAAGGAACGGTAAGTATGGGAGAACTAAGTAAAGATATCATGCAGATGTTAGAATGGCTCGGGTATTTTGGAAATGATCCTGAAGGAGGTATTACCAGACTACTCTATTCCAAAGAATGGCTCAACGCTCAGAAAGCTTTAGAAGATTGGATGAACAAAGAAAGTTTCAATGTTCACTTTGATGAGGTGGGCAATCTGTTTGGAGGTCTACAAGGAACGAAGTATCCAGATGAAACGATTATGACCGGTTCTCACGTGGATACAGTAAGCAATGGCGGTTTATACGATGGACAATACGGTATTGTCGCAGGTCTGCTTGCGGTTAAATACTTGAAAGAGACCTATGGGCAACCGCTACGCAATCTTCAGGTCGTATCAATGGCTGAAGAAGAAGGCAGCCGTTTCCCTTATACATTCTGGGGGTCCAAAAACATCGTAGGCACAGCAGAACGTAAAGAAGTAGAGAGCATTGTAGACTTTGACGGCGTAGCTTTCGTGGATGCGATGAGAGAGTGTAACTTTAATTTCCGTCAGGAATCTAGAGAACTTCGTAATGACTTGAAAGCGTTTGTAGAAATCCATATCGAGCAAGGCAGTGTTCTGGAAACAGAGCAAAAACCCGTTGGTGTAGTCCACAGCATTGTAGGTCAGCGCAGATTTACCGTGGAAGTGATAGGTGAAGCTAACCATGCAGGTACGACTCCGATGAGTTATCGCAAAGATGCTGTCCAAGCTGCAAGCGCTATGATCTCTGACGTTATAAACCGCGCGGACAAACACGGAGATCCGTTAGTGGCAACGATCGGCAAAATCGAAGTGAAGCCAAATGTAGTTAACGTAGTTCCAGGATATGCTTTATTCACTATGGACATCCGTCATACCGAGAAAGACGCACTTGTTCAATTTACTGAAGAAATTACAGCTTCCTTGAAGAACATTGCAGAAGAACGGAAAGTAGAACTGAAAATCGATATGTGGATGGATGCAGATCCTGTTCCTATGGATAAACATGTTGTAGAAGTCATTGAACGCGAGTGCCGGGAACAAGGTTTGAATTATAAGTTGATGCATAGTGGGGCAGGGCATGATGCCCAGATTCTGGCTCCTTTTGTACCATCGGCCATGATCTTTGTACCAAGCAGACAAGGAATTAGCCACAATCCGGCTGAATATACCGAGCCTCATGATTTAGCCGAAGGTGTGAAGGTTCTGATCGGAACTCTATATAATCTGGCATACAAAGAATAAACGACGTCTTGGCAAATAACTTGCCTACAACCTTATTATAAGGAGCAAAAAAAGATGAAGGTACAAACCCCTACTACAGCTAAACAAGGTGGACTTGAATATTGGAAAAAGGTCGTCATTTTATTTTGCCTTGGTTGGACTGTCATGTGGATATACAGAACAATACTGAATCCGATTTTACCGGAAATCAAAATACAACTTGGCGTTGAATCGGATGCCAGCATGGGTCTGATCTCCAGTTTATTTTTTCTAGCATACACTTCAATGCAGATTCCATCCGGCTTTATGGCTGATAAATTCGGAAGAAAAATAATGCTGATTCCGGGTTTCCTTATCTTTGCTTTCGGAGTTTTTACCGTCGGAATCGCACCGTCCCTGATTTTCCTACTGGTAGGCAGCTTCCTGGCAGGACTCGGACAAGGAACGTACTACGGACCTGCTTATTCGATCTCATCGTCCACAATCCCGGCTGAGAAACGGGGCTTCTCTACCGCCATTATCAACAGCGGTTCAGCACTCGGAATGGCTATCGGATATATCGGTTCCTCTTACTTGGTGAAAGGGCTAGGTTGGGACTGGAGACCGCTGCTCTTTGTCACAACTGCCCTGGTTATTATTATGGTGATCGCCTTTGCCAAAGTCATTAAGGAAAAACCAGCAGCGAATAACGTTGCAACTAACATGGAAAAAGATGCAAATGATAAAGCAACGATGAAGACGCTCTTTGGCGATATCCGAATGATTTCGGCTTACGTGATTTACTTTGCAATATGTTACGGGTATTACATGATTGTGACTTGGCTGCCAAGTTACTTGCAAATGGAGCGCGGATTCCAAGGTGCTGCTATCGGTTTTGCCTCAGCTTTGGTTGCCTTTGCATCTGTGCCAGGTGCGCTATTGTTCAGCCGGTTATCAGACAAGTTCAAGAACAAGAAGATTATGGTTGTAATTATTCTGCAAGCTATTGCCGCAGTTACCTTGTATCTAACAGTGGCTATTCAAAGTAACGAACTGCTGATTTTGTTCCTGATTATGTACGGTTTCTTCGGTAAACTTGCTGTTGACCCGATCATGATCTCCTACGTAGCAGACATTGCGCCTAAGCAAGGGTATAGTACAACATTCGGCGTATTTAACTTCTTCGGAATGATGTCCTCGGTCATCGCTCCGTTCGTAACTGGCTTGATTTCAGACTCTACAGGTAGCAAGGTCTTGGGCTTTTATCTTGCTATCGGCATCATTATTGTAGGTACTGTATTCCTGTTCTTCGCAAATATTAGGAAGCGCCCTGCATTGTAAAAGAAAAATAGCAATTATTTCACACACAAAATTAAGAGAAAAGGGAGAGAAACACAATGGGTTATGCAACTGATCTGCTGTCCAGCCGTTCTATCATTAAACATGGCAAATATGCCTTAATCACTCCGGAAGGTCTGGTTAATAACGTAGTTCCGGGCTTTGACAACTGCACTATATCTATTCTGGCAACTCCAAAGCTTGGAGCAAGCTTTGTCGATTATATAGTTACAATGCACAAAGGCGGCGCAAATACGGATGGTTTTGGCGGACAAGAACTGATCGAAACTTTCGTTTATGTGCTGGAAGGTGAAGTCGAGGCATCTGCTGCTGACAAGACGTATAAGCTGACAAGCGGCGGCTACCTGTACTGTCCGCCAGGAACGAAGATGTATCTGAACAACTTGATAGACGGCGACAGCAAACTGTTCTTGTACAAACAAAAGCATAAACCGTTAAAAAACTTGAAACCATGGGTCGTCTCTGGGCACTCAGGCAATATTCCAGAAGAAGATTATGACGGAATGACAAATATGCGAATTCAGGATTTACTTCCTAAAGATCTCGCTTTCGATATGAATTTTCACATATTAACCTTCGATCCGGGCGCATGCCATCCATTCATCGAAACGCATGTACAGGAACATGGAGCTTACCTGCTGTCTGGTGAAGGAATGTACAATCTGGATAACAAGTGGATTCCGGTAAAAAAAGACGACTATATCTTTATGGGGCCGTATGTGCAACAAGCTTGCTATGCAGTTGGTCGTGAGAAACTTGCTTATGTATACTCTAAAGACTGCAATCGGGATGCGGATCTCTAAGCTCTTATCATGTAGCAAATCGAATTAACAGAGGTGTTAACATTGAAAATATTCAGACAAGAATTACAAGAACTAATCACAACAAAGCTGCACAAGGCGGGTTTAACAGAAGAACATGCCGCCGGCGTAGCAGATGTTCTGGTCCATGCCGACATAAGAGGCATTCATTCTCACGGCGCTATGCGAGTGGAGTACTATGCGGAACGAATCGCCAAAGGCGGATTAAATACAAATCCCGAGTTTAAATTTAACAAAACTGGCCCCAGCACAGCGACATTTGATGGGGATAATGGAGTAGGCCATGTCGCTGCCAAACTAGCTATGGATGAGGCCATCGAGATGGCTAAGGAACATGGGATAGCAGCTGTTGGCATCAGAAGAATCGGACACAGCGGAGCCCTATCTTATTTTGTACGGCAAGCAGCCAAATCCGGAATGATTGGTATTTCGATGTGTCAATCAGATCCGATGGTCGTGCCCTTCGGCGGCTCAGAACCTTATTACGGGACGAACCCGATTGCGTTTGCCGTTCCTGCCCATGACGGGCGGATCATGACGCTGGACATGGCAACAACGATACAAGCTTGGGGCAAAATCCTTCATGCCAGATCAAGACACGAGTCGATCCCGGATTCATGGGCAGTCGATAAAGAAGGCCATCCGACGACAGATCCTTTTAAAGTCAATGCCTTACTCCCCATTGCCGGTCCAAAGGGATATGGTCTGATGATGATGGTGGATGTGCTCTCAGGTATTTTGCTCGGCCTGCCATTTGGGAATAAAGTTTCATCGATGTACCATGATCTAACCGAATATCGAAATCTTGGTCAGCTTCATCTTGTAATTAACCCTGCATTTTTTACGGACCCTGACATGTTTAAACAACATATTTCGAATACCATGGACGATTTGAACCATATCAAACCGGCGCCTGGCTTTGAGCAAGTGCTGTTCCCCGGACAAAATAATGATCTGATTCAAGAACAATACGAGAAAAACGGTATTGAAATTGTAGACGATATTTATGAATACCTGGTATCAGACGTCGTTCATAGAAATCAGTATGACAACAAAGATCCATTTGCCAAGTAACTTCACCAATTGTCTATTCTGACCGAAGAGGAGCTTGTACTTATGATATATTCCATCATTAAAGAAAATTCCTATCAAGATTCAGTTAACCTCATGCTCTTAACTAACAAAATTTCCACGATGGACGGAGTAGAGCAGGCCTCTATTATGATGGGGACACCTGCGAATAAAGATATTTTCAATAATACCGGCATGTACACGGATGAACTCGACAAAGCCGGTCCTAATGATATGTGTATCGTAATCAAGACTAATAGTGAAGAACACGTATCTGAGGTGTTAGCTACCATTGAAGTGGAACTGAAAAACCAGGCGGTAAGTAGCAGCAAGCAGGAATTCCAATCCGTACGGACTTGGGATAAAGCGCTGCAAGCGCTCCCTAATGCTAATCTTGCTCTTATTTCTGTCCCTGGCCAATACGCAGCGGAAGAAGCGGAACAAGCACTTGACCGTGGGTTGCACGCCTTTATCTTTAGCGATAACGTTGACGTCCAGGACGAACTGCGTCTAAAACAAAAAGCGCATGACAAAGGCTTGCTGGTCATGGGTCCAGACTGCGGAACCGGTATTGTTTCCGGTGTTCCGGTAGCCTTTGCCAACGTAGTACAACAAGGCAACATTGGCGTTATCGGTGCTTCAGGCACAGGCATTCAAGAAGTTACCACCCTTATTGACCGGCTGGGCAGCGGCGTGAGCCAGGCGATCGGAACAGGCGGACGTGATCTGTCTGAACCGATTGGAGCGATTACGATGCTGGATGCGATTCAAGGGCTAGAGCATCACAAAGCTACAGAAGTGATCGTTGTTATTTCCAAACCGCCTGCCATCGAAGTACGGAATCAGGTAGTTCAACTATTAAACCGTATATCCAAACCGGTAGTCGCTATCTTCGTCGGTGAAGAGCCAGAAACACATGAAGGCACGGTACATTATGCCTATACGCTGGAAGAGACTGCCATGATAGCCGTGGATTTGTCTAAAGGCAGAGAAGTTAAGGCGAACTACAATAAACTGAACGTTACGGCTCCTCAGACTAAGCTGACACCAGAGCAGACAACGATAAAAGGTCTGTATTCCGGTGGTACCCTCGCGTACGAAGCTGCGGTTCTTATGTCCAAAGGCTTGGAACTGGGACAGTTGATTCATGAAGATGGATACATGTTAAAAGCTAAAGGTCATGAAGTGATTGATCTGGGAGATGACAAATATACACAAGGTAAACCACACCCGATGATTGATCCGGAAACGAGAATCCATTACATCGAGCAGGCAGCTCAGGATAAATCCACAGCGATTATTATGCTGGATGTCGTTCTAGGGTACGGTTCACATGAAGATATGGCTGGCGCACTATTGCCTGTCATTGAGAAAACACAGAGTGAAGCTGCAGCACAAGGCAAAAGCTTATATTTCGTAGCAACGGTGTGTGGAACCGAACAAGATCCGCAAAATTATCAAGAGCAAAAGGCCAAACTTGAACGAGCAGGCGTTATTGTTAAAGACAGTAACAATCAGGCTGTCCGGACCGCTCTGGCAATAATGGGCATTCAACTTCAGGATAAGGATAAATCATTCACTCCTGCAGTGCAGACCGAACAAGGAAACATCGACGTTTCTGAATCCATTATTAAATTGCTGAGCGGAAAGCCGGAAGTTGTGAATGTAGGGCTCAAAAAATTTGTAAATGCAGTAACCAGCCACGGCGGAAATGCCGTTCACTTTGACTGGCGCCCGATAGCTGGAGGCAATGAGAAGATGCGGAAAATTCTGAGCCTGCTCAAATAAATTAAAGTTCGTGTTCACAACCTCTTAAATAAACAACAAGGAGAAATGCAGCATGTATGGACCATATCAAACAATCGATGAAGCAAATCAGGCAGTCATTCAAAAAATAGTAGCCGGTGCCCCTTTCTTGGTAGATGTTGTTCCTGCCAAATCAGTAGTGGAGCAATTAAATGGACAAGTGCTTCTGCACGCCGGTCCACCCATTCTATTCGCAGACATGACAGGCCCCATGCAGGGCGCTTGTATCGGAGCGGTCTTGTTCGAAGGTTGGGCAGCAAACGAAGAACAAGCGATGACCATGCTGGAGCAAGGAGAAGTAACCTTCATTCCGTGTCATCATGTCAAAGCTGTAGGGCCTATGGGCGGAATCACTTCTGCCAACATGCCGCTGCTAGTTGTAGAAAATCAGACAGATGGTAACCGCGCTTTCTGCACCATGAATGAAGGAATCGGGAAAGTGCTGCGTTTCGGAGCCTATTCCGAAGAGGTCATTCAGCGTCTGCAATGGATGAGAGATGTGCTGGGACCGACTCTTTCTAAAGCTCTACATCAGACTGAACAAGGTCTGAATATTAATGTAATGATCGCGAAGTCAATTACAATGGGAGACGAGTTCCATCAGCGGAATATCGCAGCTTCTCTCGTATTTTTAAAAGAAATAAGTCCTTATATTTTACAAACAGATGCAACCGAAACAGACAAATTGGCTGTAGTGAAATTTCTGGCTGATACCGATCAGTTTTTCCTGAATGTTGCCATGGCAACATCTAAAGCGGTACTGGATGCTGCAAGAATGATTGAGCACGGTACTGTCGTAACGGCGATGTCGAGAAATGGCCAAAACTTCGGTATTCGAATCAGTGGCATGGGAGACGAATGGTTTACCGCTCCAGTTAATACACCGCAAGGTTTATTCTTCACTGGTTATTCTCAAGACATGGCGAATCCTGATATTGGTGATAGCGCCATTACGGAGGCATTCGGTGTAGGAGGCATGGCCATGGTGGCTGCTCCAGGTGTGACCCGCTTCGTAGGTGCGGGCGGTTTTGACGATGCACTGGCAACCAGCAATGAAATGGCTGAAATTTGTATTGGCCATAACCCTAACTTTACGATTCCAACTTGGAACTTCCAGGGAATCTGTCTCGGTATTGATGCAAGAAAAGTCGTTGAAACAGGCATCACACCGGTAATTAATACCGGGATTGCCCACAAAGATCCAGGAGTTGGTCAAATCGGGGCAGGTACAGTTCGCGCACCTCTAGCTTGTTTTGAAAAAGCGCTTGAAGCTTATGCCCAAAAATTAGGTCTTATTTAACAACACGAAGGAACAGAGGAGAGTGGCAGTCGCATGAAACATTTAATCCAAGTAGACGGAGTATATAGCGAAGCTATTCTCCCTCTCCTTCATAGCGGTAAGCCAGGATATGTGCATAGTATATTTCAAAATGGCTGGAATATCCTGATGGGAGATGGACTTATTTTTATAGGCAGCACGAATAACGGGCAGCTTCCTTTCGGCATCCATCTGGAAGACAAACAAATGCCGAAGCTCATTTCTATGCTCCAGCAAGATGAAGAAGATCAAATGATTCATTATGACAGCGATACAACGTCTCTTCTCTTTTCTTCATTCTGTATTAAATTAGACCCTCAGGCAACTTATCAGTCTGGGATAGGACCGACAATGGACCGGCCGGAATCGCTGCTCCATCATCTGAATGCGTTTGCAAGCGAGCTGTTAATTCATAATGAGCCGACAGGCACAGGTATTTCGATAGATCATTTCATCGAATGTTTCTTTAACGAAGCTCATGCAACTTGTTCAGATAGTGAACAAAAAATGATGCAGTTAATAAATACGGTACCGGCCGGAAATTTGTCACAGATAGATGAAATACTCAGATATTGGATTGGACGGGGAAAAGGCCTAACCCCTGCCGGAGATGACATGCTGGCGGGAATGCTTGCGGTGGATGCAACAGCAGAGATATTCACGGATACGTTCCGCTTACATTTATCTGAACTGGTGGAGAATGAAGCACTAACTACCGATATCAGCCGGGAATACCTAAAGTATGCGCTGAAGCGAAACTTCAGTTCAACAGTGACAGGTGTCATGAATGCTCTTCTGCAACAGGATACAGACAGCTTGATTAAGCGGACCAGGGAATTGTTGCGTGTAGGCCACAGCTCAGGTCTGGATACAGCATTCGGCATACTGATCGGTATGCTGATTATTAGGAGGAATTCAAATTGGCACAAAAAGTTGTGATTGCTCTTGGCGGCAATGCTATTCTACAACCTAAACAACAGGCAACCTATGAGAATCAAATTGCAAATATCCAGAAAAGCTGTGAAGTGATCACCCGAATTGTGAAGCAAGGTTACGAAGTAATTATTACGCATGGGAACGGTCCTCAGGTAGGGAATATATTACGTCAGCAGGACGAAGCCAAAGAAGTGGTTCCACCATTTCCGCTGCATGTGTGCAGTGCGGAATCCCAAGGCTTTATCGGGTACATGATGGACCAATGCTTGAAAAATGAACTGCAAAAGCTGGGATTAAATCAGGCTGTTACAAGCATCCTGACACAAACGGAAGTATCTTTGAAAGATCCTGCATTTCTAAATCCAACTAAACCTATTGGTGTGTTCTACAGTGAGGAAGAGGCCAAGCGTCTTGCTGAAGACAAAGGCTGGGTTGTCAAAGAAGATGCAGGCAGAGGCTGGCGTCGTGTAGTTCCATCTCCAATGCCACAATCCATTATTGGGGCGGATGTAATCAAGTCTCTGACAAGCCAGGGAGCCATTGTCATAGCTGCAGGTGGTGGAGGTATTCCTGTATCCCGGCAGAAAGACGGGACCCTTATCGGTGTGGAAGCCGTCATCGATAAAGACCGCAGTGGATATCAGCTGGCCCAGGATGTGCAAGCGGATATCTTTATGATTCTGACCGATGTTCACAATGTATATGTGAACTACGGAAAGCCTAATCAAAAATCACTGGAAACGATATCACTGGAAGAAGCCAAGCGATATGCGGATGAGGGCCAGTTTAGTGTCGGAAGTATGGGGCCTAAGATGGAATCTGCCATAGGCTTTGCTGAAAAGGGCGGTACTTCTATCATTTGTTCCCTGGATCAGGCTGATCTTGCTCTAGAAGGAGCAGCGGGTACCCGCATCATCCAGGATGATCTGATAAGCTGTAAGTAATGAAAGAAATACTTTTCCCGGGTAGGATACAAGGTTAGAATCAAAAAAGGAGCTTGTCACCATTAACTGACAAGACTCCTTTTTTTATTAGCCCACGGCCTGTCATTGATATTTGTTGACTGATCGGTACAAAAAGTGTATTATTTCCATAGTACCTTGAAATGAAAGGAGGATACCACTTGAGCAAACGCGGCAGACCCCGAGATTTTGATTACTCCTCCATCGTGGATGTTGCCATGAAAACATTTTGGACAAAAGGATATGAGGGCTGTTCTACGCAGGACTTATGCAGTGATACAGGGCTTGGCAAAGGCAGTTTGTATAATACTTTTGGCAGTAAACATGAGCTTTATACACAAGTGTTGGAACGCTACCACGAAATTGGGATTAGAGAACAGAAGGCAATATTAGAAAGTTCGATTTCAGTTAAAGAACGGCTACGAAATTTTTTGAAATGGGCATTGGAAGAAGATTTTGAACATACCGACCAAAAGGGTTGTTTGCTGATTAACGCCGGTTTGGAACGGGCTAAAGACGATCCAATGGTTGAAGAAATTGTATCAAAACATGTTGAACTTCTTATACAGGCCATAGAGAAGGTGATGGAGGAAGGTTTAAGAACTGGCGAAATTTCAAAAAAACAATCAGCTGTAGATTTAGCAAGCTTATTCTTAAGCAGTTACTACGGATTCCGTGTGCTTAATACATCCACGCAAAATAGGACATTGGCTGAACAAATTATGAATGGAACAATTGATTCAATTTTCGGCGCTTAAAGCGCTCTTTTTTTTCGCTAATTTTGTACCGATCACTACAATAATGAATAGGGAGTTTTATCTTATGCCATCTATTATTTACTTGTTAGCTTTTACGATATTTTCTATGACCACATCTGAATTTATGGTTGCAGGTATGATGAACGAGCTTGCTAATGAATTCCAGGTTTCGGTATCATCCATTGGGTATTTAATTACTGCTTATGCAGGCGCAATGGTTATCGGCGGCCCTGTTTTAACTGCAGGACTTCTGAAAATTCACCGAAAACAAGCACTAATGTCTTTAGTTTTTGTTTTTTTGATTGGTCAATCGTTAGGAGCCGTTGCTTGGAGTTATGATTCCATGATGATTGCGCGTATTATTACGGGTATTGCCTCATCCGCAGCTTTTGGAGTTTCTGTCTCCATTTCAGCAACTTTAGTTCATACTAATTCAAGAGGAAAAGCAGCTTCGCTTGTCCTTGCGGGTTTAATGCTCGCAACTGTACTAGGGCTGCCTATTGCAACAATAATTTCACAACAATTCGGCTGGCGGATTAGCTTTTGGGCAGTTGCAGTCCTTGTATTACTATCCGGAATAATGATTCAATGGTTACTGCCGTCAACATCATCCACAGAGCAGATGGATTTGAAGGGAGAGCTTACGAGTTTTAAAAATCTTCATCTTTGGGCGGCGTATGTAACGAGTATGTTGATCATAGGCGGAACGTTTGCAGCATTTAGTTATTTTACTCCTATTCTTACAAATGTCTCGGGATTTTCGAATACAAGTGTTCCATATTTGCTTGCCCTTTACGGCAGTGCGACAGTGATTGGAAACATTGTGATTGGTAGGTTTGCTGATCGTTTTACAATGAAAGTACTTGTAACTGGATTAACTTTATTACTAGTGGCGTTAGTTCTATTTGCTTCGGGTGCCGCAAGTAAATATATTACTGTCATTTCCCTCATATTAATTGGCTTGACAGGTGTAGCGATGAATCCGGCCATGGTTGCACGAGTAATGAAGACAGCAGGGAGTGGGACTATGGTAAACACCGTCCATACTTCCTTTATTACGCTTGGTATTGTTATCGGTTCGTCAGTTGGCGGTATAGGAATCAGTGCAGGATATGGATTTGTATCGCCTTTATGGCTGGGGGCTTGTTTAGCCACCTTAGGTTTCATTTCATTAATTCCATATTTGCGTAAGAGAAAGACTGATTGTTGAAATAGGGATAGCGAGTTAAGGACATATGTCCTTTGCAAATACATGAGTTCGTTATGTAATAAAGGAAACATCTACACAAGGGAGAACAAATGAGAGGATTTTTATTCGCTTTTTTTGGTGGGGCCTTCATTACGCTGCAAGGTGTCGCCAATGCTCGCATAAGCCAAGATATTGGTACTTGGCAAGCGGCGACAGTTACTCAATTAACGGGATTTATAATTGCATTGCTGGTCCTGATGTTCGTCCGAGATGGAAAATGGAAAATGCTCAAGCAAGTAAAGCCCTTATATTTGACTGGCGGAGCCTTAGCGGCGATTATTATTTTTAGTAACATTACGGCTATTCATCAGATTGGTGCTACTCTCACGATATCCGCTGTACTGATTGCACAGCTGAGTCTAACCTTTTTTATTGATCGAAATGGATGGTTCGGTGTGGTGAAGCAAAAGCTCAGACTGCCACAATTCATCGGCATTGGGATGATGATTGTTGGTGTTGTAATATTAGCATTGTGATCGATTGATTAATTCCAGAACGTAAATAGGGGAAAGGGCTGGGGGTGTATCCGAGTAATGAAAGAAAGTAACGACCGTGAGCAACTTATTCTATACTTGCATGCTCACCAGATTCAATCTATTTTTCCTGAACAATTGCTACCGTATTTAACGTTGTACAGTTATGAGCAAGGGGAACGCATCTGTTCCCAAGGAGAGCCTTCAGAGCATGTATACGTTCTGGTTAAAGGGAAGATCAAAGTCTCTACTACATCTCCGGAAGGTAAAAAACTTATTCTCTCTTTTAAGATGCCACTTGAGGTAGTGGGTGATATTGAATACGTACAAGGCATGGATATGATCAATACGGTTGAGGCCGTATCGCCTGTCTGTATGATCGTTGTTCGTCATCATTGGCTGAAAAAATACGGAAAAGAATATCCGCCGTTGCTGCAATTTTTGTTAGATATTATTACCCGGAAATTTTGCGTCAAATCTAATTCTATGAGCTTTAACTTGATGTATCCAGTAGAGGTGCGATTGGCAAGTTATTTATTGTCTGTCTCTTTTGATGAATCCAATTCTGAATTTAAAGGACAGCTTTCTACAGGCAGTCTTATGGATGCAGCCGATTTAATTGGAACGAGTTATAGACATCTAAATCGAGTTATTCATCAGTTAAGTACAAAGGGACTGATTGAACGCAATAAGGCGTTCATCCTTGTCAAGGATCGAGAAGGATTACAAGCGCTCGCTGGTCACAATATTTATGAATAGACGCATGTGTTCATGCAGCAAGTCAGTACGGCTATAATGATATGCATCTGAATGCAATCTACTATTGGGAGTGCAAAGGTTATGATTCAAGGACTGCTACTTGCGATGGTTGCAGGTTCGTTAGTCGGTTTGCAAAATATTTTTAATAGTAAAGTCAATGAACGTGCAGGCACTTGGACTACGACAACTATCGTATTGGGCATGGGATTTTTGGCATCACTTTTGACGGGTCTCCTTTTTGAAGGAGGCCATTTATTTACTTTGCAAAATATGAAGCTATGGTACTGGTTTAGCGGTGTCATTGGAGTAGGTGTAGTAATTTGTCTGACGCAAGGAATAAAGCTGCTAGGCCCTACACTTGCTACTTCGATTGTGCTGACCTCACAGCTGGGATTTGCACTATTATGGGATTCCCTAGGTTGGTTAGGCCTAGAGCAGGTTCCCTTTTCATTTCAGAAGCTACTAGGTGTGTTGGTCATCGTTGGTGGCGCGATTGTATATAAATTGGGCGGTGTACGTCAGGAGATGGAGAGATCATGATGAAGAAATACCGGACTTTATTATTCGATGTAGATGATACACTATTGGATTTTGGTGCAGCAGAAAACGCAGCGCTGCAAATGCTTTTCGAGGATCACAACATTCCCTTAACCGCAGAATTGAAAGCTCATTATAAAAAAATAAATCAAGGTCTGTGGAAGTCGTTTGAAGAAGGAACATTGGATCGTGATGAGGTAGTGAACACGCGTTTTTCGATCTTGTTTAAGGAGTATGGTCAAGAGGTAGATGGAGTCCTATTGGAAAAGAAATATCGCAGCTATTTGGAAGAAGGGCATCAGCTTGTTCACGGGGCGTTCGAATTAATAAAGGACCTACATAATAAATATGACTTGTATATTGTAACGAACGGCGTTTCAAAGACTCAGGACAAACGTTTACGTGGTTCAGGATTGTATTCGCTATTTAAGGGGATATTTGTTTCTGAGGATACGGGCTTCCAAAAGCCAATGAAAGAATATTTTGATTATGTTTTTGCACGAATTCCTAATTTCTCTGTGGAGCAAGGATTAATTATTGGAGATTCTTTAAGCGCGGATATAGCAGGTGGACAGCTAGCAGGTCTAGATACATGCTGGTTCAACCCTGAGTTGAAGCCGAACAACACGGATATTGTTCCAACCTATCAAATACAAAGTCTTGATGAGCTGTACCGGATTTTAAACGTTGAAAGAGAACGATTAGTCAGTGTTTAATGGCGAATTCGTTCTAACTCTGGCCGCCCCTAAGGGGCGGCTATTATATTCTCTAAAAAACCTATCCGTCATAACCCATCGTTTCAATTTCTTTTCCATTGAATTCGATATCTAGCAGATGATCGGACCAAATATTATCACCACATGTAATTTCCGCAAAAGTATCGCCTGTATTGATTACAGTTACTTGAACACGATAAACTTCTAAAGATTCGTACCATTCATCATCAGCTTCATCTTCAAATTCTTCATTGTAGAATTTCTGTAAAACATCTTTACAGAGACCAAGCCAATCGATGTACTCCGTGAGAGTATTTGTACTGTTTGTTAACTCCACATCATTATGAACTGTAATTCCTAACGATTTCCCGTCAAATGGAGACCCAAAAATCATGATCGATTTATCAATTTCATAGTTTTGCCAATCACTACCTTGTTCATCCTTTTTCTTAATATTTGCCATTGTCAACTTCTCCATTTTTTGTACAGCCTTGTTCTTAACTCTTTTTATAATAAAATGATCTCCATGAGAATCTGCCAGTTTCTTCATTTCAAAAAGCTTACTCTGATCTTTACGATTATTAGAATCGGAAACGGTTAAGAAAATATCATAAGCACTTTTATGGTAACCAAGTAGAGAGAATACATAGGATAAAACAAGTCTGGCTTGTTCTTCCTTAGCAGTCTTTAATGTATTTGAAAACTCATAGAGTTTTTCGATGCTTTGAGGAGATTTGTTACTAGACTTAAAATCCTTTGATAATTCTATGTACTTGTTCAAATATTTATTATCCATGTTATACCTCATTAATATAAAATATCTTCGTAATTCAAATACAGCAATTATACCAGAATGTTCACGCCTTGAAACTTTGTTTCAAGGCGTTTTACATAAATAAAGCAATTTGAAAGGAGCATATTATGTCGTCTTAATTAACAATAGCCGCTGTGCATTTTTAGAGCATTGTATTATATGAGTTACTAGTTAAGGATAGTTTTAATTAATTACGAATAGTACAACTATGGGTCACTTAGCGTCTGATGGATGGAAATCCATGTTCCTTCGCTCGCCAAGCTACAATTAATGCTAAGAGCGAGAGAATAAATAATGCCCATGGAAAGGAGGTGACACCTAAGGTTTCAAGAAGAATGCCTCCTGCTAGACCGCCACCAGCTATAGCCAAGTTCCAGACAGTTACGTTTATAGACTGGGCTACATCTACACCATCTTCTCCAGCAGCTTCAGCAAGTGCGGTTTGCACCAAAGTTGCCGCGCCACCGTACGTTAAGCCCCACACAGCAACGCCCAGGTAGATTACAAGAGAATGGCTGCCAGCGATACCCAGCGTAAGGGAAGTCAAGGTAAAGCCGATGAGACTAATTAGGACTAAAAACCGCAACCATCCGTCAATTAGCACACCAATAATCCAGATACCGGCAAGTGCTGTAATGCCGAAAATGAGCAATACCAGATCAATACGCTGCGTAAGCCCGGCAGGAGCAAGATAAGGTGCAATATAGGTGTAGAGAATGTTATGAGCCAACATCCAGGCCAAGATGACAAAGAGTACGGGGCGTACCCCTGGTGTGGTGAAGACTTTGAGGACAGGGATACGCTTGTGAGCGGCCTGTCCAGGGTAGTCCGGCACTTTCCAGAGCACCCAGGCAATCAGCACGAGGGTCAGCAGAGACATAATTCCGAAAACAGAACGCCAACCCACGAGCGTTCCGAGAAATGTTCCGGCGGGAACGCCGAAAGTCAGAGCGAGTGGTGTGCCAACCATAGCTACTGCCATACTCCGCCCCTTAAGTTCATCAGATACCATACGCCGGGCATAGCCCGCAATCATCCCCCATGAAACACCGGCAGATACACCAGCAAAAAAACGGGCAACCAGCGTTAAGATATAGTTGGAGGAAATGGCTGTGACACTGTTAAAAACAAGAAAGCCACAAATGGCCAGTAGAAGGAGAGGACGCCGACGCCATCCACGGGTAGCAGCCGCCAAAGGAATGGCAGCCACAAGAGAACCGAGAGCATATAAGGTGACGAGTTGTCCGGCTAAAGCTTCCGACACATCGAGCCCTTTGCTTATTTGGGGTAACAAACCTGCAGGAAGAGTTTCTGTAATGATCGAGATAAATCCAGTCATCGCCAAAGCAAGCAATCCAAGCCAGGGGAGACGTTCAGATGATGTGACAGGTGAAACGCTTCTCTCAGATAAAGATGAAGTATTAGACATCATTTCTGCTCCTTAAAGGATATTTTAGAAAGAAATAAATTATATAAGGAAATGTTCACTCCTCCTTCTTTTCCTTACCACACTACTTATGGATCGATTGATCTATATATTAAACGTACGGTTAATCCTTGTCAATGACTTGTGGATCGAATAGTATATAAATATGTTTTGAAAGGAGGAGTTGTTATGGCCAGAACAGGACGTCCCCGCAATTTTGATCGAGATGAAGCTATATCGAAAGCTATGATGTTGTTTTGGGAGCATGGTTTTGAATCTACTTCCTTGGCGCAACTTCGAGTCGTAATGGGGGATATTTCAGCAGCCAGTTTTTATGCAGCCTTCGACTCTAAGGAATCCCTATTCAGAGAAGTGGTAGACCGGTATATTTCTACTTTTGGACAGGCAACAGCAAGTCTTATCGATAGCTCTCTTACGCCAAGAGAAGCCATAGAAAAGGCATTGCGAAGATCAGCCAAAATGCAGACAGAAGAAACTCATCCCTTGGGCTGTTTTTTGGTCCTGTCCGCAAGCACATGTTCTTTTGAGAATGTTCACATCTGTGAAATGCTCGCCAAAGAACGGGAGCTGACACGGAGCCGTCTGTTTGATTGTATTCAGCGTGCAGTTTCTAATGGAGAACTGCCTGCGTCTACGGATATCACCATGCTGACGGCTGTATTTGAAACTTTTCTGCTCGGGATATCGACACAATCCAGGGATGGCATATCTTTTGCGACAATCGATGGGGCTGTTACTCAAGTAATGGGAATCTGGGATACGTTAGCACATTCAGCTTGATCGCTTGGTAGCATCCCCCTTCGATAGAAGAGGTTTATAACATGAGAATAGAAATGGAAAATTGGTTGGTAGAGACTGGTTGGTGCAACCAAGATGAAAGAACTATAAATCTTTGAAACATTAAAATAACAAATTATCGTCAAAGCAAAGAGGACCTATTATTCAATTGTAAATAGAGATGGAAGGGATGTAATCTCTTCTCAATACGGATTGAGGTTAGAGGCCACATGGAATGAATGCTCCATGTGGTTTTTCGTTTTAATGTTGTAGCAACGGTGCATAAGTTTTGCGATGTACTAAATAATAAGAACAGGAAGAAAGAGCGTCGGTTTCCAATTTTACTAGGAGGTCTCATAAACTTGAAGCTCGCTGAAAACAAACTGCTTATTGCTGCCTTAGGCGGTGTGAATGAAATTGGGAAAAACATGTATCTAATCCAGTACGATCAGGATATCGTTGTTATTGACTGCGGGTCAAAATTTCCCGACGAAAGCCTGCCGGGTATCGACCTCATCGTCCCTGATATTACTTATTTACTCGAAAATCGTGATAAAGTCCGAGCGCTAATCGTGACACATGGTCATGAGGACCATATCGGGGGAATTCCATATCTGCTGAAGCAATTGAATGTTCCCGTGTATGGGACTCAGCTCACGATCGGATTGATTAAAATTAAACTTAAGGAGCATGGCCTCCTAAGAGATGCTGAATTGCAAGTTATAAATGCAGATTCAACTGTTCAGGTTGGTGCCATCCAAGCATCTTTTTTTGCTACAAGTCACAGTATCCCCGACTGCGTGGGTATCTTTTTTCAGACACCAGAAGGAAATGTGGTTCACACGGGCGACTTTAAATTTGATATGTCTCCCGTAAGCGGCCCTTATCCCGATCTACACCGAATGGCTGATATCGGCAAACAGGGGGTTAAGGTGCTTCTATCTGAGAGCACAAATGCCGAAAGGCCCGGATTTACTCCTTCAGAACGGTCGGTTGGTGGACATATTCTGGATGCATTCGCGAGGGCTGAACAGCAGGTATTCATAACCACGTTCGCTTCCAACGTAAACCGAGTCCAGCAAATTATCGATGCAGCGGTGGAGACCCATCGTAAGTTGGTTCTGCTTGGTCGGAGTATGGTAAATGTTGTATCGGTGGCAAAAGATCTCGGTTACTTGAAATTACCCGATGATCTTCTGATTGATGCAAAAATGACGGAGCAATACCCGCCGGAGAAAATTGCGATATTATGCACAGGTAGTCAAGGCGAACCAATGGCTGCACTGTCACGATTGGCTAGCTCCAAGCATCCCCATATTGAAATTTTACCCGGTGATACGGTTATCATCGCTGCAGGAGCTATCCCGGGGAATGAACGAAATCTTGCGCATGTTATCGACAACTTATATGTGCTGGGTGCTAATGTGATTTATGGATCAGGTAGTTCAGCAGGTATGCATGTCTCAGGGCATGGTAGCCAGGAAGAACTTAAACTAATGCTGACCTTGATGAAACCTGAATACTTGATTCCCGTACATGGTGAATTTCGGATGCTGTACCAGCACCGCTTGCTGGCAGAATCAGTAGGGATTCCTAATGAGAATGTGTTCATTGTTCGTAATGGTGAGATGATTCAGATCGAAGCTGGAAAAGCCCTCCTTGGACCAAAGATACCGGCTGGTAACAGCCTGGTAGATGGGTTAGGGATAGGTGACATAGGTAATATCGTACTGCGTGACCGGAGACAGCTGTCCTCAGACGGGATGCTAATCATCGTTACAACCTTGAGTAAAAATCAGAGGCAGATGCTTGTGGCACCAGAGGTTATTTCTAGAGGCTTTGTGTATGTGAGAGATTCTGAAGCACTCATGAACGAAATTCATGAGAATGTAAAGTCCATCATGGATAACTTAACGGAATCAGAAATGAGCCAGTGGAACGTAATTAAGCAAACATTAAAGGATAATATCGGCCGGTTAATTTACAGTCAGACAAAGAGAAGACCGATGATTTTACCAATCATCATTGAAATATAACTCACAAGAAGAATACCCAATGGCTCATTGGGTATTCTTTTTGTATATTATTATATAGGATGTGAAAATATTTGAATTGATTCATCCATTCGTTGAATGCTTTGATTAAAGGGGATGAAGTAAATTGAAATACAAAAGATAGAGAGGGTCAGTCGGGTATAATGTTTACTAAAGTAGCGGAGGGGATGGAATCGATCTGAAGAAGCGAAGCGTTCGCCTTTGTCGCCGAATTTCATCCACTTTAAAAGTTGATTCATAAGAATTTGGGGACAACAGCGATCGTAAGAACGATCCATCCATGTAGCGGCTTCATGGCTTAATGCAAGCACTGATTTTGGATTTGAGCCTTTAGAAGAATACATTATGAGATTGAGGAATAGCTAATGTCAAACCTAAATGAAAAACAATCAAAGTTTCTTGAAGAATTAGTCTCAATAAAAGAACATTATGTTGACTTCTCTCTATTGAGCTTAAATAAGGATTTGAAACTAAACTGGAGTAGTTATCCAGAAGAGTATTTAAAATTAGGTGAGCACATAAATACGGTTGAACAGGTAAGAGATTTTCGATTCATACAGAATGAGTTGGTTGACGAGATCATTTATCGAATTTTAGAAGTTGTAGATGGCTACGGTAATTTAGATTTTGAGATCGACTTAATCGATAAAGAAACGAAAGAAACATTAAAGGCAGGTATACAACTACATGATCAATATGCAACAAGGATAAGCGAGAAATAATCCAAATCAAAGGAGGTAAACATGACAGAAGGAAAAAGAATCATTGAGGTTGTACCATATAACCCCGAATGGAAAACCGAATTTGAAAAGATTAAGAAAATGATTTCAGGTTACATTGGTGACTTGATATTAGCTATTGAACATGTTGGAAGCACCTCAGTTGAAGGTTTATCAGCTAAACCGATCATTGATCTTGATGTAGTCATTGAGAGTTATGATGTATTTCCAAGCATTGTTGAACGATTAGAACAGCAAGGATATGAGTATGAGGGGAATTTAGGGACAGAGGGACGAGAAGCATTTCGGAGGCTTTTTAACGATGGATGCATGAAGTATCATCTTTATGTATGTCCTCAAGACGGAAAAGGATATTTAGAACATATTGCATTTCGGGATTATTTACGTGGATATGAATCAGCTCGAAAAGAATATGAATTATTAAAAATAAGGCTTGCTGAGACACACCGTTTCGATATTGATTCATACAGCAATCACAAGACTGAATTTGTAAAAGATATTTTAAAAAAGACCTTATACAATGTCTCTTATAACAACGGGTAAAAGGCGTGAGCGAAAAGGGGAGAATAGCCCCCAATTACATGCCTATAGCAAGTGCTGAGTTTGTTCAATTTCAATGGAGGGAAGCGTAGATCGCTTCTCTCCATTTTGTGTCTATTGTACTGATATTTTTCCCGAACCTGTTTTGAGATTAACCTTATATAATCCACTACCCGATTGACCTTCCGTCTTTTTATTGCTCTGTTGATGATCCTCCAAAGGAATGGAAATTGATCGACTTCCACTGCCTGATTGCAGGAGCCAACTGGCATCCGGATTGTCATCATTTAACGATACCTTCACATTACCGCTTGAAACTGAAACAGAAATATCGCTATGGAATTTCGCGAAATCAAGAGAGATGTTGCCGCTCTTGCCTTTTACTACTAGGTTATGGGTTTGTAACTCACTTCCCGCAACATTACCAGATGAACCATCAATGAGCACCTCTCCTTTATAATCAGACGGAATGCGCACTTTAATCTGAGGCATCTTTCCGATATTTATCATGCGAGTAATATCGTTTTTCAATCGAATTTTGATTTTTTTCTTACTCTTATCCATAACAATCCCCGGCCCATTGTCGTGAAAGAGCAAGGAGACTTCCAGTGAATCAATATCTGCCGACTCCACATTTAATTTGACGCTACCATGATCGATTTGAAGAACATCTACATCTTCTAGGGAGACACTTTGTACATTTTCGGTTGCCTCACCGCTTCCGTTCCCACAAGCGCTTAGTAAAAACATGACGAGAACTAAAAGCATAATAAATCGGAATTTCATTTTAACCACTCCTTTTGTTTGCTAGATCTCATTGTATTAGATGACGTAACGTCACCTTCAAGTGGTTTTTCAAGAAAAACACTTGTAAGTGACGCGACGTCATCTTGTATGATGAAAAAATCCTGCCAATCCCAACGTAAAGTAACGCTTTATTAGCTTTCGACAATGGTATTGGTGATTAGATCTAATTACAGAGAAGGAAAAAGAGGGGGAGTTAAGATGAAGCAAGAAGATATCGTTATTTACGCATGTGTAATTATTGGTGCCGGTATAGGGCTAATGCTTGGCAGTGCATTTCCAGGTGTTCTAGTCGGTTTGGGGATTGGGTATCTAATTAAATTTTCTTTTAAAAAAAGGATTAATGTTGCTTTATTATTTATTTCACGTAAAAAGGCTTGAACATGACGTAACGTCACCTTGTATAGTCGGTTTATACGATAAAAAGAAAGTAGGTGTTTGAATCGATTCCTATTCAAAAAATAACAAAACAGACGGGTATCACCGTTAGAACGCTGCGTTACTATGATCAGATCGGTTTATTGATCCCTTCAGCGAGGACAGAGGGGAAACATCGGATGTATAGCGATCAAGAATTAAAGAAGCTGCAGCAAATTCAATTTTTAAAAAGCTTAGGCTTCAGCCTCCAAGAAATTTCAGACATGCTCAAGAACCGAGAGTGGAATTGGTCAACTAGTTTGAAAAATCAATTAAACTATGTTCTTAATGAACAAAAAAAGTTAGAACAAATAGAGTCTGCTTTGCGAGGGTTGCTTCATAGTATCGCGGTGGAAGGAGAAAAGAGCTGGACAGTTATTCAACAACTTATCCAGCTATCGGGAAGTGATACGGCGTTAAGGCAAGCGTTCCGTAATCAAATGTTTGAAGAGCACGAAAAGGAATTGCTGAGTCTACTTCCTAACATGAATAGAGACGATCCTGACTCTCTGGAATGGATCGCTTTGCTGGGACAGCTCAAAAGACATATGAACGACGGACCGGAATCGCCTGATGTTCAACGAATCGTAGGACGAATGGATGAGAAACGATTGGAGAGTTTTGGGGAAGAAGACGCCTTCGTAGAAAAACTATGGGAGATCAGAAACTCGCCGGATCAGTCTGAGCAAATGGGTTTATACCCAATAGAACAAGAACTTCTTGAACTGATGGACCGAGCATTTGATATATATTTGGCTCGCAAGAAAGAACACCCTGAACAGGAGGAGAGATTTTGACCATAGAACTGCTTCTTTCCGTTGGGGCTTTGTCACTGTTAGATATGCTAAGCCCAGCCACGATAGGAGTAACCGTTTATTTACTACTTGCTGAGAGGGACCGGCTTGTACCACGTTTACTCGTCTACTTGATAACAGTAGCAGGATTTTACTTCTTTGTCGGCGTTTTGCTTATGCTCGGATTAGATGTCGTTTTTGAAACAATGTCCGGTATTTTTCAGAATCGAACGGTAAGCTGGATCATGGCTATAGTTGGTGGAGCCCTATTTATTGCCAGTTTCTATGTCCCTACAAATAAGCCGTCTGAACCACGTCGTCCAAAATCAAAAAGCATCGGTGCGATGATCGGGCTCGGACTTACCACTGCATTGATTGAGGTGGCGATGGCACTGCCTTATTTTGCGGCGATTGGGCTTATGACCACTGCGAAATTGCCAATCGTTCAGTGGGCTCCCATATTGGTTGCATACAATTTCATCATGATTCTACCTCCTTTATTGCTGTTTGGATTTCACCTCGTATTTGGTCGTTTGATGCAAAGACCCTTAGAGAAGCTTAGGGTAAAAATCGCCAAAAGCTCCGGATCGGCGCTTTCCTGGATTATGTGTATTGCCGGACTTATTCTGCTGCTGAACAGCATAGATAATTTGTAATTATTAAGGTTCCAATTCAAAATAAGTTCTTGACTAGCTAATCGCAGCTAAGTCGATAGTAATTAGTACGAGGCAATGCCCTGGCCGGAGCGCATCGAGGACTTACGTTCCGCTATTTGCTATAATCGACGAGTTTTGCAACCTGTGCGGTCTGAGAATCCGTTATGTCCTCAAAACATAGCCGATTCCGCTTAAATAGTCACAAATAACGGCCTTTCAGTCCGGTGCCTCACTCGAATAGACGAATTTGCTCCAAATAACGGAACCTGAGTCCGATCTACGGATCGCTTGTTTATATGAAGCCTCACTTATTTGAAAACCTTTCACGACACAAGTCTCGGGTTGCGTAAAGTACTAATCCATCTCGATGTTAGTCATCTTTGTGTTGAGCTATTAATTAACGAGATTATCAGAAAATCTTTGTTTCTATTTAAGGGACTGTGGTCGACCACCGACATGCACCGCCACATCGCGCGCTAGGAGCTGCGGCGGTGCGATTTACCTGCACAGAAAAGGCACGACCCTAACGGTCGTGCCTTTTCTGCGTTCATATCGGATAATCACGCAGCTTCAATGATACAAAATGCTTCATGCTACTAATACTAGGCTCTGAAAGCTTGCTATTCCATGCAACGTTCAAGCCCATCTGCTTTAGCAGTGAAGCGGGAATCATAATCACGCCGGTTGTTGAGTAGACTGGGCTGGACAAAGTTACAGTTTTCCCATTGATCTCTGTTTCAAGTTGATCAATACGGAAGGAGGCTGAAGCCTCAGTATGTCTAATCGTGTAAAAGGTGTTGGCAATATTGACGCTTGAAAGGGTAATCACAAGAGCTCGAAGCAGGAAGTTTCGTTACTTTCTCAAAAAAGTGATTTGTATTTATTGTCCAAGATTCAGCATATTCACAAATAGGTATTATAGGTTATACTGTAATATGCATTTAAATATACATAGTCATTCATGAATGTACATCAGGAGGATATGAATGGGACAAGCAGAGGGATCATTACAGAAAAAATTAAAACCTAGACATATCAGTTTTATGGCTATGGGTGGTGTAATCGGAACAGGGATTTTTAAAGGTAGTGCTGAAACGATTGGATTGGCTGGACCTGGGGTTATCATGTCCTATATATTTGCAGGGCTGTTGCTTCTGGTTGTAATGGCAGCCATGGCAGAAATGGCGACCGTATATCCAAACCGGAATATGAAGGATTTTGTCCGCGAAGCTTTTGGGGAAAAAGTCTCATTTGTCATGGGTTGGATGTACTGTTTCATGTGGTTGTCTGTGTGTGTTATAGAGGTTATTGCTGCGGGAAGCTTCCTGCAATATTGGTTTACAGAAGTGCCGTTATGGATGCTAAGTCTGGCCTGTGCCGCCTTTATTGTTCTTATCAATTTGTTGAGTGTAGGTACCTTTGGAGAATTTGAATTTTGGTTGGCGGGAATTAAAATTGCTATGATCATCATTTTTATCGTGTTAGGAGCATGTCTGATATTCGGTATTATTCCAAGTAATAATACACCTTACCTGCAAAATTACACGACTGCCGGAGGCTTTTTACCGAATGGCTGGACTTCAGTAATCTCTGCAATGCTCGTCGTGATGTTCTCCTACGGTGGGTCCGAGCTTATCGGATTAACACTGACTGAAACGGAAAATGCTGAACGTATATTACCCAAGGTGGTCGGCAACTTTATCTTACGAATCATTCTGTTTTTCACCTTGCCAATTCTAATTATTTGCGGTTTAATTCCTTGGAATCAGCTGGGGCCTGAGAGCAGTCCGTTCGTACAGGTGCTAACAGCGACCGGACTTTCGGGTGCGGCTCATATTATGAATTTCATCCTAATAACGGCTGTACTATCGGCGGCCAATTCGGGTATTTACGGTGCATCTCGAATGCTTTATTCCATGGCAGCGGCAGGTGAGGCACCCAAGTCTTTGGCTAGAACTAATCGGAAGGGTAGTCCGGTAAATACGCTTTTGCTGTTAGCGGTCATTTTGCTTGCAGGCTCTATGCTGGGGCTATTCGCACAGGATCAGCTTTTCCGTATACTAATGGCTGTTCCGGGATTCGTTGTGATTCTGGTATGGATTTGCATCGCTCTATCCCAACTGAAGCTGCGCAAGCAGTATCCGGTTAAACCAGCCTTCAAAGTATGGGGCTATCCCTATGTGACAGGATTTGTAGTCGTATGTCTCGCAGTTATTGCAACCATGTTCCTCTTTGACAGTCAGAACCGATTCAGCATTGGGACTTGTCTTGGGGTCCTGCTAATCCTCATCATATCGTCTTTTGTCAAATTTCGTTCCAACAGGAATTGAAGTGGGAACAAACGTTCTGAAAAGTGATTGACATCCCATTTGATCCAATATATACTATTATCAAATCGAAAGAAGTGCGGGAGAAGCACCTCGCAGGACAGGCTATGAAGCCTTTCTTGTGGGGTGCTTTTTTGCGCTTCCTTTGAAGATGATATGGATAAGGGAGATGATTGTTTTGTTGCAACGAAGAAGTAAATATTACCGTTTTATAAGTGTTCTAGTAATTCTAACCTTGTGTTTCCTGCTGCTTGTGGCTAGACCGCCCTATGTAGAGGCTTCAAATACTGGGTGGGATGCTGCGTTAACAAGCATTGAGCAGTTGCATGACAGCTTTACCGCATTGGAGTTAGCCAATAAACAGGATAAGCAGCAAATACAGGTGCTGCGCAAGCAAAACAATGACAAGCTTAAAGAAATTAATTCAAAAGTGCAGCTCATTGACAAGGTAAAGCTCGACAAGTTAAAGACAGAAGTAGACCAGACTCAGAAAAAATACGCTCCTTTGCTTGCGGAATACACTGATCTCGGCAAGAAAGCGACAGAAGCGAGGAAACGCAAAGATCGAAAATCTGTTCTTCTGTATGAACTCAAGCGAAACCGTATTAAGGCTTCTGCTAATGCGGCGAGACAGGAGATCAAATTGAAAAAGGATGCTTTAACAGCTGCGAAGAAGCAGGCTGCAGCAAAAGCCAAAATCGTTAAAGATGCTTTAGTGCCGGTGCAAACGCTAAAGAAACAAATTACAGCCGAGAACAAAAAAATAACAGACATAAATAAAAATAAAATTGCAGCGAATAAACGTTATAAAGCGGCTGTCAAGCAGGGAGACGCTGTGAAGGCTGCTGCAGAATTGAAACGGATCGTTGATGATGTTAACCAAATTCATGTTTTACAGAAGAAGATATTTGAATGGGAAAGGAATATTCGGAGTACAATTCATGCTGCAGAGACCAGGCTCTCGAGATAAGTGTCTGCAATGATCCAACCTCTTCTAAAGCTAGTCTTACTAAGAAAAGTAATAGCTTACATAATATCGGTTTAATTAACTATTGATAAGTGTCTTTAACGATGCTCTTACCTAACAATATCCTTTACAACAATAAACACATTAACAGAATCAACAAGTTATCCCTTATAATAATAGGTAATGAACTGCCAGCGTAAAATATAGTATGGCGGTCTAATTGATCGAAGGGGCTCATCAAATTGGCAACAAGCAGAAAGCAAATTATCGAACGGATGCATCAACAAGCTATAGCTGGAGAGCATATCATTGGCGTTGCGGCAGGAGCGGGAATATCAGCCAAGTATGCGGTAAAAGGCGGAGCAGATCTTATATTGGCATTGAATTCGGGACGGTTCAGACAAATGGGGCTGGGCTCCATCGCAGGCTTGATGCCTTATGCGAACTCCAATGAAATGGTAATGGAATATGGCTCGCGTGAGATATTGTCCGTTGTTGGGAATAAACCTGTTGTATTCGGACTTTGCGGAACAGATCCTACCATAGAACTGTCATCGTATTTGGATACGATTCAAAGCAGCGGTTTTTCCGGCATCATCAATTATCCGACGGTTGGCCTGATCGACGGACAGTTTCGTGAAGCATTGGAGGAAGAGGGGATATCTTACCTTCAGGAAGTAGAGGCTGTCCGGCTCGCACATGAAATGGATATGTTTACGATGGCTTTTGTATTTAATGCAGAGCAGGCGGCTTATATGCTGGATGCGGGAGCTAATGTGATCTGCGCCCACTTGGGGGTTACGGCAGGTGGATTGATGGGTACAAAAAAAGTATATTCTTTGGAAAAAGGAGCGGACATCGCGAGACAGATTTTTGCTGTATGTGATACTTCTAATCTGAATCCTATAAAACTCGTATATGGCGGACCTGTCCATACTCCGATTGATGTGCAGTATATGTATGATAATACATCCGCGATGGGATATCTCGGCGGCTCCAGCTTCGAACGGATTCCGACAGAAGAGGCCATCGTAGATACGACACATCGGTTCAAGGTTACTGGTTATTTGGAGCAGGACCAACAGCTGATGGATAAGCTGAACGCTTTAGATGAGCCGTATGATTATGTGACTTTTGTTAAAGAGCATATTGCCCATAACTACATGAATAACATCTCACTGACAGAGCTAGCAGACCAGATTCACGTTTCGCGGACGCATTTAAGCGCGCTTTTCAACAAGGAAGTGGGCTGCACGTTTCCGGAATACTTAGCGAAATACCGTATACATAAAGCGCAAGACGTGATGAAGCATACAAAGCTTTCATTATCAAGGATTGCGGAGCTGGTCGGATATCCTGATTATGTGCATTTCAGTAAAACGTTTAAAAAATACGCCGGTGTTACCCCGCAAAACTTCCGTAAACAAACATAAGACAAATATACATAAAAATCATACAACCATACGATTACTTTGACTTGAAAGCGCTGTATTATTGGGTTGTAAAGGTTCACGGCGGTGGTCCGGCAGGGCTAGCGGCGGATCCTGATAGCATGTTTAACGAAGGAGGTTATTCAGTGAAAACGATAGCCATTGCAGGAACATTTGATTCAAAAGGTGCAGAGTTTTTATATGTGAAATCGGTCATTGAAAGTCTCGGTTTAAACGCATTTACAATACACAGTGGTGTGTTTGAACCCATGTTTACACCTGATGTATCCAACACCGAAGTTGCAGAGGCTGCGGGTATCGATATTCATGAAATAGCTGCCAGAAAGGACCGGGCTGCCGGGACAGAAGCTTTGGCAAAAGGAATGGAAATAATCATTCCGAAGCTGTATGCGGAAGGGAAATTTGACGGTATTCTATCCTTCGGAGGAACAGGGGGAACGTCCATTGTCACCGCTGGCATGCGAGGTTTGCCGATCGGAGTTCCCAAATTGATGGTATCTACCGTGGCTTCTGGCAATACAGAACCCTATGTAGGAACTAGTGACATTATCATGTTTCCGTCCATCGTTGACGTATCCGGGCTAAACTCGTTTTCCACCAAAATATTTACCAACGCAGTACATGCCATGGCGGGTATGGTGCAGTTTGAATCGACACCGCCTCAGGATAAAAAACCGCTGATCGCAGCTACCATGTTTGGCGTCACCACACCATGTGTTAATTATGCGAGAGAATATCTAGAGGATCAGGGCTACGAGGTGCTGGTGTTCCATGCAACTGGCACGGGCGGAAAAACGATGGAAAGCCTGATTGAAGGCGGCTTTATCGACGGGGTGCTGGATCTCACGACAACTGAATGGTGCGACGAGCTTGTCGGGGGTGTGTTGGCTGCCGGACCTCATCGACTTGAGGCAGCCGGACGCTGTAAGGTACCGCAGGTCGTATCGACTGGTGCACTGGATATGGTCAACTTCGGTCCCTACGATTCAGTACCGACAGCTTTCAAGGACCGCAATTTGTATAAGCACAACCCGTCGGTAACCTTGATGCGGACAACGGTTGAGGAGAACCGTCAACTTGGCGAAATTATTGCGGATAAATTGAATCAGGCAAAAGGTCCAACGGCGTTAATGCTTCCTTTGCAAGGTGTCTCATTGCTCGATGTAGAAGGAGAGCAGTTTAGGGGTACCGAAGAGGATGAAATGCTGTTTAATACACTAAGACAAAATATTGACCGTCAGTCAGTTGAACTGATTGAAGTAGACACAGATATTAATGATCAGACTTTTGCCATCGCAGCTGCCAAGAAATTGGTGGAAATGATGAAGCAACATTAACCGCTGAATAAGTGAACTAAATGACCCCAAGGAGGCAATCATACAATGAAGACTAGAACAGAGATTTTGGCCCAATTAAAAGCAGAGGTAGCGGCCGGAAATGTACTTTTGGGTGCAGGTGCGGGAACCGGGATATCGGCCAAAAGCGCCGAAGCGGGCGGAGTTGACCTGATCATTATTTATAACTCGGGACGTTACCGGATGGCTGGCCGCGGCTCACTCGCCGGACTCATGGCGTACGGGGATGCCAACCAAATTGTAGTGGATATGGGGAATGAGGTACTTCCTGTTGTAAAGGAGACACCGGTATTGGCAGGAGTCTGCGGTACTGATCCGTTCCGGATCATGGATATTTTCTTAAAACAGCTTAAAGAGCAGGGATTCGCTGGTGTTCAGAACTTCCCAACAGTCGGACTGATCGATGGCGTGTTCCGCGCAAATCTTGAAGAGACAGGGATGGGTTATGATCTGGAAGTAGACATGATCCGAAAAGCCCACGAGCTGGATCTGCTGACAACACCTTATGTGTTTGATGTGGATCAAGCGAAAAAGATGGCCGAAGCCGGAGCAGATGTCCTGGTCGCTCATATGGGACTGACTACAAAAGGAACGATTGGCGCTAAAACTGCGCTGACACTCGATGACTGTGTGGACAAAATCCAGGCGATTTGTGACGCAGGCAAAGCAATCAATCCGGATATCATGATCCTGTGCCATGGCGGTCCGATTGCTGAACCCCAAGATGCTGAGTATGTGTTGTCAAAAACCAAGGGAGTTGAAGGATTTTTCGGAGCATCCAGTATTGAACGCTTTGCAACTGAAGTCGGTATCAAACAGCAAACGGAAGCTTTTAAAAATATATTGAAATAGGATTGCACTGAGAATCCTGAAACGATAGCATGCCATAGCTGTAGTTCCACCTGGAGACTTGGATTTGTCGAAGGGGGAGCCAGCTATGGCTTTTTGCGTTATATTAATCATAGGCATTTTTTTCAAGGGGAAAGAAGGGGATGATCAGCATGAACGGCGAGGTGTATCAACTCATTCAATTGACTGCTATGGGTAATGGTTATATCCTGAGCGGGGCAAAGCCTGAAGACAATGTTCATCCGGATCAAGAACATTATGAAGTGATTTTTGCAAGCAGCCAAGGGAAATGGACATGGTCAGCATGGCTGGATTATTTACTAACGTTAGGATGCCAGGGACTTTCACTGGTGACCAGCCAAAGTTCGGGAGAGACCTGGAAAAGTAGTGGTTTTGTAGGTGGGGGGCAACCTACAGGTATTGCAGCGCTTGGAATACCAAACGAACCTGTCTGGATGCCGTCCTGGGATGTGGTGAGTAAGCCTCAGCAAACAACAAAATGGAGAATTACATATACAGAACACATTGACCCTGCCGGGATTAACAGAGAATTTAGTACGGTTCCTTTAAGTCATTATGCAGCAGAATTAAGAGGAATACTGAAGCGGATTGGACAACTAGCGGTCGATATTGATGAAGAGTTCTGGAACAAAGATTTTTTTAAACCGGCTATTGAAAGACTTGAAGGTGTTGTAACTAGTATGCCGATGGAACTTCCTGATATATATTCGGACGAGGCTCAAAAGCTATTGAATGCTGTATATAAAGCTTGGGTATTCGGGGGAATGGGGTCGTGGAATGACAGTCCACCTTATTCCGCCCACCTGCATCAACTGGAAAAAGAGTACAATGACTGCACGGGGGCTTTATATCATACATTGCTTCAATGTTCTCATGCGGTGGCCAATTCGGTATTGCATCTGCAACAAACACAGCATCTAAACATAAGCAAAACGGAGCTTGCGAGCTTAAAGCATAATTTGACGGAGCAATCGCTGTCTTTTACCGTTCACTTTGAAATTCAAGAATGGAATTATCCAGCTGGAGAAGCCGGAGCTTACTTTCTCAAGCTGCCGAGGACAGAAGTCCGATCCGATTTGGAGGGACTTGCATTATTACTACTAAGATTGGAATTCCTTGAGCAGGAGTGGAGCTGGGATGAGAAGGAAGTAAGAGAAGTTGGTCTTAAAGAATTGCGTACGGCACTAACTTATCTTTTGGATAACGGAGAATGTACACCACTTTTCTGGAAGGAGATATTACATAAAGCTGAGCTTTATACGGAAGGTCACTTCAATCTGAAAAATGAAATTACTTTCAGGTCAAGCAATGTGATGCTTTATGATGAATGGAATCTGTTGCAATTTTTTGGTGTCCATGATAAGCATTATTATTTGTACCTCTGGTATACGACAGCCTAAGGTTTTGAGATTTTATCGTGACAAGGGAATTTACATTGGAGAGATAGAAAGCCATGATTATGCGAATGTCGCAATAATGAACAAGAAGGAGATACATAATAAAAGTTCTGTTTTAAAATTGGACAGTTCTCAATCTGTTGAAGAATTGTATTCTCAAATTTTAAGAGTAATGTACCAGGTAACATTTTTATGTATAGTAGAAAGAGTGAAAGGAGGTGATCAATATGAGAACTGTACACATGCTGGTCGGTATTCCGGGCAGCGGCAAAAGCCATTATGCAAAAGAATTGTGCAAACGACAAAGGGCTGCACACGTTGCAACCGATTCAATTCGAAACAGGTTATTCGGAAGCGAATCTAAGCAAAAAAATACGTATGCGGTATTTGACGAAGCTTTTGCGGAAATCGATCATGCTTTGCAAACGGGCCGGAATGTCGTGTTTGACGCTACAAATGTCAGCCGCGACCGGAGGTTTAAATTTTTGAAGAGATTCAAGGATGTTCCTGTCGAATGCCATGTATGTATTACTCCTTACGAGATCGTAAGAGAACGAATACAAGCGAGAAAAAGGCGGATTGACGATAAGATATTAACCAAGTATGCCAAAAACTTCGAGTTTCCTGTCATTGGAGAAGGCTTTCATGCCATGCATATCGTCCATACACCAGTCGAAGTCATGATTGATAGGACAGAGCTTGAAAAACATCTTGCTGGCAATTCGGATCATGATGAGCTGTTAGATTATTTGTCCAAATCCCCATACTTCCGAGTCATGCTGGGATATGATCAGGAGAATCCCCATCATTCAAAAACCTTGTCAGAGCATACCTTTGCGGTTCTGGAATACATCAACGTCTGTTACGAAGGTGAAGATTTGCTTGCGATGCAGTTAGCAGCCTTGTTTCACGATGCGGGTAAACCGTTTTGCAAGGTATGGAAGCAGAGCCGGGGATATTATTCGTATTTTGGACACGAGCACGTATCCGCTGCAATAGCCTGTCATGTCCTTAAAGAGCTTGGTTATGACCAAGATTTTATCTTGAAGGTTGTGAATATAGTAAGTTTCCACATGGAGATTTTACACGGAGGGGACGCGGGAGCGTCTAAAATTTATCATTTGCTCGGAGAGGATCTACTAGCCCAAATGTACTTCTTCGCTGAAGCAGATACTTTTGCAAAATAAAGAGGTGATGACATGAAAGTGAAATATCCAAAAACGATGCATCTGCCATGGTCGAGGGGATATACGGATGATGACAAAATCTTGCGGAATACCGATCATTTTGCAGGAAAAGAGGTGGTCATAACGGAAAAAATGGACGGGGAAAATACGACGATGTACTCTGATTTCATTCACGCAAGGTCCCTTGACAGCAAGGACCATCCCTCCCGGCATTATGTCAAGACGCTGCATGGTAGTATACAGCATCTGATACCGGAAGGATATCGGTTGTGTGGGGAAAATGTTTATGCCAAACATTCACTGATGTATACAACTTTGCCCAGCTATTTTATGCTGTTTTCCGTTTGGAATGAACATAATGTTTGCTTGACGTGGGATGAAACAGTAGAATGGGCGTCCCGCCTTGGATTCGCGATGGTCCCTGTATTGTACCGAGGGATTTGGAACGAAGAAGCCGCCCAAAAATGTTATACGAAGCAATCCTGCTGTGGCGGAGAGCAAGAAGGCTATGTGGTGAGACTGGCATCTGCATTTGCATATGAAGAGTTCAAGCATTGTGCGGCCAAATTTGTCCGTAAAAATCATGTGCAAACCGATGAGCATTGGTTAAGTAAACCGATCGAGCCCAATAGAGTAGCCCGTTGTTAATTTAAATAAACAGGAGAGGACTGAGTATCATGTAATCCCGAATAATGAAACCAATATAGAATGACAACTGTTTGTTATTTTATGAAAAAATTAAGCGCCAACACTCAATTGCTCTAGCTGATGGAGTATGGCTTGCCCCGTTTGCTTCCACTTTGCAAAATCCTCAGGATCAGCTTCCGCCCAAAGTTCGTACACTTCTGACCGGTCGCTATTGTCCATGTTTAAGGCAATTTGGATTAATCCGATGACTTTTTGAAGCAACTCCAATGTGATCTGTGATTTCACGGCAGTCAGATCGATTTTTTCTGAAAGCCGCTGAACTGGATGCACACCATATGCTTCGAGAATCAATTCTCCCGCTGCGAGAATACAGCTTCCTTCATCGACTTCCATATATTCTTCTTCAGACCATGTAGTTTTCACATATTCTATCTGGTTAACGATAGCAGAGTAGTCACGTTCCACGATGATTAAAAAATCACCCGCACCATCATTATCAAATACACCTGTTTCCCATGCTCCCATATGTAACAACCTCCTTCAGAATCAGTGTAACGACAATGGAAAAGGAATTGAATAGGAAAAACATACTATAAAATTAGGACGAAAGAGGTTTTCAGACGAATATATCATGATCACAATTGATAATTGTTGCCATAAAGCTTTATAATTTATTCAGTAATCAGGCTCTTGGACCCCTTCCTTCTGATTCATCTTATCAATGGACAATAGGGATTCCAATCTCCTGATTTTTTTAGTTTTTTAGTTTAATTACAGATAATGAGTGAAACGTCGTAAAGGTCATCGGTTAACAACTTATTGTCACATTCGACGGTACGACGCTATCAGAAAGTCCGCGTAAAAGTAGTCCTCTAGGTGAAAGGAGTAGATCTCATGAGGAAGCTGTCACCTTACCTTGGCTCCTTAATTGAAGTTCTGGATACGCCAAATAGAATTAACGTGCTTGATCAAATAGGACAGTCCGGTGAATACTATGCCATTCCACATATACTACCTTTGATGGATAGTGAAGATGGCAAGATAGTGGGTTCTGCCGAAATGGCGGTTTCTAAGCTGCTTGATTCCTGCCCTGCACTTGAACTGGCTTGGCTAAATGAGCATATTCGAGCCTGGCATCCATCTCCGATGGAGTGGAAAAGATTAACAAATCGTTTGGTGGAAGCCATGGACCAAGCTAGCTTTACTCGACTGTCTATGAGCAGCATGCATTGGAGCGGATACGTCCGTGAGGCGGCTGTTAAAAGATTAGCAGAGGAGGATAACGGTAGGGCTTTTCCGTTTCTGCTCCTGCGAATGAACGATTGGGTACCGGAGATCCGAAATATCGCTAGGGAATATCTGGAACAAAGGCGCACTTCCAATAATGCACAGCACTGGATTCAAAACATATCACTTGTTGATCGGCTTCTAACATGCGGCCGAGATTCTTTTGAGCCGTTTGTGAAGTCGATTCATCAGCTTCTGCGGGGGAGTGAATGTACGGAGGCACTGACCGAAGCACTTACTTCGCAGGATAACAAAATTCGCAGGTTTGCAAATCGGGCATCTGTTGAAGCCGAGGGCGCTGATGCTGCAGCTGTTATCGAACAGGCGCTCATGGATTGTGATACAGAAATACGCCGCTGGGCATCGCAAAAGGTAGAAGCATGTCTTGAAAATGAAAGCCTGTATAAGATGCTGCTGCTAATGAAAAATGATCCAGTACCTTCCATCCGAAGGGAAAGCCTGGCTTTACTCGCGGTCTATTTCCCCGATGCTGCCAAGGAAATATTAATAGACGGGCTTCTGGATTACAATATGACGGTTAGAGAGACGGCACGACGGTATTTGAACCGCCTTCAACCGATGGATTATTCCGAGTATTATCTGGACGTCCTCTGGAATGGGCAGGAGCAGTACCTTGCAGCGGCGATCGCAGGTTTGGGAGAAACAGGTCAGGATTTTGAGAACGAAGTGCTGTTTGAATATTCAGACCATCCGAGTGTCTCCGTACGGAAGGCTGTTCTGCGTGGTCTTGCTAAGTTAAACCCTGAACCGTATGCATCACTATTTACTGACTCGCTCCAAAGCGAGCAGCCTGGTATTTCACGTGAAGCTTCTCGTGCACTCCGACGATATCCATACTTGGTCAACCCGGATGAACTGGCCTCAATAATGTCCCGGGAGCAGCCGGATCATGTGATGCGGAATGCTCTGCGCCTGTTGCCTGCTTTTGATAGATGGAAACAGCTCGAGATTTTGCTAGATCTACTGACATATACGAGAGAAGATAGGTTTAAAGCTAAAATACGGGAGCAGCTTGTAACTTGGGCGGAGTCTTCAAACCGCAAATTTACAGGTCGACCTAGGGAAAATGACATTACACGTATACATAATAAACTGGATTACAGCAGGTCTGAAATGGAAGATGTCGTTCTTGCAAAGATAGAATGGTTTATAAACACATGAAATACATAAAAGAAATCTAGGGGCAACAGCGATCGTAAGAATAATCCGCATTCGTAGTGATGCCCAGGCCAAAAACTTAATTCAATTTATTAACTGATTTTATGATTAGGAGGACAACTCATTGAACCAGGCTGCAGAAGCATTTTTGAACGATATATGGAGTCATATTACAGCTATTTACGATAAAGAGAGTCAGAGAATTAGTGAGTTTAAAGACCGAAGTCGGCTTCAGGCGGGAGTATATGACTACCTGAGAGTGGCTTGGAGAAAAGGGAAATTCAACTGGGCCCAGGGCAAAATCCATATCGACATTTATGAACCATTCTCCTGGAGCGATAGCTCTTATAAATTCGAAGCGGGTACTTACATAGTAGAATTGACGGATGAAATTTTAATTCATGATTTTTTCCCAGCTCTGTGTGACCGGATGGATAAACTATTCCAATCGGACGATTATGGCCCCAACTTTTTTGATTACCGGTTTGAAATCGTGTTTGAGTTCGAGTGGGAGCAGTCTAAACTGTACCACTCCCAATCCCAATGTTTATTAAACGAAGAAAAACTCCAGGGTCTCAAACAGACGCTGGATATCTTTATTGACACAAAAATCTTGTCGGAGCTTCCAGTACTTCCGAAAGAAAATGACGGGTCTTTCTTCGCTCGTCATCTAATGAATCCCGATCTAATGGAACAGAGACAGGAAGTAATCGAACCGCTGATCCGGCGTCTTAGTGACAAGCTCCGCCCAAATAGAGAACGAAGTGATAAGTGGACATACCAGTATACTTCGGCTTTCAAGAACTGGGCGGAGGAGCGGTTTTTAGATCAATATTTTGACCGATCCGGAAATTTCGGTTTGGATTGGGTTCTGAAAAATGAGACGGAGCGTAATGAACTAAATGTTCAGGAGCTGGACTTCTTCATTTATGCGGCCTTGCAGATCGGACCTAAGGAACCAGACATCCGAGAGAAGTACTTGAAACTCGCCGTTGAGCTCGGATCGAAGCAAGCAGCGAATTATTTGAAACAAGGAAGCGGTCTCTTTGAAAGTGTGTATAATAGCAATCTGATTCAAGGAAAAGCCAATGATATTATACAAACTATAGAAATTCGTATTGTATCTGAAGAAGAAGCCGCCTACCGTGAAGCGCTGGACTTTATCAGCAATCTTCTGCGGCAAGGTTTTCCGAAAGGGTACAACCTTAAGCTAAAGAGTAAAGAAAAGCACTACTTACCGTTAAAAGAGCTGGCGAAGTCAGGACATCATCGGTTTTTTGCTAATGCAGTGCGTTATCCAGCGTTATTCCCTCAACTTGCAGCATATGCGGAGCTTGCTATGGAGGAATTCGCCTGGTACCAGGATGTGGAGCCTAGTGAGAAATCTGTCATGCCCGGAACCTATGCGGTATTCGGTCTCGGCTTGTACAGTGACGCCTATTTTCCGTTAGTTCAGCGTTATATGGAATTGGTTGATGAGGAGCATCAGTCTGCACAAGACCGCTATGCTGAAGCTTTTATCGAAGCTCATGGCGTTACAGCAGAGCATATGCCTGTATTAGTCTCTATTTTACTTGGTGGTAACCAATCGGCGAAACCTGTAAAAAACATAGCAATTGATACTCCTGAACTTGGAGATGCACTTATTCGGGAGCTTGAGACAATAGAAGATTATGAACGTGAAGTTGTAATATACCGCATTTTCGGAAGCAACAAAAAGCTGGCGCAGGCCGCAAAAAAGGAGTCATCACCTTTAAAGGAACAGCTTGATCAATTGTTGGAGTTGTTAGGGTAAGGCAGCCCAATTTGGAGGTTAATCATCATGTGGACTATTCGTTTTGAACATGAATTTATCAAATATCCAGGTGTGACAGAAGAACAAATCACCTGTTTTCTGACTACGTGGAACAAAGACCTATCGGAGCAGGAGATCAACGAAATAAAGAAGCGGCAGGTTAACCCTTTTCCGAAATCGTCTCCATATTATGATCAATACAAACCGTTTGATCCTACAGGCTGGAAGCTGCCGCAAAGAGCTTTTCCTGACAGCTATATCGATTTTATGAAATATTCCAATGGTGGAGAATTCCAAAATGGAGAGCGTTGTTTTCAATTTTTTGATACGGAGATTTTCCGGGAAATGAACTTCGCTTATGAAATGCCAGAGTATATGCCTTTTGCTGTATCATTTGCGATGGATGGCAGCGGGAATCACTATTTATTTGATATGAGAGAGGCAGCAAGAAACAACGAATATCCTATTCTGATTGCTCACTCCGGCAACTTGGGATATGAAGACTGTACCCTAGCTGCTAGTTCTTTTATGGAGCTGTGCACGGAGAGATGGGAGCTTTGGTAGATAGCAAATGGAATCTAGCACAATATTAAACGGATTTCTTTAAATAGTAGGTGCTTCCTTACACTTTAAATAGGAAGGAGGATTATGATGAAGCTGAATGTGATGGTGAAAAAGCCAGGAAAGCGCAAAGAACTCATGACACAGGAGCTTCGGCTGAACAAAGTGCCATATACCCTTCGTGAAATGATTACTGGAATTGTGCACCATAGCATAAACGCCTTTAAGGACAAGCAGGCTGAACAAAGTCTGCTTCCTTACTTGACAGAAATGGATATCGCGGCAAGCGCCAGTAGCGGGAAGGTTGGGTTTGGAACGATTCATGATGACCGACAGCCCGATGAACATCAGGCGGTTGAGTCGGCTCTGTTGGCTTTCACGGATGGACTATACCGGGTATTCGTAAATGAAGATGAAATTGAGCAACTGGATACGCCGCTTGTTCTCACGGATGGTGATAAGATCGTATTTATGCGATTTACGATGCTGGCCGGAGGCATGTGGTAAAGAACAGGGGGATAAGGACATGTCATACACGGGTCAAGAAGAACAAGCTTTTTGGGAAAGTGTTGAAACGAAAGTAAAAGAATTGGAGGCAGGCGGGAATACACTGATTCGCAAGGTTTACGATCTGAGCCGCGAATCATACATCGATCGTGATAGTCATGAATATCAGACGCTATACGAGGATCTGAAGATGTTGTCTGCAGAGCAACCGGAATCTTTTTACACTCCCCTTGTGGAAGCTGTATCGGCATTTGCGGGCGAAATGACAGGAGCCATCGTCCGATATATGACAGAGCATATTGCGGAATATCCCTATGCACAAGGTTATTACCGCAGACCGTTTCGGACGCGAAGACACGCAACGCTTCTCGGTTCTTTGCTATTTAAATTAAATAGGCTGTTAATTGCACGGGCTAATAACTTTTCACTGCAGGATTATTTGACCGAGCCGGATTACCATGTTGAGGGGCTCCATTGGTTCAGCCATGTTATTCCTGATTTGGTTGCATATGAGCTGGATTGCGGTGATAGTTGGGCTGAAGCGGCCCTTAAAGAAATCGTATACGGTGAGAATCAGACCGCGCTGCTGAAGCGTGAGATGATCAAGGGAATTCTGATGAGTCACCGCTCCGAACTGTACGAGATGATTGGTGAACTGCTGGTTGCAGCCAGGCTGCAGGAGGGGCTGCGTCAGTCAATCACCGAGGAGATGGATGCCGGTACTCTTCAAGCTAATTTACATATACTGAGAGTTACTTTGGATCATGATCTGATTAGGTATAGCTCAATTGTTCGAGCCCTCGGCACTTGGACGGGAATGGGTCTTGAAGCGGTAAATCAACGTGTAGCCGGTCAGCTTGTGGAACAAGCTTACACGGCTCTTACAGATGAACAACAGCGCTCAGCATGGCTGTCTTCCGAGAATGCGAACCAGGTTTACCTGAGCTTGTGGGCTAGCGCCGTTTATGAGGAGGATGATCTAAAAGAACGGATTCAGTTCTTGATGGAGAACGGGGAGCGTTATCAGAAGGTCGTTGCCCAATACGTGTTGTCCAACAGTCAGAATGATACAGTGAGATTTGAAATCGCGCGGCGCTGTCTAGATGAAAGTGATCCGGAGCTGCTGTATTTGATTCTGAGTAACTACACATTCGATTATGAATATGATTGGCAGGTCGGTGGGATACAAGATCGTCTCTTGAAAATCAACCGTACACCGGCTCTGGAAGATAAAGATGTACGAAGAGAGGAATTCGAGAATTTCAAAGTTATTCTCACACGAGTGCCTGTAAGAGAAAAGTCAGGCCAATCCGGAGTGCTTGATTTTATACAATTCCATTACCAGGCAGACCTTGTTTTGCGCAAAATGATGTATCTGACCGCATATGACATGGATGATGCCTGGATCACCGATCTGATTAGGTTCTCGGGTCAAATGAGTTCAGACCTACGGGGAGACCTGATTAGCTACTACACTGATGATTCCAAGTCAACTGTGCAGCGTTCTTTCATCTTTGCAGCTCTGTCTGACAAAAGTTTGCCGAACCGTGAGCGTGCGCTTCGTCAGGTGAAAAAACTGAGCCTGAATGACAGCGAACGGAAACAGGTTGAAGACATGCTTAAACTGAAAACAGGCTCTTTGCGTCAGAGCGCAATCGACATTCTTCTGGATCAGCCGGAGGAAGAGTTCGCGATAAGTCTTGAGCGGCTTCTGAAGGCAAAAGGTGAGTTGCAGCGCCTTGCAGGCCTTGAGCTGTTAACCGAGTTGAAGCATGATCAGAACCGAGAGACTCAATACGAGGCCCTTCGTCCCTTAGCAAATAAAATCTCCAGCCCGTCACCAAAGGAGAAGCAACTGCTGGATAAATTGGAACAGCAGGGCGGCTATACCGCCGAGAATGGTTTTGGCCTTTATAACCCACAGGAGACTGAAGAGTGGTTGCTTGCGCGGTCTGACACGTCTAATGTTAGCTTTGAGCAAATCTTCTCACTAACTGAAGAACGTGCTTCGGAATTTCTAAGCGGACTGGATGATCTTGTTCATGAATGGCGTGATACCGAGTATGAAATCGAAAATTACATTGGCCAGAAAGAAACTCAGCTTGTTGGAGTCAAATTATGTACTGTTTCGTATGAGAAGCATGAAGATCCAATTGAACACGACAATTTTGAAATGGCGAACGTTCTGAACAACTATCCGTTGACTGAACACTGGCAGAATTACCTCATGAACAGTGGCTTGGAATCACGTGAATTGATGCAGCTCTACTACTGTATTTTGATAGGAGATTTAAGCGGTACGTTGTATGAGTTCTATCATAGTTTCTCTGATCTTGTGGATTATGACGTCATGAGACGGACCAAATTGCTTGAAAACGAACGAAAAAGCTATTTGGAGCGCATGATTCCCCTTGAGCGCATAGTAAAGATACAGAAATTGTATGACGGTCTCCGCTATTCAGAACAGGTTGAGACACTGGTTAAGGCCTTCTTTTGGGACAGCGAACGAAGTGACACTTTTGAAGTCGCAAGTGAAGCCCTTGCCATGGTAATAGTCAGTGATATCAATGAATTGTCTGACAAGGATAAGCCGACTTTATTCGTCCTTGCAAAGCCTTGGTTTGCTATTTTACGTAGCCGTGTATATAACAAGGAATCATTCCGTTCTTTCTTTCATACTGCCTACCAGTATGATTTGCGGATAAAGGAAATCGAGAATTCGGAATATTCAGTCATGCATTGGAATCAGTATTTTAGAGCGTACACACTAGCTATAATCGGGGAAAATGAACTTTGTAAAGAACTACTGGGCAGAGATATTCGCAGTCACATGAGGGCGCTAACTTCTCCACAAGATTCTTTAGTTAATAGAAGCGAGAAACTGCTGGCTTTGCGTGAGCGGATTGTCTCGCGCTTGCTTGATATCGAACTCGTACGCGGAGATCTGACGACAAAAGCTACTCCATATACGATGTCATTCGAACGCATTCACGGGCTGGAATCATTTATCCGCATTCTAACCAGTTTAGGCGGCGAAACGTTCGTGCGCGGTTATATTTATGGCTATGGCGACCAGATCACGAAAAAAGAATCGCTGAGTCATCTTTTGAAAGTTTGTTATCCGCAGGAGGGTGACGACGAACAGAAACTTGAACAGCTGCTAAAGGGTACGGGGATTTCGGAAAAGCGCCTGCTCGAAGCTGCTATGTATGCTCCGCAATGGATAGAAATTATTGCAAAATATTTGGGTTGGGAAGGGCTGCGCAGTGCCGCTTGGTATTTCCATGCCCATATTAACGAGACCTTTTCGGCAGAAAAGGAAACGATTGTTGCTCATTACTCGCCGATTACACCGGAGGAGTTCAATGATGGCGCATTCGATGTGAAATGGTTTGAAGAAGCATATCATTCGCTCGGCGAGGAGCGCTTTAAGCTGCTATATGATTGTGCTAAATATATTTCGGCCGGCGCCAACCACCGACGCTCTCAGATGTTCGCCGATGCGGTGCTCGGTCAACTGCGGCTTGAAGACATGAAGTTGTCTGTAATGGATAAACGAAATAAAGACCATCTGCTAGTCTATAGCCTTATTCCACTTGGACCAATTCAAGAGAATGATTTGCGGGAGCGCTTTGATTTCATTCAGTTGTTTCTCAAGCAAAGTCGGGGATATGGAGCACAGCGCCGGGCCAGTGAGGGTATCGTTTCAGCAATAGCACTTGGCAATCTGGCTCGAAGTGCAGGATATTCTGACGTGACTCGGTTGACCTGGGATATGGAAGCTCGTAGGCTGGAAAAGCTGGAAAGTCTGTTCGAGCCCCGTCCACTGGATGAGGACACGAATGTACGCCTGAGGATTGATGAGGAAGGAAATACAGAGCTTGAAGTGACAAGTAAAGGTAAGGTGCTGAAATCTGTGCCTGCAAGGTTTAAGAAAGACGAATATATTGCTGAATTGAAGGAAGTGAAATCCGATCTTACCGAACAGTATCGCCGGGCCAAGAGGGAGCTGGAGCGTTCGATGGAAGAGGAAAGCTACTTTACCGTCAGTGAGTTAGCAGCTCTGCTGAGCAATCCGGTTATCCAGCCACTGCTGCGCACGCTTGTGTTTAAAGCAGGGAGTCAGCTCGGTTATTTCTTGAAAGCAGCAGACGACATGTATCATCTAGAAGGGCCAACCGGTGCAGTGTACGTGATTGCAGATAAGGATGAGATTACGATCGCCCATCCGCTGCATCTGTATGAAAGCGGCCATTGGAGTGAATACCAGCGAGATCTGTTTGAACGTGGAATCCGCCAGCCGTTTAAGCAGGTGTTCCGTGAGTTGTATCTTGCCAATGTGGATGAACGAGAAGGAAGAATGAAATCGCGGCGTTATGCCGGACATCAGGTGCAGCCGAGTAAGACGGTGGCGCTTTTGCGCAGTCGCGGTTGGACGGTCAGTTATGAGGAAGGTCTGCAGAAGGTGAGTTATCAAAAAAATGTAATTGCCACCGTGTATGCTATGGCAGACTGGTTCTCACCTGCTGACAGTGAGGCGCCGACACTGGAGACTGTGGAATTCTTGGATCGTAAATCTTATAAATCGATACCGATGGATCAGATCTCACCAATATTGTTCTCAGAAACAATGCGTGACATTGATCTTGTTGTAAGTATGGCACATGTGGGTGGAGTCGATCCAGAAGCGAGCCTGACGACAATTGAATTGCGGAGCGCTATCGTGCGTGAATCACTGCGTCTTCTCAAGCTGGACAATGTGAAACTTGAAGGTAATTATGCTCGTATTGATGGAAGGCTTGGAGAATATGCTGTAAATCTGGGCAGTGGAATTGCCTACAAACAAGGAACAGGTGCGTTGAATATCATTCCGGTGCATTCACAGCACCGTGGTCGATTGTTCCTTCCGTTTCTCGATGAAGATCCGAGAACGGTTGAGGTCTTGTCTAAGGTTGTGCTTCTGGCTGAAGACAACAAGATCAAAGATCCGCAGATCTTGATACAGCTCTAACAAACTGTTATGCGATCTAGTTCATATAACCGATTAAATTTCGGAGCTTAGCGGGAATAACATCTGAATATAAATATGACAAAGTCGCTCCGAATGAATCCGGTAGCGACTTTGTTAATAATTCTATTGTTATATTTCCAATGGTCAGAAAGAGGACACTGGTACGTGATTGACTATAGCTGAGGTTAGATTAAAAAATCAATAAATATGGAGAGGTAGTGGTATGCTATTACAGAAAGTAGGATTATGATTTGCTTTTACGGTACAATACTTACGAAATGTGACTAAAGATAAGTAAGGAGAATTTTGATGCTCCAATGGAACGAAGAGACAATAATTGAGGCTAATATAGAGACCATCTGGAACTTGTTTGCATTGGAGAACATCCAACGAATTATGCCACAGGTAGTGGAGAATGAAGTTATCGAACGTAAAGAGGGCGTTGTTGGAACCAAGTATAGACAAAAGTTTAAGGAAGGAAAGCGAATTGAAACCTATATTGTAGAAGATCTTGAATATGAAAATACACCGCACAGAAAACATAACAAAAGCGGGTTTACTTTAGCCAGAATCTTTGAGATTGAAACATCATTTACTCTTCTCAAAGTGGATGACAAGCATACCCGATTCATATATAGCGGTCAGAACAAAGGAGTCAATTGGTTGGGCAAGGTGATGTTGAAGCTAATGGGTTTCAAAAATAATCAGAAGGTTGTATTCGAATTTATGGAGCGTGTTCGAAGCGAAGCTATGAAAGATCAAAATGATAAGCGAAATGAGGAGATACGATGACAGAGAAGAAAGCAACCATAGATACAGGATGGAACTTTGACAATAGTTATGCTCGTCTGCCGAATTCATTTTTTACCAAGCAAAGCCCTACTCCTGTGCGTTCACCAAAGTTGATCCTTCTTAATGATTCGTTGGCAAAGTCCCTGGGGTTGAATGTCCAAGCGCTGAAAAGCAATGATAGCACAGCGGTGTTTGCCGGCAACCAAATTCCCGATGGAGCCTTACCACTTGCCCAAGCTTATGCTGGGCATCAATTCGGGTATTTTACCATGCTAGGGGACGGTAGGGCTCTGCTGCTTGGTGAACAGATTACACCCCTGGGTGGGCGGGTTGATATTCAGCTTAAGGGCTCAGGTAGAACACCATACTCTCGCCGAGGCGATGGTCGAGCGGCACTTGGACCGATGCTGCGCGAATATATCATCAGTGAAGCCATGCATGCGCTTGGTATTGCTACCACCCGTAGCCTAGCGGTGGTTACAACCGGCGAGTCCGTCATTCGTGAAACCGACCTGCCTGGTGCAATTCTAACCCGCGTGGCGGCGAGTCATCTGCGCGTTGGAACCTTTGAGTACGTTTCGAATTGGGGTACAGCCCAGGATCTTCGGACTCTTGCTGATTACACATTGCAAAGGCATTTTCCAGAGGTTGATCCTGATGAGCACCGCTATCTTTTCCTTCTGCAGCAAGTGATCAAGCGTCAGGCCGAGCTGATTGCCAAATGGCAGCTTGTTGGTTTTATTCATGGGGTGATGAACACGGACAACATGGCGCTTAGCGGAGAAACCATTGACTATGGTCCTTGTGCCTTCATGGATGCCTATGATCCAGCAACGGTGTTCAGTTCGATTGACCAACAAGGTCGCTATGCCTATGGCAATCAGCCGAATATAGCCGCGTGGAATCTTGCGAGATTTGCTGAAACCTTATTGCCCTTGCTGCATGAAGACCAGACGCTGGCTGTCAAGGTGGCCGAGAATGCAATTTCGGAATTTTCCGATTTGTATCACCATCATTGGCTCGCGGGGATGAGGGCAAAGCTGGGACTCTTTAACGAAGAATTGCAGGATGAATCCCTTATTAAAGATCTTCTCGGTATAATGCAGAAGTATCGTATGGACTATACCAATACCTTCCGTGCTTTAACGTTTGAAAAACCAGAGGATACGGCTCTGTTTGGCACCACGGAATTTGCTCAGTGGCATGAGCTGTGGCAGGCAAGATTAGGCAGGCAACAGGAACCAAAAGACTCCTCGCATCAGTTGATGCGTAGCAGTAACCCTGCTATAATCCCGCGCAATCACCGGGTAGAAGAGGCACTCGAAGCAGCGGTACTACAGGAAGACTACAGCGTGATGGAGCGGCTACTTGATGTTCTTTCGAGACCCTACGCGCATTCCCCCGAGCAGGCTGATTACTCCACACTGCCTGAGCCATCCAACTGTTCTTACCGAACCTTTTGCGGCACTTGATAATAAAGCAATACAAGAAAAATTTAACCGCCTTATACACAAAAACTGACCAAGCTAGATAACTCTAGTTTAGTCAGTTTTTGTATTAAGGACCTATTTTCTCACTCATTCAAATGATCCGTCAGAAACTTTACAATTCCATCCTCAGCATCCTGTGCGTACTGCCAGACCATCGCACCAGCAAGATCCTTGCTCTTGATGTAATTGACCTTCTCCTGCAAGGCTTCTTTATCCTCGTAGCTGATGAAGGTATCGCCATTATAGAGGTAGGCTGCCTTGGCTTTGTTGTCATAATAACGCTTGTAGTCTTTATTGTTCAAATAGTCTTTCTCAAGCTTTCTATAGCTTAAGTCCACCTTGTTGATGTCGATGGGCTTTCCTGGTTTAAATAGGCCGTCTTTATCGCTCTTCACATTCTTCCAGCCGTAGGAATAAGCCGGGACACCGAGTAGCAGCTTCTTGCTGTCAATATCATGATCCAGGTACATCGTGATGATCTGATCGATGCTATGCTTGGATTTACCCTGGCTATCCCGATACAGATTGGCGTTAAAGCCAGTCGTGTCTGACCATTTTCCAGTTAGGTCATAGGCCATGATATTGATGTAGTCAACGTATTTCTCGACTTTTTTCACTTCGACATTTTGAAAATACCAGTCCTGCGTGCCCGATGCGAAGGTTAACAAATACTTTTTGTTCTTGTGAGGTAGCCTGTACAGCTTCTCTCTTAATTCCTTCATCAGATTTGTAAAGTTCTTCGTATCCTCAGTGCGCGCTTTCTGCGTATTCCAAGCATGGAATGCTGGATACTCCCAGTCAATATCAACCCCATCCAACTCCAGCTCCTTAACCATATTGATGATGCTCTCGGTGAACAGATAGCGGTTTCCGTCCAATGAAGCATCCGAGAAGCCATCCGCGCCATAGCCGCCTACCGCTAACACCATTCGGGTGGTCGGATTATGCTCTTTTAGCTTTTTAATGTTTTCTTTAATCTGGTCATTGGTCGTACTGTCCTCATGAAAATAAATATCCGTACCCTTGATTTTGGCAAACGCGATAAAGGCAATGTCAACACCCTTCTCAGACAGCTTAATGTTCTTATAGTCTTGCCAAGCTTCCACGTACACCGCCGTAATTTTACGGTCGTCTGCTGCGGATACTTGGTAGAAGTAAAGACTCATGCCTGCGAGCAACACAACGATAAACATCTTCGTAAATTTATTTATTCTCACTCTGTTAACCCCTCCCACCAAATAAGATGTAGGTTGCAGTTTTACTTAAGTTGAGCACCTTGACGGTGATGTAACTGATGGCAAAGATGATGCCAATATTCACGATAAGACTGAGGGTCGTCTCCAGAAATGTTGCCTCTAATTCCGTTCTGCCTGAGAGCATCATTTCAACTAATAAGTGAATGAGATAGATGCTGAAGCTGGCTCTGGAGATCGAGCTGATTAATTTTTGAATTTTGTGATTTACTTTATCGCTGATCCGGGTTTCGTTTTCTTTGAAGAAAATAAATAAGCCGACTGCCATGAAAAACGTGGTGATGGAATAGTTACCGTAGAACATCTCATCCAGTACGCCGCTACGGAGTGAGACAAAGTATGTGGCTATAGGAGCCAGAAAGAACGATATGATGCCTAAGTTGTACAATTTATTTTTCACTTTTAGCGGTAGCTCGTAATGGAAGAGATAGTATCCTAGAATAAAGTAACCCAGAAATCCCATGAAAAAAGGGATGTTCATAATAGGAATATTGATGTACTGATCCGTTGTACGGAATACAACGTCCGAGATGAAACGGTACGCAATACTAACGATGAACCATAAGAGCAGGTAATACCGGAGATCCCTCTCGCTGCACGATTTTATGAATTTGCTGATCAGCGGCACCGTTATATATATCGCGATAATGGCATACAGGAACCATAGATGGATATAATTTCCGTCGGTAAGCAGCCGGTAACCGAAGTCTATAACGAACTCATAGGCATTCATCTGGCTTCTCATACTATAGTATTGATTGTATAAGCCATAAATGAGTGACCAGGTCAAGAGAGGAATGACCAGCGGGAGCACTCGCTTGATATAGAATTCCCGATAGGACGTGATCTTCGTTCTAAGGATCATCGCTCCACTAATCATGAAGAATACCGGCACGGCAAAGCGCGAAATGGAATTAAATCCATTGCTGATCCACCACGAGGAGGTATTGAAATCATTCGTGCTGAGCAACACCCCCGCCGTGTAATGCAAAATAATGACGGCAACGATAGATAGGATTCTTAGAATATCTATATATATAATTCTTTTATTTTGAACCATGCTGCTATTCATGGTAGCCTCCTTCATCATTACTTAATTCGATCCTACCGCAATGTTCTGGCTGATGGTGGCAACGCCTTTCCGCTCCACGAAGCCCCAGCCTTCATCATTGTCAAAATATTTAAACGTTCCTGCAATATTGATGTAGACCAGTAGATTCCGGTAGGTCAACAACTCAACTTGGCTGAACAGGAACATTCTCAGATAATCTGCAAAAGTATACGTGCTGCCGTATTTACGGCATAAGTATAGGGAAATGATGATTTGCGCCGCATTGAGCAGCACGCTAATGAGCAGAAAGATGATCGCTTGTATAATATTTCCGCCGGAAATCAGCGCTTGGCCCAGATAAAATAAAGTGGTAAATGCCGAGAGCGTCCCTAACATAAATCCGTCGATGGCAAAAAACAGACTCACACTGACACTGAATTTCTGAGAGAGCCTGGACCAATAGATCAGGACGCAATCGACAAACGCTTTTTGCCAGCGAATGCGCTGCTTATAGAAGTTCGGGAGATTCTCGGGACATTCGGTATAACATACCGCTTCGGGTGCGTATACTAGCTTTTTCTTTAAGCGATTTGCTTTTATGTATTCATGAATTTTAAGGGTAATATCGATATCCTCGCCTACCGTGCTACGGAAGCCGTTTACTTGAACCAGAACATCTTTGTAAAAGGCCCCGAAAGCGCCTGAAATGACAACAATGGAATTAAAGAACGATTGCGTTAATTTTCGGACATAGAAGCCGTGCGTATAATTGATGATTTGGCTCTTGATTAGCCCTTTTCCGCGAAACTTCTCCACAATAGCACCGTTTTTTTTCCTCTCAGCACCCTGCACAATCTTGACTGTACCGCCAAGCGCAATGATGTCACTATTATGAAAATATTGATTTACATACTTGAGTGAGTTGGTCTCCAGCATACTGTCCGCATCAAGCGTAATAACGATATCCGAGGCAGCATAATCGATACCCGCATTCAGCGAGTCGGCTTTCCCGCCATTCAGTTTATCGATGACATAAATGTTGTGATAGCGGTTCGAACGATAAAATCCTCTTATCGTTTTATAGGAGAGCTTGTGGTCTGGCTTCCGGTAATCCGACTCTAATTCCAGCAGCTCGTGAAGCGCAGACAAGGTACCATCCTTGGAACCGTCGTTGATGATCATGATCTCATAATTGCTGTAATGCAAGCCTGCCATGGCATCAATGCAATTTCGGATCGTAAGCTCCTCGTTATAAGCAGGAACGAGCACCGATATTGATTTTTCGGCAAGATCTGGATTCAACTTCTTCACCTTGCTGCAGAATAACGGAACGATCGTGTACAGGGCTTGAAACACAAGAAATACACCCGCTATACCATAAAAAAAGTACTGCAAACTCCTCACTCCTTTTTCTCTATCTCTCTTTCTTGTAAAACCAGTATGGCTGCGCTTCTGTCCATTTCATCTACATCTCTATCTGAAATGGCTTGATGAAGCACATTTTCTATAGAAATCGATGTCAAGGGACAAAAAATCATTATCGGGGGATAAATACACCCAGTTACAACCTCTCGTTCCATATAAACCCAAATAACATCTTATTTAATAAACTATCTTAGATCGCTCCCAAATGTAAAATCGCTCAATGGAGCAAGAAAACGAATACATAGTTGCTTTTCGAATACTGCCTCTATTATGGTTCGGATTTCTACATTTTAGGAGATAAAAACAATATTTAATGAGATATGTCATAGGGGTGAACGGAATGATACTATTTAGAGAAGGAGAAGGATGATGACGAAAAATCTAATAAGATTTGCAAACAGGAGGCGCGATCATGAAAGAAGGCTGGGAACGAAAAAATCTGCCCATTACTCTTGACCTTTCAGAGATAAATGAAATCATCAGACCTGCCTTTCCGGGTAAAAGGGTAATCACAGCTGAACGAATCGGCACCGGGCTCAGTAATTCGAACTACAAAATTCATCTGGAAGGGTGCGTCGAACCTTATGTGGTTCGTTTTTTCAGGGGCGGTGAGGAGATTGCAGACAAAGAGCTTGCTATAGCTCAGCTTGTGCAACAAACCGTGCCTGTCGCCGACTTCATATATGTCGATACAAGTTGCAGCAGGTTCGATAAATCTTGGGCAGTGTTGGAGTGGAAGGAGGGCTTCCTATTGCGCGATGTGTTCAGAAGCGGAACTCTCCAGGATATTACTTCAGCTGCAGTTTCTGTCGGCAGCGTTCTTGCAAATATACATAGCTACCACTTTACTGAATCAGGTTTTTTCGGCAAGGATTTGAAAATCAACCATCCCTTAAGGATGGACGGCGATCGATTTCTCGCATTCATGGAACAAATTCTTTTTCATGACCAATGCGGTAAATGGCTGGGTAAGGAACTCACACAAGAGTTATGGTCTTTTTGCAAAACATATGGCCCTTTATTGTCGGAAAGCAGCAAAACGCCCGTCCTCGTTCATTCGGATTTCAACGGATTAAATATACTGATGAAGTATGGTCCAATCGGGTGCTCGGTATCGTCTGTTCTTGATTGGGAGGAAGCATTTTCCTGGAGCCAGCACGTTGATATTGGCAACATGCTGCGGTATGAAGAAGATGGTTCAATCTTTGAAGAGCATTTTATTCGAGCTTATCAGGAACAAGGAGCGATTCTTGAAGACAATTGGAAACTTCTCTCCAAGCTTGAAGATCTCGTTGCCCTGTGTGATATGCTGAACAATTCCACCATGGACACCCCAAACCGGATGCAGGATCTTCAGCACTTGATCGCAAGAACAGTTCAGACCTATAGATGACTAGAGAGAAGGGGCGCTTATTTGCCTAACAACATTTTGTTGTCCGTTTCATAATTTAAAGAAAGGTTAGGGAAGTAGGAGGTCGGTTTATATGGCCCAGGCAAGGAAAAGAAAGAGGGCATCGGAATCATCAAAGACTACAACTAAGCAGCTCGCATTTTTTGCAGCGTTATTAGTTTTAATCGGTTCATCAATAGGCCTATACCTAGCTTATGAAGATTTGATTGGGGAAAGCGATGTAGAAGTTATTGTATGAAATCTGTGTTCAGACCGGAATTACCCTTACTATTCCGGATTGACATTCTATACACATAAAATTAGTACATGGAGGAAAGATCATTTATTCAATATGGTTATGGAAGCAGACAAAAAGAATAGTGTGTGTTGGATCTTGAGGATGTATTCCTCAAGGTCTTTTTTACTCTAACCCAGTGTCCAGAGTTTCGGTCGGCTAAGAGGCAATCTGATGATGGAGTGATATTTTAACAAAAAAGTCGGGAATATGTTAATATTGGAATAATTAAGAATAATGTCGTACTAAGGATTCGGTGTATTCTTTTGACTGAAAGGAATTGGAAAATATTAAAGTAAAATGAATTTATTAATCAACTATTATTCTGAAAGGAATGGAAAGAATGAACAAGTCAAGGGCAGATTTTATGTTGGACCTGCAAAGAATCGAGAATGAAAGTTACCAGCTTCGTGAAGGAGAGCAGCTGCAGGATTATTTAACTCTGATGCTGCAATATATCGGTGACCCTGATCCGGAATTACGGGACAATCTTATCTATCCGACATTCTATGAATGGATTAATGAGGAGAACAGATTAACGGAAGAGGAATTGCGCAACCTCCTGATTGTCCTGACCGACAGTCAGCATTTGTTCTATCATATCGGCAGCGAGGGTGATCAGACTGTATTTACAAGAACATTCTCGGTTCTTCCCATCGCTTTGATTGTGGGGCGTCACAGACGGAAGCCTTTTCTAAACTATGCCGATTTTCAAAATCTAAAGCATTCACTGCTCCGTTATTATAAAGAAGAGAAGGATCTTCGAGGCTATCTGCCCGAAGGAGGATGGGCTCACAGCGCGGCCCACGGTGCGGACGCTTTGGTGGAACTGGTACAGTGCCCCGAGTGTGATGAAGAGCTGCTGCTTGAAGTTCTTGCCGCTACCCTGGGGATGCTGCATAATGGCATACATATTTTTAGTGATGAGGAAGATGAACGGATCGCGAGCATTGTAGATATTATGATTGACAAAGACCTGCTTCCTCAGCAGGAGATCGCTGACTGGATAAACGCCTTGGCACAGTGTAGCGAGTGGCCTAGAAGTCGAACTCAGGTGATCACGCGGGTGAACAGCAAGAACTTTCTGCGAAGCCTCTATTTCAGGAGAGGACAGGATAGCCGGAAGAATAGTCTTAATGTTACCATACTTGCCGCCGAATCTAAATTGAACAGATTTTCGATAAGTACGAATTAACGATCTTGGGAAATGATTTGGAGGAACCCGCTAATGGCGGGTTTTTTTCGTTAGTGTTGAGCTAATCTACTCAATTTCACCACATGAATTAAATAGTGTCACAAAATCACAGTTCGAGATTGTTATATAGGTAAAGAAGAGAGGAGGTGAGCTTTTGCAGCCAACCATCCCCGGGGCAATAGATGAAAAAAGAATTGCAATTGAAGAAGCTGTAGAACAGGTCAAAGCAGGAGACAAACAGGCATTCAGAGAGATTATTATACAATTTGAACGGCAAATGTATACTTACTGCTACTATATTTTGAAAAATCATGCTGAGACAGAAGATGCTGTACAGGAAATCTTTATCCGTGCCTACGAAAATATTCATCAGTACAGCAGACAAGTATCTTTCTCTGCCTGGCTATATAAGATGGCCTATCATCATTTGATCAATATGAAGAAAAAACAGAGCCGTTGGCTCAAGTTGGTCGAACATTACAAAGAGCAGCAGCCTGAGCTGCAAATCTCCCAACACGAGTCAGTAGTTAGTGAACTCTTGACTTATCTTACAGCGGAAGAGCGTCATATTTTACTCCTTAAGGCGGTAGAACAGTATACCTTTGATGAGATAAGCGAAATCATGGGCATCAAGTCCGCCACATTACGGAAGAGATATGAACGATTGCGTCGAAAACTGATAGATCGCACAAGCCAGAAAGGAGAGGTGATACATGGGAAATTTGCCGAAACAAATGGAGTTCGCTGATATGGATGCCATTGAACAAATGATTCGTGAATCGTCATTATCGAAGAACAGTATGAGTTATCAAATTATGAATAAGATCGGGGAGAGTCCATTGTCAAGAACATCTTCTAGACGAAAGCCTAATTTAATTAAAAGAACCGTGTTGGTGGCATCTGCCGCAGCAGTACTCGGTGCAGGTGTGATTGGCACAGGATTTGTATCGCCGGTAATGGCAGATGCTTTGAAGAAGATTCCAATGTTTGGAACACTCTTTGAAGGAACCAGTGAAAAATCTGTGCAAGCTGCCATAGAGCAAGGAATCGTATCTGAACCTAATCAGAGTGTAACTTATGATGGAATCACGTTGACGGTAGCCAATTTGCTATATGATGGAACCCGCTTGTCCTTCATTTTGGATCGTGAAGGGGTAGATTTGCCGAATACGACTTCTCCATATATTAATGAAGATTCCAAGATCATTGGAAAACCTGATAACGAGTATATCAAATCCAGAAAGATTCCTGAAAAAGATCAGAAGAAAGGATATATTAAGATGCCAACCATTCTTGCGAATGGACAAAAAGTGGATTTCAGCGAAGGTAGTTTTGGGGATTATCCAAAGAAGGGAAATGCTTATATCGTTGAATTGACCAAGGATCTGAAATTGCCTGACCAATTCGAGCTAACGATACAGGCGAATGTCACAGGGGTAAAGGAAACCTTTGAGTTCAAAATTCCAGTAAATATAGATAATAAAGCGCTCGTTCTGAAGCCGGAGGCCTCCAAATCTGACGGACAATTCAGTTATACCGTCAAGCAGCTGGACCTTTCACCAGTATCTACACGTCTCGTTCTGGATAGTAAGGGTCAGGTTCCAAACTCTCTAGAGCAAACAGGCGATTACAGCGCCAGCATGGTATATTATGAGATTGTGGATGACCAAGGAAATGTCCTGAACCCAAGTAGATTTGAGTATTTCAACAGCAAACCAAAAACAGAATATCACATTGATCAATTGTTCAGTCCGTTTGATGGCACACCTAAAACCATTACGATCAAGCCGTTTACCTTGACTGTGAACACCAAGGATTGGAGTGTTGTCGGCCAAGGGAAGAACAGTTTAGGTGATAAAACATATCTGAAGGATCTGGAATTGACCATTCCAGTTAAACAATAATCAAGAAAAGTGATGATACATCAGCTTTATCATCTTGTGCATGTTGTAAACGTAGCGATCGGCTCGTCTGAATAACGATTCGGACGAGCCGATTCACCCTAAGTATGAATACCTTTTTGAAAACCGGCCGTTTTCAAAGAAGGTATAGCAGACAATAATAGAATAGGAGCGAGACCATTGATCTCTACTAAATCAAATTACATTAGAAATAAAATCGCTTTAACTGCATTGATAGTAGCATTGGGAATGACTGTCATAGGCAGTGGATTTCCTACTTACGTTAGTGCCGACACTTCCAAACAGGCGGCTGGTGCCAGTTACATCGCCGCAGCGATGAAGGGGATTAAACATAGCGGCGTGACGTTTAGCTTACCCAAAGTTATGTATGACGGAAATCGTCTAGACATTACTGTTCGACAAGAGGGGGGGACGATGGATCCGTTGAATTTCCCAGTATTGTCTGTTGACGGGAAAGAAATGATGTTTTCTACCAGTATAACTACTAGTGAGGGAAGCAACACAGCTTTGATCTCCTACTCCATAAATGGCAAACAGCAGCTCTCGGATAATTTCAATATGACTTTGAAGTTGTACGCCAAAAACGTTAAGGAGCCGTTTATCTTTAACGTCCCGGTGAAAAAGCTTGATAGTCTGGTAACATTGCAGCCGGGTACCACTAAAAAAAGTGGGGATTTTAGCTATACCGTGGACTATTTCGAGATGACACCGCTAATGATGAAGCTTAAGGTGAACAGCCAAGGCAAAGTTCCGGCAGTAGCCAAATCGAAGGGGCTCTCGAGCAAGATGTTTTATGACATTGTAGATGAAAAAGGAAATATAAAAGAGGTAACCGTTAGTGATATCGACGTAAAGTCAAAGCCTGGGTCAAACAGTAAAGAAGACCTGAGCTATGCTTCCTCGTTCAAAGCAGTGCCGAAAATAATCACGATTAAGCCGTTTACATATACCATAGACACTAAAGGTGAAATTATGAAAGACAGTAGTGGCAGAAAGTGGGCCAAGACGTATTACAAGAACTTGGAAATGAAGATTACAATGAAATAACAATCGATCGATGAGGGGAATTCACGCTGATGCCAGCGCGGATTCCTTTTTTTGTGCGGGAAGAAAGCCATATTTCACTCATTTTGCCGTGGAATATCTTAATGCTGCCATACTTACCGCCGAAGTTAAGATAATTTAACAAGTATTCCCCCTAATAATAAGATGGTGTCACAAAATCGGTGTTCGGGATTGTTATATAGGTAAAGAAGAGAGGAGGTGCGCTCTTGCAGTCACCCATCCCCGGGGAAGTGGAAGGAAAAAGATATGCAATTGAAGCGGTTATAGAACAGATCAAAGCAGGAGACAAACAGGCATACAGAGTGATCATTATCCAGTTTGAACGACAAATGTATACTTACTGCTACTATATTCTGAAAAATCATGCGGAGACACAAGATGCTGTACAGGAAATCTTTATCCGCACCTATGAAAATATTGTTCAGTATAGCAGACAAGTATCCTTCTCTGCCTGGCTGTATAAAATTGCCTACCATCATTTGATCCATATGAAGAAAAAGCAGAGCCGCCAGCTCAAGTTGGCCGAACATAACAAAGAGAAGCAGCCTGTGCTGCAAATCTTCCAACACGAGTCCGTAGTTTATGAGCTTTTGACTTATCTTACAACGGAAGAGCGTCATATTTTACTCCTTAAGGCGGCAGCACAGTTCACCTTTGATGAAATAAGTGAGATCATGGATCTCACTTCCGTCACAGTACGGATAAAGTATGAACGATTACGCCGAAGACTGATGGAACTTGTTAGCCAAACCGAAGAAGTGACACAGGCGACATTAGCCGAAGCAAACTGATTGAAGTATGAGTTATCAAATTATGAATAAGATTGGGGAGAGTCCAAATGACAAGAACAACATCCAAAAGAAAGCCTAATTTAATTAAAAGAACCATCATGGTGGCATCTGCCACAGCAGTTCTCGGCGCAGCAGTGATTGGCACAGGATTTATATCGCCAGCAATGGCGGATAGCTTGAAGAAAGTTCCAATGTTCGGCACGCTCTATGAGGGAACTAGTGAAAAAACTGTGCAAGCTGCCATTCAACAAGGAATTGTATCTGAGCCTAACTTGAGTGTAACTCATGATGGAATCACGCTGACGGTAGCTGATTTACTGTATGACGGAGACAGTTTATCCTTCATTTTGGATCGTGAAGGGGTAGATTTGCCGAATACTGCATCTCCATATATTAGTGAAGATGCGGAGATAATCTCATCTCCTGAATATATCAAATCCAGGCAGGTTCCTGAAAAGGATCAAAAGAAAGGATATATTAAGACGCCAACCATTCTTGCGAATGGACAAAAAGTGGATTTCAGCGAAGGTATGTTTGGGGATTATCCAATGAAGGATAATGCTTATAGCGTTAAATTGACAAAGGGACTGAACTTGCCTGACCAATTCGAGCTAACGATACAGGCGAATGTCACAGGGGTAGAGGGAACCTTTGAGTTCAAAATTCCAGTAAATATAGATAATAAAGCGCTCGAAAAAACTGTGCAAGCTGCCGTTAAACAAGGAATTGTATCTGAGCCTAACTTGAGTGTAACTCATGATGGAATCACGCTGACGGTAGCTGATTTACTGTATGACGGAGACAGTTTATCCTTCATTTTGGATCGTGAAGGGATAGATTTGCCGAATACTGCATCTCCATATATTAGTGAAGATGCGGAGATAATCTCATCTCCTGAATATATCAAATCCAGGCAGGTTCCTGAAAAGGATCAGAAGAAAGGATATATTAAGACGCCAACCATTCTTGCGAATGGACAAAAAGTGGATTTCAGCGAAGGTATGTTTGGGGATTATCCAGAGAAGGATAATGCTTATAGCGTTAAATTGACAAAGGGCCTGAACTTGCCTGACCAATTCGAGCTAACGATACAGGCGAATGTCACAGGGGTAAAGGGAACCTTCGAGTTCAAAATTCCAGTAAAATCACATTGATCAACTGTTCAGTCCGTTTAATGAAACACCTAAAACCATTACGATTAAGCCGTTTACCTTGACTGTAAACCAGAAGGATTGGAGTGTGGTTGGACAAGGAAAGAACAGCGTTGGTGATAAGACATATCTGAAAGATCTGGAGCTGACCATTCCAGTTAAATAATAACTAGCAATATAGTAAAAGAGAGACCGGCATAAGTTGCCAGTCTCTCTTTTGGTTACTAGATTATAATTACAATTTGCTATATTACGGATCGAAAGGTTTACCTAACTATTGGTTATATTAGCGCAAAGTTTTCAGTGCACCGCTCCATGCAAGCACTTGGTCAAGCATACCATTAATATTTACGAGATGCAGATCAGCCGGCTTGAAAACAGCTTCAGGTGCAAATGCATTTTCAAAATCAGTGAATATGGAGAGGGCTGGATGTACACGGACATCCGCTACGGACAATTCTCCCAAAATTCCACGCAAATGCTCTGCGGCCCGTGCACCACCTACTGAACCATAGCTTACAATACCTGCTGCTTTATTGCCCCATCCTTCACGCGCATAATCCAGAGCATTTTTTAATGATGCTGTAATACTGTGGTTATACTCTTGTACGATAAATACAAAGCCGTCCAGACTTGAAAGTTTGGTATTCCAGGCAGTTGCTTGTTCTGTAGCATCGGCTTCTCCCAGAAGTGGAAGATTGAAATCTGCGATATCTACGATTTCATAATTAGCATCCCCACGTTGATCCGCGACACTCTTTACCCATTCTCCAACTTGTGGACTTAAACGACCTTGACGCGTGCTTCCCAAAATGATCCCGATATTTAATTTTGACATTGTTTTTCCCTCCTGATTCTTTTCACATTAATATATGTTCTGTCTTCGTTTTTTTGTATGAGCTAATAATAATCTTTATAGGTGTGTATTGTCAAGTAACTTACAAAAAGTTTGTTCGACAAATATATATATGACAGAGGAATTATGATAGAGTATTCCTATAACAGGGGTTTACAAAAACAATTATTAAAGAGGTGGAAATATGGAACTTAGACAGCTAAGGCAGAATGAATTTGAAGCAAGCGTGAAATTATCTGAGTATGCCTTTCAATATACACAAACTCCAGAGGAAAAAGAATCCAGCAAGCAGCTTTTCAAGCCCGAACAATTCTGGGGGATCTTTGATGGAGAAGAACTGCAAGCAAAACTGACAATAATCCCTTTTCAAATCTATCTGCAAGGTAAGGTTGTAGATATGGGCGGTATTGCAGGGGTGGCTACTTGGCCGGAAAACCGCAGAAAGGGACATGTATCCACACTCCTTAAGCATGCGCTTCAAGAAATGAAGAGCCAGGGACAGACTATTTCCTTTTTACATCCTTTTTCAATTCCGTTTTACCGTAAGTTCGGATGGGAACTCTATACAGAGTATAAAAAATATACGATCCCTGTACAGAAATTCCCGCCTAAAATAGATTTTCCAGGGAAAATAGTGAGAGACCTAACTGATATCTCTGTTCTCAATTCGTTATATCAATCATTTGTAAATCGATATAATGGAACCCTGGTGCGCGATGAAGTATGGTGGAAACAGTCGGTGCTGCAGGAATCTGTACATAGCGCTGTTTATTTTTCAGCAGATGGTGAACCGCAAGGTTATGTGTTATATGAGTTAAAAGATAAAGTGATCGAGTGTGATGAATTCATTTACTTGAATGAAGAAGCACGAAGTGCGCTGTGGACGTTCTTTTCAAACCATGATTCCCGTATTGAACAAGTAATGATGATGATGGTGCCAGGTGACGATCAGCTGCCATACATGCTACCCGAACCCCGTATAACTCAGGAACTAGTCCCTTATTTCATGGCGCGTATTGTAGATTTGAAATCATTTATAGAACAATACTCGTTCGAGGCGAATATAGAGGCTGAACTAACGATTTCAGTGAAGGATTCAGCGGCTACTTGGAATAACGGCTCGTGGAAACTGTCAGTAAACAAGGATGGAAGAGCAGATGTCATTCAACTGTCTTCAAATGATGACAATCAAACCGATATATCTACAGATATTCAGACGCTTTCTGCACTCTTTATGGGTTATAAGCGCCCTCGAGAGTTACACCAGATGAATCGTCTAAACGGTAATCCCTTGAAAGTAGCGCAGTTCGAGTCCATAATCCCTGTGGGACAAACCTTCCTTATGGATCATTTCTAAATGAAAGCTAAACCATCGTTGATGTCTGAACCATAACGAGTTATGTTGCATAGCCGAGCAGATCCAGGATTTTTCCTGATATTTGTTCGGTTTTTTCATGCATTGCGTTAGAAGTGAAAATATCAACATATGAAAAATTCACAATAGTAATTAAAACAGAGTCATCTCTCCTTTGATCATGCCCACAAAAGCAGAATAAATCCGAACATAATTACTAATCTTGTATAAAAGGAATTACATATGTAAATATTTGCATATTTCCCTGTCGGAAATGTACCTCAAATGAATCGACTTTTAAAAGTTACAAGATATGCTACGTCTTTTTTTGACTGTATATTCAAACAACTATATATTTAAAATAATGTACGAGATTAGAGAGGAAAATTGTCATGACTAAAAAACTATATTACGATTCTGCTTATCTGGCCCAATGGGAAACAAGCATTTTAGAAACGGTAGAGAAAGATGACGGCTATTATGTCATTTTGGAAGAGACGGCTTTCTATCCGCATGGGGGTGGGCAACCTTGTGATGTAGGGTATATCCAGGGAATTCCTGTGCTTGATGTCCTCAGTGAAGCGGATCAAATATTACACAAGCTTGAGCGGTTTCCCGAAGAGAGTACAGTAACATGTCTGATCGATTGGAATCGAAGATTTGACCACATGCAGCAGCATAGCGGACAGCATTTGCTCTCGGCTGTTTGCCTGGACTTGTATCAAGCCATGACCTTAAGTTTTCATTTAGGAACGGATTATTGCACGATTGACGTGGAAGCTTCTGAGTTGAACACAAGTCAGCTTGAATCCATTGAGCGCGAGGTCAACCAGCAAATCTATTCGAACCATTACATTCTGAGTTATTTCGTTTCCGGGGAAGAGGCCAATCAACTGAATCTTGTAAAGCAGCCAAAGGTGACGGAGAATATTCGAATTGTTGAAATCAAGGAAGTTGAATACAACGCATGCGGAGGGACACATGTCTCTTCAACCGGCGAAATCGGAATGATCAAGCTACTCAAAGCGGAGAAACAAAAGGGGAACATTCGGATCTATTTTAAATGCGGATATCGAGCCTTAGAGGAGTTTAATGATAGCCAACGGATATTGGGTGCCTTGTCTACCAAATTCAAAACCGGCAAAGATGAAATCTTAGACCGGATTGAGAAATGGGAGAAGGAGCAAAAACAGCTTCAAGCCGAGCTGTCCATTCTTAAAGATAAAAATGATGAGTATGTTGCACAAGAATTGTTATCTAGCCATGGAAGCACTCTAATCGCACAAATATTTGAAGACAAAAGTCTTAAAGATCTACAAAATTTGGCGGCCAAAATCACCTCGCAAAGTGATGTACCAGTACTGCTGGCTACTAAAGCCGAGAATAAAGTTGTTCTATCTCAGAATAGCAATTCTGGGCGTTCCTGCGGTGCATTCTTCAAAGCACATCTTGGGAGTTACAATGGAAAAGGCGGGGGCAGCAATATTCTGGCACAAGCAGGGTTCCCAACCTGGGAAAATGCTAATGCTTTTTATGAATTCACAGCGCATGCTCTCAAAAACCAAATTATCGATTAAACAAAGGCATCTTTTTCTCTCGGATAGGGACACAATTCTTATCATAGAAAAGACAATCGCGATGAATGCGATTGTCTTTTTTTGATAGGAGCACTCAAGTTTGTATAAGAATCACTTTGAAAATGTGCATTGTTCGAACCAAACGAGTGCTATATAATAGACCTGTATCAGTGAGAATGATTATCATTATTGTTGGATGGATCGTATTCACTATTCGTACATATACAACATTCATGGGAGGGAACATTTATGGCAAGGTCACGTCAAATAATGACTGTCTTCATAGCAGTGACGCTGATTCTGATGATCGGATTAAGTGGATGCGGAGCACCAAAGGATATAGCGGATACAGCGCAATCTCAACAGGTTACGGAAAATAAGGACAAACCGTCAGAAGAGCAAGGAGATGCGTCCAATTCAACACGAATTGTGAGGGATGAATTTGGTGAGGTGAAGGTCCCCACAGATCCTCAGCGTATTGCTGGGGTTTATTTGGAAGACTACCTCGTAGCATTGGGTATAACACCTATTGTGCAATGGTACCATCCGACTTGGGGAATCCAGGAATATTTGAAATTGGATGTGCCTCAATTTGATATTAGTGGGAGCATCGAAGCGATGCTGGAGGAAAGTCCTGATTTGATCTTTGTGGACGGTGCAGCGGATGCGGCTAAATACGAAACGTATTCCAAGGTAGCGCCGACATACAGAGTAACGGAATCGGTGCTTCAAGATCCAAGAGAAATCCTTAAAACCATAGCTAATGTATTGGGTATGTCTGATAAGGCAAATCAGGTCCTTCGTGATTATGACCAAAAGGTCTCCAACGCGAAAGCCAAATTAAAAGCAACGATCGGAGATGAGACAGTCGCAGTCATGAGGTTGAACATTGGCGACAAATCGATTGCGCTGTTTGGCATCAATAATCGATTTGTAGGCAATATTCTCTATAAAGAATTGGAACTGAAACCGAATGCGTCAGTGAGAGACATGGAAGAATTCCAAGCTATTCTATCTGAAGAGATGATTCCGAAATTTGATGCTGATCATATTATCCTATTACCGTCGAACGGTTCGTGGACTTCGGAAGAGAATAAGGAAGCGATGAAAATATTAGACAGCTCATTATGGAAGTTGATGCGAGCTGTCAAGAAAGGCAATGTCTATATGGCTGATCGATCACACTGGCAGACAGGTGCAATTACGGCCGATATGTTGAAAGTGGATGATCTATTAAAGTGGTTCGTCAAGTAAGCAGGAAGAAAAGAGGATAGGCATGGTTCGACCAACTTGGTTCTATGTTCTAACGGATATTCAATATAACGTTAAAACGTCGGATTGGCACCAGGAAGATAGCTTTAATCGGAATTATACGATGTTGGTTATGACAAGCGGGGACGGGAGAATTGTCATAAACGGCACAGGAATTTGCTCGAAGCGAGGATCTTGCATGATTGTCACGCCCGATATGTCAACGTGTATGATAGCTGGAGAGGAAGGACTAGGCTTCTATCGACTAATTTTTGAGGTGTCTCTTCTGAACACTTCAGAGTTTCCAGAAGATCTACCATTAAGATTAACACATCATATTCCGTGTAGTGGCGAGGTGGTGTGCCAACCTTTTTCAGAATGCATTGATTACTTGGAAGCAATCTATCAGAATCGAAATTCCCAAGATGAAATGGAATTATTTCGTAACCATGTCAGATTTCAAGAGTTACTGAGATTCATATTTGAACAAAACCTTTTCATCCATAAGGAAATGAGCATACGCCAGGCTGTGTCTAATTCTATCGAGCATATCAAACAGAAATAAATGAATACTATTTTAGTCGGAGATTTAAGCAAACATTCGGAATTTCTCCGGGACAATACCGCCGTCATTTAAGAGATGGATCTCGCGTGTTCGCTCCGTTTCTTGAAGATTTTCTAGTGGCCTTAGGCGTAACACCTGTTATGCAATGCTACCATGCAGGATGGGGGAAGCAAGAGTATCTTGGTCTGCAGAATGTACCTATATTCGATATCGCTAGAAACCCGATCGATACATTACTTGACCACAAACCGGATCATATCTTAGTAGATGGGGGAATGGATCGTTGGATGCCTTTTGATCAGATCACCGAGTTGGTGCCAACCTATAACTTGACACATCCCGGTGAGGATTGGCGTGCTACTTTGCGTACGGTGGCTGATTTGCTAGGGAGGACGAGTCTAGTTCAGGATATTATTGAGCAATATGAAAATAAAGCAAATGAAGCTCGAAGCTTACTTCAACGCTCTGTTCGTAAGCAGACTGTTGCGTGTCTTCGAATATCTGCTCTTGGTGTGAGCCTGTATGCAGGATCAGAACGTGGCTATACAGGACCAGTCCTATACAGCGATTTAGGGCTGACGCCACATCCCCTAGTTCGGAAATTAACGAATTATCATCGCAGAGCAGAGCTTACGCAAGAATGGCTCGAACGGTTGGATGCCGATCATCTGTTCATTATGTTTGATAAGCGGCATTCGAGGGTGGAAGGTGAGGAACGCCGACTGTTGAATACCCCTTCTTGGCAGGCTCTTCCGGCAATGAGGAACCGTTGTGTGTATGAGGTTGATTTTATGACTTGGATGAATTATGGCATTCTGTCTCATGGGCTAAAAATTGATGATGTCCTAAAGGCTCTGGTATAGTGTGCTAGGTTGCGAATCTATAAGCTCAAGAACCCGATCCAATTGGATCGGGTTTTTTGTGATCGATTTATTAACATTATCTTTATTAATCTAAGAAAAATTTAATATTTCATGAATATGTTTTATAACATCTTAGTTTTATATTAATTCATATAAACATGATGAATTCATTATTGATTTATATCGTAGTTTTTCCAGTGAAACTCAATATATTAACGGTTGCATATATGCTATTCTTTTTAGACAAATTGAATCCATACTGCAGGTGAGAACAATCATGATTCGGGATTTAATGCTTAGCTTCTGTTTATTGACGATTTTCACATTTTTTTTCGAGCATTTTATGATGAAAGTCAACATGAATTTAAAAATTATAACATGGTATGTATGGAAGGTAGGGCTCTATCAAGGAATTGTGGGTGTCCTGTTAATGTACTTCGGGCACCATTTCGATAATTATTTTTTAGCGGATTTAAGAACGATTCCTATTTTGATCTCGTCCTACATCGGAGGTCCCTTCTCAGCAGTGATCACGATGTTAGTGATCCTCATATTTCAGTTATCCTACGTCTCTTCAATAGATATTATGATTCAAGGGACAATCATCATGTCACTCCTATTGATCATTAGCAACACATCTGTTCGATTTATTAAGCATTACTGGATGCAGTGGTTAATATCCGTTACATGCTCCAATTTCGTTATTCTTACTATTTATTATTACATGGAAAATCCTCCTTTAATATCTGTTCAATTACAATACTTTCTCGCTTATCAGGCATTCGGCTTATTTATCGCTGCGAAGTTGTATTACATGAGTAATGCTCAAAAATTAAAGCATCAATTCGATGTCTTACAAAGCGATTTATTAGAAATTCTTCACCTTCAACCCGGATTAATTTATAAATTAACGAAAGAAAATGGGAAGATTATATATAAAATTGGAGGGGGGGCTCTTTTTGAAGAGTTAGGATTATGTAGTGAAGATATTGTAGGAAAATCCATTGACAATATTTCTGTATTTCCTGATGAATTAAGCAGTTTCTTACAATGTCAAAAAGAAAAGGCTTGGCGTGGCGAGCAACTATCATTTGAAACATGCTTTGCGAAGCGCACTCTTTTAGTTACATTAAAACCGATTTATTACAACAACAATGTTGTCTCTGTCATTGGCTCAGCGATTGATATTACAGAACGTAAACAATCAGAGAGGCAGCTCGTGGAAAGCGAAGAATTATATCGTTCTCTTGTTGAAAGCTCGCAAGATTTTATTGTGCACTTTGATGTTGATGGGCGTGTGACATCAGTGAATAAAAAAGTATTAGAGACCTTCCGAACTCAGCCAGAAAAGGTTATAGGGGAATTCATTACCGATCATCTACCTCCAGGAGAACATATTGAGTCGTGGTTGTATCATTTTAACCAGGTCATTTCTGGAAGGGAAATGGAAAGTTTTGAATACAGTTTCAAGTTCAATAACATTGAATTTGATTTTCATGTCACACTGTCTCCATTCTTTGATATTAATCAAGTGATCATAGGGATTATGTGCACCGCTCATGATATCAAGAATCTTAAGATGAGTAGAGAAGCTGATGAGGCCAATAAGGCCAAGAGTGAGTTCGTCGCTCGAATGAGTCATGAAATTCGTACACCATTAAGTGGAATTATTGGATTAACAGAGTTGTTAATGAGGCAGGAGATGTCACCTGTACAGAAAGATTATTTAGATAAGATTCTCTCATCTTCTAATACATTACTTCGGATTGTTAATGATGTTCTCGATTTCTCAAAAATCGAGGCTGGCAAAATTGAACTTCAGAAGGTACAGTTCAATTTACATCATTTGATGCAGGAATTATCCGATATCTTAACCGTTCTCGTAGGAGAGAAGCGATTGAAATTTATTATTGATACGTCAGCGGATATCCCGGAAACGCTTTATGGCGATTCTTTGCGTATTGAGCAAATTTTAATTAATATGATTAACAATTCTATAAAATTTACAGACAGCGGATATATCTATGTCAAAGCGGAACTGCTTAGCTATGAAGATGACATGTTCTACTTAGAGTTTTCTGTTAAAGATACGGGGATTGGACTCACAAGTGATCAGATGAGTCATCTGTTCGAACCATTTACTCAAGTCGGACATTTTTCAAAACATAAATATGGAGGAACGGGTTTAGGGTTATCCATTTGTAAGTATTTCATTGAGTTGATGGGGGGGACCATTACGGTTAATAGTCAGCCTGGGTATGGAAGTAAGTTTTCATTTACACTCCCGTTTGACCATGTGCCACTGAATGCCCAGATAAGGAGGGAAGATCCAATCGAATTCTCTCGGATGAACGTACTCGTAATTGAAAGTAATGAGGTGGTCAGCAAAGGAATATGCTCCATGTTGGAATCTATGAATTTTCAAGTGATTTGCTGCGACAATTATATGAATGTTGATTTTTCAAGTATTCATTTAGAAGTGATACTGACAGATTTAAGTAAGGATACAATGAATGACCTTAATGATTGGTTGCATCTAAAGCGACGGACTTCTGCTATATCAGTTCGTCATGTCGTTATTTTAACTCCAATGGTTCGTGAAGAAATCATGAAACTCCCCAAGCATTTGCAGCCGGATGCAATAATTTTGATGCCGGTTAGTCGGATTGGACTGTATCGAACGATGAGATCCTTGTTCTGGCATAAATTCAAAGAGTCAACAGTGATTCAGAGGACTCAATTCAATGCCCTGCGAAATCGAAAAATGAATATCTTGCTCGCTGAGGATAATGCAATTAATCAGCTCGTTGTAACAGAGTTATTAAAATCCTACGGGTTCTCGGTAACCATAGCTAATCATGGCAACGAAGTTCTTAGATTACTAAATCGAGAACAATGGGATCTGCTCTTAATGGACATTCATATGCCAGAACTTGATGGAGTAGCAACAACGAAGAAAATTCGTGAAGATCACCGATTTGATCAATTGCTGATCATTGCCTTAACGGCCAATACGGTGAAGGAAGATCATGAGATGTACTACCGTATTGGAATGAATGGCGTATTAACGAAACCGCTTGAAGTCGATCAACTTTTTTCATTGATTAACCGACGGGATGCTTCAAAAGATGGTAGTGTGTACAAGAAACGTGAAGATCAAAACAATATCGAAATTGACTTACAAGGGATTGATATTCAAGCGATTCGACGAAGGGTCAATGGAAAAGAAAATATTTTGGTTCATATGTTCATCGTATTCTTGCGTGACTACCGTGATTTTACGAACCGATTGCAGGAGACATTGTCTCGATTCGATCTCACAAATACCCGAAGAATGCTTCATACGCTGAAAGGCGTAGCTGCAAATATATCTGCAGATGGACTGCTTGCAGCAGCCAATCAGCTTGAAAGTATTCTAGATAAAGGCGGAGATATTAAAGCTAGCATGGAACATTTGGATTGGGAAATGCAAATGATAATTTCTTCGCTACAAAACTATATAGATATCGGATACGAAAGTAACATTATTCATGAAAATGATGGTGAGAGGGACTAACAATGAAAGTAATTCTAATTGAAGATGACGAAATCATTGGTGAAATGATCAAGATGTATTTGACAGATGAGGGGTACATCGTATTAAGAGTTGATTCAGGGGTTCAGGGATTAAGCATCATAAAAGAATTTAATCCGGATATCGTTATCATTGATTTTCTTCTGCCAGATCTAAACGGTACGGAAGTATGCAGGGAGGTTCGTAAAGATTCTTTTGTACCCATTATTATGATATCAATGAATACAGAAGTGCTGAATCGAGTAGAAGCATTGATTGCCGGAGCGGACGATTATTTATGCAAGCCGTTCAGTATGAAGGAGCTTTTGGCGAGAATGTTTGCTCTTACGCGAAGAGCATACCAGGGATCTATCGAGCGAGGATCAGACGATAAGGACATTGGATTCCGTGCAGAAGGAAAGAGCATTATCATTGAACATGAGTATCGAGCGATTAAAGTTCAGGAACGACGTGTAGAGACAACATTTTCAGAATTTGAAATTATGAATTTGCTCTATAATCATCCGGAACGCGTATTTACCCGAGAGGAACTGATTATTTATTTACGTGGAATAGATACGTTGGTCAATGAGCGTTCAATCGATGTACACGTGATGAAATTAAGGAATAAAATTGAGGAAGATCCCAAAAATCCGAAATATATTAAAACGGTCTGGGGAATAGGGTATAAATTTTCGCCAAATTAGATTTGTCTTTGGAGACCTTCTTATAGAAGGTTTTTTTCTGTCTAGAAAGATAGAACTAAGAAAATAGCAAGAAATATAAGGAAAAAACATAAATATCAAACACTAATTTTAGAATTGTTTTAATAAACCTCGTTTATCATTTGATTATTAATTTGACTATTCAGTGAAAAAGGGGATTGTGCAGTGCGAATTTTACGCAACTTAAAAGTACGAACAAAACTGTTTCTGTTAATCGGATTTTTTACCGTTTCCATGGTAACGCTTTCAGTGATTGGATTTCTTTCTATGACCTCTATGGCTAAGAATGCGGATGCGATATATTTCAATCACATGATACCTCAAGCTAACTTTATAAAGTATCGTGCTAATAACCGGGCCATGGAGACGATTGTTTTTCAATTGATGCAGGACACATCGAGGCAAGAAACGGAGAAATTCAATGCTAAATTTGAGGAATTGTTAACCGAAAATTTGAAGTATCTAGATATGTTTCTCGAGTCGGGGATGTCGCAAGAGGAAAAGAAGATCGTAACCGATATTAAAGCAGGGTATCCGGCTTATATTGAGTCAATGAGACAAGTAATCGCTTTGGGAGGACAGAATCGAAATGATGAAGCTTACGATTATTACAAATCGGTAGTAGAACAAGCTTATAATGTGATCTATCCGTTAGGTGTTCAGTTAGAGAATGATCTTATGAATAGTGCTGATGCAATTAATCGCTCGAATACAGAGCATGCGGAACAAAGCATTCAGCTTACATTCTTCATTTCAATTGTAATGATTGCAATATGCTGTGGATTAGGGATACTGATCATTCGTATGATTGTAAAGCCAATTCAAAGCGTACAGAAATTAATGAAAGAAGCGGAGCGTGGGGATTTCACCGGTCAAGTGAACTATCGTTCCAAAGATGAACTAGGGCAATTAACCGATTCATTAAATAGTATGCTTCATATATTAAGAGGCTTGTTCGGTCAGATTGCAGAAACTTCACAGCAAGTAGCAGCGTTCTCGCTTGAACTTACGGCAAATGCTGAACAGACGAGCCTTGCTAGCGAGCATATTGCATCCAACGTTCAAGGAGTGGCAAGCGGAGCAGATCGGCAGGTCCAAGTGGTTGAGCAAACTGCAGAAACGCTAATACATATGGGAAATGGAATACAACATATTGCACGGAATGCGCAAGTTGTGTCCGAAACAGCTATACAGGCGTCGGATAAATCATTAGAAGGTAATCAAGCCATCACGACCGTCGTACATCAGATGAATTCGATCCATGGGGCTATTAACGAACTAGATCTTGTCATTCATGGATTGAAACAGCGATCCGAAGAAATTGGCGCAATTGTAGGGGCTATTACAGAGATTGCCGAACAGACCAATCTACTTGCTTTAAATGCGGCTATTGAAGCGGCTAGGGCTGGAGAACATGGCCAGGGGTTTGCTGTTGTCGCTAATCATGTTCGTAAGTTGTCCGAGCAATCGGCAATTTCTGCTAATAAAATTTCGGTACTCATTACCACCATCCAGTCAGAAACGGAAAAAGCAGTTCATTCAATGGAACGGGCTACAACTGAAGTATTTAGTGGCATGGATACCGTCAATTCAGCTGGTCAATCCTTTGAACAAATTCAGCAGTCTGTAAATGAGGTGGTCAGTCAAATTCAAGAAGTCTCATCAGAAGTTCAAAATTTAGCATCAGGAACAGATCACATGCTTCGTTCAGTAGAACACATTAATGAAGCTGCTCAGACTTCAGCCGTCGGGACGCAAAATATTTTGGCTGCAACAGAAGAGCAACTCGCATCCATGGAAGAAATATCGGCATCCTCATCTTCATTATCCCAAATGGCGGAAGATTTACAAGATAAAGTCAATCAATTTAAAATTTACGGATAAGTGTAGAACGAGTGTTTTCTTATGACAGAAATGTGAGGTGCACCTATGAATTATTTAAGAGCAGTTATATTCAGTGTTGGGAATAGAGAATTCGGAATCGATATTAATCATGTCGTAGCTTATAAAAAGATGCCACCTGTATTGAATAATTCCAAAAACCTTGAATATATGAAGGGAAGCCCCACAAAATGTCAGATCATTGCGCCTATTATTGACCTACGCACCAATTTTCTAGGGAATGAGAACAGCTCAGATTTTAAGATGACCCGATTGCTTATTGTTGAACGGAATGATGACCTCGTAGGTATAATCGTTGATAGTGCAATGGATGTAATGGATATCTCAGAGGACACGATTCAACCTTTCAAAATGAATACAGATTTCGATTATTACATCGGTATTTCGAAGCAGGGTGATCGAGAGATTATTATTCTTGATGTGCAGAATATGATGGAAAACCTCTATTTGTATATTTCACGGCAAAACGGATTCCATTAGAGATCATAAAGTTACATAGCAGCTGCGGGGTAGATACAGGGTTTTCGCCTGATATTTACTCCGTTTTTTCTTTTTGTCCGAAATCTTGTTATAATGCTTAATATATCTTCCCCCCTATAAAGAATAAAAGGTGAAAAAAATGCTCTCATTTACTAGATTGATCAAATGCAAACCCCCTATCCCGTGATTTCTTCATCGGCTAACTGAGATTTTTGAATTATAGGGGGATTAGCTGTGGAAAGAAAAATCTCAACACCATCATTGTTATTATTAATTATCCTTGTGGGTTTCCCACAAATTAGCGAAACGATATATACACCTTCATTACCGGATATAGCTAGTAATCTAAATGTAAGTAGTAACATGATCCAACTGACACTCAGTATTTATTTTCTGGGTTTCGCCGTTGGCGTTTTTTGCTGGGGTAGGCTTTCGGATTCTATTGGGCGGCGTCCCGCATTGCTTTGGGGAATATTAGTTTATGGAGTAGGAAGTCTGGGGTGCTTCCTGTCTGATTCCGCCGAATGGTTATTAGTGAGTCGATTCATTCAGGCTTTTGGTGCAAGTACTGGTTCTGTCGTTACACAAACGATTCTGCGCGAGAGTATCGATGGAGCTAAGCGTCACGCTGTGTTTGCTCAAATTTCTGCAGCTCTTGCTTTTACGCCGGCAATTGGGCCACTCATTGGAGGATGGGTAGATCAATGGCTTGGTTTCAGAGCTGTTTTCTTCACTCTTATTGTGATAAGCGTTTCTATTTTTACGTATACGTTCGTTTCTCTGCCTGAAACAAGAGTGCCCACAACCTCAAGAATTAACACACTTTCTGTGGCCAAGCGTCTGATTTCAGACCGAAGAGTATGGGGATTTGGTTTTCTTATCGGAGCAACAAATGGGATATTGTTTAGTTATTATGCAGAAGCCCCATTTATTTTTATTAAATTTTTTGACATGAGTCCTGGTGTATTTGGATTTTTTGGTATTTTTGTGGCATTGTCATCCATACTAGGGGCGATGCTTTCGAAGAAAATGCTAGGCAGATTCACAGCAGAAAAAATCATCCTTATGGGCTCCATGATAACGACTGTGGGGGCTGTATGTCTCACTGGTCTTGCCCTTTATGGAATTAGCCCTTCCGTTATATTTTTGGGTTTAATGGTAGCTTGTATCTTTATCCTGCTGTTGGGGATTGGTATGGCCATTCCGAATTGTCTGAGCTTAGCACTTGTTCATTATAGTGATGTGCTTGGTACAGCGGGTGCCATTTTTGGATTAGGTTACTACGTTGTTGTCAGCCTTATTACGAGTGGCATGAGTTACCTTCACAATGGATCATTAGCAACGATGCCTTTGTATTTTCTCGTACTGGCGATTATCATGGTATTTGTAAGCAGGAAGATTGTTCGACATGAAACAAGGTAACCTACTATCATGAAGAAGATTATAGGTTATAAATGTAAGTAGACTGTTCGATAACAATCACATAAGCATCGAGAAGCCGATTTTCTGTTTATAGAAAATCGGCTTCTTCTTTAGATGCTAAATGTTCCGAATAAGCAAATTATATTACTAAATAGTTATCAGCTACTCCGACAGAAGTTTATAATATGGAGGAGATTTCTAAATTTTCAAAGGAGGGTTAATCGTGCAATATAATTCAACGTATAATATCCACAATGCAAGTTTGGGATTACAAACAGAGATTGAGAGGCTAAAAGTGCAGGCTTTAATGGGGTGGGATAAAGAGTTTCGTAACTTAAAGTGGTATGGTTTGGAGAATGGAATGAGCGTAGTTGAACTGGGTAGCGGTCCAGGATTTTTAACCCAACAACTAGTAAATAGCTTACCCGACAGTCTGATCACTGCGTTGGAGATTGAAAAGACGTTATTAGATAAAGCCCAAAACATGTTAAATCACATTCCCGAAGATCGGCTACGCTTTGTTCAATCATCAATTTATGAAACTAGATTGCCGGATGAATCGTTTGATTTTGCAATTGTACGGTTACTTTTTTTACATTTACATAATCCAATGCAAGCTGCGCAAGAGATATTTCGTGTGTTAAAACCCGGAGGCAAACTTGTAATCATTGACATTGATGATGGAATATTTGGAGCTGTTAATCCGGATGTACAAGCACTGCCGACCGTTCTAAAGAAAATAGCAGATCATCAGGCTACAAAAGGGGGCAACCGATATATTGGCAGGAGCTTACCGCGTCTCTTAACGAATGCGGGCTATACAGATGTCGATATCGATGCTGTAATTCAACATAGTGATATACATGGTATTGAAGGGTTTAAACTACAGTTTGATATCAACCGCTTTGTGGGATTTTTTAATAATGGTCTTATTAATCAAGAAGAATTCGATCAATTGAAGTCAGCATCTGAGAAAATATCCAATTCTCCAGATGCATATGCAATGATGACGTTTGTAATGGCTCATGGTAAAAAGCCTGAGATTTAAAATACTTAGTCGGAGAAAATGCTCTTTTCCGATACATGGATGAGGCGTACTACATCGAATGTACATCGAGTATACTCTAACCAATACAAACATTTCGGGTGAATAGATGAAAAAAATAATTTTTACTGGTGGCGGTTCTGCAGGTCATGTTACAGTGAACCTCGCGTTAATACCAAAATTTATTGAGGCAGGCTGGTCAACTGGATATATCGGATCTAACAACGGGATAGAAAGGGAAATAGTCTCCTCTATTTCAAACGTTAGTTATTATTCAATCTCAACAGGAAAGTTAAGAAGATATCTGGATTTCCAAAACATAAAAGATCCATTCAAAGTTGTAAGAGGTGTTTTTCAAGCTTTTCAGATCATAAAAAGTCAAAAACCAGACATTGTGTTTTCTAAGGGTGGATTTGTTTCTGTACCTGTTGTCATTGGAGCATGGCTAAATAAAATACCGGTGATCATTCATGAATCGGATCTTACTCCTGGATTAGCCAATAAACTTGCCATTCCATTTGCTAGTGTAATATGTACTACTTTTCCGGAAACAGCAAATTCATTAGGCAAAAATAAATGTCACTATGTAGGCCCGGTACTTCGGGAGAAATTAAAACAGGGAAACGCGGAACGAGGACGAATTTTCACGGGATTTACAAAACGAGGTAAGCCAACCATTTTAATTATGGGAGGGAGTCTTGGGGCGCGGAGTATTAACCAAGTTGTTCGAGATTCCTTATCTAAATTAACAGAACATTTTCAGATCGTTCATTTATGTGGGAAAGGGCAGTTGGATTCCTCACTTACAAATTCAGATTATCGCCAATACGAATACATAAACGAAGAGTTACCAGATATATTGGCCATGTGCGATTTTGTTATTTCTCGAGCAGGGTCCAATTCGATCTTTGAATTTTTATATTTTAAGAAACCGATGATACTGATACCACTCACCAAGGAACAGAGTAGAGGGGATCAGCTGCTTAATGCGGCTTCATTTGAACGAAACGGTTATTGTAAAGTTTTGCATGAGGAGCATCTATCCACGGAAACATTGCTTGAGTATATTGATAAAATATCTCAAAACAAGGAAGTATTCATTCGGAACATGAGCCAGCTTGAGCCTAAAGATGCACTATCGATAGTCTACAATTTGATCATCGAAACAGCCCAAAAGTGATCTATAAATCGCGTTTAGACGTAACATATAGAGAGCGTATATATCGGAGAATAGTCGTTTACAAAAAAGGGAATGATTTGTTATCATATATGAAATATTCAAACGCGACGATGAGAAGAGTAGGGGAAAATGTTCTTGTACAGAGAGCTCCGGTAGCTGAAAAGGAGCAAAGAGCTTTTTCCCGAACCAAGCCTCTGAGCAGCATGTCGGAACCTTGAGCGGGGATGGCATGACGGGAGCTCCCGTTATAGAGCTAGAGTATAAACATTGCCTGCAATGTCGTACTTGATAAGGTTAATATGGCGACATATTAATGAAGCTTGGGTGGTACCGCGAATAACTTCGTCCCCAAGACATGAAGTCTTGGAGGTGAAGTTTTTTTATTTGCAATTACCACGTATCAAATTCATTAGGAGGAGTCGACATGAGTAAGGAAACGAAGTATCCAACCGAAAATTTTTTAGTTAGATTGATTAATGATGAGCTTAAATCGAGACCACTCGAGCGAGACATGTGCACGCGATTTCCACCCGAGCCTAACGGTTATCTTCATATCGGGAGCGCATATGCAATACACACGAATTATACATTGGCTCAAAAGTATAACGGAACGTTTCATTTACGTTTTGACGACACGAATCCTCTTAAAGAGGATATCAAGTTTGTAAACGCGATTATCGAGGATATGCAGTGGCTCGGTTATGATCCAGGTAATCATATCTATTACGGCTCGGACTACTCGGAAGAAATTTATAACGCTGCGGTCACTTTGATAAAGCAAGGAAAGGCCTATGTCTGTGATTTATCCCCGGAGGAAGTTACAGAATATCGGGGGACTTTGACGGAGCCAGGCAGGAACAGCCCATATAGAAACCGATCTGTCGAGGAGAATCTGCAGCTTTTTGAGAATATGAAGAAGGGTCTCTACCCGGCCTCCTCCAAGGTTCTTCGCGCCAAAATCGATATGGGTTCGCCTAATATCAATTTGCGTGATCCTGTTATTTATCGAATTATTTATGCTGAGCATTATAGGACGGAAAAAGACTGGCTCATCTATCCACTGTACGATTTTGCTCATCCTATTCAAGATGCAATTGAAGGAATCACCTATTCCTTATGCTCAATTGAATTCAAAGACCATCGATCATTGTACGAGTGGGTCTTAAAGGAGCTTGCTATCCCTGAGCCCCCGCGACAAAGGGAGTTCGGGAGACTGAACTTAACGGGTGTCGTGACAAGCAAACGGTTTTTGAGGCAGTTGGTAGAAGGTGGGGACGTAGACGGCTGGGATGATCCGAGGCTTCCGACGATCCAAGGTTTAAGAAGAAGAGGCTTTACACCGGAAAGCATACGCAACTTCATTGAGGAAATTGGAAGTATCCGAACCCAAAGCACGGTAGACATCTCGTTGCTTGATCACTGTCTAAGGCAAGATCTAAAGGAAAAAGTAGTTAGCGTCATGGCTGTTTTGCACCCTCTTAAGGTCGTGATTACAAATTATCCGGAATATGAAGTTGAGCTGTTAACGATTGAAAACAACAGTGAGAACGAGGATCTGGGGAAAAGAGAGGTTCCTTTTTCCAAAACGATATATATCGAACGGGACGATTTTATGGAGCTGCCACCCAAGGGCTTTCACCGGCTAAGTTTAAATACCGAGGTAAGACTAAAAGGTGCTTATTTCATCAGATGCAATGAAGTGATTCAGGACCCAGATACTGGTGAAATTACGGAGCTTCGTTGTACTTACGACTCGCTCACAAAGAGTGGTACTGGATTTATTGGACGTAAGGTGAAGGGAACGATCCATTGGGTCTCAGCGGTTCACGCTATAAAAGCAGAGGTTCATCTGTACGAGAAACTACTTTTAGAGCAGAACATTTCGAAGGAGAACAGTGTTGATTGGACGGATGTCATCAATCCAGACTCACATGTTGTTATAAAGGACGCTTTGATGGAATCTCTCGTTGAACATCCTCTCAAAGAGCAAAAATTTCAATTCTTACGTCATGGCTATTTTTGCGTAGATAAGAAATTCAATACTGATGATCAACTTGTATTTAATCGTACCGTTGAAAGATAACTGGAAGAAGAGATGAAGCTAAAGTATATGGATAGGTTTGGAGTTTGACACTTCAAATATCTATAACAAATAAAGAGAAAGGCGCTACCTTGCGCTTTTTTCTTTTTTTGTTTTTCAGTGATTCATGCGGACTGCGGACATAGAACTGGGCGATTGACAAAAGCTTACGCTACTCCAGTTGACAAAGGGTACCATATCGCATATATTGTTAGTAACACTTTGATAATAACATGTTGTTAATAACTAATAGTTCGAACAGGTGGTGAAATTGGTGGCAAGAGACCACAATGGGCTTACGGAGGAGCAATTTCTTGCCCAATATGTCGAAGAAGATTATGTCCGTCCGTCAGTTGCGACGGATATGGTCATCTTCACGGTGGCCGATACCGAAGAAATGAACTACCGCAAACTTCCGAAAAAGAATATGCAAGTACTGCTTATTCGCCGGGGGGAACACCCCTTTTTGGGACAATGGGCGCTACCGGGCGGTTTTGTTCGCCCCACGGAGACGACGGAACAGGCGGCTCAGAGGGAACTTCGGGAGGAGACGGCAGTAAACAACGTGTATCTGGAACAGCTCTACACGTTTAGCGAGCCGGGGCGCGACCCGCGGACATGGGTAATGAGCTGCGCCTATATGGCATTAATTGATAGTACCAAGGTGAAGATTGAGGCTGGGGATGACGCGAACGATGCCTCCTGGTTCACTGTTTCTTACCGTCTAATAAAGGAACAGAAGGAATTGTTGGAGGACGGTTATATTCAGACAAACCAGTACGAACTCAAACTAACTAGCGAGCATGAGACACTAAAGTCCATTATTGAGCGCAAAAGAAAATCGATAGAATCGGCTTCGGCTGTTGTATACACGATACTCAGCAATGATGGGCTCGCTTTTGACCATGCAAAAATAATCGGATACGCTATCGAACGCTTGAGGGGGAAGGTGGAATATACCGATATTGCACTACACCTGATGCCAGAGTTGTTCACATTGACGGAACTTCAGCAGGTATTCGAAGTGATTCTGGACAAGGAACTGCTAAAAGCGGCTTTTCGCCGTAAATCAGCTCATCTCGTCGAGGAAACAGACCATTATAAGGAAAATGCCGGACATCGCCCATCACGACTGTACCGGAGAAATCGGGAGAGGATAGAATGATATATAATATTGATGACTTGCAAAAAGTATATCGAGCGGGAGAAAGACGAAAGTTCCTATTCTTCTGGGGCCATACGCCACCTAAAGACGGTAGCGTCAATTCAAGCTGCTTCAGCCAGTGGTGGAAATGTCATTTCATCGTGGAGGGCGAGTCCTACAGCTGCACCGAGCAATATATGATGGCGGAAAAGGCGCGGCTGTTCGGTGATGAAAAAATGCTTGAAGCGATTATGAATGCCAAGCATCCAAAACAGATGAAGGAATTCGGACGTGCGGTTAGTTCCTTCGATAACAACGTTTGGGAAAGAAATTGCTACGATATTGTTAAACGAGGAAATCATGCTAAGTTCGAGCAGAACCCGGAACTTTGGGACTATATGAAAACAACGAAAAACCGAATATTGGTGGAAGCGAGTCCTGTTGATCGGATCTGGGGAATTGGAATGGCGAAGGACAATCCGAACGTAGACAATCCATTGAAATGGCGGGGGAAGAACTTACTTGGATTTGCACTGACTGAGGTGTGCGACCAGTTACTAAGCGATAAGTAAGGTTAGCAACTCGATAAAAGCCTTATGTAATAATGAGGATTGAGCAACTGAGTTTTGAAAACTCAGTTGCTTTTTTATGACTGCACAGGTGAATGCTCACTATTTGAACCAGCATTAGAAAAACTAAATCCGTTTCTCCGTAGGAACAATCCGTTTCAAGGTAGCAGAGGTTACGGATTTCACTTAACATTCAGTAAGTAAAGCGTCATTCGAAGATGCTGCGAAAGGAGAAATATGTTATATGGCTAGAATTCGATTTAGTATATTTTTTAGTGTCTTTGTTGCGATGGTGGGACTGATGATTATTGCACCTGTCATGCCTCCGCTCATTCGAGAATTGGGTTTGAGTGAATCACACTCGGGCTTAATTATTTCTTTAGGTTCCGTTGCGATGGCCTTAATGGCTCCAGTATGGGGACGTCTCAGTGATGTAAAAGGAAGAAAGCCTGTGATTATATTTGGCTTCATAGGAATGTTTGTGAGTTACGTCGCGTTTACAGCGACCATGTATGCTGGACTCAACGGACTCATAAACGGTGGACTGTTAGTCGCATTGCTCATTGCAGCACGTGCTTTGGTCGGACTTTTTATCCCGGCCGTCCCTTCGTCGGCGCAAGCGTATATGGCGGACGTCACCGATGAAAAAGAACGTTCTGCAGGTATGGCATTCATTGGAGCCGCCAATGGACTTGGCCTTGTGCTGGGGCCGGCGATCGCAGGGGTGTTCGCCCTGATTGGACTGATCTGGCCCCTTTATATTGGAGCTTTGCTGCCGATAATAGCCATTATCGTTGTACTAGTACTAATCCCTGCACACAAACCAATTGTTCAAGAAAAGCCACCAAAGGTGAATCCGTTTCAAAAAGGTGTGGGCCTTTATCTATTTGCAGGTCTCGTAACCATGCTAAGTATTGTTACCCTGCAGGTAATCGGAGGATTCTATTTTCAAGACCAATTATCTTTGACTACACAGGAAACCGCAAGAATGGTCTCATTGGGCTTAATGTTTACAGGGGTAGCGATGATTATCACACAGGGTATTCAAATGAAAAAGCAAAAATGGCAGCCTAAACAGCTTATTATGGTTGGATCACTATTGTTCATCATTAGCATAGCGCTATTTTTGTTAGTCAATCATTTAATAAGCTATTACATCGCATTCTTCTTGTTCGGGGTGGGATCAGGTCTGATGATGCCGGGCTTTATGGCGGGTGCATCGCTAGCAGTTGCCCACGACCAGCAAGGAGGTCTAGCAGGACTTGTGGGTTTTGTTCAAGGTGTATCGGCTGTGATCGCGCCAATTCTAAGCACAAGCCTTTATCAATTGGATAGACATCTTCCTTTTGCAGTCATTGCTGGATTGGTTCTTGTTATGTCCATAACGTTATTTACGGTGAACAATAAGCCAGTAGAACGAAGCTCGGCAACATGACTGCGATCATTTGGTTCTCTGATTCTCCGCACAAATGATTTAGCGGCATTGATAGTGGAGGGATGCGTCCTTGGAGAAAGGACTTATTTTTTTAAAAATGTATTGATAATGATTATCGATCTCGTTAATATATAATTAATGAATCATGATCTGAAGCGTGAAGAGTCGGTGAATGAAAGAGCAGCAGGATCAGATGAATGGCATTTTTGTGTGAGCCATACTCATCCTGCTGCCTTTTTTCAGCTATTTATTTTCCTTAAGGAAAATATTTTTCTCGAAGACAACATATGATTATCAGGATAAAGCCTAATGGTAAAGCTTGAATGCAATCACGAATGGAACGGAAGGAGAATGGCTTTGAAACTGCAGCTAGAAACCTGGGATTTGGAAGGAGTATACAGAGAGTTTAACGAGCTTAAACCATCAACCTCGCCACTGAATCCGTATCATCAATTCTATTCTTTTCCGGCACAGAGCGGAACGGGTCATTTACAACGAATTCATCTAAGAAGAGGGCTCGAGATCAATTGGATCGATACACAAATGTACGAGCCGATGACGATGGATGTCGGCATCCACTATCCGCATCTGGAGATTTCTTATACCATATCGGGCAAAGGCTGTTGGGAAACATCTGGTAAGGCCCAAGATTACGAATTGTGTACAGGCGTATCGACGCTTCTCTATATTAAAGACACAAAAATGCATGCAGAGATGTCACACAATGAGCGAATGCTGCATATGGAGCTTCGATTCGATATGCGGCAGTTCAACACCATTCTTCCTGAGCTGGATCGATTGACTACAAATCCAGTCTTTTGCAGACAAATCGCAGGTTCTCCCCATATTCCACAGCTCGTGGAACAAATGAAGAACTGTCCATATAACGGCTCGCTTCAGAGGCTTTATTTAGAAGGAAAAGCACTAGAGCTACTAGCTTTTCACTTAGATGGAACAGGTAAAGAAGAGATGAGAAAGGAAGTTACATCGAAGCTAACGTCCTATGATATCCAATGCCTTCATGAAGCGAAGAATATATTATCTCGTAACTGGAAGCAACCTCCTAGTTTACTTGGGCTTGCGAGATTAACTGGACTTAATGATTACAAGTTGAAGCTTGGCTTCAAAGAATTGTTTGGAACGACAGTATTTGGTTATGTGCGTGCACTACGAATGAACGAGGCTCGAAATCTATTAGAGCAGGGAAAAGCGAACGTTAGCGAAACCTCTATCCAGGTTGGGTACCACAATGTAAGTCATTTTTCATCGCTCTTTCGAAAAACATTTGGTTACAATCCTAGTGAAATCGGTAAGCTCGCTTCTAAAAAATAACATGAAAACAGCATCTCATTATTGAGGTGCTGTTTTCCACTAATATAACTATACAAGCCCGTCTTTAGATAAACTTCTTTGAGCCCGACTTACAATCCGTTTCGTTTCTTTGATAATGGAAGCTTCAGACCAATCTTTGCACAGCTTAATTACCCAATCTGGATTTGATTTACTAGCATCATTGAGCCAATTGCCTACAGAATCTTGTACATATCGGGATGGATCGGACTTTACTATTTCTAAAAGCGGTAAAGCTAAAGTAGGATTTTCCTTTAAAACAGGTATATGTTTGGCCCATACACCTTGTGGACGAGTGGATTCGATGGCGAATCTTCTTATATTCGGATCCAAGTCTGTGACCCAGTTGGTCAAAATATTCAATGATTGTTCCAGATTATTGATAATTAACTCTCTTACAGCCATCCAAGAAATCTCACGTACACCAAAATGAGAGTCGGCAGCAAAAGGGCGGATGCCTGAAAACTTTTGCTGGAGATTCAGTTTTTCGTTTAATCCAACGATATAAGCAGCCCAACAGCGTACACTGTCAGAACGATGGTTAATTAGTAACGAAAAAATACGCGTTTGCTCTGCTGGTTGTTGTCTTTCCAACAATACCAGCCATTCATTTGCTACTGCCGGTATAATTTTCATTATCCTTTTTTCGTTCTGAGCATACAGAGCTGTTAACATCGGTTCTGACTCTTGCTCCAATCCTATTTCAGGCAAAATATTGCGCAGCAGTTCCAGGTGATCAACAGCCAACCACTCCGTTAGATTGACACTCTCCAAAGCTCCCTTTTGAAGTAAACTAACAACTTCTGGAGGTATCTCATTAACTTTACGAGCACCTTTTCGTTGTAAAATGGTGTCTGAAATCGAATTCATCTTTTCAATAACAATCAGTCCCATATCGTATATTTGTTAAAGCACTTTTACTATACATAACCGGATTCAGCAAAAACTGTAATGCAGTTTACAAATCAATCCCGATTTAGTTCTCGTATCAGCTTTTCTCTATGAATACTGATGGTCTTATATTTTGTTTGGATCAGTTCTTCTTTCACAAAATCTTGTAATATTGAGGACACCGCTTCCCGGGTTGCGCCGACCATATTAGCAATTTCTTGGTGAGATACAGAGAGATCGATTTGTACAAAACCTTCGCTGGATCCAGTTCCAAACTGGTCAGCAAGCTTAATCAAAACATGTAAAATTCTTATTCGTAATTTACCGAGAGCCAGACTATAAGCTAAATGGTTCATATTTACAATTCGTTCACTCATCATTTGAAGCAAATTCATCATAAAGCGGGGATGATCGATTAAAAAAGTCTCAAACCGAGATTTATCCATCAGACAGATGTCGCATTCTTCTAGTGTTTCAATAAACATTTCCCTTGTGCCAAAAGAAATCCCGGACAGCTCGCCAAATACATTCCCTTCATTGAGTATATCCAAGGTAAACTGCTTGCCATCGGTATTAAGTTTGTAAATACGTACTTTTCCTTTTTTTATAAAATATAATCCTTCTGCGAAAGAACTCGGCGTTTGGATGTATTTGTTTTTTTGAATGGTTGTAATGGAGGTCATTTGGTCCATCTCTCTTAAATCCTCCAAAGAAAGGCATTGCAGCAGATTGAATTGTGACAAGTAAGCGATTTTATCCATTGTTTCTCCTATTAATTATCAGGAATGCATACCCATAATGAGACACATGGCATCACCCTATATTTATTTTTCATTATACATTCTTCTCATACAATGCATCACGCACATTTGAACTTGCATCAAAATTCTTATAAGATATGTTGAGAATGTTTCTCACTTACAGCGAAAGGGACCATCCTATATTCGTTTCAAGTGAATCTTCCGTATTTCCTATGCGCTGTCTTTGGTCGGATTGTTTGTACCTCTCGTAATGATGAAATCGAGGAGTTGAGCTTGCAACTTCTCTATTTTTGCATTCGGGATAGCGCGGCGAATCGGAATGATGTATGGTAGGATTATGGTAAACAAGATGAAGTGAAAGGGCAGGTAACAGCCTATGAACGCGATAGAAAAAAGAATCGAGGAATTGTATCGATATAACCCGGATGTTGCAGTGCCCCTAGACCTTACTGAGTTCTGGAACCGGACAATCACGGAGGCGAAGGAGTGTCCGTGTGTTGGCATACGGGTACAAACGGAGACGCCGTTCCCGGCAATGGACGTCTATCATGTTACGTATGAAGGATATGATAACACGCCGCTGAAGGGTTGGTATATCGTACCGAAGTTTACGATGGAGAGGAGTTTGCCTTGCGTAGTACTCTTCCACGGATATACGGGGGGCAAAGGTTATCCGGAGCAGTATGCGGATTGGCTCATGCTGGGATACGCAGTCTTCGCCGTAGACGTGCGCGGACAAGGCGGAGAGACGGGCAACCGGATGGACAGCGAATACGGGATGACGAAGGGCTGGATAACGCAGGGGATCCTTGACAAGGACACCAGTTATTACAAGGCCGTCGCAGTTGATGCTATGAAGGCGATCGAATGGGTGGCCTCACAACTGGAGATCGACGCGTCGCGGATCGTCGTGACCGGTGACAGTCAGGGCGGAGGCATAAGCCTGCTGGCAGCCGCTATAAGCGATACGCCGTCCATCGTTGTGGCGAATATTCCGAACATGTGCCATATGGACTTCGGGTTGTTGAATTCAACCGGATCTCTAACGGAGGCGGCCGAGTTCGTGAACCGGTTTCCGGAACATCTGAATGCCGTGCTAACGACGCTGAGCTACTTCGATATACTCCATCTGGCTGACCGCATCGATATTCCGGTGATGATGTCCGTCGGGCTGAAGGATACCGTGTGCATGCCGGAGACTGTGTTCGCGGCGTACAACCGTATTTCATCCGAGAAGATTCTGAACATATATCCGTTTACGGGACATGCCGTAAGCGGCTACCAGAAGCGGCGGGTATTTGAGTTCTTGAAAATGCATTTATAGTTCAAGTTGAGATGACGACACAATCCTATACAAACAGAGGTTGTATTTAAAGCATTAGGATTACAATTTGATCCAAATACACAAACTGTAAGTTCATTTAGTGACAACAGTTTACAAAAACACATTCTTCTTAAAATTAATTTTGTACCTAAATAAAAAGCATTACACAAATTTGTGTAATGCTTTTTATTTATCCCCATATTCATGAAGTTCAATCACATCTTCTAGTTCACCCTAGGGGTGAACATAAGGAAACAAAAAGAGGGAGGTTAAAAAGTAATGTCCTTTTCGATAAAGATAAATTTATCTTATTAAATCCATTCGACAATAGTATCCATCGTTTGTCTTGTTTTTTTAAATTGTAGTTCTCCTTTACGGTATCCAAATGCAGCCATAACTGATACTTCAAGATTATCACCTTTTAGAATACCTTCTTGACGAAGTAAAGATTCTACTTTTTCTTTATCGAATCCTTCCATTGGACAAGAATCAATACCAATTTGAGCTGCACTAGTCATCATATTAGCTAAAGCAATATAAGATTGCTTTGATGCCCAATCAAATACAGCCCGTTCGGAGTCTAATAATTTAAAATCCGACTCTTGAAATTTTTTGAAGAATTCATATCTGATCTGTTGAGCTTCTTCAGGTAATCCAATAATATCTTTCATCATGTGTTGAATATACTCTGCATCATAGTGCATATCTTTGATGTTTCTTGAAAGAACAATGACAAAATGACTTGCTGTTGAAAGCTGCCCACCTGCTCCCCATGAACATGGTAATAGTTTTTCTCTTAATTCTTTATTTTGTACCACAATAAATTTCCAAGGCTCATATCCAAAAGAAGAAGGAGATAATCTTCCTGTTTCTAAAATAAACTTAAAATCATCTTCTGAAATTTTCTTTATAGGATCGAACTCTTTACATGCATGCCTAAAATTAAAAGCCTCCATAATTTTTTGTTTTGTACTTTGTTTTGTGATAGTCATAAAAGGTCCTCTTTTCATTAAATTATTATTTAACAAGATTATATTTTTTAAGGAACGATGATACAAGTACGCACATTTTTGTGTTATAGTATCAAAAAATATACTATTGCTAAAGAGGAGCTTTTTTATGATAAGTTCAAATGAAAATAATATAAATTGTTCATTTTTAAATAAATATTCTTGTCCAGTAGAATCTACCGTCGAGGTTATTGGTGGAAAATGGAAAGGGGTTATTCTTTATCATTTATTAGATGGTAAGAAGCGATTTAATGAATTAAAAAGATTAAATACTAATATCACCCAAAGAATGTTAACACTTCAACTTAGAGAACTTGAAGCAGATGGCATCATACATCGGGAGGTATATCGTGAGATACCTCCTAAAGTAGAATATTCATTAACAGAACTTGGAGAGTCACTACGTCCAATTATCCTATTAATGAAGGAATGGGCGACTAATAATATGGAGAAGATTTTGGAAAACAGAAATAACACTAAATAATATTTTAAACCTGTAATTTGTCATTACAAACAGCTTAAAAAGAAAAAACGATTGCCTCTTAGGATCCAAGCAATCGTTTTTTTTATTTTTTTCAGAGATGAAATTTGTGTTTTTGTACCCTATCTCCATCACGTTAAAAAAAAGGTTTGTCCCCCAGTAATGAAAAAAATGAATTTAATTCTCATAAATAACTGTAGAGTGGTAAAAATTTTCTACCCAATTTCTATATTGGAATTTTCACCGAATAGGCTATTTCCTTCTGCAAATAAGGGAACTCCCTGATTGATTCGGATTCACGGGGTACCTAAAATAGGAGATGTGCATTAATTTCAACTTTTGGAGGAATGGAAGATGAGTCGGTTAGCCGAAAAAAACATGTATGGCATAAAAAAGGAAGTAAGGGAATGAACAGGTACATACCCAATCAACATGGAGCTTGGGCAATGCTCTTTCTTCCGTTTCTTTTTGGAGTGGCTGCAACTGGCGGGCGCTTTATCCATATTCCGCTATTTGTGTGCTGGCTTGTTCTCTATTTATTCAGTTTTCCCTTACTCCAATGGATAAAAACAGGTAAAAGTAATAGATACCGCAAACCAGCCACTGTATACGGAGCCATATTGCTGCGATTATACTTTTTTGTTCTTTTGTATACCCCGTTATGTTTATTGAAGGGGAAACAGATTGGCAGACAGCAACAGAATTATTCTCGCTGTTGGTTTCATATTTTGTTGGAACTGCTTTGTATGTCAAAACCATCATCCGAGAGAGAAAAAATCCACGTTACTATTACGCTTCAGTAATCTATCATCTGATCGTTGCTTTTCTAGCTGCTTGGCTAAATTTATTTCTTTTAATTCCTTTTATTATTTTTTTATTGCGGGCACTATGGCTCCCTAAACAAGGTATAACTGCAAAACAGAGCGGTATGGCGGAAATTGGCTTTTCGATCATGTTCTACATTTCAGTACTGACTTTATATTTCTAAAGCAGAGATCGGTGATAAAGGAGAGGACAACATGGTAAAGTTCCAGTCCAATATTCGATTGAAGCGTATTTATGAACAGCCCATACCCGAAGACGGTTACCGCATTCTGATAGACAGAATATGGCCACGCGGGGTGTCCAAACAGCAAGCCGCCATCGACGAGTGGATGAAAGAAATCGCACCAAGCCCCGGGCTGCGCAAGTGGTTCGGTCACCAGCCGGAACGGGTCGAGGTATTTAGTGATAGTTACATTCGAGAAATAGAGGAAGACTCCACTCGGGGTATGCTCGCCAATCGGATATGTGAAATATCGCTTGACAGAGCCGTTACTCTGGTCTATGCCGCCAAAGACTCTGTTCATAACCATGCGAATGTGCTGTATCAATGGTTGATTTCCCGGTAAACAAAAAGGAGCTGTCCCAAAAGATCTTTAGATCTTGCGGGACGCCTTCTTTTTTGCGTGGAAAGACGCTCCGTGTACGAATCGTTCCTCCCATCGCTGTTGCCCCAAATTTCTTGGAATCCTTCTAGTTAAGGAAGAAATTCGGGGGCAAAGGCGACCGCTCTCGCTTGTCCGGAATCGTTTCGTCCTCTCTGCTACTTCGTGCAGATGCAAACGTTCAATTTAAACATAAAAAGAAATCGCCCTCTGGTAAAATGGAAGTACCACCAACCATCTCAAAGGAGCGATTTCTTTGTACATTCAATGCCGGAGAGTGTATTTGGGCAATTGAAAAACAACCGAAAATTCCGGCGTTTTCTGCTTCGAGGCTTGTCCAAAGTCAGCCTCGAGGTCGGGTGGCTTTCGCTCGCCCACAATCTGCTCAAGTGGGCGACGATGAAGCAAAAAGGTGGAAAACTGCCGCTCACTTAGAGCCAGTCTTCCACCTTTTTGGGGCTGAATTGAAAGAAGAAAGAGACATTCCACAGTAGAAAAATCTACTTTTGGGATGGCTCCATTTTTTGTACTATCAAGCACTGTATCCTTACACACTAAGAGGTAAAGAAATGGTGATAGCTTAATTATTGCACTCTTCCATATATCGGTATCCGCGGTTTACGCCATCTCCCACATACAGAATATTATTGAGCATTGAAGGTTGTAATCTTCCTTCGTGATCCAAATACTCTTTAGCAACATATCTGCCTTTGACAGCAGCTAATACATTGGTAATCCCTTGATATTGATCTCTTTCGATCACATCCGTTAGCGTACACTCAATAGCGATCGGGCATTCCTGAATGACGGGGGCATTGACCAACGGCGATTTCACCGGTGTTAAGTTCGCCTCATCAAATTTGCTGCATTCAAAACCGGATTTGGATCCACAAAAATTGATTTCCTGTACAAGGGAACGATCAGGTACATTAATCACAAAATCTTTCACATGTATAATTTCATTAATCGCATACCCTTTGGTGTTAAACCCAAGAACAACCATATCTTTCAGAGAATATGAAGATGATAGGGTAGTTACATTGGGAACTCCGTTTTTGTCATAGAAGCTTATAAGAATGACAGGGAAGCCATAATACATTTTTTCATAATCAACTTTACTCTTTTCCATTACACTAATCCTCCTGAAAAATTGAAATGAAGCTTATAGTCAATTAATCCTCAATGGTCTCAGCTGAGGTTGCCCCAGGCGGAATCATCGGATACACATTCATCTCTTCTGTGATATCAAATTCCATTACAATGACTCCCTCTTCTTTCCATGCCTGCTCAATCACTTTTTCCGCTTCCGACAGATTATCTGCGTGGTAGCCGAAAGCTCCGAAAGTCTTGGCCAATTCAGGGAAGACAGGCGATGAAATTTTAACTGACGAATATCGTTTTTTATGGAATAATTGCTGCCACTGTCTGACCATTCCTAAATATCCATTAGTTAAAATGATCACTTTAATATTCAGATTCTGATCAACTGCCGTCATTAATTCTTGAATATTCATTTGTATACTTCCATCCCCACTAATACATACAACTTCACGGTCGGGACATGCAATGGCAGCTCCGATTGCAGCCGGTAGGCCGAACCCCATCGTACCTAGACCGCCCGACGTAACAAAGGTGCGTGGTTGTGAGAAGGGGTAGTGATGTGCAGTCCAAATCTGATGTTGGCCCACATCTGTAGCGATGATCGCGTTCTCCGAGCTTTGCCTATGTACTAATCGAATCACATCTTGCGGCTGTAGCATTCTGTTCTCTGCTGCTGGAAGGGAAGGAACACGTTTGGACAAGTGGGAGATCTGGTTATTCCAATCCGTCCATGATCCTGATAAATTTCGTTCTAATAGACCTTTTATTACAGTTTCTGTCGTTCCATGAACCGCAAGGTCAATATCAATGTTTTTGTTTAGTTCCGCTTCTTCGACGTCCACTTGAATCTTATAAGAGCGGGGGGAGAACGCCTGTCGGTTTCCGGCCACTCTGTCGCTAAAACGGACCCCAAGACATAACAGAACGTCTGCCTGCTGAACGGTACGGTTAGCGGCGACGGTACCATGCATTCCGAGCATTCCGAGATGAAGAGGATGTTGTGACGGGAATGCACCAAGTCCCATAAGTGTTGATACGACAGGTAGTTTGGCTTTGCGCATAAGTTGTAGCAACAATTTCGGTGTTTCACCTGCCATGCATCCACCCCCGATGACCACTGCCGGGCGCTTCGCCATCGTCAATTTATCAAATATCAACTTCAATTGTTCGACGGGGATATCCGTTTGGCAGGGGTTTTTATCCAAGAGATGAGTCGTGAAGTTTGATCTCATCGGGGTATTCGTATCCCCCGTTTGTGCAGTCATGACGTCCTTAGGAAGATCAATTAGAACAGGCCCTGGACGTCCGGTAGTGGCGATATGAAAGGCACTGTTAATAATTCCTGGTAAGTCATCGATATGAAATACCATGAAATTATGTTTGGTAATAGACATCGTCATGCCGAAGATATCGACTTCCTGAAAACTGTCCCGGCCGATCATTTGAGTTGGAACTTGACCTGTTAGAACGACCATGGGTACTGAATCCATATAGCCGTTGGCGATACCTGTTATGGCATTTGTCGCACCTGGTCCGCTCGTAACAAGCGAAACCCCCGGTTTACCTGATACGCGTGCATATCCGTCTGCGGCGTGAACGGCAGCTTGTTCATGTCTTACAAGGATATGCCGGATGGATGGGTTATCATACAGTGCGTCATAAATCGGGAGCACAGCACCACCAGGGTAACCAAATATCGTATCAACATCGTTTTCAAGTAATAGTTCAATGAGTAATTCTGCACCTGTCAATGGGTTACACCTCCGATTAATAGAAAAGCATAACCCAGGAATTATATGCACATAGTGATTGGGCTCACTGTTATTCATAGATGTGCGCAGAATCACTCTCTTGCCATAGTGAAATGTTAAACTGTACCAGTACCCAATAAAGTAAACAAAGGGAGGCGGAGTAGCATGAAAGAGGCATTTACATACGAGGACATGAAGTTAATCGGTCGGAAGAAGCTGGGAACTCAGGTGCCACTGGAGTTGTTCCGGGCAATTCGGCTGATTGGTTTACATCAAGCTCTACCAATGGGCGGGAAGGGAACTACCGTTACAATTGGTCGCAAAATAGGAGAATCACTGCCTGTATCTACATTAGAGGATATCTTGGTTCTGTTCGAAGAGCTTCAGATTGGTATTCCGAAAATTGTATATCAGGATGAGCATAAACTTCGGATCGCAGTTGAGGAATGTTTCTGCATAGGACTTCCGGTGATGGAAGGGAAGATGGTCTGTGATTTGGAAGGGGCCATATTGGAGGGGGCTATCAATAAAATATGGAAAGAGAAGGTATCTGTGCGAGAAGTTCTGTGCAACGTAAGCGGAGATGATCATTGTGAATATGAGATCCGTTATTTACGATAATGTTAGTCCAATACATAAGCAATCATAGTCGTCTTTACTAAACTGAAAGCTGTTTCTGGTATGCTACCGGAGGCAGCTTATTTATCTTTTGTTACGGCCTTAGAAATAATCAGATTAATTAGGGGGTTTATCCAATGTACATACTAAGGGGTGCGCACTTAAGAAATGGACGAGGTCTGTTTCTAGCGGCACCACTCTAATTATCGTACTTAGCGAGCGCTTATCCTCTGTAACGGCTGGAGACCATCCGCTCCTACGGGCATCAGTGATTGGGTGGTGTGCAGCGTATTCACTTTGATACTCTTTCTTAAACGTGATAGACTTCCTCATGTATATTTTCATTTTAATTAGGGGGAACAACGATGTTCATGTTCCGAAAAACGATGGCATTTATAAGGTTTATGGTATGGAACGGAATGTTAACGATCGGTACAACCTTTATCATCGTGCTCGTCATTCGGGCAATGCTAGGAGGAACGAATACGGAATGGCATCATTACATTCCGATGTTTCTGTTCGTGCTGATTATTACGACCTTGTTCTTCTTTCTTATTTATAGTCAAGGGCGAAGACTTCGCTCGGAGCAGGAACAACTCGCCAACATGTTCAAGCATACGACGGATGGTGTATTGATTCTTGACAGTGAGATGAACATTATCCGGATGAATCAAGCAGTGCAAACGATGATGAAGTTGGAGGAAAAATCGACGGCATCCAATTTCTGCAGTATGTGTTCGAATTATCCGGGATTAAACAAGCTATGTTCCTATCAGGATTGCTTCGTTCATGAATCAGTGCCACAGCCAACAGAATTGCAGCTTGTCACTCCGGACGGCGAACCGAAGTCCGTCAACGCTAGCGTGTCTCACTATAACGATCCGGTTCATGGCCGTTTGAGCATATTGCGCATGCAGGAAGTGGAAGAGACGCGACTGGATGAACAGCATCAGATTGCGAAAATGATTACGCATTCGATCTTGTCTGCGCAGGAAAATGAACGCAAGCGGATATCACGCGAGTTGCACGATGGCATTGGCCAATCACTCTACAGTATTCTCATTCAAACGGAAATGTTCAAGCAGCATCTTGAAGTTGAGTTAACGGAAACAGATGATGTGGATGACGAGAATATGCTCGAAGACCAGTTGGACACCTTACAGGAATCAATACGAAATACTATCGAGGATATTCGCGATTTATCTGCTGAACTGCGGCCTTCTGCATTGGATGATATCGGGCTCGTAGCGGCGCTCAGAAATTATTTTCGTGCATATGGTCAAAAGTTCGGCATTCAGGTTCACTTCGAGGTGAACGGTGAAAGCGGACGCATGCCTGCTACTCAAGAGACAGCCTTTTATCGTATCGTACAGGAGGCGTTAACAAATGCGGCAAAATATTCGCATACGGACGTGGTGGATGTGCAGTTGAAGCTCACGTCTGAAGAGGCTCGCCTGTCTATTCGGGATTATGGGGTCGGCTTCGACATTACTCCTGAACTACGGCATGGGGTAGGGCTATACAGTATGGAGGAAAGGGCCAAAATATTGGGCGGCACGTTTAATATACAATCTGCAGCGACAGAGGGAACGGCCATACAGGTATGGGTACCGCTTGACGGATGCGATAGTTCAGACGTAGAGGAGAGATAATATTGGATATTAAAGTGTTAATTGTGGATGATCACGCCGTTGTGCGCAGCGGACTCCGTGCGGTGCTGGATACGAAGACGGGCATAACGGTTATTGGGGAAGCAGCCGATGGCATGTCTTGTATAAAGTTGTCACTTGAGATGAAACCGGATCTGGTGTTGATGGATCTGAGCATGCCGAACGGTCGCGATGGATTGTACACAACAAGCGAGCTCTTGCAATCATTGCCGGATGTGAAAGTCATTATTCTGACGATGCATGATGACGAGCAGTACTTATTCCGCGCGTTGAAGGCAGGAGCTTCCGGATACATTTTGAAATCCGCTCCCGTCTCTGAGCTTGTCAAAGCAATACAACAGGTCCATCAAGGTCTCGTATACTTGCATCCGACGGCGACCAAGCAGGTAATTGAAGGGTATCTTCATGGTCAATCTGGAGAAGTGAAGGATACCTTCGAATCATTGACGGAGCGTGAGAAAGAAATTCTTAGCCTGGTTGCTAAAGGCTATACGAACAAGGAAGCGGCTAGTCTGCTATCCATTAGCGTAAAGACTGTGGAAAACCATAAAGCTAATATTATGGACAAGTTGCAATTGAATAACCGTCGTGAGTTGATGAAGTTTGCTTACAGAAGGGGGTTGCTAGAATTTGAGTAACGAATCCACCTATCAACCGACGCTGCAGCAACGAGTCCAGTGGGAACTGGAAGGGCTGAAGAGAGACATGGAACTTGATTTCGCGGCAGTCGCATTGGCAGATGGCAATTATCGTGATATCTATTGGCGCTTCGCTCTCGGAGCCAATTCGGATCGGTACAAGATGATTACGGTTCGAATGGGCAGAGGAATGGCCGGAAAGGTGCTGCAGGGAAAGCACCCTCATGTCGTCACAGCATTTCCTGAAGAAGTACAGGATGAGGTGCTTGAGTATCCCATATTTCTCGTAGAATCGCTTCGCTCTGGTGTTGGCGTATCGGTCGATTCGATGACTGATAATCGCAGGAAAGCATATGGTGTGCTGCTAGTAGGGCAACGAAGCCGAAGAGAGTTTAGTAGTGATGATATTGAACGGGTTCAGTCATGCGCTGGAGCGTTGGGGCGGCTCTATGACGATGATTATGCGGGATGCTGCAGCAGTGTGAACCCAACAGATTCAGGGGAACCGGCGCATTCGCCAAGACAGCCGAGTGCAGCTCAATTGAGCGTGAAGTCTGAGACTATAACAGAACTGAGCGACAATGTTCTAGAATGGGAATCTTCAGGGCAGGCAGTCGGTCCTATCCTCAGACTGCTGCAAGTCGCGAGATCAGCAGGAGTAACATGTGAACTGCTTGATCAGCGCGTAACGAGTTTGGCTCTGGAACGGCAGGAAGAAATTGCCTCTATCCTTGAAGTGCTTGTAAAAATGTGCACCTCATCACCGCCGGTGGATGCGCAATTGGTCATCGGACAAGAAAAGACGGGAAATACATGTGTCGAACTGGGTAGTTCTCTTCTGTATTCCCTTTCACAGGAGCTGTTCCAGCCTGTAATGGAGCAGATTCGGTCGCTGAAATGCGATTTTGAAATTGTTATGGAGAAATCAAAACAGACTGTTCGCTTTATCGTTCCAACACGCAGATTATTGGATGAGATGCATTGGATTTAAATAAGATTGTTAAGTATGGGGAATTTCCTTGAGCTAAATGAGGGAATTCCCCAATTTTTTTTGCCTTAGTCTCCCACAATAATAGGTGATAGTAGATTGAAGTAACAGGGAGGTATGTGGATGAAAGCATCCAAATCAACATTGCTATTACAAACACTGAGCCTGGTAGCAGGTTTTTGCGTTTGGGGAATTTTGTCTTCACTTATCGTTTTTATTAAGGAAGATATTACTTTATCACCTGGACAAATATCACTTGTCACTGCTGTTCCGATTGTGCTCGGTTCCCTTTTACGAATACCGTTCGGGTATTGGACCAACAGGTTTGGCGCACGCAAAATGTTTTTCGTAAGTTTTGTCATTTTACTATTACCTGTGTTCTACATTAGCAACGCCTCGAATTTTACTGATCTTATGATAGGCGGCTTATTCCTTGGGGTTGGAGGTGCTACATTCTCTATCGGCGTCACTTCACTCCCGAAATATTACGACCGGGAGAAGCATGGCTTCGTCAACGGGATATATGGACTTGGCAACCTCGGGTCAGCTCTGAGCACATTTTTCGCGCCGGTGCTGGCTACTGATTTCGGATGGCGGACGACTGTACAGTTCTATCTCGTATTACTCGCCCTATTTGCACTAGTCAATTTCGTTATCGGAGATCGCAGGGAACAAAAGTTAGATGTTTCTCTTATGGATCAAATCAAGGGAATCTATCGTAATGAGAAGTTGTGGCTTCTTTGTTTGTTTTATTTTATTACGTTTGGTGCATTCGTTGCCTTTACGGTTTTCCTGCCGAACCATCTCGTAAGTCAATTTGGAATCGATAAAGTAGATGCAGGCCTGCGCACTGCCGGGTTCGTTACGCTTGCGACATTTATGCGCCCTGCTGGCGGCTGGTATGCCGACAAGATTAATCCGTTCAAGCTGCTGATGGTCGTCTTTGCAGGCTTGACGATTGGTGGGATCATACTTGCTTTTTCCCCATCGATCGTGCTGTACACAGCAGGTTGTCTGTTGATAGGCATTTGTGCTGGTGTGGGAAATGGAGCTATCTTCAAATTAGTCCCGCTGTACTTCTCGAAGCAATCCGGGATCGCGAACGGGTTAATATCCGCTCTGGGCGGACTTGGCGGGTTTTTCCCACCGCTTATGCTGACGTTACTGTTCTCGATAACAAAGCATTATGCGATCGGCTTCATGGCTCTGTCGATGGTGGCACTTTGCAGTCTCCTGCTCGTGCTCTATCTATATTGGCAGGATAAGGTGAAGCTGGCGGAACAGATTGTTCAGAGCGCTTCGCAGGCTGTGCTCGTCACGAACAAGAAGGGTTATATCGTGGCGGTTAACCCAGCCTTTACGGCGGTGACAGGCTACACCCCAGATATGGCTGTCGGCCAGAAATCCGGATTTCTAAAGTCCGGGCGTCATGATCGAGCCTTCTATGAATCAATGTGGAGGCAATTGAAGGAGAACGACACATGGGTTGGCGAGCTATGGAATAAGAAGAGTAACGGCGTTATCTACCTTGAGCATCTGACGATTACGGCGGTAAAGGATGATATTGGGGAAACAAGTTACTATGTTGGGGTGTTCAAAGAGATTGAACCGGTTGCATGACGATGGCTGGGAAAGACCAGTATCAAAGAGTTCAAGGTAGAGCTTCCCGATGAATGAAGTTAATAGTTTGCACTAAATAAATTGGGGAATTCCCTTTTCAGAATGGGGGAGTTCCCCTCTATAATCTATGATCACCAGTTCTTACAATAAAACTAGAATAAACGCGCAAGGGGATGAACACATGAAAAAGAGCAATCCGCTATTGCAGAAGCTGAAATTTTTCCACAAGCGGGAGACAAACTCGGGAGGCTGGAGTGAAGTATCGCCGGCCGATCGGTCGTGGGAGGACATGTACCGGAACCGTTGGCAGCATGATAAAGTGGTTCGTTCTACGCATGGTGTCAACTGCACTGGATCTTGCAGTTGGAAGATCTTCGTAAAGGACGGAATTGTTACGTGGGAGACACAACAGACAGACTATCCGACGACTGGACCGGATATGCCGGAATTTGAACCGCGCGGTTGTCCCCGCGGCGCGAGCTTCTCGTGGTATCTATATAGTCCACTGCGTGTGAAGTACCCGTATATTCGAGGTAAGTTACTCCAGTTATGGCGTGAGGCACGCAAGGAGATGGATGATCCTGTGAGAGCATGGGCGTCCATCGTTGAAGACGAGCAGAAGAAGTTGACCTATAAGTCAGCCCGTGGCAAAGGCGGCATGGTACGGTCTACGTGGGAAGAAGTTTCGGAGATCATTTCTGCATCTACGCTGTATACGATTCAGCAGTACGGTCCTGACCGTGTCTTCGGATTTTCCCCTATACCAGCCATGTCCATGATCAGCTACGCGGCGGGTTCGCGCTTTTTGTCGTTGATCGGATCGCCGCTGCTAAGCTTCTATGACTGGTACGCCGACCTTCCGCCGGCTTCTCCGCAGATCTGGGGCGATCAGACAGACGTGCCGGAAAGCAGCGATTGGTATAATTCAAGTTATTTGCTCGTATGGGGTTCGAACCTGCCAATGACACGTACACCAGACGCGCACTTCATGACAGAAGCACGCTATCGTGGGACGAAGGTCGTATCCGTCAGTCCGGACTATGCAGAATTCGTTCGCTTTGCAGATGATTGGCTGCCTGCCAAACAGGGTACGGACGGGGCGCTTGCGATGGCGATGGGGCATGTCATTTTGACAGAGTTCTATATGAAGCAGAGAACACCTTATTTCGATAATTATGTGAAAAAATATACAGATTTCCCATTCCTCGTCATATTGTCGAAAGAGGACGGGAAAGGCAAGGCGGATCGCTTCCTGAATGCGCATGACCTCGGCGTAGAAACGAACAACGCGGAGTGGAAGACCGTGATGATTGGTGAGAACACCGGCAAACTACACATTCCGAACGGTACGATCGGATCACGCTGGGGCGAAGAGGGAAGATGGAATCTGGAACTCATCGACACGGTAACGGGTGAAGAGATTTCCCCGCAGCTCGGTATTGGTACTGACGCAGACGGCCGCCTTGAACTCATGCTGCCTTATTTTGATGATGAGGGCAAGAAAACCGTATCACGTACGGTACCATACCGGACAGTGACTGCAGCGGATGGAACAGAGTATTGTGTGACGACGGTGTTCGATTTGACACTCGCGCAATACGGCGTCGATCCAAGCGGGGAGATCCGCTACGATGATGCAGATACCGCATGCACACCAGCTTGGCAAGAGACAATTACTGGCGTAGACCAAGGGTTAGTCACTAAGATTGCTCGTGAATTCGCGCAAAATGCGATCGACAGCCAGGGACGTTCGATGATTGTTGTTGGAGCGGGTATCAACCATTGGTACAACTCGGATACGATCTACCGCAGCATACTGAACCTCGTGCTGATGACCGGCTGCCAAGGCGTGAACGGCGGCGGTTGGGCGCACTATGTAGGACAGGAGAAGCTCCGTCCGGCGGAAGGTTGGGCTAACATCGCCTTTGCTCGTGACTGGACGATGCCTCCGCGTCAGCAGAACGGAACTTCGTTCTTCTACTTCGCAACGGATCAGTGGCGTTATGAATCGAACCCGGTGGACGGTCATACATCATCTCTTGTTGACAAGGCGCGCTATGAGCACAATGCCGACTATAATGTGCTCGCGGCCCGGTTAGGTTGGTTGCCTTCCTACCCGCAATTTAACGAGAATTCACTCACGTTGACTGCTCAGGCGAAGGAACAAGGTATGAACACGAATGAGGAAATCTCGCAGTATGTTGCGCAGCGATTGAAGGATCGCTCGTTACAATTCGCGATCGAAGATCCGGATGCAGCTGTAAATCATCCGAAGGTCATGTTCGTCTGGCGCGCTAATCTGATCTCGAGCTCCGGCAAAGGGCATGAGTACTTCCTTAAGCATTTGCTTGGCACGCATAATGGCCTGCTGAACGATGATCAGAATGCGATTCGGCCGAAGGAGATCATATGGCGAGACAAAGCCTCCGAGGGCAAGCTTGATTTGATGGTCGATATCGACTTCCGAATGTCAGGAACTGCAGTCTATTCCGACATCGTGCTGCCGGCAGCGACCTGGTATGAGAAGAGTGACTTATCATCAACCGATATGCATCCATTCATCCACCCGTTCAATCCGGCGGTGCCGCCATTATGGGAATCGAAATCGGATTGGGAGACGTTTAAGACCATTGCGAAGTCATTCTCTGAAATGGCGAAGGGTCAATTCGACGCTCCAGTCGTTGATGTTGTTTCCATGCCTTTACAGCATGATACACCTGATGAATTGGCTCAACCGCATGGCAAAATACTCGATTGGAGCAAACAGGAAATCGATGCGATACCAGGTAAGACGATGCCGAAATTCGTCGTCGTGGAACGAGATTATACACAAGTGTATGAGAAAATGATCTCGCTCGGACCGAATGTGAAAGAGAAACCATACGGCATTAAGGGTATGAATTGGTCTGCTGCTGAGGAATACGAGCTGTTGAAAAAAGTAAATGGTGTCACGAAGGGCATGGGAGTAGGCGCGGGATGTCCGCAGCTGATCACCGATCGTCAGATTGCAGAAGCGATATTGACTCTGTCATCGACGAGCAACGGGAAGATGGCGGTTAAGGCATGGGAAGCGCTGGAACAAAAGACGGCGCTTAAGCTGAAAGATCTGGCGGAGGATCGGATGGATGAGCGGTTTACATTCGACGATATCACGGCGAAGCCGAAGACGGTCATCACCTCTCCAGCGTTCAGCGGGTCGGAGCAGCATGGACGCCGATATTCGCCATTTACGACGAATATCGAAAGGATGATTCCGTTCCGGACGTTGACAGGACGTCAGCATTTCTATCTCGATCATGAATTGTTGACCGAGTTCGGCGAGAATATGGCTATCTTTAAGCCGACCTTGAAGCATGCACCGTTCCATAGTGTAAAGCAACGTCCAGGCGTAAAAGGCAAGGAAATCGTGCTGAACTTTATGACCCCGCACAGCAAATGGTCCATTCATAGCATGTATTATGACTCACTTCCGATGTTGACATTATTCCGGGGCGGTCCAACGATCTGGATGAACAAAGATGATGCGGCAAGCGCGGAAATTAAGGATAATGACTGGATTGAATGTTTCAACCAAAATGGCGCTGTCGTGGCGCGAGCGGTACTAACGCACCGGATTCCACGGGGAATGGTCTTCATGCATCATGCGCAGGATCGGACAATTAATGTGCCAGCGACCGATGTAACGGCGACGCGCGGAGGAACACACAACAGCCCGACGCGAATTCACGTTAAGCCAACGCATATGATTGGCGGTTACGCACAATTGAGCTACGGATTCAACTATTACGGACCAACAGGCAACCAGCGCGACTTGTACGTCGTCATTCGTAAACTGCAGGAGGTGAACTGGCTTGAAGATTAAAGCACAGATTGGCATGGTCATGAACCTAGACAAATGTATTGGCTGTCATACATGCTCTGTCACATGCAAAAATACTTGGACGAACCGCAAAGGCGCTGAGTATATGTGGTACAACAACGTTGAAACGAAGCCAGGGATAGGTTATCCGAAACAATGGGAAAATCAGGACAAATATAAAGGCGGTTGGGTGCTTAAAAACGGTAAGCTGGAGCTTCGTTCCGGCAGCCGTGCCAACCGGTTGATGAATATTTTTCACAATCCGGACCAGCCAACGATTGATGATTACTACGAGCCGTGGGATTACGACTATGAGAAGTTGCAGCAAAGTCCCGAACGGAAGCACCAACCTGTCGCACGGCCAAAGTCGCAGATTACAGGTGAGTATATGGATCTGAAATGGGGGCCGAACTGGGAGGACGATCTGGCAGGTGTACATGAAACTGGGCTGCTGGATCCTGATATGGCCGGCATTCAAGAATCCGTGCGAATGGAATTTGAGCAGGTATTTATGATGTACTTGCCGCGTATCTGTGAGCACTGTATCAACCCTCCTTGCGTGTCGAGTTGTCCATCGGGCGCGATGTACAAACGAGACGAAGACGGCATCGTGCTCGTCGATCAGAATGCCTGCCGTTCGTGGCGGTTCTGCGTGACGAGTTGCCCGTACAAAAAAGTATATTTCAATTGGCAGACGAACAAGGCAGAAAAATGTACGCTCTGCTTCCCTCGTATAGAGCAAGGACTGCCAACGATTTGTTCGGAGACTTGCGTCGGCCGGATCCGCTATCTGGGCGTTATGTTCTATGATGCAGATCGCGTTGAAGAAGCAGCTTCGGTGGAGGATGAGAAGCAGTTATATGAGTCTCAGCTTGACATTTTCCTCGATCCGAATGATCCGGAAGTGATTGCTGCTGCACGTGAAGCAGGCATCCCGGGAGATTGGATTGAGGCTGCCCAGCAGTCGCCAATTTACAAGATGGCAGTTGAATGGAAGATCGCGCTTCCTCTGCACCCTGAATATCGTACAATGCCGATGGTATGGTATGTACCTCCTCTTAGCCCGATTACGAATATGGTAGAAGGCAAAGGCGCAGTCGCGACGGCAGACGATATATTCCCGGCAATTGAGGATATGCGCATTCCGGTGCAATATCTTGCGAACTTGTTATCAGCGGGAGATACCGAGGTTATCAAGAAGGTGCTGAAGAAGATGGCCGTAATGCGGTCCCATATGCGTTCGCGCAATTTACAGAAGGCACCGGATCTGGAGTTGCTGGAGCAGCTAGGCATTACCGAGCAGGAAGTGGAAGAGATGTATCGCTTGCTGGCGATTGCAAAATATGAAGATCGATTTGTTATTCCTGCGGCGCATCGTGAAGAATTCACCGATCTGTACAGCGAGCAGGGCGCATGTGGATTCTCAAATATGATGGGCGGCCCGGGGCCTTGCGGAGGTTAATCTGGAAGGATCCTTGTACCGAATCAGTGAGGAGTGAGAGAGAATGAACGAGTTGGTGCAGCGTTCGAGTTGGATGATGATGTCCTGCTTGCTGCAATATCCGGATGAGAAGTGGCATGAAACGGCGGATGAAATGTATGTAAGCTGGTGTGAACTGCTGCAACAGGATAGCGCTGAAATGAATGAACAGTTGATTCAGTTGGCGGGAATGTGCATTGCCGGATTCACGGGTATGGATTCGGAGGCGGTTACGGCTCAATATGTAAAGACATTTGATTTTAGTAAAAAAACAAATCTATACCTGACCTATGGACAGCTCGGCGAGGAGCGCGCACGCGGTCCGGCGCTGCTGAAGCTGAAGCAAATCTATGAAGAAGAGAATATGCTCCTCGCTACTGAGGAACTGCCGGATTACTTGCCGCTTGTGCTCGAATATGCGGCAGTTGCGGAGGATGATAAAGGGGCTTCCTTGTTGTATTCCTTCAAGGAGGCACTTGAAGGAACAAGGGAAGCACTCGTGGCCTTAGACAGCCCGTATCAACATGTACTTCAAGCGCTCATGCTGCTTCTCGAACAATCAGAGATGACGGAAGGTTCCTTCCACTTCGAACCGCCTGCCGGGTGCACGAGCACCGGAGAGATTACGGGTTGCGGCCCGATGTGGGCGGCGGCAGGTTACGGAGGCACTCCGACATATCAGAAGGTTGACCCCGACTCAATGAGAAGGAGGGCGACACCATGACGTTCGGTGATCAGTTTTTCTGGGTTATTTATCCGTATATTATTCTAATTATTTTTCTGGTTGGGTTATATTATCGGTACCAAACCGATCAGTTCGGTTGGACAGCCAAATCGAGCGAAATACTAGAGAAGAAAAAACTGAAATGGGGCAGCATTCTGTTCCATTTCGGCATCATGTTCGTATTGTTTGGGCATATTGGAGGACTGCTTATTCCAAAGTCCTGGCTTGAGGCCCTCGGTGTTAGCGATCATTTATACCATACCATGGCGATTTGGATCGGATCAGCTGCTGGCTTGATGACATTGGTTGGCTGCATCATCTTGTGCCTGCGCCGATTGACAGACCCTCGCATAAGGCGCACAAGCAGCTTCGGAGATATGTTGTCTATTATCCTGCTCACGCTCATCGTTGTTGTTGGAATGGGGGCAACACTGTTCAATGCAACGAGCCACAGCGGGTTCGATTATCGGGAAACGATCGCGCCATGGATTCGCGGTGTATTGACCTTCACGCCAGATGGCATCCTTATGAAGGATGTACCAAGTATATTTAAAATTCATATTATTCTTGCTTTGGGGTTGTTCGGTGTGTTCCCGTTTACGAGACTCGTTCATATGTTGAGCATGCCAATTAAATATTTGAGACGGAGTTATGTGCTGTATCGACGGCGGAGATAGAGTAGGAACACAGCGTTCCTGAACAGGAAGCCCGGAATAAAAAGGGGGAGCCCATGACATTAACTGGCGTCATTTTGGCAGGCGGGCGGAATTCACGGATGAAGGGAGCCAATAAAGCGTTGTTGCAATACGAGGGAGAACGGTTTATTGAGCGGCAAGTGCGAGTGATGAGTACGATCTGCGCTTCCATTATCGTTGTTACGCCAGATCCAACTATTTACAACGGCCTGTTGACCAATCCTATTTTGTATGTTCCTGATGTATATCCGGGCTGCGGACCATTGAGCGGCATGCACGCTGCCTTTCGTATTGTGAAGACGAAATATGCCTGGGTAGTCGGGTGTGATTATCCTGCAATTTCCGCAATGGCCGCTCAATGGATGTTGCGCTGTGCACAGGAAGGCGATTATGACGTGGTGCTGCCTGTCGCAGAAGGAAATCATCAGATGCTGCATGCGGTATACCGCCCTCTGGTGCTGCTGCCTATCATCACTGAACGTCTTGAGACAGGGCGGCATCGTCTGTCTGGGTTGCTTGAGTCATGCCGTTGGCACGGCGTAGTAGAGACGGATTGGAGACAAGCCAACATTCCGCTTGACTTCATCAAAGATGTGGACACGCCTGCGCAGTATAAGTCATTGCTGCGCGGTTGCGAGTTTCACTTAGAGAAGAAGGAGGAGAGAATTCGTGTGCGAAGCGAGATATAGCAGACAGCAAGGCTTCGTACCGATCGGAGTTTCAGGACAGGCTGAGCTTCAGCGTAAGCATGTGTTGATCGTGGGAGCGGGAGCACTCGGATCGGGAATTGCGGACATCTTGGCAAGAGCTGGTGTAGGGACGATGACAATCATCGACCGGGATTATGTAGAATGGAGTAATTTGCAGAGGCAGACGCTTTATGATGAGCAGGACGCTGCAGAACAGATGCCGAAGGCCGTTGCCGCAGCCCGCCGGCTCAGGCAGATTAATTCAAACATTGATATTCGGGCGCATGTGATGGATTGTACTGCTGCTGATTTGAAGGAGCTGATGGCTTCATCCGTTATCGATTTGATCATGGACGCGACGGATAATTACGAGATTCGCTTCATACTGAATGATGTCGCTTATCAATATGATGTACCCTGGATTCACGGAGCTTGTTCGGGAAGCTATGGGGTGACTTGCAATTTTATGCCCCAGCGCACACCGTGTCTGCATTGCTTGTTAGCAAGCATTCCGCTCGGTGCGGCCACTTGTGATCGGAATGGCGTTATTGCGCCAGCCGTTCAGATGGTTGTAGCGATGCAAGCTACGGAAGCTCTAAAGTATTTGTCAGGCAATAGCGCATGCATGTCTGAGCGGTATACGGTGTTCGATCTGTGGTCGAACACCTTCCAGTCGTTTCGGATAAACGCCGACAAGCGGCAAGATTCATGTCCGACTTGCGGCTCACATCGTACGTATCCATACTTGCAGACCAAGGCCGCGCTAAAGACGGAAGTGCTGTGTGGGCGTACTTCGGTATGGATTCGTCCCCCGCATCATTCTAATGTAGATTTGGATGAATTAGCTCGATCAATGCGGCGAAGCGGGAATCGGGTTACGTCGAATTCATACCTTGTTCAAGTAGAAGATGGTGAACATCGCATCGTTATATTTGCAGATGGGCGCGCCTTAGTCCATGGAACGGCAGATTCGGTAACGGCTAAGAAGCTCTATCATCGATATTTGGGATGAAGTAGGAAGGGAAGGTCGTCAAATGAAAATTTTATTGTTCGCGCATTTGAGTGAGCAGATGGGTGCTTCCGATTTGACATTGGATTTAGAACCGCTAACTGTTGAAGAATTGATGCATCGGTTGAAAGAATTATATCCAGTACTATCGCTCAACCATGTAATGGTTGCGGTGAATGAGTCTCTCGCGGACAGAAACTATCAGATTCAGGTTGCGGACACAGTAGCGCTGCTTCCACCGGTAAGCGGAGGCTAATAGACGGTGTGAGATTCGTGTTGAAGTTATGGTGAAACTGATTAGTAGGAGAGGGGGCCAGGCAATGGGCGAAGAGAGATTAACGCATTTCAATGGACAGGGCAGGGCGCATATGGTAGATGTGAGCGATAAGGTCGAAACAACCAGAATTGCGGTCGTCGAGAGTCGCATCAAGATGAAAGCGGAGACGATGCGCAAAATAAGTGCGGGCACCATCGGCAAGGGTGATGTGTTGGCGGTCGCACAAGTTGCCGGTATTATGGCTGCTAAGAAAACAGCAGACCTTATCCCGATGTGCCATCCGCTGCCGCTGAATGGAATCGACATTACTTTTGAAGAGGAAAATGAAGAGGTGTTGATGTTCCGCGTCATCGTCAAGACGACAGGTGTGACAGGCGTGGAGATGGAGGCACTCACCTCAGCGCAAGTGACCGGCTTAACGATCTACGATATGTGCAAGGCTGTGGACAAGGATATGGTATTAGGTCCGACGTATCTGGTAAAGAAGAGTGGTGGAAAAAGCGGAGATTACGTCAGAGCAGATATTTCCGCACAAGAGACGGGAGAGGGGAATGACGTATGAACCGGGATCGATACCGCATTACCGATCAGCCCATCGTGCCGGAAGAGGTGTCTAACCAAGTCAAGCGCCGAGAGGCAGGAGCGATTACATTGTTTCTCGGTACTGTACGGGAGTTAACACAAGGCAAGCGGACGCTCTACCTGGAGTATGAGGCTTATCCTTCAATGGCGGTTGCCGAGCTGGAACGAATCGGACAGGAGGTCCGGGAGCGGTGGTCGGACACAGAGACCGCAGTGACGCATCGCGTCGGTCGGCTGGAGATTTCGGACATTGCTGTTGTGATTGCCGTATCTTCACCACATCGGAAAGCTGCCTATGAAGCGAATGAATACATTATCGAACGGATTAAGCAGATTGTTCCGATCTGGAAGAAGGAACATTGGGAAGACGGATCCGAATGGATTGGAGATCAATGCAACAAGCAAGCCTATCCGGAAGGCAGACCGTTGTGCAGATAATGGAAGGGAATATTTTGTGAAGCACTGAGGACGTTGTTGATATTGGATGAAGTTAGAAAGGGGCGGTGAGAGCATGAGTGCATCTACACTAGTAGATAAATTTGGGCGACAACATGATTACTTGCGTATCTCGGTTACAGATCGATGCAATCTGCGCTGCATTTATTGTATGCCGGAAGAGGGAATTGAATTTGAACCGTCAGCAAACATCCTGGGCTATGAGGAGATTGCAGAAGTGGTACGAGTACTGGCTGGCATGGGGGTACGCAAACTGCGATTGACAGGCGGTGAGCCACTTGTGCGTAAGGAACTGGATGTGCTTGTCTCCATGCTGTCAGGAATTCCGGGGATCGAAGATATCTCGCTGACGACAAACGGCATCTTTCTAGCACCAAAGGCAGAACGGTTAAAGCAGGCAGGACTTACCCGTGTTAATATTAGTCTCGATTCTTTAAAGCCGGAGCGGTTCAAAATGATTACACGGGGTGGTAATGTAAACAAGGTGCTTGACAGCATCGATACCTGCCTTAAGGTAGGACTGTCTCCAGTAAAGCTGAACATTGTACTAATGAATGGGATTAATGATGATGAAATTGCTGACTTTCTGATGCTTACGAAGGAACGTCCGATAAACGTTAGATTTATCGAATATATGCCCATCGGGCATAATGATTCGCAATGGAAAAATCTATATGTTCCTTTGCAACGCGTGTTCGACGAATGCGAAGAGAGACAGTGGGCATACTCCACAGCACCTTCTTTGCAAAGCAGCGGTCCAGCAGGTAATTACAAGCTGGAAGAGGCGATGGGCAGCTTTGGGCTAATCCATCCAGTGAGCCAGCATTTCTGCAGTACTTGCAACCGACTACGCCTGACGGCTGATGGCTATATTAAGCCATGCCTGGCATGGACAGAGGAGTACCAAGTTCGTAATGTGATTGGGGATGATGAGGCGGTGCGCCAACTCTTCCTGCGCGCGCTGGGTACGAAGCCGGAAAGCCATGAGATGTTCAAACAATTGGCCGATGAGCAGACTACTCATACGCCGACGTCGCGCCGAATGTCGCAAATTGGCGGGTAAAGTGTGGATGCTGCTCAACGACAATTCTACGTTTCTAACAATATTTCGCCAGTACGTGATAAGTCATAGCCTGAAATGGATTGAAGCTCTTTCTTAAAATCCTTTGATCTGAGAATACCGAGCAACGAATGGATCCATGCTTGATTGTCTGGTGTATTCATCATGACAAGATCATAACGTTCCTGAATCAATGGTATAAAATCGATATTACCTACAATAACCGCCGCTTTTTCTATGCCTACGCCAACATCTGCTTCACCTAATGACACTTTAGAGGCTACGCCAAGATGATTGGTATGTTCTTGCTCGTAACCGATAAGCTGTTTGGACTTTATGCCATGTAGACGAAGTTGCTCATCTAACAATACACGAGCTCCGGAACCTTTCTCACGATTTGCAATTCGCAAGGCTTGATTCCCTAGATCAGACCATTCCTTTAGTTGTAGTGGGTTACCCTTCTGAACGTACAATCCTGCATTTCTGGAGAGTAAATTGACGACGGTGTAGGAGGATCCAATGAGTAACTTTTTAATATAAGGTAGGTTGTATTCACCTGAATCGCCATCGAAGAGATGCGTGCTGACAATATCGGATTCACCGCGATACATCGAGATGAGGCTATCAAGACTTCCGACATATGCGCGTAGCGGTCGTATTCCAACCGTATTTTTTTCCAAATGTTTTGTTAAAATATCGAGACTGGGATCCTGGCCTGTTATAACTACAGGGCGGAGCCCAGCAATGGAAGTTTGCATATTTGAACTCTTTGTACGATCTGTATTCGTTGGACGATCATTTATTTGTAGTCCTTTATGTTTTTGCTTAAACGCTTCGAGGTCCGCATGATCCACTCGCATTTGTTTGCCTACACGGTATGAGGGCAATTCACCTTTTTTAATAAGATCATATACGGTCAGTTTGGAAATTTTCAGCAACTTGGCAATTTCTTCGGTCGTATACGAAACATCGATGAACATTATGCTCCTCCTTATTTATTATGCTATTTATAACTATTATTTTCATTGTACCATATTCGGTTGTATTCATTTTGCTAACATCATTTACAATAGAAATGAAATAGTTATAATTCTATTTAGATATAATTAGTTATAATTGATGATAACTAAGGAGGGGGATTATGTTCAAATTTGTTAAAGGTTTTACGTTATTATCATTCGTTTTCGTTATGATGTTGGTATTTACCGGTTGTGGTGCTGCACAAAAGACAAATTCCGATACCAATACGAGTACTGCTATTCCAACAGAAAGTACACCAGCTTCTAGTGAGCAACCCGTCGAAACGGTTGAACTAACTATTTCGGCTGCAGCAAGCATGACGGATGCTTTGATGGAAATTCAGAAGACTTATGAATCTAAAAATCAAAACATTAAACTGAACTTCAATTTCGGCGCATCCGGTGCGCTGCAACAGCAAATTGAGCAAGGAGCACCGGCTGATTTGTTCCTGTCCGCTTCCGTTAAGAACATGACAGCCCTTGTTGAAAAACAATTGATTGAAACGAATCAACAAGTTAATTTGTTGAATAATGAGCTTGTTGTTGTTGTTCCTGTAGACGGAAAAACGCCGATTGAAAATATAGCAGATCTAACTAAGCCGGAAGTGAAAAACGTTGCGATTGGCATACCGGAAAGCGTGCCTGCTGGCAACTATGCCAAGGAAGCGCTCACGAACGCGAAGCTATGGGACGGTTTGCAAGCTAAATCCGTACAGGCAAAAGACGTTAGACAAGTACTTCAATATGTAGAGACCGGCAATGCGGATGCGGGCTTTGTATATAAGACAGATGCGCTAACATCTGATAAAGTTAGGATTGCTTTTGCGGTTGACCCAAATACGTATGACACTATCCAATATCCGATTGGTATAATCAAAGCTACGAAAAATAATAAGGAAGCCGAAAATTTTTACACATATTTGCAATCGCAAGAAGCACTTGATGTATTTACTAAATATGGCTTTAAGGTTCCTAACTAATCGTGGCTTCATTCAATTCACATGATTTTTGGTCGCCTATTCAGCTTTCATTACAAGTAGCTTTGTTATCAAGCATAGTCGTTATCATCATTGGAGTAGCAATCGCATGGTGGTTATCCCGCCGCTCATTCAAAGGCAAGATTATTCTTGAAACGATATTTATGCTGCCGTTGGTGCTCCCCCCAACAGTAGTTGGCTTTTTATTACTTGTTATGTTAGGACGGAGAAGTTGGATTGGAAAGTGGATAGAATGGTTTTTTAACGCACCTATTGTATTTACTTGGTGGGCTGCCGTTGTTGCCTCTATCGTTGTTTCTTTTCCTCTTGTTTATCAGACCATGAAAGTTGGATTTGCTTCTGTAGATCGGAACTTGGAGGATGCAGCCCGCTCGACCGGCGCGAACGAATGGGGGGTATTCAGGTACATAACACTACCGTTAACGTTTCGATCGCTGATCACTGCTTATATTTTGGGCTTTGCACGCGGTCTAGGTGAATTCGGAGCTACATTAATGATTGCGGGAAACATTCCAGGCAAAACACAAACGATTCCAACGGCTATCTATGTTGCGGTAGATTCTGGCAACACTCCGCTAGCTTGGGCTTGGACAGCCGCTATTATTGTAATCTCATTTCTTTTGCTGCTTGCTAGTCGTAAAATCTCATGAAATGGGATAATTATAAATGAATAAATGAATTGGTAAGCAAAATGAAGAGTCGATAGCTGTAATCGGCTCTTTTTATATTTTATTTCGGTTTAAAACTATGACATGAACTTGGGTATTTACGAAGTCCAGCAATACACATAATATGGAGTTATTAGCGAAGTTCGTAAACATACAGTTATAGGAAATAATTGTAAATAATATAAAAGAATCGGAGGAGAAACGAGAATGATTCAATCAATAGTCCATATCGCTCTTGTTGTTAAGGATTATGATGAGGCCATAGATTTTTATACAAAGAAACTTCATTTTACATTAGTAGAGGATACTTATCAGCCAGAACAAGATAAACGATGGGTGGTAGTTGCTCCGCCGGGCTCAGTAGGTACAACAATTTTACTGGCAAGAGCATCGAAACCAGATCAAGAAGTATTTATAGGTAATCAATCCGGCGGGAGAGTTTTCTTGTTTCTAAACACTGATGATTTCTGGAGAGATTATAACGATATGATTTCTAATGGAATAGAATTTGTAAGAGAACCTAAAGAACAGTCATATGGGATAGTTGCAGTATTTAAAGATCTTTATGGGAACCTATGGGATTTATTGCAATTAAACGAAGACCATCCTATTATTAATCGAATGAATTAGAAATATAGAAGGTTATTCAGTGTAAGAATTACAAAGAAGGCAAGTACCTCCGATAACATCATATTCACGCATCGCAGCCTGGTGGCTGCTAGGTCCGCGCGCGGAATTTCGAGGATGTTATATCAGGCGGACAACCCTGCACCGACTAACCGCGTCGCGGCCGGGCCTTTGGTCCTTAAGTCGGTGAGGGTTCGTGAATACGGGAACGTTATAGGAAATCAACGCAAATAATTAAAAAAATCAAAACCTATTTAAATTAATTGTTGAATTAACTAACGAGTCGTTAATTGAAGGTGATATGTTTCAATAATATAAAAGGCAAAAATAGTAATAAAAAGGAGTCTATGGAATGATGAGCGTTTTTAAGAAATTAAGAAATGAATATGTAATTTGGCATGCAAATCGTGTTAAGTTTCCAAAATTTACACCAAGCATTATAGTCAGAAAAAACGTAGCTTTTTCTGGAAGGGTGCAAAAGGTAGGATTCCGCTTGGAAATATATTGTATTGCTCGAAGAATGAAATTAACTGGATGGGTGAGAAATTTAAAAGATGGAAGTGTGGAAGCAGAATTACAAGGGGAAGAGTCGCATATTGATTTTCTGGTCCATTGCATGCGGTCATTGAAACGGGCGTCTGTAAAGAAAATGACTATAATTGATCTGCCTATTAGAGAGGGTGAAGAAAGCTTTACAATAGTGGAATAAAGTACATATAGTATAAGCGACTTTCCTAATTTCAATTTCGAACACTTGATTAAAACTAACGGATACTATAGTTAAGTATTGGTTATTTCGAAGGAGGCGCCGACATCCTATAACATTGCTTCTACGCTGCGGGGCATTCGCCCCTTGGTTGTCAGGTGATAAAGCATAGAAGAAGAATCAGATAACATACGCCCCGGCCTAAGATAAGAGCTATCTAAGGCCGGGGCGCGTCGTAGATGCGGAAACGTTATAGGAAATCCCCCACAAAACAAAAGATTCGTAAATAACCTATGAAAGTGGGAAAGTATATGAATATCCATATTAGAGAATTGAATGAGCATGATCCGGTAGCTATTTCAGCATCATTTAAAGAACAAGGATGGAATAAGCCCGTTGATTTGTATCTTAACTATCTTGAGGAACAAAAAAACGGCGATAGAGTCTCAATAATTGCTGAAGTAGATAATACTTTCGCAGGTTATGTAAATATATTATGGAATTCATACTATCCATCCTTTAAAGATAAGGGAATCCCAGAGATAAATGATTTTAATGTTTTAATCAAATATCGCTGTCAAGGTGTTGGCTCTAAATTGATGGATAAGGCGGAAAATATTATTAAAGAACGATCTGAGATTGCGGGCATTGGAGTTGGATTATTTTCGGATTATGGAAATGCACAAATTTTGTATGCAAAGCGTGGGTATATTCCAGATGGTAAGGGAATCTATAATAGTCACCGATATATTGATCGTGGAGATACAGTAATAATAGATGATGATGTTGCACTCTATCTAATAAAGAAATTGACATAATAAAGGTTAATAGAAATTATTCGTAAGGAATGTTTTGATGTCGGGGGAGATCTTATAACATAACATTCCTGCATAGTCGCGTTGACTCCTCGGTCGCAAGAGGCATTTCAGAGAAGTGAATCAAGCGACACATCCAACCGGCTAAGTGGCGAAACCACCCGGACCTACGTCCTTAAGCCGATTGGACGTCAGGAATGCGAAACGTTATGTGTAATTCCTAAAGTCATAAAAAGCCGATTTGAAAAGCGATGTAAAAGGCGCGGACCAAACATAACACTAAGTTCATGCTGTAGGCTTTACGCCTTGGGATTGGCAGAGTTTTTGGCAAGGGAGCGGATCAGCCGGATATATCTGACATATGTCGGACGTCCTGAACACCAGAACGTTCTACAAAATGGGGAAAAGAGGCGTATCCGCAGGGTGAGTTGGTAAGAAGGGTTTTAAAAAAACTTTATCTAAAAAATATTAATAGTATTGAAGGCGGTAATGTATGAACTCGCTAACAAAAGAAACGATGGATGAATTATTGGCAGCAATGGACACTTATAAAGTAATTGCGCGAGAACTCATTGACAAATTAATATCGGAAACTAACCAGCCTGAAAAATCAGAGATCATAAAAGGAAGTTACTACTTACTTTCAAATGCGGATTTACTAAACGGTGAAGAACATTTAACTGGTAATTGGTACTTTGATGTTCATGGAGAGCATTGCATGTTTGAGAATTTAGAAACTGGACAAAAATTAGAAGTTTCTCTCGGGAGTATAGACGATATTGGAAACGTTGACCCTTATTTTTTTTATGATTTCTTGAAATCAACTGAGAATCTTAAACACTTGATTGAATATTTCGAAAATCCATTTGGTGATATGTTGAACTTTTTTGAAGTATTAGAAAAACGAAAAATGCTTATGCATATTCATGGTGTTGAATACAGAAAGATTCTTACAGAATGAAAAACCGTTCCACATCCAGATATAATAAAAACTTTAGAAAGTCATGCTGATTGCATGGAAATGTATCAAAGTGGATTGCCAGAAGAATTATGTGGGTTGCTCGAGGAAGGTAGAAACATCAGTTAACACCCGCAATCACGCATCGAGCTTTATCTGAAAGATCGTCCCCCAGAGATTTGTATGTTATTCAGTCGAAACGTCCTGTTGCTCGATGTGAAAAACATATTGATACTATAAACTAACAGGCTGTATAGCGTGATAATGAATTTCGGAAGGACGATGATTATTTTGGATAAACGATTAACATTTAATGAGGATGTGAAGAATTACGAAAAATGGAGACCGACATATTGTGATAAATTATTCAAAGATATTATAGAGTATTCTCAAATTGAGCAAGGCAAAAAAGCAATTGAAATTGGTATGGGAACAGGTCAGGCAACAAGATCTTTTTTGGAAACAGGCTGTGAATTAACGGCAATTGAATTAGGAAAAGATCTTGCAGAATATTCAAAATTGAAGTTTCTAGAATATAAAAACTTTACAGTATGCAATACTGCATTTGAAGAATTTGAATGTCCAGATGACAGTATTGATTTAATTTATTCAGCTACTGCATTTCATTGGATTCCAGAAGAAACAGGCTATTCTAAAGTCTCAAAATTATTAAAAACCGATGGAACACTAGCATTATTTTGGAACCGTCCATTTGTATCACGAGAAAATGATGAGTTACATCAGAATATTCAAAGCATATATCAAAAATATAGACCTTCCAGTACCAAAATTGTGGAGCATGATACTGAAAGATATAATTATCGAAAGAAAACAATTCAGGCATATGGATTTAGAGAAATTGTGTTCAAGTTATATCATTTAACAAGAAGATTTACTTCGACTGACTATATTGCCTTATTAAATACATATTCAGACCATAGAACAATGCCATCAAGTACAAGAGTATTATTTGAAAACGAGATTAGAGAAGCGATTTTACGATTTGGTGATGTGTTATATGTTTATGATACTATCGATTTGTATTTAGCAAGAAAATGATTTGTTCTCGTTGCATTAACGGGAAATGTTTGTTGAGTTGTATTTGTTATTAGATAAAGTCATGTAGGTCGATGTTCGGTCTCTACTCGAAGAAGTGGGGCCGTTCCATTAGATAACACTGTATTAACGTTTCAGGGTTATCGCTCCTTGATTGCCAGATGTATAATCATGGAAGAATCTCAGGCAACAAATGCCCCAGCCTAAGATAAGAGCTATCTAAGGCTGGGGCATTTCATGAATACTAGAGACGTTATACGAAATACCTGAATCGAATGTTAAAAGAATGGCAGGACCTAACCTAAGCGTTAAAAATAAAATTACGGATTATTAAATGCATTAATCATTTCTTGTGGGGGATTTATGATGAATAAAATGATCGAGTACGGTTTTTTATGCACAAGTAAGGATGAAAAGTCATTAATGAGTGCTCTTTATAAATTTTTGGAACCACTTAATAGAACCTTCTCAAAAAGCAATAATAAAGGTATGTTGAATGCGAGACTTCCATATATTTATAAATATTATTATTGGAATTTAAATAAAGAAAAGCAAGTATATGTAGAAATATACCCAAATACAGATTTAGAAGGGAAATGTAAGTTTCCCAATGAAGACGTAGGGTGGGTATTGTTTGCTAATCTGAAAGATGTAGCACCACCATATCATGTACCTATCGAAGAACAAGAAAAATATCTTAAAGATTTACTAAGCTCATCCAATTTTGATTTTGTAAAACTATATGAGTATAGCGATGACGAAGAAAGACTATAGACTGTTGGCAGGTGGATATGTGTGCAACACCTATCACCAACTCGGCCAAATCATGCCTGAAGTTTATGACTCAATCAATCTGTAAAAGAAGGTGGTTTTAACATTTGTCGGATATCACTACTGTTGAAGTGAAATTAAAAAGTCGAAAAGATTTGCTACAAAAATATATTGATTCGCCTGAAAAACAGCACCAGCTTTATCAAAAGACTTTGATTATCGTTGCACTTTCTCAAATCTTTGGCGGAGCTGGACTTGCAGCAGGCGTAACCGTCGGCGCGCTCCTTGCTCAGGATATGTTGGGTACGAACAGCTATGCGGGGATTCCTGCTGCTCTTATAACGCTAGGTTCTGCCGTGGCTGCGCTTCTAGTAGGACGACTTTCTCAACGTTTTGGCCGTCGAGCAGGACTATCAACAGGCTTTTTCGCTGGCGGCATAGGTGCAATCGGAGTCGTAATTTCGGCAGTCGCTAACAGTCTTCCGCTGTTGTTTGCTTCACTGCTGATCTATGGTGCTGGTACGGCTACAAACTTACAAGCACGCTATGCCGGTACCGACTTGGCTAAATCCACACAACGGGCAAGAGCAATCAGCATTGCGATGGTATCCACTACTTTTGGTGCCGTTGCGGGTCCAAATTTAGTAGATGTAATGGGTCGCTTCGCTATGTCTCTTGGTATTCCTACATTGGCGGGTCCGTTCATTCTAGCGGCAGCAGCTTACATTTTAGCTGGTCTGGTGCTTTTGGCTTTGCTCCGCCCGGATCCATTTGTCGTTTCTAAAGCCATAACTGAAGCACAAAAAGCAAGCCAGGACAACGTTCCAGAAACAAATATCAAGACAGCGGCTTTCAACAACAGGGGAATCATTGTCGGGGCAACCGTCATGGTGTTAACTCAAATCGTCATGATCGCAATCATGACGATGACACCCGTCCACATGAAAGATCACGGACATGGTTTACGAGAGGTAGGGTTGGTAATTGGCATTCATATCGCTGCTATGTATCTCCCTTCCCTTGTGACCGGTATCCTTGTAGACAAGCTCGGACGAACGATTATGTCATACGCTTCAGGAATTACGCTTCTCTTAGCAGGGATTTTTGCCGCATGGGCACCGCCCGATTCAATGGTATTGCTTATCGTCGCTCTAGCACTACTGGGACTCGGATGGAACTTTGGTTTAATTAGCGGTACAGCGCAGATCATTGATGCAACGCCGCCAGACATTCGTGCAAAAACACAAGGAACGGTTGATGTTCTGGTTGCATTGGCAGGGGCATCTGGAGGAGCTTTGTCTGGTATGGTCGTTGCACATTCTAACTTTACGATCCTATCTCTTGTGGGAGGTTTCAGTTCTCTGCTGCTTATCCCAGTTGTAATTTGGGCACACAGCAATCGGAGAAAAGATGTAGTCATAGAAAGGCAATTATAGATATGATTTTGGCATTTTATCGAAGTGGTTCTGTCAATGTTTTTAGTATATGAAGCCATAGGAGGAGTTTAAAGAACATGGAGTTAACCGAGGAAAATAAGAAAAAGATACAGAATATTATCCATGAGCACCAATTTGGTCATGCTCTGGAATATTTAATGGAACATACACGACAAGGGATTCGATTATCCAAACGGGGACTGGATGACTACGGTAAAGCCTGTACCTCCCGAATTGGTGGAGATCCGGATCTTCCCCCGCAGGTTGAATGGCCGCAGGATTCCGAGGGGAAGCCGATGACTTTTTTGGCTCAGCTACAGTTGGGGGATTTGGCCCAGTATGATGATTCTTCATTGCTTCCGGTTAGCGGCATGCTGTATTTCTTTATAGGTGTCGATGAGCCTGCCTATAACATTGAGCATCGGGTTCTGTTTTTGCAAGAAGATCAAATTGTTGACGCTCGTCGGCGCCCTTCTCCAGAATTGACTACGCTCGAAGAGGAATATACTGGTTATCACGTTGAAGCAAGGGCGTCACTTGAACCTCCCAACTATGCATATGTGGATGATGAACAGGTAGAAGACGATGAGCATGATTTCGAAGCTTATGAAGAGCTGTGCTTCCAGTTGAGCGGTTCGGATAGTGACGATCTGGCTGTAATCTTCGGCTATCCCGCCACCCAGCACGGAGATTGTGAATATGAGGCCGCTTTAATGATGCTAACAGGGAAGGAATACACCTACTCTCCCGAAGCAGCAATGCAGCAAATTACCGCTCATTTTGGCGGCAGCTCGGAACGGGCTGAGCAGGAGATTCGGGATACACTGCTGCTGCTGGCCATCGATTCGGATGATGAGGTAGGCTTCTGTTGGTGGGATGCCGGAGAATTACAATTTTATATTCGTAAAGAGGATTTACTTGCGGGAAACTTTGCGCATACCTATTGTTCTTTATACTCCAGCTGACAATCTGTCCAAAAGCTGCTGCTTCTCGGAAGCAAAATTAATGATGTCCTGACAGATAACGGGAGAAGTGGAGAGTATGTTAATATCGGTTGCTCCAAACGTTAAGTGGGCAGAGGGCCAAAAAAACTACTGAATTTGGAACCTCAGGCTTATTGAAGGACAACATATATACATCAGGAACCGCGAATATCGCGGTTCTTTTTGTGGTAAGGATGTAAGTTTGCAGTATCCCAGCCATAAAAAATCCCCTCCAAGATCAACAGTAATTTTACTGTCTACTTAAAGGGGATAATATTAGAATTGCTGATATATATTCTCTAAATCTTTCATTAGATCGGGTATCCAGGCTTCAGATCCTGGGATTGTCTCTGTGCCGCCATAAACAAGCCATCGCAAAGTTTTTATTAGCCAACATAAACCGCCGATATGCACTTGCCAGTTCAGATGATCGATATTTATATCAGTTACCTCTAGAAATGCTGATAATAAATCTTCTCTTGATAGATTGCTACAGTGATGCGCCTCCTTAATTAAGCAATACAAGTCACCAAGATGAGGACTTAAATAAGCATGGGACCAATCAATTGGCATAATTCCATTGTCTTGAATCAGAAGGTTCTTTGCATGATAATCAGCATGTATTAGCGAAGTAGGGACCTTATGATATAACATCTCTAATTGTTGTGGTAATACTCCCTTAACGTCTAGTAATAATCTGTTCCCTGCTAATTTATCCGATTTCAGAAGATCGTCCAACATCTGAAGAAAGTCATCTTTTGAGACTGAATATTTTTCGATGGTCTTTCTTGAGAGCAACCTTTCAAGGTTGACTGTTGCTTTCACTCTAAGTCTTGCTAATTCCCTCGCAGCTTCAAGAAAATACTCAGGCTCTATCTGCTGTTCCAAATCTCTTTTTCCGGCATCCTCCATGATGATAACTGCGCTGTCCTTCATGTGAATGATCTCAAAGATCTGCGGTGCCTTTAACTCCAATGGATGAACCAACTCTTCATAAATTGTAGCTTCCCTAGCCATCTCATTTCCGCTCCATTTAATAATGCGGGTTTCACCCTGTAACAACTGTACTCTGTAAACTTCGGAAAGAGCCCATTTCCTCAAGGGTGACCATTCAGTAACCTCATTCAACAAGGGCATCTTCGAACAATAAGCTGATATTTTTGCCGGAATCATATATATTGCCTCCTCTTTTCCTTTAACAAATCATATTCTTACACAATCCGGCAAAAAAAAGTAGACTTATAATTTAATATTTGCTATGATGTTGAATAGGGTCTCGAAAAAATTCGGGACTCTTTTTATTTCTAAATGTACGACACATAAATGGATATAGATGTATTTATAGTAAATAATATCTTGACGTTTATATTGTAAACGGATACAATGAGAACAAATTATGTGAATGGGTTGGTAACGATGAAAATGTTTATGACAGGAACTATCGATTAATCGATAACTGAATAAGGTATGAACGATTAAGGTGATTTTGACAAGCGCCTAGTTAAGGTTGTTTGTGTTGCCTACGTTTGTGCACTCCCTGTTATGAACTTTCATCATTATTGCAATGCATACAAGGAATCTGCAAAAGTGTATTTACTTATGCTGTTCTCTTGTTGTTATAAGCTGTAGATGGACATTTGTTCATCTATGGCTTTTTTGCGTCTCCAATAGTCTCTTCACATAGGAAGGAGAAGTTCGAAGAATGAAAAGGAATCATTTGGAAATCATGAATTGTTTTTACGAGAAGTTAGAATTTGTCCCTTGTTGTAATGTTGCGTTATACGATACTTCGTAGCGACTTTCCGACTGAAACATCGGAATGCCCAGGCCTTTCATCTAGACTGGTCATGATTTACTGACTTCTGACATAAGGTCTTGGGTGGTATTGATCTATACACACTTGTATGCATATGGGGGTGGGCACAGTGCCCAAAAAAGAGAAAACATCAATGTCATGGCTGCTACGGTATTTGAGCCCGGTCAAAGGGCGGCTGATGATTTTGCTCATCTTGCTGTTAACCTCGACAGGCTTGCAGCTTCTGAATCCACAGATTGTCAAACGCTTTATTGATACGGCAGCAGGTGGCGGAATATTAGCCAGTCTGATTCAGCTTGCGGGGTTATTCCTTGTTGTTGCTGTATTAAACCAGTTGATTACGGTAGCTGTCAGTTATCTTGGTAACGATATTTCGTGGCGGGCAACGAACCGGCTTCGCGGGGATCTCTTGAAGCACTGCTTGCGGCTGGATATGAGGTTTCACAACGTAAAAACGCCAGGTGAGATGATTGAACGGATTGATGGTGATGTGACGAGCATTTCAAACTTTTTCGCGATGTTTATCGTGCAGGTCATCGGAAGCTTTGTGCTGTTGGCCGGGATTTTAGGGTTTATGTTTACCGTGAATTTGCCGATCGCTATCGTGATGACAGTCTTTACGCTAGTGTCGATTATGTTCATGGTGTTCATCCGTAATCTGGGCGTCAATTCATCGAAAAACGAACGTGAAGCCAGTGCTTCCCTGTTCGGATTAATTGAAGAACGCATTGCAGGGATTGAGGATGTGCAGGCCAACGGTAATGTGCCTTATGTGATGAATCGGTTTCATCGGATGATGCGCGCCGTGTTTTTGAAAGGAAGAAAAGCTTGGATGCTCCGTGTCATTCCGTGGAACACCACCGTCATCCTGTTTGCTCTTGCGGTTACCGCTGTACTATTACTAGGGGTTCGTTACTATTTGATCGGTGAGATTAGCCTGGGAACACTGTTCCTCATTTATCAATATACACAGATGTTGAACGACCCGATTGAGAGGCTGGGCGATCAGGTGCAAGAGTTTCAAAAAGCGAAATCCGGCATGCTTCGTTCCAGAGAATTGCTCTCGAATAGCAGCGAGATCATGGACGGGGAGCAGGATCATCTTTATGAGGGACCGCTGGGTCTGGAATTTGAAGGAGTCAACTTCAGTTACAACGAAGATAAGCCAGTGTTAAAAGACATTAACTTTACAGTTAAGCCAGGGGAGCGTCTTGGCATTATCGGTCGTACCGGCAGTGGGAAGTCGAGTCTCAGCCGTGTCTTGCTTCGTCTGTACAATATCGACAATGGGGTGATCCGCGTCGGTGGTACAGATATTACGAAACTAAAGCTTCCAGCGCTTTATCGTCGGGTCGGCATGGTTACGCAGGATGTGCAGCTGTTCGATGGCTCACTGCGTGATAATCTGACTTTGTTTAATAACAGTGTATCCGATGAATTTATTCTGGAAACAACGGAGCGGCTGGAACTGCGTCAGTGGATCGATGCGCAGCCAGAAGGATTGGATACCCATCTGACGACAGGCGGGTCCTCCCTGTCTGCAGGGGAAGCGCAACTGTTTGCATTGACCAGGGTATTTTTGACACAGCCGAGTTTGGTCATTCTGGATGAGCCTTCTTCACGACTTGATGCTGCAACGGAAACGATGCTGCAGGTGGCAGTGGATCAGCTGATGAGTCAATGTACAGGGATCATTATTGCCCATCGCCTGGCAACGTTGGAGCGGGTGGATAAAATTATGGTGTTGGGTGATGGCCGAATATTGGAATTCGGAGCACGGAAAGCACTGGCGCAAGATCCAGATTCGCATTATGCCAGGCTGCTGATTACAGGCAGAGAGGAGGAACTGGCATGACGATCACTGGTTTTATAGGGCGCCTATTTCGATTTAAGCCTTCATTGTTTTTAATTAACGGCTTGTTATGGTGTATATTTCACTCCTTGCCGTTGTTGATTGGGATTGGTATGCAGTGGTTCTTTGATCGTGCCACGTCCAATTCTACCGATTATGTGTGGCTGGCTGTACCGCTGATCTTCATTGCCGTTGTGAGGGTCGCAAGAGTGGGGACATTTTTTGCAGCATTCTACCAATGGGTAACGTATATCTATCACATTCAGGCCATTTTGCGTACGAATATGCTGGCAGGCATTATGCGCTGGCCAGGACGGAATCTGCCAGCATCACCTGGGGAGGCGATGAGTCGTTTCCGTGATGACGTGGATGAGGTTGTCGAGTATGTGGAATCCTGGGTAGATTTCTGGGGGAAGCTTGTATTTACGGTGGTTTCAGTTGTCATTATGGCGAGCATTAATTGGAAAATTATGTTGGTCGCTGTTTTGCCGTTTGTGGTTGTGACGCTGCTTAACAATTTATCTGGTAACCGAGCTCGTCGATATGGACAGAAGAACCGTGAAGCTACCGGACGAATTACTAGCTTTATTGCAGAAACCTTTGGGGCGGTTCAAGCCCTGAAGCTGGGGCAGGCTGAGGATCATGTTCATGAGCGTTTTACGAAGCTGAACGAAGATCGCCGTCAGGCAGCGCTAAAGGATAATCTATTCAAACAGTGGATGAGATCACTTAATCAACATGTACTCAGCATCTGTACGGGTTTGGTCCTTCTGATGTGTGCTGCTGAGATGCAGGCTGGGCATTTTACCGTTGGGGATTTTGCTTTGTTTACGACTTATATGGCAAACATCGGCTACAGTATTTCCTTGTTCGGTTACATGATATTTCAGCACAAGCGGTTGAGGGTATCCTTTGACCGGATACGGACACTGTTCCGCCCGGGCGAGGAAGACCGAATCATTGAGGCACGGGAGACTTATCTTAACGAGGATCCTCCTGAACTGCCTAAGATCAACAGAGATCCGAAGGAGAAGCTGAGAGAAGTTGAAGTAAGCAACTTGTCGTATCATTATCCAAATTCTGAGAACGGAATATCGGATATCAATTTCCGTCTGGAACGCGGAAAATTCCTAGTTATCACTGGACGTATCGGGGCCGGTAAATCTACACTTGTTCGGACACTATTTGGCCTGCTTTCCAAACAAGAGGGTAAAATTCGCTGGAATAGGGAGGAGGTTGTTCCTGCTACCTTTCTAATGCCGCCTAGAGCTGCATACACGCCTCAGGTTCCTCGTTTGTTCAGCGATACTTTGCGAGAGAATATTGTGCAAGGGAAGAAAGAGCGTGGTGAAGAATCCTTGGAACGTGCTATTCGTCTGGCTGTCATGGAAAAGGACATTCAGAACTTGGAACAAGGGCTGGAAACATTCGTAGGTCCAAGGGGCGTCATGCTGTCAGGTGGACAGATCCAACGTGCAGCGACTGCACGTATGCTGATGACGGGTGCTGATCTGTTCATCTTTGACGATCTATCTAGTGCGCTGGATGTGGAGACGGAGCAACAGGTTTGGGATGGACTGTTCAAGGAGCGTGATGTTACTTGTATTGCGGTATCTCACCGGAGGGCTGCTCTTGCGAAGGCAGATCATATTATCGTCATGAAGGATGGCCGGATCGAAGCGGAAGGCAGCTTGTCTGAATTGCTTGCGTCTTGTGAAGAGATGCGGCTGCTGTGGCAAGGAGAGCAATCCTCTGTTGAGGAATATGCAAATTGTACCGACTAACATGCTGTCTCTATATTTTTATCCGAAAGATTATTAAACTCGGGAACAAGAAAAGAAATGAAACAGGGCTGGCTAAGGTGATTATCCTTGGCCGGCCTGTTTGGTTTTGTAGTGTGAAAACAAGAAAATATAGGCTTAAGGAACCGCGTAAACTGCGGTTTTTTTGTTTTCTTCATTACAAAAACTACTATCTACGATTTTTATTTGTTAATACTTTAATAAGTTTTTCGTATTAACTATTGTAAGACTCATAAGAACAAATTGCGCAATTTGTTTATGACGCAATGAAGGGAGGGTTGCAGTTGGAGATCGCCCAAGTGACGCTTCTAGGTGGGGAATATGGAAATTACCCAGTACGATATAGAACAACCCGATTCGGGAGTAAACCGTTCAGATGTCGGGGAGAATGGGGATGGATCACAGCGAAAGAAAAAGGTATATTTTGCAAACGGAATCGTGATTTGGGAATATGAAGGATTCACCTACGAATTATATCAGATGGCAGAAAAGAATTTTAATGTGGATGCCATCAGTAAAATAATTGATTCATTGTCAACGCAAAACAAATAATCCACGGAAGGCCGCCGGTAGATTGGCAGCCTTTGCTTAACTTGTTTAACAGAAACTCATTCTTAACATAGATATGTATACTAAAATGATTCCACGCATAGCGTGGATTTTTTTATAGAATGTTATAATCTGGTAAATAAGAATTTGTTCAAGAGAGCTCAGAGAGCGAACGCTGTGGAAGCACTTATATTCAGGTTACCGTATCTAAGTACCATAGCAGGCTATACCGAAGATAACTTCTAGCTGGTGCTTGAAGGCTTTGTCATAACGGGGAAGAAAGTTTAGGAGTAAACGCACACCGTGTAAGTGATAGGAGATGATATGATGGATAAAGTGGAGGCGCTTTTCTTGCTTAAATGTCACGCATTCGTTCATGAAGATCTGGAGCATGAGAAGATGCAACATGGATTTTTGGGAATGCTCAGACCTTTTCGCGGGGAGCTGGACGAACGTAATTTTCATGAGCTGATGCAGATTATCGAGGTGCTGGCGGAGGAATTTGAGAAGCCACAAGTGAGCCGAGTGATTTTTTCATGTTTTTGGAGCATTTGTCAGCTTGCCCGTTCCTGGGCCATTTACCCTGACGGTATGCTGCAAAGAAATAGGCTGATCTCCAAAGAGCAAGTCGGGCAGATGGAAGAGTGGTTGGACATGATTTCGTATGCCGTCATGGTACTGTTGGAGGGCGAAGGTCAGCTGGATGAAGCGCTGTGGGAATACCGGGAATATTTGCAAAAAAATATTGGAGATGAATCTTCGAACTAAGCTCACAGTTGAAACTCTCCGAGAAATGGGCCGCCACAGACTGTGCCGTATCGGTAAGAATTGTTATGTTGGTAGATCCATAAGGCGCAATTTTCTGATCAAAGTGATATTGAGACTGCTTGAGTCTGATTTCTAATAAAAATCTTATGCAAAGGATGTAAACAAATGCGATATGTCCAAATAACAAGAGACAATTTAGATCAGGTACATATCTGCTGCGCCTTGGGCGCGAAGCAATATGAACAGGCCGTTCGAGAAAAGAAACATTGGCTAAGGGAGCGTATGGAAGACGGATTGACTTTTTATAGACTGGACGATCGAGCCAAAGTTTTTATCGAGTATTTGCCAGCGGAAAAAGCCTGGGTACCTATTGAAGCGCCAAATTATATGTATATCAATTGTTTATGGGTTTCAGGCCGACACAAAGATAGCGGGCATGGAAGACAGTTACTAAACAAATGCAAAGAAGATGCGATGGCTCTTGGAATGGACGGAATCGTCCATCTTGTAAGCAAAAAGAAACTTCCTTATCTGAGCGACAAACGCTATTTTGAGCATATGGGCTTTACAATCGTAGATCAAGCAGACCCATATTTCGAACTGGCTGTCCTCAAGTGGAATGATCAGGCCGTCATGCCAACCTTTGGATGCTCGGTCAAAGACGCATTCTCTGTTAATAACGGGATCACCGTATATTATACGGCTCAATGCCCCTTTGCCGTGGGGATTATAGAGGACCTAGAGAAAGTTGCCTCTGAACAGGGAATGGACTTTGCCAGCCATCGATTGAACACGAGGGAAGAAGCGAGGAAGGCTCCTAGCGTATGGACAACCTTCTGCATGTTATACAATGGTAAGTTTATTACTCATGAAATTATGAGCCCAAACAAATTTGAAAAATTACTTCTTAGCTTAAGTAAAGAATCTTCTTAGATAGCACAACCATTAAAGAAGAAACCTTGATTGGTTAGCTATTCAATTAATGCTTGCAAGCTGCGCGTGAGATCATGTGGCTTTTTTGCAAGTAAACGCAAGCTTTACTTAGACCTGAAATTTTTGGCGAATTGTATGTAGGGTAAATTAAGTCCAAGCACTAGTCACCAAACAAGCAATTAGTTTTTCTATGGTTTTTTAAGGCTGACCAGTTCATAAATTGAGATGAATTAATGCAACTTATCCTGAGGCTGATGGGGATTTAGTAGAAAGCGTTTTGGCTTCTTATTGAACTTTTTACTTCATCATGCTTATAATAGATCGATAATATTAGAAAAAGGTGTATAGATGAGCATATTAAACGTTGAAGGATTAAGTCATGGTTTTGGAGATCGCGCTATCTTTAAAGATGTTTCGTTCAGACTTTTAAAAGGTGAGCACATCGGATTAATCGGCGCAAACGGCGAAGGCAAATCTACTTTTATGAACATCATTACGAGCAAGCTTCAGCCGGATGAAGGCAAGGTTGAATGGTCTAAGCGTGTACGCGTGGGTTATCTTGATCAGCATGCTGTTTTGACCAAAGGGATGACGATTCAAGATGTACTTCGGGGTGCGTTTCAATACTTGTTCGACCTAGAGCAAGAAATGAATGAAATGTACAACAAAATGGGGGAAGTGTCCCCGGAAGAGCTAGAAAAACTGCTGGAAGAAGTCGGAACAATTCAAGATACGCTCACCAGCCAAGATTTTTACATGATTGATGCCAAGGTGCAGGAGACAGCCCGCGGTTTGGGTATAACTGACATTGGACTTGACCGTGACGTTAACGACCTTAGCGGCGGTCAGCGGACAAAAATATTGCTGGCCAAGCTGTTGCTGGAAAAACCTGATATTTTGCTTCTTGATGAGCCAACCAACTATTTGGATGAACAGCATATTGAATGGCTTAAACGTTACCTTCAAGAATATGAAAATGCTTTTATACTGATCTCGCACGATATACCGTTCCTGAACAGCGTAATCAATTTGATTTACCATATGGAAAATCAAAAACTGAGTCGGTATGTAGGTGACTACGATCAGTTCCAGCAGGTTTACGAAATGAAGAAACAACAGCTTGAATCGGCTTATAACCGGCAGCAGCAAGAAATCTCGGAGTTGAAGGATTTTGTTGCCCGTAACAAAGCCAGCGTGGCTACCCGAAATATGGCGATGTCCAGACAAAAGAAACTCGACAAGATGGAAGTGATTGAGCTTTCCAAGGAAAAGCCGAAGCCGCAGTTTAACTTCAAGGAAGGTAAAACAGCCGGCAAGGATATCTTTGAAACGAAAGATCTGGTCATCGGCTACGACAGCCCACTATCCAGACCTCTTGATCTGCGGATGGAGCGTGGACAGAAGGTTGCGCTTGTTGGTGCGAACGGGATCGGTAAAACGACACTGCTGCGCAGCATTTTAGGTGAAATTCCGGCACTATCCGGCTCTGTAGAGCTTGGTTATAACTTGGAGATCGGCTACTTCGAGCAGGAAATGAAAGAAGGCAACTACAACACATGCATCGAGGAAATATGGGAAAGCTTCCCTTCATTAAGCCAGTTTGAGGTACGCGCGGCGCTGGCCAAATGCGGACTAACAACCAAACATATTGAGAGCAAAATTGCTGTATTGAGCGGCGGGGAAAAGGCCAAAGTCCGTTTGTGCAAACTCATTAACAGCGAAACAAATCTGCTCGTGCTCGACGAACCGACAAACCATTTGGATGTGGATGCGAAAGATGAGCTGAAACGGGCCTTAAAAGCGTATAAAGGCAGCATTCTGATGATTTCCCACGAACCTGAGTTTTACAGCGATATTGCAACAGATATCTGGAATTGTGAATCTTGGACAACAAAAGTATTTTAAGCGATCAGTCGCTTTTAAAATCTTTGACGATATGCGTTTAAGTCACTGTCCATTGTCTGAGATTACGAATACGAAAATAAACCCAAAAAGCCGCAGCTATGCGGCTTTTTCTTTGCGCGTTTAAACGGACTTAAGAGACTCACATTTAGTCATTCAATTTATCCAGGTTCTATCACCAGATTCTGCTACCATAAAATATGATATAATCCATCGGGGAACAAGAAGGGATAAATTGGGGTTTTATGCATATTGTTGGAGATGCATTAATGGAGGAGGCATCCTTATGGGTATTTCAATTTCATCATTACTTATTATTCTGGTTATCGTTCGATTCTTGATAAAACTATGGTTCGTTAAAGGGGAAAAAATCAAAATTTCAGAGACGAGCGGAAAAAGGTTCTACTCTTGGGGAGCATGGATCCTTATTTTGATCTCTCTCGTTGTTCTCTTTAACCTCGACTTCTCAAATATGAATATTATGAGATGGTTTTGGCTGTTCACTCTCATTATTGCATTTAGCTTTAATGCATTCGCAGAATGGAAGTACATCAGGGAATCGAAAGAACATATCATTTCACTTGTTTCACTAATGATCGGGATGGCCTACATTCTTTTGTTCATGTTTTGAATGTTTTGAAACTTATTTTTATGTTTTAAATACTACCCTCGGCGCAAGTATGATCCATTCGTACTTGCGCCGAGGGCAGTATTTTTTTATCCGAAGATTATTCAAAATATTGGTCTATAACCCACAGAAGTGGGTATTAATTGTTAGGTGGTTGACTTCCTGTATATACAAGTATATGATTTGTCTATAAACAACCTGTATATACAAGATGACAAGGAAGGTGGATTTTCATGCTAACTAAGGGAAACCAGCCTCGAGATTGGTGGAGAGCATCTACGGTTTATCAGGTATACCCGAAAAGCTTTAACGATACAACTGGCCGTGGTACAGGCGATATTCGCGGGCTTACTGAGAAGCTTGATTATATAAAAGGATTGGGTATCGACATCGTATGGCTTCAGCCGGTGTATGTTTCTCCACAAAATGATAACGGTTACGATGTTGCGGATTATTACAACATTGATCCTGCCTACGGAACGATGGAAGATTTTGATGAGCTCGTTCAGGAACTAAAGAACAGAAGTATGCATCTTATGATCGATATTGTGGTCAATCATTCCTCTACCGAACATCGTTGGTTCAAGGAAGCAAAGTCTTCTCGTGATAATCCATATCGGGATTATTACATCTGGAAAGATCCTGCAGAGGATGGGGGGCCGCCTAACAATTGGCAGTCCAAATTCGGAGGCCCAGCTTGGCAGTTTGACGAAGGAACAGAGCAGTATTATTTGACTCTTTATGATAAGACACAAGCGGATCTGAACTGGGAAAATGAAAAGGTTAGACAAGCGGTTGTTGATTTGCTAACGTTTTGGGCTGAAAAGGGTGTAAGCGGGTTCCGGATGGATGTCATAAACCTTATTTCCAAAGATCCCTCATTCCCAAATGATGACGGCTCTGTACCACCAGGGGATGGGCGTAAATTTTACACCGATGGACCTCGTGTGCATGAGTATGTTAAAGAACTGAATGAAAAAGTGTTCAGACCGTTTAATTTAGTAACTGTTGGTGAAATGTCTTCAACTACACTAGAACATTGCATTCGCTACTCTAATCCGGAGGAAAATGAGTTTTCCATGACATTCAACTTCCATCATCTAAAGGTGGATTACCCCAACGGACAAAAGTGGGAAGTTAAGCCTTATGATTTCGAGGAACTGAAAAAAGTGCTTTCCGATTGGCAGATCGGCATACAGCAGGGTGGTGGCTGGAATGCGCTGTTCTGGAACAATCATGATCAACCGCGCTCGCTTACCCGGTTTACGAACGAGGACCAATACCGGAACGAAAGCGCCAAACTGCTCGCAACCACGCTTCATGGATTGCAAGGTACGCCTTATGTCTATCAAGGAGAAGAAATCGGTATGCCGGATCCCAAATGGAATGATATTTCCGAGTTCCGTGATATTGAATCACGAAATATGTACGAAATTCTTCAGCTAAGGGGAAAAACACCTGAAGAAGCTGCTCATATTGTAAGTGTACGCTCCAGAGATAATTCGCGGTTGCCCATGCTATGGGATGATAGCGATCAGGGTGGATTTACTACCGGTACACCTTGGATCAAGATCGATGAACGTTATCCGTTAATCAATGCAAAGGCACAGGTAGAAGATTATAATTCGATTTATCACCACTATCGAAAGTTAATTGAGTTTCGTAAAAGTATCCCGGTATTTACAGATGGAAGATACGTTCGTCTTGATGTAGGACATCCCCAGGTTTATGCCTATGCCAGAATAAATTCAGAAGAAACACTTGTCGTTATTTCAAATTTCAGCAAGGAAGAGGTTCGGTTTGAACTTCCCAAGAAGTTCACTGAGAATCTCCCCGAAGATCGGTTAGCAGAGCTTCTCTTAGGTAATACAGCGGAAGAACCAGAACTCACTCCAATCGTTAAGCTTTCACCTTACGGGTCATATATGTGGCTGATTAAAACCATACAATAAAATCTCATAAAGTCAGGAGCGGGAGGCTATGGCGAAATTAGATCGTAAAAATGTGGAGCGGATCATTGAGGCAGTCGGAGGAAAAGACAACATTGAAGCCGCTACGCATTGTGTAACCAGATTAAGATTTGCCCTTGCGGATGAAAGCAAAGTAGATTCTAAAGCACTTGATGAAAATGATCTGGTGAAGGGACACTTCTCTTCACAGGGTCAATTTCAGGTCGTGATCGGACCGGGTCTGGTCGACCAAGTCTACAATGAGATGATTGAAATTATTGGGGGCGCCAGAGCAACCAAGGATGATGTGAAATCGCTTGCCAGCAAGAAACAAAATCCACTCCAGCGGGCCATAAAGACGCTTTCCGATATCTTTATCCCGATCTTGCCGGCCATCGTTATGGCGGGTCTCCTGCTTGGAATTAACAATATTCTTACGGGACCCGGCATTTTCTATGAAGGTCAATCATTAATTGAGGTGCATCCTGAGTGGGCAGATGTGGCTTCCATCATTAACCTGATTGCAAGTACGGCCTTTACTTTCCTGCCTGTCTTGATCGGTTGGTCAGCCGTGCGGCAATTCGGGGGGAATCCGCTGTTAGGGATTGTTTTAGGTCTGATTCTCGTGAATCCGGATCTGATGAGCGCTTATCAATATGCAGATGCCAAGCTGGAAGGCACGGTACCGGTATGGAATCTATTCGGATTTGAAGTCGAGAAGATTGGGTATCAGGGCCAAGTGTTACCTGTACTTGTCTCCGCTTACATTTTAGCGAAGGTCGAAAAGTTTTTAGACAAACGAGTACATGATTCTATTAAATTGTTAGTAGTAGCACCTGTTGCCTTGTTAGTTACTGGATTCCTTGCGTTTATTGTGGTAGGTCCGATCACATTCATGATTGGTAATGCGCTTACTTCGGGACTTGTCAGCATCTTCGATTCTTTTGCTGCACTCGGCGGTTTGATTTATGGTGGTTTGTACGCATTGCTTGTTATTACGGGGATGCACCACACCTTCCTTGCGGTGGATATTCAACTCATCGGAAGTGAAGGTGGAACTTTCCTGTGGCCGATGCTTGCCTTGTCTAATATTGCACAAGGTGCAGCAGCTCTAGCCATGATGTTCATTGTAAGAGAACAGAAAGCGAAAGGCCTTGCCGTAACCTCATCCATCTCCGCCTTTTTGGGCGTAACCGAGCCGGCGATTTTCGGTGTCAATATACGTTTCAAATGCCCCTTTATTTTCGGAATGATCGGTTCCGGGATCGCAGGCGTACTATTAGCCGTAAATAACGTTCTTGCTTCTTCCATCGGCGTAGGCGGCATTCCGGGATTCTTGTCGATCTTCCCGAACCAATGGGGTGTCTTCTTTCTGGGAATGGCTATTGTTCTTGTGATTCCTTTTACCGGTACGCTATTGTATGGCAGATACCAGTTGTCCAGGCAGTCTAACCGGTTGGAGAAAGAAAATACACCGGATTCGGCAGTAAGTGAACAGGCAATAACGACGGAAGAATCGAGTGGTCAGAATGATGTTTCACTAAAATCTGAAGCAAATCCAATTTCTACGAAGCTTACGGTTGATATCACGGCACCGCTGAATGGAGTAATTGTGCCTCTATCAGAAGTCCCTGACCCTGCTTTTTCGGAAAAACAGATGGGGAAAGGAATTGCCATTATTCCATCCGAAGGGAAGGTATATGCTCCATTTGATGGAACCGTTGCACACCTGATCAAGAGCAAACATGCACTCATTCTAACCGATGCTAACGGAATTCAGGTTTTGATTCATGTGGGAATTAACACGGTTTCCTTAAAAGGGGACGGCTTTACCGCTCATGTGGAGACAGGATCGATTATAACCGAAGGACAACTTTTGCTTGAATTTGATAAAGAACGTATTGAACAAGCAGGTTTGCCTGTCATTACCCCGATTCTTGTTCCGGATGGGCAGGATGGCATTCAGGAGATTAAAGAATATGCGGGGAGAGCTATTCAAGGCAAGACCCCGGTATTGCAGGTTTCACTCGATCCTAAATCTGGCGTTTCAGACATGGAGCAATGAAATCGCTGCAAAACATGGTATAATAGCTATGGTGATAAAGCGATGACAAACAATATTTTTTTGACACTTTACAAAGATTACGCCGAACGTATTGATGCGGGGATCCTCCAATCTGGAAGTAAACTTCCATCTGAGAATGAGCTTGCTGTGACATATCAAACCTCAAGAGAAACCGTACGCAAGGGATTGAACTTACTGGCACAGAATGGTTACATTAACAAAGTAAAAGGGAAGGGTTCCTTTGTACTAGATACAGGCCGATTGAAATTTCCAGTGTCGGGTCTGGTCAGTTATAAAGAGCTTTCCGAACGATTAGGCAAAAAGAGTCGAACTCTTGTTTATGTTACTGAATGTGTTCCGGCAGGAGACAAAATAGCTAAGGAGCTTCATATCCGAGCAGATCAGCCTGTATGGAAGGTTATACGTGCCAGAGAAATTGAAGGTGAACGCATCATTCTGGATATCGATTATTTGCTTGCTGAAATCGTTACGAATTTGACGAAGGAAATCACGGCAGATTCCATTTATCAATATCTGGAGCAGGAGCTTCATTTAAAGATCAGCTACGCGGAGAAGGTTATTTGCGTGGAACGGGCTACGGAGATGGACCATCAGTATATGGATCTCAGAGATGATACCCATGTGGTTGTCGTCCGGGGATATGTTCATCTGGAGAATACAACGCTCTTTCAATATACGGAGTCGAGACATCGGTTGGACAAGTTCCAGTTTGTAGATTTTGCAAGAAGAATATCCATGGTGCAGACTTCGTGAGCTTCAAAATGTATGACCGTTTTCTCAGGAAGACGGTCATTTTATTTACAATCTGATGTGATGCTATTATCGAATATATCGATACTTTTCATAATATTTAGGGCTCCCACCAAGAAAAGTAATGATAAGTACACTTTATAACTACCTGAAAATGAAAGCTCAATTGCCGCTTATCTATCTGGTTGTAACTCTCATTCTGGTCGCCATGAAGACTAATCAGATTTCTTATCAACCCCATTTTGTGCGACAAACCAAGTCTGCTATAGCCTTAAACTATATCTAGTTATAGTTTAATACTGTTACTCTATATCCACGAATCCGTGATATCTTACTTGTAACAATTTGTATGGGAGTGTTACGAGATGGCAAAGAGTAGTGTTTTGGGATATCCACGCATTGGTGCGGAACGCGAATGGAAGAAAGCTCTCGAAGCGTTTTGGTCCGGCAAGCTCGAAGAATCGGAGTTTTACAGTAAGCTCCAGGAAATCCGTCTGGATCATCTGCGGAAGCAGAAGGACAAGGGCGTGGATATTATACCGGTTAATGATTTCAGTTATTATGATCACGTATTGGATACAGCTACGATGTTCGGCATTATTCCACAACGTTTCCCTTATGAGGGGGGGCTTGTACCTTTGTCTGTTTATTACGGTATTGCCCGTGGGACAAAGGATGCTGCAGCAAGTGAAATGACCAAGTGGTTTAACACCAACTATCACTATATCGTTCCTGAATTGGATGGGGCAACACCGGTAATTACCGAGAATAAACCCCTTGTGGCATATCGAGAAGCGAAGGAAAAGCTCGGTATCGAAGGAAAACCAGTTATCGTTGGACCATTAACTTTCCTGAAACTGTCTAAAGGATATGATGTTTCAGAGACAGATGCCTGGCTGGAGCGTTTACTACCGCTCTATGTACAGATTCTGCAGGAGCTTGCACAAGAAGGGGTTCAATGGGTACAGATAGACGAACCGATTCTTGTTACGAAATTAAGCACAGCTGATCTCCAGCGGTTAAAGACGATTTATGAGACGTTTTCTTCATCAGTGCCTGATCTGAACATCATGCTGCAAACCTATTTTGAATCACTAGAGAATTACAGTGATATTATCCAGCTGCCGGTCAAAGGAATAGGGCTCGATTTCGTACATGGATTCTCCGGAAATTTGTCGTCGATTAAAACCTTCGGTTTCCCTTCGGATAAGGTTTTAGGTGCAGGAGTCATCGATGGTCGTGGCATCTGGAAGGCGTCACTTCGTGATAGACTCGTATTGCTGGAAGAACTTGCGGATTTAGTGACTAGCGACAAGCTAATTGTACAAACTTCTTGCAGTCTTCTTCACGTACCAGTCACGGTGAAAAATGAGAAAAAGCTCCTAACTGAACTGAAAAATGCTCTCGCATTTGCTGATGAGAAGCTGGACGAGCTTATCCTTCTGACGAAAGCAGTCTCATCTGGCGGGGCTGCTGCAATTAGAGAAGAACTGGAGCAATACGAGAGTGCTCTCCAGGCACTCAAGCTATCAGATGAGCGTAATCGTAAAGACATTCAGCAAACCGTTGCTGCCATTAGTGCAAAAAATCCAGAACGCAGTCAACCATTTGCTGAACGTCATATTGCTCAACGGAACAAATGGCAATTGCCGATTTTTCCGACGACGACCATCGGTAGCTTTCCGCAGTCCGTTGAGGTACGCAAAGCCCGTCAACTGTGGCGTAAAGGTGAGTGGAACAATGAACAGTATGCTGACTTCATCCGGGAGCAGATCGATATCTGGATTAAGCTGCAGGAAGAGATCGGGCTGGATGTTCTCGTGCATGGTGAATTTGAACGGACGGATATGGTCGAATTCTTTGGTGAGAAGCTTGCAGGCTTCGCTTTCACTCAGTATGGATGGGTGCAGTCATACGGTTCCCGCTGTGTGAAACCGCCCATCATATTCGGAGATGTAGCATTCGAGGCAGCGATGACGGTCGAGGAAACCAAGTATGCCCAGACGAAAACCAACAGACCTATTAAAGGGATGTTAACCGGTCCAATTACTATCATGAACTGGTCATTTGTCCGTGAGGATATCACACGCGAACAAATCGCTTACCAACTGGCCTATGCGCTGAGACAAGAGGTTGAAGCGCTTGAGCAGGCAGGTATCGGTATGATTCAAGTGGATGAACCAGCGGTTCGCGAAGGACTTCCGCTTAAGGAAAAAGATCAGGCAGATTACCTGGCATGGGCTGTAAAATCCTTCCGCATGACCACGTGCACTGTAAAGGATACAACACAAATTCACACGCATATGTGTTATTGCGAGTTTCATGACATGATTAATTCGATCGAGGCAATGGATGCGGATGTAATTTCAATCGAGACTTCGCGTAGCCATGGTGAACTTATCCATAGCTTTGAGATCAATACTTATAAACTTGGCATCGGATTGGGCGTATATGATATTCACAGTCCGCGCATTCCGAGAGTGGAAGAGATGACAAGCATGATCGAGCGCGCCTTGCGGGTACTGGATCCAAAGCTATTCTGGATTAATCCGGACTGTGGACTCAAAACACGTGGTCTCGAAGAAACAGTTGATTCCTTGCGTAACATGGTTGAAGCCACGCAGATTGCTCGTGCAAAGTATTCCCTTAAGGTGTAGTGGTAGGCTGCTTAGTTAATCAGAGATGCTAAAGATGAATAAACGAAATGGTTGAGCAGGCACTGCGGTGTCTGCTCATATTTTTATAATGGATAAGAACATTTGTATAATTCCGATATGAAAAATGCCTAGACATCAGTGGTTTATCTTTACAGGCTACTCGCAAAAAGAGAGAAACCGGAACAATTGTCGGGTACAAGTGTCACTCAGCAGCGAACGCAGCTTCGGCTCTACCTGCTGCAGGAATAACTCTTTTACTTCACAGGTTTCCTCATCTACCAGATCACCCTGCATGGCTCGGGCTGCTTCAATTAGTAGCGCTAATGCCTCAAAAAAATCCGCCATCGACGCAGCGATTGGTGCTGGATCACCGCCCCACGAAGCATATACCGGAGACCCTGGCAGTGCCGTGTTCACCGCAATGGGGTCATCATTCAGCAAAGCGATCACGACAAGCGAACGGTCCCAACGATCCGATTCCTCATAAGGTTCATGCTGACCAACCCAGCGAAATCCTTGTTGATAACGATCTAAATGATCGGGAGCTGCAAAAAATAGAACGGCTGAATCTCCGATTTCTACTGCAGCATTTTTGACCTTATGACTCAGCTGTGCATTGGGATCCATCATCTCGCAATGCTCGTAGAAGTACATTAGTTCTGGTGAGAGTTCTATACGCTCGTCTACTTTAACGGCAGCCGGAGCTGAATGCCACTGGATGTGATGATCTTTAAATAAACCATACTGCTGATTGTACAAATCTTGCTGATGTAGAAAAAGCTGAATCGCTGTCTGCAGATTGTTCAAGTGATATCATCCTTTCGTAACTGCGTCTGTTTAGTGCTAATTCTCTTTTCGATTCATCCAGGTCATATGCTACCATATAATTGAATTCATGTATCCAATTCTATGGAAAGATGATAGGAGAAAGTGTATTATGGACAAAAAGCTGATGAGGCTTCTTAAGAAGCTGTACCAACACAGCAATGGCACGTATGACCCTGAGCGCGAAGTGATTTTGTATAAAGAATTGACGTTAACCAAGCAGGAGCTTGATCTACTTCAGGAGCACAACTGGCATGTCAATGAAGTGGAATACATTGCGCACGATGAGCTTTTTCAGATTCATATATTGATTACTTCATTTAACGAGAAAGGAGAAAAAGAATGCAAGGTTCATTTCGCTTTATAACCGATACGGCCACAATGTGTGTATACGATCTCGGAGAGCTGAAACACCGCTTGGATGACACGCCAGACTGGTGGTCTATTTCGGAAGACGAGCTTGCAGAAGTGAATGCGGGCAACTGCTTATTTTTTAATCTGGGTCAAGACGGGGTTTATGAAGTCAATTGGATAGAAGCTGATGTGGGCATGGAGGATAGGGGGCCTATGACTGAAGTGCTGTACTTTCGCGTTTCCTCCGGCAGCGTTTTTGTGGGGGCCGCAGATGATGTAACGGGAGATGGTCTGGAGCCAGACCATACATGCGAGGGAGTTTTTATAGAGCTAGAGCCAGGCAGTTACGCCTGTATGGTGCAGAGAGAAGGAAACCAGATCAGGTTGGCATTGAGCAGAAGCGAAACAGGTACCAATAGACGGGAAGACCTGATTCGAATGTAATGTATATATTATCGCCGGACTAGAGTACTTGCAGCCGGAGCTAGTGATGAAGAAAATTTATAAAAATTTGCGATTACCATGAAAAGATGAAAAGGAGTGCTCATATGACGAATCATAATCAACTTAGACCGGGACCTGCTTACCTTGAAGGAATAGCTCTGCCGGAGAAGCCGGAAGCATGGGTGGAGGAGGAATGGACGGGCAAGCTACAGACCAGGGAAGGCCATAAGAAATTTTATTTATTTTATTACGGCGAATTGATGGACGATCTGATTGCGACGACCGAATTCGCGCCTCAACTGATTGTTGCAGAGAATGCCGTCACCGGCAAGCGATACGTTCTGTTCGACGGCTGTAAGCACGGATACGATGCCATGCTGTGCGACACTTATACAGACGAGCAGCGGAATAACCGGACGCCGTTGCTGCCGTATGTCGATGACGATGGTGAAGATACGTTCGAGATTCGTATAACCGTGTATTACAATGTCGATTGGGATGAGGAGTTCTCTGACGATGTGGACGAGTATGGGAAGATTGAATTGATAAACGGGGAACGCTGCGATTTTGCGGAGGCAAAACGAAACGGATTTGATGCGCTGAGCATTACCATAGTGAACACACGAGGACAGGAAACGGAAATTGCCCAGGAAGAGCTGGCTTGACCGAGATGCAACCGTGACTCAGATGCTGTCCAATGAAGTACGGCCTATTTGTACCGTGAATATTGTAACTTCCCCATCGGACGTTTAAACCAATGTCCTGAGAAGACTCGCATTTGACAATTAGAACTAACTGGATTAAGATACATAACTATCAGCCATCATCAAAGACATGATTCTTGATTCAACCTGTCCAGAGAGAGAAGCGATTGGTGAAAGCTTCTTCAGTGCTTGTTTCAAAAATTACCCCTTTGTAGCTGTGTTTTTGAACCCGTGATCTGCTGATCAGTATAAGTACGGTACTAGAAAACACCGAATCATTCCCGTTACAGGATAACTGAATGAGGATCCGACGAGCACGCTATTTGTAGCGATTGCAAGTCTGGATCAAATTAGGGTGGAACCACGAGCTGAACGCACTCGTCCCTTTAGGGATCGAGTGTTTTTTTGCGTTCAATCAAAATTTATGGAGGGATAACAATGTCTATTGTAGTAACATTACCAGACGGAAGTAAGAAGGAGTATCCCGCACAAACGACGATAATGCAAATCGCGGAATCCATTAGTTCAGGTCTGAAAAAAAACGCTGTAGCTGGAAAAGTGAATGGAAAGCTTGTTGATTTGAATTGGGAACTTCGTGAAGATGCGGAAGTGAATGTGATTACACTGGATTCCGAGGATGGGCTTCATATTTATCGGCACAGTACTGCCCACTTGATGGCTCAAGCGGTTAAACGCATCTATGGCCATAATTCCGTAAACCTGGGAGTTGGACCGGTTATTGAAGATGGTTTTTATTATGATATGGACCTGAATAATTCGATTACAGTGGATGACCTGATCGTCATTGAGCAGGAGATGCAGAAGATTGTACAGGAAGATCTTCCTATAGTCCGCAGAGAGGTCAACCGCAAGGAGGCCGAACAAATCTTCCATGACGATCCTTACAAGCGGGAGCTGATTCATGATTTGCCCGAGGACGAAGTCATTACGGTTTATCAGCAAGGGGAGTTCATTGATCTGTGCAGAGGACCGCATCTTCCTTCCACTGGAAGAATAAAGGCATTTAAATTGATGAGTGTTGCGGGAGCTTATTGGCGCGGGAATTCAGATAATAAAATGCTGCAACGAATATATGGAACAGCGTTTCCTAAGAAGTCACAGCTTGAGGAGCACCTGTTTTTACTTGAAGAAGCTAGAAAACGGGATCATCGTAAACTGGGTAAGGAGCTGGGACTGTTTATGTTCTCAGAAGAAGCGCCAGGCATGCCTTTCTTCTTACCTAATGGGATGATCATCCGTAATGAACTGGAGCAATTTGCAAGAAAGCTTCAGTTTCATAGTGATTATGATGAAGTGCGTACTCCGTTGATGATGAATAAGCGTCTTTGGGAAATGTCCGGCCATTGGGATCACTACAAAGATAACATGTACTTTACTCAAGTTGATGAGACGGAGTATGCATTGAAACCGATGAACTGTCCAGGTCATATGTTAGTCTATAAGAACACGCTTCATTCCTACAGAGAGCTTCCTATTCGTATTTCAGAATTTGGTCAAGTTCACCGACATGAATTTTCCGGGGCCCTTAATGGTATGATGCGGGTTCGTACGTTTTGTCAGGATGATGCACATATTTTTGTAAGGCCGGATCAGATCGAAGATGAGATCAAGGGGATCATCGAGTTCATTGGTCAGATTTATCAGGTCTTCGGGTTTGATTACAGCATTGAATTATCAACAAGACCGGAGGATTCAATGGGCTCAGAGGAGTTGTGGGAGCGGGCGGAACTATCCTTAAAACAGGTACTGGATCAGCAACAGCTGGAATATCGGATCAATGAAGGCGACGGTGCATTTTATGGGCCGAAGATTGATTTTCACATCCTCGACTCATTAAAACGAAGCTGGCAATGCGGTACAATCCAGCTGGATTTCCAGTTCCCTGAAAAATTCGATCTTTCTTATATCGGAGAGGATAACCTGAAACATCGGCCTGTTGTCATTCACAGAGCAGTTTTCGGGTCTATCGAGAGATTTATCGGAATCCTTACAGAGCATTACGGCGGCGCTTTTCCTTTGTGGTTAGCTCCTGTTCAAGTCAAAATCATTCCGGTATCTGACCATTATCTGGACTACTCCCTTAAGGTGAAGAAACGTCTGGAGCAAGCAGGCATACGAGTCGATGTCGATGTAAGAAACGAAAAATTAGGATATAAAATCCGGGAAGCAGGTCTATTGAAGACTCCATACACATTTGTCTTAGGTGAGAAAGAGGTTAACTCTAACCTTGTAGCGGTTCGAAAACGTGGCGAGGGTGATCTAGGAACAGATTCATTAAATAATGTGATAGATATGCTTAAACTACAAATTGATTCAAAAGAATAAGTTGATTGCAGTCTACCAAGTATTGGTGACAGCAACAAGGAACCGCGTAGATCGCGGTTTTTTGTTGTAAGGATTTTAGTTTTAGTCCAAAGTGAAACTCCCTTTATTAACGGACTAATAAGTATAGTCTGGTGGTCTTTATTAACTGTTCTTATTGAATACATATCGCTAAGATCAAGCAAAGCAAGGGTTTTTTTGATGGAGAACCTACCATCGTTATAAAAAATGGAAAAATCCTAAAAGAGGCACTTCAAAGTACTCGTTTAAACTTGGATGATTTAAGTATGATGCTACGAGAGTAGGAAGTATTTAGTACCCAAGATGTTCACTATGCCATTCTAGAACCCGACGGAAAATTAAGTATTCTAAAGAAAGAACTCCAGCAAACCGTAATAAATTCTGAACGAAAGAAGTCTGTTCATTCGTGTGGAAGAGGCTTTGTAAGCCCATTAGCCCAAATGTGTTGCTGCTTTTTCAACCCAAACATGGAGTAGCAGCATGGCTTTAAAGCTGAACGAATGGTTTTGACAGCAAGTAAAATCTGTGCGATAATTTGTAAAAACTGTAAATCATAAGCTCATTCCTTTTGAGATAAGATCAAAATATTACATAGAAATAGAGGAATTTGAATGCAAACCACAGAATTATGGATTAAAAAAGAAGACAGTAATGTACGAAAGAAGCTACTTGATTATAATCTATCACAAGTAACAGATGAACTAACTGATCATGTTGATACTATTGAAATTACGATCACAAACGATAACGATGTTTTGGTGGCGGGTATTACTGCCTCTATATTTTGGAAACAAATGCACATTGATTTTTTGTGGGTAGATGAATCATTACGTGGACAAAATAAAGGTTCTGAATTGCTTGCTAAGGCTGAAGATATTGCCAGACAATATAATTGTAGATATATTCAGTTAGAAACCTTTAGTTTTCAAGCTCCTGATTTTTATAAAAAAAGAGGATATACCGTTTTTGGAATCTTAGAAGATTCTCCTTGTGATGGAGCTAAACAGTATTTTTTAAAGAAAATCCTAAATTAAATAATACGGCCCGTAGAACTTGGACTTGGATCAAATAATCTGTTGATCCATCCATTTTTTATTTTGTCGTTGTATAACATGCTATTCAAATGCACGTTGTAATTGACAATTACTCATGAATCAGATATATTATGTGAGCTTAATAAAACACTTTTATAAAGTATTTTATTAATTGAGGAGGCTTACGATGAAAAGCATTGGCGGCAATGCAATTGTGATGAAAGAAGTGAATATCAATCTCGTCCGTAAGGTGCTAAAAGCAGAAGGTGAAGCAACCAAGCAACAAATTGCGAGGGCAACGGGTCTTAGCGCCGTTACAGTAGGAACCATATTGCAGCAATTGTTGCAAACGTCTGAGGTTAAGGAAGCGGCGCTTTGTTCTTCAGGAGGGGGCAGACCTGCTCAGCGCTTTAAGTATAACGGAGACTATGCATACGCTCTGACTCTTTTTCCCTATGAAGTTGCAGGACGTATTATCATTCGCAGTACAATTGTTAATCTTGTCGGCAATATGATTTATGAGCGAATGGATGAAGTAGAGCATGTGGATTTGGCATGTTTCGAGCATATTATTGATTCGCTGATGGCTTCATATCCTGCTATACGAGCGATAGGCTTTGGATTGCCTGGAGCAGAATGGCAAGGAAAGATCATTGTTTCCGACTATAAAGCTTTAGTTGGTGTTTCAATTGTGGACTATTTTAGAGAGCGCTATGGAATGCCAGTCATTATGGAAAATGATGTGAATGCTGCAGTGGTTGGTTATTGCGAGAGGAATCATATCCGTTCAGGTGCTGACGTTGTTTATTTGTATTTTCCAGATCGCTTTCCGCCAGGGGCGGGTATCCTCATAAACGGACAGTTGTTTAAAGGACGAAGAAACTTTGCAGGTGAAATTGCGAAAATCCCATTAGGCATCTCATGGGGAGAGGCGACCTTTATGGCATCTTCCGTGCAGGTTGAGCAGGCGATTGTCCAATTGATCGTATCCATCTGTGCTGTTTTGAATCCAGATTGCGTCGTTTTACACGGCAGCTTCATAGAACAGGCGAATGGAAGGAGAATCGCAGAACTGTGCAGTCTGGAACTGCCTGTAAGTGCGGTGCCTGAAGTTATAGTTTCAGAGGATTTTTCAGCTGACTACTTGGAAGGCATGGTCGCACAAACGTTAGCTACGCTAGAACCAAGCATTGTATTATCTAGAAATGAATAAATAAGGGGCGGGGAATGGTGGCAACATTATTTTTGATTATTATTTATTTGTCGTTTATCAGCTTAGGGCTGCCTGATTCCTTACTTGGAGCAGCTTGGCCGGTAATACAAGCAGACTTTGGAGCACCGTTCGGTGCTGCGGGTGTGCTATCGATTATTATTGCATCCGGAACGATTGTATCAAGCTTGGCAAGTGGTACGGTATTAAAACGACTTGGAACAGGGAAAGTCACGCTGATAAGCTGCTTTATGACGGCGGCAGCGTTGCTCGGATTTTATTTTGCGCCTTCTATTTCATGGCTAATGGTGTTGGCATTGCCGCTTGGACTTGGTGCAGGTTCTGTCGATGCAGCGCTGAATAATTATGTTGCTACGAATTATAAAGCACATCATATGAGCTGGCTGCATTCATTCTGGGGTGTGGGAGCTACACTTGGTCCAATTATTATGTCTGGATTCATTCGTGAACATGATTTATGGCGGGATGGGTATTTGACCGTTGCTGTTATACAATTTGCGCTAGTGGTTGTGCTGTTTATTACACTTCCATTGTGGAAACGGATGGAGAAAGTACAGAGTCATCCTGTGATAGAAGGTCAGGGGCCTCAAGATAATCTGTATGATGCTGAGTCTACTGAACAACCGATGCGAATAAAGGGTGTTAAACTAACCTTAATGACATTCCTCTTCTATTGCGGTGCTGAAGCAACAGTGGGATTATGGGGTAGCAGCTTCTTGGTAAACGTAAAGGATTTATCGGCGGCTACGGCAGCACAATGGGTATCCATGTATTACGGTGGCATTACTGTGGGCCGATTCATTACTGGATTTGTTACTTTAAAAGTAAGCAATCGTGTCCTGATTCGTAGTGGACTGTTAATTGCGCTTGCTGGAGCATCACTGCTTCTCTTGCCATTACCAACCTTTGTTTCACTTATCGGTTTTATGTTGATTGGCTTAGGCTTCGCACCTATATTTCCTTGTATGCTGCATGCAACCCCTGAGCGCTTTGGCAAAGAGCAAACGCAGAAGCTTATGGGCTATCAGATGGCGACTGCATACACTGGTACAACGCTGCTGCCTCCGCTACTTGGTTGGATTGCTGCGCAGACAACGATCGCGATATTACCATTTTTCGTGGCGATTTATATTGCGGTCATGCTGTTTGGTTCCGAAAGAGTCAACCGGATCATGAAGCTGCGTTCGCTTCGCTCGGAAACGGCTTCTACCAATCACTCGATGAACGCTTAGAAATGCTCACAATGAATACACGGTCTCCCATAAGTACGCTGAAGTTTTGGGAGGCTTCTTTTCTACCGATAAAAAGATGTCCGCAGCTGCCTATACCAATTATCGATAAACAGATGAACATGAGGTGATTATATGGATAAATCTATACATTATACGATAGAACCCCCTAATAATTTTGAGCAACTACTAACTTTATATGAATCTTTAGGATGGAATTCACTTAAACTAACAGTCAATGATTTGGAACGAATGTGCAATCAAAGTTGGTATGCAATATATGCTTTTGATAAACAACAATTAGTGGGTATGGGACGTGTTATTTCGGATGGTGTGATTACTGGAATTGTATGTGGAGTGTGTGTACTACCAAGCTATCAATCCGAGGGAATCGGCAAAGAAATGATGAATCGAATAATTCAACATTGTGAGCAAAATCGAGTAATTCCTCAACTTATGTGTGTGGAAAATTTGGAATCATATTACGAAACTTTTGGATTTGAGAAATTTACCATTGGTATGACAAAGAGAATAAATCGATAATCTTATCTTTTTTTTATTTGCAAAGCTGAAGTATCTAAGATATATTTAATTTAATTAGATAATCTAACTATGTGAGAAAGGAGGTATTCGTTTGAACAGAAAGCCTGCCAAAGAATATACAACAGAGCAGCAGTTGCCACAGCTTGGAACAGCGCCTTATTTGGATTTGATGAATCGTACAGCCTCTTCCGATACAGATCGGAAATCAGCGCATTTGGGACTTATTATGCTCTGGCTGGGAGATAACACTTTGGATTTGATGGATATTCAATTATCCTCTTTCGATATTACCGAAAGCAAGCTGGATCTACTATTGTTATTATCCCTTCACGCAGGGCAAGAGCTGGTTACACCTTCGTCCCTTGCCGATCGATTGGGGATTCGCCGATCCTCGGTCACGTCATTATTGAATTGGCTAGAAAAAAGAAATTGGATCATACGCGAACCGTATGCCAAGGACGGCCGTATGACCCACGTTCGTATCAGTGCCGAAGGCGACAAGCTCGTGAAACAAGTATTACCCACATTCTGGTCAACCTGCGCATCTCTTGTAGAAGGATTAGATAAAGAAGAGCAGGAAGTGTTCAAAAGAGCGCTGCTAAAACTCAATAATAACATAGAAAAACGACTGGGATCAGGCAGATAATTTTTTTGAGCATATAGTTAGATAATCTAATTACATGAAATTCGATCCAGGTCGGATTTGATAACCACATGAAGTTTATTTTGACATGAAGGTATGTGATTCAAATGAAACAAACTCAACGTTTCGTGAAGCAAAAACAGAGTCGAGCGCACCATTTTATTACACTGCGCACTATGGTTAAGGAGATGTTTTTGCATACAAAGACACAATGGGGCTTGCTTGTGCTTGGGGCTGTCTCTGTACTAGCCATCTCCATTCTAGAATTTATAATTCCTCAGTTAACCAAAAACATAATAGATCAGATTATCCCGGATAAAAGGTATCACGCACTGCTGGAAACGGGAATTCTTATTCTGCTAGCCGCATTGCTACTAGGAGTCTTTAACTTCGCTAGCAGTTATGTGATGACACTTGTCAGTCAGAAGGCCATTTTTCAATTGCGGAATAAACTCTACCAACACACCCTAAGTTTGGATTTAAAGTTTTATGATCGCAATCGAACCGGGGATCTCATGGCAAGGCTGACGGGTGATGTGAATCAATTGCAAGAACTGGTTTCAGCCAATAGCTTTTCCATCGTTGCTGACGTCATTACCTTTGCAGCGATAGTGGGGTACTTATTTTATACAGATTGGCAATTAGCATTATTGACGCTGATTACATTGCCCCTCTTATTTGTTACATCACGATTTTTCAGTCTGCGCATTAAAAGTGCCTATCGATCAGTTCGTCAAGTATCGGCGGATTTAAATAACTCACTTCAAGATACGTTGTCAGGAATTCGTATGATCAAGTCATTTGCGAGTGAAGATACCGAAGCTGAGCAATTCTCAAGATTGAGTGAGCACCATCGGAAGGCCACAGTTTCTGCTTCACGACTGTCAGCTATCTTCTCGCCAATTATCGATTGGCTGAACTATGTCGGTATGACGTTGGTGCTCTTGTTCGGAGCGTGGCAGGCCATGCACGGACATATGACAGTAGGTGATATCGTAGCTTACCTAGCTTACTTGCGCCTGCTTCAAGCACCCATCCGTTCTTTTAGCCGACTAATTACCAAGGTACAACAATCAGCAGCAGCTTTCGAACGCATACAGGAAGTGTTAGCAACGGTTCCAGAGGTTTACGATAGGGAAGGAGCAATAGTTCTACCACCTGCTAAGGGAGAAATTGTGTTTGATGATGTTGAGTTTGCTTATGAAGAAGGGCAGCCCATTCTGCAAAATTTCCATTTACGACTTCGGCATAACCAAACTACGGCTTTGGTTGGTTCGTCAGGCTCAGGAAAGTCAACGATTGCTTATTTGATTGCTCGTTTGTACGACGTCCAGCAAGGGGACATCTACATTGACGGTCATCCGCTAACGGAGGTGACGGTGAAGTCTCTTCGACAGCAGATGGGCATTGTGTCCCAGGAAGTGGTCTTACTTAATGGTACGATTCGAGAAAATATAGCGTACGGTAATCCTCAAGCAACAGATGAAGAGATAAAAGCGGCAGCCGTGGCCGCAAACGCACATGAATTTATTACAGCTTTTTCACAGGGATATGATACTCCCATAGGCGAAAGAGGGGTCAAGCTTTCGGGTGGACAAAAGCAAAGATTGTCCATTGCCAGAGCATTCCTGACGAACCCCCGTATCCTCATTTTGGACGAAGCCACGGCTGCTCTGGATACAGAATCAGAACAACATATTCAACGTGCACTGTCATTGCTTCTACCAGGGCGTACCTGTCTGGTTATTGCCCATCGCCTCTCCACGATTCAAGGTGCGGATCAGATTGTTGTACTGGAGCATGGGCAGATAATGGAGATGGGAAACCATGAAACATTGCTTCGCCGAGAAGGGAGATACAAGGCACTATACGATATGCAATTTCCGACGAAATCTGCTTTTGAACAAAATTTAAAATAGAGGTGTACTATGAACAACCAAACTACTGCTTCCGCAGTGCAAAGAAATTATTCGCTTATGACCATAATCCTTTGCTGGTCAGGTCTTGTCGTCATGTCAAGCTTATACGTAACGATTCCGCTTATTTCTGTGTTTGCACAGCTTTTTAGCATATCCACGACGGAGGCTGCTGCTGCGGGAAGTACTTTTTCGATTGGTTTTGCAATCGGCTGCTTGATCTATGGCGCACTGTCTGATAAATACGGACGAAAGACCGTTATATTTGTGGGGCTACTTTTTCTAACAATCATTTCTTTATTGCTAGGTTTTGTTCACCAATTTGCATGGATCCTGATTCTGAGAGGACTTCAAGGTGCAGCAGCTGCAACCTTTTCTCCAGTAGCTCTCGCCTATGCGGTAGAAATGTATCCTGTGGAAAAACGGGTAACGACTATCGGGTTTATAAGTACAGGATTTTTGATAGCAGGAATTGTTGGTCAGATTATAAGCAGTTTGATTAGTGAACAATATGGATGGAACGCTGTTTTTTATATACTTGCTGTTATTTATGCTTTGACCGCCACTTTGGTTTTCTTCTTTCTTCCAAAAGGAAGTATTCATCAAGCCCATGCTAATATATGGGAACCTATTAAGCAAATCGGAAAAGTGTTTGTCCAAAAACAATTGGTGTTATGTTATCTCGTTGCGTTTGTTCTGCTTATGTCTTTTGTAAGTATGTATACCGTGCTGGGCAGCTATTTGAGTCAATCTCCATTTGATCTGAGCAAACAAGATATTCTTTATGTTCGTTCGATTGGTATCATTGGTATGCTCGTATCTCCTTTCGCAGGAAGAATTTCGAAGCGGGTCGGCATACGTGTTACGCTGCGCGGGGGATTGTTGTTAGCGGTTATTGGGTTAGCCTCCATGGGGATGATTTCTAATCTGCCGTTGCTTATTGTGATGAGCATCCTTTTTGTGGGAGGGATAGCGTTAGCGGTTCCTTCACTTGTTTCTCTTGTTGGTCAGTTGGGTGGAAAAATGCGTGGGATAGCGGTATCTGTTTATACTTTTATATTGTTTACGGGCACGAGCTTTGGTCCGATTATTTCACTTCAATTAATGAAGAGCGGCAGTTATCTGATTACGTTTATCCTGTTGGCATGTATACTGTGCATTGGTTTACTAGCTGCATGCCTGATCAATCATGAGGAAGCTGGGTAAGTTAAACAACCACTCTAAGCTTTTGAGCCATGAAGTAAAAACAAAAAAATCTTAGTTCGAAGCCTTATTAAAAATGAATGTTAAAAGATAAATTTAAATCATCAGGTTGTTCTTACCAGAAATAACTTCAAGCGACGATGCAGATATTAAGCCGGGGAAAAGACAAATTAACAGGAGGAATCTCAAATGAAAAAAGCAGCAACAGCATTTGCCTTATCAACTTGTTTGTTACTTTCTGCTTCGGCAGTCACAGTATCTGCAGCACCAGTGGAGAGCCATAAAGCTGAACACAGAATGCATGTAAAAGAACACCAAGCGAAAGAACACAAACTGCATGCAAAAGAGCACAAACACAAAATGCATGCAAAAAAACACAAAGCCAAAGCACATAAGCTACACAGCAAGAGCATCAAACCTAAAGCTTTACCAAAAACAGGCTATGGTGGCGTAAGCGAGTAAGGATAGAGATCGAAAGGAGGAAAATTTACTTTTCCTCTTTTCTTTTCATAAAGGATGATAATTATGAATGAACAACGAAAATTAACTCTAATCTTATTTATGACTCTTTTTGTCCTCTTGTTTTCAGGTTGTCAACATAATGCGAAACCATCAAACATAAAGAAATCATCCCCAGAATCCAGACCTCAAACTGGCTCATCATTATCGGTGAAAACGACAGAGAAAAAAGAAGAGAAAATAGTAGTAAAAAAAGAGGAGAAAACAATAACTGACCAGCAATCGGTATTTATTAACCCGAATCAAGTATGGATTCCATCGATTGGACTTAAGGCCCCAATTGAACCGGTGGGACTGCTAAAGAATGGGCAAATGGACGTTCCAGCGTCTAGTAAGGTGGCAGGAGTATTTATTGATGGGGTCTTGCCTGGGCAGAAGGGAAACGCTATCTTGGCAGGGCATGTTGACAGTTATACTGGACCGGCTATTTTCTATCCGCTTAAAAAAATAAAACCTGGAGAACCTGTTGTGTTATCGGACAGGGAAGGGAAATACCTGGTTTTCAAAGTGATTGCCGTAGAATCCTACCCCACAGCTGAGGCGCCGATAGAAAAAATATTCGGTGATACCGATATAGAACAATTAAATTTAATTACTTGTACAGGTAAATACAACCGAAAAAAAGGCGAACATGAAAAAAGACTGGTCGTATATACGCGGATGTTAAAATAACAATAATCACCATTTGTAATATATGGCTTTTGGATTGGAAATAATATTTTTCTGAACATAAAAAAAAGGATATGAAAAATGACTAAAACATTTTGCATAAGCATATTCACGATAATTGTGCTGTTGTACGGTGGTGTATCTGAAACGTTCGCTAAAAATTCTGAGGAAGAGGTAATAACATTTTTAAACGATTTGTTTGTTGCTCGTTCCAATTTTCTAGTGAACAAACCCTCAAATGTGGCGAAGTATTACGATCAAACTTCTAAAACAAGCCGTAATGCTTATCGTGTCGAGCAAAAAAGAATGACATATCTTAATACTTGGGGGAATCATAGAGGTATTCATTTTACCGATTCCCAAAGTGGGATTCGGATTACCCGAATCCAAATCGAAGGGGATACAGCGAAAGTGTCATTAGCCCATTCCCAAAAACTAAGCTATATGTATGTTGATAAAATTTTGCATCCGCAATCGTTTGGGATCGGGACATGGCATGCAATTACTTTGAAAAAAAAGGACGGCGCTTGGATTGTTTTTAAAGAATGGTACCTGGATCCTCTGGAGGAAAATCCTAAGCTGATTGCGGGGAAATTAGGAGGTGCCGTTCACTTCCCTCCTCATAAAAAAGAGGTTAAGGATGGGGAAAAATACAAGCGACAGAAAGCCGTCGCTTATGCGAATAAATATGCAGGTACTGCATGGGGTGCTGGCAATAAAGGGCGATACAATTCAAAATATGTGAATTATAACGTCAAAGGAGGAGACTGCACGAATTTTGCTTCCCAGGTTATCGGAGATCAAGAAGAAGGCGGAGGGCTTAAAATGATGGGACCCTGGCGTTACCATTACTCTGCAGGAGGCAACCGAACTTGGGTACAGACTGACGCATTTAAGAACTTTATTGTTCGTTCCGGTTATGGCAAGGTCATCGCAAGCGGGTCTTTCTCAGATCTTATTAAACCAACACGCAAGCATCCGCATAGCGCTTTTGCCAAACTGTTACCCGGCGACTTAATCGCTCATGTTTTAGACAATGACGTGGACCATTTTTCAGTAGTAACCGGATTTGATGACAAAGGTTATCCTCTTGTGAATTCTCATTCGGCAGACCGTTTTCGGGCACCTTTTGATTTAGGTTGGGATAAACATACAAAATACATTCTGATTCATATTAACGATTAGGCCAGGTAAAATATTCCCTCAATCATATCGCAATCTCCATTGTCATAGGATGATACAAGTCTTATGCAATGGAGGTGAGTGATGAATAACTCCCATTTCATCAAACAAATGGCATTCCGAATAAGTGCTATTCTGATGGTGAAAGCAATCGGTCTGATCGGCAGAGTCTCTCTAACGAGGCTTATTGGTGCAGAGGGGATTGGGCTTTTTCAGATCGCTTACTCATATTTCGGTTTAGGGTTAATGGTGTTAACAGGCGGATTACCGACTGCGTTAGCTATGTTTACCGCGAGAAATTCCTCTCATGGCTGGATCTGGTTTAAAATTATTTCTATGTATTTAATCCTTATAGGGGGATGCGTAAGCATTCTTTCCTTTTATTATTCCGATAACATTGCAAAATTTCTCGGCAACGATGAGCTCTATTATTTCATTCGCTTTCTGGCCCCGGCTCTCTTCGCAGTTCCGTTGTTAAGTCTACTCCGCGGTTATTTGCAAGGCATGGAGTTATACAATGTGATCGCCGTGTCCGAAATCATTGAACAAGCTGTTCGAGTGTTGTTGATGATGTCTATCGTTTTTCTTCTCTTGGATCGTGGTCCAGTATTTGCCGCGGGAAAGAGCATGTTAGGTACATCGTTCGGGGCGATTTCTGCTTTTTTAGTGTTAATATCATACTATTTTTATTATGTTAATCGACAAAGCAGGATCTCAATCCGTGGTACGGATATAAATCTCCAAAAGGATCTGAAGTGGTTTTTGCATAGTTCTTTCATAATATCCCTTACAAGGTTGCTCGTTCCGTTGTCCGATGTTCTGGATGCTATAGTTATCCCTAACAGATTGCAAATTGCGGGCTATTCCTCCATACAAGCGACAGCTTTTTTCGGAGTCCTTACAGGTATGGCTGCACTTGTCACCTATATGCCTACCCTTGTTACTGCGGCTCTTTCTCATACATTGACAATGAAAATGGTAACAGATTGGCGAGAAAGAAACTATGAGCGTTTTCATCGGCGAACCAGACGAGCACTGGAGTTATGTTGGGTATGGGGCTGTATATCCAGTCTATTTCTTTACGTTTATAATACGGAAATTTCCGTTTCTCTTTTCGGCACTACCGAAGCCGCGGAGCCGATACGATATTTATTTATCGTTCCACTGCTTGTCGGTTTGCGTGAAATTAGTACAAGCATACTTTGGGTTCAGGAACATAAAAAGGCGCCATTACTTGGTCTTGTGTGCGGAATATGCATTGCCGTTACGGTTCATTACTTCCTTGTAGCTATTCCGGGACTAGGTTACTGGGGAGCTTCAGCTGGCATACTTATATTGGAGTTTGTTGCTGTTGGTTGGAATCTACTTGTTATGCTCCCTGTACTAAAGAGGTTAAGATATAATCGGTTGATCATAGATGCGCTCGTCATTACATTACTAATGTATCTTATTAGTCAATTTACTCATACTGTAGAATCTGAAATATTTACGGAGACAATCCTAACCGTTATAGGAATGATCATATATATCGGCTGCAGTGTACTTTATATTTTTTTTCGGTTTAAAACTACGAAATGAACAGGATTAAATCATTTTGAGGTCCTCGAATCAATGATCAATTATCCAATAGACCTAATTTTTTTATAATGTTAAGATTACTGCGAAAAAACAGATGATCAGAAAGAACCGATGATTTTTGATATATCACAACTCACCCAATTGCTGTCAATTTGCTGTACTTCCTTCAAACACTAGTGATGGGCATTTTTATGTCGGACGGAGCTATGAATATTTCATGAAAGATGAAAGGAGTTTATGCATTACTCGTGTAACCGGAAAACCCAAACATATGGGTTTCTCATTACAAAATGCGGGAAGAATGGATGGAATGAATGACTACGGACTCGTCGTTTCCATGTCCAGTACCGCTTACTAAAAACCTCTTGAAGGGGATGGATGTGAATTCTGGATCGCCATTCGTCTATCGGGTTTATCAGTACAGGATTTTTGATAGCAGGAATTGTTGGTCAGGTTATAAGCAGTTTGATTAGTGAGCAATATGGATGGAACGCTGTTTTTTATATACTTGCTGTTATTTACGCTTTGACCGCCACTTTGGTTTTCTTCTTTCTTCCAAAAGGAGGTATTCATCAAGCCCATGCTAATATATGGGAACCTATTAAGCAAATCGGAAAAGTGTTTGTTCAAAAACAACTAGTGTTATGTTATCTCGTTGCGTTTGTTCTGCTTAGTATGTATACCGTGCTGGGCAGCTATTTGAGTCAATCTCCATTTGATCTGAGCAAACAAGATATTCTTCCTTTTTGTGGGAGGGATAGCGTTAGCGGTTCCTTCACTTGTTTCTCTTGTTGGTCAGTTGGGTGGGAAAATGCGTGGGATAGCGGTATCTGTTTATACTTTTATATTGTTTACGGGCACAAGCTTTGGTCCGATTATTTCTCTTCAATTAATGAAGAGCGGCAGTTATCTGATTACGTTTATCCTGTTGGCATGTATACTGTGCATTGGTTTACTAGCTGAATGTCTCATCAATCGTGAGGAATCTGAGTAGGATACACACTTTAATCTTGTGAGCCATGACCTTTATGATCGTGATATCGCGGTTTTTTATTTTATGTCCCCAAGCTCTTGTTATCATATGACAAAACTTGGGGACATTGGCGACATTGAATAAGGACGTAATAGCAACGAGTTTTTGCATTAGTCTTTTATTGACTCACGCCGAATGTTACTTACTTGAATCGACCATAAGCTCTGGCATAACGAAGAATACGGCGATAGGCGGAAGGATCGAAAGTCCGGTAGACATATATGGCTGGTTTGGTGTTTACCTCTAGTATCCATGGTCGCATGCTCTTGTCGAGCGCGATATCGAGTCCTAACTCCTTTAGGCCTTGATAATTTTCACTTAATTGCTTACCTACCGATAATCCCATTTGATTCAATTCACGACGCAGCTGGTTAATTGAGGACTTATTCATATGAGGACGCATTAGAGTAGACAGCGATTCCATTTTGCCCCCATTACTGACATTGGTTACAATTTTATTGGCAGCTGCCTTTCGGCCGAAGATGGACATAGCTTCCCATTGATTGTTCAAATTTTTTTGAATCAATACCCGAAGATCGAATTTTCGCCCTTGGTAGGTCATCATGTGAATGCCCTGCTGTACCAAATACTTTCGTTTCCCAATTCGTGACTTGATGCGTGTGTTTAACTGGTCCACGGAATTGAATGAATAGGTAGAGATACCTTCTCTTAGCTCGTACGATGCATCGGAATGTCTTGTTGCACGCATAACTCCTTTACCGTGAGTACCAGTGTCAGGCTTTACGTACACCATTTTGTATCGACTCAGCATCTCTACCAAGCGACTGGAATTGTACACAGCTGTCTTGGGGATGTAACGTTTCAACGATGTGTTTTGCAGAATGCGCGTCTTTTTCCATTTGCTAAATACATATCGAACAGGCAAAAAAGCACCACCCCTTTCCAAGAAATGTATTGATATCAATGTATGACAGTGACGACGATTAGGAATGGACAAAAACCTATTTGAGGCGGCACGATTACATTGTGTCTTGAGATGGACTGGATTAGGCTGACTTTTGAGTGTTAGACCTTGATGGGCATTTTTATGTCGGACGGAGCTATGAATATTTCGTGAGAGATGAAAGGAGTTTATGCATTACTCGTGTAACCGGAAAACCCAAACATATGGGTTTCTCATTACAAAATGCGGGAAGAATGGATGGTATGAATGAATATGGACTCGTCGTTTCCATGTCCAGTACCGCTTACTTAAAACCTCTTGAATGGGATGGATGCGAATTCTGGATCGCCATTCGAGCCATTTTAGACCGCTGCAACAATTTTGGAGAGAAATATTAGAAACCGTTCATTAACCTATCGATTGGGAGGTCACTTAAAGATAAGTAGCGAAATGATATACGGGCGGGAAAAAGGAATGCAAAAAAGGCTGCCACGGATTGGTAGCTTTTTTTTGCGTTTAATCGCAGTACTGCAGGCTGCTAGCGCCGCCACCTTCGTATTCAAATAAAAATTCAGAACGGTGTCCGTTTGTCGTTCATTGCATTGTTATATAGATATACATGTTACCAGAGAGGAGGGGAAGATGATCAACACGGCAATGATTGAACAATACGTTCATCAAGTTCAAGCTGGACAGGAGGAAGCACTCATCCCTATCGTAAGGGAGTACCAACAGCAATTGTATATTTACTGCTGTCGGCTGCTTGGTAGTGAGCAGGATGCGGAGGACGCCGTACAGGAAATTTTTCTGAAAGCCTACAAATCTATTTCAAGTTATAAGCCTTCGGTCAGTTTCAACGCATGGTTGTACAAGATCGCCTATCATCATTGTCTGAATCTGATACATAGACGTCAATTATACGAGAAATTAGGCAGATTATTGAAGGGGCAGATATTCGCGGAAAGCGCAGAGCAGGAGTTTTTTAGAGGGACATTCAGTGAACCATTATCCAGAGCGCTTGTCAGCCTTCCTATTGAGGAAAGAAGCTTATTGATTTTGTATGTTTTCCACGACAAGTCATATAGTGAAATTGGTGAAATTACCGACAAAAGCCCAGACGCCATACGCAAAAAGCTGAATCGAATTAAGAAAAAAGTAAAAGATAAAATGAATAAATGGCAGGGGGAAGAGAAATGGGAGCAGTCATTGATTCAAACGAAGAGTTGAAAAAACATTCCGTATCGGATGATCATTTTCGTAACATTGATATTACGTCCAATCTCAGGCATGACATTAATATGATGCAGCATAAAAAAACTTCAGGTTTTCGCTCCTTTAAGAGAAAAACGGTTATGTCAATTGTCGTATCTTGCATATTTCTTGCCTCATTCACTGCTTACGCAGCTACCGGACATATCCAAATATTTAATAGTAAAGGGGAGGTAGTGGTCAAAACAGTCGATCCGTCGACTACTACACTGCCTGCAAAATTAAGCAATTCACTAGAAGAATACAGACAAAGAGTATTGACCATCCTTAAACCCGGCGAGTTGGCGGCCTATTATATCAAGGATGATTACATAAATAAACTGAACGGTTATGACACCGCAAATCCGATTAAATTCGGATATCTTCCTATCGAATATCGTTCTTATGAGGCTTTTCTGACAGAGCAGGTTCGTACCTCGGCGCCTCTTCTTAAGAAACCCGGATATCTTCCTAAGGGTATAAGTTTCTCTTATGGACAAGTATTTCCTCTGGGACCTCAGCGTTACGAGCGAGAAAAGTATGATAAATTGGAGAAAAATTTGATGGTGAAAGCAAATTCCTCTAAGAATAAGGAAAAATTGTTTATCGAAAAACTGGATTGGTCGAAGGCTAATGATACGTTTTTATACTTAACAAACGCTAAGAACAGAGGGGCTATTATTATCCATGCGGGTTATGGTCTAAGACTAAGCGTAACGCAGCCGACGAATGGTTCTTCTGAGAAAATACAGCTGAAACATATGGAGGCAATTTATATCAATAATAAGACTGGTGGAGATGAGATCGCCTGGTATGATAGTAAACAAAGTATTGCCTATTCGATTTGGGTAAATGAAGAAGATTTGTTGAGTAAAAAAGAGCTTCAAAAAATGGCTGAAAGCATGATTACGGATTGATATCGAGGCTGCTGCGTCAACTATGGTTACGATTGGAGAGTAAGCATCTAAGGAGAACGAAAGCTCCACCGGATAAAGAAAATCAGGTATAGAGTGAACGGAATTCTCCGTTCGCTCTTTTTGGAAACGAATGGTATTAAATTTCATCTTAAATATATGATAGAGTCTGTCCCAATGGGATCAAGTGATTTCGATCAGCCCATAAGATAAAATATTGGTATGAATTCCCTTGAATTACTATAGGATAAGGATATTTAACGATAAGTGCCGCCTGATTTCTCATTTCTGTGGGCTGGTCTTCGGAAGGAAATATGAAACAGGCTGCTTGTGATTGGAGAAGAGTTGGAACGATTTGGGGATTGGATCCATAGGGTTTCAATATATGGAATGCTTCCGACCTGCATACTTCGTGAATTCCCCTCTCTGAGGAGATAGCGGATATCTGAAAAAATCCATCGATTCCTTCGTACCTTTCCTCTGTAACTTTTCTCCAATTGGCAGGGTAGAAGAAAGATACCTTGTATTCATGATTGAGATACAATCGTTTTGGATGGGCATCATGTATTGGTGGTGACCAATTCAGAGCTGTGATCCACCTTGCTTCAACGACTTTGATCGGGTTATTAGGGTTTCTTACATCAACGATCCAAATTTGGTCCGCTGGCTCTTGATTTTCACATCCCGATAAGTAAGCGATTCGGTTCCCGTCCGGGGACCAACTCACGGGGGTGGAGAAGCAAGTTGAGACCGCCAATGTTTTTTGTTGTCCACCAACTCTACTGCCGGTCTGGATTAGAGAAACATATTGATTTTGCACGATATCAGTGGCGCTGTATGCGATATGTGAAGAGTCGGGTGACCATTCTGGGAAATAGTTTTTAGCCTGTGGTCCGCCCTCAAGACGGTAGCTTTCTCCTGTTGTCAGGTTCACAGTGGTGATCAAGGAAATGCTGGCTCCTGGCGATGTATATAGTGCAAACTGTCCGTTAGGTGCAATTCTAACATTGTGGAGCGGTCCCTCTGTATTTTGAGTTAATTGCTGCTTGTTCGTGCCGTCTCTGCTGATTTTGTATAGTTGGACGTTGCCCGCTCCATCCGGAGCGACAAACAGGAGGGCTTCTCCTGAAGGAAACCACTGGACGTCGGTGGCCCCCTCTTCAACGATTGTACTGCTGGCATGGGTGTTGATGTTATAAATAACAATTCGACCGTTTCTCACGTAACTTAAGTATAGGCTATCCGGAGACCAACTCAGTAAAGTATAAGGTTCGATTTGATCAATTTGTGCCAATGCCCTATTGCTTAAATTAAACACGTAAACGATATTGTTTTTACCAATAAAGGAAATGTACTGGGTATCTGGCGACCAATAAGGAATCGAAAATTCTTCAGCAAGATCTTGGGTTAGCTTAAAAATATGACCCGTCAAAGGTTGATAAAGCCAAATGTCATAGGAAACTCCTCCATAGTTTGAAGTAAAAAGGATAGCTTCACGATAACCAAGACCCATATTTAATTCCACCCTCCGTGTTTGTATTCATTACAGTGTATTCAAAAGAAGAAAATGGGCGAATTGTTATGTATTCGTAAGTGGGAAATGGAATCCGGATAAATATTAATCATCAAACTTAGGGGTACCTTGCGGAAACAATGTATGTTTGAAATAGAAAATAAAGAGTGTACAGGTGATTTGTATATAACTCATGAAGGTGTGTGCTTTTGGTAACCCAATGTTCCAGTATGGAGGGGGAGGATCAATGATGGATAAATATACCAAACCGAACTTTTATAAATGTGCTGTAATAACCATTGATACTCAAAACGACTTTAGCTTGCCTGGTGCCATCGCAGAAATACAAGGAACGAATGAAGTACTACCTCAGATGAAAGTTATTTTAGAGGCTTCCAGGAGAAAGCAAATTCCAATTATTCATGTTATCCGTTTGTATAAAGAAGATGGATCGAATGTAGACATGTGTCGTAGGGAAATGGTTGAATCCGGTGCTGAAATAGTCAGACCTTGCTCGACTGGGGCAGATCTTGTTGGTTCCATTAAGCCCACCCATGCTAAAAACTTGAACTGTGAGGAACTATTGAAGGGAACGATTCAACTCATAGCTAATTCAGAATGGGCTATTTATAAACCAAGATGGGGAGCATTTTACCAAACCAACCTCGAAAAGTTTTTAAGAGAGAAAGAAATCGATACTTTAATTTTCATAGGATGCAATTTTCCGAATTGTCCAAGAACAAGCATTTATCAAGCAAGTGAACGGGATTTTAAAGTGGTTATGGTTGAAGACGCTATTTCCGGCATCTATCGTAAAGGGATTGATGAAGTGATGAATATCGGAGTAAATATCTATACAACCGATCAGTTAATACTTAATTTCTCAAATGAAAATCTCGAATAAGTATGCAAAACTATGTAAAATAGATAATTGAAGTATTGTGGGTACACTTATTTTTAATTCAAAGGAGATAAACCAAAAAATGCAGTGGAAAGAAATTATGACCTTAGAAGAGTGGAGTGCGATTCTGGAGAAGTCTTCAGAACGCGGTCAAGTTATTTTAAAGCATAGTACGACCTGTCCAGTTAGTGCTAATGCTCTTGCAGAGTATGATCATTATCTGAAGGAGACACCAAATCGTGATTTGGATTACATTCTTGTTAAAGTCATCGAATCCCGTCCGGTTTCCAATAAAATTGCAGAGGATCTAAATATAAAGCATGAATCGCCACAAATTATTTTTGTGAAGAACAAAGCCAAGTATTGGACTGCATCTCACTGGGCGGTAACGATTGAGCATATGAGAGCGGTATTGGACTGAAAAGAAACTAGCAAACATGAATGAGATGTTTCTCTAACAGAGATCATGAGCACACTTTGTTCAGATCGGCGTAAATGCCGATCTTTTTTATATTCAAAACGTAAGATCTTCAGTTCAACAATCCAAATGCTTCATACACCTTTTTCGAGACGACACCGTTCTGCGCCAAGCCGGGGTCGGGTTAACTGATATCGACAAGAACATAGAGACATTAGATACCGCGTTAATCGCGGTTTTTTTTATTTATGTCCTAAAGTTCTCTTGTCATTTTCATTTAACAAAACTTTGAAAAGAATCGGTTGACAAAATATATAGATATTGGTAATCTGTTTTCATTGATAATAATAATCATTATCAATTGAAGTCTTGCGTAAGTCTCTTGCGAACCTATTTTTTGTAATATGGCTCCATAGGACAAGTATGCTCAGACATTTACTCTACTTAAGAAGGAGAAGAGAAGATGATAAACAAAATGAACAAGCAAATGGGTCTAATCGTATGCGCCTTGGTTGTCGTAATGATGGTTTTGGCCGGTTGCAGCAATACAAACAACAACTCGGATTTATCTAGTGGTGAGGATAAGACGTCTGCTAAAACGTCTCCCATTGAGACAGATGGAGCAGAGAAATCAGAATCAGAGAAGACTGAGGGGAAGTCTGGCACTCGAAAAGTATCGACGGTGATGGGGGAAGTGGAAGTGCCTGTTAATCCTCAACGTGTCATTGTCAACTGGTATGTCGGGGATGTATTTACGCTTGGAATCAAGCCTGTTGCGATAAACGCTCGTGCTGATAAAGCGATGCCTTTTTACGATCAGTTTGAGGGCATTCCGATCACTGAAAAATGGGAATCCGAAGAAATCTTGAGATACGAACCCGATCTGATCATTACTTTTGATCCTAAGGATTTCGAGAATTTTTCCAAGCTTGCCCCGGTTATTGTGGCCCCTGAAGGGGACTTAAGCTCATCTGAGCGGTTATCCTTCCTCGGCGAAGCAACTGGTCATGAAGCAGAGGCCCAAAAAGCGATTTCCGTCTTCGAGGAGAAGCTAAAAAATGCGAAGGAAAAACTGAGTAGCGGCATTTTCAAAGACAAAACCTTCAGTATTCTCCAGGACTGGGGTCGAGAATCATACGGGGTTATGTATGAGACGGGTTCAAGGGGAGGCACGTTGCTCTATGAATATCTTGGACTGAAAAAGCCGGAAAAGCTGGAGCAATTGATCAAGGAATCAGAGAAAGGACGCGATTCCCTGTCCTATGAAGTGGCCTCTCAATATTTTGGGGACTACGTTCTCTGGTTTCTGAAAGAAGGATATGAATCCGAATATGCAAATACGGTAATTTGGGATAGCATTCCAGCTGTCAAGAATGGAAATATCATAGAAATACCGGGGAAATATGGCGGCTTGTTCTATTACTCTGATATTGCCAGTATGACCGCCCAGTTGGATTATATCGTGGATCGGTTGTTAGAACTAGAAAAGAAGTAATGATGAATAATACGTATAATCTAAGGGTGTCACTATGTTAATGGAAGCAAAAGATACAAACAAGGGCTACAATGGAAGGCTCAAGTTTAGCTTGTTCATGTTGGCAGGTATAGTTCTGCTGATTTTAGTAACCGCAGCATCAATTTCATTCGGCGCAGCGGACATGAGCCTTGAATTGGCATGGGGAGCGGTGTTCAATTTCGATCCGGCCATCACGGAACATCATATTATTCATGTTTTTCGGCTACCACGCACGGTAGCGGATATTGTCGTTGGCTGCAGCCTGGCTGTTTGTGGAGCTATCATGCAAGGCACGACGCGCAATCCATTGGCCGATTCCGGATTACTCGGAATCAGTTCGGGCTCTACATTTGCAATTGCGCTGTGCATGGCCTTTTTGCCCGGACGCACTTATGTGGAAACGATGATATATTCCTGTATGGGTGCGGCCATCACTACAGCCATCACTTATTATCTGGCATCCGTCGGTAAGCGGGGAATGACACCACAACGTCTGGTGCTGGCAGGAATGTCGATTTCAATGCTGTTTGGTTCTTTCAGCACGTATATTGCCATCAAATACGATATTGGTCAGGACTTGGCCTATTGGACGGCTGGGGGGACAGCCAACGTTGAATGGATGCAGCTTGCTTATGTTTCACCGTTGTTTGTGATGGGAGTGATATGGGCGATCGCTCTCTCCCCATCTATAACGATTCTTAACTTCGGAGAGGAGCTCGCGGCCGGTCTTGGACTTCGTGTCAAATTGATTAAAGGCTCTTCAACGGTGATTGTGTTAATATTGACGGGCCTTTCCGTTATTGTTGTGGGTCCAATTGGTTTTGTCGGGCTAATCATTCCGCATATCGTGCGATTTATTATTGGTGTGGACTATCGCTTTATCATGCCGGCCTCCGCTTTATACGGCGCTGTGTTTATGGTTGGTGCAGATTTACTAGGCAGAATGTTGGGCCGCCCTCACGAGACACCTCTTGGAATTATTTTTGCATTGATCGGAGTTCCATACTTCCTCTATCTCGTGCGCAAACAAAGGAGGGAGTTTAGTTGACTCAACTCGTTAGTAAGCGTTCCGCGTCAGCAAGACCGATTGCTACTATTTTGCTGTTGTCCGTACTGCTGGTTATAGTGGCGGTGATTAGCATGAATGTCGGGAGATTAAATTTATCTCCGATCGAGGTGCTGAAAGTGATCATCGGACAGGGGACGGAGAAGCAAAATCTAATCGTATTTGACCTTCGTTTGCCACGTATCGTATTGGCTATTTTAGTGGGGATGGGTATGTCCATCTCGGGCTGTGTTATGCAGGGTTTGCTCAAAAATGATTTGGCGAGTCCAGGAACATTGGGAATCAGCTCGGGCTCCGGATTGTTTGTTCTATTATATATTACTGTTTTTGCGACGAAAGGGCTCTTATCACCACTGTTGCTGCCGTTGCTGGCCTTTGTTGGCGGAATCACCGCAGCGCTGCTGATATTTGTACTTGCCTACAGAAAGGGAAGGGAGCTTTCACCTACAGGTTTGATTTTAACCGGTGTGGCCATGGGGAGCGGATACGGTGCATTGTCGCTGGTGATTACGCTTGGTCTCGACCAGAAACAGTATGATTTTGCTCTGCGCTGGCAGATCGGAAATTTATGGGGGGACGACTGGAAATACATCATGGTACTGTTTCCTTGGGTGATTCTTATCAGTTCTTATGTTCTGTATAAATCGAATACGTTGAACACTATAAAACTTGGGAATCAAATGGCAACTGGTCTAGGCGTTGCGATCAAACGGGAGTTTATCGGTCTGACGTTGGCGGCAGTCGCGCTATCATCTGGCAGCGTGGCGCTTGGCGGCAACTTTTTCTTCGTGGGATTGATTGGTCCTCACATGGCCCGCAGGATGGTAGGCCCCAATCACAAGTTCATGATACCCACTGCCGCGCTGATAGGCGCGCTAGTTATCCTGGCGGCAGACACCTTCTCCCGTACCGTCAGTATGGGCGCAGATATTCCAACGGGAGTTATTATTACGATCTTCGTCACTCCTTATTTCCTCTACCTTCTGTCAAAATCGAATTGATGAGTCATTTCAAGCGTAAGTCGGTCGGAAATTACGTTGAACCCAGCGTTTATTATAAAGATGCTGGGTTTTATTTTAGTAAGAAGAATAGAAGTTACAAGAGTTCAGAGTTATGCTTCATTCCAACAATCCCAATGCTTCATACACCTTTTTCGAGACGACACCGTTCTGCGCCAAATGGTGATCACGTTGAAATTTTTTTAAAGCTGCGCTTGTATTCGAGCGGAACTTACCGTTACATATCCCTTCGAAGTAACCGGAACTTTTCAAACGGGATTGAATCAGTTGCACATCTCCTCCAACATCGCCTTCCGCCAAATCCCTTGGTTCATGATTCGGCCCTCCCAATACATGGCCATAAATGGTTACTTTTGTACCGACTGGGACCATCTCGAATAATTCAAGGACATCGTTGTTACGCATACGTATGCAACCGTGACTCAAATGCTGCCCAATGGAGTACGGCCTATTTGTACCGTGAATACCGTAGCTTCCCCATGGGACGTCTAAACCAAGCCATCGTGGGCCAAAGGAAGGCCCCCAATCTTTCCCCTTATATACAACTTGGTATTCTCCAACAGGGGTAGGAGTGGATGGATTTCCAACAGCAATGCGATATGTTTTGAATTTCTGTCCCTGTGCCCGTACAATCAGTTGATGATATTGAGGGTAAACTTCGATAGAATAAATGCCTTGGTCAGCCACAATCGGCAAGGAAGGTTCGGCATAGGCAGGGTTGTGCGTAATTCCTTCAGTCATGGCTAAAATCAGTAAAGATATTACAATAGCCTGGAGTGGAATGTAGGATATTTTTTGTATCATTATTTTTCTCACCACAATTGATATTTTATTGATGTAGGTTGTCCTAATGGATGAGATTCATTCGTACATTTGTGTAATTTTTAATAATACGGACAATAAATCCTGTATATATAAAGTCTATAGAGTACTTGAAAAAAGGAGGGGGATGAGATCGGATAAAATAAAATGAATTGATTCGTCGGAAGCTATGAAAATACCGGGTGTAAAGGCGGTTATAACAGGAGTAGATTAGCCGATTTTGACTGGGTCGTTTCGTTCATAAGAATGGAAAAAGTGGAGAGTTCAGCGATCAATCATGCGCTAAGTTCCTAAGTTACAGGTAGATTTTTATGAAAATCCGAAACTTGACACATCAGCGAATTCGAGGATATTATAGACACAAAAAGTCTTTAAATGAGGTGCTACCATGAGATTTACAAAAGCGACGAATTATGCTCTGCACACCATGCTCATGCTCGTCACCGCTTCTCCGGTTAAGCCGGTAGGCGTTCAGCAGTTGGCGGAATCCCAGGGCGTTTCACCAACCTATCTTTCCAAAATTTTAACGAGGCTCGTGAAAGCAGGGATGATCGAATCGGTTTCCGGAGCCAACGGAGGCTATCGGTTAACCCGCAAAAAAGACGACATTACGTTTTTGGATATTATCCACGCCATTGAGGGCAGCGCCTCCTTATTTGAATGTAATTTTGTTCACGGTGACGAATGCTCGATTCAAGCTGTAATGAAGGAAGCGGAAGAGAAGATGGAGTCGCATCTCAAAAATACAAAACTGGCGGACCTGGCCCAAAAGCAAACGCAAGTTTAAGGTGACCAATCCATTTTATTTGCTTTCCTAAGTTTTAGGGAGCGATAGTTAGGCATAGTGATAGTAATACATTAATCATAGGAGGCTATTGCATGGAAAGTACATGGCATGAGCATTTTAATTCAGAGGAATATATGTTTGGGGAAGAAGCTAACGTATTTGTTCAACAACAAGCCTTTCGATTAGAAAAATGTCAAAAAGTTATAGCATTTGCAGAGGGTGAGGGTAGAAATGCTGTTTTTTTGGCAAAAAAAGATCATGAAGTGACAGCAATTGACTATGCAGAGAGTGGTCTGCAAAAAACTAAAAAACTAGCTCAGAAGTATGCAGTTGACGTGCATACAAAAAAATTAGACCTTTTGGCAGATAGTGTTCCATTCGAGGAATATGATGCTGCAATAATGGTATTTGGACATTTTTATAGAGATGTTCAGACAATGGTTCTAAATAAAATAAAAAATGCTATAAAGCCTGAAGGGATTATTATGCTTGAGGTATACTCCAAGGACCAATTAAAGTATGGTACAGGCGGACCTGAAGATCTTGGTATGCTTTACGAACCAAAAGAAATTCTTACTTGGTGCGAAGGTCATGAGGTGATCCATTTCTTCTATGGAGAACAAGAGCGAGTGGAAGGAAAGGCGCACACCGGTTTAGCCCATGTCATTCAACTTGTATTAAGAAAATAAGGTAATAATTATAGAAATAGTTCTTACGACTTCATAGGCATCCCAAATCGCATACATGATATTTTGCACTTTTTTGGCGTCTCCAAGCAAGTAGGTTTCTGGCACTTCATTTTGAATTTCTTCAAAAAGACCACCACCAACGATAATAGTTGAATCACCCGGATCTTTTTTTCCTAACAATACATCTTCGGCGGTGTATACCTTGTTGGAGTCGCCCACCGAAGATAAATGCCATTTCCGAAAATAAAGTTTCAGGAGGTAAGGCTTCTAATGTTATTGGATAATGTTAAAATCATAGTAAAACAAGAGATCAAATTGGTAGGGTATTCCATACAAGCAAGTTTGAATGACGATATTCAAGCACGTATTGTGGAGAAACTACGCGAGGAGCTTGTAACTCACTCTGCACAAATTGCGAACAAGATAGATGATGGCATGTATCTTGTTCAAATATATCCGGAATGTGAATGGACGCCGGATGTTGCTTTTACACATATTGTGGCGACAGAGGTTCAAGAATTTCAAGATATTCCGGATGGAATGATTACCCATACTGTACCTGAAGGACGATTTATTTTATTTATGCATGAAGGTACGGAATCGGAAATTGATGCTACATACGATTCGATTAATGAATGGCTGGAGAGGAACAATTTTGACGACCTTCGCGCATTTGATATGGAACACTGGATAAATATTCAAACGCTCGAAGAACAGCATAATATGATTCATATTTATGTACCGGTCAAATGAAGGAATGTAAGAAAAGGAATAGCCTCTTAAATGTGCCCGATCCAAAGACAACAACATATATACTTATGAGTCCGCGTATATCGCGGTTTTTTGTTTGGCTGTTTTCTCAAAGCAGCAGGGTTGAACGATAGAGAATTGTTCATCATGGAAGATCGGAAATACATATTCTTTCCCCAAAATCATTATCATTGGCACATCGACTGGAGACCGTGACATGGCTTCAAAGAGAAAAAATACGAAATTCGTTGTATTTAGTAAAAGTGGTCATACTGTTAATCTTGATGAATCCCAAAAGTATTTTGACGCTGTCAATCAATTTTTAGATGAACTAATTAGCACTGAAAAAGCCCAATAATCTTGAACAGAACAATCATTTCGAAGATTTTGCAATTGTATACACGGCAACATGCAGGAAGGAGCCCGAAAAGAGATGTCGGAACACTACTGCCTTTGCAATGGAAACGTTGAATGAGATGCTTCGCAATACCGGGAATTAATTCTACAAGTAGGTAAGATTTACGGAGAGGTGAAGAGACGGTGCCAGCCCTTATCTCTAGTATAAACTTTCTTCATCTCAGTATCCAAACAGGACGTATTGGAATTTCTGGATAACGCGCCTTTAATCCTAGATGGTCAGTCCGAATATACAAGTTGAGTAGTGATGGTAGAGCAGTCACCCTTGTAACAATAGTTTTCACATTATTTACATGAATTCAATGTAAATTTTTGATAAGCTAGAAAATAGAAAATAACATACTATTAGGAGAAATAAGGAGTAGAGAAGTGAATAAGTTTTATAGAGCGTTAGCTCATGTAAACAAAATAGTTTACGAACCTAATTATTTAATTTTAAAATCCATTCAAGAAGAAAATCAAAATTCAGATTACGGCGCTGGAACATTTCACTTAAATTCTAAATCAGTTCGGTTTAGAGTCGCAAAAATAACACCTAATAAAGTAGGGCAGTTTGTTGCTTTTTGGGAAAAAGACGAAAATAATAAAAATCAACCCTTTACATATGAAAAGGCTCCTGATTTATTGGTTATCAATACCTCTATGAGTAATAATCAGTTAGGGCAATTTATTTTCCCAAAAGAAATTCTTGCAAAACAAAATATCTTTAAGACGAGCACTACAAGAGGGAAAATGGCAATAAGGATTTATCCTAGTTGGGATAATCCAACTAGTAAACAAGCGATATCGACCCAAAAATGGCAATCACCTTATTTTGTTGATATGAGTACTACGGATAATCTACCTATACAAAAAATATTAGAACTGTATTCTCAGTAAATTAATTTTTTGATTTTCTGTAAAAAATTTTGAATAAATGTAATTGGTGGGTGCCCAACCGCTGAAATCAATTCCCGGAATTGGTGAGGAGCTGGTTACCACTAATCCAATTTATTTTTTGATCAGCATACAAAAGGCGAGTTCGCCGCAGGAATAGACGAGTATGGGAATGCCTAACTCGTCGTTTTTTTATAAATTATTAAAATAATTATCCAATTTGTTATTATTAAAAGGATTTATATTCCATACATTTAGATAGTTAGGAGAAAGGAGATGAATGCGGAGTATAAAACAACAACATTTTGTAAGCGTTTTATCTAACTTGAAGGAGAGTGAATTCGTATAATGAGGTTAAAGAAACGGATCAGCGTACTAACAGCTGTATTTATGTTTGTTTCTGTAGGCATGTCTTCCATCTTCTCACCAGTCACCTCTGCAGCGTACTTACCCAAGAACAGTGAAAAATCCAATGCTGCTTCAAACATTGCGCTCATCTACACAGGCTACTATAACCCAGACAATTATGATGGCGTGAAGGTAGGGGATTATGGCAAGGATCAGTTCCTACCTTATGTTGGTTACCTGAATGAAGAAGACGTAGCAGAGGACTATTACTTTGACACATTCCTTATGCTGACTACATCCTCTCCATACAAAGGCAGTCTAGCACGTTATTACGATTGGGTAGCCGCCAGTAAGCCTGGTACCCTGCAGGACTGGGAATGGGCGATGGATCGGGTATTCGAAAAAGGAATACAGCTGGATGGTCTTGAGGCCGCGACTGAGCAAGTAAGTGGTGATTTGAATGATCCAGGCAAGAGGGTGAATGTTTATTTAACCTTGCCGTTCCCAGATCCACAAAGTAAAGACTTCGGGGATTTCAATGGTGATGGAATCGTTAAAAATCTGGAAAGTCTGGATACACGAAAAGCGCTAATACGCTGGTATGTAGATACAATGACAGCTCGTTTTGAGCAGCAAAATTATAAGCATCTGAAGCTAAGTGGATTCTATTGGCTGCAGGAAGATTTGGATAAAGCCGTTGCTGGTGAGCAGGAGAGTGCGAAATATGCCTCAGAATATTTGCAGCAGCGAGGGATGCGTCTAGGGTGGATCCCTTGGTTTGGGGCATTGGAGAAGGCCAATGGTAATCGGCTCGGGTTTGATTTTTCTGCAATTCAACCGAATCACTACTTTGACGAGGACTCTACAATTCAACGTGTAGAGGATACTGCAGATATTGCCTACGCCAATGAAACCGGAGTTGAGGTTGAATTTGATCAACGAATCATTGATCTTCCAAGGTATCGTCAAGCCTTTTATAATTACCTGATTACAGGTGTCAAAAAGCAATTTATGAATGATGCCATGATTGCATATTATCAAGATGTTTATGCCATTTATGATCTTTACCACTCAGAGATCCCAGCGGCAAAACAGATGTATACAGACATTTATAAATTTGCTAAAGGAACGTATACAGCTCCGGTAGGAAACTATAAGGGCCGAGTGGTAGATCCTAAAGGGAATGGTATTACTGATGCTACGCTAACCGATAAGGCCGGAACTGTCGTAACAACAGATGAGAACGGAAAGTTTGAGATGAACGGTTTATACGCAACACAAAATTCATTTGTTGTAGAGAAACAGGGAATGCAGAGTCGTGAGGTGACGGTTGATGTTCGTGATCAGCAGACGATTTATCGTGACATTGCTCTCCAGAATGCATTTGGAGGTCCTGTGAAGGAATCGAAGCCCCTCGTTGATTTTGAAGGGGATATGGCATACGGTACGAACAACAGCAACTATGTGAAACGTGCGACGGTAACCGATGCAACTTATGTTCAGCAAGGCAATCAATCACTAAAGATCGATTTCAAGGTTTTAGAAGATAGCTGGGTTGGGGCTTACATTGATTCGGATTATGACGGATTCTGGAAAGTCCCACCAGAAGAATCGTACCCAGCATACACGCCCAAGGATTGGAGTGAGTACGATACCGTAAGCTTTGCCGTGTACAATCCTTCTCCCCAACCTCAAGAGCTCAAAGTTATGTACATGTATGAGTATGATTGGGGAAAAACCTATGCCAAAAACCTGGTGCTCCCACCTGGGCAATGGACAGTTATTGAACAATCGATACAAGAAATGAAGAAAGCAGGCAGCAATACCCAAAATATGATTCGCATTGCACTCATGCGCAACAAGCAAACGGAGGATGCTACGTTCTACGTTGACGATTTAAAGTTGATGAAATATGAAGAAAACAGCGCTCCACCCGACTATAGGATATCTCTTCCATCCAAGCTGACTACGATGGATATTGGTGCGGTATGGGCACCGGTTGTCATCGACAAGAATGGCAAAGAGCAAGTAAATGAAGATGCGGTGTTCACCAGCTCTGATCCTGGTGTCATTGAAGTAACGCCAGACGGCAAGATTCGAGCTGTTCAAGAAGGTACAGCTGTGATTCGTGCACAGATTGGGCCATATGAAGCTGAATCTGCAGTCGTGGAAGTCGCGCAATGGGCATACAATCAGCTGAAGGGGACGGAGATACCTCTAAATATCAACCGAGGAATCAATAATCCGGTTCTTCCACTGCAGGGAGACACCCAATATGTTGTGAAGGAAGGTAGCAAACTCAAGATTGCACACAAATATAATAGCAGCAACGATATGTGGATCGTGTTCGATCATGCCGGTGCAAACAAGCTGTATGGAATGAAAGAATGGCGTCTTAGTCCGAATGTGAATAAGGATACCAGCCCTGACTTGGCACGTCCTTCAGATATGCTGCAGCCAGATATTTCGGATTGGATCGGCCCATATATTGTAGGCGCAAATCAGAATGGAAATGGTAAAGGTCAGGACTTCACCGGTGGCAATCATAACTACGATGGCGGAGAGAATAGCTCTACGACGGGCAGAACCATACAATATAAAGTGTGGGTTGACGGGAAGGAGCTTCAAGACGGGAAGATCATATCCGGTGGCAAAGTAAAGATAAAGGTAGTCAATCGGATCCAAGGCTTCAATACGAAGGAGCAGGACGGCAGCGGCCGTGAAATTTTGCAAGAAACGTTTACGTATGAAGTTGAGGGTGGCAAAGTACTAGTCCATACTGAGATTAAGCCTTTGGAAGATATCACCTTGTATCGCTATTATGGACTTCAGTCTGTCAATGGAGCATGGAATCATGAAATTCGTTACTTTGATGGAGAGACGGAAGTCGCAAGAAGTGAAGCGGGTAAGTATAGTGACTCTGGGACAAAGTCCCAACATCCCGATGTTGATAAGTATTTGCTTAGCTCTGCGGTGAAAGATGCGAATCAGCATCAACTGCTCGTATCGCTTGATCGCAATTACGGGCTTGGACAAATGCAGTATCTCGCTGACGATCAGCCGGTTGTATTTACGCAGGAGTATGGAAAATCATATTTCCTACAAGTTTTTAACAAATCGGCAGAATTGAAAAAAGGCAAAAAAGTTGGTTGGCGCGGTGAATATCATTTCTTCTCCATTCCTGCTCAAGAAAGAACGATCAAACTGTTGAGCAACTACAGCAACGGATATGCATTGCCGACAGAAGAAGCTTCCTACCAATGGGAAATTATTGGTGATGCCGTTCGGAAGGTAAGCGAATCCAGCAACAGTATCAAGATTAAGGGAGTAAAAGAAGGCACGGCAACGATCAAAGTTACGATGACATACAATGGCAAATCGCAAGCTTTTGAGTCGACAATGCAGGTAGAAGATCACCAAATGGTGGACACAACCGAATTGCAGCAATTTCTTGATGAAGCGAAGGCGCTCCTTCAGCAAACAGGTGATCAATATAGTAAGGAAAAGGGGCATTTAGCTGAGGCTTCGATTAATATCATGAGAAAGCTGAAGACTGAAGGCTTCACGCAAGCTAACGTAGATGAAGCTACAGCTAAGCTGAAGGAAGCCATTGCGAATTTCAAGAAGGCAACACAAGGGTAGCACTACGAACATCAAAAGGATTAGCAGTTAAAATTGTAAATCATCGTATAAAGCCTCCCTAACTAATTAGGGGGCTTTACAATGTAATATTAGCTACTCGCAAAAGAAAAGAGAATATGACCAGGCTATTTTATCATACCCTTTTTATAAACAAATTAAGGTGTGATGCTGTTGAAAACGGATAAAAACAGCCAAATAGTTATTTACGTTATAAATGGCTCTACAATAAGGAGATTTGTAATCCTAGATTTAATAATTGGAGCAGGAATTTTCTATGTAGTTAAATTAGTTTCTTTAAGTGTATTAGCAGCATCTGTTAGTAGTTTCATGGGGACAGAAGGAATTAAAAGGGCAACAAAAATTTTAAATAAAAGTAACGAAAAAAAGATGACGATTAAACTTACGTAACATGATAATAGGAGCTTGCTATGAGGCAGCTCCTTTTTATTGATTTATCGGATAGGTAAGTATGGGGCGAGGAAAGGAAGTATTTCAGATACGAGAGTGGACAGGTGGGGAAATGGGACCTTATGATAGAGGAAAATACGCATGCTTCCGATTTCTTTCAGTAGGTGGCAGGAAACGGTGATGTTTAATGAATTCTGAGCAACCATCCAAAATCGCGCTGATTACGGGAGCGAACAAGGGCATTGGCCTTGAAACGGCTAGACAGTTGGGCCTTATGGGTTTCACCGTACTGGTGGGGGCGCGAGACGAACGGCGCGGCAAAGAGGCGGAACGCCAGTTGCTGACGGAGGGGCTGCGAGCTTCCTTTATCCGACTGGATGTAACAAAGCAAGCCGATATTGATGCAGCAGGTGCTCAAATTACGGAGCTGTACGGCAAGTTGGACGTGTTAATCAACAATGCGGCCATCGCCCCGGACGATCCGGGACGAAACCTGTTATTAAATGTGAACGTAAACACCTTGCGACACATCTTTGAAACCAACTATTTCGGCGCGTTTGCCGTCACCCAGACCGTATTGCCGCTACTACTAAAGTCGTCTGGCGGTCGCATCGTTAACGTGTCAAGCGCCATGGGATCGCTAACTTTGAATAGCAATCCGCGTTTTCGACATTATGCATTCAAACCATTGGCTTACAACGCTTCAAAAACGGCGCTGAATCAGCTGACAGTTCACCTTGCGCACGAGTTGAAGGATACGGCGATTAAGGTGAATGCTGCCTGTCCCGGTTTTACAGAAACAGGCTTAAATCAGTTTCGGGGGACGCGCGATGTCAGGCAGGCGGCGGAAATTGTGGTTCAACTGGCCACGCTTCTGGAGGACGGGCAGACGGGAGGCTTCTTCAATGATCAAGGCATAATCCCTTGGTGAAAAGATGATATTGGTAGTTCTGGTCTATCTTATCGTGATGATGGCGACATAACAAACCGTGTATATCGCGGTTTTTTTTATTTCAGTGACATTTTCCAGATATCTTCAGAGCGGATTCCATTACCTTCATAACGATTTTCGTAACCAAAAAAGATTATTTCACGTATAAAGATAAGAACATGATCTGACGGGCAATTCAAAAATCAGTTGAAGTCCATAGAGAAATGCATACATGTTAAACAAAAAGAGAAGTTGAGGTAATTCAGCGTATGAATGAGAAGTTTACAGATCATGCCGATACATCGTATCGGATGGCTGAGCAGAAGGCAGCTCAGTATTTTGCATCACTTTATGCTCAGGTTATGGATAAGACCTATGTGCCTACCCTGACCGAAGATTTTCAATTGTGGAAAAGGAATCATATTCATCATCATTCATGGCTATTTATTTTTTCGAGGGGAAAGAAAAAACCTGATTCACGGGATTATTATAGATATATTGAGTGGTTGAATTATACAGGTAAATTGGATGATTACTTGGATCGAAGCGTTTCCTATATGTACATGAGGGATCTGGGAAAAGCTCTAGATTCTCCTGACACACAGACCAGGATTCAGCGTTTAGTTGTCGACATCAAAAATCACTTGATTCATACTACCAGAGCAAACGGGGGAGACCAACCAGAGTATATAAGTTTGGCCGGGGTGTATCGGTGGGCCCAGAAAAAAGGCGTAGAAAACGCCACGATCTGGGTGATAAACAAACTTAAAAACGTATCTTCCCATATTCCGAAGGAAATGAACGCAGAGCAAGCCCAGCGCAAACTGATCAAAATCATAATCGGTGTTGTTCTACATGCGATGGAAGAGATGGACGATGAAATATTGCCTGCGGAACGTGCCCTACGACTAGATCAAGCCATCAGGCTAGGTTATTCCTATGGTTTGACCTATCCTTTTATTGACGATCTTCTCGATTCTGGGGTCTTAGACGATCAAGAGAAAGAACAGTATTCCCGTATGATACGTACCGCGCTTCTTACTGGATCTGTACCAGACTTGGGAGAGTGGGCCGGAAATAACATGGATTCGATCCATTACGTACACTCGGAACTCCGAGAAGCTTTTGAGTACATTAAGAGACATCAGAGACCAGAAACACAGAAAACATTCTTCGAGCAGTCCTATGTGTTTTTTCATTCCCAGGATATGGACCGTGTAAAGGATCTATCGAATGCGAATTACACCAACGAAGATCTTTATCTACCAATCATCCTAAAATCTTCTTCTTCCCGATTGATTGTCCGTTCCGTCATTAGTGCCCCGGAGGATGTAGGATTTGATAATCGAACATTCTATTATGGCATCTACAACCAGTTGGCTGATGATTTTGCGGATATGTTTGACGATATGAGAGACGGGGCGGTAACACCCTATACCTATTATTTAAAATACCGTGATCATCGTTCGGATCTTATAAATCCCTTTGAATTATACTGGGCGGTCATCTCGCATTTGATTCATAACGTGTATAACTCCAATGCCAAGACCCGTGAGGTAATACTGGATCGTGCCATCAACGGTCTAAAACGATGTAAAAAACGCATCGGCATTGAAAAGTATAACGAAATTATGGAGGTGTTTGCCTCCGGAAATCCGGAATTCAATCGTCTCATCCAACATATGGTTCGAAAAGCGGATGATGTGGATTTCTTCGATAAACTGCTTCGGGACCAGATGGTGACTGTTCTGAAAAACGACCGGAAAGAAAAGGAAGACTTTTTCGATACGGTCAAAACTGTCCGCCATCAGATCAACAACCTATTGCAGATTCCCAAACATAAAGGAATTTCACCGATGAAAGAGCCGCTTATTGATGCTGCAAATTACAGTCTCGAGGGGGATGGCAAACGACTACGGCCCATAATGTCTTGGATCATGGGCGTTAACGAATATGGACTGCAAGCTTCGGCAATCGAGCCGCTTCTGATATCATTGGAATACATGCATACCGCATCCTTGATCTTTGATGATCTACCATCGCAGGATAATGCGTCTACCCGTAGAGGGCGTCCAACCCTGCATCAGGTACAAAATAGCGCCACTGCAGAATTAACCGGTCTGTTTCTGATCCAGAAGGCGATTCAAGAACAATCATCCCTTGACCAGTTCGATCCTAAAACCGTGCTTGCCTTGATACAATATTCCTCCAAAAGGGCAGCAGATATGTGTATCGGACAGACGATGGATTTGCATTCCAAAGGAAAAGCATTGACACTTGAGCAATTGAATATGATATGCTTCTACAAAACCGGAATTGCATTTGAGGCTTCTCTGGTTATGCCTGCTATACTTGCTCAGGTTAGGGAGACGGAAATTGCGACTTTGAAGAAATTTGCCTATCATGCGGGCATTGCCTTTCAGATTAAGGACGATTTACTTGATATGGAAGGAGATCTGCTCTTACTTGGTAAACCTACCAACAAGGATGTTGAAAATAACACTTCGACTTTTGTGACTATCCTTGGTCAGGAAGGCGCAAGTAAAGAGATGTGGGAACACTATTGCCTTGCAATGGAAGCGTTGAAAGAGTTGCCCCGCAATATCTCTTTTCTAAAGCATTTATTGAATTATATTGTTAACCGGGACCGATAAAATGTTGTCATACCTGTAATGTGAAGATGGGTAAGGAATTATTCGTGTTTAAAAGTGAAGTGTTGGCACAATTGCCAGCACTTTTTTGAATTTAAATACTGTTAAATGAATGTTCTTCCGGAGGACATATTCAACGGAATGCTATTGAATGGAAAAATGACTTAAAAAATCAATTGCAATATAGTTGACTGAGTCAACTATATTGATTATGCTATTACTTAGTTTTAAGTTTCAAAATATTAGGAGGATTACCTATGGAATCAATTCAATATGTAGAAAAAATCCGAAAATTCAACAGGCATTATGCAAATATTCTAGGTAAAATCGATCAAGAAATTTATAATCAACCTTTTCCATTAACAGAGGCACGAGTTATAACAGAAATCAATTATCGAAATAATTGTACTGCAACTGAAATTAGAGAAAATCTAGGGATTGACCGAGGTTATATGAGCCGAATTGTCCAACGATTTGAGGATGAAAAAATAATCATAAAAAAACAATCAACAGAGGATAAACGTCAGTATTCTCTCTATCTAACCGAAGAAGGCAAAAAAATTTATAAAGGCTTGGTTGAAAATGCAAATCGCGGAGTAGATAAAATGATTCGAAATTTATCAAAAAATGATTTGGCCAAACTAGTCACATCTATGGAAACAATTGAATCAATTTACTCGAAAGAGTGTTTTTCCTATTCAGAAGTCTTCATTCGACCATTTCAATCTGGAGATGTTGGATACGTCGCACACCTTCATGGAAAATTATACAATAAGACATATAAGTACGGACAGATGTTTGAATATTACGTCATGAAAGGTTTAACAGAATTTATGATTGCTACCGATGGAGGAGAGCTATGGGTTGCTGAGGTAGATGGTGAAATCGTTGGTTCGATTGCAATTACGAAATCCAGTGATACAGTTGCACAGCTAAGATGGTTTGTATTAGATGAAAATTATCAAGGTATGGGTATAGGGAAAAAACTTATGGAGACTGCCCTCAACTTCTGTAATGAACAAAACTATCAGCTTGTGTTCTTATGGACGGTAAGCACGTTAGATACGGCTCGCTATCTTTACCAAAAATATAATTTTAGATTAACTGAAGAAAAACAAAATGAAGAATGGACCGGAACGAAATTAATTGAAGAACGATGGGATCTTAATCTTTTAAATGAAAATCAAGCAAAATAAAACGAAATGATTGCTTATTGTCTATCTTACAATCATTACACTCTTCACATGCGCTCCTTGAATCCAGACGAGTGAGTCCTCAGTTTCCGGTCTGTTTACGGAACGCACTTGGTGTTAAGCCAGTTTCCGATTTGAACGTATGGAAAAAATGCGAGAGGTCGCCAAAGCCGACGGCAGAAGCGATTTCGGTCACAGAGAGTGGCGTATCCATGAGAAATCGTTTGGCCTGATTGATGCGATAAATCGTTAAAAAGCGGTCCGATAACGGCCATGATACGGGAATCAAGGACGGCAGCTACAACATAACGATGAACCTGTGGTGGGGTACTAACGCACAAGCTACAAATTGTATGAGAACGACATCCTGATTGATACGCAATTGCTTAATGACGATTCGCCTCATGCCCAATCCGCTGTCACATCCTTTACGAACAAGAAGGACGGGACGTATGAATATGTCGCTGAGCTGACGAATGCATTCGGTACGACGCGAAGCGATGTCCTGGTTGTGCGTGTGAACAGCGCAGCGCCGGGCAAACCCGTTCTCTCACATGATAATTGGGACGGGGATGGGAATTTCAAAGTCAGCATGAACCTGTGGTGGGGTACTAATGGGTCGAAGTACCGACTGTATGAGAATGGGGTTACCTCGCGAGGTGGGGGCGATTTTTCGTGTTCAGCATTCAGCTATGCAATCCTTAGATCCTTAGGCGTTCATCATTCACGTACATTTACTATTATTGTTTCACTCGATGTCATCCCTGCTTCGTTAACAAGCTCGCACCGATATTCATACATGCCAGCCTGTACGGTAATCCATTCGCCATGGATCCAAGCTTGGACTTGATAGTCTTTAACCAGCTCAGGAATAATCTCAAAAGGCGTGCGATGGTGATGTAGATTAAGCAGATGCTCGAGCCATTGTCATTTCACTTTCTGCAATTCGTATGGTTGATTGAACCGTTTATTGCGAAAGAAGGAGGATGGAGCGGAAAGCTCAAGGTAATCGATACCGAAAGGTTACGCTCTGACTATCGGTATTTAAGACAATTCGACAGAAGGGACGAAGCCTTCATGTAGCTTAAGCAGCATATGGTGATTGACATGCTAAGGCTGATCATGCTGGAACAGAGCGAACAAGAGGGGAATTCGGGACAAAGCGATGTACTTATGGATGAAGCCGGGAAGCGATTGATGAAGCAAGCTTATGAAAGCTTCTCGATGCAAGAACTGGCCGAACAGTTATAGCTGACGCCTGTACAGCTAACTCGTCGGTTCCGTAAAGCCTTCAGCGTGACACCGTCCGAATTTTCTGAACGAAGTTCGGCTTACAAGAAGAGCACGGCATCTGCTGGGAAGCCACGTCTGAAGTTGGCTGAAATCGCTGCACAGTGCGGGTATGAGAACGGCTTTTATCTGAGCCGTGTTTTCTCTAAGAATACGGGTATGCCACCTTCTGTATACCGTAGTCTGCACCGTGTGTAGCACTAAAGCTGTCACTTTACTTATAAATCATCATTTATTTCATTAACGAATGGTATTACGTTGAAACGTTAGGCCGCTGGATTAGAGTAGATGCTCGTGGAAACAAAATTGGAGTAGACGCACAGTTTTCAATAAATAATGAGCAGTTGGCTTTTCCTATACGTGAAGAATATGATAAAATTGACTGTCCAACGATATATGTTAATCCCAATTTGAGGACACACGTTCCACTGTTTCTCCATTTTTGACCTTTTTGGCTGTGTACGCGGACAGGGGATACGCTAAAGAAACCTACAAAAAATTATCTAGTATTATATTATTTGACACTCCCACCCCTAAAGGGGCAAGTCTGCTGGTGTAGATAGGATTCTTGAGTAGTTAACGCCCTCAATCTATTTCTGTTTCGGACAAATCTCAAGTTTAGGGCGTGTCATCGCCCCTCCTAAGACAGTGCATATAGCATCTTAGGCTCTCACCCTGTTACCAGATGAGACAGGTTGTTTGCTCAAATGTTTTAGCGTCTTGTTCTTGACGACTTCATACATTTTACGTGGCGAAAGAGTTAGTCGCCACAACCCCTTATGTATACTATTTTCAAAGAGCGAGCATACGTTCACTATACCCTATACCAGCTAATAGCTTGTCAAGATTACCAGTAAAGTGATTCTAAATCATGTGGTATAGTTAAAATGAGCATGCCAAATAACCCTCCAATTTTGTCATTTATTGGAATGCTATGCCAATAAAATTTCTTTAAGTTGGACGGAATGTCTTTTTGTTTTTCAATATGGCATGAATCCAGTGAATCAGCTTATTTGCACATGCAACTAGAGCCACTTTATGCGGCTTCCCTTCAGCTCGTTTACGATCGTAGAACGCTTTTATCCGTATGTTACGAGAACGGATAAGTCCGCATTGGACAGCCATAACTAGCGCATAACGAAGCTGTCTGGATCCACGTTTGGTGATTCGATTCCGGGTTGCCGTAAACTTACCTGAAGCGAAGACACTTGGGTCGATACCAGCAAAGGCTACCAGTTTTTTCGGATGATCAAATCGGTCAATTTCCCCAATTTCCGATAAAATTGTTGCTGCAATTTTATGGCCAATACCGGGAATGGACTGAATTAAATCATACTCTTCGATTTCTTCTGCCAGGGCATCTATGTTTTGTTCCAACTCAGCAAGATGCTCCTGGTACTGAAGAATGAGGGTGATGAGAACTCTTAAATTAACTAAGTGGCTAGCGTACATGGTTTGCTCGAAGGGGTTTTGTTTTGCCGCATCCAGCAGCCGCTTTACCCGTTCGCTAATCCAGTCGTCGGAACGGCCTCGTCTCGTTGAAAGCAATTCTTTCATTTTGGCGTTAAGCGTTTCTTCGTCCGTTTGTAAAACTGAATATGAAGTTGGATATTCATTCAAAAAACGTAGTGAAATGCTCGAATACATAGCCCCGAATACACCTTTGTAAGCAGGGAAAACCTGATCTAGAACAGCTTGGAATTGCAATTTAATCTGCACACACATCTTTGAAAGCGACTCAAATTGCCTTGTTAGATAGCGTAGATTGAGCAGTTGCACACCCCTTTTCTTAAAAGGTTCAAACTCTTCTTTGTAGTACATTTCACCCAAAAGGTAAGCATCAGCAGCATCTGTTTTCACTTTACGAAGGTTAGACTTCCTAAGCCGATTGGAGATGAGCGGATTTATAACAATGTAAAGATAGTGATGCTCCTCGAGGAACTGAACGACGGGGCTTTGATAATGCCCGGTTGCTTCCAAAATAAGCAAGGGACGTTGTTTGGCAGCAAGCTCTACGTCTTGAACAATATGAAGTAATTTCGCCAGACCTTCTCGAGTATGCTCGAAATGGAAGGTTCCTTTGTAAGGTTTTCCGCGCTCTAAAAAGACTTGTCCATGGCTTTCTTGTTTAGAAATATCTAGACCGATAACTGGATTCATTTCATCTCTCCCTGTTTGTGTAGATTCACCGGCAGCCCCTACGGTTTCTTCTTGTCGTTCCATAGCATCGCTTGTTATACGGGATCTTACGTCCCAACCAGCCTCAATCATGGTTATGACAAGTAGGGGTGAACATTATAGCGTTCGGGATCAAGTCCCACTGGCAGTTACGTTCGACCAGGCTACCTTAATCCTCTATGCAAATGAAAAAAGGATCAACCAGAAAGAACTGGTTGACCTCATAATACGAACTGGCAGTGTAGGACAATGAAGCTGTCTAATGACAGCCCTTGCCCTAAGCCGATTCATCCCATGCCTAAAGGCTAGGGATGAATCGGCTAAAATCTGTAAACAAGCACCTGAAAAAAATTTCAAAATAGCAAATGAGGGCTTAAAAATGCACAATACAAGTAACAAAAAATACTCTCCATACATTTCTTTTAATAGGACACAATGGTCAACCTTGGGAGAGAACAATAACGATGCTTCTCTAAATGACATTAACCTTGGATCTCTTCAAGGAATAAATGAGCGCTTGTCATTAAAAGAAGTGACAGAAATCTATCTTCCTTTAACTCAACTGGTAAGATTACATTATTTGAACAAAAAAGATCTACATAGAACAAGTAACAATTTTTTTGGACTAAAAACCAACAAAGTTCCTTTTATCATTGGAATAGCTGGCAGTGTAGCTGTGGGAAAGAGTACCACTGCAAGAATCATTCAATATTTAATTTCACAATGGATTGATAAGCTAAACGTGGAATTGGTCGCAACGGATGGTTTTCTTTATCCGAACGAACAACTTGAATCAAAAGGGCTAATGGCAAAGAAGGGCTTTCCCGAAAGTTATGATGTTGTAAAACTTCTTAGCTTCCTGTCTGAATTGAAGTCAGGTAAAACCGAGGTAAAAGCTCCAGTATACTCCCATTTGAAATACAATATTCTTCCTGATAAGGAGCAAGTTATAAACAGTCCAGATGTAGTTATAGTTGAAGGAGTAAATGTACTTTCGCCTCCGAAACAAGCAAAAAAACAAATTAAAACATTTATATCGGATTTCTTTGATCTCTCCATATATATTGATGCAAACGAATCTGACATTGAAAAATGGTACATAGAACGCTTTAATCTACTCCGTCGAACTGCATTTACGAATTCTGAATCCTATTTTCAAAAGTATGCCAATCTTTCAGAGGAAGAAGCTTTACAAATTGCTCATCGTATATGGAACGAAATAAACAGAGTGAATCTTATCGAAAATATTTTACCTACCAAAAATAGGGCAGATCTGATCTTAACAAAAGGTGAAGGACATTCTGTTTCTGAGATTAATATTCGCAAATTATAAATTTACTCATCTTCAATTCAACCCTTATGACACTTCAGAATAAGCGTAGAGGAGACAACAAAAACACGTCAGTTCAGCAGCATTTCTAAGAACGCCTCGGCCGCAAGCGACGGAGACGAATGCTTCCGAACAGCGATACCGATATGTCGATCAGGCAGTGGAACTACCGTGCGAAGCTCCATTAAGGACCCGGACAATATACGTGACGTTACAAAGTCTCGTGGCATGAATGCCGCTCCATACCCGCGCTCGGCGAATTCGGTTAGCATTTCCAGGCTATTCAGTTCGAAATCGGCTTCCGCTTCAACCCCCTGCAATCGGAACCACCCTTCGATGAAGGAACGCGTCGTGCTGCCGGGGGACAGCATCAAGAGAGGAAGCTCCATTAACCTCTCCGTCGTCAGTGGCTCCAGTGACCAGTCTGCGAAGTCCCTTCCAACGACCACGCAATAAGGCAAAGCATAAGAGGTGACGATTTCGATTTTTTCGTCCGATACGGGCAGATATACGTAGCCGAGATCCAACGAACCGTGCTTCAACCGCTCTAATATGAGGCTCGTCTGCCCTTGCGACAACTTGATGTGGATGTCGGAGTAACGGAAATGAAACTGGTCAAGTAAGGGAAGAAGGAAGTCTTTTACAATCGCGCCATTTGCGCCAATCCGAAGATGTCCTTCACGAAACTGCTTCAGCTTTTTCATGCGGCGCTCAGCGGATTCAAGTTCCTCAAACGCTTGCCGGACATGCTGATACAGGGCCTGTCCTTCTTGTGTTAGCCGGACACCTTTAGATAATCGGTCAAACAGACTGACCCCGAGCGCCTTTTCTAGCTGCTTAATCGCATAACTCACGGAAGGCTGCGTCATATGAAGGCTTTGCGCGGCCTTGGTCAAATTGGAAGAGTCGGCAGCATGGAGGAAAATACGGTACCACTCCGTGTTGGCAATCATTTGTCATCAATCCTCTCTATGACAACTATCGAATATTACAATTTCATTTATTACAAGTATACCCTTAAACTAAAGAAGAAGAAATTCTAAAGAGTAGGGGTGTATGGACATGGCGGGAAGCACGTTCGGAGAGCGGTTGAAAGTTACAACGTTCGGGGAATCGCACGGAGAGGCGGTGGGCGTCATCGTTGAAGGCGTAACGCCAGGCGTCGAGTTGGATGAAGCATACGTCCAAATTCAGATGGATCGCAGAAAACCGGGGCAATCCTCCGTCACAACTCCTCGGAAGGAATATGATAAGATCCGCATATTATCAGGTCTCTTCGAGGGTCGAACGACGGGGACTCCGCTGTGCATAATGCTTAACAACACGGACATGCGTCCGTCGGCGTACGACGACATCAAATCGATGTTCCGGCCCGGGCACGCGGATCTTGTCTACGAGAAAAAGTACGGGTTGCGTGACCATCGCGGGAGTGGTAGGGCTTCGGGCAGGGAGACGGCAGCGCGAGTGGCCGCAGGAGCGGTTGCGCGCAAGCTGCTGGAACGGCGGGGCGTCTCGGTACTGGCGTATACAATCGAGATCGGTGGCATCCGATGCGAGACATTTGACTCCGATGCGATCGAACGCAACTCAGTGCGGGCTTGCGATCCCGTGGCGGCGGGACGCATGATCGAGCGGATCGAACAACTAGCTTCAAAGGGCGACAGCTGCGGGGGAATCGTGGAATGCCGGATTAGCGGCGTTGCAGCAGGAATTGGGGAGCCCGTATTCGACAAGTTGGATGCGGAGCTGGCAAAGGCAATGCTGTCTGTCGGAGCGATCAAGGGCATCGAATTCGGTGCGGGCTTCCAGGCGGCATCGATGCTGGGTAGCGAACACAACGATCAGATGGACGCAAGTGGATTTCGCACAAACAATGCCGGCGGAATCATCGGAGGGATCAGCACCGGGGCGGATATCGTGTTCCGAGTTGCCGTAAAGCCGACCTCATCCATCTCGATTCCGCAACGGACCGTCGACTCATATGGCAACGAACAGGAGATCGTGACGATAGGCAGGCACGATCCTTGTATCTGTCCTCGCGTTGTACCGGTGATTGAAGCAATGGCGTGTTTGGTGATCGAGGATCATTACAAGCGACAAGCAGCTTTGTTAGACGAATAAAAGGCTCTTTAACTAAAAGACAGTAAAGCATATTCTACAAAGAAAAGGCCATCCGGTAAAGGATGGCCTTAAAACTTGCCGTTACAGATAGCGAGGTGAACTGTATTACAAATGAGGGAAATATTTTGCATCGCTTGAAGAATTCAAAGCTTTTCTGAAAAATTAACCTGCCTTGGTATTTCGTCCGACGTAATCTCTTCCCAATGCGTTACTCCACGAAACAAAGTTACATACAGTTTTATATATGCCCCCGTTTGAAGTTGTTTGCTGGTCGAGAAGCTCAACTGTTTTGGCTTTCCTTGGTCTGTATAACCTGTTAATTCGTAATTGTACCTGCCGTTATCACCTTTTTTTGCTGAAGAATTATCTACGATGGTATAATACGTCGTTTTGCCTGCCGGATTGTCGGGGGTTAGCTTATCGGGGTCCATGAAGAACAGCCACAAGCAAGTCAAAATAATAATTACCAGAGCAAGTAATGTAAATGTTCTTTTCATTCCGGGTTATCCTTTCTCTAATATATTCAGGAGGATTAAATGTCCTTGTGTTTCAGTCGATGGATGGACCAGACAGCAAACAATATGATATAGATACCATTCATGAGGAGGAAGGCCAGGTTCTCCGTACGTGTAAGATCTTGCTGACTAAGTACACTCATTCCGATGGTCAGCAAGGAGAATGGGAACAACATGCCGATTTTCAGTATATACATACCCAGGCCAAGAAAAACGGCGCACAAAGCGAGACCTATAGGTGTAGCAAAACTCCGTATACGTATCGACAAACCTAATTGCAGAGCGGCAATGGAGATGGAAGCAATCCAGCCGCGGAGGCTCCAAATCACCGTTTCCATTGGGAACGGGCCAGGGATGGAGAACAACTGGCCAGCTAACCAGTACATCACCATAAATAACGTCTGCGCTGATAAAATCAAAATGCTTACAATGATCAATTTAGCGATAAACAGGTTGGTTATGGGTAAAGGGGAAGCCAGTATCATATTCCAGTTCCGGTTGGCATGTTCCAGTCTGCATACATAAGCACAGCAGATGGCAATGAGTATAGGCAAGAAAAATTCCCCGTAAAATAAACTGACCTGTGTCCATAAGCTATACCAACCATTTTGCAGGGCAGCTTGATTGACGTAAAAGTTAAAACCTCCGATCAGCAGACTGATGACAGGCAGGATTGCCAGTACCAGGCTGATCCGGGAATGACGAAGTTTAAGCCATTCGGCAGAAATGCTCCTGAACATGTAGTTTCCTCCTTAGATAGCTTGCCTTGAGACATGGGTATTACCGGCAAAATAAAAAATTATAGTCGTTACAATTGACACTATCAGCAAACCGAGTGGCATCGTTTCCGTCACGTATGTTCCGGAGGAAGCTTTGTAGATATACGTGACCGGGCTTAGATCCATGTAATAGGACCAGATAAACCAATGGCGTATTGCTGAAGGAAATAGGCTTGACGTTGTTCCGATAAAACCGCCTAACATGCCCAGACATAAGGCAAAGGCTTGATTTTTCACCGCAAGCGATAACCATTGTTGTAAAGCCGTTATGGTTAAGGTGGTTAACAGCGTTCCTGCAATGAATTGTATCAACAGTGATACGGGCAGCAGTCCGGAGATGTTTTTGAATAATCCGAACCCTACGATAAACACGACTTGCGCAACGATTCCGTACAGAATTAGACTGTTGGCACATATGTATTTGGCTGCGTACACATGATTACGCCCTGTATTGGTGGTCATTAACATTTTCCAGGTGCTCCCCTTGTGCTCCATATCACATAAGCGCGACACAACAATTGCTGAAATAATCGGCAAAAACAGACCGTTCATGGAAGAAATGCTAAAGATCAGTGCTTCCCAGCTTGCATTAGCTGCACTGCGGGAAATGGAGATGCTCATGGACATGGATGCCCATATCATCTCTGCGCTAAGGAATAGAGTCAGCATGACCCATATCTTTTTACGACGAATTTTGAAGTACTCCAGCGATAATGCTTTAATCACAGACTCCGCTCCTTTCCGGTAAGATCAAGAAAAATATCCTCCAGACTTTTTTGGTGTTCCTCAATACGACTTACCGGGATGTCGTGTTCAACCAGCAGTTTGTTCATCCGGGCTACTTCTTCATCGCGCAAATATTCGAGCACAAGCCGTTTTCCCAGTATTCTGGGCATGTACCCTTGAGTTAAAAGCACTTTTTCAGCCCGGGCCATATCATTCGTTTGAATAAGTATCTTTGCCTTGTTGCTTGCCTGAAGGCATTCCATCGTTCCTTGAAAAAGAAGTTTTCCATCACTGATAATGCCTACAGAAGTAGCGATCTGTTCGATTTCTGTCAACAGATGACTGGAGAGCAGAATGGTCATCCCGTATTGCTTAGGGAGTGACTTTATTAATTCCCGGATCTCGCCGATACCTGCCGGATCAAGGCCGTTCGTAGGTTCATCTAAGATCAGCAGACTCGGAAATGCGAGTAAGGCCATGGCAATACCAAGACGTTGTTTCATGCCCAGCGAATATTGGTCAGCTCGTTTATGCTTCTGGTTCTCAAGGCGAACAATTTTGAGTGCTTCATCAATATTTTTGCTTGGGACGTTTCGCAGGTGCTGCATGACTCTCATGTTCTCCAAGCCGGTCAGATGACCGTAATAAGATGGAGATTCGATAAGAGAACCTGTTTTGTTCAGAATGTCCGGGCGATTGTTCCTCAAATCTTTACCAAACACGTTGACTGTGCCTTCAGTAGGCTTGATAAGCCCCAGCAGCATTTTTAACGTTGTGGTTTTGCCGGCTCCGTTAGGACCGAGAAAGCCAAAAATCTGACCAGTTTGAACAGCTAAATTAATCTGGTGTACCCGATGTGTGCCGCCATAAGATTTGGACAGATTACGGGTTTCAATTATAGGGGAAACGTTCATCAATCAACTCAGCTCCATTTCAATAATTGTTTATCTTGTTTTAAATATAGAGCGAGCTTCTTGCACTCAGCTGAAGATAACCTTACAGTTACCTTAAATAGAAATGGGAAAATCGGATGCAAAACTTTATCATGTATAATTAAATAGGGTGATGTAATTTGGACTTGATGAAGAATAAAAAAATATTGATTGTTGATGATGAACCGGAAATTCGGGAAATGATTGAGCGATTCTTGCGGAAAGAGGGCTTTTTTCGTATTTACACAGCAAAGGATTCTAACACTGCGTTGTCCATTTGCAGGCTGGAGAAACCAGATATGGCCATTCTGGATGTTATGCTGCCTGACGGAGACGGGTTTTCGCTTCTCTCATCAATCCGATCTTTTTCGGACATGCCTGTGCTGTTTCTGTCTGCGCGTGGCGAGGATGAGGACGGCTGTTGGGCCTAGGGATGGGGGCTGACGATTATATGGTCAAACCTTTTTTGCCGAGGGAACTGATTTTGCGGCTGATGGCTATTCTGAAGCGGGTGTATGCTTCCAATGTTGTCGAGAGACTACCTGTCTTTCGACTCGGTGGACAGTTAATCGATTTGGAAAGTGCTGTAGTAAAGAGAGAAGAGACAGAATTATCACTGACAGCCAAAGAGCACTCCATCCTGATTAAGTTGTATGAGAATCAGGGCCGAATTGTAACAAGTGATGCTTTATGCCAAGCGGTATGGGGAGATGACTGCTATGGTTACGAGAATACATTAATGGTTCATGTTCGAAGAATTCGGGAAAAAATAGAAGAGGACCCTTCTAACCCCGTGTTTTTGCTAACGGTAAGAGGTTTAGGTTACAAACTTATGGTACAGGAGTGCCGCTAATGGATGGAGTTGTCCGAATTTTACGGCGATTTGTCGGATCGACAATTCTGGTTTCTTTGATGTTACTGCTATTCAACCTGATTCTACTTGGTTCTCTTATATTTAAGGAAATCCATACACAGCCATCACCGGAGTCAGTTGTAGAGCAAATTGCCGCGGGGCTCGAAGGTAAGGATGGAAACTATACCTTGGCTCCACAGGCGATAAGTCTCCTGGCTACGAATCAGGCTTGGGCTATGCTGTTGAATTCAGAGGGGAAGATGAAGTGGAGTGACCGGCTCCCTGAAGAGATTCCCCATACCTATAACATCACGGATGTGGCCAAGTTTTCACATTATTATCTAAAAGAATATCCGGTGTATGTATGGGAGCATAAAGAGGGACTGCTGGTTGTTGGCTATCCTAAAAACAGTTATGGAAAATATCAATTTAATTTTTTGACTGACTGGCTCAAGTCGCTACCTATAAGAATTTTGTTATTGCTGGTGTGTAATGTGGCGTTGGCCTTATTGCTATCAGTGCTGATCGGTACCCGACTCATTCGCGGCATAAGGCCCCTGATTAACGGAATTCAATCACTTGCGAAGGAGAAGCAGGTTCATGTCGAAACCAAGGGGATTTTTTACGATTTATCAGAAAGTATAAATGCTACGTCCAACATCTTGCAGAGTAAAAATGACGCTCTTAAAGCGAGGGATGAAGCACGATCCAATTGGATTTCAGGGATTTCCCACGATATACGTACACCGCTGTCGATGATTCTGGGGTATGCCAGTGAACTGGAGGACCAGCCGGGGCTGACGACTGAACAGAAGCAGCAGGCTGGCATTATACGCCGCCAAGGGGAGAGGCTGCGTTCTCTGGTGAGTGATTTGAACCTTGTTTCTATGCTTGAGTACGAAATGCAGCCGCTTCACTTGAAGCAAATCAGGCTTTCGGTTATGGCTAGACAGGTGGCAACTGAATTTCTGAATAATGGCCTGGATAAACGTTATTCAATTACATTAAATATCCAAGAAGAGAGCCTATACATTATGGGGGATGAGAGATTATTGTATCGTGCTGTAACGAATCTTGTACATAACTGCGTGCTGCATAACCCGGAAGGATGCGAGATTATGCTGGAAACCTTACGGTCACCGAAAGATTCCTATTATCTATTTGTAGTTTCTGATAACGGGACTGGCATCCCCAAAGAGTATTTATCCGACATTGTTGTGCTTCCCTATACTACAGGGCGTATCCGTCCCGTTCGCCAGGGGCATGGTCTTGGGCTTCCTATGGTTGCACGCATCGCGCAAGCTCACCAGGGTCAACTTATACTAGAGAGCGACACTGGACAAGGGTTAACTGCTGTGATCAAATTGCCTGCGCCATAGGCGAGATTACTATCAGATGACTGTGACCGTGCCCCCGTAGAGTAGACAGTATTTTAAAACTGAACACATAAAATAACCTTAGTTCGATATTCCATCGGACTAAGGTTGTTTAGTTTGGCCTGAATCAATTCTTGCACTGTTATTCAAAAATTATCTCTGCATATTTCTGCAAATACTCGATTGGTATGGCGAGCCCTACGGTGATGGATTGATCTTCCTGTGTCATATTTGAGGTGGCGAACACAACAGCGATAACGTTCCCCTCCTTGTTGATCACAGGGCTGCCGCTGTTTCCGTTATGGATAGGCGCCTGTATCATAAGCATGGGAAGCTCACGCTTCTCAGATGAAGTCAATCCTAGCACGGTACCTTCAGTGGCGATTCGGTAAAATGCTAACGGATTGCCAATGACATTTATAGGGTCGCCCTCTTGATACGATGTCTCTGTTTCCAGTTGCAGCGTAGGCAGGTTGGTCTCATGGTCTCTAATCTTAAGTATGGCGATATCGAGTTCTATGTCACTGACAATGACATCTGCCAGATATGATTTTCCATGAAGGAACTGAATAATGCCAGCCTTGTCATCTGCCATTACATGTTGATTCGTAATAATGAGGCCGCTCGGTGCGATATTAAAGCCTGTGCCTTTTCTATCGCCGACACTGACGTTAACAACGGATTGTTTATATTTCTGGATCTGTTCCTCTTGCGATAACTCTGAATCCTTTTTCAAAAAACGGAGTGAAGGCAGATTATATATCTGCGGTATAAAAGCGATCAGATTGCCGAAAAGTAGAAGGGCCAGCATCACAATAATTGTTTTTTTGATCCATGTTCTTTGGGGTGGAGGATTCAGCTCATCATCTTCATCGTCGTTCTCCATGTTCCAAAATTCTTCTTCCCATTCATGAACTGGTTCTGTAGTATCATCTAATGGCTCGGCGTGTGCTTTTGAATCGTTCAGCTCATCGTTACGGATGGAATTTACCTCCTTGCTAATGAGAAAATAGAACAGTCACAGATTCAAGACAATTATATCAAACCTTGGGAGACTATGTCAGGAACGAAGGGATACGTGCTAGATAAGCAAAACAAGCTGCAGCCACACTAGACTGCAGCTTGTTTATTCATCATTTCAAATGCTCGATGATCGTGCGGTAAGCAGTGACCGCCTCGTAATCATGAACATTAAATATCGTCGGATCAACTCCGGTTTTAACGATAACCGTGCGTTCCTTCTGGTTCACATAAATATGCTGCCCGTAAATGCCGCGCGCCATAAATTCAGTGCCGTTGCTGTCTTGAGGAACCCACCATTGGTATTGGTACCCAAAGAAATCATTAGCTGCCCCAGGTAGCAAATCCGCCCGGCCGTCGAGCGTAACCGATTGCTTGACCCACTCTTTAGATACGATTTGGCGGCCATTCCAATCTCCATTATGTAAATAAAGTCTTCCGAACTTGGCGTAATCCCGAAGTGTCACGTTAACGAACGTGAATGCTATCTCGGTGCCATGCAGATCGGTGTTCCAATAAGCATCGTGTTCCATGCCAAGCGGCTGCCATATTTTTTCTTCCAAATAAGCAGAGGCTTTCTTTCCGGTTGTTCTTTCAATTAGCATGCACAAAATTTGAGTATCAACGCTTTTATATTGGAAACGTCCAGGCGCCTGCAATCTTGTCAGTTTTTGTACGTATTCAGAAATGGGAACAGCCTTTTCGCCGAACACATCACTCAAGAAAGTGTGAATTTCCGCATCTTTGTCACTGTAATCTTCATTAAAGCGAACGCCGGAAGACATTTGCAGTATATCCTTAATACTCGCCCCGTCAAAGCCGCTTCCGATTAACTCGGGCAAATATAAGGTCACGGGATCATGAACATCTTTCATTGCCCCTTCATCAAACGCAATGCCGATTAATGCGGAAACTATCGATTTAGCCACGGACATAGACATCGCAGTCGAATGCTCATTATACCCGTTAAAATACTGCTCGGTCACAATCGTATCGTCTTTTATGACCAGAAACCCGGTGGCGAACACCTTTTGCAAATAATCCGAGACTTTGATGCTTCTGCCGTCGAATTCGTAATTTAATTCGCTTAACGGCTGTTCGTTTATTTGAAACAGAAATTTGTGTTCCGGGGCTTGAATATCGTTTTTGGGCATAATCTGGTTCATATTTCTAAAGCTCCACGCGATATGGTCTTCATGCAGCATCGTTTCTAACTTGCTTAAATCGTAAAGTTGATTATGTACAGTATTCAAATTCATCGAAACCTCCAGTTGTGATAATAATTCCAATTTCCGATATTCTTCCATTGTACCGTACTATTAGAAGTATATAAAATAACGATTACTGAATACGATACAGATAAGCACCTGACACAGAAGCTGTTGGAATATACGTATGAGCCGACCCCTATCTTTGCATGCAATCTCTACGCCCCTTTATCTTTCTTGGGAGGTAATTCAAATCTAAGCGAACTTGCCTACGAAGATTTATACTCAATAGTAGGAGAAATAGAAAAAGAGTTAAGATCACACTTCCAACCAATCATAGGAAAACAATAGTATATAATGGAGAGGGAGAGGTTAAGACATGACAAGTCTATCTTGACCGCAGAATGAACGAACTAGAAGAGAGAACAAGACCCCCCAACATTACGGCTCATTTTGAATCAAAAAGTGGAATGTATTATTTTCATGTAAATAATTTCGGAGTAAATGCAGCCAAGCATGTTCTTATTAAGTCAACTCCAGTTAACGAAGTGAAAGAATTAAAAAACTTATATTGTTCATCGCTAGTCAATAAGACTATGAATTTCTAGCTCCAAGAGGGGGAGAGTTCTTTCGATGTCCGAGATTCCATTTGGATATATGATAGAGAATGGGAAAATGGTTAAGCATCCCTTTTAGTCACAAGACTGCAGCATGAATATACACAATATCAGGAGGGCTATGATATGGCTAAATCCAAAGTAGCAAAAAGACCAACAAGAGATGAGTTTGTGTTAGAAGAACTCGGAAATCAACTCATAGAGGCTTATCAAGAGGAATCAGAGATAGTTTTAACTGTTTGGGGATGGGAAGAGGCTGTTCGTGGCAAGATCGATCAGATGGACTCCAGGACAGGCAAAGTACACATCAAAAAGAGTGGTGATATTACGAAAGTTCCTTTCATGGATATCATGCAAGTTAATTATCCGAGGGATTAACTTAATCAAATAACTATTTCATTAGGATTAGATTAGTGAATTATATATATATATTAAATTGAGGAGTCTACATAATGCTAAGGGTCGACCTTGACCGGGAAGGACCTTTTAGACAGATTTTCAAAGTGCACTGACATCCACTTCGTTCTCATATTGGACTACGATATTAAAGTTAGTACCTTTGCCGTATGTGGTTGGCGGGATAATGACACTCTCGTTTCTACATCCTCAACTGGAAGGTTTGCTTAACAGGTTGTCGATAATTTCGACCGCCTGTTAAGCAACGAATAACGATTGGGTGAGGCAAGGAATGTGCACAAAAGAAAGGTATTCGATTTAACTTGAAGGCTGCCTACACTATGATTCGGCAACCTTCGTTGTTTGAGTTTAAGATGTTGATGCTCAAACAAACCTGCGCAATGGAAGCGGCTAAAGCTTCGGTCTCGCAAAACGTCCGACAATTTCCGTGGACTGCACCACATTCATAAAAGCGTCAGGGTCAGTTTGGACTACCGTTTTTCGGACGGCCGCCAATTCATAACGGGTGGTTACTGTCATAAGCGTGTAGTTTTCTTGCTCGCTGTACCCCCCCTCCGTATGGATGCACGTTATTCCATGGTGCAGCTTGCGCAGCTGACAAAGCATCTGATCTTTTTGCTTTGTTATGATGAAGCAGGTGACCTTGATATGCCCGACATGAATTATGTCGACCACTTTTCCCTTCACAAACGTAGATAACATGGAGTAAAGCGCCAGGTCCCAGCTCCGGAAAATGCCAAGTGTCAAAATCACTATGCCGTTCAAGAGGAACAAGAAGTTGCCCATCGGAACGTCCCATTTGCGCGTTACGATGGAGCCGAGGATATCGAACCCGCCTGTAGAGCCGCCGACCCGCAGCGAAAAGCCGATGCCCGCCGCCGAGATGATGCCGCCGAATACGGCGGCCAGAATAGGGTCTTTGGTTATCTGGATAACAGGAATCATAGCCATAAACCAAGTGGCGCTGACGACCGAGACGCAGCTAAGGACGATATATCTCCGTCCGACCGCCTTCCATCCCCAGAAGATGAGAGGGACATTAAGCAAAAAATATACGACGGAAATATTCCACCCAGTTATATAACCAATGATGGAAGCAACCCCCGTAACCCCACCGGATAAAAGCTGATGGGGAATCAGGAACAAATTGAGACCAGCCGCCACAAGCAGGGAGGAGAAGAGAATTACTCCAATCTCCTGCAATGGTTTGAGCACAGTTTTGATCGGTTTACTGATGAACGGCAAGTAATAATTTTGACTCATGATCCGGGCCTTCTTTTCTCATATTTTAGTCATAAAAAAATCTTATCGGTATAAATTATTATTTTTATCGTTATACCAGACAATGACAAATATTATAGCTAAAGAAGTTAAGTACATTCACGTGAAACGATAGTTGAATAACAAACCATTAATGAGTAAACTGGTAGCCATAGACTGGACACTTTGAAAAAAGGTGAGGATGCAAGTGTGTACTTTATTACACCTTAACAATGTGTCCTAAGATGAGGGAGTGACCCTGAACTTATACCTGAACTTACTGGAGGAATCTATCATGTCATCAACTTCCCGAACGACCAGTGACAGCGTAAAGATTACATCACCCAAAATCCCCAGACAGCTCGAACCCATCCTGCTGACGGACTGCGGAATAGAGGATGACGCTGCCTTTAGACAAGTCATCTTTCAGGACGAACAAATTTCATATCTTAATGCAAATAAAGCACTGTTCGACCAGACGGTGTTTCAAAATGTTACGCTTGAACACGTTTCACTAAAACATGTGGAACTGACCGACGTCGTGTTTAACCACTGTGATTTGTCTAATGCTGATTTTAGTGATGCAATTATTCACAGAGCTCAGTTTAACCACTGCAAAATACTCGGACTTGATCTTACAGCCGCAACGATTCGAAACACATCCTTTCATCACTGTACCGGAGATTACGCAGCCTTACGCTTTGCGAATATGAAGCAGGTGTCTTTCCGTTCCACCTCGCTACTCAAGTCGGATTTCTATCATTCTGAACTGTACAAAGTCGAATTTGATGAAGCAATCATCGATCAAGCTCAATTCTCTGGCACGAAATTAGCCGGAATTGACTTAAGCAGAGCGGACTTTCATAACCTGGGCTGTACACTGGAGGATCTGAAGGGCTGTATTATATCTCCGGCTCAGGCAATTCTGTTTACGAAAATATTCGGGCTGGTTGTGAAAGAATAACTCCAAGTGTTTCAATCAATGTAAAGTCGGGAAAATTCTTGAACAATAACCATTGAAGAGATACAATATAAATAATCTTTTAGTTGAGGTGAAAAGGATGTCTTTCCGTATCGTTCGAAGTAACTAGTTTTCGGGCTGGGTAAAAACGCGTACCAGCTATCAAGGGGGCAGTCTGTCCTTTTGATTGTACTAAAACTAGAACTTTGAATGGTGTCGGCAAGTCATAATTAAAGCCAGGGCACTTAGCTATTTAACATGAAGAACCGTGAATTTATTCAAATGAAGGTTCCTTATAGTTGAATTGCGTGGACTCCTGGTTTTTTTATACTCATTTAAAAGATTGGGGTTTATCTAAAATGTTGAAAAAGTGTCTTTTGTACTTTAAATGGTGGATATTTTTATATACTTTTTTAGGTTTTACAATTCAATTTTTAAGCAGTTTAGGGATTGTTGTCTTCCAAAAAATATTAGATCAAGCTGTGAAAATCAACAGTTTAGGGGAAATATCAAATTTAATCATTATTTATGGGGTATTGTTAGGTGGAACGGTTATCTTCAATTATCTTGACGAATATCCTAGTACACATTTATCGAATAGTATAACAGAAAGATTAAAGATTATTGCATTATCCAAGATATCAAGAATTGATTATCAAGCGTATCAAGAAATTGGTACTGGACAAATGATTAAGGTTATTGAAAATGGTGCATCAGCTGGGAATAGTATCATTTTCTCTTTTTTCCTTAGAACAGTACATGAGTTATTACCAACCATTCTGTTTAGCTTATTCTTTATTAGTTTTTATGACATAAGAATTATGTTGGTTATTGCAGTTGGTTATGTCGTAATCTTTTTTGTAACGAATATGCTTTTGAAATATTTGTATAAAATTAAGTCAACCATTCTCAAAGAACAAGAAAATATGTCTAGATACTCAATACGTGGATTTATGGAATTGGTCGTTTTTAGAACAAATAAAAGATATGATAAAGAGATAAATAAACTGACCCAAACAGCACGTAACATAGTAAATAAAAGTTCTCAACTTAAGATGATACATGAATCTTTCTTTGCTATTTTCGAGCTGTTTATTACACTTATAAAAATAATTGTATTGATTTACGGCATAAAAAGCATTCTAGCAGGCGAGACATCGATTGGGATTATGGTCGCATTATTTTTGTTTATTGATAAGATTTATACACCTATCGCAATTTTCAATATTTTATTTGTAGATTATAAGCTTAACAAAGTTACGTATAAAAGATTTGAGACTTTTATTAACGCCCCAGAAGATGAAAATTTAGAATCTGGAGTAGCAGTTAATGAAATTAAAGGGAATATTGAATTCAGGAATGTATCCTTTGATTATGGAAAAGTTAGAACATTGAACAATCTATCATTTTCTATTGAGCAAGGGATGTCTGTTGCTTTTGTGGGATTAAGTGGGGGTGGAAAATCAACAATTATAAAGTTAATAGTAGGATTACTAAAAAAGAACGAAGGTAATATTTTATTGGATGGTATGGATATTGATGATATTAATTTGAATAGTTATTATGATCATATCTCATATTTATCACAAGATACTCCAATTTTTGATACTTCGATTAGGGGCAATGTTGACTTTGATCATACTATTTCAGACGAAGAAATCTATGATATCTTGGAAAAAGTTCATTTAAAGGAAAAAATATTAGCTTTACCAGAAAAATTGGATACTTTGGTCGGCGAGAAAGGGGTTAAATTATCGGGAGGAGAAAGACAACGATTAGCATTTGCCAGAATTATTTCACAAAAACGAAATGTTTTAATACTTGATGAACCTGTGTCAGCGCTTGATAATATTACTGAGAAAAGCATAATGGAAACCATTTTCAATGAATTCAAGGGCAAAACAATAATCATTATTGCACACAGATTAAATTTCATAAAAGATGTTGATAAGATAATTGTGGTGGGGAATGGTTCTGTCGTTGGTGAAGGCAAATTTGATTATTTAGTAGAACATTGTGACTCTTTTAAAGAGTTATGGAGTAAAAAAGGCTTAGTGAAATAAACAAAACCCGTAACAACCAAAAAAATATTCAACGACTAACAAAGAAGGCTGCCTCCGGCAGCCTTCTTTGTTGGTTCAATGATAAGTTCAGAGTCTTCATCATCTATTGCTTTACTTCAAGTGGAAGAAACATACTACGCGCCAGGGGCAGCAAAAGCGACTCCTCTCGGCACTCCACTCGAACTCAGTGTTTAGGTGTCACTTTTACGTATGAATAAGTGTTATATAACTTATACAAGGAAAAAGCGGGGTGTGTCTAAGAGTTGGACTCGATAGAGGAACACATAAGGCGTGTTAAAGCTGGCGAGGTGGATTGTTTCGAACTGATCGTCGAAACGTACAAAAAACAAATATACATATACTGCTGCCGAATCCTCGGCTGCAGGCAGGATGCCCAGGACGCTGTTCAAGACATATTCATCAAGGCATTCACTAAGATCCACTTGTATGAAGTAAAGGTATCGTTCTCATCTTGGCTATACAAGATTGCTTATCATTACTGTCTCAATATGCTGCGTAAGAGACGCGTTCGCATAAGGGTGAATCGGCTTATTAAAGCGGCAGGGGTCGTTGAAAGTGCGGAGCAGACGCTGGAACGCCGATGGTTCAGTGAGCCGCTGGAATATGCGATGACCAAGCTGTCGGATGAAGAACGTAATCTACTGGTACTAAGAGTATTTGAAGATAAACCGTTTACGGAGATTGCTCAAATTCTGGATAAGAATTCAAGTGCAGTGAAGAAAAAATATGCGCGGATGAAACAGAAAGTAATGAAGCTGATTAAGGAGAAAGGGGGTGCGGAGCTATGCGAAATCCAGAACAGCCGGACCAAGATCGAGCTTTGAGAAGCATGGAAATACACTCCGTTGATGAAGATGTAGACGTGACCCCCGCTATTATGCAAAAGGTACGCCAAATCCACCAATTGAGACATGGGAAACAACAGGGTAATCGTCGGAGATCCATTCTCATTGCTACACTTTCTGCTATTATTGTTCTTTCCTCCATTACTGTATACGCGAGCACATATTTGGTACAAATCAAAAACAAGGAAGGACAAATCATTCTATCTACGATGGAGCCGTGGAAATTCTCAGTCCCAGAATATAACCAAAAACGTAGAGAGGAGACAGAGGCGGAGCTGAAGAAAAAGTTAAAACCGGGTGAGCAGGCTGTTTATTATATCAAGGATATGCAAATGACTGCGGATGCCAAAGAGCACCCCCTGAATTATTTCTATCTCCCGAACCAGCACAAAGATTATGATGATCTTGCAAAAGATATTGAGGAAAAAGGTGCTCCCAAGATACAGAATCCTGCCTATGTCCCTGAAGGATATACATTTGATCATGGCAGAATTCAAATTACGAACGAACCTGTATTGAATACACCGGAATATGAAAGTCTTTTGAATGAACTTAAGGAAAAGGCCGAGAAGTCTGAGGAGGAGCATGAGCTGTTTTACAAAATCGTCCCTTGGTCCCAGGTAGCCTCAACAGTGATCCAATACCGTAAAGGGGAGAGTCAATTGACTATGATTGCTTTCGCCAGATCTAAGGGTTCGACGGTAAAGGTTCCCTCAAAACAAGCAGTAAAACTGACAGTAAAGGGAACAGAAATGATCTTGTCTTCCTCTACTGGTCAAAGCCGCAGATTAACATGGCTTAGTGAGACCGAGGAAGTATTATATATGATTACCGACGATCCGAAGGATCCTTTGCCTAATGACGAGTTTGCTAAGATAGCCGCGGGCATCATCGTGATAAATAGATACTCAAATATAAATTTTGAATTATTTGTAACAAATCGTCCCTTTTATTGTTCGTAAGGTGTTATACGAAATGTAATTTAAATCAAAAGGCCTTACGCCAAAAGGAGCACGAAAGTTACATGATGAATAATAAGATGAAAATCGCATTGTTTCTCGCTGCGACGATGATGGTTGGATCAGCCAATGCATTTGCAGCAAGTACATCAGCAACACAAATGAAGCCCATAGCTGCCGCTTCAACCAAATCAGAGAACAAAACAGCCTCGATCGATGATCAAATCGACAAACTGACAAAAGGACTTAAATCGGGACAAATGATCGCTTATTATGTTTCAGACAAAGAATATAACCGGCTTGATAAAATATTCTTTACAGGAAAAGGCTTCGTTCTTAATAAGTATAACGACTATTTAGCCAAAGCCAAGGAAATGAAAGCACCGTCCCTAACGAAGCCTACTGCTCTGCCAAAAGGATATAAACTCAAGGAAGGGATTCTATATTTGAAGAGCCCAGATGAGACGTCTGCTTTGTACAAGGAATTGGAAAAAGAGCTGAAGGCCGAGGCAGCAGAAGGCGGACAATCCGTATACTCCAAATCTGTAAAGGTTAGTGAATCGTTCAGCACAATCCTCAATTATGAGAAAGGCAAAGTGAAGGTTTCCGTAGTTGCCACCTACCTAAATCCTTCACAGCCGATTGGCGGGAGGCCTGTACCGTCTACGAAACCCAACCAGAAGACTGAAACCATTCAGATTAACGGTGTAGAATGTATATATACAACAGATTCGAAGGGAACAGACCATTTGGATTGGGTGGATGAGGAAAAGCAAGTACGTTACACCATTTGGGCTGAAAGCGCGAAATCGGATGTGCTCAGCTTCGCCAAAAAAATGCTGGCTGATTAAGTGAGGAAGGGTTATACTTGGAATAATTTAAAGAAATGGTGGGATCAGTGCTTTGATGATGAATATGTTCCAGACAATAGTTATCGGTTAATAATTAACTGAATAGCACATGAGCTAAGTAGGCATCTCACACTCAGTATAGAGAGGTGAATTTTGTCTTACCAATGTTCATGCATGTCTGATTGAACCATATTGATCATCACTGCTTCGTATAGATTGCTATTAGTAGACGTCGGTCTATTTATAGTTGTCTTTTACAAAAAGCCGTGAATGAACTATGTTCATTCACGGCTTTTTTTGTGCTGAGATCTCGAGATAAGTGATGAGGATTTAGAGGAGGAATTTAATTGTTAAACGTATTTGATGTTTCTGACGCGTTAGTGAATCATATCAGGACCCATTGTTCAGATGACATTGCTATAATTGCTTACTATGGTTCGTATGCTCAAGGAACAGCAACAAAACGGTCGGATTTAGACTTTTTCTTCATTCCAGCAACGTCTGATGGTTACCGTGCGAGCATTCAGTTTATTGTGAATGATATAAGCTTTGACTTTTGGCCTATTAGTTGGGAACGGGCTGAAAAAATGGCTCTAATGGAGGACTCAAAAACTACGATTATTGCGGACAGTTGTATACTGTACGTTCGATCAGATGAAGACCATACTCGTTTTATGAAGCTGCGAGAGAAGATCAACGATATGCAAGATCCAAAGAATGGACAGCATCTCACAGAGAGAGCTGAAGCGCTGTTGCACGATGTCTATGTACACTTATATAAAATGAGACGGAATGAGGAGTCTGATAGTCTGACCTTATTCCGTATAGAAGCGTACGAGGTTTTAACGAAAGTACTTGAATGTCTTGCACTATTAAACCAGACTTTTTATACAAAGGGCTGGGGCAAAAACATGGATCAGATTATGCGACTTCCATTGAAACCAGCTCGTTTAGAAATGTTGATTGACGCAATCATGACAGCTAAGGTTGCTTCAAAAGTTCGACAAGCTTGTGAAGAGCTAGTATCGGATACTCTTGAATTGGTTTTGAATAAAAAGGAAATATACACCACTTCTCCTTCTTATCCGGACAGAATGTTGGGATATTACGAAGAGGTAAAAGGGGTGCTAGATAAGGTTGTAACAGCATGTGAAAAGAACGATTATTCAACAGCCTTTTACGGGGCTATTGGTGTACAGGATCAAATTGCCCACTTCCTTTATTTCGCTGAAAAGGGGCATTGGCCAAGCACATTAGATCACACTATGGTTTATCTGGATTTATATAAGGAGCTTGGGTTTCCCAACCTAATCAATCTTCTTAATCCTGATGACTTAACACCACTTCAAACAGCAATAGAAAATTTAGACGATCTTTTAGAAAGCCATCTCACAAACCATGAAGTCAAAGTAAACCGATTTGCATCTCTTGAAGAATTCAAAGCTTTTCTGAGAAATAAAACAGACCAACTGATCTAAGGAGTAATATATCGCTGGCCTACTAGTAATCTTCGTAGTGCCTACTTTCAGCAAACCATAACTTCTAAATAAATTCGAAATTGTTAATTATATACATGTAACTACTTAAGTCGTGACCTTAAGCTTTGGTTCTTGAGGGCTTCCGAGTCTGGAATAAATGTGAACATTTCGAAGAGTAAGGAGAATCTCATTAGCTGTGAAACCATATCTAACACTAAAAGAAAAGGGAGCAGTCTTAATGATAAAAAAATTCTGTTTACTTCTCTTATTGTTTTCTACTATGTTGGTCAGCTGTTCTAATCAAAAAGAAGAGATTTCTGAACATCAAACTCCAAGTGGTCCCTCTATCGCTTTAAAGATAGCTGTATTAGGAACTAATCAAATTCCAGCAATTGATAATGTGAATTACGTGAATATAAAGCTTCAAGATTTAGTTGAAGACGAAAATCAACATTTCGATGGATTAATAATCTCTAAAGAATATCTTGAAGAAGTAGCAAAAAAAGAGTATAAAGATTTTTTTAAAAATATAAAATATCCTGTATTCTTCCTGGGAACAGAAAACATATTAGCAGCTGTGTTTCATGAAGAGAATCTTACATTAGAGCATATAAACCTAGATGGCCGAGGACCTTATGCATCTGGATTTGTCAGTACTGAAGATGGGTACAATGAGTGGGGTTTACATTTGCCTAATAATCCAACTCACAATGATAAGAATATAAATATGATCGTGCGAATCTGCAATATCATACAACAATATAAAGAGGGTATAAATAGAAAACAATATTTTTGTGTATATTTTCCATGACCGAAGAATAGGGCAAGCCCAAGAACAACTAGAGTTTGTACACAAGGAAGAGGTTTATGACATAGAGGTCGATACATTTATAGATGGCTTAGAAAACTGTATAGAAAAGATCGTTCAGAAGGTACAAGAAGATCATTAGTGTGATTATGATCAACTTCAACTTTCTAGAAAATATTGGCAGGTGTCGACATGAGTGATAGGTCATGGAAGATTTTTATAACCTTTGTTGCTTTGATTGTTCTGAGTGCTCTCGTGTTTTCAGCGATCCAATCCAGGACATCATTTAAGGCGCTAGTCCTCGATCAGATGGGTGAATCGCAAGAAATTCGTTCGATCCATTTGATGAAAGAATTCCACGAACCCGACGATCTAGGAATCAAAATTACGGACAGAAAGACAATAAACATGATCATGAATGTTTTTGCTGATATCAAATTAAGGGTCAGCGATAGCGATCCTCCAATAGGAGAAGCCAGTTATCGGATGTATATTCATCCCAAAAACGGCCCTACGTTTTCAGTGTTGTTCAACGATCAGAACCTCATGAGAATACACAATAGTATCAGTATGCATAAGAAATACTCCTGGACTTACGAGGTCGTAAATGATTTCGATCTTGCAATTATTCAAGACATATATAAATAATAAGCAGTATAGCTGTAACATGCTGGAACTTTGGTGTACTTGCATCTGATAGAAGCCTAATATTATCATCGAATCGAGACCGCATTTATAGTCGGCATATATGTGGTCTGGAGCTATTATTATAAAATTAAAAAAATAATGTTTACCCCTGAAATGGTTTATTATATGATAATCGTATCAAATGCGATGAAGAGACGAGTAAATAAATGAATTCTTTCACAGAGAGCTCCGGCAGTTGAAAAGGAGTAAAGGGTTCCTTATTGAATAAAGCCTCAGAGCAGCACATCGGAACTTTATTAGAAAGGGATGGTGTGACAGGAGCTCCTGTTACAGAGCTAGAGTATATGCATTCACTGTAATGCTGTACTTGATGAGGCTAATATGGCGACATATTGGCAAATCTGGGGTGGTACCACGAGTATACTAATCTCGTCCCTAAGACTACGGTCTTGGGGGTGGGATTTTTTTATTGTTTGGTAAGGAGATCGCAGTACACATGTAAGAAACGTACACCAATTCAGACTATTTGAATAATTATCTAGAAGAAGCTCATTGCATAGCCTTGTCTGTACTGCGGATGATGGTTGATGCACGGAAGCATAATGTCATCACGAAAGGATTTGAGTAACTAATGTCAGAAAAACTTAAAGTTGGTATTGTCGGTGGAACAGGTATGGTTGGTCAGCGCCTTGTTCAATTGCTGGATGAACATCTCTGGTTTAAAGTAACGGTCATTGCAGCAAGTAGCAGTTCGGCAGGCAAAACATATGAAGAATCCGTGCAAAGCAGATGGAAGCTGTCTAGCCCAATTCCTGAAAAAGTGAAAAATATCGTCGTTCAGGATGCTTCGAAAGTAGCGGAGGTTGCCGCTCAGGTCGACTTTATTTTTTGCGCTGTTGATATGAAAAAGAATGAAATTCAAGCATTAGAAGAGGCTTACGCAAAAACGGGTACACCCGTTATTTCCAATAATTCAGCTCATCGCTGGACACCTGACGTTCCGATGGTCATTCCGGAAATTAATCCAGGGCATATTGAAGTGATTGCTGCACAGAGAAAGCGGCTGGGAACTTCGACTGGGTTTATTGCTGTTAAACCCAACTGTTCCATTCAGAGCTATGTACCGGCACTTCATGCATTACTCGATTACAGACCAACAAATGTGGTTGCATCGACGTATCAGGCGATATCTGGAGCCGGCAAAAACTTTACGGATTGGCCAGATATGTTAGATAATGTAATCCCGTTTATTGGTGGTGAGGAAGAGAAAAGTGAGCAGGAGCCGCTGCGCATATGGGGCAGCGTTGTAGATGGCGAAATTATAAAAGCAAATTCACCTTTAATTACTACGCAGTGTATTCGCGTTCCCGTAACGGATGGACATTTAGCTACTGTATTTGTATCGTTCGAGAACAAACCTTCGAAAGAAGAAATTATGGATCGCTGGCTGCAATTCAAAGGACGACCGCAGGAGCTTGATCTGCCAAGTGCACCAAAGCAGTTCATAACGTATTTTGAAGAAGAGAACAGACCACAGACGAAACTGGATCGTGACATTGAGCACGGTATGGGAGTCTCGGTGGGAAGATTGCGCGAGGATTCGATATATGATTATAAATTTGTAGGACTATCGCATAATACTTTACGTGGCGCAGCAGGCGGTGCCGTCCTAATTGCTGAATTGCTTAAAGCTGAAGGGTATATTCAATCCAAATAATAAATACGCAAGTTTGTCTGAAGGCGACTGCTCGAAGCTGTCGCCTTTTTTGGCATTTTTTCATTCTCTCCATCACGATATGAATATCGCTCCATTTAGCTGAAAAACCCAGCTTTGTATGTTCATAACATTGACTCTATTCATACTTATCGTTAATATTACCTCTGTACTTCAATGCCGAAAAGCAAAAAAGCTTAAAAGCAAAAGAGTGCAGGGGTATGAATCTTATTCAGCCATAACAATGTATAAGGAGTCCTATCATCATGGATCGACAGCTGAGTTTCTCAAAAAGCATTATTCTCATCGTTTTTATTCTGGCACTTCTGTTTGTATCAATCTTTCTTTTAAAAGCAGAACCGCATCTCCCGCTTCTCGCAACAACGGTTGGCACAGCCACCTTATTGCGCTTATTCGGCTTTTCTTGGAAGAAGCTCGAATCCGCTATCATTCAAGGCATTCAAACGGCCATTATGCCGATTCTCATCCTTTCGCTCATTGGTATTCTGATCGCCGTATGGATGATGAGCGGTACGGTCCCGACGATTTTATACTATGGTATGGATTATATTAAACCGCATTATTTTGCAGTGAGCGCGTTATATATCACCATCGTCGTCTCGATGTTCACCGGAAGCTCGTTCACGACAGTCAGCACGGTTGGCGTCGCCTTCATGGGGATTGCGTTAACGACGGGTATTTCTCCAACCCTTGCTGCTGGAGCGATCATCTGTGGGGCTTGTTTTGGTGATAAAATGTCGCCATTATCGGATACGACGAATTTTGCTCCCGCGGTGGCTGGCGTATCCATATTCACACATATTCGCAACATGGTACACACAACGCTGCCTGCTCTTGTCGTAACAACTGTCTTTTTCCTGCTCGCGCCAAAGACCAATACCATCGATTTATCATCGATAGAACAAATCAAGCTTGCATTGCATGACGGATTCCATATTCACTGGTTAACGTTGGTATCGCCGATCGCAGTTATTGCTTGCTCTTTTAAGCGGATTTCGATCCTCCCGACGCTAGTCGTCGGTATTGTCACCGGACTTCTAGTAACCGCCTTGATTCAGCAGCAGACGGCAATCGATTTCTGGTTCAGTGTAATGCAGAGCGGCTACAAAAGCACGATCACCAACGAAACGGTCGCTTCCATCGTCAACCGCGGCGGTTTGCAATCTATGATGTGGTCCGTATCTCTGATCTTAATTGCTTTATCATTAGGAGGATTGTTACAGCATTGCGGCGTCATCGAAGCATTCTTCCGTAAAGTTATTCAACCATTGAAGCGTAACAGCAGCATTGTCCTCATGACAGGTGCATCATCTATTGCGGTAAACGGCATGACCGGCGAGCAATATCTCTCTATCCTTTTGCCCGGTCAAATGTTCAAGGATGAATATACCCGCAGAAATATTCCAGCGAAGACGCTATCTCGTACGCTCGAAGATTGCGGGACGCTCGTTAACCCATTGATTCCATGGGGCGTCAGCGGTGCTTTCTTTGCAGCTACACTTGGTGTTCCGGTTATCGAATATATACCCTATGCAACCTTTTTATGGTTAAGCCCGCTATTCACGTTTGCCTATGCCTTAATACCAAAATTGCAGAGGAACTCACTTGGTAAGGATAAAGTGATTTCAGGATAATTACTGCAGCATCGGTCTTGCCTCCAAATATCTAGGAGACAAGACCTTTTTATTGTTGGCCGCTACTATAACGACACCATTTGAGCATCATGATAGTTTCTCATCCAAACAAATCTCTGATGAAAAACCATCAGCTAGGATTCACAAAATAGGAATTTCATCGCAACGTACCAAATATCCTTAAACTTTGTCTGATGTAGTGTTGACAATCACAATGGGGAGTATTACACTACACCCTGATTCTTTATACTAGAATGAAAACAAAAGATTTCATGTTAATGAGGGATAAACATTATTTTTAAATGGAACGAATTTGGGGTTGATTTGTAGCTTGTAACAGCAATCGTTGATGGGGGCAGGGAATATGTTTCGAGAATTAACGCCAACAGAGTTGAAAGTAATCTTGAGTTCGATAAATAGGGAACAGCATTTTCTGTACTATTCATACCTTACATTCCGTAAGCAAAATACGGTGCATTACGGACAGTATACAGACCAGGGCGAGTTGCTAGGAGTAATGGCTTTTTTAATGGGGCTTCCCTTTTATGCTTTTTCTGTCTTTCCCGTCCAAAAGTCATTTTGTCTCCGGTCAATGCTATCATTCATGAAAGAACAACTTCATTTACCTAACGATGCCATCGGTAACTTTATTGTTAATGAAGAAGAAATGGCAGTTCTCGCTTCTCAGCTTGAGCTTCTCAAGTCTCCGAAAAAACTACTTCTAATGAAGCATATCCATCAGGAAGCGTTGCCACCAGTCGATAAATGCGTTTTACACTTGGGACCGCCTTATTTTGACCTTATTGAGTCGAAAATGGCCGAACTACATACAATGGCTTTTACAAGAGAAGAACTACGTCACCCGTTCTATGGTGTAATTGAACAACGGGAGCTGGTTGCGGTAGGAGGATACCACGTTTATAGTGAGGATTACGTTGAACTGGGGAATATCGGAACTGACGTCGCATGGAGAAGACAAGGCTACGGAAAAAAGGTCTGCGCAGAGCTAACTCGCACGGGGAGATTGGTTACACCAAACGTATACCTGAATGTCCTAGAGGAGAATGTAGGCGCAATTCGTCTATATCAGTCGATTGGTTATGAACTCGTTTGTAAACAGTATATGGTTGAATTTGTTGTTGGTAGTTAACAAAAAATCCTTAGGGTATGAAGAACGTTATGCGTAAGTACTGCAAGACATTTTTCTAAAGAGATAAATATTATCTTCTAAAACGATTTTGACTTGGGGGCTGAACATGGAGTTATTTGTAGTTGGTGATGTGCACGGTTGCTTTCATACTTTTAATAAATTGATTGATGAACATTGGAATAGTGATAAGCAAGTGTTAGTGCAACTGGGAGATTTATTGGATCGGGGAAACTTCTCTTAGACAATGCGGGCAAGAGACAATAAAGCAATTTGAAAGAAAATCATTAGATTTGATTAATTATATTTCTTGGATGGAATCACTGCCACTATATTTTGAAACGGATAATGTACCAACGGTATCAAAAGATGTAACAGCATGAAAGGACAAAAATAACCATACATCTTCTCGATGAGATCGGAAATTTCTGATGATAAAATAAAATGCAGATAAAAATACACTACGCAAAAGTAAATGGACTATTTGCGTAGTGTCTCAGACACAATAAACATCAGTTATGAGAGTATTTTGTTCCTTTTATTAGAATGCTTTTACGAAAACATCATATCTGGTATATTGCCCATTTGCATACACATCGATTACAGCTTGTCCAGGTTTTAATCCTTTGACTGAACTTGGTAGTTGCACAGTGATTGCTCCCATTGCATTATTTACTACAAAGACAGTACCTTGAAAATGATGACTTTCTCCGGGACGAAGGATCAAACTTAGGTTTGCGTAAGGAGAGACAGAATCTGTATTGGCAGGAGAAGCACTCACACCCACACTTCCAAATAGCATAGATACTCCTACTAGGGCGCTTATAGCTACGGATTTGATATTCATAGTTTATTTCCTCCTTAAAATTGGTATAAACTAACAATAACATATTGTAGATTCCATATCCTGGGTATTTTGTCTCGTTTTACCCTTGAATTAATTGTTGATATCTGGGGTAATATGTCTGAAAAGAAAATTGGTTTAAAATAGTGAAGGATTATATCAAGAAGTACATGCAGAAGTTGTATTCATAAAAGAAAGATTTCATGAAAAAACCAGGGGTATTCACCCCTGGTAAAAAGTTTACACAAAATTATTGACAGACCTTATTAAAAACAGCGAACTATTCCGTAGAATAATTCGCTGCTAGGATGATTAATATTCTGCACCGTGATTAAACATTTTAATAATAGGTTCATTGTAAGAAGTTTCTGCTTCTATTGGATTACTGTTCACTACTCCCAACAAAATAACTGCTAAAATTAAAGCTTTCTTCATTTTCCATCTCTCCCTTAAATATTTTATTGAGTATGTTTGAATACTCGGTTAATTGAGGGACTGATGCGTAAGTTTTAAGTATCTCAAATAATGCAATAGACTTTTTAAAATACTTATCGTTATTTAGTTTATCAGAAGCTACCAAACTATGTATAGTGTAATCTAGTGCATCAGAATATTTTTTATTTAAATAATTGTATAGAGCCAACATATATTGAAGGGATAAGTACTTAGAAGCAATAACTTGTTCTTTGTAAAAACTATAGTCGCGAACATGGCGCATTAATAATGAGAGTTCATTATCGATATTAAAGTGATGTACAATTGCTGACTCAAGAATCGTAATAAGTCCCGATAAAACCTGATCAGAGTTGTTTTCAAGATAATCAATGTATTCTGACATTTTGTATTTGTTTCCAGTTAGTATTTCTAATGTTAATGAGTTTGCTTTTGAGAAAAAATGAAAGTCTTCGATAACTATCTTTGCAGACTCTGTTGAATCATCAAGCCAACTCAAGTCAGCATAATACGAGACACATTCGATTGATTTTGAATATTGCTTTAATTTTTGATGTGCCAACCCTTTCATTAGATAACTATAACCAAAGTAATATGAAATATGTCTATTCAATCTTTTGTTAGTATTTATCAATTGCGATTGTTCAAGTCGGATATCTTTCACTGAATCTAGCAGTGTGGTAGACAATGATATTACCCTCTCCCAATTTTCGAAAGAGTACGCCATCTTAATCATACTGACAAGACTGTCTATCTCTATAGGTTCAATTGAAATATCACTTTCCGGCAAAGGTAAATCCTCCTTTACATTACAATTATTTACTTTTATCTATTATAATCGAATAATTTACACATGGTCAATAAGACTTTGAAAATTATGGTGAATTTTTTAGAGAAGGTTGGATTCGGGAATCTAATTCCTGAAGAAGTGATTCTTGATGAATTGAAATTAAGAAAAGAAGAAGTCCTGAAGCAGCGGGCCTTCAGGACTTGTTCTAAGATTCCCCAATAGTTACTGATCATCAATAAACAACTATTGGGAGTGGGTTCTTAATGAATTAAGTATATCTCTAAAGCTGGAGTCTATGTGGGTGAGCCCGTCGTGCACCGTCTTGGTGAACTGTTCCTGACTTAAACTATCTTTACCTTCCAGGTGAGTCTTAATCACTTTAACCAAGCCAGCTTTATAAACAGCAATATCCTTAAGGGCCTGATTACTTTCTTTTTTTATGTTCTTTTTGCTAGCTGAACATTCTTTCTTAGCTTTACTCAGTAGCTTTTTGTCCTGGTCTTTATCTGCTTTTGCTTTGGCTAAAACGTCCTTGCTTGGTTTACTTTTCACAACGGTCTTATATCTAGCCATGGAAGCTTTAGACTTGGAAGTAAGCGTTTGGACGTCTGGACATACTACTTTATTCATTTTCTTTTGTGCCGCCCGAACTTCTTTGACACTGTCTTTATAAGACTCGAAATATAATTTCTCTACGTATGACGTAGATACTGACGCTGCAAATGCTTGGGAGGGCAGTAATATTACTAGCATTAGAAGTATTGCAATAGTCTTTTTCATGTTGTATCTCCTTGTTTGTAGATGTGCTTTTATCATAAGGTAGATTATGGGATAAAACAATACTTGTTACGCATAAATGAAAAAATGACTAGACACCCTTCATAGGAGAAGCGGCTCTTGATGTTTTAAGACAACTTACCTATCGTAAAAAGCGTAAGATAAAATAATTCTTTAAACAAACAATTAAAAAGTCTAGCGGTAAGTGATGTAGAGTACCTAAAAGAATTCTGAAAACTCTGTAGAAAACCAAGCATCCCAACCACTGTACACCTGAAGAGTTTCGCCAAGCCGGTACTTCCTTTGCAACTTCAAGGGATTTTTTTTATACGAATTAGTTCATTTACTATTGCTTTTTTTTTAGGAGATGCTCATTTAAAAACAACCATTAAGGAGCGGTTTGGTCGCATGGCGAAAGAACCATTGATTCACCTATTTGATTGGTCGCCGCATGTGCACGTAGATCCTTTCCATACGCACGACCATTTGGAAATCGGCTATTGCTTGTCGGGGAGCGGAACGTTTTATTTCGGAGATAAAACGTTTCCCGTTCAACCGGGCGACGTATTTGTCGTCAATCATTTGGAACGGCATGCCGCCGCATCGCATGCGGACAACCCTAGTCGGTATTTGTTCTTATATTTTGATCCGACCCTTATCGAACAAGCGGACCAGGAGCTGCTGCTTCCGTTTGTCTATTTGCCGACGAAATTCCAGAACCGAATTTCTGGCGGACTTACGGCAGCCCGGCAAATCGGAAATCTGTTCCTTGAGCTTGCAGATGAACATGAGAGTAAACTGCGAGGCTATCGGGGGATGATGCGGGGTAAAATTTTGCAAATATGCGCCCTGTTGCTCCGCCATTATGTCGAAGAAACCCCGTCCGCCGACTGGAATCGCACGTTGACGTCGTATTACCGGATCAAGCCTGCGCTCGACTATCTAAACGAGCGTTTTCGGGGACCGTTATCGCTAGAAGATGTCGCCGAAAGGTTGGCATTGAGTCCATCCCGGGCGAGACATCTGTTTCATGAGAAGCTCGGCATCGGGTTTAAGCAATATGTGCTCCAACTGCGAGTGAATGAAGCAAAAAAGCTGCTAGCGAGCTCCGATCTGCCGATTGCGGACGTGATGTTCGCAGCGGGCTTTCAAAGTCCCGGGCCGTTTTACCGCGCGTTTAAGCAGATCGTTGGCGCTGCTCCGCTCGATTATCGTGAGCAGGCCGCAAAGTTAGCCCTTTTTGAGAAAATATCGGGTGAAAATAAGACGACGCGAGAAGCTCTCCCTCGTTAGAATGAAGAAGTAAACCATTCATTCAGTTATGATGATGAAGATCGGGGGATAAGCTCATGTCAAGTTGGGGATGGCAAGTGCTACAAAATTTGGTGCAAGTGGAAATCAAGCAGCGTACAGAAGAGGGCTGCGAGGTCGAAGGGTTTCAACAGAAGTTGGAAGACGCGAGACAGGATGCTGGCAAGCTGACGGCTGTTTACGAAGAGTTGGCAGCGCTTCCTATTGCGGCTAACTTCCCGTATTATGAACCGAACGGGTTGGAGGAGATTCGTGCGGTGAGACCGGACGGTCCTCGCAATATGAATGTGGACTGGACAGAGGAGCAGTGGCGGAACAAGTTTCATGGTGCATGGCTCGGCAGAAGCGTCGGTTGCGCACTCGGCAAACCTCTGGAAAGCTGGTCGTTCATGAACGGTACAAACGAAAATCCGGGCTGGAAAAACGTCCAGCTGTGGTTTGAAGGAGCGGACGCTTGGCCAATTAAGAACTATACGCCAGGACAATCCCGGGCACAGGAACAACATGGAATCGAATTGGCTGATTATGCACGGCAAAGCGAGATAGAGCGAATTCAGTATATGGAAACCGATGACGATATTCGATATACCGTTCTGGGCCTTCTGATGCTGGAGGAGAAGGGGCTGGCTTGGGACTCGTGGGACACTGGATTGATGTGGTTCAAGCATTTGCCGTTCGGCAAAGTATTTACCGCGGAGGCGCAATCGTATGCGAATTTTACGGCGCTGGCGAACCAGTGCGGCTGGAACCGCGGCGAGGATTCCGAAGCACAGAAGGATTGGGTGCGAACTCATTTGAACCCATACCGCGAATGGATTGGAGCGCAAATTCGTGTTGACGGATTGGCCTATGGAGCGGCAGGAAGGCCTGAGCTCGCAGCAGAGTTAGCTTGGCGCGACGCTTCGTTCTCGCATGTGAAGAACGGTATTTATGGCGCCATGTTCGTATCGGCCATGATTGCTGCGGCGTTTGCAGAAAATGATCCGGAGCGTATTGTCGAGATCGGTTTAAGCGAAATTCCGCGTCATTGCCGGTTATCTAGCGATATTCGATTAGCCGTCAGAATCGCGAATGAAGCGACGAGCCAGCTGGAGCTTGTTGACCGGATTTGGGAATCGTTCAAGCACTACCATCCGGTGCACACGAATAACAACGCCGCGTTGTGCGCGGCCGCGCTCGTATTCGCTCGAGGCGATTTCGAGACGGCGATCACGACCTCCGTACTCGGCGGCTGGGATACGGATTGCAACGGGGCAACCGTCGGTTCGATCATGGGCGCCATCGATGGGGCGAAGCAGCTGCCGGAAAACTGGACTTCCAAATTAAGTGACACGATGTATTCGGAAATTAACGGCTTTCATCCGATCGCTATATCCGAGTGCGCGCGGCGAAGCTATGAGGTGTACCGCAAACTACACGGCTAATTCGAACAAAATCAATGTTTACAGGAAAAACCGTTGGAAATGCAACTCCAACGGTTTTCTGTATTTTCACTTAAAAAAAGTAAAGAAAACGAAAGTGTATGTCAATGAATTGAAATTGTTTCCATTCGGTCCGGATATTACAATCTTAGTTGTAGACTCGGAGTGACAGTTCTTTAGTTGGTGACGAAGGAGGAGTGATGTCATGGATCAAGCCCATCAACTCATTCGAAAACCAAAGTGGGTGGTTGCGGGCGTATTTCTGCTTGTACTTACGATCATCACTTCTGCCACATGGGCGAAAGAGAAGAGGCATGCCAAAGATGAGGAAGACTACATTGCAAAAATCAATGACGTTCCCATTAGCCTCTCCGAGTTTGAACGAGCGGTTCGAAGGAATAAGTCAAGCGTCCTTCATTATTTTCAAGAAAAGTATAACGCAGAGCAGACACCCGAATTCTGGACCACGTCGTTTCAAGGACAAATTCCTGCAGCGATGTTGAAGAAGCAAGCATTAGACGACAGCGTGCGCATTAAGCTCAGACAACTGATTGCCAAAGAACAAGACGTTGTTAAAGACATTAGCTATGAAGGATTCATGCAGCAATTACAGCAAGAGAATGAACGAAGGAAACAAGCCATCCAAAATCATCAGGTTGTCTATGGACCTACACAATATCAGGAAGAAGCCTATTTTGAATACAGGATGACGAATGAAACAATTGCCGTAAAGCAGAAGATGAGCGCATCCAAGGTCGATGAAGACTCTGTGAAGCAGTTCTATGATCTGCATAAAGACGGGCGATACGTGACATCCGGTTACGTGAAGGTACAGCGCATTTCGATTCCTTTTTTAGATGCGAAACAACACGTGGATACGTTCAAGAAAGAACAAGCCCAGATCGAATTAGAGAAAGTACGACAAGATTTGGTTGCGGGAGCTTCTTTTGCAGATCTTGCGCAAGCCTATATGACAACGGATCAAGAGATGGAGCTGACCTATCACCTCAGGAACGACCGACAGAATGCAAGAAGCCCGTTGGCTCAGGCAGCGGCAAAGCTCTCAATTAACGGAATTAGCGGCATGATTGAAGAACATGGCAGCCTTCATATCATAAAGTGTATCGAGAAAATTGAGCCGGGCTCTACATATATACCTTTGGAGGAAATCCGAGAACAGGTACGCCAAGATATGATCGATGACCAGTATGAATCATATGTCAGCAAGAGGTTGTTAGAGGTGACAATCGTACGGAACGAATCCCAGTATCAATCCTATCCCATGCCACGTTAAACCTATGTTTTCCTCACTTTTGTAAGCGTTTCAATGAAATATCGTTGAAGCTTTTACATACATCAAAAAAGAGGAAGGAAGAAGACTTATGTTCAAAGGAACAGCCCAGAAAATTATTAGTCTGGCCGTTGCGGTGCTTATGTTCTCTAGCATTGCAGCGGTGTCTCCGACAAAGGTGATGGCAGAAGCGGGGAATACGTACTATGTTGATAACGTCAGCGGAGATGACAATCATGGGGGGACAGATCAAAGCGCAGCATGGAAAACGTTAGCTAAAGTAAATGCAACTACCTTTGCGCCTGGAGACAAAATCTTGTTCAAAGCAGGCGGTTCTTGGCAAGGACAGCTTTGGCCGAAAGGCTCGGGTGCAGACGGCAGCCCCATCGTCATCGATATGTATGGAACGGGGAATAAACCGCTCATTACCGGCGTGACGTCAGAATTATCGACGGTTTTCCTTAAAAATCAGGAATATTGGGAAATCAATAATTTAGAGGTCACCAACCCTTCTTCCGAGCCTTTTACAAGAGATTGGAAAGGAGCGCGGGGGGAACGGCGCGGCGTCTACATACTAAATGAAGAGAGAGGAATATTGAACCATATTTATATCAAAAACTTAAACGTTCATGATGTAGATGGCGTATATACAACGCGCTCTGGCGGAATCATCTTCGATTCGGTCGGCTCCATCGTGCCGAGTGCGTTTCACGATATCCTCATTGATGGCAATACATTAACCGATGTTGATGCATACGGAATCTATATCAGCTCCAATTGCATCATACGTTATGGCATGGGCGACCTATGGGAATGGGTTCCGAAGCCTTATGGCCCGTGGACGCCATCAACAGGCGTGAAGATCTCTAATAATACAATCGTTAGAGCCGCAACGGGAGGGATTGCTTGGAACGTGACAGACGGTGCCGTGGTTGAGCGGAATACCGTTCAAGAGGCTACCTATCTCGCGACGAATGCATCCATCTGGTGGGCGTATGCCGACAACAACGTCGTTCAATTTAATGAGTCTTTTGCTAGTCGCAATGGTTCGGAAGACGGAACTGGCTTCGATGTGGATGCGGGAAATCTCGGGTCACTCGTGCAATACAACTACAGTCATGACAATGCAGGCGGTTTTATGCTCTATGTAAATGATACCTACAATACGATCAATACCATTGTCAGATATAACATTAGCCAGAACGATAAAGGCCGTATCTTCCGTTACAGCGGTTCGATTGATACGGTTATGAACTACAATAACACGATTTATGTAGGAGCTGCTTCGGGCAATCCTGTCATGAGTGATTATTTCACCAAATCTTCTGGCAGTCCCAAAAATATTAAAAACTACAATAATATCTACTACAGTGTTGGAGACCGCGGATGGACGTTGACGGGTCAGACCTTCGATAATAATGCATACTTTGGCGGGAAAACCCTAGTGAGTTCGGATGCTCACAAAATAATGGCCAATCCGAAATTATTGAATCCAGGCAGTGGCGGAGTTGGCATGAATACGGTGGACGGCTATCAATTACAAAGTGACTCTCCGCTCATTGGTGCAGGAGTTCCGATTTCAGACAATGGCGGACGCGACTACTTCGGCAATACATTATATAACGGGGATCCTGATATTGGCGCATTCGAATATCAAGGCGACGTACCGCCAGCCACGAATAAACCGCCAATCGTATTCACACCGGCACCGATTACGCCATTGCCGAAACCACCCGGACCTGCCGTGGGCAATCTGACGCCGTTAGCGACAGCAAGTGCGTCCATAGCTACCTTATCGGGCAGTTCGATCAAATGGCTGAATGACGGCTTGTATGATAAAGCATGGTCTAGTGTGGATAAAGGAGTTACGTTCCCGAATTACATTACGCTAGATTTTGGTGCGAGAACCGTGACCGTGAACAATATGAAGGTCGTAACCCGCTTCGGAACGGGTCAAGGGGTAACGAGCCTGGATATCGAAGCTTACGACGGCACGTCATGGGTCCCAGTGCAGACAGGCGTGCAATGGGTTTGGCAATCGAATGACCAAACGAATGAGACCAAAAGCGTAGACTTTACGGCAACGACGGCAAGCAAATTCCGGTTAAAGATCAACGGAGCGAACCTGAAATGGGGCAATTTCGCGATCAATGAATTGGAACTCTATAATCTCAAGCCATAATAGAAGAGGATCGAAGATGAAAGAGACGGATGAGAAATCATCGGTCTCCTTTTTTCGGTAACAAGGGATTATACTTAATGTTGAACTTTGTAAAAAAATGGAGGTGTCGCATGAAACTGCAGGCTACGGGGAAGGCCAAATGGTTAGTCTATCAGAAAATCGTCATCGTATTTATCGCATTCCTTGTCCCTCTCATTTCGATGAACATTTGGGTGAATTACAAGGGAATGTCCTTTATGAAGAATGCAATCTTGGATTCATCGCTGGCGGGCGCGTCATTCTATTCGAAGCAACTCGACAAAGAGATGTATTTCATTCGCAATCTACAATTGCAATTTCTGGGTGATAAAGATTTGCAGAAGCTTAGCTTTCAAGGCGGCAGGTTAGGGCGTTATGAAGAGGTTGAACTCATCGATCAGATTAGCGACCGGTTAAGCACGCTCCTATCGTCCAGTGATTATGTAATCAATGGTGGGGTCTATGTCGAGGCCATCGGCAAAACCATCAGCAGCATGACAGGGGTAACGAATACACCGAATGATGAATATAAGCAAATAGATTCACTACTGAAGACGAAACCAAAGCCGTCTTTTTATAGGGATGGAGATCGAATCTTTTTCATAGAAACCGAAAATAATGCAGGAGTCTGGTCGTATATTGAAATTTCCCGATCCAAGCTCTTAGAGGCTCTTCATGAAATAGCTACCTTATATCAGGAATCTGAAGTTTTGTTAGGGAACCGCGATATGGGGAAGGTACTATCCACGACACAAGAAGACCAGGTATCGACTACCGTTCTTAACCTGATGGATGAACAGAACGAACATGATTCGGACTTGCCGGAAATGAAAAAGGTGAATGGTAAAAGCTACTTTATTATACATAACAATGTCAGTGCGTTGAATTTATCGTTAGTCATGTATGTCAATCAGAATGAAATCACTCGTCCCTTAAGCCAGTTCAGCACGTGGTTCTATGCCTTGTTCATTATCGCGATCGCAGTCATGCTGCTCTATTCTTACTCGGTGAATATCATGATTCATAGACCACTCTCTAAACTTGTGAAAGCGTTTCATTTGATCGAGACGGATAACCTCGATCTCGTCATCGAGTCCAGAAGCAAGGACGAGTTCCACTATTTATTTCATAGCTTTAATCGCATGGCCTTTCGGCTCAAACGCTCCATTGAGGAGAACTACGAACAGAAAATTGCCCTACAGCACTCGCAGTTGAAGCAGCTTCAATCGCAAATCAATCCGCATTTTCTGTATAACAGCTTCTTTAATATTTATATGATGTGCAAAGTAGGCGATGCCGACAGCGCAGCGGAGCTATCCCAGAAGCTGGGCAGCTACTACCAATATATTACGAGAAGCGGTTCCGATGAAGTGCCATTCTATAAAGAGTATCGGCATGCGCTTGATTATTGCGAGATTCAGTGTATTCGATTCTCGAATCGGATTCATTACGAATACGATGAGATTTCGGACGCGACGAATGTGATTGCTGTTCCAAGACTAATCATTCAACCGATTGTCGAGAATGTGTTCGAGCATGCCTTTGAAGACGGTACGATGCACGGCGTGATATATATTGGCGCGGATTGTCAGGAAGGAAGAGTCCGAATTACGGTAGAGGATAACGGGAATCTATTAACGGACGAAGATATCTTGCAGTTACAAAAGAAGCTGGCGATGCATTGCAGTCAAGTGGAGAACACCGGTCTCATCAATGTAAATAACCGATTACAACTCAAATATGGAGCAGGGAGCGGCTTATTCGTCTCGCGCAGCTCGTATGGCGGATTAAAGGTAGAACTAATCATAATCTATGAACATGAGGGGGTATAACTATGTACCGACTATTAATCGTAGATGACGAGCCTGTCATCGTAAATGGCCTCGTACAGCTGTTTCAGGAAAATCGTGAGTTTGAACTGGATATTTGCAAAGCTTATTCAGCCGGCGAAGCGTTGGAAATTGCGAAGAAAACCAAGCTGGATATCTTAGTAAGCGATATTCGCATGCCGCAGAAGAACGGGCTTCAACTCGTGGATGACATTATCTATTATTGGCCTTTATGCCGGATCATCTTTCTTACCGGGTACAGCGAATTTGATTATGTATATGAGGCAATGCGTAAGCATGTCGACAATTATATTCTGAAAACCGAAGGAATTGAACCGATCTTCCAAGCTGTGAAGACGGCGATCGGCAAACTCGAAGAAGAGAATGGACGCAGGCTTCAGCAGGAACGGGCACAAATGCATTTTCAAATCGCTGAGCCGTACTTGAAGAAGGAATTAATGGCGTCGATGCTGAGCGGGGAGTCGATCACAACCTTGTTATCTCATACCCATTACGCGAACGTGGAGTTTCTGATTTCGCTCGCACGACCTGCTTTCTTCTTGGTAGGCCATGTGGATCGGCTCGAGGGTCACTCGTCGCAAATCCTTGCATCGGTGCAACGGATATTTGGCAATCATTTGCCGAGTTCCATCGTCAGCGAAAAAGGGATTTATGACGACCGTGTGCTCGTCTGGTTATTGCAACCGGATGAAGAATTGCTGCAGAAGCTTCAGGTTCACCAGGATACGGAATATCCATGGCATGGCATGGTTGTTTATATGAAAGGGATTCTCGAGCTGGTACAGACTCAATGTGATGAGCTGCTCGGTGCTTGTGTCTCCTTCGGTATATCCGGAAACCTGTTGAATATATGGGACACGATACATCTTCAGGTCGAAGCGGCGCTTGCCGGGATTCAGCGAAGAGCTTCCCAAGGCCATAACATGGTCATTGTTGATCTTGAGAAGTCGGGGAATCAAGACGATACCCTCGTTCAGAATAACGTGGTTGAACAGGAAGACTTCAAGATGCTTGTCATTGAACAAATTCACCGTTTTGTAGAGCATAATTTATCTGCAGATGTATCCCTTACTTCGATTGCGGATGAGGTTCACTTCAATCCATCGTACTTGTCTCGTTACTATAAACAGATGACAGGCCGAAACTTACAAGAATACATTCAGTCAACGAAGCTGAAAGTCGCTATTCAATTGATGGAAGATAAGTCCTTGAAATTGAATGAAATCGCTATGCAGGTAGGGTTTGATTCGCACTCCTACTTTACGACGTTTTTCAAGAAAAAGATGGGTGTTTCTCCCCTGGAATACCGAAATTCGAAATAAGTAAATAAAGTAAAAGCATTGTAAAGAAATCAAAATTGATAGCGCTTTACCTTCAACCTAGAATAAAAGTAAGCACCTACAGATTGTTGATACGGCTGCACCAAACAAAGGGGGAAAGGGTCAAGATGAAGACATTCAGATCATGGAAATTGATTGTGCTGGTTACGATGATACTTTCGGTATTTACAGCCTGCGCGAGTCAAGAAAAAGAAACGGCTAGCACGACGACGCCAACCGCTACGGAAGACAATAAGGACAATGCAGCACCGCCGGATCCGTTAGGTAAGTACCCGGAAACAGTTACCGTCTCCGAGGTGCTAGGGTATAATCCACCCGAAGATCCAAGAACGCCTAAAGGCATGACACCCGACCAGAATGCTTATCTGAAAGATCTTAAAGAAATGTTGAATATTGAAGTGAAATATAAGTGGACGGTGCCTTCCAGCCAGTTCGAACAGAAATTCTCACTTGCCATGGCATCCGGGGATTTGCCGGATATCATGGAGCTAGATCAGAAGAACTTTGAGAAGTTGAAACAGCAAGATATGCTGGCTGATTTGACAGAAGCTTATCAACAATATGCTTCACCAGCCCTGAAGAAATATATGGAGTCGGACGGCGGGTTCGCGATGAAGACATTCAGCTCGGATGGCAAGCAACTGGGAATTCCGGCATTTGAAGATCCGTTCCTGTCCACGCAGTTACTATGGATTCGTAAAGATTGGCTCGATAACCTGAATTTGCAGCCGCCAAAGACGATGGATGAGCTGGAGAAAGTGGCAACCGCATTTGTTCAACAAGACCCGGATAAAAACGGCAAGAATGATACGTACGGCATCGCTATGCAGAAGGAATTGTTCTTCTGGGGATTTGATGTGAGGGGATTCTTCAATGGATTCGGGGCATATCCATCCATTGGTGACAGACAGTCTGCTTGGTTGAAAGACGGCGATAAATTAAAGCCAGGCATCATTCAGCCGGAAGTGAAGACCGCGTTAGGGAAATTGCAATCTTGGTACCAGAACGGGATTATCGATAAAGAGTTCGCGCTGAAAGATGAGAATAAAGCCGTGGAAGATATTACAGCAGGTAAAGTGGGCATTTCCTACGGGGAATGGTGGTACCCGAACTGGCCGTTGAATCTGAATGTGGACAAAGATCCGAAGGCGGAATGGATCGCCATCCAAGTTCCAGGGTTGGATGGACCAGGCCAATCGCTTGTCCCGAAAATCCGCAGCGGTAAATTATTCGCCGTGAACAAAAAAGCGAAGAATCCGGAAGCAGCGATTAAAATGATCAATTTCTATATTGAAATGGGTAACAAGAAATACATGGATCAGAACAAAGCGGAAAAAGGCTATGTATATAACTGGTTTAACCCGCGCATCTACAACCCAGCACAAATCGAGACCATCTATACTGAAGTGAATAAAGCACTTGATGCAAATCAGACGGAAATTACGCTAGACGATGAGAATTATAAGAACGTAGCGGATGTCTTTAAGGCCGCGAAGGATTATCTTGCAGGAAACACAAAAGAAGCTACCAAAGGCGTCAATTGGGGTCAATATTACAGCCGTGCTGCCAAAGAAGGCGGTTGGGGATTGACGAGACAGATTAAAGATAGCAAAGCATTCGTGAACAATGAATTCTATGGTCTTCCTACGCCAACCCAAGTGGAAAAGGGCGGCCAACTGGATAAGCTGATGCAAGAGTCTTTCACGAAAATTATTATGGGTGCTCCGCTAGATGAATTCGATAAGTTCGTAGCCAGCTGGAAATCCCTTGGCGGCGATCAAATCACTCAAGAAGTTAATACATGGTATAGCGAGCAATCTACCAAATAAATGATGAGATCGTAAAGCGGGAGAGTGGAGTCGATTCGTCGGCAACCCTCCCGTTTTAAAATTCGGTTGTGGGTTAGGAGGATCATCGATGAGTACGCTGAAAAAAGAATATCCGCTTCATTTGATGTTGGTACCTGGAGTTATTGTAACTTTGATTTATGCATACGGCCCGATGGCGGGTTTGGTCATGGCGTTCCAGCAGTTTGAACCGTTGTCTGGTTTTTTTAAATCGAAGTTCATTGGGTTTGACAATTTTCGTTACGTATTTGAATTGCCTGATTTCAACCAAGTCCTCTGGAATACAGTTGTTATCGCCCTCTTCAAGATGGTGTTATTTTTACTCGTCCCGCTCATCCTTGCGTTGTTATTGAATGAAGTGACGAAAAAATGGTTCTCACGTTTTATCCAGTCGGCAATCTTCTTGCCCTTCTTTCTTTCATGGACCGTACTTGGCGGTGTAGTTATTGAATTATTCTCCTTGCATGGACCCGTTAACGCAATGTTAACCTCTATCGGTTTGGAGCCTATTATGTTTATGCTAGACAACCAGTGGTTTAGAGGCATTGTGATCGGATCGGATGTCTGGAAAGGGATGGGCTATAACATGATTGTTATGCTCGCTGCCATTACTGGCATCAACGCAACGTTGTATGAAGCTGCAGAAGTAGACGGGGCCGGAAGATGGAAACAATTGATTCACATTACACTCCCAGGCATGGCTCCGATCTTGATTCTGCTTGGCGTATTAAGTCTTGGTGGAATCTTGAATGCAGGCTTCGAGCAAATCTTAATCATGTATAACCCAACGGTGTATGAAGGGTCAGACATTATCGATACATTCGTCTATCGTCTCGGGATGTTTAGCCAACAATTTGGACCTGCTGCAGCTATCGGACTCTTTAAATCGGTCATCTCGTTAGGGTTGGTATCTGCAACCTACTATGCGGCTTACAAATACAATAATTATCGAATATTCTAGGCTGGAGGTCGTACTGTGATACACAAACCAACAATCAGCAGAAAACTTTTTGTCATGATCAATACCATCGTATTAACAGGCATCACCTTGCTTGGAATTATTCCGTTCATTCACTTGTTATCGATTTCACTCAGTTCCAATACTGCGGCAATGGCTGGAGAAGTGAAGCTATGGCCCGTCGGATTTTCTTGGGATGCTTATGTGTACTTAGGCGAGAAGGTTGAATTCTTCCGGTCCTTATGGGTATCTATTGAACGTGTCGTGCTGGGGACAGCCGTTAATATGTTTCTCGTGTTCATTACCGCGTTTCCTCTATCGAAATCGAACGACCAATTTAAATATAGAACGCCGTATGTGTGGTTTTTTGCGATTACGATGTTTTTCGGGGGCGGATTGATCCCAACCTATATCGTTGTCAAAAATACGGGTTTAATCGATTCAATGTGGTCCCTGATTTTGCCGGGTGCCTTAAATGTATGGAACATGGTCTTGATGTTGAACTTCTTCAGATCGATCCCGAAAGAATTAGATGAAGCAGCGAGAATTGACGGTGCCGGGCATTGGAGAGTCTTGTGGCAAATCTATTTGCCGGTATCCCTACCATCGATTGCAACCATCGGGTTATTCACCATTGTAGGGCATTGGAACGCCTGGTTCGACGGGATTTTGTATATGAACTCGCCAGAGAACTATCCTTTGCAGACGTATCTCTCTACCTTAATTATGTCGATTAACGCCCAGATGACATCGATCTCAATTGAACAGCTGAAGGCGATGGAGAATTTAAGCGAGAAAACCCTTCGGACGGCCCAAATATTTATGGGAGCTTTGCCCATTATGGTGGTTTATCCGTTCTTGCAAAAGTATTTCGTCAAAGGGATGACCGTGGGTAGCGTCAAGGAATAGTTCCATATAACTTGAGAGGAGAAGGATGACAGATGAAAAAGGTTAGGGTTGCATTAATTGGAGCGGGATTACGAGGTGTGAATTATTTGGATTATGCACTGCAGCACCCGCATGAACTCGAAGTTGTCGCCGTGGCGGAGCCTGTTGTGGAACGGCGGAATAGCTTCAAGGAGAAGCATAGCATTGCAGATGACATGTGCTTTGAACATTGGGATGAGTTCTTTGCCGTACCGAAACTCGCAGACGCCGTGCTCATATGCACGCAAGATAAGCAACATTTCGAACCCACGATGAAGGCGCTTGAAGCGGGGTATCATGTATTGCTGGAGAAACCGATGTCTCCGGATGCGAGGGAATGTATGCTCATGGGGGAGAAAGCTTCGCAAATGAACCGTGTTTTCTCGATATGTCACGTGCTTCGCTATACGAATTTTTTCTCGACGATTCGCGAATTGTTGCAGCAGGGAACCATTGGTCAGCTCATGTTCATCCAACATAATGAGAACGTAGGATATTGGCACCAAGCACATAGTTTTGTGAGAGGGAATTGGCGTCGAAAAGATGAATCCAGTCCGATGATTCTAGCGAAGTCTTGCCATGACCTCGATATTCTGCTCTGGTTGGCCGATGCGGAATGCGTGCGTGTGTCTTCTTTCGGATCATTATCCCATTTTAAGGCGGATCAAGCCCCGGAAGGAGCTGCGCTACGGTGCTTGGATGGATGCCCGGTATCTGACGAGTGTCTCTATTATGCGCCGAAGCAATATTTAACGAGCGATACGAATTGGCCAACCTCGGCGATCAGCGATGATCTGAGTTATGAGGCCCGCTATAAAGCGCTGCAGGAAGGGCCGTACGGCAGATGTGTCTATCATTGTGATAACGATGTCGTAGATCATCAGGTCGTGAATTTGGAATTCGCGAATTCCGTCACGGCTGCATTTACGATGAGTGCATTTACCCGAGACGTTAGTCGCACGCTCAAGCTGATGGGAACCAAGGGAGAAATTCGCGGTGCGATGGAGAAGAACGAAATCGAGATCATCCACTTTGGTAGCGGTAAGGTGGAGCGGATTTCATTTGAGGATATGGGCGGGCATGTCGGTCACGGGGGCGGAGATATGGGCTTAATCATGGATTTCCTCCGGTTGGTGCGTGAGGACGGTAAAAGCCAGGGGCTGACCTCGGCACATCATTCGGTACAAAGTCATCTGATGGCTTTTGCCGCGGAACAATCCAGAATGGATGGGAACAGCATTCGGCTGCAGGATTTCGCACAGCAGCTTCGCATGCCCGTGGAGGCTTGAATCACTAATTATTTGGGGCTGTCCCAAAAGTAACTAATTTGACTGATGAGCGCGGATCCGATAAATTTTTTGGCTTATAAGAATAAAAATGGTAGCTTTAGGGGTCACCTCGAAGCTACCGTTTTTACTTTTTGGTATCTGCTTGTTTTCTTTAATAGATTATGGCAAGGGGAAGCCACCCGAACTCGAGGCCTACTTTTACTAAGCCACGAAGTAGGAAGCGCGAAATCCAAGACAAAAGCATGTATACATTGCCAATGTCTATATTACCCAATCATAATGAAGATGGTATTTACGAAGTTTAGCAATTCACCTAATATGGAGTTATAAGCGAAGTACGTAAGCATCTAGTTATGCGAAACCAGTGCGAATATACAGAGGAGCGAATACTATGCTGGCACTTAAATTCACTCAGAAACTTATATGAATGCAACTCCAGTTGAGTTAGGAGAGGTTGACCCGCTGTTTAGTTGGCATGTGAATATATTACAACTAAGAAGAAAACATATAATATTTGTTAATGATTCAAGTCGATTATGTTTAATCATCGATGGGATAAGGGTGGGTTCCCAACTAGGCAAATTACAAGAGAGATTTAAGGCAGATCTCAAAGAATATTTATTGTTAGAGGGAGTAAGAAGAAGCAAAATCGATCAATATTTCTTTGAAACAGGAGAAATTCGTATTGGTAAAACTAATAATAAGAGTGTTTTGGGAATCATGAATGAAATGTCCTACTATTGTATCGATATGGAGTTTAATCACACGTTTGATCTTAGTGCCCAGCTAAACTCGATGATCTATAAACCAATTGATTATGAAGAACCTATTAATGTATTCAAGAAAGCACTAGAAGCAAAATACTTTTAACTGTATGTATCTCCGGGAGGCACTGCATCACTAACAGCGTATCTACGCCCTTGGTTCGCATGAAGTATTAAGCAGAGAGGATGATTCAGCGAACAAACCTGCGAGGTTAAGTCCGTCGGACCAGGCGCGGGTGCGCCTTAAGCCTCTTGGGCTCGTAGATACAAGAACGTTAGCTGAAATAACTGCAAGCTGAAATTAAAAAGACATTTTGAAGGAAGTTTCGTCAATGAAGATTTCTTTAGAAGTTGAAATTGTTCAATTACAAGAAAAGAAATTAGTTGGAATCCCAGTAAATTCATCATTCGCTGGTCATGATCCAAGACGAGTTGAAATAGCGAACAGGATTTTGAGAAGGGGAATGATTATGCGAGTAATTACTTTATGCGGTTCTACAAAATTCAAAGACCAATTCGAACAAGCAAATGCATTTCTCACACTTCAAGGTAACATCGTTATTAGCGTTGCCTTCTTTGAGCAGAGCGAAGGTTTTGAAATAACTAAAGAACAAGCTGAACTACTTGGTAACCTGCATTTTAGAAAGATTGATATTTCTGATGAAATATTTGTAATTGATGTTGGAGGTTACATTGGGAACAGCACAAAAAAAGAGATCAAGTATGCTGAAGAGAAGGGAAAGGCAATCCGTTACTATTCTAATGGTGGGATTCCTTCAAACTGGGCGTTGAGATAACAGGCAGCATAGCTTAATATAATGAAAAACAAGCTGCCATCAGAAGGGCAGCTTGATAAATTTATTGGGAGGACTTTAGTTGGCCGTTGACCATAAAAGTCGAGGGGGAAAGTAACCATGGCTCTTAATTATTAGTTTATTTGAGTGAAAAAGATAAGTCTATTACTCTTTGGGAATATCTTGAAAAGTTGTTTATACTCGGCCGGGAAACACTGAAAGGTCTATTACAACAGCCTTTCAATTGGCACATGGGTGCTTCTTTGACAGAAACGATTCACAATTGTGGGGTCCAGCAATATTTAAGAAGTGGGGAGAAACCATGGGAGGATGCACCTTATTGGGTAGATAAAAAACTGAGCGTTTAGTTAGACGAGCTACTTGATATTAGTACCATATAGTATTATCCTATATAGTATGATAAGGGTGGTGTTTATGAATAGAGAAACACGCGGGGGGTTTTATATATCCCAAATTAAACAGCTTAGTAATAGAATTTTTGAAAGATTACTAAAAGAAAATGCCATCGAGGACTTTAATGGTGCTCAAGGACGCATCTTATTCGTGCTCTGGCAGAAGGATAATTTAACGATTACAGAGCTTGGTGAGAAGACATCACTTGCAAAAACAACACTTACTAGTATGCTTGATCGAATGGCTGAGCAAGGTCACATACAACGGAATCAAGATCCAAGAGACCGGAGACAAACGCTGATTACGCTAACACCTCATGCTAAAGCGCTTAGTAAAAACTACGATAAAGTCTCAGCCCAGATGAATCAATTGTTCTACAAAGGATTCTCGGATGAGGAAATTTACCAGTTCGACAATATGCTCGCTAAAGTACTTAACAATCTAAAACATTATGAGGAGTAATCTAATGGATCCAGTTGTGCTTAAGCAAATCATGTCTTTAGTAAATGATGCTCACACCATAATAGTCAGTTCTGTTGATGAAAATGGCTATCCCAACTCAAAGCAGATGTTTAAAAAGATACACAACGGATTGGAAAAATTCTGGTTTTCTACGAACACTTCTTCAATACGCACAAGACAGTTTTTGACGAATCAAAAGGCGTGTCTTTATTTTGTCGGAGAAAGTAATGGACTTATGCTTATTGGGGAAATGAAAGTTTGCACAGACAATGAAAGCAGAAGAATGCTTTGGAATGAAGGGGATGAAAAGTATTATTCGCTTGGAGTTGATGACCCTGACTATTGTGTCTACGAGTTTACTTCAGAGAGTGGTAACTACTACTTCAATTTAGAGAAACACATATTTAATATTGAGGAGTTGATAGAGGGTGCCATATCTTCAATGTAACAACATAGAAATATATTATGAACAGATGGGTTTCGGAAGTCCGGTATTGTTCTTACATAGTGGATTTTCACGAGGAATATTAGCGTTTTCTAGTCAAATACTCGATTTTCAAAGCAAGTATAATTGTTACTTCCCGGATTTTAGAGGGCATGGAAGAACAAGGAGCAGCAGTCTCGAATGGAGCACCCCACAACACGCAGACGATATTCTTGCATTTATGGATCAACTGCAGATACCAAAGGCTCATTTAATTGGATATGGCATGGGAGGAGGAGTTGCTCTATATTGTGCTATGTATCAGCCCCAAAGAGTTGCATCACTGACTTCTATTGGTCAAAGTGGCTTTGTTGCATCCATGGGTTCGGAAGAGTTTGAACCGGAATGGCTTATAAAACACAAGAAATATGATTTTATTAAATCGATGGAAGAAAGACATCTAGATGCACATCAAGGAAATTGGCAAGAGTTTTTAAGACAAAAAATAAGGGATTGGCGAACTTACCCTCGGCTAACTGATGACCAATTAAGAGGTATAAGCTGTCCTACTTTGTTTATTGCTGGGGAGTATGATCAGTTCGCTCCAGAGGAAGAACTTAAACGGGTGACCAGCCTAATTCCTAACTCTCGTTATGTTGTAGTACCTGGTGGCAGCCACAGACCTCATATGAGTCGAGAAAACCCGGTTTTTGTAAACGATACCATTCTTCAATTCTTAGAAATACAAAGTTGATAATAAGAGTTCGTATAAATGCCATTAAAGTAGATCGACTCTCTATTGACAAAATAAAAATCGAAATGTATTCTATTGAAAACATACGCTACCGTATCTAGAGGTGAATTATGCAATTAACGAGGGAAGACTGGGTAAAAGCTGGATTGAACAACTTGGCCGAAGCTGGAATACATGAAGTTCGTGTCGAAATACTTGCTCGGAAGCTGAAAATAAGTAAAGGTAGTTTTTATCACTACTTTCGAGACCGTAAAGAACTTCTAGATTCCATGATGGATTACTGGGAAGATTATGCAACTAAACAGATCATTCATAGTATAGAACAAGATAATTCCTCATTGGAACAGCTGCTTCACATTAGTATCAATCGAGACAAGAAAATTGAGATTGGCATTTATGCCTGGGCCAAACATGATCCTATCGTGGCAACCCGATTAGTTGATATTGAGGAACAAAGAATTAATTGTATTTCCAGACTGTATCAAAGGCGGGGGCTGACGCTTTCAGAAGCGATGGACAGGGCTAGACTTACATATTTAACTTATGTAGGGTGGATGACTAGGTTTGAGTTCAATACCAATTTTGATATAGAGAAAATGTTTGTGATTTTATTAAGTATGTGATTACGCATGTCCCTAATGTGGTTTTACGATCCATAGGGACATAAAAAATACATAAACATACGTAATCGTATGTTTATGTATTTCTAACAACCCCTTTTATGGAGAAAGGAGATTTTTATATAAAAACATTTCACCTTATTGTGGCATTAATGATAATGCTTTTGGGGATTATTCATATTTGGATAACACCCAGAATATACAAATCCATGACCCAAGAATCTATATGGTTCGTAAGCGGTGGGTTGGCAGTGATCTCAAACGCTAGCATTAATTTAGTAATGATTAACGTTAAGATGGGACCCAGTTTGTTGAATTATATTTGCCAAGTAAATAATGTACTGACTTTTATATTTTCACTAATTTTAGTTCGTGCACTCCCTAGGCCGCAAACGAAATTGTTGCTATGTTTAATGTTCTTGGAAACCTTGCTAGGATTTGTTGAGCAAGTTTAAATAAGGTGATTTTGGAGGCGTTATTATGAAACTCGTTATGACATTATCAACTGTAAGTCTTTTGGCTCTAATCAGCATCATACATGTTTATTGGGCGTATGGGGGTCGCTGGGGTATCCAGGCGGCCATACCTTCGAGAGCGGGGGAGTATAAACCTGCTTTTGTTCCTGGGAAGGTAGGTACACTATTTGTGGCTATTCTTATTCTAATCGTATGCTTCATTCTTCTGATTCAGGGTGGTTATACACACTACTTTATAGCAAATACCATAACAAGAATTGGGTGTATCGTTTGCGCATCAGTTTTCTTTCTTCGGGCGATTGGTGACTTTAGACATATAGGATTTTTCAAGAAAATAAATCACACAGTATTCGCGAGAAATGATACATGGTTATATAGTCCGCTTTGTTTGTATTTCGGGCTAACATGTACGATTCTTTTGTTTTAATCGGTATTTTTACTTTAAGTATAAAAGACTTTGGTCCATCATTGGATGACGGACTCTTGAGTGAAAATTAACGCTTTCGCTTGTTGCTTACCTGCGGCGAGTAGATTGTCGCTCATATCAGGATCGTTGACAGATCGAGAAAGCATAAGTGTTCCAACCATCGAACTAAGCAAGCTGGACCCTGTAGCATAGTCGATATTCGCAACATCTGAAATAAAATCGATCATCCGTTTCAACTCGTCGGTGTAGACTTGCCTTACCTCTTCAGAAGAGCGTGAAATTCCGCTGGAAAGGGCAGGAAGGATGCAACCAAAATCCGTACTGTCCCGATGCTGCTGGCTGAGGTAGTAATCAATGACCACATGGATTGGGGGTCTTTGTTTCTGCTGTTCGGCAGCTTTCTGGAGGAACGCAATCGTATCGCCGATTGCATAACGGCAGGTCTCAGCAACCAGTTGTTCTTTATTATCAAAGTGCGCATAGAATCCCCCGTGTGTCAGTCCAGCACCTTTCATTATGAAAGGAACGCTGATGTCGCGAATTCCATTTGTGCGAAAAGCACGGGCAGCACTTTCAATGATTTTACCTCGAACCATCGCCTTGTGGCCTTCTGGATAAGGCATCGCAATCGCTCCTCTCACTCCAAATAGTTCATTTAAAATATTATAGTCATCATAATAAAAGCTGTCAATTCTGCTGCTGTTATGATTAGGACATGAAGAGGGCCATTGACCGATTTAAAATATGATGACTATAATATATTATGATCATCATATTTTAAAATCTATTTTTATACAGGAGGTATCTGAGTATGAGTCAGTTTGTAACTGTAGACACATTGGTTATCGGATCAGGTCCCGGCGGCTACATGGCAGCGCTGCGATCCGCTCAGCTTGGCCTGAAAACGGCCATTGTTGAGCGAGGCAAGATTGGTGGAGTCTGCACCCATGTAGGCTGTATTCCATCGAAAGCGTTGATTGCCGAATCTCATCGCTATCAAGTTCTCCGTCAATCGAATAAGACGGAGGCCGTGGCTTCCTTCATGAGTGCACAGGCATTCAAGGAAGGAGTCGTTAACAAACAGTCTGGTGGAGTTGGATTTCTGTTGAAAAATGCTGGAGTTACGATCATCGAGGGAGAAGCAAGCCTGGTTGATAAGCATACGGCTGCTATTAAACAAATGGATGCGGAATCCACGATTTCTTTTCAACACGCTATATTGGCAACGGGCTCCCGTCCGATCGAGCTGAAAGCCTTGCCGTTTGGTGGAAGAATTCTTTCCTCCACAGAAGCTCTCTCGCTTTCGCGTATTCCGACCAGCCTGATCATTATCGGAGGCGGATATATTGGCGTGGAGTTAGGACAGATGTATGCAAAATTCGGGACAAAAGTGACGATTTTGGAGGGAGGTCGCCAAGTGTTGCCAGGCTTTGAGCCAGAACTGACGGCTCCAGTTCTCCGGCAGTTAAAAGCTGATGGCATAACGATCATAACGGAAGCGACTGCCGTACAAGCGGAACAAACTTCCGATACGGTCACGCTTCATTATTCCAAAGATCAGGAACTGCATGTTCTTACGGCAGATTATGCACTGGTCACCGTAGGTAGAAAACCCAATACTGACGGAAATCTAGGACTGGAGCGTATTGATCTGCACACAACAGATCGGGGATTGATCGATACCGACGAACAATGCAGAACGGCTATCCCGCATATATTCGCCATTGGAGATATAACGGCAGGTCCGGCGCTTGCCCATAAAGCGTCATATGAGGCCAAGGTTGCAGCTGAAGCGATTGCTGGCCAAACCTCAATGGTTGACTACAAGGCGATTCCGCTAGTCGTTTTTTCGGAGCCAGAGCTTGCGAGTGTAGGCCTGACTGAAGCGGACGCAAAAGAAAATGCCATTCCAACTGTCATCGGCAAGTCACCATTTTCGATTAACGGAAGGGCTTTAGCGTTGCAAGCTACGGATGGATTCGTCAAAATCATTGCAGATCGAACCTCGGGAACCGTAATCGGCGCGCAAATCGTAGGGGTGGAGGCTTCGACCCTTATCTCGGAGATGGCTCTAGCTATTGAGATGGGCGCGAGCGTGGAAGACTTGGCCTTAACCATCCATCCTCATCCTACGTTGGGGGAAGTCATTATGGAAGCTGCTGAGAACGCCGTTGTAAAAATGAACTAACCAGCTACTTGAGTCTCTTTTTTTGCGCTGGAATGAAGTATGCATAACAGATATTTACCTTGTGCATAGTAAAGACGAACTCTACTCAGTAAGGGAGGTCTTTCTGTATGAATGTTCAAAGAGCACAAGAAATAGCGTCCTCCCCCGAAATGGCGAATGTGTTGTGTGATGGGACAGCGATCTATATTCAACATGTAGACGAGCAAAGTGAGACGGCACGCATCTATGCGTTAAATAATCCGGAAGAGGAGCGGGAAGTCCCTTTGTACGCGTTAACAGAACAAGATCAGGAGCTTATATAAGAGGTGAGGAGGTGTTGAGAAGATGGAAAAAAATAAGCAAAAAGAGATCGAGGCCGACCGTTTAAATTTTAATGACGATACGGATGATGTAGTGCGACAAGTACCTGCTACGACGGATGCCAGCGAAGCAGTTGCAGCGATAACCTCACATATCAATAAATACGATATACCGGATGAGTTGGAGGAAAAATAGTGAATGGCCCAAGCGCGCACAGGCTAACCTGCTGCGTGCTTTTTATGTATGGCGAATAGAAGGTAAGTGTATGTAGACAATAGAAATAGTTATCTACTGAAGATAAAATGACGAAGTAGGAGGAGTATATTATGGAAATATCAACCGATATTCCTGAGAATCATAGGCTATCTTCGAAGGCGTTATTAGAGTTTTTCACAAAAATAGAACAACTAAAATTAGAAGTAAACACTCTTATTTTGTTACAAGATGGCAAAGCTACCGCTCAATTTTGTCGCTCACCATATCGTATGGATAGTCCACAGCTATTATATTCTCTGAGCAAAAGCTTTACTTCTATAGCTGTAGGTATCGCATGGGATAACGGATATTTAGATTTAGATGATAACGTCATATCTTTTTTTCCTGAAAAACTACCGAGAAATATTACTCCAAACTTAGCGAAAATGACCGTACATCATCTATTATCTATGAACGCAGGGCACCATGATAATATCTATGCTACAGTAGCTAAGGAACAAGACTGGGTAAAGACATTTTTATCTTTAGATGTTGAACATGAACCGGGAAGCCACTATCGTTACAGCACCCATTCTACATACATGCTGTCTGCAATCATTGAACAAGTAACAGGTCAAAACATGGTTGATTTTTTAATGTCTAGATTATTTGAACCACTAGGGTTACCAAGACCATCATGGGAAATCTGCCCATTGGGCATTACAGCAGGTGGAATGGGACTGAGCATTTCAACCGAAGGTATAGCTAAATTTGGTCTTATGCTCTTAAATAAAGGGGTTTACGAAGGGAAAAGAATTGTTTCAGAGCAATTCATTAAGTTGGCTACATCAGAACAAAGTGATAATCGTGCAGGAGCAGAGAGAATAGATTCAGCACAAGGTTACGGATATCAATTTCATTTATGTCGGCGCGGCTGTTACAGGGGCGATGGTGCTTTTGGTCAATTATGTTTTGTAGCTCCAAAAGAAAATATAGTCATTGCGGCAACTTCTAGCTTCAAGAATATGAAGCCATTACAGACACTTTTAGATTTAATTTATGAACGTATTTTCGATCAATTAGACAAGAATGTTTTCTATTATCCTGAAGACAATATCGAACTGCAAAATCTATTATCTAATTTTAACCACTCTGTTCCTACAATTCGGCCTGTTCCCGTTAACATACCGATTGTAAATAATAGTTGTTATATGATGAATGACAATCCCCATGGACTTAAAAAAGTTTCCTTCCACCTGAAGGATGAACAATTGAAACTTCAAGTTTTCTATGGGGATGATAGAGACAAAAGTTTACCATTTGATTTTACGAAAGCGATGCATACTAAGGATGTATTCAATAAAGATTTATCCATGCATCTTCAAGAGGTTATCACTCATGCTTCTTGGCAAGATGAAAATACGTTACAACTTACTCTTTTCTACATCGAAACTCCATACGTGGTCACTTATATAATAGAGTTCCAAGACGAGACGATAGATTTTCAATTCAATATGAATGTGTCTCTTAACATATCAGATTATAGAGTAACTGGGAACTTAATGAATGTTCAAGTATGATTTGTTTTTTCCGTTTTAGGATTCTCCCCTTTGCGAAATGTATATTTTCCGTTAGAATAGATCAGTACTATTCTGGTATCGGCAGAATGACATATTATACAGGATCACCCCTGAAATTATTGGAGGCTTTTTTACTACCATGAACAATCAACAGAATACTAACATCAAAATCGTAACAGCCGACCCAAGCGCAATCGGCTTGTTTGGACTGGCTATCGTTACGTTCGTTGCGTCATCACAAAAGCTCGGTTTGACTGAAGGCCTCGGCCTCGTTATCCCATGGGCTATCTTCCTCGGTGCTTTTGCGCAGCTCTACGCTTCGATTCTTGATTCTAAACACAACAATACATTCGGCACGACTGCTTTTGGTGCATATGCTTTCTTCTGGTTCGCGACTGCATGCAGTTGGCTGGTAAAACTCGGCGTATTCGGCGAAGTTTTAGCAACAAACGCTGACGGCAAGCAGCTCGGATTTGCATTTGCTGGTTATCTCATCTTCTCCGTACTCATGACGATTGGAGCCATGGAGACAAATAAAGTATTATTCTTTATTTTCGTAATGATCGACCTGCTTTTTGTGGGCCTGACTTTTGATGCATTCGGAATCGCCTCTGAGGTGTTCCACACAATGGCTGCCTATGCTGAAATGGGTATTGCTCTTCTCTCGTTCTATGGCGCGGGTGCAGCAGTGTTGAATACTCACTTTGGAAAAGTGTTTCTTCCTATCGGTCGTCCATTTGGTATTTTCAAGGCCCGTCCGTAAAAGGAATATCGATTGAAATAAAATATATATATCAGCCGCTCATCGCGCCGATCCGCGATAGAGCGGCTTTTTTATTTGGACGAGAGCATCCTTTATTCATTGGAAATTGCTAAGACCGAGTTCACAAAAAGAGAAACGACCGCCCACGCAGTAAAATACTGGAGAACGGTCGACGCGGAACAATATTGTCTTGTCTACGTTGAGGGATTTTAACAAAGCCGGACGGTTTATTTAGCGGCTTGCTTGAAATACTCAATATCATCTTTGTACACATTGTACGCTTCGGAATACTCCATCACTCTAGCTACATCCGAGATGAAGCCTTCGTCATATCCGGCACGTCTCAACAAATGGAATCCGATTTCCATGCCGGAAGCGATGCCGGCTCCAGTAATGATTCTACCGGTATCGACAATGCGCGCTCTGCTGATTATGCAAGCCGGCGCGATCTCGGCAAGGCGATCAATCGGCACTTTGCCCATTTCGGACGCTTCCAGACGATCCGGTTCCTTCCGGCTAGTCGCAGGCAGTCCATCCAAAAGTCCCATTTGTCCATATATCCAAGAACCGGTGCAAACGCTGGTCAGTAATGTTGTCTCGGGCAGAGACCAAATATATTGATGCAGTCGTTTGTTATAGGTTTCCTGACGAGTTCCGAAACCGCCGGGAATCAAAAATGCATCCATATCAGGCATTTCGTTGAAACTGTAATTGGGATGCACTGTAAGGCCCGCTTGGGTTTGGACGGGTCTTAATGAATCTGCGACAAGAAATACGTCAAGCTCTGGATCCAACCTCCGCGCGACAGAGAACACACCGTAAGGTGCCGCATAGTCAACGACCTCAGCATCCTTGAAAACATAGACACCAACTCTAAAACCTTGCTTTTTACTCATAAATACTCCTCTCACTTTCCTATCGAATTTTCAAATCTATTTCTTATGTTCTTTCGGAAATTATGATATCATGAAATCAGGTATTGCAGTCATGATATAATTCAATACAATACATTTCGTTTTTCGATATCAGGAGGAGGATTATAGTGATTGAATTGCTGGAAGGGAGATTTATTAAAACCTTTATTGTCGTGATGGAAGAAAAAAGCTTTAGTCGTGCAGCGGATAAACTGGGGTATGTTCAGTCCACGGTGACAACCCATATTCAATTGTTAGAGCAAGTGTGTAAACAGAAATTGTTCCACCGATTGTCTCGTGGTGTAAAACCAACAGCGGCTGGTGAAAAACTCTTGAAATATGCTTATCAATTTGTTCAATTAGGAGCTACGATCGAGGATGCTATGAATGAGATGGAACAGCCGAGAGGCACGGTGTACCTTCGTATGCAGGAATCCTTTTTTTTGACACGGTTTTCTTCGTTTATGCAGCATTTTGGGAAGGAATATCCAGAAGTGAAATTGCGGATTTCTTCAGGGTTCCATCAGGATATATTGGATCAAGTGCTTGAACATGCAATTGATTTTGGAATCTTGCCCCGTGATCCAAAGCGGAATGATATTGTATTCTATCCTTTGGTTGAAGAGAAATTGATATTTATCGCATCCAATACCTTGATGATGGACGTAGAGACTGAAGGAGTTTCCCGATTAAACAAGGAAATATTGATCAGTTTCGGAACTATATGTTTATACCATACACATGCCAGTAAGGCTCTGAAGGAGGCGGGAATTCAGGTGAAGGATGCAATTGAACTCCCGAGTCTGGAAATGATTAAACAATCCGTTGCATGCGGGATTGGTTTTGCTTTGGTTCCGGAAGTTGCGGTGCAACATGAACTCGACGCAGGCACTTTTAAAGTACTTCCTTTATGTCCAGAAAGCTATTCTATGCATGGATTAATTGTTCATAAGAACAGAGAGTTAAGTCATCCGGCAAGATTAGTAAAGTCAGAATTGATAAAGCCATCTGCACTCATTACGCGCATGTGAGAAACGATAAGGAGCGAACCTAACACAAATACGATCAATAATCGACAATGTGGGATAAATCATTTAACGGACAGGATAGCTTAGTTAAGAAGGGATTTTTAGTTGAAGTGAAGAAAATATAATAATGCTTACAGAAGTTGATCGTTTGTGCAAGCTCATGAATGTGCTCCGTCCACAACTTGAAGTCAGCATCAGACAGGTTTACATGATTTGATAGACAGGAGGACCTCTGAAATGGTTCATGAAGTAGTTATTGGAATTGATGGGGGCGGATCGCAAACGCGAGTCATGGTCAGCGATTTGTCTGGACATATATTGTCCTATGCAAAAGGCGGGGCATCGTCGATCCATAAAGACAGTAACGCCCACGAAAATGTTCAAAAAACCATTCAAACGGCGCTTTCCATAGCTGATTGCTCCATCGATCAAGTCAAAGGAATATATGCGGGGATAGCTGGTTACGAGTCTGAGCAAGACTTAAAGTGGGTTCAACGTTTAACCGATGTTGATGGGTTACATTGTCCGAAATGGTATGTGAACGATTCCGTCGTTGCGCATGCGGGAGCTTTCTTGGGGAAGCCTGGTATCGTGGTTGTGTCAGGTACGGGATCGATCATTTTTGCAGTTACTGAACAAGGGATTCAACTCAAAAATAATGACTTCCATCATTATGCCGAGAGTGCTGCAAGATTTCTTTCATATGATACAATTTTCGAAATACTGGCTGGGAATATTCAACGATCAGATGAGACGATGGTTCGTAATATTCAATCCTATTGGAATGTTGAAAACTTAGATCAACTTCGTACTCTAGCGGCTCGAGGATTTATAGAGGATCGAAGGGAACGAGATAAAAAATTTGGAGAGATGGCCTCAACCATCACGAATGCCGCTCAGGAAGGGAGCCGATTGGCTCAGAGCGTATGCGATAAAGCCATCGATCAAATCATGGTTGGAGTGGAGATTCTTGGATCATTCTTCCAATCCGGCCTCATATCCGTAACGGGTATAGGAAGTGTCATCAATAGTCCTTATATGAAATCTAAGTTTATTGAAAGCTTGCAATCCGGTAAAAATAAACGATATCGTTTTAATAATCCCGAGTTATCAGCAGTATCCGGTGCTGTGATGATGGCACTTAAAAGTTTAGACTTACCGGTTGATTCTAAAACTATTGAATTAATTAGGGACCACCCTCATTCGACATGGTAGAGTAGAAGAGAACTTGGTAGATCTTTTAAGGATATATGTTCTGAGGTGTTCCACCCAATGGCTACCTATGCTGAGATGGGGCTCGTCCGTAAAAGAAAAATCGTACATATATCAGCCGCTCATCGCGCCGATCCGCGATAGAGCGGCTTTATTATATGCTCTATATCCCTGACAGTTATATGGACGACTTCATATTTTTATTTAGAATTGCTTTTCTGTCTAAATTATAGCTGATAAAGGTCAGCAACGAGGCAGCGATCGCAATGATCCCTCCAAACCAAGAAACATCGATGAGTTCCATGTTCGTCGTTACAAATCCTCCCAGAGCTGATCCAATCGCAATTCCGACGTTTACGGACACAGGAGTTAAAGACGAAGCTAGATCTTTGGCTGACGGAAAATGTTTATCTGCCAGATCAATGAAATACAATTGCATAGTGGAATTCATTGTATAAACGATAAGGGCAATGAATGATATGCTAAGCAATCCCCCGACAATCGAGTTGGATGAAAAATAAAGCGATACGAGAATGGCTGATTGTATTAAAAATACATACCGAAGCTTTCCGATTCCGTTGTGGATTGCCAATTTCCCGCCAATTAGAGTACTGAAGATAGATACAACTCCGTAAAGTAAAAAAACAAGGCTAATATACCGTTCCGGGACAGAAAGCACTTCTTGTAACAAAGGAGTTAGATAAGTATATATGGTATATGTCGCTCCAATGCTTAACGCCGGAATAAAGAATGCGATTATAATACGAGAATTGGTTAATAATCCGATTTGTTTTTTTAATGAATTCTGCGTTCCCTTTAGCCCTTTTGGAATAGTTGCCGAGCTTACGATCAGAGAGACGATTCCTAATAGAGCGGTAAACCAAAAGGCCATATGCCAACCGCCCCATTGTCCGATATAGGTACCAAGAGGGACCCCGATTACGCTAGCGATTGTAAACCCCGTAAAGATGATTGAAATAACTACACCCCTCTTTTCGGTAGACACGGTTTCGCTGGCAACTGCCATTGCGAGAGCGATTAAAACTCCGGTAACAACGGCAGTGACTATTCTGGAAACAAGAAGCAGAGCATATGTCCCAGATAAAGCGGTTAGGATATTGCCAGCAATAAATACAGCGATCAAGGCAAGCATTAGAGGGTACTTGGAGAATCGGCTGAATAGAGCCGTCAAGATTGGCGTACCTATTGCAAAAGATATGGCAAAAGTCGATACCAGAGCTCCTGCTGTTGAAATTGCAATATTTAAGTCGGTTGACACTTCAGTCAACAACCCGACAATGACAAATTCACTCGTTCCCAATACGAAAGTCAATAAAAATAAATTTATAGTCAAAAGCTTTTGTTGTTTAGTCAAAGGTGTATCTCCTTCCAGATGATCTTCAGTCACGCTCTTTCGACAGCTATCTGTACCTCGGCAACGTAAGATTCCGGATCGCTTAATCTTTCATGAGGAATACAGATTTCACGCCGTGGCTCATTCTCCTTCATTCGATATCCGTTTCGTTCGATCCACACCGCCAATTCTGTACTTGCGGTGCAGCGGCTCGTTGTCCGACAGTGATGAATAAGCGTGGCCATCATCGGAACTTCAGGTAATCGTTTTACTGTAAATGGTGAGTGGCTTGGTATATTGTGATTGAGCAGACGAGCCACTTCAATGTCGATATCGTCATCGCCTTCCACACAGTCATGCCAAAGGACCAATTGGGACAGAGAAGACTGACCGGAGTTTCCCATATAATCGTCCAACTGTTTGAAAAGCTCAGGAATTTGGCTTAGGGAAGTTTTTTGACGGTAAGACATCACAAGTTGCGACTCCACTTCCTTTAGCACGACATCTTGCGATGTCAGGCCGGTATCCTCATTTTCGATGGTACACAGACGTTCTTTGATTCGCTCAAGTTTGGCTTGTTCCTTATCTAGATTAGATTGAATCTCGCTTTGTTTTAGTCGAAACATCCCTCTGATTTGTTCGAGCGGGATATGCTCGTCCAACATTTGACGAATTTGATCCAACGAAAATCCCAATTCCTTAAAGGCTAAAATACGGTGAAGTTGAAACATTTGATCGGCCGAGTAATACCTATATCCACTCAACTTGTCGGTGTGAGCTGGCTTGAGCAAATTCAACTGGTCGTAGTAACGAAGGGTCTTGACGGAAACTTGGCTAATCTTTGAAAACTCACTGATTTTATACATGGATACCTCTCCTGAATGAATTTTTTCTGTTCTCCTATTGTCTTTACGAGTATAACTATCCAGTTGAGGGGAGAGTCAAGGGTTTACCGGTCATTCGCGTAACCTATAGGGTTATTCCTCATGAAATGTACGTTGCGGTTCATTCAATGGCTCGAATATAATAATGATAATGATTATTATTATCATTATTATAAAAACTTGATCGGAGTATAGGAGTAATGACTGGAATAGATTTTCATCACAATTTCAATCTTTTTTTCGATGGACTCGAACTGCCGCGGCAGAATAAAGATCGAACGGAACACATGGCACTACATTCGCAAAGAGGAGAGGGGTTCGTTCGCCGTTTCGTCCCACGCTTTGATATCGATGTGGTTGTATCCGATTTTACATTTCGTCAGGATTGTAGCTTACCTCTTGTCACGAAAACAGCAATGGTTGAGCTTAATTACTGTTTGCGTGGAAGAAGAGAGATTACAGTTGAAGGTGCGCAGTATGAGTTTGTTCCGGGAAGTTGTACCCTTCAATTAATGAATGAGGTCGGAGCTCATTTTGAATTTATCGGTAATGAACCTTATCTCATGCTAGGCATAGGTATTCCCGTTTCAACCTTTCATCATTTCATGGAAGAGGGAGGTGGCGGGAGGTCCGCTGATTTTACTCGAATACTTGGACAATCGCCGTTTCGTGTTTTCCAGGAAACGCTGCATCCGGCTGCTCTTATTATACTTCAGCGAATGTTAGGATCTCTTCAAAATCGCAGCACGAAAAATTTAGAAATCGAATGCAGCGTATTGGAGCTATTATCCATGGCATTTCAATCTTTCCTGACGGACGGTTCTTCTAGGATGACGAAGTTGTCCAAAAGTGATATGCAAAAAATTAGGGAAGCTCGGGACATTATAATAGAACGTATGATAGATCCACCAACGCTGATTGAGCTCTCCCGCTTGATCGGTATGAATGATTTTAAATTAAAGACCGGATTTAAAGAAATGTACGGAACAACCGTATTTGGTTATTTACGAGATAAAAGGTTGGAGAAGGCTTTACTCCTATTACAACAAGGCAATTTGAACGTTAACGAGACCTCATGCGCTGTAGGTTATTCCAATTCGAGCTACTTCTCAGAGGTGTTCCGGGAGAAATACGGGATCAATCCCGGCAAGCTCGTCAAGCAGTTTGCTACTTCCGCTCTGCTAACTTCAGAACAATAGACGAACAAAAGGAATAGGTAATAAATAGAAGTTTCATTTAAACTGCTCTTCGGAGCAGTTTTTTTTTGTCGGATAATCCCGCTAACCAGTAAAGTACTCCGGCTACTGGTAGAAGGGCTGAGAGAACACATAGTATCATTATTTCATTGATAATGAATATCATTTGCAACGTGTCATTGATGTATAAGAGCTCTAAAGGGACTTATAGCGACAAAAAGCAAATAAAAGGAGAAGTGGAATAGAAATGCGGGGAATAAAAATAGTTTCGCTCCTCATCATTGTTGCCCTGATTGGATTGGTGGCAGGTTGCGGAGGAACAAATTCGGAGTCTTCGGTAGGGGAGAAGGACAAGCACAGCCAAGCTGAAGGTAAGGTGAATAGCACCTCTTCTACATTTCCAAGAACAATTGCACATTTAAAAGGTGAGACGGTGATTGAAGCAAAGCCAATCAAAATAGCTACGCCATATATTGCCTTTGTCGATTACCTAGCCGTTTTGGATGAATATCCGATTGCCGCACAAGGTGTTGATACGATCAGACGGAATTTTCCAAGTCTCAGCAAGCGTGTGGAAGGGAAAGACATCATGGATCTCGGTATGGAAGTTGACTTGGAGAGATTGCTATCCGCACAACCAGATTTGATTATTGCCGCAGATGACATGAAGGATCAGTATGAGAAATTAAGCCAAATTGCTCCAACCGTTATATTTCCTCAAGCAGGGGATTGGAGGGATACACTGCAGCAAATCGCTGAAGTGATCGGTAAAGAGGACAAGGCAAAAAGTGTGCTGGCAGAATTTGATCGCAAATCCGCTGAATACAAACAGCAATTGGCGTTCCGCAGCGAGGAATCCGTAATGTTTGCAATGTACGGTGGCAAGGAGCAGTTTATTACGTGGAAGGATGGCAGATTCGATCCCTTCTATAAGGGGCTGGGACTAAAGCCGGTAGAAGGTATGATATCAGACGGGCCTTTAACACTAGAAAGTTTGGCCGGGCTCAACCCAGATCATCTGTTCATCATTAACAATTGGCAAACTCCGATTCAGGGAGGCGTCAAGGAGGCTATGAAAAACAGCAAGGTGTGGAATGGCCTCAATGCGGTGAAGAATAATCACATTTACGAACTGGAAGACCCTTCACTTCCGGGGCCGATGGCTCTTGCAAAAATTGATGGTATTGAAGAAATCATGAAGGCCCTGAAGAAATAGACAGGAGATGTCGTCACATCAAGAAAGGGGACTATGCCATGTCAACTTCACTTCAATTCTTGCTCCGTCTGGCTGGCAAACAGCGCGGAAAACTGATATTGTCCTGTCTCAGCTCCGCAGTTAGCGCTTTATGTTCTTTGATTCCGTTTGTAATTGTGTATCAATTAGCGGAAGTAGTTCTTGAACACCCTGTCGATTTTGCAGCGGTTCAGAAGCATATACTGATTGCACTGATTGCTATTTTACTTAGGTTTGTGTTGATGGGTATATCAACGATGCTAGCACACGCTGCGGCGTTTCATGTGTTGTATGATTTGCGTGTTCGTCTGATCGACAAGTTGGGAAAGCTGCCACTTGGTTTTTTCAGTGCACAGCATTCCGGGGGACTCAAGAAGATTATCGCAGATGATGTTGAGCGTATCGAATCATTTATTGCACATCATCTGCCTGATCTGACCGCTTCAATCGTAGCACCGCTGCTAACGGCGACATACCTATTCACTGTCGATTGGCGATTGGCGATTGCTGCGCTGCTTCCGATCCCTGCAGCGTTTGCTGTACAGGGACTGATGACAGCACGCGGTAGACGAAGCGACGATATGAAACGGATGCATGATCTTTCAGAAAACATGAACGGAGCGATCGTAGAATTTGTCCATGCGATGCCGGTCATCAAGTCGTTTAACCAAACGGTACATTCGTTTGCCCGTTATCATGACTCCGTGGAGAATTATGCAGACTTATGGACGCAAATCGCCCGCAGAAAGACACCGTTATATGTCTTATTTCTGCTGTTGCTGGAATCGGGGCTGCTATTTATCATGCCTGCGGGGCTCTGGTTATATAGTCATCATGGGATTAATTTCTCTGTCTTGCTGCTCTTCCTGCTGCTAGGTGTTGGGCTAACCGCACCACTACGGCAAATTTCAACGCTTAGCCACATGATGCAGAACAATCTGGAAAGTGTTCGTCGCATTGAAGCTGTGCTTGCGGAAGAAGAACAGTCAGTACTTGAACACTCCACGGCACATCAACCACAGCGGTTTGATATTGATTTCAAAAAGGTTCATTTCTCCTACGGCAACCGGGAGGTATTGAAAGGGGTCGATCTAAACGCGGGGCATGGCAAGGTAACTGCCTTTGTTGGTCCATCCGGAGCGGGTAAATCGACCGCCGCCCAGTTAATCGCCCGTTTCTTCGATCCAGCTAATGGAGAAATAACGCTCGGAGGTATCGATCTTCGTTCCATCGCACCGGAGCAACTGATGGATATGGTGTCGTTTGTATTTCAGGACGTGCCAGTGATTAGTGATACCGTTTCTGCTAATTTGCGGATGGGTAAAAATGCTGCTGACGATACCGAGCTGATTCAAGCGGCACAAGCAGCTCAGGCTCATGAATTCATTATCGCGCTGCCTGACGGCTACGATACGCAGATAGGCGATGGTGGAATTCCTTTAAGCGGAGGGGAACGCCAGCGACTTGCGATTGCCCGCGCTATTCTGAAGAACTCTCCAGTCCTGATTCTCGATGAAGCTTTTGCTTTTGCCGATGCAGAGAATGAATCGAAAATACAGGTTGCGTTAAGCAGTCTACTGCAGGGTAAGACGGTTGTAGTTATTGCACATCGGCTTTCCACGATTGCAGATGTGGATTGTATTGTCGTCTTTGACGACGGGCATGTCATTGGAACGGGAACCCACACGGAGCTGCTTGAGCACTGCCCTCTGTACGCCAGCATGTGGAAGGCCCACAGGGAAGCCGGAGATTGGTCGCTGGAAGGAAAGGAGGAATCCCATGTTTAAAACCATCCGTTTAATTACAGGAGAATCTGGCAAATTATTATCTCGGGCTACCTTGTATACCGTGCTTGAAATGATCGCTAACGCAGCTCCCGCCGGTCTTTTATATTTTATTCTGGCATCTTTGTTTCAAGGTGAGGTAACGCTAAAACAAATTCTTTGGTGGTCGGCATCGTTGGTAGGGATGTTTGCCCTTCAGGCGCTATTTGCCAGTCGTGGCCAGATTGAGGCTCAAAGCAGCGGAGCTTCCATTATGAAAGATGTCCGCCTGCGTCTAGGTGAGCATCTGAGGAAGTTGCCCATGGGCTATTTTTCCCGGCGAGACCAAGGCGATATCAGCCATACCTTACTGGCTAATGTGGATGAAGTAGAAATGATATTGACTCATCTCTTTAATCAAGTCATTGGTTCAATTATCCTGCCAGTCGTCAGTGCGCTATTTCTACTGTTCATTGATTGGCGGCTGGCTCTTGCCGTGCTCGTATCCGTACCGCTGGCGCTTCCTCTCTTATTCTGGTCTCAGAGTCTGATGAGCAAGAGGAGCAAGAAGCGGCAGGAAGCGGCAGCTGCAGTGAACTCTCGGCTACTGGAATACGTTCAGACGATCCGGCTGATCAAAGCTCATAATCAGACAGGACAGCGGTTTTCGCGGTTAGACAACGCGATGGCACGGCTTAGAGACGATAGCATCCGGGTCGAAGTGATAACCTCTCCAGTTGTCATGCTGTTCTCCATTATTTTGGAGCTTGGATTTGTGTTTCTACTATTTATTGGTAGTTTCTTATTGGCAGGCGGCGTCCTGGATACGTCCATATTCCTGATTTTCCTTGTGGTAAGCATGAAGTTTTATCAGCCATTACGGTCGGCGGGAACAGCGCTGACACAAATGCGTTATATGGCTTCTGCTGGAGAGCGTATTCGCGAACTGTTTGCTGAATCCGTACTACCTGAACCGGAGCATCCACAGCGTCCTTCCTCGTTCGATATCGAGTTAGAGGACGTGCATTTTTCTTATGGAGACAAGGAGATTTTGAACGGGATTCAATTTCAGGTTCCTGAAAGCAATTTGGTCGCATTGGTCGGACCCTCTGGTTCGGGAAAATCGACGATTGCCGGTTTGGTTTCGCGTTTTTGGGACGTAACGGGAGGTGCTGTGAAGATTGGAGGCATCGATGTAAGAGCTATGCTAAGCGATGAACTCCTGGCCATGGTAAGCACGGTTCAGCAGCAGCCCTATCTATTTAATGAAACGATCGCAGCCAATATCCGAAAGGGCAGACCGGATGCTACAACTGAAGAGGTAATTGAAGCGGCCAAAGCAGCGCATTGTCACGATTTTATCATAAATTTACCGCAAGGATACGACACCGTTGCCGGGGAGGGTGGGGCAGCGCTATCAGGTGGAGAGAAGCAGCGTATTTCAATAGCTCGGGCTATTCTCAAGGATGCTCCTATCGTCATTCTCGACGAAGCTACCGCTTCCCTTGATCCGGAAAATGAAGTGCATTTACAAAGAGCAATCAGCAAGCTGGCTTATAGTAAAACGGTGCTAGTCATCGCTCATCGCTTAAAAACAATCCAGGCGGCAGACCGGATTCTAGTTGTAGATCAGGGAAGGATTGTGGAAGCAGGCAGACATGAGGAACTTTTGTCCATGGGCGGAATATACGACAGATTGTGGCAAGAGCAGCAGAGACTAGGGGGATGGAGGATCAAGGTACAACAAGTTTCTGAAGTATAATCTAGGAGAACAACGATAGAGGACCGTCACGGTTTTTAATGAGATATGAAAAAGACAGCCCATCAGGAGCTGTCTTTGTTACAAAGAGTGGCTCCATGGCTACTCTTTTATTGTTTCGGTTATCAAAAGCTGCATTGGATCGAGGGCGTGCCAAACGTAAATAGGTATGAATCAAGCATCCACAGATCTTATTATCAATTCTTATAAAATATTATGTAACTAATATGTATTTTGAGGTGTTAATTACAAGGAATAGGAAATACACTCGATTCAGGCAGACTCCTGTTAGCGCACAACATGAATATTATGGTGAACGTGAACAAAGGGGAGAAACTTAGGATGAACTTTATTAAGGCAGGCAAACGAAAGCAAGATGAAGGAGATGCCAGTAGTCAGTTTAATTTAAGAATTAATATATTCTTCTTCACCACATTTGTTATTTTCAGTGTCATTATTATCCGGCTTGCAATATTGCAGTTTGTAGAGGGACCGGAACTTACAGAGCAGGAAACCAGCGGCCGAACGAAAAATTTCCCTCTGCAGCCGATCCGTGGTAGCATACTCGATGTTGCCGGAACCCCTTTGGCTTATTCCAAGCCATCAAATGCGCTGTATGTAACGCTTCTTAAAAACTATGACCCTTCTAACGACAAAGGGCTTGAAAATTACCCGGAGATTGATGAAATTGCCAATCGGGTTGTTGAGGTGTTTGAAAAACATGGTGATCCGAAAACAGTAAAAATGACAAAGAAAGAAGTCATTAAAGAGCTGGATTTGAAGTCAAATAAGCAGGGAGGCTATGAACCAAGGCGGGTTAAGGGTGATTTGACAGAGGATGAGGTTGCTTATTTTATTGAAAACAAGGAAGACTTTCCGGGCATTAAAATTATCGAGGAGAACATACGGTTTTACGATACCGACACGGTGGCCGTTCAGGCGATTGGTTACCTAAAGGAATTTAAAGGAGTTAAAACTCTCGAAAAATATGCAATGATTGAGGAGCTAAACAAGACCCAGGAAGATCCCGGTCTGAAATATACGGAGTCGGAACGCGTCGGCGTGGATGGTCTGGAAATGATGTTTCAGGATGAACTGCGCGGGAAAAACGGCTATATTAGCATCCCGATTAATCCACAAAATATGATCGATGGAGAACCGGTGATGATTGCCCCGAAGAAGGGTCATAATGTGTATACAACAATTCACAAGCAGATTCAAATGGCGACGGAGCAGGCGATTGTGGATCAGCTGATCTGGCTTCGGACAACGCCCTTTTCAGGCAAAACCCATCCCGATGCATTGACCGGATATGCCGTTGCGATGGAAGTGGACACAGGGAATGTGGTAGCAATGGCAAGCATCCCTGACTACGACCCAAATGTGTGGAAGGACGGAACAGATGATTGGGCCAGTGTGGAAAAATTCTATGGGAACGGAACGATTTCACCGTACAATTCAGGACGATCAGGCAATAATCTGGAGTCCGTTTTGCTTATGGGTTCCACAATTAAGCCACTGAGTGTCCTCATTGGTCTCAACGAAGGCTTATTTGGTGTAAATGACTACTATTACGACAAAGGATCAGCTCAAATTGCAAATGATACTAACGCGAATGTAAGTAACTCAGGAGGCAAAGCGTTGGGCCCAATCAAGCCGAAAGGAGCTATTCAGAATTCCTCGAATGCTTTTATGATCGATTGGGTAGGAGAGAAGTTATTTGGGAAGTACGGTATTAAAGGAATCGACGTTTGGGGCAAGTATATGAAAGAATTTGGACTAGGTGTTTCTACGGAGTCTGGACTTCCGAAAGAACATCGCGGCAGAGCTGAGTATGAAAATTACGAGGCAGCAGGTAGTCCTATTGCTTCACTTGCATTTGCATCCTTCGGTCAAGGAGGAGCATATACAACGCTTCAGCTGGCTCAGTACACTGCAACGTTAGCCAATCAGGGAAGCCGGATCAAACCGCAGATGGTCAGCAAAATCGAGGATCAAAAAGGAAATGTAATTAAGAAATATGGCCGTGAAGTCCTGAACAAAGTGGAATTGCCGCAAAAGTACTGGGACGAGGTCATCAAGGGGATGAACACTCAAAATCTGCCTTCTTTTAACGATTTTAGCTATGACTTCGCACGGAAAACGGGTACTTCGCAACAAAATGTTTTTCCTAAAGGCAAAAAATATACCACCGACAACGGTGTCTTCATTGCATTTGCGCCGCGGGAGAATCCAAAACTTGCCGTAGCCGTCATTATTCCGGAAGGTGGCTTTGGCGCCTACAGCGCCGCGCCTGTTGCTCGGAAAATCTTCGATGCCTATGACGAAGTATACGGATTGGACGGTACGCCGCATCCCAAAAAAGCCGAGACGCCTGAAGAAGGCGAGGTTAACGAATCTGGCGAATCGACACCAGACACCACAAGGTAACACAGCTTCTTAATTCCCATGTGTTTTGGCCGAATTGAAGGATTTACATATCAGCCTCACTTTATATTCCATCAGCAGGAATATATACGCCTTCCGAGTTCGTCCCTTGTTCCAACTGATTCTTTTTATAAGCAAGAGGTGTCATGTTCATCGATTTACTAAATTTATCAATAAAATAACTTGTACTATTAAATCCGACTTGATAGGCAACCTCGGTTACATTTGATTCCGGACGCCGAAGCAGGTCTAAGCTTTGTTGGATTCTGTATTCGATGACATAACTTAGCGGTGACGTTTTTATCATTCGTTTGAAATAACGGCATGTTTCAGAACGACTTAATTGGCCAACTTTAGCAATATCTTCGAGCCTGATCTTCTCTGTATAATGCTGATGTATCCAGTTCAACATTCGTTTAATTCTTTGATAACTTATGTTTTCCTTCTGATCGTTTTCTATTTGAGGGGTGTTCGATACAATGCTACGCCATATAAAAGTCAGCATAACCGATATGTCCACCTCATACCGTGGAGGTTTTTTCTCAATACATTGATTTATTTTTATGATCGCATCTAATATGTCCTTTCCAAAGCTTTCGCTAGGACTTAAAAAATAGTAAGGAACATTCGTTGCTTGAATATAGGGATATACATAAGAAGCGTGAAGCTCCTTGGGTAAAACAAATTGCGGAGAAACGTTCAAACAGATATACGTGCAACGGGTATCGTTCCAATCTTCTGCCATGTGCAAACAACCACTATTAATAAATAACCCTCCACCTTCCCGAATGACCATTTCTTCATCATTGATTTGAAAAAGAGCTTCGCCTCGCACAATGTATACAAACTGCAATTCATCATGCCAATGGAGAGGGATATAGCCATATATATTGTGATTTATTGTTGTTTCATAACAGGCGACGGGTAACTCGACTGTACGATGTTCTGTTAGTTCCTTTAAGCTTTGATCAATCATGATATTTTTGATCTGCAAGCCATCACCTCAATATCTTTATATTTTAATATACGATTATGGTATGAAAACAGCATGTTCCTCTTTATTATAACAATATCATTATATTAAGGGGACCATCCATGATAAACAACCAACCTAATAGAAAAACAGGACTACTGCTTGTCATAACGGGAGCCATCTGTTGGGGCGTTGGCGGTACCGTATCCCAAAAACTCTTTCAACAATATGGCGTAAGTGTGAGTTGGCTTGTTACGACACGTCTGCTCATTGCCGGTATATTACTGTTAACAGTTCAATATCTTGCAAAGGACCGCTCCCAGATCCTGCATGTTTGGAAACATAAAAAGACAGCCGCACAGCTGGTTATCTTCGGGCTATTTGGCATGCTTGCCGTACAATACACATATATGGCTTCCATTAAACTAGGAAATTCGGCTGTTGCAACGCTATTGCAATATTTGGCACCTGTTATGATTATTTTTTATTTAATTCTACGTAAACAAGCTATGCTAAAGCGTCAAGATATGTTGATTGTTTCGCTTGCATTGGTCGGTTGCTTTCTCCTGCTAACCAATGGCTCTTTTTCTCAATTATCTGTTCCAGCCGCTGCCATCGTATGGGGTGTTTTGTCAGGTGCGGCTTTAGCATTCTACACGTTATATGCCGTTCCACTTCTAGAGAAATTTGATTCGCTTGTCGTTGTCGGCTGGGCAATGATCATTGGCGGTGTTGCCTTAAGCTTTATCCATCCGCCGTGGAAAATTGATTTTAATCTGCTTACAGTTGAAGGCTATCTATATTTAGTATTCGTTGTGGTATTTGGCACAATGATCGCATTTTGGTTCTATATCGAAAGCTTGCAAAGTCTTTCGCCGAAGGAAACAAGTCTCCTAGGTAGTCTGGAGCCGCTGGCAGCCGTTCTCACAACGGTAGTTTGGTTAAAGGAACCTTTTGAAGGGTTTCAGTGGTTGGGTGCAACTTGTATCATCGGGATCATAGTCTTTATAGCTACAACAAATTCTACAGATTCGGAATAATGCTACTACGGCAGCATTTAAAACAATTTATAGAGCATCGATTCGGATTGTTGGAACAATTATAGAGGACCGTCACGGTTTTTTAATGAGATATGAAAAAGACAGCCCATCAGGAGCTGTCCTTGTTACAAAGAGTGGCTCCATGGCTACTCTTTTGTTGTTTCGGTCACCAAAAACTGCATTGGATCGACGGGCGTGCCGTTTTTGAGAATCTGGAAGTTCAGGTGCGGTCCCGTGCTTCGCCCAGTACTACCTAATAGACCGATGAGCTGACCTTGGGTAACAGTAGCTCCAGCGGTAACCTCCAGTTTTTCCAAGTGAGAATAAACGGTTTGATATCCGTCTTCATGCACGAGAATGACGTGGTTGCCCAGTGTGGTATTGTATTCCGCCTTGAGCACCTTGCCAGCTGCGGCTGCTTCTGCAGGCGTATTCAAACTGTTAATGATGTTGATTCCCTTTTGATCAGGCGTGCTGCGGATGTCGCCTGCCACTGGTGTGACGAAGGTGAGTTCTTTACCTAGTACTTTTTGTGCATCGGTAAGTGTGAAAACACCTAGAGCCAAGACGACAATGATACCGGATGCCATCCACGTGTAAGCCCGTTTTTTAAACCGACTAATCATTATGATTCTCCTTTTTACATGTTTTTTGGAGCTGGAAAATCCGGCTGTGATGCTTATTTGTTTTGGCTCTGCGTATAGCTCGAGCATTTTGATCATGGTGTGGCCGTAGCGCGGTACTTCCGTTTCCTTCAAATAAGTAAGGAGCAAAGCATCACAAGCCATTTCCTGATCTTGGCGCATGCGGGAAGCGGCGTACCATAACAGCGGGTTAAACCAGTTTACAATCAGGAGCATGCTTATGATGCTGTTCACGCCAATATCTCGTCTTTTCCAATGCGCTAGCTCATGCAATAAAATGTGCCGTAGCTCTTGCTCGTCGAGTTTTTCCAAAATGCTTGCAGGAAGCCAAATTTGCGGTCGCCATATCCCATTAAAGCAGGGCTCGTCATTCGGTGACTCATCCGCAAAGGTATGGGTGTGGTGACGCCCATCTGCTGTTTGCACTGGGAATAGACTCGCAAAATAGTTTGATCCTGAACAGTCGAATCGTCTTTTACCCGAGAAAGAAATCTGTATGTGGTGTAAATCGTGGTGACAGCAAGAATCATGACCCCGCCGATCCAGATGAGAGAAAGGACGCTGAACCATGAAAAGCCCGCTTCAGTAGAAAGGTATGTATCTCGGTGGAGGATGGAATTATGCGGATAGGCCGCTTCAGTAGGCTGATAAGAACCAGATGACGTTAGCGGGTGAGCTTCCTGGATCCTGTCCAAAGACGGCGTGGGCAGCCAGTTGAACAAACTAACAGAGCTATCGACCGACCACGGAACTACCAGTTTCCATACGAGAAGGAACCATACGGCGTAGTGCCATCTGACGGGCAGTCGCTCTTTGCCAAGCTGCTTGCAGATCAAGATCAGCAAGACGAGAAAGCTGGCCTGAATGGAGTTATGCAGTGTCCACGAAAATGCTTGATTGAGATAAAACGTTACTGAATTCCAATCCACCAGGTTATTTCTCCTTTTCGGAAAGGATTTTCTTCAACTCGTCAATCTCTTGGGAGGAGAGCTTTTCTTCTTGTAAATAGTGAACCAGCATCGGCTTTAGTGCGCCACCATACACGCGTTGCAAAAAGGATTGGCGTTCTGTACGTTTGCATTCCTCTTCACTTCGTGCAGGAGAGTAATAATAGACTCGGTTGATCTGTTCAAACGTGAGAATTCCCTTTTGCAAGAGTCGGTTGAGTAAGGTTTTGACCGTCTTGTCTTTCCACGTCTTGTGGTCTCGTAGCGCAAGAATGACATCTGATGCAGTAGCAGGTGATTTAGTCCAGATTACCTTCATAATCTCCCACTCCGCATCTGAGATTCGCGGTTGCTCATCCACACGTAATACCTCCTTTGATTACAAGTGTAGTCTATTTCTTTTCATTAGATTACAATCATAATCTATGTTTGTCAACGGACGATTTCTCACCAAACAAGCTGGCTATATAGAGACAGCAAAAACCCTCTCCAATCCACACAGGAAGAAGAGAGGGGGAAATCAGTTCTATCGCATTACTTTAATAAGGGCACCGAGTTCCTCCTGTCCGTAGCCAGAGTCCAAGGCCTTCTTAAAAAGCCCTTGAGCAAACACCGGAAATTCATTGTTAATTCCAGCTTCACGAGCTTGTTCCATGAGGAGTTCCACTGTCGTCATACACATATCAACAGAACTCAGTGGGTTATCGTAAGTTTCTGTTTGAATCACTTCACTCTCATACTTGATAACCTCACCGACAACCTTCGAGACATGAGCGATCATAGATCCGAAAGCATCTACGCGTAGACCATCCGATTCAAGGATGCGTGCCGCATGAAAAAATCCGAGATACGAACCGAATAGGTATGAAAGAAACGCCAATTCTGTCGAAGATGCTGCACTAACCTGCTCACCAAGATAAGGCACATTTCCGGCTAGACATTTCAGAAACGGTTCACTCTGTTGAAAAGCGGTCATGGAACCTGACGTGAAGATTGTAGCGTCCGGTTTGCCCATCTGGGGCGGTGAAGCCGCTATTGCTCCGTCGAGATATCCCACATTGTGTACGCGAGCCCATGCTTCATTGTCGCGTGCTTGCTGGGGGCTGCCTGTACTCAACTGGATAAGAACGCGACCCGCAAGGACATCTCTGACCTCCTCTGTATCCAAAATACCGTATGAAGTCTTGTAGTCAGAGACGCAGATAATTGACACCGTGCTTGCGCTTATAGCAGAAGCCGCACTGGGGGCAAGGAGAGCTCCTTTTTTGACGAGCGGCTCCGCCTTAGCGCTCGTTCGGTTCCATACTGTCACTCGATAGCCATTTTGAAGCAACACTTGAGCCAGTGATGCACCCATTGATCCCAATCCGATTACTGATACATTCCTCATATTATTTCCTCCATGTCATAAAGTTCTAAATTGATGGCATCGACTTGATTGTTTACGATCATTCTCACGAGGGCTCTGAGGTAGCGGTTATGTAAAAATCCGTTGCCGCTAGCTCTTTTCCATTTATGATTACGGATAGCCGATGTTTGCCCGGATAATGCTTTCGGGTCGTCAAATCCTTGAAATGATGGGCACGTATGTATTGTCGCTCCACTTTGTCGTAGTTGTGTTCTGTTACCTTGAATAGCTTTCTCGATGTCGTACGGTTGGCTTTAACAAAATCAATCGCGTATTCGACCCGTAGCCGCTGGGATACAGAGGAGTTGGTTCGGATCGAAAAAGAAAAGTGGAGAGTTTGGCCGATCTCCAGCGTCTCTTCGTCCAGCGACAATCCACTTACCGTCACATCCGGCGATATCTCAAAGCCGAACAAGGAAAGCACATCTTGATCTCCTTTTCGGAGCAAACCGCGACATCCGTGTTTGACAATCCAATTGGTCTGCAGGTTTTCTCCGTGCCAATCGCGGGCGAGTTGTATGATCAGTTCAGGATGGTCCTTGGATATATCGTTCAGATTATTAGCAACGCTTTTCTGCACGTAGACAGATGAATCTCGTTTGAGTTTTTTCAATACTGGAATAATTGGGGATGGATCAGCTTTGAATATGTCCAGGGCCATCGCCCAGGGTAATCTAGGACGGCAGCCCTCGCTGGCTAACCGTCTGATGTGATGATCAGTATGGTTTGCCCACTGCAGCATTTGGTCCATCATTCTAACAGGATCTTGCACAATAAAAGGACGAACGGAGAACTCCGAACTGGAAAAGCGGGTGAACCATTCCAATGCGGGAATGGAAGCTGTCCAATCGTCAAGCCCGTATACTTCCACGAAATCTGGAAAGAACAAGTATTCGACTCCTCTACATTCGGGAGCGATTTGGGTCAATACCGACAGTGCGTCATTATAGGACGCAGGTAGGGTCGATCGTAATGAGCTGCTTATATGCCGAATACGCTGTTTCAATTGTTCCTGCTCCCAGCGATCATCATAGATCAATTTCAGAAACCTTGTTGAATCAAATGCCGGATACTTGAGTTTGACGATAGCTATAAATTGGTTGAAAAAATCCGGAGTATATTTACCCGCAAATGTGTCTCCCATGCTTCATCACCTTTCTTGGAATTATCTTCATCATGCCAAGTGACAACGTTGCCGCCCTGACACCTGCACAAATTCCCTACATACTCAAATTAGCAGGGATCAGATGCTGTAGCATGATCTCTCTTGAATCAATCATCGACACAAATGTTTGGAAAGCAGGAACTGACTTGAGTTGGTTCATCGCTGTTAATGCCATCTCCATATCGGACCAGTATATGATGTCCGTCCACTGGGTTTCGTCTGGTGTATGCAGCAAAGTGCGCGTTTTAAAGCCAGAAAACTCAGTTTGCAGTACCTCTGTGAGTGCGGCAGCCGCCTGACAAAAACTATTTTTATCCGTACCTTCCTTCAACCTGAACAAAACCATTTCCATCACGTAGTGTTGATTAACTTGTTCCATTTTTTAAATCTCCCCTCGTTTTCATATTTGAAGATTCCATTTACTACTCCTGATTATGGTAGGAACTTTCTACATAATCTTTATCCTGCCGAAAAGATCAAAAACGCAGATTGGTAACTTCCAAGTTACGAAAATGTCAATTCATCTGATTGCATATCCGAATCCTCCTTGGTGTGTAAACATTGACTTCAAGGTTAAGCATACGGGATAATAGTGACAACTGATGGCACTATTATTTGGGTTGTTAAGAGGAGAGAGCGGTCCATGCACAAAGCACAGCGACTCATTCAACTTATGATGATGGTCAATGAACGCAAGAAGTTTACGATACAGGAGATGGCAGACGAATGCGGCGTTTCGCGCCGAACGATGATTCGCGATTTGATGGAGCTGAGTGAACTGGGCGTGCCGCTCTATTCCGAAGCAGGGCCCAGGGGCGGTTATCGCGTCCTACGCGAGAAGGTGCTGCCACCCATCAGCTTTACGGAACATGAAGCGATCGCGTTGTTTTTTGCCTGTCAATCGTTACGTAATTACAAATTTCTCCCCTTCAAAGATGAAGTGGATACCGCGTTGCATAAGTTTTTTCATTATCTGTCGAGTGAGCTTAAGCAAAAGATCGAAAGTATGCAACAACGGCTTGTATTTTGGGTTCCTCCGCATGAGATGGAAGTTTCTTTCTTGAAGGAGTTGCTCGAGGCTGCACTGGATCAGCGTGTCGTCACAATCATGTACGAAGCATCTTCGAGAAGAGAACGGATGATTCAACCACTCGGGATATATACGATGAACGGGTTATGGTACTGTCAGGCTTACTGTTTCATGGCAGGGGATTATCGAGTGTTTCGCGTGGATCGAGTGAAGGATTTTTCGCTCGAGGGCGACCAAAGCATGAAATTGAATACGACTGAGGAGCACATTCAGTCATGGATCATGCGAATGGATGAGATTGATACGTTGGATCTTGAGGTGGATTTGACACCGGAGGGTGTGAGACGATGCCAATCAGACTTATGGTTAACACGGTGGATCGATCTGCGTGAGGACGGCTCAGGTACGATTTGTACAAACATGAGCGCATCGTATGTACCATGGGCGGTACATTTTTTCCTCGGCTTTGGCATGGAGGCAAACGTGAAGCGTCCACAAGTGGTGCGCGAACAAATACAAAGCAAGCTCCGGGAGCTAATCAGACAATACGAATAATAGAGGGAAGTGCACACAAGATAGGCGGCATCCAGGAGATGTCGCCTACTTTCGTTTAGTGGCATTTATACGCCTACCGAGTTCGTTCTTTGTTCCAACTGATTCTTTTTATAAGCAAGTGGTGTCATGTTCATCGATTTACTAAATTTATCAATAAAATATCATGTAGTATTAATAGTGGATCTTTCCTTCTTTGGATATTCGGATTATCACGTAGAAAACATTCTTAAGTGAGATTGGTTTTCTAAAATCATTAATTGGATAATTGTATGGAAGAACATCAAATAAGCATTTATAGAAAGATAATGATTGACTAAGGCAAGTTATTTGAAAAGATGTGACGACTGGGCAAATTTTATGCTCAGTTTTTTTGCGACAATATTGCAAAACTATTTTTTTCGGAAATTTAAGCCAAACTAAATAGTTCTCCGTCTAATGGGTGTAAGTCAGAAATTAAACAGAGTAAGAAGGTGATTGGTATCATTCGGACAGTCAGAAAGGCACAAAGGGGAAACGATAAAGCATTCTTAAAACTATTCCAACAATATGAGGAAGATTTATATCGTATCGCTTATGTGTATGTCAAAAACAAAGACGATGCGTTGGATGTGGTTCAAGAAACAGCTTACCTGTCGTTTAAAAAGATCAATACATTGAAGAATCCAGAGTATTTCAAAACATGGTTAACGAAAATTGCTATTAGTTGTTCGATCGATCTTCTTCGAAAACGCAAGAAAGTAGTTCATTTAAAGCCAGGATATGAAGAATTTGTAGGTTCGGATGATGAAGATATTCCACTCTCGTTATCACTTCAAGAATTAGTAGATACGTTAAATGAAGATGAAAAAAGTATTGTTCTTCTAAGGTTTTATTATGATCAAACCTTCAGGGAAATTTCAGAGATATTAGAAATTCCCTTAGGAACAGCAAAATCCGTATTATATCGTGCATTAGATAAGCTACGTAAACAAGTGAAGGAGGCGGGTATGTATGAGTAATCGAATAAAACAAGAACTAGAAAAAATTGAAATCCCAAAAGAATTACATGAAAGAAGTGAACTAGGGATTAAAGCAGCAAGTTCTGAAATGAAGGGAAGAGGAATAAAGAATAAAGCTATAAAAGGTCTAGGAGGTGTAGCTGCGGTAGCTGTTTTATCAATTAGTTTAACGGCGGCAGTTAATCCTGGTTTCGCAAGTTCACTTCAAGGTTTTTTCAAGGACATTACGAATTGGAAAGGTGCAGTTATAGGTACGGAGTACTATCAAACGACAGATGAAATAAGTGTTATGGTTTCCGACTTGAACGTGAAAAACAACCATTTTGTTTTACCAATCACCGTTACTTTTGAACAAGCAGATAAAGCACCTTATATTATGGCTGAAGCCTTAACATTCGGTGAATTTAAAGTTATAAGTCATTCTGGAGTCGAAGTTACTGCGGAGCAAATTCTAGTCGAACCTCTAGCATCAAAGGAATTCAGCTTTGACATTGAAGACAGCCACAAATTACTTACAGAAGTAGAAAACAAAAATCCCACAAAAAGGGAGTTTAAAGCAAGCCTTGTCATTGATAAAGAATTCTTAGGCTCTGACGACACATTTACTATAGTCATTAATTCATTTTTTGAACATAGTAAGGGAGATGCACGCTTGGAGATAAAAGGCAATTGGAAGTTGGGATTTTCAACAAAATAATTAACATTGAGAGGTCATGGTTAAAATGACCTCTTTAGGCTTACGAATCTATGATACAATGGGATTTATTGGTGCCATACATTGGTCAATTAATAACATGGGAGAGGTGCTTAGCGTATGTCGAAAATTTTAACCCGAGCAGAAGTGGATACGGAATCAACATGGAATTTGAATGATATCTTTGAAACAAAAGAGGCATGGGAAGAAGAATTAAACGCTGTTCAGAAGGACATCTCCTCTGTTACGAAATATGAAGGAAGACTCAGAGAAGGAGCAGATACACTGCTAGCCTGTCTTAATGCACAGGAAGAACTGCAAGGCAGAATCAACCGTGTAGGAGCCTATGCTTATCTGCATCAATCTGGAGACAGCATCAGTCCCGAGAATCAGATGAACGCTGCAAAAGCGCGCGATCTTGCTTCAGTAGTCAGTTCAGCTCTTTCCTTTATCAAATCCGAGATTATTGCGCTTCCAGAAGGAACGATTGACCAGTACATAAAAGAACAGCCCGAACTTCGGGTGTTCGAACGCAGTCTCGGATTGCTTTTGCAAACCAAGCCGCACAGATTGACAGCGGAGACGGAAAAGGTTCTTGCTTCTTTTGGCGAAGTATTAGGGGCGCCTTACCGTATCTATGAGCGCAGCAAGCTGGCAGATATGACATTCCCGTCTACAGAGAACGGCCGAGGGGAAGAAGTGCCAGTTTCGTTTGCACTTTATGAGAACAAGTACGTTGAATCTTCGGACACTGAGCTGCGCCGTAATTCGTTTAAAGCCTTTAGCGAGACACTGTACAAATACCGCAATACGTTTGCTGAAGCCTACGGTACCGAAGTGAAGCGCCAAGTGATTGAATCGCGTCTGCGCGGATATGACTCCGTTACGGATATGCTCTTGACGCCGCAGCAAGTCTCAACGGAAATGTACAACAACATTTTGGATATTCTGCAGGAAGAGCTTGCGCCTCATATGCGAAAATATGCCGCACTCAAAAAACGGGTGCTCCATTTAGACGAGATGACGTTTGCAGATCTGAAAGCTCCGCTTGATCCTGATTTTAGTCCTGGCATTTCTTTTCAGGAAGCAGGGGATCTGATCAAGGAAGCCTTAACCATCCTTGGTCCGGAATACGGGGAGATCGTATCGGATGCCTTTAATAATCGTTGGGTGGATTACGCGGATAACGCAGGGAAGAGAACGGGTGCGTTCTGCATGTCAATTCCTGGAGTCCATTCCTATATTCTGATCAGCTGGGCCGATAGCATGAGAGGTGCCTTTACGCTGGCCCATGAAGTGGGACATGCCGGTCATCTAATGCTGGCGAGCAAATATCAGCGTTTGACGAACTCCAGACCTTCGCTGTATTTCATTGAAGCTCCTTCAACGATGAACGAACTCTTGCTGGTGGATCATTTGCTGGCACGTTCTAACGATCCGAGAATGCGCCGCTGGGTTATTTCCCAGTTGCTCGGCACCTATTTCCACAACTTTGTAACCCATTTGCTTGAAGGAGAGCTTCAGCGCCGGGTCTACGATCTTGCTATGAAAAATGTACCGATTACTGCCGTGAAATTGTGTGAGTTGAAGGGAGATATCCTGTCTTCGTTCTGGGGAGAGGATGTGGTTATCGATGAGGATGCCAAGTTAACCTGGATGCGTCAACCGCATTACTATATGAGTTTGTACCCTTATACATATGCAGCTGGTCTTACTGCTTCCACTGCTGTAGCACAGCTCATAAGAGAGGAAGGGCAGCCTGCCGTGGATCGATGGCTCGAAGTGTTAAAAGCCGGAGGATCTATGAGCCCGCTCGAACTGATGAAACTGGCAGGTGTGGACATGTCACAGCCTGATCCGATTCGCAGCGCCGCAGCCTACGTAGGTTCACTTATTGATGAGCTGGAGAGCTTGTATTAAGGTACCCTATTCTCGGGAGAATGCCTTATTTTAAAAGAGAAGCATTAGTACTTATGTTGAAATAATTTAAATCTGTTTTAAGGGGTCCTTAATTTTTAAGGACTCTTTTTCTTATGGTCAATTGAGCATTGATTATTATGATGATAACAATAGGATTATTCAAACGAGTGAAACTGGAACAGTTACTACAGACTCGGTATAACCCTTTAGGTATATGTCATGAAGATTCCGTAAATTCTATAGAAAGCTCATAATAACAAGATTTATTAAAGATGGTTTTTTATGATAATCGAAGGAAGGAAGCAATCACTATGAATTCCACTTACATAAGAAAGAATGATGAAATTACGAATCGCCTTCGATTGTCTCTAGCATCCAACGAAATTGAGCAATTCATCTTAACTTTTCTAAGTCTACATGTTTCAGACCAAGCAGCATTCTTTTTGGGACTGAATGAAAGGAAGCGTGAAACAGTTCTTAAGTCTCTAAAACCGAGTGAGTTTGCCGGTATATTTCAAGAACTGAGTTTGGACGATCGAAGGCTTATAGTGGCGTATCTTGACTCTAATTATGCTACGGAAATGCTGAACTTTATGGTCTCGATCGAAGCAGCGGCTTTCCTAAGATCCATATCGAAGCGTAAAGCCGTTTCACTATTGGATGCTATGCAGCCGGAAGTTAGAACAAAGGTGGAGCGGATCATGAAGTACCCAGTTAACTCTTCGGGTACACTTATTCATACTGTATTTCAAATCGTAGATAGAGCGGATACTGTTGAGGCGGTACTGAGTCGGTTACGTCTATCGAGCGAGGACAATTATTATTATTTTCTGTATGTTACCAATCAGGACCTTCGCTTGATCGGTGTTGTATCGATACATCAACTATTGCGAGCCCGATCAGACAGCAAGATGGAGATGCTCATGAACACGAATATCATCTCTATTCACGATCATGCTAATCAAACCCACGCAGCAGACTTGATCAAAAAGTACGATCTTCATGAGCTCCCTGTCACGGACCAAGACGGAATCATGATTGGAATCATTAAGGTTGATGATGTTCTCGATTTGCTGGAAGAACGGATGACGCAGAGAATTCAGAATATTGCCGCGCTAAAAAGTGGATTGTCGTTTTCTTCAAGTACATTTAGATTAGTAAGCCAAAGATTGCCTTGGCTTATTGGACTTACGGTGCTGGGCTTTCTGATGACTAAAATCATGGCTCCTTTTATCGCCTCACTGGAACATTTTACGACGCTAGCACTATTTATCCCGGTAATACTAGCAATGTCGGGTAACGGCGGAATTCAATCCTTATCTGTTGTCATTAGAAGAATGAGTGTGAGTCCGGTGAGCGGTAAGGGCAGTTGGTATTTACTTGGAAAAGAAGCGGGCATTGGTGTGCTGACGGGGTTCGTTTGTGGGGTCTTCGCTACCGTGCTGTCAATCCTATTATTGGATTCATCGCTGATGTTTAGCACTATCGTAGGTTTGGCACTATTTATATCTGTTCTGTTCGGAACGATAACCGGAGCAATACTTCCCTTAATCGTTAAACGTCTGAATATAGATCCTGCAATTGCTTCTGGACCCGTGGTAACAACTTTAACCGACATCGTAGCATTATTCATTTATTATAGCGTCGCCAATCTTCTTATACCATTTGCAACATCCTAACATGAAGGAGTAGACATAAATGATCCAGATCGAAGAAATGAGAGATATGATAGAGAATTCAGATGTTAAGTTCATAAAAAACTATATTGAATCGTTCAGACCTTTTGATCTGGCTCAATGTATAGAGCAACTTGAGAGCAAGGAACAAATTAAATTGTTTGAGATATTGGATCCTGCCATGTCTGCAGAGATATTGGAATATTTTGAACCGGTATTACAGTATCGCATTCTAAATTATTTGGAGGAAGTACTGACAACGAAGGTTCTCAACAAGATGTCTAGCGACGTCGTAGCTGATATGATGCTTGCCATACATCGGTATCAAGCCGAAAAGCTGCTCATTCTACTTCCGGTGGATTATGGTCAAAAAGTTCGGACTTTGATGACCTTTCCTGAACATACCGCAGGTAGTCTGGCAACGGTCGATTATATTGCTGCACGCAATACATGGACATTAGAGCAAACATTACGTCATATCCGGAAAATTGGTCATAAAGCAGAGATTACCTCCTATGTTTATATCACCGGAAATAAAGGGGAGCTGCTAGGTGTAATTTCGTTGAAGAAAATCATACTAACTGAACCCCAGACCCAAATATCAGAAATTGTAATGGGAGAAGTGATTTCAGTACCCGCTACTATGGGGCAAGAGGAAGCAGCCGAGCTGCTAACCCGTTATGATTTAGTAGCTCTACCTGTAGTTGATAAGCAAGAGCGCTTAATTGGCGTAATCACAGTCGATGATTTAATCGATGTCATTCACGAAGAGGCGACAGAGGATATTCAGAAGCTGGGCGGAAGTCAACCTCTTGCTGAACCTTATTTAAAATCGTCCGTATTTCAATTATATCGAAAACGTATCATTTGGTTATTAATTTTATTTGTAGCGGAGGCCTATACAGGAACTGTTCTGAGACACTATGAGGAGACGTTATCTGAAGTAATTGCATTGGCTTTCTTTATTCCATTACTGATTGGAACGGGTGGAAACACAGGAACGCAAACGGTGTCGACTCTGGTACGGGCACTTGCTGTCGGTGAAGTCCAATTGAGGGATCTATTTAAAGTCGTAAAGAAGGAAGTAACCACAGGTTTATTGACGGGTGCCACGATTTCATTGATAGCTTATGGTCGAGCATTAATACTTGGGGTAGATTGGAACGTTGGACTTGTTGTCAGTATTTCAGCAATGACTATCGTCATTTGGGCGTCCTTTGTGGCAGCAATTTTACCATTAATATTGTATAAGCTAAAGGCAGACCCTGCGGTCGTATCGAGTCCTTTTATTACTACGCTAGTGGATGGCACCGGACTTATTATTTACTTCACGGTTGCCAAAATAGTGCTTCAAATATAGCTTAATATTAATCAAATCAATTAGATAAAGATAGATGTTTTAAAATAGACTATTGCTGAGAATGTCTCCATTGATACTATACTACAATCGAAATGGAACGCATCAAAAAAAACTGATGCTTGACGTGTATCATATGACTTGCTACAATTGACGCATCAAAAATAATTGATGGGAAGTTGAGGTGACAACATGAAGGTTCCTATTATTGAAGAGGACATCTTGAGCGTTTACGAACAGAAATTTAAAGCTCTTTCCGATAAAAATCGGTTAAGAATCATTTATGAATTAAACCAAAGAGGTAAAGTTTGTGTGTGCGAATTAACCGACATGCTTGATCTGCCTCAGTCGAAACTGTCTTATCATTTAAAAATGTTACTTGATGCAAATCTTATACTTCTGGAACGCATTGGAAAATGGAACTTTTATGAGCTAAACAACGAAGAAGTCAGAGGACTATTATCTGAACAGCTGTGCTGTATTTTTTATCCGCTTTGATCCGACCCTTGTGGTCGGTTTTTACATTAAAGCAAGAAGGAGTAACTAGACATGAAGGGCACAAATGATTTGACCCAAGGTCCTATTATGCCTACTTTGATGAAATTGACGATTCCCATCATTGCAACCAACTTCATATCTACAACCTATGGTCTTGTCGACATGATATGGGTAGGAAGGCTAGGGAGCGGTCCTGTTGCAGCGATTGGCACGGCAAGCTTCTTCATCAATTTAGCGATTGCTTTAGCGACAATGATAACGATCGGTACAGGGATCAAGGTTTCACATTGTATGGGAGCCGGTCAGGTAGAACAAGCTAGGTCATATGTGAAGAACGGATTTGTTATGTCTGTTGTATTAGGGCTTCTCTACATGGTCTTTATCGTATTGACTAAGGACCATCTTATTGGTTTCTTTGATCTTGGAAGTGATGAAGTTGAGTTGATGGCGAAGCAATTTTTATTGATTTCAATAGTAGGTATCGTATTCTCAATCCTAAACACCTTATATGCAACCATTTTGAATGCTATGGGAAATAGTAAGCAGCCGTTTCATATTTTTTCAGTTGGTCTCATTTTGAATATCATCCTCGATCCATTCTTAATATTTGGAGTGGGCAGTTTTGAGGGTTGGGGAGTTGCAGGGGCAGCGATTGCCACTCTGACGGCCAATGTATTAGTGACCGTGCTGTTTATAATCCAAACAAGAAGTTCCCAATTTATGTCTAAATCGTCGGTTTGGGATAGCCATCTCATGAAACAAGTAATCCGAATGGGGCTTCCGATTACGATTCAGCGGGTTACTTTTACGATTATATCGATCATCATTGCGAAGATCATTGTGCGGTGGGGTGCTGACGCCATTGCGGTTCAAAAGGTCGGGATACAAATTGAATCCATCTCTTATATGACCATCGGTGGCCTACAGGGGGCTATTGCTGCCTTTTTTGGACAAAATTACGGAGCTCGTCAATTGGATCGAATTCAGCAGGGGTATCGCAAAGCATTGCTGCTGACATCTGTATTTGGTACTTTCATTTCACTTGTATTCATCTTATTTCCACAACAACTCTTTTCACTGTTTCTATCTGATGAAGCTAGTTTAAAGTTAGGAACGGATTACATGCGAATTATCGGTTTCTCCCAATTGTTCATGTGTATGGAACTGATGACCGTAGGTGCATTTAACGGCATTGGTAAGACACATATTCCGCCGATATTTAGTATTTTATTTACTGCGTTACGAATACCGCTAGCTTTGATCTTATCCGAACCGTTTGGTTTAAATGGGGTGTGGATGTCGATTGCACTGAGTAGTGTGTTTAAGGGTGTCATTCTGGTCTTCTGGTTTAGAAAATCTTTGCGCAATATAAATGTTCCGCAAGCCATTCATTTATAACAAGTCATAAAGGAAGGTCATTAAACATGAATTTGTTAAATCGTGAACTCATCCAGCTTTTGATAGACAAAGCTTTACATAATGATCTGCTTCGAGGTCATTTCGGTTTGGAAAAAGAAAATGTGAGAGTCGATCAAGATGGAAAACTTGCATTGACACCGCATCCTAAAGCCTTTGGCAGCAAGACGGAAAACCCTTTTATTCAAACTGACTTCTCAGAGAGTCAAATTGAGATGATAACCCCAGCCTTTGACTCGATTGATGAGACTTATCATTTCATGGAAGCTTTGCAAGACATTGTTTCGTTAGAATTGGATGGGGAATACTTGTGGCCAAGCAGTAATCCCCCCATGTTGCCCGAAGAGCAAGAGATTCCAATTGCCAAAATGAACGATCCCCTAGCGGACGACTATCGAAGCGAATTGGCGGACAAGTATGGTCGTAAGAGACAATTGTTAAGTGGAATTCATTATAATTTCTCGTTTGATGAAGGGTTTCTTAGAAAGCTATATGAAACAGAGGCGCGGAACACAGACTTTAAAGAATTCAAGGATGCGATCTATTTTAAAGTAGCTCGTAACCTGTTGAGATACCGTTGGCTGCTCATCTATTTAACAGGGGCAAGTCCTGTTTTTGATAAAACCTATATCGATCGATGTGTTGCTTTAGGGGATTCACATGACAATAAAAGCTACTATGTTTCCAATATGAACTCACTTCGGAATAGTGCATGCGGCTATCGGAATGAAAAATCGTACTATGTATCCTTTAATTCGACGAAAGACTATGTTCATGATTTGAATAAGTTGATTCAGAAGAATGAATTACTGAGCGTGAAGGAATTTTACAGCCCTATTCGCATAAAAACAGCAAAGGGCATCAACCCCTTACAGGAACTTGTGGAAGATGGAGTAGCATACTTAGAGCTTCGATTTATTGATATAAACCCGCTTCATAGAATAGGAATCAGTAAAGAAACGATGCATTTTATACATTTGTTTATTCTTTTTATGCTGCTTAAAAAAGATGAACCCTTTAATGAAGAAGATCAAAGAATAGCTGAATTGAATCATGATCAATTGATCATGGAAGGCATTGGCGGACGTTTAAACGATCATGAAGATCGTCAGTTCACGATGCAGGAGATGGCAATTGCTTGTATCGATGAGATGCAGGAAATGGTGCAGCTGTTGTTCCCTAAGGTTGAGGACTACCTACACATACTAAATGGTGAGAAGCAAAAGATTCTTCATTCTGATTTGAACCCTGCATCTATCGTAAAGTCCGACATTCAAAAGACATCCTATCTGACTTACCATTTAGAAAAAGCAAAAAAGTACGCTGGGGAAAGTATTCAGAATGGATACCGTTTTGCAGGATATGAGGATCTCGAATTATCCACCCAATTGCTCTTAAAAGCAGCAGTGAAGAGGGGAATTAAGTTCAAACTGGTGGATCGGGATGAGAATTTTGTATTGTTATCACATGGTGAGCACGAAGAATATGTGAAGCAAGCTACGAAAACGTCCTTGGACTCCTACAGTACGGTGTTAATTATGGAAAATAAGGTTGTTACAAAAGAAGTTCTCAAACGACATGCAATTCGTGTCCCGTCAGGGGAAGCATATAGAAGCTTGGATGAAGCGATATCCGCCTACGAAACGTATAGCGGCATTCCAATTGTGATCAAGCCTAAATCAACCAATTTCGGGTTGGGCATTACGATCTTCAATCGCGAATATTCGAGAGAGGATATGAAAAAAGCGTTTGAAATAGCCTTTACACATGATCGGACAGTGCTTCTCGAGGAATTTATGACAGGCAAAGAATATCGCTTCCTGGTTATGGGAGATGAGGTGGTTGGGGTGCTGCATCGTGTTCCTGCAAATGTCGTGGGAGATGGTGTCCATACGATCGAACAGCTTGTTAAAGAGAAAAATAAAGACCCACTCAGAGGTCGTGGATATAAAACCCCCCTTGAGAAAATTCAGTTAGGGGAAGCAGAAGAGATGTTTTTGAAGAATCATTCTATGGGTTGGAACGATATACCACAATCAGGGGAAGTTATCTATCTGAGAGAAAACTCGAATATTAGTACAGGTGGAGACAGTATCGATTTTACCGATGACATACCCAATAGGTATAAGGATCTAGCTGTTCAATCAGCTAAAGCAGCAGGAGCAACCATATGTGGTGTGGATATGATGATTGATCATATAGAGGAAGAAGCAACGGACACCAATTACAGCATTATAGAAATCAATTTTAATCCAGCGATCCATATCCACTGCTACCCTTATATTGGAAAGAATAGAAAGGCAGATGAAAAGATTCTGGATTTATTGTTTGGTTAAACCATGTTAAGTATTTATAAGTCGGTTCCATCAGGGGCTGGGACCGGCTATATTTCAGCATAAGAAAGGAATGAATTTTATTGGAGCAGTTGAAAAAAATTGCCGAGAAGTTAAAGTTGCTTGGAGATAAAACAAGACTTACCATGTTGACGCTCCTTAAGGAAAGAGAGTGGTGTGTTTGTGAGTTTGTTGAAATTTTTGATATGTCCCAGCCTGCAATCAGCCAGCACTTAAGAAAATTAAAATCCCAGGGGATTGTAAATGAAAGCAAACGTGGTCAATGGGTGTATTATTCCTTAAATGTAGAAGATAAGCCATATATTAAAGCGGTGTTGGATGAAATGCCTACTTCTCAAGAGATATTATCATCATTTAACAAAGACATTAACTGCGCTTGTGAGTAACGGTTTGATCAGAATAAATAGCATCAGAATAACGTATCTCTGTTGATTATATAAGTATATAGTTATATAATGATTAACCGGAAAGTGCATTACCTTATCGAACTCATAAAAAAGAGTAGGATTTTTAACGGCTCAATCTAATAATCAGTTCTTGACATAAAAAGCAAAGTAGCGGAGGGGATGGAATCGATCTGAAGAAGCGAAGCGTTCGCCTTTGTCCCCGAATTTCATCCACTTTAAAAGTTGATTCATAAGAAATTTGGGGACAACAGCGATCGTAAGAACGATCCATCCACGCAGCGGCTTCATTGCTTAATGCAAGCACTGATTTTGGATTTGAGCCTTTTTAACTGCTGAATAATTGGAGGGTTGTACATTGCTTACTGCTGTACTTTCTAGTTTGATTTTTCTTGTGACATTAATTCTTGTCATATGGCAACCCAGAAATCTATCCATAGGATGGTCTGCCTGTGGTGGTGCGGCATTAGCACTCTTAGCTGGTGTCGTTAACTTTCAGGATGTATGGGATGTCACCCAAATTGTTTGGAATGCGACACTAGCCTTCGTCGCCATCATTATCATTTCATTGATCCTGGATAAAATCGGTTTCTTTGAATGGGCTGCTCTACATATGGCTAATGCAGCTAGAGGAAACGGCATTCGCATGTTTGTCTATGTATCCGTGCTCGGAGCTATAGTAGCTGCATTTTTTGCAAATGACGGAGCGGCACTGATCTTAACACCGATTGTGCTTGCTATGGTAAGGGCACTTAATTTTGACGAGAAGAAAGTATTTCCCTTCATCATTGCTAGTGGATTTATTGCGGATACGACTTCGCTGCCACTTATCGTTAGCAACTTGGTGAATATTGTGTCCGCAGACTTCTTTGATATTTCGTTTACCGAATATGCTAGCCGAATGATTGTTCCCAATTTGTTCTCATTAGTAGCTAGTATTCTTGTGCTTTACTTGTTCTTCCGGAGGAGTATACCGAAGAAATTTGATGGTACACAGCTTAAACAACCTTCGACAGCTATTCAAGACCGAAAAATGTTTCGTTTGTCATGGATAGTACTATGTGTTCTGCTTATCGGTTACTTTGTATGTGAATCCTTTAATATACCGGTATCCATTGTAGCGGGAGTTATTGCGATTTTCTTCCTACTGATGGCAAGAAGAAGTCCGGTTGTGCAAACGAAGGAAGTACTGAAGGGAGCCCCATGGGCTATCGTCTTTTTCTCGATTGGTATGTATGTCGTAGTATATGGGTTGCGTAATGCAGGTCTCACCGATCTTCTCGCAAGTGTAATTCAGAGCGTTGCTGACCAAGGTTTATTTGCGGCTACGATGGGAATGGGTTTTATTGCTGCGATTATTTCATCAATCATGAACAATATGCCTACTGTCATGATTGATGCGTTAGCAATAGATGCTACGAATACATCTGTAGCCATTAAAGAGGCTTTGATTTATGCCAATGTCATCGGCTCTGATTTAGGTCCTAAAATAACACCTATCGGCTCATTGGCAACCTTGTTATGGCTCCATGTTCTTTCAACAAAAGGCGTGAAGATCAGTTGGGGCACTTATTTTAAAACCGGGATCATATTAACGATTCCAACTTTATGTATAACCCTATTAGGTTTATATATTTGGTTAACTATACTTTAATTTCACACTAGGGAGAGAATGAACATGGAAAAAAAGACACTATACTTCTTATGCACAGGCAACTCTTGCCGCAGTCAAATGGCTGAAGGATGGGCAAAAAAACACCTTGGTGATGATTGGAATGTCTACAGTGCAGGTATTGAGGCACACGGCCTAAATCCCAATGCTGTCAAAGCTATGAACGAGGTTGGTATTGATATTTCGAATCAAAAATCCGATATCATCGACCCTCAGTTGTTAAATACATCGGATTTGGTAGTAACGTTATGTGGAGATGCTGCAGATCGTTGTCCCATGACACCTTCACATGTTCGTCGTGAACACTGGGGATTTGATGATCCTGCTAAGGCTCAGGGAACAAATGAAGAAAGATGGGCTGTTTTCCAACGTGTTCGTGATCAAATTGGTGAGCGGATCCAAAAATTTGCTGAAACCGGCGAGTAATAAAAATTGATTTATCGTGAATAGTACTGTATAGTTCTAAACATGAATCGAAAAAGAAACCAACCAACCAATCGCGATCAAGTCATTCAGACGGCTGCGCAGATGTTTCTGACGGGCGGATACGCTTATACGAGCATGGATGATGTGATGCGGGAAAGTCGTGTGTCGAAGTCGAATATTTATTATCACTTTAAGAGTAAGGAGGAACTGCTCCTGGCCGTCGTCGAATTCTGGGCTGATACGTATGAAGCCCAGTTGTTCGCCATACTCGGCCAAAACGGCCTCACGGTGGAGGAGCGAATACTGGCCTTCATGGAATCGTTGGCTATAGGCTTCACGGAACGGAACCATCAAGGGGGTTGCCCGTTCGTGTCGTTATATTTGCAATGTTCGGAGCAGGCCGAGGCCGTTAGAGTGAGAATTTCCCGGTTTTTCGTCGAATTGTCGCCGTTATTGACGAAGTTGTTCGCTCAGGGAGTCAATAAGCAAGAATTCCGGCGGGATGTCAGTGCCGAGGAGGCGGCTTCCCTGTTCATCGCCTCGCTAGAAGGATCGCTTGTACTGGCCGACACGACCCGCGATGCCGGGGTCATCAAGCGGACGGCAGTCCAGTTTTGCAGAATGCTTCGTTAACGAAAAAGTGACATTTCCAGCCCAAACAAACCGCTGCCAAGTCCTTTTCTTCATTCTCCCTTCCGTTCAGAAGAGGCTTCCGACGTAGGGGGAGGTTACTTTGGTATAATGTCTTTAGTCACCGTAGAGCAACTAGACGATGCTGCGATCGTCAGGACTCTCAAGCAGATACCCTCTATGCGTTTTCAACTATAGAGGGTTCCGTCAGTCTGATGCTTCTGTAATGAAGCTTCTTTTTTTACTCATAAATAGAACTGAACAGTTCTAATTGATGCGGAGGAATTAACATGAGTGTTATGTTCATCACCGGAGGAACCGGATTTATCGGCAAGGAAGTCATCAAACAGCTCGCAAAAGGAGGGGATCGGCTGCTACTCTTGGTTCGTTCGGTAGAGAAAGCTTCTGCCGAGCTTAATCGCATGGGATTGGGTGGGGAAAACAAGCACATTACGCTGCTGCAAGGAGACTTGTCCGCACCCGGACTCGGATTGCATCCGGACGATCGCGAGCTTGCACGCACTGCCGATGTGATTATCCATGCGGGAGGAACGATGAACATCACGCTTGACTCGACGACAGCGAGGCAGACCTTTCTCGAGGGGGCGCGCCATATTGCTGAGTTGGCTGCAGACGTACATCAGGAAAAGGGCTTGCGCCATTTCATCCATATCGTCGGGTACATGAGTCCCTTTCATGACAATAACATCCATATGGAGACGGATGTGTTCCAAGCGGATGACCTACTGAAAAAGGAAGGTCCATACGAACGAATGAAGTTTTTATCCGATCTGTACATACGCCAGCAGGCTAGAGAGCACGTATATACATTATCCGTCGTGAACCCGTGCACGCTCGTCGGGGCCAAACCTGCAGGTACGACGGAACAGACGGGGGGGCTCGGTATTCTCGTCGAGGCGTTGCGGCGGAAGGTAATGCCGGTCATCCCTGGGGGATCGTCGTACTGGGTGCCTATCGCCGCCAATGATGATCTGGCCGATATCATTGCTTATTTGGCGCGTGATGCCGCACCGAGCGGACGCACTTACAACGTTCTCGGCGAGAAGGAGCGGGAACCGGATATGAGGGAATTGTTGTCCATCATATCCCGGGAATTAAGAATGCCGGCTCCTCGTCTGTCCGTGCCCGTGCCATTGATTCGGGCCACGATGAGGGCTGGGGGCAGCCGCCTGACCGGTATTCCCGCCGAGTCTTTGTCCTTTATTACCAGCCGTTCCTTCCGCACCGAGACCACGAACGAGCTTCTCGAACGCATGGGGAAGCCTCCTTTACATATAAGCGGCATCCTGCCAATGGCAATCGCGGACCTGGATTATCGCCTGACCTATCCGAACCGCAAGGAACCGGAAGGCTATGTGAAGGAGCGGAGAGGGGATCTGTCCGTGCTCGTAAAGGAAGGAAACGGAGTGCCGTGGGTATTGGTGCACGGGATGTTTAGCGGAGCGGATGATCTGGTTCCCCTTGCTGACCAATTGCATGAGCGGACCGGTAATCCGGTATGGATTGTGGACCTGCCCGGATTCGGGCGATCCCCGTCTCTGCGGCAGGGGGATGCGCTGCAGGGCAATGTCGAAGCCCTGTGTCGCGCGATAGAGGATCACCCCGGTCCTATTCGCCTGGCCGGTCATTCATTCGGTGCCGTTCTGGCCGCCAAGGCCACTGCCGCCTTACAGGACAAGGTACAGCGTCTGTTCCTGCTGCAGCCAGTTCTCCATAAGCCCCGCAACCGTGTGCGCCGATGGCATAGCACATCTGCCCAATGGTCTCGCTTCTTGCTACAGCTGCTTTCCGCAGGTTCGTTAACGAGAATGATGCTGCGGGAGGAAGGAATTGAGGATCAGAGCGAGCTTCCTGAAGGATATATCGAATCCGTTATCCGGGGACTATCTTCTCCGCGCATTACGGCGGCGAATGCCGCCATGCTGCATATGGTGCATCATCATCTGCCTGACTTGATGCCGGCCGACCTGCCCGATGTACCGATTACGATTCTGTGGGGAGAGAAAGACAAGGTATACACGATTACGGAGCCTTTCCGTCAAGATCCTCGTGTGAGCGCAGTTCCGTTCGGTCATCAATTTCCCGTCTTTCGATCGCGGGAAACAGCAGAACTGCTGATTGAGCTGAGCAGCTGAACGGACTCAATCCGATAATGCCTCGTGAAGCTTTAGCTGCGTCTGTGCTAGGGGGTGGGGATAAGGAACAGAAGAGTTAAATAAATAACATTATTCTACCTCAAATTGTCGTGGTAAAATAAGGAATCAGAGGGTTGAGGAGAGTCAGTTACACACGGAGAGGGTTGATGATAATTGTTAGACGTTTTGAAGCAACAATATAGCTATATTAGACTCACAAGGCAAACTTTGTTTGAATTTTTGGAAGAGATTCCGTTGCAAAAGTTGCACAACACAGTCCCAAACTTCGGGAGTGGCAGTATTATAAAAACCCATATTCACGTTGCTGATTGCTATAGGTACTGGCTTGGATCATACGCTTTTAAACAGAAACGAATTGATTTTTCATTTGCTACTCATAATGAGATTGAACGCTCGGATGTCAAGTGGATTCGTGACAGATTTGAGTTAGCAGATGAAGCAGTATATCGGTTCTTGGAAGAGTTTAATTTTCGTTGGTTCGAACAAATATCGAATCATGTGAAGTGGCAGGAGGAACCATGGAGTACAACTCCATTAAGGCTCTTAACCCATACGGAAACACATGAATTTCATCATAAGGGACAGATTGTATCAATGGCTCGGCACCTGGGTTACACTCCTCCTAACACAGATTTAAGTTTAACGTCCAACAGTTTGTAACGCTGCTGGAATAAGGCGATATAATTTATCCCTAATCAATCATTATCGATTCTGAACTAACGGGACTCGAGAGCTTAATGTTAAGAAGGAATTAACGTGAATATCATAGAATATTTAGTTATTAAGTAATCAGTTATCATAAATCGTGATAAGGAGGGTAAAGATTGAACAATAATGTCGCAAATGTCAAGCTCCATGCAAAGTCTATATTATAACCATGGCGGATTTTTGTATGGAGCTTATTGAAGTAACCGCATGTTTTCATTCTGACCTGTAAGGTGAAAATAGTTTATAGTATAGATTTTGCTCCCTTAAAATTAGAATCTATTTTAAGGAGTATATCTACTTTGAAATATACAAATGCTGAAGCTATTTTGCCAGAAGATTTACTAAAGGAAGTACAGAAATATGTGCAAGGCCGAATGGTCTACATCCCCAACTCAGAAGGGTCTCGCAAAAAATGGGGTGAAAAATCAGGGAGCAGAAATTACCTGAACCTTAGAAACGGCCATATTCGCCAAAAATTCAATGAGGGATCAACGATTGATCAACTCTCAGAACTGTTCAGTCTTTCCCATGATAGTATCAAAAAAATTGTGTACTCAAAAAATAAATAAATCATAAGGTTTGTCGGGTTAAGCCCGCAAGCCTTTTTTTATATTCTAAACGCTTAGTAATTGTTTTTTATATATTTTTAAATTCGATCACTTCTATAATAAAGACCATAGGATTCACAAGAATGAAATAAATAAAAGACCCAAATTCGAAAGTAGGAGCTCACTATGGAACATAGTTTTGGATTGACAAAATTAAATAGCGAAGAAGCAACGATACTTGAATTACAGGATGCTATGAATAAGGGGGAAGTTACCTCAAGGGAACTTGTAATGTATTATATGTACCGTATCGCAACATTTGACCAGAGTGGACCCATGATAAACTCTATTATGGAAATAAATCCAGATGCGATTTTTATTGCAGAAGCTTTAGACCAAGAAAGAAAATTACTAGGAGCAAGAAGCCCTCTACATGGTGTCCCTGTATTATTGAAAGGAAATATTGAAACAAATGATAAAATGCATACAAATGCGGGTGCATTAGCTTTGGAAAACCATGTAAGCTCAAGAGATGCCTTCCTTGTCCAAAAATTAAGGAACGCAGGTGCAATTATCCTCGGAAAAACAAATTTGACAGAATGGGCAAATGGGATGTCGTCATCAATAATGTGGGCTGGATATAGTTCAATAGGTGGACAAACCAAAAATCCATATGGGGATTATTTTCCTGGTGGTTCTAGTACGGGTTCGGGTGCATCCGTTGCAGCAAATTTTGCTACAATCGCAGTTGGAACAGAGACATCCGCCTCTATTTTAAGTCCATCTGTACAGAACGCTATCGTTGGTATAAAGCCAACCGTAGGTTTAATAAGTCGATCAGGAATCATTCCGTGGAGCAACTCTCAGGATACAGCTGGACCTATGGCAAGGACTGTGACAGATGCAGCGATCTTATTAGGTGCTCTTACAGGAAAAGATGAAAGTGATCCCGCTACTTGGAAGAATGAACATCCTAATATGGACTATACAGCATTTTTAGATAAAGACGGATTAATTAACGCAACCATAGGCATTTTCAGGAATGTAGCCCCTGAGAAATATCGTGATATTGGCGAGTATGATGAAAGATTGTTTAATGATGCTGTGGCTAAACTTAAAGATTCTGGAGCCACTGTAATAGAAGATATAGAAATCCCATCGTTCTATAGAGAGTGGGAACATAACAAAATGAACTTTGAATTTAAGCATTCTATTGAACACTATTTGCAAAGCCTCCCAGCTCATCTTCCTATTCATACATTAAATGAATTGATTGAATGGAACGAGCAGAATACTGAGAAGGCTTTGAAATATGGACAAGATTCATTGAAATATCAATTACAACTAGATAATCCATTAAAGAATCAGAAATACATTCTAGAGTCTATTACTGATTTATATTATTCGCAAAATATGGGTATAGATCATGCATTACAAAAGTATGGATTAGATACAATCCTGTTTCCTTCTTATGTCGGAGCTGATATATGTGCTAAAGCGGGTTATCCATCCATAGCAGTACCTGCTGGATTCCAAGATAATGGAAGAGCATTCGGGATTACATTCGCAGGAACGGCATTTAGTGAACCGGCACTAATTCGTATTGCATTTGCATACGAACAAAAAACGAAACATAGGAGAATGCCAGATTTAATAGGAGGAAGGTAGAGTGTCAAATGAAATAAAGAGTTACATTGACTATCCAATGGTGAAAATTCAAGGGGGAGAAATAGAATTAAGAGATGATAGAATAAAAAGCAAATGGAAAGCTGAAATAGGACCGTTTCTTCTTGCACGGTATCCTGTAACTACGAGTCTATACTATGCAATTACAAATAAATCTCCTAATTCTTTTGACGGAGATCTAAAACCGGCTGTGAATATTTCTTGGAATGATGCAATTTCTTTTTGTAATCTACTTTCACAGAAAGCTGGACTGAAAGAGTGTTATTCCATAAGTAATGATGGTAAAAACATTATTTGTGATTGGGAATCAGACGGCTATCGACTTCCTTCAGAAGCAGAGTGGCAATATGCATGCAAAGCAGGGACCACTGGTTATAGATACGGAGAGCTTGATAAGATTGCCTGGTATAATGAAAATTCAGGAGGTAAAATCCATGAAGTAGGAAGAAAGGAACCGAATGCATGGGGGTTGTATGATATGTTAGGGAATGTTTGGGAGTGGTGCTTTGATTTATATGATGAACAAGTATACGGCTCCTACCGAATTTTTCGAGGAGGTAGCTGGGCTGAAGAGGCCAGGGGTTGTGGAGCTTCGTGTCGTCGTCGTAGCCATCCGTCATTTTGCATAGACGACCTTGGATTCCGTCTTGCCCAGTCTTTTTAGCTTCAACAAACAATGAAACAACAAGAACTACTAGAGAAAAAAGGGATATATTATGATATGCTTATTCACCAAGACGGTTTGCCATCCGGCAATTAGAGCAAATAGAGTCTGCAAAATAAAGTGTGTAGTAATACATATTTCTAATGAAGATACTCCAATTGAATAAGCCTCCATGGCGTGCAGCAAGCAGGCATCATCAGCGGTAAAACGTACGCGAATAAATCCGGCATATGCTTCGCACCGCAAGACTAAGCAACCCGCGAAGAGACGGCCAAGGTGCTCTCGGTTTCATTGCAAGGTATGGTAAAGTAAAAATCACGCCAAAGTGAATGGAACCGCCCATTTGGCTGTAGTCCTGTTAATCGCGACCGCTACCGGCATAACCGGGGGCGGTCGTATTCTTTTGACCGATAATTTAGGCTGTATATCCGTTCTGATTCAGACGGTCCAAGACCAGATAAACGGCGATGGCATCATCCAGATAGCCGATTGGAAAGATGTAGTCGGGTATGATGTCCGCCGACAAAATGAAGTATAGTAATGCGCTACCCAGCACGGACCGATCATTAACAGACGTATCTTCATCGCAATATCGCATGTACATTTCCTTCAAATGTTCGATGAACGGCCCCACCCCGTTTACCTGGTTTACTTTGGCATTAAATTCGTGGCAGATCATGCGGTGGCCCTCTTCTGTCTGCGAATATTGCTCATACTTGATCAATTCTTGTTCGATACGCGCTGTCGTAACTTCAGGATCGAATAATTTGGAATTCCCGAGTATTACCCTTATCGCATCAAGCGAATTGAGGATCCCCATCTCGCTTTCTTTTTTTCCGTCAACCACTTCATAACCGGAAGCTTCAATCAGTTGGTCCAACGAAATATCCAGATGTTCGGAAAAATGCTTCAGATGAATCAGCTTCGGCTGCTGCTTGCCGTTCACGATACGTGAAATGGTAGCGGCATCCATTCCGCAAAGGCTGCTAAGTTTGCGCATGGAAAGCGAATGCTTCTTTAAAAGAAACCTGATCAGATCTCCGATACGATGTTCCTTTGATTGATCAAACGTTTCCATCCTGCACCCCCTTTCCCAAGATCATTTTACGATAGTATATGAGATGGTGTTGAGAAATTTTCCTTACATACAGTCCAAAACAGAGAAACAATTTGTTGAGTTTTTCTCATGTACTTGCACTTTTATCTCAACACCACATACATTAATAGCAAATTGAACAACATGAGGTGGTTTTGTGAATTGGCTGCTCATCCTAGGTTTTACAATTTCATCTAGTCTTGACAATCTTGGAGTAGGAATTTCTTACGGGATAAGAAATATCCGGATCGGTATCATTTCGAACTTGTTGATCGCCGCTGTTTGCTTCATGTTCAGCTATTCGGGGATTTGGTTTGGAAAATGGATCTCTGCCGTTCTTCCTGGCGTACTTCCCGTACTTCTGGGCACATTCATACTTTTGGTAATCGGACTTCGTATCATCTTGCTTGCAGTTCCCCGCGGGCAGAAGGAAACGGCAGAGCCAGATCCGAAAGCCAAAGGAATTACGGCGATCCTGCGGAATCCCGAACGCGTCGATCTGGACAAATCGAACGATATCGGGATCTTCGAATCTTTGATCCTGGGGGTTGCCCTTTCAGCTAATGCGCTGACTAACGGGTTAAGCGCAGGGCTGCTCGGACTATCGCCGTTGATCATATCCCTTACTGCAGCGATTGGCAGTTTTCTGACCGTATGGCTTGGGGTATGGTTGGGCAACAAAGTTGCGGGTGTACGCATCGGACCGTTCACGTTGGGACAATTCGGAACATTCGCCAGCGGTATTATACTTCTGCTGATCGCAGCTAACAATTTGTTCTAAACTTTACTTTAGCGAAGTCGAGATAATGAACTAAAAATTCGGAAAATGCTACATTATCTTTTTAAGAACTAGTGCTAACGATGATATAGCAAAATTGAGCATGGGAAAGTGGATTTACGGTAGTGTAACGGTGGAACATGAAATTCAGTGGATTTGTATGATGTCACAGCTGGCCGTGTATTAACCGATGAACAATATCAAAAAGTCGCAGTCAATCTTTAAGGCTAACGATATAGGTTTGGAAATAAGGGCTTGCGTTTGTAGCAAGTCCCTTTTTATATTACAACCAAATAGTGGAAAGTCCCTTGCTTCACAGATTAAACATATTTTTTATGTAAGTTAGAAGTAAAGGTTATCCATGAATCAACGTTGAGGAGGAACACGAGCCGTGTAGGTTATTTCATATCAGAAACTTCCCTATCCGCTCTTACGGTTTAATGATCGCCGTCGCCATAATTCTATCTTCTTGCGTCGCTAATAATCTTACACGGGGTACGATTTATCGGACGCACATCAGTCTTTCAAATTATTTATAGTATAATGGTTATTATTATATGGGATGGAAAACAGGGAAAGAGGGAACCGATGCCTACTATACTGGTTGCTGACGATGATGCGAACATTCGCGAACTCGTCTGTTTATTTCTACGCAACGACGGATTCGAAACAGCCGAAGCCGCGGACGGCAAGGAAGCACTGGCCGTCTATGCCTCGATGCATATCGATCTTGTCGTACTTGATATTATGATGCCGATTATGGATGGTTGGACGTTATGCAAAGAGCTCAGAAGAGCCAATCCTGATCTTCCGTTACTTATGCTGACTGCGAGAGGAGAAACATGGGAGAAAGTGAAAGGTTTCGAACTTGGGACCGATGATTATTTGACGAAACCATTCGATCCCTTGGAGTTGACGGTTCGTGTTCGGGCATTATTGAAACGATACCGAATTGGCTCCACGCAGACGATCCAGTTCGGCAACGTCACTCTTGATCGACAGACCTACAAGGTGATGAGAGGGACGGAGTCGCTCACATTGCCGCTTAAGGAGTTCGAATTGCTGTATAAGCTCGCTGGAACACCCGGACAAGTCTATACGCGTGAACAGTTGATCGATCAGATTTGGGGGATCGATTACGCAGGAGATGATCGAACGATAGACGTTCATATTAAACGCCTTCGCGAAAGATTCGCGACGACATCCGATTTCAAGATCGAAACGGTGCGTGGGCTTGGGTATCGGCTTGAGGTTTACGAATGATCAAGTCCTTATATATTCGTGTCGTACTGACATTCCTAGTCTCCGTCATTGGGGGAACGATCATTTCTTTTTTTGCGTCAACTTGGATATTCGAAGAAAAATTGAATGAGAACGCGCAAATCAACTTACGTAACTTTGGCCAAGACATCGTCCGAATTTACAAGACGCTTCCGTTACATGAAGCGGACTCGTTCGTAAGTGAAATGAAGCAGCTCGATTCCTATTATATTCGAATATATGAAGCAACAGGTCAGTTCCAGCCTTACGGAAAACTTAACGGACATAAACCTGCCCCTGTGACGATGGAGCAACTAAAGAAAGTACTCGATGGAGGCGTTGTCCAAGTCACGCCGAATGGAATTGCTTCGGTCCTCTTAGGGTTGCCCTTGAAAACGGAAATGGGAACAAAAGCGATGTTTTTGGAAACACTCGCCCCTCCTTCTTCCTCTTTTGTCGCTAATTGGGCAATGATCTTTGCAACCTGTTCGTTGATTGCAGGAAGCTTATTGATTCTGGTTGCCTCTATATTCTTGGTAAGACCGATCAAAAAGCTGACAAAAGCAACCAAGCGAATAGCGGCTGGAGATTTCAATGTCGAGCTGAATATTAAGCAAACGAGTGAGCTGGGGACGTTGGCTCGAAGCTTCGAAGAAATGATGCACGATTTGCAGCAACTTGAACAGATGCGCAGGGAATTCGTATCGAATGTATCGCACGAGGTACAATCACCGCTCACCTCGATATCCGGTTATGCTCAAGCCCTTAAGCAAGTAAACCTCTCAGATCACGAACGAAGTCGTTATCTGGACATAATCATCACTGAAGCGCAGCGGATGTCCAAGATGAGCGACAGCCTGCTCAAGCTGAGTTTGCTTGAATCGCAGTCACAGCAGCTCCGACTGGTCACACTCAGTCTTGATGAGCAGATCCGACGGGTTATCGTGGCGCTACAGCCGCAATGGTCTGCCCGCAATATTCGTTTCGAGCTCAATTTGAAGGCCATTCGCTTAACGGCAGATCATGATCTATTAAATCAGGTCTGGACGAACATCATCGGCAATAGTATCAAATTTTCCATGGATGGCGGCACGATCAGCATCAGCGTTAAACCAGATGTAAAATATGTAACCATCCGAATATCCGACACGGGCATTGGTATTTCCTTGGAGGACCAGAAGCGTATATTCGAGCGGTTCTTCAAGGCCGATCGTTCCCATAGCCGTAAGTATGGCGGCAGCGGTATGGGGCTTGCCATCGTGAAGCAGATCATATCGCTTCATCAAGGCGACATCCGAGTGGGGAGCGAGCCTAGTCAAGGAACGACCTTCATTGTCACACTGCCAATCACATCACCAACAGATTAATTCGATTGCTAAGGCTTCATGCGCAAGTTTCCTTGCGTGTGAAGCCTTTGTTTTTGGTCCGTTCATTTTCCGTTCATATTGTCGTCATCGAGGGTACATCTTCGTCGTATAAGCTTCTCTTAACGGCTTCTTATTCAAGGCAGCCCAATAAAGAGATAAGGGACAGGAGAAGATGAACATGAAACCAAAAGAAGAGGTAATGAAAAAGAGGATGCGTAAGCCGCTGCGCATTTTACTCAAAACCTTAGGAGCTATAGCCATAGCCATCGTGCTTTTTCTAGCCATTGTATTTATCGTGAATGTGATCTGTAACAAATCGGAGCAAGGTAAAATAGAATCCTATGGTCAGTCTGTAACCGTAGATGGTAAAAATATGAATGTTCTGATTCAAGGAACAGGCGAAGAAACCGTCGTACTCCTACCTGGTCTTGGAACAGCGGCACCCGCACTGGACTTTAAGCCGCTAATCGAAGAGCTATCACCATTCTACAAAGTCGTCGTCGTTGAACCTTTTGGCTACGGATTAAGTGATGTAACCGAAAAGGAACGGACCACAGAGAATATTGTCCGTGAAATTCACGATGCCTTACAAAGTCTTAACATTGAACGTTATATTCTCATGGGACACTCCATTTCAGGCGTTTACGGACTCGATTATGTGAATAAATACGAAAACGAGGTCATTGCATTTGTCGGGCTCGATAGCAGTGTTCCAACGCTAACGGAGAAGATTGAATCTTCCCAACTAGAAATGGTTAAATGGCTCAAAAAATTAGGTCTCTCCAGATTGGCAATGAAATTGGGTACGGACCCATTAGCTGCACTGCCGTATGATGATGGAACGAAAGAACAAATGAGAATTCTTATGCACAAAAACATGTTTAATTCGAACATAATAAATGAAGTTGAACATATGTATTCTAATTTTAAAGCAGCTGAAAGCGTATCATTTCCCAAAAATCTTCCTATTATTTTCTTTATCCAAGCGAATCATCCAGTAACGGATCGATGGGTACCTGAGCATGAAGCACAAGTAAAAAATTCTGTACATGGAAAAGTGATGCGGTTTGAAGCAGATCATTACATCCATCGTACCAAAGCTAAAGAAATCGTAGAGAACTTGAGAGAATTTATGAAAGAAATAAAATAAGTGTACTAGAGAAGGTATCTCTACGATCTTGATCATATGGATAAGTGATATAAAACCGTCCTAATGGACGGTTTTTCACTGTTTGAATATTTGACCTCCATGTTAGAGAATCATGTGCAAGCTTCCTTGCATGGGATCTCGTAGCATTTTTTTGCCTGTTCATATTCAGTTCATATTGTTGACATGAGGAGTACATCTTCATCGTATAAGCTTCTCTTAACGGCTTCTTATTCAAGGCAGCCCAATAAAGAGATGAGGGACAGGAGAAGATGAACATGAAACCAAAAGAAGAGGTAACGAAAAAAAGGATGCGTAAGCCGCTGCGCATTTTACTCAAAACCTTAGGAGCTATAGCCGCTGCCATCGTGCTTTTTCTAGCCATTATATTTATCGTGAATATATTTGCAACAAAATCGGATCAAGCAAAAACCGTGCCGTACGGTCAACACGTGTCTGTGGACGGAAAAAATATGAATGTGTTAATTCAAGGCGATGGCAAGGAAACGATCGTGCTTCTGCCTGGTTATGGAACAGCTGCACCGGCGCTTGATTTTAAGCTGCTCATCGATGAACTATCACCATATTACAAAGTTGTTGCAGTTGAGCCTTTCGGTTATGGATTAAGTGATGGAACGGAAAAAGATCGAACCACAGAGAATATCGTAAGTGAAGTTCATGAAGCGCTACAGCAGCTTAACATTAACCGCTACATGCTCATGGGCCACTCCATTACGGGCATTTACGGTATTAATTATGTGAACAAGTATCCTAACGAGGTGACTGCATTTGTCGGAATCGATAGCAGTGTTCCAACCCAACCGGGTATGGATGTTAAATTCCCATTAAAAATGTTTGCATTTCTTAAAAATTCAGGTCTCCAAAGATTGATGGTCAAATTTGGTGGTGACCCCTATGCTGGACTCGCATTTGATGATCACACCGTGAAGCAGATGAAAATGCTGTCGAATAGAAACTCGAATAGTTCCACGATGTTGAATGAGATGGACCATATCTCCTCTAATTTCAAAGGGGCTCAAGGCTTAACATTCCCGAAAGACCTTCCACTTCTACTCTTTGTACAAGCGGATAATCAAGGTGTAGCCGGATGGATCCCTCTGCATGAAGGGCAGATCAAGGACTCGGTGCATGGGAAAGTCGTCCTAATGGAAGGCTCTCACTATTTGCACCACACCAAATTCAAAGAAATCGCGGAGAACGTTAGAACTTTTATGAAAGAAGCAAAATAAATAGATCGAATGTAAAACCGTCCTTTGGGGCGGTTTTCCACAGTTTGTCCAATTGTCCGGTGTCTTGACGCATACTTTATTTTCCAGGTTTCAACCGCTCACGCTTGAATTAGGGTCTATTGATGAAAGAGAGGGATACAAATGAGATTGTTTGAAATACTTTTAGTGCTATCCTGTTTGGCTTTACTTCTAGATTTATTGTTTATTAAAAGAAGTGCACAGAAAACAGGAGTAATTCTGAGTATAGGAAGTAGCGTTATATTCGCAATTCAATTGTTTGTTGAGGGATACAGATGGCAGTTGCTTGTGGTCTATATCCTAACGGCTCTATTCATACTCATCGTTTTATTCAGACATTCAAGAAAGATAGTAAATCTAAAAATAGGGAAGCTGTTGAAATATAGCTTGTCTTCCATCATCATCATTCTCTTGGTTGTATCTACCAGCTTATCTATATACTTGCCTGTCTTTCATTTGCCAAAGCCTGATGGTCCAGAGAAAGTGGGGACTCAAACATTTCATTTTACAGATCAGAACAGAGATGAAGTTTTAACTGACGATCAAAGCGATAAGCGGGAGCTCATGGTTCAAATTTGGTATCCTACTGAAAATAAGAATAACAACAAGCGTGAAGCGCTTTTTCCAAAAGATAAAGAAATGTTCAAAAAATACATTCAGACATACTCTAATTCTTTAAGCCTTCCCGATTTTGTGTTCGATTACTGGAAGTATAGTGGAACCAACTCTTATGAAAATGTAGAAATATTACCTTCTACAAGTCCTTATCCCTTGGTCCTGCTATCTCATGGCATGGGATCCAGTAAAGTTCTACATGCATCACAGGCCGAGAATCTGGCCAGTCATGGGTTTATCGTGGTCACAATCGATCATACGTATAGCACCTTTGCTACCATTTTTCCGGATGGCCGTGTAACGGACTATAAAACAAAGATGACAACAATAGATGATCGTAAAAAAGTTGGAAATATATGGACGAAAGACGTAGAGTTTGTAATCAATCAAGTTGAAAAGCTAAATTCAGGTGCAATCGAAAGTCAATTTAAAGGGAAAATAGATTTAAATAACATCGGCGTGATGGGGCATTCTTTTGGGGGTGCAACGGCGTTTAATACAACTTATTTAGATCATAGAATCAAGGCCGGGATTAATATGGATGGGTCACTATATGAAGTGAAAAATAGAGATGTTATAAACAAACCGTTTATGTTCATAAGATCGGGAAGTTTTAAAGACTGGTTAGTAGATTTTAAAAAGGATAAAAATTCGGATAACGAAATAAATAAGCAACTTTCAGATGAGCTGCACATTATTAAAAATGTTATCAAGCATGGGGGAAGTACGATTTACGTAGAAGGAACCCAACACTTCAATTTCACGGACCTTCAATTCTATTCTGAGTTGATTAAACTGACGGGGATAACAGGAGACATAAATGGTAAAAGAGGATCAAGCCTCGTAAATCAATATGTACTCGATTTCTTTAATAAGCAACTGAAAGGAACGGGTGGAAATCTGATTCAAGGGCCGAACGACATGTATCCAGAGGTGAAATTTATAGAGCCGGGAGACCTCTAACCGATCAGGTCTATCATTTCTTAGCCTGTTCATACTCCATTCATATTGTCGTCATTGGGAGTACATCTTCGTCGTATAAGCTATCTGTATTGGCTAGATTAATCTAGCCCGATAAACAAATAAGGACAGGAGAAGATGCGAATGGTAGCACAAGAAGATTTGAAAATGAGAGTGGGCAAGAAATTGGCTAAAAAAAGAACTTCAATCGCCGCGTTAACCCTGGTATTAACCATGTTAGCTCCAATGTCTGCAATGGCCGCAACAGCTACGAACAGCAGTGATCTTACTTTCGATGTAACGAAGAAAATCGCTGCTGAGAAAGCCAAGTTACTATCCGAAAAGTACGGCACGACAAGTCTACAATATGCGCTCATTGATGATGGTGAGATTGTGATATCCGGACAGGCTGGAAAAAACGATCTAATGGATAAAGTCCCTCTTACTTCAAATACGATCTATGGGATAGGTTCAACCAGCAAAATGATACTCACAACGGCTGTTATGAAGCTTGTAGATGATGGCAAGGTAGATTTGGATTTGCCCGTTGTGAAGTATATACCTGATTTTAAGATGAAAGACGACCGATACAAACAGATTACACCACGTATGCTGCTGAATCATTCCTCCGGTCTTCTCGGTACCTCGGGGAGAAATGCAACATTGTACGGGGATCATGATACTTTTTCACATGACACTTTTTTAGAGCAATTAGCGACGCAAAGACTAAAGGCAGATCCAGGAGCGTTCTCGGTATATTGTAATGATGGGTTTACGTTAGCTGAGATTCTGGTCGAGCGCGTGAGTGGCATGGGATTCACTGCATTCATACACAAATATATTACTGAGCCACTGGACATGACGCACACCAAAACCCCGCAGGATCTACTGGATCCAGCGAAAATGGCCGGGATCTATTCGCCTCTGTATGATGGACAACTTCCAAAAGAAAACTATAACATCATTGCTTCAGGAGGCATTTACTCCACAGCGGAAGATCTCGCCAAATTATCACAAATCTTCACGGGACAGGTCGATGGCATTCTTTCTAGTAAGTCGGTAGAAGCGATGGCACAAGAAGAATATAAAAGAGGCATGTGGTCAGCGGATAGCGATACGTCTATCTCTTACGGATTAGGGTGGGATAGTGTGAACTTGTTCCCATTCAACGAATACGGCATCAAGGCCGTTACGAAAGGTGGAGATACCACATCGTATCATTCATCATTAGTTGTGCTCCCGGAATACAACATGGCTGCAGCCGTTACCTCATCAGGGGGTTCAAGCGCAACCGATCAATTCATTGCGAGTGAACTGTTGCTCAGCGCTCTTGAGGAAAAGGATATCATTCAAGAACGGAAGCCGGAAAAATCGTTTGGTGTCCCTGTAAAAGCAGATATACCGCAGGAAATAACCCAGTATGCAGGTGTTTATGGCGGTAATAATTCGGTAATGAAGGTAGAAATGAACACTACCGGACAAATGTTTGTATCCACGCTCACAGCTCCAAATAGCCCTGCTAAACCATACACCTATACGGCTGATGGGACTTTTGTAAACGATGAAGGTACTGAAAAGTTGAAATTCGTTGAAGAGAAAAATGGGCGCACCTATTTGTGGTCTCGCTCATACATATCCGTGCCAGGGCTCGGACAGTTGGCTCTCTCGGAATATAGTGCAGAGAAGCTTAAAATGAGTAAATTACCTCAGGATATTACCGCCGCATGGGAAAAGCGCGAAGGTAAAAAATATTACCTCATGAGTGAGAAGTATACATCAACGATCTATCTCAATGCTTCAGCTATCATTCCTTTTCATAGCTTGAAAGAGGTTCCAGGGTATGTCTTGAATAATAAGATTATTGCAGCAGACAAAGCAGTCAATGGGCTGCAAATCCCTGGTATGGATGGTCGTGACACGATGGAAATCAATTTCTTTACGAAGAACGGGATCGAATATTTAACAGCCGTAGGTAATGTATACGCGAGTGAGGATCTTGTCAAACCTCTCTATTCCGGTAAAGGTTCTTCGACTACAATCGACGCTGATGGCTATGCCAAATGGTATTCAGTTCCAGCGAGTGCTAAAGGAAAGGTCATGACGGTTAAAATGCCTTCAAATGGCGCCTTTGCTGTCTATGATCAAGCGGGTATTTGCATCAACCACACCGTGGTTAGCGGTAAGAATCAGGTCGTATTACCGGAGAACGGTAGCATCGTATTTGCAGGTGAAGTTGGCTCGGAATTTGAGATTTCATTGAAAAAGTAAATACGGACTACTTAGAAGATTTATATTTATGAAAGAAATAGAATAAGAACATGAACACATAAGAAGTCGCGAAAATCGCGGCTTTTTTTGTTTTATCGATATTCAAACAACACGGAATTATCCGATGCCCGTAGAACAGGCTGAATGAGAAAACCGGGAGGCATATCGATTATGGGCAGTCCGTCAATGATAAACTCGGGAGTCACCCTAGACAGTGCAGTTGTCGTGCGTGTTAGATGCTGGGCACTCGGCTCTCTTAAGCGAAACTGGACTTAAGTCGGGGCTCCAATCTCATTCCCGGGCCCAATGATTGAGTTTTTCAGGGGTGCTATACTGAACAGGACTTCGGAATTTGCAGCGGAGAGAGAAAAGGGGAAGAGGGAAGGAATGAAGAACGCTATGCAGAAGAAAAAAGGTTTATTGATCGTTGCGGTGGGTGTGCTGCTTCTGATCATTACGATGAACCCGATAAAAACCTTTTCGGGTATTAACTTCGGATTTTCATTTGATACCAAAGAAATTAACGGAGAGCAAACATTCGACGCCAATGATTTCCGTCACTTGAACCTTCGTACAGGTAGCAGCGATATACATTTCGTTCAAGGGAATGCGGACCAGATCAAGGTTCGTCTTCATGGAAAGGTAAGCCCCCAGATTGCGGAACAAGTGAAATTGAAGGCTGAACCTAACGGGGATACGTTGGTACTGGGGGTCGATGTACCGCAAGGAATTGACTTGGGCGTACGGGTCATGAATATCGATTTGACGGTGGAACTACCCGAGAAGCAATGGGCATCGGCCGGGATTGAAAGCGGGAGCGGCGATATCGAGATCGCACAAATGCAGGGAGATTCGGTCATAATCAAGGCAAGCAGCGGAGATGTCAAAGTACAGCAGGTGAGGGCTGACGAGATAACGGTGCACACTGGCAGCGGCGATATCAAGGCCGAGGAGATCGATGCTGAATCAATCGCGCTGGAGTCAGGCTCTGGCGATATATCGGCCGAACGCTATAAGGCTTCGATGTTAAACTTTCAGAGCGGGAGCGGCGATGTCGAACTGAAAGACGGAGAGTCAGGCATACAAGGAAAGACGGGCTCCGGAAACATACGCCTGGATGCGGACCAGCTCATACATGATGCTGAACTGCGATCCAGCAGCGGTCGTGTGACCGTCGATCTGGTTAAAGAGCCATCCTCGCTGAAAGTTGATTTCGAAGGGAGCTCCGGCAAGGGGGATATGCAGTGGGACGGAATGCGTTATGAGACTAACGACAAAGACAAGAACCAGTTGAAGGGAACATTCGGCAGTGGCGGCGTGGTGCTGAAGGTTCGCACAAGCTCTGGGGATTTCACGCTGAAATAAATGAGATCACGATGGGTTTAAAAAATAGACGAGAAGGCATCCTTGATGGGGGTGTCTTCTTTGCTCGCTGACAGAAATGTTTTGTTATCAGTCGATATCAAAACAGAAATTCTATGAATGGGAACCGGCAGCAGCCAGTATAATGGGAAAGATGATAGAAGGACTATATGCATTTTTCTAGCTTGATCCTTGGTGAACTGGACATGTGACTATGTTAAATATTATAGTTACAAGAATGAGTTAGCGAACATTTATTGAATATTCGCAGTTGAATTTCTTCTCCTGAAGTGATTTTACATTTTAATAAACGATACATAAGTGAGGGAGACATATATGGAGCAACCCCGCATTTGGCCGGACCGGTTCAAACGATTTTTTCTGAACAACAAGTTTGTACTTCTTTTGCTTATCCTGCTACTGGCGGGACTTAACGTATTGGTGCTAAGCAAAATTTCATTTGTTCTGCATCCGCTCGTAGTACTGATTAAGACGATCGTATTGCCGATCATACTATCCGGAATATTATATTACCTGCTTAATCCCCTTGTGGATATTATGGAAAATAGGAAAATCAAGCGCGGATGGTCCATCCTGATCCTATATTTGGCTATTGCCGGTATTCTGACGGTGGTCGTGCTTGCGGTCATTCCGGTGCTTCGCAACCAGATTATGGGGTTGATTGATAACTTCCCGACATATAGTGAAAATGTTAAACTGCAATTTGAAGAACTTACGGGTAGTCAGTTATTTAGTCAGCTCCAGGAAGCTGTGAGCATTAACTCCCAAGATTGGTGGAGCACAGTTACCAAGAAAGCAACGGAAATTCTGAACCACACGTGGAGCAGAGTGGGCGGATTCCTGGGTGCTTTTACCGAGATCGTGTTGTCGATTGTGACGGTTCCGTTCGTTCTGTTTTATATGCTGAAAGACGGCAAGAAGCTGCCGCTGAAGATTTTGTCTTTCCTGCCAACTAAAAGTCGTTCCGGCATATTGCATATACTTCAAGATATTAATCACCAGATCAGTTCGTTTATCCGTGGACAGATTATCGTCAGCTTTTGTATTGGTATTCTGCTCTACATTGGTTACATGATCATTGGTCTGGATTATGCGCTTATTCTAGCCATAATTGCATCGTTTACCAATGTTGTACCTTATCTAGGGCCTGCGATTGCGATTACGCCAGCGCTGATTGTGGCTCTGGTCACATCTCCGGTAATGCTGCTGAAGATGGTGGCAGTCTGGACGATCGTACAGCTAATAGAGGGTAAGTTCATCTCGCCACAGATCATGGGCAAAACGCTGAAGATTCACCCCATCACGATTATTTTTGTTATCCTGACATCGGGTAATCTATTCGGTGTGGTTGGCATTCTGCTGGCCGTTCCTGGCTATGCGGTTCTTAAGGTTTGCGCATCCCATATTTTCCAATGGTTCAAAGACACTTCGGGACTATATGATCCACCGCAAAATGATAGCCTTACTTAAACAGAACTCCTGTCCATCGGCGATCAGCCGAAAGGCGGGAGTTTTCTGCATAACATAAACCCACTAACTCATTGTGCCATGCAGGAGAAGGTTGGTGATGGTGATTACCAAAAGTCATAATAAGAATAAATTGAGTTCCATACTCCGAGGTCTCGATCTCATCACAGCAACCCTGCTTCTAAATGTACAAGTTACGATTACAAGGGTTTTTCTACAATCGGGTGGTGTTTTCTCCATATCCTTTGCCGAAATGGAACAAGAACATGTATTCATAGCCGATTTGAGGATTGTCTAACAGATATCGGTTGGAATAAAATGTTAATATTATACTTTCATGCCATGTTCGCTATAATGGAAACAGTGATTTAGGAAAGGGATGCAATCATGAAGAAAGTCATCGTAATTGGATCAGGAATTCTTGGGGCCGCTCCGTGATGCGTTGATCCGATCTGCACAAAGGAGCGGAGCGGTCCTGATAAACGGAGATGCCACACTTCAATATCAGTCAAACCGTGTAACAGGAGTAACTGTCGGTGCAAAAAGCTTCTCGTCTGACGTAGTCATTGCTTGTGCAGGTGCATGGGCAAATCAACTGCTGTAGCCTTTAGGCATTCACTTTAAGGTAAGTTATCAAATAGCACAAATCATGCATTTACATTTCATATAGATAAAGGGCTAATGTACTATTTTGAATATAATGTTTTTTTGAGTAAATTCATGCATAATTCATAATTAAAGATAGCTTCATGACTATAAAAGTTTTTTAAAATAAGAGATAGAATCTAAAATTGTTTACTACAACAGTTTTTATGGATAAAGGAGGCCAAAATGGCTGATTATGAATGGTTCCGCAGCTTTATTGCGATTTATAAGCATGGCTCCGTGTCCGAAGCTGCCAAAACACGTATGATGACCCAACCGGCTATGAGCCAGCATTTAGCTTCCCTAGAAGCGGAAGCAGGAGAAGCTTTATTCTCAAGAGCCTCCAGAAAAATAGTCCCTACCGAGCGGGGAAAGGAGCTGTATTCGCAGCTGGCCCCGTTAATCGAATCACTGGACGAAGCCGCGATGAACCTGAAGTCCTCTTCTTTGCCTACACCGGCCGTTGTCAGAATCGGAACTCATTATGAGTTTTTTAGCGCCAAGCTACTTCCTCACCTTCACAGATGCAGCAGCCGTACCGTCATTCATTTTAACGAAGCTAATGAGCTGCTGGCGCTTTTACAGGCTGACAATCTCGATATGATCATTACCTCACAAAGGGTTCCGGTGCCCGGCATAGAGTATCTTAAGCTAATGGACGAAACCTTTGTCATTGTCGCTCCTGCCCATGTGAAAGTTCCTGAAGACGTTAGCGTGAGCGTCAAGGAGAAGTGGCTTTCCACTCAGAACTTTATAAGCTATGGTCTGGAACTGCCGATGATCAGACGAATCTGGCGGGAGCATTTCAAGAAGCGTCCCTTACTTAAGCCTGTGCATGTTATTCCGAATGTTCAACTGATATTACAAGCAGTCGAGAGCGGTGTGGGGCTGGGCGTCATTCCAACATACATTCTGGATCAGGCATTGGATGATGCAAAGGCAAAAGTCATTTTTGAAGAGCTGAGTGTGAACAATGAGTTTTTTATTGCGTATAAACTGAAACAAAAGCATCTGCCCCCCATTCATGAAATAATGAAGCTGCTGCAAGAGGAGCTCTGAAGTTCAATCTATAAATATATTTATGGATTTCTTATTATTTTATAATTTGTTTTATGAATTAACCAACATTATAATAGCTACGAAAGAACAAACCAAACCACCGAGAGAGTCTTTTCCCATATTTGCTTGAGAGCCAACCGCCGCGGAAGGAATTCATTGGGGGACGACCAGGCCACGATATAATAAAAATCTGGTTACTAGGGCAAGGAGGAAACGAATCATATGTTGAAAAAGAAGGCTTTAGTCGTGGGCGCTACCGGAATTATTGGCAGCTACATTTTGGATCACCTAAGTTCATTGGTGGACTGGGAAGCCATTGGCGTAGCCCGAACTATCCCGGATAAACACCCGGAACGGTACGTAAGTCTGAATTTATTGGACGCTGATCAGGTTAAGGAAACGTTAGGCCATATCCAAGGAATTACCCATATTTTCTTTGCCGCTTATCAGGATTTCCCCGCTCATTCCAAAGAACAGATTGAAGTAAACACAAACATGCTGGCTAATGCCGTTAGAGGCGTTGAAGAAACGTCGAACTCTCTGGAGCGTGTCGTTCTGATGCAGGGAGCCAAGGTGTACGGAGCGCATCTGGGCAAGTTCAAAACTCCGGCGAAGGAAAGTGATCCGCGCCATTTGCCGCCTAATTTCTATTACAACCAGGAGGACTTTTTGCGGACCCATCAAGTGGGAAAAAGCTGGTCCTGGACAATCCTGCGTCCGGACCTGGTTGCCGGGGTTTCGATTGGCAATCCAATGAGCATTGCCATGGTTATTGGCGTGTATGCTTCCATTTCCAAAGAATTGGGGCTTCCACTCCGTTTCCCCGGTAAGGAAGGCGCCTTCCGCGCATTAGTTCAGCTTACGGACGCTTCCTTGTTGGCGCGCGCTTCGGCATGGGCAGCTGTCCAAGAACATACGGCTTTCGAAATCTTCAATATAACAAACGGGGATTTCTTCAGATGGGAGAATCTCTGGCCTAAATTAGCTCGGTATTTCAATATGGAAGCAGGTCCGGTCCAAACCATCTCGCTATCGAAGCTGATGCCGTTGCAAAAAGAAATCTGGACAGCCATGATTGAGAAATATGATTTGCTCTCCATCCCATATGAAAAAGTCGCAGCCTGGCCTTTCGGTGATTTTGTGTTCGGGTGCGAATATGATGTGATCTCCGATACAACCAAAATCAAGCAATTCGGTTTTCATGAAGTTATAAATACCGAGGTGGAACTGTTCACCGTGTTGGATGAATTAAAAAAACTGGGGCTTATTCCCTAAGCCTCTCAGGATGTCGAGACTTTATCGACATCTATTTTATACCAGTGATTCTCTCGTCATTTTACGAACATACACTTCGACGATGTAATTAAATATTCGGTTCTGTGTAGGTAAGTACGCGACAATTAGAGACATTTATGGCTCAAGAAAGGGACTTTGAACAGAAGATGTAAAAAGACAAGAAGACATACATGCCGTGGGACAAGAATTTACGAGTGCAATTAATTTATTCAACATGGCTATGATTCATTTAAAACTCTATATTTTTCAGAACCCTTTAATAGATGCAGACTATTCAACTCACGTTAATTCTATTGAAGCGAAAAATACGCGGAGTTACAAACCGAGACTTCCAAAATAGCAGGGACGGAAGAACCAATTTATTATTCTTATCGAAGAAAATCTAATTCATACTTCAAGTTAGTGGGTAATGAATGGATTCCCAAAATTATCACTGACGCTAATTTACCATATCTAATTTATAGAGATGGATCTCAAATGGGATGGACACTTAGAGATGAAGTAATAGTAAGATTACTTTTGGAAACTGGTGGCTCGGGTAAGTTCTTGAGTTATAACTGAAGATTATAAAAAACGACTAAATCAATACGAGATTGCTACTTTTAACAAAGGTAGTGAGAAGAGACGACTTAAGTTTATTAGGTTTCGTCAAGACATGTCGGAGGGCAAGAACATACATGTATAAGAAGTCGCCATATTGGCGGCTTTTTTTGTTTTAATGATATAAGTCTTGTCCAAAGCTGAGGACAAGAACTTATATCATAGCCGATTTGAGGAATGTCTAACAGATTTCAATTGGAATAAATTGTGAACATTATACTTTAATGAAGTATTCGCTATAATGGAAACAGTGATTTAGGAAAGGAATGTAATCATGAAGAAAGTCATCGTAATTGGATCAGGAATTCTTGGGGCATCGACAGCATACCAGTTAGCAAAAATGGGTGCGGATGTCCTTATTGTAGATCGTAAAGATAAAGGACAGGCTACTGATGCCGCTGCTGGCATTATCTGCCCCTGGCTATCACAAAGGCGTAATCAGGCTTGGTACCAGCTGGCAAAGGCCGGCGCACGTTTTTACCCTGGGTTGATTAAAGAACTCAAAAGCGAAGGTGAAACAGAAACAGGCTATGCTCAAGTTGGTGCTCTTAGTATTCATGATGATTTGGAGAAAATAAAAAAGATGGGGGAGCGGGCACAACTACGAAAAGTGGATGCACCGGAAATCGGTGAAATTACCCAGCTTAATGAAAAAGAAACTCATGAGCGTTTTCCTTTGTTAACAGAAGATCATCATTCTGTTCATATTAGCGGTGCCGCAAGGGTGGACGGTCGTGCGCTGCGCGATGCGTTGATCCGATCAGCACAAAGAAACGGGGCTGTACTTATAAGTGGGGATGCCAGACTTCAATATGAGTCGAACCGTGTAACAGGAGTAACTGTCGGTGCAAAAAACTTTTTGTCTGACGTAGTTGTTGTTTGTGCAGGTGCATGGGCAAATGAATTGCTGCGCCCTTTAGGCATTCACTTTAAGGTTAGTTTTCAAAAAGCACAAATCATGCATTTACAAGTTCCAGATAGACAAGACACAGGGATTTGGCCTGTGGTCATGCCGCCTACTGATCAATATCTACTCTCTTTTGATAATCAGAAGATCGTTATAGGGGCGACTCACGAAAATGAAATTGAAGGCTACGATACAAGGGTAACAGCAGGCGGAATACAGGAAATCCTAAATAAAGGGTTGGAATTGGCACCTGATTTAGCAAACAGCACTTTTCAGGAGGTAAGAGTTGGTTTTCGCCCGTTTACACCCGGTTTTCTTCCGGTGATAGGCGCTATTCCTGGCTGGGATGGTCTTGTAACGGCAAACGGACTTGGTGCATCCGGTCTGACGATGGGCCCCTATATTGGAAGCCAGCTGGCAAAGATGGCACTAGGAATGGCTCTGGATATCGATCTAAATGATTATAATATTCGAAAAGCTATGGATGAAAGTTGATTAAAGCTATGGGAAGAATCAGTAACAGCTACTCATAGCTTTTTGAATTTCAAGGATAAACAGGAAATAAAAAAGAAATTCCAAAAAAAGCAGAAGTGATCTTCTGCTTTTTTGTTTATATCATTTTTGAAAATCAGCCCTCAATCTAGCAATGAAGTGCATATGAATTCGAAAGGTAGCAGCAAGACCAATACGGGTGCAACCGCTTTTAAAGCGGAATCTTGCGAATTTGGGTACATAGTAGCGTGACTGGTGTTTAGCAGGCTAGGCTGATAGCTGGAGATGACGAAAAATATCAAGAAAAGGTTTTTTATCTAGGGCTTGTGGGTAACCATAAACGACGATTTACCCGGTATATAGGTCTATTGTTACGCTTCAGGAGGGGGTAATTCTCTCGAAAGTAGGGATAAGTTCCTATTATTTCGACATTTTTTCATAAAAATTGGAAATATACATATTCCATATTTAGGGGTTGTCTGCTACAATTGCGAAGAAATTGGAGAATATTGTATGCATTTGATATTGGAATGAGGGTGAACGATGGTTAAAAACGAACGGGGATTTGCTCTCCCGATGGTACTCATCTTAGTAACAGCTTTATCCATATTAGGAATGACCCTTCTTGGAGTTAGCGTAAGCCAAGCTGCCCGAACCGTTCATCAGGAGAAAAAAGAGCAGGCGTTCTACATTGCGAAGTCTGGTGCAGATGCGATTGCGTCGTATATTATTGAGAACTATAATCCAGCCACATTAACAACAACAGCTATATCCACTCTTAATAGCGACTATTTAGATCAAGATATTCATCTTGGGCAAGGTACTTTTCGCGCAGAAGTTACAACAGGCGCTCCTCTCAATCCATACACCATCATCGTTAAATCAACAGCCAAAGTAGGGAACGTTACAAATCCAGCCACATTGACCTTAGAACCCGATGCACCCATTGTCCCTATGAATCATGCGATTTTTGCCTCGGAAAATATAGTAAGCCAAGGAGCAGTAGCAGTATTTGAAAAAGGTGATGTTACCGCAGGAAAGAAAATTATAGGTGAAATCGCATCTCTTGGGGGAGGTAAACTTGAAGAAAGCTATACAGGAGCTATGCCACCAGCAATTCATTTTCCAGATGTAAATGGTTGGCCTCCTCTAACTATAACAGGATCAACAATTAGTCAGTCGGGTAATTATGGTGATTATTCATCGAGTAGTACTCAATTTGAATACATTAACGTAGCTAATAATAAAGACCTTTATATTGCATTTAATGAATTTACACCATCACAAAGTATTAATATTACAGGAAGTGGAAATGGGATTGTGCAAATTTATGCTAATAAATTGGAGACTCATACTTCTTTCAGTATTAACTCAAATGGACATAAAGTGATTCTTTTTGTAGAAAAATCACTTATATTAGATGGTTCTTTTACTTTGAATGGGGTGTTATTATATGCACCTAATGCAGATTATACTTCCACCAATGGATCATTGTTTCTTACAGGTGCTATGATCACGAAAAATGTGACTTTAACAGGTGCTTCGACAGTCAACTATGACGCTGCTGTCGCAAACCTTTTTGCAGAAACACGAAAATTCAAGAAAGTGAAATGGAGTAACTAGCCATGTATAGGGGGGGATCGATTGAATGCATTAAGACAAAACAAGGGGTTTACGCTGATTGAAGTCTTAATCTCTTTTGTATTGCTCGCCATTTTGGCAACGGTTACATTAAGTCTCTTCTCGCAAGGTTTTCAGTCCATTACGAAATTTGGGAACCGGAGCGAATCGATGCATCTGACCCGTAAGGATATTGAACAAGCAACGAGTGGAACCGATGGAAATTTGACGATTAATAAGGTTTCTGGAGCTGGTGCTCCGATCACCATACATGGCGAGACGGTGAATAAGCAAATAACGGAGGCCTCGGGAAGTAGTTTGGATCTATTTATTGCAACCCCACCGCAGTGGGCGGCCACCGTTGATTATACGTTGAACGATCAGGTTAGATACAAGGGTAAGAATTACAAATGTTTAAGACCTCACACATCAAGTATTAGTAATGCGCCGGACATTGAGGGTTCTTATTGGACAGATATTTAGTAATAACGAACATGCTGTTCTTGATAGTGTTAACGGATCATGTTCAGAATGGGGGCGAAAATGCAGAGCTGGAAGCTGAATCAGAAAGGACTAACCCTGGTTGAATTATTAGCATCGATTGTACTTTTGACGATTGTCGCATCTTTAGCTTTTTCCGCCTACAAGTTCGGTGTAAATGCATTTCAACGAGCCAATGAGAAAAGTGAGCTTCAAGACGAAGTACGGATTGCTTCGCATGTGATAACTTCGAAAATACGTTTTGCCAGTGAAGTCCAGTTATTAAATGCTTGCCCAGCAACCTTCGAGCCAGGTTTCAACTATATCTGCATTAATCCGAATGGGAGAAGTGGGAGAAGTATTGAAGAGCATGTGTATGATACCGCTTCAGCTTCTCATGTGACACGTAAGATCGTAACCGAAAACTTAAAGGATCCGATTACTTATACTGTTGAATTTGGCAAGACAAGCTCTTCCATTCTCGCCTACAAAATCATAAGCAACAAGAATCAGCAGAGGTTCGAAGTAAATTCCGAAGTATCCCTGCTCAACATAGAATTAAACAAAAAAACGATTACAACAGTGGGGACTTCAGCATTTTTTGCCCTGGCCTATAAAGAAAGCGCTTAATTTAATTGGCATCCCTATTAATTTGAAGGTAGGTGATAAAGGATGAATAAACCTCACAAAAGACTTGGAGATTTGCTTATCGAGGCGGGACTAATCACGAATGAACAATTAGAGACTGCCCTTCGAGAAAAGAAGGCGAATCAGAAAATAGGAGAAACCTTGTTGCAATTAGGCTTTATTAGCGAGCAAAGGTTAATCGAGGTGCTGGAATTCCAACTAGGTATCCCCTACGTGAGTCTGTTTAAATATCCTATCGATACGAAGCTGCTTAACATCGTGCCGAAAGAAACGGCTGAACGAAATAAGCTGATCCCGCTGAAAAAAGAAAATAATAAGTTATTTGTTGCCATGGCGGATCCAATGGATTTCTACGCGATTGACGATCTGCGATTATCGACAGGATTCCAAATTGAAGTCGTTATCGCAACCAAAGAAGATATCCAGAAATCCATCAATAAATATTACAGTTTAGTGGATAACATGGATGATTTGCTCGGGATGGGTCTGAAATCCAAAGACAAGGAAGAAGATACCGTTACCGACGAGAATTCACCTGTTGTGAAGCTGGTTAATCAAATGATTCTTGTTGGTTATCAGCAGCGGGCAAGTGATATACATATTGATCCCAGAGAAGCAGAGGTTGTGGTTCGGTATCGAGTCGATGGGATATTGAGAACGGAGCAGAAATTTCCTAAGAACATGTTAAGTATGATTGTAGCCCGCATCAAGATCATGTCTAATCTGAACATTACCGAATTTCGTGTCCCGCAGGATGGAAGGATCAAAATCATCATGGATGGCAATGCGGTGGATCTGCGTATTTCTACCCTTCCTACGGTTTACGGTGAGAAGGTGGTTATGCGGATTCTGGATCTTGGCAGTTCAGCGATTGATTTGAAGCGGATGAATTTTCACCCTACCAATTATGAGCGCTTCGTTCAAATGATTGATAAGCCAACAGGTATTGTACTCATTACGGGTCCGACAGGATCAGGGAAGTCGTCGACATTGTACTCAGCGTTAAGCCAATTAAACACACCCGATGTGAATATTATTACGGTTGAAGATCCTGTCGAGTATCGCTTGGAGGGCGTCAATCAAGTACAGGTAAATGCAAACACAGGGATGACATTTGCCAAAGGTTTACGAGCCATCTTGCGTCAAGACCCTAACATCGTAATGGTAGGGGAGATTCGAGATACAGAGACTGCAGAAATTTCGGTGCGTGCTTCACTTACAGGTCATCTTGTATTAAGTACCATTCATACTAATGATGCGATCAGCACGATTACACGCTTAATTGATATGGGAATAGAGCCTTTTCTCGTAGCCGCATCACTGTCTGGCGTAGTTGCCCAGCGGCTTGTCAGACGTATATGCCAGGAATGCAAAACAATCCATATGCCTACGAATCGTGAACAAGAGATTTTTGAAAATCGCGGATTACAGGTGGATACAATTGCTCGTGGCAAAGGTTGTGGAGCCTGCAATATGACAGGTTATAAAGGACGAATCGCCATCCACGAAATTCTAGTTATTGATGATGAAATCAGAAGGATGATTATGAATAATCGATCGATTGAAGAGATTAGACAAATTGCAGTGAACAAAGGGACCATTTTTCTCCTGGATGATGGGTTGATGAAGGTGAAAGAAGGTTATACAACCACGGAAGAAGTGCTGCGTGTCGCGATTAGTGAGTGAGAGGTGAGATGGCATTGGATTCATTGGAGCAATTATTACGAATAGCCTTTGAGAGTAAGGCCTCTGACTTGCATTTAACCGTGGATGTGCCTCCCATTGTGAGAATTCATGGTGAACTGAAACAACATGGCGAGGACAAGCTTACTCCAGAAGATACAGTGAAGATGGCTAAAAGTTTAATGACAAAAGAGCAATGGGATGTTTTTCAAGAGAAGAGGGAGTTGGACTTTTCTTTCGGGATTAGAGATTTAACTCGCTTCCGTGTCAACGTCTATCACCAACGTTCGAATGTTGGTATCGCACTTCGACTCATTCCGACGGAAATTCCAGAGCTTGATAACTTACATGTACCGGAAGTATTGCGTCAACTGTCTACGAAGGCGCAAGGATTGATTTTAATAACTGGACCAACGGGGAGTGGAAAGTCTACAACATTAGCCTCCCTGCTCAATGATATGAACCAAAAAATGCGAAAACATATCATTACGTTAGAAGATCCGATTGAATATTTGCACAACAACCGTTACTCGGTCATAAACCAACGGGAAATCGGCTATGACTCACATAGTTTTGCGAATGGATTGCGCGCTGCGCTTCGTCAAGACCCGGATGTCATTCTCGTCGGAGAGCTTCGGGATTTGGAGACGATCTCCATTGCGATCACGGCCGCTGAGACGGGTCACTTGGTGCTGGGGACGCTGCATACACCGAATGCACCCGCGACAATTGATCGTATACTCGATGTGTTTCCACCGAATCAGCAAGGGCAAATTCGGATTCAGTTAGCCTCCGTCTTAATTGGCATATTGTCACAGCGCTTATTTCCAACGATGGATAATCGTGGCAGACATGTTGCAACAGAATTGTTGATCAATAACCATGCGATCGCGAATTTGATACGAAATGAGAAAGTGCACCAAATCTTCAACTTCATGCAGACAGGCAAATCCTACGGCATGCATACACTCGAAATGTCGATGAACGAACTCATAGAAAAGAGAATTATTACGAGAGAGGTTGCAGCACCTTACTTTAGGGAGATGAGTTAATGGCGCAATTTGAGTACATTGGGCGCGACAGATCCGGCAAGGTTCGTAAAGGGAAAATAACGAGTGCCGCCCGCAAAGATGCCGTCATGGTTCTTCGTGAGAAGGGGATTGCGGTATCGGACATTGTTGAGCTGGAGACCACGGTGTTCAATCAAGAGATTTCGATTGGTAACCCTGTTAAAACCCAAGATTTTGTAATCTATTTGCGGCAATTTTCAACTTTGATCATAGCGGGGGTATCGGTCGCTGAGGCAACGAAAATATTGGCTCAACAAACCGAAAGCAAGGCACTTCGTAAAGCATTGATGAATGTCGAAGAAGAGCTGCGCTCGGGGAAACCGTTATCTGTCGCTGCTGCGAATCATGAGAAAATTTTCCCTCCAATGTTCATCAACTTGGTACAAGCTGGGGAAGCCACCGGTAATTTGGATGAGACGTTGGATCGACTAGCTGTTTATTTTGAGAAACAGCATTATACCCGGCAAAAGGTGAAATCTGCTTTAACGTATCCAATTGCGATTGCGATCATCGCGATTGCGGTTGTGATCTTCCTATTAACGAACATCGTCCCGACTTTTGCATCGATGTTCATGCAATTTGACGCTGAGCTGCCAGCGATCACGAAGACCGTCTTGAGGATTAGTGAGTGGGTGCAGGCATTCTGGTGGCTTATGTTACTTATCCTCGCTGGCATCGTGATCGGGATCATGCTAATCCTACAAAAGCCATCCAGTAAATATTATTTAGACTATGCCATATTGAAGGTTCCGATCTTCGGAAAATTAGTGCAGAAATCGGTCATCGCACGGATGACAAGAACCTTGAGTTCTTTATTTAAAAGTTCCGTTCCAATCCTTGAAGCTCTCGTCATCGTAGAAAAGGTCGTAATGAATGAAGTAATGAATCGCGTATTGAAAGAATCAAGGAAATCGCTTGAAGGAGGAAAATCACTGTCAGACCCCATGAAACAGCATTGGATTTTCCCACCGTTAGTGACGCAAATGATCGCGATTGGGGAACAATCCGGTTCCTTGGACCTCATGCTGGAGAAGATATCTGACTTCTATGAGAAGGAAGTAGATGCAACGGCAGATGCCTTGAAAGGTCTAATCGAGCCAATCATGATCATCCTGCTTGCTGGGATGGTAGGGTTCATCGTGCTATCGATCATGGTGCCGATGTTCGATATTTTCAACCACGTCAAATAGGTTATAGTGGCAACATTATAATAGATTAATTTTAGAAAATTGGGAGGTATTCAAATGGTTCATGCAATGAGGAAGGCATTAAAAAATGAGAAAGGGTTAACGTTGATTGAGTTACTAGCGGTTGTCGTAATCTTAGGGATTATTGCGGCAATTGCAATTCCGGCGATTGGGGGCATTATCGACAATAGTAAGAAGGATGCGCATGCGGCGAATGCGATTCAAATGATACATTCAGCAAAAATTGCTGCGGCAGGTGACAGTAAAGCAAGACCAGAACCAAATGGTAAGCTATTTATTTCATTATTATGGTTAGAAACTAATGGCTACATTGATAAAATGCAAGATCCAGATAAGGGGAAAGATGGATATACGAGAGAGGGTACTGTAGCTGACCCTTCTGATAAGGATCCAAAAGTATCAGCAGTAGAGGTAACTGCTTCAAAAACAGGATCATTGACATACAAGGTTTCTCTTTTTAATGATAAAAGAGGTGTTGGTGGTAAAGGGACATCTTATGTAGAGGAAGATAAAGTAGCACGTGAGGAAGTTAAATAACAATTTTTTGGTATTTACCAATAGCTTCATAACTGCCACGTGGGGCATTCACACAGCCGACAGCGACGACGGCACCGATGTAGACGACTACGTTCCAGAAGCCAGTATCGCTCGTTCATCCGTCCACAACTAAAACACTCCCCCTTCCGGGGGAGTGCTATTCTCATCAAGGGGAAAGAATCATGACCATTATCTACTATAGTTATGCAGCAATTATTGGCTTATTTTTAGGGTCCTTCTACAATGTGGTGGGTCTCCGTGTACCGCAAGGCGAATCGATTATTCGGCCTCGCTCGCATTGTACGAATTGTCAACACACATTAGGTCCAAGTGAACTTGTCCCTTTTTTTTCATATTTGTGGTTAAAAGGCGCTTGCAGAAGCTGTGGCACGAAGATTTCACCCTTATATCTTATCACCGAAATCGGCACTGCTTTGCTTTTTGCTATGGCCCCGTGGGTTATGGGGTGGTCGCTTGAATTACTCGTAGCATGGAGCCTAACCTCACTTCTCGTTATTATTACGATTACAGATCTACGTTATATGTTGATTCCAAATAAGATATTGATCGTGTTTGCCATTTTATTTATTCTTCTTCGATTTCTTGTTCCGCTCCATCCTTGGTGGGATATGTTTGCGGGAGCGGCGAGTGGCTTCACATTGTTATTATTGATTGCCCTCGTCAGCAAGAACGGCATGGGCGGTGGAGACATTAAGTTGTTTGCTGTCTTGGGGTTAGCGTTGGGATGGAAGGGTGTTCTGCTCGCTTTCTTGTTCTCTACGTTTTACGGAACGCTGATTGGGGTTGTTGGAATGATCCTCGGCAAGGTTCACAGAGGTCAGCCGATGCCTTTTGGTCCAGCGATTGCGCTGGGAACCATGACCGCTTATTTGTGGGGAGATGCGTTTATTAATTGGTATTATCAGTCCTTTTTTTGATCTAGTGGAGGAGAAAATATGATTGCTAGCAGACGGGATAAAGCAAATCAAACACGTAAAGAACGTCCAGCGAATGGACTGCCTGGCTCAATCAAAGGCAACAAAAGAAGCATTCCAAAAAGGAAGATGGTTAGCTTCGTCATTAAAGATCATGTCATTCGTTATATCGATTCGAAAAAGCCAGATTTTTATGGCGTTGTTGCTTGTGGCGAGCACTTTTTGCCGTCAGGTGTTATTCAAGATGGAAAAATTGTGGATGTTGATCGCTTTCGGACGATCCTAAGAGATTGTGTTCGCAAGTGGAATTTGAAGGATCGTGAAGTCCAATTTCTTGTACCCGATTCGCTTGTAATCGTTCGTAAGATCGAAATACCTACAGATGTTCAGGACGACGAGATCAAAGGGCATCTATATCTAGAATTGGGAACGAATATTCATTTGCCGTTTGATAACCCGATCTTTGATATTGACTTTCTCGGTCAGAAAGAAGATACAAAAGAAATTTTATTATTTGCAGCTCCCGAGGATGTAGTAACGGAGTATACCCAAATCATGAAAAGTGTCAATCTGAAACCAGCCATAGCGGATGTATCTTCATTAGCAATATATCGGTTGTTCCATAAAGTCTATGGGGAATCAGATCATGCAATCCCTGACGGATCGACAACCCTTTCGGTTCAATTCGATTTACAGACCGTTACGGTTAGTGTGCTCAGTCAACATAAGCTGCTATTATTACGCCAATTTAAAATGAATCTCTCATTAGAGAACTGGGAACGGAAAATAGATAGACATGGGGCATCGGTGCCAGTATGGATCGGTGAAGAGAACTATTTGAAATATGAAATTAATGTGATGATGGGCGAAATTCAGCGTGTAATCAACTTTTATCGGACTTTAACGCAGCATGATGACGAGATTGAAATCATTCTGCTTACGGGGGATTACCCGGATCTTGAAGGCATTGGTCAAAACCTGCAGCAGGCGTTCGGGAAGGTTCCGCTGTTATTTCGCAACGAATTATTCGATACCCAATCCAAAGAATTAATTACTCCCAAATACTATTTGGCGCTTGGTTTGTCCTTAAAGGGGGGCGTCTAATGCTAAGTGACATTAATTTACTTCCACAGCGAGAGCAGCGTAGCATTTTTTTTATTCTAGCTTTATCTATTATTTTATCCATTGGGCTTATCGGTGGGGGGATACTATTCTATCAGTACCAATCGTTATCGAAAGAAAAAGATGCGAAGCAGTCGGAGAGCAAGATCATTGCGGAGCAGATTGAGAAAGCAACGGCGCAACTACTAACAGCTTCTCTCCAATCAATGACAGGACAGTATCAAGAAATTGTAAATACGCTTATAAAACTGCCCATTCAAACTGTAAAGATTCTGAATGACATGACGGCTGCTTTGCCGCAAAATGGTTATTTTAAATCGTATACCTATCAAGATACAGGTACCATTTCGCTGATAGCAACTTTCAGCAGTATGGAAGAGACAGCACAATACCTCCATCAGCTAACAGTCTCGGATTGGGTGAAGCATATTGAGATTAGTTCTGTCTCTAGACAGGATAATGAGACAGAATCCACCCTCTATGAAGCAAATTATACGGTTCAATTGAAAAGAGAAGCTTTCCCGAGCGCGAAAGGAGCTGATGGAAATTGAACGCGAAACATATGAAAGTGCTTGTTTTAGCCGCGTTAAGTCTGATCGTCCTTTCTGGGTTGTTGATCTTTTACATGAATAAAGTTAGCCCGACACAAAAAGAAGTCAGCTCGTTAGACAAACAAATTACACGGGATAAAAAATTGTTTGAAACCTTGCGGATGCAGATAGAAGAGCAACAGAATGTGAAAGTGGATACCGTAGCATTACAACAGAAGGTTCCAGTTCAAGCACTTGTTGATCAATTATTGCTCGACATTAGGGCGCTAGAGAAATCATCTTTGAATACTGTCCAAAATATCGGTGTTAGTTACTCCAAGACAACGATGACAGAACTATTTCAAGCTTCGGGGGTGAGTCTAGAGGCCGTAAATTCAAGTCCAAAGGAGAATTCAACGAATGAATCAACAGCATCGAACTCCAAGGAGACAGAAGAAGGAGAAGCAACGACGGAAACAGAAGCCCAAGCATCACCTTCGCCTAATAACGCAAGCGTTCAACCTGAGATTTATAAAGTGGTACTCGGGATGACTGTAAAAACACCAACATTTGCAGATCTCGAGAAATTTATTCTAGGGTTGGAGAACTTAAAGCGTGTTATAAAGGTCGATACGCTAAATTTAACGGAAGAGGCTGATACCTATAGTCTTTCAATTTCTACCTTCTACGTTCCACAAATGGAAGGTGTGGTCGAGGAGCTGCCACCAGCATCTTATCCATTACCAAGCGGGAAAATAAACCCATTCAACGTAAACCAGCCGATAATCAATACTCCAGGAAGTTAAGAAAGAGGGTGAACTGCTATGTCACTTCGGATTCTTATCGTTGATGATACGAAATTTGTACGTTTGATGTTAACGGATATATTAATGAAATCAGGGTATGAGGTTGTGGGTCAAGCAGAGAACGGTGTCATTGCCGTTGACATGTTCAGAGAGTTGCGGCCCGATCTGATCATTATGGATATTACTATGCCGGAGATGGATGGAATCACGGCGTTAAAGGAGATTAGGGCCATTGACCCGCAGTCTGTCATTTTAATCTGCTCCGCGATGAGTCAGCGGGATCTCATTTCCAAGGCATTAAAGGCAGGGGCGAACAATTATGTGATGAAGCCGTTTGAACCTGAGTTAGTGAAGGAAATCATTCTAGAAGTCATGCCGCTGATCGAGAACAATAAAAAAGAGCAGATCAGTGAACAGGATAGCCTAACTGAAGCAGTCGTAGAGCCTATAGCAGCCTCAGTTCCAGAACCAGAACTAGAATTATCAATAGAAGCACTAATAGAAGCACTAATAGAACCTCGCTTAGAAGTGAAGGAAGCACTTGTCTCGGAAACGCCCGATTTGGTGGAACAAGTAGACTCCGTGTCGGATGCAAGTCTATCTCAAGAAGCGGAAGAAGAGTTCGGCTCATTACTTAAAAGCATCAAAAATGCGGCTCCAACGTTACCCACTATGGAACATGAACGAAGTAACGCTGATCTATTGGAAGACATAACAGCTGCATATACGGAAGCGGCAGCTTCGATAATCGCAGAAGATGAGACAAGCATTATTACGGATCCTTTGACAGCTGATACTGCGATTTCAATCCATCGTCTGGATGCTGAACACGATCATATTCCCGAGGAGTCTAACTCCGAGTCGACAGAAGAGCAGCAAGCCAGCGCAGAAGAGGAAGCATCTTTAGACGAAAACATCAAAGAACAGGCCGGAACAATTCATATCGATGAGAGCGAAGCAGAGGAACAAGAAGCATCACCTTCCCGTTCATCGAATCCTTCCGACTGGTTTGAACAAATGATTTTTTCCAATTCCAATAAAACGGAGGATGCTGAGATGGCAAGAAATCCGCAAATGTTAGATTCTGAGGTCGGACAGGAACATCATGTGGCAACAATTGATCAAGCAAGCAGCTCTAGCCTGCTGCCAGAACTGAAACGTAAGAATATGAGGAACTTCGCAAGCAGTATCATGTGCAAGTTCTCAGAACAGGTCGATGATAAGGAAATGGATTATTTCGTTGTCTTCAACGAATTTGACAAGTCGATTCGAATCGATATGATCTCTCCAGATGAGAAGCGTAACAAAATTCAATTATCCCTGGACGGGTTCACTTTTATTCTGGAATGGCTCGAGCAGAAGGGTGTACGCATCGATAAAGTCCTAGACTAAGAGATTCCATCAAAGTTAAGGAGGACAATCATGAAGAACAAGCAAATCAGTCAATTAACTTTGTGCGATTCTTATAATCATTCTCAGATCATACCTATATCCAATGCGCGGCAAATCTTTAACAAAATCGTTAAGGTATACGTGAGCCGAGAAGATATCTATAATTCTTCGAAGACGTCAAGAGAGTTCCAAGCTTATCAAAATATTGATAGCGAAACTTTGCTCATTGTCGTGAGTATCCGCAGTGATTGGTTGACGCCTTGGAAAGGCATAGTGACGGAGGATGTCTACTTTTATCGGGAACCTTTCGCGCAATGAAGTACAGAAATGAATGAAGAAGTGGGCACCTCCAATCAGGGAGAGGCGCGCTTCTTTTTTTGTTCTCCCATGAAGGCAATACCTTGAAATACAACTACATATGCCAAGGAGGCAACGTCAAGAAATCGTTGTATGTCTCCGATGACAAAGAACATTGGGGGGACTGTTGCGAATCCACCTACCCTTAAATTCTTGCAAAATGGGCCGCTGAGGGAACAGACCTATGGTCGAAATTGAGAAAAGGTTGTACAGTGGAAATGTCGAATACAGTTATTAACTGTAACAATCAATATAGAAAAGGAGTTAACGACATGAACATCAAGAATGCATTTGAAGTCGCCAAAGAAATGGAAGCTTTAGCGAACGGATATAATGAATTAGCTGCAAGAGAATCGAGTGAAGAAGTCAGACACATATATACTGAAATGACCTATCAATTGGACGAGCTGCAATCCAAGCTGCTTCAAATCTCGAATTATTACCCTGAGGATCAAGTAGAGAAGAGCGTCACGCTTACGAGAGAAATCGAAGAGCTCCCTACGGGCAGTATGCTTACCTTGCTGCACGCCTATGCTAACGATAATCTAGCACTCGTCGAAGATGAGGGAATGGAGCTGTATTTGGTACCATGGGATGCTCTTGAAGAAGAGTCGACAATGTAAATGTGGAGATTGTTCTGAGTGAATAATTTATTTATAGTTGAATCAATTTCATAAGTCACAAGCCTTGATTTAACAAGGTTTTTCAGACAGAGAAAAAGGAGTCTCTCAACAGAGGCTTATTCCCTAAGCTTCTCAGGATGTCGAGATTTTCTCGACATCTATTTTTATGCCAGTGATTTAGACAAAAAAAATCCTCGAGATTATAAAAGAACATCCTACCTCTATTGTTGAATATGCCGATTTTCAGTCGAGCACTTCAATATAAAGGAAGGATGTGGGCAGATTTGGGGCTATATAATATTTTTCATTTCATTTATCTTTAGTAACAATAGGGGTTCCAATTCCACTGCTCATTTTTTTGAATAGCAAGATGGCAAGAAGTAAAGCGATGATTACAGCAGCCAAACCTACCCAATTCAAATTCAGGACTGATGTACGGCTGATGACAAGCCCGCCTAATCCAGATCCCAGCGCAAAACCAAATTGGATGAAGGAAGTATTTACGCTTAGGGCAATGTCCGGATTTCGAGGTACCAGAGTAACCAGAAATAGCTGCTGGGCAGGTGAAATACTCCAGGTTGCTAACATAAAGATCATTAAAACCAAGATCAATACAAAGAGATTGACACCGGCTAGAGCGAATAAAAGGAGAGTTGCTCCTTGTAACAGGAGCCCGAGACAAATTGTAAATTTCGATCCCTTTGCATCTGCTAATTGTCCACCTATTTTTGATCCGACGAAGCTGCAAATTCCCGCCAGGAATAGAATGCCACTAATTTCGGTTATGGAAAGAGGAGATGTGGCTTGCAAAAAAGGCGTAATATAAGTAAATAGCGTAGAGTAGCCACCGATATAAAATAAAGTAATAGCCAGTGCAGTCAGAATTTTTGAATCTTTTAAAATGGAGAGCTGCATCCTGAGGGTAACCGTTTCTTCTTCTTTGATTGCCGGAACCTTTTTATAGATGATAAGCAATGGAAGAATGGTTAATAAACCGATCAAAATAAACAAAACTCTCCATCCAAACATCTCGCTAAAAAATGTGCCAATCGGAACACCCAGCACGAGCGAGCTGCTGAGTCCCATCAAAATAATGCCGATAGCACGGCCTCTTCTTTCTTTTTCAACCAGTCGAGTAGCTACTGCCATGGCTACCACCGTAGCGATTCCTCCGCTAACCCCTTGAATAATTCGTATCCATAGTGCTGTTTCATAAGAAGGGCTTATAAACATCAGTCCGTTGCTGGCAATGAACACACTAAGGGTAACCAGGAGCAGCTTCTTGCGATCCACATTTATCGTTAGGGCGATCAGAATTGGAGCGACAATGGCCGCTGCGAGAGCAAATACAGTCACCAATAACCCAGTTTCAGAAGTAGTTACTCCCAAGTCCACGGCGATCATTTCAATGACTCCTGTAATAATGTATTCAATGGTTCCGATCAGAAAAACAGCTAGTGCCAGGACATAGATGATCAGGTTATTTTTCAATTCAAGTCACTCCTCCTCCCGTTATCTATTTATTATTGGAATTTGTATCTCCATTAATTGTGCATCTTGTTTTGATAACGGTAAATATATTTCCCTGCCAGGTTCGTTCTCCTTGATCTGATAGTTATTTTTCTCAATCCATTTCGCTAAATCAACACAGGCTGTACAAGCAAAGGTAGAATCTGAACGAAAGGCCATTGTGGCCATCATCGGCTCAGGAGGAAGAATCCGTAGTTGAAATGTATCTTGAGATATTAGAAGCTCCCGGGTTAAAAAATAACCGACTTCAAATTCAAACTCATCCTCTTGTTCGTCTATTTCTTTCCACAAAACGACCTGGGGACTTTGAGCCAATTGGCGAGTTTCCTTTGTTAATAATTGATTAAATGTACGAAAGAGATCTGGAATGTCTTCTTCTCTCCCGCGCGCTTTCAAAGAAAGAAACGGTTGAGCACCTTCTGCTTTGATCCTGATTTCTTGTCCTGTTTCCACTTGCCCCTCTCTATCTATAAGCTGCATACGCTCCTCAATTCGGGAGAGCTTGGCTTGTTCCATATCGATGATATGCTGGATTTCACTTTTTTTCAGCTTAAACATCCCTTGAATATGCTCCAATGTAATATCTTCGCGGAGCAACTGTATAATTTGTGGTAATGTGAACCCCAATTCCTTATAAATAAAGATTCGGTTGAGCTCAAGAAGCTGGTCTGCTGAATAGTAACGGTAGCCGGTGTCGTGATCCACCTTTCTCGGCTTTAACATGCCAATCTGGTCATAATAGCGCAATGTTTTTAAGGAGACCTTACTTAGTCTGGAAAACTCACTGATTTTAAACAAAATATCACCTCCAATCTATAACATAATGGAAGTATACAGTTTCCCGTGCAGGGGAAAGTCAAGTCGCGAAGTTTTTATTCAAGCAAGAACATTTTCAGGTTTCTATCTATAAATACGGAATCTGGTTCATGCTGTCCGATGCCTGCGCAATGCCCCCATTTCGATTCAATCGGGAGGAAGAGCGCATCAGGCATATGTTGTGCCTCATATTTGTTATCCTGGGGAGGAAAGAAAAGGTCCGTGCTTCCCGGCATGACCAGTGCCCGTGCTGTAATCCTGCTTAATACAAGTTCAAAATCGCCGTCATACACCGGATTTGCGCTAATGTCGCCGGTGATTCCGGTACGCAGCATGGTGATCAGGTCATTGGCGTCAAAGGTCAAAAACACTTGATCCCAGTAATCCACGAGATATTCCTCCAGTGTGTGGTAGCCCTCTTGCTGATAGAGCTGCTCCAGATAATAAGCCTGGGAGAAGCCCCAAGCCGCATAGACCCGACCCATGGCTGCCAATCCTGCTTTGGGCTGCTGCGTATAAAAGCCATTTTTCCAGGCAGAATCAGCCTGAAGGGCAGCGATCATTCCTTCAAATACAACCTTTGCATGTGGCCGGGTCTTGGCAGTCCCTCCGAATGGAGCGATTCGTTCAACCATATCCGGATAGCTTGCTCCCCACTGAAAGGTCTGCACGGCTCCGAGTGACCAGCCTACGACGAGGGCGATTTTCGTAATGCCAAACTTCTGGGTAACCAGTTGATGCTGCAGCCGAACATTATCATGAATCGAAACCTGCGGAAAATTAGCTTGATGATAGGGCGGGGGCGTATTGCTTGGCGAGGAGGATAATCCATTGCCCAACATATTAGGGATGATGATAAAATACTTTTCCGGGTCCAGTGCCTTACCAGGTCCAATTAACCATTCATTATCGGTATGCTGGCCTGCAAACCAGGTAGGATAAAGGATGACATTGTTTTTTTCTGTATTTAGCGTTCCGTAGGTTTTGTAGGCGAGAACGGCATGTGGCAGGGTGTCACCGGATTGCAGCAGAACGTCCCCTAGTTCATAAATTTCATAATCTCTCATGTGAAAATCTCCTTTTCATAGTTAAAGATGAATTGCTTTTCTTGTCATCACTCTACGATGATGCTATTGTTAAGTCAAAGAAACGTTTCCGAATAGAACGTTCATTTTTTTTGAATTAAGGGGTGGGATGTACTATGGAATTGCGCCAACTAAAGACCTTTCATACGCTTGCTTCCACACTCAACTTTAGCCGCGCTGCAGAAGTGCAAAACTATGTCCCCTCAACGGTTACGATGCAGATGAAGTCATTGGAGGAAGAACTGGGTGTCAAGCTGGTGGACAGATTGGGTAAAAAAGTGATCCTGACCGATGCGGGGAGAAGTTTTCTGCGCTATGTAGACAACATATTGAGTGAGCTTGAAGAAGCACAGCATGCCGTCAAGCAATCTGGCGAGATGACGGGTACGGTGATCATAAGTGCAGATGAAACGTTGTGTACGTACCGACTGCCGGCTGTACTGCGCCGGTTTCGCTTGCGTTATCCAGGGATTCGGCTGATGTTTCGACCGCTGGCTAATCCGAACCTCAAACAGAGCTTACGTGAAGGGGACGCGGACATTATTTTTATGCTGGATGAGAACAAGGGTGAGACCGGATTCTGCGGAGAGAAAATGCTGGATGAACCCTTTTATGTATTGGCAGCGCCCGATCATCCTTTGGCTGTACGAACTGCGTTGACCATTGAAGATTTTAATGGTGAGACCTTTTTGCTGACGGAGAAGGGATGCTCCTATCGCACGTTTTTTGAACGAAGTCTTTCACAGAAGGGCATGGGAGGCATTACCGAATTGGAGTTTAACAGCGCTGAGGCGATTAAACAATGTGCGAAAATAGGAATGGGCATCGCCATATTGCCTGAAATGGCCGTGACCGCAGAAGTGAATCGGGGAGAACTGGTTCCGTTGCCATGGGATTTGACCGCCACATCGTTTGCAACCCAAATGTTTTGGCATGAAGAGAAGTGGATCTCACCTGCGATCGAAGCCTTTTTGAACTTGACCCGAGATACATTTTTGAAAAATAGAATTCTATAAAATAAAAATGTTGGACATCTGCGTTTCTTCGTAAAAATGGGCTGGGATCATGATTAGATAGGAAACAAGCTGGTTCCAAACACGGATCCAGCTTGTTCTTGTTAGACACTGAAGTTCTTCCCGTTGTATAGAATTATAATGAGGAAGACTCGATTAAATTAATTAATTAATTGTACTAGTTTTAATAATGCACTCGAGTAGATCGAATCCTGTCTATGTACAAAACATATCTCTAAATTCCGGTACCCTTCTGGCAGGCGATGGGAAGCGATCGTTCCCAACTCTTCCGCCTTAACAATCGATGATTTTGGAAGCAAAGACACGCCAAGACCTGAAGATACCCCACTTAGAATCACTTCCAACGTTCCAAACTCCATAATCTGATAAGAAGTAAATCCATTTTCATGTAGGAAGCGTTCAGCTTTTGTGCGATGTGTGCATCCAACATCAAAAAACAACATTGGCTTCGTAAGTAATTGGCGTATATCGCTCTTCTCCGGTTCCGAGATCAGCACCAATTCATCTTCAAAAGCTGGAATACTTTCAATATTTGGCTCTTCAATTAGTCCATAAACAAAAGCTCCATCAAGTTCATATTTCAGTACCTTTTGTAAGAGAGTATGTGTTTCACCTGTTATTAGTGATAGATCAACATCAGGGTAACGCGAGTGATAGTCGATCAAAAGTGGTGTCAGATGAATGGCAGCTGTTGTCTCGATTGAACCTACCCGGAGAGGACCGACAGGATGTTCCGAAAATTGTGAGGACTTCACAGCCTCGTCCATCAAAGTCAGTATTTTATCCGAATATATCAGCAAATTTTCGCCTGCAGGCGTTAACGTCATCCCCCGATTAGATCGATAGAAAAGTGGTATCTTTAACTGAGCCTCAAGGTATTGAATACGGTTGGTCACATTGGACTGCACGTAGTTCAAGACCTCCGCAGCCTTCGTTACACTGCCCTCGCGAGCAACAGCTTGAAAAATTTTCAAGTCTTTAGTTTCCATATCTATATCACCTGCTTGGTATGATAATTTCTGATTGTCACGTTCGATTCTGTTCATTTTACTGAATAATATCCCCTATGTACAATTTTTAATAGATACACAGAACACAACTTAGGAGGATATAAGATGAAAGCGATCGTACATGCAAACATTAGTGGTTTGAAGGGCTTAACGTATGAAGACATTAGTGAAAGAGCACCGGGCTATGGCGAAGTGAAAGTTAAGCTTAAAGCTGCAGGGTTGAACCATAGAGACTTGTTCATTATGGAAGATCGAAATGAAGGGGAGTCTCCCTTGATTATAGGTTCAGATGGTGCAGGAAGGATTGAAGCAGTCGGTGAAGGTGTGTTTAATCTTACAATAGGTGCCAATGTAATTATTAATCCATGTATCGGATGGGAGATGACCCATGAAGTTCCATCTGTTCCAGCAATACTAGGCGGTCCTTCAGATGGAACATTCGCCGAGTATGTTACCGTTCCAGCTACTAATGTCGTCAGCAAGCCGGCTTACCTGTCATGGGAAGAAGCGGGCGTATTGCCCTTATCTGCGCTAACAGCCTATCGAGCATTGTTCACGAGAGGACGCTTACAGCAAGGTGAACATATCCTCATTCCTGGAATTGGGGGAGGAGTAGCGACTTATGCCATGCTTATGGCGTTAGCGGTTGGTGCAAAAGTCAGTGTAACTTCACGAAGTGAAACCAAAAGACAAGCTGCACTCTCATATGGAGCTGAATATGCATTTGACAGTCATAGCAATTGGAAGGATAGTATAGGCGATGACACCGTAGACCTCATCCTAGATAGCATAGGCCCTGCAACGTTCCGACAATACTTTGATATCATTAAACCAAATGGCCGTATCGTCATGTTTGGAGCAAGCTCGGGAGACCAAATAGAGATTCCAATCAGAGACATATTCTTTCCCCAAATCAATATCATTGGTACATCAATGGGTAGCAGTGAAGAGTTCACTGAGATGCTTCAATTTATGGAACGTCACTCGCTTCATCCAATCATTGATAAGGTATATCCTTTACAAGATACAATTCAGGCCTTACATCGAATGAAACAGGGAGATCAACTGGGTAACATAGGAATACGAATAGATTAATCTAAAGTCTTTAATAGAGGTATGGTATCTATAATGAAAAGAATAAAGATGGATAAGAATAAGCGCTGACAAATGTGTCGGCGCTTTTTTTTACTTCAAACTGAATATTCGGAGGGTTGACGATGTTGCTTCTTGCAAGCGCATTTGAATTGAAATTGACAATTCGTATACATATGTATACAATCAATACTAAGTTGATATGTATACAATTGCATACAAGGAAGGGTGATTTATAATGAGAAATGAAAAATTTAAGGACCTTAAGAAAGAGGGACATCATCGTGGTGAGCGTCACAAAGGAAGAGATGGTTCACAAGAACGTGGAGCAAAAACCTTTCGCCGGGGTAGAGCAATTGCTTTTTTAGAGAGGATGAATCTTAAGCGTTCAACCATTAAGCAACAGTTAGATAAACCAGAGTTTCAATCTATTCATCCAATTTTAGTCGGTGAATTAAAAGCCATTGATATGGTAATTAACGAATTTATTCAATTATTTGAAATCCATGAGAATGAAGTAATGGATATACCGAGTAATAATGAAGATAAAGAAATTTCGGTGTTGGATAGTAAAAAGTCTTTAGATAATGATGAGGAGGAATTAGATTAAATGAAACAAATTAACGCTTATATCGATTCCGTGTTTCATAATCAAAATGCTCTTTTGGAGGAAGTCATTTCGTCCATTGAAGAAAACGGAATGCCCTCCATTTCGGTATCTCCTTCCTCTGGAAAACTTCTAACCATGCTTATATCAATTTCAGGGGCTAAAAATGTTCTTGAAATAGGTGCTCTTGGAGGTTATAGCGGAATTTGCCTTGCCAGAGGATTCGGTAGAGAAGGAAAATTAACTTCCCTTGAATTAGAGGAGAGATACGCAAAGTTAGCATACAGCAATCTATCTAAAGTAGGCTTTGGCGATCAAGTATCATATATTACAGGGGAAGCTTTGCAAAGCCTCGAAAAACTAGTTGAGGATAATAAACGATTTGATTTTTTCTTTATCGATGCTGATAAAGAAAACTATGAAAATTACCTGAGATATTGCATTAGACTTGCGGATTCGGGTGCTTTAATAGTTACTGATAACGTACTTGCTGGCGGTAGTGTAGCAGACCAGGGGGCTAAACCTAAACGATATACTGAATTAATGAAGAAATTCAATGAAACTGTGGCCAATCATCCTCAATTAGAATCCCTTCTTATTCCAATCGGTGATGGGATGACTATTTCAAAAGTAAAGAAATGAGTCTAACGTATTTGTTGCCTCAATTTATGCTTGAAAATTTAATACTGACAGTATTCCTCAAGGGTCGCAACAAGTGAAGTCGGAAGATCTATTTCATCCTCAACGTAGCTGTTCCCAGGGACATGAATACCTTTGGAGGACAATCGTTCGATTTGAGCCGCCATTCGAGCCGAAAAACCTGGAGCGAGCAGTTCGGGGTTTAGGGCAACCATGAACAGGCCTACACCAGGTGAGTGACTCCCTTCCTCGAAGGATGGCGCATCAAGTGACCAGTTAGCGCCTGTCGTACCTGCGGCGAGAATTTCAACCATGAGTGCGATATTGGCACCGCGCGCACCCCCGAAAGCAAGTAAAGCCCCCTTGATCGCTTCACACGAATCAATGGTGTTTTGTCCCTTCCCGTCGATGGCCCAGCCTTCTGGGATCATCTCCCCCCGTTCTGCCGCCTGCCGTATGTTAACAAACGCCGTGGCGCTAGACGCCTGATCGATAACCAAGGGGGGCCTGTTGTCGACAGGAGCAGCGAATGCCAGAGGATTGGTGCCATAAACAGCCTCGCTACTTTGGCCCGCGGCCATTAAGGCAGATCCATTGGTCGCAGCCATTGCTACCAATCCCTTACGGGCGAGACGTCTTACGTAATAGCCCAATTCTCCAGCCGTATAGCTGTTCTTTAAAGCAAATACGGTTACACCATAAGCACTTGCCCGTGTATGCAATTCCTCGAATGCACGATCAAAACCAAGTTGGGCGATACCACCTTTTGCATCGACATGAATGAGTGTAGGGGCTGGAAAGAAGATCGAAGGCTCTTCTGTGCCAGTAATGCGCCCACACGATAAGCCTTCTAGATAGTCGGGAAGATGAGCAAATCCAACCGAACTACGACCGGAACATTCCGCAGCGACAGTTGCTTCAGCAAGAGAGAGTGCCATCGCTTTACTCGCACCAGCAGCAACACACACGCGAATAGCAAACTCTCTTGCGCTCTTAAGATCGTATCGCATTGTTTCCTCTGAGCATTTCATCACGCTCCCGGCTGAATTTTCTTCTTTACTTGTGAATATAAGTTTTCATAATTATATCATGGAAATATGTTAGCCTAGACAAGTCACCACCAGCCAATCTCGTCTTGATTAACTAATTGGTATGATCCAAGTGTTTTTGTTTAATGATGGAAAGGATAAGAGTATTGGGTTTGGTATTTACTTATAAAAGGGAGTTGAAAAGTTTATGATTAGTAAAGTTGGTCAAATTATGTTGTATGTAAATAACCAAGATGAGGCAGTGGATTTTTGGACAGAAAAAGCAGGTTTTAGCGTAATTTCTGAAGAAAATAACGGTCAGGGAATGAGATGGATTGAAATTGCTCCAATAGAGGGCGCAGAAACAAGCATCATTCTGCACAATAAGGAATTCGTTGCTAAAATGTCCCCTGGATTAAATCTTGGTACACCTTCTTTAATGTTTTTTTCGGAGAATCTCGATGAATTATATAGCGACTTCTCCAATAAAAATATCAAAGTAGGAGAAATTGTAAATATGCCTTCCGGAAGAGTGTTTAACTTTGCAGATAATGAAGAAAATTACTTTGCGGTAATGGAAATTAAATAAGTTGACAATAAGAGACGGCAGCCAGTTACAATGGCTGCCGTTTTTCTCAACCGCCTGGCAATTGATTGCTGACTATTGTGACAACTTCATGATTTGCTCCTAATGATTTCACAATGAATTTCACGCCTTCATACCATGTCTGCTAATGTTAGTGGTGTATAACAATTGAGGGGCAGTTCATTATGAGCAGCATGAATTGGAATATAGATTGATTGATATATTTTTTCGGTAGAGTAAAGTATAAAATGAGAGAAATAGCCACCAAAATAATTTATTACGCATTCGTAGAATAAGAGTAAGATAGGGAGGAATATTTAGATGTCAAAGCATGAAAACGAAGAAATGCTAACAGGAGGGAATGTCTCTAACGTTTATCGTTCGGGAGATACTGTGCGACGAGAATTAAAGCCAGATAGTCCAAAAATTCATAAGCTATTAAAGCATTTGGAGAACAAAGGTTTCAGTTATGCACCAAAGTTTTTAGGTATCGATGAAAAAGGAAGAGAGATGTTATCATTTATTGAAGGAGAAGCTGGTAACTATCCTTTAAAAGAATACATGTGGTCTGATAATGTTTTAATCGATATAGCGAAAATGCTCCGTCTTTATCATGATTCTATGAGTGATTTTTTATTGGATGATAGCTGGCAATCGATAGATAACACCCCCCAACAATTTGAGGTACTATGCCATAATGATTTTGCAATATACAACGTTATTTTTAATCATGAAAGACCAATAGGGATTATTGATTTTGATGTCGCTGGACCTGGTCCAAGACTTTGGGATATAGCTTATACTCTTTATACTTGCATCCCCTTAAGTAGATTTTATTTTTCTGAAACAGGTGAGAAAGTTCATTATAATTCATTACAGCATGCTAACCGAATAAAACAACGAGTTAGATTGTTTTTTGAATCTTACGGTGAGGGAATAGAAGAAGATTATTTGGAAATGGTATTGCTACGATTAGAAGGGTTATGTAAAACAATTACAAGAAAAGCCAGTGAAGGAGACATTGCTTTTCAAAAGATGATAGATGAAGGGCATCTTGAACATTATCAAAATGATATTAAATTCATTCGTGACCATGGAAAAGAGTGGATTTAAGAGTAGGTTTTTGTTGAACTAACGGCTGAAGGGGGATCACCTTTATGTATGAGCGCTTGGCAGAGAAGCTGGACAACACAACAGCCATTAAGTGGCATCAAGGCCACCGTATGGAAGTCAGAACTATATATCCGCAAAATTTGTCATGCTACTATAATAGAAATAGTCAGGATGAGGAGGAACGCAGTAATGACAGATTATAATCAGCCAGTTCTCGATGCATTGCCGCCCAAAGGGAGTAGCAGAGAGAAGGCTATCTCGGAGCTCGGAGCTAACGAGGCGCCTGAGCTGTTGCATCTGGCTAGTACAGAGCGCGGGAAGAGTAAGCTTGCCGCCCAGAGGGCACTGGCTAAGATTGATTATGAACCGGCTGCAGCTTATTGGAAAAAGCTATTAAAGTCGCCTCAAAAATGCGAAAAAATATTAAACCACACATTCTCGAATACAGTGTCGGATCTGCTTGCTGATCGATTGCTAGCTTTTTTGCAGACGTTTCTGGAGAAGAAGCCTGGCAGCACGATCAGCTGGGAAGAGCATGAAACACTGCTTGCCTTACTTGGCATGATGCCGGGCAAAGCGAGTGAGAAGATGTGCGAGGTGTATGAGCTTGCAGCAGAGCATATCCAGAAGGTTTCATCATTTAAGCGCGACAGCGAGGTACTAAAGTTAACCCACAGAGATACTTCTTTCTTTAATATAAGCGAAACGTTGAAAGGTGTGACTTTAGAGCAAGCCTTTCCTATGATTTTGGTTGGCTCTGTTTTGATGGATGGAGATATTAGGTTGCAAGCGCTGGCTTGCAAGCTATATGAACAATATGGGGGAGCCTGGCTGTCTCCTGTCTTCGCTTCTGCGCTTCTAACCAAGCCTGCTGGCGATGTTTTCGAGGTGTTTTCAAAGTATTACAAAGATCCGGTGGCGCAGCGTCTTATTATGAACGTGCTAGGTACGGTGAAGTTTGATACTAAGCAAAACCGGCATACATTTATGTTTGGCTGGGGTCATATGCTTAGGAATGATACATATTTTTCACTTACACCGCTGCTGTTTGAGGATTTGGATGTGCGCTGGATAGAACTTTTGGCAGCTGAACCGGAGAAGAAAAAGCTAAGCGGTCTTATTAAAACGAGCTATTATGTTGGAAAAGTAACTGGAGAATTTGATGATGTGCTGGGTGATCTGCTCCCGCTAAATAATGAAGTTTGCTGCCAAAAGGTTCAATCGTATTTTCTGAAAAGAGCGATTCTGGATGATGGAATTGGCGCGACGTATGTTGGTATTTTGTATCGGATAGGTTATGAGGACGTTGAATCGATTCTTATGAAAAAATGGTCCCAAAAGGAAAATGCAACCTCTATTTGGAATGTGTCCAGTGATTTGCAGTCTTTTACCCATTGGTCAGCACCGAAGAGAGCAGTCCTTTTTAAACAGGTTGGACAATTGGTTCAGGAGAAGAAATTAAGAATAAGCTATTGGAAGTCGGACACGGCCGAGGAGCTGAAGAATAAGCTGCTCAAGTAGCAATAGAAGGAGCGGATTAGCAGAAATAAAGGGGGATGCGGAATGCGCTCAATGAATGATAATCTACTGCTGGCCAAACAATTACTTATTAAATATAAACTTTCAACAAAAAACTATGTCCGCAGTAAATCCAGAAGGAAAACTACTCCTTTCTTCACCTTCACAAATAAACTTAGTGCCTAGTGGGAATGGCGAATGTTTTTCTTCTCTTTATCAATCAGGCGCTCTTGCGGATATAAAACGCAGGGGGATAACTTGGTTGTTTTATTATAGCGTTGATAATACCATTATTAAAATAGCAGACCCTTTGTTTATAGGGTATTCTGCTTGTTGCAATCAACCAATAGCTGTAAAAGTAACTGAAAAGTGTGACCCAGATGAAAAGGTTGGGGTCTTGTGCTTGAGTAACGGACGTCCATCCGTATTAGAATATAATGAAATACCAGAATCAATATTAGAAGAACGGGATATTCAAGGCAATTTGTTATTAAATCTCGCCAACATTTCCATACATATGTTTAGATATGATTTCGTTGAAAGTTTTGCCCATCATAATACCCCGTACCACATTGCTCTGAAAAAAATACCTTATATCGATTCTAAGGGCTATGTTGTAACCCCCAGTGAACCAAATGCATACAAGTTGGAAAGATTCATTTTTGACTACTTCCGTTTGGCAGAAAAAGTTACAGTTTTAATGGTTGAACGGGAAGCTCCAGTAAAAAATAGAGAAGGACAGGACAGTCCTTTTACTGCAAGAAACCAAATTTTTAATCTCCATAAGAAATGGATAGAGAATAGTGGCGCCAGTATATTAGAACTAGAACAAAACCGACAAATTGAAGTGTCTCCTTTAATCTCATACTCTGGAGAAGGAGTAAATGAAAATTTAGAAAAGATAATCCTGAGTCAGAAAGACGATTCAAATAATGGGTAACGATAGTTCAAACAACCAGGGAGTAGACCGCTACAGGCAACTGTTCCCTTTCGCATTGAAGTACAGGCAGTTTACGATAATAAGAACCTGCAGCCTATACTTTACAGGAGAACAAACATTCGGTAGTCTATGTATAAGTAAATACATATAGTGGTGGCATTGATTCGTGCTACCCGATGGAGAAGGAGTGCGTCACATTGGAATTTAATAATCTAATTCTTTGGATTGGCGGTTCCCCCGACTCAGGGAAAAGCACGATAGCAAGGTACATCGTTCAAAAATACAACCTATCATACTATGATTATGATAGTAATGAAAATAGGCATCATGAAGAGATTTCCGCTCATTCAGTTGGTGCAGAAGAAATCCTTTCTTCGACTATGGAAGACAATTGGGTGTATATCACGCCAGACGAATTAGTTCATAGGTCAAATGCGTCATTTCGTGGTCGATTTCCTATGGTGGTCCGTGATTTATCTGCAATGAATGTCGATAATCCAATTTTAGCAGAAGGATTTGGACTTACGCCGAATCTGGTAGCTCCTTTTTTAGGCAATTCAAACCAAGCGATTTGGTTTGTGTCGGATGAACACTTTAAGATGACTTCTGCAAAGAAACGCAGAAAATTGTCAGGAGAATTTAAGACAATTGATATAGAAAACGTAGCACTGGAGAACATGCATAAACGAGATATGCTAATTGACGCTCAAATAAGAGAAGAAGCAAACCAGCTCGGTCTAAAAGTTATCGAAGTAAATTCCGCAGTACCTTTTGAAGTTGCTGTTAAATTGGTTGAGAAGCATTTTGATGAATATCTAACATGTTGGAGACGTCATTCTTGACCTGTAATTTTAACGGTGATGTTAAACTAACGGGAAACGATAATGTAGGAGTTTGCTTTGAAGCAGCTCCTTCTTCTTTTGTTGAAGTAACGGGCAGGATAGCGTAATATTTTGGTTGTAGTTATAATGTTTAATAGGGCTATTTAATGGCTCCAATTCATCAGGAGTTACCAATAACCTGTGTCGAAATATTCGAAAAGGGGCAAGTTGTGTGAAAAAGACTGAAAGAACTTACAACACTGCAGTAGAGGCAACTTTAGAGGTAATTGGTGGGAAATGGAAACCTGTTATTCTCTTTCATCTGACATTCGGTAAGAAACGTAATAATGAATTTATGAGCTTGATTCCCGCAATTACACAAAAGATGTTAACGCAGCACCTTCGGGAGCTTGAAGAAGAGGGCGTCATCTTACGTATTTCCTATAATCAGGTACCACCGAGAGTTGAGTATGAGTTGACAGACTACGGCTGGAGTCTAAAGGAACTCCTACATCTGATGTGCCGTTGGGGGGATTCGCATATAGAGAGAAAGTACAAGGGAAAGGCTAGCGTTCTGGCTAATCCAATGCTTAAAGACGTAAATAACAGTTAAGAAACCGACCCAATATACAAGGTCGGCTTTCTTATTTTATACGATAGTTTACGGGATGACTTTACGCTTGCGGAAGTCATTGAAGATGTCCATAAACATTGCTTCGGTATCGACGAATTCGTGAAAGCCTAAACGACGAGCTTTAGTTCCGTCGGCGAAAAAATCGTAATCCCATGCAAACACGAAATCGCCGAATAGCCAAGAGGATACGTCTTTATAGGAATTCCGAGCAAGACCATGCTTCTCAACCATATTGTTCCAAAGCTGCTCCTTGTCCGCCATGACAACGTCCAGAGACATCTGCAGCGGAGGCGCTGTTTCCATGCCAAAGTATTGAGCGATCTTCGGCCATAACTCATTCCAACGAAACAGATCGCCATTCGTAATGTTGAATGCCTGATTCGCACAGCGCTCGTCGGTCGCCGCCCATACTGTTGCTTTTGCGAGAAGCCCAGCGTCTGTCATCTCCAAGAGGCTGTTGTAAGCTCCCGACTTACCTGGAAACCGCAAAGGTATTCCAAGTTCCTTCGAAATTGAAGCGTAAATCGCTATGACCATTGCGAGGTTCATCGGATTTCCGAGCGAGAAGCCGCAGACTACAGAAGGACGGAGTGCCGACCAAGTCCAAGCCTTACCTTTTTGCCGTTGTTCTAAGAAATCTTGCTGATCAATATTGAACTCAGGAGGCATGTGGTTAGCGTCAGTCTCACGAGCAGGAGTTTTGAATGGGCCGAGATGTGCACCGTATACCTTGTATCCCTGCATCAGACTGACATGTTTCAAGCCCGACGCGATTGGTTCGATCACTTCTACGATGTTCACTAACATGGCGAGATTCGGTGGAACAAGTTCAGCCCAAGTTGGACGGTCTTGGTAAGCAGCATAAAAAATGTGTGTTACATCAGTTAAATCGCTTAACTTCTCGCGAAGCTCGTCTATATTGAGTAGATCCGCAGCCACATATCGAACATGGTTGCTAGATTCTCCACCGCGACGCGATACGCCGATCACGTCCCAATCAGGGAGAGTGATGAGGTGATCGATGAGGTTGCGACCGATAACACCATTTGCACCCACGACTAAGGCGACTTTACGTGTTGTTGTAGATTCAATATTCATAGTGTTTCAGCTCCTTCTGTACTATTTTTTGTACAACATTATTTTGCATTAACTAACCATACATAGGAAGTACGCACTTTAAAGTGACATAAGCACTTTAAAGTAATCGAGGGTATATTCAGAGGGAAAGAAGTCAGTCAACTCTCTCTTTGGCTTTCTTAATGCAAACAGAATAAAACCTCCCATTAAACCTAGATTTAATAGGTTTAATGGGAGGTTTTATTATAAATTTAAATGAATTGTGGAGACTGTATGGTGTTTAAGAGAAGGGATGATAATGGAGATGACAAACAATATGTACGTAGAAACAAGACTGCCTATTTCTATCATTTCAGTAAACACTATCTCGCCTATTATTATGGGATTGGAACGTGGCTTCAGTAAAGAAGTTTACTTAGATAGTTTAAAAATTATTCCGCTTATGTGGATAATCGTAATTTTATCAGTAAGGTTGATTGCGGGACCGCTCGTTGCTAAGCTGATGCCAAAATTCGTGGGACAGACAGATGGATTTAATGCCAGAGTATTATTAAATACTGTATTAAATGTAACGGTGTTATCTCTTTGGCTATCAATTATAGGAACTTGGGTCGGTACGAAACAAATAAGCTTAGAACCGTTTGAAAATTTCCTTCATATTTGGCCTAGAAACTTTGGTATAGCATTATGGATTGAATTGTTGATTGTACAGCCTATAGCAAGATTTGCAATGAAAAAATTACACGCAAGACAGGCGAGTAAAGCTGAGAGTGTGAATTTTTAACAGGTAGAAGTGCGTGTCAGAACATAGATAAATTTTTTTCTTGTTTTGCCGATTGTTTTTTTAAAAAACCAGTCGACATTTTTAATGCGATGAAATTGTAAGAGATTCATTATGTATGAGTTTAAACATTTACAAAAATCGGATTTGCATTAAAAAGATCTTGAGCAGGCCTTTGCTTAGCTTTCGAATGTAAAAGACTGACATCCTATGATTGGTAATATAATGTGGAGGAACATAGCCCAAGCGAAGGCTAGAGAGTGTTCTTTTTTATTGAACTAACGGGCAGTTTAACGTAGGGAATTAAGTGCCTGTGTTTGCGTGTATTTATGCAGCAGGTTTGATTCTATGGTCACCAAGCAAAATGTGAGACAGATCTCCGTTTTTACGGGGGTCTATTTTCATTTGCGGAAATTGAGCGATTTGACTATTCATTTGTCCATATCCATTAAATCCATGGACTCATATATATGTAAAGATTCGTTAATAAAAAGGAGGAAGCATGAAATGCACAAAAGATCTGTCATACGAAAGGCAAATAATACAGTCAAACAACTACAAGCACCTAGAAGACTTAACGGAATCCGGGCGAGTAGCGTTGCAAAGGCAATGAGAATGATGCTTGCCGCACAAAGATCATTGAATGCACAAAAACCGGTTGTTATTAATCAAAGAATTAGGAGAATAAGTACGGATCGAAATTGGGTAAACGCACTTGAAATCGAGCGAAATCCGGCATGGGTTGCGCCGCAATCTGGTGAATCGTACGTTTGGGGAAGAAATGACCCTAACGGTCCTGCTGCTGTAGTCGCCAGAAGATTTACGATTAGAGACGATATTGAGAGAGCTAGCTTATTCCTGTCCGTTGATAACTTTGCCATCGTTTTAATAAATGGACGGTCGGTAGTTATCGACAATCCGCAGGGCAATGTTTCATTCTTTAATCCTGGAAGAACGTTTAATATTAGGCGTTTCCTTCGGAGAGGTACAAATGATATTGTGATCGCCGCTTTTAACTTTCCGTCAAATGCAAACAGAAGCGGAGATAATCCGGCTGGTGTCCTTGCACGTATCGAAATTGAACTAGAAGATTAGTCCGGTAGTAGCTCAAAGACACCAAACGAATGGGTATTTTTTCTTTATAAGTTGGGATATACTGGTAGCGTCATACCCAAGAAAAAGAAGATAGGTGTCAGAGGACAATAACATATACACTTAGGGACCGCGTAGATACGCGGTTTTTTTGTATTAAGCCGAAAAGGACAAGAATTTATATCCATTGCCGCCGTACGAAGTTTTAGACTATAGCATTGTGTTAAAAAGTTACTTTAACTGCATAAGGTCACGTACATCAAAAAGTAGCATCACCTATTTGGTTTTATAACGGTACTTATTTTAATCAAGTTACTTATTCTTTCTTCTCAAAGAAAGCTCGGGTATCCTCCCTACGCTTAGGAGGCAATGTTCTATCGAGCTCTTTGTCTAACCAATCAAGTGTTTTAGCACGTAATTCTTTTCGCATTTTTTCTTCTGCATCTAACATAACCAAATTAATTGTACAGTGGGGGTTAGGAGATTGGCAGCATGATTTTTCCGATTCTTGAGCTAAATATCCCTTACTGAGAATATTTTTGCATTGAAAGATGGGTTTATTTTCTTCGACTGCCTCTATGACATCCCAAAATGAAATATCTTTAGGAGATTTTGCTAAGCGATATCCACCTTTAACTCCAGGTACTGAATGTACGATGCCTGCTTTCGATAGCTTACCGAAAATTTTGGAAAGGTATGTTTCTGAAATACCTTGGAATTCATGTGTTCAATCTTAGAAGGAAGCGTGATTGATTGTCAATAGCGAAACCACTTGAAGCGCATTACTAAAGAATTGACATTCTAAAAAAATGCATTATTCTGGATTGATCATATCGTCGATTAGCAAGACGATTAGAGAGCTGATTAAAATACGCGCATCTCAAATCAATAAGTGTGCATTTTGTCTCAATATGCACACTGCGGAAGCAAGAAAATTAGGAGAAACCGAACAAAGACTTTACTGTTTGAATGCTTGGGAAGAGTGTGATTTCTATACAGATGAAGAGAAAGCTGCTTTAGAACTAACTGAACACATCACTCTTATCTCAAACCATGGTGTTCCAGATTCTTTATATCAACATGTTCGTACATTCTTTAGCGAAGAACAATATTTTGAGCTAATCATTATTATTGGTCAAATTAACACTTGGAATAGAGTTTCTATTGCAATGGGGAATACCGTAAAGTGAAATAGAGATATGGATACAAGATGGAATTGGTGAAATTAATATTGTTCAGATGATAAAGGGAAACAACATATACACATTGGAACCGCGTATCTACGCGGTTTTATTTGTAAATAATAAGTCAATCTATCCATATATTCTTGAAAATAATTATTTTATTGTCGTTTCTAGTATAATTTTCGGGTTTTCTGCATTCTCTAGTTTTACAAAAAAATGAGATTTATGAATTGACATTCCGTACCGATCTGCCCAGCATGATTCAAACAAAAGATAAACGCATCGTTTCTGGATTCTCCCGAAGCACAGAAGCTCCCGGGGATCTCATTTAAATCTTTTTAGGAAAAGGTACATCTGTATAGTCTAGTCAGTTCAGCGCTACTCTTTTAATATGGTTGACAGTTTATAAAAGGGAGCTCATACGCTGTATACTGCGGAGCTCCCTTTTGCCAGTTACAGTGAGAGTTTCTGTGAGCAATCATAAAAGCATGACGGACTTGCATACCCTTTGTACACTCAGTTGAATTGTTTTCGTGGTAACGCTTGTACAGGGTGGCGGGTTGAATACTGTGCTGCTCAACCTTCCGCATGGAATATTGCGTTTGAGCACACAAGGAACGTGCACCATTATAGGAGCTTGCTCTGTGTTTGTGGAGATGACTATTATTCCGGTGTAATTCATTGCAGTAGGCGGTGGATATATACCAGAAAATCAGGCACAAGCCTGCTTTCTTGATTGCCTAACTATAGAAGCACTAATGTTTTTGCTGTTGACTTTGCCCTTAGGGTAAGATGTACAGTGAAATTGAACAAAGTATCGATATTTAAAGCATTTTGTCTGTATTAAAATATGAAGAATGGAGGTGACCTCTTGCTATCGATTGGAGAATTCTCAAAGATATGCGAAGTGTCTACAAAAACGCTTCGATATTATGATGAAATTGGATTGATTCATCCTGATGAGATCAATCCTGAAAACGGTTATAGGTATTATTCCATCAAACAACTAAAAAAGATGCTCTTTATCAACCGTTTGAAATCCTATCATTTTTCTTTGGAAGAAATCAAAGCCATTCTGGAATTGGAAGAGGATCAGTCAGAAGAGAATCTTTGTTCTGCCCTTAATCGTAAGCGAAGAGAAATACAGGAACAGCTAAACACTTTTGAATATACCCTAAAACAAATGAGTAATGATATTTTAAATTTAGAGAAGGGCATACCAATGATGTCATACCTTGACAATATAGAAGTGCAACTTATTGAAACCCGGCCAATGAATATCCTTTATATGCGTCAGATGATGAGTATTGATGACTATGCTCTAGGATATGGAAAGTATTTTAGCAGGCTATATGAAAAGATTGCTACTGAAAAACTCACCTTGCTTGGTACGCCAATGACGATTTATCACAGCCCTGAATACAATCCTGCCGGCAATGATACAGAGTTTGCCATCCCGATAGAGGAGACTGTAAAGGGAACGAGAGATTTGCCTGGAGGCCTTTGTGCGAGATCTGTTGTAAAGGGTTCATATTCAGAATTGACATCGGTATATGCCAAGCTGAGAGAATGGGTAGAAAATGAAGGCTATGAATTGGTGAAATCACCATATGAAGTATATGTAACCGACCCCAATCAAGCCACCGTTCCTGAGGATATGGTTACCGAGGTATATTTTCCTGTAAAGAAAAAATAGTAGCACGACGTGACATTATCATTAACGCTCGCTAAACAAAACAAAAAACGTCTTTTAGAGAGGTATCTATAATGAAAAGAAACTACTGGCCAACTACAGAATGGTAGACCGTAGACCCGGCAACCTTGAGAATGGATTCTGAAAAGCTTTCAGAGCTTGAACCTATGATAAAATCCGAGTACAGCAATATAAACGGTATTGTTGTTGTGAGAAATGGGTCTATTGCTTATGAAAGATATTATAATGGCTATGGCCCGGATGATACGCACCATGTGGCATCTGTAACGAAAAGTGTAATATCTGCCCTCATTGGTATTGCCATAGATGCAGAATATATTAAAAATGTGGATCAAAAGGTGCTGGATTTTTTCCCTGAATATATTTCCGATGCTGCTGATAGGCAAAAACAAGAAATCACCATACGCCATCTTCTCACGATGACGGCTCCTTATCCATTTGAGGACTGGCAAGAACCGCTGGACAAGATGTGTATGCAACCCGACTGGGTAAAGTATACGCTGGATATGCTGGGTCAAAGAGGAAGTATTGGAGCTTTTAAATATTCCACCGCAGGGGCGCACCTGCTTTCAGCCATCATCACTCGTAGCACAGGAAAAAGTGCCCGTGAGTTTGCGGGCGAACGCTTATTTAAACCGATCGGCATGAAAGAAATCCCAGATTATGATATGAAATCATTTGGGTTTGAGGATTTATTCGGGAAGAATGTGAGAGGGTGGGTGAAAGACCAGGACGGTATCTCCACAGGAGGGTGGGGGATTACGTTAACACCTCGTGATATGGCACGTTTTGGCTATCTTTATCTCAACCGCGGCACATGGGATAATCAACCGATTATATCGGAACCATGGATTCACCAATCAACAGAGATGAACGCCAATCATTACGGTTATCTATGGTGGTTACGCGATGAGGACGGAGTTTCTGCATTCTCGGCACTAGGTGATGGCGGCAATGTCATTTGCTGCATTCCGGAAAAAGACCTGGTTGTAGCCATAGCATCAGAATTTATCGTTGATCCTCGTGATCGGTGGACACTGATTAAAGAGTGCGTTATCCCGGCTATCATAGACTAAATATATTATCGGCAAAATACTATGTAATCTACACATACACGAAATCAGTAGAACCTCTGTATTTGCAGAGGTTCTTTGGCATATGAGACAATATATAAAATGGTATGTCAATTGAGCAATTGCTATGGAGGTATCTGCCTTGTAATGTCGAAAAACCAATCAGACATATACATAGTAACGCGTGCTTAATAATACAAACGAGTTTTTTTATGGGAATTTGATAATTGACCATGGTTGAGGAGTGATCAGATCCATGGTATTAATTAAATATAACTTCCCCTAAGGAGAGCGTCCCTTGAATCTAAATGACTTAGAACAATTAAGAAACCTTTTTTCGAAGAATGCAAACCCATTTCTAGCCCTCAAAATGAAAAGTTATATGCGTAATCAATTTGAATTCTTCGGCATACAGTCGCCGTTAAGAAGAGAACTCACATCACAATTTCTAAAAGAATACGGTTTCCCTCATGAAGATCAAGTCGTTGAAACGATCACAGAGCTGTGGAACATGAACGAAAGAGAGCTCCAGAATGCGGCTCTTCAGGTAATCGATATGAGAAAGCGCAAGTTTCATCAGGAAGATATCAAACTTATTGAACAGATTACGATAGAAAAATCCTGGTGGGATACCGTTGACCATATCGCTTCCAATCATGCTGGGCATTATTTTTCACTATATCCCGAACAGCTGTTTATCGCAGATCGATGGATAGAGTCCGATAACTTTTGGCTGCAGCGGTCGGCTATTCTGTACCAGTTGAAGTATAAGCATAATACGGATGTCGAGAGACTATTCACTTATATAAGGAAGGTCTCTGAATCCAATGAATTTTTCATACAAAAAGCAATCGGATGGAGTCTTCGCCAATATAGCAAATATAATCCTGAAGCGGTCAGAGATTTCGTAGAATCGAATCCTTTATCCAATCTAAGCAAACGGGAAGCTTTGAAAGCTCTGAATCGGATAAGCTTATCTTAGTCTAAACTGCATGCAAACTTACCTGATTTGATCATCTGGAATAAAATTAGGTGAAATTGTAGAGGCGTGAACGACGAACGCAGTGTGAGGAATTGATGTGACATGATAGTGGCGGATCAGGAGTTCACGATTAATATAAAAAGAATCGAGAAGGCATCCCAGGCGGGAGTGCCTTCTTTGTTTGCCCGATGAATCCCAAAACTGTTGTTGTTACTGCTAGTTTTAAGTAACACTTTGTGATTTCCTCATTTTTCTCCATTAACTAAAAGAGTAATTTGGTGTGCCATATAATTAGGGCTGTAGGGCGTTCTTTCTTTCAGCCACCAAGTTACAATACCAAGTGTTGAAGAAGCGATCACTTCATTAAGGACATGGAAAGGCCGTCCCTTTATTATTCTTTCCTCGCCCCACAGGGTGATGATATCCAATAGCATTCCGAACACCCGATCATGAAAAGCCTTATTCTCTAACATCACATGATACAAACCTGCATTTTGATAAAAATGTTCAAGAAATGAAGTGAGGGCGGGATAAGAAGGTGAATGAGAGGATGAATTCTTGATAGCATCAATCGTAATGGTCTGGTACATCTCATCAAGAATCCCTTCAATCATCTGCTCCATTAAGTCATCTATTCCGTCGTAATGCAAGTAAAACGTCGCTCGATTTAACTCTGCCCGGTCAGCAATACGTTGAACGGTTAGTTTGGTTTGATCCGAATCTTCTCGAATTAAAGAGATAAGGGCTTGTTTAAACATCTTTTTTGTCCGCTTAATTCGAGGATCGATTTTGATATCTTCTGAGCTCATCTTTTCCAGTCCTTTATCTATAATTTCATACATATTCGACATATGTTATAAATCATGTCGTTTAGTAGGCATATCACCGAAAGGTGTAATTTACGGCTATTATTTTATCGTGCTAGTATTCATTTTATCAACATTGCATCTGTTAAACAACAATGTGTCTATTATAAACGAAGGTGGATTGTTCATGAGTCAACGCATTCAAAATGAAGAAAAATCAAATAGGAGAGTTCTTTTATTTATATTGTTATCAGGTTCATTCTTATCTGTTCTGAATCAAACGATACTGACCGTTGCATTACCGGAATTTATGGGCGAATTTGATATTAATGCGACCACGGTACAATGGCTGACAACAGGGTATATGTTAGTGAATGGCATCTTGATACCGGTAACTGCCTATTTAATGAATAGATTCACGACCAGGCAGCTCTTCATAAGTTCCATGCTCTTCCTTCTGCTTGGAAGCATATTAGCAGCTTCTTCTCCTAATTTTTCCTTATTATTAACCGGTCGATTGGTGCAAGCTTCAGGAGCCGGAATCATCATGCCTCTATTAATGGCTGTTATTTATGAAATTTTCCCTATCAATAACCGTGGATCCGCGATGGGAATGATCGGTCTTACGATGGCGTTCGCTCCTGCGATTGCACCTTCTTTGGCCGGTATAGTTATAGAACATGTATCTTGGCGCTGGTTGTTTATTGGCATGATCCCATTGCTCTGTATCGTAATCCTATTATCGTTCAAATACTTAGTTAACGTATCAGAGACATCCAAACCCCAAGCGGACATTCCCGGAATCATATACTCCACCTTAGGATTTGGCGGCATCCTTTACGGTTTTAGCAACGCAAGTGGCAGCGGATGGGGGAATATCGTCGTTTTGTCTTGTTTGATCGGTGGGGGAACTTTTCTTGTACTCTTCTGTACGCGTCAACTCAAATCGTCTAATCCTATGCTGGACTTACGCGTTTTTAGCAATAAAACTTACTTATTGACGACAATCATCAATACTTTGGTTACGATCATTATGTATGCGGATATGATTTTAGTTCCTCTGTATTTGCAATCAAGCATGGGGTACACTCCGCTAGAATCAGGCTTACTGTTGCTGCCCGGAGCGCTATTGATGGCAGTTATGTCACCGATAACTGGCCGTTTATTCGATAAATTCGGACCGAGGATTCTCATGTTAACGGGGCTTGTTTTTGTCATTATAGCGATGTGGGGCGTAACGAATTTAAGCGTTACAACCAGTTACACTTATTTAATGATACGTACGATCGTTTTACGTCTTGGTTTATCTCTGTTAGTTATGCCTGTAACGACTGCAGGTCTCAATGCGCTGCCCAAAAAATGGACTGCTCATGGTTCTGCAGTTACGAATACGGTTCGTCAAGTGGCAGGCGCTATCGGAACAACGCTCGTGGTTACGGTGATGACGATCAGTTCCAGTCATCACCTAACAAAATTAATGCAGTCCGATCCGTCATTTTCACAAACCCAGCTCACACAAGAGTCATCCATTCTTGGCACGAGCGATGCCTTTATTTATATCGTATTTGTGGGCATCATCGCATTTATCTTGACTATATTTATGCCGAAGCAAAAATCTGGCTCAAAGCAAGAAATCTCCAATTCGCAAAGTCCTTCTCGTGCTGACGCTTAAATATTCATTTCTTTAGAAGTCGAGTTCGATCATAATAATGTTCGATTTATTAATTCATATAATATAATATCAAATAAAGTGTAGCGTGATCCAAGATTTGTATAGAGGAAGCGACGTCCAGCATTAACGAAATGATAATAACTTTGCAACAATTACGAGTTGGCACAGGCAGCCAGCCGCGGCTAACATTGGCGATCACCGTACGAAGATCCGACGGAGACAAGAGGCAAAAACATTTCCAGATGAATAGTGTGTCGAAGGACAAGTCGCCAAATTGGCGGCTTTTTTGTTTTACCGATATAACCGAAATGGACAATAGCAAAATAAATTCGCTGTCATGTGCTTACTGTTGGAAGGATGGCGGCAAGGACTCTTCAAAAATTAAACGTGAGCACTCTAATATAATATGAATACTTTGAGCTAATTAACTTAACAATATTCTTGAACTGCAATGAAGCCATCCAAAGCTAGAACCCGACTGAAATATTCATGTGATGGAAATTAAGCAAAAAACATTAGGAGGTTATATGAATGCAATTCCAACAGCCACAAAATCACCAAAACATTGAAACAGGTATGGTTCCACCACAAATGAACCATGGCGGTCATGAAATGTTTGATGTCCACGAAGTATTGGCAGGATCAATCAATACAATGAATACTTATATCATGCTGAGTGGGCACATACAGGATCCAGAGCTTCGGGATATCTTGCAGCGCCAGAAGCAATTTATGGCTGATGAATATAATATCACCTTAGAATGCTTTAAATCAGGACTAGATCCTTCAAAACCGACGCAAAGCTATAAAATGAAACAGCGGAACGACTTTACTTATGGTATGAAACCAAGTCAACCGATAAAACCAATTCAGTCTGCTGCCGAGATAAAAGATGAAACCATTGCGCTCAGCATGTTAAATGCAGTTAAATCGGGTGCTACAATGAAAACAAATGCTGCAATGGAAACAACGAATCCGGTAGTACGTCGTGTGCTTGCTGATTCCCTTCCCAATTGTATTGAAATGGCTTATGAGATCTCGCTTTACCAAAACAAACATGGCTACTATCAAGTACCACAGCTTTCTCAGCAGGACATGCAGCAAATGCAAAATGGTTACGCCCTTGTCCCCATGCAGCCGCAAATGTCTGGCAAACTGTCTCCTCACTAAAATCAAAGCGCCGGCTTCTGAATCCATATTCATTCGATTAACCAGTCCATCAAAGGGCTGGTTTTTTCGGTTGTCGGAAGACAAGAATATTTTCTCATTCGGGAGTTCTCTCATTTAGAACACTACAGCTGCTGATGGTGAAATCAACTTTATCTAATCATGGAATGACAATAACATGCATTCATAACCGATGTAATCCAAGGCTTTAATCCTTGCAAGAAGCTGGGTTAAGGCCTTGGTTTTTGTGTGTTCCGAGAGACTTGTGGACGAATTTCTCACTTTTTTACCAACTTTAAATAGTTTATAATTATTAGATAATAGTAGATATTTTAATCTATATATATTTATGAATTAGCTGAGAACACTCGCGATTTCAATCGTGAGATGAATCGGCTTCGGACAAGGCGTGTCTTTTGACACGTTAATTGTCTGACATATGTTAAATTGTAAATTAGAAAAGACACGGATAGTTAGTACAAAAACTATCTTGACGTATGTTATCCTATATTTGGGGCAAACAACAATTCCAATCATTTCCAATGTATTGAGGAGTGTTTTAGCAAGACTGTTTTTTAAGAGTTCCCACAGCTAAAAAACAAACTGTCAGGAGGATATCTTTGAAATCCTTCTTACTTTGAGGCAACTATTAGCGAATATACAGAAGCACAGAACGACAGTATATTCAAAATCACTAAGTGAGGTGAGAACAGTGATTGTAAACAAAGCATATAAGTTTCGTATCTATCCAAGCAAGGAACAAGAAATCTTAATCGCTAAAACAATCGGCTGTTCTCGTTTCGTTTTCAATCGCTTTTTGACACAATGGAGTGACGCATACAAGGAAACAGGTAAAGGATTAAACTACAGTTCATGTTCAGCTAAACTCATGCAATTAAAAAAGGAGTTCGTGTGGCTGAATGAAGTGGATAGTATTTCCTTGCAGTCATCGCTAAAGAATCTTGCGGATGCGTTTGATCGTTTCTTCAAAAAGCAAAATGACGCACCACGCTTCAAGTCTAAAAAGAATAAGGTGCAATCCTATACAACCAAACAAACGAATGGAAATATCGCTATTGTAGGCAACCATATCAAATTGCCTAAACTCGGTCTTGTTCGTTTTGCTAAAAGTCGTGAAGTGAGTGGTCGCATTCTGAATGCTACCGTTAGACGTAATCCAAGCGGAAAATACTTTGTGTCCATCCTTGCTGAAACAGAAGTGCAACCATTAAAAAAAACAGGTTCTTCTGTTGGTGTTGATTTTGGATTAAAAACTTTAGCATCCCTTTCAGATGGAACACCATACGAAAATCCAAAATGGTATCGCAAACTTGAAGAACAATTAGCGAACGCGCAGCGTATCCTTTCCAGACGTATAAAAGCTGGTTCGAATTGGAACAAGCAACGTGTTAAGATTGCAAAAATCCATGAACGTATCACCAATGCAAGAACAGACTACTTGCAAAAAATCTCTACTGAAATCATCAAAAACCACGATGTAATTGGTATTGAAGATTTGCAAGTATCAAATATGCTGAAAAATCACAAGCTGGCTAAAGCAATTAGTGAAGTATCTTGGTCACAATTCAGAACTATGCTTGAGTACAAGGCAAAATGGTACGGCAAAGAAGTGGTTACTGTATCCAAAACCTTTGCAAGTTCTCAGTTATGTTCGTGCTGTGGGTACAAAAATAAAGACGTTAAGGAACTAAAACTTCGTGAGTGGGATTGTCCTAAGTGTGGCGCACATCACGACAGAGATATTAACGCAGGACAAAACCTTAAAAATGAAGCGATAAGACTTCTAACCGTAGGAACTACGGGGATAGCCTAATCAATTAGAAACCGATAGGTTTCCGTACTTAGGAATCTCGCGACTTAAGTCGTGAGAGGTTCAAAATAGACTAAATTGACACAGAAAAGGTGTGTTTCTAGGTGACGCCTTGCTTATTAATGACATCTAAGCAGGAGCGCCTACTCTTTTTTTCAAATATACGGGATAAGGAAGGTTATCATGAGCAACATACAGAAAAAAACAGATGTTATCTTAATTGGTGCCGGAGTAATGAGCGCGACTTTGGGATCATTACTGAAAGAATTAGCACCTGAATGGGAAATCAAAGTGTTTGAGAAACTCGAAAAAGCAGGAGAAGAAAGCTCTAACGAATGGAATAATGCGGGCACGGGCCATGCTGCACTGTGTGAGCTTAACTATACATCCGAAAAATCTGACGGATCTGTAGATATTAGCAAAGCTATAAAAATTAATGAACAGTTCCAGCTTTCAAGACAGTTTTGGTCTTATCTTGTAAACAGCAATCTGATTCGTAATCCGCAAGACTTTATTATGCCAATACCTCATATGAGTTTAGTACAAGGGGAAGAAAATGTAACATTTTTGAAAAAACGTTTTGAAGCGCTGTCAAACAATCCTCTGTTTCAAGGGATGGAATATTCCGATGAATCTGAAAAACTGAAGGAATGGATTCCGCTAATCATGGAGGGCCGTACATCGAATGAACCGATAGCGGCAACAAAAATCGATTCTGGCACGGACGTCAACTTTGGCGCTTTAACGCGCATGCTGTTTGACCACTTAGAGAGTAATAACGTTGAGATACACTACAAGCATAGTGTTAAGAATATTAAACGTACTAGCGACGGCACGTGGGAAGTGAAAGTGCATGATATCGATAGCGGTAAAATCGAGTACCATACTGCAAAATTCGTCTTTATCGGCGGTGGTGGCGGAAGTCTACCTTTACTACAAAAAACCGGTATTCCTGAGTCAAAACATATTGGAGGGTTCCCGGTAAGCGGGCTATTTTTGGTATGTAACAATCCGGAAGTTGTAGCGCAGCATCATGCAAAAGTATACGGTAAAGCTAAGGTTGGGGCTCCTCCAATGTCTGTTCCGCATCTGGATACAAGATATATCGACAACAAAAAAGCATTGTTGTTTGGACCGTTTGCCGGCTTCTCACCAAAGTTCTTAAAAACGGGTTCCAATTTTGATTTAATAGGTTCCGTAAAACCGAATAATGTCTTAACTATGTTGGCCGCAGGGGTAAAAGAGATGGCATTGACAAAATACCTGATCCAACAAGTGTTGTTATCGAATGAAAAGCGTATGGAAGAATTACGCGAGTTTATTCCGAACGCTAAAAGCGAGGACTGGGATATAGTAGTAGCGGGCCAACGTGTGCAAGTTATCAAAGATACGGATGCCGGTAAAGGAACACTTCAATTTGGTACGGAAGTTGTTAGTGCCGCTGATGGCTCGGTAGCTGCATTGCTCGGTGCTTCTCCGGGTGCTTCTACTGCCGTTCACGTTATGCTTGAGGTATTAGAAAAATGCTTCCCACAGCATATGAAAGAGTGGGAACCGAAAATAAAAGAAATGATTCCTTCTTATGGTGTGTCACTAGTGGAAAACCCAGAGCTTTTCCAAGAAATTCATACATCAACAGCGCAGACGCTTAGTCTAAGCGAAAAAGAACTGGTCTATAGTTAATTCATTGGATGAAAGTATGATAAATAGATTAAAAAGGCAATGATTGAAGGTTTTTTTCACTAAACCTGTCGGAGGACAAGAACATACATGCATAAGAAGTCGCCAAAATGGCGGCTTTTTTGATTTAACGATACAAGTTTAATGGTGGTCTTTAAAACTATTTTGATAGATTTGAACTGGAACAAAAGGAGACATTTACTCTTATTGGAAATCGGGCTGGGAAGCAGGAAAAGGGGAAAATAGTTAATACCGCAAAAAAGGAGGATTAGTTGATGAGTATGAGGAAATTAATCACTCAGTGCAAGTGGCGGATCTCATCTGTAATTTTACGGGTTCAGAAACCGGGCTGAAGAGCTAGGCTTTTGAACCTGATTCATATACTTCACTTAAAGCGAATGAAGCCAAGTGTCGGATTTATCAAGAAAGGGAATGATTATGCGAGTAATTACTTTATGCGGTTCTACAAAATTCAAAGATCAATTCGAACAAGCTGAACTACTTGGTAACCTGCATTTTAGAAAGATTGATATTTCTGATGAAATATTTGTAATTGATGTTGGAGGTTACATAGGGAACAGCACAAAAAAAGAGATCAAGTATGCTGAAGAGAAGGGAAAGGCAATCCGCTACTATTCTAATGGTGGGATTCCTTCAAAAGTATTCAACTAAGCTCAAAAAGACCATCTGAATGTCTGTTGCATATCAAAATCAGCATTTGGGTTACTCGGTGGTGAGATCGAGCGTTCATTTTCAAAATGGGAAGCAAACAGATCGCTTTACGAAGCAGCCTTAAGAGCAGTTAGTGAGGAACGAGAACAACGATATAGCAATATCCATGAATTTAAAAATGCATGGTATGCAGTTAAAAATGGAACAAATAATATCAAATAATTAAGAAAAGAGCTAACGCTGCCAACTAGGCAGCCATTACTTCATCAACGGGAAACGTTAGTTGAATAAAGACAAGACGGCAGCTGGCCAGAAATCGTCGGCCATTTTTCATTGAAGTAACGGGCGGATAAGTTGAAGTAATAATGAAAACAGAAGAATTTAACGGGGGAATTACTCTGGATACCAAAAGCTGTAATTTGAACGAAATTTCCTACGATGATTTTGAAGATGTGAAGAAAATATACGTTAACGAGCAGGTTAGAAAATACTTAGGAGGTGCCGTTCCTGAAGAACATACACGGGCAAAGTTTAATGATACAGTAGTTCGCTCCTTCAATTCGGATTCATCCTTTTTGGTTGTTCGGTTAAAAATAAACAATCAATTCATTGGGTTGGTATCCTTGGACAATCATGTTGATGGTGGCATAGAAGTGTCATATGAATTTCTTCCTGCTTGGTGGGGGCAAGGATTCGCAACTGAAGTAATAAACCGCGTTATTAAGTATGCCTTCGAGGAGATGGGAATTGTTAAACTTTTGGCTGAAACTCAGACAGCCAATGTTAGTTCATGTAATCTCTTAGAGCGATTAGGAATGAAGTTAGAAAGGAAAGTCCAGAGATTTGGTTCCGAACAAGGGATATTTTCTATTGAAAACCGAGTTCATTGAACTAACGGGACACGTTAGTTCATGCGCCATAGATATAGTAAAGCCCTGGCGATATATAAGTATTGTTAGAATGTCTCGTATAGGTGGGCTTCTCATTATTGCTGGGGTTTTGTTGAACATAAGTGAAATTTGGAATATTTGGTTTTATCTTTTACTCACATTAGACATTGTTCTACTAATAGTCCTTATTTTTGGTATTATAAAAAATTGGCCACGTATTTCTTCGCAAAAATGAGTGAAGAAACTTAGGAAAAAGGTGAGGAAATTAAAAGTGACACCTCTTAAGGAGTAAAAAGTTGCGTCTTCAGAAAAGGACGAGTTTTGTAACATATATTTAGCTTGTAAGATATTAACATGTTATATTTTTTATTAAAGGGCGCTTTTTAATTTTGTTCAGCAATCTTTTGCGTAACAAGGATTAAAAATCACAGGGGGAGAAGAGTTTAGCATTGGTGAATATTTTGTGTACCCTATTTTGAGAATAATGGAAATGATATTTGGAATGTTTTATGCCATGTGTGAAAGTAGCTTGTCTTAGGAGAGGAGATAAAAAAATGATTGAATTACGAAAAATAACCGGGGATAACATAGATGAAGTAATAGCACTTGAAGTTGGAGAAAACCAGAAAGACTTTGTGGAAACTACTAACCTCAGAAGCTTTGCAGACGCTCATGTGTTGAACGCAGACGGAATACCAGCGACTCCCATTGCCATTTATGCCGATGGAGTTGTGATCGGATTTTTGATGTATATTTATGATACGACGGATCATGAATCATTTCAAAATGAAGTTTATTACGGGAAGAAGACCTATTTCATTTGGCATTTTATGATTGATAAGAGTTATCAGGGGAAAGGATATGGCAAGCTTGCCTTTGAAAAAATGTTGGCGGATATTGAAAATATCCCATATGGGGAAGCACAATATGTAGACCTCTTTTATCATAAAAGTAATGTCATAGCTAAAGAATTATACGCTTCATTTGGTTTTGTAGAAACAGGCATCATTCAGGATAATTCGGTGCATGCGATTAAAAATCTAGATGGGAAAATAACAGAAGCCGTAGTAGAATAGGATCCCTCGGAAAGCCGGTTTTGTTAACTCTGTCTAAGCAAAAATATGATATTTACACCGCAATCGGTGCGTTTGTGAAGTAAGCAACTGGTCCAATTTCTTAATTTTAATGTTGAGAAATTGGACTTTTTATATTTATTCATAGTGCAAAATAGAACTTAAAACAGGTATGAAATAATTCCAAAAGTGACAATTACAAGCTCTCGATTTAAATATTTCTGGATAACTCGAATTGTCATTCTTGTTTAACTAACGGGACACGATAGATTAATAACTATAAGATGGCAACCGGCTAGTGCGAACGGATGCCTTTGTTCAACGAACATCATTAAGCTAACGGGCAGTTTAGTGATGGTGGCTACCGCCAAAAGTCTTGGAATCCCTTTAAAGAAGAGAAATACACTTAACATCAAATTTTGGTTATATCGTTTTAGAAGATTTCTACTAGTAAGTCATAAGTCCATTTCCATTTTTCTTCATAATCGGTTCTAAGCGCCGATTTTAATTTCGTGAAACAATTCAAAAAAACGGCCGCTGTTCGCATCGTTTGCGACAGGCCGTTTTTTTGTTTTTCGTACGCTAGCTTCAAATTGCTATTCTTGCCAAACACTCATAGGGTCCCATGGCTTGATCTGATTGCCATATTTTCCGGCCAAAAAAGCTTTCATGTCTTCCAGCTTAGCAGGCACCTCGTTCCAAATTGGAAGGGGTGGTAATCCTCGTTTGCTTTTCAATAGGATATCAACTGTAACATACAAGCGTTCTGGCTGAATCCAATGAAGGAAGCGGGAAATATCAATTTGCTTGGTCAGGGACAAGGAATCAATTTCGTCATTGTAATGCTTGTTGAACTCGCTGATCAGGTTCAGGAGGTAATCTCTCTGCTCCTTCACGAAGTCCAGGCCGCAGATGGCGCCATGTCCTGGAACAACGATTTCGGGTTTAATTTCATCAATAATGCGATCAAGCACTTTAATCCAATTGAGGGTTCCCTCTTCGCTGTACGCCGTACAACCGTTAAACACGACATCGCCGGCGAACAGTACTTTTTCTTTTGGCATCCACAGCAGCAAGTCACTGTCAGAATGGGCCGGAGCTACGTTGTAAATCATAACTTCCGTATCGCCAAGACGGATGTTGATATCGTCCTTTATCTCAATATTCGGGAGCACCCATTCTACGCCTTCCAGGTCGAATCCTTCAAATTCCGCTGCAAAAAACCGCTCGCCCGAAGTCGATTCCGGAGAATCCTTTCCTCTTCTGATGACGCTGTCCATCCAGGCGATATTTTCGGTGAGACGCTCTCTGGACGCTTCCTTGTGCATAATAATGCAAGCATCTTCAAACACTTTGTTTCCCCAGGCATGGTCGCTGTTATAGTGCGAGTTCACCACATATGCGGGAGAGCCGCCGTTGCTTACTTCCATAAAAGCCTCCCGCATTTCCCGCGCATGGAACAAATCGAAGAACGTGTCATACACCAGCCCATCACCCTTGTTGATGAACCCGGCATTGGCCCAACTGATGCCGCGATACGGCGAAATACCGGCAAAGACGCCATCTGCGACTTCAAAAAATTTAACGCGAGGTTTTTGGATAATACGTCCATACTTCATGAAAATTCTCCTTTGCGTATATGTTTTTGGGGTAAGGCATACTGACTATGTCTTTATTATAGAGAATGGAAAACAGAAATGCAAGCGTGTACTTGCATGCATTTGTTCTATGCTATATGATAGTAACAGAACAACATCACACTACATGGATGGAGGCGCTGCAACATGAAGCTAGTAACCTTTCAAACCAAGACATCCCAGGAACCTTTGTTTGGGCTTGTAATTAACGAGAAATTTGTCGTGTCTTTTGCGGCAATCATGAAACAGCAGGGAACATTCGTTGACAGTCTTGAAAGTATGGACAGCTATCTTCATTATTTGCCGGCAAGTTATGATGCCGCTAAGGAATTGATGCAATATGCTGTCGAACAGTCGCATCAATTCAATGAAAATGAAATCTGCCCGATTGCAGCGGTAAAACTGCTGCCGCCGGTTCCGAATCCGGCTGCGCTTATCGATTTCGGGCTGACGCCAAGACATCTGAGAAATGCTGGCGTAAATCTGCTGCAAAGAGAATATACAGGGCCGGAAAGAGAAGAGCTTAAACGAAAAATTGCTGAAAAATTCCAGCAAGATCCAAATAAAGTAACTTTCAGTTATTACAAGTGTAACCATAATGCATTAATTGGCGATGGGGATACGATTCATTGGCCTTCGTACTCTTCCTACCTGGATATCGAGCCAGAGCTGGCCTTTATTACAGGGAAGGGGAACTGCATTGCAGGTTATGTTATTTTTAACGACAGTACTGTCCGCGATGTGCAGTGGCCGGATTTCCAGGCGCTGACCGGACCGACGCGCTGCAAAGATTTTGATCGCAGCAAAGGAATAGGACCATTTCTGGTTACACCGGATGAAATCGACAACCCGCTGGCACTGGATGTGGATGTACACATCGGGGAGAGACTGCACTGGAAGGGAAGCACATCCGAGTATTCTGCACACCCTGCAAAAGTGATAGAGGAGGTTCTCAAAGTTTTCACGCCGCTCCCGGGCACGATTATAGGAATGGGGACGATACCAGATTGCTGCGCAATCGAGACCGAACAATGGCTGTTACCCTCTGACCGAATCCAGATTACATTCGATAAATTAGGCATGCTCACACAATTGGTGCCTGATCATGTCAAGATTACGGAACCAAGCCGCTGGGAAAAAAGAAGCGATTTGCCTTAAATAAACGTTTATGAAATGATGAACCCCGACCCTGCTGAATATGCAAAACTTGTAGTAGAATGGGTTTAACATATACAAAAGGAGATATACAATGCATACTTCAGACAGAATCATTGAAGCCGCGACACAGCTCATCAAAAAGAAGGGCTATCGGGGAGTAAGCACCAAAGCCATTGCAACGGAAGCTAAAGTCAATGAATCTACGATTTTCCGGCAATTTGGAAGCAAGCAAGGCATATTGGAAGCCATCATTGAAAGACATTCGGATATCCCGCAATTTGAGAAGCTGTTAAAAGAGGAAGCGACCGATAATCCTGAAGTCGATCTGCTGAATGTAAGCCAGCAGTACCGTTTGTTTTTCCATAAAAATGCGGACATCATATTGATTGGCATCCGCGACAAAGGAATGCTTCCCGAATTGGACAGAGTGCTGGCCGATCCGCCGGTGAAGCTGCACTCCTTGCTGGTTGAATATTTTGAACGCCTGCAGAAGAAAAAAGTTATAGCCAGACAGGATGAGCGTCTTGCCGCCATGTCTTTTCTCTCGATGTGCTACGGATTTCAGATGAGCGAGCTGATTCACCGGCAATATCAGTCCCAACTCGTCACCGAGGAAGAGTTCTACAAGCACAGTGTCTCATTGTTTGTTAAAGGAATTTTGTCTCAGTCATAAGCTTTGTTGATTTATTTAAATATGCCGAAGACTGCTTGCGCAACTCTAACTCTAGAATAATTGAAAGAAGATGCACAAAGATGCTCAAAAGCTCGTTGTACTGCAACCGGGACATTATTAATTTTCAAACACCAAATAAAGCCTGTAGCCGGAAAACTGAACTATGACCGAGAGATGGACACTTTTAAAAAAAGTGCCCTCTCTGAGAGCCCTGCAAAAGCCTTGCTTTTGAGCAAAAGAGAGATTCAATTTGGAAATGTAATCAAGAATGCTAAAAAGCAGCTCGCTCCTCATACGAGGGCGGACTGCTTTTGCTCGACTAGCTTTACCATTCGATTCACATTCATAACAAATGCTGTGAGATACGTCTGTATTCGCATACGAAATAGACCTCGGTACTTGGCTGTTGCCATACCGTGGAACCTCTTCATCTCTGCATTTTTATGTTCAATAACCCGTCTGCATTTTTCCGTATTAATGTAGAATTTATACCATAAATATGGTGATCATGAAATTTACGAGTCAGAACTTTATGCCCATCTTCACGGGGCTCTTAATGTTGGTCTCTCTACGAATGAAGTCGTTGAAGCGATTACCCATTGCATATCCTATACAGGTTTCCCACGCGTACTCAACGCTATTTCTGTAGCAGTGCGTGTGTTTGAGGAACGAAATGTGAAAGTAGAGACATCACAAGAGCAGGAATGACAAACCTGACGATGAGGATCGAATGTCTTTACACTTTGAAAACATGTCATCGCATTCATGTCTATTCCCCAGGATCCCGAGAAAAGAAATGGTATGGTTTATAGTTTGTTAGAAAATAGGAACCTAAAGGAAAAATAGTGAACGAAATTATTAGTTTATTAGCGGAGCCTGGAGAGAAACTAGATGAACCAGTTCTCAAGTATGTTTACTACATAGGGAGAGCAGGTTTAAGGGTTAGTGACAGTTTACTTAAACTGCAATTCGATCTAGATGGAAAAGTGGAGAGTCATAGGATTACCTATAGTTAGTAATTCTCATATAACTTCGCTACGCTAACGGGAAACGATAGTTCTAACGTGACGACAACTTTATTTCTTCATTACCTCTTTAAATCAACTACTACAATATAGAAAATGAAAGACACTGTAATCTTTAAAGATACAGTGTTTTTCATTTTAATGATTTAAAGATTAATTCTCCAAGTTATATAATTTGGAGCTGTTTTTACACATAAATCAATTAATTCAATTGAATTAATCAAATGAATGAATTATACTTGCCATGTAACAGGTTCATTCATGACATCTATTGGAGGGGAGCCATTCTCATGTATACGGTTGGATGATGACAAAAGGCAACGATCAGCGATGAACTCTGGAAAGAAATAAACGTTAGGAGGAGAAAGAGGTATGAACAATCAAGATACTAGAATCCCTACCTACTCACTTGCGGAAAGAGATCGTAGATGGAACATTGCAAATCAACTAATGAAAGAAGAGCATGTGGATGTATTGATTGTGTATGGAGATCGAGAAGGTGCGTTCCCTGCTGTATTTAACCCGGACACCTACTTTACGAATGAGCGTCCAGGTTCTATTGTCATTTTCCCTAAGAATGAAGAGCCGATCTGTGTTGTCTTTTTAGCCACTGCTGTGGAAGATCATATTCAAGCTCGATATACGAATACGCAAGGCTGGATACGCCCGGAAAATATGTATGTCGGAAAAATGGGTGCGCACATCGTCAAGATTATGGAAGAGAGAGGACTTACAAATAAAGCATTTGGTGTGATTGGCTTAGAGCCTTATCCTCCCTATTACTTTGATGGAGCCATTCCCTATAATACTTGGCAAATGATCCTAAAGGGATTACCGAATGCGACCTTTAAGCCTGTGGGACACAAATTTTTCGCACTGTCTTCTGTGAAAAGTCAGGAGGAGATCGAGGTATTAAAATGGTCTGCGAACGTTGGGGAAAAAATGTGCCAGGCGATGCTTGAGGCAACGAAGCCAGGCGTGAGAGAAAATGAGATCTATGCGGCAGCGATGAATGCTTGTGCGACCCATGTCGGCTTCACGACAACGATATTAATGGGATCAGGACCAGAGTTCGTAGGATGGGGACTGCCCGCATGGACATATCGACCAGAGGAGCCGCGGGTGATCCAAGAAGGAGATATTATTTTGGCCGAGGTATTTTCATCATTCGGAATGCTAGAGACGCAGCATCAGCCTTCAATCGCTGTAGGAGCTGTGCATCCGGATTTCGAGCGGGCGGCAGCGGCAGCGAGACAATCGTATGAAAACGGAGTAAAAGAGCTGCGGCTTGGGGCTACCTTCGGAGACGTGGTCAAAGCGATGAATGAGCCGATGCGTGAAGCAGGGGGCTGGCACGTTCATCCGCTTATTCATTCCATCAGTCCATTTGGCCTTATTGGGGTTGGTGATGAGATTGCACGGTTGCCTGAGGCGAGAGAGTACGGGAGAGTGCTGCCGATTCCTAATATAGGGTTAGAGACCGAACTCAAGGCAGGAATGGTGTTTGCATTTGAGCCGAATTGTGCGATTGGTAAGAAGGTCATTAATCTTGGCGGAACGGTGATCGTGGGTGAAGCTGGGGGAATTGAATTAAATAAAAATTCTACTCAGCTGATGAGGGCAACTTGGTAAAATAGCAAAAGGGTACATAGAGAAGAGTGTTTATGTCTTCGTTACGTACCCTCTTTTTAATGAGAATAGCCGCTGCATGTACGAATCGACATCTCGCCAAGCTCCTTGGCGATCAAAGCAACGTGTGCTTCATCCAAGTCCTGAATCCCTTGGCGTCTGAAATAGGTTTCCTTCGCTACAGAGAACGCAACCGATTGTCCAACAATGGCATGTGCGATTAATATCGTTTTTGGATCTTTTGCGTCTAGATCCATTAATTTACCCACCAAGACGGCAATCATCTGATGTAGTGGCTGGAAGAATTGTTCATACAAAATGTCATAAGCCTCTGTAGGCTGCAGCTGTTCTCTTGCGATAAATACACTTCTTGCATTGGCTTCATGATTGCCAATCATCGTCTTGGAAAATTGCGTCATGACTTTATTAAGAGCTTCTGCGGCTTCTTCTTTTGACCGTTTCTCGATCTCTTCTGTCTCAATTAGAGCCTGCTTCAAAAAATCATCATGAACGGCTGCTGTCAAGCGACGGGCAACCGCTAAGTACAATCCTTTTTTTCCGCCGAAATAATACGGAATCGCCGATTGGTTCACACCAGCTTCATCTGCAAGGGTCCGCGTACGTACGCCTTCATAGCCATGTAATCCAAAGATCCGCAGCCCTGCATCTAATAAACGAGTTTGGGTAGAGTCTTCATTTCCTTTATTCATATCGCTGCTTAGGTTTGTATTCAATGTCCATTCCTCCATACTGTTGAGTATAATTAATTCAAATGAATTAATCAATTGAAACAAAAGCATGGTACGACTTATTTTCGTTTATGTTTAATTACGCATGGAATGGAAGATTGAGGTATATGGCGGGCTGTGCTATGATCTTACCATAATTCGCTAGAGCTGTTAGTATACTTGATCAAAAGATAAAGGCCTCTTGCTTGGTTAGCAAGAGGCCTTTTTGCTGTGTAAGGAGGAGAGTTTTTTTGTTTTTTGCTATAGACGATGAAAAGAGAAAGTAATTCCTATTTATAGATTGTTAAGGCTACATCTTAAATGAAAAATGGAACAATGTTGTAACGTGTTGCGAAGTGAGCAGGTTCCTGCCGATTTAAATGCTGATTACAACTATGATAACTGGAATCGGTGGAGGTGAAGTAGCTGAAGATCTGAATATTTCAGAAGTATATGTAAGGATGATTGAAAACCGAGGAGCAAAACCCGGACGTGACACAATGATTAAATTTTCTAGTATATGGTCTTGGACTCATTACCTGATCTTTTTTAATCATAAGTAATTTATCTAACACAAAATATACCTTGAGGGGATGTATCACCATAGTAAAGGCAATAGTATCTGGGGGCGCATTACTTGTTTCAATTTACATTATCGCTACATTTAATTTGACGAATTCTCTTTTAATCAGTGTTTTGATTATTAGTCAACTTGTAACATTATTCTTTACGGCTTATCAAACCATAATCTCTACTCTCGGAATGTTGTGGAAACGTGGCACAGGATACTTGAATAATACCGTAGGGCGTAGGTATGCACTGGTTGTATGTGCTCATAATGAAGAGCAGGTTATAGGTGACATCGTAAATAACCTACAGCAATTAGACTATCCTAGAGAGTTGTATGATATTTATGTCATTGCTGACAATTGCTCGGATAACACAGCGCGTATCGTTCGTGACTTGGGAGCCATTGCAATGGAACGTCATGACAAAATTAAAGTCGGTAAGGGTTACGGCATCGAGTGGTTTCTTGACGAGTTATGGGGATTAGAAGATGAAGGTAAGCATTATGATGCTGTAGCTATTTTTGATGCAGACAATCTTGTTACAACAAACTTCTTAAAGCAAGTAAATACAAAAATGGATGCCGATCATGAAGTAATCCAAGTCTATATTGACAGTAAGAATCCTAATGATACATGGATAACACGATCTTACGCTTTTTCTTATTGGGCAACAAGTAGGATTTATCAGTTAGCTCGAGAAAATATCGGTTTAAGTGCGCAACTAGGCGGTACAGGTATGGTCTTTAGTGCTTCGGTATTAAAGGAGATGGGATGGGAGGCAAAGTCACTCACTGAGGATCTTGAGTTTACAGTTAAGTATCATTTAGTAAGAAATAAACGTGTAGCATGGTTGCATACGGCGAAAATTTATGACGAAAAGCCATTGAAATTCAAGCAGTCTTTTGCTCAGCGCATTCGATGGATGAAAGGGCATTTTGACTGTGCATTTCGTTATTTCAAGCCTTTAGTTAAAAACATAGTTAAAGGAAATGGTTCACGCTTGGCTTCACTCGATATTTTGATTTACTTAATACAACCAACAAAGATCGTGTTAGCTACGAGTGGCTTTGGATTCTTTTTTTTATCTTTATTTGATCCTTTGCCAAATTACATACAAAAATATGTTTTGAACGTATGGTGGGCTATACTTATCCCTTACTATGCCCTACCATTTTATAGGCCTTGTGCTTGAAAAACAGGGTAAGAGAGCATGGTGGTTTATTCAGACATATTTATTCTCATTATCGTGGATTCCCATTGTAGTTTATTCCTTTTTCCGCAGGAATGAAAAAACATGGAATCCTACACAGCATACACGTTCAATGAGTATTGAAGAGGTCTTTAAAGAAGTTAGATAAATGTTTTTAATAAGCTTTGTCTATTGTATTGAAACATCCTGGACGGATTGAATAGCTTGTTCAGGGATAGGTTCAAAACGTGGAATGTCTTTTATGTAACAGCCAACTAAATATTCGTTAATTGTCAGAGGACAACAACATTTACACATAGGGACCGCGTAGATACGCGGTTTTATTTATTTAAGGAATCGGAGAATTATATGAAGGGATATATAGACCGGAGCGGTACAATCTTATGGCCGCCTCATAATAAATTTTAGTTGCCTAATCAGATGAACTTATAGATTGCAAATGTACTAAATTAGGGGATTATCTACACAACATCCCCCTTTCCTTGTCAATATGTGGTAAGTTGTAAAAGAAAGGAGACCTTTAAATGTTAAAAAAATTTATCGAAGCTTCTTTAATTGATCTCCGTATCAAGGGAAATATTAACTATACGTTCAATCTTAGTGATTCCAATTACACTGTCACTTTCTTGGAAGAATTAAAGGTGTAAAATGGGAGAATTATCAGACAGCGGTAAAAAGGATGAACAAAAATGGGGAGTGGGTAGTTTATCACCCGTTTTCTCTATTTTAGGCACATTAGTAGGTACCATTCAAACAAAATCATTGTCTCAACTAGCAACAAATTTTCAAGCATTTTCAAGTGTGAAAAGTTTATTAGGAATAGGATTGATTATCTTATCTTACATGTTAGCTAAAAATTATCCTAATCATAAATTTTCTGCAGTAGGAAAAAAAATCGCTATTTTTTTATTTTATGCTTTTTTAATTATTATAAGTATTACAACATTATTTAATATATTGATTTCATAATTAAAAGGCTATTAGAGTAATTTCCAATAGCCACGTTTCGTGTCGGAGGACAAGAACTTATATTCATAGACGATTAGATGGTTGTGTAAATGTTACTCGGCATCGGCATCCGATATAATGGCTGCCGATTTTTCATCTAACAAGGAGAATAGGTTGATTAAGTTCACGAATCTGACTTAACATTTACCGGTATTCAGTCGATAAATATATTAGGTCAATAGGAATTATTCGACACAGGAGGGACAATATGGATTACTCAAACTTAGGAAAACAATTTATAGGTGGGGAATGGAGAGAGGGCAAGAGCGGTAAAACACTGCCTGACATCAACCCATATAATGATGAGGTTATCACCGCTTTTCAAATAGCCAGCATTGCAGACATTGACGATGCTTATCAGGCTGCCTATAAAGCTAAGGTGGAATGGGACAAGGTTAACCCGTACAATAAACGCGACATCCTTGAGAACGCTGTTAAATATATTGAAGCGCATGAGGAAGAAATTACGTCCATTATTATTCAAGAGCTGGGTGGAACGCGTCTAAAGGCAGCATTTGAGATCGGTCTTGTGAAAAATATGATTAAGGAAGCGGCAACGTTCCCGCTTAGAATGGAGGGTAAGATTTTGCCTTCTACAGAGGATGGTAAGGAGAACCGTCTGTACCGGATCCCAGCCGGCGTGGTTGGGGTTATCAGTCCGTTTAACTTCCCTTTCTTCTTGTCTATGAAGTCAGTTGCTCCAGCGCTGGGTGCCGGCAATGGCGTGGTGCTGAAGCCGCATGAGGATTCGCCCATTACGGGTGGAACTCTGATCGGCAAGATTTTCGAAGAAGCGGGTGTACCGAAGGGCCTATTGAATGTTGTGGTGACAGATATTAAGGAGATTGGCGATACGTTCGTCGAGCATCCGATTCCAAGAATCATTTCCTTCACGGGTTCGACTAAGGTCGGAAGCCATATTGGCCAACTGGCAGTTAAGAACTTCAAAAAGCCGCTACTGGAGCTCGGCGGGAATAGCGCATTCATTATCCTGGAGGATGCGGATATTGACTACGCGGTACAAGCTGCGACATTCAGTAGATTCACGCATCAAGGCCAGATCTGTATGTCGGCCAACCGTATTCTTGTACAGAAGACGATCTATCAGGATTTTGTGGATAAATTCAGAGAGAAAGTCTCTACGCTTACAACAGGTGATCCGAGTGATCCGCAGACCATCATTGGACCAGTCATCAACAACCGTCAGGCAGAGACACTGCAGAAGCTGATTGAAAAAGGCATTGAGCAGGGCGCTGTTCCCCTGGTGCAAGGTAAGATTACCGGGAGAATGGTAGAGCCTACAGTCCTCGTAAATGTCAAACCGGATATGGTTGTAGCTCAAGAGGAGTTGTTCGGCCCCGTTGTGTGTATCATTCCGTTCGAAACGGAAGAGGAAGCCATTGAAATTGCCAACGATACGCGTTTTGGGCTTAGCGGGGCAATTCACACCTCCAATCTTGAGCGTGGTGTAGAAATAGCGAAGAAGGTCCACACTGGTATGATCCATGTGAACGATGTCACGATTAACGACGAGCCGATTGTAGCTTTTGGCGGAGAGAAGCAGTCCGGTTTGGGCCGTTTGAATGGGGAATGGAGCCTGGATGAGTTTACCACGATGAAGTGGATTTCGGTTAACTACGGACAAAGGAAATTCCCGTACTAAGGGCTGGGGGAGAAAGCATGAATAACGTGACTGAAGGGCAAACACAGCATGAGCTGATCAGAGCCTTTGTAAGGGTAGCTCCACTGCTGAAAAGTCTCACTAATGATGATATCACAGTTGGCATTTATGACACGGAGAAGCTGATCATCAACATTCCGGGCAATACCTTCTCGCTGAATGTCAGCCCGGGGGACCCGCTTATGGAGGGGGACATTGTAACAGATGCGATTAGGAATAATACAGCTTTATCGGCTGTCGTTCCGAAAGAGCTGTTTGGTTTTCCGCTTGCTGCACGCGCGATACCGCTGCATGACGAGCAGGGCAGGGTTATCGGCGGTGTAGGCATGGGTACAAGCCTCGAGAAAGCGAATAAGCTTTTTGAGATGGCCGAGAGCTTTTCCGCTATTGTCGAACAGACAACTGCATCCATTGAAGATATCAGCCAATCTGTTTCTCACCTTACCGACCGTGTAACCGAAGTAACAAACCAAATGAAGGACGTTAGCTCCAGTGCGCAGCAGATCGGTAAAATTTCCACTGCTGTTAAGGAGATTTCGGATCAGAGTAACATGTTAGGGCTTAATGCTGCCATCGAAGCGGCAAGAGCAGGGGAAGTGGGAAGAGGCTTCTCAGTCGTTGCCGATGAGATTCGGAAGCTGGCGACGAGTTCTAAAGAGAATGTGGACCAGATTAATGGCATCACTAAGAATATTCAGGAACTTTTGCTGGGGTTAAATCATGCTTTTTCTGATATTCACACTCTAACCGATAGCCAGTCAGGGGCGATTCAGGAATTCACTGCAACGATCCAGGAGATAAGTATTAAAGCAGAGGAATTAGCGCAGGTTGCTGAAGAAACACTTTTTTTAAAAGAAAACAGTCAATAGGAAATCAGAATTCTCCTCTTATACTCTAGTCTTGTCTACTGACCAATAGGACTGGGAAGAAGAAATACAGCTATCATGTATTTCTTCTTTTTTTTTTGCCACTTATGAATTGTCAGAAAAAGAGGCGCGCCGGAGTCTATAACATGAAAGCAATTATATTTTAGAAAGAGGGAAAATACATGTTATCTTACATTGGAAATGGCGCGTACTGCTATGCAAACTCTTTATCCATGCTTTTGGAGACGATTGGTGAAAAGGTGTCACCTCAATTACTCGAAGTGCTCTCTGGCGTAGGGATCGGGGCGACATGGATCGAGCAGCCAAAGTTGCTCTTTTTCGGAGAAGTGGTTCCAGATCGAGGTGTTAGCCATGCGCTCGAACTTCTTGGCTATGAATGGAAGGAGATATCAGGTGATGTAGAGGGTGAGCCGCCTTTAGAAGAATTACGGCGTGATTTGGAGTGTGGACCTGTTTTGCTCGGCCCCCTTGATATGGGGCATCTGACTTATAATCCAAACGCAGCGTATTTGGGTGGTTCCGATCATTTTGTACTCGCTTATAAGATTGATGACAATGCGATATATCTACATGATCCCGCAGGATTCCCTTATGTAAGCTTGCCATTATCGGAGTTTGTTTTAGCGTGGAAAGCTGAGTGCATCATTGATCGAGTCTTCTCTTATCATTATTGGGCAGCTCCTAAACGTAAGGACAGTCCGTCAGAGGATGAGATATTTGCGAATGCGGTTCGTTACTTTCAAGAAATCTATCAAGCAAGTGCATCAGCTACTCCTAACTCCGAAGTGTTATATGGAAAAGAAGCGATCCTGCGCGTAGTAAAACGGATCAAGGAAGAAGAAGGGCTCATGCCAGCGGAAATTGCTCATTTCTCTTATTTTGCTTTCCAACTAGGGGCGAGGAGAGCTATGGATTATGCTGAATTTTTAATCAAGAATGCTCCTGAACTAGCTGCGATCAAAGAGAAGCAGGCAAAACAATTCGGACGTTGTCACACTCTGATTGTGGAGAAAAATTTTCAAGTACTCGCCGATGCCATGCATGAGTTAGCTGATATGGAAGAAAAATTTCGTCGTGTAATTTGTGAAAGTTAATTCAGTTTGTTTTAAAAAACTCGATCTTTCGTTGAATTGAACTGTGACCCACAAGAAGGACACTTTGAAAATAGTGATCCTCTTGTGGGTCTTTTGTGTTTAAATCGGAGTAATGGAAGGGAGCGGATTTCATTGCCAATCAGACAATAGACCATCAATTAACGGCTAACAAAATCATCTTGATAAATATTGGATTCAACAGATTCCAATGTTCATGGATTATAGAAATATTTGTTCTTTCACTTATAAACACTTATTGAATTTCTAGTATTACTTATATATACTTAAATAATACATTCAAATGCTTAACTAAGGAGGGCATCCAGTGTGTTTCAAGAAGCTAGATTATTGAAAATTCTTGATTACTTAAAACAACATCAATCAATGAGCGTTGGAGAAATTTGCTCGATCTTTCAAGTATCCAGAGATACGGCGCGAAGGGATATTGTCAAATTGGTTCAAGAAGGTGTCGTTGTTCGGACGCATGGAGGGGTAGCTCTTCCAGAACTTCAGAAGGAGCTCTCTTCCTATCAAAATCGTCTCGTTGAGGAATCCACCAGCAAAAACAATATAGGTATGCTTGGAGCTAAGCTGATTCGCGATCATGAGACGGTATTCTTGGACGTATCGACAACGGTCCAATTTGTCGCGGAACATATTCAGGCGAAACAGATTACTGCCGTTACACATTCGATTGATAATGTAGGCATTCTCTCCAAACGAGATGATTTGAGCATTTATGTGCTTGGGGGCTATCTGCATACCCAGAACCGCCTATTATATGGTCCTTCCGTCATCGATAAGATTAGTGAAATTCGAGCAGATAAGGCGTATATAGGGGCAACGTCTATTCAGCCAGACGGACTCTATTATCCCTATGAAGAAGATGTTCGAGTGAAGAAGGAAATGGCCAAGCAGTCGGATCAAGTGATCCTTGTTGTGGATCATACGAAATTCGCATCAAAATCAAGATTTAAGTTAAATTTTGACTACGTGGATATTATCGTAACAGATCAGTCTATTTCCAGCGAGATGAGAGAAGTATTAGATCAGAAAAATATCACACTGATTGAATGTACAACAAATAATCCTCAGGACGGAGCTGAATAGAGATGAACAACAAAATCATTCAACATGTCAACGTATTGCTTCCACATCAAATACTACCTTCCGCTACAGTCTGGGTCACAGACGGGAAGATCGAGCGAATTGAGACGCAAGAAGCCCCGCAATTCGACGAGGGGTACGAACGGATAGATGGCAATGGGATGTGGCTCATCCCTGGGATGATAGATGTTCATATCCACGGAGCCAATGGCTACGATATGATGGATGGAACGGAGGCAAGTATTCAAGAGGTATCACATACATGTGCTACAACCGGATGCACGTCGTTCTTAGCGACATCCGTAAGTTCAACGATAGATGATCTGCTGAACATGATTCGCAGCGTGAAATCGGTGATTGGTCGTGAGCAAGGGGCGAAGATCGCCGGCATTCATTTGGAAGGACCCTATTTGAATCCGAAGCGTAAAGGGATGCAGAATGAGAAGTATCTTCGTCATCCTGATCTCGATGAAATGAAGCTTATTTTTCAGGAAGCCGGTTCACTCATTAAAATGGTGACGATTGCTCCAGAATTACCGGGAGGATTAGAGCTGATTTCCTACTTGAAGGATCAAGGGGCTGTCATTGCCGTTGCGCACTCCGACGCCACGTATGAGGAAGCGAAGGAAGCATTTGGAGCAGGTGCAAGTCATGTGACACATTGCTTTAACGGAATGAGACCGATTCATCATCGAGACCCCGGTCTGATCGTTGCCGCATTCGAGGAACCGCATGTAAGTCTGCAAGCGATTGTCGACCAAGTCCATCTTCATCCTGCAATCATCCGCCTGATGCATCGCATCAAAGGGCCGGAAGGGATGGTGCTGATTACAGACGCGCTTCAAGCGATGGGACTGGGCGATGGAGAATACCTGTTTGGCGGCCACCATGTCACTGTATCCGAGGGGATTGCAAGGCTAGCGGACGGTACTTTGGCATCGAGCACGGTGACGATGAATGAAGCGTTGCAACTAACCGTAGAGAATGAAATATCCTTCACAGATGCTGTACAGATGGCTTCGACATCGCCTGCTCGTATTCTAGGTCTGTCGAACAAAGGGAAAATTGAAATCGGCTACGACGCGGATCTCGTGCTCCTCAATGAGAAGTATGAAGTACAATGGACGATGATTGAGGGGCAACTGGTCTAATTCATTACTACAACTGTAGAGTGAAAGTTAAATCTAGCTGACAACATTTATCATATTTATTATGTTAAAAGTTATATTAAAACGATTATGTGTACAATAAGGAGGCTTACTAAGTATGAGGTTTAAAACAACTGAGTTGAGAAAACTCAGTTGTTTTTTGTTTTTCTTGTCCCAACCTAAGCACAAGAACTGTCTAATGACACGAAATTACCTACATATTTAATGTTGTCGGAAGACAAGAACATTGGCTCATTCCCTACTGAATTATTTTAAGGATAGCATCGGCACCAATTTGAATTCGATACAACAGGAAAATTTTACGGAATTAGAAAGAGTCCTCAGGTAATAATCTCTTAATCCACCTGTATCATCAAATCTTAATCTGTATTTTCCACCTGAGCTTCCCCATAGGTCTTGTGCACAAGCTCATGCAGTCTGATAGAGGATTGCATGGGTTCTTTTTGACCATGATCCGCAGGCAATGCGGGTCATTTTTGTATGTAACAAAAGCGAGAATGTTCTACACAACGTATGTTGACATTATCGGACTACAATTGTAGCATGTTTTGTGACTGCGTATGTAGTTTTTGAAAATTGACTTTGGAGGTTTCATGCATGAATCAAATACCAGCGATTACGGATGCAGAACTGGAAATCATGCGCGTCTTATGGGCCAATCCGAATTGCCCTTCCAGTGAAGTGGTAAAGCAAATGACGGATCGAATGGGATGGAGCCCGAATACGACCCGGACGCTCCTCAGTCGTCTGGTGCAGAAGGATGCGGCGGGGGCGAAGCTGGAAAAGGGTTCGAAGCGCACCCAATTATTTTATCCGATCATCAGCGAGCAGGAGTACCTGAGAACCGAAACCAAATCCTTCATGAAAAAACTGTATGGCGGAGCATTAAAGCCGATGCTGGCCAACTTTTTGCAGGATAAAAAGCTGAACGCGCAGGAAATCGAGGATTTGAAGGCTTTATTTGACGAGAACCGGAGCGACGGAAAACCAGAAAAGAGAGATACCTGATGAGTCCATCATTGCATACAAGTTTATGGTCGGTTTTTGGCTAGGTGATTCGCGCGCATCGTTCATGGCCGGTATCCTGATCATGCTTGTCCTTAGCCTGCAATTTCTGCTGCGAAAAAGACTTGAGGCCAGATGGAAGTATTTGCTATGGTTGCCTGTGGCCATTAGTTTGCTGCTTCCTTAGGCGCCGGAATCTTCGCTCAGCTTATACAATGTTCTCCCTGTAGAAGACGTAGCACTCGGTATTCATCAGCTAAGTCAAGGACCGCCGGTGTGGCATGAATTGCGGAAGGAGGCAGGGGAAGAGAACGAATTAGCAGATCATGAACCTGTTTCTTTTAACACGGATATATCTTGGGGATTTGGATCAGTTTAGCATTCACTATGTATTTAAATTTCTTATTAATTGCTACTTTGGGAAACGCATGAAAGCGATCGTAACATGAAAAAGGGCTAAGTCAAATATTTGACTTAGCCCTTTTTCAATTGTTACGGAATGCGTAGCATCATCCAAGCTACACTTACTGATAACGCAACAAAAAAAACGGCTAACGCCGTTATTCACTTGTACGGTTTAGCGTACGTCTGATGGCTCGTCCGCAAGCTTAAGTTTATCGTTGAGCACATTATCCTCTAGCACGCTGAATTTGTCCCCGTATACTTTCGTGATATGTTTTTCACCCCATGCACAGAGCATATCCAGAATTCCGCTCAAACTCATGCCGTAATCGCTCAGCTCATATTCCACTTTAGGTGGTACCTGGTTATGGATAATGCGGTTGATAACGCCATCATCCTCCAACTCCCGCAGCTGCTGAGTCAGCATTTTTTGCGTGATATGAGGCATGAGACGCTTCAACTCATTTGTTCGTTTACGACCATGGGTCAGGTGACACAGGATCACACATTTCCACTTGCCTCCGATGACTTCCAATGTCGCTTCTACTGCTATGTTGTATTTCTTCGCCTGCATAAACATCCTCCCATTCTTATGGGCACTAAAAAGTACCTAGGGTACTGACAGGTGCCTACATTACAAAAAAGTACGTTCTTCACACAATAAATGATATAGATCATAATAGCATTTGCCAGCTGGACTACACCATACTCAATATTTTTACATTATACAAGCAAGGCATTGGACAGGAGGAAATTATCCATCATGGTTTTAGATAAAAAAAGTAGCATGTTTGCGCTGCTGGCGCTTGCCATTAGTGCCTTTGCTATCGGTACTACAGAGTTTATAAGCGTGGGGTTACTTCCGCTGATAGCGGAAGATATGAATATTTCAGTGACCACTGCTGGATTAACCGTTTCGATGTATGCACTCGGCGTTACCTTCGGTGCACCGATATTAACATCTTTAACTTCAAGGATGTCCAGAAAATCATTGCTGCTGTGGATTATGATCATTTTTATCATAGGAAACAGCGTGGCAGCCAGTGCATCATCCATTGGCATTCTGCTTGCTGCACGCGTGCTCTCCGCCTTCTCCCATGGCGTATTTATGTCGATCGGTTCGATCATTGCAGCAAGCGTAGTATCAGAGAACCGCAGAGCATCTGCTATCTCCTTTATGTTCACGGGCCTTACGGTAGCAACGGTTACCGGTGTGCCGCTTGGAACATTTATCGGTCAGCAGTGGGGATGGAGACTAGCATTTGTCACCATAATTGTGGTCGGTATTATTGCATTTATCGCGAACTGTATACTTGTGCCTTCGGAATTGCCCAAAGGGGAGCGCACTTCATTCCGAGATCAGGTCAAGTTGGTGACGAATGGCAGACTGCTGCTTATGTTCCTGATCACCGCATTAGGTTATGGAGGGACCTTTGTTGTCTTCACTTATTTATCTCCATTGCTTCAGGATATAACCGGCTTTAAGGAAACCACGGTGGCCGTTATACTGCTTGTGTATGGGATTGCCATCGCTGTCGGTAATGTTATCGGCGGGAAGGCAGCCAACCGGAATCCGCTCAAAGCTCTGCTCTATATGTTTATTGCCCAAGCGCTGGTGCTGTTCATGCTTACGTTTACGGCACCGTTTAAAGTGGCCGGTTTAATCACGATAATCCTAATGGGTTTTCTCGCTTTCATGAATGTGCCGGGATTGCAGGTATATGTCGTTATGCTGGCTGAGCGGTTTGTCCCGAGCGCCGTGGATATTGCTTCAGCTATCAATATTGCCGCGTTCAATGCCGGTATTGCCATCGGTGCTTTCCTTGGCGGCTTGATCACGAATTCGATGGGCATGATTCATACGGCATGGATCGGAGCATTGATGGTACTAGGTGCTGTCGTGCTCACGGGTTGGAGCTTGAAGCTGGAACGAAAGGATCAGCAGAAGCAGCAGGAGCAAGCAGCTTAGATTGTTATTTTATATGAAGGGAGGTGGTGTCTTAAGCGTTCGGTCGGGGCTATTGTTAGGGAATTAACATTTTTACAAAAAATTATCGGAGGTTTATCAACATGACAGCAAAACACTTACAAGATACAACCACTTTATATAATGGAGTCAATATGCCTTGGTTCGGACTTGGCGTATTTAAAGTAGAAGAAGGACCGGAATTGGTACATGCCGTACGTACGGCAATCCAGCATGGGTATCGGAGCGTAGACACAGCCGCAATATACGGTAATGAAGAAGGTGTCGGGCAAGGAATTCGCGAGGGCTTGGCAGCTGTAGGTTTAAAAAGAGAAGATCTGTTTGTCACATCCAAAGTGTGGAATGCTGATCTGGGTTATGAATCGACACTGAAGGCTTACGAAGAAAGTCTTCAGAAGCTGGGTCTGGAATATTTGGATTTGTACCTCATACACTGGCCGGTTGAAGGGAAATATATAGAAGCATGGAAAGCGTTAGAGACGCTTTACAAGCAAGGACGCGTGAAAGCCATTGGCGTGAGCAATTTCCAGATCCATCACCTTGAACAGTTAATGAAGGAAACCGAAATCAAGCCGATGGTGAATCAGGTTGAATATCACCCGCGACTAACGCAAACAGAACTGCAGTCGTTCTGCCAGTCGAACGGAATTCAGCTTGAAGCCTGGTCACCCTTAATGCAGGGTCAACTGCTCGATCAAGAGGAGCTTCGGAACATTGCGGAGAAACATCATAAATCCATTGCCCAGATTATTCTGCGCTGGGATTTACAGAACGGCGTAGTGACGATTCCAAAATCAACCAAGGAACACCGAATTATGGAGAATGCAGCTATCTTTGATTTTGAATTGTCTGGTGAAGATATGCAGCGCATCAACAGCTTGAATCAGGATCACAGAGTGGGTCCAGATCCGGACAATTTTGATTTCTAAGAAATCCGCGTTTACGGCAACAATATAAATGTAATGAATATTGTGGCTCTCCTTACTTCCAGTAGCACTACCGGAACAAGGAGAGCTCATTCCTACATAGATGGAAGGAGAGAGAATCATGAATCTGGATTTACAGGGCAAAGTCGCATTGGTAACAGGTTCAACGTCCGGCATCGGCAAAGCGATAGCGATGTCTCTTGCCGCCGAGGGAGCATCGGTTATTATTAATGGAAGACACGAGGATAAAGTGAAACAAACAATACATGACATTCACTCGAAGCATCCAGATGCCGAGTTGCGTTTTGTCGTAGCAGATCTTGGCACGGAGGAGGGGTGCCATCTGGTCAGGGAAGCTGCTCCGGTTGTTGATATTCTGGTTAACAATTTAGGGATCTTTGAGCCTGCTGAATTCTTCGATATATCGGATGCGGATTGGTTCAAGTTCTTCGAGACGAATATTATGAGCGGTGTTCGGTTAACACGGCACTATCTGAAAAACATGATCAATCGCAATGAAGGCAGAATCATCTTTATCGCGAGTGAAGCAGCCGTTATGCCTTCGCAAGAGATGGCACATTACAGTGCAACCAAGACGATGCAGCTGTCCCTTTCCCGGAGCTTGGCCGAGCTGACAACAGGCACACGCGTAACGGTGAATACCGTCATGCCTGGATCAACCCTTACCGAAGGCGTTGAGACGATGCTGAATACCTTGTACCCGGATGAGAAGCTTACCATCGAAGAAGCCGAGCAGCGGTTTATGAAGGAAAACCGGCCGACGTCTATTATTCAGAGACTGATTCGACCGGAGGAGATTGCGGATTTTGTTACGTATCTGAGCAGCCCCAAGTCCTCGGCCATTAACGGTTCAGCACTCCGCATTGATGGGGGCTTGGTACGAAGCGTGTTCTAAGGGAAGAAAGCAGCTTGAATAATTACTTATGAGCGGTATTTCTGCCTGAAAGATTTGGGTTTGAAGCCTGTGTAGCGAATGAAGCATCGTATAAAATACGGAAATAAGCCGAACTGTATTGTCTAGTCAGTTCAGTGCTACTCATTTAATATGATTGACAGTTTATAAAAGGGAGCTCACACGCTGTATACTGCGGAGCTCCCTTTTGCCATACAGTGAAAGTTTCAGTGAGCAATCATAAAGCATGACAGATTAACGACCAATTAAGGTTTTGTTTTTATTGGGATTTTTTCAGATAAAGTTGTTGGAATAAAATTTGACTGCGAACTGTTTCCATGGTATAAACGGATTGGATACATCAATCCGTTTAATTTACATAAGGAGCGTCTGATTAATGAGCCCTTCATTGTCCCGCGAGAATTTTTTCATAACCGTAATCAACCAATTTGAACACCATCAAGTTAAGTTCGGGAGCCTAGAGCAGAAGCTGCAAGAACTTATTTTGGATATTGCTCAGGCTGTTCAAAACAAGTTGGGTCTTAACACAGGGATCATACAAAGAATCAACTGTGTGTTTAAAGAATATCAAGCCATTCAGTTGAAAGTGGGCATTGTTTCAAAAATGGATTCTTCTCCTCTGGATGAATCTGAAAATGGTCGAACACAGGAAGAACAGCAGCAAATTTTGTTATGTACAGAATTTATAGATGAACCACATCAATTGAGACGAATATACATGGAATCGTTAATAAGTTTACTTGAAGCCATGGAGAAGAACCGACTGGAATTACAACGATGTACTCAATGCAATAATTGGTTTATTCCTTATCAGCGTGCCCAAATTACTAAATTCTGCAGTTCTAAATGCCGTAATCGTTACAATTATGTCATCACAAAAGAAAAAAAGCAGAATAATAGCAGCGAGGAGATAAAAGCATGATTATCTTAAAAACGGATAAAGAAATCGAAATAATGAGGGAAGCTGGCCGAATTGTAGCGGAGTGCCATGCAATGCTGGAGCAATTGATTAAGCCGGGTGTTACAACCATGGAAATTGACCGATTGGTGGAAGAAAAAATACGTTCGCGAGGTGCAGTTCCCAGCTTTAAGGGACATCATGGTTTTACCGCATCGATCTGTACCGCTAAGAATGATGTCATTTGTCACGGATTTCCCGATTCGGTTCCATTGGTTGATGGCGATGTAATTACTATTGATATTGGTGCCTTTTATAATGGGTTTCACGGAGATTCTGGCTGGACCTACGCTGTAGGTAACGCCTCGAAGGAAATTGAGAATCTTATGAATGTCTGTCATCATAGCCTATTTCTTGGCATTGAACAAGCTTTCGCTGGTAATCGTATGGGAGATATCGGATTTGTGATAGACAGCTATGCACAGCAATTTGGGTACGGTAATGTTCGGGAATTTACGGGTCATGCTATAGGAAGGGAGCTATGGGAAGAACCGGTAGTTCCCCATTACGGTAGTAAAGGCAAGGGGATACGCCTGAAAAAAGGCATGGTTCTTGCTATTGAACCTATGCTGACATTAGGCGACTGGCGCTCCTATGTTGAAAATGACGGGTGGACTGCCCGGACAATAGATCATTCCATTTGTGTTCAGTATGAACATACTGTGGCGATTACGGAGGATGGGCCCCAAATTCTGACTGTGTTGTAAATTGGATTATTTATTCTAAGGATATGAGCTAACTTCCAGGGGGCAACGACCTCCATTCATATGAGAAGGTCGTTTTTTGATTAACTTAATTTCCTGTTTGAGAGCTTTGACTAACAATTTGGCTCAAAACCTCGTTTACTGGTGTAGCAGGGCGACCAAGCAATTTTTCTAAATCGTTGCTCTCTATCTCTAATTCACCATCTCGAATGCCTTTTTGCATGTTTACGAGCATAGGAAGGTAGGCTTCTGGTATCCCTGCACCTTTCATCGTATCGGCATAAGTAGCATCATCGACTTGTTGTACAGGGAATTCTTTACCTAATACAGTTCCAAGAGCAGATGCTAACTCCATTTGAGTCATTAGCTTACCGGAAAGCTCGTAAACTGTATTCTCGTGTCCTTTCTCAGTTAATACATTTGCTGCTGCCTCCGCATAATCTTGTTGAAGTGCCCAACCTACTTTTCCAGTTCCAGCAGATGTAATCCAAGGTACTCCTGCCATCGCACCTTGTATGCTTCCAATTTCATTTTCTAAATACCAATTGTTTCGTATAAACGAGTATGGGATGCCTGTTCTCAAAATAGCTTTTTCTCTAGCTCGATGAGCTGGAGCAAGGAATAAGTTACTTTCACTTGCATTTGTTACACTAGTATAAGCAATAAATTTAACTTGAGCTCGATGAGCAGCAGCTACAGCATTTGTATGCTGTCTAATGATTGTTTCATCATCCCCAGCCGTGGATATAATTAAAAGTCGATCAATTCCTGAAAAAGCAGAATCTAATGTTTCTGGTTTATCAAAATCTCCGTGTCGAACTTCTACTCCGCGAGCACGTAATCCTTCTGCTTTCTCTAGATTTCGAACACTAACAGCTAATTGATTCGCTGGTATAGTTTTTATTAATGTTTCTACAACCTTTGATCCTAATTTTCCTGTTGCACCTGTAACTAATATTTTCATTTCCTTTCCCTCCAATTAAATTTTCATATTGAATTATGAAGCTTAGGTATATACTATCTCCACAGTCACAATAATAAAAGTAGGCATTTTTTTATGACATAGTCACAAAAAAAGTACCATCATGAGAGAGAGGGGAAAATACAATCAATGGCTCGTTTTAATTTTCAAGGAGAACCGCCTCCAGAAGAACAAGAAGAAGTATGCTCTTTGACACTTACTCAAAATGTAATTGCTGGAAGATGGAAAATAATAATTTTATGGTATCTAAGTCGCCGAACAAGAAGATTTAACGAACTTCAAAGGTTGTTACCGGGCATTTCAAAAGGAATATTGACAAAACAACTGAGAGAATTGGAAGAGGAGGGAATGGTTCACAGAGAAGTGTATAAAGAAGTTCCTCCTAAAGTAGAATACTCGCTAACACTACAAGGGAAAAGCTTTATCCCAGTACTGGACATTATGGGAGAGTGGGGTAAAAAATATATGGAGAAAAAACAAAAGGAACAAAAACACTCTACACCCAGATAATAAAAAAACGACCAGCGAATCCGACGACAGGCCTGCAAATTATTGAAGGCAGCATCGGCAAACCCTTCAGTATTGTGATCTGCATGTTGATTTATAATTTTTGATAGTGATTTAAGAGATTCTCTACTCTAGCTTGGATAATTTGTTTTAATGATTCAGGCTTAACTGATATAACATAATTACCATATCTCATAAAATAGTTAGCTATAAACTCCTCTTCCCCTTGATTATAGAATCCCTTAATAACTGTTTTATTACCATTTTCTATTTTCATAGAAGGATAATGTTCTTTATAATAAAGATCCTTTGCTTGTTCTAAAATCTCTACTTCAAAGTCAATACTCTTCTCAGATTGATACATTTCTAATGAACGGCTAACAAGTTCATCTATTGAAAAGTTAGATTTGATTTCCTCTTCTTCTATAAAGGTTATTCTATCGCATCTGAAAACTCTATATTTATTCGTTTTTAACTCTACTCCTGTAGCATACCATTGACCAAACTTAGCGGAAATTTTGAAAAATTGAACATGGTAACTTTTTGTCTGATTATTTTTTACATATTGTATCTTACAGTTGCTCTCATTAAGAATGCTTTTTAGAATTTTATCTAAAAAACGACTGACATTATGATGCTGATAAATTTCAAACTGTAGGACTTTTTTCATGTTGTGAATCTGCTCTGTTTGTTTTTTAGAAAGACAGTTTTCAAATTTTTCATTTAGCTTAGTAACACTTAAATGAAATGGTGTTGATTGATAAGATTCTAACGTCAACATGGCAAAGTAGAGAGCATACACTTCATCAATCGTAAAATTAATGGGGGATAACAATCTATTTTTTAAGATGCCATATCGTCCATGTCTGCCATGTTCCGAAAAAATAGGCATACCTAATTGTTCTAATGAACTAATATCACGTAGAGCTGTACTTTTTGAAATATTGTATTTACTCATTAGGTCATTTAAATTAAAGAACTCTCGACTATTTAAGTATCTTATCATGTCATTTAATCTTTCTGATTTTTTCATATTAAATCTCCTCATTAAAGGTTTCATATTTTGATACCTTTATATATTATGATGAGTTCAAGGTCATATATCAAATGTATAAGATATCTACCTGAAATCATTATATAAAAGGAGATTGATACCATGAGTGCAACACTAGAAGTAGCTATTTTCTTATCCATGAACGGAAACGCACAAGAAGCTATACATTTTTACGAAAACCATTTTAACGCAGAGGAATTGTTACTTGTTACCTATCAAGACATGGCCAAACGTGACAGCTCGATACAGCTTACTGATGAAAATAAGAATTATATTTCTCACTCTGTCTTATTAATCGGAAGAACAAAAGTAATGATAGCGGAAGATACAATGAATATCAGCGAAGAATATACAGTTGGTAATAACACTTCATTATGTATTCAAAGTGCTGACTTAGAAGAAATTGAACATTTTTATAATAGCTTAATTACAGATGATAGAGTGAAAATCATTGTTCCTTTATCTAATAATATGTTCAGTAAAGCATACGGTATTATTGAAGACCCGTTCGGTATTCAAATACAATTAATGTTTGATGATAGATTACAATAAAAAAATGTGCATTCCATACTTCGATTGGTATCGAATAAAACCCGGTTTATAATGTATGCAGGGAGGCACAAGAAGTAATTGGATGAGAGGACGTAGAAATGGAAGAGACAAGATCCATACAAATTTGCTGCTGGCCATTGATGAAATCCGGTATGGACGAAGACGGTGAAGATATGTTAGCAATTATTAAAATTTAACTAATTTTTGAGTAAAAGTGAGCTTCAAATTGGAAATGTACTCGTGAAGACTAAAAAAATCAGCTCGTTCCTCATCCGAGGGCGGGCTGATTTTGCTCTGCTAGCTTCACCATTCGTTTCACATTTACAACAAACGCGGTGAGGTACGCCTGTATTTGCATGCGAAATAGACCTCGCTATTTGGCTATTGCCATCCCGTGGACCTCTTCATCTCTGCGTTCTTGTGTTCTATGATTGGTCTCCGCTTAATCCGCTCTTTAAACGTATCACTAAGCTCAAACTCGATCTGTTCCTTGAATGCTCCGCAATGATACGAATCGAGTATGTCTTACTCTTTGCTCCTGGTTTGTAACACGCTTCGCTTAGCGGACAGGTCTTACACTTCTCAACATCAAAATAAAACACAAGGGAGAATGAAGCTGAAGTCTACAATGCGATGAATCTTTCGCAACAAGTGATCTTCAGGAACAAGATTATACAATTCCGCATGGAATGATGCAGTTAATTGTCTACCGGCATGCAACAACAGGCTCATCTCACTTTTACTTTTCTTCCATTATACAACAAACCCAGTACCGACAAGGTACCGGGCTCTATTTTACAGATACTATATTCGTTTTGCAGGGCTCTCCTTACTTGGGCTTTTTTGTCAGAATATGTCCAGTAAAGCCCCAATTTACATAGTTAGACAAGAAACAAACTCGTTTATTAGCCAGAAAAGAAGATAATCGTCGGATTTTAGTCTATTATCCCGATAAATATAGTTGTAATAATAGAAGGGGAATTGTAGGAAATATAGAAGTTACTATAAAACACAACTTTGTTAGCGCATACAATATATTTTTTGAAGGAGATGAGAGTGCTTGAAGAGGAGAGTTGTTGGTAGTTTACTGAGCTTCTTATTAGCCTTCACGCTAATATTGCCAGCAGTAGGAGCGCAGGAAGGCATTTCGCCTGAGACAGGCGGAGCCCAGAAGATCATTTCGAAGTTAGATCCGAAGGCCATATCGCTTGATGTGAGCAGCTTGGATCAGAACGTAACGCTGGAGAAGCCGTCGAAGACGGACACATTGAAATCAGCGAAGCGGCAGGCCAATGGATTGCAAATTGAGAAGATAGACACCCTCGACGAGGCAGCGATTCAACCACAGAACTATGTTCCTCTCTCAGATAGTACAGAACGCATTTCCGTCATCGTAGAACTACAATCCGAGCCGGTGAAGGTTTTTGAAGCGAGTCATAAGAATCTGCGGATCGGGAAGTCTGCTATTTCACATCAGCTGCAAGTAAAGACAGAGCAGGACACTTTCAAGAAATCAGCAATTAAACGACTAAATGTGGATATTGATCGTGAGTATTCCGAAGTATTCAACGGATTCTCGCTGGAGATTGCTGCGGATGAGGTCGAAGATTTGCTGAATATTCCTGGTGTTAAAGCGATTTATCCAAACAACACAGTATATGCTTTGGAGGAGCCGGTTGGAGGTTCCACTTCTGCTCCGGAAGGAAGCGTGCCGTTTATCGGCAGTGAAGCTATCTGGAGCCAAGGTGTTAAAGGCGCCGGAATCAAGGTCGGGGTCATCGATACCGGTATTGCCCATGATCATCCTGATCTTGTCGGTACAGTAGACCCTAACAATCTAGGGTATGACTTCGTAAATAATGATAATGATCCGTATGAGACGACAAGAAAAGATTATGATGATGCACATTCGTTAGATCCAAGTTTACCTGAAATGCATCCAGTAACGGGTAAACCATACTGGACTGCGCACGGAAGTCATGTCTCTGGGGTTATTGCTGGTCGTGGTGTAGGCAAGGATGGACAACCAGGGATTACAGGCGTGGCCCCAGAAGCTGAAATCCACGCTTACAAGGTGCTTGGACCTTATGGCAGCGGTTCAACAGCAAACGTAATCGCGGGCATTGAGCGAGCTGTACAAGAAAAAATGGACGTCATCAACCTGTCACTCGGCTCGGAGACGAATAATGAGAGATCTGCCGATTCAGTAGCTGTGAACAATGCGATGGCTACAGGTACGATTACTGTTGTATCAAACGGTAACAGCGGCCCAGCCGATGCCACAGTAACCGACCCGGGTACAGCCGAACTAGTGATTTCCGTAGGCGCATCGAAGCCTCCGTTAGTGACTCCGATCTTGAAGATCGTCGGCTCAGATGGAGAATTTAAAGTGGATTCTTTTGACAAATCCGAAGGTATTGAGAAGCTAACAGGTTCATATCAGCTTGTTGATGTGGGCTTAGGCAAGCCTGAGAATTATGTTGGAAAAGACTTAAGCGGGAAAATCGCCTTCATCAAACGTGGTGAAATGTCTTTCACCGATAAAGCACTGAATGCAATTAATGCAGGGGCCGCCGCAGCAATTGTATACAACAATGCGCCAGAAGCTCTGGAGAGCGGCACCTTGGGCGATGTTAATATTACAATTCCTGTATATGCGCTTTCGGGCACATATGGCAATCAGATCAAGGCCAAGCTTGACACGGATCCGAGTATACAGGTTAATTTCACGACAACCATCGAGAAGGATATTATCGCAGGTTTTAGTTCACGCGGTCCATCCAAACCTTCCTATGCGGTTAAGCCGGACATCTCTGCACCAGGCATTGGCATTCGCTCCAGTGTGACCGAATATGAAGGATGGTATGAAGCACAGAATGGTACAAGTATGGCAGCTCCGCATATTGCCGGGGCGGCTGCATTGCTGAGAGCGAAGTACACTAACTTGGATCAGTATGATATTAAGTCACTGCTAATGAATAATGCCGTCAAGCTTATCGATCGCGATGGCAATCGCTACACTCATATGGATCAAGGCGCTGGAAGAGTTGATCTGAATAACGTATTGAAAGCGAAAGCAGTTGCCGAAGTAGAAGCGAAGACCACTGCCGTTAAGGATGGGGTAGAATATATCCATCATACAGGTAGCTTCTCCTACGGTTACATTAATTATGGCGAGAGTGCTGAGCGTAAGGTGGTAGTCACGGATATTGGCAACGCGGATTCATCTTACTCGATTAGCACTCAGTGGTATGGATCTTCTCCAGTTACATTAACAACATCGAAAAATGTAGTTGATGTATCTGCAGGGGGCGAGGAGTCCTTTACAGTTACAGCTACCGTTCCGGCTAATGCAGCGGACCAGCGTTATGAAGGTGAATTGATCCTGACAGAAGCAGGCGGCCATGTTATTCAACTGCCGATTGCTGTATATGTAGGTGAAGTTCCGGTAGATGAAGTTGTTACTAATTTGGAGCTGAATCCGAATATATTCTCGCCAAATGGCGATACGCTTAATGATACAAGCAATATAAGATTTACGATTACCGAGTTTACTGAATATTTCTCGCTAGATGTATTTTCGGTAGAAGGCAAATGGTTGGGTACTATTGTTGAAACCGACCAAGATGGAATCGATCCTGGAACTTATAATATCAAAAATTGGGACGGATCTTTCAATGCACCATCGGGTCAATTAGTGAATCCGTCGGATGATTTGTATTTATTAGTACCACTCGCAGGCAGCTTATTGGATGATCCTGTTCCTGTCGAGTCTCAAGTTACTCCTTTTATCATCGATACGAAAGCTCCTGTATCCAAGCTGGACGATCCGGGTATTGTCGTTGATAAAACCAATCTTACTGCAAAGATTACCGGCCAAGTTACGGATGACTTGTTAATCCAACTCAAGGACATTGTTGGTCTTGAAATGAATGATGTGGTCGGAGTTGCTGCTTGGTACGATGATGGCAATAAAGGGCAAGTAGTTGATGGTGAAATCAATGATTCGGGACACTTTACGATTCAAGTACCGATTTCTATAGGAGACAACTCCTTTGAGGTTTATGTATACGATGTTGCAGGCAACGGATTGATTGATCCGGCCCATATCGTGGATTATAAACTGACTAACTTTGTAGCTCCGGCAATTAGTCCGGCTCAGGTACAGCCGAATGAACCATTCTCATTAAATGTTGCATTCGACGTAACCGATGCCGTCTATTCGGCTAAATTTGATCTGTTATACAGCAATACATTTACAGATGTGGAAGTTACACCGAGTACCGAGCTGGCAGAGCATCAGGCTAAACTTAATCCGGATGCTTCGCTAACTGTTACAAATGCAGTGTATGAATATGATCCTGAATTAAGCAGACATGAATTTTCGATCAGTTTGAATGATGTTGATGGATATAGAGGAACAGGCTCGTTAACTTCATTCGGTTTTGCCGGAGCGCCTGCAGGACAGTATTCGTTCAAAATAGCGAACCTGGAACTGCTAGATCGGGACGGTAAAGAAATTCCGGTTGAGGTGAGCGATACAATTGAGCTGACAGTTAAGCCAGTTCAACAGGCGGAATTGTCTGTATCACCGCAATCTCTATCCATCAAGGCAGGTACTACGGGTAATGTATCGGTCTCTTATAAAGCGCCGGACGGTTCGGTTACCGACGTAACTGAGAAGGCGGCGTATACAGTAAGCAACGCTGAGATCGCGACTGTGCAGAAAGGTATTGTGTCAGGCAAGAAGAAAGGCAACACGGACATTGAAATTACGTATGAAGGTCTCAAGGCAACGGTTGCTGTTACCGTGATCGAGTCGGGCTCGGGTGGTGAAAACCCTGGCACTGGCAGTGGAGGCAACGGCGGCAGTGGCGGCGGTGGAACACCAACCGTACCAACAACGCCAACCACTCCTCCAGCAAAAGGTACTGTCAAGGAAGCAATCAAGGCTGGAGAGCCAACGGTTCTGAAGCTTGAAGGCGGTTTGACGGTAACCATTCCGGCGGGTGCGATCACCTCGCCAGAGGCCGCATTTGTTCAAGGAAGTGTTGCTTCGAAGGAGGATACCGAGGCCTTACTGAAGGGCCTGCAATTTGGCTCAACGATTAAGGCATTTGGTGTATATTATGACTTCGCTGTTCTTGATAAAGATGGAAAAACGATCGAAAATATCTCTTTCAGCAAGTCAGCAGAAGTTTCAATACCGCTGGAGACACTCCAGATCGGCGGCTTCAACGGTGAGAAGATCAATCTGTTCAAGATCGAGGATAAGGGAGAACTGAGCGGACGTACAGCCCGCCTGGTTGACGGCAAAGTAGTCGCCCATCTGAACAGCTTCAGCCGCTATATGTTCATGGCCAAGAATATCGCCTTTACAGACGTTACGAAGACGAATTACCCATGGGCGGTTAATGAGATTGAAGTGCTCGCTTCCAAGGATATCGTTACGGGAACGAGTGCGGATCAGTACACGCCTGGCAAGCAAGTGACGCGCGCTGAATTCGTCTCCTTATTAGTAAGAACGCTGGAGCTTGGCAAGAGTGAGAACAGCGCAGCCCAATTCAGCGATGTCCAGTCCGGAAGCTGGTACTATGACGCGGTTCAGGCTGCAGTATCTGCCGGATGGATCAATGGTTATGCGGATCATACCTTTGCTCCGGATCAGAGCATTACTCGCGCCGAAATGGCAGTCATTCTGTCCAGAGTGCTGAAGCACTTGGAAGTGACTGAGGGTGCGGAAGCAACCCTTCCGGGCTATGCTGACCAAGCACAGATCCAGAATTGGGCCAAGGCTGCAGTTGCCCAGGTTGCTGCGCTTGGCATTATGCAAGGTAGAGGCGAGACCCGCTTCGCCGCACAGGAGAATACAACCCGTGCCGAAGCAGCCGTAGTGGTATATCGTATTTTCAAAGGATACACGAAATAAATCGTGCAAAAACAAAGGAACTGCCAAGGGCGCAAGCACTCGGCAGTTCCTTTTCTATTATTTACAGCTCCCCAGCCACAACTTCTCCCTGGTACATCGTAGCGATCCGCTTCGATCTTCTCGCCACCGCTTCGGCGGAGCAGGAAGCTTCAACTACAACGAGGCTCGCCTCGTCTCCAACGCGCGGCCAGATCGATAGTTAAGCGGGGTTTGTCTGCCAGTAATATACGAGAGCGTCTTTGCCAATGCGCGCTCATCCACCCAACCGGACACCTCAGCCAAGCGGCCGGCCCGTTCTAGAATGTCTCCATTGGGTAATATCTCCGAGAGCATAGGCATGGCTTACAGAAACTTTGCCCTGCAGGCCCGCTTCCTTCGTTAACTGAGCTAGTCTCTTCATCGTGAACACGCCCAAGTGATCAGGATCATGCAGATGCAGATCAATTCCGGCATTGCCCTCAACGGCTCTTTATTGGCCCTAATGTAAGTATTTTTACAGCAGGACATGCTATTGACCCTGAAATGAGAGCCGCTGAAGTGGAGTTTGCGTATCCTATTCATATCGGGAACAGGGTTTGGATTGGTGGAGGAGCCATTATTAATCCGGGGGTCACGATCGGTGACAATAGTATCATTGGCTCCGGCAGTATGGTCACTAAAGATATACCTGCCAATGTCATTGCAGCCGGGAATCCATGCCGGGTAATTCGAGCAATAACTGAAGAGGATAAAAAACAGTTTGCAAGTTCATCATTGAAGTGAGACTGAAAAGAACTGTAGGAGAAGAAAATTTCCTGATCAATTTCCACAATGGTCAGAATTACCCGTTTATCCAGTAGAGAAATCTGGACATGACAATAGAACCTTTCATCTTGGTTCTGGAATGAGCGTCAGGCTACCTAGTAAGACGGGTGTCTGTTGACAAGAAAGTGGGACATGATGAGGTTAGAAGGCAGGATGTACATACGAAGAATCACAACCACTTGAATTGAGATGTGGTTGTGATTCTTTATTGATTGTCATATTACAGAACCCTTTGCATCTTTCCAGACTTTAACATACTTTTCTCATGATCAACTCTACTGGACCTCGCTTCTTCCTTTTTCTCCATATATGCGAAAAGATAATGGCCATTATAAAATATAAGCTTCCGTATGCCATTGCAAAAACAAGGGAGCCATTTTCCAAATAGCTTGTTATATGAAGCAGCCCCAATCCGATCACTACATGTCCAATATAATGAGATAACGATAACTGCCCGGTACTGATCAGTGCTTGCGTAAGAACGGACTGCTCAAATTTATCGACGACATAAAGACAAATCGCGATCACGGCTATAGCCGAACAAATTCCCGAGAGCACATACAGCATTGTCGGCGGCATCGGTTTCGTTCCAAACAAATAATGTGCCGCTTCATTCCCTAGTACAGGGGAAGTCCATTTGATCAAGAAGAAGGAAAGGGATTCAAAAACAACTGTTCCTGACAATGAATATATCAATAACTTCGATCGATGCTCCTTGCTTAGCCAGCCCTTTCTGCCAAACCACATGCCGATGAGGAAGAAGCTCAGCCAAGGAAAGATTGGATGGAATCCGTTAAATAACAGATTTCGAATGAACCCTTCCAGCGTCCAAAAGCCCGTATATTCCTTAAAACTCAAGTCATACCCTTTGCTATAATCGAACATAACTAAAAACAACTGTGATGCTACTAGGATAAACGAGAACAATCCGAATATTTTGTTGTTGGATACGGTGATCAAAACCGCAGCCACGAGCATGAATACCGCATAGTAGTGCAAAATGTCTGCGCTCCAGTCCATTAACAATAAAAGAACGCCGGCAATAAACAGGAAAGCTGCTCTTTTGTATAAGCTGTTCCGGTTTTGTCGAATAAGCTCCCCGTTCATTGAGTTTCGGGCTTTTGAGGTCATTAAGGTTACTCCGATACCGGCCAGTACGACAAACAATGCCGATGCTCTCCCCTCAAACAGACCTGCTATCGATTGTAGCCATCCCGGTCCGCTATTTTCTGCCTGCATTGCAAGCTTATAGTTTACGATAATCATACCGAAGATCGCCAATGCTCTGGCAAAATCAAGGGCAGTTATCCGTGCTTTCGATTGACTCATTTTACATCATCCCCTTTTAGTGTTTTGCGACGTGACGATTGAACCATTCGTTTTACTAGCCAAGCAACAGCTCCAAGCAGTACCAAGATGATTACGATGCTCCAAGAATAACTCTCAATGGTGTGCAACAAATTGTCCCATTGTGAGCCAAACATGTTTCCCAACCCGATGAAGCTAATACACCAAAACAAGGCGCCGCTATAAGCATAGATTGCAAAGGTTCGAAACGAAGAACCCAAAATACCTGTTAAATAACCGGTTAAATGACGAACACCGGGAATAAAATAGCCGATGAATACAAGAAAATTACCGCGCCTGTTAAACCATTTTTTCGTTTTATAGAATTTGCTTGGTGTAATGAACACCCATTTGCCAAAACGCCGAATAAAAGGCATACCCACTTTCAGACCGATAACATATGTTACAGTCATTCCTAATGTCGTTCCGGTAAATGCTAAAAAAAGTGCCGTCCATCCGTTTAACACACCCAGATAAGACAGATACCCCACATACAGCATTGTTATTTCCCCTGGAAAGGGAAGAGCAATGAACTCCAGCAGTAATCCTATGAACAGGAGTGCATATCCATATTGCTCAAATAGCGCTTCAATATTCATCGATATCACATCCTTTAATTCCTTTCTCGAATAGGAAAAACAATAAACAAGCTCAAAAGCAATACGAATAAAGCTGTTAGTATGATTGAATATTTTGCTATAAATAGTGCATACAGAATAAAAATACTTCCGCCTGCAGCAACAGACATTCTTTTGTTCACTTTACTTGGGAACCTCGTATTTTCATGTGCTAGTTCAATTGCGCAGGCGCTGACAAATATACCGATACAAATCCAAACCAAAAATGAATTGGGAGTTGTGGCAGTTTTACACAACATAATCCCAGGAACTGTTCCAAATGTAATTAATTGACTTAGAGAATGGATACTTTGCGAGAAAGCTTCTCCCTGGGTAGGTTTCGGTTTTAACGCATGTAATATGATACCTAAACCAAAACTTAATAAGGACCATTCACGATGTTCCTGAAAAATTGCTAGGATCGAACAGATGCCTGTGAATAAGATACCTAAAGATAACGTGACAGAGATCCGCATTTCTTCAACCAACCCTCTACAAATTATTATCAGGTCCTGTCAGGGATAAAAAATATATAGCCTGGCCAGAGAGGCCACGCTTTCTGTGTTCCTGCAGCGGATCAAGGTACTATGAAATGGATTCCCTTGCTTTACTTTTCCATACTACCGATATTACAAAAGCGGAAAACAGGACTACTGCTGCGAAAACATATGGCAAATTAATATTCACATCAAATAAAATACCGCCTAATGCCGGTCCAATAATAATTCCAAGACTTGTATACATGGAATTCATCCCAGCAACAAACCCTTGCTCTTCCCCTGCCAATTTGGAAAGTAAAGTTGTTACGGCAGGACGAAGTAAATCACAGGCGAAAAATACGATGCTGGAAACGGCCATAATGCTCCAATAACGACTAACAAACACAGAAGCAACAATGAAAATTGCGGCTACGATAATCATGTAATGAATTAGCTTCTTCTCGCCGAACTTATTTACCAGCTTATCAAAGAATAACAATTGAGCTACCACACCCGAGATGGAGCCAACTGTAATAATGGTAGCTATATCTTTGGCAGTAAAACCGAATTTCGAATCTACAAAAAGGCTGAACATCATTTCATAGGCAGATAGTCCAAAAGATAATACGAAGACAATGATAAGTGGCACCAAATATAAAGGATGAAATGATTTCTTAATCTCCAAGAAAAAACTTACTTTCATTTTCGATTTTCTGTTTTTCGCGAGTTGCTCCTTAGTTAAAGGCTCTTGCAAAACAAGGAGTGAAATGATAGCAGTGACCAGGGCAAAGCCTGCTGCGAAAAAGAATGGGGCGCGTATGCCCAATTCGGCTATAAACCCGCCAAGTCCGGGACCAATGATGAACCCTAAACTAATCGCAGCAGCTTGATATCCCATGACTTTAGCTCTCTCTTCTAATGAAGTGCTATCCGCTATAAAAGCAGTTACTGCCGGCATAATGAGGGCATCGCCAATCCCTCCTAAAATTCTAGAAAGAAACAGTACCCATACCTGATTACCAGTGGCAAATATTAGCTCGGAGAAAGAAAAAAGGAATAGACCGAGTACAATCATTTTCTTTCTGCCGATCGTATCTACCCAGATCCCGGCAATAGGAGAGACGAGAAGCATGGCAAATGCAAAGGCAGAAATCATGTACCCCATCACTTGACCGCTTAAATGCATTTCTTTTGCAAGGGATGGCATGATTGGGGCAGCAAGGCCTACCCCTACAAAGGCAATAAATAAGTTAATTAAGATGACAATTAATGATATTTTTTCTCTAGTAAATATACGCATATGCTTTCCCCACCCATTTTTAATATCAATGATGAACGAATGGCCTTGCCAGTGAACAGCTGACAGAAGAAAAGTCGGTTTTTCCACATGAAGAATAACCGACTTGGTATCATACATTTCTTCAGCGATTATGTGTGTTTAGCCCGCAGATTCGAATTAGCCGTTTGGTTGGTGTTCAGTTACTTTGGTTGTTTGATTTTTTTAGGAACTTTTCCATTTCATCTAAATATTCTGGCACCGTAATTTGCCGGGGCGCGAATATACTTATCATCAAAGCTCGAAACTCTGAATCCGCCGTTTTCGTGCTCATCATCCTATGTTCCGTGTCAGGGAAGACGGTTACCGTCAATAATTCTGGCGGTACGATGCGGCGATATACTTGCTCCGTCTCTTTCGAATCCACATTGATATCTTTGTCACCTAAGAGCAGCAACACAGGGGAACGGAAAAGGCGAAGATCATCGGTTGCATCTGACAAAAAGTTTTTGCCGACAAAATCCCACCGCTCTTTTGACATCGCGTCTTTTTCGCCAACTAGCTTCAAATATTCGTCATAAGACGCATTTTTCCTTAAAAGTTTCCTTACTTCCCTGCCCTTTGCCACTGCTTTTTCAATGTTTGCTTCTGTAAAACCATCATGTTGCATTTGCATACGCGTGTTGTACTCCCCTTGACTCAACCAGTTAATGGCAGGTCCTACGAGTATATTAAACGCAAGCGGTTCTTTACCGGCCAGTTTTGGAATAACCCATCCTGCTTGACTTGCTCCCCACGTTCCTATTTTTGTCGCGTCAATCATCGGCTGTGCTTTTGCCCACGCGATAGCCTGACGCGCTTCTTCCACGCGATCATCGATACTTTGATCCAGCCAATTTCCTTCCGAGCCGTTAATGCCCTGCTTGTTCAGCGACAAGGAAGCGTAGCCAGCGGAAGCTAACCGTTCCCAGATGTGTCTGTAACCCCCATCGAGCGTCGAATCAGCCGGGCCGTCGCCATGGATGAACAACACTAACCCCACTTTTCCGGTGTGATTTTTAGGAAGTATAAATGTACCGGTCAATTTGCCTTGCGGCGTCTGGATTTCAACAGCTTGCTGGGCCATGTCAAAGCTGTGTTGCTTCAAAATATAAAGTCCTGCACCGCCAAATAGCAGGACGATGATCATAATGGAAATCGTTATTTTCTTTTTCATCCAAATTCTCCTTGTGAAAATTCGTAGTTATTTCAATCTCAGAACCATATAATCCCATTTCGATTCATTGAATAAAAGACGCCGCACGAAGCTATTCTTTTGTAAATGAGTCTGGAATGACAGGAGCTCGTATAGATGCTTGGCACGTGGGTTACTACCTACGACGTGCAAGGTCAGAACATCTAGGTGTGGCTCAGTTTGCACAAAATGCTGCGCCCACTGAAATAATAGCTTTCCAATCCCCTTGCTTCGATGGTCCGGATGGACAACAATGTCTGCAATATAACATTCTCCAGCCTGTGGTTTATGATCTAATAAAGATAACCCGATCAGCATTTTTAACAGGTTCCATTTTCCCAACCTATTGAAGCTCTTCCACGAAGGAAACTCTTGCTTATGCTTCACGTCAGATACGGGCTTCCATTTGATAGATATCGTTCCGATAACCTCTCCATCTTGCAGGGCGACCATTCTTTGACTTGCCGGTTCGGTGGGAAAATGTTCAAACAGCTTTTCGAAAAAAAAAGCGAGATTGTCATCATTCATGTTCGTCAACTTTTGAAATTTTCCGCGAAACCCGTGAACGAGCAGGCGGCCGACCTGTAGATTATACTTGGCCTGCATAGGTTCAATTGTTATCGGTGCTGTAGTCATGATGGTTCCTCCTTTTCGGATTTTGTCGCTGATTCGATCAACAATTGCAACTCGTAATGCAACTCGTTCTTGCTAAATAACGATAAATAGGATCTTTCAATAAGGATAAGGGGCCCCGCAACGGTATATGATTGCGCAGAAGCATAGTCGTACAACTGTTCAATCATTTGTTCGAGCTCATCATCTTCATGAATTAGGCTCTGCATCGAAAGGTAATTGCCTCCAGGTAGAGAAAAATCACCAGGCCCTTGAGTTTCTAGGCCTAAGGTAATTGTGCTCGAACCATCATCTATATAATGAATGTCCGATTCGAACAAGTTCGGAACGCGCTTCGCTTGTTCAGCCAACAGTTTGGCATTAAGCTTAGAGTGTGAATCCATTTCAATCCAACGTGCAAAGTATGTGGTGTCTCGCCGCTTTATTTGATAGTGGTTGGACTGCGAATTAAAGTTCTGCTGTTCATGCAACACTTTTTTGATGAACTGCTGAAGCTCTTTGAGCCGCAGTAACTCTGTATCCACTTCCCGCAAGGAATGGTGAAGAAGCTGTCGATATTGATACGCAGAATAGGAGGTCAAACAATCTTTTATGGACTGAACAGAAACTCCGAGCTTGCGAAGCAATAGAATTTGTGCTAGCTGGTAGACTTGATCAATGCCGTACATTCTATACTGATTGTTATCTGTGTAAGCGGGCCCAAGAACTCCTTTTTCTTCAAAATAACGAATTTGATGAACAGACACGTTCATAAGATTGGCTAATTCACTAATCGTAATTTCACTCTTCATAAAATTCACTCCTAAAGCTTGGAATACCTCAACGATACACTTTAGGTCAGACCTAAGGTCAAGTGTTTGTATTAAAATTATTTGTTAATACTGGATCATCTAAATTCACGATATACTGGTGGATTAGTTGATTATATGGAATTGGCTGAAGCAGGAATATTAAAGTCACAACTGTTGAAGACTTGGTAAAATGGAGGAGGGGGATTTAACTACAGGAACCGTTGGTGGAAAAGACTTTGTTAAAAGAATGAGCGAGAAAACAAAAAAACATTACTTTATAGTGGGAGGCAAAGAAATGAATATCATAGTAGTAGAATATGATCCAAATTGGAACAATGAATATCTAAAAGAAGAACATGCAATAAAGGAGATTCTTCAAGATGAATTAGTGAACAGTTTTCATGTTGGGAGTACTTCTGTTCCAAATTTAAAAGCAAAACCGATCATTGACATTCTGCTTGTAGTTAACGACATCAATGAATTAGATACTTACTCTGTACAATTTGAAGATCTTGGATATGAGGTTATGGGTGAATTTGGAATCAAAGGGAGGAGATACTTCCGTAAGGGTGGAGACAATCGCACTCATCAAATTCATGCTTTCCAGTATGATAATATCCAAGAAATCGAAAGGCACCTATCATTCAGAGATTATCTTCGCCAAAGTCCAGAAATATGTAAGGAATACGGAGAAATAAAAAGTAAGCTTGCAGCCCAATATCCAACTGACATTGATGGCTATGGTGACGGTAAAGATGATTTTGTCAAAAAAATAGAAAAAGAAGCCCTCAAATGGCATTGGACTACTCGCTGAAAGCAAACATCATTATTTGGGAGCTTTAATTGAATAAAAGGAGGGCACATATTGTCATAATATGTGTCCTCCTTTATTCGTGCCAGGTAGGCGGCCTTTAAAGAATGCTATTCGCTTCGGAGTGCAACAACTGGATCTTTCTTTGCAGCCATTCTTGATGGAATAAATCCAGCAATTAAGGTGAGTATCATACTTCCGGCAACCAGCACTGCTGCATGAAGTGGGTTAAGATTTGCAACTCCAGAAATTCCTGTCAGATTAGATATAATGGTATTGATCGGTATCTGAAGCAGATATGAAAGACCTACCCCAATCATTCCTGCCGTGAATCCAATAATCAGCGTTTCCGCATTAAATACCCTTGAAATGTCTTTTTTACGTGCACCCACACTGCGAAGGATGCCGATTTCTTTGGTGCGCTCAATTACCGAAACATACGTTATGATACCGATCATAATTGTGGAAACCAAGAGAGAAATAGCAGCAAATCCGGTCAAAACATAAGTTACGGTATTAAGTAGTGTTCCTGTTATGGAAGAAATCATTTCCGCCATATCAGAATAAATCAGTTTATCATCGTCTGATTTACCATCATTGTATTCATCAAGGTATTCCTTTATCTTGTCTTTGTTTTCGTAATCTTTCGGATAAATATTGATACCCGTTGGAGTGGAATCAGCTCCAAGCATTATCAATGCATTGTCCTTCGCCTTATTGTCTAAAGGAATGCCAAGCATAACATCCTTATCCGAATCTTTTTGGGCGGTTGCAATTTCGCTCTTTTGTGCATCTTCAACTACATCTTCGGTGAGAGCCGTGGTATATGCAATACCCGGTGACAGATAGCTGCTTGACACATCCTGTTTGGAACGCAGAATGCCGGTAATCGTGAGTTTTGTTCCAGTATCACTGTCATACAGTTTTTCATAATCTGTAGGCGCAGCCGCAGTGAATAAATCTCCATTCCTAGTATAGTAATCATCATTCGGTATTACTTTTAAAATTGTTTTGCCAATAAAATCGGTCAGCTTATAATTTTCGGTATCCTCAGTAATACCAACTTTTTCAAAAAATGCTTTGTCAATGCGATTATATTTATCAATAACTAAAACGACTTCGTTTTTTCCTGTAGGCATCCTGCTTCCTTCACCAATTAAATCATATTGAGATAAAATAAAGTCATTATTTTCAGGAAGCTCCTGCAAGTAGGTGCTATTGCTACCCATCATCATTCCCATACCGCTTGGAGCTGAAGTTGTTTCAAACTTTACGGCTGTGTCTTTTCCTTTTGCCAACAAATTGATGTTTACTCCGTGCATATAGGAAATGTTGTTGACTGCATTAGGTAATTCAGTTTCAAGTTTTCCGATATAATTAAGATAGTCTTCGGTAATGATATTGCTATGCTTTGTACTGTTTTTCTCACTGTCATAGGAGTACATAACGTTATCATTCGGATATTCTGTATATCCTGCAGCATCATTATTTCCTTCAAGACCACCAGGACCACGTTCGGTCAAATCTATGGTTTGCTCGCCTGTGCCGATGGTGATGGGAAAGCTACTCAGTGTATCGGACTGCATACTGCTCATATAGGTAGACAGTCCGTTAGAAAGAGCCAAAACAAGCGCAACACCGATAATGCCAATGCTTCCTGCAAATGCTGTAATAAGCGTTCTGCCTCGTTTTGTCAGTAGATTTTTAAAGGAAAGCACCGTTGCTGTTATCAGTGACATGGAGGTTTTCTTAAACTTCTGTTTTTCGGGTGTTTGTACGGATGCTTTTCCTGTTTCAGCTTCCACAATTGGATTACTGTCCGACTGAACTTCACCGTCTAAAAAACGGATAATTCTGTCTGAATATTCCTCTGCCAGTTCACCGTTATGGGTCACCATGATAACAAGACGTGTTTTGGCCACTTCCCTTAAAATATCCATGACTTGAATACTAGTATGACTGTCAAGTGCTCCGGTCGGCTCATCCGCAAGGATAATATCGGGGTCGTTCACGAGCGCCCTTGCTATGGCAACACGCTGCATTTGACCGCCAGACAATTGATTTGGTTTCTTGTTCAAATGGTCTGCAAGCCCGACTTCTATTAGTGCCTGCTTCGCCCGTTGTTTTCTTTCGGAAGTTGATACGCCAGATAAAGTCATGGCGATTTCAACGTTCTGCAATACCGTTTGATGTCCGATTAAATTATAGCTTTGAAATACAAAGCCTATAGAACGGTTACGGTAAGCATCCCAGTCACTGTTCTTATATTCTTTTGTGGACAAACCGTTTATTATTAAATCGCCACTATCATACTGGTCTAAACCGCCAATAATATTAAGAAGTGTAGTTTTACCACAGCCCGACGGACCGAGTATGGAAACAAGTTCATTTTCTCGAAATCCAAGTGATATACTTTTTAAGGCGGTAACTACTTCGCCGCTGTTATATGTTTTTTTAATTTTCTCCAGTTTGAGTTTCAGCATAAACATTCCTCCATTTTTTTGTGTGCACCAATAGGGTAGCAGTGTAAAGTAAACTCAATATCAATTGGATGGAACGATACACTTGATTTTCAGTTTACTTTTTGAAGGTAAAATTAATTAGCAATAATAAGGCAAATGGAGGCATTGAATATGCTGAAAATATTAGTCGTAGAAGATGATACTAACACCAGAAAGTTAATGTGTGCCGTTTTAAAACAGAACGGTTTTGAAACATACTGGGCGGAGGACGGCATCATCGCACTTAATTTAATGGAACAGCAGCACTTTGATTTAGTAGTACTTGATTTAATGATGCCGAATATGGACGGCTATGAATTAACACGGCAACTCCGGCTTTCATGGGAGAATCTGCCCATCTTGATGGTTACAGCTAAGCAGGAGCCAAAGGACAAAAGGAAGGGTTTTCTTGTTGGTACGGATGATTATATGACAAAACCTGTAGATGAGCAGGAGATGGTACTTCGTATTAAGGCACTTCTTCGCAGAGCAAAGATTGCCAGTGAACACAAGCTAACAGTCGACAAGGTCGTACTCGATTATGATGCGCTCACCGTATCCCGTGAGGATAAAGTTATTACACTGCCGCAAAAAGAGTTTTACCTATTATTTAAGCTGCTTTCTTATCCGAATATGATTTTTACCCGTCTTCAACTTATGGATGAGATTTGGGGAATGGAATCCGAAACCGATGACCACACACTTAATGTTCATATAAACCGCTTGAGGGACAGATTTCGAGATTGGTCAGAGTTTGATATTGTTACAGTTCGGGGTCTTGGCTATAAGGCGGTGAAAAAAACATGAGAGAATTTTTTAAGAAGCGATTGAGTCTTGCTATAACATTGGTGATGTTTGTGTTCGGTGTTATGGTGTCAACATTTGTGCTGATTGGAGGAAGTGTCGTCCTATTACAGCATATTGGCGTTATTTCTCTTTCTGGTCATTTTGCACAGAATTCGAGAGGAACCAATGGAAATCCTCTATTCCCGTTATTTATAACCTTTGGTCTCTGCATTTTGCTTGGAACTGCACTTACGGCCTTTCTCAGCAAAAAAGCGCTGAATCCCATCCGCAAGGTAATTGATGCCACACATAAGGTGGCCGGAGGAGACTTTAGCGTTAAGGTAGATCTAAAAGGCATTGGAGAATTGGAAGAATTGTCTCAGAGCTTTAATAAAATGACACAAGAACTTTCGAGCATTGAAACACTGAGAAGCGATTTTGTCAACAACTTTTCCCATGAATTTAAAACACCTATCGTATCTTTACGTGGCTTTGCAAAACTGCTCAAAGAAAATAATCTTTCGGACGAAGAACGACGGGAGTATCTTGACATTATCATAACGGAATCAGAGCGTTTAGCTGCACTTTCCACCAATGTTCTTACTCTGTCAAAATACGAGAACCTTGAAATTGTTGCGGATAAAGCCCCGTTCAGGCTGGATGAACAAATTAGAAAGTCTATCGTTTTAATGGAGCCCAAATGGTCTGCAAAAGAAATTACCGTAAATGTGGACTTAGATAAGGTGATTTATAGCGGAAATGAAGATTTGACACAGCAGATATGGCTTAACCTTTTAGATAACGCCATTAAATTTTCCTATCAAGGTGGCTTTATACATATTACCCTTGCATATGAAAATGACGAGATTCGGTTTGTTATTCAGGATGACGGATCTGGAATGGACGATCAGACTAAAGCTCATATTTTCGATAAATTTTATCAGGGCGATACTTCTCATTCCAAAACAGGATACGGACTTGGACTTCCACTTGTAAAACGCATAGTGGAACTTTGTGGTGGTGACGTTGGCGTTCAAAGTCAATCGGGTAAAGGCAGCATATTTACCGTTGTATTGCCTTTATAAAAGAGATGGAATAAAGTGAATCACAAGAATGCTGAAGTATTTGTAAATGTATATTGGTAAACATCACTTTCGCCGATAGACCCGAAACTCTTTATATCGGAAGGGACCCTCGCCAATCATGTCACCTTCTTCTAAATACTGAACATATAGTACTAGAATTCCTTTATTTCATTACTGTTTGAAAAAATAGAACTATTCAAAGAATTTACAATCAAATTAAAGGTGTCAGACCTTGTCCACTGGGGAAAATGGGCGGTGTTTTTTATACTGAAATAGACTTTAGGAGATGTAATACTTCGATAAAAATCAAAAACTATTTCGGAGGAAGCATGATAATCATACTCACCTTCGATAAAAGCTATTGGAACCTTAAAATTTTTATAAGCAGAAAAATCAATTTCTGATACTTCGTGCCATAGCTTAACTATGGACTGCTCAGAACCTTTTAGTCGTTTTATACAATCCATTAATGAATAGTTTTTGGAAAAAATAAAATAGCGATATAATGATAAATACGTACTTTTTCCATAAAGAGAAACACCTTGCTTGATTAGTTGACTCATAAAAAACATTAAATCAGAATACCAATTATCTTGATTAAACTTTGTGTTTAGAGAAGAAATTCTGTTTTTAAGACGATGATTATCAATATGACTTACAATGTATTCTTTACTTTTTTTAAACATTTTTTGCGAACAAATAACTTGTCCAACTCCAATATAAAAATGTATCAATTCTGGATACGAAGTAATGAATTTCATTCCAATAATGCTTCCCCATGAATGTCCCATTAAGCATATTTTCTCTTTTTTGAATTCAACAAGGAGTTTTTCAATTAAGACCTTCAAGTCAAGAACAAAATCATTAATAGTAATATGTTCATCTTCTCTAAACCTATAGTATGATTTTCCAGCACCCCTTTGCTCCCAAATGATTAAAGTATAGTTTTCGGATAAATTTGAATTAAAATGCTCAACAAGAGGTAGTGCCGCATCACCAGGTCCGCCATGTAAATATATTAAAATAGGATTATCCAAATTAGTACTTACTACTTGAACATATTGGTTAACACCATTTATGGGATACCATTTGCTGTAATTATACATTTTATCTCCCTACTTTCATTGACACAGATGTGTCATATAAGTATAGTCTATATATGTAATAATTGATTTGCAATCAATGGAAACACATTGGTAGAAAGTGTGTCAGGAGAGAAAATGGGGAAAAAAGAAGATATAATTAATGGTCTATTTTCTGTGATGGAAAAATACGACTTTTCACTAATCACTGTTACCCAAATCACGCAGGAAGCTAACGTAGGAAGAAAAACCTTTTATAGATATTTTAAAAATAAAGAAGAAGTGCTTAAAGAATCTATAAATTTGTTATTCTTAGAGTATTCCTCCTTTCAAGAAAATTATTTTTCTTCTAAATATGAAGTGCTAATTCATAATCATTTTTTATTTTGGGGTAATCATTTAACATTTCTTAAACTTATGTATAACAACGAACTAATGTTATATATTTTTAAGCAATATCAAAGGTATGTTCCTAAGCTTAATAAAGATTATTTAACTGACAAAGAATTTAATCATATCACTGCAATTTATGCAAATGCGTTTACTACTGGCATATTTTGGTCAATGCTATACACATGGATAGAGAATGGAGCAAAAGAATCTCCCACTGAATTAGCAAGTATATGTATACAGTTTTTACAAAATAGAGTATAAGAAAATTAGAGCATTGAATGATGAAAAACCTCTGTTATGCTACCTATATCGTTTTTGACACAAGAAACTATAGCAGACAACAACGATTCTTTTTTCATGTTTATACTTAAAACAAGCGAATGACTTAGAAATATAAACAAACCGAGATAAATTAAAAACGCTCTCGGTTTGTTTGCTTTTCAAGTAGATTATATTGATAATGTTTTTCGGCGTGATAATGATAAATCATCTTCCGCATCGGAACTTGATTCCACTGACTGAAAACTAAAGACGGGAGCGGGAAACTGCTTTCGTCTTTTTTCTTTAGAATTCAAAATAACTGTGTCATTGCTCTGTTAAAGATGTAACTCAGTTCTCCGACCAATGGAACCATTGTTGAGAACGGAGATAAGAATACAGTTCTGTTCAACTCGAGAAATACTGGGATCGGCAAAGCGATTGCCCGCTCAGAATTTGACGTTTCTAAGCTGGCAGGCTTCAAGCTCAAGTCAGCAGACCCAAATATTGCTGTAGGCGCTGGATTTCGAGCAGATCAAACGCTTGAAGGACGGCGGGACCTAAGCAAAATTTTCCCTTTAACACGCGACTTCTTTGGAAACGCCATTCGACCTCATGATGTGTTTGACATCGGTGTGCATCAAATTGGGAATGAAGGCCTAAAGGCTGTTGAGTTTAAAACGGGTCAGGGAGGAAGCTATATTCAGCATCAGGCTGTACCTGTTGGCGGTCTTGCATCCAAACCATCAACGGACCCGACGAGGAACGGATATAAATTCGGCGGCTGGTATATAGACGAAAGCTATACGACAGTTTGGAACTTTGAAACCTGCACCGTCTCCGATAATACGGTTCTTTATGCAAAATGGATTTCGTCTACGGATGAGTCTTCTGCCGAGTAGGTGGCAGCGGGTAAAGAAGCTCTCGAAAGAGGGTTGCCGTCGGTGGGGACTGACCCCATAACATGAGACAAATCAAAACACCTTCAAGAGAATCGAACCATGTCGTAAGATATGGAGATAACCTTGGAGGTGTTTTTGCGTTGGCAACTAGAGTGAGCCACCCCTTGTCCGATTCCATGCGCTTCTTGTTGTTGTTTGCTCTTAGCCAAAACGATGAAGCGATTTTGTAACAAAGGTATTGACATCACATAACTACAACTGTAGTATATGAGAAGTAGACTACGGGTGTAGTTTGGATAATAATCATATGGGAGGAGCTATACAAAATGAACGTAATATCAAAAGTATCCATGCAACATTAAGGATTTTTGCATGTAACAATATGTTGACATTACCAAACTACAAATGTAGGATGGATTTATAACTACATACGTAGTCTGATAAATTGACCTTGGAGGTTACATGCATGAACCAAATACCAGCGGTTACGGATGCAGAGCTGGAAATTATGCGCGTGTTATGGGTAAATCCGGATTGCCCTTCTAGCGGAGTCGTAAGGCAGATGGCAGAGAAAATGGGCTGGAGCCCGAACACGACGCGGACACTCCTGAATCGATTGGTGCAGAAGGAAGCAGTGGGGGCGAAGCTGGAAAAGGGTTCGAAGCGGACCCAGCTATTTTACCCCATCATCAGCGAGCAGGAATATCTACGGTCTGAAACCACATCCTTTATGAAAAAGCTGTATGGCGGTGCATTAAAGCCAATGCTAGCCAATTTTTTAGAGGATAAAAAGCTAAATGCGCAGGAAATCGAGGATTTGAAGGCTTTATTTGACGAAAACCGCGGCGATGGCGATCCGAAAAAGAGAGATAGCTGATGAGTCCGACATTGCATTCAAGTTTATTGTCAATTTTTAGCTGGGTGATCCGCGGATCATTTATGGCCGGCATACTAGTCCTACTTGTCCTGATCCTGCAGTTTCTATTAAAAAACAAGCTAGAAGCTAGATGGAAATATTTGATTTGGCTGCCTGTGGCGATTCGTCTGCTGCTTCCTTGGGCGCCGGAATCTTCGCTTAGTCTGTACAATGTTTTGTCTCTGGAGGCCATAGCCCCCGGAATTCATCAGAAGACCCAAGATCCTTCGGTTTGGAAGGAAGTGGGGAGAGCGAGCGAGACGGCGGTTCATGGTGAGCGCTATTTAAAACCGGAAACAAGCGGAATTTCGGAAGTGCCTGCTTCATCCCATGAATCGGGAACCGTGCAGGAGCGTGGCTTCTGGTGGAATCAGATCAAGCAACTGGGATTTACCAATGGACTGATGCTGGTATGGCTTTCGGGGGTATTGTTTCTTGCTGCGAAAACGGTATACGACCACCTTCGATTGAAACAAGCCCTGCGTGCAGGCCGATCCATCGAAACGCCATTTTTATCGGCAGTGTTTCAAGAGATGAAGCAGCTATTGGGAATAAATAGTAAAGTACGGTTTGTAGCATCGGAACGGATTCCCGGACCTGCCGTAGTCGGTTTTCGTAAACCTGCGGTCGTCATTTCGCCAAGACTGCTCGTCACGTTGAGGAAGGAGCAGCTTCAATATATTCTGGCGCATGAGTTCGCACATATTCAGCGGCGGGATGTGGCCGTGAATTGGATGATACACATCATCCTTATTCTCCACTGGTTTAATCCAATGATATGGCTTGCCGTACATAAAGTAAGACAGGACCAGGAGATGGCCTGCGATGCATATGTCTTGGACCGGATGGGCCCGCAGAAAAATAGGGCATACGGACAAACAATTATTCATGTGCTGGAGCATTTTTCAGGCAGCCATCATCAACCGGGGCTTGCCGGCTTGTCCGCGACACATAAAGAAATGAAAAGGAGACTTATAATGATTAAACAATTCAACAAAAAATCCTATGGTCTGTCCATTTTGGGGTTGGGAATGATTCTCGCGCTTGGCAGTGTGACGTTGGTAAACGCTAAGGAAAGCAACGCCGCGAGCATACCGCAAAAGGCTTCCGTGCAAGCAGAGCAGGATTCAAAAGCTGCAGAGGCTACGCAAGATCAGCAGCAACCAGAGAAGAAGAAGATTCAGCTCGACCAAACGGTAGCCGCTAAGCTGCAAAAAGTGTTAAAGCAAGTAGTAGGGAAAGAGGTCAAGTTACAGGATGTTGGCGAGTTCAGTTATGATGCCGTCGACACGGAGTTTGCGGAAGTTGAATCGGTAGATGGAAAATTTGGAATCTTATTTGATACTAAAGACGTTAAGTATATAACTGTTAGCGAGAAGCTCCCACTCGATAAAATCAGTAAAAAGGATCAGGATAAGGCCCTTCAAGAGCTGAAAAAGCTGTATCCAAACATAACCTACGCATTTGACAAAGAAGTGATCATGTATCGACACTATGATGACAAGAATGCTAAATTAAGCGATCTTGTAACGTATGCGTTGACTGGAAAGAACTTTACCGTTCAACTAAGTAACGACTTTTCGCAAAACAAAACTGATTTACGTGTAAGCCAGATAGTCATGGAATTTGACGACGCGAACGAAATTGAATCGCAAGTGCCAAAAACGGTCTTGAATCAAGACGCTAATTTCAAAGGGGCTACACTTAGAGAAGTGAAGTGGGATAATCAATCTAATAATTACCGCTTCGTCAATCACCACACGACCAAAAAGGGCACCTTGGTAGAAGAAACGGTAATAAGACCTACATTGGCCAACTAAAACGTGCTGTCCTTGACGTCTGGGCTTAAAGCGGCAAACGGGGGGTGGAATTAGACGTTATAGATATAACCAAAATGCGGAACGAAATGGTCAGCGCTCACGTACTTTGTCGGTGCGAAAAATCACCGTCATTGTCGTGAGCGCTTGTGTGTCAGGCACGTCAACAGCCCGAGAAGTCTAACGCCAATCGAGGGGGGGGCGAAAAACGGCGGTTATCCCACCGTTCCCCGTTATCGGTCCATGTCCGCCATGACGCAGTCAATTTGCGCTTCTTCAAGCGGTTGACAGCAACCGAACGGACCGGCGGCTCACTACACGCGATGGCAATGAGTGTGAGCATCGAACCGCATATATTGCGAAAAATGAAAAGGTTCAACTTGACACATTAGTGATTTCGAGGATATTATAGACACAATAAGTCTTTGAATGAGGTGGTACCTTGAGATTTACAAAAGCAACGAATTATGCTTTGCACACCATGCTCGCGCTCCTTGACGCTTCTCCAGTTAAGCCGATTGGTGTTCAACAGTTAGCAGAATTACAAGGTGTTTCACCAACCTATTTATCCAAAATTTTAACAAGGCTCGTGAAAGCAGGGATGATTGAGTCTGTTTCTGGAGTCAACGGAGGATATCGCTTATCTCGCAAGAAAGACGATATTACATTTTTGGATATTATCCACGCTATTGAGGGCACTGCATCCTTATTTGAATGTGATTTTGTCCACGGCGACGAATGCTCGATTCAAGCTGTAATGAAGGAAGCGGAAGAAAAAATGGAAAGCCATCTTAAAAACACGAAGTTGACGGATCTGGTCCAAAAGTAAAACGCAGGTTTAAGGCTGAGCCATTTTATATTGAAAGGAGGAGAGCAGTTTGATACATATAAAAATATTTTTTATCTAATAATAGACATAATGAGTCTTTAAAGTCTATATAAGGGAGCTGAGCATCATGATTTACGAATGCGCCATTATTGGTGGAGGACCGGCCGGGTTGAATGCAGCCCTCATCCTTGGAAGGGCAAGGAGAAGCGTGGCTATCATTGACAACAATCGACCCAGAAATGCTGTTACACATGCGTCTCACGGCTTTATTACGAGAGACGGCGTAACGCCGGCCGAGTTCCGCAGAATTGCTCTTGAGGAAGTTAAAAGTTATCCGTTAGTCGATCATCTTCAAAACGAAGTTGTTTCCGTTGACACTACCCAATTCGGATTTGAGTTAGTTGATTCTGCTGGCCTTCACCTTAAGGCGCGAAAACTGATCTTGGCAACAGGCGTAAAGGAGATATATCCAGATATTGAAGGCTTTTATCCGCTTTACGGGAAAAGCTTGTTCAATTGTCCCTATTGCGACGGCTGGGAGCTTCAAGATCAACCGCTTGTTGTTGTTTCCGAATATCCAAACCTATTTCATGCGGCCAAACTGCTTCTCAATTGGAGCAAGGATTTGGTTGTCTGTACGAACGGCAAGGCGTCTCTGTCAGATGAGCACAAAAAGCAGCTTCAATCAAAGGATATTGTAGTAATGGAGCAACCTATTGCAGCTTTCATTGGCCAGAATGGACAGCTTGAACATGTTCGCTTTGCAGACGGAACTCAAATTCCGAGGGCTAGCGGCTTCGTGACTCCTAAGTTTGTGCAAAGCGTTCCGTTCGCAGAACGATTAGGCTGTGAAATGACGGCTGCGGGCGGGATTAAAACGGACGGAAAGGGGAGGTCCGCAATACCTGGTTTATATATCGCTGGAGATACTTCGTACGTGGCTCCTTCCCAAGTGGTTTTTGCTGCAGCGGACGGCAGCCAAACGGCTATGAGCGTAAATATGGATTTGACGGAGGAGGACTTTACAAATCGCGGTAGTTCACCTACGGGTTAATTACGGATATAAAAAGTCTTTAATATCTTCATGGAGTTGGATTGGGGATGTACGTAGCAAAGCTTTACGATTTCAAACGTGTTGTTTAAGGAGGTGATGAGAGCCAGTCGATTCATCCTTGGTAGAAAATGTGTGAAAAATTATAAAATGGAGGAAGATATACATGACTATTTGTCACTCTACGGATACAACATTTGAAAGTGATTTGAAAAATGAAGGTTTTACATTAGTTAATTTTTGGGCGCCTTGGTGCGGACCTTGCCGCGCTTTTGCACCTATACTCGAGAGGTTCGATCAGGAGTATAGCAAAGAAGTGAGGGTACTAAAAATCAATGTAGACGAACAACCAAGTACTGCCGCTCATTATGGAATTATGAGCCTTCCAACTACGATTCTATTTAAAAATGGTGAACCGATCGATAAAATTGTTGGAGCTGTTCATATTGATACATTAAAACAGTTCATTTCAGACAAAAAATAATTAAACAACGTAAAACTCCCAACGAAAGCCGCCGGCCCAATCCGCGGCTTTCGTTAAGTTGAGTAGTAAAATTTTAAGAGGAGATAAAATGAATGAAGAAGTCAGACAAAACAGCACAACCTACTAATTCTTTCATTATATTGTTATTGTTTTTTGCGGGATTGGTAATTATGTCAAGCTTCTATGTTACAATCCCCTTAATCCCCGTGCTTTCATAGGGTTTTTCGGTTTCAGAAGGGGAAACTGTATGGATAATCAGCATGTTTACGCTTTGTTTTGCTATTGGATGCTTACTGTTTGGACCATTATCAGATCGCTTTGGCCGAAAAAAAATCATGCTTTGGGGATTAGCTGCGTTAACGATTGTTACTATCTTTCTAGGGTTTCAAAGCAGTTTATCCTCAGTTATTCTTTTCAGAGGAATACAAGGCTTGACTGCAGCTACTTTCTCTCCCGTAGTCCTTCCCTATGTGATGGAATTGTTCCCGCAAAATAAAAGGGTATTTGCAGTTAGCTGCATGAGTACAAGTTTCTGATGGCTGGAATTATTGGGCAAGTGTACAGTAGCTTCGTCACGTCTCATCTAGGTTGGCAATATGTGTTCATCATTTTGGCAGCGATTTATCTTATACTAATACTACTGATGATATTCTTTATACCAAACCTCCCGGCGAATGGAATTCGTGTTACGGCAGCATTCAAACAAATGAGAAAGACGCTGGGACAAAAATCGCTATGGTTTGCCTATGTAATCGCATTGGTCATGCTGCTTTCTTTTGTAGGCATGTACACTGCATTGGGAGACTTTTTAAGCAGTTCTCTTTTCGGCTTCTCGAATCAACAGATATTATATGTGCGTTCAGTAGGGATCGTAGGGATGTTAATGTCTCTTTTTGCGAGTAGTCTGGTTAGGAGATTTGGCATGATATCCGTACTTAGAAGCGCAATAATCCTAGCTGCGAGCAGATTGATTTTGATAGGACTTGGAACAAACATGGTGTTTATAATTGTGATGAGCGTCGTATTTGTATCCGGCATTGCAATCGCCATCCCTTCATTGGTTTCACTGGTCGGTGAACTAGGGGGAGGCTCAAGAGGTGCCGCGATTTCTATTTATACGGTTGTAGTGAATTTAGGTGCTACGATTGGTCCAATCCTAGTCATTCAGCTGCTCCAAACGGGTAATTATATCCTCACTTTCTCAATCTTGGCACGCTGCTTACTGCTGGGATTCCTGGCTACATTTTTTGTTAAACGTGTATCACCAGTGGTTGATAATCTTGTTACAGATCAGGAGAAATCTATAGCACCATTATGAATACACTTTAAAAAATCCGTTATAGATGCTATCATGAGAGTCATATTACTTGAGAATATTTGTTAATGGTGGGTGATACTATGCTAAGCGAGCACAATAATCTCGAAGAATATCGAGACCCCGTAAACTATGATCTAGAATTCGGTGGTGAGATTGAAAAATACAATTTTTATCTTGAACTTGCTAAATCGAACCCAGGAGAAGTTCTAGAGCTTGCATGTGGTACAGGATTAACAACAATACCTTTATCACAGTCTGGTATAAATATTACTGGTGTTGATATTTCTTCAACAATGCTTGAATATGCGCGGATTAAAGCAAAAGGTTTGTCTGCAATTTTTCTTGAAGGGGATGCTCGGACATTTAAATCGGAGAAGCGTTTTTCGATGATTTATTTAACAGGAAATGCATTTCAAGCATTTCTGAGTGATGAAGATCAAATCGGCTTGCTCAAAACCGTTTATATGCATTTAAAACCTAATGGGGTATTTGCTTTTGAAACACGTAACCCTATGGGAACTGACTTATCAAGCGAAGAAGAAACAACTTGGGGACAATTTATCGATATGGATGGAATTCTCGTGAAGGTATCTGGAACGCAATCTTATGATGAAAGAAATCATATCATGCACTGGGTTACTTTCCGTGATTGGGGATATAAGAAATCTACTTCCCGAATTGCATGTCGTTTTACTGATAATAATACTCTTAAGTCTATGTTAACAAGCCACGGATTCTGTATTGAAAACCAATATTCAGACTGGGATAAAACTCCGTTATCTACTTTATCCTCATCCATTATTACCGTTTGTAGGAAGGAGGAACAAAAGAACTAAAGATTGATTGAAAGATATCTACAATCATTGATTCTAGGCATATCAAATAGCTCGCATTTTGAAAAAAAATTGATCAAAATGCGAGCTGTATTTAGTACCGAATGATTCATTTTTATAATATACCGAAAAACTCTATTCATTTGCTATACAATCATGCATTTAAGTCTGTTATGGCAGGAATATTTATTTCCTTTACACATGAAACAGGCGATAAATTAATAACGCATTGGACAATGGCTACAATGTCTTGAACAGGAATACGAGTACCTTCATACAACGTAATTGCCTTTTCTACACCTTCTTCATAAGGGACTTCAGCAGCAAGCTCTCCTGGATTAATACACGTTACAGAGATCTTATCTTTCCTCACGTGCTCACGCAAAGCATTTGTAATACCACGCAATCCAAATTTAGATGTGACAAACGAAACTTGTGCATTATTCGTATGATCTAAACCTGCTGTTGAACCAATTAAAATAATTTTTCCGTTATTCGCCTGTCTTAAATTAGGTAAAAGCGCCTGAATATATGTAATAGTGGAAGTTAAATTAATATTAATTATGTTCGAAATATCTCCAACTTCATCCTTATCAAACGTATAGTCATCTTCAAAACCACGCTTTTCCCATACTCCGACATTATAAATTAATACATCAATAGCAATGTTTTTTAAAGTTTCTTGTAAAGAAGGAATTTGTTGTTGACTAGATAAATCAATGGTGAGCCATTTACGATTTACGCCATCATTTATATCTAAACTGCTTGGTCGTGTGCGTGATACCATCCATACTGTATCTCCCTTGGTGGGTAAGCCTTTTACAAATGCATCGCCTAGCCCATGGCTTGCTCCAAATATAATAAAGTTCTTACTCATTCAATCACTCCTTATAAATAGCTATACTTCTTAATTATAATTATTATTAAGATAAGTAACAACTAACTAGGCTGTAATTAGTACAACAGGTTCGCCTAAGATGGGTTACCAATTTTATGTAATACCTAATTGCCTCCAGGACTATAATCGTTTTTTCCTCAACTTCCTCAGTAAATCTCCGTGACATTCAAACCTTTCTCTTTCATGGGAATTATTCTAGGCCTTATCCGTACGATTCGACTTTTCTATAAATGAGGGCGTAGCTATCGAACTAGACGGTAATGGTACCTGCCAGAAGCGCTGTAGTGAATGAAAACAGGAATCCTGACTTATTCGAAGCGGTAATGATAGAATAGCTAACGATATTATTCAAAAATTATATTCTGAACGTAAAGTGGTTGGTATTGATGTAAGAGAGCTTTATAAGGATGGCGGAATGATTCAAGTATTAACGAGAGTGGAATAAATAAAAGGTATCCCCCCATGTTCGCCTAGTTGACGGACATGGGGGGATTGTCTTTTTTGCTAGTATACGTTTAACTGTGCTCGGCTAAATAGGAATAACTCCATTTCAAGGCTAGATCATTTCGTTTGACTCTAGGTCTGGCCTAGAGATTAATATGAACACATATATATTTCAACTTTCGTTACATACAGTTCAGGTGAGGTTTAGTACTAAGAATTTACTTGGTATTTAGATGCACGAAAGTTGAATTGGATGGTAAATAAATAAAATGTATAGAGGAGAGGGTGGAGTCGTGCGTAGACGGGGGATAGCAACGATGCTATTAATTTTATGTAGTGTGGCAGCTGTAGCATGCTCGAATACAAAGACACAGGGCAACGTAGAAGAACAGGCCACGCAAAGAAGAGTGGTAGGTGTTGACACGATAAGCAAGCAGCCGCTGACGACGAATTATACGCTGTCAGGCACATTGGAGCCGGTGAACGAGATGTCTGCGGCCTTCGAGGTTCCTGGACGAATCTTGGAAACCAATGTTCAGATCGGAGACGTCGTTAAGAATGGGGATGTGCTTGCCAAGCTGGATACTCGTCAATATCGTCTTCAATTAGATGAGGCAATTCAGGGTGTCGCGCAGGCCAAGGCCGCTCTGGAAAGCGCCAAAGCATCCATCCGTGTGTCCACTGCGCAAGTAAAAAGCGCTGAAGCGAATTTGCTGGAAATAAAGAAAGGCGCACGGAAGCAGCAGCGAGAGAGAATGGAGAACACGCTGGCTTTGGCCCAGGCCGCAAACGAGAAAGCTCAAATCGATGCTGAACGCTTACAAAGTCTGTACGATCAAGGATTGGTGTCCCGAAGTGACAACGAGAACGCTCAATTAACGCTGACGAATGCTCAGAATGCAGTCAGAGATGCGGAATCCTCTCTATCCGAAATGCAAGAAGGCGCAACGAAAGAGCAGATTCAGGCTGCATCCGGAGTGTTGGATGAAGCGACTTCAGGCAAATTGGCGAGCATTGCGGCCAAGAAGCAGGCGTCTGCTGCTTATAATGCTGCGCTTGCTACGAAGCAGCAAGCTGAATTGGCCTTGTCCAAGACTACACTAATATCGCGATTTGACGGGGTCATATTGGCGAAGGCATTCAATAATGGAGAATTGTCTGCGGAAGGTCAGCCTGTGTACACGTTAGGTAAAGTGGATGAATTGAAGGTGCTGCTGCCTTTGCCGGATAGTGAGGCGAAGCAGTGGGAGAAGGGCACCGCAGTCGATGTCAGTCTGTATGGTCAGGTAACGAAAGGAATTGTCAAGAAAATTTATCCGCTGACGAATGCGACAACCGGAACGATTAATGGGGAAATTGTCATTAAAAATGCGAAGCTGGGCTGGTCCCCCGGGCAAGTAGTCAAAGTCGGATTGCATCAATCGGGCCGGGACGCCATTCTGGTTCCAGTGGAAGCCGTAATCAGTGATGGCAATAAACCTTATGTTTTTAAGTTGGAGAAGGGGAAGGCGGTAAAAACCATTGTTCAATTAGGCGGAAGCGTAGTGAACAATCAGATGGAAATAAGCGGCGGACTGAAAGTAGGCGAGCAAATTGTTACGAAAGGCGCCGACATGCTGTTTGACGGCGATAAAATTGAAGCCGCTGAAGGAGCTGCCCAATGATCGAATACTTGGTTAAGAAACGAAAAATTACATTGTTATTTTTTATTATGGCCATGGTAGTCGGGGCGTTCAGCTTTGTTAGACTCCCTCAGCAGGAAATGCCGGATATCGTTATCAAATACGCGACGATTACGACGATTTACCCTGGAGCTTCCGCTCAAAAAATAGAGCAGACGGTAACGAAAATCCTTGAGCAGAAAGTGAAGGAAATTCAAGGGGTTAAGGAGATTAATTCCACTTCATCCGAAGGCTATTCTTTAATCGTCATTAAAGCGCATGATGATGCGAATACGAAAGAAGTATGGGATAAACTGCGTAAAAACGTGCAAGATGTGAGGGGGGAATTGCCGGAAGGCTCAAAAATTCCGGAAGTTAATGACGACCTGGCGAGTTCCTTCATCGGTTCGTATGCCGTTACCGCCGAGAGCAAGGAAGACCTGTACAAACTCAATGAACTGATGACGAATTGGAGAGATCAGCTGCGGGCGCTTCCTGGCGTTGCCAAAGTAGAACTGAAAGGAATTCCGAAGCAAGAAATTCATGTTAGCGTCGATAGCAGTAAACTGCAGCAGTATCACATTAGTTGGGAACAAGTATTAGTCGCGGTGGAGGGAGAGAAGCAGCGGGTTCCTACGGGGGCCATCAGCTTCAATAACAGGAGCTATCAGCTGATTGTCAAGGATGTCGATCATCTTGACATTTTGAACAATCTGCTTGTGACGAGGTCGCAGTCCGGGGCTCCTGTCTATTTGAATGATATCGCGACGGTAGAGTTCACTCACGCCAAGTCAGAGTATTTTGCCTATTATAACGGCAAGCCTGTTGTGACGATTAGTATCGGTGCTGAAACGGGCAGCGACGTGCCGACGATGAACAAGCGCGTCCATGAAAAGCTCGAACAGTTGAAGAAGAGTCTTCCATCCCATGCCAAGTTTATTAGTCTATTTGCACAAAAAGATCGGGTAGATGAAATATTCGCCAATCTAAAGAAGGAAGTGCTTATCGCTATCGCTGCGGTTATTATCGTATGCATGCTCGGAATGAATTTACTTACAGCCTCCTTTGTAGCGATGGCTATTCCGATTTCGGTTGCTATCGGTTTGCTCTTTTTACCACTTCTGAATGTTACGCTTAATGAAATTTCCGTTATTGGACTTATTATTGTACTCGGAATATTGGTTGATGATGCGGTCGTCGTCAATGACAATATTGAGCGGCGATTGACGGATCTGGGGGAAGATCCGCGTACAGCGGCGATTAAAGGGACGAAGGAAGTTGCGATTTCCATTTTGACGGCCACATTGGCGACTATTTCCGCCTTTGCTCCATTGATATTTTTGAAGGGAGACATCGGCGCATTTATTAAACCTATTCCTATCGTCATTTCATTGACGATGCTAGCATCGATGGTGATGTCATTGACGATCATTCCAATTTTCCGCGAATGGTATGAGAACAAAAGACAAGCCCGAGCGACCTCGACGCGTTCCAAGCCTGGTTTATTAAGTAATCAAATCGAAGCGTTAGGGCGTTTGTATTCCGGAAAATTGATGACTAGAGTAATAAAACGTCCGTTACTCATAGGTCTATCCGGCTTATTGATCGGGACAGCCGCCTATTCTTTAGCCTTGTTCGTTCCTGTCGAGCTGTTCCCGGAATCTGAGCGGCCGGAGTTTGCAATTAGTGTCAGAACGCCGACAGGAACTTCGTTGCAAGAAACAGATCGGCTTGTCAACGAAATAGGGGGTTGGGTAGGAAAACAGAAAGAAGTGGATGCATCTTCATTCAGTGCCGGTGGCGAAGCGCCACAGTTGTTTTTTGATATAGAAGGGGATACTACCGGACTCTTCTCCGCGACAACAGGACATGTAATGGTGAGGTTGAAAAAAGAAGGAGCTGATCTTCTTGACACAACGATTCGGGAATGGAATGAAAAGTTGAAAAAAGAGTATCCTGGGGCATCGATAGCGGCCAAAGCACCTTCGTCAGGTATCGCTGTAGGCAAGCCGGTTTCCATTCGTATCGCGGGAGAGAACATGGAACAACTGCAGAAACTGGCGCAGCAAGTGAAAGGTCTGATCGTGAACACGGGCGGAACCTTCAACGTGAAAGACGATATGGGCATCCAACAGTACGGACTGGAGTTCGATATCAACAAGCAGGCAATGGATAAATATATGGTGTCGTATGCAAACTTGACACGTACGTTGTTGCTTGCAAGCGACGGTATTACGACCAGTCAGTACAATACAGGGAAAAATCTAATAAGTATCAGGTTGTTCGTAGAAAAAGAAGTTGGGGATCCGAACGAGCTCTTCCATCACCTGAATGTGACGAACTCAGCAGGAGAACAAATTCCGTTGTCACAGTTGGCTACGCTCAAGCCGGCCTTCTCGGCGCAGTCAATTAAACATTATAATTTGGCGCGTACGATTACGGTTGATGCCGACGTGAAAGGACGTACGGCGACAGAGGTAATGGAGGAAATTACCGGAAAACTGAATGAGATTTCTTTCCCGGAAGGTTACAGTTGGGCTATTGGCGGGGAAACATCAGAACAGGATAAAATATTTACAGAGTTAGGCGGATTGTTTATCGTCGTTGTATTCCTCATTCTGATGTTGATTACGATGCAATTTTACTCGATCTCCATTCCGATCATCATAATGACTACCGTTTTTTTGGCGGCGGCAGGCGGAATTATCGGTATCTTTATTACGGGAATACCGATTGGCTTTATGAGTGTGATGGGGATTATTGCTTTGGCAGGTATCGTAGTGCGTAACGGAATTGTACTGATAGAGTTCATTGAAGACGCACGGCATGAAGGGGTCGAGTTGGAAGAGGCGGTCATTCAAGCTACCGCGGCACGTTTCCGCCCTATTCTGCTCACTTCTTTGACTGCAATTGTAGGCATGATTCCGATCGCACTGATTGGCGATATTTTGTTCCGTCCGATGGCGAATACGATTATCTTTGGTCTTATTTTCTCTACCATACTGACCTTGTTCGTCGTTCCATCCTTGTATCTGGCCATGGCGCGCTATAAATTGAAGCGGCAGCAGCGTAAACAGGAACGGCAATTCAGGAAAGAAAACAGCAGTCAGCAAAATTTATCAGTTTAACAAGTTTGCAGGGCGGGGGGGCGGCGTCACAATCCGTCTGCCCTCGCCTTATTTTCATATATTAAGTTTGTTACGTCGAGGGAGGACGGTTAAATGTACAAAAATGCAGTTATGGCGTCATTAGTGCTCGCTCTGCTTGCAACTTCGACTGCAACGGCATGGGCTGACAGCGGCACGATTCAGGGCACGATATCATCCAGCAACAACACGGTACAAGGCGAAGTAATGACGGAAGGCAGTTCGGCTCAGCCTGTGATGTCATCAGGGGATCAGGCAACTACGGGCAAAAGTTTACCTGCTTCGTTCGTGGCGTCACGGCAGTTAGCTGCGATCACGCGCCTGAATTTGTCTGATGTGCAGTCGCGGGCCGTAAATGATTCATTTAATTTGGCATTGCTGCGAATAAAGCTTCATGCGCTAGAGTCCAAGCGATCTGATCTTAAAACTCAGGCTAACAGGACCAGTACGAGTCAGACGATAGATTCTTATACGCTGCCGGATACGCCAGAGAAGATATTGGACAATGTGAATTATCAAATTCCGCCAGACGCTGCTCCGGAGGAACTGTTTTGGGTCGGTCCGACCATAGAGACGAATAGTGTTATAAATGGTTTGATGAGTGGCGTAAAAGAAATAATAAACGGGATGAACAATCTACTGAAATCCCAACGGGATGAATTGGGAATCGCCGTCAAGCAGCTGGAGCGGGAAGAATGGAATACGGAGCTTGATCTCGAAGAGGCCAAGGAAGGAATCAAGTTGCAGATGACCGGCCAATACGTGTACTTGTTGTCCTTGAAGGAACAGATGAAGCTGCATGACGAAGCGCTGCAACTGTTGAATAAAGAGCAAAACCGTCTGCAAGCGCTGCAAGAGCAGGGGGTAGCTGCGGCGGACGATAGCCGGGGGCTGCAGCTGGAAATGTCAAAGCAGACGAGAGAATTGGAGGTTCAGCGTACCAACTATCGCCTGGCCTTGTTCCAGCTCTGCTTTGATTTAGGTATCCGCTACGATCCAGATATTATTTTGGAGGATGTTGCGCTGGATGAAGTTACGTTACCCAACCGCAAAAATACCGAGGAAATATTGGCGCGATCATACGAAATGAAGCGGAAGTGGAATGAGTTAAAACAGGCTTCTTGGGAGCATAGTAACACGAATACATCCAATTCTCATGGAAAAAGCTATTTGAGTGCAAATGTGCAGCTTGCGACCAAGCAGGCGGAACAGGCCAATGCGCAGTTGACCAAACATGTTAACGGCACTTACGTCGAGGCAGATAATGCCTATCAACAATATAAGACTGCGCAATTGGAGGCGAACGATGCAGCCGCCGATTATGATGCATTGCAGCGCCGTTTTCAATTGGGGATCGTGCCACTCCATGATCTGAATCAATCCAGCTACCAGCGGAAGCAGGCCGACACGAAAGTCATATTGTTGCGGCTGCAATATTTCACCATCATAAGCAAGGTAAAGGCTATGGAAAGTGGCTTCATTCTCGCAGGCGGTACGGAAGCGGCGGTTGCTGAACAATAAATGAAACCTATAAACAAATTAATTATGAACTTATGGTATCCAAAGTAGTAGTCAGTGAAGAGCAACTTTATTCTAAATAACGTTGCTCTGGTGAAGGGGAAATTTTGTATAATGGGAGTGTACAAAATGCGCTTCCTTGCTTAAACTCTCCGGCACTTCTGCTCGCCTGTAATCTCATAAATTTACTAGTGTTAGGAAGATGAGCATATGAGTGATTATGAACAGATTTTTAATGAAATTGAAAAGTTGCCGCTGCTATTGAATGATGAAAATTATTATCATTTATTAAAGCATGGACGATTATCTTGTTATGTTGCATGATAGCGGCATAAATGAAAAAATGGTTTATAACCGCCTTTTAGCAACACATCAGAATTTAGAAAACGAATGGCAACAAGATTTTATGGCAGAACTCTTAGATTTTGTTTGCGGTTTTATTGGGAATCAAGAGTATTATATTTGGCGGCATGATGGAGCATTTTCAAGGGAACTTTGAATTCATAATATATGCGAAAAGATAATGGCCATTATAAAATCTAAGCAGCCGTAAGCCATTGCAAAAACAAGGGAGCCATTTTCTAAATGGCCCGTTATATGAAGCGGCCCCAATCCGATCACCATATGTCCAATATAATGAGATAACGATAACTGCCCGGTATTGATCACCGCTTGCGTCAGAACAGATTGCTCAAATTTATCGACTACATAAAGACAAACCGCAATCACTGCCATAGCCGAACAAATTCCGGTAAGAACATACAGCATTGTGGGCGGCATCGGTTTCGTTCCAAACAAATAATATGCTACTTTATTTCCCAGTACAGGGGAGGTCCATTTGACCAGGAAGAAGGAAAGGGATTCAAAAACAACCGTTCCTGACAATGGATATAAAAGTACCTTCGATCGGTTTTCCTTATTCAGCCAATGTTTTCTGTCAATCCACATGCCGCTGAGGAAAAAATCAGCCAAGGAAAGATGGGATGGAATCTGTTAAATAACAAATTGCGAATGAACCCTTCTATTGTCCAAAATCCCGTATACTCTATAAAATTTAAGACCCATTCTTTACTGTAATCGAACAAGACCAAAGACGACGGTGATACTAACAGGACAATGGAGAATAAACTGAGTATTCTGACGCAGTGATCAAGAGCGCTGCTATAAGCTTGAATACCGCATAGTAATGAAAAATGTCGGCGCTCCAGTCCATTAACAGTAAAAGCACGCCAACAATAAACAGGAGGATATTAAAACCAATATTCAGACTGGGATAAAACTCCGTTTTCTACTTTATCCTCATCCAATGGGAATTTCCTTTGTTCCGGTTTGTGGAACATATTGCAGTCGATTCAGCTATAAGAGGAAGCGGTCTTGGAGGAAAATTAATGACTCAGTATATCGAAGAGTCCGTAAAGCCAATTTTATTGGAAGTGGAACCTCCTGTTATGGACTTGGCACAACGGAGAATAGGTTTTTATGAAAATTATGAGTTATCCTCAAACTCTCACGGGAGAGGAGTTTGCTCTTTTTAAAGAAACCTTGTACACAAGAGTGTACAAGGTTTCCGGAGCACAGCGGCACGTCAAATAATATGGAAGTCTAAAACAAGGATCAGCTTTACTTAGAGTCCAAATGGTGAGATCGGTGAGAAGCCAGAGATTGATTGAAAGATATCTGCAAACATTGATTCTAGGCATATCAAATAGCTCGCATTTTGAAAAAAGATTGATCAAAATGCGAGCTGTATTTAGTACCGAATGATTCATTTTTATAATATACCGAAAAACTCTATTCATTTCATTTGCTATACAATCATGCATTTAAGTCTGTTATGGTAGGAATATTTATTTCCTTTACACATGAAACAGGCGATAAATTAATAACGCATTGGACAATGGCTACAATGTCTTGTACAGGAATACGTGTACCTTCATACAACGTAATTGCCTTTTCTGCCCCTTCTTCATAAGGGACTTCAGCAATGAGTAGGGACCAATCAGAAGGTGCTCAATCTAATTGCGCCCCAAGCTGATTCACTTTGGCTAGCCACTCAGCTCGCGCTTTATCCGAAGATCCTCGGATCGGACCAATCTCAGTAACACGTACAGGAGATACTCCACAAAATTTCAATATGTTGCGTTTCATCACATTGTATTCTGCATTCTTATATGCCAACTTATTGTACCAGAACGGAGTATCGGCAGTGACGATCAAACGCGAGGACTTACCGGATAAAAGCTTGTCCACTGCAGAAGAATTTTCCCGGTATTTGTAAGCAAAGCCGGGGAGAAAAACCCGATCGATAAATCCTTTCAGGATGGCCGGCATTACACCCCACCATGTAGGATAAACAAATACAAGGTGATCCGCCCAGCGGATTAGTTCTTGCGCATCTCTCAGATCTTCCTCTAATTCTGTTCTTTTACGGTAGCCAAACTTTAGGTTCGGGTCAAATTGGATCTTGCTCAAATCAATAGAGCGAACCTGGGCTTTGTTGGCCGAAGCCCCCTTCATATACGCTTTGGACAAGGCCGAACAGAAGCTCTCTGGGTCGGGATGTCCGTTAATAACGAGAATATTTGATTTCATCTCTAGTTCCTCCTGTTGCAATTGTTTGCGATATAATAGTTAGTATAAAACTGTAATTAGCATAGAACGAATAGAAAGAAAAATGAATAATCAAAAGCGCAAGTATCCTGCTTATTCACGCAAAGGGGAAATGGATATTGAAGAACCCGGGAGTTCCCATCACAATGGTATATCCGATTATGAAGACTATTGTTCATAAAGGATATGAAATAGAGAAATATTTCGAGTATGCTTCGTTTGACCGTAGTTTATTACAGAATACGGAGGCTCGTATTACCGAAGAGGAATTGGAGCGATTGATGATTACCGCCGCGAATTACACGCAGGACAATCATTTTGGCTTGCACCAAGGACAGATCATAGAGCTTGCCGATATGGGCATTCTCGGTTATGTGATGCTTCATTCTAAAGCCATTGTCGATGCGCTTACCGCTTATCAGAGATACAATGTGATTCTGTGCAACATATTCAACCTGGATTGGGAAGTGGAGGGGGACGATGTCCTTATCCGGTTTTTTTTGCAGCATCCCGGTCAAACATCGCGTCATGTCGTAGAGGAGATGGCAAGTTCGCTGTATCATAAGATCAACAAGCTTAGCAACCAACACATCTCGTTGCATGAAATTAGATTTACACATGGCGCACCGGCGGATACACGGCCATATATGGCGGTTTTCGGGAAAGTTCCCCGCTTTGGCGGGAAAGATAATGTTCTGCGAATGAGTAAGGAAGTGCTGAAATATCCGATTCTGTACTCTGATGCAAGACTGCTGGGAGTATTCGAGAATATGGCACAGGAAACCAAGGATGAGCTGACCCAGGCAAGTACGTTTTCAGACCGGGTAGTTCAGTGGATGAAAGAATGTGTTCCTTCCTTTTTTCCGACCTTACAGCAAACTGCGGAATATTTCAAAATTAGCACAAGAACACTTCAACATAAGTTGAAGGCCGAGCAAACTTCCTATAATGAGCTATCTGTAAAGGTACGCAAGGAATTGGCCATGATTTATTTGCAAAAAAGAGAGTATTCCATCGGCGATATTGCCTATTTGCTGTATTTTTCGGAGCCTAGCGCATTTCAAAGCGCTTTTAAGAAGTGGACGGGTTTATCTCCGGGACAGTATCGAACCAAAGCGTATAACAGGATATCTCCCAAATAAGAGGAAGATATCGACCATTATCTCATCTTAATGTTAGAACCACTATAAGTTAAGCTCTTCAGAGTAAAACCAGAACGAGAGGATGCGGGTATCGAGACTTTGCGCCCCATTCTGGGACAGTATTAGTGGCAATATCGAATCGATCAGCATTAATAATCGGATCACCATCTGTGATTTTGCCAATATCACAGAAACGAGAGAAACCATCATTGATAAATATTTCATCAATGGAAAACACAAAAAACTGACGTATGTCTATGAAGCGTTTGGTTACAAAAAAATTGTCACCCTAATTAATAAGATTAAAAAAAAGTGATCCATACCCATTCTGTGGCGATTTACCAATTCCTTGAGCAAAATAATTAAATTAGAATTATTAAAACAAGCAATATTTTAATACAGAGCTAGATGTCAGTCAGTGAAGAGAACTCATTTGCAATTATGAATTGCAGTTGAGTTTTTTTGCTATTCTGAAACGGAGCCGAAATGGACAAGAACTTATATCCATAGGCGATTAGATGACTGTCTAATATTGTTTTAATTTACTCAATTGAACCGGGACGAGCCAATCCGGAATCATGATACCATTTGTCATTATTTCATTTGACATAATATTGACACTCTGTGTAGTCTGATGGTATGCTTCAATAAATACTACTATTCTGATAGGATTAATCATATTACCAGTTCGAAAAATGAAAAAAAGAGTCGACCATACCATTGGAGACGTAGGATAGCTGCTTTAGCTATTTCCTGCGTTTTTTTTGTTTTCGCACACAATAGGGGGGTATATTCAGAATATATAACGAAGGGTAAAATGGTGTACCAGTTAAGCAACAATTCCTACTTAACCTATTTGAATTATGCGTCACTTTGAAGTTAGGTTTTATAAAAAAAAATTTAAGGTGGTTATTATGAAAAAGCAATGGTATTCAGGCTTATTATGGTTGTGGTTCTTGACGTTTTCGATTATTCTGGCGGGTTGTTCGTCAAGTTCTACCAACAATCAGCCGGAGGCTTCGTCTCCTTCTCCCCAGTCCAACGCCACCAATGAATCGTCAACGGAGCAGGGGACGGAAGTTCATTTACTTCAAGAGCCTTTAGCTGCGACGGATTTGTCCAAAATCCCGGATAGAGCAAAGCAGCGTAACGATGCGATCATCGTCACCCTGACGAACCCGAGCGGCGCATTCACACCCTATTTCACACAGGTTGGGTATGACGGCAACGTGAATTCCGTACTATACACCCCGCTTGTCCGAGTCGATACAAACGGCTTACCCGTCCCCGGCCTGGCCGAGAAATGGGAAATTTCCGAAGATAAGCTGGCCTATACGTTTTATCTTCGCGAAGGTCTGAAATATAGCGACGGATCGCCTATGACGACAGAGGATGTCAAATTTACATGGACCTTACTTCATGATCCGGCATACGACGGTATTAACAGCGTCGTGGAAACCAATATCAAAGGCGGGCAAGCATACAAGGAAGGAAAAGCGGATTCCATCGAAGGTATTCGAGTTATCGATGAGCGAACGATTTCCGTGACGCTGGAAGAGACGAATGCGACCGCACTGACTGTGCTGGGCGGCCAGATATTATCCAAAGCCTATTACGGTAAGGATTATAAGTTCGGCAATCTGGATTATATTAAAAACCTGCACGCCAACCCGATCACGAACGGGCCCTACAAGCTTGAAAAGTTCATTCCAGGCCAAGAAATACGTTTTGTTGCCAACGAACACTACGTTTTCGGAAAACCGAAGACGGAATATTTCATTTACAAGACGACCGAGGGGGACACATGGCAGTTTATCGAAACGGGGGAAGTGGACTACGGCAGCTTCTCGGCAACCACGGATAATATCGAAAAACTAAAAAATCTCGGGTTCTTGAACCTGGTGCCAAGTACCGCGAGCAATTACGGATACAATCAATTCAATTTGGAGAAGGATCATCTAAAAGACAAACGCGTCCGCCAAGCCTTAACTTACGGTCTCGACCGCCAACTGATTTATGTTGATTCCAGGCAAGGCGCAGCTACGATCGCCAACATTCCTTCCTCCCCAATTCTGTGGTCCTATACGGAAGAAGACATCAATCCGTATCCGTACGATCCGGAAAAGGCAAAACAACTGTTGGACGAAGCCGGCTGGACAATCGGAGCGGACGGCATTCGCCAGAAGGGAGGAAAAAAGCTGCAAATCAACTACCTTGGATCGAAGAGCCCGAACACCGATATTTTTATAGCGGTCGCTAAGGAGAACTATAAAGAAATCGGCGTCGATTTTATCCCTGAGCAATTCCCGGATTTCAACACACTCGTAACCAAGGTCGACAGTGGCGATTACGACATGGCCTCATTCTCTACAACCATTATCAGCGACCCTTCGCAAGGGGTAAGCCGATTTATTAAAGGGGAGACGAAAGGCTACGACAATCCTCGAATCGACGAGCTTTATGCACAAGGATTGGCTACAAGCAACGTTGAGGAGCGCAAAGAGATTTACCATGAAATGTTCAAGATTTTAAACGATGAACTGCCGATCATGTTTACCAACTATACTAAAGCGGTTATCGCCATCAATGGCCGTATTAACGGTTTCGAATTAAACCCGTTGGCCGGAATCGCTTATAGCTTGCCGGATTGGGAACTTCAATAGGCTGTTTAGGACGGAGAGCCTTTGGCCCGCTCTATTAACTAAGGTATCTCCAGCCTGAGCTCTTCAGGTCGGAGATGCCTGATTAAGGAGAGAACATGAGAACCTATTTGCTCCGAAGATGTTTGTATATGCTCTTGATTTTGATTGGCGCGTCTCTGTTGATTTTTTTTCTGTATTCGTTAACGCCCGGCGATTACGTCGACAATAATTTGAGCTTAAGTGAGGAGCGCAAGGCAGAGCTGAGAGAAATTCACGGGCTGAACAAGCCGATATTCGAACGATACGTGAATTGGATGGCCAATATTTTCAAAGGAGATTTTGGTTATTCCTTGGCTCAGCAGCGTCCGGTCCTCGATCTGTTTCAGGATTATATATGGAACTCCTTTTTGCTTGCGGTAGTCTCGACATTCTTCACCTGGTTTTTTGCCGTTATCGTCGGTGTCCTTACAGCCTACAAGCAGTATTCGCTGTTGGATACGTTTATCATGGTCGGAATATTCGCCGCGATGTCCATTCCTTCGTTCTTTATCGGTTTGTTCCTGATCAAGGTGTTTGCCGTTGATTTGAAAATTCTCCCGCCCGGAGGAATGATTACGACAGGCAGCCGAGCCGAAGGCTGGGATTATATCGTCGAGGTGCTGCATCATATGCTACTTCCGGTCGCTGTCATGATACTGCTTGGCGTAGGTTCGTTGACTCGTTATTTCCGCAGCAACATGCTGGAAGTCATCCGGCAGGATTACGTGCGGACCGCACGTGCTAAAGGATTGAAGGAAAGAACGGTCCTTTACCGCCACGCTTTGAAAAACGCGATGCTTCCTGCGATTACATTGATCGGCTTCGAATTGCCAGGTCTTTTTGGGGGCTCCATTATTATTGAGAAAATTTTCAACTGGCCGGGAATCGGGCAGTTGTACATGCAATCGTTTACCGTTCGAGACTACCCGCTCTTAATGGGCTTTACGATGTTTTTAGCCATATTGACGGTCGTCGGTACGCTGATATCCGATATACTCTATCATACTTCCGACCCTCGGGTCAGGCTTTAAAGAAAGGAGGAACTCACGTGTCCATTCCTACGACGGCAGGCCAGGCGGGGAAAGCCAGCCGCCTTTCGGATGCTTCGGATTCGATATGGCGGCAATCGGCTCGCCAGTTGGGCAAAAACAAGCTGGCTGTAGCCGGCTTCGCTTTTATGGTGTTTATGTTTTTGATTTGTTTTATCGGACCATTGTTCTCTCCTTATGCGGATGGCAAGATCAATCCTGCCATGATGCACCAGCCCCCGAGCGCCAAGCATTGGTTGGGAACCGATTTACTCGGCAGGGACGTGCTCACCCGACTTTTGCAAGCCGGCAGAATCTCGCTGACGGTAGGTCTTGCATCCATGGCCCTGTCGATGACCATCGGAACGGTTCTCGGCGTCATCTCGGGCTATTACCGCGGGGTCATGGATCAGATGATCATGCGAATCGCCGATTTGCTGTTTACGATCCCTGGACTCCCCATCCTCTTCATTATGGGAGCGCTCATGTCAGATTGGAAAGTTCCGACCGATTACCGACTCTATCTCGTCATGTTAATGCTTAGTGTAATCGGCTGGCCAGGCGTTGCACGTCTTGTCCGAAGCCAGATACTAACGTTAAGGGAGAGGGAGTATATACACGCTGCAGACGTGCTTGGCCTTAGCGATAGACGGAAGTTGTTTCGTCATTTGCTGCCCAATGTATTCCCGCTTCTAATTGTTATTGCCACGTTAAGCATTGGAGGGGCGATCTTGTCGGAATCCGCGCTCAGCTTCTTTGGGCTGGGGGTCATGCCTCCAACTCCGACCTGGGGAAATATGATCGATGCAGCCAACAATGTGATCGATTTCGAGAAGCGTCCTTGGCTGTGGATCCCTCCAGGACTGGCCATCTTTTTGACAGTCATTGCCATCAATATTTTCGGCGACGGGTTGCGCGACGTTCTCGATCCAAAACAGAATACAAGCAGGTGAACGGAAGATGAATCCATTAATCGAGGTCAACAACTTAAGTACTTATTTTGAATCGGGGACAGGCACGGTAAAAGCGGTAGACGATATCACCTTTCGTATCCATGAAGGGGAGACGGTGTGCATCGTGGGCGAATCCGGATGCGGTAAGAGCATAACGGCGATGTCGATCATGGGGTTGGTCGAAGGACCTCACGGGAAAGTCGTAAGCGGTCAAATCCGGTTCGGGGATAAGGATCTTCTGAAGATCAGCAAAGAAGAGATGCGGCGCATCCGCGGCAACGACATCTCGATTATCTTTCAGGAACCGATGTCCTCCCTTAATCCGGTCATCACCATCGGCAGGCAAATCATGGAGCCGCTTATGCTCCATCAAAAGCTGAACAAAAAACAAGCCTATATCCGGGCACTGGAACTAATCGAGTTGGTAGGCATTCCTCGAGCTGAACAAATCGCAGCTTCTTATCCACATCAATTGTCAGGAGGAATGCTACAACGAATCATGATTGCCATTGCGATCTCGTGTGGGCCCAAGCTACTTATTGCTGACGAACCGACGACCGCTCTGGACGTAACAATCCAGGCTCAGGTACTGGAAACGCTCCGGCAAAGCAAGGAGCAATCCAACATGTCGATCATGCTGATCACCCACGACCTTGGTGTGGTGGCGGAAATGGCGGACTATGTCATCGTCATGTACGCCGGAAAAATCGTCGAGGAAGGGGACGTCGAGGAGCTTTTTGAGCGGCCGAAACATCCTTATACACGGGGACTTCTTAAATCCAAGCCGGTTATCGGTCAGCGGACAGAAGAGTTATACTCGATTCCGGGGCAAGTCCCGAGTCCGCTTGAACTGTCCGAATCCTGCTATTTCCACGATCGCTGCGAAAAATGCATCCCTATCTGCCGAACCCGGCAGCCACAGCTAAAGGAAGTAGAATCCGGTCATCGAGCAGCCTGTTGGTTGTATGAAGAGGAGGCGGAAGCATGAGTGAAGCATTGCTTGAGGTACGTCATTTGAAAAAATATTTTCCGATCACCGCGGGACTGCTAAACCGTACCGTCGGATACGTCAAAGCGGTCGATGATATCAGCTTGACGATACAATCGGGAGAAACATTCGGTCTTGTTGGCGAATCCGGCAGTGGAAAAAGCACTGTTGGGCGCACGATTTTACGGCTGCATGAGAAAACCAGCGGGGAAGTGCTCTTTAAGGGAATTCCCTTTCATGAGCTGCCCAAACCGGAAGTCCGTAAGCTAAGGCCCAAGATGCAGCTTATTTTTCAGGACCCTTACAGTTCGCTTAATCCTCGCATTCGTATTGGAGATGCGATAGGAGAATCTTTACTGGAGCACCGTTTTGCGCCGCAGGAGGAGATTCGCGACCGGGTACTTGATGTGATGGAGGCGTGCGGTCTTTCTTCCTATCATTATAACCGGTTCCCTCACGAGTTCTCCGGAGGACAACGGCAGCGGATCGGTATCGCCCGGGCTTTGGTGCTCAACCCTGATTTTATTATCGCCGACGAGCCGGTTTCCGCGCTCGATGTCTCGATTCAGTCCCAGATTATTAATTTGTTCAAGAGGCTTCAGCATACCCGAGGATTGACCTATTTGTTTATTTCCCATGATTTAAGCGTTGTCGAGCATTTGTGTAATCGTATCGGAGTGATGTATCTCGGTTCTATGATGGAAATGGCTTCGCGGGACGAATTGTTTAGCCAGCCACTTCATCCCTACACAAAAGCGCTGCTCTCGGCAATACCTATTCCGATACCAAGGCTGAGGCGGGAGAGAATCGTGCTCAAAGGCGATATTCCGAGTCCGGCGAATCCGCCTTCAGGATGTAAATTTCATACTCGCTGTCCATATGCCGTAGCACAGTGTAAGGAGCAGGTGCCCGAATTCCGTCATATGGGCAACGATCATTATGTTGCCTGCCACCTGGTGTAACAGGCCTAAAACTATATAGAATGTCGAATAACACAATTGGTCTTGCTGAATAAGTTAGGAAATTGAATTTTTAAAAACCACCCCTGATCAGAAATGTGAATGGCTTATAAAGCCGGGAAAACACCAATGGAAATCTTTCTTGAGGGCGGGTTTTGACAGTTCTGTTTAACTCACACAAGCCAAAAGAGAGCTTGAAACGTTGGCGGGCGTCAGCAGGCGGGCTGTCTCAGACTAGCAGCGAATTTGGTTTCGCCTTGGGATTCGCTGTTTTAGGTAGTATAAGTACTGCCGTGTATAGAATTCGGATGACCAACTCAATTCCACAAGAAATACCGAATGGAGCATCTCTAATTGCACAGGACAACATCGCAGGAACAACAGAAGTTACACAAGATATTCCAAATCAATTAGAAAAGGGAGCTCACACGCTGTACGCTGCGGAGCTCCCTTTTATCGGTTATAGCGAGAGTTTCTATGAGCAATCATAAAGCATGACGGATTTGCATACCCTTCGTACACTCAGTTGAACTGTTTTCGTGGTAACGCTTGTACAGGTTGGCAGGTTGAATCCTGTGCTACTGACACAAGCTGTCCCTTGATTTACACGCAATTTTTTTAGCTATTTCCAGCATAATCATATGACTTACGAATGTGTTCTTGCATTGTTCCATCCGCCTTGGAAGATAGATCTGAAAGGTTTACAATTAGATGGTTATTTATATGTAGTCTTCGTTGTCGTATTTTATTATTGGCATTGGGTAAAAAAAACAAGCAGAGGAGTCGTTTAACATGACAGAAAAAGAAAAAATGTTAGCTGGCCTGGCATACAAGGCTTTTGGAGAGGAACTGCTGGGGGAAAGACAGCGCGCGAAGGAAATATTGTTTGATTATAATGCGTTGAGGCCAAGTGAAATTGAGAAACGGGACAGTCTGTTAAAGCAATTACTGGGTCAAACGGGAACAAATTTTTTCATTGAGCCGCCATTCCGATGTGACTATGGATACAACATTTCAATTGGTGAACAATTTTATTCCAATTATAATTTCACAGTACTGGATTGCAACAGAGTCACGATCGGCGATCACGTCTTTATTGGCCCTAATGTAAGTATTTTTACAGCAGGACATGCTATTGACCCTGAAATGAGAGCCGCTGAAGTGGAGTTTGCGTATCCTATTCATATCGGGAACAGGGTTTGGATTGGTGGAGGAGCCATTATTAATCCGGGGGTCACGATCGGTGACAATAGTATCATTGGCTCTGGCAGTGTGGTCACTAAAGATATACCTGCCAATGTCATTGCAGCCGGGAATCCATGCCGGGTAATTAGAGCAATAACTGAAGAAGATAAAAGACAGTTTGAAAGTACATCGTTGTAGTAAGACTGAAAAGAACTGTAGGAGAAAATAATTTTCCTACAGTTCTTTTCATATAAAAATTCACAACGCACTAAATTAGCTATTCAGAAATTACGCGCAAAGGATAGCTGCGGCATTACAGTTATACCAATACGAACTGTAAATATTATAAATAGTCTTAAGGACGTTTACGAGGAAAGAGTTCCTCTATACATTGAGTATAGTGATAAAATTCTTGATTGCTCAAATAAGGATATAGAACATTGTGTTAGTGAAATTATAGAGAAAATACAAGAAAGTCATTGAGATAATATCTCTCAATGTTAATGCATTAAATGGTGCAAGGTTGATTTTGTAATAGCATCATATTAACCCTCTTGTTTATTTACCCGTAGATAAGATAGCTGAATAAAGATACGACCGCAGCCGGCTGAGGATGATCGGCAGCCTTTTCTACGCAAACAGACTCCTCCGTCTAAGAGGAACAATATGTTAAGAATAAATTCAAAAGATCATGGTAAAACTGCCTTGCAAGCAATAATTGTTACTGGGGACGGATTGTGGAGATATCTGCTGAACCATCGAAGAAGTCAAGAAAATCCGCAGATAAATATATGAGAAATTGACGCCAACAAAAACGGCTGCTTATCAAAAGCAGCCGTTTTTGTTGGATTTTGAATCGACATTCGATCTGTGGATATACCCATAAAAAAGACACTAAACATTGACGCACAAATGGGTAGTGTGTATATTATATATACACGGTAGATACTCCATTGACGGCAGCGAGGTGGCGGAACATGAAAATAATAATATCCAACGCATCGAGCGATCCGATTTACATTCAGATTATGAACCAGATTAGACAGAGCATCCTGAGTGGTGAATTACGTGCAGGAGACAGCCTCCTCTCCATTAGGCAGCTTGCCAAGGAATTGCAAGTCAGCGTTATTACGACCAAGCGTGCCTATGTAGAGCTGGAGAATGAAGGGCTAATCGACTCGGTCGTAGGTAAGGGTTGTTTTGTATCAGGAGCAAATAAAGATTTCATTCGGGAGCAGCGCATGAAACGACTAGAAGAGAAAATGATAGAAATCATTCGAGAAAGCAACGAATTAAGCATGAGTCAGCAAGATTTAATCAATCATCTGGCTTTATTATTCGAGGAGGAAGAGACACCATGAATGCGATTGAATTACGAAATTTAACCAAAGTTTTCCCAGAATTTACAGTCGATCATGTATCTTTGGATGTGAAACAAGGCTACATAACCGGACTTATAGGTCCGAATGGCGTTGGTAAAAGCACCTTGATTAAGATGATGCTCGGCATGATCCATCCCGACTCCGGGAGCATCAAAATACTAGGCTGTGATATGCCGAAACAAGAGATTGACATTAAACAGCGCATCGGTATTGTATCAGATGATTGCTTCTATTATGAGCATCTTACGATTCGCGACACGGGAAAGATGATCGCACCTTTTTATAAGAAATGGAACGAAAAGAAGTTTAAAAGCTATCTTGAACAATTCGAGTTGTCTCCCAAGAAGAAGGTTAAAGATTTATCCAAGGGGATGAAAGTCAAGTTATCCCTTGCTGTTGCGTTATCGCATGAGGCTGAGCTCCTCATCATGGATGAGCCTACCTCTGGACTTGATCCAGTGTTTAGAAGGGAATTACTCGACCTGCTTGCGGATATGATGCAGGACGAGAGAAATTCGATTATTTTCTCGTCCCATATTACAACAGATTTAGATCGTATTGCTGACTACATAGCTTTCATAAATCGTGGAAAGCTCATTTTCAATGAGGCGAAAGATGAAGTGCTGGAGAGATACGCCATTGTAAAAGGTGACTCACAACTGCTCGATTCAGATATTCGAAACAAATTTGTCGGGATTCGTGAGACTTCTGTTGGTTTTGAGGGCTTAATAGACAATAAGCAGGAGGTCGAACAGTTGTTTGGAAATTATGCCGTGTTCGAAAAACCCTCCTTAGAAGAAATCATATTTTTCACCACCAAGGGAGGACGCATTCATGCTTAACTTACTTCGTAAAGACTTCATCGCTTTGAAGAGCTCACTTGGAATGCTTATCTTATGTCTGGCTTTATTCAGTATTTTTTTTATACCAAAACATGATATGTCTATTTTTACTGTGGGTTTCACTGTAGCTCTCGCCGCAGTTAATATGAGTACGATGATAGATGTCAGAAATCATAACCATAATTTTCTAATTACACTGCCGATTAGCCGAAAGCATATTGTTCTTGCCAAATACATAACAACCATTATTGGTTCGCTTTTTGGAGTCCTTGCTTCCTATGGGATTCACTTGCTCGTTGAACTAGCATTCCCACAGCTTAACAAACCAGACTTTTCGATCATGGGCCTGCTTGTTCCAACAGGAATGATACTTGTTCTACTTTCTATTTATTTGCCGCTTTTTTATACACTTAGTAAAAAAGGAGCTGAAATTATCAATGTTGTGTTTTTGATAAGCCTGATTGTTCTGATGAATCCTGGAGCTATGTTGATGATGATGAGCGAGGAAAGCTCTATCAGTGGTCAAATTGTATTTCTTATTTCAATCGGGATTTTACTGTTACTCGTAGCTTCCTATTACTTAACTGTATATCTGTTTACTAGAAAGGACTTGTAGGAGGGCTATTCAAATGACAGACACACAAAAAAAACAAATAAAAAGTTGGATGATTACCCTTGGCGCTTTACTCCTTATGCATATATACTTTATCGCCGTTGATGGCACATCATGGGTACCGAAGATGAATGATTCGGGCAATTTAGGAAACAGGTTTTTTCAATGGATTTTGCAAGGGGATCTTTTCACGGAATGGATTACTCCTTATAGCTACCCATTTTTTAACTTGGTCACCGTGGTTAGCACCGTTGCTGTACTTATAGCAGCAGTATCATACATCTTTTCTAGCATTTTTTCCAAAAATTAAGCGAGAAATCAAAAAAATCGTCATGGAGAGATTAATATATGAAGTGGATACTTTTGGTACTCGCCGGATGGTCAACATTAGTCGTGGGTCTGTTCCTAGGTGCTCTTTCCGGTGATATTGCTGAACAGTTGTTCGGCTTATCAAGAAATTCTCAATCATTCGTTAAGGGTTTAGTAATGAGTGGGCTGGTTGTTCCGGTTATTTTGTATTTGTATCCGCACGTCTATAAGCTAACTGGTGTTAAACCTAAAACACCAGTATATTCCTGGAAAAGACTTCATCACTTTATTACTGGGGTTCTCTTGGCAATTGCACTGGCTTCATTAGGTTTCATAATAGCCAGTTCTCAAGGGTGGATCGTCATTGAACAATGGCATACTCCCGGCCAGTGGCTTGCTGCGCTGCTTATCAATGTTATCATTGCTTTTCTATATGAAGCTTTACCAGAGGAATTAGGATTGCGAGGCATGCTGTATGATGTCTTACGTCATCGATTCGCGGCTTGGCTAGCTGTATTATTTCAAATTATTTTATTTATACTTGTCCCTATTACAGTTACCCAGCTTCAAGTGCTCTTTGGTCTTGCTCCCGGAAACATCATTAACTTGCCTTATATCATATTAATTCTAACCTTTGGAATATGTTTGCAGCTGCTCCGTCTATGGACCGGGAGTCTCTGGGCGTCGATTGGTTTTCACATCGCATACTTAGAAATCTCGAGGTTTGTCATATTTGAACATGGATATGGAGGACAGATCATAACCTACTACGAACCAGTGCCCGGATTCGTCGGGTTATTCACAATCGGTATGATTATTATTGGGGGTATCATTGTATCACTCGTTATACTAGGTGCGAAGCGTTATAAACGGAAAAGTGAAGGGCGACATAAAACTGCTCGATTCAGCTAACTTTGTCGGGATTCGCGGGAAGCCACACAGTTGTATGGCCAAAGTGATAAATAAAAAAGGAGAGCCAGTCAAATGATAGATACACACAAATTAATGTATTTACTGGATTTTTTGGGGTTGCATTACTCCCATCTGCCCTAATAGGTGCAATAAAAGACATCTTTTCTAGAAAATGAATCCATTTTTGAAGAGGAACGAGCTATTATAATGATAAACTAAATGCCAGGTGAATTATGGATGAAAACTTATTTGTGGAATTGCGACATAAAATTGTCCGATGAATAATTACGGATAGACTCAAAGTGGAAAAGAATTAAATAAGAAAAAGGCTCTAGTTGATTCGTCTCATTGTGAGACAGGAATCAAATCGCCCCCAGTTCCTCCACAAGGCCGGACAAGAGGAGTCACGAGCTTCAATGCATAAAATGCTGCGTAAATCGCGGCTTTTTTTGATTTAACGATATAAGTTCTAGTCGATCATTCATCAAATGTCAGAGGACAAGAACTTGCATCCTTAGCCGATTAGATGATTGTCTAATGTTATTCAACACCGGCAGCCTATTATACTAACGGTTTTCTCCAAAACCAACCTTATTTCCTCATGTATGTAAAAGTCATAAAATATATATGCTATTATGATAAGCTACTATAACTAAAGATTATACTTGTAATATCTGAGCAAAATCAGTTCAATACTTAAATAAAAGATATATCGTTTTTCAGTTAAAAGAAATGAGGACATCGTATGCGTTACCTTTACGAATTTATCGAGCATCAAGATGATATGCCATTCAAGCTGTTTGTCAACAGCGTTAAGCATATTCAATTTCACTGGCATAAAGAGGTGGAAATTCTCTACGTTCTCCAAGGATCTGTTATCATGTACCTTGACCAGAAGCAGTATACTCTGAATCAGGACGATGTCATTGTGGTGAACAGTATGTCGGTCCATAAATTTGAGCGGAATAGCCATGACAATATATTATTAACACTTCAGTTTGGTCCGGAGTGGCTGTACAATAACGTTTTCATTTCTTGTAATTCAACGACTGAGGCTGAACCGAACGGCTTCCGATTTGACACCATCAAGCACGATCTGGCAAAGATGGTATGGGAGATGAACAAGAAAACACCAGGTTATCGAAGCTACACGCTAGGGAGGCTTCAAATGTTATGCGGACATTTACTGCGATATTTTTCGGAGGGAATAAACTCGGAAGCTGAAGAAAGCAGCAAGAGCTATGACTATAAAAGGCTGAATCGGGTTCTTACCTATATCGATCAAAACTACAAAGAGAAGATTACGCTGCAGACAATGGCGGAACAAGAGCACTTAAGCTTACATTATTTTTCTCACTTTTTCACAGATAAAATCGGTATTCCTTTCCAAAAATATTTAACGCTGATCCGTTTGGAGAAGGCTCAGTCGGAGCTCTCGGGAAGTGAAAAGAGCATTACTGAAATTGCGATGGATTGCGGTTTTGCTAACGTAAAGTTATTCAATAAGTATTTCAAGGAAAAGTACGGCTGTACACCAAGCTCGTATCGAGAAGCCACTATGGCACCTAATCAGGATAAGCCTAATCGGAAACCGCTCACTTACGACGAGTCCTCAAGTGGAGACTATTATGAGTTAGATACGATCAATGCGATGGGGTCGTTATATCGTTACCTGGATCTGAAAACGAATCAAGATCAGGAGGCAGTGAACCCTTTAACACCTATTGTTACGGACCACGAGCAGATACGGATTCAGACAGGCATGTCGTCAAGAGGGTACGATAAGCACTGGAATATTACCACAACCGCAGGCAGGGCAGTTGAAGGGCTGCGTGATGACTGGCGTCGTCAGCTTTCTGAACTTGTAGGACGAATCCCATTTAAATATATTCGTTTCCACGGCATTTTTAATGATGAGATGATGGTATATAACGAAGAAGATGACGGCACCCCAGTCTATAACTGGGCTTATGTTGACAAGCTTTATGACTTTCTTCTTGGGCTGGGGATCAGGCCGTTTGTGGAGCTCGGTTTTATGCCGACCCTGCTCAGCCGTTCCAACGAAACCGTATTCTGGTGGAAAGGGAGTATTTCCCCTCCAGCCGATAAGGAAAAATGGAAGGCGCTTGTTCGTGAGTTCGTTCGGCATTGCATAAATCGGTACGGGGTTGAGGAAGTAAAGCAATGGTACTTCGAAGTGTGGAACGAGCCGGACTTATCTGGAGTTTGCTGGGCAGGGAAAAAAGAGGAGTACTTTTCTTTTTATGAATCTACAGTCCGAGTGATCAAGTCAATTCTTCCAGAACTAAAAGTAGGAGGCCCTGCTTTAGGTTATGGTTCACTTTGGAACGACACATGGGCTGAAGAGTTTATGGAATACTGCCAGAAGCATCAAGTACCGCTAGATTTCTTTTCTTTTCATATATATTCGGAATATCCTCAGCTTAAAGCTGAGAACCATATTTTAACGAAGATGATGCCACCTTCTTTTTATAAAGAAAGCATACATCGGTTGCAGCAAAAAATGGAGCTCACCTCTTTCCGTGATTTGGAGCTGCATATTACCGAATGGAACTTTTCGCTCTATGACCGGCATCTGCTGCACGATACCATGTTCATGGCTCCATTCGTCATTTATCATGCGATGAATACGCTGGGAGATGTGAAGGCAATGGCTTTTTGGTGCTTTACTGATGTGTTTGAGGAAAGTATTGTTCCTTCCTCTCCGTTTTATGGAGGTTTTGGTTTGATGAATAGAGATGGACTTAAGAAGCCGAGCTATTACGCTTTTGAGTTTCTTCAGAGACTGGGTGAAGAGTTAATCGTTAAAGGGGACGGTTATGTAGGCACTCAAAAAAGTGACGGGAGCATGCAACTTCTGCTATATCATTACGTCCATGTGGATCATCTGTTTTCAAGCGGAGACTGGTCGGAGTTGTCCAATCTTAACCGTTACGAAGTGTTCGAAGAGAAAGGCAACAAAGTTTTTCAAATAAACATTTCTCATCTTTCAGGAACCTATAAATGCACAAGTTATCAATTGGATCGAGATCATGGCTCCGTTTTTGACGAGTGGGTTCGCATGGGGGCTCCGGTATTTTTGACGGAGGAGGAGCTTGCGTATCTTCACGGAAGAAGCGGCCCGGTTATCCGGACAGAGATATTACAGGATAAAGGCTGGCAGAAAGAAATTAATCTTTCTCCACATGGTATATTATTACTCACATTGGAGAAACAATTTTAAAGACAATCTTCAAGAACACCACTCTATAATGAGGGGTGTTTTTTGTTATCTATCTTAAGTGGCACAGATGAGCAGGAATAAAAGACGTGAAGTGAACAAAAAACGACCATATGAGCGGCAATTTACAACAAGTAAGCGTTAACAATGAAATTTATACTATAGTTGTGTCCACAAGAGAATTACAGGAGGGAATAAACAGATGAAGCGTTTCATGAAATGGATGACGGAATCTTTTGCACCAAGATTGGAGGCGATTACAAATAACATTTGGATAGCATCGATTCAAGAAGCCATTATGGTTGCGATACCAATGATTTTTATTGGCTCCATTATTACGTTGATTTCTATTTTGCAAGATTTTATTCCTGGAATGCCGGATTTATCACCAATCACAACCTTCAGCTTCGGTCTTCTCGGTTTGTTTATTGTATTTCTAACGCCTTATACCGTCATGGAAAAAAAGGAGCGTCACAAAATCAAGCTGCTCGCGGGAATGACCGGAATATCTTTATTCATCATGCTGCTTAATCCAACAATAAACGAGGACGGTACCATCCAGTTCATTCTTGAGCGTTTCGGTCCTTCGGGTATGGTTACGGCACTGATTGTAGGCGTCTTCGTCGCGGTTATAATGAATGTCTGCACAAAGATTTCTTTCTTTAAAAAAGGTTCTTCCATGCCAGAGTTTATTATGGATTGGTTTGACTTCCTGGTACCGATTGCCTTAATACTGGGCACAGGTTGGGTTCTTGTATATCAGCTTCATTTTGACATCTTTGGACTCATCGTGAGCGTGTTCGAACCTATTAATGCCATGGGGCAAAGCCTGTTGGGTTTTATTCTTTTCAATTTTATTGGGGTTGTGTTGTATTCCTTTGGGGTCAGCCCATGGGTTCTGATGCCAATATGGTATGCCATATGGATTCCAGCGATCGAGGAAAACGCCGCGCTGGTGGCGCAAGGCCTAGATCCGGTTAACATTAATACATTTGAGACTTTCTTCTCCGGGTGGCTTGGAATCGGAGGGATGGGTGCTACCTTACCACTTGTCATCCTGTTCCTGCTTGCTAGGTCAAAAAAGCTGAAAGCCATTGGTAAAGCAACCTTAATTCCTTCCTTGTTCAATATTAACGAGCCTGTTGTATACGGGGCGCCAATCGCGTTCAATCCGCTTTTGATGGTGCCCATGTGGATTAACGGTCTAATAACACCCATTGTCGTTTATTTGGCTCTTGATATGGGGTTAGCTCAAATTCCAAGTAAAATCTTTCAGCTGTGGTATACACCGATCGGTGTATCGACTTACATTATGTCCGGATTTAACGGACTGGTTCTGCTCGCCGTCGTCTTGTTGATTGTGTTTGTCGTATGGTTTCCGTTTTTTAAACTGTATGATGCGCAGGAGCTGAAGAAAGAGCAGGAGTTACATGAAGAAGCTTGACATGAAAGGGTGGATACCAAATGAATGCATCTATTAACGATTTGATAAAGGAAATGACACTTGCTGAAAAAGCATCCCTATGCGCGGGATTAAATATGTGGATGACCAAGGGGATCGAGAGACTCAACATTCCGCCTGTTCATATGTATGACGGAACGAATGGTATTCGCAAAACGAACAGTGACGAAGAAATGGGGATCACGACGGAAAATATTCCCGCCACTTGTTATCCCACAGGATCAGCTATCGGTTCTTCCTGGAACACTGAACTGCTGCACGAAGTCGGGGTCGCACTCGGAAATGAATCAATTGAAATGGGGGTAGAGTTACTGCTCGGCCCAGGAATCAACATGAAGCGGACTCCGCTTGGAGGAAGGAATTTTGAATATTACTCGGAAGATCCCTGCCTGACAGGTGAACTCGGCGCTGCCTTTATCAAGGGCCTTCAAAGCAAAGGAGTTGGAGCTTCGCTTAAACACTTTGCTTGCAACAATCAGGAATTTGAAAAAATGGTGACTAGTTCGGAGGTGGATGAGCGGACTTTGCGAGAAATATATTTAAGCGCCTTCGAACGGATTATTAAAAAAGCGGATCCCTGGACAATCATGTGCTCCTACAACTTGCTTAATGGAACGTATACAAGTGAAAACGAACATTTATTAAACGATATTTTGAGAAAAGAGTGGGGATACGAAGGGGTAGTGCTATCAGACTGGACGGCCGTCAATGACCGGATTCGTGGGCTTAAAGCTGGACTTGATCTCGAAATGCCGGGACCTGCCTACTATAATACGAATGCTATTATCGAAGCAGTTGAGAGTGGGGTTCTTACTGAAGAGCAGCTTGATAAAAGCGTTGGCCGTATTCTAAAGCTTGTTGAACGTGTAACCGGAAGTGAAGGATCTGCTCCGACTTCTCGTATGGATTATCATACTCTGGCACGAAAAGCTGCAGCGGAGAGCATCGTGCTTCTGAAGAATGAGAACGGTATTCTTCCGATACAGCTTACATCCACCAAGTCCATTGCGGTTATTGGTCGATTTGCCAGCAAGCCAAGAATCCAAGGAGCCGGCAGCGCTAAAGTCACGTCTACATGCATCGATATCCCTTTGGAAGAAATGAAGGAGTTGGCGGGAGCTTCCGTTGAGCTGAGCTATGCTGAAGGCTATCTGGAAGATGACTCCATCAATGAGGAGATGATCAAGGAGAGTGCGTCATTGGCCGCAAGATCAGATGTTGCAGTCATATTCGTTGGCCAGCCAGAATACGCCGAATCTGAAATGCGTGACTTAAAGGGAATTGATTTGCCTAAGCAACAGATCCTGCTAATTCAAGCGATTGCAGCCGTTCAACCTAAATGTATTGTGGTGACAAGCAGCGGTTCAGCCTTGGCGATGCGTCCCTGGGTTCAGCATGTTCCTGGCGTTATTCACTCTTGGCTTTCCGGACAAGGCATGGGCAAAGCGATTGCTGAAATCTTGTTTGGACAGACGAACCCATCCGGCAAACTGTCCGAGACCTTTCCAGTAAAACTTTCAGACAATCCTTCACATATGCGTATTCGTGGGGAGAATGGCAAGCTGTATTATCGTGAAGGGCTGTTCGTCGGCTATAGATACTACGATCGAAAAGAACTTGCTCCACAGTTTCCATTTGGCCATGGCTTATCCTACACTTCATTTGCATATAAGGATATGAAAGTGGCTCAGATGGAGACAGGCGTTACGATCTCTTTCTGGTTGGAGAATATCGGAAATAGGAGCGGGAAGGAGGTAATTCAACTTTACGTGCACGACGAAGAATGCAAATGGACGCGCCCAGAGAAAGAATTGAAGGCATTTGCCAAAATCGAGTTAGCTCCTGGGGAAAAGAAGGAGGTTGTTTTTGAACTTGAAGAGAGAGACTTTGCCTATTACAATACAAAATATAACCGCTGGGTAGCGGAGGGTGGTTACTTCCAAATTGTGCTTGGTAGTTCTTCTCGTGATATCAGAATCACGGAGCGCCTGTACTGTGATTTTGGGAAGGAAGAAATATCATTTCACAAGTTCAGCTTACTCAGCGATTGGATCAGCGACCAAACCGCTAAATCAGTATTGGAAGAATGCTTGGATGAGATGAACCGGCACGTCATAGACAAGGTTTATCTCAATGAAGAGTTCATCGGATTTTGGGAAGACTTCCCAGTCATTAAAATTTTTCAGATGTTTGGTCAAAGCTGGATGGTTGACCGGTCACCAGATGACATCATTGAAGAACTTATAAGTCGAGTCCATCAGAGACGCTTTGCAAAATGAGAAAAAGTTAATCCGGCTATGCTGTGAGGGGTGTCGTGATGGGCGGGGTACTCGGTTAATCTGCTGCCGAAGCGGGAAACTCCACCTGCAGCACCGGCACTTCAGCCCAATGAAAACAACTATAATGAAGCATTAAAGTTCTTCGACCAAGAACAATATATTGGATCACATAAGCAGCCGTGGAACGTATATTTCTTGCAGATGAGAATGGCCCGAGCGCCAAAGAGCTAGGCGTAGCATTTTTCATCGATCACCAGTTTTATGACCCTCATGATACAATGCAGATACTGATCTCGTTGTTATCATGGGGATTTATTATATTGCGGTTTCGAGAATGGAGAGGCTTCATAAGGCGGCCAATAGAACATTCATCGATAATGAGCGTGAAGAACGAAGGAGGGGGTGAAATCATGACAGAGACGTTCGTATCCTCCTATAGCACAAGTACAATAAAGTGCCGCACGGTGGTTTACTTTTTGGGTGTCCAAAGTTTTATTTGAAGGACATTCCATACAATGACAAATTTACATATATCGCTGGTCAGAATCCGGACAGGATCACCCAAATTGGTAGCTGGCGCAAGCCGGGTTCTGGGGTGTACCGAGGAAGGCTGGGGCGCGAAATTCAACGGGGATTTAATCCGGATCATTAGGGATGGTGGTTTCATGCATCGTATTTTCTGAAATCGGCCTAGACGGATTCGAACCAAGCTTTCCATACCAACTCAGAAGACCTGGTCTTCAAAATCCATGAGTTGTACCCTGGTAAGTGAGTGTTACGTAATTAATGTTATGTAAACTTATACGCGGCGAGGCGTTGCGCCGATGGAATTTGTTTTTGAGTATACCGTCAGGTCTGTAAAACAGAGTAAAATCGAAGGGTGTGGATGATAAAATGCCTAAAGCTGCAGCAGTAAAACTTCCTGAGACGATCGGAATGCAGGAATACGAACGGAGTGCTTCATTTATTTCAACAGAAAGGCGTATCCAAATCGACCGATTCATCCGAAAAGAAGATGCAAACCGCTCCTTATTCGGTGAACTCCTAGCCAGGGCAATGATTTGCCGGGATCTCGGCATGCCGAACCGGGACGTTCATTTTGTTAAAAACAATTATGGAAAACCGCTACTGTTCGGACATGAAGAGTTTCATTTTAATATTTCTCATTCAGGGTGTTGGGTTGTCATGATCTGGGATCAGAACGCCGTGGGCATCGACATTGAACAGATCCAGGAGATTGATCTTGAGATAGCCAGACGGTTCTTCTCCCCTCTCGAGAATAAGGATCTCATGTCCAAGCCGGAGTCGGAACGAAAGGAATATTTCTATGATTTGTGGACACTCAAGGAAAGCTATATCAAAGCGTTGGGCACAGGGTTGTCGACTCCACTAGATTCTTTCAGTATTCGCATAAAGGATAATGACAAATACATGCTAGATCCGAATTGGGAGTCATGTCGGTTTACACAGTTTGAGATCGACCCTGAGTATAAGCTGTCTGTCTGCTCACTTGGCAATCATCAGCCGGAATCTATACAAATTCACGATTATAAAGATTTGATTGATAATCTGGCCTGACACGATTCATCAACACTTTCATGTTAACGAGTATGAGTCTAATAAAGATATAAGCCCCACTTTTCTTGTTGTTAAGGGCTTCTATGTTATTGATCAAGCGGTTTACAGGGAAGCTATATTAATGAAATCATTAAAAGACTTCGCAAATGCACGAGATGATGATTACCGTATATACCTTTAGAACTAAGGTTAGAATCGGACAAATTAAAATGTTTGATAGACTAGCGGATTATAGCACGGTACTTGTGACGAATCCGTGAACCATGTTAATGACAGGCAAACAGTTCAAGACTTTTATCAAATATGGAGTTTAGTCGATGACAGAGTTTTGAATGTGGCAATAAATTAACCTTAACGCTATTAAATAGATGTTGCTCAATACACGACTTTATATAAAAATCGAGTGTATATCAGAACGTTTACCTGGTAGATGCTCGATTTTTTGCTTCGCGATCTGAGATGGGTCAGAATATCCGACAACACGCATAGAGATCATTGTAAAATATTTTGAGATATAGAATATATTTCTAAATAATATTAATAAACGAAAGCTAATGTTGATTTACTATGACATTAATCATAATATTTCAACATTTATCAACTTATATCGACAGAAGTGATTTACAAACTAATCCATAGGTCACATTGACTTATTATGATATTTTTTGGTAGATTAAGGCTAATAAACTATAATGTTTCCATTATCCCATTTATCTCTTTTATAGGGAATCACCCCCTTCTAGAATCTACTCAACATCATTTCCAACCTAGAATAAACTCCTTCTTGCTAGCTAATTCGAACATCAATATACATAGTAGACGATATGTGTCTTCTCCATCTATTTTTTCTATGGATCCTGCAATTGATAATGGTCTATATATTGAGATTCATATTCATTCAATCAATCTATATAGAATCATTGCGAGATCTATCTATCTTGGTATATGGGAGGAATTTCACATGAGCGTAATGACATCGGTACAAGAGTTGAGCGATGTCACTTGTCCTTTGATCCATCCTCAGAAGCGCATATGGTATATGGAGCGGATACTTCCTGGAACTTCCATTGCAAACATTGGCGGCCCTGTTCGAATTAAAGGTACCGTTGATTTTGGTCTGCTGGAGCAAGCCATTCACGCTTTTATTCGCCGTCATGAAGGGCTTCGGATTCAGCTTGCGGAATGTGATGGAGATGCGCTACAAAGGGTCAGAGACTATGAGGAGCAGTCACTCGATTTTTTTGATTTTTCGGGTGAATCCGATCCGGAAGCGGCCTTTTGGTCGTGGGTGGATGTCGAGGCAAGAAAGCCAATCCCGTTAGTGGGCTCCAGGCTGTACTACTTTGCGATGTTTCGCTTATCGGCCGAAGATAACGGTTATTTGGTGAAAAGCCATCATATCATCTCTGACGGCTGGTCGAATCAGTTGACAACCTCACAGATTGCGGAATTCTATACGAAGCTGCTGCATGGAGAGTCCATCAATACTGCTCCGGAACCGCCATCGTATTTCGAATACGTTCAAGAAGAAAAGACTTATTTGACCTCACCAAGGTTCAGTAAAAGCAAGCAATATTGGCATGATAAATTTAAAATGATTCCCGAAGGTGTTACCCAGGCATCTGTTAGCAGTACGGAGGGAAGAAGGTATACCTTACAGCTCAATGTAGCACTTTCACAACGTATTCAATCATGGGCAAATGAAGCGGGAATATCATTGAATACGTTCTTTGTGCTTGCTTATTTGATCTACACGTACAAGACGACTCAGCAGCGGGATTTGGTTGTAGGGACTCCTGTATTGAATCGCTCCGGCAAAAAAGAGAAATCGATGTATGGGATGTTCACCAGTACGATGCCATTCCGTTACGAGTTGGATACAGAGGCGACCACCCGGGATACGCTTAGAGCAGTTCAAAAAGGGCTGATGGAATGCTACTTCCATCAACGCTATCCGTATGACCTACTTGCACAAGAGCTGGAGCTGAAGAAAAAAGGCTACGATCAGCTGTTTCATACCAGCATCAATTATTACAATACGAAGCTTCAAACAAGTTTGAATGGTATTCCGATTGAGAATGTGGAGTTTTACAGTGGTCATCAGCTATACGAGCTTCAGATTGTCATTAAGCATTGGTCCGCCGATGGCGGCTTAACACTGGATTATGATTATCGATTAGATACTTATCAAGCTGAGCAGATTGAGGAGCTGTCTCGAAGAATGCTTCTTGTTATCGAGCAGATGCTGGACAAGCCTCAGGCAGCAATTAAAAGTATAACTCTGTTAACAGCTGCGGAACAGCACCGCGAGCTGTATGACTTTAACCAAACGAACGTGTCTTATCCGAAGGATCAAACCGTCCTGCAGCTCTTTGAGGAGCAGGCAAGACTCAATTCGGAATCTACAGCCATTGTATATGAGCAGGAACAATGGACGTATCGACAGTTAAATGAGCAGGCGAATCGATTAGCACATTTTTTGATCCAAAAGGGCACTACTCGTGAATCGATCGTTGGACTTTGGATGCAGCATTCGATCGAGGCGGTTGTCGCTATTCTTGGAGTGATGAAGGCAGGCGGTACCTATCTGCCGATTGATCCGGCTTATCCGGAAGAGCGGATTCGATATATGCTGGAGGACTCTGGTGCTCAGCTTGTCATGACCAATTTATCGGACGCCGGTCTCATGGAATATCCGGGCGAGATCATAGCCTATTCTGATCTTTCTCTGGATGGACTCGATTCATCCAACGTTAATCATGTTCATGAGCCTCGCGATCTGGCTTATATAATCTATACTTCAGGCTCAACAGGCCGTCCAAAGGGCGCGATGATTGAGCATAGAGGTCTAACGAATTATATCTGGTGGGCCAAAAAGGTGTACGTTCGCGATTCCATTCCGACGTTTCCACTATATTCATCTCTCGCCTTCGATCTTACCGTAACCTCCATATTCACTCCGCTCATATGCGGCGGACGTATTATCGTTTATCGAGACAACGGCGATGAATTTATTTTATATCGAATTATGCGAGACAATGCTTCTACCATCGTAAAGCTGACTCCTGCTCATCTTGCATTGCTGAAAGAGCGGGACAATTCACGATCATCCGTAGGACGCTTTATCGTTGGCGGTGAAGATCTGAAGACGAGTCTGGCAAAAGAGATTACCGATTCTTTCGGAGGAGCAATCGAGATCTACAATGAGTATGGCCCAACCGAAACGGTCGTGGGCTGCATGATTCATCTGTACAATCCACTCGAAGACAAGCGTGTATCTGTACCGATCGGCATCCCTGCGGATAATGTCATGTTGTATATTCTGGATCAAGATCAGAATCCCGTTATGCCAGGAGCGATTGGGGAACTGTACATTACCGGAGATGGTGTCGCTAAAGGATATTTGCATCGTAAAGAGCTGACACAGGAAAGATTTTTATATAATCCGTTCGTGCCTGGTACTCGGATGTATCGTACGGGTGATTTAGTGAAGCGACTTGCAGATGGCAAGATTGAATACATCGGTCGTGTGGATCATCAAGTGAAAATACGAGGCTATCGCATTGAGACTGGGGAGATCGAGAAAGCCATCACCCAGCATGAAGCAATCTCAGACACAGTCGTTATTGATCGAGAGAATGATCGACTCGGAAAGTATTTATGCGCGTATATTGTAAAGCACGCAAACATTGAAGTGAGAGATCTCAAACAGCATTTATCCCTTACACTCCCGGCTTATATGGTGCCTGCGGCATTCGTGGAGCTGGATGATATTCCGCTTACGATTAACGGCAAAGTGAATCGGGCGCTTCTTCCTGAGCCGGATTTTACTTTAATGCAGGAAAACGGGCATGCAGCAGCACGGAGTCGTAATGAATCAGATTTGATCGAGGTTATTATTGGTGTATTGCAGCTCGAACGAGTAGGCATTTACGATCACTTTTATGATTTAGGCGGAGATTCGATTAAAGCGATTCAAGTCTCTTCACGAATGAATCGATTCGGTTATTCGCTCAAGGTCAGAGACATATTAGAGAACCCGATCATCGAACAGATGGCGTTAAGGCTGGAACCCGTCAAGCATGTAAACACCTATTCGCAGGAGCGCAGTGAAGGGAAGGTAGCACCGTGGGCGATCATCTCTTGGTTTTTTGAGCAGCAGCTTGAGCAGCCAGAATACTATCATCAATCCGTATTGCTTGAATTAAAGGCTGATGTTGATGCCGACATCGTGAGAACGATCCTATTGCGACTAGTCGAGCACCATGATGGTTTGCGATTGCAAGTCAATATAAATACACAAGAGCTTGTTTATCATAACCTAGCAGATCGTATGATGCTGTTCCAATCCATTTCCTTAGCAGAGGTCGATGATCATACGCAAATTGTACGTATGGCTGAAATAAGCGAGACCTTTAAGTCCCAGTTCCACCTTCGCGATACGATCTTAATCGGATGCTGTCTATTCGATCTTGGCCGCAACGGAAAGAGACTTCTTATCACGGCACATCATCTCGTTATAGACGGTGTATCGTGGCGCATCTTGCTTGAAGATATGGCTGAATCTTTGAGCAGTTATGTTCGAGGGGAAGAATATCTGCTGCCTTCTAAAACAGCATCACTTAAGATGTGGTCTGATGCATTGTCGAGATATTCCGTTACGGAACAGGAGCAGCAGTATTGGGAGGATAGCGTTGCTGCAATCCGTCCAATACCGACAGATCACAGCGATGACGCAGCCTTGATGAGCAGCTCCAATACACAGGAGCATGTGTTTACACCAGAGGAGACGGGCAGTCTGATATATGAATGTCACCAGGCGTATGGCACGAAGCCATTAGATTTGCTTATTGCAGCATTAACCCATGCGATATGTGAAAGATTCCAGTTGGAGGAAATGGTTATTGAACTGGAATCACACGGACGTGAGCCACTTGAGGAGCTTGACTTATCTCGTACGATTGGCTGGTTTACGAGCATGTATCCCGTGAAGTTGACACATCCAGCTCTCGGAGCGGATGCTTCGGTACTTGCCGCTCTAATCAAAGGGGTAAAAGAGCAGATTCGTTCGGTCCCTGCGCAAGGCATCGGATTTGGCATCCTGCATTCGAATGCAAAGCTATCCTTGAATTATGATGCTAGAACATTAATTCGATTTAATTACTTGGGTGACTTTGACGGTGTCTGGGATAACCCTTGGTTCGCATTAGCCCAAGAGAGTAGCGGCCTCGATACAAGCAGACACCATGAGCTAACTTGCTTGCTCGACATTCAAGCGATGGTCGTCAATCAATCCTTGCGGTTCAGCATCACCTATAGCAACAATCGTTTCAATGACGAAACGATTGCTAGATTGATGGACACCTATAGAGAAGCACTAATGGTGATCTTGAACCATTGTGCAGGCAATCAAGTGAGGGAATACACCCCATCAGACTTTGAAACCACAAAGTTGTCTCAGGAGGATCTCGATAGCTTATTTTTCTAACAACATCTCTCTAAGGGATGAATAAACGACGGTATAAGAATTTCATAATCTGAGATCTCAAGGGGGTCATTAGATATGTCTAGAGTGGTGTTTTTCGGTGTTGATCTGCACGGGCATGTGAATCCAACGCTTGGATTAATCCACAAGCTTACCGAGAGAGGTGAAGAGGTCATCTACTATTGCAGTGAGCCCTTTCGTGAAAAAATTGAACAAACAGGGGCAACCTTTCGTAGCTACCACGGCCTATTAAGCTTTGGAAGGCATAACGGAACAGGCATAGAGACCCTACTTGTATTCGCGGACTTTATCATGGACAAGTGCCGGACCATAGTTGAGGCTTTGCGTGACGAGGTCTGTGAATTACAGCCGGACTATATCATCCATGACAGCTTTTGCTTATGGGGAAAAGAGCTGGCGGTAGAGCTTCGAATACCAGGGATTTCCGTGTTTGCCAACTTTCCGTTTATTGATGAGATGGCCCAAAAGGACCCTGCGTTTTTCATGGATTATGTGCTGCTTGCTTCGGAAGATCCGCTCTATCTCAAGCATAAGGGGCAGCATGATGTTTACCGGAAGCTGATGGATAAGCTGTCACGCGTCATTGGGCTCAAATATGGAAAGCCTTCGATGAATGTGATTAATGATATTTTTTGCAGCAAGGAGCCGCTTAATTTGGTGTTAACCTCTCGAGAATTTCAAATTTATGAAGAGGTGTTTGACGATACGCACGTATTTTCTGGCTATGAGATTTATCCAAGGGAGGAGCCCGTAGACTTTCCATTTGAGAAGCTGGACGACAGGCCCTTAATCTACATTGCCTTTGGGACAATACTTCATAACCTGTCTGAGCTCTATCAGACTTGCTTTGACGCACTAGGCAGTTCCAAGTATCAGGTAGTCATGTCGCTTGGCATTCAAACGGATTTCTCATCGTTAGGTCCAGTTCCTAACAACTTCATTGTTCGAACCTTTGTGCCTCAATTGAAACTATTAAGCCGGGCTGATGCTTTCATCACGCATGGCGGCGCGAATAGCATTTATGAATCGTTGTGCAGCGCTGTGCCTATGATTGTTCTGCCGCAGGTGTTTGATGAGTTTATGGGGGCCTTGATGGTAGAGCGTTCAGGTACGGGAATCTATTTGCGCGATCTTCATCCTACCAAAGAGAAATTGCGAGAGACGACTTTGCAAGTGCTGGATAATCCTCTCTATCGAGAGAATTGCGAGCTCATAAAGCAATCCTTTAAGTCGGCAGGCGGCTTGGATTATGCAGTAAATAAAGTCATTCAATTTGCGAAGCAGAAGGTGTGCCATGAGTAAACTAACACGGGTGCTGTTGTCAATCAGTTTCATCGTTACTTTTTTTGTGAGTGCAACAAATGAGAGCTTATCAGCAGCGGCTTCTACAATCGGTTCTGCCACAGATAGCGATATAGATGCCTATATCGAGGATATGATGGACAAATCAAAAATTCCGGGAATGTCCGTGGTCATCGTAAAAGGGGATGAGACGGTCTATCAAAAAGGATTCGGCTATGCTGACGCCGAGAACGATGTGCCTGTGAAGTCAGAGACTTTATTCGAGCTTGGCTCGACGAGCAAGGCCTTTACGGCTTTGGCCTTGATTCAGCTGGAGGATCAAGGGCTTGTGAATTTAGAGGATTCCGTCACGAAGTACCTCCCCTGGTTCGAGACCACTTATAAGGGCAAGCCTGCGGATATTCGCATTAAGCACTTGCTTCATCATACTAGCGGGATTCCGTTCCACAGCATCGGGGATATTCCGGCAGCCGATGATGACCAGGCGCTGGAGAGAACGGTTCGTACCCAAATCGGACAGAAGCTCGATCATGAGCCAGGCGAGAAATACGAGTACGCGACCATCAACTATGATGTGCTCGCTCTTATCATTCAGCAAGTCTCAGGTATGACGTATGAGCAGTATGTCCAGCAGCATGTGCTTGATCCGCTGAATTTGAAGCAAACGTACATGTTCCGTGAGGATGCTGCCCGTGGTGATATGGCGGTAGGTTATAAGCTCAGCGTGTTAAGACCAGCAGCCTACGATGCTCCAATGTATAGAGGAAACACGCCTGCGGGCTATATCATTTCGAGTGCTATCGACGTGGCACAATGGCTCAAAATCCAAATGGGTACGGTACAAGGAGGAAAGGATTTCGAGAGATGGCTGACTCGCTCCCATGAGCCAGATCGCTCTGTTGCACCATCAGGAGACGGCTCCTCATATGCGGCAGGCTGGAGCGTTTATCAGGATGGAACAGGGATGCTGGCTCACGCTGGAGGCAATCCCAATTACTCTACATATTTCGTTCTTCGTCCGGCTGATGGCTATGGGGTAGCGGTTCTTGCCAACATGAACTCTCCATATTCAGGAGCAACCGCTCAAGGCATCATGAATATGCTTGTCGGCAAAGAAGTCCTCGAGCCTGCAAGCGATATGTATAAAAACATCGATGCGATTTCATCCGTGGTGCTTCTCTTGACGGTGCCGGTACTGCTATTAGTCTTTTGGCTGACAGGGAAGGCTGTGTGGCAGGCAATTCGGGGGAGTCGCAACTATGTAGGCCGTCATGCTACGACGGTAACTGGATTTGTGATCTTTGCCCTATTCATGGTAGGTCTTGCTTATTGCCTATATCAAATTCCGGATACGCTCTTCTGGGGCGTAAACTGGGCATTCGTTCAAGTATGGGCGCCTAACACACTGATATATGCCGTTTATTCCTTGTTTGCGACGATTTGCTTGTTCGGAGTGTACTTCCTTTTTACGACCGTATTTCCGAAGTCTGACGATCGTTCTTTCTTTGCCATTACACTGCTTAGCGTAGCAAGCGGCTTTGGCAATGCTCTCATCATTTTTATTGTCAATGAGACGCTGAATCGAGATCTCGATAAATTCCAGAGTGGTATGCTGCTCTACTTTGTTCTCGGGATTGCTATCTATGTGTTTGGACAAAAGCTCGTACGAACAAGACTCGTACGTATTGCCAATGACATGGTATATGAGAAGCGAATGGAGCTGCTTGGCAAGATACTGAATACGTCTTATGAAAAGATAGAAGGCGTAGAAGACGGCAAAATTCCAGCTTCCCTGAATAACGATACGGAAGCGATTAGCGGATTTTCTAACATCGTCATTACCGGTGCAACCAGTCTTGTTACCTTAATCAGTTGCTTTGTCTATATGGGCATGATTAGCCCGTTGGGAGTGATCATGGCAATTGGCTTTATCGTGGTTGCAGCCGGGATCCATTACTTTACAGGGCTGAAGGCGAATCAGCTGTGGGAGCAAATGCGTGATATCCAAAACGTGTTTTTCCGCTTTATTCATGACTTGACGAGCGGATTCAAGGAGCTAAGCCTTAATCAAGACAAGCGAGCTGAATTCAAGAAGGACATGCAGGATAACTGCCATTCTTACCGAGAGAAGCGAATTGGCGGCGATCTGAAATTCGCGAATGTGAATGTGATCGGCGAGCTGTTGTTTACCTTCGTCATCGGTGCAGTTGTCTTCTTGTTCCCGCTGCTCTTCAGCGAGCTGAAAGTGAGTACGCTGCGCAACTATGTATTCGTTCTTCTTTATATGACAGGTCCTGTTCATGGCATCTTGGGAACCATTCCAAATATATTCCGTGTTCGAATCAGCTGGAACCGAATTAATGAACTGTCACGAGAGCTGGATTCAATTCAGGAGGCACAGCAGCAAGCAGCTTTCAGTTTAGAACCGACGCAGCCAATAGAGCTTAAGCTACAATCCGCGGAATACCACTATGGAAATCGTGAAGGCGAAAGCTTTGCTGTTGGGCCAATCGACTGTTCCTTCCGTACCGGACAGATTACCTTTATAACCGGAGGAAACGGCAGCGGAAAATCAACCTTGGCAAAGCTGATAACGGGTTTATATGAACCGGCACAGGGCGGGATTACCGTTAATGGGCAGTCCGTGCCTACACAGGAGCTGAGCCAGCAATTCTCAGCTATATTTAGTGACTTCTATTTGTTCGAGAAGCTGTATGGTGTTCCTTATTCCTCGAAGCAGTCGGAGATTGAGCACTATCTGAAAGTGCTCCATTTACAGGACAAAGTCGAGATTCATGATGGTTCGCTCAATACGACGAAGCTGTCGACAGGACAACGCAAGCGGCTCGCTCTGCTCATTAGCTATTTGGAGGATCGGCCAATCTGCTTGTTCGATGAATGGGCGGCAGACCAAGATCCGGAATATCGGGCGTTCTTCTATCACACCTTGCTGCCTGAGCTTAAGCAAAGAGGGAAATGCATTATCGCGATTACTCATGATGACCGCTACTTCCACATGGCGGATCAGGTCATCAAGATGGAGCTGGGTCAGGTTGTGCAGGTAGAACGGAATGATGAGATTAATGAGAATACTGCTCTCGTTTATTGAAAATAAGGCTGTAACGGTCTACTTCCAGCATGAGGGGATGAAGCGAAATGAGAGAAAGTCGTTCAACCAAATTGGACAAGACCAATGTGGAAGATATCGTGGCATTAACACCGATGCAGGAGGGCTTGCTGTTTCATTACAGAAGCGACAAGGACAAGGGGTATTACACGCAGCAGTTTTCAGCACGCTTGTTCGGCCGCTCCTCGGTTGAAGCTATTCGACAGGCATGGCAGAGTGTTGCGCGTGCGAATGATGTGCTACGAACCGTATACCGCTGGGAGAAGCTTGAGAAGCCTGTCCAGATTGTGCTGAGAGACATGGATATTCCGATTGCTGTACTGGATTATTCCAGCTATTCGGCTAAGCAGGCGGAAGTGTTGATTGCCGAGTTTAAAGCACGTGATCGTTCGGAAGAGCTTGACCTCGAAGTGGAACCGATGCGAATTACGCTATGTCTTATAAACAATGAGTTTTGCGAGATGATCATCACATGGCATCATATTTTGTTCGATGGTTGGAGCAATGGGGTACTGCTTAAGGAGTTTATGCAAGCGTATCAAGCCATTATTGAAGGAGCGGAGGTGCCTTCAAGAACAGCTGCAAAGACTCCGTTTAAGCAGTTTGTGCAGTTGCTGCAGCGTCAAGACAAGGCTTTGCAGCGGCAGTATTGGGAGCAGGAGTTTCAGGGGTGGCAGGAACGTACCCCGTTGAATGAACAGAGAGAGCTGTATGGTGAGGGTGCTTCAGGAGAAGCGAAGACTTCTCATACTCTAACACTCTCGTTTCAAGAGGTTGGGACTATTTCTCGTTATACCCAGCGTCATGAAGTAACACTGGCTGCGTATCTCTATGCTACATGGGGCTTACTTCTTGGACGATACTGCGGGACTGAGGATGTCTTGTTTGGCACAACCGTATCAGGTAGAACGCCAGAGCTTCCTGGAATGGAGGAGATGATCGGCTTATTTATCAATACGGTTCCACTGCGGATATGCTGGACAGCGGATGAGACTGTCCTGAAGCTCGTCAGATCTGTCAATGAGAGCCTCAAGCGCCGCGTAGATTACGAGCTGACCCCTCTAGTTGATATAAACGCTTATTGCGGTGCTGATTCTTTTGAGCCACTATTCAACTCGATTATGGTTGTGGAAAATTACCCATTAGATACGAGCGTTGGACAAGCAGGAGCCTTGCGAATTGAGCATTATGAGATGGAGGAATCCACGCATTATGGGCTGACGATCGGAGTTCAGCCAAAGGAGTCAGGAGAGCTGGAGCTAGAGTTTGCTTATGATCCGAGCTCCTTCTCTAAGCCAATGATCATGAGGCTCGCTAACCACTATAAACAGATCATCCTGCAAATATGCAGCAAGGCTGAGCCGAGGATAAATGAGCTTGGACTTCTGACAGCGGAGGAAATGGAAGAGCTTCTCTTCTCGTTTAACCAACAGTCGTCTGCGTGTCTTAAATCGGAGCAGCTAGAGCCTGGTCTCGAGGATCTTGTCCAGCTTCGATTCGAGAGACGGGTTATGCAATCACCGGACCGCACAGCCGTAATATGCGGAGAACGCAGCTATACGTATCAAGAGATCAACAGAGCGGCCAATCGGCTTGCGCATCAGATCAGAGCGCTCGGTGTTCGTACCGATGAGCCTGTCGCGATATGGCTCAATCGATCCGAACAGCTCCTTATTGCGATGCTGGCTGTGCTTAAGTCGGGAGCAGCTTATGTGCCGATCGACTATGATTATGCTCCAGGTCGCATTAATCAGATTCTCCTTGATAGCAAGGCAAGAATATTGGTGACAGGCGACCTAGTGATCCCAGCTTCGATTGAATTTGATGGCACTTGCGTGTGTATGGAGAAGGTACTGTCAGCGCTGGATGCAGTCGAAGCTGATCCTGTAACTTCTGTTAATAACCCTAGCGATGCAGCATATATCCTGTATACTTCCGGGTCGACAGGTATTCCTAAGGGGGTAGTTGTAGAGCATCGCAACCTGTTGGCTTACGTTGATGCCTTCCAGCATGAGTTTCGCTTAACCGGAGGAGATACCTTTTTGCAGCAAGCCTCCTGCTCCTTTGACCAGTTTGTAGAAGAAGTATATCCGGTGCTGCTCGCTGGCGGGCGGGTTGTAATTGCACGTAAGACCGATGTTATCGACATGCCGAAGCTTGTTCAGCTGATTGACCGTCATCAGGTCACGATTGTGTCGTGCTCTCCACTGCTTATGAATGAGCTTAACAAGCAATCTGGGATGGACAGTGTTCGAATCTTTATAAGCGGTGGCGACGTTCTGAAGCTTGAGTATATGTCAGAGCTCTTCAAGAAGGCGGAGGTCTATAACACGTACGGGCCGACAGAAGCGACGGTGTGCGCAACGTATCATCGCTGCTTGCCGGAGCATGCCTTTCGAACGAGCATCCCAATTGGCAAGCCCATATTGAATTACCGCGTGTATGTCCTTGACGCTTATGGATATCCGCTGCCAGTAGGAGTGCCCGGGGAGATTTGCATTGCAGGAGCGGGTGTAGCGAGAGGTTATCTGAATCGACCTGAGCTCACGGAACGGCATTTTTCCTCCGATCCGTATGACGCCAATGCGCGTATGTATCGAACAGGCGACATCGGATTATGGCTTTCAGACGGAAGCTTGCTGTATGTCGGAAGAAATGACCAGCAGGTGAAGATTCGAGGCTATCGAGTAGAGCCGGGGGATATAGAGCATCACTTGCTTGGTCTTGATGCGATTGATGAAGCGGTCGTGCTTGCGCATCAAGATGAACACGGCATGATGACACTTGCCTCTTATGTCATGATCAATCGTGACGTAACCGCTAATGAGCTGCGGGATGAGCTATCGGCTGTATTGCCAGCCTACATGATTCCGAACTTCTTCTACCGTATCGACAAAGTTCCGAAGACCCCTAACGGCAAGCTGGATCGCAAAGCGCTGCTGCAGGTCACGGATAGACTGGCTGCTGCCGATGATGGAGCCTTATTTGAAGCGAACGATGATAGCGAGACGGAAAGCAGCATAAGGCGCGTATGGCAGGAAGTGCTGAAGGTGGAGCATATCGGGCTTCATGATCATTTCTTTGATCTTGGCGGCAATTCGATCCTGCTTATGCAGCTGCATGCCAAGCTGGAGAAGGAATATGGCTTTGGAATTCAGATCGTGGATCTCTTCTCCTATACGACAATTTCGAAGTTGGCAAAATGGGTGGACGAGAAACACGGTGTAACCAAGCAAGAAGAGCAGGCTACATGGAGCGTTTATCAGCAGCTTCCAGCATCCTTTTTCCATCGTCATTTGAATGGTTGCGGGATAGGAATTGTCCGGTTCCATCTTCAATCCCAATTAAGAGAGGCCATAGATGGACTTGCTTATGATACTAAAGTTGAATCGCTTGCTGTGTTAACAGGTATGGCGCTTTATTTGTTCAGTGAATGGAATGAGAAGCCTGGCGCTGCAATCCACAGCTTACGTTCGGAAGGTGAACAGGTTGTTCCCTTATCCATCGATTTTACGAAGATCAGTGGATTTGAAGAGCTGTTTCAGCATGTGCATCAAGCCCGAGTGATCGGAACGAATGCTTACCATATTGAACGCATTCAATCCGCACAAGTAAAGAAGGGGATGGATGAGGTACTCCCTCTCATCTATCGTCTTCAAGATTTTGATATCGATGCAGCATGGCTTGACATATACGATATGGCTTGGGGGATTGAGGATCAGGCTGATGAACATCAGCTGTCTATTTCGATCAAATTCAACGACAAGCGGATGAAAAAGGAAGCGGTCCAGATGCTCGCTAACGGGTATGTCGATCTGCTGCGCCAGCTAAGTGCAAGCCGCGTGATGTCGTGAGGAGGAGTTGTTGATGAGAAAGCTAGCGCTTCTATTTCCAGGTCAAGGCTCGCAATATATCGGGATGGGCCAGGACTTGCTTGGACGATCAGCAACAGCGAGAGCGGTATTCGCTGAAGCCAATGATGTATTGGGCTTTGATCTTCAAGCGCTTATCGCAAGTGGAAGCTCTGAGGAGCTGACACGAACGGAAAATGCGCAGCCTGCGCTGCTTACCGTTAGCATCGCAGCGTTCCGTGTATACATGGAGGAAATTGGTGTGGAGCCTGCCTATTCGGCCGGACACAGCTTAGGTGAGTTCTCGGCGCTGACCTGCGCAGGCGTGATGACATTCCAAGATGCACTAAGGCTTGTAAAACGTCGAGGTCAGCTCATGCAGGAGGCGGCTTCCGAGGGGATCGGCGCGATGTGTGCGATTATGGGCAGCGATTCAAGCCGAGTAGAAGAGGCTTGCCAGCGCGCATCCATCTCAGAGCATCAAGAGGTGGTTATCTCCAATTACAATTCTTCCGGACAGCTTGTCATCTCTGGACATCGAATTGCGGTTGAGGAGGCGGCCCGTGAGCTCGAAGGACTTGGCGCACGTATTGCGTTTTTACAAGTAAGCGCGCCTTTCCATAGTCCGCTTATGAAAGGAGCTGCAAACCAGTTTAAAGATGAGCTGGATTCCTACACCTATAGCCCGTTTCAATGGCCGGTGATATCGAACGTTACAGGCAAACCGTATGAATCCCCGGATCAAGTTGTCGGCTGTCTGACTGAACAGCTTACCTCTCCCGTACGGTGGGATTGGGCGATGAAGCTATTAGTGGAGCAGGGGGTCAATATTGCGGCTGAGCTTGGTTCAAAGCAGGTGCTAACACAGTTGATGCGAACAGATGCAAAGTCCATTGTCTGCTATCCCTATGAAAAAGCAGCAGAGCTTGATTTGCTTCAGAAAGAACTGGAAGTCGACAAGCTGGAGCAGGCCCGCCAGAAAGCTTCCAATAACGTGGTTACAAAATGCCTTGCGGCTGCAGTATGCACGCGCAATCGCAATTGGGACCTGGAGGCGTATGAACAAGGTTTTGTCCTCCCTTATCGGCAAGTGCAACGATTGCAGGAGCAGCTGGATGAGAACGGGGACCCGCCTACTCAAGCACAGATGCACGAGGCGCTCAAGCTGTTGAAGCAGATGCTGGATACCAAAATGGTACCGGAACAAGAGCAGCATGAGCGTTTTGCAGACATTCTGAAGAAGACAGGTACAACAGCGCTATTTCCAGAATTCTCGCCTGATTCATGGGTGATCGCTTGATGATGTATGGAGGTGATCAGGGTGGATTTTCAGTCAATCAAATTAAATCGCAAGTCTATAGCTGAGCTTGAGGATGTTGCCTTTGATCGAACATCGAGTCAGGATATCGCGATTGTCGGCGTTGCGGTGAAGCTGCCGCTTGCAAATTCGGTTGAGCAATTTGATCACAATCTTAAGACAGGGCGGGATTGTGTTAGGCCGATCCCTTCACTGCGTAAGCAGGATACAGATTCGTATTTCAAGCAGATGGGGCTTGAGCCGGAGGATTTAGCCTATGGCGAAGCAGCTTATCTCGATGAAATAGATAAATTTGATTATTCCTTCTTTAAGCTCTCGCCGCGAGAAGCGAGCTTACTGGACCCCAACCAACGATTATTTCTAGAGACGGCCTGGCATGCAATCGAGGATGCGGGCTATGGCGGCGGCAAGCTTGGAGGAAGCCAGACAGGCGTCTATGTTGGCTATGGCTCTGATGCAGACTACTTGAAGCTGATTCGTCAGGTAGAGCCGGAGGCTGTCTCCATGTCCATGGCGGGAAATGTACGCCCGATCATCGCTAGCCGCTTGTCGTATTTGATGGATCTTCGAGGGCCGAGTTTCATCGTTGATTCGACATGTTCCTCCTCGCTCGTGGCCGTTCACCTGGCATGCCAGGCGATACGCAATGGAGAGTGTGACTCCGCGATCGTTGGCGGAATTCAGCTTCACCTGATCCCGATCCGGGAATATGAGGTTGGCATTGAATCCTCCACTTCGCGGGCGAGAACCTTTGATGATCGTGCCGACGGGACAGGGACTGGCGAAGGCGTTGTTGCGATGATGCTGAAGCCGCTTGAGCAGGCCATTGAATCGCGTGATCACATTTATGCCGTGATTAAGTCGAGTGCGCTGAATCAGGATGGCGGTTCCGTAGGCATTACAGCTCCTAATGCAGAGGCACAGGAGGCAGTGATTGTAGATGCATGGAAGCAAGCGGGGATCGATCCTGAGACAATTGGATATATCGAGACCCATGGCACCGGTACAAAGCTTGGAGATCCAATCGAAGTTGAGGGGCTTAAGCGGGCGTTCCGACGCTTTACGGACAAGCGGCAATTTTGTGCAATCGGGGCGCTCAAAAGCAGCATTGGTCATTTGGATAATACAGCGGGTATCGCAGGCCTGCTCAAAGCCGTTCTATCGTTAAAAAACAAATGCATCTATCCGACGCTACATTTTGATCGACCGAATCGGGTGATTGATTTTGCGGAATCTCCTGTATATGTGAACGATAAGCTAATGAAATGGGAGAGCGGACCGCATCCTCGTAGATGTGGTGTGAGCTCCTTCGGCATCAGCGGTACGAACTGCCATGTCATCGTGGAGGAGGCTCCAGAGGAACGATCATGGATGAAGCCTCTGCATGACGAGTATCGACTGTTCGTCTTGTCTGCGCAGACAGTGTCTGCATTAGAGACTTACGTGGATGCAAGCCTTAATTATCTGATCCAACATCCATTCATTGATTTTGGGGATCTGTGCTATACATTAGGCACGGGTAGAGGGCATTACCGCTATCGGATCGCGATTGCAGCCAACAGTGTAGATGAAGTGGTCTGTGAACTAAGAAGCTTAAAGACCACTGGATTCAAGAGGGATCAAGATCAATCACAAGTCGAAACGAATAGCTCTTTATATGCGGATTCGATTGATCGCTATTCATCACAGCTTGAAGCAATACGTGCTGCGGTTGAAGGTGTGATACCTACCCTTTTGTCCTCTGACAAAGATGATCGCAAGCTTTATGCAGAGCTAGGCAGGCTCTATGTGCAAGGGGCAAGCATTCCATGGGATCGCATGTATCGGCAGGAGCGTAGAAGACGTCTAAGCTTTCCGACTTATCCGTTTGATCGGTATCGGTGCTGGGTGAATCTGACCGATCATGCATCAAAAGGTAAAGCTCGTCATACCTCGGTCAAGCGCAATGATGCTTACGAAGCAGCAAGGAATGAAAGCCATGATCAAGATCAAAGTGCTTTCTATCATCAACGGAGATGGCTCCCTGAGCCGTTACCACAGATTGGTCGAAAAAGCCGCAGCAGTGAGACGATTCTTATCTTAACAGAAGAGCATCAGGATAGCAGTCCTTTCGTATGGCGATGGAAAGCAGTTGGATCGAAGGTTATTGAGGCTGCTATAGGTGACAGCTTTAAGGTAGTCGATGAGTCGAATTATATCGTTCGTGACAAGATGGAGGATTATGAGCGTTTGCTGCTTGATGCATTCGATTCATTCAACTCATTAGGTGACCGATCTTTACGTATCGTTGATCTACGGTTTGCTGCCTTTGGTAATGAAGATGAGACCTCGGAGCAGCATGAGCAGCGATTAGAGCAATCGATTTATCGGCTCTATCGCCTGATTCATGCGCTAGCACGTCGGGATGGTCATGAATCAATAGCTGTGACGCTGGTTACTTCCTACGCGGATGAAGTTACGGCTGAGCAGCCAAGAGTACGTCCTGAGCAATTTGCCATGATTGGGCTGAGCAAAGCTGCCGGCTGGGAGAATCCGAATCTTAGAATCCGCTGGATTGATGTAGATGAGCAGTCAGATCTGGTAGAGAGCGTCTGCTCTGAGCTTGAAGGCGAGTCGAATGAGTATTGGACGGCTTATCGCCAAGGCAAGCGATATGTAGAGCGCATCGATGTGCTGAAGTTGCCAGAAGCCGTATCCAATCATACAGGGACGATATCAATCGGTTCCCAAGATATAAACGGAACATACCTCATTACAGGAGGCCTTGGCAGCATCGGACTGCTGATCGCTTCGCACTTTGTAAAAGAGTCAAAAGGTAACATCCACCTCGCATTAATGGGTAGAACAGCACTGCCGCCAAGAGATCTCTGGCCTGATCTAGACCATGCGGCTCAGGATATGAGGATTGTTCGTGCGATACGTGCTATTCGTGAGATGGAGGATGCTGGGGCGCAGATTGAAGTCATCCAGGCGGATGTGTCCAATAATGAGCAGCTGGATAAAGCTATCAAGTCTCTGAGGGAGCGCCATGGCCGAATTGCAGGGATCGTGCATGCTGCCGGAGTTTCCGAAGGAAATCTGATGAGCCGATTGTCGGCAGAAGAGTTGCGATCCGTCATTGCGTCCAAGACGACAGGTACGTGGCTGCTGGATCATTTAACGAGGCAGGATAAGCCGGACTTCTTAGTCCTCTTCTCGTCAGCGATTACGTTGGTAGGCGGGATTGGCTCAGGTCCGTACACGACAGGCAATGCGTATTTGGATGGATATTCAGCTTATCGAAACCGCCTTGACTTACGAACCTTGACAATCAATTGGCCGGCTTGGAAGCAGACCGAGAAGGATGAGGCAGATGAGGTAGACGAATCGAAGGAGATGTTCTGTCTCATGTCTCAGGAGGATGGAATACGAGCGTTCCAAGAGCTTCTCCAGGCTTCTGAAGCTGCTCACGTAAGACAGGCCGTTGTCGGGAGATGGAATCGTGGCAGCCACCTGTTTGCATTAGGGGAGCTGCTGCCATTCCGTCAATCCGAGCAGGTTCAACAGGCTTTAACTCGATCCATGCCAACTGATAAGACTCATGCGAAGGCAGATCATAGACACTCAGTAGGTACTGCGCAGGGAACTTTTGCAGCTTCAAATATATGGCCTACCACGCATAGCGAGATCGAAGAAGAAGTAACCGAGGTATGGAAGCAAGTGCTTGGCTATGAGGAATTGGACGTTCATGCAAATTTCTTCGAGATTGGCGGAGATTCCATCCTTATCACGAGAGTGCATCACTATATCGATGAGGAGTTTCCTGGACTGACTACGGTAGCAGATATGTTCTCCTATCCAACCATCGCTCGGATAACCGACTATCTATATGCTGTTGTTACCAATAAGGAAGATGAGGACACCTCTCTGTTGGAATCGATCGAGGCTGACTCCTTTAATGAAGCTATATTTGCGATGTTTGAGCGAGTAAAGCGAGGCGAATTATCCATCGAGAATGCGGTTGATCTTTATCGCGGGATGGAGGTAGCAAATGGATAAACTAGTGAGTCAAATCTTTGAGCAGGTCGCCAAGGGCCAATTGGACGAGAAGGCAGCCCTGCAGCTGCTTCGAACGCTTAAGGAACAGCAGCCGAATGAGAGTAAGGATATTGCGATCATTGGGCTTTCATTAAAAATGCCTGGTGCAGATAACATCCAGCAGTTCTGGGACAACCTCGAGCAAGGCTGTGACTTCATCGGACCTCTTTCTGAAAACCGACAGCAGGATAGCTTAGGCTTTATCCGTACATTTACCCAGCTTCAAGAGGACAGCATTCACTTTAGTCATGGCGGATTCATGCAGGATATCGACAAGTTTGATTATGCCTTTTTTAATCTATCTCCAAAAGAAGCAGCCTTAATGGACCCGAATCAGCGGCTATTTTTACAGACCGCCTGGGAGGCTATTGAGGATGCGGGTTATGGAGGCAGACGTATCCAAGGCAGTAAAACAGGCGTCTATATCGGGTATGCTGATTGGCCTGTATATGGCCAGTACATTACAAAGAATCAGCCATCGCAGATTCCGATGGCAAGCACAGGGAACACGCCTTCCATCATCGCTGGTCGGATTGCTTATTTGCTGGATTTGCAAGGTCCTGCATTGCTGGTAGATACTGCATGCTCCTCCTCGCTGGTTGCAGTCCATCTCGCCTGTATGGCTCTCAGAAATGCGGAATGCGAGATGGCCATTGCGGGTGGAGTGAAGGTATGTCTTATGCCAGTGGACGGATTGTTCGAGATAGGTATCGAATCCTCCAATCGTAGAACGAGTGCATTCGACGATAGCTCTGATGGCACCGTCTGGGGGGAAGGAACGGTCGCATTGCTGCTGAAGCCGCTTAGCCAAGCTATTCGAGACAAAGACCCTATACATGCGGTCATTCGGGGTAGCGCCATCAACCAGGACGGTACATCCGTAGGACTGACCGCACCAAATGCAGCCTCGCAGGAGAAACTGCTCATGCGAGCTTGGAAGGATGCGGGCATTCATCCGGAGACGATCGGCTACATCGAGGCCCACGGCACAGGAACGAAACTTGGCGATCCGATTGAGGTTGACGGAATTCGTCGGGCATTCCGCCACTACACGAATCGCAAACAGTTCTGTGCCATCGGATCGGTAAAGACCAATGTAGGGCACTTGGACGCAGCTTCAGGAGTTGCCGGACTTGCGAAGGCAATCGCATCACTCAAGTATAAGAAGCTGCCGCCGACCCTGCATTTTACGAGACCGAATCGAAATATTCCTTTTGAGAACTCCCCGCTCTATGTCAATGATCGATTGGAGCCTTGGGAGACAAACGGAGAGCATCCAAGGAGATGCGGCGTAAGCTCATTCGGCTTTAGCGGTACGAACTGTCATCTTGTGCTGGAGGAAGCCCCAATTGGGATGCCAAATGCGTCCCAAGCGGATACGAATCGTGATGATCAGCTAATGGTCCTGTCAGCTAAAAGCAGGTCAGCATTAGAGCGGCAAATACAAGCTTATGTCCGCGAGTTGCCTGAGCTTGAAGGAAGCTTTTCCGACCTATGCTACACAGCTCATACTGGGCGAGGACATTATAGCTGCAGATTAGCAATCATTGCGAGCGGTATTCCGAGCCTAATGGATAAGCTGTACGCATTATTAGAAGTGGGCTTAGAGCAGCAGGTTGAAGAAACAGCAGAAAAAGGAGTTTTTTACAACGAGTATCGAATTGCAAGTGGCCGAAGAGAGAAGCGACAGCGCGGGGAATGGACATTGGATGAACTCAAAGCCCGGAGTGAGGCGGCAAATGAGCTGATTCATCAAGCTGATTCAGATGGAGGTTTGGACAAGCACCTGCTTGAACAGCTCGCCCAGTTCTATGTCCAAGGAGCGGACGTGAATTGGGAGGTATTATACAAGGGGCAGCCATACTCGAAGCTTCATCTTCCAGTGTATAGCTTTGAACCGTCGCGTTGCTGGATTGATCCATCGGCTGATACTTATATGGCTCGGTCGATGCCGACTGTAGTTGAATCAAACAAAGAAACGGACATGAAGCTTTCAGCAAGCCTGAAAAGTAGTGCTGCAGAGCATGTGCCAATTCTAAAAGGCAGAGCAGACGAAAACTTTACGTCAACCGAAATACGATTGGCGGCACTCTGGGGAGATTTGCTTGGTGTCAAAGAAATCAATATTGATGATGATTTCTTTGAGCTTGGCGGGAACTCAATTCTCACGATACGTGTTGAGGTTGAGCTGGAGCAGGCCGGGATTCTGTTTACTTCCGAGCTATTGTATCGGTACTCGACGATTCGCGAGGCAGCCGTTTATCTAGAGCAGCAGTCTAGTGAATCTGGAAACTCTCATGAAACTAGCAGTTTTAGTGATTCTACTGTAGTAACGGGACCGCTAGAGGAAGCCGCTTCAGAGGGCAACGACATAGATCAAGCAGCTGTAACTCTAAAGCTGGAACAAGGCATCCGAAGTAGCGAGGGAGCGGAGTATGATCTTCATGAAGCAGGTGAATCGGTCATTCTTCCAAATATCGAGCCATTTAACGATCTCTATTATCGAAATTGCTTCTACAACTCCTTTTTCCCAGTGGTCAAGCACTTTGGGGGCAGCATACTACCGTATCTCGTCAACGATTTACTCCTATATCACCGTACCGATACGGAGGAAGCTCAGGGTTATGAGCTGCGTTATGAAGAGGTAGAACCGCAGGAAACGCTCTTTACAGAAATGAATCTGTCCGTCCAAACCGAGTATGATTTTGGAGATATCAAAAGTAAGCTCATCCAAAGCATCAGCCAAGGAAATCCCGCTATCGTGTGGGTCGACTGCTACGAGATTCCATCCCGCAGCGATGCATATCAGAAGCAGCATGTAGATCACACCTTACTGGTGTACGGATTTGATGAGGGGACTCAAATGTTCCATATCATCGAGCATGACAGACGAGAAAATCTATCATACAAGCCTTGCTTGATCGTATTTGATGATCTCGTCCGTGCCTGCATAGGCTATGAGACGTACTATCAACCGCTAGAGCACCGGGCTGCTTATTATATCATTCAACACTATCCGAATGCTCCACACCGGGAGCCTGAGCTTAACGAATTGAAGCAGCGATTCGAGAGTAATCTGACGTATAACCGTCATCGTCTGCAAGAAAGCATGGATGTGCTTCAACAATTTGCAGCGTGGTTCATCGATGCCAGCTCTAACGAAGCCAGCTTGAAGCAGCATGCCGAGTCAATGATTGAGACGCTTAATCAAATTCTCAATGCGAAGCAGGTGGAGGGATATCGATTAACGGCTCTATATGGGGAGGATGCTTCGCTTCTTGCGACTCATCGCGAATGCGTAGAGTATTGGGAAACAATTCGAAAAGGAATCGTCCGCTTCTTCTATGCCCCTGTGTATCAGGGGGCACGAATCGAGGCTATTCAAGCGAGATTGGAGCGATTGCTCGCCACGGAGCAGCAGTTCCTATCCCAACTATTTCACGAGCTACAACTTATTTAATCCATATACGAACCAACCATTTAGGAGGAAACGAAGATGACAATAGAAACGAAGGACGAACTGAAAAAGAGAGTAATGGAGTTGCTGAAAGACAACGTTGATGATCCAAACCTGCTAGAACAATGCGATCCTGATGATGATTTGTCATCGCTTGGCATTAATTCCTTAACCTTCATCAAACTTGTTATTGCAACTGAGATGGAGTTTGGGGTGTCATGGAGCGATGAGGACCTCGATTTCCGTAATTTTAGCACGATCAATCAAATTATGAACTATATCAGCCTGAACCAGAACGAAGAACAATAAGAGGGGGATGACGACTTATGCTAACCAGGGCAGGTAAACTCGGAGGGGTGGCTCTAGAAGAGCACGTTCACAATTTAGTACCAGAGATTAAGCAGCTTACGTTATTCCCGTCAGAGCTTTGTAATTATCGCTGTAATTTCTGCCATATATGGGGGGAGACTGGCTGGGCGCTGAAAGAGCCGCAACGTGCGATCCGTGAACAGCTCGATATCGATGTCCTGAAGAAGTTTCTAGATGATGTAACCGCAGTAAACAAAAATCTCGGTGTCATCATTACAGGCGGCGAGCCGATGCTGTATAAGCACTTTACAGAGCTGGTCGAGCATTTGCGGAAGCGCAAGGCGAACATTTACCTGCTGACCAATGGTTCGTTAATTAAAAACCGTGTTGAGTTCATTATGGAAAATATCGTGGCCATGAATATTTCCATTGATGGACCGGAAGAGTTCCACGACGCCATTCGTGGAAAAGGCAGCTTCCAGAAGATTTGCGAGAACATTGACGCACTGATCGAAGAGAAGCGTAGACGCAAGAAGATGTTCCCTTTCATTAATATTACGATGGTGCTTTCTCCGTCTAATTATCTCAGCATTAAGCAATTTATGAGCGCGCTTCGCGAACGCTTCAAAGGCGCAGAGGTTATGCTGCATGATCCTCGCAATCCGTGGTCAAAACGTCGTGACTTGTCTGTGAATCTGGCACCGCTCTTGTTCACCACACCTGAACGAGGCCGTGCTTACGCGACTCAGATGAAGCATGATCTGGATTGCGATGTTTCTCCAGCTTGGCAGGGCTTCGTTGAAGAGTCGATCCCGATGGATACCCAGCTTTTGAAAAAGGAGCTAGAGGAGTTGTGGGCTTCTGAAGGCATAGATTCCTCTCATTATATTGATATTCACGATTATTATGCTGACATCGAGAATGTGTTTGGTCGCTCTAAATGCGTAGCACCATGGCATGAGATGATTATCCGCCGTACAGGCGATGTATACCCGTGTGTGGATTTGCCTGATTTTAAGTATGGCAGTATCTATGAGAACAGCTTTGCGGAAATGTGGGAGGGCGAACGTGCGACCAAGTTCCGTGACTACATGAAGACGAGCAATCTGATGATGTGCAATCGCTGTACACGGATGTTTGCTGATCCAGAATCCTATTAGTACCCAAAAAATGTAATCAAGATTATGGAGGTCAGTCGCATGAACATCGTGGAAATGGAATCCGTGCTTACGGATAAGACCATGAGAAGCGTCAAGCTGCCATTTGAGATGCCGCAGGTATATGGCTTTTTGGGCCATGCTTATGTACTCGGCATTCTTCAGCCATTTGAGTACGCTCAGCCGTGGATTCATACGAGTTATATTCAATTGTTTATAGCCAAGCATTATTTGAATGATCTGCAGGAATATCGGCTGGATTTCTATCCAGACTTGATGATTGCTTATAACAATATGCCATGGTTGATGTATAAGCACTCCGATAAAGTCCTGCTCGATCAGCTTGGGGTAGATATTCATCGATATCTGATTACGCAGCTAGAACGTGAATATTATGTCGTAACGTACGTAGATGAATTCTATATTCACAATTCGATCTGCTATCAGCAGAACCATTTTGTTCATGATATTTTCATCTATGGTTATGATCTGGATCGGCAGATTTATCATGTTGCGATCTTTGATAAGAATCGTCAGTTTACGATGCAGGAGGTTACCTTTGAGCAATTTGGCCAAGCCTATGCATCACAAGATAAAACAACTCATTCGTTGATTAGCTCATGCAAAAGGATGGAGCCCTTGGATTATGAAGGCAGCAAATACGGCTCTGGCGTAGGGAGATTTGATTTTGACTTGCAGCTAATGATTGATGTGCTTACTGACTATTTGGAAGGACGAAACTCTACGGAACGGCTTCGCATTCAGCAGCAGCCGATGGAAGGCTATTTCGGTGTTGAGATTTATCCTTACCTCCAGGAATTCGTTACGCGCGTGATCGAAGGCGTGCAAAATTTCGACGTTCGTCAGCTTCATATCCTATGGGAGCATAAGAAGATGATGGTTGCAAGGATTAAATACCTGCAGCAGTTAGGCTATCTCCAAGAAGAGACTTCACTGTTATCCGAAGCTGAGCGTCTTGAGAAGCAAGCCTATACCCACCGTAATCTCATGTTGAAAGGCTTTATGAGTAACAATAGAAACATACTACAGCCGCTTGTACACTCGCTCGAGGAGATGCTGATTGCAGAAAAAGCATTGATTACGCAGTTAATTGAGGAGCTTCGTAAGTAAAAAGAGATAAGAGGGAGTGAGTATGTTGGACGTATCAATCATTATTCCTGTGTACAATAAAATGGAGCAGTTAGAGCGTTCACTCTATTTCATTGCGAACCAGATCGATACAGGAATATCGCTTGAGGTCGTCGTTATCGATGATGGATCAACAGAGCCAGTAAAGGACATTATCAATTGTTATACAGATCAAATCAAAAATCTAAAATATTTGTATCTAGAACGGGATAAGCACTCCTGCCGTTCACGGACTCGCAACATAGGCATTAGCGAGAGCAGTGGCAACATTCTTGTTTTTCTCGACTGCGGCATTGTCATCCCTGACTTTTTCATCGAGCGCGTCGTGAACCGGATCGGTGATTGTACGAACATGGTGCTGTACCATTATGTCATGGGTGCGTTTACGGAGCCGAACAAAGAGGATTTGTTAGTCATCGAAAATATTAAACCATCTAATCTTGCTGATATTTGCGAGCAGCTCAGGTATCATCCCGATTGGGAGGACATGCGAACCTCGCATTTTGAGCTGGTGGACCATGACCTGAATCGGATGGATGTACCATGGTCGATGGGATGGGGCGGCGCGGTTACGGCATCTCGTGATATCGTCCTTCTAGCAGGAGGCTTTGATGAGACGCTGAAGGGCTGGGGAGCGGAGGATACTGATTTTGCGTATCAGCTACATAAACATGGGGCGTCGATGTATGCAACGGATGACATTTGCACGCTGCATCTGCCTCATCCTTCCGACGATAATATCGATCAGAAGATAAAGTCCAGCTACTTGAACCGCAAGAAAATGCATATGAAGCACCGTACTTTTGACACGGAGATTTATCCCTATTCAGCGGATTTGCACTTTGATCTGATCATGGCGAAGTTTAATCGGCTGGTGACCCACTATTATGTACCTGCGTACAGCGATTCCTTGATTGAGCTTTTGAACCGTGAGTATGTGCAGGGAGCAGAGCGAACAGCGGTCATCGGGGCAGACAGTCATGCTGTCCTTTCTACGTTGAATGTGTCTCACGTCTTTTTGCAAAATAAAGGATTACTCCAGCGTTACCAAAGCACCTGGCCAGAGAAGGAATTTGTCTATTTGCTAGGGTTGGATACCCTTTATCCGTCCAAGCACTTTGATGTCATCATTGTAACGGATTACTTCAGAATGTTTAGCGAGCCGCTCATTGGTATCATGCTGAAGGAGCTTTATCGGATCAGTAAGAAAGTTGTGTTTTTATACAACGATAGCTATGTATCATATCTCGCGACCACGGCAGGATGGACATGGCACAACAGACAGGAGCTGGAGCAACTCTTTGAACGCAGCCAGTTGATGTTTCATACGGAGCGTCAGGTCGGCGATTGCAAGGTGTTCGAAGCAGGCAAGGCGGTTACGGTCGTTGTCTAAATGAATAGGATACAAGTTTTCCGTTAGAGGCTGCCATTTGGTAGTCTCTTTTTTTGCATATGCCAAATATATACTGAAAAGTATCCGATAAATTATTCAATGAACCCTTATGAGTAAAACGGAATTGGGTATAGGGAATCGGACCGAACAATCCTTTCGAAGCTCGTTTTAGATTGTAGTGATTTTTGGTGCTGTCACATTTTGGGCCGAGCTGTTCGTTGTATAGAGTGAAGGGGGTGAGACGGCTTGAATGATGCGGAGTTAAGTCAGATCATTGCAGATGTGTTGGATGGGAACACAGAAAAATTCGAGAAAATCATGGAGGTTTATCAAAAACCGATTTTTCTCTACTGTTATCATATGCTGGGCAATTATGCCGAAGCCGAGGATAACGCACAGGAAGTATTTTTGAAGACATTCCGCACCTTGAAGAAATATACCCAATATGAGATAGATTTTGGCGCCTGGGTATACAAGATTGCCTACCATCAATGCATCGACATCATCCGTAAGCGAAAGTTGGTGAAATATATGCCTTTCTTTTACCAGGATGAGAAAGAAAATAATGAAGTCGATATGCATATTGAAGCCAACTATTTTGATGAATCCGTACATCAAGCTATGGCGAAATTATCGGCGGAAGAGCGTAATTTGTTAATCTTGCGTTGTGTAGAGGATAAAAGCTACCAGGAGATCGGTTTGATTCTCGGCAAAAACAGCGCAAGCCTTCGTAAAAAATACGAACGTACATCTGCAAAATTTCGAAAGTATTATGCTCAAGTGAAGGGAGTGGGAGTGTATGAATATGGACAAAAATCGGGATTTGAAAAAACTGTTTGATGACCCGCGCATTCCCGACGCCGACTTGACAGGAAAAGTAATGAGAATACTAAATGCTAAGCCAAAAGAAAAGGAGAGGTTTTTTGTGAAATATAAAGTTGCTTTGACTGCGTTTGTAGGGATGATGTTAATGGGCTCCACAGGTTATGCGGCAGTTCAATATCATTCTTTGTCGAATAAGGATGGCGAGGTCGTGTATGAGACTAAATCGGCGAAAGAGATGGGACCAGAATCGAAAGAGGATAGGAAGCATGGCGAAGAATTTTATGCTCTTAAGGAGAAGGTGCTAAAGAGCGGTGAAGCTGGACTGTTCTATCTGGTTGCCAATAACCCGAATCATCAAACGGATCTTGGAACGAAGATGACTCCATTCCAAAATCTCACTCAATTGCGAGATAAGATTACGGATAAATCCGTTAAGATTCCAGACAGTGTCAATGGAAATTATACATTCAAACAAGCGGAAGTGATGTTTAGAAATGCTCAGGAAGTAAATCCACCTTCTCCGGAAGAACAAAAGGCGCTGGCGGAAAAACTGAGAAAACAGGCGGAGGCATCCAATCAGGGATATGCCATGATGCCGGTTGAAATGACAGATCAGTTTTTCCTTCTCTTTGCTAAGTATCAAAATGGCGAAGATGAAATCGCGGTTGATATCACTAATGTGAGTGGAAAGGGCATGAACGCTGGAATGTATATTGACGAGAACGTTGAATTTAAGCAGGAGAAGGTTCAAGTGAAGGGAGTAGAAATGCTGCATACAGAATTTGGTCCTTCGCAGAGGCACGAGCTGAAATGGGTATACGAGAGCCCAGACAAAAAGGTGAAATACGCCTATACTTTACGTGGAGACATAAATAAAGTAAGCAAAGAAACTTTGATGAAAATTGCCGAAGGCTATTTGGAATAATAAATATTAAAACAACGGGAATCTTCTCCAAGCCAATTGGAGTTGATTCCCGTTTTTCCTTTGCTGAAAACCGACCTTTTTGAACACGCACTTAAAAGATAAGTTTTGGGGAGATCGGGCGTACTTAAGGATGATGGGCTGCTGCCCATTTTTCAATCCGTTGACTAGGCATCTGCATAGGATAAAAAATGCATACTGAAACATGAAAAGGAGAATGAACATGTATCGTAATTCATGCTGTCATTGGCATAATCCTGTGCATTACTACTGGACTAACAATTTGGATCCTAATTCAAATCCTTACTATCACCGTTGGCATAATTACTGCCGGAGTTCTTATAATGAAAACATTAAATTAATGGACTACGGTCCAAAACCTTTAGTAGTGAATATAGAAGAAGCTGCGGAGCAAAACAATACTTACCGAACCGCTTTATGGACAGGAAAATACTTTCAAGTTACCCTTATGAGCATTGATGCTGGTGATGATATTGGTTTAGAGGTTCATCCCACAACGGATCAATTCATACGGATTGAAGAGGGGCAAGGTCTAGTCCAAATGGGGGATAGTAAAGATAATCTAAATTTCCAAGCAATGGCCCGTGACGGATATGCCATAATGATACCTTCGGGAACTTGGCACAATGTAACCAATACGGGGAATACACCGCTTAAAGTTTACGTGATCTATGCTCCCCCTCATCATCCATACGGTACGGTTCATGAAACTAAGGCAGATGCCATGTCAGCTGAAACTTAATAGTTATACACTTCAAAAGCAGCCGATCCTTCGGCTGCTTTTGTCCATATATGAAACTGTGGACCATTCCCTAGTTATGTAAATATCCTGCCAACATGAAAGGTACTATGTTGAACTTAGTCAGGCATGCCCACGTTCGAATGGAATCCCGCTTTTTTACTTTTTCTACCTATACTTATGAAATGGTGTGGATTGATAAGATTCTAACGAAACCTTTACTCAACAAGATTAACCATGTTAACAATTAAAGTACTGAACAAAGAAGTCGCCAAATTGGCGGCTTTTTTGTTTTAACGAGATCCTACAAACTTTTCATAGATTCACCTTGTTTTATTGTAATCGTTTATTTCCAGTGCATTATTGCTGTTGATTAGGCACTTGCCGTGCGCACCTTAGATACTTCTCCGTAAACTGTTGTTGTAGATCAAATCTCCAATTCAATAGCAAACTTTCACTCATCAGGCAATGCATATGTATTCGATAACCACAGCATTTATATTCGACATCTTGAAAAAATTGGATGAGATTGGAATCGCGAACTGAAACAACGCTTTACCTAAGTACCAATAAGTAAAAGGAGAGAGATGAATGTCTAAAGAATTTAAATTAACTACAGCTAGAAGAGTACCTTTGAAAACACAAAGCAGGATTAGAAATGTATCCTCGAGTTTAGTTGGTAATGTTGTAGTTGTTCGAACACTATTTAATACTTTTACTGGATGTTTACTAAGTGTTGGAAGAAATACCATTCGTTTACGTATTTTTAGTGGGATTGACAGAGTGTTCATAACGATTCGAATTCCAATTGGAATCATCGTAGATATTTTCCGTTTTCCATGTCCATGATGAGCTTGGACTGTATTAGTTAAGAGAGGAGCCCTAGAGGCTCCTTTTTATGTAACTACGCCGCATTGGTTAATGTTAGCCCAGGCTTGTTGAGTTGATATTGTGTATTGTAGGGAATTCAAGTGAATGACTAACGATCTTCGTATAGTTCTTTTTGACAAGAACGGTAGAAAAAATAATCGGGGCACTACGGTAAAGGACGAACTAGCATTAATCCACGCGTAACAGATTGCCACCGGGTTATACATAAGGACTTTATACAAGAGCCGTGATTCGCTGCGTACATATAAAAAAGCACACCATGCATCCCCGACGAATAAGTCGATCTTAATGCAAGATTTGCTTATAAACGCGATTGAAAAGAACGGGATATCGTATAGTACTGACACCGATTTAATCGGTTTGCTGGCCCGGCAACTTACTCAAGTCGGCTACGACCTGGCCCGTGACCAGTCCCGACGGGTTACTTACGCGTCGCAAATCATCCGCGAGCATATATTAGGTGCGGATCACCTGATCCTTATCGGGCACAGCGCCGGAGGCGTGATTGCCTATCGGCAGGGCTTTATTTGGAGGAGAAGTACGGCTTTCAACGAGTTCAGGTATTTGCTGTAGGCTGTCCAAAGTTTTATTTGAAGGACATTTCATACAATGACAGATTTACATATATCACTGGCCAGAATCCGGACAGGATCACCCAAATTGGCAGCTGGCGCAAGCCAGGTTCTAGGGTGTACCGAGGAAAGCCGGGGCGCGAAATTCAAATGGAATTTAATCCGGATTATCAGGGATGGCGGTTTCATGCCTCGTATTTTCTGAAATCGGTCTGGGCGGATTCGAACCAAGTGTTCCACACCAATTCAGAAGACCTGGTCTCCAAAATCCATGAACTGTACCCGGGTAACTAATGTTTCATGATGATGACTACCCATTTACAAAAATAGTTCACTTGATCAATTTGATCCTGATGGATTCTAGGTTTATAAAAACTAAGAAGCGATAAGAGGATGAACCATGTATAGTAAAGGGAATCCACTTTTTTAAATTGACTCCCGCGGGGACAGACCCACTTACTAGAAGTCAGTCAATTTTCTTATGTGGGAAATTCTGACATCCGGTTTGATGAGGGGGGCGGAAAATTCTACCCTTGATTCTAGTGCAGATGAGCGCTTATTTGGGTAATGAATAACAGCGAGCCGGCTTGCTGCTGAGCTTCATTCCATAGGCGTAAAATAGCTTTCTAGTTCTCTGTTAGAAATTGTATTTTTAGAAATGGTGTATTTTTTGTTAAAATAGGATAACTGGTGGTAGAAAACCTCACAAGGAAAAAGTAAATGGAATTAACTTCGGAGTTGACTAAGAAGGAGAGGGCACATGAAATCAACAAAATTATCATTATTTATTATGTCGCTGCTGCTACTCATGGTGACCGGTTTGTCCGGTTGGGCAGGAGGCGCTGCGGCGGAGCCGGAACCCGGCAAAACCTATGTGATTGGTACCGACATTACGTTTGCGCCGTTTGAATTTCAGGATGCGAACGGCAATTTCGTCGGCATTGATATGGACCTAATGGAGGCCATCGCTAAGGATCAGAATTTTAAGTATCAAATCAAGCCGCTGGGTTTTAACGCAGCCGTTCAGGCGCTCGAGTCAGGACAGGTAGACGGCGTGATCGCAGGGATGAGCATCACTGATGAGCGGAAGCAAAAATTCGATCTATCGGATCCGTATTTTGATTCCGGCGTGGTCATGGCGATTAGCAAGAACAATGACACTGTCAAGAGCTACGAAGATTTGAAAGGGAAGAAGGTTGCAGTAAAGACCGGTACAGAAGGCTATAGATTCGCTGAATCGATTGCCTCAAAGTACGGCTTCAAGATCGTCCCATTCGATGAATCCTCGCAGATGTATGATGATGTTAAGACAGGCAATTCCATCGCCTGCTTCGACGATTATCCAGTACTGGCTTATGGGGTAACCCAGAATAATGGTCTGAAAATCGTGACTGAGAAGGAAAAAGGCGGCTCCTATGGCTTTGCGGTGAACAAGGGAATGAATCAGGAGCTTATGGAGAAATTCAATACCGGCCTGATCAATCTTCGCGCAAGCGGTGAGTATGACCGGATTCTTGAGAAATATCTTGGTGAGAATGCATCCGGACCGGCGAACCAAAGCCGCTGGGAGCTAATTCAGGAGTCTCTGCCGTCCCTGCTGAAAGGTCTTGGCAAGACGCTGTTGTACACGATTGCTTCACTGTTTTTAGCTTTTATTTTTGGGCTTGTTTTCGGATTTATGAAAGTGGGACAGAATCGGTTCTTGCGCGGCGTTGCGACCGTGTTCGTCGATGTATTCCGCGGCATTCCGCTGATTGTCCTCGCCTTCTTTATTTACTTCGGGATCCCGCAGGCATTCGGCTTCACGATGCCTCTGTTCCTGGCGGCGATTCTGACGCTCAGTCTGAATGCAGGCGCTTATGTGACGGAAATTATCCGGGGCGGCATTCAGTCGGTCGACCGGGGACAAATGGAAGCGGCGCGTTCGCTCGGCTTGCCTTACCGCAAAGCGATGATAAAAATCATTATCCCGCAGGCGGTTCGCGTCATGATTCCGGCATTCATCAATCAGCTCGTCATTACGCTTAAAGATACGTCGATTCTGTCGGCCATCGGTCTCGTCGAGCTGACGCAATCCGGCAAAATTATTATCGCCAGAACGTTCTCGTCGTTCGATATTTGGCTTGTCGTTGCTATCATGTATCTGATTGTCATCACGATTTTGACGAAAATTTCAGGTTATCTGGAAGGGAAGGTGCGTCGTGGGTAAAATCCAGGTTGAGGGATTACAGAAAAGCTTTGGCGCAAATCAGGTGCTGAAAGGAATCGATATGCAGGTCAAGGAAGGGGAGGTTGTCTGTCTCATCGGCCCTTCCGGTTCAGGGAAAAGTACGTTCCTGCGCTGCATCAACCAGCTGGAGGAGATCACTGCTGGCCGGGTCATCGTCGATGATCAAGACCTAAACGATCCAAAAACGGACATTAACAAGGCACGCGAAAATATCGGCATGGTGTTCCAGCATTTTAACTTGTTTCCGCATTTCAACGTGCTGAAGAACATCATGTTCGCCCCTATGGAGCTGGGCAAAATGAATGCGGAGCAAGCGAGCGCCACGGCGCTGCGGCTTCTGGAGCGGGTTGGCCTGGCGGATAAAGCCGAGGCGTTCCCGAGCCAACTGTCGGGCGGACAGAAGCAACGGGTAGCAATTGCCCGCGCGCTGGCGATGAATCCGGACGTAATGCTGTTCGATGAGCCGACTTCTGCGCTTGACCCCGAAATGGTCGGCGAGGTGCTCGGCGTCATGAAGGACCTGGCGCGTGAAGGGATGACGATGGTTATCGTTACGCATGAGATGGGCTTTGCCCGGGAAGTGGCGGACCGGGTCGTATTTATGGACGGTGGCTATATTATCGAGGAAGGCTTGCCGGAGGAAGTATTCGGTAACCCGAAGAATGAGCGTACGATCAGCTTCCTGGAAAAGGTGCTGTAGCGGCGGATTAATCCTCTCTGAGTGAACAAGTGCTTAAAAGGCGCTAAAGTTTCACTTGGAGGGGCTTTTTTTCGAAATAAAAACATTTTAAACATATCTCTACATATTCAGTAATGGTTTTGTAAGGCTTACATTACATAGGAGGAATAGCAGCTGGGGCCGAAGAGGTAAGTGCTTCTACACAAGACCAATTGCAAGCGATCGATACGGTTTCGCAATCTGCAGAGGAATTAAGTCAATCAAGTAATGAACTGGAGCAGTTCGTTAAAAAATTTAAAATCTACTATACCGATTATAATGAATAACCTGAGCGAGAAATATTTGCTCAGGTTATTTAATTATTTTTGTTAGTAGACGATAAATAGTAATGGAGAGTTTTACTTAGTGTTCAGCTCTAGAATAAACTTTTTTAGCAACAACACTTATAACATCTGGGAGGAAACATCATGTTAAACAAATTGCAGAACAAACTTATTCTCATCTTTGCGTCATTACTTATTATTGTAATGGTCATCTCGCAGTTAGTAACAGGAAACGAAATGTCTAAAAACATTAAAGCAAAATTAGACATAGAAGGAGCGGGACACGCTGAAACGTTAACTAAAATGACGGAATTACGCATAACCAATTACGGGATAGATCTTTTAGTTTTCAGTGAAGATCCACGTATTAAAGCACTGATACAAAACAATGAAGAGACTTTAACCCCTGAAATACGAGATGAAATGGTCAATTATATAAAGGTGAAGCCGGAAGTTTCCTCTATTTATATGGCAAGTTCATCGAAGCGTATGTATGATCCCGATACTTCTAAGAAATATGATAAAAGCTATGATCCAACCGAAAGACCTTGGTATCAAATAGCTAGCAAAAATCCGGAAGAAGTGCAGTTTACGAAAGTATATTTAGATAGCTCCAATCAAATGAAAGTAGCTGCCTCAAAAGCAATTGTGGAAAATGGTCAAGTGATAGGTGTGATCGGACTTGATTTACCTTTGGATACGGTGACCAACCAAATCAATGAATTAAATTTAGGATACAATGGATATGGCTTTATTGTGGATGCTGAAGGAAATGCGGTCGTTCATCCAACAGATGCAGGAAAGAATGTGAGAGAAAAGCCGTATATAGATAAAATGTATCAGAAAGACGTTGGCAAAGTGTTATATACAGAGGGAAATACAGAGATAATCATCTATTATGAAACGATGGAAAACACGAATTGGAAAATAGGGGTAGTTTATAAAGAAGCAGAGTTATCAAAACTCATTAATCAAATTCTACAATTGAATACGCTGATTACCCTTATTGCAATTGTGATAGTTAGTGTCGTTGTTTATGTAATTGCTCGTTATTTCACAAAACCAATTGTGCAGTTAACGAAACAGGTACAGCTAATGGCCGAAGGAGATTTAACCGTTCAAGGGGAGGTACGATCCAAGGACGAAGTCGGCCAATTAACAGGTCACTTTAATGAGATGGTGCAAAAAATGCGCGAGGTTCTATCTAAAGTTATCGATTCCTCCCAGAAATTGTCGGATTCGGCGGTGAGTCTGAGTGCAGTATCAGAGGAAACGAAGGCAACAAGTGAAGAAATTGCTCATGCGATGTCGGACGTGGCCGAAGGATCGGTAGAAAGTGCGAGCAATCTTGATAATATGCAGCGCGTGACAGGTGATCTGGATTCACAGTTTACATTAATTGAAGAAACAATGGGTGATATGCAGTTTAAATCGAACGAGACACAGAAGGCGAGTGTTGATGGCACGGAGAAGCTGGCTGTTCTACAAACCCGTTCAGACGAATCCTACCGTGAAATTCAATCGATTGAAAATGTGTTACATATTCTTGTAGAGAAAATCAATGATATCAAAGAAGTCGTCGCAACGATGAATGCGATTTCTGGCCAAACTAATCTGCTTGCTCTGAATGCGTCGATTGAAGCAGCGAGAGCCGGAGAGGCTGGAAAAGGCTTCTCTGTAGTCGCCACAGAAATTCGCAAGCTTGCCGAGAAATCAGCCGAACATTCCGATGAAATTCGTGAAACTATTCTAGGTATTACTGAAGAGGCTGAACGTGCCACAGAAGCGATGAGCAGAACGAAAGAAATTACCATAGAGCAGAATAGTGCTGTAAAAGATACAGAGACGGCGTTTACAACCATTCAGGAATTGATGTATCAAGTAATACACTCGATTAGTCAAATGTCGAATGAAGTGCAAAGGATGTCAACCTTGAAGGATGATGTTGTTCAATCCATTGAAAGTCTATCCGCAATTTCTGAAGAATCCGCAGCTTCGGCCGAAGAGGTAAGTGCTTCTACACAAGACCAATTGCAGGCGATCGATACAGTTTCGCAATCTGCAGAGGAATTAAGTCAATCAAGTAATGAGCTGGAGCAGCTCGTTAAGAAGTTTAAAATTTAAGAGGATCATTCCAATGTTGCAGCGGCAGCCCGGATACGATATATCCATGGCTGCCGCTGTTCCTTCTGATGACTAGATAATAACAGGGATTTTTAACCAAATCGTCACAATTCAAACAATTAAATAATGATCTACACAACTTGTGATTAATAATATTTGATATAATCGGCTTGCAAACGCTTTATTTGGAGCGAATCGATTATTAGTCATTTAGGAGGGTTTGATTTGAAGGCGCCTATCCGGATCTCAAAGTGAATTTATGCGGATTCCTTATGCTGATGTGAATCTGGTTCATGTACCTGATGATTTAGAGGATGATCAGGTATTATTTGTAGGCGATATTCTGTCAACCGGATATTTTGCAGCGGAAAAGGCAGCGATCGAGCACGGGGATAGCGTTGTTGTATTTGGTGCCGGCCCCGTCGGATTATGTGCAGTTCAAGCAGCTCAGCTATTTCTCCCTAAACAAGTCATTCTGGTCGACATTGATCCATACCGTTTGGAAGTCGGCTCCCGGATGGGAGCAACCCATACGATCAACGCCAAGGAAGTGGACCCGCTTGCTGTCATTGCGGAATTAACGGAAGGGAAGGGCGCAGATGCAGCCATTGAAGCAGCGGGCGCCGAGATTACGCTAGAGCAGGCACTGAAATGTGTAGGACTATGCGGCCGGGTATCACTTGTCGGCATTTTCGGGAAGCCGGTCACCATTCCACTTCAGGAAGCATTTATGAAGAATGTACGGATTGAGATGGGACTGTCATATCTGGGTAACCTTAAGAAATTAATCAGGCTGATTCAAATGGGAAAAATCGATTTAACTCCGATGATTACGCATCGAATTCCACTCGATGATATCGAAAAAGGATTTAAAATGTTCGAACAACGTACAGATAAGGTCATTAAAGTTGTTGTAAGTCCATAATATAGCAAAAAAACCGTAGTTGGATCATGAAATCCACTCTGCGGGTTTTCTTCTTAATACCGTTCCAGCCATTAATGGGGTTATATAATTACTAAATAAGCCGCTAAAGAAATAGTTCTTCTTTTAGTTCCGAAAAACGTTGAATCTCATTTTGTAAGATTGTTTCTTCATTTGATGATAATACGAAGGATTCTAATTCTTGAGCTATTTCTATAGCGTTTTCAGTTCTTCCTAGAGCAACTAATACATCTATTTGGAGCACTTTGGCTTTGAAATAGAGTTCATTAGAAAGAGGATCACTTTGTTTACTAAAAGCAGATTCTAATAAGTTACTAGCTCCAAGGAAGTCTTCTTTGGAGTAGGCGTATCTAAAAGCCCATTTGTAAGCTTTCTCAAATTTAGAAGCATTCTTAGTATCCTCTGTATACCTATCCATTACAGTTGTAGAATCGCCTAACGGTTCTCCTACGATTAGGGTATTTCCACTTGGATCAGTGATATTAAATCTTCGGTCCTCTGCGGTTAAATTTAGTCTAGAAAACCTAGGTAGCCCTTTGACGGGTATCTTTCCATAAAATGTCTTCAAGTTTGACTTCAACCTGTTATACACTGTTTCAATATCGGAAACTACAATGTAGCACCCGCCCTGTTTTTGTTCTAAATCAAAATTCTTTTCTCCATAGAAGCTTAATTCAGTAAATTCATTTTTTACACTTGCGAAACGATAGGGATCGTTCGATTTTTTTTCAATTCATTTAGTTCTTGATTATTCATAAATAATCTCCTTTTTTGAATGGATTAGATTTCAAAGTATACCTAATCTCTAAAGTGATTTCCTATTATTTTTTTGACAAAAATATGAATGAATATTTTCATCTTTTCTTTAATGAGCATTCTAGTAATTGATAAGATTCATTATGTAAAATCAACCAAGTTTGTGAAGGAATATATGCGAACAAAATCAGAGGAGAGGAGTTTGTAGTTGATGAGAGATTTGAGTAACGAAAAAATACCAAAACAAGCGATGCAAGCATTAAAAATCGTAGAGGGGTTGCTTGGAAGTTCGATAGTCGGGGTTTATCTATTTGGTTCTGCAGTAAATGGTGGCTTACGCATTAACAGTGATGTAGATGTCCTAGTGGTCGTGAATCATAGTTTACCTGAAGTAACTCGAAAACAACTAACAGACAGACTAATGCTTATTTCTGGAAAGATAGGAAATACAGATTCTGTGAGACCACTTGAAGTCACGGTTATAAACCATAGCGATGTTGTACCTTGGCTATATCCACCAAGAAATGAATTTACCTATGGTGAGTGGCTCAGGAGTGAGTTTGAGAAAGGACAAATCCAGGAACCAACCTATGACCCTGATTTGGCTATTGTTTTAGCACAAGCTAGAAAGAATAGCATTTCTCTATTTGGTCCTGTTGTTTCAGATATACTTGACCCCGTTCCGATGACAGATATTCGAAGAGCGATTAAGGAGTCTTTGCCTGGGTTGATTGAGGGTATCAAAGGTGATGAGCGTAATGTAATTTTAACCCTGGCTCGAATGTGGCAGACAGTGTCTATCGGTGAAATATCTCCAAAAGATGTGGCTGCAAAATGGGCTTTACCTCGGTTGCCCAAAGAATATTCGACTTTACTCAACTTAGCCAGAAAAGCCTACCGAGGAGAGTATGTTGATAAGTGGGAAGGACTGGATTCCGAGGTGACAGCACTCGTTAATCATATGAAAAACTCTATAGAATCTTGTTTTAGCCAGACCCAGGAAAAGCGATAACCTCAATGTATCCCTACCAGGTCGATATCGAAACCTGCATCTTCAAAAATTTCACTTGAACATTTTCCTTTTCATATTCTGCAATCGCTATTGCCTTAAATTCATCTGTGTAAGTTATCCCTTTTTCACTAACAGCCTTTACATAAGGATGTTTCTTAAGTAATTTTAGTTCTTGATTAGTAAATGATTTCTTTGAAACATAAGCTCTGCTCCATCTAGTTGCTAGGTTCATTATAAATAAAAGTACCCTATAAGAGAGACTTTTTAAGTTTTGTCTTATAGGGTACATTTTATGTTTATATGAGGTTTTATTATTAAGCAATCGTAATATTGTGGAATAAACACCTTATTAGGTTCTTATGCTTAAACGGTGTAAAAAAATGATACTTTGGTTAACAGGCAGGTTAGTTGAAACTGCTCCTCTTAATTGAGGAATTTAGAGAAGTTTGTTTTATATTTATGTGCTTATTTAAAAATGATTGTGGCTTTTACCCATCTCATAATAATGTTTTTCCGTTTATTCATTCTCTATTTCTTCCTCTTAGTGATAATTCTCAACTATATTACTTTTAATAAAGAATCTACCAGAATTTAAAATTGGGATTAAAATGTAATTTAAGTAAAAAGTTCTGTAAAGGTAAAATGGTCTCTATACTAATATTTCTCCCTCTATTGAAACAACTGCTGATCCTGCTACTTCAATAATAGGATTCTCCCCATCAGGGGTAATCGTTACGTAAAGAATCCCAGGTCTATTGATAGCATGTCCTTGACCTATAATTAATTGATGTCTTTCTCCATTAGTTAGGATGTTTTCTAAATATAAATAACCGCCTAACGCACCGTTTGCAGCTCCTGTAACGGGATCTTCATCAATTCCTATATTTGGACAAAAATCTCTTGTATAAATATCAAATTCCCCATTTGTATCAAAGGTAAAGAGATGTGTGGTGGATATGTTAAAGTCATTGTTCATCTTTTTAAGTTCATTTAATTTAGGTTCTGCTCGGTCAATTGCTTGTCGTGTTTTAACTGGAACCATAAGATGTGAGACCCCAGTATTCCCTATTTTTATTGGATATCTATTATCAATATCTGTATCATGTATGCCAACAAGATCAGCGATTATTTTGGGGTTAATGTCTATACTTTTTATTTGAGGACGTACTTGAGTCATGGACACTCTAGTTAATTGATTATTTTCCATAATCCATTTAACGGGAATTAGTCCTATGTTAGATTCAAAGATTATTTTTTCTTCCTTATTGATCCAATTGTTCTTAGTAGCCATTAACCATGCTGTACCTAAAGTGGCGTGACCGCAAAAATCAACTTCTTCGGTTGGTGTAAAATATCTTATTCTATAATCTGCATTTGTATTTGTTGACGGTAAAAGAAAGGCTGTTTCTGAGAGGTTTAATTCATTAGATATCTTTTGCATTTCTACGTCTGTTAAATTTTCTGCATTCGGTATTACGCCAGCAGGATTTCCGCCAAAAGTATCCGTTGTGAAAGCATCTACATAGAAAACTTTTATCTTTTTCTTCATTGATATCTCCTCCTCTTTTTTCTGAAATCATTGTATTATGATAAAATGAATAAGTAAAATTCATATTTTTGATAATAAACATGAAGAAGTCAAATGGAGTATATTTCGTGTGAGCCGATGCCTGGATAACCACCCCATTGAACGCTTTTGATGGAACATTTAAGGTAGAAAGCTTTTATCTGACGAAACACGATACCTATGCAGATGTCCTCAAAGACGTGAGAAATTATATCCGCTACTACAACAATTACCGTTTTACAGAACGTTTAAATGGCTTGTCACCTAACGAATTTCGACGAGCTGCATAAATAGGAGAAAACAAAACCTCAGTTCAATTTAAATAGAACTGAGGGAACTAAACGATCTTTTGTTTTTTTATACTATCTACTTGACAGGGAGCACTTTCTAAGACCACTGAAATTGTCTTAGCGTTGTTAAAATCGGGGGAATCGTCTTAAAAATGGGCTTAGCGTTGTAAATCCGATTTTCCCGACGATACCCCTATATGAACATTAATTAAATAAAATGAGTTTCCACAGAAAAATCCGAATACCCAAAATAAAGAATACGCTCAATGGACTACAAAGTCGCTACGACTTGTTGACGCTGGTTTTAAGATGTGCTGGCATCTTCCAAGCATAGGTTAATCCAATACCGATTGCCAAGAAGACTGTTGCAAAATAGAAAGGGTAGTTTAAATCGATATCGAATAACATCCCGCCAATAATTGGGCCAAATACGTTGCCGATACTAGTAAACATGGAGTTCATTCCTCCAACAAATCCTTGTTCATCGCCGGCAATTTTAGATAAATACGTCGTCGCAGCAGGCCGTACTAAATCAAATCCAATGAAAACGGTAAAGGTTACGAGCATAATTGCATAATAGGAGTTCACAAAGGTTAGTAATAGTACAAGAGTTGTCGAGAAAATTAAGCTGTAACGAATGACGCGAATTTCTCCAAACCATTTGGTTAAGCGGTCAAAAAAGATGACTTGGGCAATGGCTCCGAGGACGGCACCACCAGTAATCATGATGGCAATATCCTTCGGTGTGAAGCCAAATTTATGATCCGCAAATAAAGAAAATAACGATTCAAACGAGGCCAAACCAAATGCTGAAATTAAAATAATCATAAAGGCGATGAAATAAATGGGTGTAAAAATACGTTTAAACCCTGTCTTTTGACCTGTTTCTTTTTTATTTTTAGGATTTCTCTCTGGTTCACGAAGTGCGCTGATCGATATAATAGCTGCTAATAATCCAAAGACTGCCGCAAAGTAGAACGGCAAGCGAGTACTGATTTCCGCCAGGAAACCGCCAATACCAGGACCGATAATGAAGCCTGTTGAAATGGATGCGGACATATAGCCCAGTGCTTTCGGACGTGTTTCCATTGTTGTAATATCGGCGATAAAGGCTGTCACAGCCGGCATGATGAATGCTGCACTGACACCGCCAATCATACGCGAGATAAAGAGCACCTCAACACTTTTTCCGATTCCGAACAAAAACTCCGAAAAACTAAAGAAAAGCAGACCAATAACGATCATGATCTTGCGTCCAAAACTATCTGTCCACCTGCCTGCAATTGGCGATGTAAGCAGCTGCATAATCGCGAAAGATGCAACCATATAGCCGACAACTGTTCCCGATATATTTAACTCTTTCATTATTGTAGGGGTTACTGGAATAACAAGACCAATGCCCAAAAAGGCTATGAATAAGTTCAGCAATAATATGGCTAAGGTCAGATTTTGTTTTTTGTGCATAATGAAATTCCTTTCTCAAGAAAACTGCATTCTAGCAATATAAAGTTTCTCCTAAGGGGAGAGTCAATGGGTTTATGGAAATCGGGTAATCGGAAAATTGTGTGGAAAGAGGGTTAAGAAGTAACCTCTTCCTTGCCAAAATTAATAAACAAAAAAGCATTACTTGATGATTAGAGTAATGCTTTTTTGTGTACAGTTCTCAATGTTACAAGTTTGATTTTGTTGTTCCACCGTCATTCCATCGCTATTCTTCTCGCTGCTCGTATGCAACCTCGCTCGTTGATTTGGAGAAAGCGCTGGAGAGGATGAGAAGGTTTATCCAGATGATGTAGCCGGTGTGATGGAACTATCACCATTGATTGAAATTGACTTCATCTAAATTGATTTCAGTATTTAGAAGAAAACTAGAGAGAGCTTCAACTTCACTGCAGTGGGTTGAAGCTCTTTTGTTCAGATATAAGGGTTATTCAATGCTACTTGGTGGGCAAAACATATCTGGCGTATAAGATTATATGAACTTAACAAATATTATTCCAATAATAGTCAATACTAGAGCGGCAATTCTTCTACTATCAATTTTCCTTTTTTGTAAATTAAATATTCCAAACTGATCGATTATTACAGCCATAATCATTTGTCCCAATAGAAAAATCATAGTAGTTAGAACCGATCCAAGTTCAGGTAATAAGACAATGTTACCTGTTACAATAAATATGCCAAATATACCTGCCATATATACCCAAATAGGAATGCGTTTTTTCTGAGCGTCATACAAAGGAATCTCTAAGCGACGTTTAGTAATCAATATCAAAATAAGCAAAATAATCGCGCCGACAAAAAAAGAAATAAAAGTAGCTCCTAAAAGAGAGTCCGTTGCAACGCGAAGTTTTCCATTAATAGCGGTTTGCAATGGTGGTAAAAACCCAGCTAAAACACCCATAATTATCCAGATTGATTTACTATCCTTTTTCTTACTTTCTAACACTTGAGTTAAACCTTTTTTCTTTTTAGATTGAACCAATGAAATAGCCAAAATCATAATAATAGTTCCGATTATTCTAGTAATGCTAATATGTTTAGCTGGTACACCAAACCACTCAAAGTGATCGATTAAAATTCCTACAATCATTTGCCCAGTTACAGTTATTACTGTTGTTACTGAAGCACCTAGTTTTGAAAAAAGAATGATATTAGTAACATGAAAGCCAATACCAGTTATTGCTCCACCGATAAAAACATACAATGGGTATGAAAAATCAATCCCAACACTGATTCCTCTAGGATTTACTATTAAATTAATAATGAGTAGTATCACCGATCCCAAAGAAAATGCGATGAACGAAGCTGTTAAAGGTGTTTTTGAATAAGAGCTTAAACGAGCACTTATAGATGCCTGAATAGGAAAAAGCATTCCCATAATTATCCCCATAATTAAAAAAAGTGCGATTTGCATAAATTTGCCTCCATTTATTTTTTTTATTGTAATGGATAGGATTAAAATTATTTTCTACTATGATCGAAGATTTAAAAGACTCTTTATATCCGTAATTAATTTAAAAATAAGAGTGGATCAACACCGATTAGTTTATTTTTTGTGTCCATTGCAAGAAAATGCATTGTGTGAAAGGCATAATTTGTAGCTTTTAAATACTTCATAATACGTGAATCACCTCCAATAAGAGACATAATATATCTATAATAACCATAATCATATCACTTTGTCTATTAGTTTTTTTATTTACTTTACATCATACTTGGCGGCTCAACGTGGAGAATTAAGGAACAGGATTCTAGGAACATCGGCTGAAGAAGTTAAACGCTATACCTTGCAGGGATTAGAAACCATCTTGCCTGTAAAGGTTTTGATGATCAATTATCCGTGCAATCTGACCGGAACAGTTATGATAGAGCAGGCTTGTCTGCCGAGGATGAGATGATGGCGAGCTACAATGAACGCCGCAAGCTGTTTGTGGCCGGATTGAATGCAATCGGGCTGGACTGTCACGAGCCTGAGGGGGCTTTCTATGCCTTCCTTTCAATTACTTCTACTGCATGTCATCTGAGCAGTTTGCTCTTCGGCTGCTGGAAGAAGCGAAGGTGGCGGTCGTACCCGGACATGTATTCGGATCAGGCGGAGAGGGCTTTATTCGCTGCTCATATGCAACCTCTCTCGTCGATTTGGAGAAAGCGCTGGAGCGGATGGGAAGCTTTATGCAGATGATGCAGCCGGTGTGATGAAAACTTCAGCATATAGAAGAAACTAGAGAGAGCTTCAACTTTTCACTGCAGTGGGTTGAAGCTCTTTTGTTTACTTATGAGGAGGAATCCATAAAGCTTTATGGAAATGGTTTATTTCTAGAGCCGAAATAGAATAGATGTAGAACGGTACAAGGGCGTTGAACTAACGGGCAGTTACGTTCACGAAAAAATAAAGGGGGTGTCCCAAAAGGTCCATTGACCTGGGACGCCCCCGTTGTCTGTTGTGAGACGCTTCACGTACGAATCATTCCTCCAATCGCTGTTGCCCCCAAATTTCACAAATTGTTTTTTTACGGAAGAAATTCGGGAAAGTCCTTGGGAACATACAGGAGATGGACAAGTTCATACAAATGTTGAAGACTTAGTAAAATGGGGACAAAACTTCACTACAGGTACTGTTGGTGGAAAAGAACTTCTTAAAAAAATAGGAGAGATTGGCCCCAAAACTACTCCAACTGGTGAGATCATTATTGACAATGAAGACTATGCTTTTCGCTTGTCTATTGGGGAAGATTTTGATTGTCATTACTTGGCACATTCAGGATCCTGGGCTGGCTACAGTTCACACTTTATGCGCTTCCTAGAAGAACGTTTGACTATTGCAGTATTAAGTAATTATGAGGATTTTGATACAGAAGAATATGCTAAAAAAATAGCAGAAATTATTGTGGGAAAAAGCTCAACCCCTCCTATCAAACACGCGCAATTTGTTTAGACGGTAAGCCTGTCGGATTTTTCATGTGGGTGGCCTGAAACAAAACGGAGAATATCAATTTGGCGATTTATGGTCGATCAGAACTATCAAAATAATGGCATCGGGCGCAAAGCTCTGCTGTTAGCCCTTGATGAAATTAAGCAGACAGGTGGATTAGAAGAGATCGAGATCTGTTACAATCCAAATAATCCTGTAGCGAAAGACTTTTACGCCAGCTTTGGTTTCGTTGAAGTCGGTATGGATAAAGAAAATGAAGATATGTTAGCGATTATTAAAATATAAATATTAAACCAAATGAAACTAGATAGAATTTTTATTATAGGGGGAGTAAGGGATATGTCTTTATTTTCACAAACGATAACTGATTTTTGGCGTACGCAATTTTTTAACGGAGACGTCCTCTATAGCGACGAAGTCTTCACTGTCGCCATCAACCCTGACCTGAGCGAAGACAGTTGGATCATAGTGCTGGAAACATCCGACGGCCGGGTTATGGCGGTCCTGACGCCTGCGCCGGCTGATAAGATAGGCCTGTATCAAGTACAAGACTTGTCTGAGCCGATCTTTCGCCAGAAATTGATTGAAACGGGAGTCACTCTGCATGGCGCAGATTATCTTTTTTATTTTTCAGAAGCCAATAAGAACGAATTGCTGCAAGAAAACCTGGAAGGTGACTTGCGTCACTTAACAGAGCAAGATGATGCGGTTTTCTCGGAGTTCCAGTCCTCCGCCTCGGAACAAGATTTGGATGACGCATATGTGGAATTGGATCACTGGGCGGTGTTCGGCTCATTTGAACAAAACCGCCTGATCTGCGCCGCCAACATGTATCCCTGGGAGGATGCGCAAATTGCCGATCTCGGCGTACTGACTCTGACGCCTTTTAGAGGAAAAGCCTACGCCCGCAAAGTGGTGCGTTCAATCAGCAAGTACGCGTGTGATCAGGGATACGAACCCCAGTACCGATGCCAGCTCGATAAACTGGCGTCTGTGTCGCTAGCAAAAGCGGCGGGTCTAACACTGTTTGGAAAATGGGATGTGATTTCTCCCGACTCTACTGACTGAGAGTCCGACTCAAAATTAAATCATTATACTTTGTTGGCGAACTGGCGCCGCTGCAGCAGGGTGAAATGTAGCATCCTGATGTAGGATTTTGTGCTACTTATAACTTAAATATTCGATGTCGCAGAGCATTGAGGTTGTGAAAGGGATTAGTTAGTTGAATACATCTCGATTAACTTACCTTCGATTTATGATTATGCTTTAGCTAGTGACAGGCCTCACAAGCGGCTCCCGTTGCCGAGCTAAACGAGCTATATGAGTAGCGAACGGCGAATAAGACGGCTTCATCCAACTGTGCGGCAATACCTATGAGGTAGACAGCGAGCTTGCCCGCCAAAAAGTCGCAGTGAGGTTATGATCCGTTCGACTTCAGCGAGGTGCATATGGCAGGACGAGAAACGCTACGCGGTGGAACTGATGTAGTTTTGAAATAAAGAACGATAATTTATATTAACGTTTGATAAAATGTTCTGTAAAAAATGTTTCTTTTGTTCAGTAATCGGTCATTTAATTAATTCCAAAGAAACCAATAAAAACGTACATTATGCGAACAAAATCAGAGGAGAGGAGTTTGTAGTTGATGAGCGATTTGAGTAACGAAAAAATACCAAAACAAGCGATGCAAGCATTAAAAATCGTAGAGGGGTTGCTTGGAAGTTCGATAGTCGGGGTTTATCTATTTGGTTCTGCAGTAAATGGTGGCTTACGCATTAACAGTGATGTAGATGTCCTAGTGGTCGTGAATCATAGTTTACCTGAAGTAACTCGAAAACAACTAACAGACAGACTAATGCTTATTTCTGGAAAGATAGGAAATACAGATTCTGTGAGACCACTTGAAGTCACGGTTATAAACCATAGCGATGTTGTACCTTGGCTATATCCACCAAGAAATGAATTTACCTATGGTGAGTGGCTCAGGAGTGAGTTTGAGAAAGGACAAATCCAGGAACCAACCTATGACCCTGATTTAGCTATTGTTTTAGCACAAGCGAGAAAGAATAGCATTTCTCTATTTGGTCCTGATGCTTCAGATATACTTGACCCCGTTCCGATGACAGATATTCGAAGAGCGATTAAGGAGTCTTTGCCTGGGTTGATTGAGGGTATCAAAGGTGATGAGCGTAATGTAATTTTAACCCTGGCTCGAATGTGGCAGACAGTGTCTATCGGTGAAATTTCTCCAAAAGATGTGGCTGCAAAATGGGCTTTACCTCGGTTACCCAAAGAATATTCGACTTTACTCGACTTAGCCAGAAAAGCCTACCGAGGAGAGTATGTTGATAAGTGGGAAGGACTGGATTCCGAGGTGACAGCACTCGTTAATCATATGAAAAACTCTATAGAATCTTGTTTTATCACTTAACTGAAATTTTATATACCGCTACTTGGTACACACAACATTTTTAATGCACTAGCCACAAATACTGTCGCTATAAAAATGGGTGTTACTCCGAGTCAAGTGGCTGAGGGATTCAGATCATTGCAACTAACCGGCTTACATCCTTACTTTGATGCCAGTGGCCCTGAAACGCGAAGGGCTTCATGTTAACCATAAACGTGTTTATAGGCTTACAAAAAACCTGTACTTTTTTATCCTTTTAGATAAGAAAGTACAGGTTTTTGTATATTATCTAACCGGTCAATCGTTTTTAAAGGGACTGGATAAACATCCGAAAGTTTCTCATTCCAGCGCAAGCGACGGCTAGTACTAGGGCATCACCATGTTGGCAATAGGGTAATCCGGTCGCATGCTTAATACTTGAATATTCCGACGCAGGCGGTTATAGCGCAGCGAACAGTAATCCAGGTAATCATCCCCCGTATAATGACGCAGCAGGGCCCATACCGTCCATAACAAATCCTGGGCCATCATGTAACATTTGACCTTCATCAGATCATCCTGTGTAAATGTATTTCCGTAATATGCTTCAAACAATTGGTCAATCGCCTCTGCTGTCAAACGCGATTCAATGATATACGCGGCAATATCAAAGGCCGGATCGTTCATTCCGGAATATTCCCAATCTATCAAATATACGCTGCCGTCCCTATCTACGAGAAAATTCTCCGGAACCGTATCATTATGGCAAGGTACGGAAATGACATTTTTGAGATGGTCTTGCATGAAACGAAGCAATTGCTCTTTTAAGGATGCGTAGTCAAAAAACAATTCACCGTTGATCTGCGTGACAATGGTTTCATATTTGGCAAGTTCACTGAGCCAATCAAACTTGTTAGGGAAGTGCTTGGGACTACCGTGAATCTTCTTCAGTAAAGAAGAAACGGCCTGCAAACTTTGCAAAGCCGAGGGGCCAGCCGCGGCAAGCGTTGTGCTATCGGGAATATATTTGCTGATCTTAATGCCGCTTTCCTCATCAAAATATATACATTCCGAATTCACGCCAAACTCCGAAGCGATGCCGTTGTTCACACGCTCTATCCTGCGGTCGATCATTTGATCAGTCAGGTTACCGGGCTTGCGAATCACATACTCTTTTCCGTGGATATTCATAATGTAGTTATAATTGGTCAACCCGCCCGCAAAACGAGATTTGTCAAAAACAATACTCTCATCTTCAAAAAAAAGACGGAGTTTTTGCTGCACCAGGTCTTCCATATTCATTTGTTTGGATAAAAAGTCGGTTAGAGGTTTCATGATGGCCTTTTCTCGGCATTCCATATACATGCTTTAACAATGTATACACTCGCCGCACAGATTTTTCCACAATTATAGCAAGATAGGAGGAGAAATTCAATGAAATGGACGAGCTTGAGGACGTTCTGGTACTTGTCGTGCAAGAAAGACGTTTTTGTACCAGATTGTCGGTAAAGGGGGCATTAGAATCCTAAAATCAGCTACCGAATCCTCCATAATCACGGGGAGAACCTATGTTAACCTGCTAGTAGGAGTTGAGTATCTGTATTACAGCAAATTCACAAATACAAATACCCAGGTGAGGTGAGGTTCGAATGGAATACCGGGGAGAAGAAGCTCTCGGGCTTGTGGAAACATTGGGCATGGTTCCTGCCATCCAAGCGGCGGACGCTATGCTTAAAGCAGCAGATGTTGTTCTGGTATCGTACGAGAATGTTGGTTCCACGCTCGTAACGATAATGGTAAAAGGTGATGTCGCGGCGGTTCGTTCGGCAGTAGAGGCTGGCGCTGAAGCGGCAGCGAAGATTGGCAAAGTCACTGCCCATAATGTGATGCCGCGTCCGCTCAGTTCTATTGCAGGAATTGTGAAAGCGCATGCAATTCACGCATAATTGCCGGGAAGGGAGAGAGGTCATGAGCAAGCATGATGCACTGGGTTTCATTGAAACCTTTGGAATTGTATTCGTCATGGAAGCGGCGGATGCCATGTGCAAAGCGGCCGATGTAGATTTGATCGGTTACGAAAACGTGGCGTCCGGTTATATATCTGTCCTTGTTCGCGGAGATGTAGGGGCTGTAAGGGCTGCAGTAGATACTGGCGTCGCCGCTGTACAGGCGATGGGGGCAGAGGTGTACAGTTCAAACGTTATTCCTAACCCACACCCAGACATTGAAAAGATCATAGCCCGCTATGCCCTTCCTTCTTAGGGGCAGGTTATCAACAGAAATTCAAGGGAGGTGACCGTGATAAACGACATCTTTGTTATTAAATCGAAGGTATATTCAGGCGAACAATCACTGAAGAGACTGGTGGAAATTCAAGGCACGAAAGCCTGTATCGTTTCCGATCAGATGATGGAGAAGCTGGGTTATCTAGGGCAGGTGGTTGATCTACTGCAAAGCGGAGGAATCTCCACTGTAGTGTTTACCGGTGTTAAGCCCGATCCGGGCGTGAGTATTGTGGCCGAAGCGCTTCAAGTGTATTGGGAAAGCGGCGCTGATGTGTTACTGGCGCTGGGAGGCGGCTCCGTCATTGATACAGCGAAGGGCGTTCTGTACTTCGCCCGGCAATATGCACAGGAGAAAGACGCGCCTTTTATCAAACCATTGTTTGTCGCCATTCCTTCCACCAGCGGCACCGGATCGGAAGTGACCGACTTTTCGGTGATTACGGTGGACGGAGACAAAATCGTCATAGTGGACGATTTTATCGCACCGGACATAGCGATTCTCGATTCCACCCTTACCAAGCAATTGCCAAACAAAATAGTGGTGGACACCGGAATGGATGTTCTGACCCATGCGCTGGAGGCTTATGTCTCTACCAAAGCGACCGACTTTACCGATGCGTTAGCCGAGAAGGCCGTTCAATTGGTATTTGCTCATCTGGAAACGCTTTACCATGATCCAGCAGATGCAGAGGCGCGGGATCGGGTGCAGAATGCATCCTGTATGGCGGGAATGGCGTTTACTAACGCCGGTCTTGGTATCGTTCATAGTATGTCCCACGCCTTTGGCGGAACGTTTCACATTGCTCACGGACGGGTGAATTCACTGCTTCTAGAGGCAGTAATGGAGTATAACGCCAACTTGGGCGGAAAAGTCATAGACAGGGTTTGTGAACGTTATGCTAGGCTCGCTTCGCTGCTGCACTTGCCGGCCCGAACCGCCCGTGAAGGAACCGTATGTCTGATCCAGGCAATTGGAAAGTTGAAACGATCCATCGGTATCGAACACGGAATCCGTGAGCTTGGCGTTGATCAGGATGCTTTTGATGAGGCGCTGTCCCGCATGGCGCGGACCGCAATGGCTGACCGCTGTACGCCAACCAATCCTCGTCAGCCAACGGAAGAAGAGTTGGAGCGCATTTACCGTAAAAGCTTTTAAGAGGTAGTTCAAAAAGTCCGCTTTTGATCACGAAGTGAATCATGAAGTGGACTCGGCATCGAATCTTGAATTCAGCCGGGCCTTCCGGTGCTCATGTACCCAAAACGTACACTCCGCTCCTCAGGCCCTAGCTTCATCCAACTTTCTCGGTGCTGAAAAACGACCTTTTTGAACACGCACTTTAAATAATATAAATTTAACAAGATTGCGAGGGAAAAATATTGGATATTCATGAGTTTTCAAGCAAATTTGCCAAAGCAACGAAGGCCATGGCTCCACAAGAACGAGAAGCCATCATGAAGCTGTTCCAGGGAATATCAAAAGAACTTTCGGATAAGGGAGCTCAGCCGCTGGCAGCAGACGGCTCCGGCCAGCTTCGTAAGGAAGAGTGCGCATACCCGGAAGGAATGACCAAGCGTTTGCGGGCTTTGAAAGAACATTATTTGACCGCTACGCCAAGTATTACAACCTACCGTGCCAGAGCCTTTACTCAGGTGTACAAGGAAAATTCAGGTCTGCCAGCGATTATGCTGCGTGCTAAGGCTTTCCGTAAAGCGTGTGAAGAGGCTCCGCTGCTCATCCAGGACAACGAGTTGATCGTTGGTCATCCTTGCGGTGCGCCGCGCGCGGGCGCCTTCTCGCCTGACATTGCTTGGCGCTGGACCCGGGATGAGCTCGACACCATTCACAACCGTCCTCAGGATCCGTTCTACATCTCCGAGGAAGACAAACGGCTCATGCACGAGGAGCTGTTCCCGTTCTGGGAAGCCAAATCGGTTGATGAAGTATGTGAACAGCAATACCGGGATGCCGGTCTTTGGGAATTTTCCGGCGAAGCGTTCGTCAGCGATCTTTCCTATCATCAGATCAACGGCGGCGGAGACTCCAACCCAGGTTACGATGTCATTCTTATGAAGAAAGGGATGCTGGATATCCAGCGGGAAGCCAAGGAGCATCTTGCGAAGCTGTCCATGCAAAACCCTGAAGACATCGACAAAATCTATTACTATAAATCCGTGCTGGATACGACTGAAGGCGTGATGGCGTATGCCAAACGGATGTCTGAATACGCATACCAGCTGGCTGCTAAAGAAACAACTCCGAAGCGCAAGGCAGAGTTGCAAAAAATCGGCGAGGTCAACGCTCGCGTGCCGGCTCATGCGCCGACTACATTCCATGAGGCAATGCAATCGGTCTGGACCGTAGAATCTTTGCTCGTAGTGGAAGAAAATCAGACAGGCATGTCTGTCGGTCGTGTGGACCAATATATGTATCCTTTCTATGAGGCGGACAGAAAAGCCGGCCGTCTGACAGAGTTTGAAGCATTCGAGATTGCAGGTTGTTTCCTGATCAAATGCTCGGAAATGATGTGGGTTTCTAGCGCGGGCGGCTCCAAGTTTTTTGCCGGCTATCAACCGTTCGTAAATATGTGTGTTGGCGGGCAAAAACGAGAGGGCGGCGACGCCACCAACGACTTGACTTATCTGCTCATGGATGCAGTACGTCATGTCGGCGTTTATCAGCCTTCGCTCGCTTGCCGTATCCACAATAGTTCTCCTCAGAAATACTTGAAGAAGATTGTGGATGTTGTCCGTGCGGGTTTGGGCTTCCCGGCCTGCCATTTCGACGATTCCCACATCAAGATGATGCTGATGAAGGGCTGCAGTATCGAAGATGCCCGCGATTACTGTCTGATGGGCTGTGTAGAGCCGCAAAAATCTGGACGCTTGTATCAGTGGACCTCCACCGGATACACCCAGTGGCCGATTGCCATTGAGTTCGTCCTTAACCGTGGCAAAATGCTTTGGCACGGAAGCGAGCCAGGATTGGACATGGGCGATTTGCGCAACTTCAAGACCTATGAGGAATTTGAAGCGGCGGTTAAGAAGCAGGTAGAATACATCACCGAGCTTTCCGCAGTGGGTACTGTAATCAGCCAGCGCGTTCACCGCGATTATGCGCCGAAGCCGCTTATGTCGATTATGTATGAAGGCACGATGGATAGTGGTCGCGACGTATCCGCCGGTGGCGCCATGTATAACTGGGGACCTGGTTTGATCTGGTCCGGTCTGGCAACTTACGCCGATTCGATGGCTGCCATCAAGAAGCTGGTTTACGATGACAAAAAATATTCGCTCGAACAAATCCGTGACGCGTTGCTTGCCGATTTCGAAGGTTATGAGCAGATCTACAAGGATTGTCTGGACGCGCCAAAATTCGGCAACGACGACGATTATGCCGATCGCATCGCCGCCGATATCACCGGGTGGACTGAGAACTATCACCGCAAATTTAAAACGCTGTATTCTACCTTCAGCCATGGTACGCTCTCTATTTCGAACAATACGCCTTTCGGTGAGATGACCGGTGCTACCGCCAATGGGCGCAAAGCTTGGTTGCCGCTGTCCGACGGTATCAGCCCTACCCAGGGCCATGACAAAAAAGGACCGACGGCTATCATCAAATCGGTGAGCAAGATAGATGTCGAGGCCATGAATATTGGTATGGTGCATAACTTCAAGCTTTTGCGCGGTTTGCTGGAAACACCTGAAGGAGAGAACGGACTGATTAATCTGCTCAGGACAGCCTCCATTCTCGGAAACGGCCAAATGCAGTTCAGTTATGTGGATAATGAAACGCTGATTAAAGCGCAGCAAAATCCTGATCAATACCGTGATTTAATCATTCGGGTCGCTGGCTATAGCGCATACTTTGTGGAGTTGTGTAAAGAAGTACAGGATGAGATCATCAGCAGAACAATGATTGAGCATTTCTAAAATAGCCCCGTGCCTCTTCTCCGGTGCTGTACGCCGGGGAAGAGACATTCAGGCATTTAGATATGCGGCAAAGGAAGGAGCCACAGCTATGGAGTCAGGTATGCCGGAAAGGCAGGCACGTATTTTCAACATTCAAAAATATTCCATATACGACGGACCCGGTATCCGGACGCTTGTTTTCTTCAAGGGATGTCCCCTGCGCTGTCAGTGGTGTGCTAACCCGGAGGGTCTGGAAAAGAAATATCAGGTGATGTACCAACGGGATCTGTGCAACGATTGCGGCGCATGTGTTGCGGCGTGTCCCCGGGAAATCCACCGTTTTGCCACTTCCGGCTCGCAGGATCCGTCCAAGCCGCAGCATGTGGTTGACCGGAAGATCGAGTGCATTGGCTGCCGGGAATGTGAGAAGGTTTGCCCCGCACGGGCACTCTCTATCGTCGGGATGAATATGACGGTATCGGAAATTGTGGAAATTGTAGAGCAAGATATGCTGTTCTACACTACGTCCGGCGGCGGCGTCACGTTGGGCGGCGGCGAAGTATGTGCGCAGTCTGAATTTGCGGTCAATTTGCTTAAGGAATGCAAGCGCGCCGGAATCCATACGGCCATTGAAACCTCTGGGCATACCAAACCGGAAGCGATTTTGGCCATGGCCGAATATACCGATCTGATATTGTACGATTTGAAACATATGGATTCAGACCGCCATTATCAACTGACTGGTGTACGCAACGAGCGCATTCTCGAAAACTTGCGGGAACTGATCACTCGCAAACATAACGTAGAGGTGCGGATGCCGCTAATGAAGGGGCTCAATGATGATGAGGACACGATCCGCAAAACGGTGGAGTTTCTGCTTCCCTTTAAGGAATACCGGAATTTTCAAGGCATCGATTTGCTCCCTTATCACAAGCTGGGGATTAACAAATACAGGCAATTGGATATGGTTTACACCGTTGAACGCGATTTAAGCCTTAATGAAGCCGATCTGGAGCGTATTGAACGTCAAATAAGCCAATACGATTTCCCGGTTCGGGTAATCAAACATTAAGATTATGCTTCCGAAGCCAGTTTTGTTCAAATCTAAGAAAGTATAAGTTTGTCACCATACTTTAACCTTAGATTTCTCCGCGAAACGTATGCTTCACCTGTCAAAGACGACAAAGCCGTTTACGCTTGGGTAAAGCCAGCGCTTTACAAACTCGCAAAATTTTTAGGAGGACGCTTATGCAGCAGCCTGCTGGGCCTGATCTCGGGCGGATTATTCAGGAGTCGGTGCCGGGCAAACAAGTGACGCTGGCCCATATCATTGCTTCACCCGTGCCTGACATGTATGAAAGACTGGGCATCGATGAAGCGGGGGCTATCGGCATTTTAACACTGTCGCCCACTGAAACCTCCATTATTGCCGCGGATATCGCCACCAAGGTGGCAGTTGTGGAAATCGGCTTTCTGGATCGCTTTACCGGTTCGGTGCTTCTTACTGGGGATATAGCCAGTGTGGAAACGGCGTTACGAGCCATCATTAAGACGTTGGGCGATAGTTTGGGCTTTGCGACGGCGGAAATTACACGGACATGAAAAAACGTATTTTGCTGATCGGCCCTACAGGTTGTGGAAAAACGACGCTGGCCCATGCGCTTGACGGTACGGATCGCCCGCTACGGCGGACGCAGGATGTTATCTACGGGCCGAAGACGATCGATACGCCGGGCGCGTATGTCGAGAATACCTGGATGTACAGCCATTTGATTGCAACGGCGCAGAACGCGAGCCAAATTTTGATTATGATGGACCAGTCCCGGCATCAGGAAGTATACTCGCCCGGCTTTGCATCTTTTTTCACGAAGCCGGTTATCGGTGTAATAACCAAAGCCGATCTTGCGCTGGAAAATGAGAATTACTGTGTACAAGTTTTAAAACGTAGCGGGATAACCGAACCCTTTTTCCGCATTAGTCTTCCCGTGGGAAGGGGAATCGGGGAATTGAAACGTTATTTGTTCGGGTAATAAGAGTGGAGTTGATACCATGAAATTTATTACCGAAATGGAATTGCGCAATGTGTACAGGCTAGAGCCTTTTACATCATACATGGTGGAGCATGGAAGCCGATTGACGCCGGAGGCGCGCCAATTTTTGACGGATCGCCAGATCGCCGTGTCCTATGGGACGCAAGAGCAAAATCAGGAACAAAAGCAAGAGTCACTCCCGAATCCGGAGCGACAGGCAGAAAAGCCGGATTGGCGGCGTGGGAAGCTGCGCTGTCAGATGCAGTCCGTCTCAGCCCTGTTCTTGTTAACCGGGCAGGAGCTGCTGGAGCAGGATGTGCTGCTGGCCCAGAAGGTGCTAGAGCTGTCAAGGCTGTTTTCTGCCCTCCAGAAAGGGGAAGGAGGCGGCACATCCACTGCCGATTTATCTTTCCAGGGTTGTACCGGCATTACTGCCGATGTTCTTTTTGAGGATGCGGGAGATTGCTTTGAGGTAACAGAGTTTCACATTCAATTGGAAAAGGGCAGAGAAATTGCTTTGCTCCACCGTCTGCGCAGCGTTTTGCGCGAGCTTGGGTTTGCGGTGTTGGAAGCCGCAGAAGGGAGGCCCCAAGTAAAGCCGGAGGAACCGATTATTCCTGAAATCAACTATATGATTAACACATTGAGCTCACTTATTTGCAAAACTACAGGAGGTAGAACATGCCTGAGACAAAACCCTTTGCATACTGCGATCAACTGGTAAAGCAATTTGAAGCTGTCATCCAGAAACCGATTCCAGGACGGTCTTCGTTCTACTATACCGGTGTGGATCTGGGAACGGCCTGTGTGGTGCTTACGGTGCTCAATGACTCTCGGAAGCCGGTGGCGGGAGCTTACCGCTACGCAGATGTTGTCCGCGATGGAATGGTGGTGGACTACTTAGGAGCAATTCAGATCGTGAGGGAGCTTAAAGCGCAGTTGGAGCAGCAATTAGGTGTAGAACTAGAATATGCGGCTTCGGCGATTCCTCCGGGAACCGATTTACTGGATGCTGGCGCCATCAAGCATGTGATTCAGGGTGCGGGTTTTGAAGTTACGGCTTTACTGGATGAACCTACGGCGGCTAATGCCGTGCTGCAAATATCCGACGGAGCCATTGTAGACATTGGTGGCGGAACGACCGGCATTACGATTCTGAAGGATGGCAAGGTTGTCTATGTCGCCGACGAAGCAACGGGAGGTACCCACTTTTCTTTGGTGGTTGCCGGGGCATACCAGATGAGTTTTTCTGAGGCGGATTGCTTCAAGCGCGACCCTGCCCATCACCAAGAATTGCTGCCGTTGCTCCGTCCGGTCATCGATAAGGTTTCCTCCATCATCAACCGCCATGTTGTGGGCCATGAGGTCAAGGAATTGTACTTGGTAGGCGGAACCTGCTGTCTGTCCGGTATGGAGACGATCATTGAGCAGAAGACTGGTATTCCTACCTATAAGCCTAGCAACCCTCTGTTTGTCACGCCGCTGGGCATTGCTCTGAATTGTACGCGGGAGGCGATGTGAGTGGAATTTCGGATTATCAAATCTCCTTCCAAGGGGACGCTAGACATTTTGCTTCGTCGCAGAGGAGCGCCCAGTAGTCGGGAAGTTCCCCAATGCGACGCGGTTGGACTAGTGCAGGGGAGACTGATTGATATGATATGGGCCGCTGATGTAGCTGAAAAAGTGGTGGGCGTGACAGTGGAGGATATTCGCGGCAGCTGCCCGCAGAACATGATTCTTCTCGCCATTTTTGGTGACACGGCTTCCGTAGAGGATGCCATCGCCGAGATTAAGCAGAGGAGCGGAAAAGCGGGGAGGAAGGAATGCGATGATTGCGGCTGAATTGATCCACAATATCTGGTCTACCCGTAAAGCAGATTCCCTTGTGGGAATGAAAATGATGCTGGCCGAGGTGATTGGCGGAAGCGACGACGGGCGCCGTTTGATTGTCGTCGATACGATCGGCGCTGGCATAGGCGATCGAGTGATTGTCTGCACTGGCTCTTCGGCCCGAAAAATGCTGCAAACAGACGATGTTCCTGTGGATGCCGTCGTCGTCGGCATCATCGACGCGAACTGCGTGTTCGAATAAATATTCGAACAGAAATCGAATGCAGCGAGAGGGGGCGAGAACTGTGAAAAAACTGATATGCGCTGCGGATGTGGAAGAATGGGTGGCTTCCGGACAGAAGCGGTGCTGCATTGACAGTAACACGATTGTGACACCGGCGGCCCGAGATAGGGCAATAGAGCTGGGGTTAGAGTTTACCAATGAGCCTTATGGGACTATGAGTTCCGAGGCCGCAGGCTGCGAAACTCAGAATGATCTCGACATGAATGCTATTTTTACATTTTTCAAGATTTTATCGGAAAAAGGACTGGTTGAAAAGCTGTTGGGAACGACTCTTGAGCCACCTTATCAGGCGGAGACGGATCCGACTGGCTTGAAACTTGTGCGGGGTCGAACGGTAAAAATGGAAGCTTACGAAACGGGAACATACGGTGCCAAGGTATATCGTCAAGAGGTAATCGGGAAACCGGATTGTCCGATGAGCGCAGGGTTTCTGACTGTCGATCACGATAGCTTCGAGCAGGAGACGGACCACGAAGAAACTTATATCGTGTTGGAAGGTTCGCTCGATGTCACTTTGAACAAGAGAACCTTCACTGCTCATGAGGGAGATGTACTCTTCATCCCCAAAGGGGTAAAAGCGACCAAGGGATCGACGGACTGCGCGAGAATGTTTTATATGACTTCTCCGGCGGGCGGTCCTGATCGGAAGCTGCAGTAACAGGAGGTGGTAGCATGCAGGCGCTTGGATTAATTGAAACGCGGGGACTTCTTCCGGCGATTGAATGTCTGGACATCATGCTCAAATCGGCTCAGGTAGAACTGATAGAAAAGTGCAATGTGGGTGGCGGGCTAGTCACGATCGCGGTAACCGGCGATGTCGGCGCTGTTCAAGCATCCGTGGAAGCAGGTGCCTCCGCGGCGCAACAATTGGGCAGTGATGTGCTCATCAGCCGGCATGTCATTCCAAGACCCCACAACGACATAGCGAGCATCATCGGTCGGCGCAGCGTTTCGAACATTACCAAGGAGAAGGACGAGCTCGCGATGCAAGTGCAGCATACTCAGGTGGCAGAACAGATGCCGGAGCAGACTCCGGAACCGGACACAGTGTCTGATGTTCCAATGGACGCGGCGCCCAATGCCTCAATCAATCGCGGTGGCGAAGAAGGCTTCCCTGTAATGGCGGCCGATCCCGATCAGGATCTTGCGGCTGAAGACGCCAGTCCGGAAATGGACAATGGAGATCCGGCAAAGCTAGACAGTCCATTCAAGCACCAGATTGATGTGCTGGTAAAGGAATCTGGGCTTGACAAAGCAATGGAGCTACTGGAAACGATGACAGTCTTGAAGCTGCGCGGACTGGCCAGAGAGTGCAGTCCCGCGTATGGGATGAGCATGACGACAATTTCCAAGGCAAACAAAGTGAAACTGCTCAAGCGGTTCCGCCAGTATTATCAACAGTAAGCAGTAAGCGAGAGGAGGATGTTTCACTTGGAAAATTATGATTACGACTTGCAATCGATTCAGGAAACCCGGGACTTGGCCCGTGCAGGAAAAGCGGCCACTGATATCCTTGCCGGGTATGATGCTGAACAGATTGACAGAATTGTACAAAACATGGTGCGGACTGCGGAGGTCAACGCTGCCGAACTGGCTGCGCTGGCCGTTGAGGAAACCGGATTTGGCAAGATTGAGGATAAAATCTTCAAAAATCGTCTGGCTTCCACGGAGCTGTATGAATCCATCCGGGATACGAAAACGATTGGGGTTATCCGTGAGGATAAGACGAATCAATTAATAGAGATTGCCGAGCCTGTCGGACTGCTCATGGGTATTATTCCATCAACCAATCCGACATCCACTACGATTTTCAAGTCTATCATTGCGATAAAGGCTCGCAATGGAATTATCTTTTCGCCGCATCCTTCGGCAAAGAAATCCATCATGCGGGCCGCGGAATTGATGCATGCCGCTGCTGTCGAGGCAGGTGCTCCCGAAGGAATCATTGGCTGCGTCACCAAGCCTTCTATGCCGGCGACGCAGGAACTGATGAAGTGCGATGAAATCGCCATGATTATCGCAACGGGCGGCTCGGCGATGGTGAAATCTGCCTACAGTGCGGGTAAGCCGGCGCTGGGGGTGGGACCTGGCAATGTACCGGCCTATATTGAGCGTACCGCTGATATTCCAAAGGCGGTGGCAAATATCATTGCCAGCAAAACCTTCGATTACGGTACAATCTGTGCATCTGAACAGGCTGTTATCGTGGAGGAATGCATCCGTTCTCAGGTGATCGCGGAGTTTGAGCGTCAGGGCGGTTACTTTATGAATCAGGAGGAAACTGCTAAAGTCGCGGCAAAGCTGTTTGTAAAAGGCCATGCCATGAATTCAAGACTGGTGGGACGTTCACCTCAGGTGATCGCGGAAGCGGCCGGTATTCAAATTCCAACAGGTGTCAAGGTGCTGTTAGGCGAACAGCAGGGCGTGGGAGAGAAATTCCCGCTGTCCTACGAAAAGCTAACTACCGTATTGGCGTTTTACACCGTACAGGACTGGCGTGAGGCTTGCGATCTAAGTGTGGGGCTGCTGCGTAACGGCGGCATAGGACATAGCTTCTCCATCCATACGCAGAATCACGATATGGTCATGGAGTTTGCGCAAAAACCTGTATTCCGCATTTTGGTGAATACGGGCTCCACGCAGGGCGGTGTGGGTGCAAGCACCGGGCTTGCACCGGCCTTCACTTTGGGATGTGGAACCTGGGGCGGCAGCGCCACTTCAGATAATGTGGGACCACAGCACTTGATTAATATCAAGCGTGTGGCTTATGGCATTAAGGACTGTACGGCACAAAGCCCTTATTCTGTTCCAACTCCGCAGCCGCCGAAGCAACAGGAGGATGCGCTGCTGTTGAATCTGGTCGATGAGCTGGTGTCTATTTTGCAGAAAAGCGGTGACTGTTAGTGGGGAACTATGATCAAGTACTTTCATTGTTAATGGAGGTTGTATCCGGTGCTGGAAAGGCGGAAAAGGTGCCGCGCTCCATCCCTTTAGGGGTTTCAAACCGCCATGTGCATCTTTCCCAGGCTGATGTGGATACGCTCTTCGGAGCCGGATATACGCTATCCAAAATGCGTGATTTGTCCCAACCCGGACAGTATGCATGTAATGAGACCGTTACGGTCTGCGGGCCCAAGGGGGCCATCGAAAAAGTGCGGGTTCTCGGCCCAGTGCGGAAACAGACCCAGGTAGAAATTATGCGGGGAGACTGTTTTAAGTTGGGCGTGAAAGCTCCAGTGCGTTTGTCCGGGGAGCTTGAAGGCACACCGGGCGTCACGTTGGTCGGGCCTAAGGGAAGCGTATATATTACCTGCGGCTTGATGGTTGCACAGCGCCACATTCATATGACGCCTGATGATGCCCTTTTCTTTGGCGTAACCGACGGAGAAATGGTCAGTATTCAATTTGATGGTCTCCGGGGCGGAGGGTACAATCAGGTCGCAATCAGAGTTAGCAGTGACGCCGCTCTCGACTGTCATATCGACGTTGAAGAGGCCAACGCGATGGATCTAACGTCGGCGTCTGTTATAAAAATCATAAAAAATTGTTAGGAGGAAATGAACATGAGATCGGAAGCTCTTGGTTTGGTTGAAACAAAAGGTTTGGTAGGTTCTATCGAAGCAGCGGACGCTATGGTCAAAGCGGCCAATGTCACCCTGATCGGCAAAGAGATGGCAGGTGGCGGCCTTGTTACTGTGATGGTACGGGGGGATGTAGGAGCGGTGAAGGCGGCGACGGATGCCGGCGCCGCGGCCGCGAAGAATGTTGGGGAACTCGTGTCGGTACATGTTATTCCACGTCCCCACAGCGAAGTGGAAAACATCCTTCCGCCTGCTAAGCAATAATTCAACAAATTATAAGAAAAACGTCTATCGATGTACTTTCTAAGAAGACAGACCGCATTTAGCGGATGTTTTCCTTGCGATTATAGAATTACTTAAGCTCCGCTTAAAACTTATAAATTCTATAATCTTAAAATAAGGCTATGCTTCCGAAGCAAGTTTTGTTCGGTGAGCTAGCGCTTTAGTCTCACAAAACTTTTAGGAGGAATGTAACATGAAATCGGAAGCATTGGGTTTAATTGAAACAAAAGGTTTGGTAGGTTCTATCGAAGCAGCGGACGCTATGGTCAAAGCGGCCAATGTCACCTTGATCGGTAAAGAGATGGTAGGCGGCGGACTTGTCACCGTAATGGTACGAGGCGATGTAGGAGCAGTGAAAGCGGCAACGGACGCTGGTGCCGCAGCCGCACAGCGTGTAGGGGAACTGTTATCTGTACATGTGATTCCTCGTCCTCACAGTGAAGTGGAAAACATTCTTCCCGCTGCTAAGCAATAATTTTTATTCATGTTCTGAAAAAGGCCAAAACTCAGTAAAACGGGTTTTGGCCTTTTTATTTTTGTCTGCAAGAATCCGCTTTTCGAAAGCTTGTCGAAGTGGTGTATTTCTATAAATAAGGCTTTGAGGAGGAGGGAAGTACTATTTCCAAACAGGTTGAAAATTGCTATAATAGAGATGATATATTGTGAAAAATTTAGCATGTAATGTCTATTTTCCCGTTCATTCTCGGTGAAAGGTGCAACGAGATTATGCTGAAAACCGATAGTCCGATCGCAACCAAAGTATACGCACGATACAGCGGCATCCTGTCTCTTTCCAAGTTCTCGCTGCTTCTGCACGATCACAATGGAGACGTTTTGCTGGAGTTCAATCCGTCCCCTGATTTCTGCAGGCATTTTTGTTGGGAGAATCCTACGCGACCTTGCGCGGATTATTTGAAGCGCTTTATTTCCGGCGAACAGGGGCGATTTGTTTGCTGTTACGGCCTGGAGAATATTTTGCTACCTATTATGGTCAAAGATGAGGTTGTTGGCTTCATATCGGGGATGCAGGCGTACTCCCAGGAGAGGGAATTTCAGAAGTATCTGATTAACACGGCGGAATTGGCCGAAATGAAGGGGCTAGATTTGGAAGTTGTCGCGAAGGCGATATCAGCTTTTCCAACCATTGACAAGGAAAAAGCAGATATTCACGAGCAGCTTTGCCATCATATCGCAAGGAATATTGCGCTCGACATCGCCGAAAGCTCGCAGGACAACACAAGGATTATCAATCGTCTATCTGCGGAAAAGGAAATACTGGAGAAGAAAGTGATTGACTTAGAAGCAAAAAATATGTCTCTAGTCATCAATCCGCATTTTCTGTTCAATACTTTAAATTCCATTGCCCGCATCGCCTATTTCGAACACTCCCATACAACGGAGGAATTGATCTATTGCCTGTCCGACTTGCTCCGATACAATGTTAAACAGGATGATCAGCTTCATACCATCGCATCCGAAATGGATAACATTGAGAAGTATTTGTATATACAAAAGGCGCGTTTCAAGAATCGTCTGCAGTATGAAATCATTGTTCCTAATGAAATAAAGGCTTATCGCATTCCGAATATGGTGATTCAGCCTATCGTGGAAAATGCAGTAATTCATGGAATTACCCCTAAGCGGGACGGGGGAACCGTTCGTCTGATTGCCGAAAAGTACAGAAATGATATCACCATTTCTGTTATTGACAACGGTAACGGGTTCTCGCCAGAGGTACTAAAGCTCATTCATCAGCCGGACAGCAAGATCGGCGTGGGCTTCCGTAGTACCGATAGCCGTTTGAAGCGTTATTTCGGAGAAGAGTATGGGTTATCGATCGTGAAATCCGATTACAGCGGGAGCACAGTTAACATCCGCATCCCCACCCAACCAATTGCGAGGTGATGCAATGAGCGTAGTTATGTTTGTTGAAGATGAACCGATAGAACTGGAATTTCTTCAATCCATCGCGCAGGAAATCCTGGGTGCTGAAGATAAGCTTCTAATTTGTGATACGGGTATGCAAGCGATTAAGCTCGCCAAGCAATATCGGCCGGATATTATTTTTATGGATATCATGCTACCTGAAATGGATGGAATATCCTCGTTACAGGAAATTCGCCGTTTTCTCCCTGACGCATGCGTGACGATATTGTCTGCCAGCTCGGATTTCTTCTATGCACAGGCGGCAATCAGTCTGCAGGTACACGAATATTTGCTTAAGCCGGTCAAGCCGGAAAAATTGCGGCAAATGATTCGTAAGGGGCTGGAGAAGGCCTCTCAATCAGAAGATAATTATTTAATAGAAACTTATCAGATAGAATCGGCTCAAGAATGTCAGCGCTTTATTAAAGAAGCAGTCGATTATATTCAGCAGAATTACAAAGATAAGCTGACCCTGCAAATGGTGGCGAGTCATGTGTACATGAATGCCCAATATTTTAGCCGCATATTCAAAAGGGAGCTCGGCGTTACTTATACGGATTATGTGAATAAGCTCAAGATTACACATGCCTGCAAGCTTCTTGAGACTACCGGGTATCCCGCCTATCGCATCTCCACAGAATGCGGCTTTACCGATCCGTCTTATTTCAACCGGGTATTCTACAAGCAAATGGATATGACGCCGAAGGAATACAAAAAAAGCGTCCTAGTCAAAGAAACAAACACGAAATAGAGTTCCAGAAGTCTCCCCCGATTACGGTGGGAGGCTTTTTTGACATTATAGAATTTATAAGTTTTTTGGGGTTATTTTATTGGCTTTATCGTCCTAAAAGTACGAATAGTACAAGAATGGAGAAAAAGTAATTCAGGGAGTCCAACAAGAGGTACGGTTAGTAAAAGGCGCAATGGCCGCTTTGTTATACAATGAAGATACATCTACTAAGATAAATCTACTTAAACAGAGGTGTATGGATGATGAAGGAAACAGTGGCAGCTCCCATGGCTACGGCCGGCATGCTGAAACAAAAGATGAACAGTCGTTTCCGAAGAAATGGAATCGCTTACGGGCTGATTTCCGGGTTAACGTTCGGCCTTTACAGTACCGTCGTTGCCCTAGCCATGATGAAGGAGCCTTTTCTGGGGGTCATAGGAGCGTTTGCGGCGCCCATAGTGGCATCGGCGATCAATGATGCTTTGGCGGCGATCTGGCTTTTGATCTGGAACTTCAAGAAAGGGAAGATCAAAGAAATCGGCCGCAGCCTGGTAACAATACCGGGGTTGATGGTCGCAATTGCCGCGGTGTTTGGCGGCCCAATCGCCAACGGGGCCTATTTGGTTGGGATTGATATGGCTGGAGCGGCGGCTATCCCCATTTCGGCGCTTTGTCCGATGTTTGGTGCTATTTTCGCGCGAATGTTCCTGAAGCAGAAGATTGATAAACGGGTGGCCCTCGGCATGTTCATCTGTGTTATCGGGGCGGCGCTCATTTCCTATGTCAAGCCTGATGGGGGCGTGGACAATTTCACACTAGGCATTATTTTTGCTCTGGTGGCTGCACTTGGCTGGGGACTGGAAGGCGTATTTGCTACTTTCGGGATGTCTATGCTTGATTCCAATATCGCCATTACCATTCGCGAGGGCGTTTCCGGAATCGTTTACATTGCTGTGCTGATACCTATCTTCAGCGCGACAGATCTCTTTACTTCCGTACTTGGCTCCGTGTCGCCTATGCTCATTATCACGGCTGCGGCCCTGTTTACGGCAATCTCTTTCCTGACATGGTATATGGCCAATAGTATGGTTGGCGTTGCAGTCGGAATGTCGCTCAACATTACCTATGTACTGTGGGGGGTTGTCTTTGCCGCTATCTTCCTCGGTAGTTCGTTGACTCCTACAATAATTGCCGGCGCAGTTATTATTACACTTGGAGCGCTTTTAGTTTCGATGAATCCAATGGATCTGTTCAAAAAGAAGGAGGCGTAAGCAAATGCCATTGTTGCCGATTCGCTCCCGGGTGCTGCTTTTCATGTCCACTGTGCAGCAAGCTAATATTGATGATGCAATGGACGCTTTGAAAAGCGAATATGGTGGAGAACGTCAATTTACAAGAGCAAACTTTCTGGATCATATGCTGTCGTTGCAGGCAAACGGACTGATTGACGAGGTTCATTACGAGCTGGATGCTAACGGGGAATTATGTATGTACTATGCAATCAACGATGAGGGAATTCGTACGATCAATAAATATTTGCCTAAAAAGTGGACGCAAAACTATGAACAATCCATGGCGAATTAATATTAAAATAAAATCTATTTTGTGGTCAAAGTCCTCTTCACCGAACGGATCAATCCGGCAGGTCAGCGCGTCCGTGTTGATTAATCGGTGGAAGAGGAGTGATGAAGATCCCGTTCTCCCGTCAGGAGGACGGGATTTCTTTTTCTATATCCAGCTACACCTTTAGGTATCCTGCGATGTCTGAGTTAATATGCTGACGATACAATAACGCATCCCAAAAGCCTCAATTTCAGTGAGAACTAATAACTTACATTTTCATCAAAATAATGAACAAACTCTTTAATATTTTCGATTACGAAGGCCTCTATTTCTTCCTCTCTAATACACTCACATTATTAAAATAGATTCCATTAGGCAATTATGGTGAAGGCATGGAACTCCATCTTAAATTTACAGTTGTAATAGGTTTTCAATTAGGTTATATTTACAATTGTAATAGTTTAACACCAAGTTAGTAAGGGAGGGACAAACAATGGAGAAAATGCCCAAGATTTCGGAATCTGAGTGGGAAATCATGAAGGTCATTTGGCGGGAAAACCCGATGACAGCCGAGCAAATTGTGCAGCATTTGCCGGAGGGTACGGACTGGAGCGATCAGACGGTCAGAACCTTTATTAACCGGTTAATGAAGAAAAAAGCGCTGGGCTACCAGAAATCGGGCAGAAGTTATCTGTATTATCCGTTAATTTCAGAGCAAGAGTGCGTGCGCGCGGAAAGCCGTTCTTTTCTAAACCGGGTCTTTAACGGCGCAGCCGGATTGATGATGACCAATTTTTTGGAGGAGACCCAGCTGTCGGATCAGGAGATCGAGCGATTGCAGCAAATTTTGCTGGAGAAGCAAGGAAAAGAAACAAAAGATTCAAAAGACTAATCACAGCCTTAAAAGTACGTGTTCAAAAAGTCAGACTTTCAGCACCGAGAAGGTTGGATTAAGCTAGGGCGTGAGGAGCGGAGCGTACGTAGTTGGTACGTGAGCACCGGAAGGCCCGGCTGAATTCAAGATTCGATGTCGAATAAACTTTCAGTGCTACTTCGTGATCAAAGGGGGACTTTTTGAACAACCTCTAAAAGCGTGAAATTTAACCAAATGAGGTTATACCATGGATATAGCTGAACATCTCTTCAATTGGTTTGTTGCCTCGACGCTGATGGCAAGCGCAGTTGCAGTCGTGGTGCTGGCAGTTCAGCATCTGTTCCGCAGACGCATCCATGCGCGTTTGAGGCATGCACTATGGCTAATTGTATTGTTGAGGCTCATGCTGCCGGTACTGCCGCAAAGTCCGGTAAGCTTGTTCAATGCAGTTCCGGCATGGACAGACATAAAAAATGCTGTATTAGGGGTTTCGTATCAGTTGAACAAGCCTGACGCGATATCCGAACACAGCCAAATAAAAAACACATATCAGCCCTATTATACAACGAATGAAGCTGAGAAGAATACTGTTTTGCAGCCTTTTTTGACCATGAAAGATACAGAAGAACATATCACAGCGGGCATAGAGAGAGAAAGCCATCCGGCTGTTCGCGTACTGGCTGTAGTTTGGCTGACGGGTGCGGGCGTCTTGCTCGGATATAACCTGACCTACTGGCTGCGATTCCAAAGAAAACAAAAACATCTCAGTCCTGTTGACAGTACTGCGATATTGAAGATTGCGGAAGAATGCCGAAACTTATTTTCCATGAAACGCCCTGTGGGGATTTACGTGGATCCATCCGCTCAGAGTCCGTATATTACTGGAGTTTTCCGTCCAGCGGTCTATTTGCCGAAATCGCTTATTTCAGAAGCAATCAATGAACAACTGCTCAAGCACGTGATCGCGCATGAGCTGGCCCACTACAAACGAAAGGATACGATCTGGAATATGGTCGGCGGTCTGGTGTTTGGTGTTCACTGGATGAATCCATTCGTATGGTTCATGCTGCGGCAGATGAAAGCCGACCGGGAGCTGGCCTGTGATGCCTGTGTCCTGGAGGCGCTTGGGGAAGAAGAGGCTGTGCCTTACGGTATGACGATTATCGGATTTCTGAGACGGTATGCTGCGGAAAGAAGCCAGGCGCATCTTCTTTATTTCAAGGGTTCGAACGATCAAAAAGAGATGATGAGGAGAATTAGAATGATCCAATCTTTTAAAAAGGGTTCTTATAAATTTTCAATGATGGCGGTCATTCTCGTACTCTTGATCGGTACGGCAACGCTGACCAATGCACGAGCATCCGGAGCGGGAGCTTCCGCTTGGGTTCATGCCGAAGACGGCGGGAATGAAATGCTATTTCCGAATGAAGAATTTCGGGTATATGATAACCTTGAAAAAGGGGCGAAGGTGGCACCGTTTAAATTTAAAGTTCCATCCTTGCTGCCAGAGGGCTATGGTTTTAGCGATTTGAGCATTCAGTTCGATGCTTCGCCATCGAGTGTCCACCTATCGTACGAGACTAAAATAAGCAAAAGTAGTGGCAACTTCAGCTTGAGAATCAAGCCAGGCACTGATCTTCAGAAACAATATGATCAAATTTTCAAGGGAGAGCAAGACAGAACCGATCAGAAGGATAGCGGGAAAGTTATAGAGAAAGAATCCCTATCCTTAGCCGGCATAGATGAAGGCTATAAAATTACGATTCGCATGACCACCTGGAAGGGACAGCCTGAAAGATATTATTATATCTGGAAGGATCAAGGCATAAGCTATGAATTAAGCTCCTACATCTTGTCTAGCAACGAAATGGAGCAAATGATCGCTTCCATGAAATTACCCGATGCGGAGCTGAACAAACTTCATGAAGACAATGAGTATCATGGCAAAGTCTTGACCGATTTGTATGATACCGAGGATATCCGACGTGCTCAGAAGCTGGTTGGTTTTAAAGCCGCTTTTCCGCGCAAGCTGCCCGGGGATTTTGCCGCCAGCAGTTCCTATGTTTCCCGTAAAGCGAATTTCAATCATGTAGAGAATGATGAGGATTCCATGCGCAAACTGTTTAATGTCACTTATAGCCGAGGCGATCACAAACAGAAAAATAAAGCTGATTCCGGCATCCGAGACGTTTCATTTAAGCAGATGTTAAACGGGGATATGTATCAGGAGATGAAAAAGAAAGGCCAGGTTTCTTTTACGAAAATTGACGGTGAAGGTAATAATGTTAAGCTCACGGCCCTAACTCTGCAGGGGAAAGAAGTACTTCGTACTGAACCTTACAATCTGGATGGCAAACCTAAAGGACCTAATGATCTTAGACTAGTCAGCTACTTCTGGTTTGACGGTAAGGTTTGTTATCAAGCCATTTTCAGCGGCCAAGGGCCGGAGGAGCAAAAAATAGTGCAATATTTGATGAAGCCGGACCGGTAAAATAAGATAGAAAAAAGGTTGCAGGATAAGGAAGCGCCCCAACAGGTTTATTAACCTAGGGGCGCTTCTTCTTTTGATGTCGGAGGACAAGAACTTATGATGCGAGGTAAGGATATGAGGCCGTACAGAGGAAATAATGTGGAAGAACCACCAAAGGATGAAAAATCAAGTAGGGTGGTTCTTTTTTTCTCTCGTTTTCTATGCCACATTATATATGGGGGCGATGAAGAATGTTCCAGGATTTCAAGTTCGTTAGTGACCGTCCGGTCGCGATACAAGTGAAAGAATTCGTCAAACGTTTAATTATAAAAGGGGCGCTTCAAGCGGATCAGAAGCTGCCCTCCACACGAGAAATGAGTGGTCTGCTTAAGGTGAGCCGCAATACAGTCATTGCAGCCTATGAAGGCTTGGAGGATGACGGATTTACGTATGCTATTCCCGGCAAGGGCAACTATGTGGCTGCAATGGTGGGCCAGTCAGCTGTAAATAACGGAGAAACTGACAGCTCTGCTGCCGGGCAGATCGACTGGAAGTCAAGAATGAATGAATATGCTGTATCGGCTGTAGAGCTGGATATGATGAAACAGGGCATTCGTGCCAAAAAAAGAAGCATCTCGTTCACAAGCATCGCTCCGGATGAGCAACTGTTCGATCTCGGAAATGTAAGGCGAGCCTTTATGGACCGGATGGCAATCGAAGGGCAGGTGCTGCTCAACTACGGCTACGCCAAGGGCTACAAGCCACTGATCGATTACCTGATGCATTATATGGAGAACAAGGGCGTCGATATAAGCGGCAAGGATATGCTGATTACAAGCGGGTTTACAGAAGGCTTTGACATTGTACTGTCGGCATTACGCCCTTCTGCACGCCGCGGAGCGGCAATTTGTGAAAATCCGACACATCATACAGCGATCAAAAATTTGAAGCTGCAAGGATTTGAGATTACCGGCATTCCGATGGAGCATGACGGAATTGATGTGAAGCAGCTAGAGGCGGTACTGCAGACCAAGAGCTTTGATCTGGCCTATTTAACTCCTTCCTATCACAATCCGACAGGCATCGTCATGTCGCCGGAAAAGCGCAGCACCGTTATGAAACTAATGATGCGTTATCAGATTCCGGTGATCGAGGATGGATTCAATGAGGAGCTGCGCTACTCGGGAGCGCATGTTGCACCTTTAATAGCGACAGCAGGGCAAGGGAACGGAGTTATCTATATCGGCAGCTTCTCCAAGGTGCTGTTTCCTGGCTTGCGAGTAGGTTGGGTGCTTGGAGACCAAGAGCTGATCGACACTCTGGTAAGCATTAAGCGTGCACGCACTATTCATACATCAACAATCGATCAATCGATTTTATATCAATATTTGTTTAACGGAAATTTCGATAAGTATGTAAAAAAAGCACGTACGGAGTATAAGCGCAAATATGAGCTGACAAAGGCTTGCTGTGAAGCACATCTTCCTGAGGCGCAGCTGTCTGGCGACGGGGGCTTGCATTTGTTTCTCACCTTTCCACCTGGCATAGATACACACCAGCTGCTTGATGCCTGCATAGAGCAAGGTGTAATTTTCACACCGGGAGACAGGTTTTTTATTCAAGAAGGCGAAGGGACGAATACATTGCGACTTGGTTTTTCACGAGTATCTGATGAAAATATCAAGCGGGGTATTCAAATCATCGGCAAACAGGTGCGTAGCTTTCTTAAAACATAACGATTTAGAAATGAGTCAATTGAAGACGGAATTGTTCTGGCCAACGCCAGCGGTTAGTCTGTACCCTTGGAGCTACAGTGGTCCGAAGAACAATCCGTATCACACAACGATTTTAAGAAAAAGAGGTGTTATGATGAAAATTGGCGTTATTATGGGCGGTATATCCTCTGAGCGTGAGGTTTCTCTGAAGACAGGTCAAGAGATGATCAATCATTTGGATCGCTGCCGCTATGAAGTGGTTCCAATTGTGATCGAGCAGCGAGTGGATTTAATCTTGCAGGTCCAGCAGGCTAGCATCGATTTTGCACTTTTGGCTCTGCATGGACAATATGGCGAAGACGGCACGGTACAGGGAGCGCTGGAGACGCTGGGCATTCCGTACACAGGCAGCGGTGTCCTGGCAAGCAGCTTATGCATGAATAAGCAGCTGAGCAAGATGCTGCTGAAGGCAGCGGGTGTGCATACGCCTGCTGGCCTTTGCTGGCAGGGCATGGACGATTATGATCCACAGATGGTGGAGCGACTGGGCTACCCGGTTATTGTAAAACCGAATACAGGGGGATCAAGTATCGGCATTCAGCTTGTACAAAATGAGAAGGAGCTGCTGCCGGCTGTTCAGGAGGCTTGCAGTTTGGATCAAGCGATCTTGATTGAGCCGTATATTAAAGGACAGGAACTCACCTGCTCGATAATGGATGGCGAGGTATTGCCAATTATCGGCATTCGCTCCGCTCGTTCGGAGTGGTTCGACTACAAAGCAAAATATGAAGCCGGTGGTGCTGAAGAGAATGTGATCGTTCTTCCTCCAGTTATTGAGAAGCGTGTGCATGAGGCGGCACTGGCTAGCTACCGGCTGCTGCAATGTAAAGTCTATGCAAGGGTCGATATGATTCTATGTCAGGATACGCCTTACGTGCTGGAAGTGAACACATTGCCGGGAATGACCGCGAGCAGCCTGCTTCCGAAAAGTGCAGCTGCTGTGGGTATAACCTTTTCACAGCTGCTGGACCGCATTATTGCCAGCTCGCTCCATGAGCGAAAACTGGAATGGGGGATGGTGCAATATGTATAGTGAAGAGGGTACGGGGCGATTTTTATCCTCACGCGTTAGGGATATTCGGCCATCGGGAATTCGCGCTTTTTTTGATCTGAATGCAGCAGGCGGAGATACAATCGCCCTTGGGGTAGGAGAGCCTGATTTCGTTACACCGGAACAGGTACGTGGAGCTTGCATTCAGGCATTGCATGAAGGGAAGACGAAATACACTTCGAACGCCGGCTTGATGGAGCTGCGTGAGGAGCTATCTACTTACTTTTCCAACAGCTTCGCACTTTCCTATGATCCCGAGCAAGAAATTGTCGTGACAGTGGGAAGCAGTCAAGCTGTCGACCTAGCTCTGCGGGCAGTGATCGATCCTGGTGACGAGGTACTAATTCCGGCGCCAAGCTATATTGCCTATGAACCAATTACCCATCTGCACGGAGGTGAAATTGTGGAGGTGATGGCTACTGCTGAAGAGCAGTTCAAGCTGACTCCTCAAGCGCTGCAAGCGGCAATTTCGCCTCATTCAAAGGCTTTGATAATCAATTATCCGTGTAATCCGACCGGAACAGTTATGACAGAGCAGGATTGGTTGCCGATTGTTGAGCTCATTATCAAACATAATCTGGTTGTCATTTCGGATGAAGTTTATGCCGAACTGACTTATGGGAGAAAGCATGTCAGTATCGCCTCCATGCCGGGCATGAAGGAGCGCACGATTGTCATCAGCGGTTTTTCCAAAGCTTTTGCAATGACAGGCTGGCGGGTAGGCTATGCGTGCGGTCCGCGTGAGCTGATTACCGGCATGCTGAAAATCCACCAATACACGACCATGTGTGCTCCTACTATTGCACAGATTGCTGCGCTCGAATCATTGCGTCATGGCATGGTAGCCAAAGATGAGATGATGGCGAGCTACAATGAACGCCGCAAGCTGTTTGTGGCCGGATTGAATGCAATAGGGCTGGCCTGTCACGAGCCTGAGGGAGCTTTCTATGCCTTCCCTTCAATTACTTCTACTGGTATGTCTTCTGAGCAGTTTGCTCTTCGGCTGCTGAAGGAAGCGAAGGTGGCGGTCGTACCCGGACATGTATTCGGATCAGGCGGTGAGGGCTTTATTCGCTGCTCATATGCAACCTCGCTCGTCGATTTGGAAAAAGCGCTGGAGCGGATGGGAAGGTTTATGCAGGTGATGCAGCCGGTTTGATGAAAACTTCAGCATGTAGAAGTATCTAGAGAGAGCTTCAACTTTTCACTGAAGTGGGTTGAAGCTCTTTTGGTTTACTTATGTGGAGGACTCCATCGTTGCGGTTTCGATAGAACATCAATCACGAGGATATGGTAGAGATATTGTACAATTTCTTGTTAATGAAATCATTAGCAATAGACCAGAGACCAGAGACAAGACTGAGTGCTCCTCCCAACAATTATTAATCATAAAATAGTATGCAAAACATCTCTAACCAAAGTCCATACCTATTACTTCTTCGGATTGGTCAAGTCTTTGTCATTCCCATTGAAGATTTTTACTCCAACTTTATACTTTCCTTAGAAATTCCTGTTACGATGTTCCTGCAGATAAGAGAGTAACGTTAATGGACTTCTAAGGAGGAAATATTCAGCATGCAAGCAGTACAACGATTAAAGGGATTGATAGCTCTGGGACTGGCATTTACGCTTATTCTATCCCCAGTCAACGCATCAGCAGCAGCACCACAAAAGAACGCCGGAATGAATGAGAATGTACGAGAGATTACATCGCTCACGTCTTCAGACTACAAGGATTTGGCGTTCTTGAAGCCGATATTGAAGGATAAGACGGTCGTGAGCCTCGGCGAGAACTTCCACCGTGTTGCGGAATACAGCAGCATGAAGACGAGACTGATCAAGTATTTGCACGAAGAGCTCGGTTTTGACGTGATCGCATTTGAATCAGGACTTGGGGATGCCTTCATGACGAGCGAGAATGCCGGCACATTGACCTCGGCAGAGATGATGCAGCGTTCGATTTTCCCGATCTGGCATTCCAAGGAGACGCTGAATTTATTCGATTACATTAAGAAGCAGCAGGGAACCAAAAATCCACTCTATCTTGCGGGTTATGACATGCAATTCACTTCGGGTTATCTCACGCAGTTTATTGCCGGTTGGATTGCCAAGGTGGACAAAGAGCAAGGCGAGCAGTATTTCAACTTCGAAATGCAAGCAATGACGGATTTGTATAAAGTGCTAAACCAATACGGCATGGACGATAGCCATCCGGAGGCGAAGGCGGAGATCAAGAAGGTCAAGGAAGCGTACGAACCGAAATATATGGCATTGATCCAATTCATCCAAAAGCATAAGAAAGAACTCGCCGCAGCTTACCCAGCCAACCCGCATATGGTGGATATTGCGGTCAAGACGCTCGAAGATCGGATCAAGTTCATCGAGATGGGAATGTACGATACGAAGGAAAGCTATGAATTCCGCGACCGGATCATGGCCGACAACGTCGAGTGGTTAATGAAGGTGATGTACCCTGGTAAGAAAGTGATTTTATGGGCACATAATGATCATCTGGCGAAGAATACATCCAAGATTCAGACGAAAGAGCAAGGGAAATGGATCGGCAGCTTTACCAGCATGGGCGAACTGCTCCATAAGAAGCTGAAGGATAAAGCTTATGTGGTCGGACTATATATGAACAGCGGCAAGGCCAGCACCATTACGACGCAAAAGAACTTCGATATCAAGCCGATGCCGAAAGGAAGTCTGGAGGAGCTGATGATGCGCAGCGGCTATAAAATTGCTTTTACCGATCTATCCAAGCACAAATCCCCGAACCAGAGCAACTCATGGATGTTTAAGCCGATCTATGCAGCGGAGGATGGCATGACCTCTGAGATTATCATGCCTATGTCAATGCGATTCGTTCCGAAAGAGCAGTTCGACGGCATCATCGTCTTCGATAAAGTGAAGGAACCAACAACGAAATTCTAATCTTGTTCCATTGGAGAATCAGTCGTTCCCCCTGTCGGTAACACCGCGCGTGTTGCAGCAGGGGGATTTTTGTTGGCGCGGAAAACGCGGCTTTTAATTATGTTCCAAGCTCTTGTCGTACCATCTAACATAAACTTGGGACAAGTGTTATGAAAGCAGTATTCGTTAATACTGCTCGGTTGCGTGTTCCCGGACTATTAAGCATATGCCATGCTGTATATTGTTCTGCATACGGGTTCGCAGCAGATATTCCATCAACAGGAACCTCAACATAATATCCACGGAATGCGGCAGCAGTAGCTGTGTGAAGTACCGCTCCATTAGCTGAGTAACCCGTTACAATGACAGTTTGAATATTATTCTTTTGTAAAATGCTCTCTAAATCGGTTTTGTAGAATTTATCTACGTTCGATTTCACAATTGGATCAATCAGGGAAGGGCTTAATTGATGATTTATATCGGAAGCTTTCCCTGCATGCGTAAGACTATAAACGACTAACATACCTACCTCACGTGCTTCAGACAATAAATTGTTAATCTTAGAGATGGACGCAATACAGCGATGATTGTATGGTCAGATCGCCAATTGCCGCATAAGGGACAACGATACCTCATAATAACCCTCCAAGATGCTTCTTTCCGTTAGCCTATGTAACAATTTAGAAAAAGTGTATGGAGGTGAACATTATGCCCTAGTGGACAATCAATTGACAAGACGGTTTTTTAAAGAAACGTCAGTGGATTGAAACCTACCTGAGCGATAGGGCAAAGCCATCGGGGAATATGCTAGAAATATCTTGTGTTATAAAAATTACGGAGTTCTTTGTCATGTAAATCTAATAATTTCGCGCTAAAATACCGATAAAATCAGTATAGTACTATAGCACTATACTATACATAAAAAGGGGTAGATCTGTATGAGGAATTCAAAACATGTGAAGGGAGCAAAAGTACTCGTAAGTCTATTAATGAGTTTACAAGTGTTCGCCTTTTCGAGTATTTCCTATGCTGCAACAAACGGCCCCAATGATATTGATACTGGGATCGCAGGCCTGACTTATAATCGCAATGAGGTTTTGGCTGTACAAGGGGATCAAATCAGTAGTTTTGTTCCCAAAGAAGGCATTCAGTCCAATGGTAAATTTATCGTAGTTGAACGGGACAAAAAATCACTCACAACGTCACCCGTAGATATTTCAATCATTGATTCAATCACGAATCGCACTTATCCAGGCGCAATACAGCTTGCAAATCAGGATTTTGCAGATAATCAGCCTAATTTGGTTATGGCGGCAAGAAAACTGTTAGATATTAGCATTGATCTGCCTGGGTTGAAGAATGAGAATACAATTACCGTTCAAAATCCAAATTACGGAAATGTTTCTAGTGCCGTAGATCAGCTTGTATCGACTTGGGGCGAGAAGTATTCCGGCACGCATACACTGCCAGCGAGATTGCAGTACGTTGAATCTATGGTTTACAGCCAAAATCAAATTTCCAGCGCATTGAATGTGAACGCACAAGTGCTTAACGGTACGCTGGGAATCGACTTTAACGCGGTTGCCAACGGCGAGAAAAAAGTGATGGTCGCTGCTTATAAGCAAATCTTTTATACCGTAAGTGCAGCGCTTCCTAACAATCCGTCGGACTTGTTTGATGACAGTGTGACGTTTGCTGAGTTAGCCCGCAAAGGGGTAAGCAATGAGACTCCGCCGCTGATGGTATCTAACGTAGCTTATGGCAGAACCATTTACGTAAAGTTGGAGACGACCTCTAAGAGCAATGACGTTCAAACGGCATTTAAATTATTGCTCAATAACCCTAGCGTACAAACGAGCGGACAGTACAAAGATATTTATGAAAACAGTTCGTTTACTGCTGTTGTATTGGGCGGCGACGCACAAACACATAACCAGATCGTCTCGAAAGACTTCAATGTCATCCAAAGTGTAATCAAAGACAATGCTCAATTCAGCAGCAAGAACCCGGGTTACCCGATTTCGTATACGAGTGTCTTCTTGAAAGACAATTCTATTGCTGCGGTTCACAACAATACAGAATATATCGAGACGAAAACGACAGAATATACGAAGGGTAAAATAACCCTTGATCACAGTGGTGCATATGTAGCTCAGTTCGAAGTATCTTGGGACGAATTTACATTTGATGCAGATGGACAAGAAATCATTACTCATAAGACTTGGGATGGAAATTGGCGCGATAAAACAGCGCATTTCTCGACAGAGATTCCACTTCCACCTAATGCCAAGAACATAAGAATTTTTGCAAGAGAATGCACAGGTCTTGCCTGGGAATGGTGGAGAACAGTTATTGATGAATATAACGTTCCGTTAACTAACAATATTAACGTTTCGATTTGGGGAACAACGTTATATCCGAAATCATCCATTACTCACTAATCATATCTGAACATCTCCCCATTCATTTGGGGAGATGTTTTTTTGCTTTCTCTTACACAAAGGATTTGCACTAATTACATCGATAGTGAAGAGATATTCGGGGTTACACAAAAAATCTTTGTACTATTTGTATACTATGATAAACTTGATTTCATGATTTGATTCGAGCGATGGTATGGGGTTGCCCTTACTCTGGCACAATGTAAGTCAACCGTATACTTAAGGAGTGATGGAAATGGCGCGTGTTTTATTTATAAATGGTGGAAATTCCCACGAATCAATCATGAGCCATTTTTATTTACTGGTAACTGTCGACCTTTATTTGTAAAAGCCGACTTTAAACATGTGATACCATTCTTCTAATTCGTTTTCTTGCATTACCTGCAAATATTTAAGAATTTCTCTAGCAAATTCAACCGCTGATGTTCCGTTTGCCGTAATGACCCCTTCTTTTGAAACCACTTGTTTTTCAATAAAGCGATCCGAGCCTTTATAGCCTGGTGCATACTCCTCTAAATAGGGGAGTGAATTGCCTGTATGCTCGATATCATCTAAATATCCTTTATCCGCCAAAAACGTACTTGCATCACATATCGCCGCAACCGGAATTCCTTTTTCCACACACAAATCAACTACTTGCTTCAAATCATCATTCTCACGCTTCATCCACGAAGTTCCACCTACTAAGATAAGCATATGAAAATGTGTTGGAATTTCAGCAATTGAGTAGTCTGGAATAACCGTGAAACCACCCATTGATTTTATTGGGTTTTTCTTAACTGCTAACGTTTTCATGATGAATCTTGTTTCTGGTTTATTCAGCTCTGCACAAATATACGCACTTTCCCAGTCCGCAAAATTTTCTGAAATAAACACAAGTACTTCTTTTTTCATGTTTTTAGCTTCCTTCCTTGTTTATTGATTCTAGATATAATTTTACAGGTTAAAATATGACAGCTATATGTCATCTTTATAGAAGGAAATCATTTTTTTAATTTATTTTTCACTGTATGGCGTAGTGCTGTTGGTTTGAAAGGAGAAATACTGATCGTAACGTATTAAGAGGTTTTTTGCATAAATGATCGAAGATAGAAATGGGAACTAATTTAGAGAGATATATTAAGGCGTATGTCTTTCCTCATACTCTACAAGAGCAAGGAAGCAGAACAAGGAGTGGGGCTGTGAGTCATGATAGAGATCTTTGTATCCTCCAATAGCACATGTACAATAAAATGCCGCACGGCCGTTTTCTTTTTTGCAGGGGTATTGACGTATCGGAATAATTTTGAGGCCGCTGCCAGTGAGATTGCCCAAAAATATCAAAATGTCAAAATAGTTATGATTTTTCCCTATGGGGTGGCAAACGGCACGACGGTTTCCTCTTTAATCGGTTTGCTGGCCCGGCAACTTACTCAAGTCGGGTATGACCTGGCCCGTAACCAGTCCCGGCGGGTTACTATCGCATCGCAAATCATCCGCGAGCATGCAGTAGATGCGGATCACCTAATCCTTATCGGGCACAGCGCCGGAGGCGTTATCGCCTATCGCGCAGGACTTTATTTGGAGGAGAAGTACGGCTTTCAACGAGCTCAGGTATTTGCTGTGGGATGTCCAAAGTTTTATTTGAAGGATATTCCATACAATGACAGATTTACATATATCACTGGTCAGAATCCGGACAGGATTACCCAAATTGGCAGCTGGCGCAAGCTAGGTTCTAAGGTGTATCTAGGAAAGCCGGGGCGCGAAATTCAAATGGAATTTAATCCGGATCATCTGGGATGGCGCTTTCATGCCTCGTATTTTCTGAAATCGGTCTGGACGGATTCGAACCAAGTGTTTCGTACTAATTCAGAAGACCTGGTCTCCAAAATCCATGAACTGTACCCGGGTGACTAAAATTTCATAATATTTAAATAGTTATTTTCTTAGTTTAGCTGGTATTGGGATGTGCTTAATGGACTCAATTGGGTGATATAGCAGCATCCATGGACCTGAGAAACGCATAACATCCTTAATTTTTTGACGATAATCCTGTTTGTAACAATGGATAGGGCAATTAGCACAAGCGGTTTTCTTTTCACCGAATTTGCAGAGAGATAGTCGTTTAATAGCATAATCATTTAAATCCTGGCATTCCTCGCAGAACACTTTTTGATGATGTTTTTTCTTACAATAGATACGAATCATTTTTGAAACAATTTCTTTTTCTTTTCGAATTTTAGGACCATCATCCAACTGCCGTTTTACTTCTTTTGTCATGTTTGAAAGCTCCCCTTCATTGTTTAAAAATGCACTATACATCAACTATATCACCAAATTATTCAAGAATACTGTTATGTCTTATACATAACTAAGGCATTTTTACATGATAGAGGATCTTGAAGTATCGGAGGAAGGGGTGAGAAGATGATTGAACATAATGAATCCAAACACGCTTGAGGAACTGATCGTCGAAGATCCCGTCCTAAGGTTAAACGGCGAACTGAATTCATCCGTGAAGCACCGATTAGGTAAGACCCATGTAGATACGGAGCTGGATGGTGAGCATTTGAGCAGGGTTTATGACTACGAAGGCGGATCTTGGGGAGAGCAGGTTGCTTCGGATCAATCGTATATTATGAAGTTGTGGATGGCCATTCGAGAGCGAACCCCCTATGTATACTATTTTCAAAGAGCGAGCATACGTTCACTATACCCTAACTGGCAGCGTAGGACAATGAAGCTGTCTAATGACAGCCCTTGCCCTAAGACGTTTCATCCCATGCCTAAAGGCTAGGGCTTTTTCGGCTAGAATCTGTAGTATGCATTCTTCACACTGTCTACTTAAAGGGGGTAATATCAAATATAGTCTTGGGTCTGTTTTTTTTCTATTTATTCAACTATCATCTCTCGTTATCTTAGTGCCTAGGCGTATACTACGGTATATGATTTAGTGAAATTCTGGAATGCATTGATGGGAAACCGATTATTGTCGAAACGATTAACCGAAAAAATGCTTTATCCTCATATAAAAGACAGCGAGTTTATTCATTATGGTTATGGAGTATGAATTGTAATTAGGAATAAAGAGATTTTCTTAAATTTGTTTTGAATAAATAAAATTGTTGGAGGCACATATGCGAGATATAGATTACAGCAATTACTTTTGGCAGGATCTAGAAATAAGATTACGTGCAATACAACCAGAAGATTGGGAAAATCACTATATCAACCGCTTTGATACTCCTGCACGTCGCCTTTTAGAGTGTGCTGTTGAATTGCCACCTACAATTACAGAGGCAAAATCATTTGCTGAAACATTTACTGACTTCTCATCGAATCGTCTTATGTTTACTATCGAAAACTTGAACGGTGAAAATGTCGGCGGGATCAACCTAAACAGCATCGACGAAAGAAACGGTATGTTTAGCATCGGTATTCAAATCGACAGAGACCACCGAGGCAAGGGTTACGGCACAAGGGCCGTAAACATACTTTTAAAGTACGATTTCTTCGAGCGTCGACTAAATAAGTTCAATAATTACGTACTTGAAGGAAACGAACCCTCCGCTGCAATGATGAGGAAAATTGGCTGCGTTCAAGAGGGTGTTCGTCGCCAGGTCTTCTATACTAATGGACGATATTATGATTCCATCTTGTTTGGACTAACCAAGGATGAATACGTTGAGCATCTCTCAAAGATCAACTAACGGGGAACATTAGTTCCACGGTAATTGGGAAGCCGTTGCGGTCCGCATTGTGCTTCTGATCATTGATTACCAATAATCAAAGAATAAAGCCAAGACGCGGGTGAACCTTACCACTAATCAGTCCATGAATACCGCTGGTTTTTTTTGGGATCAGTCAATTACTTAATTCAGCGGACTTGAAGCTGGGATCTGTCGGAGGACAAAAACATATACGCATAAGAAGTCGCTGAAACGGCTTTTTTTGTTTTAACGATGTAAGTTCTTATCCCGAGCTAAGGACAAGAACTTACATCGTTAGCCGAAATGGACAAGAACTTATATTCATAACCGATTAGATAATTGTCTAATGTTACAGCATCAGCACCGTATCATCAACCGATAGGCTTTTCGGCAGAAGTTGTTTCAAGTGCAGCATCATACTGTATTTATCATTGACAGTTTTTAGCAATAAGAAGATAATAATTGTAACTATGGAAGAGGGAGGGAGGACAGAAAACCAGTTTTATTTGAATGGAATTTGTAAACGTAAGGATTCGGTTGTACCTCGCATATTAACCCTTTAAAGGAGTGTAGTCATGTACGATAAAATCGTAGACATTTTGTGCTCTATCAAAGAAGACCAACCGGAACTCCGCCAATCCCTGTCCCCCGAAACGGATCTGAACAACGATATAGGCCTCGATTCTCTACAAATGATCCAGTTTATGCTCAAAGTCGAGGATCAGTTGAACGTGGTCATTGACTATGACCAATTCGATTACGAACATCTCCAATCGATCGACGCATTCATCACTTTTATGAAAAGCTGCCAGCCGCAGGAGCAGCCATTGTACGAAGATGTCAAGCAATGAAGCCGGCGTGATTCCGAAAATCGTTATGGGTACCTTCGATCCCGAAACGCGTTGGAGGGATCCGGATCTCACGCGGTTACCCGCTATGCCCGATAAGGACCGAGAATCGATTGTCCTGTGTATGGACGAGCTACTTTTTCCATTTTGCGGGCCGGAGGATATCCTCTACAGCCGCTGCAAAATCGATCCAGCGCTGTACGAATACCTGAACGGTTTGGGCTTTTCTTTCCGAAACCTTTATCACTATGATTTGAACGATGAGAAAGAGCCCCTGCCCGAACCGGACGTTTTTAAGCGGTGCATGTTCAGGCTTGCGGCCGATCAAGCCCAATGTCATATACCGGCAAACAGGATGCTGCAGGCGGCCGGTTCCGGTTATCGTGAGGGTGCGGTCTTGCCGGAATCTATCTCTCCCATGAATGCCGCCGGAGATTTACGGCAAACACAATCAAAGGATGAAGCGATGTTCACCTGCGCCGTAAAAAATCTGTCTCCGTACGCCATTACGGCAGATACGGAAGATTACCTACATGCCGCCGGACCGTTTGGTCCTTTGCCGGACCTTGAGACGGTTGTGCGTGTTAACTCCAAGATGTACTCCAACCGGCTCCTGGCTAGAATCGGTGAGAAGTGCTACGGCACTGAGACGAACAGCGCAGCGGAAATGGAAGCAGCCGGAAATGCGCTTCTGAAGCGGGGGCCGTATCTGTTGAAAGATCCCTTCGGCGTTTCGGGCAAGGGCAATCTGCTCATCGATAGCGAAGCCATGCATCGAAGGATAGCGGAGCACCTGCATAAACAGGAGGGAAGCGGATTGCGCTCTCAATTCCTGCTGGAGCCCCTGCTGCTGAAAGATACCGACTTCAGTTCTCACTGGTTCATCGGGGAGAATGGAGAGATGGAGTTCATCTCGGTTCAGCGGATGATTAATCACCAGCAAAATTACGGCGGGTCTATCAAAGCGGATGAAGCTTTTATCCGCCAGCTGGAGAACGCCAGCTATTTCAGCGTGATGGAGAAAGCGCTCCGGCTTCTGGCGGATGACGGCTATCACGGCTTCGTCTGCTTCGACTCCATGATACTGGAGGACGGGGAAGTCGTATCCATTGTGGAGATTAACGCCCGCAAGTCCATGGGCCTCATTAACGCTTATCTCGATAAATGCTGGGAAACGTACGGCCTTGCCGGCTGGCTTACGTTCTTGTCCCTCGGTCTTCCGGAAGGCTTCGCGATCGGGAGGCTGCTGCACGCTCTGCGCGTATCCGGTCTTCTGTTAACAGCCCCCGGGGGGTACGGGATCGTTCCTCTCTCATCTAATACCGTAATGGTGAACGAGATTCTGACCTCTCGCCGTATCGCCGAGGGAACGCAGAATAAACGGGGCATGCCGAAGGGACGGCTGTATGTATCGGTGGTGGGCCGTGACGACGGACACCGCAGCGAACTGGTCGAAAGCCTGCGGCAGGTACTCGCCGACTTGTCCGTTAAAGTGTACAACTAAATCTGGAACAAGGGGGCTGCGCATGAATTCATCTTCGGTTACCTTGCTGGCGTCGGGTAATTCGCTCGGCGCATACATTCCGGCTATGCATCTGCACACGTACCTGCAAGGCATAGGAGTCGAAACGGACGTTCACGTTCTGGAGAACTTGTATCACGAGGAAGTCCGGCATAAGATCCGGTCCACCAAAAAAGCATTCCATGCGGATTTTTCCGTTGCCCGTATGGGGCATAAGCTGGCCAAGCCTGTTGACTCTTCCCTGGACGAGGAATCGGTCCAGAGGCTGCTGGACGGCTGGAAACAGGCCGGTGTATCCTGCTTTGCAGTGTTTACCGGCTTCTGGCTACCGATCCTGGAGCGCTACAAGGCAGCTGCCGGCAGCCCCTTGGACATCCGGCTGATCCGGTTGGATGCGTGGGATACACCGTCGTTCAAGGTACACAAGCAGTTGTACCCCGGCTACAACAACGTCTGGCTCTACAACCCTTCGGAGCTGTCCCCGGACGGCTACATCGCTTCGGACGAAGTGGAGCCACTGCTTTACGGGCAGCGCGCCAGACGCATTCTGATTCATGGCGGCGGCTGGGGGATCGGGACTTATGCCGGGACGATCTCAGAGCTTCGTGAGCTCGGCCACAGCCTTGATGTGATCGTCTACGATCCCTCCGAAGTGGAGGAGGACGACGGGGTTACGCGCTACTTCGGAACGGAGGCCTCCTGGGATCCGTGGAGCCGGGACGCGCAGGGGCGGCACACGTTTCCGCCGATGGTCCGTTATGTCCGTGAAGACGGCGTTCTCCGAGAGTTCCCGCTCGGGGAGTACTCTGCTTACACGGACCTGCTGCGCAATTGCGCAGCGATCATCAGCAAGCCGGGGGGAGCGACCCTGAACGACTCGCTGTCGTTCGGAACCCCTTTTGTCATGCTGGAACCGTTCGGCGACCATGAGCTTCATAATTCAACCTACTGGGAATCCTGCGGTTTCGGTATTCGGTTTGAGGAGTGGAAAGCCCAGGGTTTTTCGGAACCTGTGCTAGAGGAGATCTGCAGACGTTTGCTGGAGCAGCGATCAAAAATCAACCATTTTGGGAGGAATACGTATGCAGCCGAAAACAGCAGTTACGTTTGACAAACTGACATTCCGTAATATGAAAAGAACTCTGGTTCCGCTAGCGGAAACGGGAAGAAAGCTCCGTGAGGATCCGACTTATGCGGCCCCCGTGCCTTATGAGATCGGGATCAAGCTCAATAACGGCTGCAATCTGCGCTGCAAGCACTGCTTCGAATGGAATCCGGACGGCTTTCATCACGGCTTTGCCAAAGAAGTGAAGAACGACGAAATTGAGATTCCTGTCGTGGAGAAGCTGCTAGCCGAAACAAGAGAACGCAAATCGCGCGTATTCCTGTGGGGCGGGGAGCCGCTGTTCTACTCCAAGTTCGATGAACTGGCGGAGCTGCTGGCCAAAGAAGACCGGTACACAACCATTTGTACGAACGCGATTCTCATCGAAAAGAAGCTGGATTCTATTCTGAAGATGTCGGAAAATCTGGTCATGCTGGTCAGCCTGGAAGGCTTCGAGAAAGAGAACGACGCGATCCGGGGCAAAGGCACCTTCAAGAAAGTGATTCATGCCATACAGTTGCTGCTGGATCTGCAAAAGCAGGGCCTGTACAAAGGCAAAGTGTCCGTAGCTCTGACCGTAAACGACCAGATGGTCGGCCAGCTTTACAGCTTTATGGAATTTTTCGAAGAAATGGGCGTTGATTCCGTTTACTTCTGCTTCCCTTGGTACATCCCTTCCGATACGGCGGAAAAAATGGACAGCTACTTCGATGCCCATTTCCCGCACCTTACCTCCCGCTTTGCGGACGACCACAAGAACAGCTGGCACTCCTTTACGTTCCACATCTCGCCGGACAATTTCGATACACTGATCGAAGAGCTTAAACGAGTCAACTCTCGGGTGTGGAATGTACGCATCCGCTATCAGCCCGCACTGGAGCCCGAAGAGGTGGAAGGGTTTATCCGGGGCAGCGAGAAACCGGCCATGAACCGGACGAAGTGCTTTTCGATCTCGAACCGCATGGACATCATGCCAGACGGCAAAGTGAATCCGTGCAAATTTTTCCCGGAATTCAGTGTCGGCAATTTGTACGAAGAAAGCGTGGCGGATATTTTCCACGGTGACGATCTCCGGAAACAGCGCGAGGTTCTGGCCTGCGGTCTGATGCCGATTTGCTCCAAATGCGTGCTTCTTTATAACAATGGAATTTAAGCGTTTAGACTTTATGCCGCCCAATCAGGCAAAACAGGCAATTGTTCAGGAGGGGCAGGAATGGACTTCATCCGTGTGCAGGAACTGCACAAATCATTCGTGTATTACCGGAAAGAAGCCGGGCTTAAAAATTCACTGAAAAATTTATTTGCCCGCAAGTCGCTGGTGAAGGAAGCGGTTAAATCCGTTTCCTTCGACATCGGCCCCGGCGAGTGCGTCGGATTTCTCGGTCCCAATGGGGCGGGGAAAACCACAACGCTCAAAATGTTATCGGGCATTCTTTATCCCACAAGCGGGGAGGCCAATGTACTCGGCTATGTGCCGTGGGAGCGAAAGAACGAGTTCAAACGGCTTTTCTCCATTGTGATGGGCCAGAAAAACCAGCTTTGGTGGGATCTTCCTGCAAGCGAGTCGATTTATTTGAACAAATGTATTTATGACGTGGACGATGATCTCTACCGCCGGAGTCTTGCCGAACTATCGGAAATGCTCGATGTGCAGGAGCTTCTGGACGTGCAGGTGCGTCGGCTGTCCCTAGGCGAACGAATGAAAATGGAGCTGATCGCTGCTCTAATCCACCGGCCCCGGCTGCTTTATCTCGACGAACCGACGATCGGCCTCGATTTCCCCTCCCAGAAGAAGGTCAGGGAGTTTCTGAAATATTACAATGAGCAGTTCGGCGCGACGATCCTGCTTACGAGCCACTACATGAAGGATGTGGAAGACCTGTGCAAGCGGACGATCATCATTAACGAAGGAAGTCTTCTGTATGACGGGGATCTTCACAAAATCAACGATCTTTTTGGCGAGCACAAAATTATAAGATTGCAGTTCTCCGAACCCGTTGCCGAGCAGCGGTTGGCCAAATTCGGGAAAATCGTCAGCGGAGACGGCTACAACGCTGTTCTGGAGCTGCCTAAGCACCGCTTGAAGGAAGTGTCGCGCGCCGTGCTCGATTCGTTTCCGATCGTTGACTGGACGATCGAGGACGTGCCGATCGAGGAAAGCATTTCGATGCTCTACCGCAAGGAATCCGTCGGATGAACAGACGCAGATTGTACATGGCTGTTTTTTCGATGGGCGTCCAGCATTCGATGGAATACCGGTTTCACTTCTTTCTCGGTCTTCTCGGTGCCGCTTTTCCGATTCTTGTCCAGTATTTCATCTGGACTGCGGTGTACCAGCATTCCGGTCAAACGGCGCTGTTCTCGTATTCGTACGGTCAAATTATATTGTATACGATCTTGGCGGGATTGGTGTCCAAGCTGATCGCTACCCAGTTCGAGCACCAGATTGCCGACGATATCAAAAACGGCGGCCTTAACAAGTATTTGATCAAACCTGTGAGCTATTTCGGTTACCGGCTGGTGTCCTTTTTCGGCCAGAAGGCGATCTATTACGGCATTACGGCCTTGATGCTCGTCGGGATTATCTGGTTCGCATCTACCGGGGGCGTGCTCGAGCTCCAGGCCGTACGGCTGATCTTGTTCGCCGTCACGCTGTGGGGGGCGCTTTTGCTCAATTTCCTGATCGCCTACTGCATTTGCGCCAGCGCTTTTTATCTGCATGAAATCTCGTATTTTTTCGTAATTACAAGTCTGCTCGTCAATATTTTGAGCGGAGGCATGTTTCCGTTGGAGATTTTTGGGGAGTCGGTTGTGAAGGCGCTCCAATATACGCCGTTCCCGTATACCATTTATTTTCCGGTCAATGTCCTCAGCGGCAAAACGGAAGCGGCGGCTATGTACCAGGGGCTGCTCATCCAGTGCGGATGGATTCTGCTGTTCTTCTGGCTATCCCGCCTGACGTGGCGCGTTTCCTTGAAGAAATATTCGGCGGTTGGGGGGTAGCGGACATTCCATATGTTTAAAATCATGAGAAAATACGCGCTCCTGTACGGCATGTTCATTAAAAACTGCCTCATCGCCCAGATGGAATTCCGGGGTAACTTTATGATGAGCCTGCTGGTCGAATCCGTCTATCTGCTTGCCAAGCTGTTATATGTGCTCGTCGTGTTCCGCACCGACCTTCACGTAGACGGCATACCACCTGAAGGGCTGCTTCTATTTATAGGCATGCACACCGTGGTGACCGGAATTTATGTCGGCCTATTTTTTACAAATTTCACGAAAATTCCCGAGTATATCAAAGACGGATCACTTGATTTAATGCTGACGAAGCCGGTTTCCCTCCAGTTCATGGCTTCCTTGCGTTACGTCGATCTGGCGCTGCCTATCCCCGATATTCTGGTCGGGTTCGTTATGGTCGGTATCGGCTGGCATGCCATGGATATTCCGCTGACGTTCCTGCAACTCGCGGGGTTTGTCCTGCTGCTGCTCGTCTCCGTTGTTATCACGTACTGCCTGATGATTATCCCGGCGCTGCTTTCATTCTGGTTCGTTCAGACGGGCTCCGTGTCGGAGATCGCCCATTCCGTCTGGGACGCCAACAATTTTCCCATGGCTATTTACCCGGCCTGGGTCCGCCGGATCGGGACCTTCGTCATTCCACTGTTCCTTATTACCAATTACGGACCGATGTTTCTGCTTGGGCAGCTCAACTGGCTCCATGCGGGACTGGCGATGGCCGGTTCGCTTCTGCTCTTCGTGGCCGTACGGCTGCTCTGGAAACAGGCCGTGAAGGGATACAGCAGCGCGAGCAGTTGAGACGGCCTTTCTATCCTACACTTAGAAAAGGAAGTGCTAACGCATGCCGGACATTGCGACAACCCAAGGCCGCACCTTGTTAAATTACGTATTTCAGGATCCGGATCGGATCGAACTTTCTGGCCTGTTACGAGCATTCCGCATACCCTGCAGGCCTGTCCCGTGTTCTGATGGGCATGTTAGGTGCCTGCAGGAACACTGCCGGTCACGCTTCCGGATCACTCGTAAGAAGGGGGAGAATAGATGAACGCTGTTCAGCTTCCGGTGTTGAATCCGCCACTTAAAGGATTTTTGCGGTGGGCTTACACGCTTTCGATCACCAGCGCCCACGAAGAAACGATTCCTTGGTATTACAGCAACTTTATCCAGCTGCACTGCAACAAAAAATTTCTGGAGGACGGCAGGCAGTACTATGTCGATTTTTTTCGTGGCAAACCCAACGAGCTGAATTTCAATAACCCGTTTCTTCTTACCTGCTCCGTCAATTATACGATTCTGGAAAGTTTGGCGCACGACGCCTGGCCTAAATTTTTCGCGGATCAGATTCGCAACGGCTACTATTGCGTCGTGTTTTTGGACGAAGCCAGACTATCACCGGCAGCCTCCTATCAGAAAGAGCCATTCCCTCATCATCTTTTTCTATACGGTTTCGACTGGGACAAAAGTGTCTTCTATGCTTCCATGTTCGACCATACGGGAGTATACCGCAATTTGCAGATCTCGTTCCGGGAGTTTCAGGATGCCGTACAGTCCATGAGACAGCTTTTGAATGAGAACCTCACGGCCGATCATCATACGTATTTTTACAAATACGAACCACATTCTCCTTATCCTTTCGATAAAACAGCCGCGATCGACCAGCTGCGCGATTACCTAAAAGGAGAGACCCATTTAAACCGGATCAATTACAATCCTGACGACAAGGAAGCTTTCGGAATTAAGGTATACGACTATTTGCGAATGTACTTTGATGCCGTAGAGAGCAACGATTCCCGGCTCGGTGACCGTAACGATGTGAGGCACCTTCATGTGCTCTGGGAGCATAAAAAAATGATGAGCGAGCGGATCGGATATCTGGTGGATGAGGGGATAATCCCGTACGACGAAGAGCTTGTGGAAGGCTACAAGGATGTGACCAAAAGGGCGATGAAGCTGAGGGATCAGTACATTCGTCATGAAATCCGCGAAGATAAAGAAGTGTTTGAACGGCTGAGGCTCCGGTTCGACCAATTCCGAGATGAAGAGCCTGTTCTCCTGCAAAAGCTGATTACACTGCTCGAAGGGTGAAAAAAGCCCCTGAGAGAAGCTACGGAACTGGATGCGATACATACCGGAAGGCCGGGTTTTCTACGGGGCTCTAAGTTAGTAGTCATAAAAACTCCGTCCCATCTGGGACGGAGTTTTTTCGTACACGCCCCCCCAGTTCGACTGGGGGTTTAGGAAAGCTTATAGCTATGAGGAGTCATCCTTTGAACTGCAATAATAAGCTGTAACTGGGCGACTTTAAAGAGACTATTGAGACTGACAGTCGCTTTTTTGTAGACGATCGACCGTGGCGGAAGGTAAAAAGCTACGAAATTCGCAGATCTTTTGTTTTAATTGTTTTTGATTGATCAAGTCAAGTTTGCTTTCATAACGAATACTAGATCCTATTGCAAATTGGAGGCAATTTTACTATAGTTTTAGAAAAATAATCAATCACTTATAACAGCAAAATAAATCCCTCCTTTAATTGGTGATATTAGAGAAATTAATGTCTTGATTGTAGAGATGAAAACGTGGGATAGAACTATCAGGCAGGTTTATTCAAGAAAAAAATATAATATGTGTGTTAATTCCTAAGACATACTGATAAGGAGAAAATGAATTGAAAATTGAAAAAATCTTTGAATATGGAATTAATGATCAATTGAGAACTAAGTTACAGCAATTATTAGTAGAGTGTTTTACAGATGAATATCCAAAAGATAGGATTTACTTTAAGCAGTTACCTCATTTTAGGTTCATAGCAATTGATGATAAAAATCAACTTGTTGGTCAAGTGGGCTTGGATTATAGAGTAATGAATTTAAACGGGAAACCAATAAGAGTTCTTGGCATAATCGACTTATGTGTATCAAAAATCAATCGTTCACAGGGAATAGGTTCATTATTACTCTCTCAAATAGATGATTTCTGTGAAGGGAAGTCAGTTGATTTTTTACTCTTGTTTGCAGATAACAAAAAATTGTACTTAAATGCAGGATTCAAGTCTGTAAATAATGAAAGTAAATGGCTAAAAATAGACGATGAAAATCAAACAACTTACGGAATAGGACATGAAAAAATTAATGAACTTATGATTAAAGAAGTGGGCAATATAAAATGGGAAAATGGCAAGCTAGATTTATTAGGATACCTTTATTAAACTTAATCGCGTCCTAGAACACTAAATTATGAGAAGGAGGACATAACTTATTCCTCAGAAATTTGTGTCTTGCCAATGGGGAGCATTACAGTCTTTCGTATAGTGATCATTAATGTGATAATTAGAATAATGATAAACAAAATATATATTGGTCTAAAATTAATAAAAACATTTGCACTTTCCAGATAACCCCCCCTTATTATTCCTCAATCTTAACTCAAATAAAAAGATGATGGAACTCTTTTAAGGAAAGTTCCATCATAACATTAATAATATAAAAAATTCATGAATTGCAAACATTGAGTGCAGTCTTGGCATCATAACTAAAATCCGGTTTTGAAGAATAAAATACAAATACTTTTGCAATATGGAAGGTATTCACTATTCCGGATTACAAGCTGCGAGTACAGTATTCCAAAAACTTACATCTGGTCTAGCAGGCTCCAAATTCCAAGGATTTTTAGACTCGGCAAATTGTACATGAGTGGAAATGTCATGAATAAGTGATGTACTAATAATTGTCGGCATTTTTAGGAAAGTAGGACAAGTTATGAAACTTAGAGGAACTTTTACAGAACAGGTGTACAGAAAAGAATTACAAGCCTCAAGAATTCGTCTTTTCGATGATATAACCATGCGACGGTTTTTAAACATTATTAGAGAGACCTTTCCAGCAAGCGATCTAAAATTATGAAAAAGAAGATTGTGCTAACGGGAACGAGAAAGTGTGGATCTACCTCAAGGATAGCTTCTCTATGATGTTAATTAAAGTAACGGGCAGGATAGTTGAAAATGTAAAATCCATGACAGAGCAAACGCTATTGACAAACCATCTACTACGTGTTACTTTATAGCGGTAGTAAGTATCACTTCATACCAGTCATACAGAATAGTAAAGGGTGATTGTGCTGGAAAACCTAACGGAAATGCTCAAAGGCGTGCTTGAGGGCTGTGTCCTTGAAATTATAAGCCGCAATGAAACCTACGGCTACGAAATCACGCGGCGGCTGAACGCCCTCGGCTTCACAGATGTTGTGGAGGGAACGGTGTACACCATCCTGATCCGGCTTGAAAAAAACAAGTTGGTGGAGATCACCAAGAAGCCCTCCGAAATGGGACCGCCGCGAAAGTTTTTCGCGATCAACGACGCGGGGCGCGAGGAACTGCGGAAGTTCTGGGAAAAATGGGAGTTCGTATCATCAAAAATTAACGAGTTAAAGGAGAGAAAATAATGAATTTTTGGGAAAAAATCACCGGTAGCGACATGACTAAAGAATTCAAAACTTTTGAATCGCGAGTCAAAAAGCTGCCAGCTGATTATCAAGCGGCATGGGAAAAAATTAATGCCAATCTTTGGCCGCACTCAGATTTCACCGGTCGCAACCTCATGCCAATTCTTGACGGTGTACTTGGCCTGCTAGAAGAAACGGCGGCGGACGGTCAGAGTGTCCAAGAGGCTTTGGGTGACGATATCAAAGGCTTCTGTTCAGCGCTGGCTGGCGAAGAAGGGGCAAAGTCTTTTCGCGACAAGTGGCGCGAGCAACTCAACAATAATATCGCTAAAAAATTAGGTAAATAGGAGGATAAAATGAGAATACGAGATATCATCGAAGGCAAAAAAGAGTGGCGAGCGCACGTGGCGCGTGTCAAAGCGCTCCCGCAAGATTATCAGATTGTTTATAAAGAGATTCAAAAATATCTCTTTAAAGTCGGCCCTGTTGAGTTAACCGACGGGACGGGTCTGCTCTCAGGGATTATCGATCTTTTTGAAGAGGGCGCGGCCTTGGGGAAAGGCGTGCTCGAAGTGACGGGCAGTGACGTAGCGGCTTTCTGCGACGATCTAATCAAAGATTCAAAAACTTACGCTGACATCTATCAAGAATCTGTTGACCAAGAAGGTAACAAGGCCATGAAAAAGGTTACGGATAAAACAAAGTAAAAGGGGAGTATGTTGAAAAACAGCCGACATTGGAGGAAATATTCCTCGCAATCATCGGTAAAAAGGAGGCCATGTAAATGGAGGCGGCAAAAAAACATTTTTTCAGCGACATGAGCGTTATGCTTGGACGTTCCATGCGCCATATTTTCCGCAGTATGGACACCATCTTCACGGTCTGTATCACTCCGATTGCAATGATGCTGCTGTTCGTCTATGTGTTTGGCGGCGCAATCGAAACCGGTACGGATAACTATGTGAACTACCTGTTACCTGGCATATTGCTTATGGCTATTGCTAGCGGGGTGGCCTACGTGGCTTACCGCCTGTTTATGGATAAGCAACGAGGCATCATTGAGCGGTTCCACTCCATGCCGATTGCGCGTTCCACTGTGCTGTGGGGGCATGTGCTAACCTCGGTGGTATCCAACGTCATTTCAATTATCGTCATCATTCTCGTAGCGCTCATTATGGGATTTCGCTCGTCGGCAGGGGTAGTGTCTTGGCTTGCCGTAGCAGGTATACTCGTGCTGTTTACACTGGCTTTGACTTGGGTCGCGGCCATTGCCGGACTGTCCGCAAAAACGATGGAAGGTGCAAGCGCCTTTTCCTATCCGTTAATCTTCCTGCCATTCATCAGCTCGGCGTTTGTGCCGACCGACTCGATGCCGAAAGTTGTTCGTGTCTTTGCCGAAAATCAGCCGGTGACCTCGATCGTTGAAGCTATTCGCGCCCTGCTGTCAGATCAGCCGGTGGGCAATGACATATGGGTCGCTCTTACGTGGTGCGTCGGGATAATGTTCGTAGCTTATATCTTTGCGGCGCGTGCATACAAACGGAATGCAGCTTAATGTTTGTATGCATTATAATAATAGATAGTGGTAAACAGAAACATCAAGTGAAGGGCCTTCCACATTGTCAAAGCGCTAGCTTCACCAGTTTGCTCGTTGAGATCAAGGACGTCTCAGTGAAGTGATGGTCTACTACTCCTTTTATATCGAAGTAAGGGGCGTTAAAGATAACCAGGGAGCAGACTGCCACGGGTGGCCTGTTCTCTTTTTTATTGAAGTAGGCGTCAAATCGTGGATGCCGTTAAGCTAACGGGAAACGTTAGCTTAATCAACAGCAGAAGTCTAAGACTTTATTTTTCAAATCCTAATACGCATGGTTTCTGTACATCCCGCTGTTAGCTGCGACATATCAGGTCAAGAGTCCAAAGCAAGGGGAGCGAACGGCACCTTCAGCGTCTTTGGAACTGTAAAAGAGGGACAGTGATTACCCTCAGCTTTGCCAAAAAACCAACGAAGTAATTTCATGAATGAACAGAGCCGAAGAATGACAATATAAGGAAGTGGTATACATCTCAATTTCCAAAGGAGGATATCTGTTATGGCTCATCAGAAGAGAAGGAAAGAAGCTGCCTGGAAGTCACGAAAGCAAGAACAGCATCCCCATGGTAAAATCAAATCGCTCAAGGAATTGTCCAGCGAATAGGATGAGGAGTATACTACTTGGAAGAGAAGGACTGTCGGCGAAATTTACCGGCAGTCTTCTTTCTTGTAATAATCTTTCCGTTACCGGAAAGGGTGATATTGTTCTTTCATAGTGTGAGGCGTTCAAGAAACGGAAGCGTGAGTTTCGCATCCAAAAGATTAAAGACCAAACATCGTAGTAAGTAACAACGGTTAAGAATAGGCAAACTATCTGGAAGTGTGTAGATAGAAGGATAACAAAAAATATACAGCCAACTATTCCAGACAGTGCTTTGTTTGCTACCAAATTAAGTCTAATTGAATTACTCCATGTTAAGAGCTTCCAGTTCCTGAAAATCGTTGTGACTTACAAAACTGTCCAGGACCAGAATATAATACGCAAACATTGTCGCCTAGCTGAGAAGAAATCACTGCTTCGGCAATATGCTGCCCGAGAATATCCAAGCCATTCGGAACCGTGTAACCTCCCTGGGGAATACTTTGGATACCTTGGTGAAGGCGCACGATCGGATGGGCAACCAAGCCCTTGCAGTTCAAAACCAAATGATGGCTAGCAAAATGCAGGGTACTTACTCCCAAGCTCAGCACATTGTACAGGATAATTCACCGACGATTGGAAGATAGCGAAGTCGCCCGCCGAATTTTCAGGCGGGCTTTCTCTTGCTTTTATTAGGTAGCCGTCTTCTCTTATTTTTGGACTTTTTAATCGTCTATATGTCTAGTACTTTTTTGAAAAATTTACATAGATTAATAATGTATTATCGATATCTATTATAAGAATGGAGTGATAACAATGGGTTTTTATGTACGAAATAGCACGCCTAACCCGATATATGTTGCTGTCGGGTACTATGATTCTGATTGTAGCCCTACCACCTATGCTAAGAGCGGCTGGTACCGTATAACTCCTGGAAGGCGAGCGCTTGTTGTGACTGGATCAGCTGCAAATCGAACGTTTTATGTCTATGGACATGACAGTTTCGGTAATGAGTGGAGTGGTTATGCTTACACTTATGTTCCTAGCACAGCTTTCACAATGTGTTGGATAGAAAGTTGCTCGGGCTGTAGAAGAGTAGGGTTCGATAGCGTCGTTGTCGGCAATTCCGAAAACTACACATTAGAGCTTGTAGATAGTACACAAGGTGCATCTAACTCGAGAAATACTAGAGTGTCGAAAAAAAGAACACCAAAATTTAAATTAGGTAAGTTCAGCATTAAAAAGTTACCTGGAAAATTAGGTGAATTGGGAAAGGACAGAAAACCATTATATGGGAAAAGAAAGTAGGATTTTATAAGACTTTGAAAGCCGCATTTTATGCGGCTTTTTTTGTTTTAGTGCATAAGTTCTTGTCCTAACTCATGACAAGAACTTGACATCCATTTTCAACAACTGCCTTTATGCAAGTATACCAAGGATGGTAGCGATAATCGGGTTATTTTCGGACGGACTGATGGAAAACAATCGTTAATTCCCACTGTAGAGATAAACACAGACAAAGCAGACTGGGATTCTTATGCAAAACAAATACTCATGGAATTAAACTAATAGGAAACACACCGTTTATGATTTAGGGGCTTAGTAACTCATTAAAAATGTATGCCCAAAAGTGCAGTTTTCTATTGCCCAGATGTACGATTTTAATTCATATTTTCGATAATATAATAAATAATGATGTAATTAGAGGAAGGTAATTATACAAGATGAGTTATTGATGATCAGTTCTATTAATAAGATATTCTTATGTTTCTTACTTACTAGTTAGTTATATTGATTCGGTGGCAGAAGAGTATTCAATAGACCTCCAAGAGGCTTTTATCGGGGGAGATTCAGCAGGGGCTCAAATTGCTGGAGAATTCATTAATTTACAAATCAATCAATCGGTACAAGAATTACTGAATATTCAACCTATTTTGAAAAGCCATCAAATCAAAGGCTTTATCTCTTTTAGTGGACTATTAAATCTAAATGAATTTGATGAGACAGATAGTTTAAGCAAACAGCGTGGGCTTATTTTGAAAACAGGAATTGGAAAGAATCCCCTAGTGTCGAAATAGCATCGGTAATGGGAAACATCACAAAATCCTTTCCTCCAACATATATAACAGATGGCAACACAAATTCGTTTGAGAAACAAATGCCAAAGTTTAAGGCGGAACTAGAGAAAATGAATATCAATTTGATTTCTCGATAAAGGAAGCAAATGAGTTAAATGATGATATATACTCACACAGATAGAGGAAGGTGAATGGTATGGCAACGAATATGGAAGACCTATTGAAAACTCAACAGAAAAATCGAAAAGCATCCTGGCGTCCTAAAGGTTTCATTCAGTGGCTACTGATAGTCCTAGCAGGGATCGCACTTCCTGTTATCATTATGATGGCATACTATATCTTTTATCCAAGTAATCTTTTTAATATCACGAGTCTGCTCGCATTTTTTGCATTGATAAATCCGATGTTTCTATTAATCTTAACATTGATCATATTATTTCTAGCAGTTTTAGCTTTCTGGAAAAAAGCAAAAATCGCCCAGACAATCTTGATACCACTCGTGTTTCTGCTCCTCTTTCTAAATGTGTATCCAATAACAAGCATGCTGAGCTATTCGAAGAGCAAGAATGTTTCCGTTTCAATTGGGTCTCATTTTGCCATAAAGAACGATATATCATCAATCCCTATGCAGGATGTAGTATATGGAAAAACTACGAATGGTATTGAGTTGAAATTGGATGTTTGGCTTGCCAAACAAGAGACAGAGGGTGCTCTTACACCTGCCATTGTGAAAGTACATGGAGGCGGATGGGTAGAAGGGGATAAAAATAACAATCCATACTGGAATCAATGGCTAAATGAACTGGGATATACCGTTTTTGACGTACAATATCGTATGCCTCCTCAAGCGGGATGGAAAGATGAAGTAGGGGATGTAAAATCAGTACTAGGCTGGGTACTGGAAAATGCGGATACCTACAAAATAGATACTCGAAAAATAAATGTAATGGGGGATTCCGCAGGAGGAAATCTAGTTATGCTCGCTGCATATAGTATGGGGAATGTAGCACTACCACCGTCAACGGATGTTCCTGATGTACCTATAAACGCTGTGATTAACCTGTATGGTCCGGCGGATATGACACAGTTCTATTCTAACAACCCAAGTCCAAACTATGTTCAAAGAGTGATGGAGCAATACATTGGAGGTTCACCTTCCCAATTCCCAGATCGTTATAAAATGCTCTCTCCAATTTATTATATTCGGGAAGGTACACCACCAACGATTACATTTTTAGGAACGAGTGATCGTATTGTTCCTGAAGAACAAGCTGCAATTTTGGACAAGGAGATGGCTGAAAATGGAGTAGCTCATGAACTCTATCTTCTTCCTGCATCCGATCATGTATTCGATGAAAAACCAGGTAGTTTAAGTACTCAGTTTGCTCGAGAGAAGGTTAAGAGATTTCTTCAAAAATATAATAAGTGAGCAAGAAAATTTGATCTCGAACGGTTATTAAATGAATAGACATGAATGTAAAAAGCGGTTGCTCTCAATATTCTATTATGAAGCAACCGTTTTTTTATGTAGAAGTACTTAAATCAAAAAAAATCATACCAAGTGCGCATGATTATTAAAGGAGAAAGAGGGTATTCATATTCCACAAAGCAACGGAGAAAACATACATTCCTTTGATAAAGTTTATTTCGATTATGGTTTGGCTTGCTTGATCTTAACTGTGACCTTTAGTATTTTCATTGGCTTATGCTAAAGCATGACAATTGTGTCACAGTCAACAAAATCATGAAATACGGTTTGTACCTGGCAGACAAAAGCGGGAATTAAACTGGAGTTAAGCTAAACAAAAGGAATAGAGAAGAGATCATTTTGGGAATATTGACCATAGGGATTTTTAAACTTCATATTCATGATAAAATGAGATTCAAGATTGTGAGATACCGTACTTACACAACGAGAAGAGTTAACTTCTCTGAATGACATAATTTTCATTTTAGGAGTGAACAACATGGAAGTTTTTGCAGAATATTTAGCAAATATTGATAACCCGCAACATCGGGACCGAACGGAAGAAGTTTTGGCTTGGGTAACTAAGAAATTTCCAAATTTAATGCCAAAAATTGCGTGGAATCAGCCTATGTTTACCGATCATGGCACATTTATTATTGGCTTTAGCGTAGCCAAACATCATTTGGCTGTTGCCCCTGAAATGGCAGGGATTAATCATTTTTCTGATGAAATTGTGCAGGCTGGCTATGATCACACCAAGCAATTGGTACGTATCCAGTGGGATAGTCCAGTTGATTTCACATTACTTGAGAAAATGATCGAGTTTAACATTTTGGATAAGGCAGACTGTTCAACGTTTTGGCGGAAATAGAAAAAAATAAGAGCGCATTAGAAAATCCCCTTGGAAAAGAGGATTTTTGTTTCTTCCTTTGGAATGTGTGGGGGTCGTATTATAGCAAAGACAAATGTCAGTGGACAACAACATATATGCATAGGAATCGCGTAGCTACGCGATTTTTTGTTTTAAGGATATATGTTCTTGTCTAAACCCAAAGACAACAACATATATCCTCTACCGAAAAGGATAAGAATTTAGGCGATGACCCATGCGGAGGGATAATGATACTTCCGTCCAGCCACAGTTATCGCAATGGGGGCGGCTTGCAGCGATCCTGGAAGAGGCGACAGGCCTATGAGGACGATTAACCGCCGTTCGCTGGTTAAGATATTATTTTTACGGCGAGTGTAAATAGTTTTTGCAACTGATTCAGTATATAGAGAATGCGGCCAAATGAATTTGACCGCATAAGTGCCAACTGCTTCTTTGCAAGTCAATAAGTCTGTTGTGCTGTCTTATCTGAAATTCCGTTTTTGCACAGGCACCCACACTTCAACTTCAGCGTCCATCGGATTTCCATTGAGCAAAACTTCTGCGATCGGTGCTCCAGAATATTCATATTCGTACTCATCGCTTAAAAGTGAGCCAAATGCTTGATCTTCCAACTTATCAAATGCCAAGCGCGATAATCCGCCGCTTCCGGATAAGATTAAATATTCACTTTCCGGGAAATGGACTTCATCAGCATGCTCAGGCAGAGGCTTGGAAGATTGAACACCCGCATAATAGTTGACATTTCCATTCTCCTTGGCTACTGTGGCGTAACCATAAGGGCTTTCCGCATAAGGACGAAGGCTAGCGATTTGTCCATTATCAATCACACTCTTGAAAAATGTTGTCTTTTGGTTTGAAAACTGTGGAGAGTGGATGCTTGTCCCATCGTCTAGAGTGGTTTTAAAACCGATGATACGAAAGGCTTGCTTCTTTTCAATCTTGAAATTGTTCATTTGTGATACCTCCTAATAATCGGTGAATGTTGAATACGTATTAAGCATAATCTATCAACTGTGACATCTGTATGGCATACTTGAATGGGAGGTGGAGTATGAAAATTGATCGCTTAATTGCTTTGATTATGATTTTATTGGAGCGTGAGGTGGTAAGCGCACGGGAATTGGCCGAACGTCTTGAAGTGAGCAGACGAACCATCTATCGAGATATTGATACTTTAACCTTTGCCGGGTTGCCTATTTTTACGCATCAGGGAGCGATGGGCGGCGTGGGATTGATGAAATCCTATAAAATCGACAAGCTGTTATTTACACAACATGATATACAGACTTTGTTGACCAGTTTGAACAGCTATAGACAGTTATTTGACCATAAGGAACTTGTTTTCGTTTTGGAGAAACTGCATGCCATCCATCGCGGGAGTGGTACTGACATTGCGGGAGGGAAGTTTGCAGTAGATTTATCGTTAAATCAAGGGAATGAATCGTTGCGAAATTTGCTTAGCTTTATTGAGAACGCGATGAATGAACAGCGATATTTGGTCTTTGATTATGTTGATCGGGACGGACGCATTAGTTCCCGAAAGGTTGAGCCGTATCAGGTTGTCTTCAAAGAAAGTAGTTGGTACTTGCAAAGTTACTGTGCCGATAGAGAGGATTTTCGCATATTCAAATTAGCGCGAATGAGTAGTCTGCAGGTGTCGCGGGACGTTTTTGTGCCCAGAGACTTTGCACCGTTACCCATGGATGGAGCCGCATGGATGAATCAGGAATGGGTTGAGGTAACGATTCGCATCCATCGTTCAGTCGTAGATAAAGTGATCGAACGTTTTGGGGAAGGACACATCCTTCATATGGGGGAAGAGACCTGCCTGGCGACTTATCCCATCATCAAGAATACATTCGGATATGACAAGTTACTTGCATTTGGAGATAAATGCGAAGTGATTGAGCCGCTTGAAGTACGCACAGAATTTCAAGATTACGTTCGTAGTATTCTGGAAAAATATGAACACTAGGGATTATCCCTAAAGTTTAATTTCAATAGACCTGAATATCCAAGAGAGCGTCCCTAACCGGGCGTTCTCTTTTTATATAGATACTCTTTCAAAAAGCCAGTTGCCTGAACTTTGGTCAAGACCCCATTTAGTAGACATTAAAAATACACCTATCCCAACCTAGATTCATGAAATTCAATATTTTTGCTTTCGAAGACCAAAGGAAGGGATATGGCTTATGATGAGGATGATAACCAAAATAATGAAGATTTGAACTTGAAATTGCTGAGGCAACTTCTTGCTGATGTGATGTTCGGTCATTAAACTGAAGGTATAGGAATAGCGGAGTGGCATGGTGTCTGTGCATCCCGCTGTGACCAGGTTCAAGAGTCCAAAGCAGGGGGAGCGAACGGCACCTTCAGCGTCTTTGGAACTGTAAAAGAGGGACAGTGATTACCCCCAGCTTTGCCAAAAAACCAACGAAGTAATTTCATGAATGAACAGAGCCGAAGAATGACAATATAAGGAAGTGGTATACATCTCAATTTCCAAAGGAGGATATCTGTTATGGCTCATCAGAAGAGAAGGAAAGAAGCTGCCTGGAAGTCACGAAAGCAAGAACAGCATCCCCATGGTAAAATCAAATCGCTCAAGGAATTGTCCAGCGAATAGGATGAGGAGTATACTACTTGGAAGAGAAGGACTGTCGGCGAAATTTACCGGCAGTCTTCTTTCTTGTAATAATCTTTCCGTTACCGGAAAGGGCGATATTGTTCTTTCATAGTGTGAGGCGTTCAAGGAACGAAAGCGTGAGTTTCGCATTCAAAAGATTAAAGCCAAACATCGTGGTAAGTAACAGCGGTCAAGAAAAGGCAAACTATCTGATGAATAGATTGTTTTCTTTTATTGGAGGACAAGAACTTGTATCCATAGCCGATTAGATGATTGTCTAATAAATGGAGGGAAGGAGATGCAACAGTGGTTTACAAAAGTTAATCAAACATGGGCAGCTTATTATGCAGAACAATACAAACAAATCATCTTGACAAAAACTGATCATATACTTAGGATCAACTATTGTATATTGCTGCCAAATGAATGGTCAGAGGATATAACTTGAGCTTAGAAAGAGGGTTTTTATTTGGTAACATTTAAAATTAAGGATGTCCTTTTCTTCAATGAAAAAAAGAACGTCAACGTACTAGACAGTGAGGATCGTATCATCGCAAAAGTCATGAAGGCATCCAACTCAGAAAATGAGAATGGCAAAACCTTCGTCTTAGAGCGAAATGGAGAACAAACGGTTCTAGGCATAAAAAAAGGGCGTCTAATCTTTGCAGATTATAGATTTCTAATTAATGGTGAGGAATATATTCTTAAGGATAACAAGATCAACAGCCTTCTTTACTTCTGTGTGGACGGCATGGCTCTCGGAAAGAAGCTACGAATCGAAGAAAATTGGAATAAAGAGATTGAAGTTAAAGTGGATGGTCAGAAGGTTGCGCTTATTAAACCGAATACTTCTTCTCTGGAAGCAACGGTTGTAATGGAAGAAGAAGCCTCGCGCCAAGTACTGTTGTTCTCGTTAACATGCTTGATATATTTCATGTTTATGATTTATAAGAATGAGTCGAAAATAATCGAAAGCATTATTGATGAAGTAGGGGAATAATAGTTTTAAGTTGAAAACCATATCTAATTTTGAAAAGGAGTACATTTTTACAGAAGCTTCTACAAGCAAAAGTGAAGTATCGCAGCATCCTGGAAACATGTGCTCCTCATCAGAAACCCACTACACTCCATATCATTAAAATTCCATAGATGGAGATTTATTCTGCTAATCATATGGCAACAGTCTTTCAGCGTAACAATCACCCCACGTTCCACCACTTCTATTACCGTGGTAGTTCAACAGCAACTGTTCTTTTCGGGAAGCCGTTTCTCCGCCGATTTCCTCAGTTATCCGCAATAAATTTTCCTAAACTCAAATTGTTTTAACTATGCTTTTTATAAAATTCGCTCAATGTTTCATACTGCAGTATCTAGATGGAGACTTCACTTATTGCATCTGCCTATCGTGAGAATGAAGTGATTTAATTTAATTTAATAAATAATTATTATGCAAACACTTGACCTTAGGTCTGACCTAAGGTGTATTGTTGAGATATTCCAAGCCACAATTCATCCTTAGGAGCGAACACATGAAGAGTGAGATTACGATTAGTGAATTAGCCAAGCTTATGAACGTGTCGGTTCATCAAATTCGTTATTTTGAAGAGAAAGGAATTCTTCAACCCGCCTACACAGCTAATAACCAATACAGAATGTATAGCATGGATCAAATCTACCAACTGTCACATATTCTGCTGCTTCGCAAGTTGGGAGTGCCCGTTCATTCCATTAAAGATTGTATGACTTCTTATTCTGCGGATCAATATCGACAGCTTCTTCATCATTCTCTTCGGGAAGTGGATGAGGAGCTGCAGCGACTCAAGGAACTTCAGCAATTCATCGAAAAAATTTTGCGGGAACAACAGAACTTTAGCTCGCAGTTCAAACATTACCAAATAAAGCGGAGAGAAACCACGTTTTTGGCACGTTGGATGGAAATGGACCCCAGCACGAAGCTTAATGCCAAACTGTTGGCAGAACAGGCAAAGCGCGTCACGAACTTGTTCGAATCGGACATCCATTATATCTGTGATGATACGAGCTTAATTACCTTATATCTGGAAACGCACGCGCCCGGTGATCTTGTATTGCCTGGTGGTAAGTATCTTTCTACTCAAAAACTGATTCGTGAAGACGATGAATTGGATCATATGATTGAACATTTTTACGACTATGCTATCGAGCACTCTTATGTCTTATCAGGGCCCCTGATCCTTATTGAAAGATCTTATTTATCCCTATTCAGCAAGAACGATTTGCACTATGAATTGCAGGCCTTGATAGAATTTGATGAAAAAATCGAAAGGAGTAATCATGACTGCAGTGCCGATAACCATTGAACCTATGCAGATGAAGTACAATCCGCAGGTTGGCCGGGGAAAGGGAGTTGGGAAATTGCTATACAGTAAGCGCAGCAGTTTGTCCAAGTAGAGCCAAGCCTGAATATACTAAGGTTGCATGTCTCAGATAAAAACCCGCGTGCCAGACATCTGAACGAGCAGTTATCATTCCGCACTCGTTCACAAGAAAATAGTATAATGTGCCATTCCTTATTCAATGAATTGAAATGGCACAATATGGTCCTAAGATTGAAACAAATGAAAACTTTGCACAAGGAGAAATAAGATGAAAAAGAAAATAACGATTGCCATTATGATCATCGTCCTGTTATTTGGCGGTGCAGGACTTTATATTTTGAAACAAAACAGTTTTGATATGGTTGAGCAAGCTGTTGAGATCCAGACGCCCCAGGGCAAGTTGACCGGTACTTTCGTGCTGCCTAAAAACTACACGGACAAGCTGGGATTAGTTTTGTTCATTCATGGGGATGGCCCCATTGACGCCTCCCACGAAGATGGATATAAGCCGCTTTGGGAACGGTTAGCTTCTCTTGGTTACGCCTCTTTGTCCCTTAACAAAAGAGGAATTAACGGGTCGGAAGGCAACTGGTTACATCAGAGTATAGATGATCGTGTGGAAGAAGCCAGTCAAGCCATTGCATGGGCAAAAGAGCAGCCGATGATTGACGAGAAACAGATTGGAGTTTGGGGAGCAAGCCAAGCGGGCTGGGTTATTCCCAAGCTTGCCAAGAAGGAACCGCTCGCATTTAGCATTCTTCTATCGCCTGCCATTAATTGGTTGAGTCAAGGTCAATACTATACACGCAAAGAAATGGAGAAAGATGGGGTCTCTGAAGCGGAAATTCAAGATAAAGAGGCGTATGACCTGGAAGTGCGCAAGCTTTTGGAAAAACATGCTTCCTATGAAGAGTATGTAAAAATCGCTCGAAAAGATAGCTTAATGTCGAAAGACAAATGGATATTTGTCAGCAAAAATTTCTTGTCGGATGCCACTGATGATCTTCGTAATTTCAATTCACCCGTGCTATTGATCCTGGGGGAAGAAGATATGCAGGTCGATGTGAAGGATACGGAACGGGTATATCGCGATATCGTAAAACCTGAGCTGCTGACCGTAGCAGTCTTCCCTGACGCCGATCATGGGATGTTAAGCAAGGAAACGGTTAATTCGAATCTGCGGGCAGTATTCATTAGTCTCTTCGCGCCTAGACAAATTACGATACCAGGTTATATGGATGAAATCGAGCAATTTCTAAAGAAACTTCCTAAACACACATAATCGCTAGAGAGATGCAAAATATAGAGTCCGTTATTCTCGTGTAGGTTATTTATTTTGATACTATTGGAGCAATCAGAATTGTATAAGGAAGTGAACATAATGACAAATCAACAAAGTCGAGTAAAAAATATGCCTTTTTTTCACAAACAATAACTGACTTTTGGCGGGCGCAATTTTTGAAGGGAGACGTCCTCTATAGCGATGAAGTCTTTACTGTCGCCATCAACCCAAACCTGGACGAAGACAGTCAGGTCATGGTGCTGGAAACCACCGACGACCGAGTTATGGCGGTCCTGACGCCTGCGCTGGCCGATAAGGTAGGCCTTTATCAACGACAAGACCTGTCTGAGGAGATTTTCCGCCGGAAATTGAATGAAGCGGGAGTCACTCTGCATGGCGCAGATTATCTTTTTTATTTTTCAGAAACCGATAAGAACGTACTGCTGCAAGAAAATCTGGAAGGTGACTTGCGCCAGTTAATGCCGAACTGCCTGTTCGGCGGACAGTATTCGAGGAGGTCATCATCAGATGAGGATCATGGAAGTTGTACTGGTGACGTTTAATGTGGTTATGTTGCTGTGGCTGGTTGTCAGGCAACAAAGGCCGAGACAGTTATTGTGGGGAGGGTTGGCCGTCTCGGCGGTTCTTCTCGTTGTAGAGGGCTGGGTTGAGGGATGGCGCTGGCCCCTGATCCCCGCATATGCATTAACGCTGGCTCCTTTATTGGCACTGGTGTTGGATCATCGGCGGCGCACCCGAGCCGGGCAAGGGGGCATTCTCAGGCGCGGCGTACGCAGAATTGCAGCGTTGTTATCCGCCTTTTTCTACGGGACGGTAACCGTTGCTGCGCCGTTACTGTTCCCGGTGTTTACATTCGATGAACCGGCAGGCCCGTATGGGATTGGCACGGTCGCTTATCACTGGATTGACAACACCCGCGAAGAAACGTCCGCTTTGACGGCGGCCGGGGCCAAGCGGGAACTGAATGTACGGATCTGGTATCCGGCCAGCAAGGACGCTAAGGGAGCCCGGGCGCCGTATGTGCCCGATTCCAAGGTTTATACCGAGGCATTTCAGCAGACGCAAGGCCTGCCGCACTTGTTTTTGACGAGTCTTGGACAAGTCCGCACGCATGCGATTGAACACGCGGTGCTGTCCGATGCGGAAGCGGCGTATCCGGTAATTATTTTTTCACACGGGTCTGGCGGATTCGAGGGCCAGAATATGTTCCAGGTTGAGCAGTTGGTGAGCCATGGCTACATTGTGGCGGGAATCAATCATACTTACAGCAGTATGGCTTCGATATTTCCGGATGGACGGGTTGCGTTATTCCATCCCGTGGACGGCACAGGCTTTGGAAAAGAGGCATTTGAAAAAATGGACAAGCTGAATGAGGTTTGGGTGAACGATGTGTGGTTTGTGCTGGATCAACTTGAACAGCTTGCTGCCGCTGACCCGAATCGGCGGTTTACGGGACGAATAGACATGGAGCGGATTGGCATGTTCGGACACTCGTTCGGCGGGGCGACTACGGCTCAGATGCTGTTGAGTGATCCGCGGGTTCGGGCAGGCATCAATATGGACGGAGCCTTGTACGGTGAACGCCGCATTCCGACGGCAGGCATAAGCAAGCCGTTCCTGATGATCAGTGCGGACAAGTCGGTTGCGGGCCCCAGCGCCATAAGCGACGATCAGCTCGCCGCCTTGGGCATGACCCGCGGCGAAGTTGAACGATACTATGAAGAGGTCAATGCCCGGTATGCACCGGTAACGGCCGGCGGAAACTATTGGCTGAAGCTGAACGACACTTCTCATATGAGCTTCACCGATAACTTTTTGATTTCGCCAATTCTGGAATGGGTACAGGGAACGGACGCGCGCGGGACGCATCGGCTAGTCAACGAGTTTATGCTTGATTTCTTCAATCATTATCTGAAAGGGCAGCCTTTACAGATATTGAACAATGCTGTTGGCACGCATGATGATTATATTCTGGAAAAGGGGTAATCATGGAACCTGACTATGAAAAACCAAACATCTGTACCGATTAAGTCTGATATTCGAAGTGGAATTCATAAGAAAACTTTTTCTCAAAAATGTATTTAATCAGCCATTTGTTAAGGACACGTATTCTGCACCTGAAGAAAATTCGATTTAAAAAAGTTCTTCTCCAAGAGTATCCCTCCGATTCTTTGAGACCCGACTTGCTCTGGCCTTTAGGACGAGGGATATTTTTGGACAATTTTAACATATCAAAGTTGAATTTTACTTTTTTTAGATGATGCATTATGAATTTGATTCAATTAATGATTGGACATAGATTTCAATCATTTTAATATTTTCTTTCCATATTGAAACAAGCCATTCCCTGTCTGCCTTAGAGATTAAAAATGCTGTGAATCCATTTATATGAACCAATAATAAATCATTTACTAACTCCAAGTCATTCGCGTCTAGCGTATCACCATAAAAATCACCCACCAAAATCTCAAAGAAATCAAACGGTGATTTTTCGCTGTCTTTACCAAAGACAATTTCTTCAAACTCCGTATCATATGAAGACTTCACTACAAATTGCATTTGAACATTAATTAAATTTAAGTAGTCATTATTTTTTTCTTCAATGAAGAAGAGAAAATATTTGAGCATAATATCCGCAAAAGAATCCGTTTCCTTCGCTTCCTGATAAATTTGTTCCAGCGCTTCACTCATTAGCACATCAGCAAAAATAAAAGCTTCTTGTTGAATTGTCTCCATAGAACCAAAGTGATGAAACACGCTTGCTTTACTAACATTTGCCTTCTTTGCTATGCTGTTGGCACTTAATGCTTCTAACCCATTTTCTGCTATTAAAGTGATTGTAGCGTTTAATAAAGCTTCTTTTGTTTTGTTCCCCTTTTTTTCTCTACCATCTATCATTACCGTTCCTCCTAGAATGGATGTCACATTTTCTTCAGTTATTATAGCATAAAACAAAATTGTTGACCGATCGGTTAGTTTTGAGTAAAATATATCTGACCGATCGGTTATTTTTAATTTTGTGTACCAATTGTTTTTAAGTTTATGAAATTTACCTTTTGATAAAAGAAAAGGAGTGGAGCAAAAGAAAAAGGGAAAGTTACTTATTTTTGCGAGCGTACTCTCATTGTTGACGTTGTTTATAAGCTTTACTCAGTTTTTTAAGCCTAGTGTTATATTACATGCGTTCAAACCGAAGCCTACTCGGGAAGAAGTTACATGTTTGGCTCACAATGGGACAACCAGTTGCACTCTATTGAGCGTTATTCCTTGGACCATAATAATTATCTTGGTACATCAGACGCCGCTTTTCTCGAAGTCGATAATAAACAAGCATGGGGGATATTAACATGAAAAAAAGACTTTCTTGGGTGTTATCCGCTACACTTGCGTTGACTATGATTGCACCAACCGGAGCAATGGCTTCCAGCGTCGCCCCTGTGGTTGCGGATAACCAAGGATTGGGGAAAACCGCTGCCGAGAAGGCTGCGTTGCTAATCGAATCCACCCATACGATTAGCGTTCAGTATGCGCTGATTGATAATGGAAAAATCATTGTGTCTGGCCAGACGGGCAAGAACGATAAGCCGCTGACCAAGGATACATTATACGGTATCGGTTCGGTCAGCAAAGTAATTGGGGCCGCGGCCGTGATGAAATTGGTAGACGAAGGGAAAATCGATCTGGACACTCCCGTCGTCCAGTATATAACCGATTTCAAGATGAAGGACGAACGGTATAAGCGCATTACTCCGCGAATGTTGTTGAACCACTCCTCCGGTCTGCGCGGTACTGGATCTACGGGCGACTCCTTGTTCGAGGATAATGACACCTATGCCCATGATACCTTACTGCAAACCTTGTCCGATCAGACCTTGAAGGCGGACCCTGGAGCATTTTCGGTGTATTGCAATAGCGGTTTTACGCTTGCCGAGATTCTCGTTGAAAGAGTCAGCGGCATGAGCTTTACTGAATTTTTCCATCAATATTTCACAGAACCATTGCAGATGAATCATACGAAGACACCGCAGGACAAATCGAAAGGTAGCACGCTTGCCGGGTTCTATGTCCCGGATTACCAAGGACAGCTTCCAGATATTTTTGTTAATGTGATCGCCGAAGGAGGAGTTAATTCCACGGCAGAAGATATGGTGCGATTCTCGCAAATATTTATGGGACAGGCAAACAACATCCTTTCTGACAAGTCGGTACGGGCGATGGAACAGGAGGAATACAAGAAAGGCATCTGGCCGGAAGATACGGATGATAGTAATAATTACGGACTCGGCTGGGACAGTGTGAAGCTATACCCGTTCAATGATTATGGAATAAAGGGCTTGGCCAAGGGCGGGGACATCTCTGAGTATTCTGCTTCTCTCGTCGTGCTACCTGAGAAAAAGATGGCAGCTGCTGTGTTAACATCCGGCGGTAGCAGTAGCACGAATCAACTGTTGGCAAGCGAAATGCTGCTGCTGGCGCTCAAAGAGAAGGGCGAAATCAAGAACGTCAAGCCGGATAAATCATTCGGCAAGCCGGTTAAGGCCAAGATGCCCAATGATGTAGTGAAGCAAGCAGGCTATTATGCCAGCAGTGAAACGCAGTTCCGGATAGAGATCACCAAGGACGGGGAACTGTCTATGGCAAACGATCCGGAGACGAAGTATATATATACTTCGGATGGAAGCTTTATCAACGAGAACGGAACCTCCAAGATCAGCTTCGTCACCGAGAAGAACAGACGCACGTATTTGTGGAAGAGAGCCTATGAGACGTTGCCGGGATTGGGGCAGCTAGCAACGTCAGAGTATGCGGCCGAGAAGCTGGAAGACAACGTGCTGCCGAAGGAGACCGCCGAAGCTTGGGCAAAACGGGAAGGTACTAAGTTCTATGTCGTTAACCAGAAATTCAGCTCCGAAGAGTATTTCTTTGGGCAGTTGGCAATCAAAATTAGCCTCGCCGACGGTCTGCCGGGTTATTGGGAGGATAGAAAAATCACAGGTCCGAATACGGCGACGAGTCAGATCCAAATCCCAGGAATAGCAGGTCGGGATACGACGGAAGCCCGGTTCTACACGAAAGACAGCATCGAATATTTGAACGTAAACGGGTACTCACTTGTGAGCGAGGCGAACGTAAAACCGATCTATGCAGGAAATCAGTCCAAGGCCACGGTGTCAGCGAACGGGGATGCTAAATGGTATACTATCCCGGCAGCGGCGGCAGGCAAAACGATGACGGTCAAGCTGCCAACGAAAGGTGCTTTCGCGGTATATGACGAGCAAGGATTTTGCGTCAACTATAGCCTTGTCAGCGGCAACAACAAAGTGACGCTGCCCAAGAACGGAACGATCGTATTTGCCGGCGCGCCGGACTTGGAATTTAAAATAACAATGAAATAAGCTTATTATATAAAGCCTCAAGGGGCAAAATTCTTGAGGCTTCCTTATATTTGTACCCATCCCAAAATTTACGATGATCCTCCTCTTGTTTATATTGAAGAATCGCATCCTCATCCTGGTCAAAATATATGGCATCGTTTTTCTTTAGTAAAATATGTCTAATCATATAATTTTCCATGAAGGTGTGCGACATCCCCCGCATCCCCAGATTTTTATATTTTCGTCCTCAAATCGTTGTTAAGGGGTGATATTGTTGTTATATATTTCAACGGAAAATCGCTTAATTAAATGAAAAAGCAACTAAATATATGGATGTCATTGAGGAAATGAAAAACTACACTGAACCGAAGAAAATGATAAATAGGGTGGCTTGGATTTAACCTTTCCAAGCAGGATTTCTACCTGCTAAACTTCACAACCTACGCTTGGTCGCACCGAAAGTTGAGCTATTTTTTATTCTAAACGAGGTGAAAACATGACGCTTGTAGATATTGTGCCTTATCATCCCAATTATGCGGAAAGTGTAGCTGAAATGTGGAACCGTAGCAACGACGAATGGGGTGGAGGGTCTTCCGTCCGTTCAGCTGAACAAGTCCGCCAAAGCGAGGAAAACTCGGATGCCATCGCGGTGTTTCTTGCCACCTGCAATCAGGAGGTCGTCGGATACTGCAGCCTGGGCGAATATCACGAGGATACCGGCGCGCTGTATATTCAGCTGTTGAACGTTCGGCCGGATTTTCACGGCCATAAGATTGGCAAACGGCTCGTGCTGCAGGCGGTCGAAGAAACAATCCGCCTGGGCTGGCCGCGCGTCGACTTGCATACCTGGGACGCGAATATGAAGGCCGTGCCCCTGTACAAGCGATGTGGGTTCTTCTGGGAAGACCGTGAAGAAGCGGTGCATTTAATGAATTTTATCCCCCAGGTGGCCGCCTGTGAAGCGATAGCTCCCTATTTCCGGGAATTCGACTTGTATGCCGATCTGATGCGGACGATCGAAATCAAACCGGACGGGCAGAAGGAGAACGGCTTCGAGACGTACACTTACGCTTGGGCCAACGACAACGGCCGATCGCTGCGCGTCGATATTGAACGCAGAAGCCGCGGCATCTGCCTCATCGAGACGGAAGATTTTTTGCTATCCTCCACGGCTGAGCAAGCCGAACCGGTATTTGGCAACGATTATAAAGTCAAATACTGCATAGTCAACAAATCGGGCGCGCCGCTCAAAATCGAGCTCCAGGGCGAATCGGACCGCAACATCGCTTTCGATTGGCAGGACGAACTGCTGGTGGAAGGCGAACGTCAGATCTCTGCGAGCTTTTTCGTCGGAGCGATCGAGGAGCCGCAGAGCGAATGGCGTACTTGCCCGGCTGTACAGACCCGGGTTCGTATTAATGGTTCTGAAGCGCTGCTGAAGGTCGGCATCGTACCGAAGTTTCCGGCCAGCGTCAAAATGAGCATTCCCGCAGTCAGACATAGGGTGGGCGGCAATTATACGTTATATTTGGATTTGCAAAATAATTTTGCGCAGCCGGCCGCGTTTTCCTTCACCCTACCTAGTACCGCCTGGCTTGCTCTCGAACAGCAAACCTTCGAAACGAGGCTGCAAGTGAAAGAGCGGGTCTCGCTGGCCGTTCCTTACCGCTTGCTGGATTACGGCTTCTACCATGCTCGGCCGCAAATTCGGGCCGTTCCGGACAATGGGCCCGAGGTGCTGTTTAACTCCACCGTCGGCGGCGCTTTCGGCGGGCCCGGCGCGATGGTTGCAGGAGAAACGGATAGTGGCTGGATGGCCTGGAACGGCGGGTACAGTCTCCATTGCGACAAGGATCATAACGAGATGTCGTTTCGGATCGTGAGCCAGAAAGACGAAGAAATTCTGCTGTTGCCGCCGTCCATCGGCAAACCGTATTCGAGTGAATTTACACGCAAGAAGCCGCTGCGGGTCGAAATCTGCGAAGAGCGCGGCGCTATCGGATTCCGCCATACGTACCGGTCAGACGCTTTTCCCCAACTTCTGCTGCATCTCTGCACCTTGCTCTACGCCGACGGAACGATGAAGCTGTGGCATGAGCTGGAGAACAGTTCCGGGGCGCCAGTCGCCCGCGAGATCTGGATCTCCCAACGTATCAGTTCGGACTTGTACCGGCTGGTATTGCCTTACGACGGCCGCATCGTCGAAATGACCGATTCCCACGGAAACGATCACGAATATTGGGACGGCGCCAAGTTCAGCGAACCGTGGCTCTTTGCCCGCAGCGAACAAACCGCGTACGGCATCTGTTGGTCCGGGAGCCACCGAATGCGTTTCGGAGAATGGTTTTTGGAGCTGGAAAGTGTCGTCGGATCGTTAGAACCTGGAGAAACGAAAGCTTCGGAAACGATTTTCATGTCCATAGGCGGTTTTGATGATTGGAACGAATTCCGGGCGTTTGCCTTGAAACTGTCCGGGCTGGAAACGCCCCCGCCGCCGGTACGCCATTTGGAGTTGACCGCTAATGAAGGAAACCCGTTCGTGCCGTCGTATGTGAAGGAAGTGACGGCTCTGCTGCATGATGTCAAACAGAACGTATGGGAAGGCGAGTTGTCTGTCTCTTATGCAGGCGAAACCCGTCCGGCAGCCCAAAAGGTGTTGTCTGCGAATGAAGAAGCCTCAGAAGCCTCTTTTGCTTTGCCGTCCCCGATGTCCCCTTGCAGCGTCATCCAGTTGGATGCACGGCTTGGCCCGCAGCAAGAGACGTACTATAGCGCCTTGTTCCCGGTGTCGTCCGCTCCCGTCAGCTGTACCACGTACACGGAAGCAGAATACCCGGTATATGAAGCCAACAACGGGATGATTCGGATCTCCGCGGCGCCGAATTATTATCCCGCTCTCCTGTCGCTTGAGGTGCAAGGCCAGGAATGGCTCACCTCCGGATTTCCGGAATACGGGATCAGGTCCTGGTGGAATCCGTGGATCGGCGGTTTAACCGATCAGTTTGACGATATGAGCCCGACGTCTGTTCGCAAGGAAAAACATTCCGCCAGCTTCGTCCGCGTTGCCGACGACAAAGGTAACGTCTGGTCCGGCATCCGAATCCGCCAGTCCATTCAACAGCACGACATCTACAAAGGAACGATCGTGGACAGTTACTACCTACTGCTCCCTGGAGCGCCGGTACTCGCCTATATGACCGATATCCGTCAAAACACAGGAGCTTATTTGAAAAAAGCGGTACTTAGCGAGCTGTTCCTTCGCTTTGACGAATTAGGATCGTCCAGCGAGTCCTGCGAGGCGGGCGGCGGCTGGCTGCGAACTTTCGCACCTGACGGCAAAATGCTGCGTTACGCCATTGGCAAAGACGAACTCAGCGTGCGCGAAACAAAAGACTACGGTTTCGGCTTTGATGGCCGCGCCGGAGTGATGCAAATTGTGACCGATGAAACTGTCAACCGCCCTTCACTCTATACAAACAAGGACATCTGCTGCCTGTCGTTCTCGCGGAATGTTCGCTTGCCACACGGAAATGAGTTCCGCTCGGCGCCCGTTTTTTTCGTCTTTCCAGATGCGCTGCTTCCGGCCGAGGGACTGAGAGCTTTACGCCGGATCTCCTTTCCTCTTATACATGAATCTAACGACATGGAAGGAGCGCAGACCGAATGAAAGTGATCGAGCTGTGGTTTTCTATTTCCGTCAACCTATTCATCCAATTGGAGTCAAGCCCAGGCAGTACATGTTATTAAGCTGAATTTGTCCCTAGTTGAGTTTGTAACATTAAATAAACCTGAATATATCACTGAAGTTGGTATTGCCATAAAATTTTCGTTTTTTTTGTTTGGAAGGACATACGAAAAGACTTGAGGTTCACACTGTGTGAAGCTTTATAATATGGTTTAACCATTCATTGGTGCCGCAGAGTTATACTTTGCTACAATAACGTAGAATAAGGAAGTGAACTTAATGAAAAGTAAAGTAAAAAATATGCCTTTATTTTCACAAACGATAACTGACTATTGGCGGGAGCAATTTTTGAACGGAGACGTCCTCTATAGCGATGAAGTCTTTACTGTCGCCATCAACCCAGACCTGAACGAAGACAGTCGGGTCATGGTGCTGGAAACCACCGACGGCCGGATTATGGCGGTCCTGACGCCTGCGATGGCCGATAAGGTAGGCCTTTATCAACGACAAGACCTGTCTGAGGAGATCTTTCGCCGGAAATTAAAAGAAGCGGGAGTCACTCTGCATGGGGCAGATTATCTTTATTATTTTTCAGAAGCCGATAAGAACGTATTGCTGCAGGAAAATCTGGAAGGTGACTTGCGCCGGCTAACAGAGCAAGATGATGCGGTTTTCTCCGAGTTCGAGTCCTCCGCTTCGGAACAAGACTTGGATGATGCTTCTGTGGAATTGGATCACTGGGCCGTGTTCGGCTCTTTTGAGCAAAACCGTCTAGTCTGTGCCGCCAGCATGTATCCCTGGGAGGACGATACGCAAATTGCGGATCTCGGCGTACTGACGCTGACGCCATTTAGAGGAAAAGGTCATGCCCGCAAAGTCGTGCGTTCCATTTGCAAGTATGCCTATGTTCAGGGATACGAACCCCAGTACCGATGTCAGCTCGATAACCATACATCTACGTTGCTGGCTAAAGCGGCGGGTTTGACGTTGTTTGGAAAATGGGATGTGATATCTCCCGACTCCATAGACTGAGAGCACGACTAAAATAAGCAATTATGATGTAGGAAGCTACGTATTCCTTTACAAGACATTACAGCTGTTGTCCAATGCGTTATTCATTTATTGCTTCATGTGTAAGGAACAAATATTGTTGCCGTAACAGACTTGAATATCGGTTAGAGGATATCTTCAAAGAAACGATCTATTTAATGGAGAGATATATGGGATTAAAGCCTGATCTAAAATTGTTGAATTATGACATGCTTGATGATTGTGTTGATTTATTCATGGACACTTTCTCAAAAGAACCTTGGAATGATGTCTATGAGTCAAGAAAACAGGTTGTAGATTTTTTTGAGCATTACATGAAAAACAATTATTTTATTGGTTACGTTCTAAAAATAGGCGATGAACTTGTTGGATTGAGCCTAGGTGCAAAAAAGCCATATTTAAAAGGAATGGAATATTTCATTGATCAATTTTGTGTATGTGAAAAATTCCAAGGACAAGGAGTAGGCAGCAAGTTTCTAGAGCTTATCGAATCTGACATTAAAAAGCAGGATATAAATACTATCGTGTTAACTACTTCCAAGGGATTCCCATCAGAAAAATTTTATATTAAAAATGGATTCAAAACATCTGTTAATGCAATTCTTCTCGCCAAGTGAGAGAGGTTAATATGAAGATAGAAAAAGTATTAGAATATGATGTAAGTAATGAATTAGAAGCAAAAATATAATTCATGAGATTTGAATTGTATTTTAGTGAGTATCGATTTTAACTAAAAGGGGTTTCCTCATGAATATAACCCTTTCTGATGTGGATAAGGACAATTATGAAGAGGTCTGTGACCTATCTGTAGCTGATAATCAATATGATTATGTCGCAGACAATACGTGGTCACTCGTTGAGTCAAAATTCAACCCCTCATACCAAACACGCGCAATTTGCTTAGATGGCAAGCCTGTCGGATTTTTCATGTGGGTGCCTGAGACAGACCAAAGAATATCGATTTGGCGATTTATGGTGGATCAGCACCATCAAAACAAAGGTATTGGGCGCAAAGCAATGCTACTGGCCCTTGATGAAATTAGGCGGACAGATGGATTAGAAGAGATCGAAATTTGTTACAACCCGAATAATCCTGTAGCGAGAAGCTTTTACTCCAGCTTTGGTTTCGTTGAAGTCGGTATGGACGAAGACGGTGATGATATGTTAGCAATTATTAAAATTTAAACTAGCAGGCATAAGCCCGCTTTGGCGCTGAAGTTGACTGAGGTGCAGTCTAAGACTTTATTTTCAAGTTTTAGACTGCATTTATTTATATTAGTTGGCTCAATCTAAAACATATTTATCAGAGGCAAAAGCTATTAAAGTTTAAAAACTCGCACCTGTTCTGAAGTGCGAGTCTAAAACTTTATGATTTATGTGTTTCACAAAGCACACGCTCCCAAGGACTAGGTTCAAAACTACTTTTAGAAATTGATAAGTTTTCTGTGAGACGAAAACTGGAGGGATTATTGATGGAAGATTACAAACTGGTAAGTGACTATCGTAACAATAAAGATTTGAGAGAGAGTTTCAATGAATTAGCTTTAAACACTTTCAAAATTGATTTTCAATGAAGAGCAGATTTAGAAACAATTATGCTAGATTATGACGATGCATTATTCGTCTTATCGGATTCGCCATTTCTGAAAGGCAATTTTAAATTCCCGATAACTTCACATTGTTAAGTTAGGTTGACATATTTTCAATCATTCTCCCGTCCGCCGTACTACTTACACGGAAGCAGAATACCCGGTATATGAAGCCGACAACGGGATGTTTCGGATCTCGGCCGCACCGGATTATTATCCCGCTCTCCGGTCGCTTGCGGTGCAAGGCCGGGGAATGGCTCGCCTCCGGATTTCCTGAATACGGGAATTTGCACCAGTTGGTAGATTTGATCCACACTTCATATGTTCACTCCTAAGGATGAATTGAGGCTTGGAATATCTTTAACGATACACCTTAGGTCAGACCTAAGGTCAAGTGTTTGATTAAAAATAAAACCTTAAAGATATATACTGCCGATCATGTCCTTTTTGCGCTTTCTACATATTCAATCCGTGATATCAGCAGCTGAGAGGCATGAAATTTCATAGTCATTTTTAATTTACAGTTGTAATAGTTGTTTGGATAAGTTATAATTACATGTGTAATAGTTAATCTGAGTTGAGAAGGGAGGACAAACAATGGAGAAAATGCCCAAGATTTCGGAATCTGAGTGGGAGATCATGAAGGTCATTTGGCGGGAAAACCCGATGACAGCTGAGCAAATCGTGCAGCATTTGCCGGAGGGCACGGACTGGAGCGATCAGACGGTCAGAACCTTTATTAACCGATTAATGAAGAAAAAAGCGCTGGGCTACCAGAAATCGGGCAGGAGTTATCTGTATTATCCGTTAATTTCGGAACAAGAGTGTGTACGCGCGGAAAGCCGTTCTTTTCTAAACCGGGTCTTCAACGGCGCAGCCGGATTGATGATGACCAATTTTTTGAAGGAGACCCAGCTGTCAGATCAGGACATTGAGCGATTGCAGCAAATTTTGCTGGAGAAGCAGGGAAAAGAATCTAAAGAATCAAAAGACTAATCACAGCCTTACAAGCGTGAAATTTAACCAAATGAGGTTATACCATGGATATAGCTGAACGTCTCTTCAATTGGTTCGTTGCCTCGACGCTGATGGCAAGCGCAGCTGCAGTCGTGGTGCTAGCGGTTCAGCATCTGCTGCGCAGACGCATCCATGCGCGTGTAAGGCATGCATTATGGCTCATTGTATTATTGAGGCTCATGCTGCCGGTACTCCCGCAAAGCCCGGTAAGCTTGTTCAACGCAGTTCCTGCATGGACAGACATAAAAAATGCTGTACTCGGAGTTTCGTATCAGTGGAACAAACCTGACGCGATATCCGAACACAGCCAAATAGAAAACACATATCAACTATATTATACAACGAATGATCTTGAAAAGAATACAGTTTTGCAGCCTGATCAGACCATGACAGATACAGAAGAACATATCACAGCGGGCATAGAGAGAGAAAGCCATCCGGCTGTCCGTGTACTGGCTGTAGTCTGGCTAACGGGTGCGGCCGTCTTGCTAGGATATAACCAGATTTACTGGCTGCGATTCCAAAAAAAACTAAAACGTCTCAGTTCTGTTGACCGTGCTTCAATATTGAAGATTGCGGAAGAATGCCGAAGCTTATTTTCCATGAAACGCCCTGTGGGGATTTACGTGGATCCATCCACTCAGAGTCCGTATATTACGGGAATTTTCCGTCCAGCGGTTTATTTGCCGAAATCACTTGTTTTGGAAGCTGTTAATGAACAACTGCTTAAACATGTGATCGCACATGAACTGGCCCACTACAAACGAAAGGATACGATCTGGAATATGGTCGGCAGTCTGGTGTTTTCTGTTCACTGGATGAATCCCTTCGTCTGGTTCATGCTGCGGCAGATGAAAGCCGACCGGGAGCTGGCTTGTGACGCCTATGTCCTGGAGAAGCTTGGTGAAGAGGAGGCAGTGCCTTACGGCATGACGATTATCGAATTTCTGAAACGGTATGCTTCGGGAAGAAGTCCGGCACATCTTCTATATTTTAAGGGTTCGAACGGTCAAAGAGAGATGATAAGGAGAATTCAAATGATTCAATCTTTTAAAAAGGGTTCTTATAAATTTACCATGATGGCGGTCGTTCTCGTGCTCTTTGTTGGCACGGCAACGCTGACTAATGCACGAGCATCTGAAGCGGAGGCTCCCGCTTCAGATGCCGTGGCTGCGCAAGAGCAGCAGCAACCGGATAAGAAGAAGCTTCAGCTCGACCAAGTGGTAACCACAAAGCTGCAACAAGTCTTAAAGCAAGTTGCGGGGAAAGAGATAAAGTTGCAGGATGTTGGCAAGATCTCTTATGATTACTCCGACAATGAGTTTGCATATGTTGAATCTGTAGACGGAAAATATGCGATCTTCTTTGAGACTGAAAGTGGTAAGGTATGGGATGTTACCGAAAGGCTCCCACTCGATAAAATCAGTAAAAAGGAACGGGATATGGCCCTTCAAAAGCTAAAAGAGCTGTATCCAAACAAAACCTATGAATTTGACAAAGAAGTGACCCTGTATCGAAGCTATGATGACAAGAAGGCTAAATTTAGCGAACGGGTAACGTATCAGTTGAATGGGAAAAACTTTACCGCCTCTCTATTTTCCGTCAATACTGATTTACATGTAACCCAAGCAATTATTAAATTTGACGCGGGCGAACTTGAACCAAAATTGCTAAAAACGGCGGAAGAAGCGATGAAAACGGTCTTGAATCAAGATGTTAATTTCAAAGGGGCTACACTTAGTCCTGATGGGTGGTTCCTGGGAGACGGGGATGCTTTCGTTGAGATAGATGCAGAGTCAAACAAGGTAACTAGTGTAATTAACATGGGGCGTATGAAGGAAAAGGTAAAGACGGACAAAGAGATGACGGCAAAAGAGGCAAAAGAAGTGGTTGCTCCGATGGCCGAGAAGTTCTTCAATATCGACATTACGGGATATGAAGCGAAGTGGGATGACAAATCTAAAAGTTACTCCTTCTTCGAGTACGGCGAGGACGACAAAGGCGCCAAGGTAGAAATAACGAAAATGAGAGTTACATTCGATGCCAACAAAAACGTGGTGTCCCTGACGTCTGGGCTTAAAGCGGCAAGCGGGGGATGGAATTAGACGTTATAGAATGGTCAGTGCTCACGTACGTTGTCGGTACCGAAATCGCCGTCATTGTCGTGAGCGCTGTGTCAGGCACGTCAACCAGTTATGCATTGAAGAACTTAAGTGTAAATGAATGGGAGGATTTATCATGAACTTTAAAAAAGCAATTGTGGCATCCATGATCGTATTCGGTATGTTAGTTACTCTGGCAGGCCCGGTTCCTGCAGGAGCTGCGGCTGCACAAGAACAGCAGCAATCGGATAAGGAGAAGCTTCAAATCGACCAAGCGGTAGCCGCAAAGCTACAAAAAGTGTTAAAGCAATTAGCGGGGAAAGAGATAAAGTTGAAGGATGTTGGCAAGATCTCTTATGATGGCTCCGACAATGAGTTTGCATATGTTGAATCGGTAGACGGAAAATATGCGATATTCTTTGAGACTAAAAATGGTAGAGTCTGGGACGTTACCCAAAGGATCCCACTCGATAAAATCAGTAAAAAGGATCGAGATAAGGCTCTTCAAAAGCTAAAAGAGCTGTATCCAAACAAAACCTATGTATTTGAAAAAGAAGTGGACATGATTCGAAGCTATAATGACAAGAAGGCTAAATTTTACGAAGGTATACGGTTTAGCTTTAAGGGGAAAAACTTTCAAGTCACTCTAAGTAACGACTTCTCGAAAAACAAAACTGATTTCCATTTATATAGCAAGAGTATTGAATTTGACGCGAACGAACTTGAACCGAAATTGCTAAAAACGGCGGAAGAAGCGATGAAAACGGTTTTAAATCAAGATATTAATTTTACAGGGGCTACACTTAGTCCTGACGGGTGGGTACTGGGAGACAAGGATGTTTTAGTTGAGATAGATGCAAAGTCAAACAAGGTAACTAGTGTAATTAATATGGGGCGTATGAAGGAAAAGGTAAGGACAGACAAAGAGATGACGGCAAAAGAGGCAAAAGAAGTGATTGCTCCGATGGCCAAGAAGTTCTTCAATATCGACATTACGGGGTATGAAGCGAAGTGGGATGACAAATCTAAAAATTACTCCTTCTTCAAGTACGGCAAAGACGACAAAGGCGCCAAGGTAGAACTAACGATAATGAGAGCTACATTCGATGCCAACAAAAACGTGCTGTCCTTGACGTCTGGAACTAAAGCGGCAAGCGGGGGATGGAATTAAACGTTATAGATAACCAAAATGCAGGTAAAAAGAATGAAAGGTCTCATTTCTAATTTTTTCCATATTCACCATGATATAAGGAAATAGCCTCTCAGCATTTACCGTATTATTTTCGGAGTGGTGAACGTAAAAATACAACATCAGGCTGGAAATGATGGAAGATGAGAAATCCGCTGACCAAAGAGGAACTAATTAAACTAGCCGAAACGGCGGTTAAGAAATAAAACGTCAAGCATATGATAGACTCAGAGGGAAGTAAGAAGCAAGGATTCTTTGAGGATGACTTACCGGCGCATATCATCCAAAATACGTTTTTTGGCATGAAGGAGGCTTCGAATACAACATTTCAAGCTTTCGTAATCGACCCATGCCGTCCTGTTAACACAGGATTGCATGGGTTCTTTGTTGCTGCTGACTCCCAAGGCGCCGCGAAATATAGCAATAATGCTTATTGCTTAATATGTTGACATTGAAGAACTACATATGTAGTATATAGTTGTGAACTACACCTGTGGTGTATGGGAATCAAGCACACTCATATGAGAGGAGCGTTACAACATGAACACAGCATCCAAAGCGGCCATTACAGCACTGGGCAGCATTGTATTATTGGTTTCCTCCGTGAAGCTTACGGCGCTGGCGTTCCCACAAACAGCCTCAAGAGCGGTTGCTGGAGAATCACTTGACTACTCTTCATAAGGGGATATTCAAAAACCGGTTCAAAGGAAATGTATTCGGAAAGGTAAGACTTGAAGATATGAAGCATGCACAATCGGATTATTCGAAGAAAACGGGCCGAAACCAAGCGAGAAGCATCCATCTCGAATATATACAATCGGGAATGACGAACTGATCTTATCCCGGTATACGACGCCAGATGAGGACAATCTGGACATTGTTGACGAACAGCCTTACACTTCCATGCCCAGGTACGTATATTGGAATGATAACGGCAAATCCTGTTACAGAACTTCAACTAAATCTAATACGGCCTTCGATTTACGCCCACGCATTTTCGGCTCAGGCTTTTCCTTCTCCGTCTTTACAGGTGCCTGATCCCGAGCTTCGATATGGGATGCATCATTGCAATCGTAACCCTTCCGCCACGAAGTCGCTTGATTAAATTTTTGATCGTTGGGATTCGTTCCATGATTCGAACAATTAAAGAATAGATCATCCCCGTGTAATTGACTTCAATAGGCGCACCATAAAGAGACTTCTTTCTGACCAAACGTAAAATTGGCGTGGTGCGATAGCAGAAAAAATGGATTTAAAACGCTCTTTTTGTTCCATTTTATAAAGTTCTTGCCGGGTAAATAGATTCTCGTGTCGAATATATGGCATAGGGAGTTCACCTCGTCTCTTTTGGTTTGGTTTAGTCGCTTAACCTATTCGAGATTTGGGGAGGTACTCTTTTTTCTATGTCTGAAATACCCTGTTAAATCAAGGCTTATGATTTATGAAATTGATCCATCTATCTCCTTTTCTCGAAAATTCATTCCTCTTATACAATTAAGAATAAGAGATGATCCTATTTTGGAGGGACCATGAAACCTAACATTACACATGAACAAGTACTTAGAATTCTCTCTGGAGATCAAGTGGCTTTCGCTACTTTCTATGAAGAAAATAGAGATATGTTATATTACCAGGCATATCGATTCCTAAAGCATCGAGAGGATGCGGAGGACGTTGTCCAGGAAGCCTATATTCGAATATTTCTTAATCTACATACCTTTAATTTTTCTTGTGAAATAAGCACTTGGATGAAACGTATTGTAAAGAATCTATGTATTGATCGTGTACGACGAAATAAAGTTAAACACCATTATTCCCTAGATGAACAAAATACTGAGGGGTCAAACTTCATTCTTGAGACGCTCTCCGATGGTATAAAACCACCTGATCAACAAGTTGAAGATAATGAAGAAAATAAAAAAGTTCTTCATTTAGTGGAAACCATGCCTGACCAGTATAAAAACGTGTTTATTTTGCGGTTCTTTTCAGATTATTCTCTGATGGAAATCGCAGATAATCTTTCAATGGAAGTGAATACGGTGAAATCGAGAATATTCCGAGGAAGAGCTTACTTACGGAGAAAATATAGGGCAAGTTAAATCCATCAATTTGAAAATACTACTATACGATTTCTTTTCAAAAGCGGGAAGATAGCTGATAATAAGCGTCTTAAATAGCATTCAAGGATCGGATCCTCCAATGGTACAGGTATTAGGGATAAAAGTTTCTCAATCAAACGAAATTATTGATACCAATCGTCAATCTGAGGCTAAACGGTCAGACAAAAGTTACCAACTCTGACCCATTTCATTCCCTATCAGCAGATGCAAGCTGGATTAATCTTTAGTTTTATCGTATCAAAAGGGATAACCAACTCGCTTTTGATTACATTAAATATGGAGTCTTTCTTAATGAACATGGGAAAAGACTCTTTAGCTAATTGAAACCCAAAGTTGAGGACCACCAAAATTAAAAGTGAGTATAGTTGAGAAAATTCAGCCGATCCGAGGCTATGTCCAGAAGATAGTTGTTGGTTGCAAGATTACTTTAAGTTCATCATCTCGCAATCTTATCAAGCGTATAGACCAATCGAAGAAGTTATACATGAATTAAGTCAAGCACCAAATAATCAGGTTGAAATTAAAGAATTTCCAGTTCCTTTTGATATTATGGATTGTTTCTTTGCTTCTGCATGGAGAAGACCAGAACTTTATTTGGAAGAAAATTTCCGTGCAGCAGTGTCCGCACTCGCTAAATGTCCCGATGAATTATTGGTCCCTTTATTACATCGATTGGAATCAGATTTAAGAACAGGTATCTGGGATGAAAAATACGGTTACCTTCGATCTTTAGAAACATATGAGGGAGGATACCGATTTCTTATCACCTCCAAGATTTGACATCAAGGCTCCCTTAAAAAAGGAGCCTCTTTATATAAGTAAGATTAGGCTCAATTAACGGGGTACGATAGTTGAACGAAACAAGGAGCAGTTTGCCGCGGCGACTGATCCTTTTTTTAAAAGCTATTGGGCAGGATAACGTAGGGGCTAATATCTTGATCTTGGTATGGAAACGTTCGATTTAGTCAGCACCCAGAATGGATAGAACTTACTCACGATTATAAGTAAGCGTTAAACTGAATACACCTATTCATAGCCAAACCAATAGGTCATAATGAATCCATCTCACACGGGTTGGTTGTTTCAATTTGTACTCCGTAAATGCGCTGCTTAAAAAAAGTCCTCCTTCATCCAAATACATGAAAAGTAATTTATTCACCTATTTCCTGTCGTATCAATCGAACTTTGGATCAATCCTGTTTTCATCGGAACGATCTTAATGGGATTAAGCAGTTCTCTTGTTCTACCTGCTGGCACATTTTTAAGCGAAGCCGTCGGTTGAAGCAGGACATAAAACGGTATATGAAGACTATGAAAGACCAAACGTCTGTACCGATTAAGTCTGATATTCGAAGTGGGATTCACGAAATTTTTTTTCTTAAAAATGTATTTAATTAGCAAATCCAGACATTTGTTAAGGACACGCATTCTCACCTGAAGAAAATTCGATTAAATAAGTTCTTCTCCAATAGTATCCCTCGATTCTTTGAGACCCGAGTTGCTCTGGCCTTAAGACTACGGAGAATTTTAGCATATTGAAGTTGAATTCTTACTTTTTTTAGATGATGTATTATGAATTTGATTCGATTAATGACTGGATATAGATTTCAATCATGTTAATATTTTCTTTCCATAACGAAACAAGCCATTCTGTGTCTGCCTTAGAGATTAAAAATGTTGCGAATCCACTTATATAAGTAATTATTAAATCATTTACTAACTCCAAGTCATTCGCGTCTAGCGTATCCCCATAAAAATCACCCACTAAAATCTCAAAGAAATCAAACGGTGTTTTTTCGCTGTCTTTACCATAGATAAGCTTTTCAATTCTGTATCATATGAAGACTTCACTACAAATTGCATTTAAACATTAATTAAATTTAAGTAGTCTTTATTTTTTTCTTCAGTGAAGAAGAGAAAAATATTTGAGCATAATATCCGCAAAAGAATCCTTTTCCTTCGCTTCCTGATAATTTTGTTTTGTTCCCCCTTTTTTCTCTACTATCTCTCATTACCGTTCCTCCTAGAATGGTTGTCACATTTTCTTTAGTTATTATAGTACAAAATAAAATTATTGACCGTTCGGTTAGTTTTGAGTAAAATAAAATTGACCGTTCGGTTAGTTTTTTTAATTTTGTGTACCAACTGTTTTTAAGTTTTATGAAAAGGAGAGGACCAAAAGGAAAAGGGAAAGTTACTTATTTTTGCGAGCGTACTCGCATTGTTGACGTTGTTTAAAAGCTTCACACAATTTTTAAGCCTTTTGAAGAGGCAGTAGGGAAAACAGAAAAAGATTTTCATCACGGACCATTTTGAGTCTCCGACAATTCGGTTCATTTCAAAGGAGTGAAGACTATATGCGTAAACAATGGAAAATAATATTATTTACAAGTATTTTGATACTAATAACAATAGCCGTAAGTTTTACTCAATTTTCAAACCCAAATGAGAGCAGCCATTTTAATGACGAGAAGTTTTCGGTAGAACGTGCAATGCAGCATTTAGAAGTAATTGCTAAAGAACCACATCCAGTAGGTTCAGAAGCTAATAAAAAAGTTAAAGACTATATTGTGAAATATTTTGAGTCATTAAATCTACCTGTAGAAATACAAACGAAAGCTATAGAAGATGTTCGTGATAAAGAGGAACAGCTTACTACAGATGCTGAATATCTCGAAAATATTATTGTAAAGATTGAAGGTACATCTCTAGATCATAACGCGGTATTATTCCTTGCCCATTATGATTCCACACCTGAAACACCAGGCGCAAGTGACGATGGTTACGGAGTTGTAACTTTAATGGAAACTGCTCGTATGATGAGTCAGCTACCCCCCCCTGAAAATACATTGTATTTTGTTTTTACTGATGGTGAAGAAGAAGGTGTACTAGGGGCAACAGCATTAAAAGATCGCAAAGATATTTTTGATAAGACACGTATGATCATTAATTTTGAGGCGCGTGGTAATACAGGAGTGCCTATTTTATTTGAAACTACAAATCATAATGCACAATTGGTAAAAGAATTTAGTCATACGGTATCTCATCCGGTAGCTTATTCATTTGCTTCTGAAATGTATAAAAAGATGCCAAATTACACAGATTTTACAGAAGTAAAGGACATACCAAAGCTAGGCTATAATATTGCTAATATGGGTGGTGTTGAAACATATCACGCTAATAAAGATACATTTGAAAATAGTGATAGAAACACTATTCGTCACTTTGGTGCTTATGCCATACCATTAGCTGAAAAATATGCTATGCTTTCAACAACAGAGTTTGAAGAGTTAGAGAAAAATCAAGGGGATGCCATTTACTTCCCTCTAATGAAAAATGTCTTAGTTGTATATTCAGACGAAGTGGTTATACCGTTAATGACATTGCTAATTGGTTTAACGACCATTGCGGCAATTATACTTATCCGTAAAAAGATAATTAAAGTTAAAACATCAGCTCTAACATTTGTTAGTATGCTGGCAAGCTTTATAGGAGTTGCTGCAATACTTTATGGTTTAGTAAAAATACTAGCTATAGTATTTGATGGTGTTATTGATGATGAGGGTTTAATCGTTTTAGGCAACTATGATTATGCAGCGTTCCTACTTATTATGCTTATTACGATAGTTTTAAGTGCCTTTATTAGTCGTTGGATTAGTAAACATATTAGCGCTATTCATTTTATTATTAGCATACAATTGATTTGGATAACATTAGCGATTACTACAAGCTTAACATTTAAAGGAATCAGTTATTTATTTGTACTTCCTGCTTTACTAGGGGTATTTTTAATCATTGTAGCGCTAGAAAAACCACAAGTTATGCTTTCTAATTATCGTTATATAGTAATAGCTAGCTGGACTATTGTAACAACTATTTTATTGGCACCTTTTATCTATGTTATTTATACCGCTCAAACATTAAAATTTGCACCTATATTAGGTATCCTAGTCGCATTATTAATTATGCCTATAATTGCTGCAATCCAATATAAATCTACACAAACGTAGTGGCTTGACTCGTCGTAGAAAACAAAAAGGAGCACCTCCCCAAAACCTCAAAAATGTTAGCGGCTAAGCAAAACATTGAGATGAAAGGAGAATACTCCATTCCATCGGAGGCTACTTATTCTCGCTTTGGAGGTTATACGCTGTTGTAACATATTGCCGAACTGTCTGTTCGGCGGACAGTATTCGAGGAGGTCATCATCAGATGAGAATCATGGAAGTTGTTCTGGTGACGTTTAATGTGGTTATGTTGCTGTGGCTGGTTGTTGGGCAACAAAAGCCGCGACAGTTATTGTGGGGGGGATTGGCCGTCTCGGCAGTTCTTCTCGTTGTACAGGGCTGGGTTGAGGGATGGCGCTGGCCCCTGATCCCCGCTTATGCACTGACGCTGGCTCCTTTATGGGCGCTGGTGTTGGACTTTCGGCGGCGCGCCCGAGCCGGCCAAGGGGACATTCAAAGGCGCGGCGTACGCAGAATTGCAGCGTTGTTATCTGCCTTTTTCTACGGGACGGTAACCGTTGCTGCGCCGTTGCTGTTCCCGGTGTTTAAATTCGATGAACCGGCAGGTCCGTATGGGATTGGCATGGTCGCTTATCACTGGATTGACAACACCCGCAAAGAAACGTCCACTTTGGCGGCAGCCGGGGCCAAGCGGGAACTGAAAGTACAGATCTGGTATCCGTCCAGCAAGGACGCTAAGGGAACCCGAGCGCCGTATGTGCCCGATTCCAAAGTGTATACCGAGGCATTTCAGCAGGAGTCTGGTCTGCCGCAGTTGTTTTTGACGAGCCTTGGACAAGCCCGTACGCATGCGATTGAACACGCGGTGCTGTCCGATGCGGAAGCGGCGTATCCGGTACTTATTTTTTCACACGGGTCTGGCGGATTCGAGGGCCAGAACATGTTCCAGGTCGAGCAGTTGGTGAGCCATGGTTATATTGTGGCGGGAATCAATCATACTTACGACAGTATGGCTTCGATATTTCCAGATGGGCGGGTTGCGTTGTACGATTCGGTGAAAAATACAGAATCGGAGATAGAGCCACTTGAAAAATCGGACAGGACGAATGAGGTTTGGGTGAACGATGTGCGGTTTGTGCTGGATCAACTTGAACAGCTCGCTGTCGCTGACCCGGATCGGCGGTTTACGGGACGAATGGACATGAAGCGGCTTGGCATGTTCGGACACTCGTTCGGCGGGGCGACTACGGTACAGATGCTGCTAAGTGATCCGCGGGTTCGGGCAGGAATCAATATGGACGGGGCCTTGTACGGTGAACGCCGCATTCCGGCGGCTGGCATAAACAAGCCGTTCCTGATGATCAGTGCGGACGAGGAGGACGAGTTGGCGGGCTCCAGCGCCACAAATGACGATCAGCAAGCCTCCTTGGACACGACCCACAGCAAAGTTGAACGATACAATAAAGAGTTAAATGCTCGGTATGCGCCGGTAAAGGTTGGTGGGAATTACTGGCTGAAGCTACACAACACGCTTCATATGAGCTTCTCCGATTTCTTTATGATCTCTCCAATCATAGAGTGGTCGCAGGGAGTGAACGCGCGCGGGACACATCGGCTCGTCAACGATTTTACGCTTGATTTCTTCAATCATTATCTGAAAGGGCAGCCTTTGCAGATATTGAACAATGCTGTTGGCACGCATGATGATTATATTCTGGAAAAGGGATAAGCTTCTATCCGATGTGAGCCTCCTGAAGAACAGACAGAGGGGAGAAGTGGAAATACCTAGAATCATAACTTTCAGACTTCCATACCGCTTGCGACACCAATTCTGGGATTGCGTATAACGAAGGCAGGTCGTCAATTCTTGGCGTCTTCGAGCCCGTGTATCAGAGGGATAAAACGACCCGGTGCATCGCAGATTGCTGCTCCTTTGGGAAGCACGCAGGATAGAATAACCCAATTTGGTAGCTGCATCAGCCCTGAACACAACCAGTCAAGAGAAGCAGAAGTTAAAACTGGTGTTGAAGAGGCGACTATTTTTAGGTAAATCAACAGGCGTGCTTTGTTATATAACTAATTGTATTGGAGTTGAGATAAGACTATGAAAACGGAGATCATGAATAGATTCATCTCTTACGCACAAGTTGATACACAGTCCGATGAGGGCAGCGAAACTTGCCCCTCAACACCAGGGCAGCTAGTGCTGGCCCAAATGCTTATAGACGAACTTAAAGCCATAGGTATGCAGGAAATTACGGTGGATTCCAACGGTTATGTAATGGCATCCCTTCCGGCCAATACAGACAAAGAAATTCCAACAATCGGTTTTCTTGCTCATATGGATACGGCCACCGATTTTACCGGTGCTGGCGTGAAGCCGCAAATCATAGAAAATTATAACGGACAAGACATTGTCTTGAATGAAGCACTGAATATTGTCCTTTCGCCGCGCGATTTTGCAGAGCTGGCTGGCTACAAAGGCCACACGTTAATAACGACAGACGGTACCACATTACTTGGCGCTGACGATAAAGCCGGTATTGCCGAAATCATCACTGCTATGGCTTATCTGATTCGACATCCAGAACTGAAACACGGGAAAGTAAGAGTGGCTTTCACCCCGGATGAAGAAATCGGCAGAGGCCCACATAAGTTTGATGTGTCCGCCTTCGACGCAGTATATGCCTATACGATGGATGGCGGTCCTCTTGGCGGGATCGAGTACGAGAGCTTTAACGCTGCATCAGCCATCATTACTTGCAAAGGGAAGAACGTTCACCCCGGCACGGCCAAAGGTAAAATGGTCAACGCTGCTAAAATAGCCATGGAGCTGCATGGAAGGCTGCCGGCTGATGAAACTCCTGAGAAGACGGAAGGTTATGAAGGCTTCTATCATCTGTCTTCCATTCAGGGTGACGTCGAGCAAACACAGCTTCGTTATTTGATCCGGGATCACGATAGTAATCGGTTTAAGGAGAGAAAGTCCGAGCTGGCTCGTATCGTAGAAGAATTACAGAAAAAATTCGGAGATAAGCGAATTGAGCTCGAAATCAAAGACGAATACTTCAACATGAGGGAAAAGATTGAGCCTGTAATGGAAGTAGTGGACGTCGCTAGACAAGCACTAGAAAACCTCGGAATCGTGCCGATTATTCAGCCGATTCGCGGTGGTACGGATGGCTCCCAGCTATCCTACATGGGGTTGCCAACACCGAATATATTCACAGGCGGGGAAAATTACCACGGGCGGTTCGAGTACGTTTCAGCTGACAACATGGTCCAGGCTGTGAACACCATCATCGAAATCGTTAAGCTGTATGAACAAAGATCCTAAGGGTGTATGCAGCATCCGACAAGAACATATAGCCTTTGAAAGCCGCATAAAATGCGGTTTTTTTTTGTTTTAAGTACCCAAGTTCTTGTTCTAACTCAATAACAAGAACTTGTACACTTAGCCGATTAGATGATTATCTAATGTAATTCGGCAAAGGCATGACTATGGTGTTATTAACAAAGATAACAGACGAATTACACATTTTCATGAGTTCAATCGTGAACGCGATACGGCGATCGTTTCTTTGAAGATCAATAAGTCATTGAATAACGGTGGATTCCCCTTTAAAGACACCGTAATTCAACTAAAGTACAGGATAGTTGAGCATGATTCGGAGAGCCATACCACATGTATTGGCAAGTTTTTGGTTGAAATAACCAGTTCTTCATGTAAGCATGTAGACTATGCAGGGATTCCTTTCTATATGAACGAATTTATACTCTGGATCATGCCAAATAAAATATTGTAAATGCGACCGTATGATTTTCAACAAACTAAACGTCTTACATAAGGAAAACAGGAAGGGATGAATGCCATGTCCGAATCTTACGATCCGATTGTTGAAGAGACTCGAGCATTACATAAGAAATTCGAGGAGTTGATCGAACCGCACCGCTCATCACTTTGGGGATATTGCCGTTATTTAACGGGTTCTCCTTGGGATGGAGAGGACCTATTTCAAGAAACGTTATTGAAAGCTTTTGCAACAATGGCCCAGATCTGGCACCCGCTCGCATTAAAATCTTACTTGTTCCGAATTGCTACAAATACGAGAATTGACGGGCTTCGGAAGAAAAAGGTTTCAATGGATACATATTCAGAATTGGACTCCAACGATTTTCACGAAGAAACGGTTGATCCATTGGAAATGATTGAGGCACTGGAAGTATTGGTCCAGTATCTGCCGCAAAGGCAAATCGCTGTTTTCCTGCTCATGGAAGTATACGGCTTTACCGCTTCCGACGTAGCCGGGATGGTACGAATGACCGAGGGTTCGGTCTATGCAGCTCTTAGCCGTGCGAGAGCTAATATTCGCAAGCATCGCAACATATTACCGGATCAAATTCATCCAGAAAAAATAGAATCAAACGCTTTGCTGCTCGATACCTTACTTCAGGCAATGAGAAGCGGCGATGTAGATAGTATTCTTGGAATGTTTGAAGAAAGTATTCATAATGATGCAAAACCCGGATTTCAGGAATATTCGAAGAGAGAAATGCTTAATGGTTCTTTCAAACACAGAGGGCCGGTTTTGCATGTTTCGTTGGAGCTTTTGTGGGGCCGGAAAGTATTCGTGGTATTAGCTGAAACTGAGCTAGGGCTTGTTCTTCACGATATTCGTGAATTTGATTTCGAAGACAATCGGATTGTGTATCATCGGGGTTATTATTTTTGTAAAGAGTTGTTGCTCGAAGCAGGGATAACACTTGGCGTACCGGTGCAGCTGCAGAAAGCTCCAAACCTGGATTGGCGCGAGAAAAATAGTTTTTAAGCTTAAAACAAGGAGGAAGGCAACAATGATTAGACCTGTAGAAAGTAAGAATCCCATTCGGAGTCAGATCAGTTCCGTAATTCTTTGGTCCAGAAATCTTGAAAAGTCGGCAGAGCAATACAGCAGGCTATTTAACCTCTCAAGCGAGCAGCAGGAGCGTTTCGGTCACATGCATATCCTGCATTTGCCAAACGGAACGGACGTTATGATCGATTCCAATGGAATGGACAATGTTCCAATTCCAGATAAAGTTCCACCGCTTTGCTTTGTGCCTGCTGATGATATAGATGAAGCGGCTGCTTTAATAGAAAGTTTGGGATTCCAAATCATTTATGGTGGGATCATCCGGAATGAGTTTGTATCTTTTTTCAACATGCGTGATGATGATTTCAATGTGATTACGGTATGCCAAAACCATAAATGATAAGGGATTAAAAAAATATCTACTATTGGAGGAGTGACGGGATAAATAACTCAAGCCCTAAGTTACTCTTGAGTATAGTTATCCACTGATGATAATTTCTGATTAACCACATGCAACATGATACAAAACTTATAATGGCCCTTATGATGCTCCAACCAAATTCGTCCGCCATGTAGTTCGACGATATGTTTAGCAATCGAAAGTCCTAGTCCAGAACCGGCTGGGGTATTGTGCTCTTTTCGTGAGGGTTCCATCTGGTAGAAACGCTCAAATAATTGTTGCTCCTGTTCAAGAGAAATGGACTTACCTACATTCTCGACGGATAGAATGACTTCGTCTTGCTGAACTGTGAGCTGAACCTTGACTTCTCCGGGACGGAGAGAGAATTTCAGGGCATTCGTTAATAGATTATCAATAGCTCGGACCATTTTTTCAATGTCTATGCTAACTAAGAAGGGTATAGGAGAGATATCTTGTACAATGGTAATCTGCTGCTCGTTCGCAACCGGCTCGAATTCGGAAATGATTTGTTTAAGTAATTTATGGTAATCAACTTCCTGAAAAGATAATTTGACATCACCATCAGTCAGCCGGGTGTATTCAAATAAGTCATCAATCAATTTCTTTAACTGTTGCGTTTTGTTATAGGCATTATTAATAAAGCGTGCTTGTTCTGCTTCATTCTGGTATTTAGGTGTCTTTAGTAAATCTAGGTAACCAATAATGCTGGTTAATGGAGTTCTCAAATCATGAGAGACGTATGTGATTAGTTCCATTTTCGAAAGTTCATTTTGGCGTTCTTTTTCCATTTGCTGCTGTAACTGTTCTGCCATATGATTGATATTGTGTGCAACATTGCCTAGCTCATCTTGCCTAGACAAAGGAATGCGATTCTTCAAATCCCCTCCTGCGATCGACTGCAACCCGTCCGTGATGACTCGGAAGTATCGGAGGATAGGGTTGGTTAGCGCAAAAAAGAAGGAAATGAACAACACCATAAAAAGCATAAATGATGATATTTGATTATAAATGTCAGGAACAAATCGTCCCAAAATAGAGAGAATGATGTGATGGGCAATAGAGCTGAGGAAAACGCTGAGAATAAATGCCCAAAGCATCTGAATGCGAATGCTTCGTTTACCTTTTAATATGGACCAAATTTTATTTATCAATCTTATAACCTACTCCCCAGACGGTCTTAATATACTGCGGCTCTCGTGGTTTGATTTCAATTTTATCACGGATATTCCGAATATGGACCATCACTGTGTTTTCGGAATAAAAAGCCGTTTGGTCCTTCCAAACCTTTTGATAAATGGTATCAATGTTGAATACTTGCCCCCGGTATGTGGCTAACAATACTAGGATGGAAAATTCAATCGGCGTTAAAGATATGTCTTTGCCGTGCACGGTAATCTTATGTTGCTTCTTATTAATAACAAGATCATCAATTACAATCTCCGAAGGGTCTGCGTTATGGCTTGAGGTAGAGAATTGTTGCCTTCTTAATTGGGCTTTCACTCTGGCGATTAGCTCTAGAGAATTAAACGGTTTGGTTACATAATCATCGGCTCCCGTTGAAAGACCAATGATTTTATCCAGAGGCTCTTCTTTGGCAGAAAGCATAATAATAGGGATTTCGAATTCCTCTCGAATTCGAAGACAGGCTTTAATTCCATCCAAATTCGGCATCATCACATCCAGAATGATTAAATTAATCTTCTCTTGCTGCAGAATTTCTAGAGCCTGCACACCGTCTTCAGCTTCCAAAACGCGATACCCTTCATTACGTAAATACACATGAAGAACATCCCGAATTTCAGGGTCGTCATCCACGACCAAAATGTTTATGTGTGTCATAGTCGGTCTCCTCCATGTGTTTTTTTATATCGAAAAGTCAGTCTAACGATCACAACGATAATGATTCCTAAGGTAATGAGAAATAGCAGCATTATTCCATAATTATATATCAGGGGCCCCACTTCTTGTACATGATTTCCTAAATAGCGTCCCGCTATAAAAAATAAAAATGTCCATACCAATCCTGTCGAGTAGGAGATTAGGGCGTACCGTCGATAGCTCATTTTATTAATACCGGTAAGATAGGGCATGACATGTCTCACTATAGGAAGGAAATAACTGATACAAAGGGCCAAATTCCCGTATTTTTGAACTAAATGTTCTGAGTAGTTGATATATTTCTCCATCTTTTTCTTTCGGCGCAGTTTATTCAGAATAGGAGTCCCCATACAACGCCCTAGTACATAGCCCAGTGATAATCCCGAAATGACTCCTAAATATGTGAGCAGAAAGGCTGGTAGAACGGCAAGAATCCCTTGGACGGTTACTGCCCCACCAGTCATCACAATGACCTCGTCAGGAAGAGGCATGCCAACAATACCAAGCCATAACGAAAAAAAAAGAGCAAAGTATCCAAAATGCTGGATCAAGGATAACAATTGATCATAATCCATACGATTCACCTCACATAGAAGCCTGATTGCGCATCGCTTGTAATGGTTTCATCCATTTACGAGCGGCATAGTACATGATTTCTGCTAAAATAATCCCTCCAACAATGTCTAGAATTACATGCTGTTTCACTAAGAGTGTTGAAAGGATAATCGACCAGGAAGTGATCCTGACGAGCACTATGGACAAGAGCGGCCAGTTTCTGCAATCCGCTATCCCTTTCAGCATTAAGTAACTGCTTAATACATGAATGCTGGGAAAGCAATTATAAGGACCATCAGTCCGGTAAACCAGTTGTACGAGCCAATTTAATAATCCATGACCAGTCACTTCGGGACGAACAATGGAGGTCTGATAAACATAAAAGGTGATATAGCTGATGATCAGACCAAGACATAAGGCGAGCAGGGTTCTGTAATAAACAGGTCTATTCTTTATACAGAACGTAAAAAGCATGGTGATCATAAAGGGATACCATAACAAATACGGAATAATGAAGGCTGGAACAAAGGGGATTTGTGCATCCAGATCTGTCATCATACTGTTGACGTTCGAATCGCCGTGGTTTAATATGCCATAAAATATGTTTAAGACGGGTATCGCCAATATCCATAACAATGGTTTATACGTAGCCATTTTACCTTTCATCCGTTGAGGCTCCTTTTTGACAGACATAAACAAATGCCGGTGGAACGTTCATAGGGACAAACAGAATTTCCTTGATTTCAAAATTATCGCTTAGTTGTTGTTTCATCTGTAAGGAGTATTGAAAAGCAATAAATAGGCCGCCGGGCTTAAGCGATAATCTGATTTGCTCAATTAACCGATCTCTCATAGCTTTAGGGAAGTTATAAAAGGGAAGTCCGCTTAGAATGCAGTCGAGTTGAACGATATCTTCTTGTTCCAAGGCTGATTGGATTTCACATCCATCCGTATAACAAGTGAATTTTGGAAATTGATGTTGTAATTTTTTTTGCAGATGGGGATCTTTTTCAAATAGAACAACTTTGGTGCCTTCAATGACGGCAGCTTGAATGTAATTCGTGATAGGCCCTGTACCCGCGCCAAGCTCGGCAATGGCATGTACTTGGTTCCATGGAACAGCATCAATCATTTTTTGGGCCAAATATCTTGAGCTCGGAGTCACACTCCCGATCTGTCCTGGTGAATGTATAAAACGAGATAAGAATAGAAGTTTTTCTTGGATTTGGGATTTGATATTTAATGTCATATCAGGTTACCTCCCTTGTTTAACACTTCTTATGTTATCTAATAAATCTGCAGATAAAGTGAGGGAGATTCTGAATTAATTCTGAAGAATTGATTATAATGGCAGGAAAAGCTTCTAAAGATCAGGCGCTTAATTGGTATATAAGTAGGGGGAATGCATGCACATATACGCTATATCTTTCCATAGTTAACACTCCTTTTTTCTAGACTTATGTAGGCAGATTTGTGTCATTTATGTAGGAACATTTGTGTCATGACGGTTGACAAGAACATAGTCGCTTAAGAAGTCGCCTAAATGGTGGCTTTTTTGTTTTAAGGTATCATGTTCTTGTCCCAAGTCGAGGACAAGAACGTGATACCTTTGCCGTAAAGGACAAGAACACGGTACTATTGCCGATTATGGATAACAAGCGGAGGTATCGTTTTTCCAGCACTAATAAGTGCTGTTTATCGTATTCGCGGTTTTCTTCGGTACGCTGGTATCCTTTGTTCTTGGCGTTATTGCGACATGCGTTTTGATCAGGCAATTAATGCTATTCCTGGAAGACCAAAGGTGGCAGACTCGCTCTTTGATCCCGCTATTTTGTTTGGGATATGGAAGAAGTCCATCACCCGACGCTCATTTGCGCCGTTTTCCTCATGCAGTTCCCTAATTTTCTCGGACTGCTTCGTATTACGCTGAATCCGGACCTTCAATATGTAATATTCAGCGTATTAGGTGTTGCAAGTGTCTGCTTATCCGTTAAACTAATAAATAAACTAGGGAATTTGTAGGGTAATTAATTCTTGAAAGGAAGTAAGGGCGACTAAAAACTTAAGTAAAATATTAGAAATGAGGAATTTGATATATGAAGATACGTACCGCTACACTGGATGATACATCTATCCTTACAGAACTAAGTTCCGTTTGTTTTTCACCAGAAGAAACAGCAACGAAGAAAGAATTTGAAGAAAGATTGAAAATATATCCAGATCATTTTTGGATTTTGGAGGAAACCGGGAAATTGATAGGTTTTATTAATGGAATGGTAACCAATGAATCCGTAATTCGGGATGAGATGTTTAAAAATCCTTTCCTGCATGAAAAAGATGGAGCATGGCAGGCTATATTTGGCGTAAATACAGCGCCCGAATACCGAAAACATGGATATGCTGCAAAACTTATGAGACAGGTTATTGAAGATGCGAAAAAGCAAGGGCGTAGGGGTTGTATTCTAACTTGTAAAAAAGAGTTAATACATTATTACGAGAAATTTGGATATAAGAATGAAGGTGTATCGAAGTCCTCAATTGCTGATGCAGTCTGGTATGATATGCGTTTGGAGTTCTAACTCTGATTAAGAGATGATGATGCAACGTGGCAGGGAGGGAAATAATATCAATAAGTAATTTTAGAATATATCTAATATCAAGAAGGCTAATCATGGTCAAAGCAAAAAACTGTATCTGTTTCTGCAGGAGCAGCCGTCATCAACCGGCTGCTCTTTTGTTAATTTTGTTTTTTCAATTTTGATGTAGCAAAAGAAGGGATCGATGGTGGGCAGGAGTTCAATAACTAGGAATCACTAAACGCAGTTTGTCTGTTCAAAAAGAATATATTTGCAAAATAAGTGGCTATTTTTCTGGCGAAGGAGTGCCGGAACCGTTCAAACGTATTGGGCATAAGCTGATATATATATGTAGTCTAGAGAGGATGGCTGTGTATGTTTCCGTATCGCCCGGTAATTCATCAATCCCCCTATTCCGAATATAGTCTTATGCCCCACGGGTATTATTACTCCCCTTATTCTGAAGAAGGGTGGCTCTGGCGCAATAGCGTCCTCGAATCGGACGGAAGATACCGGCTGCCTGCGCAGCAGCGGCTTACCTTCGTGCTTGTGCATGGCTCCTGGGCCGACGCTCGTTTCTGGGATGGAGTAGCTGCGGTGCTGCGCAATCAAGGGCATGTCGTCCATACGCCGGAATACGCAGGTCACGGCAAAGATCCGAACAAAAATGTCACGCATGCGATGATCACGAAGTCAGTCGTTGATTATATAACGAAGCAGAACCTGCGCGACTTCATTCTCGTCGGGCACAGCTTCGGTGGAACAGTAATCCAGAAGGTTGCCGAACAGGTGCCGGACCGAATCAAGCGTCTCGTCTTCTGGGATGCGTTCGTACTAAAAGACGGTGAATCGGTTGCCGACGAGTTACCGCCAATAACAAGACAAGGTTTCGAGCGGCTCAGAGCCAGCTCGAAGGACGATACGATCATGCTTCCGTTTCCGCTATTTAGGGATTTGTTCGTCAATACATCCACCTTGGAGGAAGCCAAACGGATGTATGCAGGTATCACTCCGGAACCGGCTAAACCGCTTTTCGAGAAGTTGGATCTTAAAGCCTTCTACGCACTACCTATCCCCAAAAGCTATGTCTATTTCTTCCAAGACAACGCATTGCCACAAGGAGAGGGGTTGGGCTGGAATCCGCATATGTCAACACGACTAGGTCAGTTCCGCCTAATCGTTGGCGACGGGGACCACTTTACGGATACTCGCACAAGGCCAGGCATGGTGGCGCAGAAGTTTTACGAGGCGAGCCGTGACTGATCGGAACTTCTGCGGAATGCTACGTGATTATTCGAGATTGAACTAACGGGACACGACAGTTGAATGATCATAAGGAAGTTATCTATAAAGTAGACAATTTGTATTGGAACGAAAGGATGGGGCTAATTGGCCAATAAGAACAGCTATGAATTTTTAGAGTGTGTTTCATTGACTGCAGGTGAGCTAATAAACTATGAATCTTTAGCTGGTTCTTACGCTGTGGTTAAATTCCAAGGTAGATAGCTTATTTGTTTCAATACATGGAGAAAACAGTGGGAAATACCTGCCGGGGGAAGAGAAGTAAACGAGACTCCTGAAGAATGCGCTATACGTGAGCTTTTTGAAGAGACCGGGCAAGTTGTACATAGTATGAGTTGGAAGGAAGTACTGTATGTTTTGGGATTTATCTGAAGATGTCGGATACATTGTTGAAATTGACAAAGCAGTTCTTGATTCACCGACTGGAGTGCCCCGCGTCGTCTACGACATCACGAGCAAGCCGCCGGCGACGATCGAATGGGAGTAATGAAAGAAACTCCGAAAACCCACTACATTCAAGGGTTTTCGGAGTTCTTTTTTTAGAGTCAACCCTGCACAGGGCTGGTCTTCATTTCATAGATTTTTTGGAGCGTATGGACATGCTTCGTCTTCTCGTCATCGTCCTCTGTGTGGAGATACCACTCCACAAGCCTGTATCCGAATACGAGAAGGATCAGCTCGTAGACGCAATGATCGGCGATAGGGGATACATCCGCATACTCCGAAAAGCCTTTGTAATACGCGGGGACACATCGCTGGTAGTATTCGACCATGTGATCGATATCCGCTTCATCCGCAATCAGGCTTGCGAGATCCTCGCCCAAGTAGCCCCATCCGGATGTATCCCAGTCGATGAGCGCGATTTTCCCGTCGGCATAGATCAGGTTGGTCACCCAGAAGTCCCGGTGGCATAGCACGAGGGGCAATTTTTCGATGCGGGCGAGTATCTCGTCTGCGTGCTCATCGATGTCGATGAGCATTTGCCGCACGTGCTGCGGCAATTCACTGTCCTCCGAGCGTATATAATCATAGACGACAGGCCATGACCGGTAATGCAGATACGTATTCTTCAGGAGATCCGGATGGCTCAGGTTGGTCAGGCTCTGCAGCACAGCGGGCTGCTCCGCATACAGCTTGCCTTGATAGCGTCCTAACTCCAGCGCGGCCTGTTCATACATGTCACCGGTCAAGTCTAAACCGGTTACGCCATCGATATATTCCAGCCACAGCTGGAATTCATTTTCTTCGGCATTGATCTCGGCGTGATAACATGTCGGCCAGCGGAAGGCATCCGAGAACGTCGCACCCAAGTCAGACGCATAGAGATCATATTCTCGGCGCCATGAACCCGGATCACCGTAACGCTCCCATTTCTTCTGGATTTTCAGCACGATACGGTACGGCAATTTTTCGCCATCCGCGGTTTCGGCGATCCCCGTTACCAGGTACACATTTCCTACAGTTCCGCCCTGTAACGGCATGGTTTGGTAGTCGGCAGAGATGATATCCTTCTTGAACCGTCGGCTTAAGGCATAGAATAGCGTTTCGAATTTAATATTCATTTTTTCCATCCTCCGTTTTTCTTCGATTGCTTGCTCCACATGGCGATCGTTTTGTTTCGAGCCCTCTTGTCGATGAGGTAGCTCGTTTTATCCTGGACATACTTGTTCTCATGCTGCTGGGTAACATAATGCTCCCACCGTTCACGCGGCAACGAACCGTCGGCAAGCGCGGCGAGAACGGCACAGCCCAGCTCGGCCTGATGGCGGCAATCCGTAAATCGGCATTGCGGGAACCATTCCTCCACATCGGTAAAGCTAGCGCGTATGCCTTCGTCGGCATCAAAAAGTCCAAGCTCACGCATACCCGGCGTATCGATGACCATCGTACCGGAGGGGAGCATGAACAGCTGACGGTGCGTTGTCGTATGCCGCCCCCGGCTGTCGACCTCCCGGATCGCCTGAACCTTCATTACGTCCTGTTCTATCAACGCATTTAGTAGAGACGATTTACCGACGCCGGACATGCCGAGAAAGACGACTGTTTTACCAGGCATCAAGTAGGGATCGAGTTCGTTCAGTCCCAGGCCTGTATGACTGCAGATCGCGTGAACCGGCACATCAGGGATGCTTTGTGTGACTTCTGCAAGCGGGAGATTATAATCTTCAACGAGATCAGCCTTGGTCAGAATGACGACCGGCTGGCCGCCGCTCTGCCTGGCTTGTGTCAGGTACCGCATGATGCGGGTAACTTTGAAATCCCAATTCAGAGAAGAAAGGATAAACACATAGTCAAAGTTGGTTGCAACGACCTGTTCCTGCACGGTTTTGGCATAGCCTACGGCATGCCCTGAGTAATCCGCGCGTGAGAACTTAGAACGGCGGGGCAGCACCGTAACAATGGAAGAATCTCCGCTCTCGTTGTAGTACAGCAAGACAAAATCACCGACGCACGGAAAGTCTACGCGCGTTTCCGCGCTGTGATAGAACGCACCTTTAAGCACCGCCGTTACTTCGCCGCGCTCGGTCATGACCGTGAAGCGCTCGCGCCGAAGCTCCGTCACCCTGCCGGGCAATAATCCATTAGGAATTGCTTCTATTTCTGTGTAGCCATAGGTTTTCAAATCCATCATGTTTTTTTTGTTAGCTCCTTTAAAGTTGTTTTTTTGGACGCAAAAATGCCACGGACAAGCAGCCTCTAAAGAAGCTGCTGTCGCGCGGCATCAGGACGCAAAAAAAGATACGACCTTCATCGTATCCTGCAGACAGCAATATTCACGAAAGGTTACTTTGGATGGCATACCAAATAATACGGGCGTTTTCCCGCTTTTTTCGCGTATGCCTGCTATTCAGTTTTAAGACCAAACCACCATATAAGTAGTTGCCATTAAAAACATCTCCCTTCGTGTCAGGAACTTGCTTATCGCTAAGCTGTCTATAAAATAACCTATTTTGGCAAAAAAATCAATGCCTGACAGCGCAGATTGTGTCGGCCTGCTCCATCGAGTCTGCGCTTACGGGCAAGTTTGCATGGGTAGATGAAAGGATATTCTTCCAAGGGTAGCAGAAATAATCAAGTGCTTGAATAGCAACAATGAATTGGTTGCCGTGGCTACCTTAATGGACGAAGTTATTGGCTTTGGCTGTGCTCAAAGTTTTAAATCGTTTTGTTACATTGAAGCTTATGGTGAAATTACTGAAATGTATGTTAAGGAATCTGCTCGAAGGAACGGTGTTGCTACTTCTCTGATTTCCTTTCTGGAAAATCAACTTCATTCCCGTGGCGTCAAAACAGTTAAGATTTTGACAGGAAGAGATAACAAGTCAGCCATTAAAGCTTATGAACTAAGCGGCTATGTTAAGGATGATGAAGTAATGCTAAAGAAAAAGCTTTAATAACCTCCACCTACAATGTTCATTATTAAGCTAACGGGCAGTAGAGCGTGGTGAAAGGAGTCGTATTATCACTTGCTCAGCGTTTAGATACTGGCAACCATGATATATCTGTGCAAGGATTGCAAGGTTCCATTTCCCACCATCACCTATAATTAAACTTGAAAGAAGGATCTGAATGGATTGGCTAGACCGCATGAATAACGTAATGGAATATGTCGAAACACACCTGTAAGGTCTGCCAATTTGGCAGAATACAGGTTTTTGTTTTAAGAATAGCCCTCACATAGAGGGCTATTCAATCGTTTCCGTAATCTTATCTACTTTACCTTACAATTCTAGTAATTTCGAAAGGGTTTTCTCTAAAATATAACACAATGTCTTCATCTTGCAGTATACTAAAATTGGTTGTAGTAAAATTTTGGGAGGTAAACATATGCGCGTGAGAAAGCTTGCTCCTTACAAACACTACTTATGCGGCTTGTTGACTGCTAGCTTATTATTTTCAATGATACCGATATTAAGCAGTTCGGCATATGCTGCAGCTCTGCCTACAGAGATCTCTGCTTCTACTTCCTCGCAGCAGCTAACGGATCAGAAGCTAACTTCAGCCGCAGAGCTCCTCGAATATGAGGCACAAATGGCATTTATGGCGGCACTGCACGCTTGGCCAGCTTTGGACAAGCTATGGCCAGGCACTCAGTATCAATCTCGTCTTATGCTCCTCACGAATGGCGAGCAAACGTACGAGATAACCACATCAGGCTATAAGCTAGTCGAACCGTCCAATCCGGGATTACCGTTAGGAGTGTATTTTGACAACCAGTTTAAAGTATTGGATTGGAACGGCAAGCAGGCAGTCGCCATTTTTGTTGATAAAGATAAGCCCCTTCAAGATCGATTCGAGCCTCATACGAATACGCCAATAAGCTTTACAATCACTACACATGAAATGTTTCATTTCTACGATCAACCGTCATGGCCAATAGTACAAGATCCGAACAAAAGCTATTCCCGTTCATCCATTTATCCAACTGAAGTAAAACCACGAATCCAACGAGCTATGCTTTTCCAGGCTTTGTATCAAGCGTATACGGATCCAGAAGCAACCCCCATGCATCTCGGACATGCTGCTTATTGGTATCAACAGTATAAACAAGACAATCCTACTGAATACGAAAATAGTCTGTATTTCGATACTGTAGAAGGTATTGCATCTTATATTGACAAAATGTCAGTTATGTACAGTGCTTTCGAAGGCAGCGCATCAGCCCAGCAAGTACGTGATTACTTCACAAAGCAGTATCAAGATATTAATATGAGTGGCTTTATTACCTTCGATCAAGAATCATACCAAATTGGGAGCTGGCTGGCGTTCTTGTTGGATGCATTGAACAAGGATTGGAAGGGGTTGGTGCCAGAGGGGCATACTCCGATTGAACAACTTCTGGAGGGTGTTACGCCGATACCTCAGCAAGCGGATGACAAGATTACAGCAGAACGTGAAGCAACGATTGCAAAGTTTAATGCGGATCTTGCCATTACGCTTGACCCGCTGAAAAAAGCGTTGGATGACCCAAATATACCACTATTATTGATTCCACTAGATATTAAAAGAGGTGCGTTCGGTACAACAGGATTTATTACATTGAAAGGTTATGAGCCAGGCTATGTAATTATGAATATGTCTACCCAATTCACAACGAGTGCTGGAAAGTTAGAATTGAAAGAACGCTCGATGTTGATGATGCCTACCTATATTGAGACCATAGAAGGAGATTATTTTATTACACCGCTGCAATCAGACGAGTATGTAACAACAGATGGCACGCTTACGTTCGATAAGAACGGGTTGAAGGGTACGGTCTATGTTAAGCCATTTAAGTATAATGGGCGTGAAGCTTATATGGTGGCACCGTAGTACGGTCATCGTGGGCTATCTTCAAGTGAAGATTCTATTAGAACAGAGAGCCGAATGTATTCGACTCTCTGTTTCATATGTTGTATCTGCTCTGTCTCTTGCCACCAGGAAAGCTTAAAAAGCAGCTCTAGTGTAGTAAAGTTTTCTTATAGTCATAATTTCCTCTTCCTACCGATCGAATAAATGGTAAAGTCTTTCATACGGCTCAAGGAGGAATTAACATGTTCAACGTGTTTGTTTGTAGTGAATAATATTAGCTTTGATTTTTTTCCTATCAGTTGGGAGAGGGCTGGAAGAATAGCAACATTTGAAGAAGTAAATGTTGCTACAATCGGCGACAGCGAAACTCGTTCGGAGGAGGAGATGGATCGTTTTTTATGCTAGTACCATATCATTACCTTGGTGTTAGGGGTGATTTTCAATGGAAAGTGTGAACAGAATGGATAATGAAATCATTGCGCAACATGCGCTTGCACAGTACGATATAAACGTTGTATCCGTATCGCCAGTAGCTCAAAGTGGCGCTGCGGTTTTCAAAATTGAAGATCATCGTGGATTGTTATACAGCTTGCGTGTTCACAAATCTAAAAGCAGTACGCTTGAAAAGATATGGACGCGCCGAGAGGTGCTGGATTCGGAGTTGGTATGGCTGGATGCGCTTAATCGTGTTACTAGTCTCACCATCCCTGTGCCAAAACGCAATCAGCAAGGATCATATGTCACGCAAGTGGACGAAATTTATTGCACGATGCTCAGTTGGGTGACAGGCGAGCAAAAACAATACTTTACGAGCGTGCAAGAATTGAAATCCACCGCTGAAATGACGGCAGCTTTGCACCATCATGCCAGTAAGTGGCAGCCCCCTTCATCTTTTGTCCGTCCAACGAATCATAGTGCGCGCATACGGCTCGCTCTGGACATGCTCGAGCAGAGGGTGGGGGAAGGAGTTTTAGATGAACATGATGTTCATATCCTAAGTGTCGCTGGGGAGAGAGCGATAGCCCTGTTCGACACACTCCCTAAAAATAAGTTTACTTGGGGCGTACTGCACGGTGATATCGTTCCTCCCAATATCGTGTTTGTAGATGAGGTTGCAAATCCCATTGACTTTGGCGCGAGTGGATTCGGTTTTTTTCTCACTGACTTGGCCATCACATTTTTTTATATTCACCCCAATGCCAGACAGCAATACATTGATTGGTATGGAAAGCACTTTCCGCTACCGAATGATTATGTGGCACAATTAGAAGGATTATTTATTGCTTTACGGCTAATAGTGATGATGAACGCTCTCGGTCTGCCTGACGCGAACAACTGGCTACCGACGGATGTACAAAAATCTGCGTCTCGTGAATTTGGCAGGTATGCAAATGGGGAAGACTTTTTATTTACAGGTACACCATTTTGGGAATGAAAAGCAATCTAATTTAAAAAATAATCCACGATTCCAGGAAAAAGATCACATGATTACGCTAACGAGAAACTATAGCTTAACAGTCATCAGGCTGCTGCTGCACAGAACACTCAACAATATGTGTTGGATGGATGATAAGAACATACACATAAGAAGTCGCGGAAACCGCGGCTTTTTTTTGTTTTTATGATGTAAGTTTTTGTCCTCAGCTCAGAACAAGAACTTAGATCGTTCGCCGAAAAGGACAAGAACATATACGCCAAAATCAAATTAAATCGGCATATAGCAAATGATGTTAGTTTGCTTAAATAAATAGTATAATTTTGATAACGCACAGTCGTGATAACATGACCGGCATCGACCGGCATCGAGTGCTGGCCGATCAGATGAACGATTTGTCGAAGTTCGTGGCTTCAAGTTCACCTATTAGACTGCATACCAAGTTATTAGACGAATCCTAAGAGCTTTTGTTATACATAGAAAAAGATTACTTTTAAACAAGAAGAAGTTACACAGATAGCTGACTAGCAATAAGATGCTAATCATTAAAAGGGTATATGTTATTTTTTTTGAAAGAAGGGAAACTATGCCATTCAACATATTAGTTGTTGAAGACGACGTGGATATTAACCGATTGTTAGGGACGCTTTTAAACAAGCAGGGGCATCAGACAGAGTCTGCGTTTTCCGGTAGTGAAGCAAAATTGCTATTGTCAATGCGGGATTATGACCTGATTTTGCTAGATTTGATGTTACCCGGAATTTCCGGTGAAGAACTGATAAAGGACATCCGCAGCCACTCCTATGTGCCCGTCATTATCATCTCGGCTAAGGGGGATATGAAAGACAAGATAGATCTGCTCAAAAGCGGTGCTGATGATTATATAACTAAACCTTTTGATAAAGAAGAGGTACTGGCGCGGGTAGAGGCGCAACTGCGGCGCTATAAAAACTTCAGTTCTGTCGAGCAGACAGCCAAGCAACTGATTTATCAGGACCTAGTACTGGATATCGCTTCAAGAACCGCTAAAGTAGCGGGCAATCCAATGACGCTTACTTCCAAAGAATTCGAGTTGTTGACTATTTTGCTACAGTTTCCTGGGAAAGTTTTTACAAGAGAAGATTTGTATCAAGCAGTGTGGCAAGAAAAGTATGCTATAGAAGATAACACGATTAACGTACATATGAGCAATCTGCGCAGCAAGCTCTCCAAAAACGCCCCAGATCGAAGCTATATCGAAACGGTATGGGGCATTGGTTTTAAAATGGTCTAACTTTAATCTTTCTTTACGATTTTTTACGCTTCGTTAAGGACTTGCTGCCAGCCGACTAGGTAAAGTGAAGGTAAGAGGTGATCAAATGATGTCAAAAAACATAATGATGTCAAAATCATTAACCAAAACGTATGGATCCTTTACTGCTCTCTACCCCACTACCTTGTCTATATCCAAGGGGGAGATTCTCGGACTGGTTGGCAGAAATGGAGCGGGCAAGACAACACTGTTAAAGCTTATTACGGGGCAATGTCTACCCACGGGTGGGGAGCTGGAGCTGTTTTCGGAGACAACGACCGAAGGGCTGCGGCAAGCGAGGCAAAGGATAGGGGCGATTGTAGAGACGCCCTGTTTTTATCGCGATATGACGGCTAGGCAGAATTTGGAGTACTATCGGATTCAGCGAGGAATTCCCGGTAAGGAGAGAGTGGAGGCGGCTTTGTTTGAAGTCGGTCTGAAGGATACGGGCAACAAGAAATTCAGGGATTTTTCAATGGGGATGAAGCAACGGCTGGCACTGGCACTTGCGCTTATGAATCATCCAGACTTTCTTGTGTTGGATGAGCCGATTAACGGCCTTGACCCGTTGGGCATTGTGGAAATACGTGAACTGCTGCTGACATTGAACCGTGAAAAACAGATCACAATACTCATTTCTGGTCATGTACTGGCGGAAATGCAGAGCCTAGCAACTAATTATGCTTTTATCGATGGGGGTAGAGTGATCAAAACAATGACGTCCCAGCAACTCGAGGAAAGCTGCGGACAATATCTCAGACTGATGATTGATCATGAGACTAGAGCGGCGGTTCATCTGGAAAAACATTTCCCGGATATTCGTTATAGTATCCAGGCGGACAAGTCTATCCATATTTATAATTTGCAGGGACAGGCGGATGAAGTGACCCGGGTGCTAGTGGAAAACAATATTCGGCTGTCCTCACTGGAAACGAGAGGAACGAATTTGGAGGATTATTTTGTGTCCTTAGTGGGAGGGACCCAAGATGTCTAATTATTTGAAAAGTGAGTTGTATCGGCTTGTTCACAAAAAGTCGGTTTATTTCTTTCTAGCCATTTGCTTACTCGGGCCTCTCTTTATAACATTAATGACAGTAAAGATAGGAGGCGAGCTATACGCGAATACGGAGTTTGCCTTCAAGGCGGCTTTGAATATGTGGAGCCTGGTTTTTTTTATAGTTCCGATTATGGTCAGTATGTTGGTGGCGGATGAATTTACCGATGGGACGTTAAAAAATACGGTGTCGTATGGTACTTCCCGGAGCACCATTTTTTATGGCAAATGGTTCATGGAACTAGTGTTTGTGGTTATCTCATGGATGGTAACTTATATTTCACTTACTGCTAGTGTGTTCCTGCTATTGCAGAACAACGGAACGACATATTTTATGGATTTCACGTTGTCTATTGCAGGTGTACTGCCACTTGTTCTGGCTGCACTTACCGTTTCTCATTGTTTTTGTTTTTTGACAGAGAATCCTGTGCCTCATCTAGTATCCTATGCGGTCATGATCATTGCCCTACCCGAGCTGTATTATATGTTTGCAAATGGAGTCCCGGAATTAAGAGAGATCGTGGACATGTTGCCGCTTTTCCCTTATGCAGCCGCGAATGATTACGCATGGCTGAATCCGAACGGGATGATCCTCTGCTGGACAATCGGAACGGCGTATATACTCCTGGCATTTCTGATTAGCTCCAGATGGGTGAAGCTGAAAGAATTCAAATAAAACCAAAGGAGCGTGACAGAAATGGTGACCGTTCTATTTGCCAGTGCGGCTATCCTTTTTGCCGCGCTTTATTGGTTGTTACGCAGATCCACGAAACGGGCGACCGATCAATTTAGACAAATTCTGTCCGACCCGCTTACCAACCGACATATCCATCTTCGTTCGCCTGATAAGGAGCTGGAAGCCCTGCTGGTTGAAGTGAATCGGCTCTTGACTGACAGGCAGACTGATAGAATTCTCTATGAAAAAAAAGAAGGAGAAATTCGCAGGCAGATCGCGAATATTACCCATGACTTGCGCACACCGCTCACATCGATGCTCGGCTATATTGAGCTGTTGCAGGAGGAAACTACCTCTGTTGCAGAAGCTTCAGAATATCTGATTGTTGTAGAGAAGCGAGCGAAGGCCTTGCGGTCACTGATCGACAGTTTTTATGATTTATCACGGATTGAAGCCAGAGATTATCCCATCATGCTACAAAAGATAGATTTACAAGTTCTGCTACAACGGGCATTGGCCGATCATTACTCTGAAATAACAGCCGCAGGATTTCAGGTCAATCTTGATCTTTCAGATACGAATTGCTTCGTCATCGCGGATGAGGAGAGCGTAATGCGCATTTATATGAATGTGCTACAAAATGTTCTGAAGCACGGACAACGTTCCTTGCATTTATTTCAAGGATTGAAGGACGACAAAATGGTCACGATTCTTTCCAATGAAACGATTACCTTGCAGGAAGAGGATATCCACTTTTTGTTTGAACGAAGCTTCACTGGGGATCGAGCGCGGTCTGAGGGCAATAGTGGATTAGGGCTCGCGGTTGTAAAGGGATTAATGGAGCAAATGGGCGGTAGCGTTCATGTTGAATATCATGCGTCTCTGTTCATGCTTTGTTTGGCGTGGAATAAACCGAAAGCGATAATGTAGGGCGACATGTGAAAAGTAGGTAGACTCAATACAATTGATCACTATAATGGGAATATGATACATACATAGAGTCAATCTGTACGATATAAACAAGATTTATCAATGATGAAATATTCGAGTTGTCGATTTTCGAGGATGGAGACATCCAAGCCGAGAGAATCTTTTGTGAACAGTGGACGAGAAGTGAATATGAACTCAAAGAAGAGCATCTAAATGATGACTACCTGCGCGAAGCGTTGGATATCCGTAATGAAGATTTTGACGACTTCATGAGGATCACGAGTCCAGAACAAGCCGTAAATAAGCTGTCGGAACTCGTAAGAATGTCTTTATGGAGTGATTCGGAGTGGATACCTCACGACGACAATCTCAGAAATCAATTTGAGAAATATGAATTTCATTATGAAATACATGAGCTGTGTAGTGACGGGTCCTTGCTTTAGATAGAATTTATGAAGAGTGGTGAACCAGGAATGGCTAAGGACGTCTGGGATAACATTTTATAACATATCCAAACGATATCACAACCGATTTTTGCTACAGTTAACCCACCTGCCACAGAGGAAGAAATAAATCTGTTGGAAAGCACATTAAATGTACAACTTCCGAGTCATTTTCGCAATTATCTGTCTACAATGAATGGACAACAAGAGGAAGTACCTTTTATAGGCTTCAACTCCTTTTTGTCTATTCCAGATATCATCGAAACATGGTCCATGATGAAATAATTGTTTGAGGACGAAGAACAGGTGGATTGGATCGACGAAGATCGAATCAAGCCTCTGATTTGGAGTGAAAAATGGATTTCGTTTACTGATTTTGAAGCTTCCTCACGTCTGAGTCTGGATTTAGATCCGGGGAGAAACGGCATCTCGGGACAAATCTTTAAATATCACCCCGGTATGAGTTATCAAGAGGTGATTGCAAACTCATTTGAAGAGTTCTCAAATGAAATATTAAAGAGGTTCCAAGCCAACCAATTTTCATTTACTGACGGTGTTATTGCGTTTGAGGATTTCTACTTTGTTTGATCATACGGCAGGAATCACGCTGGTCCCGCTTATATTGTCTAAGGAGGTATGAATGAAACTAGCTTTAAAATCAACCGGGACGTGACCAAGGAGCTTTTTGGAGATGAGTACGTTCTGACTAAATATTAAAATAACGTTTACGACATGGCGAGATCAGCCAATGTTACACTCGGAAAGGCGGGAGACGATGAACACATTACAAGAAGAAGCGATTGAAGAGATGAAAGCGGCTATTCATAAATGGTTTGACGAACAGGAACATCGAGAGGACGCTGAGGAAGCGGTCAGACGCACAACGCTGCAAATGGGCATCTTTAACGGCATAATGCTGGATTATCGGCCGGGCAGGACCAGAGTTGACAGTTTGGGTTATAGACGGAATGCTGGGGGCAGCAAGTCGATGAAGGTTTCACCTTTTACGCGGGAGCAGGTATTGAATGAGGTGCAGCCACTGTTGGTGGAAATCGTAAAGGAGAAGCTGGACAGGCTGGAGACGTCGCCGCTGATCGACTACCGGTTTACCTTGAAAGGAACCTTTACAACGACAGACGGGCCCGTGACATTAACGGTGCAGGAAACGGTATATGAAGAGAAAAAGCAGCAGCTTTTGGAACGAATTAATTCCTATATCGAGAAAAAACTGGAGAAAGGCACTTATCCGACAAAGCCACTGGAAACCTTCTTTTTAGCCCGTCATCTGCTGGACCCGAATTTGTTTCACGAACCGGAAGCCGCAAGGACGATTGCTTTATTTGACCGGATTCAGGAGCTGAACAAAGAACGGACGCAAGCGCTCGCGGAGCATCGAGGCGATATCATCCGAGCTTTGACTGGCTGGGCCGAGCAAGTATTTCTGCCGCGTTACTGCGATGTCACCCGTAACGAATATAGAATCAATGAATATGAAATCAAGCCCGGTGCTGTTCTGGAGAACAAGGATGAGCCGAATCAGCCTGTCGACCTTCTGCTGTACGGCGCGGTGATGATACTTCGATACGAGCCGAACTATAGCAAATTCAGGGGCCAGACGTTTCTGGAACTGGCGAAGCAGCTTGGCAGCAGCAAAGCCGGGCGCATGTTGAAGGAGGGCAGCGGCAGCTTCAAGCAAGAAGACATCCATATGCGCCATGAGCTGGTCGAATGCAAAGCTAACGATGTTTTTTCCCTCATTACGGTCATTATTCGCAAAGAAGAAGCTGGGGCGTACGAACGGGCGATTTCGTTTATTCTCAACCTGCTCCGAAAGGGATTCCCGAAAAGCTACAAAATCAAGTTAAAATCCAGCGTGAGAGAGGTATTGCCCATCAAGGGGCTTGCCAAATCGACTACACACCGCTTTTTTGCGAATGCGCTGGCTTATTCCGAGCTGCATCCGTTATTGGAGGAATACGCTCGTGAGGCGATGGTGGAGTTTGAATGGTACGAGGATACGGAAAGCGAAAAAAGCGTAATGCCAGGCAGTTATGCTGTATTCGGGCTGGGGCTTTTGGCCGAGCGGTATTTTCCGCTGGTCGAAGCTTATATGGCCCTTGTTGACGATGAACATCAGCTGGTGCATGACAAGTTCACGGCCGTTTTTGCCGAAACCCACGGCATAACGGAGCGCTCGACTCCCACCTTGATCGCCTGCCTGAGACGTTCCCACGATTCGCTAAAGCTAAAGATTCAGCCGGAGCTGGAAAGTGAAGACAAGCTGTCGCTGTTGGTTCAGCATGTAGAGACCTTGTCGGATTACGAGCTTGAGCGGGTGCTTTACTCGATCTGGGGCAAGATAGAGAAACTGGCTGCATTGGCTCGCAAGGCGCAGGAACCGCGCAAGGAGCTGCTGCTTCGTCTGCTAAAGGCGGCGGGTAAAGCCTAACCATGGCGATCTGCAGGATTTGAATTATCTTGCGCTGCATTCGATCAGTAAACATCCGCTGCACTTTGTAAACCGACTGAGGAAGTTGAAGCACCTTCGCATTTTGTTTGGAGGTCGAGAGCATATTCAGGAAATTGAAGAGAATGAAATCGACGATCTGGAGATCAGTCGAGTCCGTGGTTTTCATGATTTGTCCAATATCGCGAACTTCCGTGCGCTAACGCGTCTTGTGATTCAGGATCAAATTCAACTGCATGAAGTCAGCTTTGATCGAGAGATGAAGGTGCTAGAGGAGCTATCCATTTGGAACTGCAAAAGTTTGGCTCGTTTGACGGGAATGGAGCAATTGCCTTCGCTACGCAAGGGCTTCGTTTGAACGATACATCCTTTGCTATTGCTTATCTTAAACACTTTTATGAAAAGCTAGGAACAGAAACCGAAAAATAGCGCTACTCAAACAAAATAAGCAGCTCTTCCTCAACCGAGGAAGAGCTGCTTTGGGATCAAGTCCAGATTTATGTGTAATTTCCCTCAATGAACACGATTTTGTTTCGGGAAATGCACTATACAGCTTCTCAAGCGATATTTTGCCAACCTCACCCGACTTGACTTGTTATTTCTACCATTCAGTTTCAGTTTTCTGTTCAATGATTTTTAATACTTTTGGTTCAATCTCTTTCATCATTTGTTCCATTAAACGATTGCTTATAGTTACTCCATTTTGTTCAGCTTTATATTGCCTTTCAACCTGTGTTTTTGCAATTACATCAATCACTTGTTGTTTAGAGACATTTTTAGATGCTGCAATCTCCACAACAGATTTACCTTTTGCTATTTCTTGTTTTAATTCTGCCCCGCTAATTTTTAGTAAAGAAAACAGTTTTTCATCGTTTAAAAAGCCATCAGCAGTATAAACAGGCTTACCATTTAAAGAGAAATAACCTTCTACTTTATTGTTTGAAGATGCAGGATCATCACCTCCTCCTACCTGAGAAAGACTAATTGTATTGCCCTGAACAAATACCTGGTAGAACGGTGTTTTCGATCCCTTTTCAGTGTAATTCAACATCAATGTTTTTTGATTTGGGTTTTCCATTTGCTCCATAGCAAACTCGTAATCTTCGATGTTGCCATACATTTTATCAATGAGATAATCTACCCTCGCCTTGATTTCTTGATCGGTTAAAGAAATGACTGGCTTCTCCTTAGGCTCCCAATTCTCTAGATTCACGTGTTCAATCTCACCCGTAATACCATTAGTATCTAGGCTAATCTTTTTGCCGGTTCCGCCTTTTTCCTGCAGTACGATGCTTGTTTGGACTGCTTTCATTTTGGTTGGATCAGTGGAGTCTCCTCCAAGGTAGCTTGCATCGATAATCTCAAACAATTTTGTTTCGGGAAATGCGCTATACAGCTTCTCGAGTGTTGCTTTGCCAATCTCATCTAACTTGACTTGTTTAACAGTCATTGGTGTTCTAGTAAGCATTTCAATCAGGGGAGGGGCCGCAAATGCTGCGGTTGGAATCAAAATCGCAATAGCAACTATTCCACCAATTAATCGTTTTTTCATGGTTATTTCGCTCCTTTTTGGTTGCAAATATTGAGAATAGGATCGTTCTATTCGTTTGGAAATGTCCGGAGGGCACTCCAAAGTTTCTGCCTTTTTGTGTAGATGTTCACGTATTTTGTGTTCAATAGGCATTGATCTTTTCCATCCTTTCTGGGGGGAGATTCCGTAAGTTTTTTCGAAGCGCTTGGATGCCAGCATGATATCTTGACTTGACTGTACCCAGCGGAATAGCGAGCAATGTTGCGATTTCCTCAAGAGTATAGTCGTGATAAAAGCGGAGGATAATCACCGTCCGCTGTTTGTCGGTCAGTTTTTGGACTGCCTTCGATATCATTTGGTTCGTCTCATCCATGAACACAGCAGGTTGATCCCAATGAGACTCTTCCTGAGAGAAAGCACAGATGCGTTCAAAAATTCGGAATCTCCGCCAGCTCTTGACCCGAAATCTCTGCACTTGACGGATTACCAAGCCATGTAGCCAGAAGCGGAATGGTCGGTTCGTATCGTAGTTGGCAAGCGAGGTCCACATTTGCATATAGATCTCATTCATGATATCTTCTCGATCCTGCTGATGATCCACCAGAAAGGAGACTGTCCGGTAGACGTCCTGATAGGTGGCATCATACATCGTATGAAACGCCTGTTGATCACCATCTTTCATTTTTATAAGTAATTGGTACATAAATTCACTTTGCATTCAGAGGGCCCTCCTGAGTAAGCGGCTTACACACTATATTGTCGCTCTATTGGAAAAAGGTTCGGTTCTCTTCTTATTTTTTTTCAAATGTTGAATGTATGAGGATATCGGTTCGGAAACCAGGATTCAATAAGAAGAGTGCCGGGTGTGATTGATATTTACCTTTAAGTTCGATAGTCTATATCTAGGCTAGAAATTATTACTAACAAGTAAACTTGTATATGAAAAGAGGGATTTAACATGTATTTGTTGTGTTAATTATTAAGAGCTCCACTTGCAAAGCCTATATAGCTATGTATGATGATAAATGTTATTTATATAGGTTTTGCTGCCTTAAATATTATATTAAGGAGCGGAGCTCGATGAAATATGTTAAAGCAAATGAAACTCTTCCAGAAGATTTACTTAAAGAAATACAAAAGTATGTACAAGGAGAACTATTGTATATCCCTAAACAAAAAGGCGTTCGAAAAAAATGGGGAGAGAACTCCGGTTATAGAAACCATCTCATCTGTCGTAATGATGAAATTTATAAGAAATATAATCAGGGAACAACAATTGAGCAACTTTCAATCCAATATTCGCTGTCATGCGATAGTATAAAGAAAATTGTTTACTCTAAAAAATCATAACCAAAAGGCTCGTCTGGCAAAAGCAGGCGAGTCTTTTGGTGCAGAAAATGGTTATTAATTATTTTTAATATATTCATTTGGATTGGCACTATATAGAATTGGGTTATCGGCACAGTTTTTAAAGCTAGAATATGAAGATACGTCAAATACAAATATAACCGATTATATCAAGCGGTTTTGAGGTGAATAATAATATGGAAGAAAGAATATTGCAATTTCTAAATAAAACATATCCTATTAATTTTAATAATGTTGAAGCAGTAACAAATGAAATGTACCGTTGTCTATCAACAAAAGGTATCTTTTTTGTTCGAATAACGAATTATAAAACATATCATGAACAATTAGAAGAAGTTAATTGGACTAATTATCTCTTCAACCAAGGCATAGGCGTACCCATGGTCATCCCCTCTATAAATGATTCATTAATTGAAAATATAATGTTAGATGAAGAGAAAATGGTCGTTTTATTTCAGGCTGCATCAGGAATCCATCTACCACGGTCCAAATGGAACAAAACTGTATTTAGAAATCTTGGACAACAAATGGGCAGAATGCATCGAGTGAGTAAAGGATATATGAAATCTAGTATCAATCATTGGTACGAGTGCGAAGAATATGATTTTCTCAAATACATTCCTGCAGAAGAGAAGACCATACGGGAAATTGCACACGTTGTTTTAAACGATATAAATGAACTTCCACAGGATAATTCAAATTATGGTTTAATACACGGAGACCTGTGGCTGGAAAATGTCCTCGTAGACAGTGACTCCAAACTAACGATGATTGATTTTCAAGATTGTGAAAATCATTATTATGTATACGATTTAGCTGTTCCAATCTATTCTGCACTGGAGTTTTCGTTCTCAGGGGGAGAGAACATAAGAGATTATGAACGATCCATTACAGAGGCGTTAATTGATGGATATAAAGAGGAGAATGACCTCTCTTCTGAAATGCTTATGAAATTACCACGGTTTATGAAGTTAAAAGAAATGTTTGAATATAATTTGATGCATATGTATTGGAATTCTAAAGAGCTGAGCGAGGAACAAGTTCGAATCTTGAACTTATATAGAAATCGGATAGAGTACAGCCACTCTTGAACTAAAACAGTAATCTTCAGTTATATAAGAGTTTTACATACCAGTTTTAGATAAATATTAATGATTGGTGCAATTTTATTTGGGGTTGAGAGTGAAATGAAATTCGAACAAAGCTATGGGTTTGCACATCGTAGTGAAAAGATCAAAAATACAACTAATACAAGATTTGGTATAGCACCAGGTTGCAAGATATTTACCGCAATAGCTATATGTCAGCTAGTTGATAAAGGGCTTTTAGAATTCGGCACTTTATTAAGCGACTTAGGAATCAATATAAATAAAATTGATCCGAGAATCACTGTGCATCACTTACTCACTCACACTTCAGGCATTCCTGATTACTTCGATGAAGAATTCATGACAGACTATGAAAGTCTTTGGAAAACAACGTCCGATTGATATCGTTCCACTAAAGGGACATTAGAGATGAGGAGCTTGCTTGGAGGCAGCTCCTATTTTTTTCTTTGAGATAACGAGCAGTTGTCGGAGGACAAGACTGCGTAAAAATGGTTTGAGAATCTTGGTTTCTCATGGAGGACAAGAAAATACATGCATAAGAAGTCGCCAAATGGGCGGCTTTTTTGATTTAAACGATGGTAAGTTTTTGTCTTGAGCTGAGGAAAAGGAACTTACATCGTTAGCCGAAATGGCCAAGTACATGTATTCATAGCCGATTAGATGATTGTCTTTTCTAGAGTATGAAGTGAGGCAACATAAAATGAGGGTTGTATATTTGGTAATTTCGGAGATAACATTTGCGATAGAAGACCCCAACTTATTTTTTCTATATATGATTAATGTTAAATGGTGTATTGTATGACGTTGAGACATGTAAGTGGACAACAACATACATGCATAGGAACCGCGTAGCTGCGGGGCATTACCGCTTCAGCAGCTATTATATCATGCAAAAGAGGTCTAGTTGCATCCAGTTTTTAAGAAGGTCTGCCTCACGAACTAGACCAAAGTCCAATCAAAAGACTCATCCCAGGGCGGTGTCCCCAGAAATAATTGATGGTTAAAATTGGAATATGAAGTTGAAGGGGAGGGATGCAACATAAATAAAGCGTTAATTTGCAGAGTTGGAAAGTAACAAAATAATGGCTGCGCCATTATACTAAATCATGATAAGAGGTGAACTTACAAATGAAACGGATAAGTCTTGTAGTCATAGCAACAATCGTATTTCTCATGTCAGCGCTCCCCGCTTTCGCGAAGGAACAGGAAACATCAGCGATTCAAGATCAAGAGCTTGCGAATGTACAAGCGTTTGCAAAATTGTATGGCTATGTGAGATTTTTTCACCCAAGTGATGAGAATGAGAAAATCGACTGGCATCGCTTTGCCATTCATGGGGTAAGCAAAGTAAGGAGTGCCACAACAAACAAGGAATTAACAACAACGCTGCACGAACTCTTTTATCCGGTTGCTCCGACGATGAGCCTTTCGAAACAGAACAACGTAACAATGCTCAGCCCGCCAAAACAAGCGAAAAATTTGACCGCGTGGCTTCACATAAGTGTCAAAATGAACTCACCCCAAGAACAATATACTAGTGAGCGGCTACAATCCGTCGACACTAGCCAGATTAAGTTATTGAATCATGTTTTGCAGCCAGGGGAAACGACCGTCAAACGAATTGCCACGGATCTATTTGCCCATATACCGATCGTCCTGTATCGTAATGATAGCGGTACAATCGGCGCAACGCCGCAATCGACACGAGCATTTACCCAGCTCCAACAGCAGCTTTCGCGAATCGATCTTGATAAAGCTTCATTAGATGACCCTAACGTGCAATTAGCCAATTTCGTTATTACTTGGAATGCGATTCAACATTTCTACCCTTATTTTGATGTCGTGAAGGTCGATTGGGAGCAAGCGTTAACGGAAGCGTTGCAAGAAAGCTTGAACAAGCGTACGGCTGATCAGTTCGTACTTACAATGAAACAAATGCTGGCGAATCTCCAGGATGGGCATAACTTCGTTATAGCTTCTGGTCTTACAAGTAATGTAGCCTTCTCTCCTTATAGCGTGCAATGGATCGAAGAACAAGTCGTCGTTACGAACGTCAAAGAAGGAATCGCTCTAAAGCCAGGAGATGTCATATTAACGATAAATGGTAGAGAGGCCACCTCGTATTACAAAGAACTAGAAGGAATTATTTCTGGGAGCGAGCAGTATAAACGTGTAGCAGCTTCTCGCCATATTTTGCAAGGCGTAAAAGGAAAGGAAGCGAAGCTGACGGTTCAGCGCGGCGAGCATAAGTTTGATATCGCGATTCCTTATACCGACCGAACAGTTGATGAATTCATTCGTCCTGCCATCATTGAACAGGTGGAAGATGGTATCTATTACATTAATTTGGCACAGCTAACAAAGGACATGTTTAAGGAAAAGCTCCCTGAACTGGGAAAAGCTAAAGGCGTCATCTTCGATCTTAGAGGTTACCCGTATCCTGGTTCAATTGGGAAAGACATATTGCCGTATCTGACAGATGCTCCGTTGAAGACTCCACAATACCATATACCATTAACTGTATATCCGGATCGTGAAAAAGTAACATTTAATCCCATACAATATACGATACAACCGTTGCAACCAAAACTAAAAGGCAAAATTGTGTTTCTGACTTATGGAGGCGCCATAAGCTATTCTGAAACGATTATGGGCATTGTTGAACATCACCGCTTGGCGGAAATTGTCGGTCAACCGACTGCAGGAGCAAACGGGGACGTAAACTTAATAAATTTGCCGGGCGGGTGTACCGTTGCATGGACGGGCCTAGTAACTTTAAAACAAGACGGCAGCCAACACCATCTCATTGGTATTCAGCCTACCGTTCCCGTGGAGCGAACGATTAAGGAAGTTAGTGAAGGCCGCGATATCTATTTGGAGAAGGCCATTGAAACGATTAACGGTGAAAAAAAGTAGGAAATAAAACGGAGCGTGCCCGCTATGCCTTTATGGCTTCGGGCACCTTTTGCTTTGGAGATTAAACGTAGTAGACGATGCGTTGAACAAGCAGCAGCTGAATCAGGCAATGTAAAATCGCGCTTATGAACTTGGAGTTAAAGCAATAACAGTTCTATTCAACGTCCATCTCCATCAATGATGCAATCAACATTCAAAAACGATTATCTTTTCTGGATGTGCGAAAATATGGGGTAGTTGGCAACTGGCCAAGCTCAAAATTATTTTGGTTTTAACTGGCACTGCTTATGGGTAGTATAAGCTTAATCTCTCTTGTAAGCCTTCTAAGACTTCTTCTGGTATCTCCTTGACCTTGATATCTCCACCTAGGAAAAGCAGCCAATTTGTTATTTCGGTTAATTCTTCTGAATTATGAATATTGATAAAAGTCTTTAAAATGGCCGTGGTTTGGTAAGGATTCGTATATGAAATTGAAAGCTTTAAAGGATGGTATTTTTTGAACTGGGCAATCGCCTTTGGACCAAGTTCAAGGATTAGGTTGATTACTTCTTCCTGCTTACTTAGTTGTTCTAAAATCTTTTTCTTACTTACTCTTTTTTTCGTAGGGTATGGTTTTACATTGGTGAGATTATCGACAGGAAAAATCCGCCTCTTTTTTTCCTCTAAGTCAAAGCCTTCAATTAGCCATAAGCTTTTTTCACGATAAAGGTGCAAGAAATAAATGGGATAAGACTTTATCTCCTTCTCTTCTTCTATGGAAACCAATAAATAGCTGTCTAAGAGAAGAATTTGGATGAGTTTTTCTAACATAGGATGGGGCAAGTCTGACAGATCAAGCAGGTCGGGATTATGGGGGTTGGTCCCTTCAAAAAGCAACATTTGATTTAAAAGAACAAGTTCATCTTGCTGGTTTTCCGAGATGAGGCCTAATAATTTTTCAGCTAAAGACTGACGACTCTTTAGATAGGGGAGTTGTTGATTTCTTGTGGCCATAAAGGCAATAAAAAGAGCTTTAATTTCATTATCGGTAAAGCGGACAGTGGGCAGGACAGAGTTGTTCATGACAAAATAACCCCCATCTCTCCCAACTTCAGCGACAAGTGGTATCCCCATAGCTTCAATTTCTCTGATATCTCTAATAGCTGTTGAACGAGAGATGTTAAATTCTCGCATGATTTCAGAAATTGTAAAGTGGGCGCGGTTGTTGATATACCGCATGATGATATTAATCCGTTCAACTTTTTTCATCGGGCCCCCCTAAACAGTATCATTATTTGACATGATTTAAGGTTATTATAAACCCATCAAGTGAAAAGACAAATCATCTGATAAATTTAAAAAAAGAGGAAGGTTTTGAATATGGCAGATTATATCCTTGAGGAAAAAGACAGCTTTATCGTTTTAGGTATTGGAACTGATCTTAAGAGCGATTACACAGACTATGCTGGCATAAACAAAGAAAAAGCAGACTTTTGGGAGGCAGTTAAACAAGATGGAAGGCTTGATACTTTAAAGGCCATAGCCGCAAATGACTACATTTTTGCCGTGAACGAAGCGGTGAATAACAAGATGATGCATTATGCTGGCGTCATGACAGAGGCATCGGTACCAGAAGCAACCAGAGTTATTCAATTTCCTAAAGGGGAATACCTAGTTGTAAAAGGGGAAGGGAAGACGGCTGATGAGTTGAGTAATAAGCTTACTGGCATTGCCTTTGGTCAAGTCTTGCCGGAAGCAAAGAATGTTGCCTATGTTGGTGGGCCAAATGCAACGGTTGAGATGGGGCAGCGAAACGGCTTAGTATTTGGTGAAATGTGGATTCCTGTTGTTAGGAAATAAAGGTTTTGCTCGAAGTAGGTTCTAAGAAGTAACGCTCGTAAAACTTTTAGGAGGGATGAACATGTCCGATATCGTTGATTTTAAAAATGTGTCTACGGTTGGTTTAGAGTCTTCACCCGTAGCAGAAGCACTTGCTGGTCTACGAGCGAATGAAGCCCGTTACTTTATGAACAAATATAAGCATGAGTTTACGGTTACACCAGCTAGCGAAAGCCAGGAGACCCTTGATTATGTGAACCGAATTTTGAAAGAAGAACGTGATATTGAGTTTGCGGCCAAACCTTTAGAAGCGTCGCGTTTTCAAGTGGAAAATATCAAATTTGCCTACGTCTTTTATGAGGATGGCCTTGCGATCAACGTCATGTATACGGTTGATGACCCTAAGAAGCGGGCCGTTGGTTTTAAGCTTTCTGAGGGGATGGAGGTACCAAAGGAGTTAGAAGAGAAGTTTAAGTTTGCTAGGCAAAAGTCTAAACTAGCTGGAACCATTCGGGGCTCGTTTTTTGTAATTAAAGGCGAATATTAAAGCATTACTGACAAGAGCAGCGATACTTCGCAGCTCTTTTTTTTCTTTCAGAAAGTGTCGGAATTGAAACCTCTATTTAGAACAGAATAATGATGGTAACAACATATTATAAATACAGAGAGAGGCGAAAAAATTGAGTTTGCATTTTCCAAAAGATTTTCTATGGGGCGGAGCTGTCGCTGCCAATCAATTAGAAGGAGCGTACCAAGAAGACGGTAAAGGTTGGTCCACTCAAGACGTCATGCCTAATGGCATCAAAACATCTCCAACAGAAGTGCCTATAGAAAGCAACATGAAGTTAATTGGAATCGATTTTTACCATCGCTATAAAGAAGATATCAAACTGTTCGCAGAAATGGGTTTTAAGGTATTCCGGACATCGATCGCATGGTCTCGAATCTTCCCCAAAGGGGATGAACTAGAGCCTAACGAAAAAGGTCTGCAATTTTATGACGATCTGTTTGATGAATGCCATAAATACGGTATTGAGCCACTCGTTACGATTTCACATTATGAGACACCTTTACATTTGGCCAGAGCATACGATGGTTGGGTGAATCGCAAGCTCGTCGGGTTTTATGAACATTACACTCGTGCCATCTTCTCACGTTATAAGGACAAGGTAAAGTACTGGCTCACTTTTAACGAGATCAATTCTATCTTGGAATTTCCGTTTATGAGTGGAGGTATTAATACGCCGAAGGAAAAGCTTAGTAAGCAAGATCTGTACCAGGCGATTCACCATGAATTCTTGGCCAGCGCCTTAGCCGTAAAAATCGGTCATGAAATCAATCCGGAGTTCAAGATTGGTTGTATGGTACTTAGTATGCCGGTTTATCCATTAACACCACATCCTGATGACGTGATTAAAAGCATGGAGAGCGATCATAAAAATATGTTCTTTGCCGATGTCCATGTGCGGGGGTATTACCCAAACTACATGAAACGCTATTTCAAGGAAAACGGGATTAACATCAAGTTCGAGCCAGACGACGAAGAGATTCTTCGGAATACGGTTGATTTTATATCTTTCAGTTATTACATGAGTACATGTGAAACGGCCGATCCAGCCAAACAGATTAGGGGAGAGGGGAATTTGCTCGGAGGAGTACCTAATCCTTATCTTGAATCAAGCGATTGGGGATGGCAAATCGATCCACAAGGTTTACGTATTGTTTTAAATGCGTTCTATGATCGGTACCAAAAGCCGCTGTTTATTGTAGAAAATGGCCTTGGTGCAGTAGATCAGTTGGTGACTAATGAGGAAGGCGAAAAAACGGTTGAGGATGACTATCGAATCAACTATATCAAAGAGCACTTGATTCAAGCAGCTGAAGCTATTGAAGACGGCGTAAAGCTTATGGGTTATACCACTTGGGGATGCATAGACTTAGTGAGTGCATCGACTGCAGAACTGAAAAAACGATACGGCTTTATTTATGTAGATCGTCATGATAACGGTTCAGGAAGTCTAGAGCGTTATCGTAAAAAATCGTTCTATTGGTATAAAGACGTCATTGCTTCAAATGGGAACAGTTTGTTCGAATAAGGATCATTGGTGATAGATTCTATTGTGTCAGCAACTTTTTTTAAGATATAAGCGTTACTATTGTAGCATTGGAATTTACAATAAGTGGGTGATGTTCACCGTGAAAATGAAGAATTGGAAAAATGCAGTTGCCGATATATGTATGATGTCAGTACTTTTACCGCTGGGAGCTCAAAAATCTGATGCGGCTTCCAAGTACGTCGAGCTGGAAATGCAATGGGAAGACGGTCGTACCACTCATATTGAGACGCTTCATAAGGACGGAGTGACTTACGGAAGCTTATTCTCGCTGGGTAGCAAGGCAGGTCTGCTTTGGGGGATGGAAAATGACAATATGGCAGTTCTGTGGAGGGATCAGAAGCGGATTGTTGTAAACATGGGAAGCAGAATCGCCGAAGTAAATGGGCGAGAAGTGAATATGGGCAGAGAGCTTGTGCGGTATATTAGTCACCTTTATGTGCCGATTAGATTCCTCGCAACTGCTTTGGACGGGGAAGTGGCCAATCGGGACACGAAGACCGGGAAGGTAACCGTGACGGGACTCAATAATTATACTGATACTTTTTATGGCAGCATGATGGGATACAGCTATATGATTCGCGCAGCAAAAGGAGATCTTGAGATTACAAATCCTTATACGGGACAAAAGAATTCGATTCCGCTAGGCATAAAGGACATTACTGTAAATACTCATGATCTCACCTTAAACTTCAAGTGGACTCCCAAGAATCTACTTATTGTAACCATTGAACATTCTAATCGAAAGACTGGAGACTATGATCTGTATGCGTTAGTATTCAAGAATCAAGGACTGATTCGCAAATCCGTAGCTCAAGGATTAATGGAGCAGCATGAAATCTTAAAGTCGGACGGCACCATTCAACTCATTGATAACAAAAATATACGTATTATTGATGATGGAAGCGGTAATGTACTTGATATTATTGCGCGGTAACTATGAATGTGTCATCCCCAATGATTTATTGGGAAAGGATTAAACAAGCCCAGTAACCGAAATTGGTGGACTGATGACTCATGAAGGAAGAGATTGAAGATCAATCGCGCTGAACTGAAATAAAAGAGGGCAGCCGGCCATTCTGATCGGCTGCTTTTTGTTATCGTGACGGTCGGCGTTTATCGGTAGCAGAGTTGTGATGCCACTAATGATAGCGGAAATCAAAAAAAGAACCTGGGTAGTTTTATCAGGTTCTTTAATATTGCATATAAACAGACGCGATGATATAATCAGATCGCGCACCCTAAATATAAACAGACAAAGTTATTGCATCCTATATTTTAAGATTACCATGCCGGTGATCCCTTGTCAAATGTTTTTTTCTCAATTTAATGGTTAGGAGCGATGTTGAATGAGTTCGTTGGTTCTCGGCTTTCAGGAAATCGAAAAAACGCAGCTTTTGCTCGTTGGCGGAAAAGGGTTAAATTTAGGGGAATTATCAAAAATAGAAGGAATACAAGTACCAGAAGGATTTTGTGTTACAACAGTGGGATATCAAAAGGCCATCGAACAAAACGAAACGTATCATACTTTATTGGATCGACTAACCATGCTAAAAGTAGAAGATCGAGATCAAATTGGTGAAATCAGCAGGAAGATCCGACAAATCATTATGGAAGTAAAAATTCCTTCCGATGTTGAGAAAGCAGTTACTCACTATCTCTCCCAGTTTGGCGAGGAATATGCTTATGCTGTGCGTTCTAGTGCGACAGCTGAAGATCTACCGCATGCCTCTTTTGCTGGTCAACAAGACACCTATTTAAATATCATTGGCAAAGAAGCAATAATGCAGCATATCAGCAAATGTTGGGCTTCCCTGTTTACGGATCGCGCGGTAATCTACCGTATGCAGAATGGATTCGACCACAGTCAAGTTTATTTATCCGTTATCGTTCAAAGGATGGTTTTCCCTCAGGCTTCGGGGATTTTATTTACCGCTGATCCGATTACTTCTAACCGAAAGCTGCTATCAATCGATGCCAGTTTTGGACTTGGAGAAGCACTGGTCTCTGGCTTGGTATCTGCCGATTGTTATAAAGTACAGGAAGAGGAAATCGTCGATAAGATGATAGCAACCAAAAAATTGGCTATCTATGGACGGAAAGAAGGCGGAACAGAGATAAAGCAGATCGATCCTGATCACCAGATGTCTCAAACACTCACTGAGCAACAAATTTTACAGCTGGCACGCATCGGAAGACAGATCGAAGCTTATTTTGGTTACCCACAAGACATCGAATGGTGTTTGGCTGATGATACATTATATATTGTCCAGAGTCGACCGATCACTACTTTATACCCCATCCCTGAAGCGAATGATCAGGAAAATCACGTTTATTTATCTGTTGGTCATCAACAAATGATGACAGATCCCATAAAACCATTGGGATTGTCTTTTTACCTGTTAATTACTTCTGCACCTATGCGTAAAGCCGGTGGGAGGTTGTTTGTTGATGTTGCACCTAGGCTGGCTACACCTGTCGGCCGGGAAACTTTATTAAATACCGTGGGATCCGATCCGCTCATCAAAGGCGCACTCATGACCATAATAGAGCGAGATTTTATTAAATTGTTACCAAATGATCAAACAGCACCGATTCTGGGCAGAAGTAATACAGATATGCTGGCACAATTCGAGAACGATCCGACAATCGTTTCTGATTTGATTAAGCATAGTCAAACATCGATAGAAGAGTTAAAACAAAACATCCAAGCGAAATCAGGAGCAGATTTATTTGATTTTATTCTGGAAGATCTCCAACAATTAAAGAAGATCTTATTTGACCCACAAAGTTCAAAGGTTTTTATGACTGCTATGAATGCTTCGTCATGGATCAATGAAAAAATGTACGAATGGTTAGGTGAAAAAAACGCAGCAGATACGCTTTCTCAATCTGTACCAAACAACATTACTTCGGAAATGGGTCTGGCGCTATTGGATGTCGCAGATGTGATTCGTCCTTATCCGGAAGTAATTGATTATTTACAACATGTAAAAGATGATAATTTTTTGGATGAACTGGTTAAGTTTGATGGTGGACAGGAAACTCAAGACGCTATCTATGCTTATCTCAACAAATACGGAATGCGATGTGCCGGTGAAATCGATATTACGAGAACTCGATGGAACGAAAAACCAATCACTCTTGTCCCGTTGATTCTTGGCAACATCAAAAACTTTGAGCCTAATGCCGGCAATCGAAAATTTGAGCAAGGGCGCCAAGAAGCTTTGGAAAAAGAACAAGAGTTAATAGATCGATTGAAGCAATTACCGGATGGTGAACAAAAGGCTAAAGAAACCAAACGAATGATCGACCTCATCCGGAATTTCATTGGGTATAGAGAGTATCCCAAATACGGTTATGTTAGCCGCTACTTCGTTTATAAGCAGGCTTTACTGAAAGAAGCCGAGCGACTCGTGCAATTCGGCGTTATTCATGACAAAGAAGATATGTACTATCTCACTTTTGAAGAACTTCACGAAGTCGTACGCACAAACAAACTTGATGATCAGATCGTTGGCAAACGAAAAGACGAGTACAAATTCTATGAAAAACTAACTCCGCCGCGTGTGATCACGTCTGATGGTGAAATCATTGTTGGGTCGTACAAACGAGAAGATCTCCCAGCCGAAGCAATTGTAGGTCTACCTGTTTCTTCCGGAGTGATAGAGGGACGAGCACGCGTCATTTTAAACATGGAAGATGCTGATCTGGAAGATGGAGATATATTAGTCACCTCCTTTACTGACCCTGGCTGGACACCATTATTTGTATCCATAAAAGGTCTAGTCACCGAAGTTGGCGGACTTATGACCCATGGAGCAGTTATTGCGCGTGAATATGGATTGCCAGCAGTTGTCGGGGTAGAAAATGCTACCAATCTGATAAAAGACGGGCAACGAATTCGCGTGCATGGAACAGAAGGGTATATAGAAATATTGTAATGGATGAATACGTCAAGTAAGAGCCTTAGTCATAATGGACGGCATTAAATGCAACCTGTCATGGATAAAAGGGCGGTTACCCTGTTCGTCTTTTTATCTACCTGGACGCATACATGGTCCCGACGAACGAGAATAAAGCATTGGACAACTTTGGGGAGGTAATAATGGGAAATACGGATAAGTTTGAAATGATAGCTAATATATATGACACTTCTGAAAGAATTCAAATTGCAAAGGTATCATCTGATGCCATTCGTGAATATTTAGTTGACGCTAATAGTAAGAATGCTATTGATTTTGGGTGTGGAACTGGTCTTGTCGGAATGAACTTGTTAAACGATTTTAATTCTATGCTTTTTCTGGATACTTCACAAAACATGATTAATCAAATAAAGCAAAAAATTTCTGATTGTAATATTCAGAATGTAGATACATTATGTTTTGATTTTGAAAAGGAAGGTCTATCGGATTTACATGCTGACTATATTTTTATGGCTCAGGTTCTACTCCATATTAATGATGTTGAATTCGTTTTATCAAGGTTATTTGATGTTCTGAACGAAGGAGGACATTTACTAATCGTAGATTTTAATAAAAATGAAAAAATAGTTTCGGATCTCGTTCATAACGGATTTAATCAAGCAGAGCTGACTGACATTATGACTAAAATAGGGTACAGGAATATTCAATCCGAAACTTTTTATACGGGAAGTAAAATATTTATGGGACATGATGCATCTATGTTTATTCTTGATTCTCAAAAGTAAACTTTTAGGCGGAAATTATCCCGTTAGTAGATTTGAGACTATTGAGATAGGTATATCAAAAAAAGGTGGAATTCATAAAGCGATGAAAACATTCTGGGAAAGAAACGCGTCTAAACGAGCGCAAAACAAAATCAAAAAACTAGCCGATGGTTTAAGCTTGGATTTTAAAGCTTTGAATATTCTTTTTAATTCGATTTGGGATTATGATGACGAATTATTTGGCTGGGTTGCTTCCAGCGGCGGTGATAATAAAATTCCGGATGCCGAATTCGAATATGGCAGAGCAAAAGGATTATTGAGGCAGAATGAGGAAATAACCGTGCAAAAACTTTTCGATAGGATCGAGGCCCTCATAAATGGACTGGAAAAGGAACAAGTAAGCAACGCTTTTATAAAAGGGATCGCCACGCAGAATCCGGCCTATATCTCAGTCCTGGGGAGCTATTCATATTATTTATCAATCGATGACAATTCTGTAGATACTTATTTGAGCTATGAAGAAAAGAACGAACATTTCAACCCGAGCAAAATAGTCATTAACTATAATGAAAGAGTTTTCGACAGGTTGTTCCGGTCAGGCATTATGTCTCATCAAGACCCGGTGTACGCTTATGTTGACTTACTCGACTTCTCCAATACTGAAAGGATATCTACTTCTGAAACCGAAACCGCCATACTGGTGAATACACTGAAAGCGATTCAAAATTTACCTGACGAAACGCAACCATCGGAATTGGAAAAAGTAACAAAGTCATTTTTAATGGGAAATAAGGCGTATAGACAAATTGTATTGCGCATTCTAGGCATCAGCGACATTTTGAATCCAAGCGTAAACAAACGAATTCGCGAAACCTATGAATTGGATCAAGAGCTGCCAAGTCACTTTTATAAGAAAGAAATGGGTTATCCGTTGGCTTGGTGGGAAGGTAAATATGGCTTGGATGATGAAGCCGTAACATTCTGGTTTAGCAATCTTGATCTTAGATAGAACGCCTCTCGGTGGTTTACCAAAGGAACGGTGCGAGCAATTGAGCTGCCCACCCGGATGGCGTGATCTTCAGAAAGTAATTATCCCAAAAATTAGAAAAAGGAGTGTGTTTAGGGAGATATGGAAGAGAAGGATTGGCAGCTGGAAAAGGAACGGCTTGAACAGGTCAGGAGCAAACTGCAGACAAGAATCGCGGATTTGGAGCCGGAGGTTACCGGGCTGTACGATCAGGCGGCGGACATCCGAAAGCGGTTTTGGGAAGAAGTGACAATCAACACGAGCACGAACGAAGATTTCGAAGAGACCTTTTACTCAGTTCAGCAGCAATCCGCGATGTTGGCTGAACGAGAGCGCAGCCACAACCGGTTGGTGCATCAATGGAATGGCATGAAACGGTTACTCCCATCACCCTATTTTGGGCGCGTTGACTTTCAGGAGGATGGCTTGAACGCAACCGAGCAGGTCTATATCGGGGTATCTTCCTTCGTTGATGATGACGGACTGAATTTTCTGATCTATGACTGGCGTTCCCCCATCGCGAGCCTATACTACGACTATCCTCCGGGCCCGGCCTCTTATGACACGCCGGTAGGTCGAATCGAAGGGACGATGACGCTCAAACGGCAGTATCAGATTCAGAACGGACATATCCGCACCATGTTCGACGCGAGCGAAACGATTGGAGACGAATTGCTACAGCAAGTGCTCGGCAAGGACGCGGACTCGCAAATGAAGAGTATCGTGGCAACCATCCAGAAGGAGCAGAACGCCATCATTCGGGACGACAACAGCCGGATGCTTATTGTTCAGGGAGCGGCTGGCAGCGGGAAAACTTCCGCGGCCTTGCAGCGTGTGGCGTATTTACTTTACAAACACCGCCAGACGATCAAGGCCGATCAGATTGTGCTTTTCTCGCCCAATTCGATGTTTAGTAGTTATATCTCCACCGTCCTTCCAGAACTCGGTGAAGAGAATATGCAGCAGACGACGTTTCAGGAATATCTTGATTATTGGCTCGGTTCCTCATTGCGGCCAGAGGATCCTTTCGATCAGATCGAATACACTCTGACAGCACAGGGGGAGTCGGGATATGAGGCTCGCCTTCAGGGGATCGCGTATAAAACCTCCGAAGCTTTTCTGAAAGCCCTGCAGAACTACGGGAAGTGGTTAGGGCGGGAAGGTATGCTGTTTAAAGACATATGGTTTCGAGATCGCGTTTTGATTACTGCGGAGCGAATGAGCGCGAAAATGTATCATTTCGACAGTTCCCTTCCGTTGTTCAGTCGTGTCGCTCTCTTGCAGGAATGGCTGCTCCATGAACTGGCTTCTCTCGAACGCGAGGAACGGAAAGCGTTCTGGGTTCAGGAGGAGTTAAATTATCTTGATAACGATCAGTACGCTGAGGTTTTCGACATGCTGCACAAAGAGAAGGAACTAATCGACCTTTCGGAGCAATACGCTGTGGCTCGCGATCGAATGAATAACAAGCGTCGGGGAGACGAAGGCGACGTTGACTTCGCCCAGCGGGAGGAGGAACTGATCCTTCGATCAATCGTGAAAAAAGGCTTTAAGCCGCTAAGGAAAAGCGTGAGGAAATTTTCGTTTGTTGATATCAAAGGTATATATGACCAATTATTCAGTGACGAAACCTCGTATCGGGAGAAAACAAATGAGATCGTCATTCCCCCACATTGGTCTGAAATCTGTAGAGAAACCAAGGATATGCTTAGCCGGAACGAATTGTTCTACGAGGATGCGACTCCTTATTTGTTTGTAAAAGAACTGGTCGAAGGCGTCCGAACAAACAAGGAGATCCGGCATGTCTTCGTCGACGAAGGCCAAGATTACTCGGCGTTTCAATATGAATATTTAAAAAAATTGTTTCCACGTGCTCGTATGACGGTACTTGGCGATTTCGGGCAAGCGATCTTCATGCAGGCCACAAACCTAGAAGCATCCGATTCTCCGCTGATCCGGCTTTTTGGCGAAACCGATACAAACCTCATCCGCCTCGTCCGCAGCTATCGTTCAACCAGAGAGATTGTGGAATTTACGAAATCGCTGCTTCCCGGCGGGGACGAGATCGTTCCATTTGACAGAAGAGGCAACAAGCCTCTACTGATTAGTTCGAACAGTGTAAAGAAGCGTGATGCACAAATACTGGAAGACATCGCCTCGCTCAGGGCTGAGGGTTTCGCTTCCATCGCTGTCATTACGAAGACCGCAGCCGAAAGCCGCGTGGCCTTTGAATCATTACGAATTCAAGGAAGCGAAGCATTGCAGCTCATTACGAAGGAGACGGTCACCTTTGAGAAAGGAGCGATGGTTATTCCCGTATATCTTGCCAAGGGTATTGAGTTCGATGCAGTTCTGATTTATTATGAGGCATCACCTCAAGCTTACAGCCGGGAAAACGAACGCAAGCTTCTTTATACGGCGTGTACGCGGGCCATGCACCGGCTTCATCTTTACACGACGGGCGATCTGTCGCCGTTCATGCAGGCATTGCCTGCGAATTTGTACGAGAAAGTAACATATTGACGGGTCGGAGGTGACGTTGGCCGCGATATGCTGCTACTCATGATTCAGCAAATCTTCGGCGCCATCCTGTAGCCCGTCATCAAGGCCGGTTGATAGCAAAAATCCCACGACGACTCCTATTTCCGCGTGTCGGCGTCCATCGAAGAACAGATCGATTTGTTCCTGAATTGTGACACACAGAAGCGTTGTCCGACGACAAGAACATATAGATTTTGAAAGCCGCGTAAACTGCGGCTTTTTTTGTTTTAAGTACCCGCCGGTGAATGTGAAGGGTGAAGAGAATCAGCATTGGCTGAAAAGTGAATTTGAAAAGTTTATACATGAATGAACCCAACTTTGCTTTGAAAATTATTCCAATCCGGTGGATAATTGTGGTATTAGAATTGGGAGGAGTGATGCCTTATGGGAAGACATTTAATCGATAATAGGGTAATCGGAACTTTGTCTTTTAAGAGGAATGGAAAATAAAGAAATGAGGAGAAGTATTTTTAACTACGTTAGTAGCTAAGGGAGAGATGTTATGACTTGTAACGAGGTTGTTAAAATCGGTGATGCATATTTACTTCCATTAGTAACAGAGTTGTATGGATTAGAAGGCTATGAAATCCAGCTGATTCCGCCACATGAAGGAGGGCGGAATGTCGTATATACCTGTGAGATAGAGGGGAGTAATTCAAAAATACTCAGAATCTCTTTCTTACCTGACAGGAGCCGGGAAGATTTTCTGGCCGAAGTTGAGTATATCAGGTATTTATTTGAGCATGGCGGAAGTGTCTCGGATGTAGTCATCTCCCGGAAGGGGAAACTGCTGGAAGAGATAACTCACAATAACCACACCTTTTTTGTCTGCCTGTTTGAAAAGGCTAAGGGAAAAATGCTAGTAGAAAATAATTATCGGTACCGGGAAGGGGCTCCAATTACTGAATATTATTATAATTGCGGTAAAGTTCTGGGGAAACTGCACCAAATATCGAAAGAGTATACTCCAGTCCATCGCCGGTATAGTTTTTTTGATAAATTCAATGCCGAATACATCGATAAACTGATACCCGACTCCTTATCTCTGCTTAAGGAGAAGATGCTAGGGCTCCTTGATACCTTAAAAGATTTGGACAGGAATCAGGAGACGTTCGGTATGATCCATTTTGATTACAACGACGGAAATTATTCGATCGATTTTGATACCGGGCAAATAACGGTATATGATTTCGATAATTCATGTTACTGTTGGTATATGTTTGACTTGGCCAGTCTCTGGAGAAACGGAGTGGGCTGGATACAATTTGAACCAGATGCCGGTAAACGCAAAAAGTTTATGGATGATTATTTTAAAACTGCCCTCGAGGGATACAGATCTGAGACCAAGATCGAAGATTCAATGCTAGAAAAATTGCCCTTATTTATGCAAGTAACGACCATGGAAAATATCGTTGATGCATTCGAGGTGATACAGAGCACCGGTGAGGAACCGCAGTGTGACAAGGATCTGTCGTATCTCATAAAATGTTTGGAAGATGATATCCCGTATAAGGGCTTTTTCCATGAAATTTACTCTTGTGAAGAACCCTTTGAGTATGAGGAACGAAATATTTAATCTTTTTGTGGGGATTACAAATTGCGAACAGCCGGCTCATTGGGGCCGGCTGTGTTTTTTTTTGATTAAAAATTGGTGTTTTATAGTGTATGACACCAAATAAATGTCGGAGAACAAGAACTTACATCGTTAGCCGAAATGGACAAGAACCTGTAATCATAGCCGATTAGATGATTGTCTAATTATACTCGACTTCGGAGCCCAATAAGCTAACAATCAGGATAGTTAAATTAATAACAAGGATTCTGCCAACGAATAAGGAGCAGATTACCAAGTGCATCTGCTCCTTAATTTAAAATTTAATATTAAAGTTTTTTTGTAAAAATAGAACCTGCTGGTGGTCTTTCGAAATTTGTCAGATATCAAGTTTACGAGTACCGATCCATTTCACTATTTCTGGATCACGATGTGAAAAGAACAGGCTCTGTTTCGTATCTAACGTAGTAATCGACTCCATATCCTCTTTTCTTAATTCGAAATCAAAGATATTGAAGTTTTCGGTAATTCTTTCAATGCGAATAGACTTTGGAATCACAACGACTTCTCTTTGTGTCAACCAACGCAATGCCACCTGAGCAACGGATTTATTATACTTTTCAGCTATGGATACCAATACCTCGTTTTGGAACAAGTTATTTTTTCCTTCAGCGAAAGGCGCCCAAGATTGAATCTGAACATTGTTCTCTTTCATCAATTTTGAACTTTCGATTTGCTGATTGAAAGGGTGCGTTTCAACCTGGTTAATAGAAGGAACCACTTCATTATGAATAATCAAATCGATTAGACGATCCTCTTGAAAGTTACTAACGCCTATTGCACGAACTTTTCCTTCCCGGTACAATTCCTCCATAGCTCGCCAAGAGCCATACACATCGCCAAATGGCTGATGAATTAAAAATAAATCCAGATATTCAAGTTGCAATCTTTCTAGGGACTTTTCAAATGCTTTCTTTGTGTGCTCATAACCAGTATCCTGAACCCAAAGCTTTGTAGTGATAAATAATTCCTCTCTAGCTACACCACTCCGTTTAATTGCTCTGCCAACAGCTTCTTCATTGAGATAAGAAGCAGCAGTATCAATTAAGCGATAACCTGCCATGATAGCATCATAAACGCTTTGTTCACATTCATTTTGATCTGTAATCTGAAAAACACCGAATCCAAGTATTGGCATCTCTACACCATTGTTTAAAATGACCTTTTGCATTTAAAATCCTCCTCTTTTTGCAATTAATTGTTACCTGAGATCAAGAACTATGACGTGCGATCAAAAAGCTGTTAATGATTCTTGATTTTAACTTTCAAAGTGTTGCCTCCCAGCAATATATTCTATCCTCCTTACTCATCATTATTTTGTACCAAATGACAAAGGGACCGTTATCCCATTTGTCTCAAATGTTTGCCTAATCCTCTCAGTACCACTTAAGAAACAAACGAAAATGGGCTATAATCGGACTACAAATAATGACGGAATAAGGAGGATCAAATGTCTGGAATAATCACAAATCTGCAGAATGAGCTCGTTTATATCATTGAACGTTATTCAGAAAAGGACGGAGTTCACAAAACTGCTATACCGTCCTTATTTTTCATGCATCGGTCGAATGCGACCAGACCAAACCACGGAGTATACAAACCCTCCTTTTGTATGGTAGTACAAGGGGCAAAGGAGGTATGGCTAGCGCAGGATCACTTTAGGTACAGTCCTGCCGATTAGCTCGTTTGTTAGATAATCCTAAAGATATTCCTGTGCTTGCTCCACTGTTTACTAAGGAAATTCTTTATAGGGTGCTGCAAGGTCAGTATGGGAATGTTTTAAAGGGACTTATAGTAGAAGAGAGTTCAATCCACCAAATCAGAGGTGTTATTGGACATATCATGAACAATTACAATCATTCTTTTCGGATCGAAGACCTTGCAGAATAGCGAATATGAGTATATCGTCCTTTCATCGGCACTTTAAAGAAGTAACAGCTATGAGTCCTATTCAGTTTCAAAAACAAATGAGACTTCAGGAAGCCTGGCGACTATTATTAACCGAGTCTGCAGATGCCTCTGATGTTGCATATCGAGTAGGCTATGAAAGTACTTCCCAGTTCAGCCGTGAGTACTCCAGAATGTTTGGCTTTCCGCCTAAACAAGATATAAAGCGTCTAAAAGCATAAATGCAATTCAGTCAGTAAATGAAAAAGCAACCGATCGCTCTAGCTGGCTGCCGTGGTGACTTTATTCAGCTATCCTTTTCGTTAGCCGGATGGCCTGCTACAAGTAATCATGCGCCCCTGAAGCTTTCATATTTCAGATAAGGGCGAGCTTTGTACGATCAAACTAGAATGGCTGTATATCGAGCAGCCAGATCCGCCGTTGCTCGTTGGGATCACGATGACCAATTTGCTTCATCGAGATAGTCAAATAGATCCTGAAACTAAGCTTATGTATTGAAGGCAAGCCTATGTCAAGCATTAAGGAAGTGTAGTCATTATTAAGGGCGCCTCTAGTGAGAGAGCAAATTAGGATATCCGCTCGACTATCATTTCGCCAGGAATGGCGAAGTCCGAATTACCGGAATTCGTTATCGATATGGTCTTTAAAATTTGTAATCGAAAAGGTTAGTTTGACAGTCCAAAATTAGAGATAGAATTATAACGACAGACCATGCACGTGAGTCTTTAAGGGGGAGGGGAATGCTAATCTTAGGCGCGCCCTAATGACTTTTCGGAAATGGAGACTGTCGTCTTTTTGGTAGCGGATAAAAACTTGGTCAATTCCTCTAAGTAGCGTAAAATGATATTCCTGATGTGAAATTGCTTGTCGATAAAATTACCCTTCCAATACTCTCTGACTATGGTTAGAAGCTATAGAATGAGTGGAATCAGGTTCTCAACGATTATTACGAGTATCAAGCAAAATAATTCAGAGACAAAGAGAGGCCAGCACTAATGGAAAACGTATCAAATGAAGATAAATTGGAATCAATCAAAGCCTTCCAATCGACAATCCGTAAATCCGAAAACGCCTTAGCTAATATGACTCAGAAAGATGCTAACACTACCTTATTAAAGAAACGTCTCAAATCTTTATACATCGGTTTAGCCATGCTAGAAGCTGCTTGGAATCTAAGACCTCATCATTACACCGAGGAAGATTTAACAGAAGCTCGCAATGTTTTGACTGGTTTATTCCCATCACTTGAGAACATTTATGGTAAGTCAAAAGCGGGTAGCCCTCAAAAAACGCTTTTAGAAAGAAGAATTAAAGCATTTGAACTAGCTGTTCAAGCCATGGATGATCTTGCAAATAAATAAAATCCCCTTTGAATGTTTTCGCTGCAACTCTCGATCCCGAATCCAAGCCTGGTACCTTCATCGTCATCTTGTAGTACGACGATAAAGGAACCTTCTCAGTAGTGATTGGGGCAGGTAATAATCTATAAGATTAAGTAAACGGGGAACGAAAACTCAACATCAAGACAACGAGGCTGCCGAGGGGACGATCGTTAGCCGAAATGGACAAGAACTTATATTCTTAACCGATTAGATGATTATTTAATGTTACTTAATATCGGCAGTTGTTAAGTGTACCGGAAGATACTTTAGATATACCACTTAAGTTACGTCTATTTCCGTATATGACCAGAGTTGGTCGATTTACTGATACGGATGAAAACAGTATATTACGTATCAGAATCAGCACTGGTTGAAAAACGAGTTTGAGAAGTTTTCCTAAGCGATCATCCTCGAAAATTGAAAGCAATAAAGGGAGCATAACATGGACCATGGTTGGGATATTCGAGGTCCGAATAGATTCTTGACAATTTGGTAATAATGAATTATCTTATCACTAAGCATATCCACATATTGTAAAATGCAGTGAAGAGGAAGAGTAATTAATCACTCGAATCTTAGAGAGCCCATGCTGGTGAAATTGGGTATTCGAGCTTAATGAATGAAGCCTTGGAGTAGTAGACCGAAAAATTGGAGTAGGTCTACCGGGGATTTCCCGTTAAAGAAATGTGCAGCAAGATAATGAATTGTTGCATAATGAGCGGGTTTTTTAACCAATTTAGGTGGTAACGCGGAAGCAAGCCTTTCGTCCTTTTACAGGATGAAGGGCTTTTTTATTTTGAACCTATAAGGGGATATGATTATGTCAAATGAGAACATGGCAGAACTGTTATTTCCGGATGTTGGGCAGTTACCATCTGATATTTACTCACTGTATTCGCCAAGAAATTTGTCTTCATCTGCTATGGTAACACGTTTTGCGCCAAGCCCAACAGGTTTATTAAACATTGGGGGGCTTTACGCAACTTTAATATCGGAGAGATTAGCGCACCAAAGTAATGGAGTATTTTACCTGCGTATCGAAGACACAGACAAAAAACGCGAAATAAAAGGCAGCCTCGAAAACATTATCAATTCATTGGCATACTTCGGGATTCATTTTGATGAAGGACCTACCTTATCAGGTGGCGAAAAGGGTGCTTATGGACCCTATAAACAAAGCTCACGAATACAAATCTATAAGGTATTTATTAAGCACTTAGTTCGAAATGGAATAGCATATCCTTGCTTCTGTGATACGGACGAATTACAAAAGATAAGAATAAGCCAGCAGAACTTAAAAGTAACAACAGGTTATTATGGTCAATGGGCTAAACATCGAGATATTTCTTTTCAGCAAGCCAAAGAAGAGATTTTAAAAGGTAAACCGTTTGTTATTAGACTTAAATCTTTAGGGTCATCAGATACGAGAATAAAGTACCATGATTTGGTGAAAGGTCCGATTGAGTTACCTGAAAATGACCAAGATATTGTTATTATGAAAACGGATGGGTTACCAACATATCACTTTGCTCATGCCATAGACGATTATCTGATGGGTACAACCCATGTCATTAGGGGCGATGAATGGCTTTCATCTGTGCCTACCCATATTCAGTTGTTTGAAACCTTAGGTTTTAGAATACCGGAATACGGACATATTGCTCCAATAATGAAGCAAGTCGGAGCTTCTAAACGGAAATTTAGCAAACGTAAGGATCTTGATGGTACCGCTGAGTATTACAAAGAACAAGGATACCCAGGAATGGCTATAAGTGAATACTTCATGAATCTCATCAATTCTGACTTTGAAGAATGGAGGATGGCAAACCCTCATAAATCATTTAGAGACTTTTTTATCTATACTGACAAAATGAATGCCAGTGGTGCCTTATTAGACATGAATAAACTGGGTGACATCAGCAAGGATGTTATCTCAAGGCTCACGGGTAAACAAGTATTTGACCATTTATACACTTGGTCAAAGGAATTTGATTCTGGGCTATTTACTTTAATTGACAAGAATATGGAATACACTGTAAACATTCTAAATATAGGTCGAACGAGTGAAAAACCAAGAAAAGATTATTCTAAGTGGTCAGATGTGAAACCAATGATAGATTTCTTTTATGACGAATTGTTTGAAAAGGATGTATTGACTGGCTATAAGTTACCTACAAATGTTGGTTTTGATGTTGCGAAAGAAATTGTATTAGGTTTCAGTAAAACTTATAGGTTTAATAATGAAAAGGAAGCTTGGTTCCATGAAATTAAAGAACTTGCAGTAAGACTCGGATTTGCAAAAGATATGAAGCTATATAAAGCCAATCCTAACAATTTCAAGGGTCATGTTGGTGATGTAGCGATGGTAATCAGGGTCGCTCTAACTAACAGAATCAATACACCTGATTTGTTTGATATTATGAAAGTAATGGGCGAAAATAGGGTTTTTGAACGAATGCAGAGATTTATGTTGTCATAAAATTTTAAAGTGAAATGACCGGTCGAACGCCGGTCATTTTTTTCGTTTAGGATGAGAGGTGAAAAACAACTTATTTTTTACAGAAAGACAATGTAGGCTATATAGTCTATGACACCAAATATATTTGTAAGACGACCCTCAAAGTTCTGTTCGACATCTTTATAGGGGGATATGTTATGGTTATATCGGAATATATAACAGATTCCTTTAGTGCGGCTAAAACAGTCATCTATGACAGCGGGAGTCGTTAACGGGTGTTCAAGATTAATCGGGCTAAACCGTATCATAAGTAGGGCGAAATTTTGACCGCCTTCTAATCGTTGTCCAACAGTGCATACTGAACCACGCTGCCGAATACTCAGTATGGTGCTGACGCCTTTCATAATGCATAATAAGTGGAATGGAAGGGGGAGTGATTTGTGCCGAACATTAAGGTGCTTATTGCCGACGACAATTCATTCATTCGCGAAGGGATGAGAATTATTCTAACCACGTTTGAAGGATTTGAGGTTGTGGCCACGGTTCAGAATGGACAGGAGGCTGTTGCTTATTGCGAGAGGCATGAGGTCGATGTAGCGCTGCTTGACGTGCGAATGCCGGAAATGAACGGAGTGGAAGCGACCAAGCTGATCGTCGAGCGTACAGCAACAAGGCCGCTGATTTTGACGACGTTTGATGATGACGAATATATAAGGGATGCAATTACATACGGGGCCAAGGGCTATTTGCTGAAAAATAACGACCCCGAGCGGATCTGCGATGCGATTAAAACCGTGTATTACGGTCATAATGTGCTGCAGGACACGGTATTAGACAAGTTGAAATCGGATGTTGCTGGGGGAAAGACGGTGAAGGACACAGAGCCGCCCGCACTTAACCAAGGGCCCGGGATCGACAAGAGCCTCTTTACGGAAAGAGAACTGGATATTATGGCGCTGATCGCCAAGGGAAGGACAAACAAGGAAATTTCCAAACAGATCTATATCTCTGAGGGCACCATTGCCAATCACGTTACTTCTATATTAGGCAAGACGGGCCTCACGCACCGCACCCAAATCGCGATTTACTATTTGACAGGTGAATTGACCTGATGAGCGAACCAAGAGATGCATCGGAACTGTTGAAGATCGGCTATAAAGTGGCCCTACTTGTCTTTACAATCGGCCAATCCCTATCATCCGAAACGAGCTTAACGCCCTGGTATATTTTATCCGTATTATTATATCTAAGTACGAACCTGCTGTTTTATATGTTGAAAAAAGAGAGCTTTCGCCCCCTCGTCGCTGTGCTATCCATAGGAATAGCTATCGCCATGTTCCAGGATCATCCGCTGGTGATTTTTCTGCTTCCGGCTCATCTTTACGAGTTGGCGTCAATCTTTGTCGATAAACAAGAAATTGCGTCGTCCCTCCTCATGATGATCCCCTTATTACTCGTGCCGCGGCAACTAATGCTTCTCTACATACTCATTGCGGCAGTGACTCTGATCTATTTTTCCACACTAAAGTTATACGATAACAAGCTGCGCGGACAGCACTCCGAACTGGAGCGAATGCGCGGCGATCTTGAACGGGTGCACACTCAGCTGCAGGAAAATAACGAGTTTCTGCGGCAAGCGGAATATACGCTTAAGCTGGAGGAGCGCAACCGATTGTCCCAGGACATCCACGATAACATCGGACACGCGATGACCAGCGCACTGATCCAGATGGAGGCGGCGAAGCGCTTAATCAAGATCAATTCAGACCAAGCGTCGTTGCTGCTGGACAATGCTATCCATATATCGAAAGAGGGCATCGAAAGCATTCGTTTCGATCTGAAGAAGATGAAGCCGCCTACGGAACAGATGGGCGTTAACCGAATGAAATTGTTCATTGATGAATTTTCGGATAACCACCCGATCCGTACGGCATTTACCTATGAAGGAAATATGGATTTCATCTCGCCGATCCATTGGAAGATCATCCAAGATAATATGAAAGAGGCATTCACTAATATGATGAAGTACGCCGGAGCCACCGCGGTTTCAATCCATGTTCAGGTGCTACCTACACTAATTAAGGCTACAGTTACTGACAATGGCCAAGGGAAAGGGAAGATCGTGAAGGGACTGGGTATTATTGGAATGGAGGAAAGGGCGGCGGCAGTAGGAGGAAAGGTCATTGTCGACGGTTCGCAGGGGTTTTCGGTCACAACGTTAATACCATATGCCCCATGAATGTTTGAAGGGGGATTACATGAATAAATTCATGGGAAGAGGATGAACTTGTGCACTTCTGCAAGGACGTCCTTTTTTTGTACGATAAGAACATCAGAAACGGACTTAACGGGAGGGTGAAACAACGGTGAACATGCTGGAAATCAAACAGTTAACGAAAAAATTCGGAGAATATACCGCCGTGGACAATTTATCGCTATCGGTGCAAGAGGGAGTAATTTTCGGATTTTTGGGGCCTAATGGTGCAGGCAAGAGCACGACGATTCATATGGTTGCTTCCTTGCTCTCCGCGACGAAAGGTGAAATCGAGATCATAGGCCGGAATATCGCCAAGCACAGTAGGTTTGCGAAGCAGGCGATCGGCTTCGTGCCCCAGGATTTAGCGATCTATGAAGATATGACTGCTTATGAGAATGTACACTTTTTTGCCGGGCTATATGGATTAAGGGGATCAGAGCTGAAACGCAGCGCAATCGAAGCCTTGGAATTCGTTGGCCTTGCGGATCGGCAGGGGAGCTATCCGAGAAGCTTCTCAGGTGGAATGAAGAGAAGGCTGAATATCGCCTGCGCGATTGCTCACAGACCTAAGCTGATCATAATGGATGAGCCGACGGTGGGTATCGATCCGCAATCCCGCAATTATATCTTGAACTCGGTTCGGAAGCTGAATCGAATGGGCAGTACAATCATTTATACGAGTCATTATATGGAGGAAGTTGAAGAAATCTGCTCGAGGATCGCGATCATCGACCATGGGAAGATCATTGCGGAAGGGACGAAGGCACAGCTTAAGGCGATTATTAAGAATCAGAAAAATATTAGCATTACAGTCCGATCGACCGAACGTCTTCCGATGGAAAAGTTGAAAAGCATTGTCGGTGTGAACACGGTCGAAGCGGCGGAACAGACGATTAACATCAGCTCCGCTGTAGAAATTAACAACTTAAATCCAATCATTCAGCTGCTTGTGGCAAGCGGCGTGGAAATTCGCGGCGTGGAAGCACAGGAGCCCAGTCTGGAGACCGTGTTCCTGACTTTAACCGGCCGAACGCTGCGAGACGAGTAATTAAGGGCCATATTACGAATAAGAAAGAGGAAGGGAGCGGAACGAATGAACATTCTGCGCATCGCCGAGAAAGAATTGAAGATGTTCAGGGATATCAAAATGCTGCTGTTTATGTTGGCGACACCTGTTCTGCTGATGCTCATTTTGGGGACAGCGCTCTCCGGTAATTTCCATGGAACCGTGAAGGTCGATCCGATACGTGTGATATATAGCTATGAAAGCAATAGTAGAACGGTAGAGACGCAATGGAAGGCTTTTCTGCTGGAAGCGGAAACCTCCGGCATCCGATTTGAAGAGGTTACGAGCAGAACGGAAACGGATGTAGTCAGGGATGTGCAAAATGGTCTTTATACGGGTTATGCGCGAATCGTTGATGACGGAATCAGCTATTACGGCAACAGCGGCAGCGGGATGGAAAATGGTATCGTTCAGGGTTTATTGGCAGCGCTGGCGGATCGCTATAGATTGACGATAGCAGAGACCGATCTTCTTGCACCAGATGGAAATTATGTGACCGAAGCTTCCGTCGATGCGGTTAGACAGCCCGGGGGCTTGGACTATTTTGCCGTTGCGGTTACAACCATGATCATCCTATACAGCTCCTTAACGGCTGGGCAATTAATCGAAACGGAAAGAAGCAGGCATACCGAGCTCCGTTTGTTAGCATCGCCGATCACGAAAGGAGAAATTTTCGCAGGGAAAATCGTCGGGACACTCGTGCTTAATGCAATATTTGTCGCAATTATCGTGCTGCTCAGCAAATATATGTTCGGTGTGAATTGGGGAGAACATCTGTGGCTTGTTTTCCTTGTCTTATTAACTGAAATTGTATTGGCGCTCAGCCTTGGACTCGGCGTAGGCTATTGCCTGAAGGGCAACGCAGCTGGAAGCGTACTTATGATCGTTATCCAAGCGGCGGCGTTTGTGGGAGGGGCTTATACGCCGGTCGATCAAACGACGGGAATGATGAATTTCCTTTCCCGATATTCTCCGCTGCATTGGTCCAATGATGCTATTTTGCAAATTATTTATGCGGGAAACCTTAAGGCGGCGCCTCCGGCCATGATGCTTAACCTGGGATGTTCGGCACTGCTGCTTGCTCTGGCAATTGTCCTAATGAGAAGAAGGGAGGGGTTGTAATGAGAGAGATGATCTGGCTGGTCCGCAGGATGGCGTTAAGCACAGTCAAAAACTATAAAATGATGCTGTTATATTTATGCTTACCGGTTCTTGGCATAGCGTTGGCTTCGTCAATCTACAGCGGCTCCGAAGAGAGCCCTTTGAGAGTCGGCGTGGTCAATCACGACGACGGTCAGGCGGTAACTGTGGATATGGTGGAGTATATCCGCAAGATTGATCAGGTGGAAGTTCGGGAAATGCGGACGGAGGAGGCGGGGGGGCTCCTGGCGAGTGGGAATATAGATGCGGTGTTAACATTCCCTAAAGGGTTTGCAGGTAGTATGTTGTCCGGCCAACCGGCAAACGTCGGCCTGACATCCGTTCAAGGCTCGCAAGTCACAGCTTACATCAAGTCGTATTTGAATGCGTATATCGGGAATCTCTTGTCCATCGGCCGATCGTCCGGAGGGGAGCAGGCAAAGTTCGACCAGATGTACAAAAGCTATCTTCAAGCAGAATCCGGACTTTCGGTCGAAACGGTGGAGGATCGCTCCGTTCAGCACCAAGAGTCGGCCCAAACGGTAGGCTACCTGGTCATGCTCATGCTGTTCTCAGCCGTCAATTTGTCAGGGATGATTCTGAAGGAAAAAGAAAACCGGACCTATTTCCGAGTGTTTGCCGCACCGGTCACGGGTCGCGCATACGTGGCAGCCAACATCATTGTGAACGTTGTCGTCATGCTGATCCAGATTGCTGTGACTTTAGCGGTTATGACCCGGTTCTTTCATATTGATTCAGGAATACCGGTTCTTCAAATGTTCTTGCTGCTTGGTCTGTTTGCCCTGGTGGCGGTCAGTCTGGCTTTGGCCATCGTAGCGTTCTCATCAAGCTCAATGGTGGCGGGCGGGATACAGACTATGGTCATAATTCCAACCTGCCTGGTGGCCGGATGTTTATTTCCGATCGCAACGATGCCGGCGTTAATGCAGCAAGCTGCCCATTTTCTCCCGCAATACTGGCTATTGGATACGGTCAGTCGGCTGCAGCAGGGAGAGCCGGCATCCGGCGTGCTGTTGAATCTGGCAATTCTACTCGCCTTTGCTCTTGTCCTAGCATTGACAGCCGCTTATAAATTCGGAAGAAACAGAGAGATGCACTCGTTTATTTGATATGATTGCCTACTATTTAAGAAAATAATAATAAAAAAACGTGCCTCCAGAATCGCTTCTGAGGCACGTTTTGCGTAAAGGAAATCATATTTGAGTTTTAACCTGCAGCCCAAACATCAAATTCAATTATTAATTCAGGTAAACCTAATCCTTTAATATAAGCAACCGCGCAGAGCTTCTCCATGATTTGACCACAGAGATGCTTACTCCATATTGATCAGCCATTTCTTGAAGAGATTGTTGTTGCGTTGGATTGCGATCGTTAGAAACAGTACGAATTTTAATTGTCAAACTCAATAAATATTTTCCCAAGAATACGATCTATATGGAGATGGTGTGACATAAAGAGAAGTGTCCTTTTTAACAAATGTGATATATGCTTCACCCTTCTCTGTGGACGATACCCATTTGTATTCCTCTCGAAGAGTACCTTTACCTGATAATACTCCAGGACCACCAAATAATTTGACTACTTCATCATAGGTCATGCCTTCTTTAATAGTAGCAGTACTTTCGGCTGTAACATCTGGGTAGCTTAAAATGGGTAGATCCTTTCCCTTATATATCATCATATTTAGATAATTTGTTTTAATGGGCCCTGATATTATAATTTCATTGAAGCCATCACGGAAAGCTTCTGGGGCTCCAAATAAGTCAACACTAGGCTTTTTAGCAAAAAGATAATCAAGATCGATTGAATTGAAATGATCAGCATCAAGAGCTAGGAATTTTTCATAATTGACTGTAGGCTTACCAAAATCTTTCACCTTACGCAATTCTTTATCATAAACATCCTTTTCAAAATCAGATGGGATTAAGTTCACGCCTAAACTAGAAATATATATATCTTTGTTTTGGTAATCTGAGCGGACATCTATACCAAGCAATTCACCTATAAATCTTAAGGGGACAACAGTTCTTCCATTAATAATTTGACTAGGTACATCTGATTGAATATGTACTACATCTTCTTGACTGTATTTATACAAATAAGAGCTGGGAGTTTTAGTAGCCGTTTTTTGACCAATTGGTAAGGTAACAGTGTAGTTAATGTTTTCGATAGAGTAAACAATAGTAACTACTTTCTTTTTCGGATTCCATTTTACATCATTACCTAAATATTCAGATATAAATCGAAGTGGCACAAGAGTGCGGCCATTTTTTATTATAGGTTTCTGATCCAATACTACTTCTTTAGTGTTTACAAATACTTTAATAGTATCATTAGCACTAGCAGTATTATAAGATGTAAAAAATATAGTTGTCGTAATGAAAGCTATTAAAACAAAATTTAATCTTTTAAACATTTTTCTCTTCTCCTAAACTATTCAATTTTCAGTTAATTATAACTATTAAATTTAGAAAATCAAATTATTATGGAGTATATAACTTAATATACCAATAACTTGTATTTGGTGATGTTAGTGGTAAGAATCAGCAAGATTAAAAGATTAGTTTTTTGTTTTTTAGTAGCAGTCATAGTAGCATCGTGCTTTAGTACTGGGGAAAGTACTGTGATGATGATTTCAATGTGATTACGGTATGCCAAAACTATAAATAATAAGGGATTAGGGAGGAGGTTGCCAAAAAGTCATCCAAGATGACGTTTGTGGCAGCCCTTCAACTATTAAGCAGATAAGCGCTACATTAAAGGATAATTAAGAGCTTTAGCAGAATATAATTTCTCTAGTTAACTGACTCACACAAAATAAATTTTAAATTGTGTTCAAATCGAGCGAACGGGCGGCATCTAAATAAATAGGGCGAAGAGACGCGAGGAGGAAAGCATGGCATTCGAAGCGGAAGATAGGGCAAGTACAGCTAACAAGGTAGCATCAATAGGGATGGCGTCCTTCGATCGGGATCAGTCGCTGGTGGAGCGCGCGCAGCAAGGGGACACCGAGGCGTTCGGCGAATTGATCGAGCAGCATCGCGATAAAGCACGCAGCTTAGCGGAGCGGTTGACAGGGGATCCCCACATGGCTGACGACGTAGTACAGGATGCTCTTATACGTGCATTCATGCATATGGGCACACTCGTCGATACGAGTCGATTTCTCCCTTGGTTTTACCGTATCGTACGTAATCAAGCGAACATGCGATTACGTCGGGGCGGACCACACCGGAATGAACGGCCATTCGTATCCATCTCCTCCCCCGAAACTAACGACTCACAGGTTAACTGGGAGGACTTAGACAGCATCCTCTACCATCTAGCACGTACGGCGACAGATGCTGCGATGAGGGAGCAGGACCCGGCGGAGCACCTTTTGCGCAAGGAACTATACGAGACGATTCATGCGCTGTTACATTGCTTGAACCGCAAAGAGCGAGATATTTTCAAAGCTTACTTCTTCCGACAATTGAGTCCAGATGAGATCGCCGCAATGTATCGAATGACGACTGGCTCGATTTATACGTATATCCACCGCTCTCGCCAGAAGCTTCGGAAGGAGCATATTCGCGTCTCGTTAGGCCTTTTGCCTGAGAAGAAGGGAGGAGGCGGATTGTTAAAACATAAACTAATTAAGATGCGGCCATGGCAAGCAGAGCCTCCAGTCATGTCGACGTTCGTAGACAGCGTTGGTCGAATGCTCACTTCAGAAGGCGACCGATGGGAAGCTGCAGAACTCATGGGATTGTCCACCTTCGCATTCCGTATGAAGCTCTCGGATAAAACGACGTTCGCCGACGGCATCTACGTGTTTGACTGGGGAGCTACGCTGCAAGAACTGATGAGAGAAATCGGCTATGAGATCTCGATGCTATGCGGTCAACTGGCAGATTCACCCATTCCACTGCTCGGGGCGGTGGAACGGTTCCCAATCGTGCTCCCGATAGAGGAAGCGGTACTTCCGTTCATCCACAGACACATCGACGCCGGGAAGCCGGTTATGTACTTTGATACGCTGGTTACTAGGCCATATGTGCATGAATGGTCAGTTATCTATGGCTACGATGATCGGGTAAGACTTGTTCATCTCACCGATCCGATTCGGCCGGGAGGCAAAACGCTATCTTACGACGATGTGATTAACAATCCTGTCCGGTTTCTAGCTGGTATCGGCAATAAGTTGGAACAGACATCAGGAGAAACTGTAAGGCGACTTAGGGAGACAGCAGCCCGCGAGCAAGCGCTGCGGACGATACACTTCGCAATCACCTACGCCAAGCACGGCTGCGCATATCGACCACGAACCTCGTACTTGAATTACACGTCTGGGTTGGCGGCATATGACCGCTGGATTGGCCATCTGCGTAACCCGCATATTGCGCCGAACCGTTACGGAATGGGTCAACTCTCCGCGGTATATACCGAAAAGAAGCGTTATGCTGCGCTTTACCTACGGGGCGTACCTCTTGAAGAAGAGGCGAAGCGGCTGGCGTTGCTGGCGTCAGAAGCCTATGAGCAGGCCGCAGGCGCGATGGCTGAACTCTGCAAGCTCGTGCCGTTCATCCGGACATCGGAAATTCTATCTCCGGACATGCGTGAAGTTAGCGTTGAACAGTTGGAGAAAGCCAAGGCCTTCGAAAGCGTCGCGATTGGTTATATGGAGAACATTATCGCCGTAATGGCTGAGTAAGAGGGGAGCAGACAATGAAAGAATTGCGGTTTATGACGGAGTTTCAACATTTGCAGAGGGTAATGGATGCAAAGGAGTCGTTCGAACAGGTGAATCCTGACGTAAAAGTCGTGATCGAGCAATCGACCGATCACTTCGAATCGAAGAAAGCCTATGAATCCGACGAGGCGCCGGATATCATCGAGTCGGGCGGATGGTCGCTGTTCAACATCAAAGACATGTTCGTAGATTTAAATCCCTATGTCGCAGAAGTCGACGGGCTCGAAGAGGATCTATACCAAGGTCCGATGAGGGTCGCCCGCCACAACGGTTTGTTGTCAGGGCTGCCGGTGGACGTCAGCATCCCGCTTATTGTCTATCATAAGGAGATGTTTGATCGTGCCGGACTGGCGTATCCGACCGAGGATTTGACATGGGACGATTTTATCGAGATGGGTAAAAAATTGACAATCCGCAATGAGCATGGCGTTGCTTCGCAGTTCGGCTTTGGCATCGGTGTAGATATCGAGTGGTATGAGCCGTTTGTTTTTCGTAATGGCGGAAGCTATCTATCTCCGAATGGATCGACTGCTAGGGGGTATGTCGATAGTCCGGCAACCATTGACGCGTTCCGCAAAGTGATCGACGCGTATCGTGTACACGGCATTATCCGTAAGCCGGACGAGCCTTCCGAAGCGGGTCAGCTTCATGAGGGTTTTGCGATGATCTTCGGGTTTATGTGGTTTACCGGCGATTTGATCTATCACAAGATCGACGACAAGTTCGGGGTGGTTGGTCTACCGAAAATGCAGGGAGGCGATCCGTCGAATATGATCTACATGGGCGCGGCCGGTGTTACTTCGAAGTCGAAGAACCCTCGTCTAGCCTGGGAGTTTCTACATCATTATCTCATTGTTCGGCATTCTTGGCCTCTTCCGATTACACGCGCTCAGGCGAAGGACCGCGGTCTGACCGAGCACCACCTTTGGTCGCGTTACATGGATGAGCTCGACCGTGTACGGCCAAGCGGGTTTTACCTAAGCGAGAAGTGGAATTCGTCACGCCAGCTCATTAACGAAGACATCCACAGGATGATTCTCGATGGTACTGATGTGTCCCAAACGCTGCGGTCATGGACGAGGTTCGCATAATTTATAAGGTGAAAGGTATTGCGGATTGAGCTATGTCGATGTAATCGAATTCCACAAAAAAGAAACTCCAGCACTATTCTATGGATCAATTAAGATTTGTATCGTACCAGGAGGATCAACAACAGATCGTTTCGAATATCATCATGAGAAGTACCTAAAAAACATGTGGCTAATTCTGGAAACAGCAGTTCAATTAGAAAGGGCCATCCCGCAATGGGCTGGCCCTAAAAACTTGCTCTTAACGTAGAGATGTCAAGTGACAACATCCTGATTAACATCGAGCCAATTTACGTGGCATGTATGTTCGCCAGATTTGCACTCGACATTATAACATCCTCAGGTGCAAGAATGAATGAACTGCTGCAGATTGGGGAGTTAATAATGGGAAATACCGATAAGTTTGAAATGATAACTAATAGACCTTCCTTTTCAAAATCAAAGCATAATGTATCTACATTCTGAATATTAAAATCAGAAATTTTTTGCTTTACTTGATTAATCATGTTTTGTGATGTATCCAGAAAAAGCATAGAATTAAAATCATTTAACAAGTTCATTCCGACAAGACCAGTTCCACAACCAAAATCAATAGCATTAACGGATTTAATCAAGTAAAGCTAACTGACATTATGACTAAAATAGGGTACAAGAATATTCAATCCAAAACTTTTTATAATGGAAGTAAAATATTCATGGGACATGATGCATCTATGTTTATTCTTGATTCTCAAAAATAAACTTTTAAGACGGAAATTATCCGTTAGTAGATTTGAGACTATTGAGATATGTATTTCAAAAAAGGCTACCCGTAAAGGATGACCTTAATACTTGCCGTTACAGACAGCACGGAGAACCGCACCACAAATAGTGGTAAAGCCGAAAATGATGATATAGGTTGAAGCGGCATTGATAAATATGCTTTCGGGGGATTAAGCGTAGTTAAAGCCTATAACCTCTTGTATACTGAAACTATCATATTTAGAAAATTACTATGCCTAAAAGAAAGTGGGAGAAGAACATGTACATAAGCAAATGGTGGGGAGAATTAATTGGCGGTTCCGATGATTCGCTGGTATTAATAGACTATTTGGAACAATTAGACTCAACGGATGCGACGCTCAATCAGATTTTAAAAGACTTGGGTTTCGATGTTCTGCTTTCCGAGGGAGACTTGAAAAACGGCAGAGGTATTGGATTTGATATAAAAAATGCTAACGGCATGTTTCGGGCAGAACTTGATATTGCCTGCGGTGCTCTAATCGATCTTTCAGCCATTGTGTTGGAGTCTCTTAAATCAGGCTATGTCGATTTGCATGATTTGGATGAGGCTAGGCAGCCGTGCAAACTTTATATTGATTCCTCCGAAGAAAAAAGAAACCTGCTTCGGGATGAATTGTACAAGTTTTCCCGTAATCCGCTGGCTTACGATTTAGCCGAACTTGTTCCGGCCGATGATATGAGGGAACTTGCGGAAAAGGCAAAAATGATCGCAGATGAGCTGTTATAAGTTGCGTACGTTCTCCAGCATGCAGAGGGCTGCTGATTTAAGAAAGAAGACTCATGTTGGTCAAAATGGAAGTGCATCTGAAGAGAAAGATAATAGTATTCACTTACTATTATAAAAATGATACAATTACTCAATAATAAATTTGACAAAGGGAGGTGCAAGCAGTGTTAACTGTTTTTAGAATTCTGTATGGTAAAGACGCAAAAATTGGTAATGTATTAGCCGACAAAGGGAGTAGTCTGTCCTTTTTTAAGCTATACAACCATACAAAAACAGTTATCGGCGCTTTACCTCTATGGCAAATAAATTACAAAGCATTGACTTAGAGTTCTTGTTTATTTGTCCATATTTTTCATTTAAAGCTCAGCACCGATAATCCTATCTGTGCTTTTTTTGTGTTTATTTTTAACCAATGGATAGATAACTCCTTTCTATATACTCCTATAAAACTAGAGAGTCTTATGGAAGGATGAGGACAAATGCAATTAATTCAAAGTAATAAGTATAGAGGAATCAAAGAATTTTTAAAGGAACATAATTACCCTAATTTTAGAATGAAACAAATATTGAATGCCATTTTTAAGGAAAGAATCGATAAATTCAACGAAATTAATGTACTTCCAAAATCGTTAAGAGAGAATTTAGTTAAAGAATTTGGAGAGTCTATTTTAGATATTGCTCCTTTAAAGGAACAACATTCAGAGCAAGTCACTAAAGTCCTATTTGAAATTTCCGGAAATGAAAAAATAGAAACGGTAAATATGAAATATAAAGCTGGTTGGGAATCATTTTGTATATCTTCACAGTGCGGATGTAATTTTGGGTGTAAATTTTGTGCAACAGGTGACATTGGATTAAAAAGAAATTTGACTTCAGATGAAATAACTGACCAAATCCTCCATTTTTACTTACAAGGCCATTCCATTGATAGTATTTCATTTATGGGAATGGGGGAAGCGTTAGCCAATGTACAAGTTTTTGATGCCTTAGATGTACTCACTGATCCTACGCTATTTGCTTTAAGCCCTCGTAGGTTATCTATTTCAACTATTGGTATTATACCAAGTATAAAGAAAATGACTCTGAATTATCCGCAAGTCAATTTGACGTTTTCATTACATTCTCCTTTTAATGAACAACGAAGTAAGTTGATGCCGATTAATGATAGCTATCCTTTATTAGATGTATTGGACACATTAGACGAGCATATACGAATAACATCAAGAAAAGTATATATTGCTTATATTATGTTACCTGGTGTGAATGATTCTATCGACCATGCTGAAGAAGTTGTAAGACTATTAAAAGGTCGATATAAAGAGGGACGCTTATATCATGTAAATTTAATTAGATATAACCCAACTCTCAGTTCTCCTTTAAGTTTCGGTGAAGTAGATGAAGGTCATGTTGCTAACTTTTACAAAAAATTAAAATCATCAGGTATTAATGTGACCATTAGAAGTCAATTTGGAATCGATATAGATGCTGCCTGTGGTCAATTGTATGGAAATTATCAAAAGGGCAACAATTAGTAATTTGAGAGGAGCTGATGCTGGTATTGTATTCTACTAAAAAAATTGTTAATATTAAAGAACAATTATGAGAGGACTGATGAATGGACAATGATTAACTAATCTATATTTTTATTTGAAATGAATAACTTCAAACTACAAAGTATAGGGTTAGTCTATCCATTTTTATAAATCAGTTTTCACTTGAATAACCATGATTCTGATGGTAACAACGAACTTATTTGAGTTAAGTGAAAGACTAATCCTTCCAATTACAAATTGGGGGGATTTTTTTATTCTCTCATAGAAAGATTGATATTTTTTATCTGTTAAATAAGGGGGAGAAAGAAATGACTAATTCAGACACCATCGTTACACATGTAATGCTCCGTATAAGTCGCTAATATCTATCAAACTTATACGGAGGAATTAACATGTCAATGATACAAGTGCAAGACTTAACTTTTTCTTATCCAAGTAGCTTTGACAATATTTTTGAAGGCGTAAACTTTCAGATAGATACGGATTGGAAACTTGGATTTATCGGTAGAAATGGACGAGGTAAAACAACATTCTTTAATCTGTTATTAGGGAATTATGAGTATAGTGGGAAAATCACGTCTTCGGTAGAATTTAATTATTTCCCTTATCCAGTTTCGGATAAAAATAAGTATACCTATGAAATCCTTGAAGAAATTTGCCCCCAAGCAGAAGATTGGGAATTTCTTCGTGAAATATCCTATCTAAATGTTGATGCCGAGGTCATGTACCGGCCATTTATAACATTATCAAATGGAGAACAAACAAAGGTATTGCTTGCCGCACTATTTTTGAATGAAGGCCAATTCCTATTAATCGATGAGCCTACCAATCATTTAGACACTGATGCACGTAAGATTGTCTCTAGTTATTTAAAGAAGAAAAAAGGGTTTATTTTAATTTCACACGATAGAATCTTTTTAGATGGATGCGTTGGCCATATCCTCTCGATCAATAGAGCGAATATTGAAGTTCAAAGTGGTAACTATTCTTCATGGAAGTTAAATTTTGATAGACAGCAGGAACATGAAGAGGCAACGAATGAGCGTCTACAAAAAGACATCGGGAGATTAAAAGATTCCTCAAAACGTTCAGCAGGTTGGTCTAATCAAGTGGAAGCTTCAAAAAATGGGACAACGAATTCAGGTTCTAAGTTGGACAAGGGGTTTGTAGGACATAAAGCGGCAAAGATGATGAAGAGAGCAAAGAACATTGAATCAAGGCAACAAAAAGCTATTGAAGAAAAGTCAAAACTGCTAAAAAATGTGGAAAAAACCGAGTCATTAAAATTAGAACCATTGGAATTTCAGTCAAAAGAATTGATTGTGTTGTCTAACTTGTCTGTTAAGTACGATGACCAAATAGTGAATAAGCCAATTAGCTTTAAGGTTGAACCAGGTGACAGAATTGTACTTGATGGAAAGAATGGAAGCGGAAAAAGTAGTATCCTAAAACTAATCTTAGGAAATCCGATACAGCATACAGGCTCATTGAATTTAGGTTCTGGACTTGTCATTTCCTATGTTGAGCAGGATACTTCTCATTTGAAGGGACTATTATCGGACTTCATTGAAGAACATGAGATTAATGAATCATTATTTAAATCTATCTTACGCAAGATGGATTTTGACCGAATTCAATTTGAGAAAGATATATCCCATTATTCTGGTGGACAAAAGAAAAAGCTGCTTATAGCCAAAAGTTTATGTGAAAAAGCTCATTTATATATTTGGGATGAACCGTTAAATTTTATTGATATTTATTCGCGCATGCAGATTGAAGAGCTTATTCAAATATTTAATCCCACAATGGTTATTGTTGAGCATGATCAGGCATTTCAACAAACAGTTGCAACAAAAACTATATCTATGTAGTTGAATATGAGAATTGAAGATATAATCAGTAAATCAGGTTTTTAAACTATAGGGTGCGTTTGTTTAAATAAAAAAGGACATTACATATTTTATATGACTAATATGTAATGTCCTTTAATTTATCTATCTTTTTTTAATTTAAGTTCTTGATAAGCGATATGACTCTTGTAAAGCAGGGTTTCAAACAAGCTGAGTAAGGATGAGCGCATATTCAGCTCTTAAATCGTCATATTGAATATCTTGACCAGCCACTGCAACTGCTCCTTCTGTCATTAAGCTAAAGAGTAGTTTACAGTAATAGGAAATTGGTGGTAGTCTAGTTTTGTTAATATATAAGGGGGAGGACGATGAAGTGGCTCCAAAACATATAGTTTCTGCGGCAACCATTGTAGTTAATGAGCATAACGAAATATTATTGATAAAAGGACCTAGACGAGGATGGGAAATGCCAGGAGGGCAGGTTGAAGAAGGTGAATCATTGAAAGATGCAGCGATCAGGGAAACAAAGGAAGAGAGCGGTATAGATATAGAAGTGACTAAGTTTTGTGGTGTTTTTCAAAATGTAAGTGCTAGTATTTGTAACACTTTATTTTTAGGAAGACCAGTCGGAGGTGAATTAACAACTACCCCTGAGTCTTTAGAAGTAGGATTTTTCCCAATCGAAACAGCATTAGAAATGGTAAATTGGGGAAATTTCAAGCAAAGAATTGAGCTTTGTTTGAATGAAGAACTTCATCCTTTTTATGTTGAATTTTCCATTCCGCTAAAGGATTGCTAGAGCGCAAAATGCGAAATTCTTTTTGAAAAACATAACATGGAGTCGTTGATTAAATGGAGTTTGTTGAAGATAGAAAATATGCAGAGCAATTGTTAAATGAAGCGGCAATATCAAATCCAGGAACTTGGGTTCAACACTCAATAAACGTGGCAAGAGCGGCGGAGTATATAGCAATAGATTTACTAAAGGCACGGTACGAAATTGACCCAAATATAGCTTATACAAGTGGACTATTACATGATATCGGACAATTAATGGTTGGAAGGAAATTCCTTCACACGTACAGATACAATTGAGTGAAATACTAAAACAAATTAAATGGACTATCTATGACAAACTAGTTACAGTATGTGATGCATTAGCAGATGATAAAGGATTTTCAACAATAGAAAAGCGAATTGTTTCGGCTGCCATGAGAAATGGAATCAATTCTAATTCACCAATTTTATGGAAGGGTTACTTCAGTATTAAGCAAGAAATTGAGAAGGTAATTCAAAAATCAATTTACAGGTTGCTTCCTAATATTGAGGAATCCATATATACGGATATCGCGGTAAGTGGAACCGTAAGTACCATGAAATAATACACTATCATTGGACCCAACAATTGAAACGGATACGATAATAACGGAATACCACTTAGTATTTTAGCTGGGAAAAACAACTCATATAATGTGACACATCATGCAAGAATAGAAGACGACTGTCTGACGACAAAAACATATAGACTTTGAAAGTCGCATAAAATGCGGCTTTTTTTGTTTGAAGTATATAAGTTCTTGTCGTAACTCAATGACAAGAACTTGGTTACTTCGCCGATTAGATGAGTGTCTAATGTCTGGGCGCATCTACAGCTTGTTAAGCTAACGGGCAGATTAGCCCAGTAGAATTTAAAGTGTAAAGCAGACTTATCCTATTCAGAAAAAATCATATAACAAACGGACGATTCTTTTTGAGTTCACCAGAGTGATATGGAATACAATCTCTACGATAAATTTTACAAAAAGAAAATGTAGAATTCATAAAATCCCCCAAGTCCTTTTATATACTTAAATTGTTCGATATAGCGAATCAAAAGGACTAGGTGGTAGATACAATGTTAAAAAAACGTGATTTGCACGAATGCCATTCACTGTATAACTTGATGATGGATCCTGCAGTTTTTCCTTACGTTCGTTATAAATGCCAATCTTATGAAGAATATTTATTCATAACCAAACAGTTGATCGTTGAAGAAGAACAGGAGACAATTATTTCTAGAACGATTCTTAACGATGTGGGACATCCCATTGGTACCATTGATCTATATGATATTGTTAATAAAACAGGCTTCTTGGCCACATGGATTGGAACTCCTTATTTTGGAAAAGGTTATAACCAACGAGCGAAGGAATCCTTTTTTGCTGAACTTTTTCTTCAACATAATATCGAAACGGTATTTTTGAAGATCCGAAAACAAAATATTCGATCGAAGAAGGCGGTAGAAAAGCTACCGTATGCCAAATCAGCAAATGATATAAACCAGCAAATATATAAATCGATAAATAATACGCAACAGATCTATGATTTGTATCATGTGGAGCGGTTAGGCTTTTTAGAAAGCAGTAAAGTCATGCAAATAGAGGTTGCTACGTAACAAACTGTGCAAAAAAACGGAGAGAAATAGATGTGCAAATTTACTAAAAAGCACTCTGTACTCTAGGTGTAGAGGAATCGCGCCTGAATTTGAATGATACTAGTATATATTGTATATTCTGGTGTAGACACAGAAATTATTGGGAGGGACACGACATGAAGAAAATTAGTATATTGGGATCTACAGGGTCGATAGGAAAGTCGACATTAGATGTCGCCAGGAAACATCCTGATAAGTTTAATATCGTAGGGCTGGCCGCCAATACAAATATTAACCTGTTGATCGAACAAATTGTTGAATTTAAGCCCGATATTATTTCAGTTGGTTCAAAAGAGCATGCCCATCAGTTGGCGAATCAAGTTACATATCCGGTAAAAATCGTCTATGGGGAAGAAGGACTCAATGAAGTAGCTTCCTATGAAAATGCCGATATTCTTATGAATTCAGTTATAGGGGCGTTAGGAATTAAACCGACAATAGCCGCCCTACGCGCGCGGAAAGATATTGCTATTGCAAATAAAGAGACTCTGGTAGCTGCAGGTCATATCGTGACTGAAGTTGCAAAAGAATACGGTTGTCGACTTATCCCGGTTGATAGCGAACACTCTGCTATTTTTCAGTGCCTTAACGGAGAGAACAAGCAGGCAATTCACAAACTTATTCTGACGGCGTCCGGAGGAGCATTTAGAGATCTTTCCCGTGAAGAAATGAAAGTTCTTAAAGCAGCTGACGCGCTAAAACACCCTAACTGGCAGATGGGCAAAAAGCTGACGATCGATTGCGCGACGATGATGAATAAAGGTTTTGAGGTCATGGAAGCACGTTGGCTATTCGATATACCGTATAAGCAGATTGAGGTATTGGTACATAAAGAGAGTATCATTCACTCTATGGTAGAATTTGTGGATGGTTCGATTATGGCTCAATTAGGTGTACCGGATATGAGAGTCCCTATACAATATGCATTTGAACATCCTGATCGATTGGCATCAGATTTCCCAAAGCTGGATTTCTCCAAGTTACGTCAACTTCATTTTGAAGAACCGGATCTTGTTCGTTTCCCATGTTTGGGATATGCATATGAGGCGGGGAATAAAGGCGGGTCACTGACGGCAGTCTTGAATTCAGCCAATGAGGTTGCAAATCAGTTGTTTCTAAACGATCAAATTGCGTTTTTAGATATAGAACGAATTATTTACGAGACGCTGAATTCACATGATATTATTGCGAGCCCTTCGCTAGACGACATTTTTGCAGTAGATGAATGGGCAAGAAGAACGGCATTTTCTATAGCGTCCTCATTATCGAATCAATAATTATGCCATCGTAGGATCGGGACATTGTCCTTGAATTTATTGAGCAAAACAGTTTTGGTTTACTCTTATCAAGCTAAGCTGTCGAACGACAAGAACATGTACACTATGAAAGCCGCATATAATGCGGCTTTTAAGTGCCCACAACAGAGGGCTAACATGGTGGTATGACACTAACAAGCCATAAAATCAAACGATAAAATATTTTAATACTTAAACGCTTTATACTGTTTTATGCAGATTATCAAATGTCGAGTAATGAAGGAGTCTAAACCGTGAAAGAAATCGTAAGTAGATAGTCAAGTATTGGCGAGCAGGAAGTAAATGAAACTACCATGCTAATTGAACTAACACAGAAAGGGGGTCACGATATACCCCTAAATGAAAATTTTCTTTTTCTACAGATAGTTACATTGAGAAGTCAGCTCATTTTCGTTTTTTTGGCGTTTATTTTTCTTTTTTAACAACGTTAGGAATGTTTAATGCAGCACAATTTTAATAATGAAAACGATTCAATACTCAACGATTATTTCGCTGTAAAAGAAAGCTACTAGCAAGCATCTACAAAAGTAAAACGATCGTTCTGATCTCCGGTTCCACAAGCGCCACGAAAAACGGATTCCAGTGGCTGTACAATAAAGACAGCAAACAAAACTATGCTTACCTTGGTGATGTAGACATCAAGAGCGTAATCATTGATGGCTAAATGTTTGACTTGAAATAAATCGCCTCAAGAGCATATATCGATATCGGCCCCAACGCCAAGATGAACTCATAGACGAAATAGATCGAAAACCCGATAAGCAGAATTCCAGCAATGACGGAGACGGCCCGAATCATATTACGGCTCATGACCATTTACGTGAGGGAAACAATGGATAGCAAACCAAGATCATGGATAAGAATGCCGCACTTACATCTTTTTTTGGCGTTGGAGCACTTACACATCTATGAATCGTGAGAGGAACGAGGCGTAGAGGCGATCCTGAAGGTGCAAGCGAACTTAGGTCAATTACAAGAAGGATCGAGTTATCGCAGGTAAGATATAGTAGAAATCGTACGATAGGATGTCGCCGTAGACCGATGAATCCATGGGTGTAATCCTTTACAGTGGTAGATATCATCTAAGGATGAGTTAACACAGTTCGAGGAGGCAGTGATATGGATCACCAGGCTATGCTACAACGACAGTTATGGTTCGTGAATCAAAGATTCGGCATGTTTATACACTTTAACAGCGCTACTTTCCAGTTCGCAGACACGGAGATGAAAGACTGGGAATATGGACACGAGAATCATGATGAGCCGCGTAGGTTCCCGTTCAATCCGTCAGATTGGAATCCGGACCAACTGGATTGTACGCAATGGGCACAAGTTGCCAAAGCCGCGGGAATGAGCTTCGCCGCCCTAACGGCCAAGCATCATGAAGGCTTCAGCTTGTGGCCGACACAGTATACGGAGCACTGTATTCGAAATGCAACCAGCCAAAGGGATGTCGTCAAGGAATATCTTGATGCGTTCAAGCAGGAAGGAATTGAGGCGGGTCTTTATTTCTCGATGCTGGACCTGCAACATCAGATCGGCCGTAAGAAATGTACCCTGGAAGATAAGCAGTTTATTAAAAACCAAATTGAAGAATTGCTGACAGGTTATGGCGACATTCCGTTTCTCATCATTGACGGCTGGAACGCCCATTGGGGGGGCCCGAAGTATGAGGACCTTCCCTTCGAAGAAATAAATGAATTCGTGAAGGGATTGCAACCCAATTGCCTCCTGATGAATATAAGCTGTGAATCCAATCTGGATCATTCCGATATCGTATTCTACGAAAATGCTGCCGGACAGGAAATTGAAGACTTTTTCGAGGGGCCGGGCGCCAGCTGCAATATTTTGACGGATACATGGTTCTGGAGAGCAATGGATACGACGATGGATCTTAAAACGACGGATTGGGTCTTAGACAAAATACATGATGCGAACAGCCATAACGTGACATTCTTATTAAATGGCTCGCCGAATCCGCATGGGCTGTTTGACGCCAATATCATCGAGCGGTTCAAAAAAATCGGAGGAAGATACCGAAAACCAGAGGATCTGGTAACAATTCCTACAAACTGGTTGCATCGACAGTAAGATTAACCGAAACGATGCCGAATATAAAAGCGCTTGTTCATTCGATTTGACAAGCGCTTTTTCTCGTCCGATGCATGCTGAGGTAGGTTCAATCCATTACAATAAACTGATACCGTTTACGGAACTCTCCTGGCGTAAAGGAAGTGTGACGTTTAAATAGGCGCGTGAAATAGTTATTGTCGCTGAACCCGCATCGCGTAGCGATTTGAATGATTGACAGTTCTGAATGCGCTAATAATTGTTTGGCTCGTTCAATCTGAAGATGATGCCTATATTGCAAGGGGCTCATCCCTGAATACTGCTTCAAGCAGCGGGCTAAATAATCGAAGTGGTAATGAAGGTCATTTTCCATTCCTACGGCGTCGAAGGGTTGTTCCAAATGTTTGGCCAAATAGGAAGCGACTTGCTCCCCGAGAGAAAGAGAGCGGGCTTGCGGACTGCGGTTTCGTAAACTGTATTGTAGTTCTAAGAGAAATCGGCCGAATAATATTTGTAGCTCGTAGGATCGCGAAGCAGATAACATGCTATGCACATGTATCATTTCCGTGAGCAGCGGCAGGATCGGGCGCAAATCGATGACCGTAAATTTCGGGATATCGACCATACCTGGATGAACCTCTATATCCTGGTCCGTTCGATTGAGCAGAGGCTGCTGCCAGTTCGTTTTGTCGATCAAGGCTGGCTGAGGGAATCCTGGATACTGGAAATGAATCCAATATACTTCCGTTTCGGTATCGGTCGGGCGGTAGCCACGATGCATCTTCCCAGGTTCAAGGACCAAGACCATGCCTTCTTTGATGTCATATGGAATCCCGTTTTCCTCCATGTAGAGCGTACCTTTCACGCAGACAATGATATCGAAAGCCCCAAATTGACGCTTCGCATGTACAATCCCCGGCGGCCATAATATATGGCCGACCGTGGCGATCAAAGGAAGGGGCGGGACATGAAGTTCAAGTACAAGCATATCGGATCACCTTTTGAAAAGAATGTAGAAATTGTACTATAAATCGATAGCGCTGTCAGCCCATCCATGGTGCATTGCCATCTTAAGCGGTAGAGATAAGACTATAAATGAATAAAAGTCAAATGAAGAAAACTGGAGAGAGTCAGAGAGGTAAAAAAATTAAGAATGCTTAAAATGTCGGGTGACAAGAACCTCATCCCATTCCCGATATTGACCTCATTCCCGACGGATGGCACTTATCTAATCGTTTTTTACACTTTTTTATTTCTCCATTTACAAGCCGCATCCATGATATTATGTAATTTGTCTAACATCTTTTTATCCCTCTTTCCTCTTCTGTTCTCTATTCTTTTTGGATAATAAAATTAACCCTGACCGATTACCGATTTGATATTTATCTAAAAAGATTCGTGCTCCGGGTAACTGGTTTTGAGGTTCTGTAAGGCTTTAGGTAGAGTAGGATAGAGCTAGACTATACTTATTATTATAGTTATTGGATAATAATAACATTGACAACCGTAGGTTTTTCCAAAATAATAGAATGTAATTGAATACTGGTACCTTTAATTCAGTCCAGAGAGGCTGGCAAGGGCAGCGGATTTTTATAATCACGCGTGAATCAGGGCATATTCCGTCAGGGGATGCTCTGCGTCATCGCGCGGATTATGATGAAAGAAAGAGGCTACTTGTCAGTTTGAGACTTGATGAGTAGCCTCTTTTTTCTGCTTTTTTGGTATCAGGACACTTTAACTGGAGGTATTCTGATGAGCAAACAAGATCAAGAGTTTTCGTGGCAAGAGGTGCCGAAAACGCAGAGAAACCATTTTGGGAAGACGTTTTCCGTAATGTTGGCGTTCACTTTCTTTTCGGCAAGCATGCTGGCAGGTGGGACGCTCGGAGTCAGCTTGACGTTCATGGAGTTCATTGGAATCGTGCTTGCGGGTAATTTGGTACTCGGCATCTATACGGGAGCGCTGGCACATATCGCTGCCAAAACGGGCCTTTCCACGCATTTGCTGGCAAAATATTCGTTCGGTGAGAAAGGGTCGTACCTGCCTTCATTCCTGCTCGGCTTCACGCAGGTCGGATGGTTCGGCGTCGGCGTGGCCATGTTCGCGGTTCCGGTCGCCAGAGCGATGGATTGGAACGTGTACCTGTTGATCTTCTTGTTTGGTCTCGCAATGACGGCATCAGCCATCTTCGGTATGAAGTCACTCGTCATTCTGGGCTATGTTGCGGTTCCGGCTATTGCCATTCTCGGCGGTTACTCCGTGTTCGAAGGAGCAAGCTCGCTGGGCGGTCTGCAAGGATTGCTCGATTACACGCCGACACAGTCGCTCACCGCGGCAGCGGCATTAACCATTTGTATTGGGTCATTCATTAGCGGCGGAACGCTGACGCCCGATTTTGCCCGGTTTTCTCAGACTTCTCGGCAGGCGGTTACCGCAACGGTCATTTCGTTCTTCCTTGGGAACTCGCTCATGTTCCTGTTCGGCGCAGTCGGCGCAATGGCTTATAACCTGGCAGATATCTCGGAGGTCATGTTCCTGCAAGGTTTGATCATTCCCGCGATCATCGTTCTGGGGCTGAATATCTGGACGACCAACGATAATGCCCTTTACGCTTCCGGGCTGGGCTTTGCCAACATCACTAAAATTCCGAAAAAGTTTTTCGTCATTGTAAACGGCATCGTGGGTACCGTATTTGCCATGTGGATGTACAACAACTTCGTCGGTTTCCTGAATGTGCTGGGCGCAGCGATACCGTCTATCGGGGCTATCATCATCTCGGACTACTTCTTAGTGAAGCGCAGAAACTATAAACCGTTTGCCGACATGACTTTCAAGAATGTAAACTGGATAGCGATGGTGGCTTGGGCCATCGGCGTTGCGTTCGCCCAGCTGGCCCCAGGAGTAACGCCATTGAACGCACTGATCGGTACGGCGGTAGCCTACATCGTGTTGATGCTGATCGTTCCTGCGAAAGAATTCAAAGAAAAGGGGAAAATACATGATTATACAGAACGCAAAATTGCGGGGTAAAGAAGGTTTATGGAATATCGTCGTGAAAGACGGGAAGTTTGGGCTAATCACACAGTCACTGGAAGCAACTGCGAATGAGGAAGTAATTGACGTCAACGGCTCGCTTGTGCTGCCGCCGTTCATTGAACCTCATATTCATCTGGATACAACGTTAACGGCGGGCGAGCCGGAATGGAATTTGAGCGGAACGCTATTCGAGGGCATCCAGCGTTGGTCAGAACGCAAGGCATTCCTGACGCATGAAGACGTCAAAACACGCTCCAAAACGGCACTGAAGTGGCAGATGGCGCAGGGCATCCAGCATGTACGGACGCATGTGGACGTCACCGATCCAAGCTTGACCGCAGTTAAAGCGATGCTTGAAGTGAAAGAAGAAATGGCACCATACATTGACATCCAGCTTGTCGCTTTTCCACAGGAAGGCATTCACTCCTACCCGAACGGCGCGGAATTGCTGGAAGAGTCGCTAAAAATGGGCGTTGACGTGGTCGGCGGCATTCCGCACTTCGAATTCACGAGGGAATATGGCGTCGATTCAATGAAGGTCGCGTTTGACCTCGCCGAAAAATACGACCGTCTCATCGACATCCATTGCGACGAAATCGATGACGAGCAATCCCGTTTCGTGGAAGTCGTCGCCAAAGAAGCCTACGAACGCGGTCTGGGCTCCCGCACGACGGCAAGCCACACGACGGCGATGGGGTCATACAATGATGCATATACGTACAAATTGTTTAGATTGCTGAAGATGGTTGACCTAAATTTCGTCTCCAATCCTCTGGTCAACATCCACCTGCAGGGCCGCTTCGACACGTATCCGAAAAGAAGAGGGCTGACTCGCGTCAAAGAGCTGCAGGAAGCCGGTCTTAATGTGTGCTTCGGTCACGATGACATCTTTGATCCATGGTATCCGCTAGGCACGGGCAACATGCTTCAGGTGCTGCACATGGGCATCCATGCTTCGCAGTTGCTCGGTTACGATCAAATCGTGAATTCGATCGATCTCATTACGAAAAATAGCGCAAGAACGTTGCATATCGAGGATGTGTACGGCATTGAAGAAGGTAAGCCTGCCAACTTCATCGTTCTTGAAGCAGAGAACGAATATGAGGCCATTCGCAAACAGGCCGGAGTGCTTTATTCGTTCAGAGGCGGCCGCAAAATCGCGGAAACGAAGCCACGGGACACGTCGATCGTTCTTGAGGGCGGTTCAGAGAAGGTCACTTTCAATAAATAATCGAATAAAGCGTGCGATGCATCAAGCAGAGCTTGCGCATTAGCCAAAATCCCCTCATGGTGGACAGGGCAACAAGAGATCGCGTGATCGTGAACTCTTCCTGCATACAAGAGGGGATTTTTGGTGCATTCGCATTTACATCATCTGGTGAAGTTTTTTTAAAAATAAGAAAGTGTATTATTCTTTCGGGACTTGCTTATTTTATTGCTTATGGCCGGATCGTCCCGGCAAGGGACCGGCTAATATCGAATAACGCTTATTTATTCAAATTGGATGGGAAACGTTGAGAGGGATATCAATATATTAAGACCTACAACAAGAAAATATCGGTTCCTGTAGATATCAAAAAATAAAACCATGCGCGTATCACCCGGAAGATAGACACTTTTGAAAAGGAGGTCGGCTTCAAGTTTTTACTAATGCTTCGTGATCTACTGATTGCGGATGCTTCTCCATCATATTCATGTTTCCTATCGATAATCCGAAAATTTCGGTTGTCGAGGTTAGTAATTGATAATAAATATATAAAGCCCAGAAAATTTGCAGAAGATTTTCTGGGCTTTGTTTATATTAATAATTACGTTTTGAGTTAGTTTGAGTTTTTTCTTATAAAGTATTCTCGGCTATCTGTCCGCAATTTTTCAGGTAAAACGTGATTAAGTTCATCATTTAACCATGCAAGGGTCCTATTACGAAGAAACTCACGCATATATTCTTCTGCCTCAAGCATAGTTAAGTTAATCATACAAGAAGAATTGGCGGAAGTACAGGAAGAGCATTCTTTATCTAAATACATAAGATTATTTTTCAAAACATTTTTACATTGAAAAATAGGTTTTACTCCTTCAACTGCTTCTATTACATCCCAAAAAGAAATTTCTTCGGGGGACTTAGCTAATTTATAACCACCCTTTACACCAGGTGTAGAACTCACGATACCAGCCTTTGATAATTTACCAAAAACTTTTGAGAGATATGTTTCTGAAAGCCCTTGAAATTCTGAAAGGCCTTTTATTCCAATACTTTCCTCTTCGGGTACGTCTATTAAATAAACAAGGCTATGCAATGCATATTCAACCATAACACTATACTGCATATAGACTCACCTGCTTTCATTGAAAAAAGACTATCAAAACAATCATTATAAGCCCTAAATGTTTTTTGTAAATTATTAAAAACTAATTTTAAATTATTGTCTATAGAATTTGACAAAAGACTATGAAACATTTATATTGTCTATTATATTGATCGACGATTAATATTGTCGACAATTAAGATTAAATAAAACTTAAAGGAGAAAACATCCAATGAGCAAACTGCTTGTCATTAATGCACATCCAGAAGTCGATTCCACCTCTTCAGCTAGTCTAAAATGCTTGTGATACAAGGAAGTGGGGCAATCTATACCAATAATGACTGGTATACCGAAATTGAATATTCGCATAAATACTTGAAGTCGATGTTCAATTTTTTTGGTATTGAAGATTATCAAATTCTTCGAGTGCAAGGTACTGATATACTGGACAGAGATGAAATATTACGAAAAGCATATAAAGAAGCTGAAGAAGCCGCTTTAAAATTAGCAGTGAAATAAGCTAACGGAGAAGTTTAATAACAAAAGCCGATCGTAGATAAACCCTTAAGCTCATGTATAATGAAACTTCAAAAATGAAGGGACTGAACTATGCGCAGATGTCAATATCTTAAACCTGACATTAAAATATAATGGAGGTAAAAGTATTGATTACAGAGTTACACACAGAACGTTTATCTTGTGGTTATAATTCCTTTGATTTTGAAAATGAAAAAGCAGAAATTGGATATGACATTGCTAAATCATTTTGGGGAAGAGGATACACTTCAGAAGCTATCTGTTCTTTGTTAGATCCGCATTCTCATCTTTAAAGTTGAATCGAATCGAAGCAAAGGTTAACCACGAAAACGTGAATTCTATAAGCTTATACAAAAGCTCAACTTTACGTTTGCAGGAACACTTAGACAATATAAAAGAGTAGAAGGAAAGTTTAATGATCTCAATATCTATTCCAAATTAATATCAGATTGATTTGATTTTCTGCCTATTTTGAATTGTAAGTAGCATAGCTTGGAACGTTTATACTTTACCATAGCGACAGTTTTGGGTTATTACAAAAGATAACTTCATTGAACTAACGGGGCACGATAGTTCTCTGTCCGCGCAATAACATCCGGCTTGTTCTCGATACAGTGAAAAAGGCGATCCACAATCGAAAAACACGTGGTCTACTCCCTCCATAGTGATCGAGGATTCCAATACACATCCAAGCCCTACGACAAGCTTTTAAAGTGTCACTGCATACAGTCAAGTATTTCACGTAAGGGCAATTGTCTCGACAATGCTAGTATCCCGAAGCAATTAATGAACGAAGTCCACCGCTATATCCACTTTCAAAACCACCATCGATTCCAAAAGAAATTAAGCCCTTAGTCCGGTTGAATACCGAACTAAGGTGCTTAGTGATCTTCTTTCATTACTGTCTACTTGACAGGGGTAACTTCAATAGAATGTATCTTTCTTTAAAAGAGAGTATAAAGGGAATGCAATGGGGATAGGTCTTCGACAGGTGACGCCAAAGGCACTGAATAAGCCATCCATAACAGGCACGGCACACCTAGCATAAATCGATATGCGAGTAGACTTGTAATACCACATATGAGCTGAATGAATCAATAGCTCGATCGGGTATTTTTTGTGTTTTTCACCTAGTTGTCAGAAAGAGTTGATCCTTTCTTGAACGTTTAGGGACGAAGACGTGTCAGTGATTGAATTGCTTACAGACCAAGATATAATAATTTTAACTATTAGGTCTCGTCTAGTACTTTGACTGTATACATGTACCAGGTTAGAACAGGCTCGCCAGCTCTCGCTTCTGCCAGTAACGAACGGCAGTAAAATGCAATGCGTGTGAGGCAAAGCATCAACGTCCCTTACTTTGTGAAAAAAATCTCTTTTTGCATACAAAGATAGTGGAACATCTAAGCGCTGGAAAATGTAACGGTGTCAATTACTCTGGCCAAACTGGATATGAGATGTAGCCAAACGGTAGCGGGCCTAGTCATGAGCATCAATTTATTACGAAAAATGAACAGAGGTTGAAAGGAGAAAGTAAAGAATGGCAATTGATACGGTGCTGTGGAGCAGGCTGGTAACAGGCTTGACTCTCGGGTTCCACGTTATTTTTGCGACGATTGGCGTCGGTATACCATTAATGATCGCTATTGCAGAGTTCATCGGGATCCGGAAGAAGGACCCCCATTATACACTTATGGCGAAGAGGTGGTCTCGAGGATTTGTCATCTCTGTTGCGGTTGGTGTCGTGACTGGTACAGCGATTTCGCTACAACTGGCCCTTGTGTGGCCGAATTTTATGAAATTAGCGGGGAATGTCATTGCACTTCCGTTATTCATGGAAGTGTTCGCGTTCTTTTTTGAAGCCATCTTCCTGGGCATTTATTTGTATACGTGGGATCGGTTCAAAAATCCGTATATCCATTGGTTGCTGACGATTCCCATTGTCGCCGGGGCAGGTATGTCTGCCGTTTTTATTACGACGGTGAACGGATTCATGAACCAGCCTGGAGGCTTTGTCATGGAAGCAGGGCAATTCACAGCGATTAACCCGGTGCAAGCGATGCTGAATACGGCGACGTTCTCCAAGGTGTTCCATGTATTAAGCTCTGCTTATTTGACAGGAGCTGCCTTGTTAGCCGGGATTGCAGCGTTTGCAATGCTGAGAAAAGGGGTGTCCGCATACCACAAAAAATCCTTGAATCTCATGATGGCGGTTGTTTTGCTGTTCGGCTTGCTGAACACTTTAGCTGGAGATGTGTCCGCCAAGTTTTTGGCCGAGCATCAGCCGGAGAAGCTTGCAGCGGCAGAGTGGCATTTTGAGACGGGCAGCGGTGTGGATTTGGTTCTAATGGGATGGCTGAATGCAGAGCATGAAGTTCTAGGGGCTCTTCATCTGCCGAAGGTGCTCAGCTTCCTGGCCTTTGGAGACTTTAATGCTGAGGTAACGGGGCTGGAGGAATTCCCCAAGGATGAATGGCCGCCACTTCTCGTTCATTACTTGTTTGATTTAATGGCCGGAATTGGATTTGCTCTGCTCGCGATTTCGGTCCTATATTTCCTGTTTGTGTTCTGGAAAAAGCGCAATGAGCTTAACAAGTGGATGCTACGGATCATCGCATTGAGCGCACCGCTCGCTTTTCTGGCTGTAGAGCTGGGCTGGTTTTATGCAGAAGTGGGGCGCCAGCCATGGATTATCCGTGGATATATGCGTGTAGAGGAGGCCGCTACGTCTTCACCGAATGTAAGAATTATATTCTTCGGCTTATTGCTCCTGTACATCGTACTCGGCAGTATGTGTGTAATCGTGCTAAGACGCTTGTTCAACAATAATCCGGCAGAAGTTGAGATGGAGAAATGGATGAAGGATCATCCTAATCAATCTACGGAAAAGGGGGGCACTGCATGATGAGTTACGAATTGATTGGCATCTCGGTGCTCTGGCTGTTCTTGTACGGCTATTTAATTATAGCTTCCATTGATTTCGGAGCGGGATTCTTCGCCTTTTATGCACGTTTGACGAAGCAGGATCATCTGATTAATCGTCTGATTTCCCGTTATTTATCACCCGTTTGGGAGATCACAAATGTATTTTTTATTTTTTTCTACATTGGCATCGTCGGATTTTTTCCAGACACAGCCTATTATTATGGCTCCGCGCTGCTTGTTCCGGGAAGCATTGCAGTTATTCTTCTTGCGATTCGCGGTTCGTTCTATGCTTTTGAAAATTACGGTTCCAAGAAAAACATAGTATATCTTTTTTTGTACGGAGCTACAGGTTTGCTTATTCCAGCTTCGTTGTCAGTGGCGCTAACTTTGTCTGAAGGCGGCTTTATCGTGAAGCAGGGGGAGACGGTTTCTCTGGATTACTGGGCGCTGTTTACCAATCCGTTATCGTGGAGCATCGTTGGACTGGCAATCGTGTCCGTTTTGTTCATTAGCGGCTCATTTCTGACATTTTACGCTTCTCGGGCAGAGGATCATTCCGCGTTGAAGCTGATGCGGAACTACGCCCTGTTTTGGAGCACACCGACGATAATTCTCGCACTGACAGCATTTATCTATTTGGGTCAACACAATGAGCGCCATTTTCAAAATATGATGGATTTATGGTGGTTGCTTGCGCTTTCCGTTGCTTTCTTCATGATCGCGATGTGGCTGTTGTATAACGGACGCCGTTACGGATTAGCTTTTATATGTATCATGCTGCAATTTTTCAGCGCCTTTTTCGCTTACGGGATTGGGCAATACCCTTATATTCTTGATCCATACATCACGATTCAAAGCAGCGCCACTTCACCATCGATGGGCTTCGCGCTAGTGGTTGTGTTTATCGGTGGTCTGTGCCTGTTGATCCCTTCCCTGATTCTAGTGTTCAGACTTTTCCTGTTTGATGCGGATTATGTAAAAGGAAAGAAATAAAGTGGATTGATCCATTATGTCATGTGAGGGGTTCCCTTGCAGGCCTTTATATATAAAGGAGGAGAGTTCTGTGAAGAGGAAATCCAGTCTGATCTCTCAGCAAATGTCTTTACAAAGGAAAAATATGATTCTTCTTGCTATCCTTTCGGTGGCGCTTGGTGTAGCTATTATAAGCCAGGCCGCATTGCTTGCTGAAGCAGTCCAGCGGATTTTTGTGGAGAGAGCTTCCTTTTCATCGGTTGTCATATTGCTCGGCATACTGCTGGCTGTTATGGCTGTACGCACACTGTTGTCGTATGGGAACGGGAAAGTTGGCTTGCATATGGCTGCCCGTGCCAAGACAAATATGCGCGCAGCCGTGCTGCAAAACTTGACCCATGCTTCCATGCCTTCAACCCTTCGTGGACAGACGGGAGGGAAGGTCAGTATTGCTCTGGATGCTGTGGATGAGGCTGATAGTTATTTCAGTCAGTACATGCCGCGTATGATGGAAGCTGCTATCATCCCGATTCTGATTTTGGTCGTTACATTTACTCAACATGCCAACACAGGTTTCATTCTATTGTTTACAGCTCCGTTTATCCCATTGTTCATGATTTTGGTAGGGCTGAAGACGAAGAACAAATCCGAAGAAAAATATGCGCAACTGGCTGAGTTTTCAGGTACGTTTCTGGATTCTCTTCAAGGGCTGGTGACATTGAAAATATTTGGACGGGCTCACCGTCAGCAACAGAAGATTGAACGCAGTAGTCTGGGTTACCGTGATGCCACGATGGGCATTTTGAAGATTGCGTTTACGAATACCTTCATGCTGGAATCAATCGTGATGCTAAGCATTGGCATTGTCGCTCTCGAACTGGCCATCCAGTTGCTCGTTTTCAAATCTATGACGTTCCACACCGCCTTTCTCGTTTTGTTGCTCGTTCCCGAGTTTTACAGCCTGTTAAAGAATACGGGAACGGCCTTTCACAGTGGCCGCACAAGTATGGGGGCGGTTCGTAAGGTGGAACAGATGCTTGAGGAAACGAGCAACAGAAGCACCCCAACCGAGGGTGAAGAGGGAACGTACACAAGCGATAGGAACGATGTGATGGCACAGACGGACGGGTTCCGGACAGCCCCTGCAGAGATGATTCCAATGCCACCATCCATTGAACTGGACCATCTCCGGTTCCGGTATGCACTTGATTCATTTGAACTTGAGGCAGGCCGGATTTCGCTTGGACCGGGAGAACACATTGCCATTGTTGGAAAAAGTGGCTCAGGGAAAACAACTTTACTCCATCTCATTGCGGGTTTGCTGAAACCAGCATCAGGAACGATTCTGGTGAATGGAAGCCCACTCTCGCAATACGTTGAGGCCGCATGGTTCGAACGTGTTAGCTACATTACACAGCATCCGTATATTTTTGCAGGCACTTTTGCTGAAAATATTGCGATTGGTGCGGGGCGGAACGTCTCCAGGGCTGAAATTGAACAGGCTGCGGAGGAAGCTGGACTAGCTGCGGTTGCCGCTCAATTGGAGCAGGGATTAGATACCTTTGTTGGTGAAGGAGGCAGGGGACTGTCTGGTGGGGAAAAGCAACGCCTAGCCTTGGCACGCGCTTTTTTGAAGCGACCTGCCATCATTTTGTTTGATGAACCCACAGTGGGACTGGATTTGCACACCGAGCGGGTATTGCAACGCTCCATTGCGTCACTGGCCAAAACGGCGACGATGATTACGGTGGCTCACCGATTATATACGATTCAACATGCCGACAAGATCTTGTTTATAGACAATGGAGTGTTAGTGGATTCGGGACGTCATGACGAGTTACTGGAGCGCCTGCCTCAGTATGCCGAGATGGTTGATGTTCAACGAAAAGGAGGGTTAGCATGAATGAGCTGGCTATTCTGTCAAAGGCGATGATTCAGGAGCGTAAGGATATCTTCCTTTCGATTTTGGGCGGATTTATCGCCGGCATAGCAGGTGTGGCCCTCTTTTCCGCGAGTGGGTATCTAATTTCGCAAACGGTATTTGCCCCACCGCTTTACACGTTAATTGTGCTCACCTCGATGGTCAAACTGCTGGGTCTGCTTCGGGCGGCGAGTCGTTACGGAGAACGCTTGTATTCCCACCGGGCGACGTTCTCCATGCTTAGCCGTTTGCGGACATCCTTTTTTGCCAAGCTTATTCCTTTAACGCCTGGTATATTGAACAAAAATCGAAGTGGGGATCTACTTGCGCGGATCGTTGGGGATGTGGAGAGCTTGCAAAATTATTTTTTGCGCGTCGCTTATCCGCCGATCATTGTCGTCATGGTCTTTTTGGCTACGATGCTGTTTACTTCTGCCTTTTCGTTCTGGATTGCGTGCTTGTTTGTGCTAGGAATGCTGGCAACGGCATTGGTTGTGCCGGGAATTGTTTTGCTAGGGCAGCGGAAAATACATGGACGTGTTCGCCTGCAACGGGCATTGCTTTCCACGGAAGTAACCGAAGTGTTGTATGGTTTCCGGGATTTGAAAGTGTACGGGCAATTGGCACAGCGGGACCAGCAGCTTCAACAGGCCTCCGCTTCATTGGCAGCCGAGCAGCAACGAGCAGCCGGGCAATTGCTGCTCGGGCAATCCATGCACGCTTTTGTTACATTTCTCATTTCCTGGGGTGTGCTGGCAATTGGCGCCTATTTAATTATGGACGGAGCGCTTGCTGGCGTGTTTCTTGCCATGCTGATCATGGCCTCGTTTACGGTATTCGAAGAAGCTGCGGCAATGGCCACATTGCCCGCATATAAGCAGGATAGCGAACACGCAGCCAAACGACTGACGGAAACGATACAGACCTCCGATGTGCAGTCTGCGCAGCCAGACGGTGCGTTGTCTGCCGATCAGGCCGTTTCGATGGAGCTATCCCGTGTTACCTTTCAATATGAAGGGGAGTGGAGACCAGCGCTTAGGGAGTTGTCCCTGCATTTTTTACCAGGCTCCAAAACGGCGATTGTCGGGCCGAGCGGGTCAGGAAAGTCAACGATTATCGAATTGCTGCTCAAGCTGCGTACACCAACGGCTGGCGATATACGATTAAACGACGTTTCGGTGAAGGAACTGGATGAGGCGAGCATTTGGCAAACGTCGAATGTAGTCTTGCAGCAAAGTCACTTCTTTCGGGGAACGATCCGGGACAACCTGCTGTTAAATGAAGAAGAACATTCTGATGAACAATTGTCGGCTGTACTGGCCAAAGTGCAACTGCCGAATACATCGTTGACCGATATGGTGTATGAAAAAGGGGAAAACCTATCGGATGGCGAGAAGCAGCGCCTGGCTCTGGCGCGGGCCATGCTTCGTAAAGGACGGTTATGGCTTCTGGACGAACCAACATCCTCACTGGATTACATGACAGAGCAACGAGTAATGCAGCATCTCTTTGCACAGGCGGCTGAAGATACGCTTCTCTTGATCTGTCATCGACTTACCGGATTGGAAAAGATGGATCGGATTGTAGTCTTGGACCAAGGCAGGATAGTGGAAACGGGTTCCTATTCAGCGTTGATGAAGCAAAAAGGTTATTTTTATGAGATGAAGAAAATCGAACGGCAAATGATCGGAGAAGATGAAGTGTAAAGAGCGCTGCTCATTTCGTCCGCTGTCGTTCTGCTCGTAATCATGGGGCTCATGAGCTGGATCCGGAACGAGATGAGCGAGTTGTATCTGATGCCATAACCGTTTCGCGGAGTATGGGGTATTAATTTCATAGCATGAACATACGAACAACCCGCGAGGCCGTCGACTTTCCGGGTTGTTCGTCGTTTAGTCTGAACCTGAAATGAATTAGCTCTTTCGAGTTATATCAATGATATCGTTTTTTTCACACTGATGGGTAATTCATGAAAATATAAGTGCTATACGCATGAAAGTGGCGATTGAAATGAATATAGCTCTTAAAGAAGAACTTTTTTTAAGGGTGACAGCCGAGATACATGTAATTTAGGTTATAGATTGGGGATTTTATTCCTATCAGTACAGCTCTGAAAACAAATCAAAATCTATATATATCCATCAGTTTGTAGCATAAATAAATAATGCAGTATCTGCTGCTTACTGTAGGCAATGTGTTTATTATCTCTTTCTAGTTTGCTAGCCATAATACTCCCTTCAAAAATTGCAACAATAAAGGAGGCCACCGCCTTTGTATCGATATTAGGTTTTAACTCTCCGTTTTGAATACCTTCTTCGATAATCTCTTCAATCATGTTCAGAAATGTATGGAAAGCTCGAAGTGCCTTTTCCCTTAACAGCGAATTGGTATCATCACTGTCTACGGCAGTATTCAGCAACGGACATCCCCCTTTTATTGGGGGATTATTTATTACATCTTCATATACATTAAAAAATGCACTAATTTTCTCTAATACTGTATTAGCATGGAATATTTCTTCAGAATAATGTTGAGAGACAGTATCAATAGCGTAATCAAACGCCTCTAAAGCAATCTCATCTTTACTTTTGAAATTCCGGTAAATTGCCCCCTTTTGCAGTCCTGTAGCCTCCATAATGTCATTCATTGAACAGCCAGCATACCCTTTCTGATTAAATAATTCTGCCGATTTTAGGACGATGTGCCTTCGTGTCTGTTCACCTTTTCGCATAATATCCTCCATTATTTATTATTGTTAAGAAAGTGTAACATGTTTTAGTTGTACAGTAACATATAGTATGTTAGTTTAAAAGAGACCGAACGGTCTTTTTTATGAGATTTACTAAAAGTAGCTGGTATGAGGAATACTATTTGATTGGCATTTAACATTCTTACCATATCATTGATACCCATCATGTAATTATTTTGAAAAGAAATTTAGTTAAATTAAGGAGAAATCATTATGAAAATCGCAATCATGCTTTTCGATGGAATCACAGCATTAGATGCAATTGGTCCATACGAGGTATTTTCTGTGACAATGAAATGTGAAGTGAAGTTTGTCGCTAAGAAAAAAGGGTTAATTAAATTGGACTCAAGTATGGGATATTTGCATGCCGATTACAGTTTTTCTGAAGTTACTTCAGCTGATATTCTTGTTGTTCCAGGTTGCAGGCCGCCAAATTATAAAACTCCAATGAATGACGAAGAAACGCTAAATTGGATTCGCCAAATACATAAAACTACGAAATGGACTACGTCAGTTTGTAACGGATCTCTAATTTTGAGCGCTGCAGGCTTGTTAAATGGAACCATAGCCACTTGTCATTGGGGATCCTTCGACCTGCTCAGATCCCTTGGAACCATTCCAACTGATGAGAGAGTGGTTCGTCAGGGCAAAATCGTTACAGCAGCCGGTGTCTCCTCTGGTATCGATATGGCACTCCAATTAATAGCATGGGAGTTGGGAGAAGATATCAGTAAAGGGGTCCAACTGATTTTGGAATACGATCCTCAACCTCCGTTTGACACGGGTTCACCGAAGAAAGCGCCTACTTTATTGGTAGAACAAATAAGAGGAATGTTACAAGAGTTTGAAAAAGGGGAGCCTAATGTATAAATCACAAATAAATTAGCACGTTCTTGATAGCAGTATTGGGGCTGTATATTGGGTGACGAGTGCTCCTTTTAAAAATTAGGGAATAAAGAATTTTTTGTGAAACAACAGCAACTATATCCACATATAACAATTGTTGGGAGGCACGACTCATGTACTCATTCCGGACAACTTGAAGATCGGAATAGAGAAAGCATCCGAGCACTCCGCTGTTATCAATAAGATCTATCACGAGATGGCCGAGCACTACAATATGGCCGTTATTCCTGCACGTGTCCGTAAGGTGAAACGATTGCGAAGGAGTGGGGACTGTTCGTATCGCGCGGCAGCCAGGCATTGAAGAGGGAGAAGGGACTGCCGATTTTTCTGTCCTTTGCCCATAAATCGCCTGCTTTTATGCTTTTCATGCAGCGCGAATTTCTCCGTATGGGGCTAACGGTCAGCGCTTATTTTCCGCAATTCAACGCCTACGAAGGCGCGGAAATTAGCGCTAACCGGAGCCAGATGTTCATTTTGCAGACAACGGATCAGACGAAGCCGGAATATTCAGAGAAATTCACGGACGCTTTGTATACAGGCGAAGTGAAACTAACACTGCGCACCTACCGCCGCAAGCAGTGTTTAAGAGAAATGTATGTCGGCATCAATGGTGAGTTTGCGACCATCGAGGAGCTTAAGAATGAAGGATGCATGGGCTGCGGCAATGATACGTTTGAGATGATTGCCAAAAAACGAGTATCAAAAGAAGGGAATGACAAAGGTGATCATGCGGCAAATTGAAGTGCGTGACGCATAAAAAATTACTTATGAAGTCGCGGAGGCATTGGATCATATGGTAAAACGGAAAACATTATATGCGCTTTTGGCTTGTGTCACTATTCTATTTATCCTGTACACTTTGGTAGAAAATTATTTGATTCATCCTGGAGCCAAGGGGTTTTTAAGCCATAAAACGGGATTTAAGCGAGAGCTTAATCTTCCGGTTTGGCTGAACATTATGCATATTCATGTCGCATTTGCCTGCATCGCCATGGCGGCAGGGCTGCTCAATTTTTCCAATCGTATTTTTGAAAAAGCCGCAAATTTCATCGCATAAACGGATGTGTTTATTTAGTGTCCGTATTTCTCGTCGTGTTGACTTCCGGATACATGGCGCCTTATGCCACCGGAGGGAAAATAACCAGCATGGGATTAAATACGCTAAATATCGTATGGCTGTTTATCACCATAACGGCGCTTGTCCAGATCAAAAAGAGACGGATAACCCGTCACCGGAACTGGATGATCCGAAGTTACGCCTTTTGTTATACGAACATGCTGATTCATCTCATTTCCTCCCTGTTTCATCAGGGATTCGGGTACGCTTACGTTACCAGCTACACTCTTGGTGTTTACGGCTCCATCCTGCTGCTGCTGGTTATTCCTTCTATCATTATCAGTACGATTGGGTCGATCCATGTAGAATGACGGCAATGAATTTTGACTGAAATGAAACACGACCCCGAAGAAGAAGCGATAACGGACTTGGCTTTTCATTTGCAAAACTGGAGACAGCCATGGAACGGTCCGGAATGCTGGTATTGGAATAGACGGCTGTGTCGCGCGATGGATGTGGATGGATTCAGGGTGAATTCCGTTACACAGGAGACTTATAGCAGTTCAGGAGTTTTTACATTAGCGAGCCTTTTCGGGGTACCGCAGGCGTAGACAAGCTGTTTGAAGCGGGAATTTCTTTCACGCAGGTTTGATTCAGAACAAGTAGAGCAAGCGTTGGAATCAAGTGGTTTCGGCTGGCTAAAAATGTTTCACCTCTGGGAAACAAAACGTGTTAATAATGACTTTGAAGAATTAAATAAAGACTTAACGCTAAGAACTGGGCGTTCCATTCTCCATGAGGGGATGTAAGATGACAAAGAATATAGTCCGTTTAATGTCCGCGTAGATCGCGGTTTTTTTGTTTTATCGGAACAGATTCTTGTCATTAAGCATTGTCAAGAATCTGTTCCGATTGCCGTTTGGCTAATAATAATTATTTCTTTTATCTTGGAATCCGAGAGAATAAAGTTACATTCCATTATTTTGAAATGTGATTTCCTCCTAATAGAATGATACTGAAGACGATTTAGACTTACTTTAATTGTACTTATCTAACTTCTTCTAAACGGGACATCTTTGTTAACTTAATAATTTCAGACAATTCATTCAAATCAGTGGGAAAAGCCAATAAGATTGTTTCTAACATCGCCGTCAGCGCTAACAGCTGCAGCATTGACTCCAAGCAAGGCGATAATAACCACGATGAGCGTAAAGGCTAGTGTTGCATTTGGATAAAGATGAACCAGGGAGGGCAACTGCATCGGCTATCCAGGCTGCGCGGCGAGAAGACCCTCTCGTCCAGATGAATGTAAACATGAAGGGGGAATGGAATAGATTATTAGTAGTTGGTAAGGTGGGAGAAATACGGCTGCAATCCTAAGAATACATTGTCTTTTTCCTGGTAAAATAGAGTTCAAACTATAAGACAGGTAGAAGGAGTGCGGCAATGATTTATTTAAGAAGCTTTAAGCTTTCTGATTATACGGATCGAAATCCCAACATATACCCTGACTATGTATTTAAACACGTGGCTGGAGAGGTGCTTTTGTTTGATCGAATTACTGTGTTGTATGGCAATAACGGTAGCGGAAAATCTACTTTACTCAATGTAATTTCCAACAAGCTAGGAATCTCGGGGGCTGAAAGAATGACAAGCTACGGGCATAGTATTTATGCTCAGCGATTCCTTGATTTGAGTAGCTATCAACTTGGGCATGATGAGCTAGAGCATGAAATCAGGTAACTTCCAGAAGGAAGCCGATATATGAAATCAGAGGATATTTTATATGAGATCAAGAAAATACAGCAATCTTCCGTGCTGAGTGAGGGAATAATGTATGAGCAGATTAACCAAGGGATGAGCAAGGCTCAGGCAGCACAATATGAAGCTACGTATGCGTTTAAGAAGAAGCTGGAGGACATTCAATTTTCACAAGAAAAATACTCTAATGGAGAAACGTCCATGCAGTTTTTTGAGGAATATCTGCTACCAGGGCAATTGTATTTATTGGACGAGCCGGAAACGTCACTTTCTCCTGCTAATCAAATAAGAATGGCAGAACAAATAAATGAGCTGGCACGATATTTTGATAGTCAATTTATTATTGCCACTCATTCTCCCTTTGTTTTAGGCAAGTTACATGCAAAAATTTATAATCTGGATGCCAAGCCTCTTCAAACAGCAGAATGGTTTGAACTAGACAATGTACAATTTTTTTATCGATTTTTCAATAAGCATAAGCAATTGTTTGAAAGAGAGTAGGACAGACACAGATTGTAGCTTTTCATCTGAGCCGGGGTGGGCACAACGGCAAGCGGCGCAGGGGGCGGGCTGTCAGAGAGGCGTCATCTTCTTTCGTGAAAAACGTCGCAACCAACTGAAGCATAGCTTCCATAGAAGCGAGCTGCCTGCCGACGGAGAGGGTGAATCAGGAGAGTTCTGTGAGGCGGGTGGCGTTGCCGCCGCAGGAGGACGGGCGAAGATTCGTCGGAGTTGTCAACGTAGGAGCGCCATCGGATACTATAGTTTTCTAGCTTTGACTACAAAAGTTACAGGAAGCATCTTTGCTTTTTTTGCAAAATCGCTGTTATCGTCCCGCGATTGCATAATTTCATCATCAGATTGCTCAATCATTTGCTCAATTACAAATCCCGCTTTTGAGAGCGCATTCACATAGGTTGATAGTTTACGATCCGATAATGTTAGCGCACCTTCATCAAGAGATACCGAATACCAAGATTCATCGAAATAACATTTTTTAAAAGCAAGCATATTATTTTCTGCAACAACACATTTGTGTATAGGGTGAGACCAACTGAAAATAAATACACCGTCTTTTTTAAGGTAAGAAGCGATCCGGCAAAAAGTACCCTCAAGGTCGGTGGTCCAGCCTATGGCATAAATCGAATAAACAAAGTCAAAATAATCCACTGGTATGCCACATTCTTCTTCCATGGGAGAACAGATCAATTTTGCTGAAAGACCGCATGCCTTCAAATGTTGCGTTGCCTTTTCGATTTGATTTTCTGATATATCCACAGCCCATAGTTCAGATGCTTTGCGTTCCCCCTGATATTGCAAGGATTGACCGTTTCCACAGCCTATCTCCAGCATCTTCTTCCCTGAGACATCGCCAAAAAGCTGGCATTTTTCTTCTGAGACAAATGCTCCATAAAAAGGAAGCACGATTGCTCCTAAGAAGTCATTACCTTGTGTATCCCAATAGAAGCTGTTTGTTTTATAAACAGAATTCTTGTCCATGCCGACGCCCTCCCCAAATATAAATAATATGAGCCTAAACGTATATCCCGACTTGCGCGTTATCCCAAAAACACATATCGAACACGAACACTCTGCGCTATTGATCCCAAAATAATGTACCATTTTTCTATGAACAAATCCACCTGAAATCTTCCATAAAGCGTCCATTTGATCTCGTTAGACATGACCGCCCCATCCTGTGGCAATGGTAACAGCATGATATCAGTAAAGTACACCTCTCCGGAGCAGCTTGTGATAACCAGACGGATGGTGATGGAGCGCAGTCTGCCATAGCCCTTGGGTGAGGCGTCCCGCGCCACATGCTGGAAATATGCCATATCGTATTTTCTATCCGATGGATTAAGGGATGGTAATATTAGTCTTTACGAAGCATTCGTGCTCAATAGCGAAGAAATTAAATTCAGAAGAGTGGGTTATACAAGACCAGCATGGAACGGCAGGGTAAGAATAGGGACTTGCCTTGCGATCCTAAATCAGAAACTCATAGCACATATTTTCAAAGAACAAGCTGAAATTGATAAACTTAAAGCATGGGGACAAGAAGCGTATAACCAAAATACTGAGGTAAGAGCACATTATATTTTGGATAGATACGCTCAATATCTTGTCGAAGTAAAGGTGATATTTTCACCAGGCTCATTGCGCTAACGGGTACGATAGTTGAATGTCCCATGAATAGGCTCCCGTAAAAACGCGAGACAAAACTGTAATTCAAGTTTAGTCTCGCGTTTTATATTTAAGCAAAGTTGTGTCGTTTATTAAAACAGTTTTGTGTTATTACCAACTTATTATTTTGCATCTGCAAAAATGTCGGAAGAAAAGAACATACACACATAAGAAGCCTCGCAATCCGTGGCTTTTTTGATTTAACAATATAAGTTCTTGTCCTCAGCTGTGGACAAGAACTTATATCGTTAGCCGAAATTGACAAGAACTTGGTTACTTATCCGATTAGATGAGTATCTAATGTCTGGTGCAATGACAGATTATTAAGCTAACAGCAGAATAAGTTGAAGATCAATCGCGCTGAACCTTACCACAAGTGATGGTATACAAAATTAAAAAAGAGATAATATTGGATAAATGCACTTCATTGGATAGAACTTAAGCATACTGGAGAGGGAAAAGGTGAAGGGACTGTAAGGTGGGATGGTGTAGCAGTCCAGAGATTTAATGTAACACGGGGAAAAGTATCCCTTGCGCTTCAATTTCGTAGATTTTCTCAGTAATTATCAAGAAACTAGTGAAGAGTTGCGCGAGTATGCTAGAAAAGTTCCCATTACAAACTTAGATAGATTAATTGAAGACCCAGATGTAAGAGCCCTGTTAGGTATAGACTTAAAAGAAGGAACACTCGTATCACAAGTAGTGGTAAAGCAGAAAATCGAATTGAATAATGAATATTATTCAATGAAAGAAGCAGGTGTTCGACTCCCCCTTGCCCCCATTAGAAAGACCAGCTCCAGGAGCGGGTCTTTCGCTATTCATATAGCTAAGTTGTTGACAAATTGTAGACATGAGATTTAAGCCATTGACCTTTCCGCTAACCAATCAGAGGGGCCTTTTTTGCGAAACAAGAAATAATATACATGGGTCTGTGAAGTTTACAATAGTAATCTAATCATTGAACGTCTAGCATTAAGTATAATGGAACGACGCATTAGGCGGATAAGGCGTACTACGGGTTGTTTATATTATCCTCGCATAATTTTTTCGAAATGGAGAGTTTATGAAAAAGACTATTGTCTTTGTATTAACGATACTTATATTATTCTCAGGATTCGCAACACAAAGTTATGCGTCGTTGTCAGATACGCAATCTGCGGCAATACAAGCGTTGCTGGATGATGCCTGTCGTATATCAGGTGTGCCGGGAATGTCAATCTCAATACTTGCTGATGATGAAGTGTTCTACTTTTCTTCCGGGTATGCAGACCGTGAAAGTGGGTTGTCTGCAAGTGAAAATACACTATATGAGTTGGCCTCGGTCAGTAAAGCTTTTACCGGCATGGGTATTCTGCTGTTGGAAGAGCAAGGGCTGCTGTCAATGACTGACACTGTCCAAAAATATTTACCTTGGTTTACGTTAAAGTATCAAGGGAAACCTGTTGATATGCAAAGCCTTACACTCAATAACTTTCTTCACCATACTAGCGGCCTAACAAATGGTAGGCATATTCAAAATATTCCACAAGGTAATGCGCCAGATTTGCTGCAAAAGACTGTGGAAATGCTGGTAGATGCTGAGTTGGCGTTCCCTCCCGGTGAACAGTATAACTATGGAACCGTTAATTATGACGTATTGGGTTTGGTTATTGAGATTGTGTCGGGACAAAGCTATGAAGACTTTATGAGGGAACAGGTATTTCAGCCGTTAGGTCTTCACCAGACGTATGTTTATAAAGAAGATGCTCAAGCCACCGGACAGTTGGCACAGGGCTACCGTTCTTCCTTTTTTATGACAACTCCATATAACGCGCCGGATTATTCCGGGAATAAACCCGCAGGCTACATCATTTCTTGTACAAAAGATATGGCGCGTTGGATGGGCATACAGATGGGTATTGTGCAGGACATACCCGAAATATTCCATACGGTTATCGAAAAATCACATCAGGGTGATATGTCTGTTCCGGCTGTCAACGAAATGTATTATGGGGCGGGCTGGTCGGTAAACGCCAACCAAACGATTATAGAGCACCCAGGGGGCAATCCCAATTTCGGAACCGAAGTAGCCATACTGCCAAATGAACGAACAGCCGTCTGCTTGCTGACCAACGGCGCAAATATCAATAGAAGCATGGTACTAAAAGTTAAAGATATATTAGACGGCAATCTAACGCAGTCATATGAAATAAGCGGCACACAGCTTTTGGACATCATTTTATCGTCTACCACAATTATTCTTTGCCTATTGGCCGTTCTGTTCTTTCTCTTAGGATTACGCAGAAGGAAAACGAATGAGCGGCAGCCAATGACAAAAAAGCGAATAATCGTAACAGCTATTTTGCTGATTGCTACGATTGCCCTGTGTATAATGTGCTGTGCATTAGATTGGTCAACGATACTTATTTGGCAAACATATAGTGTTCTTACAGCTTTGATTTCGTCGGCATTATTAACAGCAAGCATTACATGGTTTGTATACACTCACCGATATAATGCCTCGCTCCGAAAATAAGCATTTTGTTCGTTCGCCTCATTGGTAAAATGCGTATAGCGTATTTTGTTTGGTACAGCGGAAAGTAGAGTTACGAATAACACAGGAAGAATTAAACTATAAATAAGCATATATGGGGTAAAGCTGTGTGTTGATAGTGAGAAAGAATTGATTTAACGCCAGATTCACCTCAATATAACCATGTAAAGTTCAAGCAGAGATACCACTTGAACTTTTCTTTTGTTGAATTACTTGCACAATCCTTGATGATTCTCAATCTACATACTGGCAGTAAAGCTCAATGTTACTATACATCGGATTTGTTGAGATCGATCTTCAGGGGATGCAAACGATGTGGTCGTGAAGGCCTATGACGGGGAGCCTGTTGAATACGTGTTGGATGAACTGGAGGATGGCTGGTATGGGATTGGGATAAGATGTTACGAGCGATGGCGGGCAGGTTCATTTCTCATTGACAAGTGATTTTGAGAGGAATACAGTGTCTCTAATTACATTGCGTGCATTGGATATCCAAATCGAAACAATCGCCTCCGAGCAGGCCCCCGAAATCAGAGTAGACGGGCCCGGGATTCTGCCGTTACAAAGAAGCATCGTAGTTGGACGATAGCTAAGAGGGCGTTTTACGTCAATCAGAGTGGTAACGCGGAGCAAGCTCCGTCCCTTCAGGGACGGGGCTTTTCTGCGGTACGCCCAGCATGGGCGTCTAAAGGATCTTGAATATACGTTGGCTAAAGCAAATAGATAATATATTTCCTGTATGGAAGTCAAAGATAGGCCCCAGGAGAAGGCCTATTTAAATTTCGCCCTATAGATGTTAAGCTGAACCGTATCACAAATAGTGGTAAAGCGGAGAGTGGCGGTGGTTGTAAATGCCTTACACTTATAAAATTGAGAAGAGCCACATATTTGTGCGGCTCTTCTTTTCAAAACATGTTATTAAGTATATTATATTATTTATAGAATTTTGTTAGGGTGAAGTCTATGAATTATATAAAAGCTATGACGGAAAAAGCAAGAAAGGAAGCGGCTTATGATTACCATTTATGATTGGTTTGGCTATGAATTGCCGATTAAGGAACGTTATCAGTTAATAAAAGAAGCTGGATTTGATGGCGTTTTATTATGGTGGAGTGATGGCTTTGGTCGTGACTGCTTTGGTCGGAACGATTACCGCAACGGGCCGCAAATTGCGCGAGAAGCGGGTCTTTTTATAGAAAATATCCACACACCAGTCCAAAACGAAAACAACCTCTGGCTTGACAATCTGGATGGTGAAACCGTAACTGATTGCTATTTGCAATGTGTTGCAGATTGCGCCGAATTTGAGATTCCGACAATGGTGGTGCACTTGCCGGGCGAAAACAATCCATATAACACATTGGGACTGGATAGAATCAAGAGAATCACTGAAAAAGCTGAACAGCTTGGTATCAATGTTGCACTGGAGAATTTATGGAACCTTTCCAATTTGGCATTTGTGCTGGAGCAAGTGGCTTCCCTGCGTATCGGATTCTGTTATGACTGCGGACATCACTACCGCCATTATCCAGACGATGATTTATTATCCATGTACGGTTCTCGGCTGATGGCACTACATTTACATGATAATAACGGAAGTTATGCCCAACACGGGTTACCCTTTGACGGCACGATTGATTGGTCTACAACCATGAGAAAAATTGCGAAAACGGATTATTCAGGCGCGACTGCAATAGAGGCCATGAATTGGGATTATGAGGATTTATCGGCTAAAGAATTTTTACATAAGGCGTTTGAGCGAGCAAAAAGGCTGGAAGCATTAAAACTCTATAATCCATGAAAACGGAAATAATCTGCACCTTTGTATGCAGCCATAAAGGTTTATGAGAATCCAACGGATGAAAATATAGCGATTAGCAACTATGTCGATCAGTACGTGTCCAAGTTAAAAATTTAAAGTTTAAGCACAAAAACACCATCGAATAACGATGGTGTTTTTGGTTTTTGTCGAGGGACAAGAACATGGTCCGATTACCGATTAGATGTTCGTCTAATGATTATTAACTAAATTACCTTTGAAACACGCTTTAGATAAAATCACTGATCTCATAAACAGCAAGATCGCATAAATTGATGGTACGTAAAAAGATGTGACAGTTCCGCTCAAGGAAGTTGAAAAGATAGGCAGACGAGTCACGTTGAATGCTACGTGAGGATTGATAGGCTGAAAGATTGATGAATAAGGATGCAGGCGATTCGCAGAGGTAATAATTTAGTGCTATCCTTGAGAAGATAAAAAAGATCTTTAAAAATCTAAAAAAGATGAGGGTTCATGTTATGCCCAAAAATGATAATATGCTGGCAATTCTATGGATGCTGAATTCGGGCATAAAAATGACTGCAAAACAAATATCCGAAAAGTTAGAAATAAATATAAGGACAGTTTATCGGTATATTGATGCACTATGTGCCAGTGGAGTGCCAATAATATCCGACACAGGTCATAACGGCGGGTATAGCTTGCTGAATAATTTTATCAGAGCACCTCTGCTATTTGATATTGAAGAAAAAAAGGCACTCCTTCATGCTGCTGTTTTTGCTAAAGAAGCTGGATACCCTTTGAGTGAGGCATTAGGTAATGCGACATCAAAATTGAAAATGTATTCGAATCAGGAGCAGGAAAGTATACTTAGTCGTCATTTAGCTGGATTTGATGTTATAAACCGCATGGGAGACCCTTCCGTACAGCCGGTATTGGCGGAATTGGAGCAGGCTGTAGCAAATGAATTCTCTGTAGAAATTGATTATCGCACAAGCCATGAAGAACAACCCAGGAATAGGGTGATAGACCCCTATGGAATGGTTTACTGGAACAATAAATGGTATACTATTGCATTTTGCCACCTAAGGAATGAGATCCGCAGCTTTCGTGCAGAACGGATTCTACAAATCAAGCGTACTCAAATAATATTTAAGCGTTCTGAAACTTTTTCAGCCCGTGAATTTTTTATGCAAAATTTGTTACCTGATTTAGTGGGCAAGGATGGGTTAATTCCTTTAATTATCGGAGGCCGGTCAGAGGCATTGGATGACTTATGCCTGCATTGGTTTTTGGGACATCATCTGAAAGAGCGGACATCAAATCAAGCAATCTTTTTACTTGAGGAAAAATCAATTCATACATATGTCCCATATTTTCTCCTATCTTACGGGAAATCCATTCAAGTCATCGAACCACAGAGTTTGAAAGATAGACTCGTTACTGTTGTGTCGGAGCTAATGGAATATTATCAACTTCAAAAACTTCACTGACAGCAGATGTCAGTGAAGTTTTTTTATAATGATGACAATCATTGATTACTGAGGAGGAGTAAAAATGACTGAAAGCATAAAATATACGGCAGTATCAGGTAAATATACTAAGAATGGTACACCCAACGGCGTTACATCTATCACTCCATTCATAACAGTGAAGGATCCTTCTGAAGCAATAGAGTTCTATAAAATTGTTTTCAATGCAAGGGTGAAGGATATTACTGAACATCCTGATGGTAATGGCAATAAATTAATTGTTCATGCGGAATTAGATTTTGGAAATGGTTTTTTGCAACTGGGAGCCGCGAATCCGGCATATCAATTGGCCTTGCCGCCAGATGAAGACAAGGCATGTTATTCTTTAGGAATTTACGTAATTAATGTTGATCAGGTATTTGAAAACGCGGTATCAAGAGGAGCAAAAGTACGGGAATCGGTTGTAAGCTTTGTTTCAGGTGATCGATTCGGAAGTATATTGGATCCTTTTGGAGTAAGATGGACGATTATGACTAGGATTGAAGATTTGTCAGAAGAAGAAAGCAGCCGGAGGGTTGCTGAATGGGCCAAAAGCTTTAGCGGAGAATAAATGCAATAATCATCGGGAGATAGATGTTCTGGGGCGGCTGAGGCATTCTTCGATTCAGAGATGTTTAGCATCGTTCGAATATAAAGACCAGTTTTATCTGGTAACCGAGTATTTGAAAGGATAAACGGTGGAAGATTTGATTTTCGAGCGAGGAGTAGTGTTTTCTGAAAAAGAGGAACTAGATTGGAATTTACTAATCAACTACCGATAAACAGAGTAAGTAGGAAAACAAGCTGGTTTGATGGATAAGGGGCGGGGATTTTTTCAGTTTAAATTCTTGTACTTTTTCTATGTGTATGGGATTGCCTGTTCCATAGTCATTGACCTGATAGAACGGCTTATTCCGAGGATGGTCAAATGATAGAATAATGACTTTATCTGGCTTGTAGGCTTGATTGTTACGTGCCAGACCTACATGGATTGCAGTGAATATGAAAAAATTGTCGGACAAGTGAAAGCACCTAGAAACGGTTGCGCTCACTCTGTCCGATTTTTCATGCCTATTGTATTGGAAATATTCAAGGTTGTACTTCCTTAATATCTTATAAGAAATTCTTGAAATTTCAGAAATTTATCCGATAGGGGGGTGCTATTATACAAATACAAACAAAGACGAGGTGATGATATGCAAGTGAAATTGGCAGCGGACGCCATTCCCCTCTCCAAAAAGCGGAAGTCATGGATAAGGACGATCCAAAAATATAAAGTGATGTATGCTCTCTTATTACCAGCCTTAATTTACTTTGCCGTATTCAAATACATTCCTATGGCGGGAATATTGATTGCTTTTAAAAACTACAACCTAGCTTTGGGAGTATGGGATAGCCCGTGGGTGGGATTCAAAAATTTTACGGATTTTATGAACGGCGTTTATTTCTGGGACATCATGAAAAATACGATTGTTATATCGCTCTATAAGCTATTGTTCGGTTTCTCCGCTCCCATCTTACTTGCTTTACTGCTCAATGAAGTTCATAGCCAATGGTTTAAGAAAATCGTACAAACGATCACTTATTTGCCTCATTTTTTGTCATGGGTCATTGTTTATGGAATCTTGGTAGCATTACTAGCCCCAGGAGATGGTCTCTTTAACATGATTTTCAAGGAATTTGGTGTTGAACCCATCTCATTTCTAACGGAACCTGCCTGGGGCAGACTGCTGATCATCTTATCTGAAGTATGGAAGGATATTGGATGGGGAGCGATATTGTACCTTGCAGCATTAGCAGGAATCGATCCTAGCTTATATGAAGCGGCTCGAATGGATGGCGCTTCCAAATGGAGACAGCTCTGGCATATCACTTTACCTGGCATTCGAGGAGTCATTATTCTGATGCTGATCCTTAAGTTAAGCCATATTCTGGATGCTGGCTTTGACCAAATATTCATGTTCGCCAACAGCTTTAATCAGGAGAAAATCGACATTATCGACACATGGGTATACCGTGAAGGGTTAGAGCGTCTTAAGATTGGCTTGGCTACTGCTGTAGGATTGTTTAAAGCTGTCATCGGATTTGTTTTAGTGTTGGCAGCGAATAAGCTCGCCAAAAAATTCGATGGGCAAATTTGGTGAGGTGGTTTTTAAAATGATCAATCTGACAACCGGGGAAAAAGTCTGGCAAGCAGTCGTTTATTTGATTCTTATTTTTTTATCCCTACTTTGCTTACTACCCTTTCTATATGTGGTTGCTGTCTCAGTAACGCCAGAATCGGAAGTGTTAAGAAGAGGAATTGTTATTATACCAGAATCCTTTACCTTTCTGGCCTATAAAGAAGTATTCATTTCTCATGGTATCGGGCAGGCATATAAAATTACATTGTTTCGAACGATTGTAGGCACTGCGTTAAATGTGTTTTTTACAGTAATCGCGGCGTACCCGTTATCCAAAAAATATTTGCCGGGACGCAGTCCGTTTTTACTATTCATTGTGTTTACCATGATGTTCAGTGGGGGGCTAATTCCGACATATTTACTAATCCGCTCTCTGGAATTGCTAGACAGTCCATGGGTATTGATAATTCCAAATCTCATTAGTGCATTTAATCTGGTGATTATAAAAGGCTTTTTCGAGCAATTGCCTGCTGAAATCGAAGAATCAGCGAGGGTTGACGGGGCAAGTGAGCTCCAATCGTTATGGCGGATCATTTTACCCCTGTCCTTGCCCGTCCTTGCCACCATTTCCTTGTTTTACGCAGTCGGCCATTGGAACAGTTATTTCGATGCTATTGTTTATATCAATGATTCCAACTTCATGCCACTTCAAGTTGTCTTGCGCAACATTCTGCTTAACGTCGCAACACAAAGCGCTGATTCGATTGCCAATTCCGGAGCAGTTAGCAAGTTCGCGGTGCAAATGGCCGCTGTTGTCGTGACTACGGTTCCGATTTTGATTGTTTATCCATTTATGCAGAAGCATTTTACCAAAGGTGTGCTCCTGGGATCAGTTAAAGGATAAAAGGCGTTCCAACCTAATTTATTACGGGGAAACCGTGATAATATACAAGCAAAGGAGAGGTCAATATGCAACGTAAAAAGATTTCATTTGCTATTCTGTCGGTAATCTTAGGACTGGGAACGCTATTGTCAGGATGTGGGGAAAATGGAGAAGTTACATCGACAGCTTCAAGTAATTCGCAAGGTCTGTCTAGCCAATTTGCAACTAAAATGAAAATTTCAATGTTTAACCAAGGCACTTTCAACGCTGCTGCTCCCATACCTCCACGTGATGAAGATGTTCAACGCCAAATGTTGGAGAAAGAGATGAACATCGACTTGGATATGATGATTCCTCAAGCGGGGCAAGCAACAACCAAACTGAATACGCTCATTGCAGGCGGGGATATTCCAGACTTGATCTTCTTAAAGAGCCGGGCTGATCTCGCACAATATTATGACCAAGGCGTTCTTGCGGATTTGACACCGTATCTGGATCAATTCCCTGAATTACAGAAACGGTTTACCAACGACTCCTGGGAGGCGATGTCCTACCAAGGAAAAACGATCGGAGTTCCGGGCTATGATAATGTTAACGGAATCAGCCGAAGCTTCTTCATCCGCAACGATTGGTTGAAAAAGCTGAACATGGAAGTGCCAACGACACCTGACGAACTATTTGAAGTTATGAAAGCCTTTACAGAGAAAGACCCGGACGGTAATGGAAAAAACGATACGTACGGATTCATCGGCGGTATGAATAAAGAAGGCAATCTGCAAACCTATGGCTTCGATAGCTTGATGTGGATGTTTGGCGTCAATCCTCCTGCGGCCATTGAAGTGAAAGATAATGAACCGGTATTCCTATTTATCGATCCCAAAATGAAAGAGGCGCTTGCTTACATTAATAAAATGATGTCAGCAAAAGTGGTAGACCCCGACTGGGTGACGATGAATTCGCCTGATTTGTTGGACCAAAAGATGTTTAAGGGGAAAGTTGGCTTCATGATAAGAGATGCCCGTAGGCTGGAACCGGATTATCAGCAGAAAATGAAAGAAATCAGTGGAGAGGTGCCGGGATGGATCGTCATTCCTCCGATGAAAGGTCCTTACGGTGATCAAATTGTAGAGAGAAAATCGTTCCAAGGCAATTCATGGGCCATATCCGCCAAAGCAGATAAGGACAAAATCATTCGCATCTTGTCCATGCTGAATTATCTCTTTACGGACAAAGAAGCATATCCGAATTTTGCATACGGAATCAAAGGGATTCATTGGGATATGGTGGACGGCAAGATCAAAAATAAAACCTCCGAATTATCGAAGGAAATGAAAGAAAAGTACCTATGGGTCGATCATTATAGAATGCCGCGCCGTGGTGATGATGCTGAGTACTTCAGCTTCCAGAATCCTAAGACGGCCGAAGCTTTCAAGAACAATCAGAAATATGTGGGGCCAACGTTGCCCGGAAATTTGTTGACTGCAGACCCCAGCGATACCTTGGCAGCTGACCGCTCACGATTCATTAATGAAAGCTTAGTTAAATTTATGACGGGCAAAGAGCCTCTTTCCAACTGGGACAATTTCCTCCAAACGTTGGATACCAAGTTTGACATGCAGAAATATAAGGATACAGCAATCAAGCAATTTAAAGAAGCTGGCCTCATCAAGTAAAATAAACGAAGAGAGTGGCTAATTGTAGCCCCTCTCTTTATTATCATATGCTATTCTTAGCTTAATACGGAATTAAAAGGAAGATGATCGATGCGAAGAAGAATCAGCTTGCCTTTAAAATTATTTTTTATCGTGTTTGCATTTGTATTAAGCTGCATAATCTTGATAAGCCAATTGTCTTATCGCTATGTCCAAAAGGAAATAAGAACCAATGACATTTATTACACCAACCAAATACTTGACAAGGTAGACCAGTATTTCACCGTTAATTTTTCCTCCTTCCAGACGATCCTCTTCTCGGTCGAAACATCGGTGAAAGCCAACATTGACAATACGGAAGTGATTAAAAAGCAATTAAGAGAGCTATATGAACTCAACAGTAATTACGTCAGTAATATTTATTTGATCAAAAGCGATTTATCCATTCTAGGCGGAAGTACACCTACCCGAATATTCGATGAACCCTTATCTGAAAGAGAACCTTTGTTTGATGCGGCTGACAAGAACAGAAGGACTACCTTTGTCAGTGATCCTTACAAATCTAAGTATTCCGGCTGGACAGTTACGATGGTTCGATATCTGAACGGCGCTCCGTTTCCTATGGCCATTGCGGTAGATTTGGATCTAAATGCCATTGAAGAAACTTTGTTCAAGATTAATAAACAAGAACAAATGAATCTGGCTCTGATCACCGCATCGGGTCAAATCATTGCCGGATTTTCTGAAAATAAAGGATCACTGAATATTCAAGATCATACTTTTTCAATCGGGGAAACGTCAGTGGAACAAATTCTGGATACTAGAGAAACAAGCCTTCAACTGCATACCAAGGATGGCATTCCGGTCTACCTTCTGAAAAAACCGACGGAGAAATTCAACTGGACCATTATCTCGATCAACGATGAATCACGCTTGAAAGCAGCTTTGTCCAGATTGGAAACCTATTATATCGAGCTTCTAGCTGCAGGTCTTCTCTTAAGTTTGTTCATTTCTTTTTTTATTGCCAAATATATAAGGAATCCACTCTATGCGCTCAAAACAAAAATGAAGCGGGTGGAGCAAGGCTTCCTCACAACTACAATAACGATTAACCGAAACGATGAGTTTGGTGATCTTTCCCGAGCCTTCGATCGTATGCTGCAGCAAATTGTGGAACTGATTCGGCGAGCGGAGCTTCATAATGAACTTGAGCGGAAGCTGGAAATCCAAGTGCTTCAGTCTCAAATAAATCCTCATTTTCTGTATAACACGCTTGGTTCGATCAGCAATGTTATACGCCTCGGACAAATAGAGAAAGTAGATGTGGTGATCGGGTCGCTCATTTCATTATTGGAATACGGGATAAATGACGCTTCAGAGAAGGTTTCCCTACGCCAGGAATTACGAAATGTAGCGGACTATATCGAGATCCAGAACATCCGGTATAACAGAAACTTCCACTTGATTGAAAATATCGAAGCAGGGTTAATGGATTTTCCGGTTTTTCGAATGCTGCTGCAGCCCCTTGTAGAGAATAGTATCTTCCATGGTTATAACGGAGGGGGGATCGAAGGCCCTATTACGATTCATGCGTACAGGGAGGGCGGCATCGTCATCATAGAAGTAGTTGATCAAGGAGAGGGAATTCCAGCCGATAAAATAAAGCATATTTTAATTTCAGAACCGAGTGATGTGGAAGTAAAAAGGAAAAGAATCGGGTTAAATAATATTCATGGCCGAATAAGACTTCACTACGGAGAACAATTTGGGCTCCAAATCATTAGCATACCTAAGGAAATAACCCGTGTACGCGCCTTATTCCCGGCAGACTTGCTAAAAGGAGATGCATAATGGTGAGAGACTATACCTGCTTCATTGTTGACGATGAAGACCTAATCATTCAAAGATTGGAATTGTTTTTTAACGAGCTCTCCCATAGGGATAGGCGATTTGTTCTAGTGGGAAGAGCCAATAATGGGCTGAATGGGATCGAGGAGATTTTAAAACTTAAGCCGGATATCGTATTATCCGATATCGTTATGCCGCGAATGGATGGAATCTCCATGATTGAGCAGCTAAAGCCGGAGCTCCCCCGTACCCAATACATACTTTTGACCGCCTATTCATCCTTTGAATACGCCCAGCGAGCTATTCATGCCAACGTATTGGAGTACATTGTAAAGGTTCCGCTAAGGGAAGCGGATTTGGATCGAGCTTTAGATAAGGCAGCCGGAATTCTAAATGAGGTTAAGAAAAAAGAAGCGGAATTTCAATCGTTAAACGTATCCGTGCTTGAAAATAAATATAGAGTCCGCAAGCAATGTTTTAACGAACTTATCAGAGGCGAAATTCCTTCTCATCGGGCATCGGATTTTGCCAATCGCATGCAGTTCCATTTCTTTCAAGCTAACTATTGCTGCTTCATAGTTGAAATGAATACGTATGAAAGTTTCCGAAACGAATACTCAGCTGCTGATCAAAACATCTTGAAATATGCGATTACGAATATAATCGAAGAAACGATGATGAATGGTGGCAGTGGCGTAGCTGCGGATCTGTCCGATAATCGTTTTATTGGCTTTCTATCCTGGGAAAATAACCGCAGTGATATGGAAACGGAATATGCTTGCCAATCATTGGGAGGGCAGATCGTCTCTCATTTGCATCAATATTTGAATCAAAGGGTATCCGTCGCTTTTGGAGGTCCACACCGAGGCTGGGAATCGATCAAACAAGCGTACACGGAAGCTAAAAATGTGAGTGAGGATTTCTATTATCATACAGAGAAAGTAGTAAAAACACCCATGCATCGGTTCCAATACCATAATGACAAAAAAGCAGACTTTCAGCAGAAACTGGCTGATTTTCTTATATGGGTGAAAAGGAAGATTTCCAAGGAAGAGCTGGACAATGCATTCGCCGATCTGAACCAATTTGTTACGGATCATAAAATCCACAAGTCCATCATGGCGCCGATGATTAGAGACTTGTACAGAGACATTACCAAGAAGTTTAAATCGGGGAACAAGCTGTCCACGGAAGCAGCAGAATTCCCCATGGAATTTATGGCATTTCAGGAGCAGCTTGCCTATATTGGCGACTTCACATTCGAATACGTACACGCTGGCCAACTATTACATCGTGCAGAAATCATGAGTGCTATGCATTTTATAGAGAAAAACCTGAAACAGCGTTTAACGTTGGAGGCTATTGCCGAGGAAGTGAATTTAGCACCATCGTATTTTAGCAGCTTATTCAAAAAAACAATGAACGAAGGCGTGATCAGCTACATCAACCGTAAAAAAATCCAATTAGCTCTCGAGCTGTTAAATGCTCAGGATTATTCTTTATTGGAACTGTGCGAGGAAGTAGGCATCGTCAATGAAGGTTACTTTTGCAAACTATTTAAAGAATATACGGGTGATACCCCTAAGCAATACCGGATGAAAATGACACGGTACGAATCCAAATAAGGATGCAAAAAATGTATGAGTTTTTCGCGAAATCCTATAAAAAAAAGGGGACCAAAACAATTACCATGATAGAAGCATCTAATCATGGAGGTTATCAAAATGGAGCTTATAAAAGCAGATGTAACCGTCGTAGGCGGAGGTATTGCTGGGATATGCGCTGCCATTGCTGCCGCACGCCAAGGGCTGCAGGTTTCACTTATTAATGATCGGCCGGTTCTTGGGGGAAATGCGAGCAGCGAGGTCAGGGTTCATATCAACGGGTCGGCATATCTCGGAAACAGTCCATCCTATTATGCTCGAGAGGGCGGGTTGGTAGAAGAACTCAAGCTGAAGATCTTTCATTATAATCCGTTATACAACAAGAAGCTTATGCTTTCGCTTTCGGATACGGTCTTGTTGGACATGGTTTATGATGAGCCTAACATTTCTCTATTCCTGAATACATGCGTGCATGAAACGGGCATGGAGAACGGCAGAATTAAATCGGTGGAGGGCCTTCAATTGGCTTCCGAAAGAAAATTTCGTTTTGAAAGCCGAACCTACATCGATTGCTCCGGCGATGGAATTGTTGGATATCAAGCAGGTGCTCACTTCCGATGGGGAAGAGAGGCGAAGCATGAATACAAGGAGGAGTTGGCTCCTGAAGTGGCGGATCATTACACCATGGGCGATACGATTCTGTTTCAAGCCCGTGACGTAGACTATTCCGTTCCTTACAAAAGGCCTGGCTTTGCGTATGATATTACGAAGTTGGCCTTTTTCGATAGTATCAGAAAAGGCTTAAACCATCGGTCTTTTCCAAGGAAAATCAACGGGCTTGGCGGATTGTGGTGGCTGGAATACGGCGGACATATGGATATTATCAAGAATAATGAAGACATCGCATTGGAACTGCGGAAATTGGTGTACGGGATATGGGATTATATCAAAAATAGCGGCGAGTTTGATGATGTGGACAATCTCATCTTGGATTATGTATGCCCGATTCCGGGAAAGCGGGAGTCGAGGCGGTTTATAGGGGAGCACATGCTGTCTCAGAACGATCTTACAGCAAAGCCTCATTTCGAAGATGCTGTATCCGTCGGAGGATGGTATATGGATCTACATGCGAATAAAGGCATCTACGATGAGGGGCCGGCTACAGCGTGGAATTTTGTGCCGGGATTGTATAATATCCCTTTCCGCAGCTTATTTTCACGCAATATTCCTAATCTGATGTTCGCTGGCCGCAATATAAGCGCTACCCATGTGGCTTTCGGATCTACAAGGGTCATGGCAACCTGCGGTTGTATGGGGCAGGCGGTTGGAACGGCTGCTTCGTTATGCTTGAAATATGAGGTAGACCCGGCAGCCATCGTCGAAGCTCATATGGGGGAGCTGCAAGCGCTGCTGCTTCGAGACGGGCAAACGATTGTAGGGCTTCAAGAGGAGTTGGATCCTTATTTCGCTGACGGATTAACTATTCGCGCCTCGTCTCAGCGAAGCTATGATAATCCTCATCCAACCGAAGAGATTTCCTTGGAGAAAGCGTTATGTTTGGTCTTGCCGATTCAGACATCCGTGGCTGAAAGCGTGCGGATCAAAATTAAAAATAGATCCGAGCATTCGGAAACTTTGCAAGTGAAGCTGTTTGGCGGGGAGCGGAAGGAAAACTATATTCCCACCAGCGAGCTGAAAGACTACCGCTTGGTTATTTCAGCTGGTCACGATGACTGGATTACGCTGGACTTGGGCTGCAAGAAGCCGGCTGACGACAAAATCTACATCGTATTGGAAGGTACGGCGAGCCTTGCCGTACACGGCAATGAAGAGAAAATGACAGGAGCGGTCAGCTTCCATTATAGGCCGGAAGAGCCGTCCAGGCTGAAGAAATTCAATAAGAGCATTTGCTTCAAGGATCTGATACCATCCCAGAATATGTATAATCCCGCGAATGTCGTCAACGGCTTCTCCAGACCTTATGGTCTGCCGAACGGCTGGATTTCTGAACGTACGGAAGGACAGGAATGGTTGGAATTCTGTTTTGCAAGCCCCAAGAATCTGGATGAAATCCATCTTGTTTTCAATTCGCAGCTGAATTTGGAGCATTTCGACGATCCTATCGAGCCACTTATCCAAGATTATGATGTGACCTTAACCTTAGAAGACGGAACCGAAAGTGAAATTAAAATCCGTGGGAATTATCTTACGTTGAATAAACATAAGGTGGATGCAAAAGGTGTAACCCGAATCCGGTTTGATTTCTGTGCAACTTATGGTTCGCCTTATTTTGAAGTGTTTGCTGTAAAATGGTTTGCTCCTAAAAACGCTAAGTGAGGTCAGGTGAAGTCGCGATGAAGGAATTTTTCCCTCGAAGAGGGCTGCCTAATGTCATTCATAAGTTAGAAAATGGGGATACAGTAACAATCGTCTATTTTGGCGGCAGTAATACGCGTTCTGAAGGATACAGGATCATGACGGCGGATTGGCTGCGAGGGCAATATCCCAATGCGGATATCCGCTCTGTGAATGCAGGCATTTCTGGGACAGGATCGGATCTCGGCTGCGCCCGTTTGGAGACAGATGTACTGCGTCATCAGCCTGATCTCGTGTTTGTTGAATTTGTTGGTAACGATGGCGGAGTTCCCGAATCCAAGGCGCGGATCGAAGGAATTGTCCGACAGATCCGCAAGCGCAGCCGGTTTACCGATATCCTGTTCGTTTATACGCTGAAGGAGCGGGATGTGGCCTTATTTCAGTTTGGGGAATACCAGAAGGGAGCTCTTATGCAAGAGGAAGTCGCCGACTATTACGGCATTCCTTCGATTCATCTGGGCGTAGCGGTCAGTCAATTGGTTTCGGATGGAAAGCTCATTTTCACCTCAAGGGCAGACGTGTCCATTCCCGAAGCCGTTATTTTTACGCATGATTCGATCCATCCGACTATTCCCGAAGGTCACCAGATTTACACGGATACAATCACCCGGTCGTTTGAGAAAATCAGCGAACTTCGGGATCGCGTGGGAAAGGTCGAACATTACTTGCCTCAGGACCCTTTGGTCCCGGCTAATCCTTGGGAGTATGCGACCATGCTGACACTGGATAGTCTTACTCTTTTTTCGGCAGGATGGTCTTATATGACTCCCGACGATTTTGCTTTAGTGCGTGAGTACAATTGGTTGTTCCCCGGCCTATGGCGAGCAGTCGATCCCGGGGAGGCTATCACGGTGCAGTTCGAGGGAACCCACATCGGGTTATTCGATATCGGGGGGCCTGATTCTGGCAGATTGAAGGTGTCGGTGGATGGAGGGGAACCCTTTCTTGTCGATCGATTCACACCACACAACGATCATAATCGAAATCAGTATGTATTCTTGCCGGAGCTCCCGAATGGGAAACATACGGTTCGTTTCGAAGTCGATACCGAGAAGACAGACAAAGCGGCCGTGTTTGAGGCATGCGGCAATGAACGAAGTAGAGAGCATGTTCGGCAGCATCCAGATTGGTATGATCAAACGGTGATCCAGCTTGGGAAGTTGTTATTGGTGCAGCCGCCATTATAATTGATGATTAAGCTTTGTCCACTTGGAAGACCTACATCAATATCTGACTGCAGTTGAGCGGTTAGTTATGATGTAGGTTTCTTTTTTACTTAAAATTTTATAAGAAATTCTTGAAATGAAAGAAATTTCACGGTGATGTGACATGCTATGATAAAAACGACGGAGCGGGATTAGCCAGAAGGATAAGGCTAATTGCTTCTTTACGATCATTCGAGTAAAGGGGCATTATTATTTTGGAAGCGTTATCATTAAAAGGAGAGGCTGTGAGTTGTATGGTCAAAAGGAAGCTGTTTTTCTTAATCGTTCTCATGTTGACGATAGTAGTTCCTTTCAGCCTGGTTGGAATAAGGACCGCTTATGCGGAGACCTTACCTTATCAGACGATTATCATCGATGACGGGAGCATCAAGATCAATGATGTTGTGACACCTGATGCGGGTAACGAGAACAATGGATATTCGGCTCCAAATTGGACCACAAGCACAGGGGTGAAGGGGTATGATAATTCCAGCTCCAAATATACGAGTACAGCAGGCAGAACGATAACATGGAATCCACGCTTGGAAGCAGGAACGGCGAAAATATCGTTATATAAGCTTAACTGGGAGGATAAGGCTGATAGCGATGTAAAAATCGAAATCGTTCATAATGGAACGACGGACGTACTCTTTATGGATCTGAGACCCTCATTTGGCGCTCCTCCGGGATGGGTTGATTTAGGAGAGTACTATTTTTCCGGGGTTGGTGAAGAATTCGTTAAATTGACCCGGTCTACGAACACCACGAGCACGATACTTACGCGCGCTGATGCGGTCAAGTTCGAAGGAAATATTCAACAGAAAGAGCCACATAAGACGATCATCATTGATGACGGAAGCCTCACGATTGATAATGTCGTCACCATTGACGCAGGTAATGCCAATAACGGGTTCTCTGCTCCTTATTGGACCACAAGTGCGGGCGTGAAGGGATATAATAATTCCAGTTCCAAATATACGGACGCCGTAGGTAGAAGCATCACATGGAATCCACGCTTGGAAGCAGGGAAGGCGAGAATATCGTTCTATAAGCTTGATTGGGCGGATAAAGCAGATAGTAATGTAAAGATTGAGGTTGTTCACAACGGGATTACGGATGTCATGTTTATGGATCTTAGACCTTCGTCGGGTCCATCCGTTGGATGGGTGGATTTGGGGGAGTATGATTTCAGTGGTGATGATACCGAATTTGTCAGGCTGACTCGAACTCAACCTACGACGGGCACGATTATTACTCGGGCCGATGCGGTCAAGTTCGAAGGGAATATCCGGCAGCAAGCACCGCCGTTGCCCGCGCTGCGGAGCCGCACATTAGCGAATCTCAGTTACACGGAAAAAGGCAGCATCGAAAATGCAAACTATAAGGCGACCTTCTATGAGGCAGCATGGGATGGGGGCAAATCCATCGTTCGTGACATGTTCTACAAGCACACGGACACGGGAAACTGGATGCCAATAAATAATGTGTCGGAAAGACTTGAGGAGCAATGGGTATTATTGGATGGGAATGCGGGGAGCCGAACCAATTACTACGATACGATGAACAAACGCTGGATTACATTCGACGGGATCCATTTTCCTGATACCCACACGGCGGTATTAACCGATTCTATGCATGGCAGTGATTACGATTTTGAAGTGAACTGGTCCATGGCAGGGGATAAACCAGATGTTTCCTTCGCCTTCACGCCTCGCCGCGATGGCAATTATGTGATTGGATATCAGTCCTTCACAACAGAGCTTATCTCTGGCGTCAATGAAGTGTTAAATGGATTTAGGTCGCATGCAAAAATGGTAGGTACGGTGGAATCAACAAGTTTGAGGGAGCTGAGCGCTCCAATGAGTCTGGTTGAGAAAAGTGACGGTGCGGGGAATCCTTTGACGTATGGGGTATTTGTACCTTCGGAAGAGCTTCCGGTTGAATTTGAACCGACGGGAGGCGTTACGAAACAACGGCTTGGCATGAGCCTTGTCAACAACGAAGACAGCGTGCAGCCGATCATTTATGCTCCTCAGTTAGGAACTTATTCGCAAATGACCGCAGAAAGCACCTATCAATTTCATATGGGGCTAATCGCTGAAAACAGCAGTCTATATGAGGTCTACGAGGATATTCTTCGCAATGAATACGGTTATTCGGCATACCGAGAAAATGTCGCTGATCAGTCGCTTACTGACGCGATGTTCAATATGATCGATCTGCTTAAGATAGAGCCGCAAGGTGATGACTCTGTTGATTATGTCCCGTCACCTAGCGGGTGGTGGAGCCGTGCCAAGGGCTTTATTGATATCGAGAACGAGGATAGTGTTCGAACAACGTCGAATGCGGTTCTTCTGGGGGCTTACTATTTGACCGGGGATGACCAGCTTTACGATACGAGAGCGCTGCCGTCTATCCAGTATGGCGTATCGCGTAATGGTATCGGTTGGTCGCCAACGCAGAAGAAAGTATACGGCGTGCCTTCGCTATGGAAAATGGCAACCCTGCCGTTCGATGTTTCAAGCGTATCCGCTGTCAATCAGATGATGGGTACTTCGGCAGGAATTGAGGCGTTGGCGCAGGATGAGTACCTTGTGCGTGATCCTGACCAGAAAGATCGGGGGCCTGTCATTCAGCCCCTTATGATGTATCGTATGACGGGGGATACGCAGTATTTACAGGCTGCCAAGGCTGCAGCCGACAGCTATATCATTCAACATATCGATACTCCTGCATCTGTGAATGTGAGTAAAAATGAGTTTATTTATTATTATAGCAAGCTGTGGATGGAGATCTTGGAGCTTTACGAGGAAACGAAGGATCCCAAATACTTGAATGCCGCGTACAAGGAAGCCAAACAGTACGCCACGATGTTCGTTGCTCGTCCTGTTCCTGAAGGTACCGTTACGATTCCTCAGCCGGAAACGTATAATTACGCTGAATCGTTCCATTGGCCGGAAAGCGGTAAATACGAATATCCTAGGAGCAAGCTCCCAGAAGATGTAGCCGGAGGCGTACAAGCGGACAGTTGGCTTATTTCACCCAACGGATTGACGTTTGAGGCGGGAAGTACAACCGGTTATTATCGGATGAATGCCCAGGAAGCTCCATTCATGCTGAGATTGTCGCTCTATACAGGTGATAAACTGCTGCAGGATATTGCTCATAATGCGGTTATTGGTCGATATTCCAGCTATCCAGGTTATTACTATAAGGGCTTCGCCGTTAGTCAACTTGAACCGGTGTTTCCTCTGGAAGGCCCAAGCGGGGCTACATCAATTTATTATCACCATATGCCGGCGCAGCTTGGGCAGACGATGGATTATTTGATCAGCGAACAAACATTGAAATCGAACGGGAGTATTACATTTCCTTCCGTATTCGAAACGAATTTTTTATGGTTCAAATATCACCTTTATGGGAATAAACCAGGTTATTTCTACGGTAATTCGGACGTTTGGCTCTGGATGCCCAAGGGGATTATCCAGACTAACCATCCTCAATTGAACTGGATAACGGGTGAGAGCGGGAATAAATTCTACATCGGGCTAAGCAACGTATCGTCAGATGAAGTTCAGACTTCGATTGAATTGAATGCGCAAATCATTGGGTTCAACCCGGCACAAGATTATACCGTAACCATCATCCGCGACAATGGCACACCAGAGCAAGCGGTTATGAGTGGCGGAATCATTCAAGCCACGGTCTCAAGCAAGGGAATCACCGCTATCATTGTAGAAGGACTCAATATTGATGTGCCGCTGCACCAAGTCAGAACTGCTGATTCATCGGATGCAAGCTATTTCTTCGATATCCACAGTCCAATCGATGCGGTTAAAGGCATGCTGATCGTCAAGCCCGACGAAACAGCCTACGATGCTTATGTGCAAGTAAAAACGACGAAACCAGCGACGATCCATTATTCCTTGGATGGCGGGGCTACGTATACGACCATTCCAGATACGATATATCCGATGGAATGGTCGATACGGGTAAACGATTTATCCCAAACCTTCACTTATTATGTGGAATCGGACGGGAAACAGACTCGCAAGCGGACACTCTATCTGCCTGATCAGGTAACGGAAACGCCAGTTCAACCGGATTGGCAGGATGGTTCATCTATCATCGTGGATAATACGGAGGCGGAGACAGAAGGCGTCTGGATACGGGATACAACGGCTAACGACTATTACTATGATAACTATGTGTATGCTAAATCGACTGCCGGCACAGCGACAAGCCGAATTGCATGGCGGCCTGAGCTTCCGGAAAGTGTTACTTACAGTGTGTATTACAAGCTTCCGCAAATAACCGCTACCAGTGAGAATTGGGCAACGAATGCCTCATTTACCGTTTATTATAGCGGGGGCTCCGAGACGGTTACCATTGATGAGACAACGGCCAATGGGACTTGGTTGCACCTGGGTGCTTATCCTTTTGCAGCAGGCGATAGTGGGTACGTGGAATTAACAAATAAGGCCAATAAGTCACGAGTCGTTGCCGATGCGATGATGTGGGTGGACCCGAACAAGATGCCGCAATTGGAGTCTGCGGTGATCCTGTCGGATCGGGACGAACTTCAGATGACTCAAACCGCACAACTGAGCGTAACCGGCTATTTGGATAACGGTCTGATTGGTGATCTGACACAGGCAAACGTGCAGTATTTCGTTAATCGAACCGATCTGGCTGAAGTGAACAGTAGCGGCTTGTTGACCCTTCTAAGTCTCGATGGAGAAACGGATCATATTGAGGTATGGGCCACAGTAAAGATTGACGGAGTGACCTTAACAACACCGCCTTTGACCATAACGATCAGGGACCTAACGGTTATTGTCGACAGCACGAATACGACTGGGTTATACACGACAGAAGGGTCTTGGAGCCAGAGCAATTTAGCCGGATACAAAATTGGGGTTAAATCCCGTTACTCTACAGTTCAAGGATCATCAGCGACGTGGAAAGGCCAGTTTCCAGAGGGGAAATATACGGTCTCCATCTACAAGCTCGTTCATACAACGGCAAACGATAATCATGTCAAAGTGGAAGTGAAGCATCAGTCGGTTACCGAGGTCACGTATATCGATGCAACCGTCGGCTCGTCGGGTTGGGTTAATCTAGGAACGTTCGACTTTATTGGAGACGGCAGCGAGTATGTTCGATTAACCAGGGTTACTCCGACAACGGTAGATCCGCCAACTCTACCTGCCGATATGATTTATACGAGGGCTGATGCAGTCAAGTTCGAACGGCATTCCGTTAGTCCGGCGTTGCTTGCAAATGGGGTGCCAGGTAAACCGACACTTTCGAATAATAGCGGTGTTGCGACAGGCTTACATGATGGCAATTATGAGGTTACGATGAATATGTGGTGGGGTACGAACGCAGCACAGTATCAATTATATGAAAATGGCGAACTTATTGAAACGCAATCTTTATCTTCACAAACACCAAGTGCTCAATCGGCCATTACACAAATTTCAGGGAAAGCTCCTGGCATTTATCAATATCGCGGTGAGTTTATGAATGGAAGTAGAACAACGGTAAGCGATATTATAGAAATTATTGTGAAATAATCCTATGAGCTGAGTGGATGAGAACGATCCATTCGGCTTTTTTATTTCTTGGAATTTAGTATTGAACTATGTTCATTAAAGAGCATCTGGAGGGGGAAAGCAAATTCTTGAGGAAGAGTAAAAGCGGCGATAACTTAAGGGGAATTATGATAAATTAAAGAGAAGATAAATGATTGCCTTTTGAACTAGTTAGAGAAATTGAGTATTAAGAAGTCGTTGTCGGGTGACAAGAACCTTATCCCTTTCCCGGCAGATCACCTCTAACGGAATAGGGTGGGATATAAGCGTTTCATGGCAAGATGATTAAACGAACGGGCAGCATTCCTATGGTGTTATTTACATAAAGAGGACAGCAAAGCGTGTATGGCGAAAATAATAGAAATATTGATTAGGGGAGATGGGATTTATCCCTTGTATATACACATTATAGTATGATGAATTAGATGAAAATTGAGGAAGAAAAGGAGAGGCGAATATGTCGAAATCGACGGAATATTCGGAGTCGGGGAGCCCGATCTATCGCTATAGCGATAGACAGAATGAATGGCGGCCTCCGGAGTACGGGGAAGAAGAATGGATCGAGAAAATCGAAGAACACGTGTGCCAGCATATCGGGGAAGTCGATTCCGTGTACCACGAAATCCTATCGGATGTCGTTCATATTGATGTCCACATCATAAACCCGACTCCCGAACGCAAGTATTATACTTTATTCACAACGGGCATGAGCTTTATGCCCATGAATACGCCAGAAGGAGCGGAAGGCTACGAATACGCGGAATTGATGATCTGCCTGCCGCCGGATTGGCGGATCTCGCAAGAAGATTTACAAAATCCGGATTACTATTGGCCTATTCGATGGCTTAAAATGTTGGCCCGTTTTCCCCATGAGTACGACACTTGGCTAGGCTGGGAGCATACGATGCCTAATGGAGATCCGGCCGAACCGCTATCGCAGCAAACGGGAATGAGCGGAATCATTTTGCTGCCTCCCCTTGAAGTGAACGAAGATTTTCTTTCGCTAGACATGGAGGATGGGCGGACCGTACACTTCTATGCCATCGTCCCTCTCTATTCGGAAGAAATGGATTTCAAGTTGAAGCACGGCAGCGACCCGCTGTTGGATAAGTTCGAAGAATATGACATTAACGAGATTATCGATTTGAATCGGCGCAATACGTGCAAAGCTGTCTAGAAGTTTTGGAAGCAAAACTGAGCAGAAGAAATGCAGATTCCAGTGAAAAAATCCCAATAGATTTCTCGAAAATCGGCCCAGGAAAAACGACTAAAGGAGGTCCGTTATGTTATCGGATTTTAACCTATGAATGCAGTTCCAATAACTTTTAACAAGTGTGCTGCGATCGAAGATGATTACTATATGTTTGCATCCAAGCCGAATAATATCGATGACTCGTCTGAGTTCACTAGGATTTTTTATTTTGACGATCAAGCTCCCGGGAACAAATGGCGTCACTCTGATATCCCCTATTTTTCAACCGTATCTCTTTGTGTTGTTAAGACTGCACTGGGGAGTCAACGCAGATACGCTGCGCTCTCGAAAAACGGAGATATTTCATATTATTGGCCAGGGGGTCAAGTCACTGAAAGTATAGTAGATGCCGGCTTGAAAAAGGATGCTCCGATTTATGGATATCTTAACGCTTTGAAGGAGATTGATGGCTGTTTGTACGCATGCGGTGGTGGTGGGCAAATATATCTTCGTGATGCGAATCAATGGCATGATATCTCTAGTGAACTAAGAAGACCAGCTACAACAGTAAAGCCCAACCTTGCAATTAATCAATGTAATATCGGCGATGACATTTCTGACATCGATGGATATTCCGTCAAAGATTTATATGCAGTCGGACGGAATAGGATATATCACTACAACGATCACTCTTGGGAGGAATGCCAAGTATTCACTGATGAGATTCTCATGAGCGTAATATGTGCATCAAACGGCGTCATTTGGGCATGCAGATTCAATGGAGCCATCATGCGCGGAAATGCAACCAGCGGGTTTGAAGATGTCAGCCACTACGATGACAATATGATACTAGCAAAAATGGCGTTTTTTAGAGAAAATCTATACTTCGCCTCAAATGAAGGCTTACTTTTTCTTGATTGCGCAAATGAAAAGTCCAGGCTTCAGAAGATTGGTGAAATCGTAGAATGTGAAGATATCTCGGTCTTTGGAGACACTTTGCTTTGCATTGGCCCAAAAAGTATAAACATACTCGACAAAAATGGGTGGAAAGAGTTAAAGCACCCAGATAATTCATGAATATGCGACGCTAACACGATTTCCGTTTGAGCCTGAACGAAGAAGTTATGCTTCACGCCATCATGGCCGGGCGTCCCATTTGTAAAGAACTGTGATAGCAGCTAATAGTGGATACGTTAAAGATGGTATGTCATGCAAAGATAGAGGCAGTTGAGGAGCAACGTATGAAAGATAAATTAACATTAATTAAGGTTTTTGCTGGAACAAATTCACAGGGAGCAGTTTTAGAAGAGCTTCCTGCAGAATACCTAAGCGATCAAAAATTCAAATTATGTGCATCTCCAGGGCTAGCACTAGGCCTTGCGAAAGGAGATACAATAAAACTCCATCCCAACGGGGATTTTGAATTAATAAAACATGGTGGAAATTTCTGCATTCAAATTTACAAAGAGCAGCCTATCAAAGTAAAGATAGAATTAGTCGAAACTATGGTCAAGCGAGAGCTTTCCGGTTCTTTAGATGGATTCCATAATGGCTCGCTTGCTTTCACCGCTCCCATCAGCAATGGATTTCATGCCACCAATCATGTTTTCAATAAAATTAGAGATATATTGGAATCGGAATACTATTACTCTAATATTTACAAAAACCCATATAATTTAGAAGATGAAGAGTTAGTTAGTTGGGCCAGAGATCTGGATTAATCGTTTCAAAATGTCAGTTCTTCGGCACCACGCACTATCTCTGGTATGGCGACCTCATGGTGCATTCCCAAAAGTTCAAGAAGCGCAGGAGGCAGATATGGTAGATGAAAGGCATCTTGTTTATTTCAAAGAACTCTTGGAAGGAAATGCTGAAATTTCTTTTAGGGCCTATCTTTCAAATAATGAAGATTCTTTGCGTAAGCAATTTTCTCCGGCAAGATTTGCAAGACTAAAGTTCAAGTCAATTGATGAAATAATAAAGATTCTTGACGAAGAAAAAGTATCCTACATCATTAATGGTCAAGCCGTAAGAAACGAAAAATATTTGGCGACATTTCATCCGGATGTATTAAATGAAAAAGGCAGGCTCAAGGAAGGATTCAAAGACACCATATTTAATGGAATTGTTCACGATTTTAAAACCAAGGGCGAAGATGCAGTCTTAACTCTCCATAAATACATCGAATTCCCTAAAAACATCAATAACAAAAAAAATATAGAAAAACTCGAAGACATCGAATTTTTCGCCGAAACGGAATTATGCCTAGGAGATAAAAATCTTGGCCTTTTTTTACTGAAAGTGCTAGCATCTATTGAGCGTCAGTTTTCCGATGTGGATGATATTGTCCTTAGAGCAAAAGAAGCTGTCATTAAGCACCAATCATCGAAAGGAAACTAATTAACTACGTTTATAAGCACTCTAGAAATGGTCATACCCTCAGCAAGAACGTAGAAACCAGATTCTTCTAACTACGAGAGAGACATACAGGACATGCATATTCGTCACAATTGACAAACCGAACCATGCATCTACTATTTGGCTCTATAATTCCTTGTGGTCATCATCTTGATAAAGGTGGTTTTTTTATGAGCCAAATAACCATCGAGAAACTTGGTTTATCAGAAGATCAACTTATCAGCCTTGAGAGCCAAGGATTTGGACTATCCAAAAAGCAACGCGCCGTTATGCTGGCGACATACAATACCCCATTACCCAATATTGAAGAAATAGAAGAATTATCTCAAAATTTCAATATCCCCGATGATTTTTAAGAAATTTCTCATAACAGATGGTGGAGAGATTCGCCGTCATCGAGCGCGAGGTCTTCATCAATGGATCGAAAGACGAGCATCTACGCACACTTGCTGCCAACAGAGGCGTGAAATCGGCGGTAATCAGAGTGCCCACTTCTATACTGAAATGGCGGACCATGAACGATGAAAGCGGGAAATGATACCGGCCAAAAACTTTTAACCGAGAAAACCAATAAAGAAAAAAGGTGATGGATGTGCAAATCAATAGAGAGTCCAGCCAAGAAAAGATTCTGGACTTCGACATCAGAAGAACAATTATTCTTAATTTATATATTAAAGAATGGTCTATGCCAGAATATAGAGTCAAAATGACAAAACCGGAGATTGGCGTATATATTGAGATATATTATTTCCCATCAAATAATGATAAAATTCCTGCAAGATTCACAACAGTCGGCCTATCTAATTCCATTCGAAAAACTGGAAAACCTACTGAGACTGAATGGATGCTAGCTTTAAAACCCGATTTGGGACAAGAAAGCATTGATCGCATATTCTCATATTTCTGCGACCTAATTGCCCATAATATTGAAAATATAAAATCTTCCGAAGTACCACGAGTAATGACTGAGAGCGCATTCGCACCAGAGAACTGGACTGCAAAAGCCCTCTTGATTGATGAACTAAGAGGAGAAAGTGAGGATTTAGAAGAAATAAAAATAGGTGAAGAAATAATTAGTGTCTTGTGGGTTATACCAATTACTCATAAAGAAGCACGTCTAATTTTACAAGAAGGCATAGATGCTTTTGATGCTTACATAGAAGAGCTTCATCATTCAATAATAGATCCCACTCGTCCATATTAATTAGCTCTTTACCCAGCATTGGAGAAGTCGAAGAATTCTCTAAAAAATTCAATATTCCCGGTGATTTCGTGCGGGTCGACCAAGCTATCTTTGGGGCGCAACCGACCAGCGACGCCGTATACTTTTACTGACTTGGTTTGGCCTCCAGCGCCGGTGAACGCCGCGAAGATATTTGCAATTCGATCATCAATAAATTACCAGGAAGATTCAAACTCGCTAAACCATATTTATTAAAAAACCATCAAAATGGTAAAGAAATAGAAATACCATGTTTTTATGATGAGCTTTACGAAACACCTTTAAATTTAGTATTTGGAGGAGACTTTATTTATGGAGCATCCTCTCAACGGATTGAAAGGATCAGAAATATATGCAAACCTAACGACTGGTCCATGATTTCTCGACTTATCCATAAATCTGTGGGTGATGATGCCGCTTCCAATATTTTCGGCATAGCAGGTCTCGCCATCGCGGCATTCACCCGCATTGGAGGAGCGAAGAATGAGATAATAGTTCGTGGAGGTGCTGCCGGATTTTACCCGTTTCAACACCCTTCGCAATGGGCAATGCTATTGACCGAGCTGCAATTACCTCTAAAAAATGTTCCTGGCAAGTTAGCAGGTCTGCGGCTATGTCTCGACATACCAGAAATATAATATTCCAAAGCGATCAAAGTTATAATCAACGAGCCTGAATGCTGATTAAGCCCGGTTGCGATCCGCCTAGTTCTTCACAATATATTAAGGGTGGCACGGCAGGCGCGGCAATAAATAAGTTGAGATTGACCCTATTTTTTACATGTGAGAAAATAAGGAAAACTTTTAAATGAAGGGAAAACAATGTATGAGCAACCCTTTCCAATTCATTCCTATTAGTCAGCTTGCAGATAAGTTTCCGGAAGGCTCTTGGTGGGCGAAGTTTTATCAGGATTTTAGTGACGAGCACCTTGCCGCTTATTATGAAGGGGATTTGACGCTGCCTTCTCTCAATCTGGATTGGGAGGAGCCTTTTCCACAACAAAAAGAGGTAATCATCATTTTTATTGATGGAAATTTTACTGTAGACAATCTTTATAATAAAGAAACAGATGGGGCCATAGGGCTTATGGTGACCGGTAATTTGAGTGCGAAAAATATAGCTGTAGGCGGTCAGGAAATTTATGTTTCGGGCAATCTGATGAGTGAGGAAATATTGTGCGGCTCCTACAATCATGGGGAAACAATTGTTCAAGGTGATCTCAGCGCTGCGGTTTTAGTACAGGATGACGAGTACAGATTCAAAGTGGAAGGGCAGAAATCGATCGCTTGCATAGTAAATGTGTGGGCGGGGGACGGCGTATTTCAAGAACTTCCGGTGGGCATTCATGAGGTGTTAATCGATGAAGTTTTTCTGGATATGGAAGAGGAGGATGTTGGCTTTTCTTTTGGCACGCTGGTGAACGTTATTGAAGAAGGGCGTTCCGCATTAAAAAAATTAAATGAATCCCACACGAGAAAGAATGCTATTCATTTATATTTTACCCATAACACGATCAATGAGGAAAATATATTAAAATTGACTCAGAGTATTTTAATGCCGAATGACAAGCCATCTTTTGATTTTCAGGAGCAAGGTGTATTTTTCAAAGTTCAGCAGGAGCATATTGATGCTGACGGGGATCAACGGGATCTCAGCGTTTATATGAAAGATAATCGGCATCATCACTATTATATTTGGGTGGAGAAAGATCATTCCGTTGGTTTGTTGAGGAGAACCGTAGATGAAGGGTCTGAGTGGGAGGACATTACAGAAGAGTCTCAGGAAGAGCTAGCAGAGATTAGCGATTGCTGGACGATGTTGCTAACCTGCGCTAATATGGCGGAGCTTTACTTACGAGACATTGAGGTAGAGTATGTGCAAGAGATTTTGCAGCACCCTGTAATTCAAGAATTATATTCGGAAGTGGAGGAGAATGGCGGGTTCTGGGACGGCTCAAAATGTTACAGCTTCCGTCAAGCGCATACGGACGAGGACGGAGACTACTTACATGCTCGGATTGTGATCCAGACTCCAGATGAAGCGTATTATTTTTATACACTGGACAATGAAACTTATGTTTCCCGGCATTATCAACCGCCCAATCAATATGGCAAGCAGGACATGTCCTATTTGGACCTGAGGCGCTGGGAGGCATCAGAACGATACTTTGCAAGATTTAAACAATTTATTGCTCAGAAGATATGAACTGCACAAGTCCGAAGAAAAAAAGCACTGATTAACATTATTCAACAGATATTTGGAAAGCAGGCTATAAGCTAACGTATCCGGTTAGTTGAATCTTATTGTACCGTCTGAATTATAAGCAGTCTTAAATCCGAGATCCGGTTAGGCATTTCCGGAGTCGAACGATTCAGTAAGTAGCACAAAGCAATTAAATCTTCTAGTTTAGATAACTGGACCCAATCCTCATTCAAAAATCCTCCAGAATTCTGGTAAGCTTTTATAAAATGACGTTCGAACAAGGAATTTTCGTGTTCATACCGAAGCATATTCCCAATATCAACATAACGTCTTCCTGAAAAAGCAAACTCCCAGTCTAATACCGCCGACAACTCAATGCCGTTTGGACTATCAAGCATCAGTATATTTAGGCCATTGAAGTCCGAATGAACGAGGACTGACGGTTCATGAATTTCAGATAATAACGAACGGTGAGACACACAGAATGATCGTACCATTTTCGTAGCTTCCGCTCCCAGCCAATAACCGGTTGCACCACCATCCAGGCTTTCTGAAATAAAAGTGTAAAATTCGTCTACCCCCATGTTAAATGGATTGGCGATGGTAAGGTCTCCTGCTAAAAAGCCTGGGCAGTCAAAAGTATGGCTGTGTATGCGAGCTAATATATCACCGACAGATTCCGCAGCTTCTGTAATCTGTCGTTTTTCTCCTCTTTGCAGAATATCCCGCAGCAATACTCCCTCTTTTCACTGCAGTAAAGCCCAGTCATATTCTATTAAATTTCGGCTTGTATCAAGATAGATGTAATCTGCTATAGGCACGACGCCGCTCAATCTCTCAGCAATTGCTTTTTCTTTTGATGCTACGTCTAAACCACCAGCAGAAATCCTTAGAAGGTAAGGAGTAGCTGATCCTTCAATCTGAATTTTATAGGTACCACTACTAAGTCCTGTTTCCGTTCTTTCAGCTTTTATGAGCCGTTTGCCTCTGAACACTTGGCTAATCATAATACTTATAATCTCATGATTAATGTGTATATTTTTACTTGTTCCTTCCCAAGATTCTTTCATCGCGTATCTCTCCTGGTCTGTTTTTGTACACGGAACTTCGTGCTATTTAATACTCATATTGTCAAAAATATACAGCTTGGATAAACTTATTTCAACTAACAAGTTCCGATACTCACTTTTATAGGAACTTTCTTCGGAGGGGATGTCATGAAGCGAAATTGGGAACTGGATGAGCTAATCGAGCATTTTACAATATTGCCGAACGAGATGAGTCTGATCGAGAATAAGGCAGGGAAATGATGAAATGAAGGATGCAGCATTGGAATATGATTTCTGCCTCAGATGAATCCGAATGATGGTCATGACCTGCATTACGCTGTTCATGGCCATGCTGGACAATTTGGTCGTGGGAGTGGCGCTACCGTCCATTCAATCCCCGAGGGCATTTGTCTAGTTTTTGAAAAAATGTTAGGATCCAATATAAACGCATACTGGTGTTTCGAAAAGTTTGAAAACAAGCGCTACTAGAAAAACGTTGAGAGGTAGTTATATGTCAAGAACAATACTGATTGTAGAAGATGAGCATATTTTACGGGAAATCATGAAAGATTATTTGCTTGAAGAAGGTTTTAAAGTGCTTGAAGCGGACGATGGCAAAAAAGCTCTGGCGCTATTTCAAGAACATGAGATGGATCTGATCATTTTGGATATCATGCTCCCTGAATTGGACGGATGGTCCGTGTGCAAACGTATGCGAAAAGTGTCAAACGTTCCGATTATCATGTTGACGGCCCGTTCGGATGAGGATGATACATTGATGGGTTTTGAACTGGGAGCTGACGACTACGTAACCAAACCATACAGCCCTCCGATACTGCTGGCACGTGTGAAACGTCTTTTGGAAAGTCGGCAAATCAGGGAACAGGAGGATCACACATTGTCCAGCAACGAGATTTTGATCAATTTTCCGTCCCGATCCGTTTCGGTCGATGGAGAAAATTGCAGTTTAACGCACACGGAATTCGAAATGTTGGCTTATCTGATGAAGAATAAAGGAATCATTATAACGAGAGAACAGTTGATTACAAAAATTTGGGGATATGATTTTGTCGGGGACGATCGCACGGTCAACAGCCATATCCGCAATCTGCGTTCCAAGCTGGGAAAGCATGCCAAGCATATTGTCACGGTCGTTCGCTCAGGTTATAAATTTGAGGAACAGCCATGAAAAGAGGCATTGTACTTAAGCTGTTTCTATTTACGACGGCATTATGCATGTTCATGCTTGCCGTCATTTTTGCCTTGCAAACCGTATTTTTCAAACAATTTTATGTCAATCAAAAAGTGAAGGACGTTAAAGCAGCGTTTCAGGCTTATGAACAAGACTACCTTAATCATGCCAATAACACGCAGGCAATGGCAGAACTGGAGCAAGAGTTTTACCAAAAATATAACACCTGGATTACAACATTGGACGCCGAGGGGAATTTGAAGCATACTGACGATTTTTTCATGACAATCAAGCTAGATCGTTCGGATTATGCTGCACTTTCCAATAAAACGATAACCGTGCCTCTGTACACCGTTATTAACGTTGAGGACTTCAGCACGGAGAATCCGTTTCTCACACCTTGGATTAATGAAGGTGAACGGATTGCTATTGAGGGCTTGATCATGAACAACCAGCCGGTTATCCTGCGGATGGGGAGGAGCATATCTAACCTGAGAGAGGAAAACCAACTGGAAAATCGTCAGATGGTGAACAAAGAATACGAAGTCTTCACTCGATATGCGGATCCGAACCAATATCATGAAGAATACCCCTCATATCTAGTCGAGGGCACCATTACAATAGTCCGGACGCCAGAAGGTGCAGGCGTTTCACGCTATACAAACCACTTGTTTCTGGACCGTATTCAAGCCTTTCAAGCAGACCTGCTGTACGGTGACTATGATCAAACAGCAAATACAAATCTGACCGTAGATTATGTAGAAAATCAGGTGACTTACAAAATTTTCGTGGAGCGTATCCAAGATCACGACGGAAAACCTGCATACCTGTTTGCAATGACCTCACTTCAGCCGGTAAATGAAGCTGCTGGGATGATCCAAAAATATTATGTGTATATCGTTTTAGCCACTCTGCTTCTTGCACTGCTTGCATCGTTTTATTATTCTCGCCGGATCGCCCGCCCGCTACTTCGCATCAACCGTACGACGCAGCAAATGGCAAATCTTGATTTTTCGGAGGAAATCCCCATCACAACGAAGGATGAAATCGGCGACTTGTCGCGTAACATAAACGAGCTTTCCGAGCGTCTGCAAGCCCATATCCTTCGGTTAGAGAAGGACATCGAGAAAGAAAAGCAGCTGGAGCATACACGAAAAGAATTTATATCCAGTGTATCGCATGAGTTGAAAACCCCGCTCAGCGTTATTCAGAGCTGCCTAGCGATTATGAAAGACGGAGTTGCCAGCCACAAGCGGGATTATTACTTTAAGGCGATGGAGGACGAAGTCAAGCGGATGGATCTGCTGATCGTGGATATGCTGGAATTGGCAAAATATGAATCCGGGACGTATAAAATGGTCAAGGATTCCTTTTATGTCGACGCCGTGATCGAACGGGTATGTGATAAATTGGCTGTTGATATCGCGACAAAGCAATTACATCTTTACACTTCACTGAAACCTGTCGAAGTTGTGGCGAATGTGCTCCGAATTGAGCAAGTCATCATCAATTTCCTCACCAACGCGATTCTTTATACGCCAGAGTCGGAGTCCATTCTCGTAACCACCTTGGAAGATCAGGATACCGTTAAAATCTGCATCGAAAATAAAGGAGCCCGCATTCCGGATGAACAACTTGAGAAGATCTGGGACCGATTTTATCGCGGCGAGCCTTCCCGCCAACGGTCGAACGGAGGTACCGGGCTAGGCCTTGCCATTTCCAAAAAGATTCTGGAGATGCATGACGTGCCTTATGGCGTAACCAATACACCCGATGGGGTCATGTTCTATTTTCATTTAAATAAAAAAGCGTAGAACTCCGGTTCTACGCTTTTTTAATTTATCTTTATTTCATCTGCACTTTCTCTGCACCTCTCTCTATTATTCTTTCTACTTGAGAGAGAGGAGATGGATCGAAAATGACAGCAAGAACAAACCTTGATCAGGGTCTGATAGAAAGAAAGCTTAGAGAAAAGAGGCGCAAACGTCAAGCCATTCTGCTTGCAGTCGTTGGCCTGATTTGTTTTTATCTAATGAGATTGATAACACTCGATAGGGCCACAACTGCGGAGCAGCATGGAGAACAGTCTATGTACCAAAATTCTACGACGAAAGTCAGCAAGGCTAATGCGGAAGTTGAGGATGCCAGACCGAAAGGGAAGATCGTATATTTAACGTTTGACGATGGTCCTAGCGATTTGACGGCGAAGTTTCTTGACGTCTTACGGCAACATGGCGTCAAGGCCAATTTTTTCATGCAAGGAATCAAATTGCAGCGAAAAAATTTACAAAGCGACGTGAAGCGTGCTGTACGTGAAGGGCACTATGTCGGAGGACACAGTATGACTCACCAATATAAGAAGCTGTACGAAGAAGGGCAATTCGTATCCGAGATGAAAGATAGCTTGGCGCTCATCCATGACATTACAGGCGAAAATCCGCATTTGGTGCGTCCGCCATACGGATCGGTACCTGGACTGAACGACAAGAAGCTTCGCGACCAAATCGCCACAGAGGGAATGAAGATTTGGGATTGGACCATTGATTCGAACGACTGGGAATTGAAAGATCATCCGGAACAAATTGTCGAGAACATCAAAAAAGCAACAAAAGTCGATTTGGAAGTGGTATTGATGCATGAAAAGCCGCAAACGCTGCAGGCTCTTCCGGAAATCATCGAATTTTACCAAGAAGAAGGCTACCAATTTGGTGTTTACGACGATAACGAGCATTTTCACTTGAATTTTCAAAAGGATCATCGCTTGTAGACTCAGCAATGTAGCATTCTTTGGAACAGGGAGCTGTCCTTGAAGGTCTTTTTGGGACCTGCTAGGAACAGCTCCTTTCTGTTTGCCTGCAGCCTGAGCCTAAAGCCTAATTCTATACAACAATTTGATATAATCTGCACCTTATCTTTATCTCCGGCGATTACACTTTTTTCAGGAGGAGGAGAGAACGTATGAAGAAAGGTAGCTCGATGATAATAATCCTTTTGTCTGCGCTGATGATCGTTCTGCTGTATCAACTTGTTTCCGGGGAAGGGACAGCAAGCGAACGTAAATCCATCATGGAAGACCGTTCGGATGAGATAAGAACGTTAGAACACCAGCCGGAAACGCCCTATAAGGTTGTGATTGATCCCGGCCATGGCGGCAAGGATAACGGCTCAACGGGCGCCAGTGGAAATTTCGAGAAGGATTTAACGCTGCAGGTAGCGCTCAAGGTAGAGGAACTGGCGAAACAAGAGTCGCAGATTGAAGTGTATCTCACGCGATCAGAGGATCGTTTTTTATCTTCGGCTGACCGGGAACGGCCGGAAATCGCCAATCAACTGGGTGCAGATTTGTTCATATCCATTCACGGGAATACGTACGAAGACCCTAGTGTTTCAGGTGCTGAAACCTTCTATTACCATAAAAATTCCCTGTTCTTGGCGAAAATTATGCAAAAGCATATGATCCAAGCCAGCGGATTTCGGGACCGGGGAGTAAAAAAAGAGGATTTCTTCGTCTTGAAGGATACGAACATGCCGGCGGTTCTACTCGAAATGGGTTATTTAACTAATCCGCAAGAAGAGAATGAAATGCTGACGGAAGATTTCCAATACCGGATGGCAAGCTCCATTCTGGACGGAATTAAAGAAGCTCTAAATTTAAATTAAAGAGAGGAACATGAACATGAAAAAAATAGTTGCGACACTACTCCTTGGGAGTATTACACTTGCCTTGGCAGCATGCGGAAACGAATCAGCAAGCCCGCATCCGCAGCAACCGACCCCTCAAGCCCAAAAACAGGCAACTGAATCAAAAGGCTCAGTAGAAACCGCGTATCAAGCACTCTTCCAGACCAGCGTATTTTTGGGGGATTCCATTACGGAGGGCTTATCCTTTCATGATGTACTTAAGGAGGAGAATGTTCTGGCAGGCGCAGGAAAAACGGCGGAGTTTGCACTGGAAGATATTGATGAATTGACCAAGCGGGGCCCGGAACATGTCTTTATCCAATTGGGTTCGGATGACATTTTGTGGCCAACGGATAACCCAAAAGAATATTCCATGAAAAACTATGCGAAGCTGATCGGTATGGTCAAGGAAAAACTTCCGCAAGCAAAAATTACGCTTTTAACCGTAACCCCGGTAACGGCGGAAGCGGAAAAGCAGGAACCCAGATACAAAAATATCAACGATTATAACCAAGGAGTAAAGGATCTGGCGGAGAAGGAGAACATTGGATTTGTTGATTTGTCCCCAATATTTTCAAACGTCTCAGATGATCTATACGACCCAGACGGAATTCATTTTAAACCGGAGTTTTACACAAGAATGCTGGATTTGCTGAAAGATCAAGTGGAATAGCATGCAAATGGACCAACCAATTTGGGGGTGTAAATATTGGTCTTTAGCAGCTTAATATTTCTGTTCCTCTTTCTGCCGGTTACCGTTCTGATCTATTATGTTTCTCCGATGAAATTTCGAAATGCTATCCTGCTTGTCGTCAGCCTGATCTTTTATGCATGGGGTGAGCCGCTATACATTTTCATCATGATATTCTCCACTGTCTTCGATTATATCAACGGACTGCTGATCGATAAGTATAGACATCGGAAGCTGATTGCCAGATCGATTTTTATCGGTTCGATGGCCAGCAGTTTAGGCATTCTCGGGTTCTTCAAATATGCTGGTTTTGTGGTGGACAATATCAATCAGTTGTTTCATCTGCATCTCCAAGCAGCCGATTTGCCGCTGCCTGTGGGCATATCCTTTTATACGTTTCAAACGATGTCTTATGTCGTTGATGTCTACTTGGATAAAGTACCCGTGCAAAAGAATGTTATTTCTTTTGGGGCATACGTGACGATGTTCCCGCAGCTTGTTGCCGGTCCCATCGTCAAATACGGCGACATCGCGGGGCAGCTCGTTTCCCGTAAGGTGACTCTGGTCCGTTTTGGCGAAGGGGCGGAGCTATTCATCAGAGGTCTTGCTAAAAAAGTACTGTTGGCCAACAATATCGGACTATTGTGGACAAGTGTCAAAGCGACTTCGATCGAGGAATTGAGCGTACTATCCGCCTGGCTTGGCATTATTGCGTTTACGCTGCAAATCTATTTCGATTTCAGCGGATATTCCGATATGGCCCGTGGGCTTGGAAAAATGTTCGGTTTCGATTTCATGGAAAACTTTCGTTATCCCTATATTTCCAAAAGTGTAACAGAATTTTGGCGCAGATGGCATATTTCGCTCGGTACCTGGTTTCGGGAGTACGTTTATATACCGCTTGGTGGTAACAGGTCGGGGCTAATGAAGCAACTTCGGAATTTATTGGTCGTATGGTTTTTAACTGGCTTATGGCATGGCGCCAGCTGGAATTTTATCGTATGGGGTTTGTATTTTGGTTTCTTCGTGATGATCGAGAAACTATTGCTTCTGCGATGGCTGGAGCGCAGATCCGCTTTTGTCAGCCATGTCTACACACTTCTGGTCGTCATCATCGGCTGGATTTTGTTCGAAATGGACCATTTGGCTTCTGCTTGGCGTTTCATCGGTGTGATGTTCGGTTTCGGTGGGCATGGTTTTGCGGATCGGCAGGCGCTATACGATTTGTCTACGAATGTTGTATTACTTGTCTTATTAGTATTCTGTGCGACTCCGCTTCCAGGAAAGATTTTAACCTTCATGAAAGAAAAATGGAGAATTGCCGGCATAATTATCGTTCCGGTTTTATATTTTCTATTCATGGTTCTGTCGACGGCTTATTTGGTCAATGCAACCTACAATCCATTTTTATACTTTCGATTTTAAAAGGGGACAGCCATGGAAAATTACAAAAACATCAAAAAAAAATTGCTGGCCTTATTTCTGCTCCTGTTTATAAGCGTAATCGCAGTTCTTAATCTTTTGGCGGTGGATCGTTCATTTTCGGAGTCGGAAAACCGGATGCTGGAGCAGTTGCCGCATTTCTCGCTGAAAGCATTGGTGTCAGGAGATTTCACTGTTGATTTCGAAAAATATGTGTCCGACCAATTTGTTTTTAGAGACTTTTGGATCGGGGCAAAAACCGATACGGACCGGCTCATGGGGAAAAAGGAGAGCAATGGAATTTACCTAGGAACTAACGGGTATCTGTTTCAGGAATTTATTCCCCCGGCGGAAGAGGATTTGAAGGAGGAAATTGATGCCATTCATGCGTTTGACCAGGCCACACCTGAATTGCAAAAATATGTGATGCTGGTGCCAACGGCAGCAGCTCTATATAAAGACATGCTCCCGAAATATGCTATCATCGGCGATCAAGAAGCATACCTGAAAAAAGTACAGCAATTGCTGCATCCCGATATTCGTTTTATTGATGTTTTTCCAAGTTTATATGCTGAGCGTGATCAACCTATATTTTATAAGACCGATCATCATTGGACGACCCAAGGCGCTTATGTCGCCTACCTGGAGCTTTGCAGGCAAATGGGGCTGACACCGCAGAATGAGGAAGAGTTTAATATCAAGCAAGTAACCGATGAATTTTACGGCTCGCTTTTTTCAAAAAGTGGTTTCAGACATGTACAGCCCGATCGTATGGAGCTATATCTGCCAAAGGATCAAGAGAAATATACCGTAACGTATGTCGACGAAGGGAAGACCACGGATTCATTGTATGCGATGGAGCAACTACAAAAGAAGGATAAATATGCGTTGTTTCTTAACGGTAACCATGCGCTTATCCAAATTAAAACAGCTAATACGAACGGAAGAAAGCTGCTGGTGGTCAAAGATTCGTACGCTAACAGCCTCATTTCTTTCTTATTAAAGCATTTTAGCGAAATTAATGTGGTAGACCTTCGGTATTATGAGGAAGACTTGGTGTCGTTCGTGAACGAACATGGTATCCAGGACATGCTATTGCTTTATAATGCGAATACGTTTTTTGAGGACCCATCCATAAAAAATTTAACGGAGTGATCAAATGAAAAAACAATGGAACGGGAAAAGAAGGTTTTACCCCGTTATGCTTGCATTAGTCGTCGTGTTTGGCGTTTTGACCGGATGCTCGGGCAAGGATGACAAGACTCCAGAACAAATATCGGCCATCCAAATCGGAAAAAGTATCGAACAGGTAGTGAGCCTAAAAGAAATGAAAAAGGAGGATCTGAATAAACTGCAGAAATTGTATAAGATTGATGCAAACAGCGTTGATGATTTTATTCTATATACGTCTACATCGAATGTAAAAGCTGACGAATTGGCCGTCATCAAGTTAAAGGATGAGAGTCAGGTAGAAAGCGTCAAAGAGAAAATAAAGCAACGAATCGAAGCACAAAAAATGAAATTCAAGGACTATCGCCCGGATGAATATTTTTTGGTCGAAAATCATGTGTTAAAGACGAAGGGACCATTTGTCTTCTTCGCGGTTTCTAAAGAGGCCGATTCAATGGAACGTGCGTTTGATGGTGCATTTTAACACATTCCGATGGCCTTACAGATAAATAATCCGCTCTTAAAAACCGCTGAAATAGAGGGAACAGACCGACCCGATGAATGTCACCGATGATAAGGTATAGTTCGTGTACGATTGCTGCCCTTGGTTATGTTTCTGCCTCTGCATGATGAGAGTTGACTTTATCCGATCATGAAGCTATATGTTACATGGCACTTCATTAGCAGCCCAAAATAACTGGTTATGAGGTTGCCCAAAAAGTATCTATTTCCCGCACGAAAGTATACGTGGCACTTCGTTCTTTAACGGATAAGGGGATACGTCGTAAGGTCTAAATTGAACCAGTTCTCAATGACGCAGTGTTCATCGCTGAGTTTGTTCGGATGATAAATTCGGATTTTGAGCAAACCGCTCGAAACACTTCTGAAGCAATTGTACTCACCCGAGAACATTCTATTCATTTTATAGCTGATAGGGGACATGACCGCTAAGCATTTTCAGTGGTCATGTCTTAACGTACATAAAACCCACTGTTTTCAATAGTGGTACTGACCCCATAACGTGAGACAAATCAAAACACCTTCAAGTGAAATCTACTATGTCGTAAGATGTAGAGACAATCTTGGAGGTGTTTTTGCATTGGTAACTAGAGTGAGTTATCCAAAAGATTTAAAGTTGAAAAGCCTGATTTACGGGCTTTTTTATTTTATTGTAGACATAATTGTGTCATGAAAAAATCCACAAAAGTGACCGCATTGTAGGATTTTGACATGAATGTGTCTACATAGTGGGGAGAATATTGCGGCATAAGTCCAGATAAATCTAACTATGAAGATATGTCGCTGCTAGTAGCAAGAAGCAAGAGTTTTCTTATTCTAAGTGCAATTATTAGAGGACGTAGGAGACGACTCATTCCACGATCTAGTATTGCAACTACTCGGTCTTGACGGGAGCCGAAGATGCCGAACTGCTCATTGGGATTGATACCACGATAAGGAGGTATTGTCCAGTCGCGACCTGGGCCGCTTTGTTTCGTCAGTGGAGCAAGTCTGAGAAAAAATAGGTTTTGAATTCTTTAGTTACTCAGTCTCTCTTCAAGACTACCGTTCCTTGAACTTCACAGCCTTTTTTGACATCAACAATTATATTTAATTGAATTGTAGAGCTTTTTTGTATGCTAGATGAAGGAGAATTGAAAATTCCTTTTCCGTTAATGATGTGACACCGATGTTACAAAAATGTAACATCAATCTAAATAATGTTATTTGATTCGATGGTAGAACTATCTAATTTTCTTTTACAATGTTCTAAACAGAGATTGGATGGTGTTGAGTTTGGATATTTCAGAAGTTAATATATCATTATTTAGGTTTGTTAATGACTTAGGAAAAGAATATCCCTTTTTGAATTCCTCATTTATTTTTATTGCTGAATATATGGTTTTTTTTCTTGCACTAAGTGTTCTTTTTATTTGGTTTACAAGAGATACGGACAATAGAATTATGATTCTTTGTGCATCAATCGCTTTCATTTGTGCCTTTACGATAGGAAAGGTTTCAGGGGTATTTCACTCGAATTATCAACCTTTCGTTGAATTGACTGACGTTAATAAACTGATACATAAAGAAAAAGACAATTCTTTTCCAAGTGACCATACAATTTTATTCTTCTCATATTGTTTTTCATTCTGGCTCTTTAAGAGAGGCTGGTCAATTTTATGGGTATTGTTAGCTGTTCTAGTGGGAGTCTCCCGTATATGGGTTGGGGTTCATTATCCTTTAGATGTTTTAACAGGAATATTAATTAGCCTAGCTGCTACAACTTTAATATATTTAATATTCCCTAAACTAAGTGTTACTCAGACCACCATAAATATTTATGAAAAATATGAAAACAAACTTCTTCTTCTGTTCAAAAGAACAATGGGAAACAAGTCAAAAAACTCTTAGATTTATTCAATAATCGAGTACTTCGTATTATAAGGTCAACTAGTAGTCATTACTGGTTGTCCTATTTTATAATGGGTTATGCTTTAAGTAATCGGGGTAGGATATTCGGGCGCGTGGGACTTAATCTTGTCCACCAAAACTATTTGCCCTCTACTTGTAGAAACATGTGTGAAGAGGGTTAGGACGTAGATCTCATATAACAAGCGAAATCTTCTACAATGATGCATCACAACTCAAGAACATATGAAAACTCCATGATGCATCGTTAACATTAGATAGAGGATAAGTGGTTTGAGTATCCTTTCAAAAAAGTAAAAGAGCACCCGACAGGTGCTCTTTTTGTCTATCTGAAATATAGTCCATTTATTTAGGTTCTATGTGAATGTGTACATCATATACATCATACTCTCTTTTTAATTCATTCTCCGCTTGAGTAGCAATATCATGAGCTTCTTGAATATCCAAATTGGGTTGAACTAGAATAACAGCATCGACTATGGTGTTATTACCGTAATTTCTAGCTTATAGATCCTTTACTTCTTTCACACCACGAAATACCTGTGTATGCGGAAATGATATCTGGCGAATCTTATTTACTCACTCTCTTCTGCCCATTCTGTTCGTGTTCGATGTTTTTTTTGACGGATTGTTTTTTTACATAATTGCCTCGCTATTGTATAACCGATAAGATATGCAGCAGAAGAAGTGTTTCCATCAACTGTAAATGGGACGATGGATGCATCTGCAACAATCAAATCCTTGACCCCATGTACATTTCCTCTACGATCAACAACTCCTCCTTTTGATAAAGGAGCCATTCGCAGAAAACCTTGCTGATGATGATTATGGTCGAAATTTCCTTTAATAAATTCTTCGAGTCTCTCATCATCATCAATCATATCTAATGTAGGCGAGAGAAGCTGATAAGATGGATCAATTCGTTCCAACTCCAGGGCAATATTCTTGATATAAGTTCGATAAATCCTTTTTACTGCCTCCATATCGTCTGGATCAGAAAGAAATCCTTCGTCTGCCAATACAATGTTTAGCGGATCTTTGCTTTGTATGCGGATATTCCCTTTGCTCCTAGGCCGTAAGTACAGAATCGCTATTGTCAATTGTTCATCGGATCCGATACCAATGAGTTGAACGGCCCGTTGATCTGGATCGTTACCGGATGGATCCGGTAAGAAAGCTCCTCCTGTATAAAGTGCATTTGGATCTTGGGTAGGGAGGGGGAGATCGTTCGGATTGGTAGCAAATTCAGCAAAATTTAGAGTGTGGTTTTTTAGCCGTTGCCCCACGTTTGGATTATCGAAGATGATAGGGATTCCCGCCTTTTTTAATATTTTAGCGGGTCCGAACCCAGACAGCATCAACAACTGAGGGCTATTGATTCCTGCCGATAAAATAACCTTTTTACGAGAATACGCTCGGGTACATTTACCATCCTTCAAATATTCAACTCCAATGGCACGCTTACCGGAAAAGAGAATACGAAGAGCTGTTGTCCTGAACAGTACGGTTAGTTTACGGTTATTAACCCCCCGGCCTAAAGGCGTCATAATATCCGATGACAAAAAGGCAGTGGATGAGCTTTCCCTTCGACCATCTGGTTGTTGGTATAATTGCCAACGTGTGAACGGTCCAAGGGGGGTATTAGGATCATTATAGTCAAGAATTATAGGATGACCTGAAGCCCGCTCGATCGCAGTTGCTAATTTTTTCGCCATCGATGTTGGATTTTCAGGCGCTTGCCTAATACTTATTCTTCCTTTAAAACCGTGTGCAGCCTTATTTGTAGTGGAACCATTGTAATTTTCCAATTGTTTGAAACGCCGTATGGCTTTATCAGGTGACCATAGGGGCCCAAGCAGTCGTTCCCATTTTTTGAGTACAGCTGCTGTCGGTCGTACATATTGTTCTCCATTAATGGATGAACCCCCTCCTGAGAGACGTCCCGTTGTCCACTCAAATGAGCGACCATCGAGTCCTTCCAGGGGAACACCTTCACCTTGCCAGAAATAATTTGGGGAGTAACTTTCTTCAAGTTCCAATGCAAAGGTGGAATCCTTGATCGGTCTATCTTTATCATGATTTCCGCCCGATTCTAGGACAAGTACAGAGGTTCGTTTGTCGTCAGTAAGCGTCTTCGCAATAACAGAGCCTGTTGGACCTGTGCCCACAACAATATAGTCATAAGTTAAGTTCTTTTTCATTAACGCCCTCCCTTTAGAAAACTAATTTAGAATATTATTTTGTTCTGAAAAAGGTGCCTATTTCTGCACCAGACCTTTGCATCAAACCGGGAGTTGCATTCCGCCTAGGCTATTTTACAAATAGTTTTCATAATACTGACAATCATCCAAGTCCGTTTTTATCTTTCGTCATAGGATAAACCGAACATGATGAAAGGGAGGATTTATATGGCACAACAAGTGAAGGTAACCCCTCAATTCAAAAAGCTTTGTAATCAATTTGGAAGAATATTAGGGGGCGAATCGGAAGTAGAAGAAGGTCCGGTTTGTTTTGTCATGCGGATGACGAACCTAAGGGAAAAGATCTTGGGAAGAAGAACGCGTTCCCCATTAGTTCAAATGCAAATGTTTTCGTTTGAATCTCTTGATAAGTCGGGACGCGCGCTTTGTCTGGGTGAGACTGCCGTACACCAAAATCAGGTTAATCGATTGATATCGAATCTTCGTAAACGTGGGATAAAAGTGACTGCGATCCATAATCACTGGCTAAATGAAAACCCTCGGTTAATGTATATGCATTGGGAAGCCATTATGAATCCTATTGTGTTTGCTAGAAGAACCAAAGAATCCATTGAATTCTTAGGTTGATGGAGCCCGAGATAAAGGTGTATTGATCATTTAATGAAAGGATGATACTGCATGTCTGAACAAGCTAAAGCAAGTCCCCGCTTTATAAGACTATGTAATCAATTTTCAACCATTTTAGGTGGAACAGAGCATGAAATTACTAAAGGTCCGGTTTGTTTTGTTAGCAGAAATAGAAGGATTAGAGCATCTATTTTAAGAAGACGTACCACATCCCCATTGGTCCGTTATCAACTGTTCTCGTTTGAATCATTGGACAGTTCAGGACGCGCTCTCTGTTTAGGGGAAACGGCTCTCTTCCAAAATCAAGTAAATCGATTACTGTCAAATCTTCGAAAAAACGGGATTAAAGTAACAGCAGTTCATAATCACTGGCTGTTTGAGGAACCTCGTCTTATGTATATTCACTGGGAATCGATCGATAATCCTATTGCATTTGCAAGGAAAGTAAAACGCTCTATTGCTTTCTTGGGTTAGAAGGAATCGATAACTTATATCCCATGTCGATGGCAGCTCATTTGAATACCCTGATTCCAATTAATTGATCATGAAAAATTCCTACAAGGTGTTAACATAAGGTTGCATTCAGCTTTTTCATTTACGAATACGTTCGTTCCAATCAAACAATAAGAGGCTGCCGCGATCTGATATTATCCCCTTTAAGTAGACAGTGAGTAAAAAGCGCATTAAAGTCTACTTGGAGGGGTTTTTTCATGGGCGATATACGGAAGACATACGACATCGATTATAAACGCAAGGCCGTCGCGATGTTCTTGGAGGAAGGTCATGGCTACAAGACGGTAGTCAAAGCTTTGGACATCAACGACAAGATGGTTCGAAGATGGGTTACTCACTACGAGAAGGAAGGAATCGAGGGACTCAAGAAAAAGAGGGGAACAACCACATGGACCAAAGAAAGGCAGGCCGAGAAAGCCCATTAAACTATATTTTAATCAACTTTATTTCATATCATTACTGCGGGTGGTGATAGCTTCGCTGGTACTCTCCTACCATAAGGATGTTTCTTTTTATTTGAAGAATGCACTGCTAACGGTGTCCTGATGGTGGCGTTTCCCTGTAAGGGGCACTTAATGCCAGATCATATCCATATGCTGGTGAGCATTCCACCGAAGATGAGCGTATCGAGCTTTATAGGATACCTCAAGGGCAAGAGTACACTGATGATCTTCGACAACATGCATATTTAAATATAAGTACGGAAAAGCGTGTCGGAGGACAAGAAAATACACGCATAAGAAGTCGCGGAATCCGCGGCTTTTTTGCATTGTTAGCCGAAATGGACAAGAACTTATATTCATAGCCGATTAGATGATTGTCTAATGTGAACAATCTCTATACCATATGGAATAGAATGTCCTCCGGCAGTTACTTTCGCCACCAGATCAAGCGGTAGAGATACCGAAGAAGAGTGGGGAACTCGTTTGCTCGGCGTGCCAACGGTGGCAGATCGTGTGGCGCAAATGATAGCTAAAATGTACTTTGAACCTTGCGTCGAGCCATATTTTCACCGGGACTCCTATGGATATAGACCGGGAAAATCTGCGATGGATGCGGTAGCAGTAACGAGACTACGCTGCTGGAAGTACGACTGGGTACTTGAATTTGACATCAAAGGTCTGTGTGACAACATTAATCACGAATTACTGATGAAAGCCGTGCGTACGCATACGGACAATCCACGGCTCATTCTCTATATCCAAAGGTGGCTGGAAGCTCACATACAAATGCCGAATAAAGGTACCCCAATTTCTTCTAATGATTGAATATCTCGTAGTGCTGTACTTTTAGAAATATGGTATCTATCCATTAAGTCTTTTAAATTAAAATTCCTTTTGTTGTTAAGAAAAATAAGCATATCATTTATTCGCTCAGATTTTTTCATATTTCCCTCCAATAAAGGTGTCATGTATTGATACCTTTTTGGTCTATATTATAATTATCAACTAGAAAAGGAGTAAGATATGTATGACATTAGAAATTGCTATTTTTTTATCAATGAATGGAAAAGCAAAGAAGGCAATAGACTTTTATATACGTAATTTAGTAGTGTCATCATTCCAGCAGGCAACTATCATGTTGTAGAAATAGATAATACTGAATCTATAACCCACGCAGGTTCGAGTGTTCTCAACCACGTATAGAAGCACAAAACAGACAAGCCTACGAGCCGTCAGGCTCAAAAAACTCAGATAAGGCAGTTAGAATATTTCTTAGAGATAGCTATCTGTAGAATACTCTTTTTTAGTTTTATTGTAATCATTATGTAAATAAATAATATAAAGGAAGCGTAGCTAATGAAAAAAATGTTTTTGTCTTCGTCCTTTGCAGACAGTGTTAATTCTTTTAAAAATTTTGCAGGTATGAATCTTGAAAACAAGAGTGTTACTTTTATTCCTACTGCAAGTATGGTAGAGGAAGTAACTCATCATGTTGATTTAGCTAAAGAAGCTTTTCATAACTTAGGAATGAATATTTTTGAATTAGATATATCTAAAGAATCTAGAGAAGATATTATTCAGAATCTAAAAAACAATGATTTTATTTATATTTCTGGAGGGAATACGTTTTTTCTTCTCCAAGAATTAAAAAAGAAGTCACTTGATAAGGTTATCATTCAAGAAGTGAACAATGGTAAAATGTATATAGGTGAATCTGCAGGAACAATTATAATGGCTCCAAATATTGAGTATATCTATTTACTAGACAATAAAGAAAAAGCTCCCGAATTAGGTTCTTATCAAGGGTTAAATGAAATTAATTTTTATCCCGTGCCACACTTACAAAATGACTATCTAGGAGGAGAAGTAGAACAAATAATAAAGAAATACCAGAATAAGATTGAATTGTTGCCAATTACTGATAATCAAGTAATTTTAGTGGATGGCGAAAAAATATCTGTTATTTAATCTAAGTGGTAAAATGACCCGAGAGAGGGCACTTTTTTCAAAGTGTCAATCTCTTGGGTCACAGTTCAGGTCAGCAGATGCAAGCTGGATTAATCTTTAGTTTTATCGCATCAAAAGGGATAACCAACTCGCTTTTGATTACATTAAATATGGATCTTTCTTAATGAACATGGGAAAAGACTCTTAGTTAATTGAAACCCAAAGTTGAGGACCACCAAAATTAAAAGTGAGTATAGTTGAGTAAATTGATAATACCTAATACAGACAATGTTACAAAAAAATATATTCACGATCACATTTTGAACCATTTCCAGTTTGATAATAAATTCATTCTTGATTTCGGTTCAGGTACTGGGGCCAATTAACGTCCCAAGTATAATCCATCAATAACAGGGGAACATACAGTTGTTAAAGAAATTAATCGAAGGGGAATATTCTTGAGAAAGTTGTTAATCCCTAATACGGACTATATAAGACCAAAACAACCCCAAAAATGTGAGCAGTATATGGGGACTTTGGGATTGATATAAACAGTTTTGTCCAAAAGTCGTTTGCGTAAAAAAATAATTACCTAGGAGAAAATTAGGGGCAATTGTTCAATAACAAGTTGCTAAAATAACAATTAAAACGTGTAAGTCTTAAAAGGAGGGTAGAATTCGTATGAGTGAAAACCAACAATCAGAATATAGTCAAACTCAGGCTCCTGAAGTCGGGGAGCAAACCATTTCGGAATTTGAACAACCACCGACTCATCCCGACAGAAACAGCACTCGAGTAAAGTCGGAAGAAATTCGCTATCCCAATGCAGATCAGTTGTATAAATAGAATAAAAGGTTTCAGTTAAGTCACCTCAACACAATTCACAGAAAGAGGTCTTCCTAGAGATAATTCGCCCCGCGATAACCGAGGATTGGCTTGTTTAGCTGAGTATAATAAATTGCTACAGCTGTCGAGGGGCAAGAACATAGTCCCATTGAAAGTCGCTATTTAAGCGGCTTTTTTGTTTAATCGGTACAAGTTCTTGTCCCGATTGCCGATTAGATAAATATCTAATACTTATAATATAACCTACCCATCATATTAGCAGAGGATCTCATCTGACGGAATAGACAAAAACAAAAAGTCATTCAGTGTAGTGTAAAGATGAGTTTCACGTTGATATGAGCTGCCTGTGTATTTACCTTCTCGTGATGTCGAAAAAATATTTACTATGAGGTACAACTTTTCGTTTAGATGAAATCGGCGGCGAAGTCCCCAAAAACCTAGAAGATCCGAGGCTTTTTTGTATTTCAAACTTGTACGTATGGATTGTTCATTCTCTGATCAAGAGCGGCTGCTTGACTTCGAAGAGAATGGGGGGATATTCGCTGGAATTCTCGATGTCACCTTCACAAACTTTGTTTGATTTTGATAGACATTTATTGAACAAACAATACTGCATTACCTTTTTTATCACTGGAACTCTATTGAGTTCGACATAATTACTTCAAAAAATTGTTCAAGATTATTTGCTGCTTTTTCAACTTCTTCAAATTCAGGTTCATATCCACGTACAATAGCACCTATTTCATTTGTTAAATCAATCGCATAGAAGGAAAATCCACCATCAACTGACATAACTATTGGCAGGTAATTATCCCACCACGCAGTTATTTCTGATTTCCATATATCATCATCCATTGCTGCTTCTAAGCCGAGCAATTCAAATTCATTCCATTTAAACGCAATATCAGAGCTATTATTGTATTCATCCTCACAAAGAAACCAAGTCTTCTCATTAGGTGTGATGCATTGTTTTACAACACTTAAAAAACCTAAGTATTCATTAGGAATTTCTTTATATCTAGATATAAAGCTACCACCTAAATTTAAATTAAAATCCAGATTTTTGGTTATAGCCCAACCGTTTTCTTCAGCCCAAATAATAAATTCATTAGTTTTGTTATTCATAGTCCACCTTCTCCCACATTATTCACTCCAATTTCTTATAGGCTATGATTATTATTCTAGTCGGACTTTTCCATATCCTTCTTGAACTAAACTGCCCGAGCTGAACAAGCAAAAAGACCGCCGCAGCGATCTCATCACGTCCATTAGAAGCCCTCTCATTTTTTCGGAAAAAATGAACTGCGCCTTATAAGCGGACAAGGAGGGGAAGGGCACTCTTCCATTGACTAATCGAGGCACACGGACAGAACTTCTCCTTACTTCTCAACACGCCAATCTACCTTTTTCAAGATCAATACGATGGAAATCAGCGAGAAAAGCAAGAGTACAAGCGTGTTCCAGGCGACAGACCCGGACCAGCCCGAAATCAGCACTTCCCGCATGGCCTCTGCGGCGTAAGTGGTTGGGAAGATATAAGAGAACCATTGCAAGATCACAGGCAATTGATCCATATCCACCATGACAGGCGTCAAAAACGAGATGAACATCATCAACGCCTGGACCAGCATATTCGTCAATTGATGGCTAGGTGACCAGAAGCCGATCAGTACACCCGCGCCAACCACGCTAAAGACGGTGAGCAGCAATACAGGGACAAGCCCCCAGCTGTAGTGGAATTGAATGCCGTAAGTAAGTTGACCAATCATGGCCAGGATAATAAAAGACGGTACGCTCATGATCAAGCCGCGCAGCAAATTGGCGAAGATGAAGTTTACCTTGGCAATCGGCAGGGACGAATAGTACGTGAAGTGGCCTTGATGCTTCTGCCAAGATATCTCCTGAGCCATGGAATTGAGTCCCATGACGATTAAGCCGAAGAGCATATTCCCTGTAATAATACGTGTCATGACAGCCGGCGTTGGGTCGACCGTAAAGAATTTGAGAAACATCAGCGTTGTTAACGGAAACATGCATGCCATGATGAAAATCCAAACCCATGCCTCGCGGATAATCGTGAATTGAATGCGGGCCAGGATCAGCCATTCTGTCATTCTGCGTTGGATTATGCTCTGCTGCTGGTGCCCTTGGAGAAAGACCGCTTCTTGCAGTTGCAAGTCATGACTTTGCATTGATGGTTTTATCTTTTCCATGTTTAGACCACCTCCGCTTTGGCAGGCTTATCCTGTTCGTCATCGATATGAAAATAGACATCTTCAAGATTCGGCGGGACCAACGAATATTCTTCAATCGGTAAATGCTGTTGGGTCAGGACGTCAATCGCGTAGCTGGCGTCTTGCTTCTCAATCAGTGCCCGGATTCGGTTTTCTCCCGTTTTGGTCCACTGTCCCAGTGCGCTTAAGCTTCGGCAAACATAATCGCTTTCACCTAAGGAGGTCGTAATTTCCAGCTTCATCCGCTGATCGACCCTTTGTTTTAAGACACTGACATGATCGATGGCCAATAGCTTGCCGTGATTTACAACAGCTACTCTGTCCACGACCTGTTCGGCCTCCAGCACGTTGTGTGTCACCAAGATTACGGTTACTCCTTGGTGATTGCGTTCTTGAATCAGATCCCATACGAGCCTTCTCTTTTTAGGGTCCAGTTCATTGGTCGGTTCATCCAGGATCATGACGGGGGAAAAGCCGATCAAGCAAGTTCCAATCCCGATTAAACGCTTCTGTCCGCCGGAAACGTTTTTCAGCAGCTTATGACGGAGGTCCTGCATTCCAAAGCGTTCCAATAATTCCTCTGTTTGCTTTACGGCGGCCCCCTTCGTCAACCCCCGCAATCTTCCTGTAAAATACAAAGCTTCCCAGGTTTTTAAGCTGGTCAGGGCGTGAGGCTCTTGTGAGTAGTAGGCGACCTCCTGGGCAACTCGCTTTGTTTGTGTCTGTACGCTGGTACCTTTATAGCGTACCGTACCTGAGGTGGGAGCAAGGTGACCTACCATCTGCTTGATTAGCGTGGATTTACCTGCTCCATTCGGACCGAGCAAACCGAGAATTCCCCCTTGTTGAACGTCGAAGCTAATGTTTTGATTGGCGACAACCTTTCCTTTTTTGTACGTTTTATTCACATGCTCTAATTGATAGATCAGCTTCATCATTCTTGCCCCTTTCAGTTCGAACTATGTTTTTACTACTGCGTGTCTAAATCCAGAGAGAGTATGTATTCTTTGACTGATAAATGCTTTTGTTGGAGGATGCCTAAGTATACCTAACGGTATATCAACAGGCATTAATAAAAAGATAACTTATTGCTCTGACTAGGAGTGAGGGACGTCAGAATGGTTTTCGTTTTCGTCTCCGTCTCAGGACGCAGACAGCATGCGGAGCTCCTGAATCCACTGTCTCTGGGGAGTATAGATGATTAACGGAAAAAGATACAGTTCCGATCATACCCTTACGGAAATACAATCGCAGACAGTTTACGAGAAGAATGAAAACGGAGAAACATTCGGTTCTGAATTGTCAGCGGAAACCATCGGACATGAACCCGATTTTATTGCGGCCATAGGAACAAATGACGTAGAAGGGTATGTCAGATCCAGCAACTTTGACACTGGCGTAACGTCTCCGGTCTATGCTCTATCGCGAGTGAATGAGCCGATCCAAGTTTTGAATGCGTTGTAGCATGAAAAATCCCCTCTCATCGTATTTTCAAAGGCCTATGCATTATTGATATCTATTCTATGGTCAAAATATATACTGATACATGCTGTTATAATTTTCAATAGAAACTGACAAAAAAGTATCCCAACATTATAATTGTAATATATATCCTATAAAGGCACAGAGCGGGAGGACGGCATGCAATTTCAACCAATGTATTATGATGGGGAATTATTTTTACCGAAGATCGAATTAAATATGACATCGAACCAAGCGATTGGCATTATAACGGACTTGAAGCGTAAGCAGTTATTAATCGACCAATTAGTGAACCATTCCCAATACTATATATTTCGAGCTCAACAAAACGAGTATATGCGTTTAACGGTGGAAGAACTAATCACTTTTCTAATCAAAGTAACGGAGAGGAATGAGCGTGTCGCTTCGTTAATGGATTATTTTTCTTTAAAAGAAGAACGGAAGGTAAAAATCAAGGATCTAAGCTCATCGAAAAGGATGCATGTGACATTGCTGCGTGTCTTTTTTGCGCATCAGCCTACACTTGTACTGGAGGAACCCTATTTTTACTTGGAAGAGCAAGATCGTCGTCATTTTAAACGGATTTTAGATGACCTTTCGAAAGAAAAGGAGATTTTAATTTTAACTTCGAATTTAGAGGATGCCATTATTTCCTGTGATGCAATTTATCGATTGAACGAATTCGGATTTCATCAATTGGATATTCGGGACTCAGAAGAGGATAAGCAGGAAGTACAGAAACAAGATGAGGCCAATATAACCTTGCAGAAGATATCTACAAAAAGAAATGACAAAGTGATTTTATTTAATCCGCCTGAAATCGATTTTATAGAAAGTATAGATGGTTCGATCCTTGTTCATGTGAGTGGAGAAAATTATAACTGTGCTTTGACGCTAACCGAACTCGAGCAGAGATTGTTAAATTTCGGTTTTTTTAGGTGTCATCGATCCTACATCGTTAATCTGCAAAAAGTAAGAGAGATTATTACATGGACGAAGAATAGCTACAGCTTGCGATTAAATATAGGCAAAGATGACGTTGTTCCATTATCTCGTTCAAAATTGCAAGAATTAAAAGCACTGCTTAACATTTAATTGCCGGGGTAATGTCGAACCAATCAAGCATTGGGTGGTACAATTCAGGCGATAACAGCTACATTTCAGCGGGTTTTGATGGCTGGAAGCATGCAATCTTTATATACTTAAGCCATCAACTCTAGGGAAGTGGTGTTAATGGCTGTCATCCAAGTAGAACATATTCGAAAGAGATTTGGAGATAAGGATGCATTGGGAGATGTGTCTTTTTCAATTCCGAAAGGAGAAATTTTTGGTTTTCTAGGTCCGAGTGGTTCAGGAAAAACGACATTAATCAAGATTTTAACTGCGCAATTAAATCCGACAAATGGACAGGCAAGTGTAATGAACCAGCCAGCGGAGATGATGCAACAATCTGCGCAGAAAATGCGTTTTGGCATTCTGACGGATAACAGTGGTCTATATGAGAGATTAACGATAGAGGAAAATCTACAGCTGTATCGTAAGTTATATGATCTTCCTAAATCTTCGATCGATAAGGTGCTGCAGTTTGTTAACTTAAGCGAAGAGCGCAAAAAGAAAGTTAATCGCTTATCGAAAGGGATGCGTCAGCGTGTCATGTTGGCCTGCGCGATTATCCATGAGCCAGAGTTATTATTTTTAGATGAGCCTACTTCGGCTTTAGATCCAGTAAACTCAGCACATATTTATAAAGGCTTACGCTACTTAAATGAGAAAGGGACAACGATTTTTTTAACTACGCATGATATGGCTGAGGCAGAATTGCTATGTAATCGTGTAGCGATTTTGTATCGGGGACAAATCCAAACCATCGGCTCACCGAGGGAACTAAAAAAACAACATCGGGAAAACGTAGTTCGTGTTGACTTAATCAATGGAAAAGCCTACGAGCTACCGATCACTGAGGGAACGGCTGATCAAATAGCCGATTGGATGAAACGAGGGTTAATTGATCGATTGGCAACGAAAGAGCCAAGCCTAGGTGATATCTTTATTAAAATGACAGGAAGTGAGTTACTATGAGTATCTCATTGAAACGTGCTCGAGCAATATTTGTGAAGGATTACAAAGAGTTTTCACGCAATTATGCGGTCTCCTTTAGTCTGATTGTTCCAATTCTCTTCGCATTTCTTTTTCGAAGTGCAGGCCCGTCTTTGCCTGGGGCTATCGGTTTTCTTCTTAATATTTCGTTTATGTTGCTAACGTGTTTAGTACAAGCATGCTTGATCGCGGAAGAAAAGGAGCGCAACACTTTACGATCATTAATGATGACTCCGGCCACGACCATGGATGTTTTAATCGGTAAAAGCACTTTAGTCTTTGTGATGTCTGCTGTTGCTCTGGCTATTGCTACGTATATATTGGGCTATGAGCCAGCTAGTCTATGGGCGTTTGTGGCAGCAATCATTCTTTCGATTATTCTATACATCGCAGTTGGGACGATATGTGGTTTATTCTCCAAAACGTTACTTGAAGCATCATTATCTATCATTCCCGCAGCGATGGTATTTACTGCGCCTCCAGTTGTACCGTTACTATTTGGTGATTTTCCGATTTTCAAAGTGCTGGATTATACTCCAAGCATTCAACTTGTGCATTTGCTAAATATACGCAATACAGGCTTTACAACGGGAGAGTTATTAAAACCCCTCCTCATTATTTTGGCATGGACGGTTGTATTTACGATTGTATCTGTTGTTTTGTATCAACGACGCTTAAAGGACGAGTAGGAAACTTAGGAGGGATCAAATTCCGATGAATATAGCTGTCAAGTTGATACGAGAATTCAAAGACCGCGATACCCGGCATAAGCTGAAAGTCTATCGAGACATGGCAGATCTCATCAGGAAACGGAATTTGGAAGCTTGGGACGATCAGCGGCTGCAAGCGGAATCTCTCCGGCTGAAAAAGGAAGCAAAATTGGGTACGCCTTTGGATGAGCTGCTTGTCGATGCCTATGCGTTAGTCTGCGAGGTAGCGAAGAGAACGCTTGGATTACAGCCTTACGATGTCCAGATCATGGCTGCCATCGCTCTGCACGAGAGATTTTTGATCGAGCAGCATACCGGTGAAGGAAAAACGCTCTCTGCTGTTATGCCTGCTTATCTAAATGCGCTGACCGGCGAAGGCGTTCATGTGCTGACTTTTAACGACTATTTGGCAAATCGAGATGCCGAGTGGATGGGCCCGATCTATCGTTTCCTCAAGTTAACGGTAAACTCGGTTCAAGCTGGCATGAGCTTGTCCGAGAAACGAGAAGCCTACGCAGCGGATATAACCTATGTTACGGCCAAAGAGGCGGGATTCGATTATTTGCGCGACACGATCGCGCTAAATGAAGCCGATACCGTGCATCGTCCTTTCCATTACGTCATCGTCGATGAAGCAGATTCACTGCTCCTTGACGAAGCGCGGGTGCCGCTGGTCATCGCCGGCGAGCCGGGCTCTTCCGGCAATGACGGCATTCATTTCGCAGAAGTGGCTAGGCAACTCGGGAAAGATGAGGATTATGACTTCGATGAGTTCAAGCGGAACGTTTATTTAAATGAAGAGGGCTCAGCCAAAGCGGAATCGCTGCTGGGATGCGGCAATTTGTACGATAGCCATAATAGTCATTTGTTAATGTCGTTAAATTGCGCGCTGCATGCGGAATTGTTATTGAAAAAAGACGTCGATTACATCGTCCGGGACGAAAAAATCGAGCTGATCGACGAATATACCGGCCGTGTGGCGGAGAACAAGCATTTGCCAGACAGGCTGCAAGCCGCGCTTGCAGCCAAAGAAGAGCTGCAGCCCTTCGCCGGCGGGGTAATTCTCGGTACGATCACCCTTCAACACTTCCTTAGCCTATATCCGAAGATTTGCGGAATGACGGCGACCGCCCAAGCTTCGGCGATAGAATTCGAGGATATTTATGCGCTGCAGGTCGTGCAAATTCCGCCGAATCGGCCAAACATACGGATCGACCATCCGAACCGGATTTATACCCATAAAGAAGCTAAACTTAAGGCGCTCGTGCAAGAAGTCTCGTCTGTCCATGCGACAGGACGTCCGATTCTCATTGGTACGTCAAGCGTCGAGGAGTCTGACATGCTGGCGAAGACGCTAGCGGTTGCCGGCGTAACTTGCCATGTTCTGAATGCGAAAAATGACGCAAAAGAAGCCGAGCTCATCGCCAAAGCGGGAGAAATCGGCGCCGTGACAGTGTCTACGAATATGGCGGGACGCGGCGTCGACATTCGGCTCGGCGGCGGCAACCCCACGCACGCAGAAGTTGTCTCCAAGCTTGGCGGGTTGTACGTGATTGGTACGCATGTGCACGAAAGCGTGCGGATCGACGACCAACTGCGCGGGCGTTCCGGCCGCCAAGGCGACCCGGGAGCTTCCGTATTTTTCGTAAGCTTGGAGGACGAGTTGATGCTTAGGTTCGGCATCAATAAAGCGATTCGCGCTCCTAGGCAGGATGAGGCTCTCGAAGAGCCGCTGCTCCGAAGCAAATTTGAGCATATTCAGCGCGTTATTATGGGCCAAAACTTCGATATCCACAAGGAACTGAACTGTTATTCGGATATGGTGGAGGAACAGAGGCGCATGCTATACGAGGAGCGGCTCGGAATTTTGAAAGGCGAGACGCCGATGAGCCCTTCGGAGCAGCGGGTACGGCTTTATTATATCGACAAGTTCTGGGCTGATCATCTGGCATACGTTTCTTACATTCGCGAAGGCATCCATTTGACGAGCCTTGTTAACCGCAATCCGATCGACGAATTTCATGCGCAAATCATCCAAGCTTACGAGCAAATTCCGGCTAAAATAAATAGAGAGTCGGCGAATATGCTCGTAAAGCTTGGAGGTTCGAATGATCCAGCGATGTGGGAAAAGTTCGGGCTGAAGAATCCTACTTCTACTCGTACTTATATCATCAACGATCAATACAGCCAGAATAAGCGCAGTTCATGGACCACAGTGACCGTATCTGCTTTTTGGATTCGCAAGATTTTGAGGCCGATTTTCGGGTGGTCAAAATTTTGATCGAGAAGAATATGAGCAAACGCCTGCTATTAGGAGATTGCTCAAAAATGTAGGAAACGATCTGTGAGATTAGCAACGAGGACAGAGGGGCGATTCCACCTATGTCACCAAAACAAAGAACACGCCACATTCAGCGTGTTCTTTGTTTTTGATAGTGGATCGCGAGTCGAATGAATTTCAAATAAATATCAGTAATTATACACTCAGCTATTTGAACCGTTACGACCGCAAAAAAGCGCTCCACTATTGCCATCAATCCATTCGTTACAAAGTTACGATTTTTAATATGATTTTGTTTGTTAAGCTGCTGTTTTCAAGCAAGAGCGGAAATGCTTTTTTTGCATAGGGCTCTTAATCTCTGGTAGGGCTGATCAAAAAAGCAAAAAAGAATTTCCCCCTGTATTGTAAAATTATCTCCCTATCGCAAGTGAAAGTTTAGCACTACTATAAGGGTAGGTTTTAAGAAATTTCCTATACATTTTTCGCTGCAACACTTTAATTCATTACCGCTACACCTCGTTACGGGCCGATTTTCCCCCTTTGCAGCACTGAACTGCCTGTATGATGAACTGCTGCGATGTACAAGCCACGTTTTTTGTTTCTACTGTAAGGATTTTCAATCTACTGGAACCCGCACAATAGCATAAACCTGCCTAATTAGCATGAGCTTGCTATCAGCAAGATTCCACACAAAAAGCATGAGCTTACCAGTCAACTTGCCCCCTCACAATCGCATGAAATTACCTATTCAACTTGATCCCACACATTTTGCTTGTTCCGTACGAACAGCCACATTGGCAAGAGTTGCCGCAGAGTTTCTTTTTTAGAACGGTTTGTTTGTCTCTGGATGTGCCTTAAAAAGAATATTTGGAAAATTAAGAGGGTTATCAGAAGTTAGCTAAGTTTTATTTTTCCAAGCCACCCCACAAGGAGAGTGTATTCATGTTTAGAGAGATGCATAAGTCCAAAATTCACCATGCTGTCGTGACGGAGGCCAATTTGAATTACGTAGGAAGCATAACCATCGATCAGGATATTTTGGATGCATCGAACATCCTGGAGAACGAAAAAGTGCAAGTTGTCAATATAAATAACGGAGCCAGGCTGGAGACGTATGTCATAACCGGCCCAAGAGGCTCGGGTATGGTTTGCTTGAACGGCGCCGCTGCCAGACTAGTGCAGCCGGGCGACCGCGTCATTATTATTTCTTACGCGATGATGGAGGAATCGATGGCCCGCACGTATCGTCCGCATGTTGTCATTATGGACGAGCATAATCGCATCGTAACGGAGGATTATCAAGAACTCCATTCCACGACGGTGTGATAAAACACAGAACGGAGGGCTGCCGACTATGAGAACCATCCGTAATTTGTCCAGCGTATTGCTGGCGCGCAAGGAAAACGATGCGGGAATTTTATTTTGCGAAGGCGGTCAGGAGCGCTACTTGTCGTACGGCCAATTACTTACATTGGCCGGAAAGGTGCTCCATCTGCTGCGCGAGCGGGGACTTGGGCCAGGCGACTTTGCCGTCTTGCAGACGGAAGATAACGAACGATTTATCCTTCTGTTCTGGGCTTGTGTGCTCGGCGGCATTGTACCCGTACCTGTGACGGCGGCGCGTACGGACGAAGGACGCAAAAAGCTGATCCAGGTATGCAAGCAGTTGGAAGCGCTTAGATTGCTCTGCGATGAAGAGCTTTGGCCGGGAATTCAAGGCTACGCTTTGAAGCACGGAGAAGCGGAGGCGCTGGCCCAGCTCGAGTCTGGCAGCGTGCCGATTGCGGAGGTGCTTGCGGCGGCTGCGGATGCAAGCCGGCCTGAGGCGGAACCGTATGACGCAGCCGAGACGGACACCGCATTCATCCAGTTTACATCGGGCTCTACCGGAGACCCTAAGGGGGTCGTGCTGACGCACAGCAATCTTCTGTCGAACATGCGAGCCATTATCCATGGGGCGCAGTCGACGGAGCGGGATTCTTCGCTAAGCTGGCTGCCGCTGACGCATGATATGGGGCTCATCGGATTTCATTTTTCGCCGCTGTTTTGCGGCATGAATCAGTTGCACTTGCCGACCTCGACGTTTGTGCTTCATCCGATGAAATGGCTGGAACTTACGCATAAGCATCGGGTGACATGCCTCTCTTCGCCGAATTTCGGTTATGTGCATTTTCTGCAGCATTGGAAGCCGGAAGGGGCGGCGGCATGGGATTTGTCTTGCGTCAGGCTGATTTTTAACGGGGCCGAACCGATATCGGCCGCCCATTGCCGCGATTTTCTGGAGGCGATGAAACCGTACGGGTTAAAGGGAAACTGCATTTTCCCGGTTTACGGGCTTGCGGAAGCGAGTCTGGCCGTGACGTTCCCAGGGACGGAAGATCACCTGAATACCATTAAGCTTGAGCGTCAATCCCTCGCTGTTGGACAACCTGTACGAATGGCCGCGCATGGGGATCATGCCGCAATCGAGATCGTCGAGCTGGGTTTCCCCGTACAAGAGTGCGAGGTGCGTATTTGCGACGAAGCGGACAGCCCTTCGGCAGCCGGCAGCATAGGCTTGATTCATATTAGAGGCCGCAACGTTACAAACGGCTACTATAAGCGGCCCGATGTAAACAAGCAAACGATTTCCCCGGACGGCTGGCTGAACACGGGAGATTTGGGTTTCTTGCTGGAAGGGCGTTTATATGTAACCGGCCGCATGAAGGACGTCATTTTCATCAACGGGCAAAATGTGTATCCGCATGACCTAGAGGCGCTAATCAGCGGCCTGAAAGGGGCAGAGATCGGGAAAACGGCGATTGCCGCCGTTCAGGATGCTACGACCAAACGGGATGCGATCGCCGTTTTTATTCAGCATCGCGGCAAGACCAGCGTATTTGTACCGCTGATGGACAAGGTGAAAAAGCTGCTGAACGGATCGGCCGGTCTGGACGTTGCTTTTGTTGTCCCCGTTCGGCGAATTCCGAAAACGACCTCCGGCAAAATTCAACGCTACGTATTGGCGGAAGCGCTGCGCGAAGGCGAGTTTGCCGAAGCGCTTGCCGAGCTGACGGAGCTGGAAGCGGCGGCCGCAGTAGAGCGCTGTGATGCGGAAGGCGGCGATGCCTTGCGCGGGGATGTCGGCTTGGAGCCGGCCACGGAGACGGAAGAGCGGATCGTGTCCATCTGGCGCGAGGTGTTGAAAAAGGATTACATAGGCCGGAAGGACAGCTTTCTCGAGCAAGGAGGCAATTCGCTCAAGGCGGCTTATGCCGCCGCAAGGCTGCAAGAGGCGTTTGGCGTCGAGCTTACGCTTACCGAGCTGTTTTTGCATGATACGGTGAGTTCCTTGGCCTCTTTGCTGAAGCAAAAGGCGAAGGAGGGCGAAGGAACTGCCGCCGCTACTCCTCCGCTGGTAGCCAAAGTGGAGGAGCGGGCGGTTTATCCGGCGACTTCGGCGCAAAAGCGGCTGTTCATTTTGGAAAATCTGAATCCGGGGCTGCTCAACTACCATCTGTTGTTTGCGGTCCAGGTGAAGGGCCCGCTCGATATCGAACGATTCCGCATGGCATGGCGGGCGTTGATAGAGCGACATCCGGCGCTGCGGACGTCCTTTTACATGGAAGAAGGCAATGTGATGCAGCGCATCGAGCAGGCAGTCGATCTGCCGCTTGCCGTCGTTGACGGATGCGGCTGGTCGGCGTCAGAATTGGCGCTGCGGCAGCGCAGCTTCCTGCAGCCGTTTTGTCTAGAGCAAGCGCCGCTGCTGCGTATGGAGCTTGTTCTCCTGGAGCGCGAGTCAAGCGTGCTGCTGCTGGATATGCATCATATCATTACGGACGGAACGTCGATGGGTATTTTGATGTCCGATCTTATGAGGTTTTACGAGGGGAACGCACCGGAGCCGTTGTCCATTCATGGCGGGGATATGGCGCTGTGGGAGGATGCGAGCCGAAGCAGCAGCTGGCTGGAGCGCCAGAAGCTTTATTGGCGCGAAATCTTTCGGGATGGCGTGCCGTCTCCAGCACTTCCGTCCCCCCGTCCAAGACCGCAGACGCCAAGTTATCACGGGGCAATGGAGCGTTTCGAGCTAGAGCCGGTGCTTGCCGAATCGCTACGGGCGTTGGCTAGACGCGAGGGCGTAACGTTATACACCGTCCTGCTGTCGATCTATTATGCGTTGCTGGCGAAATATACGGGCGAATCCGACATCGTTGTCGGCACGGCAGCCGCGAGACGGATGCGGCCTGAGCTGCAAAGCATAGTCGGGATGTTCGTCAACATGGTTCCGATCCGCCTGCGCGGGCAAAGCGGCTTGCGCTTCGATCAATGGCTGAAGCAGGTCCATGGGGAGGCCCTGGCGGCTATCGGCAACGGGGATGTGCCTTATGAAGAAATAGCCGAGCTGGCGAATGTGAAACGGGAATACGGGCGGAATCCGCTGTTCGATTCGGTGTTTACGCTGCAAAATATGGAGCTGCCCGAATGGCGGAGCAAGGATGTCGTCTATACGCCACAACCGATGGACAGCGGATCGGCCAAGTTCGACCTGACTTGGGAGTGCGCGGATACCGGCGTTGGTATCGCATTTACACTGGAGTATGCGCTGGATTTGTATGATGAGCGGGCAGCCGCGCAATTGGCCCAGCATTATGTAGCGTTGGCCCGGGCCGCCGCCGCGCAGCCGCATGCGGCGCTTGGCGAGCTTGATCCCGTCGATGCGCAAGAGCGGGAACGGCTGCTCTGGCTTAGCCGTTCATTTGCCACACCGCCGCAGGAACTGTCGCTGCACAGGCTGTTTGAACGGCAAGCGGTGGAGACACCACAGCAGATTGCCGTTGAAATGGGTGAGCGAGCGTATACTTACAGCGAGCTGAACGAACGTGCCAACCGGTTCGCGCGCGCGATTGTGCGTCGCGGCGTCGTGCCGGGGGCGAAGGTGGCGCTGCTGTTGCGGCGTTCACTCGATATGATTACGGCGATATTGGCCGTGCTGAAAGCGGGCGCAGTCTATGTGCCGATCGACCCGCAATATCCCGAAGAGCGGATATTGTTTATGCTGCAGGATACGGAAGCGCGGGTGATCGTGGCTGCGGCTGCGACGATGGAGATGGGCGCCCGGCTTGCTGGAGACAGCATAGATGTCGTCGACATGGATGGACTTGATACGAGTTGGGCTGGCGAGTCCGGCCATGATCTGGACATCGACGGCTCGGCGGACGATCTCGCTTATATCATGTACACATCCGGCTCGACGGGCAAACCGAAAGGGATTATGACCACGCATCGCAATGTGTCCCGGATTGCCGTCCATACCGATTATGTAAGTATTTCGGAAAACGATGCACTGTTGCAGCTTTCCAACTACGCCTTTGACGGTTCAACGTTCGATTTGTACGGAGCGCTGCTGAACGGGGCGAAGCTGACGCTGGTCGGCGAGGAAGAGGTTGCCGACGTTATGCGGCTGACCGAGCTGATTAAGGGCAGAGGCATTACTATATTTTTTGTGACGACGGCGCTATTCAATACGCTGGTCGATCATGGGCTGGAGTCGCTGCGCATCCTGCGTCATATTTTATTTGGCGGAGAGCGGGCTTCTGTGCCGCATATTCGCAAAGCGCTCCGCGCGCTTGGACCGGACGTGCTGCTGCATGTCTACGGCCCTACGGAATCGACGGTGTTCGCTACCTGTTATCCGATCACGGAGACATGGGACGGGCAAGGAACGGCCACCGTGCCGATCGGCGCGCCGATCGCGCGTTCAGAGACACTGGTGCTGAATGAGCAGGGCCGATTGCAGCCGGACTGGGTGCCGGGTGAGCTGTGGATTGCGGGCGACGGTGTCGCATCCGGCTATGTGAATTTGCCGGAGCAGACCGCTTCGAAGTTCCGGCCGCATCCGTTCCGGGAAGGCGAGACCGTGTACAGAACCGGCGACCTGGTGCGCCGTTTGCCTGACGGAAATTTGGAATTTCTGGACCGGATCGACAGCCAGGTCAAGCTGCGGGGTTACCGGATTGAATTGGGGGAAATCGAAAGTAGGCTGCTGGATTGCGCGGGTGTCAAGGAAGCGTTTGTGACGCTGATCGAGAATGACGGCGCGCCGTATTTATGCGCTTATATCGTTGCAAAGCAAACCGAAGGGCAGGCAAGCGTTCGGAGCCAACTGACAGGCAAGCTGCCGGCATTTATGATTCCCGCCGCGTTTGTGCAGTTGGAGAAGCTGCCGCTGAACGCTAACGGCAAGGTGGATAAAAAACGTCTGCCTGCGCCGGAGCGTACGCTCCCATATGAAGCGCCCGCCACAGATACGGAGATCATTGTTGCAGGATTGTGGCAAGAAGTGCTTCATCCAGGGCAGGTTGGCGCGCTTGACCACTTCTTTGAACATGGCGGCCATTCCCTGAAGGCGGCCGCATTAACCTCGGCAATCTACAAGCATTGCCTGGTGCGCATGCCGCTTCAGGAAATTTTCAAGCTTCCGACGGTCAGAGAGCAAGCGGCCTGGATCGACAGGGCTACCAAGGAAGAGTACGAACCTGTTGTGGGCGCGCCAAAAGCCGAATCCTATCCGCTCAGCCCGCCGCAGCGGCGCATGTTTTTGGCAGAAAGCATGGCTGATATCGGACTAACCTACCATATTCCGCTTGCGCTTAAATTGTCGGGTGCGGTGGATGAGACCAGAATCGGGCCAGCGCTTCGGAAGTTGATCGAACGGCATGAGCCGCTGCGGACCTCCTATCATTGGATCGACGGCGTTCCGGCCCAGATCGTGCACGATTCGGCCGATTTTGTTCTTCAAACGGCGGAGCTCGCGGGAACGACGCTGCCGGAATGCTTGAGCGAGTTTTTCCGGCCGCTCGAGCTTGCCACAGCGCCGCTGCTCGCCGCATGTTATTGCCGGCCCGAATCGGAAGGAGCGGAGGCCTATCTACTGCTCAACATCCACCACATCGCGGCGGACGGCATATCCGTCAAGCTGCTGCTGGAGGAGTTGACCGCTTTGATCGAGGGCGCTGAACTTGCGTCGCCGGCTCTCCATTACAAGGATTATGCCGTTTGGCAGGAGCGTCAGTCCGGCTCGGAGCGGGCCAGAGCAAGCCGAGCATTTTGGACGGAGCAGCTTGCAGAGCCGCCGGCGCCGCTCGATATGCCGCTGGATCGGCCGCGCAGCGACCGTCAGACATTTGCGGGCGATACGTATACCTTCCACATTCCGGCGGCGCTCGCCGGACGGCTGAAAGAGACGGCCGCAAGCGCCGGAGCGAGCATGAACAGCCTGCTTTTTGCGGCTTACGCGCTGTTGCTCAAGGGAACGACGCATCAGTCGGAATTTGCAATTGGTTCTTTGGCGGCAGGCCGGACACATCCGGACACAGCCCGGATGATCGGCATGTTTAACCAGTTTCTGCCGATTCGGATGCGGGTGGCGGACGAGCTGCCGATCCTGGCGTTTATCGGCGAGACCCATGGGCGTTTGCTTGCCGCATATGAGCATGGCGATGTCAGCTTCGAGCACATGATGGAAGCAGCCCGGTATCCGCATGACCCGTCGCGCAATCCGCTGTTCGATACGATGCTGATCGTTCACAACCAGTTTGAAGACGAGAAGCTGGCGGCGCGCGGCGACGGCTGGAGCATGGAGCCTTTGCCCGTCAGCCACGGAACATCCAAGCTGGATTTCAAGCTCGATCTGTACAGCGATGGCGAAGGCGGTCTGCGGGCGGAGCTGGAGTATAATACGGGATTGTTCCATAAAGGCACGATGGAGCGGTTGGCGGCGCGGCTGCTTTACATTTTGGAGCAAACGGCCGCCAGCCCTGACCTGATCTGTGGCGACGTCGTAATGGCGACGCCTGCCGAAGAAGCCGCCTTTGCGGCATGGAATGATACGGGACATCCGTACCCGGTGGAGAAGACGATTCACGGATGGTTCGCCGAGTCCGCTCGGCGGTGGCCGGATCGAACGGCGGTGCGGTCGGCCGAAGGCTCGCTGACGTACGGGGAGTTAAATGACCGCGCCGAACGCATGGCTGCCGTGCTAAGAGGCAAGGGGGTTGCTGTCGAAACGATTGTGCCGATTGCGGCTCAGCGCTCGTTGTCCATGATAATTGCGATCATGGCGGTGCTCAAAGCGGGAGGGGCCTATTTGCCGATCGACCCGGAGCATCCGCCCGAGCGGATCTGCGGCATTCTGGAGGATAGCGGGGCCAGGCTGCTCCTGGCGGGGGCCAAGTGGATTCATACGCTTCCGGCCTTCCAGGGAGAAACGCTCGATCTGGACGCGCTTGCGGCTGCTGCCGCATCGGAGCTGCCGAAGGGCGAAGAAGAAACGGACCTATCGCCTCAAGCAGACCCCGAGCATTTGGCGTATGTCATTTATACGTCAGGCTCCACCGGCAAACCCAAAGGCGTTATGGTGGAGCACCGCGCGGCGATCAACCGGATGAACTGGATGCAGACGGATTATCCGCTGAATGAACGCGACGTTATTTTGCAAAAAACACCGATTACGTTCGACGTTTCCATATGGGAGCTGTTCTGGTGGAGCTTTGCCGGCGCTTCGCTTTATTTGCTAGAGCCCGGCGGGGAGAAGGAGCCGTCCTCCATGCTGCGCGCGATTGAGGAGCAGGCGGTTACGGTTATGCATTTTGTGCCGTCCATGCTGGGTGTCTTTTTGCCCTATGCGGCGGACAGCAGCAGAGGCGGCGAGCTTTGTTCCCTGCGATACGTATTTGCGAGCGGCGAAGCGCTTAAGCCCGCGCATGTCGCAGGTTTTTATAGCCTGATGGAGCGCGGCGGCGGCCAATGCCGGCTTATTAATCTGTACGGCCCGACGGAAGCGACGGTCGATGTCAGCTATTACGATTGCCCGGACGCTGGGGCGGGTACGATTCCGATCGGCAAGCCAATCCATAACATCCGGCTCTACATTGTGGACGAGCGGATGAGACCGCAGCCGATCGGCGTGTCCGGCGAGCTGTGCATCGCGGGTGCCGGTCTTGCGCGCGGATATCGCAACAGGCCGGATTTGACGAAGCAAAGCTTTGTTCCGAATCCGTTTGCCGCAGGAGAGAAGCTGTACCGTACCGGTGATCGCGCAAGGTGGCTACCGGACGGCAATATTGAATATTTGGGACGCTTTGACCATCAGGTCAAGCTGCGCGGTCTACGCATCGAATGCGGCGAGATCGAGCACGCGCTGCTCTTGCAGTCGGAAGTTCGCGATGCCGTGGTGACGGTGGTGACGGACCATGCGGGAGAGCCAGCGCTTTGCGCAAATCTCGTGACAGCGGACGGGGAAGCGCCAGAGGAAGCGAGCCTTCTGGCCGCACTTAAGGAACTGCTGCCGGAGTATATGATTCCTTCGTATATTATTGCTATGGAAGCGTTTCCGCTAAGTCCGAGCGGCAAAACCGACCGCAGCCGCCTGCCGCAACCCCGGTTCGCTGAACTGGCGGCTTGCGGAGAGGCGCCGGCTACACCGATGGAGCAGCGGCTGGGCGAGCTTTGGCGGGAGGTGCTGGGTCTGACCTCCAGCGAGCCCGACAATCGAACAGCGATCGGGAGAGAAGCACATTTCTTCCAATTGGGCGGCCATTCCTTGCGCGCTGCGCAGCTTGCGGGGTTGATCGAGCAGCGTTATGGAGCGGCGTTTACGATGAAGGATGTATTCGACGCTCCCCTGCTGTGGGAAATGGCGGCCCGCATCGACAACGCGGCCCCCAAGTCGGCCGCGGTTATTGCCCGGGCGGCAAGCCGGCCGTTCTACCAGTTGTCGCTCGCGCAGAACAGGCTGTTTGTGCTGCAGCAGCTTTATCAGGGCAGCACGGCCTACAATCTTCCGCTCGCTCTGAACCTGACGGGCAAGCTTGATCAGGACAGGCTTCGCGAGGCAATTCAAGGGCTAATTGACCGCCATGAACCGCTGCGCACCAGCTTTGACTGGGCAGACGGCAAGCCGGTGCAGCGTGTCCATGAGCGGGTTTCGTTTGAACTCGCCGTGCATGCCTTGATGGATGCGGCGGACTTGAATACATTTACGCGCGCGGTCGTCCGCCCGTTCGATTTGCGAAAGGCTCCGTTAATTCGGGCGTTTCTCGCGACGGACGGCGAAAGTCGGCATACGCTGCTGCTGGACATTCACCACATCATCGCCGATGGCGTGTCCATGAATGTGATGGCGCGCGATTTCGAGCAACTGTATCGCGGTGGCTCCTTGCAGCCGCTGCCAATTCACTATAAGGATGCCGCCGTTTGGCAGCAGGAGTGGATGGCTTCGGAGGCGAGAGAGCAGCAAGAGCAATATTGGGCGTTCCGACTAGCGGGTACGCTACCTGTGCTGCAACTGCCGACCGATTATCCGCGTCCGCCCGAACAAAGCTTCGAAGGCGCAAAGCTTGCGTTGCCGATTCGGGCGGAGCTTGCCGAAGGGATCGGAGCGGCGGCGGAGCAATGGGGCGTTACGCCATTCCATATCTGGCTTGCCGCCTACCATACGTTGCTGCATCTGATAACGGGGCAAGACGATCTTGTTGTCGGCACGCCGATTGCCGGCCGCTTCCATCCCGCAACCGAGTCTCTGGTCGGCATGTTTGTCAATACGCTGCCGATTCGCAGCAGGCCATCCGGCGAACTGCCGTTCAGAGCGTTCGCCGAGCAACTCAAAGAAACTATGCTTGCGGCGTTGGACAACGGCTTGCTCCCGTTTGAGCATATGGTGACGATGCTGGATGTGCCGCGCGACCTGAGCCGCAATCCACTGTTTGACACGTTGTTTGTCATGCAGCATATGGAGGCCGGACAAGCCGTGGCGGATGCCTTGCAATTCGAGGTGCAAGTGCCGGACAATCGCGTATCGAAGCTGGATTTGACGTTTGAGATTGCGGATCAGGGCGCAAAAGGCGCTGCCTTGACGATCGAATATGCGACGGCGTTGTTTAAAGAAGACAGCATACGCAGAATGACGGAATGGTATTTCCGTATTGTCGGCCTTGCTCTGGCCGAGCCGGAGCGGCCGCTCGGAGAGATCGGGCTGCAGGGCGCCGCGGCGGCGGAGAAGCAGAGCGAAGCGTTCAATCGCACGACCGCGCCGTATGCAAGCGGCGATACGGTAGAGGTTTACCTCGAAAGACAAGCGGCGGAAACGCCGCAGGCCGTTGCGGTTGCGGCGGAGGACGGAGCATTGACGTATGCGGAATTGAACCGGAGGTCGAACCGGCTGGCGCAGGCGCTCAGAAAGCAAGGCGTCAAGCGCGAGGAGCGCGTGGCCGTCGTGATGGATCGCAGCCTGGAGATGATGATTGCAATCTTTGGCGTGCTAAAGGCGGGCGGAGCTTATGTGCCTGTTGCGCCGGGCTTGCCGCGGGAGCGAATCTGCTACATGCTGGACAATTCCGGAGCCAAGCTTGTTTTGACGAAGGGCAAAGCCCCGGAAGGGCTGGAGACGTTCCTGCCATTTATGGACGTTCATGAGGCGCTGGCGCAGGAGCGGGACGACTCCCCTGTGGAGAAGCTGCATGATTCACGTTCGCTTGCTTATGTGCTGTATACTTCAGGATCGACCGGACAGCCGAAAGGCGTCATGATCGAGCATCATTCCGTCGTCAACCGGATCGGCTGGATGCAGAAGCAATACGGACTGGACGCAAGCGGAGTCATTATGCAGAAAACGCCGATTACCTTCGACGTATCGGTCTGGGAGCTGTTCTGGTGGAGCTTTGCGGGAGCCAAGCTGGTCCTGCTGCCTCCGGGCGGCGAAAAGGACCCCGCGCTTATGATGGATACGATAGCGCGGCATGGCGTAACGACGATGCATTTTGTGCCATCCATGCTGCACCTGTTCCTGGAGCATCCCGGTTTGCTGCGCGGCGAGGGCAGGCTGAAGAGCCTGAGGCATGTGTTCGCTAGCGGCGAAGCGCTGACTGCGGATCAGGTGCGGCGGTTCCGCGAGCGGATCGGAGTTCCGTTCGATGCTAGGCTTGTGAACTTGTACGGCCCGACCGAGGCGACGGTTGACGTTTCCTATTACGAATGCTCTGACGGAGATATTCCGATTCAGGTGCCGATTGGCAAGCCGATCGACAACATCTCGCTTTATATCGTGAGCGAAGCGATGAAGCTCCAGCCTGTCGGCATTGCCGGTGAACTGTGCATATCCGGCGCGGGTCTGGCGCGGGGTTATATCGGCCGGCCCGATTTGACGGAAGAAAAATTCGTCGATAATCCGTTTGCGGCGGGCAGTCTGATGTATCGGACAGGAGACCTGGCCAGATGGCTGCCAGACGGAACGATCGAATATTTGGGCCGAATCGACCATCAGGTAAAACTAAGGGGCCAGCGCATCGAATGCGGGGAAATCGAGCATGTGCTGCTCGGTCATCCGGCGGTTTCAGAAGCGGTGGTCATGAAGCGGGATACCGCAAGCGGAAGCGAATATTTATGCGTGTACATCGTTTGTTCCGAACCAGCGGACCATCAGGAACTGCGGGATTTTGCAGCGCTGCGCCTGCCGGATTATATGGTTCCGCAGGCCGTGGTGGAACTGCCAGCCATGCCCCTGTCTCCAAACGGCAAAATTGACCGGAAGGCGCTGCCGGAGCCGGAGCTGGCGGCGGATAGCGGTACTCCGTTTGTCGAAGCGGCAAGCGATATCGAACTGGCGATTGCCGCCGTATGGCACGAAATCCTGCAAAGGGACGACTTCGGCATCCATCACCGTTTCTTCGATGTTGGGGGAGAATCGTTGCTGCTGGTGCGGGCGCATCAACGACTGGAGGAGTTGTATCCCGGCGCTCTCGGCGTAACGGATTTGTTCACCTATCCGACGATCGCATCGCTTGCGGCTTATCTGGAGTCGAGAAATTTCCAGCTCGCGAGCTGGAGCTGGAGCGGTCTGCCGGTGGCAGACGACTGCGTCAGTAGCGGCTATGCCGCGGAGCGTATCGGCAGCGTTCAGTTCCAACTGGACCGGGCGGTTGCGGAAGGGCTTGCGGAACTTGCGGCATCCCGCTCGGTGACGGTTGAAGCCGCGGCGTATGCCGTATATCTGTACTTCTGGCGCGGCGAGTCCGGCAGCAACCGGCTTGTGCTTCCAGCAATGATGGACAACGGGCTGATTGCCCCGAAGGAAATTGACTTTGCGGAGGTGCGCGATTTCGATACGCTGCTGCTGCATGCTGCCAAACGGGTGAGCGCGGGAGAATGTTATACCGCGCGGCAAATCAGAAAGCAGCCGCAAGCCGAAGCCGGATTTGCCTTGTTCCCGTTATTTGCAGGAGCAGCGCAGCACGGGTTCAAGGAGCGGGAGGCGCTATTGGAACGATTCGATGTTGTGCTGTATATAAATGGCGCTGCCGCACCAAGCGGGTCGGAAGGGCTAGAGCTTGGCGGGGTATGGACGTACGACGCCCGGCGCCTCGGCAAGGAGGCGGTGCTGGATTGGGCTTCCGCTTATCTGGAGCTGCTGTCGAGCGTGGTCGAGCAATATCACGCCGCAGTCGACAGTGCCGACTCGGGGGCGTAGCATGGGCCAAGCCGGACTGCGTATGACTTGAAGATATATCTGACAGAAGAAAGAAAGGAGCTTTCCTGTGAAAAAAGTGTTGACCATGATAGGGAATATCGCGCTTTATCTCGGGGTCTTTTATGCGCTGCTCTATCTGCTTCGCTCTACTTACAATTACGAAGTGACGCTGTCCTTCGCCAAGTTTCTGGATCGCAACCCGGCCATGTTTATGGTCGTTCTGTTCACGCTGATTACGCTTGTGTACATGCTCATCTTTCGTATCAAAGGATGGATCTGGCCCCATGCGGAAAAAAATATATTCCGCGCGTCGGGCTTCAAACGGCTGAGCGCCTCACGCGTCTTACTGATGATTGGCCTGGGTCTTGCCGGAAGCTTGTTCAGCATCGGCCTTATCGTCATTGACGATATTGCGCAGCAATTTCCATCCATTCCCGCGCTGGTCGACGATCTGATCAAGGGGGATTCGATCTGGTACGTCATTCTGGGCGCCGGTTTGATCGGCCCGGCATTTGAAGAAATATTGTTCAGGGGCCTTATTTTCAGCGAGCTTCGCAGGGTTATGCCGGTATATGTGGCCTTGGTGCTGCAAGCCGCGGCTTACGCCTACTTTCAGCCGAGCGCGGCACTATCGGTCATCAGCATCGGTTCGGGCCTGATTTACGGGTCGCTGTATTTACGCACCGGGTCGCTGTGGGCGCCTATTCTGGTACAGAATACGGCCATGGGCACAATCTTTCTATTTAAATACATAGGGTTCTACGAATGGTTTGATAAGCTGGGCGATGTTTCTCTGTATATCATTACAGCGTTCTGTCTGGCTGCGTTGATTGGAGGTTCCGTCTATGTCTGGCGGACCTCCGGCAACGGCAGCATCGGCGCACGCGCCGGTCAAGCGCTGACGGCTGACGCGCCATCGGCAGCACAAAAGGGGGGATGACCGCATGAAGGCGTGGGGAATGATGCTGGCTCGCGTGGCTGTTGTTATCGGCCTGTATTTTGCATGGTTTTTTACCGTGACGACATTATTTTTCGATTATGTGTACCCCAGAAGCACGTGGTTTGAACAGAACACGGTAACCGTCATTATTTTGAACGATATGGTGGGTTTGCCGCTCATGCTGCTGGCCTGGAGGTTTATATTCAAAGAAAATCTGTTTAAGGCGGTTAAGTTCCGCGTGATGAGCGTCAAATCGGTGGCGATCGCTTTATGGATCGGGCTTGGAGCCGGCTTGTTTACGGTCGCTTTCTCCCGGCTTCCCGCCATTGCATCGGACAAGTACCAGTTCCGCGAATTGTTTGATTACCTGAACCGTGCGGAATGGTATGTATTTCTGGTTTTCCTGATTCTAGGAAATATTTACAAGGAGACGTTGTTCAGAGGCATTCTGATGAATGAGTTCAGACGCGTTCTCCCAGTTTGGATCGCAATTGTGATTCAGGGTGTGTTGTACGGGGCGTTGTTCTTTTTCGGAGACATTCCGTTGTCGCTGTACGGTTTTGTCGGCGCAGTTATTTTTGCGCTCTTGTATGTCTGGTTTAAATCCATCTGGGCGCCGATTGCCGCGCAAGTCGCCTGTCAGGGCAGCCAGTACCTGCTTTGGCATTACGGGCCGGAGACGACGGACGTCACCGTCATGTCCGTCGTGATGGCTGTGGCGGCCGCCATGATTGCGGTTGGCATATTCCTTGCGGTCAAGCATCGCTCTTCGATCTCCGCGTCGCTGTCTTCCGAGGCGGTGACGCCTACGTGAAGGGATTGCGAATAGCGGGAAATACCGGCTTATATTTGGTCATTTATGCGGCGATTGTAATGCTTGTCAATCAAGCGCTCTTCAACTGGGTCGGCGATCCCGGGCTGAAAGACTGGATCAAAGGCAATTCCGGCATTGTGCTGATTGTATCCAATATTATCGTACTTGCCGTCTATCTTCCGCTGCTGCGCTGGCAAAAAATTTCGCTGAAGGATTTGGGGTTTGTTCCTGCGCGCGGGAGATCGTTGCTACTGTCTGCAGGGACTGGCGTCTGGCTTGGCTTGTTTATCGCCGTGTTTACCCGTCTTCCGTGGATAAAAGCGACATTTCCGGCCATTTCTGATCTTGTCGCTTTTGTCGCCGGTGGCAGCCTGATCGTTTTTGTGCTCGGCAGCTTGCTGCTGGGGTCTTTGCTGGAGGAATGGCTGTTCAGAGGAATGCTGTTCCATACGCTCAGTCAAAGTCTTTCGGTTCTGTGGACGGTTCTGCTTCAGGCCGTATTGTTCGGCGCGGTATTTATGAATGTGTCGGTTGGCGCATTTGCGGCGCTGGGCGCGATTCTTTACGGCGCCGTTCGCGCCGGCTCGCATTCGCTTTGGGGGGCGCTTGCGGCCCATGTGTGCAGTACAGGTACCTTGTATATCGTGCTGCAATGGGCGGGCGATTGGCAGTCCGGTACGCTTGGATTATTAGCTCTGATCAGCGGACTCGGCATCGCGGCGCATGTGTTGCTGCTGCTGCGCGGGAGGGGCGGAAGGGTGAAAAAAGAACAGGCCGTCAGCGATTCTATTACTATCTAGGAGGGAAGGGCGCCATGTTTCAACTGGATTTGCTGGATACCAAAAAGGACACATCCGGGCGGAAGGGGCGGAGCGGGGGATCCGTCTCCAATGTTTCCCTCAAGGATATTGCGATTGTTGGGATATCCGCCAAGCTGCCGCACGCGGAATCGCACGAAGCCTTCTGGGAGCTTTTGCGGAGCGGCAAGGACCTGGTAGGCGGGTTTCCGGATTCCCGCAAGGAGGAATTAAAGCCGTATTTGCGCCGCATGGAGGCGCAATACGGCTCCGTTTCCTTTTTTGACGGGGCGTATATCGAAGATATTTCAGGTTTTGACTATTCTTTTTTCCGGCTTTCGCCCAAGGAAGCCTCGCTCATAAGTCCGGCGCAGCGCCTGTTCCTGCAGACGGCCTGGGGCGCACTTGAGAATGCGGGGTACGGCGGAGATGCGCTGCATGGTTCGCGCACCGGCGTCTTTATCGGCTATAACGGGGACGCACTGCATGATTACAAGCGAATCATCGAAGCAATGAACCCGGACGCCTTGTCCATGGCGGCGCCCGGCAATCTGAGCTCCATGATACCGAGCCGGATTTCGTATTTGCTTAATTTGCGCGGACCGGCGATCAGCGTGGACACCGCCTGCTCCTCCTCGCTAGTAGCGGTCCATCTGGCATGCCAATCGATCCGCAGCGGCGAATGCGAGACGGCGATTGCCGGCAGCGTCAAAATTAACGTGCTGCCGCTGGATAGCGGCATACGGCTTGGCATCGAGTCAAGCGACAACCGGGCTAGAACGTTCGACGACTCGGCGGACGGAACGGGCATCGGCGACGGCGTGATCGCGCTGCTGCTGAAGCCGCTGTCCCGCGCGCAGGAGGACGGCGACCATATTTATGCCGTCATCAAAGGCAGCGCGATGAATCAGGATGGCAGCTCGGTTGGCATTACCGCCCCGAACGCCCTCGCTCAGGAAGACGTCATTGCGCGCGCCTGGCAGGATGCGGACATTGATCCCGAAACGGTTACGTATATGGAGGCGCACGGCACGGGAACCTCGCTGGGCGACCCGATCGAAATCGACGGGCTGACGCGCGCCTTCCGGAGATATACCGATAAACGGCAATTTTGCGCCATCGGCTCACTGAAAACAAATATCGGCCATCTCGATCATGCCGCCGGCATTGCAGGGCTGCTCAAGGCGATTCTGTCGCTTGTCCACAAGCAGCTTCCGCCAACGCTTCATTACCGCTCGCCGAACCGCAACATTCCGTTTGTGGATTCGCCCGTTTATGTCAATGACGAATTGACGCCATGGCAGACGGACGGCGAAGCAAGAAGATGCGGAGTAAGCGCGTTCGGTATGAGCGGGACCAATTGCCATGTTGTGCTGGAGGAGGCTCCCGCCGGGATGCCTTCGAGTCTTTCGGACAGAGCGGAGCTGTTCTGCTTGTCCGCGCACAGCATGACGGCACTGGAGCGGCTCGTGCTGCTGATACGGGACTGGGTTCTACAGCAACGCGGCGATGAGAGCCGCAGCCTGGCCGACCTTTGCTACACCCTGGTCGTCGGCCGGGGAGTCCATCGGTATCGCTTGGCGATTGCGGTAAGCAGCTGGGAAGAGCTTGCCCAGACCTTGCATGCTGCAGTCGAAAGCGGCCTTACCGACCTTGCGCTGCCGAACGTCCGCTTCGGGACGGCAGATTCGGCTGCGGCCGGGAATATGCGGCAGCAACCCGTTCCAAACGAACGTGAAATGGAAGCGCTGGAGCTGGGCCAACGTTACGTGGGCGGATACGAGATCGACTGGAAGGCATTCTATCGGGGACAATGCCGCCATCGGCTACCGCTTCCGACGTATCCGTTCGATTCTCACCGCTGCTGGGTGGAGGAGGCGCGCGCCGGAGCGGCGCTTCATACGCCAATTGCGGCCTGGAGCGGATATTCGCTGGTTGGGGATATCCCCGAGGAGCTTGAGCAAGAAATGAACGAGACGTTTGCCAGATGGCAAGCCGCGATGGAGCGGAGCGGCGGGATGACAAGTCAGCGCCGCCGCAGCGTTGCGTTAACCGGGGGGCGTTCTGGTCTGGAATGGGAGCAACAAGTCGCGGATGTTTGGGGAGAGCTACTCGGTTATAACGAATTGCCTGCGGATGCCGGGTTTTATGAGCTAGGTGGAGATTCCATCATTGCGCTCAAAATTGTAAACCGACTCAGCGAACTTGCGGGCGTCCGCATTCAGGCGGCGGATTTACTGGGGCATGCGGATCTGCCTTCGTTCACGGCCTTGATCGAGCGACGGATCAGGGAGAGTGGCGAGGCGACAGCGCAAAGAATGAACGCTCAGCACGATGGACAAGGGGCGGACGTTGGGAACGGCTGGCTTAATGGGCAAGCGACGGCCGGCATCCGTGACGGAGCAAGAGCGGACGGCGGGCATGTCGGGCCATTAACCGGCCAAGCGGCAGACTCTTTGTCTGGCGATACACTGGAGCCGATACCAAAGGCGGCCCCGCAAGAGCATTATCCGGTTTCATCGCCACAGAAACGCATGTATTTGCAGCAGCAGGCGGTGCCGGATGATCGCAGCTACAATTTGCCCGAATTATTGCACTTGGACGGGGCTATGGATGCAGACCGGCTGGAGGCCGCCCTGCAAGCCATCGTGGAGCGTCACGAGACGCTTCGCACCACCTTCCACGTCATCGACGGAGAGATCAGGCAGCGCATTCACGCCGCCATTCCTTTCCGCCTGATTCGCATGGAAGTCGATGAAGCGGAAGCGGACGGTGTGTTGCAAAGCTTGTACCAGCCGTTCAGGCTCGATACGGCTCCGCTGCTCCGCGCAGCCTTGCTGACGCTAGGGCCGGAGCGCCATATGCTGTTTCTTGATATGCATCATATTGCATCCGACGGCATGTCGGCGGGTATCCTTTTGTCCGACCTGATGACTTTATATCAGGGCGGTTCGTTGCCGCCACTGCCGCTGCAATACAAGGATTATGCGGTATGGCAGGAGAGCAGTCCGCTCTCCGGGAACGCCGAACGGTATTGGCGCGAGCAATGCCGGGGAGACTGGCCGCTGCTTGCGCTTCCGACCGATGCCCCGCGTCCGCCCGTCAAAAGCAATCGCGGCGAAACGTTCGACGTGTATGTCGAGGCCGGTTTGATGACAGCTGTGCGCAGCCTGGCGGCCGAATCGGGCGCAACTCCGTTTATGGTGCTGCTATCGGCATATTACACTTTCCTCGCCCACTATACAGGGGCCGAGGACATTGCCGTCGGCACGCCGATTGCGGGACGGAACCGACGCGAGCTGGAAGCGATCGCGGGCATGTTCACCGGCACGCTGGCGCTGCGCGCTTATCCGCGCGCGGACAAGCCGTTCAAAGCCTTTTTGTCCGAAGTGAAAGAGATGGCGACCGGGGCTTACGCCCACGCCGATTATCCATTCGAGGAAATCGCGCAATGGATGGACAAAAGGGACGCCAGCCGGAGTCCACTGTTTGACACGATGTTCATCATGCAAAACCTAGGCATTCCAAACGCTTCGTCGGAAGGATTATCGTATCGCCACCAGCGCTTTGAGCATGGCACGGCCAAATACGATTTGATGATTCAGGCCGTGGAGCAAGGCGCGAAATTGCGGCTCGTCGTGGAATACAATACGGATCTGTTCCGCCGCGCGACAGTCGAGCGGTTCATGCGGCATTATGTGCAACTGCTGCGCAGCGTGACGCTTCGTCCCGACGCCGCGCTCGGCGAAGCAGAGATGCTGACGGAGGAGGAGCGCCTGTACATGCTGGCGCTGGGGAGACGCGATGCGGATTTTCCGCCGCCGCGCTGTCTGCATGATTGCTTCAAGGAACAGGCCGCGGCCGTTCCCGACCTGCAGGCCGTATCTTGCGGCGGTGAATCCATGACCTATCGGGAGCTGGATCACCGCACCGATGCGCTGTCGCGAACCTTGCGCGCCAAAGGTGTGGGACGCGGCAGCGTAGTCGGCATCATGGCGGAGCGCTCCATCCCCATGCTGACCGCTATGCTCGCCGTTATGAAAACCGGAGGCGCTTATATGCCTATAGATCCGCATTATCCCGGGGAGCGCATCTGCTATATGCTGGAGGACAGCGGCGCGGAGCTGGTATTCGCGGACGGCGCACATGCCGGAGCCGCGGCAGTCGTATCGGCCACCTTGCAGGTGCTGGACATTGCGGATGAGACGCTGTTCTCCGGTGGAGACGATGCCGTCGCCCCAAGGCCGCAGGACGCCGCCGATCCGATGTATGTCATCTATACCTCCGGTTCTACAGGTCAGCCGAAGGGCGTCATTGTGCCGCACCGTAGCTTTTACAATTTCGGACATTCGCTCCGGACGTTTTTCGAGGAGCAATACGGCGAGAGAGACAGATGCCTAAGCCTGACCAATATTTCGTTTGACGTCAGCGTAGCGGAGCTGTTTATGCCGCTTATGTTCGGGGCTTGCACGGTGCTTTACCCGGAGCCGAAATTGCTTGATCCGCGGCGAATTGCCGAGGTGATTGCGGAAGAGCGGATTACATTCGCTTATTTGCCGCCGTCTTTGCTGAAAGAGGTTGCGCGGCTGCTTGAGCAATCGGCTTCCGTGATTACACTAGACAAAATGCTCGTTGGGGTAGAGCCGATTAAAGACGAAACGCTGGAACTGTATACGAAGCTTAATCCCGAGATTCGGATTATTAACGGATACGGCCCGACGGAGGCGACGGTTTGCTCCAATATGTACGCATACAAGCCGGGCGCTTATCGGGGCGGCTATGTGCCGATTGGCGGGCCGATGCACAATGTCGAAATTTATATATTCGGCTATGGCGGCCAGCTTTCTCCCCTCGGCGCAGCCGGGGAGCTGTATATTGCCGGCAGCGGCCTTGCCGACGGTTATGTGAACAAGCCAGATATGACAGCCGAGCGCTTTTTGCCGCATCCGTACCGGGAGGGCCGCTTCATGTATCGCACCGGCGATATCGCCAAGTGGCTGCTGGACGGCAATGCGATGTATGTAGACCGGGCCGACCAACAGGTGAAAATTAGAGGCGTGCGGATTGAAATGAACGAGGTTCGCTCGCAATTAATTTCCCTTCCGGAGGTGGAGGATGCGGTTGTGGTCATCCGCGAGCAAGCAAGCGGAGATAAGGAGCTATGCGCGTATGTGGTCGCTTCGGACAAGCTCCCTTCGCGGGAATGGCGAAGAAGACTGAAAGACAAGCTGCCGGAGGCGATGATTCCGGCCTATATCGCGGCGATTGACGCGATACCACTGACGCCGAACGGGAAAGTGGATCGGCGTGCCTTGCCGGAGCTGGAATTTGGGCTTCGGGAGCGTGGAGAGCCGGAGCTGCCGCGAGACGAGATGGAAGAGCGTGTCGCAGCCATTTGGAAGGAAGTGCTGGGCGATACGTCTGGGCCAATCGGTATTCACGACGACTTTTTCGAGCTTGGCGGCCACTCCTTGAAGGCTGCCGTGTTGGCGGGCAAGCTGCAGCAGGCGACGGGCGCCCTGGTTCCGCTCAGCCTGATATTCGAGCTTACCTCCATTGCGGAAATGGCCGCCTGGCTGAAGAAGCGGGACGGCACTGCTGCGGCGGCTGATCCGATCCCGAAGGCGGAGCGCCGCGAGTGGTACCCGATGTCGCGCGCCCAGCGCCGCCAATATATGATGCAGATGCTGGCCGGAGACGCCACCATGTATCATGTGCCGTTTGCGCTCCGCTTGCAGGGCAGGCTGGATGTGGCGCGGCTGGAAGACGCATTTACGGCGCTGATCGGTCGCCACGAAAACTTGCGGACGACCTTCCAAATGACAAAGGATGAGTTCAGGCAAAGGGTTCATCCGCCGTATGCGTTCAAGCTGGAAGAGCTGAACCCAGCAGCGTTGACCGGGGACGAAGCGCCGCCGGACAGCGCCGAGGTGACGAGGCTGATGGAAGTCTTCCAGCGGCCGTTTCATCTGGACAAGCTGCCGCTGCTGCGGGCGGGGCTGCTGCGGCTGAATGAGGAAGATCACCTGCTGCTGCTGGATGTTCATCACATTATTACGGACGGCGTATCCTCCGGTTTGCTGGTGAATGAGCTTTCGCAGCTGTATGCCGGACAGTCGCTGCCGGAGCTGCGCGTGCAATACAGCGATTATGCGGTGTGGCAGGAAGCCAAATTTGCAAATGCCGCTTATGCGGAGCATGAGCAGTACTGGATGGAAGTCTTTGAAGGCAAGCGTTCTGTGCTGGAGCTGCCAACCGATCGGCCGCGGCCGTCTCTGCCGAGCTATAGGGGCCGCCGCCATTCGTTCCGGCTGGACGCGGGGACAACGGCGGAGGCGCGAAAGCTGGCGCGGGAAGCGAAGACGACGCTGTATACGGTGCTGCTGGGCGCTTTTGCCGCGATGCTGGCCAAATACAGCGGGCAGGCCGAAGTGATTGTGGGCACCCCCGCCGCCGGCAGAGAGCATGCCGATACGCATGGCATGATCGGCATGTTTGTCAACACGCTGGCGCTGCGGACAAGGCCGGAAAGAGACAAGACGGTACGGGCCTATATGGCGGAGCTGCATAACCATGTCGTAGAGGCGCTTTCGCACCAGACGTATCCTTTCGAGGAGCTCGTCGAAGGGCTGAAGGCAGATAGGGACAGAAGCCGCAATCCTCTGTTTGACGCCATGTTTGTCTTGCAAAATATGGACCGGGCGGTGATGGAAGCCGGCGGCCTCGTCTTTGGCGAAATGCCGTTTGAGGCGGGAACAAGCAAGTTCGACCTGACTCTGGAAGCGGTGGAGCGGGAAGCGGAAATCGAGCTTCAACTGGAATACGCAACGGATTTGTTTCATGAGGAAACCTCGCGCCGCATGGCGGAAAGCTATACCGTACTCGTGCGGGAGATGTGCAGATCGCAGGGTCGCACGGTCGGCGAGCTTGAGCTGATGAGTGAAAGGGAGCGGGAGCAATTGCTGGCTCAGTTGGCCGGAGGAGGCATGCCGGTACAGGCCGCGAGTAGAGAGGGGGGCAGTGGTAGGATGGAAATTCGAGCTGAGAGAGGCATGACGGACCGGCAAGAAGACGCGGGAGCGGCTTCAACGCAAGCAACGGTGGAATGGACGGGGTTTGTGCAGGAAGTGGAACGCCAGGCGGCGCGTACGCCGGATGCGGCGGCGATTCAATTCGGCACGGAGACGGTGACGTACGCCGAGCTGAACGAACGCGCGAATCGGCTTGCCCATTCCTTGCGGGCGAAGGGTGTGGGGCCTGAGCGCATTGTCGCGCTGATGGCGTCCCGCAGCCCGCTGCTGCTTGTCGCCATTTTGGGTGTTTTGAAAGCCGGAGGCGCATATGTCGCTATTGATCCGGCTTACCCGAAAGAGAGGATCGACTGGATGCTTGAGGATTGCGGAGAAGTGCTTCTGCTGACGGAAAAAGCATATGCGGGAGTCGTAACGAGAGCCGTTGCCGAAATGTATCTGGACGATCCGGAGCTGCATGCGGCGGACAGAGGCAATCCGGAGTGTGTCCATAAGCCGGACCATTTGGCGTATGTGCTATATACGTCGGGCTCGACCGGGCGTCCCAAAGGCGTGATGATTGAGCATCGCGGGCTGGCGCATTTCATCAGCGGCTTCAGAAACCGGATTCCATTTGAGAAGGGCCAGAGCATCCTGGCGATGGCATCGGCCTCCTTTGATATTTTTGTCGTTGAAAATCTGCTTCCGCTCACAATGGGGTTGCGGATTGTATTGGCCAATGAAGAGGAACGGGGGGACGCCGCCTTGCTGCAAGGCCTGATCGACACGCACAGCGTCGATGTGCTGCAAATTACGCCGTCGCGCTTCAAATGGTGGATGAATCAGCGAGGCGAAACGGACGGTTTGCAAAAGCTGCGCATATTGATGATCGGGGCGGAGCCGCTGACGGTCGATGTGCTCGGCAGGCTGCGCGCCGCTACCGGAGGCAGATTGTTTAATTTGTACGGTCCGACGGAGACGACGGTGTGGACCTCAATCCGGGAAGTGACCGAAGGCGAGGACATTTCGATCGGCACGCCGATCGAAGGTTCCGTCATGATGGTGCTTGACGAAGGACTGAAGCTGCAACCGACAGGCGTGACGGGCGAAATTTGCATCGGCGGGCCGGGCGTCGGGCGCGGGTATCTCAGCCATCCCGAATGGGATGTCGCTTTTGTGCCGAATCCGTATGCGCCGGGCGAACGCATGTATCGCACGGGCGACCTTGGGCGCAGGCTTGAAAATGGAGAGTTTGCCTATGCGGGACGCCGCGATTTACAGGTGAAAATCAGGGGGCACCGGATTGAAATCGGTGAAATTGAGCAGTTGCTGCTTCGCCATGAGCAGGTGAAGGAAACGGTCGTCACCGCGTTTCAGGAAGAGGATGGGGAATATGCGCTTTGTGCGTATGTCGTCATGCAGAACGCCCCGGCAGCGGATGCGGAACCGGACGGCGCCGCGCCATCCGACCGGTTGACCGGGCAGCTGCGCGAATATCTCGGGGACAAGCTGCCTTCTTATATGGTTCCGGCCTTCATGGTCGTTCTGGATGCGATTCCGCTTACGCCAACGGGCAAAATCGACAGAAGGGCGCTGCCGAAGCCGGGACCGGCCGACGCTGGCATACGCGAGCTTGTTCCGCTGTCGACGGATACCGAGCGCAAGCTGGCGGAGATTTGGAAGGAGCTGCTCGGTACGGATGCAATCAGCGCCAAGGACAGCTTTTTCGAGCTCGGTGGCCATTCCTTGAAGGCGGCAGGCATGGTCAGCCGCATTGCGGAACGCTTTGGCATCCAAATGCCGTTGCGCGATATTTTTATGAATCCTACGCTTGAAAGTTTAGCAGCTCATCTGGACACTAGTGGAACCGTGGCGGCCGTGCGCATTCCGAAACAGCCGGAGCGCGAGCATTACCCGATGTCAAGGCCGCAGCGCCGCCAATTTATGATGGGGCTGATCTCGGGCGAAGCAACGATGTACCATGTGCCGTTCGCCGTGCATATGCAAGGCAAGCTCGATGTGGAGCGGCTGGAGGAAGCTTTCCTTGCGATAATGCGCCGCCATGAATCGCTCAGAACGACGTTCCATCACGAGGAGGACGAGTTCCGCCAGCGCGTGCATGCGAAGCCGGTATTTACGCTGGAGCAGGGCGCCAGGCTGAGAATGGCGGCGGGCAAGCTGCTCGCGGAAGGCGGAGACGAAGGATTGTTCGGCGGCATCAGTACGTTGATGGAGCGCTTTATCCGTCCGTTTGATCTCGGCCGTCTCCCGCTGTTCCGGGCCGGATTAATTCCACTTGGCGAGGAGCGCCATCTGCTGCTGCTGGACTTTCATCATATTATTACCGACGGCGTCTCCGTCAGCGTCCTGCTGCAGGAACTGACCACTTTGTACGGCGGCGGCGAGCTGCCGGAGCTGGATATCCAGTACCGGGATTACACGGTATGGCAAGAAGAACAAATCGGCAGCGAGGCCTATATGGGACATGAGCGCTACTGGCTGGAGGCGTTCGAAGGGGAGCTGCCGACGCTTGAGCTCAAGACGGCCTCGCCAAGGCCGGAACTGCAAAACTTCGAGGGCGGTCTGATCAACTTCATACTGGATGAGGAGCTGACGCTCAAGATCAAGGCGTTTGCGCGCGAGCGTAGTACGACGTTGTATACGGTGCTGCTCGGGGTTTATTCGATGCTTCTGAGCAAATGGAGCGGTGAGGAGGATATCATTATCGGCACGCCGGTAGCGGGCCGCAATCATGCGGGGCTGGAAGGGTTGATCGGGATGTTCGTCAATACGGTCGCGATTCGTAGCTTCCCGGAATCGTACCGGACCGTTGGCGATTATTTGTCCGAGCTACATGAGGATGTGCTGCGGGCGCTGGAGCACCAGAATTATCCGTTCGAGGATTTGGTGCAAAAGCTGGGAATCGAACAGGACCGCAGCCGCAATCCGCTATTCGACACGATGTTTATTTTGCAAAATATCGATCGCGTCGCTTACCGTTCGGGCGGCATTGAATTCGACCCCAAGGAGTTCGATCCGGGTGTCAGCAAATTCGATTTAACACTTGAAGCGTCGGAGCAGGACGGCAGGCTCCGCTTTGCGCTGGAATATGCAAGAAGTCTTTTCCGCGAAGAGACCGCCCGGGTGCTGGCGGATGATTATACGGCGATCCTACGCGCGCTGGTCGAAGACGGAGCAATGAAAAAAATCAGTGCTGTGCTTGCGGCAAGCAAGCTTGATTGAACCAACATTCTGAGCCTAAGGAGGCGGCGAACGATGAAGCTGTCGATGGAAAGGAAACCGTTTAACGAGTTTTGGATGAACTGCATGCTGAACCAGGCGTTTTCTATTGCGGTGTCGGTGGAGCCCAGCTACAGGGATGCGGCATATTTGAACATTTACCGTTACTATCCTTGGGAGGCGGCAACGGATAAGGACTTCCGCTATCCGACAATTGACACACTGTATTATTTGGACGATCCGGCTAGATTCCCGCTGTCGCAGGTAATTCTCTATATCGAGCCCGGTCATTTCCGCAGCAAGGAGACGGTGCTGGAGGAAATCAGAACGATATTGAAAGGCGGACGCAATTTGAGCGTAAACGTCGATCTATATGACTGGCTGCCGGGCAGCATGGCCTGGAAAAAGTTCCATTGGTATCATTATTCGCTGTTTAACGGATACGACAAGGAGCGAGGTACTTTCTACGTCATTGACGATACGCTTGCGGGCTACGAGGAGCACGAGGTTCCGGAGGAAAGGCTGCTCAAGGCGTACGGCAACTCGGAATACAACGTGAATCCGAACTATTCGGGGCCTGCCTTCTACGTATACAACCTTCAGGAAAAGGTTCAGCCCTACGAGTTGAAGCTGGCTGAAGTGGTGGAAAATGCAGATCGGCTGGCGAGGGAGCTTGGCGAGTTCTCAATAGAGGGCATGTGGAATGTAGATACCGAACCGGAGAAGAAGCAAGCTCATTTGACCTATGGCCTTGTCGGCGTCAACATCATTTGCAACCGTCATATCGCCAACATGTCCCTGCTCCGCTCCATGCGGGAGAAAAGTCTGATCGGCGAAGCGCTATATGAGTCGCTGTCTAGTCAGCTTGGCGCAGTGAGGGATGGATGGGATCAGGTGAAGGACCGCTTTGTGACGGGAGACTTCGAACGCGGCAGAGAGCTGGCACTAGCGGACGATTTGTTCGCAAAGGAAAAGGCGTTCTGGACCACGCTGGTCGCCGGCGTGTAAAGGCCGCTTGCGTCAACATGTTACCCGGGAGGCGGGCGTTATGACGATATCATTAATTTGTTTGCCATATGCAGGAGGCTCCGCACAAGTGTATAAGCGCTGGACGAACCGGCTGCATCCTAGCGTGTCACTGGTGCCGGCTGAACTGGCGGGCAGAGGAAGTCGCATGGGCGAGCCGTTCTATGCGGACGTGGCAGAAGCCGTGAGGGATTTGCTGCCGCTGGTGCTGGAGACGGCGCTTGGCTCCGATTCATATGCTTTATTCGGCCACAGCATGGGCAGCCTGCTTGGGTATGAAGTGCTGCATGCGCTGCGGCAGGAAGGATTCCCGCTGCCTAGGGCAGTCTTCCTCTCCGGCAGAGGGGCGCCGCATTGCGAGTGGGAAGAGGCTCGCCGGACCCATATGCTTCCGGATGATGAGTTTCTCGAGGAACTGAAACGGCTCGGCGGCATGCCGGGCGAGCTGTTCCGGCATCAGGAGCTGCTGGATATGTTTATGCCGATCCTAAGAGCCGACTTCAAGCTTGTCGGCGAGTACGAGCATCGGATGCGGCCGCCGCTGCCGCTCCGGCTCGCCATCTTGAGCGGCAAAGATGACGGCTACGTCAAAGGTCCGCTAGGTGAATGGGAGCGTTATGCGACGGGAGGCTGCGAGCTGATGCTGTTTGAAGGCGGACATTTTTTCCTGCATGAGCGGGAACGAGATGTTGTAGCGGTGATTAACAAAAAGCTGACCGAGGCGCCTGCCCCGATCTGACCCTGAGGAGCGTGATGGTAAATGCTGAACAAACATGCGATATGGTTTCCCGGTCAGGGCTCGCAGCGCGTCGGAATGGGAAAAGCGCTGAGCGAGCGGCATGCGGTTGTCAAAGCGACGATGGAGGAAGCTAACGAAGCGCTGGGCATGCGCCTTGACAACCTGATGTATGAGGGACCGATGACGGAGCTGACGCGGACGGACAATTCCCAGCCCGCCATTCTTGCGCTTGGCGTGGCGATGTACCGCGTCTACAGCCGGGAATGGGGATACCTACCTGCGATGGCCGCCGGCCACAGCCTGGGCGAGATTACCGCTTTAACCTGCGCGGGGGCCATAACGTTCCCGGATGCGCTCAGGCTCGTACGCCGCCGTGGCGAGTTGATGCAAGGGGCCGCCGCTGCGGGGATCGGCGCAATGGCCGCCGTGAACGGGCCGAGTCCTGATGATGTCGCCAAAGTATGCTTGGAAACCAGCACAGGCTTCGCGGACGGAAGCCGTATTGTTGTGGTATCGAATATGAATTCAGAGCGGCAAACGGTGATTTCGGGACACAAAGAGGCCGTCCATGAAGCGTCCGAAAGACTGTCAGCCCATGGGGCCACAGTCATTCCGCTGCAGGTAAGCGCGCCGTTCCATAGCCCGTTGATGGCGCCGGCGGCGGCGCAATTTGCCGAAGTGCTGGGCCGCGTCTCGTTTGGAGAAATGGATTTTCCCGTAGTTTCCTCCTTGACGGGTCTACCTTACGGGAATACGGCGGAGATCGCGGGTATGCTGGCAAGGGGATTGACGGACCCCGTCAATTGGCCGGAGGTCCTTACATTTCAGAAGAGCATTGGCGTTGCCGCTGCCGTGGAACTGGGTCCGGGCAATGTATTGAAACGGCTGGCTCCATCAGACGGACTGCGCGTATTCGCTTTTGACGACAAGGAGGATGAGGCGCATCTGGTTGCCGCAAGCCGGCAAACGGACGCTTATTCGATTGAACTGCTGAATCGTTGTCTGGCTATCGCCACTTGCGTCCGCAACCGCAACTGGAACGCGGCCGAATATGAACAAGGCGTCGCTTCGCCTTACCGCGGCGTGCAGCAGTTGGTCGAGCGGCTGCGGGAGACGGGAGAGCAAGTGGCGAAGGCGCATGTTCGGCAAGCGCTGGCGATGCTGGAATCGGTGTTTCGCACCAAAGGCACGTCCGCCGAAGAGCAGAAGCGGCGGCTCGCAAGACTGCAGGATGAGTTCGGCCTGCGCAGCTTGCCAGGCGTTTCTGCTGCCGACCGATCATATGCGGGCAGTCTATTATAGTGCGTGTTCAAAAAGGTCGGTTTTCAGCACCGAAGCTTATGCTTCCGATGTGCGTTTTTTCAAAACGCTTCAGTTGGATGAAGCTAGGGTCAGAGGAGCGGAGCTATACGTTTTCGTAGAAAACGACCTCGTAAGCATTTACTTGTAGTGGGTACGTGAGCACCTGAGATGTTTCCGGAGGAAACATGACTTCGGAAGCATCTGCTTAGGCCCGGCTAAATTCAAGATTCGATGTCGAATATGTTTTCAGTGTTACATCGTGTTAGATATAGGATTTATAAGTTATCAACGGAGTTGATGAAATTCTATATCGCAAGAAAACCTACCTCTGAATCGCGGTCGCTCAGCCTTGAATTTGCCTCGATTGGTTTTCTTATCAAAAGCGGACTTTTTGAACAACCTCTTATAGGAAGGAGCGGGGACATGGGTATCCGGCTGGCCAATGACGAGTTTGAACAGGATGGAGCCCGGCGCCCAGCGGAGCTGCCGTCTCCCGTGGAGATTTTGCAGGCATTGATCCGCTTCAATACAACAAATCCGCCGGGCGAGGAAGCCGCATGCGTTATGTATATCCAGCAACTACTTGAGGATGCGGGCATTGAGACGCGGACCTACGCGCTTGATCCGGCCCGTCCCAATCTGCTGGCCAGGATGAAGGGCAGCGGGGAGGCACCGCCGCTGCTGCTGTACGGGCATGTCGACGTCGTTGGCGTCGACATGCAAGCCTGGAGCCGCGACCCGTTCGGGGGCGACATCGAGGGCGGCTTCGTCTGGGGGCGGGGCGCTCTTGATATGAAAGGCGGCGTGGCGATGCTCGTATCGGCTTTCCTCCGCGCGCATGTCCGCAAGCTGCCGCTGCGGGGCGATCTCATTCTGGCGATTGTCAGCGACGAGGAAGCAGGGGGCGAATACGGGGCTTCCTTCCTGGTAGAGCGGCATGCCGATTATTTTGCGGGCGTAAAGTATGCGCTCGGCGAATTTGGCGGCTTCGCGTTTCATGCGCTGGGGAAAACCTTTTATCCGATTATGGTGGCGGAGAAGCAGCTATGTTGGCTCAAAGCGACGATTCGAGGAGACGGAGGCCACGGCTCCATGGGCAAGCCGGGAGCCGATTGCATGGCGCAATTGGGGAACATGCTTCAATCGCTTAACAGGAATAAGCTGCCGATACGTGCGACACCGGCGGCCCGGTTGATGATTGAAGGCATGGCCGCCGCACTGCCGCTGCTGCCGGCGCTGCTGCTGAGAGGGCTGCTGCGTCCCCGGCTGGGCGGCCTCATCCTGAAGCTGCTGGGGGAAAAGGGAGGGACGTTCGCCCCGCTTCTGCGTAATACGGTCAGCGCGACCGTCGTTCGCGGCGGCGAGAAAATCAACGTTCATCCAAGCGAAATTACGGTTGAGCTGGACGGCCGAACGCTGCCGGGCGTCACTCCACAGCAATTTATGGACGAGCTACGCCGATTCGCGATTAATGATTCGATCAGGCTGGAAGTGCTGCGCCATGACCCATGCGCCGCAGCTCCCGACATGGGGATGTTCAGTTTGCTGTCCGATGTGCTGAAAGAAGCGGATAAGGAGGCCGTTCCGGTGCCGATGCTGCTGCCCGGAGGAACGGACGGAAGATTGTTTGCGAGGCTCGGCATCCAAACCTACGGTTTCCTGCCAATGCCGCTGCCCAAGGACATGCAGTTTACCAAACTGATTCATGCGGCGGATGAACGCATTCCCGTTGAAGCGATCGGGTTCGGCACGGATGCGATTTACCGGGTGCTGGAGCGGTATGGAGTGCAGCCGTGATGTCTTTTAAAACGTTTTGAATATTCGCATATTTACAATTTTATTAGCGCTTGAAATGCAAATGACCATTTCAAGCGCTTTTTTTGCATATTCAAAAATGGCGTTAACATCAAATAACGTCGTATTAACGATGATGGGCTGCCGCCCCTTGCCGATTGGAATCAGACTATGGATGTAAGAGAAATGGACCATAACACAATTCACAGAGAAGGGTCTACCCTATGAATGAAATTTTCATATAATTCTTGATTCTACCAGTTAGGAGGTGTGCATGTAAATACAGTATACTCTAACTATTGAAATCCTTATTTTAACTTTCATTAACATATTATAAGGGGTGATTCGATATGAAAAATTGGAGAAGAACGCTCTTATCGCTTATTCTTTCTGTAGGTATGCTCGCATTAGGGGCCTGTACTATGGATTCTCCACAGAAATCGGTATTGAAGGTAAATAACCAAGAAATCGAATATGCATCAAACGCGCCTATTATCGCCCAAGAAGGCGCTCGTGGCTTCATGTGGGAAGTGAAGCATAACGAGACTACGGTATATCTCGTAGGATCGGTACATGTTACGGACGACAACTTCTACCCCCTGCATTCAAAATATGAGAAAGCTTTTGCAGAAGCAGATTATTTGGGTGTTGAAGTTGATGTTACCAAAGTGCCTGATGAAGAGCAGCAGAAGATGGTTGTGGATATGATGACGTATAAGGATGGCACTACACTAAAGGAACATGTATCCAAAGAAACATATGCGAAAGTAGAAGACTTTTTGATGAAGAACGGTTTAAAGCCTAACGCATATGATACGTTTAAGCCTTGGAAAGTAGAAATGACTATTTTAAATATGGCAATAAAGGCTGGCTACAACACAGAAGACGGAGTTGACCTGTATTTTCTTCAGAAAGCTCTTGAACGCAAGATACCAATAATAGAACTAGAATCGAGTGAATTCCAAATGGGGGTGCTTGCAGGCTTCTCTAAGGAGCTGCAGGAGAAGAAACTCAATACTACGCTAGACAGTTACAAATCTGACGTCATCAATGATGAAGTGGACGAGTTGATGGATATGTGGAAGAAAGGTGATGACCAAACGCTGCTCAAAATGACTAACGACATGGCAAGTGATTCAGAATACCAAAAGGCAATGCAAATTGATCGTAATATCAGAATGGCTGATAAGATTGAAGGTTACCTGAAAAACAATAAGGAAGAAGAGTATTTCGTCGTGGTTGGTGCTCTACACTATCCGGGTGAGTATGGGATCATTAAACAGCTGCAGGATAAAGGCTATACCGTCGTTCATAAATAAATGGCTTATCAATCATGAGTGCTTGGGGTTTACTTTTTTAGTTCTTATCCAAAAATAACATATAAAAAAGGCAATTCAAGATAAAAGTAAGATATCATAAAGCAATAGGATCATAAACACTTTGATATCAAACACATCTTCTTGTGTCGAAACTGATTTATTCTTTAACCAATACAGAGTAGACTATATAAAGTATGAAAAGTGGCGTAACGGAAAAGCAAGGTGTCGAGGGACAAGAAGATGGTCCGATTACCGATTAGATAAGTATTTAACTGCTTTGTTTTCTTCATTAATCTAACGGGCAGGTCAGTATATTTTCTGACCATGACCAAGTATCTTCTTGGGCAAAATAAGCTGTCGAGCACGGAAATGGGCTGGGACAATGAAGGATATGCATAAAGATTCACATTTAAAAATTACTTTCGATATTCAGGTTAATGAATTGTTGCAAAATTGTTTTGAACATGTTTTTCAAGATTGTGAGCATGGACACATCGTTATTTCTATGAGTTCCAACAACGGCTTTTGCACGATTGGAGTAATAGATGATGGCAAAGGATTTAACGTTGAAGAATGTTCACAAAAAGTTTAGGTTTATCTATTGTAAATAGCTATGTAGAGGATAAACTAAAAGGGAGCATGCAATTTGAATCTACAGCGTGTGGAACAACAGTTTCATTCACGTTTAAAATGTAATAGAGGACTACAAAGGCGTAGTCTTACTAAAGCAAAGAAGCTTAAGGTTATAGCATTCCTACTTGATAGGAAGCGGTATAACCTTAGGCTTCTTTGTGTCTATTCTCTGGTATGGGAGATGAGGAAATGGAGAAGAATTGTTAAGTGTAGGAATAGATATGGGGAACATCAACAACACAACTTGTCCTATCCAAACTTTATATCCAGAATATGGCGTCATCGTTTTCCGTTCCGCGTATTGTGATTACGGAGAAAGAAGTCATATACCGTAGTGAAATTTGTTTCACACCTCCTTTTAGCCGAGAACAGAATCGATGTTCAAAAGTGTATCACAGCTGTAATGGTTGCTATGCTCATTGCAAGTAAAATGGTTCCAAAAAACTGCACCTAAGAAGTAGAGGAGGATACCCATGAGTATCGATAAAAAGATGATTGAAGAGATGGTTCGTAAAATAATCATGGAAAAAGTAGGGGCTGATGCTATTGAACAGAACGTTCATAGAGGTCCTGGAGGGATTACTTCTGTTAAAGTGCCAAATATGAAAGTAACAGAAGAGGATCGTCTCGATACAGGCAACCCTAATGATATCGTCTATTGTAAAGATCTTTTTTCGCTAAAGGAAAGTCCAAGACTTGGCTGCGGTATCATGGAGATGAAAGAAACAACCTTTGACTGGACACTTAACTATGATGAAATTGATTATGTGATTGAGGGACATCTGGATGTTATCATTGATGGTACAAAGGTGTCAGCTGGTCCAGGAGAAGTGATCCTGATTCCAAAAGGAAGTAAGATTCAATTTTCTGTGCCAGAATATGCACGATTTATCTATGTAACATATCCGGCTAACTGGGCAGAACAAGCGTAACATTCTAATTTCTACTTGCGGCGGAAAAGCGGTTTATATCGGAGGATACGTATGAAGGGGAACTGACGAACCCGCTGAGTTTGAATCGGTATACGTATGTGCAGAATAATCCGCTGAAATATATTGACCCAAGTGGACATGCAGAATGTGGAGGGGCTACGAACTGCAATCCGAAACCCCAAACCACCGCAACAGTAATGTACGGTATACTCCGGGCTCCATGGTTTCAGAACCGGGGCTTTAGCGGTGCCCCGGTACCAATTTCGAGCGGACAAGCTGCCAGAATAATTCCCGACCGGCGGGCAGGATCTCCTGATACAACTAAATGACTATGGGTTTTTTTAAAAAAGATTATACGAAGGTGTCGGGTGACAAGAACATACATACATAAAAGTCGCGTAGTTGCGGCTTTTTTTGTTTTAACGATATATGTTCTGTCAAAAAGACAGGGTAACTATCTCATGAATAAATGATACAGACTAAGTAGTGGTGTTAAGCTAACGGGCAGTATAGTTACAAATAAAGGAAATGGTTTATGGAGAACGAATAGTATTTATTGAAAAGTTAAAAAGGAGTCGATATCTTATGATTCGAAAAGCTGAAAGATCAGATAAAGACCAAATATTCGATCTCTATAAAATGTTAGTACCAAACAGTAAGAAAAAGTTGTTCATCGGAGCTATCTAGGGCCGGCTCGCGTCTCATTCCGCCGCCAATGTAGGGGAACGATATATGTTCTTGTCATCCGACACTAACAGGTATCAGCAAACCAAATATGTTCTTGTCCTGCGACAGCGATCCATTACAATAAATGGGTCGTTTTTTTCATTTATAAAATGTGACACAGGTCTAATGACACAAAAGTGTACCCATTTCTGCGGACTCAGAATTTTACTAAAACAGAAATTATGGGCAGTTTCAGAAAAAGTAAAGGAAATTGCTACGTATGGAACAATCAAAAAGACTATCTGAAAGAACCATGAGAATTCCTATATCCAATATGTGGTATATTTGATTAAATGACATTTTCTAAGCGGAGGTGCTTATGAATCCTGCCTTTGACACCTATATCCAATCGCTGGCCGGTCGGGACGTGACCGTCATCGGAGCGGGCGTCAGCAATTCACCACTGATACGAATGCTGTGCTCGGCCGGGGCGCGAGTCATCGTGCTCGACCGCAATCCGGCTCTGCCTAGGGAGGAGTGGGACGATCTAGGCGTCGATGTGCGCCTAGGTGAGAATTATTTGGATCGCGTTGGGGGTGACGTGGTGTTCCGCACTCCGGGCATGCGTCCAGACCATCCGGCGCTGGACTCGGCCCGCGCTGGCGGTAGCCGTGTGACCAGTGAGATGGAGGAGTTCTTTGCGCTGTGTCCTTGTCCCATTTTTGGCGTGACCGGTTCGGACGGTAAGACCACCACCACGTCGCTGATAGCAGACATGCTGGCTGACGGAGGGCGTACGGTACATCTGGGTGGCAACATTGGCACGCCACTGCTGACGCGCGCGGGCGAGATGTCGCCGCTAGACGCGTGCGCGGTCGAACTGTCCAGCTTCCAACTGATGGACATGACGCGCTCTCCCCATGTGGCGGTGATTACCAACCTCTCGCCCAATCATCTCGACTGGCACCGCGATATGGATGAATACACTGCCGCAAAGCGTCGCCTGCTGGATTTTCAGAGTGCTGACGACTTTGCCGTCCTAAACGGTGATAACCCGGCGACCGCCGTACTGCGGGGGCGAGGAAAAACCAAGTATTTCGGCGGGCACACTATCCAGGATGGCGTAATCGACGGTCTATTACCCATCAGTGATATTCGATTGCCGGGATGGTATAACGTGGAAAACGTTATGGCTGCTATGACTGCTGTGCGGGGGACCGTATCGGATGAGGCAATCCTGGAGACGGTGCGCAACTTCGTCGGCGTGGAGCACCGAAATCAGTGGGTGGCAACTGTGGGCGGCGTGCAATATTACAACAATTCAATCGGCTCCAGCCCCGCCCGTACCGTCGCTACGCTGCTTGCGCATGTGGGCCGAGTGCTGCTGATCGCGGGAGGTCGAGATAAGAAAGTGCCGTTTGACGAGATGGCTAGGCTCCTGCCTGATCATGTCAAGGTGCTGCTGTTGATCGGAGAAGCGGCCAGTCAAATCGAGGCTGCGGCGCGCAGAGTGCCGAGTTTCCCGCCCATTGTCCGCTGCGAAGGCCTGGCCGAGGCAGTGGCGCAGGCGCACAAGCTGGCCGCACTGGGCGACACTGTGCTACTGAGTCCTGCATGCACTGCGTTTGACCAATACCGTAACTTTGAAGAGCGTGGGCATCACTTTGTAGAGCTGGTAGGATCGCTGCACCGGTCGGAGTGAAAGGATTTGAACAAGACACGTTTGCCGGGAAAAGTTGATTGCCCTGATGTATTTTCATTTATAGATGGTTCTTAACAGGAACTGATTGATTCATTATGTTAACGGGAAACTATAGTTGAGTAAAGAAATAACATTGTATCCAAAAGCTAAGGGGGAATCTCATTGAGTCAGCCAAAGCTTAGAGCCGAAGGAATAATCATTCGTAAGGACGGGTTAGCAATATTAGTTCAATGTGATAACGAAGAGTCGTTTTATCGCTTTCCTGGTGGGAGCATTGAATTTGAAGAAACCGCCGCAGAAGCTATTAAAAGAGAGTTGGTAGAAGAATTCGATATGCAAGCGGAAATTGGTGCGCTTGCATGCCTCAACGAGAGTATCGTTACGTATGACGGGAGAAAGAGGCATGATTGTACGATCCTGCATTGGTGTTCGATTGATGACACATACGTTTCGGATTCAATTGGGCATAAAGAGCATGCAGGCATTAAATTAACATGGCGTTCTTTGGAACAATTGAAACAAAGACCTCTATATCCCGAAGGGATACTGGATTTTATCAGTGAAAAAGTCGAATCAGTGGCTCATATCGTAATTAGAAAAAAGTACGATTGAGATCCATGGATTGAACTAACGGGGAACGATAGTTTAAGTGAGACTTGAAAACAGCTACCCGGTATGACGTTGTAAAAATAAAGTTACATCTAGAAGGGAATATCTGCAGTGAATATTTTAAAAGAAATGAAGGCTCATGATCCATACATTCGATTTGAATTAGGACTTGAGAATTTGATGGGGGAGGAGTATCGGCGCGAAAGTCTTCGGCGCGCGAGTGCCATTTATCGTTCAATCTTTAATCCTGAGGATGATGTGTTATTTATCCATCGCTCCAGCTACGGTAAGGATGAAAAACGAGTTAGTCAAATAAGGTTAAAGCGTTTTTTCAAAACAAAATTAAAGAAAGCGCAATTGCGTATTTTGCCATATGAATTTGATGAATCGGATGACGAACACTACACAAAAGAATGGAACGTTGAAGTCAAAGCGAAAGAAATCCGAATGCCATATGTACTTGAATGCATTGTAAATGACGACTTCATGCGTAAACCAATGCCCGGTGGACGGATTTACCTATACAACAAAACAAAAGACATTTTGTATCATATGTATGACGATCGCGGCTGTGATGTTTTCAGTTCCGACAAAGACACTCTTTTGCCTATTTACCATTTATACCGAAAATGGATTTTGGATTATAACCGATATGAAATTGACAGCCTATTCGCCGAAGGGCTCACCGGAATAGTTGAAACAGATCAAGAACGAAAGATTCGATGGGAATTTAACGAAAAAAAGTGACTGATTCCGGTATCAACCCTAGGCGAACTAACACTTGTCATATATCGCATCATTTCGAGATTCCGTCCATAAACGCCAGTAAGTTTGCAAAAGAAATCGCACTCACATCGTTCGAAATTCAGCAGATTTCCATAACGAATGACACAGTCACATTTAAAGCTACCAAAACGGAAGCCTTAGCTCTTATTGATTATCAAACGCATCTCATGAGTATGTACGGTAAAAAATATGGTACCTATACCGGATGGAGCCTTGAAAAATTAGTTTAATTAACGACTAGTTCAAATCAGAAAAATTAAATCCTTCCATTAGAAGCAAACTAGATTTAATAGCTCTAATAGGAGGTTTTGTTATGATCTTAAGTGAGTTGTGGCGACTGTATGAGACTGATAAACGTATCCAAGGATTTAGTCCGAGAACATTGAAAGCATACTCTCTCCAACACAAAATGCTGATGAAGGAACTCGGTGACCTGGATATAACCGAGATAACTTTAACTCTGCTGAAGGAGTACTTAGCGAAACAATCTAATCGGTTGAAGCCAAGTAGCCTAGGACACCGGAATCGCTTTGTTCGTACTGCGGACTCGGAATTTTACTCAAACAGAAATTATGGGCAGTTTCAGAAAAAGTAAAGGAAATTGCTACGTATGGAACAATCAAAAAGACTATCTGAAAGAACCATGAGAATTCCTATAAGCACACTTACAACGAAAGCTTGTAGGCCTTTACTATGACACAGATAAATGAGGTATCCCCCGCGCTAAGATCGGAAATGAACTTTAGAGAATTGTTGAACCTGAATATCGTAAAGCCTCTACTAGCTAGTAAACAAGAATTCCTTACCGCAGAGGAAGCTAAGCAACAATATGGATTAAAGGCTGATCTATCGTATGTAAAAGAATACTCTTGGATCGTTAAGCTAACGGGAAGTAGAATTCAATCTCGTGTAAAATATAGTGTGGAATAATTACCCATATAGATTTGGAGGAATGATCGTGGCGTGGCCAACTCATATTGTTGCTGTTAGCGGTATTGTGGAAAATGAACAAGGGCAAGTACTTTTGGTGAAGACTAGACATGGCGGTTGGGTGTGCCCAGGTGGACAAGTAGAAGTAGGTGAAAACTTAATGGATGCTTTGATTAGAGAGATAAAAGAGGAAAGCGGAATAGACGTGCTGGTCTCGCATTTATTTGGGGTCTTCTCGAATACAGGAGTTCATAAATGGTACGACGGTGTGACCGATGTTCCAACGAAAGTGATGTTGGACTTTGTCTGTAAGCCCGTTGGCGGGCATTTTTGTACATCCGAAGAGACATCGGATTGCCGTTGGGTTGAAAAGGATCAAGCACTTAATATGATTACAGCCCCAGCTATCCGTACACGTTATCAAGCTTATTTAGATTTCGATGGGAAAACACATTACATGGATTATGTTACTAAACCGAATTTTGAAGTGAAATTGAATAGAACCATTTAATCGTTAAACTAACGGTTAACTATATTCGAGTCTATTGTACTTACAGCAAATCGTATTTACTAAGCTATTCTCGGTCCCCCGTATCTACTTTTCAATCTAGCATCTTGTTTAATGAAACATAACTACATCTTTCACGTATATCCTTTAGTTTCATATTTTAACAGAGAAAACGATAGAGAAACCTATAGACTATCGTAGAGGTCACATGTATGTCGGTTTTGAAAAAAAGAAAGTGGATTTTATGGTTGTCAGCTTTAGTCCTTATCGTTGCAGTTCCAATAACAATTTTCATGCAAATAATCATTCATTCTAATGTACCAGAACTTGCAGAAGGAAGCATTGAGCAGCGGTATGCACAGCAAGGAAGCTATCATGTAAAGGTAGAAGAAGTTAAGAGTACGAGCGGTGAGGCTTTATTTAGAATATACTACCCAGCATTTCAAGGAGACGAATCCTATCCTATTATTTCTTGGGGGAATGGAACAGATGCCACGCCAGATCGTTATCATGAGCTCTTAACTCATCTTGCTAGCTGGGGATTCATTGTAATAGATTCCTATAGCAAGACAACAGGAACAGGCAAAGAAATTGTGGAGGCTATTGATTATTTGAAAAATGAAAACCAACTAGCAAACAGCTTGTTTTATCAAAAAATACAAATGGAACAAATTGGTGTAGCTGGACATTCTCAAGGGTCTACTGGGGTTATTAATGCTCATACCAACTATAAAAGTGGATTGTTGATTAAGACGGTTGTATCCATCGCTCTCCCAGATTTGAAGCATTGTGATCCAGAAGATGTGTACGATACAGCACGTATTACCGTTCCTTTCCTCATTATGGGCGGTACACGAGATTTTCTAATCTCACCGGTATCAACGAATCAATTAGCCTTGCATAGTACTAACGCAAGCACGCCTGTTATGATGGGGATGGCAAAAGGTGCAGCTCATACAGCGATTGAAGGTAATGGTGGCAATCATAGGGGTTACTTGACGGCTTGGATGAGATATCGGCTGTTTGATGATCAGGAAGCCATGAAGGCATTTCATGGGGATTCTTCCGAGATGTTGCATAATACAAATTGGGTGGACGTTATACAAGCAAATATGGATGATAATTAATTCGTTGATGTAGTTATTGAGCTAACGGGAAACACTAGTTCAAATCAGAAAGATTAAAACCTTCTATTAGAAGCAAACTAGATTTAGTAGCTCTAATAGTAAGATGGCTGCTGAACAATATCTTAGAGAATTAAAAATACTGTCAACAATCAAATAATTATTAAAAATAAAAACAACTCGGCTAAAGCGAGTTGTACTTTAATTGACCTACAATGAAAGAAAGTAATCACTAAAAATGGAAATAAGGCTGAAAACATGGGAATGCGTGGATATTACTTTGCCATGGATGACAGCCTGGTGCAGCAAATCGCAGCAGGCGAAATTGCATTGAAGAGTTTGAAAATAGACGATTATCCCGGACTGGACATTGATAGATCCTGGGAGGCGATTCACTACTTGCTTTGTGGAGATATTTCCGATGGAGAGCTCCCTCTTGGCTATGTTGTTCCGCTGACGTCAGACAAAGGCATCGATTTTGGCTCATTCGGGGCGTTTTCCTTACGCGCCGAACAAGTTGCAGAAGCGCTTCAGGCTATGTCTGAGCTGGATGAAGCGCAGCTCCGCTTGCGGTATGATTTCCCGGCCATGGTCAAGGACGAGGTATATCCTCTTGAGCCTGACACTGTTTCAGACGAGGATGAGGACGAGTTCTTTGCCTACATGCTTCAGCATTTTAACGAAATCCAGCGTTTCTACAGCCAAACTGTAGCCGAGGGCAAAGGTCTCATCTTCTATATTTTCTGATTCCAATAATTTGAATATCGCAAGCGGCAAAAAAAATCATTACTTAGGCTCATGGGATTCCTCACCTAACTTCATATTGTTGGACATAAGAAACGACCCCGAGCTTAGCTAAAGTTCGGGGTCGTGAAACTTTTATTTAATGGAGGCTTCATAAATGTCTTTAAATGGATTTGGAAAGCACCGCGTTGAACTCATCATCGGTTTGCCCGGCGGTGAGATCCTGCGATACCATATCATAAGTAGGGCGAGAATGTAGAAGATGTGGAATAGTTCAAAAGAGGGTGTCCCGAAGTCCTAAAATGACGGAGAGACACTCTCTTTTCTCATGAGGGAGTGAATCGTGTACATTTCCAGAATTCAGGTAAAAAGTAGGTGGATTCAGGACAAACGATCACTATAATGGAAATAAGATACATATTATTTAGGGCTACTATATTAGGTAATGAGCATAAAACAGCCTTAGTTTAAGGAGGTTCTCCTATGGGAAGATCATTCGCAAATTTGCATATCAAGTCGAAAAACTTTGAGAAGACTGTCGAAGCATTGAGAGCGCTAAGCGAAGGGCATTCCAAAGTACTAGGTAAAAATAAAGCTCAAGAGGCCAAAGTTGTCATGTATGTAAACAAAAGCAACGAGGACTGGATCAGCGTGCTCCACGATTATTTCGTATGGGGGACAGTGAAGAGGATCGGCAAAACGTTGTCCCAGCTTATTGAGGGGCCGGTGATGACCGCCGGATATATGAATGAGGAAATATTCGAGTTGTCGATTTTCGAGGATGGAGACATCCAGGCCGAAAGAATCTTTTGCGAACAGTGGACGAGGGATGAATATGAACTCAAAGAAGAACGTCTTAATGATGACTACCTGCGAGAAGCGTTGGATATCCGTAATGAGGATCTTGACGATTTTATAAGGATCACTATCCCAGAACAAGCCGTAGATAAGCTGTCGGAACTTGTAAGAATGTCTTTATGGAGTGATTCGGAGTGGATACCCCACGAAGAAGCTCTCAGAAATAGATTTGGGAAATATGAATTATAAAAGAGTGGCGGTGGACCAGGAATGGCTAAGGACGTATGGGAGAACATTCTAAGACATATTGAAACGATATCGCAACCGATTTATTCTACGGTAAACCCTCCAGCTACAGAGGAAGAAATAAACCTCTTGGAAAGCACATTATACGTCCAACTACCGAGTCATTTTCGCAACTATCTGTCTATATGGAACGGACAACAAGAGCAAGTACCTTTTATCGGTTACAACTCCTTTTTGTCTGTCCCGGATATCATCGAAACATGGTCCATGATGAATGATTTGTTCGAGGACGAAGAGCAGGTGGCGTGGATCGACGAAGATCGGATCAAGCCTCTGATTTGGAGCAAAAAATGGATTCCGTTTACCGATTATGAGGCATCCTCACGTCTGATACTGGATTTAGATCCGGGGAAAAACGGCATCTCTGGATAAATCTTTAAATATCACTCAGGTATGAGCTATCAAGAGGTGATTGCAAACTCATTTGAAGAGTTCTCGAACAAAATTTTAAAGAGGCTCCAGTCCAATCAATTTTCGTATACTGACGATGTCATTGAGTTTGAGGATTCCTATTTTGTTTGAGGGGGTAAAAGTTATGCAACCGACGCAAGAAATTGAGGCGCTGGCGGCAGAGATCGCTGGTGCAGCCAGGATGTCTTTTCGCACTCTTTTTGAAAATGGCGAGCGATTCTATTACTGCACACTATTTACTACTGAAGAGGGACATGCGCCAAGCATCTCCGCTTGGTCATGGGAGGCCTTGGAGAGGGAAGCGGTCAGGCAAGGAGACGAGAGCGACACGCCGGAATCAACGATTGCGGAACTCATCAAATGGTCCTATGCTGATTCTCCCTATTGTTGTTTCAAGGATGAGAACTTCGATGACGTTAAACAATTGTTTATGGAGCGTACTGCCATGGCGGGGCTTGAGGCTGACGAATGGAATCGCGAGTTTGAGTTGAGGCTGAAGGCCTTGGAGCAGGCGATGAAAATGCTCGATGATGAAGGCGTGTTTGCCTTAAATCAATCGCGAGAGTCGGTATGCGTCCTTGTCGAGGTTATGCCACCGGATGAAATCAATACCGAAATCGCCCTGCGTTTGAATCGGGCAGAGTCTCCGGCCATGCAAGCATGGCTGGCGGAAGCGGCGGAGTAAAAGTGCCACGATAGCGATGAATCCACTCTGACTTATTAGGCGGTGAAAAGAATGGATAGATTAAAACACAGCGGATTCTATAAACTTAAATTCTTTATAACACCAGAGGAATTTAAGGATGTTTTAAAACTTTTCGAGCAGAAACAAGCACAATTTAATCGTACTAATTATGCCCAGACAAAACATGACAAAAATCAGGTATATGAGGCTTATGAAACATTTTACCGGTATTTTACGAAGCAAGAAAAACCCGATTACCACCCTTTCTTTGTTTATTCTATTTCAATTACGATTGAGAATGAAAGCTCTGGATTTTTTGTAAGAAATGAAAGCGTCAGGTTTCCATATCTTCAACAGTGGGCGGAAGATGAATTGCCGTATATTATGCTATCATTACCGAAAGGTTTTCGAATTGATTTGGAGGATGAAAAAGGGAAGTACTATGTATTTGAGGATATTCGGGAACATCAGCCGTTAACGTATACGTTTTTTAACGAATTAGCGAACGATATCAAGAAAGTCACAAAGCTGCTTCGTTTTTTTGCATATGCGGTAGATGCATTGCAAGAGCAAAAGCCGCCTGTTCGCATAAGCAAAAATACGATGAATGATATGATGAACTCTTGGATTTTTAAGAAATATAAGCTTGTTATGACTAGCAACTAAATCACAGACTTCTGCTCGAGGGCAAATAGGAGGTTACGAATGCGCAAGAAATGGAAAAGGAAGATTCTGATCAATAATCCTGTTGCGCTGGACCGGGTACGGATCAAGCAGGATTTGCGCGACGGTAACCAAGTGATTGTTCAGTTCTCTCACCCGGATTTTTATGCCTCCATTTTGGAGGAAGTGGATGAGCTTTGCGCGCGTTTGGATGAAAACTTCGGAGTACGTTTCTACGGGCATTATTCCCTCTCGTTCGATGGTCGTACGCTCCTGAGGATTCCCCATGTCAAAATGCTGCATCTCAATAGTCTCGTCCAGGCACATAACACCGATACATTGGCCAGGCTGGAACACTTGCACAGTTTGAATCTGGGCATACATGAGCTGGAGAATTCGGATATTTTGGGAATAGACTCGCTGCGCTCTTTAAGAGATTTAGTCATTATCTCGGATAAAAAGATTCTCAACCTGCAATATTTTAAAGAGTTCTCTCATCTGGAACATTTGCATGTTGGGGGCAAGGTGAAAAATTTGGATGCGATAGGCTATCTGGAAGGTTTAAATTACCTCGCGCTACATTCGATTAGTAAATTACCGTTACATTTTATAAACCGATTGAAGAAGCTGAAGCATCTTCGCATTTTGCTTGGAGGGCGAGAGCATATTCAGGAAATCGAAGAGAATGAAATCGACGACTTGGAGATTTGTAGAATCCGGGGTTTTCATGACCTGAGCAATATTACGAAATTCCAAGCGTTGACGAGCCTTAAGATTGAGGACCAAGCCAGGCTGCGGGAATTCGCCTTTGATCATGGGATGGAGGCGATGGAGGAGATAACTATTTCAAATTGTAAAGGTTTGGCTCGTTTGTCGGGGATGGAGCGGTTGCCGTCGCTGCGCAAGCTCCGTATTTTCAAAACGGCTATCGATTTTGATTCCTTCATCGGGCAAAAGCTTCCGAGTCCATTGTCCGAATTGGAATTCGCAACCTCCAAAAGCAAAGTAGATCAAGAAATACAAGATTCCTTATTCAAGTTGGGTTTTCAAAAATGGAGCATCTAAATCAAAGGTAGAAGAAAGGATGACGGAAATGCCAATTCATAACCAAGCTCGCCCTCCTGCTTCTGTTAGAGAAGACGGTTGTTATCCCATTGACCTGACGGGTCCTCGCAGCCACACTCTTGTCATTCGGCCCGGTGTAGGGAGCCTATCTATCGGACCGTCGCAATTGGGGAAAAAGGCGGACCTTCACGTCGCGCCAGACGCGCGCATCGATTGGACCGTATTCGATGCCTTTGCTACGCCGGCGGGCTCGCCCTGGCCGCGATTTCTGTACTATTCAGGCAGTGATGCGGGCTTCTTGGATTGGGCGCAGACACGTCCCATTGAAGAGATGACGTGGGCTCCGATCCTGTCTGCCGATACGGTGGTGGACGCCAGCCAGTCCTTTTTACATGGCTTGCATATCGAGCTGGGCCAGTCCGGAGGGCGCCTGAGCTTGATGCTTCCAAAGAGACCTTTCCGCCTGAACGTGTCTGGCGATCTATCACGCTTCTCGGCCACTGGTGATATGCCGTCTTCTCTGACACTAGCGCCGCGCACCAGCCGACGCAAGAATGATCCTCCTTTCAAGCTGCCCGATATGGGTGAATTGTACCAGGTGACTAGCCTGACGCTGGAAAATACGCCGCTGGGACAGCCCATCTCGCTGGACTGTCTAGATCAGTTCCCCAACCTTGACTCACTGAGTTTGTGGGGGAACTTCTGTGACATGGACTTGTTGGCTCGTCATGCCCAGTTAACAAATCTGGAGCTGCGCTTCATGCCTGATTTAGAGGACTTGCCCCCCTTCGACACGTGGCCGCTGCTTGACAGATTTATCGCCTACAATGTGGAAGAGACCACGGGCAAGCGCTTAAGGCAGCAAATGAAAACACGCGCCAAAACCCGCCCGTGGGTCGGCCATGCTTCAGTGAGCCAATTGCGAAAGCCTGAGTGGTGGACAACCGAATTTGGCCGCCCGTTCGCGTCCTGGCCTAAACGTCTGGCCAAACTGGCTAACGAAGCTTACAACGTTGCACAGGCATCCTTGTCCCAGGCCCGCAGCCTTGCCGATGCCGAGGCAGCCATTACCGCTTTTACCGTGCGCTTCAATACCCTCAAAGGCATCGAAACCACCGAAAGAGAAGACCTTGGCGAAGCAGTATGGCAACTCAGCCAGTCCGATCACCTGATTGGCCAGCCTATAACGGAGGAGATGGCTCAATGCTGGTTCGATGCAGCTCGAGAATACTGATTAAAAGAGATTATGAACGGGCAGTGGGATCGGCAAATTACAAATGGGTAAAGGGGTGTTGACCGGTGATCACCGTTTATGAAGAACAGCGGAATGGAGCTGTAGCGGACACGATCGAGCATTCTCATGCATCGCTTGAAACGTGCCTGGAAGTCATCCGGCGGATGGATGGCTTCACGCGCAGTCAAGTCACGATTCGGTATATGGAGAACATGATCATGATCGGCGGCGGCAGTCACGAGTTCATCGTAACTGTGGAGACCGACACTACGATTCACAACCTTCTCGGCCCACTGGAGGAAGAAGACGAGTTTGTTGAGATTACAGTAGGCGGCCAAGCCTGCGAATTTCCCCAGAAGTACATCGTTAGCCTTGAGCTTATTGAATCTGCACTCCTTCAATTTTTAGAAGGCACAACTGCTGAACTAAACTGGGAAATTATTGATAAGTAACTACCTTATCATGAAGTCATAGGGAAGGAGGTTACCTATGAAAGATGCGTTAATGGAGAGATTAAAGATTTTTCTTCATCGGGAAGATAATAGAACACTAGTAGGCATTCCGGCGATCCGATTATCATTAATCAGGCAGGAAAGGTTCTCATCTGTTATCACGATACCGGGGAGATCAAGTTATTAGCGGATTCTTTCAAGGAAATGATCGAGGAAAATTTTTATGAATGGTAAGCTAAGCAGTTCCGATGAAATTAATCCGGAGAGGTATTTGATCGTTCAGGAAACAGGGGGAATATACATGTACATTGTATCTCGGCAAAAGCCGCTGTCCGAGGGCCAAAACCAAGTTCTTGCGAAGGAAGACGCCGCTATTTATCCACCAGGCTACCTTCGGTTTTTGCAGCGATTCGGTGAAGGGACTTACAGAGGGTGGATCAATGTCCAATTGCCTGATTCAGAGGTACTAAAACCTTTTGCTGGGTACGGGTTATGGGAGTGTGACGAAGACAGCCCCATTACTGAGCAGCAGATCGGCGAGTGTATCGCTATAGGCACGACGGTGGATGGTGATTTTCTGGCAGTACATCCCCAGACGGCTGGGCTGCTCTGGCTGCCTCGACATGCGGAGCACATAAAGGCTATTTCGCTGCAGGTACGGGAGCAGGAAGACGAAGGGATGTACGCCTTGGTACTAGACGAAATATACTGTCAGGTATATGGAAGCAGTCAAGAGGAAGCCGTCTATTATGAACCGTGGACGGGCACTCGGAGCCATCTCTTTTTGCGTTTGCAACCAGGGCAGGGCCAGCTTTCGCTGCCCGAGCTAGCCGGAGTGTGCCAAGCGGATTTTCCACCGGATTTGTCCATTGAGACCCCATATGCTTGCTTCCTGTTTTACCGGCAACTGGGTGGCTATGTACGATTAAATTATGCTTACCAGCAAGAGGTGGCCGTCTTCTATGAACAGGATGCACAACAGGCGTTTGCCGTTATAGAGCAATGGCTCTTGTCGAAAGGGTGCGAAACGATTTCATAAGATTTTGAAGTAGGGGTGAATAACTAACGATCCTGAGAAATCATCTGAGGTCCTGCTTTCTTTTGAAGGATTTCAAAGCGATCCATCATTTACTGGCCTGTCGTGAGTTCAATTTTTAATACAGACCGACACCAAGCATGAATATGCATGGGAGCACTCCAACTCTTATGGGACTGATTTCGTAAATCAGTAGAATAACGACTGTTGGCTACTGAAAACCTCAGTCGAGGTTGAACTAACAGGACACGATAGCACCATGACAACAGGCTGCCGAGATCATCGGCAGCCTGTTAAGCTAACGGGCAGGTTAACGGGGAGTCGATAAATGGTATTTTATAGCGTAAGCAAGTGAAAGTTCGTGTGTTATAATGCAAGAAACATGCCAGGACTCATAAAAATGAATCCACTGAAGAAGGAGGATAAAAATGTATAATTTTATTGCCCCCCCTGTAGAACCACAACAGTAGAATCTACTGTCAAGGTATCTACATGAAGTTTGATGCTCCTTTTCCATAGATTCTACTGTATGCAAGGGCAGACTATATCTTGTCGGTCTAACCATCATATTAGTAGAAAGTAGGAAAAAAATTGAAAGAAAAAATGTATTTCGTTTTGTCTATGGTGATTTTCGGTGCAGTTGGCGTTTTTGCAAAGTATATCGATTTGTGTTCAATTGAAATAGCTTTATTCATGAGTCTGATAGGCGGTTTGTTATTGTTCGGAATCTCCATCATAACCAATAATAAAGTATCTTGGTCTAACATAAAAAAGAATGCTCTTGCATTATTACTTGCAAGCATCGCCTTGAGCGGAAATTGGGTCTTTCTCTTTCAGTCTTATAAGGAAACAACAATCGCTAATGCCGCTTTAAGTTACTATTTCGCTCCTGTTTTGGTAATAGGGATGTCACCTATTGTGCTTAAAGAAAAGCTCTCCCTAAAAAAATGTTTATGTGCCTGTGCTGCCTTTTTCGGGTTGATTTTAATTTTACAGAGCGCGAGAAACGGTGAAGACGGCAATCATTCGATTGGTATCGTATATGGACTTATTGCGGCAACTTTTTATGCAACCCTGACTTTGACCAACAAATTTATTAGGAATATGAATGGACTGGAAATCACGATTACACAACTATTATTATCATCGATATTGTTGATTCCTGCCCTTTTTATTACTCAAGAGAAATTAGGGTTATATCAGTTATCAGGTAATTCCGTTATTCTTATTTTGATACTGGGTATCCTGCATGCAGGTGTGGGGTTCTACTTATTCTTTTCCGGAATGAAAGGGCTAGGTGGTCAAAGCATTGCTATATTAAGTTAAGTAGATCCCCTAACATCATTATTTATTTCAGCACTTGTGATAGGCGAAAGTATGACGTTATTTCAAATATTCGGCGCTTTCCTGCTACTGGGATCAACATTTATTAGTGAAGTAAGCATAAAAATAAAATATCCTTATAGAAGAACTAAAAATAAGTAACCCGCTCATTTTATTGAAGTCAACTTCAACAAATAATCGAAGGTAGCCGTCCAGAAGGGATTGGCTGCCTTTTTTGATATTTAAGGGTTAAACTTGGGTAGTTTCTATGATTTCAACCATGCAATGCAGCTTAAGCTAACGGGAAACACTAGTTTAAATCAGAAAGATTAAATCCTTCTATTAGAAGCAAATTGCTCTAAAATTCAGGTATAACAATTGTTCTTAGAAATGAGGAGTTCAAAATGGATTGGACATGGTTACTTTTACTGGCTTGCCCCCTCATGATGATCTTCATGATGTTTGGAATGCGCGGAGGTCATGGACACGGTCAACATGGAAAAGGTAGTAACGAGGATACGGAACGGATGCAAAGGGAACTAAATGAATTAAAAGCTCAGAACGAAATGATGCGTAAAGATATTCAAGATTTAACTCGCTAGAAGGAGTATCCAAAGGAGGAATAAATGTTGAATTGTTGCGGAAATCGCAATCATGGTAATAACGATAACCAACAAGCCTCACATCATGGTCAGAAATCGAAATCTCACAACTTAATGATGAGCGTTTGCTGTGTACTCCCTATCGTCCTAGTCGTTCTTGTTATTCTGATGAACGCTTATCGAGGTGAACCAACGAATTATCTGCTAATGGGAATATTACTAATTTACCCGATTTCTCATATGATTCTAATGTCTCTCATGAATAGGTGGAGTCATCGAAAATCATCCCATTAAGGAGTGGAATGCCGTTTGCGTTAGGTGCTGACGGCATTTGTTTTGTTCGCAACCAAGGTAGATTCTAGAGTGAGAAAGGTCATACAGATTAGTGAAAAACCTGTTTGTAAATAGGAACTTACACTACAACATAAAGTGATTTAAAGTATAGACTGGTTAATCGCACTGAAATGTCCATTAATGATGCTGCCGATGTTATTCTTCATGATGAAGGGGAATAAATCAGAGAAGCCATCGGATTGGTAACGCTCAAATCTACGTGCTTATTGATAGCGCTGGTTGGAGTGGTGATCTATTTCGGTTATCGATTGACTCGATATATTCAAGAGAAGAGAAAAAAAAGAGTGACTTCTGTTCTACTTGGCTCATATTCAGGCAGTACCTATGCGGCAGAAAAAGTCACATTGCAAACATCTGTAGATAAGGTCGTGGGAACCCCTATGTTTGGGGAGGCACGACCACAACGAGATTTGACTATTCGGGGTTCATCCTATAATGCGTTACTTCCAGATTAGAGGTATCTATAGTCAAAGGACTTATTAGTCAGATTCGCAATCTAGCATTGATAGAAGTAAATGGGGAATTCAGGGGTTACGAATTTGATGTGAATGTTTATTCGATCTTCACAGTTTCAACAAAACTTCTTCGTATAATGATGGTTATCTTAGGTCAGAGGAGGATCGAGTCTCGTGCAGGTGATTTTATTTCATATTGGTAGTTTTCCCGTTCGATCATACGGGCTCTTCGTAGCCATTGCGATTATTTTATCGGCATTCGTTGCCTATTACTTGGCCAAAGGTACGAAATACCGAAAACATGTCTTTGATCTGCTGTTATATGTAATTATTGGCGCAATTATTGGTGCACGTCTATGGGAAGTGTTATTTTTCCAATCCGCTTACTATTTCAAACATCCATTAGAAATCTTTCAAATTTGGAATGGAGGACTCTCTATTCAAGGTGGTTTGGTAGGTGGATTTGTAACGGGTCTGATCTACACGCGGATTCATAAGTTATCGTTTTGGGAGTTTGCGGACGTATTGGCTCCTGCCATCATTTTAGGGCAATCCATAGGGAGAATCGCTTGTTTCTTAAATGGGGATGCCTTTGGCGCTCCAACGAATTCAGGTTTTGGTTTGGTCTATCCCGAAGGGACAATGGCTTACGACACATTTGGTTCACAACCGTTGTGGCCGGCTGAACTGTTTGAAATGCAGTTGAACATGATTGTATTTGCGATTCTGATCGGACTGAAAAATGTGAAGTGGCCGAAAGGTTTCATCTTCCTTTCTTATAACATTCTATACAACACAGGGCGATTTTTTTTGGAGTTCTTACGAGGGGACACCCCTGAATATGCACTCCAATGGACAGCTGCTCAGTGGACAAGCATTGCTATTATTGTGATTAGTGTGATCTTCATGGTCTATGGCTTCGTCAATAAGAAGTGGAGAGAGAATCAACTTAAAGAGATGTGATGAAGTTGAACACCATGAAATTCAAAAAGGGAGATTACATCATAATTGCCGTATTACTGGTGGTCGCAGTGGCGATTCATGGGTTTTACGCTTTTCAAAAGTCATCTGATGAGATTCCACGTGGTGAGACTTATGCCCAGATCAAAGTTAATGGTGAAATCTATCAAACCGTTAAACTCACACAAGAGACACAAATGATAAAAATTCGCACGAAACGTGGCTATGATCTGCTTCGAGTTCGGGATTTCGGAATCGAAGTTGTGGAGTCTGATTGTCCCGAGAAAATATGTTTTACGTTCGGACATATTACAAAGTCCAATGAAGAAATTATCTGTTTACCTTTGCGGATGCACATCACCATTGTTGGCGGTGAGCCAAGTGATGATGAGTTGGACGCAATAGTATCATAAGTCAGAAATAAAGGAGCTTTCAATTGAAAAAGTCAGTGTATTATAGGATTCATTAGTATTGACGGTTATTGTAATTAGAAAATAAAAAAACCATCAGTGAATGAGATTTGTGGAATCTTCAACAATTTGTGCACATCAAATTAGAAGATTCTCTTGGAGTTTCATTAATAAGTCATAAGTTCTGTATCGCATAATTATGAAGGAGTGTATATGTGATACAATCAAAATAGTTGACCTTTCAATATGAGAAGAAAACGGGAGTGGAATAATGTATGAAAAAGGTTTTGCTCATAGTTTCGGGATTATTACTAAGTCTGGTGGCAGTAGCTTGTAACAGCAATAATAGTTCATCGAATGAAGCGGGGACACAGGATATTAAAGAAAAAGTTCATGCGTATAGTGTTGGTACCTTTGAGAATGTAACTGCATCTATTACATCACATGAACTCATTGTGACTGATAATGGTAAAAAGACTTCTTTTGACCTTCCAGAGGACGAGTTTTTTGTTTCGATTGCACCGTTTATTGAAAACACACATGAATGTGCTATCCACAATTTAACGGGGTGCCAAGGGGAATTAGCAGAAAAAAACTTCGATGTGCTTATTCAGGATGAGGAAGGTACTGTAGTGATGGATGAAACGATTACTTCTTTAGAGAATGGTTTTATTGATCTATGGTTACCGCGAGATCGGACATATCAAGTGAAAATTGAGTATGATGGCAAATCAGTAGAATCTGAAATCGATACTTTTAAAGATGACAATACTTGTATCACAACTATGCAACTAACATAACATTCCAAAAAACACTAAAGCCTGATCGTTCGGGCTTTTTTTATTTTAATGAGAAAGGACGTTCAAGACATCGATGGGAATTTTATTTAGCGCTAACGGACAGGATAGTTCAATAATTTCGCGAATACTCTATCTAAAGAATTATTTACGAAGTTCGTAGATAAGACGTTATGTAAAACTACTGCAAAATACTATTAAAGATCGAAATGCATAAATAGGTGATTCGACGATGTTTTATGTTAATGCAAGAGCATTTATTGAACGTCATAACAACGATAATACTGAAATAGTCATTCAGAACCGAAATAAGAAAAATGAAGAATCATTAGAATTACCAGGTGGGAGATTAGAGCTGTTTGAAGCCATATTAGATGGATTGAGACGCGAAGTATATGAAGAAACTGGATTGTCTGTTGTCGAGGTAGGAGGTAGTCATAAGCGAATTGATACACGTGAAATTAATCCTTATTTTGAGGTCGAGTGTTTAGAACCTTATTGTGTTTACCAAACCATTAAAGGTCCTGTTGATTCTATAGGAATGTATTTTATATGTAAAGCTGAAGGCAAGTTCCTAGAAGCAGGTGATGAAACGAATAATATAAGATGGGAAACGGTTGATGAAATCTATAGAATAATGTTAGAAGATCCAAGGAAGTTTTCTGACGTAGATCGTGGTGGGTTGAAGTATTATTTAAAACATGGTTTGGAAAGCAATTCGAAGATGGCAGTAGCGTCACATAACAGCGTATCTACGCTGCTTTCTACACCCTTGGATCGGGAAGAAGAGAATGTTCCCGCAACGAGGCTAAAGCCGCTAGGTCCGTCCTAAGTAGGTAGAGACTTATTCACTACGGAGAGGAGAGTTTTAGCAATGAGGCGATTTATTTTAGCATTGATGACCGTTATATCGATAATACTTACTGCTTGTTCTAGTCAACCAAATGATCTAACTAATAAACTAGAGAAATATGCTGTACCCGTTAATCAATTAACGATACCCGATGGTGTCCAAATTATTGGTTTAGGCGAAGCAACTCATAACAATGCTGAATTTCAGTCTGTACGGCTTGATGTATTTAAGGTGCTTGTTGAAAAGTATGGAGTTCGCACATTTGTATTGGAAGAGGATTTTGCTAATTCTGAATTAATGAATAGATATCTTTCTGGCGAGGACATAGAGTTGCAAGATGCATGGAAGGGCTGGACTCCCTTCTACCATACGCAAGAGATGGCTGCGTTATTCAATTGGATGCGCGAATATAATCGATCCGTATCTAGTGAAGAACAGTTGCAATTTTGGGGCATGGATGTTCAGCGACCAAACCTAATACCACCCTTACTTGGAAAGTATTTGAAAGATGTAGATAGTGGTCTTTACAAAGAGTTCAGCAGCATAAATGTTAGTGGAGATGACCTCGTGAGATTATCTCATCAATTAGTCGGTGATGAATTATATCCAGATAAAGATAGAGCATTGACTGCAACTAAGTATAAACGGTTACAACAACGATGGAGTCCACTGGTACAAGAGGATGTTCGTCTTATTGAACAATTGATACACAAAATGAATATGAATGCTGATCATCTTATTTCCAAGTCCAACAAACAATGGTACGAGGTCGCGATGCAGAATATGCGGTCTATATATGTCAACTATTCGTTGATAAATGATTCTTTGTTACGAGATTATAGTGAAGGTTATGGTTTCTTATACTTTATTTCATATTCGAATAATCGCGATACAGCAATGAAAGAAAAAGTGGATTGGATTTTAAATCAAGCAAACGGACCGATACTTATCGCAGGGCATAATGGACATATCTCTAAAAAGAATAAAGCGTCAGTGGACTATTTTGTTAAAATTGCAGAAGATAAAGAGATTAGTGTAGATAGCGAAATGCTAGAACCTACGTATATAGGAGAACACTTAAAGAAAAGTTATGGTGATGCATATTATACAATTGGAACATCCTTTAATGAGGGTGTATTAGCAGCAGACTACATGATAATAACTGATAAGAATCCGCCTTCATTAACAGTTCGTAGCGATAACACTCTACTGAATTCATTCATGCAGTTGCCAGAGGATGTTTATTTCTTGGATTTTGATCGTGCGAAGCAAGATAAGCAATTAAAGCGACTAATTTCTAAAGATGAGTTGAAAATGCCTAATATAGGTACTCTTAATGGTGTTGATTTGAATGATCCTAACAACCGCAACATGGACAATTATTATTTTGACATGAATTTAGATGAAACATTTGATGCATTGATTAATTTTCGAAAGGTAAACTTATTTACACCTTATTTGCGATAATTTAAGGAGAATAGAGCTTTGTTCAATTGTTGCAATGAGCTAAATATTGAAGAATCATCATGAAGAACATACATAGAAGATAATACAAAATAAAGAGCAGAATTAAGAACACCAGAGAAGAATGACGGCAGATAACAAAATGTTCCCGTAACGCGACTAAAGCCGCTAGGTCCGCCCAAAATAAGTAGAAGCTTATTCACTACGGAGTCACTACGGAGATAAGTCAGTAGCTGAGAAGTGAACTCCGCGGACACGTCTGCAAGGCTAAGTGGCGGAGCCAGCCGGCAATCTGGATCGCTAGGTGAGGATTAAGCGCGATAATATAAAAAAATCTATAAGGCGAAAAGAACGCAAGTTACTGACTGTACTTTATTGCATTAATTAAAATCCAACAAATCAAAATGTTTGTGACACAAACCATATGTGACGGGTGACAAAAACATTGTAACATTAGAAGTCACTGATTATGCGGCTTTTTATATTTATGTTATCAAGTTCTTGTCAAAACAGAATGACAAGAACTTGATAACATTCCCGACTGATGACAAGAACATTGTTACATTCCCGATATGATTTCATCGACCGCAGCAAATAAAGATAATTAGACGCCCTTTTATTAAACTAACGACACGCGAAGAAATGGCCCGCGTTGCAGCTCGTGCGATCGGAGAAACGAAAAAAGAAAATGACAAATGGATGTATCTCGCCACGAAAGCCGGTCTGATAAAAGGCGTCGGTATAGGGCAGATCGCTCCGAAAGGGCTGACCACACGTGCGCAGGCGATCGTTGTAATCGAACGAACGCATTCTTTCCAAGAACACCGGCACTGACCTCGACGTCGATAAGTATGCGGTCGGCAGTGCTGAAATCGCATGGCACGGTACGAACATCTTCACCGTGATGCCGGAAATGTGGGTAACAGCGGAAGCCCATCTGAAACAAGCTGGTAAGTCGTCGGTCGAAGAATTGTGGAACGAAAAGCTCATGACCATCACATCGAAAGACGGGATGTATCAAGGCAAGCTTGACGCACTTATCGCCATCGACCTTGCCGATCCCAACGACCCCAACCTTGGGTTGATTGCTCCGATCAATACGCTCAAATGGTTCAATAACCGACCTTCGATCAGGAACCTGATGGTCAAAGACCAGAAAAACAGTTACGTCTTGTATTTCAAAGGTGGAACGGTTTTTAACAAAGATACAAAAAAATATAATTCTTACGATCATCTGATGTTCCGGGTCGATGGATTTGATAGCCCTGATCGCAATGCCTTTTTCAAAGATAAAGGTGTGCTAAATGCAAGCGCCAGCATTTACCACGATAGCCTGTTCGACATCCCTGCCGTTATAATCCCAAAAACGGGAACTGTGCAAAATTATAGCGATTTGGTAATTAGACTACAAACACCAGCAGGTGGATGGTGGTTCAGCGAAAGTATTCCGCTCCGTCTAAAAGGTAACCTGGAATATTGAGAAGAAAAAAGGCAGTCAGAACGCTAAACGGTGCGGATCAAACTGCCTTTGACTTTGACCTTTGCCCCGTGTGGGGTGTTAAGCGAAGGACAGGAACGTAGGCGGCCTAAGCCGGGGCGATTTCCCACGGCTTAGGCCGCCTAGTTATCGGGCTGAGTAACCCCGCAGCGGTGCGTACCAGGTCTTAGGCGGTGTATTTTACCGTCTTAGAGCTGGTAGCATAAGCCCTTATTGTCTTAAAATCATTACTTGGCTCAAGCCAAGCCTATGCTGAAGCATATACAGAAAAAGGGCAGCCCCTTCAGGCCGCCCTTTTTAATATTCGGAATTACTTCGTGCTGGCAAATTGGCCAACAAAGTAATGTTCGTGTTCAACGATAAATACCGTGCTGCAGATGTCCAAAGAAAATAAAGTATTTTCTTAGTGCTTAGGTTAAGATAAGTCCCCTGTTTAAGCACTACATGCTACCCGCGTACGTTCTTTAATAGGTGATTGGAAATGGAATATAATGAGGAGGACGTAGCCAAAGCGAAGGCGCGAGAGCGTTCTTTTTATTGAACTAACGGGCAGTTTACGTTAATTAAGAGTGGGTTTTCGAGTATTATGCAGGTTGCTAATATACACGATTGACATCTGAATTCTAACTGGCTACAATAACAATAATTAGGAAATGATATAAATGAAATCAATGAATGAACAAAATATGCTACATTTCGTTCAGAGAGGGATGTTTTGGTGTGAAATCCTACGAAACTTAGTATGTTGCCGGTTCAGGAGTGCGGTTAATGCCCGCCGGTTTGACTCGTTATAGTCAATTGAGCTGATTGTATCGCTAAATGCGAAGACAATAACTTGGGTGGTACCGCGATTAATTCGTCCCAATCTTGGGGCGTTTTTTTGTTGTCTAAAATAGAGTAAAAGGAGAAATATCAATGAAACTGTATACATCTGAAGAGATTAGAGCGAAGTATATTCAGTTTTTTCAAGAAAAAGGTCATGCCGTCATTTCTAGCGCTTCCGTTATACCCGATAACGATCCCACCGTATTGTTTACGACAGCGGGCATGCACCCGCTGGTGCCCTATTTACTTGGAGAGAAGCATCCATCTGGAACGAGGTTAACCAATGTTCAGAAGTGTATACGTACTGTGGATATAGATGAAGTCGGTGATGATACCCATTGCACCTTTTTTGAGATGATGGGCAACTGGTCACTTGGCGATTATTTCAAACATGAATCCATATCGTGGAGTTGGGAGTTCGTCACTTCGCCGAACTGGCTCGATATACCCAAGCATAAAATTGCGGTTACTGTATTCGAAGGAGATGATGATGCTCCCCGTGATCAGGAGTCGTACGAGATATGGTGTGCATTAGGTCAATGTGAGGAAGAGATCTTCTTCTTGCCTAAAACCGATAATTGGTGGGGGCCAGCAGGTCAAACAGGTCCTTGCGGTCCCGATACGGAAATCTTCATTATCTCGGATAAAGAACGTTGCGGTCCTACATGTTCGCCAGCATGTGGATGTGGGCGCTATATTGAATTCTGGAATAATGTATTTATGAAATATAACAAAACGGCGGAGGGAAAGTTTGAACCGCTTGATCAAAAAAACGTCGATACGGGAATGGGCTTAGAGAGAGTGCTAGTCGCTTTGAATGGAGGAACAGTCTATGATAGCGACCTGTTTACTACGATATTCTCACGAATTGCAGAACTGTCGGAGACGGCATACGAAAATCAACCCAAAGCGTATCGAGTTGTTGCGGATCATACCCGCACGGCAGTATTTATCCTTGGTGATAATTACGGCATTACTCCGTCTAATGTCGACCAAGGCTATGTGCTGCGAAGATTGATTCGCCGAGCTGTTAGATTCGCAATGCAATTGAGTATTCAAGAAGGCGGTCTAGCGGATATCGCTAGCGCTGTGATTGACAAGTACGAGCTAATATACCCAGAGCTGCAAAGCAATCGCGATAAAATTATTAGGGAACTCCAGGCGGAAGAAGCTCGTTTTCAAAAAACGCTCGCGCAGGGACTTCGTGAATTCGATAAGCTTTCGATTTCATTAGTAAATGGTCAAATAGACGGTGCAGCTGCATTCAAACTTTATGATACATATGGGTTTCCCATCGAATTGACCATGGAACTGGCAACAGAGCGTTCCATCGCCATCGATCTGGAAGGATATCTAGAGAAATTTCAGAAGCATAGAGAGTTATCTCAAGCCGGAGCAGCCCAAAAGTTTAAAGGCGGTTTAGCAGATAATTCTGCACAGACGGCAAATCTGCATACGGCAACTCATCTTCTGCATGCTGCACTACGAAAGGTTCTCGGAGATGAGGTGGCGCAAAAGGGCAGCAATATAACGGCTGAGAGACTGCGCTTTGATTTTTCGTTCCATCGTAAAATGACTGAAGAAGAGATCGTGGCAACCGAGCGGCTGGTCAATGAAGCGATTGCCGAAGGCGTCGGGATTACGTTCGAAGAGATGACGCTTGAAGATGCACGTAGAACAGGGGCTATTGGTCTATTCGAGAGCAAGTATGGCCAGATGGTAAAAGTATATACGATGGGCAAATTCTCCAAAGAGATATGCGGCGGTCCTCACGCGGTGAATACGGCTGACCTTGGTACTTTTAAAATTGTTAAGGAAGAGAGCTCGTCTTCTAGCGTAAGGAGGATAAAGGCAGTACTTGAAAGCACTGATGCTTTACGCTAACGAGGAACGTTAGTTCAATAAATAGGCTTTTACCACTTTTGAGCAACGTGTTAAAATACCTTAGTACCAGTTAACCTCTGAGTCTAGTGTGGAGCTTGGAAAGACTTCTATAAAGTATTTGTGGTAACTGGTACCGTATTAGAAGGAATTAGCCCTTAATAGGCGTATATATAATTGTGCAGTGACCTCTCAGGGAACAACCGCCCAGAATAGGTTTGGAGCCGGCAGGACATCCTCCTGGACTTCTTTAACAGAAATGAGGCACTCCATGTTTTTGGCGCTGCACATTTAATGATTATTCAACCTGTCGAAAGAACTTAATAGAAGCCCTTTAAAGTTATTGAGGCGGATACTCGACCTCTCAGTTTATTATGGGTAATGCACCGAATCTAAAACCTGACATGCTACATTGGGCCCATTGTGGAGCTCTTAAGAAAACTTGGTTAATCTGGTGCAAATGATTCGAATAGGTGATCATAAGTTGGATAATTTTATGCTTACGGATACGAGCATTATTGAAGACCGAGACAACTCAAGAGTTTTTTATCCCTTCTATGTTGGAATAGATATTGGTTCGGATTTCCATGTTGCTGCTTGCATTCCATTTGAAAAGTTCCGCAGTGAGAAGGAATGGAAACGCAGTAAAACAATGAAGTTTAACTCGGATAGCCAAGGGATTACAAAGTTTATCCATGCTTTGGAAGATATTCAAGCACAATTCGGGTATAAACCCCAGGATTTCTTTATATTACTGGAACCAACTGGTGGGCATTATTCATATTTAGTTGTTAGAGTTCTATTAGATCGAGGCTATTCTATATATCAGGTTGAAAATAAAGCTGTAAAGGATTTTCGTGAACGCCAGCTAGGACTTAATGAAAAATCCGATGAAATTGATGCTAGGATTATGGCTTATATGGGATGGCACAAAACCCTTCATCCAGATATGCGTTCGGTGCGAATAGTTCGTCCTGCAAGTGAAGAGCAGGTTTTATACCGCACATTAACTAGGGATCGCTGGTTGCTTACTACTCAATTAACGAGACGTAAGAATCAAGTCCAGCAATTACTTTCTGTAACCAATCCTGAACTTAAACGAGCTTTTAAAAAGACAGGTGCGTTAAGTGTCCTCAAATTAGCTCTGAAGTATCCTACAGCGCAAGAAATGGCCAAGGTAACTCAAGATGAACTTAGGCAAACTCTAATAACAATTGGTGCAAGAACTACTGCTACAAAAGCCTCTATGACCTTGGCAGAACTATTACCCAACACATTAGCCTTGAACATTCCACACCTAGCTGAACGGCAAACGTGGCTTATTGAAGAGGCCTTGCGTATAGATGAAGCGATAAAAAGCATGGATAAACAGATAGCTTCCCTGCTTTATGGGAATAAAGAAAAAGGATATAAGCCTCATCCTTATACAATGATACTTATGTCCTTCCCTATCATGAGTGAATCTATGGCCTGTACATTTATCGGCGCTATTGGTGATATTGAACGTTTCTCAACATATTTAGAGCTTAAAAAGTACCTTGGTGTAGCTGCGGAGAATAAAATCTCGGGAACATCCGTTTTTAAGAGTAGGCAGACATGCGAGGGTGTTAGAGATACTCGCAGAGTTCTATTCTTAATGACTTTGCTATTAATATCTCCAAAAATAAGTGAAAATAGTTTTCGTGTTTACTATAAGCGATTAGTTGATCGAGGAATGGCGAAGAGAAAAGCAATAGGGCATGTATGCGGTAAGATTGCCCAAGTTTTATACTCATGCCTTAAAAACAATGAACCGTATGATCCTTTCAAACACGCGAGCAAAATGGGAGTAATCCTTGACGGTGATAAAGTAAGATTAAAGATCCCAGCTAATTTAGAAGATTACGAACGCCAAGCGGATGAGTTAGCAGATGACGATGTCTTATAAACGACCAGTATCTTACACTACCTTACACTGAACATAAATAGCCCATTGCATGTAAAATTGGAAATAAGAAGCTTCCAAATTACAGTGATGGGCTCATTTACATTTTTCTAAGCGCTACACTACATTAGACTGGCATGCCAACTGCAGCTGCGCAGCTCGCCGCCGCGTAAGCGTCAAATAGCCCCCACCTATTTGATGCTTGCCTCTAAAGAGTTTTGGACAAATAAAGAGATTCCAACATTTGTATCTAAAGAAATCAAAGAACTCCTACACTTCAAACGGTTTAGAGATTATGTTTAGTAATTATTTAATTTTTATCCTTGAAAGAAACCCACAGCTTATGTTGTGCGGTTTTTTTTTATTAAAAGCAGAATAAAGATGGTATTGAAGAAATAGAGATAAACGGTGTTATTTAACAAATGGCATTAAATGGAATTAAATAGTGTCATATTAGTCTGATATCCATTTAATACTTACCAAGGTGGATATGCCAGCATTTAAATGCTAGCTATGCATAAATTATTTTTTTAGGAGGATTTGATGAGAAAACTTAAGAAGTCACTTCAGGTCTTATCTCTTATGGTGGTAACAGCGGTTGTAGTAGCTGGCTCGCCATCTTGGGCACTAGCCCAAACTTCAGAGGCAGCCATCACACCATCAGAGGAAGCCATTACACAGCAAAGTAATCTTGTTGTTCAGCGAAATTTTGAAGTAAAAGCCCTTGGAGATATATGGGCGGAAGGCGAGCGAGAGCGTAGATTCATAAATGCTCGAAAAATATATCAGCCAACAGGTCTATATGCAAATGCCAATGAACAAATTGTGATTGAAGTTTCAGGTGACAAACCAATTACAGCGATTATTGGGACACATCGTCATGATAACGAGTGGGCGATTAGTTATCCATTACAAGCAGGTATAAACACAATTTCCTCACCAAATGGCGGTTTGTTGTCTTTTGATAACAGCAACAATGAAGGTAGTATTAATGTAAATGTAGTGAGTGGGGGTAGTCCTGTTCCATTCTTTGTATTAGGCAAGAATACAAAAGAGGATTGGCAGGCAATGATGAGTGCTTATCCTAATGCACCTTCTGTTGTTCTTCAATCAGAAAAAGCCCTCTTAGTCTTCACATATGCTTCTGTTCAAAACCATATCTTGAATCAAGACCCGGTTCCTGTTTTACAGACTTATGATACGTTTATTGGAGCACAGGATAACATTTCTGGACTATCAAATTCTGATTCTGATCCTAGACATCGGTTAGATAAGCATCTGATTGGCGTTATTGAACAACCAACATACACAGGCGGAGCGTATGCATATGCAAGTTGGGATGGGGCAATTATGCCTACAAGTACTGGAGCAAATGCAGATGCTTTAGACCTTACAAGAATGGGTTGGGGGCAGTATCACGAGGCAGGTCATTTGAGACAACAAGGGCCTTGGACTTGGGATGAGATGACTGAGGTGACAGTAAATCTATATTCTCTAGCTGCTAAGAAGGTTCTTAAACCTACTGAGCCTGCAAGGTCACAAGGCGAGTACTTAGCTGCTTTCTCGTTTGTAGATCAGCCAACCAAGAATTTTACAGACTCTAAATCAAAATTAGAAATGTTGTGGCAACTTAATCTTGCTTTTGGGGATAACTTCTACCCAGAGTTACATCGATTATATCGTGAGATGGCAAAAACTGATCTGCCAACTACTGATGATCAGAAAAAACAGGCATTTATTCTAAATACTTCAAAAGTAGCTCACTATAACTTGACGCCTTTCTTTGATAAATGGGGTTTGTCTGCAACAGATGACACACGAAACAAGATTAATTCATTGAGTTTACCTCTTCTAACTGCACCAATTTGGTTTGGGTCAGAGTATAACATCATTAAACCGACAGATGGAATGGATAAGGTAAAAGGTATTGGGGGTATCATTGCTGTAACAACAAATAGCCAAGAGACTTCAAGTGAAAATAATGCCGCAGCATATGCATTTGATGGAAATCCAGATAGTATCTGGCACAGTGAATGGAATAAACCAAATCAGTTTCCTTACAATATTACAGCAAAGTACCTAAATCCCTCAACATTCTCCAAACTAACCTATCTACCACGACAAACTGGTGGAGAAAATGGTATTATTACAAATTATAAAATCCTAACTAGTCTTGATGGGGTAACATTCAATGAGATTGCAACAGGCACTTGGGCAAAGGACAACACAGAAAAGACAGTAACTTTCACACCTACTCTTGCTAAATATGTTCGACTTGAAGTACCTCAAGGTGGTGGAACAAATGGTTTTGCATCTGCAAGTGAGATTAAAATCTTTGAAACCGATCCAATAACACCACAACCTGTTATAACGTATCTCAGCGATATTGATTGGTTTTCTGCAACAACAGGTTGGGGAACAGTCCAAAAAGATCGTAGTGTTGATGGAAATACGCTGAAGTTAAATGACAAGACCTATACAAAAGGTTTGGGCACACATGCTAACAGTGAAATTGTCTACAAACTGAATGGGCAGTACACATCCTTTGCCGCGTTAGTTGGGGTAGATAGTGAGGTAGGTTCTGTAGGTACTGTGGAGTTCCAAGTTGTTGTAGACAATCAAGTTGTATTCTCTAGTGGTAAAATGAATAAAAATACAGAGGCAAAAGAGGTAAACGTTAATCTTTCTGGAAAGAATGAGCTAAAACTTAAAGTAACAGATGGTGAGGATGGTATAAATAGTGACCATGCTGATTGGGTAAATGCTCGTCTTATCAAATAGTATTGTAAGGTTAAAGCACGTCAAAAAGAGAGGGGTCATTCCCTCTCTTTAGTTTTAGGGTTGATTGACAATATGTAACTTTAATAGTAAGCGTCAAATAACCCACACCTTGTTATCAAGATGAGGGCTATTTTGCCTCAGTCTAGACTTTATTTTCTCTGAACAACTAATATAGCGATTTTTTTGTTTTATCGGCACAAGTTCTGTCCCGAGTTGAGGACAAGAACTTGTACCCATTGCCGTAAAAGACAAGAACTTGGTCCGATTACCGATTTGATCCATTGCTTGACGGGCAAATCATTGAAGTTCGCTCCGGTGAAGAGGATATCGTCACCGTAGTGACTGAGTGATGGGTCATGATGATTGTGAGGGTTAAGAACAAGGAGCACGCTTTTACGATTCCGGTCCCTTATGCCGTATTGCGCATGGGGAGCGGTTTCCTTACTTCCAATTTAGTCCAGCGTAAAATAAAGGATTGGCTGAACAAGCACGGCAGACATGCGGGTGGGCACTCGAGCCGGAAGCATGATTTCGATTCGGACAGCAGCCGGTTCGGGATTGAACTGGTACTGTCGATTCTCGAAAACCGAAGCACGAAGCAAGCGATTAGGCAGTTCATGAAGGAATTGAAATGTTGCAAAGTACGTTTCTTCCAAATGAAATGTTAGCAAGTAGGGAATAGTTCAGGAGCTCGTTTGGGGTTTGCTGTACTGTTAAGTTTCTCCAGTATGAAGCACGATTTCCCTCACATAAATTTAAATTGCCAAAAGCAGTCATCCAATACATCGCAAAAAAGATCTGAGAGTTCTTTGATTCTCGCGAGGATACTGTCCAAGATGCCGAAGGAATGAGCGATTGGCTGTGTCGTATTTCGAAATCAAGACGTAGAGCATTTGGTGGGTTTACGGAAAAGGGCCGAACAAGCTCCTTGCGAAGCTCGATTTAGATTGTAGTGATTTTTGGTGCTGTCACATTTTGGGTCGAGCTGTTCGTTGTATAGAGTGAAAGGGGGGAGACGGCTTGAATGATACGGAGTTAAGTCAGATCATTGCAGATGTGTTGGATGGGAACACAGAAAAATTCGAGAAAATCATAGAGGTTTATCAAAAACCGATTTTTCTCTACTGTTATCATATGCTGGGCAATTATGCCGAAGCCGAGGATAACGCACAGGAAGTATTTTTGAAGACATTCCGCACCTTGAAGAAATATACCCAATATCAGATAAATTTTGGCGCCTGGGTATACAAGATTGCCTACCATCAATGTATCGACATCATCCGTAAGCGAAAGTTGGTGAAATATTTGCCTTTCTTTTACCAGGATGAGAAAGAAAATAATGAAGTCGATTTGCATATTGAAGCCAACTATTTTGATGAATCCGTACATCAAGCCATGGCGAAATTATCGGCGGAAGAGCGTAATTTGTTAATCTTACGTTGTGTCGAGGACAAAAGCTACCAGGAGATCGGATTGATTCTCGGCAAAAACAGCGCCAGCCTTCGTAAAAAATACGAACGTACATCTGCAAAATTTCGAAAGTATTATGCTCAAGTGAAGGGAGTGGGAGTGTATGAATATGGACAGGGATCGGGATTTGAAAAAACTGTTTGATGACCCGCGCATTCCCGACGCCGACTTGACAGGAAAAGTAATGAGAATACTAAATGCTAAGCCAAAAGAAAAGGAGAGGTTTTTTGTGAAATATAAAGTTGCTTTGACTGCGTTTGTAGGGATGATGTTAATGGGCTCCACAGGTTATGCGGCAGTTCAATATCATTCTTTGACGAATAAGGATGGCGAAGTCGTATATGAGACTAAATCGACGAAAGATTACGGAAAGACAGAATCGAAAGATGAGATAGAGCGTTACAAGGCATTTTATGAACTTAAGGATAAGGTGCTAAAGAACGGGGAAGCTGGGCTGTTCTATATGGTTGCCAATAACCCGAATCATGAAACAATTCTTGGAACGAAGGTGACTATCTTCCAAGATCTTTCTCAATTGCGCGATAAGATTACGGATAAATCCATTAAGATCGCAGACAAAGTCAATGGAAATTATACATTCCAAAAGGCGGACGTAATCTTTAAAAATGCTCAGGAAGTGAATCCTCCTTCTTCGGAAGAAAAAAAGAAAATGGCAGAAAAGCTGAGAAAGCAGGCGGAAGAATCCAATCAGGGATATGCCATAATGCCGGTTGAAATGACAGATCAGTTTTTCCTTCTCTTTGCTACGTATCAAAATGGCGAAGATAAAATCGGGGTTAATATCACTAATCTGAGTGGAAAGAGCGATCCTACAATGTATATTGACGATAACGTTGAATTTAAGCAGGAGAAGGTTCAAGTGAAGGGAGTAGAAATGCTGCATACAGAATTTGCTCCTTCGCAGAGTCACGAGCTGAAATGGGTATACGAGAGCCCAGACAAAAAGGTAAAATACGCCTATACTTTACGTGGAAACATGGATAAAGTAAGCAAAGAAACTTTGATGAAAATTGCCGAAGGCTATTTGGAATAATAAATACTAAAACAACGGGAATCTTCTCCAATCCAATTGGGGGTGATTTCCCTTTTGGCATGATAAATAGGCCTTTTATTTTTAATGTTTTCATACTGCAAAAGCTGGATTTATGTTAGATCAAAAAGCAGTAATAGATTTTAATCAAAGGAATGGAAATAATAAAATGTCGAGGGACAAGAACTTAGGCCCATTGAATGTCGCTATTTTAGCGGTTTTTTTGTTTTATCGGAACAAGTTCCTATTGCCGATTTGATGAATGTCTAATCAGGATCCGATGCCGGAGCAAGCAGCATATGCGCCGATCGATCCGCGGCCGCCCGCGGAGCCATTTCCTGCTAAACTGTTGAAGCATGTTTTTCGACTGTATGATATAATGCCCCATAGAATTTAATCACTTCGTAGTTCACCTCTTACAGATTGCATGTGCCTACAACTACCCCGCTGCAATCCTCATCTGTCACCACATCCGATGCTTATTGCCTCGCCATGCTTGAAAGTTGACCGCACCTACTCTATTCATTCTACGATCAACGAAACCACGGACGGGCCGAACTCGCCTATCCAAGCTCTATCTAAGGAGGATTTTATGCAGTTAGAAGGACATCATTTTTTTGTCATCACAGGTGGCCCTGGCTCAGGGAAGAGTACACTCCTCGATTATCTTGAACGGCAAGGCTTCATGCGGTCGGTCGAAGCGGGACGAAGCATCATCCAGGAGCAGACGATGATTGGCGGTGCCGCTCTGCCTTGGAAAGACAGAATACTCTTCGCAGAGCTCATGCTATCTTGGGAAATGCGTTCATACAAACAAGAACTGAAGCAAGGAAATACCGCCCCCGTGCTGTTTGATCGAGGTGTACCTGACGTCATCGGGTATCTTCGACTGGAGGGGTTGGATGTTCCGGTTCATATCCAGCGCGCTGGCGAATTATTTCGCTACAATAAACGCGTCTTTATCGCCCCGCCCTGGCCGGACATATATCGTCAGGATGCCGAACGAAAACAGGATCTGAAGACAGCTCTCCGAACCTTTGACACGATGGCGGCCGTTTACACCGAGCTTGGATACGAATTAGTCGAGCTTCCGCGTTGCAGCATCGAAGACCGCGCCGAATACATCCGGTCGAGCATACGCTGACGAAGGTTACGTACAGCCCATTCCTTGGGCGGCAACAAAATATCTGCAGGGAATAATGCGATGCCTGTCGGCACCTCTATATAGTCCAATGGTGGTAAAGAATGAGAATGGAAAACTCTATGGGATCGAGCAAGATCATTAAGAGACATTGTTTCACGGTTGGCTGTGCTGTCATTCCTTTCTGGAGGAAGCGAAAGAAGGGATCATTAGTGCCGGGAAATTTATGAATGAATTGTATGAGGAACATTAATGCCTGAATGAACAACACGTAAATCTAATCTGTCATTATTTGATGCTGAGCTATCACCTTTATGGTTATTTAGATGTATAATCAGGGTGAAAGCTCAGACAACATACGCCCCAGCCTAGGATAAGAGCTATATAAGGCTGGGTTTTTTATTTACACTAGAGATTTTGAGGGATAGTTTATAAATCTGGTAAAAAATAACATATAGATTTGCTGAGATAGGTGAAGCAGGTCCTAGATTTGCAAGAATGACAAAAAGATAAATTGTTGAGCTGAAAGGTGAGAAAAAGGTGGGAGAAAGAAAAAGAAGGAACTGGAAGTACCTGGTGTTTTTCAGTGTATTGCTTATTTTTATTATTGCAGGATATTCTACATCACAAGAGACTCATCAACCCGGGAGAGAGAAGGAGCAGGAATTTGACCAAGGAAGTGGAATGAAATTTTCCAGCCTTTCTGAACAAAAGATCGTGGATTTTGCTAAGCTCAGTAAGGTATGGGGAGTGGTGAAATACTATCATCCTAAGGTTGTATCTGGAGATGTAAATTGGGATTATGAGCTGTTTCGGGTGATGCCCTCTATTTTAGAAGAAAATTCAGATGTGAGCTCAATTCTCTATGAGTGGGTTCATTCATTAGGCAGCGAGTCCATTTCTGGAGAGCTTGATGATCAATATCAATTTTCCGATGATTCCATACAGCTCAGTCCATCTACAGATTGGTCCAAGGATGAAGAATATCTCGGAACGGACTTAAGTCTTGAATTATCGAAGCTTCTGGATTCTAATATTACAGAACGAGAATATGCATATGTTAGTTTTAAGGAAGATTCATTCTTTCCGTCTATGGGAAATGAAAACCCGTACTCTAATATGAATTTCGATGATACAGGCTACAGGTTGCTAGGTTTATTCCGCTACTGGAATATTATCGAATATTACTATCCGTATATAGATGTCATCGGAGAAGATTGGGATCGAGTGCTTCTGGAGTTTATCCCTAAAATGGTAGATGGATCGGATTATGACTCCTATTTCATGACCTTAGCAGAACTGACAACTAGAATACATGATTCTCATGCATATTTGGTGGGCAAAGATAGAGAGACGATTACTGATTATTTTGGAACGTATCGGCTTCCCGTAAACTTTATCGAAATTAACAATCAGATTGTTATAAATAAACTAATTAACAAGTGTGGACTTGAGGTCGGAGACATTGTATTAAAAGTAGGCGACAAAAATATAGATGAATTATTAGAAGATAGAAGAAAATATATATCACAGTCGAGAGAAGACACGGCCAGCTTATTTTTTCTTGATTTATTCCGAACTGAACAGAAGAATACGGACGTTACTGTAATTCGGCAGGGAAATAAGATGAACATTAGTGCAGTAGGCAGTCAACAAGACATTAATTTCCTGGTTGATACGAAATCACAAGCAATGGAGAGTGGAGAAATCTACTATATTAATGCTGGTCTCTTGAAAGATGGAGAGATTGATAAAATCATGAAAAAGTGGTGGAACACTAAAGGGCTAATTGTAGATCTTAGAAACTACCCTTCTAGCATACTTACTTATGAATTAGCCAAATATCTGATCGCTTCTGAAAAAGAGTTTGCCACAGTATCGGTCCCCAATCGTGCAATACCCGGTGAATTTTATTACCTTGAGCCTATGGTTTCAGGGAAGCCCCAAGAAACAAATGCCGAGGTTTATAAAGGGAAAGTAGTGATTCTAATCAATGAACATACTGCTAGTCAAGGCGAGTTTACAACCGATGTCCCTTAGAAATACAGAAAACTCCATAGTTCTCGGTAGGCCGTCTGCTGGAACTGATGGTGATATACGTATCATTATGCTTCCAGGAAAAATAAAAACCGCTATAAGTGGACTCGGCATATTTGATCCAGATAAAAACCCAACGCAAAGAATAGGATTGCAGCCAGATATTCGTCTTGATCCTACCATTGAAGGGATTATGGAAGGCAGAGACGAGTATATTGAGAGAGCTGTTGAATTAATTAAAGGTGGTTATTAATTATGAAAGTGTATTTGGAATATAAATGAACAGCTATACACTTCCGGGGCCTGATTTTTTTAGGGAGGAATGAGATGAAGACTAGACGGGTCATATTAATCAGCTTAATTGTTGCAGTTATCGCTGTTTGTACGGCGTGGGTGGTATATAAAATACTTCCTCATTCAGTCAATGTAACGTTGACGGGTATTAAGTATAAACTCGGCTCCGATGGGGCGAAGGCAGATGCGGAACAGGCAACGGTAGTTATTCGAGGCAAGCTGTATACAACCCTGATGGGTCAGCGTACCTTTAAAGGTGAAATAAATATTGTTGGAGAACAAATCCCCGTGCCACCGGATCAGCGTAATTTGGAGATAAGTTTTTTTAGTGAAGGCTTTGGTGTCATGGTATATCCTTATTTTTACTTTGATCAGAGGGGAGCTACAAAGGGAAGTAATAGCTATGTCTCGCATTTATTGTTCACTAACAAGGATTTTAGTCAAGTGACGTTTCTTTTGAATATGGCTAATGAACAGAATTTAACCAATAAGTCTGAGGAGGATCTTCAGCAAACTGTTAATTGGGATAGCGAAAATGGATATATAATTGCGGCACCTGCGTCCACTCGTGAAGAGGCATTGGGCCTGTCTAATAAATTGATGCATAGATATCAGCGTGATGAGTAATAGAGTGGGCTATGTTGTTGCAGGGCCTCCTGGGTTAGTTAATGTAGATAAACTAGAGAAGTTCTATGATGATTATTTGAATAAGACAAGCAGCCGTGTTGCGCTTGCTCGTTACACTGACGAAGGCGATCCAATATATATAGATCTCGAGTTTAATGGAGAAGAAATTCTATATACTTACGATAACTCTTGGGATGGATTCGGAGGTCAGAACAAAGGGGTACAGAAAACGACTTGTACGAAATCAGATTTTCCCAAAACGTGGTTATTTGTAGTCATTTTGATCATATTGATGGGCTACTGAATTTTTTTCAACACTTAATTGACGAGTTTATACACGGAGATAACCCCAGTGTCGAAATTGGTGAGGTCTGGCTTCCTGATATTTTTGCTCGAATTGCAGCAACTAAAGACATTTGAACGAATATATGTCCCAAAACATTTTCGAGATAGAGAAACAAGAATTAAAATTGAAAGGGAAGATGGCGCTGAAGTTGAACTAAAAAAAACATACATATGTGTGAAAATGTCACAGGACAAGAACATAGTCCTTTAAGAAACTGCGCCCCGCGCGGTTTTTCTAATTTAAGGGATCAAGTTCTTGTCCTTTACTCGAGACAAGAACTTGATCCCTTTGCCGATAATGGACAAGAACATAGTCTCATTGCTGATTTGTTAAAGTAGAGTTAACAAAGCTCAATAGTTACGACATGAATGAGTACCTAAAAGTTTTAACAATACACCGATACAGGGAGATAAATCAACTCATTATAGGGGAGAGGAAGCGACTGATTATTATATCTGGCGATGAAAGGTAGTCTAGAATTTTACTTGAGACAAGAACTTGTACCGATTGTCATGAGTCTTAGTTTGGTAAAGTAAAATCGAAAAATGGAAATCCTTTCCGATGAAACGGACAAAGAAGGCAATGGAATTGCGCTGATTGATATCCTTGGCTAAGCTTCATTAAGCTAACGAGCAGGATAGTTTAATGTATCCTATTATTTAAATAGACTAATATCCAAAAACAAAATCGCGTCTTTTTAGATCTGTCTCCTTTGAGTTCACGACGGTCGTTCTACTCAAAGTTTAGAAATAGTACTTATTAACGTATGAAACCGTATAACATACTTCCCGTAAAGATACTGAGGACATAGTTTAAATAAAACCCACCGAATTTTGAAAGAAAGATAATGTTTATACCGAGGTGAACATTTATGAAGATTACTTATTTTGATGCTATAAATTTTATTTATTTAGGAACAGAAAGATCCAATCAGTTAGTCGGGCCTCTTTTTTATGAAACTATATTAACGAACGTGTTAATCTGTCTAATAGTGAACTCAATTTAGAAAGAGGGATGTTACTTGAAAAGAAACGTATTATATATTGAAGATAATGAGAAAATAGGCAGTTGGGTAAAAGAAGAATTGGAACAGCGAGGATTTTCAGTTCAGTGGCTGCTTTCTGGTGAAGGAGCCGAAAAAGAAGTAAATCAGCATGAAATAGTTATTTTGGATATCATGTTACCCGGTTTAGACGGATTTACTGTGGGAAAACGATTAAAAAAGGCAGCTCCTGCTGTTCCTATTTTGCTGTTATCTGCTCGAACATCGATAGATGATAAGGTAGATGGTTTACAATTTGCTGATGACTATTTAACGAAACCATTCCATACGGATGAATTAGTTGCAAGATTAGAAGTATTAATCCGTCGAAGTGGTGGAACACATTCCGAACGCATTTCATTAGGAAATCATATTGAAGTAGATCCAGAAGTCAAAATGGTATTTGACAAACGCACAGGAGAAGAAATTATATTGACAGGGAAACAACATCAAATTTTAATGTATTTCTTACGCCACCCTAATCAAGTTTTACCAAAAGAACAAATTTATGAAGCAATTTGGGAAGAAGCTTATATAACTGGTGATAAAACATTAATGGTGCATATCCGTCGACTGCGTCAAAAGTTGGAACGTCATCCAGATTCCCCAGAGATTATTGAAACGTTGAAGGGAATAGGCTATCGGGTGAAACTATGAAACAGACTAGATCATTATTTCGTCGTTTTCTAAAAGGACATTTTCTATTTATCTTTTTTCCTCCAATTGTGCTTATTTTCTTCTCTGCGTTCATTGACTTTTCGGGTTTCAATGAAGAAGATCTGAATACGTTAAATCTATTTTACGTTATAGTACTTTTGTTTGGTTTTATTATTGTCGCTTTTGTTGTAATATCTTGGATTTTCTTCTTGAGACTTCGTAAACGTCTCACCCGCTTACAGGAAGTCATGTCATTTTCAGCTTATAATAACTCATTTCCTAAACCAATATCTGTTCAAACGGATCGTATGGATGAAATAGACCAGTTAGGAAGTTCTTTTAATTGGATGATTCAGCAGCTTGAAGACAGTCGCAAGCGAGAATATGAAGAGGAATTATTACGACATCGACTCATTGCGAATTTATCTCACGACTTACGCACGCCACTTACCATTTTGAGAGGGCATGTCACCAGATTAAATAAAGAATCAATAAGTTTAGAAGGACAAAACTCATTAACAGAGATGAACCATACGATTACAAGAGTCGGAGATCTAATGGATGATTTACTTTCCTATACATTGCTTACATCAGGGAAACATCCTTTTCATCCCACTTCAACAGATATTGGACGTTTAGTAAGAGCATCTGTTGCTGCGTGGTATCCTGTATTTGAAGAAAAAGAAATTCAACTCGATATTGATTTACCGTCAGAGGAGACTTTTTATTGGGAAGCAGATCCTAAATGGATGACACGAGTTCTGGATAATTTATTTCAGAATATTCTTCGTCATGCAGCAGAGGGGAAATATGCAAACATTGTGGTTGATGTAGAAAAAGAACAGATCATTATTGCAGACAGAGGTCCAGGTATGGATAACTCTTCCTATGAGCGTGGGGCGGGAATTGGTTTATCGACTTCAAATTATATGTTAAAAAAAATGAAGCTGAAAGCTGACTTTACATCAAATGAATATGGCACAAGAGTAGCTATTGGTAGAGCTTAACCTAAAGTTAACCCAGAAGTAAACAGCATGATAACCGAGATGTAACTTTGCTTCTTTATAATTAGAACCATAACAGAAGGGAAGTGTTATGGTTGCTTACAATTAATAACTTATTCAAACATCGCGGAACTCAAGAAATCTTATCAGGTATCAGTTTTAAAGCTAGACCAGGCAGAGTAACTGGTTTTTTAGGTCCAAATGGGGCAGGTAAAAGTTCTACACTTCGCATCCTGCTTGGATTAGATCGTGCTACCTCAGGGAGTGCACTAATTAATGGAAAGCCATTCGCAGAATTACATAATCCTCTAGCAACAATAGGTGCTGCACTTGATGGATTTGGAGCTCATCGTATGCGAACAGGACGGGCACATTTACGTTGGATTGCTCGTGCCGCAGGATTGTCTCGCTCACGTGTCGAGGAAGTTCTGGAAATAGTAGGTCTTACTAATGCAGCTGGGAAAAGGGTCGGGAATTATTCCCTTGGCATGGGGAGAAGACTTGGAATGGCAGCTGCGCTACTTGGTGATCCAAAAATATTGATTTTAGATGAACCCGTAAACGGGCTCGATCCAGAAGGAATCCGCTTTATTCGGACATTTTTACGTGAACGTGCTGAGTCTGGAAACACGGTGTTACTATCCAGTCATCTAATGGGAGAGCTTGCAGAGACTGTTGATGATGTGGTGATTATTAAGCATGGAAAAATCGTTGCAGATGGAACATTGGAAGAAGTAATAGGTAACCATTCCACGCTGGAGGAAGCCTTTTTTGCTCTGACATCTGAAAATGCAGGTGATGTTGTATGAGAGCATTCAACGCGGAACTATCTAAATTGTTCTCCCTGCCGGGCATTTGGCTTGCCTTTCTTATTGGAGCATTTGCCCCAGCGGTCATTGCTGCCTTGGACAGTATAGTACAAAAAGAGGAGATTATAGCTGGAGTTAGCACACGACTATCGGAAGTTGGCTATATCGGATTAGGTCTTGGTGTGCAAGGTGTCATTATTCTTGGTGTGCTTGCTGTCAGCAGTGAGTATTTGACAGAGAGCAGTGAATCTGGTGGAGGACAACAGATTACAACAAGTTTAACTGCTGTTTCATCCCGACTTCATTTTTTGCTGGCAAAAGCAGGCGCTGTGACAGTGATCAGCATACTGCTGTGTATTGTTGCTATTATGACAACTGTGTCAGCAACGCATCTTATTCTTGGTGAATATGCCCCTGCATTTGAATGGTCTAGACTTATCGGTGCAGTTTGTTACTGGACATTCACTGCTCTTTTAGCACTTGGGATTACTTTGCTAACTAAGAATGGCATCATCCCGCTTGCTGTGCTCATGATAAATTCATCCGTTGTATCATTTAGTGTCCTGCTTTATAGGGTTACAAAGTTGGCGTTTTACTTACCAGATAGGGCTGGCCTTGATATGTTTATGTTTACGAGCGACAGATATCACACCCCGTTCACAGGCAGTTTATTCGACAGATATCACACTCCGTTCACAGGCGGTTTAGTCATGTTTGCCTGGGTAGTCGTTATTTTCATTATTGCAGCTATTGTATTCCATAGGAGGGACGTTGCATCATGAGTGTCTCATCTAGTAGAAAGATAACACAAATCCTTGGTGCTGAACTGGAAAAATTAGTTACATTACCATTGATATGGCTCACTCTTATTGGTACATTCATTCTTAATTTAGTTTTAGCCGCAGCTTTTACTTCTGCTGGTCTACAAGGGGCAGCAGGAACGCAAAGTATACTGAATATAGGACTTGCTTCTATGGGGTATCTTCAAGCAGGGTTCATTATTCTTGGTATCGTAGCTACTTGTTCGGAGTATACTGGTGGACAGATTCGAACTACTTTAACTACGATACCTTGGCGTGGGTTTCAATTATCCACGAAGCATTTGGCATTGGCGATTATAACCATTCCTGTGGCATTTATTATTGCTGCATCAGGTGTACTATATACTTTTATTATGATGAGAGACACAGCAGTAGTGATTAAAATAGACACAATGATAAAAACATTAGTAGGTGCAACAGGCTATTTAACATTAACCACACTTCTCAGTGCAGCTATAGGTGCTTTATTAAGACGAACCACTCCTGCTTTAGTAATACTTCTTGGTTATTATTTCATTGTCAGTCCATTGTCGAGAGATTTTCTACCTAATTATTTTCCGGATACGGCAGGATATTATATGTATATGCCGCCTTCCTCTAATGAAATAAATATCCTTACACCAATGCAAGGGACAGGTATTTTAATGTTATGGACACTGATCTTTATTACAGTAGCTATTGTATTTTACCGTAAACGAGATGCCTAACTTTAGGTTTCATCATTAGGGGGAGACGATTTGAAAAAAATTGCAGCATTATTATTGTCCTCATCATTGTTCCTGACCGCGTTGCCTACATCCGTGCTGGCACAAGAAGCCAAACCGAACCTAACACGGGGAGAAGTTGTAGAATTTTTGCTGAATGCCGCAGATGACTACAATCCGGGCATCAAAAAAGAAGATATTTTGAAAGGTTACGGCAAAGAAGATGCCAAAGAAGATCAGGAAGTTTCCAGAATTGAAGCTTTGATCATGCTCGGCCGCGCGTTTTCGGACCTGCCTGCACCAAAAGGCAATGATTTGCGCGTAGCCAATACCTCCGCATCCTTTACCGACGTGCCGAAATGGGCACAAGATGAAATCGCCAAGCTGACCGCTTCTGGCGTGGTCACCGGTTATCCGGACGGCAAACTTGGCGTTTCTGATCATATCACGAAAGAACAACTGCTTACGCTGACGAACCGGGTCATGGCCCTTGAAGGCTCGAATCCACGCGATGATTATTATGAATACGTCAATAAAAAATGGCTGAACGACTCCAAGATCCCGGCAGGCGAAAAGTCCAACGGCGCGTTTAAAGAGCTGGCAAAAGCCAATGAAGACCGGATTAAAGCAATCATCGATGAACTTGTAAAAAAACAAAACCCAGCAGGCTCTAAAGAACAAAAAATCGCCGATTTCTACAAATCGGTATTCGATATAGAAAACCGCAACAAGCAAGGAATCAAGCCGATTGCACCTTATTTAACCGCTCTGGACAAGGCTTCCTCCGTCAAGGAATTATTTGCTGCCAGCATGAAGATGGAGAACGAAATCTCGAAAGGCGCTTTGTTGTCTTTTGCCGTGCTAGGCGACGCGAAGGACAGTAATGTCAATGCGCTGTATTTCTTTGGCCTTAACACGAGCCTTGACAAAAACAGCTATGTCTCCGACGACGAAAAGACCAAAAAAGTGTACACGAACTATCTAGCCAAATTGTTTGTACTGTCCGGTACCGACGAGAAAACGGCAAAAGCGCAAGCCGAAGATGTGTATGCATTCGAAAAAGAACTCGCTGCATCCACTATGGACCCCCAAGTTCAGGGAAATGTGGAAATTTCCTATAATCCTTACACCAAAGAAAAATTCGTTCAGCTCTTTAAATCGATCGATATGGGCAAATATATGAAAGAATTCCAAGTCGATAAAGCAGACAAAGTGATTGTAACCGACGTTGGATTATTGAATAAAAGCGCGGAAGTATTGAACGAGAAAAATCTGGACAAGCTCAAAGCCTACGCCAAAGCCACTTTGTTGATGAATGCCGGCGGCACTTTATCGGAAGATTTTCTGAAATTGGAAAATGAATTTGAAGCCCAACGGTTTGGAATTGAAGGCGAAAAGACAAATGAAGAAATGGCGGTTATGACCACCCAAGCCGTCATGAGTCAGTATCTCAGCCAGGAATTCGCAGAAAAATATTTCACGAAAGAGGCCAAGAAAGACGTTGAACAAATGGTTAAGCAGTTCATCGAGGTTTATAAAGAACGGATCCAAACGCTGGACTGGCTGTCTGAAGCAACCAAAGCCAAAGCCATCAAAAAGCTGGATAAAATGACGATCAAAATCGGATATCCAGATCAGTGGAATGATTCCTTGAAGGATGTTTCGATTAAAACTTTTGCGGACGGCGGATCGCTGTTTGACAACATGGTGGCAATCAATAAAGAAGCCAAAAAACAAAGGATCGCTTCGCTTGGAAAACCTGTCGATAAGAGCATCTGGATGATGAGCGCCTATGAGGTAAATGCTTATTATAATCCGCTGAATAACGAAATTGTGTTCCCTGCGGGCATTCTGCAAGCTCCATTTTATGATATCAAAGCCAAACATGAAACGAATTTGGGAGCGATCGGCATGGTCATTGCGCATGAAATCAGCCATGCTTTTGATAATTTAGGTTCTGAATTCGATGAAAACGGAAATGCGGTCAACTGGTGGACCCCTGAAGACTTTAAAAAGTTCCAGGAAAAATGCGATCAGGTTATTTCCTACTATGATCATGTTGAAGTGATTCCTGGCGTGTACAATAACGGCAAGCTGACAGTAGGCGAAAATATCGCCGACCTTGGCGGTATGGCCGTATCGCTTCAAGTGCTGTCCAAAATGGAAAACCCGGACTTCAAAGCCTACTTTGAAGGTTATGCAACGATCTGGCGTATGACCATGAGTAAGGAATCGGCTGCGTATCGGTCGACAATCGACCCGCATTCAGCAAACAAAGTACGCGTAAACCGTACCGTTTCCAACTTCCCAGAGTTCTATAAAGCATACGAAGTAACCGAAAAGGATGCCATGTACGTCGCTCCTAAAGACCGCGTGAGCATTTGGTAAGCCTACAATAAATAAGCCTTTTATTTTGCCCCGATTAAGGGACAATGAAATTAACGAAGCTGAAAAAGCTGGCTCCGGAAACCTACCGGCGCCAGCTTTTTTTAGTTTGATTGAGACACTTGTAGCGGCTGCGAGCAGCTTTTACTTCTTCTGCTGGTCTACAAGGGGCAGCAGGAACGCAAAGTATACTGAATATAGGACTTGCTTCTATGGGATATCTTCAAGCAGGGTTCATTATTCTTGGTATCATAGCTACTTGTTCGGAGTATACTGGTGGACAGATTCGAACTACTTTAACTACGATACCTTGGAGTGGGTTTCAATTATCCACGAAGCATTTGGCATTGGCAATTATAACCATTCCTGTGGCGTTTATTATTGCTGCATCAGGTGTACTATATACTTTTATTATGATGAGAGACACAGCAGTAGAGATTGAAATAGACACAATGATAAAAACATTAGTAGGTGCAACAGGATATCTAACATTAACCACACTTCTCAGTGCAGCTATAGGTGGTTTACTAAGACGAACCATTCCTGCTTTAGTGGTACTAGATTCTCATGATTGTGGGATGGTTTTGACAAGAACTTTATCCCATTATCAGAAGTAGCTGGAATCAACATTGAGGATTTGGATGTAAATAAGGGGTTAGTTCGTGTTCTTCGTAAAGGCAATAAAGAGCAATATGTTTATTTTAGTACTCAAGCGTTGTTGGATCTGGAGAATTATCTCAAGATCAGAGAAACAAGATGTTCCCCTGAAAAATTCGATAATTTCTTATTTATGGCAGTAACAATTGGCCGCAAAGGAGTAAGTCGCAGATTAACACCAAGATCAATTGAGAAACTAATTGAAAAATATGCTGTTGCTTTTGGGAAACCGGCGTTAACGGTGCATTCCTTGAGGCACTCATTTGCAACTCGCTATCATTTAGAGAACAATGATGTACCACGTTTGAAGAATCAATTAGGGCATTCATCAATTCAAACTACAATGATTTATACCCTTTAACTATGTTTCCATGCAATTTCATTATAACAAGGAAAAAAAGTCGAAAAGGGCGGCAAAGGGTACAAGTTCTTGTCCTTTAACGGTACATATTCTTGTCCTCCGACAAAAATGTCTAATGACACAAAAGTGTCCACATTCCATAAAGCACTAAAACCTGATCGCTCGGGCTTTTCTTATTTTAATGAGGTAAGATTTGTGTCATGAAAAAATGCACAAATGTGACCCCATTGTAGTTTTTTGACACAAAAGTGTACCCATTACTGCGGACTCGGAATTTTAGTCATACAGAAATTATGGGCAGTTTCAGAAAAAGTAAAGGAAATTGCTACGTATGGAACAATCAAAGAGACTATCTGAAAAAACCATGAGAATTCCTTACCGCAGAGGAAGCTAAGCAACAATATGGATTAAAGGCTGATCTATCGTATGTAAAAGAATACTCTTGGATCGTTAAGCTAACGGGCAGGCTATTGCAACTATTGGAGGTGAATTAATTTAATGTGATCTAACAGGTGGACGATAGTAATAACGAAGCTACATGACGGACGATTGAAATTGGAACGGAAAAAAATCTATCTTAAATCTACAGTCAAACTACAGATTACTATGCTATCTTTTTTCAGGAGGGATATTTATGGACATACAACTTCTGCTTGTCGAGGATGACGAGCATATATGTAATACCGTCAAAACCTTTTTATGCGAAGCCGGATATAGAGTAGATGCCTGCATAGAGGGTAACGAAGCGCACAAAAAATTTTATAACAATATTTACCATCTTGTAATTCTCGACATCATGCTGCCCGGTATGAGCGGCCATGAGCTTTTACGGGAGTTTCGCAAGCTAAATAATACACCTATACTGATGATGACCGCCCTTTCAGACGACGAAAACCAAATCGAGGCGTTTGACTCAGAAGCGGATGATTATGTGACAAAGCCATTCAAGATTCAGCTTCTGTTGAAACGTGTGGAAGCCTTGCTCCGGCGAAGCGGCGCGTTGGCAAAAGAAATCCGCTATAACAAGCTGAAGCTTCTGCCGGATGATTTCAAAGCCGTTTACGGCGGCGTGGAACTGCCCTTGACACTCAAAGAATTTGAAATCCTTATGCTATTGGTTCAGAACAGGGGCAGGACGTTATCTCATGAAATCATCTTATCTCGCGTGTGGGGCTATGATTTTGACGGCGACGGCAGCACCGTGCACACCCATATTAAAAACCTGCGGGCGAAGCTGCCTGAGAATATCATCAAGACTGCTCGAGGTGTAGGTTACCGCTTGGAGGAAGAAACGTAATGAAGAGAAGCGGAATATTCATCAAAGTATTCATTTACACAATCATTTTCTCGACATTGTTGGTCGGCGCGACGGCAGCCCTCTTTTCGTCGCAGATTATGTCCTATTACTCGGGCCTCCAACTCCAAAAAATCAGCAGCACATATAAGCAATTAATCGACCGGTCACAAGGGAATGTCGATATTACTGAGATAGCCAATCAATTTCATGATAGGAACCAGACTTTTCGGTTCTATATTACAGACAAAGGCGACAACATCGTTTATGTGACACCTGACGCTGATACATCCAGCAGTTTGGTCGGCATGAACGCCGATAGCGAAACATCTGCGTTCATAGTTTATATTGGCAATGGCTATGTACTCCACGTCTTCGACGACGACGTTTTTTCATTAAAATACGGTAACTTGATTGCGCGTGTGCTTGTTATGTTGTCTGCCATGCTTGCCGTCTGCGTTATAAGCGCGTTTGTCTTTGCCCGGCAGATGACGAAACCAATCAAAACTTTGGCGGATAATACATCTAAGATGGCGAATCTCGAAGATGTCCCACCCCTGCCGGAGCGTAAAGATGAGCTTGGCATATTAGCCCGCGACGTTCATTCCATGTACGACAGGCTGAAAAAAACCATCTCCCAATTAGAGGACGAAATCCTGCGGGAGCGCGAATTGGAGGAAACACAACGGTATTTTTTCTCTGCGGCTTCCCACGAGTTAAAAACGCCTGTCGCGGCTACAAGCGTCTTGCTGGAGGGAATGCTTGCAAATATAGGCGATTACAAGGACCATCCCAAATACCTGCGCGAATGCATGAAGATGATGGATGCACAGAGCAAAATGATTTCCGATATACTGGAGATCGTCAGTCTGAGCGACGGGAAAATCGTACCCGTTCCTGAAAAACTGGACATCAGGCGTACCGTTGCCGACATGATGACTGACTTTCATACATTGTCTGAGGCAAACGGTCAGCATATTGTTACGGATATTCCTGACGGGCAGACCTGCCTCGCCGACCCTAAAATGTTGAAAAAGGCATTTTCAAACGTTATATTGAATGCGGTGCAGAACACGCCGGACGGCGGCGAGATTCGAATATGGAGCGAGTCTGTCGCTGCCCAATACCGCCTTTGCGTGTTGAACATGGGAGTGAGGATTGACGATACGTTTCTGCCGAAGCTGTTTGACCCGTTCTACCGCGTGGATAAGGCGCGGAGCCGGAAAAACGAACGAAGTGGCTTGGGACTGGCCATTGTCCGTAAAACGTTGGAATCCATGAACGTTGATTTTGCTCTGGAAAACACTCCGAACGGCGTTCTGTTTTGGATGAGCTTGCCGAAGATGTAATGAATCATAGAAAAAAAGGAGCTTTTATGAATACACGAGAACGAATAGAAAAAGTCTTTTTATATGCTGTTTTCATCTGTTACTTACTTTTGTTACTTAAAATATTTTTCTTATCGAGAGTTTCGATTTCGGAGCTATTTAGTAGCCAAAGGCCTGTAGATAGGTCAATCAATCTCATACCTTTTGATAGCATAGGTGATTACATATCTGGTAGCTCTGCTAATTTAAAAAAATTCGCATTTTCTAATGTGGTTGGCAATATACTTGTTTTCATTCCCCTTGGTGTATATTTGTCATTATTTAAGAACAATAAAATAATCAATCTGTTGTTTATATTTATAATGAGTTTATTTGTTGAAATCACCCAGGGGCTTTTAGGCATTGGAACAGCAGATATTGATGATATTATTTTAAATTGTTTAGGTGGATGGGTTGGTATTTTGGGGTATAAGCTTTTACTATTTCTATTACGAGATGAGAAGAAAGTATATACTGTATCCACAGTACTATCTGTTATCGTAGGATTACCTGTTATATTCTATTATTTATTCATGATAAAAATGAGATTCTGAATATCTTTTTTGTATTGCTTTGATCGACAGGTTTCTTACTGTCGGTCTTTTTTGATTTCTCGCCGCTACAGACAAATTACAGGTTGGCTACAGAGAGAATACAGATTGTTTTGACATAATAGCAGCTGTGGAACACACAAATACCTGTTTTTATAAAGGAGTCTGCTATATTGAAACGCTTTATTTATATCGTAGGGATTCTTCTGATATACCTTTTAATATAATTTTTAAATACTATCAAGAGGGATGTTCTGAACAAAGCGAAAATATACTCCTATTACCTAATGCCATCAGGAGATTTTTAGAAATCTATACACTAATAAAGTTACCTGGCTCAACCGAAGAGGTGGATTTCAGGTTAAAACACTTGTTTAGAGAAACAACTCAATTAAAGTCTTTACATCATTTCTCTCATTTTACCTCTTTTGAAAAGATTAGTAAGCATGATGAGTTACTAATGAATCTGCCATTAGCCGTGAATGAATTGTTCGAATTTTTGGAAAAGGACGAGGTTCACTACAACACGGGCAGATTAGCTTAATAAACATCTTGATACTGTAAAAAGAAAAAGAGGAGTAGATTGCCCAAGGGGAATCTACTCCATACTTTTAAAGGTTATTGTTAAATTGGTAATCAGAACCTACTGGTGATCTTTCGAAAGATGGTTAGATATCGAGTTTACGGGTACCGATCCAGTTCACCATGTCAGGTTCTCGATGCGAAAAGAACAGGCTCTGTTTCATATCTAACGTAGTAATCGACTCCATATCCTCTTGACTTAACTCAAAGTCGAAGATATTAAAGTTTTCGATAATTCTCTCTTTACGAACAGACTTTGGAATCACAACAACTTCTCTTTGTGTCAACCAACGTAAAACCACCTGAGCAACAGATTTATTATATTTTTCAGCTATGGATACCAATACCTCATTCTGAAATAAGTTATTTTTCCCTTCTGCAAAAGGCGCCCAGGATTCGATCTGAACATTATGCTCTTTCATAAATTTTGCATTTTCGATTTGTTGGTTGAAAGGGTGGGTTTCAACCTGGTTTACGGCAGGAACCACTTCATTATGAAGGATTAAATCGATCAGACGATCCTCATGAAAGTTGCTGACGCCAATTGTCCGGACTTTACCTTCACGATATAATTCTTCCATCGCGCGCCAAGATCCGCAAACATCTCCATATGGCTGATGAATTAAATACAAATCCAAATAATCCAATTGCAATCGTTTCAGTGAATTTTCAAATGCTTTTTTTGTGCGATCATAACCGGTATCCTGAACCCAAAGTTTCGTAGTGATAAATAACTCCTCTCTTGCCACGCCACTACGTTTGATCGCTCTTCCTACCGCTTCCTCATTTAGATAAGAGGCAGCGGTATCAATCAGCCGATAGCCCGCCATTATAGCATCATAAACGCTTTGTTCACATTCACTTGCATCTTGAATTTGAAAAACACCAAAACCAAGTAGAGGCATCTTAATACCATTGTTCAAAGTTACTATTTGCATATAAAATCCTCCAGTATTTTTAATGATTATGTGCTAATCTACTCATACATATCCATAACATCCACCTTTTCACATCCTTATTATGCACCAGATGACAAAGCGATCGTTATCCCATTCGTGTCAAATGTTTGCCTAATCCTCTCACTACCACTTATTTAACAGATAAATATAGACTATAATCGAACTATAAAGAATGACGGAACCGGGAGGATCAAATGTTTGGAATAATCACTAATCAACAAAATGAACTTGCCAAAATTATTAAACGTTATGCAGAAAACGATGGCGTTCACGCTACTGCCATTCCGTCATTATTTTTCATACGTGAATCTAATGCATCCGTGCCACGCCATGGAGTATACAAATCTTCCTTTTGCATTGTGGTTCAAGGGGCGAAGGAGGTCTGGTTGGGACAGGAACACTTCAAGTACAATCCTGCAGATTACCTTATTGCATCCGTCAACTTGCCGGTTACTGCTCAAGTCACCGAAGCTTCTCCCGACGTTCCGTATTTGGGTTTTAAACTTGAATTTACAGCGAAACAAATTTTAGAGGTTTTACGTGATTCTGAAATCCGAGTGGGACCGAAAGAAAATGCAAAGCGAGGTATGTTTGTTAGCCGGATGGAGCTGCCTTTGTTGGATGCAGTCATCAGGTTAGCTAGTTTGCTTGACAACCCGAAAGATATTCCAATACTTGCGACGTTGTTTACGAAGGAAATTCTATATAGGGTTCTGCAAGGTCAGCATGGGGTTAGGCTCAAACAAATTGCAATAGAGGGTAGCTCTGCTCATCAAATAAAAAACGTTATCGAGCATATCACGAATAACTATGATAAGTCATTTCGGATTGAGGAGCTTGCGGAAAAAGTGAATATGAGTGTCTCGTCGCTACATAGGCACTTCAAAGAGGTAACCGCAATGAGCCCCATTCAGTTCCAAAAAGAATTGAGGCTTCGGGAAGCCCGTCGCCTATTAATAACCGAATCAGCAGATGCCACTGATGTGGCATTTCGAGTAGGGTATGAAAGTTCCTCACAATTTAGCCGCGAGTATTCCCGAATGTTTGGCTTCCCACCTAGACAGGATGTAAAGCGCTTGAAAGCTTAATGGAGAATACGAAACCACGGTAAATTGAGTATGGGGTTAAACTAACGGAACACGATAGTTGAATAAAGACAAGACGGCAGCTGGCCAGAAATCGTCGGCCATTTTTCATTGAAATAACGGGCGGATAAGTTGAAGTAATAATGAAAACAGAAGAATTTAACAGGATTCGCAACTGAAGTAATAAACCGCGTTATTAAGTATGCCTTCGAGGAGATGGGAATTGTTAAACTTTTGGCTGAAACTCAGACAGCCAATGTTAGTTCATGTAATCTCTTAGAGCGATTAGGAATGAAGTTAGAAAGGAAAGTCCAGAGATTTGGTTCCGAACAAGGGATATTTTCTATTGAAAAACCGAGTTCATTGAACTAACGGGAAACGATAGCTCAATCATGACACGACGGCAGCCGGCCAAAATGATCGGTTGCCGTCGTTGTGCTAACGGGCAGTAGAGCGTGGCGGAAAGCTACGTACCTTTGAAGTATTGGGTAGGAATGCTGAATTAATTATACTTGAAACAACAGAAGGATTTCCTACAAAATTCCAGAAAATAATTAAGGAAAGGAAAGAGATATTTAAGATTAACCTCAAATACGGGGGATTAAGATGTCAGATGGTATGCAAAAAATACTTTTTGACCCAATGAAATACCCCGAATGGGTAGCACCCCATAGCCCAGAGTGGTATAAACAATTGTTCAAAGAAGTGGGGGAATATAAATACCCTTGGAAGTCAACGTTTGAATGGCAATGGGTGGTAATTGTTTAGTAAGAGGTGATGAACATAAATAAAAAAATTAAAGTTTTTATGATAATCGTAATAGGATTTGTTGTTTTTATATCTATAACCTTAATAGCATCTTTGTTGGTTTTGGATTACAAACATAAAGCAGAAATTACAAGAGTAATTAATGAAAAAGAAGGAGTTATAACCGAAATTGATAAAGTAGATAGTGACTTGTCACCTTTTAAGAATGAAAGCAATAGAAATAATGTAATTTATAAGGTGACTTATGAAGTAGAGGGAAACTCGAAAGTAGCCTGGTATAGAGGGGTCAAAACAGTTAACAACATTCATGACCAGAGCCCTGGACCATACGGCAATGGTTTCGGGGAACGATGGTTATTTGAATAATCAGGAGTATACCTCCTAAGAATTAGAGAAGACAGCCGGAGTTTTCCTTATCAATTTGGGAAGACTCCTATCGAGGGACAAGAACATAGTCCCTTTGAAAGCCGCTATTTTAGCGGCTTTTATGTTTTATCGGTACAAGTTCTTGTACCGAGCCAAGGACATGAACTTGTCCCGATTGCCGAAATGGACAGGAACATGATCCGATTACCGATTAGATGGATATCAAAGTAAGCCGATTTTTGAGATAAAGTTTGGAAAGAGCTCACATCAGCAGGATATGAAACGATCAGTAACTATGGACCTTATGTTGGAAACGAAAACAGTATTTGTATGCGGAAAAAGCTGTGAACAATTGGAGAAGGAGAGGAGCGTAATTCTAATGAATAATACGAAGGCAACAGCCCCACATCGACCTGCTGTCATTCGTTTGGCCCAGATGCTTATATATCTTGCTGCGGTTTTTAACGTAAATCAATGGGATATATTGGGAGTTCCGAGTCTCTTAAAAAATGGCTTTGTGTTGCAATGAGAGGACATCCATAATCGTATGCCGGTGATCCTGCCCCTTATTTAATTTTGTAATTCATTTTTTTCTTTTTGGCATGAGTGATTTGGTATACTACATGCTTAGTCTGTATCATAAAGGAGGGAAATCTATATTATGGAACTGAAAAAATTAAATGAATCTACGTATTATTCCGAAAGTGTCAGAGAAACAGACAGACCTGTTCTAGGATATGTTTCAGGAAAAAACTTCTCCATTATGATTGACTGTGGCAACTCTAAATCGCATTTCGATGCATTTATAAAGTGTCTGGATGATCAGGACCTGCCACGTCCCAAATATGCTTTGATCACCCACTGGCATTGGGATCATACATTTGGAATGCATGCGTTTGATGGAGAAACCATAATGTCATCAGCGACGAATGAGGTACTTCAGCGATTGAAAATCTGGGAATGGGATGAAGAATCTGTTTTAAATCGCTTGGAGACAAAAGAAGAAATAGAATTTGCCTATAACTGTATGAAAAAAGAATACGACACGTTTGATGATATTGTAGTTAGTACTGGCTCGATTATGTTTGAGAATTCTTTAACGCTGGACTTGGGGGGTACCACTTGCCAGATGCTAAAGGTAGGCGGACCGCATGAGGAAGATTCTTGTGTTGTATATTTAAAAGAAGACGGAATTTTATTTGCAGGTGATGCACATAGTGGAGATTACTATCATGGGGAAGGCAAGATTGATCCCATTAAAATGAGAGCATATGTTGAATTTTTAAAAGAGCTTTCATTTACTACGTATGTTCCAGGGCATGATGCCCCGATGAGTAAGGAACAAATCATTCAGGTGTTAAGCCGTTTTTGTGATGTGTAGTACAAGTAGCCTTTGGCACGGCAAGAAGACGCTCTAGACTCGCTCCTGGAGCGTCTTTAATAGATTGGAGCGTTTTTTTTATTAGTTGTCGGGTGACAAAAACATTGTAACATTAGAAACCGCTGATTATGCGTCTTTTTATATTTATGTTATTAAGTTCTTGTCAAAACACAATGACAAGAACTTGATAACATTCCCGACTGATGACAAGAACTTTGTTACATTCCCGATATGATGTCACTAATGGCGTCTAATAAAGATGATTAGACGCCCTTTTATTAAACTAACGGGCAGTTTAGCGTAGTAGTTAAGCTGATTTTATCATGGTAAAATAAGTATATATAAGGATGGGGGAGATGCCTTGGTAGTTATGTAGGGCAGACAATTAGAGCTATTAGAGAAGTTATAGTTGAAGTGGTAAGACTACAAGAATATCCTGAATACCCTTCAAGATTGTCCTGTTTATACGCTGCTAAAAGCTATGAAGACGCATTGAAATGGAAAAATATATTTGATTCATACAATCGAAAAGTTTTACAACTTGTCAAACTGAGGGTTGTAGAGAGTTTCTTTGAGGGCGATGGAAACCTTTTACCGAAAGAAGATGGGGTTTCCTTCTCCTTAAAAATCGAGCAAGCTAGGGCATATTGGAAGGGAAATGTTATAAATGAACTTCCTGAGCTTTTAATTAATGGAATAATCGAGGTAGTTGAAATTCTTGAAGATTTTTCTGTTTAATTTACAAGCGTTGCTGAAAGCTGGCCAATTTCCTAAAGAATGAGCTAACGGGACACGATAGTTGAATAAAGAAGAGAAGGCAGCTGGTCAAGAGCGATCAGTTGCCTTTTTAAGCTAACGGGCAGGATAGTTCAATCGTTTCTCGAATATTTTCTGAGTTGGATAATTTTATGAACTTTGTGAATATAACATTATCTGAAAGATACGCAAATCTTATATGTGAGGGTGATTCGTTTGAAGCAAGGACTCATTGTGTTGATGAACGGAACTTCAAGTTCAGGAAAGACTAGTATTTCTATGGAACTGATCAATCAGAAAGAGATTCTTTTTCATCATTTATCAATAGATGATTTTTTTTATAATTTCAATGATTTTATTGATAATAAATTTCCAGATCTTAAACCTACAAGAGAATTAGATGATCAAGGTATTGCACAAATAATTTTTGATCCCATAATCTCAATGTACTATTCGACAATTAAACTGTTTTCAGAAATGGGTTTGAATGTAATCGTCGATACCGTAATCGACAATGACAAGCGGTTTAATGATTATCTTGATGTACTTTTTGATCATCCTACATTATTTGTAGGTGTAATATGCTCGAAAGAAGAACTCATAAGAAGAGAGCAAATAAGAGGAGATCGAAAGATTGGACTAGCAAATTCCCAGTTCAACACAGTATATTGCTTTAATGAATATGACCTTGAAGTAAATACTGAAGAGTTGAATCCAATAGAATGTGCCGAAAAGATATTAAGTTTTATTAAGTCCGATAAGGATTACTCGGCATTTAAGAAATTAAGTAAAAGAGATATTAGTGTTTCCTAGATGGCGTATCCATCAGCTAACACCATATTCAAGCATTGGGGCTATCGCCCCTCGGTCTGCCCGAGGGATTTCGGAATTGAGCTAACGGGGAACGATAGCTTAATCAAAATAAGAAGGCAGCTGCTCATTGTGATCGGCTCCCTTTGTTACACTAAAGGGCAGGATAATTTAATCCTTGACTAATGGGCAGTTTAGTTTAAATGAACTTATCCATTTTATGTTAGTGTAGGAAATGATATAGTGATCACATGGAATGCTGATGCTGGATATCTGGGGGGACAAAATGTACAAATATCAGAAAGCTGAGAGTCCGTTGCACGACATGTTAACCGATTTTCTTGAAAATGGACCGTTTCCGGCATTAGCCGTCGGAATAGTGAAGGACAACAATATTATCTTCACTGGTGAATATGGAAAAGCCAATCTATCGACTGGTGATCCGGTTGATCGTAGCACTTTGTTTCACCAAGCTCCGTCTCAAAAACATTTGTTGTTACAGCCATTATGCAATTGGTTGAGCGTGGAATAGTTGATCTGGATTCACCGATCACGAAGTACCTTCCCTACTTTAAGTTGGAGGACGAGCGGTATCTACATATTACGATAAGGCAGCTTTTGAACCATACATCGGGCATGCCAGATGAAGAAGATTATGCATGGGACCGGCCCGAATACGATGAGCTAAGTCTTGAAAGATATGTAAAAAGTATCCGTCATCACAAGCTATTGAGCGAGCCTGGTTTTACGTTTGCTTATAGCAATATAGCTTACGAGATTTTGGGAGACATGATAGCAAAGGTTAGCGGAATGAGCTTCGAGCAGTATATGAAAAAGCATATTCTGGAACCGTCAGGCATGCAGTCAAGTTCCTTTTTGAAACAAGAGGTGGAGGCTCATCTTTCCGCACCTCATGTGCTCAAAACTTCCGATGGATATGGCGGCTATATCAGTGATGTTTTTCCTTACAACAGGGCGTATGGATCCAGTTCCACTCTATATACCAATGTTGAAGACATGAGCCAATATATGCTTATGCACCTTAACCAGGGGATTGCAAAGGATGGATATAGTGCCTTGCAGTCCGGCAGCTATGATGAAATGTGGAAGCCTCATGCAGCTACTCGATACGGACAAGAAAATGCACAGATCGGTCTGGGCTGGTTTTTGGGAGAATATAAAGGGTTCAGGATCGTCTCGCATTCCGGATGGGATACCGGTTTTCTAAGTGATCTAATTCTACTTCCTGATGAAAAAATCGCTATTTCTGTAATGACCAATTGTGACTATGTCTGGCTGGGTAGCGTAACCTATCCGATACTCGATCTATTTCTTGGTTCGAATATACACCGAATAAAGCGATCAATGGCACACATAGTTGCAGACTTAGCCGTATCTAATGGAGTAAAGATGGCGATGAAAGAGTATCACCGCATCAATAGAATGGAACAAGACAAGTATTATCTAGTGGATTTTGAATTTATGCGTATCACCGAAGCATTAACGTGGAATGGCTACAAAGAGGACGCTTTACGTATTCAGACCTGTGCAGCCGAAATATTTCCTGACAATGAAGCAATTTCTAGCAGGTTGCAGGAGCTTCAGGCAAAAGCATAGTCATTCATTTGAACTAACGAACCAAACTTCAATTCATCGATTGCCAGACGAGCAATTTTTGCATGCGGTTATGAGTTATGGGGGCAATACGCATGAAATTATTGAAAATCAAGAGTTGCTTGATTTATTCTTACCGATATTGCGCGCTGATTTTAAGATATCAGAAACATATTGTCACCAAGAGAAAAAAGATAAGATCGCTTGTGATATTACAATCATTAATGGTCGCAACGACCACAGTGCTATAATGTATGACATGTGCGAGTGGAGATATTATGCAGGTGGGGCAGCGACTTTTCATACGGTAGATGGTGGACACTTTTTTATTACAGAGAATTATGGACCTGTTGTGGATATTATCAAGCAAACATTGACAATATCGGATAAAATTCTAGAAAGGCAATGATAGATCGTTTTATTGTGAACTAATCTTCATTTATCTTAATTGGAAAAGAGGTTTTGAATCAATGAATAGCAATATTATTTGGGGGATAGTATTATTAGCGCTGAGTTTGTTTCTTAAGCCATTATTGGCGATTGTGGGGCTGAATGAAAGGTTGTTCGGATTGCACTGGCAAGGTGAAACTGTGTTTTCATTGAGTCCATTCTTAGTTCGGATTATTCTAGCAGTAATTGGGATTATCATGCTTATCATCGGCGGTATGCAAGTTGCAAAGCAGAAGAATAAATAGTTGCAAGGATAGAGAGCACAACAATTGATCTTGCTACAATATTGAACATTTATAACCAAGGTATTGAAGACCGCAAAAAATTATTATAATCCCCAAACGGGGATTTTTTAATGTTCGTAGAACAAAAGGAGCCAGTGAGGCTCCTTTTGTTTGTAATTATCACGATTTACGAAATGTGACACATCTCGAAAGAAGGCAGTAATGGCTACTTTTGTCACAGGACAAGAACATAGTCTCATTGCTGATTTGTTAAAGTAGAGTAAACAAAGCTCAATAGTTACACATGAATTAGTACCTAAAAGTTTTAACAATACACCGATACGGGGAGATAAATCAACTCATTATAGGAGAAAGGGAGCGACTGATTATTATATCTGACGAATGAAAGGTAGTCTAGAATTTTACTTGAGACAAGAACTTGTACCGATTGTCATGAGTCTTAGTTTGGTAAATTAAAACCAAAAATTCAAATTCTTTCCGAATGGAACGGACAAAGAAGGCAATGGAATTGTGCTGATTGATATCCTTGGCTACGCTTCATTAAGCAAATTTTGTTTTTCTAATCCAAACAAAATCCTTTAGCGTCAATGAGAAGTGCCATGACGATTTGGGCTGCTGACTTCAACTATGAATTTAATCTCACCATGCAATAAATAGATTATAGAATCCTTCAATTAATGCTAAAAACTAAATGACAGTAAGATGAGATATACTCAAGTTATACCTTCAGAAATCGACAAAAAACAACTTTTGTCTAATGACACAAAGTTACCTACATATTTAAAGTAAAGAAAGCCTGATGGATCAGGCTTTTTGTTATTTATGTAGGAGAAATTGTGTCATGAAAAAATGCACAAATGTGCCTACATTGTAGGATAATGACACAAATCTTGAACTAGGATTGGAAACCGTTAATGCGATCACTCTTTTTCTATCATAAAATTATTCATGTTTCCTATCCGATAATCCGAAAATTTCAGGCTGTCGAGGTTGGTAACTGATAAAAAATATATAAAGCCCTGAAAATTTGCAGAGAATTTTCAGGGCTTTGTTTATATTAATAATTACGTTATTAAAATGAGTCAGTTTGTGTTTTTTCTTATAAAGTATTCTCGGCTATCTGTCCGCAATTTTTCTGGTAAAACGTGATTAAGTTCATCATTTAACCATGCAAGGGTCTTATTACGAAGAAACTCACGCATATACTCTTCTGCCTCAAGCATAGTTAAGTTAATTGTACAAGAAGAATTGGCGGAATTACATGAAGAGCATTCTTTATCTAAATGCATAAGATTATTCTTCAAAATATTTTTACATTGAAAAATAGGTTTTACTCCTTCAACTGCTTCTATTACATCCCAAAAGGAAATTTCTTCGGGGGATTTAGCTAATTTATAACCACCCTTTACACCAGGTGTAGAACTCACGATACCAGCCTTTGATAATTTACCAAAAACTTTTGAGAGATATGTTTCTGAAAGCCCTTGAAACTCTGAAAGGTCTTTTATTCCAATACTTTCCTCTTCGGGTACGTCTATTAAATAAACAAGGCTATGCAACGCATATTCAACCATAACACTATACTGCATATAGACTCACCTGCTTTCACTGTAAAAAGGCTATCAAAATAATTATTATAAGCCCTAAGTGTTTTTTTGTAAATTACCAAAACTAACTTTAGAATATTGTCTGTAGAATTTGACAAAAGACTATGTAGCATTTATATTATTGATTATGTTAATCGTCGATTAATACGATCGACAATAAAAAAATCAATCTAGGTACGTTTCATTCAAGGAGGAAAATACTCATGAGTAAATTACTTATCATCAATGCACACCCAAATTTTGATTCTAAAACCTCTGCAAGTCTGGATGTGTTTAATTACTTTTTAAAAGTTTACAAAGAAAATCATTCAAAAGACGAAGTCATTGAACAAATTAATCTGTACGAAGATGAAGTACCCCTGTTAGATAAAAATGTACTTAGCGCATGGGGGAAACAAGCAGAAGGAAAAGAATTAACAAGCCAAGAAAAAAAAGTAACAGACCGCATGAGTGAGATATTAAAACAATTCAAAAGTGCTAATAAGTACGTAATTGTTTATCCAATGCATAACTTTAATATCCCCTCAAAACTAAAGGATTATATGGATAATATAATGATTCCAAGGGAAACGTTTAAATATACCGAGACTGTAGCGGACAATGGAAGAATGTCTGTCGGTCTTATCAATGATGGAAGAAGTGTGGTTGTCATTCAAGCTAGTGGATCAATATACACCAATAATGACTTTTATACCGAAGTGGAGTACTCACATAAATTTTTGAAGTCCATGTTTCATTTGATTGGAATCGAAGATTATGAAATCATTCGAGTACAAGGAGTTGGTGTTCTGGACAGAAATGAAGTATTACAAAAAGGTTATAAAGAAGCTGAGGAGCAAGCTTTAAAATTAACAACTAAATAGGAAAATATTGAGGCAGCCGATCTTATGATCGTCTTTCGTTGATTAGATAATTTTATTTCCAGATAGGAACACGCGTTTATCTTTATAACAAATAAAGGGAAGCTCAAGCTATCTTCCAGCTTAAGCTTCCCTTTATATCATTTCCTTTTCTATTAAGCACCAACAGCTTGCAAACTAAGCGTAGTGGCATCGACGTTCAACTCAATTCTCCACTTTTCCACTATTGTGATAGTATTTCTCCGATTTTAACCCCAAACGTCCGGCGAAATTGCAGAAATCGACAAGAAACTCATTGAATTCAAATATTTGCTATCTCAATTAATGATACTAGGCTATCCTGATAAGCTGAGAACGAAAATTTTCAAGCGCGTATATTTTACCTGCGTTAATCGGCCCTTATATCGCCGGGCTTTTAGCTCAGCACTTGTCCTGGAGATTTGTTTTTTGTCTGGTGCTTCCATTCATTGGCTTGGCTGTCTTACTGACTCTCCCCGCTTTCCGCAAACTTTCAGTAAGAGAGAAAGGGGTCAAAAAAAGCGGCGGTAAAGAAGTATATACGGTGTTGTTGGCTATTGGAACGGGCTTGCTGCTGACCGGACTCGGGTTTATAGCCGATTGGAAGGGGATAGCTTGGCGCCGTAAAATGCGACGGCGGCCTGAACATTCCGGATGGCGAAGTGTACACCGCACCGGTTCGTGATTACGTTCTGACGATCCGCCTTTTTGTACATGTTTGTACCGGTACAGGTTGTCTTTAATATTGTAAGCAGTTAGTTAGTGGTTTCGGTTTCGGTTATGCTGAACTCAGTTAGCCGGCCGGCTCTTAGCATTGATAATGAATCCAAGCAAAGGCGATGATTAAATATGACGCAAAGAAAAATTATTTATCTATGTGCACTATTATACGCGTTAATTATTGGTTTTTCCTTTCTGTTTACGAAAGTGGCGCTCGGCGTATCGAATCCGATCGATACGCTTGCATATCGTTTTACAATCTCATTTTTATCCATCCTGATTCCGGTTGCGGCGGGCTGGGTTCAATTGGGGCTCCACGGGAAAAAAGTGTGGCGCCTTCTGCTTATCGGACTGTTTTATCCGGCGTTGTTTTTTGCCTTCCAAGCCTTCGGCTTGGTGTATGCAAGTTCGTCCGAGGGTGGAATTATTCAGGCTTCCTCGCCGATCTTCACTATGGTTCTGGCAGCGTTTTTTCTCAAAGAAAGAACGACTTGGCTGCAAAAATTGTCCGTCCTGGCCTCCGTCGGCGGGGTCGTTTATATCTTGATGATGAAAGGAGCATCGCTTAACGTGGCCAATTCGAAAGGCATGGCGCTGCTTCTGCTGTCATCGCTTATGCTTGCCGTCTACAGCGTGCTGGCCCGGTCGCTGAGTACAGAATTTACGGCGCTCCAAATAACTTTTGCCATGATGGCTTTAGGATTCATTTGCTTTAATGCAATGTCCATCATCAACCATGCAACTCATGGCACACTGCCTGAGCTGCTCGAGCCGATTAAAAATAGAAGCTTCGTAGTCGCTATTTTATATATCGGAATTTTGTCGTCGCTGGTCAGCGCGCTGTTATCCAATTATGTGCTGTCCAAAATCGAGGCTTCCCAGATGAGCGTGTTCGTCAATGTGGGAACGCTTGTTTCGATATTGGCGGGCGTTGTCTTCTTGAATGAGCAGCTGGCCTACTATCACATCATAGGTGCAGTGTTCATTATTGGCGGCGTGCTGGGTGTCAATTACCGTGGGCGGAAGCGGCAGACGCTGAAAGGCAAAATGTCCGCTTGACGCTCTTGTCACAGCTCTTGTATCACATCGTCTATTCTAAGAAGCGTTTAAACTAAGAGGGAGGATCTATGCATGAAAATTGTTATTGCAGGGGCCAGCGGCGCTTTTGGAAGGCCCCCTATTGGTTAAGGCGGGACATGTAGTGGTTGGACTTACTCGCAATCCGGGGAATTTGGAATTTCTTCACTCGGAAGGTGTTCAGCCTGTACTGGTGGACGTCTTTGATCGTGAAGCCCTGTTTGCTGTTCTGCGCGAAATCAAGGCCTGGGACGGATTTCTGGCAGGATGCGTGATGTCATTGATCTCATTCAACTTGCTCAGAATGGTGATAGACCATATGATCGACCAAGGCTTCATATCCTGCCCGTTAGCATAACATGGCTGCCGATTTATTCATAAATGGCAATAATAAAATTAAAATAACTTCAGAAATAATCAAAGAAAGAGGCGGAAATATTGGAACAGCTGCTAAAAGAAATTAAGTTACTCAGTGAAAAGGAACCAAAAACATTAGAGCAAATGGCATTAAAGCTATCAGAGGAAGTTGGCGAAACCTCTCAAGCTGTACTATCTTACATAAAAGCAAGCGGAAGTAAGTACAAGCAATTAGGAATCGAAGATGTAAAAGAAGAATGTATTGATGTTATTTTAGTAGCCTTAGCTATGTTTTACAAATTATCCGAAAACGATAAGGAATTATACGAGTTAATTAGGAAAAAAATGGACAAGTGGGAAAACAAAATCAATTGACGGCGAAAAAAAGGATAATTACAACATTTCCCGAATAGAATCGAATGTTCGGCGAAGAAGAGGTAACCTCGAAAAAAACCGAACTTTTCACGGATGCCCAAATCCGTTTGGTTAGAGTGTTTCGGAATATATAACCAATTAACATAAACCCTTGTCCACGCACCTGAACAAGCTATTACATACGATACATCATAATTTATTTTGATTAAGCAGGTGAATCAAAATGTCATGTTCGTGTGGATGTGGAGGAAAGAAACGCAACAAATCCAAATTACGCAAAAAGCATTGAACTAACGGGCAGGATAGTTCAAAAGTTTCACGAATACCCTACATATGAAATTATTTACGAAGTTCGTGAATAAGACGTTATACGACACTTGCTGGAAACTATAAAAATATATTAACGAAGTAGGTGGTATATATGAATGATCAAACACTTCTAAAATATTATTTGAATATGCAGGAACCGGAAGCTTATCAATGGAATATGTCACCGAGAAGTTTGTATCTTGAGTTTGAAACACGAGACTTTTTATCAAGAAATTTTGAAGTCTTTGTTGGCATGAAAGCTTGCAATATTGGTATTGGAGTCGGCAAATGGGATGATTATTTAGGATGCTTTTTGAAAGGAAACGGCCAATTAAACGAGTATAGATATTGATCGGGAGATATGTGAGATATTTGGGTTTAGGCAGCGAAGAGAGGGTCACACGAATCCACTGTTGTAATATGTAGCGATTTTTTAGGGTGCGAGCTTCCTGCAATGGAATATGATTTGGTTACAATGATTGGATCTGCACTAAATGAGATTGGGGTATACCGAAAAACATTTGAAAAAATTAGTAAAATGATGAAACCTAATGGACAATTCTTGTATATGGATTTTAATAAGTATCACAAGAAAGAAGAACTATTAAGCAAATTAGATGATTTGAATATGGAATTAGAACGATTAGAAGAATATGATCGGTATCCGAGTATCAGTTTTTATTGTATGAAAATTAGAAGAACAGATTAGCCTTTTGTAGTTTATTCGAAGATGCAGCATGCGTCGTATAACACAGTGTTCCAGCTTCCGGCTGACGCCGCTCGGTCTGCCTGAGGAATTTCGAGGAGGTAATTCAAGCAGACACATCGATTCTCCGTCTTCAAAAACCTCAGTAATTAACAATTTTCCAATTGAATTCAGGTATTCATACATGGCTTGTACAGTTATTAGATCATATGGTCCTACATCAGGCCCCTCTGAGAAATGAATAACTTCAAGATCTTGATACCATTGAAGTGCAAGCTTACAGTCTTCATATAGATTTACCGGGCGAAGCCTAATTGGGTTTTGATTATCCATGATATTGTTCACCTTTCTCTGTTTTCGGTAATTTCGGCTAACGTTGTTGTGTTCTTGACGTCGATTCCCCTTAGATAGCTCTTATCTTAGGGCAATCTATTACATTTGGCACCGCAAACGGGGCATATTGAGAGTTTTGTGTTGGTGACAAGAAAACAGAATGAGTAACGCAGGAAATTAATGTTATTTACACTTTGCTACGGGGGTACTTATGAAAACTCACTATTATTTAGGTTGGTTTAACAATTTTTTTCCAGAGAATCTGGACAAGGTGTTACAGGAGGATATAACTGATAGAAAATCGCTTGCTATGATTAGCTCGAATCCATTTTTTTATGAAGATGATGGTGCTACTGAACGCTCGTGGCTTGACCAGGCCGGCATTACGTTTGATGAATATCATTTAATTAACTATCGCGTACAGAAGGAAGATGCCCAAACGTTAATTCAAAATGCTTCAGTCATTTTCTTGTTGGGTGGAAATACTATTAAACAAAATGAGTTTTTGATGGAATATGAATTGTCGGATTTGATTAAAAAAAGCAGAGCCGTTGTGATGGGAGCAAGCGCTGGTGCGATCAACATGTCCGCTAAATGGTTATGCTCGAAAAACTTTGGCTATACAGTTGAAATAAGCTCTGTTTACGACGGAATCGGCCTTGACGATTTTTCCGTCCTGTCTCATTTTGATCTTGAAAATAACATTGCATTGGTTCAAGGCGAACTGTCTCCCTTATCGGAAGAAATGAATATTTATGCGTCGAACAAAGATTGCGCTGTACGTGTAAAGGGAGACAAAATCGACATTTTAGGCAATGTATATTTAATTTCGCACTCAAAGATTCAGAAATTGGATGAGACGCTCTAGTTGTGGTGAATGGCTATGGCTTAACTGAATTAATTTCTTTATGCAAAGCTTCTATTTTAAACCAACAATTGTGGAGCAACAAAAAAATAATCAAACTTTTTTATAAAAAAATGAGTCAACTGAAAATATTAAGAGCGTGTTTTGATCAATCTTTTTTCCAAAACACGCTCTTTTCTTTGATCATTTATCAAGGTTATTAACGAGTAGCCTTTTAAGGTCTGCTAGTGAATCCATTATAAATCGTTGTCGAGGGACAAGAACATGGTCCCATTGAAAGTCGCTATTTTAGCGTTTTTTTTGTTTTATCGGTACAAGTTCTTGTCCCGAGCAAAGGACAAGAACTTGTACCGATTGCCGTAAAGGACAAGAACATAGTCCGATTACCGATTAGATAAGTATTTAACTACTTATCACTGCTTTAATTCATTAAGCTAACGGGCAGAATAATTCAATTATGGATTACAGTTTTTTATGGGCACCGCGACATGGATGAATATACCTCCGCCAAGCGCCGCCTGTTGGATTCAGACTGCTGACGACTTTGCCGTCTTAAACGGCGATAATCCGGCGACTGCCGCATTGCGGGGGCGGGGGCGGGGGCGGGGGCGGGGGCGGACCAACGGGCAGTAGAATTCAATTTCGTGTTAAAATAAATTGTGGAATAGTTACCCATATGGATTTGGAGGAATGCTCGTGGCATGGCCAACTCATATTGTTGCTTGAAAATGGTTTAAATACAATTAAAGCAATATAATTATTTTGAATTTTCATAAGAGGATTTATTTTCAGTGGTTGTTCATGTTAAGGGAGGTGAAAAATAGCTATGCGTAAAAAAGATAGGAACGTAACAGGTATTGTATTGGCCGTAATTTACTGTGTTGTTCTTTTTGAGATTTTAATTGATGCACCCCCTGGTGAAGCTCCAAATAATCCGCCTTGGGCATACGCAAAGATTCCACTTGGAGCTGTTGCAATCACCCTTCTCTTTGATTATGTGATCAAGTTCGATTTCTTCAAAAAAAAGAAAGAGTGAAGGGAGTGTTATAAATGACCGGAACCGGTACGTACATGTGTCGGGGGAAAAGTAGATGTTCCCTTTGAAAGTCGCAATTAGCGGCTTTTTTTGTTTTTACGGTACAAGTTCTTGTCCCGAGCCAAGGACAATAACCTAGTCTGATTACCGATTAGATAAGCATTTAATTACATTTCACTGCTTTAGTTCATTAAGCTAACGGGCAGGATAGCTTAATACAGATACGATTTCCTAAAGGAAATCTATCAGTATGCATCGAATATACTATTATAGTAATGTAACCTAGTGGACACAAACACGAGGAGGGTCAACGTGGGAGGATCAAGAATTAGCTCTATGCAAAGTCTAAACTATGAACAACGGCGGTTGTTTGTATAGGGCAGAAAATATTTACCGCCTTCATTTCTTGTATGGAAATAAATGTTTGTAGAATAGACTTTGCTACCTTTAAAATTTCACAATTTTAAGGAGCAGAGCTATCATGAAATATGTAAATGCTGAAATCATTTTTCCAGAAGAATTGCTAATGGAGATACAGAAATATATACACGGTGGAATTGTGTATGTCCCTAACCCTGACGGAGTACGCAAGAAATGGGGAGAAAATTCAGGGAATAGGAATTATTTGAACCAAAGAAACAATAAGATCCGTTTAAGTTTTTCCGAAGGTATGACGATTAATCAACTCTCGGATCGATTCTGTCTTTCCTACGATAGTATTAAAAAAATTGTTTATTCAAAAAAATAGATTCTTAAAAGTCACATTGGATTAATTTCTGATGTGATTTTTTTGTGCAACAGATTATTTCTATTTGTTTTTAATATATATCGGGTAGTTGCTAATTGTTATTATTTTCATACTTTTCCGGCTCACATGGAGGTAGTAGAAATAGAAAAAACAATATATTAATCGGAGGATGAGATAGAATGAACATAGAATTCAAAACAATAACGGAATCAGAAAAAACAATTTTCGAAAATTTATTTAACTATTATTTGTGTGAGCTCTCCTTGTACTCGCTTGAAGAAGTTGGTCCCGATGGTAAGTATGAAATGGAAGATATACCACAATATTACATAGATGATCGACTGTTCCCTTATCTTATTACTGTGGACAATAATGTAGCTGGATTTATCTTAGTCGTTTCCCCGCCCTATGTTTCAGAAGGCATCGACTATTCGGTACAGGAACTCTTTGTTTTACCCAAATACAGAGGGACTGGTATTGCCAAAAAAGCTACTATGCATATATTTAAACAATTTAAAGGTCACTATAACATTGGCATGTTTAGAACGAATACAAGGGCAGTTAATTTCTGGACACATTTATTATCTTCTCTCGATGTGGACGTTCAGATCGATGCAGACTCTTTTGTTAAGATTGCTGGAAATGAGCTTCCTGTGATGGATATAAGTTTTAGTATTTCAGAAAAGGCGGATCTCTAAAGGCTGAGACACAGATACTGAGCATTGCAAGAGAGACTGTCCTTAATGACGAGAAATTTTATTTTCACGATGATATGTCTGACGACATTCCTATATTAAGTGAAAGTTATAAGTTAGGTGTTGTTTCAGAGATTGAAATGAGGTTATAAAGGGTGATTTCGTTAGTATCAATGAATTTATATCAACTAGTGGCTAAATTGGAAAGACAATTTTGGGAGTTATTCAATATTAGAAGCAAACTAGATTTAATAGCTCTAATAGGAGGTTTTGTTATGATCTTAAGTGAGTTGTGGCGACTGTATGAGACTGATAAACGTATCCAAGGATTTAGTCCGAAAACATTGAAAGCATCCGCTCTCCAGCACAAAATGCTGATGAAGGAACTCGGTGACCTGGATATAACCGAGATAACTTTAACTCTGCTGAAGGAGTACTTAGCGAAGCAATCTAATCGGTTGAAGCCAGCCAGCCGTGAAGACAACTGTAGAGCTTTATTCGTAACCGATACACATCCGAGTAGACGAATGGCCATTCCTACGATCAGGTGGGCGTTGAAACGGCTTGCAGGCCGAGGAGAGCTTGAAGTAAATCTATATCCGCATCGATTTCGTCATACCTATGCGTGCCAACTAAGTCATTTTGGTTATTCTGCCCTGTAATTTAATCCCTATCTCCAGTCTAATACTATATTTTCTGAGTTTATCAAGAGCTAACTTTAAAAAAGTCAGATAAAATAAAGAGTTCTACATATTGTACATGACTAATATGTGAAACTCTTTATATTTAACTATCGTTCTCCGTTAGCTTAACTGACTTCCCGCATACAGGAGTTTGCTCTCAGTCATTTAACCGCCTGAGGAATTCAAGTACACGTTGCAACAGCAACGCCGTCGCGTCAGCGTCATACGACGGCAAACTGCTTTCCGCGAAGTAGTGTTGATCACCTGGGTACAAAAAAAGATCGGCATGTTCGGTCGATGCCGCGAGCTCAAGTGCCGCCTCAAGACCCGTACATTCGGAAGTTCGTCAGTTCCTGATTTGAACATTCTCAAGCTGTAGTTTTCTAGCAGATTCGGTTTTGAATTTTTATTACACCTATGTTATATTCCATATATGAAATACTCAAGATAAGGAGTCTCTCTATGCATACATTATCGAATGTCGAATTCATGCTCCTGCAAATGATCGCGGAACATCGTCAAGCTTCCGGATACGATATTATGAAGTTAGTCGAGCAGCGAGGTTATAAAGAATGGGCGAATATCGGTACAACTTCGATATATGCAGGATTGAAGAAACTTAGCGATAAAGGATGGATCTCACCTGAGACATCCGACGAGAAATCCGGCAAGGGGCCAACGCCGACCCGGTTTGCCCTCACCGAAGTGGGTATACGTAAGCTGAGAAATGAAATTCTTGATAGTCTGTCGTCTACACGGGAACGTGACAACCGCTTCGATCTCGGTTTGGCCGCTTTGCCCCATATCGGGAAGGAAGAGGCCGTCATTGCTTTACGGAAACGACTGGATTTTCTTGGACAAGCCTCGATAAAAATAAGACAGAAGTACGAATCACAAGGCGGAGCTAGCTTGCCGCTGAACGTAAGGGCATTGTTCTTGCATCCATTCAGCTTAATCGAGAGCGAGCAAGCGTTCGTTAGCCGTTTAATACATGAATTATTGGAGGAGGCAAGTAGACATGGTCAAATTTATTGAAGGTTTCATTCCTTATCAAGGCGAACATTGCGAAACAACCGCCATGGGCAATTTAATGCAATATGCGGGAGTCCGCTTGTCTGAGCCGATGTTGTTCGGACTCGGGCAAGGGCTTGGATTCATATACTGGGATTCGAAGGGAATGGACTTCCCCTTCATCGGAGGAAGGGTAAAACCGGATAAACTGACCGCTTATCTCGCCGAACGACTCGGCTTGAACGTCAGATATCAAGAAACCTCGTCCGTCAATAAGGCGTGGCAGAACGTCCGAAGCAGCATCGAACACGGCATTCCGGTTGGGCTTAAATTAGATGCCTATTACTTGGATTATTTTAAGAACAAAGTGCACTTCGCCGGTCACTATGCGGTACTTTACGGTATAGATGACGAATACGCCTACATGGCGGACACCAGACAACAGGGTGGACTTGTGAAGACGCGTTTGACAAGCTTGGCCGCTGCCAGAAATGCAAAGGGACCCATGAGCTCCCGGAATCGTTCCTTTACGATCGAGCCAAACGACGCATTGCTTCCGCTTGTTCCTGCTATACGCGAATCCTTGACCATGAATGCGCATGACTATCTGAACCCGCCCATTCGGAATATTGGCAATAATGGCATTGTTAAAATGAGCAATGAAATCTTGAAGTGGCCTTCTCGCAGCAACAATTTCGAACATGATTTATGTCTTACCGCGACGCTAATGGAGCGGGCGGGAACCGGCGGCGCTTTATTTCGGAATCTGTATAGGGATTATTTGAGAGATTGTGCTGATCGGCTGGAGGACCCGAGGATCGAACAAGCCCACTGTATGTTTACAGAGATCGCTCCAATGTGGGTTAGCGTCTCTGCTTCAATCGACCATGCAGGAAGAACAGGTGAGCACCAAGAGCTCGTGCATGCGTCTAAGCTGTTGCTCGAGATTGCGGATAAAGAACGCGCAGCCATGGAGCTATTGTTGTGATAGCCTTACACTTACATTGAACGGAATCATTCCTTTCGGCATGCATGCTTTAACCCAGTGTCAGCTTAAGCACCTCACGAGGGTGCTTTTTTTCTTACCATACTTGGGGTCAACGAGCGTAATCTGCCCGTTAGTTGAATAGGGCAACATACTAAGTGAGGATACGTATAAAGGGACATTAGGAAATCCGTTGAGCCAGAATGGGTATACTTATGTGGAGAATAATCCGCTGATTAATATTGATCCAACTGGATTTGCTCCGGTACTGATTGGTTACATTTATATTATTGAAGGACCGTACAATGGTAAAAATGAAACATATATAGGATCTACAGCGCAGGATATTAAGAAACGAATGGGAAATCATAAATGGAAACAAATGGTTAAACATCCTGATTCCACCGTAAAAGCTATTGAAGTAAATGCTGAACTTGACATAAAAAATTCGGGTAAAGGCACCTATTTTAGTGCTAGAAATGAAGCATTAAGGGCTGCCGAGCAACAAGTAATTAATAAGTATAGAGATCAAAAGATAGACTTGAAGAATATAGATGAAGCCGCTACAGAAAAAAATTCACCTGTTTGGAAAGCTCGTCATTCAGTTAAATTCGATATGAACTCCGTAAAAATAGCTTTAAAAGGTGGTAATAGAGTAAACTCTGTCTTTGGAGTATTCGATTTTTATAGTATGGTTATGGATGTGAGAAAATCACAATATGAATACGCTCCTTATTATATGCAGGACGAAGGGGGAGTGTTTACTATTGGGTACTCGAAAGCAGGGTGGTTTTCTAAAACTAAGTATCATAAAACCTATCAGTCAGGTCCGTCTAAAGGAAATAAATTGTATATTGATAAGGAAGAATACAATTTTTGGAAGGGCGAGGGAGAAGCTCTTTGGGGATATTTGGATGCATGGGGATATTTTGTTCCAGGACTATTCAACCCCGTACTACCAGGTGCAGAAATAGTTATATAGTGGTGTGAAGTAATGGCCCAAATGAAACTAGGTTTCATTTGGGTCACCAAATAACTTTGATCAGAAAGGATGAACATCATGTCAGAAGAGCTAATAGTAGATGAGGCTCGATTTGCACAACTCGCATCTATAGAACCGCAATATGACAGCTTGAGGATAACCAATCCATCGGAAATACAAGTAGATGGTGAGGCTTTGATTGAGCATCTGAAACGGATGAAAGGCATTGATAAATTTGAAAAACTGATAATCGACTATAATTCTTCTTTAAAAAATCTTAGTATAGTAAGCGCATTTACTAATCTGAAGATTTTGTATGTATATGGACAACATATTCAATCATTTGATGGGATTGAGTCGTTTACTAAAGGTGAATATATTAAAATTAGAACCCACTCCAATCGTCGCAGAGATATCTCTCAGCTTTCTAATACAACAGTAACTGGCATTGATCTTTATGTAGAGCGAAAAGAGGATTTAACTGCTATTGCTGGGTTCAAGTATCTTAAAACAATAGACATCTATCGCTCGATGGAGCCTGATTTAGAGGAATGGAAAGACGTTCATTTTGAAAATTTGTCATTTAAGAAATGCAAATTTAAAGAATTAGGAAATACAGCAGCAATATCAGGTTTAACTACTATAAATGTATTAGGTTGTCGTAGTCTAGAACGTTTTACAGGGAATAACCGGAGGATTAAAAGGCTGGTTGTAGATGACTGCAAAAAGCTGGATTTACGTACGTTAAAGACTTTTGAGGGAATAGAGACTTTAATAGTAAACAGCTGCCCGAATGAAATGAATCTAACAGAGATCGGTGGGCTTAAGAATGTTAAGCACATTGATTTTATTTTATGCGAAGTGCAGGTTGATCTAATTCATCTAAAGGAGTACTTTCCTAATTTAGAATCACTGCATATCTCACAGATGAAAAAAGACTATGGAATGCAATTGAAGGAACTAAATCCTAATGTGGAGATTTCAAGTAGATCTTTTAGGCTTGTGTAGCAAAATGGACGGAGATTGGAAAAGGTCCCCGTCCATTTTTTCTCTCTACAACTGTTGATGTCGAGGGACAAGAACATTCTCCCATTGAAAGTCGCTATTAAAGCGGCTTTTTTGCTTTAAGGGTACAAGTTCTTGTCCCAAGCCGAGGACAAGAACTTGTACCCATTGCCGTAAAGGACACGAACTTGTTCCGATTACCGATTTGATGATGATCTAAACAGATGTACATCTTGTAGGCATTTGTACGATCATGCATGAGAATGGCCGAATAAAAATATTGAGGGTACAAGAACATGATTAATTTTGCTGCATTTTAATTCAATGATGCTTCTCTGTTTGCTATCTGTTAGAAAGAGTTTAAGAGGGGATCATCAGCCGAACTTTTTTTCAGATCCCTTTACAGGAAGTAGATGAACTTACCATAAAATTTTTTAACGATAATCCAAATCCGATTACAAATGTTGTGATGTTAGTCGCATGTTGTGTAGGTACAAGCAGGTTAGGGGATTTACAGGAAGGTGACATTGTTTATGTTACAGACTTAACTCGGATCACTCGAAGTACGCAGGATTTATTTGAATTGATTGATATAATACGAAGTAAAAAGGCAAGCTTAAAATCAATCAAGGATTCATGGCTAGATTTATCAGAGGATAATCCATACAGCCAGTTCTTAATTACAGTAATGGCTGGTGTTAACCAATTAGAGCGAGATCTTATCCGTATGCGTCAACGTGAAGGGATTGATCTGACTAAGAAAGAAGGCAAGTTTAAAGGTCGGTTAAAGAAATATCATAAAAATCACGCAGGAATGAATTATGCAGTAAAGCTATATAAGAAGGAGGTATGACTGTAAATCAAATTTGTGAAATTACAAAGGTGTCTAGGGCTTCATTATATAGAAAGCTGTCGGAAGGGAAACAATAATCGTTCCTTATTCCATTAAAGGGCCATTTAATGGAATAAGAATCTAAAGCAAAAATATTTTTGATAACATTGGTATGAAGTTTGTGAAGCATTACATTTAAACAAGTTATCACTAATGTTATAATTTATCTATGTCAATACATTTAAAACTACTACTCATTAGTAGGATTATACGAATTAAGGATTGTTAAGAAATATATATTTAATGGAGAGAGTTACAATGAATAATGAATTATTGAATGATTTGATTTTATCTGTAAATAGTAAGAATCTTCATGTTCTGAATGTAATTGTTAGGCAAAATGGAAATATAATTGCAAAACATGATTTTGAAGAAGAAAGGCCTGCTCTTTTATATTCAGTAAGCAAAACATTTACATCAATGGCAGTCGGTATTGCCATTAGGGAGAGCTACTTTAAAATTAATGACCATGTTATAGATTTTTTCTCAGATATTCAACATGACCCAAATCATGAATACCTAAAAGAGATGACTATTCATGATTTGCTTTGCATGGGAACTGGACATGCAGAATGCCCAATTATGAAGGCTGATTGGAGTAGTGGTCAGGAATGGGATATTTCACAATTATTCTTTGATGAACCGATTGTATTTAAACCAGGTACTCATTTTACATATAACAATGCCGCAACCTATATGCTTTCAAAAATCATAAGTATTACTACAGGAAGTAACTTGGATGAATACTTAGATAGAAGAATATTTAAACATTTAGACATACCAAAACCTAAATGGGAGACATGTTCAAAAGGAATTCCACAGGGATTCTCAGGTTTATATTTAACAGCAGAACAATTATCCAGATTCGGGCAATTAATTCTCGATAAAGGTGTCTGGAAAGGTAAGCAACTGATTCCTTCAAGTTACATTGAACAAGCAACATCTGTCCAAATAAAGACCAACGATTTTAATCCTTATTTTGCTACGGCAGACCATCATCAAGGATACGGCTATCAAATATGGATGAACTCTTGCTCTAATTCATATCGTATGGATGGTTTATATGGTCAATATGTTGTAATGTTGCCAGATAAAAATGCAGTTATAACATATATTTCAAATGAACCACAAAATATGACAGGTGTTCTTGAACTTACATGGGAGACATTAATCGATAAACTATAATCTTATCGAGGATTATGTGTTGTTATGTTAATACGCATTCTTCTTATTATATGTTTCTATTAGCTTGTTCAAGTAAACAAGCTAATAGAAACATATTGTTATGCCATTAAAGGGCGCTTTAACGGAATAACGAAAAGAACCTAATTTCTCAATATAAATGTTGAGAAATTAGGTTTTTTAAGTGGGAAAATCCCTAACGTTGTAAATCCGCATTTTCCTGACGCTACCCCAATAAATGATCTTTACCAAGGGTCTTCTGCTCTTCATGAAGCCATTTTTACCGGTGAAATCGAGATCATTCAACCTTTGGTCGAAGCGGGTGCTGACATTACTTTGAAAAACATATCCGGCGAAAGCCCTTTTTTTGTAGCAGCCGATTTAGCCAATGTGAAGGCGATTCATTATTTTTTGGATAAGGGAGCCGATCCAAACGAGGTAAATTTGGTAGGCGATACTCCAATTATCAAGTTTGCCGTTCGAGGTGGCATTCCCATAGATATTTTTCTTGAAGTATTGGACCGAATGATAGATGAGGGTGCAGACCTAACGATAAAGAATAATCATGGGAATACTTTTTTTTCTAAGGTTAAGCCTATGGTAGAAACACAGAAAACCCTTAAAAAGATAGAAAAGTGGCTACCAGCTAATCAAAGGGATGAAATTAAAGTGTTGGATACACTGGGTAGTCATCCAGACTCTAGTGTTTACAGAACAATTTATGGAGATATTTTAGGGTGCCCGAATAGTGGGATGGGGGCAATGGTTGTAAGTATAGATGGAGTTATTCATGCTATTAACGGTACTGCTATTGGATACTATAAAAATCTCCCTGAATATACAGGAGAACACTTTGATGAGTATGTCTCGGCTTGTATAAAAGGGATAGAAGAAACAAAACTGGATCTTATAATCGAACCTTGAGTGATTATTTAATGCTTATCCTGCTCATAGTCTTCGATTAGCAGCATGAGGAATGAGTTGTATTTGTTATTCCGCAATAGCGCTGGATCCTTGAGTTTAACAATATATAGAGCTTAAAAGATAATATCAAGTGAAATATAAACACCGAACGTGTATTAGTTCACAAGGAGATTCAGGATATATTCTTCGTCGAAAATAGGCAGAGGAGATGGTGCCCGGCAGGAACCTAGCATATAGCCATCATTTTATTAGATGGAGCGGGTAAAGCCCTTGGATTAAATTCAAGGGCTTTTTTAGTATGCATTAACGTATGGAAGGTTAAGTCTAATCCACTCTTATTAAAGTAAAGCCAGCTCGATCATGGCCTTTCGCAAACCTGATGAGATCGGGTTCGGGTTCCGAATAGGTCCCATCACTAATCTAGCTTTATGACGAATTTCTTCGAGTGTTTGTTTCGAAAGACGGGCCTTATTCGCACTTAGAATCTCAATCATCTCCTGAGCTACTGCAACCGGCATATCGTTTGTAATCATATCAGTTAATGATGAGGGATCTGCAACAAACCCTAGTGTCGACTTGGCTTCATACGTAGGTGTAACGGATGTTGCTGCAACCATAGGCTTAGGCTGAGAACTCATGTGATGGTCTTCCTGGTCGAGCTCATTTCTTTGCTTGGCTAATTGCGTCTGCTCATGCTCATATTTTATACTAAGTCTTTCCAAGCATCCTCTCATAACTTCGGCCTCGTCATCTGCCCACCACTGGAATCCATCCCGCTTCTTTGAAAGAGATACTGCTTTCTCTAAAGATATCGCTGCACAGTGGATGCGAAAACCAAACTTCGCACTCGAAGGAGTGAACCTCTGAATCCATGCTTTTCTTTCATTAGGGTCTATGTAAGCTAAGCTAAATACCTCGTATTTTTGTGAACTGGACGTTCTGTTACTAAAGTTGTTCCTATACACACTGAACAATTCACGAAGGACAAAGGACTCCCCAAAAGTTTCCATGAATTCATTAATGAAATCACTCCAATCCTGATCAATGGAAGAATGAACTTTCATTTGACTCTCTGCTAGATACAACGAAATCATCGATCGGTTTGGTATTTCTGCAATCCAAGAAGCATCTATAAAATAGAACGGCTTAAAGCCGGCAGCCTGATATGCCGCTGTCCGTTTTAGAATATAGTTGTTATATGACTCATCTTCTCGAGCTCCCGTCACATAATCTATAGCCCACTTTTCCCCCGAAGGGAAGAGCAAAATGAAATCAGGAACTATATGAAGGGTGGACCGATACATATAACCTTCTTGAACGAGAACACCATGAGTTTTCACTTGTCCTTCAAGATATGTACGAAGGATCGCTCGACCCACTTGGTGAGTTTTATTACTCTCATGTTTGTTCACACGACGAATATATTTTTCATAATTGTCCGCACTAGGGCAGCGTTCGCCTTCATGCCGAAAGTGTGGCGACCCGTCTCGAAGGACTAAAACTACCTGCTGACTGCAGCACTGACAACTAAAGTTCCTCTTACGAGAATGAATACGATACTTTTCTTCTAATTTTTGAATGATAGTACTTTTGGAGGAACCAGCCGAGGCCTCAGCGCTCCATTCCTTAGCGATATCAATCTCCTGATCAAATAGAATTGCGGTTTCCATAATATTCACCTCTGGATTAACCGAAAGAGCGAACTCCGTTATCAATGCCTATATGCTAGATTTCTTCGATATGTATCTGAAAAATCAAGGCGGAATCTTAATGAAAGGACCGGATAGCCGCTTTCCGGAGGTGAAGTTCGTAACCTCGCTATTATAAATTACGGAACAGGCTACCGATTTTGATATGCTCCCCTTCAAGTAGACAGGTTTAATAAATAAACCGCTACTTGAAGGGGAGTTTTCCTTTGTCTAAGAAGAACGAATACAATGCGATTGAGAAACTAGCCATCGTACAGGAGTTAAAAGCAGGACAGAGCAGCCGTGTGGAAGTAGCAAAAAAACATAACATCAGCGTTACGACCTTAGTGAAATGACGACATCGCTATGAGTTGTACGGAATTGAGGGGTTAGAAATTCATTCCCACACTCGGAGTTATTCTGCAGAACTTAAACTTCAAGCGGTACATATCCGTTGAAGTACTCAACTTGCTTCTACCAATCCTACTTTTTAAAGTTTTTCCTTTACAAAGTAGGATTGGTAATTTATATTAAGGGCGTGGAACAGGTTTAATTTTCCATTAATTCATGTATTTATGGAGGTGGAAGTGACAAAGAACAATCATGTTGGGATATTCGATACCCAGTACAGGGCGGTGACGATTGGTATTATGCTGGTTCTGGCAACCGTAGCTTTTGAAGGGCTGGCTATAACAACAATTGCCCCGAAATTGGCACAAAGCTTGCAGGGCATTCATTTGTATGGTTGGATCTTCAGTGCATTTTTGTTGTCTCAGCTTGTAGGGACTCTGGTCATGGGGCAACAAGTTGACAAACGGGGCGTTTTTACATCCTTGCTTGTCTCTTTCAGTGTTTTTGTGATAGGTACCGTAGTTGCGGCTATTTCTCTTCATATGCACATGCTTATTGCCGGAAGAGCTCTTCAGGGTTTTGGAGCGGGAGCGCTGATCACATGTGTGTATGCCTGTGTAACGTTGCACTACCCGGATGCTCTTCGTACTCAAATCTTGGCAGCATTCTCCTTGGCCTTTGTTCTGCCTTCCTTAATTGGACCTTATATGGCAGGTCTTATTGCCTCCTATGTCTCGTGGCGATTTGTTTTCTGGATTGTATTACCCTTGCTTGTATTGGCCATTAGTCTAACATACCGCACGTTCCGTAATTTGCAGCTCAAACAAGCTTTGACTGATTCAACCCAAACAGCCGATACGAAGATCATCCAGGCAATTCTACTTGCCATTGGAACGGGGCTGTTACTCACGGGGCTCGGAATGATTACCGTTTGGAAAGGAATGGCACTCGCTTTTGGTGGATTAATCGTCATGGTTCCGCTAATGCGCAAACTTCTGCCCCTAGGCACTTTTTCGGTGAAAAAAGGGCTGCCCGCAACGTTGCTTTCCAGAGGGCTGTATGTCGCTTGTTATTTTGCAACGGAGAGTTTCGTAATCCTTGCACTAACCGAAATGAAGGGGTTATCGGCAGACCTTGCTGGCCTGATTGTAGCAGCAGGCTCTCTAAGCTGGTCCGCTGCCGCGTGGTTACAAGCGAGACTCGATGTACGAGATCGCGGTGTTGGCCGCAAGCACAGAGTCATATTGGGAATCGGGATCATGATTTCTGGAACTGTACTTGTGATGCTAGCGCTTTTCATGACAAACAGTGGAGTTACACTCATCTTGGTCTCACAAATGATTACAGGGTTCGGTGTTGGATTAGCCAATCCTACAACTGCAGCCATTTCTTTACAACATGCCGAACAGGGGAAAGAGGGGAAAATGTCCGCCAATCTCCAATTCGTAGATTCCTTCTATGTGGCAGTGAGCATTGGTGTAAGCGGTGCACTGATCGCCTTGGCCGAAACATTGCAGTGGGGCATATCAACGGGAGTTTTGATGGTGTTAGCCCTCCAATTATTATTTGTTTTGTTAAGTTTCTTAGCATCCTTACGAATCACAGAACTCGTTCATCAAGAACATCATCCGATAAGCCATGCGAAGGAGAATCTTCCCATGTAACAGATAACGGATCGTCGTTAAATCCATCACGAAGAACGGGGTGAATTATTACATTGGGAGGTAAAAAAGATGGCACGTGTGTTAGTTGTCATTACACCGGCTGAAGGCCATGTGAATCCGTCATTAGGATTAGTTACTCAGTTGATTGACAATGGCGAGGAAGTTGTCTATGTGTGTACGGAGGAGTACCGTTCCCGAATTGAACAAACCGGAGCTCAGTTACTTACCTATCCATTTCCGCAAGATGCCTTCTCTCATGATCCGGTTTTGAAACCGCAGGAGTACAAGCATCCTTATCAGTTCATTTATATGATGGTAGGCGGGATCATTCGGAGGATGATCCCCAATGTGCTTCGAGTGATTGAAAATCAAAAATTCGATTATTTGATCTTTGATTCCCTGATGGGCTGGGGAGGGACTATTCTTGCAGAAAAGCTGGGAATTCCTGCGGTGTGTTCAATCGCCTCCTTTGCTTTCGTAGAACCTTTAGGGGCTGGCCAAAGCTCGAATGACAAGGAGTCAGATACTGAGGGACTGTATGAGACCACGATGAAAATAACTCGTGAGTTAGCCCTAGAGTTTCAAGTGAGGATTCCAGCGCTGGAAGAGATTCCGGCACATGCAGGTCGGTTAAAGCTCGTATATACAAGCCGTTATTTTCAGCCGCAGGCAGAAAAACTGGACGATAGTTTTATTTTCACTGGTCCTTCAATCATACCGCGCCAAGATGCTCCGACCTTCTCGTTCGAGCTGCTTCGTGAACGTTACCCGCAAACCGTGTACATTTCCATGGGCACCATTTTAAATAAAAACTTGGATTTCTATCGGCTTTGTTTTGAAGCATTTGGAGATTTGCCGGTGAATGTTGTTCTATCTTCAGGAAGATACACTTGTATGGAGCCGCTGGCTGATCGGATTCCTAACAATTTTATCGTCAAGCCATACATTGCGCAGCTGGATATGCTGCAGTATACGGATGTTTTTATTACACATGCTGGAATGAACAGTACGAGTGAGGCACTTTATAACAACGTCCCTTTGGTGATGATTCCACTAACTTCGGACCAGCCTCTTGTCGCCAATCGGGTGCAGGAGTTGGGAGCGGGTGTCACTTTAAATAAACATACGCTAAGCGCAACTGATTTGAGAGAGGCATTAACAGAAATTTTGAGCAATCCGCTTTATAAAAAGCAGGCTCACCTCATCGGTGAATCTTTACGGAATGCCGGCGGTTACAAGCGGGCCGCAAAAATGATTATGAATCATTTTGCTAAAGTGTAATCCTCTTTAGAGACACCATTTCTAGACTCCAGTGCCAGAGGTTTTGGAATTACCACACTTTAAAAAAACTATAGTTTAGGTAAATCTTACTCCTATTAAAAACGAAATAACCCTGTACACTAAATAGCACAGGGTTATTGTATTCTGATGAAAAATGCTAGATTAAATATATGGCGAGATGTTAGGATTCGTTGACTGATTCTTTGTAGCCATTTTTTGAACCCTGTAAACGCAGCTTCTTCCTCCGGATAAAATATATTCAACCCGCTCAACAGTTACGTCGATTCCAAGAACTTGATGAAACAACTGTAATTTGTTTTTACATAATCCGGTACATGTCGCAGCAGCTTCACAAATCGGACAATGCTTCTCAATAAACAAAAAACATCCATCTTCTTCTTGCTTGATCTCAGCCATATACCCTTCATTGGTCCGAATCTCCGCCAGTTTCTCCAACCTTTCTCTGGTGACGGAAGTGTCGCCAATGTAATTCAGATACTGTTTTTGCATTTTTTTATTCCGGACAGCCAGCAGTTTATCCATGCCTTCGCTTCCAAAAGCCTCTTTCATCGAGTGGATCAGACTGAGTGATAAATCCGAATATCCGCTTGAAAAAAAGCGATCAGCCGCAGGCGTTAATTTCCATAGTTTGGTTGGTCGGCCCATCGGACGAGCCTCTTCTTCGTATGTAACCAACTCTTCTTCTTGCAAGGCATTTAAATGTTGGCGAATCGCCATTCCGTTCAGGGAAAAATGATCGGAAAGGGCCACAACATCCATACCTGCATGTTCTTTTAGTAAATTGATGATGGCTCTCCGAGTATTCATGGAGGCATCTTTTTTATTTTGATTTTGTCTCAATGCAGACCTCCACTGTAAAACCTTGATAATGACGTGAATGTGTACATTTTTAATTACGGAATCAGATCATGTATGAACTGACACCCAAAGGGGCTGCGCTTGCTGCTTTCATTCCCGGTCTAATGAACTGGATTACCTATGAACATGAATAGCTTGTAGGGCTACCTGGGCTTCTATTAATTATGATTTACTAAAATTATGTTATGGAGGGTTACGTAATGATTCAGGTTACCGAAACAGCATCACGAAAAATAACCGAAATTATCAAAAGCGCAAACATACCTAACGCATTTCTAAGGGTTGGTGTTGAAGAGGGGGGATGCAGTGGATTATCGTAAGTAATGTCGGATGACAAGAATATGTTCCGATTGCCGATTTAGGCCAAGAATGTGTTCCGATTACCGACGTATATTATTAATTGGCCGGAGTGTAAGTTGAAAATAAAGCATTAAACTGCCGTGAACATAACAAACGTGATGCTGAGCGCTACGCTATTTTTAGCAGTTCTCATTAATATATAGATGTAATGTATTACATCGTTATAGAAGAGGTTAATGTAAAAGAAAGCAGCTGTCTTAAATTTTACGAACGGAATACGAATTGACAGTTTCAGTCGTCGATGTTACGATGCAACTGAACAATAATCAGGAGGGTTGCGATCAATGTGGTTCACTCTATGCGCTTAAGATAAGCACTCAAGAAAAAGCGAATTTCACCACTTGTGTGGGCTTTTTTTGAGTTGCTTATTTTTGCGCATGAGAACATTGATCGCGATCCGGACGGCATTTTTTTGTGCTTTCTTTCGCTGTGCTCTGACGCGTAATTTATGCAGACCCAAGCCCGCAAATGGACTTGGGTCTGCTTTTTTTATTGTTTGAAATGTTTGGCAAATTGTAGATTCATTAATATTCAGAGAAAAGAGTTATGACGATGCAGGGCAAACACTGGTACTTCTTTATTAGAAGATGCTCCTTTCGCAAATCCGCAGGAAAACCTGTGAACGGAAATCAGAAGCAGTGGTATCGAAGGAGGATAAATTCATGTTATTGATAAAAGCAGAAAGTATATATGTGGAGTATTTGGGGCGCGACGTGCTCGATATCGATCAGTTGGAGTTGTACGATTACGATCGAATTGGTCTTGTTGGGGCGAACGGAGCTGGGAAAAGCACATTGCTCAAAGCGCTGCTGGGCCAAATCTCCTTACAGCAAGGTACGCTCAAGAGGGAAGGGAGTTTCACCTACATTCCTCAGTTGGAAGAGGCGATTGTCCAAGATGTGCAGGATCACGCCATTATGGGCAAATTAGGCGTCGAACGCGTGCAAACGGAGTCCATGAGCGGCGGGGAAGAGACACGGCTAAAGATTGCGCAGGCGCTGTCTGAAGAGGCGCACGGCATTTTTGCCGACGAGCCGACATGCCATCTGGATCGGGAAGGCATCGACTTTCTCGTTAACCGGCTCAAACATTATGCTGGAGCTTTGCTCATCATCAGTCATGATCGCTACTTCCTGGACCGGGTCGTCGATAAGATCTGGGAGCTGAAAGACGGAAGAATTACCGAATATTGGGGTGGATATACCGACTATCTGGCACAAAAGGAAGAGGAACTACAAAGACAGGCTGCCCAATACAAGCAATATGTAGTGGAACGGGAACGGCTGGAACAGGCGATCGAGGAAAAGAAAAGTCAAGCTCGCAAACTTGATCAAAGGACAAAAGGGGCCGACAGAAAAAACAGCACGGATAGCGGCGGACGCCTTGGCCATCAGAAATCCCAAGGCAGCAAGCAGAAGAAGCTCCATAACGCTGCCCAAAATATGGAGCGAAGAATCGAAGCGCTGGGAGAAGTTGACGCGCCCGAAGCCAAACGCAACGTGCAATTCCGTCAGAGCAAAGCGCTGGAATTGCATAATCCATTTCCGATTGTGGGCAAAGATCTCCACAAGCGGTTCGGGGACAAGGTGATTTTCGACAACGTGTCTTTCCAGTTCCCGCTTGGCAGCAAAATCGCGATCACCGGCGCCAACGGGGTCGGAAAAACCACGTTGTTCAACATGATCAGAGATCGCGAGAACGGGATTACGATATCTCCCAAAGCGGAAATCGGATGCTTTGTCCAAACCAGCTATAAGTTCGAGCGGAATCAGAAGGTAATGGCCTTCATGCAGGAAAATTGCGAATACCCCGTTTCGGACATTCGGGCGGTACTTGCGTCAATGGGATTCACGCATCAGGATGTTCGCAAAGAACTAGTCGTATTAAGCGGCGGAGAAATCATAAAGCTCCAGTTAGCCAAATTGCTACTTGGGCGCTACAACATCCTGCTTATGGACGAACCGAGCAATTTTCTGGATATTCCCGCCCTGGAAGCGCTGGAGACTATGATGCAAAATTACCTTGGCACCATCGTATTTATATCCCACGATGCGCGTCTGATTGAGGGCATTGCCGATCAGGTGTACGAAGTAAATAACGATCGGCTTGTTCGATTAAAGTAATGAGAAAATTAGGCGATGAGCAGAATAAAGGAGAAATCATTCATGCATAGACAATGGCAAAAAACCTTCGTATTGATTTTCAGCGGACAAATCTTTTCAATTTTAACGTCCGCTATGGTTCAGTTTTCAATTATCTGGCATTTGACCGAGACAACAGGTTCGGCTGCCGTGTTGATGATCGCAGGTCTCGCCGGCTTCATGCCGCAAGCACTCCTGGGCCCGTTCATCGGTGTCTGGCTTGATCGATGGAATCGTAAGCTTACGATGATGGTTGCGGATAGCGTCATTGCGTTTTCCAGTTTGGTTATGGGCGCCTGGTTCTTATGGGGCGATCCGAGTTTGGGGGGCGTATATGCGATACTGTTCATTCGATCAGCAGCAACATCCTTCCATGCTCCGTCGTTCCAGGCCGCGATTCCGCTGATTGCGCCGGAGGAACAATTAACTAAGGTAGCCGGCTGGCATCAGTTGGTGTTCTCGGCGTCCACCGTGCTCGGACCGGCGCTTGGAATAGCGGTTTACTCGGCAACTTCCTTAGGATTGGTACTGCTCTTGGATGTGGCGGGCGCTCTATTGGCTAACTTTATGCTGCTGCTGGTCAAGATTCATCAACCGAAGCAGAAGGCCGTTCAAGCGCCTTCGTTTCGAAAGGAATTTACTCTCGGCTGGAAAGCGTTCCTTTCTGTGAAGCCTGTTGTCACGATTACGGTCGCAATGGCTGTCTTTAGCGTCGTTTTTATGCCTCTTGCCATGCTTTTTCCCCTGATAACGCTGTCGCATTTTAACCGCGGGGGCTATAGCGCCAGCTTGATTGAGGCGGTGTTCGGCATTGGTATGATACTTGGCGGCGCATTGTTGTCGGTTCTTGGTTCTAAATGGAGGGATTCCACGTATATGAGCCTTAGTTTGGGTGCGATTGGATTCGCCTGCGTCCTGAGCGGGGTGGTCGGAAGTGAAGCGTTCCTTGCTTTTGCCGTCTTGTCTTTCATCATGGGTGCAGCTGCGCCTTTGTTCAATGGTCCCTATATGGCGATGATTCAGAAGTCATATGAACCTGAAAAATTAGGGCGCGTTCTCTCATTTGTCACGAGCATTGGACTGTTGGCCTCCCCGATCGGACTGGCGCTGGCGGGACCGGTCGTCGAACGTTTCGGGGTTCAAATGTGGTTCTTTTGGTCGGGGATTGTCGTGGCTTTGATCGGAATTTATCTATTCCTCAAGTTTCATAGAACAGGCAAAGAGCAAAGACTCGATCAGTAATCGAAAAGATCATCTCATCCGTATCTCGGCTTTAGTGCACTAGAATAGGGGCAGTCTAAGACTTTATTTTAGGGTCCTAGGCTGCCTTCAGTTTTAAGTAAAATAGAGGAAGTGAGGGAATCGGAACATATTCTTGTCATCCGACGACGACAATGACTGAAATGATTGTCGGGGGACAAGAGCATGATCCCATTGAAAGTCGCTATATTAGCGGCTTTTTTATTTTATCGGTACAAGTTCTTGTCCCGAGCCAAGGACAAGAACTTGTACCGATTGCCGTAAAGGACAGGAACATAGCCCGATTACCGATTAGATAAGTATCTAACTACATTTCACTGTTCTAGTTCATAAACAAATGGACAATTTGTGTTAAAGATAGTCATGTATCGGCTGAATGCTGTAAAGGAGAAGGAATTATCGGGATTTGGTGGAATAATGTGAGTTGGCTTTTGGTCAGTAAGTGGGTACGAGAGGTTTTGATGGATGTACGGTAACATAGGGAGAATTAGTTTGTGGTAGTGAAGTAATTGTTGATTTGCATAATTATTTTATATTTCGTAGTAACCTTGTTGTGCATCACTTATCATGATGGTATCAGAGTACTGGGGGAAGAATAATATGAAAAATTTGATTATATTATCATCCTGAAAGAATAAAATCTGCTCGAAGTCCACTTATCATGAATTCAACACATCATCATTCAATTGCTTACTTCGTCCGTATTATTGAGAAAACTGCTCTAGAATGTACAGAGGAACTCGAAAGAATTTTAACAGCGTATGAAGAAGCTCATAACTGGTATGTAGAGAATTGATTCGAAGTAAGTAAGGAACCTTCATATTGGGATATTGTGAAAAATTCCAACCAAAATGAAAAATAAAAAAGGGTACAGATCGTTGCGGGAAGGTCTTCTTTCTTGGGCACAAACCTTCCACTTGACTGGATTTAATGATTTTTATTTTGAATTGGCATTGTGGGCTATTGCAGAATATTATGTAAGTTGTTTAGATATTGAACGAAAAAAAAGGTTGAAAGAAGCTAAAGAATTCTGCCAGAAGATTGGGCGGTCTGAAGATGATTATTGGAATTTGATGATTACGACAAAGCCTTATCACGAAAGATTATCACTAAGTGAATCTGTTTGTTTCGAAAAAGAATTAGATACACACGAATTAGAAGAAACAAGGCATCCAATTGTTCATGGTTTTTTCGATGCAAATACTCCTTTTGTATTTGCTGATTTAACCGATTTAGGAAATGAATTCTTCAAAGAGGTTTTCCCCAAATGGTCTGCGTATATTGATCGTGGCGGAGATATTCAAAAAAACAACCATTCTTTTAAAAGGATTGAACAAGCTGCAGATGTAGCTCTTACCATTAGAAGCCGCTGATTACGCGGCTTTTTTGTGTTAACGCAGTCTATCCACCCTTTGTGGGGATAAGAAGCTAGAGCGATTGGATTAGTTATGAGGGGAATCTGGTGGCAACCTGGCTAAGCATATGATAACTAGACCGGTAAGAGTAAATGGGAATATTATCCGCAGTGGACTCACAAACCTATTAAATATGTTACACTATTCCATATTTGTCCACCCGTGGAGGAACTTATGAAGCTGTTGATCGTAGAGGCTGATATTGGGATTTCGTATACAATTGCAAGAGTTATGCAGGATGAAGGCCATAAGGTTACGGAGTGTCATAACGGAGAAGAGGGCTTGCATCACGCATTATACGGCGAGTTCGATTTAATTATTTTAGATATTATGCTGCCTAAGGTTGATGGATTTACGTTCATCGAAGAGCTGAGGAAGCAAAGAGTGGATACCCCGATTCTTTGTCTGACAGCAAAAGACGGATTGAACGACCGGGTAAAGGGATTGACGATCGGAGCGGATGATTATGTGGTGAAGCCATTCGAAATTCCAGAGCTGATCGCCAGAGTTAAAGTGCTGCTGCGCCGTTATGGCAAGGTTAATCAAGAAGAGCAGATTAGCTACGGTCCGATTGCTATTCAAGTTAGAAATCGAACAATAACGGTCACAGGAGAAGAGCTGACTTTAACAGAAAAGGAATATGAGCTGCTTGAGTACCTGCTCATGAATAAAGAGCAGATCGTGACGAAGGAGCAAATCTATTACCGAATCTGGGGACTCGATTCGGAAGCGGGAATTGGCATCGTTGAGCTATATATCCATTATCTTCGGAAGAAGTTGTCTTCATGGCATGACAATAGTGAAGATACGATGTCTAATAACATAAAAGTGGCTACATTGGGGTGAAGTAAGTTCCAGCCAATTTCAACGTCTTCCCTTATGGGAATGCCCAAAAGTACTTACTATGAATGCCCACATGTACGATTTCATAACGCTGCCAAAATCGCTATAATGACAAATATTCATCCAAGTAGAGGAAGGTGATTAGAATGGCAGCGTTTTTATATAGGCTTGGAATGTCGGCTGCTAGAAACAAAAAGAAAGTCTTGTTTGGAAGTTTGGTGGTACTCCTCATCACCGTTTCCCTTGGGCTGGGAATGGGTATTCATTTAAACGGTGAAATGACCATTCCTGGCACCAAATCCGAGGAAGCGATGAATGTATTGAAAGTAGAGTTCTCGCAAGGTACAGAGCCTGAAGGCGGTACGATTCAAGTAATATTCAAAGCTCCTGAAGGTCAAACGTTGGAATCAGAAGTAACGCAAAACATTATCGCTAAGACGCTAGAGTCCATATCTAAGGACACTGAGATCGCATCGATCGTCAGCCCATACGAGGGAGGTACGATCAGTTATAACAGAGAGATTGGATACGCGGTAATCACGTTCAAATCAGAGGCTTTACAAGTCACGGATGCATCTAAAAAGCTCGTATTGGAAAGTGTGGAGCAAGCGCGCAGCGAGGGTGTCTAATGACACAAAAGTGACTACATTTATGATTTGAGTAAAGCTTGATTTATCAGGCTTTTTTTATTTTTATGTAGAGTAATTTGTGTCATCAAAAAATGCACAAAAGTGGCCACATTGTAGGATTTTGACTCAAATATGACTACATTATAGGGTAGCCTCCATAGAAGCACTAAAAGAAGACACCGAATCCACCTTTCTGCTAATGGAAAACGAGAATTCGAAGGTGTTAAATGATGAATGATTCAAATATAAAGGAAGTCGCCGAAGAGCTACATAATGCCTTTCACGCTTTAAATTCTTCAATTGTCGAGGACAAGAACATGAGCCGATTACCGATTAGATAAGTATCTAACTATTTTTCCATGCAATTTCACAATTAAATCCCATTAAATAACATAATAGTGTTATAATTATATTACTTCATCAATATAGTGGTATTGGATATCTAATTAAAATTTTTTACCTAGGGGGTAAATAATGAGCAATGATTATGAAACTCCTGAAAGAACAAGAGAAAGACTAAGACAAGAAGAATTGAAAAATAATCCATTTGGTCATATGAAAGACGGAATTGATAGGGCTCAGTATGGTAGTTTAGTCGATTTAGTAGGTAGTTTAGGTTGGAAAGGCACTTTAGTATTAATCATTGTTATTATTGTTGGTCTTTTATTAGTTGCGCAATATTTTTAAGTAAGAGAAATTTTTAGTGAGTAAACCAATAAGTTTTAGCCCGCAGTAACTGTATACTGGGGAGACTAGAAGCTGGCTTTTTCGCCAGCTTTTTTGGTTTTCTATTAGCAGATAATGAACCCTTAATTTTGGAACAATTCTTTTGTCGGGGGACATCAGTATTGCTGTCTAATGACACAAATGTGACCCCATTGTAGGATTTTGACACAAAATTGGGTACATTGTGGAGGACCTTTGTCGATTAGGTGTTCCAACGAAGAACGTTATCTACCTGAGCCAAGTCATTCGAATGGAATTTATTGACTAACAAAGAATACTAAAATATATTTGCATTAAATCCGAAAGCATCAGTAATCAGTAAAAAGAGCCCATAGGTAAAGCATCCCACAGGCTCTTTTCTTATGTGAACATCTTAAAAGGGAGGATGCAGCAAGCGAAGAATCAAGCCGTACTCCTCGTCAGTCTTTGAAATAGGAATCGCTTACTCATCAAACTTTAGCACCCGGACTTCCTTTTTTTCATTTCATTATAGAAGTTCTTGTCATTTGCTCAAGACAAGAACTAGTACAAGAATCTCTATACAATCCCGATTGCAAGGAGTACACGAGTTATTAAACTAACGGCAGGATAGTTTGAATTCTCCTAGATATAAAAACTCGTCCGGCACATGGCAGGATGTTAATGGTGGACTAAGCTCAATCCAATACAACAACAGCAGCCGACAAATAGGGGGGGGGGGAAACATTGTTAATGTTTTTACGGATATTATTTTCAATTATCACAGTAGCAGTAGCAGGTTATGGGATAATATCAAATATATTAAAGGGGAAGCATCTGCTTCGCTGTTTGCAGGTGGTAAGATAGTCATGGAACTTAAAAGACAATGTTATAAAAATCTATGCTGCAGCAGGACCAAATGGACAAATAGGTGCTTCTGGAGCTATTACAGCAGGTTTATCTGTCACTTCTGATACTAATAATAGGATGTCTCCGAAATCTTATAATGTTGGAGCTTCAGGAGGAGTTATTTTTGTCGGTGAAGCATCTCTTAAGTCGGATTCTAAGTACATTGAGATGAGTGTTGGAGGAGGTGCTGGAGTTTCAGCTCAAGTTATGTTAATCCCGATTGACGCCTCACTAGAAAAAGAATATTATGTTGAAGTTGAAGTTCCATTTAACTTAGGTAAAGAGGTTCTATTATATCCTCATTACGTTGGAGCACCTAACGCAGAAGAGTGGATGAATATGTTGAATGGAAATGGGTGGTAATCGTTTAGTAAGAGGTGATGAACATAAATAAAAAAATTAAAGTTTTTATGATAATCGTAATAGGATTTGTTGTTTTTATATCTATAACCTTAATAGCATCTTTGTTGGTTTTGGATTACAAACATAAAGCAGAAATTACAAGAGTAATTAATGAAAAAGAAGGAGTTATAACCGAAATTGATAAAGTAGATAGTGACTTGTCACCTTTTAAGAATGAAAGCAATAGAAATAATGTAATTTATAAGGTGACTTATGAAGTAGAGGGAAACTCGAAAGTAGCCTGGTATAGAGGGGTCAAAACAGTTAACAACATTCATGACCAGAGCCCTGGACCATACGGCAATGGTTTCGGGGAACGATGGTTATTTGAATAATCAGGAGTATACCTCCTAAGAATTAGAGAAGACAGCCGAGTTTTCCTTATCAATTGTCGGATGACAAGAACATAGACCCATTGAAAGTCGCTATTTTAGCGGCTTTTTTGTTTTATCGGTAAAAGTTCTTGTCCCGAGTTGAGGACAAGAACTTTTACCCTTTGCCGTAAAGGACAAGAACATGTTTCTATTACCGATTAGACCAATATCTAATTATTGTTCAACAATTTTTTATAAAATCAATCAAATAGGCTTAGCAGACTAGAGAAGCTCCTAATTACAGAAAATAATGTTGTCGGGTGACAAAAACATAGTAACATTAGAAGCCGCTGACCAAAAGCCTCACATTACAAGACGCTATAAAATTTGAACAATTCGCTGCAAATCGTAACCTTAGTGAATGAGACTCATTAATTACTACACTCTTCCTGTTATTAGGACTTCGGGTCTCGGAACTTGTGAATATTGATTTAGAGCATTTTAATGAAGATTCTCTAACAATTATAGGCAAAGGTAATAAGGAAAGAAAACTCGTATTGACACCAAAGATCCTACGTGCTCTTGAAATTTTATAAGCCTGTTAGACAAGCGATCCTTGTAAAACGCAATAGACAAGAGAAAACTACATTATTTATATCTCAAAAACAAGGAAAACGATTAACAAGAAGATCCGTGGAAATAATTATTGAGACCATTGCAGGTGAGGCTAGAGTAAAAGCAAACGAAGCAAACAACCAACTACACTTCACAAGTTAAGACATACTTGCGCAACAGTCTTATACAATGAAGGTGAAGGAGCAGATGTCACGCAGATTCTAAAACAACTACGATATAAACAAAAGTCAATATAGAGAAAATGCGAAAAATTGTAACTTCAAACCCTTTAGAATCAACATAAAAATATACTAAGAATATTGACACTGATATATCCCTTTTATGTTTTGATCTATAGTTGTGCCATGAACTTTTACATCCATTTCAGAAATACGAAGGAGCGGAACCCATATGAAAACCGTTCCTCGTTCTTGCATTTGGAAAAGGTTTATGTATCAGCGAATGTAGTGAATTGTGGATAATCATGGTAAACTTATGTTAAAAGTTCTTCATTAAAGCGGGGTAAGTGAACATGTTCTATAAGAATGAGGATGACCGTGTAGTTTTTGCAGAATGTGAGAAGTGTGGCTATGAATTTAAATTTGTTAAGTATAGTGGACTTCTTCTGAGTGAGGGTGATACTTACAAGGTAAGTAGAAGTATTTGTTGTTACAACTGTAAAGAAGAATCAAATATTATAATAAATATTGAGGCTAAGCTCAAGGAGAAAAGAGAATCCGAACGAATACTAAAAGAGGAAAAAGTAGAACCAGGGTTAAAACATTTCAAACAATTGCAAGAATCAGAGAAAACAAAAGTTATGCTTGAAGATGTTACATGGTTCAACGAGGAAAATAAGTTACAAGTGGGTGGTTGGAAATGCAACCTTATTCTCGATGATAACACTCTTCTTTTCACACTTCCCATAAATCACTGTTCATATCTAGACAAAAGAACAGTTATACTTAACCCTGATGAGAATTATCATGTAGAAGTGTTTGATCGGGAAACAAATAATGAGGTTATCATAAAGAAAAGATCTGGGGAGATCTTGCTGTATTTATACACGGATCGAAACAAATTTCGAGAAAAGAACAATCAGCAAGCAGATGCAATTGTGCGTCATATACAAGTTTTTAATAAGTTAAACTCAAAAACTAGTGAAGATATAAGAAATGCTTACGATGTGTATGGTGCAGAGTGGCCAGGAAAACTCTACCTAGACCCTCTAGGATTAACAATTCACTGGGAAGATGGATCTGTATTTACGACAATGGATAGCGTGTGCACGCCATTCGAAATCATAACAACAAGTCAATCACCATGGTCTTTTATTAAATATGAAATACCAGTAAGAGAAGACTTGCTCCGCTTTTACATCATTCAGAATGGTTCAACTCTTGTCACTTTTATGCTGAACATAGGGAAATTTAATTTCGATTGTTTTGGAGTTAATCTTTTAATAAAAGAAAAAATAATGAACCATTTTGATCAGGTAAATAAGACACTAAGGGAACAATTTATTGATAGAATTATTTCAAATATTAGTTGCGATCCAGAATTACAGACATTGTCTTTGAATTTTGTAAAGAAATACGATAAGTCTTTATTTTTTGATATTAATTTTATTATTGAGTTTGAGAAGCAGTTAATAAAAGAATTTGGTGATTTAGGAGATACACTGTTATACACGTCCGGCAGGATACTTGATGTGGAAAACGGATACTACCTTAAAGTTCAAGATTTTTTATACAACAGCTTTCTTATGTTTTCAAAACTCGTACATAAACGAATGAAAAATTCATCCCAACTTGAATCGGTCTTCTCAAGCTTATTTCTTTTGCGAAGGGGGGCTGCCGATTATTATTATGAAGAATTCGGAAGAGATTATAAAGAATTGATCACAGTCGTTGATCAATTTTCGAGAGAAGAAATGGTGTATCTCTTCTCTAAAGATGAGCTTTCTACGGATAGCAAGGAGGAAATTGCTAAATTAACATACATACTGTTACGACATGAGAAATTCAGCAACGATAATTTTTTTGATGCGTATCAATGGGTAAGTTCTCATATAAATACAATAAGAGAAAACAAGGAGATTTTCGATTTTGAGAATAGTCTTTTAGAGCTGGAGCAGACCAAAAATAAAAAAGAAATTACTATTGATGATATTGATATGATGTCCGGTAGGGAATTCGAGTTATTTATCTCGGACTTATTTATAAAAATGGGTTACACGGCCACTGCAACAAAATCATCGGGCGATCAAGGAATCGACGTTATAGCCGAAAAAAACGCCAAAAGATATGGAATACAAACGAAATGTTATTCAGGTTCTATTTCCAACAAGGCAATACAAGAAGTGTCTGCCGGTTTAAAGTTTTATAATTTAGACAAAGGAATAGTAATTACAAATAACTTTTATACCGAATCAGCCATCGAGCTCGCTGCGTCGAACGGAATGGCCCTGTTTGAGTTTAACTAGAGTTTTTACTTGAAGGGGATGATACCTGCTATATTTCGTATCCGTGTTCTTTTAAATACAACTCACCCGCTTCGCATAGCTCCTCAAGCTCTCGAATGCCCATATATCTATTGTTCCAGGGCGTTACCTTTTCTTCCGTTAGTGAATAGGAGTAGACCAAAGCAGTCCGTTCAAATGTCTCATCATCCGGATTTTCATACCGCTCGCATAGGTCCATAACAGAATCGTACAACCCCAATGCACTCGCATTGTACTTTTCGGATGTATATAGTCTTAAATATTTGAATTTGTTCAGTGATGTAGCTCTTTCGATGGATTGAAGCAGAATTTTTCTTCCAAAGCCTTTGCTCCGCCATTTAGGCAAAACACCGTACCAACTGAGCCACACGGAATCTCTGTCAGCTTCTACAGTATAAATGCCCGAAATCCCTATGGCAGTTTCATTCTCGTACACAATCCAATAAGCATAGCCCGGATCATTGTTATCAATAGAATTTTTGATGTGCAGAATATCAGGCGAATCCGAAAAGATTTCCTTTTGAATGGTATAGGCCAGTTTTAAATTCTGTTGAGTAACTTCTATAAAATGCATGATTGTAGCACCTCGATTAATTTCATTATAGTCGTTGAAAATATTTGCTCTCTTCTTACTTGGAAATTCCTCGCCAAAAGACTGTCCAAGCCGACTCCAGCTTCTCGTTAATTCGCTCTGGACTTGAATCATAGAGTAACTCCAGCATCAAGGCATCAACAATCCCAGTAAATGCACTAGCCGGAATAGAGGGTTGTTCCTTATAGATCTCTTCTTTCTTCATCCACTCAGCGAACTTCGCCTCAAGCATCTCCATGACCTGGTCTTCAATGGCAAAGACTTCATTTAGTATCACATGATAAAGATGTTCGGGCGGAAAGAAGGAGATACGCAGCCAGAATTTCATGCGCTCGTCTAACTGAAATAGTTCTTTAACCATCACTAGATATGCATATAATGATTTCTCCGGCGAATCATTTTTATGATTATTAAAGAACGTAAGCTTTGTGTGCAACTCAACCTCACCGGCATTGCGTATAACCTGAAGAAATAAATCATCTTTGCTTTTGAAATGGGAGTATAAGGATTGCTTCTTCAATCCAACTTCTTCGGCTATTTTCGAAAGAGAAGCCCCTTCATATCCGTGAATGGTAAAGTATTTCAGTGCTGCCCGTTTAATCTCATCACTTTTCATTGAATACCACTCCTTATTCGCTTACGAACGTTCGTAAGTAATCATAGCAGATCAAAGAACATAAATCCATATAATTGAACAGAAAAATAACATGTATAAAGCCCTATAGCCCTCACCTGAATCCAGTCGAAGGATTATGGCTGTGGCTCAAAGCAGATGTGGTCAAAAACGTGTTTTTTGAAAAGTTCTATCGCATTAAGTTGGATGTGAGGCAATTCATAAAGCGAATTAACAAGCATCCGATAGAAATCATTGATCGATTGTTAGTTAGGTTTATGATCTTAATTGCCCTTTATATAGTAAAGCCCTTGACCCCTTTCGCCACAAATCATACAAGTGTAAAATTATTTTTTGTAATTTATGTAGAAATTAGGTTCATTTATAGGGGTGTATTATATGAATTTGAGAAAATTGGGATTATCACTAGTGATTGCTGCTATTGTTGTTGCACCAACTAGTCCTTTTTCAGACTCTAGTAAATATGAGGTCGAGTTATAAATATAGTAAATAAATACTTCAATGCCAAAAAAACCATGATTTAACAACTATGCTTGATATATTTACTGATGGATTGTTCCCTGACAAAAAACAAAAGGACAGTTTTTAGGAGTTTCAGCAAGACAAATAATTTCCTGCGAAGTTTCAGACGTACAAAAGTATTTGATGATAAATACACTGCAAACATCGATGTAACTTATGATGACAATGAAGATTATCCTAAATACCCTGTTCAAATTATTAAAGATGCAGGCACCTGGAAATTAGAGGTAGCACAAGTTTTTTTTATAAAGACAGCAATGATAACTGGTACTATGAAATTGATAGCTTTTTTTATTGATCATTAAAAGTATCACAAAAATGATGCAACGGGTGCACTAATGCAAATAAATTTCGTCCTACAAATGTTACGGTGAACCGTATCACAAATAATGGTAAAGCAGAGAATGATGATAAAGGTTGAAGCGGAATTGATAAATATGCTTTTGGGGGATTAAGCGTAGATAAAACCTATAACCTCTCGTATAATGAAACTATCTTCAAAAATGAAGGGACTGAACTATGCGCAGATGTCAATATTTTCAACCTAACTATTAAAATATAATGGAGGTAAAAGTATTGATTACAGAGTTACACACAGAACGTTTACATTTGAGAAAAATGAAGGTATCGGATTCGTCTAGCTTGTTTAAAGTTTGGTCTGATCCAGATGTTACTAAATTTATGAATGTTAGTTGTTTTACTAATGAAAATCAAGCAAAAGAAATGATTACTCTCCTTGATGATCTTTCTCAAGACAGCAAAGCTATTCGCTTCTCCATAATTAAAATAGAATCCAATGAAATCATAGGTTCTTGTGGTTATAATTCCTTGGATTTTGAAAATGCAAAAGCAGAAATCGGATATGACATTGCAAAATCATTTTGGGGAAGAGGATATGCTTCAGAAGCTATCTATTCATTGTTAGATTACGCATTCTCATCTTTAAAGATGAATCGAATCGAAGCAAAAGTTGAACCCGAAAACGTGAATTCAATAAAACTTTTACAAAAGCTAAACTTTACGTTTGAAGGAACACTAAGACAATATGAAAGAGTAGACGGAAAGCTTAACGATCTCAATATCTATTCAAAATTAATATCGGATTGATTTGATTATTCCTGCCTATTTTGAATTGTAAGTAGCATACATGAAAACTTACCGTTACAGAGCGTGGGGAAACCATATCACAAGGCATTAAACTAACGGGGAACGATAGTACAACAGCAGGCTGCCGTTCGTTCCGGCAGCCTGTTCAGCTAACGGGCAGATTAGTTTAATCCTATCTTCAGAAGGAATTCATCATCGTCATGAAGAAATAATTATAGCAAAGTATATATCATCGGAAGAGAGGGATGTCGTTATGAAATGTGTTAGTAAAACTATGCTTCGTGAAATCTCACCGATGCATAATTTCGAGACTCGCTCCATGCAAAGTCTATATGACATTAACGCGGTTGTTTGCATGGAGCCTAACTTTTCTAACCATATAACAAGGAATTAACGGCAAGAAACCGTTTGTCATGTAGGCTTTGCAACTTACCATCGCTATTAGATGAAGGGGCGAAGCCAATGAAATATGTTTCAGCAAGCGAGATTTTACCAGAAAATTTACTTCGTGAAATACAAAATTATATACAAGGCAAGACTTTATATATCCCCGCAACCAAAGGATGTAGAAAAAAGTGGGGACATGAGTCAGGGCAACGTGAATTTCTTTTGAACCGAAACGCAGAGATTCGGAAGCTTTTCCGGCAGGGTATGAATGTGGATCAACTCGCGAGTTCCTACTGCCTATCCCATGACAGCATTAAGGAGATTGTTTATAAAACGAAGGCATAACAAAAGGCTCGCGTTGGATAAAACCAACACGGGCCTTTTGTTATGTAAGAAATGAATAGACGAATACTCTGCCTATAAAGGATGCAATATTCACTTTATACTGATGCTAGGAAAGAATTATGGTATCAGTGATATCGTTGATTGAGAGTATCGAAACTGGAGGGGTTGCAAAATGGATTGCGTTAATCATGAAGTAAATAAGTTAAATGTTACCGTTAGACTATGCGGTATGGAGGAGAAGTTTATTATCAATAATATTTATCCTCTTTATCTGCATGATTTGTCTGAAGTGTGGGAACACCAGATTAATCGTTATGGGGTGTTTGAGAATGATGATACCCGAACCTTGATTGAACAGAATCGCGTGTTTGATATCTGGTGGGAACACCCGAACGTACTATTCCCGTATCTATCACAGTGGATGATATACCTGCGGGTCTTGCTTTTGTGGCGACTTCCCCTTTCACACCATGTCCTCACTATATCGATTATTACATGAATGAGTTCTTCCTATTACGCAATTATCGAGGAAAGGGCGTTGGAGAAGAAGCGGTGCGGCAGATTATTGAAAAGATGCCAGGGCAATGGGAAGTTCAAACCAATCCCACCGAACGAAACGAACGTGCAAAACGTTTCTGGCGTAGGACACTTAACACATGCACCAACGGGAAATACTCCGAAGAACTTGGTCATCATCCTGAGGATGGAGAAAAGCTAGTCTTTCGCTTCATCACGAGTTCTGACCAAGGTGAGTAATTAGAGAGGTTATTCTCTATTCATAGGTTTAGTAATAAACAAGGTTATCCGATATTCGTTGATCTAAAGGGTAAATATAGTTGAACGAGCTATGGAGCAGTTTGCACTGAGAAGCTGTTCCATTTTTATTAAGCTAAAGGGCAGGATAACGTAAAAAAAGACCAAACCAAAAATACCTATTTGTGGTAACGTGTAAGTGTGGATACTTTTAATTCACAGATACTTTGAGAGAGGTTTTATTAATGAGTGATTTAAACACTGTTTATATCGAAACAGAAAGGCTGGTCGTCAGAACTTTTGACGAAAACGATTTTGAGCAATTTAAAAGGCTTTTGGATTTGTATGGAGGTTGGCAAATGCAGAAGCCAAGAGCAAAAGAGTTTTTTGATTGGCACCTTTCTAATTATAAGAAGATGGATATTATAACTGGAACATTATGCTTAGGTGTTTTTGAAAAGGAAACAGGTGATATTCTTGGTCAAGTCGCTGCACAAGAACATGATGACCTGAATGAACCTGAATTTGGCTATGGGATTCTCCCATGTGCAAGAGAGAAAGGGTACGCTAAGGAGGCTGCAAAAGGAACTCTTGAATGGATAGAGGAAAAGTACGATATTCCATATATCATTGGAACAGTTGCGATTGACAACATCCCATCTCAAAAGGTTCTTGAATACTGCGGGTTCCAGCTTGTTAATGAGCAAAGTTTGCTGATTCATATGATGAATGAGAGGCATGATTTTATGTATTATCGGTATTATTTTAATAGTCCCGAATAGACCGAGAAGTGATACACACGATTAAGCTAACGGGGAACGATAGCTCAATAAGCACGAAGAAACGGCAGCTGATGAATTGGCTGTCGTTTTCTCAACTCCCTCAAGAACTTTGATATAATATGGGTATCTGGACTATAAGTATGAAAGGGAGTACAACAATGAATAAAATTTTGCGCAGCAGCTCGGCGGAAGCTGAGATTAATACCCTTGGGGCGGAACTGATCAGCTTCAGAAAGCTGGATCCGGAAGCTGAATACATCTGGAGCGGTGACGCCACGTATTGGACAGGCCGTTCTCCGGTGCTGTTTCCCATTATTGGTGCGGCCCGGAACGGAGAGATTAAGGTGGACGGTAAAGCCTATAAGATCGGCAATCACGGATTCGCCAGACGCAGCGAATTTACGCTGGTCCAAGAAAGCGACACCCACGCGGTTTACCGCCTCTCTTATGATGAGAAAACCCTGGCCAGTTATCCTTTTAAATTCAACCTATATATTACATATAAACTGAATGTAAGCACACTGGAACTTAGTTATCGGGTGGAAAATAGCGATGAACAGGATATCTTCTTCCAGCTCGGGACCCACCCGGCGTTCAATTGTCCGCTTGATGACAACGGTAGCCTGAGCGATTACTATCTGGAGTTCGCTGAATCGGAAAACCTTGAAAGGTTGTTCTTGAATTCGGACGGCCTGCTGATCAGCGGCAAATCGGAGCCCGTTCTGAAACAAGAGACCATCCTGCCGTTATCCCATGAAATGTTCGCCGAAGGCGCATTGATTTTCCGAAATGTGAGCTCTCGGCAGATTTCGCTTAGAAGCAAGCACTCCGCCAAAAGCGTAGTTGTCACCTATAAAGGATTTCCCGACCTCGGCATCTGGCAGCCTTTGAACGCTCCCTTCATATGCATCGAGCCTTGGCAAGGAGTAGCGGATATGGACGTCTTCGAAGGTGAACTTCAAGCTAAAGAGGGAATAATCACCCTGAAGCCGGGGGCGAATTTCACAAGCTCCCTGACCATAGAAATCAACTGACGATCCGAGGGAAGCTGCAGGGTTCTCAACTGGTTAAGCTCGCCTCCATACCATTGCAAAAAGCTTCAATCTATAGAAGAGGGCACTGAAGAACTTACGTTTTTCTTAAGGAGTATGTATAAACTTCAAAAAAGAAGACATTCAACCCCATTTTAGGAAGGATGTCTTCTTTTTTTGCTCTATTTTATTCAATTTATCCCTATGTTTTCAATCTGTTCATTAATAATGTCGGGGGACAAGAACATGGTCCCGTTGAAAGTCGCTATTTAGCGGCTTTTTTGTTTTATCGGTACAAGTTTTTGTCCCGAGCCAAGGACAAGAACTTGTACCGATTGCCGGAATGGACAAAAACATGTTCCCATTACCGATTAGGCATGCATCTAATCGATTTATGTCCGTTAATTCATTAAGCTAACGGGCAGGTAGTTTAAGATTAATCGCGGGGAAGCGTATCATAAATCGTCTCGAAGCATGGCATAAATCATATCATTGTGCCAGGGCATAAAGCTTGGTCCCATAATATGCGTAGGGTGGATCATTGTCATGATTTTGTTTGATGTATTTTCATGGGATTGGATAAACGGCCAACAAGCCACCATTCTAAAGAAAGTATTAGAATTTCGAAGTGAGGGTAAGGGCTAAAAATGGATTGAACTTGGTAGTAAAGAGTGTTACTCTAAAAGTCTGTGTTCGACAATACATTTAATAATAGTCACCATTTTAGTTATAAAGAAAGGCACTACTATGATAAAAGTTGATAACTTATACTTCTCATTTCCACAAAAAGAACTATATAAAGACATTTCATTTACGTTAGAAGAGTCACAGCATTGCGCTTTTATTGGAACAAGTGGCAGTGGTAAAAGTACACTGATCGATATACTGATGGATCCAGAAAGATATTTGTTCGAAGGCAAGTTAGAGATAGATCCAACCTGCAAAATTGGGTATGTAAGTCAGTTCTCCCAACTAGACAGAACTAAAGAAACAACTGTTTTTGAATATATCGGAGAAGATTTTATTAAGCTACAAAATGAAATAACATCTATTTGTAATGAAATGGAAACATCATCGGATATTGAGCCGTTACTCGAAAAGTATCAATTCGCTTTAGACGCATTTGATGCAATGGGCGGAGATTATTTTGAGAGTAACATTAATAAGAAGCTAAATCTTGCAAACCTCTTGAAGCTAAAAGATGTTAGGGTATCCGACCTGAGCGGCGGGGAATTCAAACTTATTCAAGTAATGAAGGAAATGCTTAATAGTCCAGACTTAATGATCATGGACGAACCGGATGTGTTTTTAGATTTTGAGAACCTAAATGCGCTTAAAAAACTTATTAATACTCACAAAGGCATACTGCTAGTTGTTACGCACAATCGATATCTATTGAATCATTGTTTCAACAAAATTATTCACCTTGAAAACACAGAGATCCAAGAGTTTGATGGGCGATATATTGAGTATAATTTCTCATTACTTCAGACAAAAATTGAGTTGCAAGAAATCGCAGTCGCTGAAGCTGAAGAAATTGAGAGATACGATAACATTATTGATAATCTTAGAGCTATCGCAACTATTAATTCAGAAGCATCTAGAGGTAGAGCGTTAAAAGCTAGAGTTAGATTTCAAGAGAGATTGGAAGCGCGTAGAATTAAGGCACCATTTGTTGATATTAAGCAACCGAATATCAGTTTCGGTATTGAGAATGAAATTGAAGACAGCATTGTTGTAAAAGTCAATAATTATAGTGTTGCCTTTGATGAACTGCTTTTAGAGAATGTTAGCTTTGAGATAAGATCTACGGATAAAGTAGCCATTATTGGTCCAAACGGTACAGGGAAAACGACTTTACTCCGAGATATCTTTAACAATAATCATGATTCCATTGAAATAAATGATGATGTTAAAATGGCTTATTTATCTCAGAATCAAGGCGAAATGCTAAAGGATTCTAATACAATACTAGAAGAATTCATCGATGCTGGGTTTAAAACTTATGATGAAGTTAGATCGTATATTTCAAACTATGGATTTGAAGGCGAAATCGTTAATCAAAAGATTGAATCACTATCTGGTGGAGAAAAAAACATACTTCAATTGGCTAAAGTTTCTGCTAGTAATGCAAACGTATTGCTTCTTGATGAACCGACAAGCCATTTAGATACATATACACAAATTGCACTGGAAAAAGCCATTGAAGACTATAAAGGTGCAATTCTCATGATATCTCATGATTTCTATTCTGTTGTAAATGGTATGGATTATGTATTAATCATTGACAATAAGACGATTAGAAAAATGACTATGAAAAAATTTAAACAGATGATTTATGCTAGTCACTTTGATAAAGACTATTTAGAAGCGGAACAAAACAAAAAAGCAGTTGAAATGAAAATAGAATTGGCTTTAAAAGATACTAATTTTGAATTTGCAAAAGTATTGGTTGATGAGCTAGAAGAGCTAATTAAGTTGCTTTAAATTACAACTCTCTGATTGAAATGATTACAAGAAAGTGAAGTCAATTACAGCGAATAGGGCTAAAGTGAATTAGTCTGAGTTCAACGATGAAACATGATGCTGGTGAAAAAGTATCAACAAAAAAGACACTGATGAATAGAATATCAGTGTCTTTTTACTACATTGATTTCTTGTTAGCTCTTGCTTTAGGGAGGGAGAGAGATGTTACGGAATATTCAATACCAACTTGGTATCATCATAATTTTTTATATCAAGACACAACAATCAATCCATTTGTCGGGTGACAAAAACATAGTAACAATAGAAGCCGCTGATTAAGCGGCTTTTTATATTTATGTTATCAAGTTCTTGTCAAAACACAATGACAAGAACTTGATAACATTCCCGACAGATGACAAGAACATTGTTACATTCCCGATATGATGTCAGCGACGGCGGCTAATAAAGATGATTAGACGCCTTTTTATTAAACTAACGGGCAGGATAGCGTGGTGAGCACTGGAGTTTTGCATTGCATAAGAAACGTATGTTCTCTATAATCACCATAAGTGATTTCAAGAACAGGATGACGAAAAAACCGAAGAAGGAGTAGGTAAAATTGAAGTTGAAAAATTCGTTACTTTGGATTGGCGGTTCACCGGATTCGTGGAAAAGTACACTAGCAAAATACATTGTCAAGAAATACAACCTTTCTTTGTATGATTATGACATGCATGAGGATAAGCATCATGAGGAACTGTCTGCCCATTCAATTGGAGCTAAAGAGATAATGTCCTCCTCCATGGAAGATAATTGGGTACATATTAGCCCGAAGGAAATGCTAAACAGGGCGAATGGATCATTTCGTGGTCGATTTCCCTTGGTTATCCGTGATTTATCTGAAATACAAAGTGAGAGGCCAATTTTAGCAGAAGGCTTCGGCCTAACACCTCAATTGGTTGGGCCTCTACTAGATAACCCAAAACAAGCGATTTGGCTGGTTTCGGATCAGGACTTTAAGATGACTTCTGCAAAGAAACGTAAAAAATTGTCAGGATTGTTCGAGATAAAAGAGATCGAGCACATTGCCCTGGAGAATCTAAATAAAAGAGATATGCTGATTGATGCCCAGATAAGAGCAGAGGCAAACCAGCTTGGTCTAAAGGTTATAGAAGTGAATTCCTCAACCCCTTTTGAAGTTATTGTTGGCTTGGTTGAGGAGCATTTTGGTGCCTATCTAATCTGATCTTCGTTCAACTAACGGGATACGATAGCTCAATAAAACCAAGAAGGCATCAACGTGATCAGCTGCTGTTTTCAACTAGCAGACTGACAATAGGGATCGTTGCAGAAATGCTGATGATCCTTTTTTTGTATACCTTTATGGACGATGTTAAATACCCTTAGCTAACATTAATTGCTTTTGATAATTGTCCCGACCCAAGAACCGGGATCAAATATTACGATCGCGACGCATCGAAGCTGCCGGGCCGCGTAGAAGAACGATTTGAGAACGAAAAAGACGCGGCAAGGTATGGATATTTCCCTATTACGAAATAGAGCCGCAAACCGTTAAGCCCGAAATGACGATAAGAGATAGAAAGGGGGGTTCTCTTAAAAACAAGAGCCCTACGGTGAAGGGAATACTGCAGTTATCCACTCAAGACGCTAAACTGCGTCATTATAATCTGATCATGTCTGAGCTTGAGCGGATAAACCTAATTGTCGGTGAGTTTTTAATTCTGGGCAAGCCTCAAGCGGTCCAGTCCAGCAGGAGCAGTGCGAGACGATCTTAAAAGAAGTGTTGCACGTGTTCGGAATCCAGGCGGCGCTGAACTATGTGGAGATTCGGAATTGACCGGTTAGTTGACAAGCGTCAAGCAGTTTATGGATGAGAGGGAGGGGATACCCTTTAGAACCGTGAACGAGTGTAAACAGGTGATTCAACTGTGCCTTAGAAAACTCCAGCTTGAGCACCAATATGAATTTGACGATGGGCAGGTAGAGGGATACAATTGAGTTGGGACATCTTATTTTACTGGAAATTGTGGTTGTGGTAACTTTCAATTTCTCAAGGACAGATGTCTTTTTACCGTCTAGTCATTCGACGAAGATTCTAATCCCTCGGCATTAATGACTCTTTAACGACGACATGTTTTTTGCAACACTCAAGTTAATAAATCAACATAAATTGAAGGAGTAAATTATATGACGGAAAAGGAAAAATCACATGCCGGCATGTTATATCAACCCGGAGATCCTGAGCTTGTAGCAGATCGCGATATTACTATAAAAAAATTACACGATTACAACAACATACACCCACTTGATCGCGACGCAAGGCAGGCCGCCATACGCGAGTTGCTGGGAAAGACCGGAGATAACTGCGTTGTGGAGCAACCACTTTTTTGCACTTACGGGTATAATACCACAGTGGGCGATAATTTCTTCCTTAATGTCAACTGCAAGCTTATGGACAGTGGGAAAATCACGATTGGAAACAATGTATTTATAGCACCCAATGTTTGCATTATAACGGAAGAACATGCCATGAATGTGGAACAACGGCTGGCAGGGTTGGAATATACACATCCGGTCAATATCGGTGATAACGTCTGGATTGGAGCTGGCGTTATTGTATTGCCGGGCGTGACGATCGGCGCGAACAGTGTTATTGGCGCGGGTAGTATTGTTACAAAGGATATTCCGTCAAACAGTTTGGCTGTCGGTAATCCCTGCAAAGTAATCCGCAACTTAAATGATGAATGAATCAAGATTTACTAGGGGTACGGCCGAGATACGTGTAAAAATAGGTCACCGTAATACATTATTTACCAAACACTGTTTTCCCATGCTATTCCAATATTGTCGAGGGACAAGAACATGGTCCCATTGAAAGTCGCTATTTTAGCGGCTTTTTTATTTTATCGGTACAAGTTCTTGTACCGATTGCCGAAAAGGACAAGAACATGAGCCGATTACCGATTAGATAAGTATCTAACTATGTTTCCATACAATTTCATTAAGCTAACGGGCAGGATAGTTTGTTCACTTGGAGAATACTACATTACGAATGTTTTTACGAAGTTCGTAAATCAGATATTATGAGGGGATTATGGACATGACTGAAATTGAAAAACTTCTCTCAACCATTAAAGAAAATGAACAACTTGCAGAACAGATTGGCGCAATACTATGTTTAGATTTTTATGACAAGCTGCAAACACCTTACATGCTTAACTATCGGTATATATTTAGTATCCCTGGCATGGCGTTCTGTAAAGATGGAGGTGGCGGAGAGTATATATTGTTAGAAGATGGTAGTATTGCTTACTCTGGTCAAGTGGATGAATGTGGTCGTGTAGCCGAAAATGTTCAGGAGTTTTTGGAATTGGAATTAAATTGCGCTTACAATTGGTATAACTATACTCTGTTATATAAGCATAATCCAGAATTTCTCAACGAAGATATAGTGGAATATGAGCTTGAAGGACGTGAGCAGTTTTTGGATGCTTTCGGAGATGATTTTTCTAATTATGATGAGTTACAAAAAATAGTGGCAGAAGCCCTGCACCTTAAAATTTCACAGGACATTAGAAAAGATATTCTGCCTTTATTTTTTAAAGCTGCAACGAAGGAACCAAAGTTTTACTGGGAAGAGCAAGATTTAAAAACCAAATCAACGGACTTAATAAGTTAATATTCCGGCGGCTTTTTGCCTTAACGGACAGGATAATGGAATTTGGCAATCTGACACAATTAGAAGTGTAGGCTACTAACGGATAACAGTAGGTTCAAGTAATCGATGAGACGAAGAGGAGGAAACCGAAATGAAGACGATCAAGTGCATGATGGACCACCTGTACTGGGCGAACGCACGCATCTTGGACGCGCTCGAGGAGAGTGAGACGAAGAACAAGGACCTTCTGAAGCTGGTTCGACACGTCGCGGTCGCGGAACGAGTCTGGCTGTCCCGATTGCAGGGCAAGGGCAGCGCGCTATATTCGTTGTGGGAGGAAGCGGAAGACCTGACGGCGATCCGGACGATGTTCGAAGAAAACGCCGAGCAATATCGCGTCTATATCGAAGGGCTCGAGGAATCCGAGTTGGACGAGATGATCGACTATGCAAACCAGAGCGGGGTTCCGTTCCGAACGTCCGTCCGGGACATCCTGTCGCAGGTCCTCTTACATGGGCAATATCACCGGGGACAGATCAACCGGGCACTTCGGATCGAATCGGCAGAGCCTGTCCAAGTCGATTACATCACATTCGCGAGGCTCTAACGGGGCCTATTAATCACCATTACTCGGAATGGGATTGGCATTAAACTAACGGAGAACGATAGCTCAATAAAAACATTTAAGGCAGCTGGCTTCCTGATCGGCTGCCTTTTTTCAACTAACGGGCAGGATAGTGAGAAAAAAGGAAGTAGCGAATAGAGAAGATATGTGCTGGAACTTTACTTATGACATTTTCAAACTTGACACTGTAAAGATTATTTATTATAATCTTTACAGTGTCAAGTTATATGAAAGGAAGCATGTATAAATGAAAGAAAAACCATATCATCACGGTGATTTGCGAAAAAAACTTATTGAAGCTGGTATAGAGCTTATTAATAAAGATGGTTTAAAAGCTTTTTCCCTGCGTAAGGTCGCAGCGAAATGCAACGTCAGTCATGCCGCACCATACAGTCATTTTAAAGATATAGACGAGTTGATTTATGCCATGGGCGAGCATGTAACGGAGCGATTTGTGGAAAAGATGCGTACATCAATTCGTGGACAGGAAAACAGTCTCGAAGCGACCTCACTGCTTGGGCAGGCTTATATTTCCTTCTTCATTGATAATCCGCAATATTTTCAGTTCCTTTTCTATCACTCAGGATTAACCATTGATTTGGATAATGATAACGCCAATGATTATCCGCCATTTGCTTTATTCAGGACAACGGCGTATCAATTGTTTCACAGCATAGGGTTGCCAGAGGAAGCTTATACCGAAAAATTGATTGCTCTTTGGTCAACGGTACACGGCATAGCCTCACTGCTTACCAATCATGGTATCCGATATTCCGGGGACTGGATTAATGTTTTTATAAACAATTGTATTAAGGAGATAGAATGATGAAAATTATTATACATGATTTGAATCAACAAGAATTCATGGCGTTGTATGAAAACCAAAATACAGACGTAACTGTTATATCAGACAATGGCACAATCCGTAAATGCATTGGTTGCTTCGGATGCTGGATCAAAACACCGGGAAAATGCGTTATAAAGGATGGTTATCACAATATTGGCGAACTTCTTTCACAATGCCATGAGCTGGTTGTCATCAGTAAATGTGTTTATGGGAGCTACAGCCCCTTTGTATGCAATATTGTGGATAGGAGCTTACCATATCTTCTGCCTTATTTTGTAATCAAAAATGGAGAAACCCATCACCGATACCGGTATGACAACAAATTCACTCTATCGGTACATTTTTATGGCAATGACATAACCAAAGCAGAAAAGGAGACCGCACAAGCTCTGGTTGCGGCGAATAGCGTGAACCTTAATTCCACAGGAAACAAGTTGTATTTCCATAACAGCCTACAAGCAATCAAGGAGGTAATATAGTGAGAATCGCTATGATAAATGGAAGCCCCAAGTTAGGAAGAAGCAATTCGGGCAGGATGCTCAAAGCACTTGAACCCCTGATAATCTCCGAGCATGAAATATCACACTATAACATGAATAAAAAACCGCTTACCAATGAGCAATACATCGAGCTTTGCCACATGGATACACTGATTATTGCATTCCCTCTATACTTCGATGCAATACCGTCGCATTTATTAAGGATGCTGACTACTCTGGAAGGGTATATGAAAGCAGAACGAGAAAAGGAAATTTATGTTTATGCCATTGTAAACAATGGATTTTATGAGGGGAAGCAAACTTTCATTGCTCTTGAAATCATCAAAAACTGGTGCATACGATCCGGCCTTCATTTTGGACAAGGAATCGGACAAGGCGCTGGTGAAATGATGGGTTTTATCGAAAAGGTACCACTTGGCCAGGGCCCTTTAAAAAATCTAGGAAGGGCAATGGAATGCCTGGCAAAAAATATACATTCTCATGGTAGTGATAAATCCTTGCTGTTCAGTCCAAATTTTCCACGCTTTGCCTGGCGGTATGCAGCGACACACTCTTTTTGGCATGCAAAAGCTAAAAAGAATGGTCTGAAGAAGAAAGATATTATTAAAAAGCTTTAAGAAGGCTGCGCTAATCAAAGCTCAAGCCATAACATGATGCGCAATCTTGTACATGACTTAATGGGTGATAGACAGAATATTTGTTTTCAGCTGATGAGTACATATTGGATTCAGAAGAATGACAGAATAGCCGTGAGAAGAGAAGAACGAGACCAGAGGTTTCGAATAGTTTCCTGTGGCATCGAGGACAACTTTAGGCTGCTGATCCGTGATATCTTCAACTGTTCCAAGATAACCAAGAGTCGATGAAGATCCTCATTTGAACGGATGAATGAAAAAGGTTTGTACATACAGTCATGATAGGTAAGGAAGGCAGCGGCAACACTTTTCATACACATTTGGTTTTCTCTGAGGATTCGTTGGTGTCCTGATTGCATGAGATATGGATATTTTAGAATCATGTCCGAGCTGCTCAAATGACTTACCGTTTTTGTTAAGTGATAGTAGGATGGATCAACCGTTTACTTGCAAATGTGGTTATAAGATGGCCCAAATCACACATTGGACAGAATGAAACGTTCTTTGGAAATCAAAGATTCTTCAATGAAACAATGGTTGAACGGAATAGGTAGGAGGGCAACGGAGCGATTTATTTTTGTTCCAAGTTCAGTTAGTATAAACTTATTTAAAGTAAACAAATGTCGGGTGACAAGAACATAGTAACAATAGATGCCGCTGATTATGCGGCTTTTTATATTTATGTTATCAAGTTCTTGTCAAAACACAATGACAAGAACTTGATAACATTCCCGACAGATGACAAGAACATTGTTACATTCCCGATATGAAGTCATCGACGGCGTCTAATAAAGATGATTAGACGCCTTTTTATTAAACTAACGGGCAGAATAGTCGAGCAAGAAAGAAGAAAATTAATATGAATGGGGGATTAGATAAGACCGCTTAGCTTAATCTTGCTAGTCTCGCGCTTGAAGAATTTACATAGATTCTTCCAGATGTTGATATATCTAGATATGAAAAGCGTTCTAAGCCTTTCACCTTGAAAATACAGGCTGAATATGACTCTACTACAGGTCAGATGAATAAGTATATTGATGGGAAAAATGCTGTTACTTCTTATCAATATGATAAATTGGGCAGGGTTACAACCACACCACAACTAACAGTACAATAATTCCGAGCCAAATCAGCCAGGTTACTGGGTGACCGAAATTTAATCCCCAGCCGACTCCGAACCTTTTCTCCACGATTAGGTTTGGATCCTTGCGATTGAAATAAATCATACCTAATAGCCATTTATCATCATCATGGACAGGTCTGACATTGGATCGATCGGCAGATCGCTCCAAGCGGCTTCCGCCCTGACCAGCCCAGAACGATAAGGCGAAGGCGTATAGCATGATAAAGGCTATTATGATTAGGATAATGGGGATAGCGAAATTGATGTTAAGCAGAGATATCATGTTTAGTTGCACGACGGAAATCAGGATAACTATTAAGAAGCTTGCTGTAATCATAAAACATGACCAAGTACGGCGGAAAGTTACGTCTTGTCTGATGGAACGGTTCGGATCAGTGGGTTGAACCTGCTGCTTCACTCTGCGAATACTCCAATTCTCAAATATGAACACAAGTGTTATGAACACTTGCATTATCGTAGGCATAAACACAGAACTATAAGATTTAGCTGCATAGCGGTCTACGTTCCAACTGCTGTTGTAATGGATCGGAATCTGATCAGGAATCAGATCGTAGTTGCGTAGCACAGTTACAATACTAACAACAATAATTAAAACATGAATGAGGAACCAATTACTAGACAAGCCAATGTTTCTATTCCGAAATCCAGTGTCCACTGCCATGATCGATGGTTCCGGAGCAATAGGCAGCATAGGTAGTAAACTTTTCATTTTGAAATGATAGCTAATGTTTATGACTAGGGAGATTACGACCATGGCGAGTGAATAAGTGACAATGATCCAACTTTGTTGCTTGGAATGTTCATCACCGTATATTAGGCAGATGATACAAACAATGAATAGGATGGTATGCAAGGTAGCACTAATCCTAGCATATGACTTCCGCATCTGGCGCAGAGGCTCACTGTGGAATTGTACAGCGCTGACGGTGACCCCAAAACTAATCGTCTCTCTTGTTAAATAAGGCATGCTTACCATGAGTACAATGGTAGGTACAAATACAAAAATCATTATTATAACAGGCATTATCGTCATATCATCCGCCTCCACTTATACATAAGTGTGTATTCGAAAACTCTATAACCCTTAGAGCATAGGCGATTCATCACTATGCCTTTTTGCGTATGATTATCTTATTAACTTAGGATAGGTAATCGACTTGAACATAAATTTAATTATAATCGATTTTAGTGACTATAAGGATGAAATTAACAATTTATCCGGATTTTTCGCTACGCAGAGCTACTCATAATAATGAATACAAAAAATCTATGTTGAAATCCATGGGGCCATGCATCGAAATCGTACTTGATCGAGTTAAATTAGTTGAACTAAATAAAGACAATGATATTTTTGTTACATATTACAATACAGGTTCAAATGGGTTCGGGAATAGTCCTAAAAGTAAAAAAGCAAGAAGTAAAAAAATGTTCATTAAGTACAATCAAGATGAAGCGAAACTTGATGGGAGTTGTATCAAAGAAATAATAAAACATTCCTAATAAAGTATTATATTGTCGAGGGACAAGAACATGGTCCCATAGAAAGTCGCTAATTTAGCGGCTTTTTTGTTTTATCGGTACAAGTTCTTGTCCCAAGTCAAGGACAAGAACTTGTACCGATTGCCGAAAAGGACAAGAACATGTTCCGATTACCGATTAGATAAACATCTAACTAAATTCTACAGCTATTCATTAAGCTAACGGGCAGGTTAGTTTAAACGCTTCGCGAATAACTCCAAGTATGGAATTAATTGCGAAGTTCGCAAATTAATCGATATACACAATTACACAAACACCTGAAACCATTTCTAAACATAATCGTAGCATATTGTAAATAAATTGCATTGAGGTGAAGTATGAAAGCTTTTGATTACTTAAGAAGAGCCTATTATAAGCTTAGTTATTATTATCAGAAATTTCAATTGATTGTAATGTCTTTCGTAGTTGCTGGAATAGTTGATTATTTTTTTATTTACGAGATTTTCGTTTCATTATCAGCATTAGTTCCTGTTTTTATTTTAGAAATTGCTCCAGTCATTATTATCATTTTATCAATAATTATTATTCGAGGAATCGTTAAATTTATAAAGAAGATGAAAGAAAATAAACACTTACTATTTTTATTCTAACAAGAAATTATCATATTAAGAAGCTTTGACCGTATTTCAAGGAGTGTGCAACATCGTATAACACCATATTCACGCTTCTGTTCATTGGATTCTCCCATAGCATTTCGAGGATTTAAGTCAGTTTTTCATTAAGCTAACGGGAAACGATAGCTGAATAACGATAAGATGGCAGCCGGTTAGTTGCAAACGGCTGTTATTGTTCAACTAACGGGCAGGAATGCTGAAAAATTTTTAAATGATTGTTGTTTTTTTATCCTAATTATGTATAATACGTGTAGATGGAAATTGACTGAAAGGAGTGGGGATATGAAAAGGAAGCGGAGGGGCAATAATAGTTTGTCTTTTCATTTTCATATTCTTGTTCCTTTGAAACACTAAAGCATTCATTGCTTTAGTGTTTTTTATTTATCTGGGGGTGTGTTTCATTGAGTAAGTACAAAAGAGTTCTTATTAAGTTAAGTGGTGGGGCTGTCGCAGGACAAAGTGAATTTGGATTTGACCCTGAAAGACTGGACCATATTTCAAGTGAAATTATGTCAGTTATTAACATGGGTATCGAGGTATGCCTTGTAATTGGAGGCGGGAACATATTCAGAGGTAATATGGCTGAAAGTTGGGGGATTGAAAGGGCGGAAGCGGACAACATTGGAACTCTAGCAACTGTTGTAAACAGCTTAATGCTAAGGGGAGTTCTGAAGGCGAAAACAAACAAAGAAGTTCGAGTAATGACTGCACTACCAATTACATCTGTTGCAGAACCGTATATTAGATTGAGAGCAATTCACCATTTAGAAAAGGGTTACATAGTAATTTTTGCTGGAGGAAATGGGCAACCATATGTTACAACGGATTACCCTTCAGTACAAAGGGCGATAGAGGTGAATTGTCAGTCGATTTTAGTAGCAAAACAAGGTGTTGATGGTGTTTTCAATGCGGATCCAAGGAACAACAAAGACGCAAAGAAGTATAAGTCGCTACACTATAATGATGTAATTAAACACAATTTAAAGGTAATGGACCAGTCGGCTTTCATTTTAGCCCGAGATTATAGTTTGCCTATCCATGTTTTTAATTTTGATAAACCTGGTTCTATGAGGGAAGTGTGTGAAGGAAAAAATGTTGGCACGATAATCAGTAGTCAATCTACCTTAGAATTTTAACCATCTGGATGCTTTCAAGCACATAAAACAGGATCGCGACATAGATATGCAGTTAACAAAGCCAGAATTGGTTGATCTACTGATTCGCATGGAACAGTATATTGCATATCAGAATCAGCATTGGCTAAAAAATGAATTTGAGAAGTTCCAAAAATAAAACTGTCGGGGGACAAAAACATGGTCCCATTGAAAGTCGCTATTTTAGCGGCTTTTTTGTTTTATCGGTACAAGTTCTTGTCTCGAGCCAAGGACAAGAACTTGTACCGATTGCCGAAATGGACAAGAACATGAGCCGATTACCGATTAGATAAGTATCTAACTAAGTTTCCATGCAACATCATTAAGCTAACGGGCAGGTTAGTTAATTCATAATCAATCTTGGTCACCAAAAAAGAAATATCCCTGGTACAATTATGTTATAAAAGTGAAAAAAACTGGGGTGTATATTATACTTTCTGAAGTAGCATGGAGGATGTAAGGAGAGATCCCGGATCGTAGAAGGCACAATGATGACAACGAACCACTCGAAGGCTGAATATATGTTTAGGAGCGTGAATAATAGATGACCTATGAAGAAATCATACAGGCATTGGCTGGCATGGGCAGTGAACAGACGAAAAGCACTTTTATTCGCCATGGTGCGAAAGAGCCGTTCTTTGGCGTCAAAATCGGGGACATGAAGAAGCTCGTTAAGCATGTGAAAAAAGACCAAGCTCTCGCTCTGCAGCTGTATGAATCCGGCAACTACGATGCGATGTACCTGGCGGGGCTTAGCATCAATACGAAGACGATCACCAAAGAACAGTTGCAGCATTGGGTGGCGGGAGCCAATTGGCATTCGCCTGCCGAGTATACGGTAGCGAGAGTAGCCGCAGAAAGTCCGTATGCGCATGACCTGGCTGTGGAGTGGATTGATTCGCCGGAGGAACTGGTCGCTGTGAGCGGATGGAGCACATATGCCAATTATGTATCGGTTACGCCAGACGAAGCGCTCGACATGGAGGAGATACGCAGTTATTTGACAAGAGTGCGCGACACCATCCACGGCGAGCGCAACTGGGTCCGCTATGTTATGAATACTTTCGTTATTTCGGTCGGCGCATACGTTGAGGCATTAACGGAGGAAGCGAAGGCAGTCGCAGAGGCGGTCGGCAAAGTGCATGTGGATGTCGGCAATACTGCATGCAAAGTTCCGCTTGCAACGGAATATATCGGCAAGATCGAGGCGATGGGCCGAATCGGCAGCAAGAAAAAGACCTGCATTTGTTAACCGCAATAGCGGAGGGGGAGGCGCGATCTAGGCTGCAGAATTTCCGTTAATAGCGCGGCTGACAAAATAGCCAGTGTCCGGCAACGCAAGGAAAACCTGCGCACCGTGACAAATCGCGCTGACGGTTTTAAGTAGTTGGGTCTATGGGTCTAACGGGAGAACGTTAGTTCTATAAAAAAAGCCGCAGTCTAGAAAGTTGTGGGGGCTATGGTTGCACATTAACCCTGCGTTATGTGATACCGGGAGTAAGTAAGTAAATGTAGTATTTGTCGGGTGACAAAAACATAGTAACATTAGAAGCCGCTGATTATGCGGCTTTTTATATTTATGTTATCAAGTTCTTGTCAAAACTCAATGACATGAACTTGATAACATTCCCGACTGATGACAAGAACATTGTTACATTCCCGATATAATTTCATCGACGGCGGCAGACGCTCTTTTATTAAACTAACGGGCAGTTTAGTAGTACAGCATATAAGTGAAACCGTTTTAAATGGAACTTATAACTTGTCCCCTGCGTCATATTATTTAGAACAATATTAAAGAGGAGGACATAATGAAAAAACAATATGTGTTGATATTGATCATGATTTTAACATTGGTCGGATGCAATGTTAAATCAATTTCGCTTACTGGGGAGAGTGATAGTTGGAGTGGCGAATACACAGCAAACATTAATGGAGATAAGGAAAGTGGAAAGTTCATTTTTGGTTATAAAAATGCAACGGGCAAAGAACTAAAAAATTTAGAAATTACCATTAATGATGGAAAACGCGTGCGTAAAGAGGGGGACTACAAAGGAGCAATAATTGAAATGCCTTCTAGTTGTTCAGGCTGTGCAGTAACGAACGAATCAATTCCTATTAAAGTAGAAATTAAATGGGATGACAAAGAAGAAACTTTTCACTTAAAAACAAAAGATGAATAGAGAAATCAAAGGAGCCTTTATAGTCATTTTTATCCTTGGGACGAATCGAAGAGATTGAAGTCGGAGACTATGACGAGAACTTGTACCGGTTGCCGTAAAGGACAAGAACAAGTACCGATTACCGATTATGCGCATATCTAATTTTAATTCGATAGCTAGTGCATTTAGCTACGGGCAGAATAGTGTGGAGAAGCCTGTAATAGTCAGAAGTAGAAGAAGCAGTAAGTACTTGTCTCCGTACTTTTCAAAGAATTGATATTGGTGTTAATAACGCAGGCATATGCATTGGTGGATTAACGGCTAAGTGCAATGAAGAGGATTTTGATAATGTTATAAGTGTAAATTTGAAGGGAACTTGGTTATGTATGAAACATGAAATACAAGCAATGACTCTGCAAGGACGTGGAGTCATTATTAAATACTGCTTCAATTGCTGGACTAATTGGTCTTAAACACCACGCTGCATACGTTGCTAGCAAACACGGTATCATTGGTCTAACGAGTACGGCAGCAGTTGAGTATGCATCAAAAGGGATACGCGCTAATGCCGTTTGTCCAGGTACAATACATACGGACTGGGTTGGAAGTGTCACAGATAAATTAATAAAGCCCATCCAATCGGGAGGACTGGTACGCCTCAAGAGGTTTTGTTCGAGCCGGACGGAATCGGATGAGGATGTGCTTCTGAGAGAGGGCGCTGCTGAACAATTACCTGTAAAGCGGTCAGCAGGAAGCCTTACTTCAGGTGGTCGCCGAAATTTTCGATTGAAAAAATTATGCAACTACTTAAATTATGAATGAAAGAAGGTATAGAAGATGATACGAGAAATTAAAGAGCAATTCACTGAAGAGATCCTTACCGAAGCAATAAAGCGATATGACATTAATAATGACACCGTTCGTTTATTGGGCGGTTATGAAAGCTTTGTTTATGAATACCAGAAAAACAATGCATTTTTCATATTAAAAATCTCACACACAATTAGAAGATCAAGAAATAATATACGGGGTGAAATTGAATTTTTAAATTTTTTGTCGAATAAAGGACTGGCAGTTTCAAATGCTGTTCCATCGACTAGGGGTAATATGGTTGAAGAAATTCCTACAGAAAATGGTTCGTTTCTAGCCATTTCTTATGAAAAGTCTCTTGGAAATGAAGTGTCTGGTGATGATTGGAATGAATCGCTTTATGAAAAATGGGGCGAATTTCTTGGAAAAATCCATTATGCCTCAAAGGGTTTTGAATGGAGTAATCCAGCGTTTAAACGACAAAATTGGGAGCAAGAAGTTCAATTAAAGGCGGAGAAATACCTGCAACCTGATGATGTAATGATTTCAATTATAAAAGAAAGATTAACAAAACTTACTTCTATGCCCAAGTCCAAAGATACATACGGTTTGACTCATACTGATTTTCATCAAAGTAATTTTTATCTGCATAACGGAGACATTTATTTGTTCGATTTCGATGATTGCAGTTATACGTATTTCGTAAACGATATTGGGATTACATTGTGTTATGCACTTTTTCGTCCGTTTAAGGAATTTGAAAATAAAACGGAATATTATAGATTGTTTTTCCGCCATTTTATAAAAGGATATCTAAAGGAAAATACAATCCAAGAAGAAGAAATAGAATATTTACAAGATTCTATTAAACTTCGTTATGTATTGTTGTATGTTTATTTTCATCAAGCAAACGATGTGTCACATTTGGATGAAGAATCAATGAACTGGTTAAAAGAGCTTCAACGAGTAGCCGCTTCTGATGACCCTATGCTGCCGATTGATTTTGTTCAAGAATTTAAAAGCATTTATAATAGTATTCATGGGAGTAGCGTATTTTACTAAAGTAGGGGCTGGGCTGACTCAACACAGCCGGCTCATAGGGGGCCGGCTGTGTGTTTTTTAACTTATATTTTTCCCGATGACAGTTACACAATCCATTAAGCTATGTATACAAAAGACATGACATATGTACAAAATACGAGTTTTGTGTATAAGTGAACTAAAATCTGTTCTGTTGTGTATATATCATCGTTGTTTGTAGAGGCATACGGACGAGAAATTTAAGAAGTAGTAACGTCGGATTAACCCCCGCCGAACTATTAGCTAAAGCTCAACGGGGGTTTTAAATACGTTCTAATCAATATAAGAATACACCTAACATTGTTTTATAATCGTCCCTTGTCATCTTGCTCCTCTTGCACAATTCGGGCAATGTGAATCATCAAATATAATAATTCCTCGTTCGATATGGTGATATCCAGCATATTTTGCACGTAGGTTTTGATCATCTCCGCGCATTTGTATTCAAGCGGATGCTCCTTCACCATGTGCTGGAATATAAAATCTTTCGGCGAATTGCCCAGTCGGCCCTCTTGTAAACGCTTGATAAAAAATTGCAGGTGTGTGACGAGTCTCACATAATTGATGGAGTTTTTGTTCAATTGCATATCAAAGCTGTATTGAATAAGGTTAAAAATATCTTTTAACATTTTAACGGATTGCATGGTGCGCTCCATATTCTGCTCATGCGTTTGGGCATTGACGAAATGAAAGGCGATATTCCCCGCTTCCTCTTCCGTAAGCTTAATGCCAAGTTCTTGATTCAACATATGGACTGCTTCAAGGCCCAGTTCGAATTCGACGGGATGAAATCTCTGAATCTCCCACAACATGCGATTCTGTAATGATACGCCTTTTTTCCATCGTTCAATGGCAAACGACAGGTGATCCATAAGCGTAAAGAAGATTTGGTCGTCGAGTGAGAGCTTTTCTTTGGCATTGGAAATCAGTTTGTTAATGACATTCACATGTGATTCTGGCATGTTTTCGATGGTTCGCACGTAAGCCTGGGCAGACGGGTTATTTTGCAGAATGAATCTTTTCTGGATATGCTCTTCATCGAGTTGCTCGCCGACTTTTCCTTTAAATGCCAAGCCTTTTCCCATGACAATCACTTCTTGCCCCTGTTCATCTTTGGTCAGAAGCAAGCTGTTATTCAATATTTTGATTACTTTCATGCCATTCATCACGATCCTTTATTCTTTCGTGACCGCCTGATCCGAATTTCCGATACATCTGCCATTCTGTTGAATGACCTGCTGATACCACGAGAAGCTTTTCTTTTTCAAGCGCTTCAAGTCTTTCAGATCCTGTTCACCACGGTTTACATAGATCAAACCGTAGCGTTTCCCATAACCCTGATGGGTGCTTACCACGTCAATAACGGACCAAGGGCAGTAACCAATTACATCCACACCATCCGTTAGAGCCAGTTTGATCTGCTCCAGGTGTTTCTCGATAAAATCAATTCGGTACGTATCGTTAACAGTGTGATCTGCTTCCAGTACATCCGGAGCTCCTATGCCATTTTCCGTAATTAAAATCGGGAGACCATATCGTTCACATACCTTGCGCAATGTCAGCCTTAGGCCAACCGGGTCAATAACCCAGCCATATTTCGTTTTTTCCGTATAAGGATTCTCCGCGGCCCGGTACACTCCCTGCTCGCCAAGCATAATTTGCTGATCACCCGCACGAGCTGTAACATCCGACACATCGCCCGTACTGGCGGCAATGGTTGCCGTTGAGTAATAATTAATAGCTACCAGATCGGGACGGCCTGCCTTGATGTCCTCCATGTCGCCCTGCTCAATAACCGGCTCGATGCCACGTTCCTGCAAATAACTCCAGAATAATGGATTATACCGTCCCCACACCGATAAGTCGAGAAAACCCCATCCGCGAATCGTCTCCCAGTTATGTGCAGCGATTGCATCTGCTGGTCTGGAGGTTGCTTGGTACATGGAAGTCATGTTCAATGCAGGACCGATCTTGCCTTGCGGGAACATATCATGAAATAGTCGCATCGTTCTGCCTTGAGCCACAAACATGTGATGATTTTGCTGATACAGTTCCTTATTGGAAGGCAAACGTCCGCCTTTCGGTGTACCAATAGCACCTGGATGGAGAATCATCGTATTTTGCTCATTAATGGTCAACCAATATTTCACTTTATGCCCGTATTGCGTAAACAATATACGCCCGTACTCTACAAAGGCATCTATTGTCTCCCGGTTGTTCCATCCTCCGGTTTTCTCAAGCTCGTAGGGTAAGTCGAAATGGTACATGGTCACAATCGGTTCAATGCCATGGAGTAGCAATTCGTCAATTAATTGGTGATAAAAATCGAGTCCTTTCTCATTAACCGTACCTATACCTGAGGGCAAGATTCGAGTCCATGCAATCGAAAAACGATACGCTTTGAGGCCCAGCTCTGCAAAAAGCTTCACGTCTTCTCTAAATCGGTGATAGTGGTCGCTCGCAACTGTGAAATCGGCGGTTCCAGCCGGATGATCACACATATCGATCACAGATAAGCCTTTGCCATCTTCGTTCCAGGCTCCCTCCACCTGATAAGCAGAGGTAGAGCCTCCCCACAGAAATTCATTGGGGAATGGTTTGATGTGTTGATATAACATCTCAAGCACTCCTTCATTTTAATGTTGATCAGAATAAATGACGAACTGTGTTAAGGTCGTTACGAAAGTTGGATAATGGTCGCTCCAACATCCACAAGACTCTGCTTCTCCAGCTTAATGTCCGAGAAACGATCCGAATTGGCGATAATGATAGGGGTTATGACTTCGTAACCTTCCGCCTTGATTGCATCGATATCGAAGCTGATCAACAAGTCACCCCGTTGCACCCGATCCCCCACTTTAATGGAAGAGTGGAAATGCCTCCCCTTCAGATTGACGGTATCAACTCCAATATGAATCAATACCTCTTCTCCATCATAACCATTTAATTTGACCGCATGTTTGGAGTCCATGAAAGCCGTAACTTCCCCTGCTATCGGTGCATAAAGTTCTCCTTTTGCAGGAATAATTGCAGCACCCTTCCCCAACAATCCCAAAGAGAAGACATCGTCTGGTACACGGTCAAGATGGACTAATTCTCCTTGCATCGGGCTGGCGATCGTAAGTGGGCGTAATTCATTTTGGCTCGGTACATTCGCATTTGTTGTTGCAACAGACTGCGTGCTTGGGGTGTTGTCTTTAACAGGCTGTTGGGAAAGCGTCTTGTCATCGTTAACGTTGTTATTGCCTTCTTCCTCATCGTCCACTGGATCTTCAAAACCAATGATCCATGTCAGAGCAAAGGTAACGATAAAGGCGATCAGACAAGTCACAATGGCATGAACGATGTTCATCGGATTGCTGCCAATGAAGGCCGGCAACGCGGCAAGCCCAGGAGAAACGAAGGCATAACGTACTAATCCGGTCAGACCAGCGTATATCCCTGCTACGCCACCACCAATCATTGCGGCAATCAAGGGCTTCTTCAGTTTCAGCGTAACGCCGTACAAGGATGGTTCCGTGATGCCCAGCACAGCGGTGAAACCGGATGAAGCAGCGAGCTGCTTGAGTTTTTTGTTTTTCGTTTTTAATGCTACAGCAAGCGTTGCCCCACCTTGAGCAATATTGGACGCGAGCATTCCAGGACCGTTGATCATTTCATATCCATTTTTGGTCAGTTGGCTAGTTGCAATCGGCGTCATCGCCCATGCGGTGCCTGACACGATCAGGAACGGTTGTAAAGTTCCCATTAACAAAGGAATCAGCCAACTGGCTCTGGCATTAATCGCTTCTGCACCCATCGCGACCAGATCATTCAGATACGTTCCGAAAGGCCCGATCGCTACCAATGCGAGTGGTGCTGTAATCAATAGCACAAGCATCGGTTTCGTGAAAAATTTAATCATTGAAGGCGATACCCGATCCGCGAAACGTTCAATATAGGACATAAGCCAAACGACGATAATAATCGGCAGCACGGAGCCTGCATAGTCGGTTAGTCGAACCGGAACACCGATGAAAAACACGTTTTTTCCTTCCGACATCAGGGCGCTCCATCCCGGGTGTAACAACACGCCGGCAACCGTCATCGCCAGAATTGGACTTGTTTCGAACTTAATGGAAGCTCCATAAGCCAACAGAATGGGCATGAAGTAAAACGCCGCGTCCGCAATAGTATTAAGGATATAATAGTTTTGGCTTTCCGTGGTTACGAGGCCTGTCAGCACAAGTACAGCTAATATAGCTTTGATCATACCCGCGCCAATGATTGCTGGTATTACGGGAGTAAATGTAGTCGAGATCACGCTTATGAATCTGGAAATCCAGCTCTGTTTTTGTTTTGATCCGTTATTTTTGCCGGAATCCGATTTGGTGTCCCCACTACCGGTTGCCGAACCCATCTGTTGAGTAATAACACGATAGACCTGCTGCACTTCATTGCCCACGACAACCTGGTATTGTCCACCATTGTTCACAACGGTAATGACACCTGGGAGTGCTTTGAGTTTTTCTGTCTCCGCTTTGGAGATGTCGTGCAATTCGAACCGAAGTCGGGTTGCGCAATGCGTAAGCCGAGCGATGTTGTCCTTATTTCCAACCAATTCTGTAATCTCTTGTCCCAACTTGCGATAATCCATACCTTTGCCCCATTTCTGAATTTGGATATAAAAAAGACCAAAACGATATGCCTTCCCCTACTCACATAAGGAAAATGCAAAATCATTTTGGTCATGCCTGCTTTACCAGTAACAGCCAAACATTGCTAATATTCAATTCGTATCGATGTAAACGTTTACTGGATCATAATATCATACAATAAATTAGTTAGCAATCACTTTATTCGTCATTTTTCTACATTTTGATATGGAGTAAATAGCAGGATAAATAATTCAGTAATCGGATCATGTTACCCCTTTTATATTTTGAATATGAGCTAAACGTAACATATGCTGAGAAAAGTTGTAGGTACAAATTAGTCTTTAAGAATTATATTGGCTACAATCAAGTTGATGTCAGAGATAGTCTTGAGTTTCAAAGCATTCAAGTAATAAAATATCGTGTGAAGAGTGGCTTAGGCATTTCCCTCGTCCCTTTTTTCTGTAAAAGAGGATCTGGAGAACAATAGGCTTATAGGCGAGGATGTTGGCCTAGAACGGCCCATTATATCTACTTATATGGCGTATCATTAAGATAACTGGCTCCTCTATGTAAAATATGATTACTTTACTAAAAAGACATTCGGAAAAATGGAATTGAAAAAAATATGACGTGATTACAGCCTAACTATATTTACTTAAACCACGACACTGAACGTCAAGATTTATATTTTACAATGACAAATTCGGACAAAGAGATCATTATTGGATTCACAAAAAAAATGGGTGAAACTCAAACGGGAGATGAAATAACAGAATTTTGGCACAAAGAAGCAACATGGTTTGATTTTCAATTCTACAAGAAAAAGAGGATTGAAAATTGTAGAGATGAGTTTCGTCAACAATTTGCAAAGATCAAAAATGTACAGACCGGATTTCTTGAAATTGAGGCGTATGTGGATGGTAATGTTGGCTTTGTTCAGAGTATTCAGCACTTTCAATGTGAGAATGAAAATGGTTCTCCCTCTGCCAGCTTTCTTACCCGTCAGACAGATGGTTATATAAGAGAAAATGGCAAATGGAGATTGATTCATCAACAACTATCATTACCGACATATTTCAGGACGGATCATTCTTTATTTAAAACGGAATTTTAACCTATTTTATACATGCTAAATATCTATTAAGCAAAGAAACCTTAACATATTAGCATCTTGGTTTCTTTATTTTTTAGTATTGATAGCTTCGGAGTTCTAAACAAAGATCGAAAAAGGCGACTTCTCCCCATTTGAATGTTAGGAAAAGTCGCCATCTGATATAGTTCATTAATTATTTACTTGGTGAGGCATTCAATAAACTCATCTTTTGAATTGTAACTACACCTTAAGCGCTTGATTCGATTCAACAGAACCTCGTTCCTTATTAGCGCTTGACCACCAGTTGGCAAGTCAATCATCTTCACCCTCACAGGCACGAAGAAAGGCAAGAACAACAGCGAGTTCAAATCAGTTCGCTAAGAACGACTGTGGCTATCTGCATCATCGAAGAACATAAGATGGATACATGGCACCAAATGTTCCGCTTAGAAGAACTGCTGAGGACAGGATAACCGATCCCATGTTCTTCATCTCGTATAATATGGCATCCTGTATTTTCATGCACTTATTCTCATTGAAAAGGTCTATCAGGAACATGCTATAATCTACCACGCAATTAGCATTCAGTAAGATTTAAAAAAGTCGGAATGCATACATCATTAGTAATACAGCAAAGTCTGTTGCTGCATTACTACCTTCATGTTACAGATTTAGGATGGCTTCAACTACTCTCACTCATTGTACGGTGAACTTAAAGTAGTTGCATTATTGAACCCAAGTAGTTGCATTCCTCTTTTTTGAACTGTCCGTTGAATCACAATCATCGGTTTCGGCTTTGTTCTGCAGATAATCAAACAACGACTTCAGCGCCGATAATTTACGGTTAATCGTATGCCTGGAGTTGTTCAACTGATATTCCAGAAAAGACAGGAAATTCTCGATCTCCCGGACAGTCAATTTCTCCAACGTCTCTAAACTGATATCTTTACGGCTATCAGCCGCGTATTTTTCCGATATCAGCCAATCAAAAAAATGATGTAGTCATGGCAATAATTCAAGAGCGTCGTGTGTGATAACTTTCGTTTACGACTGTCTATGTATTCCGTAACGTACCAAGGGAGATCAGCTAATTTCTCATCAATCCGGATCATATAATGCTTTGATTTGTCTCACGTTATGGGGTCAGCCCCTTATGCAGAACGGGGGCTTTTTTCTTTGAAATAGATGTAAAAGTGGATCGTTTGATCCTTTGTCTCCGCATGGCAGCGGAAGCCTTGCCGTTCCAAAACCGTTTTGACGATCGCAAGCCCGAGACCTGTTCCCGACTCTTCTTTATGCCGCGAGCTTTCCACTACGAAAAAAGGCTCCCACAGCCGGGATGCATCGACGATCTCTCTCGAAAGGCGGTTGCTCATATGTAGCACAATTTCGGCATCCTGCTTCGCGAAAACCACGTCAATCCGTTCGCCCGCCGCATATTTCACCGCATTGCCGAGCAGGTTATGAAACACCATCTGGATTTTGTCCCGATCCGCTTCGATCACCGGATTTCCCGGCAGCTCATCGCGAATAACTAGCTGCAAATGTCTGGACTCCAGCTCGATGCCGAATTTTTTGGCACATTCCTGGAACAAATCTTTCACGGCAACATACTTAAGTTCGAGCTCGTCCCTTTCGATTTTCGCAAAATTCAAAAACTCGTCAATGAGCCTCGCCATATTCTCGTTCTGGCGCAAAATCGTAGCCGCATAACTGCCATCATCAAGCCCGTCCTGTATCCCTTCGGCATAAGCCTGAATGAGCGAAACCGGCGTTTTCAACTCATGCGTCATATCCGACATAAACCGCTTCAGGCTCACGTTTTTCCTAGATAAATCGGCATGCGCAGCGCTCAGCTTGTCACTCATGACGTTGATACTCTCCGCTAGCTCCTCGATCTCATCCCGGGTATCGACCCGTGCTTTTCGGAAACGGAGCTCCGATATGTCCTTCGCCACCTGCCCCAGTTCTTTCAGCGGTTTGGTCATCCGGTATGACAAAATCCAGACCACCGACACGATGATCAGCATTGAACAAAGCGCCAGGATCAAAATGAATTCGTTGATCATCCGGACCGTATCGCTGATATAGGCCATCGAAAGCCCGATCAGGACGATAGTTTCTCCTTTCGGGATAAAACTTGCGTAAAAGCTGGATTTGAGCTTGCCCTGATCGTATATTTTATTGACCCGGGCGCCTGCTTTAACCTTCTGCAGCGATTCATCCGTAATCCAGAACTTGTTCAGGGTCACCCTCTTTGTCGCGAGCTGCTGTTTGAGCGATTCATTCAGGTCATTTTCCCCCTTCAGCAAATCGTCATAAACGATCGTCACGCGGTATTGCTGCTCAAGCAGCGGGATCCCATCGGTCCATTTCGCTTCCGAAAGCCCGGAGATCGTATTTACGGCTTCCCTTAGTTGTTCTTTCGTTTTGTAAATATAGTATTTCGGCATAAACAGGTTCGCCAGCAGCACGAACATGACGAAAATGAACAGGACGGCGACCGAGATGCTTATAAACAGCTTGCGCCCCAGCTTATTCATCGCCGGCCTCCACGCTGTAGCCAAGCCCCCGGTGCGTTTTGATCATGTCTTCGCCTACCTTCTCTCGCAGTCTGCGGACATGTGTATCTACCGTTCTTGCATCGCCGAAATAATCGAGTCCCCACACCAAGTCCAGCAGCTGCTGTCGCGACAGGATCTGGCCTTTATGGCGGACAAAGGAGCGCACAAGATCAAATTCCGTTTTTGTTAACTGCAAATCTACGCCGTCTTTATATACTTTATTGCCTTCCGGATCGATTCGAAGCGATTGATAGCGCAGCCCCTTTTCGTCGCCCAGTAACTTTTTGGCCCGAAGAACGAGAATCTTCGGGTGAAACGGCTTGCGGATATATTCGTCCGCACCGATGCTGAGCGCCTTCAGCTCATCTTCTTCTTCGCTTTTTGCTGTTAAAATCAGCACTTTTTTGTCCGAACGCGCTTTAATTTCCCGGCATACTTCAATCCCGTTTTGCTTCGGCATCATCCAATCCAGGATGGCAAGATCGACTTTCTCGCGGTAAAAAACATCCAATGCTTCTTCGCCGTTTTCAGCCGTAAACACCTCGTATCCTTCCTTTTTGAAATATGCCATTAAAATCCGCAGCATATCCTGTTCATCGTCCGCAATTAATATCCGCATAGCAAGCTCCTTTTCGAGCGACTGCTCTTTCTGTTCATATTATATTGGGTAATCGAAAGGGAGGATTCCTATCATACCCAAACCTAGAAAACCCGCCAACTTCCTATGGTTCTTTGGAATTACCGTGATGTCATTCCTAATGGTTGCATCCATTTTTTTATTATGCAAGATATATGGAACCCAATCTACTCCGTTTTGAAAAGTTGGTATCAACGTATCGTCCGTTACACCCGATTTGGACATCCGCATTATTCAAATTAGTGATCTTTACCTAGGCGAGTTCTATTCGCTGAATAACTCCAGAGCCTTGTGGCCAGCATAAACAACCTTAAGCCCGATCTTGTCGTATTTACGCGACCTATCCATTGACATAAACAGCTCTAAGTATTGACATAAACATAGTTTTATCAGTTTAAATTTATCATTTCGTCTTATTCTTATCCATGTTGTTTACCGAGTCTCATCATCTGTAAGATGAGTATAAATCATTGTTATCTGTATAGTGAATATCCTAATTGATTCTTAAGTCTTGGTTAAGGGTAGCATCTGAAAATATTTCATCGTATTGAATTCGATTACACTTCTATTACGTTTGTGTAAGAATACTTTATAGGCAAGCTCATGAAATTTTCTGAGCTCAGACCGACTTGGTTTTAAAGAAACTGTAACTCATAGTAAAATTCAAATGACATTTTTACAGCCCCATTAACCAAGGATTCATTTTAAAAACTGCCAAGAGCGTTATTATAAGCCCAAATAAGAAGGATCAGGACGAGCAGAGCGTAAGCAACAAGTAATACTTTAGAAAAAACCTCAATCCCCTGTCCCCTCCTTCTGTTTATTAACCGCCATCTCAAAGAGTGCCATTACCTTGTCAACGGCCCCCTCCATCTTGCTAGACTTCATCGCGTCCACATACGATTTCTGATTACTGTAAGTAACATCCACTGCTTTCAGTAAGGTTTCTTTTGTTAGATCAGCTTCATATAATACCTCTGCATAACCCACGTCCTTAAAGTATCCCGCATTTAATGTTTGTCCTGTTCGGGTTCCTCCGATGGCATGTGGAATCAATAGCATCGGCTTTCGCAGAAGCAGCAATTCATGGATCGCATTCGAACCCGCTCTTGACACGACTATATCGGCCATCGCCATCAAATCAGGAAACTCTTCACGAGCATACTCGAACTGTTTATAACCAGCATAGCGACCAAAAGAAAGATCTATCTTCCCGATTCCGCAAATATGGACGACTTGATAACCCTTTAACAATTCCGGGAGTGCTTCCCTGACAATGCGGTTGATTCGCTCTGCTCCTTGGCTGCCTCCCATGATCAGAAGAATGTGCTTTTCATCGTTAAATCCGCAGAGCCCGATGCCGCGTGCGCGACTGCCCAGCTTCAGTTCCTCCCTGACGATCGGACCGACGTGTACCATTTTCCCGTCAACATTCCGGTCTAAAGCAATAGATTTACTTAAGGTCGTACACATTACTTGCGCAAATTTGCGCGATATCCGATTCGCAAGCCCGGGGTGGAGATCAGGCTCAAAAATAATTACCGGAACTCCGTTCAAGGCGGTACCTACCACGACGGGAACCGCGACGAAGCCGCCCAAGGAAAACACAACACCTGGCTTGATCCGAAAAAGGAGTAGAAACGCCTGTACAATACCTAGCAAAAGATTAAAAAAATCCGTTACGTTCGCCCATGCCCAATATCGTCTTAGCTTCCCCGTACTAACCGGGTAATAACGAACGTTCTTAAATCCAGCAACTAGTTCGCGCTCAATACCGCGCTTGGAGCCAATGTAGTGGATATCCCAGCCTTCATCTAACAAGCGAGAAATAAGCACAAGATTAGCTGTTACATGGCCGGCAGATCCGCCACCCGTTAACACAATTCTCCGTTGCATCCCACAAGCCCCCCTCTCCGAAGCAGTTGTCCGATCTCTTCGAATGACATCATACAATCCTCCGAATGATAACCTCGACGGGTATCGCCTATTTGAATTTCATTCGCCCCCAATGAGACATTTGAGTCTTCGGGCATAATCATAAAGTATTGATCATGAATATCATTCACCCGACTGCTCTCCGATTCTGTAATCAATGTCTCATGAAGCTTCTCTCCCGAACGAATGCCTACGTAACGAATTTTGGTGTGCTTTGAATTAGAGTGATTAATCAACACCTGTGCAAGATCCGTTATTCTACAGGCTGCCATTTTCGCAACGAATACTTCGCCTCCGAGGCTGTTCTTTATCGATGTCAGCAAGATTAGAACGGCGTCCTCCAAAGTGAGAAAGAAACGCGTCATTCCCGGATCTGTTACACTGAGATCTCTCTTCTCTTTTAGTTGCTGTTTGAATAAAGGCACTACGCTTCCAGTCGTTCCGAGAACATTGCCGCTTCTAAAACATGCAAACTTTGTAGCCGATCTTCCATTAGCGTATATGATAAGCTTTTCCCCTATTGCTTTCGTCATACCATAGGTGTTTGTAGGGTTGGCTGCTTTATCAGTTGAAACATACATCACTTTCCGCACGCCGTTTTCAATTGCCGCATCGATCAGATTTTGCGTTCCAATTATGTTTGTTTTGAGCGCACTCTCGGGCTGATCCTCACAGATCGGAACATGCTTAAGCGCCGCCAGGTGATAAACCTCGTCTACACCGCTGCACGCCATGGCCAATTCCGCTTTATCCCGAATATCGCCAATTATGAATTTTAATTTGGGATCCTCAATCTTGTGGCGCATTTGAACTTGCAGCGACTCGTTCCGGGAGAATATCCGAATCTCCTTCGGTTGTTTTTTCAGCAGCTGCCTGACCAGTTCCATTCCCCAAGAACCAGTGCCGCCTGTAATTAATATTGTTTTATTTGTCATCTTGTCACCCTCCATTACTTGCTCCTATCTGACACCACTATCTTGAGTTCCTTATGTTACACCAGTGTGACAATCTAAAATGATCAAATAAAAACTCCAACTCCCAGCAATGTCACCTTCTTACGCTCGATGCAGGCTCACTTTTTTCTTTCTTAAGTGTGGTCATCCCCGATAGGTCTTCTCCATCGATTTTTTGTAAGTAAGAATTTTGGTCTTGTAACACTGGTGTAACAAAACGTCACTATGATTACACATGCATTCCTGAATTGATTCCAATGTGGCAAGTACTAACTGTAGAATCATTCTATCTTAAGGAATGAATAACTCATATTTGGAGGTATGCACATGAAAAAGACATTATTAACCGTACTATCAATCGCGACGGCGTTCAGTTTATTCGCCGGAAGCAGTCAGACTCTGGCCGCAAAGGCCGGGACAGGACAAGCAGTGAAGAGTAAGAGCACCGCACCTGTTGTGTATCATGATTTCAAATATAAGGTGGATCCGACCACCTTCGATATCGTGATCGAAAGAGGAGGTGTAAAGGAACATATATCTGTGCCGTTGAAGCCCCGGGCCGTACGTAATGTGAAGAAGACGGCGGATCGGATCGAATGGACGTACCCGGAAGACAAAGTAAAAGTGATTGTTCAGAAAAAGAATTATAAATATTTAGATATTCGCATTCAGTCGATTGGAGCGGAACGATTTGCTTGGCCAACCGTGCAGGCCGACAATTATATGCTTCCACTCGGGGAAGGAAAACGGATTCCCGCCAACGATACGAATTGGAAGCAATTTCTGAAGGGGGAAAAGATGACATGGAGCGAATCGTTCTCAATGAACTTCATGGCCTTGAACAAAAAGCATTACTCTCTTCTCTATATCGTGGAAAATCCGTTCAACAATGAAGTATCGTTCCAGACTGAGCAGAAGATCGGCATGACATTCGAACACGAATTTCCATCTATCAATCCGAAGAAGGAGTATGGCTTCCGGCTGTACATAACAGACAATGATCCCGTGGCAATCGCGAAGCAGTACAAAGAATATGTAAAGGAGCATCAAGGCTTTAAGACATTGGCGGACAAAGCGAAGGATAATCCGGAAATCAAGAAGCTATTCGGAGCGCCGCATATATATATGTGGAACAGCCAAGTGCTTGAGGCAGGAAATATTCGTTGGCAAAAGATAAAGAATAAGCTGAATGAGCCCATCTGGTCCTGGATCGCGGAGCTTGCTGACCGTTACGCTGGAGGTGAAGCCGAACAACTGAACAGTGTATTGAGGGAAATGAAGCAGCAGCAATTCGTAAACAACTACCAAAAGCGAATTATTGTAGAAACTCTTAACCAAGTATTGAAGCTGAAGCAGCTCTACCGTGCAGATTATTTCCCTGCACTTGATGATGCTGCCAAACAAACTGTAGCTGGCGGTACGGAGAAGTTAAGTGAGCAGAAGCTCTACGAGCTGAATAAAAACCTGCTCAAGAGCGTTTTTCAGGACGCTATCGATGATCCTGAGGAATGGGGACGCGACCAGTCTACTGTTTTGGAGGAAATGCGTCAGCTCGGTATAGAGAAGGCATGGATTGGCCTACCGAACTGGTTGAATGGGCTGATGAATCCTGCTTTCGTCACGAAGGCGAACCAGCAGGGGTACTTAATCGGGCCATATGATTCTTACCACTCTATTCAGAAGAAAGAGGATAAGGAGTGGAACACGGCATTTTTCCCGGATCCGACACTGTATGAACAAGCAACGATCTCGAATAAGAAAGGAGTGAAAATCGGCGGCTTCCTCGATCGGGGGCGGAAATTGAATCCTACCCTTTCTCTTCCAAGCGTGAAACAGCGTGTTGAGGATATTATGCAGGACGGCATCCGTTACAACTCCTGGTTCATCGATTGCGATGCAACTGGAGAGGTTTACGATGACTATACACCAGGCCATGTCACGACACAGGAGCAAGATGAGGCAGCACGTTTGAATCGAATGGACTATATCGCGAAAGAGAAGCATATGGTCATCGGTTCGGAAGGTGGTCACGACTTCGCGAGCAGCACGATCGCTTTTGCCCATGGCATTGAGACACCAGTGATCAAATGGAACGATAAAGATATGCGCGAAAACAAGGAAAGTCCTTACTATGTTGGCGGGTATGGCGCTGCCCAAGGGAGCATACCTGAACGATATGTGAAGCAGGTGCCGGTGAAAGAGTTGTATCAGCATGTGTACCTCGATCCTGCCTACTCACTGCCGCTGTTCAAGCTGGTATACAACAATTCAGTCATTACGACGCATCACTGGGAATGGGGTAGCCTGAAGATTAAAGATGAAGTTGGCTCACGTATGCTCTACGAGCTACTATATAATGTCCCACCGCTTTACCATTTGGATAGTCAGGAATGGGATAGCCACAAGGAACTGATATCTTCCTACTTGAAAGTTTGGTCGCCTTTCCACGCCAAAGCCGTAGCAAAGGAAATGACGGGATTTAAGGTACTGACACCGGATCGGCTTGTACAATCCGCAGAGTACGGTCCAAACTTGAAGGTCGTTGTGAACTTCTCTAATAAAGACCTGAAGCATGGACATGACATTTTAAAGGCAAAGTCTGCTGTAATCTATGACGGAAAGAAGCGCATTACGTTTAACGGGAACATGTAAGCTCGATCGCATTAGGTGCACTATGTTTCACCAACACTTTATCCGCTGCAAATAGACATGCACCGCAACTCGCTCTGATGCTAGCTTTTGACACCATTTTATCGTTACTTGCCTACGGAAACCTATGATATTATTCATCGCCTGTCATCCTCCTTATATTGGATGACAGGCTATTCTTTTCCATGTAAACAGACGCTCTCTTGTTCTTGTCCCTCGATACTTAACTCCTTGGTACTAGCAGGGACATTTGTTCATGAATAAATTTATCTGGGATCGAGAGCATGGCGAATTTGGACTTCTGGATCAACGAGGTCGTCAAAATGAGTATATAAACCAAGATCGGTATGTTCAAAAGCTAAAACGGGAAAATGAGATGCTAAAAAAGTGTTTAGAAATGAGAACAGATAGATCGTGATAAAGAAGCAAAATTCCTAATTAAGAAGGTATACGAGCGCTATTACGGGGTCTATGGGTACCGCCAGTTTCAGCTATTTTTACTGCAAGATCATGGTATGGATAAATCATAAGAAGGTGTTACGACTTATGCAGGCCCTAGGCATTCGTTCACAGATCCGTCGAATGCATTGCTGTAACTACATGCCTTCGTCAAGGGAGAGCTTCTTCTCACATCTCAAAACGGATGGGCTTAACATATCCGAAATTTAGACGAGGACAAAGAAGAATTGAACAAAATATCCAATTTTTCAACCAAAATCGTCCTCAGCGAAAATTACAAAAACTGACGTCGGTTCAGTACCGACGCCAGTTTGCTGCCTAGGTGTTTTTTTCATTGTCCACTAAATGGGGTCTTGACCGTCCCAGCAATTTTCCGTTTTGGTTATTTTTCTTTTATGTTTACCACAACTGTGTCACCGCGGTACTGGAATGAGGGTAAATATTGAAATTTCCGGGGGATTTCCCAGCCTGATTTTATAGCGTGTGGTGCCTATGCCCCGGTTGACATATAACCGGGTTCCCCTTTCTGAGCCGGATAGGCCGTACATCCCGCTTATATAGTTGTCTGCCAGCGAAGTTCTAATCAAAGTACCGAGAACGGGCAAATTCACTTGACCTCCATGACTGTGGCCGGACAGGATCAAATCAAGCGGATAGTCCAGCAAGCGGTCCGCCACATCAGGCTCATGAACAAGCAGCATATTAAAATGATTCTCATTCAAGCTGGATAATGTACCTCCGGCATCTGGCCGGCCCAGAAGATAATCATCCAGACCAGCAATGGTAATCGTCTCTCCGCTGCAGAGCATTATGTCTGCCGTATCGTTAACAAGTACGTGAAACCCTGCCTTTTTCATATATTCCTGATACACGCGACTGCCCCCGCCTCCGCGGTCGTGATTGCCATAAACGGCATATTTGCCTAGCGGCGCCTCGATTTCGGACAAAATATCCGGGACTTCCTCTATGCTCGCCGAACTACGCCATACCGAATCAAATAGGTCCCCTGTAAAAACGACCATGTCTGGCTCCTCCCCATTTAATCGCTGAACGAGTTGGCGCAGCTGGAAGTTCGAATATCCCTCGCCAAGATGGGTATCGCTGAACTGAGCGATTTTGATCTCCTGGAAGGATTCCGGTAGAGCAGGCGATTCCACCGCATGGTAGGTCACCGTCAATCGGGTAGGCTCTATTTGCGTCGCATAATAATAAGTTCCAGCAGCCAGCAGCAGCATCCCGATCATGATCAAAAATAGAACACGGAGACGGCTGAGTGGCTTGCCCATTCTCGCTGTAGCAGCTTCTGCCTGTACTCCGTCGAGATCTAGCATAGTCAATTCAGCATCTTCCTCTCCTCTTATCCCAGTAATCGGTATCCAACATACATCAGCAGCACAACGACCATGAAAAATAGGAGAAGCAGTAAGCTTGGAAGTTTATGGATCATCAGTTTCATCCTTCCTAGTGGCGATGCCTACATCTTAAATCCACTGTGTTACACCAATGTGACAGCAACAAAAAAGCCAATAAAACAGCCGTATGACTGTCCTATTGACTCTAGTCGATTGATCTCATTTTTGCTCTACCCTTTCATACGTCATACGATCGGTTACCAGCGAAAATGCATTTTCAAGAATTTTATATTCCTCGGTGGTGATAATACCCCTTTTTTCGCCTGATCGCAATTTGGTCAACATGTATATTACTGTTTGGACCTATTATTTCACTTGAACCGATACTAAATTTTCTGGGTATTCTTCCTTTCATAAGAAAGTCTTTCAAAGCGTCCTCTCTATAGTCTCCAATTATTCCTTGATGTTTCATCTGAGAGGAAATTTTAAATTCTGACATCAACTTATTTGCAATTTCTTTAAAAATGAATTTCATATCCATAAAGCTCCTCCAGACTGGTACCACTCTTTATCATTTAGGTTATTTATTTCTTTTACAAACCCTTCGGTGCCTACTCTTACTAATTTCATTATAACAAAAAAACAACTCATTCTAATTTGAGTTGTTTTGGTTTACGAAAGTATTTTTAATCCTCCTATATGAAATAAAAAGCAGCGTACAAAACCTGTACGCTGCTGGTTTTATCAACTTACATCGAATTCAAGGCATGTAAGAGATATTCCTTCCGATTTAATGGATTATGGTCGTATCGTGTACATAATGGCACTTCACCATTGAAAGGCTGATAACCATGAAATTCTGATAGAAATACACCTTCACCTTGGGTCCAACCCGGAAGCTGGTTCTCGAATGGCTGAATGTTCTTAATCGGGATCATGCCATGTATCATGAATACCTGGTCATTCTGGATCGGATCCTGATAGGTTGAAGACGCTTGAGTTAGTTTAAATAAAACCCTGCTTAGAGAATCAACAGGGATCTCTAATTCGAACCGATGAATGGGTTCATAAATTTGGGTGGTTGCTTCAGCTAGTGCTCTCATTAACACAAGAGGCGTTAACTTCCGAAAATCGCCAGCCGTACTAACTGCACTTGTATAGGCGGTATCAGTAAGTGTCACGATTAGATCGCGAACTTCCCAGCCATATAGTCCTTGCTTAAGCGTCTCATAGACGGTTTCTTCAATCGCCTTATGAAACGATAAAGGCAGGGAGCCTAGCTCTACTTCTAGATGATATTCGATGCCGGTTGGGCGAGGGTTCGGATCAATTCGAAAGCCTACGGTAGCGTAAAATGGGTTTCCCTTCTCTCCCATTCTTTCAACTGCTGTCCCTGTAAAGATAGGCTTTTCAATATAAATAGGCTGCGTCCCATGAAATTCAATATCGATTTGAGCGTCTTCTTTCAGTTGATCCCGAATCACTTCTTGTTGAATTTCACCATAAAGATGAATGGATAGCTCTCTTTGAAGAGGATGCTGTTTGATCTGAATAAATGGATCCTGTTCAGCTAATCTTTTCAATGCTCTGTATAAATGAATCGTTTCATTTTCGTTACACGCTTTGATCGTTGTTACTAAACTAGGCGGCGAGAATAGAGTTTTAGTCGTTTCATTGGAAGGAATACCGATGTCATCGCCAACCTGGCACTCTATTAACCCCATAATCTTTACGATATCTCCACTTACAGCACTTGTTCCATTTGTTGTTTTTCCAGAGAAGAAGTGCTGCAACCCCGTCACCTTGTTGGTAAATTTCATTAGTTCCCCTGCTTGATTAGTCCGATAATAGGAAAGACTCTCCCGCATTTTGATTTCACCAGTGAAAACTCGTACGTAAGCGATCTTTTCGTCGTTCTTTCCACGCTCAATTTTAAAAATTTTCCCTTTTATAGGAGAAGTATCTTCATAATGAACGGAAGGAAGGCAGTTCTGTATGGCTGTAATCAAATGGGTGATGCCCTCACCGGTAATTGCTGAACCAAATAGCACCGGATAAAGCTGTGCTCGCTTAAACTGTTCTAGAAACTCCGATTCAAAGTCAGCGGGGGCTAAGTCTTTAGCATTGTAAAGATATTTTTCAAGAAAGTGTTCATTATTATCAGCTAAACGATTTGCCAGCGCCTCCATAAATTTCTGATTGATTTCCGTGAACAATTCCGATCGGGCTGCTGATGTGCCGATATTAGCAACAAAGCCCATTGCTAGAGCATGAGGTGTCAATTTATCATGGATCTCAGTTAGTAACGATTCGTACCTAGCACCCACCCGATCAATTTTATTGACAAAAAAGATTGTGGGGATTTCCATTTTAGCAAGTGTCTTCATCAAAACTCGTGTCTGAGGTTGAACACCTTCGACAGATGAAATGACAAGGATAACTCCATCTAGTACTTGTAAAGCCCGTTCAACCTCAGAGATGAATTCGGGGTGACCTGGTGTATCAATCAAATTCACTTTCACATTATCAACCGTAAAGGAAACGACAGCAGTTTGAATGGTAATTCCTCGTTGTCGTTCGATTTCCATAGAATCTGTTTGCGTATTTCCTTTATCGACACTTCCGATTTCAGATATGATGCCAGTTTCAAAAAGTATTCTTTCAGTTAAACTCGTCTTTCCTGCGTCTACATGCGCAAGAATCCCTATATTTATTTTTTTCAATCGTTATCATCCTTTTCATTGTCATATTATTCTCCTTTTTTATGGTCATAGTATTTTTCCGCATACTATTCACGCTCCTTATTTGTAATACTCTTATTATACTAAAAGCTTAGGGTTGATAAATAATAATTATGGAAAAGGAAGTTCCTATATTCTCTCTGTGATTATAGAGGATAATTGGAAATTCATATTAAAAAAATATGAAATTATTATGTTTTAGGTTTTTTGGTACCCTAAAAAAAGTCCTCAACTTAGTGAATATTGTTTTGTGTAATGGAATTTCAAGGGGAATTGTTATCTCGCATTTCTGGAACTTCTTATTAGTAGCTGGTTTTTTAGTTATCTTATTGCCATTTTTAATTTCTTAATCAAACTATCCGAAAGCTTCAGTAAAAAATTAAGTGCATATATTTCAATCTTCCGATGCGTAAATTCGGTTAGATGCAGATAGTTATATGACTTATAAGCACAAGAATAATAAAACAGAAAAACGTGTCACCCATCTTAGTGACACGTCAGTATTACTATGCCTTTAGCAATTCAGGATTTTGAGATTGTGTTTGAATAGCAGTTGTAACTGGTCGGCGTTCTTGTTCATATTGTTCAAATGCCTCAGTAATCGTCTCACAGGAAGCTAATGCATCAGCGATTGCTTCAGCATCTTGAATAGCAGAGTTTGCACCTTGACCTAGCGTTGGCAACATTGCATGTGCTGAATCACCAAGTAATGTAATACGGCTTGTACTCCATTTCTCAAGTGGTTGTCTAAAATATAACGCGCGAGACATTACTGGATATTCTAATGAATCAAATAATCGCACAAATCCTTCTTCAAAATGTCCTACGTGTGATAGAATTAGCTCTTTATCTACAGGTTTTGACCATGATGCATCTTGCGTCGGATAGACCATATCTAATGCAACACCATTGGCGACTGGAATAAGGAACGCAATTATATCACCCTCTTGGTACATTACAACACGTTTTTCTTCCACCAGATGTTTGGTTTCCTCATAACTGAAAATAGTACGAATTGAATGGGCCCCACAAAAGATCGGTTCATCATTACTAAAGATTTTACGTGTATTTGAGTGAATACCGTCCGCTGCAATCACTACATCTGCCTGTACAACTTTCCCATTTGTAAACCGAATCTCTACATGATCTTCATGCTCAATCATAGACTCACATTTATGATCTAAGTGAATATATTCACTTGATAACGGTGTTAATAGGGTATCTAATAAATGTGCACGATGGATAACACGTGGCTTGTACCCTTCTAAACTATCTAAAGTCAATAAATCTAATCCACTTTTCGGGCCATCTGCTATTAATTCACCTTTTGCTGTTAACATATCAAGTTTTTCAACAGTTTTCCCTTTTTCTTCACATAACTCACCTAAACCCCATTTATATAATAAATGTTGCGTTGGTGGATGTATAACAATTCCAGCACCTACTTCAGTTAACTCTGGTGCTTGCTCATATATATGCGCTTGAATACCACGTTTGTGTAACGCTGTTGCTGTTGCTGCTCCGCCAAGCCCACCGCCAATAATAACTACCTTTAAATCATCCTTCATATTAGCTACACTCCCTTAAAATATACTTAACAGCCTGTTTTATACACGTGTATATTTTTTTGTGCTGCTGTAGTTTATATGATATAGTGTATAACTTATATAGGCAACGAACAGTATTTCGAAAATGTCGATTAACTAGACACGAAGGAGATTTTGCTGAATGGATAACAAAAAGAAAGAAGACTTACGCGTCATGAGAACTAGAAAACTCTTAGTTCAATCATTATTTACTTTACTAGAACGTCATTCATTTCATACTATTTCTGTAAAGGAAATTTGTGAAGAAGCTATGGTTCATCGCACAACGTTTTATACGCATTTTGATGATAAATATGATTTATTGGCTTATGGATTACAAAATATAGCCAAGGAATTTCAATTTATTGAGGGTAATATTCGTGAAAACCAGATTAAATTATTCAATATGTCATTGAAGTATAAAGCACTATTTTCACAATTGTTAACAGAAGAAAAAGATTCTTTAAGGTACATCATTATGAAAGAGATGAATAACGGGGTTAAAAAAGTTATTCAAGATGAAAATAGTAATCAAATCCTATCATTCTCTTCAGAGATCGCTTTAGCTGCCTTTTCCGGTGCATCATTAGGCGTACTCAATTGGTGGGTGAATGAAGGAAGTAATATTAGTGAGCAAGAAGCAAATGAGGAAATGAAAAAAATATTTAATTGGGATTATATAGAAAAAACTTTAAAATGAACTTATTCAAATAAGTAATCCGATTTACTAATCTCATTAATACGAAAAACACTTTTATCTTCAATACAAGTATTAAATATAATGATTGAGTCTGCTTTTCCTTATGCAGCTGAGGCCATGCCAAATGGAACGATTAAACTTTATCGATATTTGGATGATGTACGGAAAGTATCCACGGCCTTAACAGGGAATGGTTTGGTTATTGAGCAATTTACTACGATGGGGGACGATTTGGAAAGCTACTTTACTAAGCTCGTGGGAGGTGCCAGTCATAAGTAATCTCATCCTCTCCGAATGGTTCAAGTTAATGCATAATAAAACTACGTCATCCATAGAATTTATGGCCTTAAATAGTTGTGTCTCCAACACAGGAAAATCCCCATAATTCCAGAGAATAAATATATTATCTTCATTGACTTGCCCATATTGTTTAAAGAGAATGCTCTTCATATCAACTACATTTCCTACTACCTTCTTTGAGCTTACTTTCTCCCAATCTATCCTCGACCACGAAGTAACCGGATAGGATTCATCCAGTAAATTGTAAGCTTCTTGGCTCTTTTCTTCTGACAAGATAATAGTTCCGGGACCTAAAGCATAAATACATTCCTCAAACAATGCACCGTACGCTCTTCTTTGTTTAGACTTCTGTTTGTGTAGTAATTGTTCTGATCTTAACCTTCTATCTCGATTCACGTTTTCACCAATCCTAAACCGACGTCTTATTATATTAAATCCATTTCTTTAAGGTGTCATTATTAGCGGAAACTACCCGTTAGCTTAACAGGTTTACGATATTGATTAACATTAGATACTCGTCTATCGGCTAAGTGTACAAGTTCTTGTCATTATCGGCAAAGTACCCAAGTTCATGCCCGCCGTTAAATACATTAATGACTATTTTTTTGTGCATATGTTTTTAAAGGATCGGATCTTCGTATTCAGCCATTAAGTACGCTCGAGTCTCTAAGGTGCTCGGTTTTTCTTCAATGCCTTCGTCCTGAATCATTTTTTCGTATAGCTGCCTTGCTTCGGCTAGAGTACATCCGGTTTTCTCTTGCACATATTTACAGACATGGAGCAAATAGTTCTTTTGTAAATATTCCAAAACCTCAGCAGAATCAACCGTAACGCCATTTATTTCATAACGCATATCATGAACTCCTTAATCTGACTTTAATTTTTTTATCAATTAATCCCGGTAAGTTGTCACTTGGGCACAACTCTTTCCCTTTAGCATCATATTCCCTACAATGTAGTCACTTTTGTGTCATTAGACATATTTCTAATATTTTACCTACAACTCACCGGCAACTATGAATTGCTTCATTTTCTCAATAATATCGAAATGATCATGACATTCTGGTTTCCTAACTCCGGATGAGCATCTTTATAGGTTTTCAGAACCTCCTCAGCGAATATATAAGCTTTTCGGTCCCCTATCATTTTAACATCAAATTCTATATCATTTTCTTTCACCTGCATATATAAGGAACTCGTTGAAGTACCTAACCGTTTTTTCAGACACCTCTCCCTTCTACCCCAATAGCCGGTCATACAATCGTTTCCCACTTTCTTCGGCATTTTTTTGCACAACAAGCGCTGCGTGCTGGTGCCCCACTTAAACATATTTCATCATTAAAGACAATTACTTGAAGCAGACTCTCGATAAAGATCAGGATGTTGGTGATTATGTTGATTTATAAGAACTCTCAAATTAGATTTAATGGATGCAATGGGCTACCAAATGCCGAACGTAAATTTCTCCACGAGCCCCCCCTCCTCCTTTGTGATATTCATGGAGTTCGAACAACAACAAAGAAGCCATCCCCACAAGGGTATGGCTTCTTTGTTGTGTAGGTAGGAGTGAACTTCGCGCTCATTCAGGACAACGCACTCGCTTCTGTTCGAGCTTTGAAGTTGAGTTGATGTCGAATCTGAATTCGGGCATTTTCATCGCTTAGTAATAGCGAGACGGCTTGCTCTCCAATTGCAGTCTGATGATAATCCACACTTGGGAAACCTAATATTTCACTTAATGGCGTATTTTCCTCGCCAATAATCTCGAAATCTTGCGGGTAACTGTAGCCGTGCGTCTGGGCGGAAGCTATAATTCCTGCAGCGACTTCATCGCCATTCGTAAAAATCGCATCCGGAACGATCGAATTTTGAAACATGAGGTCGCCAACTCTTTTCCCATCTTGATAGTCGAAGCACTGGTCGAAGAACTGACTTTCATACGCTTCGGTGATGGTTTCTTGATACGCCTGAATACGTAATCGCGTGCTAGGACTCGATTGAAAATCTCTTCCCGATGTGAAATGTATACGCTTATAGCCTTTGTTCTTCAAATAAGTGAAGACTTCGATATACGCTGCAAATCGATCTGGGAACACAGACGGGACAAGCTCGACGGGGCAAGCGTCACAGCATACGATTTTCCCCCACTCGGACAAGGCTAAGATCTGCTCAGGATGAAGTGTATGCGAAGTGAGTAGGATTCCATCAATCATTTTCTTTTTCAATAACGTAAGATAGCTACTCTCTATGACGTTCTCATAATACGAAGGCAGCAAGAGAACTTGATAATGCAACTCATGCGCTTTCTTCAGAATGCCGTTAATGAGTTCATCATAACAAGAGTTATTGTTATACGGCACAATGACACCAATGGTATTTGTCTTTCCTTTGCTTAACTTCACCGCGTTGCCATTCACCGAATAATTCAATTCCTTCATAACCGCCATAACCTTTTCTTGCTTGTCCTTGGCGACATGAGGATACTCATTGAGAACGCGGGATACGGTTGCAATCGAGACACCTGCCATTCTAGCGACATCTTTGATATTCGCCATAAGGATCCCCCTTTTTTTCTGCATAATCGGAATCATTGTAACATGCCGATTTCTTTTTTAGAAATATGGTTTTGAATGCTTGACTTGAAACGCATTTCATTCTTTACAATGAAAATATTAGCAGGATGATCCCTATTTCTAGAAGGAGGTTAAGGCATGAGAACCTTTGCGATCGCTTCGTATTCATTGTATTTTCTAGCAGGACTTGTCATTACAACGATCGGTTCTGTGATGCCGCAATTGCTCGCTCACTATGAGCAGTCTTATACGGTTGGCGGGCAGATGGTATTCGTGAGTGCAGTCGGCTTTATTGCGGGCGTGCCAATTTCGGCATGGCTCATGAAAGTATTGAAGAAGGAAAAATACGTACTCGCTCTCTCTGCGATCGTCATTGCGATTGCGCAGTTCAGTGTATGGTCACTTCCGCCGTTCGGCTGGGTTGTTGCATTAAATTTCTTGAATAGTGTCGGTGCAGCAGCAATCGAGTGCGTTGTTGCGACATTGATGATGGAAATATTCGTGGGCCGTCGAGCTGTGGTGATGAGTAATCTCGAGGTTTCGTTCGGGATCGGTGCGCTCTGTATGCCGCTCATCGCTAGTGTATTGATTGCGAATCAGGTTTGGCGGTATTCCTTCCTCGTGACGGCATGTCTTGGAATCATTATGGCGGTCATATGGTGCTTCATATCTTTTGCCAAGGAGGAAACGGAAGGCGCGAAATCTTTGGATGCCAGCATTACACCGCCGCCGATGTTCAAGACCAAGCAGATGAAGCGTTATATTCTCTTCGCATTCGTCTTCTTGATTTTCATTTACAGCGGGATTGAGGGGAGTCTGAATCATTTCATGTCCTCTATCTTCCTGAATCATTTAGAGGTTACCCCTTACTACGCCTCGTTGAGTATTAGTTTGTTCTGGACAGCGATGGTGATTGGCAGGGCTGCTACAGGTTGGATTATTCGAAAAGTAAATTATGCGAGTTATTTGCGCTGGAGTATGTTCGGCACGCTCGTGGTGATCGTCATGTTTGCGTTATGGAGGGATGCTGTCGTCGGCTTTATCCTGATCATCATGATGGGGTTAACGATGTCTGGTGTGTATTCGATCACGATGGTGTATGCGAATCATACGTTCCCCGGCATGACGCGTCTCGTGACCAGTCTGGTTACAGCTTTTGCCGGGTTCGGAGCCGCGGTCTTCCCTGCACTGATTGGATATTCGATGGACCATTCAGGCACGGTGTCTGCGCTGTGGTATATCGCTAGTTTTGCGGCGATCTATTTGATCATACTGCTGCTAGGTATCGGAAGATTCTACCGTAATCAAGCGGACGTTACCTTAAATTAATGAATAAGGGGAGAACTTGAACATGGATGTACAAATCATTGCCGTAGACATGGATGGCACGTTTCTGAATGACCGCAAGGACTATAATCGAGATCGCTTTCTGGATCAGTATGCGCAGATGAAAAGAAAAGGCATTAGGTTTGTTGTGGCTAGCGGGAATCAATATTACCAGCTGCGGTCGTTTTTTCCTGAAATTGAGCATGAGATTGCTTTTGTTGCGGAGAATGGCGCTTATATTATAGACGGGAAAGAGGAAGTGTTCACAGGTCGAATGTCTGATGAGACAATTGCGAAGACGCTGGAGCTTCTGAATCACTATCCTTCCTCGAACATTGCATTATGCGGCAAACAAAGTGCTTACATGCGGCATGATGAATCAGATGACTATTATAACTATTCGAAACAATACTACCATCGATTAAAGAGAGTAGAGAATCTAACGACTATTGAGGACCAATTATTTAAATTTGCCCTTCGTTTTCCACTTGAAGATCTGGATCAAGCACTTGTGAACTTGAAGCTTGAGTTAGGGGAGGAAGTTACGGCCGTATCGTGCGGTCATGGGGATGTGGATATTATTGTAACGGGCATTCACAAGGCGCATGGAATTCAGCTTCTTCAGCAAAGATGGCAGATTACGGACGATAAGACGGCGGCTTTTGGTGATAGTGGCAATGATGTCGAAATGCTAAGGCATGTACATTATAGCTATGCGATGGAACATGCGAGTGAACTCGTAAAGAGGACGGCGAAATATCAGATCGGTTCGAATAATGCCGAAGCTGTGCTGGATGCGATAGACCTACTATTAGAATAAATAAAAGAAGCCATTCCGATTATGGTTAAGACCCCATTTATTGGACACTGAAAAAAAGACCCTAAGCTGCAAGCTGGTGTCGGTACTCAACCGGCGTCAGCTTCTTTAATTTCCTTTTTGATGCAAAATGACACAACAACGGACTTCAATTCCGGTGTTGTGCCAATAATCCCCGCACGATCTCAACTACCAAATCGGGCTCGTCATGCATAATCATATGGCCGCTGTTCTGAGCTATAATTAGTTCGCTGTCGGTGGATATGTCCAACAAGCCCTTTTGCTGCTCCTGCCAAATATCTTCCAGCTGGCGGCTGCTCTCTGCCGACATACCAAATGCGGTGGCGTCGTTCGGAATGGCGTGAGTGACGATTCTGACGGGAAGAGATCCGAGCTGTTGATCGCGGATAGCCTCTTCCACCTCGGTCATGTGCCTGTCTTCTTCTTCCGCCGTCTCCAAGTAAGCTGACGCTGCGTCTACATTGACATAGAGCGCCCTCTCCTCAGCCGGAAATTGAGCTAATAAGGAATTCTGGAACAGCCGCATAGCGCCCGACGCTTTTAATAACTTCATCAAGGCCGTAGGCGGCATTCCCGTCTTATCCAGATCCAGTCCTTCCTGCTCAAAAATAGCATCCGTTGCCTGCGAGAATTGATCCGGTCGCGCATCCAGCAGCACCAATCCGGCGACTTCATCCCTATACTGCTGCGCGAACAGTCGGGAATACATGCCACCCTGGGAATTGAGTATTCATTTGGATCCCTATAGTTAGTAGGGTTGGTGTTCATCGATCTTTATACGCGTCTATGTTCATTACTATAACATCGTTAATAAGTGTTGCTTTTATACATAATTCTTACCAATGGCTAGAAATAAGCGCACTAATTAGTGGTATTTCAGTTAGTTCTATTTCTTCAATGACAAGCACTTTTTTATCTCGTCATGTCGAAAGAGGTGGACGAATCTTCACCAAAAAACAACTAGTCGTAATTATATTTATCGTTTTTTTCTTATTAATCGCATTTCTTTTGGCAATGAGCATAGTAAACCTACAGTTGTTAATTTTAGTCTATAGTGGATGCTTGATAAGCATACTTTTCGCCATAAGAAAAATTCCACGTATTTTAAAAATCGAAGATATGCCTTCTATTTCTATCACGTGGTCAGTTGTAAGGTTTTTATTTCTTTCTATACTTGTCATTCTAATACGTTCGAGCCGTAATATAACCGATGATCACATCATAATTTTATTTTCTTATCCTGGCTATAATACTTATTGGCTCCATGTTTGTCACATTGTTAAGGAGTGATTTTCCCCAAAGACTTTCTTCTTCAGTGACAACAAAACTAAAAGCCCAATCATTTTTTATTGGCTTTGGAAATGGTTATTTATTCTTAATCGGGTTGTTTTTTAGTTATGCATTTTATAATATGTTTACCAGCGTCATTGTTGTAGTTGGTTCATATTTTATTGGGGTTTTAATAACCATGTTAAGTGATAAACTAATTAAGGAAAGTAATAGATTATTTGTTTTTCTATTAGGAACATTTTTAATGTTTTTCGGCTTTTATTCACCAATCTTCATTATTCTTAGTGTAATAATTGGCAGCTATACACTAAACTTGATTTCTTCTCAAAATAATATGAACGTATATACCCATAATCTTTCACACAGAGAATTTTCATTACTTCTTAACACGGCCTGGAGATCGACTGGAAATCTGTGCTTACAATTCTTTTTGTTTATAATCATTGTGACAGTAGGAATCTGTTATAACATTGAATGGTCTGAACTTTTCCTAACCGTTTCAGGAAAAAATAAGTTACAGATTGCTGGTTTGACAGAACTGTCATTAATGTCTATTTTAGCATTCTGTTGTTGGTTGGTAATGACAAGTTTAGCTTTTTGGGTTATTAAGAGATCTATCCCTAACGAAACATAACATAGACAAATAACCTTGAAAAATATAAACGTACCGATAAAGGGATTATTCCTTAACCGGTTCGTTTGCATTTGTGGGTGGTTTACCGTTTTATTCTACCTCGACCATTCGCTGAAAAGTTTCCTCCCTTCCTCTCTGGTTATTTTTAGTTCATAATTCCGTGGCTCACAATCTCTACCGTTACTTTAGAATCAAACTCCACCTTTGGGTAATCCTCTATCCAATTCAGATTTTCCCATGTATCCGGATAGTAAGCCATTACTCTTCGACCAATCCCAAACCCGTCAAAATTTGCCTGCTGCATTTTTTTCGTAATAGCTTGAGCTCTTCTCGTCAGTTCTTCCGAAAGTTTCTTGTTTAACTCTCCTAAAACTCGCCGATCGTTTAAATGATCCTTCGGATATTCAATGGCAGTCACTTTTAAATTCAAATCCAGCGTCACATGAATATTTCGGTAGCCATTAACGTTTACTTTCATCTTCCGTTTTAATCTTTGAATGTTCATCGCGATATATTTTTCCTGTTCTCTATTTCCTTCCTCATTTATTTTAAGCGTCAAGCTTCCAGCCTTAGCTAATTTATCATTCATCAGCAAGTACAAAAATGAATCTTCTGACTTTAACGTATCTTTCATGATATCCCCACTAAAAAGTGCTATCCCGTAAACCGAAGGTTTTGTCTCACTTTTAGAAATATACGGAACAGCAAAATCATCACCTGGATCCAGCATGCTCGGACAGATAAGTTGAAGGTCAACCGCTGGAACTATCGTTCTATTCTCCGCACTTTGGATCAGCTTGCTGAAATGCTCACTGATTAGTTTTGTGCCTGATAATTTCATGTTGATGGCATCTTTAGATGTACCCTCAACGACAGCAATCTTCGCATTCAGAGCGCTACTAGGGTCACGGTAGAATACATCGAGAATCGGATAAATACCTTGTCTCGCCAAAGCCTCTCCGATTAGAATGACACGCATCTTGGAAGCAGAAAATCTACCGGGTACTTCACGGTCAATAATATCCCGGTTATGTCTGCTTGTATTTCCACTCACCGTATGAATTTCGCTATACTTCTTCGTTCCGCTTTCCGAACCGCTCACATCAAGTATCGCAGTTGTCGTCTGAATCTTCCCATCCGAACTCAAATCAAGGCCCACAATAAATGCTAGTCTTTCGTCCTTCAGGAGTTTCTGGTCCCAACAACCCGATAGCAGCGATGCCATGAAGCAGACTGCAAATATGGTTATACCCAATCTCACCCCGTACTCCCCCTAGCTTCCTTTACCTTGAACAGAACGGAAATCATGAATAGAACGAATGGGATCCCAAATACAATCACATAATTAGCGATAGATAAAAATTTTCCTAATATATCAATCAAGACTGGATCTTGTAAGATCAGGGCAATAACAAATACAAGGGCCACCGTGTGAGGAACTGCTTTCCGATGACTACTCTTCGCCTTAAAGAGATTAGCGATCCCCCTGGAAGCCATGAACATATAACCCATTAATGAAGTGGCCGCCACAACCGCCCATAGGGAGAGAAAATATAGGTCTGCCCGTTCAAACACACTGAAGGATAACGCTTTAACCATGTAAATCAAAGGTTGAGGAAGCAGTTCCATCTCCGGTGGACTGAATACGATAAGACTGGTAAAGACCGCAAAGGTATACAACACAGTGGCGAAGATATTCGCTAAGGTTGCTGCTTTGAATTTCCCAGCGCTACCTCCTTCCACGAAGGGATAACAAATCAAAAGAATCTCATACCCCGAAAAAGAGGACATGCTTTCGTGTGCGCCTTTCGTTATATTCCATATACCTGCTTGTCCCACTGGCAATACATATAGAAAGTTAACATTGAGATACGCATACGCTGCAATGATGATCACCGCAATGTTGCAGAAGAAGACGAGAACAAAAAAACGGGCAATCGTTTGAAGGCTCTCTCGAACCAGATAAAAACAAACGCCCGTCATCATGCCTATGATGATCCATCTGGGCGTATCGATTAATACCCAGTCTTTTAGCGTTCTGCAAAATGTAATAATGATAAAGCTGGACACCAACATAAAATAAGCTACATATACGAATTGAATAAATTTACCTGTATATTTTCCCAATAGAGTAGGCAAATAATCATACAGTGTAAACGAAGGAAACCTTCTGCTTAAACACCACATAACGACAATAAACAATTGAGCCAGCAAACCCGCCAACAGCACGGATATCCATCCATCCCCTTTTGCTACTTCATGCACCCTGCTTGTCAGCCCTAGCAGCCCGACACCAATTTGAGTCTGGATAATCAAAAATACAAGCTGCCCTGACGTAACTTGATCCTTGTTATTAGCCATCTTTCTGCTGCTCCTCCCCCGAAGATCGCTGTTGATCTAGTCTTTGTGGAGCTGGATCATTCGAACGCTGCTTCAACATCCATTGAGGTAACCGGATGATCGTATCCTTCCAATCCTTCCATCGAAACGGCGCTGCAGGGGAAAAATAGGGCGTCCCAAACGATTCTAATTTACATAAATGGATTACAATAATCATCAAGCTGTAGACAATCCCGAAAAACCCGAATAGCGATGCGGCAACCATGACAGGGAAGCGCAGCATTCGAACCGAAGCACTCATCTCATGAGAAGGTACCACGAAAGAAGCAATTGCCGTTAAGGCGACAACAATGATCATGGCGTTCGATACCATACCTACTTTAACAACCGAATCTCCGATGACGAGACCGCCGACGATCCCAATCGTTTGTCCTACCGGCCCAGGGAGGCGAATGCCAGCTTCGCGAAGCAATTCAATCGTCAGCTCCATGAACAGCGCCTCAAGGATCGGTGGGTACGGAATGTGCTCAACGCTGCTTTTGACCGGCATCAGCAAATCCTGTGGAATTACTTCGTAATGAAAAGACACCACCGCAATATAATAAGCCGGAAGACCGATAGCGATGATAAAACTGAATACCCGTATGAATCGGATAAACGACGCTTGCAGAGAACGGAAACTATAATCGTCCGGTGATTGATAAAAGGCAAAGAAGGTCACAGGCATAATTAAGGCCGTAGGACTGCCTTCAGCTAGCAGCGCGACTCGACCTTCCAGTAAATTCGCTACGACTCGGTCGGGTCTCTCCGTATGCAGCAGCTGCGGAAAGGGTGAGAAAGATTTGTCTTCAATATATTCTTCGATAAATTCAGAAGATGTGATATTATCCGCGTCAATATTGCGTATCCTTTGATCAACTTCCTCGATGAGCTTGGGATTGGCCAGGTTCTGTAAATAGACAATCACCACTTCACTCTTTGTTTCATTTCCAAGTTTATAGCGTTTCACAACCAAATTTCGATTCTCGATATGTTTACGAACAAGTTGTAGATTTATAAGGACATTCTCTACAAAACCTTCGTGTGAGCCCTCCACAACTTTCTCGTTGTTCGGTTCGGTGATACTTCGAACATGACTCGATCTCACCTCAATAACAAAGCATTCTTCCATACCCTCAATAAATAGCACTGCATATCCATTAACTAATAAATCAATCACTTTCTCAAGATCACCATGCTTGTCGGCACGCATCGCAATTAATATTTCTTCTAAATCTCCATCTCTTCTTTGCAAAATCGGTTTTATTATTTCCTCACGAATTTTACTCTGGTCACACATGGTGTACATAAAGAGGAACTCGCTCGTATGTCCTGGAATTGATACCGTTTCGCGTGCTAAATCATCTGTATGAAACAGCGCATCTTTCAAATATTGAATATTCTCCTGCACTGTTGGAAATACCGGTTGGGGTGATAACGCGGACTTTTTCGACATAGGTTTGCTTTTTCTTCGATTGTTATTAAACATTGTTTTAAAAAAGCCCATAACCCTGCCTCCTTGTCATCATATGATAGCTAAATTATATGTTCCCCCCAAAAACAGGTAAATATTCTTTAGTTTGGGATTTACATCTATTCGGATAGCTTCTTGCCGAAGATAGCAGAAAAAACAAATCGGCTTCCCTCCTACGTTAAGGAGATAAGCCGATTTTTGTTTTAAAAGACTATACTTGAAATTCAAACTGCTTGGAGTACAAGTGTGCATACGCTCCATCCCGTGCAAGTAACGCATCATGCGGACCTTGTTCTACAATACCGTCCTCCGTTAATACGATAATTCGCTCTGCATTACGGATCGTAGAAAGGCGATGGGCAATGACGATAGTTGTACGCCCTTTTGCTAAAGATTCTAGTGATTCCTTGATGATACTTTCACTCTCGTTATCTAATGCGCTCGTTGCTTCATCTAATATGAGAACGGGTGGATTCTTTAAAAATACGCGAGCGATACTTAGTCGCTGCTTTTGACCACCAGAAAGTTTGACGCCTCGTTGTCCGATCTCGGAGTGGTAGCCGTTTGGCAAGCTCATAATAAAGTCATGGGCATTGGCATGCTTGGCTGCCGCAATAACAACTTCATCACTGGCTGATGGATTTCCGTAGCGGATATTTTCTATCACCGTTCCCGCAAAAAGATAAACATCTTGCTGTACAATACCTATTGTTTTTCGTAATGACTGCAGGTTGATATCACGGACACTGATCCCATCTAGTAACACGTCCCCATCTGTCACATCATAAAAGCGAGGTATGAGCGAGCATAATGTAGTTTTTCCCGCACCAGACGGACCTACTAAGGCAATGTACTCTCCTGGTTGTACATGAAGCGATAGATTATATAAGACATTGTCCAGATGCTCTTCATAACGGAAGGAAACTTGTTTGAATTCAATTTCACCATGCACTTTTGACAAGGTTTTGGCATTCGGTTTATTTTCGATAGCCGGCTTCAGATTCATGATTTCCATAAACCGCTGAAAGCCAGTGATTCCTTCTTGAAGCTGCGTGCTCATATGAGTCAATCGTTGAATTGGCTCTATCATAAAGTTGATATACAGTAAAAAAGTAATCAAATCCGCTAAATCTAAAGTACTGTTGACGATATTGGCACTACCAAAGATGATCACCGTGATCGTAATCAGTTGGATAATGGTTTCAAAACTATTGTAAAAGAGCGCTTCAGCCTTGTACGTATTCTTTCGACTATCAAGGAAACGATTATTGGCTAAGTTAAACTTCTCAATCTCTACGTGCTCGTTAGCAAACGATTTAACTACGCGGATTCCCGATAAACTATCCTCAACCTGAGCGTTGACGTCCCCTATTCGCTCTTTGCTTCTTCTTAACGCCTTATTCAGCATCTTATTGAAGTACAACGAAAATAGACCTAATAATGGTAAAAAGCAGAATACAGCTATCGTTAACGGTGCGTTAATTGAGAACAGAACGATAAATGCTCCAATAAAGCGGACGAGATATTTGACATAGTCTTCTGGACCGTGATGATAAAGCTCGGAAAGTAAGAGCAAGTCATTTGTAATTCGAGACATAAGTTGCCCTGTCTTTTCCTTATCGTAAAAGCCAAAGGAAAGCTTTTGCATGTGCTCGAATAGTTCGCTACGCATATCCCTTTCCATACGCGCACCAACTTCATGACCTTTGTAGTCCACAAAGTAATTCCCGATATTCTGAATCGTAACTAATACAAGCATCAGCCCACCAATCCAATACACTTCATTTAGGGCAGTGGACAAGTCTCCTTCCAGAACATCTTTCGTAATATACCGAACGAGTAGCGGAAATACCAAAGTTGCAATAGATACGATAAAAGCGCAGGCCAATATCGTAAGAAACAACGATAAATACGGTTTGTAATATGAGAAGAATTTTTTTACTGGAAAATGCATGTCATACCCCTTTATGTGTTTATTTAAAAACACATATAAGGGGGCTCACCGTTTACAAACTAAAAAAGTGTTCCACCCTTATATGTTTGTATGGTTTGATCCGTCATGTTTTTCATGTATATTGCCTCCTTGTTCGTTAATAACTCCATTATAAAGGACTTCTTATAGGTGTAAATAGTATACGCTTACTTATTATGATTAGGTCTGCCGATCTGTTTTATCTAATCCCACATATAGCATCCTCATACATAAAAAATAGCAAGTGGAGAATACTCTCAGTATCAAATTAGCACCTGGAGATAACCACAATGACCAACACCAAACAAATATCCGTATTAGGTATTTTCTTCATAATGCTTCTAGTCCTAGGAATTACCAACCACGTCATTATGATTCCTATTTTGCTTCAAACCGCTGGTCGTGATGCGTGGTTCGGTGTTTTAATGTCGATGGTTTTACATATAGCTTGGGTATATATCATTTACTTTATAATGAAGCGGACAAATCAACAGCCCATATTTTCCTGGTTTAAGGAGCGCTTTGGCTCTGTGCTGACGTGGATTTTCATCATTGTTACTACCGTTTATTTCTTTCTCATGGCACTTGTCATGTTGAGGGAAACAACGACATGGCTTAAAGTATCTTACTTGCCGCGAACACCTAAATCGATTGTATCGATTGTTATCATTCTCCTGTGTGTCTATGTTGCCTATAAAGGAATACGATCTATTGCGATCATTTCTGGTATCCTGATCCCGTTCGTATGGATTCTAGGCCATTTTGTAGCTGTAGTAAATCTCCAATACAAAGATTACTCCTTATTAACCCCCCTCTTTGTTGACGGCTACAGGCCTATGTTAAAAAGCATGGCAATTGGCTTCGGTGGTTTTATGGAGATCATTATCTTAATCTTTATTCAACAACATATGTCTCGCAAACTTAGTTACTTATCCATTGTTATTTTGTCTGTTCTGCTGGGCGGTCTTACCATCGGACCACTTATGGGGGCTATAGCTAATTTTGGTCCGACCATTGCGTCGCAATCCCGATATCCGGCGTATGAACAGTGGCTGCTGGTCACGATAACAAAATATTTTACCCATGTCGACTTCTTAGCTTTGTACCAGTGGATGTCCGGTGCATTAATACGGATCTCCCTCTTCTTATTCATTATCTCCGGCAGCATTCCATTTAAAAAACCAAAACGGCGACTTCTCTTCTTATTGTTATTAGGTGCTCTCTTAAGCGGCGTATCATCAATCCCAAGTGTCGATCATGAGCTTGAAATGTACGTATTGGGAAAATACTCTTCCGTTTCCCTTATATTTTTAACGACATTCACTTTAGTCATCGCGTTATCCACTACAATTAAAGTCAAGACAAAAGGTGATTAGACGATGAATAACAAACCCCGAAATCAGATGTTTCGTAAAAAATCCAAACAAAACGGGACCGCTGTCAACAATGATTCTGTTACTGAAACACTGAATGAAGAATCTTTGCGCGCTTTATTCGCAGATTCTTCCGATGTCATCATCACAGATTTCCCGACCAAGCAAGATCGGGGAATTTCAACATTAATTCTGCACAGTGAGGGAATGATCAATTCCACTGTAATGTTCCAGCATGTACTACCTAATTTGGAATGGATGCTGGAAACTTTCTCGAATTGGGAAGAGCTCGCTTACGAACTCGATAAATCAATGACATGGAAACCGATGAAGCAGCATTCAGATGCCGTGAAGCTTCTGTTTACTGGACACCTGATTGCATTTTTCCCTGAACAAAAATGCTTTTATTCCATTGATATTGCTCAAGTCCCTAAAAGGATGCCCCAAGAATCGAATACAGAAGTTGCTATCAAAGGTGCCAGGGATGGATTTACAGAAGATTTAAACACGAATGTAGCATTAATTCGTAAAAGGCTGCGAACGGCGTCCTTGCATAATGAACAATTTATTATCGGCGAACGAAGTCAAACCAGAGTATCTTTACTTTATATTTCGGATATTGCTCGTCCGGAAGTCATTGAAGAAGCTAAGAAACGATTGAATAATCTTAAAGTCGATGCATTGATAAGCTCGGGACAGCTGGAAGAAGGAATAGCTGATTCTACACTATCTATATTTCCTCTGTTTGACTATATTGGGAGACCAGATTTTTGCAGCGAGGTTTTGTTGTTAGGGCGCTTTGTTATTATGGTGGACGGGTCTCCGATGGCATTGATCGCTCCTTGTAATTTGCTTTCGATATTAAAGTCGCCGGAAGACACTTATTTCCCTTACCATATTAATATTTTCGAACGATTGCTTCGGCTTCTTGGTTTGTCCATAGCTATTTTTTTGCCAGGCTTTTGGATCGCCTTAACTGCATATAATATGGACCAGCTTCCATTCCCACTTCTTGCAACAGTTGCTAATTCAAGATATGGACTTCCGTTTTCTACGCCAGTAGAACTTATATTAATGCTTGGCATGTTCGAGCTATTCAGGGAAGCAGGCGTTCGTCTTCCTAAGGCAGTCGGTCAAACAATCGCCGTACTGGGCGGGTTGATCATTGGTGATGCTGCGATTCGTGCTGGTCTTACTTCCCCCACGATGCTCGTTGTTTCAGCCACAACGGCCGTCGCCACTTTTACATTAGTAAACCAAACGTTGAGCGGGACTGTCAGCATCATCCGAATATATATACTCCTTTGTTCCTCCATTTTCGGTATGTTAGGCTTCTTTATTGGTATGATGAGCATCTTAGCTTATCTATCCGTTTTAGAGTCCTTCGGTCTCCCTTATCTGGCTCCTTATTCCCCGCTGACTTGGAGAGATCTGATGTCGGCCTTTCTTGCCAAGCCATGGGTTTTCAAGAGAAAAAGACCAGAGATTCTTAACACCATAGACAACACATCACAAGAAGAGGAAACGGGATAAAATGAGAGTTTACCTTAGATTAATAAAAATAACCGTTGCGTTGCTTCTCCTGAACTTGCTTTCTGGATGCTGGGATATCAAAGAAATCCAAGACGTGAATTACATAACCGCTTTGGGTATAGATTATGAGGATGGGAACTTCATCATATATACTCAAATGCTTGATTTCTCATATGTTGCAAAGGCTGAAACCGGAAAATCGGATAAGCCTGCTCAAGTATGGACTGGAAAGACTACCGGAAAAACGTTAAATATGGCTATAAGCCAAGTATTTAACTCAGCACAGGAACGAACCGTTTGGAGCCACATCTCATGTATTATCATGAGTGAAAATTACTTAAAAACAGATATTGTTAAAAACACCGACACGCTCAACCGCTATCAGGAAGTTCGCTGGACTCCATGGGTATTTGGAACAAAAGAATCGATCGAACGACTATTAACGACGACGGCATTTTTTAACCTTTCCCCCTTGAAAACATTGTTACACGAGCCATTGCAGGAATATAAACAAAAGTCTTACATCGTTCCCGTTCGATATTTTGATTTTGTCGCACAACTAACTGAACCGGCTACCACAGCATTGCTTCCCAATTTGACCATTGATTCATCAACATGGAAATTAAATAAAAAAAATGATCCAAAACTAATTATTGATGGCGCCTATGCCTTGTCCTCCGAAGGCAAGTACAACGGATTGCTTAAAAATAACGAACTATCGGGGCTACGTTGGTTGCAAGAGGAAACGCGTCGTTCTTCAATTAACGTAAAAAAAGACGGAGTACATGCCGCTTTTGTGTACCTAGAAGACCCGAAGATTCGTAGATCATTAAAAATGGTGCACGGCGTTCCTAGATACCAAGTTCACATCGAATCAAGAGCAAATGTAACTGAGGCCCTGACAGAAATAACGGAGACCGAAATCGAAAAATTGGCAGCTGAAGTGATAAAACAAGAAATATTAGATACTTATAACAATGGATTAAAAATAAAATCGGACGTATACAGCTTGGAGCATCTTTTGTTTAAACAAAAGACTGGAATCTGGAAGCAGCTGCAACAATCAAGTGATGACCTGCTCGATGAAAATTCGTTGGATTTCGTCACCGTAAAAGTCAATATTGAGTTTGTAGGAATGATGAAGTTACCTAAAAAGCCATAGCTGATATCCCTTGGGATCAGCTATGGCTTTAATTATACTCCAGCGTAGATCATTGTCTGCTAATCTTGACTAAATCTCTCTATAAGTTGCGTATATTCCTCATACCATCGTTTCCATTCGTTTTCGCGTGATTCTAGAGTTGTACCATCCAGTAAAGCGCTGATAACATCCAAGCATACATGCCAACCAGCAAGATCCTTTCGGGTATGATCCGTGATTTGACTGATCTCTTCAATTAAGCTGAAATTACATCCTGTCATCGTTGGATAAAGTTCAAAACGTACGCGATCATGTCCCCAAGTATATTCCAATACAGAAAGATGCTTAAACTCCAGGATTTCCATTTCCTCAAACGTACCATCCTGCATGTCAAACTTAATAGCTCCTCCTTTACGGAGATCTTCAACCCGAAGTTCGGGAAACCATTGCCTCAGCTTTTCATTTTCTGTTAACATAGCCCAGACCTTTTCATCCGAATGGTTCAGATTACGCTCGAATGTAGCAACATATCCTTCTTTAGCTTTTTGTATGACAGCTAACATGTTAATCCTCCTCAAACCGTATGATTGGTTACTATATCTCATGTTTATTGCTTTGGGTTATACATTCAAATGTTTCTATTATCTAATCGTCAGCCCGCTTCTTCTCCGTACCATAGCTGGCAGAAGCTTTCGCTTGATACAAGGAGCTCCTCAGCCGTACCCTCTGCTTCGATCTCTCCGCCTGCAAGAACAATGATATGGTCAGCGTGGGAAAGTGCCGCTTTACGGTGAGATACAACTAGGCAGGTTACTCCGCCCCGTTCGCGGAACAGCCGCTCCCATAGTTTGCGTTCTGTATCAACATCCAATGCGCTCGACAGATCATCGAATACATACAGCTGTGCATCGCGCACTAGCATACGGGCGGCAGCTGTTCGCTGGGCCTGACCTCCAGATAGCTTTACACCTCGAGGCCCAACGATCGTATCCAAACCGTTCTGAAGATGAATGATATCCTCTTCCATGACGGCTGAATGCAGCGCCCGCTCTAAACTGCCTGGCTGCTCCGTTACTCCCAGAAGAATGTTGTTACGAAGCTTATCACTGTATAGCCGCGGGATTTGTGCAGTATAGGCGCTTTGCGGCGGTATGAAAAAATCTGCCGGGGACTCAATTCTTTTCCCATTCCAGCGGATCTCACCCGTTTCAGCCGGAAGAAGTCCGAGCAGTGTGCGCACGAGCGTTGTTTTACCACTGCCAATCATGCCGGTAATTACCGTGAAAGAACCTCGTTTCAGTGTTAGATCAATGTTCTGGATTCCACGGCCTGTTTCCGGATAACGATAGGACAAGCTGCGTGCCTCCAGCACCTTAAGCATAGGAGCTTGGATGGACGGAGTAAGAAGGCCGTCCTCCGCGACCAAAATCGCCGGAGTTTCTTCTAATATGTCGGAAGAACTATTATTTGCTGGATGCTTTGGACGCCCGATACCGATGTAGTTGGCTACCGTAAGCAGTGATGCCGGTGTACCGCTTAACATCGATTTAATACGCTCAAAGCTTATCCCTAATTGTTTGTAATGGGTCATAAAGTTACCTACATTTGAAATAAGCTGCGTGACGAAAGTTAAATAATACACGAACAGAGACAAGTCACCTACAGTAAAGCCGCCGCTGCGCATTTTATAACCGGCTAATACCAGAATCAGACCGGTACCCAGATTAACGGAATTCGTAAAAATAGACGAAAGCGTCTCCGTGAGAAGTTTATCTTTGACCATCGACTGGCGGCGATTCTCGCTAAGCTTAACAAATCGGTCGACAACGCGTTTCTCCGCCCCTGCGACTTGAATGGCTTGCACGTTGGCGAACATTTCGCTGATGGCTCCTGTTACCTTGGCGGTGGATTCCCGGCTTGCAGCCCGGTATTTCTGAATTCGAGTGGTCGCAATCTGAGCCGCTGTCACAACGAGAATCAACGGTACGAATACCAGCACCGTCAGCTGTAGATCTATGGAAATCAAGATCCAGCTTGCTACTACGACAAACCCAATGAGCCCAAGCGTATCAACGGACCAACTTGTGGCCTCCTCCGCCTGTTCCACATCATCCCGAAAGTTGCTGATAGCCTCACCTGGAGAGCATGGTATGGCCCGTGCACCTGGTTCCTTAAGCACATGAGCGAGCATATTCCGCCTAACCAGGGTACTAACGCGAAAACGGAAATGTACATCCGTTATGAAGCCCCCATATATCAAAGCAATACGTCCCAATGCCGCACCGACCAACAAAGCTGCGATGCCCCACACGCCATAAGACAAAGTATAAGTACCTTCCAAATGATCAAAAAAAGCTTTCGTAAGCAGTCCAGGAATGAGAGGCGCCATATGAATCAGCGACCAGGCCAGAAGATTCAACAAATACAAGCCGGGCCGGTACATAATAAGCCGCCAGAAAAAATGTCTTGTTTTCACGCCAGCACCTCCTCCATTCCAACAGAAATCATCCGGCTGAACCTGGATTCCGGATCGGCAGCCAGTTTCTCGCGATCACCGCTCTCTATGGTCCGCCCATTCTCAAGAATAAGAATACGATCCGCTCGCTGCACCGTAGCCAGACGGTGCGCGATTATAATACACGTCTTCTCTCGCAGCAAACGTGTTATTGCTTCCTCAATCCGGGATTCCGTCAATGGGTCCAAACGCGAAGAAGCTTCATCAAGAATAACAAGTCCCGGTTCGGTCAGGAATACCCGTGCAAAAGCTAGAAGCTGTGCTTCGCCTGCCGAAAGGCTACCGCCTCCTGATGCCAATCCTGTATCCAGTCCTTCAGGGAGAGCATTGTACCAATCTCCAAGTCCTAACTGATTCAGCACTTCTACAATCTGTTTGTCCGGTATCCCATTATCAAACAATGTCAGATTGTCCCGTACAGAACCTTCTAAAATTTCGATGTTCTGTGTTACCATCGCTACTTTTCGTCTTAGCTCGTGAAGCTTACAGCTGCGGATATCCGTACCCGCGAGCTCAATACTTCCCCATTGTGGATCATAAAAGCGCAGTAAAAGGCGAGCAATCGTCGTTTTTCCGCTGCCAGTACGACCCAATAGTCCCAATGTCTGTCCCGGTTCTAGAGAAAAGTCCAAATCATCAAGCGTTGTCAGTCCATCTTCCTCGTACGAGAACGTAAGACCGCGGAACTTCACAGACAGCGGCCCATCAGGAAGTGGCGCCCCCGGTCCATCTTTAATCATCGGCTGGATGGCCAGCAGGTCCCGAACGCGCAGCAGACTGGCATCGGCTTTCTGCAGATCCTCGAGCTGGGTACGGATCTTCTCAATTGGCTTGGCGAGCAGCTCCGTGTAATAAAAGACAAGATAAACGGATCCGATCGTCAGGCCGCTCTGTCCATTTTTCCACAGGATGGCGCATACGATAAAGGCCGCTGCATTACCTAAAGCGAACACAAGAATCGTTGTACTCCACATCATGAAAAAACCGAGAAAAGCCCTTACCCGTACCGGCAACATACGGCGTGACATTTCATAAAAGCGATTCATGACATATCCGGCTGCACCGTTAGCCCGAATGTCCTCCGTCCCTTCCAAATGCTCACCAATAAAGCCGTAAAAGTCAGCGTTCAGTTGTCTCCACTGCTTCCAGACCGGAATGGCAAAACGACGAATGTATTGAATAACATACACGCTGCCAATGACAAATACGGTCATGACAAGCCCGATCCACACATTTTCCCGAAACAGCAATACAAGTATACCGATCATGAGCATCATATTTCCGAACAGATGAATGATGAAGCTAGAGAAGAAGTTGGCCAGTGCATTAACGTCTCCATCCACTCTTTCAATCAGAGAGCCGGAGGTTTGTGTTTTATGGAAACTCATATCCAGAGAGAGGCAGTGCTCCACGAGTTCTGAGCGGAGTTTGTTGGTTGTTTTCCAACCCAAGTTCTCGCTAAAGTAAGCAGCTGCTACAGAGATTCCTTGCTGAAGAACGGAGAATGCGATGAACAAGCCTGCTGCATAATAAAGGGGAATCAGACTTCCTTCCCCTTGTGCCGTATCAATGAAGTAGCGGATAATCTGAGGGTTGACGAGCTGCAATCCTATTGATAAGAATAGGAGCACGGTTAAGCCAGTTAACAGCTTCCGCTGCGGTAATACATAGCGAACAAGCATATCCCGGTACATACCAAGACTTTTATCTTTCTTGTTGAGATCATGCTTGGGTTCTTCTCTCAAATAAACACTTCCTTCCATGGCGAAAAAATCGTTTACAAGTCACAAAATAAAGGCGTATTTCATTATACCTTGGCTAAATGGAATAGAATACAAATATTTACTATGTTCCTTTATACCCCAACACTTACAATTACAGAGGGCTTAAATAAAAAGAAGCCATGCCTTATACTTAAGGCCATAGCTTCTTTATCATTTTTTAGCATGATATAACCGGAAATTTTACGTCTGGTCATACTTCGACTCTAAAATCTGTATCCTTACGCTTAATAACTTCTGAGCAGTGCATGCTGACAAGCGGTCTGCAGATCTCTCCAGGTTCGATTGATTGTACTGTTCTCCATAGCAGCCGACAAGCCGAGCAGCGGAAACAACTCTTGTCCGCATCTTAACGACACTTTCGCCGTAGAAACGCATTGTCCAGACACCCATTCTTCCGTTTTCGGAGAGAGTTGTCCATCCTGCAGCAGGTCATTCCAGGACTTAACGATACTTTCGTGAAAGACAATTTCACTCTGCCGTAAAGCCTCTTGCTGTTCATTCAATCTACTTAGAACGTATGGATGATCTGTCTTTTGCTTCAATAACTCTTGAGCTGATTCCAGGAAATGCTGTGCAATCCCTAGCGTAACGGCTGCAAAAGATGCTTGTGCAAAAGGCAGGAATGGATACTTATAAATCATTTCATTCTCGTAAGCCTTCGTTTCAGTTATAACAAACGTCATGTCATCAGGCACGAAGATATCCCTAACCGAAATACGATGGCTAGAGGTCGCTTTGAGTCCAAATGCGTTCCAGTCAGGATCAATTTGTACTTGCTCCGGCAAAAGAATGAAAGAGCGAATCTCCTGATCCTCTCCTGATCTGGTATCCCAACTTGATCCATTCGATTCCACCACCGCATTCGCTGTAAACACCGTCGCATGGGTGGAACCACTGCAATATTTCCAGCTCCCCTTAACCAGGAACCCACCTTCTACACGGCGTGCTGTTCCGGACGGAGTACCGCTGCCAGCAATGACCGCTGTTCGATGGGCATATACCTTCTGACTTACTTCAGGGATCATAAATGATGCAAAAAACCCTCCACCGGCACCGATCGTGACCAGCCATCCAAAACTGCCGTCAATGCGTGAACAATTCTGAAAGATCTGTACGGCTTCCGGTAATGAAGTCATTCGTCCTTCCAGTTCATTGGGCACAAACAGATGGAACAACCGATGATCGTAAATGAGCTGAAGCACTTCCTCGGATGCGATCCCTTCCTGCTCCATTCGTAACGATTGTTCTCTTATATTGTTCATTTGTTGCTGTGTTAGAAGCATCTCTCCACCGCTTTCGTCAATTTCGTCACTCTTATTCTATCATGAGTATCCTCGTGGTCTCTAACCAAAAAACGCCCCTCGCAGGGGCGCTATTGGTTTAGCATATTCATTAATCTCGTATTTTCCAATTCAAATAAAAAAGGGATAATTGGTTATTATCATACGGCGCTGCTTCCTTACAAAATTGGTGACAACAGACGCGATATAGACTCTTTTATCCGAATCCATCGCGAGCGTTCCAAATATTTCTCCATCGTTAACAATGTGGATACGGAAATATCCTGCCTGAATTCATGACTTAACTGCTGGGCTATTCCTTCATCATATACAAAAGCATTCACCTCAAAATTGAGTTTGAAGCTTCGGAAATCAACATTGGCTGTTCCCACAGATGCGATTTCTTCGTCGACCACTAATGTTTTGGCGTGGATAAATCCATTGCTGTATAGATAGACGTTCGCGCCAGCCTTTAGCAGTTCTCCAATATAAGAAAGTGTAGCCCAGTACACAAACATATGATCCGGTTTATCCGGAATCATTATATTCACTTCTACCCCGGACAAGGAAGCGACTTTCAAGGCGTCAAGGACACTTGCATCTGGAATAAAATATGGTGTTTGAATGTAGATGGACTTACGAGCCGAGGTGATCATTTTCAAATAGCCGTTCTTGATATGTTCGTACTCCGATTCGGGTCCGCTGGTTACAATCTGAATGCCCACATCGCCTTTGGCCGGAATATGAGGAAACAGACTTGGGAAGTAAGTAATATCGTGAATATGGGAAGCCTGATTCCAATCCAGTATGAACCTGGTCTGTATTGAATACACGGCAGTTCCTTCAATTCTAAGATGTGTATCCCGCCAATAGCCGAATTTAGGATCAAGTCCGAGATATTCATCACCTACGTTAAACCCGCCCACGTAACCGATTTTACCATCGATAATGACCAGCTTGCGGTGATTCCGGTAATTCAGACGAATATTGATAAGACGAAATTTGGACGGGAAGAATGCTTCAGCTTGTCCGCCGGCATCACGAAGATCTTTAAGAAACTTTTTATTGATCCGTCTGGAACCAAGCTCATCATACAGTACACGGACTTTCACGCCTTCTTTGGCCTTCTGGGTCAACAACTCCATCAATTGTCTGCCCAGATTGTCCTTCTGAATAATATAGTACTGAACATGGATAAAATCTGTAGCCTCCTCGATATCTCTAAACAAAGCTGCAAACTTCTCCTTACCATCCGTATAAATCTTCACCTGATTATCTTCACTGAGCACAGCTTGATTATTAAGCAGGTTCATGGTGATTAAATCTTTATAAAGAGCTGAAGAGTAATTCCGGAACTGAAACTGTTGCGATCGAAACTGTGACACTTGGGATTTCAAGCCCCGATCCAAACCTCTTTTTTTAATGTCGTCCCAATAAAACAACTTCTTGCGTCTGAAGTTCTGGGCAAAGAATAAATACAGCATAAAACCGGCAATAGGGATTAACAGCAGCACCAGCAGCCATGCCCAGGTTGCTCCGACGTCTCTTCTCTCCTGAAAAATAACGACGAACGCAAATACAATGTTCAAAAAAATAATTAGCCCAAGCAGCCAGGTTGTGATGTTCATATCAATCTTCCTTCAAATATATTTTATGTATTAAACTCGCTCCATATCCAATGGATATAGGGCAGCAAGCATAAGCATACCAATATGGTGGCACTACTGTCCAGATTATAGCCACAATCTTACTTAATTGACATTGTTTTTATCACTTCGCAAATTTGACGTAAATTAGTACACTTAGTGGGACGTGTCACGAGCGGGACACCATCTTCTAAACATAGTTACCTCTACTTTATACATTAACGCGGTGTCACATTAAATGATAAAGACATAAAAGAAGGCTGTCGAGACTTTCTTGACAGCCTGGCCGCGATTATCGCGGTTTCTATTCGTTGCGTGTTTGTTCTTCACTCCCACCAATGTTTCATTTCACTGATTTCAACGTCCCACACCTTAGCGTTTCCGGAAACTATAATTGTAATTTGGCTTACCTTGTCAAAATGCCACTCTACAGCCTCTGCCTCTTGACTATATTGTTCGTTTGAGTGAAGTCTTTCTTGCCCATCTACGATTATTTTGACTTCACCCTTAAAGTCTCCAGCGTCGGGAATGCCGAAATTGAAATGAAGCCAGACATCTTTTTTGTTCCCTAGAATATAGTCGTATTTTTTGTTTGATTCCCCTTCACTGCTGTACACGTTCATTTTAGGCTCTATTCTCTTACCTGCTACGGTGAAACTTGGAAGGTTCTCAGTCATAGGCGTAGTTCCTGTAATTTCTATCACATCAGTTAATGCATGAATAGGGCCTTCTCTTTTTTCTATAACATAGTTGATGGTTTCAGAGATCACCATTATTCCAACTAGAAATATAACAATAGATAGAGCCGAAACAAAGAGCTTTTTACAAGAAATTTTTGAAGAAAATCCAACTCTATATGTAACATAGCCAATCACTGCACCTAAAGTATTGGATATAACATCATCTACATCAAAGGTACCAAGATATGTTAAAGTTTGCAGTGTTTCCAGAACGAGAATCGCTAAGATAAAGAAGGTTATGAACTTCCCAAAGCGTATACGATACAACAGGGGAATTAGTACTCCAAAAGGGATAAAAGCAGCAATATTTCCAAAGTCGTATAACCATGAAAAAGTTAGTTTTGGAAATTGAAGCGGAACTGCTTCTGGAACAAGCATAAATGTGTATCCATATTCACTGTATTCATGAGCATGATCTATTCTATTAAAAGCAAAGAACATAAAAAATAAAATTAAAATTGTGTATGAAATGGTTCCTGCAAATATGAGTTTCCGGAATTTCGCTTCCATAATATCTCCTCAATCTCGTACATTCTTGTTGTTGCTGTATCGCTGAGTCATATTTGCGAGAACATCCAATAACTCTACCCGCTTCTCAAAATGATTCTGGTAGCTATCAATGATTTCCGCAAGCTGAGCCCGAAGATCATCTTGCTCAACATTTTGATCGGATTCATTATATACAAGCTTCCGAAGTTCATCTACCATGGTTTTTTCTTCAAAATGGGTTTCGCCCAGACCTTCCAGAGCAGACTTGAGGATAGCATATTGTGCGGACCGAGGGTTAGATGAACCACCTGCAGCTTTTACTCCCTTCTCGTTCAGAGAGATGCTGTAATATCGCATGGCAGTGAGTTCCCCCTCATAATCCAGCAATCCATCATGAATGAGCTCGCGCACTCGATACTCGATGAAAGAATCCGAAACCCGCTGCTCCGAATACCCAATCACTTGTCCGATAATACGGGCTGATTTTTTGAAGGTACCATCCAATGCACCTAACTCCAATGAGGCTTCCAAAATATTGTGATCAAAATAACTTTCGGGTACGGTCTGCAGCTTCTTATCTTTAAGAACCCGAAGTGTACCTTGTTCTGCCGTCAAACGAAACCAATCTTGAGCCAGATCATCTTTGGCCCGCAAGGTAAGAACCTGTTCACTGCCCAAAAGCAACGCTAGTTTACTATGTACAATTTCACCTGTATGAGAATATTGAACCGTCTCAGAACTTAAGGCGTCGGTTGTATGAATGACAGAAACATGAGCTTCCCGAGGTAGAGTAGCTATTAGTCTTCTTAGACCCGTTTGCTCTGAAGCGGAACCTCCTGCCCAAATGACAAGTGGAAACTTGGCAAGCTGATCCGGCATAGACTTCCACGCGAACGCTGCTTTCATAAGCGTATCCATCAACTCGTCGCGCTCTTCTGTCTCGGAGGACCTCTCGCGGAACCAGCTCATTCGATCTGCAGCTCCTTGAGGATCACTAACATCTGGTAGAGGTCCTACCATCAGATTATCTTCCAGCATGACAGGCACCTCACCTGGATGATCGCGAAGAGCCATTCGAAGGGAGCCTGACGAAGATGCATCGAAGACGATATGAACCCGCTGAAGCTCGCCACGAAATTTCAGGGTCTCTTCTATGTATGATTCATTAGCGAGTCCCCACTCCAAATCAAACGACCATAAAAACTGTTTCATTCGTTCATGCCGATCCTCAGCCAGCACCCTAGCGGCATCGGTGTTCATCATTGATTTTAGCTTTAACAGCTTTTCATAGAAGTGATTAATAGCCGTACTTCGACCACTGCGGTATTCTTCCCGAGTAAAGCTATCTCTGGGTTTAAGCTCAGGATCATAAATGGCCTGACCTTTCCAGCCGGAGTAGGCAAATGTGCGGGATATACCGATAGCACCCAAGGCATCCAGCCTGTCCGCATCCTGAACAATCCTGCCTTCCAGTGTCGTCGGAGGCTCCCCTGCACGGTTACCGAACGACATCGTAGCGATAATATCCAGAACATGTTCCTGCACATCTGATGCAACGCCGGCCTGCATGAGCCAGTTCAACACTTTATTCATTCCAGCTTCTTTCGATTCGTTCAGTTTCTCATCTGCAATATCGTGCAGCAGTGCAGACAATTCGCATATGTATTCATCTGCGCCTTCTGTCATAGCGAGCATTTTGGCGGTCCGGGTTACACGGACGATATGCCACCAATCGTGGCCGCTACTGTCATGCTCCAGTTCTTTTCTTACAAAAAGTCTTGCTTGTTTCAGTACTTCATCGTGTTGATTACTCATAACGATATAAGCACCTCCTATGTATTTTTACTCAATAATCTGCTGTATGATGGGTGAACGGTCTGATACCGATAAGCGCTTGGAGTAAGCCGACTCTTTGTCTCTGGCCTCCGGATAGTTTGCCGAGCTTTGTCCTTCTTTCGGTGAGGCAAATAACTGGTCACTGGTCATTTTACGATTATAGAACATTTGTTTGGTATGCCATTCAAAGTACACCACTGAACCATGGTCAGGAGTAACAACAGTTGTCAGAAGCTGAATGAATAAACTTTTGCCAGAGCCGTTAGGTCCGATTAGATAGGTAATGCCTCGATAAATAGATAACGTTATACCGTCAACAACCCTGTTCCCATCCCGGTTCGCGGTCACATGATCACATTCAATTGAGATCAGCTTCATCTACTCATTCCCCCGCTTTCGCTGACTCAAGAGGAAGACGAATAATACAACAGCAGCAGTAAACAACATAAACCACCGGATGATATAGAAGTCATTGGACTGCGGAGAAGTCAACATTTCTACGGTATAAGAACATGCGTTCCCAACCTCTACAATAATTCCGATGGAAAAGAGCATAACTACAGCTTTCCAGATGTAAAAATGAAGCATGGAGACATGAGCACCTTGATCCATAAGTAACAGTGACAACGGAAAATCGACCAAAATTTGAAAACAAGTGACCAGCACAAGACGTGCTAGTGTCTGCTCTATCATACTATATTTTCCCAACTGTTGCAGGATCATCGTACGCTCATCACGTGGACGAAAGGCATAGACAACGGCGCCCAGTATGATTAGAGTCAACCCTATAATCCATAGAAACAGATCATTATATTTAAATGGACTATCCATCTTCGAAAAATTGGCGGTTGACGGGGTGGATTCTTGAGTCTGCGTTAGGTAATCAGCTTGAAATGGACCATCGGCCATTAAATAATTGGCGGTTGACGGGTCAGAATCTAGAGTTTCCGACCAGTAACCGGTCTGAAATGGACCATCTATCTTCGAAAAACTGGTGGTTGACGATGCAGAATTTCGATCTTTTTGTACAGATTCCTTTTCTGCTATAGCCTTAACTGCATCAATCAGACGGCAGTTCCCTTGATTTTTCGCTTGGTTCAGACAATCGCAGTATAGCTTTTAAAACAAAAAGACTCTGCGTCGCTATAAAAGCGAGCGCGAGTCTTTTTCAGAAAAATAATTTAAGCAGAAATGATTTTAAATCAACGATTCGCAAATATTGAGGTTTTTGATCAGTTCCGCACACGATAAGAGGAATCAACGATTCTTCTTGACGAATAGACCCATGGCCTCCACCGCCAATGTGCGTCGGAGAGCTTCTGTCTGCCAATTCATAGCCTGGCTTTGCAGTAACAACTAAAAATTCACCCGAGTGAGAACTCAAAGCCCCAGATAATCTCTGCAATACATCAGGGTACTGACCATAGTTTATCGTATGATTCGCAGTATCGATTTTTATATCCAGCACATCCGGATCATGTTCGATCGTCCATTTTTGTTGGTAAGGATCAAGTAGCTGTCCACTGCCTTTAAACATGACCTCTCTGGATGTTTCTCCTTGAACTGCGTGAATCCAATTGTTTTCTTTCCATGAAACAATATCTACGCGTGGGTCAGCACTCAATAAGTTAGCTATGCTTCTTAACGATTTATCCGTATTAAGCTTATATACATAAGCCATCGTTTCATTTACGGCAAGGATGATCTCTGTTTCGTCCGTTACCGTGTCACCTGGTCGCAAAACATGATAATCCTTGAAAAGGGTAGGCAAATCGATAACTGGGTTATCTCGGGCAGGTAGAATTTGGGTCATTCCACTATCCCCTGCGATAATAAAAATCGCTTTGCTTAAGGCTTCTTCCGGCGAACCGAATGTTTGCAACAATGAGTGAAGCTGTTGGTCCACTTTTTTGACTCCATTTAAATCAGACGGACCTTTTTTATGAAGTTTCTGATCTAAATCAGGTAGATAAACATATAAAAAATCTGGCAATTTATTTGCTTTTATCAAATATTTTAACGTTTCCACTGAATATGAATTGTTTATGCCTATACGACGCGTTAGACCATCAGGCAGATTTTGAATGCCTTCTAGTGGATTCGTCAATGAACCAAGGGCCAAATAATCTGGTCCTTTCACTTTGATTTCTTTTGGCAAGATAGTAGGGCCTTGAATCCACGGTGGAATCGACAGCGTATGATCCTTAGTTCCCCGGTATATCAAACCGTTGATCGAACCGGATTTCAGTCCATGTCGAGCCAAGTCTTCGAAAATGGTAGGTTGTTGCTGATTCAGGTGTTTGCCGTTCAAGTTAATTAATGCGTCAACCATAACCGGATCGATTCCATGTTTGAGCACTTCAATCGGCCCAGTTCCGTAATTGATCACTTTCTTATCGTCCGAGGAATACCATACAAGTCCCGGCACATGATGACCATCCGGATAAGTTCCTGTCAGCAGAGAGCTATCGATTGTTACGGACATCGTTGGAAAAGAGGTAACCACGTCCTTGTAATACTGACCATGTTCAATTAAATATCGTAATGTGGGAAGCTCATTTTGTTCGATTCCTCTATCGATCGCTTGAGCCATTAAAGAATCAACCAACAGAAATATGACTTTCTTTTCATGTTCTCCGTTAATCGACTTCACTTGGGTTAGATCTTGTTCTTTCGTTTTCGTTTCCTGCTTTTGGCATCCAAAGACCGCGATTAAAACAAAGAGCAGCAGCACCATCCGAACCATTTTTTTACGCAAGAATACCGTTCACCTACCTAATCACGAAGAGTCAAAAGTTTACAATGTATAGAGTACGTCATATGCTAACTTTTATACTCACCAATTCGACAGTTCGAAATTCTGATATATCTAAAAAGGCTGCCCCATACTACAGTCAAACTGTAGCTAGGGCAGCCTTCTACCGCAGGAAACTCAAACTATCTATAAATTCAAAATCCGGTAGATAAAGACGGCCACTTTTCCAGCATTTTTATAACCGGTAAGCTTCGCAGACTCCGAATTAAACCTCCAAATAACCTCGTAACTTCAACTGCAATATCGCGTAGATCAGCTCTGAGTCTTGAATCTCATTCTCTTTAATCTGGCGGATACAATCCTGAACGTCCAAGCGTATAACTGCGATATTCTCATAATCTTCAAGCTGCTGATCCTTGGCACTAATCACTTCTTCGGTATAATAAACATGGGCAATCTCATTGCATCTCCAAGAAGCGGGAAACAGCTTTCCAAGATAGATCATAGTGCCGCACTGCATTCCTGTTTCTTCTAAAAATTCACGTCGTGCAGCCGCTTCCAAATCTTCTCCTGATTCTACGCCTCCGCCCGGCAGCTGTACGATATGGCAGTCTACCGCTTTTCGGAATTGACGGATCAAGATGAACTGGTTGCCATCTCTGGCCAGAATAACAACGGATTCCGGATTTTGTTTGGAGAAATACACCTTGCCATAGCTATCTTCGTAAATCGTAACGCCATTCTTACTTAGTAAGATCTGCTTATCTTCCATTGTTTTGTTCTCCAATTCCTAACATATCTCATTTCACATGTAGAAATCTCATCAGCAGTTAGCTTGAGATTACAAATACTTAATAAACCATTGGCATGCTTCTTCCATCATACTCTGAGATACATAGTGCCCTACACCATCATGAACGGATAACTTTAATTGATCAGACTTCTGTGCATATACGCTTTTTAACTCCCTATATAGATCAATGGTGTATTTTTTCGGCTGATCCAAGTCCTGATCTCCTGCAAGTATAAGGAGCGGCTTGGGATAAAAGTTCTTAATTCGTTTTTCCGGATCAATATCCGCTATATTTCTCATAATTTTCAAGGTCTCTTCATGTGATTTACACAGTTCGTCAGACCATTTCGAATAGGTTGAGGTCTCAAGCCATACATCTTCGAAGCGTTTGAGAAAAGCAGGTAATCCGATCATGGGGACGGCTGCTTTCACACGATCATCCTGAGCTAAAATTGAGTATGTCGCGTATCCACCCATGGACATGCCGGTCACACCTAGTCGCTTGGTATCTGCTCTTGGATCATTGTGAAGATTCTCAATAATAAGGTTTATATCTTTGCAGCTCTGTTGAACCACTTCAATCATATGCAGCCACGTATCCAGACCGGTATCCGCCGGATAGATCTGTCTCGCACCATCCATTTTCTTGATAGACAGTCGTTCTCCATGATCCATTGCATCAAAAGAAATAAAGTATATGCCTTGCTCTGCCAGTCGGTGACCCAACTCAAGACCTTGTTTTCGGGTTCCAAAATAACCGTGAAGATAGATGACTACAGGCATAGCCTCCAGCCCTTCAGGATATACCGTAAACAGAGGGATATTTTGAATATTGTATTGTTCAGTTATTATTCGTTTCATTTAGTTCTTACCTTTCAATTACTTTGATATTAGTAGCACTTGCCAGAAGACTCCTATCAAACTCATCCTTTAATATCGAGTATAGATATGAGTCATGGTATTTACCCTTGTGATACATATGCTCCCGTAAATGCCCTTCCTTAATCATGCCGTTACGGATCATTACACCGGCTGATCCGATGTTTGCCGGCCGGCAGGTTGCATAGATTCGATGAGCACCCAACTCTTGAAATCCTAAGGTTAACATGGCTTTAGCCGTTTCCGATGCGTATCCTTTGCCCCAGTAATCCGGATGAAAACAATAGCCAATCTCCGCATTCTTTCCTTCCATATGTAACCCGCAGCCGCCGATGATTTTTCCATTCTCCTTAAGAGAGACGCCAAGCTCATATCCTACACGCGGTACAGCTTCCTGCATAGCTATCACCCGATCGATATATTCCAGTGTCTCTTCCTCAGTGTTCGGTCCCCAGATCATATACTCCGCGACCTTCAAGTTGGAGGCATAAGCATGAACTTCTTGCCAATCTTCCTTGATAAAATCGCGGATTACAAGCCGCTCTGTCTCAATATACATACCCAACCTCTCCCGATATAAATTTTTGGGTTTTCTTTCCGTTATCATCGTGTTCTTGATATTCACTTTTTGTGTACTCCGAAATAACCTTGGTCCAGAAACGCTGAGCAGGTATATTCGTTGCTAATTGGAACACTTCCCATGCTCCTGGATGTAGATCAAACAACTCTTTGGCGACCTGTTTACCAACACCAGACCGGCGGTATTTTTTCATGATAAAAAACTCGGCCATGGAGAAATACGTCTTCTCCTCCGTTTGAATTTGTCTGACAAGAGCAAAACCAGCATATTTACCGTTTATCTTCAGTAGATAAGGAAAACGGATGGCTGTTTCGGACCAATAGCTATCCAGGTGAGGGTAGTAATCGAACTGTCCGTCGCCTTCCACATCAATATCGATAAATTCCGAAAAGTCGTAAAAGTAATACTGCATTAAATTTGCAAAAATATCTTTTTCATCTTTGGCAGCAAGATATAATTTATAATCCATTCTGATCACATACCTTATAATAGTGTAACCTGAGCTATCACATGTGTAACGTTTTGTATTCCCAGGATTTGTTCTCTATTGTATCATCAAAATGACTCTAAAATGTTATAATTTGTAATCACAAATGCTTAGCACACACAAAAACCGAAGAGCTTAAGGCTCTACGGTTTTATGTATGGACATTGAAGCATTATTGTCATACCGGATAGCAGTAGGACGCAGAACACGTGAAATCATACAATCACTGCAACCCGGACAGTTTAAAAATAAGGTTGAATCGGTTCGACTCCAAAAATTAATAGAACAAGGTGCAGTGAATGAAAAATCACAATTGAACCGATCCATTCGTATCAAGCACAAGGTTCAAGGACCTGTCTAGCTACGCATCTGACACTGTATACGGTCTTAGATAACGGGACAGTATTCCATGTTTAGGCGACAGAAGGAAACTGAGCAGGAACACGATTCCGGTAGCAAATGCCATTGATCCGGAGATGGAGGTGTCTAGCCATACCGCAATGTAGTACCCAGCGACCGCCGATACAACACCGAATGTAGCACTCAGCACTAACATGATCGACATGCGATCAGTCCATAAGTAGGCAGCGGCAGCCGGTGTAATTAACATAGCAACGACCATAATCGCGCCTACCGCATCAAATGCAGCAACGGTTGTCACAGATACAAGTGACATAAACACGTAATGCATAAGAACAACGGGTATACCAATGCTTGCCGCTAGAGCAGGGTCAAATGAAGTGATCTTCCATTCCTTATAGAATGCGAGAATAACCAAGATAACTACCAGCAATACGACGGACAGAATAAATGTCGCCTCAGGGACTTCTCCAAGCCAAGGAATCTGGATTTTGTTCCACGGCACAAAGGTAATCTCACCCATCAACGCGTGCTTCACATCCAAGTGGGCATTCCCAACTTGGGTGGCAATAAGAATGACTCCAACCGCAAACATCGTTGTAAACACCACTCCGATGGAGGCATCCTGCTGAACACCTCGTGAGTGAAACCACTGCACAAGCACGGCGGTCAACAAGCCTGCAATGATGGCTCCTACCAGCATATGAGTTCCCCTAAGCTCCCGGGTGATCAGAAAAGCGGTGACGATGCCGAGCAAAACCGTATGGCTGATGGCATCCGCCATCATTGCCATTCGGCGCAAAATAAGAAATACGCCGATAATACCGCAGGATAAGCCGACAAGAGAAGCGGTAAGTAATATCCACGCTGTATAACTCATCTTAATCCGCCTCCTTAATCGAAACGGTCTGTCTGGACCAGACTTGAGCTTGCCCAGCATGCTGCTTTTTCTGCGAGCGAAGCTGCAAGGCTTGAATCAACAGCCCTTTCTCTGCGCCGAACACAAGCGATATAACAAATAATACAGACGATGAGACGACGATGAACGGCCCGGTAGGCCATCCTTTGCCAAGCGTGCTGATCATCGTTCCCGTCATTCCCGCTCCCCCGCCGAATATCGCCGACAGGATAACCATCCATTTAAAGGAGTGTGTCCAGTAGCGGGCGCTGACAGCTGGAATGATTAGCAGTGCCGACATCAATATGACGCCTACCGCCTGAATGCCGATGACGATTACAAGTACAAGAACGGCCAAGTAGACAGAGTTCATAAGACGGCCGGACAAGCCCAATCCTTTGGCAAAATCAGGATCGAACAAGAACAGCTTCCATTCCTTGAAGGCGATGAACACAACGAGCATGACGAGCACTGCTAGCATTAGCATGGTGTAGACATCCTGACGCACCATGGAAGCCGCCTGGCCAAAAATAAAACTGTCCAGACCACTCTGGTTACCTCCGGCCGATCGGTTAACGATAGTCAGCAGCATAATTCCAAAGCCGAAAAACACTGACAGAATCATGCCCATGGCTGTATCTTCCTTGATCCGGGACGAGGAGCGGATCCATTGGATCATGAAAGCACCGATCAAGGAACTTACGGCTGCCCCTGCGATCATAACAGGTAGACTTTTCGTTCCGGAGAGTGCAAAGGCAATTACAACACCAGGCAATGCCGCATGTGATAACGCATCACTCATCAAGCTTTGTCGTTTCCAATAAGCGAGGCATCCAATAACTCCCGCTGCCATCCCAAGAATCAATGTACTTAAGAGAACCCATTGTGTATTCGGTGAAAAAAGCGTATCCATTCTTTACGCCTCCTTCATCCAGCGCAGTGCCCCGCCATAAGCTTTGTACACATTTTCTTTTGTAAAGACGTCCTCCGTCTTGCCGTGGGCCACGACACCTCGGTTTAGAAGCAGCACATGATCGAAATAGTCCTCTACGGTTTGGAGGTCGTGATGGACAACCATCACCGTTTTACCTGACATCTTTAGCTCCTTCAATGTCGTCATGATGGCACGTTCTGTGGCCGCATCTACGCCAGCCAGCGGTTCATCCATGAAATACAAATCCGCTTCCTGTACCAAAGCACGAGCCAGAAACACCCGCTGCTGCTGTCCCCCGGATAGCTGACTGATCTGCCGCTCCGCATAGTCTGCCATCCCCATCTGCTCAAGTGATGCCATGGCTTTTTCTTTGTGACTGCGCTTAGGCCATTTCAGCCATCCGACCTGACCATACAGTCCCATCATGACAACATCCAGTGCATTGGTCGGGAAATCCCAATCTACTGACCCGCGCTGCGGAACATATCCAACACGTGTCTTTGTTTTACTGAGTGTAGAACCGAAGAAGCTGACGGTGCCTGAAAGTTTCGGGTGAAGCTCCAGCATGACCTTTAGAAGCGTAGATTTCCCCGCACCATTCGGCCCTACGATACTGGTCAGTGAGCCCGGCTGAACATCAAATGTGACATCGTTCAGCACTTTGTTTTTACGATAAGATGCCGTTAATCCTTGAACGTTAAGTACAGACATAATCACTCACCTTTTCCTGTTAATGATTTATAAATCGTGTCCACATTATGGCGATACATTCCAATATAAGTGCCTTCAGGTGTTCCCTCTTTCCCCATTGCATCCGAGAACAGTTCACCGCCGAGTTTAACGTTCAGCCCTTTACTTGCCGCTCCTTCAATGACCGCTTTTATCGAATTTGGATTTATGCTGCTTTCCACAAATACGGCTGGGATGCTGTATTCGAGCAGTATTTGAATGGTCTCGTCAATATCAGAGATCCCGATTTCATCCTCAGTACTCAGTCCCTGTAGTCCAACAACTTTCATATCATGCATTCTTCCAAAATAACCAAAAGCATCGTGTGCCGTGACAATAACACGTTTGTCTTTCTCGATCTGCGCCAGCTTATCCTTAGATTCTTTACTCAGTGCGTCGAGCTCTTCGAAATATTTGATCTTGTTACTTTCAAAGTATTCTGCGTTATCCGGAGAAAACATCTTAAGCTCTTCAACGGCAGAATCCAGAGCCTGTTTCCACAAATCCAGATCGAACCAGATGTGCGGATCTACCGCTTTGGCATCATCCGTCAGCAACTGATCTTTCGGTATCACTTCTCCGATAGCAAGAACAGGTCTGCTCTTACCGATCTGCTCGAAGATTTCCGTCATATTCCCTTCAAGATTCAGACCGGAGTAAAATACGACGTCACCGCCTTCAAGCTTCTGAATATCCCCTTGTGTTGCGTTATACAAATGCGGATCCACACCAGGACCCATCAGACTCTGCACACTCACCTTGTCACCGCCGATAACCGAAATCGGCTCCGCAATTTGTGCAATGGTCGTTACAATCTGGATCTTCCCGTCCACTGATTCCCCATTAGCCTTCTCCTGACGAGCAGAACATCCTGCGAGCACAAGTGAAAACCCTAATACCATAATACTCATGAACTTTGCTGTTTTTTGATACATCTTGTTCTTCACCCTCTTCTCCTCCTAATGTGTATGGGAAGTTTTGTATAGTGTGCCCTCATAAAACAAACATGGACAACAACAAATATTTTTCCCTAAGGCAAAATATATTCTAATTCCAAAGTAATTTCAAAATAGTTATTTGTCAAGAGGTTATATCTTTTAAAAACCTGCTTAATTCGTCCTACACAAGGATCTGATAGTAAAGAAGAAACTCCTTATAACATGCGTAATATCAGCCTAAACAGCAGAAAAAGTCACATATACAGGAGCATGTTTTTTTCATTAGGTAAACATTTTTAGCTGCATTAAAAATATTTTTTTAATATGACTCTCATCGCAAATTGAACACAAAAAAACTCCCATTCGATAATTGTTCGACCGAATATTTCAGGCCTGATAATTATTGAACAGGAGCTTTTCTATTATTAATTGATTTATGGAAGTTCTAGTACTCATGTCCGCGAACTTTAGCATAGATCATGAGATCCATAAGTTCCCCGCTGCCATCCCTCTTCCAATTCCGATGTATACCTTCAAGCGAAAAACCAGTCCTTTCCGCTATATGTTGACTACGAGTATTTTTGTAATCGACCCGAATCTCAACCCGATTAGCTTCTAGTTCACGGATAGCGTAATCCGTAATACCGTTCACGGCTTCAGTCATCAATCCCTTTCCAGAGCATGAGCTGCGTATCCAGTACCCGATCTCAAACTTACGTGCTTCCCAATCGATCCGGTGTAAACCGCTGCTGCCCACGAATGAGCCCGTCTGTTTATCAAAAAGATGCAGTACCAAATCCGTTCTTTCCTGGAAATTCAATCTGGCTTTTCGAACAAAAGCTTCCGATTCTTCCACTGAGGGAATGTTATTCGCAAAAGGAAGCCACCTTCGCAGATCTTCCGCACTCTCCCTGACAGCTTCGTTAACAGCCACACCATCACCCCATAACGGGGCACGAATAAGCAGTCGGTCCGTTTCAAAACTTTCAGGAAACTCAAGCAGTATCAAGCTCATTATTCTAAGCCCCCTCATCAATTGAATAAACGAATCTGTTTAATCTGCGTCAGGATTCGGTCCAATCTTTTTCTAGTATCCGTTCGGTGATCTGGAAGAAGATCGATAGCAGACATAGAGGCAATCTGCTCCACAACAGCATCAATGCTCATCGAATCAGTGTCTAAATTATGTCCAAACACTTCATGAGACAAACCATGAATACACCGGTCAATTTGCTGAGCTGGCCAGCTATCTGACCCATCCCCCCGACTTCTAAGCCGCTTGAGTAAGACTTCCCTTGAAGCACAGAGCGTGTAATGATGTATAGTCACACCTTCGCGCCTTAACCGGCCGACAATCTCATCAAAGTATTGAGTATCCGTAATCGTCATAGGGACGATTATGATTCGGGACGACGTCTCATCTAAATAGCGTAGCATTGAGTAATTAAATTCTCTCCACATGGGGTAATGCTGAAAATCACTTACTTTAGATTCATCCGGTACATTTTTACGTATAAAATAACCTGCATTCTCGGGATCGTACAAAAATGAGTCGGGGATTCTTCGATTCAGTTCGTAAGAAGCCTGGCTTTTTCCCGATCCAAAAGCCCCGTTGATCCATATAATCATAATTTCACTCCGGTATGTATTTTTTAATAGTTTAATCGACTGCCTTAGCAGGTTCATCATAGCGGGCGTAATCTATAAATCTGGTACCTTGGTATGTAAGTATACCAATATCTCCCTCAACAAGCATCCCGAATTTTTTGGCCTTCACTTCAAACTCCTGCCGTGAATGATCTTCAAATTCAAAGGTAATGTAATAACTTGTTGATGCTCTTGAATCGCCAGATCCGCCCCAAACTTCCGTCCGTTTAGTGACGATCTCACTTGGCTTGTTCAACATTTCAGCTGCATTATTAGATGACCAAGTGATCAAGCCTTGAACTCCTTTGGCAAGAACGATGATAACAACGACCACCACAACAATGCCAGCAAACATGGGAATAAATGCCGGAGCTCCGCCGAATCCTGGGCTGCGTAATGCCTCCATCTCGATCTTCCCTTCATTTAATTTTCCATCAGTGCTACTTTTAATAACGTCCTTAGTCCCGGAATAGTTACAAACAGCAGTAAAAAAATACCTCTAATTACGACTCAACGATTATGATCTATTACGAATTAATAGAATAACTAGATACTTATAGAAAAATGAATTTGCATCTTATTACGCTTCACCAGACTTTGCCTGCGGTTCCTCCAATTACATAACTGGCTAAATGTCTTGTCCTGCAAGGACTAAAGAGATTTTCCCGCTCTGAAATTGTGACAAATCTGGTAACTATCGCGAATGTATGAACAAAGTATGAACTCACCGTAAACCGCAGTATTACAGTGATCTGTCTCACATTCAGTTCGGTTTGTAACAATTTGAACACACAATGTTACATACTTCGTCATTATTAAACCATTAAATGTAAATATAGCAAGTAAATTCATTTTGCAAAGCGCTGACGGACTTCTTACTATAGCAATAGGAATGAATAACGCTTGAAGAACGAGTAGGAAGGAAAGGGGTACAACATGAAAAAGAGAGGGCCGTTATTTGCATTGTTCCTGAGCTTAACCTTGCTCTTATCGGGATGCAGCTCGCTTACGGTATTAGATCCTAAGGGACCAGCTGCAAGGACCCTATCCGAGACCATCATATTATCCATAATCATGATGCTCGGAGTTTTAGCTGTAGTTTACGTCTTATTTGTCTTTATGCTAGTGAAATACCGGGCTAAGAAATCTAATGAAGGTTATGTGCCTCCACATGAAGAGGGCAGCAAGTGGTTAGAGATAACTTGGATTACTATTCCTATTATTATTGTAGCCTTTCTATCAGTAGTAACTGTGAAAACCACGGTTGCCGTTGAAAACGTTCCAGAGGGCTATGAGGACCAGAAACCTCTTGTTATCTACGCCTCTTCCTCGGACTGGAAATGGCACTTTAGTTATCCGGAGGAAGGCATTGAGACCGTTAACTATGTGAACATCCCGACAAATCGTCCGATTGAGTTCCGGAATTATTCCTTCGGGCCGATCACCAGCTTATGGATTCCTCAGCTGGCGGGACAAAAGTATGCCATGAGCGACATGTTAACTAAACTCAATCTGGTTGCTGATGTCCCTGGATCTTACATTGGTAAGAACTCGAACTTTAGCGGCGAAGGTTTCGCACACATGGAATTCGAAACACTGGCAATGACTCCTGCTGAGTTTGATGAGTGGGTGAAAGACGTTAAGGAGACTGCACCTGAATTAACCGAAGCCGATTTCAACAAGCTGCTTGAAACGGATCATGTCGGTAGAATGTCTTTCTCGAATAACCACCTGACTTTCAGCCCTCCACCTGCTGAGCATGGTCATCACGGAAATGCAGCTCATCAGGAGGACGGAACAGAGCATTCCGATCCGGACAGTGAACATAATGATAACCCGGATGAACATAGCTCAACAAACCATGAAGGACATTAATGTTATGGAGGACCTGCTCCTCCATAAGACGAAATGCACTTCGGACATCCAGAAAGGAGTTAAGCCCTTATGAAATGGGACGAATTTTTCGTTACCGGTGAACCATTAATCTACGGCGCCATGGTGAGTATCGTACTCGTCTCGCTCGCAATTCTCGTAGGTCTAACCTACTTCAAAAAATGGGGATATTTGTGGCGGGAATGGCTAACTACAGTAGATCATAAGAAAATAGGTGTAATGTATATCATATCTGCATTACTTATGCTGTTCCGTGGCGGTGCTGAAGCACTTTTGATGCGTGCTCAAACATCCATGCCTGATATGAAAATTTTGGACGCACAGCACTATAACGAAATATTTACAACACACGGCCTTATCATGATTCTCTTTATGGCTATGCCATTTATCTTTGGTCTGATGAACGTAATCATCCCGCTGCAGATTGGCGCACGTGACGTTGCTTTTCCGCGTCTAAATGCAATCAGCTTCTGGTTGTTCTTCGCAGGAGCTATGCTTCTTAATCTCGCCTTCGTTATCGGAGGATCACCTGACGCAGGATGGACCGCATATTTCCCTCTGGCCAGCAATGAATTCAGCCCGGGTGTAGGTATGAACTATTACTCCCTCGCCCTTCAAATATCAGGGATCGGGACACTGCTTACCGGTGTAAACTTTATTGTTACCATTCTTAAAATGCGCGCACCAGGCATGACTCTGATGAAGATGCCGATGTTTACCTGGTCCATTCTCATTACTTGTGTCATCATTATCTTTGCATTCCCAGTATTGACGATTGCACTGCTTCTGATGATGTTTGACCGACTTTTCGGTTCCCAGTTCTTTACGATGGCGAACGGCGGTATGGATATGCTGTGGGCCAACCTGTTCTGGGTATGGGGTCACCCTGAAGTATATATTGTTATTCTGCCTGCCTTCGGTATTTACAGTGAGATTATTTCGGCCTTCTCGAAAAAAAATCTTTATGGTTATACATCGATGGTTATCAGTATGGCCGTGATTTCCGCTTTGTCTTTCCTTGTCTGGGCTCACCATTTCTACACCATGGGTCAAGGCGCTATGGTCAACGGTTTCTTCTCCATTACAACGATGGCTATTGCCGTTCCGACCGGAGTCAAGATTTTCAACTGGCTGTTCACGATGCGAAAGGGCCGAATAACCTTTACGACACCGATGCTTTATTCACTGGCCTTTATTCCAGTCTTTACGATCGGTGGTGTGACAGGTGTCATGCTGGCGATGGCCAGCGCGGACTATCAGTATCACAACACGATGTTCTTGGTGGCGCATTTCCACTACACTCTCATACCAGGTGCCGTGTTTGCTGTACTCGCAGGTTTCCATTACTGGTTCCCTAAAGTGTTCGGCTTCCGCCTGAACGAGCGACTTGGTAAAGCCGCCTTTTGGTTCATCGCCATTTCGTTTAACGTAACTTTCTTCCCGATGTTCTTCCTGGGATTGAAAGGTATGACGCGCCGGATGTACACCTATTCAGCTGAGACAGGATTCGGACCACTGAGCATGATCTCGATGGTCGGTGCAATCGGTTTGACGATAGGTTTCATTCTTCTCGTCTACAACATTTACTGGAGCACACGTTATCAACCTCGGGACAAAACCGGAGATCCATGGGATGCTCGTTCGTTGGAATGGTCTACGCATAGTCCTGTGCCAGTATATAACTTTGCTATTACACCAAAGGTTAATAAACGTGATGCCTACTGGTTCGCCAAGCAGGATAAAGTTCCACTGTCAGATGAAAAGATTACGAAAATTCATATGCCGAGCAATTCAGGAAAACCATTCATTCTCGGTGTAGTCTTCTTCTTCTTCGGATTCTTCTTGGTATTCAGTTGGTGGACACCAGCTATTATTTCCGGTATAGCTCTCATCATAGTTTTGGCTACGATGTCCTTCGACCGTGATAACGGTTACTATATTCCGGTAGAAGAGATTGTTCAAACAGAAAACAAATTGCGGGGTGATACGGTATGAAAATAGATGCCACTCAGCCGCTTGAATACGGAACAGAGGAAAATAGCAACAAGATTTTTGGATTCTGGTTGTTTCTCGGAGCTGAAATCGCACTGTTCGCAACCCTGTTTACCACCTACTTGATTTTGGTCAATCGCTTTGCGTCTGGCCCGAGCGGTGCTGAAATATTTGAGATTGGTCCAGTTTTGGTCGAGACCTTCCTCTTGCTAACATCAAGCTTCACAATTGGACTTGCGGTTCACAGTATGCGCCTTGGTCTGAAAAAGCAGATGATGATCTTCTTGATCATCACCCTGCTGCTCGGCGCTGGATTCCTTGGAATCGAAATATACGAGTTCTTCACTTACGTTCATGAGGGTGCTACATTATCGACAAGTGCTTTCTTGTCCAGCTTGTTCGTACTTCTGGGTACTCACGGTGCGCACGTTGCCTTCGGCCTCTTGTGGGGATCGGCTATTCTAATCCAGTTGAAAAAGCATGGCTTGGATCATCGTACAGCTAACAAATCATTTATCTTCTCGCTGTACTGGCACTTCCTGGATGTTGTGTGGATCTTTATCTTCAGCTTTGTTTACCTGAAAGGACTGATGTGACATGATGAAACAGCTGTTTCCGATTAAGCATGTAGTAGGTTATGTTTCCTCTCTCGTCCTTACAGCCCTTGCACTGGTTGTGCTTATGGATTTTCCGGATGCGGTGAAAATGGGAATACTTGCAGTAACAGCTATACTGCAAGCATCCCTCCAGCTCGTCTTGTTCATGCACATCGGGGAATCGGACGAAAAAAAATCACTGTATATCAATATCGCCTATGCATTGTTCGTTGCATTGGTTACGATTTTTGGATCGCTCTTCATCTTTGTGTGGGGCTGGTACGCTTAATACTCGTAAACCGAACCTGCATGAAGCTTGAAAACACTAAAAATGCCCTCCTTGATTTCTCAAGGAGGGCATTTTATGTTCAGCGTTCTCGTATCCATTTTATCAGTACATATATACTACCAACAACAATCAAGACTAGACCGATAAGCAAACAAATACGAACCAGCATCGGACCAAGATTCATGAGTGACCCTTCAGGGTCTGACGTTGCAGAGACCATGAGACACATCAGGCCAACCGCCATTAGCGCCACAGCGAGCATCCACTCAACCTTCCTCATAATCTTCCTCCTGACTTCCCGAAAGAGGAAAACATATGTCGAATCTCGTGCCAACTCCTGTTGTGCTGCTTACGTGAATTTCGCCGCCTTGCAGATCAATCAGTTTTTTAGCGATAGATAATCCCAATCCAGTGCCGCCATACTGGCGGGAGCGAGACTTCTCCACCCGGTAGAACCGGTCGAATAAGAACGGAAGCTCATCCTCAGGTATTCCTATACCTGTATCTTCAATCGTCATCGTTACTTGATTGGCATCATCATTGTGCAGTGACACTGTAACATCTCCAGACTCCGTATATCGCACAGCATTATCCAACATATTTATAAAAATCTGCTCCATACGTAGACCGTCACCTCGGATCAATGGAATATGAGAGCCATAATTAGCTTGTAAATTCAAACCCTTCTCTTTAACTCTCCATTCCATTTTACGAACCGCACTTCGGGCGATCTCTGAAAGGTCTATCCACTCCAGTGTCAAGCTGATCTTTCCTTCTTCCATCTTAGCCAGCTCGAACAAATCATTTACCAGCCGCTGCAGACGAACAGCTTCCTCCTGAATGATATCAAGATACTTGTCCTTCTCTTCCTCTGAGGTATATAACTTCTCCTTTACAACTTTTGCGTAGCCTTCCAAATACGTAATCGGTGTGCGCAGCTCATGAGATATATTTGCAAAGAACTCTTGCCTTGTATCCTGGTAGCGCTGCAAATCCCTTGCTAGATCATTAATGGCCTCGGCAAGCAAGCCAATTTCGTCCCTGCTCTTAATCGTGAGTCGTGTTTCCAAATCTCCCACAGCAATTTTGCGGGTTGCTTGCTGCATTTGCAGTAATGGACGGGATAATACCTGAGCCGATATCCAAATGAAACCCAGCGCAAGTAGAAATGCTCCAAATCCTGACAGAATAAGCAAATTGCGTATATTTGCGATGGACTTATCGACATGTTGCGTTGAAGCCAGCACATATAAAGCTGAGTCGCTTATACGATAGGTGTCATCCTGTGGAATAGCCATACCGGTTACAAGATAGTGATTGCCGTCTGGATCTGTGTGTTTGAAGTTCACGGTCTCCCCGGAGAAAATTTTTTGAACATCTTTGTCGCGAATGAAAGAATGATCCGAAGGATCATGCGAGCCTGAATGTGCTGTTACATCTCCTTTATTGCTGATAAAGAATATACTCACGTCAGAGAAATCCGCAAATGCTTCAAGAGAATGCTCGGATGATTGATCCTTCGATGCAGCCATCATAACAAAGTGCGCTGTCATTTCACTATAGTTGTTTCTCATTTCCGCGTAGTGAAAATTAGTAAACATACGGTCTATAGCCACACCTAGAAAAAGGATTACAATCAAAAACAAGGATATCATCCATAAACCAAGCTTTGTTCCGATTCGGTTATGAATCATGCTGCTCACCAGCCAGGTGGAATTTATATCCAATCCCCCATACCGTTTGAACCGGATTATAACTCAGACCAGCCTTGTGCGCTTTTTCCCGGATATTTTTCACATGCGTATCAATGACACGCGATTCCCCATGATAATCATACTCCCACAGACGTTCAACAAGCTCTTCTCGGGAATAGGCACGATGATTGTTTTGTGCAAGCGTAAGTAGCAGATCGAATTCTTTTTGAGTAAAATCTATGGGCTGATTACGAATTAATACTTCACGCCCCTCAGGGTGGATCGACAGCTCGGGGTAGTGCAGTTTCACTTCAGGCGGTACACTCATTTTCGATATCGTATACCGGCGGATTAGGGAATACAACCTTGCAATGAGCTCCTCGGATTCGAACGGCTTAGTTAGATAATCATCTGCACCGATGCCCAGACCATGAACTTTGTCCTTCGTTTCCGAACGTGCGGTCAACATCAGAATTGGAACTTGGCTGCGTTCGCGAATTTTTTTGCATACTTGCCATCCATCCGTATCCGGCATCATCACATCGAGAAGAATAACATCAAAAGAATGCTGCATCGCCAAAACCAGTGCCTCATGGCCCGTTGCCGCCTCCTTAACCTCGAAACCTTCCTTCATCAGATAAATCCGCAATAAATTGCGCATATTCCACTCATCATCTACTACAAGTACTTTTATTTTCATTAGCGCTTCACCTGCTCTATAATCATAATTCCCTTAATTATAAGTCAAAAATATGTTGAAAACATGAAGACACTCTTTCAAGTCCGAAATTCGGATTACCGGAATTGACGTTGACGGTTAGTTCGATTGGCAGCGTCTGGTTATGGTTCAATTAAAAGAAAAAACCAGTCTAAAACACACAACGTGTCAGACTGGATTTTGACATCTGTTCTTTAGGAATCTTGCAATGAGCCTGCTTCGCTGTCCCACATCATTGGGCCACCGTTACCGCGCATCATGTGGCCGCTATTTACGGCATCACGAGAGGTTTGTCCTCCGCTACGCATCATGCCACCGTTGTTCCCGTGACAGCTCTCATACATTTCATTCAGCTGCTGCTCCGAAGCTCCCGGGTGCATTTGTTTCATAAACGGCAGCATGTCCTGAAAAGACAGATCATTTACATCGGCATATACCATCGTGCCGAGTCCAAATGTAAGAACTGCAACCCCTATTCCAGCGAGAAATTTGTTCTTCATGATGTATCGCCTCCTTATAAACCCATCATAAAGAGAAATGATGTGGTTTTTGTGTGGATGCTGTGACACTGATGTGAATTAGTGTCCGCTATGAGCATCCCCACCGGAAGACGGAACAATTTCAAGCATATCATCGATTTCGCTTTGACCTTTGTCAGAAATCGAATTTACATCTCCTGTGATCCATGCATGATTGTACGGCCCCTCTGTAGGACTCTTCTCGAATTTAGGCTGAATCGACATTACATATTTCATCACAGACTCCGGCATTCCGTCCTTGTCTGTATACAGAAGCGGTGCATGCTTGCCCAAGTGGGAGAATGGGGCGACCGCAATACTCAGCATGGTAGAGTCAGCAGGCAGGAACGAGAAGTTATGTCCAGGACTGTCAATACCCCAGCCGAATTCCGTTTCAATATCCTTGAATTTGGAAAAATTCACAGCATTCTCATATGGATCTTCTCCGGATATCCGCGTAACCTTTCCATAAGCCTTCAATTCTTCCTCAACTTTTTTGGATATCGAAGATTCAGGTCCAATCAAATAAATATTCGCTTTACCGCCGCGAGTATTCAGAGCCTCAATCGTCTCTTTAGGCACCTCGTCCTTATTAACGTATAGCAGAGGTTCAGGCATATGAGCAATCCAGTTCACAGCCGGCAGTGTATATTCAGGGCTGTCCATCGATCCGACAATGACGGATTCCGGCGTACTCCCCGCTACTTTGGCGTAATAAGCGTCTATAGCCTTAGCTACAGCAGCAGGCTCTTCCCCTTCCACTTTATCTACTTTGTAATTCAGCTCTTTGAGCTGCTCTTCCACTTTCTCAGCAACCTTGCCAACAATAATTACCTGAACTCCATCGTTGCTCGCAGAGCCTTTTGGATTTAATCGTTTCAGTTCATTAAGCGAAGCTTCCGGAATTCCATCCCTATTCACAAACAAAATCGGTCCGTTGCTCGGATGATGGATCAGATCGGCGCTGGCTGCCGCAATCTGCCAGTTCTCTGAATCCACAAGCACAACGCTCCCAGCCTTGTTGTTATCATTCGTTGATGTCCAGAGCGTCTTGGAAGCCAATACAGCTGCTTCTACGGGATCGGATGTGTTAATCCGCGTCGTATTCTTGGTACCGACCCATGGCGTGCTCACTTCCGTCTGAGAGACAGCTGTGCTTCCAGTAGAAGGATTAGAAGGTGGCTGAGCGTTGTCATTATCCTGACATCCTGCCAATATGCCTACTGCAAACAAAGCTGTTGCACCGGCAGCTAACACTTTTTTCATAGATAAATCCCTCCAGATCTTCTGCTTTGTCTCGTCCTATCTTTGGACTGTTATCAACTTACCCAACAAATATGTGGAATCTGTGTAGGAAGTGTGAATTTTCTGAAGGGTTCAAATATTAAATATCTTCTAGTGTAGCTTCACCATCAAAATCAGGTAGGACAAGAGGCATTGCACCAGTTCGGATTCTTCTCATATGATCAGTCAGCATGCTGACGTAAATCTCATCTCTAGCAAGCCAGGCTCCATAGTTACGCTTGATATGCCGCTCGGCATCCTCAAACGTCTTAAAATGAAAGGCAAGCGGTTCATCATTCCACTCCACCGCCCATTGCCCTGACCGTGATAGATAAACGAAAATTTTATCATCACCCCAACTTTCATACAGCACACCGGTTTCTGAACCTTTTATATTAAATTGATTACGGGCAGCATCCGCTCTCATGGGTTCGAGTTCAAACGGCTCTTCTACAAATAATTGAAATACCACATCACCAATATTGCAGCCGGAAGCCTTGGCATGGCCGCCTCCTCCATAGCGCATAGCAATAGCAGATACATCAATATGTTCGTGAATTGTTCGAAGACTCATTTTTCGACCGCCCATGTTTAATATGGCTATGTAATCCAAATGTGGATGGCTTGTCCCCAGCTCACTGGCTAGTTCGGAATGGTATGATTCCGCATACACAATGCCGGCACACTCGCTGCCAATAAAGGTCTGAATCATTTCCCTTCTTTTGCGGCGGATGTAGCGTTCGATTTTATTCTCCTCCATATCAAGGATTTTCTCCTCGAATTCATCGAAGGTGAAGCTTTGTTGACTCCGAAGCCGATCCACCATTTTAGTCTCAAACTCATCAAGGGATACCATGAAGAACAGGTCGTTCAACCGCTTGGCTTGCAACTTGTTTTCGGACTCCCATTCCCATGTATCATAAAGCCGGACCAATTCCACGAACTGATCCATCGATTCGGTACGCGAAAGCATTCCGTTTTTGATCAAATATTCATAGAGCAATGATGTAGCTGAGGAAAGCCGTCCGTCAGCGTGATATACATCGACCTGAGCCCAAGGGTAGTCGTTAAAATGATTTGCTGTTTTATGATGATCAATCAACCGGACATGGCCACCGTCCTTTACATAGCGATCTAAACGCTGCTCCAGCTCGCTGTTGACTGTAAGGTCCGTAATAAACAGCAGATCGTCTGGGTTTCCCTGAACGGGTACCCGGTTCAAATACCTTTCCACCTGGAAGTTCAGTCCGCTGATGGAATTGTAACGGATATCAACCTCGTCTCCGAATGCGCACTTTGCAATAATGCCACAGCCCACTCCATCAAGATCGTTATGGCTGTATAAATAATACATTGAGTGAACAGCTCCTTATAAAAATGTTTATTTCTAACTTTAAGTTCCCCTTTATTTTTCCACTTTAGTCACCTGTAAGCAAGAAGCTTGTCCGAACCAAAAAAGGTAAGTTCCCAAAAGGTCCATTGACCTGGGATGTTTTGTATGAGGCGCTACGCGTATGACCACATTTGTAACAAAGACAAAAAGAAACCCCCATTTGATAAAGCATGCGTCGAGCCACCAAATTACCAAGGAGAGTTTCTTCAAATACTCAATATGCCAGACCACTAAACACCAAGCAGGCCACCAATTGATAAATGCATGGGTGGCCTGCCTGGGGTCTCCTTAGAAAGCTACGGGTTTATGAAAACTCATCCCTGCGTAGCCTTTTTCTAATAGGTATCCTAATTTACTTATTTAAAGTTAGTTTGCAGCCTGTACAGGTCTAGGACCCTTAGACGATTTAACTTCATACATCCCGTGTGAAGAGCTTACAATATGATCAGGCGTCGGTTTGCCGCGACTGTTCCGGTGGCCTTGAATATGCGCTTCACTCGTCTCCCAGCGCTTCCATGCTTCCTTAGAGTCCCAACGGATCATCACGATAACTTCTTCAGTCTCGTCGCCTCTGCGAGCATTTTTGACCATGACACTCAGATCAATGAATCCTTCGATCTCCTCGATCGGTCCTGGTCCGCTAAATCTTTCCACGACAAGATGAGACGTGCCGGATTTGACGATGATTGTTTTAGTTTCGATTAACATGCATACCCACTCCCCTAGGATAATTCTACTAAGTTTCATTCTAAATGATAAAGATTATCATTGTCAACCAATAAAAGCTGATACCTAAAAAAGCCTGACAACCTGTTAAGGATGATCAGGCTCTTATAAATTTACCGGCTTGATGTACAGGAATGGCAATCATCTGTTAAGTAAAACAACGATTTGAACCCGACTTTTTTGAGCTTACGTGCGGCGAGCAGTCCCTCAGACCGATTCGGGGTTACGATAATGACCTCGTCTTCCGGACTCAATTCTTTATCCCATACAAAGGGCAGCCTACCAAGGGAGATGTTAACTGATTCCTTCAAATGACAGGCAGTATATTCAGAGACGTCCCGAACATCGAGCACCTTTAAATTCGGGTGATCTTTTTTTGCCTGAGCGAGCTCGCTGCACTTCATTTGTTTCAGTCCGTGAATTGGAACCCACCGGCGATATGCGTAAACCAGCAGCATAGCTGCAATCATATATGCGAAAAACAAAACCGATTCCTCCCCAAGGTCACCTAATAACCTCTTGATTAGGCAAAAACGCTAAAAAAATAAGATCTGCATGCAGGTAAGTGTCAATAACATGAATTATTGTAACATGAAGGTGCTGCGCATAGGTTACATATGATTCAAACATCTTACCCCCACGGGTATAATATAAGATGTAATGATTCGTATGTCAAGTCGTTGAGCAGAGTTCCTAAACTCATAATACTGGCCGTATATCATAGGGTGATTATGCTGCTTATCGTTCTTTTTTCACTCTGAAGTAACGTTTGTAGATCAAGTGTATCTATCCAAAAGTGGGTGAAAAGGGTATAATTTCCTTTATCTATTTCACCTTAAGAACAGAGGTGTTGTTACCCGTGTCTATTCATCACTTTCTTGAGCTGACGTTTGCTTTTAAAGACCATAAAATCGGGGTGCCTTTCCCCATTACATCGCAAGATTTGGCAAATATATGGTATTGCACTCCGCGCAACGTCAAGGTTATTATACGGAAACTTACCCAACTCGGCTGGATCGAGTGGCAGGCTGGACGTGGTCGAGGTAATCTCTCCCTGTTAACCATTGCAACATCATCGGATGAACTACTCCTGGAAGAAGCGAAAACCCAAACCTCTAAAGGTCAAATTAAGCATGCGTTTGAGCTGATAGACAAATATAGCCATGTGCCCAGTACTAAAGAGTTATATATGGAGTGGTTGTCCTCAGGCATGGGTGTCTCCCGCGAGATTATCTCCGACCAGGTCATGGACAGACTTCGATTTCCGGTTTGCTTGCCCATCCACCATCTTGATCCGGCTAGGCTGCTCTATGTGTTCGACGAACATATTGCCCAGCACCTATTCGATACGCTGGTGGAACATCATCCTGAAGATAATAAAATTCTCCCTTCCATCGCTCATGCTTGGGAGAGCGACTCCACATTCCAGACCTGGACGTTTCATTTAAGGAAGGGCATAATGTTTCATCATGGTCGCGAGCTGTCTGCGGAGGACGTTATTTTTACATTAAATCGCCTGCGTCATGATCCAGAACGTTATGAACAAAGCTGGATGTCAGTAGGTATACAATCAGTAATTGCTATTGACCGTAAAACGGTAAGAATCAACTTGAAGGAATCGAACTACTTATTCCTCCACTTTATGAGCAGCACTGAAGCTTCGATTGTGCCACAGGATGTCGTTGAACAAGATGAAGAAGCCTTTATAAGAAAACCTATCGGTACCGGTCCTTTTCGTTTAGTACAGCTGGATGAACAAATATGTGTTCTGGAAGCTTTTCCTACTCATTTCAAAGGCAGACCCAATCTCGACCGTGTGGAAATTTTACTACTTCCGGAACATGAGAACTTCTCCTTACGGAAACTTGATTGGACTCCGCTGATGACCACGAACAGCAGTGTTGTTCAAGTAAGTCAGGGACCCGGGATAAGTCCTCCTTCGGAATGGAATGAACTTGAAGTCCATATGAGCGGATGCAGCATATTACTCTTTAATCAGCAAAAAAATGGCCCCCAGAACCATATCGCTTTCCGGGAGGCCATGGCCCTCATATGTAAGTACCCAGGATGTTCTTATGTATGAAATAGTTCTGCGTCAGGATGAAATGAGTGAGATCGAAATGTATTTACAGAAGAGCATTTTCCGCACTTGCCTGAGCGAGGAGATGACAGAAACCTCCAAGAAGATTATTTCCTCTATACTCCGTGAGCCAGACACCCACATTCGTGAGGGCACTTTAAAAAATCTTTAGAAAATTGTACGGGATTCCCGCTCAGTGCTGTTTCTGACCCATAAAAAGCGCAGTACACAGTTTCACTCTTCCGTGAAGGGAATAACACTACGGTCCTCCGGTTGGGTCGATTTTCGATCCGTGTGGTTCCATCCAGATCTTACTGGATAAGTTAAAGCGCGCACTCCTCAATCTCAAACCCAAGATCTTCAATCATCTGCCAGTCCCAATGCTGCTCCTGACCAGCTGTTGTTAGATAATCGCCTACAAAAATGGAGTTTGCCGCATATAGAGCCATCACTTGAAGGGAACGTAGGTTGACCTCTCTGCCACCGGCAACTCGAATCTCCTTCGTTGGATTGACAAAACGCATCATAGCCAAAAGTTTCAGACATTTGGCAGGTGTAAGCTCACTCCGGCCTTCAAGTGGCGTTCCGTCAATCGCATTCAAGAAGTTACATGGTATCGAATCCGCATCCAGCTGTTTTAGCGCTATTGCTATGTCCACTGCCTCCTCATCGCTTTCTCCCATGCCGAAAATAACTCCGGAACACGGTGAAATCCCTGAATATTTAACCTGCTCAAGTGTTTCAATCCGATCTTCGTAGGTATGGGTTGTCGTAATGTGTCCATAGTTATCTTTCGAAGTATTCAAATTATGGTTATAGCGATGGACGCCTGCTTCAGCCAGCTTCTGTGCCTGATGTTCTTTCAAGAAGCCAAGGCAGCAGCATATTTTCAAATCTGTTGTCTCTCTGATTTCCCGGACGGCATCCGCTACATGCTCAATTTCCCGGTCTGTAGGACGGCGTCCGGAAGCGACAATACAGTAAGTCCCCGCTTTTCTGCGGATCGATTCATGGGCTCCTTCGATAATTTTCTCCTTTGTAAGCCAGGCGTACTTCTCGATCGGTGCCTCTGAAACGATGGATTGAGAACAGTAGCCGCAATCCTCAGGACACAGTCCTGATTTGGCATTGATGATCATGTTAAGCTTAACCTTCCTGCCAAAATAGTGGCTTCGGATCATAAATGTTGCTTGCAGTAAAGCTAACAGCTGATCATCACTGCTACGTACAATTGCTACTGCTTCATCAGCCGTAACTTGGTGTCCATCAATCACCCTATTCGCCAGCAGTGTCCATTCATGAATTGTCTGTGTAATCATAGGTAAATCCCCTTTAGCTATTCTAATGTAAACCCAAAACAATCAAAATAAAGTTAACAATAAGAATACAATAAACGAAATAGCCTTGTTTTTCAATCCAAATGATACGTTTAGATTTGTGCATAACGACTTTGAAATACACAAAAACCAACAGATACCCAAGATGAATCCTCGGATGGCCTGTTGGTTTTTTTTAAGAGATATCCCTATTACTCATTTAATTCTACTTATAGAACAACTTCTGCTTTATATTATGGAGCTCTCTGTGGCAGAAGTTTTACATATTCGTCAGACAACTTCATAAGCTTCAGCACGTAATCATAGTCATCCCGGTAAGGTGAAATATCTTGAACGGGCTGCAATGTTTTTAATGTAACCGCAGTTCCATCCTCAAATCCATCTCCAGGGACAAACATAACCTCATTGTTGAAGAACGAGCCTGTCGGCAAGTAATATCTCATACCGAATACGTTCTTATCAATGTTTAGCAGATCCTGCCCCATAGCAGTAAACTGTTCTTTTTTCAATGAAATCCCCATGATGTTCGCGATCGTTGGCATCATATCAACTTGACCTCCGACCTGTTCAATCGTCTTCCCTTCCTTCAGCCCTGGTATGTGGACTATAAAAGGAATGTTAAACCGACTGATTCTCTCATGGTAAGGAACACCCAGAGAAGACGTAATCAGACTAGGATCTGTATCGTTACTGTTAATTCCAAAATGATCACCATATACTACCAGAACCGTGTCTTCCCATAACCCATTTTGTTTCAGTGATTCGATCAGTTTACCCAGTGCGAAATCCGAGTAGTTGACGGAATCCAGATAATTACCCAGCTGTGTTCCTTTCAGGTCAGAGGGAATATTAATTTTCGAAAAACTCTCCGGTACCGTGAACGGAGAGTGGCTCGAGACGGTAACAAATTGAGCATAAAATGGTTTGTTGTCTTTATGCACATCTCTCACTGTTTCTATTCCAACACGATACAATTCTTCATCCGATGGTCCAAAACTATTAAAATTGTCGTTAGTAAAGTATGGTTTATCATAAAAATGATTAAAGCCGAGCGCCGGATACATCTTGTTTCGGTCCCAGAAGGTGACATCATTTACATGAAACGTATTGGTTATATACCCTTGCTCGCCAAGCAGACGCGGCAGACTCGGAAGTTCCCGGCTGCCAAAGCCAGTTGACATCGCAACCGAACCTAAAGGATATATCGAGGTGTTCGATAAGAACTCAGCGTCCGATGTATTGCCTTGGCCAATCTGCTGGAACACATAAGGAAAGTACAACCCCTCATCCGCAAGCTGATTCATTACAGGCGTGATCACCTGATTGTCCAAAGATTGATGAATCGGGAAATTCTGCAGTGACTCCATCTGAACGACAATCAGATTTTTACCTTTACCCACTCCAAAATATTCCGGATTTTTCCCATCCTTCTTCACTTCCCGGTAAGGATAGCTTGCCTGTAACTTTTTAATTTCTTTAATTGTATCCTGTAGATTTCCTTCCGCCACTGCCTTTTTCTCCTGCCCGCTTTTTACAACAGCAGCCACCTGATAATTCATAAAGCCCATATGCTCCGCACGAACAAGTTCATTCTCAATTCCCCATGCTTTGCGGATCGATAACCCTGATATGACTATACCTAGGATCAATAGACCGGCCATACTTAATTTCCATCCGGAAATCCTTTTTGAGCCTCTATAAGAAGTCTGCGTAAAAGTGGTGAAGCCTCCGGATCTGGAATTCCGCCTGCGAAACCGGTTTGTGATCCAAACAACAGCCATAACCAGTACATCCGCAAATAAAATAAAATGTTCTGGTTCGAGTAACGTCGTTATGCTGGAGCGCACCTGATGCACCTGTCCAAGACCAGATAATGCAGTATATGTCGGTATGGATCCAAAGTACACATTATAGATCGCTGAAGCAAACAAAATGAGTGACACAACAAAATTAAACACCCAATAAACGATATGTCGTCTCTTCATTGGAATGAGCAGCTCTAGAAAGCTCATCAATACAAGCAGAGAAAAGGCATCTGTAGGGACTTTCCCCCACATGACTTCTTTAAATAAAAACAACCTTAATAACATCAATTTCAGCAGCAGAAGCAAAAAAACACCGCTGAACAATCCTGCTCTTTGTTTCCACGTTCTTTCCATGTTCTATCTATCTCCCTACTTCTATTTTAAAATGTAATTTTAAGAATCGTTCCCTATTATAACAGGTATGTAAACCTCAATCTATTCAGCCACAGGAGAAAGAACGCCCAAAGCTTGTAAATCATGGTCAATTGCCTCATGCACACCTCTCTCGTCTCACGTACGATAGAGCATTCCAATCAAAGGCTGGAGGGTTTAAGCATGAAAACGGTAGTAACCGGCGGAGCGGGTTTTATTGGCTCTCACCTCGTCAACCGACTGGTTTCACAAAGCTATGAAGTACATGTGATCGATAACCTGACAACCGGTGATCCAGGTCGGTTGCATTCCGAGGCGGTTCTGCATGTCACGGATGTGGGTAGTGATCAGGCGGCGACATATATCCGGCTGCTTAAACCGGATATTGTCTTTCATTTAGCGGCGCAAGCGGATGTGCAGCAGTCCATCAAGTCACCAACTGCTGATGCGTACGCTAATATTAAGGGAACAATTAATGTATTGGAAGCATGCCGGGCAGCCAAAGTTCGAAAAATCATATTTGCATCGTCATCCGAAGTGTACGGAAATGTAGCGAAGGATGTTCTGACTGAGGATGACCCGGTATCTCCGATTTCTTTTTATTCCTTATCTAAGCTCGCAGCTGAACAGTACATCCGTCTGTATAAACACTTTTATGGACTGGAATATACCATACTCCGTTATAGTCATGTATATGGCCCCAGACAAACGACAAATGGTGAAGGTGGTGTTATTAGCGTCTTTAGTGAACAGATGAGTAGCGGACTCCCTCTGAGCATATTCGGAGACGGTACACAGACACGGGACTTTATTTATATAAAAGATGTAGTCGAAGCCAATCTGGCCGTCATCGACCTTGGACATAGTGATACATTGCATGTGAGTACGGGACAGTGCACAAGCGTTAACCAGATAGTCGATATCGTGCGCGGACAATTTACCGGTGTCATTGACGTGAACTACCTTCCTGCCAAGCCGGGAGACATTGCACACAGCTGCCTTGATAACAGTAAGATCATGTCCATGCTGAATTGGAAGCCTGAATATACTATTGAACAAGGTTTAATGGAAACTACCCGATATTGGAGTGTCTCCTCCAACAACGTATGACAAGTAGAGCCAGCTTAACCGTCTTAAAAAGACGGTTACGTTTCTGCGAGGAATATTAGATTATTTATGCGTGAAACTTATAAATTCCAATATTCAGAAAAAGCGCCCCCGATCAAAAGCTGATCGTTGGCGTTTTTTTAAGGTGTTCGAAAATTCAGCCCAAACTCTCTGTCTGCAGATCGGTTGGAGCTACGGCTGTAGCTTTCTTGGATGGTCGGACATTTAGGAACAGGATGAGTCCAAGCAGCACGAGTGCACCCCCGGCAGCCTGCAGACCATTCATAGACTCGTTAAGAAGGAGAAACGCGAGCAAGCTTGCTCCCACCGGTTCCCCAAGAACGCTCATCGATACCGTCGAAGCGGATGAATAACGCATAAGCCAATTAAATAGAAGATGGCCGAATACCGTTGGCACGACAGCAAGCAGGGCGAATATTCCCCACTCTTTAGCTGCATATCCTGTCAACGGGATCCCTGAGAACATATTGTAACCAGCCAGGAACAATGCCGCAAAAACAAATACAAACCAGCTGTAAAGAAATGAAGGTATCCGTTTAAGCAGCATTTGCCCCAGAAGCATATGTGCCGCGATCGCTGCCGTTCCGAACAGTGACATTAAATCACCTGTCAGATGGCTACCTGTACCGCTCATCCCACTTTTACCGATCAGCAGAAACACGCCAAGAAAAGCGATTCCCATTCCGGATAGCGCAGAGACAGATGTTCTCTCTTTAAAGAAAACATAAGCTCCGATCATCACAAAAACCGGCTGAAGCGCCAGAATGATCGTTGAGCTTGCCACACTAGTCCATTGCAGTGAACCCATCCATAGCAGAAAATGAACCGCCAGCATTATACCGGAAGCCATAAGTTTCAATATGTCTGTTCCTTTAAGTTTGCGAGCTTGCGAAATATATTTGATTCCAAAAGGCAGCATGAAGAGCATGGTGAGAATGAGCCTGTACATGGCTTGAATCGACACAGGCGCATCGGACCACTTCACAAAAATAGATGAGAATGAAATAGCAGTTATTCCGATAAAAAGCAGAATAGCTACTGGAATTGGCGGTTTTTCTAGATTCATGATGGTTAAATGTCTCACCTTTCGTGTATTATTAGAGAATGATTTATTATATTGTAAGGAGATTAATTGTAGCGCTATGAAGACAACAAACCAACGAACTAAAATGAGCCCTCCCAAATTTTTAGCTATCGGTTTTCTTTCCATTACGCTCTTCGGCACATTCTTGCTCAAGCTGCCGATTTCTACAGAAAATGGTATACCGACACCACTGATCGATGCGTTTTTTACGGCTGTATCCGCCATCAGCGTGACAGGTCTCACCGTAGTAGACACCGGTACGCATTGGTCAATGTTTGGAGAAATTGTCATGCTGATGCTTGTTCAGCTTGGAGGCCTTGGATTTATGACCTCCGCGACATGGATCGCGCTGATGTTGAACCGCAGAATATCTCTACGGGAACGAATGATTCTTCAGGAAGCGATGGGGCAATACCAGATCCAAGGAATTGTCGACCTGATCCGTCGCGTTCTCGTCTATGCATTTACAATTGAAGGGATAGGCGCATTACTGCTCACTTTGCGTTTTTGGGCGGAGATGCCGCTGGCCGATGCTGCTTACCTTGGCATATTCCAGAGTGTTTCCATTTTCAATAACGCAGGATTCGATCTGCTGGGTGGCATTCATGGTCCATTCACCGGATTTGCAACCTATGGCACTGATCCGATACTCAATATCATTAATATGGCCCTTATTTTTCTAGGTGGGATTGGATTTATCGTCATGTTTGATGTCATTGAATATCCTAAGTGTCGAAAGCTTTCTCTGCATTCCAAGGTAGTCCTTACCGTAACGTCACTGCTAATTGTTATCGGTGCGCTGATGCTGTTTATTTTGGAATTTAATAATCCGGCAACACTCGGTCCACTCTCCTACCCGCAAAAGATCATGGCCTCCTTTTTCCAATCGGTTACGTCACGATCAGGGGGAGTCAGTACGATTGATATTGGTGGACTGCAGCAATCATCCCAATTTTTCATGATTATGTTGATGTTTATTGGTGCCGCTCCCGGATCAACGGGCGGAGGTATTAAAGTAACGACCTTTGCCGTACTGATTGGTGCCGTTATCACGATGATACAGGGTAAACGTGATGTAGTGCTGTTCCGGAACCGTATCTCTCAAGCAGTCGTTTATCGTGCGGTCACCTTAACTATTATTTCCCTGCTGCTTCTGGTTGGGTTTTCCATGTTCTTGTCTGCGACTGAATCCAGTGATTTTCTGGCTATTCTGTTTGAATCCGTGTCCGCTTTCGGTACAGTTGGACTATCGATGGGACTGACAACCGAGCTGTCCGAGATCGGAAAAGTAACGATTGCACTGCTCATGTTCCTAGGACGTTTAGGACCACTGACGCTGGCATATGCACTGAACCGCAGACGCTATAAGGACTTGTACCGTCATCCGGAAGGGAAAATCATTATCGGCTAATCATTTTACAGACATGACGCCCTCTGAATCACAGAACAAACCGTCCGCTTCCCTCACGGGAGACGGACGGTTTATTTGTGATCAGCCCTGATGATTTACAATGGGACAGAGACTAGAGCTTTATGCGAATCCGCCGGCATCAATAGCAGCATCCAGCAGATCGTCAAACAATTCGTCATTCTCTTCAATTTGAGCGTCAATTTTCAAAAATTGCTCCTCCGGACCCGGCTCACCGGCGAAATTCAGACTGTAATCCCAGTCTCGTCCATTCTTGCTCATAAATGTGATCTCATAAGCAGAAGTTTGTCCTTCCAAGGTAAATACGGTGTATCCTATAAAATTATTCTCCTCATCACGCTGCATACCTGCACGATCGATGGTAACCTGTGACATAGGTCCACTCTCCTTCAAAATGCTTAACAATGTTGCTCATAAAATTCAGTATATCACTTTTTATGTGGATCGATTAGTGTTTTTCATCTGAGCGGCAATTTAGTATAATGTGGTTATTGCTTTTAAAAAATATGTAATTGGAGGGTACCTCATGTCCGACTTTAAATTATCCCTGGACAAGTATGCGGAACTGACTGTCAAAGTAGGAGTCAATGTACAGAAAGGGCAGACTTTAGTTGTCCATGCACCTGTAGAATCCGCTGAATTTATCCGCTTAATCGCCGCAAAGGCTTATGAAGCGGGTGCCCGCCTGGTCAAAGTGCTCTGGAATGATGAAGCCTTAACCCGGCTTCAATATGAGAAAGCATCTGATGACGTGTTTACAGAAAAACCAAAATGGTTTGTCGGTGAAATCGTTGAGCTTGTTGAGAACGGTGCAGCAGTTCTTCATGTACTTGCCGAGAACCCGGATCTCCTGAACGGTATCGATCCAGAAAGAATTGCGAACTTCTACAAGACACGTGGAGAAGCTATGAAGCAGTATCGTGCCTATCAGCAAGCTGATAAATTCAGTTGGTGCCTAATTGCAGTACCTTCCCCTGCTTGGGCTGCGAAAGTATTCCCAGACGTACCTGAAGCTGAGCAGATGGACAAGCTCTGGAATGCCATTTTCCACACGGTCCGTGTAGATCAAGAGAATCCGGTGGAAGCCTGGAACCGCCATTTGAACGTACTTGAAGAGAAATCGGCAGTCCTGAACGCCAAGAAATATAAGGCTCTGCATTACATAGCTCCAGGCACGGATTTGACCATTGAACTGCCAAAAGGTCATATTTGGGCACAAGGAGACAGCATTAACGAGCAGGGTCACGCCTTTGTTGCGAATATGCCAACAGAGGAAGTATTTACAGCTCCTCTGAAGACAGGCGTTAACGGAACGGTAAGCAGCACCAAACCGCTAAGCTATGCAGGTAATATCGTAGATAATTTCTCACTTACCTTCGAGAACGGACGAGTTGTCAGCTTTACGGCTGAGCAAGGTTATGAAACACTTGAGCGTCTGCTCAATATGGATGAAGGTGCTCGTTATCTCGGCGAAGTCGCTCTTGTTCCACACCAGTCTCCGATTTCAGAGTCGAACATCTTGTATTACAATACACTATTTGATGAGAATGCTTCCAACCACCTGGCAATCGGAAGTGCTTATGCTTTCTGCCTGGAGGGCGGAAAAGAAATGTCTCAGGACGACCTGGTTAAGCATGGACTGAATACAAGTGTAACTCACGTTGATTTCATGATCGGCTCAGGCGACATGGACATTAACGGAATTACCGAGGATGGAAAAGAAGAACCTGTATTCCGTAACGGAAACTGGGCATTTTAATTCATTATCACGTTCACAGCAGCCTCATCTCTTTGGAGTGACGGCTGCTGTGTTGTAATGACTAACACCTCTACTGCCCTATTATTGACCTGAGGTTGATTTAAGTGTTTACTAATCATCAATTTGGAGGTTCTTACATGCTTACTTTTGAACAAAAACTGGAGCGTTACGCTGAACTGGCCGTTAAGGTTGGAGCGAATGTTCAACCAGATCAAATTCTTGTCGTTAACGCGATGATTGAAGCCGCTGAGCTCGTTCGTCTCGTCGTAAAAAAAGCGTACGAAGCTGGTGCCAAGCTGGTCAAAGTCAATTACAGTGACGAAGTGGTAAACCGGATCCGTTACGATCTGGCTCCGGGCGAATCTTTCTTGGAGCCGCCGAAGTACCAGGCTGAGGAAATGACAGAGCTAGCGGAGAACGGTGCTGCCTTCATGACCATTCTTTCGGCAAATCCGGATCTCATGAAAGGTGTAAATCCAGAACGCATCTCCAATTACCAACGAACCTTTGGTGCTGCGATGGCCAAATACCGGCAATATCAACAGGCGGACAAGATGAGCTGGACCGGACTTGCTTTTGTATCACCAGATTGGGCAGCAAAGGTCTTCCCCGATGCTCCGCAGGATCAACAAGTCGACATGCTGTGGGATGCTATTTTCCAAGCGGTTCGTGCGGACCAGGAAGACCCGATTGCTGCATGGGAGAAACATATCGATACATTGCAGCATAAATCGGATGAGCTCAACAGCAAGAAGTACCACAAGCTTCATTTCGTATCCGAAGGCACAGACTTGACAGTTGAGCTACCCGAAGGACATATTTGGGCCCAAGCGGGAAGTCACAATGAAAAAGGCGATCGTTTTGTAGCGAACATTCCGACAGAAGAAGTATTCACAGCTCCTCTAAAAACCGGAGTTAACGGGACCGTTCGCAGCACGAAGCCACTAAGTTATGGCGGAAACATTATCGACAACTTCTCAATTACGTTTAAAGATGGACGGATTGTAGAATATTCAGCTGAAGAAGGCCAAGATACACTTGCCCGTCTCATTGAAATGGATGAAGGATCACATTATTTGGGCGAGGTTGCTCTGGTTCCTTATGCGTCACCTATTTCGGAGAGCGGGATTTTGTACTACACAACCTTGTTTGACGAGAACGCCTCCTGCCACTTGGCCATCGGTAGCGCATATGCTTTCAACCTTGAAGGCGGAAAAACGATGACTGCCGATCAGCTCGCCTCAAGCGGACTGAATGCAAGCATAACTCACGTTGACTTCATGATGGGTTCCAAAGAATTGAACATTACAGGCATTACCCATGATGGTCAGGAAGAACCGATCTTTATTAACGGAAACTGGGCTTAATCTATTCTGTCTGCTTCACAACCAAAGAGACCGCCGATTTAACGGCGGTCTCTTTGGTTTGAGCGGATTGATATTAATTAACTCAAAAAAAGATGGCGAAGTAGCCAACTGATTGTACAATTTCATAAACTGATCCATATCGTAGGAGCCTCACGGCTCCATCTCCTTCCAAACCACTCCGCACTTGTAACCGTTACAAATGTAACAGTTCAATTTATCCGGCATTTTCCTCGTCATCCTGCAGTTAACCTCATTCTGTTCTGCGAGCAGCATCTACGTTCCAATACCTGAATCGTCATATGGTACTTCGGCGTCTCCAGTGCGTTCTCACTGCTGATCCGCTTCATCTTTAAGGAAACAGAGCCTTCATCTGAATTGCAACATCAGAGAAATAATAAGCAGTGCAAGATCATAGGTTACAGGGTAATCAATCTTCATCGCTAACATTCCAACTGAAATATTTCTAACTAGAAAATATTGGGCGCTTAATACGAAAATGATGTAAAATAATGAGAGGATTAGCAAGAGGATTCACCAGAGAGGAGAATAACGCGTGTCTAACCGATTGCAATTACTCCTCGCAGCAGATTTCAATGAAATAAGTGAACCTATGCAGGAAGAGGTTTATTATGAATTTTATGATTTGGTCTACGGACAGATTATGTATGTGCTCCGGGACCACGCTGCTGTTGAGGACATTATTCAAGAATCATTCATTAAAGTAATAACAAGCAAGCCGGTTTTTGATAATATAAACAAATTAAAAGCTTGGTTACGAGTGGTTTCTAAAAATACAACAATGAATTATTTAAGAAAAAATAAAAAATACCGTAACCAAGTCGATGTTGACCGTGTTTTTATAAGTGAAGAGGAATTGGTTGCTTCTTCCACTAATGTTGAACATCAGGTAGAGTCCAAAATGATGGAAGAATCCATTAAGAAATATCTAGAGCAGTTGAAGCCCGAATATCGGCTGCTCATCGAGTACCGCTGGAAGCACGGATTAACCTATAAGGAAATCGCCGAGCTGCTGAATACCCGGGAAGACATTGTGAAGCAGCGTCTATTCCGAGCCAGGGAATCTGTTAAGAAAATGCTATATAGGGAGTGGGGTGTTATGGATGAACAACGAAAAATATGATGATTGGTTTAACGAAGTTTTTGATGAGGCTTTTGAGCGTGCTGCTTCTCATTCCTCTACTCCTGATCATGACACCAAACGGGAATCTTGGCTACAGGTCAAGCAGCAGCTTGAGAGTAAATCTAGACGTAAACAACGCCGACGCAGATTTCAAATGGCAGGGATTATTGCCGCTTCTATGGCTATTGGAGCAATTTTATTTTCTCCGCCAACGATTACTCAGGCCGTATCACCAATTTATCAGCAAATCAAGGAATGGGGTGACGGTATCGTAACGATTATATCTGGTAAGGATGATTCGGTAACAGATACCGTGCCGAAGACGAGTCCACCACCTGGAAGGTCAGGAGAAATATACGAAAATTTAGGCGAAGAGGTTTTGTGGAGCAGTTCTGCGGAAGACAATAATTTGACATTAGAAGAAGTTAAGTCAAGGTTAACGTTTACGTACTCGGATTTCGAGTACATTCCCCAAGGATACAAGTTCCATGATGTACTCGTGGCTCCGATAGACGAGGAATCACGGATTCATGATATGGCTATTCAATATGTATCGGAGAGCGGCAAAATTCTGAACATTTCATATATCAATATAATTAACGGTCCCGTCTCAGTCAGCACCCTCAGCTCACCATCTTCTGAGAGTTTTCAGCTTAATTCAGGAACAGAAGCCTTATACACAAAAGGCATCGCCAGTTCTATACAATTTACACACAATGGTGTAATGATTCGAATCGTTAGTGAAATGAGCAAGGAAGAGCTGCTAAGAATGGCTAACAGCTTACCATAATGATGAAGGGCGTACCCATTATCGGGTACGCCCTTTATTATAATTGAATCAGTTCCCCATTAACAATGATTCTGTATACATGACCTGCGTTTCAGTTTTGCCATTCACCGTAGCAAAATGTATCGTTTTTCCACGGTAATAATAACCTTCGATTGCACTAAAAGACTTTGTCCCGTAATAACTGTTAGAATTTGCAGTGCTACCGGAACTACTTGCGACTTCTACCCAAACGGAGCCCGTCCAGCGTTGAAGAAAAAAATCTACACCAATAGAGCTTGCTTTCTGATTTGCGTATGTATTTCCTGATATATCCATTCCAGAACTAGTTTTTCGGATAGAAGATACCGCATCGATTAAATATGAATTCATTGGATTTACGTTCATGATGTTCATCTCAACTGGAGGTGGAGTCGTTAATGCCCCGGCTATTTTGTCTTCTGTCGTATCAGCGGATGCGCCACCTGCAATCGCCAAGCTGACCAACAAAGTTGCTGTAAAAGCCGGTATTACGCGTGAAAGCTTCTTTACGTTTGACATAACATCACCTTTTCTCTCATGATTTTATCGAACATCCATATATTAACATACCCATACGACAAAGAAATGTCTTTTTCTTCATTTTTAGAATCAATTTAAAAAAAGACAACGGCTATAAGCCGCTGTCTTCTTAGTGCCATCGCATATATTATGCGCCGGCCTCCTCCTGTATCACCTGCTGTTTCAGCAAAGTAATGCGGGATATTCGTTTATTTTCCGTCTCTTCCACAACGAATAAATATTCGCCGTAAGAATATGTCTGACCTTTATGCGGAAGGATGACTTCCAGACGGGAAGACAACCAACCACCAATCGTATCATAATCCTCTGTATCCACATCCAGACCAAAATGGCCATTAATTTCGTTGATCAACATCAACCCATCAATAGAATACTCATCCTCAGACACGATTTCAATTCCCTGCCGCTCCTCATCAAACTCATCCTGAATTTCACCAACAATTTCTTCCATGATGTCCTCCAGAGTAACAAGGCCGGACGTACCACCGTATTCATCGATCAGAATCGCAATTTGCGTTTTGCTCCGTTGCATACGCTTCAGCAGTTCACTAATCTTCATCGATTCAGGAACCGCGATGATCGGGCGAATAAGTGAAATCTGGTCCCGGACATATCCCCGCATTAAATCCTTAATATGAATAAATCCAATAATATGGTCCTTATCCTCATCGCAGATCGGGTAACGGGTCCTCATTCCCTCATGGGCGATCTCGAGATTTTCCTGCATGGACAGATTGCTGTATAAACAGATCATATCCGTACGAGGAATCATGATCTCTCTTGCTGTTGTATCCGCAAATTCAAAAATGTTATCTACCAGGGTCAGTTCCGTATCATTTATCAGACCAATCTCGCTGCTTTCCTTCATCAGATCACGCAGTTCTTCCTCTGTGTGAGCCGTTCCCCGTTCAACAACAGGTGTCATCCGGAATAAGCGCAGAAGACCGCTCGATAAATTGTTAACTAACCAGATAACCGGATACGATATTTTATAGAAGATGTCCATCGGTCTTGCTGACAACATGATTATCGTCTCCGCCTTGCGGACAGCAACTGTTTTGGGTGCGAGTTCGCCTAATACGATATGCATCACTGCGATAAACGCAAATGCAATCACAATAGACACCACATGTAGCACTGTGTCTCCAAGCCCTAATGCTTGAAACCATGGAGCTATCATGGACGCAATAGCACGTTCTCCGATCCATCCAAGTAGAAGCGATGAAATCGTAATGCCGAGCTGGCAAGCGGACAAGTATGCGTCCAAGTTGCGCAAAATCCGCTGGGCTATTCTTGCGTTCTTCTTTCCTTCTTCAACAAGTGCATCAATCCGGCTGCCTCTGACCTTTACGAAAGCCAGCTCAGCCGATACAAAAAAACCATTTAGTAATACTAAAAACAATATCAAGGATATTCCCAACCAACTCGGTAAAGGGTCACTCAATCGTTCTCCTATCCGCCGTATGAACTACTAAGACAGATAGGAACACCTCCTTCGGTTATTAAAAATGTGTGGAGCCATAACGCATAACAACGTAATCGGACAACGCGTCAACTTCCCAATGTTCTCATCTCCTTGTTTTTTTAACGTAAACAACCTATATAAGTAATTATATAGTTATACGATACACAGTCAAACGCTCTGTTATGACATAAAACCGCGTTGTTACAAGCTGTTTTTTGATTATCGTCATTTAACACTCGTTTACACCAATTTGATGCTCTCTTAATAATTGACCTTCATACTAGATTCGAAGACACCTTTTAAGGAGGAACTAGTGTGAAAAACAATCGATCAACACGTATGGCTGCTATCTTACTTACAGTGGCAGCTGCATTCGGGGGAACGGCTCCACTCCCCGCTCATGCAGAAGGAATAAACGCTAATCAACAGGCTTCCACTGCACCAGTCATTACGATTTTGCCTATTGATCGAGCTGCTATATTGGCAGGTCAAAAATTGGACTTTAGAGTAGAAATTACAGGTATTGAAAGCAAAGAACCACTGCAGGTGCTTATTAACGGCAAGGATGCTGGCCAATATTTTGGCAAAAAGCCTGTCATTACGCACACCACAGCGAATAGCACGGAGTATACGATCCGCGATATATCATTTAAAAAACCGGAACGTATTTCCGTTAAAGCCTCCGTCAATCACAAGAAAAAAACGTTGACTAAAACGGTCAATTATGAAGTGTATCAAGCCATTGGCAACGGTAAAAAAGCGAAAAATGTCGTTCTTATGGTAGGCGACGGAATGAGCTCTAACATAAGAACCGCTGCACGCGTTGTTTCAAAAGGAATAAATGAAGGCAAGTTTAAAGGTTGGCTGGAAATGGAGAACATGGACTCCATGGGTATGGTTACCACGTCAGGTATGGATTCTATCGTTACAGACTCTGCCAATAGCGCCTCAGCCTATGCTACGGGTCATAAAACAGCAGTTAACGCAGAGGGTGTTTACCCTGACAATACAGCCGATCCGTTAGATGATCCTAAAGTTGAGAACATTATTGAGCTGCTAAAACGTACACGAGGGATGTCTACAGGTCTTGTAACGACAGCTGACATCACTGATGCAACACCAGCTGCTATGACTGTACATACCCGTTCACGGTATGAATCAGAGTTTATTGCCAAGTCCTTTCTGGATCCTCTCCATCGTCCGGATGTGCTGCTTGGAGGCGGTAGAGAATGGTTCCTTCCTGCTTCTGATGGTGGTAAACGTAAAGATCAGACCAATCTTATTGATGCGTACAAAAAGCAAGGGTATTCATATGTTACCAACGCTAAGGAGCTGAATAAAACTTCAGCCAACGGAAAGCTTCTTGGTCTGTTCCGTCCAAGCAACATGAACGTATATTTCGACCGTGAATATACACAACCTAATAATCCCGACATCGTTGGAACGTATAATGACCAGCCTACTTTGATGGAAATGACCTCAAAAGCACTAGACGTACTTGATAATAACAAAAACGGCTTTTTCTTGATGGTCGAAGGTGCTTCGATTGACAAACAGGCACATACCATGGATATGGAACGAGTGATTTGGGATACGATTGAATTTGACCAGACTGTGGGACTCGTCAAGGAGTACGTTCGCAAGCACCCAGAAACACTTGTTATTGTAACAGCCGACCATGGCCACTCCATGACTTTAAACGGTACATTCTCCGTAAAAGATGCTGCCGGCAAAAAAGGTGATGAGCTCCGCGAGCTAATCGGCACCTATGCGGATTCGAAATTCCCGACCTACAAGGATGCCGATGGAGACGGTTTCCCCGACAAACCAGATTCCGATTGGAAACTAGCCATTGGTTGGGGTAACCACCCGGATCATAATGAAGATTACATGACAAATCCGAAACCGGTAAGTCCAACGATCCAAGACCCGAAAGTGACTGACAAGTCATGGTACATTGCTAATCCGGATAAGGACCCAAATGGAGTGCATTACAATGGCAACCTTCCTCATGATGAAGGTCAGGAGGTTCACACGTTTGACGATGTGCCGATCAATGCATCAGGTCCCGGAGCCTCTTTCTTTAGCGGATACATGGATAATACTGAAGTATTCCGAAAAATGATGACAGCATTGCAGTTAGATCCAGTTAAAGAGAAAGTTAAAAAGTAATGATGCTACACAATAGAAATGTCCCGAAGTAGAATTTAGGGATATCCCTCTAAAAAAAGAAGTTAGGCCACTCGAGGATTTTGATTTTATCCTTGAGTGGCCTGTTTGGTTATCTGGCCTGAAAAATACACTTTCATTTTTAATCCTTATTTACTATCTTCCCATTGGCGGGGTGCCAGCCACTCCAGGATATTGATATGTCAGAGGCTCATTAAACACGATATAGTCAAGGTTCACCATAAGAAGGACGATTCGACGGCCCGTTTGTGGCTCACTGATAATGATGTGATCGCGGCCAGCTGCTTCTATAACCCCTGTAAATATTTTTGCGTTCCATTGGGAGTTATTCTCATAAGTCATGTAGAATGTAGCTTGCTTACCAAGATTCAGACGGAGAATATTTTCAATGTAGGACTGCTCGAACTGCGGTGGAACCTGAATAACTTGACCTGTAGGTGACATAGGAGAACCACTCATCACTTGTGGAGGCATCTTAGCGTTATTAGGGGTCATACCACGATTTTGCTGTGGCAGGGCACCTTGTTGAAAGCCTTGCTGAAAACCTTGCTGGATACCTGGATATCCATTACCAATCGTATAGTTCACAGGTGCATTTCCATGGTTTAACATAAGTATTTTCCTCCTTCATTGTACAAAACGCTATTAATATACATTCGGACAATCTTCGAAAGTAGGTCTGAAAAAGCAGTGAGCCTTGAACCGACCGGTATTTTCCTGGTTATACCAAGTTGGTGGGCAATCCCCTTCAGGTCTGAAAAACCACAAAGCGTTATTCGCAGGCCAGGTGCGCTCCCCATTGATGGTACGCCGAGCCAACCTTCTATCCCTATCTCGGGCTCTCTGATAAAAGTAACCCTTCTGGGTCGCTTCAAATCCGCCTGGACTCTGAAACACCATGTCATTCATGTTGCGGATATTAAGGAAGTCCAGACAATTCGCCAAGATCCGGTTTACTCCAACATTTCCGACCATGAGCATGCCCTGTTCCCCTTCTCCCTCCGCCTCGGCACGAATCAATCTTGCCAATAAATCCACATCTGATGAATTCGCTTTGATAACGGCCACAGTTCTCCTCCTCATTTCCATGTTTTCACCCTGTATCTTATGTGCATTCGCCCATAGAGGTGACAACAGGCAAAAAGGTTTTATATAAAATTACTTTCGCCATACACAAATCCCCATCAGATTTAACATCTGGATTCTATACTCTTATATAAGTAAGGCCAAGCATGAAAGTGAGGTAATGCAAATCCATGGAAAAAGAATACATGCTCTCTCCTCCGAGGCACTCTCTGACGTCTTCAACCCATGAGCAAGAACTGATTACCAAGGCAAGCGGCACATCGATCAAAAAAATCCGCCGTAAAGAAATTGTGTTGGCGTATGCATTACTGACCCCTTCGATTTTGCTGTTCGGTTTATTTTTATTCTATCCTCTCATTAAATCAGTGTACCTCAGCTTGTTTCTAACCGATCCCCAAGGCCGAGTGGCTGAATTCGTCGGTCTAGACAATTTCAAGCAGATTCTGGTATCCGATATGTTTTTCAAAAGTTTTACGAATACTATGCTGTTTATCGTGCTGACGGTACCTGCCGGCATCGCTGCCGCTCTTCTCCTAGCAGCTTTAACTCACAACAGACTGAAGGGGATGAAAGTGTTCCGGTTCATATTTTCATTACCGATGGCTGTTTCTGTCGGTACCGGCTCGATGATCTGGATGATCCTGTACCACCCAACCCTAGGGATACTTAACTATTTCCTGCACCTCATCGGAATTGAGCCGGTACAATGGTTGACCGATCCGAAATGGGCGATGCTGTCCATTGCCTTGATGACAGTTTGGATGAATCTTGGTTTCAACTATATTTTGATGCTGAGCGGAATGCAGGGCGTCTCAGACGATATTTATGACAGCACAAAAATCGACGGCTCGGGTCCGATACGAACATTTTTCCGGATTACGCTGCCGCTCATCTCCCCTACTCTCTTCTTTACGCTGGTCGTATCCATCATAGGTTCCTTTCAAGCGTTCGGACAGATTAACATCTTGACAAAGGGTGGTCCGATGAACAGCACGAATGTGATGGTTTACAACATCTATCAGGATGCATTCATTAACTTTCGTTTCGGTATAGGAAGTGCTCAAGCGCTGATCCTGTTTGCAATCATCCTTCTGCTCACCGTCGCTCAGTTCAAATTCGTTGAAAAGAAGGTGCATTACCAATGAGCATGCGTCTCCTGCCAAAAAGCTTTATCTACCTGGCTCTGCTGGTCTGCTCACTTCTCGTCGCTTTCCCTCTCCTATACACCCTGTCTACTTCCATGATGAGTGAAGCAGAATCTGCCGTGTATCCACCGCCACTACTGCCGGATGCTTTAAATATGTCCAACTTCATCAAGGTCGTCGATACCATTCCGGTTCTAAGATTCATTGGAAACAGTATGATCGTATCCTGCGCAATCATGATAGGGCAGATCATAACGGCGAGCCTTGCTGCATACGCCTTCGCATTTCTCAAATTCCCTGGAAAAACGCTGTTATTCAGCTTGTTTCTGGCTACCATGATGGTTCCTTGGGAAGTCATTATGATTCCTAATTACCTTACGGTAAAAAGCCTCAACTGGCTTGATACTTATCAAGGGCTCATTGTTCCTTTTGTCGCTTCCGCATTCGGGACATTTCTACTGAGACAGTACTTTTTGCAGCTGCCAAAAGAGCTGTTCGAAGCAGCCCGTGTGGATGGCTGCGGACATGTGCGGATGTTCCTAAAGCTGGTCATACCGTTATCCCTACCAGGTATCGCCACGCTCGGTGTCTACTCTTTTCTAAACAATTGGAACATGTACTTATGGCCGCTGTTAACAACCAACCGGGAGGAGATGCGTACCGTTCAGATCGGTATCGGCATGCTTCAATTCGAAGAGATGAATTCGTGGAACCTGATACTTGCAGGGGTTCTTACATTGTTGCTCCCTTCCTTGCTACTGCTTGCGTTAGGCCTTAAACCGCTTGTTCGTGGCATTACTGCAGGAGCGTTAAAAGGGTAATATTGGTGTTCAAGCGATAAGGATATGAGAAATCGGTCTTGCGGGGCCAGCTGCATTTGGCTACGTAATGTTGATATAGATACAAACTATATTTTCAAAGGGAGAGATTAACGATCATGAAACGTATTGGAAAAAGATCCTTCACCCTGCTTCTGCTCGCTTGTATGATGATTGTGAGTTCAGCCTGTGGAAGCAACGGTTCACCGAAAGTTGCTGAAACAGCTGTTGCCGCTGACTCTGGGACCGCCAAGGAGCCTGTAAAAGTTGTGTGGTGGCATTCCATGAGCGGGGATCTCGGAAAAGTAGCGGACAAGCTAATCTCGGACTTCAATGCGGCGCATCCGGATATTCAGGTAGAGGGTGTGTTCCAGGGGACGTACGATGAAAGCTTGAACAAGCTGAAGGCTTCTCTTGGCTCGGACAGCGGTCCGGCGATGATCCAGGTGTATGAAATCGGCAGCCGCTTCATGATGGATACCAAAGCGATTAAGCCTGTTCAAGATTTTATAGATGCTGAACAATATGATATCTCCAGTCTTGAGCCAAATATTAAAAATTACTACACTTTCGATGACAAGCTGTACTCCATGCCTTTCAATTCGTCCAACCCGATTCTTTATTACAATAAAGATGCCTTTAAAGCTGCTGGGTTGGATCCGGAAAATCCTCCAAAAACCTACGAGGAAGTAGCTGCAGCTGCTAAGAAGTTGACTAAAGACGGAAGAACAGGCGCCTCCTTTGCAATTTACGGATGGTTTATGGAACAATTTCTTGCCAACCAAGGCGCTGAGCTACTGAACAACGGAAACGGTCGCAGTTCGCTTTCAACAGCTTCTCAGGTAAACAGTAAGGCTGGTGTGGAGACGCTCGAATGGTGGAAAGGAATGCTTAATGATAAATCCCTTCTAAACCTTGGACGTAAAACCGATGACACTAAAAAAGCATTTGCTGCTGGACAAGTTGCCATGACGTTGGACTCTACCGCCTCCCTACGCGGCATCGTCAGCGCTTCTGAAGGCAAGTTCGAAGTTGGAACAGCCTTCTTGCCTAAGCCGTCAAACGGCGGCAAAGGCGGCGTAATCATCGGCGGAGCAAGCCTGTGGCTGCTTGGCAACAAGTCTGAGACTGAGCAAAAAGGTGCGTGGGAATTCATGAAGTACCTTGCTGAACCGAAAACACAAGCTTACTGGCATGTAAATACAGGCTATTTCCCGGTAACCACCAAAGCCTATGACGAACCCATTGTGAAGGAAAACCTGGAGAAATACCCTCAGTTCCAAACTGCCGTCGACCAACTCCATCAGACAGAACCGAATTTAGCCACTCAAGGTGCTGTCATGGGCGTATTCCCTGAGGCTAGACAAATCACGGAAACGGCCATAGAAGAAGTATTAAATGGACAAAAATCACCACAGGAAGCATTGGATAAAGCAGCTGCAGAAATAACATCCAAAATCGAAATTTATAATAAAACCGTGAAGTAACTTCTCATCAACGACAAAAGGAGTGTCCAGGTCAATAGACCTTTAGGACACTCCTTTTGTCGTTGTTTTTCATTATATTATCTAAAAGAAAACATGATTCCACAATATATTGCAACCGCTGCACCCAACCCGGTCAGGAGAGCGATACCAGCACGCTTATTTCGCTTAAACAGAGTTACCATAAATGTTAAGAGCGCAAGCCCGATCAGAAGCAGTAATAGGCCTGGTAAGCTCCAACCAAAACTTAGCGGCTTTCCTTCGAAACCAGGGTGGAACCAATTAAATATGGTGGCAGCATCAGAGGTGGTTAATGATACAGTCTGATCATGTGGTGCAGGCTGTTGGTTCATATACCCCGTCACAATGTAGATCAGCCAAAGTATGACTCCTTCGCTTCTTACCCAGATGGCGGGTCTAAACCCCTGGTCACGAATCAGCTTTCTTTTCATCAGGTTCCCGTTAATAAAGGCAAATACAAGAAGCGGGATAATAAGAATATGTTTGATCAAGAGTGCTTGACCATATGGCAGCACCCAACTGTTAACGAGGTCAGGTGTCACTCCACTCATGAGAAACAGTCCGGAGCCCACGACAAGAAGAACACAGATAATCGCTAAGGGATGGAACCATTTTAGAAAAGCGCCCCATCCTTCCGTTCCTCTATTAAACCAGCCAACAATAAGAAGTGTCCCTGTCCATACAGCCATGGCGGTAAAATGCCCAAAAAAGGCCATTTCACCTTTAAATCCGAACAAGGAAGCCGCGTGGTTGAACGAAGACATCGCGGCGGAGATCCCCAATAAACAAATAGGCAACAGCCAACGCACGGCAGCCTTTGGTCTGCGATGGACAAGAACCGTTAGTACAGCCATTAGAATAGAAAGTCCGGCAATCCAGGCGTATCTCTCCCCTTCCTTGAAGGAGAACATAACCGCCTCAAACGATTGGGAAAATCCAACATCGTCCTTAAAAAACATGATGATCTGCAGAATCGGTATAAAGGCGCATAAAGCTACACTGAGAGCAGCGACAGGTCCAAGCCAGATCGGAAATTTGATTTCTGGTTTCTTGGATTCTGGTATGAAGGAAAGAACGGTAATTCCCGCCAGTAGTGAATATCCTAAATATAGTAGCGGCTCACTAATCCAGTACATGGATCACCGTTTTTTCCGAGATTGTTTAAGAGCAAAGTAGACTCCAATAACAGCTATGACCACAATGATCGCAATCCATAAGGTATTTCCAGATCCCGATTCATCAGCACCCGATGAAGATTGAGGCTGTTCGGCAGGTGTGTTATCGGCCGCAGCAGCTTCATCCGTATTCGTTGGGGTTGGAGTTTCGTCCGGTTTCTCTTGATCTGAATTTGTATCCCCGGCTGCATTTTCTTGCTTATCAGTAGTACCTTCATCAGCGTTATCTTTTACTGCATCCGGAGTTTCTTTTGGAGTTTCTTTTGGGGCTTCTACTTGGAAAGCATAAGTACCTTTCACGGGGTGACCGTCACGACCAACGATTTTCCACTCCACTGTGTAGGACCCGGAGTCCAAAGGTTTTTCCAAAGAAGCTTTTAAAAGATTCTCTTCAACCTTTACCTCCGTTGTATCCAATTTTTCACCCTTATCATTTTTGATACTTAATGTGCTTAATGTTGAGTCAATCTTTTCATTAAACGACAAGCTGAGCTCTTGCACAGCTTCGGTCACTTTAGCATCAGCTTCGGGAATGCTTGATTGTAGTTTCGAATGCGCCCAAGTGCCTACTGGAAAAGCAAAAACAAGTAGCATAGAAAACAGTATAATTACGGATTTGAATGATTTCAACAATGTTCCTCCTTCTTTGACAAGAACTATCTAAAATTTTAATCTTCCTCATAATATCAAAGACATGCTAGTAAAGCTAATGAGCAATTTGTGAATTATTAAAAACAGATCGGATATGTAAGAATTAAGGATTACATAATATTTTTTATGTAATCTACATTAACAAAAAGACCCAGCTTTTAATTAAGCTGGGATCTTCATTGGTTTATCCTGTTTTCTTACGACATCTTCTAGATCCTTCTTTAATCGGTCTTTCTGTAGTAAATGATGACGGTAATGCATCTCAACCAACAAGAACCATTCCTTTCCGTTTAAGGCACCAAAGCCAGGATGAAATTCTGTATGGGGCGACGAAAACTTAGATAGAGCAGGCTCGATCTCCTTCATTCGCTCCAGGACCCTATCAAGCCCCTCTACGAGTTGCTCCTTATCTTTTGGCTGGGCTGGAGTATATTGTGGTGAAGCTGGTACGTGAATTCGTACCGGAGGAAAGCTTCCCCGTGCAAATATAGCCTTGCCTGCCTCCGTTTTTTCACCTGTTGAAGAATTCTCCTCCCTGCTTGAGCTCATGCATAACTCTATATTTCGAATCTGCATGAACAATGCTGACTGAATCAAATGAACGTACATTTGTCCAAGCGACCATTCTTCATCATTGGATTTTCTTATTAGCTGTTCCTCACTAAAGCCCGATAATTCATTAAGGTATACATTCGTGAGTTCTTCTAGTCTGTGTAAAGATTCATTAGTATTCATAGGTATAACATCTCCTTCTCATCATTTAGCTTTATCATATAAAAACGCTACTGACAGCGTTATGTCAGTAGCGTCTCAACAATTTTTCAGCTTCTTCTCGAACCCGATTTCGTAATGAATCAGGCTCCAATACGACAATGTCTGCTCCCCATTGAAGCAGCCATGGCAGCAGCTCCTCAATGTGGCGAACTCGGAAGGTGGCATGCAAGCCATCTGTGATGTCCGAGAATTCTTCTAAGTAAAAGTTGTTACATTCCTTAATTTTATGTGCAATACCCCGATCTGCTTGAATCCGAACTGTAATGTGACGATCATCCATAGGTGCATATTCTTGTAAATTGAAACTAGAAGGAAAAGTGAATTGATCCTCAAGAACGGAAAGCTCCTCCATCCGCGTCAAACGGAAATGGCGAAGTTCTTGTCGTAAATCACAATGCCCAACCAAGACCCACGAACCGTTAACAAGTACAAGACCATATGGAGCAACGGTGCGAATGCTGTGACGACTCCCCCCCGCTGTGGAGTGGACTTTGGTGTACTTAAAGGATACCTTGCGTTTTTCTAATATAACTCGGCTCAAAGCTTCAACATATTCTTTCTCACGTACACTATTCTCTGATGATTTATCGGATGCAAGCAGTCTCATGGTTGTACGTACTCTTGTTGCTTCTTTCCGGACGCTGTCCGGTAAGACAGCCTCAATCTTACTTCGGGAGCTCTGAGCATGTTTCCCATAGCCGGTATCCAACTTGTGCTCAATTAAGCCGGTACCAATCAGCAGCGCAACAGCTTCTTCCACCGTGAAACTCATTGGCGGAAGAAAGTATCCTTCCATTAAGGAATATCCTAGACCGGTAGAACCTACAATAGGCACTCCAGCCTCACACAGCGCTTGAATATCTCGATATATCGTTCTTTTGCTCGTCTCAAATGTAGCCGCCAGGTCTTCTGCGCGCAGCATCCGGTTGCGCTGCAGCTCAAGAACGATTGCTAGCAGACGGTCTGTTTTGTTCACAACAGCTGCATCCTTTCATGCTTTTAACCATTAGAAATATGTATTCTATCATCAATTTCCAGAATCCCGGAAATGAGCGATTCTCATTAATTCATTCTATAAATATTTAACAACATTAATCGTTATTCCTCGTATATCATTTTTCGAGTCATTCCGCCATCCACAACCAAATGCGAGCCGGTAACAAAGGTATTTTCAGGATCTGTTAGGTAGAAGCAGGCTCGTGCAATATCATCGGGTCTTCCAACTCTTCCAGCTGGATGCTGTGCATGATCCCTCTCTGTTAATATGTCGTACTGCCCTGTCTCAATCCATCCTGGGCTGATACAGTTGACTCTGATTCCGTCTGGCCCCAGACTGACGGCAAGCGCATGAGTCAAGGACACGATCGCTCCTTTTGAAGCGGCATAAGCTTCGGAATTCGGCTCCGACATGACCGAACGGGTAGACGATAAATTTACAATGGAGCCGCCGTTCTCAGCGTTTTTCATATACTTGGCCGCTTCGCGGGAGACAAGAAAACAGCTGCGGGCATTACTGTTTAACACATCGTCCCACTCGTCCAGAGTCAATTCATAGGGCGATTTCCAGCGTGATACGCCCGCGTTATTAATGACCATATCAATACTCCCAGTCTTTTCATAAGCAAATTTCCTCAAATGGACCACATCCTCTTCCTTGCGAACATCACAAGTGGTAAAGAATGCTGAAAAGCCGTCTTGGAGCAATGCCTGCTCAACTTGACGGCCTTCATCCTCTTCCCTGTCGCTGAGAACAACTTTGGCCCCCTCGGCGGCATAGGCATGCGCTAGTCCAAGACCAATGCCTTTGACTGCACCCGTTATGACAACGGTCATGTTTTTAAATTTCATGGGTTGTTTCCTCCTTGTGTTTGCGCACTGACCTGGGACTTGTGTTCTGTGTTCATTATTATATAACAAGGAGAGAAACAGTCCAAAAGTCTTTTATTTATGATTTTCAAATCCTCGGACAGGTTCACGGTGTAATCGGGGAAAACGCTCGAATCTGTAATATCGAGTCCCCTGGAAAGATAATCTTCCCTCATCTCCTTTTGCACAAATTCCAAACTCTTCTCCAGTGACTGTGAATTCCATCCGGTCTCCGCTCTCTACTTCAAAAGTCAGGTAATAGGAGGTCCGGGAACGGCTAGCCATGCTGTCATCCGGATGACGGCTGTGTGTAACCTCGCTTCTTTTGCTGACGATTCGAGAATCCACGGTTAGCAGCGGCTGACTGTTATTTCGATTCCATTGCATAATGCCTTTACCTGCTGACAGCAGTATAATACCAAGCACAACAACAAAAACCACAGGCATAACACTGCCGAAAAAATCGAACAACCAATATGATTCCGATCCCATACGGCTCCCCCTTCCGTCTTTGAGCATCCTAATTCCACCTGACTTCCTTGTCTTCGTTAGATTATATGCGCCGATTAAGACAACTTTAACTCAGGATTCGGAAAAAAAACTCGTTTGCTGTTGGACAAGGGGGTAAACATAACAAAAAGCTGATGTTTGTATCGCTACAAATCACCAGCTTTAGGTCAAAAGTTGACTCTTTTTCTTCCATATTCGGTTAATCGGAGAATTACTCATGAATCATTTGCAGAAATGCCTTGGTTTCGCGTTGTCCTTCATTTTCGTTTTCGATCGGAAGAAGTCCAAGTTCAGTCCAGCAGGCTTTGCACTGTTCTTCAGTCTCACACAAGTGGGCATCATCACAGTTGTAACAAAGGCGAAGCAAGTTAACTGTCATCATATCTGTTTCCATTCTCATCTCAATCACTCCTATTTGTTATTACCTCTTCTTTACACTTTTATAGTAACATGATTTACGTCTCTATATTGTGATTTTTTTCACAAATGTGTGAACATTATTCAAAATGTGATAATCCAAACTTGAATCCTCATGAGTGGCGATCATCGTGACACAGGTCGTATGGAACAAAAAAAGACTTTGCCACTGCTGTTCAGGCTTGTAGTGACAAAGTCTACACATGATAGATTTATCTAATTCTCCAGGTTTCTCCACCGTCCATGCTTAGAAGAAGCCGGGATCGCTTCGCATCAGTGGTTTCAACGAGCATCCATCCTACTTCGGAGGAGGCAAACTCCATTTTTGAAACGATTGGATAATCTGCGAGATGTTTACCCAGTTCAGGATCAGCTGGGTATGGTGTCCAAGTCTTCCCCATATTCTCGGAGCGATAAACGATACCATCGATCATGCTCCAGCCTTCATTGAGACGTCTAAATACAGGACTTAGTGTACCGCTCGTGCTTTTAGGTTTCAGAGGGAAAGATACAAGGTTCCATGACTCTCCGCTGTTTGAAGAGAAATATCCCAAGTATTCGGCACTATTTGCGTTTAAGCAGGTTACGGGAACCCATACATCATTCGTACTACCAAGGAACTTGGGTACTCCGGGTATGTAGGACTTACACATCTTCATTTGGTCATCCTGAAAAACCAGCTTAGAGGAGTTCCATTGTGTGCCTCCGTCTCTCGTAACATACAGTTTCGAGCCCTGTGTTTCCTTCACGGTAGCAAATCCAGTTAAAGCGTTGGCAAATGACATACCTACTATTAAACCTGTTCGCGGAATAACCGTGCCTGGAATACGAGAGGCGGGATAATCTGAATTCTGCATAATGTTGGACCATTTGCCGCCATTATCATTCGTCCGGAATAAAGCCTTTTCCTCCGAGCCCGGAGAAGCCCCCCCAGAGGCCATCACCCAGCCGTTCTCGGATGAAGAAAACGAAAGAGCCGTCACTTTATCCGTACCAGGTAAAGATGAGAGCTTCCATTCACTCCCCCCATTATTCGTGTTCAGAAGCATGGTCTCCTGACTCCCTACTCCGTTTCGGACGATCCAGCCATGGTCTTTATCTGTAAACACAATATCCTGTCCGTACACAAGCCTATCTACAAAATTAATGTTGGGTGAAGGGGAAATATCAACCCACGTCTCTCCAAAATCTTCAGTAAAGTACAAACGTATAGAGGTTTTCGTCAGTCCCCATGCGATTCCTTCGGAATCACTTAGCATATGGAAATCGGTTAGTCTTGTCTGTATTTGATATTTACTTTTCTCCTCAGGTGCTTTATTGGCCGTTTCGGGTGTTACCACGGTTAAGGTCTGTCCATCCTCAACAGATTCCGTTACTTGCTGAATAACGGATGGTTCCACCGCTGTCGGTTTAGATGACGTTGATGAACAAGCAGTCAGTAAAAAAATTAATATGAATAGCAATAATATGCTTCGACAGTACGAATGATTGCGTAATATCAAGCAGTTTCCTCCTTCGTATCGCCCCTTGCGTTTTGATGTCGCGTTTTCGTGTCGCGTTTTCGGTCATTATATCATAAACCCAATATGTTTACAGAACGGAACCTTTTCAGACTGTTAACAATTTTGTATCCTATTTGTCTAATATTTACAAGCTGTGTATAGATGCATAAGGAACGCTCTTCCATGGAAAACTTCACAATATGCTGATTCAGCATTAGCGCAAAGCTTTAAAAAGAGGAGGTGAAATCATGCCTAAACCGGATAACCGCGAAGATAATGTCCATCGTTTGCAGGATGCTGTACAGGATACAATCGAGAATTTTCGCGAAGCCAAGGATTATCTTAATGAGTTTGGTGATGAAATTTCCGAATCCGAGAAAGAGCAGATTTTGGAAAAAAATGAACGACGCAAGAAAAGTATTTCCGGATTTCGTGAAGAAATCAAGGATGAAGCGAAACATCAACGCGAAGAATAATGAATGTCCACTACTTAATCAATTGAAACAGAAAACAGGAAGCTCAATGAGCTTCCTGTTTATATTAGGATTTAAATGATACCCCAGCAATATTCGTCAACTCCGCAAATTTTAAATATCGTGAAAGCTCAGCTACGGCTGACATCTTATATATAGATAATTATAGAACTAATGCTATTATATGCATGAAATTTCCAAGTATTAGCCGATGACTATCAGTACAGCCGCTCCCATAAATAATGTCAGGATAAAATTGTAAACATATAGACGTCCTCTCATGATGAAACTGTGACTAAATAGGTTGCCTTCTAAAATAACACGGGAACCTGATTCGTGTCAAGAATACCCATTTCATTGATTTACCCCTATAATGGGTAATTGTATAACGTACAACATTTTCCCATAAAAACCAGACAAATTAGGATAAGGAGATGATTGAATGAATTCCACAATCTTTCGGCCAAGCCGTGCTGTCATCATCGGGACAGGCGCGGTAGGAACGACAACTGCCTACACCCTGCTGCTTCGCAAACGTGTAGCGGAGATCGTTCTGATTGATATCAATCACGACAAAGCCGTAGGTGAAGCACTCGATATGAATCACGGACTTCCATTCGTGGGTGGTGTCAAAGTTTGGGCCGGAGACTACTCGGACTGTGAAGGGGCCGATATTATTATCGTAACGGCTGGTGCTTCGCAAAAACCAGGAGAAACCCGTATCGATCTCTTAAAGAAAAACGCTGTTATTTTTGACGAGATCGTAAAAAATATTACAAAGTATAATCAAGACGGCATATTGCTGATTGCCACCAATCCGGTGGATATATTGTCTTACGTAACACTCAAGGTGAGCGGTTTCCCGGCTAATCGAGTCATCGGTTCTGGCACACTGCTCGACAGTGCGCGCTACCGCTATCTTCTCGGCAAGCATAAACATATTGATCCGCGCAGTATTCATGCGCATATTGTTGGGGAACATGGAGATTCTGAAGTGCCTGTATGGAGTCTCGCTAACGTGGCAGGCATCGGTCTTGAGATCGATGAAGAGGATAAACAAAAGATTTATGACAGCACCAAAAACGCTGCTTACGAGATCATCAACGCTAAGGGGGCTACGTTCTACGCCATCGCCCTTGCGCTAGACCGAATAGTAACTGCCATAATGCAGAACGAGAGCGCAGTGCTTAATGTCTCCACTCTGCTCCAGGACTATAACGGTGTATCCGATGTATACCTAGGTGTACCTTGTGTCGTAGACCGTACCGGTGTACGGGAAATACTCGACCTTCCTCTTAATGAAGAGGAGACAATCCTGTTCCATAAATCGGCTAACAAGCTGAAGTCTGAGATCGCAAGTCTTTATTCTTAATAGGATAACAAAACGTCCGGATCTACTCCCTTAAGGAGTTGACCGGACGTTTTTATCCGTTTATTTATTCGATCCCTTATTCCTGTTCGTCGGAAAGATAGGGGATATCCGAGATAAACTCTTCCTTGTTAAGAAGCCGATCGGCCACACTCTGGAAAGATTCCGGTTGCAGCAATTCAATAGGAGAAACACCTTTATCAAACACAAAATGATCCCCTTCAATTACGACAGCATATCGACCGTTCAGCTTTGTAATGTGAATAGTTTCACCAAAATCAGCTAGAAGTCCTTTTACATTAACGTCACCAATTTTAAACTTCAATTCGATTTCTGGCTTAATTTCCACGATACGACTAGCAGCCTCCGTTACCTCCACCGGATCCTATTTCTCCTGAATATTTCGTTTCTCACTTGCAGCCCACAATTCAAGATCTTTGACTTCCTGAAGGCGTTCTTCATCCGTCTCATCGGGCCATTTGGTTTCCACATATGTTTGCACATAACCCTTCATTTGATCGTTAACAATTTCTGGGATAAATTTTTAATTAATAACATTAATTATTTATATAATAAATTAATTTCAACCTACTATTTCAGTGCCTATAGGACGATAAATTAGATTTAATTGTTTACATAATATTTGATATGTAACTAAAATCCAGTCGGAAGCTGAATATCCAATCGAGCGATAGCTTCCTCTTTTTCACGGCTACTCACATGGGTATAAATGGTTGTCGTCTGTATTGATGAATGTCCGAGCAGCTCCTGGACGGTTCTCAGATCCGCCCCCTTCCGAAGCAACATGGTTGCAAACGAGTGTCTCAGCTTGTGACTGGAATACGATAATCTTTGCTGCACCGGTACATCTTCCTGAAAGCGATCAAAGGTTTCAGATGCAATTTGCTGGATGCACCGGATGGACAAACGCCGGCCTTTTTGAGAAGTGAACATAGCATCCTCTTTTGCTCGCCACGGCTCCAGCCTCTGGGATATGGCTTGCTCCAAGATTTGACTAACTGATTCTGGAACAGGAAGTGAGCGCCATTTACGTCCCTTTCCGAATACGCTCAGCGTACGGTGTTGGGCATTATAATCGGATATATTAAGTGCATGAACCTCACCGATACGTAGCCCCATATAGGCCATAAGGAGAAAAACAGCAATGTTTCGCGTGCGATATTTGCCTTGTACTGCTTCAAAAAAGCGAATGAGTTCCTGTTCATTTAAATATGAGGGGACTTTGTTCGTCTCTGTTTTTGATTTTTTCACCCCGGATGCAGGGTTCTGCGCTACCAATTCCAGATCCATCAAGGCTTTAAAAAAACAGTTAACCGCCGCATGTTTGCGGTTCCGGGTTGAGTCGCTAACTCCGCGTTCGCGGACAGAAGACAAGTACGACATGACATGAAGCTTTTTGACATGATCCAGCGTTTTTCCATTTAACGATTCCAGAAATTCATAAGCATCACTCATATATGATTTCTGTGTATAAACCGTATAACCGGCATCCTTCATCCAGATCAGAAAAGCGTCTAATGGCTCTTCATAGAAGTCTTTCACATCGGACATAGCGCTTCTCCTCCTTGTGCTGAACCTTAATTTTAACACAATTTTTATCTGATAGCGGCAACTTCATCTAATCAAAATATTGAATGCATACAAAAAAGTCTGCTCTACACAATCGTAGAATGCAGACTATATTAGACAAGCTTATTTCATTCGACTATTTGCATCATATCATTTAGAATCCCATCTTTCTCATCGTTTATTCTGTGTTGAGCTCACCTGTTTGATCATTTTAAGCCGGTTTTCTAAATCAATCGTTTGGTTACATCCAACTTGAAATGTTGTTCCCTCTGAGATGGACAGAATCTTGATACTGCCTCCCCGAATAATAGAGTCTGTATTATTCGTTGATATAATTATTTCCTCTTCATCATCTTCCATCCATTTGGGAGTTTGCCGTTGAAACATCGGATACTCCGAGAATTTCACTTCTTCCTCCTTAGATATGGATGGATCTCTCTGAACATTAATTCTACATGATTTGGACTTTATATTTCCGGATTCACCACAAATAATCGCAGAACTGTCAAAAACACTATTAATATATAGATTTAAGAGTTTCGATGTCCTCATCGGATAACCTGTTGGTTTGGGGCTAATGGTTGTTCTTGATCTTTCTGAGGGACTGGACTTATCATCAAGGAATCCGGGGGCATATCGTATATCGACGAACAATTAACCACCTGAGTATCACCGACCAAAAATACCGATGAACCGCTTATTTCTATGATTTTTACCGCACCTACATATAGTTCCTTATTCACGACGTTCAGTTTCATTTACATCCCACTTTCCGGAGAAGCTTCGCTCCGCTCCATACACTGCCTTACAGCTGTTTCAATATCCCTCTTCATATACTCAATGATTGTAGTCCGGATATAGTCCTTATTCATATTTCCCTCTTCATCTGTTTGAATCTTTTCCAAGTAAATAAGAATCCGATCATCAATCTGCCGGCGCACATCTTCAATCATCATTTGTGTGTATGGTGAATCCATGTGTATTTTTCGTTCTCCAGCCATATCTCGAATCAGCTCCGGAATTTCATCCTGGAGATAGCTAATAACAGGCTGCTCTATACTTCGAATCAATGCTGACTGTTCGGGACTTTTTTGGATTTGTTCCATAGACTGTCCATTGACCATAATATCTTCTAGATTTTTACCATCACTTGATGTCACACCTATATTTAAGGTGCCTTCCAGTTTTTCGATTTTAAGTAAATCAAAGTGATTTTCAATCCGTTCAATATGGGTATGGCTCCTGTTCATTAAACCATCCACATCTTTACGTAGCTGCTGCAATAGTAGTTCCATCTGTCCTAGTTTTTCCGATTGAGTCTTCAGTTCATGTAATAGCTGTTGAAAGTAAAAAGGATGCATAGAACCCCCTCCTATTTTATTGTATGTGGGGGCCTTTAGTCAGATTCATTATTCTATGGATCACAGCTTTAAGGTTGGTTCAGGTAATGGAACCATGGGTGGTCTCTTTTCCGGTTCCAAACCATTTTGAGCAGCGGAATTCTCCAAGCTCCCTGTGTTATAAACGTGAGATAATGCCTTAATGGTGCCTGAGGTGCCAATCTGCAGCACGGATGAGTTTGTCACTGTCCCGATACGCAGCTGTTGGACCGTTATGGACTGGTAAACAGACAGATTCATGCTTTCCACACCCTTATAAAGCAGATACTTGATCAATACCATCAGGATCTAATGTAATTGTACCACTTGCCGGGCTGTTAGTAATGCTAATTCCGAAGGAATCTCCAGGTGAAAAGGAGTTCGCCCCCGCATGATTTTTTGAGTTGCTATGGAGAATAACTGCAACTGTGTTTCCTACCAAGACTGTGGAACTGGGGCCAACGCTGTTAATTTTTAAATTGCCTACTATGGAAACCACCAATCCACCTCCTTCAGAATCTTAAGTCCAGAATCATAAGTCATTCTATGTAGATAGGTGCCCAGGTGTCACTAAATAAGTCATTCACCCATACAATACATTAAAAAGCAAGGAGGAAAGACATGAGCTCAAATCTGACTAACTTAGAGTGGCTTAAGGAGGATCCTTTCTTCAAGAAGCACTTTCCTTTTAAAACACTTGAAGAGCACCTGAAGCTGGATTCGGACGATGTGGATCAATATGTTGAAAATGCAATTCGTCACGCAACCTCTAACTCTCCGCAGTTTATGAACAATAACGGAACCGGAACCAAGCTTCAATTTGAACATATGGATACACATAACCATTTAATTACAAAAGTGCGCATTCCTAAGCGCGTTCATCCGGAGAACATATGGATACAGCTCAACCGCACTCAACTCAAAATCAATGGACTGAATGATGACCAGAGTCAAATTATCACACTGCCAACTCCGATCAATCCGGATCAAAGCAAAGCGACCTTTAAGCAAGGTTCCCTTCAAGTAAAAATGCCAAAAATATCCACGGGTCGTTTCAAAGATGTCCACATCCGCTATTTATAAACTCAAAAGATGAATAGGCACCTCAATTGATCGCAATTATCTCCACATCAACGTTCAAAAAAATGCTCCAAATCAAAATATGCGTATAATTTATGTTATACGCATATTTTTTTTCAGTTTTTAATGTGCTGTAATCCGCTATTTCTCATTATTTTTCTTGATGCTCTTTTAAAAAACATAGGCAAACAAAAGCAACTAAAGCAAGTACTCCGCTCACTGAAGTGGTAATAGAGAATGCTCTTATATAATCCGTTGAACCTGCTTCTGAAAGCGAATGTCTAAGTGAAAAAGAAAACAAAATGCTGATCAAAGCTACTCCCAGCGAATTAGCTAAATACATAAAAGTCGTAAATAATCCAGAGCCCATCCCTGCCGATTTAACCGGTACAACACTAAGCACAGTATTGGCGAGCGGCGTCGTAGCCATGCCAAGACCCAGGCCATAAACCAATAAGATCAAGATATTCTGGATATGAAACAAATGTACAGCATCTACATGCAATGACCCAATAAGCAGGAAATTGCACAAGCCCATGATTAAAGCGCCTGTTTTCAGCACCACACTCCCCCATCTCTTGACCATACGGGACGACAATAATGATGTGAGGAAAAAACCGGAGCCCAGTGGCATAAAGACCAGACTGGCCGACTCGATGTTGTAATGGAGGCCTGATTGCAAATAGTAGTTTAATACGAAGAAAAATGTGAACATGCTGAGATAAATGGTGATCTCAGTTAGTATGCCAACATTGAACGAACCTGATCTGAATATTGACAGATCGATCAACGGAGTTCGATGCGTCTTTCTCTTCTTTATTTGTACAGCAATAAAAGCAAACAAAATCATAATTGATAACAGAACACATCCCCAGGTCCAAGATGGCCACCCCTGCATTTGACCTACTGTGAGTGGATAAATGAGTAGAAATAATCCCAGCATCAACAGTAAAGTACCAGCCCAGTCAATGCTATGCATAGCATCTCCATGGGACTCTGGAACAATCGGCAGCCCTAACAATACGAGAAGACCAAATGGTACATTAAATAGAAAAACAATACGCCAGCCGAGCCCAAACGGATTCCAATCCACCAGAAATCCCCCTAGGATTAAACCCAGTGTAAAGCCAATCCCAATGACCGCTCCATAAATAGCGAAGACCAAGCCTTTTTCTCTGGGCAGAAAGCTGCTCTGTATAATGGATAGGACTTGCGGCTGAATCATCGCTGCGGACAAGCCCTGGACGGTACGGATAACAATTAATAATGTAGGATGGGATACCACTCCACCTAATACACCCATTAACGTAAATCCCAACACACCATAGAACAGTATGCGTTTTCTGCCATATATGTCTCCAAGCTTTCCACCCAAAATCAAGGCAACCGCAAGCCCTAAAGAATATCCTGAGAAAATGAGCTGTGCTTCGGAAAAACTGGCATGTAGGCTGTTTTGCATGATCGGAAGTGCAACCTGCATCATGTAGTTGTTCAAGGAAATCAGGAGGGTTGGAAGCAGAATAAGAATAAGCGAAAACCAACGACGTGGATCGGCCTGCTGGTTTGTCTCTTGTTTCGTAATGAATGTTGTAGAAATATCATTCATTTTATTTCCCTCCTTTAGATCAATATTTCAACTGATAATCATTATCATTTATATTGATGGTTTGTTCTACCTGCTAAGGTATTTTCTTTCCCCGTAGAAGGAGCCGGGACCAAAAAAACTCCAAACATGACCAGCATGCTTGGAGTACTTTATTGCTTTGAGTTTATTCATTTATTGTGTTCTGATAAGATATATTTTTCAAATATTCACTCGGATTACAGCCGTAATACTTTCGGAAGGTTGTCGCGAAATTGCTTACATTGCTATAGCCTACAGAGACAGCCGTTTCTCCAACGTTCATCCGTTCCACTTCCATATACCAAATTGCTTTTTCCATTCTTTGCTTACGCACTAACTCAAAAATGGTCATTCCGAATCGTTCACGAAACCCTTTCTTCAGCTTGAATTCATTCAATCCGATTTTTCTAGCTAACTCTTGAATGGACATCGGTTGTTCGAAATGGCGAGCGATTAATTCCCTGGCCGTATCCAATTTTGATAGATCATCACGGCTTAAAAAGAGTTTTCTCCCCTCTGTTCCATGTCCATCTACCTCTCCAAACAAAGCAATGAGCTCCATGGCCTTACTTTCCATATATAATCGTTTCATCGCTCCGTTATAGGAGCAATTGATCAAATCATATACGCATTTATGGATTGCCGCTGTATTCGGATATTGGTCGATTCGTCCCTTGTAACGCTTCAACCATGATTCCATTTTATGTTTCTCAGGAATATCTGCCGCATAATGAAAAAGCTCTTTCGGGGATAACCGAATTTCCAGCAAATGATTCCTGACACCCGCTTTTTTCTCTTCATAAACCAATTCATCCTCAAAAAAGAGAACGTTCCCCGTCATTTTTTCTGTAAGGCTTTCTTTTCCATTCCACTCACAATAGATTTCGCCTTTCATGCAATAGCTTAGCTCAAACAACTGACAGGCTTCCTGAATGTGAAGCTTCATATCTTGTTCGAATGTGAGATCCGTAACCACAATTTCCATGCCTGAACGAATACGTGTCCGCTTAATGCTCCCATTGCCAACCTCAGGTGGAATGGATATATGCTGTTCCCATTCATTATGATGAATATGGCCATTAACGCGCTCCGTGAATTGATCAAAAAGACTGTGAACCTCAGCATTCAATATATGTATAGTCAAAATGGCACCTTCTCATCTACATAATATGGTTTATTTTATTCGTAACGAATACCATTTGAGAGCTCCTGCAACACCTTCTTATCGAGTATATATATTGTGTCCCGTTCTCTTCCTATCACACCTTGCTCTGATAGCTTTAAAATGACACGATTTAAGTGCCTGGACGTTGTACCGATCAAATCTGCAATTTCTTGCGTGTTTGTGGTTCGAATTTCTTTTCCGAATTCATTCTCATCATGGAGCGTTGTCAGTAAGTAGCTTGCGAACCGATTTTCAACAGTGGCTAATAAATTGACTCGTGAGGCGGTAGTACATGTTTGAAGTTTATATGTTACGTGTGTGAGCAAAGACATCAAAAACTTCGGCTCATGGATGGCATGTTCGTATATGTATTTAAATGGAACTGCAATGCAAAGTGTGTTCTGAACAGCTTCAACTTGGGATTGTACAACGGTTTTTTGAATAAGCTCAATATCACCAATAACAGCAAAGGGCTCACAAAAGCGTAGCAGTAATATTTTTCCTGTCTGCACACTGGATGAAATTTTAACTCTGCCTTCAACAAGATACAAAAGAGCGTCCATCTCCTCTCCCTCTTTTAATACAAGCTCACCCGGGTCATAACGGCGAAGCTCAAAAGAAGTATCATCCGATAAACGAAATATTTGATCGATTTCAAATTGTTTGATTTTAGATTGTAAGAGTATAGGGTCATGAATCATTTTCATGAATAAGATTTCCTTTCGGGACATATGTCCTTTTCTTTGTTTAGGAAGGCGATTAAGATGGAATCAAAAACAGCAAGGATGTGCCAAATTGATATTTGTATTCGATTTAGACGGTACCATTTGTTTTCAGGGAAAGCCATTAAGTCCAGTTATTATCGATGCACTTGATAAACTGACACATCATGGGCATGAAATCATTTTTTCTTCAGCACGCCCTATTCGCGACCTGCTGCCTATCTTACCCGAGCATATGCATGCTTACCCGATGGTCGGTGGAAACGGTGCAATCGTTGCTAAAGAAAAGAATATCATTTCTACAGTCCATTTTGAAGAAGATGTTAGGGACCGTATCGTTTCAATGATCAATGACTATAATCTGAAATATTTGATCGATAGCGATTGGGACTACTCCTACACTGGGAGTGAAGATCACCCCATTAGGCGGAACGTTGACCCCCAGAAGCGGGCTAACCATGTATCCTTAGAATCCATTCGAAAAATGATAAAGATTGTGCTGTTTGACGTTTCTGATCATAGTTTAGTGCTAGAAGAACTATCGGTATTACCCGTAGTAATACATAAGCATGGAAATGAAGGTATCCTCGACATCAGCCCTCAGGGTATTGATAAGTGGAATGGATTAATGCGATTGGGTTTACAAGACCGATCGTATATTGCATTTGGAAATGATGCGAATGATATATCGATGTTTCAGCATGCCCACACTTCTATTATGATCGGCAGTTATAAAGAACTTGAAAGCTTTGCAACTGAACAAATACAAGCTGATGAAGAGCTCATCGCACAAAGATTGTCGGCCTTCTGTAAACAAACGGAATATCAAACTATTCTGTAGTACTTCCTCCTTGTTAATGAGAAAAAGCCATCGGAAATTGTTCCAATGGCTTTACTCATAACTATAAGTTTACATAATATATATTGTGTTAACATATAATTTCAATTAGGAAAATTACACCATAATGACGTTTATAAAGTCTATCTTCAAAGGTTTAAGCTATTCTCTTTTTCCTTCTTTAAGTTGATAAGTAAAGCAAAAATGTTTTTTTTATTTTGAGGGAGAGCAAAGGAGCAGAGATAAATATGTTGTTTATTGTTGTGAATTTTTCATATGATGAAATTATCATCTAATTGTTTATATAAGCTTTACTATTCAAATAAAAAAGCAAGTCAGAGGCTCGGTAAAACCGTTCCTTTGACTTGCTTTTGAGTTGCTCCAGAACCAATCGATCAGCCTTTTACAGCTCCTTCTGTCAAACCTTTCTCGATAAACTTCGAGATGAATAAGTAAATAATCAACACCGGAATAACAGTTAGAGCAACCGCTGTTGCCATTAGTCCAAAGTCCGTTCCATACTGTGAGCTGATCTCATTCAATAGAGCAACAATCGGACGAACGTTTTCTTTATTAACAAAGATCAACGCTGAGAACAGATCGTTATACGACCATAGGAAAACAAAAATACTGACTGACGCGAATGCCGGTCTGGTAATCGGAACGAACAGCTTTACGAACATCTGCCACCTGTTGCACCCGTCTATAAAGGCCGCTTCCTCTAACTCCTTAGGAATTGTTGCCATATAACCAGCTATAACCAAGATGGCAAAGGTCAAGTTACCAGCTGTTTGGGGAAAAATCAATCCCGAATACGTGTTCACCAGACTTGTTTTAATTAATATTTCATAAACGGGAACAACTGTTGCAAACGCAGGAATCAAAAGCGTAGCGTAGAGAATCGAATAAATCGTTCTCTTTCCTTTAAAATTAAATCTAGATAATACATACGCGGCTAATCCGCCAAACAGGAGCACCAATAATACGGCACTACCTGACATGATCAAACTGTTGATATAACTTCGACCGATATTAATACGTTCGAATGCATTCTCATAGTTAATCATCACCGGGTCAAAAGCAATTTTGAACGAATTATTCATTACATCTCTGGATGTCTTAAAGGAATTATTCACAATCCAGAACAACGGATATATTGTTGTCATGGCCCAGGCTGTCAAAACAACATACATAAAGGCGCTGCCTATGCTAAATTTCTTTGATTTAACTGGCCGTACAACATGTTGACTCTTAACGACTTGCTGCATAATAGTACACCCCTATAACAGCTTAGTATGTAATTTCCTCTCTTTTTAACAAACGGTTGGCAATCAAAGCAAGCAACACTCCAAATACAACCATATAAATAGCAACCGTTGAGCCGTAACCGAAGTTTTGATCCACCATTGCTTTTTTGTACATATAGGTTCCCAATACTTCAGTGCCATTTTGGCCTTTAGTAATAACCCAAATGAATTCAAAGACTTTCATTGTTCCGGTAATTGCCAGCGTAATAACAACTTTAATATCACTCATAATCAGAGGGATCGTAAGTTTGGTCGTTTTCTTAAACCCGGTAATTCCCTCAAGTTTAGCTGCTTCATAAAAATCAGCAGGAATCTTTGACATCGCCGTCAAGAACAATACAAAGTAAAAACCAACATAATGCCATACGGTAGGAATAGCTACCGCCTTGAGAGCATTGTTTTCATCGAGCCAAAGGATCTTTTCGATTCCGAAGTTAGCCAATACGTTGTTCAAAAGTCCAAAATTATAGTTATAGAACAGAACGAACAGCAAGGAAATGGCCGTACCGGAGATAACTACCGGAAAGAAAAATACGGTCCGGAAAAATCCCTTCAGTTTCGTAATATTATCAACCATAACGGCTAGCACTAAGGCTATACCAACTTGGAATACGATGACATAGAGCATGATTTCCAAAGTGTGTAGTGTTGCGGCTCCCAAAAGCTTATCTGTAAACAACCGTTCGTAGTTATCCCACCCAACAAACTTTTTATCAAAAAAGCCCGTTGTCCGGTAAAAGCTAAGATACAAACTTTTAAAGAATGGATAATACAAAAAGATAGTCATCAATAACGCTGTTGGTAACAAAAACATCAAAATATACTTGCGATCACCCTTCATATTTATCACCTTTGATGTTTATTTTTCTTCATTTTCTGTTTAAATGGTTGCGCCGCCCATTTAAATACAAGAGGGGCGGCGCAACCACATATAGGTAACCGTATTCGTTATGAAACCTATTTCTTATTGGCATCCTCGGTTTTCTTCGCTTCTTCGATTGCTTGTGTAGGTGTTTTCTCACCTGTAACAACCGGTTGTACGCTGGCACGAAGATTGGAGAACGTTTCTTGAGAAACTTTACTGTCTACCGGTGCGCTGATCGATGTCGCTTTTTGTGCCATTGCAAAGCCATCAAGAGCTACCTGAGGCAATCCTGTTACTTCAACTTCAGCTGCTGGTGTTCCACCATTCGCTGCAGCGATTTTTTGGATAGTTGCAGGAGATGTCAAATGCTTCAGCAATTCAACTGTCATTTCTTTTTTATCTGCATTGTCATATGCAGCTTTGGATACATAGAAACCAGTACCGAATCCGCCTACGATATCATTTCCGCTACCTGCTCCGCCTGGGATAGCCGGGAATGGAATAACGGTTGAGTTGTCTTTAACCGCATCACTCCAACCACCGATAGCCCATGAACCTTCAAGAACCATAGCAGCAAGACCTTCACTGTAGTAGTTGCCTGCCATACCTAAATCGATCGTAGCAGCATCCTTAGGGAATGCGCCCAAATCATAAAGCTCTTTCATTCCAGCATAAGCTTTTTCCCAATTTGGCTCGATTCCGTCAAGCAATCCTTTGTTTTGACCTTCCGGACCAGCAGCAGCCAGAATCGTATGTTCAATCAGGTAATGAGATTGATCGAATGGTGCTGAAATCGGAATAATACCTTTTGCTGAAAGAGTTTTAGCCGCAGTTTTCAGCTTCTCCCAGTCTGTTGGAAGTTCTAGACCGTTTTCTTCAAAGATCTTCTTGTTTACAAACAAACCTTCATAAAAACCAGTCAACGGAGCTGCATAGATGTTACCATCTTTTTGTCTGGCCAGCTCAAGAGCATTTGGAATAAAGCCATTTTTCCAATCCGGATTAGCATCCAGAATTTCATTCATCGGAACAACCTTGCCTGCGTTCACAAAACCTTCAGCATCCTTACCGATGAAGTAGAAGAGCAAGTCCGGCTCGTTGCCGCTGTTCATGTCTGTGTTAACTTTCGTTCTGAAACCGTCATCATTTGCTGACATAACGTCATTTTCAATTTTTACATTTGGATATTTCGCTGTGAACTCATCCAAAGCTCCTTGGAAAGCTTCACGTGCAGCATCCGTACCACCGAATGTCGAGAATACGCGAAGTGATACTTCTTTCGCTTTCTCCTCTTCTTTTGGAGTCTCAGCCGCTGGCTTAGGACTCTCTCCTTCAGCTGCAGGAGTTTTGGTTCCGCTGTTATTACCACAGGCAGCAAGGAACATGCTGAGTAATAACATTACGCTCATGAGCAGTAATGAAGACCTTTTCATTTCTAAATCCCCCTAAGTGTATTTTTGCAACAAGCAAGTATTTCTTGCTGTCTACCAAATTTTATGCCAACTATGCCTGTATTCAAAGGGGGATATTCCTCTAAATGAGGGGGAAAAATATAGCCTTGCAATTTTGGAATTCAAAAGTTATTATGTACTTTTTTACTTAATGTAGTTTCAAGGGAGTTCATTTTTGCTTTATCGGGATAAAGTATCAGGGGAGATATCTTTTTACTTTCTATCGAGAATTTTTCATATATTGAATTTTTAGAATTATAATAGCATAGATATTTTAATGTTGTTCTCTTTTGACACGACGCCGCTTGATTTGATGCAATATGGAAAAAAAAGCAGCTCTTAGATGAGCTGCTTTTCATAAAAAATTATATTCATAATGTAAATCGTAAAAAAGACACCCAGAGGGCGTCTTCAAGTTTTACTGGTATACACCCTTAGATTATTCTTTAGGATATCTGGGTACCTTTTGCCAAGTTCTTGATATCTTTCTTGGAGTTTACCAGTTGGGGCAGCGTCTTAATACTTCTGATCATTGGCGAGCTGCACTGATGGCATGTCGGTTGATGCTCAAAGGCAAAATCATCTCGAATCCAGCCATTACATCCTTCCTTTTCACATGTCCAAACCGCGGTCTCTTCTTGAGGAAGCTCTTCTAACGATTTTTTTCTGAAGTACATCTTGACCCCTCCTTAAAGTAAAAAACTGTCCTTAACATAAGGGTTAAGGACAGTTTTTCCGGTAATCAATTTACAGTTTTACAACGTTCTCAGCTTGTGGTCCACGGTTGCCTTGTACTACGTTGAACTCAACGCGTTGGCCTTCATCCAATGACTTGAAGCCGTCGCCTTGGATAGCTGAGAAGTGAACGAATACGTCATTACCGTTTTCAACTTCGATAAAACCAAAACCTTTTTCTGCGTTAAACCATTTCACTGTGCCTGTTTCCATAATATAAAAACCTCCAAAATTTTTTAACATGCGTTTCTGAAATTATAGGGTACAAAATAACAAATTCACATATTGAAAAAGTTGCCCAGCAGAAGTGACAACCTTTTCAATATGTGAATCACAAGGTTTTCTTATTTGCCATTTAACTAATGATACCACAAATGAAGTATTATAAGCAAGTCTTTTAACCTTAAATTCAAAATACCGTCCAATGGCGTAAATTATACATCTCCGGATGGTCATGTTAGTTTACATAATATATATGATGTACACTTAGAACGTGCATGCAATTTTCTTCCCAATACTGTCCAGCAACCTCTTCCCAACGCGCACGAATGGCATCATAATCCTCCTGTGAAAGTCTCCTACTGTCAGTGAGCAGTGACGCATTATGGCCCCAGCGATCCGTATTAGCGGTTCGACAATAGCCGTTGACACGCCCGGGACATTCATAACCCCGATAACCTCGTCTCGACGACCGGATAATCCAAACTAGCTGCATGACCGCATTTCATAAACAAAAAACCACCTTCGCATAATTCGAAGTCTTGAATAGACGTTTCCCAGCAGCCTGTGCCGGAGACTGTTAATACAATTAATACTTAACGCAATGAATTAATTTCACTTGAAAAATATTGCGATGGATTGCCACGTTCCGGGTCCACACGTTCTTCATAACGATTACCGGTATAGGCACCTATCGTCTTCCGCCAAAAAGCCTGAGCTGGCGTATTTGTACTGATCTGAGTTACCTTCCAGCGACCTCTTAAACGATCAAACAACTGGTGTGCGGCCCACGTCCCCAGGCCGCTTCGGCGATATTTTTTCATAACAAAAAACTCGCACAAGTAAAAATCCGCTTCGGCAGGATCATCCATACGATCAACCAGCGCAAAACCCACTGGTTTATTGTGGTAAGTAATCATGTACGGATAACAAGTTTCACGCTTGATCCAATAATCATCCAAGCCGGGATACGGAGCAAATCTTCCCTCGTCATTAACATCAATATCCAGAAACTGCGTAAAATCATAAAGGTAAAACTGCATTAAATGTTCGATCACAGCTTTCTGTTTTACGGGGACCAAGCTGATCCCCATAGCATTTACATTACCAGTGTGTATAGACATAGCTGCCTCCTTCAAAACCTTAATAAAGAACATATAGATGCTGAGGTTATGAATACGATAATTCATTATGATAAAATAGAGAGACTACGTGGTCCTCTTGGACATATCATGATTTAAGAGGTGAAAGAATGAACATACAAAAAGTCATCGACCGCACAAGGCTGGATGAAAAAGCCCCTTCCATGCCCTGGTACGTGCAGCAGTTTATCGATTATAAGCTGCCAGACCTATCACCATCCACCCTGCTGGAATATGTAAGGGATTACGAAACTTTTTTCAACTGGCTCCGTGCTGAAGGACTATCCGAAGCAGAGAACAATTCCAAGGTAACTCTCCTTGAGCTGGAGACCCTTCGGATGGAGAGCATTACAGGGTATCGGCTTTATTTAACGACAAGGAAGGAAGGCACAAATTCCCGGATTACCGTGTCACGCAAGCTCTCTTCCCTGCGATCCTTGTTTCACTATTTAAGCCAGATTGCTGAAGATGAGAATTATTACCCGCTTCTTAAGCGTAATATTATGGCCAAGGTAGAGAACAAGAGGATACACAAGCCAAAAGATACTGCCGCCAAGCTTAAAGGGAAAATACTGGAGGACGAAGAGCTGCTCGATTTTATCGGTTACATCCACGAAGGATATGCTGCAGACGTTGCGAACAATAAGCAGGCTCTTTACTCCCATGAGCTCAATAAAGAGCGTGACGCTTGTATTACCAGCCTGATTCTGAATTCCGGTCTCCGTGTATCTGAGGTCGTGAATTTAAATATCAGTGACATAGATCTTAATAACAAAATGCTCCATGTATTCCGTAAAGGTAATAACGACGAGACATTTAAAACGCCGGTTTATTTCCGTGCGCAAGCCAAAGATGATTTAGAACATTACTTGGCGTTGAGACAGTCAAGGTATAAAGTGCCGAAGAAAGAAAAGGCACTATTTATCGCCATCCGTAACGGCCAGAACGAGGGTCAACGGATGACCAAGCGTGCCATTCAGGCGATGATTATTAAATACGCCAAACGTTTTGGCAAGCCATCTCTCACGGTACATAAGCTGCGGCATTCTTTTGCTACAGACTATTATCTCCAGAACGATATTTACAAAACCAAAGAGCAGCTTGGACACGCTTCTACGGAGACAACGGAAGTATACGCTCATCTCACCGACAAAACGATGTCTGAAGCGATTGAGCGCCGGACAGAATCTTCTTAAAGATACCTATGACTTCATCTCATGCCACAGAAATGCGGCAATCTCATCCGTTTCGTTCCAAGTAAACACGGGAACCGGATTGCTCTTGTTATATTCAAGGAGCAGTTCGTGTTCCTTTTTCATATCGCGATGTACCACAAGCCCTTTCACCCCTCTAACACTTTCCAGCAATTCCTCATCTTCATGATCCCTAAGAAGAAGAAGCTTCGGGTACAGTTCCTGCTTGAACCCTTCCACCAAAATAACGTCATAGTCTTGGAACCGCTCCACCAACTGCTGCAGTGTTTCTCCCTCTTCAACAATAACAGCGGTTTGGTATGGTGAAGTAATAGCTACCGCATCAGCACCCGCTTCATGAAATGAATGGGTATCGGTTCCAGGATGATCCAAGTTAAATCCGTGAGTATCATGCTTTACGACAGCCGTTCGGCAGCCTTTTTCCTTCAACAGCGGGATCAGAGCTGTAATTAGAGTCGTTTTTCCACTGTTTTTGTACCCTGTTATTTGCCATACCTTCGCAGTCATGACAACCCTCCAGGTAGCAGCAGAACCTTCACCTTTTGTCCTGCGGGAGCGCCCTTCAATTCTGGAGGAATAACAATCAGGCAAGAACTGTCCTTAATCGTGATCATTACACTGGATTCATCCAATTGTGCCGGCTTGGCTATAACCCTTCCATCACTCACTTCCAGCATTCCTCTTACGTAACGGGTAAAATTGTTCACTTTATGATAATCAGACCCGAGTTCCGCGCTCCACTCTTTAAGATATAGTTCTTTCATGCCGAGCATTTGACGTAAAGTTGGTCTTACAAAGAGAAGAAAACCTACATAGCAAGCTCCGGGATTGCCGGACAAAGCAAACAACAGCTTACCGTCTTTAACAGCAGCCGTCGTAACACTGCCTGGTCTCATCGTCACCTTGTTAAACAGCAACTTCATCGTTCCAGAACGAACAAGGTCTCCCATAATATCATAATCCCCTACCGATACACCGCCTGTCGTGACCACGACATCGTAGCGTTCAAGCGCCTCCTCGACCTTTTGCCTAGCTAGCGTGATATCGTCAGGAATGGCATTCATAACGACCGGTTCTGCCCCTGCTTCACGTAATTGGGAAGCCAGCATGTAGGTGTTACTATTGCGAATTTTTCCGGGTTGAAGAGGTTCGTGAATATCAAGCAGCTCAGTACCTGTCGAAAAGATTCCGACCACCGGCCTCTTAGAAACCTCTACTTCATGAACACCGAAGGTTGCGAGCACCGAAATTTCTCCGGGGCCGATTAAGGTTCCTTTTTTTAAGATCAACTCTCCTACCTGAAGTTCAAGTCCAATGGGGGTTACGTTCTTACAGGCCTCAATAACCTTCTTGACTGCTACCCATTCAGTACCATCCACTATCCGGCTTTCTGTCATTTCAAGCATTACCACAGCATCCGCTCCTTCTGGAACCTGAGCGCCAGTCATGATCCGGGAAGCAGTGCCTGATGTGACGATTTGGTCTGATACCGAACCGCATGGAATATTGTCAATCACTTTTAACCATACAGCTTCACCATTGCTGCAGCAGTCGGTGTCGGAAGATAAAATAGCATATCCGTCCATCCCAGACCTGCGAAAAGCAGGAAAAGCATGAGGAGCAAAAATATCGGTCGCCAAAACACGGCCGTCGCCTTGCTCCAGCTTAACGGTTTCAGTAATCCCTTTTTTCACATACTCTTTAATGATCGATTGCGCATCCGGTACTTGTACCACTTTACGCTGGAATTTGCTGCGATCAAACTCTTGATGAGCATTGTTTATATTGTGGTTCATTAAATAAAGCCTCACTTTCCAATACGCTAGTAGTTCACATGAACAATATAATTAATGTCCTATAATCAGTTATAACTTCTATTGAATTCAATAGCAAACCCATGCAGCGTCAATCACGCCAAAAAAGACGTATGGCGTCTTTCCACCATACGTCTTTTTTTAGATATTAAAAAGTTTTAACTTCGGAGTAAACGGTATCCTTGTTACCTTCGTCCCCGTCTACCGATCCTTCCTGAGCCGGATCTTGTCTTCGGTTTCTTATATGATTTTTTCGGGGAGTCAAATAGTCCACCGTCACCCCCGCTTTCACCACGTTTAATGGTACCACGGCTCTGTTTATTGGATGGTTCTTTTTTGAAAATATTACCTTCCGAGCCAACAGTCCCTTGACCACGTCTTGAAATCTTTCCGCTGCGATCTACGGTTAGCGGAGGCGCAACCTTCTTGTCACTATCTGTAGGCTTACGATAGTTACCTTCCTTCGGTTTATAGACGTCCTTACTTGTGTATCCCCTGTACCCTCCACCAGATCTTCCAAGTGAATCAAACAAATCGCTGATCAGTACAGCTGTCAGATAGCCTTGAAGGAAATTGGAATCATAGTTGCGCTGAACATACTCTTTCGAGTCGATTTCAATTAGGGTATCTTCCGGTTTCTCTGGATCTTGCTGCAGATGATAATATTCATCCCCGTATACGAGAAACATCCGTTCATTGCTTTCCGGTGATATTTGATCCGGTTTATTCTCTTCAGATAAATCCGCAGCGACAACTGGCACACTTGTACCCGCTGCGCGATATACGTAGGAAGTTAAATTTCCGTCCCGGTTAACCGATTCCAGCGGATATGAAGCCTTAACGTCCGGCGGTGCTCCGCATCCGCTAAGCAGCGATACGAGGAAACTGAGCACCAGTATAATTTTGATTGATAATAAAGAGCGTCGTTTCATGTTACCACTCCTAAGTAGCCCGGATGACTTTTACATCCCCCGGAATCACTTTCTCTCCTTCATAGAGCATAAACCGCCCGTTCTGCCATTCAATCCGTACGAGCCTGTAATCGTCTGACTGATACTGCCATACATGCTGCTCTCCGCTTTGTGTGAAAGGCGTACGACCAGTGATCGCTACATGACCGCCATACTCTTCCTCCAGATGATACACGCCATCATCAAGTTCAATAATCGTAGGCACTTCATCTGGGGCGTCAAGCCTGCCGTCAATCGGTGTATATAAAGCATATTGCACGGTCTCCCGCTCTTCGATATGAAGATATGCGATGCTACTTCCGTCTTGAAGTGTTAATACAACCGCATTCCGACTGCGGTTATGAACACACCCTGTAACTTCATATGTGACGAGGGATACTTCGCAAATGTCGCCGGGAGAGAGCTGAAGCATGCTCTTTTCCACCTTTGGAGGCTCCGGTTTCGCAAATAAGTTACCAATTCTTTTCCATACACTCATTCTTCCAGTCTCCTATCGCAGATATGCATGATTAAAGGCAGGCCGTAATGATCAATGCTCCTACCACATGAAGTGTGCCTGCAAACAATCCATAACCGGTCTTACCCTCTTGCGTTCCTTTGTCCAAGTTAATACCGCCTAGCAGTCTAAGCATCTGTTCAGCCAGCGCTTCCAAAATCAGCAGGATAACAAAGGATACAATGGATACGACAATCGCTTCCAGCAAGTGAGCAGAAGTTCCAATTGATACGGACAAAATGTAGCCCTGAGCCACCAGCTTCATGATAAGCCGTGTCGTAACCGCCATGTTTCCGGCCTTTACTTCTTCCAGATCCTTATACTTTGTAAAAAGTGAGTCCACGAACATCAGCACAAAAAGTAGAAGCGCGCCAACACCGGTCCAGACCAGAATCCCCAAAATCATATCAAAATTCATTCTAAAGGCCTCCACATTCAACATACTGATCATGTAAAAGCGAAGGAGAATTCCGCATATTAAGCGCTATTCCCCTTCGCCTTTTCTAACTCTTTTTATAACCGTAAATATCAATCGATATTATTGATCTTTATTCTCATACTGCTTCATCAATGCAGCCAATTCGTCTTCTACGACCTTGTCCTTGCCAAGGCTTTCGAACTCTTCATCCAGCGACTTTTCCTTGCTGTTCAATTCGTTGCTTGCCTCAGCGCGTGCTTCCATCTGAAGCATTTTCTCCTCCATACGCTTCAGACCGGCAGATGCGGTATCGGAGCTGAAGCCGTTCATTGCTTTGTTGATTTCAGTCTGAGCTTTAGCCGCATTGTAACGAGCTACAAGGGTTTCGCGCTTATTCTTCATTGCTGTAAGCTGCTTACGCATTTCCTCAAGCTTACTGCGAAGGTTATCGGCAGCGAGTTTGTTCTGATCGTAACTAGCTTTATACTCGTCTCTCTTGGCTTCTGCTGCTTTCTTCTCCTCAAGCGCCCGGCGTGCAAGATCAATATTTTGCGCTTGTGCAGCCGTATGAGCTTGTTGCGAACGCTTTTCAACCAAAGCATTTTGTTCCTCGAACAGTGCTTTGAAACGTTTCTCAATGGCGATCTGAGAGGCTACCGCTTTTTCGGCATCCTCGAGATCTTCGGTCATATCCCGAATGTATTGGTCGGTCATTTTGATCGGATCTTCCGCCTTGTCGATCATGGCATTAATGTTGGACATCGTTACATCACGTAATCTTTTGAAAATGGACATGGTTTCGTGCCTCCCAATAACTTAAATGTTTTCTTATGCTCATTATTTACGTCACAACAGAAAGAACGTTTCAATTATTTCACAATAAATTTTTTCTGTTTACTAATTTTAAGTTTATTCGAAGTCAGCACGTATCTTTCCTGCCAAATAAGCCTCCAACATATTTTCGGTAGTCCGAACAATCACATCTATTTCATCGCTTTGCAAACCGTCAAAATGGATACCTATCACAACGGTCACCGTCCGCAGCAGATGCATGGCGATGTGACGGGCAAATCTCTCAGACAACAGATACTCTTTGTGACCGGGGACAGACGTGGTTTCAACATTTATTGTAACCGGATCATGACAAGTAAGATATGCTGTTGAAACTGCACCAATATGGGCATCGCCGCCCTTAATGATAATTAATGTATCACGCCCTATTTCTATTTCCTCTAAGGTTAAAGCTTCCTCAAACGATTTAGTCATATGCTCACATCCTTATTCCAACAGCAATGCTGGGATCTACACGATTCCTCGAACTTCATCCAAATGGGATATCTTCTCCGCCGCCATAAATGTCTCTAACTCACTGATCAGCCTAACACCAGCCCGAAGATCAGCAAAGCCGGCTGTACCGACCTGGACGGCTGCCGCTCCAGCCATTATAAACTCCATAATATCTTCACCTGAAGATATTCCGCCTACTCCAATGACCGGTATATTTACCGCATGTGAAACCTGATGAACCATACGGAGAGCAATCGGCTTGATCGCAGGTCCAGACAATCCGGCATAGCCGTGACGAAATACACTTTTTCTTGATCTGACATCGATCTTCATCGCAGATATGGTATTGATTAAAGAAACCGCGTCGGCTCCCTCCAACTCACACATATAAGCCATCTCTGTTAGCCGTTCTGCTCCTGGAGACAGCTTTACGATTAGTGGCATGGTTACCTCACGTCGAACGGCACGAACCACCTTCTGTGCCTCCTCTGTCTGGATACCGAACGCCATCCCGCCTTCTTTCACATTGGGACAGGAAATATTCAACTCAATCATGTCTACAGCTGATCGTCCCTGCTGTCGTCTATTGTTCTCATCCGATTGGATCAACCTGGCACCTTCGATATAATCCTCGAGACAACCGCCGCCCAAATTAGCAATACGAACGGTATCTAGCGTTTCCCAGTAAGGACACTCCTGTTCTAGAAATCCGCGAACTCCTGGATTTTCCAAACCGACACTGTTTAGCATACCAGAAGCCGTCTCCCATACACGGACTCCCGGATTCCCCTCTTTCGGTTGAAGAGTAAGACCTTTGCCGCAAATGCCGCCCAAGATATCAATCGGATAAAACTGTGAATATTCATGTCCAAAACCGAAGGTACCTGAAGCCATCATGACTGGATTTTTGAACGTAACACCTGCAATAACACAACTTAAATCAGTCATTAAAAACAACCTCCTCCACGGGGAATACAGGTCCATCCGTACACGCCTTCTTGCGCCCGTCCCTGCACTTCACACTACATACGAGACATGCCCCGATTCCGCAAGCCATCCGATTTTCCAAGGAAACGAACACATGATTATGTCTTCCGTGCACTCCATGCTTGTCCTGTACTGCCTTCAGCATCCCATGGGGACCGCACACAATCACCGTATCGTATTGATTAAAGTCAATACCATTCAGAATGGTACCCCCTACTTCAACATGCAGAGATCTGCTTACTTTAAGAAACACTTCGGTTAAATATGGTTGTTGGCTAAAGCCTAGAAACACGTCTGTATTTGGTGTGTTTTTTGCCATATAGAACAGTGGGGCCATTCCAATACCGCCGCCAACCAGAGCTACTGAACCGTTCACAGCAGGAAAGCCATTCCCAAACGGACCCTCGGTATGCAGCTCATCACCTGCTCGAAGCTCCTGGAAGCGTCTCGTTCCCTCGCCTACGACCTGATATAAAAAAGAAATACGATTGTCACTGACATCAAAAATACTTATCGGCCGCGAGAGAAGCGGATAGTTATCCCAGGCTCGCAGCATATAGAACTGTCCAGGCTTTCCTCCCTGATTGCTCTCAACCTCCAGCAGGCCGATCCCATCTGCTACCATCTTGTTAGATATCACTTTCCCCATCCTAAGACCTCCTGCACATTTCTAATCCCAATTACTTTGCATGGAAAATGTCCAGGCGTCAGTGATACATTTCACAATACTTTATTACAAAATCTTCTATCGATATACCTCAAAAAAGGCAGACCACATTTAGTACTAGTTTTTCTTGTGATATAGATGCACTTTACTCCGATATTTATACTTTCTTATCTCTAAAAAAAAGCCCCGGTTCATTGCACCGGGACTTTTGTTCATTCTTATTGAAATTAAACGTCACTTATAACCACGTTCGTATTGTTTAGGAACCTTTTGCCCACCATCCAGAGCCTTAGCTGCGTGAGATGCCCAATACGGATCGCGCAACATTCCTCTTCCGACGGCAACCAGATCTGCATGGCCTGACAATACAACGTCCTGTGCGACTTCATAATCATCCAACAGTCCGACTGCGATTACTGGTACCTGCAGAAGTCGTTTGAAATCCTTGGCCAGATCCACCTGATAAGCAGGCTCAGCTTTGGGGCCGCCATCTGAACCGATCGGGCCCTCGCCGCCAGATGTAATGTGAAAAATATCGACACCTGCATCTTTATACCGCTCACTTATCTTTGCGCAGTATTCTACGTCATATCCCCCGTCGACATATTCCTTAGCGGAAACACGCATCAGCAGGGGCATACCTTCAGGCAGCACTTCCTTAACAGCCTTAACTACCCGTTCGCCAAATAAAGCATGATCCTGTCCGTATTCATCATCACGTTGATTCGTAAGAGGAGAATGAAACTGATGAATAAGGTATCCATGTGCCCCATGAATTTCTATCGTATCAAAACCAGCTTCCACTGCCCGGCGTGCACCATCTTGATATGCTTGGATAAGCTCTTCAATTTCATTGCCTGAAAGGGCACGCGGCATTTTGTAGCGGGAACTGAAAGCGATTGCGGAAGGCGCCACAGACGGCTCCGCGTCCTGGGCTTTGCGTCCTGCATGACCGAGCTGAATACCGATTTTTGTGCCATACGAATGAACACTGTCTACAATTCTCCTGTAAGCCGGAATATGCTCATCGCTCCATAGACCCGTATCCTGATTGGAAATGCGGCCATCTGGATGGATGCCAGTCATTTCAACAATAATAAGACCAGTACCACCAACGGCACGGCTTACATAATGAACGTAATGCCAATCGTTTGGGGTTCCATCCTCTGCCTGAACGGAATATTGACACATCGGAGGCATCACTATTCGGTTCTTAAGCGTCAGGTTTTTAAAATTGTAAGGTGTAAATAAGTCAGCCAACGATCTCATTCCTTCCGTACTCATATGATATTACCCAATGGCTATTATACACCTTAACGTTACAAAACCAAAAAACGTTTATCATATTTGAATTAAGGATAAATTAGGATACAGACGGGCATACCAATAAAAAGAAAAAGGAGGCGTTGAATGATGTTAAACCACACCCGTATATTGGGTTTGATATTAATCACACTGATGCTCCCTCGTATGGAGTCTTCAGCAGCTGTTAACGCCGTTATGCGGTATACAGACTCCTTTTTAAAGAGCCCTATCCATTCTTCCGTAATATCTGACGCTGTTCAACAGGAAGATACAAAACGGAAAGAGCGAAGTTCATCCTCATCTCTTTCCCTTAGCCAATTAATGAAAAAATATCCGAATACCTTCCGGACCAGTGGCCCGCGAGTAAAGCAAGTCGCCCTAACCTTTGACGATGTTCCAGATCCCCGCTTCACTCCTCGGGTTCTGGATGTGCTCAAAAAGGAGGGTGTAAAGGCTACTTTTTTTGCTGTTGGCACCAGATCAAAAAAACACCCGCAAATCGTAGCCCGTATTCGGCGGGAAGGACATGCCATAGGTAACCATTCATACAATCATCCGCAGTTCAACAAGCTCACCCTCGATCAATTCCGAGACCAAATTGAGCGCACCAACCGAATTTTAAAGTCGATCACAGGAATAAAGCCTCGTCTCATCCGCCCTCCCTATGGAGAAATCAACGAAGAACAGCTCCGTTGGGCTCGGAAGAACAATTATAAGATTGTGAATTGGAACGTGGACTCGCTGGATTGGAAAGGCTTGAACAAGGATGAAGTAAGACATAATATATTATCAGCTGTGGGACCTGGTGCGATCATTCTTCAACATGCTGGCGGTGGAGTGGGTTCTGATCTGACAGGGAGTATTGAAGCACTGCCTGAGGTGATAGCAGAATTGAAGAAAAAAGGCTATTCATTCGTTACCCTGCCTGAGATGCTAGGTGTTTCCGAAGGTATACAATAAAATTGACGTATCGCAAAGACCGCACTTAGCTGCAGTTTTTCTTGCGATACTTTCTTATCTCTAAAAAAAGACGGCGGTTAAAGCTGAACGCTCAGCCCACCGCCGTTTTTCCTATACCTTGTAATTATTATTTAATAAAATATAATTTCACATTTTGAATACCAAATTGACTAACTGATTTTTGAGAACCTGGAATAAAAATATCTACTCGATTCCCTTTGATTGCTCCGCCAATATCTCTAGCCACTGCCACAAACGCCTCATTAGGCAGTCCTGGATGAGAATGTCCGGTGACGAGCACCTTCGTGCCGAGCGGAATAACTTTCGGATCCACAGCGATGGTCCCCAGTTTCAGAGAATTGCCGAAATAGTCCACAGCTCCCCAATTTCCATTCTCGCTTGCGGCAGATGAATAGGCTGTCGCTTTCATCGTTGCCGTTTTACTGTAGTCAAACGTTTTGCCCCAAGCGTTTACCACTTTGCTGTTGGCATTTACATTCAAATTTGGAACCATAATATTTGCTGCTGGAACACTTGCTGCTTTAACAGTTGATGCTTTAACAGTTGATGCCGTTGGAATTTTAATATTCAGGCCTGCATAAATGTTCGTTGCCTTTATATTAGGATTTGCCTGCATAAGCTTATTTAAATTTACGCTATACCGTTTGGCTAGGAAGTAATATGTGTCCCCTTCTTTTGCAACATGATTAGTTGCTGCTTCTGCAGGAACGGTTGGTACTCCGAACGTTAATCCCAAAGCTAATGCTGCTGCAGTCAATAGTCTCGCGAATTTGCCTTTCTTTCCGGTTTCATTCCGTTCGTTTTTCTTATGCCACCATTTCATAGTCTGTATCATTCTGGATGCCTCCCTTGTTTAACGATTACGAATATATCACAAGTTTGTAACCTTTTCTTTATGAAAATGCTGGAATAAAACAAAAAAAGCAGCTCTGGAAGGCCAATATAGGCACCAGAACCGCTGTTATGAGCATTGATCCGAATTTAAAAAAGATTACAAAACCTTGCTTAAAAACTCTTGGGTTCGCGAATGCTGCGGGTTGCTAAAGATCTGCTCGGGTGTTCCTTCCTCAACAATTTTCCCGCCATCCATGAACAAGATACGATCGCCAACCTCGCGGGCAAACCCCATTTCGTGGGTCACGATAACCATCGTCATCCCGCCAACAGCCAGCTTCTTCATAACTTCTAGCACCTCACCAACCATTTCCGGATCGAGAGCCGAAGTGGGTTCGTCAAAAAGCATCACGTGAGGCTGCATCGCTAAAGCACGTGCTATCGCAATACGCTGCTTTTGACCGCCGGATAATTGAGAAGGATAGGCATCCTTCTTCTCCAGTAGGCCAACCGATTTCAGAAGCTCCTCCGCAATCTTCTCCGCTTCTTGAGATGAAATCCCCTTTACCTGCACCGGAGCGAGTGTAATGTTGCTCAGAACACTCTTATGAGGAAATAGATTAAACTGCTGGAATACCATGCCCATTTTTTGACGGGTGGTATTGATATTATGGTTCTTCTCGGTGATCTTCTCACCTTCGAAAGATATTTCGCCGCTGGTCGGCTGTTCCAGTAGATTCAAGCAGCGCAGAAACGTACTTTTACCGGAGCCACTCGGTCCAATAACAACAACAACCTCGCCCTTGGCGATTTCCACGTCGATTCCTTTCAGAATATCCAACTTGCCAAATGATTTATGAAGATCCTTAACGGTTATCACTAGCGCTCAACTTCCTCTCCAAGACACCCAGAAGCTTCGAAAGAACGAATGTCATAATAAAGTAAATCACTGCAGCAACGAGCAATGGATTCAGTGCCGCGTATGTGCTGCCGCGCAAAATTTGCGCCTGATACATAATGTCCATGACCCCGATCATCGAAACGATGGATGATTCTTTGATAATAACGATAAACTCGTTGCCAATCGCAGGCAGTACCCCTTTTAAGGCTTGTGGCAAAACAATATGGCGCATGGCTTTCTTCTTGGTCATCCCGAGCGAACGTGCCGCTTCCAGCTGGCCTCGGTCAACTCCTTGAATCCCTGCACGGAAAATTTCAGCCAAGTAAGCAGCGCTGTTCAGAGACAAAGTCAGAATACCGGATTGAATCGGTGTAAATTTAATATCGAATGCAGCCAAGCTGTAATGGATAAGAAACAATTGCACAAGCATTGGTGTGCCCCGCATAATTTCGATATAGGCAGTTGCGATAAATTTTAAGATTGAAGCACCTGACATCCGCATTAGTGCGATGACCAAGCCTAGTAAAAAACCGAATATAACGCCTAGTGCTGAAATCAGCAGTGTATACTGTACACCTTTTGCGTAATAGTCCCGATATTTCCAGAAAAATTCAAACGTATTAAGTTCTTCTTTTTCACTTCGACCAGCCGCAAGGTCACCTGCTTCATCGACGAATTTTTGAATTTGGTCGTCCTTTATAAGACGCTCCAATGTGGCATTAATGCTATTTAGGAGCTCCTCATTCCCCTTTTTGACACCAACAGCATATTCATCATTCTCGTTTGTCGGCTTGGCATCCGTAATAACCATCGTTTCTTCGTTCATGTTAACTTTGGCGATTGGGTAATCGGCAATGACCACATCGACCCGTTCCGTTTCCAACTGAAGCATCAGATCCGGTATTTTATCTAATGAAACTACGTTCGCATTCGGAATACTCTTGGCAATCCGCTCCTGAATGGACGATTTCTGGACACCAAAACGCGCACCTTCCAAACTTTCAACTGTGTTATACTTGGATTCTTCACCCTTACGAACGATAATAGCCTGTTCTACTTTATAATACGGGATGGAGAAATCAATGCTCTTTCTGCGTTCTTCTGTTGCATTCATACCCGAGATAACAAAATCAACCCGTCCGCTCGTCAACTCAGGTAGCAATGCATCAAAAGAAGCATCCTTGATAACAAGCTCAGCGCCCATATCCTTGGCGATTTCCTTGGCAATCTCAATATCGAATCCGACGATGGTGTCCACACCATCAATCGTCTTGTGGAATTCATACGGCATATAGTCAGCACTAGTACCGAGAATGACCGTCTTCTTCTCTGCTTCCGCACCGGCAATACTGCCGAAGGACAGTAGTACAACCATGCAGAGAAGCATCCAAGTCGTTATTTTTTTTCTCATGACCCTTGAATCTCCCCTTATCTACATTCAATCTATTGTTAGCGATTGAGTCATTATAAAACAGGATGCATGATTATGCAATGCTCTTTCATTCATTTTCAATATATTGACTTTCTTCAACCGGCTCTCCAGCCCTCATGTTATAAGACATTGGTCAATTTATAACGGAGAGGTGTCCATTCCAATGAACCTGAAACCATTCTTCGATGAGACAATTAAAACACCTAGCATAAGATAATAAACAGATATCAATTTATCCTTTATTTTACATAAATAACCCTATTCTTTATATCCAAAACGCTTTTAATTACATTTACCTGTCTGAAACCCCGAGAACTACAGTTGCATTTTTATGTGAGTTCTATGCATTTCCGAAATTGGCCAAACTTACGACAATCACTTCATCTGTATGGGGGAAGTATACCCGAACCTTATCCTGCTCAACCGAACCGGCAACACGTTCGGTTTTTTAGTGGACTGAACACCAGCGATAGTGTGGGCTTCATAACCTCTTCCCGTGATATGACCCATACAAAAAAAGGCAGGCCGATAAAAATCGACTGCCTTTTTGCTGTGTATTAACTTTAACATTAACTTGCTGCTGTAAAATAGCAGCATCATTAATCTATAATCTTGCTATAGATATCCATATACTGCTGGGCTGACACTTGCCAGCTGTAATCACCGGACAACGCGTTCTTGGTCACCTGTCTCCAATGCTCCGGCTGACTATAAAACGAAATGGCGCGTTTGATCGTGTTCATCGTGTCATGAGCATTATAATTGGCAAAGGTAAAACCGTTGCCCTCACGGGTGACCTCGTTATAGGAATGAACCGTATCATTCAGCCCCCCCGTCTCCCTTACGATCGGAATGCTGCCATAGCGAAGAGCAATTAATTGACTAATCCCGCAAGGTTCGAACTTAGATGGCATCAGGAATAGATCACTGGCTGCATACAGTCGGCGTGACAGCGGCTCATTAAACCGGATTTGGGCCGACATCTTATTCGGGTAACGGATGGCGGCTTCACGGAACCAATGCTCATACGAAGGATCTCCTGTCCCGAGAAGTACAAACTGAATATCGGTATAATAGAGCAGTTCATCCAGTATTCGTATAACGAGATCCAATCCTTTAGAGTCGACGAGACGCGTGACCATCGCCATCATTGGCACTTGCGGAGCAACAGGCAAATTCAGTTCCTGCTGGAGCTCCGTTTTATTTTGCATCTTTTTGCTCAGGTTACTGCGGTATTTGACAGCAATATGTTGGTCACTCGACGGATTATAGCTTTTCGTATCAATACCGTTCACAATTCCGCTTAAACGATCGCCCTGTGATGCCAGAAGGCCATCCAACCCATAACCGTAATATGCAGTCTGGATTTCCCGGGCGTACGTCGGACTAACCGTTGTAACATGATCAGCGTACACGATTCCGGCTTTTAGGAAGTTTACATTGTCATAGTATTCAACACCCTCAGAGGTAAAGTACCTGCTGTGGATCCCAAGTACGTCAACAAGAACATCGTAAGGAAATACTCCTTGGTACAAAAGATTATGAATCGTAAATACGGTGCGAATCCCGCTGTAAAATGGCTCATGGCGATAGTTTCCTTCTAGAAGAAGCGGAATCATTCCTGTATGCCAATCATGGCAATGAATGACGTCCGGCTGAAAATCAATCAGCGGTAATATGTCCAATACAGCTCGATTCAGAAACGAAAATCGTTCCCCATCGTCCATATAACCATAAATTCCATCCCTGCCAAAATAGTACTCATTATCGATAAAATAAACGGTTACCCCATCTGCAACCAATTTCTCTACCCCGCAGTACTGCTGTCTCCAGCCGATCTCGACTCGGGTCTCGCCAATATGCTCCATACGTTTACGGAAGTCTTCAGGAATGCTTTTGTACTTCGGCAGCACCACCCGAATGTCTGCTCCCGCACGCTGCAGTGCTTTGGGCAACGCGCCGATGACATCAGCCAATCCGCCTGTTTTGATAAAAGGAACACATTCTGCGGCTGCGAATAACAATTTCATTCTTCACTCTTCCCCCTTTTACTTCTTTTCGTTGGCATCTCTGCTAGTTGTTCCGTAATGCTTTCTGTTGTATCAACAACTGACATTTCGCCCGCGTCAACAGATAGTAAACGTTCTGACTTGATATTTTTACGTAAACGCAGCGGTTTCTTTTTTAGGACAACCATACTTAACGGAGGTACGATGATTTCCAGACTCTGAAGCTGGTCATGCCATGTCTTCTTTACCGTTTTCAACTCATCTCTGTTGGCCCTGCCTTCTCCACCGAATTCCATCAGATCAGAATTAAAGATCTCCTCGTACTGTCCCGGTCTCGGCATTCCAATCCGGTATCGTTCATGATGCTGGAGTTGAAAATTGATAACTACGATGAGTGTGTCTCCTGGTTTTTTCCCAATACGCATATAAGATGCTACGCTCTGGCTCTCATCATGGGCACAGATCCACTGAAAGCCTTCCATGCTGTGATCGATTTCCCACAGTGCTTTTTGTTCGGCATACATCCGGTTAAGGGCTGCTGTATATGCAAGTATTTTATGGTGAGCTTCATAATCCAACAACAGCCAATCCAGTTGCTCCTGATCCTTCCACTCGATGAACTGACCGAACTCTCCACCCATAAACAGAAGCTTTTTTCCCGGCTGCGTCATCAGATACCCAAGTAGTACGCGTAAACCGGCGAATTTTTGTTCATAGCTGCCTGGCATTTTACTCAGTAATGATTTCTTTCCATGCACGACTTCATCGTGGGATAAAGGAAGTGTGAAATTTTCAGAATAAGCATAGCAAATCGGGAATGTTAACAGATTATGTTTTGAAGGACGTGCCTCAAAGTCTTCTTTTATGTAAGAAAGTGTGTCATTCATCCAGCCCATGTTCCACTTGTAGTTAAAGCCAAGTCCTCCGGTGTGCACCGAAGCTGTTACTCCCGGCCATGCACTTGATTCTTCCGCCATCATCAAAGCGTTTGGATAATAATCGAATACCGTTTTGTTTAAATCTTGAAGAAAAGATATGGCTTCCAGATTCTCTAGCCCGCCTTGCTCATTAAGGCTGTATTGGTTTTCTTTTTTTTCAAAATCAAGCCGGATCATGCTCGTTACCGCATCTACCCGCAATCCGTCGATATGATACATCTCCATCCAAAAGATGGCGTTAGAGATCAGGAATGAAGTAACCTCCGGTTTGGAATAATCGAAAGACAGTGTTCCCCAACCCGGCTTTTCAGCCTTTTGCAGATCGCTATATTCATACAGCGGTGTGCCATCAAACTGCCTGAGACCGTGCGCATCTTTGGCAAAATGAGCAGGCACCCAATCGAGCAAAACGCCGATGCCGGACTGATGAAGCCGATCCACTAAATACATGAAATCATGAGGTGAGCCATATCGGCTGGTCAAGGCAAAAAAACCCGTTCCTTGATAGCCCCACGACAAATCATAAGGATGCTCAGCAAGCGGCATGAATTCCACATGGGTATAACTCATCTTCAGCAAATATGGAATAAGGATATCCGCCATTTCCCTGTATTTGTAAAAGGTGCCGTCTTCCTTTTGGCGCCACGTGCCAAAATGCATTTCGTAAATGTTTATTGGTTTCTGATACGGAGCTTTAGATTTTCGTTTCCAAGCACCATCATTCCAGCGGTAGCCGGACAAATCCGTTACTACAGAAGCGGTTGCCGGTCTAACCTCCGCATGAAAAGCATACGGATCTGCCTTCAGGAAGGTTTCTCCATAAGGTCCTGTGATGTGGTATTTGTAAAAAGTTCCAGCCGTTATCCCCGGGAAAAACCGACTCCAAACGCCGGATTCGGGTATCTTAAATAATGAATCTTTTGAGCCGTCCCAACCGTTCCAGTCCCCAGCCAGACCAACATGTCTCGCGTTAGGGGCCCACACGGTGAAACGCACTCCTTCCTCACCGTCCTCCTTGGCGGGATGAGCTCCCATGAACCGGTAGCTGTGATATAAGTTCCCTTCATGAAACAAGTATAAATTTTCCGGACTTATGTTTCCTTCCCAAAACTGTTGACCTGTCATAATTATCACCTTCTTTAAGTATACAATAAAAGGCTATTACCCCATTCTAACCATCTTGAAAATAAAAAATGATGTTTGAAAAATAAAAATGTAATTTTCAAAATAACATTTCAATATAATCGTTTCAGACCCCGCAATAACCGTTTATGAAAGTACTACGCTGAAAAATATTGGGAGGGAAACGTAATGAAGAGAAAAGAATGTATCGCTATGCTGCTGGCGGGAGGAGAAGGTAAAAGATTGGCTCCTTTAACGTCTAAGCTGGCTAAACCCGCCGTTCCATTTGGCGGTCATTACCGTATTATCGATTTTCCTCTCAGCAATTGTGCTAATTCAGGAATCGATACTGTAGGTGTACTTACACAGTATGAAGCAGAATCACTTCATGAGCACATTGGTGAAGGAGATCCTTGGGGACTTACCCATTCCGATGACAACGGCATTGCCCTACTTCCTTCATACAATACCAGTCAAAGTGAATATCTAGGTACGGCAGATGCCATTTTCAAAAACATGGAGTACATTGATCGCCAAAATCCGGAGCATGTGCTCGTTTTATCTGGTGACCATATATATCATATGAATTATAGGGAAATGTTGAATGCTCACATCCATCAAGGTGCAGCGGCTACCATTTCCGTAATGGAAGTTCCTTGGGAGGAAGCAAGCCGCTTCGGTGTAATGAATGTGGATGATAAGCTGAAAATTACCGAGTTTGCGGAGAAGCCTGAACATCCTAAAAGCAATCTGGCATCAATGGGAATATACTTATTCCGCTGGAATTATCTGAAACAGCACTTGATGGAGGATGCCGATGACCCGAACTCGAGTCATGACTTCGGGAAAGACGTCATCCCTAAAATGCTGTCAGGCAACGACTTCCTGCATGCCTTCCGTTTTCAGGGATACTGGCGTGATGTAGGTACGGTGGAAAGCCTTTGGGAAGCACATATGGATGTATTGAATCAAACAGACCTAATACTGGAACAACAGGATTGGCCGATGTACACCCGTTCTTGGCGGACAAAGCTGGCCGCACGTCGCATGCGTTCCATTGATAACAGTGACAGCCTCATCCATGATACTTGTACTTTCGAAGGCAGAGCAAAACGCTCTGTTATATTCTGTGGAGCAGAAATCGGCAAGCTTTCTTCAGTCAAAGACAGTGTAGTGATGCCGAATGTCAAAATCGGCAAGGGTGCACATGTTGAGCATGCCATTATAGGCGAAGGGGCGATCATCAAGGACGGAGCCATTGTTAAAGGGGCTCCAGGCAAGGTGGAAGTGGTTGGCCCTTATGAAACTGTTATGCCGAAGACTACAGTACGTACACAACCATCTCGCTTGCTGCAGGATGTTTATGAAAAAGGCCGACTGCGTGCTAATGTTTCCTCATCTTGATTCTTTTCAAAAAAGCGATCCGACATCTGCGGATCGCTTTTTTGTGTGTAAATAACTGTATGTTTAATTCTCAGATGATAAATATTTTTCGTACAGATGGACTTTACGTGTCCCCATGTTCTGCTTGTCAACAAACTGATACCCTTGGCGTTGGTAGAATTGATTCAATCCCTCCAGATGGGAAACACAGTCAAGCCGAAGTCCAAGTTTTCCCTGCTTCCGTACGCGTTCTTCTCCAAACCGGATCATCGTCGTGCCGAGATTCAAACCTCGATACACAGGAAGGACCGCAAGACGGTGCAAGTATCCGAAACGGGTGTCATTCCTCTTTCCCCAGTATGAAGGGTCGCTCTCTTGTAATGTAAACATACCGGCAGGCTTGTCGTCAAATCGCAGAAGAAACACTTCTCTTTCCGTCAGGTATTCATCTAGTAACGCCGACGTAAATAGTGATGGCGTCCATTGATTCAGACCTTCCTTCACCATCTGCTCTGCCGTTGAGCGAAGAATGCACAGCAGTTCTTCCTTATGCTCCGATTCAGCAAGACCTAATTCAAACGTTCCCTGCACCGTCTCAAAACGTTCAAGAACTTTAAATTCCATAGAGGCCTTCCCCTCTCTCCATACCGTCTATTACTTGATATCCGAATGATTCTGCGGTAATTCCTTGGGCTCTTCTTCCCCGTCGGAAAAACCACCTGCCATCGGAATTTTCCCTTCAGGGAGTGGCAATTTTACCTTGACGGTTGTTCCCTTCTCGAGCTCACTTTCCAAGTCCATCGTCCCATGATGAAGTTCAACGAGCTGCTGTGTGATGGCAAGGCCAAGTCCAGTGCCTCCATTTACATGATTAACTTGAAAGAACCGGTCTTTTACGCGCTGGATATGCTCCTCGCTGATTCCAATGCCGTAGTCTCGAACAGTTACAGCTACGAACTTGTCTTCCATATCGATCGAGAGAAGAATTGTGCCATTCTCATGCGAAAACTTGATTGCATTGTCCACCAAGTTTAGGAAAACCTGCTTCAACCGGTTGGCATCCCCATATATCATAGGTTTTTCTTCTGATTCCAGCTTGATTTGTACTCCCTTTTTCTCCGCTTTGGCCCACAAGTTAAGCATAATTTCCTGAAGCAACTCCCGTAGGCTGACAATGCCCATTACCATCTTCATCTCGTTCTGTTGCAGCTTGGAAAAGTCAAGGATTTCCTCAACCAGACCAATAAGCCGTTCGGTCTCTTTTGTAATAATCTGCATCCCGATTTCCGTCTCACCTGGGTCGTATCCTCCAGAGATCAACGTCTCACTCCAGCCTTTGATGCTGGTTAACGGGGTTCGAAGCTCATGAGAAATGGAGGAAATAAAATCATCTTTAACCTGGTTACTTCGGACAATCTCTTGGGCCATATAATTGAGCGTGGAACCCAGCTCACCAATCTCGTATTTGTAGTTTCCTTTGATCCGGACGTCGAATCGGCCTTTTGCCATCTGAGCCGATACCGCGCGAATGTTATTCAGCGGCTTCACGATCGAGTTAGCTAGACCGATACTAAAAGCAAGTACTGTGGCAAGAACCGCAGCTCCAATTAATATCGCGACAAGTGTCAAATTGAGAAGTTTGTCATTAATCTTGTCGAGTGATGTACTGTAGCGGAGCACAAACTGATTCTCTCCGCTGTTTTGTAATGCGCGGGACACAGCCATTATCATTTGACCTGTCCCCTGCTGCTTGCCAACCCAGCGACTCGTATCCCCCGCCAATGCCTGGGTAACATCACTCGTTTTGATCGTCATATCTGTATCGAAATTGTTGGAACTGATCAATACTTGACCAGAAGGGGTTAACAGTTGAAGCTCCGTACCCGTCAACTCGAAATAGGACATGATCTCCGTAAGTTGTGCCGTATCATCATCGTTTAGACGGTATTTCTGATAATAATCATCTGCAACACCGATATGCGAAGCTATATGGCTGTATACACTATCATAATAATATGTTCGTACTGCTACTAAAAAAATAATTTCTACCAGCAGCAGCGCCATAAACACAACAAGGAAGTAGTGTAAGACGATCTGCCGCCGGATACCCTTTTTGATCATTGGCCCTGACCCTTCCATTTATAGCCGTGACCCCATACCGTTTGCAGGAATTCAGGCTCGGAAGGATTATTTTCAATTTTTTGACGAAGACGGCGGATGTTTACATCGACGATTTTAGGATCGCCCATATATTCCTTGCCCCACACATGGTCCAACAGGACGTCGCGGCTGAGCGGCGTGTTTTCTTTTTCCAGGAAGAATTGGACCAGAGAGAACTCAGTCGGTGTCAATTCAACAGCCTTGCCATTCTTCTTGAATAGCTTCGAAATCAAATCCAACGTAAAAGGCCCGGACTGAAACGAAACCTTCGCCGCGCCTGCACGCTGCACATTCACACGCCGCAGCAACGATTGCAGCCGTGCGATTAGTTCGGTTGGACTGAATGGTTTGCTGACGTGATCATCAGCTCCGACGGACAGCGCATATACCTTATCCTGCTCCTGAACCTTTGCCGTGAGAAAAATAATACCGATGCGTTCGTTTGTCTCCCGAATCCGACGACAAACCTCAAAGCCGTCTATTCCAGGAACCATGACATCAAGCAGCGCAATGTCGATGTCAGGAACGGTCTGCAGTAGATGCAGTGCTTCATGTCCGTCGCCGGCTTCCAGTACGTCAAAACCATTACGTTTCAAGTTGATTACGATAAAACTACGGATAGATTCTTCATCTTCTAATATGAGTACTTTACTCAATGTCTAATTCCCCTTTCTTTCAATAGGAGCCACATCACTATAGTTCTTTTTCTCATTCTTAATTAGTTTGAGCTCCCCTTTATAACCAATCACCTGGTCGTTCTTGCGAACCAGCACTTTCCATTCATCTTTCGCTCTTTCCCACTCAGGCAGTGAGAAGAATTTCACCTCAGCCACCGTCTTTCCACTATCCACCATAATAAAATTCAAGTATCGACTTTTATCCGAGTCCGGATGGACGGTCACTTTATTATGCCACTCGGGCGGGAAGGTTAGATAGAATTGGTTTTCCGTGTCTTGATATCTCTGCATGACGAATTTTAAACCTTTCTTCTCATCCGCCATATGTGTTTTTCCGTCCCATTGATAGTAGGACTGAAAATAAGGAATCTCATCTAGTTTATTGTTATCCCAGCCTATGGGATTTTCAATAAGTCCAATTTCTAGAATTCCGTCACCATTAATATCCTGACTGTCAACCGGAAGCTCTTTGTAAGCACCATCTTCTTTCATGACATCAATCAGAACACCATCTTCCATCACAATCAGCTTCGATGTGGAAGAGTTGGAGACAATGGCGGTATCCAATATGATACCTTCTTTCCCCTTAGCTACTTCTCCTGAGACAATATTGTAATATTTCTCAACATTTTGTCCCAGATCCAATTTGGCTAATTCTTTAAAACTATTCGTCTCTTTATCAAATTGAGAAGTTGTTATAAATGACAATTCGTATTTCTGTAAAGAAACCACGGTCAATTCCTGAATTCCGTCTCCATTCAAGTCTGTCACTTCAAAATGCGTATACGGCAATTGAAGCACTTTCTCCAAGGAATCACCTGAAAAAGTATATACGACGAGTCCATTCTGGAGATCTTCCTCCCCACGAGAAAACCCGGCAACGATATCCACTTTACCATTATTCGTAATATCAATCAGATCAAAGGATTCCAGCATGGTGCCTTCACCGTCAAAATCCAGTTTCTTAACCCATGTATTGCCCTGCTGCTGCAAAATCATGCCATGGATTTGCACTTCCTCATTGGGTGTTTTATAAAAGACAACGGCTTCCATAATCCCGTCATTATTTAAGTCTTCAACACGAATGGAACTAGGACCAGAATCACTTCTCGGCCGGATAATATTGCTATTCTCCGGTTTTTGCGAATTGATTGCCCCCATTAATGTTGCTTTATCTGCCGGAAGATCCGGCGTGGTCATGAGTGATACAGGATCACTAATAAAACTGCAGCCAGCGAGGAGCAGTATTAGCAGCCCGGATACGGCTGCCTTCATTAATCTTGATTTCAACAGTATCAACTCTTTCTATTTCAATCGCCTTAAGGCTAGTTAAGGCTAGTATAACTCTGTTATATTCTACTCTTTTCCCCGTGCGTCAATCGCCGTCCAGTAACATCTACCACAATTTGTCCTCCTGCCAGCCCCATGATGCGGGAACAATATCGTTCCGCGAGTTCAAGCGGAATGACTGTGATGACGGTCAATCGTTCTTCCTCACAGAGACTTTTCAGGGTTTGCAGTACATGCTCAGCTGACTTGGGGTCCAAGCCCATCACCGGCTCGTCCGCTAATATAACTTTGGCACCATGAACTAGCGCTCTGGCGATTGCAATACGTTGCCGTTCGCCGCCGCTTAGCTCACTGGCTTTGCGGTGCGCTTTATCCAGTAATCCGAGGTGTTCAATTGTATCCATCGCACCCATATAATCGTCGGAACGCACCATTCCAGTGGCCATACGCCACAATGGAGTTTGACTCGATTGGCCGATGAGGACGTTTTTGAGCGCCTTCCGGTTCATATTTAGTGTCGGATTCTGCTCTAGATAAGCCCATTCACGGCGTACCTTCTTCTTACCGCCGGATTTAAGCATGTCCTCCCCATCAATCAAAAAACGTCCGCCGTCCCATTTTTCACGGAGGGCCAAACAGCTCATTAGCAGACTTTTCCCGCTCCCGCTCCCACCGATAAGTCCGATCATTTCCCCTTTTTCCATTTGAAAGCTTATGTCGTTCAACACCGGGTTCTTCTCAGTGTTTACTCTCTTCATCAGGCGATCCACTTTTATCATGTTCGTCTCTCTCCCGTCGAGTGTCTTTTCCTATACTCTAGTTTAGAAGAAAGCGAAAGTAATTGCCATGAGAACAAGCGTTCTTATTTAGGTGTTGTCTTCTGTTTGAAGAACAGACTCGTGCAAGCAAATATAATATATACTCCGCCAAGGAGAATAAACATACCTGCATTCCAACCTGTTTCAATCAATGAGCCACCGATATTCGGTCCTACAATGCTTCCTATATTAAAATGAAAGGATGCAACAACGTTTGCAGCAGGCAGCAAAGCTCTCGGAAGGATATCAGCCGCATAGGCGAGTCCAAGTGAGAAGAAAGAACCGACAAGACCTCCAGCCAATGTGAGTAAGATTAGCACTGGCCAGTAGCTTGTCCCTGCAAAGGGAATAAGTATAAAACAGATCCCCCCCAGAATTCCGGCCACCGTCAACACCCTTTTGCGGCCGAACCGGTCACTCCAAATACCAAGTGGAAGCTGCAGAATAAGTCCTCCAATTCCGATAAACGGCAGCAATGACGATATTTGTTCAATTGTGAATCCGCTACGGAGACCGTACACCGGGAAATTGCTGTTAATCCCGGCTTCCATATATCCGTATAAAAATGCGGGTATGAGCGCATACCATGCTAATTGATAGCTTCTTCTATACCGACCAGGCATATAGGTCTCGCTGGCCGACTGCCGCTCCGGTTTCACATTAGGCAGCTTGAAGATCACCACAAGCAGTACAAACAAAAACAAGATGGCGAGTATGATAAAGGGAACAGCTTCCCCGTATTTCAACAGTATTATTCCCAGCGGCCCTATACTGAATCCGAGCCCATAGGACATGCCGTAAAATGATATGCTGCGACCACGGTTCTGCGGCGTGGACATCATAAGTACCCATAATTGTGCTGCATAATGGAGTGCGCTATCCCCGACACCAACCATGATCCGGAGTACAAACCATAGAGCCACACTTGGAAACAACGGGAACGCTAGCAAAGAGAGCATAACCAGTACCAGACCAGCGATGATGAGCTTCTTGAATCCCACCCAACCTAGCATTCTTTCCGCTACAAGCGTCATGGCGAAGGAGCCAGCATATAGAGCGGCTGCGTTCAGTCCGTTTACAGACGAAGAAACCCCCATTCGCTCCAAAAATATCGCGAGCACAGGCAGCAGCAAACCTTGGCTGAGTCCTGCGGCTACAATAACCGAAATTAATATAAAATAATGAATTCTCCCTTGACGGGCCTGAACTGTGTCTGACACGATTGTATAATCCCCCTCTTAAATATGAACAACAAATAAATTGCCAAGTGAACATTATAGTGGACAACCCTGATCCATACAAGCCATAATAAAAACAATGTCATTATTTCGGGAGGGTACTGGTTTCATGAAGTACAAAGTAAGCATAGACGTTTCCGTGGTTTTCGAGTTGCTAGGCAGCTTTATGATCTATGTAACGAGAAAATGGACCGACAATCTGGATATCGGCACACATTTAATTACGGATATGGATACCCGTCTCCCTCAAGAGTTCCGTACGGAACTCGGCAAGGCATACAACTGGCCTTTTTTAGATTATGATGTTCTCTATGCTTTAGCCATTTTGCGTGAACAGGATACGGATATTACTTCATTTATCGACTGGATCGGGAATACTGCGCCGGATGATTTATATCCCCGGTTGCTACCTTACATGCCGTCACTCACCATGGAGCATCTTGTACGTGTTAAGACAGACTATCCGCCGCTGCTCCGCTTGTGGTACGAATATTATTTTGCGGACATAGAACCCGAGTTAGAACCTTTGATTTGTGAAGATGCTCAGGAAAAATCAGTACTCCTTCTCAAGATGGAACCTGAAGGGCTTATTGAATATGCCACTGGCGGTGTCATCCTGGACGATATACCTGTGGATTCCATCCTGCTCTTTCCCGGTGTTCATTTCCGGCCGATTAATACGTACTGTTTTTACGACAATATTCTTCTGATTCAGTACCCTGTTGACATTCCCGAAGAAAATGAGGATGATCCACCGGTTGTCTTGCTAAGAATGACAGAGGCGCTAGCTGACCCGGAACGCCTAAGATTACTTCGTTATGTGGCGAATGAACCCAAAACGGTAAACGACATCGCAACTAATTTGAATCAGCCCTACGATACACTTATGCATCATCTGCTAATATTAAGGGCAGCGGGCCTGCTCCGCTCGCATGTGAATGCTGGTGATCAGACTGAACGTTTCAGCCTTCGTCCTGACGGGGCAGCAGAGCTTCAAATGTTTTTTGAGTCGTACCTCAGATTATCTTGACGAAGTAAACCTTACTTGATAACAAAGGTTATATATAGACACTATACAGAGAAGCAAGTGGATAAAGGAGTGCGAAAAATGAGCAAAGATGGACAGCATATCATATTTGATATGGATGACACGTTGATTCACTGCAACAAATACTTTGATTTGATTCTTGGCGAATTTTTCGAGCTGATGACAACCTGGTTTCAGGAGTATGACGTGACAACCGAACAAATTAGAACCAAACAGATGGAAATCGATGTTGCCGGAGTAGACAAGCTTGGATTTGCGAGCGCCAACTTTCCACAATCTTTGATCGACACTTACCAGTTCTTCTGTAAGCTTCATCATAAAACGCCTGTACTACGTGAAGAAGAAGAGCTGTTCAAGCTCGGCCTGAGTGTCTACGATCAGGAGGTTGAGGCCTATCCCGGCATGGTAGAAACGCTGGATTCGTTGCAGAATGAGGGGCATCGACTGTACTTATACACAGGTGGCGAGACCCGAATTCAGAAACGTAAAATTGAACAGATGAAGCTTGCTGACTTCTTCGAGGACAGAATCTACATCCGTCAGCACAAAAATGTGAAAGCGCTGGAAGAGATCCTATCTACCGGACAATTCAATCGCTCTTTAACCTGGATGATAGGTAACTCCTTAAGAACAGACGTTGTTCCAGCTCTAACAGCTGGGATAAATAGCATCTATATCAAGCAGCAACGCGAATGGCACTACAATCTGGTGGAATTGAAGCATGAGCCGCATAATGTTCTTTATACCGTATCGGCCTTGACTGAAGTTCCGGAGATTATTGCCGATAATGCTACTTCTAGTTCCTAGGAAAAGATAAGTGGGTGTCCCAAAAGGTCCATTGACCTGGGACACCCCCTCTGTCTGTTTTAAGGCGCTACGTGTACGAGTCGTTCCTCCAACCGCTCTTGCCCCCGAATTTCTTGAATTATTTCTTAGCATAAGCATTTCGGGGACAAAGGCGGACGCTAACGCTTCTCCGGAATCGCTTCGTCCTCTCCGCTACTTCGTGCTCGTTCAATTCAAAAATACACGCTATTTACAACTATTGAAGAGGCAGAGAAACGAGAAGATTGGGAGTATTGCAGTCAGGATCTTAGCGAATTAGGCCAAACAGCTGAAATCACAAGTGAAAAACTGAAGATTGCGGTTAAGCCCTAGTGGCTTTCGCTCGCCCATAATTTAATGAAGAAAGCAACAATAGATCGAAATAAAGAAATGACGGTAAATGAGGTTTTTCCTGCACCGCCACTTCTTTATTTTTCGTACCCTTTTTTGATTAAAGCGAGCTATTCCTCAAGTGAGGTTACCACTTTTGAGACAGCCCCTTTTTGGTTCCCTCGATAATACATCGATCAAGTTGCTGCGCCTGTGCTCTCACGCTGAACGGTTAATTGACCGCTGCCAGATTCATTTAGTGCAATTCGAGCTTTAAAAGCCCCCCCGCTCTTGTCTTTAAACGTCAGTAGCTGGGTCTTTCCGCTCGTGAGAAGAGATTTCAGCATCGCGTGTGAGATGCTTTTACCCGCAAATTCTTTCCAAATCACGAATTTGCAACCACTTTTGAAATGAGAGCATCCATATCCTTTACGCCCTTCGATAATTTGTCCACCACAGCCTGCAGTAGGACAATCACCGAGAGGAACACGCACACCAGAGGACGCTGCCTGACTCGCACCAGGGTCTCCGTTTGATTCAGGTTCTCCCGTACTTCTTGCTGTTGCAGAGGCTGACTTACCCGTCTCTGAAGTCGAACGACTACGCTTGGAGCTTTGGTTACCTTTCCCTTTGCCATCTTCACTGTCACCGAACATTGATGGAGGTGCAGGACGCTGGGTAGATACCTTATCAATAATAGAAACGGTAAATTTCTGCACGTTTTTCATAAATACGTCAGCAGAAGCTTCACCCTTCGATATTTGATGCAGCCGCCGCTCCCATTGTCCCGTCATTTCGGGAGAAGCCAGCAGCTCAACGCCTGCATGACGGATCAACTCTACTGCCGTTCTTCCTTTTTGCGTCACAGTAATCTTTTTGCCCTGCATCGTGATATAGCCGACCTTTTTCAATCTTTCGATCGTTGCTGCTCGAGTAGCCGGAGTACCGAGGCCGCTGTCTTTCATCGCGTCACGTAGCTCTTCATCCTCCATACTCTTGCCGGCACTCTCCATAGCTTTTAGCAAAGTACCTTCCGTGTAACTCTTTGGCGGCTGAGTTGCCTTTTCCTTCACTTCACTCTTCAAACACACGACGGGCTTGTCCGCTAGAACGTCGAATGAACGGTCATTCCACTCCTGGGATTCCTCCTCCTCATCATCCTTGCCTTTTTTCGATTTGGAGGACTTGCGCTCCTTGTCCTTGTCTTTGTCCTGCTGAATCAACACTTTCCATCCCAGTGACAGAAGCTCTTTAATATTGGTCTTGAACGTCTCACCTTCCACCTCTGTAAGCACGGTGTGCTGCTTGTACAAAGCTGGCGGATAGAAATGGGAGAGGAAACGGATAATGATCAGATCATAAATATGCTGTTCTTCCTTGCTGAGAGTTCCAGGCCGTTTCAATGTCGGCAAAATGGCGTGGTGATCTTCAACACGCTCGGGATTACATACAGATTTATTGTTTTTATGAACACGATTCGGGTCCGCTCCTTGCACCATAGGACCGTATGGTGTGGATTTGAGCATGTTTAGTGCCTTATGCATCCCTTCGATGTTCTGCTCGTTTACATAGTTGGAATTCGTACGCGGATAAGAAATGACTTTATGTCGTTCATATAATCCTTGTGCGAGATCCAATGTCTTTTTTGCGGAATATCCATACTTCGCATTGGCTTCACGCTGAAGCAATGTCAGGTCGTAAAGTTTAAATGGATGCTCCTTCGTCTCCTTAACCTCATACTTCGAAATGGTACCGTTCTTCCCTTTCACTTTGGCTGCGATTCTCTCCGATCGTTCTTGCGATGTCAATCGGTCACCCTGCCAGGTCCCAACGTATTCAAGTGAATCTTGGCGGAATGTAGCTTTAACATCATAAAAGGTTTGCGACTCAAACGCCTCTATTTCTTTCTGGCGGTCATAGATCAGAGCAAGCACAGGGGTCTGGACACGGCCAACCGACAACAGCGTCTGATGACGTGTCGTAAATGCCCTTGATGCATTCATTCCGATGAGCCAGTCTGCTTCACTGCGAGCCCTTGCCGCGAGCGTTAATGATTCAAATTCAGAACCATCCTTCAATTGGGCGAACCCCTGCTTAATGCTCTCGGCTGTCAAATCTGATATCCAGAGCCGTTTAACCGGCTGATGAAGCCCCAGTTGCTGCTGGATTAACGCAAAAATGTACTGTCCTTCTCTCCCCGCATCGCAGGCATTCACTATATGATCACAGCGCTTGGCAAGATCTCCAATAACTTTGAGCTGATCCTTGGTCTTCGGATTCGGTACAATTCGGAATTGTTCCGGTATGATGGGCAGATCCCGAATGTTCCAGCGCTTGTATTTCGGATCGTAAGCATCCGGCTCCGCAAGGCCGACCAGATGACCTATCGCCCAAGTAATGATGTACTGCTCTCCTTCTAAGTAGGACCGGTTATTTTTGGCCCGAGGTTCGATCACTGCAGCGATATTTCGCCCCATGTCCGGTTTTTCGGCAATGACCAGCGTCTTCACGTAACCTCTCCTCCCCGATTCGTCCAAGAACGAAATAACCATATAAGTTACTTGTTTTCCGGATGGACTCCAAAAAGGACTCCGCTTAGGCGAAGTCCCCATAAACAATGATATTCAATTATAACATAGGATGAGTCTAGTTTAAACTAGAACGGTAGAGCCCATCAGATACTTATCTACTTCTCTTGCTGCTTCCCTGCCTTCGTTAATCGCCCACACCACAAGGCTTTGACCACGGCGCATATCACCGGCTGCAAACACTTTATCTACATTAGTAAAATATTTACCGTAAGATGCTTTCACATTACTTCGGCGGTCACTCTCAAGACCAAGCTGCTCTAAAAGAGTCTGCTCAGGTCCATCAAATCCGATAGCGATCAAAGCGAGCTGTGCCGGAAATACTTGTTCTGTACCTGGAATAGGCTGGTACACTTTACGGCCTGTTTCGTCTACAATCCGCTCAATCTGTATCGTGTGCAGCTCTTTCAGGTTTCCTTCTTCATCACCAACAAACTTCGTAGTCATGATAGAAAACTCCCGAGGATCCTGTCCGAATAGTGCCTTCGCTTCTTCATGCGCATAGTCTAGCGTATACACATTCGGGAACTGCGGCCATGGATTTGCAATCAAATCTCGTTCAAGCGGTGCCTTTTTGTGCGTACCGAATTGGGTAATGCTGGTGCATCCATGCCGCAATGCGGTGGCTACACAGTCCGAGCCCGTGTCCCCGCCACCAATGACAATAACGTCTTTATTGTGGGCGGAAAGATATTTTCCATCTTCAAGACCGGAATCGAGGTAACTCTTGATCGTTCCGTTCAGATAGTCCATAGCGTAATGTACGCCTTTCAGTTCGCTACCTTCGATATTAAACTCACGAGGTTTTGTGGATCCTCCACACAATACGACCGCATCATAATCATCAACAAGCTGCTTAGCAGAAATATCTTTACCTATCTCGGTATTTACAATAAACTCAATACCCTCGGCCGCCAGTAAATCAACACGGCGTTGAACCACAGCCTTGTCAAGTTTCATGGAAGGAATTCCGTAAGTAAGCAAACCGCCAATCCGGTTAGCACGCTCGTACACCGTAACGTGATGACCCGCTTTGTTCAGCTGCGCAGCTGTAGCAAGTCCGGCAGGACCGGAACCAACAACAGCGACCCGGCGACCCGTTCGTTTCACAGGAGGCTCAGGAACAACCCAACCTTCTTCAAAGCCTTTGTCAATAATTGCTTGCTCAATACTCTTGATCGTGACAGGTTGGCCGATCAGGCCCACTGTACACGATCCTTCACATGGTGCAGGACACACTCGCCCAGTAAACTCAGGAAAGTTATTCGTTTTATGCAGACGTTCCAACGCGTCTCTCCATAATCCCCGATATACAAGGTTGTTCCATTCCGGAATAAGATTGTGTACTGGACAGCCCGAAGTGCCGCCGATCATATCTATACCAGTATGACAATATGGAGTTCCACAGTCCATGCAGCGTGCTCCCTGGGTCTGAAGCTCTTCCTCTGCCATATGCTTATGAAATTCTTCCCAGTCTTTAACACGCTCAGCCGGGTCCCGATCAGCCGGAAGCTGACGCTTATATTCCATAAATCCTGTTGGTGTTGACATACTACTTTCCCCCATCCGTTCTCTTCATGCTGAGTAACAAGTAAGATTGTACTTTTCATCATATCATAAATCATCCACATTCTAACGAAACAAGGAGCCGCAAATGGTCATTTACCTGATTTATTTTTTCTATTCAGGTTAAGAAAAACTTTTATCACCGCTTGTCTACAGCGATTCCGCGCATTATGTCATCTACAATGTAAAAACATCGTAGCATTTGTCATTTCCCTTGTTAAATGGATTATATGCACAATCATTTGTATTATCCTACTAAGAAAAGCCCAGCAATAACTTCCAACGGATGCCGATAAAGTGAAGTTTATCTCTTACGCTCATATATAACAAACCGGTAGGAATATGGATTCTTTTCGTCCGTAATCCCAGGTATTTCTCGGGCGACTGTCCATTCCTCCCAATTCACTTCCGGAAAAAAAGTGTCGCCTTCAAAGTCTTCATCGATAAAAGTTACATATAGCTTATCAGCCGATGGGAGCATCTGCTCATAAATTTGTGATCCTCCAATGACCATTAATTCACCCTCTTGGGCAAATTTTATTCCTTCATCAATGTCATGTATAACGATTCCTTCTTCAGGTTTTAATGTAAATTCCTGATCACGTGTAAGAACTACATTTTGCCGCTTGGGTAATGGTTTGCCTCCAAAAGATTCCCACGTCTTGCGCCCCATCAATATCGTTTTGTTTAACGTCATTTCCCTGAAAAACGCCATATCCCGAGGCAGACGCCAAGGCATTGTTCCCTGATGCCCAATAACCTGATCTTTTCCCATAGCCCATATCATGGAAATACTCATTCATTCAGCCCCTTCCATACGTATTGTGATCTCAAACGATTTCAGTCTTGCTTAGACTGCAACCGTGGCTTTTATCGTTGGATGGTGCTCATAATCTTTAAACTCGAAGTCATCAAAAGTGTAATCAAAAATGCTGTCCGGCTTTCTCTTGATCACAAGCGTTGGAAGAGAATAAGGTTCACGCTCCAATTGTATTTTTACTTGTTCCATATGGTTAGAGTAAATATGAACATCTCCGCCGGACCAGATGAATTCACCAGGCGTAAGACCGCACTGCTGTGCTACCATATGCGTTAGAAGAGCATAGCTGGCAATATTGAACGGCAGACCGAGGAAAGAGTCTACAGAGCGCATGGTAAGCATACATGACAGCTTATCGCCCGCAACATAAAATTGAAACACAAAGTGGCATGGCGGAAGCTTCATATTATCAATTTCGGCTACATTCCATGCACTAACGATGTGACGACGTGAATCTGGATTGTTCTTAATCGAATCGATTACGTTGGCTATTTGATCGATATACCGGCCGTCTGGAGTCTCCCAGGAACGCCACTGCGAGCCGTAAACTGGACCTAAATCTCCATTTTCATCTGCCCACTCATCCCAGATCCGTACTCCGTTTTCTTTTAAGTAGCGTATGTTTGTTTCTCCACTCAGAAACCAGAGCAGTTCATGCACAACTGATTTCAAGTGTATTCGTTTGGTTGTCACGAGAGGAAATCCCTTGGATAGGTCAAACCGCAGCTGACGTCCGAAGACGGACGTTGTTCCAGTACCGGTTCTATCTTCTTTTTCAACTCCATGTTCTAGAATATCCTGTAGCAGTTCCAAGTAATTTTTCACGGTATTACCCACCTTCATTATTTCTATTAATCAGCTATAAGTTTACCATACCCTAATACGGCAAGCATTGAAAAAAAGTGACATAACATAATCGCTCACCACCAAAAAAAGAAGCTGCTCCTCTCGATCTTATCAGACCAAGGGGAACAGCCTCTTGTGATGACCATGCAGGTCAGTTTTTAATAATCAAATTATTTACGAGGTGCCATGACATGGATCGGATGACCAAGAACGAGCTCGGCACCTTCAGCCACGATTTCACCAAGTGTTGGGTGAGCATGGATAGTCAAAGCGATATCTTCCAGTGTTGCACCCATTTCGATCGCAAGACCGATTTCGGCAATCAGGTTAGAAGCTTCGATACCCGCAATGTGAGCACCCAGTACAAGACCTGTTTCTTCATCAGCCACGATTTTCACGAAACCATCAGGGCTGTTCAGTGACAATGCACGGCCGTTGCCTGCGAATGGGAACTTGGCGGATTTAGCCTTGTAGCCTTGTTCTTTCGCTTGAGCTTCAGTCATACCTACACTGGAGCACTCCGGATCCGTAAAGGCTACTGCAGGAACTACTTTATAATCAACTACGGAAGGAAGACCAGAAATCGCTTCTGCAGCAACCTTAGCTTCGTAAGATGCTTTGTGAGCCAGAGCAGGACCTGGAACGATGTCACCAATCGCAAAGATATGCGGATGGTTCGTACGTCCCTGATGGTCAACTTTAACCAGACCGCGATCGGTCATTTCAACGTTGATCAGGTCAAGACCAAGCTCGCCATCGGTGTTAGGACGACGGCCAACCGTTACAAGCAGGTAGTCAGCAGTGATTTCTTTGCTTTCACCGTTAACGGAATATTTCACAGTTACGTCTTTATCGGTTTGCTCCGCGCTTTCCGCTTTCGCGTTCGTCACGATTTCAACACCGGACTTCTGCATGTTTTTCGCAACTAGTTTCGTCATATCAGGATCGAAGCCATTCAGAATGGAATCCATACCTTCAATGATGGTTACTTGAGTTCCGAATTTCGAGAACATTTGACCAAGCTCAGCGCCGATATAACCGCCGCCAATAACTACGAGGCTCTTAGGCAGTTCTTGAAGTTCCAAAGCTTCCGTTGAGGACAGAATACGTCCGCCAAATGGGAAAGCTTTCAGTTCAATCGGACGGGAACCCGTCGCAATGATACAGTTCTTGAAACGGTAACGAGGGGATTCATGCTCGTTGAATACACGAGCTTCATTCTCGTTAATGAACATGCATTCGCCGTTGAAAATTTCAACTTTGTTGCCTTTCAGCAAAGCGCCTACGCCGCCAGTCAATTTTTTAACTACGCCGTTTTTGAACTCTTGGGTTTTCGCAAAATCAACAGTTACGTCGCCTACGTTAACACCAAATGCGCTCGCATGTTTAGCAGACTCAAAAGAATGCGCAGCAGAGATCAGAGCCTTGGAAGGAATACATCCGCGGTTCAAGCAAACGCCGCCGACTTCGGATTTATCTACAATCAGAACTTGTTGACCCAGCTGGGCGGCACGAATCGCCGCCACATATCCACCAGGACCTGCACCAATGACTAATGTATCGATATCAAGAGAAGCATCTCCTACTACCATATGTTACACCTCCATAACGAGCAGCTCAGGGTTAGCGAGCAGCTGTTTAATGTAATTCATAAAGTTTTGAGCTGTTGCTCCATCAATAATACGGTGGTCAAAGCTCAAGGACAGTGCCATTACTGGTGCTGCTACGATCTCACCATTCTTAACGACCGCCTTCTCGGAAATACGGCCTGTACCCAGAATTGCAACTTCAGGGAAGTTGATGATTGGAGTAAAGAACATACCGCCAGCAGAACCGATATTCGAGATGGAGATCGTACTGCCTCTCATTTCGTTGGCACTCAGCTTACCATCACGTCCGCGTACAGCAAGGTCACGAATGCTGTCAGCAATCATCCAAATGCTCTTACGATCGGCATCCTTAATAACCGGAACGATCAGACCACTGTCTGTATCTGTAGCAATACCGATGTTGTAGTACTTTTTGTAAACAATTTCGTTGTTCTCTTCATCAATCATCGCGTTCAAAGCAGGGAATTGACGGCTAGCCGCAACGAGTGCTTTAACGATGAATGGAAGGTAAGTTACTTTCGTACCTTTTTTCTCAGCGATTGGCTTCATGCGAGTACGGAATGCAACCAGCTCAGTAACGTCCACTTCATCCATGATCGTAACGTGAGGAGCGGTGTAAGCCGATTTAACCATCGCATTGGAGATCGCTTTACGGATACCTTTGAATGGTACGCGCTCTTCTTCAGCACGAGTATCCACCGCTGCAGAAGCTGCTGCTGGAGCTGCTTTAGCTTCGGAAGCTGCTTCTTGAGCAGGAGCTGCTGCTGCCTGACCGCCACCATTTTTGAAGGCTTCTACATCTTCACGAGTAATCTTGCCGTTATTTCCGCTGCCTTGTACCTGTGAGATGTCTACGCCTTGCTCACGAGCAAATTTACGCACGCTTGGTGTAGCGAGAACGTCTTTGTTAGGTGCTACTGGCGCAGCTTCTCCTTGCTTAGCATCTGCAGGTGCATTTGCTGCTGGAGAAGATTGAGTGTCCGCGCTGCCTTTTGCTGCATCAGCTTCTTGAGCGGATTGTTCTTCAGCATGGCCTTCCTGTTCAGGGATGTCGCCTTCAGCATCAATAATAGCAACGACTTCACCTACACGGCATACTTGGCCGTCTTTGGCAAAAACTTCTTGAACCGTACCATTAACGGGACAAGGAACTTCTACGACAGCCTTGTCGTTTTGTACTTCCATGATGATGTCGTCGTCTGTTACTTTGTCGCCTGGCTTGATATGCATTTTGATGATTTCACCTTCATGCAAACCTTCGCCCAGCTCTGGAAAACGATATTCAAATTTTGCCAACTGTAAAACCTCCCTAGAAATTTACTGCAATTAGAATTTCATCACTTTATTAACTGCTTCTACGATGCGAGCAGGAGTCGGCAGCCAAGCGTCCTCGATCTGCGCGAAAGCATAAACCGTATCAGGTGCTGCAACACGAAGTACAGGTGCTTCCAGATGCAAAATAGCCTTCTCGTTAATCTGTGCGATAACCTCAGCAGCTACGCCAGCAGATTTTTGAGCTTCCTGAACCACGATAGCACGGTTAGTTTTCTTAACAGATTCAACAAGCGTGTCAATATCAATTGGCGCTATTGTACGAAGGTCGATAACCTCAGCTTTAATACCGTTTTTCTCAAGTTCATCTGCTGCTTTGGTTGCCGTATGAACCATCAAACCGTAAGCGATGATAGTAACGTCAGTACCTTCACGAACAACGTTTGCTTTACCAAGCTCAATAGTGTATTCGCCTTCCGGTACTTCAGCACGGAATGCATGGTACAAGTTCAGATGCTCCATAAAGAAGACCGGATCATTATCGCGAATTGCCGAAATAAGCAATCCTTTTGCATCGTATGGATTAGATGGAACTACGACTTTAATACCCGGACTTTGAGCCAACAAACCTTCCAATGAGTCCGTATGCAGCTCAGCTGCTTTTACACCACCACCAAAAGGGGTACGGAATACGATTGGAGAATTATAGCGTCCGCCAGAACGGAAACGCATACGTGCAGCCTGAACTACCATTTGGTCGATAGCTTCAAAAATAAATCCAATAAATTGAATTTCAGCGATTGGGCGGAAGCCTTGAATACCAAGACCCACAGCCATACCGCCGATAGCGGATTCGGCCAGCGGTGTATCGAATACGCGCTCTTCCCCGAATTCTTTTTGCAGGCCTTCGGTTACCCGGAAGACACCGCCAACATTACCTACGTCTTCACCGAAGATGACGACGTTTGGGTCACGGTTCAATTCAACGCGCATCGCGTCGCGAATCGCTTCTTTCATATTCATTTGTGCCATTGCTTCATTTCCTCCTTAGACATTACAGATCACATATGCTTGGCAGTTATACTGAATCGTTATCTAAAGCAACCCTCATCTATACAAGCCCCTCAGTAAATTCTGTCCTTACTGTTAACTATGAACAGAACTGTTTACCGCGGCAAAAGGAACCGATTTTTATTGGAAATCGGCTTTTTGCTCTTCAAGATGTTTAGGAGTTTGCTCGAACATACTGTCAATCAGACCTGGAACGGTCATTTTTGCAGTTTGCTCAGCTTTCTTGATTTGCTCGTTGACTTTAGCTTTCGCCTCGTCTCTTACGCGAGCTGTATCTTCTTCTGTCCAAAGACCTTTTTTCTCAAGATATTTCGCAAAGCGAGCAATCGGATCTTTCTCGCTCCATTGACCTTCTTCCTCTTTGGAACGGTACTTCGTAGCATCGTCAGACAAGGAGTGTGGACGGAAACGGTAAGTTACAGCTTCAATCAGTGTCGCACCTTCTCCATTGCGTCCGCGCTCAGCAGCATCCTGAACTGCTTTAATAACAGCCAACACGTCCATTCCGTCGATTTTCACGCCCTTGATACCTGCTGCAATTGCTTTGTGAGCGATGGAAAGAGCAGCTGTTTGTTTCGAGAATGGAGTTGTGATTGCATAGCCATTGTTTTGTACAAAGAAAATGACAGGCAGTTTGTATACGCCAGCGTAGTTCAAACCTTCGTAGAAGTCACCTTCGGACGATCCACCGTCACCTGTGTAAGTAATAACAACTTGTTTTTGCTTTTTGAGCTTATAAGCCATTGCAATACCCATCGCGTGCAAAATTTGTGCACCGATGATGATTTGAGGCATCAATACATTAACGCCCTCAGGAATCTCACCGCCGTGTTGATGACCACGGGAATACAAGAATGCCTGGTAAAGCGGAAGACCGTGCCAAACGATTTGTGGCATGTCACGGTAGCCCGGGCAAACAAAATCTTCTTTCTCTAGTGCAAATTCACTACCGACCATAGTCGCTTCTTGACCGGATACCGGCGCATAAAAACCGAGACGCCCTTGACGGCCTAGGTTAACGGCACGGTCGTCCCAGGTACGGGTAAATACCATGCGATACATAATTTCTTTCAATTGATCATCTGTTAGCTTCGGCAAAAGATCTTTGTTAACGATTTCGCCGTCCGGGGATAGTACGGATAGAGTTTCGACTTCCTCGGTATATACTTCGTAAGGAACCTTGGTCATTTTCTTCACCTCAATAAATATTTGAATATCAAGTTCCGCTGTTATAGAATTATTATACACCTGTTTTACTACTTTCGTCAAAGAATACCTCATAAAATTTAATAATTCTTTGTTTTTGTATGTATAACAGAGTTCGAATAGTTATATAACAGCGTGACAAACCTAACAGAACAGCAGTATCTTTTTGGGTAACAGCTTAATCTTAACTTATTGTTAGCGGCTTTTCAAAAACTAACCATCGAAAGGTGACGAATGATGACAAATGAACGTTTGTTGAAGCGAACTATTGTTAAAGAAGAAATACTTAGCCAACACTTAAAGGAGAATCGCACACTACGCATCTATCTCCCTCCCGGTTATAACGAAATTCTCAGTTACCCCGTCGTTTATTGTCAGGACGGTGAAGAGTTTTTCAACTTCGGACGAATTGCCACCTGGGCCAACCAACTTATATTAGAAGAAGGTATTGAACCTTTTATCATCGTTGGCGTTGAAGTGAACACAAAGGTCCGCACAGAAGAATATGCTTCTTTTGGCAACCGTTTTGAGGCTTACCTGGCCTGCTTTGCCGAAGAAATTATACCCTTTATCGAGAAAAAATATCCTGTACGACGAGATTCATCCGAACGTATTCTGGCCGGAGATTCATTAGGCGGCAGTGTTTCAGTCCATCTGGCACTCCGTTATCCTGAACTGTTTACAAGAATCATTAGCTTGTCCGGTGCCTTCTACGAGCAATCCCAACATATTATCGCTCTGGAAACGGACTTGTCCTGGATGAACATCTTCATGATTGTCGGACTGCAGGAGGATAACTATGCAACTGACACTGGCGTATATAACTTTGTGGAACTGAACCGTTCGACTAAGAAGCTCCTTGAAGAGCGAGGCGCCACGATCCATTATGAAGAAAAAGATGGACGCCATTTATGGGGGTTCTGGCAAAAAGAGCTTCCTGCCGCCCTTATGTATTTCTTACAGTCTTAACATCATTCACTTGTTGCAAAAAAAGATGAACAATCGCGCATTTTTCATGGAATGTGCTTTGTTCATCTTTTTTATTCACCCGGCATCCTGCACGCGCTTACATCATTCTTCGAAAGAAAAGCGGTAACGAATAACCGCTTGTCCGAGTTGATTATAACTTTTCTTTCATGATTCTGTCCAGCAGGACGTCACAACCTGCATCAATTAATCGGTACACCTCTTCAAAATTTCCCGTGAAGTATGGATCCGGTACCTCCCGCAACTTTTCATCCGGTAGAAGATCCATAAATTTAAGTATTTCCGAATCTTCTCCGCCAGGGAGTTTACGAAGATTGGCGACATTCGAATCATCCATCGCTACCATATAGTCGAAGTCGACAAAGTCACGACTCCCCACTTGTCTCGCGAGCATTCCTTCGTAGCTGATACGCCAGCTGTCGAGTAGCTTACGGGTTCCTTCATGTGGAGCTTTCCCGATATGCCAATCACCAGTTCCTGCTGAATCCACAGTTATTTTTTCATTCAATCCTTGTTGTGCAATCTTGTGCCTCATAACGGCTTCAGCCATTGGAGAACGGCATATATTGCCTAGACAAACAAACAAAACAGAGATCATTTGCATTCCATCCTTTCCTTGCGGTATGTTTCATTATCCTTCATAATTTCTGAACCTTTACAATACTTTTTTTTGGCTTGATATTAGATGGTGTTTCTAAGGAGCGTCTGGGAAGACGCCACTTATAATGTACAGAAAGCATTCTGAACAGAACGACTAGCACGAACAATGTAAATAGCTGCCAAATCGATTTTGTAATACCCAAACCAATCGTAGCGCCTGCAGCCATCGCCCACACAGCATATATTTCGTCGCGAAGAACGAGCGGTTTGCGTCCCGCAAGCAGATCACGGATGATCCCTCCGCCTATTCCTGTTAATGCAGCAGCCACGATAACGGCACTAAGTGGATGATTCATTTGGATCGCGAGCAGAATCAGATCACTTTGGCTCCAAAGAGTTGTAACCGGCACCCCGCTTTTCATCATTTTGCTTCTCTCATTTTATCCGCGAGGGCTGAAATTGTGCAAGCACAAAAACTGATCTATACTGATATAAAATGACAACTTCGGACAAAAGGGGGAAATAATATGGAAGCGAGGCGCATTTTGATCTTTACCGGCGGCAATCTTTCAACGCATTTATTAGAAGTAATTCAGAATAATGATTACATTATCGGAGCTGATCGAGGGGCTCTTTTTCTTATAGAGAACGGCATTAAGCCGAATGTTTCAGTAGGTGACTTCGATTCCATTTCAACGGATCAGCTTCATACCGTCACTTCCATGAGTGAAAGAATCGTCCAATGTGATCCAATAGATAAGAATTTAACGGACACCGAGCTGGCCTTTGATGTTGCTCTAGAACTTGCACCGACAGAAATCTTGCTGCTGGGCGGTACGGGGACGCGCATGGATCACACTCTTGCCAACATACATATGCTACTTCGCGGGGTTCAGCATCAAGTTCATTGTTCCATGCTGGACGACCACAACTACATTACGTTGACCGGGTCAACTTGCGATGTCGAAGACCGAGGATTTACTTATGTGTCTCTTCTGCCTCTCACACCGGAAGTAACCGGAATTGACCTTGAAGGCTTCCAGTATCCTCTCCATAATGCAACTTTGAAAATCGGACAGTCTCTGGGTATTAGTAACCGTCTATCTGCAAGCCGGGGTACAGTTAAGATAGAAGGTGGATTGCTCTTGATTATGCAGAGCAAAGACGAGTGAATGTTACTTTTTTGTCATTATTAAAAATACAATTATGACAAGCCACAAACCTTTTAATATCAAGGGTTTGTGGCTTTTTTATTGTTAAAATCATCTCAAGTTATTAATCTTTTGTAACTTTTAATCGTTTTTTAATAATTCGCTTTCATTCCTTGTCTCCCATAGCTTTCACGATTTTATCCAAAATTTCGGTAGGTTTCAAATCTGTTATACTCGGTTCATCGAAAGACAAATAACAATTATCTGGAGGTAATATACAACATGAATAAACAGACTTGGATTAAGAAGGCCGCAATCGTCAGCATAAGCGCAGCAATGGGAATGGGAGCGCTCTTGGCAGTTTCTCCTGCATCTCAAGTAGAAGCAGCAGCTTCCAGCTCTTACGCCACAACAAAGGGCCAACAAGTCGTGAACTTCGGTAAAAACTACATGGGAACACCATATAAATTTGGAGCTTCTACAAGCACTACTAAAGTATTTGATTGCTCCTCTTTCATGAAACACATCTTTAAACAATACGGCGTGAATCTGCCTCGTACATCTGCAGCACAAGCGAAGGAAGGTGTAGCAGTTTCCAAAGCGAACCTGAAAGCAGGGGATATGGTATTCTTCTCCAGCGGCAGCCGTGCTAATGGTAAAAATGTAACTCACGTAGCTGTATACGCTGGTAACGGTAAAATTCTTCACACGTACGGCAAACCAGGTGTAACGATTTCCAATCTTGATTCAGGCACTTGGAAGAAGACATACCTGAAAGCTCGTCGCGTATTGTAGTCGTTTCTTCGTTATCATTAATATAACATTCATATATTTGAAGTAAGAGACCGCCTTCCTATTTTACGGAGGGCGGTCTTTTACTTCATTATTCGTATCATGCGTAACTCGCAAGCGCACAGTGTGACCGTGCATAACGACCGTCAACCACATGATTCGCTCTCTGGCGCCTTAAGCATATATCCTGCTCCCCTAATCGTTCGGATCAGCTTCCATTTTCGTCCTTTATCAAGTTTTTCACGTAAATGAAGGATATACACATCCACCACATTTGTACCCGTATTAAAATCATAATCCCATACATGACTTAAAATTTCTTCCCTTGAGCAGACCTCATTCACTCTTCGGGTCAAATATAAAAGAAGCTCATATTCACGCTGGGTCAAGTCGATTGCAGACTCTTCCCGGATTACCTGCCTGCTTTGAGGGTCTATCAGCAGATCTCCAATCTCAATTTTCTCATTCCGGTGTTGATTTCCGTGATTAAATAAAATTAGAAGATTGCTGACTCTGGCTAACAATTCCCGCTCGTCCACCTGGCTAGAAATGTAATCATTGGCCCCGGCTTCTAAGGCAGCTGCCGCTTCATTAGATCCGTTATGTCCCAGCACAATAATCGGTATCCGGTGCTTTCCATTTTGCATTCTGCGTACAAAATCAAATTCACGCATTCCTGATAAACGGCTGTCCATCATGAGCATATCAAACTCCCCTTGCTCCATAAGGGTTATAGCCTGTGAAAGATGATCTGCCAAATGGACTGTATATCCAGCCGATTGAATTTTGTTTGTTATCCTGATCGTTTCCTCACCATCATTCATCGCTATCAAGATCTGTCCGTTCAAAGGGTTTCCCCCTCTTTCAATGCTAAGGTTAATAATCCTTTACTTTACATAAGCTTGAACACGACACGTCTGGCCTTTAGGTTGCCTCAAAAATAAAACATCCATTCCCGGACAGGGGGAATGGATGAAATTGATTCAAAATATGAGGTCTCAGCCCAAGTAACGGTGGTACAAGCTTTTCGCCTCCATCAGATCAGAGGTACCATGTATTAGAGCTCTTCCGTCAGCAAAAAACACGATCCGGCAACGGCTCATTTGAAAGATAACCATATACGGATTGAGCGCTGTCTTTCCTTCAGCCAGTCCTGTTAAGCGATCAGCCAACAGCTTGAGATCAAGCTCCATTCTACGTGCTGGCCTGATCTGGACGGTATCTCGTCCACACAGCACTTCAGTTTTCGTACTATTGACAGACGATAAAAAAGGATATACCGGATGTGAACCACAAGAAGGACAGTCACTCTTCCGTGCTTGATCCACCTTCATTTCAAAGGATTCATTCCGCCATAGATCAAAAGAGAGAAGATTCAAACGGAGTGTGTCACGATGACCCGCGAGAAACTTCATCGCCTCCATACTCTGATGGGCTGCGACCATCTGCACAGCCTGTGGGAGAATACCTGTTGTATCACACGTATCTCCGCCTAGCGGCACCGTTCCAAGCAGACAATGAAGACATGGTGTGTGTCCCGGAAGAAAGGTATACGTCATGCCGGCACTTCCTACGCACCCTCCGTATATCCAGGGCGTATTTTGCTTCTGAGAAATATCATTGATGATAAGCCGGGTATCAAAATTATCGGTTGCATCCATGATCAGATCACAATCACGAGCAAGCTCTTCCAACTCTTCGGCACGGACATCCATGACATGAGCTTCGATTTTCACCTCTGAATTAATGGACTTCAAACGCAACTTTGCGGCTTCCGCTTTGGGGAGATGACGCTCCGCGTCCTGCTCTGTAAACAGCTGCTGCCTCTGTAAATTGCTCCACTCCACATAATCACGATCTACGATCGTAATCCAGCCGACACCAGCCCGCACCAAAGTTTCTGCAACTGCACTACCGAGCGCGCCCGCTCCAACAATAAGTACGTGACTGCTTCCAAGTTTCGCCTGACCCTCAACTCCAAAGGGAGCAAAACGTTCTTGCCTGGAATAACGGCTTTCCCGGTTATGTTCTTGCACGTTCAAGCCCCTCCCCTCTCAAAATAACCTTAGTGTTCAAGTAGAAACGACGGCTTTGCCGTCCTATAAAGACGGCCATCGTTTCTGTGAGAAATATAGGTCAAATATAATCTAAACTTATATTGACCTATACTTTGAAAAAAGCCACTCCGGGCGGAGTGGCTTTCAAGCATGATCAGGATTGATGTGACCAATCTTCCACATTCCAGATCTTCGTTACCCAGTCTTCATAGAAGTCAGGTTCATGCGATACGAGCAGTACGGTGCCTTTGAATTCTCTGAGCGCTCTCTTCAGTTCTTCCTTAGCGACAACATCCAAGTGATTTGTCGGTTCGTCAAACAGAATCCAGTTGCTCTCATGCATTAACAGCTTACACAAGCGCACTTTCGCTTGCTCACCGCCGCTCAACGCTTTCAGCGGGCGGGTAATATGTTCATTCTTTAGGCCACAGCGTGCCAGATGAGCGCGAACTTCGTGTTGGTTCAGATGCGAGTATTCGTTCCATACATCATCAATTGGCGTCAAATTGCCAGCTCGCACTTCCTGTTCGAAATATGACGGGAACAAAAAATCACCTTGATATGTTTTGCCGCTGTATGGTTGTATTTTCCCCAGAATGGTCTTGAGAAGAGTAGATTTACCGACACCGTTGCAGCCGACGATCGCAATTTTCTCTCCGCGTTCGATTGTAATAGACATCTTAGGCAGCAGCGGACGGTCGTACCCGATTTCAAAATCAATGCCTTCAAATACTGTTTTACCGCTTGCACGGGCTTCCTTAAAATTGAATACGGGCTTTGCAGCTTCTTCGGGACGGTCAATACGTTCCAATCGATCCAGCTGTTTCTCACGGCTCTTCGCCCGACCGGATGTCGAATAGCGCGCCTTGTTACGCTGAATAAAGTCCTCTTGTTTCTTAATGTACTCCTGCTGCTTCTCATATGCATCGATATGCTGATTCTTATTAATATCAGCCATCTCAAGAAATTTCTCATAGTTCGCTGTATAACGTGTTAATTTCGCAAATTCTAGATGATAAATAATGTCTACCACCTGATTCATAAATTCCGTATCATGCGATATGAGCATGAATGCATATGGATACTGCTTCAAATATTGCGCTAGCCAATCAATATGTTCAACGTCCAAGTAGTTTGTCGGCTCATCCAGTAACAGAACGGTCGGCTTTTCGAGAAGTAGCTTGGCCAGCAGAACCTTCGTCCGTTGTCCTCCACTGAGCGTGGCTACATCCCGGTCAAGACCGATTACAGACAATCCTAAACCGTTAGCCATTTCTTCGACCTTAACATCGATCAAATAGAAATCGCCGATTTCCAGTTGTTCCTGGATTTCTCCCATCTGCTCAAGTAACACTTCGAGCTCTTCAGGAGAAGCATCGCCCATTTTGTCCGTAATCGTCATCATTTCTTGTTCCAGTTCCAGCAGGGGCAGAAAAGCATCTTTCAAAATATCCCGAACCGTTTTACCAGGCGTCAACTTGGTGTGCTGATCCAAATATCCATAACGCACTTTTGGAGTCCACTCTACCTTACCGCTGTCTTTCAGCAGTTGGCCAGTCAAAATATTCATTAAGGTCGATTTACCAACACCGTTAGCACCGACAAGACCCACATGCTCACCGGCAAGCAGCCGGAATGAAACATCCTTGAACAAGGTACGGTCTCCAAAATTGTGGGAAACATTCTCTACTGTCAATAAACTCATAGTTACGGTAACTCCTGTCTATACAATAAACTCATTACATGTTAAATAGGGGTTTTCTCACAATCAAGAGTTTATTGTATCACAATAAGCGTCCAAGCCGAAATCATATCTTTTCGGGGGTTACATCACACCTGAGTTAGCACAGTTTTTCTCCCTGTAGCCCGCAGCAGCAGCCTCTTTCCGGTTGCTAAAAGCTTCCTGCACATCATAAGGAAATGAACACGTATTTCTGTAATAGTATTTAAGACCGGTACTTGAATCCACACTTCCGAAGTACAGCGGAGTCTTTACAAGTCTGCCCCCACCAAAAGCGTAATTATTATAATATCGGTCACCAATAGGTATACCTTGGACAAAAGCCATCAATCCGATATCATTAATCGTGTTGACCCATTCTTCTTGAGCGATAACAGGCAATGAAAAGGTATAAGAAATACCGTTTCTTACAGACAAGTTATTGTGACGCTCTATGTAATAGGCTAGATCATCTTGAATTGCGTGTACAATCGATATTCGCCTTATTTCTTCAAAGGTCACTTGCTTGTCCAGAAGTGCTATTCCTGTATTACCCACAAGTTCAGACTGCAATCCTGAATACCATATTCTGCTGGAACCATTGTACGCTTGCACCTCATTGTCCAATGTGAAATGAATGCTGTTCCCTTCACCATCGTAATAAGCATATGGAGTTTTGGGACTCCAAGTATGACGGAAAGATTCCACTCCATCCGGTCCCGTAAAGGATTGCATAGCATAGATATAGTACCCGTCATAATCCACTACGGCTAAAGCCGGGATATACCACCATAGTGCTGCTTGGGCTGGGAGATCCTCCTCTATACCAAAGTTTAGATACATTGTTCTTGAAAAAGTCTCCAGAGCCCTCTCCTTGTCCGCACGAAATCGCTTGAATGATTCATATCCCGCTTCCTGTGACTGACTCTCGTTCACGTTCAGCATCTCCCCGCCATCCTGAATTGCCGTCCGCAGCCCGGCCGAATATTTCATTTCAACAAAAGCGGTATCTACTACATTGCCTGTGTGCATGCTAAGCAGCAGAAAGAAAGGAAAGAACACAGCCGTAAACAGAATGGCCAAATCAGTAATCTTCATTCAAAACCATCCCTCCATACGGAAAGGCAATTACCGACTTATTCCCTGAATTCGATCCTGTAAGAGCATCAAACAACACAATGGAAGGCGTACGATTCTGATTGCTTACCTTCACTTGAAAAAAGTCTCCGACGGTTAACTTGTAAATTCGACTGCGATCATCTAGGGGCAAGTCAGTATCAGGGAATAAATGCCCTAAAATTTCCACTTCGTAATAGGCATCATAAACGACAGCAAAACTGTTTTGAAACGTTTCGGGATCGGACGGATCACGATACTCTGGGTCATACTTCTTATGCTGATGCTCCATCGCAATCTCATACAGATTGCCGGTTGCATCCAACTCACGAGTAAGATCCTGATACATTTTGGGTGATACATATCCTTTCATCCGGACACTATCCACGAACTTAGTCACGGATTGATGTACAACAATTCTGGACAGATCATCTTGCCTTCTGGCACTTTCTCCTACCGGTACCATATACAACAGCAGGACTGCCAAAAAAGCTGCAAACCATTTGGACACCGAGTTTGACATCCTTTACCTCACCTTAATATACTGAATGCTGTTTATTGTTCCAGACGTACTGTACGAATAGTTAGCCTGGTATCTGGCACCCGCCTCGATAACTGATAGATTAACGGAATCGAGTTCCAAGCCCGGAAGAAACATGACGCCGTCAACAGACATTCTATACTTTCCTTGCTGTACCTCCTGCAGCATAAATAACACCTCGCTGCCCAAAAATGTTAAGTCATCCGTACTGCTGCGCATTTTCACAGTAGTTATGGCCGAACTTTGTTCTTGATTCATTAGATTGGCTGCTTCTAACCCCGCGTCGATCTCAGATTGCATATGAAAGGAGAACCAGCAGGCACCCATAAACAAAGCTGTAGCTACAGCCATTTCGATCATCGTAACTGTTTGTTCTCTCAATTGATCAGCTCCTGAATCTCAACACTTTACTGCACAAAAATAATTCCCCGAATCACATTTGAGTTGTCCTTGACAATCGTTGCCTTAAACTTACCGCTAGGATTAACATACTCAGAGCTTTTTTCATTTAAAGTTTGTGCTAAGGCACCTTGACGGGACTCTGGATGCTCTACGGAACCTTCCGTATTCAACACATTACCGTACCATTGTCCTCCAGGGTTTTTACCTGTTTTAATCATAATGCCGAATTGGTCCTTATCTTTGTACTTGCGAAGTGCATTCGTTACTTGCGATCCGCTGATCGTTGTTCCGTCATATACAGTAAAAGCTGCCTGGGACAGCTCAGTTTGAATGTCCGAAAAATTATTTTGTGCGGTTTTGGTTGCCTCCTGGGCAGATATAAACAAAATTACTACAATGGTAATCAATGCGATCGTCAGGAAAATGCCAGCTGCCACTTTAAGAGCCGATGAAGCATTATTCATAATTTATATCCTCCTTGTCCCTCATGAAAGAGACGCATTATTTTACAATCTCTGAATTTGTTCATAGTAAGCATTCATCTGTGTAAAACTCATACCAATAAGCGGAATGACAAGATACATAAAAATAAGACCGTACATCGGTGCAAATCCGATCATTCGTCCCCACGCTGCCTTCGTGTCGATCATCCGTTCATACTCCTGTTTCCGCTGTTCAAACACAAACGCCATTTCACCTTCTAAATCGTCAAAAACATCTCTGATCGGTACTTTATCAACGGCAAGAAGCAACTTATCTACGAGACGCTGAAAATCCGGAAACCATATATCATTCTTCAACTCTTGAAGCGCAAGTTCCGCACCGTGCTCGTAATGTAGTAAACTTTTCTGAATAGGAACTTTAAACATGACAGCAAACCGGCTCAGCCACTCCAGAACACCTTCAACCGATATGCGCTCCATTCCCCTTATGATGGAAATGACCGTCTGAAATTGGTATACTTCATGTTTCATTTCCAAACTTCGAACCTTTCGGTGAAAGATAAGAGTCCAGAGCGGAAAATAGAATGCAATAACCGCAGCCATAATAGAGGATAGTACTTCCCACCATTTTAAATATTCGAAATTAAACCGCTCTAGTTTACTGAGCACCCGCTCGGCAGTTATAGAAATTTGATCTTGTGTTATGCCTTTGCCATCAACTGTTATCACGGCTTCCTTTACCTGATCAAAAGAAACTTCATTCGATCGGTTCAAATAATCCATTACCGCCCGATCTGTTTCAGCCCTCTGGTAAGCTTCTTTCTCCTGCTCTGGGTTCATCTTTCCGAACAATGAAATCTGTGACACTGGTGCATAAAGCAGCTGACGCTTACTGCTGTGATGAAGATACATGCATGCCGTTAGCACAACAGAGAACGCAACGACCCCCGAGACAATCCGCCGAATGTAAAACCACTCCAACCGCAAACGTGTATTGCTTTCCTTTAGCAATCTAATACGCCATTCATGCTTAGGGGTACCTGGAATCGGCATCAGCACATTCACCAATATTCGCAGGAGCTTAAACCTATAAAGCTGTTCTTCCCATGAAGCCCTGTCAAATCCTGCACGATAATCAGACTCACTGTTTTGTTGAAGCTTCTGTAGGAGAGTGTAGGCTACAATAATGACCACATATATTGATAGTTTCGTGATCATGCCTAACTTGCTCATATAAAACTCATCCATGGCCGGGAAGCTTGCTCGAGCCCAATTCTCTATCGGCTTGGTAAAAAATACAGGAGCAAGCGCAATGATATTTAAACCCTTTAATAAGTAATCAAGCTTGTCTCTACGAAGTATTTCGAGCTGAATCTCTTTCGTTAAACCACTTAATCCTTGAAGAAAGATGGAGCTATTCTTTTTGGCGTGGTCGCCGAATTCCATGACCAGATGTGCTATGCCTGCAAAAGCTTTCAAATACCGGTTAGGTGCAGTCTCATAATAACGATCCAATTGTTCCTCAGGGTCCTGAGATATTAGTGCATTGTAAATACGTGTAGCATGAATTGAAATTTCATGACCTGCTGTTTCCGCCCCTTCATAGATCGATTCCTCCACCATGCCGTGCTGCTGGTAATGATGCCTTACATTGGAGAACAGCTCGACCGATTGAACCAAAAGTCTCCGCTCCAACCTATTCATAAACACGTCAATCATCAAATCATGAATTACGATCGCCGCAAGCAGAGCAACCAATATAAATCCGAGTCCAGGATTCATCCAAATCAGGAGAACAGCAGTCAGTCCGGCTGATATCGCGACTGCTAACGTTATTTTCATCGTTTCATAACGAAGAGAAATTTCATCGTATGGGTGTATGATCGATATTTTTTTCCGCATCCGCTTTACGTACGAAGACAACAGAGGCAGTCTTAAAGCATAGATATATGCGGCTTGAAACCATTGACGGTGTTTATATCGTAACTGACTGGACGTATCGGACTCATACCCGATGCTAAAGCCTTCCTCTTGCCTGTTTCTTTTTTGTATGAATATGATTGCTCCATATAAAACAGCAAACAGCAGTAGAGATACTGAAAAAATATAAATAAGTACGTCTTTTGTGGTCACGGCGTCCCTCCCCAGTTGGTCTGGATATAACACCTGAAAGCTTCGATATCCTGAGGCTGCATCTGCTCCTCCATCTCTCTCACGCTACGCTCAGATAAAGATGCTGCAACCACATACCGTCCATCGCGGTATTCAACCACATTTTTTGAAATATAAAATGTAGTGTTGTTCTGCCGGCGGAAATGCTCGGAGCTTATAGCCACATACCTTCGGGCCAATTCCTCTGTACCTGTGTGTGTCTCTGGAATATGCCAATCCGGAAATGGCTCTTTGTCACAAGGAATGCACTCCGTAATACGCTCAATATAACGATTGCCGAATGCATCCCGTTTCAGGTGAACGTCGAAGTTGATTACACTTACCACCTGCTGCTCTGCAATATCCTCCTGACGAAACACTCCACTCTTCAATAGAGAGTTCCTAAGTGACTGAACAAGATCTTTAAACGTCTTTGCGTGATGTGTAAAGACAGTAAACAAGCTCGCAACCTGTGACATCTGGATCATCCATGAGGCTACTTCATCACTTGCAACTTCCCCTAGGATGTTCACGGTTCCATCAGTTTTCTTCTGAAGATCCAGACCGTCCTGACCACTGATATGTTCCGTTTCTCGAAAACTCAATATATTGCGCCTGCTGTATATTTTTCTTAGGTGAAGCTCGAAAGCCATCTCTTGTACACGCAGCGTATAAGAGGCATAGATGTGTCTTACCATTGCCATGAGTAGAGTGGTTTTGCCCGATCCCTGTGCTCCAGTGACAGCTGTAATCCGACTTCCCTTCATTAGAAATTGCAGCAAACCAATAGGAATTTCTGCACCTCTGCCTGTGATGAGCTGCTCTAGGCTAGTACTGTTCACATCAAACTTCCGAACAAAAAAAGCCCATGATTCAGAAAACGGAGGACGTACAACGACAACACGTGATCCGTCCTTCATCTCATTCACTTTATAACCGCTAGCCTCTGACAACTGACCGGGATGATTGTATTTATAAATGTTCTGGCATACCCGCTTTAATTCCCGTACATTTCCAAAGGACAGAAATCCCATATGAATGGAAATACCTCGAAAAAATAACCACACACTTTCACATTCGGAGACCGGAGTATCACCATTCCCCCAGCCAAGCGGTAGTTGCTCCGCACCTAACGGCATCCCTGAAGAATCACCCAGCATTCCGCTAACTCCTCCACTAACGCCATCGATGCGTTGATCTCGAATCTCATCAATGACGGAAAAACCTTTGTACTGTTGATAAATTCGCTGTACAACAATGTCCAGCTTCTCGGGTAGAGTTAACGAGCGTATTTCATTTGCATATATGTCTGCTATATCTTCAGCCGTCACCGCATAAACAACATCCTCACCATAACCCGGTATAATCCTCGGTTTCGATAAATCATAGGTTTCAATCAATTTAGATAATGCTTCATCCCGGTACTGCTGTTTGTACAAATAAAGTATGATTTCGAATTTATCCTGAGGGGACAAAGCTTCATGATTCTCAAACGGAATCCCGACATTAATATTTGACTCATTTAACTTCAAACTTTTGACCAACAGCTCTTTCAAAAACTCTTTAACATACTGTTTGTCAAGCACACTGCCTGACACACAACCTTTGAGCGCGCGACGCAGCTCGCTTCTCTTACTTAAACGCCTGCGATATTCCTCTTCATGCAGGCCTAGATCCGAAAGCTGACTGTGTGTCATCTGATGGAGCGTCTCCTTCACAAATTCCGTCATCGCCTGTAAAGAAAACTGATCTGGACCGAGCTGCGGGTGAGCTCTGATCTTTGCTTTACTCATCCAGCGAATATATATAAACAGTGCAACCAAAAAAAGGATTAAACCTATCCAGAGCGAATTCATCAGCGGCCCTGAGAGCATTTAAGCCCCCCTCTCTGAGTAACCCGAAGAAGGTAGACCGATCTGCTCTGCCGCAGCAAACCCAGTGCTGCGAAGAGCCCGATAGAAGGGACTTTCCCTTTTTCGGTCCATCCCGCCTTTTCCCCTTTGAATACAAGCTTGGACAGAACGCATATTCCATGCGTCTGTGAACTCTGAGCAGTAGGGAATCCCCTCAAAAATACCCTTCACTCCAAACCTACGTTTTACATTTTGAAGTGTACAATGACTATGGCGGTCATACCGGCCAATAACAAACCCAATGTCTTTTCCTTGAAAAACTCCCTGCATCTGATCACTCTCAAAAAACTTCTCCAATGATCTAATATTTTGGTTTAACCCAATCAATATAAGATCTGCAGCTCTCAGGATTTGTCTGTCGACACTATTTGCCCTTCCATTCCCCGCATCAGCTACAATAACGTCATATCCCCGAACAGCGGTTTCTAATACTTGGCTCATAAGCCGTCCATGTGTGTCGTCTGACTCTAACTTGGGTTCACGTCCTGCAGCAAGAAGGTCCAGTCGATCCTGCAGCAGTGGGGATGTATAATCACGTATGTTCTCAGGCATCAACCTGCCGCTTGCCGCCAAGCGTTCCACCGCATTCATTCCATGATCTTGGAAAGTTACCAGTGAATGGTCCAGTGGTTGTTTCTTTAATGAATAAGCCTGCTCTACACGTTCCCCTGCCGCTCCACCATGCAGCAGAAGCGTCTTCACTTTAAACTCCATTGCCAGCACAATCGGCAGACTTGCGGCTAATGCGGTCGTGCCACTTCCACTTGTCAACGGACTCCACAAAGCGATTGTTTTCATGCCTGTCTCCTTTCTGCCTGCCGAAATGCACGGCGAATTTGACGCTGCTCCATCTCGGTAAGCCGGCGGATCAGCTCCATAAGAGCCCGCTTATATCGCCTTGACAACGACTTAATCCGAAGTCTTCCCGTATGCTCATTCTCTACCTTCAAAGCAAAAGTAAGTTCATCCCACGGAACTCTAATTGGTTCATCCATCCATCGGATCTGCGCTTTTCCCAGATAACTTTCAATATAGACATCGTCCATCATATCCTCGACAACGTTCAAATACACCCGGTGGAACTCTGGAAAGCCTTGTTCTTTGCTTTTCATTGAGAGATCCTCAAGCCAACTGGCCCCTCTCATCAATCCAGCAATCTCAAAACTGCTCACCCAGACTTTCGCACTCGCGAGCTCCCAGGCGTCCTGATTTAGAAACGATTCCTTCTCAGCATCGATTACCAAATAGTCGTATTCCGGCTCTCCTGATTCCTTTAAATAATTCTCAAGTTCGGTATAATGATCAAAACCACATGCTACATCAAATCCTGAGAATTCTGTAACCGACATACGCGGGTCCAGTCTGCCGATACAGTGGGTGTACTTTCCTTCTTGTGCTGCATCCATCAGGAGCACTCTATTACCGCTATGCACTAATATTTTGCAAAGATACATTAGCAGATCACTCTTATCGCAAATGCCGGCAAATATCCATGTTCTCAATTTTCACACTCCCTCATTTCACTTATTAAGGACTTGTAAATATGGCTTCCATATCGTCTTTTTGCTGTATACTGCTAACATTTTCTTCAGCTTGATTCTATTTTCCTAAAATATCCTTCATTTCATCTGAACGGTCCTTTCTTTCATCTGCACCTGTCTCCTCAGTCGCCGAGGATGGTGAAGTTGTTAGCGAATCATCTGTGTTACTTGCAGTGTAGTTTCCAGAAGTCCATGTGTCGAAATCTTGTGTACCCTGGTTATAAGAACTTTCGTCCTGTCTTACGAATGGTATTGGCTCATTTGGACTCACTTTGCTCAGATCCCGATCCAATGCGGTACGTACGGAAGTCTCGAGCTGTTGTTCCGCTCTCTGGACAATATTCGGATCACTCTTGATCAACTGAATAACTTCCTGATTAGGAGGGTAATTCGGAACCGCCTTTTCCTGCATTTCCGGTTCAACATAGGTGAGGGCGTAAATAGAAGCTTTATGGATATAAGCATCAACCATAGCGCTGGAGAACAATAAGATTTCTTGCTCGCTTAAGGTTGTCCAAAAGGCTGGATTCGATAGCTTGTCAATCCGCTTCTTTGCCAAAATGATATAATCCTGACCCGTCGGAAACTGAATCCGGATATCCACCACATTATCTTGTCTCAAATTGCTGGGTAGCCATATCGACTTCATTTCCCGGTTCCGTAAATCTCGGGGAGTGACTTCTTCTTCAAACAGCATTCCAAGTGTAATCGGCGTTCCCTTCCGAAGCTCAATCTTCACGCCCTTCCCAGCAACATCTTCTTTTCTAGTCGGAAGATTATCGGGGGAGGCTTCTAATGGCAAACGGATTTCTTGCAAATCTTTACTATCAATAAAGTGCCCTGCCGGAATGTCCTCGCGCGGAACCCAAGCCGTCCTCATCGATTTCAGGTCACCGATCTGTGCCTCTTCCAATGCCTCAATCCTCAGCTGATATTTCCGTGTTTCATCCTCATGACGATTGACATTGTCACTTTGGATAAAATAAAATCCCCCTGCCAGAACAACACCCATGAATCCAGCTCCAGCAAGTCCGGCATACAGCATTTTTTTGCTGCGCCGTGTAATGATTGGCATTTGTTCATTCTCCTTTCAAGTACAGGGATTACCCCCATGCAAAACGGAATCTTTTCTTGCGCTCTTTATTCGGTAAGAATCCTTCATAAATGATTTCCATAGCCTTCTCTGCCTCCAATGACATCTCAAATGGATCTCTATGAAGCGGAATGGCTACAACTTTACTGCCACCAAGTGATTTGCGAAGCTGATGGACGGCGCTAGAAGAAGCAAGTGGCAAAGCGTAAACCCGGTTTAGCTGATCATGGCGTGCCAGCATTCGAGCCAAAGTTAATACATCGTGCTGACGCCACTCGGCAGCTGAACCAATAATGATCGGAACATCCGCCCGCAGAAACTCTTCGAGTCGTTCATTATCACGATAAGTTCCCAGATCTAGCACTACCGCATCATAACCGCCTGCTAGCACAGAGATGACATCTCCCCTTGATGTTTGGCGCCAGTAGTCAATACCATTAATTGAAAACTTGCGGTCAGACCCTGTAGACGAGCCTTCAGCTATTTCCTGTATACGTGTAAAGGCCGTTCGTCCCGTCCCCATTTCAACAAGTGCCACTTTGCTATACCTTCGAGCTAAAAAATGTCCGATAGTTATACAGCTATGTGTCGTACCTACCCCTGGTGAGGTTCCTAGTACAGCAGTCACCAGTGTACCCGCCGCTCTTGCCTTAGACGTTGATCGTTGATCAGTTCCTTCAGGTCTGAGCGCCTGGGCCACCTCTTCAGCTGACTGGTATCGTAATTCCGGCTGATGCTGAAGAAGCTTACGCATGACGGGGAGCATCGCCTTGGAAATATCTCTCCGAATATGCTGCTCTACACCTGTAAACCATTCACTATATTTGCCTCCCGTTGTAAGAAAAAGAAAGAGCGCACCCAGTCCGTACAGATCCGATCTAGCATCGCTTTGACCACCACCATACTGTTCTGGCGCCGCAAACCCGACCGTACCGAGCTTAACCGTATCCTCATTCCGTTCCTGCTTGTAACTTCGGGCAATACCAAAGTCAATGAGCCTAACTTCCATTTCCTCCGTCAGCATAATATTAGATGGCTTAAGGTCCCTGAAAACGACGGGAGGCTGATGGGAATGAAGATAGCCAAGCACTTCAAGCAGCTGGTGAGCAAGCTGATGGATGAAATCAGTGGTCAGATGTCCCTTATAGCCTCGCAAATATTTATCGAGAGTCATTCCATGAATATAATCCATAACCATATAGGTATAACCAGCCTCGTCGGGCTGGAAAAAATCCACGATCCGCGGCAGACGGGCATGGCTTAACGTGGTCAGCAGTTCGGCTTCCGCCTGCACCGTCTGAAACATACCCGGTTGAGTTACGCTTTCTTTAACCGCCCATTTCTTCCCTGGCAGCTTCAAGTCTTCAGCGAGGTACACACAACTCATTCCACCCTCACCGAGCTTCCGTTCGATCCGGTAACGCTCCCCAAGTATCATTCCACGCTCCATTTTCGAAGGATGGTGCATTGCATCGTTTCCCCCTCTTTCGATATCAGTGGCCGTAAAAAAAGAAAGCACCCCGCCGGACCATCACGGTAAAACCGTGTTGATCCTGCGGGATGCTTTCCCTATCAAGCCGTTGGTTAATTTTGGAATCATTATAGATCATATTTAAACCATTTGTAAAGAGATTTATAAATTTTAGTACTTAATCATATATAGAGTTATTTCATCCCGGTTATGAAACAGCTGTTTTGCTCCCTGAATCTGCATCCGGGATTGTTCAAAAATATCCATGATATCATGAACAAGAGCCATCGGTTTTTTAGTCAGAAGCTTAACCGTAACCACCGCTGTGCCACCCGGAGCTAGACTGTAGAACAAATCCGTTACCAATCTGGCCATCTGTTTCGGGCTCCAACTCATATCACAGACGAGCAGATCAAACTGAGCTTCCTTAAATTTAACCTCGGAGGCATTCTTATTAACAATTCTCAGGTTTGGATGATGTATCAAAGATTCATGCATTTTCGCCGGATCCACTGCAGTAACCTGAAGTCCTCTTTCCAGCAAAAAACTGCTCCAGCCGCCAGGCGCTGCCCCAATGTCCAACGCATTACGGAAGGAATCGAAAGGAATGCCGAACTGTTTCTCGGCTTCGAGCAGTTTGAACTTGGCACGTGAAATTTGACCTTCCTCACGCTGAAATCGTATAGCACCACCATTCCAGTCGGATAAATTACGGTCAGGTTGTGATACACCTAGATACCAGGTGTCTTTTGCTGCAAATAGAGAAATCACCCATTCTGGATCCTGTACCGTGAATTCCGTCTCCAAAGGAGCTAGCTTCTCCTGTAGCTGATCACGCAATGCGCCAGGGTTTTCAGTCCAGCTACTGCCCTCCGCTTTTCTTACCTGCACAGACACACGACTTCCTTCAAGGTACTCCCTCTTCAGTAAATAAGATACAGCCTGCTCGAAAGCTTGATCTTTGTCAGCTCCCGGGATTTCCATAACAACCGGGAATATATGCCGCAAAAAGATGGGGGCCTTCTCCAAAATGCGTTCTGTAGCCTCTTGTATCGTCGTTGCCAGCGTAACTATAAAGACTTCCCCCGGAATAAGCATCGTGCTCTTCAAGCTGCCAAACAGGCGGCGAAGTTCTTCCTGCGCATAAGGCGCGAAACCATGATTAGCGGTACATATTAACTTTGCTGAGTGCTGTTCATTAACTTGCTCATTTACTGCGTTTTGTTCATCCAAGTGGATTACCCTCCAGAAATTACTTTGATCCAAGGACGTCCTCCGTCCCATTCCAGATCGACATCAATATCATAAGTCCGTTTTATAAGCTCTTTATTTAATACTTCTTCTTTACGTCCTGATCCAGCCAATTGGCCGTCTTTAATCAATGCAACATGAGTAAAAAGAGGTACGATTTCCTCAATATGATGAGTTACATAGACAACTGCTACATTTCTTTGTCTTAAACGGTCAATCTCCAGCAGCATTTTTTCACGTTCATACAAATCTAGTCCAGCACAAGGCTCATCCAAGATGAGCAGCTTCGGATTGGCCATCAAAGATCGGGCCAGCATGACCTTCTTGCGCTCTCCCTGAGACAAAGTGCCAAGCGGATGCTCCGCCAAATGACTGAAATTCATTTCCTCGAGCATCTTCAGCGCTTTTTCCTTTACATCCTCAGGAATGGTCTGGTAAAAACGTAAAAAAGCGAAGGCGCCAGTAGCAACGACTTCCCATACCGGGTCACTGAGTGACAGCTTCTCCATGAGGGATTGACTAATATAACCAATTTCTTTCCGTACTTCCCGGACATCACTGCGTCCATAGACATTACCCAAAACTTCCACACGACCACTGCTCGGAAACAGATAACCTGTCATCATCTCGAGCAGTGTCGTTTTACCGGAACCATTCCGTCCAAGTATGACCCAGTTCTCCCCCGAACCCATTTCAAGGGACACATCTTTCAGGATCTGCTCATCTCCTCTTCGGAGGAAAATATTTTGAAGTGAAATCATAACATCACACCCCTAACAAAGTTTAAAATATCCTGAACAGACCCCATACGGTAAAGCACTTGAGGAGGCTTGTCAGGCGTTCCTGAAATGGCAAGTAGAGCAGGAACACTTCGTATTTGATACTGCTGCACCAGCACTGGCAAAAAATTGACGTCCGCTTCCAATAGAGTTCCTTCCGGCAGAAGCTGTTCCGTGACGTCCAGCATTTTGCGGGCCGCCCCGCAAGTGCCGCACAACGGAGTATATAGAAATACGATTACCGGGGAAGTTTTCTTATCCCGCTGAACCAAACGTTCCTGCCATGCAAGACGCTCGATCAACTCACGCTCCGTTACAGAAATCATGAGGAGGACTCGGCCACTTTTCGTAAGACTTCATCAGGCATAGGGCCGTTATGCACAGTAACACTAGCAGGCATATTATCGTAAAGCATCTCATACATTTTTCTTCTTCCCCATGAACTGGAGGTGTGCAAATAAATTTGACGGGGATGGAGCTTTTCAACAACCATAGCAGCGACGACATCTCCACCAGTCATCTGATCCGGGCCAAGCTCAAAATCGAGTGATAAAATGTCCACTTCGCATTCCCGCAACATCATAAGACACTCTTCTCCATTGCGCGCAAGGGCAAAGCCCTTCGGGCAAGCGCGCCAATCATCCAGATACAGATGAATCATGTTCAATCCTCTCCTTGTTCAAATCCAGGACAACACCTGCGCAATATCCTCACGATGCGTCCCGTCCTCTCCCTGTTCACTTTCCAAAATAAACGCTTTGCCGCCCAACTCCGGTGATCGTACCAGTGCCTGAAGTGCTTCTGTACCTATCATACCGCGTCCGACGCGCTCATGCCTATCTCTTCTCGACCCTGCTCCGTATTTAGAATCGTTTAAATGCACAGCGGCCAGTTGATCCCAGTAACCCAGTTCAGTGCCTTTTTGAAGCAGCCTCTCTGTGTCATTAATGTTCCACTGTCCGGCTGCAAACAGATGACAGGTATCCATACAAAAACCGATTTTGTGAGGTTCATCAGCCAATTCTCTGACCTTTACCGATTCTTCCAGTGTCATGCCCATGTCTCCGTGATCGCCAGCCTGATTCTCGATCAGCAGCTTGGCCCTGCCCGTCCACTTGGATAGGACATCATTCATACACCGGATAATATGCTGATATCCTTGAAGAACATTTTCGCCTTTCAAATGTCCAAAATGAACAACGATTCCCAGCGATCCGCAACCTTCAGCAATAATTAAATCATTCATAAGAGATTCAACCGTAAGACGATAGTGCTCCTCTCCTCTGCTTAGACCGACAGCCATATTGCTTGGATACGGAGTGTGCGCAACAGACACAAGATCGTGCTCCCTACAGTATTCTGCACAGGCCAGGGCGTCTTTGAAATCAGGTGTTTTTATGTGCAGACTACGAGGATTTTTCGGGAAATATTGAAATGCCTTACCTCCGAGCTGATCAATATGACGGGCTGCTCCCAAGAAACCTCCACGCGTGCTAACATGACTTCCAATGCGGATGTTACATTTCATGCTGACAATTTGGACATAAGAACACCTTGCGTCCAGTTATCTCTGTTTTGACGATCGTTGTACCGCAGCGGACACAAGGCTCACCCTCACGGTCATATAACTTGCATTGATCAGCGTAATTGCCAGTCAAATCATCATCTTCGGTAAAGGGCATTTCCATATACCCTCCGCCTTCAGTTGCTTCTTTCAGGACATGATGTATACTCTCATAAAGCTGTTCCAGAGTTTCATTGGTCAGATTTTGAACCTTGGAAGCTGGATGAATTTTCGCGTGAAAAGCGATTTCGTCTGCATAGCAGTTGCCGATACCCGCTGACGCTTGCTGGTTAACAAGCAGACTTTTGAGGGCGCCGCGGCGTTTCTTCATGAGACTGACAAAGCGTTCCTTAGTCATTCTTCGATCAAGAAGTTCCGGTCCAAGCTGACTTAACGCTTCCTCTGTTTCTTTTGCTGACAGCTGATGAAGATACCCTAGACGAAGTCCGATAAAATACAACACCTTATCACCAAAAGATATTTCGATCTGAGTTGTCCGGGAAGGGCGTTCTTCATCGCCACGGGTCATATACAACAGTCCACCAAGCATAAGATGCAGAAGCAAACGACGTCCATTGTTCAGATGAAAAATGAGGTATTTTCCTCTTCTCTCCACAAAAATTACTTTGGAACCCATTAGGCTGGCTGAAAATTCCGCTGGAGGTACATTGATTGATTTTTCCCGATTTACAATCACATTGCTAATCGGAATGTTCAGGATACTAGCTGATAGCATTTTCCTGTAATTTTCCATCTCCGGAAGTTCCGGCATGATTCATCTACCCCTTCGTGTCACACATCATAATTGTCATGTCTACTCCGTCAATTACATAGCAGTTTCGCTGCTTCGTATAGGTCTTGGCAAATATAATCGGGACGGACACCGGCAGCAGTTATGTGGGCTTCCATATTATCATTGGTCGTGATACCGGTCATTACTAGTACCGTTCTGCATCCGGCATTTGCACCGGCAGCTATATCTGTTCTCAGATTATCACCGACCATGGCGGTTTCGGATGGAGAAAGCCCCAGCCGGTCTGTCGCATATTTCATCAGAATCGATGAGGGCTTTCCAATCACAACAGGCTTCACCCCGGAAGCAGCTTCAATAGCAGCACCCAGAGAACCTGCACCTGGTGTTAATCCTGTATCTGATGGCAGAAGTAAATCCGGATTCGTAAGCACGGAGGCCGCACCTTCATGAATCCATTGAACGGCTTTAGCTAATGAGACGTAGTTGAATGAACGATCGATCCCTTGAACTACATATTGAGGCTGTTCATCCGTTATGCTTAAGCCAGCATCTGTGAGCGCTCGCTCTAGTCCCTCTTCTCCCAGAATCGCCACTTTTGCGCCAGGTGATTCATGAGCTATATAATGTGCAGCAGCCAAGGATGAAGTACAGACTTCCTCTGGAGATGCCGGGATTCCCATCCCGATGAGATGTTCAGCTACTTGTTCCGGGGTTCGGGAAGAATTATTTGTTACAAATAGGTATGGCACCTTTTTTTCACGAAGCTGCTGTATTAGAGCATCCGCACCTTCAATCATGTTCTTTCCATGATATAACGTTCCATCGAGGTCGAGCAGCAATCCTTTCACTTGTTCCACGATAACACCTTCTTTGTCTGTCTTTGTTTATTGGGTTTACTATTAACATGATTAATTAACTTTCTGGAACATTGACATTCAACTTATAAAAACCTACTTAGACGATCATCCTTCAACCTTTTATCCAATATGTAATGTAACAATGATGTTGCGGTTACCACTATGTCTCATTGTAAAAGATGGGACCATACCCTGCAACCACATACGTTACCAGGAACGTCATAACATGACCACATCGCCGTACTTTTGACCCGCTGTTGGTCGAATGGGATCGAAGGTTGTCCAAGCAGTAGATTTCGTGAGAAGACCTTGTCATTTCCTGCGCTTTCCCGGAAAATAATTCAGTTTATTTCCTCATCTCTGAACAGGATAAAGCCCGAAATCCTCCGCTAATCTTGTATTGGGAAATACTTGTTTTGCCTCATCAAGCAGGGGCTGCAAATGCTCGATATCCTTATAACGAGAACTAAAATGCGTAAGCATCAGTTCCTTCACACCCGCTTCAGATGCCGCTTCTGCAGCCTGTAGAGCGGTGCTGTGATAGTACTCATTGGCAATATCCTGGAGTTCGTGCATAAAAGTCGCCTCATGAACCAAAAGATCAGAATCCTTGGCAAGAGGTACAATATTGGCACATGGGCGGGTATCTCCAAGAATGGTTACAACTCGTCCCTTTTTGGGAGCGAGCAGCACATCTGCCGCATGTACCACTTGGCCGCCAGGGGTCTGCACACTTTCTCCACGCTTAAGCTGGCCGTATAACGGCCCTGGCTTCAGTCCATAAGTCTCCAATCGTTTCAAATCCAGGTTACCGGGACGGTCCTTCTCCACAATCCGGTAACCATAGCTCTCGGCCCGATGTTCAAGCAGTGCAGATTCCACACGGAATCCGCTATCTTCAAACAACACTCCACCACTGTGCTCAACGACTTCCAGAGAATAATTAACCCGCGATTGACTGATATCCAGTGATGTTTCAATATAGGCTTTAATTCCCTTTGGTCCATAAATGGTAACTGGCGAGGTGGCTCCCTGAGCGCTGCGACTGGATAAAAGACCTGGCAATCCGAAAATATGATCACCATGCAGATGGGTAATAAATATTTTCTCAAGTCTTGTCATTTTCAGCGAGGATCGGAGAATCTGATGCTGCGTCCCTTCTCCACAATCAAACAACCACATACTACGCCGTTCCTCCAGCAGCCTTAGTGCAATGGAGGTAACGTTCCGTTGCAGTGTCGGAACCCCTGCGTTCGTCCCTAAAAAATAGAGTTCCATGCCTCTTCTCCCCTTCCAGGTGTGTAAACCGAGAAATCCCCCGAAAATATCGGAGGATTTCCAGTAAGTCTACACCCGCATCCAAATTGTTGTTTATGCTTTATCCACATTAAAATATTTTGCTTCCGGGTGGCTAAATACCATTGCTGAAACAGAGGCTTCAGGTTCCATCATAAAGCCTTCGGTAAGGTGAACCCCCATGTCTTCCGGTTTCATCAGTTTAAACAGAGGCTCCTGATCCTCCAGATCCGGACAAGCTGGATAACCGAAGGATACCCGAATTCCTTGATACCTTGCTCCGAGCCGTCTCTTCATGGTCATATCTTCTGGATCCGGAAATCCCCATGAATCCCGCATCATATGATGGACACGTTCAGCAAGCGCCTCAGCGGTCTCAAGAGCAACAGACTGCAGCGCATGAGAACGTAAATAGTCTCCCTTGTCTTTCCATTCTGCGGAAAGCTTGCCTACTCCGTGCCCAGCCGTTACGACCAGGAAGCCAACATAATCCATGACCCCGCTTTCGACCGATCTCAAGAAATCGGACAAACAGAGATATGGTTCCACCTGCTGCCTCGGAAAGCTGAACCGGTGAATAACTGTTGCCTTATCCTCCGGATCATAGATCAGAATATCATCACCCTCCGACTGTGCCGGGAAGAAGCGATACATCGCATGGGCTTGAATGATTCCGTCTTGAGTAGCTTCTTGTAATATATCATCTACCGTTGCTTTTAGGGAAACGGCTTTTAGATCCTGAGCTTGCAGTAGTTGTTCTACGGAACCGCGCAGACCTAAATGGTGTCCAAGAAGCATCTGCATATTGATATAAGGTAGTATATGAGATATTGGATAGTTACGAATGACATGCCGCTCCATATCCGGTGGAATGTACACCGGTGCTTCGGAAGATATTTTTGACCGTTTAACCCGTGTTTGTTCGGGCAAGTGTTTTTCTACTTGTGCTTCAGAGAAGTCGGCTTCCCGTTCCGCGTTAATATGATCTTCAATTTCCTTCCGTTGAACTGGGTCACTGAGCTTGTTGGCAATATCCAATCCATCCATAGCATCTTTGGCATACAGAACCATACCTTCATACTCAGGCCGGATTCGTGTTCTCGTGAATTTGCGTGTCAGTGCCGCACCGCCAACCATAATTGGCACACTGATACCGGCTGTTTTCAAATCCTGTGCCGTCAAAACCATCTGTTGGGCGGACTTCACCAGAAGGCCGGATAAACCGATTGCATCGGGCTTTTCACGACGGTAAGCCTCAATGATTTGCTCCGGTGGTACTTTTATACCCAAATTGATGATGTCGTAACCATTGTTACCCAGGATGATTTCGACGAGGTTTTTACCAATATCGTGAACGTCACCTTTTACAGTCGCAAGCATAATTTTGCCTTTAACCGACGTTTCGTTCTTCTCCATAAATTGTTCTAAATGAGCTACGGAAGCTTTCATTACTTCTGCGCTCTGCAAAACCTCAGCCACAATCAGCTCATTGTTGTTAAACAACCGGCCAACTTCCGTCATCCCTGCCATAAGCGGTCCGTTAATGACTTCAAGTGCACTATACTTCTTCAATGCCTCGTTCAAATCCGGGATGAGACCTTCTTTGGTGCCTTCCACAACATAGGTAGCCAGGCGATCTTCTAGACTTAAGTTTGATATTTTTTCTTTCTTCTCTACCTTCTTGTTCCGGAACGCTGCCACAAAGGCTGCAAGCGTCGAATCATTGGTACGGTAGATCAGATCTTCAGCCAGACGACGCTCCTCTTCAGGTATCGATGCGTAACGCTCCAGCTTCTCTGTATTAACAATGGCGTAATCAAGTCCCGCTTTTGTGCACTCATACAAAAATACGGAATTGAGCACTTCTCTCCCGGCTTCAGGAAGACCGAAAGAAACATTACTGATCCCAAGGATCGTATGGCATTCAGGCATCGCTTTTTTTATGAGGCGTATCCCTTCAATCGTTTCCTGTGCTGATCCGATATACTGCTCATCACCTGTGCCGACCGGAAACACCAAGGTATCAAAAATGATATCCTCCGGCTTGATGCCATACTTATTAACAAGTAGATCATACGAACGGCGAGCAACATTAAGCTTATCATTGCGATGAATAGCCTGTCCGCTCTCGTCAATTGTACCAACGACTACAGCCGCCCCGTATTTATGAACCAACGGAGTTACCTTTTCGAACTTTTCTTCACCATCTTCAAGGTTAATGGAGTTAATTATCGCTTTACCTTGCGAATAGCTGAGTGCTAGATCAATGACTTCAGGATCTGTAGTGTCCACCATTAGTGGTACCTTAACCTTTTTAACTACAAGCTCCAGAAATTTAATCATGTCATCTTGTTCTTCACGGTCCGGATCTTGGACGCAAATATCGATCACATGGGCCCCATTTTTGACTTGAGCGCGGGCAATTTCGGATGCTTCTTCGTATTTCCCTTCAACAATAAGACGCTTAAATTTACGGGAACCCAGGACATTTGTCCGTTCTCCAACCATGTACGGCCGGTTCTCCTGCTCGATATAGACCGGATCAATACCTGATAATGCAGGTAAGTGAGACCCGTTAAGCTGACGAGGTGGATACTGACTCATAGTATTAGACAAAGCACGGATATGATCCGGCGTAGTTCCGCAGCAGCCTCCGGCGATGTTAAGCCATCCTTTTTCCGCAAAAGCGCCCATCTTTTGAGCCAAAGAATCCGGAGACTCATGGTAATGTCCATTCTCATCAGGCAAACCTGCATTCGGGTAGCAGCTTACCGCCGCTTTAGACATATCTGACAAGGAGCGAATATGGTCCCTCATAAATTCCGGTCCTGTAGCGCAGTTCAAACCGATCGATATCGGTTCGATATGTTCTAATGATATGTAAAAAGCTTCAATGTTCTGACCGGCCAGAGTCGTACCCATTGGCTCAATTGTACCCGAAACCATGATTGGTAGCTGAATGCCTGACTTATCAAACGCTTGTCGTATGCCAATCGTTCCGGCCTTCACGTTAAGTGTATCTTGTGACGTTTCTAGCAATAAGGCATCAACGCCGCCTTCTATTAATGCAATAGCCTGTTCTTCGTAACTTTCAACTAACTCTTGAAACGTAACTCCTCCGGTAACCGACAGTGTTTTCGTAGTTGGCCCCATTGCCCCAACTACATAACGAGGTTTCTCGGGAGTTGAATATTTTGCAACGGCGGCGAGCGCCAGACGAGCCGCCTCCAAATTGATCTCTCGGGCAAGCTGAGGTACATCATAATCAGCCAATACGACCGCGGTTGCACCAAACGTGTTGGTTTCAATCAGATCTGCGCCCGCTTCCAGATATAGTTCGTGAATGGATTGAATGACATCCGGGCGATTTAACACCAGCATTTCGTTGCAGCCGTCCAAGTCGTCTCCGCCGAAATCCTGCGGTGAGAGGTCCTCCTGCTGTATCATGGTGCCCATAGCGCCATCAAGGATTAATATTCGTTCTTTTAGTACTTCTTGTAAGCTAGGTTTGCTCAATGTTTACCCCTCCCCGCAAAACGTTAAATCTTAGTGTAACAGAATATTTTTCAATAGAAAAGAACGAGATCTGAGGAAATGTGCGCCGTTTCAGCCTTAATTGATATTTTTCTAATGACAAATAACCGTGGCGAGGCTATAATACTTATTAATCCAAGTGGAGAAAGAGGGATAGGATATGGCAGAAATCGTTATTCGTAACACGAACGAGCGGATCACCGGAGTGGATAATGTTCGGGATTTTTTGAACAAACAAGAAGTTATTTATGAGCATTGGAACATTGAAAAGCTGCCGGAAGACTTGCAGACAAACTTTGCCTTGACCGATGAGGAGAAAAAACGCATTCTCGGTATTTATGATGCAGAAATCCGTGATTTGGCCTCCCGCCGTGGATATAAAATTTGGGATGTCATCACTCTATCCGAGTCGACGCCTAATCTGGAAGAGCTGTTGAATAAGTTTGAGGAAATTCACACGCATTCTGAGGATGAAATCCGTGCAATCGTAGGTGGTAAAGGTATTTTCATTATTAAAGGTGCCGATGACGTCGGCTACTTCAATGTTGAACTTGAACCAGGTGATGTTATTTCCGTACCGGAAAATACACCACATTTCTTCACCTTGATGGACAATCGTCAAATTATTGCTGTACGTCTTTTTGTTGAAGAGAATGGATGGGTAGCCCATCCCGTTGCTGACCCAGGTTTTCAATAAAGCAATTGTATCATTTACTTGTATATAAACTGTGGGGGTGTCTTAAAAGGTCCATTGACCTGGGACGCCCCTTTGCCTGTACTAAGACGCTACGTGCTTGACCGCTTATAAACATTGACAAAATAGAAACCTCTCATTGGTAAAATGAAGTGTCGAGCTACAAAACCAAGTAGGCCACCCAAGGATGAATTCTTGGGCAGCCTGTTTTTTTCGGTCACGCTTTAACCTATTCAGTTACTTTAAGCTCTTTCATCGGCATAGAGTGCTGTCCACGTGCAGTTACGTGTGATACAATCCGGTAAGTCCCCGGTTCCTTAAACGTCTTCTCCAGCTCGTAACTTCCACCTTGTGAATGCTCTACCGGTACTTTTGCCTGCATACCTCCACCTTCACGTGTGATTTCAAATTCAACAAGGTTTGCATCCTCGACAGGCTCACCAGATTGGGTCACCTTCGCTTGGATCATCACTTTCTCCCCGACAGCAGCCGTTTCGGCATTCAGAGTCAGGTCCACTATGATCGGATCCATCATCATTAGCTCCTCATTCTTGTCTGCTTTGCTATCACTGCATGCTGCCAAGGCGATTGCCACCATAATCATAGCGGAAATCAAAGCGTATCTTTTCTTTTTCACGATATCCACCTACTTTTCGAAATCATATGTAATACCTTTTTTATATTTTTTTCCTAATTCTTCAATTGTTCCATCATTATACATCTATTTAAACGGTCTAACATGTTCATTCACTTACAATTCTGTGACATTTGTCACAAAAAATAAACAAGAAAAAAGCCGGTAACCTCCACATCAATATGTGAGACGTCCGGCTTGCTCTTGTCTTTTAAGCTTGTTATGTTTTATGAACTGACCAAAATTACAAAGAAGACAATATGTCATGAAGCTCTGACAAACTCTGAATTTCATAGTCCGGTACAATGGAGGAATCTTTAGTACGGTCCGTCCGGTTGATCCATACGGTTGTCAGTCCCGCAGCGTTTCCACCCTTAATGTCGGTAGTCAGCTTATCCCCTACCATCACAGCATTCTCCGGTTCAACCCCCAGCAAACCAAGAGCATGGGTGAAAATAGATGCATCCGGTTTACCTTTTCCAAAATCACCCGAAATGACGATGTGATTAAAATAAGGTGCCAGTTCTGGAACTCCATCCAACTTTTCCTGTTGCAAATCAGGACTGCCATTCGTTAAAAGCAACAGCTTCACAGTATTCTGCAGCTCTTTCAGCACATCAAACGTTTCATCATACACATACGGACGCTTTCTTCGTTCAGCAGCAAACCGTTCTGCTAGCTCTTCTGCCAGTTCATTATTCTCTACTCCTAGAGACTTCAGCCCTCTGCGCCATGATTCTTTACGATAAACAGGAGCGAGCTCCTGAAGACGGCGGAACTCCGGCTGATCACCTGCTGTAAAGTTCGCCCACAAGCCTTCAAATGGGTTAATGCCGATCAATTTCGTAAATGTAAAGGTGTCATAGGATTCGTACAAAGAGCGCGCTTCGCTTCGAACTGCTGTGAGCAGAGCGGTTGCATCAATTCCGGTGCTTTCCGCCCCAGCCTGACAAGTTACCTCAAATGCTTCCTCTACACTTCTTTCATCCCACAATAGCGTATCATCCAGGTCAAACAGTACCGCAGTTGCCGGCATCTCTCCATCTCCCTTTACATGCCCTCTAAAATAGCAGGCAAATCCATTATTCGTGCTCTACTGGGATATTATTGATTTTCGCAAATTGCTCCAGTCTTTCCCCCATCGCTTTTGTATCATAACGGTTAATCAAACGCGAGAACACCCAATTTCCGCCACGAGCTTTATTCTCGATGACAACAGAACCTTGCAAAATTCTGATTTTGGATATTTCCGATGCCGTCAGCTTACGTTCACGGTTAAACTTAAAGGTAGATACTGTGCTGCGTCCTACTTTCAAGTATGGTTTCCGCAAAAAAATCATTAAAGCCAACAAAATGTACAAACTGACTCCGATGTAGTTCATTGTCTTACTGCCTGCTCCCGCATCAACTGTAGCCAACCCGAGCAGCGCATAAAGAACAGCCAGTGCAAGCAAAATGATTGGCAGAACGTATTTACGTCCTTTGAATACATCTCCGTCACTGGTTGATGTGTTCGTCGTTCCAAGTATTGCTTGTCCCTGCTTCTTGCGCTGCTTGTTAAGTTGAGACATATTCTTGCTAACTTTTCTTTCCCATGAACGAGACATGAGTCTCCCCCTCTTCGCTAAACTTCATATTATAGATCTCTTGAGCAGACAAGCGGAAAACGTTTAATGTTTCAAACCAGGACCGTCTTTCTCTTCATCTACCCATTCGATTGAATCCAACTGCTGTCGGAAGTTTCTCCGAAGATTATTAAGATAGACTTCACGAAGCTCAGAACGTTCTTTTTGTTCCTCCTCCGTCAACCCTTCATTTTTGTTTTTTCTCGCCAGAACGTTTATACGTTCTATTAAAGCATCGATATCCATACCTTCGCCTCCAATAAAAAATTCATTCTTAACTTTGACATGTCAAAAAGAGCTTGTCAAGGAAACCTCTCCTTACCAAGCTCGCATATGTGCTCTTCTTTATATTATACCATTATTTTAACAGATCATGAATTCCGTATCGGTGTATCATATCTTTCACCATAGAGGCAACGACAACACATCTCCTGCCTGAATATCCGGTCCTTTCAACTCGTTAACTTCCCTAATTGAACTGATGTATACCCTCGTGTCCATCTTCTTCGGTTTATGAGCCGCTGCAATACTCCAGAGCGAGTCACCAGGCTGCACAATAATATTCTTCTCCGCTGTCGGTTCCTCCAATCCCCCGGCAAAAACAGAAAATGCACCAGTACATCCTAAAACAACAATCAGCAGTATGAGCATCAATTTACCTGCCCCACGTGACTTGATAAGCTCCACCGTACGATTCCATAGAGAAGCCTGGCTATGTGTCTCTTCCTGAAACTGTCCTTCATAAATACTGCGGTATGTAGTGTATCTCAACATAATCATCATCCCCCAAACAAGTGTTCTCTTATGGATTTAAATATAACACGAACACTTGTTTGATTCAATACTTTTTACGAACGGTTGTTCTATTTGTTTTTTAGAACTTATGTTTGTGCGAACGGAAGTTCTATGTTATAATTTTCCCAAACGTTACTAAATGGGGTTGATACGGAATGTCGAAGATATCCAGCCGCCAGCAGGCGATATTGGAATTTATCCGCAACGAAGTTCGGAGCAAGGGCTACCCGCCTTCCGTACGAGAAATCGGTGAGGCTGTCGGACTGGCTTCCAGTTCAACAGTACATGGTCATCTGGACCGTTTGGAGAAGAAAGGCTTAATCCGTCGTGACCCTACGAAGCCAAGAGCCATTGAGCTGCTCGGGCAAGAAGAATCGGAGAACAGTAATTTATTCACACACACCATCTCCAGAGTTCCTGTCGTCGGTAAAGTTACTGCCGGTGTTCCTATCACTGCTACAGAGAACATTGAAGACTATTTCCCTCTACCGCAACATTTTGTAGGGGACAACAAAGTATTCATGTTAACCGTAATGGGTGACAGTATGGTTGAAGCTGGTATTCATAATGGAGATTATGTGATCGTCCGTCAGCAGCAGACCGCTGACAACGGCGACATTGTCGTAGCTATGACCGAGGAAGATGAAGCCACTGTGAAAACTTTTTATAAAGAGAAAGACCACATCCGTCTCCAACCGGAGAATCCGACATATGAGCCTCTTCGCTTAAACCATGTCACCATACTTGGTAAAGTTGTCGGCGTTTTTAGAGATATCCACTAGCCTTTATCTCAATACAAATTAAAGGTTACCGTCTTGTCTTGGACAAGCGGTAACCTTTTTTTACATCTTCATCTGTATTTCTATAGCTGGTAGGGTCTTCGTTCGTTTTTCTTAATCACGATCTTCGTGTTTATAACTCCCATTTTCGATATCAATATCACTCGGTCCTATTTGGACCCATTGTCCAACATTTCTATCGGTGTATACATACGTAACATGCAGCTCGTCCTCAAATATAACGTATACAGGAAATCGAGGCATTTTGCTAAAACGTGCTCTTATACTAACAATATCCTCTTCATTGTAGTTTTTATCATTCATAAGGTAGGAATGTAAATCATCCTCAAGCTTATTTAACTTCGACTGTAATAAAATATACCCAAGAATTAAAAGAATGACAAAAATTGCAAAGAACCATGCGATTTTCTTCATATAAGTTCCCCCTACAAACAAAAACCCCCGGCGCCCAGAGCGCCAAGGGTTTCAGCTATTAGTACAGAGTCATATATTGATCGCGTTCCCATTGATGTACTTGCGTTCTGTACATATCCCATTCGATTTCTTTCAGTTCGAAGAAGTGAGCCAAGGCGTGATCGCCAAGTGCATCACAGATGACTTCGTTGCGGAGCATTTCATTCACAGCTTCCTTCAGGTTTGCTGGCAGGCTAGGAATGCCTTCCTCGATACGCTCTTCTTCAGACATCACATAAATGTTACGGTCGATCGGAGCTGGCAATGTAAGCTTGCGCTTGATTCCGTCAAGACCCGCTTTAAGCATAACAGCCAAAGCCAGGTAAGGGTTGGCAGCCGGATCCGGGTTACGAACTTCCACACGGGTGCTTAGACCACGGGAAGCTGGAATACGGATCATCGGGCTGCGATTGCTCGCAGACCATGCTACATAACAAGGAGCTTCATAGCCTGGAACGAGACGCTTATAGGAGTTTACGGTAGGATTGGTAATGGCCGCATAAGCACGCGCGTGCTTAAGCTCACCAGCCATAAAGTGGCGTGCGGTCGCGCTAAGACCCAACTCATCACTTTCATCTACGAACATATTCTCTTTACCATTAAAGAGCGACATGTTGCAGTGCATACCAGAACCGTTCACGCCGAACAATGGTTTAGGCATAAATGTAGCGATCAAACCGTGCTGACGAGCAATCGTTTTAACAACGAGCTTGAAAGTTTGGATCTGATCAGCTGCTTTAATAGCATTCGCATATTTAAAATCGATCTCGTGCTGTCCAGGAGCAACTTCATGGTGGGATGCTTCAATTTCAAAGCCCATTTCTTCCAGTGTAAGCACGATATCGCGGCGGCAGTTCTCACCAAGGTCCGTAGGAGCCAGATCGAAATATCCGCCTTGGTCATTAAGTTCCATTGTTGGGTTGCCTTTTTCGTCTGTCTTGAACAGGAAAAATTCCGGCTCAGGACCGACATTCATAGACGTAAATCCCATTTCTTCCGCTTCTTTCAGACATCTCTTCAAAATGCCGCGTGGATCACCTGCAAACGGATTGCCGTCAGGCATGTAAACATCACAGATCAGACGAGCTACACGGTCTTGGGAAACCCAAGGGAAAATTACCCAGGTGTCAAGGTCTGGATAAAGATACATATCCGATTCTTCGATCCGTACATAACCTTCGATAGAAGAGCCGTCAAACATCATTTTGTTATCTAGAGCTTTAGGCAGCTGACTAACTGGAATTTCCACGTTCTTAATCGTTCCCAGCAAATCGGTAAACTGCAAGCGGATAAACCTAACGTTTTCTTCCTTGGCAATGCGCAGAATATCTTCTTTCGAATAACTCAACTCTATCCTCTCCCTCACAAAAGATCTGTTTATTTATTAAAAAAACGGGACAACTCTCCTTGAATCAAAGACACTTGACCCGGTCTTTTAGCCGTAATCAATTCCTGTTTTAACAGGCGGCGGAGCTGCGATTCCGACATTTCCCTGCGTCTATTCTCGGTGTCAGGTGTAATAACGGTCGCCTCTTCCGATTCCTTCGTTACCGGATTCATCACCTGTTTGATTCCCGCAATATTAACGCCCTTCTCAATCAATGCTTTAATCTCCAGAAGACGTTCTACATCGTTAAAAGAAAACAGCCGTTGATTGCCTGACGTCCGCGCAGGTACGATCAAACTATGCTGCTCGTAGTAACGAATTTGCCTTGCGGACAAATCGGTGAGCTTCATGACAATACCAATTGGAAATAAAGCCATATTTCTCCGGATCTCATCACCCATAACTCATCAACCTTCCAAGTGATCTTTTCTGTTCCATTGTATATTTCCTACTTTTATGTGTCAACCCTATGTTAGGAAATCTCACAACAAATTCCGTTCTTTCATCGTTTGCAGTGCCATTAGCACTCCATACTTAACATGGGAATAGGTCAAACCGCCTTGCATATATCCGATGTAAGGCTCACGGATAGGCGCATCGGCCGACAATTCCAGACTTCCGCCCTGAATAAACGTTCCAGCCGCCATAATTACGGGATGCTCATAACCAGGCATATCCCATGGTTCGGGTACCACATGGCTGTCTACTGCAGCTGCCCGCTGGATTCCCTGAACAAAAGCAATCAAATGTTCCGGACCGGAGAAAGAAACCGCCTGAATCAAATCGGTTCTCTTCTCATTCCAAGCTGGCTTGGTCACGAAACCGACCTCTTCGAAGATAGCAGCCGCAAATATGCTTCCCTTCACGGCTTGTCCTACTGTATTCGGTGCAAGAAACAATCCTTGGTAAATCCCGCGTGTAGTTCCCAACATGGCACCTACTTCACGGCCGATACCTGGCGCTGTCAATCGGTATGCAGCTTGATCTACATATTTCTCTTTACCGCAAATATAACCACCGGTTTCCGCTAACCCGCCACCGGGATTTTTTATGAGCGAACCTGCCATCAAATCCACGCCAACCTCTGTCGGTTCATGCTCCTCTGTGAACTCTCCGTAACAGTTATCTACGAACACGATAACGTCCTGCTTGATAGCTTTAACCTTGTCCACCATCACACCGATTTCTTCCACTGTAAAGGAGGAACGCCAATCATAACCGCGTGAACGCTGAATCCCGATCACCTTGGTTGCGGAGTTTATAGCTTTACTTACTCCGTCCCAATCAATTCCCCCGTCTTCAAGCAGACTAACTTCACGGTAGCCGATACCAAAATCCTTCAGCGAACCCGTACCGTCTCCCTCTTCCCCAATAACCTTGTGGAGCGTGTCGTAAGGACGCCCCGTTATGTATAGTAATTCATCTCCCGGGCGCAAAACGCCAAACAAAGCTGTGGATATCGTATGCGTCCCGGAAGCAAAATGAGGACGTACCAGGGCCGATTCGGCCCTGAATATGTCAGCATAAACTTCATCCAGCACTTCCCGCCCGCGGTCGTTGTATGCATAACCAGTCGAACCGGCGAAGTGAAAGTCGCTTACTTTGCTCCGCTGAAACGCTTCAATGACCTTCCACTGGTTCCGGTCAACAATGCGGTCAATCTCTCGTAAACTCTCTACGATCTTTTGTTCTGCCAAACCACTTAATTCTTCGATGTCTTTCGAAAATCTAGCCATTTCGTACGGTCTCTCCTCTGTCTCTCTCATAATTTTCACAACTACTGTTCGATATAATCCTTCAGCATATAACCCATCTTGTCATAATCCGCTTTGTTAATCCGGACTTCATATATAATGTCGTTCTCTTCGAAGGTCTGCTCGATAACGTCCCCAATCCGGTATATGGTAGAGCTGACATCTCCACGATCCGCAGGAATGCGGAATTTTACGTTACCTCCCGAAAGATGCTCCTGAATCGCATGCTTTACTGAATCTAGATCTTTCTCATCATAAGCACTGATCTTCAGGAATCCTTCGCCAGAAGGAAGCATCTCCAGCTGCTCCGGATCACAAGCGTCTTTTTTGTTAAACAAGACTAATTGCGGTTTATCTGCCGCGCCAAGCTCTTCCAAAATAGACTGCACGACGGACATCTGATCTTCCCGCATTGCTGAGGAAGCATCTACTACATGTAGGATCAAATCTGCTTCATTGGCCTCTTCCAGTGTTGCACGGAACGCAGCAACCAGATCGTGCGGCAGATTTTGAATAAATCCAACCGTATCAGTCAACACGACTTCTTTGCCGCTTGGCAGCTCTAACACCCGGGATGTTGGGTCCAGTGTAGCAAACAATTTATTTTCAATATAAACATCCGCTGCAGTCAAACGATTCAGCAGCGTAGACTTTCCCGCATTCGTGTAGCCAACCAGAGCTACTTGAACTGCTCCGGTCTTCTTCCGGCGCTCACGGTGCAGAACACGATGTTTTGTTATTTCGTCCAACTGGCGTTTTAAGTCACTGATCCGGCCTCTGATATGCCGACGGTCCGTTTCTAGCTTGCTTTCGCCGGGTCCTCTCGTACCTATACCGCCTCCAAGCCGTGACAGGTTTTTACCGTGGCCTGACAAGCGAGGCAGCAAATAACTGTGTTGAGCGAGCTCTACCTGGATAATCCCTTCACGGGTCTTGGCACGCTGCGCAAAAATATCTAATATCAATTGCGTTCTGTCAATAATTTTCACATCTAAAGTTTCTTCCAGGTTACGAACCTGTGCTCCAGACAGCTCCTGATCAAATATGGCCGTGTTGGCTTCCAAACCGTCAATAGCCATACGGAGTTCTTCCACTTTACCTTTTCCGATAAACCACTTGGAATCCGGTGTTTCACGGTTTTGTGTAATAACCTCGAGGACCTGAACACCCGCGGTTTCAGCCAATTGAACAAGCTCTTGAAGTGAATGTTCGGTATTGATGCCTGACCTCTTTACTTGATCAGTTACAAGACTAACCAGTACAGCTTTATCCGGTAAATTTGTCTTCGTCTCGTGAATGTCATTTGCCATAGTCATTGCTCCTTTAATCTTTGATGTCATCAAGAACAGCTTATCTGCACAAGTTCGTGTCTAGCTTCCCATTAGACTTTGTTCGCAAGTTTAAAATCCTCCGGACGAATTGTCATTAATTCAAGCTTGCTCGGATTTCCGGCAACATAATGATTCAGCAGCCGTACCGCCTGATTCCGGATCGATTTCTCAATCAGATTGCGAACATAACGGGCGTTGCTGAAAGCATGAAGGTGGTTGTCTTTTTCCGCCTGAAGATGTTCCTTCAGTTTAATCATGGACTGCGGCATAAGAATATAATCTCTCTCTTTAGCCATCAGCTCGGATATTTGAATCAACTGATCCATATTGTAATCCGGAAAATCCATCTGTATCGGGAATCGCGAATGAAGTCCGGGGTTACTGCACATGAAAAAATCAATTTCATCCGAATAGCCGGCCAAAATAAGAACGAACTGGTTCTTATGATCCTCCATCGCCTTTACCAGCGTATCTATTGCTTCCTTACCAAAGTCTTTTTCCCCGCCCCGGGCAAGGCTATACGCTTCATCGATGAATAAAATACCGCCGATCGCCTTTTTCACCAAATCTCTTGTTTTCTGAGCAGTGTGTCCGATATATTCGCCCACGAGATCCGCCCGCTCAACTTCTACCAAATGTCCTTTGTTTAGAACGCCCATTTTTTGAAACAGCTTAGCAACAATACGTGCAACCGTTGTTTTTCCTGTACCTGGATTACCTTTAAAAATCATATGAAACACATGACCACCGCTTAACAGCCCGGCCTCAGAACGCATCTGTGCCACTTGTAGTAAAGCATAAATCTCATAAACCAGCTCTTTAATCTGATCAAGCCCCACCAATTGGTCGAGCTCCTTCTGAATTTCCAGAAATAGACCGTGCTGCGACAATGGACTCGGCGATGGGGCCGGTTCGCGCTCGGGAACTACAGTACTGACCAGTGGGGGTTCAGCACTGCGGAGCACGACATTTATCTGTCTGGAAGGCCGTCCCTCAGACCGGTTTCCGGCGGCCGTTACACGTCCGTTCATAGCTCCTCACCTCTTTATCCAAAGGGCTGACTATCTATTCCAATGTATTCTATTTATTAGCAGGTTATTAGAAGTTTCATCACTTCCACCCAAGTGTGATCAGGAACCGGTCCACAGTCCATTTTGTATAAGCAAGAATCTCACGACCCTTATGCTTTGCCATTGGAAGTACCGTAGATGTGGTTAAGGCCATCGTGGGGTTTTCATAACCTAGCGTCTCAGCAACTTCCAACGACCTCGTGCCGTGATAATCATGAGTAACAATTATTGCGGAAGACCATCCGTGCTCTTTCATGATCCGCTTGCTGAACAACAGGTTTTCATAAGTGCTTGTTGCTTCATTTTCTAAAATAATATCACTCTCAGAAACACCTGCTTCAACAAGGTAATTCCGCATTCCTTCGGCTTCAGTATACTTCAATCCAGGTGCATCAAGTCCACCGGTTACGATAAATGAATTGTAAAATCCCTCTTCATAAAGCTTGAGTCCATGCTCCAGCCTTTCTCTAAGACCAGGACTAGGATGGTCCCCCCACATAGAAGCTCCTAATATTATTCCGACATCCGCTTCAGCTTTTACCGTGCTTTCAGCTCTATTAATCTGATAATACACGTAGGCGGACCATACAATCCCCATCAAAAATAGAGCGAGCACTCCATACAAACATCGCTTCAACCAAGGACGTCCTTTAGAAGAATTAGAGCTTTTCATCCCGGTAAACATAGGTTGGCGCATTATTTCTTCCTCCTGAATTCTCCGTTGTGAAATAAACGGTCACGATGCTCAAGGGACATCATAAAGTAAGGAAATTCATGCGCGTCAATTGCCCGGAGCACTCTGCGAGCCGTAACTTTAGCTTGCCGGTAATCATCTCGGGTGATGTCACTCCGCCGAAGCGCATCCTCCAATTCATCCTCATCCAACAGAAATACCTCACCGTCCTTATTTACCACAACATCAAGATATAAATCATCAAACCATGGAACGCCCTGATCGGTGACACCCTGCTTCTTGCATATGTCAATATACCACTGAACAATTTGGCGCTTGTCGTCGAACATAGCTGTTACAATGAAATGACTATCTTTTGGATAATACTGTAGCCAGGAATATCCCTTATCCGCAATGCGGTATGTATGCTGCCCATATGTTTTCCATAGCGGTTCTTTCAGGCCATATATTGTATACAAGGTAAGATATCCCGTGAACTGATCACACTCCACATAACGGGAAGTGAAGTGCCGGCGGGTAATACGGCGCCAATTCGCCCGGTCTCCGAATTTACGTTTCATGGAACTTTTCCTCCCCATATCGTAACCTCAGCTTACCACATTTAAGTTACACACTCAAAAAGAAAGAAGCCTCCGCAGCAAGCAGAGGCTCCAATCTTATTCTGATTACATTGTAAATCATTTACTCGACGCTCTGTGGCTCTATAGGAGCAGTATAGTCAATGCTCTCTCCGCCTTCAGGCGTGGTCGTTCCCGGTTCGGATGGTTGGCCGCCAGTATCGCCGGTATCTCCGCCAGTTTCCGGATTGCCTGTATCGCCTCCACCGGGATTTTCATTTCCTTGTCCACCGCCTTGGCCATTGCCTTGGCCGCCATTGCCTTGACCGTTGCCTTGACCATTTCCGTTTCCTTGACCTTGGCCGCTTTCACCCTGTCCATTTCCTTGTCCGTTGCCCTGGCCATTGCCCTGATCAGTTCCTTGGCCGCTACCAGGTTCTTCACCCGGAGTAGTTCCATTATCCGTTCCTTCTTCAGGCGGAACAGGTTCATTATTATCATCAGGTTGTTCCTCCGGTATTTCTTCCGGAGGTTCCACTCCTGCTGTAACGACTTGAAGTATATTAGAAGGCTCGGACTCTACATCCTGTGATGGATCATATGCCGTGACATAATAACTGTACGTCAATCCTTCCATGGCACCCATGTCATCAGCCGAAGTTCCACCTAACGAGTCCAGTATCCGTGCATAGTCCGCTTCAGATGATTCTTTACGGTATACACGATATTGAATACCGCTGCCATCCACAGCACTCCAGTTCAGGTTCACAGTCTGAAGTTGCGCATCATAGGAGCCTGTCAGGTTTCGTACGGATTCAAGCTCAACCTTCTGCGGCTCTTCCTCGACAGGTTCTGGAGCCTTCGTTGTAGGGAAGTCCTTCGCCTCATATCCCTGCACGGCTTTCTCCATGACCTTGCTCCATAAAGAAGCTGCCATCGGACTGCTTTGCCGCATCAGATGATTTCTTCCAGGCTCGTCGTAACCAAGCCATACAGCTGCGGTAAGCTCTGGTGTGTACCCGGCAAACCATACGTCCCGCACACCACTTACGCCTTTATAACCACTTTGCGTCGTACCCGTTTTACCAGCTACTGGACGGCTAATGCTTGCATTACGCCCTGTACCGTCTTGGACGACACGCCGCATCATATCTGTCATTTGTGATGCCGTCTGTGCACTCATCACACGTTCCTTATTGCCGCCTTTATTCTCATGAACGACTTTACCACTGCTGTTCTTAATTTGTTTAATAGCATAAGCTTCATTCAATTCCCCGCCGTTGGCGAACGCACTGAACGCTTGAGTCATTTCAAACGTGTTCGTACCGGAATTCATACCGCCAAGAGCAAGCGACAGGTTCATGTCCTCTTTCGTTGTCTTAATACCCATTTTTTGTGTGAACTCATATCCGGACTTAACTCCGATCTGATTCAGCGTCCATACTGCTGGGATGTTCTCCGAACGCTGAATCGCTTCCGGCATGCTTACGGTATTAGAGTACCCATGAAGGTTCTGAGGGCAGTAAGTGCCGTTGCCAAAACACTGTTTCTGATTGCTCAGTCTGGAGTCTTTCGTAAACTTGCCACTTTCTAGTGCAGGAGCATATACGGCAATCGGTTTTAATGCCGATCCTGGCTGACGGCGGCTGTCGGTAGCACGGTTAAAGCCACCGCGTAGATATTCTCGTCCGCCCATCAAAGCAACAATTCCACCGGTATGCTGGTTCATAATGACCATGGACCCTTGAATAATCGCATCATCTGCGCCTTTTTCAAAGTTATCCGGATTGTTGAACTCAGCTTCCAGAGCCTGTTGGGCATTCGCGTCCATTGTCGTATAAATTTGATACCCGCCAATATTCAAATCATCCTCGGTGAGTCCCCACTTCTCTTCGGCCTCTTCCATCACATAATCGATATAAGCGGTATATTTCTGCTCCTTGACCGGAGGTGTGTAGTTGTAATCCACTTTTTTGGCCTCTTCAGCTTCTTTCGCTGTGATATAGCCTTGGTCCTGCATAAGCGTCAATACAACTCCGCGACGCTCTTTGCTAAGGTCCGGATTCTTAAGCGGATTGTACCTGGAAGGGCCTTTAGGCATGGCTGCCAGAGTCGCCATTTCCCACAACTCCAGCTTGTTTAGATCGCTCTTTCCGAAATAACGCTGCGAAGCTGCTTTAATTCCGTAATAAGGTCCGCCGAAGTTAATCCGGTTCAGATACATTTCCAAAATTTCATCTTTTGTATGGTTCCGCTCGAGTGCCAATGCAATCGACACTTCCGTAGCTTTACGGAAAAACGTCTTATCACGTGTCAGGAAGATATTTTTGGCAAGCTGCTGCGTAATCGTACTTCCACCCTCTACCATAGAGCGAGCCATAATATCTTTTACTGCAGCACGTCCGATGGACCAGATGTCAACACCACTGTGCTCCAAAAAGCGTCTATCCTCTGTTGCGATAAAAGCATTTTTCAATTGTTCCGGTATATCTTCACTTTTAACAGGTTCGCTTTTTTGAATCGAAAGTTCACCCATAAGCGTACCATTTCGGTCATATACCTTGGACGTTCCATGTGCCGTAAGCTTGTCCTTGTTCTGTTCTAGCAAATTTTCACCGCTAACCATAATGAACAAGTAGCCGGCCAATGCACAGAATATGGCGATAACCGCCGTAAAGAATAAAGTCCACCCGATTCGTTTGCCTCGACTACCTTTTTTCTTTTTCGAAGTTTTTTTTGTTGTCTTAGGGGTCTCTTTGTTTTTGTTCACCCTGGACATTTGATCTTGATTTTTACCAGCCATAGTTCCCCTCCTGACTCCCTTAATAAATTCTCACTCCCTGGAAAGAAAAGAACAACCTTCTCAGGTTGCTCTCTGCACTCCTATACAACTAAACGAATTATACACAAAAAAGTTTCAGATTAATCGTTTCTGTTAAAAATACCCACTTTATTGATCGTTGTTGTTGTCCTGCATCAGGGAAACATTACGCTGCGGCATGAACGTGGAGATAGCATGCTTGTATACCATTTGTTGGCGTCCATCACTGTCGATCACGATAGTAAAATTGTCAAAAGCTTTGATCGTCCCACGAATCTGAAAGCCGTTTGTTAGGTATACCGTGGCGGGAATGTTCTCTTTACGCAGTTGGTTCAAGAACGTATCTTGGATGTTTATGGACTTGTTCATTAGCCGTACCCCCAATGGTTCAATTAGAATTGTTTTGAAGTATATTCAATATTTGATAGAAACTTTCCTGCTATTATACCATGGATCTTTTCATAATTCGCAGAAAAATTTTCAGAATTGGTGACATCCACCCACTCGATGTCCTTCATATGACGAAACCAGGAAAGCTGCCGCTTTGCGAATCGGCGGGTATCACGCTTCAGCAGTTCCACAGCTTCCTCATAGCTGTATTCTCCTTGAAGATAAGACACGATCTCTTTGTAACCTAGACCCTGCATAGATACGAGGCCAGGAGCATACCCCTTATCCATAAGCTCGGAGACTTCTTTAACAAGTCCCTGATTCAGCATGATATCGATGCGCTCTTCAATACGGTTATATAGCATTTGCCTGTCCATTGTCAAACCGACCAAGCAAAGATGATAGGGAGATTCCTTCTTTTGAGAGGCTAACTGGGCGGATAAAGGGGCTCCGGTCAAGTGAAATATTTCCAGAGCACGAACCACACGGCGAAGGTCATTCGGGTGCAGCCGTTCAGCGCTTTTCGGATCTACCTGTTCCAACTTTTGGTGTAATGCCTCTGCCCCATAGTCTTCTGCGAACTTAAATTGTGACTGTCTAAATTCCTCATCTGCACCTGTTTCACTGAACTGAAAACCGTAACAAACAGATTCGATATAGAGCCCCGTTCCTCCTACAATAAATGGAAGGTTTCCTCTCTTGGTAATATCTCTGATCAAACGCTCGCTTTGTTCCTGAAATTCTGCTACAGAGTACGGATAATCAGGTTCGTGGATATCGATCAGATGGTGAGCTACACCCTCCATCTCATCTTTAGAAATTTTTGCTGTCCCGATATCCATTCCTCGGTACACCTGCATGGAATCCCCAGAAATAATCTCACAGCCAAAAGCTTTGGCAAGCTCAATACTCATCTTTGTCTTGCCTACAGCTGTTGGACCGATCAATACCAGAAGATTGGGTTTAGATTGTTCTGTCAATGGATATCACTCCGTACGTAATTTTCGATTGGCCCCGCTCGGGTACGGTAAACCCAAGACGTGCAAACTCTTTGCTGCCCCGCTTCTCCTTCAGCACAACGGTTTTCCGTGCGACCCGTATCGCCTCGAGAATGCTTTGTTCGTCAAGTGGCTCACTGTTGGCATAATGCCGGAGCGGATTGATTGAAGCCGATTCGGTCAAAGGTTCCCGGAACATCGGGTCAAAATATACAATATCCACACTTTTATCAGGCAGTGTTTTTAAATAATCCAAATGATGCCCATGCCTCACATCAATTCTTCGCATAGCTTCATCACTCGCTGGCATATTACTTTCATAGGTCCGAAGTCCCTCTTTAAGGAACACATAAAGTGGGAACGAACTTTCAAGTGCCGTTACACTCCCGCTCTCTCCAGCCTTTACGGAAAAGACTAGAGAATCCGCACCCAATCCTGCTGTACAGTCAAGAACAGAGTCTCCCTCTTCCATGCGTGTCGCTTCAATCATAGGATCCGGATCCCCACGAAGCACACGCTTTAATCGGACATATCCCATGCCGGGGTGAAATTCCAAAACGGAGCGCCCCGGACCGCCCAAGCGGACATGACCGTCTAATACAACCAGGACATCCTCATCCCCGGTCCTTAAAGCAAGCCGTCTTAGCGATTGGCCGCCGCGCGTAACATAACGACAGCCTGTTTCTTCCGCAATCGACTTCGCTCTTTCTACGAAAGCCGGCGCCTCCGCCTCTCCTGTGGTGATAATCATAAATTCCTCCTTGCTGTTTTACATGACGCGTTTGAACATTTTTTCAAGATCATAGACAGAGAAGGAAACGACGATTGGCCGTCCATGCGGACACGTATAGGGCTGCCTGCAGTCGGATAAACGCTGGATCAATGTTTCGGCTTCTTGTTCTGTAAGCTTTTGGTTCGCTTTGATAGAGGCTTTGCAGGAGCACATTATGGAAGATGTTTCCCTAAGCTTCGCCAAATCGATATTTCGTTCACTTAGTACCCACTCCGCCATTTCTTCGATCAGTTCCTTCTCATCGCCTTTCGGAAACCAGAACGGATGAGAGCGGACGAGAAAGGTCTGACCTCCAAAATGCTCCAGATATACGCCAACCTGTTCAAACCAGTGCAATCGTTCCTTTACCTTTTCCGATTCGGAAGGTGTAAATTCTAATGTAATAGGGAGCAGCAGTTCTTGTGATGCTTCTGCCGGCATACCGAATTTCTCGTAGTAATATTCGTAATTGATCCGTTCATGGGCAGCGTGCTGATCAATCAGATAGAGGCCGGTGTCATTTTGTGCAATCAAGTATGTGCCGTGATGCTGCCCGATTAGAGTCATCTCTGGAAACGGTGGAATCTCCGGTGCAGCTCCTCCCGCAGCCTGCAGCCACTCCTGTGTTACTGCAGATCTATTCTGCGTCGGCCTTCCTTCTGTACGGTAATCAGAACGATAGGCTGTTGCAGCTGTCTCTCTCATTTGTGGGGAGACCGGGCCCGGCGCCCCTCCTGTCCATCCTGCATATCCGTGGGACGCTGTATTCCTTGAAGGCTCAACCTGCTCTGGAGCACGGCTCGTTTGATACCCGGCATTATTTTTTTCATCAGGATTTACAACGTTTCTTTCGGCATTTTGTGCAAACGTTGACGCCGATCCGTCAATGTCACTTTGCGGTGCATTGACTGCCACAGATGCAGATTCATTCCCGCGCGCGCCCTCTGAATGTTTCTTCGAAAAGTGGAACTGTTCCTGAATGAACGCATTCCCATCCTTACCAAGGTTTTGCTTCACCGGACGGGGAATGAGTACCTCCTGCATTAAAACTTTCCGAATCTCTTCTTCAGCAAAAGCAAACAGCTCAGGCTCCTTACTGAAACGAACCTCCAGCTTCGATGGATGTACGTTCACATCGACGAGCGACGGGTGCATATCAAACTTCAGAATCGTCAGAGGAAACCGGTTGATCGGCAACAGAGTGTGATACCCCCGCAAAATAGATTGACTCAGCCCGTAGTTCCGAATGTACCGACCATTCACAATAAACGACATGGCATTTCGGTTTGCCCTTGTCCAGTCAGGCCGGCTAATGTAACCCGAAATCGTATAGTCCATATTCTCAGCCTTGATCGGCTTCATGGCTTTGGCTGATTGGGTACCATACACTGCTGCAATAACTTGCAGAAGATCCCCATTGCCAAGCGTCTGAAGCAGTGTGTTGCCGTTATGCCGAACGGTAAAGGCGATATCCGGCCGGGATAACGCCAGACGGTACATATAATCGGAAATATGACCCAATTCCGTCTGGATGGTTTTCATATACTTCAGCCTTGCCGGAGTATTGTAAAACAATTCCTTCACCACAAAATCAGTTCCTTGTGGTGCTGCCGTCTCCTCATTGGCTTTCAAATTACCGCCTTCAATTTCGATCAGCCGTCCCCGACCGTCTTGGGTATTTGAGGTAACAAGTCGTACTTTGGATACCGCTGCAATCGAAGGAAGCGCCTCTCCCCTAAACCCCAGGCTCGTAATTTGAAACAGATCACGACCCTGAGAGATTTTGCTAGTCGCATGCCGGTAAAAGGCCGTTTCACAATCTTCTGGATCTATGCCGTTCCCATTGTCTGTGACCCGAATGCTCTGCAGGCCACCTTCCTCCACAGCGACGTCGATTTTGGTGCTTCCTGCATCAATCGCATTTTCCACCAGCTCTTTTACGACGGAGGCAGGCCGCTCCACCACTTCACCGGCAGCGATTTGGTTGGCGATATGCTCGTCCAATATGTGTATTTTGGCCATCATTCCTACCTCCGTTACAATATTTGGTCAGCCAAAATGACTGCCTACTTTCACAATTCCTTAGATAACATTTCACAAATGGTTAGCTTTCATCTTCAGATCATTCAACATCTGCATGGCCTGCAGCGGCGTCATGTTCATAACATCCACGGACTTTACGGCTTCAATAATCCGCATTACCTCGGGGTCCACCTCAGCAGGAGCGGCTGACACGTTCTGAGTTGACGATTTGGAAGTCTTAACCGATCCGGACTCTTCATCCCCAAAAATAGACAGTTGTACGACAGCACTCCCGCCGCCGGATGTGTCTAATTCTTCGGAATTTTGCGATGGAGAAATAAGATTTTGAACCTTATCCGTTTCATAATCTGCGGCATGTTCTTTAGAGAGGGACTCAGCAGCCGTACAAGCGGTAAGAGACGCAGATGACAGACTGCCATCCCCTGTTACTGCAGCCGAAGAAGCTTGCTCCAACCCTTGAAGAAGGCCGTAAGCTCTGTCGATAATGCTGCCAGGAAGTCCCGCCAATCTGGCACAATATATGCCATAACTGCTATCCGCTGCACCAGGAATGAGCTTCCGCAAGAAATGAACCTTATCTCCGCTCTCCTGTACCGCCATAGAGTAATTCCGAAGTCCCGAAAGACTCTCCTGAAGGTGGGCAAGCTCATGAAAGTGAGTGGAGACAAGCGCTTTACAGCCAATATGATCATGTACATATTCAATAACAGCTTGCGCGATTGCCATACCTTCACTTGTAGAAGTACCTCGGCCCAGCTCGTCAATTATGATCAGGCTTCGCGGTGTCGCTTTCTCCGTCATCACTTGAATATCTGCCATTTCCACCATAAAGGTGCTCTGCCCGCCGATCAAATCATCAGCTGCGCCAATCCGGGTGAAAATACGGTCAACCAAAGGCAAAACAGCTACATCAGCCGGAACAAAACAACCGATCTGCGCCATAATAGACACCAATGCCACTTGACGCATGTATGTGCTTTTCCCAGCCATATTGGGACCGGTAATGAGCAAAATCGAAGAGCCGTCCTTTTTGAGCTCGGTTCCGTTGGCAATAAAAGACGTATCCTTCATCACGGCTTCCACTACCGGATGGCGTCCGCCCTCGACCGTCAGATCATAGCCTTCACTGAGTTCAGGCTTAACGAACCGATGCTCTGCACTAACAACCGCTAGTGACTGATATACATCGATCTCCGCAATCTTCTCAGCCAGCCCCTGCAGTCTTGCGATCTGGGTGTTCAGCTTGTCCCGAAGCTCTGTGAACAGCGCATATTCAAGATCCACCATCTTCTCCTGGGCTTCCAGAATGAGCCCTTCCTTTTCCTTCAGTTCAGGAGTAACATACCGCTCTGCGTTCGTCAGTGTCTGCTTACGCTCATAACGGCCTTCAGGCAGTGAGGAAATATTGGATTTCGTCACCTCTATATAGTAACCAAATACCTTGTTATAGCCGATCTTCAAAGACTTAATCCCTGTAGCATTCCGCTCTCTGGCCTCCAGCTCAGCGATCCAGCGCTTGCCATTCGTGCTGGCTTCCTTCAACTCATCCAACCGTTCATGATATCCCGTCTTGATGATGCCGCCATCTCGAACGGACACCGGAGGTTCATCCACTATGGATTCCTCAATAAACTCACACAGATCAGAGCATACATCGGTAGCCTCTGCCAGCTTCTGCAGGGTTGAGGATCCTGATTCGGCGCACAGACTCTTAAGCGTTGGAATTTGCCGCAAAGAAAGCTTAAGTGCATTCAAATCCCTGCCGTTCGCGCTTCCAAAGGCAATCCGTCCCACCAATCGTTCCAGATCATAAATCTCTTTCAGAGCCATCCGTAAATCTTCACGGAGTATGTACTGGTTATACAGGTAATCTACTGCTTCAAGCCGCTCTTCAATACGGCTGCGCTGGAGCAGCGGTTTGTCAATACGGCGCCTCATTAAGCGCGCTCCCATAGACGTCTCCGTACGGTCGAGCAGCCATAGCAGCGAGCCCTTCTTGGAACGCTCGCGCACGGTTTCCACCAGCTCTAGATTGCGACGCGTGAACGGATCCAGAACCATGTATTGTCCTGGTTCATAGGAAGAAACTTGTGTAAGCTGTCCAAGTGAGCGCTTCTGCGTTTCACTAAGATACGCGATCAGCAGGGATACACATGCCCGTCTCTCTTCATCTAATCGGGCCCATACCGCTTCTCCGAATTGAGAGAGCACAAGGTTATCATCCCGTCGTTCCCAAGGTGTGGCAAGCGTCGGACGGCTAGTTGACAAAGCCTGAGAAGAAACGATCTCAAGCAGGTTGTTGTCCCCTATAATTTCCGACGGCTCGTAAATACCTATCTCATCACGAAGCCATTCTTCGGAAGAAGGGACAGAGGTCACATAAAGCTCACCCGTGGACAAGTCACATGCAGCCAGCGCCATAAGACCACCGTAAGTCGTGATACACACCATGTAGTTATTCGATTTATCACTGACCACCTTGCCGTCCATAATCGTACCGGGTGTGACAACCCGGACGATCTCCCGGCGCACCATGCCTTTGGTTGCAGAGGCGTCCTCCATCTGCTCACAAATGGCGACCTTGTAGCCTTTTTCAATCAACCGCTGAATATATCCTTCGGCAGAATGATACGGCACACCGCACATCGGAATGCGCTCTGCGCCTCCTCCTTCACGGCCGGTCAGCGTGATTTCCAGCTCTTTGGACGCCAGTACGGCGTCCTCGAAAAACATCTCGTAAAAATCTCCTAAACGGAAAAAAAGAAACGCATCTTGCGCCTGTTCTTTAACACTTAAATATTGTTCAATCATCGGCGTATATTTTGCCATGACTTACCTCCATGCCGTTTCAAGCTTAACTTCTATTATAACAGAAAAAGCTAGAAGGTCACGGTATGGCCGGAATATTCCAGAGAGGACGAATGTCACGGCTTTCATCCCAGGTTCGCCCATCCGCTATATATGAAAACACCCGGTCGATGACCGTCGCGTATGAAGCGTAATCCGGAAGAAGGGTAAAATCCTGATGCAGCTTAGCTGCGCACTCCCGAAGCACCTCCGGTTTTCCCTCGTAATAAGCCTTATGATATCTTTCCCGGTTCAAGGGCCTGGCTCGCAGCCTCTCATGATGAAGAGCAATAAGGTATGACATATATAGTGAAGCCTTGGTAATAAAAGGAGATACGAGAAAGCTAGGAAGGGTGCGGTATTCAAACCCTCCATGGGGCTTCAGGCGGTAATCTCCGAGATAGCCGTAACGCGGGCGACGGCCCCGGCTGGCCGGGTCTTCAAGGATGGCTAAAGGAAGCGCAAGATAATTGTCCAGACACTGCAAAACAGACAATGTAAGTGGAACCCCGCTGAAATGAATGTGCCCGCCCAGCGGTAGCCCCGGAGCTGGCAGCCCGCCAGCCTTCCACAGCAGAGAACGGTCCACAATTAATTGCTCAGCTTCCATAAGAGTGAGACGCATGGCTTGTAGCAGAGCATCCGGATCACGCTGTGGCGCCGGTCGCAGTTCTGCGAGCGGATAACTTACTTCATCACCCTCACGAACAGCGTCGCTGCCAGCCATGCCGTGCCGCTCCAGATATAAAGAAGCAGGCACTACACGCCCTTCACGATTTACCAGTACAAATTCTGGGTCCATGCCTATTAGAAAAGCGGTATCTTTCTGCATGCTATAGTTCCGTTCGCAGGAAGCTGCCCCCTTGCTTAATATGACCTGTTCTACCGCGTAACGCCTTCCCGGCAGAGCAGAGATCTGTACCTCTCCCTGGTCCGTACCTAAGACATATAGTGTGCGGATGGCTGCTTTCTCCATTCTTTTACGCAGACCATCTTCAAGACCTCCGGGAAGTGATTCTCCATCTACCCATCCAACCCTGCTCCCGCCCCGCGTAGACAACATGACGGAAGTTGATTCAATTCCGTTAACCCTAACCCGATATCTTGCTGTATAGCGATTTTTATCCCTGTTCAGTGGGCGCATAATCCGGCTCGGTACCCCCGAACGCCTAAGCCTGGCATCCATTTTTTCAGGAGAGAACATTTCCGTTGTATACACATCAGTAAGATCATCAAGTACCCTGACCAAGCTTGAGCCCTCCCTTTGGATAATATGAAAAACGTTTATCGATGTACCCCAAAGAAGACAGACCGCATTTAGCGGAAAAAAAAGCTCCTATCGGAGCCTTTTCGATGATGTTGCCGAGCCCTTTTTAAATTAAACCCAAACTTTTGCAAAAAAAGAGGGCGTTTGCCCTCTGCAAAGCCGCCCCCACTGCATATGCTGTACTAAGTTACCGGATAGGGAAGGCTTACAGTTCATCCTCCAGATCCTCGAAATCGAGGTCCTCATAATCACCGTCTTCCCCGCCAATGAATTCAAATTCTTTGTCCTCGAAGTCACCATGCTTTTGGTCGCATACTTTAACCAACACCTTCGTCTCAGCAATAAGCTCTACGGAGTACTCCCGCTCCACACGCAGAATAACACTCTTGCCGTTAGAGGATACGCTTGCTTCCACACAGCTCGGTTCCTGAGTCGCTTCCGCGGACACTTCTACCGTAGATGCCCGGTGCTTGGGATCCAGGTAAGAAAGAGGTACGCGTTCTACATAAGATACCGTTTCTTTCGCCACGTCGGTCTGCGAATTTTTGTCATAGGAATACCAGATGTTAACATCGTAAGTACCAATAACTTCGATTCCGTCTCCGGCGGCTACCGCCTCGTATTGATGGTTTATAATCCAGGCCCCCAAAATACTGGTCGGATTATTGGGCGGAGTCACGGTATGTGTTACGGTAGAGAACTTACGACCCTTGCCGCAGATCGCCTTCGTAATGATCTCTCTACATTGGTGTTTACTACTCAATGACATCTTCGAACCTCCTCCATACAATCATTCCCTACATGTGTATGCACGACATGGGCGAATGTTGAATGAAGTGGTCCAAATAAATTCATATGATGCTAAAAATAGCAGAAAAAGATTAAAAAATTGAGCTATATGGTTATATATGGTAATAAATTCACTTAAAATTCAAGTATTTGATGACTTTTAATAATAATCAAGGGATTACCTTTGATCTATCGTAGAGTATTCTAAGATAGAACGTAATCCTTTTCTTTAAATTGGGCGTTATACAGAGTATGATATTGACCACATAATTGAAGTAACTCATCATGCTTCCCTTGTTCCACCAATCTCCCATTCTCCATAACAAGAATCATGTCTGAATTTTGAATCGTCGTTAACCGGTGTGCAATGACCAACGTTGTTCTACCAATCATTAATTTAGCTAGTGCATCTTGCACGATTTTTTCGGATTCATTATCAAGAGCTGCCGTCGCTTCGTCTAAAAGCAATATGGGTGCGTCTCTCAAAATAGCTCTTGCGATAGCAATCCTTTGCTTCTGTCCACCCGATAAACGATTACCATGTTCCCCAATCTCCGTATCAAATCCTTGAGACAATTTCATTATAAAATCATAAGCATTAGCCTTCTTTGCTGCTGCAATCATACTCTCTTCGTCTGCCATTCGATTACCATCCAAAATATTATCCCTAATCGTCCCCGAAAAAAGTACGGTATCCTGAGGAACAAGTGAGAAGTAGTCTCGGTATTCCCTAAGTTCCATCGACTCTTTGTTCCTACCATCAATTTCAATCGCTCCTTCCGTTGGAGAATACAGTCCAAGTAGCAATTTTAGTAACGTAGACTTACCTCCACCGCTTGTACCAACAATCGCGACTGTCTGACCTGCATTCACACGAAAATTAACATTTGTAAGAGCTGATGAATCTTCGGAATTTGTATATGAAAAACTGACTGAGGATACAACTAGCTCATTAAAAGATGTTTTAATTCCTCCTTCGTTTGGAAGTTCCTCATATTCTTTAGGAGCATCTATAATCTGAAAGATTCGGTCTGCACCTGCTAAGGCTTGCTGCATACTTGACCAAAGTCCAGGTAATATAGAAAACGGCTGCACAAGATAATTCATGAGTTGAATAAAGGCGAGCATGGCTCCAACTTCCAATTCCCCTTTTGCAACAAAATAACCAGCAACGAGTATAGCTATCATGAACGTTATGTTTGCAATGCCGCTCGATACTGCATTAGCTGTTCCCTGTATTTTGCCTTGACTGCGTTCAATTTCAGAAATCTCATTGCTATATTGTTGATATTGTTTCGATATTTTCTTTTCAAGGCCAAATAATTTTACAAGAATGCTAGCACCCAGTACATCTTGAAGAAAAGAGGTTGTCGTACCTATTGCCATCTGAAGTTTACTGCTTTTTTTACGCATGGCTTCGCCAAATAGTTTGCCCACCAAGATCATGAGTGGTCCTATCGACATGGAAATCAAGGCGAGAGGCCAATGAATGCTTAATAAATATATAAAAGCAGAAATGGCAAGTAACGGATTTCTAAGCAAACCCATAATGATGTTACCACTTGCATCTCCCACAGCTTGATTATCACTAGTGAAACGAGTAAGTAATTCACCAGAGTGATTCTTGTCATAATAAGATTGCGGTAAACGTAAGACATGATTCAAGGTATCCAAACGAACATCGTTTCTAACTTTAAGAGCTGCTTTTTGCTTAAGATACGTATCAAAGTATGTATTCAAACCTAGACAAATAAGTATACCCAACGCTAAAAGAATTAAATTGAACCAATTCTTTACTTCCAACTTTACAGCAGCATTCGTAATGAGAGACAAAAACCACGCAACTGAAAGATCAAGCACAATGCCTATTAACATAGTGATAATCAAGCCAACATATATCAACTTGTATCTACTCATATACTTTAACAAACGTGTAAACGGACTTTTTGTAGTCATGTAGCTCCCCCTATTATTCCAGTAACAATCGAAGCGCTTTCAAGATGCCTATATTTGTTGAACTAAAGATTCTTAGCCTGAGCATCACTACGAATGCGGATTATTCTTTCGATCGCTCTTGCCCCCAGATTTTTTTTATGTACTTATATAAATGTTGAAATCCGGAGACAAAGGCGACCACGTACGTTTCTCCAGAATAATTCCTCCTTCTCCGTTGAAGCCTTTACATTTCCTTTTTTAGTTCATTCTATTTTTCATGTACAACTCACATGAAAACGCAATCATTTTACAGATGTATCTATCCTACTCTATTTTCAGGACATAACATATGCAAATTTTATTCAACCTGTAATTACTTGTGAATATGTCATTATTGATCACTAGCCCCACACATAACTATTAAGCAAATACAAAAGAAAAAGCGCCAAGCCCTTATTCCACGGCTTGAACGCTTCTCTTCAATATATGCTTAACGCTGGATGCCTGGGTACTGCCACAATCCTGCTGTTCTAAACAGATCGCGGTACACTACCAACAGCTCGCTCTTCGGCACCTCATGCGCCTCTTCTACGGTTTCATAATCCATATATACCATATTTGTTAAATTTCTTTTAGCTTCCTTACCGTTCATCTTGCTATAAAAACGATCTGCCTCCTTAAACAGCGCAACCGAACGGCGGATGTGGCTCGCACTCGTCACGACGGTAACATCCTTAATACCTTGCTCCTCAATAATTTCGGTCGAGAACAATGCATTTTCTACGGTATCAGTTGCTTTATTTTCCGGCAGAATTCTTTCTTTGGCAACACCCTGCTCAACAAGCCACTTGGTCATGTTATCGGCTTCAGTTACACCGTTTTTCGGAACGCCGCCAGTTACGATGATTTTGGAGTCTGGATACTGTTGTGCCAATTTCAAGCCCTGCTTCAAGCGCTCCACCAAAGTTTCCTGCATCGTTCCATCTTCAGCTAGAGCATAACCAAGAATAACGATAGCATGGTTTTTCGACGGTAGATCCGCAGGAACTTCCGTATTCATCTTCAGGTCGAGAATTTCCTCGGTCTCTTTAAACTTTTGCACAAAAGCGTTGGTCTGGTCCTCATCTATTTTTCTCAGTTTATTAATAGACTGCTTATATGCGAGTTCATTTCCATTTATTTTGGAATACATCCCATATAGTAAATTGGCATTAAAATGATCTGGCTGCAGATGTAATATCTGTTCGTATGTACGTAGCGCTTCGGGAACTTTCTTTTGAATGATTTGTGTGGAAGCTAGAGACATCTTCAGATCTATGTTGTAAGGATCTAGAACCGTCGCTTGCTTAAAAGCATTCTCTACAACATCATACTTCCCTTTAAGGGTAATGCCTTTGAAAATATCTTTCTCTGCTTGCTTGAGGTCTCCGCCGTTCCAGTAAAAATGCATAGCTGTATCTATCAGCTGCTGAATACGCTCTGAAGTTGGCGCATCATTCTTATAGGTAATAATCGAATTCTCCGACATTGACGCAGTCGCCGCCTTCACAGGCAAGCTCAAAGAAGTCGTGGAAGCCATAGCTACGGTTACTGCTGTCATCGTCATTACTAGACGACGATTGAATTTTTTGGTGAAAATTTTCATAGTGCCCCTCCGTTGTCTAAGTGTAATTGTTGTTGAAAAACTCACCTATTCTATCTGCCACACCTTACCTAAATGAACCCGAGTTCTTCACCTCCTGATCTTGAGAAATATGAAAAAAGGCATGAACCATAAAAGGGAACGGAGTCTATACTCCGCTTCCACCTCTTATGGCTCATGCCTAGTCTCACTAGTAACACGCCAATTGTAAGCGCTTCAACGAGGTCTATATTAACATATAAATCTCCCACAATCAACCACTTCAATCCTTGAGCCGGACAAAACATCATTCTATTTCAACCTTTTGTCTTTCATTAGACTTAGATTGGTCGGGCTTGTAGGGGCTTTGCTCTTCTTCGAAATTTTCAAGAAAAATTCAAGCTCACGGCACAGCTGCAATATCGCAGAACGCAGTTCGAACTCCTCCCGAGTATGAGGCAATTCCATCTCTTTAAATTTATCCACCAGATCGGTCAGCAGTTTCTCCGTCTTTCCTGTATATTCCTCAGTCACAACATCCTTGCTCAATTGATCAAACAATTTGGACGCAAGTTCACCGTGCGTCAGCCTCTCGTAAATTTGAGAGATAAGGTGCATCATCGCCTGAATGTTGTCTAGCTGTTCTTTTCGCATGTAAAAATATACATTCCAGGCCTCATCGGGCTGAAGCATTTGATTCTCCATGGCACGGTTGCTTTCTAGAATTCCGCGTTCCACCGCCTGATTCGCTTCAATCAGCTCTTTGCCATCCCATACGTGCTCCGGATCGCGAAGCGTAAGTGAAATATGCTCGAATACGACCGAGAACAGCCCGTCCACTTCTCGGCGAATCTCCATTAACCGACCCTCACCCTTTGGCATATAAGCCATATTCACAACCATCGCCGAACCGAGACCAATCAACAGGAGTTCCACTTGGGTCCAGAATATACCCAAACTAAGCGCTTCCCCGTTAAACACACGGAATACAACGACCGAACTTGTTACAATACCTTCTTTAAAATTCGCCTTGGATATGGCAGGAAAGGCTATCAGTATGTATAGCGCCAGAACCCAATAATGAAAACCGAGCAAAGAGAAGAGAATCGACCCCAGCAACAGTCCCAGTAAGGATGCAAAAAAACGTGACGATACTGAACGCAGACTGCGCTTACGCGTCACATCCACGCCCAGAATCGCCAGTAGACCTGCTGAAGTCGCTCCCGGTATATTTAAAGCATCTGTAACTAGAATGGCAATTAGCGTTGCTACTGCCGTCTTAATGATACGAAATCCCATGAGCAACCCTCTTCTGTCTTTATCGTATTCCCATGGTATCCGATTTCAGCCGTCTAAACAACCAGTGTAATCACAAGGCGGCACCACAACAAGCTGCAACCCAATTTATCGATGACTCAACAATTTTTTCTCTATATAAACAACCATTTGATACATAGCCGTTGCCACTATGGCGATAATCAGCAAGCTGGACAGAACGAGGGTAAAGTTGAATACCTGGAATCCGTACATGATCAAATATCCGAGACCCGATTTTGCCACGAGAAATTCGCCCACGATCACACCGACCCACGCCATACCCACATTCACCTTTAAGGTGGAGACAATCGCAGGAAATGATGCTGGAAGAATTACTCGTTTAAACACCTGTGACTTCGTACCGCCAAAGGTGCGAACAACCTTGATCAGGTTGGAATCCACCTCAGAGAAGCTGTTATATACAACGAGTGTCGTAACAATGACCGTAATGGAAAGTGTCGTTACCACAATGGCTGTAAACCCGGCACCGAACATAACGATAAATATCGGACCGAGCGCGACCTTCGGCATGCTATTAAACACAACCATATAGGGGTCCAGCACCCTGTTCAGGAAAGGCGACCACCAGATCAGCACCGCCAATAGCGTACCAATTAATGTGCCTAACAGAAATCCGACAGCGGTTTCACCCACCGTCACCCCAAGATGCCCCCATATCTCCCCTGATATGATATCTTCCCAAATACTTACGAAGATTTTTGTAGGATAGCTGAACAGCAGTACGTCGATCCACTTTGAACGTCCCGCCAGCTCCCAAAGAGCGAAGAACAGGACCAGCAGCGCAGTCTGCACCATAATGACACGGTTCTTGATTTTGCGTTTATGTCTCATATGACGGGCATGTATTTCCTTGAGCCAGCCGGGATCAGTAGAAGCCAGGCTGGCCTGAAGAAGTTCCGGATCAGTCATATTGTCGCTTCACTCCTTACCGCCAATGACTTCCATCTCTCTCCATATTTCATGAAACAACTCATTAAATCCTGGTTCCTTCCGCGCATAGAACGGTTGGACCTTCCGGATATGCTCCGGTACTTCAAATGTCCGGTGTATTCGGCCCGGATTCCGGTTCAGCAGCACAACTCTGTCACTCATCGCGATGGCTTCCGACAGGTCATGTGTGACCAGAATGGCTGTCTTGTTCCGATCATGTAACGTTTCAACAATTAGATCCTCCAGCTGAAGCTTGGTCTGATAATCCAGTGCCGAGAATGGTTCATCCAAGAGCAGAAGTCCCGGATCCGTGGACAACGTACGCACAAGCGCCACCCGCTGTCTCATCCCTCCGGACAATTGCTGCGGATACAAGCTGATGCTAGCTCCAAGCCCCATCTCTTTAAGCAGCTCCAACGTATTGTTCCGGCTTTCATCCGTCAATCGATCTATCAGCTCAAGTCCAATCAGCGTATTGTCCAAAATGGTCCGCCAAGGAAACAGGTAATCCTGCTGCAGCATATAACCTACTTCAGGTGAAGGGCCGTTCACAGCATAGCCATAAACCTTTGCTTCTCCGCGGGAAGGCTGCAGCAGACCTGCAATGATGGACAGGATTGTCGTTTTGCCGCAGCCGCTCGGACCAACAAGACTGATGAACTCGCCTGGAAGCACCTTCAATTGAATCCCTTCAACAGCCAGAGAGGCTTCCCGGTCGGTCACATACACATGAGCGATATTGCGGAGTTCAACTACCGGTACCATGATGCTCTCTCCTTTCGTTTGTGAGATTGTTATTCATCAATTATTTCGCCGCCTGCTTTGCTTTTTCCGCATAGCTGTTATCCACGATCGTTCCCACAGGTACCCGTTCCTTCAGCTCGCCGGCGAGATCCATGACATCCAGCAGATTGTTCCATTCCTCTTCATCCAAAATCGGGTCTGTTGCGTAGGTACCTTGTTCTTTATATCGCTTAACCGACGAAACGACGATATCCCGTTCGGTATCTTTGAAATACGGTAGGATCGCATCCGCAATTTCTTCTGCACTGTGTGAGTCCACCCATTGCTGAGCTTTATAGAGGGCATTGGTGAATTTCTGGATAGTGTCCTTGTTTTTGCCGATAAAACTCTGTTTAGCCATAAACACCGTATATGGCAGATGTCCGCTTTCCACCCCGAAAGAAGCAACAACCTTGCCCTTGCCTTCTTTTTCAAAAATGGATGCCTGTGGTTCAAACAACTGAACAAATTGTCCGGTACCGGAGGCATAAGCAGAAGCAATGTTCGCAAACTCGATATTTTGGATTAGCTCCAAATCGGTTCGCGGATTAATGCCTTTCTTGTTCAATGTGAATTCGCCCGCCATCTGAGGCATTCCGCCTTTACGCTGTCCGAGAAATACGTTCCCCTTCAGCATATCCCAGCTAAACTCGCCTTTGGCATCCCGTGCCATAAGGAAAGTGCCGTCCGTTTGGGTCAGTTGGCCGAAGTTGATGACAGGGTCATCCGCTCCCTGCTGATACACATATATGGATGTTTCCGAGCCAACCAGCGCCACATCGATCGCATTGGACAGCAATGCCGTCATTGTTTTGTCACCACCGAAGGTCGTCTGGAGTTCAACATCCAGTCCTTCCTCCTTAAAAAAACCTTTCTCAATCGCCACATACTGAGGTGCGTAAAATATGGAACGCGTAACCTCTCCGACCTTTACCTTCGTACCCGAACCACCACCGCCACATCCAGCTAATGCCATTCCGCATACAAGCAGAATGGAAAAAGCCAGGCCAAACCACTTTCTGTGCATCCTTATGAACCCTCCATTCCCTTAACCATGCGTTTCCTTTCAGCATATGCACAGAGCCCGGTAAAGGTTAAACGCCCAGAAGGGTTTACAAAATGGATTACTCGGTGAATCCTGCCATACTCTCGCACAATAGTAACGATGGCCCTAAAGCACAAAAAACAGCCGCCCCGGTCAACGGGGCAGCTGCAGATGTCTAATATTTTTTTAAAATTTAAAGCTTGTAAATCTCTTTATATTTAGCTTCCAGGTAGTCTGCCAAGTAATCCGGATTCAGCTCTTCACCGGTCACGCGGAGAATGATTTCGGCCGGAGTCTCACTCTTTCCGTACTTATGAATCTTCTCGGTCAGCCATTCCTTAATTGGGGCAAGCTTCCCTTCTTCAATTAAGCTGTCCAATTCAGGAAGCTCTTTGCGCATCGTGTGCATAAATTGGGCGGCGTACATGTTTCCGAGAGAGTAGGATGCAAAATATCCAAAATCCCCACCGGACCAGTGTACATCCTGAAGTACACCCAGGCCATCATTCGGTGGCATGATACCCAAGTATTCTTTATATTTCGAATTCCACACTTCAGGCAGATCCTTCACGGAAAGACCTTCATTAAACAACATCTTCTCGATTTCATAACGGATAATAATGTGCAAATTGTATGTCAGTTCATCTGCTTCGATCCGAATAAGAGAATTTTCAACCTTGTTAATGGCAAGATAGAATTGTTCCGCATCCACTTTGCTGAATTGTTCCGGAAAATGCTGCTGAAGATCGCCGAAGTAGCGATGCCAGAACGGACGGCTGCGGCCGATCATATTTTCCCAAAGACGGGACTGCGATTCATGAATCCCCATAGACGTTCCCATGGCCAGCGGTGTGCCTACGAGTTCCTTATCGATATTTTGCTCATACAGGGCGTGACCGCCCTCGTGTAAGGAGCTGAATACCGCACTGGTCACATCATCCTGAAGATAATTCGTTGTAATCCGTACATCGCCGACATTCAAGCCCGTGCAAAATGGATGTACACTCTCGTCCAGACGTCCCGCCTCAAAGTCATAGCCCATCTGCTCCAAAATAAACAGGCCGAACTTTTCCTGCTGTTCTTTAGAATACAACTGATCCAAAAATCCAGTATCCGGCTTATTGGAAGAAGCCAGAATGGATTTCACGAGTGGCACCAGTCGAGCACGCAGGCGTTCAAAAACTTCATCCAGCTTTTCGACCGTCAGATCCGGCTCATACATATCAAGTAGCGTATCGTAACGGGTATCTTTCACGCCCCAGTAGTCGATAAATTCCTGCTTGAACGCTACGATTTTGGTTAAAAAAGGTTCGAAGCCGGCAAAGTCACTGTTTTCCTTCGCATCCTCCCATTTGGATTCGGAATGAGCGGCCAAGACGGTGTACTCTTTGAACTTATCTGCTGGAATCGATTTGCTCCGGTCATATTCTTTCCGGCATTCCTCGACCATGCGACGACTTTTTTCATCAAGCTGCTGCTCTATTTCCGGCTTTGCAAAAAAGTCCAGCAGTTCACTCATTTCTGTGGACGTTTGAAGTTTAAATGCCTCAGTCGAGAGCATACCAATCGTCTCGGAACGAGCTTCTACGCCCTTACGAGGAGCCCCAGTACGGAGGTCCCAATGCAATAAGCCAACGGCTTCGTAATAACTGGTTATTTTTCGGATCAATTGTTGAAACTGTTCCCAGCGTTCTTTAAGTTGTGTATCCATTAGTGAGCCCTCCTGCTTTCATTTATGTATTATATTCCTACTATTGATGATACTTTTTACAAGGTTTATAATCAACTTTTAAGTAGAGAATATAAAATTCATACATAATAAGGAGTGTCTAGAAGCCATGATGATTCAACTGACCCCAGATGCAGAAAAAAAACTGAAGGAGAGAATCGGCAACCAGCCGGGCAGAGTCAGGCTTATATATGACACTGAGGGATGCGGCTGTGCCGTCAACGGAATACCCGGGTTGCGCATTATCAACGAACCTGACTCTGAGGATGTCACGGTCTCGGCCGGGGATTCCGTCGCATTTGTGATCAACCGCCGACAAGAAGTCTTTTTCGAAGATGCGATGACTTTAGATGTTTTCTCGGGTCTTAGCACTTTCCGACTGGACAGCAATAATCAAACGTACGGCACGAACATTCAACTGGTGGATACCAGACAATAATTTCAAGCCATATCCAGCCACACATCCGAGTATTAGGAGGAACCTTTTCATGTCAACACATCTTAGCAGCATTATGGAACACAACCGGACTTTTGTTGAAAATAAAGAATATGAAGCTTACCGCACAAGTAAGTTTCCAGATAAAAAAATTATTATTATTACATGCATGGATACACGTCTTACGGAATTGTTGCCTAAGGCGATGAATTTTAAGAACGGTGACGTTAAACTTATTAAAAACGCCGGCGGGATTATCTCACAACCGTTTGGATCTGTTATGCGGAGTGTACTCGTTGCGCTTTATGAGCTGAGTGCCGATGAAGTGATAGTAGTAGGCCACCATGAGTGTGGTATGGCTGCCCTGAACGCGGATCATATGATCCAATCGATGATCGAACGCGGTGTTTCGGAAGATGTCATGACAACTCTAGAGAATTCCGGAATCAAATTGACAAAGTGGCTGCGCGGATTCGATAACGTTACTGCAGCCGTTGAACATACAGTGAATATCATTAAAAAACATCCGCTTCTCCCGCCAAAGTTTCCTGTACATGGAATGGTCATAGACCCGACAACCGGAGCTCTGGATCTTGTTATTGACGGGTATGATAAATAATAATCATAGTTACACAAAAGCACGGGCTGATATCAGCCTGTGCTTTTTTTGCAGTTCCCTTTCGTTCAGGTTGTCAAACCATACAGTTTCAGTGTACACTTTGAACAAACGGACCTGACCCGGGATGTAATCCTAATTCCAGGTGTTCCACGATTAAGTTTCAAAGGGAGTCTTGCACATGAACACGTTGTCTTACGGCCTGCTGGGTCTGCTCGCCCGAAGAGAATCGTCCGGTTATGAGCTGATGCTCCGCATTCAGCCATTTTGGCAAGCGAAGCACAGTCAGATTTATCCACTTCTTGCCGGCATGGAAGAAAAGCATCTTCTCAGCTCACGTTGGGTTCAGCAAAGCGACAAACCCGACAAGAAGATTTACGTTATCACAGAATTAGGTATGCAGAAACTGCGAGAATGGATGTACATGCCGATTGCGCCTTCTGTAACGAAAGACGAGCTGTCACTACGTACATTTAGTCTTTGGTTAAGCGATATTGGTATTGCGTTCGACATTTATGAGGAACGCCGAAAGATCTACTTGGACAAAAAGCAATATTTTGAAGGTATTTTACAGGGAATTCCTAAGGACATGTGTCATTTCGGCAACAAGGAATTCAGCAATTACATCCTCGCTTCCAAGGGCTTGATGATGGCCGAGACGGAATTGAAATGGTGTGACTGGGTTCTTGATCTTTTGAAGCAACACCGTATGCAGACTACTTCTGTTCATAAGCAATAATTTTTTGAAACCTTATCGTGTACTTGTCCGTATTACACTCATTAAGATGCAAATATTTAATTTTACTAGGAGGTTCAACAGAACACAATGAAAAAAGTACTTGCTATTTTTGTAGCTCTCACCATGTTTCTGGTCGTGATTGCCCCTACTTCCGTTGATGCTAGAAGAGGCGGTGGTGGCTTCAGCTCCGGAAAGAAATCATACTCCACTACTCCTAAAAAGTCGGACAATGTTCAGAAATCCTCGAATAAGTCCAACACAGCCGGCACTCCGGGCGCAACTCAAAAACGTGGATTTTTTAGCGGTGGTAGCTTGATGAAAGGTCTGATGATCGGTGGTCTTGCTGGTATGCTGTTCGGCGGAATGTTTGGCGGAATGGGTATGCTGGGTAACATCCTGGGTCTTGCCATTAACCTGATTGCTGTTTGGGTTCTTATTATGGTAGTTATGGCTGTCGTTCGGTCCGTTCAAAACCGTCGTCGTCAGAACGAGCGCCGGGATAATCGGTATTAATCTATGATTCTGAGTATGGATGAAATCATCAATGCGGTTTGCCTCCATCAGGCAGAACGCAAAGGTGTGAAACCTACCGATGTTACTGTTGAACTGAGTTGGGAAGAAGACACCGGCTTTACCGCCGAAGTGTGGGTGAACAGCCGAAGTCAGTATTTGATCGAATCCAATCTGATCGAAGCGATACTACGTTACCTGTATTCCGAATATAACATTCGGACCTATAGTGATCGGGTGAAGCTCGATCTGGAAGACGAAATTATTGCGATTGTGGAACAATAATCCGTCAAATATATAGAGAAGCCGCTTTCGTCTATTCGAAAGCGGCTTTTCTTTTTATAGGAATCTCTCCTTCATCCCACTAATATAGTGTAGGAGAGAAGGGCGGGATGAACGTGGGTATCAATAAGGATCAAGAACAATGGGCTATCTTCCTAGCTGCAATCTGCGGACAGACCTATGCACAATTTACAAATACGGACGGTTCGTTCGTCGTTCCGCTGAATTATGGGGTTATTGATACTATTCAAGCGAAATCCATCAGCAACGTATGGGAACCCTTCGGGTTTATTCTGGAATCTCCGAAAGAGATTATTATTGCCTTTCGGGGAACCAGCTCGACGACCAATTGGATATCTAACATCATCGCCTCACAAAAAAGATTCAAATATATTAAGGAAGACTGTCTTACACATCGCGGCTTCACAGACATCTATTCTTCAGCTCGCAGTGGGATTACCTCCGCCCTCTCTAGGTTGTCTTCCAACAAGACATTATTCATTACAGGTCACAGCCTCGGTGGAGCACTCGCGACATTATGTGCTATTGATGTTTCGGCCAACACCACTTACATCTCACCCAACCTGTTTACATATGGATCCCCTCGTGTAGGCGATCCGGCCTTTGCGAAAGTTTTTACACAGTATGTTCGATACAGCTACCGCGTTGCCAATCCCTTTGATGTCGTAACACATGCTCCACCAACCATTTACAAGCTGCCGAAGCGGGAAAAAAAGTATTATTACAGTCATGTCCAGGCCCTCTCATCGCTGTCTTTCCAGAATGGATCCGTTAGCGCCAATCACCTTATCGGAAAGTATTTCTCAGAGCTCTCCAAGCTCCAACCGCAATTTACCGAACATTTATGTTCAACAAACCCTGGATTCTGTCCAGTCGTTGAATTGAAATCACAAGAATAATGTCGAAAGGACTCCATAAGTTATGCTACTCCATTTCTTTGGTGCATTATGGCCTGAAGATCATAAAAATGATTTATTGTAGTTTGATCAAGCACTTATTTGGATATTCATCTTTTTCCTACGCAATAAAACGAAAATCAGATAGCTTCCATATACCAAATATATAATATTTAATATAGAAACAACCAATACCTCTTTGTCTACAATATTACTGCTCGTCATTTGAGCAAGCGCATCAAACATAAAATGAAATGCGATCAAAGGAATAATGTTGTTTGTCGTTTCTATAAGCAAAGCAAGAATAAGACCGATAAGAAAAGCATTGATAATTTGCAGTAAGATATGTATGAAATCACTTCCGTTCAGCGCATTTGCCATATGTAGAATACCAAAGAATATAGAAGAAAAAACGATATAAAACACTGGTCCTTTGGGCTGCAGTCTTTCTCTGATGATCCCTCTGAATATCGTTTCCTCTGTATAGCCAACTAGTAAAGAAAAAATAAGAATAAGTATAATTTTAGTTGTAGTAAGCTCTAAGTTGAATCCTCCCATTATTGGCTGAACAACCGCTATAACAAGTAATGGAATATAATAGAGTGTTACCTTTTCTTTGCGGATATCCATCTTTTTGAAACCAAATACTTCAAGTGAGCGGTCCTTTTTTGTCATGTACACAGTAACAATCACTGCCATTATGAAAAATGCACCAGCTTGGGCAAGCATGATGCCTGCGTCCTCAAACCCTAATATCGTTGCGCCTGCGGATGCCACTGCAACAAATAAGGTTAGCACTATCCCGAGCATGAATGAAAATAAAATTGGATGTCCTTTGACTACTTTTTCTTTCATCGATTTCTCTCCTCTTATATCGTGCATACTTTGTTTACTTAATACTGGTAATGTTCAGGAAGGTTATAGAAGTATTCTAGTCGGTTCTAAGTTACTAACTCCAGCACCGACAAAAAATTCACAACTTTTTGTTCTTATGCTTTCATATAAGGTTTTTGATAATAGATTTTGAAATGTACTTTTATTCATATTTTTATCTCCAATTCTGCATATAGATTTCACTTATCTTTAGTTTCACGAATTTGGTAAACTAAAGTAATAAAGTACTCTAATCTTAATTATACTATAAAATGGAAAAATATAACACTAACAAATCTTATAATCTCTAACAAAAAAAACTCCTGCTATTTCTAATAGCAGAAGCTTCTAAAAAAATTGATTCACGCGAACATCTCATCAATGACAGGTCGTGTGGGTCAATAACGTCAGCTAGAAGACCACATTCCTTTCGCTTCTTATCGGAGTCAGAACGCAGAAAAGGGCAATCAACAAGAAACGCTGCAGCCTTCTTAAGCTGGGAGATATATAGAGCAGCTTATCAATGGATTCATGATGAAAGATTAATTACCGCTGAATAATACAGGCCCTTGGTCAATTTTTCTGTGGAGCATTTGTCAACCACTCAGCCAATTCTTCTGTCTGCATCAACACCGATAACGGATCAATGAAATAGGAGCGGGTGTTGGACCAGACATATAGTCTGTCATTTTTGACTGCTTCCAGTTGTCCCCAGATTGGATCCTTGCGAAGTTCCTCCAGTGATCTTTCGGTAGTCAGGATAATATAGTCTCCGGCATATTGGTCCAATAATTCTATTGAAGTATCCTTATATTTCTCTTTCAACAAAGCTTCATCATAGGATGGAGGTGATATCCGTCCTAGATTCACGTAAATAGCTTGTCCGCCACGGCCAAACTCACTGCCATATATACTTAATGTCTTGTCTGTTTCTTGCATAATACTAAAGGTTGCATCTGAGGGTATCACTGCTTGGACCTTCGCATTGGCAGCAGCGATTCGCGCAGTATAATCGGATATCCATGTGGTGGCCTCCTCCTCCCGCCCCAGCAGGTCTCCAAAGAACTTCACTTCCTCTTCAATGGATGAAAAGTTCCCATAGGGTATGGCAATCGTTGGGGCAATTTTACTGTACTTTTTATATTCTCCCTCATCCGAGGTCATTACGACAATCAGATCGGGATTAAGATCAATCAGCTTTTCAAAGGAAACATCACTGCCGGAAGAACCGACAATCTCTATATTGTCAGTTAAACCACTGAAATACGGGTTGTCCATGATGCGCGTCGTAGAGCCGATTGCATTAGCCTTCACTGCCAGAATACTGCTCAAATATTGAATCGCCACGATGCGCTCGGGATTTTTCGAAACTTCCACCTCTCCGAATATGGTATTCACGATCTTGGTGGCTGCCACAGGCGTTGTTTTCTGAGTTGATTCAGAAGAATTTAAGCCGGCAGCAGATGTTTCCGATGGAGACTGTAGACTAGAGTTCCCCCCTCCGCAAGCTGTAACCAATAAGGCCATACAGAGTAGAAGTGTTGCCATCATATTTTTTCTAGATGTTCTGTTCATGTGATACTCTCCTCTTTTTTTATATTGATAATAATTATCATTATCAACATAACATTGAGAATTGGAGTCTGACATGGACAATCCCCACCTTTTATATGGATTAAACCGAACCTCCTCTTCACCAGACAGCTCTTTTTTGAAATGGCTGGGAGAGAGACCGACGTTCTTTTTGAATATACGGTTAAAATAAAACACATCCTCATAGCCTACACTCTGGGAAATCTCACCAATCGAAGCATCCGTGTATTGCAACATATGACACGCTTTGCCAATACGAAGTCCAATTAGATAATCGATCGGGCTGCGCGTCGTCAATTCCTTGAATCTACGGGCCAGATATTGGGGATTGTAGCCGAACCTCTGTCCTAGAAGCTCCAGCGTCAACGGTTCGTCTAGGTGCTTATGCATATACTGGACTACTTGCTTAACAACTTCTGTAGGAAGGAGATCAACTCCTAACTGCTGTTTTTGCTGAAGCATTTCCAGAATAAATTGATAGAACAGTGTTTTCACCACAAATTTATCCTTCTCCGTCGATTTGCTCCATGCCTCTTCCATTCGCAGCATTATCTGATAGAGCCCTACAGGCTGTGCGGGAGCAAATGCAAATATTTGCTGAAACGGGGGAATTTCACCCTTGTTCAGAAAATATCTTCGGCGGAGCGGAAATTCGCCACGATAAAGCACCAAATAATATTCCAGATATTCCGTTGCTTCAATATCTAGCCTCATACCCTTGCAGCCATGTAAACAATAAAAATGTTCAGCTGGATGAATAAGCCCATCCATCCGTATCTTCGCTTTGCCCCTGTACAGGAATAGAAAAGCACTTGCAGGCAAATGGTAGCCGTTGCTTGATTCTCCCGCAGCAAGTGTATACAGACGGATGTCGGCCAGCTCAATATGTAATTGATTCCAGAGTTTGTACTCTTCTTGCTGCTTCATCGTATGATGAATGCTCCTTCCTATAATCCTTTATTTAATGGCAATACTCTTGGGACTAAGTTAACAGGAGATTCCTATCTCCTTCCAAATTCCATTGACAAATTACACCATAGTTTGACCAGCTTAATAGGGTAGACGCCATTTCCAACGTTTTATGATCTGCAGTGTTATTCTCTCTTACTGTAAGAGAAAGGATGAATTGTTCTAATTGCGTCATATGTTTTGATTCATCTGTTGCTTGACTCATGATAAACACACAAAGAAAAAAATGAGCGCCTTGATTGTCTCCATTATAAACACCAGTTGTTTAGTCAACAAGTGATTCTCTATAACCCACAGTTTAAGCTTCTTTCGCACAAGCAATAGAATGAGTATATTGTCGCTCAAACAGTCATTGAAAATTTAAGATTTTCCAATAACTTTGACATAGGACATCTTCCACTACTCAACATGCCGCCTCCGGGTGACTGCGCTTTGCTCAAAATGCTCTACTTGGTAACCACGGACGTGACTCGAAAATGGACATTCCGTGTCCAAAACTAGGGGCAGATGCTGCTTCGACCCTCTATATTTTTCCTAGATCGAGTTGGTCAGCATTTACGATAATTTCTCTCCCCGAGGGGGAGATGGTTTTTAAAAGAGTTTTCACAAAATATTTGACGCTACCTATATCTTCAAACTAAAAAACTTCCTGCTGAATACTATAGCAGAAGTCTAGAATAAATGATTCACGCGAACATCCCATCAATGACATGTACGTGTGAATCAACAACTAGCTATACCCAATAGAAAGGAATGAAGATAGGCTAATTTCAAAAGCCTCTTCTGATCAAAGGAACCAGTTCACTAGATTATGCCCATGCAGCAGCAAGTACAGTGACTCCTCTTAGATAATCTATTTGGGTATTTTTTTGGGCTGTCACGGGGCATCAACTTATTTCGGGTTGGATTTCGTTAAAGTATTACTTTAGAGTTAGTTTACCCAAAAAGGTGATGGAAGGCTAAAAAAATGAATTTACTACTACAAGTTATCCTAAAATATTCAATAATTTTTGATATTCCTCTTTAACAATAATAAATTCATTCTCACAATTACTTTGATAAACGCCTTTCCTCTCTTCAATTGCTTCAAAAGTGAAATATTGTTTAACATCTACATCATATCTCGTATAATAATCATAAATATTTTCATCTGAAATTGGTAAGAAAAAGCCTTCCCGTTTATTATAAACTATCCCTTTTACTGCGAATAATTTCAATAATTCCCGCAGTTTATAATCATTTGACAAAAAGAATGGAATGAAAAATCGACCTTCCCCAATTCTTGTAAGAAAAAACTCCATTATTCGGGGAACAGTAAAATCCCAAGCAATATTTTCGATTATTTTCAACAGATTATCTGTCTTCATACCTTTATTTATTCCAGCTAAAATTTTGACATTCTCTGCTTTGCAAAAGTATTTGTGAGCAATCATTAATTCCCTCTCAAAATAAACTCCAATGACTTTATGGGAGTATTCGAATAGCTTTTGTAGTTTAGTGCTAATATTAGATTTGTCTGCAAATTTTATCTGAAAAATACCCAATAATAAAAGAACCATATTTTTATGAATTGGAATGAAGGTATTCATCATTTCTTTACCATTATTCGAGTTAAATACCCCATTAAAAATTTGATCGGCAGAAATCAATGCTTCATCTTTCGTCATCATATATTCTATCTGCCTTGTAAGCTTATATTTCATTGTATCTATATTCTTGAATAACTCTAGATTGACTAAGTTTTCATAAAACTTAATTTTTTTATTTGTAATTCCTTTAGATTCTTCCGAACCAAATGAGTTTTTATAATTTTCAATCATATAAAACCAGTAATCATAGCGAAAATCATTCTTAAGTAAAACATCAATTGTTAAAAGAGCTTCATTGGGTATACTGTTCCAGTTACCTTTAATAAAATTATCAATATAACTAGCATAATTAGTATCTAGCATGATCGAATAATCTAATTTAAATTCAAAAGGCTGATTTCCACTAAGCATCATATCATTTAATAATTCGGAATCCATGAAATATAAATTTTCGCTTTTAAAATAAGGAATTAAATGACTATCATTACTGCGTACTAAATCCAATACCCCTGGGAAATATGCGCTCTTCTTATAATCATCTAAAGCAACCACTACACTTTTTTCAGCTTCTTCATTGTCCAACTTACTCCAGCCAATGAGTACTTCACTCGGATTTCTTGCTATTGATAGATCAAAAAGTCCCTCTTTAAAATTGGTGCTAAACATTCTAATTTCCTCTTCATGTTTGTATTTTCAAGATACTTTCTTATATGCAATAACTCTTCTTTATTACCAATCCATGTTCGCATTTCGAGCATATTCATCCGATTCTATTTGAAGAAAAGAATTTAAAGATTCATCTGATTGTGTTGCAATATTCAATTGTTCCATGAATTCTCCATCATATCTAATATCTATACCCGCCTCTAGAATTCGAATCGCTCTAGACCATTCAGAATTTTGTAAATGCATATCAAATTCATCAAACACTTTACATATTTTTGTGAAATCAACATCACCAATGGGTATCATTGAATACCCTCTTTCATTATGTTGAGGTAATTCCACCGGAATAGCACCTAGTGTAGGCACATGAGCTAATAACGAGCCTTTCTTTTTCTCAAATCCTCCATGAGCATATTTATTGCGAAGTTCCTTAATCCCCCTTATGTAGTCATAAAATTTCATTACCATTGGATTTTGCTGCGGTTTAAAGATACGATTGAATTTTGTAGTCCAATCACTTCCAATTAAATTAGTTATGTTATCCTCATCTTTATTAAACTGACTAAATGGTAATAATAATATAAGAATATGTTCCTGAAAACTGAAGTAAGCATCCAACATTGCTTGTGTGTTAAATAAAGCTTCCCATTCTTTTTTCGAGCGACTATTCATTGAAGCAACTATTTCTGAGATGTCATCTCCTGGCTTCCCATGATCAAAATCTAATCATAGTTGTACATTATTGCGAAAATATAAATACCGTCTTCTCAATACACCAGACTTATTTTCCAAAGTAAATTCTCCATTGTTAATAGTTTTCTCAATAACTGGGCTGAGCAATCTATTCGCAATTTTTTTGGCACTATTTATACTTTTAAATAATTGACGTATTATCTCTTCGTTGTTCGTAGTAATCGCAAACTTTAGTCCGAATTTTTCCATTGAGAAGAAACAGTAATGTTCTTTATATTTGAACGGTATTACATATAAGACCTTTTCCATTGGTTGATATTGATATGGTAAACTTTTTAATCGAGCTAGAACAAAAAAAATCATATAAGGTTCTGTATATTCAACATCTAACTCCTTCACTTTACTTGAATAGAACTCCTTATCTTCAAGTTCTTCTTCCGCTACTCCTGAAATTTTTGATGTACAATATTCGAATGTTTCCCACAAAGTTGGATTACTTTTTTTTATAGTGTCATTAAGCTTCTCCATATTACCTCCAGTGATAGATACGTCTAAATTAACAGCATCGAATTTCAGGAATGAAATAACATGTTTTTCAAAATAGATTACTTCTAGTTAATGTTATATTGTAAGTCAAGCCATTTTAAGTAATATGGATCTTTGATGTAAGAAATTATTTTTTCTTTTACAGAACTGTCGATCCTTATTTTTTCGGAATTTAGTACTGAACATAATACAAGAAATTTAGGAAGGGGATAAGGTCTTTGAATAACTGTGGGAAATAAATACAATAGCATCTTGCTTTCCAATTTTTCTAAATCTCTAAAAGTTAGAATCTGACTCGCCAAAGTTACAGTATTAGGCACACCAGAAGAAATCTGACTTGCTAATAACGCTTCACCGGACTTCTCATTTGTTGTAAGAAGCCTTGAAATGATAGCTGTTACTTGTCTTCGTAAAAAGGTTTCTGTTTGCCATAGATTTTTATATTTAGTTATAAACTTAAGTAAATCCTCAGGATGATTGTATTTGGCTTTAAACCAAAGTAAACAATAAAAGTCGGAAGCTACTTTCCTAGTAAACGAAAACTTAGTAATGTGTGCTTCAAATTCTTTCAAGAATTTTTTTGCTTCTTCATTTGTAGGGATTTCCCACTGAGTAATTAAAAAGCATAATTGATACATAGAAATGTCATCAAAAATATCAATTGATTTTATTATTTCCAATATTTTAGCAGAAGTAGCATTTCCATATCCTAGTATTGACAAATAAATATTTAAATTAATTCTTAGATTCGGATATTCAGCATATATATTCGGCAAATCATCTAAAAGCTTTTTTGATTCAAGACGTCCAAAGGCTGTAATGTATCGCTTAGTAACTTTTTCCCAATATTTCGCTCCCTGATCTTTGAAATGTTTTTTGAATTTTTTATACACTTCTTTACATACTTCTTTATAATTCGAGTCACCGTATTTTACATTTTCTATACTATCTAAATACCTATTCTCTTCGATTTGAAAATGATAATACCCCTGTTTTTCATCATAAATATTTGTTTTTGAAAGATTTAAAGCAAGCCCTCGACTCTTTAACATATCCGATATAGAGCTTATTATTTCTACCGCTTGCTTCTTTGAATTAACACCAATTGTTATATCATCCATCCATCGTGCAAAACTGTTATTTGTTTCTTGTTTTATAACCTCATCTATTTCAAATAAGAAAGAGTGAGCAAGTAATCGTACTCCCTCAATATTAGTAGTAGGTAGCCCTCTTGAAGAATAAGGCAAATAATCCGGCTTCCATGAAATCTCTTCTATTATCTTAAATACAAGATCAATTAAGACTTCATTCATTTTTGAATAGCTAGTAAATACTTTACGAAGCTCCTTAATATCTATACTGTCATAATAATTAGAAAGATCAGTAACGATTATAAAATCCTGCTCATCGTTAAAATTATAGATCATTTTCTGCATTTTCTTCCATTGTTGTCTCCAATTAAACATATACTCATCAACTTCATGAGGCTTAGATACACTATGTTTATCTCTCGAATAAAATGCATTTTTTGAAGGCTGGTTTTCTAAAATTCCTTTTGATACGCTTTCGACAAGAACCTGAAAAACTAAAGCATCAGTTGGTTGCGGAGTTACAAGATGTCTACAAACTCCAAATTTCTTTTCAATTCTGTAAGTAAGTGCCTGTGAAACTTTAAAATTCCCGCTTAAAATATCACTTCGTATTGTAGTTGCTCTTTCGTCAATATTAAAATTAAAATCATAGTGATCAAAGAGATCTTTAAGATCAATATTACGCAATTGATTCCTTACTATTTTTCTCCAGATCTCAATTATATTCTTTTTTTCAAATATCTTTTCTAATTCTGATTTTCTAAGTTTGCTAAAACGCTCTGTTTGCAATTTAGATCATCCCTCCTAATACTTGGGTATATTGTACCACAAAAAAAGACGACTCCTGGAAAAAATTCCAGAAGTCAATAAACATCCCACGTATTAATTACCTATAACAAACCGTCAACTCCACCCGATTCCCTTCTCGATCATACATAATCCGCTCCACCAGCTTCTTCAACGCTCGATTCTTCTCTTCACTCGTCACTGAAGTGCTCCACAACTCCCTAAACTCACCTATCCGCTCATATATCTGCTCCACAGTTGGATAATTCCCTTCATCTACTACAACCTTCCGCAAATCCTTCAACTCTTCCTCCAGCTTCTGTATCTGCCGTGACCGAACAGCTTTACGCTCCAAAAATACCTGCTTCGTTATCATGTCCTCTTCATAAGATTCATGCAGCTTGTCCAACGCTCGTTTCTGCTTCTTCAATTCCTGCGCTTTGACCTCAATAATAACCTGTGTATCATTGTACCTACTTCCATGCAATTCAATCTCCCGTAAAATGTTCGGGTCTACATGGATAATCCGATCATACAGAGCATTAAAAAAATCAGCATCCATTACCTTGCCACGCTGTTCACATTTGCTGCCATTTTTGTGCTGGTGATAGCACAATGCACTCCAGTGCTGCCCCTGCTTCTTATTCTCTCCCACCCGGAACCTCATCCGTGAACCGCATTTTTCACAATAAAGCAAGCCTGACAAAGGAAAAATGTTACGTCTTGAATTGGGATTCAACATGCGATTCTTAAGCAGCCGCTCCATAATTGCTTCATGTTCTTCCGGCGTTTTCAGCTTTTCATGTGTTCCCATGACTTTAATCCGCTCTTCTTCGGGAACCAATTCAACCTGCCCACGCTTGGAACGGGTTTTGCCGTATGTGATGAAACCCAAATGGATTTCGCTTGCCAGCAACCGTTGAACCGTAATATTTGACCAGCCCTTGTTCTTTCCATCCGGCTTAATGTTGTATGGCGTGGGTATCTTGTTATCCGTCAACCAAATGGCAATATGACCAAGGTTTGTTCCATTAAGATATTTCTCTACAATCGCTCGATAAATCGGACGCTTCGTTTCATCGACCAGTACCGACCTTGTGTTTTTATCATAATAGTATGGAAACGGTGGCTTTCCGTTTGTCCACATTCCTTTCTTCGCTCCAGCCTCTTTGCCCTGCTTCATTCTTCGCTTAATCGTTTTGTACTCTATTCGAGCAAAAATGGACATGAAGTCAAAGGATACATCGTCATTATCTATTTCCAGATCGTATATCTTGTTCAGTGTAATGATTACCGTCTCTGAGTTCAAAAACGTATCTTTTATGAGTGCCCAATCCTTATTTTCTCCACGCCCTAAACGGTCAATATCCATGACCACTACCCCATCATAAAGCTGGTCTTCAACATGTCGAAGTAACTTCTGCATTTCCTTACGGGACTCGATCTTTTCACCAGAGGCCACTTCTTCATATAGCCTATAGGTCCAATTTCGATTCTCGACCAAGGCCTGAAGGGTATCCCTATGCTTCGAGAGAACGTCTTCGAATTCGCCATCATCCCGTGATTTTCTTAAATAGACGGCTACGTGCTTAATTGTTTTGCTTTCCATAAGTTCCTCTACTCCAAACGTGTTAATATTTTGCCGCCTTCCAAATAGAATGTTGAGCATTTTTGATGACACGTCATCGAATATGACAACTGTAAAATTTTGGAGGCGTAATTTATGAAGAAATGTGAATATGTAATCAAAGAAGTAAATCAGCCATCCGGCAAAGCGTTGCGGCAATTTCATGAGCATGTGGTTGAGATATTGAGCCAAACTGTCCAAGCGGAGGCCGAGATAGACATACCTCTCCCCAAAGTGCATCATTCTACGCAAGACAGTCAGAAAACTTAACAAAATAAAAACAAGCCGGAGCGCATGACCCATTCACGCTCCGGCTTGTTCTATTTCAGATTATTTTGAATGAATTCTCGCTCCGACTTCTTCAGATACCTTAGTGAATTTTCGAAGGAATATAGGTACATGGAACGAAGCATCCTCAGCTTTTCGACTGAGCCATCCATAATCGCTTGCTTAATGGCTGGAATCATTTGGCTGTTCGTTACACCGAATTTTCCCGGCTTTACAATATCTTCAATGGCAAGTGGCCGCTCTTCTTTGCCATCATTTAGTTCTTGCTGCAACTCTTGTGTATTTTCTTCATTTAATATTGCTTCCTGCTGTGACGTATCTTCTTGCTGATGTTTGCCATCCCCTTGTTCAGGGACGATCTCCTGTTCTTCTTGAATAATCGACTTTTCCTCTAAATTCTCATTAGCTACCTCAGTTGGAGTTGATTCTTCATGGGCCGAGACTGGCTCTTCTTGTTGGGCTTGTTCTTGCCCTGTCTCTTCATGAACTTGAATTTCTTCTGCCTCAATACTTGTCTGCTCATTTTCACTTTGAAGCTGTTCTGACATCGTTTGTTCACCTTCCAGTCTAACCTGATTACTTCCACGGTTGTTTCTGCTTGAAACCCTATTCTTATTTGCCATTGCTCAAGCTCCTATAAAATGGTATTTTTCTTGAGTCGATCTTATCAACATGCTTGACCCTAGTACACCGTTTCTTCCGCATAAATAGTAACTATTTTACTATGTATCTTCATTTAAAAGGCAAAACAAATCCCGTAGTGAATTTCTACACTACAGGCTCATAAAGCTTTATTAAAATATAGTTATCCTGAATATTTTACGACAGGTGGCCCCAATCTCTAACGATCGTCCAAGAATTCTTCCTTGTCCAGGTTACAATCTGCTCGGGTATAAATGGCTGTATGGTTATTTCAATCTGTATGATTTGCTCTGGACTCAAACTGAGTAAATGTGGTTTTGGCTGGCTATCCAAGTCCCACATATGATATTTGTATAATTTAATCTTCGCTCGTTCACTGGGTGCTAAATCCAGCGGTGCACAACGTCTAATACGTTCCTGTCCACTTTTCGTTAAAAAGGTAACGCTTATCAGCATTCTTCGCTGAATGGCATCTGCAAATAACAATAACATCTGGTTATCCATATTGACACTTCCTAAACACTTTATACTTTCGCGGTTTCATATGAACATACATCTTGTAGGTCAGAACATAACCCAATAGATTTGTTCAATATTGAAGTGTAAATCATCGCCAGATGAAGAATTTACAGTTTATCCACTATGCTCCATTCTCGCTCAAAAACAGCCCTTGTCCATTGGCAAAGGCATGTTCATCTGAAAAATATTAAATTAGTACTCTTCTGCCAGCATCATCGTCACGTATTGCTCTTCGTCGATAACAAAAATCTTTTTCTGGATAAGAGACTGGATAGGCATATCAACCAAATAGTGTGCTTGACGATAGAAAGGCTGCTCCATGGAATGTGTTACTACCTGTATACCGCTTGGCAAAATTTTTAAATCAAATATCTGAAGATAGTCCATAGTCATTTGTTCTTTTAATCGATCAATGCATTCCCATAAATACATCTGCACAAGCTGTCCAATTTCATATTGAACTCGTTCTGTTATCATTTTCTGACCTATGAATTCAGCCAATTTTTCTTCCTCCTACGCTCCTGTATCCTGTGCTTTAATCTTCATCAAAATCTGTTGCCGCCCACACCTGTTCCCGACTAATCATCTGATCTCCTTTAAAATAATGCTGTCCTTTTTTCTGTAAGCGTTTTTCACATTGTTTGCAGGAAAAACGTTCTTTACCAACATACATCTTCAAACCAGATTCCTTCATTGCACGTACAAGCTTATTCCCACAAGAGCAAGTTGCAACCCATACGAGCTTTACTTGTCCCGGATAAATGTTCGTTCCTTTGGTATTGATAACCTGCTTCACTAATAATGCACCTCCTTCATGTACTGCTGAAAATAAAAAAGACGTTAACCAGATGTATAACATCCGTTAACGTCTTCATAGGTTAAGATTGAAATAAACATTATCCAACTCTTGTCGAGTGATTCCTATGTACGCCAGAGTGACACTCGGGGCTGAATGGTTGAGCAGCTTTTGAATACGGGTAATATCTACACCACTTTGGTAAGCATGAAAATCGAATGACTTTCTCAAGGTATGCGTTCCAACGGCTTCTTTAATGCCAACACAGCTTGCCCCTTCATTCAGTATCCGATAAGCATGTACTCGGCTAATCGGGTTCCCACCTTTGCGGCTGGCAAAGAGCGCCCCTGACTTATGTCCTGTTGCTTTTACATATTCCAGAATTGCCTTTTTACAGGTATCCGACAAGGGAAAATCTTTTCTCTTGCCCGTCTTCTGCTCTCGAATGCTGATCCGCTCTTGATTGTATACCTCTTCCACCTGAAGTTTAAGCAAATCAGATATTCGCAACCCTGAATTGATGCCAAGCACGAACAATAGATAGTCTCGAATATTCTGCCCGCGCAGATACTTCTTCAAAGCATCAATCTGTTTCTTACTTCTGATAGGTTCAACAAATTCCATTCCAATCACCTCAATAACTTAATGTAATTAACTATATAATAATTATATATTGTGTTACTTTCGACGTAAACGGCAAAGCTCCTGAGAGCCAAAAAGAACCCGGATGTCTTACCCCGCCTACCCTCATGGTCATTTTGCCTATGTAACACTATTTAGTTGTGTTACATTGGGTTTACATCACATTTTCAAGTGACTTATAATCACCTTTTCACATCGTAATAATTCCTAATTGCACTTTAAATAATCCCATATTGCACACAATTCTATATATCTTATTCTATATATCTACTATTTCTCGCAGTGCTCAAAATAGTAGCAGCGAGCTTCAGCTCGCTGCATCCATTGTGACTCTTCTTCCCTTTTTCTATCCATACTATTTTAACCAATCAATTCTTTAGGATTCCCCAGCTTTATTCGGCTCTGCCATTATTCAGCGTTTAAATCCCGTTCAAATATTAAGACTATTTCCTTGCTGTTATGGGTATAGCTGATGAATCCAGCCTTCCGCAAGCGTGCTTTAATTTTATCCACCTGATTAGGTGAACATTTTAACATCACCGATAATTGCTTTTTACTCAAATAGCTGGTGTAGTTACCCTTGTTTAAATCGGTGTATCTCTTTATCACACAGTAAGCGATCTTATCATAGGCGGTTAATTGCTCATGCCATGCAATGGGGTATGGAAGTTGTGCAAACTTACTTTCATCACACACAATTCGATAGATATTGCACCCATAATGACCTTCATAATTAATTTGTTTTTTGGAAATGACATTATGGCGGCATAACGTAGCAATATGTGTACTTGTCTGTCGGTTTTGTAGCCCGGCATTTTTGGCGATAGTATCCATTTTAACTTTGATCTGCTTCCTTCTGCCGCTACGTACTTTCATAAGAGCCATATAAACCATCTTACATTGAATGGATACATCCAAGTCCAACAAAGCATAAGGTACTTTAATGTGCTGCATTTAATAACTTCATCTCTTCTTTCGTTGGCATTTAAGAAAACAGCTTGAAAAACTCCCGCGATGTGAGAGACATCTTTCGGGTTGCCGGGGCATTTCCGTGTTTTTCAAAATGATTTTTAAGCCATTTCAGTACCGTTACCTTCAGGGTTAATATTATAGATAACTATTTCATTTATTGATTGAATTCATCTGGGAATGATTTGGGATCATCTTTCTTTCCACGGATTTATCATATCCTCAAACTCTTGCTTAGTTTTTTCAGGAATCAAGCCAGTCTCAAGACAAAGTTCAACAATTACTTTAATATCAGGAGTCGTCATCTTATCCAGAAAACAAGCATTTCTAAACCAAACGAGCAGACCGGAGAAATGCTTGGAATCCCTAACCCATGGATTGGTTTTTCTGGACCGAACATTGCGATAAAACAATTCCCCTTCCACATAACAAAGTCTGGAGTTAATCATCTCTTTACAGACTGTTATCATTCCTATACCCAGAGTAACTGTTTCACCCAAATATTCTTCTAACTGAGGAACATTGGATATATATTGATTTACAAGATCCAGAACATCATTAATTTGGCGCTGTTAACAGTGATGCATTTTTAAATGGAGTTAGCAGTTTCATTATTTCAACCTCACTTTAGTTATGGGATGCCCCTACTTGAGGCATCCTTTGATTATATTTTTAAAAACAGATTGATATTTACAGCCAGATCGCAAGTAGCTCCCCTTATTCCTTACCTGCCAACTCTATAAACCTTAAGATGGATTTAACTGAATTGGGCATAGAATAAAAGCGAATATGCTGGACACCAGCAAAATCAAACATCACTTCTACTCTCTTAAAGTCTAATTCAAACTCCTGGCCCCGACTTTCTTCACAAAGGAAAGAAGCCGATAGTTCCATATCATGGGATAGTGAAGACATATGAATTTGAACCTCACGAATACTTGGCGAGTTTTGAAGAATGGTAAAACTATAAGGCATTTTTAACAGTTCGGCATAAAACAATAAAGCGTTAATTTGCGTCTCATCCACTTTGAAATCTCCTTGACTTGAATGGTTGTTTTGATTTTCAATATTTTTCATTTTGTTTTGATCTCCTCTATTTCGTGCAGAACAATGTCCTGCATCGATGATTAGTTCTTCAAAATAGCATCAATAGCTTTTATCAAATGGAAGATGGGTTCGATTTGCTGAGGAACAACGGCGTTTCCAAGCGCTTTAAGACGGGACTTGGTAAAACTGTCCAGTCTGGTGGGAACCCCATTAACCACTCTTGGTAATCCGGGTTTAACCAGCAATCTCCCGTTCCAAGTTCCGGGATACGATGTAGGCCACCAAATTTCCCGACATACATCATGGTTCCATTCGAAGCCAGAGGCGTTGGTTCCAAGGATAAATATTCGATATCTTCTGTGCGGGGCCGAGACGCCACAAGCTGGGATAATGAACGCCCTTGCGGAGTAACCGATGTTTTCCATTTCAGCGAGCAATGCATCGAGTCCCAAATCTTTGAATCCCATAACATTTTCTCCAACAACCCAAGTGGGCTGGAATTCGCTAACAATTCGTAGCATGGCAGGGAACAGTGAACGTTCATCACTAAGTCCGCGTCTGTGAGGATTTTCGGTTGAAAATGGTTGACAGGGAAATCCTCCAGATATGATATTGAGTTTGGTTGGTATATTGGCACGTTGTAAAATCTCCTTATTTATATGATGGACATCAGAAATAATCGGTACATTAGGCCAGTGCATACTAAGTACTTTCTGACAAAATGGCTCTTGCTCGCAAAAAGCTTTTGATTCCAGCATTCTCGGCGGCAAGATCAATGCCGCCGATACCAGAGAAAAGGGATAGCATATTCATTCATATGTTCCTTCCATAATTAACTCATCGATTGGTTTTGGGGCTGAAAATGGCTTCACTTCATAAGTAATTACATTTGAAGGATCGTATAATGTCTCCATCGTTTCTTGGACCTCCTTAGTTTTATTGGTTACCCATATGGTATAAGGTGTATCTGCATATTGATTGTGATCTAATATTTCAACAATCTTGTTTAGCAACTCTTCATTCACAGGCCGTGGAAAAATGATTCCTACATTGGGCTGACTTGAAGAAAGCTCGTCTCTTGAAAAACTAAGATGTTCAAGACGAACAACACGTGATGAATGTTGTGATGTTTTTTTTGAGTTCTTTGGTTTGAACTTTCCATTATCAAACGAGCCTTTACCATTTTTACCATCAGTTAAAGAAGCGTCTTCATTGACCTTTAAGCCGCAAGCGTCTGAATGCAGTTTATGAAATTCCTCGTCTGCTCTTTTGAAACTCTTACCTTCGCTTAAAAATTCAACGTAAAATTTCTGCTGTTCCAGATTCATTGCAATCAATTTGAGTCCTTCCTGTAGCTTCATTTTTGATTGTAGGACATATTCCAAATAGGCTGGATTATAATCATTGATCTGGCAAGCATGTTGAACATACTTTTCATTCGTTCCCACTTGCCGGGCTGCGAGATAATTGGCATTGCCTTTTTGAGCCTCTGGAATATTTTCCAGTGCTATCTTTTTGTGCATTCTGTCCGTGGCTTCCTTTTTAAGCGTTGGAAGCAGATGAATAACGGCGTAGGCAGCAAGCTGGTGCTTGGTGTAATGATTTCGATGTATGTTCAAGCTTTGAACAACTCTATCGAAATCTGAGATAGCATTCGTCCATACCTTGATCATCTCCGGTTCGAAATGTAACTGATTGCTTTGTGCCATCATACGAAGAGCTGCATATCGAGCCCGACCATCCAGTATCTGGTTATTTATAGTCCAGATAGGATTATGCATTCCATTAAGCAAAATATCTGCCTTAAGCACTTCAAGTTTCTCTGCTTCCATCATAGGAAGTTTTTTTGCAGCCGGGTGAATCTCCAACTCAGGTAGTTCTGTAATGATTTGATCGATTGTGTACATGTCGTGCCTCCATGAGTATTATTAGTGCGGTGATAAATTTGTGAAATTATGGAAATTGGTATATCTATCCTCCAAACAACACCCATATGGTATATACTTCTTCGAAATTCTTTAACGAAAAATTTTTCTTTTGAAAATTTTTATGAATGGCAGAACCTGTGGAAAAACTTCCACAGGCTCTGCCCAAAAGCAAAGAAGCCGACTCTTTTACTGAGTCGGCTTCTTTAAACAGCAATGAATATGAGGGTTTTCAACATAAGATAATTAAGGGTACTCGATAACCCCAAGATTATGAAGTGAAGCAAGATTTGTAATCCCAAACTCAAAATTGGGGTCCCACTTCAAATCTTGATGATTCAATAGTTCAGTTACAAATACTTTTGAAGCGTTGAAATAACTATCCGTTCTATTTAAACCTTCACTTTGGTTTTTGTAAAAATTGTATGTGAAGTAATACAGAGTTGGTTTCATGTCTTCCAAGGAAGCAATATTATTTAATCCACCTGGTAAAACCTTATTGCTTCCTGCAAATAAGCTAATAGCTTTACCATTTGCCATCATTTCATGGACCAAACTCTTGTTGCTGAGATTTTTAGCGTCTTCTGCTTGCATCATAATCATTGTGTAGTAGTTCTTTGATAGAACTTTGTTCACTGTTTCTGATGTCATAATCTTTTCAGATGAGTCTGAACCAATTAAGGGAGCTTCATCCCCTCTTTCAACTACTTTGAATTTTGTTTTAGTGAAACTACCTGCTCCGTTAAAGAAAAAGTCAACAATTCCAGTTCATTTTCTTTATAAACGTTATCCTTTGTGTAGTCTCCAGATACATTTGTTTTGACTTTAATGTCGCCTTGTTGGTTACCATACAAACGATAATTCTCTAGGATGTTAAATTCTTTATCCAGACGTTGAAGGACATAACTATAATCATCTTTTTGGTAAAGAAGTCTACGCTCATCGTTTGGATCCCGGAAATCTTCTCCGTCCTCAGGAGTTCCAGGGATATTCCCATAGGTTGGACTTGAGAAGTTTACTACTGGAATAGATTTTTGAGCGTTACGTTTTGTAGTGTATTCATCAAATCGTTTGAAGTAACCTTCAATCTCACCCTTAGAAAGGGGAAGTCTAACTACTTTCCATTGAGGTTCAAAATCAATTTTAACTGTCTTTTCATCAAATACCGCATAAGGGCTTATTTCTTTTTTTAGCTGCGCAGAATCATTGTTGAAATTTGAATAGAAATAGTCTGTAAGGAAAGATTCACCGTTAAGTACTAAATCAAATCTGCTCATACTCCGATCTGGAAAAATGGTGGCTGTTTTACTTAAATAATTGAATGCTGGGACATCTTCAGAAGCTCCAAAGATTTGAATACCCAATAGCTTACCTGATTGCTTAGTAGAATCAGATTGTAGCCTCTTGTAGATTTCAACTGCATCCTTTGCCTCTGTCACATCCATCAATATGTTGGTTGAGCTTCGAAATTTACCAATATAGCTTTTAATCGCCATCAAATCACTAGCAGAAACACTTTTGCTATTATATAGGAAGTAATAGTAATCGCTTGCTGTAACTTCCCCTTGCAAAATAATCACCGTGCTAGTCGAAGCATCCCATTTCACATCAGCTCCAAGACTTTCTGCAACAAAACGAACTGGAACCAAAGTACTGCCTTTGACGATTGTAGCTGATGCATCCAAAGTAACCGCTTTGCCGTTTATGTAAGCTTGCTTTTGATTAATGGTTAACTTAACCGTAGTTTCCCCTTTTATTCCAGTGACGGTCTGTGTCACCCTATCCCATTTAATCTCTGCACCAAGCGCTTCAAAGATTCCTCTCATAGGAACAAATATCCTACCATCAATAGATTGCGGGTTTACATCGATGTATAGCTGTTTGCCGTTGATTGTGACTTTGATGTCATTGTTGGCTGCAAATGCTCCTAGCGGTATAGCGGTTACCGCTAATATTAGGACCAATACTAGCATTATCATTTTATTTATTCTTTTCCACATTTTGTTGTCTCCTTCATTTAAACATCACATCGTAGGATACTTATTTAATAGTGTTTCTTTGCAAATAGCATATCTGAAATCGATATAGATACAAGTTTCCCATTTTCCCTTTGAAATGAAATTTGATAAACCGTTAAATCCTGATTTTCTGCATATGCATTTTCATTTAATTTTTTGAAGCTGTTATTTATTTTTTCAATCATGTATGTATCCCAATCTTCACTTGATACAGTCGGTTTAAGTCCATATACCACCAGATGATCATTGGGGCCATTGTTGAGTCCAATGTTCCTCATAGTTACATATCTATTCAATCCATCAGCAGTTACAATAATTTCCACGACTCGGTCAAGCCTGTAGACAATCTGTAATCCATCTGGATATACCAGTGATTCGAGTGGATGCGATGCTGGAAACTCCATACCTTTGTCTATAGGTTTTCCAATAATTTTCTCTACCTCAGGCTTTTCCATTCCATAGCCGATTTGCTTTTTCTTTTTCGTATCAAAGATAGATAAGTCCATTGCTGTAAATTGATCTGGTGTGTAGTCATAATTAGGTGTTGTAGAAGCACTACTTATCCAATTGTATTTGCCATTTAAAAAATAGCCTACGACACCAACAAGCAAGATAAGGCCAACCAATGACATTATGAACCATTTACCTCGCATTTTCTTCTTTGTCTGTTCCATATCAGTTCTTCTCCACTCTAATTGAATTAGTCTGTAACAATTTCTAAGGTAACTCCACCGCTACCACATTGTGGGCAGCTATTGTTGCCACAACGAGAACAATATACCTTGAAACAATTCGTACATTTGTACAAAAAATCCAGATGTTGCTTTTGATCTCCACAATTAGGACACTTTTTCATTTCATTCATGCTCCTCTTAGATTGGTATATGTTACTACTTCCAGTCAGATCATATCACAAAAAAATAGAGATTTACATCATTTTGTAGAGTATACTCCGTGGAAATGTAGTTGTGAACACAAGGATAATGAGTTCAAAAAGAGGTATCCCTTTGAACTCAGAAGCTATTTTTGGACAGATATTAAAAAGTATTCGCAAGAAGCAGAAGGTTAGCCAAGAAGAATTGGCATTCCGTAGTAATCTCGATAGAACATACATATCTATGCTGGAAAGAGGTATCCACCAACCTACATTAAATTCATTACTTGCTATTGCTGCGGCACTGGGTATGAAAGCTGCTGAGTTAGTAGGATTGGTTGAAGATGAAATCGGCGAAATAAAAAGCAATAACTGACATCAAATAACAAAAGCGATCATGCTCAGTTTGGCTTGATCGCTTTTGTTATTTGATTACCATTTTATTAAGTTTGATTATTAAATAAGATCGGTCAACATAGCTTCCTGTTCCAGTTTGACACGATTTTCTATCATATGGTCAATGCAGGGTAAACAATCGACAAGCTCGCTATGCCGCTTCAAGCTACATAGCTTTTCAATATATTTCGGCTGTACTGATGCTGTTAACAAAGAATATCTTATCAATTCCGATTTATCCATGCGGTACGGAATAACATCGTTCTTAATTTCCCGTCTTAGTCTTGCCAGCATAGAAAATCCACCAAAGTCGATATCTCCCCAATGATACCAATGGCTAGTCGTAGGTATGGATGCAGCAACAGCCATTAAAAATTTTCGCTTAGCAGGGCTAAATTGCCCTCCGTGGAACACAACTAATTCATGGTCATTTTTTTGCTTATAGATATACTCAATATAGTTAGCCCTATTTTCTATTGAGATCACACGTTCTATTGTTGGAGATAATCTTAACTGACCTCGTTGGAAATCTTTCGAGTTCACAACGCCCCCAAAAATCAAATGTGAAAAGTCAATGGTTCCGCTATCAAATGACATGGTTACTTGCCCACAAAACTCCAATTGTTCTGGATACTTCGTAATACCTACTTGCCTAAGAATTTCCTCATCAGTATTATCATCTTCATAATCTAGATATTTGGACAATATGCCAAGCAGCCGTGCTCTTATCGCCTTCTCGAATCTCTTTGAATCTCCGAAACATTGAAGCGAAAATACACGCTCAAGCATTTCTAACTCACCCATTTGATCAATACAACATATTGCACGAAGGAGATCACTACGCTCGCTTCTATCTACTGGTAATCTATTTCCAATAGAGCGTTTTCTAGAAATGATGTCATATGCATCGCTCAGAAACTGTTTTGCCCATCCGCTACGAACTTTATCTATTGAATTCAACAGTTCTAAACAAACCTCATCCACCTCATCGCCCTTTGGTTGCCGCCCAATCAAGGAGTACGCAGAGGAGATATTCTCAAAATTCAGCCATACCTCTGCTATGATGTGATTTTCTTCACCCTTCATCCACCGATATGATAAGAGCTGCGCCTCATACAAGGCCTGTACTGCAAAATTTATCACACTGCGCTTTTCATATTGCTCTATATCATACTGTGGGAACTCTGTTTGCCCTCCATCATATAATTTCAGCATAATTCGACGTGTCGGACGTTTTTCCGCGTAAAAAAAACTGCTACGCTCATATTTATCAAGTAAAGCTGAAACTAATTGGCGCTTAAATCCTTCACTCATATTCAAGCTCCTCCAACTTCCTAGGGTCGAAACTACGCACGCATGCCTGCTTTCCTACACGTAATACGCATAAATTCCTATCTACAAGAGTGGCAATATCCCCAATTTTATCGGGTGGTGCTGAAAGTACCACTTGAAAGTTAAACTCACGTAACAGTTCAACACTACGCACAATTCGCTCGCCATCCATCTTAGAAAATGCTTCATCAAACAGGATGATACGAGATGTATTAGCTGTCTTGTCCCGGCCAATGCGATACAATTGTGCAAACGATGCTAATACTGCAATATAAAATGGCGTCTGAGTTTCGCCACCAGATTTTTTCCCAAGTGTTTTAGAGAGTCTTTGTGATTCTCCCTCGCGGTTAATGACCTCTAAATCGAAGGAAAGGTAAGTGCGATAATCCGTAAAAGCTTGTACTCGTTTTTCATAATCATCGCGTTCCTGTGCTTTCGATCCGGTTCCTTCATTCGTAATAATTGCAAACAGTTCTGCAATCTCATCCTTGTATTTTGCATTAAACTGATCAGACAAAAGATTATACCCGCCTTCCAGCAGCATTGGATCTACAATCATATCATAATATCGTTTATATTCCTGTTTTGGAATAATCAGAAAACGATATGTATCCTCGCCAAAGGAACTTCCGCTTAATGCACTGTTTAGTCCATCAATCTGCCGCCTTGCATCCTTAATGTTATATTGTAGACGGCTTAAAAAATCCTCCTGAAACTGCTCAAAAGCTTTACTTCGGGCATCGGCGATACGAGTCAAATATTCCGGAAGTTTAATATCGCTGAGCTCAATCCACGCATTATCGTAAGCGTCATTACTCACGGCGTCAATATCATACCCCATTATATACTTATCATTATATTGGCGGCGCAAAGTTCGCAACTCGTCCCACAAAGCGTTTTTAGCGTTTACGGAACGGCTAAGTTCTCTCGGAAATGCCCGTTCAATATCAACTGCATTACCTCTACTTAAGAGCTCACGTTGATATCTTGTATTTCCTGTGCTCTGGAGCCATTCTGCTTCGTATTTTCTAGAAAGTTTTAATTCCATCGTTTCCAACTCTTTAGAAAGTCTTGGAATAGTTTCCTCTATGCATACACGCAAGCGTTCTTTGATGGTGCTGAATTCGTGCTTATATACGTCAATCTGTTTATAAAGTGCCCCCAGTTGTTGATCCAATGACTCGATGCGCTCCTGCATTGCTTCAACAGCACTTTTATCAATAGACTCCATACTTTTATTCAGCAAAATGACTTCTTGTTCTATCGCTGGAATCTGTCCAACGTTTACCGCTGCCGTAACAGTTTGTTTGGCGTCCGATTCGCTTAAAATCATTAGAGCATTTCCCGATTGAAAGGCAATCTTTACAGATGCACAAACAGCTATTTTATCAGTTAACTCTTTAATCTCTCTTTTTACATCTTCCAAGCGTTGCTGAATCGCACCTTGGCCAATAGCAGGTTTAGCCCATCTATCTGGATTCATCGCTCTTACAACAAAATTCTGGTATAACATTCCATCGTCTGTAATCGCTGTTCGATGCCGGCGTAAATCACTGACGCGGTCACATTTTTTCACACGACCAAGTGTAAAATCTAAAAATAAGCGCACATTGGGATCATCTGTTTCAAGTTCTTCAGCAAGGCTTCCAGGTTCTGCTATGGGATTTATTCTCTGTAGCTTTTCAATATCCACAATACCAGTGTTATAGATGTTTCGTTGTCTCTTAATATCATTATAAACACGAAGTGCAGTGTCAAAGTGCTCCGGGGGAACAATCAGATAGAATTTTTGTGTATTAAGATATCCTTCAATAACATTACGCCAGCGTTTATTCCTAAGTTCAGCTGCTTCCGACACTACTACTACCTTAACTGATGAACCAGTTTGGGTATGTAAACGCCCTATAACAGCTTCCTTGAGATCAAGTACATCCTGTGGAAAGCGGTAGACACCATTTTCAAGGGACTGCTGCTCCGTCAGTAATCCTTTACGATTATCTGCAACCTTCTGTTGTTCTTCAGAGAATCGTGAAACGAGGCCGTTGCACTGCATACGTATAGCATCCGCTCTGGCTGCATAGTGAATGAGCCCTTTCTCCCCAACTGTTAAAATGGCTGCTGCATCACTATTTCCGAGTATTTCAAGCTTGGCATAAAACTGTTGTCCTTCATCAACAAGGTCATGAACACGAGTCGTCAATATCGGATCGAGAGAGCTAGTATCTGTCCCTTGAATTTTCTGAATGAACCCGTTAATGTTCATCCTCCATGAAGCAATGCTTCTTGAAAGTAATGCAGAAATCCTACCGAAATCCCCATGAAGCGTAGATATTAGTTGCTCTTTCTCTGAGATTTGAGACTGAAGATGCTCTAAAATTTGCGCTTCCTTGTTACTGAGCAGGTTGGCTTGCATGATATTACGTTCACCCTGCAGTTTGCTCTGCCGCTCAGTTTCCTTAGCTAACGTATCGTTCAATACAGTTAGCTGTGCGGAATAAGCGGTTACTTTTTCTTTCTCGCCTGCACTAGTAGTCAATTTGATATCTACTTGCGCGCGGTCAATCAGATAGGAATATAGAATTTCATTTTGCCTGTGGGTTTCAAAGGTTTGATGATCCGTAACAATGTGTTCAAGCAACGTGATTCGATCCTTAAGCACATCAGCCTCTTGCTCCAGGCTTTTATAGCTTCTAATATTTTCCTGCATACGGCTGACATCAACTGTTTGTTGCGTATCACAGACGAATTCTGAGATGAATTTTTGTATGTCAACATCGGGATTAAACGAAACAGCTTTCCTCAATAACTGGCCAAAGCGATCACGCAAGCCTCCAAGTTTCCCATATAAATCCTGCCTAAAATCCCGATTTACATCGGTAGTATAACTACGTCCTATCGAATAGTGTTCCTTGATATGTGCCCTCAAAGTTGTAATATCCATCGGCTTCCTATTAATAACGAACTCATTTGACGGCATGGCTCCGTCAAATCGAAAAAATAGTTTTTGCATATCGTTTTCCGAATAAGTATCAAAGCAACACCCTGCGGTAAAATATTTTTTCTTTTCCTCATCAAAGAACTCTAAAGCGATATAGCTTGTAAAACGTCCATTACGTAGATATTTAAAACCTGAATCCTCATCGTCACCTAATTCACCGCGTAAATATCCACTTAAGGTTCGATTACCACGTCCACTGGCAGCCTTGTTGAAGAAGCTACCACTTGTATCGGCAAGCAGTAACAACTGCAGAGCATCCATAACCGTCGACTTCCCTGAGGCATTTTTTCCGGTCAGAAAATTCACTTTATCTAACTCAATAACTTCATGGACAAAGTAGTGCCAATGAATCAGCAAGAGTTTAGTCATCCGTTTCATTTCTATTCCTCCTGTTCTCCAGTTGTGCTAGTGTCGTCATCAACTCCAAGCTCTTCTAATTCTGTTATCATATCGTTGATGCCTTGATTGGAAATAATAGATAAGATGGATGGGAGAATGAGAATTTGATTACCTTCATTGTTCCATGCAGAAGATTCCATTTTTTGAATAATATTATGATGCGCAAGCGTTCTTTGAGCCTCAATACGTTCTTTTTGTGTTGTTTTCCCCTTATCAAGAAGTCCAAGCATTCGCATTTTTTCAACAACAGCTTGAGTATCTGTTTTAACCGTATGGAAGCTATTTACTTGTTCTCGCTCTTCTTCGTATATGAGACGGCATGTATATAAAAACAATGTAGTGAATCGATCAATCCTCAGGCGATTATGGTCAAATATATTTATTAAGGACATGATTCCATAATTATCATCTTTTTCAAGCCGCCAGCCAGTGACCGCAAAATAATCTTGCAAAATTCCAAATAGACGTGAAGCTATCTGATAGTCGTAGTTTGGCAAGGTCATCTGCTGTGAAGACTGATATTCATATCGCACCATATATGTATGAGATAATAGGTAATTCGCCAAACGTTTGAACTCGCCTTTCTCATAAGTAGTAAGTCCTATGTACTTCTCATTCCACATGGTGCCCCACCTCTCTTTTGCTGAACGTCATATTAGGAATTATGTAACCATTTCTATCAAGTCGACCATTGTTCATTTGCACCTTGTAATTCATGCCTCGTTCATTAGCGCGAACCATAGCCAGTATCAGAAGTATAAAGTCCTCATCGTTATTAATCGATATTGTCTCACTATTAATAGAAGATTCATTTTCTTTAAAAAGACTGTTTACATATGTTCGAATTCTTGCCACGGGGTATCCATTTTTAATTTGTTGCAGCATTCCAGTCATAGCCGCATTAGAAAACGTATTATCATCTGTGATTTCCAGCGGTTCAGAATTGACACGCCTACTACGTACATTTTTGTGATAGAGAGATTTTCCATCAACAAATTCTTGTCGATTGACTTTAATATTCTTTTCAAGCATTTCAACGATTACAGTGCGCTTGGTATCTGAGGATTTTGAGTATTCTTTCAACAGCTCAACCAGTTTTCCCTTGATACTTTGGTCTGCAGTCATCAGGTATTGGATTTTTTCAATAGAGCTTTTTGTGTATGCGCTGTGCTTTCTATCAATTTCATTCACAATTCCTCCAATTGACTGGTATACATCCAAAACATAATCAATTGAAGATATGATCTCCTGCCCCGCCTCATCATCATTCTCATATTTTCGGATCGTCATGGCTCTTGATCGCATTCCATCCATGAGTTCTTCATCCGCAAGAATATCTGACAGTATCTCCTGAATTGGTGCCATGTAACGATGAATAGAATCCATTGTTTTGATCGGATGATAAATACTGTCGGACATCCTTTTGTATTCTTCAAAATGGTTTTTCAGCAGCACATTCACTTCGCTCTGCTCCTGTATTCTCCGCAAATAACTGCGAATTCCATGATAAAGCCTTTTTAGCTCGTAAGTAAGTTGCTCCGTGTTTGTCTTTGCGGACAAGACTGCCTCATACATTTGCCCTTGATGTTCATTTTTAGCTTGCTTGAGACCAGAATAAGTCGCGAATACGAGGGAGTTATACTCGTGCAGGGTCTGATCACTTAGTTCACTCAAGAGCTTCATTACTTTAATGGCATAATCACGTGGAGTAATAATTTCAATAAATGATCCATCCAGAAACTCCTTATCTACCCATCCCGTTTTAACCAGGCGGTTCAATATCAAACGCGCCTTAACATTAGATGTCAAGCTGACTTCGGTTACTTCGTCATCTTCTTCGAGCATAAAGGACTTATCCTCAATTTGGGCTATCAAAGACGAGATATAATCGTCTACCCGTATATTAAGTTCATACTTGAACATCTGATGTAGCAGCATGAGCGCATCAACATATATTTCTTTGTTCCCCGATGACAGCACAGAGAAAAATTTTTCAGGAATTGTGTCAAAAATGTTCACGTGTCCACCTGCCAATCCATTTGGTATAATAATTCATTTGGTTGCAATAGGTCTTTTAATATAGTCTTATTATACTATGAATTGGAAGAATATGACGAATATTGCTCTTATACAAACAAAAAACTCCCGCCAATTCCAATGGCAGAAGTTCCTAAAATAATTGATTCACGCGAACATCTCATCACTGACAGGTACGTGAAAATCAATTATGTTAGCTATACCCAATAGATAAAAAGACAGGTTTGTTTTCCTGTATCCTATTCGATAGTTCAATAACTAATTTATTTACAACTGAACTGTAACCCCGTTTGTGGACACATAATAAAAGTTTCACCCGAAAAAAGATTTTTCGAACTCATAAGTTTCATATAGAGGTTCCGATTAACGGAAAGATGCACATATAATAGAACAAAGGGAACCCCGGCGCCCATTAGTGCCTCGAGATTCCCTTCTAATTACCGCCCTCTATCTCACCAGCTGAACGCCGTAATCTATTTTATAATTGCAGCTTTCCGCCCTGTTGCTGCACCACTATGCCGGCAATGACATTCCCCAGCTCACAGGCCTGTTGCAGAGAATACCCTCTGGATAGTCCCGCGATAAAAGCGCCCGTGTGCGCATCACCTGCACCAATCGTGTCGACGACCTTCACCGGCTTCGTCTCGGCAATACCCTCTTCATCCGGTGAGCAGTATAGGGTGCCTTCGCCGCCCAAGGTGACAATAACTGCCTCACCCGTCCGCCGGACCAGCTTGGCGGCTGCATCCTTTGCATCATTTTCCCGCATTATCGCCTTGATCTCGGACTTGTTGGCATGTACGATCGTACCCATGCTGAAGATTCTCTCCAAGATCGACGTCTCCAGAAATTCTCCACGCGGACCCGGATCAAAAACAATCTTCCCGGCCGATTTCCGGCGGCTTAGTGCGTCCAGGATGACGGGACCCGACGTTCCTTCCAATTCGTAGCCGCTGACGTAGAAATAGTCATAGCTGCCGAGATCCAATGTTTCGAACCAGCTGGCATCCCATCGTATTTCAATCCCGGGAATGGTAATGAAAGTCCGCTCTCCGTCACGCTCCACGATCGACAGATTCCAGCCGCTGTCGCCGGAAGCGTCCTCCAGCAGCACGGGCACACCGTCTTTTTGCAGCTGGGCTTTGACGATATCGCCGTAGCTTCCTTTTCCCACCGGAGCAAACAGGTTGTAGTTGACATGCAGCTGGTTCAGTATATTAGATACGTTGTAGGCGCAACCGCCCACAACGGTTTCTTTGTGCTCTGCCATAACATCCTCGGCCGTTTTCGGCAGCTTATCAAGCTGGATGATGACATCGACCACGGCCGCGCCTATAACGAGAATTTTACGGCTTTTGTCTGATTTTGCACGTTCAAGTAAATATTCATTCATGTGATACCCCTCCTTGCTCGGACTTGCCGTTCAACTGACTCAATATAATCGTTGCCACCGCACTCGCCGCGAAAGCGAGCAGCACACCGAGACTGTTATCCTTAAAGATTCCTGTCGCGAACGGGCCGCTGAAGAACGAAGAGTTGGTGAACAGGAAGCCTACAATTACACCGATAATCCAGCTAGTCACACCATTGTAATTAAAAGCTTTGCCCGTAGCATTCTCCAGCAATCCTGCGTCATAGCCCGTCTTGCTGCGCAGCAGCACATAGTCGAACATAAAGGTCGCCGCCCAGGCCGCCAGGCCGATGCCGAGGATACCGAGGAACAACTGGAAATTCATGAGGAAATCCTCCGAAATAAACAGTACATAGACCGGAATCAGAATCATGATCAGGGCGTGAATAGAGATCGCCACTTTATCGCTGACCTTGATATTCAAGGTCTCCATGTTTACACGAGCCGATTTCAGACTGATGATGCACTGCGGAATCAGGCCGCCGAGCGCTGTAATGAAGTACACCACCGTCATCCATTTGGGCAGCGCATTTCCAATGGCCTGAATCGGGTTGGAAGCGGAGACGAGATCCGGCACCGAAGTGCTGAGGAGAATCCCCACGCCCATAATGAAGAACAGCGGAATGAAGGCACCGATCGTCACACTGGAGAATACCTTTTTGCCGGAATTGGTCGGATTCTGGTAAGCGCTGTAGTCAGCGGCGGCAATGGACCAGCTGATGCCCGTTCCCGCAATGATGATGGAGAGCGCCGGCAAAAATCCATTCAGCCAGTCGCCGTTGCTCATACGAAACAATGCCGTCCAATCCGTTTGGGGAATGAGAATGACCAGGATCAGGAAGGTCAATGCCCCAAACACATAGGTGAAGAAAGTTTGTACCTTAACAAGAACATTTTGCCCAAACAGATTCGAAGTCAGAATCAACAGTACAAACAACGCCAGGCTAATAACCGTAAGTACCGCCGATTGCCCCATACCAAACAGTCCAAACAGAGACATTAGGGTCAGTGTTCCTGTAATAACGTTCACTGCTAGCCAGCCTATTAGACTGAGCCAGCCGAGCAGGTTGGGAATATAGTTACCCTTGACACCAAAGACGGCTCTGGACAACACAAAAGTTGTACCCCCCGACTTGAGGCCTGACAGACTTAGATAACCCACAAGCGCAAAAGACAATGCGCCTGCTGCAGCCACCAGCACCGACTGAATAAAGCTTAGATGATAGCTGACAATAAGTGCTCCGTATACGACACCCAGAATGCCGATATTACCGGCAAACCAGATAAAAAACAGTTCCTTGGGACTTCCGGTTCTTTCTGCACGCGAGATAAACAGTTCAGAATTCGAATTGGACATTTTCATATTCCCCCTAAAATTAAGCTTCAGTGAGTTAATGCTGTTCTCTGAACGCAAGAATGTGATTGGCATAGTGGGCCAGATCCACACCGTTGGCTTCGTCAATCAATGCTCTCCAGGCAGGATCAATGGCCTCCGCTCCCGTTTTGGCGCCGCAGATAGCGGCCGCCATCGCTCCGATGGTATCTGTGTCACCGCCCAGATTCGCACACAACAGACTACACCGCTGCGGTTCCTTGGCATAATAAGCAATGGCGAGCGCCGCCGGGACGGATTCACTGGTGATGACACCGCTACCGATGACATCGTAGATGACCTGCAAAAATTTCTCGTCTTGACCTTCATATTGATCAGCGTATTCCAAGGCGAGCTTCAGCCGGGCCGGAAGAGAGGCACTGTAAGTCTCCGCGCCGTATTTCTTCGCTTCCTGATAAGCCGAGACGGCATCCGCCATAATATCCTCCCAGGACTTGTCGGCAATGGCAGCTCCGACTGCTGCGGCAACCATTGAAGCTCCCCCCACAGCCACGTCCGTGGAATGCGTCACTTTACTGATGTCGAACACAAATTTGGACAGCTTCTGATGCTCTTCGGGGAGGAATAATCCGCCAACAGGAGCGATACGCATCGCGGCACCGTTCGTTTCCGCCTTGGAAGTGAACTCGGAAGCATCCTTGCCTTCCTTCAGCGCCAGCAGGGCGGCTTTGGAGCTTGGCCCAAGAATGTTGTTGTCAAAAGCATTCAGTCTATCGGCCCATTCCAGCAGGTGCCGTCCAATCACAGTTGTATCCGGGACGAAATCGCTTTCAATCAGTGCATCAAGGATCAGAAGCGCCTGCGAGGTGTCATCCGTAAATTGGCCGCGGGTAAAGTTGCACGCCACATCATTTTCCTTCGGACCGTCAAGAAAATCCGTAATTGTTCCAAAGTACGCCTTCACCATGTTTCTACCCCACAGCTCCGAAGGCATCCCCATGGCATCACCAATGGCCATTCCGTATAATGCGCCAAGAATTTTATTTTTCATGATTATCTCTCTCCTATCTATTTAAATGCGGCAGTTCTATGATTCCAAACTTTCCCTTTGTTACTCTTTTTCCTTATGTTGTCTTTCAATTCATTCCAAATGATAATCACACATACGGTTGTACGTATGAGTTGTCTTTTAAATGAAGCCGAGATCACTTGGCGTTAGATTTGCGTCACAACTTTAAACTCCACGTTCGGGCCATAAATGACTTCTACCTTTTCCACCTCGGTTCCCTTCTCATCCAGCACACTGCCTTTGGCCATGATCAGCGGGAAATCCCCCTCATATTCGAACAGCTGTCTGGTCCACTTACTGCTGTTAATGGGATGAATACCGAGCGAAGCGTTCTGCGGATAAATACTGTAACGTTGATTCATGATCTGATACAGGGAATGCTCGGAGAAGTCATATTGTTCAATGCCTGGAAAAAGGTTCAAGGGAACATAGGATGTGTCCAGGGTCAACCACTTGATGGTCGTCTCCCTGCGGGTTCCGCGAAGCCGCACCAGATTCATAAAAGATACCCCGTCCAGGTTAACGATCTCCTTCTTCAGGACACGCGAAACGGGAATCTCATTCTTCTTCCGCGCATATTCCGTAAAGCCGCTAAAGTTCCAGATGTTATGCTTCATTTCCCGCAGGCACACGATCGTGCCCTTACCGTGCCTCTTTACCAGAAGCGCTTCGTCCACAAGGCCGTCAATCGCTTTGCGGATCGTGGTCCGCGTGACCTCATACAGCTTCATCATTTCCGTCTCTGAAGGAATCGTCTCTCCTTCCTTGTACTTCCCGCTGATGATATCACTTCGGATCAGGTTCTGTAGTTGAACATACAGCGGAACACTGTCGTGTTTGTTAAGCATATTGCCTCCTTAAACGCAACCACGGAAAAGGAATCAGGTCACAGAACACATCTGCACACGCCTGCTGCTTACAGTGATTTAGCGCTTTCATATCATATGGATAAGCTCATCCATAACTCATACGTATGAGTTAATTTCAATATATCAGGTTCTTTATCTTTTGGCAATAGCCTGATTCCAGCAGCACATCTATGCCGCCGAGCCTTTTACCGCCTCGGTTATAAACCACACCACATGATTTAGCAATCTAAATGAGACAAGAAATGTATTGAAGGACGCTTCAATATCAAACTATAAAATTAACAATAACGTCTGCTATCTATCGTAAACGCTATTTAATAATTGATTTTCTCGAACATCTCATCAATGACAGGTACGTAAAAATCAATTATGTTAGCTATACCCATAACTTTTCAAATAGCTAACGGAATACTTCTATTAGAGAATGGAATGATATTGCTCTGATAGATGGATTATGACTCGTGTGACAGGTGAATTAATACATCGTCCACTCTCTTTATAAACATTTTGAGATGAACCGATTGCATTTGGTGTATAAGGGAGACGTCTTTGAAACTTGCTAGATAGTGAAATGAGTAAATAACTGTGAATCGAACCATATCAGTGATAATGAATGCGGAGGGAATACACTATTATTCTTTTTCATATAGAGCGCTTTAAGCATCGATTCTAATGCTCGGTCACTTAATATAAAGCAAACATGGGGTGAGTTCTGCTATATAAAGGGAACTGTGAAATGCATATGGATCTGTGAGAGATCATGTTGTTTATGAATGGCCTATTTAGAATCTCAAGAAGTTGATACTGTCGTTAAATACAACACGTACCACAAAGAGAAATGCAAAGCATGGAAGACGAATAATGGAAAAATCGACAATTGGACATATGACCATAACGGAACCTGAAAGTGTGTTCGGACAAATAAAGAACAACGGGGATTCCGGCGTTTTTTGCTTCGGGGCTTGCAAAAAGTTAGCCTTGAGATCGGGTGGCTTTCGCTCCCATAATCTATTAAAGCAATCCACAATGGACCAGAAATTAAAAATAGCAGGTCAAGGATAACTCCCTTGACCTGCTATTTTTAGTGAATCAGTCTCTTTTTCAGCAAATTAGGTGTCTCATCAGAAGATTAAATATGCTAAAGGAATCTGCACGCGGGAGATTCAAGACCACCTAAATAATCTGTATGGTATTGAGGTCTCTCCAATCTTCATCTCCAACGCCACAAACAAGATTGTTCCCCTCATTGTACGCTCCTGGAGAAACAACTGGGATGAAATCGCAACCTTTTTTAAATACCCAGCAGAAATCCATAAAGTATCGGCAATAATGAACACGTTGAAATCATTAAAGGAGTAGCAATAAGCTGATCGAAACTGAAAGTTAAATAATTATAAATACTACACTTGTTTCCTTTAATATAGTGTCCTTTTACGTGATTAATGATCTAATGTATATTTTGCAGTTCCTGATCAATAATAAAAAATCCTCATGAATTGAGACCTCTTCTATCTTTGCTAAATAAATCATTTTAATATCAATCCAGCAGCCCAAAAGCTTCTAAGTTGAGCTGACTTTCTGAACTGACACCTGCCTCATCACGCAGAGTAACCAACGCTTGTTGCAAATCCTCTTTTTTCACGTAAACATAGGGACTTTTCCAACTGGACTCCAACTGTAATGAACGAATATGATTCGGTTTGATTTTCGGGAAATTATAGACCCATTGTTGAAGATCAGATTCAGGAATATCAGACTTCACATTTTCACCGATAATGTCCAATACATTTCCCCATTGGGAAATCCCTTGAAAATCCCCCAATTTCTCAATGATCTGCTTGATCACTTGCTGCTGCCGATCGTTACGTGCGAAATCGGAGGACTCCCGAGTTCCTTGATTTGATTTACGATACCTGACATAGTCGAGCACTTGTTGACCATTAAGAGTCTGCAAGCCCTTTTTTAAATCGATATGCGTTCCGTCTGCGGAATCGTTATATTTCATATCCATGTCGACATCGATTTCCAGTCCGCCAAGCGCGTCCACGGTCTGCCGTAAGGCATCAAAATTCAACACGACCATATGATCAATCGGAAAACCTAGCAAATCAGAGAAAAAACGTTTTGTATTAGGAATAGCCTCTGACTTATCCTTTATATAGTAATAAGCATAATAATAATTGGATTTACGAGAAGGCAATGATTTAGGTTTTAGCAGCAGATCACGCGGCAAGGACAACATACTAGCAGAATGGGTTTGTGGATTGAAACTGACAAGCATAAGAACATCTGTATTCATCACCCCATCAGCACCATCCCGACTATCTACACCCGCCAAAAGAAAGGTCATAGGTTGAATCGATTCCTTCTTTACATTACCGATCGGATCATCAGCCAGCTTTGGAGCTGCCACACGTTGAATCGCAGCATCCGCCTTATAATATATATACCCCACATAGATTCCAACTCCAAGTATCAGGGCAATTATGACAAGGTAAATGATCATCATAACTTTACGAATTGCTTTTCTCTTGGGTTTAGTAGACATAATTTCCTCCACTTAATTCTAGTAATATTCAATTTTTGAGTTTAGAAGCTTTTTTATAACCTTTCCAAATATTTTTCTCGATTTTTTCATAAAGATCGATGCTAGCGTTCAAACATTTATGAGCTACAGACCATCGATGAACCATTTGATAAATCATAAATGCACTAATTACACCAATGAATGCTCCCGTGATGACATCGGAAGGATAATGAACACCATTCCAGATTCGGGAAAATGAAATCAAACCTGCCAATACAAGCCAAATTACGCCATCTTTCTTACGAAACAACCATATACCTGTTGCGATTACAAAGGCCCCAATCGAATGATTACTTGGAAATGAAGCGTTAGCGGAATGTTCAATTAATTGGTTAACCGTATGATGGACAAAAGGCCTATCCCTATAAAAAAAATGAGAAAGTATACTACCAGCACCAAATCCAACACAAGCTGACAAGAGAGTTGTTATCACCATTTGCCTGTTCTTATGTATGCGAGTAAACCAATAAACAATAATCCCCAGGTAAAAGAAGTACTCTGCTTTTTCTGATAAAAATCGCATAAATGGATTTAATGCAGAGAATGTTACTGCCATTTGATTGATGAATTGAAATACGAAATCATCCGTTTGAGATATGCCCAATTTCATAACCTGCTTTCTATTTCTGTAATAATAAGGTTGGTCTCTAGTTCATTCTATATAGATATCGTCTTTATGAAATTTGACACTTAACACCAAGCCAATCGCAATCATATTACTAAGTAGTGAGCTACCTCCATAACTTATGAACGGTAAGGAAATACCCGTCAGGGGTACCAAACCGATATGCATGCCTATATTAACGAAAATTTGAAAGACTAACATTCCTATAAGCCCGGTAACAAGATATGACCCTGCAAGTTCTCTACTATCCTTGACGATATGAACCATACGATACATGAGAAGGAAATATAGCAACAACAGCACCGCAGAACCCAAAAAACCATATTCCTCGCCTATGACCACATAGATCGAATCGGAATACGCATAAGGAATAAATCCTCTACGTAAAAAAGATTCGTCACTTCCAGTCAATCCTCCCAAAGCTATCGCATACTTCGCGTTTTTAACATGCCATGATTTATCGGGATCGCTGGCTGGGTCAAGAAAAGTCTGAATTCTTGACATTTGATGAGGCTCTACAATCTTGGATAACAATTCGAAATTGGCATAGTATAGCCATAATATTATGCCTACCGTAATGATCATAATACTGATGAACAGAATCATATATAATGAACGGATGTTACCGATCCACAGCATACTAAGCAGTGCACCCACAAAGACGAGAGAAGTGCCTAAATCGGGCTGCTGCATGATTAAGATGATAGGAATCATGAAAATGATACAAATCGGTAATATATCTTGGAAAATACGTAGCTGGGCTCCCTCTCGCTTACCTAATAAATGAGCAATCAGAAGCACTGTAAATAATTTAGCTAATTCAGAAGGTTGAAGCTGAAAGTTTCCAATACTTAGCCAACGAACAGCACCATTAATGTTCTCACCGGTAAACTTGACAAGAACTAGCATCCCTATGCCAATTCCATAGAGAAGGTAGGATATCTTACCTAACAGAATTCTATAATCTAACAATGCGAGAACAAGCATCGGAATGCAGAATGCACCGAATAGATATAAATAACTAATGTGAAGGCCTTCTAATTTCGTATCCACTGTGGCTCCATAAATAGCAATCGTACCTATGGCAACAAGACACAATATAATGAAAAGCATGAATTTATCCAGTTTTGCAATTATGTGTGTGATAATCATAGGAAAACCTCTATTTTGTATGAATTTCTGTAGGAATCCCACTAAAAATGAACATCACAAATAATCCGATGAGCGAAAATACGCCTTGTTTCATGACGTAGTGCCACGGACTATTGTGTTTTATGATGACACCTCCCTCATTTTAACTACAATCCTTGGGAAGGATACTCAAGTTCGAACTTACCATGATATTCCTCTTTGGATAACAGCTTCAATTTATCTTCACTCAAGCCATAAATGTCCAGACCATTTCCTGCAGCCCCTAATGACCAGCCAAGCACGAGCTCGGATCGACCGTCCTGATCGATATCTGGAAATCCAGCATACTCCAAGCCGTAACCAAAGCCCTTGACTTCCGAGACCATTTGCCACTCCTCATTATCTTGCTTAAATAGCGCCGCTTTCAACATTTTACCTGTCGCTTTATTCTCTTCATATACAACGACAGCTTCATCGATACCGTCCCCATCCATGTCTCCGAACGAGATGTCATTACCGTCTTTTCCCTGCGTGGGGACTAACAATTGAACCTCGTCAGGCAGTAATTTGATAAGTTCATGGTTGATTTTGTCTCGCTGAATACTTGCTTCTGATAATGGAGGCTTAATCATATCTACTGGTGTTGCGGGAATCCCACATCCTCCGAGCAACAATAACGTAGTCGATATGAAACCTATTCTAATGAGTTTGTTGAGCATTCTGATTACCAACTCCTCGATTGTCAAGGTTATTTACTATTCTATCTTTGAAAGGGAACGAAGTGGTTATGAAATAGTTAAATTTTATTTTTCTTTTACCGGCAAGTAGATCTGGACTTTCGTACCCTTACCTACCTCACTAATTATGCGTAATTCTCCATGATGTAACTTAATGATCTCATCTGATATGGATAGACCCAGACCACTCCCAGGTGCATGTGGATCTACTTTGTAGAATTTTTGCAGCACATTCTCTAGATCCTCCTCTGCGATTCCTGAGCCAGTGTCCTCAACGGTAATAACGACTTGTCCTAGAGATGTATGAGCGTGTAGAAGAATTCGACCAGAGGTATCTGTAAATTTGAGCGAATTATCAATTAAATTAATCAGTACTTGCTTCAATCGATTCTCGTCTGCTTGAATGGTAGGGAGATTCTCGTCTGCTTGTATTTCGAGTGAAACTCCTTGCCGAACAGCTCTTGGAGCAAGCTGTCTACCCACATGATGCAATAATTCTGATAGATAGACAGGTGCTGAGTGTATGACAATTCTTCCGTTATCCAGTTTAGAGAAATCTAACAGTTCTTCCACCATACGAGTTAACCTGTCGCTTTCTGATTCAATAATAGCAAATCCTTCTTTAAGGATTTGCTCGTTGTGATTCCCACTCGATTTCAGCGTGATGACCCAGCCTTTAATTGACGTTAATGGCGTTCGTAGTTCATGGGACACGGATGAAATGAAATCGTTTTTTAGCTGTTCGCTCTTCAAAATTCTACCTGCCATCATATTTAACGTATCAGCCAGAGAACCCAGCTCATCCTGATATCGTTTATGTACTCTTATGCTGAAGTCTCCTTCTGTCATCTGATCTGCTGCCTGTTTAAGATCCTTAATTGATCTCGTGATGGTCCGAGACAACAATAGTCCAAGAACGGTAACAATCGCAAGAACAAGCAGTCCCACACAGATCAGTACGACTGCAATACGATTAACCGTATGTAGTGTTTCAGTTAAGGAAGTGACAAATCTGACTTCTCCCACGATAATATCATGGGCTCGTAAGGGAAAAGATACCGCTAATACCGCTTCTTGAGTGGAAGAGTCCTTTCCTCTCCAAGTGCCGGGTTGTCCTTGGAGTGCAGTTCGTACATCTAAATACGTAGTCATGTCATTGCCGCCTGGAAGTCCGGTAGAGTCCTGCAAAAGTCGGCCTGAGGAATTAATAATCTGCACTTGCGCATCCGAGTTATGTGCAAACCCCTTCAATAATCGATACGATTGTTTCTCCAGATCTTCTTCGGCAAAATATTGCTCAAAAAAAGAAGCAGACAGCTCCGCTTGATTCATCAGAATCCGCTCTACATTATGAAGATAATAATATCTCACGTAAACCATGAGAAAAATCTCAAGAATGAGAACAGTGATAAAGATGACCACAAGATAACTTCCTACTAATCTTTTCTGAATACCCACTTCTTAACCGTCCTTCCTGAAGCGGTATCCCACTCCCCATACCGTTTCGATCCAATGTGGGTTGGAGCCATCATCTTCAATCTTTTCCCGTAACTTTCGCACATGAACATCTACTGTTTTAGGATCTCCAATATAATCCTCTCCCCATACGAGATTTAATAATTCATTCCGGGATAGTGCTGTATCGGGATGTTCTAGAAAAGTTCTAACTAGTTGAAATTCCTTCGGCGTTAATTCAATAAAAATGTCATGTTTGAACACTTTATTCGAATTCAGATCCATCCGAATTGGACCGGATTGAATCACGGATCTTTGCGGTTTTAGAGCAGTTTCTGTTCGGCGCAATATCGCTTTAATTCGTGCTACAAGCTCTAACGGATTAAATGGTTTGACAATATAATCATCAGCACCGATTTCTAGTCCTTTGATTTTGTCCAGATCTTGTCCGCGTGCAGTTAAAAAGACGATGATGACCGCAGGCTCTATCTCTCTTAACTGTCGGCAGATTTCAAATCCATCAGCATCTGGCAGCATAATGTCCAGGACAACAACATCGGGTCTATTCGCAGTGAAGAGTTGTATCGCTTCTCCTCCAAATGCAGCCTCACTCACCACAAATCCGTTATTAATTAAATTAATCGATACAAAACGTCTAATATGTGCATCATCTTCAACAATAAGTACTTGATTACGATTAACGGTATCTATAGCTTCCGCCCCCATAGCTCGATTTCTAACAAGAAAAATGCAAAAAAGCTCTCTCCGTAAAGAGACAGCCTTGAACTCAGATCCATATTCTTACTTGAGTAATTATTACATGTGGATATTACTCCAAATTGATCAACTTGTCAAAAGCTTCTACCGACCAAGGAAACCTGTCAACTGGGTGCAAAACGGACCTTATGCGACCTCCTACTGATCTTCCTTCGGTTCCAATGTCATTTTCTTCGATAAATATACAGCAACGAAAACCGCCGTAATACCGCCCACTAGTTTACCGACAATCATCGGGAAAATCATTTCTCTAGCTACTCCTGCTGTAAAGCCAAGGTGATCGCCAAACACAAATGCAGCTGATACAGCGAAAGCCACATTTATAACTTTGCCCCGGGCATCCATATCCTTCATCATGTTAAACATCGGGATGACGTTGGCGAGCGTTGCTACCATACCCGCTGCCGCAACCTCGTTCATGCCTAACATCTTACCCATTTTCATTAACGGCTTATTGAACACCTTTGTAATAACAAATACCATCGTAAAGGCGCCTGCCAGTACAATCGCAATATCACCTACGATCTCGATACCTTCTCCAATAGGAGCAAGGCCAGGAATGATTGTGATCCCTGTTAGCTGCTGTACAATGGCGGCTGCAAGTCCTAATGTTGCCACAATGACGATGAATTGTCCGAAAATGGTGAAGCCCTTAATCATACCGTCAGGAATTTTCCAAAGACCAAGTACGATTAATACTGCGAATAGGATGATTGGAACCAGGTTGGATAGAATCATGCCGATGGAGAAACCGGCAACAAGCCCCCCTACCAAGCAGCCAAGCGGAATCGTAACGATACCAGCCAGTACACCGGTAGCCAAGAACTTCTGATCTTCCTTTCTGATTATGCCAAGCGCAACCGGAATGATAAACACGATCGTCGGTCCGAGCATTGCACCCAAAATAGCTCCGGCAAACAGGCCCGCCTGTGGATCCTTCGCCAGTTCAAGAGCGAGTGAAAAACCGCCCATGTCATTTGCTAACAGCGTAGTCGCAAACATCGAGGGATCTGCGCCGAGCGCGGTATATAGCGGTACGACAATCGGGCTTAACAGTTTGGCCAAAACAGGGGACAGTGATATGATCCCTACCATCGCCAGTGTTAAAGCTCCCATTGCCATAATACCTTCTTCAAATTGCTGACCTAACCCAAACTTACTCCCGATACTTTTGTCTAGCGCACCGAGAATCATGAAAAAAACCATTAAGTAAATAATGATTTCATTAATTTCCATGATTGTTGTCCTCCATTCTTATTAGAACTGTTAATACAAGCCGCATTTCATTTATGAGCAAGCTCCAGCGAATCGACGATGCCTACGATGACCGCATCAACTGGCACGTCTGCGGCAGCTAGCGAGGTTCTGGCAGCGCCTCCTCTCGTAACTAGCACGGTGTCGCCGATGCCTGCGCCCGCATTATCTGCTGCTACGAAATAATCGTGCTGAACCGGATTACCATAGGAAATCGGCTTGATTACAAGGAAAGTCAGTCCATTCAGCTTCTTATCTTTTCGGGTAGCCCATAAACTACCCACAACTTCTCCTACAATCATCGTTTCACCTCACCCATTACCTTCTACGTACACGCATCTGATGCGTATGCAAATAGTCTTGCGCCAGCGGTGTAATAATACTGTGCCGGCCAACTACGATCTCTTTCACGTTTTGAAGACGGTATTTTTTCACATCAGCTTCGGTAATAACTTTGCTTGTTAATATTTCCAATTGGGGAATTATGTCAACGCGGGTATCCTCGCTGTGTACTTCTTCTTGATTCTCTGCTAATCGTTCATCTTCCAGACAAGCACTCAGCAGGTCCGATTCCCGTGCTATCTTAATACCATAGCTTTGGAGTTTATTTGCAGAGCCGTCATACAGCTTGTACAGCATAACAGGAGATGTTTGCTTATATTTCCTGTAAAGCAGCCCTTCCTCCAGAACAACAACCCTTTTCCCTTTTAGCAGCATAGTCAGTACAAAACGTTCACGTGCACTTGCGCTTATGCCATTAGCTAAATAAGACAGCAGCCCAATGCACATCTTCGGAATAAGTAGCAGATCGCAATCTCTGACCGATTCGTCGTAATAGCGCACCTCGTAGTATGGATTCAGAATTCTCTCCAGCACAGGAACAGGCTCTGTAGACAGAAGGATCGCTTTTTTACTGATCGCAATCGACTCAGTCGTCTGTGCCCGCTGCAGCCTCTTTATCACTTCGGCCGCTACCGCTTCAATGAGTGCTGTCCGATCCAGAGCTTGAATGTTCATTTGTACACACACTCCTGGTCCTAGTTGCCTTTCTTTAAAATCTGACCCTTCGTGCCTTTCGTGAATCCGCATGCATTCGCTTCGTCGTAGTCAATATGCATATATGTTTCGTAGTTGGAACTCACTCGTATCAGCACGTCGTCAAATATGAGAGGACGCTTGCCATACACTTTAACCTGTACGATTTCGCCGTTCTTCACGTTGTATTTCTCGGCTTCTTCCGCTTTCACGTGAATATGACGCTGGGCTGCAATTAAACCTTGGTGGAGTCTAATCATATTGCTGCCTGAAGCGATTATAATGCTCGGGGTGTCTTCTAATTTCCCGCTTTCTTTAACGGGAACAGACAGGCCCAATACGACAGCATCTGTTTGCGATACTTCTACCTGTGATTCTTTACGTTCCGGACCGAGCACGACGACATTGTACAAAGCGCCTCTAGGTCCAATTAGCGTAACACGCTCTTTGCAAGCATATTGTCCAGGTTGGGACAGGTCGCGTGCTTTCGTCAATTGATAGCCTTTTCCGAAAAGCTCATCTATCGCTTCCCGGTTCAAATGAACATGCTTGCCCGATGCTTCGATTTCGATAAAGGTTTGTTCCTGTACTCTCTTGATTACTTCTTTCACAATATCTTCTACCAGTTGATTATTCACCATTCACACCTCATCAGTCGTACTGTCCTACGCGAATTCGGAACATCATGATCCAGAATAACGAAGACAGCCGGTTCAATGTCCGGATGATATCTTCGCGCTCTACGGACCCGTGTTCGTTTTTGAAAGCCTGGTAAGCCTGCAGTTCCGTCTCCCTCGTCAATGTGCGCAACGCATTTATGACAACAACCGCTTCGCCCATATCATAGCTGGGTTGGAAATGTTCTAATCCAAAGTATTTCTTGGGAAAATGGGACTGTTCACGCAATTCCTTGGCTGACATCCCAAGTAAATGAAACTCGTCTATACTTTCACTAAGTACTTCACATCGTACAATTTGCCGTACAAATAGTAAGATCTCTTCCAAATCATCGACCAGCTTGGTCATGTTAAGCTTGAAGCAGCTAATTTGGGATTCCAGAATTTTCGTTTCCAAAGAATCTAACTTGCCACGGAATACGATCCGAGGATGATCTTTAAATACAAGCATATTTCCATACAGATGAGTCATGTGCTCTGGCTTTGTTTCCAAAAAGCCGCCATACAGCGTACGAAAACGTTTTTTTCCTTCTGCCGGGTTTTGTAGACTGTCCAGTTTTTTAGTAATTTGCAGCCTGACTTCCTTCTTGGGTGCCGAGGCTTCGGTCTCAGTGACTCCGACATAACGAAGTTCAATCTGATGATCTGTCAAAAAACTTTTGGCGGAAGGTGTTAAAATCGTTCCAACTGCAGCCTCGTATACGGCAACATCTTGCAAATTCTGATTTCGAAAGTGCTTGCGCAGTTCGCTTTCTGTAATAACAGCCATATTTTCACATCCTTTTACACTCGGGCATCAGGGGCCGCTTGGCGATAGGATTGCGACAGGCGGGTAGACGGACGCGAGCATCCGCATCCGTCATAATCGTCAGGCCTGTCCGAAATTCGTTATTGTTCCACTGTTTTCGTCTTAGGCAAGATTGCGTCCACTTCAGAATGTGGTCTTGGAATAACATGTACGGACAACAATTCACCTACACGTTCTGCCGCTGCAGCACCCGCATCTGTTGCTGCTTTAACAGCACCTACGTCGCCACGAACCATAACTGTCACAAGACCTGCGCCGATTTGCTCTTTACCAATCAATGTTACGTTTGCAGCTTTAACCATTGCATCCGCTGCTTCGATTGCTCCAACCAAACCTTTTGTTTCTACCATTCCCAATGCGTTTGTGCTTGCCATAATAAATTTCCTCCTTGATGTATGTTGTTTTGTGGATTAACGTACAATCGAACAATTTGAACCTGTACTTGCATTTTCCGCCAATATCCGTTTTACAATTAGGTCAATCAATTGCTCTTTATTGACAAGATTTATAGCAGCCTCTTCAGATTGCATTTGCGGTACTGGCTCCATCAAATCTTCCAATTCCTTTACCCCGTAAGCCATTCTGCGGATGTTGAGCAGATTAAGCGGGCTAATGTTATCAGATGTCGAGCCGCCCCCTACCGCCCCGCAGCCTAGCGTGAGTGCCGGAGAAAGTGCAGTAGTTGCGCCGATGCCGCCAAGTGCGCCTGGCGTATTAACTAATAATCGGGACACTGGCTTCTTTAGAGCAAATTCACGAACGATTTCCTCATTCTCCGAGTGAATCATCATAGTATGTCCTGCGCCTTCCAGGTTTAATATCTCGATGCAGCGTTCACATGCCGAATCCCAATTGTCTTCCGTATAGAAAGCCAAGATTGGACCCAGCTTTTCGCGGGAATAAGGAACATTATTTCCAACACGAGTTTCTTCGGCTATCAGCACGCGCGTTCCAGCCGGAACTTGCAGGTCAGCCAGCTTGGCGATATATTCTACGCTTCTGCCGACAATCTGCGGGTTCATTGTGCCATTGGGCCGCATAATAAATTTGCTTAGTTTTTCTGCTTCATGAGTGGAAAGGAAATAAGCACCTTGCTTCTTGAGCTCAGCCATAACCGCTTCTTTACTGCAAGTTTCCACAATGATCGATTGTTCGGACGCGCAGATCGTACCGTTGTCGAATGTCTTGGAGTCCAAGATGCGTTTGACCGCAAGCTGAATATTGGCGCTCTTCTCGATGAAAGCCGGACCATTGCCCGGGCCGACACCGATAGCTGGTGTGCCGGATGAATAAGCTGCTTTAACCATAGCAGTTCCGCCAGTAGCGAGTATCAAGTTTACATCGTTATGCTTCATCAATGTGTCTGTTCCCTGAATCGATGGTGCACTCATAACACTAATGGCTCCATCTGGGCAGCCTGCAGCGATAGCGGCTTCGTTGACAACACGAACAGTCTCCATGATGCACCTTAATGCATTTGGATGAGGTGAGAACACGATGCTGTTGGCAGCTTTTATGGCAATCAACGCTTTATAAATTACAGTCGATGTCGGATTAGTAGATGGAATCAATCCTGCTACTACGCCGACTGGTACAGCCACTTGCATTACTTTGTTCGTCTTGTCATCCATTAGTATGCCAACAGTTTTCAAATTTTTAATCGACTCATACACATTCTTGGATGCAAATGTGTTCTTGACGATCTTGTCCTGCCAGCGACCAAAGCCGGTTTCTTCATTTGCCATTTTCGCCAATTTCTCACGGTGTTTGTAGCCCGCATCGGCAATCGCTTTTACGATGGCATCAATCTGTTCCTGTGTCATTACAGCCAGCTTAGCTTGCGCCTCTTTTGCCTTCTTAATCAGGTTGCGAGCTTCTTGAATGGATCTTAGGTCTTTATCCAATGTTTCCATCAACATTCCTTCTCTCCATTGGTATTATTATTACGAACTGGCCTTCTTCGTATTCTTGCCCCGCTTTACTGCAGGTGCTGACTCAAGGCGTGAATCCTTCGCCTTACCCCGGCTTGCCGGCCGAGTCTTTGCTTGCTCAAGAGCCACAACAGTATCGGCCTCAGGTCCATGCATGTTGCCTGTACGGCCGGAAGGCTTGCTTGTATCGGCTGCCTGCTTGATCGTATCGGTGATCGCCTTACCTGCATCAGCATCGGGCTTGATTTCACCAGCTTCCAAGGTAGCCGCAACGGCTGCCAGCTTTACATCAGCGGCTAGTGGGTCCGCTGTGCCTTCAGCAAGCTGCTCCTTGCTCGCGCTTGCATTAACCGGACTTGCAACCAAAGCGACTGTTTCCTCATGCAACCTAGGAATGACATGCCTTGTCAGGAGCACATCCAATTGAGTAGCTATCTCTGCTCCCGCTTCCACCGCAGCCTGCACGGCACCGACCTCACCACTCAGCTTGACTGTCACCAAACCGCCCTTGATGACTTCCAAACCGATGCAGTTGACACCTGCTGCTTTCAAAGCTGCATCCGCAGCTGCGACTGCTCCCAAATACCCTTTTACTTCTATTAGGCCTAACGCGTTATATCTCATTGGCAGCTATCCTTAATAACTCGTCGGGTTGTCTGCGACGAATTGTACCGATGCTGCAAAAGCGTCACATGCTGCCTTGCAAGCAGATTGGCTGCCCGTCAGCAGAGCACCGCCGAAGTTAGTCTCGGAAGGCGGCCCGAAGAAGGTAGCAATCGACACATCGGCTGCCTTTAGCGCCGCATCGAGCGCAAACATCGCTTCCATCGGAGGCGCGATCAAATACGCCAGCGCTTCGCCTTCTTTAATGTTGGCGGTCTGGGACAAATATGTTCCTGTACGGGAGACTAGATGGGCAAAATAAGGGATGCTGTTATCATCATTCGCGCTGAGAAAATGAGCTCCGTTCTCGATAAATTCAACGGCAGCGTTCAAGCCGCTGCGTACTTCTGCCGGGCTTGGACCTGCCAGAATGCCGATGACCTCGCCCACCAGCTTGGTGGAAGCATTGGCCGAGCCGGCATACATGCTTCTTGCATATGCAACCTCCACATCAGCTGCTTTAGTTGCTTCGTCTAGCGCTGCATAAGTGACATCGTCAATATCAGCAGTAATGATCCCTAGACTTTTGTGGTGAGATTTCAGTTCCAGTTTGTTAGCCATATCAGGACTTACGTTAGAAATGAGCTTTAAGCCCAACACTTTTGCATGAATGGGTTCGTTTCTCATACGAGCCTCCTTGCATTGCTATATTTTCAAATCAATACCCGAAGCTTGTCTGTCTATCATCGTCTTAATCAATTCGGCGATATGCGCCCCCGCTTCTACCGCTGGAGTACCTCCCGAGTGAATGTTCGAGATTACAGTGCGTCTCGCTTCTGGCATGCCTATTGTCGGTCTATAAGCGATGTATGCACTCATCGATTCAGCCGTTACGAGTCCCGGTCGCTCGCCGACGAGTAGACAAACCACATCCGCTCCGGTGGCTTCTCCAATTACGTCCATGGAAGGAACTCGGCAGTGCTTGACGAACAGAATGTCGCCGACTTCGATGCCATACATCTTGAGTCCCTGCGCGATGGCAGGTACAATGTCACGCAAGTTCGCTTCAATCGCTGCCGAACTCAGACCGTCTCCGACCATTAACTGTACCTTGGCCTGTTGGGCTGTATTCTGCCTAATATAGGCAAGTGTCTCTGTAGAGAACTGACGGCCCAGATCCGGACGAGTAATATACTCATCCTTGTCCCGGCACAGTGTTTCAACCGCTATAAGGTTCATTTCTTTCACAAAATCCTCGGACACGTAGGAAAACACAGCGTCTTGGGCGGCGGCATGGTCAGCACGGAATCGTAAAGACGTAAGCGTCATATAGCGCGGGCCTGCACGCCAAACTCCAAGGCGTGCGGGTGTTTTTTCTTTCATCTTGAGGTATCCCTCCCGATCAGCTGGCTCTGGTACCAGAAGCAGCTTCCGAAGGTTGATTTCCGTAATATCGTCCAGACATTCTCCGCTGTCTACTTGCACTTCTACAGCTGTTTTGTTTTGCAATTGTCCAGAAGAGACCGGGCTGACCACGGCCTGTTGGGCAGGAGCTTTTGTATTGGCAGACTTGGCGGCTCCCTCCGACTTGTCTCCTACCATTTCCATCAGAATCGATTCAATCATCGACTTCAGATCTTTTTCATTCATAAGAGCTTCCTCCTTTCCTACTTAAGAAACACAGATGCGTCTCCGGCTTTTTTAGTCAGCTTGCCGTTTTCGATAAAACCCATCTTCTCCATCCATTGCTCAAACTCACGGATCGGACGCAGCCCAAGCAGTTCACGTAATGTTGCAGTCTCGTGATAACCGGTTGTCTGATAGTTCAGCATGACATCGTCGCCATGCGGGATACCCATGAAGAAATTGCAGCCCGCCGTTGACAATAGGACAGCCAGATTTTCAAGATCGTTCTGATCCGCCTTCATATGGTTCGTATAACATGCGTCGCAACCCATCGAAATGCCACTCAGTTTGCCCATGAAGTGATCTTCCAGACCAGCACGGATGACCTGCTTCGCGTCGTATAAAAATTCGGGACCGATAAAACCGACCACAGTGTTGACGAGAAACGGGTTATATTTTTTGGCAAAGCCATAGCATCGCGCTTCCATCGTCACTTGATCGACCCCATGATGGGCTTCGGAAGACAGCTCAGAACCTTGTCCCGTCTCAAAATACATCACATTCGGACCTGTCACCTGTCCATGTTGCATAACAAGTTGCTGTGCTTCATCAATCGTTGCTGCGTTGAAACCAAATGCTGTATTGCCCTTCTCCGAGCCTGCAATCGATTGGAAGATGAGGCCTGTTGGTGCGCCGCGCCTTACAGCCTCCATCTGAGTCGTTACGTGTGCCAGTATGCATGTTTGCGTAGGAATATCCCACTTTTGCCTGAATTCTTCAAAACGCTTCAAGTTGCGCATGACGCTCTCCACGGAGTCATCCACCGGGTTAAGGCCAAGTACCGCATCACCGATACCAAAGGTCAAACCTTCCATTAAGGAAGCCATAATGCCATCGGTATCATCAGTAGGGTGATTCGGCTGCAGACGAGCAGACAAAGTACCTGAACGTCCAATCGTCGTATTGGCGTGAGCCGTAACCCGAATTTTTTTGGCTCCGTATATCAGATCAAGGTTGGACATAATTTTGGTAACTGCTGCTACCATCTCGGCTGTAAGTCCACGTGATACACGCTTGATGTCAGCTTCCGTCGTGTTATCGTTTAAAATCCATTCCCGCAATTCTTCCACGGTCCAGTTCTGAATTTCGCTGTAAATGCGTTCATTGATTTGATCTTGAATAATTCGGGTAACCTCATCCTGTTCATAGGGAACCGCGGGATTGTTGCGAAGGTCCGACAACTTAATTTGGGATAGCACTACCTTCGCTGCAACACGCTCTTCTGCCGATTCAGCTCCTAGCCCGGCAAGCTTATCACCCGATTTTTCCTCATTTGCTTTTGCCATGACATCCATAAGTGTTTTGAATTGATAAATATGACCAAACAATTTAGTTTTCAAAATCACAAAAGATCCTCCTTCCAAATTCTACTTAGGTTAGTTAAACACGAGAGTCTTTACGACGACGGGCAATACTTTGCCGCCTGCGATCGGCTTGCCAATGTCAATATAGTCTCCGTTATCAACTTGAATGCTGTCGATACATACGACATCCTTCTTGTAACCAAGCAGGGCATAAAGTGTCTGACCAAGCACCTTCGCCATATCGTGATGGACTATTACAATAAGCGGGTACTCACTTTCGAGAAGCTCTGCCATTCCTTGATGCAATCCATTGGCATACTTCTGAACGTCCAGAAAGCTTGGATTGTTCTTTCCTTCCAGCGCAATGGCGACTCGCTGCAGATCATTGTTCAGCTTGAACCAATTCAATTTGTCGGAAATGGCTCGCTTCAGTACCTCAGCGTTTCCCGATTCATCAATAGCTGCGAGCTTCAGAATCGGAATATTCTTAATCGGAAAGCTCTCTTCCGTATAAGTAATTGTGCTGCCGCTAATCTCGGTCGTATGTGAACCAGCGCCCACGACAGTGGCGCGGATCGTCTCGACTGGTCTGGCAACAGTCATCCGCTGAGTAAGAAGGGAATCGGCGATTGCCCTGCCGAACAGGATCCCAATATCCCCATACTGAAACACGTCGCCCTCCACTTCCTGATAGATGCAGTCAGCTACCCCGCCCGAGAAGGAGATGCATGGAATATTCCGATCCAGCTTCAACCCTTTGTTCGTAAGGATAGTGTCGTAGAAGTCGTCTGGCGGCCGCAGGCCGACACTTTCTTCGAGCAGCTTGACCATCTCCCCGATTATCGGCGCCAGAACGGTTGTTGTCGCCTGCTGGCCAAGGGTCAACTGTATTCCCCTTCGCTCCGCAAGCAATTTGATCTTGGGTGCGATATAAGTAATCTCGTGCGTCTCTGGATTGACTCTAATCAAACGCCCGCCAATATCGAGACATCCCGTGTCCAGCAGCTCGCCACCATAGAATAGCGCCAGATTGCTAGTGCCTCCGCCAATATCGATATTAACGATAGAAGTGGAATGCTCCTTGGAGTATGTATGTGCACCCGCCCCTTTAGCGGCAATGATGCTTTCCAAGTCCGGGCCTGCGGTAGCGACCACGAAATCTCCGGCAAAGCCGCTTAACGACAGCAGCACTTCGTTGGCGTTTTCTTTACGGGCAGTCTCACCAGTTATAATGACAGCACCAGTCTGAATCTCTTCTTTGCGAATGCCAGCTTTACGGTACTGCTCATGTACGAACTCCTGAATTTGCTTCACATCAATTCGGTTATCCGCCAGCACGGGCGTAAAACAAATATCGCTCCGATAAACCACTTCCTTATCCGTAATAACTAGGCGGGGAACCGAAAAAGAGGATGCCAGGTTCTGAATATGCAGCTTCGACAGCACAAGCTGTGTCGTTGATGTCCCCATATCGATCCCTACGCTCAACAATTGTTCGCTCACTCTCTCACCTCCATCTCTTGGTTTCACATACATACAAACAAAGAGGCCTAAAGTTATTCCAACTCACTAATAGCGGGAATTTATAACCTAAGCCTCATTGCTTATACGACTACGACTTTGTAGCCTGACTATTCATTTTTTAAAAGCGAACGCAACAGTCGTCCCATCACCACTCGACGTAATGACTAGCTTTCCTTTTAGCTTGTCCTTCACATAGCTGTGAACAATGGACAACCCCAAGCTCTTGTATGAACCATCGCTAGTGGAAAATCCATTCCCGTTATCTGCCACTTTCATGGTGACCAAATCGCCTTCCATTTGTGCATTTACAGTAATCATGCCATCCATACCATCTTCAAATGCATGTTCGCAGCTATTTTGCAAAAGTTCGTTGACGATCAATGCAATCGCTGCGGACCGATCGCTATCTAAGTAGATGCTTTGCTCTGCTGTTATCTCGATATGGATATTTTTATAATCTACAAAGCAACGTTGTATATTGGCAGAAACCAGCTGAAGTATGTCAAGCAAATCAACATGCGATTCGATCTCCTTTGATAACAGCTCATGGGTTGTCGCAATGGCAAGCACTCTGCTGACGCTATCGTTTAAGTATCTTTTTACTTCCAGGTTTTCGCTCTGCCGCCCTTGTATACGGAGTAATGATGCGACTGTCTGCAAATTGTTTTTAACCCGGTGGTGAATTTCACGAATTGCTGCCGAGTTGGAAATGATCTGTGCTTCCTTTTCTTTAATTTCCGTTACATCATGTATGATGACGCAAACAAGGAAATCCCTCTCCACAATAAAAATCCTCTTCACCTGATAATAGCAGCTTGCTATCTTCACAACTTTAGCTATCGGACTGGAAGGAGAAGAATAATATTCCTTCATAACACCCGAAAAGGTCGTTTGATCCAGAGACAAATGGTCATAATGCAATTCCTGAATGTCCTCCAAATAGCCTAGCCGCCGGTAATATACGTCTGCCTTTAAGTTCTTGAGCTTTACAAAGCCGTCTTTGTCAAATATAAGAACGGCATCCTCCAGCTGATCAATGATCGAATGCAGGACACCATATTCGTTCTCGCGCAGCGCACTCTCGCTTACAATCGAGCGCTCGTACAGTGAGTTGCCCGTGTCCGAACGATTAGGGTACACTACAATTGCCTCATTCTCCACGCAGGACAAAACGTCGATGAATCCATCATCCTGCTCAGCGGACATTTCGAACGACTCGGCCATTTCTGTAATCCGGACGATGTCAGCGTCGCTCAATCCCGTACGACGTTTACAGAGATACGCGATTTCTTCCTTGAAATCATTCATAGGAAATGACGATCGTTGTGGCAATTTCCTTCATCGGACACCGTCGATCCATACTGAGTTTGCGCAAGATTTGATAGGCCTCCTCTTCGGTACAACCGCTTTCCTTCATCAGGATCCCTTTCGCCATCTCCACCGCTTTCCGCTCTTCCATCTTTTCCGACAGCTTCGACAAATCATGTTCCAGCTTGCGTATTTCCTTGCCTCTCGCAATCGTTACTTTCAGCGTCGGAATGAACGATTTTTCATCAAGCGGTTTTACAATATAACCAAGTACACCAATAGCCGATGCTTTTTCAACCGTTTTTTTATCACTGAAGGCAGTCAAGAGAATAACTCCACCTGTCAGTCGATCCGCTATGATTCTTTTACTCGCCTTTAACCCATCCAGGATTGGCATTTGAACATCCATAATGACCAGATCAGGTTGATGTATTTTGCATAACTCAATGGCCTCAAAACCATCAGAAGCTTCACCTACCACATTGTAGTTCGCCTCTTTCAACATCCCATGAATATCCATTCTTGTAATAGGTTCATCGTCGACTATTACAATTTTTCCATTCAATTGCATACACCTCGTAGTCTGTCTAGATTTACTTGTATGCTGCGAATCTTCTTTGGCTTGGAATGCCTGGAGGAGCTTCTTACGTTTTCAAATAAGCTTGCAGTTCTTCCATGCCTACATTTTCCATGGACGAAACCTCGAAAATCCGTTCCACTCCTGCCGCTTGCAGATAATCACGCGCTTTCGTGATGTCCTCATCTGACTGAGCCAGCTCAACCTTGGTTACAATTCCGATGACCGGTTTAGCGAACATCGTTGCAAAGCCTGGCGGGAAATAGCTTTCTTCCTTTGTGCAGTCTTGTACAAGTCCGATCACATCGGCATCAACGCTAGAAACAAGAAGCATTTTATATAAATACCTGTTCTCTAGACATTCTCCCGGCGTATCGATAGCTTGTTCAAAATTTTCGATGGCTTGCGTTTTCTTATAGGCCATCTCCTGACCATGCAGTCGCTGACACAATGTCGTCTTGCCTGATCCGGTGCTTCCAGCAAAAATAATTTTCCTCATAACACCGTCTCCTATGTTCTCGTTATCTTCGCAGCTGAAAATCCGAGAATGTTCTGCAAGCCAAGCAGCACTTCATTTATGGCAGAATCTACGGAGGATACATCACCTGTTATGACTAGCGAGCCGCTGAATCGATCAACGAAGCCAATCTGCACGCCAGCTGCTTTAGTTGCTATGTCGGCCGAAATGATAGATGCTTCACTCGGCGTAATAGTCATAATGCCGATAGAAGCTTGCACATCGTTTCCCAGTCCCAGCTTCTTGTATATTTCCGGGTTAGGATTCGCAATTATATGAGCTAGTGTTACCTGTTTCCCAGGAACATATTCTTGAATTACTCGTTGTTTTTCGTTATGTTGTTCGTTCATACCATCATCCCATCTCTTTGTTTCTTTTATTGAATTGAACTTTAGGTCTGAAACATTTTGTTCAATATGCCAACGACATCCTTAGCAGAGGGAACACGTGGATTGGTAACCGTGCAACCATCTTTCAGAGCACTTTCGGCAATCTCTTCTTTCCTTTCTTCCAGTACGCTCAACTTCACGTTACATTCTTGCAGCGTTTGCGGCATTTCTAATTGTTTCTGCAAATGCTTGATCGCCTGCACAAGACTGCGCACGCCACTCTTGGTGTTCGAAGCCGACAGACCCAACATCTTGGCGATCTCAGCATATCTGTCAGCAGTTTCATTACTCCCCTCTTTGCTGTAACCCGGCTTGTAATCGGCATTGAATTCAATTACATGAGGCAGCAACAACGAATTCATCCGCCCATGCGCAATCTTGAATTTCGCTCCGGCCACATGCGCTATACCGTGATTTAGTCCAAGTGAAGTAATGTTGAACGCCATTCCCGCCAAGCATGAAGCGTTATGCATTTTCTCGCGCGCCTCCAAATTGTTTCCATCCTTATAGGCTCTTGGCAAATAAGCAAATACCAGCTTTATCGCCTTCTCCGCCAAAGCATCGGAAATATCGTTCGCTTTCGTCGATACATATGCTTCAATCGCGTGGGTCAAAACGTCCATTCCCGTATCAGCGGTAATGAAGTCCGGCACACTTTTCACTAATACTGGATCCAGTATCGCTTCTTCCGGCAGCATTTCATCGGACACAATCGGGTATTTGACGTTCTTGTTCTTGTCGCTGATAACGGAGAAAGACGTGACTTCTGATCCCGTTCCGCTCGTTGTCGGAATAGCCACGAACGGAATATCGTGCTGAGCCAATATTTTTTTCGCAAAAAACTTCATCGCCTTGGCCGCATCGATTGCTGATCCTCCGCCAATCGCGATTATCAGATCAGCTTGGAACGATCCAAGCGCCTCTACGCCTTCTGTCACAATCTCAAGCGGCGGATCAGGCACGATATTGCTAAAGATGTATTGTTCGTTGCTTTCATGCAGCCGTTCAAACAGCATGTTTATCATCCCAGACTTGATCATGAACGGATCAGTGACGATAAAAATCCGTTTATTCTTCCAAACCGTCAGGCGATTCATCGCGCCCTCTCCTAGATAAATGTCGGTTTTTATAGAAATTTTCTCCATGAAGGCACCTCCAAGTAATAATTGGCAAAAAAGAGACCTTTAAAAGAACGATTCCTTTAAAAGCCTCTTTGCTTATCACATATAATGCACGCAAAGTGGTTTGCACCAAACTTCCATTGCCTATAACTTCTTCTGTTATGCATGACAATCAACTATTGGTATTATTATTTGTGTAATCTCATCAAATATACAAAGTTAATTTGATGCGTATTCTACGTTATCAGTGGCAAGTTGAATTGATTCACTACCTTTTTCGAGAAATTCGACAAGATTCAGATTCAGGAAGAACTAGTTAACCTGATTGTACGCATGTTGAAGCAAGGGAGAACGAACAAAAGACTGCCAGTAGGCAGTCTTTTGTTCGTTCAATAAGGTGTTGTAAATAGATAATCACAATCCCAGTTTATGTCCCTTTTCTAAACGTTGGATTTGCTGTTCACCATTATCCGCTAGTTCCCGGAACTGGTCGATCGTTTCTCGCATCTTAGGAAGTGCTTCCTGTTTGTAGGTACTGATTGAATCTAGTGCGGATAATACATCGGTAAACGCTTGTTTTAAGGTCTCTACGGAGATGTTGGCTTGGAGAGATTGCTTATGAATTTGAATTCCTTGATCTTTCAACATCCTGGAAGTTCCAGAGATGAACTCATTCGTCGTTTGGTTTAAAAGTTCAATTTTTTTCAATACAATCTTTTGATTGTACAGTGCACTAGCCACCGTTACAGAAATTTTTAAGGCTGAAATTGTCACGTTTTTAGCTCTGTCCACGCCTCGAATCAATTCTTTGTTGTTGCGGGAGACCACTTCAATCGCCATAATTCCCTGTTGGTTGACGACCATCATTTGTTGCATATCCATCACCCGTTGACGAAGTGGGAATAGGACCTCTTCGGTAATGAAGCGAATTTTATCTGGATCTTCATTGCGAGCCTTGGCAGCTTCGATCTGCGATTCAATGGATGTGTCCATCAATGTACCAAGCTCGATTTCCTTTTGTAGCTTTTTGGTCAAATCGCGCAGCGCTTGTTGTTCAATCTCGAGCGTCGTATTGTCATTCTTCAGGGTTGTTTTCCCTTTATCTAGGGAGACAACAATATCCGCAATCATCGAGTCAGCTTTCTGATATTTCAAGAAATAAGCGCGTAATGGATTGAATAATTTACCTAACAATCCTGTTTTCGTAAAATCGATGACGCTTGGGTCCAGATCCTTTAATTGTATATGCAATTCAGTTAAGCCCTTCGCTACTTGACCGCCCTCATCTCCGGTTTTGGAAAGGTTACCTACTGAAACCTGCAGTAAATTGTTTTTACCTGAGGAAGTTCTCATGGTATTCATGCCGAAACTGTCAATCGATTGCAGGATTTCTTTCCGCTTCTCCAGCGAATCTAGATCTAGATTCATGATTGAGGCGACATTGGATTCAGCTAACGCTTGAAGTTTAGCCACCTCTTCGGGAACGGGTTTAACCTCTTGCTCAATAGCTGCTTGAATTTCTTCCGGACTCACAACTTCCATCGAAAATGACATAGGGATCCTCCTTTAGATTAGAGTTACATTTGAACGTTAAACAGGTTCGCAATTTTATAGACAACATCATCTGTATCTGCATTAATACTTGCTGCTTCATTAATACTCGAGATGTTCTGCAACGCTTGAATATCTGCATTATAACCGATGGTGTATATCGGAACTTTGTAGGTTGCAACAAGATCCTTGATATCTTTGAGGGAGTGTCCTCGATTGGTCTCGCCATCACTTAGCACGAATATCATCGGCTTCATCGATGGATTGACGGCTTTCTCATCTTCAAGCATTTTTAATGCAACAATAATTCCATCAAATGTAGCCGTACCTCCGTCCGCTTGTAGGCTATTCACCGCACCAACGAACATGGATTGCTGCGTCGTGTCGTACTTTTGAATCGGCAAATTAATGGTTACATCATTGGAGTAAGAAACAAGACCGATGCTATTGTCTTTCCCCAAATATTTTTGTCCTTTTAGAAGCGATTCCTTTAATCGATTAATGGGTTCACCGGCCATACTGCCTGATACATCTGTTACAAAAACAGCTGCAATCGGTTTACTTCCATTTTTCTTTTCTTTCCATATTTTTTGTGCGGATGAAATGAGGCCACCTTCTATGACAGCAAGTTCTGATTTATAATCGTTTAGCTCATTAAATCCTTTTTCTTGAGCCATTTTTTGATATTTATCTTGCGTCACAAATTCAGCAAATTTCTTAATCACATCTAATTTGTCCTTCGGGAGATCACCAAGCGCGTACAGTGGACTGTCGTGTCTTATACCAAAGGGTGTAAATACGTACCCGCTTTTTAAATCATCTGTGTTGAGATAGGTTTGATATTCCAGCACAAAGCCATCCAGCATACCCGATTTCGCAGCGTCGCGCATTTGAATGGTTGTCGAAGCAAGAAAAGGAACGTTCTCTTGGAATTTCTCAAATCCTTGGACGGCTTTATCACTAAGGATATTCGAGCTGTCAAACGTATTGAGCGCTGTTACAAGAAAGTTTAAGCCTGTTGAGCTTGCAAAAGGATCTGTATAGCCCATGCTGAACTCATTATTTGCGATCGCTTCCGTAACTGTTTTGACATTCACAGAACCATAAGATGCTACAAGAGCATCATGTTTGGCTTTTGAAATAACAATACCAGGAACGTTTCCTACGAGCCGCTCGGATATAAGTTGTGTTTTAACTCCGCTAGCCTTAACCATTTCGCCCCATAACTCATTCGAAGGGGTATACGCATCAGGTATATATTTGCCGGATTTAATATAGTCAACAGCCGTACCGGAGGCAATATTACGAATCTTGACAGAAGCAGGCTTCCCGTTCACTTGGATCTTCGCGTTATTAAACTCTGTTGCAACATCCGCTAGCCATCCATCCATTCCAGTTCCGGACTTCTCGGGTGAAGAGAATATCTCCACAAAATTTTTGGTCGTGTTATTCACTGTGATAGGGAACTTCGAAATATCCGGCAGTGTCTCTCCAACATCAGCTGGATTAATATCGATTTGACCTTTCACAGGTGTTTCGGTCGTCACGGAAATATTGGAGTAAAGCTTGTTAAGCTGCTTCCCTGCGTCTTCAGAAGTAACCTGCGATTTCGTTTTCCCCAGGTTCGAGGTAAAGTTCACTCCAAGATAGACAAGGATAAATACGACAACTACCATTAAGACTGATACTAGAAATTTTTTCTTTCCAGTCATTCGCTGCACCTCACACTATTTATAGTATTTTGTTTGCTTGATTAATGCGTCTAACTCCTGCATGCAAGACAGTTGTTCAATGTCTCCGGGTTCAATATTGTCTAAGCTGGATATCTCTAATAGAAGTCGATCGAACTTTAATAGAATTTCCTCATTATTGGAAAGTGAGCTTTTCATGGATGAGAGGTAATCATGATATACGTTTGCTTTTTTCTGGAGAAGTTCTGTGGAAAAACCGGATGACTTGCGATTAATAATTTTATTGAATTCGGATTCGTCAAAGACAAGAAGAATGTTCAATATATTCCTAATGTTCAGGTAGAATAGATTCTCAACTTCTTGGGATACGGACGCAAACTTCTTAAAACTCATCTCTGTTTCTTCAAATCGCTGCTTCAGAACATGGATCAGGGTACTTTTCCTCTTCTGCATTCGCTCCATTTGTTCTAAGGCCAAACTTATATCACTTTCGATTCCTTTTACATGTCGATATTGAGATAGATTTTCGACATATTCTTCGTACGTTTTGATTTCTTTCACAGGAATCATGACGGGTTTCTTGAACAGTAAATGATAGATTCCGTATACGAGTACCCATGCGCTGGCAAATAGTAATGTAACACCCGTTGCTGTTGAGAGGGCGCTTGTTCCGATCCGTACGCCTATGAACCCAGGTGAGAGTACGAGGATATTAACTACAACTACGATAAGCATTAGACCTATTAGTTTGATCATTTTTGTACTAGACAACATTAATCCTCCTCTGCAAATATTACAGGACAAGTTAGCAATGAACGAGGGTATATTAGATTTCAGATGCCTTGCGATGGCGTCGTGCAATGGTCGATAATGTGTTGTTATGTGATCTCTGAAGGTTCTCAGGTTCTTCTAGGATCGCTCCTTCTTGAACGAAATAAGTATGTATCTCCATCCACTGGTTTTTCATCACTGCATTATATCTACGTTGCATTCCAGAAAAAGTAACAAGCAATATCCCATCCGATTTACGAATCTCACTTGGACTAAACTCACCGCGCTCTAGAGCTTTACGAATGGTCGCTCCCCCGCCTTCGATTCCCCACAGTCGAGCCGCTTCGGATAAACCGAATACTTCATTAACGCTGATGCCATACGGAGGAAACGATGGAATGGGACCTTGAATCATAGAGAGCTCATCTTTCGCAAATACCTGTCTATGGCCTTGCAACCTTTCCCCTTGAACATCGTAAGAAATAACAGAAATGATTACTTTTCCATCTCGTTCCAGGATTTTTCGAACCATCTGTAAATCCTGAAAAGGCATGATCTCGTCCCGGGCAGGAAAAATAGATGCGGGCCACAGTCTTTCACCATTCGATAAAATAACCTGAAAACACAATAGATGCCCCATAAATTCCTCCATCTATGTTCCAAGTAATGGTATTCCAATATGGAAATAATACCATTGTCACGAAATCGTGACAATTAAAATTTTTAATTCCATGTCCCATGGGTAAGAACAAAGTAAAGGATAGACGGCGGATTCCTCACAATTTCACAAATTCAATTATGACAAAAACAGCGTCCCCCTATGTTGCCAAACAAAAAAACTTCTGCATCCAATCGCAGAAGTTTCTAAATAGTTTCCATGAACATCCCATCAATGGAAGTACGTGCAGGTCATTAGAGCGCCGAAATCCGCTGTTGGATACGCGGAAACAGCCCAAGGGCATTCTCGTAAAATACTTTTTCGTGGTGTTGCTCAGGCACCAGTCGGCGTACGAATTCCGCATACAGGTCGATTGGCGCAAGCGGCCAATCGGTTCCGAACAGCATTTTCTCGTAATGATCGGAATATACCAACGCCCGGCGAAAATGGTCCATGAACAGAGGTTCGTTCATGAACCGTTCAAAATGGGGCCGATCACCGACAACGAGGCCGGACAAATCGGCATAGACGTTCGGATTCTTGGCCACCACTTCGGCAGCGTCCATCACCCAGGGATCGCCCAAATGGCAGATCATAAAGTTCACACCACGCTGCTGGTAAGCTAATTCATCCACGGTAAGAGGATGCGAATACTTGAGTAATCCATTCATCGAGTACGTATCGCCTGTATGAATGACCACGGGCACGCGGTACTTGGCAGCCAGCTCATAGATCGGTGTATAGATTTTGTCATGGACGTAATGATGATAGTACCCGGCATATAGCTTAATTCCCGCTACCTCGGGAGCTTGAAGCCGCGATTCGATTCGATCCAGCTCCTCTTGGGCGTGCTTCCCTGTGAGCATGTTCGGATTGATGCCCACGCATTCCATTAAGAACGGTGGAACACTGTCTTCCAAGTCAAGGCCCATTGGATTGGGTGAAGTGGAGTCGGGAAAGGCTCCCTTCGTTTGTTCCGTAACCCCCATTCCAATGCCGAGAACGACGTCGTTCTTGTCAAACTCCGCCTTGAGGCCAGCGGCTGTGTAATCGACTTTGGAAAGATCCCTCGCTGTTTGATGAAAGCTGTCGATGTCGGACAGATGAATGTGAATATCAATAATTGGCATTAGTGTTCTCCTTTTCGTCAGTAGGACTAGCAAAGGTCAGCTTCAGAAGGCCACGTACATCTTCTAGATTCAGAGTGTTCTCCCCCACGATCAAGAAGGTCGGCTGTGTCCAAGCGGTTTCTCCATTCAGAAGTGGAAGATGGTGATTCACACCGTAAGTGAACACCTTATTGTTCACATAAGAGGAAGCCCTCTGATTGGGATAACTATTCACAATATTCAGCATGTCCTTACGTGAATCCGCACCGATTCGCAAGAGCCCCTTGGACTCCAGATGAGCCTCCACCTTACCAAGAAGGAACTTGCCTTCCTCGGGGAGTTCCATCCATCCTTCGGAAAAGATAGGCGAAGGCTTAAAGTAACTATCCTCCGATAGCGAATACTGCGGCAGAACTACTCCACTTTCGTTGGTCACCGAATGCAGTACACAGAGCACAGGGACACCGGGCAGCATAAGATAATGCTGATTGATTGTGATCCCCCGGTTCGCTTCCTGCTTCTCAATGGAAGTCGTTATCCGTAGTCCCTTCCAGACGCTGCCGTGAACATCAATTCGCTCCGCCCAAGCCATAGTTCTCGGCTCCTGCTGCCGACTGAATCCACCCAGACCGGGAATTCCCACGCCGAGTCCACCGTGCCAAGGATTCCACCAGGAACGCGGGACCGCTTCCGGATAGGAGCTGTCGAGCCATTCTTCTCCTTTGTGTTTCAGGGAATGAACGATACTCCCGAACTCAGGGGCAGCCGCTATTGAGAGAATTCCGTTGCTCACCGTGTAAATGGAACCAGCCGAGCCTTCTTCCATCGCGCAAACGACGGTTGTTTCCGTCTGAGGGAACCAGACGCCCGACCGCTCTTGAACGCGATCCTCTCCGCGATAGACGACCCGGATCTTCCTACCGGATTCGCTGTGTCCCGTCAATTCCATTTCCTCAGGGGAGAGCTCAAAGCCCGCGGAGCGTAAATCCTGCTCCCTTTGCAACTCGATATCAGCCGCTATCCGCTCCGCACCGCCATCGTTTTGCACATACAGTTCTAGGCTCCCAGCAAGCGGAATCATCTTTCTTTCGATTAGTTCTGCATGAAGCGCCCCCGCCGCAAACGGATTTCCGCCGCCGAGCGTTAATTCAAAATGATCGTCCAGCACCGGTACGACCGGATTCCGTTCCTTCCGGGCGAAGGAACGGAAATCCGACCACTTGGCGAAGGTATTCAGAGCAAACACAGTCACCTTCGTCCGCACGACATCTCCGGCCGGAATTCGGCCAAGATTATGCTCCAGTCCAAGCGGATATTCCGGGCGAAGCAGCTTCAGTGAAGGGTCCCAACAAATTCCGCATGTGACGTTCTCTTCCTTGCAGAACAGCCAGTTCTCCGTGATCTGGGAGCTGTCCCAATGACTCGGATCGCCAGTGTAAGCGTCGCCCATGTCCACGTAATGGCCCTGGTATGGCAGGATGAGCCGTTTGCCGAAGAAACCGAAATTCGTCAACACATACAAGGTCTCTTCTAGCTCTTTGCTGGTGGTATTGCAGATCTCATGATGAAATTCAGCGATTCCGTTTGCGAACAGCTTGGTTACCGATTTTATCTCTACGCCCGGGAATTCTTCCGACTCGTAGAGGGCTTCGAGAATCTGGCTCTCCCCTTCCGAATAGATCTTTACTTCTTTGGCACGCTTCTTTGAGAATTCTTCCGCGAAGGGCTTGCCTAGCTTCGGAAAGGTCCACCAGAAGTTGTGGCTGGAGCCGGGATATTCGATCCACATTCCATTGTCGATCTTGTTGAAATGGAGAGAGAATGCGCCATTCACAGCTACCCACTGATCTCCGTCCTCTCCACCAAAACGGCCATATCTTCCCTTCATTAGAACAGATAGTTTACTTGTGAAGGAGACGGCGTTCTCTCCCGCTGGAATAGCCGTCACCTCAACATCTCGTGAGTAGAGCCCGTAGGACCGCAGGGTAAAGGATACCGGTACAGAGGCTTTGCTCTTAGCCGGAACCGTGAAGCGTACCGTACGATCTGCCCATTCCAGGAAATCATCCTCCGGCAAGTCAAAAGCGAACTCCGCTTCCGAGGCAAAATTATTCTCCACGTTCAAATATAGTTCGGCCGGAAAGCCCGGATACAGTTCACGGGTTGTAAGCGCCATTTTCATCTTGAGAGGGAATTTTGGGGCGACACCCATGCGAAATTCAGCCCGCTTGCCTCCGATGATCCATTTGCTCATAACAACGGGATGGGTCTTCTTATCGTTCTGTTCCTCCCGAACAGGATCAAGCTCAAACTCACCCTCCACGGTGATCGTTTCTCCCGGAGCAAGCGTTGGCGCAGCGGCCAAGGCAAAACGAATATTCTTGTCGTTCTGGCCCTTGATCTCAATCGCCAGCTCGGTAGCAGATCGATTCTTGATGTGATAGCGAATCTTATAGGCCGAGCCAAACACAAGATCGTGGTCTTCGATCTCAGTCGAGATTTCATAGTCGGGTGTGTCAAGAGCGGTCAGCCCGCGACCGGTCTTCTCGAATTCTGCCCGCAAGGAGAGTTCTCCTTTTTGCCAAGTGTAATCAAAGAAATCAAAGCCACGCTCCCGACGTCCATCCGGCTGGATGGGGAGTTCACGGGTGCTATCCGCGTACCAATCCAGCTCCTCGAAATAAGGAGCAAGCGCTTCCGTTTGCAGAACGGTTGGAATGAAGTTCATCAGATGGACGTAATCTTCATTTTTTTCCCAGAAGAACCCGCATTTCTTATACATCGGCACTGCCTTGGTGTTGCCTGCCCAGGTAAACAGATCAAGACGCGGCCAACCCGCTTCGACTGTCTTTCGGACGGCGTTCAAAATCAGATTGCGGCCGACTTTGTTACCGTGATAATCGGGTCGCACATTCAATAGTGGCACATACAAGGCCCCTTCGTCTTGGCGGTAGTGAGCGAAACTACATAAGCCGACAACCTCCTTGCCATCGACGGCGAGAAACACATAAAGATTGGACGAAATCTCCATCTCTCTGCGCACACTATCCTCTGTTCTCTGATTGGTGCCTCCTCCCCAGCTTTCGTTGCTGCGGTTCCACATCTCAGCGACCTCTCCAGCGTAGGAAGGATCATATTCGATAATGCGGATTTGCGTCGCAGTGGTATTTTCTGTCATGAAATCATCTCCCTATTGAAAACTGGTCCTATGAGTTCTAATTATACTATTAATTGGAAGTATATGAAGGGAACAAAAACATTTTCTCCTCAACAAAAAACTCCCGCGAGTACAAAGCCGCAGAAGCTTCTAAAAAAATGATTCATGTGTACCAACTCATCTCACAATTTATAATTTCGGAGCGGCTTTCCATACCTCACCAAAACATGCCATAAGAGTTTTAATTCCTGAAGTACTTCTTTATCGGTTCCTCGGTCACTCCAAGCAAGCGGGTCGTGCTTCACGTCCATTGCGGCAGACCCAATCATACTAACATCTATATAACCGTTGTGTGAAATGCGTTTCGCCAAGGAAGGCATCGATGGACCTCGAAAATCTACTGGTACTTCGTCTACCCCCATTGCAAAACCCTTGTGCCAATAGAGCTGGATGGAAAACTGTATACATATTTGCTCCAAGATTCTTCCGATGGGAGTACCCTTGAATGAAGGATCGGCTACTAGGACTTCCACATCTTCCTTCAGACGAATGTCGCCATGAACTTGGGCTTCAATATAGTGATTGAGATTGCGATTGGCCTCACGGCTTGAAGGATCAGCGAATGGCTTTATGAGATGATCCCGAAGATGGTCGATTAATTTTCGTGGTGTCAGATTTTTTTCACCTAGAGCGAAATCCCTATTGAAAACCTCTTTCAATAGGGCTGCCAAGATATCATCAAACGTCGTGTAAGTACCTTTCTCTTTTGGGTTTTGATGTGAATCCAAATAGGTGTATGTACTGCGATAAGAAACATCAGGGGCTAGAAGGAAATAGCATGAGCCAAAACGCGGAGCCGGCCCATCTGGATGCAGCATCAAATCAAGCGCGCCATATTTGGGACGTTGGCTGTTCGTCGAGCCTTCTTTTTGATATGCCCCTCCAAAAAGATCCTTCTCCCACAAATCTCGTTCACCGCCGGGGTAAGCTGATACGCTGCCATTCGATAGTAAGGTTTCAAATTGGCTCTTATACACTCCCTGCTCCAATAATGCCTCTGCAACACTTTTCTTTGCCGGATCAAGTCTATCTGGATGGAAATGTAGCGCAATCCTCGCATGCGACTTTATTTTGGCAACAGCATCTTCAAATGCTTCCCGATCTATATTAGACATTTGAAGAATTTCATGGATGGCTCGAGTCGCTTCATTTTTTCGGCCTCGTGCGTAATTCGAAACATATTCTAGAGCGGATAATTGTGACCCTGACAGTTCCTCAATGAGCCGAGACTCCCTTTTATTAGAAGCATTTTCATCGCATTTCCTCTTCATTGCTTATTCGCTCCTTTCTTTGTCTTATTTTCGCGTCTCTCTATATCAAACGCTTCTTCACTTCACGCTTACCCATTCATTGTATTACACGCATACGCTATTACTATTTATCGGTATATTTTGGCATAACTTATTATTTCATTCAAGTACACAAAGACACTACCTCATACTGTACGGTAGTGTCTAGTGTCTCTTGCTTAGATCCGATCAATTAGCGATCCACCCTCTTTTAGAGCGTGCGAAACTTCATATCCTTACAATCGATATGGAAGGTAAATGTTCGCTTTTTACTTTTTCCATGAAGCGAAAGTTGCAAGGTTACGTTGTCTATATTTTTCTCCACCAAACCTTTAGCACTTACCCAACCATGTATTTCTTTCTTGGGTTTAATTGTAACGTTTCCAAAATCAGGATTCACAGGAGATATTCCCACGGTTTCAGACTGTTTACCTGCGACATTATCGTTCGCCTCTACGAGCGTTCTGGGCAAATCAAGTGTGATGTTCTCATTGTCTGTATTGTTTTTGATTGTGACTTCAAAGTCAGTCGTACTTTCTGTAATCCTAATGGCATGTACAGTAACTTCAACATCTTTCATTTTTTTGGTAATAGGAATTTTCTGCAATTTCACATTCCTGTCGCTAGAAGTTGAACCCTCTTTCTTTTGATCATTCCTGTTTGAGTTCAATTTGATGTTTCCATTTTCAAAAGCAACCTCGTATCCAACAGCTTCTGCAACTTCTCGAACTGGAAGATAGACTTTACCATTTATTGAAACCGGCTTTTCACTCAAGACTTGCTCTTTATCATTAATAAATAGTTTATAGTTTTTGTTATCCGCTGATAAGTTCGATGCAGATGAAATCCCTGTGAAGAAAATAGCACCGCAAATAAATCCTGTAGCTAATTTTTTCATACTTCATTCCTCATCCAATGTTCGACGTTAATTTCAATCGTGGTGTCCTCTAAAGCTTTAAATTTATGTTGAACGGGTTCGCCGCTTGAATCCACCTCAACGATTCCATCCTGTCTACTGATTTGGTAGAGAAATTCAGCATGTAAAGGCACTTGCAGTTGATTGTAGTACGTACCCTTGCTCGGATCATGAATCAGAGGAAACCAAGCATACAGTTTCATATCGATGAGTGTATTTAGCGGAACATGAACAACCATGTCCAAGGTCACACACTCTTTTTTCTCATCAACAACACGAATCTCTGTAGTAGCTTCCAAGTCCTTGTATTTAACGGCTACCGAGGTGACACCTGTTTTCTTAGGCACGATGGTTCCGTTCGCTAATACTTCCGCGATCTCTTGATCTTGCACATGATAAGCCGCTCGTAATAAGGACATTTTAAAGTCATCCCCAAATTCTAAAATCGCGTTCAGTCGGCTTGTAGGACCTACAATACCAACCTCTTCACAACCGATTAACGATAATGAGCGTGCTTCACCTTTCCTTCCAAAAAAATGAATGAGTGGAGATGATAATCTTGCTGCCCAATCTTTCTCCACATGAGCAGCTCCAGGATCATTGAAATAGATCAATTGGTTGTCGGCTTCGTACCCTAAATCTACGAGTTCCTCAGTCACTGCACGGGTATGCTTCTCCATGACTAAAGTACCTTCCGTGCTCCCTAAATCAATCCATATTTGGGATAGGGGTTGCTTCGATGTAAAAGTATGATAAAGCCTGATTTCTTCGAATGAAATGGGATCTACACAATAAAAATAAGGGGAAACGATAGCTAGTTTACCGAATATATCTGGATTACGAAACCCGATATGATAGGTAACTTGCCCGCCTCTGGATGAACCCATCAACGCTGTGTGTTCGGGACCCGTTTTCGTTCGAAAAACCGAATCCACGTAAGACTTCACTTCTTCAATGATAAACTTTTCATATAGATGACCTTTGGGGTGAATCGAAACTTTATCAAGTGGATACAACACGCCTTCCAAGTCATGGGTATATTCGTCGGATCTCTCTAATCCCATGTTAGGAATACCTACAACGATGATTTCTTCCATCTTATGCTCATGAATCAATCGATCGACGGTTTGATCTACATGCCATGAATACCCATTAAAGGCGGGATGGAAAATATTCTGCCCGTCATGCATGTATAATACGGGGTATCGCTTCGTCTTGTCGTACGAATAACTAGGAGGCAGATAGACAAAAATATCTCGCTCATTATCCAAATGCGTCGAGTAAAAGCTCTCAATCCTCAAAATACTAGACTTGTATGTCATTTTCATCACCTTCTGCAATTCTCGGGTATGAGATCTACCCATTGATCTACTTCATAATTCAAGATTAATCCGTCATCCGTTGTAAACTTTCGATATGGAATTTCCCTGCCTTGATTGTCTGTTTCATGCATGCCTAAACCACGAGAAATACGGAATTCAAATGAAATGCCTCTTGGCACCTCAAACGTGCCGCCATATAGTCCTTCTTGGATCTTCGGTAACTCAATACCGGCATATAACATATCTGTATCTGGCGTAAATGCCGGCACTTTAACGGAAAGATTCACGGTGACCGTATCGGAAATATGAGGCACAACTGCGATTTCTAAATGGGCTGTCACGTTATTATTTCTATAAGTGACGAGGGTGTTCCCAGCTTTTTTGGGGATTAATCTTCCGTCCTTTGTTACTTCCAAAATATCTGGATCACCAACATCATAGGTTGCATCTAAATCCGTCATCATAAATCCGCTATCAAAGTGTACAACCGCATTTAATGTTTGTTTGAGCCCCTCTATGCCAACAATTTCAGGACCATGCAAATCAACACGGACCGGCGTACCTATTTCGCCAAAAAAATAGATTAAAGGCGCATGAACCCGAGCCGCCCAATCCTTTTGAGAGTGGCCGGAATTGACAGCAAGGTAATACATCAGGTCATTTCCAGGCTGGTAGCCGCTTCTAATAAGTTTATCTGCCACATGCCTCACATGCTTCTCCATCACGGTAAAACCCTCAGCATCTCCTACATCCATCCATATTTTAAGATCCTTTTTTTCTGTGTAGACACGGCTTAACCATCGATCTTCCATCGTGCTCGGGTCGACACTGACAAAAAATGGGCATAGCGCACCTACCATACCAAAGGTCTCTGATTGACGGAATCCTATATTGTAAGACACGAGCCCACCCGCGGAGGATCCCATTAACGCCGTGTTAAATTTATCAGGTAACGTCCGATATTCTTTATCGATGTAAGGTTTAACTTCCCCAATGAGGAATTCCTCATAAAGTTCGCCTTGATTGGTCGTATTAAAAATATTGTGTCCCTCTGGATTGGCATGCATATATTCTGATATTCTTGTGTCTTCCACATGAGAGATGGCAACAACGATAATTTCTTTCATTTTCCCCTGAGAAACCAGTGCATCCACTGTGGTATGAATATCCCAAGACTCGCCTTTTTGATCTTCAAAAAACATATGTTGACCATCATGCATATAGAGAACAGGATATCGTTTTTCTTCATTCTTCTCATAACTATCAGGTAAGTAAATAAACATATCTCTCTCATTATTAAGAATACTGGAATAAAAGTTCTTGATGGCAATTAACCGCGATAAATTCACAAGGCATTCTCCCTCAACGAATATAATTAGGAGTGGGCCGACAAGAAGAAGAATTTCTCATTGTTTACGTAATCCACATCCTGAATGTAGCGATCCATCATGCGTACAATTTCTTTAAAATCATTCAAATCGAACATGATTTTATTCATGCCGTCTCTCAGGATTTCCGAACAATTGCATGTGCATATGGCGGTGATATTTTTATGCGTTTTGTATACTTCATTAGCCAAAAATTCGTTCATGACTATTCCAGGGCTGTCTGGAAATTGAGATAAGAACGTATTCATGCTGCTAGCCGTGTTATCTGAGACATAAATCTGGTCTTCTGATAAATTTGATTTTTGCTGAATAAATTCCACGAATTCCACATTATTGTAAGAATCCATAACCAGAAATTGGGGGGATTCACCAAGTAAACGCTGGGATAAATGAAAGCTTTGCTCAAAATCTGGGAGGACTTTATGAAACAATGAGTTATCAATATAACTATCCATTACAAATACGGGAACCCCAAATCCAAAGTAATTGGATATCGTCGAGAATCTGTCTTGATCCACATTTATTAAGAACGCACCATCCAGATTTCTTTCCATAATAATCTTGTTGGATGGTGTCATGCTGTCGATTTGCATAAAGAGGACATGGTAACCTAACTCGCTGCATAACTGCTCAAGCTTGAAAATGGTTTTCGCATATTTCAAATCAGACCATACATGCTGATTTTCCTCTTTGAACAAGATTATGCCAATTAATCCGGTTTTCTTGATTTTTAAAGACTGGGCTGTTCGGTTTGTCACATATTTCAGCTGTTGAGCAATTTTAAGAACTTTAACACGCGTTTCATCCGAAATGGATTGCGTCTTCACATTGTTTAAAATATAAGAAACCGTCGCGATCGATACATTTGCTTCTTTTGCAATATCTTTTATAGTTGTTTTTTTCATGGATAAGCCGCCTCTACTTAAACGTTTAAGTTTTAAGTCGATTTAACCATATCCCTATTCTTTTGTCAAACCAATCCATTAGAAGTCTTTAATACGATCCATCCGAATGCAGGTAAACTTACGGTAATCATATCACCTTCCATTTCGTATGATCCGTTGCCTATCAATTGTTCGAATGAAGAGGCCTGATGAATGTTGAAATGAACTTGTTTCCATTGGTTGCTGTTATTGAAACAAATGTAGATTCGTTCATTGTCCATCTTTCGTTGCACGACAAGCTGATTATTTTTGGCATACATAAAATGGAATGAGCCTTCTTGTAATACACGATGTTTCTTTCGAATGGCAATCATATCCCGATAGAAATCAAAAAGCCCGTGGTTTTGTTTGTCTTTTTCCCAAATCATTGGTTTCCTGCAATCCGGGTCTGCCCCCCCTGTCATCCCTACTTCATCTCCATAGTAAATGCAAGGCGTTCCAAGGAACATGAATTGAAACAGTACAGCCAGCTTTAATTTATTCTCGTCCTGTGCGACTGTGAGCAGTCTCGGCGTATCGTGGCTTCCCAGAACGTTAAAGGTTGCTTCGTTTACTTGCTGCGGGTAATTAGCCAAGAGCCAATTGATTTGATAGGAGAACTGTTCCGCATCCAGGGTATCCTTCGCAAAAAACTCGATAATGGCATCCGTTGCAGGATAGTTCATGACCGCGTCAAATTGGTCTCCTTCCAGCCACGGCATGGCATCATGCCAAATCTCCCCTAGAATATAAAAATCAGGCTTTAATGCTTTTAATTTTTTTCTGAACTCTCTCCAAAAATCGTGGTCAACCTCATTAGCCACATCCAGTCTCCAACCATCAATATCGCATGCGGTAACCCAATACTGGGCAACGTCCAGCAAGTATTTTCGCACTTCTGGGTTAGCTGTATTCAGCTTGGGCATATGTGATTCAAAGGCAAAACAATGATAAGATGGTCTTGGCTCACGCGTAATCGGAAATTGCTTGATATGGAACCAATCTCGGTATTTAGATGCCTCTCCGTTCTCGATCACATCCTGAAAGGGTGCAAAGTCATAACCACTGTGATTAAACACCGCATCAAGGATGACACGAATGCCGCGCTTATGACACGCATGTACCAGCTCTTTCAATAACTTAACATCTCCAAAATGGGGATCAACTTTGAAGTAATCTGTCGTATCGTACTTATGATTTGTTTTCGCTTCGAATATAGGGGTGAAGTAAATGGCGTTGACACCTAAAGAACGGATGTAATCTAGCCGATCTAACACACCTTGCAAATCACCTCCATAATAATCTTGCGGACCCGGATGGGTGTCTTCCCATGAGCGCACGTCTGCCGGGTCATTGCCTAAATCCCCGTTAGCGAACCTCTCCGGAAAAATCTGATAAAATACAGATTCCTTTACCCACGCTGGCGGTTTTAACACCTCATGCGACCAAATAAACGGAAAATCGAAAAAGGTCAGCGGGTTTTTCGGTTTCTCTTTACAAAAACCTTTCTCCGTGTACCAATACGCTTGATCCCTGGATACCAAATGAAATGCATATCTAAGTCGTAAATGTGGAGGTGCGATTTCTACTTGCCAATAATCGAATAATTCGTCGCTTGCTATTTTATGAAGAGCCTTTTCACATACGGTGTTATCCCAATCATATTTATCGCCGTAGATGGCTTGAACCCCTTCGAGATCATCTTTTTGGGTCCGAATTCTGATATGAATGAGATTATCGCCGTATGCATAGCAATAGGAATTCCTTGGTCTGTGATAGATTGCTTCTAATAACATGGTACACTCCTTTGACATATGTGGTTTGTAATCCCTTACCCTTTATCCGCACCTGCTGCGATCCCGTTAATTAAATATTTCTGGAAGTACATATACAGGATCGTAATCGGCAATGCAACGAGCACAGCACCCGCAGCAAATAAGGTAAAGCTGGAATTCGTCTCATTCGCCACCATATTATATAACCCTTGCGCTAACGTCATTTTTTCCGATGATCTTAGAACAATTTGCGGCAAAATAAAATCCATGAAGGGCGTAATAAAACTATTCAGTGCAACGAATGTAATGGCCGGTAACGATAAAGGTAAAATAATTTTTAAAAAGGAATCCTTATTACTGGCGCCATCTATAAAAGCAGCTTCTTCGAGACTTTTGGGAATCGTGTCAAAATGACCTTTCATCACCCATGTCCCCATTGAAATGGAGCCGCCAGCATAAATCAGAATTAACCCTAGATGTGTATCTAGCAATCTCGTTTGCAACAGTAGAACAAATAATGCCATAACCGATAAGAAACCGGGAAACATTTGTAAGATTAATAACGTCATTAACCCTTGTTGTCTACCTTTAAATCGAAATCTAGAAAAGGCATAAGCGGTCGCCGCTACTAGTGTAGTGGATATCAACGCGTTCGAAATAGCGATCTTTATCGTATTCTTGTACCACAATCCAAAATCAGTGTTCTTCATCAGATCAACATAATGAGCAATCGTGGGATGATCAGGGAACATCTGACTTACCAATAAGGTATTACCAGGATGAAGTGACGTTCCAATTACCCAAATAATTGGATAAACAGTTGTAATAGTTAGCACGATAAAAATCATATAGATGCCAGTGACCAGTAATTTTCTTTTTATTTTCGACATTTAGACCAAATCCTCTTCTTGATTTGATTTCATCCGCCTGTAATTCCATAAGGAAAAGATCGCAATGAAAATGAACATAATGACAGACACAGCAGAAGCCATATTAAATTGACTTTGGTTCAGTGTCATTTTAAAAATCCATGAGATCAAAATATCGGTGCTTCCGGCGTAGTAAAAGTCAGGATTATTCGGTTTCCCATCCGTTAGTAAATAAATCAGATTGAAATTATTAAAGTTAAAAGCGAATTGCATAATAAAAATAGGTGCAGTAGCCAATAAGACAAGAGGAAGCGTGATCTTAAAAAAGTTTTGTAGTTTTGAGGCACCGTCTACCTCTGCAGCTTCGTAAATGTCACGCGGCATTGTCGTTAAGATCCCCGACATCAACGCCATGAGAAACGGTGTTGAGAACCATAAATTAACAATAAGGATGGATACTTTCGCCATTGTCGGATCTGAGAGCCAAGGCACTGGTGAGAAACCAAGCTTCATTACTAAATCGTTAATAGGACCGAATGAGCCGTTTAATAATACCCTAAAAACCAAGATCGATATAAATTGCGGAACCGCCCAAGGCAGAATAAAGATGGTCCTCCAAAATTTTTTGAGTCTAATCTTAGGATGATTCACCATCATCGCTAATAAAAGTCCGCTCAGAAAAACGGTGCTGGTCGAAACTGTAGCCCATATCAAATTCCAGACGGATATACCGAAGAAGGTAGATCTCCATGATTCTTGTGCAAATAAATCATAGAACACGCTAAATCCGATCCAATCAACTAATGCGCGATCCGGAATATGTCCAGGAGCCGAATAGTTGGTAAATGCAATCAACACATTAAATAGTAGCGGTATAACGGTAACAAACAGGACAAAAAAAGCTGCGGGCAATAACAAAAGGTAAGGTAATTTACGAAATTTCATGGTTTGAATTGAATCTGTAAATTTCGGAGCATATTTTCCTTCGTCTCTAAGCGCTCCATTTTTTCTGGCATCATAAATATTCATGAAATAAAAACCCAAGTACAGAAGAATGACTACGAGTGTGATTAGACCATTGATTAATAGAAAAATAGAATGGTCACCCTGCACGACTTTCCCATTGATAACCTTAGTAGGCACATCTCCTAACGTTATAAATCCCACGATGCCTTTATAGGCAATAGGATAATAGTTCCAAAAGAACAATTGAGCTAGAATTATATAAATCAGGCCCTTCAGATATTGCTTGTTATACAGCTGGCCTAATCCTATAAAAACCGCAGAGAAAATCGTGGCTTTTGTCTGATGCTGACGAGAACTCTTTTTCATATACATACTGCTGAGACCGCCTTATTGAGATTTGGAGAATCATCCTACTTTGTAGTTTTTATTGCTGTTTTGATTTGACTTACAGCTTTATTCAAGACTGTACCCGGATCTTGATTGTCATTCCAAATGGATGAGAGTGCAGCACTTGCAGGAACCCAAACATTACCCATCTCCGGAATAGACGGCATAGGAGTTGAATATTTGGCTTGCTCTAAGAAGGCCATTGTATTCGGGTCTTTCGTAAGAATCGGATCGTCCATCAGGTCTTTCCTCGGAGGCAATTGAGTTGTCATCTCAAAACGTTTCGTTAAATTTTGTTTACTTGTCGCATAACTAGCAAACAATTTTGCAGCAACCGGATACTTCGTGTACGAGTTCACATACAAACCTCTAATGCCTGAAAAACTTACTGGGTGTTCCCCATTAGGCAATAGAGGTAATGGAGCCACGCCATAATCTATTTTCGTATTCACCAAACTTGAAGCGAACCACGGTCCATTAATAATGGCAGCTGTTTTACCTTCTTGGAAAAACCCAGTGATAATATTATCATTGAGGTCGTTTATATTTAAGGGCAGCACTGTTTTAAAGGATTGTAGAAATTCTGCTCCTTCTATCGACTTCTCATTGTTAAGACCGATATCATTTACATCCGTTCCATGATTGCCAAATACATATCCACCGTAACCACCAAGGAATGAATAAGATAAGTACAACTGACCTACATCCCACATAAAACCAAACTTTTTGCTTTCCGGATCGTTATAAGTTTCGGCAAACTTAATGATCTCCTCGTAAGTCTTCGGTGCTTTTCCCATCAACTTCTTATTGTAAAAAAGCGCATAGGTGTCAATGGCTGTTGGAAACCCATAAAGGACTCCATCATAGCTAACGCCATCTATTGCTGAAGTCATAAAATCTTTTTTTTCAGAATCGGTATACACATCATTTTGCAATACGAGTCCTGCCATAACCGCATTCCCCAATTGATCATGCGGCGATGAGAAGACATCAGCCCCAAGTCCAGCGGGTCCATCCGTGGTAAGTTTCTTGACGGCATCTATCGCAGGAACAGGCTCTACCTTTACTTTTATGCCATATTCCTTTTCAAAGCCTTGTGCGACCGCTTTCATATAATCGAATTCAGGACCTTTTGATTCCCACACAAGTAATTCAGCCCCGACCTCTGGCTTCATCCCCTCTTGCTGTTCGTTTCCTGCTGCTTCATTCCCTTGCGATGGCTGGCTTGATGATTGATTATCCGTTCCACATGCAGTAAGCAATGAAAAGCTAAATAACGTTAAAATAATGGTGGAAATCAGCAAACGTTTGGACATGGATACTCCCCCTTTTTGATCACTTAAACGTTTAAGTTGTATTTCACTGCTATAGTAACTTCTAATCAATACCAAAGTCAATGTTAAATTCTTACAAAACAAAAAAACGGATAAACGTTACTAACGTTCATCCGTCTACTAATATGACTTTTTTATAGAACCATACCCGCTTCTTCACTCACATCTCTTGGATCAACTGGAAACTGAACAATCTCATGCACTTCACCTAGCGAGGTGACTCGAATGGCACTCAATGCAACTTTCCTGTAAGCTCCGGTATCAATATTCCACGAGTGAGACGCCTCATCATATTCAGGAGACCCCGACTTGCAAGGCGTGTGACCAATTATTTGAAGTCTACCGATATTTCTCAGCGGTGTTCGATTCCAAAGCACGCCTAACTCGTTTCCTTCATCAAATGGAGATTCGACCTGATCCGCAATACCCGCATGGCTTATCAATATATGCTCATTCTCCCAAATAAGTGGAAGCTCATGAATCCATTCGGATACCTCCTGCAGCTCCATGTTAGCAGCCCTAAGCTGATTCAGCGTCTTAAAGCCGCATTGCGGAAGCCAATATTCGTTAGGACCATTCTCTAGATGCTGTGAAAACTCGTATTCATGGTTGCCTTTGAGAAATACAGCGTTCGTGCCATACCGCTTTCTCAGTTCCTTAGCCAAAAGGAGTGTGCCCGGCGTATCATTCCCACGATCGATTAAATCCCCTAGTTGGACGAGCAGCTCCTTATCAGGATTCCAATGTCGGTCAAGAAGCCCTTTAAACGTATGAAGACAGCCATGTACATCACCAACGACAAATAGATTCATAAGACTATTATTTCTCCTTTGATTCCTATAAACACATTAAATTTCATCTGTATAACTACTTATAACTTTCTTAACATGGGATGACAAAACAATATTTGTTGAAGGTGATCCATATTCCATGGCTTCGTCAATAAAAATTTCCAAACTTTCCACGGAATGAGTTGCTACTTTTGCAATATAACTAATTTCCCCGGCTACTCGATAGCATTCCAATACGTCTGGATGATTGTGACAAAAGCTTGCCAAAGCTTTGCAATCCTTTGATTCAAATAATATGAGAGCCATGATGTTCCGATCTAATTTTTGAAGGGACACACTCGCATGATATCCTTCAATCGTATGATTATCTTCTAACTTTCGTACTCGCTCAATGACAGCTGGGGAAGATAAATGAACAATCTCCGCCAAATCTTTCATTGAAATCTTAGAATTTTTCTGTAATTCGCTTAATATCGTTTGATCAATATTATCCAAATGCATACAACCTCTTTTTATAAAGCATGATAACTAAATTATTTTGATAAGTAAAGTTGATTCGCCTATTATCCGTTCCTAACTCATGTAATTAGCATTTGTTTCTGTCTAATATACTACTTAGGAGGCGATATCATGAAAAAAATATTGTTATTATTAGCAGATGGCTTTGAAGCTTTGGAGGCGAGTATGTTCACAGACGTTTTTGGGTGGAATAAGTGGGAGGGCGATGGATCTACAGAAATAGTTACTGTCGGTTTCCACAAAAAATTAAAATGCACTTGGAACCTTACGATCATCCCTGAAAAAACAATAAGTGAAATAGATGTGGAAGAATTCGATGCCCTAGCTATCCCTGGAGGGTTTGAAGAAGCTGATTTTTACAATGATGCTTTTGATGAAAGATTTCTTGAAATTATTAATAAAAGCGGAATATTAACGAATAGAAACGCAACCACTTACAGCCATCCAACAAGTCATCGAATTGAACAGTTACGAACATTTGGTGCGATCGTACAGAACATGCCGATTGTTCAAGACGGGCATTTGATAACTTCTTCGAATCCAGCTTCTGGATTTGATGTTGCTTTTCTCTTGCTTGAAAAATTAACTTCAGAAAAAAACGTCAAACGTGTTAAAGAATTAATGGGATTTGAAATTTGACATTCATGTATCCCCATAACGAAAAAGCTCGACCCCTAACTATATATGCACGTATGCATGCCGTGAGAAGGAACAATCCTTATGCGATTTAGAGTTACGCTCCCTTTTTGGAATGCAGCCCTCAGCTAACCTTTTTAAAAGGGAACAGCTATCGATCCTTCAGCATACACGTCGCATTGCGTCCAAAGCAATCATCATCACCATTGAAACGATTGACGAGATGATTGCCGAAGCTGGACTGACGATCACAGATCGTTGTGTAGCCAAGAAGGGAAACTTCACAAGACAGATTTTGGTTTGTTCGTGAATCTAGCGTAATGAAGCTTATTAGGCCTTCGTGTCCAAATGATGGTTAACTAAAGAAATGAAGTCATGAACAAACAACTCCTGATGCTCCCTACTTCTCGTGCCCAGCAAAATGGAATTCATTGAAGAAATCCCCGGCACGTCCACTCTGGCAAGGACACCCTGCTTCAATAAAGGTTCCGCTACCAAAGAAGAGACAAAACTTACTCCATAACCCGCCATTACAGCAAGAATCGTCTCATGCAGCCCATTAAATTGCAATTTAATTTGGGGAGGACTGATCTGCTGTTCTCTGCATAGCTGAAATAATCTTTCTCTCGCAGCACTTCCCTCTTCTCTCATAATAAACGGTTCTGATGCAATTTCTTTAAGTGTAACCTTGTGCAATGCATATTTATGCCCGGGTGCGACGACGAACAAATACTCATCCCTGTACAGCTCTGTACATTCAAACTCATCTGGATCTGCGAAAGGCGCACCCATATCGCTGTAGATCGCTACATCGACCTCAAAGTTGATTAATTTTTCTATCGCTTCGTGCGAGTTGACCGTCGTAATCTGTACTTCAACGGCAGAATATCTTTGTTTAAATAAGGAGGCCCACTTCGGAATGAGTACACTCGTAGCTAGATAATTTCCAGCAATCCGTAATTTTCCTTCAGGATAGTTATGATGGTCTTCGATTATATTCTGTACCTGCTCCTCGATTGAGAACATCTTCTCCAGCGGCTTCATCAGCTTGTTCCCTAAAGGAGTTAGAACCAGGCCTCTGCCCCGAATGTTGAATAATTTTATATCGTTTTCTTTTTCAAATTTACGAATTTGTGCCGAAATAGCTGGTTGGCTAATATGTAATTTTTCTGAAGCTTTCGTTACACTGCCAGTTAACGCCACATAATAAAACAACCTCAGCGCATGAAGGTTCAATAGCATCTCCACCTATATATAAAAGTTATACGTATTCGATATTATATATTATTCGTTTATACGTCTACCTATTATACTAGACTTACATTTCAATGAGGAGGATTACAGGATGGAAACTACGTTATATTTGACCCGTCACGGACAAACCGAATGGAATCTGGTGAGAAAGATGCAGGGACATATGGATTCCCCTCTTACACAACTTGGGGTTCAACAAGCCCAATGGTTGGGTGAGCGCTTGTCCACCGTTCCGTTCGATGCAATTTATTGCAGTTCCAGTCCCCGAGCAATAACTACGGCAGGTATTATATCAGGTCATCGGTTCTCGGAAATCGTGAAACTTGATTCCCTAAAAGAAATTAACATGGGACTATGGGAAGGCCAGCATATCGAACAAATTACACAAGATTCTCCTACTCCATTTCATCAATTTTTCAATGAACCTCATTTATACCAACCCATGGGGCAGGGGGAGAGCTATAGTGAATTGATGAAAAGAGCGCTTCCTGCGATCCAAGATATCCTAACGAATCATAATGGCCAACAAGTGCTTATTGTAACTCACCGGATCACGTTAAAAGCGATTATGAGCTATTTTATGAATAAACAGCTGAATGAAATCGGGAGCATGCCCGACATTCACCCAACTGCTCTATGCAAAGTTACGATTCATAATGACGTCCTGAACGTTGATTTATATGGGGACACCGCTCATTACCAGAATTAACCTCACTCTCCAATTCATATTCTTGTTCTTTATTCCCTTTTTCAAAAAAAGGGGGTGTTCCAAAAAGGCCCATTGAGCTGGGACACCCCCTTTGCCTGTTGTATGGCGCTACGTGTACGAATCGTTCCTCCGACCACTCTTGCCCCCGAATTTCTTGAATTATTTTCTTCGCGGAAGAAATTCGGGGACAAAGGCGTATGCTTTCGATGCGAGCTTTCCTTTGGAAAGCTTTTAGCCGGACGCTAACGCTTCTCCGGAATCGCTTCGTCCTCTCCGCTACTTCGTACATGCCCAATTCAAAAGATGCTGACTAGCGAACGCAACCACTATACGTTCGTGTGGGGTAGAGCGGTGGTAAAGCACAAAGCAAAGCTGTAGAAGAAAGTCCAAACGCTATCTGGCTTTCGCTCGCCTATAATTTAATCTAAAAGGCAGCAATAGATCGAAATAAAGAAATGACGATGCATGAATTAACCTCCTGCACCGCCATTTCTTTATTTTTCGTACCTTTTTTTGATTAAAGCGAGCTATTCTTTAAGTGAGCTTACCACTTTTGGGACGGCCCTTTTCAATTTTAACCAGTTGTATTTATCGAGGACTATACGACTTTCTGTCATTATCTTCTTCATGAATAGCAATCCATTCACTATCAATATCTGTAACCTACGACAATGCCAACATCGCATTCATGTCTTCCTCAGCCGTGGTAATCAACTTCAATCCAAAGAGCTCTACCAGCACTTCCAGCACTCCAGACGAGATAAACTCAGGCGGCTTCGGTCCGATCCGAATGTCTTGAATGCCAAGGCTGAACAAGCCCAGCAGGATGGCAACCGCTTTTTGCTCAAACCAAGACAACACGATGCTGACGGGCAGCTCGTTCACGGAACACTCAAAAGCATCAGCCAAGGCCAAGGCAATTTTCACCGTTGAACCGGAATTATTGCATTGCCCAAGGTCAATATAACGCGGAATACCCGTGTCTCCCACGGTGCCATAATCTACGTCATTAAAGCGGAATTTTCCGCAAGAAGTGGTTAAAATGACCGTATCGTTCGGCAAGGAAGTCGCTAACTCCCGGTAATAATTTCCGCCTTTGCCCGGCGCGTCGCAGCCTGCAATAACGAAAAAGCGGCGGATATGCCCGTCTTTGACTGCTTGAATGATCTCAGGAGCAAGTCCGATCACTGTTTCATGGTGGTATCCAGTCGTGAGCACTTGTTCTGACTCTACATCAGCCGCAGGCAGCAATAAAGCGCGCTCAATCAATGGGGTGAAATCATCATCCATGATCTTTGCTACACCTTCCAGCCCTGCTACTTCATAAGAGAAAAAGCGATCCGCATACGTGCCTTTAATCGGCATTACACAGTTCGTGGTAGCGAGAATCGCACCCGGAAACTGCTCGAACAGTCTGCGCTGATCGTACCAGGCTTTGCCGATGTTGCCTTTCAGATGCCCATACTTCTTCAGCGCCGGATAACCGTGTGCAGGCAGCATTTCCGAATGGGTATAAATGTTGATGCCCTTTCCTTCCGTCTGCCGCAGCAGTTCCTCCAGTGCATACAAATTATGTCCTGTCACCACAATGCAATGGCCTTCAATTTTATTCTGGCTGACTGTGATCGGCTGTGGGATGCCAAAGCGATCTGTGTGCGCGCGATCCAGCACATCCATGATCCGTACCGCCGCATTTCCGACCTTCATCGCCATGTCCAGATGCTCCTGCGTATTAAAATTGGAATTGGTCAATGTCATGTACAAGGCTTCGTGGGTGATACGATCCACTTCGGGATCACTATATCCTAGTTGCCTGGCATGTGTCGCATAGGCTGCAATACCTTTTAATGCAAAAATCATCGTATCCTGCAAACTCGCTATAGTTTCATTCTTGCCACACACCCCAACCACGGTACATCCGCCATTCGGTGTCTGTTCACACTGATAACAGAACATATCATTTTCCTCCCATAATATAGAAAAATTAGTCGTTATCTACAGCGTAACAGAGCTCCTAACCTTGAGGTGTGATTACACACACATTTTTATATCGAAGTGATTGACAACAATTATTTTCATTCATTTAATCTTCAAACAAATTTTTTAGGAGAAAGAAGTATATATTGAAATAAATATGTTGAAGCCAGATACAAGAAAAATAATATACGCAAATGCCTTTCGTTTTTCTTGCAGTTCAGAAAGGCCCATTACTAAGAACATTACTCCTAAGAAGAAAACCATGAAAGGCATTACTACAGCTTTATCAGTTATTAAAAAATAGATAGCTAAAATAGATGCAATGAGTCCAAACACAATTCTTAATATTTTTAACAAATGAACTCCCTCCCAACTTTTCCATAATTATACTACATACATTGAGGTACTAAAAATTATTTATTCAAAAACAGGTTGACTCGCTTATTGCTACGACTGATTCTGCCTGAAGTCGTGTCCTTATTCTAAAAAAATAGCCCTTGCCCGTTGGGCAAAGGCTATCATCTTACTAAAGAAAAAGTACTTACTTAACACTTAACATACGCAAAATCATCACAATCGCCTCAGCACGCGTCGCCAGCTTCTCTGGCGCAAATATATGCTCGCTGCGTCCTTGGATTACTCCTGCTTGATAAGCTGCCGCTACATACGGCTGTGCCCATTGCGGGATTTGAGCGGCATCTTTAAATGTAAGCTCCTTCACATCAGATAATGATATCCCCATGGCTCGAACAATAATCGCTGCCATTTCTGAACGACTGATTTGTGCTTTCGGACGAAAAGTTTGATCCTCATAGCCACTGACAAGACCTGCTTGCAAGGCTTGTGCTATCGCAGGACGTGCCCAACTCTGAATATCCTTTGCATCCTTGAAGGATAATGGGCTTCCTTCACCTTCAAGATTCAAAGCTCTAACAAGCATCGCTACAAATTCTTCTCTGCTTATCGGTTTATCTGGTCGGAATAACGCGCCATTGTAACCTTTGACAAAACCAAACTGGATGGCCTGGTTAATATAACCTTCCGCCCAATGACCAGCGATATCTCGCAGCGCAGTAGTGGAGTTATCATGGCCGGCCCCTTTTTGCCCGGTATCTGTACCCTTATCATCCTTACCGTCCTTGCTACCCTTACCATCTTTAGAATCCTTAGACCCTTTACTATCTTTACCATCCTTAGCATCAGGCACAGTTCCAGGGGATGTAACGGATCCCGGACCCGGATCACTTGGATACCATGGGGAGCCAGTTTCTGCTTTAATCTTTACACGGAAATCTTTGCTCAATAACGCTTCTCCCTTAGTAAACGTAGCCGTTAGAACAAGCGATAAATCGGATTGTCCCGCTGCAGGACGTTTCAAAAGCTGTCCGTCAACGTTCAAATAAGCTGGATTTGAGCTGCTCCATGAAATTGTAGTATCATAGGCGCCTTTCTTAGGAAGCAGTATGTTCGATTTAATCACTTCACCATCTTTGATCTTTAACAAAGCAAGCTCATCCTCAATTGTGAGCATATCACGAGCTTTGCTTAGTACGGATAATGCAGTATCAATTACTGGCTTCGATGCGGATAATTGATTTATTGTAGCTCCCGCTGTTTCCAAAGCTTGCTGCAGATCTTGCCAGCCTTGCTCGGAATATTTTTCTCGCTTCAGCTTCTCATCATGGATACCTGTTATCAGATCAATTAGCGCTCGTTTATCGCCGATTTTGTTCTTATCGCTAAACACTCCGAACTCCTCAAATGAATATCCGAAGATCGTCGCCCTCTCAACCCCTTCGAATTTGACGTACCTAGCTTTTGTATTGTTAAAGTTAATGACCTCATACCCGCCTTTGCCGTCAATAATACCATTATTCGTGGTTGTAACATTCGTCCAATTTTCTTTGTCCTCTGACACAAGTATTTTATACTTCGTACCATAAGCTGTCTGCCACGAAATAGCCACCTTATCCACTTCCATCGATTCACCAAGATCTACAAGGAACCAGGTTTCATCCACCCATTCACTCGACCATCTCGTATCCGCTTTTCCATCCACCGCTTTGTCCGGTGTATAAGAAGCAGATTCAGGATTTGAAGACTCGGCGAGCTTATTTAAGGCAAGATTGCCTTGCAAGTCTAGTTTTGTATTCAATACTACGATTTGGTCAATCACACCTTTGAACGCATTGGTAGTACTCCCTATTTTCTCCACCGGTAATACAAAGGTTTCAAGCTTAGTTCCATCCTTCAACGTTGCGGAATATTCGCCACCATTAATAAAAATCGATGTACCAGCGTCATCTCCTGTCAGTACGATATGCGTCCATTTGTCCGTAGGGACTTGATAGTCGAAAACGCTCGTATAATTTTCTTTGGTAAAGCCAATTTTCCCGCTATTCCCCATATTAAACTTTAATTGTCCTTCAGGTGATTCCAGCAAAACAGTATCGCTTGGATTGTCAGCATCCGGCTTGATCCACATCGAGAGTGTCCAGCCAAAGCCAAGTGAGCGAAGCGGCGTTTGGATATAGCTAGCTCCTCCGTTAAGCTTAGCCCCTTCTCCAAATATCCCTTCTGTCAGTTTCACATTATGGTCAGCAGCATCATAACCATTGCCGGAAGTATCGCTAAAGCCATCTTCAAATGAATACTCGATAACCTTATTTTCCTGATTCTTGACATCTACCTTATGAGCTAAATTCACATTAGGTGGATCTCCATATTGAGCAGCCTCCGATAGGAACAATTGAAAATTTTTATCTGATCTTGTACCAGACCACATTTTTTCAGAAAGCACCTGCATAGAAAGCAAAATTCGTCGATGGGAATCCGCCATGGACACACCTTTTTCAACGGAAATGTCATTCCATAGAGCAAACATGCCACCCTTCACTTTAGGATGTCCATATGGAAGTACATTTTCAATCCAATCGATAGGCTCCCACTTATTATAAATATAATCATAGTTCAAATAATTCCGATATAATTGCGGTACGATATAGAGCAGATTGGTGTTGACATTAATAATGTCATAGCCTAGCTCAGCCGCTTGCTTCGCACTGCCATATGGCTCATACCATATGTCCATTGTCGCTTCATTACTAATAGGAGTATTACCATCATATTGAGACAGGCCACCCCATACCCGTGCATGCTTTCCTTTTCCATTAATATGGTTGATTAATGTGTCCATATATTGTCGAAATGCTTCCTTGTCACTTCCAAAATATTCATCCATACCGATATGAACATCAGGACCTATAAATGTAGGATTGTCGCCATCGATATATTCATCAAATAAGCCTTTGACAAATGCGATCGTTTCGGGTCTAGTTATGTCCAACTGCTTACCTTCTCCTAAAGATGGATCATAATCGATGAACACACCAGAATGTCCAGGCGTATCGATTTCTGGTACTACATTAACACCATATGCCATGCCTAGCCTCTGTAGCTCCCTAAATTCATCCTTCGTATAGAAGCCATCCTGACTTGCCAGTCCAGGATATCTCTCACTTTCCAGACGAAATGCCGCCTTCTTACCGTTAGCAAATGGCGTTCCAACATCATCATTAAGATGAATTTGGAACCGATTCATTTTGTAATAGGACATCAACTTCACATAGTCTTGCAAAAAATCAATGGTATAAAACTTACGAGCTACATCAAGCATAAAGCCGCGATCTTCATACTTAGGATAGTCACGCGTTATCCCCATTGGCATGCGAATATGTTCAGTATCATGACTTAAGATTTGTAGAATCGTTCTAGTTCCATAAAATACACCTGTTATGTCTGTAGATGTAATGGAAGCGTATTCATTAATATCTAATATATAACCCTCTACGCCGAGATTAGATAGTGCTGTATCTATCGATAGATAAATATCCCCTGAGCGCGGTGCTCCATATTCGATCTCAAGATTAAGCTTGGTTAGATCCTCCAGATCTTGCTTCGTTGTCTCAGCCGCATGTTGCAAGGCAGCCTGATCCGCTGGATTGATGACAATTCTTGATTCCTCAGTTAACACAAAATCCCCTGTACGTCCAAGCCACTCACGCAAAGAAGGAATGACCCTTGGCACTGCATTCTCATCCCCTGATTGCGTATACTCGCCCGGAACCGTAACAAGCACATTGTCCGTTATTTTTTCATTCGGATCGCTCTCACTTTCAATCTGCAACAACAGATGAACATCGACATCTACCAAAGGCGTATGAATATTTCCTTCCTTGTCAATGACAGGCAAGCTGTCGGTGCCAAGTAGTGTTAATTTGTAACCTTCGCGAATAGAAGGAAGTACTACGTTCTCTTGGTCTTTTTCTATGGTGATGGCTTCCTTTACCTCCTGCATAATCTCAGGCAATACATCTCTTTCTTCATACACTTCAAATTCAAAAAATGAATATCCATACAGCACACCTTCAACAGGTCTTCTCTCCACACCTTGAAATTTTACATATCTCGCTTCCTTTTGCTCGAACTCGATAGCCTCATTTCCCGGGCCTTTCGCTGTCAAAATTCCATCACCCACCGTAACATTGCTCCAATTTTCATGATCACTGGATACTAGAATCTTGTAAGTATTCGCTGGAGTTTGCCAATTAATGACCACTCGGGCTATTTTTTTGATCTCACCCAAATCTACATAAAACCATTGATCATCCTCTGCTGCTGAGGACCATCTTGTTTTGGGATCGCCGTCTACCGCATTTTCAGGTACAAGCCAATCCACTTCATTGCCTGATGCAAAGGTCGGCTGGCCTAATGCAAGATTGTTTGATGAAGCAACTACTTTATCCGATTTAACGATGCCCATCATGAAAGCGATTACCAAAAATAGCATCACAAAAGCCTTTTTATTGTTCATCCCTGTCCTCCCATTGATATGGATTATAGTCATTTCTAAACTACCTCTTTTATTAACCCCCTTTCTAAAAAAGCGCTTTCAACCATTATTACTCCAACGTTTTCTTTTACAAATTTATTATAGGTAATTGTTTTCTTAGTTTCGATATACTTATTTTTACTTTTATATACAGATGTTGATGCTATTGTTAATCTTGTTACTTGGCTCGATAGTTTGCCGATGTCACATCTTCAATTAGTCCCAGTCCATAAAAGATGTGATATCAAGCTTCTTTTTCCCGCAATCAGGACATGTTAACACAGTTGTAGTTGGGGAAAGTTCTTCTAGCGGTTCGGACGGCAGTGGTTCTGAGCATCGGGAGCAATTATAACTTATTTCATAACGATCAGAATTGGACTTAATCTGCAAGAACAACTCATTGTGCAAATTGTTGCATTTGCCACAAACGAATAGTGCTTCGTAACTGTCGTGCTTAGCACTCTCATCAGAAATGAATGCCGTGATCCGCTGATGAGCCTCTGTATTCTTAATTATCGGTAAGATTGAACTTAGGTACATATGGCTGAATCCAATACCCAAAAACACATCACGACTGTATGTACAGTGTTTGCAATTTAGTTTATAAGCTGTCCCCACACCATTACCTGCTTTCATCATAGGATTACTTTTCTTATACATCATTATCTATCCTACACACCCTGTGTGCTTCTCCGCGTACTTCTCCAGAGCATTTACGAGTCGGTAGTGCTCTTCATCTTCGACCGGGACATATCGTCGAGTCGAGAGATCGAGAATAAACCATTCTCTGGACTTGTATCGGTCCATCCCCAGATAAATCGTTCCGTCGATACTAGCCTGGACAAGTCGGGTTCCGTTGTTATCCACGAAAACACTAACATCGCTTATTAGTGCCTCTGGCTGAATCTTCAATTTCATCTGTTCGAACTTCTTTCCTAGCCCTTTGGTGGTATCCAGCAAGCCGAAACCATACAGCACCATAAGGAAAAGAATCGTACCTAGCTGGGGAAAAACGTACGGAAGCTCCAGTCTTCGTGGCCCTTGTGTATGTCGTACGATCCAGGTAGACTGGACGTCTGCCGGTAGCATCATGCGTAACCGTTGTCCATCGAAATCTGCTAACGTATACGCCTCCGAACAGCTACTTTCCTTGTCCACCCTTCCATTCGAGAGAGCCCAAATGATCGCAGCTTCACCCAGATACAAGTTCAACGTCTGTGCAAAAATAGAAACATCCTTCATTGTTCCTTCGCTGACAAGCTGACCGCTGTAGGCACGATAACCAGTAACGTAACGCCCCCGTGGACTAACATGCATATATTCATCTTAGTAAGCTCTTTTCTCCAACTGCACAGTTCTACTGTTAATTCGCCACTTCTTTAAGCAATTCCGTTAAGCCGTCCTAAGTCATCTGCTTCAATTCGTTCAAGTATAGTCAATAAAAAAGACTCCGCCAAACTTCCTTTCATAATAACCTTTCTGGCTTCATCAAAAGTAAACCACTCAGCATGCTCAACTTCACAATTAATTTGCATAAGTGTCTCATCATGTGCTACAGAGACGAAATTTAACATCAGTGTATTGGAGCGTTCAAAATACAGGCTTCGCATGTACTTGTACTCATCCACATGAAGTCCTACCTCTTCCTCCACCTCACGGATTAACGTCTCTTCCGCTGATTCCCCCCGATTGACATAACCAGCCAGCAAAATGTAATCTTTCATATTATATTGCCGGATCAACAGCACCTTGTTCCGTTCTTTGTTCAGCACTGCTGTGCTTATCGCCGTACTAAAAATAGGAAAGCGAAACACCTGACATGAATCACAATACGGGATCAATCCTTCACCTTCACATTCCTTGGAATGTAATTCCGTTCCACAAACATAACAATACTTCATCACTCATCCACCTGCATTCTATGAAATAAATAGTCCGTTTCATTATATTGTTGTTGCATCAGAAGCTTAATAGAACCTAGTGCCTAAAATCTGTTCATTTCTTTTGTGATTTATCTCGTTCCAAATATCATGAGAAGCTTTCCATTTTCTTTTGCAAGAGCTATATAAATGACCCCGCCTAGACATCCCGGAGGAAGAGTTCCTTCGATAATCCAAGCTTCTGCAATAGGGTTATAGCTGATAGCGAAGGGAGTTTCCTCCAAAAAATGAGAATAATACTCCGCTAAATAGGAGAAGATTGCCGTTGCAACTGCATGTTCATCTGTAAGCTCTCCAAAAGCAATATCATCTCCAAACCGATCTTGCTGGAGAAGAGTGTCACGATCGGCGAAATAGAGTTCAAACCTCCCAAATAAATTCTCATCATCCAAATCACGTTCTACAAAACCATATTCGATGACTTTCTCCTTTTGAAAAACGTTGCGTTTGCTCTTTTTCTTATAGTCGACCCGTACGGTGATTTGATTGACTCGAAGCCGGTCACGTTCTCGCTCCTGCTCCGCTATTAATTGCTCCAAAGCATCCATAAAGCTCATTTTGAATCACCCTCAAAGAGATTGTTGAGATCAGGAGGAATCTATGCACTTCCATATATTCACTCCATCTAGTTGTGAATTATAACACAGGCTTAGACTTCACCTAAAATGTGCTCCTCTCTTTGGCTGATGTTGTTCGACAAACACCATTCTACCAAAGATTCGGAGCCCTATTCACGTTTTCAAAGAGTCGTACTTTCGAAATCCGGGTTAATTACTGTTTAACGTAATACAGATAACATTGTCAGAACGTTGTGATATAATATTTCACTAAATAAAGTAATACTTGTAGAAGGTGATTTTTTGAAGATTGATAGGTTGATAAGTATCATTAGTGTATTAACAAATAAAGAACGAGTTACTGTACAAGAATTAGCGGATAAATTTGAAGTATCTAAACGTACAATATTTCGTGATTTAGACACATTAAACATGGCTGGAATTCCAATTGTTTCTTTTCCCGGGATTGGAGGCGGAATTTCAGTATCAGAAGGATATAAGTTAAATAGAAGTATTTTATCAGAAGAGGATATTAAAAACCTATATGTCGGATTAAGTGGATTGAGAAGCATTAATAGTGAAGGCTCAATACAATATTTAATAAACAAGCTTTTGCCTAAAGATGAAAGTTTGATAATTGCTGAAAGTGATATAATCATTGATCTTTCATCATGGTTTGAAGAAAGCGAAATGCAAAAAAAGGTCAAAAAATTACATACCGCAATTTTGAATAGGCAATGCATTGAAATGGAATATATTTCTATGCACTCTCAATCCAAGAGAATTGTTGAGCCCCATAAACTTGTTTTCAAGCAGACATATTGGTATCTATATGCTTTTTGCCTGGAAAAAAATAATTTTCGCTTATTTAAATTATCCCGAATATTATCCTATGAGGTATTGGATAGCATATTTTGCTACAGATCTAATAGTGAAATCAATTTCGATATAAATAATACTATTTCTTCTACCTCTGAATACCCTATAGAAGTTTTATTAGAGTGTGACAATGAGGACAAATTTTATATAGTAGACAAAATAGGTTCAAAATATTTACAGCCTAGTGATGACTGTGAAGTTAAAAAATGCTTGATTCGCTTTTATACTTCTAACATTGATTGGGTCGCAGATTTAGTTATTAGCCTTCAAGGGAAGGTTCGTGCAATTCAACCAACATCGCTACGTCATACAGTGAAGATAAAACTTGAAAAAATGTTTTCTTTCTATAAAGATGACATATAGCTGTCACCTATTGCCCTGTAGAATGACAATAAATAAAGAAAGGGAGTTGAGAGCATGAAAAAAGAAATACTTGTGTTTATTTCGGAAAACTATGCAGACTGGGAAAGTGCTTATATTTGTTCAGAGCTGAATAAACCAGAAACAGGATTCATCATTAAAACATTGGCAGTTAATAAAAATCCAATAAAATCAATGGGTGGTTTCACGGTTGTTCCAGACTATTCAATTGCTGAAATTCCAATACATTTTCATATGCTTATCTTAGTGGGTGGAACTTCATGGCTGAAAAGTGAGAATGATGATGTTAAGCAAGCAGTTGATTTATGCATTAAAAAAGGTATTCCGATTGCAGCGATATGTGATGCGTGTACTTTTTTGGCAGATAAAGGATATTTAGATGATAAGGAGCATACAGGCAATTCACTAGCCTATTTAGAGGAGTATGCACAAAGCTATAAAGGCTCGAAGCACTTTATTGAAAAGCAAGTTGTTTCAAAAGATGGATTGATAACTGCTAACGGAACATCAGCGGTTGAATTTGCTAAAGAAATCCTTAAATATCTGCAGGTAATGGAAGAAAACAAACTAGAAGATTGGTATCAAATGTTTAAAATGGGCTTTTATAAAGAATAAAAATATGTCTTGCGGTTAAAAAAAACGCAGTTATTCCGCTAACGGGAACTATAGTTCAATAAAACAACGGCAGTCTAAGACTTTATTTTCTCGTCTATGGCTGTCGCTGTTTCAATTATTGGGTCAGTCTAATACTTCCGCGATATCTATTCCAACATAAAAGGGATAAAAAGTTCTAAAGTTGTCTTGGCCTTCATTAATGCTCGTATCTGTAAGCATAAAATTATTCACCTTATGCACCTATTCGAATCATTTGCACCAGATTAACCAAGTTTTCTTAAGAGCTCCGTAATGGGCCAAATGTAGCATGTCAGGTTTCAGATTCGGTGCATTACCCAAAATAAACTGAGAGGTCGAGGATCTGCCTCAATAACTTTAAAGGGCTCCTGTTAAGTTCTTTGTTTACAGCAAAAAAACTGTCATATCGACAGGTTAATGATTATTTATGAATTTGTGCAGTGCCAAGAACATCGAGCGCCTCATTTCTGTTAAAGAAGTCCATGAGGGAATACCTGCTGGCTCCAAACCTATTCTGGGCAGTTATTCCCTGAGAGGCCACTGCACAAAATATATATACGACTATTCACAGCCGGATCCTCTATTTTTATGTACCAGCCACCACAAATACTTTATAGTAGTCTTCAATGCTCCACATTAGACCCAGAGGTTAGCTGGTTCAAACATATATTAGTATGTTCTCTAAAGTGGTAAAACAATTTGTTGAGCTATCGTACCCGTTAGCTTAACAATATTATCTACCACATCATTACGCCGTTATTTATATTCAGATGTTTTTTCTGCCAAGCGTCTTATTACTGCTTGATGATTAATTATTATTCTATCTTGCTTTAACCACTCTCGGCATTTGTTTCTCGTAAATGGATAATACATGTGAAATCAATTTTTCGCTTGGGATCTCGTTATCTTTCAAAAGAGCATATATAAGGTTCAAGAAAGTCTTCGCATCTTGTTCAGTTAAACTTTTAATAGATTCCATGGTGTTATCATTTGAGAAATTTTCTCCTTCGTCTCCATAACTATTCCTCCATATCTATGTATCATTTATTCTTCCTACACGACATTATATATGCGTTCTTGCCAAGCTAAGTCCCTTGGATATAACGATTTTAGTGGTTGAAACGTTGCGTTAACCTGCCCTTTAGTTGAATAAAGGCGGACTTTATTGGAATCTGCTGTTATTCAAAATTCTAAAAAAACGACGATAAAGTTCTCGTCGTCGTTCGCCGCGCAGCTGAGCATATATTTGAGTGGTTGATGCTTTTTCATGCCCTAGCATGCCTTGAATGAAATCTATAGGCGCTCCATTATCGAGGAGTTGACACGCATAGGTATGACGAAATCGATGCGGATATAGATTTACTTCAAGCTCTCCTCGGCCTGCAAGCCGTTTCAACGCCCACCTGATCGTAGGAATGGCCATTCCGGATGTGTATCGGTTACGAATAAAGCTCTACAGTTGTCTTCACGGCTGGCCAGATACTTCTTTAGCCACACTTTGCACTCTGTCGTGAAATAAACCTCTCTCTGCTTTGAACCCTTACCATTAACAATTGCAGAGCAGTTTTCCCAGTTAAGATCCTCGATATTTATCTTCTCCACTTCACCAACCCGGCAGCCCGTACTGTAGAAAAACTCAAGTAGCGCCCTTTCCCTCAGTGATTGACAAGAGATCTTTAAGTGAATTACATCTTCCTCGATTAAAAACTTAGGAATTCTTTTATTCATTTTAGGTTCTCGTAGTTTTAGGGAGGGATTAGAAGTCAAGTATGTTTCTTCAAAAGCATAGCGAAAAAGGGAACGAACAAACCGAATCCGATGTCCTAGGCTACTTGGCTTCAACCGATTAGATTGCTTCGCTAAGTACTCCTTCAGCAGAGTTAAAGTTATCTCGGTTATATCCAGGTCACCGAGTTCCTTCATCAGCATTTTGTGCTGGAGAGCGTATGCTTTCAATGTTTTCGGACTAAATCCTTGGATACGTTTATCAGTCTCATACAGTCGCCACAACTCACTTAAGATCATAACAAAACCTCCTATTAGAGCTATTAAATCTAGTTTGCTTCTAATAGAAGGTTTTAATCTTTCTGATTTGAACTAGTGTTCTCCGTTAGCTTAACTGATATCTGTTCTACCTTTGTCTTTTGTAAATGTATGTTATATTTAAGAGTAATATGGTTTGAGGAGGAATTCTATTGGTTAGCCTTTCGAGCATCCCATTCTACAACAATAAACTCCATCTTATTGCGAAGTTTACCAATGTTAAGGAACGCCTTGAATCACTTCAAGACGGGAATATATATATGAACTGCCTTGGAATATATAAGAAGATAGAACAGGAACAAGGAAAAAAGGGCGTTGGCGATCGATATGATGGTCATTCTGTCATTACTAACATTGCTGATCTCACTGCTTATCACCCGGAGACAGGTGAAGAATTGGGCAAGATTGCAGCTTCTAAAATTTCTTTTGCTTATGATGCCATTCTCGCGATGCCGACCTTTTGCTCATTTGCAGTAGACTCTACCTTGCTTGAGATTATAGGTGAAGATGAAGATTCCTACCTCGTTGAATTGGTATTGAAATCAGAAAAACTTGAACGAATTATTGGCGACTTTGGAGAACATGTACTCTTGATAGATTTTGCAGTATTCACTAAGGAAATTTTGAAAGCAGTTACCGAAAAAGGATATGCTTTGGTTGGTAAAAGAGTCAAATACGCTGACTACTCTATTAATCAATCAATGCGGTTAAAAGACGGTCAGAACATCGATATTGCCTTTTGGAAAAGCGATGAATTTGTCCATCAAAACGAACATCGTTTTGTAATTCCGACATTAGGGGTTGAAACACCCTTAATCCTTCAAATCGGCGATCTTAGAGAACATTCACAAATCTATGTTGCCAGAGACTTGATTGCAAAACCCGTTCGCTTTCATGTACCAAAACCTCCTAAAAAAGCCAATTAGTAAGTACGGACGCACCATTTTCAATGCGTCCGTTTTTGTTTATTGTCCTCTGCAGCTGACTTCTGAGAAATTGCAACTTGAATCCACTCCGCTATCCTGCCCGTTAGCGCAACGCGGCTGCCGATCCATGCCGGCAGCCGCGTTTTAATTAAGCTATAGTACCCGTTAGCGTAATGGTTCAACTAACAAAAAAGCATTTCTTAATGATTAGAGTAATGCTTTTTTGTTCGAGTTTGACTTTACGCGTTTGATTTTTTTGTTCCACCGTCATTCCATCGATGTTCCTCTAACAGAATTGTTGAATCACCTAATTAGTTATGTAACGTTATGTATCGCAAAATCATTAAACTTCTGTATGCTGTCAAAAAAGATATTAATAGTTATTTAAAAGGCTGTCGATTTCTCGACAGCCTGGACAGAAGAATTACTTCTGCTGTTCATTGTATTTCAAATGTAAAATAGGGTAAGGGCGGCCTGCTCCATCCGTCAAATCTTCACCGATTATTCCGAAACCGCTTTTTAAGTAAAACCTTGTCGCATTCTCATTTTGTTTATTCACATCAACGGACGTGATCCCAAAACCATTGATGCATATTTGCATAATTTGTTTCCCATACCCTTTGCTAATTTTATCGGGATCGAGAAATAGTGCTTCCAAGTGATTTTCATTGATGGCGGTAAAACCAATGATAGAGTCTTCGGTATACCAGAGACGTACATCAAGATGAGGAAAATACATGGGTAATTCTTTTTTGATTTCCTCTTTATCCTTGAAACTCAAAAAATGATGAGTGGCCATTACCGATCTTTCCCAAAGATTTATAATCATATCATAGTCATTAACGGTTGCTTTTCTGTTTTGTATCATTTCGTTCTGCTCCTTTTTCTTTTTAATTTATCACGCTCCTTTCATCACTTTTTTGTAGATGGTGATCGTATATCTCCAATTGATATATGACTTCATGCTTACCACTCTTTTCGGAATTATATTAATCGATTTGCAATCAAACAGATTCCACTTTAATTATCTATATTATCATATTTAGTTGATGCCATTCAATAGCTGTTCCTCTCTTTTACGGTAGAACCATGTTATCCCTTTTTTACTTATTTCTCAAAGTATTCATGTTGCAAAAGAACCATATGAATGATGTCATGCCATTCACCGTCTCTAAATAGACTTTGTCTGCTGCTTCCTTCCTGTTGAAAACCAATCTTAGTGTACAAACGAATAGCTTTATCATTAAATGAAAATACAGACTGCCGACCATATTCCAGATCGTATCCTTTCGTTTGTAGTGGGCCAGTTCATGCACGATCACATGTTTAAGCAGTTGTTCATTAACCTTCTGAATGCATTTTCGAATATTTTCACAACGGATCGCAACACAAGTATGACGAAAATACTCCATCATTGTTACTCTTTTTTTCTGCTGATCTATCTCAACAATTTCATTTATCACTTTATCTTGATATACATTGTTACTTTGATTAATAGAATAAGCAGGCATCAGCGCCTGCTTATTAATGTGTGTTATTCAACTATCCTGCCCGTTAGCTTAATGAATTAGAGCGGTGATAAGTAGTTAAATACTTATCTAATCGGTAATCAGACCATCTTCTTGTCCTTTACGGCAATCGGGACAAGAACTTGTACCGATAAAACAAAAAAGCCGCTAAAATAGCGACTTTCAATGGGACCATGTTCTTGTCCCTCGACATCTAATTTTTTCCTCCCTTGTAACAAATGTGCACTCATTAATGACACAAATTTGGGTACATTACCCCCTATCAAGTTCTTTAAGATCACTTAATTGTTGACAGAATCTTGAGTTCTCTAAGATATTGTTCAGCTGCTAATTTATCATCAACATTATGAATGGAATTTCATATGGTTGAGCTTTCTTTTTAGGTTTGATCATATTCTCTGGTTTAAGATCTCTGTGAACAACCTTACCCTTAATATCAGACAATGCTGTAGCAATGTCTGATAAGACGCTCACAGCTTCAGAAACAGATAAACTCCCCTTCTCTATAAGATGGTCACGTAACGACTTCTCCCCCCCGTAGCATCACAAGAACCCAGTTATCCCCAAATTCACCGGAATCAATTATGGGGATGATGTTACGAACACCACTAAGATCTTCAAACAAAAGCTCACGATCTGCGCCAGGCGTCTTTGGAATGAGTTTAATTGCTGCTTTTACGTCACCGTTTTCATTTTTAGCTTCAAAAACTCTTCCAAAGCCAGACCGTTTCCGTTCTCGTTCGAGCCTCGTTGCCATGAGGAATACGGGTCTGCAAAATAGACTTTAACGCCGTGAACGGCTTCCAAATCCGAATAGCAAGCAAATTCTTTTCCTCGGTCTGCTGTTGCCGTTTGGAAGACACCTTGAGGGTACTGACTGGCCACCACACCAAACGGAACTTCCATGGAATAAGCGGTTCTGTCCGGGATTATTACAGCTATGTATAGACGTGTCTTCCGTTCAATGAAGGTGGCAGCACAAGCTTTACTTTTTCATCTGCTGGAGACAACCGTATCAAGCTCCCAATCGCCGAAAGACGTACGTTTGCGGACTTCTTTTGGACGCTGGCTAATCGGGGTACCGACGAGGAAGCGACCGCGTGTTTCCACCGGCTTTTGCCGCTTGCCTTTGTGTCGCAGAACCTTAACCTCTCCAGCTGAGAGCCGTCCCATGTAGAGCCATCTGTAGATCGTCTTGAAGCAGACAAAAGGCTTCCCTTCGACTCGTCGTTTCTCTGCAATCTGCTCCGGGGACCACGTTTCCTTCAGCTTCTGGTTGAGTTCCTGCAAGCTCGGAAGTATACTTTCCCTTAGGCACGCACGAAGCTCTGCGCTCTAAAGACGCCTGCTGGGCTGCATGTGCTTCATATTCCTGACCGTTGCGGCCTCGATTGATTTCTCGGCCAATCGTGGAAGGATGGCGGCCAAGTTTTTTGGCAATCTCACGCAAAGAGCATTTCATTTGTACGAGCAATTCTAGTTTAGATCGTTCCGTTATGCTAAGATGTTTATAACCCATGGTAAGATTCTCCTTGTGTAATGGTTTGTGTGGTAACTTCCATGGTACACGAATCTTCCTTGGGCCATTTTTTTAGGTGTCGCACTTCATATTACAATCCGTCATATATATTACCATATTTGGGTGTGTTTTGTGATTACACATAACTGTCCGTTACTTCAATTAGCTAAAAAGGAGCTGCCCAAGGCAAGCTCCTCAATTATCGTTCTGCGTTTATTGGAAAATTTGTTGTCTATTATTATCTTCTTACAAAGAAAAATATGCATTTACAGAACTTTTCTATTAAAAGATTAAAGGAAATATAAATGTAACGAAAGCTGCCCAAAGTCCGTAGACCGGCAAATACTTAGTAACCGCATCCTGGATGGTTGAAGGTCCGGTTTTGTTAAGTAGAAATCGCATATAGGAGAGCATAATCCAAATTAGATTGGCACAGATCAGTATGTTTACGCCTAAAACAGCAAGTCTGTTGGGCGTAATCCCATAAGAAGAGAGCCTGAACACTATGGCTGATAAAGCCACACAGTCAATGATAAGTGCAAGAACAATTAGGCCAAAATTTATATAATCAGAAATGCTCTTTTTCTCGTCAGTGCCACTCTCGGTAATGGAGAATATGGTGACGGCCAATACACTAAGGAGTATTCCGTTGAAGGATAGGAGAAAATTGCGGTCCAAGAATGGATTTTTTCCGACCCAAATCACCGTTATAAGATAGACCAACAATGTTACCAGTACAAGAGGACTAAAAATTTTGGCTATATAGGGTGCTATATTTTTAGCAAGTTTAAGGTTGCTTGATACCAGGTATGCAGCCACAATAGCGAGCGCGGCAGCACCAAATAAAACGACATTTTCAAAATAGAATTCAGATATATCCATGCCGACAAAACTAAATAACTGCATGGTTAATGCTGTTAGCAGCATTCCGCTAATTGCCATGCTGGCGTAGAGTATGCAAAATTCCCCATTAAATTTAAGATAGGCTAATCTTGTCCTGCCCATGCCATATTCATTTCCTGTAAATGCAATCCCTACTAATACCCATAAGAAAATGGGTAGGTGTAGATAAGCCAGGATAATACCGTCTTTATTCTCTAGTGGAAGCATATTCATATAAATTCCTGAGATTAGGAATAACGCTACAAGGGTGTAAAGAATATTTTTGTTGGCTGAATTCTTGTATACAAAATAGGTGGCAATAAAGGGAAGTACACCAAATACAAGGTTAATAGGGGATATTGCTTGCTGTTCAACAAAATGCATAATGATCCTGGTGCTAATCCCGGCCAGAAATGCTAAAATGCCCATGAATAAGAAATCTTTCTGAAGCAAGGATGCTTTTTCTGTATTTACCGTCTCCTTGAAATGCAATCTTTCAAACCAAACGGCAAGAACCTGCGAATCAGGGTTTTGTTCCCAGGCGTATGAGAATGATTTTTTAAAAGCTTCGGGTTCTATTCTAAACATTCTCTCTAGCTCATGGGGGTTATCCATATTATCAATAAACCGATTGTTAATGTCCATGGTTATACCTCCCCTTATAATTGTTTATCCTTGCGTATCTTTGTCACTTCTGTATTCTAAAATATCGCCAGGCTGACATTCTAAAGCTTTACAAATCCCCTCTAAAGTGGATAATCGAATCGCTTTTGCCTTTCCATTTTTCAATATAGAAAGATTAGCCATCGTTATTCCAACCCTCTCCGAAAGTTCAGTTACGCTCATTTTCCTTTTAGCCAACATCACGTCAATATTGATTATAATAGCCATGTTATTCACCTCAGACCGTCAAATCATTTTCTGATTTTATATCAATAGCCTCTTTTAAAAGCCTTTGAAGAACAGCAGCAAAGACTGCAATCACCATTGAAGCAAAAATAATGACCAATCCGATTACTATGACGCCCGGAGCGTCGTCTTTTTCGCCAAAGAGATAAAAGAGTGGCATGTCTACAACATACAAGATACTGATTGTAATTGCACAGTATTTTATAGTCTTTAAAGTCTTTACAGATAAATCCGAGAAAGCTTTATTCTTGTCAATATAGTTTAAAAGTTTAAAAGCTTGATACAGAGCAAAGTAAAAAGGTATTGCTGTGACATACAAACCGATAAAAACGAGATATTTCAAAAAAGTCATATCTGGATACAATACTACTGCATAATTCGCTATCTCAGGCACCAAAAATATACACAAAGCAAGAACAGGAATTCCAATAATAATAACAGCTATCTTTAAAAAGAGTGTTGTTCCTCGTTTCACAAAAAAAGCACCTCACTTAGTTATTGTCAATTTGACTTTAACATGCATTTTATCGTTTTACAATAAAAATTTAATGAAATATATTATATTATTGTTGTTACAGGGATATCCTTTTTCTAACAAAAAAAGCATTCCTCATTGCAAAGAAATGCTCTATAACTTTAAACATTCAATTTATAACTTATTGAACTAACCTGCCCATTAGTTGAATAACACTTCTTCTTCTCCTGTTTTCTCACTAGCGAGTTTATTACATTTCACCACACCCGACACATTGTAGGTAACTTTGTGTCATTAGACACTATCAATGTCTATATGTTCTTATCGTCGGAGATAAAGATACGACCGGATTTAGTGTACTGCGCTCCGGTCGTATTTTTGTTATTTTCAATTTAAAACCTATCATTATGAGCTATGCATTGTCGGACTATGTTCTTGTCCTTTACGGCAATCGGGACAAGAACTTGTACCGATAAAACAAAAAAAGCCGCTAAAATAGCGACTTTCAATGGGAACATGTTTTTGTCCCTCGACAGCACCCTTTTTAAGTTTAGGATTGAAATAATCCTCTTGAAGCCCTCCTGTGCTATATAGAAACTCAAACAGCCCTCTTTCCCTTAAGGTCTGACATGAGATATTCAGATGAATGACATCTTCCTCCATCAAAAACTTAGGAATCCGCTTATCCAGTTTAGGCTCGCGCAGTTTGAGCGAAGGATTGTTAGGTAAATAGGTTTCTTCATATGCAAATCGGATTAAGGATCGTACAAAACGGATGCGATGCCCTAAGCTGCTCGGCTTCAAGTGATCGGACTGCTTAGCTAAGTATTCCTTCAGCAGATTCAGTGATATCTACATCCCCGAGGTCCTTAACCAGCATCTTGAGTTGCAAAGCATAAGCTCGCAATGTATTTGGGCTTAACCCTTGGATTCGTTTGTCTGCCTCAAGATGACGCCAAAGTTCACTTAAAACCATAATAAAACCTCCTATTAAAGCAATTAATTCTAGTTTCTTTTCTAATAGAAGGTTTTAGTCTTGATTTCAACCAGCGTTTCCCTTTAGAATCCAGTTTCTCTAATCTACCGATAAAACATCACCCAAAGATAATAATAAATCAATTATGAACCATACTCCAAATCCAATATAAAATATGGCAATACATGTAATTATCTTGTTAAAGCCTTTATTAATAATTACAGCGAATATGTAGAAGAAAATAGAAACTAATAGAGGATTTTCCCAGTACCCCATACCAAAAGAATATTTGTAAAGAAAGTAAACAGTTGATATTAACCAAAGTATTAGTGAAATATTAAAAATAATCTTTTTAGTTTTCATTGAATCTATCCTTCCAATTTGTACTCTATAATTATAATTTTAACATATCAAATGTTAATCATTATAAGTTGAATTATGGTAATATTATGCAAGTCATAATTGTTTCCTTTCTGCCCGTTATGCCATTCAAATTGTAGGGTTTCATCATAAAAACTTACAATTTTACTATCGTCCATGGTCGGCCCCATCTATTCAACTAACCTGCCCGTTAGCTTAATGAATAGCTGTAAACTTCAGTTAGATATTTATCTATTCGGTAATCGGAACATGTTCTTGTCCTTTTCGGCAATCGGTACAAGTTCTTGTCCTTGACTCGGGACAAGAACTTGTGCCGATAAAACAAAAAAGCCGCTATATTAGCGACTTTCAATGGGAATATGTTCTTGTCCCCTGACATGTTTCAATATAAGTAGGTTTATTTAAGTCTGTAATCTTTGGTTTTCTGAAATCTTAAATATACTAAAACTTGACTTTGATTAGCTGGTTTAGGCGATGCTCTCGACTTCCCCTAATAAGCCATCACTACCTTGAAAATCTATAGTGCTAATTATTTATTATTAATTACGCTTCTTACAATACTAATTGGAGTTGAAGACCTCTCTGCTACCTCTTCAAATGTCATACCCGTTTCATAATATCTCTTTATTACCACATTCATCGGTTCGCCTAATTCTATAATATATTTATCTGGATCATACACTCTAAATACTCTTTGCCCCCAAGGTTGTTCAAACATGTCATGAACGAATTCAATCTGATGATCTTTAAGTTTTTTACATATCTTATCTATGTATTCTACTTCGAAGTACAGTTCAATTTGCTGCTTCCTATTACCTATCAATTCGATTTCAGCCTTGTTATCTCTAAATATGTTTTGATGTGCTACGTCCTTCTTCCATATTGAAAAGCCACCAACGTATCCGATATTGACACCATAGTCTATCTCTATTTGTTGGTCTAAAATCTCTTCATAAAACATCCGTGAAACTGCTATATCCTTAACAAATAAAACTGATGAGATAAATTTAATCATCTTTTTTCTCCCATGTTTTTATTATATGCTTTCGAGAGTTTCGCCTAGAGTCTAATTTGCGAATTTCGTAAATAATTCCATCTGTGGAGTATTCGCGAAAAGTATTAAACTATCCTGCCCGTTACTTCAGCAAACGAAAAAGGAGCTGCCGCCGAGCAAGTTTCCCGTTAGTGTAAAACAACTTCATTTCCTTACCATTAAAGAATGACCTAGAAACCAGCTATATAATTCCGGATTATCGTATGTTTCTGTCCAGGAGTTGTGATTCGACTCAGGATAAATTGTGAAAGAGACATTTCCACCGTTTTCGCGAAGTGCGTCTACCATTTTTTTTGATTCAGCAATAGGAACTATATCATCCTTCGCGCCATGGAATGCCCAGGTGGGTGTTCCTATTAGTTCATGTATCCGGTTGGGGTTACCTCCACCACATATTGGAGCGATAGCCGCGAACCTTCCTGGATATTCTGCTGCTAAGTGCCACGTCCCATAACCACCCATGCTTAGCCCCGTCAAGTATAACCGATCTGGATCTACGTTGTAGTTTGCAATGATCTCATCTACTAATGCCATCAATCCGTCTTGTTCAGCATTCCAAAAAGAATCCTCCGGGCATTGAGGGGAAATCGTAATGAATGGAAAAGAAGGATCGCGTTCTGCTATCATAGGAATTCCATGTGCTTTTACCAACTCCAGATCATCTCCACGTTCACCTGCCCCGTGAAGAAATAAGATTAAAGGCCACTTAATTGAGGATTCTTTTTCATAATGATCTGGCAAATGTAAGAGGTATTTCATCTGCACTCTTTTTGTTATTTCTTTTTCCAATTTATTTACGGTTTGACTCATTGTATCTCCCTCACTTTAGTGATATCTCCCATAGGGGGTAAAAATAGAATTCCCCATATTTCCCGAAATTCCTTCAGTTGTATTTTAGCCTTAAACTGAACAGACTGCCAATAAGCCTTTATATTCTGTTCCTGGTCATAGTGTTGGGCTCTTGTTGCATTAAACTGCCCGTTAGCTTAACAGGCTTAGACACTCATCTAATCGGTTAAGTATCCAAGTTCTTGTCGTTGAGTTAGGACAAGAACTTATATACTTAAAACAAAAGAAGCCACATTTTATGCGGCTTTCAATGTCTATATGTTCTTGTCGTCGGACATAATTCCCTCGTTGTTATACAGATCGAACATAACCGACAGGTACAGAAAGTGAGAGCCGATTGGCAGATAGGTCACATCGGTGACCCATTTCGTATTCGGTGCTGTGGCGTTGAAATCCCGATTCAGCACGTAGGTTGAGGTAATCCCGGCCTCCCGACGGCCAAAGTATGGCTTCCTGCGCCTAATACGTGCACGAATCCCCAGTTCTTCCATCAGCCGGTACACACGCTTATGGTTGACGTTCAAGCCAAAGGTTTTCTTTAGCCAGACACGAACCCATGGGTATCCGTAAATGCCCTTTAGCTGGGTACGGCACTCGAGAATCTTCTCTTTCAGAGCTTGCTCTTCGATCTGTTTGGGCGTTGGTCGATGCGCAAGTCCTTAGCTACCGTCTTGTAGCCAAGACCTTCCTCCAGGAATATCGCAACTGCCTTGCACTTGAATTCGATGTCGTATGTCTTCCGTATTTCGCCCATGAAAAAACCCCCTCCAAGTAGACTTTTATGCGCTATTTACACACTATCTACTTAAAGGGGATAATATCATTACCGCGGCTTCGTATGCATATAAGTTTTTGACCTCCGACAGCTCACAAGTTGGCCCCAAGTATATAAATGGTTTTGCCAACAATTTCATAAAACAACGTTAAACCTCAAGTTGTTTAAGCATTCACAATTTCATGACTTCCTTCGCTGGTAGCCTTTTGATCTTTTTTATCAGGCAGTGTAATAAAAATCATGATGAAGCTTGATGCCAGGAATAAACATGCAAACATCCACGTTATTCCAGTATATCCGAGAGTCCCAATGAAAAGGGTTACAAGGATGGGGCCTACAAAGGCACTGAGACCAGCCCCTAAATTCAGGATCGACATGGCCGCCCCTTTTTGCGTTTCAACAAGAGAAGGTACCAGCGCTGACAACGGCACATACCCGCTGAGGCATGCTCCCCATAGTACGCCTATGACCTGAAGGACAACGATATTTCCTTCGGCAATTTGTGGGCTGTAAAATAGTAAAAGCGTAAATACGGCTGAGCCTACGCCGCCAAACCACATCACGGTATTCTTCCAACCAATCTTATCGCCCACAATGCCAAATATCAGGTTGAAGACAATGTTGCCGATAAAGATCATGGCCCAGAGGTGTAACCAGGAAGCTGTGCTAACGCCTTGACTCTCCATATAAAGAGGCATATAAATAGGAAAACCAAACTGTGCAGCTGTATTAATAATTCGAACAATACCGGCTAATGCGACTTTAGGCTCTTTTTTTACAATGGCCAATCCGCTTGCGATATCCTTCAATTTGTTGCTTGTTTTACTTGATGCAGGCAGATTCAATCGTTCTCCGCGATTAATAATGAGGGCGAACAGAGCACCCATAAGTGCCCATACTAAGGCGGTCCATAATGTGTTTATCGCTCCCAGATGTTCTAATGCCCATCTGGAATAGTAGGCCCCGATTACGTTCATTCCGCCGGTAAATACGAACCAGAACCAGCCAACAGCCGAGCCTAACTTATGCTGAGGCGTCTGATAAGCAATCCAGACAAGGAAAGAATACGCAAATAGTGGATAGCCTAGCCCTTTAAATGCGTAAGTTAGCAGCATGACCACATAGGATAGATTGCTGACACCTAATCCTACAAAACCTGCCGAACCCAGGATATACAGAATAAGACCTGTCAGCATCGCCTTCTTTGGTCCAACTGCATCAACAAGCACACCGGAAAGAAATGAAGAAAGAGCGATTGTGACGCCATACACCGTAAATAACACACCGGATTGCTGCACAGTGAGCCCATGTTCTACTAAATACGGACTTAGCCACCCTGCCTCCAGGCCGTCTCCCGTCATGAATAAAAGAATTCCAAGATACCCCCAGGCAAGCGAAGAAGGAATCCCGATCCTGTCCAGAAAGTTTGTACCTTTCATAAATATCCTCTGTCCTTCCATATCGAGATCATTAAATTACATGTTCATAGATCATTTCCCGGTCTCTTTCCGTTCCACCATGGTTTTAATCTTTATCTTTTTAAGACGTTTAAGAGGACTGTCTGAATTTCTGCCAAAATAATCGTGCAGTGTGACATACTCTGAATACAGTTCATCATAGATTTGCCGATGTTCAGGTCTAGGTGTATAGGTCTTTTTGATTCCTTTGCCCATCTCTCTACCTGCACGTTGGATGGTGTCATATCCGCCTTGACGACTGCCGGCTGCAACAGCACCCAGCATGGCTGCACCCATAGCCGTTCCTTGCTGTGTTGCTGCAATATGAATCGGCTTGCCAATAATATCGGCGAAGGTTTGCATAATAAACGGGCTTTTTTCTGCAATACCACCGGTTGCGATTATTTCTCGGATGATTACTCCATGATTGATAAAGTTTTCAATAATCATTCGCTTCCCAAAAGCGACAGCTTCTACTAACGACTTGTATATTTCTTCAGCCGTTGTAGCCGTGGTTAATCCGAAGATGGAGCCCGTCAAATCCGCATCCACCAGGATGGAGCGGTTGCCATTCCACCAGTCAAGGCTCAATAGTCCGCTTGCTCCCGGTCTAATATTGTCTGCTTTCTCGTTAAGCAGTTCCAACACTTTTTTATTAGCTGCTCTAGCTTCTTCTTCAATACGTTCTGGCACGCAATGTTCAGCAAACCAGGCAAAGTGGTCTCCCATACAGGATTGACCGGCTTCATATCCATAAAATCCAGGCAGGATGCCATCTTCACAAACTCCACTGATGCCTGGTACCTTGATATTGCTATTACTTACCAGCATATCGCAGCCGGAAGTACCCATAACCATTAATAAAATGTCCGGTTTTGTGATACCGCTTCCAATTACTGCAGCGTGTGCGTCGCCGATCCCCACCGATACGGCTGTGCCTACGGCAAGGCCGGTCCACTGTGAGCTTCCCTCCGTAATTTCTCCGGCTTTGTGGCCTACCGGAAAGATGTCTCGAGACATTTTTTCATCAATCACTTGCTCCAGTCTTGGGTCAAGGGCTTTAAAGAAAGCGGCCGAAGGATACCCATTCTGTTTATTCCACATGGCCTTATAGCCTGCTGTGCAGCTATTTCGTTTTTCTACACCCGTCAACTGTAAGGTGATCCAGTCCGCCAACTCCATAAATCGGTCCGCAGCCTCATAAATCTCAGGCGCCTCATTTAAAATTTGCCAAATCTTTGGAAACATCCACTCTGAGGAAATTTTCCCGCCATAATCAGCTAGAAAATCTTCATCCCTGGATGCGGCAATTTCATTCAGCTTATCCGCTTCTTCCGCAGCTGCATGGTGCTTCCACAGTTTCACGTAAGCATGGGGAGTACTTTTAAACGCATCGATCATACATAAAGGAGTTCCATCTGCCTTAGTAGGGAGCATCGTGCATTCGGTAAAGTCCGTACCTACTCCAATAATCTGTTTTGGATCAATGCCAGAATTGTTTAACACTTCCTGAATTGTAGTGGAAGCGCATTCGAGATAATCGGCAGGATGCTGCAATGCCCAGTCAGGACCGATCATTGTAACACAGTCCGGCAACACTTTATCTATGATTTTATGAGGGTATTCCCTTTCCGCAACAGCTATGATCTCTCCTGTGGCCACATTAGTTAGTATGGTTCGAGTGCTTAATGTGCCAAAATCAATGCCAATTACAAATTTTCTTTTCATCGGAATTCACCTTTTCTCAAAATGTAATCGCTACCTTGAAATCGCCATATTTCCCTGAAGCGTATTCAAACGCTTCTTCCCACTTCTCAATCGGAAAATAGCGGGTGACGATATCATTGGTTTTCAAATTTCCATTCGTAATATTTTCAATGACAAACGGGAAGCAATACGGACTCAAGTGAGCACCCAAAATATCCAGTTCTTTGCGATCACCAATGATGGACCAATCCACTGTAGTCGGTTCACCAAATACACTGAATTCTACAAAACGGCCAAGCTTTCTGATCATACTCAATCCCTGTGTAACACTGGAAGGGTGTCCTGTAGCTTCGATGTAAATGTCACACCCGTAGCCTTCTGTCATATCCAGAATCGTCTGAACTACATCGGTTTCTTTTGGGTTAAGCACAATGTCCGCGCCAAATTCTTTAGCTTTTTCAAGGCGATTCTCGATCAGATCAAGAACGATTAAGGTTTTCGGATTTTTCATTCTTGCGTAAGTGACCATCCCTAATCCCAGCGGGCCTGCTCCTGAGATAACCACAACATCCTCACAACCAATCTGTGCACGATCTACAGCATGCTTCGAGCAAGCATAGGGCTCAATCAGCAAAGCGGATTCCAATTTCAATGTCTCAGGTACTTTATGAACAACAGCCGTTTGCGGATATCGTACATACTCAGCCATCCCGCCATTGTTGTCTTTTTGGAAGCCGAAGATATTATGAGGCTGACACATCCAGTATTGACCGCGCTTACAAAATCTGCATTCCTGACAAGGCACGATCTGATCTGCAGTTATACGGTCGCCAACCACAAAATCCTGTACATTCTCTCCAACTTCTACTATGGTTCCCAGAAACTCATGGCCTGGCACGAAGGGCGGCTGTACCCATTGTGGCTGTGAATCGTCTCCCCAAAACATCGCTGCCCCATGAAAGCACTTCAGATCGCCTGCACAAACACCACAAGCCTCCGTTTTGATAATCATATCGTCGGGCCCGCACTGTGGTGTAGGAAAGCTCGTTTCAAGTCGATAATCACCTTTGCCATATGCTACAAGCGCTTTCATAGTTGCTGGTAATTTTTTGCCCAAAACTTTTTCGTTCGAATGTTGCTCCATGTTTATCCACCTTTCAATCTTAAATATGTTTTATAAAACACTTTTACTTAAGTGATTGATATAATCATATTACTACCCTATTTTGTTGTCAACCTCAAAATAAAAAAAGCTGGATACTTAGGGGTTCAAGTCCCTTTAGTAACCAGCTTTTATAACCTGTTTGCACGGTTGCAAGCTCATTAAATCTGATCAATAAATTCTTTTATAAATGGCAAAGCAGCACCGGCAGCAATCGCTTCCGTCTTATAGTTACAAGTCAACAAGAAGTCAGCGCGATGTTCAAACGTATTGCGTAAAGAGACCAGCTTCTTCAAAGTATCAATGTATTCATCCATAAAAGCTCCCACATAACCGCCGAGAATAATATCACAATCAAATAACATTCTGATATTATTAATGGCAATCGAAAGATGCCATAGATACTGATCCCATATTTTAAGCTTATCGGCTTTTCCTTCTTTGACCTGATTAAAAAAAATCTCCAGACTCCCGTTGCCTGCATCTGCCAGTAGTGAAGCGGAGCAATACGCTTCCAGGCAGCCCATCTGTCCGCAGTAACAAGGAAGTCCATCCGGAACAATCGTTATATGACCGATCTCCCCGCTCTTCTGATTTTCTCCCGTATATACCTGCTTGTCTATGTAGACGGCTCCCCCAATGTTGGTGCTTAAGGAGATATAGAAGGCGTTGGTCATCTCCGGTCTAACCCACATTTCCGAAATTCCGGCTGCATTGGCATCGTTAATCAGTATGGACGGGTATGGGATATATTTTGCAAACTGCTGCAGCGTCTCTCCTGTAAAGTCCAATATTTTTCCGTAAAAAACAGTTTGATGGTCTTCCGTAATTAGGCCTGGCACAGCAATACCGACGCCTAAAATTTTCGATGGTTCTAATTCTAAATCCTTCGCCGTTTCCTGAACCATCATGCCCAATAGTCGGAAGTACTCATCCGTTCTTTCAAACGGCTCATTTTTTCGTTTAATTTGAATTACATTTCCACTTAAATCCACAGCAACTATGGTTATTTGATGTCTGGTAATATCTAATCCAATCGCTGCTTTAGCATTACTTACACAGGAATAGGCTCTCGCTTTTCTTCCTCCTGTGTTGCCAATGGTTCCTGTATTGGCGATTAGATTTTGTTCAAGTAATAGATTTAAATTCTGCGTTACGGTTGGCAGACTGAGCTGCAGCTGATAGGCGATGTCCTGCTTGGACAAGCCTTCATTTTGACGCAGAAGTTTATAGATCTGATTGCGATTTATATCTTTAATACTGACTGACTTGACTTTCATGGCAGCCTCCTGAATTTACAAAACAGTTTTGTAAAAGTTATCATCCGATTTTTATATTATTGTAATGTTTTTGCCCAAAAACTTCAATAAAGCTTTTTACGTACATAGAAGGTGCAAGGCGTAAATGATGCGATACACTAAGGCTCTTTCGTTACATCCGGCATGTTCTATCCAATTACCACTTGTATTGCACTTTTTCTCTATCCACGATAAACAAAAAAGCCGCTACTTTAAGCGACTTCTTAAGCATTAAGCAAAGGCTGCGGATCAATCTGCCGGCTGCTTTTGCATATATGGGGCTCTTGTCCAGGCCATATGACAGTGGAAACTTTCTTAGTCCCATTGCGTCTTCTGTATTCCAGCTAATATTCTTTCTACGGGAGCCCATCCTATAAATTTTGGTTGGGTCCAACTTGGTGCCAGTATAAGATTTTCAATTTCTAGATTATCAATTCTTACCTTATCCCAGGCATTTATTGCATCTCCATTCTCTAGGGACTAATAATGAGACGATTAGAATAATGATAAACATAATATATATTGGTCTAAAGTTAATAAAGACATTTGCACTTTCCACATAATTCATCCCTTTTATAATAGATTAAAGCGTTAAATCAACAAGGTATTTTTAATACATTAGACAATCATCTAAACGGCTATGAATATAAGCTTCTTTGCCAAGTGCAGTTAAAAATCAAGCCATTAACGATGCAAAAAGCATATTCAAGAAAGCAGAGAAGAGCAAATATGCGGTTGTTCCTGTACTTAAGAAACCTGTGTGCATTTGGAACAACCAAAACTATTCGTTTGATGTCACCCACGTTTCAATACCCATGATGATTAAGGGCAAAGCAACTAAAACACCCATCCAGCCCCAAAAATACTTTATCACTTAATAGTGGCTTTTTTTCTTGGGCTTGAACACTTTCCAACTCATTACCTCCCTGAATTTAATAATGTCCTTCACGAACTAACCAATCTTTAGCAATATCCATACTCGAAAAATACTTAGAAGTGATTTTAAAATCAGTACCCGTGCTTTTGACATATTTATTGATATTTGCTTTTCCTTTTCTTGTAACGCCTACGAGTGCTAATTTGCTTACAAACTTTTGTGATCTTATTAGACTATCTATGATTAATTCTGCCGTTTCAAAAGTAATATCCGTACCATCTAAATGATACAAAACGTAAGATGAATGTGTAGGGGTAGAAATTAATTGTTCCGTGCGTAACACTTTCTCTTTAATGAGAGAGTAATCATCGTCCAGATTATCGATACAGGAGATCCATATTTCCCCTCCCCTATGAGACAGCAAAAAAGATTGTCTTAAATCAGGCGTCTTTCTTTTTTTCTTTCGTTTCCAAAGCCACATCTGAGTCTCCTTTCATTTTCCATTTTCGGATGGATTTTATCCTAATGGTTTTTACTTGTCAATTACTAATATAAGCTTCTATGTCGACATATTCTTTCATCGTAATGTTGATCAACTTCTTTATTTCAAGCAGATAATCAAACTGAAAAAAGTGCCCTATCTTTATACTCTTTATATAGCCTCATATGGGCTCTGTTATGTTTCTAGAGAAAAGCAGCATACGTGAAAAAAAGAACCATCAGGGATCAAATCAATCACCTAACGGTTCTTTAGAATGCCGCGCATTCACAATATACTAAGCTTGTATCGAAGCTGCGCCGCTTTGACGCTGTGTTTCCAGTTCTCCAATCATTTTCTGATCGAACTCTAGCTTATAGAATAAAAGTAATAGAGCGCAAATGAGGAAGCAAATGAACGGTATCCATACGAAGTTGAATTGGATTGCCGCAAGCCCCGAATCAGCCTGCTCCTGGTTCGGGACATAGTTGCCAATAGCAAGCACCCACGCTGCCACTGCTCCGCCGATGCCCATACCGAATTTAACACCGAAGGAACTCGATGCTGTCAACAAGCCTTGAGCTCTGATCCCGGATCTCCATTCGCCGTAATCAACAGTATCCGCCAACATCGCGTACATCAGGCCTACTGCAAATCCGATACCGACATTGCCAATCGCTACGGCTCCGATCAGAATCGGAATAGAGCTCATTACTGCCGCCACATACACAAATAGCTGACTCGCTGCGCCGATGGCTATACCAAGCAACGCCGTATTGCGCTTGCCGATTCTTTTTGCCAACATCGGCATCAATGCGATGCCAACGAGTAGAATCACATTTAAACCATTAACAAGCGGAACAAGATCTTCGCGGCCAAGATTGTATTTCAAGTAAAATACCGCGGACTGCCCTTTGCTCGTCATGCCTACCCAGAAGAACACGTTCATGAAGAGCAAAATCCACCAAGGCAGGTTGCCCTTTAACGCCTTTACGCCATCTTTGAACGGTACAACTTGATTTTTATCGCCCATCTGAACTCGCTCGCGCGTATTTGCAAACGTTATGAAGAAAAGTACGACAGCAATCGATGCGAACAAAACCATCGTCCACAGAAAGCCCTGCTGTTGATTGCCTTTGCCAAAAACCGCTACGAGTGGAAGTACTCCGATGCTGACGACCAAGCCACCTAGTTGACCAAAAATCATTCGGACCGAATTGACAACCGTGCGTTCCTGCGAATTACTAGTCATGCTCGTAAGAAGTGATGTTAACGGCAGATTAATCGCCGCATACAAAATACCGAGTACAATATACGTGAAGTAAGCGTATACAAGTTTGCCCGTATTGCCGAAGTCCGGTGTCATGAATGTCAGCACCGCAACGATACTGAATGGGATTGCAAGCCACAGAAAGAATGGCCTTGATTTACCCCACTTCGTATGAGTGCGATCGATAATCACCCCAATGATCGGACTATCAAAAGCATCGATTACCCGCGCCACCAGGAACAAAGTACCGACTGCCGCCACATTCAATCCGTATACATCCGTATAGAAGAACATCAGATACATCGTAATCATCTGAAAGACTAAGTTGGAAGCCGTATCTCCAAGACCATAACTAATTCGTTCTTTCCATGAAACCTGATTATCCATAAGATATCCCCCTATTAACCCACTACGTGTAACCCCTTACATTTATCCTTACAAGAATCTCTGCCATGAAACCGAACTCGTCCTCCGCTACCACTAGCAGAGGACGAGACTATTTATAATGATGTCAGTATAACTTCTTTACCTGTTCTGGCAGATTCATAAATCGCTTCAAGAATCGTTGTTACCATATAGGCCTCTTCAGGCTTCACCAACGGTTCTTTATCTTCCATAATAGCCTCGATCCATTGTCGGGCTTCGCGATCGCCTTCATCTTCCACGCGGGAACCATAGTACGGAATCGAAGGGTTCATTTCAGGCTTGATCTCCACAAGTTTTCCAAACATTTCGGCATTTAAATGCAAGTCCGGTTTCCCGCTGACGGGATGACGGCGCATCTCCGCCCCGCCCTTCGTTCCGCAAAGTGTCGTCATCGCTTCGCGAACATCAAGCGTATTCAGAGCCCATGAAGACTCGAGAAATATCGTTGCACCGTTCTCCATTTTAATAAAACCAACAGCGGAATCTTCTACTTCAAATTCATCGGGATTCCATTGTCCGAACATGTTCGCCCTGTTCTGATCTTTTAGCTTATGGAACACAGAACCAGATACGGACTTCACTTTATAATTGTTCATATACCATAGGGTTAGATCGAGAGCGTGTGTTCCGATATCAATTAACGGGCCCCCTCCTTGCTTCTCTTTATCCATGAATACGCCCCATGTCGGTACTGCACGACGGCGGATAGCATGTGCCTTAGCCAAATAGATATCGCCCAAGTATCCATCGCTGCAAGCTTCTTTCAGCATTAAAGCTTCTTCTCTAAATCGGTTTTGATAACCGATCGTAAGCTTCTTTCCGGTTCTTTTGGCTGCCTCGAGCATATTTCGGGCTTCCCGTGAATCAATGGCCATCGGTTTCTCACACATAACATGTTTACCCGACTCTAGCGCATCAACTGTAATGATGGAATGAGAGATGTTTGGAGTTAGCACGTGAACAGCATCAATCGCTTCATCCTGTATGAGTTGCTTATAATCCGTATATGTTTTTGCCCCTACAGCACCATATTGCTTGGCAGCTGTGTCAGCGCGCTCCTTGATGATGTCGCAGAACGCTGTCATTTCAACCAGATCTGCTAATTTAGCCAACGCTGGCAAATGTTTGGCATGGGCGATTCCGCCACAGCCTATAATCCCTATTTTTAATTTGCTCATATTCATCCTCCAACTTTTCACCTTTTAAGATTGAAATAGTTTTGAAATATAGTTATAGCTAATTTCAACACTGTCTAACTGGTTCTTGTTCGTCCAATCTTGCTCGATAAACAAATATCTTGCTCCCGGCTTGCTTCTAAACGCTTCCACAATCGCAGGTATGTCCATAATGCCTTGACCGGCTTCTGTGAAATATTCGATCTTATGCAGCTTAATCATCAATTCCATATCGATGAGGGCGTCGTCACCGATAACTTCAAATAAATTCACCGGTATCGCATCAGCAGGCAAGTCTTTCTGATGAATTAGATCGCAGCGATCTCCCAATTTGTGCAAATATTCAATCGGATCAATTCCACCTCTTAGTGCCCAATAGGTATCAAATTCGACTTTAAGAAGCTCTTCATCCGTATTTTCCAAAATAATGTCCAGCACATACTGATTATCAAACTTCTGAAACTCTTCAAAATGGTTATGATAATACAACTGAAGACCATTATCCTTAAACATCTTTCCGGCTGTATTTAATTTAGCGCACAGATCAAGAACTTCTTGCTTATCGCTAAAGAAAGCGATTGCAATTGCAAGTGAAGTAAAGCCGACTTTTTTGGCATAGGCTATAATTTTCTCCGCTTTGTCCTCCTCCAGAAATGCCAAGTCGATATGGGCGGAAACAGCTTTCAATCCAAGGCGATCCAATTCCTGTTTTAGTTCATCCGCTGTCAGATTCCCAATAGTGGCCCCCATATTGTCTGCGTCATGGAAGAATAATTCCACATTTTTATATCCGATTGAAGCGACTTTTTCCAATGTTCCTTTAAAATCTTTCGTTAATTCATCTCGTACCGAATACAACTGCAATCCAAATTCCAAACTCATAAATAGTCCTCCCGAAAAATAGATTCACAAATGTAATAGGACGGCGCTCGAACAGTAATGTAACAGATTACATAAAATAAATTAAACGTCTTAATTAACAGTATTCATAAAATGTAACGGATTACATTTGTGTTGAGTTCATCTTACTCCAACCCTTTTAATTCGTCAATCATAAAAAACGTCTATCGACGTACCTTCAAGAAGACTGACTCCACTTAGCGGTAGTTTTTCTAGCGAGATAAGGATGCACTTTACTCGGTAGTTCATACTTTCTTAACTCAAAAAAAAATATCGGCAACAGTGAGAGCGCCGCTCCTCCTGAACCGATATAAGATATTGCTATTTATGTTTGAAGTGTTGACTCTCGTTCAATCAACTGATGTTGCAGTATCACATTCTCATACTTCTTTTCTGGATGAACCATATTATGAATCAGTAAATTCATTGCGGTGTAACCGAGATCATATTTCGGCTGATGAACAGTTGTAAGTACAGGTGTAGACATCGTTGCTTCATGGGTGTTGTCGAATCCGATTACAGCGATATCGCCCGGTACGGACCACCCTTTCTTTTTAATCGCATTGACACTACCTATAGCAAGACTATCATTCATGCAAAATATAGCAGTTGGAGGAATTTGCAATTGCAGCAGCTCGTTCGTCAGCGCTTCACCCTCATGATGGAAGAAGCCTCCGTATTTGATCCATTCTTCCCGACAAGGTATGTGATGTTGTGCAAGCGCTCTGCGATATCCTTGCTCTCTAAGACGTGTAGAGTACAACAGCGTAGAAGCGCCGATCATTGCAATTCGTTGATGTCCTAATTCAATGAAATGACTTACAGCGTCAAAAGCTGCCTGTTCATCGTCGATGGATACGCAACACGTATAAGATGCATTTTCGAACTCACAGCACTGAACGATGCTATGCTTTTGACCTAGTGCGCTTAGTTCTTCTTTGCTAAGCGTTGTACTAAAGGTAATAACACCGTCAACGAGCCTGTTTTTTAACATTTGAAGCAGTTCTTTTTCCCGCTCCAAATGATTCGAAGTTGGGCATACCAACACATAATAACCCGCTTCATTGGCACGTTCTTCTATACCTTTAACAATTTCGGCGAAAATAGGTCTATCAAGGCTCGGGGTTAACACAAGCACCTTCATCGTTTCCGATCTTCTTAAATCCCGCCCCAACAGGTTCGGTTGATAATCAAATTTATGAATTACGCTTAATACTTTTTGCCGGGTAGCTTCTTTAACTAAAGGACTTTCGTTCAAAACTCTAGATACAGTGGCTACAGAAACACCAGCCAACTGGGCTACTTCTTGAATCGTCATCGATTTCTGCATGTGTTCCCTTCCTTTATGCGCTTTCAAATATTCAGCTTATTTTCCCGCAAATAACGCACGTAGTTCACCTGTTTGCTGTAATTGCATAATATCAGAGAATTCAGCCATATTAAAGTGCTACCAGGCCTGTCGAGTCATTCTTAAAGCATATTACTCCGTGTTACTCTGCTATTCTTAACCTCTCCACGATCGTTTGCCGACGGATATTTCGGAAAGCTAAGTAGGGGACGATTACAAACAACAAGAACAAGATCGGGAAGGTAATAAGCAGTGGCGACAACACAAATTGATAGCTAAAAAACCATAGACTACTGACCAACCCACGAACAATAAAAGCAGAAAACAATGTGCTCAAGATGAGAGACAGCACGATTGTCGCACCTGCATAATACCCTCCCTCATAGAGAAGCATTCGTTTTAACTGCCGCCCCGTCATCCCTATACTTTGCAGCATAGCAAACTCCAGACGTCTTGATAAAATGCTGGTCAAAATAGAGTTGATAAAATTCAATATCCCGATCAGACCAATAACAAAGCTGATCGCACTGCCTACGATGATCACCATATTTTGCAGTTGCTTAAAGTTGTTGACGTACACCTGCTTGGATTCATAATCCATGAGCGGCTCGATCGTTTCCGTATAGTTCTTGATAAAGGTCTCCATTGCGGGTTCCTGATCATCAGCCATGTTGAAGCCATACGTCATAAGTACGGGACGCGTTACAACTTTCAAATATTCCTCCGTAGGCAGGTACATAGCAAATTCATCATACGAACGGTTTCCAATCGTGAACTGATTGATTTTTGCCTTAGCCATAACCTCGTACTCATATTTCTTTCCATCAACAGAAATCTGAATGGTGTCTCCGATTCGATAATGTGAAGTGTTCCATTCCACACGGCCTTCATCATCCTGATGGACACCTTCGATGATGTATTTTCCACTTTTAAGTTTTGTCGTATCCAAGTTTCCTTCAACAATATCCAAACGCTTCAGCGGCAAGTCATCCAATCCATATAAATCGAGAGTAGGGTTACCATCCTCCGCTTTGTTCATGGGATGCCCGTGAGAATTAAGTTCATCTGGATTTTCTCGGGTAATAGAAGATTGCCCCAAATAGATGTTATAGTAGATTTTACCGCCTTCCTGGAATCCCTCTTGCTCCTGAACCGCCTTAATAAAACTCTCACTTAACTCATCTTGAGGTTGGCGAAAACGATTATCATTAAAATAATTTGCATGCCCGATGAGATAATCCATATTGACAAATTTGGAAACAAACTTGTCAATATCAAATCCTCGTGAGAGGGTAAAAACCGTACTAAGCAGCACCAAACTGAGCGACATCGAAATCAGCATCATGACCGTTTGTTTTTTGCTTCTGCCAAGATTTGACCATGCCATTCTCCAGATCTTGCCGCCATCGGTCGATTTCTTCTTTTTGCGCTTAAAGGTTTCTCTGCCGCCTTGGAAGCGCACCGCCTCTACGGGAGATACGGCTGCCGCCATCTTACCCGGTTTTCGGGTACTAATCCATACCGTCACGAATGCGAATACAGTAGCACCAATAAAAATAAGTGGATGAACCGAGATGTTTACAGGTCCAACATAAGTGAGAATTCCAAGCATCAGTTCCAGCATGGAGTTGCCTACAATGAAACCTATCACAAGACCTAAAGGGATGCCAACAATCGATAACAACAGTGCCTGTTGCCGAATGATGAATTTCATTTGTCGCCTTGTTGTACCGATCGTTTTCAACAAGCCATAGTCACGAATGTCCTTGTTAACGGAAATCTGAAACAGATTATTGATCATCAAATATCCTGTAAAAGTGATCAGAAGAATGGCTGCGACAATAGCAATAAGAGAAAATGGGTCAGCCAGTGAAAAATTACTGGAAAGATACGCCCAATTCACATTGGCTGCCATATCTGTTGGTAACAGATCAACGTTTTTTTCGCTTTGCATTGTATAGCCGCTTTCCGTGATGACCTGATTCAACTTGTTCTCCAGACCAAAGCTATTCTTAAATAGGATATAAGCGTTAATGGAGCCTGTTGTATTGTGATCCTCTAGATTCGTATGACGCAATTCTGAAGCATGTGCTTGTACAAACTCTTTTGAGACTACAGCCATACCTACTGGAGCAACAGGATCGGTCTCCCAGTACCCAGAGAGTACAAAGTCCGTCTGCATCTGCTTCCCCTTCATCGTATACGTCAGCGGTACTTTAGCACCGATTTCATGAGGAACGCCAAGCAAGTCTAGCGTCACCGTGTCCGTAATAATTTCATTCTGCGCTTGGGGGGCCTTCCCCGTTGTCGGGACGGTAAACCCTAACTTCATTGCGGTTTCGTCCATATAGTACATTTCCAAGCGTCGCTTGAGAAAAGCCGAATTATCAACATGATCAGCGGCAATTAGGTTGTAGCTGATTTCATCAATTAACGGATGATCTTTTACAGCATTGTACTGTTCATCCGTAATGTATTTGAGCACAGCGTGGCCGTCACCTCCCGCTTGCCGTAAGGTTTGGTTCTGTAAATTCTCGACCATTCCGATCATCGTCGTGAAGAGACAGGTAAAGAGGACGGTCGTCATCGCAATAGCTATGATCGCGATGACATTCCTCATCCGATTGGCTTTAAAAATGCGAAACGCAAGACGACGAATTATTTTCCGATTCTGCACGCGGATCATGACGGGTTCCCGCCTATCAATTCCCCATCTTCAATCCGGATGACCCGATTAGCCATTTGTGCAATTTCTTCATTATGGGTAATCATGACGATCGTCTGTCCAAATCGTTCACTCGTCACTTTGAGCAATCCGAGCACATCGAGACTTGTCTTACTATCCAGATTCCCTGTTGGCTCATCTGCAAGAACGATAGCAGGCTTTGTCGCAAGTGCCCTTGCAATCGCAACACGCTGTTGCTGTCCACCCGATAGCTGGTTCGGTAGATTATTCAGCTTCGTTTCCAATCCAAGCGTTGTCACAATTTGATTGATGTAAGAATTATCTACATCATTGCCATCCAACTCAATCGGAAGGGTAATATTTTCATAGACATTTATAACAGGAACCAGATTATAGCTCTGAAAAATAAACCCGATCTTGCGCCGTCTAAATATCGTCATTTCGTCATCCTTCAGCGAGAAAATCTCTTTGCCGTCCACCTTCACCGTTCCGCTTGTCGCTCGATCCAAGCCCCCAAGCATATGCAATAACGTAGATTTTCCACTCCCCGATGTTCCAACAATGGCGACGAATTCACCGCGTTCGATCGTGAGATCAATACCATCCAAGGCTTTTACGACATTCGGCTCGGCACCGTAGTGTTTCGTCAGATTAGACGTTTCTAATACCACCATCAAGCAACCTCCTTATGTATCCAAAGTCTATATCACGTAATGATATTTACTTTACATCGGTGGTCTTTCCACAATCTTTCTGAAATCTAACAGTTCTGAAAGATTTATTTCGTAATCGGGAGGAATACCGAGAAAATGGACCCCTGATGTAGCGTTGAGTTGACCTTGATATATCCCCCTTGTGCCGCGATCATTTCTCTAGCAAGGTATAGCCCGATCCCTACGCCCTCATAGGCATCTACTGCCGAAGAGCGATAGAACCGTTGAAAGATCTCATTCCTTTCATATTCTGCGATTCCGATCCCGGTATCTGTAATGTCTATTCTGCAAAATAGTTCATAGGAAACTGCAGACACCGTGATGCTGCCGCCATGAGGTGTATATTTGATCGCATTATCTACAATATTATGAATGGCTTCAGCGGTCCATTTCCGATCGAACACCGCTTCCAAACAATCACAGCTGAGTTTAATCTGAATTTCTTTCGCTTCCACCTGTTGTTTCACTTCTTCACATACCGAAACGAGCAGATCTGCAATAGACTCTTTTCTCGGTGAGACCGAGATGATCCCCGCTTCCAAGCGAGAAGTTTTCACTAACGCATGAATTAAAAATTGCAGTTTATCCGATTGAAGGACAATCTGGTCCACCATATCAGCACAATCGTTAGACAGATGTGGCTGCTCTTGAAGTAGCTGTGAATAGAGCAAAATATTAGAGAGAGGCGTCTTCGTCTGGTGGGATATATCCGAAACAAGTGATTTGATTCGATTTTTTTCAGTATCGAGGTTTCGTTCTCTAGTCTGGATCTGACCAATATACCGACTTAATTTGGTCTCTAATGCGGATACAGCAGATTCGTCATACTTAGATTCCTTAAAATTTCCCTCTATTGCACAATCGACCATTTGGGTCAACCTGCGAATGGTTCTGCGTATACTTAAACGACTCCAGACTACTAGACTTACACTACTCAGCATGCAAACGATACTCCCCATGAGAACAACCATAGTCAACTTATCCACGCTTACCCACCGTCCATGAGTAGCCTACACCATATACCGTCTGGATGTATTTCGGCTTTGCTGGACAATCCTCCAGCTTGTTACGTAGCCGTTTGATGGTCACGGACAACGCGTTCTCATCTACGTATTCAGCTCCATCCGTCCATATTTTATCGACCAGGACGCTACGGGCCAAAACGATCCCTTGATTTTGAACGAGCAGCTTTAATAACTTTTGCTCAGTTTTGCTCAGCTCCACAAGTTCTTTGCGTTTGAGAAATCTCATCTCATCAAAGTTAAATTCAAAGTGATCTATTATAAGGCCCTTGTTGCTACTCTCCTGCTTACTTCGGCGAAGTATTGCAGATACTCGCGCACGAAGAATCATTAAGCTGAAGGGTTTGGTGATATAATCATCGGCACCCAGCTCAAATCCCGTTACAACATCCACTTCCAAGTCGTTCGCTGTTAAGAAGATGATTGGAGTTGCGAGATGTTGTCTGATTTCCATGCAAAGATCGAGTCCGCTGCCATCAGGCAGATTCACATCCAATAAAATTAAATCAAATGACATTTGAGATAAATAATCCCGCGCCTCGGATTGGGTATAGCATTGTGTAAATTCATAATCTTCTTGCCGAAAAGTCAGGACGATGCCTTGATTCAACGCTCGGTCATCTTCAACAATAAGAATCTTATTCATGGTCCACCCCTTCTCCAAACCAACATACTATTAATATAAGCCCTGCATGTCCCACACACTAAATAAGGCTCCATCTTAAATCATCTATGATCTAAGAGAAACCTTGTTTAGAACCTCTGCTCTACTTAATATACGCTATATTTTCCTAACGTTGATGTGCGGAATGTTTAATTCCCACTTGTATCCATTAAAGCAGATAACTTTAATAGCTGTCTAATTAAAAGTCTAATTCTTGTCGGTAACTATATAGCTTCTTATTAAGCTTGCTGGTCGGATTTAACAGCGCAGCATATTTTATATTTACAAATCTATAAAAGTAGATATAATAATCTGTATGGAACCTTTATTGATTTATAAAGCTTTGTCTAACGAGACTCGTAGTCAAATTATGCAATGGTTAAAGAATCCAGAGGAATTCTTTGATGAAAAGCCTTATTTACAACAAGGTCTCAATTTCCGAATTGGTGTATGCGTAGGAGATATTCAGGCTAAAGCGGGACTTGCACAGTCTGTTATTTCGAGTTATTTGTTAACTATGCAAAAAGCTGGTTTGTTGGAATCTGAGCGAATTGGGAAGTGGACGTACTATCGTCGGAACGAAAAGACAATACAGGAATTTTCCGAGTACATCCAAAAGAAACTATAAACGGAAAGGAGGTCTTTTTTTCGTATCACATATCTACATTTCTATATATTTAAGTATTAATGGAGGCTTACATTTAAAATGAAAAAGGTTAACTCTTTACTCATCATTATTCTAGCTTTAGGTGTATTCGGCATTATCACAACAGAGATGGGGATAATAGGTGTTCTCCCCCAGGTCACTCAAAAATTTAATATATCGACTTCACAGGCCGGATGGCTTGTAAGTATATTTTCTTTAGTCGTTGCCATTTCAGGTCCATTCCTGACATTACTCGCTTCCGGTATTAATCGTAAAGTCATTCTATTAACCGCTGTGCTTATTTTTGCGATTTCAAATATAGTTTATGCCTATACAACCATGTTCGATGTGATGCTTATTTTCCGCATTATCCCTGCTATTTTTCATCCCGTCTTTTTTTCGGTTGCCCTTGTGACTGCAGCCAAACTTGTTCCTCCGGAAAAAAGCAGCAAAGCAGTCACAAAAGTTTTCGCCGGAATAACGGTCGGGTTTGCTTTTGGCGTGCCTTTAACTTCTTATCTCGCGGACAAAATTTCGTTAGAAGTCGCTTTCCTGTTTGGTGCTGTTGTAAGTATAATTGCCTTTGTAGGTATCCTAGTTTGGCTTCCTTCCATGCCTGTTAAGGAAAAAATGTCTTATGGCAAGCAGCTTGGTATATTACGCAAACCTCAATTGTGGTTAAATATCGTGACAGTTATTTTTATCTTTGCAGCTATGTTTTCTGTGTACAGCTATTTTGCTGAATATCTTGGACAAGTAACACATATGAATGGCTCATGGATTAGTATCATGTTAATGGCCTTTGGTATAATCATGATTTTTGGGAATTTTTTATTTGGGAGCCTTTTGCATAAAAACATGACAAAGACCGTCATCATGTTTCCTCTGCTATATGCGGTAATTTACTTATTCGCTTATTATCTGGGATCATATTTCATTCCGATGGTAGTTATCGTATTCATTTGGGGGGTAGTGCATTCCGGCGGGCTTATTATCAGTCAAGCATGGTTAACGACCGAGACGAAAGAAGCTCCCGAATTCGGCAACAGCTTGTTTGTCTCATTTTCCAATCTTGGAATTACTGTAGGGGCCTCAATCGGTGGCTGGTCTATTTCTCACTTAGGGATACATCAACTTATTTGGAGTGGAATTTTGTTTGCACTGCTTGCTTTCTTATTGATCTTACTAAAAATAAAAATGTGCAAATCGAACGTAGAGGAAGTAAACGTACGTTAAGTTAAATTTATTTTATTCGTTTTACTTCGGTAGAATGTTCTCTAGTTTCTACGACAAATGATTTGTTCGATTGTTTTAATAATTCTTCTATAAAAGAAAGACTCGGTGTATAAATAAAGCTTCCACCAATCTTTAATGAATGTAATATTTCCATGTATTTTGTAGCGTAGATTTCGAACTCCCCATCAGTTCTTAAATGATGATGAGTAAAATGATTTGAAAAAGCCATGTGGGAAATTACAGTTCCCCAAGTGTTTGATGTAAAAGTACACTCTGTCCAATTCATCTTATATAAGTAATTCATTATATTTACATTCCTATCCACTCCAAATGCTTCAATTCCATTCTCTCTAAGGAAATGAACTAAGCTGGCTTGTGGTCCGCAACCTACATCTAAAATCGGCTGTTTAATTGTTTTTAAATTGATATTTAATAATTTCATTTGAAATTCAGGACTATACTCTGCACATTTTATCTCGAATAAATTAGGATTTTCTCTATACTTTTTAAATATTTTTGTTCCATTTGATTCTAATAAGAAAATCTGCAAATTTTTATAATGTGAGATAAATAAAGAAGAAATTTCTCTTTCAGAAATTTCTTCTTTATTACCTACAAAACAGATCTGGTCAAATAAATCTCTATAGATTTTTTGAAGCTGACGATAATCTTGACGGGAAAAATCTAAATATTGATTAACTTCCATAAATAGTTTTATTGTTTTGTCTGAAATATATTTTATCAGTTGCTGATATGTACCATCTAAACATGAAAATTGTATAAAATTAGCGATGTCTTTGGCTCTTTGTTTAAATAAATCTGTAGTCTCTTTGGAAGGGTTTAATAATAATCGACCAGTGGGCAACTCATAAAAAAGACTCTTATTTTGATTATGGAGTAATTGTTTTTCAATTGCATCCTGAAAGTTTGATAAGGTGAACATTTCCCCTCCTCCTATGCAATAAACACTATATTACAGTAATCAATAATACAGACCCTGAACTCATTAAAAAAAAGAGCCAGCAGGCTCTATAATTATTTAACTAATCCTACTCTCAACTCATTAACACCAAACTCCAAATAAGCCTTTAAGCAGGTCAACATATAAACCCAACCTTCTTTGTTATCTATCAATTGACTGATGAAATCATCATCATTTTCATTAAAACCTTCTTCGTTAACTTCAATTATTGTATTCGATTTTCCCAATTCTTTCAGTGATATTGTAACAATATGTTCTTCCTCATTTGCACCCCACTTGAATACGATTTTCTTATTAATATCCACTTCCAATACCTCTATATCCAATTGAGCATCGTATTCATCATATCTCAATGTAACCGTCTTTCCATGCTCCCACCTATCAGAACTGTGCGAAAACCAGAAATTCCTGATTTTCGCAGGATCTACGAAAGCTTCAAATACTTCATTCACTGGCTTTAATATGTTCATTTTCGTAAGGTTGTTCTTCACAATATCAACTCTCTTTCCTTGAGTACAAAATACTTATCGTTGATCCCTGATGTTTTATACGTATTATCTCCAAAATAAATTATTAAATGTAATCCAACATCATCGGCTTCCTTACAGAGGTTTATATCTATGAAATGATCAAGAGACAAATTGTATTCTTATTTCAACTCGACATCTATATCCAACAAGCATTTTAAGATTCTTACATCCGTCTCCAATCTTCAATCAGAATGCTATACTGAAGCTCGTCATCCCAGCTACCATTTTTGTATCTTACCTTCCGGAAACGGCCCTCTTTTGCCATGCCGGCTTTGATCATGACTTTCTCCGAGTTCAGGTTGTTTGCATTGCATCTTGCGAAAACCCTATGTAAATTCACTTCCTCAAAACAAATCTTAAGCAACCTATTTACGATTTCCGTCGCATACCCCTGCCCCCAAAAGTCCGGCAGCAAAAAATAACCGATCTCCCCATTACCGCCATCCCGATTCCGTTTCACCATTTCCACATCCGCAAAACCGATAAATTGCCCGCTAGAAGATAAAAAAACACCGAATTCATAAGAAGGGCGACCCTCAGATGTATGGTTATTCTGGAGAATTCGATTAAAATAGGGCAGCAGTTCCTCCTCTTGGCCGACCTTATCCATATATGCGTATTTCATGATTTGTTCATTCGAAAAAATAGAATAAAACAATTGGAAATCTTCTTCCTTATATTCCCTAAATATCAAACGTTCGCTTTGAAACTCCACCGCGTATCCCTCCATAGGCTGACAAGTCACGACAAATCTACTCCCAAATTCGTTCAACTTCATATTTCCAGGCCAAATCCTCATAGGATTCCTTTAAGAGCTCAATCCCAGCTTATTACATAAGCCGAATCGATTCAATATTGGATTCCATAGGTACCTCTTCTTCCATAAGCATTTACTCTTCCCCCTTAAGCAAAATGACGTTCTCTTCAAACTCTTTCCGGTACTCCAGCAATTCGTAATGTTTACCCATGCCTATTCGTTTATGATCCACCAGCTTTCCTTCCCTGTAGGAGCAGCGGAACAGCGATGTTCATATATTTTCCCATTTGTATTTTAATCGTGAATTTCCAAACGGCTGCGTTTCCGGAATATCTTCCTCTGTTCTCGATTCACCTTGACGTTCAACGCCTTATTCGTTGTTTTCTTGATCGCGCTTAATTTTATCGAGGAAATCGCCGTACCAATGTCAGGGATTTTATCCTGCTCTTCAGTGTACGCTTTAAGCTTGATGCTATCACTTGAGGCCGACTGCCATAATAAAAAATTGCTTAATCATGCAAAAAAGACGGTTTTTCAACCGTCTTCGATTCTTTCGGAACATTTTGCTCTCTTAAGCATGGATAGCTCAAACTTCGTTTCTGACTCCCCATTACCACAATAGATGAACTAAACAGATATGATCTATTGCTCATGGGAAATCGTCCTTGGATGTTTGATCCTTTAGTCTCTCTTTATCGTTAAAATCTTCTCTTTCGCATCCCATTGCCCTTGTGCTCCAAGCGCTTTGGCGATGAAACGCATCGGCACATAGGCATAGCCCTCAAAATTTTGTACCGGCTCAGCAAGCACTTCTGCTTCGCTGTTGATCGAAGCGTGCTTCGAACCCATTTTCAGGACAATTTTGGCGCCTGTCAGGTCTTCCGTGAGCGTGATTTGCTTGGTGGCATTGTCCCATGACAGCTTCGCATCAAGCTGATCCGCAACATATTTCAGCGGTACCATCAGCGTATTGTTGACGATCACAGGCTTGTATCCTGCACCATACAGGTCGGTCGGGTCTTCCCCGGTATGCATAATAATCGATTTGCGGGTAATTTCTATGTCATCCTTGACAAAACGGTACAGGTCAGACTTGCTGTCCATATGACGCAGCACATCGCCTGGTGTTCCTTCGCCAGTAACAACATTCCAGAAGCCTTTGGAGCTGTCCACCGCATGGATCGTCACAGGCTCATTCACTTTCCATGTTTCCGACTCGGAATGTACCTTAACCTGCTTCACAGGGATTTCTTCATTGGCTGGAAGCTGTATGGTCAGATCCATGTTTTGCTTACGGATATTCAGCTTGCTGTCGAGTAGGAGATCGAGCGAAAGCACGGTGTCTTTGCCCAAAATGGTACGAAGCTCAGGCGCTCCCTCAAACAGCCCGTTTACGTTTTTGTCGAACTCAGGCAGCAGCTCGTTCACCACGACCATCAGTTCTTTCACAGCCGCATTGATTTCCTTTTCTCTCTCTGCGGCGGTTGGTTGAACTTCATCTTCTTGCGGAACTCCAGCATAGGCTGTAATGAGTGGATAATAAGTGTCGTACAAACTACTAATAAGTTCCTTCAGACCTTCCTCATCCTTGGATAAGCTTATCAGGAAACCTTTGGCAAGGCCGGCCAGTTCATCCCCGCGAATCTCGATATGCAGCTTTTGCAGAGACAACGACTCTCCGTTGACTTTATCGGTTACAGGCGTGACCGAAATATTAGACGGATTCGGCGTATGCTTCAGCATGAAGCCCAGCACGTTTTTGTACATTTGAATCAAGCTTTCGTTGTTCATTTGCTGAACTGCAAAAGCAGCATTCAATTCTTCCATATCAAGCGGTACGGAAATCGGCTGCGTCATCCCTTCAACGGATAGATTCAGCGCCTTCTTGTCCATAGCCAGATGGAAAGGAAGCTTCTTGCCTTGAATCTGAACGGCCCCTTCCAACGATACATGATTCATGTCCTGCATAATGGCTTGGTCGATCGTGACGGACAAGGAATTGAAAAGATCGATTACCTTCTTGTCCTCTTCGCTCAGCTTGCCATCTGCCGGAACCAGCTGCAGGGACAATGTCTGCTTGGATATCGATGATTTGACATCCAGCGTACTCAGAGCCGCTTTACTGACATCCACGCCGCCAACGGCTTGGCACCCTGCAAGCACCACCAGAAGCAAGGACAGCATGGCGGCAAGTCCCCATTTGAAACGATTCATCATCATGTTCCTCCTTATGTACCCATAATTTCTTGCAATGAAAAGCACTCGGAAATATCCGATTGAATATAGTATGCCAGTACCTCTCAGCACATGTAAATATTATTTTTCCATAAATTTTGAAATCCTTTACGGCTCCCTCTGCCGCGATGATCAGATCGTGCCTAGCCAACGCTCATTCCAGCTCATGCCATTGTTCAACCTCAAACTTTCCATCAGCTGAATTTACGAAATATAGCTCGTCAAAACCTTCGTCGTATGTAGGAATCTGTAGTTTTTTTAGCGTGCTTTTTAATCCGATCTCACGAACTTTTTCTTTCCCTTCTCTCTGTACATTTCTTGCATATGACAATTCATAGTCAGGCTCAAAGTAATAACCAACTACCTTAAACTTATTCTTTCTTGCAATTTCAATGTACTTCTTCCTGTCGTCAATTGTTGGATTCGTATTGTCAACAACAAATGGCTGTTTCGCCTCAATCGAAGCCGCCAAATAAACATCCTCACGGTTCCTAGTCCTAAGCATATCAAGATTAATTCGCATATGAGTCTTGAAGAACCTCTCTTTATAAAAAGTTGATTTTCCGGATGCTTGAATCCCAATAAAAATTACACATTCCACAATTACTCATCCTTTTGTTGATAAACGTATTGATTAATGTATTCTCGATTCTGACTAAAGATCGGTGTATCGAAATCAACATCCCATTTACTGCATGTAGCTTCTCCCTTTTTAAAATACTGTTTTGTGATGCATACCCCACGCTTTTGCCACACAGGCAAGTCGTTCCAATTAATTCCTTTTTCTAAAAATAACTTATCCTGAAGCTTCTTTCCATCCAAACATTGAAGCTGCTCGTGAGAAAAATTAGCTTGTGCCACCATTGAAATGCTGTTCTTCGTGGCATCTTGTTGTCTCCAAAGAAAATAATTCGTTACTTCATCATGAGGGACTACCCAAGCTCTACTATCAAAAGCCGCAAATGGTCGGTCGGGATAATATTCCTTAATAACTTCATTGAACTTTGCCGTTGCCATCGAAGCAGACACTGAAACGATCTTTTGAAGGTTATTGTCGAACCATGATTGTGTTGTTAATTTATCATAGTTGGTAAGGAGAATGGATATTTCATCGCTCTGTTGATATATCAGTTTACAGCCCATAATATTCTGTGCTAAGTATTTGCATGTCTCCCAAAGTGCGTTGGTTAATGATTCATCAAACGGCTTCCTCATACCACATGTAAACGTATGAAAGTGACAACCATCTATCCGAATAATAACCGGTAGTCTTTGAGGAAGTACTTGTCTAAAAATATTTTCGTACCCCTTCATCCGATTTCCAAAATCATCCTTCTTCATTTCCTTCTCCTTTCTTTTCGCGGTAAAAAAATGGCCGTATAAATCACAAAAACAGTTACTAATAACCAATAAGCAATGATGATATACATCAAGGGAACCACTAGAAAGGAAGACAGAAAATACTTCCATCCCCCGCTTGGATCTGAACCGGTCAACCATACAAGTACGTCTAAAAAGTGGGTGTACCAATACACAAGTCCCGCTCCAACAAGTAAATGTATTGGAGTGGCTATGTACCAATAATGCAAGAATTTCTTTGCCGTTCTTTTATATACATCAAATTTCATTTCAATACACCTCACACCCTATTTTAATACTTATTATTTGGTGTTTTGAGGAATCAGACCGTTCATTTTCGACAAGGTTGTAGGTGTGCTGAAACAGTATGGCGTTTCCTCGCATATCACTCTAGTAATTACAGCATCCGATATAATTCGTCCCATCCCCACTAATTGTTCTTCATCAGTAGCATAAATGGCATACCAACTTTGCTTGCACATTTGTTCCAAATCATTAACTGTTAATTGAAGTGAATTGTCTGATCGTTGTTGTCTGAAAAAGATAAGTTTTAAAGCTGTTTATACAATGGAGCACTAGCGATAACCCTAGATACCACTATGCAAGAGAAATCCATGTCATCAGAACAAACCAAAATTGGAATCGCAACATTTGTAAAATCTAATAGGTCAAAAACTTTCTGTTGATCACTAGCATCAAAAAGTCCGATAGGAGGAACTAACAAATTAAAAGAATCGCTCTCTGTATTTTGATTCAAATAGTCAATCAATGTCATTTCATTAATGTAGATCATATGCTGTGGATTTTGAAAACCATGCACTTGATCTAAACGAATATCGATTTTACTTAGAATGTATTTCTTGGATTTACCCACAGTTACCACCTCGATATAATAAAATTTCATCTCTATCAGATCCTCATCATACAGTATCTCAATGAACGGCATTTATGCCTTATTTAATATATGAAATCATACCAATTATTGATATAACATTCATGTTTACTATATTTTGGAATTGTGATAATATAATGTATGAAATTCCAAAATATAAAAAGGAGTTGGTTTATTTGAAAAAAATTCTCACCACTATTTGCACAGCTGCTATTATTACATCCATTTTAGCCATACCTGTTTCTGCACAAACAACTACGCAAAATTATAGCTCTACAGATTTAAAACCTTCGTACTGTCCAACTTGTAATGCAGTTGGCATTCCGTACCCAAAGAAGGATTATAAAAGAAGTGATTTTAATGGAACAACTATCCAATATAAAGGATCTACATACTATTTTTCATACATCGATGATAATTTAAGTTCCGATACACATTGGTGGACTGTATGGATCAAAGAGTAATAGAGCTTAATAAACCTATATTTCACATAAAAGAGCCTTTCATGGGCTCTTTTTATTTGGTATCGTCAAGACAAGCACTTAACTATTTTATGAACTGAATCTGGAGGCAAACAGGAATTAATCAATACTCACAATTATTAGAAATAGGTGCTGGAAGTGGAAAAGCGACAGAATTGTTTGCTGCACATGATTTAAATATTTGCTGTATTGAGCCTGGTCCAAATCTAGTTGAACGAGGAACAAAGAAATTTGCTAATCTTAGAAAAGTCCGTTTCATTACTGCACGATTTGAAGAATATAGATATACCTCAACAGCAATATGATGTCATCTATTCAGCACAAGCCTTTCACTGAGTGCCTCAGTCTTCTTTCAAGATTTTAAATTTCAATTAATAGAACCGAATTGCCTTGTTTTCCAATGACAGATATTAAATCTTCTGGACTAATCCACACTGTAGCAGTATTATCGTTTGGATGTATCCCTATTTTCTTAAATGTCAAAACTTCTTTGTCAAAAACGACTTCCACTTTACAGTCTGTATCATTTAATACTCCAAATGGCGTTACTGCTCCTTTACTCAATCCCAAATATTTATGCAACGATTCTTCTGAAGCAAAACTGAGTGGTCTGCAATTCAGTTTTACTCTTAGTTCCTTTAAATCTGCTTTTTTGTTTTTTTCAAGAACAATAATAAAATAACGCTTCTTCTTATCATCACGAATAAACAAGTTTTTAACGACTTCATTTTTGTTTCCAATATGCAACTTGTCCATTTCTTCTATGGTGTATACAGCAGGATGGTCAACAATATCATACGTTATATTCATATTGTTTAAAGTATCACATACTTTTCGACAAGCACTTATCATGCTCATGATCCCTTCCTTCACAAATATTTAGTTGATTATAAACTTCTTCCATAAGATATTAAGAGAAATCCAGAAATGATTTGATATGCCTCCTATTCTAATAATCGTATTATTGCCACAGTGCTTCATTTATTGCTTTTAATCTGCATTTTACCGAATTTCTATGAACAATGGAGCTTGGGGTTTTGCCAAGACAAAAAGACACTCAGCGCGCAACAACCGTTCACTATTTATGGTAATATCATGTTGAATAAACATAACAAATGAAATGATACACTATCATTTCTGGATATATATTTGAAGGTTTGAAGGGAGAATCATTGGAGGAATGGTGAAATTAAAATGGTTCTTGATATCACTTGTTCTGATTTTATTTTCCTTTTTAATTATACAAGCATATGAAAAAGAAATTTTCAATTTGCGTCAAGTATCTACTAAGACCTATGATAGCAACAACGTGGAAATCCAAAGAGACAAATACAACTTACGGAATTTTATGTGGTCCGGAATCTTTCCTATATATGGTGGTTTTATCCCTGATCCGCACTATTTGTATTCGGAACCCGTTGATGTAACAGAATATCTTTCTTCGGTTTTCCATAATAACAATGTTAGATACCAGTTAATAGATGTGAATCCTTTTTTCGAAAACAGAACTAGCGAGAATATATTGGCTATGGAAATTAATGGTTCATCATTTGAATATAAACTGGAATTCCCACAAAATTCTACTCAAAATATTTTACAACATAATGAACCTAAAAGTGTATTTCTCTATAACGAAGATACCCTTTATTTTGTTCTGCAATATGACTGGGAAGGTAAATTTCTGATCTATGAGATCGGATACCCATTCACTGAAAATAAAAATCTGAACTATCACTTAATTGATATTGATGAGAGTTATGTTCCAGCATTCTTAAACTTTTCTCTGTCGCAAGATCAAATTGACCAATTATTAAAGCAAACATACTCTGATTTTTATCAGTTTTATACACAATATCTAAATAAGGACTACACATCGAATCAACTTCTTTTAAATGAAGATGAAAATATAAGCCTAACAGCTTATTACGGAGCAATATTAAATATTAATCGTTACAAAATGAAAGATATTACAGATGAAGAGTTTAGTTTGAAAATACATAATCAGTATGAGTTTATAACATCAATTCAAAATGTCAAAATTGCGAGTTCCCTAGGTACTGAAAAAATTGTTATAAAATTATTACATAATAATTACTATGATTTATTGTCCCTTGGTGATTCTTTTGAGACATCAGATTTTGCTATTCGTAATGAAACAAAGTATATCCTCATTGATTATGATTACATTGACAGGTTGTTAAGTTATATAGACCTGTATAGGAAACTACGAGATGATAAGACCAAATCCAACGTCTATTTCAAGGATAAGTCTCCGGTTTTGGTTGAGGTTATTACACAATTCAATAGCGAATCTACGATTGATCGATGGGGACTATCTGCGCTAATATTTCCCCCTAACTTATCTCCACAATTAGATAGAAACTTTTCGAATAGAACTGAATATGCTTTGCCAAACGATGTTTTAGATAAGGGGTATTTATTCATAATGGATTTTAATGACGGATATTCAATAAAGTTGTCCTATAATGAAGTGCAAAAGTTAGAAGATTTTTTAAAGAGTATTAAATTTAGCTCTCAAAAAAAGTAACTAATGATTAATTAAAAAATATCTGAACATTACCTCACGATGGCTATGCGACCACCCCTTCGTGAGGTAATGACATGACAGTTAGAATGCTTACCAGTATGATGACAGCTGCAATCATTCCGTCTGTCAGGCATTAAGGGTCTTGAATAATGAGTAATCAATCGCTGGCCCTTTATTCGGCAAGTTTGAGGTTTGATAGAGATTATAGAATTCGGTAAGTTTACTTATATCGGTGAGCTGAAATTCGATGAGGGTATTCTATTGCACCAAGATTGTTCTTAAGAGTTATAAAATCATCATCACTGACGACAAACCGCTTGGAGCTGACAATGGACGGGTTCATTTGAATATCACGCACAAAATCAACAATTGTGAAAGTTCTAGTAAATTGCCTATTGGAAATGCTGACTGGATCACCAATGTTCAGATTATTCTTCTGCATATAATAGATCGGAACAGCGACTTCGCCGTTGGAAACTTGAATCACCTGATTGTCTAAATTCAGTAAAAAATCAAATGATTGATTCTGCTTTACGAAGCCAATATCCATCACACTGTTCTCTTCCGCCTTTTGACTATTACCCAAGAAGACATTCGAGCCATCGATACCGAGCATCTCTACCGTCTGCTGATCCTTCACAAGAGGATTAGACGATACAAATTTCTCAATAGCGGTATCATCTATGGGCCCGGCGTGCATCTGAACAAAATGAGGCGCTTTGGATTTCGTTAACAGGTTGTTTAATGAACCGGACAATTCCATAATGACATGGGAAGCACTGGCAACAAGCAACGACGATAACATAATAAAAATAAATAATATGATTGTAATGATTTTATTTCGTTGAAAATCTATTTTTACGATTTGTAACAGCATCTGGTGCCTCTCCCTCTATCCTCAGCTGAAAGCAGCTAATGATTTTCCAAAGTTCGGATGGATCTTATTCGTGGAATAACCAACGCCAATATTACGATAAGAATGCCGGAGACGATGAATAATAAACCAATACCCCGTCCCTCGCCAGTACCGATCACCTCACCCACTGTGGAAGCAAGTATACCTCCCTCTCGTAAAAGCGGGTTAAATACATGATCCGCTAAAAAGCCAGCCATAGCATACGCGGCCACATAACCCAGCTGCGATAAAATGCCAATGATACCCCATGCCCTGCCTTGAGTTTCATTGGGGATTTTTCTGCGGATCATGACGTCAGCACTCGTGTTAATAAACGGCAGCGCCGCGAAGAACAGAAATCCAGCTCCTGCAATAAAGTAAATATTCGTGGTTAGACCTACCAGAGAAAAGAACAATCCAGCAAAGCCTAAGCCGATAGCCAGCACATGGGCATATTTGTTGTTGATACTGAAAATACCGATCATCAGGCTACCGATCAGCATTCCTGTTGCACTTACAGACAATACCGTGCCAAGCGTTTTTGAATCCGTGAGAGGTAGAAGCATAGGAGTAAATAAAGTTTGGAGAAAGCCCACATAAAAAGTAATAATAGAAAGAATGACTATAAGCTGTAACACACCCTTCGCAGAAGCAAGGACATGCCAGCCCTCCTTCAAGTCCTTTACAAAAGGCTGATGCACTTTGGTTTTATGAACTACCTGCAAGTTTCTTTTCACAGCCAAAACCGCAAGCATCGTTACTAGAAAGGTGGATATGTCTATGATTAAAATGCTTTTGATATCCATGAGGCGAAGTAAAATCCCGGCTATGACCGGGGAGAGAAGATATTTGGAGGAGGCGGCAAGCTGCACCAGACCACTGGCCTTGGCAAACTGTTCTTCTGTCAATAAATCCGTTATGGTAGCTTTGTAGGCCGGTTCCAACAGAGAAACAAATACCGAGCTGAACGTAACACCAAAGTATATTTGCCAAAGAGCAGGATCGCCAGACAGCATCGCCATTAGAATAAAGATAAGGCCGAAAGCAGAAAACAGATCACCCACAATCATCATCAATCGCCGGTCGAAACGGTCTGCCAACACCCCGCCGATGGGACTAAGTACAATAGAAGGAAGAAAGGCGCAAAGGGTTAGCAGTGCAACACTGGTGGCAGTCTGTGTCATCTGATAAACATAAATACCTAGTGCAAAAGCTGTCAAGCCGCTTCCAATGCTCGATACCCATTCCCCAGTCCATAACACTAAAAAATTGCCAAAGGATCTATTGTTTAATCTCTCCATTCTCTTCCATCCTCTCACTTTCACCCTCTACCTGTGGCAGTTGCTGAATCAATTTGGCCACATAGGAGAAGCTGCCTTTTTCTGCTCCGAGTATAATCTCCATGTTATAAATAAAAGCCTGTATTTTCTGGATGATTTCTTCAGGCTGCCAGCTGAATATCCCTTCATCGAACAGAAACTGAGAGGCGACCAGTAGAATTTCCATTGATTCTTTCGGATAAGGAGTTTGGAACAGCTTCTCCTTTATTCCCTGTTCGATTACCTCTGTCAAAACAGGCGTGAGCTTTAGAATGGTCTGAGCCAAGCTTCTTTGGTGAATTTGTGCATTCTCTGGTTGGTGGAACTGTTCAATAAGATGATCTTTTCTGTCCGTATCCGGCTTTTGCGCCATAATGATATGAAACAGCTTTTCATGAACGGTAAGTTCATTACTCATGGCAATCTGCTTCGCTGCTTCTACCCCTTCGTCGATAAATCGCATGACAACCGCATCCATGACCTCTTCTTTTGATTTAAAGTAATAGTAGAAGGTGCCTTTGGCGATACCGATAGCCTGCAACATATCATTCACTGTAGTTTTGGCATAACCTTTGCTAAAAAAGAGCATTTCAGCAGTATCTAAAATTTCATTTCTGCGTTCTTCAGGTTCCTTGAATATCCTCATGATCGTTGCCTCCATTCTATAGACTGACGGTCGGTCTAATATCATTATATTGGTATCCCAGATAATGTCAATGGATTATTTCAAATCGTACCTTAAACCGGGAGTTAATCAAGACCACCCCTTTTTCGGACAAAAAAAAGCCCGGCACCTGCAACCACAAGCGCCGGACTGTTTCGTTATGCTAACCTCTAACTATTTTAGGACTGCTGTGCCGTATTTCGTAATATTCCGTAGATTCGCTCCATATCTAAATGGCTGCGAGCCTGATCCGCCAACCGGTCAAAGGCAGCCTCCCGCTGGGCGGCAAAGTTCAATTCGCAAGGCAGAGCCGCCATCCCCTTAGCCTCGCGAAGCCCGTTCAACCAGCCTCTGCGGAAAGCATCGTTATGGAACAAGCCATGCAAATAGGTGCCCATGATGCGTCCATTCGGATGCAGCAGGCCGTCAAATCCGGCGAAATCCGCTCTATCCTTATCCATAGCTTGTAGCTCCATCAGCGGTTCGGCCGCGACATCCGCCGCCGTCGGCAATGAACGGCCCATATGAATCTCATACCCTTCCACGGAACAATCATAGAGTGGAGTGTTGCGCAGACTGGAGGCGATCACGGTCCCCCGTACCCGTTCCGTCCGCTTGTCAGCCGCGAACACCGTCTCCATCGGCAGCAGGCCCAGGCCGTCGATAACCGCGCCAGCCTCGGCTTCCGCTCCGTAAGGATCACGCAAACGTTCGCCCAACATTTGATATCCTCCGCAAATGCCAGTCACTGCCCCATCCTTCGCATAAGATACCAAGGCGTCAGCTAACCCATTCTCCTGCATCCAGTGCAAATCGGCCATCGTGCTCTTCGTCCCCGGAATAATGATTGCATCCGGCGTTCCAAGCTCTTGCGGTCGGCGAACATAGCGAATACGCACATCGCGCTCCGCCGCCAGCGGATCAATATCGGTAAAGTTCGAGATGTGGGGCAAGGCCACGACCGCAATATCCAGGTCGTTCTCCGGAAGCACCTTCCCCTTCCATTGCTCCAGAGCTACAGAATCCTCCGCTTCAATGTCCAGATCCTCGGCATACGGTAGCACGCCAAGCACCGGAATGCCGGTGCGCTCTTCGAGCCAGTCCAACCCGGGCTGAAGCAGCGTGACGTCCCCGCGGAATTTGTTAATGATGAATCCTTTAACCCGCTCCCGTTCATGCGGCTCCAGCAGTTCCAAGGTGCCGACGATAAAAGCGAATACCCCGCCGCGGTCGATGTCAGCGACGAGCAGGACGGGAGCCTCCGCCCAGGCCGCCATGTTCATATTGACGATATCGTTCTGCTTAAGATTAATTTCGGCAGGACTGCCTGCTCCCTCCATGACAACGATATCGTAGGAGTCGCGCAGTCGGTTCACCGCCTCCACCACGATCTGCTTCGCTTCAGGCAGGAAGCCAGAACGGTAATTGCGGGCGCTTAGATTTTTATAAGGCTTGCCATGCACGACGACCTGCGAGTTCATTTCTTGCATCGGCTTGAGCAGCACCGGATTCATATCCGTCGTCGCCGCAATGCCGCAAGCTTCCGCCTGCACGCCCTGCGCGCGCCCAATCTCCTTGCCATCCGGCGTCACATAGGAATTAAGCGCCATATTTTGCGACTTGAAAGGGGCTACCCGGTATCCGTCCTGCTTGAATATCCGACACAGCGCCGTTGTAACAACGCTCTTACCGACATCCGAGGCGGTTCCCTGAAGCATGATCGTCCGCCCCTGTAAGCGTCCTCCCTTCTCCTTCGCCTGTTCCGCGCCATGCACGGCGTCAGATCTCTTACTCATATCTTTCATCCTTTCCAGGTTATTAAATTTTGTATATAGTCACATCATAATCACTAAATACATCCTCTATTATTTTATAAACAATATCCCAATCTCCGTTGGCAAGACCGCATCCAATGTTATAGGGTAGTGCAACACTAAGCCCCTTTTCCTGTGCTTCATTTTTTAATGATACCAAAGCTTTTTGTAATGCCTCATAATCTGTATAGATGACCTTCTGCCTTCCGTAATTTAGTTGACCAAATAAGTTTGCCACATATTTAAGCCCTGTTTTAACCATATGACACTTCCCTAGTAAATCATGAGGTGCAACATTATTGCAAAATTGCTTATAAGAAGGAAAAAGATCGGAGTATGAGGCTCTTAATGACTTTGCAATCCCTGATCCCATAACACCTTGGCAATTCACTTGATGAGCCATAATATCTTCCGCTGCATCCAGTAAACTTCCTTCGACTATTTTTATCATATGTATCCTTCCTTTCTTCATAAAACTTCCCCCTACTATTTAATCATATCTAATCCCCTTCTCAAAGAGTTGGAAAGAGTTCGATTAACTACGCGCTTTCATAGATATACAAATAAATCCAAGAGCAAAGTTCTCTTATATGGTATAATCTACTAATGTGGTAGTATACAAAATTCCACACATCATAGAATCGAGAGGGGAAAGATTTTTCATGCAAGACAATAAACATTGGAGCAAATTTAGGCGTTGGGCTGGAGCTGGGGCGCTGAGCTTAACAATCCTGTTAGGTCACGTATTCCCAATTCATGCCGACACACCTGCTGCAGTTCCTGACATCAGTCGTTGGTCCATCTCTACGCTGAACGAAGGCGAGAAGTACGGAATTTATCCGATGGAATGGTATTACGACGGAACTTTCAAAAAGTCCATTACTGCCAATAAATTCAATTCCTTGATGGATGCAACTGCGAAGAAGCTGGATCTGCTCGGACTCAAGAAAAAAGAGGCTTCCTTGTCCTTTACGACAGGTGAAGTGATCACAAGAGAAACTGTAATTACCTCGTTACACAAGCTGCTAGCCAATTACGAACTGCCGGAATCTTTCGGGGTAACTGGGGTTGAACCAATTGACTATATGCAGCAAAAAGGCATCGTTAAAGGAACTAAAGCTGGTCTTCAATTGGATCAACCTTCTACGGTTGAACAAGCAGCTGTAATGGCAAGCAGAATGGTTGAGTATACATACGATATAACCGATGGCGGAGCCAAAGGTCTCATGTGGAAAGTAACTAACGACAAAAACACATTGTATCTGCTAGGATCGGTTCACTTGGGCATCACCGATATGTACCCGATGCAGAAAAGTATCCGTGATGCATTTAAAGCGTCAGACGATCTGTGGGTCGAACTTGATCTTGTAGGCGGGGATATGAGTTATTTTCAAGAAAAAATGGTATACAGTGACGGCACTACATTGAAGGACCATGTAGCCGCTGCAACTTACGAGAAGCTGCAAAAAGTGCTTACAAAGCTAGAAGTACCAGCAAATGCTTTCGATGGTTACAAGCCATTTGCCGTTTCGAGCAGTCTCTCAACGTTCGCTTACTTCGATAACCCAACCGACATCGGGATTGCCAATGCTACCGGTATCGATCGTCACTTCCTCACTAGTGCGATGCTGATGGGCAAGCCGATTCACGAACTGGAAGGCATCAAATTGCAGGCGGACCTGTTTGCAGATGTACCTGATAAGCAACAAGAGAAAGAATTAAATGCCATGCTTGATACATTTTTATCCGAATCCGGGACAGATGAAGTTGCTAAACATTTAAAACAAATGCAGCTTGATTGGATTGAAGGCGATGTGGAAGGCCTGAGAAAAACCCTGACAGCAGATGGACAATTTACTGAAAATGAAGCAAATCAGCGCCTGATCGGTGAGCGGGACAAAAATATGGCACTTAAGCTGGCAGAATTGTTAGAGAAAAAAGGAGAAAATACCTCCTTTGTTGTCGTAGGCGCGGCACACTATGTGATGGAAGGCATGGTTGTCGACCTGTTGAAAGAAAAAGGCTATAAGGTTGAATTGGTTCAAAAATAGGGTTCTTTTAAAAGGAAAGGAAGCATCTCTAAGATGGCGCTGGAATAATCGCGATGAGATGCTTCTTTTTTACATGTTCTATAATTCTAAATATTATTTTTCGTATTAGGAAAGGAACTACAATGAAATTAGCCTATGAAATCGTCAAACGAAGCATCCTTTCACCATTGGAGATGGAACAGGTCAAATCACTAGAGGAAGTATGCAACTCGCATGATCAGATCGTACTGAAATTGAACTGGAATATGCTAAGAAGTAGAGAGGGTACCGAGATCACTGACTTGTTAGCGTATGTAGATGGGAGGCTCGTAGGCTTTCTCGGACTATATATGATCGAGGCAAAAGAAATCGAGTTAAGCGGCATGGTACATCCAGAGTACCGGAGACAGGGAATTTTCCGGGAAATGTTTAGGCAAGCGAAGGAAGAAGCTGTACGAAAACAATTGGACACAATCTTGATCATTAACCCAGGATCTTCTGAATCTGGAAAGGCATTCAGCGAAGCTTTATTCGCTAGATATAAAATCTCCGAATATTATATGGAGAGACAGCATGAATACGAGGATAAACAACCATCCACAATTCAGTTGAAACTACGCCTGGCTACGATAGATGATTTGGCAGAGTTGATTCGATTCGATCAAGAAGGCTTCTCTTCCTCGCCTGAGGATGCAGAGCAGTATGAAAAAAAGGCATTAGCGACAGAGAAAGTGACTATTCTTATGGCAGAAATTAAGGAAAAACCGGTAGGAAAAATACTTTTGAGAGAAAATGAGACAGAGATATTCTTTTATGGATTTGTCGTTTCAAAAGAATTACGAGGGAAGGGTTACGGACGTAAGATTTTGAACGATTCCATCACCTACGCAAAAACAATTTTGCAAAAGGAAAAGCAAGCTCTTGAAGTCGCAGCTACAAACGCTGGTGCGCTGTATTTGTATCAGTCATGTGGGTTTGTTTCGATTCGACAAGATGATTATTATGAATTACGAATTGATATCTCCGAAAGGGTTGATCTGGAAAAACTGCAATCAGGCAACTAATGAAACTTTACTATTTGATACTTATTTTATCGCCTTGTCCCTTTCAAAGGGGCCAGGCGATTTTTATTATGCAAGGCAAGGTTTGGCATCATTGACCTAAGATGCGATATTGTCGATAATATAAGGGATATTCCATATTTCGATAATGGTTCAAAGTAATGATTTCGGAAGTGGCTCAGCGTGCGAAATTGAGTTCACTATCTTCAAGAGATTGGAGCAATATAATGAAATATCAGAATTTAGAACAATGCATCATCGATCTGGAAAAGCATGGGCATTTAATTCGTATACATGAAGAGGTTGACCCTAATCTTGAAATGGCTGCCATACATATGAAGGTGTATGAGGCAGGCGGCCCCGCATTGTTATTTGAAAATGTGAAAGGTTCGAACTTTCGTGCGGTATCCAATCTTTTCGGAACGATCGAGCGCAGCAAGTTTATTTTTCGGGATACGTTTGAGTCGACACAAAACGTAATCGCTTTGCGCAACGATCCTGTTAAAGCTCTCAAGAATCCTTTTAAATACGTCGGTACAGGGTTATCAGCAAGAACGGCTTTACCTATCAAAAAAAGTAGCGGCTTACCTTCTGATTTCCAGGAAATCCAAATATCCGATCTCCCGCTTATCAAGCACTGGAAAGAAGATGGCGGTGCTTTTGTCACTTTGCCTCAGGTGTATTCGGAAGATCCGGAAAAGCCGGGAATTATGAATTCCAATCTAGGGATGTACCGCGTACAGCTCAGTGGCAACGAATATGAAATGAACAAAGAAGTGGGAATCCATTACCAAATACATCGGGGCATTGGCGTCCATCAGGACAAAGCGAATAAGCTGGGTCAGCCTCTTAAAGTGAGTTGTTTTATAGGTGGTCCCCCTGCTCATACGATATCAGCTATTATGCCCTTGCCTGAGGGTATGAGTGAACTTACCTTCGCGGGCTTACTTTCAGGGCGTCATTTCCGATACAGTTACGTCGATGGTTATTGTATTAGTCATGATGCGGATTTTGTTATAACAGGAGAAATCCACCCTGGCGAGACCAAGCCTGAGGGTCCATTCGGTGATCATTTGGGCTATTACAGCCTTATTCATCCTTTTCCAGTCATGAGGGTGCATAAAGTGTATGCCAGACAAAATGCGATCTATCCGTTTACTGTCGTTGGCCGGCCGCCGCAAGAAGATACTTCCTTCGGTGAATTAATTCATGAGCTGACAGGTGGAGCAATTAGACAAGAGATCCCGGGGGTAAAAGAGGTTCATGCCGTCGATGCTGCGGGCGTACACCCATTGCTCTTCGCCATCGGAAGTGAGCGTTATACCCCTTATCAACAAGTGAAACAACCGGCTGAGCTTCTAACGATTGCCAATCGAATATTAGGAACGGGGCAACTGAGTTTAGCGAAGTATTTATTCATTACGGCTGAAGAGAAACAGGCCATCAGTACGCATCATATTGAGAATTTTTTGGCCTATATTTTGGAACGTATCGATCTGCACCGGGACATTCATTTTCAGACCAACACGACGATCGACACCCTCGATTATTCAGGAACCGGATTGAACACCGGCAGCAAAGTTGTATTCGCCGCTGTTGGGGATAAAAAAAGAGACTTGTGTACAGAGGTGCCTGACACCTTGAAGGATATGCGTGGGTTTGATCCTGCCAAAATGGTGATGCCAGGCATTGTCGCCATCCAAGGACCTGCATTTAAGAGTTACGCCGAGGCGCAGCAGGAAATAAACGATCTAAGTGATGCGATTCGAGAAAAGGGTCCTCTCTCCTCTTGTCCGATGATCATCCTATGTGATGATAGCGACTTTATGAGTGACACGATCAACAATTTTCTCTGGGCTACCTTCACTCGCAGCAACCCTTCCCATGATATTCACGGTGTGAATAGTTACGTAGAGAACAAGCATTGGCGCTGCGATAATGTAATTATCGACGCCCGTAAGAAACCACATCAAGCACCACCTTTAATACCTGATCCAACCGTTGAAAACAACATCCAACGTTTTTTTTCAAAAGGTGGTAGTTTAAGCGGTATTCAGAAATCGTAAGTGGCGTATCATGATTGGGGGAAAATGCAACTTCCCCCGACGCTTTCACAAGATACACAAAAACACGATCCGATGGGTCGTGTTTTTGTGTTTGGGTAAGCCTATAAAGGAACTAACCACAGTGCACTTCTGTCAAGATAGTAGACAAAGATTTTTTCCTGGCGGAACAATTGGGAGGAGCTGGCGACATTTTTTAAGTTTCCACCCGAAGTCGCAAGCTTATCTATCGGGTTGGCCACCACTTACGCTAATTTACTCCGATTCCCCCTCGGGGGAATTCCTTGGTAAAGAGTTTACACAAAATTATTGACAGCCTCAGTTTGAAGGACCGCTCAAAATTCTATCGAACAGCTTTTTAAATACTCGCTTTTAAAACAATCATCATATTTATCTCGCACTTTTTTAACTTTTTTACTAAGTTCTTTATATTATCTTCGTTTATTAAGCCAGTTATTGAATATTTCAGTAATATGTTCTTTATTATTTCTGCAATTTGATATATTTCCTTCATTTTCAAAACAATAATATCATTAGGGTTTATGTATTCTAAGTATTTAGAAAATAAATACCTTGATCCTATTATTATTGCTAAAGCATGATCCACTCTATTTAAAATATGATTATTAATATTCTCCCCCAGTATAGAAGATAACCAGTCATAAAAATGATATGAATCACTATAACTCCGAATCCATTCTTCATACTTCCGTTGGATTCTATTAACATGTAAAATTGATTGATCGAAATCGTAATAATCTATGTTAATTGGAAAATCTGAATGCTCCAAAGACTTAATTAGTATTTCATCCTTAAATTTCCCATTGATATCGGGGTCAAGATCGATGAAATGGTAGTATCTATCGTTTTCTGAAATTTCTAATGAATTAATTATAAAAGAATGAAAATTATGTTTAGTTAAATAAAATGCACGATGTGAAAAATAAAATTGATCCAGCCATATGAAAACAACTTTTTCTTTTGCGATTAAATTTACAAGCACACTCTCTATCTCACTTAGATTATTAACAGTAATAAAATTTTCCCTAACCCCAATTAATTCCAAGTCTTCAGGAATCAACAGATTTGTTTTGTATTGATATCTTGATTTTCTCTGAGTAATAATTTGATCAAAAATCTTATCAGAACTCTCCATAGCATTATAGAAAAGCAGTTCAATTGGAGCATTAATGGAACTCAAATAACTAATAACCTGCATTGTTCTACAATTTAAATATAATGATCTATTGTAGGAAGTAATCTGCATAATTAAAATACCTCTCATTATTTTATTGCATTGAAATCCTTGTAAAAATTATTATCTCTTTTTCAAAAAATATAATAAAGTTACTGATTTCTTTGTTCATGATGAGTTCAATTTTTATGTTACACAAACTATTTTACGTCATCAAAAATATTTTGACGAAAAACTGTTTATATAGTGAACAACGTTAAAATAATAATGCAGAATTGAAACACTAATGAGAAGAAGAAAAAGATTTGATCATAGCCAATTAGTTATTCTCCCACACCAATATGTATATTATTGAAATAATCTGGTAGCGTAACTTGAAAGCCCAACCTCAGCAAGTAAGGAAAAACAGTTTATCTAAGATCATGGTTTCGATCTTCGAGGGGAGAAGTTTTATCACAAATAAATATAAAAATATTTATACGTCGTTATTCATGAACTATATTCGGTTCATCAAGACCAAAACTCGAATCGAAACCAATAACATATCCGTCAGGGTCCTTAATAGAAAATTCTTTCCATGCTCCCCTCTCATATTCGACCTCATTTAATTTTTTCAAGAAACAAGCGCCTTTATCCTTAAAATCATCGTACAAAGTATTTAATATATTGAAGGAATTAACATAAACATAAGTATTGCATGCGCTTTCAAAAGGTCGAACCTCTTTTGAGTCATTCGCTTGAATTAATTTATAGACTAAGCCAAAATCATGACTAATTGCCCATGATCGATCTACAGAAAACCCCAATACATTTTGATAATAAGATTTTGACTTATCTAAATCAGAAACCATCAATATCGTCACGCTATTTCCGAATCTTCCTTTTAATATTTTGCTCATCATTTTCTCCAATAATTAAATTTATTTCAAAAAAAATAATATTCCAAATATTCAATCACAATTTACCATGAATGCGATTACAATAACAAGTAGTAAATTTTAATTAGTGCAGAGTGCATCCATCTTCTAATAGTAATTAATTTTTTGAAGGCAATATTATTAGACAAAGCAATTTCTTTAGAATCATAAGAATAGTTCCATATAATAGATAATTGTTGTGAAAATAAGAAGCATCGAGATCAATGATTAATGTATTAAATATCATGTGATTCATTATATTAGTCATTTTCCCATTATCAGCATGTAAAACACCAATCATTTCGTATTTCTGGTGCTGTTTCTGGTAATCCAAGAAGGAGTATTGGCTGCCGCGATCCGAATGGTGGATCAGCCACTTATCCGGATGCGGACGTCCATAAGCTTGCTTTAAAGCCTGTATAACAAGCTCTTTGGTTATCCATTCACTCATGTGCCAGCCGACGATTTTGCGAGAGTATAGGTCCATTACTTTCACCAAATAGAGCCAGCCTTCACTCGTAGAAATATAGGTAATGTCGGTTACCCATTTCTCATTCGGCTTGCTTGTGGTAAATTCCCGGTTTAGCACACTCTCCTGAACCGGCAGAGAGTGCTTGGAGTTGGTTATCGCTCTGTATTTCTTAACCGTCTTCGATCGGATTCCATTCTCTTTCATGATTCGTGTAACAGTACGTTCTGAGATCGATATGCCTCTTTTTAGATTTCGTTCTCTCCTGGAGATCACGAATAAGGTATTGGCATTAATCTTTAATTCGCGACCAATCTCCGCTACCGATTTCCCACTCTCCTTAATGTATTTACCGTCTGCTTTTTGTACGTCTGTGTCTGTCTACTATTCAGTCTAACTGTAAAGAGCTCGTTTCACGCAGACGAGGTTTGAAGACAAATTTTCTTGTTTTATGTTTTATTACCATATTTCTCCTCTAACAAGGTACCCTAAAATAAGACCAATAACCCAGAACAACAGTACTCTTCTGTTTTTCTCTGTCTTTTCACTGACTACAACATCAATGAAGTAAACTAACAGCAGCATAACAATTCGGAGAATCACTTGAACAAATGGAAAGGCAAGTCCACATAACAAAGCTAAAATCTGAATAAGCCAAACTAATTGTTTACTCATAACAAAGCACCTCAGGTTTTATTTTCCCCTACTTACATAGATCTAAGATGATTTTGACACTCCCCCCCCTAAAGGGGCAAGTCTGCTGACGCAGTTGGGATTCTTGAGTAGTTAACGCCCTCAATCCATTTCTGTTTTGGGCAACTCTCAAGTTTAGGGCGTGTCATCGCCCCAACGATATCAGAATGATTCTCGAATCCACATGGGCACTTGTATCTTCTATCTTGTGCCTTGTTTCTTTCCGGACATTTTGGACATGATTGACTCGTATTTGCAGGATTAACGTACTCTACTTTGATCCCCACCAAGTTTGCTTTGTATTCTATGAAGGTCGATAGACGATGGAAAGACCATGTATGTAGATTCTTTTCGTTTTTACGACTTGTTCTTGTCGTCTGCCTTATCTTCGTTAGTTGCTCTAAGCGTATGACAGAAATCTTATTCTCAACTGCAAAATTTACGATTTCGCGACTGATCTTGTGGTCTTTGTCTTTCATCCATCGTTGTTCTTTATCGTCTAAATTGCGAATAGCATTCACTTTCTTTTGTTTCCCAAGTATTTTACGAACACTACGAAACTTCCGTTTCATATATTTGTTTTCTCGTTCTTGTACCCGTTTTTTCAGTTGTCGGTATCGTGACAGATATTTGCGCTACCCACTTACCTGAGTTTTGTGTGATACGGAGCGTACCAAGTTTATGCTTTAATAAATCAAAACTCCGACACGATTGGATTTACCTTCTACCATAAGTGGAATAGAAATGTGCGTGAAATCAAAAGAATAGTTTTGGTTGTTCCATACACAAACTGGTTTCTTTAGAATCGGAACGATCGTGTATTTACTTCTCTTTACTTTGGTGGAAAATACACTTTTCGCATCTTTAATCGCTTGATTTTTTACCGCACTAGGTAGATTAGCAGGAACGTCTTTCGTCGTCTTTTTCGTGCTTCTCTTTTCTTCAACCATCTCAGCTACGAGCATATTCACGACCCCAATGTACTCGTTACTACTTTGTTTCAATCGTTGGATTTGTTCTGTTGTGGGAAGTAGCTTTACCTTAACTGTTATGGCCTGTGCCATATACGTCACCCCCTTGTCTTTTGTTCTTCAACATAACGCTTAATCATCTCGCTTGATACATTTCCAGCAGTAGAAACAAAATATGAACGTGTCCACAAACTCGGCAAATGCAAGAGGTGTGGAAACTCTTCACGTAGCTTTCTAGAGGTGCGCCCTTTCACTTTCGCCATAATATCGGCAGGACTTAATGCTGGTAGTGCACTGAGGAACATGTGAGTGTGGTCTTTATCGCACTCAAGGGCGACAATCTCAATTTTTAGTTCCGCACACACTTCATGTACTAATTCTTTGAAGCGTTGCTCCACCTCTGCTTTGAGAAAAATCTTTCTTCTGTATCGTGGGCAGAACACAAAATGATAATTCAGTAGAGATACGGTTGTGTTGGTTCTTCTGTATTCGTTCATGTCTATACAGTATCAATTGAAAAGATATACTGCAACAGAGAAAGGGCATAGACTTTTCGGATACTTGAAGCACCACAAACCTTTCGGCTAGTGGCACTCCGTATCCGACAACACTTTCATCCCACACCTAAAGAAGTGGGCTTTACCGTTCAGGAAATGCTGTAATATACCAAAAAATAGACGGCCGTGCTACTAAATATTAACATATTTACCCATCGGTTAATCCGCACCCATTCCTTGCTTTCCTCCCAGACGTGCCGGGTCATCATTTATTTTCACAACCTTCACTTTTGAGCCGAGTGATCCCGTATTTACGAAAATAATCCCTATAATCGTAGCCACAGCTCCGGCTGCCATGAACCAAGATACGGCTTCGTTATACAGAATGTTTCCTATTATCATCGCAATCACTGGAGAGATATAGAGCCAAGTAGAGGGGAACAGTGGATTCGTTTTGGCTACGAGCCAATAAAAAATAGTATGTCCCACCATCGAACCTATCACGATTAAGTACAGGAGGGAAAAGGCAGCTTCTGGTGTGAGCATCGACTCTATGTGAACACGCTCAGTAAATAAAGACAGTATAAGCAGCATGACGCCTCCGCATAACATCTGAGCCGCATTTAAAGCAATGGGTGAAGTGTTGGCAAAGCGGCGTATGACTTGTTTGGAATACAAAGCTCCGCCCGAATAAAATAATTGTCCGATCAGAATTGCCATACACCCTAGCAACCAAAACAAACCAGACTTTATAGAGAGCTGCGGCAACACTAATACAATCACACCTGCTAAGCCGATCAAGCAGCCAAGTATCTTTTTGCCCGCTACCCGCTCGTGATAGACGACCGCCTGCAACATAATAATGATGATCGGTGCGGTCGCCGAAAGAATCGCGGCTGTCCCTGAGCTTACGTATTGCTCCGCCCAGTACAACATCGAAAACGTACCGAATGTGAGACCAAGACCTGTGAGCCACATTTCTTTATGCAGTAGCAAAGAAAAGTTCGCTCTTTTCTTCCAGGTCATCCACATCAAAATCAGCAGACCTGCAAGAACAAATCGAACTCCTGCCGAGAAAAAAGGAGGTGCCCCCGCATCAACCCCTACCTTAATCGCCAAAAAAGTCGTTCCAAACACGATGCACATTATTACATAATTAATTAGAACCATTGTAACGCCTCCTTGTCACCATTATAATGAGACGAGAATAGAACAGTTTGTTCGGAACAGAACAGATAATATAGGTTGGAAAAGGAGGCGTCCGGCTATGGATCCAACTAGCTTATCCCGCTCACATGGCAAGCCGCTGTTCAAGCAAGTGTACGACTACATCTGGAATCGAATTCAGCGCGCAGAGTGGACAGAACATGATAAGCTCCCCTCGGTACGCGTGCTTGCAGAAGAGCTGAATGTCAACCGCTTGACTGTATTCAAAGCCTATCAACAACTTAAAGATGAGAAGAAAATCTATGTAAAAGATAAATCCGGCTACTATGTTCATCCAGGCATATCTATGCCCTTCGATGATTTGGATTATCCAATCGTGTCCTCCTACGTGCAGAAAAGTCACCTGTCGGAAATACATCGAGTGCCTGCTGCCTATCAGTTTTCCTATGCGTTGATAGACCCCTATCTCATGCCAAATCGCTACTTCTCCGAATACGTGAAAGAAATCTTTGATCTATATCCTACGGTACTCAGCACGTACTCGACGATCCAGGGAGATGAGGAACTTCGAGAATCTCTTGCCCTTTTTTTCACAAATAAGCATCGACTGCACATATCTCAAGATGACATCTTGATCACTTCAGGTTCCCAACAAGCTATCGATTTATTAGCACGGATGCTAGTGCAACCTATGGATACCGTTCTGCTGGAGCGGCCAACTTACAGCGCCGCGATCGATATTTTCCGTCAACAAGGCGCCCGGATTATTCCTGTCGATATACATCCTTATGGTTATGACTTGGAACAGGTCGAATTGTATATGAAGCAATACAAGCCACGGTTGTTCTATCTCAATCCAACCTTCCACAATCCGACGGGCTACATCGTTCCGACAGAGCAGCGGAAGCATCTGGTAGAGCTTGCCGAACGGTACCACTGTTTTCTCATAGAGGATGACCCATTTCGTGATATTTATTTTGATCAGGAGCCTCCGCCCCCTCTATTTGCGTATAGTACAGAAGGCTATGTCGTCTATATTCGCAGCTTTAGCAAATACGTTGCACCCGGACTCCGGATTGCCGCTGTCTGCTGTCGACCTTCATTGATGAAACATCTCTTTACAGTCAAGTCACTGGCGGACAATGGCACCCCTCTGCTCAATCAGAAAATGTTCCTGCACTACTTCAAGTCGAAGCGCCTGCAGCAGCATATTATGAAGCTCCAAACCGCGTTAAGCGTTCGCAAATCTATTATGGAGAAAGAACTCTCCCGTACTAACTGGACATGGGACAGCCCAACGGGGGGACTTAACTTGTGGGTTCAATTGCCCGATTCTATTGCTATGGATATGCTCCTTGCCAAGAGCCTCGAACAGTCCATATCATTTGTTCCCGGCACCATCTGTGATCCATCCAAAGAAGCAACATCTTGGATTCGCTTAAGCTATTCCTATATCAATGAACAACAGCTAAGCACCGGGATGAAGATGCTAATTCGCTTGTCAGAGCAGTTACTGGAGACCTAACCATTACTTGCGTAGAAGATTGCGGAAACGCACCAAAAAGTTGTTACTTAAGGAATTCATCATAGCTTTAGCTACTAACGACATAAACTATATTTTTGAAAATATTACGGATCATGTGATCTGGAACGTTGTCGGTGATCAAGTCATTCAAGGGAAAGCTCATCTTACTAAGACGCTCCGTCACATGAACAAACTCATTACGCATGGTAGAAACGGCGCTGTCAGCGGAACTTTTATCACGGATATGAACAAAAGATACGCCTTTTGTCAGGTTTATACTTTCAGCAGTGCGGCCAAAAATGCAAAAATTAAAGAAATAACCTCGTATATTATTGAAGAGTCTTAAAGTTAACTACAAAAAAACCTTGCTGCGTTAAGCGTTAAGCAGCAAGGTTTTTGAATCTTCCATCATTCCAAAAGTTATTGTATTATTTATCCACAATCTTCAAGCGCTAAATTGAATTGCCAATGGATCCCGAATTTATCTTTCAGACTGCCATAGTATTTACTCCAAAATGTTTCTTGGAGCTCCATCTCTATCGTGCCGCCTTCTTTCAGTATATGAAATGCAGAATCAATCTCTTCCTTGTTATTGGTTACCACGGCAAGTGTTACGTTGTTCCCTTCAACAAATGGCATTCCGGGAAAAACATCTGAAAACATGACGTTGCTTCCACTAATGTTAAGCCGTGTGTGCATAATCAAATCTTTTGCTTCCTCTGGCAGGGGATACTCCGGGTTAGGTGGCGCCTCTCCAAAAGTCATCATGTTAGGTTTCTCCGTATTAAACGCTTGTGCATAAAACTCGACAGCTTCGCGACAGTTACCATTAAAGTTCAAATAAACATCAACCGACATGTCTCCACTCCTCTTAATTCAATATAAACAAATTTGAAATATACGCCTGAATCATAGTGTATCATTATAATGAACACACAATCAAAAAAACAAACTTTAACTTTAATATCATCCGCTAAATAGTAAGTGATTATTCATTTTAAAATGGCTTCATGCCTAAAGTGTCTATTTTCTCACTGGTTATATCTACACCCATTCGGCTTGTAATGTCGCGATAGTGCCCCGCACGTCGCTTGACAGGACTGCCTTCCGTCTCACCCATATTTGCTTCCAGTCCATTGAGAACCATAATGGTAATGCCGAAACCTGGTTGTCCAAGACCTTTGGCAAAATCTACTTTCGAGGGCTTCCATTTATTTATAATTACGTCGTGGGCCGATGGCTTTGGTGCTTGTGGCGTCATCCAGAATAAAATAGCGGTCATAAAGCCGACCCTTCCGTCTGCTGCCACAATTTCCGGCTTGCTCAGGAGCACGTTTTTGTCCCCATAAATAATGGAACTAAATAATCCATAGTTGAAGTTCCAACTAAGCATAATGGGTCCGCGCCCATAATAACGCTTATCTTTCACACCTGGATATAGGTCACTGCTTGCCGGATCAACGAAGGGGTCCATATTAACACCTGTCCGGCCTGCAATATTTTCATTCCAGAACAACCCCCACTTCAATTCTCCGCCAGGAGCGGTTGCCCAACCACCACCGGTCTCATGTGCTAGATTCGCCAGAAATGCGGCAAGCTCGCTCTTACGATCTTTCTTGAAACCTTCCTTTAAGAAAGTACCAAAATCGATGATAACGGTTTCAATTTCCTTCTTCCTATTTTCTACCGAGTTAAAATCGGATGAACGGGATATTAACGTCTCTATTCTTGCATCCTTGTCAAATCTATGAATTTCCTGAATACTGGTGGTACCTTTTCGGGTACTGATCTTCAATTTAATATTCGAGACTTCAGTTACGGCAGCGATCAGATTGTCATAAGAAAAGTAATCCAACTGGTTTTCTTTAAAATACTCCTTACCTTTAGCTACTTTGTGCCACTCTGGAGAGCCTAACCTATTCGGAAACAAATCCTCGTATTCCTTCTGAGGTAACAACGTTTTGACCGCATCTACGGCTTGGTCTGGCTCATAGTCAGGATCAATACCGTCCCATTCACTCTCAATTTCCTTGAGAGTAAGATAACGGTTTTCACCAACAACGAGTGTACTCCCCTCATAACTCCTTTCGATGGGTGTAATATCTACACTAATTGAAGCTTTCTGATCACTTGCGGCTATACTTTTGCTTTCTGCTGCAGTGACCGTTACTGGTATGGCCATTAAAACAGCCCCAAGCGATAAACAGACGGTTCGATGTAGCAGCTTGCTAGGTAACGGATAATTCCATTTAGACACAAGCATTCTCCTTTTTCACTTTAAATTGGATGTGATTTATATATTGTAAAAAATGTGAATTAATTGTATATAGTTCCAATTCCCTGAATACAAAATCAGTTTAAGCCTAGATATGACAAATAGTGAAGCTAAAGAACAACTCTATATATCTGATATCAAATTTTTTGTCTTCATATGGAGAAGAATTTCGTGAAATTATTCACTTTTGTAACATTTCGTTCATATTGCGTTCTTATTAGCATGATACACTTTCATTAAATACGATTATTGTTGAAGGAGCATGATCATGAAGAAGCTATATTACACTTCCTTTTTCTACGCTGTACTTGGTTTGATTGCTGGCATTTTTTATCGTGAGGTCACGAAGTATAGTGATTTCTCGGGTCCTACAGTATTAGTTGCACTTCATACCCATATTTTAATGTTAGGATTCTTTTTCTTTTTGATCGTATTGATCCTTGGCAAGCTGTTTCAAATTCATGAAGCGAAATCCTTCGGTGCCTGGTATATCGTGTATAACATTGGGGTGCTTATAACGATCGGGGCCATGACTACCCGGGGAATGCTACAAATCAATGGACAAGACATCAGCTATTTGCCACACATCGCTGGACTGGGTCATGCCATTCTGGGTGCCGGATTCATCTGGCTGCTTATACTACTTGGTAAACGAATTAAATAGAGTGTTAGGGGCCGCTTACGGAATTACTCCGGCGGTCCCTTTTTTTATTAACATCAATCTTCAGTATGTAAAGTCGGTATACAATATACCCGTTTCCATATAATGTATCTATGTTCTGGATTGGCACTATCTCTCAGTTAGATGTATAATCTTGCAAGTAGAGTAAGCTCGGATCTCCATTGCTGAATTTTGGAACTCCACAATGAGTTCATATATATTCCTTTTTTTCATTTCATGATATTATTAATTGGTTTGCAGAAATTATAGAGTACTAGGTTCGGATGGTGGAAGTAATATTATGATGTACACTGATTGGTTTTACTGGCTATTTGTTTTTGTGGCTGTTGCCACATATCACGTAATCCCACACCGTTTTAGGCCCTTAGTGCTTGTTACGGCGGGTATCACGTTCTATTATTATTATGCTGGTTCTTATGTTATATTGCTGCTCTTGGAAGCTATTATTGCCTTCGTGCTTATCCAGGCAGCTATTAAACGAACCAACCGCTGGATTTATCCGGCGGCTATTATCGGAGTCATTCTCGTTCTCGGATACTTTAAGTACAGCAATATGCTTGTGATGACCCTCAATGATTTATTAGGATTTTTACACAAACCCTTCTTACCAAAAGCAGAACAAATTGTTCTGCCGCTTGGTATATCCTATTTTACCTTTGAGTTAATTCACTATCTAGTTGAAAGAAAACGCGGAAACCTTCCTGAGCATAAGCCAGTGAGTTTTTTCTCGTTTCTCTTTTTCTTTCCGACGATGGTAGCAGGTCCGATCAAACAATTCCAAGTCTTCTATCCCCAATTGACGGCACGTTTTCAACTTGAACATCTTCTCGTAGGGGTTACACGCATTGGGATCGGCCTTTTTAAGAAGCTGGTACTTGCAGGGACAATTGATCTGTTAGCACAGCCTGTCTACTCTCAGGCAGGTATTGCCGGCGCAGATATAGAGACTCTTTGGATTTCACTTGTAGCCTACACTTTTGTCATCTATTTTGATTTTTCCGGCTACTCGGACGTCGCAATAGGTACTGCACGTTTATTCGGCATTGTCGTACCTGAGAACTTTCGATTTCCTTATCTCGCACGCAGTATCGCAGAGTTCTGGAACCGTTGGCATATCTCGCTAGGCTCCTGGCTGACCCGGTATATATATTTCCCGTTAGGTGGCAGTCGTGTGTCGGCGCCGCGTGTATATGTAAACCTGATGTGTACGATGGCTGTGTCAGGCTTGTGGCATGGTGCCGCATGGAACTTTGTCGTATGGGGCATGTTTCATGGCATCATGCTATGTATTCATCGGTTTTATTTGAAGCAAGTAAAGACCAAGCTGAAACCTGTGCCCAATTGGCTGAAGCCCGGTACAACGCTGCTGGCCATAGGAATTACTTTTTTCGGAGTAACTCTGAGTCGGGTATTCTTTGTTCTGCCGGTTGCTGATGGTTGGAATCTAATGTTAAGACTGTTTGGTCTGAGATGAGGCTCAGAGAGTGAGGAATGAAAGATGATGCGCAAGCTTCCTATAAAAAAACTGATTGTATTCATGGTGTTATTAGCTGTAATGGGGTTGATCGGAGTTACGATGTGGGCAGATACGGTCGTCGAAAAAGTACAGCAAGACGTTGCTGCACATGCAGAGAAAAACCTTCGGGTACCTGCTTTTGACTCCATCGTGTATACACCGATATGGATTGAATATTTAAAGGAGCAGCCAGACAACGGCAAGCCGGACATTGGCATGTTCGGTTCTTCCACCGTTTTTGGAACGACAGTAAAAGATGGCTGGAATACACCCTCCGGCATTTTACAGGTTCACCTCAATGACAAGCGTGTTCTTAATCTCGGATTGTCTGGTGGACGTCTTGTAGAAACGTACGCTATTATCGCATCCATGGTGGACGAAATAGATTATGTAATATATGAAATTAATTACGGAATATTATCCGTCACAGATAACGATCCGGGAGTAACGGTATATCCTGCACTCTTGAGCAAGCTGGATCAAAATATCCCACGGGGTTGGCTGGATGGATTTTCGAGGAAAGACAAACAATCCGTACCAAGCTCTATTCATGACTCGATGACAACTGGCGTATTGAATAATTGGACGCTATATCACGATCGGGATGTTCTCAGCTATCATTTTTTCAAGACGCGTACGTCCACGGAGAAAATACGCCGAGAGATTCAAAAGATACGGGACCAGAAAAAGGGAATTAAACCTACATATACCCCTTTGTTTAGCCCTTATGATAAGCTGAAAGCACATCAACAAGAAGGTATCGTTAAACACTTTACAGGCCTTTATAAATGGGATAAGCCCTTCGACAAAAACAACAGCTTCGGACTTTTCATGATGGGAAAAACACTCGATCTGCTTGATAATCATAATAAAAAAGCACTCTTCTTCACGGCTCCGTTAGACACGCAGCTCATAGCCGAACATGAAATGCTGAACTGGTCTGACTACGACACCGTTATGGGAGCTTATCAGGAATTAATTGAATCCCGTGGCTATCCGTTCATAGAATTCAATAAAGAAAAGACCAATCTTATTCCGCACAAGTACTATCATGACCCATCGCATCTTATTGATAAAGGTAGCAATATGTTCGGAGAAATCCTATATGAAAGGCTGAAGACCTTTGGAATTACAAACACGCAGTAAGGAACAGGAGCAACCCGAGATTATTTCGCTTGGTAAGCGTATTGCCCGCGTAATGCTTCTTGGTGTAATTACTGTTGCGGGTGCATTGGCGATTATGGCGGTTGTATTGGGCATTTTATTTTTCTCGGGTGAAACCAGCCAATTTATTTATATGAATTTTTAACAAAAAGAGAGCATCCCTCCAGTCTACGATTCTGAGGGATGCCTTTTCTATTCATCCAGAAATATTTCTTCAAGTGATGGTTCTTCCACCTCTACACGATAGACATCTACCTTACACTGATTAAATGCTCGAATCATCTCAGCAATCTTTTTCTCGTTATTTATGTTAAGGGTTACATAGGAATCTTTCATCTCTATATCTGTCCCAGCGGACTCCAGCCATTGATGCAATTTCACCTGTTCTGATTTAGAAATCGGAGAATGTTTGAGTTTAACTGTCATGGTTGAACGATAGAAAGATCTGAGTTCATCCATTGTGCCAATTTTAACAATCTGTCCTTCTTTCATAATCGCAATTCTTGTGCATATTTTCTCTACTTCATCGAGGTTATGAGACGTCATGAAAATGGTTTTCCCTCTTTTGTGTAGATGATCGATCAGCTTTTGGATGTGGATCGCGGATTCTGCATCCAGACCAGAGGTTGGTTCATCAAGGAAAATTAACTCAGGATCATGGATGATGGCTTGTGCAATACCAAGCTTCTTTTTCATACCGAATGAAAATTTAGCGGCTTTTTGATGAGCATGAGATTCCAAACCAACTAACTGTAAGACTTCCATACACCGTTCTTTGGCTTCCGGCTTTCCCGAAAGAGCTGATAGGAATTTTAAATGCTCCACCGCCGTTAAAGAGCCAAATAATGTGGAGTAATCAGGCATTACCCCAATCCTCTTCTTTACTTGATCATTTGGCCCTTTTATACCTAAAAGTAAGTATGTTCCAGAACTTGGTTGAATAATGCCAGTTAACATATTGATAAAAGTTGATTTACCGGCTCCGTTACGACCTAGAAAACCAAAGATTTCTCCTTGTTCCACGATAAGATCAATTCCATTTACGATCGGTACCGCTCCATACGATTTCTTTAGCTGCTTTGTTTCGATGGCGATCATCAGCACTCCCTCCTTTTGAAAATCAGATTGGCGATAAAGAGCATGATACCTGCTAAGAAAATAATCATCAAAAAGGAATAATTCTCTCGATTCAAATAGTAATAGGGGGTAATAAATTTCATCCAGCTCACCCATACATTAGACGTAACAGAAACCCAAAATCCAATGATAGGAAAGGATAATCCAACCATAATTCCAAGAAACATGGTAAACCCAGGCTTAGGAATGAGAACGGAAAGCAAGAGTGTTAAGGCTATTTGGTAGGTTAATAAACTCATTGTCTGAGAATAAATAAAAACATCAATCCTTTGTGCAAAGATGCTAGTAACCAAGAAGGAGATCGTCAGACAAATGAACCAAAATAGCCAAATACCGAAAAATTTTCCGAATATAATGGAAGTTCTGGACGTTCTTGTTACTAAAAATCGTATCGTGCGTTCGTGTATCTCTCTGTTTATGCTATCGTGTGACAGGCCCATTACAAATAATTGTCCAAATAGTAAGAGAAGGGTCAAAAGACCAACAGTATAGATATTTTCAGCTTCCCTTGCTGTAAGTTCAATCCCAGACATTAATAAATTCGAAAACTTGGCTGAATAATAGGAGGTAACTAAAAAAATTACTATAATCATAATCGATTTAATTCCCTTGAATAAGCTAATAAATTCTCTTTTACCGATGACATACATACTAGGTTTCTCCCTTCCTGTTTATGCGTCTAACACTATTATAGGATTTCTTTCTTAAGCCACAGGAAACTCCACCTTAATTATTCCTTATTTCTTAAATTTTCGGTAAACTCTTCCATCACTATTACCGCCACCGCAAAAAGACACAACAGTTCGAATCATTCTTCCAGTCAAAATGGATGAATGTTAGGAATAGCTGTGTCTTTACCAGTCTTAAGTAATTTTTATTATTTTCTTAATTAGATTCAATGTAAAATCCAGTTTAGCGCCATGGTCAGGAACATTTGTGCATTCCTTTCCGTCAAGACATTTCATCAAGGCGAACGAATTGCAGGTTTCTTGTCTGCAGTTGGTTTAGCACTTCTTCTAAAGCTTGCAGCATAAAATAAGGTGCATGTTGGTCCGCGCCTACAGTCTCACCGCTGTCATGAAGTAATACAACGGAGCCATCGGTGATTCCACCTAACAGTGTAGACTGCAGCCGGGTTTGACAGAACCGACTTCTCCAGTCCCCCCCCATAACCGACCAAAGAACGATTCGATACTGCTTGCGCCGGAAAAAATCAAATATATTGATTAATCCCCATGGTGGACGGTAATAGTTGGGTCTTGTTCCGACAATAGACTCTATAATGTCGGCTGATCGGTCCAGATGTTCTCGCCGAATGGTACTGGGCAGCATCAGCCAATTGGACGTATGACAATAATTGTGGATGCCAATCTGATGGCCTTCCCGATCTATTCTTCTAATTAGCTCGGGATACTGCTCCGCTTTCGATCCAAGCACGAAAAAAGTAGCCTTCACTTGATGCAGCTTTAATAAATCCAGCAATTTCGGCGTATATTGTGGATGTGGCCCATCATCAAAAGTGAAGGCCACCTGTTTTTTTACCGTTCCTTTTCGAAAGACACCAATGCCAGTTATTCGCGTAATCAAACTCGGAATAAACATGTAAAACGTGGTGATGCATAGTATCCCTCCTACCAGGTATATAAGCATGATTCCTCCTCCATATAACAAGGATAATGATAGTGAAGTAAATATATGTATTGCTTCTATGGAGAATGCCATACATCTTACTTCCATAAACGTGTACCTTATGCAGAGAATTTCTGACCAGGTGAGAATCGATTCTTCAATGAGGCCCGCGAATGAATTAGTAGCATCGGCACCAGTTGTTCGGTTCGCCGACCGATCCTTTGTCTCCCTTCCGGATGCATGGCCGATAGCAACAATCGAAGATAGATCGTGGTGATACGTTCAAAGACGCCGGGCTTTAAATTCTGTTGTTCAAAGCCAAGACCGTGTGTTAATCCCCGGTGGAGCAGTGTAATACCCAATAAAGCCTTGACCTGCCTGAACTCGGACTGCGATTCGAAGGCTTCATTGATTTGCTGCATTGATTTACGCAGCATACGAGCCGTTTGGAGTGCGGCACGATCTGATCCTTCGGACTGGATCAACTTCAGGATACTTCCATTGTCGAGGTGGAGTTCCCCCACCCACTCTCCCTTGTTAATGACAGTGGAGTCCTGGCATACAATGGCCTGTCCCCGGTGCTTTTTAAGCATCACGGTGCATATACCAAAACGCGACTTATGCGATACACGAAAATATGAAAGCAAAGCAAAAGTTTTTTCCCACATCATCCAAACGGATTGCACCGTGGTTTTGCCTAATTTGAAACTCAAATCACTCACTCCTCTAAAATGAATATTGTCTTCTCTGTTCATAATTGTATATATCAGAACTTTCTTTTTTCTTATCCGATTCTTACGAAAATCTTAAGTATTATTCGACTGCAATTCCTGTGCAAAAATAAAATCTGCTTCTGTAACAAGAATGTTGCTGTACTCTTCTGTTGACTTCTAAAAAAAAATCCCTACCTAGGTAGGGATTAAAGCAGTATTATTTTATTGATTTGTCGTATCTAAAGATTCTCCATACAGATGATTAATCCCGTTGTTGCGATCAACTTTCTTTTGGTATCGCTTTGGTTACCCCAGTCTGCTTGCGTCGTGTTGGGTCCAAAAAATTAACCCCCAGCACCCCTGCTAAGATCATGACCGCTCCGATAATGTAATAGTAACCAAGTTCCTCATGTAAAAACAGGACACCAGCTAACATCGAGATCAAGGTAGATAGATTGCTGAAAACACTCATTTTGGACGCCTCGATCCGGGATAAGGCGAAATTGGACAGCAGTGACGTAACTAGGGAAGATAGTACCCCAAGATATACGGTGGACAGTACAAATGATGAAGATGTAAACGGCTGAAAATACTCATGCATACTGCCGTTCCAAACATGCTTGAAAATGGACATCCCATTAAAGAAGATGAATCCGATCATCAGCATAACAAACGTCAGTTCGATCGGTTTGAATTTTTTCGTCAGCGGACGTGCCAATACACTGTAAACGGCCATGGATAATGCGGACAAAACTAGAAGCACCAAACCTTTAAAATTGGAAAGATCAAACGAAGTACCTTTCATCACGAAAATGTAAATCACTCCAGCGACGGAAAGTAAAACGGAGTATTTTTGCCAAACCGACGTATATTCCTTTAGAAAAACCCCTGCTAACAGCACTGTAAAAATCGGCGATAATGCTAGAATAATACCGGCTTCAGAAGAAGAGCTGCTCACAAGACCAAACACTTGAAGGCCGAAAAACAGCGCCGGATAAAATATCGCAAGAGGTAAAATGCTGACGGCGTCTTTGAGCCGGATATTAAGCTTCAACCAGCCGAACAGTACGGGAATTAAGACGACTATAAACGATATCGTAAATCGATGTGCCAGCGCATCGATAGGATCAGCCGATTCGAGAGCGATTTTAACAAACAGAAATGATAATCCAATAATAAGAGCATTTATACATGCAGCAGCATATGCTGGAATTTTTGATTTTACAGACACGAAAGACCACTCCTAATAAACAATGATTTGATAGCTTCATTTTATTGTGGAACAACCCCACGAACCAGTTTGCCGCGGGGCCTTCTACTCATGAGAATTATCCGTTTCTACCTTGTTTCACCCATTTCGCTACTTCAATCGTACGACGCGCTTGAAATTTCACAGCTTCCTTCACATCCTCTACCATATGCCCGTCCTTATCAACGGTTACACTCGTACCATACGGGTTACCACCTGCTGCAAATACGGATGGATCAGAATAGCCGGGCGCCGCTACGATCGCTCCCCAATGATACATCGACGTATAAAGAGACAAGATCGTAGCTTCTTGTCCGCCATGAGGATTCTGCGCAGAGGACATAGCACTTACTACTTTATTCGCTGTTTTGCCTTGGAACCAGAGACCACCTGTTGTGTCAAGGAACTGTTTCATTTGAGATGGCATATTTCCAAACCTAGCAGGCACGCTAAAGATAATAGCATCTGCCCATTCAATATCATGCAAAGACACTTCAGGGACATGCTCAGTTGCATCCACGTGGGCTTTCCAAGCGGGATTTTTTTCAATGATAGATGGCGGAGCAAGCTCCGGAACCTTTAATAATTTTGTATCTGCACCAGCTTCGAGCGCACCTTCTGTCGCCCATTGTGCCAATTGATAATTGGTTCCTCCTGAACTGTAATAGATTACCGCAAGTTTTACATTAGACATGTTTATCTCTCCTCAGCTTCATTTTTATAATTGTTTCTGTTGCCTGTTGCTTACAAGAATTATTATGATTGATTCATTCAATCCTGAGAAGTACGCACAATAATGTGGTATAGTATCCAAAAGGATACCGTTAAAGGAGGTAAGCCAGTTTGGATAATAGTAATGGCACTTGTACAGGAGCTTACTCTACGATAGATATCGTAACTGGAAAATGGAAGCCGAGGATATTGTATCGATTGGCGCAATCCGAATCCGTACGCTTTAATGAGTTAAAACGATTTATCCCTGAAATAACTCAAAAAATGTTGACATCTCACTTAAGAGAGCTTGAAAATCACGATATAATCCTTCGAGAAATATATCCGGAAGTACCGCCAAGAGTGGAATATTCTCTTACGGAATATGGACGAAGTTTCATACCGATTCTGGATTCGCTGCAGCAGTGGGGAACAAATCATTTATCTCACTTGGAGCAGGTCAATCATCAACAAGAGAAGAAAATCAACTGATAGAATCACAAAAGACACTAGCGCGATGCTAGTGTCTTTTGTATTGTCTTATCCATTTACTACTGCCCCAAATATCTTTCCTTCATGATGTTCAGATGATGCAGTTCATGTCCTGCTATGATATAAGCCAGAGCAGTTGTAGATGTAACCTTTTCGTTCGCAATTCCTTTTCTGACCCAAGACTCCTCCGGTAATCCTCTTACCAAAGCAAGGGTAGACTGCCTCACTGACATATATTCTTCTAGTAAATCCGTCATGCTGAGCTTGTCAAAGCCGGCATTCTCCACAAAAAAATTCTCGTTAAACCCGGCAAGAGGAGTTTGGTCTCCTCTTGCAAAACGCAGCAGCCGATAGCTCATAATCCGCTCTGTATCGATTATATGGCCGAATACTTCCTTCAGACTCCATTTACCTGGGGCATAGCGATGGTTGGCCTGAATATCAGAGATCGATGAAATCAGATCTTTCATGACCTTCTGCTGCTCTTCAATAATACTTACAAAATCCCCTTCCGGCACTAGTCCTACATAACCTCGATAATATTCTGGATAATCCTCATGTGAAGGCCGTTTTAACATCATATTTCCCCCTCTTTTCATATAAATTGTGGTAGCATCATGTTCTGAGAACTTGATTTGTTGGATCAATTATATTCCAAATTAACATCTTCTCATTTCAAAATCCACTTGAATTTTTCTCACCGCGTGCAGAGCCCAGCGCACGGTGTGGCGTTTCATACGCTTGATCTAGATGACTAACGCCTGAATGGGCTGTTCCAATGATCGAGCATGATGTGATTAGTAATTTTGTATGTTATACAACATTGGACAAGCAAAATGTCTGAACCTACTAATATTGTTGTAGATTCTACAACAATACCTCCTGGAAAGAGGCAAATAACGATTCTCTATCCCTATTGTTGTACTATATACAACAATCCGTCCTTTGCCACTATATCACGGGATATTGTTGTACTTTGTACAACATTTACTGCTGAAACCAGATGGTTTATATGAATAGTCACATCCTATACATGTGTAAGAAGCTTTTTTAAAAACTGATGTGTCTTAAATCATAAGAACTACTACAATTGGTCAAGCCCTATGCTTTGAGAGAGCCACCCACGTTGGCTGCTATCTACTCACGAGAGTTTCAGAAATCACGATCAAGCTTCACATTCAGCTATCACGTCCCATCAATCACGTTTCACCATCATAAAAAAAGATACGAGCCTATAGAAGGTCGTATCTTTGTCTTAGTAGCGAAGAACCTCTCAATACAAATGATATTCCTGCTTCAACTGCTCAAATCCGCGGCTTTCCTCACGGAATTTCTCCAGCAGAGCCGGGACATCTACGGACTCATTGCGATACATGTTGTCTCCCCCCAGGAGATCAATAAAAGGTCTTGACCCTTCCTTAAGCGGCGGCAAAAATGAGAAGTCTTCGAAGTTATGCTTAATCGTATACATCAGTTGGACGCCTGTTTCCAATGGTTTAAGACTCCGGTTGTCCGTGATGTGAAGTTGTACGCCATGACACAGCTCACCCTGAAACTTGGAAAATGTAGGTTTGAAATACACTGGCCGAAACATAACGCCCGGCAGCTGCTTTCCGTTCATCTCATCAGCAAGTTTCTCAGCGTTTATGAACGGAGCTCCGATCATTTCAAATGGAGCGGTAGTTCCTCTTCCTTCCGACAGATTGCTCCCTTCGAATAAACATGTACCCGGATAGAGCAGTGCCGAATCGAACCGGGGAATTCCCATGGACGGCATGATCCACGGACGCCCTGTATCCGGGAACAGCATATTCCGATCCCAGCCATCACACTTCACCACATGCAGCTTACCATTCCAGTTCATCTGTTCGTTCGCCATCACTGCTATTTCGCCTGCCGTCAAGCCATAACGGACCGCGAGTGGATAATTGCCCACAAACGATTGATAGCCGTCTTTTAAAATATTCCCTTCGACGGTCACACCATCCAGCGGGTTGATCCGGTCCAAGACGACAATTTCCTTACCTGCTTTCGCGCAATCCTCCAGCGCATACAGCATCGTATAAATAAAGGTATAATACCGTGTACCAACATCCTGGATATCATACACGACCATATCTACTTCATCCAGCATTTCCTGAGTAAGTCGCTTTGAGTCTTTTCGATATAAGCTGTGTACCGGTACGCCTGTAAGCGGATCAAGGTATGTATCAACCATGGCCCCTGCGGCCTGATCACCGCGTACACCGTGTTCGGGCGAGAACATGGCTACGAGATTATAATTTTCATGCAGTATTTGTATCGTGGATACAAAGTTTTTATTAATGCCAGTAGGTGATGTGATCAGGCCCAGCCTCTTCCCTGTAAACAGATGGGCTTCCTCTTGAATACGATCTATACCGTTTCGGATCATAACTACTTCCCCCACTCATGTGTTATTTGCAAAAAATGACCATAACAAGTTCCTTGTTACAGTCATTTTGCTATGGCTAGAGTTCGTTTTTAAGGACACGCTTGTTTTCTTCCGGAATCATGAACGTTTCCGCGTATTCTTGTCTCGCTTCAATCCCGCGCACCCGTGCCAAATGTTTGTAGTATTCCAGATAAGGGAACGACTTACTGCCTGTAACGAACCAGTGCTGGGACACAGCTTTTACCCACAGATCAAAAGCTTCCTTGGAGAAGTCCACATACACATACGGTTTGTAGTCAACCGCATCCTCCCAGTTCTCCGCATAATACAATTTGGATGCAAAAAATGCAGGAAGCTCACGCTCGAATGAAGGAAGTCCGGCATAAAAACGGGCGTCATTGACGATCCGGTGCGTAGTCATATGGTCTTTATGCATGCTGTTCTTCCAGTGGGTAATAATTACGTTCGGACGCACTCTACGGATGACGTCACACACGGCCCAACGGTTCTCATCATCGTCCTTCAGCTCACCGTCAGGCGTGTCAAATACGATAGCTTCTCCACCCAGCATTTCAGCAAAAGCGTTCGCTTCCCGTACTTTCTGCTCCCGGTATTCCGCCATATCCTGACCGGCAGGAACGCCGCGCTCCCCCGCCGTCAAAGCTAGGGTTACGATATGATCTCCCTTTAGGGAATGATGTGCCAATACACCACCTGCTGTAAGCTCCGCATCACCGACATGTCCGCCGATGGCGAGCACCGTTATCTTCTGATCACTCATCGTTAAAACTCCCTTCGCATGACTGAGAATTGTTTGACGGTTTGAAAACCTGCCTTCTCGTAAATCCGGATAGCTGGATTTGTACTTCCGGTATAAAGAGACATATAATCGGTCCCGATATTTTTGAATGCCTCGCACAACTTAAAGAACAGAATACTTCCCAGGCCATGTCCTTCATGATCACGGTGAACGCCGATACCTGAGAAATAACCGCGCCCGTTATCCTGGCGGATGACTGGTCCCGCAAATCCAACAACCTTGCCGTGATGCTCAGCAATAACTACAGGCACTCCGTCCGAGGTAGACTGTGCGATCTCCTTTTGCCATAAAGGATTATCAAATCCTTGCAGCATTTCAGCCACTCCGTAATGTTTATTCGGATCAAACAATTCAACATAATATCCGTGTTCAGCCGCCTTATCTTCCTTGGACTTACTTTGTTCTGGAAAGATGAACTCGGCCAAATTCAAATACATAGCACATTCTCTGGCACGCTCTATGTACCCCTGACGCACGAGAAACGCATACAACGAACTATCAACCGGTACACCCGGAGCGTTATTGTGCTCGTGCTGCGGTGTATTCGGTATGTACCATGGCAGCATCATCGGGTTGAAGAACAGTACATCCGACTGCTTCTTGCCACATTGTCTAAACCGGTTCTCCACAGCGTCCAACATCTGCTTATAATGATCATCTGTTTTAACATCATCTGACAGCACGATGCATGTGATATATCCTGCGACATTTCCAAGCGGCAGGTCGTCTCCTGTGCATCCGCAGGCAAATCCTTTGACCTGATCGGATACCAGCCACACAAACGTATTCTTAGGGTCAAAATATGGACTAGACAGAAAAATATGATCGAAGCTTTGTTCCGTCAGCTCCTTGTAACCATCTTTCACTGCTTCTACATTCCATAAATCAATAACGGCATCAGTATATTCATGTTTCCAAGACTCCAACATGTTGATGTACACCTCACCATCTGGCAGATTATTTCCGCAAGATTAGAGCCGTCTGGGCTCCTAAGTCAATACGAGCGTTGATTGGCAGATCAGATGTCGAATCATCGGCAAGCATAAAAGAATGCAATCTATATAAGATGAGCCAATGGTTGTGCCGTAGATTTCGGCATAGGCAAGAAACTGTATGCCTCTTGCTGCAACTACGAAGAAGATTGGCGTCTATTCTGCCCTTTTGAGCAATGGCCCTCCAAGTATTCATCGTTGTTGTTGTCATGACAAATTAGATTCGTGTATCCCGAATTAGCCTTTTACCGCTCCTACCGTTACACCCTCCAGGAAGTACTTTTGCAAGCTAAAGAAGAGAATAAACATAGGAAGTGCGGAAATGGTGGCACCCGCCATCATCGGCGCGAAATACGTTGTATTCGCGAATCTAAAGTTTTTAAGTCCTACCTGAATCGTCTGCATATCCATGGTGTTCGTTACCAGGAAAGGCCAGAAGAATGTATTCCAGTTGTCCATGAATGTGAGAATGGCCATAACGGCCAACACCGTTTTGGATAATGGCAAAACGATTTTGAAATAGATCTGAAATTGGTTGCATCCTTCAATTTTTGCACACTCCAATACCTCTGAAGGAATACTTCCCATAAACTGCTTAGCCAGAAATATATTATATACCGTAACTAGTCCAGGAACGATCATTGCGGTATACGTATTCTGAATTTGAAACGTGTTTACAATCAGGATGTAAAGAGGCACCTGTGTTACTTGATAAGGAATCATCATCGAAACCAGCAGGACGGAGAACAGGACAGCTCTGCCCTTAAAGCGGATTTTGGAAAATGCATATCCTGCAAGACTCGCAAAAAACACGTTGGAAACCATTATTGTCGTTGCTACAATCAATGAGTTGATCATCCAACGCACCGAATGTTCACTAAAATCGAAAAAGAATTTATAGGAATCAAGCGATATTTTAGTTGGGAAGAGGGAGTAGTTCATTGCCCCGGCTTCCACCGGATCCCCGAAAGAAGAAATTAACATAAAATAAATTGGAAACAGCGTAGCTAAAGCAAAAAGCACTAGAATTGTCATGATCACCGCATTACGGGTCTTCCTACGCACAGGTTTACCTGTGTGACTGTTGTATAACGCCATATCGGTGCCCTCCTCTCCTTAATATTCCACTTCTTTGCCCAGGAATTTAAATTGAACGAATGAAATCGAAGCAATAATGAAGGCCAGAACGAGAGATTGCGCTGCTGCCTTGCCGAATTCAAAATATTTGAAAGCGTTATTGAAAATGAGCAAGCCTACCATCGTAGTCGCATTATCCGGACCACCGCCCGTCATCAGATACGCGTTCTGGAATACCTGGAAGGAACCGATGACACCCGTTACTAGCAAAAATAAAGTAGTTGGTTTCAGACACGGAATAACGATGTACCACAGTTTTTTCAGAAAAGAAGCTCCATCCAGTTCTGCGGCTTCATAATAACTTTCATCAATGCCGAGTAAAGCAGCCAAATAAATAATAATACTCGTTCCATGACTGGACAGCCATGACATTAATACGAGAGAGAACATAGCAGTAGAGCTAGATCCCAGCCAGTTGCTGTTGCTTATCCCGAACACACTGAGCAGCTGGTTAAAAATACCTGACGGCATCGGATCAAAAATCCAAAGCCATACAACGGAAAGAGCTACACCGGACGCTACGGCCGGAAGATAATAAATAGCCTTGAATATGCTCTGCGTTTTTTTTCTTAACGGAAGAATCAAAATAGCCACGGAAAAGGATATGAACAAACCGACCGGCACCGTAAGCACCGTATATTTAACCGTGTTGTAAATTGATTTCCAGAACAGACTGTCAGAGAATGTGGCTATATAATTCTCGAAGCCGATGTATTCTGAACCAAGCGGTTTGTATTTTTGAAAACTGATAATAAACGCATTTACGACGGGATACGCAGTAAACATCGCAAATACAACGAGTGCAACAGCGATAAAGGCATAACCGTAGCCGCTGTCTCCTTTGATCCGACGTCTTTTGATTGGTTTAGCGAGTTGTGTCATCATGCGAAGCTCCTTTCACTGCTCGGTTCAAGCATATACCGGATAGCCGCATGACTTAGACAAGCGGCTATCCGATTTAACCTATTAGTCTTTTACAATTCCGTCTTCACCAAAGGCTTTAACGGCTCCTTCTTTCACAGCATCGTACATTTGTTCAGGCGTAATTTCTCCAGCAATTAATGCTTGCAGTTTCGGAATAATGACCTCATCTTCCAATTTGATTCCTTTTGCACCCAGATCGGTTGGAATATCAGTACGTGCAGGTGTAGCATGAGAAAGCAATGTTTCAACAGCTGCTACGTTATCCGGGTTTCTATCGATTTTCATATCCTTCGCAGCTTCTCTGCCGCTCTTGGTGATATGTGCTGCAAATATGTCGTTGTTCGTATTAGCTGATACTTCACCACTAGCGAGGAAGTAAGCCGCTTTTACGACATTGGCTTTATGCTCCGCCGTAGGCTCATTCTTGCCTCGGAAAGCTACATAACCGTCAACCGCAACGCTTGATGATTGTTCTTGACCCGCAAAGGTTGGAACAGGCAGAACGATATACTCCACAGGGATACTTCCTGACACAGCACTACCATCATTTGCTTTAATTTTCTCATTGTTTTGGTTGGCGTTATTTTCAAAAGTGGCAAGACCTTTACCCGTAATCATCGTTTGACCTGTCAAGAACATGTTCCAACGTTTACCAGCATCTACAGAGCTAAGCTCTTTCGGCATGGAACCGTCGTCGATCATTTGACGGATAGCTTTCAGCACTTCCAGGAAGTTCTTGCTCGTGTAAGCATACTTCAGATCTTTATCAAAGGCGTGCGGAATGCCCGCATTTTTAATCAGAATGGTCAGATAGTCTCTGGAAGCAACACCAGCGGTTGCAAATACGAAGCCGTAACGGGATGTCTTATCCCCTTCTTTTACAACACCCTTTTTGATCTGTTCACGGAATTCTTCGTAAGTCCATCCTTCTTTTTGTACTTTTTTATAGTCGATACCGGCATCCTCCAGGAACTGTTTGTTACCGCCAATGGCGTGAACTTCCATGTAAGCCGGTAATCCATAAAGACTGCTGCCCATTTTCATATATTCCAATGGAGCCGCATCAAAGTCTTCAATCATTTCCTTGGTTGCTGAATCCGTGATGTCCATCAGCATGCCTTGCTCAACGTATTTGGAAAGACCGCCAGAAGGGATGAATGCGATATCCGGTGGGCTACCTGCGTTAACCTGAGTATCGAGCTTCTGAGTCATATCTTCCCAACTGGCAGGCTCGATTTTCAAAGTCAGGTTTGGATACATGGCAGTAAAGTCTTTTTCCAATTGTGTGAATCTATCCTGAAAATTACCAGATACTGGTGGGATAAGGGCTGTGATTGTATCTTTAGCTTCGGTTTTTGTGCCTCCATCCGTCGTTCCTGGATTTTGTGCATCTTTGTTATCAGTTCCACTTCCACTTCCACCGCCACAAGCTGATAATGCTAAGGTTAAAGCGAGAACCGGTGCTAATATACGCATCTTCTTTTTCATTTACTCACAAACCTCCCTTAAGAATATACAATCTTTTTCACATCACTTTTGTAATAGTGCGAATGCTTTTTTCAGACTGCCTTCGCTTTCATCCAGCGCTTGTTCTGCCTTCTCTGCATCTAAACCGGTTTTGATCATCATAATGGCTAATTTGCAGCTCATGGAAGCGCTTTCCAAATAACTAATAGCTGTCTTATCGTCTACCCCCGTAGCTGCCTTAATGATACGAACTGAGCGGTCATACAATTTGATATTGCTTGCTTTAAGGTCAACCATAAGGTTGTTGTATGTCTTCCCAAGCTTTACCATCGTACAGGTTGTGAGCATGTTGAGAACCAGCTTTGTTGCCGTGCCTGCCTTCAATCGGGTAGATCCCATGATGACTTCGGGTCCAACAACCGGCGCGATACATACGTCGCATACGGGCTCAACCCTTGAATTCTTGTTATTGACTACACCGATTGTGGCCGCTCCAATCTCTCCTGCCTTCTTCAAACCGGCAATGACAAATTGTGCACTTCCACTTGCTGTGATCCCGATAACAACATCCCTGTCCGTTACGCCGCAACGTTCAATTAATGCGATTCCCTCCTCTGCATTGTCTTCATAACCTTCAACTGCTAGCCTCAGTGCCACATCGCCTCCGGCAATATGCCCCTGCACCAGCAACGGGTCAGTACCAAAAGTAGGAGGACATTCCGAAGCATCAAGCACACCTAGTCTCCCGGAAGTTCCGGCCCCTATGTAAAACATTCTACCGCCATTTTTAAGCACACGGTGTAAAATATCAACCGCTTTCATAATTTGCGGTATTTCTGCTGCTACGGCGTCCGGAACCTTGGAATCCTGCTCATTCATTAGACGCAGCATTTGTTCCGTTGTACATTCATCGATCATCTGAGTCTTCTCATTAATCTCTTCTGTCGTCAATCCCGCCAGATACTCATCCATGGCCATCCCCCTATCCCAGTTATTTGAATTTCTTAATTGCATCTTAACGAGAAATTTCATTTTGGTCAATAGTTTCTGAAATAAAATTTTATAATAAAATATAACACTGGTTTTTTATTTTGATATTTCATATAAAAAGACACCGGCTTTTATGCTGAAATCACCGGTGTCTTTTATGACTACTTTCGATGCTTACTCGATATAATATTGTGCGTCTTGGTTAAATATTTCTTTACGTTTCTGTATTCGGCACTTGCTACACCGGCAAATAAAATATCAATAACGGTAAGCATGGCGATCCGTGATCCCATGGCACCGCTCCGTATCGTTAGCTCCGGAGTAGAAATACTCAGTACAATATTAGCCTTCTCGGCTAATTCACTCTTATTGTACTTAGTTATGGCAATAATTGTGGCTCCTGTTTTCTTGGCGATATCGAGCGAATCAAGAATATCCACGGTATCCCCGGAATTAGATATAAAGATAGCAACATCATTTTTTTCAAGCAGTGTTGCTGCTGTAAGTTGACTATGCCCATCCGTATAGGCATGACACATTTTGTTAATACGGGAAAACTTCTGTTCTGCGTCTATTCCGACCAGACCAGAAGCGCCGATACCAAAAAATACAATACGCTTACATTGACGAAGCACTTTTACCGCACGATCTATCGCGTCTTTATTAATAACACTCATCGTATCTTCAATGGATTTGATGTTGTTCCGCGAAATATTCGAAATAATTGTGGTCAGATCATCGCCTGGCTGAATATCGGTATACTGATGCCTCTGTTCCTCATCCATTGAACCTAGCGATGCCGAAATGCTCACGATAAAGCTGCGATACCCCGTGTACCCCATGGTTTTACAAAACCGCAGTACCGATGCATCACTTGTCTTCGTTAGTTGGGCAAGGCTCTTAATCGAAAGATGAGGGATTTCCTCCAAATTTTCCAATATATACTCCGCAAGCATTTTCTCCACAGGTGTCAAGCTGTCTTTCATATCCCGAATCTTAATCAAAATATTATCGTTGATTGACATATGATTTCCCTACTCATCCTATAGTCTATAAAAACAAAAACCAAATTCTACTCTCTTACAAATCAAAAATCAATATCATCATAAGCTCAATTACAGCAAATTATAATATGAATATATCAGCTTCACGATGAACTATCAATCTCCAATTCCGAAATTTTATTTCACAAAAAACAAATCATTTTGAAAATTTAATTCTATTTTATATTGCAGCGCTTTCAAAAGCAATGCTATAATAGCAGCAAAAATGAGTGCATATTTACAAAATCACAATGTATCGAAGGGTGGAAAAAGAAAATGAGTAAAAAATTGAAAATTGCAATAATCGGATCAGGCAGCACGTACACCCCGGAACTGATTGAAGGTATGATTAAGCGTAAAGATGTATTACCGATAGATGAACTCGTACTTATGGATATTGATGCAAGGAAACTAGAAACGGTAGGCAAGCTTTGTGAACGTATGATTCAAGCAGAGCAGATTCCTTGCCGGGTCATTATGACACAGGACTTGGATGAAGCGCTGCTGGATGCTGACTTTGTGCTTGGACAGATCCGTGTTGGCAAACTGCCGGCCAGGGTGCTGGATGAGACCATTCCTCTGAAGTATGGATTGATCGGACAGGAAACATGCGGTATTGGCGGATTTTTCAAAGCTATGCGCACGATCCCAGTCATGCTTCATATTACAGAACGAATGAAAGAGCTGTGCCCTGATGCGTGGCTAATCAATTTCTCTAACCCAGCCGGAATAATAACAGAAGCTCTGCTCAATCACTCCGAGGTAAAAATGCTGGGACTCTGCAATGTGCCGTTCAACATGTTTAAGAGCATCCGCGAGACATTAAAGCTGGATCAGCCAAATTTTACTTATGTAGGACTTAATCATCTAAGCTGGATTACAGCCATAGAACAAGACGGAACAGACTATTTGAAATCCGCGCTTGATATGGGTCTGAACAGTGAAGCTATGAAAAACATACCTTCTAGCGGATTCAGCAAAGAGCTTGTCCAGATGGTTGGGGCCATCCCTTCTTCCTATCTGGAGTATTACTACTTCAAGGAGAAGAAATATAAACTTCTTAAAGAGAGCGAAATTACACGAGGCGAGAAATGTATGCAGATTGAGGAAGAGCTGCTGGGCATCTATTCTGATTCCGAATTGCATAGTAAACCAGAACTTTTATCCTCACGTGGAGGTGCGAACTATTCCGAAGTAGCGATCAGCTTAGTGGATGCCATCTATAACGATAAGCAAGAGGTTCATGTCGTAAACCTACTAAACAACGGTGCTTTGGATTTCATGAAAGACTCCGACGCTGTTGAAATGTGTGCGGTTATTGGTAAAGATGGCGCGAAACCGATCCCTGTGCCTGATTTCAACAATGAACATATTATCGATTATATGAGAATGGTAAAAGCTTATGAGCGTGAGACTGTAGCTGCAGCGGTTAACGGCAGCGAAGATGCCGCTATGCGCGCACTGCTGATGAATCCGCTCGTTGGTGACTATGACGCTGCATTTAACTGTTTTCAAGAACTGAAAGAAGCGCATAAGGAATATCTCCCGCAATTTTATACGAAAGAAAAGATGTCGTGATGAACAAAAAATACATTATTGGCGTTGATGGCGGGAACAGCAAGACGGACTACTTTTTGTTTGATCTTCAAGGAAACTTTGTGGATCATATCAACACTGGAACATGCAGTCATGAACAGTTCCCTGACGCTTATATTAGTTCGTTCCGGATCATGAATGAGAATATTCAGCAGTTACTGAATCGAAATCATTTATCCATGGATCACATTGCAGCAGGCGCATTTGGTTTGGCAGGGGCAGACGTTCCCACACAGAAAGACAATTTAAATAAAGTAATAGAACAAATCGGATTCACTCATTATGCCATGGACAATGACTCTTTTCTAGGCGTAAAAGCCGGCAGTGAAAAAGGTTTCGGCATATGCTCCATCAATGGCTCAGGCACGGTTACCGGTGGAATTTCTCCAAGCGGCAGCCGCCTGCAGGTCGGAGGCGTTGGCAGTGAGTTATCGGGTGATGAAGCTGGAGGATATTTCTTGGCAAGAAAGGTGCTTCGTACGGTATACGATTCCTTTTATCGCATGGGGCCGAAGACCTCAATGACGGAACCTGTTATGAGCCTGCTTCAAATACCGGGTAAAGACTACTTTATTGAGTACGGCACGGATGGAGTCTTAAAGCGGACCTTACCAAATACCAAGCTGATGCAAATCATGTTCTCTGCGGCAGATCATGGAGATCAGGCTGCGCTTGATATCATTGATCATACCGCCAGACAGCTAGCGCATTCGACAGTAGGTTGTATGCATAATCTGGATTTCGGTATAGAAGTTGATATCGTGCTGGCCGGCTCCGTTTGGGTTAAAGCAGAAAGCCCTCTGCTGCTCGAGAAGTACAAAAGCTATGTGGCCACATTAACCGAGCATCAATGCAACTATATTCTTTTGCAGGTCCCGCCTGCTACAGGTGCTGTATTATGGGCTATGGAACTTGCATATGGACACCCTGTTGATACAGATACCCGGGCGCGAATCATTGAGTCAGTAGAAAATATTCATAAGAAGGACCCTTCACCAGCGTGAGATAAAATCATCAACAATATGGATATGTCACCTTTGGCATAAATTCATACAATCCAAAAACAAAAGACGGTTTCTATGGGTGATCTCCCATAGAAACCGTTTTTTTCCTTCATAAGAGAACGAATCATAACGAACCATAAAAAAATCTCCTCGTAAGCTGAACCTTTCTCATTGAAGAAACAGTCAGTCCATTATGTAATCAGTATGATATCACCTGTCCCCGTAAATCTTCACACTCTATCATAAATTCCTTCTCCTCCATTGAAGAACCTAACTTTGGGTAATCGTACAGCATCCCTTCATAGACAGTTTCAAATGCCGGATGTATGAGGAAATCATTAGGTGTGATCAAGGCAGAAGGCCTGTTCCATAAGTCAAGTTCTATCACTCTTAATGCTTCCGCCACGAACTGTGAACAAAAGTAGGCGTTTTTAGGCGCGAAGTTGATTTTCATAGTGAGAAATAGTAATCCTACAAGATTGTATTTATACGCTTCTTTATTTCGATTAAAGTATTGAATTAACCGCTTCAATTCTATGCGTTGCTGAGCAGATACATTTAACCGCAGCACTACGCATCGAGTCTCTGGGAAATAGCGGTATACCCCTTCATAGATATCTTCTTCCACAAACCCTGCGGACCAAGGATTAGTAGCACACTTTCGCCCAAAGCTGTAAACCTCCCGAAGCCCCTTGTCCAGAGCCAGTGAAGCATGATTATAAGGCGCTGAAGTATATCTCTTGATCATTCTCGTGAACATCGTACCGGTATCGGTCAATAGAACATATATATTATCTTGATGAATCATTTTCAATCCCCCAACTCATTTAAATACCATATCATTATTTTATTCGGGACACATCACTTCCAAAACCGACCGTAGGACAGTATTGAAACTGGACTTAAGTCTTGTTCTATGAATATTTTTGTGGGTCTGATCTCGAAAAATGTAGATACATAATGACAAATGTCGTATACAATAGTTGATAGGATCTAAAAATACATTTATTAGGAGTATATATATGATTCATCCAAATGCTGTGCTTCACGAAAGTGTAGTCTTGGGAATCGGTGTTGAGATCGGCCCCTTCTCTGTCATTGACGAAAATGTGGTCATTGGCGACTTCTGCAAGATCGAGTCACATGTTCGAATACACAGTCATACAACCCTGGGAAAGCATAATCATATTTATCATAGCGCAGCTATTGGCACAGACCCGCAGCATATAACACCCGATATGGTACCGACATATTTAACGATCGGTGACCATAACATCATTCGTGAGTATGTCACTCTTTCACGCGGTTCATTAAAAGGTGGACCATATACCACGATCGGTGATCATAACTTGATTATGTCCTATGCGCACATCGGTCACGATTGCTTGGTTGGCAATCACACCATCATTTCCAGCGGAGTATTGGTCGCAGGTCATGTTGAAATCGAAGATTATGTCGTGATTGGTGGGGCTGCTGTCATTCAACAGTTCAGCAAGATCGGACGTAATGCTATGGTAGGTGGAAGCAGTGGTGTAAACCAGGATGTGGTACCTTTCTCTCTCGTTAGCGGTACCCCCATCAGATACGGTGGTCTAAATGTTGTTGGTCTTAGAAGGGCCGGTCTATCCTCTGAAAAATTGAAGGAAATCAAGACGATCCACTCCATTCTTCTTCGTAAAGGTCTAAGCCTGGAGACAGCAACCAAGACCATTGAGGAAATGCCTCCTTCTGAATATGTTATGAATACGCTTAACTTTCTGAACAAATCAACTAGACCATTGTGCAGACGAGCGAAGTGATTCCATTACATGTTGTAAAGGAGAACTGGAATGAACGAGGTATCAGCAAAGATTGAGAACCTGTTTAAGAGAATCGTACAAAAAGATCAGCGTATTCACAATGCCTATTTTCTGGTCCATTCAGAAAAATTTGGGATTCACCTGAACCTGGCTGAAGGTTTTACCGGCAACATGTCTGCAAATGGTCAGCAGCGTTATTTAATCGCCAGCATTAGCAAACTTTTTACCTCAGTCCTATTCGCTCTATTTGTAGAGCAGCAAAAGTTAAATTATGACGACCCCATCCATTTATATATCGAACAAGACCTCTTGAACAATCTGCATGTACCCCTCCCGATTATGGACTCCTCAAGAGGTCATTCTCTGGTCTAAAGACAATTTGAAATCATACTTCCCGCCGGGACAGGGCTTTCATTATTCGGACACCGGGTATCATCTATTAGGACTCATTGCCGAAAAAATAACCGGAAACCCACTCTATCAAATATATGAAGAATATTTTTTCAAACCTTTAGGGATGGATCATTCACATATGGTCCATTATTCTGAGCCATTAGTCCAGAGCGAGTACCCCGTTGCCGATATTTACGTTGACACGGTGGTATTAAACAACTACCGAAGTCTCAGCATAGAATTTGCAGGCGGCGGTATTATTTCTACTTCCGATGACTTATTGAAATTTATGAAAGCGCTAGTAAGTAACGAGATCATTAGTGCTGAATCTTTTGAACAGATGAAGGTATGGTCCAAGTTTGCGATGGGGATAGACTACGGATATGGACTGGTCAGATTCCGGACGATCCCCCTCCTCATGCCACCTAAATATAACATCTGGGGAAACTTCGGATCTACGGGATCTTTTCTATTCTATCAGCCGGATATAGATCTGTATCTCATAGGCACATTCAATCAATTTAGAACGACACAAAAGGCAATTCGATTCATGCTCAAGACCATTGATATTGTATCGAAAATGAAATAAATAAATGAATTAGAGCAATTTTCTAACACTTTTATTAAACACTATTTTAATGTTATGAGTTCTGGCCCAATCGGTTAACGCTTTGATGGCTGCATCCTCCTGCTCTATAAATCGAAAACAAAGATCAACAGGATTGCTTCTCTTACCCGCAGGTACAATGCCGATAATCGGTTTAAAATATCCCTGCACTCTAATTTCCTTGATATCCGAAGCCTTGAGTTCCTTGCCCCTAACAGTCAATAATTCTGGACTTATATGCGTGGTAAAAGACTCCATTAACATTCTTCGAATAATGAGGATTATAAGAAGAAAGCAGATGCTAATTATAAATACATTTGTCCAGAAAAAAAACAAATCTAACGGGTCATCTCGATCAATACTTCTCATAAACAACGAATAAAATTGAACTGCCAATATTAAACACATGCTTATAATCATTCCTACTCCTGATGGGTTCTTAGCTTTAAAAATGCGTTCTATATTTATCAGCTCCTATGCTTCGATGTTCTGACCTTTCAAGTGATCATCATGATAAAAAGCATCTTCTATCGAAAATGAAATAATTAGATCCATCTCATAAAATGTTTGTTACTCATCTTTATCTCGTGTCTGCTAGCCCATTCCCTTAATTCCTTGATGGCTGCATCCTCCTGCTCTATAAATCGAAAACAAAAATCTATAGGGGTAATTCTCTTACCCACAGGTATAATGCCGATGAGTGGTCTGAAGTACCCCTGCACTCTGATCTCCTTGATGTCCGAAGGCTTAAGTTCCTTGCTTCTTACTGTCAGTAATTCCGGACTAATCTGCGTGGTAAATGGCTTCATTAACATTCTAGTAATGGTAAGAGTCATAGAAAATAAGCAGAAGCTGATGATAACCACTTTTGTCCAGAAAAATAACATATCAAAAGGATCATCTCGATCGATACTTATCATAAACAACGAGAATAATTGAGATGCAATCAGGAGCAACATGCCTATAATCATCCTAACTCCTGATGGGTTCTTTGCCTTATATATGCTTTCTATATCTCTCAACTCCTCAACTTTAGCTAAAGCCATTTTTTTACCTGCTTATGTGACAGTTTCACCTGATGTTTGCTCGCCCATTCCGTTAATTCCCTAATGGCTTCATCCTCTTGCTCTATAAATCGAAAACAAAAATGAATAGGAGTAATTATTTTACCTATGGGTGTAATCCCGATGAGCGATTTAATGTCTCCCTGCACTCTGATCTCCTTAATATCTGAAGGCTTAAGCTCCCTATTTTTTACTTTCAGCGATTCCGGACTAATTTGCATGGTAAACGGCTTTATAAACATTCTTATAATGGTGAATATCAAAATAGCAAAGAAACAAACTATTAAGAATATTCCAAAATAACTCATAAAAACATCGAAATTATCCCGATTGGTTCTTTCAACAAGGTATAGACGGGAATTTGTTCCAATAAATATTAACATTAATATCATAGTAAAAATTCCTGAAGGATACTTCGCCTTAAAAATACGTTCTATCTTCATCAACTCCTCAGCTTCAATAATCCGATACATTTCGAAGAGTATCTTGATAAAAATTATCTTCTACTATTAGAACACCTCATCCATAACTAATGTTGGTCAGCTAAACAAAAAATCCACGCCCGCTCCGTATTTTCCTGGTATTTCCATCAACCTACTTCCTTCTCCATCTCTTCAATAAAGACAAAAAAGCCAAACAACAGGCCGGGAGCAAAGTCCTTCTCAGCCGGTCATTTGGCAAATGAGATTTTCAAATGAACAAGCGTTTTGTTATAAAAAACCGTAAGGAGATGAAGCGGAATCGGTCGCCCAGAACAGCGATCGATTTTTTGTCTGCTGCTATTCGCATTCACATTTATCATGATTTCGATTGTTTATTTTTCACCCATTCTTTATACTCCGGGAGTGTATATTCATCGGTTTTAACAACGGCCCATGGGTCTGTCTCATGGTTTCGTTGAACGTGTAGACTAATGATAAGCTCCCCTCCAGAAATATCATAATTATCCAATAAGTAAGTAATCTCCGTGTGAACAAGTACAACGGCTTTATTGCTGCCAAGCTTTTTAACTTGAATTCGGTCATTACTCTCTTCGTTATAATTAGCATCCAATAGGTTAAATGATTTTAAGTGATCTAACTCTTGCTGTTCGATATTAATGCCCGTATTCTGATCCATATTAAGTGCTAACTGGGGGAACTGCTTCCATAGAACGTTTATATCTTTTTCAAGGACTGCTTTCGTTCTGAGATGCAAATACTCTCTAACCACCTTGATGTATTCACCCCATTCCGAAGATGAGATGTCCGAAAAATCATCTGTTAATGCACTTGATTTCCCCGCTTCTGAAGGAGCAAATGCTGCGTCAACCTTATTTTCGATGCTCTGAGTTTGTGTACCACCGGTTTCATCGCCGCACCCTATCACAAATGACAGGATCATACACATTACAAAAAGTTTTTTCATAGCTTAAACGACACTCCTTATTGAGATAAATAGCTATATTTCTCCTTTTACTCCTGTTAGGTTTTACTTCATCGCACCCATAATCAAATGTAAATTGTTCTCTTGTTCGTGGGGTTTGAATATGATCATTTTTTGATTAAGGCTGTAATAAATGGCCGTATACTCTGTTCTTATCGTCTTTAAAGCATCTATTGCATATTTCACATTGTAATTAAACTTGAAGTCATTCCCATTTAAGCTCTCAAGCGTGATGTTTTCATCCAAGTTACCATTTTCACTCTGGCAATAGATGTTGATGTAACCGTTTCTTATTTGCATGGTCGTAATAAAACCATTGCCATTGTCGGAGATAATCATCGATCTTTCAAGTGCTCGCAATAGATCTTTAGTAGACACAATGGCTTTGGTGTTGGGTTCCATCGAGATCATTCTTTCTATATCCGGGTATCTTCCCTCTAATGGTGTTACCGCATACGTAAAGGTTCCTTGATTGAAAACAACATGGTGTTCCAGAAAGTCTATACGTACAGGTAGCTCATCTTTTACCATGTTTCTGATCTCTATTAATGTTTTCCCCGAAATGATTCTATTCTCAGAAATATCTGTAGGCAATTGTTCAGTAACTCTGGCTACTCGATGTCTGTCACATGCCGTAAAACAAATAAAATCATCGTTCATTCTTATATGAACCCCAGTTAACAATGGAGTCTCTTCTCTGGTGGAAACTGCATAAATCGTTTGTTGAATCAGGTCTTTCAAGATTTCCCCTTTCATTGTGAACCCTTTACTGCTGTGTTCCATTCTGACCTCAGGATACTCGCTTGCATCCATTCCAATCAATCGAAACTTTGAACTTCCAGATACAATGTTTACACTGGTGTGATCTATTAATTCGACCTCTATGGTCTCTCCATCCATCTTTTTGATGATCTCATGAAATTTAGCAATGGGCAACACAATCGAGCCAGCTTGAATATAGTTAAACTTGTCATTACTCAACTCATATCTCAAAATATTATGAGAGTCGCCGCCTACTAATAAAATCCGCTCCGGTTCTACTGTGATTAGGACTCCGCTAAGTATGGGAATAACTTTGGAGGTGGCTATCCTTGAGATGTGCTGCAGAGGAAGAACCAATGCATCTTTTGCAACTATAAACTTCATCTGGCATCCTCCTGTTATTGGGCTTTCATCTCTAAAGAAAAATTGGAGGACCTGTTCTGCAAAACCCTTTGCTTCACAAAGTCCCCCAATAAATCAACCTCTATATTTCTTTATCTCAAGTCTATTTCTATGTTTCCATGCATAGAAACTGTACATCTGTTCCATGAACTTTGCTAAGTAAAGTGTCCCGCTCTACGAATCCATTCTTTTTGTATACATTTATAGCTCTTGTATTAAAAGTGGCAACAGCCAACCTAAATAGGTCTTGTTTATAACGTTCTTTCATGAATTGCAGCCCATCCGCAACAAATAAACTTCCCTGACCATTTCCGGTCAATGATGGTTTCATACCAAGTCCAATGTCTAGTCGATTCTCTTCTACATATATTCCAGCATCATATCCCCCAGGTAGTCTTGCACTATTACCGCAGCAAAAAAATCCAGCTAACTGATTCTGATGATCAAAAGCACCATAATACTCACCATTCATTAATTCTTCCATGGACTCATCACTTGAATCAAAGTTATAAAAGTCATAGGGCGCTGGATACTCCCATGTCATTATCATCTCAGCCATGTGCTTGGTCATCGGTTTAAAGTTATACATCATTACTGTTCCTTCTCCTTATGTTTGCTTATTCGATATGTTCCTCTGCTAACTGTACGATTTCGATATTCGGATGATGTTCTGCTATCTTTTCCGCTAACGATCTTACCCCAAATATTTCGGTGAAGGTATGGCTGCCGACAATTAAATTCATCTTCACATATTGCGCATATTGTACCGTGTATAAGTTTTTCTCACCGGTAATATACACATCGCATTCTCCGTTAACCGCATCTCGAATTTGGTCTGTGCCATTCCCTGCACCCGTCACGATTCCTACCCGCTTAATGAGCCGATCTGAATTTTTCCACGACTTTACATCTTCATCAAGCACCGTTTTTACTTTATCTACAAACGTCTCAAATGAGATAGGCGTCGTTAGTTCACCTATACCAGGAATACTTCTTCCTTCTTGATGTGATGAGACTTGCACCAGACTCTCCATTCCGAGCTCTTTAAATAACGAGTTACATGTACCAAACGGAGCATAATCCAATGGTAAATGTACAAAAAAATGATTCATTTGGTGTTCCTTCAATAGATGATGACACTCTTCTTTCATGCCATAAACAAAATCCCATGCATCATGATGTGTAAGGAGTAGCTGAACTTTTTTCTCAGCTGCTTGCTGAACAACATCTGGTGTAATGTTAGTCGCATACCCAATACGTTTAATCTCTTCTGGACCGTAGGGATAAAAAGCGTATTCATCTCCTTCTTCAAAAGCCTGAAGCAAATCGCCGAATAGCAATTCCAAAGTTTCCTTCAATTGAACTCTGTTCATTGATCGTCCTCCATCTACTTTCCTGTGCCGAACTCTTCTGCTGCCTTATTAATAACTTCTTGAATAAAGGTTTCCTTACCCGCTGTATATAGAACCCGGTCATGTTTATGTCTAGCTTCGTACCTGCTCGCCATTTCCCCTTACGAAATGACTTGTTCCATTGATTAACTCCCCAATTCAAATGACGGTATAGTGCTCTACTGTTGGAAAAGGATCGTAAAAATGATGAAGCAGCTTCTTCCACTCCCGATATTCCGGGGAACCTCTGAAACCGATAGTATGATCCTCTAAATGCTCCCACCTTACAAGCAATATATATTTATGATCATCTTCTATACATTTTTGTAACTCGTGATTGATATATCCCTTCATGATGGAAATGATGGCTGACGCCTCTTTAAAAGCGGTTTCAAATGTTGGAGTTAACCCGTTCTTAATATGTAATATGGCAACTTCTAAAATCATAGTAAGCCACTCCCTTCTCCATTCACTCTAAAATGACAAACCCAGCCTAGAATTATCTTGAGCTGGGTTTATTTTTTAAAACCGCTATCTTTGGCATTATTTTTTCTTCTTGTGATAGTGATACCCGGTGCATAGTCCTTTTTGTTTTGATTTTGCTGAACATTTATGCCCTCCATTTTTGTCGGTTCTTCCTGAATGTGCGTAAGCAGCAGATGAAGTTCCGACAAGTACGGCTAGTGCTATAAATAGCATTATGATCTTTTTCATGGCTTCTCCCTGTATTTACCCTATGCTTTAGGGTCTATTACAATCCCCACTATTCTACAATATATTCCATATCCAGGATATAGTTTTTTTAAAACTCTTACTCCATTTCATGATTTCGTAATACCATATGTATATGATCTTCCCATGTCCCGTTTATCTTTAAATATTTTTGGGCAAGACCTTCATGATAAAATCCTAGCTTTTGCACAACTTTCAAGGAAGCTTCGTTCCTTGGCATGATATTGGCTTCAATCCGATGAAGTTTTAATACGTCAAACGTATAATTGATCATGCATTTGATCCCCTCTGTCATGTAACCTTGGTTGTTCTCTTCCTGATCCAAACGATAGCCTAGGTGACAAGATAAAAATGCTCCCTTAACAATATTGCTTAGTGTAATGGATCCAATAATTTTGTCCGGTTCATCTATTTTATACATCCATACTTTAACCAGTTGTCCCTTTTCCATATTTAGTTTATCGCTTAAAATTAATTCTTTTTGTGTTTGAGCGGTGTAATAATCGGCGTTTCTAACAACTTCCCACCTTTCTAAAAACTCCTTATTCCTCACGACATAATCCAAGACTTGCATCGCTTTAGATTCGTCAATAGATTTTAGTATTAATCTTTGAGAGTGTAGTTCAATATCCATAATCAGCCTCTTTTCCTTAAGCTCTGAAGTTGAGCAGATTTATTTTCAATGAATGAATCCCATGCTGCAATCTCATCGTTATAACTCGGCCAGTTAGATTGTTTTCGTGACTATATGACAACAAAAAAAGAGCTGATAATAGCTCTTTTTTTGCTTTATTCAACGACGACCTTTAAAAAATACTTTTTCTTCATAATAAAAGGGTATTTACCATTGAATGATTTATCCCATTAGTGGTTACCTAGTTACAGTTCCTTCTTCATGGAGCAGTGTAAGGATATCCAGCGGTTTCTCAAATTGATAAACGGTGAATAATTCGATATGGTATTTTATGCTTGTCTAAGGATTTACTAATAATGAGGTTGAAAGCTTGCTCACCCACTTTGACTAATTGATGATCTACAGTAGAAAGACCTAAAGCGATTCCAATGGGCTGATTCTCTTGTCCAATAATCGCTAGATCATCAGGTACTTTTAGCTGAATTGAAAGAGCGTACTGATAGAAGCCTCCTGCCACCTCGTCTCCATTAGCATAAACGGCCGTTGGACTAGGATTGATGCTTAGCAACTTCTTTGCTGCGTTACTCCCATCCTCCATACTATAACAATCCGAAATGTGAAGCTCCGTTCGTAATTCACCAAACACGTTCTTGTAAGCAGCAATCGTTTGTTGTGTGCTTTTGCTCTCAAGCCCTCTTGCAGTTGTAAAGGCTACCGTTGTATGCCCCTTCTCTTTGAGCAGTTGAAATACATCTAGATAAGATGAATAACGGTCAAGATATGAACATCCTATTTCGGGATGATCGGTATACTCGCATGCAACGATCGTTCCATATTTCGTATAAGGAACAATCGATTCCCAATCATTACTTCGTGAAGTGATGATAATACCGTCTAGCTGTTTATTTTTAAGCATGTTCAAATAACTGATTTCTTTATCTTTATTGTATTTTGTTGGCAGGACCGTAACCGAATAATCCTGTTCGATTGACATATTGAGAACTCCATGCAACAACTGATCGAACGCCTGATTATTGTTGTAAGGCATGATGACACCAATCGTTCTCGTTTCCCTGCGGATTAAATCGATGGCAGCCCGATTTGGTGTATAATCCAATTCATCAATCACTTTCTGAACAGCTGCCCGTTTATCCTCAGATACATACGGATGATTATTAAGCACTCTTGATACAGTCGATACAGATACTCCTGCTTGCTTAGCTATTTCATTAATGTTAGCCATAGGAACCTTCTCCCAATGTAAAAATGATCTGCTTCTACCCTCATATCACTGAATGTCTGATGCCACTTCTATCAATGTAACATAGATGAACCATCTTTGCAGTTTCGCGCACCGAATTATTCTAAACCATGTGTCGGCTCAACATAAAAAACGGGATAAAGCAGTAGCTATTTCTGCTTCATCCCGTTCAACATGATTAAAATTTCCTCAATCACAATTTCCGGTTCATCGTGATGAATATAATGCCCGCTGCGACCAGCAATCCGTTGCTTACTTGACGTTGACAGTCGCTGGAAATCAGTCTGCAGCCTTTGCTCAATTTCCAATATTTCTTGAGAGGGCCATTCCCCGTCCCCCATATCCGGCAAGCCTCGTGTAATAATAGAGAGCGGAATATCGCTTTGCCGGAAATGATCAACGATTTGTTTATAACTCTGTGGTTTATCGATTTTCTCACTATTCAGCATAGGATTCTCGAAATATTCCCTATTTCCAGCAGCCAGCTTTTCTGGCAAAACCTTTTCATACGCTAGTTCTTTATATTCAGGCGCCGCATCAACAAGAACTATGCCGGAAATAAGCTGCGGATAAAGGCTTGCATATAACCTGGCGACTAAACCGCCAAAAGAATGTCCCACCAAAATATAGGGTGGTTCCACGTCAAGTGCCAGCAACAGTTCGGAGAGCTCCTCGACCAGATCATGACAAGTTCGTGGTACGGACGCCGCTTGGCTCCTGCCAACACCAGCTCTGTCATAGGAAAAGGTTGACGTTTCCTGCGATATGCGGTCTTGAACCACATTCCATGTCTCATGGCTATCACCTAATCCGGCGATGAAGATGACGGTTGGTGTACTTTTCCGAAAATATTTACTGTACAGCCTGCAGTTATTATAGGTATAGAGACTTTCCGTATAACTACCGCGGATTTCTGAACCGTTCGTCCCTATCGTTTCATACTTATTACGCATTACATACAGCCTCCATCTAAAAAATCAAGTCATGTAATATATTGTATTATACAACTCAACACGTCATCAATGGGCAGAAAAAATGACTTCTGAATTCAGAAGTCATCTTTTTACTGCCTAGTTTGAGGCCTTTTCAGAAACTTATTAAACGCTAGCCCTTCCCCAAATACGATTAATCCAGTTTTCAAAAAGCCCTACGACTTTATCCAGAAGTAGCCCAGCTACTCCAATAAACAAAATACCAGCCATCACCAAATCAAGTCTCAAAGAATTTCTGGCATCGACAATCAAATAACCAAGACCTGACTGCGTCCCAATCATCTCACCTGCAACAAGAAAAATCCACGCAGTTCCTACAGCAATATGCAGCCCATTCGCAATATAAGGGAACGCAGCTGGAAAGATGATTTTTCGTAATAGCTCAAACTTCTTAATCTCAAAATTTTGAGCAACCTTCAAATACGTCTTTTCAACTTTCCGTACAGCCGCCACCGTCGATAGCAATACTGGAAAAAAGGCGGCGATAAAAATAATGACGATGGCCGGCATATTTCCTATACCAAACCATAGAACAATAAAGGGTGACCATGCAATCGGAGAAACCGGCCTAAGCAGCTGGACAATTGGGTCGATCACTCCCCATAATGCAGGAATTCTCCCAAAAATAAGACCTAAAACAATGGCGGACACAACCGCCGAAAGATACCCTGTCAAAAACCGCATCATACTCACTTGAAAATGAACAAACAAAGTGCCATCTTTAACAAGCGATAGGATTCCCTCCCATACTTGTATAGGTGTCGGAAAAAGTGCCGAATTGTATTTTCCAATCATAATAATCGCTTGCCATACGGCTATTAAAATAACGAAGCCAATGATTACATTCATCACATTTTTTGTTTTTAGCATCATTTTCACATCGCTTTATCGCAGATTAACGGGCAGTAAATCCCCCTATGGTTGATTCACTTTATCAAACAAGGAATTGTCTACAAAATCTGCATAGGATGGCGGATTGTCCTGCAAACCCATCTCAACAAGATTCTTTGTTAACTCCTCGTAGTCTTCTTCATGGATTTTCAAATCATCATAAGCGATCCATTGAAAGGATAAATCCATAACGTCTTTATTCACTTTCATATAATGTGATGACATTTCATGTGTTTGTGCATCCTTTAGCTCAGCTGTTTCACCAGCTTTCACATAATAATCAACCAACTCTTGAGCAATCTTATTTTCTTTGTCAATAAATTCACCGCGCAGCACTAGTGCACAATCAATGGAGTTCTTCCATATCTCATTATCCTGAAAAAGCACCTTCCCTTTATCAATCGCAACTGAAGCTGCTCCAAAAGGTTCTGCGACTACATACCCTGCAATTCTGCCCTCAGCTAGGGCCGCCGGCATTTCAGCTGGCGGAATCTCAACTGGATTTACGTCACTGTATTTTAGTCCATTTTGCTTAAGCATTTGGTATAACAATATATTATGAGTTGAGAACTTATGAGGTATTGCAAAATTTTTGCCCTTTAAATCTGCGACACTGTTAATATCTTTTGCGGCTACAAGTACGTTCCCATCCCGATGGCCTAAGGCGACTGCTTTTAGATCAATTCCTTGCTCTTTCGCCTTCATGGCCAAGGTAACAAGCATGGAAGCCCCGTCAATATTCCCTGTGTTCAGGGCGTCTACAAGTTCGGGCCACGAACCAAATTTCACGAGCTCAAGATTGAAATTGTTATACTTTTCCTGTTCCTTTTCAATGTACAACGGTACCGCATGGGTAATCGGCAAATATCCAATTTTAATCGTTCGTTGTTCACCTTGGGCACTTCCAGAGGATTTGTCGTTTCCTCCCGCCCCACAGGCAGCCAGCGTAAATAGCAAAACTGCAGATAGAAAGAGAAATGCTCCTGATTTAATAATCCTTTTCATGAAGTTCTCCTTTTCGATTAAATATTAAACTCGATTGGTTTGTCAGGTCGACTGAAATGGAATTCCTCAAAAATAACATTCCGATAATGCTGAAAATCACTGTCGCTGCGGTCTCGAGGTTTCGAGAGAGAGATGTTTATCTCTTTATGAATGTGCCCCGGATTGGGATGCATAATAAAAATCCGGTCTGACAAATAAATGGCTTCATCAATATCATGGGTGACCAGAATGGTCGTTGTTTTTTCCTGACGCTGGATACGCAGAAGCTCATTTTGTAAATAGTAGCGATTGAACGTATCCAAAGCTGCAAAAGGTTCATCCATCAATATCAATTCTGGTTGTAGTGCAAGTGCTCTGGCAATGCCCACCCTCTGTTTCATTCCTCCAGACAGCTCATGGGGAAACAGGTTTTCTTTCCCTTGTAATCCCACCAACTCCAAGTAATGAAGTGCCTTTTCCTTTCGTTCTGCAGAATGAAGTTTCAAACCTTCCAGACCTAATTCAACATTTTTAAGAACAGATCGCCAGGGTAGCAGGCCATAATCTTGAAACAACATGATACATTTACGATTTGCCTGATCCACCAACTCTCCGTCGAGTAACACTTGGCCTTTATCGGCTCTTTCAAACCCTCCAATGATATTGAGAAGAGTACTCTTGCCACAGCCGCTTTCGCCTAAAATGGATATGATTTCACCTTGTTTTACTTCAAGCGAGATGTCCGCTAGGACGGGAATTTCTTGATTCTTATTTCTGAAGCTCTTACTCAAATTTTCAATTTTAATAATCTGCGGTTTTTGTAACTCCACTCTTTCACCTCCCCTGATAATCGAGCTATGTAGTCATCTAAAAAATCCAGATCCGATAAAGAGGCTTTACGAAACATTTAAATCCCCATAAGAATAGTATGATTTAATCGATGTAAGTCATTTTATTATACTTTGTTCATTTTTTCAATCATATCGAGAAACTATTTTAAAAAATGCTAAAAAAAGCCGGGAGCTAATGCTCTCCGGCTTTTTGAAGATTATTTTCAATGGGAATCACTTTAATATGTTCAACGCGCTCCCCTGTTCTTTTATTGTAATAAGCGATGCCTACCTCTTCTTCCGTAGTGGAATCAACCAGCTTTTTATAACATTTTTTCAAATTACCGCTACCCCAAATAATAAGAGAATTGAAGACATCCTCTAACTCTTCGCCGCTTTTTGTCAACGTATAACGGTACCGAGGTGGATGCTGAGAATATAGTTCTGCTTTAATAAGTCCTTCTTCTTCTAGATATTTCAGTCTTTCAGATAAAAGATTTGAGGATATTCCATCCAGCTCTTTTTTTATTTCATTAAACATTGTATGTCCGTTCAAAATTTCATGGACAACCAATAAGGTCCAACGATCTCCGATAATATTGAGTGACTGAGCAATGTTGCACGGAATGTTATATCTCGTTTTCATTAGGTAACCCCTCCATTATTTCGTTCATTTTATCATAAAATTAAATATCAAAACAAAGTTGTTTTTTTCAACTGAGTATAATAATATAACTTTAAGTAATCTAAATCTTATAAAAGCGAGGGGTTTACTATGGGACTTTTCTTAATTGAATCATCATTACAAGAAATTGTGTCAACTAAAGATGAATTGAATCAAAAGGCTTCTGCACTTCAAGCGAAACTAAATGAACAAAATTCATCTTTAATCGAACTACAAGTATCGAAAGATTTCTCTCGTTCTTTCTTCATTGTTGAAGCGGAAGATCAAAATACGGCGACTGACATATTGAATGCAGCTGGTATTTCAGTACAACTTGTAAAAGAGGTTCGTCTTGTAGGAAAAGAACTTGAAGATGTGAAGCAGAACAACGATGTGGTGAACTACTTGGTTGAGTGGAATATACCGGAGAATATAACGATGGATCAATATTTGGCTAGAAAGAAAAAGAACTCTGTGCATTATCAAGAAGTTCCAGAAGTAGCGTTTGCAAGAACCTACGTGTGTGAAGATATGACAAAATGCCTCTGCTTCTACGATGCACCTGATGAAGCAGCTGTTAAGCGAGCACGCGAAGCTGTCCAAACACCAATTGATTCGATTACAGAAATTCTTACAGATGAGCGTTGAGCGCATAAGCAGTCCAAATAGAGGCAGTAAATCAGATATCTGATTTACTGCCTCTATTTTCAACAATGTTGCTATTCCTTCGAAAAATTCAATGTCAAAACATGGATTGATGGTTGTTTTTTTCTATACAGTATAATAAAATAACTTAAAACCAACTAAATTGATGGGAAATAACTATTTTGACCACAACAGGAGTGGTAATTATGTTTAGGGACGTTGTCGAAAAGAGGCACACGCTCGAAAGGGTAATTGAAGAAGAGCTAAAACCTTATGTGAAAAAAATAGATGTTGAGGCTTATTATGCAGATCGCTTTCTAAGAAAACTTGGGGAAGCTGGATTGCTGTCATCCACGAATAAGTCTCAACAGGAAATTTTATTGAGTGAGATGCGTGTGGTAGAAGAAACCGCAAAAATATGCATGACCACTGCTTTTTGTCTCTGGTGCCACCTCGCTGCTCTAACTTATGTACGCCATACAAGTAATGAAACATTGAAAAATAAGTTTCTGTCATCACTCGAGAGTGGGGATATTTTAGGCGGAACAGGCCTGTCCAACCCGATGAAATATTATGCTGGACTTGAAAAACTGCACTTAAATGCGAAACCGACAGAAGGTGGTTATATTCTTTCCGGTGTTCTCCCCTCTGTTTCCAATCTTGGTGAGAAGCAGCATTGGTTTGGTGTTATTGCGGGTGTTGATGAGAACAAGCTCATTATGTGTTTCATCCCTTGTGATGCAGAAGGATTAAAGCTGAAAGAAAAAGTCGAGTATCTTGGCGTCAATGGTAGTGCAACATATGCTTGCTCCTTTAATGAAGTATTTGTGCCTAATGAATTGGTTTTGTCTGAAAATGCATCTGCGTTTGTGGAACAGATTCGGCCCGCCTTCATTTCATATCAAATTCCACTTGGCCTCGGTGTGACACAAGCTTCAATCTCTTCGATTGAAAAAGTAGGGCAAAAGCAAAACGGCTGTAATCGTTTCCTAAAAAAACAATCATGTGACTTGCAAGAGGCCGAACGTCAATTACAGGAAAAGGTTAAAGACTTGTTCAGTAATGAAACGCTGAATTGGAAAGAGGTTGCTCGAATTCGCCTTGAAACCGTATATCTTACACTTGAAGCTGTTCAAGCCAGTATGCTTCACAATGGTAGTGCAGGATATTTAAGAGACAGCGCACCCTCACGCAGACTCCGCGAAGCATATTTCTTTGCCAACTTAACACCAACCGTGAAACACTTGGAAAAAGCTCTTCATTCATAAAAGAAAGTCATTCGTAGCATCATCTTTATGGACTTTAAACTAGCACTTTCATGAAATGATTAAAGCCTAATTTCTCACTACTGTAAGCGAGAAATCAGGCTTTTTTTACCTTCGGTTATTAGACATTCAAGAGGAGCTCTTCCCTCGCCTGTATTAACCATGGATGTACTAACTTTAGCTTATTTCTTTGGTCCCAAATGTAATTAAGATAAATCAGTATAGCTTGGTCTATCTCATTTTCGTACACTTTTGTTCTCATTTCTTGTAGGTATGTATGTTCCCCCGGTAATTCCCAAGATATCTTATCCGAGACAAACAAAATCTTATCTGTCGTTGTGGCATTGGACTTATTGGGTTGTGTAAGGTAAGTATTTTAGAAGCAAGATTATAAAGTAGAAGAAAAGGGAGTTTTAATTCACAATTAAGATAAAATGATCCTTTCATGAAAATAAGTGACCATGGCTATTTACTAAGAAATTAAAACAGCCAAACGATTGAAACAATACGCTTGGCCGTTTTAATTTCTATGCATTTTACTAATAGACTTGATTCAAACTAATAGGTCCTAGACTACCATAAGATCCTTGGAATTCTCCTTTAAGGACATAAGTTCCTGGACTAAGATAACCTACTGAATACTCGACAGGACTTGAAGAGGTTGGCCCAATATTTGCGGTAATCGAGAAGACTTTATTAAGTTGACCGGAGGGCCCTTTGGAATAAAGCGATAACTCAACGGTTTCATTCGTAGAGCTCCAAAGTCCAACACTTAATTTATATTGAGCAGATTGGCTAACTGTCAAATCATGTGATGTTGCAGTATAGGCAGCAAATGCGCTAGTAGAGAAAGAGAAGCACGCTAGTAATAAGATCATCACTACTTTTTTCACTAAATTCACCTCCCTTCTTGTTATGGAGTATCAGTAGAGAAAAGGTATGTGGTCAGATTAAAAAGTAATATTTTAACTATTATATCAAAATAATGATTTAATGCATATATATTAAATTTCTGAATTATAAATTCCCATAAGTAACCTCCTCCATGAAATTAGCAATCCATTTTGGTTTCTTTCCCAGGAAACTGTATGCCCCAATCATGAAATAATGCCTTTAATTCATTGGTTGTGTTGGCAATAAACTTCTCTACTACTTCTTTCGAAAAATAGATCGGCTTAATCTTAGGCTCATTCCCAACGTCCTGAAGCCATCCTATCTTTAAATCTCTATATTGATTTACTTCATTCTCTGTGACTAATGGTTCTACTAAATATGCTTCAGACTGCTGTAATCTATGAATCGCGTTGTGAGCTCCCTTCTCAGATCTCAGCAAATTAAACTCTAATTGACTCATTTCACGATTATATGTTTGCCTAATGTCTTTTCTATCTCCGAGGTAATTACTCTCGAACTCAATATATACATTCTCAGTCCACCTTAAATCTACATATATATGAGCAAAGTAGCCCAGAATAAAATCTCTCCAATTTTGTTCCGTGTTAACACTCAAATAACGCAAACAATTCTCTTTTATGACCTCGACACTTGGAAGTATGTCTTCACTCACAAAATGAGTAACTCCTTTTTCTTTTCTGGTCACATGTTCTCTCATATGTATCGCGTCTGGTGCAATACTGCCCAATAAAAAATGAGGAGAAGGATTGGATAGAGACAGTCGTATAGCAATTGCAAAATGAACCATTGGCCAAGGCAATTGTGTTTACCTCCTTTATATTTCTGCCATCGAAAAAATTTAACGCATGGCATTAATCTTGCCCAACTATCGTATCTCGTTTAAGCCCTGAATATGTTGTGAATTTCGGTGATCCACCAACCTGTAAAATGGCATTTACCATGTCACTTGATCCGGACAAAGTTCACTCCTATCATATATTTTCGGTGTTAATAGTATGTTATCCGAAGTTAGGCAGAGTGCGGTCCACACTGATATTATTGATAATCAATTATTTTGTCTCTAACTCTCGTTATTACACAAAATACAACCATGACACGACAAGTATACTAAATGCTTCTCACATTTAGGATATCATAAGGTATGGTTGGATTTTCATCGTCCTCATCAATTTTTGACCACTCAAAATAATGATTCATATTAATAAACTGTCTATTAAACGCGTCTATCATTGTCTTAAAATGATCAAGTTTATCGATTACCCAATCTTTTCGTGGCTCATAACTTAATCGATCCCACCCCATACCACGAGTAGCAGCAGTAATGGTTCGAACCAGAAACTCCTTTTCGGATATGAAATGATCCAAAGTCCACGGCATCTCATCAATATCAAAACCAACCGTACCTATTCCTACAACCGATTGATCTCGTTGAGCTAACCAAATGATCAGCTCTCTTTCACGATTACTCTCAGCAATGATTGATCCGCTTATTACAAGGACTTCAATGAATACTGACATTAATCCGTTAGACATCGATATCGAATCCACGATACCCCGTTGGTTTTTAGGCAACGATATTGTGTTTCCCATATATCATTTTGGCTCCTTTCACCTCTTAAATACTATAATGGGCCAAAATTAACAAACCAAGCATCATCAGAGAAATCATTCCACAGAAATACATGTCCTCCGCCTTTATTTCGCTGTATCTGATTGAATTAAATTATGTATCGCTCCTAAGAATCCATGTCACAGCATCTCGGATATGATCTGCAATGTAATCGGGTTCAACATCTATCCATCTGTCTCTATACGTATTCAGTGATTCTTCCCCCCAGCCGGTCTTTACGAGTATTTTCTTAGCTCCAACAGCATGTGCAGCCATCATATCCGTGTCTCCCACGTCACCTATGACAACACATCTGGACAAATCCAATCCATACTCTTCAGCTGCTGTTCGTAACATCCCTGTACCCGGCTTTTTACAATCACATTTTTCGTTGCTGCCATGTGGGCATATAAAAGCATCATCAAAGCCGTATTCATCAAACTGTCGTTTAAATTCCTCTATGGTAGCTTGTCCTCGTGAGATCCTGTGCTGATTCGTAAAAGCAAATACTTTTAACCCTGCTTCTTTCAGTTCGTGAATCGCTTCTTGAGCACCTTGGTACACTGTAAAATCTCTCGGATGAATAAAATGCCCCGTTCCACCAATAGTACCATCTCGATCGATAAATACAGCTTGATAACAATTCATCACATATACCTCCCATGGAATAGCTATTGAAAGATGCGAATACCGAGCTTTGTTTTCCCCTCGCCATCGATTATACATTGTTTCAAAACTTATCGGTATGCACAAAAAAACCGGCCGTTTAGGCCGGAAATAAGAAATATGTTCGTCACTTTTTCTTATTAATGGAATATTATGCAAAGTAGCTCATATAATCATCACTGGTAAGCCAGTCTCCGCTGATTCATTGGCAGCCAGAGTTACTTCAAGTGTATGCATAGCTTCTTCGTACGAAGCAAGGATCAGACTGTTATCTCCAGTCTCAATAGCACGAATAAATGCATCATCCTGCTGCTTATAAAAATTTCCTGTTCCCTGCCACGTTATCGTTCTTCCCGGTTCTGTTATCGTAAGCTTCATGCCGTCAATGGAGAGGCGGAAATCCCGGCCCATAATCTCGAAGGACGACCGGTCATCCGGCTGCGGTAGAAAGCCGGTATCGATATGTCCAAGCGCTCCGGATGTGAAGACTAGATTAACGGAGGCGGCATCCGGCGTGGTAATACCCGGAACATCGCGATTCAGCAACAAGGCCATATCTGCATACACTTTTCGAACTCCACCAGCCAAGTACACCATCAGATCCACATTATGCGTCGTCTGCTCGACAAGCTGCCCGCCCGATTTGGCATGGTTGATCCACCAAGCTGAAGGAGGTAAGCCGCCGAAACGGTGTGCACGAACCATACCGATTTCTTTTCCAGCTAGATACTGTTTCGCACGCTGCACTGTTTCCATGTATCTCAGACAATATCCTGTACTTGTCAGTATTCCCGCTTCCGATATGACGGCTGCTTTCTGTCTCACCTGTGCCATGTTTAGACCAAGCGGCTTTTCCACAAGGAGATGGATACCCTTTCGTGCAGCCTGTTCTTCGATATCGTTGTGCGCAAATGGAGGTACACATATAAACAGCGCATCTAAGTTCTCCTTCTCCAACATGCTGCTCACCTGAGTGTAAGCCGCGGCTCCATATTGATTGGCAGCCGTTTCAGCCAGATTCGGTACGATGTCGCATATGGCGACCAACTCTGCTCTCTCATTTGCATGAATATGCTTAAAATGTTCTGCAGCGATAACCCCTGCACCGACAACGCCTATGCGAATCATTGACAGTCCCCCTTGGTTATTTCAGATTGGCCGACCATTTTTCTGCACGTGCTTGCAAGTCATCCAGGAACTTCTGGATATCCGGTGCATTACCTGATGCTGCCTGGCTGATAAACCCGTTTACCGCTGGCGCAATATCGCTCATATAGAATGGATTGGCCTCATCCATCAATTCAGAATGACCGACCTCTGCAATCTCGAGTGCCTTTTTCACAAATTTATCTTCCGCTGTCACAAAATCAGCATTTTTAAGGGTAGGCGTATAAGAGAAAGTCTCATACATATATTTTTGAGTCATATAACCAGAAAGGAATTTTAACACTTCCCATGAAGCATCTGTATCCTTTGCATTTTTCGCCATGACAAACGGATCCACAGCAACCCAGCCTTCACCCTTTGGTCCCATATTCAATACCGGTTCAAAACGGTCTAACAGCTCCTTATTCTGTTTGGTACGGTATTCACTCATCGTAGAACCACCCGTAGAATCCAGGGCGATGGCGATATTATTCTTTTCCAGACCAAAGTTTTCAGCACCTTGAGCATTCACAAAGCCTGCTGGCGGAAGTGCTGCCGCTTCTTTGAGCCATTCCATCACCTTTACCATCTCTGGTGTATTCAAATGCCACTTAATATTCTTGGTGTCCTTCAGAGAACCTTCTGCACCCTTTGCGCCAAAAGCCAAGGTAAGAGCTACGAATGTCGATCCATTGAGCGAGTTACCACTCCAGTACACTCCAAAGTTGTCTTCTCCCGTTTTTGGATTTTTACCGGTCATTTTTTTAGCCTTATCCAATATTTCTTCTGGAGTCGCCTTCGCAGATAACGCTTCGATTCCCCAATCTTCAAACAGTTTTTTGTCGTAGATCGTCATTCTCCGCCCAAGAACTGCAGGAATGCCGAATTGTTTAGCTCCATCAGGTGATTTGGTACTATAGGAGTTGTTCATGATGCCTTCCAAATAAATTTTCGGGTCAAATGATTTATCTTTTTCGATCAAATCATCCAGATCGCGCAGCAGTCCTTCCTGATACCACTGGGAGGCAAAAGCTCCGCCTGTATAGAGTATATCCGCATCTCCAGAGAGCAGCATCGCCGATTGTTTCGCCTTCACGTTCTCCCACGGAATCTGGTAAATCTCGAGCTTAATGTTCGGGTACATGATTTTGAACGTTTTATCCAGATACTCATTCAGGCCAATCGTCGGATTTCCTGTCAATGCATCAATTCCGTTTTCGAGCTGCCAGCCGGCCAATGCAACGCGAACCGTGCCTGACATGTCAGACACTTTTTCAATTTTGACGCCGCCAGTTACATCCTTCCCTGAGCTACCCGAGCATGCGGCCATTGTAAACACGAGCATGAAGGACATGATGAGTAACAAAGCCTTCTTCATAACCTTTACACCTCCAAAAGTAATAGACTTTCTATTTGCTCTTTACTGCTTGATGCCGGATAAAGCAATGCTCTCGATGATATAACGCTGAAGGAATAAATACACGACAACGACCGGAATAAGACTTATCGTCGTCGCGGCCATAATGATAGCCGGTTGTTGATTAATACCATTGTTGTACGTGAACATAGCCAAACCGATTTGTATGGTGTATTTAGCAGCAGTCTTCAAAATAAGCAGCGGCCACAACATATCATTCCAGACACCAAGAAACAGTAAAATGACCATGGTTGCAATAATAGGTGTGCACAGCGGCAAGTAGACCCGGCTGAACACGGTGATTTCCTTGGCTCCATCCAGTACGGCTGCTTCCCTTAAACTGCTCGGCAACTGGTCAAAGAACGCTTTGGCCAAAAATGTTCCAAATGCATAGTTCATCGCAGGAAGATAAAATGCGAGATAATTATCAACAAGACCTAACTTGCTGAAGAGCAAATACTGTGGAATCATCGTCATCTCGAATGGAATCATCATCGTGCTCAGCGCGAGCAACAGCACCAGGTTCGCCCCTTTGAAGCGGAGCTTGGATAAGGCATAGCCCGACAACAAGGCTGAAAGCGAACTAATGATAATGACCCCACCGCTGACAAAGACCGAGTTGCCGATATATTTGAACATTTTAATATTGGTGAAAGCCGCTTCGAATGTCCTAATCGACGGTTCCTCGGGCCAAATCTTGGGTGGAAACGATATATTAAGCCGCGCCCCCCAATCGAAGCTCGTTACAAGCATCCAGAGAAACGGCACAATCATAAGAAACGAACCTAAAAACAGAACAATGGTCAGTATAAGCTGACTTAAAGATATCCTTTTGCGGCGAACGGTTACTTTGGGTATTACTGTATCGGCCATGATTTCCCTCCTATCCTTTTTACTGACGGTCTCACTTATTCAAATACGGTCCTTGTGTTAATCCAGACTGTCTTTACGCCGGTTAAGAAGCATGAGAAATACCGTCAGCACGAGGATAATCAGGAACAGCAGATAAGACACCGCCGTGGCAAGCCCCATCTGTGAAGCCAGAAATGCATTGCGGTAAATATACAGCACGACCGTCATCAGACTGCCTCCCGGATTACCGGCTGTACCTCCGATCAGCCAAACGTCTGTAAATCTTTTCATACCGCCGATAGTTCCCATAATGAGCATAAAGACAAATATGGGCCGCAAGTAAGGAATGGTAATATAGAGCCACTTACGGTACGTACCCGCTCCATCCACTTCTGCAGCTTCATATAGATCACGGGGAACACTTTGCAATCCAGCCAAAAAAATGATTGTGTTATAGCCAAGCGCACCCCATAGGCTCATCAACACAATGCTGTACCGGGAAACTTCCGGATTCGTAAACCAGCCAACCGGCTCGAGACCGATAAAACTGATCACGAAGTTGATCAACCCTTCCTTTGAAGGAAAAAACAAGAATGAGAATAACAGGCTTGTTGCGACTCCAGATACTACATTAGGAAGAAAGTAGACCGCTTTGAAAAAATTTTTTCCCAGATGCCATTTCAAGTTGTTAATCAGACTTGCGAGAATGAACGACAAGGCAATACCAAGCAGTACAGACCAGATGCCCATCATAAACGTATTTGTAAGCGCTTGCCAAAATAAAGAATCTTCTAAGGCATAACTGTAATTACTCATACCTACCCATTTTCCATTCAAAGCAAGACCTGATGTCTGGTGAAAACTCATAAACAGAGCAGCAAACATCGGATAAATGGCAAAAGCAAGCACACCGATAATCAAAGGAGCACTAAACAAGTAACCCATCCAATCATTTCGTGTAAATCTGAACTTCCTCTTAGACATAGTCCTTTGATTGGAAAGGTATTTCCCTTCTGGGGTGGATGACAAACAGCCCCTCCTCCTCTCTAGATTGAGATCCGGATTGAATGACGAATGGATGCACGCTCGCTCTAATCCATTCTGTAAATGGTTATGTGGACGAATCCGGAATATGTTGTTTTTTTTATACGTCAATTTATTACCGCAAGAAGAAACGTATCTGGCATCCTACATAAGGATGAAGAGCGTTTCTTCGAAAAAAAACCAAAAAACTGCGGGATTTCCGCAGGTTCTGGTTGCAATTCCTTCCATCCTGCGGACCTATTTATAACAGCAGGCTTATTGTCAGCAAATTAAACAAGGCCAACGGTAGAATAGGATTGAAAGGCGCATAAGGTCCCGGGTTGAAACCGGGGGAAAATCCTGGATAGAAACCACGCATGCTATCAGGTGGATCCATACTCAAATACACAAAATTCACATCCACCCCTACTACGACACCCACGATAATCTCATTGTGCACCGTGTGGACTTGCACTTTTCGATTAACCACGTTTTTCATCGCATGATGTACTTTTTCCATATGTTGTTTCATCGAATGTGCGGTATGTTCATCGCATTGGTAAACGACATGGTGACTCGGGTATGTTGTTGTCATATGTTCACTCCTTTAATCGTCCTTACCCTCATTGTATGCATATGCCAGATACAGGGTGTATGCCTATTTGTTTTTCGTTTAAGGGCAGGCAGATTAGGGTAAAGTAGTCCCAATAAAGGAGGAGATTATATGTCCGAAATGAGATCAGAGAATGGGCGTTTTTATTTCGAGGAGAAAGGAACTACAACAGCCGAGGTTTCATTTTCACCGATGGGAGTTCAGGTCATCAGTATCGACCACACATTTGTATCCCCATCGCTGCGCGGAAAAGGAATTGCAGAGCAGCTAATCCGTGGAGTCATCAGCCACGCCCGCAGTGAGAATCTGAAGATTATTCCTTCTTGTTCTTATGCAGAGCATCATTTCGACAAGTTTCCAGAAGATCGTGATGTATTACAATAAATGTTCTGTTTTCGTAATAAAAAAACGATTTAGTCTTTTAGCGTCTCCTAATTTGGGAAAAGATTTGTCGTATGGACGTAAAGAAGGGGCTGTCCCGAAAGTCATCACAGATGACCAGAAGACAACCCCTTTTTTTGTTATGAGAGATCATTTAAAAATCCGATTTGCGCCGTTATATTTAGGTCCCCAATAGGAGCTGTTTATGCTGGCAATCGTTACTCCGCTGCTAGTGGCAGAAATAAATTTATTGTCACCGATATAAATGCCTACATGAGATGTTGAAACTTTGTTGGTAATGAAAAATACGAGATCCCCTGGTTTTAGATTGCTCTTTGACACTGGAGTTCCGTAATTGTTATGCATCGATACGGAGCTATGAGGTAGACTGACACCCATCTTGCCATACACATATTTCACATAACCGGAACAATCAAATCCGGTGGATGGCGAGGCGCCTCCCCATATGTATTTGGTTCCAAGATACTGCTTAGCAATCGAAACAACCTGATTTCCTTTGGAGCTGTTATGTACTGGTGCTGTCCATGCAGGAGCATGATTTTTGCCATCAGTACTGATGATCGCAATTTTATTTCTAGAATCCCACTTCAAAGAATAGCCGAACGCTTCCGAGACAAACCGAACAGGCACAAAAGAACGGCCATCAACGACCCGCATGCTTGTGTCCATTACAACTTGCTTAGAACCAACTAAAGCTATATTGGAGCCGGATTTGAGTACGATAGTCTTGCTTCCCTTTTTAATCGTTACTTTGGATCTTGAAGAACTAAGCTTCTCATGCTCAACGGTAGAGCCCATCTTCTCTGCAATCATTCGAATAGGTACCTGAGTGAATCCTTTACTGTCAACAAAAGGTTGCTCGTCTGGAAAAGAAACTAAGGAATCGTTAATTTGTACCTTAATTGAAGAAGTAGCAGCGCTCACGTAGTCAGGACTAAGAACTAATGTTGAGACGACAATCGCCCCTGAAAGTAATACCGATTTCAGTAAGTTATTCATGATGTTATGTTATCCTCCCTGTTGCTTCCGAGGTTAGTTGACGGATTCGGAAAGAGGTATTTCCTAGTTTACAAGAAGAAACATTCACCCCATATAAAGCTCCCCCGTACCAAACGTTATGCTCGTCTGGATTCAGCACTAAATAAACCAAGCTAACTATTTTAAAGTAACATACCCAGCTCTTTGATATAGGTCGAAATTGTGTCTATTTTATGAAATTATGAACAGATTGTAACTTTTGGAGCGGAATTGATACTTTTTCGATACTTATATTACTATTTAGTCACATATAAAATTTCCCATGGGAATTCTAGCTTGACTTTTTCCAAAAGTAAACCGTATATTAATGTCATACCCTCTTAATAAGGAGAGATTTTGATGTCGGTGGTCGTTCTTAACTAACCAAATTTCATACGATTGGAAAATTCCTTTTTTTCATGGCCTGAAAAGGCTATGTTTATTTTCTTATGGTTTTTTCCATCTGTGTAATTAGTTAAGAACAACGGATATCAATTGAAGCCCGGGAGGTCTATCCTGTTTTGGCGTCTTTTCATCCGTGCTGAGTTCAGCACGGATTTTTTGGTAAATAGGACTGCGTACAGTAAGTGCTGGCAGCTTTATTTCCTGTGGAGACGATCAACTTCAAGGCGGACTGACTAAAGGCAGAGAGTGAACCTACGTTCATTCTCTGCCTTTTTTTTGTTTTTCACGGGCTCTTTCAGGCAAATATACACCAATACAAAGGAGTTTGATCCCAAATGAATTTAGCTACAATGAAATTGCTGCAATACGACAAGGTCCAAACCGAACTGGAACGCTTTGCCGTCTCATATCTCGGGAAAAATCACATTCGTGAGATGACCCCTCTCACCCAGATTAAAGCAATCCGGCTTAGGCTGGATGAAACTTCTGAAGCTAGTACACTGCTCCGTGCAGGGGCAAGTATACCGATCCCTTCCTTAGAGGGGATAGAACCTGTCCAGCAACTGCTCGGGACTGGTTATGTGCTTACTGAACGCGACTTCGGCCATATTCAGCAATTTCTGCGCAGCTGCAGACAGCTCATACGTTATATGGCCACCAAGAGCGAAATTGCTCCAATGGTAGCCTCATACGCCTCTTCAATGTATGAACTCCCTTCATTGCTCTCAGAAATCGAACGCTGTATTTATAGCGGCCGTGTTGTTGATGGTGCAAGTAAGGAACTTGCGAGAGTCCGCAAAAAAATCGCTGTATCTGAAGAGCGAGTCAAGCGAAAACTCGACAGTTTACTCAGCAAACACCGAGCCATCATGCAGGAAAGTCTGGTCAGTAAACGTAACGGCAGGTATGTTCTGCCCATCAAGAAAGAACACCGCAAGCAAGTTAACGGGGTCGTGCTGGATGAATCGGCAAGCGGACAGACGGTTTACATCGAGCCGAGCGATGTCACAAGCCTCCAGCAGGAACTGAGCTTTCTGCAAACCGAAGAAGCCCGGGAAGAGACCAAAGTACTCAGTGCATTGACCGAAATGGCTGAGAAATACAGTCACGAATTGAAACTGAATGCAGATACTGTCGGAATGTACGATTTCATTATCGCTAGAGGTAAATACGCCCTGTCCATCAGCGGACGAAACGTCGAACTTAATGATCAAGGGATCATTGCGCTCAAGCAGGCCACCCATCCTCTGTTGGGGCCGGGTATGGTCCCACTGGATTTTGCAATCGGTCGTAACTACAAGTCCCTGATCATAACAGGTCCGAATACAGGCGGTAAGACATTAACACTCAAAACCGTTGGTCTGTTAACCATGATGGTTCAGTCGGGTCTGCTCATTCCTGTTCAAGAAGGCAGTCAATGCAGCATATATGAACAGATTTCAGTCGATATCGGAGACGGTCAAAGTATTGAACATGCGCTTAGCACCTTTTCGGCTCATATAAGAAACGTCAATCACATATTACAAACCGCCAATGACAAAACACTGATATTACTGGATGAGATGGCTTCAGGCACGGACCCTGGAGAAGGTATCGGCCTCTCGATCGCCGTGCTGGAAGAGCTGCATCGCCGCAGGGCTACGGTTGTTGTTACGACTCACTTTACAGAAATCAAAAATTTTGCACGTATAACTCCTGGGTTCGAAAACGCGCGGATGGAGTTTGACACGGAGACACTTGAACCAAAATACCGGTTGAAAATCGGGGAAGCCGGACAAAGCTATGCATTTGTCATTGCCGAGAAATTGGGGATTCCTTCAGCAATCATTGCACGTTCCCGAGAAATATCTGAAGCTGGAGTAGGTCATGAAAATACGATGTTCCCCAGTTACAACGTCACCACGAATGAATCTCATACAGATGAGACTCATGAACTTGCTGGCAAATGCGATACGGATGATTTATCAGGTCGGGAAACCCACGATTCTGACACTCTCTCTGTTCAGGAAAGCCAGAGTTTAGAAGGTATACCCGAAAAAACAGCTTGCAGCGAAGATCAAAATCAAGAGAAAAATCATAGCCCAAAAACCCCTGCTTATCAGCTTGGGGACAGCGTGTACGTATCGTCCTTGAACAGGACTGGTATCGTCTGTGAAGCTCAAGATTCGCGCGGTATGGTTGGCGTGATGATCCAAAAACAAAAGATCAAAATCAACCACAAACGCCTCACACTGCATATTGCAGGTAAAGATCTGTATCCTGAAGACTATGACATGGATATCGTTTTTGAGAGTAAAGAGAACCGCAAGAAACGGAAGTTGATGAACCGAAAGCATGTCGAGGGGCTAACCATTGAAATAAAACCTGAATCTTAAAGGAGGACATAACTATGATAAGAACAGAAGAAATCCAAGATTACTCCCAAGTGGAACAACTGCTAAAAAGCGCGTTTAAGAGTGAGGCCGAGCCTCGACTTGTTGAACGTATCCGTAGCTCCGTAATCTTTATTCCGGAATTGTCCATAGTATCCGAGACGGATGGACACATTACCGGGCACATCATGCTCAGCGTAGCTGAAGTATTAGACGATGATCAGTCATATCGAGTGGCCTGCCTTGCTCCTCTCGCTGTGGAGCCGACCTTACAGCGTAAAGGGATTGGCGGGGCGTTAATCCGAGAAGCTCTGAACAGATGCCAGCAATTCAACATTCCGTTAGTATTTCTGATCGGGCATCCTTCGTATTATCCGCAATTCGGTTTTGTTAAGGCTGGTCGTTACGGCTTTCAATTGAAACAGTTTGAAGTTCCAGAAGAGGTCTTTATGGTTTCCGAAATAGAGGAAGGTGCTCTAAAAAGTCTCAAGGGTGAGCTCCGCTATTCCGACGCCTTTTTGGACTTGGAATGACTTACTTCTCAAAATCGATAACGACTGTCCCTCATCGATCATCGCCGTAACCAGATTTGTGGCAATGTCCGCGGTAAATGTTGTACAATAAAGCTTAAATGACAATTTGAAGGATGGTTTTCAACATGTATGTAGCTGATGATTGGAAAGATTATGAAGTTATAGATACCGGGGGCGGAGAAAAGCTCGAACGTTGGGGTGATGTTATTCTGCGCCGCCCGGATCCGCAAATTATTTGGCCGCTCAACAATGACAACGGAGTATGGAGAAACGTTCACGGCCATTATCACCGCAGTTCGTCAGGCGGCGGAAACTGGGACATGAAGAAGCAACTTCCTGAACGTTGGAGCATCTCCTATGACCAGCTTAAATTTCACATCCGTCCAACGAACTTTAAACATACTGGTCTTTTCCCCGAGCAAGCTGCTAACTGGCGCTGGATGATGAACAAAATTGCAGACGCCGGTCGTCCAATCCGTGTCCTCAATCTGTTCGCCTACACTGGAGGAGCAACCGTTGCTGCAGCCAATGCTGGCGCACAGGTAGTTCATGTAGATGCAGCGAAAGGCATGGTACAGTGGGCGAAGGAAAACGTGGCTTTGTCCGGTCTATCAGACCGCCCTGTCCGCTTCATTACGGATGATGTGTTCAAATTCGTACAACGTGAGCAGCGCCGCGGAAACAAGTATGAAGCTATCATTATGGATCCCCCATCCTACGGCCGGGGTCCAAGCGGAGAAACTTGGAAGCTCGAGCAAAGCCTGTATCCATTCTTGGAAAGCTGCCTCGATATCCTGTCAGATAATCCGCTCTTCATGCTGATTAACTCCTATACAACGGGTATTTCACCTACCGTACTTAAAAATATGCTGTCCATGACCATGCAGCCAAGATACGGCGGCAGCATCAGCGCGGGTGAGATTGGCCTGCCGATCACCAACTCCGGACTTAATCTGCCTTGTGGAATTTTGGGACGCTGGGAGTCGTAGAGTATGAATGATCAGAAAGCCAATTATCCTGATGTACCGATTGTCTATGAGGATAACCATGTGCTTGGAGTCAGCAAGCCCGTAAACATCCCTTCACAGGAGGATGCCTCCGGTGATCCGGATATGCTCACGATTCTTAAAGATGACATCAAGGTCCGGTACAACAAACCAGGTAACGTATACCTTGGACTCGTACATCGACTGGACCGACCTGTCGGTGGTGCTATGGTATTTGCCAAAACCTCCAAAGCGGCCTCCCGCTTATCGGAGTCTGTCCGCAGCAGAAGCTTCCGCAAACTGTATGCAGCGGTAGTGCATGGCAAGCCCAAGCAGCCTTCGGGAAGACTGGTAGATACGCTGTACAAAGACAGCCGCAGCAACACGGTTCGCGTTGTCCCTAAAGGAACAGAAGGCTCCAAGGAAGCGATACTCGATTATACGGTGCTTGCGACTGAGAACGGTATGAGTCTCGTTCTAGTGGAGCTTCATACAGGGAGACCTCATCAGATTCGTGTTCAGTTAAGCCATGCAGGCTGGCCATTGTACGGTGATCAAAGATATGGCAACGGCCTTAATAAGGCAGGTCAACAGATTGCACTATGGTCGGTATTTGTCGGTTTCCCGCATCCTGTGAGCAAGGAAGAAATTAGGATTGAATCCATGCCACCGACGTTGCATCCGTGGAATCTCTTCCCTTCTGGCCGTTTGATCAGAGAGATTAAAAACTATTGATAAATCAATACAAAGCCGAGATCCGTTTCATGGATCTCGGCTTTTTTTGACATGCAGCTTAATGTGTTAACATATTTCCCTCCACATCATTATTCACTCTATACTACAAGATTGTCTCCCTCAGAAAGACAAATTTCCCCTTTACATTTTTTAGTGATTATCTAAAAATAGTTATTATAAATACCAAATGAATCCATAGTTGGGTATGTTGGGTATGGTATAGACTCTAGTAGAGTTTATATAGCAGGATTACAACTCATAGATTTCTAGGAGGTGATATCACAACTGTATACATATTAGTAAGATGATGTTCACTTGAAGCAAATTTTTATAATCCAGGGAGGTTTTGTTAATGACATTTACGTCTGGTCACAATTACAAGCGCTTTCATTTGAAGCCACTGTACATGGTTCTTGGTTTCTCATTCATGTTTATTGCTGCTATGATGATTTTTTCGAGCAGCGCCTCGGCCCACGGATATATCGAATCTCCTACAAGCCGTGCTGTTCTGTGCAAGAGCGGCGCAAATACAGACTGCGGAAGTATCCAATATGAGCCTCAATCGCTGGAAGCCCCAGGGAACTTCCCGGCTGCTGGCCCTGCTGACGGTCAGATTACAGGTGCAGGCGCTTTTCCTGAGTTGTACGAGCAAACACCAACCCGCTGGGCAAAAGTAGACATGAATGGCGGAGCCAACACATTCACCTGGCATTTAACTGCAAATCATGCGACTAAGGAATGGAAATATTACATTACGAAGAAAGGTTGGGACTCAAGCAAACCTCTCGCCCGCGCTGATCTGGAGCTGTTCTGTTACTTCGATGACGGCGGCAAGAAACCGGATGTCACAGTATCGCACACATGCAACGTACCGACAGATCGCAGTGGTTACAACCTGATCCTCGGCGTATGGGAAATTGCCGACACAGGCAACGCTTTCTACCAAGTGATTGACGTAAATTTGAATAATTCCGGAGGTGGAGATGGCAGCGATACACAGGCACCAACAGCTCCTACAAGTCTGAGTGTTACGGGTACAACAACTTCCAGCGTGTCGCTGGCTTGGAATGCAGCGAATGATAATGTAGGCGTCACCGGCTATGACATTTACAGCGGGACTGCGCTGGTTGGTAGCGTATCTGGCTCTACACTTAGCTATACAGTCACTGGATTAACTGCAAATACACCTTATACCTTCACGGTAAAAGCAAAAGACGCAGCCGGTAACGTGTCTACAGCTAGTAATAGTGTAAGCGCTACGACTACTTCCAGCCCAACCAATCCCAATCCTGGCGCAGCGGAGTGGGCAGCCAATACAGCTTATCAAACCGGAGCGTTGGTCACTTACAACGGTAACACTTACGAGTGCCTCCAGCCACATACCTCACTTGTCGGATGGGAGCCAACAAATGTGACCGCATTGTGGTCTTTGAAATAGTACGCTTGTAAAACGATTTACATAATCTTTGATCTAAATAAGAAGCCCTCTGATCTTTAGCCATTTTAGAGCTGATGGAACAGAGGGCTTTTTAGCGTAATGATTTATAAGAAAAAGGAGCTATCCTCGCAGTTAAAAACTGCTTTGGGACAGCCCCTTATCGGTGCTCTTTTATGCTATGGTAATGTCCTTTTTATGCTGAATAATCACCCTGCATCATAATAGATATTACACTTTTAGACTCTAGTTGAAAGCTTAAAATATCTGCTCCTTGCAGCTTCAAAGCCACATTCTCTGACTCCTGACCATCGTTAAACAAAACGATTGCCATCGATCCATCTGTATTTTTAAAAGCTACTGAACGAATGAGATCATTACTTGAGGAAGATGCAATGCGCAACGCTTTCGGACGTATACATTTGCTAAAATGTGCCAGCGCATAATAATCCAGCGTATACGTAAGCTCCTTGGTCTGCTGATTGATTGTCACTATACCGCGACAGGTGCTGTTTCCAAATCCTGGTACGGTTGGACCATTCTTCTCATCCAATGCCATATTCCACAATACAAGGGACTTGCTGTAATTTCTAAGAATCTCAATCCCTGTTCGAATGACATTGGAAAAAGCCTGTTCAAACGGTGGAATCCATTCCCCGCCTGATCCTTCCGTGAAATGAACCTCCTTGTCAGGAAAAGCATCAAAAACCTCCGATTGCGTTGATGGCATTCCGCCATACCAGTGCCATGCAACACCATCTACCTCCGCATTCGCTTGCTTCAGCACCGTCCGAGGATAGTCTGGCTCATCCCAGTTATGATCATAGCAGAAGATTTTGGTATCAATATTGTGCTTGACGAATTGCGGCTTCAGATGATTTTTAATAAATTCACTTTGCGCCTCGGGTAGCATGATCATGCCGGGATAATGACCCGGAGAATACAGCGCCTCATTTTGTGGAGTGACGGCATATATCGGCAGACCGCTAACGGCATACGCCTGAATATATCGTACAAAATAGCCCGCATAAACCGAATAATATTGTTGTTTCAGTTCCCCGCCAATCATTGACTCGCTTGTTTTCATCCACCCCGGTGGACTCCAAGGTGAACCCATCAGCTTGATTTCAGGATTTAAACGTATAGCTTCTTGCAGAAGTGGAATGATATCTTCTTCGTCGTGTGCAATCGAAAACCGCTCTAACTCCACATCGGTTTCACCTGCCGGTAAATCATTATAACTGTAAAAGTCCCGAGCGTAATCGGACGCTCCCATCGGGTTGCGCAATACCGACAAGCCGATCCCATCCTTCGGATCAAATAAGTTTGTCATGAGCTCCGCTCTCTGTTCCGGTTCCAAGATTTGATGAATCAAGAAAGCTGAGGAATCCGTAAAGGATGCGCCGAAGCCGTCCATCTCCTGATACGTCTGGTCCTCATCAATGGTGACCGTATTCATCTTTGCTTTCGGAGATACAGAGGATAATTGTTGCACCGTTTTCTTTACGAATAACTCTTCTTCACCATTTGATTGATAGATTGTAATGTTCAGCATGCTGTTTCCCTCCAAGGTTTCTTTTTGGCTTCCTATCCCGTGATGAAACTTATCTTTATTTCAGCCCCAGCTTTTCCTTGTTTGACTTCATCTTCTCATTGCGAACTTCCACGATTTTATCCCAGTTATTATCTTTCAGGAATGCCTTATATTCATTCAGGGCACTGTCGAATCCAGCATCATCCTTGGCACGAACCATACTTACCAGTGTTGAATTCCATTTGGTATCGATGGCGCTTAAGGCACGGGCTTCAGGAGTCCCTTGGTCAGGTTTAATATTTTCCAGAATGAAGTGCGGTTTCAATTTCCCTTTACCCCACTCTTGCAATTGCTTGATTGCATCCGGGAATGCATCTCCACTTAGCGCTTTATGACGGTCATGACCAAAGAACATGAATTCACCCATACGGTAATCTTTTTTAAAAGTATCCGGATTATTCAATTGAAGATCCTTCACCGCAGGCAAGAGCTCAACTGCACCATCCGCGTTAACTTGATAGGTCTCGCCTTCAATACCATAGTTCATCAGCATTTGTCCTTCTTCGCTTAACAAGTACGTGAAGAGCTGAATGGATTTGGCAGGATCTGCATTATTTTTAGTGATAAAGCTAATCATCCAGCCCGTGATACCAGATTGATTCAAGGTCGGCGCATTTCCAACCGTACTTTGTGGTCCATCAATAGCGATGTATTCCTTGCCTTTATTCCCACTGAAGAAGCTTTGAAGATTACCGCCTTGTTGCGGCGTTCCATCTAACAGCATCGTTGCATATTTGCCTGCTTTCACTTTTTCTTCAAAAGCTGTTCCGTCATCCGCAAAGCTATCATCACTAATAGCTCCGTTTCTGTATACGCTATTTAATGTCTTCACCCAGGATAAATAATCTTCATCCAGGTTGCGATTGTAGAATCCGCCGTTCTCATCTTCAAGCGGTACCCCAATGAAATCCTGTAACGCATCGCCGAGCGATCCGGTGCCTTGACCGACGGAGTTAAATCCAAAAGGAATCAGCGCAGGGAATTGTTTCTTGATGTCGCCAAGAACAGCCTGAAATTGTTCCGGCGTTCCCATGGTAGGCTTACCTAAAGCTTCGTAGACATCCTTGCGAATGATAAACGCGGTTTTCGCAGGGATATTACCGCTATCATAGTCTTGTTGAGTATTGGAATAGTTCGGATATCCGTAAGTCTTGCCATCTTTCAACTGGAACCAGTTTATCGTATCTTGTGCTGCAACCTTGTTGAAATAAGGATCATATTTCTCAGCAAGATCATTTAACGACAGCGCCCATGTAGCCGCTTTTTGCACAACCGGGGAATTGGCATCAAATGTCGTGATCAAATCCGGCATTTCGCCGCCGGCAAAAAACGTATTCAATTTGGTGTCGTCACCTGTAATAAATTTGATATTGATGTTCAAATCTTCTTTGATTTTTTTGGTTACAACATCCTTGCCAAAATCCGTGTTCCACCAATCGGCATTCACGTACCAAGTCAGGTCTGTCGTCTCTTCTTTTTTATCCAGCTGCCAAGCCGGTTTTTCTGGATCCGGTGTATAACGATCTTCTATTGAAATCCAGTTTTCCTTCTTCGAGCCGGAATCACCGCCCGATCCACAACCACTAACAACCAATACAACAGCCATCAATGCTGTAAGAAGTGTGAACCCCTTTTTGCCAAAAGCTTTGTTCAACTTAATCATCCTGTAACCCTCCCTTTAATAAAAGCGCTTACTTCATGACCCTGCATAAATGTTTGTCTTCTCTTTCCATCTCAAAATGAAATTTTTACTCTTTGACCGCCCCCAGCATCATTCCAGAGATAAAGTACTTTTGAAGTATTGGATACATCACAACAATCGGCAAAGTCGTAACGACAATTGTTGCTAGTTGGACCCCTTTTGTAGTCGTCTCGATCGCAACCGAGCCAATATTTTGCATGGTTTGCGTCTGTGACTGCACGATAATTTCATACAACATCATCTGTAAAGGATAGAGTGATTGATCCGTGATGTATAATTTAGTTGTCATAAAGTCATTCCATTGCCCGACCCCATTAAATAACGCAATAGTAGCCATGGCCGGCATGGAAAGAGGTATGAATATACTTAAGAAAATTCTCCAGTCTCCCCCGCCATCGATCTTCGCTGACTCTTCCAGTGAATCCGGCACATTTCGGAAGAAGTTCATCAGAATAATTACATCATAGAAACTTAAGAGAGCCGGAATAATATAAACCCAAAAGCTATTTAATAGACCGAGTGATTTGATCAATAAATAGGTCGGAATCATACCGCCTGAGAAAAACATGGTGATAACACCCATCGTGACATAGAACTTGCGGCCGCGTACGTACTTTTTACTTAAACCGTAACCAACCATGGCACAGAAGAATACGTGTGTAGCCACCCCAATCACGGTTTTGGCAACCGAGATAAAGAAAGCCTGCCATATGCTTGCATCCCTAAATACGGCCTCGTAATTCTCCAGAGAAAACTCAGTAGGCCAAAATATAAACCCGCCTTCTGCAAGGGACCTGCCCGAACTGAAGGATGAAACGATAACATTCCATAATGGCACAACGATGATAATTGTGAACATAACCAGCAAAATGATATTGATGGTATCGAAGATTCGACTATCCAGATCCCCTTTAGCTGCTTTCAAATTCACCGTAATACCTCCTCTCTGTATGACCTATAAGACGGATTGATCATCATTTAATTTGCTGGTTACTTTATTGGCCGTAACGAGTAGAATCACAGACACAATGGAGACACCTAAACCAACGGCAGTAGCATAAGAGAAGTCACCCTGTGTCATCCCCATACGATATACATAGGAGTTGATGACTTCGGCTTTCTCCCGGTTTTGCGAGTTCATCAAGACTAAGGTTTGGTCCAGATTCGAGCCGAGTAAACCGCTTACAGTTAGTATCAGATTCAAGCTGATAATCATCTTCATATTAGGAATCGTGATATTCCAAATTTGTCTGAGCCGGCTTGCACCATCTATTTTAGCGGCCTCATAGTATGTAGGATCAATTTTAGCCATAATTGCCAAGTACAAAATCGTTCCCCAGCCAGCCTCTTTCCAAATATCCGATAACGTTGCAATCCACCAATACTTATTCGGATCCAGTAAAATATTTTGCGGCTGCGAGATTAACCCTAAGCTGAGCAGAATTTCGTTTAACAATCCGGATGTCGAGAACCAGGTAATCAGCATACCACCCAAAACGATCCAGGATAAAAAGTGCGGCAGATATGAGATGGTTTGTACGAACTTTTTGAACCGTCCCATACTTACCTCATAAATCATAATCGCTAGAATAATCGGAATGACAAATCCGATCGCTAATTTCAGAAAGCTGATTCCCAGCGTATTGACTACAGAGTCCCAAAAATATTTGTCGGATAAAATAATTTTGAAATTGTCCAGGCCAACCCATGGAGCGGAATCCAACGTATCAATGACGGTATAGTTTTTAAAAGCAATCGTCAAACCGTAAATCGGTACGTAGCAAAAGATAAACATAAAAATAATGCCTGGAAGGATCATTGATTGAAGCTCCCATTGTCGCTTATAATCAACCAAGAATTCCCTCACTCTTTGCCCCCTCGGCTTTTTTCCGGTTGGCTGAACCGTTCCTGTGCCGGTTGAATGAACTGTAGCTGTTTTGCTCACCTGCTTCGCCTCCTTTTAGAACTTAAAAACCAAACAATAAAAACGTTTTTATTTTTGGCCAAAATAATGCCCAAATATCTCATTTCATTAAAAAAGCATATCCGGAATGATCATATTTCCTAATTATACTGGATCATTCCGTTCGATCTTTACATGACTTGAACCACGTACAACAAGCTCACCCGCCAATTTCTGAACCTTGCCTTGCTCTTTCTTCTGAATCATACGAACCAGATGTTCAACGACCAACATTCCCTGTCTCGCAATCTGATTTCTTACGGTGGTTAGAGGCGGTGTAAAATACTGCGCGATATCAATATCATCGAAACCTACTACACTAATGTCTTGTGGGACTTCATATCCATGGGATTTCAATGCCCGTATACATCCAATTGCACTCACGTCATTACCGGCCAAAAAAGCATTCGGCACTTTTCCAGGGTGTAGGTGAAGGAACGACTTGACGGCATTATAGGAACCTTCTTCTTCAAAATAACCCTGCAAGATATAGTCTCCATCAATCGGCAACTGAAACTCACGCAGTGCAGCTAAATATCCTTCCCTCCGCTGAACGCTATCAAACATCGTATCCACGCCAGAGATATAGGCAATTTTCTTATGTCCCAGGCTGATCAGGTATTTGGTTGCTTCATAACCAGCTATATAGGAGTCAAAAATGATGCTTCCCATCGTCTCGTTTTGAACAACACGATCCAGAAAAACCGCTTTAATTTTACCTTTTTCCATGGCAGCAATGTCTTTTGGGTTGATTTGCAATTCTTCAAATATAATGGCGCCATCCACACGCCCGCCCAAAATATTACTCATTATGACCTGCTTATCCTTCGTAACAAAAACATTCAATCCGTAACCAAGACGATCACATTCACGTGACATAGATTCAACCAGTATATAAAAATACGGCCCCGATACGCTTGTTGTAAAGAAACCGAGCATCTTGGTCTTCCCCGACTTTAACAGTTTTCCGTTTAAGTTCGGAACATAATTTAATCGCTTCGCTACGCTCAGTACATGTGATTTTGTCTCCGGATTCAATACATCTACATCATTTAATGCATTGGAAACCGTAGAAATGGAGACCCCCGCCTCTCTTGCAACGTCTTTGATGGTTACCTTTCCCATATCAATTCGCCCTTTACTATAAAAACGTTTTTATTTATAAACATAAGTTAGCATAAAAACGTTTTCAGTACAATGCTTTTTTAGAGAAACATGAAATAATTTTTTCCACTTATAACTCCTAGGAGAATTTTCTTGGCTATTCTGTGCGATTCTTAAGGAAAAAGAGCTGTCCCAGTAGTAAAAAACTACTTGTTGGACAACCCCTTTTTAACTTCCTGCCTTTGCAGGCAGGAACAGGTTTTTAGCATATAACTCTTGTTTAGCCTGCTTCCTGGGGAGCAGCGCTAACTTTCCCGAGAAGATATACAAGAAGCTGCTGATTATGGGACGAGATCCGATTTAATACATGGGACAAATAATCCTCTCTAACCTGTATTCCCCGTAATACTTCCTGACGTCCTCGATCTGAGATCGTAACCCATACAATACGTCTGTCCTTTTCATCACGTTCTCGGATGATCAGACCATTCTTCTCCATCCGGTCAAGCAGCATCGTTACCGCAGCCGGACTCGTTGCCAGATAAGGTATAAAATCAGACGGCTTCATTCTCTTTTGCTCCTCCAACACTTCGAGCACTGTGAGCTGGGCTTCGGTCAAAGCAGGCGCAAGTCCATTCTCCATATGAAGTTTATAATCCTTAGCCAGCTTGGACCATACTTTTGCAAATTCGTTCGTATGCATCGTTAACCCCTTCCTCTCTGAGAAAAATACAACTGTTCCGCTTAAATGATGACAGACTCAACACGTTGAAATTCCGGTATTTTATATGATTAACTTTCGTGCCAGCAACCTCTTTTTCCTGCTATTTTCGTTAAAAAATATAATTTCTAAGCATACGACAAATGCCGCTAAGCCTGTAATGACAAGCTTTTTCAGACATCTCACACTTTCGACAAGAGCCGCGACTCTTCACCATGAACACCGCAAAAAAAGACAGATCGCTCAATCGAGCAATCTGTCTTTTTTTATATAGTCTCTCTTAAGAATGGACATCATTATTCCATCCTCTAGTTTCCCTTTGATCAAATCCCTTTCCCTGACTACTCCCTCCTGAATAAAATTCAGCTTGCTCAATACTTTAACAGATGCATCATTCCCAGGTGTGATTGTAGCTTCAATCCTATTCAAATTCATAATATCAAACCCATAATCAATAACTGCTTCTAATGCTTCTGTTGCATATCCTTTACCCCATTTTACTTGAGCGATGTCATAACCAAGTTCTCCCCTTCTAGCTCCTTCATTAAAACTTCCCAAGCAACATGTCCCGATTAATTTATTTGTCTCTTTTAATATAATCCCCCATGTGATTTCTTCATTTTCCTCTATTTCTTTCTTGTATCTTTCTATAAATTTCAGTACTTGTTCCTTTGAGGTTACGGGGTAAAAATAATCGAATTTTGCTACCTCAGCATCACTTAATATTTCATATAACTGCTCCGCATCTCTATCCTCAACTAAACGAAGAATTAATCTTTCTGTTTCTAATATAGGAAATGGAATAAAACACTTGATTATCATCGAACTCACCTCTCCTACAATTGATACATATTATATAAGTTATTCTGTCTTGATTTTCTATGATGTTTATTTCATCTTTTTCTTATCTTAGATTATTAGATGTATTCGTGTTATTAGGCCAACCAGAATCTGGCTGACCTTATAACACAAAAGAAGACACCCGTTTCTCAAGGAGAGTCGGATGTCTTTGAAGACTTCTAATCATAAAGTAGCCATTATTCAGTTACTGTTATTCCGTCGAAGTTTGCTTCAGTTCTGGTGACAGAATTAAATCTGTGATTTCACCTTTTTTGCCCACGTCGGCAAGCAGCTTCCCAATCGACTTGCGTTCGCTAATCGGAGCTTTCTCTGAATCAAAAGCAAAAGCAGTTCCTTCGAGGCTATATGCAATAATGTGTAGCGGTTCCCGGCAATAGAAAGCTCCGGCTATGCGGCTTCCATTCGGTTTTACCCGCTTGCCTTCCTTAAATTCGAATGTGACGATTCCTTTTCCGCCTCTGCTTTGGGTCGGATAGTCGAGTAGCAAGGTACGTTTTCCGTATCCAAGATCGGTTATGGTCAGGATCTCACCTTCATCCTCCATGACCCACAGAGCGGCCATCACTTCATCTCCATCACGAAGCTGAATGCCTCTTACACCGCCGGAAACGCGGCCCATCGCATTAACCTCTTGCTCACGGAAGCGAATACTCATGCCTTCTTTAGAAATTAACATAATGTCCTTACTGCCATCGCTTAACTCTACCGTAAGCACACTGTCATCACCGGATACCTTCACGGCCGCTACAGCCCCTGCCCGTTTGGTGGCGTAATCCTTCAGCTCCGTCCGCTTCACTTGACCATGCCGGGTAACAAACACGAGAGTCTTCCCTTCCTCTTCGAAGCTGGATACCGGAATGACTGAGACGATCTCATCTTCTTTCGGAAGCTGAATGACATTCACAATCGCAGTACCGGCGTCCTTCCATTTGTATTCCGGAATTTGGTGAACCGGTAGTAGGAAGTATTGTCCCCTCTGCGTGAAGATCAGCAGGTTATCAAGGGTATTAACCTCAAGCAGACGGGTTACGTAATCGCCTTCCTTGACTCCCGAGCTATCAGGCTCACCGCCTGAGCGTGTAAATGATAGCATGCTTGTCCGCTTAATGTAACCGTCCTTGGAGAGTGTCACCAGTACATCCTCAGCGGCAACCATCACCTCAAGATTCACCTTGATTTCTTCCACTTCTTCCTGAATCAGTGAACGACGGTCGATTCCGTACTTATCACGGATTTCCATCAGCTCTTTACGGATAACGGAGATTAGCTTCTTGTCATTGTCCAAAATGGCACGCAGACCCTCGATCTTCTTCATTAGGTCATCCAATTCCTTCTGGAGTGAATGAATTTCGAGGTTCGTCAGCCGGTAGAGCTGGAGTGTAAGGATTGAATCGGCTTGGCGTTCAGTAAATCCAAACATCCATTGCAAGTTATTTTGTGCATCTTGGCGGTTCTTGGATGCCTTGATCGCCGCAATTACCTCGTCCAAAATGTTGAGAGCCTTCACGAGCCCTTCCAGCACATGAGCACGATCTTCCGCACGTTCCAGCTCGTATTGGGTTCGGAACGTGACAACTTCGCGCTGATGAGCGATATAAGCCTCTATAATGGCCTTTAGTCCAAGCTGCTGAGGTGTCTTATTTACAATGGCAACCATGTTAAAGTTATATGTGATTTGCAGATCTGTTTTTTTGAACAGATAAGCGAGTATACCGTTGGCATCCGCATCCTTTTTCAGCTCCACAACGATTCGTAGACCCTCACGTCCACTTTCGTCCCTTACCTCGGCGATGCCGTCCACCTTTTTCTCAAGGCGAATGTTCTCCATAGCTGTTACAAGACGGGCTTTAACAACCTGGTAAGGAATTTCGGTAATAACGATCTGCTGCTTACCGCCCCGCAATGACTCGATCTCAGTCTTTGAACGCAGGTAAACACGGCCTTTACCTGTTTGGTAAGCGTCCTGAATTCCGCTTCCGCCCATAATGATGCCGCCTGTCGGAAAATCAGGGCCTTTAATAAAGGTCATAATTTCATTTAGCTCGATGTCCGGCTTTTGCATGACTGCAATACAAGCGTCAATCACTTCTCGTAAATTATGAGGTGGAATTTCCGTTGCAAAACCAGCTGATATTCCGCTCGTTCCGTTAACAAGCAGATTCGGATATCGTGAAGGAAGAACAACCGGTTCCTTCGCCGTATTGTCAAAGTTGTCCTTAAACAATACGGTTCGTTTCTCAATATCCCGCAGCAATTCCATCGAAATGGGTGACAGACGCGCTTCAGTATAACGCATCGCTGCTGCTGGGTCATCATCCTGAGAACCCCAGTTGCCGTGTCCATCCACGAGAACATGTCCCATTTTCCATGGCTGCGCCATACGGACCATACCCTCATAGATGGACGAGTCACCGTGAGGATGATAATTACCCATAACATCCCCGACGGTTTTAGCGGACTTTCGATATGGCTTGTCCGGCGTATTGCCGGAATCATACATGGCGTAAAGTATACGCCGCTGAACCGGCTTCAAGCCGTCACGGACATCCGGTATTGCACGATCCTGAATAATATATTTAGAGTACCGGCCGAAACGGTCACCCACAATCTCTTCCAGAAAAGCCGGCAAAAATTGTTCTGATAAACTCATGCTTTCACCTTCTATTCCTCAAACTCTGCAAAGTTGACATTTTCAACGATCCAGCGCTTCCGGGGATCAACCTTGTCCCCCATCAGTGTCGATACCCGCCGTTCCGCTTTCGCAGCATCTTCAATCTGAACCTGCAACAGCGTCCGGGATTCCGGATTCATCGTCGTTTCCCATAACTGATCAGGGTTCATTTCACCAAGACCTTTATAGCGCTGCAATTCATACGTTTTGAACTCTTTCAAGTAATTCGCCAGCTGTTCTTCGCTCCAGGCATATCTCACTGTCTGCAGCTTGCCTGACTTACTTGAAATTTTGTAAAGCGGCGGCTGCGCGATGTAGACACGGCCGGCATCTATCAAAGGCTTCATGTACCGGTAGAAGAACGTAAGAAGCAGCACTTGAATATGTGCTCCGTCAGTATCCGCATCGGTCATGATAATAATTTTTGAATAATTGCTGTCTGAAGCCGTAAATTCAGTACCAATTCCGGCACCGATTGCAGCTACAATTGCACGGTATTCATCATTTTTCAATATATCCGCAAGCTTGGATTTCTCCGGATTCAGCGGTTTTCCCTTCAGCGGCAAAATCGCCTGTAGCTTAGAGTCACGTCCCTGCTTCGCCGAACCGCCAGCGGAATCACCTTCCACGATGAATAACTCGGTACGAGTGAAATCCTTCGATTGGGCCGGTGTCAGCTTTCCTCCCAGATTGGAGCTTTCGCTACGCTTTTTGCCGGTACGCATTTCATCCCGGGCTTTACGAGCTGCCTCACGGGCTCTGGAAGCTTGTATTGCTTTCTTTAGGAGAGTCTGTGCAATCTGCGGGTTCTCCTCCAGAAAAATTTGCATTTTCTCGGTAACGATACTGTCTACTGTACTGCGGGCCGAAGCACTGCCGAGCTGGTCCTTGGTCTGACCAACAAACTCCACCTCGGACATCTTGACGCTGATGACAGCCATCATGCCTTCACGAAGATCATTACCTTCCAGATTCTTATCTTTTTCCTTCAGGAGGTTGTTCTTACGGGCATAATCATTCATGACACGAGTATAGGCCGTTTTGAAGCCTGTTTCGTGCGTACCCCCGCCCCGTGTCGGAATTGAGTTTACGAACGAAGCCAACGTTTCGGTATATCCTGCGTTATACTGCAGAGCAATCTCTACTTCAACTTCTTCCTTTTCCGCATAAAAGTGAATCACTTCATGCAGAACGTCTTTACCTTCGTTCAAAAATTCAACGAATTGGCTGGCTCCGCCTTCATAGATGAATTCATCGTTGTTACCGCTGCGCTCATCCTTCAGCACGATCCGCAGGCCCGAGTTCAGAAATGCAATTTCCTGAAGCCGTTCTGCAAGCGTGTCATAATTCAATTGAATTCCTGAAGGGAAGACACGGGCGTCCGGTTTAAACGTTACCTTCGTACCTGTCTTGTTCGTATTGCCTATGATTTCAAGCCCGCTTACCGGCTCTCCAACATGCTCAATACCTTTTTTATCCTGCCAATATTCAAAACGCTGACGGTGAACTTTACCATCACGGTATATTTCCACCTCAAGCCATTCAGACAGCGCGTTCGTTACCGAAGCACCGACGCCGTGAAGACCACCGGATTTTTTATATCCCGATCCGCCGAATTTACCGCCGGCATGCAAAATCGTGAACACGACCTGTGGTGTCGGAATACCGGTTTTATGCATCCCCGTAGGGATCCCCCGACCGTTGTCATATACTGTAATGGAACTGTCTTTGTGTAAAGTGATGTCTATTCTCGAGCAGTACTTCGCAAGATGCTCATCGACCGCATTATCTACGATTTCCCACACCAGATGATGCAGACCTGACGAGCTTGTGCTGCCTATGTACATGCCTGGCCGTTTGCGTACCGCAACAAGGCCCTCGAGCACTTGAATGTCGTCAGCATCGTATCCCGAGCGGCCATCTGGGCCGTTCTGTGATGACTCTGCAAACCTATCGATCTGTTCGACCATTCATGCTCCTCCTTCATATTTCGCTTATACCGGGGCTGTTTCTCCCCAAAATGCAAACAAATGTTTTGTATACCTCGTCCATTTTAATTCAAAATGTCCCGTTTCGTAAAGACGGTGAATGAAATGATTACTGCCACAGCAGCCCAAACCGCCAGAACGCCAAGGGAAAAATTAAGTGTCATTCCTTCAATCGGAGGCAAATTTCCTGCTAAATAATCTGTGAGTTTCAGATTAACCATAAATAAATATTTGGCGCTATTCCAAGCGGATGCCATATTCATTAATATCGTACCTGCAATCAACGCAGCCATCATGACGACAATACTCGCCGCTGTACTGCGAACAAGCACAGACACCATAAATGCCAGCATCGCCACTGCCAGACTGACAAACCATATCAGTCCTCCTTGCATGAGTAAATACTTCCACTGGGGAACTGCATGAACAGCAGACATATCGACGTCTGAGCCTACAATTTTGAACCCGGTAAACACCGGCAGCTCAAATCCTTTATAACCGAAAGCTAGACCGGATATCAAGTATGCGATTATAAATGTCGCCATAATGATCAGCGAGACGAACATAACCAAGGCGATCAGCTTGCTGAGCAGTACTTTCCACCTCTTCACAGGGCGGGTCAGCAGCATTTTGATCGTACCGGTTGTCCGTTCCCCTGAAACAATATCGGAAGCTATAGCCATAATAAGCAGCGGGATAAACAAAGACACAGCGTTGTTCATAAATTCCCGGGTAAAATTAACAGCGTTCGGCTCATTCGGATTGATATCATGCTCCAAATAATATTGCATCTGCTGGATAAATATTTGTCGATACCTCTTCCACTCTTCCGGCACCCTGTCGCTCCCTAGAGAGTTCTCGTTATCCGTAATCCGCTGCTGCAGCTCTAGACGCCAGTCTCCGTTAAATTTACCCTGACTGCGTTCTGCTGACTTCATCTGCGCGTATGTAAACATCGGCACCAGAACAAGCAGCACCAACAAAATTACGTAAAAACGTCTTTTCTTAACGATTTTAATCGTTTCGTTCTTCACAAGCGGCAGTATGTTACTCAATGCTCTCACCTTCCGTCATCTGAAGGAATAGCTGTTCCAGTGTTGGATTAATGCGACTAACGCCCCGGACTTCCACTCCTGCTGAAACCAGCTGCTTTACTGCAGAAGCCGTGTCTTCTTCTTGAATGCGGGTAACCACCGCGCCCTGCGGCATTCCAGCGAGTATTGAATCATCCAGCAATACCTCCGGGTTATCCATCACTTCACAGCGCTGCAGCTTCCGAAGAACCGAATCACCCGCATCTGCAGGATGCAAATCCCACACCACATATCCCGTGCTGCCTGAAATAAGTTCCTCTACGCCGCCGACCGCTAAAACTCTACCCCGGCTTATGATCGCCACCCGGTCGCACAATAGCTGGATCTCACTGAGCAAATGACTGGATACGAATACTGCCAAGCCTTCCCTGGCAAGCCTTTGAATAAACTCCCGCATCTCCTTGATTCCTTTCGGGTCCAGACCGTTCGTCGGCTCGTCCAGAATCAGGAGCTTCGGTCTGCCCAAGAGTGCCTGTGCGATACCAAGCCGCTGGCGCATACCAAGCGAATATGTACGGACCTTGTCATGTATCCGTTTGTCCATCCGGACAATATCAACAACTTCGCGGATACGATCCTCATCAATGCCCGGCTGCATACGAGCGAAATGTTCGAGATTTTCCCATCCGGTTAAATAGGTGTAGACCTCAGGATTCTCAACAATAGAGCCGATATAGCGAAGCGCCTGCTCTTGCTGCCGGTTCACATCAAAGCCACACACTTTGATGATTCCCTCTGTAGGCTTTATGAGATCGACCAGCATGCGAATTGTTGTTGTCTTACCCGCGCCGTTCGGTCCGAGAAAGCCGAAAATCTCTCCCGACCTGACATTAAAGGTGACGTCCTGTATAATCCATTTTCGTCCGATTTTCTTTTTCACATGCTGCACTGACAGTACAATGTCCTGCTGTTGATCTGTGACCATCCCTTCTACTCCTTTCACATCACACTAGAGGATGCCTTGCGAAATCCGTTCAGCAATCGCCTGATAGCCATTGCTATTCGGATGAAAATGATCAGAGGATAAATAAACATCCAGTTTTCCTTGAAACAGATCAAAAGTCGGAACCATCATCATATTAGGGTCCCTATTCACAACTTGCTGTGCCGCATGGTTCCAAGTTGAAACAGCGATATTCCCAGGCAGAAGCAGTTCTTTTAGGTCTGAAAAAGGATGATAGAGACCGATATAAACAACTCTCGCCTCTGGATTAATCACCCGGATCTGCTCTAAAATTTGTTTCAAGCGTTCCGTTGCCTGGGGCACCGCCTCCATGAACTGCTTCGGATCCAATTCGACCTCGCCAGCCTGAGCGTTCTCCAACAGACCGCTTCCCTTAAATAAGTCATTGCCTCCAATAGACAGAAGGATGAGGTCTGCCTGCTGCAGCGCATATTGTATGCCCTTTTCTTCCAACTTCGGCAAAAGTGCCTCTGTGGTCAAGCCGTTAATAGCAAGATTGTTAAGAAGTTCACTTTGGCGTCCGTTGTCATTCAATATTTGAATGCTTCGGCGCACAAAACCACTTCCCGTATTGTCGCCCGTACCTTTCGCCAAGGAATCTCCAATGGCAGTGACCTTTAATTGTTCTGGTAAAGGAGGAAGCACTTTGGCTTCAGCGTCCTTTTCTGGTGCCGATTCGGGCGTATTCACAACTGTATCACCCTCAATCTGAGCGGGAGCCGATGGTTTAGCGGAAGACGGAGCCGCCTGAGGCGAATTAATATCTTGAATGGCATAAATAAAACCAACAAAAAGAACAATAGTAACAATGACGGAGACCGATGCGGTAATCCGCCATATCCATTTTGAAGAATTCAAGAGGATCCTCCCCCGGTTAAATGATTGATGACAACTTCTACTATAGTATTTCGGCCAACTCCATGACTATATGTACATAAACATAAAACTTCTATGTGAAATTTGCAAATGAGTTGGACTTTAATACATCCATGCACAAAAAAACAGGAGGTAATCCCTCCTGCTCTTTATACTATAATCTGAATTATTTCTGACTGATGAATTCCTGTACCCAGTAACCGTTATAGTAACCGACACCGATCATCGTAAAGTTAGGAGACATGATGTTTTTACGGTGACCTTCACTGTTCATCCAAGAATTCATCACTTCCTCCGGCGTACGCTGACCCTTAGCGATATTCTCACCAGCATAACTGTAAGAGATACCGTATTGCTTCATCATATCAAGTGGAGAACCATAGGTTGGGGAAGTATGATCAAAATAATTGTTATTATTCATATCTTTAGCCTTGTCTACAGCCATACCTGTTAGTTTTTCATTAACAGTCAAAGCTTTTAGACCGGCTTTTGCACGTTCTTTATTCACAAGAGTTACAACTTGGCTTGCAAAATTAGATTTATCTGTCGTATTTGCAGGTGTTGACGGCTTCGATGGCTGTGCCAGCTCTGCAGGCTTACTGGTCGATGGTGTAGAAGTTGATGGTTTTTCCACTGCTGGAGTTGACGGTTTTTCCGGTTGCGGTTTGAAATCCGGTTTTTGAACAACGCAATTTAAGTTCCCACCCCAGCCTTGACTTTCCAAGAGTTGTTGGATCTTTTGCTGCCAGCTCTGTGCACTTTCTGTCGGTGTTGCTGCAGATGCAGATGCAGGAAGCATAATACCTACGGACAAAACGGCTACGAAACCAGTGCTAACTATCTTTTTTATCATCGGTTTTTTCATGAATTTACATCTCCTTATAGTAAAAAAATTAGTTACATTTTTGTAATCAACCGCAAACACAGTGTAACATGTTTGAAACCTCAAGCCACCCTTCAAATCTTGGAAATGAATTTGCGGGCAACGCAAAAAAAGGCTAACCACCAACAAAAAACGTTGGAAGATAGCCTTAACTACGGCTTGAGCTAACTACACCTCGTAATTTACTACGTAGTTTTGAAGCTCCGTATTGTAATAGCCAATACTGTATTCTCTCACATTTCCCTGCTCATCATAGGAATAACGCGATCTTTTCAACAACGGCTTTCCTGTGCTGATCTGAAGCATCGTCGCTATGTGCTCCGGAGGAGCAGCCACATCAAACTCATCTCGCAGTTTATCCAGTGAGATGTTCTGATCCTCCAGCAAGCCATACAGTGATTGGGCGTTTAAATCCGACAGATCCAAATCACCGATCGTATTTGTCAAATAGTGCGTATAATAAATGTAGGGAACATCATCCAGTAAATACACACGCTCCAGCCTAAGGCAGCTCTCGCCAAACAAACGATGAGGCTCCGTACCCGCTTCGGTCTGCTCCATTTCGGCACGTAGCCATTGCTTTTGAATCTGATGTCCTTCTTCAACCAGAATCTCTGTGAATCGTTTCCATTTGGATAGTTTGGATGTGGACGTAATACGAATCACTTTTGTCCCTTTACCACTCCCCTTCTCCAAATAACCTTCCTGAACAAGTTCTTGAATGGCACCCCTGACCGTAATTTTGCTCACACCAAATTCCTTCTCCAACTGAGGTTCGGAAGGAATTTGGGTTCCGAGCGGATAAACGCCGTATAGGATACGATCCTTTAATATATTTTTGATTTGCAAATATAAGGGCCTATCTTTACGGGATAAGCTCACAACTTTCCACTACCTTTCTACATCGCCTACAGATTCGGTCATTGCCCGGACGATCTCCATTTCCGATGCCATAGGAGTATCCCCGGACACAGTGTGCGCCAGCATGCTGGCTGCCGCTGCAAACCGTACAGTCTTTTCCGGTGGGAATCCTTCCATCTCACCATGAATAATTCCGCTCGCAAAGGCATCTCCAGCACCTATTCTATCATAGACGGAAAACGTAAGCTGATCAGAAAAGCTGAAGCATTCATTCTTGAATAAAAATCCGCGCAGTGTATGCGTATTATCGTTGTTGATGGACCGGTGTGTTCCTGCAATGACTTGAACCTGATACTGCTTCGCAACCGCAGGAATCAGCTCCATAAGCTGCTCTCTACGATCCGTTTTCTCTGTAACCATTCCAAGCGTATAAATAGCGTCTTTTTCATTCATAATGACAATATCAGAGAGGTGAAGCATTTCCTCATAATGCGGTTTGGCCTTCACATACCCATCCTCCCCCCAAAGGGAGGGACGGTAGTTGCAATCAAAGATTACACTTCCGCCACGCTGCTTAACAGCTCGGGCCAGAGACTTTATATGATGACGGACACCATCATTCATCGCCAGTGAGATTCCGCAGAAATGTACTGCATCAATCTGAGCTGCAATATCGTCATAATCATACTCTCCGACCAGAGCTGTATTAAAGCTGCTCTCCAAGCGGTTACTATACGTTACTCGGCTCGGCCGAACGCCAAAACCGTTCTCCAAAAAATACATTCCCAAATAATTGCCGCCCCGATGAATTAAAGATGAGGCAATGCCCAATTTTCTTAAATATGCTGCTGCTGCGTCCCCTAACGAATTTCCGGGCAAACGGGAAACGAGGTGCCCTGTATGCCCAAAGCGCGCCAAAGCGGAAACAACGTTTACGCCGGTGCCGGAGAATGTATAGTTCAATATGTTACTCTGTGACAACAGATCATATCCGGGCACTTGGAGCCGCATCATAACCTCTCCGAAAGCTGCAATTCTCTTAGGCATAATCATCCGCCAACTTTTTCATAATTCCAACCAGTTCACGAACATCTTCAATATTGGTTTTACCTGTTTCCGAGTCCATAATTGAAGTATACACATGCGGAATGACCTTATGCACGCCGGCTTCCAGAGCAATTCGGAGGATAGGTTCAAAATTTTCCTTATCAATACCACCGGTAGGCTCCAACGCAAATCCTTCTTCAGCACAAGCTTTCGCGATAGCACGGAATTCATCTTCACGGCTTAATCCCTGCATTGGGAAATATTTCAATGCATTACCGCCCATATCACGTACAAGAGCTATCGCCGACTTAATCGGTACCACGGCATGTTCGCTATGTGTGGAACTAATCGGACCCGTCGAGATATTTACAAACCCAGGTCGTCCGGAAGGAGACACCAAGCTGTTAATCCAGCTATCCTGATCACCCAGGTTGGCCCGTGTCGCTCCTACAGCTGGAAACACCTGATTAATATGACTGCCAGGATAATGTTTAGCAATTTCAGCTACCATTGCCGCCTGACGATTGTCGCCACCGCCAAGTCCGATGGATACAGCATCATCTATTTCCTTTCCGTACATTTTCATTGCAGTTACGGCTTCTTCAACAGAAGCGTAATCTTTGGATAATACGCCGACCAGTACATATCCCTCTGCCGCTTCAAATATGTCTTTAGCGTTCTCAATACCTTTGGTTAATACATTCAATGCAACACGGTCTCTATAAAAACGCTTTGATATTTGTGACATATTACTTTCCCCCTGCTAATTCACGTATTTTGGATTGTATAACAACAATATCATCACCCATAAGCGAACGTGGGTCGATATCGAAATAACCTTGCCTTACACCGTAATCCCGCGTGTAGATCGCGATCTCTCCATTTTGGAGTCCCTCCGCGATTTCCTTCGCCGTTGTTCCTGTCTGAACCGGATCAATCTGAACCCTTGCGCGATAGATAGCTCGGCCGGCTTCGTCTTGCACAATCGATACTCGCACACCTGGAACTTCATTTAGTGGGATCAGCTTCTGAAGCTCATCTTTTTCCTGCTCACTGTTATCTTTTTTGACGATATATTCATCGAGTGCCTGCAGCAGCCCAAACGTTGACTCCTTGCCGACCTTCATGCTGCGTCCGATTCCGTGAAGCTGTACCTTTAACCATTCAATATAAGTCCGCTTCCCGCCAACAATTCCTGATGTTGGACCTTCGATGGCTTTAGACCCGCTGTAAATCGCTAGATCGGCGTATTTCACGTATTTTTGGATATCCTCCTCTGCTGCCGCATCAACAATCAGTGGAACGCCTTTACGCTGTGCAACTTCCCACGCTTCTTCTACAGAGATCATGTTTTTTTGGACAGCATGGTGCGATTTCACATAAAGAACAGCCGCAGTTTTGTCCGTTATGGCATCTTCGATATGTTCTGTCCGGCCTTCATTGGCATAACCGACTTCGACTAACTTTCCACCGCCCAAATAAACCATCGTTTCAACGGGAGCTCCATACTGCACGTTATGACCTTTAAGAATGATAATCTCGCTTTTGTAAATATCCTCCTGGTGAAGACGTTCGCTTAGGCGGCGGTTTCCACGTGTAACGATAGCAGCTACAGAGAGCGCGATACCGCTGGAAGCCGAGTTTACAACGACAGCTGCCTCTGAACCGAGAATACGTGCTATGTAATCGCCTGCTTTATCAACTAAATCTGCAATTTCTACATAGCTTTGTCCGCCCTGCTTCATCGCCTCCATCACGGTATTCGTCGGAGCAGACACCCCCAGTATACTCATGCGTCCACTGGCATTAATGACCCGTTTAAGACCGTACTTCGCATTCAATGAATTCCCCATCGACAATCACTCCCTTTGCTTCAATGGCTTGATTCGTAACTCTGCGTTCCCCTTCGGAATCGATGAGCTCGACTGTTTTATTGTCCAGCGTAAACAGTGTCAAATTTGCACGGTCACCTACCTGAATTCGCCCAAGCTCCGGTTTACCCAGCCAAGCGGCTGCGTGTGTGGTGACAGCAGCAATGGTTTCTTCAAGGGAGTACCCCAAGTACAAAAATTTGGAAAGAACATTTCCCATACTGAACACTGGACCATTCAGTCGATTTCCCCTGTAAATGTCCGTGCTGATCGTATGCAATCCAATACCGTGCTGTTTAGCTGCTTCAGCCACTTTAAAGGAAAAACTGGCTGTACCGTGACCAACATCAAGGTGAATCCCTCTGCCAATCGCATCGCTGAATTCCTGAAGGGGTCTGCCTTCAGCATCGAACAGATTATTCTTCTTTCCATTAAGGTAATGTGTAATTACATCATTTCGCTGTAAGAGAGAAATTACCTCCCGTATATCCGGAGGTCCTGATCCGATGTGAACCATTAACGGCATCCCTGTATCGTAGGAAAGTTCCCGAGCTATACGGAGCGGCTCTACCCCGCTTGCACCAACCACACTTCTGCTGATCCGCGCTTTTAACCCTACAATGAAATCACTGTGAGCTTGGACCGACTGTTTGACTAATTCCCGATCAAGCCATTCGAGATTCGATAATTCGTCGATTCTGACCAATCCGATGCGCGAAATGTTTAAAAATGCATATACTCGGGTCTTTGCCTGTTCTCTGTGTGCAGCCAATTCGGAAATTCGATCGGCACCACAGCTTCCGGCATCCACAATCGTCGTGACACCCTGCTTAATTCCAATCTCATCCATCTCATCGCCGTAGGGATCAAACTCAGGAAAAGCATGAACGTGCATATCAATCCAACCGCTGGACACATAGGCACCGCAACCATCCACAACATGCGTTCCGTATCCCTCTCCGGCAGAAGTGATTCCGGCAATTTTTCCATTCTCGATCTCAATATCAATCTCTTCTCCGTTTACGTGTTTTACGCGACGTAGTACGAATTTTTCATTCACTGTTCTCACCTTTTTATGATATAACGTTATAATGTTTACGATAGCACGGGAGTGGCGTATTGTAAATCAAAACATTATAATGTTTGAAATTCTTCACATTATCCTTCAAGCTGTAAAATAACAAAAACGACTTGCCTTCAACTGTTGAAGAGCAAACCGTTCCTGCGATGACTATGTATCCTGTGAAAAAAGAGAAGCCCGATCCCAAAGGTCAGGAGCGGGCTGGAGAAAAAGAGGAGTCTACAGCTGTTTAACGAACTGATAACCCGCTTTTTCAAATCCAATATGTTCAAAAAATGCATGTGCCGGGGCTAAGCCTTCCCGGTTGCCGCTTGTGAGAAACAAGAGGTCGCTTCCTTGCTGTTTTCCCCATGTCTCTGCTCCGCGTACCAATCGTTTGCCGATTCCTTGGCTGCGGCAGCTTGAGGTTACAATCAACGAAGTGATTTGAGTGACCGGTTCGGTCCTTACGAAAGATTTGACTTGACGAAGCATCATCATACCAACTACCTTGCCATCAAGCTCTGCAATCATGTTACAGTGCAGCGGGTTGCATGCCATCGTCTCCATCCGTTCACGCATAACATTCAGCGTAGTCGGATAATTTAATTCACGCAACAGAGACGTGACAGATTCCAAATCTTTCTTCTCAAACGTTCGAACCAGCAGTGCAGGCGCAGATAAGACGCTTTCCATGCTCATTATACCCTCATGCTTCCCTTCTTCTATGATTTCAACTCCACTCTATCTATTTTCGTAGTTTCTGAAGAAGATTGCAAGAGTTGAACGACAAAATTCTCCTTAATCAGTCAGGTTTCTTCTCCCGAATTTTACAAAAACTTGTATTGGGCTTCAATCAGCCCGTAATAAGTTCCCTGTATTTTCATAAGTTGGCTATGATTCCCTTCTTCAATTACGCGCCCGTGGTCCAAAACAACGATATGGTCGGCATGACGAATCGTGGACAGTCGGTGTGCGACAATAAAGGATGTTCGGTCTTTCAAAAGCACCTTCAGCGCATCCTGGATTTTAAGTTCCGTCTCCGTATCTATGGATGCGGTCGCTTCGTCCAGAATGAGAATCCGGGGATCTGCAAGAAGTGCTCTGGCGAATGAGAGCAGCTGTCGTTGCCCCATGGACAACATATTACCACGCTCTTCAACTTCAGTATCGTATCCACCCGGCATATTCACGATAAAATCGTGGGCATCTACGGCTTTGGCTACCGCTTCAATTTCTTCGTCCGTTGCATCCAGCCGCCCAAAACGAATATTATCCCGAATCGTTCCCGAGAAGATGAACGTATCCTGAAGGACTACGCCAATCTGGTTGCGCAGACTTTCTACCGTCACCTTGCGAATATCATGGCCATCGATCGTAATATCGCCATCGGTTATATCATAGAACCGGCTGAGCAAGTTGATTATAGTACTCTTACCCGAGCCGGTATGACCGACCAACGCAATTGACTGTCCGGCTTTAACGTCCAGATTGATCCCTTTTAACGCCTGACGGCCCTTTTCGTATTCAAATACAACGTTTTGCAGTTTGATGTCACCTTTAATTTTTGGCAGCTTTTGCGCACCCGCTGCGTCATCAATGCTAGGCTTCTCGTCAATAAACTCAAAAATTCGTTCTGAGGAAGCCATTGCCACCAGAAGCTGGTTATACATCATCCCCAGACGGTTGATCGGCTCCCAGAAGTTTCCGACGTAGTTGGAGAACGCAATAAGTAGACCTATCGTCAGCTCCCCGCTCTGAATCAAACTTGCCCCCAGCCAGAACAAGATCAACGTACCAACACCGCCCGTAATTTCAATTAACGGACCGAAGGCTTGGTTCATCGCGGACGCTTTATCCCACGATTTTTTGCTGTCCATGTTCATGTGGTCGAAGAATTTCATGTTCTCTTCTTCCTGTGTGTAAGCTTGGGTTACCCGAATTCCTTGGATCGACTCGTTCAAGTGGGAGTTGATCCGCGAGTTTTTCGTGCGGACATCCTGCCACGCCCGGCGGATTCGGACCCGTAGGGTCGTAGAGATGAAGAACATGACCGGTACCGTCACGATAACGGCAAGACCTAGCTTCCAGTTGATCGCAAGCAGGATAATGACGATCCCGACGAGTTGAACGCAGTCAATTAGCAGGTTAACCACACCGTTCGTGAACAGGTCCTGCAGGGAATTGACGTCATTGGTTACCCGTACCAGAACGGAGCCTGCCGGACGTTTGTCAAAAAAGTTAAATGACAAGCGCTGAATGTGTTGGAACAGGTCTGTCCGCAGGTCATAAATAACCCGCTGGCCAATAATGTTTGTGTATTTTATCCGGAAAATACCCGTGATGTACTGGATGATATAGAGCACCAGGACAGCAATCGTAATCTTATACAGTAGATTGAGGTTCGGGCTGCCGGACTCCGGCGCAATGGCCTTGTCGATCGCCGTACCCGTTAAATAAGGTACGGTCAGCTTCGTTACGGTACCGATGATCATAAGCACGATGATCAGCGGCACCATTTGTTTGGCATACGGCTTCATATAGGATATGAGCCGCGTCAGCTGTTTCCAGTTAAATTGCTTTTCAATCGCTTCGTCATCCTGATACACAAACCGCTCGCCCGTTACTCCCTTTGCTTTTCCACCCTGTGGAGCCTTCTGTTTCGGTTTTCTCTCCATATTTAATTCCGCACTCATGCCTGCACCTGCCCTTCCACGTTGCCCGAAGCAGCACGGCGGGCAATCAGGTCAGCGTATTGAATTTTGTAAACATCCTGATAAGGACCCTCTTCCATGATCAATTCATCATGTTTACCGCGCTGCACAACACGGCCTTCATCGAGAACTAGAATTTCATCCGCATGCCTTAGAGACGAAATCCGGTGAGCGATAATAAACGTCGTACGCCCGTTCATAACCTCCTGGAAACCGGACTGGATTTCGTGCTCGGTTTCCATGTCGACCGCACTGGTCGCATCGTCCAAGATTAGTATTTTCGGATCTTTCAGCAGCGCTCGCGCGATGGCGATCCGTTGCTTTTGTCCGCCGGAGAGCCCCATGCCGCGTTCACCGACGATCGTATCGTAGCCATGCTCCATCTCCATAATGAAATCATGGGCTTTGGCCAGTTTTGCAGCTCGGATAATGTCATCCATAGACACATCCTTCATACCGTATGCAATGTTGTTGCGGATACTTGAGGAGAACAGGAACGTCTCCTGGAACACCGTGGCAACCTGGCTGCGCAGGCTGCGGATTTTAATATCCTTAATATTGACACCATCCAGCGTGATACTGCCAGAATTCACATTATAAGCATGCATCAGCAGCTGTATGATCGTCGATTTACCGGAACCTGTACCGCCCAACAGACCGATAACCGAGCCCGGTGGCGCGTTCAAATTAATGTTTTTAACAGCAGCCATCTTGTTGCCGTAAGCAAATGTTACGCTATCAAAAACGACATGCCCCTTCACTTGGGACGGGTCTAATGTGACGGCATCTTCCCGATCTTCGACATCAATCGGTTGGTTCAGCAGTTCCAATACGCGCTCACCGGATGCCTTCGATTGCGTGTAGTTGTTGATATGGAATCCGATGCTCCACATCGGTCCGATAATGTACCAGATCAAGCTGAAAAAAGCGACCAGTTGACCTAATGTGAGCTCTTCGTTTATAACCATAATCCCGCCTGCCAGCAGCAGGATAACAACGCTGATGTTAGCGAACAACTCCATCAACGGGAAGAAGCGTGCCCATAGAGTCGCGGCAAAAATCTGATTGGATTTGTACCGCTCGTTTCGTCCGGAAAACTTCTCTACTTCATGCGGTTCGCGGGCGAACGATTTGACGGTACGTACGCCTGTAATATTCTCCTGAACCGACGTTGTGAGCGAGCTCAACGCGAGCCGCATTTCCTGGAAAGCCGGATGGATTTTGGATTCGAACTTTAGCGCTGTTACTACGAGAAACGGCATACATACTAGTGTAATCAGAGTCAGCTTCCAACTGATGGAGAGCATCATCGCCGATCCGAAAGCGACCATCAGCACAACGTTCAAAATCTGGGCAAAACCGAAGCCGATAAATTGCCGGATCGCTTCGAGGTCACCCGTTAAACGGGACATTAGATCTCCGGTACGAGCGGTGTCATAATAACGGAAAGACAGGAACTGCAGCTTTTCGTAGCAGGCATTCCGCATTTTATAAGCCAAAAAGTTACCGAGTCGTCCTCCGAAAAATCCATGTAAAAACTGTAAGAAAGCTTTGAGTGTTACTACCCCTACGACCGTTAGGGCTAGCTGTGGTACGAGACTGAAATTTTTCGGCTTGATTGCATCATCAATCAGCCGCTGCAGCAGGTGCGGGTACACGAGGCCAAGTGCGGTCGCCATCGCCAAACACAGTATGGAAAGAAAGAGATAGCTTCGTTTCTCCCAGAAGAAGACCTGCAGTTGCCTGAGAACATTCATGTTTTTCCTCCCTTAAATTTACGATCAGTTATGTAGCATTTATGAAGTTTATCATCGACCTGTTAAGGCGGCAAAGAGAATAAACCGTCATAAATCAGCCAATGCGTCCTTAACTAGGCATTTAGTGCAACTTTTCATACGTTCATAATTAAATAGTCAGAAATTCTCGTTAATCCTGACGATATGGAAACGGCTTCTTTTTTACATATCAGAACACGAAAAAACAGTCATTTTTTAGTTTTTTACAGCTCGTATTTCTTACTTTTTATGTTAATAAGAGACTAGTGACCACCTTGGTGCATCACCACCATCTGCAAACCCATACATTAAAAGGGAACCCGAAAAAAATCCGGATTCCCTTTTGACATTGTTTTTCTATTTGCCGACTTTTGGCAACCTCTGTTCCAACTCCAAAAGACGTTCAGAGAGATTACGCCACATATCAGGTGATTGTCCGTCCTGCAAGGACACAACCATCGCTTTGACGGATTCCTCCAGTTGTTCTTGTAGCACATTAGAATGCATTTCAAGTGATTGCTTAATTTCCTCCGCGTAGTGGGCTGCAAGAAGGATTTCACGCTGTTTGACTACGGTAGCTGCCGCGTCCTTGACTTTCGGTTCAGCCGCTTCACGTAATTTCTGGCTTCCGTGTCCTTCGAAAAAATGTTTCGGATTCTTGAAGTGAGACCAGTATGAAAGCCAGCTCCCTTCCACAATCAGCTTGGTCTCTTCCAACTCAGGAGTTGACCACTCCCTGTCCTGACGCAAGGAGAGTTCCAAACCTTCTGTCAGACTGCTGATTTCATGCAGTGTGTGCCGGGCAGCTTCTTCCGCTAATACACGACCCTTTTGCTCCAGTCGCAGGGTGGTCGCCCAAAACTCTTGATCAAGCTCTACAGACAGCGTACGCTGCAGATCCCGGCCGCATGCGGCAAATGCAGATTTCAAGTTTCCGGCATCTTCCCTGAGTACAGAAGGATGAAATGCTTCTTGAAAAAATCTCCCCAGCGCATAATCCAGCCGCTGACGGACATGAAAGAGCAGCTCTCCACATTCCTGAGCAATTTCCCGCGACATATCTATTGATTTTAAGGTGTTGAAATATTCCAGCGCCTTTACACCTACTAATTCAAGACCTTCGATCCGGCGGCTGCGCGTATCTTCATCCTGCTCGGCAAGCTCAGCCCAGGCTTCAGCCCGCCGTCTTGCAGATGATATTTCGTCATAACCTGCCCGCAGCGATAACCCTGGCAGGTCTTCCAGTGCGAATCGGTCCAGCGATTTCTCAAATGGCATAAAACCGGATGCATGCAGCTCTTCTTCATTCTCGCTAAACTTACCTCTTAAAGCTAACAGGCTGGACACAGGGAAAATATGTGGACTGCTAACACCGCTGGTAACCAAATTGCTGCGGACGTGGGCGACCACTTCATCCAGCTCTTCAGGGGAAGAAGCCAAGTCGGCGGCATTGACCACAAAAAACATTTTATCTAACGAAAAGCTGTCCTTCACCCGTCCAAGCTGAGACAGAAACTGCCTATCAGCTTTAGAGAAGGCATGGTTGTAATACGTAACATATACAATCGCATCTGCATTCTTAATATAGCTGAAAGTTACCCCCGTATGACGGGCATGGAGTGAATCCGCTCCCGGTGTATCGACCAGCACGATTCCCTGCTCTGTGAGCGGACAGCTGTAATATAGATCAATACCGTCGACATAACATGATTTCGTCTCGTCAGCTACAAAGCCACGGTACTCTTCCATGCCAACGGACTCAGTCGTACCGAGTTTACCGTTCATACCATCCCACCCGGCCGCTGCGGCTTTTAAGAAACCGTAATGTGGCAGACCGGCAGGATGGACACCTTCTGGCGTCAGTCCTTCCGCCGTCTTTCTCCAGCTATCCTGATCCGGCTCCGGTAAACCGAGCACACTGAAGGAATATTTGAGGTCATCCCACCAGCTCTCTCTCGTCTTCATGCGCACAGCGGCAGTCCCGTGAGGATGCTCAGCTGTCGGAACGACAATCCGGTTCACCGCAGCTGTCGTTGGATGCGGTGACACTGGCAAAACCGATTCGCCGAGCAGCGCGTTGGCGAAAGAAGACTTACCTGCGCTGAACGCCCCGAACAGCGCCAGCGTGAACGAGCCGCCCGCGAGCGCATCCGCACGAGCGGTCAAATCCCACGCGGGCGAGGCCAGCGCGGGATACGGCGCCAGCAGCGCCGCCGCGGCCCGCAGCTCCGCTGCCGCGGCTTCCAGCCGCTGGCGCCGGCCACCGCCCGCGCCCTGCGGCGCGCTGCGCTGGGGCGCAGGGCCGCCGTTCCCCTGCTGCGCAGTAGGGGAACCCGCGCTGGCTGCGGCCTTCGGCAGCGCAGCCGGCTCCCTCACCTCAGGCAGGAGGCCGGGGGTGAGGGAGGTAAGCTGCGGCACGAGCTGTGCCGCAGCCAGTGCACGGTCAGCTTCCGCACGCTGCAAAGCAGCGTAGCGGGCGGAAGCTGACGATTGCGCCAGTAGCTCCGCGTGCTGGCGCTCCAGCGCCTCCAGGCGGACGGCGGTGTCGTCCACCGCCAGAGCCCGCAGCCGGTCGGCGAGCTCCGACACGGCGCGGCGATAGCTGTCCTTGATTTCCTCGGACAGCAACTTGCAGTAATTGAGCACGTACTCACCAGAAATGACTGCCTCTGGATTGACTGTGCTGGTGATACGATCCTTAGAGAGAGTCGGAAGGAGGTCATCCACCACCCCTTCCCATTTCTTATTCCATGGTTCAAATCGTTCCACAAAGGATCTGAACAAATTTCGAGCGTGCCAATCCACTTGGGCTGTTACTTGTTCTGTCAGCCGCTGATGGAACACCTCAAGCCTTTTTGCCCGTTCCTCCTCCGTTTTCGCAGAGGCGAACAGAAATCCTTTTTTAAACCCGCGCTGGCGGCTCTCCAAAAAGGACAGCGCCAAATCCCGAATATTTGCTGGTGTCAGATTGGCATTCGCAAACAGATGATCTCCTTCACGACGGAGCTCGGCTCTCACCTCGTCCGGAAGCTGGCTGAGCGTATTTTGTTCTTGTTCCAATTCTCTCACTCGGGCATGTAAAGCCGCGGCGACTGCTTCTCCTCCCATTTCATCCAGCAGCTGTTCTTTCTCTTCCTGATGACTCCGAACATATGCTTCTGCATGATGATCTGCAGCATGACGTGCGGAGCATGCCACACTATAATCCAGCAGCGCTTCCCGGCTGACGAGCAGCTTGCCTATAACGGTCTTCAACTCATTCCACTGATTGTAAGGATGGTCCCACACTTTCAAAGAAACGCACATCAGTCCGCTATAACGGACCTTCCACTGGGCAAATGCCTTTTTTACATCATCTAAATAAGACGATAATGACAGTTCCTCATCGCGATGTTTGTCAATCTGATTCACGATTAAATACAACGGTTTGCCCCAATCCGACAAACTTTTCGCAAACAATAGATTACTTTCGGACTGCACATGATTGTAATCCATCACATAAAAAACAACATCCGCCATATGAAGAGCCGAATGAGTCGCCTGCCGGTGTCCGTCATCCGTGGAATCAACACCAGGTGTATCCATCAACACTCCGTGACCGCCCAGAATTGAAATGTCATCCCATACTTCGATCGCGGAATACTCCCCGCCTTCTTTACAGTAAGCTGCTAGCTCCTCCGTACTCACATTCAGCGTTTCACCCAGACCGCCGTCCGGACGATGAATGACAGCCTTGGAAGCACCATTTCGGATCGTAACCACATTAGCACTCGTCGGAACGGGGCCTGATGGAAGCACCTTTTTACCGCACAGTGCATTGATCATACTTGATTTACCCGCCGAGAAATGCCCACAAAATGCAAGTGTCAGTTCACCAGTAGCCTGTTTGCGTATTAAATCTTCAATCAGAGCCGCGGACGACTCATCATTCCATTCCACAAAACGATCTCGGACAGCCTCTAACCCGCTGGTGCTGTATCCGGTTTCATGTTCAGTCATTACTTTCAATGTCATCCTCGCTCCTGTCCATCTTTTCTATTAAGAGGTTGTTCAAAAAGTCCGCTTTTGATCACGAAGTGATTCAGGAAGTAACTCGGTGTCGAATCTTGAATTCAGCCGGGCCTTCCGGTGCTCACGTAGGTTCTACCTACGCTCCGCTCCTCAATCCCTAGCTTCATCCAACTCAAGCGTTTTGAAAAAACGCACATCGGAAGCATATGCTTCGGTGCTGAAAATCTGACTTTTTGAACTCGTACTATAATGAATGTCACATATTCTCAGATCATTTTATTGTATCACCACCCGGCCTGTAAAGAAATCACCATTCTGCCGAACAACTAAGTAGAAACGGCTTTGCCGTCCATTAAAGACGTGGCCGTTTCTGCGAGAAAGGAGGTGTCCTAAAAGATCCGTTGAACTGGGACACCTCGATTGCCTGTTGTAAGGCGCTACGTGCATACATCCACTGTAAAAAAAACCGTTCTTTAGTAAAAGGGAGTTACCACACAACCACTTACGAAAAGGACGGTTTTCTTTGTACATTCCATATACCATGGACCAACTCTGTATACCAATGGACTTGGAAGTAGCATTCTGTTAAATCATTTTGGCTGACTAAAGTCATTATTTATGCGTACACCCAGCCATTTACTCCTCACGGAAAATCGCCAAGGCGGTTCGCGAAAATGTCATGTTCATGTGGATTGTAGAAAGACAACGACCGGATTTCCGTACTATTAACCGATTCCGTTCTGAGCGAATGAAGACGGTACTCAAAACTGCCTTCACTGCAGTATTGATGCGGATGAAAGAAGATTATATGCGAAACGGTCAGCTAAGCCTGGTTACAATGTACAGGTCGGTACGGAACATCAATTCATTATCGGTTATAGCCTTCATCAACGTCCCACGGATACACACGTTGCTTGAAACCACATCTAGAGAAGGTGAAAACAGCTCCATGTAAGCTGCCAGGAACGGTCATTTCAGATGCAGATATGGTGGCGAAGAGAACTACGCCTACTTGGAAAGTGAGCTATCCCTCAAGCGAAATCACCATTCTGCCGAACAAAAAAAAACGGCCCCTTTCGGGACCGATCTCTTGAATGTTACGTATGGTTTATTACAAGGCTGCGCTCTCTGCTCCCGGAATCAGAATTTCAAAGACATTGCCATGCTGCAGGATGGTCAAACCTCTTGATTTATCACGCATAACAACAACCTCAGGTTTCTGGGACATCCGTTCCAAATAATGCTCTGGAGCTTCTCCCGAGTTGCTGAATGTTACGCCTTCCACTTCTTTTTCTTCGTTTTCTTCCAGTTGGCTCTCTACCACTTGCTCAAAAATATCGGAAAACAATTCAAAGTTATCCGTGTACACCGAGATGCATTTCATGTTTGATCCCATCCTCTTTCTTCTTGTCTATTTCTTGCTCGTTGCGGTCTGTTCCTTATTCTTCCTGACCTTGGACGTTTTCATACGCTTCTTCCCTTCACGACATACGTCGAGAAGCGGACATACCTGGCATTGCGGATTTTGGGCTTTGCAGTGATACCTGCCGAAGAAAATAAGCCTGTGATGAGTTAAGGTCCACTCTTCACGCGGTATTCGTTTCATCAGCTTCTTCTCCACTTCAAGTACACTGTCATCCCAGCCGACAAGGCCAAGACGCTTTGACACACGCTCTACATGGGTGTCCACTGCAATGGCAGGTACGCCAAAAGCGTTTGAAACGACCACATTCGCGGTTTTTCGTCCGACACCTGGAAGCTTCACCAACTCATCATGGGCTTCAGGCACGTCACCACCATACTGTTCAATCAATATCCGGCACAGATTGTGGATGTGCTTCGCCTTGTTACGGTATAACCCAATCCGCCGGATATCTTGTTCCAGTTCCTCAATCGATACCGAAACATAATCCTGCGGTGTTTTATATTTATGAAACAGATCCTTCGTCACCTTGTTAACTGTCGCATCCAAACACTGAGCCGACAACAAAACAGCAATCGTCAGTTCAAATGCATTCTCATGAAGCAATTCGCAATGAGCATCCGGAAACATGTTTTCCATCGTATCAAGTATATGCCGTACCGTAGCCGAGTTCATTTCAGGTCCCTCCCGCAAAAAAAAAGTCTTGATGCGACAAAGCCCCGCATCAAGACGGTGTTTCTCGTGTATTTCCAAAGTGATAACTATTGTTTCACGATCTCTACAACGGCTCCGTTGTTGAAATACAGTACAATATTATCATTTTCTTTAAGGGATTGCACGGACAAGTTCTGATCTCCTTGATGAACATATAAATTCGAAGCCGCTGGGAAACGATAATTTTCCGTAGTATTCTTACGTTTTACAAAAACATCACCGTTTTCATATCGCCAGTAAGAACGGCTAATGGTATCCAGAACTTTTACAATGGTTGTTCCGTCAACATCCTTACGGATTTCTACACGATCATTGACAGGAATACTGTTCAAATTCGTGGAAATTACGCCTCCGCGATTAATTTTCACTTTACCAGCAGTATCAATCGTCTGGTTGGTACCATTGAAATCCTTGATGGTCAGCTTGTTCCCTGCTGAATCCACATTCGTAATCTGACCGAGTGTCAGTTTAACGGTCTGTACTGCTGTTGGCGTTGTTCCGACAAAGCTGACATTGATCAGTGTTCCCGGACGAAGATCACTTACACGAATGCTATGCCCGTTCTCATCCGTAAGTATTACTTTATCTGCGTAAAATTCGCTCGTAATCCCTTCGTTTTTGACCCTTATTCGGTTCAAAGTCGGCTCAGTGGATATGATCTCAAATTGGAGTGAAGATTTCATCTTCAGGCTGGACAAACTATCCTGGCTATTGGTTAGTTGTGCAGACACCTCATCACCGATTTTAATATCGGACATGGAAGCAACCGGTTTTCCATAGAGCTCCACTCTTGGAATGCTATAAGGAATGTTGATGTTTTGTCCACCATCCGTCTGAATCGTCAGAATTCTGGTTGCAGCGTTAATCGCTATAACTTTACCTTCGTATTTGTAGACCACTTCCAGCGATATAGCGCGATTACCGATATAACTTACATCAACTTTGCGTCCTGGTTCCAAAAGTCTTTCAATGGAGGCTAATGTGACTCCGGCAGAGGAATCAAACTTGGTTTTTTCATCCAAAACAATAACTCTAGGCAGGCTCTTATCATCACTAACCGTCAACCAACGCTTTTTGGTATCATAAGAAACGATAGTTGCAGCGTTAATGCGGTCCGTTTGACGTCCCACCACTTGAATTTTGGAAACCTTATCTTCCCCATTGATCGTAAGCTCGATTTTATCACCTGAGGTCGCATCCGCGATAAGATCATCAAGAGTCGGCTTAGCCATTCCGTTGATTATAATCTCGGGCTTTTCAACCATAAACTTCGTTTCCAGCTGACTGCTGTTGTTTCGTTTATACGTAATGGTTTTGCCATTGCTCTCGACGTTATAAAGCATACCTGCAACCGTATGGTCAACACTTTGACTTAACTCTATCTTCTGCAGAATGCTGTTCTTTACGGTATAAGTTACAACAGATCCTGCTTTTAACTCTGAAGGACTCATCAATTGGTTTTGATATTGAATCAAAGTTCCGTCATCCCACTTAAATGTATCGACAGTGTTATTGGACCCGTCTTTAATGGATATCGTCTTGTTAACGGTATCTACAGCTTGTACAGCTCCTGTAGCTGTTTTATTGACGAGACCGTTTTTCACACGAATCGCTACAACACGTTTTTGCGGACTGAAGGTTTCGCGCTCGACAGTCACTACACTACCGGAAGCCATCGTACTCGGATCGATTTTGTTACCATTCTGATCCAGGAACAACGTATTGGCATCGTATGACAATTCTTCAAACGTGTTGTTGGAATCAAACCAGATCACATTGTTTGGTGACAATCGGGCATAAATTCGTTCAAACGATTCTACTTTCTGTGTTGGATCAATAATTTCAACATAATCCGCTTTATTGTTCTTACCGATAACCATAACTTTGGTGTACGGTTTGATATCAGAGACAGACAACCTTTTGGCCGAATCTTTTTCAAAATAGGCTGTTGATCCGTCAAGAGTAAACGTGCTTGGCTTTCCATCAATATAAATTTCAAGCTTTCCGCTGTCTACAGTTGAAACATAGCCTTCATATTGATTGTCATAATTAACATCGATATGTGCTTGCGCACGGCTTAAAAAAGTTGCCAACTGGGCACGGGTTACCGCACCCTGGGGATCAAATTTATTAGCGCTGACGCCTTGTGCCAGTCCGAGATCGACAGCTACACTGACATAGCCAATCCGGTCTGGAGAAATTTTGGCGTTATCCGCAAAACCCGTCGATTTGTTCATCGCTGCATTCGCATCGGACGTTCGTCCAATGGATCGTACCAAAACTTCCAGAACCCATTCGCGGGTCGCTTTTTTCGCACCCCAGGTAACTTTGGTGTCCGAATAGCCGGATTCCTTTTTCTTGTCGAGCAGGTTTTGCTGAAGCGCCAATTTCACGTACGGAACTGCATAACTACTTACGTTCATATTTGTCGGTAATGCCGTAGACGTGCCGGTGCTGTCATTCACCTGTTTATTTAAGAAACGGATCGCCATCGTAACAGCTTCCTGCTGGGTCACAGGATCGTTCGGACGGAATTTGCCGTTCTCTCCTCGAACAATTCCCTGTGCCGCCAATTGATAAATATACTTTTCTCCCCAATAACCTGATGTTACGTCACTAAAGACACTGGATGTGGAAGCATTAACACCCACTGTCACTGCCGACGCTTGTTCCGCTGCAACCGTGGAAGCTCCTGCTCCCATTACCATGAGTCCGGCCATGACGGCGGAGACCACTTTTTTGGAATGATATTGTTTGTTTTGTCTAGATACCATTTTGTTTCCCCTCTCCTAACTGCTGTTTCCTCAACATTACTTTATTCGACAGCAGATCGTGATCTCCTTCAAACCGTCATCACCGAGTTTCAGGATTTTCTAATTCTACATGCCCCATCAGGCTCTCTACCTGTTTACCGTCAACGAGCAATTGAAGCGATTTTACTTCTTCAAATTGAAAAAAAGTTTTTTTGAGAGCATCAACAGCGAATAATTCTCCTCCAGAACCTAACCTGGCTTCATCCGGAATGTGAAGATCAAGCGTCAATTTCCCGTCCTCGAATGTTGATGAGTTCAGCTCAGCCTTTTCCCATAATGAAACCATTTCAGCGCTGTCGCTCTTTTTCAACGCTTCAAATGTGGCTTCATACTTCTCGCTAGATTTCTTCAACATGATTTTTGAAGAACCCTTCTGCAGCTCCAGAAGCTCCGGATCGGTATAATATACCGTAATCGTTTCTGTTGTTTCTTCCGGCGTTTGGCTGCTGCCGCCAGCTCCATTCGTCGATCCCGTTTGTTCCGATGTGTTACCAGGAGCAGCTCCTGGCTTTTGTCCGCAACCAGCCCCAAGCACCATAACCGCCGCCAGCAATCCAACGGACCATATTTTCTTGTTCATGTGCCCACCTCCTGAAATCATCTGTATCCATTATTTAACTTTCAAATACTCCTTCAATCCGACTACTATAGACTCAGCCACCGCGTTTTGAAAGTTTGTGTTGAACAGCTTGCTTTCATCATTTGTGTTACTTAGAAAGCCAACCTCAAGCAAGACAGCCGGCATGTTGGTTTCACGAATAACATGGAAATTGCCGTTTTTAACACCGCGGTCCTTGAGCCCCGTAGCTCCGATTATATGTTTGTGTAAGACATTAGCCAGCGATTTGCTAGCCTCTCTCTGGTAATAAGTCTCTGTACCTGTTGCTGCAGAAGGCCCGCTGTTCGCATGAATGGATACAAAGGCATCCGCCTTCAAATCGTTAGCGATTTTAACCCGATCCTTCAATTCAAGGAAAGTATCATTACTTCGTGTCAATACGACATCGATGTTCTGCTCTTTTTCCAGCAGCTTTCCTACTTTCAAAGCAAGAGCCAGAGTAAAGTCTTTTTCTTTCTTTTGGGTTACACCGATAGCTCCCGGGTCATGAGCACCGTGTCCAGCATCGATGACTACCAGTTTTTTGCCTCCGGTACCTGGATCTGGTCCAGGTACTGTGGAAGTATTAAGATCCACTATGAACAAGCTCGAACCGCTCTCCGTCCCCTGAAGTGTATAATTTTTCGCATAATTAAGATCAATTACAATCCGTACAGTGGAAGGATTACTGTTGTACAGCGAATATCTGACCTTCTTTACGTCTGGATAACCGGTAACGATTAGTTCTCCGTTCAAGTTAGCATTGATACTGTTGTTGCTGCTGAACGATTCGGAAAATTTCGCATTTTCAACGTCAATTACAATCCGATCAGGACTGCTCAACTTCGAGACTTTAGGCTTCACGTTGCCCGATACAGCTACCATCAGACGATTATCACTAAAGCTGATACCGTTCACGGTGGATAACTTACCATCTTCACCGCCCCCAGTTGTCGGGGTAATAAGATATACTGCTTTCTTTTGATTATCCCATTTGACGTTTAAGCCCATCTGTTCACTGACAAAACGGATGGGTACAATCGTCGTGCCGCCACGCAAAATCGGAGCCTTTGTCATCTCTGTACGCTGACCATTAATCATCGCATACTTATTGCCGATGACCATCTCAACCGTTTTTCCGCTTTCTTTGACGGTAACCGTTTGAGTCGATTTATTCCAACCTACAGAGTAACCTAAGTTCTCGGAAATCACGCGGATCGGTACCATAACCGTCCCGCTGATATTTTCCACTTTCACGTTTGAGGACAAGCTCAACTCATTACCGTCAAGATAGATCTTGGCGCTATATGAACTAGCATCCGCCCCCTTAGGAAAAGCCACCATAATGACAAACAGAAACAATAAAAAACCGAACTTCTTCATCCTTCACCCCTACCATCCTATTATTTTGCCATAGATTGGCGTTTCTGCAACTCGGCCTGTCCGACATTACCTGACAAACTATAGACGCGCCCAGTTTCTGAAAGTTGCGAAAATATACCCTTTTTACCAAAAAAACTCCTATTTCTTAAAAAGAAATAGGAGTTTAGTCTTTCATAAATATGAAATTATTAATAATTCCTAATGCAAAAGCATTAATTACGAGTCATAGGCTGATCCAACAGTACATGTCCCATAAGACTTTCGACTTTCTTTCCATCAACCAACAGCTGAATCGATTTCACCTCTTCAAACTGAAAGAACGTATTTCTTAAGGCTTCAATAGCAAACAATTCTCCACCAGATCCTAGATTCGCCTCATCTGGCTTCACGATGTCCAGTGTCAAAGCTCCCTGATCAAACTTCACGGATGTCAACTTGATTGAATCACGCCATAATGGCACCAGCTGATCATCTCCGCTATTTTGTAGCCCTTCAAATGCTTTAACATATTTATTCTCTTCATCAGTGAACGTAATTTCGCGAGAAGCTTTTTTCAGATCCAGTAGCTCCGGATCCGTATAATAGAGCTCAATCGTAGCCTTCTTCTCCTGAGGGGCAGTATCTTTATTACCCGCCGGACTTCCTTGAGTTCCGGTATCAGTCGAGCCTCCTTGAGTTCCGGTATTTTGCTTCTCAGCCGACTCTCCTTGAGTCCCACCAGTACTTCCTGTAGGCTGCTCATTCTCATTATTTTCGTTAGGTGGTACCTCTTTATTAACCGTCTCTGGAGCTTCAACTTCCCCGGACGATTGCGTATTCGGCTCACTAGGGGCCGCTGCTGGCTTCTGACCGCAACCGGTGCTAACAGCCAGGACAAGTGCCAACAGACCTGTGACTAAATACTTCCTGTTCATTGATTGTCCCCCTCTGTAGTTTAAATCTTGTATCCATCATTGTACTTTAAGATATTCTTTAATACCATCTACGATACCTTGTGCAACACGATTTTGGAAATCTTCGTTAAACAATTGTGATTCATCGCTACTGTTGCTCAAAAATCCGATTTCTAGCAGAACAGCAGGCATTTTTGTCTCTCTAGTAACATGAAGGTTTCCTGGTTTAACTTTACGGTCTTTTAGCCCCGTCGCTTTGACGAGATGTTTATGAATGATATTGGCAAGCTCAATGCTTGTCTCCCGTGTATAATATGTTTCTGTTCCATTCGGAGTGCTGGAAGTATTGCTGTTACCGTGGATCGATACAAAAATATCGGATTTCAGGTTGTTTGCTATCTTCGTCCGGTCGCTAAGGCTCATCGTTGAATCATCACTTCGAGTCATAACGACATCAATACTCTTCTCTTTCTTGAGGAGTTCTTCTACTTTCTTGGCAATCGAAAGATTCATCGTCTTCTCATATTTCCCGGTAACACTGAGTGCACCTGGTTGACCACCACCGTGGCCTGCATCGATAACTACAACTTTTTTACCGCTTGAACCGATATCAGGTGCCGGGTCCGTATCTGTCGCGTTAAGATCAACGAATATAAGGCCCGCATTTTCTGTAGAAACGGTGTAATTCTTAGCCGCTGTCAAATTAATAACAACCCGTACTGTAGATGGAGAATCGCTAAAAAGTGCATATCGAATCTGAGACACTTCCGGGTATCCCGTTACATTCAGTTCCCCACTGTTTTGGGTGTTTAGCGTATGTTCATATCCAAAGGATTCTGAAAATGCCGTATTTGGTAAATCAACGACAATACGATCTGGTCCGCTCAATTTAAATACGCTTGGCGTAACGGAGTCGCTTGTTGCGATCATCAACCGGTCCTCACTGAAGCTGATCCCATCCACCGTAGCTAGAGTCCCTGGTGTACCTGGCACGGAAGGAACATTAGGATCGATCGGTGTACCTGGTACCTCAGGATCCGGCTCGGATGGTGTCGCCGCGCCAGGATCAGTCATACTTCCATTCGAAGACAGGAATACAGCCTTCATCTGGTTGTCCCATTTTACGTCCATCCCCATCTGGCTGCTCACAAAACGGAGCGGCACCAGCGTGGTCTGGCCATTCAACACTGGCGTTATGTTCATGCTCACTTGTGATCCGTCAATTTCTGCTGTATTGCTACCAACGACCATCTTTACCGTTGTATTGCTGTTTTGTACCGTTACGGATTGGCTTGATTTTTCCCAATCCACCTTGAATCCTAAGTTTTCAGACACCACACGAATCGGTATTAAAATATTGTTATTTACGTTGGCCACCTTAACACCGGACGTCAAATTCAACTGCTCCCCGTCCAAAAATATCTTGGCACTACCCGAGGATGCATCCCCCACCTTTGGGAACGCTAGCAAGAAGACAACTAAAAACATCAGAAAGCCTAACTTCTTCATGAATCCACCTCTATTATCCTATGTATTCGCAAATGCAATTCAGCGTTCCGCTGCAGGCCGTTTTCGGACATATACCGACATTGTAATAAATCCGCCCAATCTAGAAGCTGTATATTACATCCATAATAACAGAAAAAACTTCCATTTCCTACACCGGAAATGGAAGTTTAATAATCTTGTAATCTTTTGTTGAAAGAATTGATAGATTAGGCGAACAAACGATCTCCATGTTCCTTCTCGTAAGCATCTATTTTGCTTTCATGCTGAAGCGTCAGACCAATATCATCCAATCCTTGAAGCAGAAACTGACGGCGATGCTCATCGAGATCGAAATCAATGCGCAGACCTTGCTCATCAGTAATGCTCTTATTCTCCAGATCCACGGTTAACTGATAGCCTTCCTTGGCAGTGGTGCGCTGGAACAGGTCTTCCACTTGCTCTTCAGAAAGTTTAATTGGCAGAATACCGTTTTTGAAACAGTTATTATAGAAAATATCAGCGAACGACGGTGCAATAACGACCCGAAATCCGTAATCCATAATTGCCCAAGGAGCATGTTCACGCGAAGATCCGCAGCCAAAATTAGCTCTGGAGATCAGTACGGAAGACCCCTGATAACGCGGCTGATTTAATGGGAAGCTGTCAATGACAGCCCCCTCTTCATCAAAACGCCATTCATAAAACAGAAACTGTCCGAATCCTGTCCGTTCAATACGCTTAAGAAACTGCTTTGGAATGATTGCATCCGTGTCAACGTTTACCCGATCCACAGGTCCAACGATACCGGTTAATTTAGTAAATGCTTGCATAGGTCTCTCCCCGTCCCTTCTTAGATTGCAGCTTCCTCGCTGACAAAATTCCAGTCACGCACATCGACAAACCGGCCTTTAACTGCTGCCGCAGCAGCCATGGCAGGCGATACGAGGTGCGTTCTGCCTCCTCGTCCCTGACGACCTTCAAAGTTACGGTTGGACGTGGATGCGCAGCGCTGTCCAGGTTTCAGCACATCCGGGTTCATCGCAAGACACATACTGCAGCCTGCTTCACGCCATTCAAATCCCGCTTCGACAAAGATTTTATCCAAACCTTCCTTCTCAGCCTGGATCTTAACACGTCCGGAACCAGGAACCACAATTGCCGTTACTTTCTCAGACACCTTATGTCCTTTCGCTACAGCCGCTGCTGCCCGAAGATCTTCAATACGTCCGTTTGTGCAAGAGCCAATAAAGACGTAGTCGATTGGAATTTCTGAAATAGGCGTTCCAGGTACGAGAGCCATATATTCAAGTGCTTTTTCAGCAGCTTTACGTTCATTTTCTGTTGCAAAATCAGCAGGATTTGGTACAGAAGACGAAATGTTTGTACCCATTCCCGGGCTCGTTCCCCAAGTTACCTGCGGAATCAAAGATTCCACATCAAATTCCAAAACGGTATCAAACTGAGCGCCTTCGTCAGTTACAAGATCTTTCCATGCTTCCACTCTGCTGTCAAAGTCCTCTCCCTGCGGCACATGCTGACGTCCACGGAGATAATCAAAAGTCGTCTCGTCCGGTGCGATCATACCCGCTCGAGCACCGCCCTCGATGGACATGTTACATACCGTCATACGTTCTTCCATCGTTAATTCACGAATTGCTTCACCTGTATACTCAATCACATATCCTGTAGCGAAATCTGTACCATACTTAGCAATAACACCAAGAATCATATCTTTCGCCGTGACACCAGGATTGCGCTTACCTACAAAGCGAACTTCCATCGTCTTCGCCTTGGCCTGCTGCAAACATTGTGTAGCCATGACGTGCTCAACCTCACTGGTACCAATACCGAATGCGAGAGCGCCAAACGCGCCGTGTGTAGAGGTATGGCTATCACCGCACACAATCGTTTTACCAGGATGCGTCAAGCCGAGTTCAGGACCCATTACGTGAACTACACCTTGATCAATCGTATCCAGATCATACAGCGTCACACCAAAATCACGGCAGTTCTGTGTCAGTGTATCAATCTGCTGTTTGGAGATTGGATCAGTAATGTTGTAACGGTCTTTCGTCGGAACGTTATGGTCCATCGTCGCAAACGTCAACTCAGGACGACGCACCTTGCGTCCACTAAGACGAAGCCCTTCAAAAGCCTGCGGCGAGGTCACTTCGTGAACCAAATGCAGATCGATATACAATATACCGGGCTTACCCTCTTCCTGATGAATGACGTGGTTATCCCAAATTTTTTCGAACATCGTCTTTTTACTCATCATAATCACCCCATTAATTCATTCGGTCAAAGTGAAAAGAAAGATATTACCTTCCCTTTCGATTGATAGTACTATATCATCTCCCGCTTCATTGTTCCAAGATATAAAATCTATAAAAGCAATAGGTATCAACTATAAGTGCGTGTTCAAAAAGGTCGGTTTTCAGCACCGAAGCTTATGCTTCCGATGTGCGTTTTTTCAAACGCTTCAGTTGGATGAAGCTAGGGACTGAGGAGCGGAGCTACACGTTTTCGTAGAAAACGTCTTCGGAAGCATCATACGTTTTGGGTACGTGAGCACCTAAGATGTTTCTGGAGGAAACATACTTCGTAAGCATATGCTAGGACCGGCTGAATTCAAGATTCGATGCCGAGCCCACTTCCTGATTCACTTCGTGATCAAAAGCGGACTTTTTGAACAACCTCTATAAGTGCTTAATCTTTCAAAAAAGGGAATAAACCTATATAATACAGTTATAATAATAGGAAACGCCTATAAACGGAGTGATACGAATGGAATTTAGACAGCTACAATATACTTTACAGATCGCTGCAGATAAAAACTTTTCAAGGGCCGCCGAGAAGCTGCACATTGCCCAACCTTCACTTAGCCAGCAGTTATCCAAGCTGGAAAAGGAGCTCGGTGTCCTGCTGTTTCAGCGCAATACAAGCACGGTCGAGCTTACCCATGCAGGTGCAAGCTTTGTGGAGCACGCACAAAAAATAATGGATGCCGTTGAGCAACTCCGTCAGGAGATGTCCGATATTTCACAGCTCCGTAAAGGTAAAGTCGTTGTTGGCAGTATGCCGATTACCGGTTCTCACTTGCTGCCCAGGGTGCTTCCGGCATTTAAAGAATCATATCCTGATATTGAGATTACATTAATGGAAGATTCCTCTTTAAATTTGGAGAAGTTAACGGCCAGCGGTAAAGCCGATCTCAGTCTGTTGTCCCTTCCGCTTGTCGAACCATCTCTTTCCTGGGTTCCCTTGGGTGAGGAGAGGATAGATTTGGCTGTGCCTCCACAGCACCACCTCGCACTTCGCGCACAACACCATCCTGCTGAACCTATTTCTCTGCAGGAACTGAGAGATGAGGCATTTATCGTTTTGAAAAAAGGACAAGGATTTCGCAAGCTTACATTCGACCTGTGCCGGGAAGCCGGTTTTGAACCAAACGTCGTTTTTGAGAGCAGCAACATCGAGACGATCCAATCTCTTGTAGCGACAGGCATGGGTGTTACTCTCGTTCCGCATTTTATCGCGCGGGCAAAGCGAAGCGAGTTTATTCCTGTGTTTTTGCCCCTGGCGGAACCGGTTCCGAGCCGTACTTTGGTTGTTGCCTACCGCAACGGACGTTATTTGTCCAAAGCCGCTGAAGCCTTCATCCAAACCTTCAAAGAGGTTATGGATGTGCTTGCATCTGAAGGAGTAAAAGATAAACTGTAACATGAATAATTAAGAACCATACTTGACCATAACAAAGGAGGCTGCTTCGCATATCCCGTGCGGAGCAGCCTCTTTTTGGTACACCGATTATTTACGTAAGTTATGCTGATCGATCAACCGATTCTGCTGATCCGTATTATGGGACGTATCCTGATTCACAGCATCAAACCTGTTGTTTTCACCCGTCACACTCTCTACAAAATTACGAAACTGATCTTTTTGCTCTTTCAAATGATCTTGGTCTCTGTTGTTGGTTTCGTTATTATCTGCCATATTTCAACCTCCTTTAAAGGAATTACCAGTAGTATACCCGCTCATCAGGAGATGAAACCGAAATTTTATCATTTTTATACGTACAAATTAGGTCTCCGATCTTCGAAAACAGGAATCCGCTGACGTACGGTATCCGTGAGTGAGCTATCGAGGTTTCCAGTAATAATAGCTTCTTCCTCCCCTCCTTCGGCGACAATCTCTCCCCAAGGATCGATAATCATCGAATGACCGAAAAAGGATGTATCTCCGCTAATGCCTACTCGATTACACGCAACCACATACATCTGGTTTTCAATAGCTCTGGCCGTCAAAAGGGTTCTCCAATGATTTAAACGTGGGTGTGGCCACTCTGCTGGGACGAACAGCACCTTGGCACCAGCCAAAGCAAGACCTCGGGCAAGCTCTGGAAAACGGATATCATAACAAATGGAAGCTCCCGCTTTAAGTCCCTCTTCCAGCTCAAACGTTACGGCTTGATCCCCTGCATGGAGATGTTTTTCTTCATCCATCAGACGAAACAGATGCATTTTGGAGTAACTCGCAACTTGGTTCCCTTGCCGGTTGAATATGTACATCGTGTTATAAATACGTTCACCGATTTTTTCTGCAACTGAACCGCCGACAATCTGAACCTGATGTTCACGGGCAAAAGCGCTCAGACTATCCTTCGTTTCACGCCCGTCCTGATCGGCAAGCTCATGAATCCGATCAAGAGCATAACCCGTATTCCACATTTCCGGAAGAACGATAATATCAGGTTTCGGGTTAACGCCCACCGCTTTTTCCATCAGATCAAAGATCCGTTTCCGGTTACCTACGGGATCACCCAATTCTATATAAGACTGAATAAGCGCAATATTCATAATGACTTTTCCCCTTTCAGATTCATGTTATACTGCTGCCTTCATTGTGATTTGTAGTCATCATAGCCTCGGGCGCTATCAATTTCAATACCAATAGCCGAAATCCCTCTATACAGCCCGGATAAATCATGTTAAATTATTTCTAAATTCTAACGGATTATTATTCATGAACACATCCCGCACATACACATTCAGAACCGGAGTGATCTAACTATGGCCAAGACGAAAGAGCCTTTTCAAATACAACCTGCTTCAATCATGTCCAAGCTGCCGACACAATTTTTCGCCACACTTGTATCCAACGTCAACCGGCAGGTCGCACTAGGCCACGATGTTATTAATTTGGGCCAAGGCAACCCCGATCTGCCGACACCTTCTCATATCGTCAACAAGTTGAAGGAATCCGCTGAGAATCCGCTGTATCATAAATATTCTCCGTTCACTGGCTATTCTTTTTTGAAAGAAGCCATAGCCAAACGGTATAAAGAAGATTATAACGTAGACCTGGACCCGGAAAGTGAAGTCGCGATCTTGTTCGGCGGGAAGACCGGTCTTGTTCAGCTTCCTCAAATATTACTTAACCCCGGTGATCTATGTCTCGTTCCGGACCCAGGATATCCGGATTATTGGTCAGGCGTCGCATTGGCCCAAGCCAAAATGAGCTTCATGCCGCTTACCGCAGAGAATAACTTTTTGCCTGATTACAACTCAATATCCCCGTCCGACAGGGAGAAAGCGAAGCTGATGTTCCTAAACTATCCGAACAACCCTACTTCGGCAACAGCCCCACTCTCTTTCTATGAAGAAACCGTTCAATTCGCGGCTGAGCATGGAATTGTAGTTGCAAGCGACTTCGCCTATGGTGCAATCGGCTTTGACGGCGAGCGGCCGATCAGCTTCCTCCAAACGCCCGGCGCGAAGGAAGTTGGTCTTGAGTTCTACACCTTGTCCAAGACGTATAATATGGCTGGATGGCGTGTCGGGTTTGCGCTCGGAAACGCGAAGCTCATATCCCTGATTAACCAGCTGCAGGACCATATTTACGTAAGTCTCTTTGGCGGAATTCAAGCTGCGGCAGCGGAAGCGCTGACGGCGCCTCAAAATTGTGTGGATGATCTAGTTCGTCAATACCAGTCCCGGCGGGACGCATTTTTTGATGCTCTTTCAGACATCGGTTGGAACGCGGAGAAACCTGCGGGCTCCTTTTTCAGCTGGCTTCCCGTACCTGAAGGATTCACTTCCGTTTCTTTCTCCAATCTGTTGCTGGAAAAAGCGCATGTCGCGGTTGCTCCCGGAATCGGGTTCGGTACGTATGGAGAAGGTTACGTTCGGATTGGACTCTTGAGCAGCGAAGACCGCTTACGTGAAGCTGCAGAACGAATCGGAAAGCTAGGATTGTTCCGGTAGGGTTTTTCTTTGAAATCAATGGATGCTTGTGGTATTCTTGCAAGTAGTATAAGAACACGATAAATAAACGTGATGACGGGACCAGTAAGAAAGACAATGACGCGATAAGAGAGCAAATTCCGTAGGCTGTGAGAATTTGCCGTGGCATCTTTCCGAATCCTACCCCCGAGCGGCTTGCCCTAACAGGCTGGACAGTGCCTTCTGTTACAAGGCTCAAGCCGGATGAGAATTTTTCATCAATAAAGGTGGTACCGCGGAAGTGAAACTTTCGTCCTTTACATTAAAGGATGAAAGTTTTTTTATTTAAATATAAGAAAGTATAGGTTTTATAATTGACTTTTAACAGAGGAAGTGATAGCGATGCCGTCACGCATCGTCGTAAAAATCGGAAGCAGCTCATTAACGAGTGACGAGGGTGGTTTAAATCTGGAAGCCATCAACTTTTTTGCCGGGGAGCTAGCCGCCCTCCGCGAAGCAGGGCACGAAGTACTGCTCGTGACTTCTGGAGCGGTTGCCGCAGGTTTCCGCAAGATCGGTTATCCGATCCGCCCGCGGCTACTGCATGAGAAGCAAGCCGCTGCCGCTGTCGGCCAGTCCCTGCTTATGCGTTCATATCAGAATGCTTTTGGAGCCCGGGGGTTGATCGCAGCGCAAATCTTATTGACGCGGACCGATTTTGCCAACCGAAAACGGATGAATAATGCCAGCATGACGATCGATGAACTGCTGAAGCAAGGTGTCATTCCCGTGATCAATGAGAACGACACCGTTTCAATTGACGAACTCAAGTTCGGCGACAACGATACGCTGTCTGCCCTTGTTGCGAATCTGGTCCGGGCGCGTCAGTTGATTATTTTGACCGACATGGATGGGCTGTACACAGCCGATCCGCGTAAGTCACCTGAAGCCGTGCGTTTTGAAGAGGTAGAAGAAATTACCGATGAGATATACACTCTCGCTGGTGGTGCTGGATCAAGTGTGGGGACAGGGGGCATGAGATCCAAGATTGATGCAGCCAAAATTGCCACACGCGGCGGAGTTCCTGTCTTTATCGGTAAAGCAAACGAATTCGGAGATTTGATGACCGCATTGGAAGGCAAAGGTAAGGGCACGTATTTCGCCACCCACCTCTCCTCCCTGCCGATGAAGAAGCAATGGCTCGGATTTATGTCTTCTCCGATAGGACGGATTGTTGTGGACGACGGTGCACAAGAGGCGCTGCTCCACGGCGGCCACAGTCTGCTGCCCGTCGGCGTCAAGCGAGTGGAAGGCAGCTTCCATGCCGGAGACGTTGTTGAAGTCATTAACAGCAGCAATGAAAGGCTTGGACGAGGAATTGTCAATTATGACGAAGATCAGCTACAGACCATTCTCGGTCTGCCAAGCGGAGACGTTATTTCCGCAATCGGTGAGGTACACCGGCTTGAGGTTATTCACCGCGATGAATGGATTACGTTAAAATAAAATATTGAAGGAGGAAGAAACCATGAGTGAAGTAAGAAGTAAAGCAGGACTTGCCAAAAGTGTGTCCTCCATACTGAATAAACTGAACACAACCCAGAAAAACGAGGCTTTGTTAGCTATGGCTGATGCGCTTGTCAGCCGATCGGCGGATATCATTGAAGCCAACGCTGAAGATCTCCGCCGCGGTAAAGAGCAAGGAACTTCCCCTTCCCTGCTGGACCGTTTGGCCTTGAATAAATCCCGGATTGAGGACATTGCCGAAGGGCTGCGTCAGATCGTTAAGCTACCAGACCCGGTCGGAGATACACTTGAAGTCATTGAACGCCCGAACGGACTAAACATTACCAAAATTCGCGTTCCGCTCGGTGTAATTGGTATCATATATGAAGCACGTCCCAACGTAACCGTTGATGCGGCTGGCTTGTGCCTCAAAACCGGTAATGCCGTTGTTCTGCGCGGCGGTTCCTCCGCCCTCTCCTCCAACCGCAAAATCGTTGAGGTGCTTCACGAAGCTATGACACATACCGCTCTTCCCAAAGATGCATTGCAGCTCATCGAGGATCCGAACCGATCTTCCGTTGACGAGATGCTGAAATTGAATGGACTGCTCGATGTCATTATCCCTCGCGGTGGCAGCTCGCTTATTCAAAATGTCGTTATGAATGCGACTGTACCGGTCATTGAAACAGGAGCAGGCATCTGTCATACGTTTATCGATGCATCCGCCGATCCTGCTATAGCAGAAGCCATCTGTATCAACGCCAAAGTACAGCGTCCTTCCGTATGCAATTCGATGGAAACGTTGCTTCTTCATAAGAATTTTGCCGAGTCACATTTGGAAGAGCTCGCGGTGAAGTTCCGGGAATCCGGTGTGGAGCTTAGAGGCTGTGAGGAAACTAAAAAGCTAGTTTCATGGGTGATTCAAGCTTCGTCAGCGGATTATGCAACGGAGTACAATGATTATATACTTAACGTCAAGCTTGTAAACAATCTGGACGATGCCATGGATCATATTGCTGCCTATGGAACGAAGCATTCGGAATGTATCGTTACCGAGTCACAGGACAATGCTGAACGCTTTTTGCAGGGTGTGGATGCTGCAGCCGTGTATCACAATGCCTCAACCCGTTTTACTGACGGTTTCGAATTCGGTTTCGGAGCTGAAATCGGCATCAGTACGCAAAAGCTCCACGCCCGCGGTCCTATGGGGCTCCCATCTCTCACGTCCACCAAATATGTCATTCATGGCAATGGTCAAATCCGACAATAAAATCCAAGAAGGAGGAACAACTTATGTGTCAATCTCCCCAGAATCGGCCTTTGATTGAAAAGGCAATCACCTTCTACGGTGCAGGATCCATGGCTGAAGCCATTGTGCGCGGTCTCGCGAGCCGTTCAGTTATGCGTCCAGAGGACATTACCATGCTGAATCGAAGCAACTCTTTACGCTTGCAGGAGCTGCAGGATCGATATGGTGTGAAAGTCAGCAATGATGCTCAGGAGAAATTAGAAATACTGAAAACTTCCCCAGTTATCGTGCTTGCTATGAAACCCAAAGACGCTGCTAAGGCTTTGAAAGAACTCGGACCGATTCTGTCCGACGACCAACTGCTCGTCTCCGTCATTGCAGGACTATCCATCCAGACCACTCAAAATCTTCTTGGCAAAAAGCAGCCGATCGCACGTACCATGCCGAACACCTCCAGTTCTATTGGAATGGGTTCTACCGGTATTTCCTTCTCAAAGGAAATCGATGATCATACACGGCAGCTTGTATTGACCTTGTTCGAAGCAGTCGGAGATGTCACTGTTATTGAAGAGGAGAAGATGGATATTCTGACCGGCATTTCCGGAAGCGGTCCGGCTTACTTCTACTATCTGATGGAAGCGATGACTGCCGCCGGCATCCGGGGTGGTCTCACAGCCGATCAGAGCAGAGAGCTTACGCTGCAGACCATTATGGGTGCTGCCCGTATGGTGCAGGTTACCGGAGAACATCCTTCTGCATTGCGGGCCAAGATAACATCGCCAAACGGATCAACGCAAGCAGCACTTGAAAGACTTGATCAAGGGGACTTTTTTGAAACGGTCATCTCTGCTGTAAACCGTTGTGCCGAACGCTCCCGTGAAATGGGTGCTGTTCTGAAAGGACAAATCTCATGAGCCGATGCATAGCGACATACCGTATCCATGACGACCATGCCGATTTCCGCAAAAAAGCTGAGTCGATTGCCGTCGGTATGACCGTCGGCAGCTGGACGGAGCTACCGCAGGCCAAACGGGAGTCTCTGAAAAAACATCTGGGTGAAGTTTATGCTGTTGAGATTCATGAATCTCAACACGGCCAGCCTGGAGGCAGATATGCTGATATCCGAATCGCTTACCCTGACATCAACTTTAGGCGGGATATCCCTGCTCTCTTAGTAACGGTGTTCGGCAAAATATCGATGGATGGGCGAATTAAGCTCATGTCGCTTGATCTGTCCGACGATTTTCTTACTGGTTTCCCAGGTCCAAAGTTCGGCATTGAGGGTGTCCGTCAACAGCTCGGTGTATTTGACCGCCCACTTCTTATGAGCATTTTCAAATCCGTCATCGGATTAAATGCGGACGAGCTGAGAGAACAGTTTATTCGCCAGGCACGCGGAGGCGTAGACCTGATCAAGGACGATGAGATTTTGTTTGAAAATGAACTCACGCCGATTGCCACCCGGGTGAAACTGTGCATGCAGGCTGCTGCCGAAACGGAACTGGAGACTGGCAAGAAACTTCTGTATGCAGCCAATCTGACCGGACGCACTTCCGGCCTTCGGGAGCAGGCACTGCGGGCGATTGACGCAGGTGCGAATGCACTGCTCTTCAATGTGCTCTCTTATGGTTACGATGTCCTTCAGGAGCTCAGCTCAGATCCGGAGATCAGCGTACCGATCGCCGCTCACCCCGCACTGGCTGGTGCTCTTTATCCATCACCACACTACGGAATAGCTGCGCCAGTATTGCTTGGTCAATTGATGCGTCTTGCGGGAGCAGATTTGGTACTCTTCCCATCCCCTTACGGATCTGTCACGATGCCCCGTGATGAGAACCTCGCAATCCGGGATGAGCTGCACAAGGCGGATATGGGAGTCAAGCGCAGTATGCCGGTCCCATCTGCCGGAATTCACCCTGGTCTTGTTCCCAAGATCATCCGTGACTTCGGTTTGGATGTGGTGGTCAACGCTGGTGGAGGTATCCACGGTCATCCGATGGGGACTGAGGCGGGTGGCCGTGCTTTTGTACAAGCTATTCAAGCGGCCATAGACCGGACACCGCTTACCGATTATGCTGCAGCACATCCAGAATTGAAAGCTGCACTTGAACTATGGGGAGGAGAAGCATGACATCAGGAAAAAAACCGATCATTTTTTGCGATTTTGACGGAACGATAACGGCCAACGACAATATCGTTGCGATTATGAAGCATTTTAAGCCGGAGGGCTACAAGGCAGTCATGGAAGCCGTACTGGACCGGAGCATTTCCATCCGGGAAGGCGTTGGCCGCATGTTCGCTTTGTTCCCATCCTCCCGCAAAGCTGAAATTATCTCATACGTACTGGATCAAGCAATCATTCGGGAAGGGTTTAGTGAATTTCTAGACTACCTGAAATCAGAGAACATTCCGTTTTATGTTACCAGCGGCGGCATCGATTTTTTTGTTGATCCACTGCTTGAGCCATTCGGTATTCCAGAGGAGAATGTCTATTGCAATGGTGCTGATTTTGAAGGTGAGCATATCGAGATAACATGGCCTCATCCTTGTCAGGAACCGTGTGTCAATAACTGTGGTATGTGCAAGGTGACCGTGATGAACGACTTCCCTGCCGAGACCTACACCCGAGTTTTGATCGGGGACAGCATTACAGACTTTGAAGGGGCAAAACAGGCTGACCTTGTCTACTCCAGATCAACCCTTACGGAGCGGTGTAAGGAGCTTGGTGTGAATCACGTTCCTTTTGAAACTTTTACCGAAATCATTGAGGACATGAAACTTAAAAGACGCCAGGGGGTGCTGTAAATGAACTTTTCAGAAATTAAATTGGAGCAAAAACAAGCAGCGCTAAGCGAGCTTCGTGACGTCAAAGAGCTGTTCGCGTCTCGCGGCTGGTTCCCTGGCACAAGCGGTAATCTTTCCGTTCGGGTTGGGGACTACCTACCTGAGCAGTTCCATTTTGCTGTAACAGCCAGCGGCAAGGACAAATCTGTACATACACCGGAGGATTACCTGTTCGTTGATCAAGACGGACGTCCTTGTGAGACAACCGGTTTGAAACCGAGCGCCGAGACACTCATTCACTGTGAGATCTATCGTAAAACCGGGTGCGGAGCTATTTTCCATGTACATACGGTCGATAATAACTTGATCAGCGATTGGTATGGTGAGCAGGGTTACGTCCCCGCTCAAGGGATCGAATTGATTAAAGCTTTTAATATTTGGGAAGAAGATGCGGCCATCCGTATTCCGATCCTCCCGAACTATGCGGATATTCCTAAAATCGCTGAGCTTGTTCCCGAAGCGCTTGATCCTGCCATTCCTGGCATCCTGCTCCGGAATCACGGCATTTACGCCTGGGGACAAAATGCATTTGAAGCCAAACGCCATCTGGAAGCCTTTGAATTTATTTTTGAGTACACGTATCGGCGTCTGCTTCTGAATGGGGCTCAAGCTGCGCCTTCAGCATTGTAATAACTATTGCACCTATAGAACCAGAACATTCAAGGCAGTCAATATTGAAACTTGCCTTCATAATTGACACGCCTTGTCTTTCGGTTCAAGAAAGGGTTTGAAATTATGCTTTTAAGTCTTACCTTGGGCGCTATTTTATTCATTACAGGCGCTGTGTTGTTTTTATTTCCACCTAAAAAGATAAATGCATTTTACGGCTACCGGACCTACTCCTCGATGAAAAATGAATGGAGTTGGAAAACTGCGAACCGATACTGCAGTCAACTAATGATGATATTTGGCATCATTCTACTGAGCATTGCTGCAATAACTGGTCATTTTGCGACAACTGCCGTTGGTACTATCATTTCCTTCGTATTGATTAATATTTTGATCGAAAATAAACTAAAAAAAATGTAAAACGGGCTCAAATGCCTCGTTTTACATTTTTTATTCACACACTATTATGCTCTTGTTTGGTGCTATCGCACATTCCCGCTCCAGTCTCGTACAATAACTTTTAACGAAGAAGGAGCTGATACCGTCACATCGAGCTGCTGTGAGCCTCTATTCATTCCGTAGCGTGGCGGCTCGGACAAGTTAATGTACAGCACATTACCAGACTGCTTCGTTTGTATGAGAGAGGACAAACTATCCCCTTTCAATTCCTCTTCGGTTGTGCGCAAGTTTCCAAATACGAGCAGATCTTCTGAGCTAGTGGAGTCACTCTTTACATTGTACAAATGACTTCCTTGTACAATGACTTTAGTAACCCCTTTAGGCACATCCATGTTGATGTCCGGTATTTGCACGGTCTTTATATACCGCGCCGATCTCACGGCGAATCTGATCCATCAAACCCGTTGAAGTGAGAGCAGCCATTACGATACACCCAAAGGTCAGAAGTCCGATTAAGAGTATGCTGAACACGTCATATTTGACATAATCTCCTTTTCGGAAAAAGAGCGTATATCCTACAATCTCTATCCCTAGCAGTACAAATACAATCGGCCACCATTTCAGAGCAGAATCAAATATCTCTGTCCCCTTCAACTGGGAAGTTAACACCAGCAGGCCTAGTAATAGCAGTGAGACTCCCATCGATAGCGTCCCAACTCTCCACTGTCGTACTGTTGTTGCCGGGACCGGTTCGTATCCTGACGGATTATTGATCTGATTCATGGAAAGGATACTCCTCTCTCCGCTTTTCTTTTTTCGAACCGGACATTAACTTGATCCCGCCGCCAATGAGCAGAAGAGAAACTAACCCGGTCTTCACATAGTTACGAATGTGGTAGCTGATTGGCACTTCTGGGAACATGCTCTCTAGGTAAGGAAGAACAGCCGTTGTAAAGATAAAATATAGACCGAGTATGAGCAGACCTAGTCCAACCCATCTCTGATGATTGACAAAACCTTCAATTACTGGTTTATCACGAAGAGGTTCACGGCCGTAACGGCTTATCTGCTGTAGTCCGTCAAAGAAGCAATAAAACCAGATCAACGGGATAAGAAACATAAACAGCGACAGTCTCAACACGTCCATTACATAAATGCTGCCCAGAAACATAACCATCATCTGAAATCCACGTTTTTGAAGCCCAAGATACATCTGGCCTGCTCCTGGAAAAGCAGAGAGCAATGTAGCGAACACTTTACTGCGCCGGCTTTCATCGCGTCCTGATTCTAATTCCTCGAACAACGTCCGATCTTGGATAAACTCACCTGCCTGTTTGCGGTGAACAAGCTGAACGACATCAAACATGCAGTACAGCCAAATGATTGGCAGCATACCGAAAAACACCAGAAACACAGACTCGTTCGTTAGCCCCGTAAGAAACATCAGAATCGTCGCCAAGCCGAAAAAGGAGATGAGGAAGGATAATCCCCGCTGCATGAGGCCCAGCTGGAAATGCCCTAATCCAGGAATAAACGACAGCAAAATTGTATAGAAACGTTCGCTGTCTTCACTTTTATCCAGAGGTACTGTCATCGGGCGGCCATATTCATCGTGTATCACTATGGTCGGTGTATATCTCAACAAGGCCACCAACAAATCGATCATACTGATCCCCCATATTAATAACGCAACGAATATGCCGAGAATTAATGGACCCTCTTCACCCGTTCCGAAAGCAAGAATAAATCCGCCCATCAGGATACCGAAAAACATCAGCGGATACAAAAGAGCCCGTCCTCTTCTGCCCCAGTAGTAGTGGCCCAACCCGGGAATCACATTCATGATAAAGGCCAGCCCTTTATTGCGTTGTGGTTGCACAATGCATCATCCTTTCACATTTTGTCATTCTCAACTTTATTAAGGTTTCAGCCGGTCAAGCCAGCTTGTCGTTTTTTCCATCAATTGTTTACTATAAGATGTAGATTGGGATAGTTTAGGAGCTGTATGGTGTGTATCTTCTGGAAACAATCGGTCAAACGCACCTGAGAACATCAGCACCAACGTAATGGAAGCGGCCACCGTATAATGAAACAACGGACGCTCATACCAGCGACGCGGCCGGTCGGATGAAATCGGAACTACCCGGTTCCGGTAAGGAATAATTTCCTCGTTAGACAACACTCCGTCAGCAAAGTCTTCAGAATTTCCCAACGCAGGAAGCTCACTATCAATTTCAGTCATGACCTGCATATATACATCCAAAGCAGCATCATCAGAAAGCATTAATGCTTCCCATGAAGATGCTTCTTCGGAAGAGCATTCTCCTTTTATGTAGCTGGCTGCCTGTAATCTCCAATTGGAATTCGGCTTATTCATTTCCATTCATCCTCCTTCCATGTGTTTCGGATCCACTGTCTGGCTCTGTAAAGCTTAGACTCAACCGTTTTAATGGTGACTCCGAGCTCGACGGAAATTTGTTCGTAATTTTTTTCCTCCAGGTAAAAAGCGGTGACAACCTCACGATGATTATTCGGAAGACTGTTTACTTTTTGTCTCAACTCTTCTTTCTTTTCCTTGTTTATCAAATGAGCAAGTGTATCTGGGTCCCGGGAAGGAATCCGTTCAAGTGCTTCACCGTCTTCTCCCTGCTGTTCGGGGGACCGACGCGTAATCTTACGTTTCAAATCGATCGATTTGTTAAGCGTTATGCGGGTGATCCATGTCTTAAATCCTTCAGAACGGTACTGGGGGAGAGCTTTGAACACCTGGATAAACACTTCCTGTGACGCATCTTCCGCTTCCTTGGCATCCCGCAGGACCGAATATGCCGTATGGAACACGTGCTGGCTGTACAGGTTTACCAGCTCCCGAAAGGCTTCCTGCTCGCCCTGCAGTATGCGTGTGATTAATCTTTCTGTCTCAATAGCTCTCTCCTCCTTCCCGTAATGAATAGACGCAAGACACATACCCGCCCCCTGCACTTTTTCAAAAAAATTATTAAAAAATGAAAAAAGAACGTCATCCGACGTTCCTCTAAGAATGAAAGTCTGTATATATCTCCTTCATCGGTTACCATCTAGAACGATTTTATACGGTAAGAAGTTTCGACATATAATATTCATCGATATATTCTCCATCAATGACAATGGAATGCTTCTTGACGCCCTCCACTTCAAAACCAACCGATTGATATAGAGAAATCGCTCTTCTGACCATAAATATATAACTTAGAATAACATAACTTCGGACAGAATTGTTCAGATGACTAGACAAAAATAAAGAACAGCTTCACTGCCGGAAGCTGCTCTTTCTGTTCAACTTAAGAACATGTAGTAATGAACTATATTTCCTCGTAAAGATTCGTAGATAAGTAACGCTCTCCGCTGTCGGGCAGGAGGACAACAATGTTCTTATCCTTGTTCTCAGGCTTGCTCGCGAGCTGCATGGCTGCATAAGCAGCTGCTCCGGACGATATTCCTACGAGCAATCCTTCGGATTTAGCAAGTTCTCTTGCCGTTTCAATCGCGTGGTTGTTGGTTACCGTTACAATCTCATCAACAAATTCCTTGTTGAAGTTACCAGGGATAAAGCCCGCGCCTATCCCCTGAATCTGGTGAGCACCGCGCTGTCCTCCGGACAGTACCGGTGAATCAGCAGGCTCTACAGCAACAATCTTTACATTACTGTTCTTTTGCTTCAGTACTTCGCCTACGCCTGATATCGTTCCGCCAGTACCTACCCCCGCTACGAAAATATCCACCTCGCCGTTCGTATCCCGCCAGATTTCTTCGGCTGTAGTCTTCCTGTGAACGGCTGGGTTAGCCGGATTATTAAACTGTTGAGGAATAAATGAGCCTGGTGTGGAAGCAGCAATCTCCTCCGCGCGGCTAATGGCACCTGCCATTCCCTCATTAGCGGGAGTTAACACGAGCTCTGCTCCAAGAGCAGCCAGCAATTTTCTACGTTCCATACTAAAGCTTTCTGGAAGCGTGATAATCAACTTATATCCGAGCGCAGCCGCGGCAAATGCGAGACCGACACCCGTATTGCCACTTGTCGGTTCAACAATGACGGAATCGGGTTTCAATAAGCCCTTCTCCTCTGCATCCTTGATCATCGCGAATCCAATCCGGTCTTTCACGCTTCCAGCCGGATTAAAATATTCTAATTTAGCAATCACCTTGCCCTGCAGGTGATGACTTTCATTAAAGTTGGACAGTTCAAGTAACGGAGTATTTCCAATAAGATCCGTTAAATTTTTGGCTATTCCTGACATGGTGTGACCTCCATTTAATTGTAATCTCTAACTTTCACTTTACCATTCATAGTAACAAAAAACAAAAAGCCCCCGCATGGATAATATTTTCGATCAAATCAGTTCATTCCATTACGTTATATCATAAAGCGACTTCAGAGCCTTTTCATTTATTCCATGCTCTTGTAGTGGGTATTTTCTTTAGTTCAATCTATATAGATTCACGTTTTTTTCGGCAGGTATGTTCGCATGAACTCTTCCCATCCTTATACATATTTTCCACCTGTAGAGTAAGTTCATTAGGAGAAAGTTTGGCATCGGAAAAATTATTCTCAAGCTGCCGGATATTGTTCCGAACCAAGTAGTGGACCAAGATTTTCGAAGGAAGACTTTTCGCGGTGCTAAAATTGAAGACACAATCTTAGAATTAGAGAAACTTAGTCATCTATGTGAAGAAAAAATCAAAATAGTCAACATTTAGAATACAGCATTTCTATGAAGGAATGGGTGTTGATTTTTCAGTTTCCTTATATGCTTGCCCCTAGTCCCCTGCCAATAAAATTAGCTGACACTCGCTCCATACCGAGCTCTTTCGCCCAAACAGAGAGCTGTCCCATATGATGAATTTCGTGGGCTGCAGCATGGCGCAGTATTTCACCGTACACAAAAGATTTCTCATTCCAATGTACTTTAACCACTCTTTGTTCCTTTTCATCAGTTAAAGATTGCAGGATGATCTTCAGATCTTCCCTGTATTTATCCGATAGGAGTTTAACAGACTGTAAGGTTGGATATTCCTCATAAACAGGTTCCGGGTCGTTATAACCTTCAATTCCACGCAGCCAGCTGTACTCAACATCCACGATATGAAACAAGGTTTTTAAGATAGATCCTACTCCCCCGATTCGCTCTGCTGTCAACTCTTCATGCGATCGTGTCTGTAGAACGTCAATCCACTCATCCCTTACCTGCCAATTGTATAAAAATAATGAATACACTTTAGATCAACCCCCTCTGTTAAATTAAATGCTTAATGTTGCATTTTCTATTCTCGCAATGAACTCATACAAATCATTAACTACGACGCAATCATCGCTGCCTAGTTCATCCTCAGGTCTGTATTTTCCCGTACGCACCAGCACAGGCTTCAGTCCGGCTTCTTTAGCGCCAGGCACATCGGTCAGAATATCATCCCCAACGCTGATTATTTCTGAAGGTAGACAACCGAGCTGCTTTACTGCTGTCTCATAGATCGTACGAGACGGTTTTCCAAGCACTGCTGCCTTTTGCCTCGAAACCTGTTCAAACATTCTCGTAAATGAACCGGTATCCAGCTTTCTTACTCCGTCTGATAAGTAGTATTCCGAATAGCTGGTCGTAATCAGGACAGAGCCCTGAATCAAGTAGTGATATATGCGGTTTAACAGCTTGTAGTCGGTTTCAATGTACTCAAAGTCACACAAAATAACAGCTTCAGGAGTTTCATATGATGATGTTCTTGTCTTCATTTGACTCTGAAAAGTATCCGGTCCGACAAAGAAGAATGTATGGATATGATGCGTATTCAAATATTCATCCAGCACAGATATAGGATTAATGATATGTTCTGGGGGCATATGTATCCCCTGTAAAGCCAGCAGCCCAGACAGCTCCCAAGGTGACTTGGATACGGTATTGGTAATGATGCGAACAGGAATTTTATTTATCCCACTATACCTCAACCATGCTAAATGACTGTAAAAGTTCCTGCACAGTATGTATAAGATAAGTTGGATCAGCGGCCATAAGCTCTTCTTCCGATCCATATCCGAAACTGACGGCGATGGAATGTACGTTGTTATTGTGAGCTCCAATTAAATCATGCTTCCGGTCCCCGATCATCACGGTATCCGATGGATCTAATCGATAATTATCTATTATATGTTTAATGATCTCGGACTTATCTGAACGTGTTCCATCCAATTCAGCTCCGCTGACAAAGGTAAAGAAAGAATCCATTTGAAAGTGGGACAGGATCATATGTGCAAATACAGATGGCTTGGACGTAGCGACAAACAGTGTCCTACCTTGGGAACGTAGAAGCTCAAGCACTTCGAGCATTCCACCATACAGCTTATTTTCATATATCCCGTGATCCCTAAAATATTCTCTATAATATTCTACGGCTTTCCAGGCTTTGTCCGAAGAGAAGGAATAGGTTTCCATAAAAGTGTTCTGCAGTGGTGGTCCAATAAAAAACTCCAATTTAGTCAGGTCAGGCTCATGAATACCGAACTTGGCAAGAGCATACTGAACGGATTTTGTAATTCCGATCTTGGGGTCGGTCAGGGTTCCATCGAGATCGAACAATACATTTTGATATCTCATCATACTTTCACACCACTCTCCAACAGTTTCATAATTTCCATGAGATCGTTAATCATGTACTTGGGGTTCTGATCCCCTTGAAGTGTCAGTCCCCGTCCATTATAGAAACAAAAGTCTATTCCCGCATTGGTCGCACCCATATAATCGTCGGTCAAAGAATCACCAATATATAATACCTCGTTCTCACGGACATCCAACGCTTCAAGAGCATGTTCAAAAATACGGTGATCCGGCTTCCAGCAGTTGACCTCGTCCGAAATAATAAGCGCATCAAAATATTGATAAAGCTCCCCTACTTTCAGTCGCTGTCTCTGCGCGTCGCCTATCCCGTTTGAAATCACACCTAATTTATATTGCCCGTGGAGTGACTCCAAAATTGCATCTGCGTTCGGTTCCAAATGACATGTGCTGCAAAATAAATTCCAATATGTTTTCGAAATGGCCTGCGGTTCGGTGTTTTTCCGCTTCAACGCTTGAAACGTATCCGTAAAGGAATGTTCCAGCACCTGATGAATCTTATGATTGTTCAAATTTCTGTCCATCCAGTATTTAAAATTGATCGGTCCAAAGACGGTCCAGAATTCATCCCACTCCAAGTCATCATTCAGCCGGTGATCAGCAAGCGCCTGTTTCATGCAGTTCTGCTCGCTCTGATCGTAATCCAGCAGTGTGTTGTCCAAATCAAAAATAATTGCCTTATAATTCACCCTCATCCATCTCCTTCCTCAACAAATCATAACCTAACTGATTCTTCGTCTCCATAGGAATTTTGATAATATCAAATTCATTAGTATGGAACAATATACAACAAAAAGACCTAAAGGCATCTAATCCCTATCTAAGGAATCATCACCTCAAGGTCCTCCTGCTACACTTGCTCCTGAAACATCTGGGCAAGCTATATATAAAACATTCATTCAACTGCAAAAAGTTCTTAAGATATGAAGTTATTAATCTTCATCGTCATGGTCATCGTTATGGTCATGGTCATGATCGACAGACAGCACTTTTCCTGTCACAGCATCGATGTCCACATCAGCTTCACCCTTCGAAGTTCTTAGTTCAACTTCATAGATGTATCGATTGTCGTCCTCATCCAATTCGATTTTGATAACTTTCCCTTCGCCTGCGGCCATGGTTGCAATAGCAGATGCCTGTTCAGATGTAATCTTAACATCTGTAGGTTTGGCGCTGTTCTGATCATCCCAGTCGTCATCATCATCGTTATCGATTTCCCTATCCAATACAGCCAGCACTTTTCCACTCACCGCATCGATATGCACATCCACATCGCCTTTTGCTCGTTCAATTTCCACTTCGTAGTATGCCTTACCATTTTTTCGTTCCAAATCCACATCGTCGACACGGCCATTCGCTACCTTTAACGCAGCTTTCTTAGCCTGTGCTACAGAAATATAGGAACTCTTCCCAGTTTCAGCCTTACTGTCTGCACTTTCTCCATTTGCAGTGCCGCTTGCAGCAACCGCCGTACCTCCAAGCAGCAGCGCCGCGGACAACGTACCAATCCACATCTTTCGATTCAACATCATCTTGTTCCTCCTTCAGATTCTAGTTCTCATTGTTGTCTACACCTATAGATTACCTTGTACGAATGAGAGACTGGAAAGAGAAACATTAGAATTTGATGAGAAAGCGGTATGAACACTCACAGAAAGTCCAAAACTACAGTCAGCTTACTATTCATCATCATCATCTGGTTCATCGTCATCCCAAGTTACCGAACGAACTGCACCTGAAATGGCATTGATCTCTACTGTCGCTTCCCGGCCGTCTTTCAGATTGATTTCGATCAGATAATAAGGTATTTCACTGTCTCTACGGCGAAGCTCCACATCATCCACCACACCGGGAATTTTGGCAAGGGCAAGCTTGGATGCTTCTGCTTCTGTCAGCAATTGAGCAGTTTTGTCGTCTTTATCATCCTTACCAGGAGGTTTAGATTGAGGTTGAATGTTGCGGATTGAGAGCGTCTCACCTGTATAGGGGTCAACAATAACCTCCTGACGGCTCCCGTCCTTCTGCTTAATGACTGCCTCATATACCTGCTTACCTTTTTGTTGGACGAGTTCCAATTTATCAATTTTTCCATCTGTCCTTTTCTGCAGTGCTGCCTTCACCTGCTCCCGGCTCTGAAGCGTTTTCGGCTTCTTCTCCTCCGTCACTTCAACCTGCCGAATAGAATCCACCGTACCCAATCGGGCGTCAAGGACGACATGGTAAAGACCCGTCTCGGAGCGAAGCTGCAGCTCGTAATATCCGTTTTCAAGCTTGGTTTCTTCAATTTTTCCCGGGTATTGTTCAAGCACAGCCTGCTCCGCCGCTTGTGCTGTCAGCATCGGATCTTCGGACCTGAAGGGCAACCATACCATCAGCAGCGCAGCAGCTGCAACTGCGATAATCCCGGCAATCCATGCCCAGCGTCGTCGTGACTTCATCGACATCACCTCTTTGTCATTACTACCGTTCATCCAGTATATCGAAGGAAGATGAGAATTTCATGAGAAACGAAGAACTGCTGTCTAGCTCCGGGATTTAGCTGGAAGTCTATTCACGAGACCAGGTTCACCATCTATCGGAAAAATAACAGATGCAGTCGTCCCCCTATTTTCCTCACTTTCTAGTTCAATTCTCGCTCCAATAGCTCCCGCAATATCTTTTGCCAAAGAAAGTCCCAGTCCGGAACCTCCTGCGCTTGACATTCGCGTCCGAGCTGGATCAATCCGGTAAAATCGGTCAAACACTTTGTTCATCTCTTCTTTAGGAATCCCGATTCCCTTATCCGTTACCGTAATCCACTGTTCGCGATGGTTGCCGCCGACACTAACCGTAATGGCAGCTTCACTGTATTTACGTGCATTGTCCAGCAGAATAAACAAGAGCTGCTTGAGCTTGCTCGGATCTGTATTCTGCCAGAGAGGTTTCTCTGCTATTAATGATATTTCTTGATGATATGCACTTCGAAACGCACGAACCGAATCTTCCGCTAGTTTTGCCAAATCGACCGCTTCTAGAGTTACATTCCATTGCTCAGGTTTTCTCGCTAGCATCAACAATTGTTCAGTCATCTCACGCATACGGACAGATTCAGACAAAATAGCTTCAACCGCCTCATCAAAAAGCTCCGGCCGTTCCCGGCCCCGGCGCTTCAGCAGGCTGGCATAACTCTCGATAATCGTCAGCGGTGTCTTAAATTCATGTGAAGCGTCTGATACAAAGCGCTCCTGGCGTTCAAAACTAGACTCCAACATATCGATCATCCGGTTGAACGTTTCCCCCATCTCTGTTAGTTCATCTTTAGACGGCCCTCCTAGACTCAACCGTTTGAAACGCCCGCTCCGTAGGATGTCCTTCATCGTTCGGATCATCGAGGTAATCGGCTTCATCAACCGGTCGGCCAGAATGCGGCTCGACAAGATAGCGGGAATCAGTGCAATCAGGGTCACCCCGATGAGGACCGAGCGCAGTATTTTGAGACGACTCTCCGTTTCGGCCATACTTTCCACGACCTGCACGTTAACGACTTCACCATCTGGCCAGATCACCGGGACCGAGACCCATACATAACCGGTCTGATTTACCCGAATGCGTTCTGTTTTTCGATCCACTTCATAAACGTATTTCAGTTCGCTTAACTTCTGTTCTGAAGATGTCGTTACAGGAGGCGAGCTTGTTCCGTCCGGTTTTACAATGCGCAGCATTCCATCCAGCGGAGCATACACCCGAAGTAAATCATCAGGCGGAATCGAGCCTGCGGACCGCTGTACCCCCTTTACAATCGACTCCGTTTCCGCTTCGACCCGTTCCATCTCGTTACTTAAAGACATATGATCAAACAGAATATAGACCGACAGGTTCACAGCAATGAGCAGTACCGAAAACAAGACTGAGGAATATAAATAAATTTTGCTTCTCAGCCTCATATCTGCTCCTTCAAGACATATCCGACACCACGCACCGTATGGATCAGCTCCGGTGACCGGCCATAGTCAATCTTCTTACGGACATATCTGATATACACATCCACAACGTTAGTATCCCCGTAATAATCATATCCCCACACCGCCTGTAGAATCTGTTCTCGTGTCAATACCTGACGTTGATGCTTGAGTAGAAACGTAAGCAGATCGTATTCACGAGGTGTCAGTTCAACCATATCACCGTCGCGAATGACCTCCCTGGTTTGCTCGTTAAGTCGCAGTCCGGCAGCACTTAGCCACTCCTCATCCGGTATAGAACCGGATGGAGCGGTTACTTCAACGGCACGGCTAAGTCGCAAGGCAGCCCGGACACGGGCCAGCAGCTCTTCGATCTGAAACGGCTTGGTCACATAATCATTCGCCCCCAGATCAAGGCCGGAAACTTTATCTTCTACCGAGTCCTTGGCCGTAAGTAAAATGACGGGAATTACTACATTTTGCTGACGTATACGGCGCAGCACTTCGATTCCGCTCATATTCGGAAGCATAATATCGAGCAGGATCAAGTCCCAGCTACCGGAACGATAAGCTTCAAGCCCTTCTGTACCACTGCTGGCCTTTCCTACACGATAACCCTCATATTCGAGCTCAATTTCGAGCAAACGCGCAATTTTATCTTCATCTTCTATTACTAGTACCGCTTCGTTCACACCATCTTCCCCCCTGCTTTTCCTTCCTTATTTATACATGCTATGTCTTATTTTGTACAACGGCGGCCACTCCTACGCTCCGCTTTCACGATATAAAAATATCACTTTAGAAAAGCTCATTTAACTTCTTATTTTCCCCAGTATATAATAAACCCGGCACCAATACGGTACCGGGTTTGTTAATTTAGATTATGGGCGAGACTGACTCGAATCTCGCTTTCGTACAAGAGGGTTTGAGCAGGCAGCTTCAAAACTCGCACAGCGATAATGACGATGACGAATTTCTTCAGTTAAAAAACAATTCGAGAAATTCGGGACCAAGAGCGGTTGGATGAGCGATTCGTACACGTAGCGTCTCATAACAGACAGATGTTAGATCAAAATAAAGTGTTAGACTACGCAAACTGATCACGGCGCACCGGCATGCTGCCGATCGTTCCACCGGACAGTGCCCTCAAGCACTAGGTGTTGGTTTGGAATAAAGTTTGATCTAAAATATCCCCAAAATCCATATTTTAAGTTAAATGATAAGAACTCGTTTTGAAAAATGATTGATCAAAACGGGTTAATTCTTTGTGAAATACTATGCGATTTTTTTAATAAAGTTTGATCATTTTCTACCTAGTAATTCTAAAACAATCGCGCCCGATTGCGGTATAAATATTATATTTTTGCTAAGACAGAGTTAACAAAATCGGTTTTTTCTTCTGGATATTTGTGTTTATTATGGGTCGAGACGTTGATAGCTAACATTTCTTTCCGAGAGATCCTATTCTACTATGGATTCTGTTATTTTCTCATCTAGATTTTTAATCGCCAACATCGAATTATCCTGAATGATGCCTGTATCTACAAAACCAAATGAAGCGTATAATGTTTTAGCTTTGACATTACTTGTTCGATAAAAGAGGGCTACATATTCTGCTTCCCCATATGGCATATTTTCAATATCCATCAACATTTTTTCAAAGGCAAGTTTGCCATATCCTTTCCCCTGATAACTCTTTTCAATCATAATATGCCATATAAAATAGCTCTTCTTCCCGTAAAAAACTTCATTTTCAAATGATTCATGATCCAACGTATCATAAATATACATCAAAAATCCGACCGCAACTCCATCGGCATAAATGGCAATGGGAGTCGCTGGTATCCCGTCTGCGTTCAACATATGAGCGTCTGCAAAGCTTCTGAGGTTAGTAGTTTCTATAAAGTCTTTCTGGTTTTCTCCAACTTCAAGTGCTATTACTTCATCTATGTTATCCCCGGTTATTTTTCGTAATTCAATCATTTTTTTATCTCCTCTCCTAAGACAAGCCACTTTCACACATGGCCTAAAACATTCCAAATATCATTTCCATTATTCTCAAAATAGGGTACACAAAATATTCACCAATGCTAACTCTTTTTCCCCTGTGATTTCTAATCCTTGTTCCGCAAAATGGCCCGTTTGTTGAATTGTCATAATCCATCTTGTCAATGCAATTATATCATCTTTTTACAAATTATCGGACTTTATTACAAATGATCAATCTTTATTTTAAATCTACACTAGGAGTGTTGAGCAGTTGCAGTGGAATATGACGATGAAGTCAAAGGTGCCTTTGCTTAGTCTACAACTTTATTTTCCGAGTCTAATACTTTATTTTATTTGAACACAAGGAAAAAATCCTTTTACAATCATTGTCAGTACGTTATAATACAATCACCAGATGGATTACCCAACAAAAAAAGTTAAATATTGTAATTAATTAGTGAAGTCTAAGTAATAACTGATATTGATTAACGGAACATAGTGTTGGGTGATGGACACCATGTAAATTTAGGTTGGACTATCTCCTTTTCACAGTCATGTAGTCACCCTCGGCTCGTCATAGTCTTGAGCCGCTTATTACATAATAGATATCGGAGGTATGGTTATGGTCAATCGCAATAGAAAGAAAATTTTCACAGCCCTCAGCGCAGCTTTAATCGTCTCTATGCTGGCTACTGGCGTGATAATCGCTGCCCAAGGTAAAACAACGTTAGAGGTAGCGAAGACAGCAGGGGATAAAAAGGTTGAAGTTATTAAAGCATAAGCGAGACCTTACTATGAAGAAGCTACCGTTATTATTAACGGTAAGGATCAAAACTTCAGTCAACCCGCAATTGTTAAGTAAGGTGCGACTCTAGTCTCAATTAGAGGGGTATTCGAAGCACCTGATGCGAAAGTCAACGGAATCTAAAGACTCCAACAGTGGTAGCAACTAAAGATGAAGTGCTCCCTGCCAAGTAGAAAGTGAAAAAAACAAAAAAAGTTAATTTATTAACCTCAGCTCGGTTAACCCAGCTGAGGTTTTTTCATTATGAAGCTCGTCGGTATTCGTTAGGTGGCAAGCCACACAAACACTCTGTATAGCGGTAGTTGTAATAGCGAATGTATTCGTTAACGTCTTTGAGGGTGTCTTCATAGGTATCATACTTTTTGACACTCCTACTCATACAGGGACAAGGTCACTATCGTGACTGGGATTCTTAGCTATATATGTTGAACTTTCAAAACAAGCTGTCCGTGACGCCCAGGCTTGCTGCTGAACGATCCGTCGGACAGTGCCGTTAAGCACCATTATTACGAAGAAGCTGCAGTGGAACATGGCGATTAAGTCAAAAGTACCTTGGCTTAGTCTACAACTATATTTTCTGAGTCTAATACTTTAATTGTCAGTCTATAACTTTATTTTCTTTTCACAACAGAGGGGGCGTCCCAGGTCAATAGACCTTTTGGGACACCCCCTTGAATTATCTGCCAATATTCCTGAATTTCTGTGTATACGCTTTGGCGTCCTGCGCAGTACGTACCCGGTTTCTGCTCCATTCCAGCAGAATACGGTCAATGTATCGGAAGTGCACCTTCCCCGCAAACACCGCCTCTTTCAGAGCCATCAGAATGAGCTCGTCAGGATAGCGGTCCTGATCTACCCAGCCGGAGATCGTTTCAAGCTCCATTGGGGACAGCGGCCTGCCAAATTCTTTTTCAAAAATACTAAAAAGATTTCGTTCCTCCTCCACGGGATCGGAATTGGAAGGAGCAGGTTTGTTGAAACGGAAGGTGTCCAAGCCCGCTGAATTATTTCCTTTACGGGAATTGTCGGCAGCTTTCGCTCCTTCTGACTCCCCTTTGCTCTCTTCGCCAAGGCAATGACCGAGCTTCGCGTATAACCCACTTAGGTTATAACGTTCGTACTGTATTCCCCGTTCTTCGTCGACATGCTCGTCAATACCGAGCAGTCCTTCTTTCATCAGCTTCTGCAAGATCATGGCTATCATTTCAGTCGTAGCCCCTGTCACCTGCTGCAGCTCTTCAAGAGAAGGGAAACCTTTGTGCTCCACCTGCTGGAACCCGAGCAAATGGATCAGCAGCATGCATTCACTACTGTTCAAGCCGATCGTACGGTAATATCGAAGCAGTGCATACGGGATTACAGTCATCCCCTGGTTCATACCTGCAGATGCACCGGCTGCCCAGGAGACAAAATCTCCGGTACCGTTCGCTTGATTCATCGGTTTTCTCACCACTTACGGATACAACCGGTACAATGTACGAGGGAATGGAATGGTTTCACGTACATGATCCAGACCGCAGATCCAAGCCACCGTACGCTCCAGTCCAAGACCAAAGCCGGAATGAGGAACCGTTCCGTATTTACGGAGATCCATGTACCACTGATACGTATCCATGGACAGACTATGCTCTTTAAAGCGTTCTTCCAGAAGCTGTGGATCATCGATACGCTGCGAGCCACCAATAATCTCACCATAGCCTTCAGGTGCGATCATGTCAGCACATAGAACCACTTCCGAACGATTCGGATCCGGCTTCATGTAAAATGCCTTAATGCTGGCAGGATAATGTGTAATAAACACAGGTTTTTCGTATTTCTCTGCGATTGCTGTCTCATGTGGTGCACCAAAATCTTCGCCCCAAGGGATATCATGGCCCTCGGATTGCAAGAATTCAATCGCCTCATCATACGTAATGCGCGGGAACGGTGCCTGGATAGCCTCCAGCTTGGAAATATCGCGTCCCACCGCTTCCAGCTCCTGACGGCAGTTCTTCACGACAGATTGCACAACATGGCTAATGAACTGCTCTTGAACACGAAGACTCTCCTCGTGATCCGTAAACGCCATTTCCGGCTCAATCATCCAGAACTCGATCAGGTGACGACGGGTTTTGGATTTTTCTGCACGGAAGGTCGGTCCAAAAGAGTAAACCTTACCGAGCGCCATAGCAGCAGCCTCCATGTAAAGCTGACCGCTTTGCGTCAGGTAAGCATCCTCTTCAAAATATTTCGTATGGAAAAGGTTCGTTGTCCCTTCCGCAGATGTTGGCGTAAGAATCGGCGGATCAACCAGCGTGAATCCGTTCATGTCGAAGAAATCCTGAATCGCACGAATAATTTCAGCACGGATAACCATAATCGCACGCTGTTTCTGCGAACGAAGCCATAAATGGCGGTGATCCATCAAAAAATCGACACCATGTTCTTTCGGAGTAATCGGGTAATTTTCAGTCAGATGAATGATTTCAACACCCGTTACCGTCATTTCATAACCAGATTGGCTGCGGGGCTCTTCACGGATAATACCTGTAACATACAAAGAGCTTTCTTGCGTCAGACTCTTTGCATCATCCCATACCTGCTCCGGCACTTCGCTTTTTACCACGACGCCCTGAATATAGCCCGTCCCGTCACGAAGCTGAAGAAACTGAATTTTCCCGCTGGAACGTTTGTTGTTAATCCATGCGCCAATGGTCACTGTCTCTCCGACGTGCTGGCTGACTTGACGAATCACACATTTCGTGGTCATGCATTAATCTCTCCCTTAACTACTCTTTACTATTTGCCGCTTGCACGATGCGGTGAGTATCTCGTGCGATAACCAATTCCTCGTTGGTTGGGATAACGAGCACTTCCACTTTGGAATTCTTCGTGGAAATACGGCGCGGATCTCCAGAGCGCACCTTGTTTAATTCCTCATCCAGCTCCACACCGAGGAAAGTCAGTTGCTCCAATATTTTCTGGCGCAGTACCACGGAATTTTCACCGACACCGGCTGTGAATACAATAACGTCCACTCCGTTCATAGCTGCCGCGTATGATCCGATATATTTGCGTACACGGTATTCATACATCTCAAATGCGAGTGTAGAGTTAGGCTCGCCCTTCTCCATACCATCCGTAATTTCCCGCATGTCACTGCTGATACCGGAAATCGCAAGCAGTCCGCTGTGCTTGTTCAGCATCGAATTCACTTCGTTAACTGTTAGTTCTTCCTTATTCATCACGTAAGGCACGATGGCAGGATCCAAATCTCCGCTCCGTGTACCCATCATCAAACCTTCCAGCGGCGTCATCCCCATCGATGTATCCATAGAGTTGCCGTTCTGTACTGCAGTTATGGAAGCACCGTTACCAATATGGCAAGTGATGATTTTCAGATCTTCAATCGGACGGGTCAGGAATTCGGCAGCGGTTTGACTCACGTATTCATGGGACGTTCCGTGAGCGCCGTAACGGCGGACTTTATATTTATTATAAAGAACTCTTGGAATAGCGTACAGATAAGATTTTTCCGGCATGGTCTGATGGAATGCCGTATCAAATACAACAACCTGAGGAACACCCGGCATATTCAATTCAGTCGCTTTGATACCCATCATGGATGCAGGGTTATGCAGCGGTGCAAGATCGAACAGACGACGGATTTCTGCTTTAGCCGGACCGTCAACAAGCGCCGACTCTTTGAAGTATTCACCGCCATGTACGACACGGTGGCCTACTGCTTGAATTTCTTCTATCGAAGAAATGACACCATGCTCCTTATGAGTCAGCATACCAAGCACTTTCCGGATTGCCGTTGTATGCTCCAGAATTTCACTCACTTCCGTCACTTCCTGCTTGCCAGTCGGTTTGTGAGTCAGTATGGAGGAATCCATACCAATACGTTCTACAAGACCTTTTGCCAAAACGGATTCATCCGTCATGTTATATAACTGATATTTAAGCGAGGAACTGCCCGCGTTGATTACGAGAATATTCATATCCGGTCACCATCCTTGTCGTACTTGAAAAAGCCTTCTTCCGTCTTCACGCCGAGATGACCGGCACGAACCATCTTTTTCAACACGATGGATGGACGGTATTTAAGCTCGCCAAATTCACGGAACATACGCTCCAAAGCTGCCAATACAGAATCAAGTCCGAAACGGTCAGCCATTTCGAGCGGGCCATACTGGAAGCTGTATCCGATTCTCATTGCATCGTCGATGTCCTCTGCGGAAGCAACACCCTCTTGAAGGAGGTGCAGCGCTTCGTTGATCATAAGACAAATCATACGACTTGATACAAAACCTGGAGATTCGTAAACCATGATTCCTTTTTTATCCGAGATTTCCTCTACAAAACGCTTTGTCTCAGTGAATGTGTTGTCAGAAGTTTTCAGTCCACGGATAATTTCTACCAGATCAACTTTTGAAACTGGATGAATAAAGTGCATACCAATAACCCGCTCAGGGTACATCGTGGAACTTGCAAGCTCCGTCAAGCTAAGCGAGGAGGTGTTACTTGCTAATATAATATTGCTAGGACATACTTGGTCAAGCTGCGCGAACACCTGCTTCTTGGCTTCCAAGTCCTCCGTAATTGTCTCTATCACCATATCGCAGGCACTTAGTTCAGCAAAATGAGTTACTTTTTGAATACGGCCTAGAATAAGTTTCTTCTCCGCTTTCGTAATACCCCATCTCTCGAGCTGCTTGTCGAGACTTGTCTCAATCATTCCGTATGAATATTCCAGTTTCTCGGGGGTTTTCTCTACCAGCATAACGTCGAGTCCTTTGGCTGCCAGCATTTCGGCAATGCCTTGTCCCATCGTCCCGCCGCCAACGACGCCGATTTTTTTGAAGTACATAGTTGTGCTCCACCCTTTCCTTATCTCTATACTCTATTGTACCCGTCTTTGTCGAAAAATACATTTAGAAAGGCACAAAGTATAATAATATCTTAGCACGACGAAAAAGTAAAAAAAAATAACCAGCATAACAATTTATGCTGGTAAAAGGGCATTTTCACGAAATTGACATCTGAATTGCTCTCCTGATAGTATTTCCTCTCTCATCAGGATATCAAGAGAGTTATCGAATATAGCACGACTTTGTTCTAACAAATGTTTCGTTCGGTTCATCAAGTCTTCCAAAATCAGATTATTCTCTCTCATCAGCTCTTCAGTTGTTACCATATTCATGTTAATAATACCCAAAGATGTCAATCCTGACTTCATCATTGTCTCAACAATATTGAGAGACTGCTCAAAGTCATTACTGGAGCCTGTACTGCGTCCGCCGTAATAAATTTCTTCGGCCGCTGCCCCTCCAAGAGCAATCATGATCTGCTCTTCCAGGAACGATTTGGTGTACAGATATTGCTCCTGCTGAGGGTTGTGGCGGACATAACCGAGCGCTTTCCCCCGCGGACTGAGAGCAACCTGCTTCACACTTCCTGGACGAACACGCTCAGCCATAATAGCATGTCCAAGCTCGTGAATCGCCACTCTCTTTTTCTCCTCAATGTTGGACTCACGGTCAGAACGTTCACCCATCATTACCTTATCGATTGCCATAGACAAGTGACGCTGTGAGATAAATTCCTCATTTTCACGCATGGTGTAAATGGCGGCTTCATTCATAACACTTTCAAGCTGGGCACCTGAAAAACCATATGCTTCCTCCGCAATTTTTTCCAAATCAACGTCCGCATCTAGCGGTTTATTACCCGCATGTAGATTTAAGATGTGTGCGCGTCCTTTTTTGTCCGGAAGATCAACTTGAATATGGCGGTCAAATCGTCCAGGGCGAAGAAGTGCGCTATCAAGCATCTCTTTCCGGTTCGTTGCTGCTATAACAAGAATACGCGGTGCATCCGTCGTAAAGATACCGTCCATTTCAGTTAACAACTGGTTCAATGTCTGATCATACTCTCGCTGCTGCCCGCCTTCACGCTTGCCGCCGATCACATCAATCTCATCGATAAAAATAATCGCGCTCTGCTTGTTTTCTTTGGCTGCGCGGGTGCGGGCATCTTTAAACAGGTCCCTGATACGGCCAGCACCGACACCTACATACATTTCAACAAATTCACTGCCCGAAGCAGCAACAAATACCGAGTTTGTGTAATGTGCTGCCGCCTTAGCCATCAGTGTCTTACCTGTTCCCGGAGGCCCTGTCAGCAAAATGCCTTTCAATGGGCGAATTCCGAATTTTTTGATCTCTTCATGACGGATTAGAAAATCAAGCGCCTCACGCAGCTCCTGCTTCGCGTTATCCTGCCCTCCGATTTCTTCAAAGGTCAGCTTTGCCATATTACCCTTTTTCCGTTTACGTTCACCACCTGCACCTACAGCTATTCCGCCCTTCATCTTGGCTATAAAGAGAAGAACTCCTACAAGCATGGCTGCAATAAGGATTGGAACAACATTCATGCCAATGAATGCAAGGAATACGAACAGCACAGGGATGAAGCCAATCAATACTTCCTTGGACCACTTAGGCATGGTTCCACACCTCCATTTTGCCGGGTTGGCGTGGTAGAATTATGAACTTACCTGACTTGCCGTCGGATAAACTTACATATACGTTCTGGTCATCAATTTGAGCGTTTGCTTTCAACGTAGGTGAGTTTTTTGCCAGTTCATCCAAAGATGACTGTATATCGGTGTACTGCTTGTTATCCATCGCTTCGGCTACTGATAACATAGCCTCATCCCACCATTGGTTCAGCTGCTCGGACGAGTGATCTTCCACCTCAAGCTTCAATGTACGTTTACCGACAACCGACTTACCTTCCTTGTTTATATGTTCGACCAGACCCCGTAAATTCGTTTCTGGTTCTAAATCAAGTTTCAAAGTGACTGTATCCTGTTTAATATCTATTTGAGAGCTTATCACACCATCATACTGTGATACCACATTGGCCAGTGGATTCTGAAGAGCCATTTGTCGATACAGAAACCAACCGCCAAAAAGCACCGATGCCGATATAACGACTGTCAGAACGACAGGAACAATGCGTAGTTTCAATGTATTTCCTCCTTGTTATATGATGTATATTATTGATGTATCAAGGTCGATATATCAATATTGCATATATCCACACACACAAATCCGCCTCTTTAATACAAATAAGAGTATATCACATCTTATATACTTTTTTCATTCAAGTCTGTGAAAATATTTAAAACTATTTTATTAATATTTTATGTAAACGCTTACACAAAATCTTGTCATTTAACACTCCACCTTTTGATGGAGTGTTAAATTTTGTTATTGATTGGGTAGAATAATGTCTTCACCGATCTGACTTCCATCCTGAAACCGATAAAACCGGTATTTCGTCTCATTGTTCTGATGGTATGACAGATGCCATGCGTATTCTCCTTCATACATACCTAGAACAAGCCTTTCGATTACCGAACCAGGCAGGTCACTCTTGATCTGATTACGCATTTGAGCTTCCGACATACCACCGCTCAGAGGTTCGCTGTGTACAGCTTTGGCTCCATCCAGTGGTTTATTCTCTTCCGTAAACTTCACCCAAACGATGATATCCTGGTTTTCCGTATCCTTACCGGTAACGACCCAGTAAATGCTGTCTTTATCCCATACCGATTTATAAGTTTTGTCTTTCTTCATCAAACCGCCATATTGCTGAGCCGCCTTGATGGCCGCGTTCTCTTCCGACCATTTACCAGACATTACATTTGAATAATAAATCTGAATAAACAGTAATATGAGCAGAAAACCGGAAATGCTGAGAAGTATCCACTTCGTTTTTTTCTTCAATCTGCGTTCCTCGCTCCCTTGTTATTCCCTAAAGGGTCAACAGCCGCTCGAACGCACTTTGGGCTTCACGGCGAATCTTTTCTTCATCCAATGTAAGGCAAACTCCGTTTTTGACAACCTGCTTACCATTTACCCACACATGCTCCACGTCCTTGGCACTCGCTGAATAAACCGCATGCGAGATAAAGTCCGTATGAGGCAGAAAATGTGCCTGATCGGTATTTAACGCGATAAAGTCCGCTTTCATGCCGGGAGCCAGCGTCCCAACACCGTCTAAGAATAATGATTTCGCTCCGTATTCTGTTCCCATACGAAGTGCTTCAACAGCAGGGACTGCTGTCGGATCGCCACTGACACCCTTATGAATAAGAGCAGCTAGTCTCATTTCCTCAAACATATCCAAATTGTTGTTGCTCGCAGGACCATCAGTACCCAGTGATACGGTAACTCCCGCTTTAAGCAGTTCCGGTACCCGGGCGACACCGCTTGCCAGCTTCAGGTTGCTTCCCGGATTGTGGGATACCGCTACCTTATGAGCCGCCAAAATCTCAATCTCTTCATCCGTTAAATGAACAGCATGCGCAACAAGCGTCGGACGTGTGAAGACGCCAAGTTTTTGAAGATGAGCTACTGGCCGCAACCCGTAATCCCGAACATTCTGCTCGACTTCAGTTACTGTTTCTGACATATGGGTGTGAATTGGCAAATCTAGATCGTAAGCAGTCTGCACAAACTTTTCGATGTAATCCGGAGGACATGTGTAAGGCGCATGAGGCGAAATCATCGTTGTGATACGTCCATCGGCTTTACCGTGCCAGTCCTTCGCAAATGCTGTAGCCTCCTTCAGCTTGTGATTCTGAACATCTGGAGGACACAAACCGATTACACCGCGAGTAAGTACCCCACGCATACCGGACTGCTCAGTCACGGCTGCTACCTGATCCATATGATCATACATATCGAGGAAGGTCGTCGTGCCGCCTTTCAGCATTTCGATCACAGACAGCGAGGTACCCCAATATACATCATCAGCTGTAAACTTCGCTTCCATCGGCCACATTTTCTCCTGCAGCCATACCTGAAGTGCCAGATCATCCCCGTACCCACGAAGAAGCGACATAGCCGTATGACCATGCGTATTCATAAGACCAGGCATGAAAAACAGATGTGTGCCGTCGATAATCTCCGTATTTTCCTCAACCTTCGGTTGTTCTTCACCGATATAGGTAATGAGATCGTCTTCGATGACCATATATCCGCGCAGAACCGGCTTTTCGTTCTGAAGCACAGCAAAGGTTCCGTTTTTAATCATCCATTTACGCTTCGTCATGATCGGCATCTTCCTTTCCGTTATCCAAATAATAAGCCAGACTCTGCAAATCCGTCGTGAAGTCAGCTGTATGAATCCGGATGTGCGGAGGAGCTTTCAAGATCGTTGGCGCAAAATTCAGAATCGCTTCAATACCGGATGAGATCAGTTTATCCGCCACATCTTGTGCTTCGACATCAGGAACGGTAATAATCCCGATCCGGATTCCGAACTCCTTAATAGTCGCCGTCAATTCTTCCATCGACTGAACGACTAAATTGTTGATTTTAGTGCCGACTTTGGGAGTATATGCATCGAATATAGCTACAATCTTCATATTATCTTTCAAAAAAGCGTTGTAATTGGAAAGGGCGTGTCCAAGATTACCAGCACCCACAAGCACTACATTAATTTGCTGGTCCAGTTTAAGAATATGACGGATTTTCTCGATCAAATAAGAGACGTCATAACCTATCCCTTTTCTGCCAAAATCTCCAAAATAGGCAAGATCCTTGCGGATTTGCGCCGGATTTAGGTCGAGCTTCTGTCCAAGCTCCTGTGAGGACACCGTCGCAACCTCACGAAGATGAAGTTCGTTCAGATAGCGTAAATATACGGGCAGTCTGCGAACCACGGCCTCCGAAATTTTATCCGATTTCATGCATGCTCCCCCTAATGATAAACTCAAAATAAATAACTTAAATTCTTATTGTATCGCCTCGTCCCCATGAAGCCATTCCGCAATGCGGGGAACCATCTGCTCTGTCCGCATATGTTCCATTTTCGGGCCAGGCAGTGAATATAAAAAGTATTTTCCGTAATAAGATTCAATCACACGGGTATCATAAACAATCACAATACCCTTGTCTTGAGCTGTTCGCACAAGACGCCCGAAACCCTGCTTAAAGCGAATAACCGCTTGAGGTACGGATAGTTTCATGAACGGATTTTTCTTCTGCTGCTGCAGTAGCTCGCTCTTCGCTTCGACAAGGGGATGGTTAGGCGGTTGAAACGGTAGCCTTACGATAGCCAGGCATGTCAGCGCTTCTCCCGGAATATCGACCCCTTCCCAGAATGAGCTTGTCCCAAGCAGCACCGATGCGCTGCTGTCCTGAAACCTTCGGATCAGCTTGGTTCGGCTTGATCCATCCATCCCTTGTCCTAGTACGGATATATCACTGGATGACAGAACTTCCTTGAGCGGATCATACACCTGGCGCAGCATACGGTACGAGGTAAACAGCACCAACATTCGTCCATGAGTCGCTTTAGCGGCATCTGCAAGTGATTGAACGAGTGTACTCACAAAGTTCTGATCTCCCATGGTCCCCTTAACGCTTGGGAAGTCCCTTGGAATTAATAACAATGCTTGCTCACGGTAATTAAACGGTGACGGAAGCTGCACGGTATTCAGCTGCCCCTGATCTGAAGCATCCTGCAGCCCAAGATTATCGATCATATACTGAAACGATTTATCTACAGATAGAGTTGCAGAAGTGAGGATGATACTTCTTTTTTTATCGAAGAACAGCTCTTTCAACTGCCCGCTCACATCAACTGGCACAGCAAACATCTGCAGCGATTTACTGCGGAAATTACCGTTCGCCTCCATCCAGTAAACCACGCCTTCATCGTTCAGAGTCATGAAAAATTTCAGATTCTCCCGGTGCGCAGCCAAGTCCTTAAAGAGGCCGTTAATATCCGTAATTAAACTATCTGCTCCATAATCATTCAGTTCTTCCCGAACTTCAGATGTTAGCATATCTCCTTTGCGAACGACGTCTCCCAAGGTGACGTGAATCTGATTCTCTAACTCCGTTAAGCTTTCCCAGTCTTTTGGCTTCTTGGATGGTGACAGTCGAAGCGTAAATTGTCCTGCATCCCCCGCAGAAGCATCTCCGCGTTCAGGAAGAAGTCCGAACAGAAGGTCACTGAGCCGGTCCCAGCTCTCCTTGACAGTAATTAGATCAGGGTATAGCCGGTCAATGACTACTGTCCATTCCCCCGCCTTTTCGTGCGCCGACGTTTGAAGCAGTTGACGGAGTGCTGGCAACTGTCCATTCCGGCTGTCCTTGTAGAGACGTGTAAGTGTGTGTATCACCGTAAAATACTTCATATGGAGCCCGAGATGCTTCCCCGCCACATCTTCCAAGTGATGAGCCTCATCAATGACCAACCGCTCATACGACGGCAACAGCTGATGATTCGCTTTTACATCGGTAAACAATTTGGAATGGTTCGTAATAACCACATCCGCAATACCCGCTTCATGCTTCGCACGGTGGTAGAAACACTTTCGGAACCATGGGCAAGCCCGTCCCAAGCAAGAATCGGAATCGCTAGATACCGTTTCCCAGAAGTCCCCACCGCGTCCACCAAGGTTCAGTTCCTCATCATCCCCGGTTTCTGTCTGTGTCAGCCATATGATCATTTGGGCTGCAATGATGATATCCTCTTTAGGTGTGTTGAAATCTCTTCTATTTATTTTATGTTCAAATTTTCTCAAACACAAATAATGCTGTCTCCCTTTGAAGACGGCGGCTTTAAATGGAAACGGGACTATCTTAGTGAGTAGCGGGATATCCCGTTCACGAAGCTGTTCCTGAAGGTTGATTGTATGCGTGCTGACCATTACCTTCTGTTCCTGTTTCACACTTTGGTATATGGAAGGTAGCAAGTATCCAAGTGATTTCCCTGTACCGGTCCCAGCCTCAATCAGGAGATGCTTGTCATCCTCTAGTGCCTTCATGACCTCCTCGAACATAATGTCCTGGGCATCCCGACTTTCATATTGAGGAAGTATCTCACGTAAATTATTACGTACCTGGCTCATATACTGCTCAAAGGATAGCTCGGCTAGCGGATTAACCTCTTCTTCATCTCGTGCAGGTGTCATATCGGTCCAGTCCTCGATCGCCAGAGCAAATTGACGAAAATACGTGTAGTTGTCCGGATCCTGAATCGCCTGATTTTCCTTATCAGCCCGCATTCCATCGAAGAACCAGCTCAAATCACTGTCCTCAACCGCAAAAAGATCGCTCAAACGCTGTATCGTAAGCAGCGGAAGCTGATCAAGCTCTTCCAGACATTTCAGCAGCGCATAGGCGGTAGCAAGCGCATCGCTGTCCGCTTGGTGTGGGCGGTCATGCTCCAGGCCGAAATAGGAGGACACCATCCCCAGCTGATACGATGTCAGTGATGGAAAGCATATTTTCAAAAAATGTATCGTATCGAGTATCCGCCCGCTGAAAGGTAAATAACCGCAACGGTCGAGTGCATTTTGCAAAAAATTAAAATCAAAGGCTACATTATGCCCCACAAGTACAACATCATCGAGCATAGGTACCAGTTCCATCATCATCTCCTCAAGGGAGGGTGCTTCAGCTACATCTTGATCCGAAATACCTGTCAAACCTGTAATAAACGGTGGAATCGGAATCCCGGGATTGACATAAGAGCCGTACACTCGGGAAATGCTGCGATCTTCATCGATGATGGCCAGCCCCACTTGAATGATTTCATCGGCTGACTGGTTGCCCGTAGTTTCAAAATCCAATACGGCAAATTTCATGTTCGTATAAATCCCTTTCATTCCAGTCTAAATAACAGCATAACAGATGTAACGCCGTTTGAACATTATGGACATAAAAAAGACGATGCCACAGACTCGGCGCTTCGAGCGGGCATCGCTTCTACAGACTGATATTCATAACAACGAAATCAATTGACTCCCATACTGCAGTTCCCCGCGATTCTTGTGGCAAACCTCCAGATTAATCAGCGGATCGGGAAGAGTCGGGTCACTCTGTATCGCAAGCGTGAAATAATCCCGAGCTTTGTCTGTTCGTCCGTTAATGACCTGTATGCAGCCTAGAGCGTTATAAATCATGGCCTGTAATCTCTTGTCATCCGCCAGCGGGAGAATCGACAGCAGATAACCTGAAGCCTCCACCGTCTCACCCAAATGCAGATGAGCCATGGCCGTATAGAGCCGTATCAGCAAGCTTTCCGGATATATGGCAGCAGCAACCGTAAATTGGGTCAGAGCAGGTCTGAACATAAGGAGTTTGTAGTATCCTTGGCCGCGTATGAAAGCATCCAGCTGCATTTCCGGTGATTCGGTCGGCGGAAAAACCGGTGATGAAGCTGCACTCTCACGGAAAATAGCCATCTTCTCTTCAAACCGAAGCCATTCATCAATGATACCTTCACTCATACTCTTCAACATATTCCAGTTATGAATCAGCGCCTGTTTCTTGGGACCATGTGCAGAAGGGTAATGCTTCACAATTTCATCTAACATGTCGTTCATTTCGTCGAATACATGTTGAAACATGGAGTGCATCCCACCCTTAGAAAAAATGAGATCAGTTCGTCGACCTGAGTTCATTTTTTGTTAAAGCTGATGTTTTCATTCCCGAAACAAGCGTTACATTTTGGAGTGAACGACTTTATCGAATCGTTGCATGAATCTCACGGTGCTCGGTAATAATCGGCTTGTTGCCGCCGTCTACAATAACAACTGTCGGTTTATGGTTCTCATATTCCTCTTTTGACATCATCGCATAAGAAATAATAATGACATTGTCACCTGGTTGAACCAGTCGTGCAGCCGCACCGTTCAGGCAGATCACACCACTTCCGCGCTGGCCTGTAATGACATACGTTTCAAGACGCGCACCGTTATTATTGTTCACAATCTGTACTTTTTCATTCTCAAGCAGATCAGCGGCTTCCATTAAATCCTCGTCAATGGTAATGCTGCCAACATAATTAAGATTGGCTTCAGTTACGGTTGCACGGTGAATTTTAGATTTCATCATTGTTCTAAACATGAGGATTACCCTCTTTCGTTTGGAATAGTGCATTATCGATTAAGCGGGTCTTGCCAAAACGAACAGCAAGCGCCAGTATACAGTCATTACCTGTTTCGGCAAGCCTTGCTTCATTATCAATCGGCATCAGTTCAGGAAATGTAAGTACCTCAGCATAATCTATCTTCGCCATCGGCGCCCCGGAGATAACCTCCGTGAGCAATCTGCGTACCTCACCAGCAGTAGCTGTGACTCCGTTCTCCAGTTGTTCCAAAGCTATATTCAGTGATCTGGATAACACCAACGCCTGTTCCCTTTCTTCTGCATTTAGATACACGTTGCGGGAACTGAGGGCGAGGCCATCCTCCTCCCGGACTATCGGGCACGGTACGATGGTGACGTCCATATTCAAGTCACGGACCATCTGTTCAAGTACGGCAACCTGCTGTGCATCCTTCATCCCGAAAAAGGCAAAATCAGGTTTCACGATATTAAAGAGCTTATTCACGACGGTTGTCACACCATCAAAATGTCCAGGACGAGATGCCCCACACAAGAGAGAAGTCAGCTCAGATACCGCCACTTTCGTTTTTATCGGCTGAGGGTACATTTCTTGTACCTCCGGTATAAAGACAATGTCTACCCCTTTAGATTCAGCGACAGCGAGGTCTCTCTTCTCATCTCTTGGGTAAGTTTCAAAGTCTTCACCTGGCCCAAACTGGATTGGGTTTACAAAAATACTCAGCACAACGGTACCCGTCATTCCACGAGCTCGCTGCATCAGACTGCCATGGCCCTCGTGGAGAAATCCCATGGTCGGAATAAGCCCCACAGGGCCTGAAACCGTGCTGCGGCGATGTCTAATTTCTACACGCAGCTCCTCAATCGTCCGAATTACTTTCATCTTGAAGTCACCTTTTCTTTTTCGTTTCCATAAAGGGATGAGGATGGCTTATGCGTACCCTGAGCTGAAAAGACATGCTCCTCAGCAGGAAAAGAGCGCTCCTTCACTTCCTTTACATATTGAGAAATGCCTTCACGAATCAGCGTGCCGACATCTGCATATGTTTTGACAAATCTTTTTTCTCTATAGGAAGAAGTATATTTAAGCACATCATGGTATACAAGCACTTGACCGTCACAATAACGGCCTGCTCCGATACCTATAGTTGGAATGGACAACGCCTTACTAATATCAGCAGTCGCTTCCTCAGTTACCAGCTCTAGCACTACGGCAAAAGCTCCAGCGGCTTCCAACGCCTTGGCATCATTCATCAGTCGTTCGGCATCAGCAGTGTCCTTGCCTTGAACTCGATATCCCCCAATTTGGTTTACTGACTGCGGAGTAAGTCCAATATGTCCTAGAACAGGTACGCCAGCCTGTACGATTCGCTTGACAGTATCAGCAATCTCGGCACCGCCTTCCATCTTAACCGCATGGGCGTGGCCCTCTTGCATTAATCGGCGAACATTTCGAAGTGTCTCATCCAAACTGCCATGATAGGTCATAAACGGCAGATCCGCAACGATAAACGTATCCTCTGCTCCGCGTGCAACCGCACGAGTGTGATAAACCATATCATCGATCGTAACGGGAATGGTTGAGTTAAATCCCAAGACGACATTGCCTAAGGAATCACCGACCAAAATCATATCAACTCCAGCTTCTTCAGCGAGCTGAGCGGAAGGGTAATCGTATGCGGTCAGCATACTGATTGGTACGCCCTCACTTTTCATTTTTTTCATTTTAACAATGTTTAATGGTTGTTTGCCTGGCATGTGACACAAGCCCCTTTCACTTAGTGTATAACACAACAAAAAAACCTTTTAGCAAAAGTACGCTAAAAAGTCCGAAAGGCAAAAAAGAGTCACTCGCGATCGTCCCTTCTGTCTCGGTCCTTTCGGCTCAGAGCAGAATCCAACGTAACCGGCAAAAGCAGTTATGAAGGTGTTCCTTAAAGTTCAATTCTGTCCCCAGAGTGCAGTTCTTCCCGTAGAAGATACCGCCTCTGAACACAGTATAACAAATCTTTTTATTTTTTTCACCTTGTTTCATTTACTTCAGCAGCTTAATATCACCTGAAAAAACAGGAATCAATTCCCCGTCCCCATTTCTTACAAGTAATGCTCCAGAAGGATGTAAACCAGCAGCCGTTCCGTTCATTACGCCCCTTGAAGATTGGACTCTGACTTCACGGTTCATCGTAACGGAAGATGCTTCCCACAGCGATGCGATGGGCTCAAAGCCTTGCTCGTTATATAGTCCGTATAGAGACTCCATTTCATTCAGAATCGAACAGATCAATTCATTTCGGTTAATATTATGACCAGAGACCATACGAAGCGACGTCGCAATCGTCTTCAACTCATCCGGGTAATCCTCTTCCTTAAGATTTACGCTGATGCCAATTCCTGCAATACAGTATCTGACAACGTCATCCTCGGTGGCGGACTCCAGCAGAATTCCGCATATCTTCTTGCCGTCAATGAGCAGGTCATTCGGCCACTTGATTCCGGCTTCCAGACCTGTTGTCTTATGGATTGCTCTACGGACAGCAACACCCGCTAACAGCGTCAATTGCTGCGTCAGATGGAGCGGCTGTGTCGGGCGCAAGATTAAGCTCATCCATATTCCTTTGCCGAATGGTGAATAAAACTTCTTCCCCATACGTCCTCGCCCACCGGTCTGTTCCTCAGCAATAACCAGCGTTCCCTCAGGAGCACCCTCCTCGGCAAGTCGGCGAGCATCTTCTTGAGTAGACGTAGTTGACCGTAGAATTTCGATCTGATGACCAAATGAACGGTTGGTCAAACATGCTGACAACACAGCCGGATCAAGTGGTTCCGGCTTCTCTGTCATTCGATATCCCAGACGCGGCAACGCCTCAAATTCATAACCAGCACTTCGAAGCTTATTAATCTGTTTCCACACAGCTGTCCGGCTGATGTTTAAGCGCCTGCTGATTTCCTCACCGGACAGAAACTGTCCGGACTGCTCCAGAAATATATCCAGCAGCGTTAACGTCTCATTCTTCTTCATGGTTCATCACCCGCTTTGCTTCTTCAATCAAATTGTCTTTGTCATTGGGAAGAAAACCGGCAGCTGTCTTTACAAGCAGCTGCTGCAGCACCTTCCCCATCCATGGACCACCGCGACGCTCTAATGCTTGCAGAAGCTCAGTACCCGTTACTTGCAGATCCTTCAGACTTCTAACGTTCATCGCATTCAGCCAATGGCGGGCTTGTTCAACAGATACATCTGCGTTGATCTGTTGCCCGGCTCTTTGCACAGCCTCCTGCATACAGAGCCATTGTTCAGCGATTTCTGTACCAAGCTCAAGTACCAGGTTTATCCATAATTGACGGTCCGAATCCGGCTCAATACCTCTAACATCATTGAACCAGCGCTCCTGAAATTTAAGCAATCCAAGAATCGTTTCCCTCCGTCTATTAGAAAAGGTCCACTCTCGCAACAGCTTGTCCGCCTCATCAACCAAGATTCCGCATCCGTGAATGAGCAGCGCCCAGCGAATGTCCAGATCGGAGGATTGAACTTCAGGGATGGCACCTATTATATTGGGGTCATGCTTTTCAAAAGGAAAAGGAACCTTCATTGAAGCATATAGGCCGCTTTGTTTGATCAGTTCCAGTCCCCTTAAAGGGTTCGGCCCTGACATCATTTTATCCAGCTCGCTGCGGATACGTTCCATCGCAATCCATGATAATGTTTCCCGGTCTGCCAAGATTCCCTTCCAGGTATCCTTCGCTATGGAGAAACCGAAAACAGACGCAAAACGGATACAGCGAATCATCCGCAAAGCATCTTCACGAAAACGAACTCTCGCGTCGCCGACACAGCGGATTATCCGCAGATCAATATCTTTTCTTCCGCCAAACGGATCAACCCATATCCCGTCGATTCCAAGAGCCATGGCATTCATGGTAAAATCCCGCCGCCTTAAATCCTCTTCTACCTCACTTACAAAAAAAACCTGGGTAGGTCGGCGATGGTCTTCATAACCGCTTTCAATACGATAGGTTGTCACCTCGAAGGACTGTCCCTTCTCAATAACAGTAACCGTTCCGTGTTTTATTCCGGTAGGCACTACCCGGGGGAATAGCGCACTTGTCGTCTCGGGGAGAGCGGAGGTTGTAATATCCATGTCGCTTACCTTCCGACACATATACTCATCCCGAACGCAGCCTCCGACCCAATACGCCTCATATCCATGATCATTTAGCGTACGAATCACTTTAGCACTGCCGGCTGCCATGTCAGAGTCGGCGTGCTGCCACACAATACTTTGGTGCTGTTCAGCCATCATTCTCCCGTTCCTTCTATCCGAAAAACGGACGAGAGGCGAGCCTATCCGAAAATCGGATTCAGCTCACTTACCTCCCGCCCCAATACTCGGTAATAAATTTCTTCATACTTGCTGCGAATCCGTTCGTTACAGAAGAGCGTCCTTGATCTGTGAAGACACGCTTCCTTCAGGCTGGAATTCAGCTTATCATCCTTAAAAATATCGATGACGTACTCAGCCATCTGCCCACTGTCGCCAATAGGTGCTAGGAAACCTGTTTCCCCATGGGTAACGAGCTCCGGAATACCACCGGCAATGGAACCGACGGTAGGGACTCCGCAAGCCATCGCCTCCAGAGCGACAAGCCCGAAGCTTTCCTTCTCCGAAGGAAGCAGAAGGACATCCGCCATTGAGATCACGTGCGCGATTTCATCCTGCTTTCCAAGGAAATGAACCCTGTCGCTGAGTCCCAGCTCATTGATGCGGCACTGGATCTTCGGAAGCTCAGGCCCTTCACCTACAAGCAGCAGCTTGGAAGGGACTTGGCTGTTCACCTCAGCGAAAATGTCAACAACATCGCCTACCCGTTTGACCGGCCGGAAATTGGATATATGCATGATGATCCGTTCATCAGGATCCGCAAAATCACGCCTTAGTGAAGCGGAATCCCTCGGATAATAAACACGGTGGTCCACGAAATTATAAGTTAAATCGATATCACGGCTGATATCGAGCACTTCCCGTGTTTCCCGGATCAGATCCTGTGATACGGCTGTCACAGCATCACTTTCGTTAATTGCAAGCCTGATCAAATCTTTCAAAGATTCATCCTGTGCCAGTACGGTAATATCCGTACCATGCAAAGTGGTCACCACTTTCAATTGATCTCCTACCATTTGTTTCGCCAGAAAGGCACACACGGCATGAGGAACTGCATAATGAACATGCAGGACGTCCAGTTGCTGCATTTTGACAACCTGAGCCATTTTAGTAGCGAGTGAAAGATCATAAGGCGGATATCGGAATACATAATAATCGTTTACTTCGACTTCATGATAATAAATGTTTTTATGAAAGCTCCCTAAGCGAAAGGGAATGCTGTGTGCTATAAAATGCACCTGGTGGCCTTGTTCAGCGAGCAGCTTTCCGAGTTCGGTAGCAACTACGCCCGAGCCGCCCAGAGAGGGATAGCAGGTAATGCCTATTTTTAGCGGCTGCTGTTTTTTCATATGAGGCCTCCTTACGATTGCTTATGCCTATTATTATGCCTCTTTGGAGATAAATAGATGAACCATGTGCGGAGTTTTAGTCGCAAACCCTTCCGCATAGGAAATGAGTTTGCGCTGTCCAAGCAGCGAATCCCTGGCACGCACACGTTCGATGTACCCTTCTGTTAATGGAGTTGAGACAGAATTATGGTCTGTTTTTACAAATTGAGACCGATAACAGGAAAGCGCCTCTTCCTTCATCTCATAGTTAGCTGAAACATCAACCACGAGATCTGTTTGTCCAAGATCATTAATAAAATAAAAATAGAGCTCGTCCACTTTTACCGCTGGCTGATCCGGCATATAGCGCCGAAGTTTCGCATTAAAGACAGCTTCCTCCACCAGCTTGCTGCAGGCAATATGGTCAGGATGGCGGTCTTCCCAATATGGAGCGAACACGATTGATGGAGAATACTTCCGTATCTCTGCCGTTATTTTCTCAATATTTTCCGGTGTTACAAACAACCCCCGGTCAGGCAGACCCAGATTACTGCGAACCGACAGTCCTAGAACCTGAGCGGCTTTATCCGCTTCCTGCTTTCTAAGCTCAACCGTGCCGTTAGACGACATTTCTGCTGCGGTCAGATCACATATCCCCACCGAAGCGCCTGCTGAAGTATGCTTATATATCGTGCCTGCCATGCCGATCTCAGCATCATCCGCATGTGCACCAAAGATTAATATATCAAGCTTCTGGCTCATAGATCCGTACCGGGTTTATATTTATCAACAAGTTCTCTCCAGCCCAAGTCACCTCTGTCGAGGGCTTTAACCAAAATTTCAGCTGTAGCAATGTTTGTTGCAAGCGGTATCCCTTGAACATCACAAAGACGGAGTAGTGCGTTAATGTCCGGCTCGTGAGGCTGAGCCATCAACGGGTCACGTAGAAAAATGATAAGATCCATTTCATTTTGAGCAACAAGCGCCCCGATCTGCTGGTCTCCCCCAAGCGGACCAGACATAAAACGGTGAATACGTAGATCCGTCTGATCCATGATCCGGGTTCCTGTCGTTCCAGTTGAGTAAAGATCATGTCCCTCAAAAACCTGCTCATAAGCAATTACAAAGTTAACCATCTCTTCTTTCTTGCGGTCATGTGCTATGAATGCAATTTTCATCATGTCGCGTCTCCTCTTTCTCTCTAGTCGATGAAGTGATCGAAGCCGTAAATCATACCTGTATAACCCATTACTTTTTCGACTGCCATTTTCACACCAGGCATATAAGCAGCCCGCTCATAAGAGTCGTGTCGAATCTTTAGACTTTGGCCATAACCGCCAAAAATAACTTCCTGCTGCGCAAATACCCCCGGAAGACGAACGCTGTGAATCCGGAATCCGTTGTAGTAAGCGCCCCGTGCTCCTTCAATTATCTCTTCTTCCTTCGGATTTCCTTGGCGAAGCTCTTCACGGTTGGCAGCAATCATTTCGGCTGTCTTAATCGACGTCCCCGATGGAGCGTCTAGTTTCTGATCTCCATGTGTCTCGATAATTTCTACATGAGGCAAGTATTTAGCCGCCTGTGCAGCAAATTTCATCATTAAGATCGCGCCGATCGAAAAGTTAGGAGCAATCAGGCCGCCGATAGCGCGCGTCTGACACTGCTTGTCCAACTCTTCGATTTGTTCGGGAGTGAATCCTGTTGTTCCGATGACTGGACGAACCCCATGTTTAACGGCTAAGGAAGTATTCGTGTATGCCGATTGCGGGGTTGTAAAATCAACCATCACGTCAGGTTTGTGTTCAACGAGTGCCATTTCGAGATCTGAAGTTACCGTTATTCCACAAACAGGAAGTGCTACAAGCGTACCTGCATCGGTACCACTATCGTGGAGACCTACGGCAGCCACCAGTTCCAGATCAGGATCCTGCAATACCAATTTCACTACTTCTTTGCCCATGCGGCCGCCTGCTCCAACGACCGCAACTCGGATAGCTTTCGACATATTCAACATTCCTCCACTCTCATTCTGTTGCTTCATCCAGCATGTATGATTTCAATCGCTTTTTCAATTCCTCCATTATATGTTGAAGCCCGCTCTCCTGAGGATATAAGCCGATAACCTCCTTTAAAGTGGCTATCGCCAGCGGATGCTCGTTTAATTCACTGTAAACCAGCGCGAGCCATACGTAAGCTTCTGGATATAAAGGGTCCATGGCTATGGCAGATTTCAAAAGCGATACTGCCTGATATAATTCAGCAGGCACAGCACCAGTCTTTCCTTCAACCATCTTCCTGGCTTGCTGTACGAGCTGCAAAGCCTTTACATGCTGCAAATGCAGATGATAATCCGGTTTGTCCGGCAGAAGATTCACTGCTTCCTCCGCATGATGGATCGCTTGTTCCAGCCTGCCGCTGCGGCCATACGTGATGGAGCAGCGGTAATGGACCTCTGCATCTCCAGGATTAGCAGCTATAGCCGCCTCAAACCAACGAAGTGCTTCTTCAAAATCATTTTGCAAAATGCAACGATAAGCTTTCTGTATATAGTCGTCTTGTTTCACTGGCTGTCCCTCCCCCGCAGCGGGTTTTGGTACAGCATATGTATTCACAGCCTAATCCGTGTTTATTTTCGTCCAGCGATCTGCATCTCTTGTGTTGAATTTAAGCATGACCTTATCATGAGCTTCCGCCAGATCAATCCCTAGCGAATTAGCGAAACATATAGCAATAAACAATATATCTCCAAGCTCCATCTCAATGGAATTATCAACTTCATCCGGCTTCTTGGGCTTCTCTCCGAATTGGTGGTTTACTTCTCGGGCGAGCTCCCCTACCTCCTCCGACATCCGCGCCATCATGGACAACGGGCTGAAATAACCTTCTTTAAATTGCGATATGTAACGGTCGACTTCACGTTGCATTTCGGCCATTGATTTTTCCATAATTGGCACTCCTTCCCTTGTGCAGTCTACCGATTATTTCCTTAAAAATTAAACGGCAGCGTTTTACAACTATGTTATCGTAAAGCCGATTTGAAAACAAATATTTTTTATTACACCATTTAATAGGTATATACTTCGTAAAAGAACCGAACATTATGGTCAGAGAACCATTTTGATATAACAGCGAGGGATATCATGAAAACATCCAGACTTATAAACCAGCTTAAAACGGTCATCCCCATCATTATCGGCACGGCCATATATGCCTTCGGATTACTCTACTTCATAATTCCGAACCAGCTGATGGAAGGCGGCGTTACCGGTATTACGGTTCTCCTCAATTATGCGTTTAATATTTCTCCATCCTTGTCGACCTTAATAATCAATATTCCATTGTTTTTAATTGGATTAAAAATATTAGGCGGTCGCCAATCGATCTATACAGGCATTGGAATCGGGTCCTTAACCTTATTTCTGTGGCTCCTTGAGGAACTCATTGAACATGGCTGGATTATTCCGTTCCAGACTGAGCATGATTACATCCTCGCCTCACTGTACGCAGGGGTAACCTTGGGAGCAGGTTTAGGCATCGTATTCCGATTCGGAGGGACGACTGGTGGTTCGGATATCATAGCACGGATATTCAACCGCAAATTCGGTTATAGCATGGGTCAGGTAATTTTGGCGCTGGACATCATCATTCTCGGCTTATCATTGCTGTTTATCCCTCTTGAGAAAATATTGTACACGCTTGTCGCCGTATTCATCGCCTCCAAGGTTATTGATTTCATTCAAGAAGGTGCGTATGCTGCCAAAGCGTTTACCATTATAAGCGACAAGGCGCCCGAAATGGCTGATCGCATCACTGTAGAGCTCGAACGCGGAGTTACACTGGTTCCTGTGATCGGCGTCTATTCCAAACAGGCAAAACATATGATCTACTGCGTCGTCTCAAGACAAGAAATACGCCGATTGAGCGAAATAGCAAAATCCGTGGATCCACGCGCTTTCATCATTATTAATGATGTCAGCGATGTTCACGGAGAAGGATTCAAAGAAGAATAGCCCAGTTTCCCGGGCTATTCTTTATAATTTTTTGGGGAACAGCGGATGATATCTGTTTTTCAGTCCTCTGTATTTACGATAAGCGGCAAAGGTCAGTGCTGAAAAGATAAAAGCTGCAATGAGCAACTGTCCGAACCAAGGCCCTTGTACTTCACCCAATTGCGCTATTGCCGGCTCGTCTTTTTTCTTACCGAACAGCATATTTACGACCACTTCACCTTGAGGTACGATCCTTCTTATCTCCGCAGGATCTGCGGTGGATACCACCCCTCCGGCATGGGACAACCACGATTCAATCATCGATACTTCCTCCGGCTTGCGCTGAATAACGAGCGAAGGACGGATCAGTTCATAATGATCCTGCAGGCTGGCGTATGCTTTTTTGATCCCCTCACGGTCCGACTTGGCAGCACTTTGCTCCATCACCTGAAGATCTTCACGGATGACCTTATAGTATTGAAGCCAAATGCCATCTTTGGGATGCGTGAGACTGTCGACTGCAAGGCGAAGCTTGCCGGCAGACATCATCCACTGCTTCGGGTCCAGCTTCGCCATGGCTGTCGTCTCTTTCATTTCCACAATACTTTCAGCGAGCACATGAATCCCTTCTACACTTGTCAGCCCCTGAAAAGAGGAGGACTCGAACAAGCTCTGTACACGCCTCAGGGACTCGTTAACACCCTGCAGATTGCCTTCTTCCACAAGTCTATATAACGTCTCCACCTCACGGTTTAACGCCTTCGCTTGAATGGAAGCAGCTGGAGAGGTTTTATCTTCTATTTGATCCGGACTTCCCCAAGCTGTTGTACCATAACATAATCCGAACAGTAAGAAGAAAGCGGACACACCCGCTGACCATTGAAATAATCTCCGCAACATGGGACATCCCTCCTACCCATAATGTATGGCAGAAGGGATGACCATAGAACAACTTGTCTAACCTAGAGGTTTGCTAAGAGACCGTTTGACAGCAATCCACCCCACAAACCCACTAAATAACGTCAATCCATACGTAAAGCCTTCAACTGCCCCCAGATGGTCGTAGAGTGGACCCGGAAGATACGGAAATACACCATACGTATAATCAACGGTATCATTAAGTAGCGTCCATGCGATTGCTGCCGTTAAAGCTGTCCATCGGATATGAAACAGTTTCACAAAGATCAGTGCTTCAACAGCCATGGCGGTATGTGAGGCAACAAGCATCCAGTCCTGCCATACCAAATCACTTCCTTGCGATGCCCCTGCAAAAATCATGGCAACGGCCCATATTCCATATTTCACCGATGTAACGACAGCCAATGCTTCAATCAGTTGTTGAAAGAACATTCCCGCTAACTGTTTGGGGGGATATAGCAGCATAATCAATGCTAGACTGAAAAACAGACTCGCTGTCGGGCTGTCAGGCACGAAAACGAGCTGCCACCAAGGATGCTCCATAGCTGTGTTATAGAGCTGTCCCCCATACCAGATATAACCGTAAACCGTGCCCAAAGCGTTACTGATCAATAAAATCCATAAGATAAGTCTCTTCGATAAAAACTCCCGACTCCACAAATATGTAACAGACAACCTGCGCCCTCCTATTCTATTTATTCTATAATAAGATGAGTTAAAGATTTTCAATCTGTTCATTAAAAAACCTGACCGTAAGATACGATCAGGTGTCATTCATTATTTTACTCTGCAGTTTTCTGGCTGGCAAGCCATTCGGCCAATTGGTCGAGTTCTTGCTCGGTAACGCCGGCAGCAATTGCCGTGTCATGCATTGGAGGCATGCCACCCTTACCGTTCTTGATAACCCCGGCGATCGCCTCTTTATCAAGAGTATCACCTACACCGCGAAGTGCAGGTGCATTGCCCTGGCCTTTCATATCAGCAGCGTGACATGTGATACACGTTGCTTTCTTGTAAGTTTCCATAGCCGGATTATCCTTATCCACGATGGCAACCTCTTGCGATTCAGGCTGCTTCGCATTGGATGTAGGAAGTCCCTGTGCATGCTTCTCTTCCGCTTCCTCTTCACGCTGAATATGTTCCGGTTTTTGTCCGGCAGCTTCCAGCTCGTGCGTGTAATGTGTCCATGCCGTGTTGGTCAGGTAAATAATAGCGAGGATCGAAAGGAACATCAAAGACGACGTGATCGGACGTCTGTAAAAGCGGCGTTCTTTTCCTGTATCCAGGAAAGGTACCAGCAGGAGAGCTCCAAAGGCTACTCCGGTAACACCCAGTGTACCGAGAACCACATAATCACCGGATGCATATGGAAGCTTCAGGTACTCATACAAGAACAGGAAGTACCAGTCCGGCATCGGGATAACGGATGCGCTCGGATCAGCCGGATAGCCAAGTGGTGCAGGCTCCGATATGGTCAGCACTAGAAATCCTACCAGAACTACGACACCTACCATCCATTCTTTCAAAAGGAAGTTCGGAATGAACGCTTCCGACTTTCCGGGATATGCCGTATAGTCAGGCGGTATGATAAAACCGTTGCCTTTGCGTACGCGGGAATCGCCTACGTATACTACTTTTTCATCAGGTTTGTGACCGTGTGCCATAATTATGCCTCCCTTCTTCTTATAGTGGTCCGGAAATACCCTGTTTGCGGATCATGATAAAGTGCCCTACCAATAGGGTGAGCAGTACAGCCGGAAGGAAGAACACGTGAATGGCGAAGAAACGGGTTAACGTTTCGGCACCTACAATGGTACCGCCCTGCAGCAGTTCTTTAATAATCGGTCCGAGCCAAGGAACGGAGTTCGCGATCTCCAATGTAACCTTGGTGGCAAAGTATGCTTTGTTATCCCAAGGAAGGAGGTAGCCTGTCAGACCAAGCCCCAACATGACGAAGAAGATCAGCATACCAACAACCCAGTTCATTTCACGAGGCGCCTTATAGGAACCTGTGAAGAATACACGCATTGTATGTAGGAACATCATTACGATGACCAAACTTGCTCCCCAGTGGTGCATGCCGCGGACGATTTGGCCGAATGCCACCTTCGTCTGCAAGAACTCCACACTGGCGTAAGCGTTTATAATATCTGGTACATAATACATCGTCAGGAACATACCCGACAAAATCTGGATTACTGTGATGAAAAACGTCAAGCCGCCGAAACAATAAACAAACGCGGAGAAATGGTGCGCGGGGTTAACGTGCTCCGGAACCTCATGGTCCGCAACGTCTCTCCAGATCGGCGTGATATCGAGACGTTCGTCAATCCAGTTGTAGACATTCTTCAACATCCGAATCTACGCCTCCTATTTCACTACGGTATTTGGTACGATTTCTCCGAGGTAAATCCAGCCATTCTCCTCTTTTACTGTGTACATATCCAGCGGCTTAGGCGCAACGGAAAGGTTCTTTCCATCCGGTGTATAACGAGCGCCGTGACATGGACAGTGATACTCGTTCGGATGATTCTTGTTGTTATTCCATCCGACCAAACAGCCCAAGTGCTTACAGATCGGTGAAAGTGCTAGAATTTCTCCCTTATCATTCTTTCGGATCCAGGCCGTTAGCGAAGCTTTGCTGGCATACCAGCCGTCTTGCTGTTTCAACTCAAAATGGAACTCTTGCGGATCATTGGTAATCTTGCTCACTTCAGCTACCTTAACGAACGCCCCTTCTTCTCTATCTTGAAGAATTGGATCCACGGCAAACCGGAGCATCGGTAATACCACTCCACCCGCCATATAAGCTGTGGCGCCGCCCAACGTATAAGTAAGAAACTGTCTGCGGGACATTTCTTTCAGTCGGGGTGGTTTGTGCGACTCTTCATGCTCGTCATTGTGGTTGTGACTCATTCTGTGTTCAACCCCCTTTTTTCAACCATTTAAAGTGTTTTCAATGATTAATATCACACGACGTACTAGGTCATAATAATAATATATTAGGCACCTCGGACCGTCAAGAATTTGAACCCCAAATTTGGTACCCCTTCCAACGACTACACATGAAATTGTCGGTTTTTCGTCACAATTACAACTCGTCCTCTTTTTGCCAAAGTCCACTAATTAGCTTCGTTACAGCTGCCGAAATCGGCATATCTCCAGATGCCAAAAGTCTAGTCTGGGAAAGGACTAATGCGCTTTCAGGAATATCCTTAATATCAAGGTCGCAATCCGCTGTCATGACAACCACATGGATGAAGCCCGTAGATTTGACTTTGTGACAAATGTCGTTTAGAAGCTGCAATGCTGGCGTTCCTCCGTACTGCATCGCTGGATATGTAACAACTCTCCCTTTAAAGGGCACTTCAACTAAATCCATAAAGTCCCGGAGCCTCTCAAGTGATGCAGTAGCCTCCCATGGGGTTTCATGTCCTGTCAATCCGGTATAGGGGATCAGGCAGGTATCAAAATAAGTCTGCAGTTCTGGCCAAGTTTGTTCATCTACTTCACTGAATTTCATCTAGTTGGCATCCTTTCATCTTCCATTTCTTTAATTTCTTCATTATACGTTTGGATACCGGTTTTGGCAAAAAAAAGAAGAAATGCGAGAGCATTTCTTCAATTTAAAGTCCTCAGTTCATCCGTCAGGTTTCGGAAAGCCAACTCGTCGCCCGAAGCCAGCGCCTCGTCAATCCCCTTGTAAAGTTCCTCACTCCGATGCTTTCGCAATGCCTCGTCCCATACCATCTCCGCAGCCAGACTTAACATGACTTCGTAAGTAACCTTCATTTTATCCATTAGGATGCACCTCCAACCGTGTATTAGAATTGCCTGTATTCTTTCCCTTTCTGCACATAACTTTCCATGGTTCGCTTCATTCGAAGCAAATCTTCTTCTGTCAGTTCACGAATCACTTTGGCAGGTGTGCCAAGAGTAAGCGTGTAGGGTGGGATTACTTTATTTTCTGTTACCACTGTTCCTGCACCGATTAAAGCGTATTCACCAATATCAGCACCGTTTAACAAAATGGCACCCATCCCGATAAGCGAACCTTTTCCGATCGTACACCCGTGAATGATTGCCGAATGACCAACCGACACCTCTTCGGCAAGAATTAGAGGCTGATCTGTGTTGACATGACCTACAACTCCGTCCTGGATGTTGCATCTGTCACCAATGATAATGGGAGCCAGGTCGCCTCTCAGCACAGCATTGAACCATACCGTCGAATCGGCTCCGATCGTCACGTCCCCGATATTTTTCGCACCCTCTGCTACGAAAACAGAAGGATGTATGGACGGCCAAATACCCTTGTACTCTAAATTCATCACTCGATCACCCCTTTAATTTGTGGGAGTGATTGTAGCAATTTGAGCCTTGTTTTGTCAATGGAGCAGATCTTCGGAATCGCCGATATGTAGACATGCTTCAGCAGCTTTCAGGCCGAGTGCCGTCATTCGAATAACGGTGCCTGACTGTTCGCTCTCCCCGATCCGCAGCATTCCTAAATGCATAAGCATTCGAATTACGCGCTGATCCATGATCGTTTGGGGAGTGTCATAATAGAAAGGGCGGATTAACCAACCCAGCGACTCGTAAAGAGATGCCGTGGTTACCCAATCTTTTGCACATTGGCTTATCCAATATACTAGGGAGGAGAGATTAGGAACGGCGCCTTTATAAAGTCTTAACCAGAAGCGGAATATCTGTATCACGCTTACTTGATTTCCTTCTCCAAGGAATTGTTTGCCCCGGTCAGATAGAACGAGACGGTTTCCCGATTCTCTGAACCATTGCCGTGCATAAGCGTAATCATAAAGAAGAGCAAATCTGTCGGGATATTCCGTACAAGACCGACCATAACCGAACCTCCAAGCCCCTTTGGAAATTAAAGGCTCGGTGATGTGAAGCGAGCTCATCATTTGCTGCTGATAGCGGCGATACATAAATCCTTCCGCATTCAGCTCGATTTCGTGTCCCTCTACAAACTTTAAAAGCAGAAGCATGTCCGTTGAAACCAATCCCTGCTCGTCCCGATAGGCGGTTGGCTCCGGAGAATGCTGTAGTCCGTCTTGCAATTTTGCTCCGAGCACATCTCGAAAACGATGCTTCAAGTCAGACGGCACCTGAAAGGTGTATTTCGTCGAGTGAGTAAAACCGTTAAACAGCCAACCGCTTCGGCGGTATCTGGCCACGGTTTCTCTTGGGCTTTCTGTCTTAACGGGCTTTCCCTTTTTCTCCACAACCACTTCCTCTGAAGCGTGCCGAATCGTCGCTGTCAATTCTTCCAGGCTGTAACCGCTGCGGGCATCAAACACAAGACTGTTCAGAAACCTGAGATCCGAATCAGACAACTGTCCAATCTGTTCCTCGAAAAAATCTCTCCGGCCAAGCTTGATCAAGATGCTCTGTATCAGATCATGCTTAGAATTCCGCTTGCAATCACAATCATAGTAGTTAGCTATGTTGCTTAGTTGTCCAATGTCGGCATAAGTGAGCATATCCGCTAGATTCATCTTCCATCGCCCTCACCGTTTTACTTCCATTATGGGGATGTTCAGCCCATTTGATACATGTTCCAACGTGCTGTTGTCCACATTTTTAACGGATTTCGGTCATTGTAAACATCTAAATCACAACTTTTTGCGATTTTATTTTTTAGAAATTTTGCCTTCTACTTCATTTTTATGCAACTCTAAACATTGCTAGAATATCATTGCTGAACCGACAGATCAGCATACCAAAAAAGAGACCCCTCAAAGGAGTCTCTAATTGTTACTATGGCTTAAGGCATTTTTACTGCATATAACCATTTATGAAAAATTGTATCGTTTCCGTCTCAAGTTCATTCAGCGGTCTCTGGAGCATAGCAGACATCTCTTCCGGAACGAGCTTTGTATCTCCTTTAAAGCGCACCGTCAGCTTCGCCGAATTTGATAGCAGATCGAGATACGCCCGATATTCTTCCCTTGTCATGGGCTGTTCTCCATGAGACAAGAAAGCTATTTCCGTGTCATATTGTTCAAGCTTAGCGATCATATTGGTTACCTTCTCCACCGTATAACACCAATTTTTTGCGTACATATTGGCATAAAGACAATCCCCGAGAAAAAGAATCTTCTCCTCAGGTATATAGATAATGGAAGAGTCAGGCGAATGATCGCCACCAACATGTTCAATAACACAAGTAACTCCGCCCAAATTAAGTGACATTTTTGAAGTAAATGTCATATCAGGGGTTGGAATCATGATGTCTCTTTCTTCAGGGAACTCTTTTTTTATGGCATCTGCGCAAAAAGGTATTTCACTGCCCTCTCTTACACGTTCGTCCAAAGCACTGTCTTCCCAGGATAACAGCTGCATTTCCTTTACACGGTCTAATGTCCCGGTAAAACATATACTAGGCATATTCATTTCACTCAGGCCAAAAACATGGTCCCAATGCCAATGTGTTAAAACAAGCCAGTCTCCCTTAATGTTCTTCTCACCTAATTGAGAAAGCCACAGCTTCGCATGGTCTGCAGAGTTTCCCGCATCGATGATCAGTGTATACTTATCTCCCGAAATCGCAGCCAGCACAGGCCGATCCGTTTCCTGATAAGGCGGCAAGTAGACGAAACGCTCCGATACTCTAACTAATTGCTGCATTTAGTTTAATCTCCTTAACTCATCAAATTGTTCGACTACATAAACGGATCGAAAATGTTCGGATCAGTGTTGTTTCTCCAATAGATGTCTCGTACAGTTAAACAGCAGCGGAACCCAGTCGACATCCTTCTTCTCTAGTATTGTAATAGACAGATTTCCGATTCTCTCTACAATGCGGTCTTTGTACAGCGTGCCGTACAGTTGGGCAAGAAAGCCTCCGTGACTGACAACCAACATATTACTTTTGGGATACTTATTCCACATTTCTTCCAGAAATTCCATTCCTCTTGCTTGAAGGTCCAGATCCGTCTCCTGTCCCAAATCCTGGTGCTTCCATTCCTTTCCAAAACGTATCTCGCGCTCAGAGGCGGTAAGTCCTTCCACCTGACCGTATGCCCGCTCACGCAGGCGGAGATCAGGCTCAAGCATGGGAATGTCCAACATGGAGGCTATAATGGACCCCGTCTCTTCTGCACGTGATAAACCGCTGCTGACGATAAAATCCCATTTATACGGTTCTTGTAGCAGACGTTCTCCAAGCAAGCGTGCCTGAAGGCGCCCCTCCTCATTCAACGGAATATCTGTCTGCCCTTGAATTTTACCAATAGCATTCCAATCTGTCAGACCGTGACGTATAAAGCCGATCAGCATCCTTGAGCCTCCTCCATAACATTATTATTTTAGAAAAGATATATTAACGTCTTACGACTCGGTTTAGTCTCATTAAGAAAAACAGTGCAAGTCCTACACCCAGCACAGACAAAATCATCCAGTACTGCGGCTGACTTGGATCTATACCTACTACCAAGGGATCAATAATACCGCTGTTAGTCCCTGGAATTTTATATTTTTGACCCTCCGTAATAATCGAACCGTCTCCCGCCACACCGGTTGGGAGAATACCTGTGACCGGCATTTCAGGTTGTAGTTTTTTAGTATTACCCCTGAAAGCGAAATATAAAAAACTGCTGCCAAACAAAGCGGCAAAACCGGAAATCATGAGTATTAATCGTTTACGGAATATACGCCCAACGGATTTCCCCTTTTCATTCTCTTCAACGAGCCGAGGAAAATCACGATATATACGATCCATAACATTTCGGTTGATACTCTCAGCCCTTGCTTCTAATTCTTCATGTTCCAGTTCATGAATGATACTGAGACTCTCTTCAAACATTTCATATTCCATCGCACATGAGCGGCATGTATGTATATGCTGTCTCAGCCTGATTCGCCTCAGATCGTTGTCCGGGAGATCCCAGACGTACCCCATCAGCTCTTGGGCTTCCTCGCAATTCATCTGCTGCTCATCCCTTCGAGTTCCGTATATAGCGGCTCAGCGAAATAAGGCTCAAGTTGTATCTTTACACTGCCCCGTGCTCTAAATAACAAGGATTTAACCGAGCTAACGGTTTGTCCTAAAATGTCTGCAATTTCTTGATAATCCAACTGATCGTACTCACGTAAAATAAGCGCCGAGCGCTGTTTTTCCGGTAAATTATTGATTGCTTCACGTACTAAAGCTACCCGCTCGCTGCGAAGAATTGCCTGCTCCGGTGCAATTTCCAGTGGAGCGATTGGAACGACGCCGCTTTCTTCCAATGGAAGGGTGCCCCTGCGCTGCTTACGGAGCTCACTGAGCACGGTATTGCGTGCAATCGTATATAGCCAGGTTGAGAACGAAGCGTCCACCTCGCGGAATGAGTGCAAACTGCGGAAAGCTTTGTAGAACGTTTCCGAGCATAAATCCTCAGCTATTAGCTCCAAGTTAGAGCTTTTTAACATATGATATACAAAAGCTAATATTTTTCGTTGGTACCTTCGCATTAATTCTGAGTATAAATCAACGTTTCCTTGTTTGATCTCAAATATTAACTGGGAATCCGTCATATGATTTTTTATTCCCCCTCGCCATTTGTGTGTCTCATCCCCTGTAGAGAGCATTATTTTTTCTTTGATCAGGGATCCACAAAGCTGCCGTAAAACCATATATCTTACGCCGCATGATGTCAGACTATTCTATGTATTTGGCATTTTCCCCAAATCTTCTACAATACTATTCTATCATTGTAGCATATTTTGGAGAAAAGTTCAGTTTGATAGAGTTACGAAATAACACACCTGGATTTGTAAGGGTATACAAATAAAAAAAACCGCCTCCCTTAAGGAAGGCGGTCGCACAATCGTGCAATGTATTGGATAGGAGTGGAGAGAAACCATACTGTACTTTTATTATATGTATCCGTTTTCATTTTGTCAACAGTAATAAAGAAAATATTTTCCTGAATTCAAAAAAAAGGTTGGTTTGTTAATGGTATACAGTATATCCGTGCGACTGCAGTAGATCTTTTGCTCTCTCCAGCTCGCGCTCGTTTTGGAAAGACAGCCTAAGTACACCCGGTACATCTTCCCTGCTCTCGATAATCTGAATGTTACTTAAGTTGATATTCTTCTGACCAAGCTCTGTCGTTATCCGGCCGATGATTCCAGGGTGGTCGGGCACTTCCAGATACAGGTCATATCGAGACACGATTACACCCTTCCGTCTTTCTGGCAGTTCGTCCCGGAACTCTCCTGCCCGGCGGAAAGCATCTTCAATGGCAGAGCCGTCCTGGCTTTCCAGCATAGCCATAAATTGCAGAATCCCATCATTCCAGTCTCTAAGCAGCGGCATCATTACCTTCCGGTTATTGAGAAGGATATCGCGCCATACCACTGGATCGCTGGATGCAATTCGGGTAATGTCACGGAAGCCTCCGGCTGCCAAGGTCTGATACAACGGATTATCCTCATTGTAACTGCATATCTGGTTCACGAGTGCTACAGCGATGATATGCGGTAGATGACTGATCGCTCCAACAATTTGATCATGTAGCTGTGGCTCTACCGTTACAATGTGTGCACGGGTATGAGACAGCAGAACGCTTAGAGAATCCACCTTGTCCCCAGGCACATTCTCTGCTGGAGTCAGTACGTAATACGCGTTCTCGAACAGCAGCGATGAAGCCGCTTTAACGCCGGATCTTTCAGATCCCGCCATGGGGTGCCCACCGATAAAGCAAGCATCTTTCAGAACAAGCCTTTCAGCACAGTCTGTAATACTTGCTTTGGTACTGCCTACATCAGATATGATACAGCCGGGCTTCAGCTGTAAGCCACTGAGAAGGGTTATATAATGCTCAAGGCTGCCGACAGGTACGCACAAAAATATAAAGTCAGCATTCCGGGCGGCCTCCTCAGGCGACAATGTCACCTGGTCGACGACTCCCCGGGCGATGACTTGATCTGCATAATCCTGGGTATGGGCATAACCTGTAACGGTTATGCCTGGTTTTCCTTTTAAACAAAGCGCCAAAGATCCACCAATGAGTCCGACGCCGAATATAGCTACTTTAGTTATAGTATTTGTTGTCATGTTTTCTCTCTCTCACTCTTTTCAAGATTGCGTAAAAGCGTTAGACAGGCGACTTTACGTCACGCAGAACTTGCTCCAACACTCCGATTAACGCTTTATTTTGTTCCGGTGTCCCCACACTCACACGAATATAGTTCGGGTAGCGGGCGAAGCCAGAGCGGACGATTACCCCTTTGTTCAGCAGCGATTTAAATACATCACTTCCGGAGGTTTGGACATCGACCAAGATAAAGTTTCCATGCGCTGGAAAATATTGAAGTCCCATCCGGTCGAATTCTTTTTGCAAGTACACAATACCTTCGGCATTGCTTTGTCGGCAGCTCTCTACGAATTTCTGATCATGAAGTGCCGCCTTCGCAGCCGCTTGAGCTGGACGTCCCGTATTAAACGGCTCCCGCACTCGGTTAATCAAGCTGATAACGTCAGCCTGAGCGATGCCATAGCCGATCCTGAGCGATGCCAGACCGTAGATTTTGGAAAATGTATGGAGAACCACAAGATTATGATAACGCGACAACAGTTTCAAACTTTTCGGATAAGAAGAATCCGTTACAAACTCTGAATAAGCTTCATCCAGTACAACCATAACATTCGAAGGTACCGAATCCATAAACCGAAGAAGCTTATCTTCTGAAATGATTGTTCCCGTGGGATTGTTTGGATTGCAAATCCATACGATTTTGGTTCTATTACTGATAGCGGCAAGCATAGCATCAAGGTCATGGGTGCCATCAACCAGAGGTACTTCAATACTTACGGCATTTTCGATGTCGGCATTGGTTTTATACACAGAAAAGGTCTGATCAGCCATGATCGTTTCGTCACCAGGCTCAAGATATGCACGCGTAATGAGTGCAATGATTTCATCCGATCCGCATCCGAATATGATCTGATCCTTGTTCACGCCCATGACGGAAGCAAGCTCCTCCTTCAATTCGGTCGCATTTCCATCTGGATACATGCTTAGGTTGCTAAGCTCAGCAATAATGGCTTCTTTCGCTAGAGGCGAACAGCCGTAAGGATTCTCATTGGAAGCCAGTTTAATGACTTCACTTAGACCGAATTCCCGTTTTACCTCTTCAACTGGTTTCCCGGGTTGGTATACCGGGAGATTCACAATATTCGCTTTAGGCTTCATCATATCATCTCACCTTTCGTATTATTCTGTTCCTTTTAATTGTGACACAAATTGACGGATTTGCAAAAGTCCCTCTTCCCTCGTGCTCTCCTGCTCAAGCAGAGGAATGTTGGCTTCGATTTGACGAACAATGGCACTGCCTACTACGACACCATCACAAATTTCAGAGAATCTGGCTACTTGTTCCCCGCTTGAGATACCGAAGCCGATGGCCACTGGAACTTTACTATATTTTTTCACCGTCTCGATAAACCCATTAATTCCGCTGTAAAAATCTGAGCGTTCTCCTGTTACACCAAGCGAGGATACACAGTATATAAACCCGTCAGCGTCGCTCACAATATTGGAAATTCGTTCATGTGAAGTCGGTGCCACAAGCGGGATAAGATGCACTCCAGCATCCTTGGACCGACGCTTGATCTCGCCAGCTTCCTCCACGGGCAGATCCGGAATGATCAAACCACTGATATCATGCGCAATAACTTCTTCAAAGAATACATCCAATCCCATTTGAAGAACCGGGTTATAGTAAGTAAACAAAATAAATGGAAGCTCGCTGCCTGCATTCCTTGCCCGTAGGGCCGTCTCCATACATGTGCGTATCGTGACATGCCCTTTTAATGCACGCTGGGAAGCCCGCTGTATTACAGGACCATCCGCAAGCGGATCGGAATATGGCACACCAAGTTCAACAATATCAGCTCCAGCGGCTTCAAGCTCAGCAATAATATCAAGCGTTAATTCAACGCTCGGATCACCACAGGTCAAAAAAGGTATCAATGCGGTTCTATTTTGCCCCTTCAGTCGATCAAAGGTTACATCCATCCGGTTCATATCGATTTACCTCCCGTATAAGCCATAATAGACTCCACGTCCTTATCGCCACGTCCGGAGAGACAGATAACTACAATGTCATCTTCATTCCATTCCGGAGCCATCTTGACGACCTGTGCTACGGCATGGGCTGACTCCAATGCTGGAATAATACCTTCCGTTCTACAAAGCAGTTGAAGGGCATCGAGTGCTTCCTGATCCGTAATCGGCACATAGCGCACCCGCTCGATATCTTTCAGGTATGAGTGCTCCGGACCGACTCCCGGATAATCAAGTCCAGCCGAGATGGAATGAGCTTCTTTCACCTGACCGTACTCATCTTGCAGCAGATAACTCATGGAGCCCTGGAATACGCCTTGCGTTCCCTTGCTCATCGTAGCTGCATGAAACTCTGTATCCACACCCTTGCCTGCAGCTTCGACACCTACGAGAGCTACTTCCTTGTCTTCCAAAAAAGGATAGAACATGCCAATTGCGTTACTCCCCCCGCCGATCGGTGCAAAAATTGTATTTGGCAGGCGACCTTCACTTTCCAGGATCTGACGACGCGTTTCATCACCAATAATTCGCTGGAAGTTTCGAACCATCATCGGATATGGATGAGGACCGACCGCCGAGCCCAATACATAGAACGTATCTTCCACGTTGCTAACCCAATAACGGAGTGCCTCATTTCCAGCGTCCTTCAAAGTTTTGCTGCCGGATGTTACAGGCACTACTTCCGCTCCGAGCATTTTCATCCGAAAAACGTTCAACTGCTGGCGCTTAGTGTCTTCCTCGCCCATAAACACTTTGCATTCCAGACCGAGTAAAGCTGCAACTGTAGCCGTTGCGACTCCGTGCTGACCTGCACCTGTCTCAGCGATGACCTTCTGCTTACCCATCCGCTTCGCGAGAACACCTTGAGCAATCGCGTTGTTGATCTTGTGGGCTCCCGTATGATTCAAATCCTCTCTCTTCAAGTAAATCTTCGCTTTGCCAAGATGCTTGCTGAGACGTTCGGCATAATAAAGCGGTGTTTCCCTGCCGGAGTACTGCTTCAATAGATAAGCAATCTCCTCTTTAAAGGCGGAATCTTCCGCATATCGGTTATATTCTTCTTCCAACTCTATCAGCGCGTTCATCAGCGTCTCCGGTACGAATCGTCCCCCGAAGGAACCGAAACGACCGTTGCGATCCGGTAGCAATGTCATTTGAATTTCACCCTTTCCACGAATGCTGTCACCTTTGCTATATCTTTTACACCCGGGGCACTTTCAACCCCGCTGGATACGTCCACGCCATCCGGGTGATACAATGTTAACAATTCTCCTAGGTTCGATCGTTCAAGTCCCCCCGCCACAAACAAAGGAATACCTTGTGCGCGTGTCCAAGCCTTATAGACCGGTATCGCGTCCCAAGCGAAGGTCTGGCCTGAGCCGCCGCCATAAACCGGATCGTAAGTATCCAGCAGGAGGCCGTCAATACATCCGATGTAACGCTCCAGCTCAGACACATGTTCCTCCGGTGAGCCTCCACTCTTTACGGAGACTGCCTTAAAAATGGAAACCGAGAAGCTTTCTTTCACTTCCCGGCAAAATTGCGGTGATTCTTGTCCGTGCAGTTGCACGACATCCAGTTCTACCGTGTTAAAAAGCTCTCTTAGTTCCTCCAAGGAAGGGTTAACAAAAACGCCAACGGAGGAAGGTGTTGCTCCGCTCTTCCACTGCTTCAACACTTCGTTGAGTTCAGTAGCCTGTTCAGGAATAACCTGACGGCGGCTCTTGGCAAAAACAAATCCGATATAATCCACAGGTAAGTTTATCATCGATTTTAGCACTTCAACGCTTTGAAGTCCACATATTTTTACGGCTGTATTCGTCATCCTAATACACTCCCCTATCACTTGCCTGACCTTGCGGTAAAGGCCCCATTAGATCAACAACAGCCTGCTCTACATCTTCCTTACGCATAAAATGTTCGCCGATTAATACACCTTGAGCGCCGGTTGAAGCCAGATATGAAATATCTTCACTTCCCGAAATCCCGCTCTCGCTGATTAAAATCACACCTTCTGGAATATCTTTGCAAAGCTCTGCTGTCGTGCTTAATGACGTCTCAAAAGTATGCAGATTGCGGTTGTTGACACCTACCAGCTTAGCTGACTCCAATTGAAGTACCGAGTCCAGTTCGCTGCGATTATGAACTTCGATCAGGCAATCAAGCCCGATAGAGGATGCGGTCGACATAAATTCAGCGATCCGGGACGGCTCCAGAATGCTCGCTATGAGCAGAACCGCATCTGCGCCTAACAGACGTGCTTCATAAATTTGAGCTGCATCGATAATGAAGTCCTTACGCAGCAACGGAAGACTGACCGCTTCCCGAACCATTGCAAGATACTCTCCACTTCCTTGAAAATACTGCTCATCCGTCAGTACTGACAAGCAATCTGCACCGGCAGATTCATAAGCTTTGGCTATCGTAACCGGATCAAAGTCCGGCCTAATTAACCCTTTCGAGGGAGAGGCCTTTTTCACCTCGGCAATAAGTCCCATCCCTCTTTTCCGCCGTTCGGATAACGCTTCGATAAACCCACGCGTAGGCAAAAGTGCAGAAATCTTTTCTAACGCTTCTTCAACCGAAAAAGACTGATGAAGTTTGGCTACTTCTTCCCGTTTGGTTGCAACAATTCGATCAAGATACATAATTTAATTCCTCCGTCATCGTGATAAGCTGTTCCAGTTTAGCTTGTGCCACTCCCGAATCAATAGCTTCTGCGGCTTTGCTGACGCCTTCCACCAGACTGTCTGCCAACCCTGAAACATAAATGCAAGCTCCGGCGTTTGCAAGCACGATATCCCTATAAGGACTTTTTTCGCCTTGGAGCACTGTTCCAATAATCGCAGCATTCTCTGCAGCATCTCCACCTAGAATTGACTGCATTGGATGAACAGCGAGGCCTAAATCATGCGGATGAATGTCATACGTGCGAATTTCCCCGCCACGGAGCTCGGACACGCGAGTAGGTGCAGAGATACTGATTTCGTCCAATCCATCATGACTCGTAACGACCATAGCCCGTTTCAATCCCAATTCTTTCAGCACTTGAGCGATCGTTTCCGTTTTATCAAGATCATAAATACCAAGGAGCTGCCGGTCCGCACCAGCAGGATTGGTCAAAGGACCGAGCATATTAAACACGGTTCTTACTCCAAGTTCTTTTCGAGGTGCTGCTGCGTGCTTCATAGAAGGGTGATAAATTTGGGCAAACAGGAAACAGATCCCGATCTGATCCAAACAACGCTTAGCCTGCTCTGCTGTCAAATGAATATTTACACCTAGTGCCTCCAGCACATCAGCACTTCCGGCACGTCCAGAAGCCGAGCGGTTACCATGCTTCGCTACGCGAACGGACACGGAGGATGAAATAATCGCGGAGGCAGTGGAGATATTGAACTTGTGGATTCCAGAGCCTCCTGTTCCGCATGTATCTAGCAGTCGGCTTCGCTCAGTAATGACACGTCCGCCAGAGCCTCGCATCGCTTCAGCAAAGCCTGTAATTTCATCCACGGTCTCTCCTTTGATGCGGAGAGCCGTAAGCAGAGCTCCAATCTGCGAGTGGGTCGCTTTGCCTTCCATAATGGTCTGCATGACCTCCCTCGCCTCACTGCGCTCCAGGTTACGGCCCTCAATCAATTTTGAAATACTGGACTGTACAGGTTCCATAATGTTCATATGTCTCTCCTCCTCCAATTATTTTTAAGGTGTATATTCGTACAGGTAATCCTGGTTGATTATACTCTCAGGCTTTACATCCGGCGGGAACATCGCTTCAGCAACACGGATTGCCTTTAGCATCCCTTTTGCTTTATTGACAGTTTCTTCATATTCTTTCTCAGGCACAGAGTCCCACACAATTCCAGCTCCAGCCTGCACGTAAGCTTTACCCTCGCGGAAAATGATCGTACGAATCGTGATACATGAATTCATATTTCCAGCAAAACCAAGATAACCTATGGCTCCGGCATATGCTCCTCTTGCTTCCCGCTCCAGCTCTGCAATGATCTCCATAGCCCGAAGCTTCGGAGCACCCGACACCGTTCCAGCAGGAAGGCAGGATAGAAAAGCATCAAAGAAATCCTTATCTTCACTCAGCTTGCCTGACACCCCTGACACGATGTGCATGACATGAGAGTACCGCTCGATCTCCATAAAAGAATCACATTTGACCGTTCCGAACTCAGAGACACGTCCCAGATCATTTCGCCCAAGGTCGACCAGCATCAAATGCTCCGCCCGCTCTTTCTCATCCTGCAGCAGCTCTTCTGCCAGCGCTCTATCAGATGACTCATCGACCCCGCGGGGACGTGTGCCGGCAATCGGTCTCGTCTCGACTCGTCTGCCATCGACTTTAACCAACGCTTCAGGCGATGTACCGACAATGATCTCTTCATCCATCTTCAAGTAGTACATATACGGCGACGGATTCAGTGTACGTAGCACCCGGTACACATGAAGCGGGGAAACTTCCGTGTCAATGTGGAAGCGTTGGGACAGCACTACCTGAAAAATATCGCCGGCCCGGATATATTCCTTTGCCCGATCCACATTGTCCATATACTTTTCCTTAGTCATATTGGACTGGATATTTCCAAGTTCCACATCCGAAGGAATGCCACGAGAATTCACATTTTCGCGCGGTCCCTGCTCCTGCAGTTGTTCAGCTGTATCTTCCAGTTTGCGGCATACAATTCTATACGCCTGCCTTATATCCTCATCGGTATCTCCAGGTTTTACATGCACATTGCCAATTAAAAGAATCTGCTGTTTCACATGATCAAATACGATGATCTGATCACAGAACATAAACCGAATGTCGTCCATACCCAGATCATCCAAAGCATGACCGGGCAGCTTTTCGTAATACTGAAGAAGATCATAGCCGAAAAATCCAATTGCACCGCCTGTAAACGGGGGCATTTCATCCAGCTGCGGACTTCTGTACGAACGAAGCAAGGCTTTTAGCTCTTCTACTGGTTTACCTTTGAGTTGAGTTACTTCACCGCTCATTTCCACTTCGATGTGACCTTGTTTACCTGAGATTAAAAGGAAAGGATCGGTGCCGATGAACGAGTAACGAGCCCACTGCACGCCGCCCTCTACACTTTCTAATAAAAATGCCCGTTCCCGCTGTGCATACCGCTGAAATATACGGATCGGTGTCTCCATATCCGCCAGTAAACGGACAGCGACAGGTATCAAATTATACTGTTTTGCCATGGATACGACCTGTTCCATTGATGGGTTTGCCATTACCAATCCCTCCTTCTTCAAATGTATTAAGAATGCAAAAAAGACCTCTACCGAAGTAGAGGTCTATACTGGATAAGTATATAAAAAAGAGCGCAGACAAGAGTGATACAAACTATACAAGACCAAAACGATGCCTCAAATATCTATGACACGGTTTGTATGATAAACAACCCGACCATAGTATTGGCTCATATTTCAGTAATAGAGGTTGTTCAAAAAGTCCGCTTTTGATCACGAAGTGAATCAAGAAGTGGGCTCGGCATCGAATCTTGAATTCAACCGGTCCTTCCGGTGCTGAAAACCGACCTTTTTGAACACGCACTAATAATGTACAGTACTCTCTTATCTTTTCATGGTGAAACCTAAGCTACTCTGCTCTTCTCTGCTAAACTATACTCATCTAAACTCTACTCAGCTATTCTGATACCAATATACAGGATCCTCCCTGTTCATGGCAACCCTAAATTTTGATCAGGAAGACGAAGATGCCGACAAATCCGGACGCAACCGCTGCGCCTCGTTCAAATATACGTGCTTGATTTCTTTCTGACTCTTCTCTGTATTAACCTGCACCATTAGACGGATACAGCGCGGCAAGCTTCCCTGTACCGGAATTTCTACAGAGCACATAAGCGGAACCAAGTCCCAACCATCTAGTGCTCGAATGGCTCTCGCCGGGAAGGTAGCATCCAAATCATGTGTCATTGTAATCCAGACGCTGCAAATATCATCCGGCTTCACATCATTTCGGTTTACAATCTCTTCTAGAAGAAGCACTGTTTCCTTTAAAATTTCCTGTTCATCATTTTGCTTTACCGTTGTCGCTCCGCGAATACCACGATTCATCATCGTTATCCCTCCTATTTCAGCTGTTCAACGACCGAGCGGACTGCGTTTACCGGTACATCATTAACAATACTGACTTTACCGATTTGGTCGGGCACAATAAAGACCATTCGTCCTTCAGTAAATTTCTTATCATGCTGCATAGCGTCCATAATTTCGTCAACCGATACATCGGACGGAAGCACAACAGGCAAATTTAAAGCGCTCAGCATTTCTCTGGTTTGCTCAAACAGATGATTTCCTCTACCCAAAGTTTCGGCGAGTAGCGCCGACCCTGCCATTCCAATGGATATGGCTTCACCATGCAAGAATCGGCCGTAGCCTCCCACCGCTTCGATCGCATGACCAATCGTATGACCCAGGTTTAAGATGGCTCTAAGGCCACCTTCCCGTTCATCCTGTGAAACAACATCTGCCTTGATTGCACAGCCGCGTTCCAATCCGTAAGCAAGCGCCTCTGGATCTAGTGAAAGCAGTTCAGATGCATGATCCCGGCACCAATAAGCAAACTCTTCATCAAGAATAAGTCCATGCTTTACCATTTCAGACAATCCTGCTGACACATCGCGTGCAGGCAGCGATGACAGTGTGTCTACATCGTACAATACCATCACCGGCTGATGAAACGCGCCAATCATATTTTTGGCCAAGGGGTGATTAACCGCAACCTTACCACCTACACTGCTGTCATGGGCAAGGATCGTTGTCGGGATCTGCACAAAAGTAACGCCTCTCATGTATGTAGCCGCCACGAATCCAGCCAGATCACCCACTACCCCGCCACCTAATGCAAATACAGCAGAGCTGCGGTCCAGCTTGCCTTGTATCGCCGTCGTCATCACTTGCTCAAACACTGCTAGTGACTTGGACGTTTCTCCTGCTGGTACCACATGGGAAACAGTCGTGAAACCCGCTTCAGCCATCCGGTCTTCCACCATCCGCAAATAATGGGGAGCGACCTGTTCATCCGTAACGATCAGGTGTGGACTTTTAGCGCTGATTCCGTGCTCCAAGCTCAGTTCACCGATCTTCTGAAGCAAGCCTGAGCCGATATAAATGGGGTATGATCGTTCTCCTAGTTCGACCTGTAGAGTTCTCATACTTAGTATCTCTCCAATTGAGCGAGGTAATTGTTGTAGTTGGCATGTATTTCTTCCATCGAATCACCGCCGAATTTTTCCAGGAAAGCTTTTGCCACTTCCCATGTCACCACATGCTCCATCACTACGCTTGCTGCCGGTACAGCGCATGCATCTGAGCGCTCTACCTGTGCCGTAAAGGCTTCTTTCGTATCAATATCCACACTTTGCAGCGGTTTGTACAGTGTCGGAATCGGCTTCATTACGCCCCGGACTACAATCGGCATACCATTCGTCATACCGCCCTCAAACCCTCCAAGACGGTTGCTTGCACGGTGGTATCCCCGCTCTTCGGTGTACACGATTTCATCATGAACTTTAGAACCTCTAAGCTCCCCGGCTTCAAAGCCGATGCCGACCTCCACGCCTTTGAACGCATTGATAGACATAACACCCTGCGCTATTCTCCCGTCGAGCTTCCGATCGTATTGGACATGGCTACCAAGTCCAACCGGTAGACCCTCTACGATGCACTCTACGATTCCTCCGATGGAGTCTCCTTCTTTCTTGATCAAGTCTATGTACTCTTCCATCTTTTTCTCCGTCTCTTTATCTACAACACGGACAGAAGAGGCTTCAGTACGTTCGATCAACTCATCAATTGAAAGATCGTGAGCCGGTGCTTCAATCTCACCGATCCGGATAACCTGGCCGGCGACCTTAATACCAAACTGTTCAAGGAACTGGCGTGCTATCGCACCACACGCGACACGGACAGTCGTTTCACGGGCACTAGAGCGCTCGAGCACATTACGGAGATCTTTTAGGTTGTATTTCAGACCGCCGTTCAGATCCGCATGACCTGGACGAGGACGGTGCACCCGTCTTTTTTCTTCGTCTGTTCCTTCGATTGGTTCGATGTTCATAATATTGCGCCAGTGAGTCCAATCCTTATTCTCCACTACAAGCGCTACTGGCGCTCCTGTTGTATAACCATGGCGTACTCCGCCAACAATTTGTGCTGTATCCTTCTCAATCTGCATGCGGCGTCCGCGGCCGTAACCTTTTTGTCTCCGGTGCAATTGAAAGTCCAGAGCCTCAATATCAAGCTTCAGATTACTTGGCAATCCTTCAATGATCGCCGTTAGCTGAGGGCCGTGTGTCTCCCCTGCAGTCAAAAATCGTATACTCATGGTGCTTTCCCCCTTTTAAACTGTAAACCACTAAAATCCGTCAATATCTTCTGCTCATTATATTATAGGTCCAACTCTTTGACAAGAAAGGACAGTGCACCAAAAAGCGCTCCCCTAAACAGAAGAGAAGCGCTGATCAGCAAAACTTATTTTAAGTGACGTACCGGCCTTTTCCAATGACCGTTCCCGGCAGGTTGCTGCGGACCCAGCAGTGCACTGAACTGTAAGCTTTCCAATCCAAGAATTTGACCGCACTCCTGCACACTGAACAATCCACGCCGGTATGCGGCAATAACCTTTCGTTTATCCATTCCCCTGACCTCCACTTGAATGCTGGATATATCATTCCTATTATCGGATACTCAGCGCTCAATTATGCAGACAGGGTCAGGATCTGCTTTTTCGATAAAAAAAAGTTTCTGCCGTCTCCAGACCGTATTGGCCAGGATTAAAAATTTGCTCAGTACTGCCTACAAACAAGACTCCACCGGGTCTTAAACTGGCTGCGAATTTCTGATAGAGCTTATGCTTTGCCTCTTCCGTGAAGTAGATCATCACATTGCGGCACACAATCAAGTCAAAGCCGGTATCGAAACGGTCTGTCAGAAGATTTTGCTTCTGAAATCGCACTTCCTTCTTCAACTGCTCATCGAAGCGGTACATCGGCCCATCCTCCGTGAAATACTTTTCGGCGACCGCTTTAGGAACATCCTTCAACGATCGCTCCAGATACAGGCCTTGTTTCGCTTTAGCGAGTGCCCCATCATCAATGTCTGTTGCCAGGATAGTACTTGCGCTAAGCAGTTTCTTTTCCGCAAGAATCATCGCAAGTGTATAGGGCTCTTCACCAGTGGAACAGGCAGCGCTCCATATTTTCAATCGTGCGAAACCAATACCCATCAGCTCTGGTAGGACCTTGTCCCTTAAAACCTCCCACCGATTGGGATTCCGCCAAAACTCAGAGACGTTAATGGTCATGCGGTCCAAAAATTCGTGAAACAGCGCCTTGTCCTTCATCATGCCATCATAGAATGATGTAAACGTCTGAAAACCATATTTGAGTCGTAGGGTAGTCAATCTCCGTTTCATTTGAGTCTCTTTATAATCTGCAAGGTTAATCCCTGTGCTTAACTCAATGCTTCGAATAAAACCGATATAATCTTTATCTTGCACTAATTGTTCATTATCCTTCATATTACCGTCCTGAAATGATTAAGAATATTTAAGTCCATGGAGAGATGCTCTTCTCGTATTGCACCAACTCATCAGCGCTGAAGAAGTTTGCAATCTCACGTTCCGCACTTTCCGGCGAATCCGAGCCGTGAATCAGATTGTGCGGTGTGTGTGCAGCAAAATCACCGCGGATCGTACCTGGCAGCGCTTCCTTAACTTTCGTCTTGCCAATTAACTGACGGGATAAGGTAATAATCTCATCGCCCTCCCATACCATGGCGAATACCGGGCCGGAAGTTATAAATCCTACCAATTCGCCGAAGAAATCTTTTCCGACGTGCTCAGCATAATGACGCTTTGCCTGCTCGTCGGAAATCTGAAGAAATTTACCTGCAACCAATTTAAAACCTTTATCCTCCAGCCGGCTTACGATCCTTCCGATCAGTCCCCGCTGAACACCATCTGGTTTAACCATCAAAAAAGTACGTTCCATTGGCTTCATCACTCTCCATTTTCATACATGTGATGTTACATTCTTCAAACGTAGTTTAACAGAAAGACGGTTGTAGATTAAAGTCTAATATGAACGCTTTGTAACAAAATGCGCAATATCCTTCAGCTGCTTCTTGGTCTTGATATCTGGCAGTGAATCCAGCGCATCAAGCGCTTTACGGATATAACGGTCGGCAAGCTCTTCGGATCGGGCAATTCCTGTGCTTGATCTGATCATCCCTACAGCTTCGCTAACATCACATTGACCATTCAAAGCATGAATCCGCTCGATTTCTTTCAACAGCCGTTGTCTCAATTCAGGCTCCTGAAGCGCATAAATGACAGGCAGCGTTATGTTACCCTGGCGCATGTCACTGCCTGGCGGCTTGCCAATCTGCTTCTCCGTACCGCATAAATCGAGAAGATCATCCTGAATCTGAAAGGCCATTCCCACATTGTATCCGAATCGATACATGCTACTGGAAACTACGCGATCTGCCTGTGCAGCCATTGCACCCAGCTGACAACTCACAGCAATCAGCATTGAGGTTTTGCGGCGGATGCGCAGCAGATAGCGTCTTACATCCTGATTACAATTGAAAAAGTCACGGATTTGTTCCATTTCACCGATCGACATTTCAACCATCGCTTTGGATAAAATACGATGGATTTCCGGATTGTTCAGATTCGTTGTAAGAGTCAGCGCTTTACCGTAAATATAGTCCCCTGTATACATGGCTATACGGTTGTCCCATTTGGATTTAACTGTTGGCTTGCCTCTTCTCATATCCGCGTCATCTATTACATCATCGTGTACAAGAGAAGCGCTGTGAATCAGTTCCAGTGGAACGGCAATATATTTGAGTTTATCGATGTCGTAATTTCCGAATTTGCCGCCCATTAGCACAAAGACCGGACGCAGCCGTTTGCCGCCTGCCTTAAGAAGGTGCAGTGAGGTTTCCGTCAGCTGCTGATCATCGCCTTCTATGCTGCGGTACAGCTCTTTTTCGATAACATCCATATCTTTTTTCAGTGCTCCGAAAATGTCCAGTCGTTTCATTCCTTCACCCGCATCACAATATTTTCTCTCCATAACTCCGGTGTCACATCATGTTTCAGCAAGCCAAGCTCATATGCATATTTAAAATATAAGCGGAGCCCCTCCTGCTGCATTTCATTGAAATCATAACATAAGTTATTGAAATATCCGTGCCAGTATGACTCGGTACCCCCGATCCGGCTAATAGCTTCATTTACAATTGGACGGAGATCTTCCAGACTTCGCCGTTTGCTGTCCCGGAACATGCAAGCAATTTCCGCCATAGCTTCGGGATTGTCGGCAGCGGCACTGCGGTTCACTGCCCAGACGGCAAAGGTCATGCTGCAGCCCGTCCACTCTTTCCACCATTTTCCAAGATCGGTTACATGGTACTTCTTGTTGTACCACGAAGCTCTAATTGCGTTATCGCCAATTAACAAAGCCGCGTCTGCACTTTCCATCATCGTGTCGAGATCTGGCTCCATCGTCTTGTATTCAGGTGCTCCGTCAAGCGCCTTTTCCATCAATATTTTCAATAGATTAACCGACGTAGCCGATGTATTGGTTAGCGCTATGGTACCGCTCTTGAGCGATTCAACAGGACCACGGGAAAACAGTAGTATCGATTTCACCGATCCGTTGGCGCTCACTGATAATTCAGGGAGCAGTTGCAGCTTATCTGCTGCTTCGGCGTATGCGAAAGAGGATAATGCACCTATATGGATATCTCCGTTTTTCATCCCTTCGTTCAAAACGGACGGCACTTCAGCCAACATCTCAGCAGGAGTCCCCAATAGTTGAGGTTCCACATAATAAAATAGAGGCCACGCGTTGGTATAACTGATTTTGCCGATCACGGTCTTCTTGTCTACTCCCGGCATGTTAGTCACCCCATCTTTTAAACAGTTGATGTTCGATACGAAGGCTGTCGAGTACTTTCCCGACCAGAAAGTTCACAAGGTCGTCCAGGCTCTGCGGCTTAAAATAAAAGGCCGGCATCGCTGGTATTATTTTGACCCCTAGATTAGCAAGCTTCAGCATATTTTCCAAATGGATCGCATGCAGAGGCGTTTCTCTAGGTACAAGCACCAGCGTTCTTCCTTCTTTCAGCATAACATCCGCCGCGCGGGCCATCAAATTATCAGAGGTTCCGTGAGCCACAGAGGACAGGGTGCCCATCGAACATGGCATTATGACCATGCCTTCCACCAGGTACGAACCGCTAGCGATAGTGGCACCGATATCTGCTATCGGATGATAGTACACCTTTCCGTTCGCACCTCCAAACTTCGCTTCAAGAACAGCTTCCCGGCTTGCTGCCGGCCAGTCAAGCTCCTCCTTCAACACGCGCCAGCCTGCGTTCGTAATAACCAAGTGTACGTCATACCCAAGCTGTAATAAACATTCCGTCAAACGGACGCCGTAAATAGAGCCGCTCGCACCAGTTATGCCAACAATCCAACTTTTTCTCCGGCCCGTGTCCATCAAATATATCTCACCGCCAGATCAATCAGGGTGAATACGAATAATATAATGCTGAGCGTGATATTCATCGTAAAGAAGGCGGTCTGTAACCGGCTCATATCTTTAGGGGACAGAATGTAATGCTGATAAAACAAAATGCCACAGGCAATAATCATTCCCGCTAAATACCACCAGCTAAGCGGTGTCACAAAAAACAATACGATAAAACCGATTGCGGTAATAACATGAAAGCCTCGTGCGAACCAGAGCGATTTTTGCAGACCGAAACGTGAAGGAATGGAGTACAAACCTTCTTTGCTGTCAAACTCCTGATCCTGACATGCATAAACCACATCGAATCCGGCCGTCCAAAACGCAAGCGCCACATAAAATATGATCGCTTTATAGTCCACTTGTCCGGTTACAGCTACCCATCCGCCAAGTGGAGCAAGTGCCGTCGTGAGGCCAAGTACCACATGACACAACCAGGTAAAACGTTTCGTGTAGGAATAAAATATAAGCATAAAAATAGCAATTGGCAGTAAGCGAAAGGCAAATGGGTCCAGTTCGGCTGTAGCCCAGAAGAAAACGGCAAAGGAAACGATAATAAAAAGGATTACTTCAATCGGCTTTAACCGACCTGCAGGTATTGCTCGTCCAGCTGTGCGTGGGTTTTTGGCATCTATGTATTGATCTGATATTCGATTCAGTCCAAAGGCAGCACTCCGGGCTCCGAACATCGCCAGAAAGATCCAACCAATATCACCCCACGAGGGCAAGTGGTCAAATACCGCTGCAGAACCCAGAATTGCACCCATAAAAGCGAAAGGTAGAGCAAATAACGTATGCTCCACTTTTATCATCTCTAAATATGCTACGATTTTCTTAAACATCCATATTCTCCTTGATCCCAATATGTAATGCTGCAATTCCGCTGGTCAAGGGAAAGGCTTCTACATGGTTAAGTCCGATCTTACGGAAAACTTCTGAAAGCTCCTTCCTGCCCGGAAAAAGCGCAAGCGACTCAGGGAGCCATTTATACTGCTCGTACCGTTTTGCAAACAATTTAGCCATAAGCGGCAGTAATTTTTGGAAATAAAAAAAATACAATCCTTTGAAAGGTTGCCATGTTGGCTTCGACAATTCAAGACAAACAACCATACCGCCAGGCTTGACAACGCGTTGCATTTCCTCTAGAACTTTCACGTAATCAGGAACGTTACGCAAACCAAAACCGATGGTCGCATAATCAAAGCGGTTGTCCTCAAAAGGGAGACTCATTGCATTTCCTTGAACAAGAGTGATCTGCTTATCCAGACCTCCCTTATTAACCTTCTGTCTGCCAACATTCAGCATTCCTTCGCTGAAATCAAGTCCGACAATATGACCTGATTCGCTGGCATTTGCCATGCTAATGGTCCAATCGCAAGTACCGCAACACAAATCAATCGCTGTATCCCCATGCTGCATGTTCATTTTCTTCATCGTGAATTTTCGCCAGCGCTTATGCTGACGGAAGCTGAGGATGTCGTTCATGATGTCGTACTTGCCGGCAATATTTTCGAAAACGGAATGAACGTACTGCTCTTTCGGTTTGTTGCTTTCATCATGTTTCATGGATGACTTAACTGCATTGTTCTCCATCCGAGTCACCTATCCTTCCCTTACTGCTGACCGGTATCTACTGAGCCTTTGAATAAACGGTTCCAGGATCTGACCGATCTGTGCAGATGGTCCTTCCCCATTGAAGGCCGGTATCAGTGTTTGTACTGTGCTTACGGACTGACGCAACTTGTCCAGCAGATTGTCAGCCGTCTTATGCTTCAGCATCAGCTTTTTCCAGTCTTTCGAATCCAGTTTTTTCGCGGTCAGCAATTTCTTCTCTTCTTCATTGGCCCGGTCCAGCATGTACCAATAACCATAACCATTTCTGCCGTCCTCCGGAGAAATACAGCGATCCACTTCGCGCAAAATCGTCTCACAGTGGGTAATTTCACTTAGCAGTGTCTTCCAGTTCCCCCGAAATGAAGACTCGATCAGTGGTGTAAAAGAAAGAAACAGCTGCATGTTCAGCTGTACCATGTGGCGTAAATATTCTTCTGCCGACAGAAGCATGCCCTTCATTTTACCGTACAGATTCATTTTCAATACATTAACTTCACTGACAGCTTTGCTCAGCAAAGCGATGGCTTCGACGTCTCCGGTCTGAGCCAGCAAATGATAAAACCGGCTGCTGTAATAATCCCCAGCCAGCACCTTCAGCTGTCTGGAGCGCATCATCTTCTCTCCCTGATTGCTTTCAGTTGTATCAATGCTCTCGTGCGTATCCAGTCCCACCTGAACCAATGAAGTAACCAGCGCATACAGCTCATCACGTTCCGTTACATTCCGATTGGAACACTGTAAAAATATGTATAACAAATGAACGCGGGCATCCGGGAAATTCGGAAGCTCCGTGTGGGTTTGAATCATGTCATAGTTTAAATACTTTTTTGCTAACTCGGGAACGCGATACGGTTTCATCCTCAGCCTCCGTGCACTTGATGTTCTTTAGTTCAGTTTTACTCACAATCTAATCTATTATAACACATCATTCCAGCGCGTACATGCCCGCTGTATACTATTTTACCCGTTTTAATCTGTGATGAACTGCTTTGCCCACACATTTGTTAATGTAAGATGAAAACCTTGAACCAACCTCTCTGAAAATGGCTCATTCTCCATTTGCTTCAGTTCCTGTAAAAGAGACAAATCCCATTCATTTCGTCTAACATTTGCGGCCAGCATCAAATATCGGGCTCCGGTCCAAGGATCTATGGCTACAAACCTGAGATAAAGTTGTTTTACATTTTGCTTGTCTTCAAAGCTGAATGAAATGATACTTGCAAGGTCGTTGTAAACCGTTCTGACCGACTTCAATTCCTCCATTATTTTCAGATCGACGGACAGAGTTCCGTTATCCCAGTCGGCTTTACCTATTCTTAAAGCCAGAGGCAATGAGCTAAGACTATCCACCAGGTTGGCATCAGACAAACTCGTATGCACATCTTCAGGTTTAAAAGCAGATACGCTTCTCCGCTCCTCTGCTCCGCTAACGGAATGCACGACAGATAGCAGCAAGAGAAATAATGCAGTAACTAAAGCTGGAATCCATAATCCTAGAACCGGTATGAATCGTCTCATGCATAAACCTCCTCTACCTTATTTTCATCCACTCTTGTAGAGCCCATACCTCATTGTACAAATTAATAATGCAAGCTATGCCTTCTTATACTGAAGGTTCTCTTAGGACATCCTATTTTTCAACTATATATGGGTACGATATCTTTGTTTCGTATTTACTCAAAAAAAGATAGAATAATAAGGAACGGCACATTTCGATGCCATTGTAAATTAAAGGAGGATTCATTAATTATGAGCGTTGATTATAAAGCATACTTTGCTGAACATCGCGAAACCCATCTGAATGAGCTGAAAGAATGGTTATCGATTCCCAGTATCTCTGCACTGTCAGAGCACAAGGACGACGTTGCCAAAGCAGCGGAGTGGCTCGCGGACAAACTGACTGAAGCAGGACTTGAGCATGTTGAGATTCATCAAACCACGGGACATCCAATCATTACCGCAGATTATTTGCATGCTGAAGGTAAGCCGACCGTGCTGATATACGGCCATTATGATGTACAGCCGGTGGACCCGCTTCACCTGTGGGAAACCCCGCCATTTGAGCCTTCGATCCGTAATGGAAAGCTGTTCGCACGAGGCGCTACCGACGATAAAGGCCAGCTGTTCCTTCATGTTAAAGCGGTGGAAGCGATTCTTAAGCAGGAACAAGAGCTGCCCGTCAACATCAAGTTCTGTATCGAAGGTGAAGAGGAAGTCTCCAGTCCCAACCTGCCGCTTTATTTGGAAAAAAACAAAGACAAGCTGGCAGCAGACGCGATCCTGATTTCCGACACCTCCTTGCTCGCTCCGGGCAAACCTGCTATTTCTACAGGACTTCGCGGTCTGTGCTCGCTGGAGTTGTCCCTTGAAACGGCCAATACCGACCTGCATTCCGGTACATACGGCGGTGGCGTGCCGAACGCGCTGCATGCGATCGTCTCCTTATTGTCATCGCTTCATGATGAGAACGGTCGTGTGAGTGTAAAAGGATTTTATGACGGTGTTCAAGAGCTATCACCCGAAATGCGCGAGGAATTCGCTAAACAGCAGTTCAATGAAGAACAGCTTCAAAGAGATCTCAATCTGGATTCTCTGTTTGGCGAAGAAGGCTATTCCTTCGTGGAACGCATTGGCGCACGCCCGACGCTGGAACTCAACGGTGTATATGGCGGATTCCAGGGCGAAGGCAGCAAGACTGTCATTCCAAAGGAAGCTCATGCGAAAATCACATGCCGTCTGGTCGCGGACCAAGACCCACAAGCAGTGCTGGATGCCATTGAAGCGCATTTGCATGCTAACACCCCTGTAGGTGCGAAGCTGACGTTTACGCCTAAGGAAAAGGCATTTGCGTTCAACATTGATCCATCTCATCCGATGCTGCAAAAAGCAGCTGATGCTTTCGAGAATGTATATGGCACGCGCGCACTGTTTACAAAAGATGGCGGCTCGATACCGATCGTTGAGAAGTTGTCCAGCACGCTAAACGCGCCGGCGGTCATGATGGGCTTCGGCTTGCCGGACGAAAACTTGCATGCGCCGAATGAGCATTTTAATTTGGAAAACTTTGATCATGGCTTGCTGACGATTGTGAATTATTTGAAGTTGATCTAACGCAGGCATCTAAGGAAAGACAGCGAGGAATTGGCTGCCTGACCACAAAAGAAACCCTGTCCTTTTTAAAGGCACAGGGTTTCTTTAATTCCAGTACAGGTTTGATTGATATTACATGCCTGCTTCTGTTTTGCCGTGCTTGGTCATGACTTCCGCTTTTCCACGGATTTTGACGGCAGAGGTATGGTCTGTGAACTGGGCAATGATAACCTCGCCCTTATCGAGTTTTTCGGTATGGTGAAAACGAGTATCCTGTCCCCGGGTCAGCCCGATCACCTGCACACCGTTTTCCAGAGCCTTAACGACAAAATAGTCACCGTTTTTTACATCTTCCATAACCGTGTCCTCCCCCAATCCTTGTGAAAAGAAAAGGCCGTGAACGAATTCACGGGCCTCTGCTTTTTAGGTAATATGTAGAAATCTTTATTTGATTCCGTCTTTGAGCGCCTTACCAGGTTTAAATGCAGGAATTTTGCTCGAAGGGATTTCGATTTCTTCACCTGTTTGCGGGTTGCGGCCTTTACGTGCGGAACGCTCGCGCACCTCGAAGTTTCCGAAACCTACCAATTGGACTTTATCTCCATTTTGCAACGCTTCGGAAATAGCATCAAAAACAGCGTCAACCGCTTTAGTTGCGTCCTTCTTAGAAAGCTCTGTGGATTCAGCCACCTGTGTAATCAGATCTGATTTATTCATTCTTTCACCTCCCTAATAAGGATGTTCTTCACTTGGTATTCACTGTTTCCGTTTTACCGCAAAATATACGTACACCGGGCATTTTCACCCTTCGCTGCATTCTGATGCATGACGCGGAACAAACTTATAGTAATACAGTCAAATCATAATTTCAAGCGTTTTACCTCTCTTCGGCATCAAAACAGGAAAAAACAACCGAAAATCAGCTTCAGCAGCCGATCTGCGGTTGTCTTTCACAAAAGATCTCTTGAACTAAAGAATGATAGCAATCAATCCGCCCGAACCTTCGTTAATAATGCGACCCAGCGTTTCCTGCAACTTGTAGCGGGCATTATCCGGCATCATGGCAATCTTGCCCTGGATACCCTCCCGGACGATGGAATGAAGCGACCGTCCAAAAATATCAGACTCCCAAATCTTGATCGGATCGTTCTCAAAGTCCTGCATTAGATAACGTACCAGCTCTTCGCTCTGCTTCTCCGTGCCGATGATTGGGGAGAATTCGGATTCTACGTCCACGCGGATCATATGAATGGACGGAGCCGTAGCTTTCAACCGAACGCCAAATCTCGTTCCTTGACGGATCAACTCAGGTTCATCAAGCGCCATTTCAGCCAGTGACGGGGCGGCAATACCATATCCGGTCGTCTTGACCATCTCCAGCGCCTCGGCAAATCGGTCGTATTCGCGTTTCGCATGGGAGAACTCCTGCATCAGTTGCAGTAGGTGATCCTTCCCGCGGATTTCAACGCCAACCACTTCCATGAGGATATGATCGTACAGCTCATCGGGTGCAAAGAGATCAATTTCAGCCACACCCTGCCCCATGTTCATGCCACTGAGTCCTGCGCGGTCGATAAAGTCATATTCCATGAATTGACTGACTACACGATCCACGTCACGCAGACGGCGAATATCTTTTACCGTGTCACGCACGGAATTTTCATAGTTGCTACGGAGCCAGTGGTTTTCATTCAACACCATTACCCAGCTCGGCAGATTAACATTAACTTCGTGAACCGGGAATTCGTACAATACTTCACGAAGAACACCAGTTACATCATCTTCAGTCATAGACGCTGCGCTAAGAGTCATTACTGGAATGTCATACTTGGCAGACAGCTCACTGCGAAGCTGAAGGGCTTCCTCGCTCCTCGGACGGGTAGAGTTGATAACGACCACAAACGGCTTACCAACCTCTTTTAACTCGGCAATTACCCGCTCTTCAGCCTCTACATAAGAGCTGCGGGGAATTTCTGCAATCGAACCGTCCGTTGTAACAACAACGCCGAGCGTCGAATGTTCCTGTATGACCTTGCGTGTACCGATTTCCGCAGCTTCCTGGAACGGGATTGGCTCCTCGAACCAAGGGGTGGAAATCATACGCGGTCCATTTTCGTCCTCGTAGCCTTTAGCTCCTTCTACAGCGTAACCTACACAGTCAACAAGACGTACATTTACCTCGAGCCCTTCGGTTACTTTGATCTGCACCGCATTGTTCGGTACGAATTTCGGTTCCGTTGTCATGATCGTCTTACCAGCAGCGCTCTGCGGCAGCTCGTCGACAGCCCTTACTCGGTCAGCTTCGTTCGTTATGTTCGGAAGCACGACCGTTTCCATGAACCGCTTGATGAAGGTTGATTTTCCCGTCCGGACAGCACCAACGACACCTAAGTATATGTCTCCTCCAGTTCGTTCGGCTATGTCCTTAAAAATGTCCACTTTTTCCAAAAGAGATCCCCTCCTCAAATTACTCCGAAGGAAAAATGCTTTAAGAGCATCCGCTTCGTGTTCCATCTCACAGCCAAAGCCATTGCAACAATTGAGCAGCCTTTACCACGCCGCCAGCAGTCCGCCGCCGGTATCCGAAAGAGACATGGAAACGGCAAAGCGGCGTAACTCGTACATGCATTTGGACTAGTAACATCATATGTACCGGGAATCAAAATATGACGGTTGCCCGGATATGTCCGTCCTGTTTTTTTGTGAAACCTGCCGGGCACCCAGCGAAACCCGAACTGTGCTTTCCGATTATGGATATGCTCTCAAAACTTCTATTATGCCTATAAAGAATACAAAACTTCAGAAGAGTTTCGCTACGAGAACGAATCATTCCTCCAATCTCTCTTGCCCTCGAAATTCCTAATTTATTTTTTAGCAGAAGAAATTCGGAGACAAAGGAGCGTATACTTTCGATGCGAACTTTCCTTTGGAAAGCTTTTACCGCTACCGCTTTTCTGGAATCGATTCGTCCTCTCCGCTGCTTCGTGCATTTCCACTTCAAAACGAGTAATAAAAAAGCAGGCCCCCAAAAAATGATAATTTGGTGGTCTGCTTGGTTTATTTTGAGAGCTATCCCTGCGTTATGCTTAATCCTATAACAATCTCAACAAAAGACTAAATTTATAATTTAGCAACAGGCTGTTTATCCTTCCAGAAATAAGGAACTGATTTGACAGGAACATAATAAGAAGCATATTCAAGGTAAACTCTCAAATCCTCACCCTCTTTAGGCTCAGCATCTTCTTTCTGAATTGCTTGCATGATATCAAAGGCGTAATCGACGTATACTGTACCTTTCGAATCCATCATGAAAGTGACTTCTTGACCAGAATATATACTTTTGAGTTTCATATTCTTGACGTCAGTCTTCGAGAGATCAACGGTTGTAAATCCAGGGTACAGCTCGGCTCCAGCCGGAAGTTTACCGTTATTAGCAGTCTTGAACCGGTTCACCGACATTTGAATATCGTTAACCTTTTGGGCAATGTTCAAGTCCATCACTTTCACGGTTGGCTCTTTTTCCTCATTAATGATTAAGAAATATCCGCTGCCACCCTTCTCAAAAGCCGTGCTCGGAATTTCATCCATATACCCCATATTTTTAAGTTTTTCAAAATCTACTCTGTATTTTTCATAACGCGGAACCTCTTCTCCAGCCGTTAAAATCGGAAGAATAGATTGTTCTTTATAGAAATCGTCAACCGCGGACTGTACGCGCTTTACACTTTCACGATAAGAAACTTGTCTCTCCTGCTCATTCTCATCAGAGTACATGCATCCCGTCATTAACACGGTCATAAGCATAAAAACGGCCGTCGCAGAAATAGCCTTTATGGTCCCGGCGGGCCTTGCTTTACCTTTTGGAAATATCCGTTTCAACTGCATCATCCTTTACTAGCATTAAATAAACTCGTCATATTCCCCTCTCCTCGCAGCTTCTAGTTGTTTACGAACCGCTGCTTTAAGTGGGTCCTCGGGAACGGTAACGGTCAGATTACCTGTAATCACGGTCTGACAGGAAAGTCTCATACCTTGTCCCAGCAGGGAACCGAGTTTTCTTCGTTCCGCTTCTTTCGGCGGCAGACAGCTCTCCTGCTCTCCATCTTGAATATGAACCTTGCACATCAAACATCCCATCTTGCCACCGCAACGAGTAGGAATTCTTACTCCTGCGCGTCGTGCAGCATCCAGAACATGGGTGTTCGGGCGAACCTTAACCTTCTTGCCATCAGGCTGAAAAGTAACCTCATAGTCCACCTTATCCCCTCCTTCCGGAATATGTATAGATTTTCACAGCGTTATATCTGTCAATCTGTGAATTATGGACAGATGACTTTGACTCCAATTATTGCGAGAAAGGATCATCTTAAGAAGCTCTGCATGATTTTCTGATTGCTGCAAGATCACATCTGCAATAGCTTTATACCGATCCTCTCGGTCACGCAACACATTAAAAACCAACTCATGGGAGAGTGGCATAAGCCGGAAAGAAACGTCTTGAATCCGATTCTCGGGTGCCCAGTCATAGAGCAGATGCTCAACCTCAACATGGTAAGCTGAATCATGTGACGTTACAGAAAAACCGCCTACCAACTCAACAGGATAACCTTCAATTGCATAATGGCTTAAAACGGATTTGTACATTCCCTCTTCATCAAGGTGTGGCGTATCTTCAGCCCAGAAATTCAGTTCTCTGTGAAGCTTAGAGATTCCGCCCGCATCCGCATAAATATCAATGTCACGCGGAGCCTTCTCCAGTTTAACTCCTTGTAATAGCAGCGAGCAGCTGCCGCCTAACAGCCAGACCTGCTCTGCCCGGTTTAAGGATTCAGCTGTAATAAGCAGCGGTTTCGTCAGACCGGGTAAATGATTCAGTCTCATGTTACACCCCATCTTTCATCCACATTCGGATCTGTTGAAGCATACAATCGACTATGTAATAGAGGCCAATCCGGTAATAAACCCGACGAGCATCATGACGAAAGCTACGAGGGATAAGCCCATTCGTATAACACCTTTCGTTTTGCTTCGGGCAAAGGTAACCAGAAATACAGACAATCCCATAATCAATAACGCAATCAAGGAAAGCCACATTTTTTGCATTGGATCCATGCCACAATCCGCTCCAATCTCTTAGGCAAAATATTTCAACCTATTATATCACGAATTCATCTTACTCTCACATCGAAAAAAAGAACAAAAGACCGTCATCCGGTAGGACGACGGTCTTCTGCTCCTATATTCGGACGAATGCCGTCCTACTTTTTCATCATCATTTTCATTAAAGCTTCCATATTGCTTGGATTCATCCCGCTCTTCTTTACAGCGCCAACAATTTCTTTAATGGTCTCTTCGCTCACTGGCACATTTGCCATTGCTGATACCTGCTTGATCAGTTGGCGGAGCTGGGCTTCATTCTGCATCGTAGACGGCTTAACCGTTCCAGCCAGCTTTTTGACAGCCCCCGATGAAATCTGTTTGCCGCTTTTCTTGTTAATCGCGCTTAACACATCTTTGGGAAAGTTATTGCTCATTTCCACCCCTCCTCCCGGTAATCCTCAAATTAATATATGAGGCTGGGGACCGAAAGGTGAATAAGCTAGGTATGCCACTGTTCCCAAATTTCTTGCGGCATAATTTCCATTTCTGTCTTCGGATCACGTCCCATAAGCGCTTCCACCGCACTCCGTGGATCACGATCTTTAAATAGAACATGGTACAGCTGGTCAGCGATTGGCATCTGAACACCAAATTTCTCAGAAATCGCATGAGCCGCCTTCGTCGTACGAATCCCTTCTACGACCATGCCCATAGACGCTAGCACTTCCTCAAGCCCTTTACCTTGACCAAGTAGAGAACCTGCACGCCAGTTACGGCTATGACGGCTTGTTGCGGTAACGACAAGGTCACCTATTCCAGCGAGTCCGGCAAAGGTGAGCGGATTCGCACCCATCTCAACACCGATACGGGATATTTCTGCCAGACCTCTCGTTAACAGCGCAGCTTTTGCATTATCGCCAAAGCCTAGACCATCTGACATCCCCGCACCCAAGGCAATAATGTTTTTCAGTGCTCCGGCAAGTTCAACACCGATCATATCGCGATTCGTGTAAACGCGGAAATAAGCGTTCATGAACAAATCCTGCGCTGCTGCCGCTGCCTTACTGTCCGAAGATGCCACAACGACAGTTGTCGGGCACTTTCGGATCACTTCCTCCGCATGGCTCGGACCTGAGAGGACAACAACGCTACCTTCCTCGCAGCCCAGTTCTTCGGAGATGACAGTTGACATGCGTTTTAAAGATTCCGTTTCAAAACCTTTGGTCGCATGAATGATTAGCATATCTTCAGTCCAATAGGTTTTAAGCTGACGGGACACTTCGCGCATGGCTGAGGATGGCGCCACAATCAGAACTGCAACCGCACCCGAAACTGCCTCGCCCATATCCGTTGTAGCTCGTAAACGAGGTGACAGCTTAATATCCGGCAAGTAGCGGTTGTTAGTGTGCTCCTCATTTAATTCTTTAGCTTGTTCAGCATTTCTCGTCCATGCGACTACTTCTAAATCATTAAAGGCTAGCACACTGGCTAGGGCCGTTCCCCAACTGCCAGCGACCAATACAGCCACCTTGTCAGACAACGCGTTTCCCTCCTTTACCTTTACCGCCGGAGCCAAGCTTGTTTTCTCGGCCTTGAACAAGTTTTGTGATATTGCTACGATGCCTCCAAATTGCAAAGATACAGATAACTAGGCTGGTCCAGAATATCGGCCAAGGAAAGCTCATAATTATTAGAAAAACAGGTGTCAGCACTACAAAAATGAGCGATCCCAGTGAAACATAGCGAGTAAATACGATAGAGAGAATCGCGATAATTCCTGCGTAGAGAGCCGGTAGAAAGCAAAGTGAGGCTAACACGCCAATTGCGGTTGCTATCCCTTTACCACCGCGGAAGCGGAAATATAAAGGCCAATTATGTCCTGCAATGGCAGCTATTCCGCATAATCCCGGCAACCATCCACTGTCGCCCCCAAGCCATTTGCCGATCCATACCGCTGCGATGCCCTTGAGTACATCCAGAGCGAGTACGAGAATGGCAGGACCTTTACCGAGCACCCGCAGCGTATTAGTTGCTCCCGCATTTCCACTACCATGCTGACGAATGTCAATCCCTTTAAGAAGTTTCGCCAGCAGCACGCTAAAGCTCACAGAGCCCAGCAGGTAACATAAAATAATCGCAACGATGTTTAGAACCAAGCTACTCTCCCCTAACTCTCATCGGACTTTCGCCGTGTAAATATACGTATAGGTGTCCCTTCAAAATTAAATGCTGCCCTTATTTTATTCTCCAAGTACCGTTCGTATGAAAAGTGCATTATTTCGGGATCATTTACGAATACAACCATCGTCGGCGGTTTCACTGCTACCTGAGTTGCATAGTTAATACGTAATCTCCGCCCTTTATCGGTTGGTGGAGGATTGATAGCCACCGCGTCCGAAATAACGTCATTCAGCAAGTGAGTCTGCACTCGTAGAGTATGCTGCTCAGCAACATGCTTCACCACAGGCAGCAGTTTCTGCAAACGCTGTTTTGTTTTGGCTGATAAAAATACCACCGGTGCATAAGTCATGAACAGGAAATGGTCACGTATTTTATTCTCAAAATGCTGCATGGTCTTATCGTCCTTTTCAACGACATCCCATTTGTTCACAACAAATATAGACGCTTTACCAGCTTCATAAGCGTACCCAGCAATATGTTTGTCCTGTTCGATAATGCCCTCTTCACCGTTAATAAGCACGAGAACTACGTCAGCACGCTCAATCGCACGCATTGCACGCATAACACTGTACTTTTCAGTTGTCTCATAAACTTTGCCACGCTTACGCATTCCAGCTGTATCAATCAACACATAGCGCTGGCCATCCTTCTCGAATGGGGTATCGATGGCGTCACGTGTCGTGCCCGCAATATCACTTACAATAACACGTTCTTCACCAAGAATCGCATTCACAAGTGAGGATTTACCGACATTCGGTCTGCCGATTAAAGCAACCTTGATTACATCTTCATCATATTCGTCATCTGTTAAATCAGGAAGATTTTCGACTACAGCATCAAGTAAATCACCAATACCGGTTCCATGGCTTCCCGATATACCAACAGGATCACCGAAACCGAGGCTGTAAAACTCGTATATATCTTCTGCTCTCTTCATATTGTCCACTTTGTTAACAGCCAGTATTACCGGCTTACCCGAACGGAACAATATTTGCGCTACTTCTTCATCGGAACTGGTGACTCCTGTCTTCGCGTCACACATAAACACAATCACATCTGCTTCTTCAATAGCCAATTCAGCTTGCAAACGGATGGATCTCAAAATCATATCATCGCCATCGATCTCAATACCACCGGTATCGATCACACTGAACAACTTACCGTTCCACTCGGCTCCGCCATATATCCGGTCACGTGTAATCCCCGGTTTATCTTCAACGATGGCTAGCCGATCACCGATTAGCCGATTAAATATTGTCGATTTACCGACATTCGGCCTCCCGACAATAGCCACTACGGGTCTTGCCATATTCACTCCTCCTGTCAATGCTTACGATTATCATAATAGCAAAAAACGTTACAATTGGCTAACCTTTCATCTCTCGTTTCTATTATGTTCATTCCCTATTTCCCGCATCCATATGCGGGAAAACCTGAAAAAACAAACGGCGAACCCAATACTGGGTCCGCCGACTAAATTATGATAGGTCTGTTGACCGGTCATTTTTTCCCGACTTACTTGAATTTACTCAATTTGTCGCCGAAACGTTCTCCAAGTGTTACGCTCATACCTTGATTGTTCAAGGATACATTCGGATTGTCTTTCAGGTCAATTTTAGGGCCTTTGGACTGTTTTTCAGGTCTTGGAGATGACGCAGGCGCTTCTTCCGTTTCCTTAATGCTCAGGCTAACACGCTTCTCATCCACGTTAATGTCCAGAATCTTAACCTGAACCTCTTGGCCTTCTTTCAGAACTTCCTGTGGAGTACCGATGTGTTTATGGGAAATTTGAGAAATGTGCACCAAACCTTCAACACCCGGAGCCAATTCTACAAATGCACCAAAGTTAACCAGACGTCTTACTTCACCAGTAACTATGTCACCTGTGTTGAACTTGTCTGCAGCCGTTTCCCAAGGACCTTGTTGAGCAGCTTTAATGCTGAGGCTGATTTTCCCTTTTTCAGGATCAACCTTCAGAACTTTAACCGTTACTTTATCTCCTTCGGATAGAGCATCGGATGGCTTCTCAACATGGCTCCAAGCGATTTCGGATACATGGACCAGACCGTCCACGCCACCTACATCTACGAATGCGCCAAACTGAGTCAAACGCTGAACAGTTCCCTCCAGCACTTGACCTTCTTTAAGGTCAGCCATTACTTTTTGTTTGTTTGCTTCAAACTCTTCTTCAAGAACATCCTTTTGGGAAAGGATAACTTTGTTGTTCTCACGGTCCAGTTCTTTAACTTTTACGCGGAGCGTACGACCTTTGTAGTCGCTGAAATCTTCAACGAAATGACGCTCAACCATAGAAGCCGGGATAAAACCGCGTGCACCCACATCTACTACGAGTCCACCCTTAACTACATCAGCAACTACGACTTCAATGGCATCTTGATCAGCAAAATGCTTCTCAAGTGACTCCCAAGCGATTTCCGTATCAATCGCGCGTTTAGAAAGAACAAGGCTTTCCTTGTCATCATTAATGCTGACAACCTTGCACTCCACTTCTTGGCCTACCTGAACCGCATCAGATGCGTTGTCCAGCTGAACAGCAGACAACTCGCGAACAGGAATTACGCCGTCATATTTATATCCAATGCTTACATAAGCTTGGTTGTCCTCCAGTTTGACGATCGTCCCTTTCACGGTGTCCCCTTTTTTCAAGGATACGATTTGGTCCAGCTGATCTTGGCTTTGTGTTTCAACAGCCTCTTGATTTTTTGTTTCTTCCGACATGTCAATAACCTCCTCAATTCAAACCCCATTTATTTAAACCCGCATATACGCGAAGTTCAAAACATAATTGCTGTAATAGCTTTCCATCTTATTCATGTATTTTATACATGAAACGGTAAAAACATCAATTCACGGTCGGCTTCTCTGTAGCCCGCATCTCAGTAATACTTTGCATAATAAGTGCAGTAGCTTCATTCAAGGCCTCAGGTGATTTGTCATCTTTGTAAGCAGACAAATCAATAGGCGCCCCGTAAATAATCTTTGTCTTTCGGAAAAGCTTATATTCCCCTACGATGGCTGCTGGTACGACCGTAGCACCACTGCGCAGTGCAAAGCTTGCTGCACCACGTTTAGCTGCTTCCGCATCAGAGTTACGAGTGCCTTCAGGGAATATACCCATCACTTCGCCATTGCGGAGAATCTTCAGTGATGTCTTAATCGAATCTTTGCTTACGCCGCCCCGTTTCACCGGGAATGCTCCAAGCTGCGTAACTAACCAGCCAAACACCGGAATCTTAAACAGCTCAGCCTTGGCCATAAATTTGACCTGCCGCTTCACATGAATACCTACCGAGATCGGATCCCTTAGGCTGATATGATTGGCACAGATCAGTACTCCGCCCTCCGCAGGAATGTTATGTACACCGACGGACTCAAACCGGTAAAGCACGGCGAACAAACCGCGAACCACCGCTCTGCAGAACACATAAATCATGTCTTATTTCTCCCCATCCATTTGAGATATACAGTAAGAAAGTATCGTATCGACAACCTGATGAATAGTCATCTGTGTCGTGTCCAGAACGATTGCGTCCTCGGCACAGCGCAGCGGCGACACCTCACGTTCCTCGTCAAGGCGGTCACGTTTTGCGATATCCATTTCAAGTTGTTCCAGTGATACTCCTTCCGTTTCACCCAATTCTTTAAACCGGCGGAGAGCTCGTTCCTTGACACTGGCCGTCATGAAAATTTTGACTTCGGCATCTGGCAAAACCGTTGTTCCAATATCGCGTCCATCCATTACGACGCCTTTACGCAAAGCCATTTGTCTTTGGAGATGAACCAACTGGGTGCGAAGTCCTTCAATCTGCGCATATTGGGACACTACCGAGCTGACCTGGTGCGACCGGATGTAAGGCGTTACATCCTCCCCGTTCAGCAGAACCACCTGTCCATTTTCATGCGGTTTTAATTCAATTACCATATTTTGTGACATCTGAAGCACTTTTCCGTAATTTTCTGACGAAATTCCTTCATTCAGCATAAACCACGTCACTGCCCGATACATAGCTCCCGTATCAACATAGATGTACTGAAGCCTGTTCGCCACCATACGGGCAATCGTGCTTTTGCCTGCCCCTGCAGGTCCATCAATGGCAATATTTATTCTGTCAATCTGACCAGTCCCCTGCATAATCAACGGGGCATTCCTCCTCAAACATGAGCCTCAAGAAAAAAGCAGGCATTGCCTGCGACGTGAAAATTATACCACACTAACTAGAGTGATGCAAAAAAGAAGGCTTTTTTTCATCCATCCAATCCTTTACATTTCGGGTGTCGACCGGTACTCCTTCCATTCGATACACGGAGGATAGAAACGGTCTGACAGAGTCAATATGCAGCAGAAGCTGGACGATCAGCACCATGATTCCCAGCCAGGGGAGACTCTTCAGTACCAGTTGACCCAGATAGTTCGCGTAATTAAAAAGTTCTTCTCCTGTGCTGAAATTTTTATCGTCAGGACCCGTCATTTTGGGCACCACCTTTACCTTTTTCAGGTTAGCGTGCCGCTACGGGTTCTAATTTATTCTAGCGATTTCTAAAATCAAACTGTCTTTCAAAGCAAAAGCGTATTAGCTTCTGCCTTTCCATATCTACAATACTGTTAAACTTGAGCATAATCAGGCTTCTTGTATTCGGAAGTTTTTTCACTCTAACCACTTCACTTTCAAATGGCACATGCTCCAAAAAACCGTTCTTGTACGGGACAAGCAGCCAACAGGATAACAAGTCGCCCTCTCTAAGCTTTTGATCAGATTCGACATAAAATGAAACGCCTCCACCGCCAACGTCCTCGGTTTTGGATAAAAAACGTCTGCCGTCATTGTAACTTACAGCAATCTCCAGCTCAGCCTGGACCCGGAGGAAACTGCGTCTTTGAATTTTCGTGATTTCTTCCGGATCAGGTTTTCGGATTCGCACCATACGAATTACATCCTCATGAAAACCCAATACATAGGAGTTAAAAAAGTTCTTCACTCCACCTTCAGTCAAAAAGTATATGGACAACTCGTCCCCCATGTACAATTTTTTCAAACGGCCTGTTCTCTCCTGTAATGGGACCTCCATATAAATAAAGTCATCATGAATTTCAGAAATTCTCGATTTGTACACATGACTGGCTTCTTTCTCGTCCCCGGTATCAATCTGAATGTACAGCACTTCATTAACTTTAGGATACAAACCTTTCACCTTCTACCTGGATAATATCAACAAAATTTATTATAACATGTGCGATTGGCGGTGAAGAATAAATTCTTAATTTAAGGGGTCGAACCAAACACCAAACAGGCCACCAAGAATGATTCTCGGATGGCCTGATTCTTTTAACTCCATTTAACTTATGCCAGCTTGTGCATCTTTGACAACTTCCACCGTTTCTTCCAATCCGGTATCCGCATTTATATACAATCGATATTGAGATCCGTTAATCCTTCCGCCAATCTCATAGCAAAGTGTATCCTCGTTCCGATCATTTTTGATCAGAGCTTTGCGGTTGTAAAGCTCTTTGAAATCTGTATTCAATGTCTTTCTGGCTTCAGCAAGATCTATCTTTGCTTCTGGTATTTCTCGGTTATCTTTATGCTCATAGACGAAATCACTTGCTTGAAAACCGACAACTTCGCCATTATCCAAAGCAGATCTAACTGTCATTTTTTCCGGATAAATTAGCACTCCATCCTGTTCACGAACAAAAGTGAAGTTCACGAGATTATCGTAAGGGTCGGCGGAGACTGCCTTCATATTCCGGTATCCTTTATTTGCAAGAAATTGATCAGCCTTGTTCATGGCATCCTCAACTGAAACTTTCTTCGCTCCAACCTCGCGCTCGTCTGTGTAGGAAGTGAGCAGACCGCCATTACGCGTGAAATCCATACTCAGCGGTTTCCCATTAGGAGATTGTACTTTTGCGGTATAGGACTCCCAATCCGTTCCTTTACCGTTTTCGGTTACCTGACAGCTCGCGTTATTACCTGCATCAGCAAACTTAAGTGCTTTTCGAGTAATATCCTCCTCCGTCACAGGCATTCCAGAGAGCATTTTCACAGAACGTTGTTGATACATACTGCTTACGGATGGACCCCAATCAAGCTCAGGGTATGTTTCCACCTTTTTGTTAACGCTTTTGAACCCGTCAATAATGGTATGGTCCGCATGTCCCTTTTGTTTTGACAAGGCGGTGTCAACGTCCAACCAACGTAGATTTTTCGCGATGACGGAATTCTGCACTTTCTGAAGATCCTTTGTAATTTCACCGGAATTGGTGTAAAGCGTCTTTAACGTTTTCACCTCATTCTCTGAAAGCGGTTCTTTTGTCATGTCACGGACACCCGTTTTGTAAGAGAAGTTCGCAATTCTGGATAGAAACTCATCCGTCTTGCTGAATGGCAGCATCGTAAGAGGCAGCTGGCTGATCTCGCTCTGAGCTTCACTAGTAATGCGCCATACGTTCATCAACCCTTTACGGTGCATTCCCTGAGAAGCTGAGTTAACCGCCAACGTGTTACCGATTTCCGAATGAATACGGTCCATATGAAAAGACAGATCATGGAAAGCCCGCTGATATTGGTTCTCCGCATTAATCGCAATGGCATCACGTTCCCCCTTAACCTGGTTCCCCCACACTAGTGAGCCGATAAGCAGAATTGTAACTACAGGGAATAATACGGCACTTATTCTTTTATACATGTGGCTAAAGTCTCCTTTCTTCTATTCACTGCCGTTAGTTTGACTAGAAGTAAGAAGTCTTATTCATTATCTATAAAACATAAATCTTACGAATTCAGAAATCTTCCTCGATCTCAAACCGATTCTTATTATTGCACAGGCATTGTTTAAATCCCGTCTCGATACGTCCATGCTCTTTCCTACCCCGCAGTACAAATCTCTCTCCACACTCTTTGCAGCGAATTTTCACTTTAACACGCAACAAAAAAGACACCTCCATCGTCCATTCCCCGGCTCACAGCCGGAGGCCATACGATGAAGTGTGTCCTTAATTGTTAGGTTTTAACCTCTTCATCCCGCTTAATCATGCGGAAAGGTGATCGGTTATTTGCCCGTGATATTTTACCCATTCCTCCGTACCACAGAAGAACCATTAATGGGATAATAAACCATAACCAGTAATGAGTCATCATACTGAGGATTAAGTCGTAAAGTCCATGCCACATCCAAGGTAGCAGCAGGGAAAGAAGCAGAAAACCCCTACTTGACTTTCCATCGGTGAACTTTGCATGTCCAATGTAATACCCCATTATGACACCAAACATTGCATGTCCTGACACCGGCAGCAAAGCACGAATCATCATTGGACCGAAAGCAGCCTGACTGTACCACGCATACATGACGTTCTCCACTGTAGCAAAACCCAATGAAATTGCTGTCGCATAGAGAATGCCGTCGTACGGTTCATCAAACTCTATATGGTTAAAAATAAGATGATATAACACAAACCATTTCAAAAACTCTTCCACACCCGCTGAAATGATCAGAGAATTGACCACCGGGTTATCGCCAAACCATAATATCATTCCCCGCTGCAATATCATAACGGGAAATACGATTAGAAATCCGAGCAAAAATATTTTAACGACGATATGCAGCGGTTCCTGATCATACCTATCCTTCAGGTAAAAATATGTGAGCAAGGCGAGACCCGGCGCCAAAGCAGACGCTATGATCGAGAACACCAGCACCGAATTTCCCCTCCGTTAGTTGCGGGCCTGTAGTCCGGCCGTCTCGCATGCCCACATTGCATTATTTGCTGCGCGGAAAATGGTTGCAGATCGTTTGTACCGCTTGCTGAGGCATAACAACTTTTCCATATTCCTCCAACACAGCTTCTGTTACCGGAGATGAATTCCCGAATTCGGCCAACAAAGCGATAATTGCAGCCTGTTTCTCACTGTTTAACTGCTCGGGATCCATCCATAAAAACCATTTATCCAAATAGTGATAGAGCGTGCCAGCCCCGTCGACTAAATCCTTCAACATATGGGCGGCTTCAATAAGCACCTCGAAATCGCTAAAAGCATATACGATGCTGCCGCTTTGTTCCAAAGTTACTTCCATTTCATAAATCTCATCAGGCATTTCATCTTCCGACAAGCCGCCAAAATGATGATCGTACTTTCCTCTCGTTACAATAACCACCATCCCTTGAGCCGGCAGAGCGAACACTTCAACGGCTAATGGGCCTGTGGCATCAAATCCGAGCTCACTGTATGCTTGATCCATCATTTCAGTAAACAGGTCATACACTTTGGGTATTTCCTGCCACATTTCTTCCTTCTGGATCCCACGCTCACTCAGATCGTCAAACGTGAGGAAAATCCGTATCTTATCTTGACTCAAGCGCTCTATTTTCATGACAGGATCCTCCTCTGTGAAACAAAAAGTTATAACAACTTATGATTTTTGGATAATGACGTGCTAAAAATGGTTTTATACTTTTGATTTTATCATTTAATATCCACAAATGCACGTAAATATGTACCTGTAAAAAAAGAATCATTCCAAGGGACCACACATTCCCCGGAATGATTCGAATTCGGCCGTATTGTTTACAAACCCGGTATGACCGTATGTGTTTCTTTAAGAATTTGTTCAACTTCATGCTTGATGTCAGGATTACTACGGATGAAGTCTTTGACCTGCTTCAGGTTAGTTGCCTTCGAATTAGTCGATGCCTGTACCCCATGCTGATTTCCCGAGGAATAACTGGATGAATCAGATCCGCCTGGACTGGGACGCACGCTTTCTTGGCGTCCACTGCCCTGATTTGAATTACAATTCATCATCTTTTCTTTCGCAGTACCAGCCAGATTGCTAAGATTTGCTCCCTTTAACATTGAGGCGAATGACATATTGCGATTACGGGAGATCATACGGTAAGCTGCAGCACCGAAAATAGCTCCGTATAGAAATGACGAAGTCTTCACAAATATTACCTCCTTCTATGATAAACTCATGACTAGTGTTCACGGATTGGTAAAAACTCATGCGGCATAAATACAGGAAAGTGAGATGGAATCATGGTTAAAAAGACAACGGCGCTGCTACTTGCAGCCAGCTTATTGCTTAGCGCTTGTGGATCAAAAGAAGAAAATCATCATCAACCTCCTAAGATGCCTGCCGGCAACGAATCGACAATGAACCAAAGTAATGAGACTCCGAATGAAAGCCAGAATACTGTCGAGGCACCGAACAAGGATCCGAACCCTAACGAAGCAACTACAACAGATCCAACGGACAAAAATGAAGGTGAGACTGATAAAAATCAGAAGGAGCAATCACCTGTACAACCTCAATATCACATGAACAAGGTATACAATATTGTGCCTAATGACGAGGTAACCGAGAAAAAGGTTGTTCTGTTGACTTTCGATGATGGACCTAAGGATAAAACGATGATTAATAATCTTATCGATACTCTGGATAAGCATGATGCTAAAGCCATCTTTTTCGTCAATGGCTATCGTGTAAAACAAAATCCTGAGCTTTTGAAGCTGATACATGACCGAGGTCAGATTATCGGCAATCATAGTTGGGACCATATCGATCTGAGAAAGCAGAACTTTCAGGAAACAAAAAAACAAATTGAGGATGTACAAAAAATCGTCATGAAGACCATCGGAGAGAAACCGAAATTTTTCCGACCTCCATTCGGCTCCGGTGGAGATGATGTCAAAAAAATCGCAAAAGATAATAACCTGCTCTTCATGACCTGGTCTAACGGTTCCCTGGACTGGGAAAGTAAAAGCAAAAACAACCCTGATGCGGTCATTAATAACGTTATGGAACAGCTTCATCCCGGAAGCAATATTCTCATGCATGAGCTTCCTTGGACCGTAGAAGCACTGGATACCCTTCTAACCAAGCTGGAGAAAAAAGGTTATAGCTTCGTGGATCCACGAAACATTGAGCCAAAGATGAGGTAATCTCATACGGACGGTCTATATAAAAATATAAGCCTTGAATCCTCCCACATAGGATCAAGGCTTTTTTTGCAGTGTGATAAGATGAAATTCGGACGGACATCCTAAACGAAAAGGAATATGAGAAGTGCCAAATCCCCGGCTGATCAGCAACCGTACATTGGAATGAAGCGAAGAAGCTGTAGAAGGAAAATTGTACCAGCCTGCACTGTATTTCTTGTAAAACCCTTCCAGACGTACAGCTCCTAGCAGCGGAAGAATGATTTGTCCGCCATGAGTGTGTCCGGATAAGATCAAATTGGCAGAAATATTTGTCTTTTCTTGAATCCAGATTGGATCATGGACCAATATGATATGATACTGTCCTTTTTTCGGACACCCCTTAAACGAGCTATAGGGATGTTTACGTGTTGCAGGTTGCATTATACCGCTCAATGCGATGGATTCACCATTTTTATCCAGCATCAGGGTCCTATCTTTCAATAAAGAGGTACCGGTATCGTTCAGCAGCTCTTCGATGGACTGCCTTCCTGCCTTTAGATCATGATTACCGAGAACCGCATAAACAGGCGCTATCCGGGACAAAACTTCAAGATTATGGCGGACTCGGTTCCAAGGAACACCCTTCTCCGTAATATCTCCACCTAGTAAGATGCAGTCAGGTTTTAAATTCAGTGTTTGAAGCCTCTTCGCTGAAAGCTTTCGACGGTGAATATCGGACATAAACAAAATCCGGTAGTTTTGGAATGAAGCGGGAAGCATATCTGATCCCACGGTTTCTTTCCATACTCTGTAACCGTAAGCTTCTATGCTCATCCAGCCAAATGTACCAAGGGCAATAGCCCCTGCTGCTATACTTAACCATACAATCAAAGTATTTCCTCCAGCGGCGGTGCACCGATTAGCCCCCAGATGAGCAGACCGGCCATCAATAGGATAAAAAGTACGATTAGTGTATTGACAAACCACTTGCTCATTCTTACCCGTTGTGAGGGGTATGTACTTGTTCTCGAAGGTGGGACTTCCTCCTCTGGAGAAGCATCATTACCCCTTAATTTAGCTGATCTTGTTCTGCTCAGTCCCTCTATTTCCTCGCTTCCTTCGGAAGCGTAGGGAGCGTGTTCCATTCCCGCTTTATGTTGGGATCTTGCAGCCGCTTTATTTTTTTTCCGGCCTTTGTGTCGGCTCTGATGTCGTTCCATTCTGCTAAGCTCGTTCATTATCTTCTTTCCTCCGAAAACGAATCACCATTCCTGATATTAAATCAATGGCAAAATGACAAATAATCGGGGCCCAAAGTGTGCCTGATTCGATATAAATATACCCTAGCCCATAACTGCTCAAAAACACCCAACCTGTCGGAATCCAGTGTTTTAAGTAACGTACATGTATGAGGGCAAACAAAATACTGGTCCAGTAAGGACCAAAAGCATGTTGAATCGCTCCACGGAACAGAAGCTCTTCACACACAGATACTATAAAAGCAATGATTACGATATGCCACACTGGCCTTTTTCTAAACAGCATTTCATTAATTCCACCGTCATCCATGCTGTTTTCCGGCACAATTCTGGACAGAACCATATCGATCAGAAACATCGACAATGCAAGCCCCAGACCCCACAGGGCAAACTGACCGTTTGAAGGCAGAGCAAGCAATTGAAAAGGATTTCGGTCCTGAAACAATATCCAGATTAAGCCGACGATAAGTGTTAACCCCTGAGTTAAATATAAATTAATCAGCAGCAGCCGATCGTTTAATTGATGCGGCTCAATTTTTTTGATTTTGATTTTGAATTTTTTCATGATAGCCTGCCTATCTTTATTGTTGTTAAAATAATTAATAACATGTGTGTCGAAAATACGAGATATATAGAGCAGTCGAAAATTAGGTGGGCATAAGCATCATAGCAAATAAAACGCCCGTATTACAAGGCGCGAGCCTTTCAGGGACACTTATCATACCTTTCGTTGCACTCACAAATACCTATTGACACGATTCAAGACACATGATACATTATGAAAAAATTAATCGACTAAAACCGATGATGGAAAAAAGACGCTTCATACGTCTCCAGAGAGCCGATGGTAGGTGCAAATCGGCGACGAAAAGTGTGCTTGAGCGATCCTGAGATATTTCGCTGAATTTCAGTAGGCGTAATCGGATGATATCCGTTACCAATCATGGCCTGAAAAGGCCGTTTGAGGCTGCCTGTCATGGCAGTGAATAAGGGTGGTACCACGAATAACTCTCGTCCCTTACTACGGAGGTAGTATGCGGATCGAGAGTTTTTTTATGGACTTTTTTCTTTGCTGCATCACCGCGTCGCACGAGCCTGGGTTTAACGGATATACGCACTTTGCGTAATCCTTATTCATATTTAGCAGCACATTACATTAGAGAGTACTGAGGAGGAAGAGAAACCATGTTTAAAGTATTGGTATCGGATCCGATTAGCGACTTGGGTATCCAGCAGCTGATGGATGCACCCGATGTGCAGGTAGACAAAAAAACAGGGCTCACGGAAGATGAGCTCACTGCCATCATCGGTGAGTATGACGGACTTCTAGTCAGAAGCCAGACTCGTGTCACAGAACGAATTATGAATGCAGGCACTAAACTTAAAGTAGTAGGCCGTGCCGGCGTCGGGGTGGATAACATCGATTTGGAAGCTGCCACTAAGCGCGGTATTGTAGTCATCAATGCACCTGACGGCAACACGATCACCACAGCTGAACATACTTTCGCTATGATGATTGCTTTAGCCCGTCATATTCCGCAGGCTTATGCCAAGACTGTATCCGGCACATGGGACCGTAAATCATTCTTAGGGGTAGAACTTCGTAACAAGACCCTCGGTGTAATGGGAATGGGACGTATCGGCAGTGAAGTTGCCAAACGAGCCAAAGCTTTCGGTATGAATATTCTTGCATTTGATCCGTTTCTGACTGAAGAGCGTGCAGATAAATTGGAGGTAAAACTAGCATCCGTTGACGCCATTATCCGCAATGCGGATTTCATTACCGTCCATACGCCACTTACTCCAGAAACAAGACACATGATTGCAAGACCGCAGTTTGAAGTCATGAAACCAGGTATGCGTATCGTGAACTGTGCACGTGGTGGAATCATCAACGAGCTGGCGCTTGTTGAAGCCATTGACGAGGGCATTGTAGCTGGTGCTGCATTCGATGTATTCGAACATGAGCCTCCACAACCAGATCACCCGTTCTTGAAACATCCTAAAGTCATTGTTACTCCTCATTTAGGTGCGTCCACTGTTGAAGCACAGGAGAACGTGGCTATCGATGTATCCGAACAGGTACTGAATATCTTGCGGAACGAACCGTTTAAAAATGCAGTTAACTTCCCTCTCGTAGCAGCAAGTGTAATGAGCAAGCTGCAACCTTACTTCCCTCTCGGGGAAAAACTTGGGAGCGCCGCTGCTCAGATTACTGCGCATGCGGTTAATGAAATTCATGTGGACTACGCTGGTGAACTTGCCGAAGTGGACAATCAAGCTCTGACCCGCTACATCGTAAAAGGCGTGCTTGAACGCCATCTCGGCAGTGAAGTAAACATCGTTAATGCAATGCACCTTGCGAAGAGCCGCGATCTACACGTTGTCGTATCTCAGACACCAAAAACTAAAGGCTTCACCAATCTGGTGACCGTCACGTTGAAAACGCAAAACGGAGGCGAGCGCCTGGTTGCCGGCACATTGCTGCATGGTTATGGCGAGCGTATCGTGCGTCTTGATAAATTCCCAGTTGATATTGCGCCGGAGGGACATCAAATTTTGATTTCCCACAATGATAAGCCAGGTATTATCGGACGAGTTGGTACTCTCCTTGGTGAAAACAACGTCAATATCGCTTCTATGCAGGTTGGCCGTAAAGTAATCGGCGGGGAAGCTATCATGTTCATCACTGTTGATAAAGATGTACCAAAGGACGTTCTTGTAAAACTTACTGGGCTTCACGATCTGAATACCGCACAAGAAATCGTACTTACTTAATGAACTGTAAGGCCCCCGGGACCAGGTACTAACACCAGCTTATTGCCTGTAACGGGGGCTTTAATATGATTATTCCATCAAGTCTCAAAGTGTGTCCTTTGTTCCACGTAGAACAAGATTAATGTTTATCGTTCAACAAAAAACACCCTCGTATTCGAGAGTGTTTTTTGTTTTTTGTAAATAAATGATGTTATTTTACCAATTCCGCCGGAATAAAGAGGGTAAATTCAGTTCCTTCTCCAACCACACTGTTGACGGATATCGCACCTTTATGCGATTCTACAATATTTTTTACAATAGCAAGTCCGATTCCAGTACCTACAGATTCTCCACGTACACGGGCTTTATCTGCTTTATAAAACCGGTCAAACACAAATGGAACATCTTCAGAAGGTATCCCTACCCCCTGATCGGAAATTACGATTTTGAGAGCAACGCCGGACTGCAGATGCACCCGGTCTGCTGTAATACGGATAACCTTGCCTTCTGGTGTGTGACGGAAAGCGTTATCCAACAGATTCGTCAACACTTGTTCCAGCTTGTCTTCATCCGCAGAATCTAAAGTCAGATCAGGGTGCAATTTGTCTAAACGCAACTCGATATCCCGTTCTTTTGCCCGAACCGCAAATTTCCGGTACACTCGCTCACACAGATCACCGGCATCCATTTGGCGACAGAGTAGCTCCGAATGACCAGCCTCCATTCTCGTTAGATCCAGTAGGTCTTTTACTAACCTTCCCATACGAAGCGACTCTTCATGAATAACCTGAATCAGTTCTTCACTCTCCTCCGGAGAAGTCGCCATACCGTCCAGGAGCGCTTCACTGTAACCCTGCATCATCGACAGCGGAGTACGGATTTCATGGGAGACGTTCGCGATAAAGTCGGTACGCATCTTCTCCAGCTTCACCTGCTCTGTGATATTGCGCAGAACTACAACAGCACCACGAATCACATCATCCGAGTAAAGAGGTGCCATGTGGGCTTCCCAAACTCCTTGCTTTACATGCAGGTCTGTACTTTGGTCTTTGCCTTCTTGCATGGTTTTGTAGAACAAAGCGCTAAGCGGCTCAGGCATGACATCGGCAGCCCATCCGCCCCCTTCTAGGTCTTCATCCCATTGCAGACCCTGCCAGGTTTTCATGATATCCTGACCGGGTGGATTCACCAAAATAACATCACCATTATTATCAAAAGTAATCACTGCATCGCTCATACTGCGCAGCACACTAGCCAAATGCTCCTTTTCATGGTTCAGACTCCGAATCGTTGTTTCCAGTTCAGCGGCCATGTGATTGAAGGTGTTGGCCAGTTCGCCAATCTCATCACTGGTGACAAGATCCAGCCGCGTTCCATACTTACCCTTACGGATCGCATTAGCTGCCTGAATCAGCTTCTGCATCGGCTGTGTGATCTTAGTAAGAAGAAACAACCCAAAGAAGGTCGTCATCGAAAAACCGATAATCGACGCATACGTAAATAACCTTTTGATATCTTCGGAATTTGTAAATACGGTATCAATATAAGGAAGCAGAAACAGTCCTAGTGTCAGCAGGACACAGGCAACAAGACATGTAATCGTAATCCACAGCTTGCCGACGAGTGATCTCCAGAAGTTCACTTACTTGGGAACCTCCAGTTTGTAACCTACTCCCCATACTGTCGTAATCATCGCTGCAGCTTCTGCTGATACCTTGTTAAGCTTCTCACGCAGACGCTTGACGTGAGTGTCTACTGTACGGAGATCTCCAAAAAATTCATAATTCCAAACATCCTTTAGCAATTCTTCACGAGAAAACACCTTATCCGGCGAAGAAGCCAAATAATGTAATAATTCATATTCTTTCGGCGTCAAACTAATTTCCTGTCCCCCGGCAGTAACACGATGGGCATCATGCTCAATCACAAGATGAGGAAATACGATGCTATTGCTTGGGTTTGTTTCTTTTGACAAATAAGCTGTCGCTGATGAACGGCGCAAAATCGCTTTAACCCGATAAATAACCTCTCGAGGGCTGAATGGTTTCACAACATAGTCGTCTGCTCCAACTTCAAAGCCCTGAACACGATTGATTTCTTCGCCTTTTGCCGTCAGCATCAGAATCGGGGTGGATTTCACCTGGCGCAGACGAGAACATACCTCAACGCCGTCTATGCCGGGCAGCATGACATCCAGCAGAACCAGACCGTAATCTTCGTTGGTCGCCTTCCGAAGAGCTGTTTCTCCATCCTCAGCTTCATCGATTTCATATCCTTCTTTTTCAAGATACATTTTCAGTAAGCGCCTAATACGTTCTTCATCGTCTACCACCAAGATGCGATTTCCATGCTCTGTCATCGGTAACAACTCCTTCATCATCATAGGGAAAATCAGAACGGTCCTCATCCATCTCAATCGAGGACCCTTCTGAATTATTATCACAATCTGTATTACATTAACATATTAATCCGTTCCGGCATAGGAATGGAGGCCTGCAATAATCAAATTGACGCCAACCAGTGTAAACATAACAACTATGAAGCCGATTACGGTAAGCCACGAAGATTTCTTGCCCTGCCATCCTTTGGAGAGACGCAGGTGCAAATATACACTGTAGAAGAGCCACGTAATGAGAGCCCATACCTCTTTCGGATCCCAGCCCCAAAAACGTCCCCACGCGATATCAGCCCAAATCATTGCAAATATAAGACCGCCGAGAGTAAAGATCGGGAAACCGATTGCGATGGCACGGTAACTGATTTCGTCCAGATCATCCGGATCCAGCTTGTTCAGTACCGGTTGAATCACCTTGGCAATTGGTCTGCGAATGACAAGCCTTAACAGCCCGTATAAGATAATCCCGCTAACTACCGACCACACTACAGTATTAAACTTACGACCCGCATTAATGCCGTGCATCCATGAAGGTGCTTCAAACAGCGGGGATTTCATCCCAAGGAATGGCTGCATGCTAATCGTCTCACTGTTGTATGGTGCAACCAGTGGAGGCATATCATAATCCACTTTTACTATTGTACTAGTTTCTGTCGCAGGGTCAATATTTGTCTGGTTAAACTCGGCATGATAACCTGCAGCCCGGAAGCTGTATACCGATACGATAAAGCCAAGCAGAACAACAATGGCAAACATGCACAATTCAAGCCAACGCTGCTCTCGGCGTGATTGTTTGTCCTTTTCGTTAAAATTGACCGTTCTTAGCAGATACATTAAACCCGCAACAAAACCTACAGCGAAGAATGCATCACCGAGCGCAGCCAAAGTAACATGAATGCCCAGCCAATAGGACTGCAAAGAAGGAATAAGCGGCTGCACTTCCTGCGGAAACACGGCAGCATATGCCATAATCAGAATGACGAGCGGCAGTGCAAACAAACCGAGCATCGATTTTTTATAAAGAAAAAACAATACCAGAAATGCAATCATGATCGCCATCGATAGGAACGTCATGAATTCATACATATTACTCACAGGTACATGACCTGATCCCGCCCAACGGGTAAAGAAGTAAACCAGATGGCAAATCAGGCCTATGGAAGCTGTAACGAACGCAATCTTGCCCCATTTCGTTACGTGGGCCTCTGGATCTCTTTTTCTAAAACGCTTTCCCAATACGGCCATGCCGTAAAAAGTAAACGACAAACAATAAAGTAAAAACGCAACAATAAAAGCGTCGCTGCTAAAATCCACTAGACTCATGGTTTACTCCCCCTGTTATTCTCCAATGACTTCTCATCCACTTCGATGTCCATTTGCTTGAGTACTGCCGATATTTCCCGACGCAATACGAACCAGTTCTTATTCGTATGCGCTCCCAAGGTCAGTACTCCGTTATCGATACGCAGCCATATCCGGCGATGCTGAAAATAGAAGCCCATGATCAGACCTAGCATGCCTATTGCGGCTCCAATCCAGATAAACGGCATCACTCTATCAATACGTACGTTCAAGTAGGTGATGGATTCGGATAAATCGACATCCTCCATGCTTTTCACATCTAAGTTGAGAGGCATCGTTCCTCCAGCTAACTGACTATTAAGTGCATCTTGTTGGAAACGTTCTTTATCTATTTGTTTCGGGAAGTAAAAATACTGAATTCCGCTCTCTGGCAGATCAGGTCCATGAATCTGGAACAAAAACGCCGGGGCATTCGGATTGGATGACAAATTTGCAGGTTCACCTTTGTCGTTCAAGCCGAAGTCCGAATATTTATATTTTAGCTTGAGTGTATACGGTCCAACCTTATATTCTCGCTCCGGATCTCTAATGTTCAGATTAAACTTTCCATACTCTTCACCCGTCTTCGTATTTAGAAGCACTGGAGATACGGAGCGAAGAACCGGAGTCAAGTCATAGTCATACTGGTATGCCCTGAGTCCGTTATAATTCAGTGGATCGTTTACATGAATCGTGTGACGGGCGACTTCCTTCAGCTGAGGCTCTTTGGTAAGATCATCACAGTCGGTTTCACACATATAAAGAATGGCCTTCGTTTCAAATTCCTTAGGTAACACTTTGCCCTTCCCTTTGAACTCATCAGGCATATCGTCTTCTGTATAAAATTCCACGGAGAAATCATCATTTTTCAAATAATAGCTCGTATCCGGAATTTTTTTCGCTTCGCCCTCAGGAAACCCGATATGGACGTCCATATGCATTCCAGGCAAGCCTCTTGCAAGCACAGCCAGAAGAAATACAATCAGACCGATATGAAGAACGTACGGTCCCCAACGGCTGAAACGCTGCTTCTCCGCCAGCAGTGTGCCTCCGTCGGTACGGACACGGTACCCTCTTTTGTGGATAAGAGGCTTAACGCGCTCTACCCATTCCGCTCCGTCTCCGGACACCTGTGTCTGATAAGTTACCTTTTGACGGGTAAGGAAAGACATATGTTTCGGTATCTTCTGCCGGCTCAGTGCTTTATAAAGCGGCAAAACCCGGTCTATGCTGCAAATGACGAGAGAAGCACCGATCATCACCAGCAGCAGCACAAACCACCAAGACGTATATGTATGGGAAAGACCAAGCAAATAATAAATATGTCCTAATTGTCCATACTCTTGCTTGTAATAGACAGACGGGTCGATGTTCAGAAACGAACTTTCCTGTGGATAGATTGTACCCAGCATGGAACCGACCAGCGTCATAATAATCAAGTAGATAGCAACTTTGACGGACGAAAAAAAGTTCCAGACCCGGTCTATGACTCCCGGATTTGACTTTTGTGAACGGCGCGCCACACCGTCATACCGCATTTCCAAAATCGGTTGAGCATTCGCTTCCTCGGTCAACGGCTTTCCGCAGGCTTCGCACAACACAGTACCTGGCGGATTCTGATGTCCACATTCACATTTGGTGTTCGTAATTAAAGGCTTTGATCCCAAGCTCATTTAGCATTCACCAACTGTTCAATTTGTTTATCAAGGGTGCTCAAGTCCAGCTCTCCGATCGTAATGTTAACGATTTCGCCTTTAGACGACACAAAATAAGTTGCCGGCATAGCGCCAACTTTATAGTCCCCTACGGCCTCACGGTTCGGATCCATCAGTATGGGGAATTTCACACCGGTTTGATTAACAAAATTTTCCACTGTCATTTTGTCTTCCCCAGCATTTATACCTATAACTTCGACTCCCTGACTCAACCATTTTTCCCGCTGGGCCTGGAGGGCAGGCATTTCTCTCACACAAGGCGGACAGTACGTTCCCCAGAAGTTAATGACTTTAGCTTTGCCGTCATAGTCCTTCAAGGTATGCACTTTTCCATCGAGTCCTAACAGCTGAAAGTTAGGAGCCTTGTCGCCCTCCTTGGGAATTCCATCATTACCCATAACAACGGTAGCCACAGCATAAGCACCCAAAAGAACAATAACCAACAGTATGATGATTTGAACCGTTTTTTTTGATTCGCCCATTTGAGAAGCAGCATCCTTTCTATGACATTCATCATATCGTTCGCAACAGGTGTGAACATCCTATGAACAATTATAACGATATTTGTCATAAATGCTGCATTCCAATTTGAATATTATGTGTCAGGTTTTAACTTTTTCTTCTCTGGCTTCCTTCCGGTTTGGCCGACTTTGCCATCTGCCGCAGCGTGTTGATTTCGTCCGCTGTCAGATGACGGTATAGGCCTCGCTTCAGGTTTTGCAGTAGTAAGTCGCCATACGAAATCCGTTTTAGACGAATAACCGGATGTGATATCGCTTCGAACATACGGCGTACCTGACGGTTGCGCCCTTCATGTATCGTAATGGAAATGACGGACTGTTTATTATCCGGATCAACATCCTTATACTCAACCTCTGCGGGCGACGTCATGCCGTCTTCCAACATCACTCCCTGACGCAGCTTGTCCAGTTCAGTTCCGTGCGGTACCCCTTTGACCGTAGCCAAGTAGGTTTTAGGCACATGATACTTCGGATGGCTGAGCAAATTTGCAAATTCTCCATCGTTCGTAAGCAGCAAAAGGCCTTCCGTATCATAGTCTAGCCGCCCGATCGGATACACGCGTTCTTTCACGCCCTTAAGATAATCCGACACGATTTTGCGGCCTTCCGGATCGGAAGCGCTCGTGATGACACCTTTTGGTTTGTTCAGCATGATATAAACCTTTTTCTCATTCTTGATCGGTTTGCCTGCTACCGTGATCATATCTTGATCGGGATCCGCTTTCGTGCCGAGCGCGGTTACGGTCTCCCCGTTTACCTGCACCTTTCCTTGCAAAATCAATTCCTCGCACTTGCGACGGGATGCTATCCCTGCTTGTGCCATAATTTTTTGTAATCTCTCCATGTTCGTTAGGTCACCTCATTCTAATGATACCCATCGACAGGATAAATCACAAGCGCATTCCAAGGAAAATATGCTCCGGGGCAAGTTTCAGAGTGCGGAAACAAGTATAGCGGGGAAATCGAATAGAGCCGTGACAAATCCGAAATGATCTTGCAGGCAGTAAAAAGCTGCATCTTTTGCTCGATATTCATGGCATCATAATCTCGGTTGAAATCACCTTCCAGGCAAATGTGTATTTGCTCAGAATGTTTAAGCACAGGCGAAACGGAGACAGACCCATCTCTTTGAACAGTAAAATCCCATCTCTCTTTATTATGATCCTGTTCACAAGCAGAGTGGTGTATGACAAAACCTTCAAATTCCATATCATCACCTCATTATGCCTTTCTGAATGTATCAGTATATGATGGCATCCGAGCTGAGGATATGGACATTCATCCCTATAACAACACAAGCGTAAACGGCTTCGCCGTTTTTAACGGCAAAGCTTACGTTTCGCGAAAGAAATTTATACTTTCTTAAATTTTAAAAAGCCCGTTTATCCGAAGACAAACAGGCAAACAGCGATAGCAGCTATAAATCCGACCACATCTGAAAATAATCCAACCTTTAGAGCATAACGCCCATTACGGATACCTACCGCTCCAAAATACACGGTCAACACATACAGGGTTGTATCCGTACTTCCCTGGATTGTGGAAGCAATCCTGCCAATCATGGAGTCGGGGCCATATGCCCGAATCAGCTCTGTCGTATAGGCCAAGGATCCTGTGCCTGTAAGCGGACGCAAAATGCCTAAAGGTAGTATTTCACTGGGAACACCGAGCCACTGCAAAAAGGGGGCTGTCCAACCAACCATAAATTCCAAAGCTCCAGAGGAGCGGAAAACGCTAATGGCAACCATCATGCCAACCAGATGCGGAATGATCGATATTGCGGTTGAGAAACCGTCCTTAGCTCCATCAACGAATGATTCGTATACCGGTACCTTTTTCGTATAGGCGTATAACGGGATAAACGCGATAATGACCGGGATTGCCCATGCGGATATTGAATTGATCCACGCCAGCACCTGTCCTCACCCTTTCCCGCTAACATTTGCACTGAGACCATTTCCGGCACCGGGCGGCTTTGTTCGCCGGATCGTGAGTGCTCTAAACCAACGGTCGGCAGCAATGGCCGCCAAGGTTGCTACCGCCGTAGCAAGTAGTGTGGTACCTACAATCTCCGCGGGATTGGCAGATTGATAGTTCATCCTTATGGCAATCAATGTTGTCGGAATAATTGTAATGCTTGCCGTGTTTAGCGCCAGCAAGGTGCACATCGCTGGAGTCGCCGTATCTTTATCCGGGTTCAGCTTTTGAAGTTCCTGCATAGCCTTAATTCCCATAGGTGTGGCTGCGTTGCCAAGACCGAACAGATTAGCGCTCATATTAGACAATATGTACCCCATTGCGGGGTGATTCTTAGGTACGTCGGGAAATAAAAAGCGAACGAGTGGACCCATGAGCTTAGCCACCTTGGCCAGCATGCCAGAGTCTTCAGCCAGCCGCATCATCCCGAGCCAGAAGACAAGAACACTGATCAATCCAAACGAGACCGTCACACCCGTCTGAGCTCCATCAAAAGCGGCTTTTGTGACACTATCGATATTTCCGTTGACCGCGGCGAAAATAAATCCGATGAGGATCATACCCATCCATATCACATTGATCATTTCTCTCTCCCCCGTTTCTTTCCTGCTCCCAAGCTCCTCTCCCTGAAGCTCGAAACTGCTAGTTAGCTCCTCTAAACATCAATCTCAGAATTTGACCCGCCGTCTGCCACAGTGAACCTTTACTATTGTCGCGTGCCAGAGCCGTCTTTTCCCTCTGATTGGTGATGTACTCCTCAGGTAGTCTGCTTCCTTCCACAAATACAGGCACCCGGCCAATCATATTTCCATCCAATGTAAACTCTACAAATCCCCGAAGCCCAAAGCTCAAATCAGGGTTGCTTCGTTTATCCAGCACAAGCTTTTTGATTATTCGTTCCTCTTCGCCCTTTGCAAGGGCGTATGAAAAGCCAGTCCCCGTTACAAGGGAATACCCCTGAAGCTTCTGCCCTTTAACAGTTAACTGCGTTATAGGATATTGGGCAAAACCGTAATCCAGCATCTTGGAATGATCATTCCAATCGTTACCGTCATTCAGTGTCACTGCCGCAATCTGCTGGCCGTTACGAGTGGCCGAGCTGACCAGGCAGCGAAAAGCCTTTTTCGTATATCCCGTCTTTACGCCATCCGCCCCTTCGTAAAAACGGAGCATTTTATTTTTATTGTCCCACTTGTAATCCCATTTCTCATTCGGATTTGGCGCCCGCTTTACGGGTGTTTTTACAATTTCACGGAATTTCGGATTTTTCAATGCATAAGCGGTTAACTTGGCTAAATCATTGGCAGATGAATAGTGCTCGTCGTGATCAAGCCCATGAGGATTCATAAAATGAGAGTTGCTGAGTCCAAGCGCAGTTGCTTTCTCATTCATCATAAGCACAAAACCTTCTTCGGATCCTCCAACATGCTCTGCGATAGCCGAAGCCGCATCATTTCCAGAGCGCAGCATCAAACCGTAGAGTAGATTTTCCAGTGACATTTCCTCTCCAAGTTTCAAAAACAAAGATGAGCCTTCCTTGGCAAACGAATTCTTGGTTACCTTGACCGGATCTTTTAAATTTCCCCGCTCAATAGCTACAATTGCCGTCATGATTTTGGTCAAACTAGCAATTCTAAGACGTTCGTCTCCCTTCTTGCTGTACAGTATCCTCCCTGACGTGACGTCGATCAATGCAGCGGCCTGTGCATGGTTTGATGGCGGAACGGGCTCCTCACTCTGAGGTGCCGCATACACTGATATCGCCGTACTAAACAGAAGAACCAAAGATGTTACCCATAGGAACATTGACCTGACTGAAAAAAGGTTATATCGATTCATAAATTTATCCTCCGGTGATCAGAAATCTTGTACAAGTATATGCAGAATTTGCTGGGGGTATGTCCATCTGCCGAATCCGATCCCGTTTATACCATAAGTTCGGTCGTGAAAGAACAACAAAGATCCCTTCCGGCCTAATCGGAAGGGATCTGCGTACAGATTAGTTCGAAGTCTGCGCTGCGTTTTGGGAAGAACTAGAACTATTGGATCCACTCTGAAACATCGATTGAATTTGCTCGAGAAGATAAGGGGTCGCATCAATCATACGTTCAAACAGATGCGTCTGGTTATCCAATGGAACGATATGAACGCCTTCCTTGCCAACAACGAGAAATGCGATAGGTCGAATGGAAACACCACCACCACTACCACCGCCGAAAGGGAGTGAGCTCTGTTGCTGCTTGTCTCCGCCCGTATGGCCGCTGCTGCCATTTTGCGTATTGTAGTCACTACCGCCTGCTGCAAAACCGAATGCCACTTTACTAATCGGAAGGATTACAGTTCCATCTGGTGTATTAACAGGATCGCCAACGATGGTGTTGACATCAACCATGGCTTTAATATTTTCCATTGCTGTTTGCATTAACCCTTGTATAGGGTGATTTGACATGATGACTCCTCCTCTGCTGGTGTAAAATAAGAACTTCCCTGCACTTTTAACAGTTTGCTCGGATGATCAATGTAATATGTATGAGTTTTTATTGCCGTTTGGTCAAAAAATGTAATAACACAAAAGACGCCCTACTTTTTAGGGGCGCCTTTAGTTTGAGAACCTTTTTGGCTGTTACCTGGTTACTTTTCACCTGCTATCTGTACTTCAATATCCCGTGCTTCATCCTTGTACGTATAGACGCCCGGATTGATCTGGATATCACTGTTTTTAGGGATATTCCGGTAAACCTCTATTTTTTTACCGATCGGATTCGGTCCAGACGGATTCATCTCTGGCCACAATAGTGAATCTGAGCCAGCTATCTTCAATGTGGATTGATTTGTTCCTTTAAATAAAGGCGACGGAGATTCCGATTCTACAACCAAATCTTCTCCATGCCAGTAATAAGTGTAAACAATGTCGAACCCTTCTTTCATTTGAACCGTAGCTTCCTGTTTATCAACACCTGGATTCGGGAGTGGTATCCAGTTATCCGACATATTTCGCTTTGTCACTTCTGCTCCAGAAAGAATGAGCGTCATCGGAACGTTGGACCAGTCTTTAAACCATTCCGGTGAATCAAAGGCAAACAGCCCATCAGTTGCACTGTATTCTCCGTTTACCATTTTAAGCGAGGTGTTGCCCGAAAGAATCTGTTCTCCTGCCCTTAATTCAACATTGTTAAAACGTACCCGCTCAAATGTTTCTGAACCTTTATCGTCTCTCTGGAACGGAATCTCGATACTCAAAGGTGTAATATTGATTTCACTGAGTGTCATGCCGGTCTGCTCCTGCAACCTCTTATCGGACTGCAGAGCTTTACTGTACAATGTTTCTCCGGCCTTTTTCCCGTCCACTTCAAACTGTAAACTCCATGTCTCATTAATCTGTTTCGTTTCTTCCAGGTATTTAAAACTGAAATCAGCGTTACGTAGCTGCTCATCCGTTAGCTTATAGATATCTTCGTACACTAATTCCTCACCTTCGGGCGGAAGCATCGTTCTACTTTCCGTTCTTACAACTTCACCGTTCTGCGACATTTCCATGCGGGGATCCCAGTAGGAAGCCACCCAAGGATAAATCCTCCGGTGGCCTTTTGAGACATCTCCTTCTTGAAGTCTTTACATATCACGTTGTCCGGTCAGCCTTAAATAAGGTGTTCTGCCAAATCTTCATTCCGCCTTTGACTTTCAATACTCGAATGACAAGTTTCAGTCCGGCACTGATGGCTCTACCACAGGAAATGCGGGCTACACAGCTGAAATCGGTCGACAATTGTGGCGGTCCGTTAAACTCAGGTAATACATGCAGCTGAGGTGTACTTTTCATCCTAAGATGAAAAGATAACCAGCCCAAGATCGTATGTTTCACTCCCCATACAGTACCCGCAGCTACTGCAGTTTCGGCCGCATTATCAAGGGCAAGAGAGGTAGACCAGCTGATCTCCGATAACCTCACATTGGACATCGTGTTTAGAAACCAAGCTTTAAAACCGTCAGTCGCCTGAAACAAATGCCGGTAGTCATTGAATCGAAGCTTCTGAAAATTTGAGTCTTCAATAAAATCTTGGCTGGTCCCTTCGGATTGATTAGAGAAATATTTGACTGTGTACTCAATGCCATTATTACTTAGCATAAAAGGCACTTCAATCCGCGCATTCACCAATCCGTATAGCATCCGAATTCTGACAATCATCCTGTATTCTTTACTTCGAAGTATAAGGTGCACTCGAATCGTAACGGTGGACGCCATGACGAGGATAAGCAGAGCAACCAATATAAGCAGCACCAGTATTAGTAGAATAAGCCATATCCCCACACTGTAACCCCCAAACATTGTTAAACACTCTTGGCTTAGTATGGCAAAACATCCGTAAAATGATTCGAAATGAACAGAAACAAGTAGAAACGACTTCGGCGTCCTTTTCAAAGGGCGACGGCGTTTCTTCAAGAAATATAAGCAAAAAACCCGGGATAAGAAAGCCCCAGGCCTATAATTGTCAAGATTTCAATTTACATCATCAATGGTAAGCTGCTTACCGTCCAGTTTATCAAACAGCATCTGAGTCTCTTCCTCTAGACTGTCCACATCAGCTTCGAATTGCGAAGGCTCCGGCAAATCCCTAATATTAGCCAGTCCAAAATAGTCCAAAAACGACTTCGTCGTTCCGTAGAGAATCGGTCTTCCGATCGCTTCCGCCCGGCCTACTTCCTCGATCAACCCCTTATTGGTCAGCGTATGAATCGCCCGCTCGGCTTTCACACCACGTATTTCCTCGATCTCGACACGGGTGATCGGCTGCCTATAAGCGACGATGGACAATGTCTCTAGCGCTGCCTGCGATAGGGAAGAGCGTGAAGGAGAATAAGCGAGCCTTTCGAAATAAGGGGCATGATCCGGCAATGTAGCCAGCTTATAACTTCCCGCTATTTGGATGATTTGAATACCTCTATGCTCCTGTTCGCAGCTCTTTTTCATCTCGTTCAGCGCATCGGTGATCATGTCAGTCGGCTGCTCAGTAATTTCTGCCATTTGTTTGACCGACAAACCCTCCTCGCCGGATAAAAACAGCAGTCCCTCAATAATCGATTTCAGCTTCGGAAAATCCATCAAACCTTACTTCCCCTCTCCACTCCATTACGATGTCATCAAACAACTTCTCTTGAAAGCACCATATTTGTTTCATTTTCATTAACTCCAGAATCGCCAAAAAAGTAACAACAATCTCATGCCTTACCATCTCTTCGTGCAGCAGCCTGGAGAACAGCACTCTTCCTCCCGGGCCAACACTTTCCAGAGTCTGTACCACCTGTCTTATCCGATCTTTAACCGATATTTCATCCCTTTGAATACGTGCATACGACGTACGCTTGACCGCTTTGCTGAGCGCCTTTTGAAAGGCGGCAATGAGGTCTGAGGTATGTAAACCCTGTACAGGATTTTCCTCAATCACAGGCATAAAAGGGGATAGATCTTCCGGTTCTTTAGAATAGATCAGGCTTCGCTCCCATTCACGTTCATGAAGATGCTGTGCGATTCCTTTATACTTCCGGTATTCGATCAGTCTCTGTATAAGCTCCGCCCTCGGATCCACATCGTCTTCTTCAAAAAAATCAAACTCGTCCATTTCAATAACCGGAGGTTTTGGAAGCAAAAGTTTACTCTTAATTGAAAGCAGTGTGGCAGCCATTACCAAAAACTCACTGGTAATCTCAAGCTCCAGCTCCTGCATGCTCTGTAGATAAGCCATGTACTGTTCGGTAATCTCACTGACGGGAATATCCTGGATGTCAATTTCCGCTTTATCTATGAGATGAAGCAACAGATCCAGCGGTCCTTCAAACGTCTCCAGCTTGTACAATACTACGGTCACGGTGAATCCTCCCGCCGAAAAATAAAATGCAGTGCCCGAAAAAAAGGGCACTACATTAAATAAGCACTATTTTAACTGTTTCGTCAAGTTTGCCATCTCAATCGCAGCCATAGCAGAATCCCAACCCTTGTTTCCAGCCTTGGTTCCTGCGCGTTCAATCGCCTGTTCAATATTCTCCGTAGTTACTACGCCGAAGATGGTTGGCACGCCAGTCTTGAGATTGATGGCAGATACACCTTTCGCAACCTCATTACACACATAATCGTAATGTGTAGTCGATCCACGGATCACTGTACCAAGCGTTATGACCGCGTCATATTTACCGCTTTCCGCCATTTTTTGAGCAATCAGAGGGATTTCAAATGCCCCGGGAACCCACGCTACATCCACCTCATTTTCTTGAACACCGTGGCGTTTCAACGCGTCTAACGCTCCTCCCAGCAGTTTGCTGGTAATAAATTCATTAAATCGTCCTACAACAATGCCATACTTTAACCCTTCGGATACGAGATTGCCCTCAAAATAATGTGTCATACTTGTCATCAACCTTTCGGATTGGTTTATTGGTTTAGTAGTTCGTTAATTGCTGCTTTGTTCGTTCTGTTCAATATCATCAAACTTCAGCATGTGGCCCAGCTTGGCCTTCTTAGTGTGCAAATAACCGGTATTATCCTCATTCTCTGGCATTTGGATGGGAACACGCTCCACAACTTCAAGTCCGTAGCCTTCAAGCCCTTTAATCTTCCGTGGATTATTCGTCAGTAGCCGGATTTGGCGAATTCCGAGATCCTTCAGAATTTGCGCTCCGATTCCGTAATCGCGCAGGTCAGCCGGAAAGCCCAGCTTCAGATTGGCATCCACCGTATCCAGCCCCTCTTCCTGGAGCTTATACGCCTTCAGCTTGTTAATAAGTCCGATTCCCCGACCTTCCTGCCGCATGTACAGCAAAACACCTTCACCTGCTTCATTAATCTGCCGTAAAGCTGCCTCAAACTGTGGACCGCAGTCACAGCGGTGGGAATGAAATACATCTCCGGTCAAACATTCGGAGTGTACGCGCACGAGAACCGGAGTATCCCCGTTAATATCGCCTTTTACAAGTGCCATATGCTCTTTGCTGTCAACCTCATTCGTGTAGGCGATGGCCTGAAATTCTCCGAAATCGGTTGGCATTCGCACGGAAACCTCTCGGTTGACTAGCTTATCCTTTTCATTGCGATAGTGAATCAGATCTTTAATGCTGATCAGCTTCAGATCATTTTTCTGTGCGATCTGGGCAAGATCCGGCAGACGGGCCATGGTACCGTCTTCCTTAATAATCTCGCAGATGACACCTGCAGGATAAGAGCCGCATAAGCGGGCCAGATCAACCGCAGCCTCCGTATGACCTGCACGGCGTAGTACGCCACCATCCTTCGCAACGAGAGGAAACATATGACCTGGTCTTCGAAAATCGGATGGCACCGCGTTAGGGTCCATAATGCCACGAACAGTTAATGAACGCTCGAAGGCGGAAATGCCTGTGGTCGTATCTTTATGGTCAATGGAGACGGTAAACGCCGTTCCGTGATAATCGGTATTTTGTGATACCATCGGTTTCAGGTCGAGTTCCTGAGCCCTTGCTTGGGTGATGGGCAAACACACTAACCCCCGGCCTTCCGTGATCATAAAATTGATCACTTCCGGTGTTGCTTTATCTGCGAGTGCGATAAAATCCCCTTCATTCTCCCGGTCCTCGTCATCTACAACAATAACGACTTTACCTCTCATTAAATCGTATATCGCTTCTTCTATCGCACTGAATTCAAATCGGTCATCCATTGCTGTTCCTCCTTCATTTTCATGGAGATGTAGTAAGGCTTAACTAAGCAAAACCATGCTCTGACAGGTAATCATGACTGATTCCACTGCTTGATGTTTTGCTGGCAGCCCCTTGAGAGCCGTAATGAAGCAGATGGTCAACATATTTGCCTAAGATGTCGTTTTCTATATTCACCGTATCGCCAGCTTTTTTGTATGCCAACACCGTTTCGGCAAGCGTATGAGGAATAATCGAAACAGTGAAGGTAGAATCATTAACTTTAACGACCGTCAGGCTGATTCCGTCCAGAGTGACCGAGCCTTTAGGTAAGATGTACTTAAACAGATCCAAGTTCGAAGGAGCAATCTCATAGACAACCGCATTTTGATCGGAATGAACGCTCCGGATCATCCCAGTGCCGTCAACATGACCCTGGACGATATGGCCTCCGAATCTGGCTCCAGCAGCCATTGCCCGCTCCAGATTCACCTTGCTTCCTCCTTGAAGCTCCTTGAGATTGGTGCTACGGTATGTTTCCGGCATAACGTCCACCGTAAACATGCTCTTACCGATCGTTGTTGCGGTTAAACATACCCCGTTGACCGCGACACTGTCGCCAAGCTTTAAATCATCCATTATACGTAATGCCGATATGCTAAGCACCATAGCTTCGCCTTTGCGACCGATCTGGCGCATTTCACCGATCTCTTCCACAAGTCCTGTGAACATAAGCCTCCTCCTTTCTGGATTGTGTCCGTTTTTTTGTATCAGCTCAATTTACGGATTCGGACCAGACCGGTGTTCCAGTGATGCACAAATTATCACCCAGTTGTTCGAATTCAACATCGTTCAATGTGATGGCATCGCTCATCTGCTCCACCCCACTAAACATGAAGTTTGATGGGGCACCCAAGCCGCCGACAATCTTTGGAGCCATAAAAAGGACCACCTTATCCACAAGCCTTTCTTCAAGCATGGATCCGTTCAGAGTGCCGCCACCCTCCAGCAGGATAGAGCCGATCTCCTTCTGACCTAATAGGTCCATTGCAAGCGTTAAGTCTACCCGGGGACCTTCGCCGCAGGAAATCACTTCAACTCCTATTTCTTGGAGTGCCTCCCGTTTCTTTGGATCCCCCTGCCCTGTTGTTAAAATTAGTGTTGGAGCTGCCCCGTCATGAAGCATTTTGCTCCTGAGCGGAATTCTCAGCTTGGAGTCCACCACAATTCGAGTCGGATTCAGTCCCTCAACCGGCAAACGAGTCGTAAGCTCCGGATCATCTGTTATGACGGTAGATACACCGACCATAATCGCTTGATGCCGATGCCGGAGAGTATGAACCCTATCTCTGGCTCCTTCATTAGATATCCATTTGCTATCACCGGTTTTGGAAGCGATTTTGCCATCCAATGTGCTTGCCGTTTTCAGCGTGACATAGGGCCTGCCTGTCGTTATATACTTCATAAACGGCGCGTTCAGCTTGCGGGAACGCTCGCTCAGAATCCCTGTATCTACCTGGATTCCAGCACCTTGCAGGATTTCAATTCCCTTGCCTGCAACAAGAGGGTTGGGATCTTTACTCGCAATAACGACCCGCTTGACACCTTCCGCGATCAACCTTTCACTGCATGGAGGCGTCTTACCGAAATGACTGCATGGCTCTAGTGTTACGTAAACCGTACTACCAGAAGCTTTGGCTCCCGCCATTTGGAGTGCATACACTTCGGCATGAGGAGCACCTCTTTCCAGATGAGTACCCATCCCGATAAGCTTGCCATCTTTCACAATGACACACCCAACTACCGGATTGATACCCGTCTGTCCTTGAGCCCGCTCTGCCATTTCCAGTGCCAGTGACATATAAAATTCATCATTCATCATATCCATCAACAATATTCGCCTCCCCTCACATCGAAGTTTCGCACTGACAAGCAGTCAGGTCGAACCGGGTTCAACATTCCTGTTCGGGATGTTGTCCGTTCTGCACAAAAAAGCCCTGTCCGGATCATATAATCCAAACAGGGCTTTGATTTAATTGGGAGAATAAATGTATAGTATGGACAGAAATAAACAAGACATGCTGGTTATAACCAAAGAAGAGCATCAACTGTACTGCTCAAAAGGCAATACCATTGGTTGCACATACTTTGTGAAAACCTGCACATATCAATTATTACTGTTCCTATCAGACTATACCGCAAAAATAAGCGATAATTCGCCTTCTCTCCTTCTCCCATCCAGACTATACTGTCGGTCCCGGATTTACACCAGGTCCACCGCATATACTTACGTATATCCGGGTCACGGACTAAGTCCGCAGTGATAAGCTTTTACATAGGCTCTACGCTTCTTCACCACGTCCATCACCGCCGGTAGGGAATTTCACCCTGCCCCGAAGGATCTAACTTAAAAACCTATTTTGTTGTGCTGGTCCCCAATGTTGTCTTTAGTGCTCTAACGTTCCTTATACGTTGATACATTAAGGGATTCCAGAATAAGATTACGATAAGATATATGACTCTTATTTCCTTTAGTTATCCGTAGTTATGCATGATTTCCTACCGATTTACTAAAAGGAAGGAATTACTTTTCCCTCAGTCAACTATCTTAATGCTTATTAAATTATCACTCAAAAACAAAAAAAGCAAGCGTAAATACGCATGCTCGTTCTTATGTATTTATTTTCCTTCAAGCCAATTGATGAAAACCTCTTTACTAACCCTAATCAATTTGCCGATTCTAATTACATGAAAAGGTGGGTTATTAAGCAACTCATATGTTTTTTTCTTCCAGTTAGTTCTACTCTTGGATACGGCGATTCAAATCTATCAAACTTGCTCATTAGACTTCTCATTATCTCTACCACGAGCTTCTAATGATTTTTCAAACTGACGCTCAACCTATCCTGTCAACTAATTCATTACAATACTTACAACGATTACTAACCCCATTGTAACAACTATGACACTGTGCGATTGATTCTTTGTCAAAAGGAAACCATCCGTCTCCAAGCATTTTTATTTTCCTATATATCCCATTCATTTAAACTTGTTTGGGTATCTCATCTCATATAAGATAATCTATTGAAGAGGTGAGTTTGTGTTAAATGTTAAAATCTCTATAGACAATGGAAATGGTAAAAAGGCTGAAATCGAGCTTTCTGATTCTGATAACATTAGCAAGTTAATGATTATCCAAAATGTCTTTAATCTTTTTGGAGTTAACTCAGATATACTAGAAATGACTAAGACATATGATCAAATAGGTGAAGCCTACAAATCATTTTTTAATGTGGTTGACTCAGTAGAACCAAATGCAACCCAAAAAGAAGTCAATAACGATATAAAAGAGGATCTTATCAAAAGCTATACTGAGAATAGTGGAATACTGGACAACGTTTATAAAGAGAAAGATGAGCAATTAAGCTTAATTTATACTGGTACTAAAATCAAAGGTGGTAAACAACTTTACAAACTACACTACAAATGTCCCGCTTGTTACAATAAAGGTTCGCATTATATTTATCATGAATCTACACATACATGGTGTCATCGTTGTAGGCATAAAATGCCTGTATTTCCAGCTCATCCAGACGGTTTCCCTAATCGAGATACATTTGGAAATTATTTTAGAGCAGGTGACTTTGAGGATTGGAATGTCTAAAAATGGGCTTTAATCAAACTCATGTTTTATTTGTTTGTTCGTTGTTCTATACTCAATTCATAATTTTTGTTGTCGTAGGTGAACACCGCTAGTGTTTCACATAGCGAACCATCTTTAGTCCGAACTCTACTTAGATAATTATCAATTATCAGTTGATATTCTGATTGCAATGGCAATACTTACAAATACACAAAAATCATAAAAAAGCTTGATGGCCCACTTACAAAGTGGGTCATGTTTATTTCTCGGGTAATCGCAGGATTTCTATGTATTCGACAATCTTTATGAAAGGTAGTTTCACCAAGTCCTAAAGACCCGCTGCTTCAGGACTTCTTCTTTTCTCAATCTCAATTCATCAAGCAACATTTCTTCAGGAATGAGACCGCCAAAACCAACCTTCTCTTCTGTAAAAAGACTATCTACACCAACGTTGATCTGATTAATCATTCTTGAATGCATACCGTGGAAATAACCATGAATCGAATATGTATTTAGTGTTAAGCCAATTTCATGAAGTCTTTGCTCAAGGATCGAAATATAGGCCTTTTCATATTCATTGAATTTAGATACTGTTTCTAATCTTTTGCTATCCTTGGCGGCTATGCATCTTTTCATAACCTCTAAGGTTGTTCTGCAGTCAGATAATGCTCTATGCGATTCATCTACAATACCAAAGTATTCTTTCATGGTCGCCAATTTATAATCATTAGTTTCAGATGAAAATGTACCTTTAACTAAATCTAAAACATCTACTACTTTAATATTTTCAATGCATCTTCCATCTCTGGCAAGCGCTTTGTCGATAAAGCCAATATCAAATTTCACATTATATCCAACCACTAATTCACCATTGATCATACTAAAAATTATATCAATAACTTCAAAAATGTTAGACTTGGTGTTTACCATATTATTAGTGATTCCATTTACCCTTGTTGCAGAATCCGGTATTGGCATTTCAGGATTAATCAGTTGATTAAACTCTTCGATGATTTTTCCGTCTTTATACTTTAACGTGGCTATTTCAATTATCCTGTCATAGGTACTATCCAAGCCAGTAGTTTCAATATCAACCACAACGAACTCTGTTGGCATCTTGCTAAAATTATAAATGAAATCTATATGCTTAATACCTTTTTCAATGTCTGTTGGATAAATCTGCTGGAGTTTACTATACGACAGTGGCTTTCTGTCGGCATGCTGCAATTCCAAAGAAAGCCATTCCAAAGATTTTAAGTTTTTTCATAAAGACTGCCTCCCTCCAGTATGTACTTTAGTTTATTGTACATTGAGGTTTTACTAGATCATAGCCTATTATTATGTATTTTATATTAAATCAAATTTCCACTTCTTTATGAAATGGAGTTTTTATTTAAATATCCTTATGTTTATATCCAATTAATTCTGATAGTTTAATGGTCTGATAGTCTGGAATTGTTCGTAAAACTCTTACCTTCGTGGGCTACAAACTCCCATTTAACCGTTCTTTCTCCTGATTGATCATAAACATATAACCAATAGTCTGTTTCTTTTTCTTTGTTATTGAATTTAAAATCAATCCGCAATGGACACCATGATGATTTATTATCAATCTTATATACAACAACTATTGTTCGTTGATTATTTTGTGTCCATAACTGTTCAGATGAGAAGTACGGAATTTCATAAAACAAACTTTCAGTATTATATTTTTCGTCGATTGATAATTCAGGTAAATCAAAGAAATTTTCACATGTTGTAATTCCTAGAAGTTTAAGGCCCGCAGTATAAGCCCTTCTCTCTTCTTCTGATAAATTGCCTATCATTGGAATTCGCTCATCTACCATCTTAAAAAGCTTATTATTCATTTATAGCCTCCTTTTAATAAAAGACACAATGTAGTATACAAAGATTATTCCACGTAAATTTATATTTTGCATATATTTATTTGTTAATTTTGGGACCCTTTCCTCAATCATAACCAAGTATATGCAAATCCAGTTCACACCAGTTTAATATGGACCATTTTACAGTCAGAAATATTTGATCCAAGAAGGGATTACAGATTAATTGCTGAAATGCATACCTTGGTTTCCAGGATGGAGAAGTTTAATATGTATGCAAATTTATTAAATCAAGCATCCATATCGAAGTTAGATTCAACTGAAAATCTTTTTGAGCATGTTGTAATGTCATATGAAGATTTATACATGCAAACCCAAGAAGTTTTAGAAATAGTAAACTCTTATCAATTCTACAAAAGCATTTATTTCAATAGAGAATTCTTTAACTTTAGACTTTAATATGGTTTTAGTAGTTGTTTTTGAGTTAATAAAAGGCAGGTTTCATTAAGTCCTGATAGTTCGTTGCTTCAGGACTTCTTCTCCTCTTAGCTTCAACTCATCAAAGAACATCTCTTCAGAGATGATCTTTATGTTATTGCGCACCGTTCAATTCTTTACACTCCTCTCTTCAATGAATTATTTCATATAATCTTATGGATAACATGACTTTATACCTACTCATTCATTATTATTTCTGATTCTATATACTCACCCTTGTAAATATGATATCATTTTGTTGACGATATCTAATTACAAAATATAACAACTCGGGGGTTCATAATGAAAGAAAGAAAACCGCTACTTGCTTTTTTATTCGTAGTTTTAATGGTAGTGTTTTTAACTGCTTGTTCTGTAAATACTGAGGAAATAAGCAATTCAGCAGACGAAGCTTTTAACTCAAGAAACTACCAAGCCTTTAATGAACTATATGAGAAACTTAACAAAGCAAATGATGAAAAAGCAAATAATTATCTTGAGAAAGTTAAAGAAAACAAGCTATTTTCTGCAGATTCATATAATTCCATCTCAGAGTTATCTGATGGACTGGATGAACTAGTTGTAATTGAAAAAGAAGTCCCAAGTCTCAGCGAGTATGCCAAAATGAAATCAAGTGAACTAAATAGCAAGTTTACCATACTGAAAACTGTAGATTACATACTAGTTACTCAAGCACCTGAACTCGAAAGTTTAGTCTCAAAAGCCAACAATCCAGTAATACTGATGCAAGAATATGAAGATGTAAAAGAAGCTATCTCAGCTCTTGAAACTTTAAGCTCAGACCTCAATACACACATCATTAATGTTGAAGCATTAGATAAAAAAGATAGTAATAGTACTGGATTGCTTGAAGCAATGAAGAGTCAAAAGGAAAATATAGATTCTAAAATAAATTATCTTAAGACCAACAGTGCAAAAATAATTTCTTCTAACTCGTTAATTTTAGAAGGTAATATATTCGGACTTATGAATTCAACGGATATCTCACAAGAGATGGAATCTATAGACAGTCAAATTGCAATATCTTTGAGCGATCTTAAGCAACGCGCTACCAACTTGAAAACTATATATTAATTCATAAAAATACCTTTCGTGTTTGAGAGGTATTTTTTTAATCAAATGCATCTTTTATCATCAATTTACAAAGTCAAAGACTTAGGTGTGTATACTCTTTTTTCGATTTCCATTCTGAATTTGCTACTTGCTGCACGGAGTTCATTCTGATCATTTTTCAAGTTTTCTATGTGAAATATAAGAGCTTAAAATCTCTTCTGCCGGAATCCCTGTTTTGATTGAATAGTGTTCTGCTCTATCTGTGGTCCATTTAAATTTGTCACAGTATTTATGGAAGCAACTCTTATATCCCTCTTCGCCATACACACCAATTGATGAATTACTTTTATCACATCCATTGGGGTTGAAACACCCACAACTATTTCTTTTATTGCAGTCACTTTCTACTGCTGCTTTTAATTTCTCATATCCATGAGTTCCTATCATCCAAATTTCTCCTCTATGTATTTATATAAAACAAGTATTTTACTGAATCCATTTACTTACTATGGCTATTATTAGCACCTTATAAATACTCTACTAACTGTCCCTAAAAAGAAAGTCACTTTTAACTTTTACATTGGCTTTTTTAATTGCGCTTATTTCAGTGCTACCAGCATCGGCTACAGAAGTACAACCAAATGACTACTATGATCAATCCCCTAAATATGTGGAAATTGTAAAAATTATCAATTTTGACAAAGGGGAGAGCGACTCTTCTCCCCCATTTACGTATTTTCATATTACTTACTTTCCAGCAGGCCGATTCTCAGGTAACCTCCAAATAGATAACCCTTTTTACACCATCACTCGCAGTGATGGCTCTGGCTACCACGAAGTTACATACAAAGGATACGTTTATTTCAGACCAATCTTATAAGAGTGCCCTAATTCTATTTTTGGTTCATCTATTTCAATTTGATAAAACTAGAATTTCATTGAAAATTAGTTATCTCAATAAGTTAGTGATATGGCCACTGTTCTCCCTCCCCTGTGGTTAAAGTCAATCTTCTTTCGGATATTTAATGTAAGGTGCGTCACTTTCGATCATTTCTTCGAATACTGAATCAATCCATTCTTAAAAAGCCGTCAGACCACTATTGGCTAAATGTTCATTGATAAGCTCAGCGAACCCCTTTGCAAACTGTTTTCTATATTTCACTTTGATTTCATCATCATATTTGTCTGGGGAGTTAACGAAAGTTATAACCAAAACATCGATTGGGATGGTGATAACCACGTTATTTCCACTGATTTTTGCATACTCCATATCGTCTTATCCTTTGATAGAACTTCTTATTGATCATTGCGTATTGTCTTATAAGAGGTTGGTCATATGTTTTTTAATGTTAGTAGGAAAGCAACTCTGTTTTAACTGGGAGGAAATGATATGTCTTGGTTTACACTTTTTCTCTTTGCTTTTATTTTCATAGGTATTGGTGTCCTTGCTAGAAAGAATCCGACATTGGGATGGAAAATGAATGAAGGATGGAAAGTCAAAGGAGACTCTGAACCAAGCGATGCCTATATTGATTCAGTGAAATTTGGTGGAACAATCTCCATTTGCTTAGGGTCCATATTCTTGGTGTTTGGTTAGATGACTGTACTTCTTTGAACTATCTTCATCCGTTATCATTGCAACTTTTTGATTCTCATGGTCGCCCCAACACAATTTGATAGCTCGCCCCCCCTTTACATATGTTGGAACTTTTTTGTTGCTTCTTGCGTACTTACCTTAAAGGGGTTGATTTAAATGTTTGCGATATTTATTGGCGCTTTTGTTATATTGTTTGGCCTTCTAATCATCTTGTTCGGATTCCATGTTTTCAAAAAGCCTGATTCTGATTGGGTAAGAATAATAAGAAGAATTCCCGATGATGTTGTACAAGACGACCTCGATTTAAAAATTAATAAATTTCGAGGTATAGTGACCATAATCCTTGGTGCAATTATTACCTTAATGTCCATATCAAGAGTTATCTCTTTGTATATGGAGTATGGGAGTTAAGCCGATCCTTTTATATTTGCCGAGCAACTCACCACTAAAGCAAGCGCCTTTCTCTGGTCCACCTCTTTTGATCGTCCAACCCGAACTGCAAGATTCGTCCCCATTCCCACCGCGCTTACATTCCGAACATGCTACAAACATCATTCCACGTGAATCTGGTTTACTATGTTTGGTCTTCATTGTCACTCTCCTTTTACATTTGCTGGAACTTCTTATTGATAATTGCGTATTTATCAACATAGGAGATGATTAAATGTCTTATTATATATCACTAATGTTTGCTATATTAACTGGTGGTTCGTTTCTTACAGTTGGCTTGATATTTCTAATAAATCCAGATTCAAAATGGAGCAGATATTTAATGAGATCCGAAGATTATGAAGAGGACGATGTGCATGATTTGTTTAAAACAAAAGTTCATGGAACAATAGCTTTAAGTATTGGTATTATTTTCGCCTTGGTAATACTCTCTACTTTTGTTTAGAATGTCTGCTTCACGGCCCTCTCTCCGTATATGGGGCATGGTGGCTAAGACTGCTTGTAGGTATTGAACAATATAACCATTCTTCTCTGTCGTGCCATGCATTTCCTCTTCTTGATATTGTATTTATTTCATTATATTTATCTATATAAGTCAAGTGATTTATTCCTCCTTTCATGTATCAGTTATATCAAGATTCATATAAGCAGCCCACATAACCATGACATCTGTTTTAACCTTACTCCACAACAATGTCATTTGATGCTGATAGCCCCGTACCACATACTTATCTACTAGCCTTTCTTGTTATATTATCTTTATATCTCTGCTCTTAAGAGATTGTTTCTGGTTGTGTAAACTTCGACTAACATGTGATTGTAAGAAATCAAAATACCTTACTACCACCTTTTTGGTCATCATATCACTTTGTTCAACTTTTACTCTTGTCCACTTCAATCACATCCATGAGGTAGGGCAACTCAAGATATCTTTTAATAAGAATCAACTCTTCTTCTGATTGTCTCATTGTTAATGCCTCCACATACTAATTTCACAGAAACTAACTCATCAAAATCTATCCATTCAAATCCTTGATCACTTTCAACCTTCATCTTTTTTGCATACATGCTTACTGATGTTATTACCCCTTCTACACATCTGTTTTCATATTCACCAAAAACCTCTACTACAACTGCATTGGTGTAGTTTAATGACAAGTTCACATTCTGAATAACCATTTCCCACTCATCATCATCATGTAGGATTGGTTTTTCCCTCTTAGTAAGATGCTTATTATGTTCAACAATTCTTTCTTTATGCTGTGGTAGCATCATTCTACTAGACTCCCATAAGCCATTGTCTTCAAGTTTTTTACTCATTTATAATGACCTCCAATTTTAGCAGCTCTGTCAACGGCTTGCCCTGCAGTTTAATGAGCTAGCTCTTAATATTGCGATATCACCAAAACGATCATTAATTTCATCCATAACTTTATCTACTGCTCTCTTCTGTTCCTTGTTGTCAAACAACGACAATTGATATGTGTCATCGTTGCAAAGATCCGAAAGCGATATGCCCACTTTTCTCACAGGAAGACCATCTCAATGAGTATAGAATAGCTTTTTAGCGACCTCATAAACGTCAACCGTAATGTTAGTTGGATCAGGTAGTTTTATTTGACGATGAAATCCCATTGGATTATCAAAATCAGCGCAGCAACTCCAACTGATACAACACTCCCTATCAATTTCTTTTGTCTAGCTCGTCTACAGACCTCTGTGCAGATATCAAGAATAATTACCTCAATCTCCCACGCTTCTGCATAGTCTCTAGGTAAAGTCATACCATTGCCTATATCTTTCTGTATGGCATGAGTATGAACGGTCACGGGTGAGCTATCTAGACCATTAGCTACTCGCCATATTTCTTCTCCATTAACACCCCATTTACTTCTTAATTTAGATAATAGTGTATTAGCTAGATCTTAAATCGTTCTGATTCCCATTTTCCAAAGATGTTTTTCTATCCTAGAACCGATTCCCCACATGTCACGAACAGGCTTATGTCCAATATGCTTATACAATTTCTCTTTCTTGAGATGGAACACACCACCTTCAACTTTCTTAGCGATCATGACACAACAGAGCTTTGCAATAACCTTGTTCTCGCCAATTCCTGCTCTGGCATAAACGCCTGTCTTGTTGAATATTTTCTGTTGAATTTGCTTCGCCAATCGATGGGATTATTAGCAAACAAATGCATCGACCCAGTAAAATCAGCGAATAATTCATCGAAAAATAAGAACATCTGTTTGTGTATGTCATATACCGAACACACGTTCTTTATGCAAGAGGTATTTAATTACTATTGAAGAGGAGTACTGCTGTTATTTGTCGAAACATGTATTAATCAATTAAAAGGGGACAATAAAGATGAAGGATAAACTAAAGGGGTTACTTATTGGCATTACGATTGGTTCAATGCTAACAGGGGTTTCAGCATATGCAGCTAGTGGAGTGAGTGTTAAAGCGATAATGAAAAAGGTAAATCTTTATGTAGATGGTTCGAAAAAGACAACTACTAATGCCTTAATTTATAAAGGTACAACATATGTTCCAGCTCGCTCCGTCAGTGACTCAATCGGTAAACAAGTTTCACTCCAGGGAAGCAACCTGTACATCGGTAAACAACCTGTTGTGAAGATTAGTGAAGATCGTGCTTTTGAATTGGTTTACAATAAAATCAAGAAGGACGTAGATAAATATTCGTTGAAAATTATGCTTGAAGTTGGTGGGGGAAATGAATATGCTTTTCGAGTATATGAAGATCATGAAGAATACATCGTTACTTTTGGTTTTTATTATGTAAATAAAACCACAGGAAACGTCTCAAAAATGGATATGACAACTGGAGAGATTAAGAATCTTTAGGATGGGAATTCCCATCCTTTTTTGTTGAAAGATTCCTTTTACAGTGTGATCGGTGTTTAGAAAAATAATTTGGATTTGTAATCCACAAGGAAGAAAGCAACCTCTCTACTGAATCTAAATTTGTAGAGAGGTTGCTTTCTTTAAGTATTCAAGATCATAACGCGCCAAAATCTATTTCCAAATTAGAATTGTGTCCAAGGTATACTTGGAACTTGACTATGCGTTGAAGAAGTTGAGTAGTATCTGTGCTTTGGTGTCGATGCTTTTATACTAATACCAAAAGTGTCAGTTATAAAACCTAGACCTCCAGTAGCCGTTGATTTCCATGTTCCTGAACCATAATAATATCCACCTGTAATATACCCTGGATTATTATTGGCTTGCTCAGAAATTATAAGTACAGGATTTCTGTTTACATGGGCATGAGTAACGGAAAGTGGTTTAACAGCAACTGAATTATCATGTTCCCAGACTACAGTCAAAGTTAGAGTTGTTGTTTCAATTCCAAAAACGGACAATTTCGTTGAATGACTCGCTGACGCCGCAATACCTGCTGCTGCAGCAAGAGTATTTAAGCCATCCACAGAAGTGCCACCATTCTCATTTTCAATACTTACTGGAACCTCTATGCCATTAACATTGTAATTCTCTGTGCTTTCTTCTCCGCTACCAATATCTTTAAATAGTTCTTCATAGTTTGCTGTTGACAAAAAAGTTACGAATGCTTCCTGTTGGCTTTCTTCAAGATTATTGAATTGCTCTAAAGTCTCTCTCGCACCGTTGTCACCTGTGTTAATTAGTGCTTGCAAATACTCAATATATGATTCTGGTGTTAAACTCTCCTTAGAATCTGCATAACTTGATGATACAAATCCGAGGGACCCTAAAAATAATATAACAGCCAAACTAACTCTACTAATTAATTTGAAACTCATAGTAATTTAACCTCCCAGTCACTAAGTTATGAATCTGGCGCGTCATTGCCATTTATGTTAACATATATCCTAGGAAATGGAAGATTTTTTTAAAAATTATCTTACAAAGGTGGTAAATATTATGAAATTTAAATCCATTTTGTTAACTATCATTGGTATTCTTGCTGTTCTAATAATCATTTATTTCATATTCATATCTGCATCTAATTAAATTATCTCTGGTTAGCACTTATTACACTTCAAATATATTTACACAATAAGCACACCATTATATAGAGGTGTGCTTATTGAATATAGAAATTCTCTTATAAATAAAAATTATCAAAACAGATTCAATATTACATAAATTATGTATTTTATATAGATCCAAAAAAGGTTATTCGTTGAATATCTCATACTTACATCAAACTTTGCCGATAATGATAGTTAGTGATTCAAAATTATTTACCTAGGAGAATATCTTAATGTCTCGCAGAACCAAAGTACTTTTATTTTTAATTTTAGTGAGCATAATTAACATCCTTATTATCTTTACTTCTGGAATAAGCATTGACATTGAAAGAGGCAATCCAGTGTTTATGTTTGCTTTATTTCAGCTTTTTTTTGCATGCGTTGTTGGTTATTCTGCTACTGAAGAACCAAATTACAAAATAGCCTCTTTGCTATATACAGTCTCTATATGGATGGCAATGCTAGGAATTCAATATTTCCGATTATTTTTTAGAGGCGGATTATTTGAAGGATTATTAATCAGTATTGTTATACTCAGTATATTAATAGCGTGTATTTATTTTATTATCTCTCCTATCCTTAAAACAAAAAAAGAAAAAGAGAAAGAACAGGAAGAGCGTAATAAAAGAGACGAACAAATCAAAAAAATCAACAATTCATATATTTACACTTTCGAGGATGGCACTGAAATTGAAGTTACACAAGAAGATTTGTATAAGAGCGATACTCGATGAAAATCGTCGCTCTTTTTTGCTCCCTCAACATTTATATTAAAAACGCATTTCATTTTTTTCTTAATACTTTAACCACAGACTTTCGAACATAATAACCATTTTCTTTTAAACGTTTGACCTCATCTACCCATTCATCCTCCTTTACAATCTCTTTTAACTTGTCGATTTTATCCCATTCTGGATCAATTTGATGATATGTATCATCTGGATATTTGACTCTATCAAATCTTTCTTCCCAAGCAATTTTGACTGAACCTCCGCGTTTACAATAAAACATATAATATATCCAAACACAGCAATAAAAATCGAGTAAAGTTAAGAAATCTTGAACACAATCAGGAGAATCAAAAACAGTAATGCCAAAATTATGAGGGGTGCAACATTAGATAGGAAATTATCTTTAAATAAATATATACTAATCGAAATAATGCTATTTACAATTAATATCTCCTTCATGTATTCTCTCGGAGGTAAACGGAATAAACTTAGAATTAAACATAAAATCGAAACCCCTTCAATCATTGAAAACAATATATATAATGTATTGTCTTTCATGACTACCCACAATTAGATAAATATATACAAATTATTCATTGTAATATGTGATAAGTTTGATAACTTATTCTCCAGCTCCATATACTTCAATTATTTTATCAATATTTAAAAATTCTTTTCTAAATTTAGTTGTGTGATAGTCATTTGAATTTTTAATTTTTGAAATATTGAACGCCTCACAAATACAATCTATTTCTGGTTTTTCTAATTTTTGTGAGTTCTTATAGAGAAGATTTGCCATATATAACATACCTGAGTTTCTAATATTTATACCCGTTAAATATGGCTGCTCATTCCAGTCTGCAATTTTCTTTAGTCTTCTAAATACCAAAAAATAATCAGCTCTATCTATCTCTTTGGTATTTAAGAGTGTATTTCTAAAAACGTAGTTGCTCTTACTAAGGTTTGCAGTTGGAGATTTAACCTTGACACTCGGATTTCCATTATTCTTATAGTACTCAGTTTCTTCTGCTGCTTTGATTAGCATTTTTATTAATTCTGGAGACACTTTAAGTTTCCGTTCAACTATCTCGTGCTCATTTACTTCATTTTTCAACAATAGTTCATTGTTTTCTTCATCAATATCCTGGATGGTTAAATTCAAAATTTCAGAGTACCTTTTACCCATCACACCCTCAAAGATCGCTTGAACAATCGCTGAATCTTGAAAGTTAACTAATCCGCCTGTTATATCCTCTATTTCACTCAAACTGAATATAACTTTATTTGATTTATCTATAAATTTTCGATAAAACTCATCACCCACTATTGCATCAAGAGGGTTTAAATTATTGCCTCTTAAATCTTGCTCTATGGACCATCTTATATAGTTTTGTATTACTGACACAGAAGTAGTCACTGAGCTTAGTGTATTGGGATTTAGATAATCAATTAATTTTTCAATTTCATAAATATTGAAGTCATATAAGTCTTTCTCAAGCTGTTCTTCGAGACTTTTTGCTCGATTTAAAACTCTCAAATAAGCAGCGTAAGTGTTTTGAGTAAGGTCTTTTAAGAACCTGTTTTTTTGTTCTTCGTTGAATAATCCTTGTTCATATATTTTATTTGACATTTGTCATCACCCTCTAACTCTAAAATATTCAATAATTCTATTTCTGTTTCTCTTATTGTTAGTTCCTCTTCTATCTTCTAGTATTTCTAACAGTTTGATGTCATTAAAATTAATTTGCTCTATATAATCTTTTATCTCTCTCAAAGATCTATTCTGGTGTTTAAAATTATAAGCAACTTGTACATATCCCGCAAACATTAGAGGATGATTTATATTAGTATTTCTGTATTGATTAGGGTTCAGCAAGAACTCGTCTACAAAAGATCCAACCAAATAATTAAAAAAATCAATAAGATAATTTGAAACCTCTCTAGCTTTCAATGTTGTCGAGGGACTAAACACTTCATCTACTGCATAGGACAACACATCAAATGTCGTAAGTTGACCAGCTATTTCACTTATGTGTGTAGCTGAAGCAATCTTACCCTTCATATCAGATTTCATTTGCAGATCCTTAACGACTATATCAGAATGTTTTTCAGATTTTAATTCTTTTAGTCTCTCTGCTTTAACCACGTTTATTGTATTTATCTGACCAAAATACTTCTTGGCTGTGTCAGTGTCATAAGACCTGATCGATAAGATCATTTCTAATTCTAAAGAAGGATTTATTGCAACTGCTCTTACACCTGCTTGTAGCCTGTGAAATCCATCTAATATGGAAACTGTTGCACCATTATTAATGGTTAGAGTTTTTGTTTTAGGATTATAGCTTAAAGGCTCAATCTCAGTTGAATAAATATTTAAGGTTATCATATCAGCTAAATATGTCTCATTTAGCATGTGAGATGAGATATCCTCAACACTCTTTTTGTTGACATCAGGTACAGGAACAACGCCATCCTTTCCTCTTTTATATTTTGCACTTCTTTGTGTTTCATAGTCATAAGTAATTAGCTGAGAATGGAACATTTCTACTAAAAAAGAAATTTTAACTTTAGTTACGTAGTTTTCCAAATCAATCATAATAACATCATCAATTTTTACTGGTAGCTCTAAGTTATTATTTTGACTTTCAATATATTCTTTTGAATTTTTTATTTCTTTATCAGTAAAATAGTCGTAAGGATCAATATTAATATCTTGTGTCTCATTATGTACAGCTAAACTTATAAGACACAACATTTGTGTATCCAAAGAACTCAAAACTCTATTTCCGCGAGAGATTCCGCTAAAAGTACCAGAAGTAACATTATACTTTTTCAACTCGTTGTGTATACTCTCAACTTTTTTTCTTTTATGTTTAACTTCATCAATAGCCACTCTAAGATGTTTTTCGAGTATCTCTCGATCTTTTATCATTAATTTAACCACCTTTCTATTTATATTATTTCAATAACCCTTTCAATTATACACTAAAATAAACAAAAAATAATACATAAGTAACTGATATGTATTATTTCGAATGAAAGATATCCAGAATATTTTTCTGTGAGTTTCCTAAATAAATAAGTTTAGTACAAATCTCTTCTAATTTGGCGCTATTCATATGCTTCAACTCTTTAATTATCACTGATCTTAATTGCTTGAAACAAGAATCGCAATATTTTTCATCTACGTCTTTTGGGGTGAACTGACGATAACAATCATCATTTGAGCATATTATATCCTTAACATTAACAGCCTTTCCATAGGGCTTATATCCCGCTTTTTTCATAGCCTCTGTCCAAGTAATACCTTGAGTTGATAAACTATCCTGGGATGGCTTTAAGAGTAAGTCCTTGTACTCAGAAGACGAAGGAACATATCCCAATTTCTTTATAGATACCTTTAATTGGTTGATCATATCTTCAAGATCTTTATATTGCCCTTGAGCTAATTTAACATTGGCTTCTTTAGCGATATCATTCCAACCATAATGTTTAGTGATATAATCCGTCGATGGCTGCATTTTAGAATCATCATATAATTTTTTCGATACATGGCCATGCTCTAAATTTAATAACTTCATGTTACTGATTACTTTTACTTTATTTTTTTGGATTAAATATTCTTCTTTAGTCTTAATTTGGAGCTCAACAAGTAAATCAGAAAAAGTAATCTTGTATTTAGTTCTTATAGTGTCCCACGAAGGTAACTCGCCTCTATTCTCATCATAAAGACTTGTTGTTAAGTATCCTCCACACACCTCAGCAATATTTTTAATACTCTTCTTGAGATCTTTATCTAATTTCATATTTATCTCCCAATAATGTTTTAATAAAAACATATTATCACATTAGAAAATTACATTCTAGATACGCCTTCACACTGTGTTGACAATACTTTTCACAATCTGTAAAACACAATGAAAATTATAAAGAACCCTAGCTCATTAAGAAACTAAGGTTCTAGATTAATAAATAAACCATATTGAATCCTCCAAAGATTTATTTATTCAATTATATTCAATTTCTACTAAAAACTCTCGAAGTACTAACACTCAGGGCCTTTTCAAAATGTAATTCATACGCCTTAGGCATATCAATGATCTTATGGATTAATTGGCTTTTATCGATTGTAATATGTTGCTCAAATAGTACTACACTATCCCTATGAAAACCAATTTCATTAGCATTCATATTGACATGAGTGGGCAATTTTGTTTTTGTAGAACTGCTAGTGATTGGAGAAACCATTGCGATAGGAGCGTATTTATTACTTCTATCATTCGAGATAACAAGAACAGGACGTATTCCCCGCTGTACACTACCTTTACCTTCTCCGAGATTTGCCAACCAAATATCAAATTGTCTTACATCACTATTCTTCACCTTGTTTCGTTCTAGTACCATACTCATTTTTATGTACACTCTCCTCAATCAAATAGATATTTGATTTTAATTATAATTATCTTTATATATATATAGTATAATACATAAATATATTTAAATATTCAATCGGAACATTCGTTCTATTCCTCTATTGTCAAGACAATTTGAACACCTATGAATTTACTACCTCTCGGACGAATAAATAGTTAACAAACTGGATAAACATTATAGAGAGAATATTTAGGAGGTAGTCGTTATATGAAACGTAAAGATGAATGGAGTTACGAAAATGATTTATTACTTGCTCAAACAGTTCTCGATCATATAGAGAATAAAAGTACACAGCTAGAGGCATTTGAAGAGGTAGCTGAAAGGTTGAATCGTACTGCGGCTGCATGCGGTTTTAGATGGAACAGCACTGTAAGGAAGTCATATACTGAGGAGATAAAATTAGCAAAAATCAAAAGAGCTACACAAACAAAAGAAAAACATAATCAATTACAGAACAATAGTAAGGAGATCACATTGAGAAATAGCCATGTTTCTGAGGTTACTCCTTTTGACCCAATAATAGAATCATTAATACAGATTAAACAAGAGTACATAGAAATGAAGCAAACAATTGATGCTTTGCAATCGCAAATTGTAAACTTAAATAATCAAATTCGGGAAAAATCTCAGCCTATTGGTACTCCTTCAGAAGATATGCAAAATTTACTACAGATAATACGGAGAGCTGAACAGCTAGGAATGTTTGATAAGTTGATGTCAAAAGAAAAACCTGCCGGATAAGGGCAGGTTTTTTTGTTTATTTTAATGAGATGAAATCTACATTTCATCGGTGGTGCTCAAGTTCTTTTAGTTGATCATCAAGCTTTTCTTTTATTGACTCAATCTTATTGTTTAACCACTCTGATTCAGTTGAAAATGCCTTACTTAATTTATTTTGTGCAAAGTCTAACGCAGTTATAATAACTTCAATATCAATTTCATCAAGTTTATTATTCATTTTCCCTATTCCCTTTAGTTAATATAAAACTTGCATTTCACTAATTTTAAATCACCATAACTCCATAGTGTTTCCATATTCCTTTACCTCATCAGTCATTTTGTCGATTTTAGAAGCTTCTAAGACTGAATTAATAAAATGATCTCCTGCTTTAAACTCACTTAGATTCACAGTAATTTGTGCAACTCTTAGGTCTCCACTCATCACACCGATGGTTATAGTATTTGCACCCTCAATATCTTTCTGCTGAAGGAACTCGTAAGTTTGCGTAAAAACATGCTGAGTTGCTAATCCCGGTTTTACTTCTTCTTTCATATGTACTACGACATCAATATGTTCTGTAATATCTCTAGAGTCTGTTATATCAACCTTGTCTGCGTAAACAAAGACTGCAGTATCTATCTTTGGTTCTTGATCAGAAGTATTATCCTCGACCTTAGTTGCACTGTCTGTTTCTGTAGTTTCGGTTGAAGGCTTAGAGTCTGCAGCCGATTCGTTTTCAGCTTTAGGTTCATTTTCAACCATATCCTCAGTTGGCGTTGTCTCGACCGCAGTTTGTTTAGATGTTTCTTCAACTGAAGATGATTCGCTATCTGAACATGCTTGTAAAACTAATGCTGAGGAACAAATCAATACCATTAAAAGTGTGCGTACTTTCATAATTGTAAATACTCCTTTTGTATATCTTACTGTCTGTTACTTCTTTTTTTAAAACATGCCTTTCATCCGCTCTCGGATTATTTTTCAATCGTTGTTCCCTATTCGTAATCAAATAATAGAGTTCTCTTTAAGTTTCATTGTTCTCCATACATCCTCAACTACATCCATGACTGAAGCAGCTGTAGTATAAGGAGGTTCTAATTTTTTTAACTCTTCTTCCTCTCTGAGTGCATTAAAAATAAATGCTCTACGCAAATATTTGTTCTTACACTTTTTAAATGCTTCACTGTTGAATAAAAATCCCCTTAGTTTTTCATAGTATTTGTATAACTGCTCTTCTCTCTCTGTTCTAGCTTTTTCCTTAGACTCATTAATCTCTTCCTCATAATCTTCAAACCATTCATTAAGAAGAACTACCTTATCCATAACGAAAAGATCATCATTAAATAACATCCAAGAATATATTGTCCCCTGATGAGAGAAGAAGAGCCTCATATCCTGTTCCTGTCCAACAAACTGTCTCATCTCTTCAAGTTTTTTATTATGGCCATCTACTTCTTCCTTTAAAATATCTCTTTTATAAGTACCAGGAACATCAAAGTCAGTAATGATGTTTTCCTCTATCTCCTCAACTTCTAATTTAGTTATTTCAACAAAAATTACTTTAACATTTAAATCATTAATTAATTCATTAAATTCGTTAAAGTTCTTATTATTTAAAATAATATCTATATTATTAGGAGACGCAAAATAAATACTGATTTCTTGTCTTTTTAAATCCTCAATGATTTGTTTAGAATCAAATTTAATATTCATTTACGTATCCTCCCTATAAAAAGGAATGAATTAGCCATTTCATCGTCATTGGTCATATGGTTCAAAGTAATTATTCCCACCTCTAGAGTTTGCTTTATAATAAATATCTCCCCAGATACCTATCTTTAGAGCATCGGCATTGCAACAGGTAAATAGCTCTGTGTCTTCTCCTTTAAATACTGGAGTCCCATCATTTATAATCCAACCGAGAAACATTACATGTTTCTTCACTAACATAGCTTTATGAAAATTATTTTCTTCCAAATCATCTGGTCCTCCTTTTTTTCTAATAAAACAGTGATTTTATCCAAACAATTTGATACTCTAAATACAACTTAAATCATAAACTTCAATGTTAACGATTCACTCTGTAAACAAAAGCTACTTCCATTCAATTAAATAACTAGGATGTTCAAGACCAGTAGGACTGTAGTGTTCATGATGAGAATATCGAAATCCCAGCTTTTTTAGCAGCTTTTCGGAAGCAGCATTCTCCGGATGATGACCTGCAACAATGTAGTTGGCCTTAAGATAAGTCTTGGCGTACTGAAGCACGGCCGATGCAGCTTCGAAAGCATATCCCTCGCCCCAGTATTCACTTTTTAGATGAAAGCCCAGTTCATACACATTTGGCTCCTTCATGTGCGGCCTTAATCCACAGCAACCTACCAGTTCATTGCTATCTATTTTAAATAATGGCCAGTATTGAACCTTGAAATTAATGTTGTTTTCAAGTTCTGTAAATAATCTTTCTTCGATAGCTTGTACGGAAAATTGGCCATCCGCGCTGATAAACCGAGATACCTGCGTATCCCCCCATAAATCCAAAGCCAGATCAATATCCTTTGCTGTCCATTCTGAAAATCTTAGACGTTTTGTTTTAAAAATGTACGTTCTCAATAGAAAACCACTTGTGTCCACTTAAATCACCAACTTTGTAAGTCTTAATCTATATAAACTAGTTATTTCAAAAGAACTGTTCTTAGAGCTCTTGTCGATAATAATTCATTACCAAATCTGCGAATGCTTTAATATGTGGCTCTTGCCCATAATTGTTAGAAAACAATCTTCCATTTTGCTAATTATCGCCTGCTGTTTTTCGGGATCGTATATAGCTTCCAACACCCATTCCTTTTCTTGCGTTGTACAGTCCTCTATATACTCCATCCATATTGCTAGATTATTATGAATATCCTATCCTTGGATAGTACAGTGTCTTTTTTGCATATGTAATTTTCTATGTCGTCTACAATAAGCCTGGTTGTAAACTCTACTGCGTCTTCAGATAATTCCACATGTTCCCGCCCCTTTTTTTTGTAATTCTTAGTATTCGTCTTCCTCGTCTGTCTCCAGTAACTTTTCATATTCTGGATTTTCTATCAGTCCAGACTCATCAATAAACCAATTTAGGAAGCTTTGCGCCACCAGAAGGTTCGGCGCTTCATCTGGGTAAAAATCACTATTCTTTATCGATTGACCGAGAGCATTAATTAACCTAACTTGAGACTTCTGAGAGTAATCAGGGCCAATATGATCACTAGCAAAAATTAAAATCTAAAGTTTCAATCATTGCTATAATTGCTTCTATCTGCAAATCGACTCCACCGAATATTTCGTGCTCTCCTTCTACGGTTATAGTCATTTCGCCTGAACGGATTTGAATATCAGTGATCTCTTTCATAGTAAAACCCCTTTCTTGATAAAATAAACCTTTGATCGAATTAGTCCCTAGGATAATTCACTTCCATAATATCCATAAAAGGCACTTTAGTAATCGCTCCGTCTTTCTTTATATGTACCTTGCCAGTTCTGGAGTCCATTGTATCAATTTGACCACGAACAGTTTCTTCCCAACCCCAAACAGTTAATACTATCTCTGATTCTTCTTGGAAAGCTTCTGTGAGCTGATTTCCAAGCTCTTCTAATACAAACTCATCTCTAGTTGGTCTCTTTGCAACTTTTGGTTTAGCCATATCATAGTCCTCCTGAATATGTAATGTTCGTGCTGCCGAACTATTGTGAAAATTTATTTGCTCATTTTCCTTCTACAAATCGTAAATATACGTTTCATCCAACCTACTAATTAGGGATCTTCTTCCTATTATACCTCATGTCTTCTTCATAGTACCTTGCGGCTTCAACTAACTCAATCCATTCGCTATCGAGATCGCGAACAAATAATCTACTACCTTTTTTGATTCCTGCATTAAACACGATAAACACCGCCTGTTATGTATTCATATGATTATCTCCCTATTTTGTAGTAATTATTATGATTTTTGTATATGTTTATTTTATTAATTTACTGATACTTTCTATAAAAGACTTATTTTACTTAGTAAATCTTAGGTAAGGGAAAGCAGAAGAATATATTGTTCCCACTTTCCCAAACCACTTTTTAATAGGTTAATCCCATCTGTCGATCTTGATAAGTCTTGCGGAATTGTTTGAGGTTACTTTCAGAATTAAATTCCATTCGTTATCCTTTGAGTAACCTATTCCGCAGGCTGAAGCCTGTTCAATACCTTCAATTGGAGTGTTTGCCGTATATGCCTCTAAAGTTTTCCTTATTTCACGAAGATCAGGTTTAAGGGTTTCAACAAAGAATCCTCTTCCTTTACCCTCAGATAAGTCTCTGCATCCGTCAAGTAAGAAGAAGATATGATGACCTGTATGTGTAACCGCTACTTCTCCCCATTGATTTGGAGAATTTGTTATGCCATTTACCTTAACCAAGCCATTTACTGGAACATTCCATGCGTCATCAGAAGAATACGAGTTAGAATTGATGATCTCTGGATGCTGTCCTGTGGCGTATTTGAAGTCAAAAACGTCTTGTTGATAACCTTCGTCTCCAGCAACGCCATAGTAAGAGTATATTTTTCCGTTGACTTCAAGTTCAACCTTAAATGGCTTTCTCCCACTCCCACGCTCACAGTAATTGTGAACATAAAACTTATAGATTCCGCTTGGAGCATCGCCATGACTCCATCTAATGTTCTCTACTGGTGTTGGATTTCTATGTCCGCCACCATTCATGTCAATGTCTAACCAACCATTACTTCTGCGCTTGTCTCCATAGTAGATATGTTGACCTCTAGGTGTAATGCAATGTAGATCAAGGTCTGTGTACCCTTCCCAAATAAGAGAGCATCGGATCTCATTGTTCTCATATTGTCCTCCTGCACTCTCAACTCTGCGCTTGATTTCACCGTCAATACCACCGTGATAATACCAGCTAAATGTATTTTCCCATTGCAAAATATTAGGTGCGGTTTCGTCGGAAGCTGTAACCAACGCCATCAGACGGTTAGGATTATCGACCATCGCTTCGATGCTTTCCGCTGTAGGGAGGACGGTACGCTGGAACTTATCCCATGTCATAACTGTATTTGGTAATCCCACTTTATTTACAGATGACTTGTTTTCCTTTGGTGTGATATTACCAAACACACCGCCAGCTTTCGTGTCAGTCTTTTTCACAGAAGACTCTTTGTTTTTCCATATGAATTGCGGTATTTCCTCAATGGCTGCATATCTTCTATGTAGTGAATTAGCAATGCCAAGTTTCTCGACGATTTTCTCTGCTTGTTGGATATTTCCTTGAGACGGAGCAACTTGCGCCCTCATATAATTGGAAGGACTCATTTTCTCCGCAAATCGACGGCTAATAGAGTCGAACGAAAGCCCAGCAACAATATCTTCAAGCAAGGTTCCAATCATGCTACTCTTTACGTGACAGAAACCAGCAGGAGCAGTCGCAACGGACAACCAAGTAATATTATCTCTAAATCGACCGTTAAGAGTATTTTGACGTTTAATTTGCAGCTCCTGAAGGAATTTAGCAACACCAAGAACTTTATCAGACCTATACAAAGATTCGGATTCCAACAGGGACACAGCTTGCTCTACTGAGTCTAGAGGATATTCTGTTAATCCGGCAATCAATATTCTAAAGTCTTCTTTCTTTTCTGCCATAACCTGCCCTGCAGTTTTCAGTCTGGAACGATGAACCTTTTGTTCTGGAAGTGATACCGACATATGATTCCATCCACCTGAGTGTGGCTGTCCAAGAATTCCATTGCTGGAAGCAAATACTCCTGTTACGCTCGATTTAAGTACAATTTGTTTTATCGCTTTAACAGATTCAACAAAGAAATCAGGCGTGTTATCTTTATCCCACATAACAGATGTGACTTCACCATCTTCAGATATAGATACAAGTCCACCAAAACGATTCACAAAATGTCTACAACAGCTACAGGTATAGTGTTGTCTTGCTTCGTGTGGTAAACCCTGAAGAAAAGCTTCAAATAATCCTTCTGCGTCAGTAGTAAAGTATGGGAGATTATCAAAGGTAGAGAAGTGTCTTTTGATTGACTCACTGAATTGCGGATATTGGTCATTACTATTATCATAGTTATCGTTGTTAAAGGAAATCGTGTTATTACTATTCATAATATATCTCTCCTATTTTTTATGTAATATTATTATGAAATACTACTTTCATTAAATAACTTTTTGAAGAGCCTCAATAACCTTTTGAAATTCTTCTTTTGTGACAATAACCGATGAACTATCATCATCCACCTTGAAGTAATATCTCATAAGTCCCGTCATCAAATGCTCCAACTGTAAATATTGGTGAATGTGCCTTTTTAAAAACCACTTCTTCTCCCTTTATCCACTTCGCCATTTCACTCCACCTCCCAATAAAATAATCCTTTTACTAGGATTATTTGTCCTACTTCTCCTCATACTGAGTCATCAACCTATTAACATCAGTCATAGATGACACAACATATTCTCTTAGTTGTTGCATATCTCTCTTTGTGTCTTTATCAATCACTTCAGCAATTTTATGTAAGTTCGCGAAACTTCCATTCAATGACCAATATTTTTGCTCCTCATTCAACACTATGGATTATCCTCCTTACACAACCTCATATGATTGATTGGATTGATTGAATTGATTGTATTTAGTAAATTTCCCACATCATGCTGATTCATTACTGTGCAGCGAAGCTGTTTCTCTTATTTGTCCACTGCATTCCCATCCTAGCGATTCCATCAACTTAGCATGCTCATCTCTTTCCTCTCTGGTATCGTAATGGTATGTAACATTTGTGTACTCCAACACTTTTTTCATTTAATACAACTCCCATAAAATAATCCTTTCATCAATTGATTCCTGTTCCAATAATTACAAATAATTCATATTGCGTTTGCGCAAGCTTTTCTCTCTGAGATTTAAACTCAACAATTTTTTCCAAGCTTTTTGGAGTTACAGCTTCAATTAACTTTTTAGCTTCCGCCTTAATTTTCTTGTCAATCGCCTCCATCTCACGATCAATGCCATTAATACGTTCATTGATTAAATCTTCTCTTGTCATAGCAATTCTCCTTTTTGGTGAAATATTCATTTCATGTTCATTTCAAGTTAGTTTACTAATGTACAGATAATTTCCATTGGAGTCTTCGTATTAACAAAACGGTTGTTTACATTATATTCCAGCTTATTTGGCAATCTAATCACGCGATGGAATTTAAAATTCAGAAATTTAATACATATGCATATAATCTTTATTTTGATATAATAGTTAAAATATTACTTTTTAATCTGATCACATAGCTTTTCTCTACTGATACTCCATAACCAGAAGGGAGGTGAATTTAATGAAAAAAGTAGTATTGATCTTATTACTAGCGTGCTTCTCTTTCTCTACTAGCGCATTTGCTGCCTATACTGCAACATCACATGATTTGACAGTTAGCCAATCAGCTCAACATAAATTAAGTGTTGGACTTTGGAGCTCTACGAATGAAACCGTTGAGTTATCGCTTTATTCCAAAGGGCCCTCCGGTCAACTTAATAAAGTATTCTCGACTACCGTGAATATTGGGCCGACCTCTTCAAGTCCTGTCGAGTATTCAGTAGGTTATCTTAGTGCAGGAACTTATGTCCTTAAAGGACAATTCCAAGGATCTTATGGAAGTCTAGGGCCTGTTAGTTTGAATCAAGTCTATTAATAAAATGCATAGAGATGAAAACGGCCAAGCGTATTATTTCAATCGTTTGGCCGTTTTAGTTTTTAAGAAGAATCTTCCCTCATTGTTAATTCTGTGATCTCTGCTAAAAATGGGTGTCGTTTGTTCATTTCCACCAAATATTGAACCGCAACCAATATGAAATCACCTTCCATCGTATAGTTTTATAAATCCCCAATGTCCACAATACCCAGATTCTTTACTCGTAATATCATATTTTCGGCTTTCATTGCCATATCTCTTCATGAAAGGATCATTTTATTCTAATTCAATGCCGTATACGTCTCTAACCCATTCCTTAATGGTATCAGACCATTGAGTATAACCAAGTTTCCAAGCAACCAAGTTTTTGAAAACTTCCCTTTCGGTAAGTTCACCTGTTTCGTCGTGTGTTAATTCGAGTCTTTGACTTAATGCTTCATAAATATATTCAGGATACTTTCTCACTCTTAGTCACTCCTCATGGAAATATAGTTTCATCGAATTATGCTGCTGCCTGAATAATTACAATATCTCCATCTTCTTCGCACATTTTCTTAAATAATCTCAATTGTTCTTCTTTCGGAAAAGCATTTGTATTGACAACAACATCACCAAGGCTTTTCTCAATTATCGATACTGTGAACTACTCACCACTTACTCACTGACGCTCGTTGAAGTGGGAGCTTCTTGGGTAACATTTGCTTCTATTAGCCAAATGAATTCACTAAGCTCTAAGGGCAGTTCCTGCCCCGAAGATCAATGCCAATTAGTTGGCTAGTTTAAGCAGATTCAGACTTGCATTGAAGTCTCTGTCGTGATGTGCGTTACAAGATGGACAATCCCATTCACGCAAGTTTACGTTTTTGACTTCTTTGTTTTGGTATCCGCAGTTTGAACAAAGCTGACTACTCGCGTAATTCTTAGGCGCAACGATGATGTCACGACCTTTCCATTGAGCTTTGTACTCAAGCATCGTTCTGAACTTTGCCCAAGATACCTCGCTGATCGCTTTAGATAATTTGCGGTTTGCTGAGCCTTTCTTTTTACGAGACAGCGAACGTTGCAAGAAGGCTAAACGCTGTTCAGCTTTGCGAAACCATTTTGGATTCTCATAGTTCGTTCCGTTCGACAGAATGGCAAAGTCCTTGAGTCCAACATCTATCCCTACACTAGTGTCTAGCCTAGGGAACAATTGTTCATTCTCCTCGACCAAGATAGAGATGAAATACTTATTGCTCGGTGTTTGAGAAATGGTAACAGATTTAATCAACCCTTGGAATTGACGATGTTGATTGATCTTAATTAGCGTCTTGAGCTTTGGAATCTTCAAGTATCCACTGCCAATGCTCACCGTTCCCTTTTGGTTGTTAGTCGTGTAGCTCTTATGGTTGTCTTTCTTGCTTTTGAACTTTGGGAATCCCACAGATTTATCTCGAAAGAAATTAGCGTATGCCTTATTTAGATTCATTTGTGCATTAGCTAAAGCAAGGCTATCCACTTCTTTGAGAAATGGAAATTCTGTTTTGTATTGTGCCGGTGTAGGATACTTTATGGACTTATCCATGCTTTTTTGAGATTCTTGATAAGAACTGATTCTATCAGCAAGCATTTTGTTATATACAAAGCGTACACAACCAAATGTTTTTGCGAAAAATATCCGCTGTTCCGCATTCGGATAATACGATACTTGTATGCTTTTAACATTACCTACACCTACTTTCTGCCTTGTTTTTCAATATACTGTTTAATCGTTTCTATGGATGCGCCGCCTGTTGTAATCAAACAGAAACTTCTTGACCAAAACATTTCCTTCCAAAGCTTTTTGCGAACAATGGGAAAGTCACGTTTTATCAATCGAGAACTAGCACTTTTATACGCATTTAGAAATTTTGACAATTCACTATTGGGATGTGCTTTGAACATCACATGAATATGGTCTTTATCGTGATTCCAATCCTCAGCCGTAATATTGTATGACTGCCCTATTCTCACAAAAATGTCTTTAGCATAATTGGATAGGTCATCATCAAATACTTGTCTGCGGTATTTTACTACTAGTACAAGATGATAATGCAGGAGAAAGACTAAATGTTTATTACTATCTAATTTCACTGTGTTATCAACCTTTATTTATGTATAGACTGATTACAACACGATTATCAGATAACTACGAATGCTTTGGCTTAGCCAACCGAAAATTCATCTCCCACTTACTCACTGGGCTACGCCTTACACATTCCTTGAAGTGTGAGAATTCTTTTCGGAAACCTAATTGAACACTTGATATCACCTCTTTATTATTTAAATTCATTACATCACATTCTTTATTTTGTATATTTTTATTTAATTAACTTTTCGAGACTATTGTTGCATGACTATTTACCTAAATACGCAGACCTTTTCCAGTGTCTGTGTTACTATATGAGAGAACATTCCAAAATTAGGAGGCAGAATCAATGAAGAAATTTATTGTTGCAGTCATTTTTGCCCTGGGACTCTCATCGGTCACAGTTGCACCAACACATGTTGATGCTCAGAAAGTTTCGCCAACGACAATTGCAAAAAAGAGTCAAAGTAAGGCTGATAAGATCAAATATTATCGAAAACAGATAGATAAAATAGAATCAGAGATAAGAAAATTAGAGAGTCAAAGATATAAGTTTAAACCAGGTTCCAAAGCAATGTTAGCAAGCTTAGAAAAAGAAAATAGCTTAATAGAAAAACAACAATATTGGCTCAAAAAGATTATTGATTTGTTATAGCACTCACAAATTACTATGGAGGTAAAGATGAAAAGCAAACTCATTAATATTTCTTGAGCTTTGATGATGATTTTAACCGTATTCTCTCTCCAACCATGGCAAACGCTCATCCCGGGAGAACTGATTCCAATGGAGGACATTATTGCCGCACAAACTGTGCTAAATGGGTTTGCAACGCTCACAGGCTCAACAAACAACTGTTCCAATGCTTGCTTTTCATCCATCGGAACAAGGAAACCCCTGTTTAAATCAAAATCCCCCTCTTAAAGGAAATCAATCCTTTAGAGGGGGATTTTTTACTCTTTTTTTACTCTTCCCAAACTTTAACTTCTTTCATTTTGTCGCCTGGTTTTACACTGTTAACCAACTCCATACCGCTTGTCACTTTGCCAAATACCGTGTGAACGCCGTCCAGGTGAGGCTGAGGACCGTAGCAGATGAAGAACTGGCTGCCGCCAGTGTTGAGGCCTGCATGCGCCATGGACAATACGCCCGTTTCATGCTTGGTTGTGTTAGTAGCCGTCTCACAGTCGATTGTATAGCCAGGACCACCTGTACCATTACCTGTCGGGCATCCACCTTGAGCTACGAAGCCTGGGATTACACGGTGAAAGCTAAGTCCGTTATAAAAACCGCTGTTAGCCAATTTTTCAAAGTTGGCTACAGTATTAGGCGCTTCTTCAGGAAAAAAGTCAATTTCCACTGTGCCGCCGTTTTCTAACTCGATTGTACCTTTTTTCATTTCTCTTCACTTCCCTTAGTATATTGTTCGATCAATGACGTTCTAATCAATTCCATTTCCATGTCTTGATTACGTTCCCATTGTATCTTATTTGCAACATCTGTTGCAAACAGGTTGGCTAAAAGAAAAGCGTCTATCGACGTACCCTAAAGAAGGCAGATCGCACTTATTGGTAGTTTTTCTTGCAAGATAAAGTTGCAGGTACTCAGAAAAAAAGGATCCCCCTATACAGATGTAAAGGAGTGATCCTTGTTGCGGGCAGGTCAGTATATCTAGCTCAATACGGTCTGCTTGTTGATACGTACTGGAACCACGTCGTGTCTGACAATATCTTCAAGACTCTCGCGACGAACGACCAGATCGCCAATACCATCTTTAACGAACACAACCGCCGGCTTGCGGATCCGGTTGTAATTGCTCGCCATGGAATAGTTGTAGGCTCCTGTACAAGCTACGGCAAGCAAGTCGCCGGATTCAACTTTGGGCAGTTCAACATCCCAAATTAGCATATCGCCGCTTTCGCAGCATTTTCCTGCGATCGAGACCTTCTCTTCAATCGGATCATTCGCCCGATTAGCGAGAAGTGCCTCATATTGGGATTCATACAGCGCAGGACGAGGATTATCTGTCATACCTCCGTCAACTGCGACATATTTACGCACGCCCGGAATATCTTTGCTGGTTCCCACCGTATACAGGGTTGTTCCTGCATCGCCTACGATACTGCGGCCCGGTTCAACCCAAATCTCGGGAAGTTCAGGTGCAATGCCTGCAAAATGTGTCTTGACTGCGTCTGTGATCGCTTTAACATACTGCGATACATGAAGTGGAGTATCCCCTTCCACGTAACGGATACCAAAACCGCCGCCGAGGTTTACTACGCTGAACGTCACGTTCAGACCTTCTTTAACAGAACGTGTAAATTCAGCTACACGCTGAACCGCCATCTGGAAGCCTTCCACTTCGAAAATCTGTGATCCGATATGGGAGTGCAATCCGAGAAGTTCAAGATTTGGTTGAGACGCTGCAAGCTTCACCGCTTCATAAGCCGAGCCGTTACCAATGTCAAATCCGAATTTGGAATCGGTTTGACCAGTGGAGATATATTCATGCGTGTGTGCTTCTACACCAGGAGTTACGCGAAGCAGAATCTTAACTTGACGGCCCTTCTCAGCCGCAATAGCCTGCAGCAGATGAAGTTCTACCTCATTGTCTACAACAAAGCAGCCGATATGGGCATCCAAAGCCATTTCGATTTCATCCGGTGTTTTGTTATTGCCGTGGAAATGTATCCGTTCCGCGGGGAACCCCGCTTCCAGCGCCGTGTATAGCTCGCCATCCGATACGACATCAAGGGACATCCCCTCTTCTTCCGCCAGACGGCACATAGCCATCACACAAAAAGCCTTACTTGCATAAGCCACCTGATATTTCAAGCCTGAAACCTTGAAAGCGTCGATATATTCCCTGCAGCGGTTACGAACCGACTGCTCGTCTACAATATAAAGAGGGGTTCCGAACTGTGCTTTTAAATCAGCTGTATCGCACCCGCCAATTTCTAGATGTCCCCGTTCATTAATTCTGCTAGTACCGTGTAAAAACATCCCACAATTCCTCCGATCAATATTTACAAAATAAGATTATCGAATAATTGTTCACAGTATAGCAGACAACGAAACGTAAATAAAATGGATTTTTCAACATAACCTTTGTGTTATTTGTTATTGCTTTCTTTTTGGACTCATTTCAGGCCCCATTTTGCTGTTATCCCTGGTCTTGTTCAGAGCCGGACGTGATCTGGAATAAAGCAGCGGCTTTCGAAACAATACCTCCCCCATCGCCTTTGCACTAAATGGAATAAAAGGCCATAAATATGAGGAGTTATATGACCGATGTGTGGTCAGCATCAGAATAAGCAGCGTCGTTCCGATCACAAGCCCTTTTACCCCAAACATCGCTACTGCTATAAGAAGTGCAAGACGAACGACCCGGTTAGCTAACCCTAACTCATAACTCGGTGTCGCAAACATACCGACCGCGGCAACTGCCATATACAGCATCACTTCATTAACAAACAATCCCGTTTTAACGGCAACGTCCCCGATAAGAATCGCTGCAATCAATCCCATGGCAGATGCCAGAGGAGTTGGTGTATGAACAGCGGCAAGGCGCATTAAGTCCACCCCGAGTTCAACGATTAAGAACTGCATAATAATTGGAATTTCACCCGTTTCCTTTGGTCCCAATATATCGAGATAAGGCGGTTTCAGTTCAGGATGTATGACCAGTAGCATCCACAGCGGCAAAAGAAACATCGATGCGAATACACCGCCGAAACGAATCCAGCGCAGGTAAGTGCCCATAAACGGCGTCTGTCTGTTTTCTTCAGCATGCTGACACAGGTCAAAAAACGTTGTCGGCATAATCATCACGCTTGGTGAGGTGTCTACCATTACCACGACTCTGCCTTCGAGCAGGTGGGAGGCGACCACGTCAGGCCGCTCTGAATAACGAACCAGCGGATAAGGATGCCAGCCTTTATTAACAATAGCTTCTTCCAACTGTTTGTCTCCAAGAGGCAGTCCTTCCAGATCGAGCTCTTGAATTTTGTGGCGAATGGCCTCTACCTGATCCCTGTCGACAATATCATCTATGAAAATAATACACACGTCGGTTTGCGTACGTCGTCCCACCTGCATGGCTTCACAATGGAGTCCTGGATCCCGTACACGGCGCCGGACCAGATTAATGTTCGTAACTATAGATTCAGTAAATCCGTCCCTAGCGCCGCGCACGACCCGTTCAATTGCGGGCTCTTCAGGAGACCTTGTAGGATATTTTCTCGTATCCAGCAGAATGGCTGTATGTTCGCCTTCAAAAAAAACGGCACACAATCCCGAGAGTACATTATTAATCGCTTCACTTAGTTCAGTAATCTCCTCCACCTGAACATAAGGAATATACTGGTTCTTGATCGTTGAAACGATATGATTGCCTACATCCTCTGGAGTCAAATAGGTAAAACGATCTAGAATTTCCGTCAATACCACATCATTGGTAAACCCATTTAAAAACAACAATCCCGTATTTCTGCCGGCAATTTTCATTTCACGCAGGACGACGTCAAAAGAAACACCAAGCCCCACTACCTCTTTCAAGATTTCCTTCAGATCTTTCAAATTGCCGGGGATTTCATCGGAACCCTGCCAATACACTACAGATTCGTGAGTGTTGTCAGAGGATTCGGCATTTCTTTTATTGACTAACTCCTCCTCTTCAAGTGACTTTTTGACAGAAGGAGGAATCACCGGAATGTTTTCCTCTCCATAGCCTGTTGATCCCGTCTTATCATCCATTTACTTTACCTCCTTATTGCCGTCGCTTACTGTCGGTAAACAAACCAATCGAATAGTGACCCTGCAACTTTGCCGGCTACCATAGCCATTAACAAACCCAATAAATAACCAGTCAGCTTCAGACGCTTGGCTAAGATCGGCAGAACATTCAACACTTCGGTCAGAGCCGCTGCCAGCATACCGACAAACACACCGCAAAACAGTCCGATGATCGTACTGATCACAGGCCCCAAGGATGTTTTCCACATCCAGAAATCAGCGATCGTTCCGACTAATGACCCTGTAATCAGAGCTCCTTCATACCAGTGGACACGGTCATAGGTCCATGTTAATTGCGATAGTCTCGGTACAATATCAAGCACAATGATGAGCGCAATGACACCCCCACCAACTGCAATTCCACCTGCTATCCCGAGAAGTATAGAAATCAACTGCTGCATCAGGGTGATCATCGTTTTCCCCCTGGCTTTCTCTTTTGCATCGTCTTTTCCATCTCTGCCGTTCTCATCTTCCTGTATTCTTCAGCCACAACAAATTGATCAAGGTTCTCCTGATATAGATACATCTCAACTTCAAGCGGTGTTGGCTCCTCATTCCATTTCTTTTTGAATAAATGGTTGAAGAACACCGTCATCCCGAAACCGATCCCTAATGAATAGGCAATTTGAAACAAATAGGGATGCTCATCCCGTTGTCCTGTTACCATCTCGACAATTCGGATATGCACCTCCAACATGTTTACGTCGGCGTGGAAGTTCATGATGGTCAGAGCAGAGCCAAAAAACAGAAGCAGCCAAATGACCGGAAACCAAAATCGGGATGGCTTGGCAGAAGGGCCGATGAGTTCCACTAAAGTATGGTGGTTTCCCATCGGTTCAATATGCACTTCCGGAATGAGTTGTCGAATCTTTGGAATGATCTGAATCAAGTCCATCAGAAGCCTGTTGCCGTCCTGATCTTTGGGGTGAACGAGCGGCAAGCCGCACAGCTTCTCTTCCCATTCCGGGTCGCAAATAATAAAAGCAACATCTCCGAGTTTGACGGTCTGATCTCTGGGCAGGCGGATACGGCTCCGCAATTGCAAAAACACCGTCGGAGTGGGATTGGCTTTCATCCGGAACACTCCTTTACTGCTAAATTACCGTTAGTATGGGAAATGAATGCTCATCCTACTCTTTTTTACCTTTCCATATGCAGGCAACACAAAAACGCCGCTCCTCAAGGAACGACGTTTCAGGCTCAGTAACTGCACTACTGCGCAATCTGGTTACGGATACTTTGTAATATTTTCTTCTCAAGCCTTGAGACCTGCACCTGCGATATGCCAAGACGGCTGGCCACTTCAGACTGAGTCTGATCACGGTAATACCGCAAATAAACAATCAGCCGTTCGCGTTCAGACAAGCCTCCAATCGCTTCATTCAGTGCTAGCTTATCAAACCAGCGTTCCTGGGATTCGTCCGCAATCTGATCCATCAGAGTGATGGGATCTCCGTCGTTCTCGAATACCGTTTCATGGATGGAAGTTGGCGGCTTGTTCGCCTCTTGCGCGAAAACCACTTCCTCTGGTGTCACTCCGAGCTCTTCTGCCACTTCCTTAATCGTTGGCAGGCGGTCCAGGTGTTTGGAGAGCTCGTCCCGCTTTTTCCTAACTTTATTAGCCATTTCTTTTAACGAACGGCTTACCTTGAGCGTACCATCATCACGTAAAAAACGCTGAATTTCCCCGATAATCATCGGTACGGCATACGTCGAAAACTTCACGTCATAACTGAGATCGAATTTGTCAACGGATTTCAGAAGGCCGATACAACCGATCTGAAATAAATCCTCCGGCTCGTAACCCCGGTTCATGAACCGCTGCACAACCGACCAGACAAGACGAATATTACAGTTTACAAGCGTATCCCGGGCAACTGTGTCTCCGCTTTGGCTAAGTGCTATCAGACGCTTAACCTCCGCGTCGTCCAAATAAGTCTGCGAAGTCTTCTTCACATCGGCATCCATTTGTCCAACCCCTAATTATATAAAGCTTTCTTGGATTCGATCCGTTTTTTCATTTTGATCGATGTACCGGTCCCCGGCTCACTGATGACATCAAATTCGTCCATAAAGTTCTCCATGATCGTAAAGCCCATCCCTGAACGCTCAAGTTCAGGCTTAGACGTGTAAAGCGGCTGCTTAGCCATTTCGAGATCATCGATGCCATGCCCATTGTCCTCAATGACAAGAATGATCATATCCCCGTCGATCGCGGCTTCAATCTTCACCACACCCTCCGGGTTGCTGTCATAACCGTGGATAATGCAGTTTGTAACCGCTTCTGACACGACTGTCTTCAAATCACTGAGTTCATCCATTGTCGGATCAAGCTGAGATATAAACGCAGCCACAGCCACTCGGGCAAAGGATTCATTTTCCGATTTTGCGGCAAACTCCAGAGTCATGAAATTATGCTGCGTTTTCCCTTCACTCATGACACTACCTCCAAACCCGAGAGTGCAGTACTCTCGTTCTCATAAATGGGCATGATCTTAAACAACCCTGACATTTCAAGCAGACGATACACCGGCGCATTAACGTCACACAGAGCCATTTTCCCGCCCTTTTGTTTGATGAACTTGTACCGCCCGAGAATAACGCCCAGTCCCGAGCTGTCCATGAACTCAAGATCCTTCAGGCTGAACACTAGATGCTCTGTCTGACGGCGCTGGATGGCTTCATCCAGCTGCATCCGGACATGATCGGCGGTATGATGATCCAGTTCCCCTGAAAGTCTGACGATCAGCACATGCCGCTGGTGCTCCATTTCAACATGTAGATTCATGTTTGCTCACTCTCCTCCCTACATGAACAAAGATTTCTACGCCTGCAAAAGACTTTCCTGCTCCCCGACAAAACTAGAAGAAAACCCCTATCAATCTACATGAAACAACTGTCCTGTCGTACGCTTAAACAGCTTCCACCATCCTGCTTTCTTGACATCGGCCGGTGCCTTGAGTTCAAATTCCTTCACCAGCTGATCTCCTTGATACACCGACAGCTTGCCTACGACTTGTCCTGCGGTTATCGGTGCCTTAATCATTTTTGGAACGGTGACCTCATGACGGAGATCAGCAGTCTTTCCGCCTTTTTTTACAAGGACGCTGTAGTCCTGTTCAGCCTGGAGCTGCAGCTCCGGTACGGCACCTTTGGAAATTTTGATGTTCCCGAGCATCTCCCCTTTTTTATAGATCGAATGCTTGCTGTACTGGGAGAATGCATAGTCGAACATACGAGAAACTTCATTGTTGCGGTTTTTCGTATTTGGTGCCCCGAGCACGACAGCTACAGTACGAAGACCATCTCGCTTCGCCGTTGCCGAGAGACAAAATTTAGCTTCCGAGGTATAACCGGTTTTTAGACCGTCTGCTCCCGTATAAAAGCGAACCAACTTGTTCGTATTCACCAGCCAAAATGGCTTTTGAGTATCCTTACGCAAATAATCCTGGTATGCACCTGTGTACTTTGTAATCTGTTCATACTTCAGAAGCTCCCGGCTCATTAAAGCAATGTCGTGCGCTGAGCTGTAATGATTCTCTGCCGGAAGTCCATTGCAGTTCGCAAAGTTGGTATCCTTCATGCCAAGTTCCGCTGCTTTTTCATTCATCATCTTAACGAACCCTTCTTCAGATCCTGCGATTTTTTCCGCCATAGCTACGGATGCATCATTGCCGGATGCCATCGCAATACCCTTCAGCATCTCTTCAACGGACATTTCCTCACCCGGCTCCAGAAAAATCTGTGAACCTCCCATAGAAGCAGCATGATCGCTCGTGCGCACCATGTCCGTCATTTTCAACCTGCCGTCATCAATGGCTTCCATCGTCAACAGCATCGTCATAATCTTGGTGATACTGGCCGGAGGCAGCTTATCATGGCTGTTTTTCTCGTAAATAATGGTTCCGGTTTCCGCATCCAACAAAATGGCAGAGCGCGCACTTGGCGCCAGTTCACTGTCAGATACTCCGCCAGGTTTCTTCTCATCAGCATAGCTTGCAGCAGCTGGTGCAAACGCAACACAAAGTGAAAGTATCCCGGCAATAAACACCTTTTTCAAATCCGTCCCCTCCTGACAATCGTAATGGCATATCCCGCTCATGAAACGGGTCTGTTTCCATTGTCGTCAGGTTGGAAGTAAATTATTCCAGATTTTTGGCGGTTTACGTGTAAAAACTTGTTATTTCTCAAAAAATATCTGAAGAGGGATCCTAAATTCAAGAAATTCGGGGACAACAGCGATTGGAGGAACGATTCGTACAGGTAGCGTCTTAAAACAAATAAAGGGGATGTCCCAGGTCAATGACCTTTTGAGACATCCCACAACAAATACCAAACACTAGACTTGTAACTTACATGCTCGGAATGACTGCCATGACCAGACCGAGGAACTTCTCACGCACTTTTTCAGCGGTCTCCATTACTTCATCATGTGATAACGGTTGATCCAAAATGCCTGCCGCCATATTGCTGATACAAGAAATGCCGAGCACCTCCAGACCCGAATGACGGGCAACGATGACCTCAGATACCGTTGACATTCCAACCGCATCAGCGCCCAAAGTGCGCAGCATGACGATTTCAGCTGGTGTTTCATAGGTTGGCCCCAGAAGTCCCGCGTAAACCCCTTGCTGCAGCGTTATTCCCTGGCTTTCTGCCGTCTCTAAAGCCAACTTCCGTAAGCGTCGGCTGTACGCCTCGGACATATCCGGGAACCGCACGCCCAGTGCTGGGTCATTCGGTCCGATGAGCGGATTGCGTCCTGTCATATTTAAATGATCCGTAATCAACATCAGATCACCCGGCTCAAAGGAAGTATTAATTCCTCCTGCCGCGTTCGTGACCAGCAGACTCTTTACCCCAAGCTGTTTCATCACGCGCACCGGAAACGCTGTGAGCTCCGGGCCATATCCTTCGTACATATGGAAGCGGCCTTTCATCATAACGACAGGCCGATCCTGAATTTTACCTAGCAGCAGTTCGCCTTCATGTCCTTCTACCGTCGATACTGGAAAATGCGGAATGTCACTGTAAGGTATGGATACTGTATCCTCCAATAAGTCAGCGAGAACTCCGAGTCCAGACCCAAGAATTAGGCCAACCTCCGGCTGCACTCCGCCTTTGCTCCGGATAAACGCAGCTGCTTCTTCAATAATCCCTTGATTTAAGTTGTTACTCATTCCAGCACCTCTCCCCATTATTCATTATTTTAATTGCGATAAAAAGCTCTTGCCATGTTCCGACGTCTTTGCCCCGAAATTATCGGCTATGGTTGCGCCCACGTCTGAAAAGGTATCCCGAAGCCCAAGGCTTCCTGGGGCTGTCAACCCTGGACTATATACAAGCAGCGGTACATATTCCCGGGTGTGGTCCGTACCAGCATGAACCGGATCATTACCATGATCCGCTGAAATAATCAGTAAATCATCCTCCTTCAGCATTCCCATGATATTTGGAAGAGACTGGTCAAAGTACTTCAAGGCTTGTCCATAGCCCTTTGGATCGCGGCGGTGTCCGTAAAGTGAATCGAAATCGACCAAATTCGCGAACAACAGTCCGTTGAAATCTTTACTCAGCTGCTCGATCAATACTTCAATACCATGTTGGTTGCTTTTTGTTGGGAATGATTGTGTGACACCTTCCCCGGTGAATATGTCGTTAATCTTACCGACAGCAATAACATCCAACCCATGATGCTCAAGGGAGTTCATAATGGTCGGCTCAGGAGGCTTTACCGCATAGTCATGTCGGTTAGATGTACGAATAAAACTGCCTGGTTGTCCAATATACGGACGAGCGATAACTCTTCCTACCGAAAATTCAGGCTGAAGCGTAAGCCGCCGGGCAATTTCACAAGCTTTATACAGCTCCTCCAGTGGTATCACTTCTTCATGTGCCGCTATCTGAAACACACTGTCAGCCGATGTATACACGATCCAAGCCCCGGACTTCATCTGCTCTTCGCCGTACTCTTCAATAATTTCCGTACCCGAGGCCGGTTTATTTCCAATGACTCTACGGCCTGTCTGCTGTTCGAACTGTGCAATGAGCGCCGAAGGAAAACCCTGAGGGTACGTATTAAACGGCGTTTTTACTCGCAAGCCCATGAGTTCCCAGTGCCCGGTCATCGTATCTTTACCAACCGATTGCTCTTGCATTTTACCATAATAAGCATGAGGGGAATCTGAAGGTGTCACGTTCGGCAATGGAGCTATATTCCCTAGTCCCAGATTTTTCAAATTCGGTAATGACAGATCCGGATTATGTTCCAAAATATGACCCAGTGTATGAGCCCCAATATCCCCGAATTTAGCTGCGTCCGGCGCTTCCCCGATCCCCACGCTGTCAAGCACAATAAAACATATCCGCTGAAAACGATATTTGGTGTTGTCTGACATGTTCAATCACTCCTCGTTTATTGGTAGGTTCGGCATTGGAATTACCTTCGATCTACATGAATTGCGGTGATGGCCTCATCCGTGGAAAAGATACAAAAGGCTAATTTCCTGCCCGCGGATGATGGGTCTCATAAACTTCTTTCATACTTTTTTTGGGTGTTTGGTACATTTGTGTCGTCGATATATCGGAATGGCCAAGCATCTCCTGCACGGAACGCAGATCTGCTCCATTATCCAGCATATGAATAGCGAAAGAATGACGGAGTGTATGAGGCGTAATGTCCTCCGTAATCCCAGCCTCCTTGCCGTGTTTTTTAATAATTTTCCAAAAGCCCTGACGTGTCAGCCTGGTACCGAGCGCGTTCAAAAACAGTCCTTCCTCTTCACTACCCGCTTTGAGAAGCTTCTCCCTCATTCCAGCCAGATACAGTTCCACGCTGCGTGCAGCAATCGGACTTATTGGCAGAATCCGTTCCTTCCCGGAGCTTCCAGTGCAACGTACAAACCTCATATCTGTATTTACATCATGGACCCCCAGTGTTACCAGCTCCGAGACACGAATGCCGGCCGCATACAACAGCTCCAGCATTGCTTTATCCCGGGCCCCATGAGGAGTAGAGCCATCCGGTGCACTAAGCAGCTTGTCTACTTGTTCAATAGAAAGTGCCTTAGGAATCTTGCGTTCTGGCTTCGGTGTCTCCAGCATGATAGACGGATCCTGCACAATAACGGAACGACGCACCAAATATTGAAAAAAAGAGCGGAGAGAAACCGTGCATCGCATCATCGTGGATGGGGCTCTGCCCTTTTGCTTTAAACTTCCCAAATACAAACTAAGCAGTGTGCGGTTTACATCCGCCGGTTCATCCACTCCGCGCTGCTCCGCGAAATCAATAAAGCCTGCAATATCTTTATGGTATGATCCTGTAGTGCTGCTCGACAGCCCTCTTTCCTCCGATAAGAAGGATATATAGGCGTCCAAATACTGCTTCATGATTTATTCTGCTCCTTATCACTGCTCTTCCATACGTAGCAGACGTTTATTCGCCATACCAATAGTATAAGCGAAGTCTGTCACGTGGTGTTACCCATGTCTCCATGGAGTTTTCAGGCTGAAAAGCCTTTACGGCATGTCCGACCGGTACCCGGTATGGATCAGATGGAGCTACCCATTGATTAACCAGGGACAGCGCATAGTAAAAAAACAACGTAAGAACGGTAAATAAAACGATAAATCTTATAAAGGAACCGATTTTTCGTAAAGAAATAATCATAACCACATCGCCCCTCTTCCATGAGAAAAACATCTATCGATGACAGACCGCCTTTTGCGAAGGTGTTTATACTTTCCTATATCTTAGAAAAGCCCTGTCACCCAAGCCTATGAGCATCTTCCATGTAATATGACGTATGTACAGACTACATTTACCGGTAGTATTTCTTACGATATAAATATCTTCAAAAAAAGCCCTCCCGGGGACATCCATCTCCGTAAGAGGGCTACCTGTGTGACGTATCACCACAGATTATTGCTATCGCATTATGACTCACTGCTATCATGTCTTCCCTTATCCTTACAGCGGTAACAGATGCCGTGGAAATCAAGACGATGATCATGAACGGTGAAATTAAATTCCTTCTCAAGCCGCTCTTCCAATGGTCCAAGCCAATCCTCGCGTATTTCATCCATGCTTCCGCATTGGGTACAAATCAGATGATGATGATGATGTTTAGACGTGTCCGTCCGCAAATCGTAACGCGCTACACCATCGCCAAAGTTGATCTTCTCCACCACATGCAGCTCGCTCAGAAGCTCGAGGGTACGGTACACGGTTGCCAGACCGATCTCGGGAGCTTTTTCTTTAACGAGCATAAAAACGTCTTCTGCGCTGAGATGATCATCCTCATTCTCCAACAATACGCTGACGGTGGCTTCCCTTTGGGGCGTTAATTTGTAGCCTTGGGATTGTAACTGCTGTTTAATTTTGTCGATCCGTGCTTCCATCGTTTCCCTCCCCCTTGGAAATCACTGCACGTAATTGTTCACTTCCTTCATTATAGGGGGACTTTGCAAATAAAGTCAAACGGTTTTGCTACATCTAAAGACTACTAGCCGGAAGAAGCATCGGTGCTACCCACTGCATCATACTAGGAGTGATCCAGGTTTCAAATGATGATATGCCCAGGATTAGCAGAGCCATCACACAGGTCAGGCCTATATACGAGGCAAAGGGCTTCGTTACACTTCCGCTACGCTGCATTAGAAGACGGTTTTTGATGATATATAGAGAAAAGGTTATTGCTGCTACACTGCACATCATCAGCACCGGGATGACAAGCAAATTTTGGGGCGCAACAGACACTAGTGCAAACAGCAGACCTTTCCAGGAATATTGACCAACAAGATAACCTACCGTAAAACCAATAAGAACGCCTTTAAAGAAATCCAGTATAAGAATGCCCGGAAGGCCGATGACAGACAGTCCCAAAATCCAGATTAACCCTAGCCATTTCAAATGGAGTGCCGCAATACTGCCGAACGAAGCTGGAATTTCCCCTTCACCGCCTTCGTGCAAGGTCAGAAAAAAGTGGTCCAAATAACCTGCAAGATCCTGCTGCTGTTCCAAAGACAGCGCGTTTACCATCAAGGCTCCAAACAGCACCCCTACTAAAAATAAGACGGCAACAAACACATATAGAGGCATCTGATCCTTAAAACTCTGGCGGAATGATTGCATGAAATAGAGTCTCCTTTCCTGTCTCTATTCCTACTCTATGTGTGTTTAATGCCGTCTATGACTTTGCAATTTTAATAGTCTTTTATTTTCGGACGACCTTGCCGTACGTTCCACCTCCGCCGGATGAGAGCTCAAGAATTCCGTCTCTGGCCATAACAATACTTCGTGCAAGATCTTCTCCAACAACACACGCAATATCAGTCTCGGAAGCGCGGTGAAGGATCGCCATTTCGGTTCCGAATGTTGTAAGCAGCTTGGACATGGCTACCTTTCCTAGACCCGGAATAAATTCCAGAGGGACTTGATAGTAATACGGGGGCCTATGGGAGGGCAAGGACGGCAGATTTCTGTCGGCAATGGATACAATTCGGTCAAACACCCCTTGAACCGTCTTCAGGCTACCACAATACGGACATCTGTCCACTGAAGACACAATGCTCTCCTCGTCCAAAATGCTGCTGCAGCCGGAACAGTATGTTCGGTGGTACTTGCCAAGACGAGGATTAAGACCGTAGTTCGCCAACACCTGTCTTCCATCCTTTCGGCCCAGAGCCAAGCGAAATTCATCAAAAGACGGGGTTAACATCCGGATTTTATTGTATTCTCGGCCAATCTTCCCAAGTGAATGTGCATCGGAGTTCGTCAAAAATGAATAGTCATCCAGCTCCGAAATATGTCCCGCCATCGATGAATCGGCACTTAATCCGAGCTCTATGGCCGAAATACCCCGAAGATCAAACACATCGGACATCCTGTCAGCCATACTTCCATAAAGACCTTTATGTGGAGTAAACACATGTGCCGGTATTAGAATCCCGCCCCGGTCCAGTATTTCCTGCTGAAGATCTCTAGGTTGAACGTAAATGCGCTGTGAGCTCAGCTGGACATTTTTCATATAACGAGACATCCAGCGTGTGAAATCCTGCATCGTATCCAGATCACGAAAATAAGCCAGAACATGCGCCGCTCCTCTACCGCTCTCCCTGATCTCAATCTCACTTCCAAGCAGAATGACAGTATCCTTGTAGGCAATACCCCCGCCATGAATTTCTTTCATTGCACTGCTGTCCAAACAGGTCAGGATATCATCCTGCACCGAAGGAGAGTGGCAGTCGATAATGCCGATCATCTCAATTCCTTTACGCACGGCAGCTTCCTCCGCAATATTCTCAAACGTAAGGTTACGGCTTCCGCTAATTTTCACAGCCTGTCCGTTCCCCGTCCGTCCAATATGTATATGCAGATCGCTGTAAAAGTCCCGCAAACCGCCCGATTTATCAAAATGTGACTTATGATGCATTTCAGATTTTACCCGTCAGCTTGTACATGTTCCATGCATACACAGCCAAGATCGTTTTGGCATCACTGATACGTTCTTCCTGAATCAGGCGGTACGCTTCGTCTAATGTGATCTCAGACATTTCAAGAAATTCATCCTCATCCGGCTTCATATTCCCGCTTGTAAGGTCCTCGGCCAGATACAAATGGATAATTTCATCCGCAAAGCCTGGCGAAGTATAGAAGGATTGAAGCTTGCGGATCGTGCCGCACGTATATCCTGTCTCTTCCTGCAGCTCGCGTTTGGCAGCCTCCAACGGATCCTCTCCACGCTCCAGCTTCCCTGCAGGTATTTCGACTTCACAACGACCCAAAGGCTGTCTAAATTGATCTACAACGAGCATCTTATTGTCGCGGAGTGCAAGAATAGCAACTGCGCCCGGATGACGAACGACTTCACGAGTGGCCTGTTGGCCGTCCGGTAGAACAACCGTGTCTACCTGCAGCGATATAACTTTCCCTTTAAATATCCGTTCTGTTGATACTGTACTTTCTTCCAAAGACATGTTGGAATGGCGGTCTTTATTGCCGAGATCGCTCATAGTATGGCCTCCTTTGTTTAAAAACGGCATGACTGCCAAAACTGATGCATAAGCTGTATTATATCAAACTTCTTAAGAAAGAAGGAACGGACAATGAAGAGCTATCAAGGCACGAAATCCATACATATGGTCGGACAGGCTTGGCAAATTAAAATCATGCTGAAGCAGTGGCAAAAACAATGGGGTCCAGAGGTCACGATTGCTGAACTTTTAATCCAATCCAACGTAGATAAATACGAAAAATGAATATTAAACTAGGTCTTAAGACTCAAAATTCGACTTTTTTCTGTTTTTTTCGTTATATAAACATGACTAATACCCCTGTACATGTGTTCTATTATTGGGAGGTTTCGAAATGCGACATCTAATAAATAGAGAGCCCGATTGTAACACTGAACCACCGACACAAGCATATGAACTTGGCAAGTGGCATCAGAATCGCGGACATTTTGAAGAAGCTCTAACATGCTTTAAACAAGCTGCGATGGCTGCCAGCTATACAACACCAACTGATATGGAACGTTCTGCTTTAAGCTGGATCGAATACGGGCGTTTAAATGCAAAACTGAATAAATGTAACGAAGCAGCTGAATCGTTTAAGCATGCACTTTGCTTTGGAATGCCTTACGCCGCAAAGTCATTGAACGAGTGGGCCTTATTGCTGCATCAAGAAGGGATATGTGATAGAGACATATTCAATCGTCTCTTATTTGAGTTATCTTCACATTCCATTTGCACAACAGTACTCGGATGTGCCTTGAGAGAAATCGGAGCCTATACAGAAGCTGCACTTTGCTTTAATATGACCGAATATACCGATACTCAAACCGGAATCATTCATGCCCATTGTCTGATCAACGATGATCGATTAGATGAAGCAATGAATTTACTGGTTTCCTTGAACAATAAATGTGCTCTCGAAGACTCGACACAGGATGTGCATCGTGACTTAATCAGTATCACTATGTTCTTGTGCAAATGGCGGCTCAGCGGATCTCTCCCGTATCTCCCTGCCTACGATGATGATCGGTATAAACTTGCCGAAGTAGCTGTGTCCCTCGGTATGCTAGCTGAGGCCGATTTTATTCTTTCTACTGAAGGAACTGCTGGAGAGTACGCACTCATACATATGCTTTATTCTGAGGGTTATACGACATTAGCTGGAACGCGCATCAGCTGCCTGCCAGAAATTCAGGTTAATCATACACATCCGTATCTTAACGAGCTCCAATTTATTACTGCAGAACGACTATATGATCTAGGTGATTATGAAAGGGCTTCCGTCATATTTGAGAACCTACGTTTATCCCAACCGGAGCATACGGCATCCAGATTCGGAGAAGCCGCCTGTTATTTACAGTCTTCTCTTCTTTCCCTTTCTTCTCGTATGGCACGTATTGATAGCCCGGATACAGTGAAGGAGCAAGCCATGGAGTACATGCATAGCATTAACGCCGCACTTCATATTGTGGAGAACACCCATTGGCACACCATCTGGTCACCGGCTCAACGTCGCCGTGAGAACGGGATTGGTAGATCCACGACGCTGAATTAAATAGCCTGTTGAATAAAAAAGCCCACACACGGAAATTTGCTTCCGGATGTGGGCTCTGCTGTTTGTTTATTATTTCTCAGTAAAAGGGATTAGATCAACCCTTTGCTGCTTCTTGAACAATCGCAACAACAATCTGTGCTGCTTTGACCAGATCGGATGCCTTGATTCGTTCATTCGTTGTATGAATCTCCTCGTAACCAACAGCAAGATTTACGGTTGGAACGCCCAATCCGTTGAATATATTGGCATCACTGCCTCCTCCGGATGGGAACGTACGGCCTGACAGTCCAAGTCCACCAATCGCACGCTTGGCTAGCTGAACAACGTTATCGTTCTCGTTGTAGCTGAAAGCAGGGTATATAATTTCACTGCGGAATTCGCATTTTGCACCGTATTCCCGTACAGTCGTCTCCAGCGCATCGCGCATCAGATCAATCTGCTTCTCTACTTTTTCCTGAACGATACTTCTAGCTTCCGCGTCAATCTGTACGTAGTCGCATACGATGTTCGTCGGACCGCCACCTTGGAATTTCCCAATATTAGCAGTTGTTTCTTCATCGATCCGGCCGAGGTTCATCTTGGCGATAGACTTAGCGGCTACCTGAATGGCGCTGATACCATCTTCCGGATTTACTCCAGCATGAGCTGATTTCCCATTAATAATCATAGTTACCTTCGCCTGGGTCGGAGCTGCCACGGCGATAGCTCCTACTTCACCATTGGAATCCAGCGCATAACCGAGATCAGCATCCAGATACTTAGGATCCAGCGCACGTGCGCCCATGAGACCGGATTCTTCACCCGCTGTGATGATAAATTGAATTTTACCATGAGGGATTTTATTATCTTTGATTACACGAATAGCTTCAAGAAGTGCAGCAATCCCTGCTTTATCGTCTGAGCCGAGAATGGTGGTACCATCACTACGGATCCATCCATCTTCTCCGAGAACTGGTTTAATCCCATTGCCAGGCGTTACTGTATCCATGTGACAGGTGAAAAGAAGTTTAGGAGCTTTGTCCGCCTGTTCCGCTTCCCATGTAATGATCAAGTTGCCGGATCCGTGACCGGTTTTTTCTTTCGTATCATCCTCGACCACTTGAAGGCCTACGCTGCCGAATTTCTCTTTGAGCACAACTGAAATCTGTTCTTCATGCTTGGTCTCGCTGTCTACGCGAACCAATTCCATAAACTCATTAACAATACGCTCTTGTGAAATCATTGGACTTTCCTCTCTTTCTTAGATGGGTTACAATGTTGCTTGTACGATGTATAAAAAATGAATGCATCATGATGTTCATCATTTAAACTTAATCCAAAGGAGTAACACAATGCAACGTAAAAAATGGTTTCGTATCGTCATTTATCTCATGCTGGCTGCTATGATCGGCTCCACACTTTTTATTGTATTGGAACCTTTTCTCTTGCGCTAATGCCTTAAATAGTTTTTTGATTCCGCTGCTGAAGCTGGATCTCATAGGGAAAGACCCGGGTGAAATATGGTATTATCTCCCGGGCGACTTCCTCTACCAAGAAATTCTTCCCGGTACACTCCTCCAACGAAGTTACGCCGAACTCCTGTATACCGCAAGGAACAATGCCCGAGAAGCCTTCCTTCTCAATCCCTGCCTTTACGTTAAGTGCAAAGCCATGGCTTGTCACGAAACCCCTGTGATGCTTGCATTTGTTAAACTTTACCCCAATCGCACAGATTTTACGATCGCCGACCCATACGCCGGTGTACTCTGGTTTCCGCCCGGATTCAATTCCGAAATCTGCCAGATAATCGATAATAACCTGTTCCACGTTTCGCAAGTATCCGTGAAGATCCAGGTTTGCCCCACCATCCAAAAGCAGCAGCGGATATCCGACCAGTTGGCCCGGTCCATGATATGTAATATCTCCTCCGCGGTCTATCTCGTACAAGCCTATTCCCTGGGCTTCAAGCTCCTCTCTGCTGAGAAGCAAATGCTCCGGATGCCGCTGCGATCCCATGGTGTATGTCGGGGGATGCTGGAGGAGCATCAGACACTCACTACGCTCCCCCAGATCTATTCCCTTGACCCGCTCCTTTTGCAAGTCCCAGGCAGCCCCGTAATCCATTAACGGCGTATAAGATACATCTAATGCTTTCTTCATCCTGCTGTGCCTTCTTTCTTAGAGTACCCTAAAAAAAATCACTTTACCTTGTTAAGAAATCTCAGATGGGAGTAAATCAACAATCAATACAATTTCGTATCCAGTGTAAAACCTTCCAAGTTATCTTTCACCCGCTGCAAAAATCTTCCGCAGATAACGCCATCCAATATTCTATGATCCAAGGAAAGACAAATATTGGCCATAGACCGTACTGCGATCATGTCATTAATAACGACAGGTTTTTTGACAATGGACTCAAACGTTAAAATGGCCGCCTGAGGGTAATTGATTATCGGGTAGGACAAAATCGATCCAAAAGAACCTGTATTATTGACCGTAAACGTACCGCCCTGCATATCGTCGAGTGTCAGTTTACCTTCACGGGTCTTTCTGGCCAGCTCATCAATTTCACGAGCCAATCCGGCAATGTTTTTCTGGTCTGCTCTTTTGATGACAGGCGTCATGACCGAATCCTCTGTTCCGACCGCGAGGGAAAGATTTATCTCCCGCTTGACGACGATTTTGTCCACCGCCCAGAACGAGTTCATGATTGGGTAATCCTTGATCGCGTTGACAACGGCTTTCAGCAAAAAGGCCAGATAGGTCAGATTTACACCCTCATTACGCTTAAACTCATCCTTCAACTTGTTCCGGATTAGTACAAGATTAGTAACGTCGACCTCTATCATCGTCCAGGCATGTGGAATTTCGGATATACTTTGGCGCATGTTTCTTGCGATCGTACTACGGATCGGCGTCACATCAACAAAATATTCGCTTCTTCCGACTCCCGCTCCTTCGACCTCAATGGTCGGAATTTTCGGTAGCTCCGTTAAATGGAGACCAGAATGTCGAACATTCGGAATAACTGTTCCAAGCGGAGGACTTGGCTCTGCTTGGGGTTGATTCAGCATACCTGTAAACGGCGAAGCTGAAGATGCCGAAGGTTTCTGGATATCCGGTGCTGTAGGATTGACTGGTGCGGCTGTCGCCGTCTTCGCCGGACCTCCATGCTCAATGTAGGAGAGCACATCTTTACGCGTAATTCGGCCTCCCATACCTGTTCCTGTTACTTGATTAAGATCTATGCGGTGTTCTGCGGCCAGACTTTGCACAGCAGGAGAGTATCGTGCTCGCATCGAATCGCCTGCTGCAGGAGTGTTCTGTCCAGATGTTGGTTGAGACTGCGCTGGGGCTGCCGTTTCGGGTTCAATACTTCCCACAGCTGAAATACGACAGATGATTTCACCGACAGCAACCGTCCGACCTTCCTCTGCCAAAATTTCTCCCATAATCCCATCCATAGTCGATGGAATTTCCGCATTTACCTTATCGGTCATCACTTCACAGATAGGTTCATACTGCTCAATTCGGTCTCCCGGCTTTTTAAGCCATTTACCGATCGTAGCGGAGACAAGCGACTCCGCCAGCTGCGGCATCGCCACATCGGTCATTTTCCCGTTTTCAGACATGCTCACAACTCCTTATATCTTAATAAAGCGCCAGTTGACGCATGGATTCTTTCACTTTGTCCTTATTCAGCATATAAAACTTCTCCATTGGCGGACTGATTGGCATCGCAGGTACATCCGGTGCGCACAAGCGCATAATCGGGGCATCAAGTTCGTACAAACAGTTCTCTGCGATAATGGCGGCCACCTCGGCCCCAACACCACCGGTTTTGTTATCCTCATGCACGATCATTACTTTACCTGTTGTACGGGCAGCCTCCATGATGGCCTCCTGATCGAGCGGTTGCAGCGTTCTGAGATCCAGAACGTGTGCGGTAATCCCCTCTTCTCGTTCCAGTTCCTCCGCCGCCTGCATCACAAAGTGCAATGGTTGGCTGTATCCGATGACCGTAATGTCAGCACCCGCTCTCAGCAGGTTGGCTTTGCCGATTGGCACGGTGTAATCATCCTCAGGCACGTCACCTTTAATGAGCTTGTAACACTTTTTATTCTCAAAAAACAGAACCGGATCCGGGTCACGTACAGCTGCCTTAAGTAGTCCTTTTGCATCGTACGCTGTAAATGGAGCTACAATTTTAAGTCCAGGTGTCCCAAAGAATATAGATTCCGGACATTGAGAGTGGTAGAGCCCTCCGAAAATACCTCCGCCGATCGGAGCGCGGATAACGACGGGACAGCTCCAGTCATTATTAGAACGATAACGGATTTTTGCTGCTTCACTGATGATTTGGTTAGTCGCAGGCAACATAAAGTCTGAATACTGCATTTCAGCAATCGGCTTCATGCCGTACATCGCTGCACCAATAGCTACACCGGCTATGGCGGACTCGGCTAGCGGCGTATCCATGACACGCATTTCACCGAATTGTTCCATCAGACCCTTCGTTGTGGTAAACACGCCGCCTTTAACGCCGACATCCTCCCCAAGCACAAATACGGATTCATCTCTCTCCATTTCTTCCTTCATTGCAAGACGAATTGCATCGATATATTCCATAACGGCCATCTCTATACCCCTCCTTCGTTCTCGGCGTACACATGTCGTAGTGTATCTTCCGGCTTCGGAAAAGGAGCCCGGTCCGCATATTCCGTCGCTTCTTTAATCTCCAGGTTTAGCTGGGCTATCAAATCCTGATCCTGATTTTCATCCCATAACCCCAAGTTCACTAAATACGTTTTAAAACGGGCCACACCGTCTTTTTTCCAGTTCTCTTCAACTTCTTCTTTCGTCCGGTATGCCAAATCATTATCTGAAGTGGAGTGTGGTGACAAGCGGTACATCATCGCTTCGATCAGAGTCGGACCTTCTCCGCGCACCGCCCGTTCGCGCGCTTCCTTAACGGCCGCATACACTTCAAGCGCGTCATTGCCATCCACACGAATGCCTGGAAACCCGTATCCCAGCGCACGGTCGCTGACCTTCCCGCCGAGCTGCTTGTGTTCTGGAACTGAAATCGCATATCGGTTATTCTCACACATAATAATGACCGGAAGTTTATTTACCCCGGCAAAATTGCATCCTTCATGAAAATCTCCCTGGTTGCTTGAGCCTTCACCAAACGTAACAAAAGAAACAAAATCCTTCTTCTGCATTTTTGCAGCTAAAGCAAACCCGACAGCATGAGGAACCTGAGTCGTTACCGGACTGGAGCCGGTTACGATCCGAAGCCTCTTGCTACCGAAATGGCCAGGCATTTGCCGGCCGCCGCTGTTCGGGTCCTCCGCCTTAGCGAAAGCGGAGAGCATCAGCTCTCGCGGTGTCATTCCTACGGCAAGAACAAATCCGTAGTCCCGATAATAGGGAAGAAAATAGTCTTTTTCCCTGTCAAGCGCGAAGGCTGCTGCCACCTGACAAGTTTCCTGCCCGATACCGGAAACGTGAAAATTGATTTTCCCAGCCCGCTGAAGAAGCATATTTCGCTCATCAAATTTTCGCGCCAGTATCATATATTTGTACATGTCCAGTACTTGTCCGTCGGTCAACCCAAGCTGCTCATGCCTGTTCTTCTCAGTCATCGTTTCCTGCTCTTTCATGGAGATCCCTCCTTAGTCATCACACCAAAAGTCTGAAATAATAACACCGTCAATCTTCACAATGACAGTGTATTATCCCTTTCTCAGATCTAGTATTAAAACCTGGTACTAAGACTTGGCTTAATGCTATTATAATCCCTTTTCCCATAAAAAGAAATGCGGGATAGCACAGAGTGGTACCATCTGCTTTAAATACCGGAAGATTTCCCGTCAACAGCCAGCATAGCTTCACCAATAATTTCAGACAGTGTTGGGTGTGCATGAACCGAAGATCCAACTTCCCAAGGAGTAGCATCCAAAACCTGTGCAAGGGCTGCTTCACCAATGAGTTCAGTCACATGTGGACCGATCATGTGCACTCCTAATAAATCGTTTGTAGCCTTATCCGCAATAACCTTCACAAATCCCTCATTCATCCCGTATACGAGTGCTTTTCCGTTAGCCTGAAAAGGAAATTTACCGACTTTAATCTCATGCCCGTGCTCCAGAGCCTGCTTCTCGGTAAGTCCAACACTGGCTGCTTCCGGGCGAGTGTATATACAACGGGGAATCCATTCCTTACGGTAAGACAGCTCTTTCTCACCCGCCAAATGATGGACAGCTGTAATTCCCTCATGACTTGCCGCATGAGCGAGCTGCAGGCCGCCGATAACATCCCCGATCGCATAAATATGCGGCTCTGTCGTCTGCATAAATTCATTGGTTACAATTAGACCCTTGTCGATCCGTACATCTGTATTCTCAAGTCCGATGTTCTCGGCATTGCCCATACGACCTACGGATATCATCAGCTTGTCTGATGATAAGAGATGCTCTTTACCACCATGCCGGACACCAAGCACAATATGATTGTCTCTAATCTCATAGGTGTCTATCAGCAGCTCAGCTCCGGTCATAATCTTGATGCCTCTACCGGAAAGAAGCTTACGCATCTCCTTACCAATCTCTTCGTCTTCCGCAGGTAGCAGATGAGAAGAAGACTCCACAATGGTGACTTCCACACCGAAATCATTCAGCATAGACGCCCATTCCACACCGATTACACCGCCGCCGACAATAATGATTGAGGAAGGAAGCTCTTCCATTAACAGGGCATGGTCACTGGTCATCACATACTTGCCGTCCGGCTCAAGCCCTGGCAAATGACGAGGACGCGAACCTGTCGCAATAATAAGATGGGTCGGGACGACCGTCTCCATATCTCCGTCCGCTAATTCAACAGCCACTGCACCGCTGCGGGGAGAAAAAATTGAAGGGCCAATAACCCGGCCAACACCGTGAATGACACGGATTTTATTTTTTCGCATCAAGTACTGTACGCCCTGATGAAGTTTTTCCACTATGTTTTCTTTTCTCTTCTGCACTTTCTCAAAGGACAAAGTAACGCCTTCGACTTCAATTCCATAACTCTCGCTTTCCTTCATCTCCGCAAATACTTCTGCACTCCGAAGCAAGGCTTTGCTCGGAATACAGCCTCGATGAAGACATGTTCCTCCGAGCTTGTCCTGCTCAATGATGACTACATCTTTCCCAAGCTGGGCAGCCCGAATGGCAGCCACATAGCCACCGGTACCTCCACCGAGAATCGCCACATCACATGTAATTGCCACTGACGGCACCTCCGTATTATGTACTTCATTTCTTTATTATTGTACTCCCTTTTCTACGTATTACAAATTTGATCCCGCTTCGTAAATAGACATAACCAGGGGAAAACGGTATTATAAGAAGTAGAATTTTCATATCATGACAGAGGAAGGAATCTCGTATGAAATTACTGATTTCCCGCTTCATCGCTATTCTTATTTTGGTAATACCCGGCTTTATGGCGATGACAGGCTTTTTAATGATGAAAGATGCCGTTTTCTTATATATAGCCGTGCACGGTAACGATCAGATAACGAACCCTTCGTTCCAATGGCTTCATTTCGGTGGAGGCCTTCTCCTGTTCGTCCTCGGCATCGGTTTTCTGGGCGGCTGGATTTTGTTCCGAGACCGCAAGCGTAATTACGTAGGACCACGATTCAAGAAGAAGCGACCGTCTAATCCGGACGCGCCTACACGCACCTAATAAATATGTCACTAATAGATAAACACCGGGGGATATTTCCTCCGGTGTTTTGTTTTGATCTAAATTGAACTAATGATGTTAGCTTGAGCATCACTACGAAAGCGGATTATTCTTCCGATAAATTTATATTATTCCATTAAAGCGTCCTTCAATTTACTGGACATTCTCGCCTGCTTGGAGGATGATTTCAGAGCTGCTTTCCGTAGATTTATATTTTGTCGGTTAACTGTTTCCAGCTCCTTCAATAGCTGCTCAACAAGCAAAGCAGCCTCTGGACTCAATTGTCCTGTTTCCTTCAGCAATTTAGCTCTATTTGCCAGATCTGCGACGGTGTCATTCATGATGGACTTCCTTTCTTGTATAAACTTTATACCTGATGTGCAACACTACAAATTCATATCCTTCGAGTACTCTGCGATAAGCTGTGGCATCCATTCCTTCAAGTTCCAGAACGAAAATCCGGCGTCCGCTGCACGACTGTTATCCATTGTCCAATCCCCTGGTATCCCGAACGGTGACATATGATCAATCCCTGCAGATGGGTGCAATGGTGCTGTCTTGCCCGTCTCCTGCTTGATCATATCCATAATCTCGCGCACCGATACGGATCCATTTGAACAGGCATTAACAGGCCCGTCAAATTTAACCTCACCTGCCCATTTCAAAAACTCCGCCGCTTCTTCCGCGTGAATGAAGGAAATAAGTGCATCTGGCGCAGGCAATCCTATAGCTTCGCCCTTCAAAGCGTGCTCCACATGGAATAGGAGCCTTTTGGTATAATCGTCTGTACCCAGAACAATGGGGAAACGTACGGCAGTGACATTTAAATCATGACGGCTGAACAGAACAGCTTCTGCTTGACGTTTTCCTTCCTTATAGTTGTACTCCCCGTTATTGTTAGTAATAACCTGATAAAGGTAAGGGTCAAAATCTTCTTCCTTTAACGGATGATCCGCGAAATCATAAACCGAAAGAGTAGATGTCAAGATGTATTGCCCCACTCGGCCTGCAAAGAGCTGCGCCGCATCCCCTGCTTCTTCCGGTGTATAACAAATATTATCATAGACAACATCATATTCACAGCTACCGACCGCCTGCTTCAGACTCTCAGGATCCTTACGGTCAGCCACAAGCCTGTTTACATTGCCGCCGAAATCATCCTTACTGTTGCCTCTTGTCAAAATGGTCACCTCAGCACCGCTGTCCATCAGGTTCGCAACCAGTCTTTTTCCGAAGAAACGTGTACCTCCCAGTACTAATACTTTTTTCATTGATATACCCCCTGATAATTTTTCGTCATACTAGCTCATTCTCTGGCTTGGATGTCCATGTGTTCTTTTTCTTCAAGCTACCTGTATTTCCCTTCAAATTCGACGCTTAATAAGAAAAATGATGTCTTATCAAAAATGAATACGTCACTTCTTTAATGAATCGATGAATGTTCATCATCCACTAAAGAAGTGACGCATTGATCACTGAATATTAAAAGCGCTCAAAGCCCCTAACCCTTTCAAGAAACCTTATGCTCGATTCTCAGCTTATCAGCCACCATTGCGATGAACTCACTGTTCGTCGGCTTGGATTTGCTGATGTTGATGGTATAGCCAAAAAGATGGCTGATGGAATCGATATTGCCGCGTGTCCAGGCCACCTCAATGGCATGACGAATCGCACGCTCCACTCTTGAAGGAGTAGTCTTGAATTTTTCAGCAATAGCAGGATACAGCGTCTTAGTAATGGCACCCAGTATTTCAATGTTGTTGTACACCATTGTAATGGCTTCCCGTAAATACTGGTAGCCTTTAATGTGGGCTGGCACGCCGATTTCATGAATTATCGATGTAATATTCGCATCCAGATTCTTGCCTTTTCCCATTGGAACAACATTGGATTTCATACTGCTAAACGAAGAACTCGTTGACATACTGTTAGGTACTCCTACCAGTTGACGAATGCGGCTGGCCAGCACTTCCATATCAAACGGTTTCAAAATATAGTAAGAAGCACCTAACTGCACGGCACGCTGAGTGATGTTCTCTTGACCGAACGCCGTAAGCATAATGATCTTTGGCTGTGGGGACAAATTCATATCACGCAGCCGTTCCAGAACGCCCAGGCCATCCAAATGAGGCATAATAATATCAAGAATCAATACATCCGGAACCTTACCGGTTTCCTCGATCATATTGAGAACTTCCTCACCATTGTAGGCAATGCCGGTAACCACCATGTCTTGTTGGTCCGAAATGTATTCTCCGAGCAGGTTTGTGAACTCACGGTTGTCGTCTGCTAATAATACCTCGATTTTTTGCAATTCGTGCTCCTCCTTTATCAGATCAGTACTTTTAGTTAAATTTCTTGTAGATAAAGTTTTCGACATGGTCATTTAAATTCCTTCTGTCGAAAATTATTTTTCTTTATTTTTTTTTGAAGTTGATTTATAATGAATATTTTGTTTCAAATTATTTCTTATTTCGGCTTTATACGACAAAAAATCTTAAGGCATTAACCTGCCTTAAGATTTTGAGCATTGTTATGAGTCGATGGAAGAACCCCGGAATCTTGAAGCATCCATTCGATAAAACACCCGTAACCGGATTTGGGATCATTCACGAAGACATGGGTAACGGCTCCGATAAGCTTGCCATTTTGTACAATTGGACTACCACTCATACCTTGTACAATACCGCCGGTTTTCTTAATTAGCCTTGGATCCGTAATTCGTAGAACCATCCCCTTGGTTGCAGGAGCATCCTGGCGTGAAACATGAATGATCTCAACCTTAAACCGCTCGACTTCTTGCCCTTCCACAACAGTCAATATTTCAGCAGGACCTGCCTTCACTTCACCCGCCAAAGCGACCGGAATCGGTTCACGATAAAGACTGTGGCTTGGTTTTTCATCCATCTTGCCAAATATGCCGAAGTGCGTGTTGCGCTCGACATTACCTAAAATTCGTCCATCTTTCAAGAAATGAGCACGTTTTTCACCTGGTTCGCCTTCTTCGCTACGTGAAATGGAGGTTACATTGGACTGCAAAATTTGCCCACTTCCCACTTCGATCGGAGTCTGAGTGTTCATATCTGTGATGACATGGCCCAAAGCTCCATAAACTTTTTGTTGTGGTGCATAAAACGTGAGAGTTCCCACACCTGCTGCAGAATCCCGAATAAACAGACCAAGACGCCAAGATTGATCTTCTGCGTCATAAGCCGGAGTAAGCTTGGTCTTCATCTCCTTGCCATTACGCTTGAATGTAATATCCAGCGGTCTTTTGGCGGTACCCGCTTTTTCAACGATTTCCGCTACTTTTGTTACATCATTTAGCACAACTCCGTCCATCTGAGTCAGCAAATCACCCAGCTTGAGTCCTGCGATTTCCCCTGGCGAAGATTTAATTCCGCTGGAATGTACAAGATGATGACCTACAACCAAAATGCCGGCAGACTTTACTTTGACACCAATTGTTTGACCGCCTGGATACACTTTAAGTTCTGGCATGACGTTAACATGTACCGTCTTCAGGGGAATAGTACCGAATAATTTCAGGGTTACTTCAGCTTTTCCGCTTTGTTGAGGGTCAAGCTTTAGTGGACGGCTGAGCGAGACATTAAGCGCTGATTGGGTTGAACCGTTCAATTGAAGCACATCTGGACGGTCCACCGAAGCCAGTGCCTGAACCGGCATCGCGAGATTCAGCTTTCCTTGCTGTCCTGTAAACAACCGTATTTCATCAGGCAGTGCGGCTAAGGACAGGACAGGTTCAGCAGTTCCAACGAAACAAAGAAAGAAGGCAAGAATAAAACCGAGCAGTTTTTTCCTGAGGTTGGGGTTCAATGGCTGTCACGCTCCCTTTTTCTTCTTTCGCTTGACGAAAAGGTTGGTCGCCAATTGCGTACCTTTAAGTTAACCCTGCCCCTAGGCTTTTATAACTGTCAATCATTGACCCGATGCCTTTCTGGACGCTTTTTGCGCTTCCGCCAGATTGAGCATTTCCTGGGCATGATGAAGTGTTTTTTCCGTAATTTCGACGCCTCCAAGCATACGGGCGAGTTCCTTTACACGACCCTCATCACTTAGTGATTCAACCTGCGTCATCGTTCTTCCGTCATCCAGCTTTTTCTCAATCAAATACTGATGATCAGCCATACAAGCCACCTGCGGCAGGTGGGTAATCGAGAATACTTGACAGGTTTTAGCCAATATGTACAGCTTCTCGGCAATGGATTGTGCTGCTCTGCCGCTGACACCCGTATCAACTTCATCAAATATGAGGACGGGAATTTCATCATGCCTCGCAAAGATGCTCTTCATCGCCAGCATAATCCTCGAAAGTTCACCACCGGAGGCGATTTTGGCCAAAGGTCGAAGCGGCTCACCTGGATTAGGCGAAATGAGGAATTCCGCTGTATCCATCCCTTGTTTGCCAAGACGAACACGCCTACCTTCATGTTCATAACCATTTGGGTCATCCTGCTGGTTTAATCGGACTTCGAGAGAAGTTCGTTCCATTTGCAAATCCTTGAGCTCTTGCTCAACCTGTCTAGCCAGATTAGAGGCGCATTGTTTCCTTGCTTCACTAAGTTCTTTGGCCAGCTCCATCAAACTGCCGAGCAGCTTATCTCTGCGGCTTCTCAAAGCTTCAATATGCTCATCTTTATTCTCAAGCAGATCCGTTTCCTGCTGAATGCGTTTGTAGTATTCCAGTATTTGCTCCACATTATCCCCATATTTTCTACGGAGACCGGAAATCATATTTAAGCGCTGTTCAATCTCATCGAGACGGTTCGGGTTGAATTCGATCTGATCCCGGTAATCACGTAATTGAAATACTGCATCCTCAAGCTGATAATAAGCAGATTGAAGCTGCTCTGCCAGAGGTTTCAGGCCTTTCTCATCGTAACTTGAAACATCATCAATGCGTGATAATGCACGGCTGACCGCTTCAAGACCCTGTGTTCCGTACAGCAGCTCATAAGCACTTCCTACAGAATCCATCATTTTCTCACTATGAGACAGCTTCAATCTCTCTTCGGAAAGCCACTCATCTTCCCCGGCTTTAAGCTCAGCCGCAGCAATCTCCTCCAGCTGAAATCGATACATATCCAGCATTTGATATGCTTTTTGACTGGATTCCAGTAAATCACTTAGTTCTTTCTCGACCTTGATGAATTGGCTATACTGGTCCTGATACTTTCGTTTAATCGGACTAATCAATTGATCTCCATAAGTATCAAGCAAGCTCAAATGCCTGTCGGAACGAAGCAGATTCTGGTGTTCATGCTGACCATGTATATTAATAAGCTGTTCACCAATTTCACGCAGCATGGTTAGGTTGACCAGCTGCCCATTTATACGTGATGTGCTTTTCCCCTGTGAAGTCAGTTCTCTGCGGATTAACAGATGCTCCTCTGGGTTTCCCTCTATTCCGAGCCGCTCTAATGTATCCCAAACCGGATGACCTGCAGGAAGATCAAACAGAGCTTCGATCTCCGACTTGTCGCATCCGTACCGGATCAGATCTCCTGAGCCTCGTCCTCCCGCTACAAGTCCAAGCGCATCGATAATAATCGATTTACCAGCACCGGTTTCACCGGTCAGGACGTGAAACCCGGGAAAAAAGTGAACATCCACTGCCTCCACGACCGCCAAATTTCGAATGGATAATGTCACTAACATATACAAGCGCCTCCAATCCCAATCCGATCAATCACCACTGTATTACGATATAAATCCCATAATCTGCGAAACGACCATCTCACTATCATCTTCCGTACGGCAGATCAACAAGATCGTATCATCGCCGCATATGGTCCCCATAATATGCGACCATTCCATATTGTCCAACAATACGGCAACGGAATTAGCAGTTCCGGGCAGACACTTCATGACGACCAGATTGCCTGTCCGATCGATGTGTACAAAGTTGTCAATGAGAGCACGTTTCAACTTTTGAACCGGATTATAGCGCTGGTCTGTCGGCATGGAATATTTGTATCGCCCATCGTCCATGGGCACTTTAATAAGCAGCAATTCCTTAATATCTCTTGATACGGTTGCTTGTGTCACTTGAAAGCCCTCGGTCCTCAGCGCTTCAACCAGATCATCTTGCGTTTCGATTTCCTGATGGGTAATAATATCCCGAATTTTAATATGTCGTTGTCCCTTCATTTAAGAAGCCTCCCGAATTTCATTCAGCTGATTTATTCGTCGTTTCCGATCCATTCCTCGTCCGACCAATCCATGGTCACTCGCCGGATAACATTTTCATTCATGTCAATGTACAGCATTCCGGCACATTCCGGATACATCAACATAAACGGCATTAGCCGATCCCTAATCCCGCTCCCTGTCCAATCCAAATGCTTGCGCTCACGAGACAGCTTTACAAGATACAAGTCACCTCTGCCGTCCGTAACGACATAATCGATGAACAGGCGGCTGTAAAGCGGTAGTTCATCTGTGTCGAAGGTCAAGTTAATCTTTACTTTTCCCCCGATCACTTCGAAGCCTTCCTGCTCCATTAGCTCAATTGCCGGGTGATCTTGGATGCTCTCATTGATGGGCACACCCGGAAGTTGACTCGATGCCGGCGACATAAGCCAGCGGTTGAGCCGCCATGACAACAGCAGTATCGCAACAACCCCGATCATTACCATAAGAAGCCCATCATAACGTTCATTCATCCATTTTCACCTCGAACTTGTATTCGCGGATGAATAGAACAACTCCTTTTTTTCAGCAAAAGAAACTCATCACTTTGATGAGTTTCCCGTAAATGTATGAGCCGCCTGCTGTACAGTACTGTCAATCCATTGGCCCAACTGATCCGGGACTTGTTCTAAAGCATTCCCCGGTTCTTCCGATTGGGCTTGACTCTCCGGCATAATCCGCCAGTGAGCCAGAAATTCTATATTCCCTTCTCCTCCGGTTATGGGTGAGAAGGTAAGTCCTTTTAACTCAAACCCTAATTGATGAGCAAAAGTAAGCACATGAGTAAGAACTTCACGGTGTACTTTAGGATCTCTTACAACTCCGGATTTACCAACCTTTTCCCGACCTGCCTCAAATTGCGGCTTGATTAATGCTGCAACATCCGCAGGCTTTTGTAGCAGCGCCATGAGCGGCGGTAGAATAATCCGAAGCGAGATAAAGGATACGTCAATACTGGAAAAATTCGGAATCGGACCCAGCAGATCATCGGGTGTCATATATCGGAAATTAGTCCGCTCCATGACACAGACTCGATCATCGTTTCGAAGTGACCAGTCCAGCTGATTATAACCAACATCAATAGCATACACGTATTCTGCCCCGTGCTGCAGCGCACAATCCGTAAAACCACCCGTTGATGATCCAATGTCCAGCATCGTCCGTCCTGTCATATCGATACCGAACGTCTTCAGTGCTTTTTCAAGCTTCAACCCGCCTCGGCTTACATACGGATGAACCGATCCTTTTACCCTAAGTTCCGACGATCTAGGTATTTTCATACCAGCCTTTTCAATACGCTCACTTCCGGAGTACACGAGGCCAGCCATGATGGCCGCCTTGGCTTTCTCCCGGCTTTCGTAAAAGCCCTGCTCCACGAGCAGGACGTCAATGCGTTCTTTTTGTGTCGAATCCATCTTTGTCTCCTGATCTGTCATTAGGACGAGAAGCTTCTCTTGCCTACCGACGTTGAGCTGGAAGAGATTAACCCCCGGATTTCAGCGCATACCGCCTCAGTGGTCAAGCCTACCTCAGCCCGCTGTTCCTTGATGCTTCCATGCTCGATAAAGCGGTCTTCAATTCCCATAAGTGATACGACTGCATTATGGGTTCCTTGAGCCGCAAAAAATTCTAATACAGCACTTCCAAGGCTTCCCGCTTGGGATGCCTCTTCCAGCACGACCATAGCGGTACCCGAAGCTGCCAATTTGCTCAGCATTTCTTCATCTAAAGGCTTTAAGAACCGGGCATTTACGATCTGGACCTGGATTCCTTCGCGCTTCAGCATATCTGCCGCTTCTTCAGCTAGTTGGACCATCGGACCCATTGCCAGAATGGCACAACCTTCCCCGGATCGAACCATCTCCCATTTTCCGATTGGGATAGGCACGAGTTCTGTATCTAAGGTTACTCCCTCAACATTAATCCGCGGATAACGATAGGCAATTGGTCCATCATTGTATTCAAGCGCCGTCTTCATCATATGACGCAGTTCATTCTCATCTTTCGGCATCATCAGTACAATATTGGGGATATGGCGCATAAATGCAATATCATATACGCCCTGATGAGTTTCTCCATCCGGACCGACAAAACCTGCACGGTCAATCGCAAACATCACGTTTGCATTATGACGGCATATGTCGTGGACGATCTGGTCATAGGCACGCTGCATGAACGTGGAATACACGGCGTATACCGGTTTCATTCCTTCCATGGCAAGTGCTGCACACATGGTTGCAGCATGTTGTTCTGCTATCCCTACATCGATCATGCGCTCCGGGAACTTCTCGCTGAACGGAATCAATCCCGATCCGCCCGGCATTGCCGGGGTTACGGCTACAATCCGCTTGTCCTGCTCCGCGAGTTCTACCAGTGTCTGACCGAATATCTCAGTATACATTGGATTGCCGACTGCCTTTAATACTTGGCCGGATTCAATCTTGTAGGGTGAAATACCGTGCCACTTATGGGAATCGGATTCTGCAGGACGGTAACCCTTCCCTTTAGTTGTAACCGCATGGATCAGTACAGGGCCATCGACATTGTCAGCCTGACGTAAGGTGTCGATCAGTTTGCTGAGATCATGCCCGTCAACAGGTCCCAGATACGTAAATCCGAGCTCTTCAAACAGAACGCCGGGCACCATCATGTATTTAAGACTGTCTTTCATCCTCTCAGCCGTTTTTGCGAGTTTGTCGCCGATAGCCGGAATTTTCTTAAGCAGGCTCTCGACCTCATCTTTAGCCCGAAGATAGTATCGGTCAGAACGGATTTTGCTCAAATAATTGTGCATGGCACCTACATTAGGCGCAATCGACATTTCATTGTCGTTCAGCACGACCATCAGCTTCTTCTTCTCATGGCCGATATGATTGAGTGCTTCGAAAGCCATTCCTCCGGTCAGTGCGCCATCTCCAATCATGGCGATGACACGATTGTCCTCACCTTTCAAATCACGCGCTAGCGCCATTCCCATTGCTGCCGACAAGGATGTGCTACTGTGTCCGGCTTCCCAGACATCGTGCTCACTTTCGGTTCGTTTAACAAAACCGCACAATCCTTTATGTTTCCGCAATGTATCGAATTGGTCCATCCGACCAGTCAAAATTTTATGAACATAAGCTTGATGACCCACGTCATATATCATCTTGTCCCGAGGACTTTCGAAACAATAGTGCAATGCCAGCGTGAGCTCAACCACTCCCAAATTTGATGCGAGATGTCCACCCGTGACAGATAGCTTCTCAATGAGAAACTGACGGATTTCTCCGGCAAGATCAGCTAATTCGCCAACTGATAGTTTTTTTAATTGATCTGGATGTTTAATGTTCGGAAGCAGCACAAAAGATCTCCCCGCTTTCCTTGTTTAAGTTTACATTTCATAAACAGCCCACCATTTCTTTGAGCTCATACATGAGACATTATATCATAAACAAACTGCTTGCACGCAATCCTCATATCAGTGATCCCGAGACTTTAGAAAATCCGCAATCTCGATCAGCCGGAGGGGATCAGCAAACCCAGCGCCTGTAACAACCGCCTTCGCCTCAGACGTCAGACGCTCGACTTCCTCCTTCGATGCCTCCAAACCGATAAAGTAAGGATAAGTCACCTTCTGCTGTTTAACATCACTCTGTGTCTTTTTCCCCAGCTTGGTTTCATCCCCTGTCAGATCAAGAATATCGTCCTGAATCTGAAAAGCCAGACCTATATGATGTCCATAAGTTCGGAGCGCATCCAATTGCTCGTCTGTTACCCCGGCTATCCTTCCTCCAGCGATCAGGGAAAACATAATTAAATCACTTGTCTTGTGGAGATGGATGTATTCCAGTTGCTCCAAGCTTGTTAAGCCCTGTTCCCCTTCCATATCAGCGACCTGTCCGCCAACCATTCCCCGGGGACCTGCATATACGGCCAGTTCTTCCACAATCGACAACACACGCTCTGCAGGAATTCCATGCTTACGGCTCGCTTGAACCACACTGTAAAACGCATGTGTTAGCAGAGCATCCCCAGCAAGGATCGCACCTGCTTCTCCAAACACCTTATGATTCGTAGGTTTCCCGCGCCGAAAATCATCATTGTCCATCGCAGGAAGATCATCATGCACCAAAGAGTACGTATGTACCATTTCAACTGCACACGCTACCGGGAGAGCTGCCTCTCGGGTTCCTCCACCTGCCTCACAGGCGGCAATGACCAGTAAAGGACGCAGCCGTTTGCCGCCAGCCATTAATGAGTAGTTCATCGCTTTCTTAAGACTGGAAGGTACATCCCATTCCTTAGGCAAAACATCGGACAGTGCCGTAGAGACTATATCACTAATCTCATTCATATAATAATCCAATGGACGACGATTATTCACCATTCTCACCCGTTTCGTCAAGCACATTGCCAAAAGGACGACGTTTCAACTCTCCGCCCTCCTCAACGATCATTTCAATTTTCTGCTCCACTTGTTCTAATTTTTGACTGCACATTTGGGATAAGCGCATTCCTTTTTGATATAAATCAATGGCTTTTTCCAATGGTACGTCGCCATCTTCCAGCTGACCGACGATCGTTTCCAGCTGAGTCATTGCTTCTTCAAAGCTCATTTCCGTTTCATTCGTCACGATTGTCATCCTCCTTCATTCCCCACACTTGACACTGCAGTCGGCCATCACTAACTTTCACATTCACAAGATCTCCTGGCTGTACATCATTTAATGATTTGATTAATCTGCGTTCCTGCTCATCATATACGAGACTATACCCTCGTGACATAACTTTAAGCGGACTCAGTGCATCCAAATGTCTTATCTCTGACTGTAGATGCTGGATTTTCCCGCGCATAAGCGATTGCATGGCAGCTGTCAGCTGACGGTGAGCACCATCCCACCGACGGGAAGCTGATTCCACCTGCACCTGCGGATTAAAGCGAATCAGACCTTGTTTCAGTGATGCTTGCCGCTGACGGCTCAGTGAAATTTTCGTTCGCAACGCCCCTTGAAGGCGTATTTTCAGCATATCCAGACGTTCCGCATGCTGCAGCATATACCTTCGTGGATAAACAAGTACAGGGGAGCGCTGTAGTGCAGCCAGTCGTTCCCTGCTCCGGCCCAAGCGCTGCTGCAATCCTTGCTGAAGCTGACGTTCAAGCTGGTTAAGGCGTGCCTTGACCTCAGAGGCATTCGGAACTGCAAGTTCGGCAGCGGCCGTTGGAGTTGCAGCACGGAGATCAGCAACAAAATCCGCAATCGTAAAGTCTGTTTCATGTCCAACAGCCGAAATAACTGGAATCATGGACTGATATAAAGCCCGAGCCACGATTTCTTCGTTAAAAGCCCACAGCTCCTCAAGAGAGCCTCCGCCCCGGCCTACAATAAGCACATCCGCTTCTCCCATCTCATTCATCGACCGAATCGCTTTAACAATCGCAGGTGCAGCACCTTTGCCTTGCACTAATACCGGATACAAGATGACCCGTACCTGAGGATAACGTCTCTTGATCGTAATCATAATATCTCGGACTGCTGCTCCGGTCGGTGATGTAATCACCCCAACAGTACGCGGGAACAAAGGAAGCGGCCGTTTACGCTCAGCTGCAAACAACCCTTCTTCCTCCAACTTCTTCTTTAGCTGTTCATAAGCGAGATAGAGACTTCCGATACCGTCAGGCTGCATATGCAGTGCATAGAATTGATACTGTCCATCACGCTCATAAACAGACACGTTCCCACGGGCTATGACACGGGAACCTTCTTTCGGTATAAACGGCAACCTCTGGTTGTGAGCCGCAAACATGATGGCGCGGATCCGGCTGCCTTCATCCTTAAGCGTAAAGTACATATGGCCGCTGGAGTGATGGGTGAAGTTCGATATCTCACCCCGAATCCACACGTCCGACAACCGAGAATCGCCCTCCATTTTCATCCGGATGTAACGGTTCAGATCCTTCACGGATAAGACGTGTTGTTGATCTACAGACTTCATCTTAGTCTATTCCATTCAGCCGTTTGGAGGCGAACAGCGTATTTTGCATCAGCATCGTGATTGTCATTGGGCCGACACCGCCTGGAACAGGCGTAATGTATCCTGCGACTTCCTTGGCACTGTCGTAATCTACGTCACCAGCAAGCTTTCCGTTATCCAATCGGTTCATTCCCACATCAATGACAACAGCACCCGGTTTTACATAACTAGCATCAATCATTTTGGCTCTGCCGATCGCTACAACGAGAATGTCGGCCATTTGGGCAATTTCATTCATTTTGTCTGTCCGGGAATGACACATGGTCACCGTGGCATTCTCACGCTGCAAAAGCAGGGACACAGGTTTACCAACGATATTGGAACGTCCGATCACAACCGCATGTTTTCCGGCAATTTCAATACCTGTCCGCTTGATCAACTCGATAACGCCTGCTGGCGTACAAGGGAGAAGACTATCATCTCCAATCACGAGATTACCAACATTTATCGGGTGGAAGCCGTCCACGTCCTTTTCAACAGCTATGGCGTTAAGTACGGCTTTTTCATCAATATGCTTAGGAAGAGGAAGCTGAACCAGAATACCGTGGATGTTGTTCTGACGGTTGAGCTTGTCCACTAATGCCAGAACATCTTCCTCGCTGGAAGAATCAGACATACGATGTACTTCTGAATAGAAGCCTAGATCGTGACATGCCTTTTCTTTGTTTCGAACATACACTTGGGAAGCAGGATCTTCTCCGACGAGTACGACAGCTAAGCCAGGACGAAACCCTCTGCCGGTAAGCATTTGTACTTCTTGTGCAATATTTCCCCGAATATCCTCCGATATCGCTTTGCCACTAATGATGTCTGCTGTCATTTCAACCTCTCCCCTTAATCTCAAATATAAATTCTTTACTAAGTTTTCTTGATCTTCGCTTTAACTTCATCGAGTTCCTGGAGCATTCGACCCAGAACACCGTTAACGAATTTGCCGGATTCATCAGTACCGAAATGCTTCGCAAGCTCGATGGCTTCGTTTACAGCCACTTTTCCAGGCACATCTTCACGATAGGCAAGTTCATATGCCGCCAAACGTAAAATTTGACGGTCCACACGGGACAAACGGCTGACCTGCCAGCCTTTCAAGTACTGGGTCAAAACGGCATCAATTTCCTCTTTTGCCGCCCATGAGCCGTTAACAAGTTGAAGCACAATTTCTTTAACCTTGGCTTCATCACCAATTACCCGCTCTGTCTCGTTCTCCTCTGCAGCTTCGGAGAGCAGCATGGATACGGCCTCTGCACTGTCTACTTGGTTCATTTCCATCTGATACAGGCTCTGAACGGCAATCTCTCTTAGTACACGTCTTTTCATTATGTTCCTCCTGTGGACCTTGTTGTAATCCATTTTGTGTTTAGTATGATCAATGAATGATAAATATCAGCAAAAAAAAACCTGTGAGCGGCTCTCTCCGCAAAAACGGGCGAGATACAGCATGTCTCGGCTATTTTTTCCGGAGAAAGCATATCACAGGGTTTCATTTAAACGGCCGCCAACGCTCAAACAGCCAGCGCCCCCACTCCTGCCAATGAAACAGGGGGCCCTGCCGTAAGTCCCTTCGTTTACCGAAGGTATAGCCGATAAATACCACTAATGCAAAGAACAGCATATCCCAAAAACCGGATAATAAATAAATCAGGCCGCATATAATTCCGCTGGTTATACCAAATATACGCCCGCCGTGACTCTCCCACACTTGTTTCCATGGCATTCGGGAAGTTCACCTCTATTCCACGCGGCTCTTGAAGCTTGGTGCCTGAACCACGTTTGCTATATAGACAGATACATTTGATACGGGAATTCCCGTCGTATCTTCTACAAAATCATGTACTTGCTTCTGAACATCCGTCGTTAGCGTAGGAATAGACTCCTCGCCGTCCACGACAGCACGAATAGCAATCTCTAATCCGGACTGGGATACCTTAATACGTGACTTCAAATCTTTGACGCCCCGTACTCTGGAGGCCGCTTTCAGACACAAGTTTTCGATGGTCTCCACCGAAATTTGAATATCTCCAAATTCCGTCCGCTGATCGATTGAATTCGTAACCGTGCGGTCGCGGCGAATTGAGATGTAGAAAAATCGAATGCTTAGCAAAAACAGTACGGACGCCACTATAATTCCTGCCAAGAAGAACTGTCGTTCCTGATTATACGTTAGATCATACGGTATAGCGCCGCTCAAGAGGAGGATGGCAACTACAGAAATCACGCCGATACTCAGGCTGTATATAAACAGCATAAGTCTGTCCACAATTTTAGCCACGAACAGCACAGCCTCCTTAAAATTAGATTAAACCCTCGACATGTCTGTCGGGGGTTAGGGTATAGCATTATTTCACTCGCTGAACCACGTCAATATCTTCGCTCTTCTCGGAGGATTTCACGAATTGAACGTCATGAATATGTACGTTGACTTCTACTACAGTCAGTCCAGTCATATTCTCGATAGAACGTTTCACGTTGCGCTGGATTTCTCCGGCTACTTCAGGAAGACGATGACCGTATTCCACGATTACCGATACATCCACAGCTGCTTCACGCTGTCCAACTTCAACGGAAACTCCTTTAGACAAGTTCTTGCGTCCAAGCAGTTCGACGATTCCGCCTGCAAACCCGCCGCTCATTCCCGCAACACCTGACACCTCAACTGTTGCAAGTCCTGCAATCACTTCAATAACTTCCGGGGCAATTTGAATCTGACCAATTTCTGTGCGTTCAAATTCCGTCGGCAATGACTCTACCATGTCTCAACACACCTTTCAAAAACAAGTTTGCGGATGCATAGGACGAATCAAGGCATCCGCTTCTTATTCACATACTATATCATCTGCCACTGCTAATGACAAACGATAAAAGACACATTAAATCTCATTCTCTTCCAAAAATTTAATGTCAAAGTCACCCTTCAAAAAGGTCGGATGATTCAGTAGCTTCTGATGGAATGGAATAGTTGTATGGATTCCGTCTATTTCAAACTCCATTAGAGCACGCTTCATTTTTGCAATGGCTTCCTCTCGGGTTGGTGCCCAAACGATAAGCTTTGCAATCATGGAGTCGTAATAAGGTGATATCGTATATCCAGGATAAGCTGCACTATCAACACGAACACCAGGTCCTCCTGGAGGCAGATAGAACTGGATCGTTCCCGGTGCAGGCATGAATCCTTTGTCCGGATTCTCCGCGTTAATGCGGCATTCAATCGACCAGCCGTTGATAACGACTTCTTCTTGGGTAAAAGATAACGGATGACCTTCAGCAACCGATATCATTTCCTTAATCAGGTCGACACCTGTCACCATTTCCGTTACTGGATGTTCAACCTGAATCCGGGTATTCATCTCCATGAAATAAAACTGCCCATCCGAACCAAGTAAAAACTCCAGCGTACCGGCTCCCGAATAATTAACCGCTTTAGCTGCGCGAACAGCGGCTTCTCCCATACGTGTCCGCACATCCTCGGTCAGCACAGGACACGGTGCTTCCTCAACAAGCTTCTGGCGGCGACGTTGTACGGAACAATCACGCTCTCCCAGATGTACGGCATTGCCAAATTTATCGGCGATGATCTGGATTTCAACATGCTTCATTCCGGTTAAATATTTCTCGAGGTATACACCCGCGTTGCCAAAAGCTTTCTGTGCTTCCTGCTGCGCCGTTGTAATCTGCTTGATGAGTGATTCCTCATCGTCAGCGATCCGGATCCCCTTACCGCCACCGCCAGCAGTAGCTTTAATAATAACTGGGTAACCGATATCTCTTGCGAGTATAACAGCTTCATTCAAGTCCTCGACCAGACCGTCGGAGCCCGGTATAATCGGCACCCCTGCGTCTTTCATCGTTTGCTTGGCAACAGCTTTGTCTCCCATACGGGTAATCGCATCTGCAGACGGACCTATGAAAGTAATGTTGCACGATTCACAAATCTCAGCGAAATCGGCATTCTCCGCAAGAAATCCATATCCCGGGTGAATTGCATCACATTCAGTTAACGTAGCAACGCTCATAATATTAGTAAAGTTCAAATAACTGTCTTTGGAAAGGGTCGGACCAATACAATAAGCTTCATCCGCAAGACGAACATGCAGAGAATCACGGTCAGGCTCTGAATAGACAGCCACCGTGGATATTCCAAGCTCATGACAGGCCCGGATAATACGAACAGCGATTTCACCACGGTTCGCTATCAGCACTTTCTGAAATGTCATGCAGGTAACCTCCTTCGGACTCAAGTAGCTCTTATTCTCGGCGAGTATGGAATTCAATCCGGTCTCACCAGAAATAAAGGCTGTCCGAATTCCACTAGCTGCCCGTTCTGGGCCAGAACTTCTACAATTTCCCCTTTGATATCAGCATCCAACTCATTCATGAGCTTCATGGCTTCGATAATACAAACGGTTGTTTTCTCCTCCACCTTGTCGCCTGAGCTAACAAACGCCGGAGCTTCAGGGGAAGGGGAACGGTAAAAGGTTCCTACCATCGGCGACGTGATTTTATGTAGCGAACTTGCTACATCCAGGGCGGAAGATTCCGTGCTGGCTGTGGCAGGCTGGCTTACCGCTGCAGTCGGCTGAATAGCCTGAGGTAGTACTTGAGGCGCGGGTATGAACGCCTGAGGAGCTGTCTGGAGGTTTACAACCTCAGCAGCACGAGGTTTCTTGATGGATAAACGCGTGCCCTCACTCTCAATTTCCAGCTCCTGTACGGAGGTTTGATCCACAAGCTTGATCAATTCCTTAATCTCGCTTAATTTAAACATTCTCGACTCTCACTCCTTCACTTTCTTGGAAGCCCTACTTCGGACAGTCAGTCAATAGCTTAGAGTATTATATCACAATCCAAAGAAATGGAAAGAGTCCAAGAGAAACCCCGGACTCTTTCGCTTTTTTTCGGTTGAAGGGGACAGTATTCGCGCTTTTAGGCGTTGTAATGTTATGGAGTAACGTATTGAACGCTCACTTTGTCTTGGCCCACACTTAATTCCTTCATTACCATATCCACGATACCAGAAGCCCGCTTGGCATCCAGCTGATCACTCAAAACCACAACATTATATCTGTCATTTTCCTCTTTTACAACCGCATTCTCGTATTGCTGCTGCAACTCTTCTTCAATACTCAACAGAATGGATTCTTTATCTTCCAGCTGCTTCAATTCCTCGGTAACCTGTGCAGTCACTTCTGCTGTGTTACTCTGATTGCCCAGCTTCGTCATTAACTCATCATACAACTTCATGTTTTTGTTGGCACGATCAAGTTGATAAGACTCCAGCTTGCTGGATGCCGAATTTGCTTGAGCAGCAACCTGATTCAGCACATCTTCTTCAGTTTTGGCAGAGTCTTTCGATTCTGCTGATTCGTCTGCTTTCACCTTTGTATCTTTCGCTTTGGTATCTTCAGCTTTTACGTCTCCCGCTTTTGGATCAGCAGCATTGTCCGGTGCCTTGTCACCTGCAGCTTGATCTTGTTTATCCGTTTCTTTAGTGCCTTCGTCTTTCGCCTCGCTTCCAGTTTCCTCACTGGCACCAGAGTCTCCTACGATCCCTTCAGGAGTTATTTCATTCAGAACCAGTTCATCACTTTTAGCTGGTGTTCCCTCTGATGATTTTGGGTTGCTCGCCTGTGTGCTTTCAGCTACTTTAGGAGCCGATGGACCGGAGTCATCCGTAAAAAGATAGTATGCGGAAAGAATGACCATGAGGCTTAACATTGAAACTAACCAGATTGTTTGTCTTTTGTTATTCATTTAGAATACTTCCTCCTTTAAATAACTGCTTGAATAAGGATCGCCTTGCTATCTTTTTCTATTCCTGCTTACGTGGGACAACCGATATTTTGTAACTAGGCACATTCAATCCTCTCTGAACGGCATCCACGATCAAACTACGCACGACTTCATTTTCCGCACCTTTGGCCACAACCAATACTCCGCGGACATGAGGTTTCACCTTTTTGGTTATGATAGGTGCCTGGTCACCGGAGGCATCGTAGGTTACGATCTGTCCGTCACGGGTATAACTTGTTGCATGCCTTTTACCGCCATTAGCATCAGTCTCTTCTGTCAACTCTTGGGTATCCTTTACATTCCGCTGTACGATGATTTCTTCCGTCGATTCCACCGTCACCATAACATCTACAGCTCCGACACCAACAATCTGCTCGAGCATCACTTTCGTTCTGCCCTCAAACTCCTGCTCTATGCTTCCAAACTCGCTGCCTCCGCTTCCAGTCGGGGGTTGAACAGATGTCGTCACCGCTTGTTCCGGCGGTTCTCGGCCGATGTTCTCATTATCGAGCTTTTTCACATGAACAAAGGAGTTAAACAGCATGATGGCAACCCCGATGAGGCCAAGTATGATCAACCAGCGGAAGGTTTGCATTCTTTTGACCCCTCCGGCTCCACCCCCCAACCATTGTTCCACCTTTTTCAGCCATTTTCCCAATATCCTCACCTCCGTCACAATTTGGTTTGAGTCTCACTTCCACTTGAATATATCGATATTTGATCGGGTTTCAGATCCCAGCGGCTGCGTAAGAGATCCCTGACAGGGGCTTCTCTGGCCTCCATGGCGGCATCCGCTTCCAAGGAATCCTCGTCCCTGGTTTTATCATCTTTGGAACCGATACGGTTAATCTCCACATTGACACGGATCGTATCCACCGGTTTCACAGGTTCCGTACCTTCAACTGGGGGGTTCTTTACTGCTTCAGGTTTAACCGGATCCCTCAGACGGACTTCAACCGAAGCGATAACCGCACTAACTGCAGAACCTTCTCTTGGCGCGGCCAGCACCACTTTCACTTCCTCAACCGGTTCCCCTATTTCAGCAGTAATTTGATCTTTCATCTGCCGAGCTATCTCTTCTCCAGCCCACTGTAAACTTTGCTTTTGCTGAACGTTTTTCAATTTCTCCGCCTGTGCCAGGATATGCTCCAGCTCAGCTTCCTTTGGAGTGCTCTTGTTGCTCTCCACACGTTCGAGATCAAGGGCCAGCTGTTTTTCCGGCGACTCCGTCAGAAAGCTGATTAACGGCCGGAGCAGTGCCAGCAGAATCAGCATGCTCAGCACCAGTCTGGCGTACCGCTGCATCGTCTTGCTGGGTAGGATCAGATCAACGAAGGCTGCAAACATAACGACCATGATTACGCTTTTCAGCCAGCCGCTCAGCCATTCCATATCGATCCTCCCCTTTCCTCGTTACTCACCTCATCATGACAGTGACGTTAGCGGTGGTCAGTATTATCGTGATTGCCAGAAAAAACATCATGCTAACCGCAGCCAAAGCAGCAAATACATACAGCATCGTTTTGCCGATGGTGTGCAAGCAGGTGACGATCGGAGTTTCCCCAAGCGGCTGCATAACTGCTGCAGCAACGTGGTATATAAGAGCCAGGATCAGAATCTTAATAGCCGGAAATGCGCAAAGGAACAAGATGATAATGACGCCTGCCAGTCCGATCGAGTTTTTTACGAGTAGGGATGCCGAGATGACTGTGTCAGTAGCATCAGCGAACATTTTTCCGACAACCGGCACGAAGTTTCCTGTAACATACTTAGCTGTGCGTATTGCTACGCCGTCCGTAATAGAGCTAGTTATTCCCTGAACTGAAATCACCCCGAGGAATACGGTCAACAGAACCCCCAGAACACCCATTCCAATTCCTCGAAGCAGATTTCCAAGTTGAGTCAGCTTGTACTTCTCGGACAAGGAGCTAACAAGATGCAGAACAGCTGAGAAGAATAATAACGGAAACACGATCGTGCTAATTAGCGTTCCTACGGTATGTACCATGAAAATGACCAAAGGATGTGCTACAGAAACAGTGACGATATTCCCCATCGATGCAAGCAGTGCGAACAGCAGCGGCAGCATGGCCATCATAAAATCAATCATTCGGTCGATCGCATCCCTGGCATAACCGACTGCAACATTAAAACTATTGACGGCTATAACTAGCACAACCATGTAACAGATCGTATACGCAACCCGGCTTATCGTACTTTTCTCAAAGGCCGTTTGTAAATTTTCCAGAATCATACTCAAAATACTCAGCATGACAATCGTAGCCAGCAGCTTGCCGTTGTACAGAACTTCATGCCACATGAAGCTGCCGATTCCAGAAAGTACACCCTTCAGGCTTAAACCTTGTCCCCCAGGCAGCAGCATATCCATGAGAGACGGGGTCCTGCCTTCTGGAAAAAAACCACCGTAATCCTTCATCAACTGGTCCCAGTACTCTTCAACTTGACCGGTGGGAAGCTCTTTCGTCTGCTGTTCTATCCATTGATCAGCCGGTGAGTCCGCATAAGCTGTGGAGCCCATACCGATAAATAACAGCAACAGGAGCATCAACAATCTAATCAGGGGCCTTATGTGATGATGCCGACGTTGGATCATACTATCCCCCGCTTTCTCAGGCCGGAAGGAGCTTCAGAACCGTCTCAATAATGATGCTGATGATCGGCACGGCGAGAACCAGAATTAGTACTTTTCCCGCCATTTCTATTTTGGAGGCAATCGATTCTTGCCCAGCATCCCTCACGACCTGCGCCCCCATTTCGGCTACATAAGCTATTCCTATAATTTTCAGCACTGTTTTCAGATAGATCACTTGAACCCCTGAACTCTCAGCGAGTTCTTCCAACATCCGAATGACATTCCCGATTTTACCAATGAGGAAGAGAAAGATCATGACACTGGTGGAGACCGCCAGCAAAAAGGCAAAGATCGGCTTCTGTTCCTTGACGACAAGAATGAGAATGGTAGCTATTAAGCCGAGCCCCACCACTTGGATGATTTCCATAGTTCCACCTACTGGAAGAGGAATATCGTTTTAATTTCCTGAAGCAGATCATCCAGTAGCCGAACGACCATGAACAGGACGACGACGAACCCGATGAGCGTAACCCAGTGAGCCATATCCTCTTTTCCCATTTGTTTCAGCACTGTATGAATCATGGCTATGATAATGCCGATTCCTGCAATCTGGAAAATGGCATTCACTTCAATGTTCATTTCTTGGCACCTCGCTAAAAGATCAAAATGACGACCAATGCTCCAACAAGCAGTCCCAAGCTTTTGCTCATTTTTTCATACTTGGCTTGGTCCTCTCTAGCCGCCGCTTCCTCATGTTTGAGCTGGCTGGCGGCCAGTGCAATATGCTTCATCTGGTCCTGCCTGTCGCTGGTGCCAAGCACGCCGCTTAGCTGCTCCAACGCTTCTCTTTCGGCGGATCTCATGCTGGTCCGTCTCCAATGCGCATTCAAAGCTTTTCTTATGCTGTCCTGAGCAGATAAACCATACTGTGGACTCATGTATCCGGCTGCAGCCGTAAACAACGATTTCAGCGGCTCACGCAAGCCTTGTCCGATCCGCTGAAGCGCTTCAGGCAGCGGGGTAAAGCCATAGCTGATCTCCGTCTCAAGACGCTGCAAGGCTAATATGAGTTCCCGGATTTGTCTAGGCCTGGTTGCGAACTGCTTCGCTTGAAAAAAACCAGCTAACGTTCCGGCCACCAGTACGATGGCCGCCCCTAACAATTTAAGCAAGAGCATCACCGCCCTGACCTCTGCCCCCAGCAGTCTGAAGCGTCCGCTGTCCGCCATCCTGAAGCCGGAAAGATCTCCCCTCGCCGTTTCGGGCAAGTACAACGTACATCTCGAACATCCGATTATCCACAAGTCCCGCCAGACCAGGTCGCCCTCTCATATCCTGAACCGATGAACCGTGTGCAGTAGCGATAACACTGATCCCGGCGTGAAGCGCCTCAGTGACGGCCTCGGCATCCTCTGGCCGTCCAATCTCGTCCACAATCAAGACATCCGGTGACATAGAGCGGAGCATCATCATCATCCCCTCAGCCTTGGGACAGCCGTCTAGCACGTCTGTTCTCGGTCCGACATCAAACCCTGGCACACCGCGCTGACAACCTGCGATTTCAGAGCGCTCGTCAACAATACCTACCTTCATTCCTGGCCAGTGAATGTTAGATCTTCCCCAGAAACCGGAGCTGATCTGTCTTGCAAGATCCCGGACCAGTGTAGTTTTTCCATGCTGCGGAGGAGACATAATGAGCGTATGCAATACTCTTTTTCGCTTGGTGTCCAGCAAGTAAGGCAAAATTTCATCTGCGGCTCCTTTTATTTCCTTGGCTATCCGGACGTTGAAACCGCTAATATCCCGGATGTGCTCGACTTTCCCACCGCTTAGTACCGTTCGGCCGGTAAGACCGATTCGGTGCCCCCCTGGTATGGTGATAAATCCTTTTCTCAGCTCTTCTTCCATCGTGTAAAGAGAATGGTTGCTTATGAGATCCAGTAGTCTGTGCCCATCTTCCCGGGTCGGCTTGTACGCTTCGTCTGGTATCAGAATTAGTTCACCGTTTCGGCTTACGAAGTGAAACTTGCCCCCAGTATTAATTTCCAGCGGACGGCCCTCCCGAATACGGACTTCTTCTAAGCCTTCCAGAACATCTTTCGGCAGGTTCAGCAGAAGCTGCTTTACGTTCTCGGGAAACAGCTCCAACCAATTCATTGTCATTTCGGCTTCCCCCAAGCAGTCCTTTTGTTGAAGTACTTCTTATCCTCATGTGTATGCTTGTACTCCATATTTATGCCAGCGAATCTATCATTTTTTTAATATCCCGTATAAAAGAAATGCCACACCGCACAAAATCCAGCCGATCTTGCCCCAAGATAACTTATCAGCCATACCGACGAGTCCGATGGTGGTCGTCAGGATCAGGATAAGCGGTCCCGTAAAGGCCAGTGCCGAATTGACTGCCAGCGCTTTATCAACTTGGTTTAATCGGAGCATAATGAGCGCTGCCACAATCTCCAAGCTGCCTGAGAATATCCTCAGCGATGCCATACCGGTAACAAACTTGTCCAGCATTCTGGAACCTCCTTTTTACTTGATGTGACAAGAAGAAACGCCTTCGACGTCCTTTTTAAAGGGCGGCGGCGCGTTCTGCGAGAAATATAAGCCAAGTATGCAATATGAAATTTACACTTTTTTATATTTTAAAATATGCTCCACTCTCTTGATTTATCTCTACTTTTTTGCACATTCATAGAAAAAGAATTGAACGCCAAAAATCCCGGCCTATGAAAGACCGGGATTAAAAGTAATAGTTTATGCTGTTTATCTGCGCTCCTGCGGGCCTCCAACAGTCGCCTGTTGATCCGTATCCAGCCCGTAAGCGGTATGAAGCGCCTGAACTACATTTTGCAGGTTCGAGCCGTCAATAACACACGAAACCTTAATTTCAGACGTACTGACCATCTTAATGCTGACGCCCTCTCTTGAAATAACATCGAACATTTGGGCTGCTACGCCTGGATGACTGACCATGCCGGCTCCGACGATGGACACCTTAACCAAGTTATCTTCGAAAGTGACTCCACGGAACGGCAGTTCATCTCGAATTCCTTCAATAACAGAAAGTGCACGTTCACGGTCACCAAGAGACACCGTAAAGGAGAAGTCAGCCTCGCCGTTCAGAACACCGCTCTGTACGATAATATCGACGTCGATTTCTTCCTTAGCGAGTTCTCCGAACATCTTCGCCAAGACTCCCGGAAAATCGCCTACTCCCAAAATGCTGATTCTCGCAACGTTTTTGTCGTAAGCGATTCCGCTCACCACTACACCTTGTTCCATGTTAGCTTCCTCCTTAACAACCGTTCCCTCGTTATAATTAAAGCTGGATCTGACAACAAGCTGAACCCGGTTATGCTTCGCATACTCCACAGCACGTGGATGCAGTACAGCAGCACCCAGATTTGCAAGTTCCAGCATTTCATCGTAGGAAATCTCATTCAGCTTTCGTGCACATTTCACGACACGAGGATCAGTCGAATAGATGCCGTCTACATCTGTATAGATCTCGCATACATCAGCATGAATGGCCGCAGCCAGCGCTACGGCTGTTGTATCCGAGCCGCCGCGCCCGAGTGTCGTTATTTCTCCATCATCCGACATGCCCTGAAAACCTGCGACGATAACAATTTTCCCATCGTCTAGAGCTTTTTTAACACGAATCGGTGAGATATCCGTAATTCTGGCTTTCCCATGAGCCGGCTCTGTACGGAAACCAGCCTGCCATCCCGTATAAGACACCGCCTCACGCCCCAAGCTGTGAATTGCCATCGACAGCAGGGACATCGATATCTGTTCACCTGTTGTCATCAACATATCCATCTCGCGCGCGGGAGGATTTGGATTCAATATTTTTGATTGGTCGATCAACTCATCCGTCGTATCCCCCATTGCTGACACGACAACTACACACTGGTGACCCTCATCTTGCTTCTCAACGATTCTTCGGGCGACGCGCTGCATCCGTTCCGTATCCCCCACGGAACTTCCTCCGAATTTCATGACATACAGTGACAACGCTTCCTTCACTCCCCACTCTTGTTCAATATGTATCAGTTGGTTTCTCGCTTTAAATCAGTATAATACGAAAGTGCTTGGTTGCGTCAAGAATTTTCAGATAAGATTCAGAAAATTCGACAAATATTTTCTTTGAGAGGTGTTTTTTATATTTTATGAGATACTGGCTTGGAAATAAACCAAAAATTTAAAGGCTGCCCCGGCAGTTGAGATTCGACTTTCGGACAGCTCCTTGAGTTTATCTGTTGTGAGACGCTACGAGTACGAATCGTTCCTTCAATCTCTCTTGCCCCCGAATTTCCTAAATGATTCTTAGCGGAAGAAATTCGGGGACAAAGGAACGTATGCTTTCGATGCGAGCTTTCCTTTGGAAAGCTTTTACCGCTACCGCTTTTCCGGAATCGCTTCGTCCTCTCCGCTGCTGCGTGCATGACCATTAAAACACATAAACAAGAGAAACTACCCTTTAGTAGAATGGAATTCTTTGACTAGTAAAAAAAGCAGGCACCCAAAAGATGAATTCTCGGGTAACCTGCTTATTTCTTTATATCTAAGTGATGTCCTTGTCAATTATGCACGGGAGATGTACTTGCCTTCACGGGTATCGATGAGCAGTACATCTTCTTCGTTAATGAAGAGAGGAACTTGTACGTTCAGTCCGCTTTCTACTTTGGCATTTTTGGTAGCGCCTGTAGCCGTGTTGCCTTTAATACCAGGCTCTGTTTCAACGACCTTCAGCTCAACGCTGTTTGGCAGGTTAATTCCCAAAATTTCACCCTGGTAGCTGATAATATGGACATTCATGTTCTCTTTCAGGAAATTCAGTTCCCATTCAAGCTGTTCGCTAGTCAAGCTGAACTGATCATAAGTTTCGTTGTCCATAAATACATGCTCTTGACCGCTAGCATACAGATACTGTACACCACGGTTCTCGATAATAGCCCGGCCAATCGTTTCACCTGCACGGAAAGTCTTCTCAACGGTGTTGCCGTTACGAAGATTTTTCAGCTTGGAGCGAACAAAAGCTGCACCTTTACCTGGTTTAACGTGCTGAAAATCCAATACGCTAAAAATGTCCCCATCTACTTCTACGGTTAATCCTGTTTTAAAATCGTTGACTGAAATCATGCGATTCCCTCCTATAGATAAGTTCATAGATTCGCTAGCTTAATATTTATGCATTTATTAAAGGACGGTGTACTCTTTGCTTGAGCTTGTCAAGATATGAATACCCGTCTCGGTGATCACAATATCATCCTCAATGCGAACACCGCCGAGACCCGGCAAATAAATACCCGGTTCTACGGTTACAACCATACCCGGTTTCAATACATCATCGCTAAGCTTGGACAGACGTGGAGATTCATGAACCTCCATGCCAAGACCATGACCTGTACTGTGACCGAAATAATCACCATAACCATATTTTGTTATGATATCACGGGCAAGAGCATCCGCTTCGCGTCCCGTCATACCTGGCTTAATATGATCCAGTGCGTGAAGCTGTGCCTCCAGTACGATATCATAAATTTCTTTCAGTTTCGGATCCGGTGTACCTACCGCAATCGTTCTTGTCAGATCGGAACAATATCCGTCCAGCAGCGCCCCGAAGTCAAACGTGATGAATTCATCCCCTTGGATAACACGCTCGCTTGCGACGCCGTGCGGTAAAGCTGAACGCTCACCGGAAGCCACAATCGTGTCGAATGATGAAGACGTCGCCCCATGGCTGCGCATGAACATTTCCATCTGCAGATCAATTTCCCGCTCTGTCTTTCCTGTCTCCACAATACTTAAGACATGGCTAAAGGTGGCATCCGCGAGATCCGCAGCACGCTGCATAACCTTCAATTCCTCACTGTCCTTAAATATACGCAGTTCCTCTACAAGACCAGATACCGGAACTAGACTAACTGGCTTCAGCTGTTCCGTATAAGCAGCAAAAACTGCATATGTAACATGCTCCTGCTCAAAACCGAGGGATGTAATCCCTTCAGTTGCAAGTAGCTCTTTTACCGTATCCATCACTTTGGCGCCATGCTCAACGACTTTAAATCCCACAGCCTGTTGAGGAGCCTGTGTCATGTAACGAAAATCCGTCAGCAGATAAGATTGCTCGCGGGTAATCAGCACATAACCCGCAGATCCGGTAAACCCGGTCAAATAACGACGATTGATTGGACTTGCAACAAGCATTGCAGACAATCCATGACTTTGCAGCTTCTCACGCAATTGTTTAACCCGTTTGTTAGCCATTTACTTCCGTCTCCTCTCCCCAAGAAGAAACACCTTCGTCGTCCTTGTTAAAGGGCGGCGGCGTTTCTTCGCGAAAAAAACACATTACTTTACGAATTCGGGCGTTCCAGAACGTCTATCAGTGCTATCAAGCCAAGCTCATAACTGGCAGCACCAAAACCGGAAATCTGTCCCGCACAAACCGGAGCAATGACTGAGGTATGGCGGAAGGATTCTCTGGCATGAATGTTGGATAGATGCACTTCCACAGTAGGTACTTTTACAGAGCTTATCGCGTCGCGAACAGCATAGCTGTAATGTGTCAGCGCTCCTGGATTCAACAGAATTCCATCTGCCTGTCTCATTGCCTCATGAATCCGGTCAATAATTGCACCCTCATGGTTCGATTGAAAGAAGGTCAATTCGATTCCGGCGGTGTCCGCCTGTTTACGCAAACGATCCTCAATACTCTGCAAGCCTTGTGAACCATAAATCCCCGGTTCACGGACTCCCAGCAGGTTCAAATTCGGTCCGTTAATCACCCATATGGATTTCATAGGGTTTCCCACCTTTTCGTCAAATAGCCAAATGCTATTTTACCATAGGCGACATCTTCTTGAGAAGTTTTTTTACTTCAGCTCTGCACCTTCTGGGGTTCTCGCTGCTTTTCATCCGTATATTCCTGTGCTACTGTATATCCGATAAACAGACCCCACAGCAGGAACAGGCATATTTCAGATATGTTTGTATCCCAGGTCAGACGTTTAATGGGCAATGTCAAATGCAGAAATGGTTCGAGTACAATAAACAGTACAACCCACCATATAACCCCGTAGGCAATCCCCGGCCAAGGCCCCTTGGCTCTTCGAAAAAGATAAACGTAAACCAGTGATGCGATAACTGAGAGAACAATAAATGACAGCCATCCAGCTACCTGGCCAGCTGTGCTTATTAAGAAAGAATGCTTGAAAAACGGCTCCAGAATGAACCCCGGAAGTATGGAGCTAAAGTGAAAGGCATAGAAAATCCAGCGAATTGCTCCCCAGATAAAACCTGCATAGAAGCCAAGCTCTAATGCGAAGAAAAAACGGTTGGTATGGATCCCTTCGGACCGATCATGTGTCTGATTCATCTTTACAGAGCTCCCTTCAGCACTAACAGCTTTGCTTAAAATCTGAAACTTCTTTTTTACATAATTATTATGCTCCGTTCTTGTAAGCCTAATCCAACTAGAAATTACTTCAAAAATTCGCTACAATGGTATTAAAGTTCTTAATATCAGACAGGAAGGTGAAATGGTTGTCCCAAAAGTCAGCTCCGGTTAGCTACGGTGGTCAAGCCGTCATCGAGGGTGTAATGTTCGGCGGCAAACATGTAAACGTCACGGCTGTTCGGAGAAAAAACAACGAGATCAAGTTTCTTGAGGTGCCTCGTGAAGACAAGACTTGGATTCGCAAGCTCCGAAAAGTTCCGCTTCTTCGAGGCATCATCAGTCTTATAGATTCGAGCATCAAGGGCTCCAAACATCTCAATTTCTCTGCCGATGCTTATGCCGATGACACTCTGGAACCAGAAGAACGTGCACAGCAAAAAGAAAAGGAAGAATCAGGCTGGAGTCTCAGCATGATTATCGGTGTCGCAGCCGTCAGCGTACTTTCCTTTATTGTTGGTAAACTCTTGTTTACGCTTGTTCCTGTATTTGTAGAAGATTTTTTGTTCGGTGACTCATTTGATCATTATGTACTTCATAATCTGGTTGAAGGCGTCATTAAACTCATACTCCTTCTCGCCTATCTATGGGGTATATCGCTTACTCCCGTCATCAAGCGGTTGTTCCAGTATCATGGTGCGGAGCATAAAGTGATTACGGCATTTGAAGCTGGAGAAGAACTGACCGTTAAAAATGTTCAAAAGCACACCCGGCTTCATTACCGTTGTGGTAGCAGCTTTATGATGATGACCATCGTGCTGGGCGTTGTCGTTTATTCTGTAGTGCCTTGGGATACGATGACAGAACGCATCATCCAGCGGATTGCTCTTCTGCCCCTTGTGCTTGGAGTGTCCTTTGAATTTTTGAAACTCACAAATTCCCTCAGAGAAGTTCCAGTTCTCCGTTTCCTTGGATATCCCGGACTCTGGCTTCAACTGTTGACAACAAAAGAACCGGCAGACGATCAAGTGGAAGTGTCCATTGCCTCCTTTAACCGGATGCGTGAGCTGGATGCCCAATATGAAAAAGTCACAGTTCAGCAGCCGATGGCAGGAAGTGTTCTGGATCCCGCGAAAGGATGAGTAATCCATGAAAAGGCTGAATATCCAATTCATTATTTTTTGGATCATGATTGCACTTGCTGCACTCGGAATTGTGTTGAATTTGTTTACACCTGCGTTTTTTATTCCTTTGATTGTAGTAGGAGTTGTGTATATACTCTATAAGTTTCCACCATCTCGTTTCAGTAAGACTCAACGGCCCAAGATCAAACCTTCCAAGAAGACTGCTGCCAAAATGGCAGCCAGAAGTAACACATCACGGAAGAGTAGCGGCCCTTCACCGAAGCGGAAACAGTATCCATTTCAGGTCATTGACGGTCAGAAAGGAAAGAATGATCCGCCCGATGACGCACCCAAATATCATTAGAACAAAAACCGTCCGGCAGCGTTAATCGCGCATAGCCGGACGGTTTTTTATATCTTATTGACTGGTCTCCACGAGGAGAAAAATTCCTTCCCAGCCTTTAAACCTGATTCATACAACTTCATGCTTTCTGCTGTTGAAAGATTGAAATGAGTTGTGCTAATACCAAGCGTAGGAATTTTGATGGTACGATCCCGATTTTGCTGCTCGATATAACGTTCATCATGTGCAGAGAGCATCGTTTCAAACATGGCTGTCAGCATGCTGACAGGCCCGTCAATGTGATGGGGATCATTTCGGTTCTTACCAACCATTTGAAACCCGACAACCGGTAGAGGTTCCGGTCCTCCTTTGGACTGACGGTCAAACAGCCAAAGCGGAAAATTACTCAGCAAGCCGCCATCTACCACATAAACGAATTGCTCGCTGAAAGATTTCCCTCGAGCAGGTGCTCCAATCAACCGTAAGATGACAGGATCAAAAAAATAAGGAATGCTACAGCTCATGCGGACAGCCTTGGCTACCGGAAAGGTTGACGGGTTAATTCCGTAATGACGCAAATCATCCGGAAGCACCATAAGTTTACCATTAGTAATATCCGAGGCTACAATGTACAGCTTCCCGGCAGGAATATCAGAAAACGTAAATATTCCTTTATCCAGCAATATTCGTCGAATCCAGTTTTCCAGAGCTTCACCCGAGTACAACCCTTTTTTGATGAGTACCCTAAGTGCAGGACCTATGATTCGGGTGTTAAAGAAAGGTGCTCGCTTCAGTAATGATTGAAAAGGTGTTGCTTCAATAATTTTCTTCATTTCATCTGCTGTGTACCCTGCCGCCAAAACTGCAGCAACAATAGAGCCTGAAGATGTTCCAGCAACTCTGCTAAAATGGAATCCAGCAAGTTCAGCTGCTTTTACAGCTCCCGCCAACGAAATCCCTTTAACTCCACCGCCCTCAAATACGGCATTGATATGCATAAGCAAATCCCCCGCTCACATGGTCTATTGACTATGTATGTGAGCGGGGGATTATTCATTCCTATAGGACTTGCACGTTATGATTGATAATATAATTTCAATTGATCAAGAAGTCCGAGCGGATTGCTTATAAGGTTCTTTGCTCTGAAAAAGATACTTCCGTCTATTTCGTTGAACTGTTCGTTGTACTGTAATTGGGCAATAATTTCAGAAGCAGTGTGCCAGCTCTTCTCCTGCTTCAGATCTCCCACTTTATATGCGGCATGTCCGATCAGCAGATCTACATCTGTGCCCTTAACTTCGTTTACCCACCAATCTACCAGCTTATCGTAATCGGCGGCCGTAAAATTCATACTCCAGTAAATTTGTGGAGCAATGTAATCAATCCACCCGTTACGAATCCAGGTGCGTAAATCTGCATACATGCTGTCATAAGCTGTCACTCCGGCCGACGTATCCGATCCTGTTGGGTCAGCCGATTTGTTTCGCCACACCCCAAATGGACTGATACCGAACTCAACGGAAGGCTTGACACGGTTAATGCTATCTCCAAGAGTCTGTACAAACGTATTAATGTTGCCACGGCGCCAGTCTCCAATGTCTGTGTAGGAACCGTCATTGTAAGTTTTGTACGTTGCTGCATCATTAATCGTTGCGTTGGAAGGATAGAAATAATCGTCTAAATGAATTCCATCAATTTCGTACCCATTTACGACTTCCATAATCGTATCAATGATATGCTGGCGGGCTTCAGGTATACCCGGATTAATCATCAACTGGTTGTTCACTTTAATCATCCATTCAGGATGCGTCAGCGCGACGTGGTTTGGAGCCAATCCAGCCGTTGATGTTTCTGAGTTAGCCCTAAAAGGATTAAACCAGGCGTGAAACTCCATTCCCCTGCGATGTGTTTCCTCTACCATAAATGCTAAAGGATCATACCCGGGATCAACTCCTTGCGTACCTGTCAACACTTTCGACCAAGGAACAATCTCGGAGGGATACAACGCATCACCCGCTGGTCGAACCTGAACGAACACCGCATTTATACCCGTATCCTGAAGTGTGTCCAAAAGCGCCGTATATTCGTTCTGCTGCTTCAGAATATTATTTTTGGTTGAAGGCCAGTCTAGGTTAAATACCGTTGATATCCAAACGCCTCGTATTTTCTCATTATCTGGCACAGGAATACCGGGATCCACCGGAGGAGTTACCTGTGTACTGGTTAATGATATTTGCTGAGCCGCTTGATTCCATTTCACCGTCAATCCTAAATTTTCGCTTATAAATCGGATCGGCACCATCACTCTACTGTTTTTGATCTGCACGGAAGCATCCAGCGAAACGGATGAGCCGTTAACGAGAGCGGTAGTTCGTCCCGAGGTCATAACAAGTTGTAATCCGTCTTTACTTACAGTTACCGTTTTAGATTTCTGATCCCAGTTAACCGAGGCACCTAATCCTTCGCTGATCACGCGGGTCGGAACCATGGTGACGTTCACCTTGGGCAATATGTATGGAGAAATATCGCTGTCTAGCTTTTGTCCATCCAGAAAGATGCTGATGCCCGGACTCTTTGCCTGCGCAGCAGGAACGACCGACGGGAGACATAATAACGACAATAACAGCACCAACAACCATCTTCGAAATTTCATTCCATAAATCCTCCAGCAATGATAGATTTGCAGGTAAAGTAAAAAAAAGCATCTGTCACCAGTGGACAGATGCCCTGTTACGATTCGCTGACTAGCTCGTTGTGAATGTCACGCAACTTCTGGAGACGATTCTCGTCACGTTTGAAAAATTCAACTAGCGTTTCAATACGAGTGATGGAATCCCAGCTTAAATGATGCTCGATCCCTTCAACATCCCTATAAATGTTCTCTTCCTGAACACCAATCAGGCCAAGGAACTCTTCGAGCAGTTGATGGCGGGCCATTAACCGTTTACCCATCTTCTTGCCTTTGCTCGTCAGTACAAGACCACGATATTTTTCGTAAATTAAATATTCATCTTTATCAAGCTTCTGAATCATTTTCGTGACGGATGAGGGGTGAACCTCCAAGCCTTCGGCAATATCCGAAACGCGCGCATATCCCTTCTCGTCAATCAGCTTGTAGATGCGCTCCAAATAATCCTCCATGCTAGGTGTCGGCATCTTTTTCCCTCTTTTCTAAAAATTACGTGACTCTAATTTCCTTTTTACCTGCACATGTAATGATACATGTTTCAGAGAGCTCTTGGCAAGTCCTGGTCCAAAACCCTGCTCATTATTGGCACGGGTTGAAGCCGCTTTGTGTGAGCACAATATACATTCTTGTTTATTTTGAACCCGGAGCAATAGAATATCCAAAAGGCAAACAAATTATGGACTTTGTGACAACGTGGGGGCATTGAATACCGAACGACCACCTCTTATAACCGGATTACAAATCTGCCATTGCTAAAAGAACGTTAGTTGTGGGTGTCTTGAAATGGATATCGCGAAACGAAAGCAGAAATGGGGGCGCTGGGGTCAATATAAGTATGTATATCCCAATGAACAACAAACCGCCCTGCGCGAATTTATCACAGAGCGGATTTTTGAACATTTTCCAATGGCTAAGATGGATTACTTTACTTAAAATCTTAACCATTCTGGTGTCAGTGACTGCAGCCAGATCGTAATTCTGAACATTTGGTTTGTAAACAGCAGAATACCCATCAAAATCATCAGCACACCGCCGACTTTCATTATGGTTCCCGAGTATTTAAGAATCCACTTGGTCGACCCTATAAAGGATGCAAGAATGAAAAATGGTACAGCAAAGCCTAGAGAATATGAAGTAATCAGTGGGAACCATGTGCTTGGATCCGTTGCAGCCATCGCAATAATGGCCATCAGAATCGGACCTACACAGGGCGACCACCCTGCTGCGAACCCGATTCCAAATAAAAATGTACCTATGTATCCGGTCGGTTTGGATTTGAAATCAAACTTCCGGTCCCTCATCAGAAATTTCGGCTGAAAAATACCTAACAGCATTAGACCCATCAAAATAATAAGAAGTGCTGAAAGTTGCCGGATCAGATCCTGGTACTCTACAAATATTTCTCCGAATTTGCCGGCACCCCAGCCGAGCGTATAATAAACGGCAGAGAACCCAAGGATGAACGCAAGCGTATGAGTTAGTGTGCGCCTACGGACTTCCTTCCGGTTCTGTTCCGTTTTTAGCTCATTAACTGACATTCCCGTAATAATAGACAAGTAGGACGGGTATAGAGGCAGACAGCACGGTGATATGAAAGAAGCAAAACCTGCCGCGAACGCGATCCAGATATTAATATCATCCATTACATTATCCCCCTTATGTTGCTAAACCTTTTTTACCGACTAGTGTAACGGTAAGCAAAGCGATTAGCAACAAAACAATGGTTGCCCCCGGTGCCAAATTGAACACCCCAGCTAATATAAGCCCCATAATGACCGCAATCTCCGATATGATGACTGACAGCACAATAGAAGATCGAAAGCTCTTCGCAAGCAGAAGACTGATGGCAACCGGAATGGTCAGAAGCGCAGAAACGAGCAGAGCACCTACTATTTTGATTGCTGTACTTACAACTAACGCTGTAAGTACCGTGATTAGCATGTTCATCATTTTGACGGGAAGACCGCTCACGCTTGCTGCATCTTCCTCAAAGCTAAGCAGGAAAAACTCCTTAAACAACAGTCCGACGACCACGACCACAACTAACGTTACACCACCGACCATAAAAAGATCCGTCGTATTGAGTGTATATATGCTACCGAATAGATAACTCATTACGTCTGTATTATAGCCCATTCCTAATGTGAAAAAGAGTGATGCCAGCGCAATACCTCCAGACATTATAATCGCGATGGACAGCTCGGCGTAGCTTTTGTATGCCTTTCGGAGCTTCTCGATGGCAAATGAAGCCACTACAGCAAACACAAGTCCGGCTGCCAGCGGATATACCTCGATCAGAAAACCAAGTGCTACTCCCGCTATTGTAACGTGAGACAGCGTATCTCCAATCATGGACAATCTCCGCAGCACCAGAAAGATACCGATAAGCGGTGCTGTTAAACCGATCAAAATGCCGCCTAGGAGTGCCCGCTGGAAAAAATCACTTTGTATAATATCAAGCAATGATAACGACTCCTTTGCGTGCTCTACATAGATTCATTACACGAGTGTGTGCTGCAAATCCTGCTCTGCACAATCCTCAATTTCGTGTGAATGCCGAACGAAAAACTGTATTTTACCGTTTTGCTGGACCGGAGAAGCTCCCAAATAATCCTTAACCATATCCATATCATGCGTGACCATTAAAAAGGTCATGTTGTGATGAGCATGCATATGTGTGATCAGTTCAAAAAAGCTTGCCTGAGTTTCAGCATCAATGCCAATGGTGGGCTCATCCAAAATAAGCAGATCAGGACGGTTAATCAGAGCTCTTGCGAGAAATACACGCTGCTGCTGCCCACCTGACAGCTGGCCTATGCGCTTATCCGCTATGTCTTGAATTCGCATAACCTCAAGCGCATCGTCGCACTTTTGCTGCTGCTGACGGCTCACCCGGCGGAACATATTTTTTCTGTTGTATAATCCCGACATAATAACTTCCCGCACGGTAGCCGGAAATAAAGGGTTAAACGCATTCTTCTGAGGCACATATCCAATACGCTCCCAGTCACGGAATTTACGTATCGGCTGTCCGAATAGCTCGATGCTGCCCTGGGCGGCAGGCAGAAGGCCGACAATCATCCGCAGTAGTGTTGTTTTACCGGCTCCGTTGGAGCCTACTATACCGACAAAATCACGTTCTTTGACGGCAAAATCAAGGTCTTTAATAACCTGCTGTTCACGGTAAGAGAATGATATATCTTTCAGTTGTATAATCGATTGGTGGCAATCCTGAGAAGCCGGTATCATACCTTGGCCGCCTTTCTAGTAAATTTCTTGAGTCCATCCTTATTCATTGTAAAGCCTTAGTAAGATTTTGCAAATTTTTCTCCATCAGCGTAAAGTAGTTATCTCCCTTTTGCTCCTGCTCTTTGGTTAAACCTTCAACGGGGTTAAGTACAAGCGTCTCTACACCTGTCTCGGAAGCCAAGGTTTTGGCCAGTTTATCAGAAACTAACTCTTCAAAGAAAATGTAACGAATACCTTTCTCTTTAACCGTCTTTGTCAACTTAACCAGATCTTGTGCTCTGGGCTCAGCATCCGGCGACAACCCCATGATGGCGTACTGCTCAAGGTTGTAATCTCTCGCCAAATAGCCAAACGCCTGATGGGAGACAACGATCTCTTGTTTAGGCAAACCGGACAGTTGTGACGAGAACGATTCATCCAACTTCTCCAGCTTTTGTTTCAGTGCAGCGTATCGTTGCTCATATCTATCAGCATGATCCGGGTCGATCTCTACAAGGCTGTTGCGGATATTCTCAGCCATAATTAAAGCAGACTTCGGACTGACCCATGTATGTGGATCTACATGGTGATCATGCTGCTCTTCAGCTTCTCCCTCATCTCCATGACCATGACCATCATCGCCTTCGGAAGAAATCAGCTTAACTCCCTTGCTAACCTCCACCGGCTTCACCTTCGTGTTTTTATCCAGCCCCTTCAGAAAGGCTGGAGCCCATCCTTCAAGACCTGCGCCATTGTACAGAAACAACTGTGCCTTTGAGGTGTTAACGATATCCTGACTCTTTGGAGTCCAGTCATGCGGCTCTACGCCAGCAGGAAGCAGATTGATGACATTGACTTCATCTCCACCAATCTCTTTCGTAAATTCATAAATCGGATAAATCGTTGTCATCACATTGATTTTATCCTCAACGATTCCGCCCGATTTACTTCCGCAGCCTGAAATAACCAGCAAAAATGCCAGCATTAGTGCTCCGTAACCTATTGTTCTTCTATTGTTCATCTCTTAATGCACTCCGATCTGCTATTAAATCGTAATAATTACTAACAAGATTATAAGAGTATATTAAAGATCTTGTCAACCTAATCGTAAAAATTACTATTAAGAATAAGGATGCTAGATTAAAAGAGAACAAAAACGGCATACCCTTTAACAGGGTATACCGTTATGAAAGTAAGCATTCATGAAGCTTTTTTATTTTACGATTGCTCCGTTTGGCATGCTGTCTGGTACCGTTGCCAGCGTAAGCTCACTGCCTTTGGAAGCAGCCAAAATCATTCCCTGAGAAAGCTCTCCTCTAAGTTTGACCGGCTTCAGGTTCGTTACACAGATAACTTTGCGGCCGACAAGATCTTCCGGTTTATAAAACTTCGCAATGCCGGAGACGACCTGCCGTTGTTCATAGCCGAGATCGAGCTGGAGTTTAAGCAGCTTGTCTGCTTTTTTTACCGGCTCGGCTGAGAGAACCTGAGCTACGCGAAGTTCGACCTTTGCAAAATCCTCGATTCCAATCTCTTCTTTATACTCAATCTCTTCATCCAGATCAACGGAGACTTCAGATTTCACTGCCTCTTCGGAAGCCTTGGCACCTCCAGTCATCGCCTCAACGATATAAGCAACCTCCTGTTCAACATCCAGACGTGGGAAGATCGGCTCTCCTTTTACAAGCTTCGTTCCAACAGGAATACTTCCCAACTGACGTCCGCTCTCCCAAGTGGTCAGTTCACCTTCCTGTATTCCAAGCTGTTGCCAAATTTTAAGCGGCGTGCGGGTAAGGAACGGCTGCAGCATGATCGAAGCAACCCGGAGAGACTCGACCAAGTGGCTCATGACAGAAGCAAGCTCTTCGCGTTTGCTGTCATCTTTAGCAAGTCCCCACGGCTGTGTTTCATCAATATACTTGTTGCTGCGGCTCACGAATTGTCCGATCGCTGTCAGTGCTACCGAGAATTCCAGGTTTTCCATGGACTCCTCCACCTTGTCATAGACAGCCTTCGCTGCTTCTTCGATAGCAGCATCAAATGCGGTTACACCTGCTTTGAAAGCAGGTACTTCTCCGTCAAAGTATTTATCAACCATCGCCACAGTACGATTCAGCAGATTGCCGAGATCGTTGGCCAGATCGGAATTAACGCGTTCCACGAAGCTTTCCGGTGTAAAAGTGCCGTCCGCACCAAATGGAACTTCGCGCAGCAAGTAGTAGCGAAGCGCATCAAGCCCATATCGGTCAATCATGGTGACCGGATCGACAACATTGCCTTTAGACTTCGACATTTTTCCATCTTTCATGAGAAGCCAGCCGTGTGCGAACACCTTTTTCGGAAGCGGCACATCCAGAGCCATCAGAATAATCGGCCAGTAGATCGTATGGAACCGGACGATTTCTTTGCTCATCAAATGTACGTCAGCAGGCCAGTATTTGTCACACAACGAACTGTTCTCAGTTCCGTATCCTAGCGCGGTAATATAATTCAAAAGCGCATCGATCCATACATAAATCACATGTTTCGGATCGCTCTTCACCTTAACTCCCCACTCATAGGTAGTACGTGATACGGCCAGATCCTCGAGGCCCGGCTTGATGAAGTTGTTGATCATTTCGTTCTTACGGGAGAGCGGCTGAATGAAATCCGGATTCTCATCATAGAACTGAAGTAGACGGTCTACGTACTTGCTCATCCGGAAGAAATAGCTTTCTTCTTTAACCAGCTCGACCGGTCTGCCGCAGTCCGGGCAGTTACCGTTCACCAGCTGACGCTCCAGGAAGAACGACTCACAAGGTGTACAGTACCATCCCTCATAATCGCCTTTATAAATATCACCCTGCTCCAGAAGACGTTCGAACACATCCTGGACAACCTGCGTATGGCGCTTTTCCGTTGTGCGGATAAAATCCTCGTTCGAGATGTCGAGCTTCTTCCATAAATCCTTAATTCCCGCAACAATGTCATCAACGAATTGCTGCGGCGTCTTTCCGGCTTCCGCCGCTTTGCGCTCGATCTTCTGACCGTGCTCATCTGTACCAGTCAGATAGCGGACATCATATCCACGTAACCGTTTGTAGCGAGCCAAAGCATCGCCAGCTACGGTCGTGTAAGCGTGACCGATATGGAGCTTGTCGCTTGGATAATAGATTGGGGTTGTAATGTAAAACGTCTTCTTTTCAGTCATGATTCATACCATCCTTTTCACTGATTAGTGATCGATTTTGGAACGTGAAAATACAACAAAAAACCCCCGCCCCTATGGGACGAGAGTTGTTCTCACGTGTTACCACCCAATTTCCCTGTACCCTTACGGATTCCAGGCTCACCGGTCATCTCTAAAGAAAGAACGACCGTCCATTAACGCTGGATCACGCCGCTCCTTTACGCCAGAGAATACTGGATCGCTCAAAAGCGGTTCCTCCAAGACCATATTCCGAAATACGCCCAGACCGGTTTGCAGCTACCCCGGCTCTCTGTACAAGGCATGCCTTTCGTACTTATCTCTTCCTCGGAAATACTTTATATAACTTCAATATAATCAACGAACCCGTAGAGTGTCAAGGCTGCCTGTAATCACTCCTGGACTTCCATATCCTTCGGAGAACCTTTTCGAGGGGGAACCAGATCAATTCCGCCTAGATTAAATGGATGACACCGGGCAATCCGCTTTGCAGCGAGCCATGATCCCTTCAGTGCTCCATGCACTTCGAGGGCTTCCAGAGCGTAGGCAGAGCAAGTAGGATAGAATCGGCATGTAGCCGGTTTCAAAGGCGAAATACATTTGCGGTATATATGAATCGGCACCTGAACTACGCGTCTGGCCGTCAACTTACTCATAATGTGGATTCCGGCTTCCCGCCACCGCATGATGCATGGCTTTGTGTTAAGGGACGCTTTTTCGTTATCGTATTGTCATTTACACAGTCTTTACAGTATCCGAATACTTCAAATTTGTGCTGCACCACCTGAAAGTCCTTCGGCCCATCTGTCACCTGCATAGGGCAGAATTTGATCGGGTAGGTCTTCTGACACTGCAGGCAAATCACGTGATGATGATGGTGATCCTCACTGCAGCGTGCTCTAAATTTGATTCCTTCTTCAAACACAACCTGCTCCAGGACACCGAGTTCATACAACACTCTAAGATTGCGGTACACCGTATCAAAGCTGAGGCCGCTGTATTTTTTGCCCATATATTCATACACATCCTTGGCCGTTAAATACCCGGGATGCTCTCCAAACAATTTGGCAAGCGTTTTGCGCTGATCGGTGATGCGCAGCCCGTTCTCGGACATACCGTCTATGATCTGTTCCGTCGTCAGCATACGCAGTTAGCCTCCTGTATAACGTAAATGTCATAAACTATCTTCTTCTAATAATGCATGAAAAAATCCGCCTCGTCAAACGAATCAGGCACAGCATCGTACCCAAAACCGATCACATGGAGCACTTTCTTATCCCTTAAAATAAATAGCCCCCGTTTGCCTCCGCTTCTGCGGAAACCCGGGGGACACTATTCATTAACGCAGGATCTGCTTAATTCGATTTCAGTTCCGGCAACGGCGTGAACAGAAGACTAATCGGCAAGCTGCTGCCTGGGGCAGCTGTAAACAAGATCTCTACCGACTGCTCATATTGGCCTGTACGAAATAAAACACTAGCTTCGTTAGGAGCGGATGCGGCGCCAGAACTTGGCGCACCTATAATATTGCCATTGACCATAATCACGCCCATATACTTTCCTCCGCGCGGATTAAATGAGATCAAAGTATTCGGCGCTACACGGTTCATTTTGATGCGGTAAACGACGCCGAAATTACCTGCATTGGACGTTTCATATCCGGTAATGCCATCGTATCCGGTCAGATTCGGATCATTCACTTTATCTGCAATCGATATACGTGCAGGTGTATTGCCAACTAGCTCGTTTGATTCAATCAAACGAGTTGAATCCGGATACGTGCCACGGTTGTGGATTCCATCACTCGGATGCAACTTCAAGAAAGGCAGTTTTTGAATCGGATCTTTGTTTTCTTCGATCATGACAATATTATATCGAATCGGTGAATCGGTATAAAGATCGGCGAACATAGATATAACCTGATCATTTTTCATTGATTGAGCACTTAACTCTTTCAATATAACTTTACTTTCACCAGGCTGGAGTGTAATCGTCTGATAATCTTTACCGCTCTGCATTGATTCGAAATATCTCTGAACGGACGCTTTACCAGTAGCCGTCGGAATGTTAATCGGACCACCGAAACCGACGTTTTCTGTTGTCAATGATGCTCGTGTGTCATTGATGTTTGTGGCTACGACATACATTTTTACATTTTTACCGGTTTCATTCAGGTGATGAATCATAAATCGTGTGGCCCCGACACCAGTCTCCCGGTATACAACGCCTTCTGTATAAACCCTCTCCGGGCTGTTGCTGCGGATAAGCATTCTTGGCTCAGAAGTTCTTGTATACGGAACTAGATCCATGGAAGGTACATTTGCGCCGTTAAAAATATATTTCTCACCAATCTCGGTGAACAATTGATTGAATTCATCCCGGGTGTAAAAGGTTTCACCATTAATGATGATCGTTTTCTCATAATAGCTCGTCGCACCATGCTTGTCTGTTACCGTTAATCCGATTGTTGCTGGTCCCGGTGAAAAAAATGCTAAAGCATTATTGTCCCAGTCCCACTTCACAATCGCATTCTCATCGTCTGTACTTTGATCAATATAGGTGATTTTTTCACCCATTTTATATTCTTCCTTATCCGTAGTGAACATCGCTACCGGCGGTTCGTTCGGGGCCAACACCTTAATGGTCACCGAATACGGATCACTCCATTCTCCGCTTGAATCCTGTACGTAATAAGTTATTGTTCTCGTACCTGGCTCAGCAAATATGTCCTCTCGGCCTTCCCACTTCTCGTTAACGATCTGAAGCCCGTTAGGGGAGTAAGCATTCGTCTTGTATTTAACCTTTGTCTTTCCAGCAAAAATCTCATCGTTCTCTACAGTAAACGTAGCAACCGGCTTGGTGCCCAAGTTAAGAATGATGCGCTTGTTAGCTTGATCCACTTTGTAAGGAATATCAAGTGCTTGTGTAATGGACGTCAGCGGAACCATAAACACGTTATTGGTCTGATAAGCAGCACCTTTCATGCTGGTCTTAACACCGTTCACTGTATAGTACTTACTGTCTGTCTTAAACCGCAGTTCATAGGATCCGCGAATAATGACCGTTTCTTTGGTTTTGCTGTCATAGGTAAGCCTTAGGCCAATGCGCTCAACCAAGGAACGAATCGCTACATAGGATACACCGCTCTTCACAGCCATCGGCTGTCCCGCTATATACAGCTTTCCATTATGATACATTTTGTCACTGTTCATCATCAAAATAAGGCCTGGCTCATTATTAATCGGCGGTTTAGGATCTACAGATCCGCCTCCAGAACCGCTTCCATTGTCATTGCCGTTGATGCCGGACAAATCTAATATGACTTTCTTCTCAGGCTGGTTTACTTTATATGGAATACCAAGAGCCTGTGTGATGGAAGTGAGAGGAACCATAAACGTATTGTTGTACTGATAAGAAGGGCCCTTCATCGTCCGGGACTCGCCGTTAACTTTATAAGTGCTGCTATTCGTTTTAAAACGTAGTTCATTTCCGTCTTTCATAATGATGGTTTCTTTGGTGGTATTATTATATGAAAGCTTCAGACCAACACGTTCAACCATCGCACGGATGGAAATGTACGATACACCATTTTTCACAGCCATCGGTTGAGCTGCCTTATAATGCTTGCCGTTGTGGTACATATCGGCACTGTTCATGAGCAATATAAGCTCATTAACGGAAGAATTTACAGATTTTGATTTATCTTCCGTATTCGGGGACTGATCGTCTTGTGTTCCCACTTGATCTTCTTCATTCTTCTCTGCTTCTTCAGTTACTGATTCGTCATCCGGTATAGATTCTGATGGAGATTGGGTATCGTCAATCTTCCCGCTTTCATCACCGTTTGATTGAACAGAATCCGGATCGTTAAGATCGGTATCGGTGCTCTTCTCAGGTGACGATTCTTCTAAGGGTACTGAGTTATCTGGCGTCAACGATGGGCTCGTTACAGGTTCCGAGGCTAAAGCTCTTTGCTGTAACAATTCTTGAGATTGCTGCTGTTCTACATTTCCGCTGTTCGCAGCCTCGGATTGAACCATAACTTGACCGGGTACGATGTCAGCAGAAGACTGAGCACTCACAGGTACAACCGTTGACACTTGTGCCACTGCGAGTACAGTGATGATAGACATTCTCTTAAAGTTCATGCTCTGCTCCTTACTCCTATGTTATTCTGAATCTCTCTTTCTAAACAGACATACTATTAGACGCCAAGTCCCGACAAAAGTTGCTATTTTTCTGGCAAAAAAGAAGAGGCCGGTATTTCTCCTGCCTGAGCAGGACTCCCGACCTCTGAAAACGTATGAAAAATAAAAAAATATATTATGCCTTCGAACCGGATAGATACTTGTCACTAAGACTGACTGGAAGACGGCCTTCCGGCTTCACTTCCCCATATAAAACCCCGGCTAAAGCATCCATATAATATGGTGTATTTTCATAACAGCACAAGTAGGTTGGTATATTAGGGAGGTCATTCAAATCATAAGGATTACGGGTTGAAGCCACAATCAGTTTTACCCCATCCAGCTGCAGCAGCTTCTCCACCAGTTTCCGCTGTCCTTCGGGAAGCCTACTCTCTGATGTGTAGGTCGCGACGACTACCTGCTTAAAGCGTCCTGCCTCCTGAACTGCTGCGTCAACTTCTTCATCCGACAAATCTGTTCCGATACGAATTTCCTCAATCCGTCCGCTACGGCCGTTAAGTGCGTCACCTAGTGTGAAGGAACGGCTCCAAGCTTCATCCACCTGGGTGGCACGAAGCAGCTCCGGCCAATATACCAGCACGGACTCATCTTGATTTAATGGCAGCTGATCATGATCACGGACCAGCGTAATCCCTTTACCTGCGATTTCGGACAACAGCCCTTTAGCTTCTTGGCTTAATGAGGCAAAATCTACGGCCGGCAGGTTACGCACCGTATGAGCGTTTCTCGCCTTAAGGGTCAATATACGTTCAACAGACGCATCAATTCGATCCTCTGAAATCCGTCCGCTGCGCACCGCATCCGCTACAGCCCGGATAGCGGCTTCCTGATCCTTCAACGTGTGACTGACCAATACGCAATCCGCTCCAGCCTCTATAGAGCGGATAGCCCCCTCGGGTATGCCAAATTCTTTTGCAATCGCATGCATTTCCAGACAGTCCGTAATGATCAGACCTTGAAAACGCATCTCTTCCCGAAGCAAACCAGTAAGCACCGCATGAGACAGAGTTGCCGGGATTCCGTCGTCCGGTTCAATAGCCGGGAAGCTGACATGTGCAGTCATAATAGCGTCAACCTCATCTTCTATCGCTTTCTTGAACGGATACAGCTCCACCTGATCCAGCCGTGCACGCTCATGAGGAACGGAGGCCAACCCCAAGTGGGAATCTACACTCGTATCCCCATGACCTGGAAAATGCTTTGCCGTTGCTGAGACTCCTTCTTCCTGATAGCCCTTAATAGCAGCCACTCCGTGAACAGCTACGGCCTGAGGATCTTCTCCAAATGAACGGACTCCGATAACAGGGTTCATTGGATTGTTGTTCACATCAAGACACGGAGCAAAGTTCATGTTGATCCCCAATGCACGAAGCTCCTTGGCACCTATTTTTCCAACCTGGTAGGTATATTCCTTACTTCCTGTAGCTCCCAGTGCCATATTTCCAGGAATCCGGCTAATACCTTCATGATCTATCCTCGCTACCATACCGCCTTCCTGATCAATCGCCACGATAAGTGGAGGCCCACCACTGGATGCTGCTAAATCCTGAAGTGATGAGGAAAGCTCCGAAAGCTGGGATAACTTTTGTACGTTTCTTCGGAAGTACACGATCCCGCCTACATGATAATCTTGAATCAGCTTTTTTGCGTGGTCATTAGGTGTGAGTGCATCAAAACCACAAATAAACATCTGTCCAATCTTTTGTTCCAGGGTTAAACCCGATACTTTCCAGTCCATATCATACAAACCTACCTTCTAAATTATTTAGCAGATCTTGCTATACACATCTTACAACACCGAGGAACCGCCGCATACCTCCCGGAACTCTGAAGGTGTCATCCCCGTCGCTTTTTGGAACACTTTAGTAAAATAACGACGCTCATGATACCCGACAAATGCTCCGATCTGAGCAATATTTTTGTCACTGTTGGTGAGAAGGAACTTGGCTGCTTCCATGCGCTGTTTGGTGAGGTACTCGACAAAAGTAATACCCACATGGTTTTTGAACAACAGACAAAAATAACTGGAGCTGATTCCAAGGTAGTCCGATAATTCTTCAATGCCCAAATCCGCACCCAATTGGGTGTTAATATAATCCAAGGCGGCTGTCATCAGCTGTTCCGGAGCCTTTTTTACCGAATCGGGATTCGGTTCGCTGTCGATAAGAGAAACTGTACTGAAATATTTCTCTTTTACTCTCTTTTTGCGGATTTCTTCACCGATCTCCCGGATCCGATCCTCTAACTCAAAATAATGTATCGGCTTGCTGATGTAATCTTTCACACGGAGTTTAATCGCCTCCCGGGCATACTCAAACTCCTGATAGCCAGTCAACAAAAAAATTTCAGCGTCGCTTCCATTTTCTCTTAATTTCGTAATAAACGTTAGTCCATCCATCACCGGCATACGGATATCACATAAAACCAGATCCGGATCATTCTCTTCAGCAAGCGCCATAGCCTCCATACCGCTTCGGGCCAATCCGATTACTTCCATACCTATGTCCTTCCAGGGTATGACCTTGTTGAGATTGTTTAGAATAGGTGCTTCATCATCCACCAGCAGAACTTTAAGCATGCTGTCCTTCCCCCCCACCGTAATTGGGTATGACACAATGTATAACCGTACCTCCAGGCTGGCTTGAGCATATAAACAATCCGTAGACGTCTCCATACTGGATTCGAATCCGATCGGCAACACTCCGCAACCCAAGTCCGCGCCGCTCCTGATTAAGTTTTAAATTTCCCTCTCCTGATTGCGGTGACTCCTTCTCTTCCGGCACCATATATTCAAACAATGAGAGTTGCTTGGGAGTCATACCAAGCCCGTTATCCTCTACATGTACAATCAGATTGCCGCGCTCACTCCATGCCTTGATAACGATCATGCCTCTGTAATCAATACCTTCAAAACCGTGCTGAATGCTGTTCTCTACCAGCGGCTGAAGTGTCAGCTTCATGATACGACAGGATAACAATTCTTTTGGAATCTCAATTTCGTAGTCGAACACGTCTTCGAAACGGAACTTCTGAATCTCCAAGTAGCTTTTCAGATGCTTGATCTCTTCTTCAAGTGTAATTTCTTCCCTGTCCTGAATGCTGATCCGTAAAATACTGGCTAGACGGCATACCATCTCACTGACTTTGCGACCCTCATTCTGGACAGCAAGGACATTAATGGACTCCAGTGTATTAAATAGGAAGTGCGGCTTAATCTGAGCCTGCAGTACCCGCATATGCGCCTCCGTCTTCAAGCGCTGTTCATCGCGAATCTGATCGAACAGCCGGTTGATCCGATCCATAAGATCATTAAAGCCCCTGGACAAGAGAAGCAGCTCGTCCTCCCCCTTCTCTTCTACTCTGGCGCTTAAATCTCCGTCTTCCACACGCCGCATAAAGCGAACAATAATCGCAATTGTGCCGGTAATACGGTTCATGAAAAATTTATTGAACGCAACTGCGGTAACAAGGCAGAGACCGAGAATGACGATAAACCACTTGGCGAATGAGGTAACCTCCTGAGAGAGGGAGGCCCAGTTCGTTACAGAAACCAGACTCCAAGGATAACCTTCCAGCTTATGAATCGAAATGACGCTCTCTTCGCCGTCAAACTTGGATTTAAAGCTCTGATACTCTGAACCGTAATCGATCCCTCTATCCATGAAAGCGTTCATATTTTGCCCGTCGCTGTGTTCCTTCGGATCAAACAGAATCAACCCTTCATCATTGACAAGTAAAAATGACGTATCCTGAATATTGTTCGGCAGCGTTAAATTCCGAAAAATCCGTTCAAATTCAAGCCGCTTAATCTGAACAACGAGAATTCCCTCTTTGCGAAACGTTTCCATGTTTTTCACAAGACGGATTTGCGTAAATACAGATTCTTCTCCGGTTAACTCCGGGTATTCATGCGGTGCGATCCACTTGGGGACGCCGTTCAGTTTAACCACTTCCTCATAGAAGTGGCTTTTTTGGAAATCAATGAACGGCATCGCACCAAAGTCCTCCTTGGTGAAGATCGGAACATGGCTCGATCTTTTGTTCATATTGTACAAAAATGCATAACTGATCGCCGGGTGATTATATAACATGTTACGGAAATTCCGCTGACTCGCATTCAGATTCAACTGCTCTGCATTGGTAATAAAGTCCTGAGAAGCGGGATCGTCAGCTTTTAATGCTGTTGTAAATACCGAAGATACGATCCCCGTATCGGTCACGTTTTCCATCTCATCAAATACATTCAGTATGCTGTAACTGATTGCCTTTAAGGAATACTCTGCCTGTTGACTGTATTTTTTCTCGATAGAATTATAAGTTACGAAGAAAGTGAACAAACCCAGTACAAGCAAAGGAATGATTATTAGTCCCAAAAAAGCCGTGAATAACTTGTTCCTCAGGTTCATACACAAGCTCCTATTTCATCATAAGTTATCCCTTTACGCTGCCGGCGGTAACGCCCTCAATAATTTTCTCTTGAAGGATAGCATAAATGATCAGGACCGGCATGACACTGAACACAATTCCAGCAGACATCTGCGCGTAGTTCGTGTTATAAGCATCCCGGAATCCGACCATACCGACAGGCAATGTTCTCAGTTCATCGTTGGATATAAAGTAGTTGGCTAATAGGAACTCGTTCCAATTGCCGAGGAAGTTAATAATGAACACCGTAACGATGGCCGGAACAGTTAGAGGTAATATAATTTTAGCAAACAAACCTCCTGACCTCAATCCATCAATCACAGCTGCTTCTTCAATTTCTCCCGGAATGGAACGCATGAATGCCGCGAGAATAATGACAGAGAATGGTATGGCATTGGCGATATAAGGCAGAATGAGTGCCATATGGGTGTTCAGAATATCCAATTTTTTCATTATGCCATAAATTGGTAGCAGCAGTGAATTATTTGGAATGAGCATACCAATCAGAATGAGCTGAAAAATAATAGCGCTGATGCGGTTATATCTCATTCGCGTGACTGCAAAGGCCAGCATTGCTGCAAACAGAATCGATAAACAAGCAGACAGTATTCCAATATACAAGCTGTTTAAGAAATAGGTGCTTATTTTGGCGTTCACCCATGCATTCACATAGTTGTCTAGCATGAATGTTTCTGGTAATCCGAACGGATTTGAAGCGATCGCCTGATTATCTGTTTTAACTGAAGAAAAAAGAACGAACAGAAAAGGATATAATATGACGAGCATGTAAGCCATTAGAAAAATGTGCGGGATCAATTTTTTGACTGGTCTCATCAGTATTCAATCCTTTCATTTCGTCTTGCTATCAGAAGTTGGTAAGCGACGGTTACGAGAATGGTAAATATAAAGATCAATACGGCAATGGTATTACCGAAGCCATGCTGGAAGCTCGTAATCGCATAACGGATCATATAAGTTGCCATGACATCTGTAGAACCCGCAGGACCGCCTTTGGTCATGACGAGCACGATATCCGCCGCTTTCATAGCCCCTGCGATCGAGAGCATGATGACAACGGAAATAATCGGCATGATGAGCGGAAGCGTAATTTTACGGGCCCGCTGAAATCCGGTTGCACCATCGATCGCAGCAGCCTCATCCAATTCTTTAGGTATGGAAATAATCGCGGCAAGCACCATAACGATATAAAATCCGGTCCACTGCCAGGCGTTAGTTATCAAAATCGAGATCATAGCCCATTTCTTCTCGGACAGCCAGTAGATCGGTTCTACACCAAACAATCCCAAAATTTCATTCATTAAGCCAAAATCCGGATTGTAAATGAACCCCCACAGAATGCCGATTACGGCGGTGGACATGATGGATGGAGCAAAAACTGCTGTTTTGTATAGCCCCTTCAGCTTTTTAACATTGGCGATAAGCAGTGAAAAGAAAATAATAACTGGAACTTGGATAAAGCATGAAAACAAAATAAAATACAGATTGTTTTTAACCGATTTCCAAAATGAAATGTCTTCAAAAGCTTTGGTATAATTATCAAAACCGATATACTTAACATCCTTGGATATCCCATTCCAACTCGTAAAACTGTTATCAATCGCTGTGTAGATGGGGTAAATAAAAAAAGCTAAGAACAGTATGAATGCCGGCAGAACAAACAGGATGTAAATCAGAGGGTTTCTCAGCGCTTTATTCATGGTAACCTCCGTAGTCTGTGTCTAATGCTTAGAAGAAAGGGCACCCCCATGTTTCCAGCGGGTGGCGCCCTTATCATCTAAACTTTGATATATCTATTCTCCTTCGGACTCATTAGCCGCATCTTGAGCCGCCTGCACGTTCTTAAGCATTTGCTCAGCATCTATCTCTCCACCGATAACCTGCTGAATTCCAAGGCTTAGTGCTGTATTCACGCTTGCTTGAACCAAAGCATCAAATGCAGGGAAGGATTTGTCGATTTCGTTGACCGCCTTGAAAATATCCTGCATAATCGCATCATCGGAAGTGGAGTTCATCGTTGCAACATCCATCTTCATGGCCGGCAGTACGCCATCTTCCTTCAAACCACGAAGCTGCATTTCATCGGTCCACATATTTTTGATGAATTCTTTAACTGCTGCCATCTTTCTTGGATCCTCTTGAATTGAAGCAGAGAAGCCATATCCATTGTTCGCATCCAGCATAACAATAACGGGATCTCCCTCATTCACTGGAGGCAAGTTGAAGAATCCGATCTTACCCACCATATCGCCAGCTTGTTTCGGGTCTCTAAATACGCTATTTGCCCAAGAACCATCCATCATCATGATCGCTTCGCCAGAAATAATCTGGTTTCTCATGTCCGCATATTCAAATCCAAGCTCGCCTTTCTTGTAGTACCCTTTCTGAACCCATTCCTGATGCTTCTTCACGCCTTCAACAACCTTAGGATCTGTCCATTTGCTCTCGCCTGTCTTAAAGCCATATGTAATTTCAGGTCCTGCATAATAAGCCCACAGATTATTGGTTGTCATTAATGGTATCCAAGCATCTTTAGATGACTGTGCAAAAGGGATTTTGCCGTCAGCTTTAATCTTTTCTGCGATGCTCTCGAGTTCAGCAAGCGATTTAGGAACCGTTAACCCTTTTTGATCAAAATATTCTTTATTGTAGAAGATCCCCTCAATTGAAGCACCGATTGGCAAACCATAAACTTTACCTTCACGAGTAAATGGATCAAGGGTCGTAACGGTCGTAAATTTATCTTTAATACCGAGTTCCTCAATGATTGGTGTAATGTCCAGCATTAGGCCTTCCTTCGCATACACTCCAGCATCAGGGCTACCAAACACGTCAAAAATTTCTGGTGGTTTGCCAGAAGCCATCTCGCCTCTCAGCTTTTCTTTACGGTTTACTTCGGAGTCAACCGCGTCCAGATTAAGCTTGAGTCCCGGTACCGCCTCCTCAGTCTTCTTCACGACTTCCTGAAGTAAAGCCAGTCTGAATTTCTTAGCATCGCCAACTTGAGTGTGTCGAATCGTCATTTCGAATGGTTCATTGCTTGCTGCGGGCGGTGTATCCGTTCCTTTAGCCGGTTCTTCACTGGACTTATTTCCGCCGCAACCAGACACAAAAGCTGAAGTAATTAAAAGCAGCGACATCATCAGTGCAAGGCTTTTCTTCTTCATGATTTTTTGACCCTCCCAAAAATTTATTTGTTTATACACTTATTATAGAAAGCGGTTTCAAATAGATAAAGATCGACATTATTCTTTGAAAGGGATAAAATCTTCTATAACAACTAAAAAATCTTGCCAATATGGCAAGGTTTTTAGCTGTTAACCTAGTCACAGATATAAACAAAAATATAACACAATTCCGAGATTTATACGGTTTGAGCTTGTGTATCTGATGATATGGAAGAATCTCGAATTTCTCCACGCCATTCAGGGTACCGATGAATCGCCCCAACTCAAGCAGATCTTCTTCTTGGTCATGAATTCCAGGAACATAAACGTGTCTGACCCACATCTTACGTCCATTGTCCGAAAGCCATCTGGCCATCTTCAATGTGCGTTTACGCATACAGATATGTCTAATATGATCGGACCACCCGTGAGAGTGTTAACCGAATGCTCAGTGACCTTCGTAAAAAAGACGCGCTAGAGTATAAGAGCAGAATGATTATAATCAAAGATCTGGTCATGTTGCAGGACATTTGTCACTGTGAACTGTGCCCGAATGAAATTTGCCGAATTTGACATGGACTGGCAAGTAAGCTCTTCATGTCATGCACACAATAACAAACAAGGTTGGCGGGTCCTCATACATTGTATGTTATTTTGCAGCTTTACAATTGACATACCATTTTAGTTGACTATCGTACATTTCTTTATAATAGGTCCCTTCCTCCATTAATTTATCATGGGAACCTATTTCAACAACCCTTCCTCCATCCATTACAATGATTTTATCTACCCAGCGGCAAATTCCAAGTCTATGCGTCAGTATAATGGCCGTTTTATTCAGCAGATGAGTGAGCATCCCTTGAAAAAGTCGATCTTCAGCTAAAGGATCAATCGCAGCCGTAGGCTCATCCAAAATGACGATGTCAGCATTCTTATAATAGGCACGAGCTAAACCAATTTTCTGCCATTGGCCCCCAGACAAATCGACCCCATCACTAAATGTAGGATTGAGCTGTGTCTCCATGAAATCAGGTAGAGCATTGATAAAATCCTGCGAATCACTTAATCGGATAGCATCCCATAGTTGTTGATTATTGTCGCCATCTCCCTCTTCACTAAGCCATATGTTCTCTTGCACAGACATTGGATATTTCCCATAGTTTTGCAGCAACACAGCTATATGCTCGCGAAGCGAATTTTTATCATAATTTTGCAGCGACACACCGTCGATAACAATTTCTCCTTCATAGTGATCATACAATCCGAGCAAACATTTCACCAATGTAGTTTTCCCCGAACCATTATGTCCAACAATCGCTACTTTCTCCCCTACATGTATAGTCATGTCAATTTGTTGCAACACATTGCGTTCAGAATTGGGATATTTAAACGACATATTTTGTATTTTTATTTCGTGATTCAAGCCTTGGAACTGAATTAAATGTGGTTCTTCTGCTTCCTCATCTAATTGTAATACTTTGAAAAAAGACGGTAAGTAAATGGATGTTTCTTGTAGCCGATTAAAAGATTCCACCAATTCATGAGCCGTATTCTGCAAGTGCAAGAGTCCTTGCGTGACTAACAAATAGGTACCGATCGTAAACGAAGTGAATAGCACTAAAATGACAAGCATCACCAATTGTAATACTTGGGTTAAAATTTGTAACGAACCGTATAACAATTCTTGTTTATTTTTGAATTGAACTTGTAATTTTTCCACGCTTATAAATAGTGTTTTCCATCTAGATATAATAAATTGATTTAACTGAAACATTCTTACTTCACTTGCCAGTTCGCGATCCGTCAATAGTCCCGATAAATACTCAGCCTTCCTAGAATCTTCACTCGCCTGCACATAAATTTGCAATTGTCTATGATAATATTTACGTACAATAAATACATTTAAGAAACTTACAGCTGCAATAATGATAAGCACTGAGCCATGAATGTTACGCATCACATAAAGCATTACAGAAATCGATAAAACTGATTTTGCCAAGTTAAATAAATTCATCAATAAAGGAAAGCCCAGACTAGGTAGCGTGCTTGATAAAGTCATCATTTGATTATGTACATCCGCTCTTTCAAGTAGCGAGATTTTAACTTTTGACATTTTTTTATGAACCACTTCTTGCAAATAACATTTAAATTGGCTGTTTAACTGTTTCTCGATCATTCTGTTACCAGCTATAAAGATTTGAATTAATGCAAAAATCCCCGCTTGAACAACCAAAAGAACGATGAGTTCACCAAATTGCCCCTGTTGAATAGAAGACGGTAATGCATTACCTATACGTTCTGTAACAATTAATTGTATGTTAGGTAAAAATGCAAGCCCCCCCGAAATAATTACAAATAAATATACTTTCCAGGAGAATAGGGGCTTTAGCATAACAATCATGCAAAACAAATTATGAAGGTTTTTTTTCATGCCTATGTTCTCCTATTATAAATTCAAATAAAAATAGAACCCGAGATCGGAAATCGAGTTCTATTTCTTATTTTAATACTTAGGATATAAAGATCACGTATTAGTTCGGGCAGCATTTTCCTGTTTTATCATCTCTTAGTGGTGGACCACCGTTTCCCCAGCAAGTTTGATCATATACACAAGCCATTTATCTCACCTCCTTTCATAGAGTTCATTCCCTTATGAAGCTATATTAGTGTCAGATGATTGAAAATGGGGAGCAATTTGATGAGCATCGGCCAAATATGTACCAATAACCTTACCATCTGGAGTTATTCGCATTAACGTCGGAAAAGAAGTTATCTCCAATTGATTTATAGTCTCTTCAAGCACGATATACTTTTTACTAACTGTTAGTTCCTTGAGGAATGCATCATGTCTAGCAATTTTATCATCAGCATAATACACACCAGGATAGAGGAAAGTGAGAACAATCATGTCAAATTCAAAGGCGTTAAAATTATACATTTTCATCTGCTTTAAAGTTTGTTCACATGATTGACATCCAAGTAAGGTTATAAGTACAACAGATTCCCTCGAATTACTAAGCTCAAATGTCATCGGCTGCTGTGTGTCCATGTCCAACACTTGTAACTCTGGAAAAATTGCATCTTCTCGTAAACCATAATGCGCGGGGGTAGGTAAACTAGGTATAGACGTAGACGAACTTAGCAACATGTTCGACTCTATCCTTTGGATTGATGCTTTAAGCCATCGCACTGACCTTAACGTAAAATATATAAAACAAAACAATAACAGCGACGAAATTGTTAAATTGACCCCTACTATCCATTCCAAGTATCAACACCACACTTTTTGTGTTCTGGTTCAACTAAATCTAACCCCTTGTAAGCGCGTTCAATTTTAAACTAAAATAATAAGTCACCAGTAAACATAACACAAGCAATTCAGTTAGCAACCATATTTTCAAGTGCTCTATTTCAAACCATAGTTGAAGGATAAACGGTATTTCAGGAGCGATTATAGCAAATAATAAGCCAATAATTAAAATTAGATTCCTTACGGGTATTCCAATATGAATTGCTTCATTTCCTAAAGCTCCGCCACAGTGACATGTAAGATTCGTTTTTTTGTTAAGATGGAATACAATCAATACTGAGAATATAGCTAACAAGACCATTAATAGGATCGCTGCTACCTTGTAAAAAATCGAACAAATTAATAAGCCACCACAACTGATTTCCATCACAACAACCGCTCGCGATATGAACCAGATGAATTTGGGATTACGAAAATTAGTAAACTGTGTCATTGCTTCTTCAAACACAATTAAATTAAAGCATTTCGAGAATCCAGTACTCAAAAAAATATTACCAACAAACAAGTTTATAAATAAAGTAAGCTCCATCACATTCACCTATGACCATCATGCCATAGCTTGCAAACTTGCAAGATTGGTTCAATTGACTGAATACTAATGCCGCCGCTATGAATATAATGGATATTTGATGAAGAGTAGAATGTTTGATCTAAATTCTCAATTGTATTGTCACCTGTCATTAAATTAAGATGATGTTGAAGCTTCATGCCAATTTCCCTCCTATCATATTTTACTATAAAAGGAATGAAGCATTATGTGTATAGTCAGGGATTAAACGGTAATGTTATGGGTCTAAAAGGCGATATATTTGTCCTATTAGGTAATTGAACTGGACTAATAGGCTCGATATTGATATATGAGCACTCTTTAGAGTTTATTGCGAGTAAGATGTACAAACTGTTCGTAATTTCGACGAGTTAAAGGGATATTCTTAGCAAAAGTAGGATACACAATGAGGTAATTTCCTTGGATTATGGGGTCAGGTATAACCATTCTAATATGATCTAAATTAACCAAAAAACTGCGATGAGGCCTCATGATAGATGCTGAACACTCTGCTTGAATTTGCTCCAAATTGGAACTTGTTTCAACTATTCTTCCTTCCGTGAGACAAATTTCAAATTTTCTTTTATCCACCTTTTCCACATAAATAATACAGCTTTCATCAATGTCCATCGAATGGTACCGATGTTTCACCTTGATTCTTTTGATGCTGTTTTTTTCCAAAAGCGATATCGTTTTTCGTTGTTCAATTTTTTTCTTTGCTTTCATTATCGCTCTTTCAAATCGTTCATAAGGTAAAGGAAGATTAATATAATCAATACAATCTAACTCAAAGGCAGCCGAATAATGTGCGGAGAGCGTAGATCGAGAAATAATAATAATGGGAGAGTTAAATCCTTGTCTTTTAATATATTCACATGCGGTTATCCCATCTGTTCTATCTAATAAAATACCAGTTATGATCAGGTCAGGCATAAACTTGGCAACGCTTTCAATTAATCCATCACCAGAAACGGGCGTGTCAACAACATAGAGACCTAAGTTTGTGACCTGTTCAATTATTTTGGAGCGTGATTGAGCATGATTATCAGCAATAATACAAGATAATTCCCGTTTCAATTCAGAAGACATAGCTCACCCTCATTTTCTATTTGTATTTAATCAAAATCACCATTGTAATATATTGTATTAAAATCCTTATTATAGGATATATAAATCTAGTTTAAAATAATTCGTCGCAAAAAAATATCCTTTATTAAAATACTAATGGATATTCGGAGTTGATTCTATTAGATTACTTCTTACGAATCTGGGAGATGACCCTTTTTCCTCATTGTTTTGACCTGCCGAAGTGTTTATAAATTTAATAGGCGTTTTCCTTACATTTTCATTATAGAAAGCGATTTCATTTTAAGTAAGATCGTTAATTATCTTAAAGAGGGGTAAAATCCTCTAATAAAATACAAAAACCTTGCCGTAAATAGCAAGGTTTTTGTCATATATGATAATATTTATAGCTGATTACACCATCTGTGTCTGCCTTCTGCCTTCCTCAATCAACCGATATGCGCGAGCTACTTCCTCATCTGTCGGAGATGGTACGCCTTCCAGTGGATAAGCTTTACCCAAAGCTTCCCATTTATACACACCCATCTGGTGGTATGGAAGAATCTCAAATTTCTCTACACCGTTTAAAGTGCCAATGAAACGTCCGAGTTCAAGCAAATCTTCTTCCTGCTCATGAATTCCGGGCACGTATACGTGTCTGATCCACATTTTACGGCCATTATCAGAAAGCCACCGCGCCATCTTCAAGGTACGCTCATTTGATTTCCCTGTCAGTTCGATATGCTTCTCATCGTTGATGTGTTTGAGATCGAGCAGTACCAAATCGGTATTTTCGAGCAGTTCACGAATCTTCTCCGGTTCATTGTATCCGTTGCTATCCAGTGTCGTGTGAAGGTTCCAGCGACGCTTTGCCTCCTTAAACACCTGAGTAACGAATGGAAACTGTAGGGTCGGCTCTCCGCCTGATACGGTGAGTCCGCCACCGGAAGAACGATAGTACTGAAGGTAGGGTTCGATTTCAGAGAGCACCTCATCCACCGACATCTCCTTCCCCTCATTCAAGCCCCACGTATCCGGGTTATGACAGTATTGGCATTTTAACAAGCATCCTTGCATGAAGAGCACAAAGCGGATACCCGGACCGTCCACCGTTCCGAACGTTTCTATGGAATGCACATGGCCTTTAATCATATGATGTCATCCTTTCTGTATCCGCTTTGTCATAAGCAAAGTTTGGTCATTTAATTATATTTTTTTCGGCCGTATTACATCGAACCGTGGAAAGTACGGTTGATGACATCCAGCTGCTGCTCACGAGTCAGTTTAATGAAGTTTACAGCATAACCCGATACACGGATCGTCAATTGCGGATAATTTTCTGGATGCTCCATAGCGTCCATCAATTGCTCACGATCAAATACGTTAACGTTCAGATGATGCGCTTTGCTGCCAAAGTAACCATCCATCATTGCTACCAAGTTAGTCTCACGGATAGCAGCTTCTTTACCGAGTGCTTTTGGCACGATTGAGAAGGTGTTCGAGATACCGTCCAGGCTGTCTTCATAAGGCAGTTTCGCTACCGAACTCAAGGAAGCAAGCGCACCTTTTTTGTCGCGTCCATGCATTGGGTTTGCACCTGGTGCAAATGGCTCTCCTGCTTTACGTCCATCTGGAGTAGTACCCGTCTTCTTACCGTATACCACGTTCGAAGTAATCGTCAGTACGGACTGTGTTGGCAGTGCGTCACGGTAAGCTTTATGTTTGCGGATCATGCCCATGAAAGTCTCAACCAATTCAACAGCGATACTGTCAACTCGGTCATCATTGTTTCCGTAGCAAGGGAAGTCGCCCTCGATTTCAAAATCAACAGCGATGCCATTCTCATTGCGAACCGGCTTCACTTTAGCATATTTAATGGCACTCAAGGAGTCAGCAGCTACCGACAATCCAGCGATACCACATGCCATCGTGCGCAGAATATCACGGTCATGCAGCGCCATCTCAATACGCTCATAGGAATATTTATCATGCATATAGTGAATCACGTTCAGCGTGTTCATGTACAGCTTCGCGAGCCATTCCATCATCGGCTTGAAGCGTTTCATAACTTCTTCATAGTCGAGGGTCTCTGCAGTAATAGCAGGGAACTCAGGACCAACTTGAACACCGGATTTTTCATCACGGCCGCCGTTAATAGCATACAAAAGTGCTTTAGCCAAGTTTGCACGTGCTCCGAAGAACTGCATTTGCTTACCGATACGCATAGCGGATACACAGCAAGCAATACCGTAGTCTTCGCCATAAATCGGACGCATCAGATCATCGTTTTCGTATTGGATCGAGCTCGTCTCGATGGATACTTTTGCACAGAATTTCTTAAAGCCTTCAGGCAGCTTCTCCGACCACAGTACAGTCAGGTTTGGTTCAGGTGCAGGTCCTAGATTGTAGAGCGTGTGCAGGAAGCGGAAGCTGTTCTTCGTTACACGAGTTTCGCCGTTCATTGACATACCGCCAATGGATTCTGTTACCCAAGTTGGGTCACCGCTGAACAGATCATTGTAATCCGGTGTACGCAGGAACTTAACGATACGAAGCTTCATTACAAAATGGTCAACCAGTTCTTGTGCTGTTTCTTCGGTCAATGTGCCTTCAGCCAGATCACGCTGGATGTAAACATCCAAGAATGAAGATACACGTCCGAGGGACATCGCTGCACCATTCTGTTCTTTAATTGCTGCCAAGTAACCGAAATACAGCCACTGGAATGCTTCTTTTGCTGTTGCTGCCGGTTTAGAAATATCAAAGCCGTGCAGTTCAGCCATTTGTTTCAGTTCTTTCAATGCACGAATTTGCTCTGACAGTTCCTCACGAAGACGAATCACATTCTCGTCAATCACATCAACCTCAAGACTGTCCAGCTCTTTCATTTTATCTTTAATTAAGAAATCAATACCGTATAGTGAAATCCGACGATAGTCGCCGATAATGCGTCCACGTCCGTATGCATCGGGAAGTCCTGTAATGATACCGGCTCTACGCGCAGCCCGCATCTCGGAAGTATAGGCGTCAAATACCCCTTGGTTATGGGTTTTACGAATGTTTGTGAAGATATCAACAATGCCTTGCGGAAGTTCAAATCCATAAGCATTACATGCGTCGATCATCATCTTAATGCCGCCGAACGGCTGAATGGAACGTTTGAATGGTTCATCGGTTTGTACCCCGACGATTTGTTCTTTACCTTTATCCAAGTAACCTGGCTGGTGCGAAACAATTGTAGAAGGAGTGTTTACGTCCACATCCAGCACGCCGCCCGCTTCCCGTTCTTTTTTTGTCAGGTCCGATACGATGTCCCATAATGCTTTGGTATTCGCTGTAGGACCAGCCAGAAAATCATCAACACCGTAATAAGGATCAATATTCAGCGCAATAAATTCGTTAACATCTACTGCTCTGTTCCATTTTCCTGTTTTGAACCCTCTCCAACCGGACTGCATGTCTTTAATTTCTTTTTCAATCACCGACATTTTTAAATCCCTCCATGTTCTGTTGTTGAGGCATGAGTTTATAGTATATCTTTCTCATGTCCACTATCCCAGATCAATAAAATGTGACACATTTCACAATGTTGGGTGTGAAGCCCCGGCTACATTCCGAGCCGCTAAACTGTAAGAATTATTATCTGAGATTGTTTTTACACTTTAATTGTAGTCCCGTTAACTGAAAACAGCTGTGACAAATATCACAAACGAGGTGATATTTGTCACGCTGATTCACTTACAATTTATCTATTATATTAGCTGTCAAAACGTCCGTAGAACGCGTTGCGATACACATCTGCGAGCTCAGTTACGAGAGGCAGTTTTGGATTCGCAGTTGTACATTGGTCTTCAAATGCACGGTCCGCCAAGTATTCCACCCGGCTTTCAAAGTCTGCCGGATCAAAGCCGAGCTGCTGGAACGATTCCTCAATGCCAAGTTTTTTGTTCAGGTCGCGAATCGCTTTGATCAAGCTGTTCACACCTTCTTCGGTTGTGCGAGCTGGCAATCCAAGAATGCGGGCAATCTCTGCATACTTTTCATCTGCTACGAAGTGGGTATATTTAGGCCATGCAGCAAACTTCGTCGGTTTCATGGCATTGTAACGGATGACGTGAGGCAACAGAATCGCATTGGTCCGTCCATGTGCGGTATGATATTGACCGCCCCATTTATGAGCAAGGCTGTGATTGATGCCCAGGAATGCGTTGGCAAAAGCCATACCAGCAAGTGTCGATGCGTTATGCATTTTTTCACGAGCCAGTTTGTCGCCAGTCATTGCCGACTTCTCAAGGTACTGGAATACAAGCTGAATAGCTTTGATTGCAATACCATCTGTATAGTCGTTGGCCATTACAGATACATAAGCCTCAATTGCATGTGTCAGAACGTCCATACCCGTATCGGCGACTGCTGTTTTAGGCAAGCTGTAGACATACTCTGGATCGATAATTGCCACGTCAGGCGTCAGCTCATAGTCTGCCAGAGGATACTTCGTATTCCCATGCTCTTTATCGGTGATAACCGTAAATGAAGTTACTTCTGAACCCGTACCCGATGTTGTTGGGATTGCTACGAACTTCGCTTTTTGACCAAGTCTTGGGAATTTGTAAATCCGTTTACGAATGTCCATGAATTTTTGCTTCAGATTGTTGAAATCAGTGTCCGGATATTCATAGAACAGCCACATCCCTTTTGCTGCGTCCATCGGAGATCCACCGCCAAGAGCAATGATGCAGTCCGGCTGGAATCTCTTCATCATTTCAGCACCGCGCTGAACCGTTGTTGTTGATGGATCCGGTTCTACTTCAGAGAATACTTCGATGGCAACCGGAACCTGACGCTGACGAAGATAATGCTCAACTCTTTCTACATAGCCAAGCTTCACCATCATAGGGTCAGTAATAATGGCAACACGTGTGATATCCGGCATTTTGGCAAGGTACTGGGTTGATCCTTTTTCAAAATAAATTTTGTTCGGTACTTTGAACCACTGCATATTCACGGTACGACGGTTCACCCTTTTCACGTTGATGAGATTGACGGCGGTCACGTTCGAAGATGTCGAGTTACGACCATACGATCCGCAGCCCAATGTCAACGACGGCAAGTTTGTATTGTAGATGTCACCAATACCACCCTGCGACGAAGGCTGGTTCACGAGTATCCGGCAAGTTTGCATACGGTCCGAGAACTTATTGATGATTTCTTCGTTATTCGAGTGAATAACTGACGAGTGACCCATACCACCAAAAGCAACGATTTCAGCAGCACGGTCAATCCCCTGATCTGCTGTCTTCACTTTGTAGCAGGCCAAGATCGGGCTCAGCTTTTCAGCTGACAGCGGGAACTTCGGTCCCACGCCTTCAATCTCAGCTACCAGGATTTTTGTTCCTTTCGGAACTTCAATTCCACATGCTTCAGCGATCTTCACAGCAGGCTGTCCGACGATTGCAGGGTTTACTGCGCACTTCTCTGCCACTATTGCACCTGCGGTCAGCTTCGCCGCTTCTTCTTTGTTCACGAAGTAGCAGCCGCTCGCGATCATTTTTTTCTTCACTTGTTCAAAAATAGCTTCTTCTATAATAACAGCCTGTTCCGATGCACAGATCATGCCGTTGTCAAACGTTTTTGAGAGAATGAGGTCATTGACCGCTTGATCAAGATTGGCCGTTTTTTCAATAAAGCAAGGTACGTTCCCGGGTCCTACACCGAGTGCCGGTTTCCCGCAGCTGTACGCTGCTTTTACCATGGCCGATCCGCCTGTAGCCAAAATGCAAGCTACATCAGGATGGTTCATCAGGACATTGGTCTTTTCCATAGACGGTTCGTCAATCCATTGAATACAGCCTTCCGGAGCGCCCAGTTTTACTGCGGCATCCAGCAAAATCTTCGCTGCTTCACGGCTGCAGGCTTGTGCGGATGGATGGAAACCAAAGATGATCGGATTTTTCGTCTTGATGGCAATAAGTGCTTTAAAAATTGTCGTTGATGTCGGATTCGTTACTGGGGTAATCCCCATAATGATACCTACAGGCTCAGCAATCTTTTGGAAGTTGTCATAAGAGTTATCTTCAATAACGCCAACCGTCTTATTGTACTTAATGCTGTTATGAATATATTCGGTGGCAAACATGTTCTTGATGATTTTGTCTTCGTATACTCCACGGCCCGTTTCCTGCACAGCCAGTTTAGCCAGATGCATATGCTTATCCATCCCTGCCAGCGCCATGGCATTCACGATCTTGTCGATTTGTTCCTGATTCATGTCAACAAACTGTTCTCTAGCCTTGTTTGCCTTGTCGATTAAGCCTTGAATATACTCACCTGCTGTCTGCTGTTTCACCTGAGCGGCTTCATTCTTAATGGCCATCTCCCTCATCCTCCTGTAAAAAAATGTTTATTATCTCTCTACACATTGATCATATCACAGGCCTCCTCAGAAAGATAGTGAATTTTTTCACATAGTTAAAACTTTTTTCAGAAAATAAATTCAAACGCAATCATTTCCATCTCTTCAAATTGTCTGTGTTGTCTTACACTACATTATCTCTGTTTCAAGTGAAAATAATCACAACGTTTGAAAATTCGCCACTTTTGCCCCTGCTTTCTGCCCCACAAGTGAATGTATTCACGTTATAATTAATTTAAATTTAACAGAAAATATTAGGGAGTTAGGGGATAGCGACATGAGAACAATGGAGAAGGTCATGGAAACCCAAGGGAATACCAGCTGTTTTTCGGAGCAAAACCTCAACCGTCTGCTTGTAAGCATGAAGGATCGTGTGATACCGGAAGGATCCCATTTGTTCTGGGAAGGCGATTTTTCCGACAAACTTTACTATATCAAACGTGGACGCATTAAATTAACCAAATCGACAGATGAAGGCAAAGAACTTATCCTATATATGTATCAAGCTGGTGATATGGTTGGCCAGGCCGATCCCTTCTTCAGCACCAAACACAGCTTCTCGGCTGAAGTGTTGGAAGAAAGTGAAGTCGGCGTTATTGAGCATAAGGATCTCGAAATTCTCATCTGCCAACACTGCGATTTTGCCATCGACTTCATGAAATGGATGGGGATACATCACCGGATAACACAGACCAAATTTAGAGACCTGATGATGTATGGAAAGCCCGGGGCACTCAGCTCAACACTGATCCGACTTGGCAATACTTATGGGGAAATTCAGCCGGACAACTCGATCTTGATCAACAAGAAAATTACCCATACAGATTTATCGAACATGATTGGCGCTACTCGCGAGAGCGTGAACCGCATGCTGAGCGACCTCCGTAAAAAAGAAGTTGTCGAGTATTTAAGTGGAATGATAGTGATCAAAAACTTAGGAGCCCTGCAGGAAATCTGTCACTGTGAACTATGCCCACATGAGATCTGTCGTATATGATCTCCCTGCTGCAAAACTCATTAGAAGCTTAAAAAGACGCTCGATAGCGATCGGGCGTCTTTATTGTTTTTGAGTATAAAAGCAGCAAAACCGACCACAATATATACGTCTTTCCTTCCGGCGCCGCTCTGCTTTGCAGCAAGTATATACTTACCGCAACCGGTATCCTTGGGTTTAAAAAAAATCACCCCCTTGTGAGTGGCAGTAACTAGCCGCCATCTAAAGGGAGCGATTTCTTATCTTTCAATGTCTGGCCAAACTCATTCTCTAACATAGCATTTAGAACTTATTTATGGGAAAGTTCCTTATCGTTCACATACTTTTGTGTCTTTTTACCTTTAATCGGGGAGATAAACCAGTAAGACATACCTACGAATAACCCACCACCAATAATGTTCCCCAGTGTGACCGGAACCATATTGTTAACCCAACCAGCAATCGAAACGGTTTCCGGATGTCCTGGCAGCATCGTTGCGAGAGACAAAAGCGTCATATTCGCTACACTGTGCTCATAACCCGTAGCAATGAAAGCAAACAGACACCACCAGATGAGAATGAGTTTGGCTGTTTCTTCTTTTGCACGGGTTCCCATCCACAAGGCAAGACAGACAAGCCAGTTACACAAAATACCGCGGAAAAATAATTCCATAAAAGGCGCATTCATTTTATTGGCAGCCGCCGTAAAGATCACATGATCAGATGGAAGAGCCTTAAACAAGCCGGTACCCCATACCAGCAGACTGAGCAGTACAGCTCCGCCCAGATTGCCGAGAAATACGATCACCCAGTTTTTCAATGTATCTCCCACGGATGTTCGTCCAGCAAGAGTGCTCATCGTGAAAAACATATTGTTACCGGTAAACAGTTCTGCTCCGGCAAAAACAACCAGCGTCAGTGCAATTCCGAAAGAAGCTCCCATCACCAAAGTCTGAAACGGTGAGCCTGCAGCCGCAAATGGCGCACCCAATTTAAAAATCAGAACAATTCCAATACCAACATATGCGCCGGCCAGCAAAGCCGAGACGAAGTAACGGATCATATTCGCGTTCATATGTTCTTTCTTTTTGACAGCCGCCTCAATGATGCTTTCCACTCCCTGTGTGAACATAGGGGTACCTCCTGTTATGGTTTCTCTCTACTTGGTATTACACAACCAGCTGGTATTCCCTATACGGCGATCTGTACAACGTCTCCCTCTAACCGGACCGGGTAAGTCCGGACCTGGCCACTATCGGGCGCTTGCACCTCACCGCTTTCCAAGTCAATTCTCCAGTCGTAAAGTGGATCATACAGGTAGTGACCAGACACAATCCCCTCAGCCAATGGTCCGCCTTTCGGGTGCGGGGTTTTATTCTCCAGAGCAAACAAACGACCATCCGATGTGTGAAAAACGGCAATCTCTTCATTCTTGATTACCACAACTTTTCCAATACGCATCATAAACTCATCTTTTTTTCCAACATCAATATACTCGCCTGTCATCGTCATGTTTTGGTCTCCTTTACTCTATTTACTCCGCCGCTGCGGGACTTGTGCTATGGAACATCGCTCTTAGCACCTGTTTATCGTTCAGCACTTTCTTCCAAGGTTCCTCGACCTGCTGCAAGGCTACCTCGATTCTTTCTACCAAAGCCTTGCGCTGATCGTGGTCTTCAAGAATGGTTTTCTTGATGTTGTCCAGACCTACGCGTTCCACCCATTCCGAGGTTCTTTCCAAATACTTACCTGTTTCTCGATAATATTGGATGACCGCACCACATATTTCAAATAACTCCTCGTCGGTTTTAACCTTGCAAAATGCGTCTGCGATACGTGCCTTGATTCCGCCGTTACCGCCAATGAATATCTCCCAGCCTCCGTCATTCCCGACGATGCCAATATCCTTCGTGCACGATTCGGCGCAGTTACGTGGACAGCCATTCACGGCTATTTTAAATTTTGCAGGAAGATCGAGTCTCTCGAATTTTTTCTCTATCAATGCTCCTATACCCATCGAATCCTGCGTACCAAAGCGGCAAAATGTCGAACCTACACATGTCTTAACCGTACGAAGCGATTTGGCGTAGGCATAACCCGAAGGCATATCGAGTTCTTCCCAAACCTTCGGCACATCCTCCTTCTTCACTCCGATAAGAGCCAGACGCTGTCCACCGGTCACCTTCACGACCTTGACATCATACTTAAGCGAAACGTCCGCAATTCTCTTCAAATCTTCCACTGTTGTCACTCCGCCATACATCCGCGGAACTACAGTATATGTGCCGTCTTTCTGGATATTGGCATTCATCCGCTCATTGACGAAACGTGATTCCTTCTCATCCTCATAGGTTTCCGGGTAAATCATACCAAGATAATAGTTGATAGCAGGGCGACATTTCGAGCAGCCTTCAGGCTGGCTCCACTCCAGCACATTCATGACTTCACCGATTGTTCTTAGTCCCTTGGCACGGATTTCAGCTACGATCTCGTCACGACTGTGTGTTGTACATCCACAAATTCCTTGTTTACTTGCACTTTTGAAACCGTCACCGAGCACATATTGCAAGATTTGTTCAACGACTGGCTTACATCCGCCGCAAGAGCGGGTTGCTCCAGTGCATGCCTTGATCTCATCCACCGTGGTCAGTCCCTGAACCATTACTGCATCCACAATGGTCTTCTTCGTCACCCCGTTGCATCCGCAAACAATTTCTTCATCTGCCATACTTTCAACCGAGGTTCCTTTTTTGGCGCCTGCGCCGCAGCAGCCCGTTCCCATAACTGTAGCATAGATCTCATCTGTCATCTGAGCCTCTTGCTTGATCAGCTTTTGCAGAGCCGCCGACTCGGTTACATCTCCGAATAAAACCGCACCGACGATCACATTGTTCTTCAACAAAATTTTCTTATAGGTCTTTTTCCATTCATCTTTAGCAGCAATAACGGTATGTTCCGGACCTTCAATAAATTCACCAGCAGAGAATACATCCACACCGCTGATTTTCAGCTTGGTCGATACAACGGAGCCTTCATACGGCAACGTGTCCACTCCACATAAATGCTTCGCAAGCACCATACCCTGCTCAAACAACGGAGCCACAAGACCATAGCATACACCCCGATGCTCATCACATTCCCCAACGGCATATACATTCTCCATGGAAGTCTGCAGATTGTCATTGACTACAATGCCGCGATTAACTTCAATCCCACTCGCCTTAGCTACGGCTACATTCGGTTTAATACCGACAGCCATGACAACAAAACCGGCTTCCAGTTCTGTTCCGTCATTAAATCGCAGTCCAGTTACCCGATCTCCGCCCAGTAACGCTACGGTCTGCTTACCCATGGCAAACTTGATACCTTGACGCTCCAGCTCAGCTTGCAACATAGCCGATGCATTGTGATCAAGCTGGCGTTCCATGAGGTCATTCATCAAGTGAACAACCGTGACATCCATACCTAGATTAACAAGTCCCTTAGCGGCTTCAAGGCCGAGAAGACCTCCGCCGATCACCGCAGCTTTCTTGTACTTCTTAGCAGCCGCAAGCATCTGATTGCAATCCGCGATATCACGGAAGCCTACAACACCCTCTTTATCGCTTCCAGGCACAGGCAATATAAACGGATTTGAACCTGTGGCAATAATAACGCGATCATATGGAACTGCAAGACCATTCTCGGCTACAACCACCTTGTTCTCCTCGTCAATCTTGGTGACCGTAGTTCCCGTGTGCAGTGTGATATCATTATCTTTGTACCAATTCCAATCATTCAGTACAATATCATCTAGCGTTTTACTGCCTTCCAGAACGTAAGACAGCATGATCCGGTTATAGTTGGGATGCGGCTCACTGCCGAATACGGTAATATCATAAGCGCCACCTAATTTTATGATTTGCTCTACCGTGCTAATACCCGCCATGCCGTTACCTATGACCACTAGCTTTTGTTTGTTCTTGCCAGTCATGATCTTTTCCTCCTTAAAAGGTCTATCCAACCCTCTTGATTTCACTTTAATCTAGCCGTCTCGTGTTTAAATTCGATCGTTTTATTGAACTCATTTCCATTTCATTGATCTTTTACGGTCATTATACATTTAAAATTTAATTGTTATTGTGATTATCTTCACTCTAATTGTGAATTTTTTCACACCATTTTTAACAATTGCACACAAAAAAAGACAGCATAGGCTGTCTCCTCTATTTTTGACTATACGATCAAAGCTTTCATGTAAGTACGGCCACCCTTAGGAATTTTCAAATAGGGACGGAGGCCAGAAAAACCTCTAGAGCTCAGATCAACCCCCGTCATCCAATTTCCGGAGACGCTGGCGCCTTCTGACTGCATCACGAGAGAGGGTGCAGATATTCGCTCCTGATAAAGAGGAATTCCTGTTTGAATTGTCTTGAAGTCTTTCCCCCTTTCTTTCAAGGGGACAGGACTTATATAAGTAGGGACAAAATAATCTGAAATGACCTCCATCTCTTCCTCGGTAAAAAACGGCTCATCACCAAGAAACGGCTGGAACAGTCGAATTTCCTCAAATTGTGACCAGATCACCATCTGCAGCAATCTGCCTGGAAGACCTTTGTCGTGAAATGTGCGGCCAGCCCCATCTCCTGCTTCAAAAGATGACTCTCCCTCCGCTTGTGTCGGTGTTTCCGAAATTACCGAAGGGTGACTGTATCTTTCACATCCAATACATTTCCAGCCCTTCGGGCTCTTGACCCATTTTTGAAATATTCCACTTTCCAGATCCCCCTCCCAAAGCTCGGGTTCCTTCAGGTTCCGGCTCATTCCAGTCATTGCGGTCCACATGGAATCCGGCATATAGCGGTCCAAAAGATCCTGGGTCTTGTCATAAATATGCTGCACTCTTATCGAAGCCCTCTCAAGCTCGGCGGCTTCCTCTTGTCCATAATGAACGTACGGCAGTTTAACCGAATTTTTCATAAAGGCTCGCCTCCTTAAGTGCTTTAGGGCTATTTTTCCAATTATACTATATTTGACTGGCTCTAGTGCAAGTCCACTTCAATCGACAGCAAAAAACCCTAGTCAAAGCAAGTCTGCCTTGCACCAGGGCTAACGCTGAGGTTATTTCATTTTACTTCTCTGCCCATTGTTCTGCCCAGTTCGAAATCTGTTCCATAACAGGCTGCAAGGCTTTTCCCTTTTCAGTCAGCTCGTACTCAATACGAACCGGCGTTTCGGGGTATACATGTCTGATTAATATGCCTTCGCTTTCCAAATCCTTCATTCGCTCGGACAGCATTTTGTCGCTCATAGACGGAATGTAATTTGAGATATCCTTAAACCGTTTCGGACCACTCATCAGTGTCTGGATAATTAGTCCGTTCCAACGCTTTCCAAGGAAGGCGAAAGCGGACTCGAAACGGGGGCATAAACAAGGATTTGTAACTTCCATATCATTTCACCTCTTTACAGAGTCACAATAGTTGCTGTGAAACATAAAACTTACAATAAGTTAGTACATTTAAATTTTAGCATATTTTTATGGAACTGAAAACCACTTACCTGTTTTAACTTTAAAATGGTGATTTATTGCCTGGTCATTTGAGCCAATATCTCGAGATTAAATCAATAACTTGGGACAATTTTCTATTATACAGTACATCTGCCGAATGGGACAGAGGGAATATGTCCACATTGGTGAAACGGTCCTATAAACATGAATACCCTAATTTTGTCGTTTTATATCTCAACTTATTCCTCAACTTGAAAATTCCATCTTAGCAGTAGCTTTACTTTCGAGATAAAGATGCACTTTACTCCGATGTTTATTCTTTCTTATCTCTAAATAAAAACGGCTGCCGATAGTCGGCAGCCATTTTCGAAATGCTTATTACACAAGAGCGCCAAGCGGACGAACAGGCTGGCTGTTTCCGAATACAGGTTTAACTGCATAAGAATTAGCTGCTGCCCATCTGATTCCGTTGGAAATGACTTTTAAAATTTCGGGATTGTAGTATGTCGGATATGTCTCATGACCTGGCCGGAAGTAAAAAATGTTTCCTTGTCCGCGCTTAAAAGTACAACCGCTCCGGAATACTTCCCCGCCCGCAAAGTTGCTGATAAAAATCAGCTCATCCGGTGTAGGGATATCGAAAAATTCACCGTACATCTCTTCTTGTTCAAGAATGATGTGGCTATTCACTCCTGCTGCAATTGGATGTGAAGGATTGACAGACCATAAAATCTCTTGTTCTCCCACCTCACGCCATTTCAAATCGCAGCTCGTTCCCATCAGCGCTTTAAACGGTTTGGAAAAGTGCCCGGAATGAAGCACAACAAACCCCATACCTTCCTGCACCCGTTTTACGACCTTACTTACAATCTCGTCATCCACACGGTCATGAGCCATGTGACCCCACCACAGCAGCACATCAGTCGAGTTCAAGACTTCATCGGTTAAACCATGCTCCGGCTGATCCAGCGTTGCTGTCCTAATGGTAAACTCCGGACTGTTAAGACCTTCAGCCAAAGCCATATGGATGCCTTCCGGATACACCCGTTTAACCTCATCATGAATATTCTCGTGAACGAACTCGTTCCAAATGGTTACGTTTAACATGTTGCTGTTTCCCCCTAGTTGATTAAAAAATCCGCATATTTTACGCGGTTTACACCCACCACATCTCACCAAGCGGTTCTTCGATCAGTACTTGCTGCAGGTTTTGAACGGCTTTGGAGAAGCCTTCCTCAACAGACATCAGACCATCTTCATGCTCAATACTTACTACATAATCATAACCAACAAGACGCAGAGCACTCATCATATCGGCCCAATCTTTCAGATCATGACCATAGCCTACGCTACGGAACTGCCATGCACGATCCATCATATTGGCGTATGACTGCATATCTGTCAGACCGTATTTATTCACGTTTACCGGATCGATTACCGTATCCTTTGCATGGAAATGGTGAATCGCGCCTTCACGTCCCAAAATTTTTATAGCTTGCACCGGATCAATGCCCTGCCACCACATATGGCTTGGGTCTAGGTTCGCACCGATGACTTCTCCTGCAGCTTCGCGCAGACGAAGAAGTGTTGCAGGTGTATGAACTGAAAATCCGCCATGAAGCTCCAGACCGATCTTCACACCGCGATCGGATGCGTATTTCCCCCATTCACTCCAATACGGAATGACTTTATTCTCCCATTGCCAATTCAAAATTTCCTGGAAATCATTTGGCCAAGGTGCTACAGGCCAGTTTGGATATTTCGCATCCTCATGGTCTCCCGGGCAGCCCGAGAAGGTGTTGACAACCGGAACTTCAAGCTTTTCAGCCAGTTCAACCGTTTTTACATAAACGTCATGATATTCCTTCGCGATCTGTTTTTGCGGATGCAGCGGGTTACCGTGACAGCTCAAAGCACTGATAATAAGACCTCGGGATTCAACCGCATTTTTGAAATTCTTTAAAGCCGCTTCGTTTTCCAACAGTTCTGCCGGATTACAGTGTGCGTTCCCAGGGAAACCTCCTGTACCGATTTCCACCGCTTTTAGACCTTTTGAAACGACATAATCGAGTGCATCCTCCAATTTACGACCACTCAACAGCACCATAAATACTCCCAGTTTCATTGGTACCCCTCCTGATTCAATGTTTAGTACATTGCTTGATTTGTATTATATCTTCAAAGACTTAATCTTCAAAATAAACTGCTTTTCCACTTTTAGCAGACTCATAGATAGCTTCAAGGATTTGAGTTACGACATAAGCTTGCTCCGGCTTTACCACCGGCTCTTTATCTTCCAGAACCGCTTCAACCCACAATCTGGCTTCGCGGTCTGAGTCGGATTCGGCAGATCCACTATAAAATGCAACGCCACCTGAACCAAGGTCAATGTTCGTTTCATACAGTCTGCTCATTTTCTCTCCGTTAATCCGCAGGCCTTCCTTCATATCAGCTCCACCTTCGGTGCCAGCCAATACGGTTTTCGCTTCACCTGTTTCGATCACGTTAAGAGCCCAGCTAGATTCCAGTACAATGGTTGCCCCATTGTCCATGGTAATGAAACCGAATGCGGAATCTTCCACTTTGAACTCTTTGGGATCCCATGGTCCGAATGCATTCGCTGCATTCTCACGCTGACCCAGCTTGTGGAACGTAGTTCCCATAACACTTTTCGGTTTGTAATTATCCATCAGCCACAGGGTCAAATCAAGCGCGTGAGTACCGATATCGATCAACGGTCCTCCACCCTGCTTCTCCTCGTCAAGGAATACACCCCAAGTCGGAACAGCACGGCGGCGGATAGCCAGTGCTTTACCGTAATAAATGTCTCCCAGCTCGCCATTATCACACATTTCTTTTAAGTACAGGCTGTCGTTACGGAAACGGTTCTGGTAACCGATTGTCAGCTTTTTCCCTGTACGCTTCGCAGCTTCCAGCATTTCTTTTGCTTGGGCAGTTGTTTTAGCCATCGGCTTTTCACACATAACATGCTTCCCGGCATCAAGTGAAGCAACCGTAATCTCAGCATGGGAATCATTTGGCGTACATACATGGATTACATCCAGACTTCCGTCTTTAAGCAGTTCCCGGAAATCGGTATATACTTTCGTGCCCTCTGCACCAAACTCCTCAGCCGCTTTTTCCGCACGTTCTGGAATAATGTCGCAGAAAGCTACCATTTCGACTTGTTTTTGCTTCTTGAGGCTCGGCATATGTTTGCCGTTGGCAATGCCGCCGCATCCGATGATTCCGATCTTTAACGTCTTAGACACGTACATTTCCTCCTTCAAGGGCATGTTTTTTTAACCATTCCATACTTGTGGCGATGCTGTCCATCGGCGGGTTCTGACAGAAGTCCTGTTCCACAATAACCCACTGTACTCCTGCTTCATCGGATGCCTTCACAACAGCGGCCAAATCCACTTCTCCTTCACCCAGCTCCACAGTCATCGGGGATCCGTCTTCCTGTCTGCGAAGGTCTTTCAGGTGAACGAGTGGAGTTCTGCCTGCATATTTCGCAATAACTTCGGATGGAACGTACCCGGCATAATGTACCCAGCAGGTATCAAGCTCCACTTGGAGCAAGGACGCTGGCACTTCATCATACAGAGCGTACAGAAAAGGTCGTCCATCTTCCATCTTATCAAATTCGAAGTCATGATTGTGGTAAGCAATGGAAATGCCTTTATTTTGTGCAGCTTCACTAAATATACGAATATGGTTTACAAGGCTTTCCAAGTTTCCCCGATCTTCGTCAGCAAGCCAAGGCACGATAATATATTGGTTTCCGATAGCCTGATGGAAGGCGAGTTCTTCCTCAAGTGCTTCCTGAAGCCGTATGTACGGCACATGAGTCCCGATTACTTCCAGACCCGTTTCATCCAAAAGCGCTTTCACCTGTTCTGCCGTGCGTCCATAAAAATGATGGAACTCGACACCTTGATAACCCAGGCGTGCTACCTCTCTAATCGTTCCTTCAAAATCATTCTCCAGCTGATCTCTCAGCGTATAAAGCTGCAATCCCACATTTAACATCCGGTTTCCACCTCTCCCATAATCGGTGTTACGTTGTTGTTAAATACTGTTGTTGATCATCTCCGTCTGCAGCGAAGCCGGCAGCTTGCCGAAACGGTAAGTACTCTGCAGAACGACATGCCTTCCTTCCAAGGAGGACTGCTGGAACGATTGCATGATTTCCAGAATGTGATAAGCCATTCGCGCATTCGCCCGGTGATCCCGGTTGTCCGCAATCGCCTCAACCATGTCATTTATGCCAAGACCTCGCTCGTTCTTGCCGCATTCGAACACAGGCTTAAGCAATTCCCACTCCTCTGATCCCATACGGCTCAATTTAACATCACCATTAAAATAATTCGGATCCGTGAGATTGAGCGTCCCATGTGTTCCGTAAATCTCCATCCATGGCAACCCGGAGCCGCCAAAGATGTCAAAGCTGGTTATCATGGTCAAAATTGAGCCGTTCTCGAAATCCACCGTACCGGCCAGATGTGTAGGCGTTTGAACGGTAATCGGCTTCCCGCTGTTCGGTCCTGATCCTACGGTACGATCCGGAATTTGAATTCCGGCTGACGCGCTGACCCGGCGTGCGGGGCCCAAGAGTTCAACCATGGCCGCCAGGTAGTACGGACCCATGTCCATCATTGGTCCGCCGCCCGGAGCGTAAAAGAACTCAGGGTTAAGATGCCAAGCTTCGGGTCCAAGACCCATGTTAAAGGCGGTCGCTGCAATGGGTCTTCCAATCAGACCTGAATCGATTGCCGCTTTTGCCGTCTGGACGGTTGATCCAAGAAACGTATCCGGTGCGCATCCCGCCCGTAGTCCCTTTTTGTCTGCCAGATTCAGCACTCGGCGTCCTTCCTCAAGTGTAATAGCAAGAGGTTTCTCGCTATATACATGTTTGCCGGATTCCAATGCGGCAATATCCACATTGGCGTGGCTGGCCGGGATGGTTAAATTGACAATCAATTCGATCTCTGGTTGAACGAGCATTTCCTCTACGCTGTATACGTTTGCGATGTTGAATTCATCAGCACGCTCCTGAGCACGCTCGGGAACTAGGTCAGCACAGGCAACCACTTCAACCAAAGGACTTTCTTTTAAATTTTTAAAGTAGATGCCACTGATATTCCCACATCCGATTATGCCTGCCTTCATCTTGTTCATCGGTGTCACTCCTTGAGTGTGGATATGCTCGGGCAATCTAAGTACCATGGTATTCCGAAACGTTTTCATTTAAAATGAATTATATGATCAAAACATGAACAATCTGGTCATTATTTTTTTATTGTTAGAAGGGGACTCACCAATGCATGAAGATATTTCCACCCACGTCATGGCAGCCAATTTCTCATTTCACCGAAAACCGTTTGAAATGACCAAGTTGAACGGTTTTGACACATATTTGATGCGGCTTCAAACCGATGGCCGCTGTCGTGCCCGAATCGACAGCAAGCTATCGCTCATTGAACCCGGTGACCTTCTGATATTCAGTCCGGGTCAACCTTATGAGCTTAAAATCGACGACGAAGTTAACCCTCAAGGAGAATTAACCGTTGAGAGCGGTGACTACCATATTTTTTTCAAAGGTCCTTGGATAGATTCCTGGTGGAAATCACAAAAACGCCCTACACGGATCCGTATTCCATTAGATGAACGCCACCTCGGTCTCTTCCGTCAGCTCGTACTGGAACAGCGCCGCTTGTCCAATCCCTTTCCCGAGATCTCGGACTACACGATGCGGATACTTTGCCTCGAAGTGGACCGACTACTTTCTGAGCAACCCACCACAACGCCTAAATCGTACCTTGCGCATCGCATGAAGCATTATATAGAAGAGAATGCCTCCTCTATTTTCAAGCTTGAGGATGTCGCTGCTCATGTCGATATCAGCGTGTCACGTGCGGTACATTTGTTCAAAGAAGCATTTGGAACGACCATCATGCAGTATACGCTGGAAGTTCGTCTCGATATGGCTCGGGAGAGGATCATTTTCAGCCCCATGTCGCTAGAGGATGTAGCGGAAACATCGGGCTTTGCGAACTATACGTATTTTCACCGGGTTTTCCGTTCACGATTCGGAGTTTCGCCAAAACAATTTCGAATTGCCAATAGAACCTAAAACTAATCCTTGTTCCATCGCTTTATTTACGTGTAATAACAACACAAAGCCCCCTGAACATCAGGGGGCTTTGTGCATTAATTATAAATCATGGAAGATTTTATTCTCCAGGATGACGTTTGACCTGATCACGCTCAGTAATCGCATCGACCACCGCAATGGCCAGATCGTCATTCCCAAATAAAGAAAGTACGCCAAGAAGGGTTTGATCCGGGATATCTCCGGCCTCCTCTTTTGATACCGTTAGCTCCAGCACTCTCGCCAGACGCTCATTGACCAACTGATCGGGGTAGGCCTTCCGGTATAATTCGGCGGGATCCAGTCCGTGATTAACACACCACTGTGCAAAAACGAGAATCATCATATCCTCATCCTGCCTGTAACTTTCCACAATCCGCTCTTCCACGGTTTTGTCCGCAGATTCCATACGCTGTCTCCTCCTCATGTCGGGGAAGGCATAGATCATGCCCCCACGTTCCATGAAGCCATTATACCCGCTTTGCTTTAATGAATAAATTAAAAATAATTCCTAATCAACCCATCTTCACATGGGCAGGATTGCGCTTGGCTTCTTCTTCTTTCTTTTTCTTAGCCCATGTGCCTAGGCTAATGATTGCCGCAACAACGATTAATTCAAAGCCATATTTCACAACTGAATTCGTGAACCAGTCGTGGATAAGCGGCTCTTCCACAAGCATTTTCGATGCCGTCCATGCTAGTACAGCCGCACCAATCGTAATAACAATCGGATATTTATCTGTCAGCTTCAGAATGAGTGTGCTACCCCAAACCATAATCGGAACCGAGATCGCAAGACCGATAATGACGAGCATGAAATCCCCTTCCGCTGCACCAGCAACCGCCAGCACATTATCCAGACCCATCATCGCGTCGGCGATAATGATTGTACGGATAGCAGCCCACATTTGGCTGCCTGCTGATATTTCGTGTTTTTTCTCATCCACCAGAAGCTTGTAAGCAATCCACAGCAATGCCAGACCTCCGACCAGTCTTAAGCCCGGTATTAACAGGAGCTGAACGACCAGAAGCGTGGCAATAATGCGGATTATAATGGCGCCAACGGTACCCCACAGGATTACTTTTTTCTGGTCTTCTTTCTGAACATTACGCGCTGCAAGACCAATCACGATCGCATTGTCTCCTGCAAGCACCAAGTCAATGACGATAATTGACAAGAGTGCCATCCAGAATTCCATTGACATAAGATCCATGTTTCTTCTTCCACCTTTCTTTGTATATCTAATATGTTTCCTCTTACCGATGCACTCCATCCCATGAAAAAAGCGCCGTCTCCTTAAACAAGGCAAACGGCACTTTTTGGGCACATAAAAAGACCTTTACCTTATTTAAGAATAGGCAAAGGTCTCGCTAACAACTGTATTCGTTGCCAATAAAGCCGGGGAGTTATTAACGATCCCGTAATGACGACTTTACTGTTGAAGCTACTCCCCTTTGGGAAATATTCGGTTAGATACTATTGTATCATAAGGTTATCCCGCTTGGCTAACTATTATTTTTGATTTAAACTATTGCCTTCACGTATCAACCGCGTATCCACTTTTTTTCGAAACCAGGCCCAAAAGTTCTTCATGATTAAGCAGACCGACTCTATTTTTGATATGATGGACCTGGACAATATCCCGTAAATGCAGAAAGGACTTATTATGAAAAAATGGATTACTCCAGTTGTATATATCCTCGCACTTTATCTCGCGTTTACCTATAGAGACGAAATTTTTGACTGGCTAAAGACCAACGATTCCATGCCTCTTCTCTTTGTTCTGACCACCCTCCTCGCCCTGTTCCCCATCCTCCCCTACAAAGCGGTAATCGGCGTATTGGGATATACCTGTGGGACTTTATCGGGGGCTTCAATAGCCTGGCTGGGAACGACTGCCGCCGCCGTGATCATTTATGCAGCAGCCGCTTCCGTTTACCGCGAACCAGGAAGAAGGTTCCTGGCTAAATTCCGCTACATTGAATCGTTTACTTCCGCCGTGGAGAGGCATCCTTTTAAAGCTATCGTTATTGCACGTCTTATGCCGATTGTTCCACAGATGGCAGTAAACGTATATGCCGGCGTCGCATCCATCCCTTTCTGGATTTACACGGCTGCCTCAGGACTCGGAAAAATACCCGCTATTCTGATCTACGCCTATCTTGGAAACAGCCTTGCTAATAATCCGCTACAGTTTGCCATCATCGCAGCAATTATGATGGCTGTATCCGTTATCGGTTTCGTGGCATATCGAATGAAACACCACAAAAACAGCATCTGATGTTTTTTTGGATACAAGGGTAAAATGATTTATAATGAGATTTGCAATGACTTCACCCTGACTACGGAGGGATATCATGAATAATACACAATCAAACACAACAGAGCTGGCCACGTTTGCAGGAGGATGTTTCTGGTGCATGGTCTCTCCTTTTGAAGAAATGCCCGGCATTCTCAAGGTCGTCTCCGGCTACACCGGCGGCCATACGAAAAATCCGACTTACGAAGAGGTTTGCTCAGATACAACGGGTCATTATGAAGCCATACAAATAACATTTAACCCTCAAATTTTCCCCTATGAGAAACTGCTGGAGCTCTTCTGGCAACAGATCGATCCGACCGACGCTGGCGGACAGTTTCACGACCGGGGCACTTCATACCGTACAGCCATCTTCTATCACACAGAGGAGCAGCAGCGTCAGGCTGAAGCATCCAAGCAGACTCTGCAGGCAAGCGGTCGGTTTGATAGACCTATAGTGACGGCAATCATTCCGGCAAGTGAATTTTATGAGGCAGAAGAGTACCATCAGGGCTATCATAAGAAAAATCCGTCTCATTACAAACGATACCGCAAAGGATCGGGTCGTGAGGATTTTATCGAAACGCACTGGTCATCAGTTAAAGACAAACATCAACTGAAGAACCGCCTGACACCTCTTCAATATGAGGTAACACAGAACAACGCAACTGAACCTCCTTTCCAAAATGATTTCTGGGATCATCATGGCGAAGGGATTTATGTGGACATCGTATCTGGCGAGCCACTCTTCAGTTCCCTGGACAAATACGATTCCGGTTGCGGCTGGCCAAGTTTTACCCGTCCGATACGGGAGTACAATGTTAAAGAAAAGACAGATCTAACCCATATGATGGTGCGTACCGAGGTCCGCAGCAAGCAGGGCGATTCCCACCTGGGACACGTCTTTGAGGACGGCCCTGGTCCGAACGGCCTCCGTTACTGCATCAACTCAGCCGCTCTGCGCTTTGTACCTAAAGAAGATATGGCAAGCGAAGGATACGGCGAATATTTGCAGCTGTTCCAATAAAAAAAGCATCATCCTAGAGTCACTGCAAATAAAAAAGCTCGCCCTGATCCAGGCGAGCTTTTCGTATTAAAAATTAACGGCCTCCAACAGAATGCTGCGCAGTTGGAGCAACCTGATTGCGTGTAACTCGTGCCGTTTTCGGTTTCTTCTCCACGCCATACGTTGCCGTTATAGTAATCATCTGTCCAGCAATGGACACGGCAAGAATGGTATACAGCGTTTCAACCAATGGCAGATAGAATAGTGAGAGCAGAAGCACGACAGCGTCCATCAGGAAAAATACCGTCCCTACCTTCAGTCCACTCCATTCACTAATCAATACGGATATGGCATCATCCCCACCCGTTGCTCCGCCGTAGCGAAGAACGATCCCGGCTCCAAATCCGGTAAGCAGACCAGAAATCACAGCGGCCGCCAACAAATTATGGTTAAGGTCAATAACAACAGTAGAATAACGTTCCATAATTGCATAAAAGAATGAAAACATGCCGGCGGCAATCATTGTGTTGATAATAAATTTGTGACCTTTTAAGAACCAGGCAACAATCAGCACTGGTATATCCAAAAGGATCATACTAAGCGCTGGTGGTATATCCAAAATATACTTGCCCAGCAGCGCCAGCCCCACAAATCCGCCTTCCGATAAATGGTTCTGAAAATTAATGTGATAATAGGTAAATGCGAGTAAAAACGTTCCAAACAACATAGCTAACATCGTGTGCATCATCATAATGATGTCTTTTCTTGTCCTCATACAGGCTCCCTCTAGTCGTAGTAGATTGGTCAGACATAGTCCAACCTCTACGGAAAGGTAACCTTGAGGAGTTCATCCTTCGCATCAATGCTTCCTTCCTTTCGCAGAGACTGTCCTTGTCTTTAGACGTCCGACTTCGCTCTACGAAGGAAGCTATGTGTATGAGAGATCATAACGTTTCCAAATCGTCCTTTGGGGATTCGTCCTTCGGGGACACATGGTATCCTGATCCTTTCTTGTTTAGTTAATTTGTTATAGATAGACTGAACTAGAGAAGAAACTCACCGGTGAAATCTCCTTCCGTTCAATCCGTGCTAAATATATTATAACACATTTACGATATTAACTAAACAGCTTACTTGAATAAATTGGCATTTATCCAGCTTATTGTGAATTTATTCATTGCCAACTTATTAGATTCATGTATATGTTCACGATTCTGAAATATGCCCTGTGATCAAAATCACCATTCTCCCTCCCCCACCCTGCCTATACTTATATGAGAAAAGTCACACAATACTTTTGGAAGAGAGGGATTTTGACATGTTAGACCCACATACCATTGAAATCATCAAATCCACGGTTCCCGTTCTGGAAGTCCATGGGAAGGCAATTACCACCGTATTTTACCAAAAATTATTCCGACATCATCCTGAGCTCTTAAATATTTTTAACCATGCAAATCAGCGTCAAGGCAAACAACCAACCGCCCTTGCGGGTGCTGTCTATGCTGCCGCCGCCAATATCGACCGTCTGGAAAATATACTGCCTGTCGTCAAGCAAATCGGAGAAAAACACCGCGCCCTGAACATCCTGCCAGAGCATTATCCAATCGTTGGCGAAACACTACTCGCCGCCATCAAAGACGTACTTGGTGATGCTGCCACACCCGAGATTATGGATGCATGGGCTAAGGCTTACCAGATTATAGCCGACGTGTTTATTAGTGTGGAAGCAGATATGTACAACACTGCTGAAGCTGCGCCAGGCGGGTGGAGAGGCTACCGGAACTTCATCATCGACCGTAAAGTGGAAGAAAGCCGTGTCATCACTTCCTTCTACTTAAAACCCGAAGATGGGCAAGCAATTTCCCAGTATGAACCGGGACAGTATATTACATTGCGGGTGAAGCCTGAAGGCGAGCAATATACGCATATCCGGCACTATACCCTTTCTGCAGCCCCGGGACAGCCTTATTATAAAATCAGTGTCAAGCGAGAAGACGCCGCAGATGACAAACCTGCCGGAATCGTATCGAGCTGGCTTCACAGCCATGCTGAGCCAGGCACAGTAGTGGAGCTTAGCGCACCTGCCGGGTCCTTTACGCTGGATCAGACCGATGAACATCCCCTTGTGCTCATCAGCGGAGGCGTTGGTCTAACTCCAATGGTAAGTATGCTTGAAGCAGCCCTTTCTACTCAGCCACAACGCCCTGTAACCTATATTCATTCCGCTATTGACGGCAGCCATCATGCCATGAAAGAACATATCGAAAAACTCGCCTCCACCCATAAACAGTTGAACTCCTACGTCATCTACGAACGTCCACTGGAGGGAGAATCCTGCCATAAAACGGGATACATCGATCTTTCCTTCCTTCGCGACACGGTCGATCCGATGTCCGATTGCTACTTCTGCGGACCTCTGCCGTTTATGTCCTCAGTTCAGCGTGACCTCAAGGCTCTCGGGCTCCCGGACGAACGGATTCATTATGAATTTTTCGGCCCTGCAGCATCTTTGGAAGCTTAAACTGGCCTATTCGTGGTCCGGTGCCACAAGTTCAACCTTGATCCGATCAGGATCTTCGAAAAACACGGCATAATGGCTCGGACCGCCAGCATAGGGATACTTGTCCTCATACAGGACAGGTATCCCTTTTCTTTTTAATTCTGACGCCATATCATCCACCTGCTGACGGGATGTTGCATGAAATGCCAGATGATTCAGTCCCGTTGTGCGCCGATGGTAAGAATGGGAAAGAAAACGTTCCTCCGTCTGCACAAATACAAGATAGGTAGCTCCTTGTTTCCAGCTAATTCCGTTGTCCCATTCCTGATATGGACGATAGCCCAGTTCTGTAAGCAGCCACCCCCAAAACTCCCGACTCCGATTCAAATCACTTGTATTTATCTCCACATGATGCAGCAAGAAGCATTCCTCCCGGCTTTTCTTAATGTTGTCCTCTTAGCAGCCGATTTACGGTCTCGCGCCGCACCCCGATCAACTGACCGATCTCTTCCTGTGTAAGCAGCTCGGTCAGATGCAATCCTTGTGAATAATCATCGAGCCATTTGATCAACAGCTCCAGCCGCTCAGCGGGAGTGCCTACCGTCAGGTGGTCCAGGCGCTGCTGCATGAACCGAACCTTCTCCTGTAAAAGTCTTGCTACTTCCAGCGGCCTGTCTGGGTTCTCCTTCAACTCGCGGTACCATTCTTTTGCCGAGATGATCTCGATTTCGCTGCGGATGACCGCTGTGGCTGTACCATGTGTTTCCTTTTGGCTGATGAGTGAATGATGCGGAACTGTCTCACCCGGATACAAGATGTTGAACAGCACGATATTCCCATTCTCATGCAGCCTTGTTACCTTAAACAATCCGCTTTTGATGTGATATAAAAATTCACCGCTATCCCCTTGATGGAACAAAACTTCCCCTTTGTGCAAAATCACCAACATCACTCCCTGCTATCTGAATCAAATCCCTCTGCATGCTGCAGGCGGACACATATTTGTCATTATAACAAAAAGATAAAGATGACGAGTTCCGGCTCCAAAAAATTTACGACTTGCCAGAGTTATAATCGTCGTTTAACATGAATAACATAAGAACACACGTTTCTATATTGTAAGGAAGTGACATAATGAGAGAGCCCCTCCTCCCTCCGGCTCCGACAGAAGAAGACGATCTGCTTGTCAGATCCTATGTGGTACACGGCATTATGCTGAAAATGCTGAGACGGGACATCGATACCCTTCATACACTTTCCCTGAAAATGCCCACACTTTATATCCGCAGCCTCGGCCTCATTGAAAAGGAAACCTCCAGAAATCTCTGGTCTGTCCGCCAAAAGCTTCGCGTTCACGGTATCCGGATCTCGGAAGAAACTCGTAAATCTGGCGGAATTGAAGCCGTGTTTATGTGCCGTGGCTATAACCGGACTCTATGGTTATCATGGGAACTTATCCAGAAAGAAGCCATGAACAGGCTTTATCGGTATTCAGGTTCAAATTTGGCGGCATACTAGCCTAAACGGACTTGAAAGAGAGGGATGTGTCATCCGGAATATGATCCGTATCTACCTCACCGACCTCAAAAACATAACGACAAATTGGGCTGCTGCCGTACTGATTATAGGTCTCGCCGTGCTGCCTTCGCTCTATGCCTGGTTTAATATTGCATCCTCATGGGATCCATACAGCCAAACCTCCGGTTTATCCATCTCGGTAGCCAATCTGGACGCTGGTACGACGCTTCACGGCACACCTATCAACGCAGGACAAGAAATCATACGTTCACTCCAGAACAACCACAGTCTGGGGTGGCGGTTTACAGATCAAGAATCGGCTATAAAAGGTGTACAACACGGTGATGATTATGCCGCCATTGTTATTCCTAAGGATTTCTCGGCACGGATCGGCACCGTACTTACTGACGAACCGGTAAAAGCGGAAATTCTATATTATACGAACGAAAAAATAAATGCAGTCGCTCCAAAGGTCACAGCTAAAGGAGCGTCCAGCATCGTTGAAGAGGTCAGCAAAAATTTTATTAAAACAGCTGACGGGACTATCTTCCAAATGTTCAATGCACTTGGGATCGAGTTGGAAAATGAACTTCCAACGATTAAAAAGGTTGAGAGTTTAGTGTTTCGCATCGAGAATCATTTTCCAGAGCTAAACAGGGCCATGGAAATCGCCATAACGGATATGCAAACCGCCAGCAAACTGGTCGCCCAATCAAAAAAGACACTGCCCGTGCTGGAGGAGATGGGCCGCAGCGGTCAGGAGGCGGCAGGGGCTCTTGCCGGATTTGCCAAACAGACATCCGAAGCGTCCGTGTCGCTCGAGCCGCGTGTAAAGCAGGACCTTGCTGTGCTGAATGAAGCTGCAACCTCCGTTCAGCAGGCAATAGCCCTCGCAGAGCAGTCCGGGATTTCTCCTGAGGAAGCTCAGGCTCGCTTGAGAGAGGTTGGGACACGCGCCGGAGAAGCCGCAATAGTGGCAAATCGGCTGTCCGAATTGTTCCAGCATCTGGATTCAGCTATACCGGGCACCGGCGCGGCCGCAGCGGTCGCCGATCTAAAACGTATCAGCGAGCGGTGGGCTTCGCTTCAAGAAGGAATTCAGGCCGCCATTACGGCCATAGGACAAGATGGCGAAGCTGGAGCGAGTCAGCTCACTAAATTAAGGCAGCTGGCAGATGATGCAGCCAAATTGTCAGGTGGGCTGCTAAGTCGCTATGATAGCGAGATCGGCCCCCGGATTTCTGCAGGTCTGGAACGGGCGGGGAAGACAGCTCAGACTGTCCAAACCGAGCTAAACCAGGCTTTAAAGGCACTTCCTGATGTAAACCAAATTCTCCAACATGCAGAAACCGGCCTTGCCGCAGGTGGAAAAGAAGCTATTGCCGTACAGAACCGTCTTCCAGAAGCCGAGCAGCAAATTTCCAAACTTGCAGACGGGTTCCGCAAGCTGGAGCAAGAAGGGGATCTCAGGGAGATTATCAGTTTGCTCAAGAACAATTTCGAGCAGGAAAGCCAATTCTTTGCGGAGCCGGTGGTGCTTAAAGAAAACCGGTTGTACCCGATTCCGAACTACGGCTCAGCCATGTCCCCCTTTTTCACGACCTTATCACTGTGGGTCGGGGCACTGCTACTCGTTTCACTGCTAAGCGTAGAGGTGCATCATGAAGAGGCTGTGTTCGGAAGCACAGCAGTATATTTTGGCCGCTTTCTCACCTTCTTGTCCATCGCAGTCTGTCAGGCGCTGTTCGTCACGCTCGGTGACCTGTTTCTTCTGGGAACCTATGTCGTAAATCCCACTTGGTTTGTGTTATTTGCTGTTGTAATCAGCTCGGTATTCATGCTGATCGTATACACGCTCGTATCCGTCTTCGGCAATGTAGGCAAGGCAATGGCGATCGTATTGCTTGTGCTTCAGCTGGCAGGCGCGGGAGGAACGTTCCCCATTCAGATGACTCCCGCCTTCTTTCAGGCTCTTCATCCCTTCCTTCCCTTTACCTATGCGATCAGCATGATGCGCGAAGCAGTCGGGGGCATTTTGTGGGACATTGTATATCGCGACCTACTCATCCTACTCGTCTTTGCGGTCGCGGCACTCGCCATCGGTATCGGACTGAAGAAACCTATAAACCGCGCGGGGGACCGTCTGGTGCGGAAAGTCAGAGAATCAAGGCTGATTCATTGATTGATTTCTCTGAGAACCATTACCTCATCTAAGCGCTACTCAGAAAAATAACAGCCGTTCCCTATCTGTAGCGGGAAACGGCTGTTTACCATGAAGTGTCTCCTTTTTACTCTGAATCCTGTTCATCCATTATCGACTGTCGTTCTCGTTCGTCATAGCAGTTGTTTTGCGGTGCCATGCCTGATAATGATGAACAGCAAGGCCGGCAAAAGACGGATGTTCCGTCCCTAATGCAGCCGCGCGGCGCGCTTCGTTCTTCATCACCTTTGCACTTTTACCGTGGAAAGTTAGATGATCTCCTTCTTTCGTATCTGTCAGTTCCATACCGATCCAAACGGATTTGCCCAGCTCGTCGGCCTGCTCCAGCTCTTCGCGGGACAATTCATACATCTTCTCCCCATCGTCCCGGTAAGACATGACCGCAACAGCATCACTCTGTTCCAGCATCCAGCGGCTGAAATTGCCTGAACCTTCAGGCCCTGGTATCGAATCCAACCAAAAAGGAACCGCAGCGCTAATCTCCAGCCCCTGGCGTCTTGCTTCCTGCACCCATGACTCCATATTCCTGCTCCATTCCTTGACGACCTGCTCTTGTTCACGTTCCCAGCGTCTTAAGACATAGGGCTCAACATCCAGCTGAACACCTTGAAAGCGTTCCTCCGGCTTCGACTCCATATTATATTCTTCAAGCCAGGACATTAATTTCCCCCCTTCTTCGCGCTGATCAGCATACGCCCAGTCAGGTTCCCCGCCCAAGGCATGAATGGCAATATTCACCTCATGTGCAGAACGGATAAATCGGCGGTAATCTTCCGCAGGCACACTCTCTTGAATTTGCAGAAAAATGGTAGTGACTCCTTCTCTTCCGCTAAAATCCAGAATCTCTTCCGATTCGCTCCGAATGATAGCAGTGTCCCACAACCATGTCGCTTTATCTTGCTTCACAGGTGCTGATGGAAGAAGAAAGAGGAGCAGCAAAAGACAGATGATCACGGCGGTGATGCAAAAATTGGCTTTTGCCGATAAAAACCTCATTCCTCTCCTCCATTCCAGTTCAAATTAGCATCGCTTCGCCCGGCTCCGGAACATGCTGAACCGAGTGGCCGATTTTATATATATGTGGCTGGGCATACGTATTAAACGCGTTGCGGGTGTCAAGAATAGGCACACCCATAGAAGCGATAAGACTGTAATCGAAACTGTTGTGATTCGTAATTAACACCATGCAGTCATACTTGCGGAACTTTTTTATATCATAATCGACGCTGTTGACCGTTTCTCCGCTCTTGTCCTCGAAGCTGCGAGCATGCGGATCGTAATAGTCAACGTTAGCCCCGTTCTCTTTAAACTGCTCGTAAACCTCAAGCCCAGGTGATTCCCGCAGATCGCTAATATCCGGCTTGTACGCCATACCGAGCAGCAGAATATTCGAGCGCTTAATAGATTTGGCATATTCATTCAGAATGGTAGCGGTCTTGTTAATTACATAGTAAGGCATATTGTCATTGGTCGACTGGGCCAGCTCGATAAACTTACTGTAGAAGCGGAATCCCTTCGCCTTCCAGGACAAGTACATCGGGTCCAGCGGGATGCAGTGCCCCCCAATGCCGGGTCCAGGATAGAACGGCATAAAGCCAAACGGCTTCGTGGCTGCAGCATCAATGACTTCCCAAACATCGATACCCATTCGGTCGCACATCATCGCCATTTCGTTAACAAAAGCGATGTTGACGCTCCGGAATGTATTTTCCAGTAACTTGGACATTTCGGCAACCTTCGGCGAGCTGACAGGTACAACCGTATCCACGTATTCTTTGTACAGGGCTGCTCCCAGCTTCAGACACGCTTCCGTTGTTCCACCAATCACCTTAGGCGTGTTCCGGGTGTTAAAGCGACTGTTCGACGGATCGACACGCTCCGGGGAGAAACAGAGGAAAAAATCTTTACCGGCCGTGTAGCCAAGGGCTTCAATCTCCGACTGTATCAATTCCTCCGTTGTACCCGGATACGTTGTGCTCTCCAGCGTTATTAGCAGCCGCGGCTTCATGAAACGCTTGAGTTGTTCTACTACCATGGTAATGTATGAAGTATCCGGGTCCTGATTCTCGCTCAGAGGAGTCGGCACACAGATGCTGATCGCATCAATGACAGCAATCATGCTGTAATCCGTTGTAGGTTTGAATCGCCCTGTCTGCATGCAAGCAGCCAGTTCTTCGGACGAAATATCAGAAATATAGGAATCTCCCCGATAGATCCGGTCAATTTTGTCAGAGTCAAGATCGATACCTACTACCGTAAAGCCCTGCTTAACCATTTCCACGGCCAGGGGAAGTCCCACATAACCGAGTCCCACTACCCCCAGGACAGCTTTCTTGCTTTCAATCGCGTTTAACAAAGTTTCGTATTCCTCATTCACGAGCATCTACCTCCATCGGTGTATTGTCTTAAGAAGCTCCAAAAACGTTTTATTTCAATTGTTTAGTGAAGGCAGCGGCGGATACGTGCATCCAGTTCTACCGGTGAGAACGGCTTGGTCACATAATCATCCACCCCGTTCTGGAAGCATTGGCTGATCGTCTGCTCCACACGCCTCTCGGTTAGCACGACAATTTTCGGCGGTGACTTCACATCAAGCTGCTGAATGTGATAAATGAACGGAAGACCATCAATGCCATACAGATTTAGCTCCGTCAGTACCAAGTCAGGCTCCCATTTCGGGATAAGCTCCAGTGCCTCCAGACCATCGACCGCTTCCAGGGTCTCGTAGCCTTGCATAGCCAGACGGATTTGCAAAAATTCACGCACCGTCGTGTCATTATCCACAATAAGAATCCGGTTCGTATCCGCACCCGTCTCATCTTCGGTAAAGATATGAATATCTGGAGAGGTGCTGAGACGAGCGGACTCCGCCATCTGCTTCAGCACTTGCGGCGAAGGGGCATCGGACATAGCAGCGAGTGTTATCCGGGGATCATAATTCTCGTTCATCTCGAGCAAAAGCTGCTTGAGCAGCAGCGCCTGGTAATGAGCTGCATCCAGCGTCATACCCGGCAGGATGACTGCCAACGTCTTCGTGACAGGATCCTTCCGGACCTCGCCATGTAAGCCGGACAACGGATTAAAGAAACCTTTCACCTGCCCTTCAAGACCAGGTGATTCACCAGCGCAGTATAAGAATAGGAGAGCGCACGTCCCGCTTGGGTCTTTCCGTACTTCTTGTTCCAAAATACTGTACAGATCCGTACCTTGCTCTCTTTGCAATGTTGCCGTTTGAGACATGATCAAATCCACCTTTCTCAGTTTGAATTATGATAAAATCAATCGGGCCTGGAAGTCAGGCGGCCTCTTTCTCATCTTTCCAGCTCTGCCGGGTCATCGTTCCCCAGGAGTTGTTGTTCTGAAGGTATTGAATATGTCCTTGCACTCTCCACAACACGCCAAGTTGGTGATATCCGACAAACTTGAGCGCCGAGAAGAGGAGCATTTTCACAAGATCAGACAGCTTGTTGTATCGGCGGAAGGCCATCTCCTCCAATATGAGCGCCCCCACACTAAGCAGGTATCCACTCAAAAGGTTCACCAATCCGAACACCACAAGAATCTGCCAATTGGTCATATCCAGCAAAACATATCCTATCAGAGCCAGCAGGCCCGTGATTCTAATGTAAGGGTTTAATGCTTCGAAAATAACGTTGTAAGGCATAGTCATCATGCCCATCGTCTTGTACTTGGGGTTGAATACCATGTCCCGGTTTTCGATCATGTTCTTCAGATTACCCCTGCCCCAGCGCTTTCGTTGGTTGGACAAAATATGATAGCTGTCCGGTGCCTGCGTCCAACAGACCGCCTCGGGGCAAAACGCGATCCGGTAACGGATTTTGTTCTCCAGCATATAGCGGTGCAGTTTGATAATAATGTTCATATCCTCTCCGGGATATCCACCACGGTATCCGCCAACGGCAATGACATAATCCTTACGGAACAGACCGAAAGCTCCGGAAACAATAATAAGTCCGTTAATATGACTCCATCCAATCCTCCCGCCAAGGAACGCCTTCAAATACTCAATAGATTGGAACATCGGCCACATCCGGCGCGGCAGCGAAACGTTCTTAACCGCTCCATTCTCGATGACACAACCATTGGCAATGCGTACATCCCCGCCAACAGCGACAGTTTCCTCCGGATTTTCCATGTACATCCGTGCCATGCGGATTAGCGCATCCTTCTCCAGCAAAGAGTCAGCATCAATGGAGGAAATAAGAGGATAACGGGACATGTTAATGCCCGCATTCAGCGAATCCGCTTTACCCCCATTTTCCTTATCGATAACGAACAGATGTGGATACTGCTCGTTATAGTAAACGCCTCGGACCTTTTTCGTATTAATCGTCCCTCGAAACTCAGGATTCGAGACACGTTGAAGGCCATATTCCTTGATGAGCACATCCAGTGTTTCGTCGGAAGACCCGTCGTTAATCACAATGACCTCATACGTCGGATAGTTAAGTGTCATAAGACAGCGGACGTTCTCAATAATGGTCAGTTCCTCATTGTAGGACGGAACGAGCAAGGATACCGATGGAACCAGCTCCGAGCCCGACAGCGTATTGTATTTGGAAAACGATGCCCGCCTAAAAATACTTCCGATATTCATGAAAGAAAACAATAATATTGCAAAATAGAGCACATTGACGATCATGACATAATAAATAGCTACCATACCGTATGTGAGCAGGATGTCTCTAAGCAGTGTAATCCCCTCCTACTCTTGCCACTTGTACGGTCCGCTTGTTCGGCTGAACACCGAAATAACTTTCGTAAAGCAGCTTTTTTTTGTTAAATGCAACCATTTGGTCGACCGCCTCGTGATCACTTTCTTTCGCCATAATCCGTTCAATCCGGTTGAGTGCCGTTTCCCGCGCCGCACCGGTCCTGGTTAATGCAGCTTGGCAAAGTACATCAAAGCCTTGCTCTCCTAATAACGACAAACTTTCCGCACTATTATTCCGGACATGCCAGTTCTCATCCTGAAGCGCAGCGGACAACAGCGGTATGCTACCTGCCGCATGAAGCGGACCGAGTGCTTTAGCGGCTGCCGCGCGCACCTCCCACTCACCGTCATTCATAAGCTGTGCGATCGTCTCGTCCTTCAACACCGGATTTGAGCTGAGATACAGTTTAACCGCCTCAGCACGAACATCCTTCCGCTCGGAGCCGACCAGTCGGTCGAGTGCGGGAACGACCGCAGGCACCGCCTGTCCCCACATAGCAACCAGAGCTACTTTAACCAGACCTGGATTCGGATCATCCAGCAGCTTGCGCATCAGACCAGCTGAATCCAAACGGGTTTCGAGCAAAATATCGGCTGCCATATGGTGAATCGCCTTCTCATAAGATAAAAGCTTCGACAGCATAGCGCGGATTTGATCCGGCCGGTCTGCACTTTTGGCAATAGCCCGGGAAATAATAATGGTCGAGGGACCATACTTGGTTCGGTCCAGCAGCACTTCGAGCGCTGGAACCGCCTCCTCAGCCCTCATGACACCCAGACGGTAAGCCGCCTCAATTCGTCGACTGTAACGGAAGCTTCCAAGAGCACGGATTTCAAATTCAACGAAACCGGCCTCTTTGCACAACCCGATCAGTTTCGTCTGGGCTTCTCCCTTGAACTGCTCGATCCATTCCATAAATTTATCTTGTATAACCCGGCGTTCCAGCGCTTTGAGGTTCCCTGGCGGAAGCTCAAGCGAAACATCATCATGCAGATGAGCCTGCACGTACATGAAATAATCACGGTGTTTCTCTTGGTATAACTCTGACTGCTTTTGTTCGGCATTATGCTTTATTTTCATTTGGAACAACAGGATTATGCCGAGTGCGATCAGGCCCAGACAAACATAAATGAACATATAAGCCAAGGCTAAATTTGAAAACATATCCGATGGTTCCTCCTTTTTTTTGTTAACTATTTGCTGTCCCGGATATCAGGCACTCCGGTAAAAAACTCCTTCATCGCATAATAGCTCTTCTTCAAACGTTCGCTGTACTTGACCGTTTCCCACGGTTCCCATGTATACGAAGTGGTGCTCTGCAGGCTAATTACTTCACCTACTGTACTGTTATTGTCCACATTTCCAACCTCCGTTCGATCTACAATCCACGGTACCAGACATATACCTCCGGCTGTCGCCGTCTTGAATGTTCTTCGATCCTCTATCGCGCTATAGTCAATGACCTGTAGAGAACTTGGATCCGCGAAGCCGAGTAGCATCCATGGAATTCGCATTTCAACGACGTTGCCTTTATACTGCCAAGCGGCAAGCGAACTGAAATCCTGCGCTTCGGGATTCGTGGAGCCGCGCTTTAGAAATCCGACCGTCTCATCCACAAACGGATGCGCAAAGCGCGTATCCGGCGGGTTCATCATGAGGCTAATACCCAGCTTCCAGGAGTTAAACGGAGCAGGATTTCCATCCTGATTAGCTGCTTGGTCTCCCTTCTCTTCGTCCTCAGGAAGCATCCAGTATCCGTCCTTGCCATAGAGGCGTTTGTGGAAGTCATAAGAAGGGGCGATCTTAACCTGTGATTCACTGTCTTTTCCCAGCTCAATAAGCGTCTCCAGACCACCGCCTTCCAATGTTCGGCCTGCCAATTCTTTCAACGGCTGCTCGCCGCCTTCTATCGTATCCGCACCGATGTAAAGTTTAGATTTCTTCGGATCAAATTCCTGATCAAGTTCCATACCAATGTACAGATAAGCTTCATCATGAATCAGCTGCATTGCTTTCACGCCTGAAGCCTTACCTTCCCAGCGCTTCACCTCTCCTTCCGGCAACTTGTCCCAATCTGACAGATTTCCATCAATGTTCAGAAGCTCCTCCTTACCGGGCAGCATAGCAAGAACACCAAACATCTTTTCGTTTGTCAGCACATTCAGCCAGTAAGCCCGCCTATCTGCAGGGATTTCAAACGGCATCGTATTCCAAGTCTTCTTGAACCATTCGTCCTGCCACATAAACAGGATGGCTCCTGAATACCCTTCGTCATAAATATCTTGGGTCAAAGAAACATTGATCTGTCCCTGTTCCTGTTCATCATGGCCGCCCTGATCCCGGCCGCCTGGACCGTGATGGGAAATACCCATGGAAGACGGTACACCGTATTCAGTGATCATAATCGGCATATCCGTATATTCCGCCTTTAATTTCCGCAAATAGGCTTTATAGGTGTTATAACCGCCCTTTCCGTCGGAAATGGTCCGCAAACTTTTGTCGGTCCGGAAAAAATCGGGATAATACGGATAAACGTGATAGGAAGCAAAATAACCTGCGTCCCAATCCACCGGCTTGATATGCCGTGCATCTACAGACACCATGTCTTCTTCGAACAGCGGCTCTCCCGGATGCTCAAGCACATCCGTCGTAACCCAGTTCGTAAACGTAATCGGATGCTGCCATCCATATCTCTGCTCTTCTGCAGCCGTGTAGTCTAGCAAGCCCGCAAGCCAATTCTCAAACGGACTTGCTTCTGCAGTAGCAGAGAAATAGGTCCCTTCAAGACGTGAGGCATCCTTATGTTTGTCGTTTGTATTTTTGACCATGGAAGGGTCCCACTCCGTACCCACATGCCACGCCATCAAATATTTCCCGGCATTTGTTGTGTATTTACCGCTTGAAGCACCATGCTTTGCATCCACCGTCACATCCCCGTACACAGCAGCAACCGCTTTGGTGATCTCCTCCTTGAACATCTGATGAATATTGTCCGCATATGCATCTTGCTGTTCGATAAGCTGCTCTTCGGGGGACCATATGCCCTGCATGAAGTAAAGCGGATCCTCACCTTTATTCCGGTTATATTTCACGATTGCTGAGTAAAAAACCGGGTTGTGTACGGTATAAAGCCGTATTACATTCGCCCCCATCTCATCAATCTGTTTAAACCAGCGAAGATAATCCTCCTCGGTTGCGGGCAGCTCGCCTGGAAAGTGACCCGGAACCGTTGCTCCCAGATTGACGCCTTTTACAAACATTTCGTTCCATTTTTCATTTTCACCGTATAGAAGAAAGCCTGTACCCTCTGTTTTGAATTTCAATTTTGTCCCATCTGTATCCGCGAAGGTTTTTAATGACGGCCGAAAAAATCCAAAAATGGCGGCGGCACCACAAAGCAGTACGACGATCAATACTCCTAACAGTACCCATCGTTTTGTTTTGCTCATTGCCTTATCAACTCACCTTCTTCTTGTTCTTAATATGCTCGGTCTAGTTTGCCGTGCTTTTCGGCAGTAGCTATACAGGCCATTCTAAGTCTGGTAGAGCCCTGAGCGCTATGCACCTGATTTACCAACTTTTCAAATCAGTATAATGGGCATAAAGATGTAACAGGGTAACAGGCTTGTCTCTGCCAAACCAAGTCCCTCTCTCAGGCAGCGGAAGAGGAATAAACAGCATCACTTTCTCCTCGTTCTCATATCATCAATTCAATGGCCGGTCTCCCACATGCCACGCATAAAGACGATAAGAATTTCACTGTAAACCACGAGAGAGAAAACAGCTATTTTCAGAAAATTTTCTCTAATCGTTTAATTAGACGCTGAAAAATTGCTAAAGTTACGGCTATTTTTACATCATTATCCATAGTTATTACAAAATTGATACCATAGTATGACATGAAAGTAGTTGAAAAGTGCACCACTACGGGATTGTTAAATGTTAGGTTGTTATACAAAATAAGAAGAGAGTCCCACACTGGGACCCTCTTCTTTGATCGATATTTTCCAAATAAGTAAGCATAGTTATAAAAACCTATTTATAGTGCGTGTTCAAAAAGGTCGGTTTTCAGCACCGAGAAGGTTGGAAGAAGCTAGGGACTGAGGAGCGGAGCGTACATTTTGGGTACGTGAGCACCGGAAGGACCGGCTGAATTCAAGATTCGATGCCGAGCTCACTTCCTGATTCACTTCGTGATCAAAAGCGGACTTTTTGAACTACCTCTTATAAGTTAATTCGATAGTATAAGTTTCTTGTTCTTTAGATATTAAATGTCTTAAGAGAACGGATAAGCGGTTCTCCCGCACTTTCCAGCACCCTTAACCGGATCCGGTCTGTCCGAATGGTGTCGAAAGAGTCAATTTTCTTATGGCCGATCGCGCTTCCGCGAACCAATTCTGTCCAGGTATCCTGCTGCCAGGCCTCCAATACATAAGCACGGATTCGCTCTCCCTGAGAAATTTCCTCCACCAGTACTATATGATTTATAGATTCTTCCGTTTCCATCGCCAGTTCCACAATGCTTCCAGTGCTTGATGTTTCAGCCAGCGGGGCAGAAAACCTCTTTCTTAGCTCATTACCGAACTCCAGTACACGTTTACATCCGTCTCCGGCAGCAATCCCGTATGATCAGGTGCGAGATTAAGAAGCAGATTACATCCATGTCCAACGGATCGGTAATACACATCCAGTAAGTGATCCAGGGTGTGCAGACTGTGCTCATCATCGGGGTGCCAGAACCAGTGCTCCTTGCGAATAGGAACGTCGCATTCAGCAGGTACCCATCGAGGTGTCTCTGGTAACCATGTTAGCGACTCCTCAGTGAACATGCTGATTCTGGCACTCTCCGCAGTATTCCAGCAAGGATAAGGAGCCACCCCGTCCTCGTTCCCCACCCAGCGAATCGTCGGCGCCCCCATATTGAAGATCAACGCATCCGGCTGATACTGCTCTATGAGTCCCATAATCCGGGGCCAATCGTACTCTCGTCCTTCAGACCCCGCCCCGTCAAACCATATTTCCACGAGCGGTCCATATTGTGTAAGAAGCTCTGTCAGCTGCTCGGCATAAAAATCGTCATACGCATCTTTGTTTTCATAACACGACTCATGCCGGTCCCAAGGAGACAAGTAAACTCCAAAGCCGATACCTTCCTCCATGCAAGCATCCGCACATTCCCGAACTACATCCCCTTGCCCTTGTCTCCACGGGCTGGACTTCACCGAGTAATCCGTTGTACGAGTCGGCCATAGACAGAAACCATCATGGTGCTTGGTGGTTAAAATAAAATATTTGAATCCCGCTTCTTTTGCCGTTCGAACCCACTGCCTTGCATCTAAGCGGGATGGGTTAAACAAGTCAGGTGAATCTTTGCCCTCCCCCCATTCCTGATCGCAAAACGTATTCATTCCAAAGTGGCAGAACATGCCCATCTCCATATCCTGCCATTGCAGCTGCTGTTTTGTAGGTCTTGCTAAGATTTCTGTTTCCATTGGATCGTCTCCCTTTATTACCTCAAGCCCGCATCGCTTGATCGCATTTAATAATTACAGTAAGCGTTGTCCGAAGGCATGATATTCCCCTAATGTTCAAGTGGCCGTCGGTCCTGCTCTGGCTAACCCAAATCCGGTTTATCCACCAGCTCAATCTGAGCCGTATCCGTATGATGCAATTCAAGAATTACGATTTCATTAGGGCCTTTTCGAAGGAGCGGGCCGGGAAGGTACAGTGTCCGTTGTGGTCCCTCCTTCCAGTAACGCCCAAGATTAAAGCCGTTGATCCAAACAACTCCCTTGCACCAGCCATCTAAGCGAACGAAAGTGTCGGCGATATCTTCGACATCAAACTCGCTCTTATAGAACCCCGGTCGGTCGGTTCTTTCCTCGATCGCCGTCATATCCGTGAACAGAACGGAGGATGTGTCTTCCAATGGCAGCGGATAAATCGTCCAGTCAAACAGAAACTGATTGTTCATCCTTACCCCTTCGGTAATTCCTTTATGGTCCTTGAGCTTGGGACCGTAGTTCACGCGGCCCATGTTCTCAACAACAATATCCAGTTTGGCGCCGCTTTCAGGAATATGGAGTGGGAAACTTTGCGGGTTCCACCGCTCTGTCGATCCTTGATAAACGCCGTCCAGAAAAATCTGAGCCCGGTCGTGCACCTCTTGAAGGTGCAAAGACTCTCCAATACGGGGCCCTGAAATATGCGTTGAATATACGATGAAGCCATAACTTTGTCCAAGCATTTCCATAGGAACGGGGGTTGTGCTCTTCACAGGCTCTGACAGATGAGGCAATTGATCAAACATGTCAGCTTTTTGTGTCATTGTGATAGTACCGTAACTCTTTTTCGGTATAGGTGATGGCAGTTCCGCCAAATCGGGCAGATTCAGAGCACCCTTTTCCCGATAACCTTCGATGACGCTGCGCACAGCCTCAAATTTATCCGTTACATCCCCACATTCAGATAAGGGAGAATTGTAGTCGTAGCTCGTAATGGTCGCTTCATACTTGTCATGATAATTGGCTCCATTATAAAAACCAAAATTCGTTCCTCCATGGAACATATAAAAATTAACGGAAGCGCCCGCTTGCAGCATATTGTCAAACACACCGGCTACATCTTGAGCATCACGCGTATGATGCGGCTTCAACCAATGATCGAACCAACCATTCCAGTACTCCATGCACATCAGCGGATCATCCGGGCGGTATTCTCTTAACTTTGCAAAAGCCTCTTCCGGTCTTGATCCGAAGTTAACCGTTGCAAGCACACCTGGCATACTTCCGCCTTGCAGCATTCCGTTGTCCGGGCCGTCGGACGTAAACAGCAGTACGTTCACCCCTCGGCGGATCAGGCCTTCTTTCAAGTAATTCAAATAGGATTGGTCATTACCGTAACTGCCGTATTCATTCTCGATCTGCACGGCAATAACAGGACCACCGTTCGTGCTCAGCAGCGGAACAAGTCGAGGGATCAGTGTATCGTAATATCTGTCGACCTTCTCTAGATACACCTCATCCATACACCGCAGCTTGATATTCGGGTAACGGAGAAGCCATGCCGGCAATCCTCCGAATTCCCATTCCGCACATATATATGGACTAGGTCTCAAAATCACATGCAGGCCCAGTCTCTCGGCAATCCGGACAAACCCTTCCACATCTGCTAAACCTTCAAAACAAAATTGTCCTTCCTGCGGTTCATGCAAATTCCAGGGAAGATACGTTTCCACCGTATTGAATCCGCATGCTTTCAGTTTTAAGAGACGATCTTCCCAATATTCCGGAACTACACGAAAATAGTGCACTGCGCCGGACAGGATTTGAAACGGCTTCCCATCCCATTGAAATTGTTGGTTTACCACTTGTAATTGAGTCACAGCTACCCCTCCATAATTTAATGAACATTAACATTGCCATACTTGTATCATCCATGAAAGGGGCACTTTCCTCAATCTCCAAATGGAGCATTTTCTATACCTTTTGTGCCATATTTACACTTACTCTCATTACACTCATGTTATGATGGTTATACGGCAACAGATCAGTAGAAAAGCTATTACATATACAAGGAGCGCCTATGGATTTGATCAATACTTTGCAGGTTGTAGGCTGCCATTTCGACGTCCAGCCTCCCGGATGGTGTTATCCGAGACATCACCATCATTTATTCGAGCTGTTATGCTGCCTTGAAGGCGAAGTCGTTCAGGAGGTCAACCGTGACAACATTATTTTACACCCGGGAGATTGGATTCTGATCAAGGCTGGTGTGAGACATCAGACGATGAATACTTCCGCCTCGCAGTACGGATATTTTAATGTGCATTTTGATCTGGATGTTCCCGAAATCCGCAGTATGCTGGCCACCGCCCCGTATCGGCATATCCCTCATCAAGAAGCAGAGCGGACGAAACTAAGCTCCTACGTCGCCGAACTTGAAAGAATCATTCAACGCAACCGGTCTCCAGAAGGCTTTGGAACGACAGAAGCTTTCCGGTTTGAAGACAAGCTGCTGCTGCAATCCTATACCCTTCTTATCATTCATGACATCCTGACCTTGCTGCGCGAGCTTCCTGCACCACACATTCCGACAGCTCGGGAGGGATCTCTGCCAGCAACGGATGTTGCCCATGCTATTGAAGAAAAATTGTCCCAAGGCATAAACGAGGATACGTCCGTAGCCAGTGTAGCGAAGGAGTTGAATTTAAGCCGCAGCCAATGCAGCAAACTCTTTTCCAAAGTTTATGGTCTGTCCCCAAGACAGTATATAAGCCGCCAAAAGCTCAACTCTGCCAAAGAGCTTCTCGTCACGACCAATCTGCCGATGACAGACATTGCCGAGAAGCTTGGTTTTCGTTCAGCCAGCCATTTCTCCAGACAGTTCCGCCGCTGGACCGGTCAGTCTCCGACCGATTATAAGCCCAAGCAATAAACTCATAAATAGGGGATAGACGTTGATTACACCTTAAACAGGCGTCTATACTCCGATGGCGTCATTCCCTCATGCTCCATAAACCTTTTGTTAAAATAACTCACGCTTGGATAACCGGCATCTACAGCAATCTGACCGATCGTAATATCCTTTCGTTCCAGCAGCCACTGCTTCGCCATTTGAAGCCGGCAGCGAGTGATGAAATCCATCGGCGTCATCTCCATCACATTCCGGAACAACTTACAGAAATAGTACGTACTGACACCGAGCCGTTCCGCCCATTCCTCCAAAACGAATGGCTGAGCCGCCTCTTGTTGCATCATGGGCAGCAGCTCCAAAATACGCTTGCCAGACGTATGCAGTTTACTCCGTGATAACGGTGAGGCCTGCTGAACGAATACGGCAAGTAAAGCATAGGTAAGTGTCGACAGATGCGTCAAATCCAACATACGGTTTGTTTCAGCCTCGCGAAGCAGTGCTTCATGGGCGAGTTCAAAAGCGGCTTGCTGGCGAATACTCCACAATTGGCTTTTGTGAAAGTTTCGCTCAATGAAATAATTTTGCAGACCGCTTCCATAAAAATGCATCCAGCGAACGTCCCAAGGATCATCTTCACTGCTGTAGTAATGCTGAATTTGCATCGGTAAATATAATACCGCTTCTCCCGGTCCAAGCTCATACACTTGGTTATCGATCTCAACGTACCCTTTGCCAGAAGCGACATAGTGAATATTGAAATTGTTCAATGCCCCGGCTTTTCGAAAAACATAGTGATCTGGCTCATCCCGGTAGATACCAACTGATTCCGGGAAACAGAAAAACGGCATTTGTGGAAGGGTAAGCAGGTGAATTTGTCTTTTCATACAGCATCTCCATGACAATATTGTTATACATGCTCACAAAATAATACTATATTAATTTTAGAAGCGGTCTCATATAATCACAATATAATATTAATTATATTTAGGAGCTGATCATTCATATGAGCCGCAAACTTAAATGGGGTATACTGGGCTGCGCCAGCATCGCGAAACGGGCGGTCATTCCAGGTCTCCAGCAATCCAAGTTCAATGAAGTATCTGCCATCGCCAGCCGCGATATAGACAAATCCAAATCTACAGCAGAAGAATTCAATATTTCAAAAGCATACGGCAGCTACGAAGCTCTGCTGGAGGATCCTGATATCGATGCTGTCTACATACCGCTTCCGAACCATCTGCATAAAGAATGGAGCATTCGGGCGGCGGAAGCAGGTAAGCATATTCTATGCGAGAAGCCGCTTGCTTTAACGGCGAGTGAAGCAGCTGAAATGGCGGAAGCGGCGGCAAAAGCTGGCGTTATCCTGTCCGAAGCTTTTATGTATCGGTATCATCCACGCTATGACATGATCAAGGATCTGCTAAATTCAGGATCCATTGGCCAGATTCGCGCCATACACAGTTCATTTACATTCAACAATGCAGCGGATGCTCAAAATGTTCGCTATCGAAAAGATTGGGGAGGCGGTTCAATCTACGATGTTGGCTGTTACCCTATTCACGCTGCCCGTCTTTTGTTAGATCAGGAACCTGAAGCTGTTACCGTCCAAGCGTTCTTCTCTTCAGAGCATGATGATGTCGATATGATGGCCTCCGGACTGATCGAATTTGGCAATGCTGTGTCACTTACGTTTGATTGCGGCATGTGGGCAGCGTTCCGAAACCCACTTGAAGTCCTCGGAACGGAAGGAAGCATCGAAGTTCCTCACGCCTACACCATACCCTCAGGCGGTGACCATTTTTACCTGAACAAAAACGGTGAACGTCAGCAAATTACAGTCACTAAAGCAAACGCTTACAGTGAGCAAGGGGACCATCTGGCTGATGTTATTTTGAATAACGTACCGCTGCGTTTCGGCACAGAAGACGCGATCAGCAATATGAAAGTAATTGATGCTTGCTTGCTGTCTGCCCGCGAACGGATAAGAGTTACACTTTAACTGGATTGAAGGAGGTTAAGCAGTTATGAAAACCATCTCCATTAAAGGATTAAACAAACCTGTATCTGTCCTGATGAAGGGATCTGATTACTTCTATCACGACAATTATGAGAAAGCCGCTGCCAATCTGGATGCTTATTTTTCCATCGGCGGCAATTCCATTGACACGGCCCATATATATTGCGGGGGTCAAAGCGAGGAAGTCATCGGGCGGTATATGCAGGAGAGGGGCAATCGAGAGCAGTGGGTTATTTTAACAAAAGGTGCTCATCATGATCATAACGGCCCCCGTGTGAACAAACAGGACATCCGAAACGACATTACGATGAGTCTGGAAAAATTGCAGACCGATTTTATCGACTTGTACGCTTTGCACCGTGATGATCCTGCGGTGCCAGTTGGAGAAGTTGTAGAAGCCCTGAATGAATATGTAGTAGCTGGAACCGTCGGAGCCATCGGAGTTTCCAACTGGACCTGGCAGCGGATTCAGGCAGCGAACGAGTATGCCGCAGCGAACGGCTTGACCGGGTTCTCCTTCAGCAGTCCGAACTTAAGCCTTGCGAAGCCTAATGAACCGTTCTGGACAGGGTGCGTCTCCGCGGATGCCGAGACCTGTGTCTGGCATGAAGCTGAGCAGCTTCCACTGCTGTCATGGTCTTCCCAGGCTAGAGGGTTCTTCACTGGACGTTTCTCCCCAGAAATCCGTGACAATGCAGACCTGGTCCGGGTGTTCTACAGTGATGACAACTGGGAGCGACTGGAGCGTGCGAAACAGCTCGCAGCCTCCAAAAATGTAACGGCGATACAGATTGCACTCGCCTACGTGCTGAATCAGCCATTCCCGACCTGCGCCCTAATCGGTGCACAAAGTACCGAAGAGCTTACTTCCTGTCAAGAGGGGGCGCTCCTAAATCTGTCGCGTGAAGAAATGAACTGGCTTGATTTGACGTCAGATCAGCTGTAACCAGCACCATAAAGAGGACCACCTGCCCCATAAGCAAATCTTAGTGGCAGGTGGTCCTTTTTGAGTTGAGTATTGAATTTACAACGATTCATTTCTTTTAATTACTTCTGCTGCTATGTTTCCTTACGCAGGGTAAATATCAAAATCCTTCAAGGTTTCTCCCGTTCTGCCTGACTCGAATACAGCATCAATCAGGTTCAGTACACGCAGCACTTCCTCGTTCTTCACAATCGGCTCACTCTTTCCTTCAATTACAGCCGCAAAGTTGTCGAAAAAGCTACTGGAATTACGGAACGGTTCAGGAAGCGTACCTGTGATGGTAGCTTCTTCCGAAGGAGGGGCCATCGTTTTGGTCAGGCCCACCCCAGCTTGAATCGGAGTAGGTTCCACTTTAACGGCATCCTGATTTCTTGAAACCACTCTGCCATTTAACGACCAGTCCTCAATAACACCTGTTCCTTCGGTTCCTTTGACATACCAGCGTGGCAACGTAATGAAATTGGTCGTTCCGACCTCGATAACGGCAGATACTCCGTTTTCGAATTGCAGATTAGCTTCAAAGCCGTCATCAACTTCATCGCCCAGAATAAAGCTCAAACGGCTGCTCAGGCTGGTAATTCGGCTGTCCACCATAAAGAGGATTTGATCCAGCAGATGAACGCCCCAGTCGAGGAGCATGCCGCCGCCATGTTGCTCGAGATGGCGCCAGTCTCCTGGAATACCGTTAGCCCCGTGAACTCTTGATTCAATACGGAACAGGTCTCCAATCGTTTTCTCGTTGTACATTTGCTTGATCGTCAGGAAATCTTCATCCCAACGGCGGTTTTGGTGAACCATCAGCACTCGGCCTGCTTCATCAGCGGCAGCAACCATCTCCTTAAAGTCTTGAACAGAAAGGGTAACCGGCTTCTCGCAGATGACATGTTTGCCGGCTTTAAATGCTTGTAGTGCCAATTCTTTGTGCACATCATTAGGTGTTGCGATGAGAACAACATCAACGGCAGAGTCGCCCAGTACCTCTTCGTAGCTTTCATAAGCAGGGTAACCTGCTTCAATAGACGCTGTCCGACGATTTTCCAAGATGTCGTACGTTCCTGTAACTTCAAGATAATTGTTATCCTTGATCAGCTTGGCATGGTAACTTCCCATACCTCCATACCCTACGATGACGATAGCGTGTTTAGTAGTAGTCATGAATTCACAGCTCCTTTGATCTTCAGCAATTAACGTGTGTCTTCATAAATTATAATATATTGTGCAGATAAACGTTATCTTTATTATTTGTTTTCATTCATATAAACGGCTTTTCCGGTACGGGCCGATTCATATAAGGCTTCCAAAATTTCAGAAACGACACATGCCTGTTCAGGAGTTACAACCGGCTCCAGATCCTTGTCAATCGCCTCAATCCATCTTCTCATCTCAATATCCGGCGCACTTTCCTCACGACCTTCATAAAAAGCGACCCCGCCAGACCCTAAATCAATATTGTTGGTGTATAAGCGGCTGAATTTCTCACCGTTAATACGAAGGCCCTCTTTCATATCCGCTCCTGCCTCTGTACCACTCAAGCTGCACTTCGCCTCATCCACTTCAAGAGAGTTCAGTGCCCAGCTCGATTCCAGCATGACCGTAGCTCCATTCTCCATAACGATCATACCAAAGGCTGAATCCTCTACCGTGAACTTCTCCGGATCCCACGGTCCCCAAGCATTCGCAGCATTCTCTTTTTTGGCAAGCTCGTGATACTTCGTTCCCAGAACTACTTTCGGCTTGTAGTTGTCCATCATCCACAAGGTAAGATCCAGCGCGTGGGTACCGATATCGATCAACGGGCCTCCGCCTTGCTTTTCTTCATCCAGGAATACACCCCAAGTTGGTACCGCTCTTCTGCGGATCGCATGCGCTTTTGCAAAATAAACATGACCAAGCTCTCCATCTTCACACAGCTGTTTCAGATACAAGCTGTCTTCTCTGAAGCGGTTGTTGTAACCGATCGTCAGCTTCTTACCACTTCTCTTTGCTGCTTCAACCATGCTACGTGCTTCTGCCGCGGTCTTTGCCATCGGCTTTTCACACATAACATGTTTGCCTGCTTCAAGGGAAGCAATAGAAATTTCCGCATGGGATTCGTTTGGAGTAAGAACATGAATAATATCAATCGAGCCGTCCTGTAACAGTTCTTGATAATCCGTGTAAATCTTTGCCTCGTCGATACCATATTTTGAAGCTGCTTCTTCTGCACGGCTTTGAACGATATCACAAAACGCTACAAGCTCAACACTGTTCAGCTTGCTTAAACTCGGCAAATGCTTGCCGTTCGCAATTCCGCCACATCCGATAATACCTACACGATATACTTTACTCATCCTAATCACCATCACTTTTCATTATTTTTGTTTTTGCCTTGCGGTATGCTCCTGGCGTCATGCCCAAACGCTTGCGGAACACCGCATGTAAATAGGTAGCATTCGCAAAGCCTTCAGACTGGGCAATTTGTTCAATCGGCATCGAGCTTTCTTTCAGCCTGCGGCATACCGCTTCCAATCGGATATCTTCCAGCGCCTTACTAAAGGAGCTTTTTGGGTTCATTTGCTTAAAAACCCTTTGCAGCTGCCTTGGGCTGATATTCAGTTTCTCAGCCACATTTTCCAGCGTAAGGCTTGCTGGATAATTTGCCTCCATATAATGAATCGCATATTGATACCGATAAGAAAGCATATCCCGAACCGGCGCCTCTGCTCGAATTCCATCTGAATCGTAAGCTCTTGCGGCCTTCATTAAAATACTAATGACCAATTGTTTAATCGAGGTGTAATATCCTGCAAACTTACCGTCACACACATGATAGGCTTCGAGAAAACAATTCATCGCTTTATGGGAATCATAGGCTGGTATGAGCGGTAGCTTTCTCAACTTCTCGATACACTCCTCAGCCTCAGCAGCCTCCCAGGGGTCCACATCTATCCTTAGTTTCTCCGTAATATCGACATGCAGACAAAGCTCATCCATAGCTTCATGGATATCCGCCTCCTGATAATGCATGACGCCAGGGCCCGTTAAATAGAACATCCCCTCCGATAAAGAGTAAGCCTGCTCCTCGAGAATCACCCGCCCCTTACCTCTCGGGATAAAATGAAACTCAAATTCAGCATGATTATGAAAATCAATCACTTTTCCCGGGGAAAACGTGGTCAGATGAAATCTCAAAACATGAATCTCGTAATGACCCCACGCGATCCGAATGTCCAGCCTTTCGAGCATATCCTGCTTCTCAAACATCACTCCGTAAGGAAAAGTGGTCCCACGCTTTAAATCGTCCATAAACTTAAGATTTTAACTCTTCCAGCCGGACAACACGCCCTTCTTTATTGGAAAGGTTAGCGGCTTCCATTAAACGGGTAAGTTCTATAGCCATGTTAATATTTTCATCAGCTGTTGTACCATTCTGAATGTGACCAACCCACTGATGGAACGCGCTTTCACGATTATCGCGCACAGGCACTTCTGTCCAGACCGGGTTGCCTTCTCCGGAGCGGTTCGTTTTCAGCAGGAGCTTCTCTTCTGGTGTTCCGTACAGCAAAGTCCCTTCGGTACCGTGAACCTCGATTGTAAATGGCGAATGGCTGTTCACAAAGCCCGCTTCCACCACACCGATTGCACCAGATGCCGTATGCAGTGTTGCAGCTGCATTATCCTCTACCTCTTTGCCTGTCACATAACCGAAATTAGCGCTCACTCCAGTTACCTCTTCTCCCAAAAACAACCGGGTCAAATACATCGGATGACAGCCAAGATCAATCAGCGCACCACCGAAGCATTGCTCCAGACTATAAAAATGCTCAGGAAGCCAGCCAGCTAAAGCCCCGTTATGGGACAAACGGACTCTGACGTAAGTAATCTTTCCAAGCAGATCCTGGTTCAAAATGTCCTGAACAGCCAGCGTATATCCATCATTTAAACGAGGTAAAGAAACAGTCAATTTCACGCCTTGCTTCTCAACCTCGGACACAATTTCATTCACTTCCGTTAATGTCGGAGCAATCACCTTTTCGGTAAAGATGTGTTTTCCCGCCTTGGCAACTGCAAGCATAACATCGCGGTGCATATTCGTAGGGGCATCCACAATGACCGCATCGAGATCCTTTTGAGCAAGCATGTCATCTAGATTTTCATAAAATGGAACTTGAAGCTGATCGGCGGCTTTTTTTCCGCGTACCGGATCCTCATCCCAGACTGCTGCTATCTCCGTATCGTCATGCTCCTGAGCCTGTTTCGTATAATCCCAGGCGTGAACATGCCAGTAGCTGATCTTGCCGATTTTAATGCTCAATTGGTCATACCTCCCAATATATAATATCCTGACATCCACTTATAAAAATAACACATCTTGAATCATTTTATTAGTAGAACTATACGACAAATATTATATAAAATTACGACACATCAAAATATAGTGAGCGGTTTCATAAATGACATACTATAATTAGATTTATTATGCTTTATTCTCAATAAATGGAGGTTAGATACGTGGGGAGACCGTTGTATAACAGACCTTTCATGAAATTGTTGTCTGCTGTCGTTTCAACTCTCTCTATCTCACCATTTACGGGAATATACAATTATGTGCCAATGAATGACCAAAGCGCAGACGTTTATTATTTTTCCTTCAGCTATGAAATTGCGATAAGCTCCATCATAAATCTTGCGTTATTTCTGTTCTTGATCATGCCGTTGGTAGTATGATAAAGCGTATAATATACTTCGTTTGGAGGATGAACCATGATCTATCTGGAAACCGCGAGATTGATATTTCGTGACTGGGAACAAGCAGACTTGGAGCCATTTAGTAAACTCAATGCAGATAAAGAGGTTATGACATATTTCCCCAAATCCTTATCAACGGAGGAAACCCAAATATTCTATCAATCCATTGTTTCCGAGCTTAAAGAATGCGGATTTGGGTTATATGCCGTTGAAGTGAAGGATAATAAAGAATTTATTGGGTGTATAGGATTTCATAGGGCAACATTTGAGGCCGATTTTACACCGTGTGTAGAAATCGGGTGGCGGCTGAAAAAAGAAGCTTGGGGAAAAGGATATGCAACGGAGGGTGCTGCAGCCTGCTTGCAATACGGATTTAACGAATTGGGGCTTCGCGATATTTATAGCTTTACAGCCGATATTAATGAGCCTTCCAAAAACGTTATGACTAAAATCGGTATGCGATTTATTAAAACGTTCAGTCACCCGAAGGTTGAGAAAGACAGTCCACTAAACAAGCATGTACTGTATCACATCCATCAAAGTGCGATTCTCCCCTCCCCATAACTTACTCAAGTAGCCTAGGATGAATTAAAAAAATCAAGGACAGAAGCTGATTCAGCCTCTGTCCTGCATTTTCCAGGTTCCTCATCTGGATAGAACAATAATTTATAATAAACCTCAACCTATGTAACTATGATTTTTCCCTGTATTTACGATAATAATAATAACTTTCGCTTTCCATGTTAGGTTGCTTATGACTAATAGGGGTTCTTTTTTCAAATAATTCAAACCCTGCCTTTTCAGCCACTTTGCATGACGCCTCATTTGCACAGTCTATTGTTAATATCAAATATGAAATATCTGACACATCAAAGCACCATTTCATTAAAGTAGATAAAGCCTCTGTAGCATATCCTTTACCTTGGTAATGTTCATCTATAAAATATGCCATTTCTACTTCATTTAACGTATCTTCAATTCCCATACCTACCATTCCAATTAGTTCATCGGTATCGGCTAAGACTACTGCATATCTTTTATTTTCATATACATCGTTTGACTCTTTTTGACTTTGATGCCAGTCAATATAATCATTAAAACTTTCAGGTGATGAATTATCTTCTGACCAATCTCGCATAAAACGAACTAAATTTTTTTGATGGACAATTTTATATAAATTTTCCTTGTCCTTTCTTTCTAAATCGCGAATGATTATTCTATCTGTTTTTAAGAACATATTTTTCCCCCACATCTGTTGATTATCCCGTAGCCTCTGAGCTCAGCCTCCGTCCAAACTTTACCCTACAAGCTTCTTCTTCACTTTTTTCAGCATCATATAGGTGAATGAAAAAGCAGGGGCCGGATCTTTAAAGCTCCATACTGCAGGTGCTTTTTTTCTAAAATAAGACTTCAAGATTTCGGTTCTGGTCAGCTCTTTGTTTCTAACGTATTGCCTGGATGATATCAAATCCTCTGTCAGAAAACAAAACGCTATCCCCGTATCTTCCCGAAGCGCCTTGCTTCCAATCTCTTTTCCTGTTAGCTCGTTATAAGCCAACAGTGGGAAATTAATACCGCATTTGTAAAGCAGCGAGTTCAACGTTGTCGTTCTAGCATTAATCTCCAGAAGATAAAACTCACCTGTTTTCGCGTCTTTTTTAAACTCGATCTCGGCAAACCCCTTATATCCTATCGCTTCCAAAAAAGGTGCTCCGATCGTATACAGCTCCTCTACATACTTCTGCTTTGTATACGTGGAGGCTCCAAAATGTATCGGAAATTGCCTCTGCTTCTGGCAAGTCATCCAATGGGTAACCTTGGAGTTTTGATCCAGATAGGCATCAAATGTATACACATGGTCATCAAAACCCGGTATAATCCGCTGCACAACAACCTCAAGATTGGCATCATTGGCTTTTTTGACAGCTGCTCTTACTTCATCTATAGTTTTGCATATAAAAATCTTCGCCCGGAAAGTGGATACAAACAATGGGGAGTCCGTCGGCTTCACGATGCATGGAAAACCAATCTCGGCTGTTACCTTGTCTTCAAAACCTTCTTCAAGAGGGTGAACCGTCTCAGGCAGCCGCACCCCATGCTTAGAAGCAAGAGTATGTAAAAATGCCTTATCCATTATGCTGCTCCAAAATCCCTGCTCCGTCATGTTTATGAGATAATACGGTTTCAGCTCATCCAAATGGGCGTCAACAAATTCCACATACGGATCAACCGTCGCAAACAAAACCGGCTTGCCTTCCTGCTGCTTGGAATAATCGATAAGGAATTGTACCAATTCCGCTTCCTGCTCTTTATAGTGGGGAACAATAATTTGCTCACTCAGATATTTGGATTTTGCACCATATGTATTTTCTTTGGAATAGTCCATAGCAACCGTGTACACACCATGAGCTCCAAGACATCGGATGACGCTTAGTCCTATATAAAAGTTCGAACCGAGGACAACCGCTTTATGATTCATTCTAAGAATCCTCTCTTTCACTTTGCAATGATCAAAACTTATTAATTCGTTGTTACCTGCATGTATAACCGAGATATACTTGTCTCACATCCAATTTCAGTGAGAATTTGGAATATTCTAGTCTTAAGCAATAATATAGCATAATAATGATTTTTTGCTAACATGGATTTCTTGGGGACAAAAGAACGGGAGTGTCACCTTGTAAGACGCTACGTGTACGAATCGTTCCTCCAATCTCTCTTGCCCCCGAATTTCTTGAATTATTCCTTGGCAGAAGAAATTCGGGGACAAAGGCGTATGCTTCCGAAGCAGCATCGTATTCAAAAGATTTGAGGGTATGACCCCGGAGCAGTTTAAGAAATCTCATGGCTTTGGTATATGAGCGCTTTTACGCACCTTAATATAAAAAATCGAGACGGAATAGATCCCATCTCGATTTTTTTCACGAAGTCGATATGATCAAACCCAGATTTGCTTAGTCATATACACTCTACACAGTGTAATTCTCAAAAGAAACAGCTTCCCCGTCAACCTCTGCACTCGTTGTTTCACTTTCCGCAGTACATATGAGCTTATGATTTCCGACCCAGCTTGTATAGGTAGCCTTCACCGTCGAAGAACTATTAAACTCAGGGCTTCGTTCCTTCATCACATCTGCAAACTGCTCCAGCCCCAGAATCCCTTGTTCCTCTGCTTCAGCAGATCGGATTGCTTCTACTACAACTCCGCCCGGCAAGCCCTTAGCTGCCACTTCGATATATTTATTTCTCTGTATAAGCTCATAAGGAACAGAAAGATATATGGCAAAATAAACTCCACTCGCTTGTCCGAACAAGGACCGATCATGCATAATCCATTTTCCCTTCGGAAGCACGCCAACAAGGTTATCTTGATCTTCACTCGAAACTGGAAAAAGCGCCATAATCACATTCCGATGATATAGCACTTCCATATGCCCACTTTGATGTCTCGGATCACCCTCATAATAGTAGTCACCCGGATGGAAAAAGAACAATTGGTTGGCCTCATCTTCTCCCGACACCGGAAGTGAGAAGCTCCATCTTAACTGCTCATTATCAAATTCATCTACCCGCTCCCATATACCTCCTGCAGCATAATCCGCTGTCACATAGGCGTAGCTGTGGAGTTTAGGGAAATCCGAAGCGCCGGGGACTATCTTATGCGTTAGCTTTTTCACCTCAATCGGTTCTCGTCTGTTCAATGCACTAGCTCGTGCACTTTCTGGAGCCTCGTAGAACAAAAAACCGGCATATTCCGTACGCGGCATTTCCTTTGGCAGCACAAAATCCCCGAACTGGATATAATCATGCAGTACGTTGCCATCTCCCGGAATATCATGCGGCCAACCACGGGAATGCGCACCAAACCAAGCTCCTTTCAAATAAAACGATGCGCGCTCATTCCACAGATAATCCAGCATTTCACATAACAAATCCTTCAACTCTACGTCACTGTCGCCCGTTATTTCAAGTGCGCAGGTGAATGCTTGCACCCAATGCCAGAACCAAGGGAGAGCTCCATATTCAGGCATGCCGTTGCTTTTTATATATTGAAGGGTTGTCTTCAAGCTGTTCAGGCCGTCTTCTCTTAAATCCTGATCATCAAACAACGTCCCGAAAATAAGCTTCGCCGCCGTATATTTTGCTTCGTGGTGGTTGTAATAAACCACAGGCTTTCGGAAGAAACCACTGTTATAAACATGCTCTAGTGTGTGGTCGAAGGCCGTTTTCAGCTGTACGCTGAAATGAGCACCATATTCCTTGCAAAAATAAGCCATCAATGAACCCATAATTTCAACAGGGAGTTCATTCAGAGGCGCGTCTTGCGGAACGGGATGAAGCCCGAGCGGCCAGTGACCGTACAACTTCGTTCCAAGCTGCTGATTTTGCAGAGAAAGTACTTCGAGCAACACTCGCTCTGCTGTTCCCTTGGCCCGCTCTCTATCAAACTCCACAGGAAGATCCGGATCTATAGCGGCTGCAAATAAATAGGAAGCATAATAAAAGTTATTTCTGACATCGTTGTGAAACCACAAGCTGCCCTCCAGAAGTGTTCTGCTTTCCGCGTTATGGGCGATTAGACTGATGATTTCAGCCTGCCGCTTTTGATAAGGACTTTTCAAGCCTTGTGTATGTATCATGTCTCCACGTCCCTTCTTTTAAATACTATACCTAGCTTCTATTTTGCAGGTTTTTCGTTCATTTGGCAATCAAATAAACCATATTTTGAACTTAAATAAACTATTTTTGCGTTTTATTAAACCCAAATAAACTAAATAGAACCTCTCGATATTCATCGTTAATGAAATTATTCTGTTATGAGACGCTACGAGTACGAATCGTTCCTACAATCGCTCTTGCCCCCGAATTTCTTTAATTATTCCTTAACGGAAGAATTTCGGGGACAAAGGCGCGTATGCTTCCGAAGTAGCTTTCCTTTGGAAAGCTTTTACCACTTCGTTTTTCCGGAATCGCTTCGTCCTCTCCGCTACTTTGTGCATATCTCCTCCATAAACCAGTAGAACTGTTAAAGTTACGTCACAATTTTAGGAAGCAATTTACGAAGATATAGTTTCAAAATACCGTGGATCAAAAAGAAAAATATCGAAAAACCTTGTCATCGTTAACGAAATAATGGACGTAGACCGATTAAGCGACAAGCTATCGCTCTGTAGGTACAAACTCAACTAATTTATGTAAGCCCGCTCACACCACCGAAGCAATGAATGCACTTTGTCTAACCTAACCAGAAGCTAAATATAACAACCAAAGGACAAGCCGCTGAGGGAGAAAGCGGCCCGTGAACCACAAAAATAAGCAGGCCCCCCAGGATAAATCCTTGAGTGGCCTGCCTAGATCGCAATACTTCTACTTATTCTCCATTCCTTTTAAGGATCTCAATATAGCCTTCGGTCCCGTTAACTCTAATCCAATCCCCATCCTTCACTAATTCAGTTGCGTTATCGATGCCTACCACGGCGGGAATACCGTATTCTCTGGCTATAACAGCACCATGCGTCATCATTCCCCCAACCTCCATAACCAACCCTTTGGACGCGTTAAAGAGCGGTGTCCATCCCGGATCCGTAAATGGGGCAATTAAGATCTCGCCCGGGCTCAGGTTTGCTTCGTCCGCCTTTAGTACAACCTTGGCATAGCCTTCGACAATGCCAGCAGATACAGGTGTTCCAAGAAGTGCCCCTTCCGGTGCATTCGCATTGCTCCGCTTCCCTGTAATGATTTCCCCTTCGCTTGTAATCACTCGTGGAGGTGTACGTTTTTGGTCCTGCTCCATTTGCCTCATTCTTGATTCCACTATTTTTTGAGCATCTACATGTTCATCGCCCTTTACAAGATTGAAGAGCTCGGAAAGTGTCAGATAAAACACGTCGGATGGCAGCTTCAAGACCCCTCCGTTTACAAGCCTCTGTCCTTCTTCCAACATGGCAGTTCGAAATATTTCGAGATACTGCACCATCGTATATTTAGGCCATTCACGCAGCCCCATCACGTTCCGGAAAATACGAATCCACCTTGTCATAATCTTCGCTTTCATAAGTCCTCCAGGAGTTTTACGAAGCTTGGCTATGATATCCCTAGCTGTTTCTTCTGCTTCAATCATCCCCGCATTAAAGCGTGCTCGATGCTCTCCCTGCCTGAGACCATGAAGTTGATTTAGAATAGAAGGGATAAGTAAAGTCGGATCATCCTTCCATCTCACATTTTGCACATCAATTTCCCCGGGGCATCTCATACCGTATTCCTCCATAAAGTGTTTAAACTTTTTGGAGAAAACTCCCTTCTTATCTGCTTCTCTAAGACCTTCGTAAAAACGATCAGCTGTCGCTATTTTGAGATAATCCGCAATATCAGGATCCTGCCGGACGATGTCTGCCAGATCCCCAATCCGGAGACCCATTTCCGACGTCACATTGCCGGGTAAGGATTTGTTTAACAGACTTACGCTATGGTCATCCCCTAGCCATTTTTGCGACAAGTACTGAATTCTTTTCATGGCAATCATTCCTGGCGCCACCAAAGTCGCTACATTCGTAAAAAGCGGTAACACAAAGCTGCCGCAACTTTCCTGAATTCTTGCAATACGTTCAGCGCCAGAGGCATTACGGATATAAGCCTGACATTCCTGCAAATAGCCCTGAGTTATTTTTTGAGCTCTCGGCATGGCTTCAACCGGATTTCTTATCAAAATATTTTTCAATACATTTCCGGCAATCGGGAATAACGTCTTTTTAACTTTCTTTTTTACGCCTGGGTCGACTCGATTTTGTATAAAATCCGGTCGTTGAACAAATTCCCGGAACGCACTCCCAATAAGCTCATCAACCTCGCGTAACAATAGCGGTACCATTTTTCGGGCCTGTTTAATTTGCAACAGCGAGGTTAGATCGATATACAGTCTTCCTCCCGCTTCGAGCATATACTTTGATTCTGAGATGACAGACGATTTTCCAAAAGGGAACATGGTACGCCAGATGGATCTGGCCATTGGACTTAGAACAGCAGGCATCATCTGCTGATGACCAAAAGAAAAGAACAAATGCAAATGTTCATCCGAAACTTTAGGAACCGGATAAAGCGATGTAATCGGACGGCTTTGCACAATGTAAAATTGCTGGTCATACCAGCACCACTCGATATCTTGTTCAGAGCCATAGTGTCTCTCAATCTGCTTTCCCAGCTCTGCAAGCTCGATGATGTCTGCATCACCCAAAGCCTGAAGATCCTGCTTTTCTCTGGGAAGTTCCTCCGTCACCGTACCACCAGCTGGACTGGAGTAGATAGCCACTTTCTTGGTTGCAATTTTCTTTTGGACAATAGCTCCTTTATGTACTTGATATAAATCAGCGGACACGATCCCTGATACGAGTGCTTCACCCAGTCCGAAGCTCGCATCCACGGATACCATATTGCGATTTCCGGTTATTGGATCAGCCGTAAACATGATGCCTGAAACCTCTGGGAAAATCATCTCCTGTACGACAACAGACAGCAGCACAGATCTATGGTCAAATCCATTTTTTGAACGGTAAACGATCGCTCTATCGGTAAACAGCGAAGCCCAGCAACATCTCACTGATTCCAGAAACTGCTCTTTCCCCTTAACATTCAGATAAGTTTCCTGCTGCCCGGCAAAAGAAGCACCTGGTAAATCTTCCGCAGTCGCACTGGAACGAACAGCATAGGCTTTGTCTGTACCTAGCTGCCCCCACGCCTTCAAGATGGAAGCTTGTATGGATTCCGGAATTGGAAGTTCCTTCAGATGCGCTCTGATTTGTTGACCTAATACGCGAATTTCGTCCAGATTCTCATAAGAAACTTGATCCAGCAAACGAAAAAAATGATCCATCTTCTCACTTGTCTGAATGAAAGCACAATAAGCAGAAGTGGTTATACAAAAGCCTTGTGGCACTGGAAAACCGGCCTTTGTCATTTCGCCAAGATTAGCGCCCTTTCCCCCAACCTGCGGTAAGGAACTTTGATCAATTTCCCGGAAGAGCAATACATGGTTACTCATTGGATTCGCCTTCCTTTTGTTCAATAATTTCTAGCTCCATTTAAAACTAGATCAATCAACTGCCGCTTCCCATGATTAAAATCCCATTTTTCAGGGCTGTCTATATTCATCCTTCAATATTTAAGGTGTCCAAAAAAGGAGTGACTGGGTCTTATGTCCATCATATTAGTTGATGAACGAAGGTATCCATTCCATTCGAAGAACGGCAAAAAAGCTGCAACCATAGGCAGCTTCTTCGTCAATCCGTTTCACACCAACGGTTCATACGATCATTGTTTATGACTGACCTCTTCCAAAACCTCTTTTATTACATTTAAGTGATCGATTATATATTTAGGCTCTTCAATATTTTCTCCCCAATCCATGAAACCCTTTAACCAGATGGCATTTAATCCAGCATCTACCGCCCCCTGAATATCATTAATCGGATGGTCACCAACATACCAACTTTCTCGGGGATTGACGTTCAATCTTTCAAGTGCAAGTTCAAATATCCGTTTATCTGGTTTCTTCAGCTTTACTTCATCCGATACTATAATCGTATCAAAATAGCTTCTTAACATAACTTGATCTATTTTTGAGTTTTGAGTGTGTACAGAACCATTTGTAATTAAGCCAAGCTTTATATCCATTTGTTTTAAGTAATCTAGTATTTCAAAAGCTCCGTCCATAAGAACTGTATGTTTATAAAATTCAGAAAACCATGGTTCCAATAAATCTTTAACAGTTATTTCAGAATTTTTCATTGGCAAAGTAGTTAACAGTTCTTCATAGAGCTCATGTTTTTTACGATAGCCATCACGGTCTGCTACTCGTATATACTCAAGAACTTCATTTTTATGTAATATGTCAGTGATTATTACAAACTGATCAATAAACCATTCCGAATATTTCATGAAAGCATGCTTTCGATTAACAAGTGTATTGTCCAAGTCAAAGATCACGGCTTCTACTGTCATCTTCATAGTCCTTTCAAGGAATGGTCAGCTCCATTCCTCCGCTTTTAATCCATAAATAATTCTATTAAGAAACCTTCCATTAATATATTCATAATCTCTTAGTTCACCTTCATGTTTGAATCCGAGCTTTTCTGGAATAGCACGGCTCTTCATGTTCTCTGTAGCGACTCCTATTTCAACTTTATTCAACTTAAGCTCATCAAAAGCATAATGGATTAGCACTTTTACAGAATTAAAAATAATTCCTTTGCCCTCATATTCTTTACCTAGCCAATATCCAATTTCCGTTTTTTCATTCTCTCGATCTATATATAAATAGCCTATAGAACCCACTAATTCGTTGTTATTCCATATTCCTAACCAGTACCCTTCATCTTGAGCATATCGCATACGTGTTCTCTCAATAAAAGCTTTAGAATCATCCGCTTGTAAAGTAACACTCGGAAACTTCAGTCACTCACCAAGGTGAGTCCGATTTCGATCGATTAAGTCATATAATTTTTCTGCATCCTTGATCTCAAATAATGACAAAAAAATAGAATCGTCTATTTCATATTTAAACATTTCTGATCATCCCCACGTTGTCGAATAAGTCTTTAATATCAACACTGTGTTCCTGTGTGTTCTTCCGATTGTATTCATTCCACTTGTTTAATGCGGTATAAAACATCTCTCCAAAATTCAGCCTTTCTGGTAATTGATCGACGAATTTAATTTCATCAATTTCATAATTAGGTAGGTCGATCATATGACGAATTTCCGCAAAAAATACCATGCCGTGATTCCCATTCCACATCGTGATTCCAAATGCCTCTAAATCAAATCTAGTCGCGCCTGTTTCTTCATACAGTTCTCTACTTGCAGTAAGTAGTAATGTTTCACCAGGTTCTCTATTACCACCAGGAATTTCCCAACCGCCCCGTTTTTTATTTCTTATAATGATCAATTGGTCGTTAAATTTACCAATCAAAATAACAAATTTAATAAAGTCATCATGAACTTCATTTAGTTCATACCATGGAATCATCTTTTACTCATCCTCGTTATTTTTCACATCTAATCTATTAGTTACTCTTCATCTAATTTCTTTCTCATAAACAATGCGATTTCCTCATTACCGTTATCTAGATTTGTATAAAAAGATAAGTCGACTCCTTCAATCATAAAGCCACATTGTTTATAAAAATGTATTGCGGGCGCATTCGTGTTCTGTGTTTCCAGTGTAACAGCTCGGAATCCATTCTCTTTAGCTAAATCAATCATTTTATTCATTAGTATACTTCCATAGAATTTTCTTCTATGGTTCTCGTGAACCTGAAAATACCACAGCAATAACGTGTTATTCCACAATTGTGGTTCGGAGATTGCAATCGCTGCTAGCTTGTTATCTAAATAAAGCCCCAGCGAATATCCCAAGAGAGTTCAATTCTTCAATTGACAGATCGAATAGCTTCTTTATTTCCATTGGATTTACCTCATTTTATTTTAAATATCGTCTTGGTCATTATCGTGTCAAAACTTTGTTAGGCGATATCACGACTTCCCAGCAGCGATTAATTCTTCCATTTTGAAAAGTGAGTGTACTTTAAGTCCGATCTCTTCTAAGTTCCTTCTTCCTTCCAGATTTCGTTCAATTACGCATATAATATCTTCAACTATGGCTCCTGCACTCCGTAAGTCATTGGCACTTAGTATGACTTGTCCTCCAGTTGTTACAACATCTTCAATAATGCAAATTCTCTTACCTTCTATGTTAGTTCCTTCAGCTAACTTGCATGTTCCATATTCCTTAGCTTTCTTTCTCACAAATGCAGCTGGTATGTTAGATTTCAAGGAAAGAGCCGTAGCTATTGGTATTCCGCCCATTTCAAGCCCTGCCAGCACTTCGATACCATCTGGTATCAATAAAGCTAATTGATCAGCCACTTTAGATAACACTGTAGGATTGGATTCAAACAAATACTTATCGAAATATTCATTCGAGATTTGGCCAGATCTAAGAGTGAAAGATCCTGTTAAATGCGCTATCTTATAGATTTCTTTTGCTAAATTGTTATCCATAGTGTGCTCCTCGATTTCTTTCTAAAGTAGTTACCAACTCTTATATATCAACTTCTGCATCCTCAAAATATTTCCCCTTCACACCGTAAATAACTTTATACAGTTCGTCCCTTACTCTCTTTTCTTCTGTTGTATCTGTCCACCAGCTGTTTGCCTGTCCTAACTTCCGATCATCTGGACACCATACATATTCATACCATGGAGGCATAAACGTCTTTAACATTAAAAGACATCGACGCATATGCCCTGGAGCGCTAACTAACAATAAACGATTTATTTTTTCTAATCCTACAGCACGATCAAGTACCATAAGTGAAGCCAAAATATTCTCTTTAGTATGGTTTGATACTTGTTCTATAAGGATTGATTCAGCAGGCACTCCAAGTTTAATGGCCTCATCCCGCATAAATATAGACTCATGGAGGGTTCTTTGACCGAATCTATCTCCCCCAGTAAACAAAATCAACGGTGCCCGACCATTCTTATATAACTCAACCGCTTTCAACACTCTGTCAACATTCATCCCGCCAAAAACAAATATACAATCTCCATGAAGAGTGCCATTATCCATTTCGGAAGCATCACCAAAGACCAACTTGGTAATTTGTTCTTTCATTAATTTCTCAGGGTTCATATTTGAAATTAGCAAAATAAAAACCTCCGATCATCATTTCAAAAAATATTTCGATATTGCCATCTCATCCCTGGTGCGTCGTCAAGTCGATCCTCAAAACCAAATTTCTTATAATAAGAATTTTTACCTTTAGCTGCAAAAAGCTGTACCATCAATATTTCAGCTTAATAAAATCTTCTCCGCTAGGAACAAGCTCTTTATAAATTATTGTCATACCTGATCCCTTCACTAATATCCTCAGGCAAACCTAAGATCGCCCGCAAGACAGCGTAAAAACCATGTTACATGATGTTTATGAGTGTTTTTGTACAACTCTCCCTATCTCTTTACTGTTCCAAAAGATATTTTCATGTTTGGAGCATAGGTTAGCCAAGATTGAGGTCCAAATTCTCTAGAAAACAGTAATTCAGCCGCATGCTGATCCGAGGCTTCTTGGTGTGTTAATCCCCTACTCATTAAGTTATTTAACGTATCCTTCAAACATTCAGGTTCTTTTCCTAACCCTTCTTCTCGTAAAGAATCAAAAAGTTTTTCCTTGTTTTTTAAGTCCATGTTTTGGTCTAAGAAGTTAACTCTATCGCTCACTCTGCACTCTACATTGTTTAATCCCAATTGACTTAGGATGACTGGCAGTTGCATTCCGATGTTTCCGTCTTTACCATTTCGTCTAGAATCTTCTTCAAACAATTTTTGTAATATCCCTAACCGTATGTATTGGGACTGATCAAGACCATCAACATAATAATTCGACGAATTTGCAATCCAATGAGGTTCAAAACAAATCACTTTACCGTGATGTAAGACATGGTCGATCATCTTTTGAACAATTTTCCTAGAATCAGTCATATGTAATAAAAATGCATGACAAATAGCTATGTCATACATTGGCTGGGCATCCATTTCTTCTATATCGACTACTTTAAATTCAGTGGAATAAGGCAGGTTTAGAAATATTTCTTTTGCTTGATTGATTAAGTCAGTACCCTTGTCAATCCCCGTGTAGGTGGACCCTTCAGGTAGCAGTGGAAGGAGCTTAAGTCCTAGAAATCCGTAGCCACATCCATAATCAATGATTTTTACAGGCTTGTCGATCTTCCAAACTCCCTTAACCAAGAAGTCCAGATAATCATCATTGTAGTATAACCAACGAGTTTTTCTGAGATATTCGATCTGCTTGTCCCAATAATAATCAGACATTTAGCAAGCTCCTTTTATTCAGTTTGTTAGCGATAATTCATTAGCCTTACGAACCCTCACCCTCGAAGTCTTGACAGAGCTCTTTTCGCTGCTTGTTTCCCATTATGCATTCCAGATTCCGAAACCTCAATTAACTTATCTTTAGCTGGAATATATCTGTGATATCCTAGAATTTCACAAGCTCTTTCCTGTACGTACATATCCTCATCATCTAAATATTTGACCAATGAATCGAGATGCATTTTTGGTGTTAAAGCCATAATTGAAAAAAGAAGCTGACATCTGAGATCGTCATCAAGATCATTGGAATTCAATAAATGGTTTAACTCATCAATGCTTTTCTGATCATCTTCAAGATCTTGAATGCTGCTTTCTGTTTCTACGGGGTACTCTTTTTTTAGTTCTCTCCAATCAAGATCAGGATCTTGTTCAATGGAACGAATAAATGAGCTTACACTTCTGAAGCTTGGTGAAATATCAGTTTCTTCATGGTCGATATAACAAACCCTGTGCTTTAATGGGCATTGATAAAAAACGCCGACATAATTAGAGTTGTCATCAGTCCATAAAGGGATTATATTTTGATACACTTCAATATCAGATAAAAACTCAATAAGTTCTATGACCTCATCTGAATCCATTACTCTTAATGCAAACTCATTAGCGTTTTGTTTTTCTTTATGTAACTCCAAAATCTCTATGAAATCATTAGGTACTTCTATATTAAGTCTTGTAAATAGTTGTTTGTAATACATTTATACCGACTCCTTTGAAGCATGATATTTAGATTTTGAGGTATGAATACTGAACCTACATTGCCTTGATCATTCATGAAATTCCATATGCTCTTTATCGGTCTTATAATAATCTAACCGATCTTTTAGATGCCCTGTATGAAACTCAAACATATGACCATCAGGATCCAAGAAATAAATCGATTTTTTATCCTTTTCATCTCGATCTCTCCCTGGCAATATATCCACACGCAAATCTTTCAATCTATTTAATAATAGATCAAAGTCTTTCTCTTCAATCGTGAAGGCAATATGCGTATATGTCCTTTGATTCTGACTCCGGTCGATATCCTCTTGGTTTAGGGCAACCCATAAGCCGTTTAAATCAAAATAAGCTAGCCTTCTTCCCTTTACTAATAGCTTTGCTTCAAACACATGGGTATAAAAATCAATGGACGTTTCTAAATTCGAAACGGAAAAACATAAATGATTAATTGCTTTGACTTTCATCTTTTGTTCCTCCTACTTTAATTCACGATCATTCCCTTCGATTAATTTGTTATTTTGGAGGTTTTTGAGCTTGTCTGATCAGTTTTCCTCCATCAAAATGTCTACCATATTTCTTAATCGTTTCTTCGATTTCATGATCCATAGGAATCTGATTTGAAATTTTCCAGGTTAAGAAATAGGCTTGCACCTTACCTCCATAAAAAACCCATGCAAAAAATTGGGTTGCAAATTTATGCGCTCCTTTGGTTCTAAAATTATTCATCGAGCTCCCATCTTTCCACACGGTAACGGTTTGACCAATTCCACCCTGAAGTTGTCCTGAGAGTTCGGCATATAATAATTTTTCATTCTTAGTTAGTTGTTTCATTACAAATTCATTAACAATTCCATTTATGATAATTCTGAAAATATTGAATCTTTCTCCCCGTGTTACTGAAATAATCGCAGTCTCAGGCAAAAGTGTATCTCTATCGCCTAAAGTAAACTTAGCTCCGTACTTGTTGTTTGGATCTTGATGTTTTATCCATACCTTCATGGAAACACCACCAAATTCTCTTAATTAGTACTCAGCTAATAAGCCAAGCAATGTCATAGCCCATTTCGCTCATAATTTCTAGTCCATTTTGAAATTCGATTACGTTTTCTCCAGTCCATCCATTTTTTAAGCCGTATATTTTTGGATGATGTAAAGTGAACTACTCACCACTTACTCACTGACGCTCGTTGAAGTGGGAGCTTCTTGGGTAACATTTGCTTCTATTAGCCAAATGAATTCACCAAGCTCTAAGGGCAGTTCCTGCCCCGAAGATCAATGCCAATTAGTTGGCTAGTTTAAGCAGATTCAGACTTGCATTGAAGTCTCTGTCGTGATGTGCGTTACAAGATGGACAATCCCATTCACGCAAGTTTACGTTTTTGACTTCTTTGTTTTGGTATCCGCAGTTTGAACAAAGCTGACTACTCGCATAATTCTTAGGCGCAACGATGATGTCACGACCTTTCCATTGAGCTTTGTACTCAAGCATCGTTCTGAACTTTACCCAAGATACCTCGCTGATCGCTTTAGATAATTTGCGGTTTTGTAGCATATTCCTCACACGCAAGTCTTCGATCACCATTACTTGGTTGTCGTTTGTGATCTCATGGCTTACCTTATGGAGATAGTCATTTCGCTGATTATTGATCTTTTCATGAAGCTTGGCAACCTTAAGCCTCATCTTGTTGCGGTTTGCTGAGCCTTTCTTTTTACGAGACAGCGATCGTTGCAAGAAGGCTAAACGCTGTTCAACTTTGCGAAACCACTTTGGATTCTCATATTTCGATCCGTTCGACAGAATGGCAAAGTCCTTGAGTCCAACATCTATCCCTACACTAGTGTCTAGCCTAGGGAACAATTGTTCATTCTCCTCGACCAAGATAGAGATGAAATACTTATTGCTCGGTGTTTGAGAAACGGTAACAGATTTAATCAACCCTTGGAATTGACGATGTTGATTGATCTTAATTAGCGTCTTGAGCTTTGGAATCTTCAAGTATCCACCGCCAATGCTCACCGTTCCCTTTTGGTTGTTAGTCGTGTAGCTCTTATGGTTGTCTTTCTTGCTTTTGAACTTTGGGAATCCCACAGATTTATCTCGAAAGAAATTAGCGTATGCCTTATTTAGATTCATTTGTGCATTAGCTAAAGCAAGGCTATCCACTTCTTTGAGAAATGGAAATTCTGTTTTGTATTGTGCCGGTGTAGGATACTTGATGGACTTATCCACGCTTTTTTGAAATTCTTGATAAGAATTGATTCGATCAGCAAGCATTTTGTTATACACAAAGCGTACACAGCCAAATGTTTTTGCGAAAAATATCCGCTGTTCCGCATTCGGATAAATACGATACTTGTATGCTTTTAACATTACCTACACCTACTTTCTGCCCTGGTTTTCAATATACTGTTTAATCGTTTCTATGGATGCGCCGCCTGTTGTAATCAAACAGAAACTTCTTGACCAAAACATCTCCTTCCAAAGCTTTTTGCGAACAATGGGAAAGTCACGTTTTATCAATCGAGAACTAGCACTTTTATACGCATTTAGGAATTTTGACAATTCACTATTGGGATGTGCTTTGAACATCACATGAATATGGTCTTTATCGTGATTCCAAACTTCAACCGTAATATTGTATGACTGCCCTATTCTCACAAAAATGTCTAAATTCATCTCCCACTTACTCACTGGGCTACGCCTTACACATTCCTTGAAGTGTGAAAATTCTTTTCGGAAACCTAATTAAAAGTTTCTACGATATTTGTTTCATTATTTTTCAAATCAACGCCTACTAATAATGGACTTCCAGTAACAGGATCATCCCAGGTGCTAAAAAAGAATGTTAATGTTAGATTTTTCTTATCTTTTAGAGATACCTTTAGCATGATATGGCTTCGTTTTTCGTTATATTTTTGATTCAAAACATATACATATTCTTTTTTATCTATAATCATTCTTCTTGTCTTTTTCTTCATAGCTTTCCACCTTTATATTGACGACACACCATTTAAAAAAAGACGACCCGCCCTTAGATATCTCCTATCTTAGGTCAGGTCGCATGTTGTCTGGATCATCTTCCTTGATTATACATCTGTTGAGCAAGGGGCGTAAGCCCAAAAGCGGAAATGCAATATCTTGTTCACTCTTCACATAAACGACTATACCGTTTTGAAAAATCCATCATGATCTCAGCAAATATTATTGCTGTTTCATATGCCGTAGATAAAGACGCGTTTCAGTCACAACCACCCCAGACAAACCAAGCAGGGCAACTAGGTTCGGCAATGCCATCAGTCCATTCACAATATCCGCGAGCAGCCAGATCGCTTGTAGCTTGATAAACGCGCCCGCTCCGACCAGAACGATAAACACGATGCGGTAAGGCAGGATTGATTTAACGCCAAATAAGTATACGATGCAGCGTTCGCCGTAATAATTCCAGCCTAGAATCGTCGTAAACGCAAATAAAATGAGGCAAAACATAAGAATTAAGGAACCAAAGGGTATTGCCGCATCAAACGCCGCTTGTGTCATTTCCGCTCCTTCCGCAGCCCCATTCCATGCACCGGTTACAATCAGAGTCAATCCGGTCAGTGTGCAAATAATAATCGTATCTATAAAAGTGCCCGTCATCGACACAAGCCCCTGCTCCGCAGGCCATTTCACCTTGGCCGCAGCGGCCGCAATCGGCGCGCTGCCAAGTCCGGATTCATTTGAAAATACACCTCTTGCAATGCCGTTGCGAATAGCCAGCATAATAGTAGCGCCGAGAAATCCGCCGCCTGCCGCAGTCGGATTGAACGCGCTCTGAAATACGAGCGACAGAGCGTATGGAATCTTGTCAGCGAAAGCAATAAGCACGATGCAGCTTGTTACCACATAGACAATGGCCATGATGGGCACAACTTTCGTGGTCACCCTTGTAATATTCTTGAGCCCTCCAACGGTCACCAATGCCGTCAAAGCGGTCACTACTGCTGCAGTTGCAGCGACTGGAATACCCAAACTTGACTGCGTAGACGTTACAATGGCATTGACTTGCGGGAAGGTGCCAATCCCGAAAAATGCGACCAATACCCCACTCACAGCGAAAAACACAGCCAGCGGTTTATATCTTACACCCAAGCCTTGTTCAATATAATACATCGGCCCACCCGATACTTGCCCATTCTCGTCTATCTTCCGGTACTTTACGGCCAGCACACCTTCGGCGTATTTGGTTGCCATGCCAAAAAAAGCAGCCATCCACATCCAGAACAGCGCTCCCGGGCCGCCCATTTGAATAGCCGTCGCTACACCGACAATGTTCCCCGTTCCAATGGTGGCAGCCAGGGCGGTAGCAAGCGCGCCAAAGCTAGTTACGTCTCCTTGCCCTTCATTTTTTGCGGTGAATATGAGCTTGAGTGCCAGCGGCAGACGAAAAACTTGTAGCAAACCGAGGCGGAATGTGAAAAATATCCCCGTCCCCACCAACAATACAAGAAGCGGCAGCCCCCATACAAAATGATTCACACTGTCTAACCATTGTTCTAACATGTACATTCCTCTTCCCCTCTTCAGTATCGATATCGATGTGTCTCACGACACGAAAAAAGAGTCAAATCGATAGATTTGACTCTGGGGACATTTTTGCAGAAAAGCAAATAAAACGATAAGTGATTATAATCACAAATTCGAATAATGTTGCATAACATCTGCAATCCCTGTCCTTTTACCTGAGAGTTTTAACGTGTATTGACACGTCTTGCCCCTTCGGTGCCCCACATCAGTGGAGTCTCTCCAGAGTTCTGTCCGTCTACGGTCCTGTTTGCTTCAATCCTTTGAGAATGATGCAAACGCCTGAGAGTTTTGCCCCTTCGGCCAAGCCGTTGCCTGTCTCCCGTAAACTTCATCCAGTTATGAAGTTGTTTATCTATTATAGAGAACCATCTGCGATTCCGCAAGGATGTTCTCTATGGCAATACACCTTTATATTAATATCTACGTGTCTATAAATTGACTATTATTAAATTTAAAAATGATCTTGAATCCGTCATTCTCTGTATTGGCAAACTCCTCTTGGTGTGATTCAGAAGTATAATTCTGAATTGTTTTTCTCCAAAATGATTGAGCTCTCTTATTGGTTTCTGTCGGGTTGGTTTGCAGTTCCCAAGACCCTTTATGTCGATTAAATACTTGTACCGCTGCAGCTTCAGCAATACCTTTCCCACGGAATGGCCTCAACATAAAAAACTCATTCATGTAAAATTCACTGCCATGAGGCGTATAAGGCGGAGTTGCTACAAACGCAAATCCTGCCGGGATATCATCTACTCTAACTAAATACGGGAATAGTACAGATGGATTCTCCCACCAGACATCGAAAACTTTGTTTTGCTCATTCAACGTCAATGTATCATCATCTTCATATACACCATATATATTCGGTTTCCATTCCCATATTTCAGATAAATCATGTAAGTATAGCGGGTACAAGTTGTTTACAATAAATTTTGTAGACTGGTCAGTCAAACTAATTGAGATTTTCATATAATCCTCCCTGGCTGATCAACGTTCACACATGCTTCCACCATATTCCTGCACATTCAGGTACGGTTGACCACTGGTTTTCATCGATCTTTCTTGAAATATCCGAGCCAAAGAAAAACTCCATATTTTCTTTAGCTTCTGTTGTATTTGCAAATTGATAATCTGTCCTTATCCAGCGATGTGAAAAACCATATTTGCTCTCAAGAAGCGAATAATATTCTGTTAAAAACTTAGGTGGATTGGGTGTCCCTGCAGGTTTCAAGACACGCATAAGTTCAGAAACGATTAACTCTAGGTTCTCTTTCCAATCAATATTGCCCGTGTTAGTTAAGTAACTAATGCTCCAACCAGATACAATGAAATCAATTGATGCATCGTCGATTGGAAGCTTTCGATGATCTGCTACAACGGTTGTCCAATTACGAGACAAGCTATTAGTAATTAATTTTTTGTCTAAAAGCTCTAACATGGATTCAGAGATATCTGTACAAACTAGTGAGTTAGCTTCCAGGGCTATAAAGCTTGAAAGCCTTCCTGATCCGGCCCCCAGATCTAAAACATCCAGTCCTTTATATGACCTAATTTCTTTAATATACTCCGTTAAATCAGGCTGCCGACTAACCATATCCTCATATGAAAAAGATAGATCCTTATATATTTCATCATGACTTGGCACTGAACTCCCCTCCTAATTTCGTATTTTTATTAACTTCACATGATTGAGCACTTGTATTCCGAGCTGAAATGTTCCCTCTTCATAAAAATCACTATTCAAAATCGTTCCAATGGTTTCTTACAAATTCAATCAATAACTTGTATATTAAATTATAATCAATCCGATCATACTGCTCAGTTAAATCTGACCAATATTTATATTTCGTTTCTTCATCCTCATTTGATAAATATACCGTACTAGCTTGATCAAATATTTTTCTATGTTCATGTGCATTAAGAGATTGTAAACATTTAATTGTCTCTTCAATGTATACACCTTCACTATTTAAAAAGTACTGTGACAATCCACCATTACCAACTTCTCCATCAAGCCTGCAAGCTAATGAGAGCGTCCTCTCGCTTTCATTCAGTGATTCAAAAGTTCGATTATTTCTGCTCATGGCAATCAACATCTCAGAAATCTTTTCTCTATCTGTATCATATCTTTGAAAGATATAGTCTTTTGAAAATATTATTTTAATCTCTCCTTTGTATCTTTTTGAATCACTCACTTGTTCTAACAAGCTTGCTTTAACTAAGAAGTGAGCCTGTACAAACCGAACTGACCTGCTCAGCTGACCCTGCCATTTTATTAATCCATGATGTAAGATTCTCATTATTCATTTGTTCCATTAAATCAACTCGTTTACAATTATGTAATAAAGACCAAGTGTTACGAACACTTGGCCCAAACTAAATATTCACTAATGTCTTATGCAATAGGTGTACCGTTTTTAACAGGTTCATCTGGTTTTAGGAGTACCACATCACCCTCTGCAGGAACACCGCCGATGACCAACACCTCCGATTTAAAACCGGCGATACGTCTAACAGGAAAATTCATTACAGCGATTACTTGACGTCCAATTAGTTGTTCTGGTTCATATCTTTGTGTAATTTGAGCAGAAGAGCATTTAATCCCCATCTCACCAAAATCGATTTCTAATTTTATTGCAGGTTTTCGAGCTTCTGGGAACGGCTCTGCTTTAATAACAGTACCGACACGTATATCTAATTTCATAAAATCCTCAATTGTCACCATGGTTGCTGCCTCCATTTTACAGTTATACTAATTTCACGATATCACAATTGATAGTTAATGGTAATCCTTTTCTCGAAGATCCTCAGGTAGATCAAGGAATTTCAGATCGCAGCGAAAAATCGTTGTTATATGATTATGTGCTATCTTGAGATGCCTTCAACATGCTCTTAAACACCTCCGCCTTAACAATTACCGCTTCATCAAAATGTCTCTGGCAAACCCAGAAGTGTTAGTATTGCAGTGCGAATACGATGTAAACAGGTAATGTCGTCTTCCTGTTCACTATCAAATAGGTTCTCCTTTTTTATTAATCTCAACGATTTTATTAAATTGCATGCTACCTAGTAAACTTTGATAAGTCTCTGTCTTGTTTTGGATAAACTCACTTAAGAAACTAGTTGCATAATTGCTAATGGTCTTATGTTTCTCAGATATTTTCTCTTCTTTATAATGCATCGGTACATCACTAAATGTCATATGGTGCGCTCCTTGAACTTTAACGAATGATTTATAGCCTGACAAAAGAGTATAAAGCCTTTCAAATCCATCAACAAAGGGGGTAATAATACCTTCAGAAAATTCATTGCGTAATTCATCATGCGTACACTTTTCTTGTCTCATAATTAAGAAAGGTGTATTTATCTTTACATTCTCATTTAAGTTCAAAAGGTGGAAGCTAGCATCCAACATTACACCTGCTTTGATTCTAGTGCCTCTTCTAGCTGCTTCAAAAGCAGCAGCACCACCTAGCGAATGCCCCACGATTCCAATGTTTCCAAAATCAAATGGTTTGGATGATAATTGAGACTGTAATTCCTCAAAGTGATTCATCACGTACAAAATATCTTCAATTCTTGTCTCCAATAGTTCTCTCCAAAATTGAAAATCTGTACCATTAATCTGCGATATTTTTTCCGCTTGTTTAACAAAACGCCCCTCAGGAAAAATTGAAAAGATTGATTCATATGTTGAACCAATAGATACTACGATAAACCCGTAATCCACCAATTGTTGTATGTGATAGGTGTACATATCCCTAACAACCCCAAAAGCCGGGGCATATAGAACAACTGGATAGTTATTTAAAGTTAGATTCGGTTTAGCATTGTTATGTATTTGTGTTTTAATACTTCTAAAATAGTCAATGTCGACTCCCATGTCTTTTAGAACGCTGAGTGCATTCTCTGTACATGGCTCAAATAACTCCACATAATTTGTTTCATTATTATATGCGTTTTCAACTTCAGCAGGATAAAAAATACTGACTACAATTGTCCGAGTCTCATGATTAGAAAAAGGTTCTTTCCTAGAGTTATCATTAAATACATGTACAATTCGTCCTACATTCATACTTCTCACCTTTCTTTTAAAATCCGTTTTTCTGATAACTTCCTTCAGCGACAGTGATGCAGTGTGAATACATGTTATTTGCTGCTGCTTACTAAGTCTACATCCAAATTCGACCCACTTCATATTCCTTGTTTTCATTACTTATTAGATAAATATCAGGGTTTGTTAATTTACTCCATTCTTCATATCCTATAGAATTATTAAAATACTTTAATATCAAAGACATTAATGCACCATGAGTTACTACCACTACATTTTGGTATGGTCCGTTCATAATTTCGTTAATTACTTCCATTCCTCTATTCATTGCTTCTCTGGATGATTCTCCTCCTTCATAAACTATTTCTAGGTTCTCATATGTTTCCTTTAAGAGTTCCATCCAGTTATCCAGATTCTTCGAACTTAAAACTCGTTCTTCAAGTCTATTATCGACCGTATATCTCAGGTCCAATTTATTGCATAATGGTAATATAGATTCAATAGCTCGTTTATAAGGGCTCGTTATGATTAAATCAATACCTTTACTCTGCAAAAGACCGGCAAGTTGATGGGATTGCTCTACGCCTTCAATCGTTAATTCGGCTGTTGGCTCTTGCCCTTTAGCCTTGCAATGTCTAACTAGAAAGATATTTTTCATTGAAATCTCTCCTTCGTTTAAGGCTCCAATTCAATCCCACACTTATCTTTATATCCATTTTTACAATTACGCTAATTTTAAGATATCAGTATTAATAATTAAAGTTTATAAATTTTTTGCACGTTAGTGCTAGTTTTGACGAGGTTTTCTTCAATAAAGCTAGTTGACTCGTATTGAACTAAAACGCAGAAAAAGAACCCATTTATTTAACAATGGGTTCTAACAAAAGTCTTCCAACAATTCGACTTCTTTCAGATCTTCTATGGCCTTCTTCCTATCAATAACGATTCTACAGACCCATTACGTCAATGGAAACGAAGACTGTTTAGCAGGCTTTTCTTTTTGTATGCGGAAGGAAATGACAAAACTTATGATGATAAAAAGCAGTTGAATCGACAATGCCAGCATAACCCCCGTAAAAATGCCCCACTTAAACGTTTCGCTGATCGCTATTAAAGCTCCGCCGATCCCGATGCTTAGTCCCGGACTAAATGCATCAATGAATTGAATAACGGCGGAAACTTCCCCTTCTTCGCCTGCCCGGGCATGCTGCAGTGCGATTGCGCCTGTTGTCGGATTGGCCAGGCCGATGCCGAATCCTGTGAATAGCTGCGAAATCAAAGCATATACGAGTCCGCCGTCTGGAAGCCTGATTGAAGCGATAACTAACGCGATTCCAACGATCATGATACCGATACCGGTAATTACTCGTTTTCTCCTGCCTGTGCCGCCGTCTCTTTCATCAAACCGGGATTGCAGCCAAGCTGCGGTGGACCAGCTTAATGCACCAGCAGCAACAATCAACCCTGCAAGATCTGCAGAAAACCCCTTCACTTCGGTTAGCGCCAACACAACGTAGCTTTCCGTAGCAATGTAGCACGCAACATATAACCCTCTTGTAACGATAGTTGCCGGCAAACCCTTTTTAACAGTAAAGCTACCTTCTGGCAATAACTTGCGCAAAGGTTTAATCATGATGAGAACTCCTGCAATCGTCAGCACAATTCCTTTCCATTCGGATATCCAACCTAACCCGGTTAGCAGCAATCCCGTACCGACAGTTAATATAATCGCATACACTTCTTTGGAAAAGCCTTTTTTAATCGTTGTGTTATTCACGCTTGCCTGAAGCTGAAGCTTACGGAATGAAGGAAGAGTCAGCATGACGGCTAAAGCGATCAACGGAAGAACAAACCAGAATACAACTCTCCACGAGAAAAATTCCGCCAGAAGTCCTGCCAAATAAGGACCGATTAATGCCGGCATAATATAAGCGCTTGAAAATGCAGCAAGTATTTTCGTTCTGAGCGCGTCGGGATAACTTAATGTAATGCTGTAGTAAACACAGGTTATAATAGCGCCAGCGCCAAAACCTTGAAACGCTCTCCCTGCGATTAACATGGGCATATTCACGGAAGTCCCCGCAACCGTTATACCGATCACAAAGATGAGAATTGATACGATAAATGAGGTATACACGCCTAGTTTGTTAATCTGCTGTCCGATGATCATGGAACCAACGATTTGCGACAATAAAAAAGAGCTGAATATCCATCCATATAAATGCAGACCGTTCAAATGCTGCGCCACATTAGGAGCAATCGTCGTAATGGCCAGCCCTTCAAATGCTACAGTTGTTACGGCAAGAATAATACCAATTGTCAACGCTCGGTACGGAACGTCAAAAATTCCGGCTTTAGTATGATTTGTTTCCATCGTATCACTCTCCACAACTTCTTATTATATACTAGCTTTGATCATAATGGTCATGACAACTATATTCCCTGACCTCCTCTAGAGATCTTTAACATTGTCGTACATGACAGAAAGTATCCTCCGGAAAGTCTCAACTTCTTCTTCTGTTAATCCTTCAATCGTTTTTTTGTACGCTTCAATCGAAGGAGCAAGAATTTCGTCTTTAATCTCTTGTCCTTTATCGGTCAAATATACGCGTAGAGATCTCCGATCCGTCTCATGCGTCACACGATAAATAAAACCTTTCTTCTCCAGCTTGAACAGCATACGGGCAATGTTCGTCTGATCCTTGTACAATCTTTCGGCAAGCTCTTTTTGAGTAATTCCCTCCCTTTCCCAAAGGATGACCAGTATTTCCCATTGGTCGACTGTAATATCAAAGGGGTTAACTACTTTTTGATAATAGTTATTCAACTTCAGATCAGCCCGGTGTACAATAACGCCTATATATTTTTCTAATTCCAATGGAAGCCTCCATGATAATTGACATGATGATAGTTGCTACGACCATTATAATTCCATCCCTTGCAACGTGTCAATGCTCGCAGGCGCCAGTGGTATTAAAGGGATGGCTTAGTTCCCTTTTTACTCGTCATCGTCAACTACGCCTAACTGCCGGTTTAATTCATTGAATCGGGTGTTTTCGGACGATATTCTGGCCATCTTCTCCGCATTTGGCTCGATATACAGCTTCGCACTGTTTAGGGCCAGCACTGCATCATTGAACGCCCCGGCAATAAGCATGACTTTGCTCCCATAATGAACGAAATCGCCCACAGCGAAAATGCCGGGAATCGCCGTTTCCATTTTATCGGTTACGTCAAGATTCCATTTGCCAATGCCGAGTCCCCATTCCCGAATCCGTCCATACTCATATGTCACCCCATGACATACAATCACCGCATCCACATGCAGCTGCTCACTCTCCCCCGATTCTGCATGGCATATATTGACCTGCTGAATCGACACTCCGTCTTCACTATGAAACCCCTCCACCCGATAAGGCGTCCGAATCGACACGGAAGAAGCTTTCATGTTTGATACGCTTCGCTCAAGCCCCTTGAATTGGTCACGCCGATGAACCAACGTCACACTCGCCGCAATCGGTTCCAACTCATTCGCCCAATCAACAGCCGAATCACCGCCTCCGGAGATCAATACCCGCTTGCCCCGAAAGTCTTCCAGATTATGTACCGAATAATATAAATTCGTATTTTCGTAGCGTTCTGCCCCGTCGATCTCGATCTTAACCGACTTGCGCAATCCGCCAAAGCCAATCGCCATAATAATAGTTCGCGTCCAATGCCGATCTCCGGCTGTGGAGGTAAGTACAAAAGTACTGTCATCCCTTCGCTCCAAATCGTCAATTTCTTGCCCCAACACAATGGTCGGTTCAAATGTATTCACCTGCTGGATCAAATGCTCAGTCAGCTGTTTACCTGTTATTGGTGGTATTCCACCTACATCCCACACCATCTTGTCTAAATAATACAACAGTGTGCCTCCCAATTGGTGCTGGGCGTCGATCACCTTCGTCTTTAATTCACGTACCCCGCTGTAGAAAGCAGTGTACATCCCCGCAGGGCCACCTCCCAAAATAGTAACATCATATAACTCCAGGTTCTCTGTCATTATCTCACCTTCACCTCATCGGAATCGTCCCGGACATGCAGCAAGAATTGCACGTGCCAGTAACTTATTAATCATATTTTTAAACTTTATATATAAATATGATTAATAAGTATGGTGCCAGCATTCTGATTTGTCAATATACATCTTTATTCATCTGGTATACATCCCAACCGCATTGGATTATGATGCCTCTGATCCGGGCAGTCTCTCGTCATATAGCAGGTACAACGTTCGTCGCCAGTAGTTCGATCGCTGCGGCACTGCTTGAGAAGTCCTCAACTATTAAGTGGCATAGTATTGAAAATACATCCGATACATAATATATATTTATATTGACTATGTATGTTATGTAACCTACAATGAACACAGTTCCATCTACGACGATAACGATCGAGTCTGAAAAGAGTGGTGGACAATCCACAATACCAGGAGGGATCTCAATTGTTCGAGCAATTAAAGGCTAATGTGAACGGACGTCTCATTGTACCGGGCGAGGAAGGCTACAACGAAAGAAGAAAGGTTTGGAACACCTCCGTAGATAAACATCCGGCGGCGATTTTGGTTTGCAAATCCGTTTCCGATGTTGTCGCTGCCGTAAAATTTGCTAAAGAAAAAGGCTTCACGGTATCGATCCGTGGCGGCGGTCATCACGTGGCCGGAACGGCGGTATGCGATCACGGCATCATGATAGATTTATCCGATATGCGCAAGGTGACCGTCGATACAAAGCGACACATCGCGATTGTAGAAGCCGGAGCAACGCTGGGCGAAGTTGATGCGGAAACGCAAAAGTTCGGCTTGGCGACGCCAACGGGAACCGTTACGGAAACAGGCATCGCCGGGCTCGCTTTATGCGGCGGGATCGGTTACTTAAGAGGTAAATACGGCCTAACGAGCGACAATATCGTATCGGCCCATATCGTTACGGCCGAAGGCGAAACGATTCAGGTCAGCGAACAGGAACATCCCGATCTGTATTGGGCTATACGTGGTGGCGGAGGCAACTTCGGTGTTGTCACCTCATTTGAATTTCAATTGTATCCGATTGGACCTGAAGTTCTGGCAGTTGACGTCATGTACGATTACAAGGATGCAAAACAAGTTTTGCATAATGCGCAAGCTTTTTTACGAACAGCTCCCGACGAAGTGTCGTTTAATATGATGACCGTTCAAATGCCTGCCGTTCCGGGTGTACCCGAGTCGTTGCACAATAAACGAGTCATTATTATAGCCGGTTTGTACTCAGGTGATAAAGCCGATGGAGAAAAAGCCGTTCAACCACTGCGCGAATTGGCTCAACCGATCTCGGATAACACAGGTATCGTCCGATATACGGAGCTGCAATCGAGATTTGACCAGGTGGCTCCAAAGGATGTCCCTGTTTATGGGTCATCGCTGTTTGTTAAAGAGTTAAACGATGAAACGATTGACGCCCTGCTGGGTAAATTGGAGCAATTACCAAGACCGTCCGTATTGGTTCAATTCTGGGAATGCCACGGCCGAATGAATCGCGTGTCTCCAGACGCAACGGCGTTTGCCGTTCGGGATGCATCATTCCTTCTCTTGTTCGACATCGATTTTCCAATGGAAGAAGCGAAGCAGTGCAGGGAATGGATTGATTCCGTTTATGAGGCGATGCTGCCATATTCACTTCGCAGCACGTCCTATCTGAATACCGTTCAGGCCGATCGCCAAATTACCAAAGATACATACGGGGACAATTACAAAAAATTGGCGACCCTCAAGCAGAAATACGACCCAACCAACCTGTTCCGGCATAATCATAATATTGAACCGCAAGTTTAGCGCAGCTTCACGTCAAACACTCCACTTCAGAATTGAGGTGGAGTGTTTTGTATAAGATGCATTTATTCCTTTTCCTTCATGATGGCCAATTGCATGATGTACAACAATGGCTTCACCGCAAAAGGGATATTTTCATTTTCGAAAGATCGCTGTTCTTTTATACTTCCATTAAGTCGTTTATTTCCTTTGCGATTCCTTCTTGGATGAAGCTCAGACAGCTTACCCACGGACAAATACAATATCCTCATGGAAGCAATCGATTGTCAGATCGCGGTCATCCAAATACCATAAATCATTTTCTTCGATAAAAAATGTAATACCGCCATTAACATTCGATATTGCGGGATAACGTGGCTCGTCTCTCGTAATGCCAAATGCGAATGCATCTTCCCCGCCGCCACTATACCGGACATATATACGTATATAGTCTCCTATACGATAATCCCAGTCCTTCTGGAAGCAATCCACTGCTGCATCCGTAACGATAATCTTCAATATGTATTCCTCCTCGATCCCTATCTTCCACTTTTTCTCTATAACACGCAGACATAATTACAAAGGTCATTTTCAACCATCTTTTTCTGGACAATCAATCGCATTTTTTCGCTTTACCCCGGTAAGTGGCAGTCCGAAAGCTGGCTCCACAGCCGCATGTAAATTTGGCATTGGGGTTGTCGATCGTAAAACCTCCGGTCATGCCCGTTTCCTTGTAATCGATTTGTACACCTTCAAGGAACTGTTCGCTAGCATAATCGATAGCAACCTGAAATCCCCCCCATCCAATGACCTGATCTCCCTCTTCCAGCGAATCGTCAAAGCTGATACTGTACGACAAACCGCTGCAACCGTCTTCGCTTACGCCAAGACGCAAAAAATATTGATCCCCGCCGATGTCCTTTAACATGTCGACGATCTTGTCTGTTGCTACTTCGCTAATATGAATCATGGGTTACTCCCTCATTTCATTTATTTATATATTATATACTATTATGTATATAAATTATGATGAATGCAGTCGTACTTGTCAACCCGTTATATTGTGTTACAATACTTTTTATAGATAAAATATCTTTTTGTTTTGTCCGCAAAATGAAGTTCTAATCAAGGTGGTGATTCCTTTGCAACCTAAAGCCGATTTATCGACTCGTGAAACGATATTACATCTGCTAAAAACAAATGACGAGCTTAGCGCTAAAGAACTTACGGATCGCCTGAACATTACGTCCATGGCCGTCCGCCGCCATATCGACGCACTGGAACGCGACGGATTCATTGAATCGAGAATTATTCGGCAGCCGATGGGAAGACCAACTGCCACATACCATTTAACAGAACGCGCCAATGTGCTGTTTCCGAATAAATATCACGCCGTTGCCCTCGACTTGCTCGACGAGCTGGTGAAGGAATCGGGCGAAAATATGGTCGAGAGATTGTTTGAACGACGTAAGGAAACGTTATACAAAAAGTATACCGGTTTAATGGAAGACAAAGATTTTCAAGACAAAATATCTGAACTTGCCAATATTCAGAACGAAAATGGCTACATGGTTGAATTGAAGAAAACAAGCGATGACGAATATGTTTTTATCGAGCACAACTGTCCGATCTCCCAAATCGCCCATCAATACAACCATGCCTGCCAATGTGAATTGCGGTTGTTCGAATCTTTGCTGGATGCGGATATTACTCGTCCAGAATGCCTAACCAAGGGCGATAAAAAATGCGTATATCGAATACGGCGACGAAACCTCCAATCCTAGATTGGAGGTTTATTTTTTTTGATTTGAGTCCCGATCAAGACCAGATCGGCCAACGATACGGTGTCGATCCCTTTCCTCGTATCTACCATATCATCGGACGGATCGAACATATTTTATACTTTATATAATTATATGTTGATTATATATCAAATATTGACTACACTTAAATCTGCAGCATCTAACTTTGTGAAGGAGGAATTTTGAATATGGCACACCACTTACCGGCATTGTCTTACCCTGTAAACGCGCTGGAGCCGTACATTGATGAGCAAACGATGCTCATTCATCATGGCCGCCACCACCACACCTACATAACAAACTTGAATACGGCGCTGGACAAATATCCTGAGCTTCAGGGCAAAAGCGTCGATGCTCTTATTCAAAAGCTGGAGCTCGTTCCCGAGGACATTCGTACTGCTGTGCGAAACAACGGAGGCGGGCATGCCAACCATTCGTTGTTCTGGAAAACGATTGGACCTGATGGGGGCGGACAGCCTGGCGGCGCGCTGGCCGAAGCGATCCATCAACAATTAGGCAGCTTCGAAGCATTCAAGGTGGAGTTTGCGAAAGCGGCTGCGGCACGTTTTGGATCCGGCTGGGCTTGGCTCAGCTTGGACAAACGCGGGAAACTCAAAATCTCTAGTTTGCCGAACCAGGACAGTCCTTTAATGGGCGGACTTACGCCATTGTTAGGATTGGACGTATGGGAGCATGCTTATTACCTCAAATATCAAAACAAACGAATTGATTACGTTGCGGCATTCTGGAACATCGTCAACTGGAGCGAAGTAGAACGGCTTTACGAAGCAGCAAAAAAATAATGGAGCAGGCTGCTTGAAGCCAAAACCATTCTAATCATAACGTAAAGAGGTTGGGATTCTATGTCATTTGTAATTACCGCTGACTGTATCGATGAAAAAGCTGGTGAATGCCTGGAGGTATGTCCGGTAGATTGTATTGAAGAAGGTCATGATCAATATTACATCAATCCCCGTATTTGCATCGATTGCGGCGCGTGCGAGGTGGCATGCCCCGTAGCCGCGATTGCCTGGGAAGATGAATTGAGGGAAGACGAAAAAATATACCTCGAGAAAGCAATCCAGTTTTTTAAGAATCATTAATGCTTAGCAAAAGTACGCCTGGAGGTTAAGTGGCTTTTCCCTTGCCCATAATTTGTTGAAGTAAGCAAGCATAGACCAAAAAATAAAGATGGTAGCTTCGGGATGACCCCTAAAGCTACCATTTTTACTCTTATAAGCCTAAAAATTTACCGGTCCCGCGCCCACGTGGCTGACTTATTTGTGATTTAAATATTGGGCTCTCGCTTTGAAAACTCTTGAAGCATCCCTCTTATCGGTTCTACCAATGACGCCGGCGCTTTCTTTGTTGAACCCGTATCAAACGGAGGCTGAGGGTCGTATTCCAAAATCAACTGGACTCCTTTGGCCACATCTTCCCCTAATTCCCATGCTACTAATTGAAGTGCCATGTCGATACCAGAGGAGACACCAGCTGCTGTTACGATTTTGCCATGGCGAACCACTCTCTCATCTGTTGGAATGGCTCCAAGAGACTGGAGCAGGTCGAAGGATCCCCAATGACTTGTTGCCGGGGCTCCATTCAACAAGCCTGCGGCGCTCAAAATTAGAGAACCGGTACAAACCGACGTAGTCCATTTCGTGGTCTCATGTATTTGGCGAATCCAATTCAACGTTTCTTCATCATTCATTGGATTTTTATAATTTGGAGGACTGCAACCAGGAACGACAAGAATATCAGCTGAAGTAACTTCAGAAAAGCTGTAATCAGCATGCAAACAACCCATTTTCGAGTCCAGTTTGATTAACCCTTTATTCTTGGCAACAAACTTCACTTTACATTTCTGTGTAGCAGCAAATACTTCATAGGGACCAATTGCATCTAATGCTGTGATTCCATCGTAAAGCATGATTGCGATTTCCATGTCATCTCTCCCTTAAATATGATGATTAATTCATATGCATTATACCATACCCGTGTAGAGTATATGTGTGTCGATGCTGTGAAAACACTTGCCCGTCTGACTCCTCTTTCTTGAAATTCCTCGAGTGGAGCAAGGTTGGCGCCAGTCAGCTGCAGCCTGAATATGGTGTCATCTGATGCCACAAGCTTCCACGAGATGCCTACTAATGGTTTTCTATTCAATTTCCTACTTGTTTCCAAATTCACTTTGCTCTTCAATATTTATTAGTTGGTGTCTAACCAATTTTCCTTCACTATATGAACAGCGATGTTCATATAATTACTCACAAATTCTTTAATCATACTTGCACACTCAATGATTGAGTTTTTTTTCGTATTCATTTCTAGATCATATCTACTATGTTTATGTACAATCTCAATTTGTGCTCTGGCTAATCCTATCGGTCTGTCTTTTCTTTCTCTTTCTCTTCGTTCGAGTTCGTCAATAGGACAATGTACGCCGATATAGAATGTTTGTGTGTTATGCAGTAATTTAATACATTCCTCTAACCCACTGGTGCTGCAATGGAAAACCCAAGTATAATCCCTTTTATTATCGGTATCATGTCGTTACCTCATATTTTAATATAAGCAAACCCTAACGGGGCGGTCGCAATGCGAATTAGGTTCACAGGGTTGTCCGCATGCTCTCCTTCTCAGAAATGTCTCAGCGGAACGATTGCCGAATGCCCGATACGTGAATACGATGTTAGGCAAAGTCATTGCTTTCCTATCATCGTAAAATCCTCCCATAGTTCCGTTATCACACTTAATCTCCAGCAAATAATGCTTTTACTATTCTTCTGTCTCTCAATTTAATTATTAGTTCATTTATTCTGGCATGATATATTGAATTGATATTGCACATGTACTGTTCGAAATCGTCTGCAAGGGCTTTCACTTCAATTTCATTGTATTTTGCAGTCCCATAGTAGTCCTTTAGCTTTCTTAATTGAATATAGCTATTCCAGATCTTATGATTTTGAAAAATTGCTTCATGGAAGGCGTCTTCTATAGGAAAGTAATATTGTCTTTGATTATTCACATCCGATAAATATCCATCAAGGGCCATATATTTGCCTCCCTTCATTGTATCTATGAACCGGATAAGCGTAGTGACTGGGTCCGGTAGGACTTAGCCTCTCAGGTTTGTCCGGCTGATTCCGCTTCCTTGCTTCTTCACTTCGGTCCGGACCGAGGGCGTCAGCCCGAAGCGTGAATACAGTGCTATGTAATGCACCCAGCTTCCTCGATTATGCTTTCCAGACTATCCTTGCGTTTGTTATATCGTACTCACGTTCTTGTTCTACACTCGACTTATCAAAGATGCTCTTAAACTCAGGTAGAGCATCATGAATATCCTTAATAAACTTGTATTCTTTACTATCTAATTTATTTGTAAAGTAAATTTCGTAATCTCGAACCATTCCATTAATTATTGCAATTTGAAAAGTAGTAAACGGATTGGTTATCCCTCCACCATTTGTAATTTCATCTTCAATCTCATTTAATGAATTTAGTTGCCTTAAAAACATATCCTCATTGTGGCCTGTGTAATCAAATAATAAATATTCACCGGTCACTATTTCATTTCCCATCATAGGAATATCTCTCTTCCTGAAATAAAAAACATTTTCATCAAGGTTTAAAGGGTTTCTTAGATGAAGATTATCTGCACCGATTATATCTAGATATTCAAGAATGTAATTTATCGTTTCTTGAACTTCTCCAATTGAATATACCTCGTTTTTCAAAAAAGTTTCTTTAGCAATTAACTCTGCTAGTTTAGATATTTTTGTTTTCATGTTCTCTGAATCCTTTCTGGGTGTTTTGCATAACGTTCGCACTAGCAAGATAGTTATAATTTCTATTAGACTTACTAATATGCTTTATTAATGCAAATCCTGCTATTTGTTTATCTACTTGTATTAATATCGCTCGATTCTCTGATGGTTTTTCCCAATAGTCATTGAAATCAGGCATCAAATTATATAATTCGGTTTGTTTAATATCCGTTCCAGTGTATTCAGTAAATATGCTCTTCTATTCTTTCGTACTAAATTCTTGAATGTATTTCCTTACATCATCTCTAAATCTCTCTATATAATTATCCTTTGTAAAATCCCTTATGACATTTCTCCAAAACGATATTGCAGGAGTGTTATTCTCCAATTGTACTACTTTCCACTTTGCTTTATACAAATTAAATGCCTTGATTGCAGCCGCCTTACCTATTCCTTGTCCCCTATATTTTCGCAGTATCATAAAGTCATAGATTACGTGTGTCGGATCGGGGTCAGTGTCCATATTCTCAAAAAGCACGACCAAAAATCCAACCTTTATTCCACTATTCTCAATAAAATAAGGGTTCCATCGAGGGTCACCCTCCCAATAATAATCAATGGTTATTTCATATTTTCCAAATCCGTTGAGATCCTCGTCTGTAAATTGACTAAAGTCATAGTGATAAAATTGATATAGGTTGTATAATTCATCTTTTTCTTCTTTTCTTATTGGAACAAGGTTAATATCCATATGAACTCCAATTCGATCTTTTATTTTGTATGCTTCTGGCGGTTTCGTCTAACGTATTTGTATTCACGAACCCTCACTGGCTTAAGGGGCGTATGCCTGACTCTACTTCTCCGATATGCCCCGGGCAGACCAAGGGCGCTAACCTGCAGCGTGAATACGGTGTTAGCTAAAGTTAACTCTTCTTCGAATTAGCTAGAGATCTTCCTTCTTGCTCAGAATTAAACCACCAACAGGGTTCAATATATAATTGCATAACTTCTTTACTGCTTTATCATTATTAATACTTTCTTCAATAAATCTAACAAATTCTGGATCAAGATCCCGCAACACGTTAATTTGATATTTAGTCTTTACAGCCCACCAATTTCTTATTGTAAAATGGGCTTCTACACAGACGGTCATAATTTGATTTTTAATCCACTTAGAGGTTAATTCATCAACCTCGTCGATGAAATTATTATACAACTCTGTAATTCGTCTCCGAATTCTTAGTATCTCATCTGTAGATACTGGAGTAGGACCTTGACCAAAAAATTTGATTGCTTCTTCTTTCAAGGCGCTCCATCTAGTTTCGTTGGAACTCCACCAGCAAATGCCATTAGCCAACATTGAGGTTATTGTTCCAATATTGCCTTTCCTTTCATAGGTACTAATAACTTCATGATACCATTCCCACGGGGCAATCATTAATTGAAACTCATAATCTTGAAAAGTTCTATACTCCCTCCTGAATTCTTTGAAGTTACCAATACAACAAAGATCAATATCGCTATGATCGGTGGCAAGGCCGTTAGCATGTGAACCGCACAAAATAATTGCCTCTAATTCTGGTTTTATAGACTTATCAAAATTAATAAATTCATCAATTAATTCTTTAATTTGTGTTTTCATTTTTTGTTCCTCTGTTTCTATGCATTAAGCAATTTCAGCTAACGTTTGTGTATCTAACCCTCACTGCCTTAAGGGAGCGACAGTGACCGGCCGCAACGTTGTCTCCTGATTCCACTTCCTCGAAATACCTCGAGCAGATCAGAGGGCGTTTGCCCCACATCATAGATACGTTGTTATCTGATGTTACCGGCATCATAGAAAAACTTACAAATTCTCTATATATGTGATAGTTTGTTTTATTAGTTCGTCTATATTTTTAATACTGTCTATAACTAATTAGCCTTATCATATTTTTGTCAATGTCTTTATTTTAGGTTACTTTTCATTGTCTTTTCTATTTGTTTTTATTTTGAATCTGATTATTGTTGTTATCATTAATAAAAAAAATACCGCTCCTGAATATTGCATAAAATAACCAAGCTGCATTGAGTCAAGTACTTCATTAACATAGAAACTAAATATTATAATTATTACACTTAAAATAACTAAGAGATAAAAGAGCACATTTATTACTTTCGTTAGTTTATTTATAGGTTCTCACCTCTATTTATAAAGAGTCAACAGTTTCATATTCTGTTAGTTTGTATTTATACTTCGAATGTTTCATCTAACGTTCCCGTATCTACGACGCGCCCCGGCCTTAGATAGCTCTTATCTTAGGCCGGGGCATGTGTTGTCTGAGTTACTTCCTTGATTATTCATCAGACAACCAAGGGTCATAAGGTGCGCAGCGAGAATACGGGTTATAGGATGTCAGCGCCTTCTTAGAAATATCAACATCTTGTTTAATTTTCACCATCTTTTTTCTATAGGTTAAAGACTATAATTATGTCCTCTTAATGATTCCGCTTCATAATCCATTGCTATATGTATATTAATTATTTGCTTTAGTTGATATACTCTCTCTTGGAGTTTGGGATTAGCTGGGTCACTTTCAAGCTGGGCAGCTAACGAGCAAAGATGGGGTACTTCCCAGACGCTTCGTAAAGCGGTACTTATACAATAACCGTATCTAGCTAACCTCTCATCCCCTTCCCATCCCATATCCCTCATTCCTTTAATATAGGAGTAAAACAATGAATCTCGATAAGCTTCGTATTGATCCGTTGGAATGATTCCAAGGCTCATATTTGCTCCAAACATCTTACCAAGATCTTCTCCAATACCTGATATACTCATGAACTGCCAATCAATGAGCACCAATTGATCATTTGGAGTTAAGATCATATTTTTTTGTCCTAAGTCTTGATGTGCTAACACACGTGGCAAATTGCTAAGAGAAGCCAACTTTTCATTTATTTCTTCAGTCAGCTCTTTGAACCATTTCCAAATATACTTTATCTCTTCATCTTGTAACTGGTTTATGTATGACTCTGGGTTAGCCGCATACTTTCGACTTGAGGTTGTCCACGATTTAAGCCAACTTTTACAGACCCATATTTCGTCTGGTATTGCTTTTGCAGTAAGGTACTCTGCGTTAAACATGCCAAGTCGATGAGCAATAAAATTGAATTGCTCCTGTGAATGTGCAAAAAGCCCATTTACCTGCTCCATCCATAACCAGATAGTTCCATCATTCTGTTCTTCAACAAGATAAGTATTTGGAGCTTTGATATATCCAGAAAGATTATCAAGGAGCTTGGATTCAAACAAAAGCGCCTCCCGGCGCCAGTAATTGTGATGTTTGATATCGTCCTTTTCTTCACTATCTGGCTTGATAACTTTTAGAATAATAGACCATGGTAGTTGTTCTTTGTTAGTTTCTAAGAAACCGTATAGATGATAGATACCTTTTGTAGTAAAATTCAGAGTTTCATTTTCTAAAGCGTCACACGTAAAAGTATCTATCTCAAAAACAATCTCACCGATCATCTTATGAATACAAGCATAAAGTTGGTCTACTTTTGACTCTATAGGTAAACTTGTGTTATTGTTTATTATCATTTTTAAAATCACACTTCTCTCCAAAATTCTTCAGTATTATGTTATAGTTAAAGCCCTCCAATTTAGAACATACGTTCCTTAATGTGGATATTTTCATTTAATTAGATTGCCACACTATCCTTGCCGTCATTGTAATTCTACAAAGAATTTAAATAGGTTTTAATACTTGCGCTGATTTCCTATAACGTTCTCTGTATTCCCGAACCCTTACTGCCTTAAGCCCCAAGGGCGGCTAGAAAGTCACGGTTTCTTTAGTTGTTGCCCATTGTATTTGTGGATTTGATTCATTATTAGCCGTTATTGTTCCAACTAAAATATCATCAAGATTTGGATTCTCTAAATAATGTTCAATAGTAAATTTAATAATCTTTGACATATGTAAATTTAATAACTCATTCTTATGTATCCAATATAATTCCCCTTCATCAGAAGAGATAAAGTTCATATGCTTTGTTTCTCCAAAATATACGTATTGCTGCCGGATTTCCCCACTGTTATTCTCTATCAGTATGTATTTCAATTTAAAGTTTTTAATATCACTCTTTTTAAATCCCGTTTCCTCTTCAATTTCTCTATAGCTGGCCTTCATTGGAAAATTTAGTTCTTCATATTCTAGATGTCCTCCAATGCCTCCCCAAAATTCAAAATTAAAGAGCTTACTCCTTGCTTTTTTCATCATCAATACTTTGTTATCGTTAATTAAAAATGCAGTTGCCATTTGTCTTACTTCCATGAATACCTTCCTCTGCTCTAAAATAATAATCTTTGCATTTCTTTCATATAACGTTCTGGTATTCACGAAACGCCCAAGCCTTAGATAACTCTTATCTTAGGCTTGGGCGTTTGTTGACTGAGCCTCTTCCATGATTATACATCTGTCAAACAAGGGGCGAAAGCCCCGTAGCGTGAATACAATGTTAGATGATGGATCGGCCTTCTTCGGATTTGCTATTCATAATATTTAACATTTAAGTGAGTAATACAATTATATAGTTCACAATCCCATCTAAATTGGTCTTTATTTAAAATTGTTACCGATGTATTATGGAGGTGTTCCTCTGTATCGATGTGCGGAATTAGTTTCTTTAAGGTCAGTCCAATTAGTGCTCCATGACTTATTATCAATATTTTTTTGTCGGGATGTCTTTCAGAAATGTCCATTAAGCATTTCATTCCTCTTGTGATTATCTCAGCATTTGGTTCTATACCAAGATCTAGTTTGGACCATCCGTATCCCCACTTACTAACTCTATCTTGTTCAGTTGTTCCCTCAATAAGTCCGCAGTTCATTTCTCTTAATCGTGGGTCAGTTCTCACTTCAATGTTCTTAATCTTTCCTATAATTTCTGCTGTTTCGTGTGCTCTTGATAAGTCACTTGTATAAATATAATCCCACTCCTCGTTCTCCATTCTCTTAGATAGTAATTCAGCTTGTCTTCGTCCCTCATCATTTAAAGGTATATCGACTTGTCCCTGTGCTCTGTGTTCATAATTCCAATCTGTTACTCCATGTCTTATAAGTCCTATCAATGTCATACTTGTTCCTCTTTCATTTCATTTTATGTTTTTAGGATACTGCCGATCTTTCATATAACGTTTGTGTATCTACGAACCCGAGAGGCTTAAGGGAGCAACGCGACTGGGTCCAACGGACTTTGCCTCGCAGGGTTATGAGCTGATTCCGCTTCTCTGCCTACCTCTTCAGGCGAACCAAGGGGAAAGCCCTCAGCGTAGATACAATGTTATAGGATGTCAGCCCTTCTGTGAAATACAATTTATTAATATTTCTACTAAAGTTACTTCACTAAAAAGAATTATTAAGTTGTTCTATCTAAATTCTTTAATTCCATTTTCAAAAGCTTCTTGGTCATTATGATCTATCCCATGTAGAGCTTCCTGTAAAGCAAAGGTGCTTCTATAAAAATGAACTCGTTCTGAAATTTGTCTTCCACACGGGTACAAATTAGTGCATATTTCAAAAAACTCATCTCCATAACTGGAGAGAATTCCTGCAAAATCATATGCTGGATCCCCAAGTCCTGAACCTCCGAAGTCAATAATTCCTGCAATCCTGTTTTCTTTTGGATTCCATATGATATTACTTGCTCCAAAGTCTCCATGAATTAAGGTTTGCTCCAAATTCTGATTATAAGTATTATTCAAAAATCCATTAAAGTTTTCTACTACTTTTTCTTGTGCATTTACTCGCATAAAAGGAAAGAGTTTCTCTTTAATTCTTATAAATAGATTTTCTATAGTTCTATGAACACTTTCATGTTGTTTTTGAGAAGCAACTGTTATGGGTATATCCATAGAGTGAAGTTCAATAAGAAAAGTAACAAGTTGTGAGGCAATTGTATTCGTAAGGTTTTGACTTTTGATATTAATCAGTTCTTCCTTCCAAAAAGGAGAACCCTCAATTAGCTTATAGCCCATGAAAGCCTTACCTACCTCCATCTCATCAAAAGATTTATAAGCTGGATAGGGAATCGGTATCGCTACAGTTTTACTGATAGATTCCAATAACTCCGTTTCTCGCTTTATTTTTTCTATTCCTTGCTTATATTTAGGAAACCTAAAGACGAGAGATTGATTAAGAATAAATACGTCATTGTTCTGTCCGATCTCATTTTGTTTAACATCTTGAATATGTAAATTTGGGTAAACTTCTTGAATGCGTCGAACGTAGGTAGAGATCATATACAAGCTCCTTCAATTATAAATGTTTTGCTTTCTTGAATTTTGGCTGATTTCTTATAACGTCTTATCTACGAACTTCGTGAACACTTCCATATTACGCGTATTACTACACTTCGTAAATACGCGTCTCATAAAGGGATTTGCGAATCACTCACCAAGCAAATCACTTATGAATTTTTGAAAAAAACACTCATGCATGGATATATTCCTCAAGAGATTTATAACTCGAGGCATTTTTCAAGTTCGGCTTATTATTACCTCTTTGACTCTAGCCATATGAATTGCCCAGGCTGCCTTAAAATGAGGAAGAAAAAAGGCTATCCCACAATCATCTTTAATGACTGTAGGATAGCCTTATTCGTTGTCGCGGACAACTTTTGCCGAGCTATTTATGCACAACGACCGCTTTGGTCACATTGAGCTGCGGATACGTAGCCATGACATCCGGCAAGTCGTTCAAGTGAAAGCAATGGCTGATGAGCGGTTCGATCCGCACGATGCCTTGCGCGATGAGCTCAATCGCCTCCTCGTGCGTGTACGGATTGATGAACGAGCCCATGATACGCAGCTCTTTGCTGAAAATTTCGTATGGTGAGAAGCTTGCGCTTGCATCCGGCGAGGCGACGCCAAAGAGCAGCACTTGACCTCCCTTGCGCGCCGCTGCGACAGCTAGCTCGACCGATTCGGGCCGGCCGACGCATTCGATGACGACGTCGGCGGAGTCCCGCAGCCCGGCCGCCTCTTCGGTGTCAAACGGCGACACAACGGCATGCGCGCCGAGCGCCAGCAGCGCTTCACGCTTATGCGAATTCGGCTCACTCACCGTAATGCGAGTGACGCCCGCCGCCTTGACGAGCTGCAGAAATAACTGGCCGATGAAGCCGCCGCCTGCGATTAGAACGTGTTGATTCGGCCGCAGATCCAGCTTCTTGTAGCCGTGCAACACGCAGCCAAGCGGCTCAACCATGGCCCCCTCCATCAAGCTGACGTGATCCGGCAGCTTGTAGCAGTTGGCCGCCGGCACGACACACAGCTCACCCATACCGCCGTCCCGCGTCACGCCAATAGCTTGCAGCCGGTCGCACAGATGAGCGCGTCCGCTCCGGCAATATTCGCATGACCCGCAATACATATTCGGGTCAACCGATACCCGGTCGCCCGGCTGCAGAGCCGTGACCGCTTCCCCTACAGCCTCAATGACGCCCGCCAGTTCATGGCCGAGCACAATCGGCGGCTCGACCTCCGCTGATCCCGGATGGCCGTGATAAATATGCTGGTCTGTGCCGCAAATACCGCAGCAGGCGACACGCATCATAACCTCGTCTTTACCGAACGTTCTTTCCGCCCAATCCACCACTTCCATGTTCAACGTACCGCGAAGAACCGCTGCCTTCATGCTCTCATCCCTTTTCTCCGAAATATTGATGTCCGACTCAAGAGCCTACCAACTAACCGCTCCAAGCCTCAACCTGTTATTATTGACCGCCGGGAGCGCTGTTCCCGATCGCATTCAAGGCGGACACGCGCAACGTCTCCCACGGGATCGACTTACCGTCAGATTGCGTTACCGATATTTCCTTCGTCTGCCCCGGTAGAAGATCGAAGAAATTATCGCTCAGCACTATCCACTCTTCATCAAGCTCCAGCTTGACCATGCGAGCTACCCGATCCGTTGTCACCCTGATAACAGCGGCCGCCTTGTCTACTTCCACCCGAAGCTGGGCCGAGTCGAAGCGCATATCCTTGTAATCTCGCAAGTAGATGAAGTTATCCTCCGTGGCGCCACTTCCCGAGCTCGCCACACATACGACGCCCGATGCATCTGCTCCACACGTAAGCTCCGTTTCGGACAACGATGCAACCTGTACCTTGCCGTTAGCCGGTACGGACAGATCGAATTCGCGCTCGGACAATACCGTGCCATCCATCCGGTACACCGTCAGCTGCACCGTATCGTCATAGTTCTGAATGCGATCATTCAGCGCCCACAACACGAACTTCTGACCGGCATCATGATCCGCCGTGAGTAGCACGGGCGCAAAAAATTTGCGTGAATAATGGTACGCTGCCTTCGGCAGTCCATAGTAATCGATGACCGACCAGCTCGTTCCCGGCCAGCAGTCGTTCAATTGCCAGAACAGTGCGCCGCTCGTGTCCGGCTTATTACGACGGTAATGCTCAATACCGTATTTAAGCCCTTCCGCCTGCGTCAGCATGGAGTAATTCATATACTCTTCTATATTGGTGGGCGCTCCCGTATATCCTTCCATCAGCAAAATACCCTTCGGATGGTGGATGTCCTTGTTGCGGTACATCATCTCTTCGCTGCCCCAATAGAACTGGCTTTCCGGAATGTTACGCTGCAGCGTATAGCGGTTAGACGACGCGTGCATGCCGAATTCGCTCGCGAACTTCGTCGTATCGCCCTTAAACTTCTTAAACGATAAGCCTTCTACGCTATAGTCTTGTACCTGCGGCTCGCTGAACACCCGCGGCTCGATATTACCGTGCCACACCTGCCAATTGTGGGTGTCACCCTCCTCGCGCGAGTTGTGGTCGTTGCCCCCATACGGCGAGCTCGGCCAGTACAGACGTGTCGGGTCAAGTGTGTCGAGTAGAGCCGGCATCAGTTCGTGGTAAATCTTCTCACCATAGAACGGATGAGGGATTTCCCCGCTCGCATGAAGCGCCTCATACAACCAGTCATTCTCGTTGTTGCCACACCAGAGAGCGAGGCATGTCCGGCTACGCAGCCGCTTGACGACTTGCTCGATTTCGTGGCGCACATTATTCATGAAGTTTCGATTGTAGTCCGGATAGAGCGCGCAGGCAAACATAAAATCCTGCCAGACTAGCAAACCTAGCCGGTCGCATTCGTCGTAAAATATGTCGCGCTCGTAGATACCTCCGCCCCAGACGCGCAGCATGTTCATGTTGGCGTCCTTCGCCATCCGAATCAGATGGCTGTAACGGGCGTCGGGCACTGCCGCAATAAAGCTGTCAATCGGAATCCAGTTCGCCCCCTTGGCGAACAGTTTCACACCGTTCAACACAAATGTGAAGGCATGGCGGCCCTCCTCGTCACGCCGCATCAGCTCCAGCGTGCGGATGCCGAAACGTTCTTCGTGCACATCTACCGCCTCACTGCCACTCAGCAGTGTCACCTTTAACTGATACAGATATGGGTCACCCAAATCATGCGTCCACCACAGCGAAGGATTCGACACCCGCAGAGTAACATCACCAGCCAAGCCGTTCGCACAGATGGCTCCATCCTGCACGAGTCCCGTATTACGCTCAAGCGAGAACGACTCTGCTGCAACTTGATTTCCTGTTGCATCGAGCAATTCTACGTAAGCCGAGCAGACCTTGCCCCGTTCAAACGCCCGCACGTCAACCGTTACGTCCACGGTTGCTTCTCTATCCGTTACTTCAACCGTGCGCGCAAATACGCTCTCTACATAAGCATGACGACGCTTGACGAGATGCACATCTTTCCAGATACCCGCACAGACGAGCCGCGGACCCCAGTCCCAGCCGTAATGGCTCTGCGCTTTGCGTGTCCAGATCCGTTTTTTGCTGAATCCGGACCAATAATACTGTATTTTTTCTTTGGCATGCAGATGTACTGGATCGATTTTTACTGCCAATACATTTTTGCCCTTCTTCAGCTCCCGTGTCGCCTCAAATGAATGGGAGATAAACATATTGTCCGTAGAACCGAGCTCCACCCCGTTCAAATATACGATCGCAAACGTATCGAGCCCTTCGAAGACCAGTTCCATCCGCTCTCCGGCATCCATTTCACCGTCCCAGGTGAATACAGTACGGTACCACCATACCTTCTCCTCGACCCATCGGCACTGCTGATCGTTGTGTCCATAGAACGGATCTGCGATAATACCCCGCTCGATCAGCGTCGTATGAACGTCACTCGGCACCTTTGTTGTCATCCAAAAATAGTCGATATACTCAGGTGAAGCTACCTCCAAATCGCGCGCTTCACCAACGTTGAAATCACGCAGCTTCCAGTTCTCATTTAGTTTCATTTCCTTCTCCTATCCAGAAGACGCCAAAACCGTCTTGGTTTTGGCGTCTTCTCTTCACTCTATTTCTATAGGATTACAAGTAAGTCAAACTGTCCAAAATTTCTTTCACGCTAAGCTCAGCGCATGCCATCGAAGTATCGGCCACACCGTAATACATTTTCACCGTATCGCCTTCAACGACGGCTCCGCAAGAGAAGACAACGTCGCCAAAGAAGCCCTTCTTCTCGTAGTCCGCATCCGGCTCCATAACAGGTTGTCCGGAACGAGCGATAACTTTTGTCGGGTCGTTCAAGTCCAACAGAACGGCGCCCATACAGTAGCGGTGCTCCTTCGTTGCACCATGGTAGAGCTCAAGCCATCCTTTTTCCGTCTTGAACGGCACAGCGCCGCCGCCCATACGGCCGCCATCCCACATTCCCGGACGCAGTCCGAGCAGATGCTTGTGGTTGCCCCAATAAAGCAGGTTCTCCGACTCGGCAATCCAGATTTCCGGGTTACCAATACTCTTTGTTGTCGGACGGTGCAGCGCATAATATTTGCCGTTGATTTTCTCCGGGAAGATGAGCACATCTTTATTGTCCGGGCCGAAAATCATGCCGTGATGTGTCACATTCACGAAGTCCTTTGTTGAAACCATCGATTCGCCGACACCAACCGGAGATACGGCGGAAAAATAGATGTAATAAGTGTCGCCGATTTGTGTCACGCGGGGATCTTCGATCCCGAACGTTTCAAGCGAAGTGGACGGATAGACGAACGGCTCGTCGTCGATTGTAAAGTTGTGACCGTCCTTGCTGCGCGCGATGCGAATATATGAAATTGAAGTCAAATATTCGAACGTTGCACTTTGCGCCTTGTTGCGAATGACGCGCGGATCGGAGAAATCGTAGCGATCGTCGTCTGTACGCAGCTCGATCAGGTCGAGCTCCTTCGTCTCTGGATTAAACACCGGTGCTTTAACAATGTTTGGGTCGTTGCTTATCGGACGCTCCGCTACGCGCAGCAGCAAGAGCGTCTCCCCATTATAAGTCGCAACGCCCGCGTTGAACGCGCCAATGACTTCAAAGTCATCGCGGTGCGGCTTGACGTCAGCCGGCGTAATAAGCGGATTTTCTTCATAGCGGTAAATGTTCATTGATGTAGACTCCTTAAGCAAAATATTAACCCTATCAAGCCTGTTCAAACTTCACAAACGGATCAGCAATGGTCAATCGATGCGCTTCCGCATCGCTGATACCGGCGTACAGTGTCGCTGTACCGTCTCCATTACGTACGAGGCCGCCGCTGAATACGACGTCCTCAAGGTCACTGCGCTTTGCAGCTCCCGGAAGAAACTTGTTCCGGACAGCGATGAGCTCGATGTCGGAAAATTGGCCCGTTGCCGGGTCGAGAGCGAATACCATCGGATAATAGTGGCGGTCACCTTGCGCATCAAAGCTGGCGATGTGGCCAAGTACACCGAGGTACCCATTCTTCAACAGGTGCGCCTCGTTAGCGCCGCCCCACTCTTCATCGGTAAATTGTCCGTCAAGCAGCGGCGTATCGTTGATAAGATCAATAGATAAGTCCTCCAAGCGGTTTACACGGGCAAAGCCGATCTTGCCACGGCCGCCCTTGTCTCCCTGTGGTCGGGTAAATACACCAATACTGCCGTCCTGCAGTTCAACGAGCCGCAGGTCTTTCATGCCGTCAGGTCCTTTGAAGAACGGTTGAAGCGAAGCAATGTTCTTGCCTTTATAAAATACGGTTCGCCACATAAGCGCATTCTCCATCGTTGGATGCGGATAAATCTGCACGCCGCCAAGTACCAACTCACCGCCGATATGTGTTTGGAACGGATCCTGCAGCGTAAACGTCGGTGCCCCTTCGAGCGGCACCCATTTTCCATCCTGCTCGACGAAGAAATACACTTCGGAATGCTCGCTATCACGTGATTCTACGCGACCGGCAATAACCTGCTTCCCTTCGTCTTCAAATGGAGCCGTAATATTGTAAACATCTTTGTCGCCAACTCCTGTGAACACCAGTTTCTCGGCATTCTGTGCTAGCGGTGCATGCGCGTTATATTCCTGCAACAGTGTTTCACATGTCTTTACACTGCCTTTGTTCAATTCCATGTGGGTATATCTCCTTCACTGATTAATTCCGCTTATCCATATGGCCGCTTCGTGCGGCCCCAGAATAAACGATTCGATATCTGCTGCCGAATCCCGGCTTGACGACAAGGCCAAGTGTGACTCGCCTGCCAGCAGCTCTTCGGGTGAAAGCTCCAACGGCTTCGCCCCGAAGTTGATCACGACGAGGGCTTCTTCGCCGGCCGCACGCTTGACGTACATCAAGGCATCTTCTCGGCGTTCCAACCGCGCATAATCACCGTCGTGCAGCGCCGGATGCTGGCGGCGGAGCGCAATAAGTTTGCGATAGAACGCATAAAGCGAATCGGCCGACTGCTTCCCGGTTTTCACGTTCAGTACGCTGTGGTTCGACCCCATGCCGATCCAAGGCTGAACCGACGAGAAGCCACCATAGACGTCATCATCCCATTGCATCGGCGTCCGCGATTTGTCCCGGCATTTTGCATTGGCCGTCCGCAGCGCCTCATCAGCTGTCTTGCCACTCTCCAGCGCCAATTGAAAAGTAGTCAGCCCTTGGATGTCGCGCATATCTTCAATCCGCTCTGCCGTGAAATCACGCATCCCAATTTCGTCACCATAATAGAGGAACGGTACGCCCTTCGCCGTTAGCATGAGCGTAGCGATCAGCTTTGCCCGCTTCTCTTCCAGCTCCGAATCCCCGTCACCGAACCGGGAAATGTGACGCGGCATGTCATGGCTGCTAAAGAACAGCGTTGGTACCTGATCGGGTGCGTGAATGTCTTCCATCTTTCGCAGTTCTTCATAGAGACGGCCCGATGACAATGTCTCCTGGCTGCCCAGATTGAAGTTGAACACGACGTCAAGCAGTCCGCTGCCACTGTAGCGGCTCAGCACATTCATATCTTCCGAACCGACTTCACCAACCATGAACGTTCCTTCCCGCTCATGCACGTAAGCACAAATATCCGCGATCACGTCCAAAATGCCGTCCTGGTCCTTGTCATATACGTGCTCCTGCTCGCCTTTGTCCGCGTCGTACGGATTGTCCTTAAATGACCCAGAAACCTTCAGGAAATTGATCACATCGAGCCGGAAGCCATCGATGCCTTTATCGAGCCAGAAGCCCATAACGTCCTTCATCGCCGTACGCACATCGGGATGTGCCCAGTTCAGATCGACCTGCTCTTTTGCAAAGGCGTGATAGTAATACTGTCCGGTCGCTTTGTCATATTCCCACGCTGATCCACCAAAAAATGATTCCCAGTTGTTCGGCGGGCCGCCGTTCACCGGATCTTTCCAGATGTACCAGTCGCGTTTTGGATTCGAGCGAGATGAACGGGACTCATGAAACCAAGCATGATCCGCCGACGTATGGTTCAGCACGAGGTCGACAATAACTTTAATTCCCCGGGTATGCGTCTCGTGAATGAATTTATCGAAATCCTCCATCGTGCCATAATCAGGATCGATAGCAGTATAGTCGGCGATATCGTAGCCGTTATCCACCTTTGGCGAGCGGTAGAATGGCGTCAGCCAGAGGCCGTTCACGCCTAGCTCCTGCAAATCATCGAGCTTTGACGTAATCCCGGCGAAGTCGCCGATGCCGTCCGCATTGCCGTCGCAAAAGCTCGGCATGTAAATTTCATAGAAAACGGCTGATTTCCACCACGGCGTTTCCATTTTCTCCACTCCCCATGCTTGACCCAGTTACTTGCAAGTGCTAGTTACTTAAGACTGAACTGCATACCCTCTTTAAACTTCTTACCAAAAATAAGGAACATGATAATAATCGGCAGCGTCAAGAGCACCGAAGCCGCATACAGCGGGCCTGGATAGCCGCCGTAAGGACCGAACATCTGCGACAGGAGTACGTTCAGCGTCAGCATGTTGTCGCTCCGTACAACGATCATGTCCCACAGGAGCTCTGTCCAACGTTCCATGAGCAGGAACAGGAAGATGACGGCCGTAATGGAACGCGACATTGGTAGCATGATGCGGTACAAAATCTTGAAGTCGGACGCTCCGTCCAACTTCGCCGCCTCAATGAACACCGTCGGAACCGCCTTGAAGAAGTTCGTATACATAAAGATAGCCCACAAGCTGACCGCTTTCGGAATGATCAGCGCCCAGTACGTGTCGTACAACCCGACCTTCTGAATAACGAGAAAGTTCGGGATGAGCAAAATGATCGCCGGGAAGAACATGTGGAATAACACGAAGTTGTTTATTGTATCCCGTCCTTTGAAATTAAGCTTCGACAACGCATACGCGACCATAACCCCGAAGAGCATCATAAGTGCCGTCGAAGCAACAGAAACGATAACGCTGTTGAAAAATGAATTTAGCCACGGCCTTGCAATGCCGACTTCCCCGCCCGTAAAGAGCCATTCGTACGATTTCAGGGAAAAAGTGGACGGCACGAGCTGGCGGTCGACCTGCGACCAATCGGCCAACGAGTTCAACACCATATACAAGTAAGGGTATACCATGACCAGAAGCAGGAGCGTGGCAATGATATAACGGACTGTTAAACGGTACTTGTTGTTTTGTTTAGACCCAACCATTTCGCTTACCCCACATTTCCAGCAGTTTTTTGATAACAAAAATAGAAATGAACGTCACGACAGATGCCATTATGGCGATTGCTGATGCATAACCTGCCTGCAAGTTTTTGAATGCTTGGTTGTAAATCTCCATCTGCCATGTGTTTGTGGCGAAGTTCGGTCCACCGCCCGTCAGTTGGTATACCTCCGTAAAGATGCCGAAAGTAACGCCGAATGACAAAATGAGTGTCGTGTACATTGCCGGATACAGCAAGGGAAGCGTGACCTTCCAAAAGCGCTGACGGTCCGTTACTCCGTCAATCGCCGCGGCCTCATATACTTCCTTGTCAATGCTCTCAAGACCGGAAGTCAGAATTAGCGCATAGTATCCGGTAAATTTCCAGGCGATGATAAGCGCCACGATGAACAACGCCGACATCGGAGAGCCAAGCCAGTTGATGTCAAGCCCAAACTTATCACGCAGGAAGACGTTTATCGGACTGTTAAAGGACAAAAAGCCCTTCGCAATCAGCGACGCCACGACGCCTGAAGATAGGTATGGGAGAAAGAAGCCAATCAAGTATAGGCTGCGGAACTTAGGCAGTCCCTGTACCAGCACCGCCACCCCTAGCGACATAATGGTTACAAGCGGCACGAATACGAGCATGAACTTGTACGTGACCCAGAATGATGATTGCACGCCTGGTGAAGCCAGTGCTTTTGCAAAGTTTTTCAGCCCTACGATGTCAAACGTCGGTGAAATTAAATCCCAGTTCGTAAACGAAAGAAAAAATGACCAAATCAGCGGCCCCAAAAAGAAAATAAGTGAAAAAACAAGGTAGGGGCTGGCAAAAAGCCAGCCTAACCTATTGTTGCTTTTATTAATCATTGTTGAAGTTCCCCTTCAATCGCCTTCTTCATGTTCTCCCAACCGGTCTTCGGATCGATCTCGCCCCTAACCACTTTATTGAACGCCTCTTGTCCAATCAGTGTTTGCAGTTCGTTGTAACGGGCGTTGTCGATAGCCGGGATCCCTTGTGGAACCGACTTTGCATACGGCTCAAGCTCTGGCGATTTCTCCATAATTGTCTTGAATTCAGGCAATTCCGCCAAATCGTCGCGTGCCGGAGGCAAGTTCGTCGTTTCGAACCATTTCGCGTCGTTCTTCGCATCAGAGAATACCCACTTCAGGAACTCGGCACCTGCTTCCTGCTCTTCCTTCGGAGTGCTGGCAAACATAACGAGGCCCTTCGCGTCAGAGAACGTCTTCGCTTCAGCCTGGTTCATTCCGTCCGGAACCGGAGGCAGAGAAAGCGTAAAGTTTTCATTGTACTTCATTTCCGGGAATTTCTCTTTCCAATAGTTAAATGTCCATGGACCAAGATCCGTGAAGATGCCGGTACCCGACTCAAATGGATCTGTTACGTTTTTCGACAAAATTGCTTTTTCTTTGCGGAGGTTGTCAACAAACTCCAACACTTGGATACCTGCAGCATCGTCAGCTACGAAATTGTTTCCTTCAATGAACTTATTGCCATCGGAAGCAGCGTTGTACAGCATAAAGAAGTCGAACCAGCGCTTCCAAGCCGTAGGATCTTCAAGATCCGCACCTTTAGCCCATACGTATTTGTCAGGGTATTTGGCTTTCAGCTTTTTCGCCACGTCCAGCACTTCGCTATACGTTTTTGGCGGCTCGTTGTAGCCAAGCTCCTTCAAAATGTCAAGACGCCAGCCGAACAACATCGGGTTGGAGTAAATTGGAATCACATATTGGTTATCGTCGGAAAATTTCCAAGGTTCGATCGTGTTTTTCATGTTGCGGCCAGATACGATTTCTTCATATTGTGGCAGTGTATTGAGTGGTACGAGCGCCTTACTGTTCGCAAGCTGAGCCGCGAAGCCACGGTTGATGTTCTCCGAAATGGTCGGTGCGCTTCCGCCGGCAATCGCCGCCTGAATGCTCGCCTCTGAGCTTGGCGATTCTTTGATCGCGCTGACGTTTACTTTAACCTTCGGATTGACTTGCTCGTAAGCCTTAGCCATTTCCATCCAAAACGCCTGCTGCGGAGGATTCGGCGCAGCCCAGAACTCGATGGTCGTAACTCCATCTGCAGCTTTGTTAGGCGCTTCTGACTTGCCGCAAGCGGCCAAGACGGAAGCGATCATCGTTAATGCAAGCAAGATTGACAGTTTCTTCTTCATTAAACAAACCTCCTGAGAATGACTTCAGTGTAACAAAATTCATTACAATGTTAATTGTAACGTTACAAAATAAATTACAAACTAACTGAAAGCGTTTGTATTCACATTATTATTTATTTTTTTAAGTTTGTCAATGCCTTACCAGCATTTTTCGACATGATTTAATAATGATCTACAAATCATTTACTTTCAATGCTTACTTTACTATTTACATTTGTAACGTTACAATACAGTCAATAATGATGTTTTGTAATTTTGAGTTATATGGCATAATTTATATTAGTAGTGATTACAGGCAACGAAGTTTTTTTTACGCGAAGTATCATGATGAAGAGGTAATTTTTTAAATAACTTCTACATAGTATGAGAAATTTCCATAGCTTTTTATGCACACTAACAATATGTAAACTTTTTTGAAACGTCGTTCTTTTTTTGAGACATCGTTTCTTAAGACCATCGTTATAGAGAGGAAGGGTTCATCCCTTATGAAATCGAAAGTTACGATGCAAGATATCGCCGACCGGCTGAACATTTCCAAAAATTCTGTGTCACAGGCCCTGTCTGGCAAAGATGGAGTTAGCGAAGAAACTCGCCAGCTTATCGTCGATATAGCGGAGCAGATGGGGTACGTATACCCCGCTGCACGTAAGAAACGACGAATGGAGACTTCCGGCAACATCGCCCTAATTGCTTCTGACTTTGCGTTTGCTCGGAAGAGTTTTTTCGGGGAAATTTATTTGAGTGTGGAACAGGAGACAAGACAGCGCGGAAAACATCTACTTATCCAATCAATTGATAAAGATTCAGAGAGCTTGCTCATCCTGCCTTCTTTCCTAGAAAATCAGGACGTGGACGGCATACTCATTCTATCTCATCTGAGTACCTCCTATACGAACGCAGTTATCGACACAGACATCCCGACCGTCCTGATAGACCATCATCATCCGTCCATTCAGGCGGACTGCATATTGACGAACAACCGATTCAGTGCTTATGAGGCCACTCATCATCTAATCGAACTCGGTCACCGGAATATCGGCTTTATGGGTAACATCGATTTCTCGCCCAGCTATTACGAGCGTATGGAAGGATTCCGGCTTGCACTGCACGATTACGAAATCGAAGCCAACCCAGACTGGATCGTAACAGATGCCATCGAGCAATCGGAATATATCATGAAGAAAATGACAACTTTCAGCACTCCGCCTACCGCTTGGTTTTGCGTAAACGACGGCCTTGGGTTTCTCGTCAGCTCCACGCTTCACCAGCTTGGCTATCAGGTGCCAGATGACGTGTCCGTTTGCAGCTTCGACAACGGGCAACTGTCTCGGTTGTCAACGCCACCAACAACAACGATGGATGTTGATTTGAAGCTGTTCGGACGTAAGGCGGTGGAGCAGCTGTTCTGGCGTATGGATCACAAGCATGAGCCATACATGGAACTATTGCTGCCAACGAAGCTTATCACACGGGAATCGACCGCGGCGCCACGACCTGCAGCCAGACAAGTTAACCAGGATCATGGGGAGACCACATAAGAAACGTAACTGCATAATGAAGATACGGTCCTTATGGCACTTACAGCCATCCCATTTACGGGACTGACTCCATAATGTGAGACAAATAAAAACACCTCTAAGTTGAGAATACGAGTATTGTAAAATACTTGTACAACTTGGAGGTGTTTTTACATGGGAACAAGAGTACAGCCGAACCTTAGGTCCAATGATACCATTTCAGCTGCTTTTCGGGTGAAATTGACAGTTGCTCCGGATGCAAACTAAGCCGCTTCTTTACTATGTCAACTGTGGTAAGCAAAAAATCCGGTGAAGCCGTCGAACGCACGCCTTCACCGGATTCCAATTAGAACAAATTAACTCTGTTCTGAAAAAAGTTATCGTTTATGATATATGTCCATGTTGCTGAAGGGATTCTCATCTCATTCAAATCAAGATTAATCATTTCTTTAGTTAAATCCATCTTTGAAAAGATGTGTAGTACCTCTGTTTCAATGTTTTGGTTCAGCTCTTCATAGGCTTGAATTATAAGCCGATTGTACTCATCCAAAGGGTTTTTATTGCTCAAGCTTTCCAAATGTATGCCTTCTTTTACATAGGATGCATACTCCAGATAGTCAGACCAACATTTATCGATTTGAACCAGCAGGACATACTTCTCTTTTTCGTCAACTTCTATCTGTCCGAATGTGTGACACAATTTTCGATACCATTCCGGTTCTTTTGATGCCAATATACTAGGCTTTACAATATCAAAAAGTACATCCGTCCGTCTTGTATATAATATTCTTCGTTGTTGCTCAAGAAGATCAGCGTATTTATTTAGCGTCTTTTTAATGTCATAATTTTGACCTTCTATGACAAGCTGAATATGATTGATGATACTTTGAATTTTTGAACCTTTAAGAGGAGTTTCCTGCCTCAGACTACAATACTCTTTAGGAAGCGCCTCTTTCAGTCCAAACTTTAGCAAAATATCGTCTTCCAAACTTATGATAAACTTCGATGATCCCGGATCTCCTTGTCGGCCAGCTCGTCCTCTCAATTGCTTATCAACACGGGTACTTTCATGAAGATTTGTGCCGATGACATACAGTCCCCCAAGAGCCAGCACTTTTTTGTATTCTTCAGGATCTCCCCCGCCAAGAATGATATCCACTCCCCGGCCAGCCATATTTGTTGAAACGGTGACTGCGCCCAGCACTCCCGCCCTAGATATGATTTCGGCCTCTTGCTGATCATGTTGCGCATTCAGTACATGGCACGGAATCCCCTTGCTCACAAGATCGGTCGAGAGTTGATTGGATTCCTCAACGCTGGAGGTGCCCACCAAAATGGGTCGGCCCGTCTCGTGAACAGAAACAATCTCACTAATGATTGCTTTCCTCTTTGCCTCTTTATCTGAAAATATTAAATGTGGGAAATCGATTCTCTGGCATGGTTTGTTAGGGGGTATAATAACAACATCCAAAGCATAGATGTCTCTAAACTCATCTGTTGATGATTGGGCAGTTGCCGTCATACCGCATATTTTTTGGTATAAACTTAAAAAGTGCTGCAGAGTCATCGAACCCAAAATTTTTCCGCCAGCTTGAACCTTGAGTCCTTCCTTTACTTCCACCGCCGCCTGCAAACCATCGGGCCAGTGCCTTTTATCCGCTATCCTTCCGGTAAACTCATCAATGAGCTGTACGGCTCCGTCTCGTACGATATAATGAACACCTTTCTTCAGCAAAACCTCAGCATGAAGCCCACAATTGAGCTCGGACAGCATGTCGGAGTTTTCGATGTCATATAAATTGCCGCAATGAAGCAACGACTCAACCTTTTCAGCTCCAGCTTCTGTTAAGTATACATTTCGCTCATTCTCATCCGTATCGAAATCAATAACTGGCAGGAGCTGCTTAACAATACTGGACATCCTGCTGAAATTAACTCTGGTATCGTCTGTTTTCCCTGCAATAACAAGCGGTATCCTTGCCTCATCAATTAAAATCGAATCAGCTTCGTCCACCAGTACAAAATGAAGAGATCGTTGTACCCTTTTGTTTACATCGTATACCAACAAGTCTTTCATATAATCAAAACAAGCCTGCTTGGCTGTCACATAAGTAATATCGGCAGCATAAGCTGACTTTCGCTCCTGCATGTTAGATCCTTCTGTTATGCATCCTACGGTAAGGCCCAAAAATTGATAAACCGGTCCCATCCAGTCGGCATCCCTGCTTGCTAAATAATCATTAAACGTAAAGATATGAGATCCTTTTCCCTGTAGCGCATTTAAATAAGCCGGAAGAACAGCAGAAAGCGTCTTCCCTTCACCCGTGTGCATCTCCACCATATTCGCATCATGAAGGGCCAAACCAGCTACTAATTGTGTTTCGTACAATCGAATTCGCAGCGAGCGCCACACCGCTTCATCCACCAAAGCTGCCGCCTCGGTAAGCAAATTCTTTAGCGGAACTCCCATTTGAGATTTATGCTTGAGTTCCTGAGCAAACTCTTTGATTTTCGAGTCGCTCCAATCGTTCATCTGATAACTTTTAATACTCTTTAATATTTCATAATATGGTTTGAGCCGATGCCGGTAGAGTGCCATATTCATTTTATTGTAAATATTGTGCTTAACCGATTTCATTTGAACCTCCTTTATGTGAACCGACCGATGAGAGGCATTCAATGAGCAAGGCAGAATGAATCCGGTTCCTTAAAGGTTTGAAATCGAGTGAGTATCCTTTCAGTCTCAAAACATATTATTGTAAAACATTGGACGATGTGATTTGAAATAAAGAGTTTTTGGGGTATAGCAATTAAATTATGTCTTTTAATATAAATCTGGGTTTTGTCATAAAAAACCAAGTCATACAATGGCACTCGCTTACCATCGGTCATCAAGACTACCATGAATTTAAAAATGAAATACAAAGTAAATAACCAGCTTGTATATTTTCGGATCATCATAGCTCCTCCCGCCGAGCAAAAACTTCTCCATAAAGAGCAGATGCCTTACGACATCTGCTCTTTTCAATTTCCGTATCGGTTTACAGTTTAAGTTCTATCTCAGTTCCCGGAATAACTTTCGGTACGGATACGAGTGATTTGCGATTGATCCACCCGACAAGAGCCGCAAAAACACTCAAAGCAGCGGCAAATAAGTACATATTCACAATTCCGAACAGTTCGGCAGCCCCGCTCATTAGCAGCAAAGAAATGCCAAACACCGTGTTGAGCAAGGTTGATTGGGCTGAGAACACCATCGGTAGCAATTCCTTTGGGGCGCTGCGCTGGATCAGTGTTCGCCGGGATACCGCAGACAGTTCGGTACACGGCCCTGTTATCAGGACTAGCAAGAGTGCTAACGGCGCGGAAGTATTAAGAGCGAACAGCAGGGTCAAGACTGCGTACCCAAGCATTCCTAATAGCATGACCGAGAACATTCTTTTTTCCAACCGATCGACAAAAGCAACGACCAGAAGGCCCCCAAGCACCGCACCGGCAAAATAGCTGGCGTTAATGTACCCCCACCATTGTTCGTTTTTGTGCAGTACCTCTTTAACGAATACGAGCATGAATGCACCTGCCCATACGGAACCTCCCAGCATATCGGTCATGTCCATCAGCGTGAGAGCGCGAAGGCGCGGAGATTTAAATAATACGATCCAGCCCTCCTTCAACGTATCCCAGCGCGAGGCCGTTCGCCTATCCGCTTCGGAATGCTCCCTCGGTTGTTTACTCAAGCCAATACTTGACGCTGTTCCACGCCAATCCCAAAAATTCCGGCGTTTAGGTTCTGTCGGATCTTCAATCATAAAGGTGACAATCATGGCCAGACCATACCCTGATGCCACGATAAGCAGCACCGGGAACGATCCCAGCATGGCGACTAACAGCCCGCTGACCGCCCAGCCTGCGAACTGAACCACTTGATCCGTAGTTGCGATCATGCCATTCGCCTTCATCAGGACGTGATCAGACACCAAGCGCGGCACCAAGGCGTTGCGGGTCGGTGTCGTCCAGCCGTCTAAAAAGGAGATGCAAATAATAAATCCGTATATCATCGATAGGTTCTCACCGCCGATCCAAGGTGATAAGTACCCCGCAAGCAGTACGAACAACAAAAATTGCCCGCACTGCGACAAGCCAAGCAGAATAGGCAGTCGATATTTGGCGATGATTAACGGTGCCAGCAATCCGCTGATGAGTTGGGCGGTTACCCGAAAAAAAGGCACCAGCGTTGCAAAAATGACAGAATCGGTTCGCTCCAGTACAAAAGTAGTAAGAGCAACTAAATACAATACATCGACCGTATTGGAAAGGGTCTGCGAACCCCATAAATAATAAAATGACCGTTTGAACATTACTTTCATAACTCCCTTATTCAATTGATAGAAACCGATGTATCGGTTATCGATATAAGTTCAAATGGTCAGATCAAATCGGTCTCATGGATGTCTCCTTTTACGCAAAATAAAAACAGCTGCTTATGCATCTAGGTTTCCATTGCTGTAATAAATTAGTTAACCCAGATTATACCTCGTCAAAGGTTAATAAGAAAGGAGAATAAAAAAAGCCGAGTCGTGAGCAGGAATAGAATTAACTTCCTGAACCGCTCGGCTGAATTTCCTATTTGTACATTACATCGTCTCTCAAGGTTTCGACGGTACTTAGTGCTTGGTTGATATTATCTTCATTTACCCCAAAGTGTTTTAACGCATCATGTAGATGTTTCACAATCGCATCAAAGTGTACAGGTTGCAGGTTCATGCCAGCGTGTACTTTTGACATGGATTGCCCTGAATATTGGTTAGGGCCGCCCAGAGCGAAGCTGATGAATTTGGTTTGATGTCGGCGTTGTTTCTCCATGTCCGTGTTGGCAAAAAAGTGGTTGACGTTTTCGTCAGCTAAAACGAGTTCGTAAAAATAATCCACAACTTTCCCAATCGTTTCTTCGCCACCAAGTTTGTCGTAAAGTGCTGTAGTTGAAGCCATGGTTACCTCCTCGTTTCTGTCATGAGCATAGACAAAGATAATATTTCCAATAGCGGATGAAATATACGAATGGCTCCCGCTCAAATTGTCGCTCTGTACATCCCAGACTTGAATCTCCAGCCGCCGGAACCTGTATAATAATGAATAAGGGGTGATACAGTTGCAGTCAAAAGATACCTACACCATTGGGGAAGCCGCAAAAATGATCGGGTCCACCGTTAAAACCATTCGTTACTATGACGAAATAGAACTGCTCAAGCCATCCAGCCATACCGAAGGCGGGCATCGCCTCTATACAGCGAAGGACCTCTGGAGGCTGGAGCTCATCACAACGCTTCGTTATCTGAATTTCAGCATACAGGATATCCGCAAGCTGATCTCCGGCGAGACCGGCATTGCCGAAGCACTGGACTTACAGATCGAGGCACTGGAAGTACAGGTTGGGACGCTGAATTCTATGATTTCGATTTTACGTCAGGCCAAACAATACGAGTCAGAATCGACCAGTGATGCCGGACAATCACTGCGCTACATCACAGGATTGGTTGATTCGCTGTCGGCAAACGTGGAAAAACGGAAACAATTTGTTTCCACCAAGATGGAAGAATCCCGTATCCTGGAAGGAGTACCGCAGGAATGGAGAGTCTCGTTTTTTCATTTTTTCGACAAGTATATTATGAAAGAAAACAAGCTGTCCGCCAGACAAACGCTTGCCTGGAACGAGCTTCAGGAACTAATCAGTGATCCCGACTATCTGGCGGATCTTGTTCGCTGCGAGCTTCCTTTCTTCAGTATGGTCCACCACCCGCAGATTCGGGCAGAAGACTGGGTCAGGAAAATGGAGGAAATCCGCATCCGGACCACGGCTGCGCTGGAGCAGCAATGGCCTGCGAGCAGCCCGGCCGTACAAGCCATCGTCCAGGATTTTGTCATGATGTACGCCAGTTCAGAACAATCCGGTGACGGAGAAGCTTTTTTCCGTAAACAGGCCCGTTATATGCTGAACTCCGTCACAGAGCGGATTCTGCGCTTCAACAAACTGTGCACAATCCTTAACCCGAAGTCTAGTGTAGTTGTAGACGGCGTCAGCCTGCTGATGGATGGGATGCGCCACAGACTGGAGCAATTGAATCACACACAGATGGAATTGTTGTAGCCGATCACCATCACTGCGGCAGGCCCAGTAGACAAGATTGCATTGGGCCGTCCCGCTAAGGTTGAGCAGGCCAAGTATGCAAGAGATTACCCTTGCTCCAGCGAGAATTCAGGATTTTTTCCGACAGACTGGTCTAGCTTCTCAAACGGCAGTCCCTTCAGAAAATGATTAAAAAAGTCCAGCGTGTAGTCGTTAACGAGTTCCTGCGTACCGCGCGCATCCACACCCTGGGCCCATTCAAGGAGCGGAGAAACGAGCAACAGATCCGAAAAGCTCAGATGTACTGTATTGTTAAGCTTCATCCAGTAGTTTCCGCCTGCCGTTACCGGAGCATACCGGGCGAATACTTCTTCATAATAGGTTTTGATCACTTCACGGTTCGTACCCATCGCCGCAATCGCTTCATCACTCATACTGGTTGCACCGTTCAGCGTATCGTCTGCACTGATCATCAGAAACGGTTTACCTACACCTTCCGCCGGAATGCGCTTCTCACCGTACAACACACCATCCATATTCATACCTGCCTTGACTCTTGAATCGGTCAGCAGCATCTGCACGGCTGTTGCCCCGCCAAAAGAGTGGCCAAACATGCCGATGCGATCCAGGTCCATATGCCCTGTGAACCTTTGATCCGGATCATTAGCTGCAAGCTTCTCCACCTCATCCAACACAAACTGAACATCCTTTACCCAACCCTCGTTGAGCACATCCAAGTTATTGAATTTCAGCTTTTCAAAGCCCTCCTTACCTTGCGATTCAAAATAGGCCACCCGTCCATCCGGAAACACCGAAGCCATGCTGCTGTACGTATGATTAATGCCCACGACGATATAACCATTGCCGACCAATTGTTCGACTTGGAACGTATTCTGGCTTTCGTATCCATGCAGGCCATGTGAAAAAACAAGTACCGGATACTTGGCTTCCGATTCGGACAATTTCGCATCCTGTATCGCATGTGTCTTGATATCCCAAAGGTTGGTGAACAGCAGCTTCGGCATTTCCAATACATCATGAAAAGCTTGCTCATATACAGCCGGATCGGACACGTAAGGCGCCGTTGTTCCTTTGGCATCCTTACTTGTCGGATACCAGATTTGGACCACCAGCTCGCGTTTATCCCCTGTTTCCGGAGTCAATACTTCTTCACGGCTGTCATCCGTCCAGTTATAGGTCACCGTCCCGATTCCATAAGGACCTGTCGGCTTCTCAAACGATAAAACCGGGAACAGCAACGGTAGCCCAAGCGCCACTGCGGCGTATACCAATACCAGTACGGATGATGCAATCATCCGTGTGCGGCGCAGCTTCCAACTTGATGTGCCGGAGCGTCCGTCCGTTGCTTTGGACGATGACCGATTCCGGGTTTTTACAACCAGAACAATCAATGGGACCATGGTTAACAGATAACCGGGGATCAGGGGCCAACGCAGTCCCTCCATCAATCCATGCACAAGCAGGAGTGCAGCGGAGACGGCAAATCCACCCCAGAGCATCCGCAGGGGCTTGTTCCGCGCCCCTATTAGCCATGCAAGCATAACCACGTTAAAAATAAGATAAATCCATTCCACAATCCTCATATCCTATATGCCTCCTTGTCTGCCGCGTATGAATTAGAAATGCAGCAGCTTCTCTTGCACACATGATAAAACCTCCTGTAGCAGGAGATTCAAGGATTATTTTGGGAAGGATCGCTAGTTATCGTTAAATAAGAAATCAACCAGCAAAGGTTGTAGGTGGAAAGCCGAGCGACATTTATTCGCCTTGGGTAGTAGCCGAGTTGAGCATTTTAAGGGCATCTAAATATTCGGAAATTTCCTCCTGCGACGTTTCGAGCAGCCTTGATAGCCAGTCATTTACTTTCCCTAACCCAATTAACGGTATTTACCGCTTGCATATAGAACATGTGTTCGGTATATAATAATGAAGAATGTATGAAGAACCGGAGGAGGCCGATGCAGCTATGTCCACATCTCCGCTGCAAACCGGGGAAGAGCTCCAAATAGTGAAGGAATGTACAATCCTGCCCATCCTGCTTGATGTCCTGGAGAAGGATATCCGGAGCATGGAAACATCAGGCCTGACGGATCTTTATATAGGACGCCTAAGGGAGATTCAGAGATCCTCCATGACCAGGCTGAGCCGGCTCAAAAATGACTGCCGAGCGCGCAGCATCACGATTATGGAAACCCACCGGAAGGAGTATTCGCTGCTGCTCCGTTACCGGTGCCGCGGTTACCAGCATCACATGGAGCTGCAGTGGGATTTTGTAAGAGCCGACATCGAGCAACGGCTAGCCAAGGCGCTTCACATCAGTCTTGAATAGAATAAGGGGTGAAATAACATGCATAAACGTCAGCAACGTGTCATCTTTTTGGCAGACTGCCAATCCTTTTATGCCTCTGTTGAAAAAGTGGCCCACCCCGCTTACAAAAACAAACCGCTCGTCGTATCGGGGGATCCGTCCCGGAGGAGCGGCATCATTCTAGCCGCCTGCCCCCTGGCTAAGAGTCACGGTGTAACGACGGCTGAAGCCTTATGGCAAGCTCAGCAGAAATGCCCTGATCTCATCGTCATGAAACCCCGGATGAGCGCCTATATCCGGTTGTCACTGCAGATCATGACCATCCTGGAGTCGTATTCGGATCTCGTGGAGCCGTTCAGCATTGACGAGCAATTCGTTGATGTGACCGCCAGTCTGGCGCATTTCGGTTGTTCGCCTGCGGAGCTCGCCCGTCACATCCAGATGAGGGTGCAGGAGGAAACCGGCATTTACACCCGTGTCGGCATTGGACGAAACAAAATCCTCGCCAAAATGGCCTGTGACAATTTTGCCAAAAAAAACGAAGACGGCATTTACGAATTGAACGAACACAATATGGAAGCCCTCTGGTCTTGCTCTGTCCACAAAATGTTCGGTGTCGGCTCCAAAACGACACGCCATTTGGCCCGCCTTGGCATTCATACCATTGGCGAGCTGGCCCACACTCCTCTTGGAGAACTCAAGCGGAAGATGAAACGTTACATGAAAAAAAACTGCGACATCTGGAGCGAGGTACTATGGCGAACGGCGAACGGCTATGACGACTCCCCTGTCACCCCGGACGCTTTTGAGCAGCAAAAAGGAATTGGACGGCAGACTACACTGCCTGTCGATTATGACAGTCGTGAGGATATCGATGTCATATTGAATGAACTGTCCATGCTGATCTGTGCGCGGGCCCGCGCCAAGGGCTATATGGGCAATGTGGTTCAAGCCGGTGCGCAGGGAGCTGACTTTGACCACCCGGTGGGGTCTTCTCGTCAGGTAAAACTCCCGGAGCCGACTCATCTCTCGCGCGAGGTATACGCTGCAGCGAAGCAGCTGTTCGATACTCACTGGAATGGAGGGCCGGTGCGGAAAATTTGGCTCTCTCTGGGCGAACTGCAGAGCGATGACGTCTACCAGCTTTCCCTGTTCGGAGACCGGGAAAGACTGATGCATCTGGAGCACACGATGGATGAAATACGGGAAGTATACGGACCCGCCTCGGTTTACTTCGGTTCCTCCTTGAAAAACACCAGTCAGCTAAAGTTTCTTAACACGAAGATCGGAGGTCACTACAAATGAAGAAACTGACGGGCAATGGACTATGGGAGTCCAGCCGGATGATGTTGTTTGAGCATCGTGACGCTATTTTAGCCAAACAGGAACAAAAACATAAGCAGGAGCATCCTTTTCTTGATGAGCAGCAGGTGGAATGGATCGCTGAAAAGTTGAGCCTAGCCTACCATAACAAAGGGGCTGTACAACTTCAGGTATTCGGGGAATACGGGGACTACAACGTGACCGGCATGGTTGATCGCATTGATAGCTTCAAACAGCGTATTTACATCCACGGCTCATGGATACCGCTTTGTGATATTTTGGAGGCGCTAGATATAGATCTTCCTTCCTGATCCAAGGTTCAGAAGGAGTCGGACCGCCATTAAAAAAACCAGAGAATCTCACCTGAATTACAGGGGAAATTCTCTGGCTTTTTGCGTTTCACACACCCATGATTAATGGGGAACAAACACAAGCTGTAATACAAACAGTACGGCAAAAATGTACATCAGCGGGTGCACCGCGCGGAAGTTACCTTTAACCACTTTCATCAGCGGATAAGAGATAAAGCCAAGCGCGATACCTGTTGCAATACTCGATGTGAGCGGCATTGTCAGAATGACGAGAAATGCCGGGAACGCTTCATCAAAGTCGTCCCATTTAATGCTTCGGACATTGCTCAGCATCAGGCATCCAACCACAATCAGTGAAGGTGCCGTAATCGCAGACAAGCCAGATACAGCTCCAACGAGCGGTCCAAAAAATGCTGCAATAGCAAACAGCACTGCAACGACAACCGCCGTCAGTCCTGTCCGACCGCCAGCGCCCACACCGGCTGCAGATTCGACATAAGCGGTCGTAGGGCTCGTACCGACCATGGAGCCGGCAACGGTTGCGATGGAATCAGAAAACATGGCACGCTCGGAACGCGGCAGCTTGTTATCCTTCATCAGGCCCGCCTGTTCAGCTACGCCGACCACCGTACCCGTTGTATCAAACAGGGTCACTAGCAGAAAGGAAAAGACGACCGCATACAAACTGTTGGAAATAACATTACCTGCGGCCTCAATTGGATTCCACACCAAGATCCCCTCAGGGAGCGAAGGTACAGACATAATTCCGTTTGAAAAGGATAACATATCCGCAAAATAAGCGATAATACCAGTAATGATCATCCCGATAAACAAGGCTCCCTTAATATCTCGGGACAACAGAATCAAGGTTATCCCAAGGCCAACCAACGCAAGCACAACCGAAGGCTGGTGCAGATCACCCAGTGCTACCAGATTATCCGGGTGAGCTGTGACGATCCCGCTCATCCGCAAGCCGATAAAAGCGATAAACAAGCCGATTCCCGCCGTAATGGCATGTTTTAAATTCGGCGGGATCATTTCGATTAACCGGCTGCGCAGTGTGGTCATCGATAACAGTAAAAACAGGATCCCTGCGATAAACACAGCCGAGAAAGCTTCAATATAGGACAAATTGGCATGCCCTTGAACAACAGAATATGTAAAATACGCGTTGAGCCCCATACCCGGCGCTACAGCGATCGGATAACGGGCTACCAGGCCCATCAGCAGGGTACCGATCACCGCAGCTATAACGGTTGCGGTAAAGCTCTGCTCAAATGGAACACCTGCTCCGGACAAGATCAGCGGGTTTACCACCATAATATACGCCATGGTAAAAAACGTGGTCGCTCCTGCAATGACTTCTGTTTTGACCGAAGTCCCATTGGCTTTTAAATCAAACACTTGATTGCCTCCATTTCTGATGTTGAAAATCACGTGATGCAAAAAACACACCTAACTATTATAGGTGACAATTTCATTTTTCGCCAACATTAACTACGTGTATACTTTATATTAAGTGAAATAATCCGCATTCGTAGTGATGCTTAGTCTTTTAATTCAATCTATATAGTACGAGGATTATAACATTTAAGAATATAACTATTATCATTGTGCCTGAAGGAGGCGAATTGTATGTGCGGCCGTTTCACACTTACCGTCACATGGGAGGATCTGATGGAACGGTATCTGATTGATCCTGAATCCACCTCCCCTTTTCATACCCCCCGTTATAACATTGCACCAACGCAGATGGTCACTGCAGTTATTCATGACGGCGTACGCCGCCGCATCGGACAGTTGCGCTGGGGGCTTGTCCCTTCCTGGTCACGCGACTCTTCCGGTGCCGCCAAGATGATCAACGCCCGAAGTGAAACGCTGGATGAAAAGCCGGCATTCAAGACACCTTTCCTGCGCAAAAGATGTCTTATCCCCGCTGACGGTTTCTACGAATGGCAGCGCACAGTGGACGCCAAAACACCTCATCGGATTGGTATGAAGGACGGCGGGATATTCAGCATGGCAGGCCTATACGATATGTGGACCGCACCAGATGGGAGCAAGCTCAGCACCTGTACCGTCATCACTACCCGGCCCAATCAGCTAATGGAACGTATTCATGACCGGATGCCCGTCATACTTAGTCCTGAAGACGAAGCCTTGTGGCTCAGCCGCAGCGCAGGTCCAGGTGATCTTAAGCAGCTGCTCGGTCCCTTTCCTACTGTTGAGATGACTGCCACCGTTGTTGGAACAAGCGTTAATTCGGTTAAAAATGATACCCCAGACTGCATCAGGCCCATCACTGGCTAGAGCTTTTCACACCATTCGCAGCTCAGAGCGCGCGGCGTTTCCAACGCAGTGTGGCGTTACATGATAGCGGACGACCAACGGCTATGCCTTACACATGAATAAGCCCCTGCAAGGAATGTAATCCGCAGGGGCTTATTGATATCTACTTGGCATGTACCGCTGAACTTAGCGGAACATACCCCAGAGCTTAATTAAGTGAAACGTGTTGTTCGGATCAATCCGCTGAGAAAGAACAAACTGAACAATCTGCTGTTCATGCGCTGGACTCAGCTTTTCATTCAAAATCCCTGTTATTGTCCGTACCATCTGATGCACTTTTGCACTATTTTGAAGATCAGCTTTTGATAAACCTTGAACCAGGTTTTTAATCCTTTCCTTATAGGCAGGATTTTTCATTTTCAGCTTGATGCGTTCCACCAGTTGCGGACTAATTCCATACTGTTGATAGCTCAAACGTTTGGCACCTCCCGTAATAACTCCTATCACTGTTTGAGTATATGACGAGGGCCGGTCCATTGTGCTACCTTGTTCAACTAATCAATAAGATCACCTTGAAAAATCTGTTCTTTCTGCAAATATTCACGTAAAGAAGCATAGGCTGGAGATGTCCAGAAAGAAGCATCCCCGACTAAAGTGGCAGCATCATCTCTTGCCTGCTCCACCACTTCAAAATCCGCAACCATGTCAGCCAGCCGGAACTCCGGAACTCCGCTCTGCTTCGTACCGAAGAAGTCACCCGGTCCCCGCAGGTCCAAGTCCCGGCGTGCTACCTCGAATCCGTCTTCAGTCTCGGTCATGACCTCCATACGTTCCTGTCCAACCTCAGACTTCGGATCAGCAACAAGGATACAGTAAGAGGCGTGAGCGCCCCTGCCTACCCTGCCGCGCAGCTGATGGAGCTGGGATAGACCGAAGCGGTCAGCGTCCATAATAATCATCAATGTAGCATTAGGAACGTCAACCCCAACTTCGACGACCGTGGTTGAGATGAGCAGCTGCAATTCGTTGCTGTAAAAGCCGCGCATGACCTCATCCTTCTCCGCTGGCGTCATTCGGCCGTGGAGCAGTCCCACGCGATATTTCGGGAAGGCCTGCTGCATCTGGACATGAAGATCAATCGCATTTTGCACATCGAGCTTGTCGGATTCCTCAATAAGCGGGCAGATCAGATAAGCCTGACGGCCTTGCTCCACTTCTCTCGCGATAAATCCCAGAACACGTTCCATCAGATCATGCTTGACCCAGTAAGTCGTAATGGGAATACGTCCCTTCGGTCTCTCCGACAAGGTAGAGACATCCATATCACCAAAGGCAGTAATGGCCATCGTCCGGGGAATCGGTGTAGCGGTCATCGTCAGAACATCCGGATTATATCCTTTCCGGCGAAGCACGCTGCGTTGATTCACGCCAAAACGGTGCTGCTCATCTGTCACCACAAGCCCCAGTTGGCGGAAATACACATCCTCTTGTATCAAAGCATGCGTACCGACAACGATGTCGGTCAACCCCATCTGGAGCGAGGCAAGAAGATCCTTGCGTCTCTTCCCCGTCACGCTGCCTGTCAGAAACCCCACAGTCACTCCAAACGGTTCAAACAGCTTTTGCAATGAACGCATATGCTGCTCAGCTAAAATCTCCGTAGGCACCATCAAAGCACCCTGGAAGCCGGATCTTACAGTTGTATACAAAGCGATCGCCGCCACGACCGTTTTACCAGAACCAACATCACCTTGAAGCAACCGGTTCATGCAGTACGGCGAACGCATGTCATGCAAAATCTCAAGCTCCACCTTCTTCTGCGCATCCGTCAGCTCAAAGGGCAGACTCCGTACAAACTCCCTTATGGTTGAATTGTCTGCGGTATGTACTACACCATCCATCCGGTCGTGGTTCAACGCACGGAACGCCTGCATTTTTAGCTGGAACATAAACAGCTCTTCATACACCATCCGCCGCCGCCCTTCCTGACCTTCTTTGGAATCCACCGGCTGATGAATGGTAGCGATAGCCTGTTTGCGCGGCATCAGATCATACTTCTGAAGAAGAGTAGGCGGAAGGATTTCTGGTATCATCTCACCGTACTGCTGCAATGCCTGTCCGATCGTTTTTCGAATCCAGCCTTGAGTTATCTTTCCGCCAATAGAATATACAGGCTGCAGCGTTCCGCTCCGATACGCTCCTTTATCCGGAAATTCGGATTCCGACGCCGTCAGCTGCAGACGTCTCTGATCCCATTTTCCCGTCAGCACGATTTCCCGGCCCGTCGTCAGCTGATCCTTTAGGAAGTGGCGGTTAAACCAAGTGGCGGTAAACATCCAATTCTCAGCCAGCATTTTGCACGACAAACGGGATTTACGTCCGTATCTCTGCAACACAGGAATACCCGCTATTTTGGCCTGTATTGTAATTTTATCCCCGTCCTTTACCTCGCTGAGTGAGCGGAGGCGGTAATCCTCATACCGGAACGGGTAATACTCCAACAAATCTTTAACCGTAGAGACGCCAAAGGCGTGAAGCTCCCCTTCTTTCAGGGCGCTCACGCCGTTTATCTGTCTTACGGATATTTGATCCAGATCGAGACTCATAATGCTCCCCCAATCAAGCGGGCCAGATATACGCGGCAATGGTACCCGGTCCCACATGGCTGCCTACGACAGGGCCGATGTCAGACAGGACCGTTTCTTTCACCGTAAACACGGCAGACAATTGCTTCAGAAAATCATCAACCGAAGCCGGATCTGCCGTAGTGCCCACCGCTACTTTAATATTCGTAACACCTGCCAGATCATTTTGGAACAATTCAATCATTCTGGCAGTCGCTTTCTTGCGGCCTCTTACTTTTTCAACCGAAAAAATAATACCTTCATCATCGATAGACAGGATCGGTTTAATATTCAACAGTGTACCCAGTACCGCTGAAGCTTTACCGATGCGTCCACCTTTTTGCAAATATTCCAGTGTGTCCACCAAAAAATATAGACGACGCTTACTGCGAAGTTCTTCGGTAGAGGATAGGATCTCTTCTACCGGCAATCCCTCAGCAGCCAACTGGGCTGCATGAACAACAAACAATCCATAGCCATATGACGCTGATTTTGAATCCCACACCGTAATATCAGCTTCTCCCTCTATTAGGGAAGTAGCCAGCAGTGCCGACTGGTAGCTGCCGCTCATTCCGGAAGAGAGGTGCATCGATAGAATGGAACAGCCGGGAAACTCCTTCAGGATTGAATCATATACCCCCACAAAGTCAGCCGGGGAGGGCTGCGAAGTTGTCGGCAGTTGAGTCGATTCGACGAGTTTCTTATAAAACTCGCCAGCGGTAATCTCTACTCCATCGAGATACGTATCACTGCCGAACATAAGACGCAGTGGAACAATTCGTATGTCGTATTTCTTCACCAGGTCTGCCGGAATATCCGCTGTGCTGTCTGTGACAATAACGGTTTTCTTCACCGGGAACCCCTCCTAATAAATGACCATCAATTATACAAGTAGAAACGACTTCGTCGTCCTTTTCAAAGGGCGACGGAGGTTCTGCGAGAAATATATTAAACTTCTACAGAGAACAGATAAGCGTAAATCGGTTGTCCTCCATAGTGCACTTCCACTTCTGCATTCGGATAGTTATCCTCAAGCCAAGAGATCAACCCCTCTGTGATTTCCTCGGTTGCATCCTCACCCGTAAGAAGCGTGATGATTTCATCTCCGGAACTCAGCATTTTACCGAGTAACTCCTGACATGCGTTCAGCAGATCCGGTGCTGCTGCAACGATCTTCGAATTTTGGATACCGATGTATTCTCCGGCCTTAATCTGAAGCTCGTCAATATTGGTGTCCCGTACGGCGTACGTTACTTGCCCAGATTGAACACGGGAAACCGCTTCAAGCATATTATCGGTATTGCTTTCGACACTCTCATCTTCCTGGAATTCAAAGGCGGCCGCAATCCCTTGTGGAATCGTCTTGCTCGGAATCACGGTTACGCTGCGTTCTCCTTCCAGCAGTTCTCTCGCCTGTTGTGCAGCAAGCACAATATTGGAGTTATTCGGCAAGATAAATATCTGTTGTGCGGAAATAGACGTTATCGCATTCACAAAATCCTCCGTGCTCGGATTCATGGTTTGACCGCCGGCCAGTACAACATCTACGCCAAGACTTTTGAAAATACTCGAAATGCCCTCACCCGAGGACACAGCGATGAAACCGTATGGTGCCAGCTCGTCCGCAGGGGGAACAGCCGGGGCTTCAGGTGTCTTGGTTTCAGCCGGGATATCTGCAAACAGCTCAGGCATCGGTGCGATGTCCATGCCTGTAGATAGCAGGTCACGGTGCTGCTCACGCATATTCAGAATATGAATCTGCGTAATTTCGCCATACAGCAAAGCCAGGTTCAGTACCTCGCCCGGAGCTTTGGAATGCACGTGCACTTTAATCGTTTCATCGTCGCCAATCACGATAATGGAATCACCATTCACGGAAAGCGCTTTTCTAAATTTATCTTCATCAAATTCTGCAGGTTGGGCGTTGCCCAGCTGTCGGTTAATGAAGAATTCCATATCGTACAAATATTCGATATCTTCCGTCGAAAGTCTCGATTGTGCTGAAGCTGGAACCTGTACCGTCGCTAAATCCGGATGGGTAACAATACCAGCTACAGCTACCCGTGATACAGTCTGTTCTACAGATGCGGGAGACACTTCTGAAGAAGAAACACCATTTTTCAGCGCTTTCAGAAACCCTTCATAGATGTATACGAGGCCTTGTCCTCCGGAGTCCACAACACCTACCTGCTTCAAAACCGGCAACATATCCGGAGTTTGGGATAGGGTCTCCTTGGCTTTTGCCAATACTTGCTCCATCAATTCCACGACATCGTTGCTTCTGCGGGAAAAATAAACAGCATGCTTGGCAGCTTCCTTCGCTACCGTGAGGATTGTTCCCTCAACCGGTTTAACGACTGCTTTATAAGCCGCCTCTACACCCGTCTGCAGCGCAGTAGCAAACTGACTAGGGTTCAGTTCCGTGTAAGGAGCTGCATAACGGCTGAAGCCGCGGAACAGTTGGGACAAAATAACCCCGGAGTTCCCCCGGGCGCCCATCAGGAGCCCTTTCGACAGTACACCAGCACTGTGCCCTAAAGATTCCGTATACTTGCTTTTCAGTTCGGCCACACCTGCAGTCATCGTCAAATTCATGTTCGTTCCCGTGTCGCCATCCGGCACCGGAAAAACATTCAGGGAATTGACGTGTTCTGCATGTAGCTGCAGTTGTTCCGCTCCGGCTAGAACCATCGCGGTAAATTCTGTTCCATTCAAAGAACGCTTACTCAATGAGAATTCCCCTTCCTGGCTTGATACAAATAACGCTTTAATTGTATGTTTTTTGTTCTATTTCAGAGCCTTAAACCGATCATCGCCCAGCAAATAATAGACATGCTATGATTAAATGAATTAGTCACAACGCCGGTGATGGGCTGGCCTCGCGTCTGACGAGCCTTCGGCAGCTTACTCTGTAAAGAGAGGGACATACCGATTAGCCCACCGTATTTCTTCGGAAATATTATGGACTAAATAACATTGTACTATAAGAGGAAAGAGAAATAAATGTTTTTAGGATAGTTGACGCAGCAATTTTTACTGTGATATTATATTTAAGTATTGTTTTATGCAGGGTTATGAAACAAGGAGGTGTAATCTATGTCTCGCAAATGTTATGTGACAGGTAAGAAACCAGGTACTGGTAACCACGTTTCCCACGCCAACAACCACAACAAACGTTCTTGGGGCGTAAACGTTCAGAAAGTTCGCATTCTGGTAGACGGCAAGCCAAAACGTGTATACGTTAGCACTCGCGCTTTGAAATCCGGTAAAGTGACTCGCGTATAATTAATCTATGCCCATACAAGCAGAAACGATTGCATCGTCCATTGAGAAGGACGATGGCGTTTCTGCGAGAAATATAAGCCAAGTAATGGAAATATAATACTTTCTTATATTTTTAGAAAAACTTTCTTAATCTCCAGCTTTCTAAAGGGCTGCGCGGGACAAGGAAGTTTTTCTTTCGTTTAGATACATGTGACTAAACAAAAAGCACCCTGAACGCAGCAGGTGCTTTTTTTAATGCCTCTTTCCCGGTAACAGTCACGCAGTTGCTGTCCCGGGCGGAGGTTTTGTTATGCCGGGACAAGCTGTCAGCCTTTGTGAAACGTGTTCAAAATGGCCTTCACAAAACCTCCCAAAAACTTCGGCAGCTTGAACGTATAAAATTTCATGTCTCACCCTCCCCATCATTCTCATGCCTTCTAGGTTATTTTATGCACCAAGCCCATAGATGTGAACACGAACAAAAAAGGCTACATGAGAACCCAGCTCATGTAACCATATTTATGCGGGTAATCTCCGCCCTATGCATCCAGCTCACAGACTTACGTCTTTAGAACTGCGCGCTCTTGCGAATCTCTGCGATAGCAGACGAGCGATCCGGCTTGCCAAAAACGGCGCTTCCAGCCACCAGTACGTCTGCACCGGCCTTCGTTACGAGCGGAGCCGTCTCGGCTGTTATACCGCCGTCTACCTCTATATGAATTCCCGGATTCGGGGAATTGGCAATCCACTCTCTCAACTGCTCAATTTTCCGCACGGTGCGCTCGATGAAAGCTTGTCCGCCGAAACCGGGGTTAACGGTCATAACGAGCACCATATCCAGATCAGGCAGAACTTCCTGTAGGACATGGGCAGGAGTTCCCGGATTAATGGCTACACCAGCCTTAACCCCGTGCTCCTTAATCAAATGAATGACACGGTGGAGATGTGGGCAGGTTTCTGCATGAACAGTAATATAGTCAGCCCCAGCTAATGCGAAATCAGCGATATAACACTCCGGCTGCTCAATCATCAAATGTACATCCAGTGGCAGTGTAGTGTGGGGTCTGATCGCCTGAACGATTGGGGGTCCAAGCGTAATATTAGGCACGAAATGGCCGTCCATCACGTCTACATGGATCCAGTCCGCTCCTCCCGCCTGTGCTTCTGCAATTTCATCACCAAGTTTGGCAAAATCCGCCGAAAGTATCGATGGCGCTATCTTAATCATAACGTTAGTACCTCCGCTTCTTGTCTTTCATTTCTGTAAAAAAATCAACATAGTGTTTATAACGGCTATCTGCGATGTCTCCATTTTCTTTGGCCTGAATGACCTGACAACCGGGTTCGTGTGTATGACTACAGCCTCTGAACTTACAATTCTCCGCATAAGGAATGAACTCCCTGAAACAGCTGGACAACTCCTCTACGCCCAGTTCAAGAAAATCCAGCTGACTGAATCCCGGCGTATCGGCGACAAAGCCCCCGTTATCCAACTCTATCAGCTCAACATGCCTTGTCGTATGACGTCCGCGGCCAAGCCGTATACTAATTTCACTCGTCTCCAAAGACAGTCCAGGCATTAACGCATTGAGCAATGAGGATTTACCTACACCCGATTGACCGGAGAATACACTGATTTGTCCCGCGAGCCGTTCCTTGACTTCCTCAGTACCGACTCCCTGCAACGAACTCGTCACGATAACCTCGTAACCGATCTTCTCGTATACACGCTTTACTTCTTCCGTGGAGTCACCGGAATCATCGGCAAGGTCCTGCTTCGTTAAACAGATTAGAGCCTTTAGATCAGAGTGCTCAATATGTACGAGGAATTTGTCCAACAGCAGCAAGCTCATATCCGGTTCTCTTACTGAAAATAAAAGAACAGCTAAATGAACATTAGCTACTGGAGGACGTATTAATTGGGAAGACCGCGGAAGAATTTCTTCCACGGTCCCCTCCCCATTCTCGGTCAAAGAGTACATTACACGATCTCCGACAAGCGGAGAAACACCTCTTTTTTTGAAAATTCCGCGGGCTCTGCATTGAACCGATGGGTCTTCCCCGGATACAACATTGCCTTCTCGCAGTGGTTTGACGTAGTAATATCCGCTCAGTGCCTTAACAATCAGTCCTTCAAGCATATGCAGGCCTCACTTTCGTGTAGTTGGTGTAAACTTCTTACCTGCCCCATCCTGCGGCATCAATATCATCGTGATTTTTCTTCGAATCCTTCACCTTATCGCCTTTACCTTTACCCTCATTGGATAAAGCCGAGTCATCTTCATGACCGTTCTCTTCACCCTGATCTGTTCCTTGATCTGTACCTTGATCTGTACCCTGATCTCCACCATTGTCTCCACCAATATCTTCCTGTGGAGGATCAGTAGTGACAGGAACCTCAGGCACAGGCGGTGCTTCAATCTCAGGCTGTGGCACCGTTCCGTTCTTGGCGTCGGTATATAATACCGAGTACGTATCAAGCGCACGGCCATCCCGGTAAATTTCTACCGAGCCGTTTTTCTCCGGAGCCAGAAGGAGTTTCACCGGAATAATCTCTGTTGTGGTAATCGTGCGGCTTTCCCCTTCCTGATTGTCGCCTAATGCATCAGAGTAAACGATACGAATCTGACTCTGCTCTCCCTCACGGTTAGGTGCTACCGGAACCTTAAAGGTATAGTTCAACGCTTCAGGCGGATAACCCGAGCTTACTTTCAAGTTTTGTTCCGTTCCCGGCGTTGCAAGCGCGTTTGGATCATAAGGCCACTGCTCGATAACTTCACCTTTTTTCACGGTGAAGCTTGGCACTGGGTCCACCGTACCTACCCGAAGTCCGAGCTCCCTAATCAGACTCTCCGCTTCGCTTCGAGACTTACCGATCAGGTTATACATAGTCACAGATTGCTTGCCTTTACTTACAATCAGCCGGACTTGGACTGTGTCCGGATCAAATTTCTCACCGCTAACTGGTAACTGGGAAATGATCTCCCCTGCCGGTACGCTGTCACTGTGCTCTTCATTTGTATAATCAATCCGGTCTTCGCTCACCTTTTGGTCTTTCAGCAGCTTGAGTGCTTCATCTAGCTTTTTCCCGCTTAATTCCAGCATTTCGCTTAATTCCTTGGCGGCTCCTACCGATAATTGAATAATTGAACCTTCCTTTACGACAGTTCCTTCAGCCTTACTCTGATCATACACAATACCTTCGTCTACACCCTGCTTGTATTGTCTGATCACATCGTTATCGACAACAAGGCCCAGTTCCTCCAGCGTACGAACAGCATCTTCTTCTGTCATTTTCACAACGCTAGGAATCGTGACCTCAGGCACAACCAGCATTTTGTTCACATAAATGACTACACCAGCCAGGATACCCAGAAACAGAAGGACTAAACCGATTATAAGCGCTGGTTTTTTCCATTTCTTCTTCGGATTTCCGGGCTTAACTTCTTCCTTATCCGGTTCTTCATCCTCCGGATCATAGACGGGAGCAGCAGCAACATGATTACCAGACTGCATCGTCTTGATAGCAGGCATCACTCGGGTCTGATCCTCATCATCAGCGAAATCCACCTTAGGCTCATTCCGCCGGTTAGGCAGCAGACAAGTTTCCAGATCCTGCATCATTTCTTCCGCCGATTGATAACGCTCCTGCGGATTTTTACGCATCGATTTCAGAATAACATTCTCCACACTTTGAGGAATAAGCGGGTTCACTTCCCTAGGCTCATCAAATTCCTCCTGAAGATGTTTAAGCGCCACACTGATCGGACTTTCTCCTAGAAACGGCAGACGTGCCGTCAGCATTTGATACAATACGATACCAAGAGAATATAAATCCGACTTCTCTCCGGTAGCTACGCCCTTGGCATGCTCTGGGGAAAAGTAATGCACAGAACCCACAACAGATCCTGTCTGGGTAATCGTCGTAGAAGTTACAGCTCTCGCAATACCGAAATCCGTTACTTTTACACGGCCGTTGCGACCGATTAAAATGTTATGCGGTTTGATATCACGATGAATGATCTGATTATGATGGGCATGATCCAACGCATCACAAATTTGAGAAGCAATTCGTACCGCCTCGTCTACCTGAAGCGGAGCTCTCTCTTTAATGATTTCGTTGAGGTTGTAGCCCTCGATATATTCCATGACGATATAATGAACTTCATCCTCTTGGCCAACATCATAAATGCTGACCACATTCGGATGCGACAATGACGCCGCAGATTGTGCCTCACGCCTGAAACGGCGGATAAATTCCTCATCGTGCACAAACTGCTGCCGCAGCACTTTGATCGCTACGTTTCGGTTCAGTAAAATATCCTGTGCCTTGTAGACCAGCGCCATTCCACCGCCGCCGATTCGTTCTATGATCTTGTAACGACCAGCCAATTCATGTCCGATCATGAATTCCACCCCTTTATACGTTGCCCAGCACCTTCTTCTTGATGTTCGAACAGGGCGACGGTGATGTTGTCGTCGCCTCCGGCGAGAAGTGCCAGTTGAAGCAGGCGGTCTGCTTTTTCCTCCAGAGGAAGTTCAAGTGAGCCGACAATTTGTCCTATCCGGTCTCTTCTAACCGGATTACTTAGCCCGTCACTGCATAACAACAGCACCTCTCCCGCCTCAATGGCTACCGGGCTCAATTCAACAGATACATCTATATCCGTTCCTAACGCCCGTATCAGCACATTTTTACGCGGATGAGACTCTAATTCCTCCTCGGTAATCTGACCGCTTTTAAACAGTTCATTGACCAGTGTGTGATCATCTGTCAGCCGGATCACTTGACCTGTTGAAATTTTATATGCCCGGCTATCACCGATATGCCCGATATAACCTTCATGGCCCCGAAGCAGCACGGCTACAATGGTCGTTCCCATGTTGTGCAGCCGCTCATCGGCGGAAGCTTCCTGATATATCACTTCATTAGCATGCAGGATGGCGTCGCTTAACGCTGCCCGAATGCCGTCCATGGACATATCCGGTTCCAGGGAAGATAAGTCTTCAGCCACGGTCTGAACCGCGAGCCTGCTGGCGGTGTCCCCCGCAAGGTGACCCCCCATGCCGTCGGCTACAATGCCGAGTGTATAGCCATGCTCCAAATGACGGATCAGGACAGAGTCCTCATTCACCTGCCGAACCCGTCCGACATGGCTGACATGAACCGTATTGATCAAATTATTCTCACCTCAACTCCATATGCTTGGCCCGAAGCTGACCGCAAGCGGCAGCAATATCGTGACCCTGTTCACGGCGGATGGTTACATTAACACCCTTATCTGCAAGCGTACGTTGAAATTTAAAAATATCGTTGCGCGACGTGCGGACGTACTTCCGTTCCGGCACGTGGTTGACCGGGATCAGGTTGACGTAGCAATTCATGTCTTTAATTACATCTGCCAGCTCTTCCGCATGCTCAGCCTGGTCATTGACACCGCCGATCAAAGCATACTCAAACGTGATGCGGCGTCCTGTCTTAGCCTGGTAATACCGAAGAGCTTCGATGACATCATCGAATGGATAACGCCGATTGACCGGCATCAGCTTGGAACGAAGAGTATCGTTCGGCGCATGGATAGATATCGCCAGGTTGATTTGAGTGTTTTCCTCGGCAAACTTATAGATGTTAGGTACGATACCGCTTGTCGACACCGTAATATGGCGCTGCCCGATGTTCAGCCCTTTCTCATGAATCATGGTCCGCAGAAACTTCATCGTTGCTTCATAATTCTCGAACGGTTCCCCGGTGCCCATAATTACAATACTGCTGACGCGCTCCCCTCTCTTGTCAAGAATCTTCTGCGCTTGAACGACTTGGGCAACGATCTCGCCGGATGTTAAATCCCGTTTCAACCCGCCCAAGGTAGAAGCACAAAACGTACAGCCAATTCTGCAGCCCACCTGAGTTGTCACGCAAATGCTGTTACCGTAATTATGTTTCATAATAACGGTCTCGATCGCATGATCGTCATGCAGTCCGAACAGAAACTTGACTGTACCGTCTTTTGATTCAAACTTGGTAATTTCTTTCAAAGTTACGAAACTGAACTGCTCCTCCAGCTTTTGACGCAGATCCTTAGAAAGATTTGTCATCTCTTCGAAGGAATCTACGCGTTTAACATACAGCCAATCATATATTTGGGAACCGCGGAATGCGGATTCTCCATTGTCCTGAGCCCATGCTTGAAGCTCCTCAAGCGAAAAATCGTATATAAAAGGGTTCATCTCATTCCACCTGTCTTTTTCATTCATATGCATCTCTTTTCTCATTCTTCCTATTCTAACATAAATAAAAGAGACGGTAAAAGAGAAAACCCGCCAGTAAGGCGGGCCATTCCTATTGTCCTGCAAACAGAGCCCTTAAGAGAGCCTGCGAAGTCTTACAATATAAAATCCGTCACTGTGAAAATGCTGCGGAAGGATCTGCACGCCCCCACCTCGGGGAAGTGCATTCTTCAATACCCGACTCATACTACCGGCTTCATCATCAGCGACCTCAAAGTTTGGATTGTCGGCCAAAAACGCAGCAACCGTCCCTTCATTCTCTCCGGGTTCGATTGTACAAGTACTGTATACAAGTACTCCACCAGGCCGAACAAGGCCGGATACCGCTTGCAGCAATTCACCCTGCAGCTTTGCAATTTCTTGAATATCCTCAGGCGTCTTGACCCATTTCAGATCCGGCTTCCGCCGGATCACTCCAAGCCCTGAGCAGGGTGCATCCAGCAAAATACGGTCGAAGGATTCGGGCTCGTAGTTTTTCGCTAAATCCAGCGCATTGCCTGTAACCGTCATAATACTGTCCAGACCCAACCGCTCCGCCTGCTCGGATATGAGCTTCTGTTTATGGGAATGCAAGTCGTTGGCTATGACGGAACCTTCGTCCTTCATGATTTCGCCCATATGAGCCGTCTTGCCGCCTGGGGCGGCGCAGCAGTCCAGAACACGCATGCCGGGGGCCGGATGAACAGCCTCGGCGACCAGCATCGAGCTCTCATCCTGGATGGAGATCATTCCGTCACGATACCAGTCTGTATGGGCCATATTTCCACCGCTTCTTACAATAATTCCATACGGACTCAGTTGTGAGGGTACCGCCTCAAGACCGCTGTTAATCATCTCTTCCAACATGCCATCACGGCTGATCATCGTTGTATTGACCCGGACACTAACGGCAGGCGGCTCATTATTAGCTTCACAAATCGCTTCAGCCGTATCCTCTCCATATTGTTCGATCCAGCGTTCCACAAGCCATTTCGGATGGGAATGACGGAGAGAAATCCGGTCCGTTGCGGGCAAGTTGTCAGGAACAACCAGCTCATCCTTTTGCCGGAGTATGTTTCGCAGCACCCCATTGACCATGCCTGATATTCCCTGATGACCGCGCCGCTTCGCCAGGTTAACAGCCTCACTGACAACAGCATGCTCCGGAATCCGATCCAGATACACAATCTGGTACAGGCTCAACCGTAGCAGTGCTCTTACCCAAGGCTGCAGCTTGGCTGTACCTTTTTTGACAAACCGGTCCAGAAAATAATCCAAGGTGTTCAGACGGGATATCGTTCCATATACAAGCTCCGTTGCAAGCCCGGCGTCACCCTTTTCAAGAGAAGCCTTCTGAAGGGCCGTATTGAGCAGCAGATTGCTGTATGCCCCTTCCTGCTCCACCTGTGTCAGAACATTCATAGCCAGTTCTCTGGCTGATAATGTACGCCCTCTAGGAGAGGTGTTTCCTCGTCCGCTCACGTCAGCACCGTCCCGAGCGTCATGCTTGTCCCACGGCTAAACTGTGCAGCATCCATCGCTTTTTTACCGCTTGGCTGAACCGATAACAATGTCAGAGAGCCGTCACCGGTCTTCACCACGATACCGTTCTCGCTCAGGTCGAGCACCGTTCCAGAAATGGCTTCCCCTGAAGCGGTGCTTCCGTTCCCGGGAGCTGCAGCTGCCCATACCTTGAACACCTCATCGTTCCAAAGGGTAAATCCACCGGAAAACGGAACAAGACCTCGTATCTGGTTATAGATTTCCCGGGACGTGCGGGTCCAATCCATCTTCTCGTCTTCACGCGACAAGTTCGGAGCATATGTTGCCTCCTCATCGTTCTGAGGAACTGCCTGTACCTTGCCGCCCGTCAAAGACGGAAGCTGCTCCTTCAGAAGAGAAGCTCCGACGATGCTAAGTTTCTCGAACATCGTTCCAGCGGTGTCGTCATCCTGGATCGGAACTTCCACGCGGGCAATCATATCCCCCGTATCAAGGCCTTCAGCCATATACATTAATGTAATGCCTGTAACCTTCTCCCCGTTAATGATACAACGCTGGATGGGAGCTCCTCCCCGATATTTGGGGAGAAGCGATCCATGAACGTTCAAACAACCGAGCAAAGGCATATCCAGCACAGCTTTCGGCAAAATTTGCCCATACGCTGCCGTAACAATCATATCCGGCTCATATTTTGAAAGCTCAGCTATCGCTTCCGGGCTACGGAGACGCTGCGGCTGCAGCACAGGAATACCGTGACGCAAAGCCGCTTCCTTTACAGGGGTAGGTGTAAGAACCTTTTTCCGCCCCTGCGGTCGGTCCGGCTGCGTTACAACTGCCGTAATGTTGTAGCCTTCAGCCACCAGCATGTCGAGACTGGGCACGGCGAACGCAGGAGTACCCATAAATACGATATTCATCGGTTTTCCAGCTCCCTCCGTGGAGGCAGGTTCGGATCATATTCGTACACCCGTTCCGCGATGTCTGTAAACAGAACCCCGTTCAGATGGTCTATTTCATGCTGAAAAGCACGGGCTAGCAGACCCGTCGCCGTCACGATCAGTTCATTACCTTCGCGATCAAGTCCCTTCACCTTTACCTGCTCGGCACGGCGCACATCGCCGTTCCATCCAGGGATGCTTAGGCAGCCTTCAGGCCCGAACTGTTCGCCTTCACTTTCCAGAATTTCAGGGTTCATCATCTTGATCAACCCATGCTCATCCCCCGCATCTACCACAATAAGACGTTTTAATATGCCAACCTGAGGTGCAGCAAGGCCAACACCGTCCGCATCGTACATGGTATCCGCCATATCATCCAGCAGTTTCTGAACGTTTGGCGTTACTTTTGTAACTTCCTTGGCCTTTTTGTGCAGCACTTCATCCGGTTCCTTAACAATAATACGTATTGCCATCATGACACCTTCCTCACACTTTTCATTCAATATATGCTGTATTACATTAACATTTGCGGGTCCACGTCAATGCTGATTTGCAACTTCGTGTCACGCACCGAATCCTGTAGCTCCTCAGCCACCTGCCTGACAAGCGAAACAGCATCCATCGTCCCACGCCATTTTATCATACATTGGAATCTGTATCTATTTTTCAGCCTTGGAATAGGCGATGCTACGGGCCCCAGAACATCCAGGGCGTCAGCGGCAAAACGGTCCAGACTGCCGAACCATCCTCTCCGGTCCGCCCTTCCCTTCAAATCTGCCGCATAATTTTCCGCGAGACGGACAAGTAGCGGCAGCTGCTCATGCGATAGTGTCACCAGAATAAGCCTGCAATATGGAGGGTAATGCAGCGCCTTACGGTGCTTGAGCTCATCCTTAACGAACGTCAGATAGTCGTGTCCACTCGCATGAATAATAGAATAATGCTCGGGCGTATAGGACTGAATGACAACCTCTCCCGGCAGCTGATGACGGCCTGCACGGCCGGCAACTTGGGTTAATAGCTGGAACGTCTTCTCAGCTGCCCTGAAATCTGGCAGATTCAGTGCCGAATCCGCTGTAATGACACCTACAAGCGTCACATCCGGAAAATCAAGGCCTTTGGCTACCATCTGGGTACCGAGCAGAACGTCCGCTTTTTTATCCCTAAACTGCTTCAGCAGCTTTTCATGTGAACCCTTCTCTGTCGTCGTATCCACATCCATCCGGATCACCCGGATTCCCGGAAACAGTTTGGCAAGCTCTTCCTCGACACGCTGTGTCCCGGTTCCGAAATAACGGATATGCTCGCTTCCACAGTCCGGACACACTTCCGGAGCCTGATGCGCATATCCACAGTAGTGACAACGAAGATTGTTCGATTTCTGATGGTATGTCAGTGAAATGTCGCATTCCGGACAGCCTGCCACATAGCCGCAGCTTCGGCACATCACAAACGTAGAGTATCCGCGCCGGTTAAGCAGCAGCACCGTCTGCTCTCCCCGCTCTAGCCGGATCGCAATCGCCTCGTGAAGAAGACGGCTGAACATGGAACGATTACCTTCCTTTAACTCTTCACGCATATCAACAATAGTAACTTCCGGCAGCCGGTTGCCTAACGCACGTGTCGGCATTTCCAGCAATTCCGGTGCAAAATCCTCCTGGGATTGCGATTTGGCAGCATGATAGCTCTCCAGGGAAGGGGTAGCCGAGCCCAAGATTACGGCTGCGCCTGTTTCTGATGCCCGGCGAATCGCCACATCTCTGGCGTGATACTTTGGCGTTTCTTCCTGTTTATAGGAGGTCTCATGCTCCTCATCCATAATGATCAATCCAAGGCGGTCAAAAGGTGCAAAAATAGCCGAACGCGCTCCAACGACTACCGAAGCGCGGCCCTCATGAATTTTTCTCCACTCGTCATAGCGCTCACCGTCCGAAAGCCGGCTGTGCATCACGGCAACCAGATCTCCAAAACGTCCTTTAAATCGTTCAACCATCTGAGGTGTAAGTGAGATTTCCGGAACAAGCACGATCGCTTGTCGTTCCTGCTCCAGGCATCGCTGAATACTCTGAAGATAGATTTCCGTCTTCCCACTCCCGGTGACCCCGTGTAATAGAAAGACGCTATGCCGGCGCTCATCCAGCTTATAAACAATTCGGCTGTACACCTGCTGTTGCTCTTGTGTAAGAACAAGCGGTTCGCTCGGTTTAAAATCCCGGCCTTTATAAGGATCCCGAAAGACTTCCATATCCTCGATCCGGATATACCCTTTATCAGCAAGAGCTTTAACGGTTCCGGCTGTCACCCCAAGAGCAGACAATACTTCTTTCATTGCTATAGGAAGGAATGATTCCATTTCTATGATATATGCGAGAACTTCTTTTTGGCGCTGGGCTTTTGCCGGAAATGACGCTAGCGCTTCCTGCGCCTCTGCAACTTCTACAGCCAATTCCACGGCTTTCATCGTCTTTTTCTGTAGCTTGTCCTTAATCTGCTGATGCTCAAGCAGTAGCCCCCGTGCCAGCAAGGCTTTGATCTGGTCTGAGTCATTCGGAAAAGCCCGGTTTACTTGCTCTAATGTGACTTCACCACGTTGTTTAACAAAATCCAAAACCGCTTGCTCCACTTCATTTTCGGGAAGCAAAGCAAACAGGCCGTCTTCCGGCCAGCTGTTATCTTCATCAGGATTTCCGAGTGTAATATAACGCTCCGCTTTCCCTTTAAGCGCTGTTGGAAGCATGGACTGCAGTGCCGTGATTTGACGGCACGCATAACGCTCTTTCATCCACTCACTGAGCTTAATCAGCGCCGGGGACAGCGGAGGAGCGAAGTCCAGAACTTCCTGTAATGGCTTCATTTTGGCATAATCCATCTCGGGACGCGGATGCAGAGACACAACGAAACCTTGCAGTGTCCGGTGCCCGAATGGGACGCCTACCCGGCTTCCAACCTCAACCCACGGCCGAAGCCGTTCTGGGATCAGATAATCAAACGGCCGGTCGGTGTCCTTGGACGGAACGTCCACAATCACTCTGGCCATTTCCATCAAGATTCCCCCTTTGCCATTCGCTCAGCTGCCAAAGTAAGCAGGCGCCGAGCCACATCCTCCTTGGACATGAGCGGAAGATGAAGTGCGAGCCCTTCCGAGTCGAATATTTGCACACTGTTCGTATCTGTTCCAAATCCAACGCCGGATTTTGTAACGTCATTCGCTACGATAAGATCGCAGTTTTTACGGCGCAGCTTGTCCATTGCATACTGTTCAACCAAATTGGTTTCGGCAGCGAATCCGATCAGAAACTGTGATTTTTTGGATTTGCCCATGGTCTCCAGAATATCTGTCGTTTTGACCAGCTCCAGCGTCATGGTCTCTCCCTGCTTTTTCAGCTTCGAGGAGGCTGCTTTCATCGGCCGATAGTCAGCTACTGCGGCAGCTTTAACGATCAGGTCACTATCATCGAACTCCCGCATGACAGCTTCATACATGTCCTGTGCTGATTCCACCCGCTCCGCCTTCACTCCCTCCGGAAGAGATACATCAGTATGAGCTGCGATCAAATGAACGTCCGCACCCATTTCTTTTGCCGCCTTGGCTATCGCAAAGCCCATTTTGCCAGATGAATCATTTGTAATGTAACGCACCGGATCAATGCGTTCGATCGTTCCACCTGCGGTTACGACTACCTTTTTACCTGACAAAATCCCCTCTACCTTATCTTTTCCAGAGAGCACCGGGTCCATTTCCTGCTGTTTGAAAAATCTTTCCACCACTTCAACGATTCTTTCCGGCTCTTCCATACGGCCTTTGCCGACATAGCCGCAAGCGAGTAGACCCTCACCGGGCTCAATCATCGACACTCCGCGGGAAACCAGTGTTTCCATGTTCGCTACAACCGCGGGATGTGTATACATATGCACATTCATTGCCGGGGAAATCATAACTGGTGCCGTAGTTGCCAAAAGTGTGGTCGTAAGCATATCATCGGCAAGACCGTTTGCCATTTTGCCTATAACGTTGGCCGTAGCCGGAGCTACCAATACCAAGTCGGCCAGATCTGCCAGATGAATATGGGATACGACTGAAGGGTCACGCTCATCAAACGTATCGCTGTATACCGGATTTTTAGTAAGCGACTGCAGTGTTAGCTCAGTAATAAACTGCTTGGCCGAGGACGTCATAATCACATGCACATCGGCTCCCTTTTGGACAAGTCTACTGCACAGCATAGCGGCCTTGTACGCCGCAATGCCGCCTGTGACTCCAAGCACAATAACTTTACCGTTTAACATGACTGCTCCCCCCGCTTTATGTATTAAAACAACAAAGAAGCAAAGCTTATATTGGAAAGCCGCTTCTACGAGAAATATAAGCCAAGTATAAATATAAATAAAATCTTATACTTGCTTATATTCTCAAAAAAATAACAACCTTTCGGTTGTCACATTTTTGTATAGCATCTTATTAAAATGTCAGAAAGCTTACTCTTCGCCCTTTTCAACACGAATGAAATCACCGTAGATTTCCTCGAGAGCAACACCCACATGTTTATGGGATTTCGGGTTTTTCAGCTCACTGTTCTCACCTTCACGCAGCTGACGTGCACGGCGGGAAGCCGCAACAACGAGCGAATACTTACTGTCTACTTTGTTCATCATTTCATCGATGGAAGGATATAGCATAGTTTCAAAGCACCTCATTTTCATATACTAATGATCTCTCACTGTCAAAAAGGAAGCTAATAATGATCTCACTTCACGACTTTACAGTGTTCGGCAATAATGATAGATTCTATTCGTTTGCATGCGTGATTGATTTCGTCATTGACAACCGCATAATCATAATGCCGTATCAATTCCATTTCATCAACCGCTACAGACATCCGGTGATCTATCGTGGCCTGATTTTCCGTGCCGCGCCCAACAATACGGTCCTTTAATTCATCCAAAGACGGCGGGGTCAGGAAAATAAATATCCCCTCAGGGAACTTCTCCTTAACCTTCAACGCACCTTGCACTTCAATCTCCAAAATAATATCCTTACCGTTTGCTATGGTCTCTTCCACAAAATCGCACGGAGTACCGTAATAATTACCGACATACTCCGCAAATTCCAAGAGCTGATCGTTCTCGATCATGGAGAGAAACTGTTCACGTTCCTTGAAAAAATAGTTAACACCGTCCACTTCACCCACTCGCGGTTTGCGCGTTGTGGCTGAAACCGAGTATACCAGATCCGGAACTCGGCCGCGCAGTGCGCTGCATACCGTTCCTTTACCTACACCGGATGGACCGGACAATACAATTAATAATCCCTTTGTAGACATAATACTCCCCATCTTTATTCGTCGTTGTCATCATCTTTGCTGGATAAACGGTGAGCAACCGTCTCCGGTTGCACAGCCGACAAAATGACATGATCGCTGTCCGTTATGATCACAGCCCTGGTCCGGCGGCCGTAAGTGGCATCAATCAGCATATGACGATCCCTTGCTTCTTGAATAATCCGCTTAATCGGAGCTGATTCGGGGCTTACGATAGAAATGATACGATTAGCCGATACGATATTCCCGAAGCCGATATTAATGAGTTTGATTGCCATATTGCGGTTGTTCCCCCTATACATTTGACTCTATTTGCCGAATAAGCCAGCTTATTCTACATTTGCGGCTTGTTCACGAATCTTCTCCAGTTCCGCTTTCATTTCGACAACACGGTTTACCAGAGTCAGATGATTGGCTTTGGATCCAATCGTATTGACTTCCCTGTTCATTTCCTGGATCAGAAAATCCAGTTTGCGTCCTGTAGGCCCCTTCTGATGCAAAAGCTGTCTGCATTGATTGAAATGGCTATGCAAACGAATTAATTCTTCATCAATATTGGAGCGCTCCGCAAACAAAGCGACTTCCATTCCAAATATATGTTCATCGAAAGCCAACGAGCCGTCATTCAAGACCTCCAAGCGCTGACGCAGGCGTGTCCGGTATTCAGCTGTGACGGTCGGAGCAAGGCTTACCATCTCTGTCTGCAAAGACTGAAGGCGTTCAAGCCGCTGCTCCATATCTTGGGCCAGGTGAGATCCTTCTGCACTGCGCATTTGCATCAGTCCATCCAGAGCACTGTCAAGCCCGCTGCATAACATTTCGCCCCATTGCTGGCGCTTATCTTCGCCCGGCTGCTCACTTCGGCTGATCAGAACTTCAGGCAATGAAAGAATGTCACTAATTGTTGGCTTCCCTTCAATGCCGTAGCTTCCCAATTCATCCGCGGCTTTCAAATAAGCCTTAACCATCGCATGATTAAGGACCGCCGAGGAGTTCTCGCCGTCGCTTTCTTTATTAATGTAAACATCGATCCGCCCACGTCCGATGCGGGACTGTACGGTCCTTCTTAAAGAATCTTCAAAGCAAGCCCATTCACGCGGCATCCGGAATAAAACTTCGCAATACCGGTGATTCACTGACTTCACTTCAAAGGTAACCGTATAACCCTCAAATTTGATGGCGGATTGACCAAATCCGGTCATACTTAATGACATCGGAATCACATCCATTATACTATTGTAATTGATAACTATTAATGAAACAAGGGGGACAATCGGCGGTTGGATAACTCCCATACGTATTCTGTTAACTGGGCCGTCATCTCATAAAACATAAACGGTGTCATCAGGTATATGCCTTTAAAATGCTCAGCCGCGACATCCAATAGTTCTTTCCCAATCTTCACACCCATAGACCTGCCCTCTTCACCTTCAAGGCCAGCCATCCGTTCACGCACTTCATCGGACAACTGGATACCAGGCACTTCATTATGAAGATACTCTGCATTCCGGCCACTCGCTAAAGGCATAATCCCGATAAAAATTGGAATGTCCAGATGCTTGGTAGCTTCCCTCAACTTTACGATGAGTTCCGGATCATACACTGGCTGAGTCATCACATAGTCTGCACCGCTGGCTATTTTTTTCTCCAGCCGCTGCACCGCTTTATCAAGATGCCTTACATTCGGATTAAACGCTGCCCCCACAACAAACTTCGCTTTCTGCTTCAGAGGCTTGCCCGAGAAAGCCACGCCCTCATTCAACTGCTTAATCATTCGTATGATTTCGAAAGAGGTCAGATCATAAACAGAGCTGGAACCCGGTAAATCTCCGAACCGTGCAGGGTCGCCTGTAACAGCCAGTACATGATCAATTCCAAGTGCATCAAAGCCCATCATGTGGGACTGCGTCCCAATCAAGTTCCGGTCCCGGCAAGCGATGTGAATCAAAGGCCGGAGACCGGTACGGCTGTGAACAAGATGGCCAAGTGCCATATTGCTCATCCGGGTGACAGCCAGCGAATTGTCGGCCATCGTCAGTGCGTCTACTCCTGCTCTTTTTAAAGTTTCAGCGCCCTTCATGAATTTTGTAATATCCAGATCACGAGGCGGGTCCAGTTCGACAATAACCGTATGCCGCTCCTTTACAAGATCAACAAGTGTAGGCTCGCCGCTCTGTTCTATTCCTTGTTCTTGTTCCAGATGTTCATGCAGTACGATCCGGTCTCGGTCTACGTCTTCCATAGAAGGCTCCGGCAGCGGAGACGGAATGTAGTTCGTAAGAGCAGACGAAATCTCGGCGATATGCGCCGGTGTCGTCCCACAGCAGCCCCCGATAATCCGGGCTCCCATGTCAGCAAACTGTACTGCCATTTTCCCGAAGTATTCAGGACTGGCTCCGTAACGGTATTCACCGTCCACATAATCGGCAATACCCGCGTTAGGAAATACCGAAGCCGGTAGTGTCTTGACTCCCTGTAGTGTCTCCAAGGCACGCAGTATTCCATTAGGTCCAGTCCGGCAGTTGAATCCGAATACATCCGCACCTTCCTGAGAAACAATGCGAAACGCTTCTGTCATCGTATGTCCATCAAGTGTTCTGGCGATATCTTCCACCGCAAACTGAGAGATAACCGGCATATCACTTACCTTACGCACCTGGGATAAAGCCAGAAGCATTTCCTCAACATCATAAAAGGTTTCCAGCACTATACCATCTACGCCCTCCGACAGCAGTGAATGAATCTGTTGTTCAAAGTGCCTCTTCAGCTCATCGGTCGATATATTGTTCCGCTTCCCTCCACGTATGGAACCAATTGCCCCGACAACGTATCCGTCCTTGCCAGCGGCTTCACGAGCGATGCGCACGCCTGCCCGATTTATCTCATCTACTTTCGATTCAAGACCATACTTCGAAAGTTTATCGTAGTTCGCAGAAAACGTATTGCTCTCGAGTATCTGGGCACCAGCTTCTATGTACTGGCGATGTACATCTCCTATGACTTCCGGGGAGGTCAGATTCAACTCCTCATAGGATATCCCTACCGGGAAACCTTTTTGATATAAGAAAGTACCCATCGCTCCGTCCCCGATTAGTACCTTGTTTCCCCAAGCTTGCCGCAGATCCGGTCTCATCGTACTTCCCCCTACCTGACTATAGTTTCATATTAATGTATCATAAATACTTCCCAAAGATAAAGAGTCAAAAAGAAACGCTTTCGGTATCCTTTATTAAGGATGAAGAGCGTTTCTTCGAGAGATATTAAGTGACTTATACGTGAAACATATAAAATAAATTTCCATCCGATATTACTGTATCCCTGCAGCCCGCAGCTCTATCGGAATCTCTCCTTCATATACCATCTCAGCCGGACCTGTCATATATACATGGTTATCAGCCTTATCCCATTCAATGAACAAATCACCGCCTTTAAGTGAGATAACAGCAGCCCGATCCGTTTTGCCGCTCAGCACTGACGCTACCAAAGTTGCGCATGCACCAGTCCCGCAAGCCAGCGTAGGCCCGACACCCCGCTCCCACACACGCATATCCACATAATCCCGCGCCTTTACGGTAGCAATTTCAACGTTGATCTTTTTCGGGAAAAATGGGTGGACTTCCAGCTTCGGTCCCCATACCGATAGGTCAAAGTGAACGGCATCATCTACATAGATCACGCAGTGGGGATTGCCCATCGACACAGCCGTAAAGCTGAATTGTCGGCCGTCCACCTCGATCGGATGATTCACTACCGGATTGTGATCCAGCGTAGTTGGAACCTTCAACCCTTCAAGTATTGGCTCTCCCATATCTACCCTTACGCTTCGGACCTGATTCCCATCCATTTTGAGATTGACTTTCTGTACGCCTGCCCCTAGCGTTTCAATCACGACCTCATTGCCATCGGCATATCCGTGATCGTAGACGTATCTAGCCACACAACGAATGGCATTTCCGCATTGCTCGGCTTCAGAACCGTCAGAATTCATGATTCGCATCTTAAAGTCGGCTTTGTCAGAAGGCAAAATATATACGAGTCCGTCGGCCCCGATTCCGAAAAATCGGTTGCACCATTTTACAGCTAGTTCTGCAGCATTAATCGGTAGATCCTTCTCGCCGTATACGATAATAAAATCATTTCCAAGTCCGTGCATTTTCGTGAATAACATAAGAAAACCCATCTCCTCTGCAGCTGCTAATGGAAATCAGCATACCGCAGCAAGACGGATTTTCAAATTTACTTTATGCCGAAAGATTTGCACTTTTCGTCATCATGTTGCGGCGGTTACGGTGACGCTTACCACCCCATACGCTGCCTGCACCCATCAAGAATGTTGGAATACCGGCACCGACAAGCGTGATTGCCCAATCTCTCAGTCCCAGCGGAACCGTTTTAAATATCGGCTGCAGAGCCTCGATGTATATAACACCCAACATGAGCAGTACCGAAGACAGTACGGCTAATACCAGATATTTGTTCTGAAGCGGATTCCGGTGGAAGATGGACCGTGAGCTACGGCAGTCGAACACGTGAATCAACTGAGCCATGACCAGGGTGGCAAATGCGACTGTCTGCGCCTTAGCCAGCTGTCCGGCCTGATCCGGTGCTGTCCGCAGCGTAAGCCAGAAGGCTCCCAATGTACACAGACCGATTAGCACACCACGGCTGATAATCTTCCACCCGAGACGTCTTGCAAATATGTTTTCCTTAGCTCCACGCGGCTTATGCTCCATTAAATCTTTCTCCGGCTGATCAACCCCGAGCGCCATGGCAGGCAGTCCGTCGGTCACAAGGTTCACCCACAAAATCTGAATCGGTACCAGTGGCAGCGGCAGACCCATCATCATGGCAAAAAACATCGTCAATATTTCGCCAACATTAGAGGCAAGGAGATACCGGATAAACTTACGGATATTTTCGTATATGCTCCGCCCTTCTTCAATCGCGGCTACGATGGTGGAGAAGTTATCGTCGCTCAGTACAAGCGCTGAGGCTTCTTTAGTCACATCCGTACCCGTAATCCCCATAGCTATACCGATATCCGATGCCTTGATCGCAGGGGCATCGTTTACACCGTCTCCGGTCATAGCGACCACATGTCCCTTTCGTTGGAGCGCCTTTACAATTCTCAGCTTGTGCTCAGGTGAGACCCGGGCATATACGTATGTTTGATCGACCTTTGCATCCAGTTGCTTTTCGTCAAGACGGGACAGTTCCTGACCGGTCATCGAATGTCCATTACGCGGCATAATACCAAGCTGACTTGCAATGGCTTCCGCTGTCGTGCGGTGATCTCCCGTAATCATAACCGTCTTGATTCCCGCCCGACGGCATGTTGCAATCGCATCCCGGACTTCACGACGCGGAGGATCAATCATACCGGCAAGCCCCGTAAAGATAAGTTGACATTCAGCCTCTCGTTCAGATTCTGGCTTATCATGAGGACGAATATCCCGATATGCCATCCCGAGTACGCGCAGTGCCGAGGAAGCCATGGATTCGTTGGCCGCCAATACCTTTTGCCGTAGCGTCCCGGTCAAAGGTACGACATTGCCTTCCCACAAAATATAAGTACAAGCATCCAGCAGCACATCCGGCGCCCCTTTAGTGCATAGCAAGCGTCCGCCTTGGTGACTGACAATGACAGACATCAGTTTACGTTCGGAGTCGAATGGGAATTCCTTATCACGCTGATAAGAAGCAGCGAGTGTACCTTGGCTAAGCCCCATTTTTGCAGAAAGTGTAAGCAGCGCACCCTCTGTCGGATCACCCTTGAGCTCCCAGCTGACAGGCTGCAGCTCTTCTTCCTTACTCTTGCGTTTTGACCTTGTTTCTTCAGACGTACTCTCATGAATTTCGGCATTGTTGCACAGACCGCCGATCTGTAGAAGTCTTCGTAAAGATTGATCCGTCCGGAGTTCGACGGGCTTTCCGTCCTTCAGGACTTGACCGGATGGCTCATAGCCTTGTCCCGTAACTTCCAGCATCTGGCCACCAGTCCAGACGCGGGTTACCGTCATTTTATTTTGCGTCAACGTACCGGTTTTGTCCGAACAGATAACAGAAGCGCAGCCTAGCGTTTCAACCGACGGGAGTTTTCTTACGATAGCTTTACGTTTGATCATCCGCTGCACACCAAGCGCCAGCGCTATGGTCACGATGGCTGGAAGACCTTCAGGAATCGCGGCAACAGCAAGGCTGACTCCTGCCAGGAACATGCCTGCCGCCGGCTGGCCATGCAAAATCCCCGTAACAACAACCAGAACGGTCAGTGCAAGTGAGACGCCAATCAGTATTTTTCCAAGTTGCTCCAAACGATGCTGCAGCGGAGTTTCCTGGGATTCGGTATTTTGAATCAAATCCGCAATTTTGCCCATCTCGGTGTCCATCCCTGTACGGATGACCATTCCCTTCGCTGTTCCGCGGGATACCATCGTGCCCATGTACCCGATATTTTTTAGGTCACCAAGCGGCACATCATGCTCTGAAATATTCTCTGAGTGTTTGTTCACAGGCAGCGATTCACCCGTTAAAGCCGATTCTTCCACACTACAGCTGCTTGTCTCCAGCCAGCGGACATCCGCTGGAATCCGGTCTCCGCTTTCTACCAGAATAATATCTCCCGGAACCAATCCTTTTGCCGCAATATGAATTACTTTTCCGTCCCGCAGCACTTTGGAAGTAGGTGCTGACAGCTGTTTCAATGCCCGGAGTGACCGCTCGGCCCGAAATTCTTGTACAAAGCCGAGCACTCCATTAATTAAAATGATGGCGATGATGGTCACGGCATCCAGGTATTCTCCGAGCAGACCGGATACCAACGTGGCACCAAGGAGCACGAGCACCATGAAGTCCTTGAATTGATTCAACAACAGTGTGAACGGAGATATTTTTTTGCCCTCGGACAGTTCGTTCAACCCGCTGGTCTTCCGTCTTTCTCCTGCTTCCTCTTCCGTGAGGCCCTGCTGCGGATGCACCCGCATCACCTGCTGCAGTTCATCAACATCCATCTGGTGCCATAACTTTTGTTCCATGCTTCCTTTCCCTCCCGGTTGTTTCTCCAGTTCCGGCGGACGACAGCTTTTCCACCTCTTAACGTAAATGTATTCGGACAGGACCACAAATATCACAGCCTGGCCCTTAAGTTTTTGCGCGAAGTATGGCATCATAGAGAAGAAAGCAAGAAGGGTAACGTAACAGATAGGAGAATGACGAATGGCATTGGACGGTATTGTAACACGGGCGATTGTGCATGAGCTTACAGCTTGTCGGGGCGCCCGGATCAGTAAAATATATCAACCGAACGAACGGGATATTGTGCTCCACATCCGATCACAGAACGGAAACGCCAAGATTTTGCTTTCCGCAAATCCGACGTATCCCCGGGTGCACCTGACGGAAGAGAGCTTCCTCAACCCGCCCGAAGCTCCAATGTTCTGTATGCTGATGCGGAAACATTGTGAGAGCGGAATTATAGAGGAAATCAAACAAATCGGCATGGAGCGGATCATCCACATCCGTGTCCGGCAGCGGGATGAACTTGGAGATGTTTCCTCCAAAACGATCATCATTGAACTTATGGGCCGTCACAGTAACATCATCCTACTGGATCATTCCACAGGAACCATACTCGACGGAATCCATCACGTCACACCAGCGATCAGCAGCTACCGGATCATTATGCCGGGGGTGGCTTACACTGAACCTCCGCAGCAGAATAAGCTCAATCCACTGGAGACCGTGCAGGAACAGTTCCGGGAATCTTGTGTGCTCAGTCCAGTTGATCCTATTGCATGGCTGGTAGATTCTTTTAGTGGAATGAGTCCTCTTGCAGCACAGGAGATTGCCCATCGGGCTGGTTATACGACTGGTGGAGATTCTTCCAGTGCCGAGAAAGACTGCGGCGGGTTATGGAACGCTTTTTCCGAAATAATGACCGAAGTTGAAAACCACCGCTACACACCCGTGAGCGGAGTGAGCGCCAAAGGAAAAATGGTGTTTTCCGTCATCCCGCTCACAATGCTTCCGGGGCAAACAGAGCATTACGACTCCCCTAGCAAATGTCTGGAAGATTACTACGGCGACAAAGCTCAGCGGGATACCGTTAAGCAGAAGGTGAGCGATCTGCTCCGTTTCCTGCAGAACGAACGCTCCAAAAACATCAAGAAGCTCGATAAGCTGCATGAGGATCTGGAGGAAGCCGGAGACGCTGACCGTTACCGCATTTCTGGCGAGCTGCTATTTGCCTCACTACACAGTATTCAAAAGGGTGACAAACAAGCAGAACTGCTTAATTATTACGACGAGGATCAGCAAATGATCACCATCCCGCTTGATCCTCTGCTGTCTCCGTCGGATAACGCACAGCGTTATTTCAAGAAGTACAACAAATACAAAAACAGCCTGGCCGTTATCGATGAACAGCTCATCAAGACCCGTGAGGAGATCAGTTATATTGAAAGCCTGCTGCAACAATTGGCCCACGCCTCACTGAACGATATTGACGAGATACGAGAAGAGCTGATCCAGCAAGGCTATCTACGCGACCGTAGCCGCAAGACACGAAAGAAGAAAAAGAACGACAAACCTACACTGCATATGTACACTTCATCGGAAGGAATCGAGCTATACGTAGGTAAAAACAACTTGCAAAATGAATATGTCACGAACCGTCTAGCCTCGTCGAATGACACCTGGCTTCATACAAAAGATATTCCCGGTTCTCACGTGGTCATCCGCAGCGACAGTTTCGGTGAAAACACATTGCAGGAAGCTGCCCAATTGGCCGCCTATTACAGTCAAGCCAAAGAATCCAGCAGCGTGCCCGTTGATTACACGTTGATCCGTCATGTTCGTAAGCCAAGCGGCTCGAAGCCGGGGTTTGTCATCTATGATCACCAAAAGACGCTATTTGTGACACCGGATGCACAGCTCATCAAGAGCCTTCCAAGTATTATTAAGAACCAGAGAAATTAATGGTCGGTTGTCTGTTGTAAGACGCTGCGAGTACGAATCGTTCCTCCAATCGCTCTTGCCCTCGAGGACAAATATCTCTTCCGCAGGGTATAAAAAAGGACAACTTGACGGTGGACTTTCCCGTCAAGTTGTCCTTACTCTTATTCAGACGACCACTTCCCGATATTTAATCGGGAAGTGGTCGTCTTGTTCTATCTGAAACCTAAAATGGTGGGCAAGAAAAAGCCCATCACCTCTTTCCCACCCTCTCCCCTTGCAATCCGAAGAGCCGCGTGCTTGAAAAGGATGGATTCACGAAGGATTCAGCTGTTTGGGAGAAAGAGTGTGTGCGCAAAGTGAGGTTTGAGGCTTCCATCTATAGATGGTTGCTGGAAACTGAGTTTCAAAAAGGTTGTTAAGTTTATTTGTTTTAATGTGATAAAAGCACGAAGCAGCGGAGAGGACGAAACGATTCCGGAGAAGCGAAAGCGGTCTCCTTTGTCCCCGAATTTCATCCACTAAAAAAACCATTTAGATAATTCGGGGGCAAGAGAGATCGGAGGAACGATTCGTACTCGGAGCGTCTTTAAAACGCAGATCCAGTTGAACCTTAGATTCATTGAAGACAACCTCTCAGCATTACAACTGACATGATCCCTAACTACGGGCCTATCCCCGCGCAGTCTTTAACTTCTCCAGCACATCTTCAGGCACCGAGCGATTGCCAATATCCCCATGAAACACAGCCCCCTGCCGCTCACCGTGATAATCGGAGCCTGCCGTCACGATCAGACCAAAATCCTCAGCCATTGCCCCATAACGGCGTTCTTCCTCTGGTCCGTGATCCGAGTGGAAAACTTCAATACCAGATGGATGGGCCTCCTTAATAATTTCACTTACAAGTCCGTCATCATCATACAGACCCGGATGCGCCAATACCGGCGTTCCGCCAGCCTCTCTTATCCACGAACACGCTTCCTGCGGAGAAATGCGAGGCTGAGCAGCGTAGGCTAGACCCCCGTGCGCCAGGTAACGGTCAAATGCATCACGCATATTCGAGGCAAATCCTTTTTTCACTAGTGTGTCTGCTATATGAGGACGGCCAATGCTTTCATCCGGCTTCAAATCCCGATCAAGGCCTGAAATAACCTCTTCCATCGTTATCTCAATACCAAGACTTTGCAGATTAAGAATGATTTTCTCGTTGCGCTCATTTCTCGTATTACGCAGATTGGACAGACGGTTCAGAAAATCTTTGTCTTCCGTATCTACGTAATATCCAAGAATATGAATATCCTTACCACCTGCCATGGTGCTGATTTCCACGCCGGGGACAACTGTCATCCCGTAACGCTTACCCGCTTCAAGAGCCTCTTGAACACCAGAAACCGTGTCATGATCAGTTATCGCAATAGCGTATAGACCTTTTTCGTACGCAAGGCGCACGTTCTCGGAGGGCTCGTTCATCCCGTCCGAAGCCAGCGTATGTGTATGAAGATCGCAGCCTTTTCTTCTGTCAGCCATTGATGACGTTTGTTGACCCGATTCCATCTTTACAACTCCTCTTTGCATCATTTATTTCTCTATTTTACCGAACTTCTCAGACCTATACAAAAAGAGCATCCGTGCTGTCACACGCATGCTCTATTTCCGTTTACGGCTGTTTTTTATTAAGGTCATACGCCGGGAGTGACGTAACCATGAATAATAGGATTTTAGATCCCGAAGTTCAATCGTCTCAGACATCCGTCCGAGAAAAGTCACAATAATCATCCGATGCAGCGGGTTTCCAATAAGATCACGTTCGTGTTCCAGCTCTGAAAATTCCGCAACTACGACGAGATCATCATCAATAAGATACACATCCTGCTCGTTTCTGTAATAAGGCACAATGCGATTCTGTTTCAAACATTCCCACATCCAGGCCCCAATCTCCTCATGAGGAGTATCGTGATGTTCCACCCGATCCATGTACCGACTTTTGGCATGATTTGTTATGACGATGTCTGCTATTTTCTTGTCATTTAACGTAATGTAAAACGGTTCGTAGGTGCTCCACCGCTCTGTCCCTTTGTCGCGCATGGATTATCACTCTCCACCCAATGGGTCTTTATGTCTATGTATATATACCCAACATATTACATCATTCCTTAATTATGCACAAGTCAGAAACTTTTTTCTTTGTGAATAGTTCTTGAAAATTAAAATCACGGTATTTTATGGATTCGCAAAGTTCTATTTTCTAATATAAAAAAATCTATCGACGTACCTCAAGGAAGACAGACCGCACTTAGTCGTAGTTTTTCTTGCTAGATAAAGATGCAGCTTGCTCCAAAGTTTATACTTTCTTGCCTCATAAAAAAAGCGGCCTCGCGGCCGCTTGTATTTTGCATATTCAACTTATCGGCAAGACCGGGTGCTAACCGGAGAAGTTCAATCATGGTCCGAAAAATTTGGTCTTGTCAGGCACGTTACTGCTGTATTCTGTCTTAATCTCGTTCCGGTACGAACGCTCGATTTTACGGACGTAGGAAAGTCTGCGAATATTCTTGACTGTCTCGTCCGCACGATCAGCGTTAACGTACATTACAACATATTGCATTCGACGTGAAATATAGTGCACACTGCCGTATTTCTCAAGGTTTCTTGCTGCTTTCACATCACTTACCCAAATAATATAACCGGTTCGTTCCGCCAGCATCCTGGTCTCGCCTCTCTTTCATCTCTATCTATTACCGCTCAGATCAGCCGCACTGGCAGCCGCCGCCACTTGCGCACCCTTTTTTCGGAAGAGCATTATTGCTTGGTACTTTAATGGTGTCCGACACCGAAAATGCGATTTTCTCGGACATATTAAAGAGCAGATCATCCAAATTCTTCTCAGCAAGCTTAAAACGTACAACGGCTTCAAAAGCCTCCAGCTCCGCTTCTACCGCACTAACTTCATCTTTAGCCGAATGATAATTAGGGTGGAAATGACCGAACCGCTGTGTTTCTTCGAACAATTCCTTCTTGGCGTCAAGTTTATGAATCAGGGCCTGAATTCCCGGATCGTTCTCAACAGCCTGTTTCCAATATAGATAATCCGCCACCTCGACGGATGCATTAATCATGTCGCCCAATTCATAGGCGTATGTGAGCACTTCGGCCATATCAACCGTGTTCAATTCCGATACGCTCATGATCTCATCCCGCTTCTTTATAGATTAGTCCGCCCAAAAGGTGGACTTCTTTATCATAGCATAACGGACGCTGCTTAAGAAGAGGGAAACTGCAGTTGAACACCGCCAAAATGATTGAAAGGATGCTGATTGGGAACTGCTTATTCTATAGAGAAATGGACGTCCGCCTCAGGATTGACCCGGCACAATCAGTCTCATCTCCTGCCATCCGCCCTCACTCAGCTCAATCTGTTCCGGCTTCTCCGAGTCTGATGAATATATCAGCCCAGATACCCTCCATGGATTACGGAACAGCCGTTTCGGTATGAATTCGGCTTTTTTATTTTCCATACCAAGCTCCACCTTAACTTTCCAATCCAGCGCCTGTTCCATGATCTGCTTAGCTGTTGTACCATGATAACTGCGCCAATCCCTTGTCCACATGACAGGAATCTTTGCAAGTCCGGGAAACAGATCCTGCTTGTCCGGTATTTCGGAATCCGGCTGAAAATAATGTTCATTCCTTCCGCTATATACAAGACCTGAGGATTTGAAATGATCGTAATCCCCTTTTCGGTAAAGGCTGTCCGTTCTTTCTGCTTCTGCTTGCCGGGGTTCCTCTTGCCGCCATTGGCCAGCAGTCTGATCAAAACCGCCAATCTGGCGTTTAGGCGGAAGTCCAGCAACTGTAAGGATTTTTCTGATTTCGGTTACATGTTCGGGCTTTACGGCAAAATACAGGGGGCCCAGGCGATGAATCCACTCCGTCAATTTGGGATGAGCCGCGATCTGATCGCCTTCTTCCACCGTTTCACACTGCAGTACAGTTAGTTCCGCAAATGAAGTTCTGCCCACTTCACGTCCCCACTGTGCGAGAGCCGCCGCCACATTGTCAGGTACACCAGAGAGCGCCTGGCTGACAACAAAATCAGTCACCTGTTCCGGGCTCATCCCCAAATCAGCTGCAAGCGCAACAGATCCTTTGGTAAGACGGTAAACCGACATATGGTCATCGGATACACGTTCTGCACACTGGGCCAAGCTCCAACGAACTGAGAAGGGGGTATCCGGCGGCACCATAACTTCATAATCCGGCTGAATAAATAAGTACCCTGAAGCAGAAGCAGTCCTGCCGTCGACCTCGCCTTTGAGAAGTCGTCCAGCAGGTATTTTCCACCGGATCAGCAAATGCTCGTCATTACTTGTGCCTACATCAGCCCAGCCTGCCCCTGCCAGAAAACGGAGCCATGCCTTTCCTTCATCATACAATTCATTCCTACGCTCCTGCATCTCGATACCTGCAGCCGTCATTTCGTCCAGCAGGCGGTCCACATCATACCAGACGTCTTCTCTAAAGCCCTTATGACACAATACCTGGCGTAAATGCTGACTTTCCGGATTCGTTCGACCGTATCTTTCCATAATGCTCTGAAAGAGGAGACTATTCATACACTCCAGTGACAGATCCAGCCATTCTTGAAGTGCATCCTCCTTTAACACAAGGGCGTTACTCTCCTTGGTCAGCAACCCCAGACTAAGGAGCAGGTCCAGCAGCACGGCAGCACGTGGAGGATAGGCATCTGAATGGGCATACTGCAGCCCGATGGCGGCAATATCCGATCCTGTAAGGCCCTCAGGTTCATCCAGCTTTTGAATATGCTTTTTATGTACTGTCCCTTTTGAAGTTAGCGGAAAACCACCATTCTTCGCACCGTATACCAACGCATTAAATACATCCAGAGCCAGTCCCGGCTTCGCCTCAGACGACAGAGCCGCTGCAGAAACTTCCTCCAGAGCCTGGGATGGTGTAAAAAAAGCTTCCTGCACAAAGAGCAGTCTTTCCGAGGGAATGAAGTATAATCGCTCGCCCCAGGCTTTCTTGACTGCTTTCACCCATCCGTCTTGCCTGAGACCCAAGAAGGCGGTCAGTACTTCAGCCCCGCTGAATGGCGGGATGTCAAGGGAAAGCAGCTTTTCCTCATCAAATACCTGGCCAGCAAAAGCAGTCCAAATCCGATACAATACGTTTTGTTCCGGTGTTGGTAATTGGCTGGGTGACCTGTCTTGAATATCCATCATGTCGTACCTGCTGCCTCCTTTCCAGGTTCGGCGCCGTCCTCGAAAGCTTGAGAACCCTTATTTCCGATAGAAGGCTCCGTTACGGTCCGATACTGATAGCCCTGCTCAATGAGAAATAGTTGCCTGCGAAGTGCGAATACCTCTTCCCGGCTATCCTGTGAAACGAGCGCATAGAAGTGTGCATTGTTATCACCAGCCTTCGGACGCAGAATACGGCCAAGCCTCTGTGCCTCTTCCTGTCTCGAACCAAAGCTGCCGGATATTTCAATGGCTACCGAAGCGTCCGGCAAATCCACTGCAAAATTAGCTACTTTGGAGACGACAAGAATTCGCTGATCTCCTCTCCTGAAAGCAGCATACAGCTCGTTGCGCTGGTGCTGTGGCATTTGACCCGAGATGAGCGGAATATCCAGCTCACTGGAAATTGACTCCAGTTGGTTCAGGTACTGTCCTATAATGAGAGTCTGAGCACCGGAATGACGCTCTAGTAACCTCTTCACTACGTCCAACTTCGCAGGATTTTCCGATGCCAGGCGATACTGCTCGCGGGTGCCGGCATAGCGGCATTGTTCCTTCAGGCTGTCCGTCATGGGTACCCTCACTTCTGCACAATCCACGGCGGCAATCCAGCCTTTTTCCTCGAGCGTCTTCCAAGGCATCTCATAACGCTTTGGCCCGATCAAGGAGAACACATCATGCTCCCGACCGTCCTCCCTGACCAGCGTTGCCGTTAAACCGAGTCGCCGGGTTGCCTGAATGTCTGCGGTTGCCCGAAACACAGGTGCAGGAAGCAAGTGAACCTCATCGTATATAATCAGTCCCCAACTTCTTTCGTTGAACAATTTCATATGGCGGAGCTCGTCCTCTTTGTTGTGGCGATGAGTCAGTATTTGATATGTTGCCACCGTCACCGGCCGCACCTCTTTACGCTGACCCGTATACTCGCCGATATCGGAAGATTGGAGCGAGGTCTTCTCCTGCAACTCCGACATCCATTGCCGGACCGAGGTCGTATTGGACGTCAGAATCAATGTTTCGCATTGAAGCTCCCGCATCGCCGCCATGCCGATGACGGTCTTTCCTGCGCCGCAAGGAAGCACGAGTACACCGCTCCCCCCTTTTCCTCCACTGTCCCGAAACGCTTCCGCTGCCTCCTGCTGATAATCACGTAGGCGGAAAGATGTTCGATTACTTTGACCGTGCTTTGTTTCTTTTTCTAAAGCCTCATACGCTTCACCTTGCCAATGAATCCGAAGAAACTGTCCGTCCTGATATCCGGCGTAATCCATCACGGGGTACCCAAGACGCGTCAGCTCCTGCTTCAACATCCCTCTTCGTTCCGAGGGTACCTCCACAACCGTATTCGTCAAAAAGGTTAGTCCTGCCTTAGATAAGGAGGGCTGCAGTTTAATCTCATGCATAAGTTCTTCATCCTCACATCGGAGGATAAGCGACTCTTCACGTTCTGGATGTTTCAATAGCGTGAGCTGTCCGTATCTCGATACAAGTCTTAAAATTTCCTCTAACAGTGAAGAAGGCACGTCGAAGCGGGATAGTGACTGAAGGCTCCCGCATATTTGTTCGGCATTCCATCCCGATGCTACTGCGTTCCACAAAGACAAAGGAGTAATCCGGTATGTATGAAAAGAGGGCGGACTTTTTACCAAATCAGCATATCGTGACAACTGTTCACGGGCTTCTTCAAAACCGGAATGCTCCACTTCCAAGAGGATCGTCCTGTCTCGCTGGACAATGCACGGTTTGTCTTTTATCAATTGTATTCCTCCTTGGCTATTCCTATAGATTTGGCTGTATTCGCAAAAAGAAGTTCATCCCCGTCTGAATACGGATCTGAACTTCCCCAAGTTTACTATTCCCAATTTATCCCGGTTCCATGCGGTCCTTGAAACGCTTGCACTCTCTTAGGCCTCTCAGGTCATCCTTGAGCAAACTCATCTTGATAGGAGCGCACCATTTCGACCATCAGCTTTAGCCCGTGCAGCATGGCATCCTCGTCGAAATCAAATCTTGGGTGATGATGAGGAAAGACAGCGTCCTTTTCTGCATTCCCCGCTCCCACAAACATAAAGCATCCCGGTATTTCACGCAAATAGTAAGCAAAATCCTCAGCTGGCATGATTTTAGGAGAAAGATGAACCTGATTCTCTCCAAAAATGTGTGGGGCCGTCCGGAAAAAGCGTTCTGCTTCATTCTCATCATTCACAACCGCAGGATAACCGCTGAGATATTCAATCGCGGTTTCCGTTCCGTATGCTTCAGCTGTCATCCGAGTGATCGACTCTAATCGGGTACGGATAAGCTTTCGAGTATCCTCATCAAATGTACGGACTGTTCCGGTAATCCGGCATCGGTCGGCAATCACATTTTGGGCGGAACCGCCTTCGATGGTTCCTACCGTGACGACTGCCGGCTGCAGCGGGTCGACCGACCGGCTGACAATGGTCTGCAGCTGCATAACGAGAGCAGAACCTGCCACGACGGCATCAGCGGTCACGTGCGGCATCCCGCCGTGTCCGCCCCGTCCGATAATGTCGATAAAGAACTCATCCGCAGCTGCCATTACAGGGCCGGGCGTGCTTGCTACCGTCCCAAGCTTAAGCGGTGTCCACAAGTGCAGGCCGTAAATGACATCCGCTCCGTTTAGTGCGCCTGCTTCAATCATTCCCAAGGCGCCACCAGGGCACGCCTCTTCCGCTGGCTGAAACATAAACCGGATTTCTCCACGGACCGTCTCCTGAATTTGCCGGAAGTAAGAAGCAGCTGCCAGAAGGATAGACGTATGTCCGTCATGACCACAGGCGTGCATTACACCTGTTACAGTGGATTTGTACTCACAGCTCTTCTCATCCTGAATCGGCAGTGCGTCCATATCCGCACGCAGCACGATCGTCTTTCCCGGCTGCCCTCCTTTTAGAACCGCCATCACTCCATGACCACCCATTCCCGTGGATACTTCGTAACCCATTTCACGTAAACGCGCCTCGACAAAAGCGGATGTCTTCTCTTCCTGAAAAGACACTTCAGGATGCATATGTATATAACGCCGCCATTCCACCATTTTCGGAAACAGCTGTTCCAAGTATACTTGCTCGTTCATATCGATCATCCTTCCCCCCGCCTGAACGGCTCAATCTAACCTCAGCAATCCATGAAGTGTACACTACAGCAGTACATGTCCCAGCATGCTGTCATTGCAGGCTCCATCTCTAACCTTCTCGTAGACATCCCTCAGAGGAATCTTCACAGGAGCAACGTCTTCATCTTTATCCGGCCGCAGCTTTCGCTACCTTGCGTACATCATCGGTAAGAAAAACGTCTATCAGGTAAGCGCTTCCCACATATTTTATTTCACCGCACAATACGTCTGCTTCTTCCTCCAGTTCCCTCTGCGTGATGACCTTATCTTCCCCGGTTTGATCGTATCTCCCGGAGCTCCCACCGCCATGACGGGATCACCAAACACCGCAGAAGCCTTCATTAATTTCATTGTAGCAGAAAAAAGACGGTCTATATACTTCTTATTCTCAAAATAATCCACTCGGTTACTCCGCGCTATTCTTGTAACACCATCATGCCAGACCTTACAATTGGCGGGCTTTCAGGCTTGCACAAGTTCTTGAAAAATACTATCATATTTAAAGAACTTTGTAGGGACTAATTAAGGAGGTACTAACGCCATGATTTTTGAGAATACGGGCTTGGATGGCTTAAAAAGTGAATTGGCTTATCTCGATGAAAGTGCCGAGAAGGTAGGCTTTATCCGCTGGCAGTGGGAGTACTACCGCGCTACATATGATTTGAAAATTGAAGATAAGAAGAGCGATGCAGAATACTTCCTTCGCATCAATACCCGCGCTGTGGAAGGAAAACTGGAGAAACCCGACACCGTGCTTCAAATTGAAGCCGTTTACTTGGGAAAAGCCACATTCCCGCATGGACTGGAATATGACACTCCAGCTCCGCAGCCTATTCTGAACGTTGCCACGAAGAAGTTGCAAGAACTAAAATTGCTGCTGGAAGCGTAACGGTAATGTTATGAAAACAAACAAACCACAGCCCAAGAGAGGGACGCCGGATTTCCAGCTGCTGATCCTTACCTTGCTGTTGGTGGGATTCGGATTGCTCATGGTGTTCAGTTCCAGCTCCAGCTTGACCGTCTTTAGCCAGAAATGGGGGCACGACCCGCTTTATTTCACCAAACGTCAACTTATTTTTGCGATTGTCGGTACCTTTGTGATGCTGGTCGCGATGAACATCAATTACAAGAAGTACAAAAAGCTATTTATACCCGTTTTTTTCTTATCGTTAATCATGCTGATCCTTGTTGTAGTCGTCGGAAAAGCTACCAACGGTGCTTCCAGTTGGTTTAATCTTGGTAAACTAGGCATTCAGCCGACAGAATTGGCCAAGATCGCCACGATTGTATATCTGGCTGCATTGATAACGAAGAAGGGGGAACGGATCCGCCAATGGAAGGGCGGTTTCTTCCCGGTTCTTATTATCGTAGGGATTGTTGCCGGTCTGATCATGCTTCAGCCCGATTTAGGTTCTACCTTTATCCTTGTGGCCACAAGCGGATTAATCATCTATGCCGGTGGCGCCAGTATGAAGCATATTACAGCGTGTATATCGCTTGTCGCACTCGGATTGGCTTTGACGATCGGAGTCGGCTCCCTGTTCGATTCTATCTCCGGCGGAGATGTGCAGCAAGAGGCCAGCAGCAACTACAAAATGGGCCGGATTGAGGCATATCTTAATCCCTTCAAGGACCAATCCGGTACAGGATATAACCTGGTCCAGTCCCTTATTGCCATCGGCCAGGGTGGGGTGACCGGGGCTGGATATGGTGAAGGCGTGCAGAAACTTCATTATTTGCCGAACCCGTACAACGATTTTATCTTTTCCGTTATCGGTGAAGAATTCGGGTTTATAGGCACCTCGATATTTTTACTGATTTATCTGTATTTTATATGGAGGGGTGTTATCGTTGCTCTACGCTGCCCGGACCCTTTCGGAACACTTACCGGCATAGGGATTATGGGTCTCATCGCTATTCAGGCATTCATCAACATTGGCGGAGTAACCAACACCATACCAATTACGGGTGTAACTCTTCCATTCATCAGCTACGGCGGATCTTCCCTGCTGGTTATGATGCTCGCCATGGGAATCATGCTTAGCATCTCTAGAGAAAGCAACCGTCCCGATAAGGAAGAACATGTAAAATCCGTCATAAAAAAAGACTACCGGGCAACCCGGTAGTCTTTTCTGATTTATATTTCCTTATTCTGATTGGCTTATTTCGCACGATATGGAATGTCATCAATCTCATCATCCTTGAAAGCGACGCCTTCGACTTTGACATTAACTTCGACAACTCGAAGTCCTGTCATGCTCTCTACAGCTTCACGTACGTTCTGCTGAAGCATACGGCACACTTCATGTATCGGTGTCTCATACAGCACAATAATGCGCAGGTCAATCGCTGCTTCAAGTTGACCTACCTCCACTGTCACACCTTTTTGTACATTTTTGCCGCTAAGCCGTTTCGCCCAGCCCTCAGACAATCCACCGGACATTGCTGCGATCCCTGGAGTCTCCAAGGCAGCCATTCCGGCGATTTTCGAGACGACATCATCCGATATCCGAATCAAACCGTTATCCAGTTGAAGTTGTTCCGCCATGTCAAATCCTCCTTCATCCTCATTATTCGTTATTGTAAATCCTAACAGGCCTAAAAAGCAAATGCTGGTTAAAAACTTGCGTTTATTTTAGTCAAAGTTTGGGGTATATTGTAAAAGAATACTCAATTTTTTACATAGCTAAAGGTAGGTGTACGCTTTTGAAAAAGTGGTTAAGTCCCGCACTGCTAGTCATTACATTCCTGCTGAGCGCAGCAGGACACTTCTTAGGTTGGAATTTTACGCTGCAGTTCATTTTATCGGCCGTCTCGGTTATTTTTGTCGCGGGATTTCTCGGAAAAGCGACAGAAAGCGTCGCCCACTATGCCGGACAGCGGCTCGGAGGTTTCCTGAATGCGACCTTCGGTAATGCTGCCGAACTCATCATCGCCATCCTTTTGGTAAAGCAAGGGCTATACGATATGGTAAAAGCCAGTATCACCGGTTCTATCATCGGCAACCTGCTGCTCGTCCTCGGACTCAGCCTATTTGCAGGCGGTCTGAAATTCAAAATCCAGAAATACAACGTCACACTTGCCGGACTGAACGGTTCCCTAATGATATTGGGTATTATCGCGTTGTTCATCCCCGCTGTATTTCTGAATACCCACTCTATTACGGAATCAGACACAAAATTTTTGAGCCTGATTGTGGCAGGTATTCTCATAGCTGCTTATCTCGCGTGGCTCCTATTCTCCATGATCACACACAAAAGCTATTTGGCTGATGTCAGCGACAGTGGTGATCAAGAACTTCCGCATGAACACGGTCCTACATGGTCCAAAGGACGCTCTATCACTTATCTTATCGTGGCCACCGTTATGGTCGCCTTTGTCAGTGAATGGCTTGTCGGGGTTCTGGAGCCCGTCAGTCATGAATACGGACTTAGTGAACTGTTTGTCGGTGCATTCCTCGTAGCGATCGTCGGTAACGCCGCAGAACATAGTGCAGCCATTATGCTCGCTATGAAAAATAAAATCGGTGCGGCCGTTGAAATTGCAGTCGGCAGCAGTCTCCAAATCGCCTTGTTTGTAGCCCCTGTCCTGGTATTCATCAGCTTTTTTATGGGTAATACAATGGATATCGTATTTACGACCATCGAGCTCGTGGCGATTGGTGTGGCTGTCTTTATCGCCAAATCGATTACACAGGACGGCGCGACTAACTGGTTCGAAGGGCTTATGCTTCTTGCAGTCTATGTCATCCTTGGCTTCTCTTTTTATCTCGTATAGAGGCCCTGTTGTTTCGCTCGTTTTCCAATAAATAAAAGACGCGTCATACTGAGTCTTCCTCCGTATAACGCGTCTTTTGTATTTTAACCGTCTCAATAAAACCATAACATTAAAAAAACGCATGCCGACACTCCCCCGCGCGCATGCGTTTCTATGTATCGCCTGTACTGGACAGGCTATTCGGCTTGGTTCATGGCTTCATATAACAGAGCCAGATTACGTTCCAGCTTGCTGAGCAGTTGTTTCCCCGTCACTTCCGGAAGAAGCCCGGCACGGACAGCAAAATCAACTTCTCTTGAAAATCCGTACATTTGGGTATCCAGCACTTCCTCATAGAGAGGGCAGTAACGGGTTGCCAGATTCTCCATCTGCACTTCAATGAGCTTTTGAATTTTATCTGCATCTTCATGTAGAAGACTGATCGCTTTAAGGTGAAGCTGTTCTTGCAAATCAGATGAAGTCATGATCTTCCCCCCTATGTTAATATCACTGCACGGTTACTACATCTAATATTAGACGAAATCGCAAATCAATACAAGGACCAGTTCAAAAGTACTCCTCAATGATATAAAAACATCCTTCCGTTTTAGGAAGGATGTTTTTCGCTGAATTTATTCAGCAACCACGGTTACATTCAAGCCATGCTTTGAAAATACGTCGATCATCGCTTTTTTTGCTTCATCGGCATCCGGACCGTGAACGTGTAGCTCATAGCTCTGGTGGCTCACCAATGTTGTGAACAAGCCCAGAATGCTCTTTACATCGATGTACTTGTTCTCAGCCTGCAAAACAATAGAAGATGAGAACTGGCCTGCTGTCTGAGAAATGTCTACAACGATCGCATTGTTATTGGACATACGAATCCCTCCGTAACTTTAAGATGTAAAGAAATGCTGTTTATTTCTCCTTCATGATACATTGAATCCGTTTTCTTATGCAACTATATTTCATTTTATTTCAGATTTTCTGGATTTAGTCCCTCGAGTTCAGGAATCACGAACATACCATCTTTACGGATCAGCACGTCATCAAAATAGATTTCCCCACCGCCATATTCCGGACGCTGGATCAATACCAGATCCCAGTGAATGGAAGAACGGTTGCCGTTGTCCGTCACATCATATGCCTGACCAGGTGTAAAATGAAGACTTCCAGCGATCTTCTCATCAAACAGAATATCTTTCATCGGTGTTAGAATGTACGGGTTGAAACCGATCGCGAATTCACCGATATAACGGGCGCCTTCATCGGAATCCAGAATTTCGTTTATCCGGGCCGTATCACTGCTCGTTGCTTCTACAATTTTACCGTTCTCGAAACGGAATTTAATATTTTCAAAAGTGACTCCGTTATACAACGTTGGAGAGTTGTAAGAAATCGTTCCGTTAACGGAATCACGAACCGGTGCAGTGTATACTTCTCCATCAGGTATGTTCTTCTGACCAGAACATTTTTCAGCTCCAATCCCCTTAATCGAAAAGCTAAGGTCTGTTCCAGGACCAACAATACGGACCTTGTCGGTCTTTCTCATCAGTTCCGCCAACGGATCCTGTGCACGATCCATCTTGGAGTAATCCAGGTTGCATACGTCGAAGTAGAAGTCTTCAAAGGCTTCTGTGCTAGTGTTAGCCAGCTGTGCCATGCTCGCATTCGGATAACGGAGAACTACCCATTTCGTGCGCTTCACGCGCTCTTCACTATGTACAGGATGCGAGTACAGGGAGTTGTACAGCTTCATGTTCTCTTCCGGGACATCGGACAGATCGTTTACGTTCTCTCCTGCACGGATACCTATATAGCAGTCCATCTGTTTCATCCGGTTCAAGTCCAGTTCAGCCCACAGTGTAAGTTGCTCTTTCGTAGCATTCTTCAGCATTGCACGCTGTACCGTTTTATCGGTCAGCTGGACAAAAGGGTGACCTCCCTTTTTCCCAACTTCTTCGATAATAGCATTAAGCAGATCACGTTCTGAGCCGATCATCTCGATCAGCACATTCTCACCTGGCTGCATATCCACCGAATAACCAACCAGGTTTTCGGCTAATTTCTGAATTCTTGGATCACGCATTCATATAACCTCCTTGAGCTGATTTGCCTGCTTGTTCTCAATTGAACAGCGGTAAATTCATTATTATATTGTATCACGGTAAAAGGTGTGACGTCAGCCGCCATCGGAAAATTATCGAAATTCCGAAAAGCTGATGTCCGACACCATCGTTTCGTCCGGCTTACGCCCGGAAGGGTCTTTAAAAGAAATTTTACGCTCTGAGGACAGTTTTTGGGGCAAGTATGATTTCTTGTTTATTGTCAAATGAAAAACGGTCGAAACATTTGTATTTGAAAGCAGCCGGTTTAACTCCTGATTCTCCCTCTCCCACACCGCTTGAAGTCTCTCTCGTGCCTTAGCGTTATCTGAGTAGAGTAAGTCGCCCTTTTGGTCCATACGATTACGAAGTTGCTTCATTTGCCCGTTCAGCGCTTCACTCAGCATCTTCCGAGAAGCTTCAGGAGCCAGTTCAATCCGGAGCACCTTGGTACCACGCGCTGCACCATACTCCTCTGTTACTTTTTTATCGGTATCACCGATGTATTGAAGCTGTTCCAAGGGACTCAACCGTGACATCCAGTCACCATTCGAGTAGCCGGAGGCAAGGGGCCGCCAAGCGCCCTTCTCATATTTCATCTTCCCCTTCAAACCGTCCATGCTCATACTTCCAGCGGAATACGTTGAGGCTGTAGACGAAGAAGGGGGCGATTTAGAAGTCGTTAAAGTGAGCAGGTTATGATTCTGAAGCTGACCTTCAAAAGCGACCGTCTGCTTAAAAATACCGCTGTCCCCGTTCCGGATCGCCGCATCTCCTTTAAACGTAAAATTATCCACTCCTTCCAACCCGGCAATTGCCCGATTAAAAGATTGTTCAGCAGAAAGCTGCTTCATTCCGCAGCCCTGTACACAGAGCGTCAAGCTCAGCCAAAACATCATATTGCGAAAGAGTAAAAGTGTTTTGTATCCTATCATCATGATCAGCCTTTCGTATATTCATCCCTCTTAGGCTAACCGTCCTTTTCCCATTTATACAAAAAAAAGCCCACCGGCATAACCAGCCGCTGGGCTTCCTTTATTCCTCCGAAGTATCGGTTTTTTCAACCACAATCCGATTTCGCCCGCCGTTCTTGGCTTCGTATAGCGCCATATCCGCACGGTAAAAAAGAGATTCAACACTAATTCTGTCATGCATCCAGTTCCATTCCGATATGCCGCAGGAGACGGTCACTCTCGGCTCTGTCTCTTCTGCAACCCTTAAACGTATGCGCTCAGCCACCTGAAGTGCCTGCTCAATACCTAAGCCGGGAAGGTAAACCGCAAGTTCTTCCCCACCCCACCTAGCAGCAATGTCACTTTGCCGGATGGACGTTCTCACGATACCGCTGACCTGCTTTAATATTTTATCGCCACGCTGGTGCCCAAAAGTATCGTTCACCTGCTTGAATTGGTCAATATCGACCACGATTAGCGAGCCACAAAAATCACGGCTTTGGCATTCATGTATAGCTTCATCGAGATAATGACGAGCATAAAGCTCTGTCAGCATGTCCCGATTCGCCATCCGTCTTACCTCCGCATGCAGGGAAGCATTCCCTACCGCAAGCCCGATATGGCTCGTTAACGCTTGAAGCAGGCGGTAGTTATCGTAAGAAAAATAATGTTTTTTTCTGTGGGTTAACAATATAACGCCCTGTATTTCCCCATTTACGGTCAGAGGTGTCGCAATAGTTGAATTGGATCCCGTCGTATCCATCAGCTTGGATACTGCAGGACGTTCTTCCGTGTAATCCGCCAGGATCAGAGGCTCCTTGGAATGATATACCAGCCCTCCCAAGCCATAATCTTTCTCGAACATTTCTTTAGTCAGCCACGCGGCATTACACGACATGACCTCCAGTCCACCAAGCTCCTCGTTATAACTCAGAATACAGCAATACTCTGCAGCCAATATTTTACGAAGTTCCTCATTGGCAAACTGATAAATGTCCGCCAATTGCAAACTTTTGTTCAGCTGCTGGGTCAGTTCGTTGATCATTCGCAGTTCGTGGATCATCAGGTTCGACTGCTCGTACAACTTGGCATTTTCGAAAGCCGTTCCTGCGGCATCCGCCATCATACCAAGCAGATCAAGATCCATATCCTCCATTTCCTCACGCTTGACCACAAGGTGAAGAACACCATAGACACCCTGCTTTCCCCCTACGGGAACACCAATTTCTATTAGTCCCTGCGGCTGATCCCGATTATCGCAAATAGTCAGGGCACCTTCCATAAAGGTTCGGACATACACTTTTTCTTGCCAATGGTGCAAAAGCAAAGGACGTACCAATGGATGGCTGCTCTGGTGATCCTGCGACATAAACAGCTTCACGTTCACGTTCGGATAAAGGTCAAGAACGCTAACCAGCATTTCCGTAAGTACCCCGTCCACATTAATCTGGGCATGCATTCGCTTCACAACTTGAAACAGGACAGATCGTCTGCGGGCTTCCCGCTCTGCTTGGCTATGAATTTTAGCTAAATCTTCTACAAAGATGCATTCAAACCGGCGGTAAAAACAAGCACGAAGCATTAACGCTGCCGCTTCTGTCATAAATTGAGCCTGTTCTTTCCCTATCTCTGCAGAAGAGACACTGATCAGTACAGCAAACAAATCACCGTGAGTTCTTGAAAACACAGGAGCCGCACATACAATTCTGCCGCCAAGACGGTCTTCACTGCTACCAGCCGCAGCCGCTCTTATCTCCAAGGCTCGCTTTAAAGTGCTGTCATCCCCGGCTGAGAAATATTCCTGCAGCATGGGATCTCCAACCAACCACTCCCCAGTCGGACTAATAACAGCCCAATCAGCCTTGGATACCATTTGGAGCCCAGCGCTCTCCTTCATCCACTCTTCAAAACTCTCTTCCATTAACTGCTGAAGATAGGGAAAGTCTGAAGGTGTTATATCCATCGTCTGGTGCCACACATAAGATTCCGTTCTAGGAATTCGCCCGGGACCGTTAAACATGGCCGTAGAACCGGGAGAGCTTTCAGAAACTTTCCGTTGTTCTTCTGACATAAAGGGCGCTCCTTTGCACCATTATAAAGGTCTGTCTAAAGACCCAGTATTCCGGTTTAAATGCGCAAGCCTTCATCTAACCAATGCCTGCGCGACTGCGACGTAGTAATCCGCCGCTTTCCTTCTCGCTGTTAAGCAGTACAGCAACATAGTATGTATTCTAGATTAAATCAATAATTTACTATTAATCTTATATTACTCTTTTCTACCCAATTTTGCATTATAATTTCGGAGTTTCACTCATATTTTTTAGGTCCATGGTCCTATCGACAAAATTAGACAAAGGTTATAGGAATCTTCAACTTGACTTTATATCACCATTTCATATAATATTTATTGTTGAACAAGAATGCAATGCATTCCATTTGAATTGGGCGGAACGTTGTGTCACCCTCACGATATTTGTTGCTGACAGGACAGCGGCTGAACTTTCCCGTCAGATCTGCCGGATACCATACCGGACAGTAATAAACAAATACGGCGCAAATAGAGCCCTAAATGAAACTTAATTACAAAGGAGTCTATATTACATGGCACGTTACACCGGTCCTAAATTTAAATTAAGCCGTCGTGTGGGCATCTCCCTCAGCGGTACTGGCAAAGAATTGAAACGCCCTTTTCCTCCAGGACAACATGGTCCTAACCAACGGAGAAAAATGAGCAACTACGGAATGCAGCTTCAAGAAAAGCAAAAACTGCGCCATATGTATGGTTTGGGTGAGAAACAATTCCGCACCCTGTTCGATAAAGCAACAGGCATGAAAGGTATCGCCGGTGAGAACTTTATGTTCCTGCTTGAGAGCCGTCTGGACAACCTCGTTTATCGTCTTGGCTTCAGCAACTCCCGTGCAGGTGCACGTCAACTGGTTGCACATGGTCACGTAACTGTAAACGGCAAAAAAGTGGACATCGCTTCTTTCGCTGTTAGCACAGGCGACGTAATCGGTCTTCGTGAAAGAAGCCGCGGCCTTTCTGCAATTAAAGATGCTATGGCTAACCGCGTACATCTTCCTGCTTACCTTGAATTCGATGAAACTGCAATGGAAGGCAAGTACATCCGTCTGCCAGAACGTTCCGAATTGTCTCAAGATATCGACGAGAAGCAAATCGTCGAATTCTACAACCGTTAAGATTGATCTACAAAACCCGGAGGTTTTACTTCCGGGTTTTTCTCTGCAATAAAGACAGATACACCAGAATTCTCTCCCAAAATGATAGGAGGAACTTCCTCAGGTGCATCTGTCTTTTTTTTGTCAAATATACTTTTAAAGTTAGGTCAGTTTTTCTTCGTTCCATTTAACTGCTCCCTGCTGAATACTGCGAATGGCACCCCCCACCGACTCTGTAAACATCTTTCCACCCTTCTACTGAGGTCCTTCTAAGCTTTTTTCGTTATGCACTTTTACCATTATTTACAATACAGCAATTCTAAAAAAACAAATTTCCGTAAAATGGGAACGACAGGATGCGATATGATGATTCAAAACCGTCGATTTATGCTATAATAGGTGCGTTAAAAGGAGGAGTAACATTCATGGTTGAGGAGAAAAAACAGGAGCCTGAGAACAAGCGCCCTCCGAAAAGATCCATTGGACGAAAAATTGGATCGGTACTGGGCTGGCTCTTTGTGATTGGTTTGATGGGAACGCTGTTCATCGGAGGATCCGTCTTAGGGTACGTAACCTCTATCGTTAAAGATGAACCCGTAAGATCAAGAGCTCTCATCGAACAAAAGATGGACGATAACGCCGTCACTGGCTTCGCCTACTTTGGCGATGGCTCCCCTATTGGACAGCTCCGGACAGAAGAAGACCGGCGACCCGTAAAACGTGATGAAATTCCCCAAATTGTCATTGATGCGGTTGTATCCATAGAAGATAATCGTTTTTATACACATAAAGGGGTAGACTACATGGGCACTGCCCGTGCTGTAAAGCAGCGCCTTCTGAATGAGCCTATTCAGACAGGCGGCAGCACACTTACACAGCAGCTCGCAAGGCAAGCCTTTTTAAGCCGCGACAAGACAAGTGACCGGAAAGTGAAAGAAATTTTACTATCATTCCGCCTGGAACGTTTTTTAAGCAAGGAACAAATCATAACGGCCTACTTGAACAAAGTACCTTATGGGAACGGTTCAAACGGCTATAATGTGTTCGGAATCAAAGCAGCGGCAAAAGGTATTTTTAACATTAGCGATCTTAACAAACTGAACATTGCCCAGGCGGCCTATTTAGCAGGTCTTCCCCAGCTCCCTTCCGCTTATTCGGCTTTCAACGGTATCGGGGAGTTTGATGAGAAGTCATTTAAACGTGCTATGAAACGACAAGGGCTCGTGCTTGATCGTATGCTGGAGGAAGGTAAAATCACTCCGGCCGAGCATAAAAAAGCAAAAGCTTTTGATATTAAGAAATCTCTTGCTCCACGTACCCAAAAGGCATATGTTACTTACCCATATCTGATGATGGAGGTTGAACGTCAAGCTTCCAAAATTATTATGGAGCTGAACAATCCGAAAGTCGATGGGGAACAAACGAAAGAAAACGGCGATTTGATGGATGAGGCACGGTCTGAGCTGAGCACCGGCGGCTATCGAATATACACAACCATAGACCGCACGATTTACGGTGCGATGCGGAAGATTGCGGAAGATGACAACAACTTCTTCCCCGACAGTGAAACCAAAGGGAAAGAACAAACCGCCGCGATGATGATCAACAACAAGACCGGCGCCATCCTTGGTATGATTGAGGGCCGGGATTTTAAAACAGAAGAGATGAACTACGCTACCCAGATGGTCCGTCAGCCGGGATCGGCCATGAAACCGATTGCCGCTTTCTTGCCTGCGCTTGATTCAGGTAAGGTTCAACCAGGCAGCATTGTGGATGACTCTCCGGTTATTTTGAAGGATGGTTCGAACGGCTATCATATCCCGAAAAACGTAAACTGGCGCTATAAGGGTCTTATGACCGCGCGCGAAGCGCTGAACAACTCAACGAACACCGTCGCGCTGAATCTATTCAACAATGTCATCGGCATTGAGAGTGCCTTGGAGTTCGCTAAAAAGCTCGGTATTACCACCCTAGTGGAAAGGGACTATGCCGCAGGTACCGGTGTTATAGGCGGACTTACTCACGGCACGTCTGTTGAGGAGTTGACTAATGCCTATAGCGCAATCGGTAACCAAGGGAAATTTACAGACGCTTATTTAATCGATAAAATTGTGGATTCTAATGGCAAGATTGTATATAAACATAAGACCGAACCTGTTCAGGTATTTTCTAGCCAGACCGCTTACCTGATGACCGATATGATGCGTACCGTTATAACCAACGGATCAGGTAGCACTGTACGGGACAACTATAAGCACTTCAATAAAATACCGGTAGTCGGTAAGACAGGTTCAAGCCAAGACTATGGAGACAGCTGGTTCTTAGGCTACTCTCCCGACATTACTTTGGGTGTGTGGGTCGGCTATAAGCATTCCGTAAATACGCTGGATAAGCCTCAACGAACCCATGCACAAAGCATCTGGGCCAAGGTCATGAATGAAACGATCAACCTTAAACCTGACCTGTTCCCGACAAAAGAGTTTAAAAAGCCTGAAGGTATCGTGTCCAAAACCGTATCAGCATACAGTGGAAAGCTGCCAACTGAGCTGACTAACAAGTTTGTTACGGATCTGTTTAATGCAAAGTTTGTGCCTACGGAAAGAGACGACAGCCTGGCCAAAGCCAAATATATTACTTATAAAGGCGCTAATTATATTCCTAGAGATGGAACGCCTGAAGATTTTCTCAAAGAGCAGATCGTCATTAAACGGGAAAAGCCGATCGATGAACTGATCAAGCAGCTTGAAGCTGCATTCGCTGTCATGCGTGGAGGTCATGAGTCGTTGCAATTCTACATTCCAGAGGATGCCAACAAAGGCATGCCGACTAAGGTCGACCCGAGAGTGGATGATGGAAGAGCACCAACTCCTCCGAAAAACTTAAACTACTCCAAGGGTGTTATCACCTTTTCGCCAAGTGGATCATCTGATGTTGTTGGCTACAGACTGTACCGTTCGGCAAATGGCGGTCCGTTTGTGAACCAAGGTCAAGTTGTTATGGCAGACGGTACGAAACAATTTACCACTTCTGGGGGCGCTAATGTAACCTACTACATTGTTGCAGTGGACGTCGCAGGAAAAGCCTCTGAGCCAAGTGCTATCGTTGGAAACAGTCCTGTCCCTGATCCAGATCCAACACCAGATCCGGGCAATGAAACTGACGGCGTTACACCTGATGAAGGAACGGAAGAAATTCCTGACACTGGTCCTCAGGGACCAACCTCTATGCCTCATCAGCCGGGACAGCCAACGATCCAGGCTACACCTGACGGATTCCGGGCAACTTGGAGTGCTAACCCTTCTGAGGATGGAGTAACCTTGTATAACGTCTATTTCAGTCCTAACAATGACGGGATCTATCAAATAATCGGAACAAGTCAAACCAACGAATTCCACTCTAGTAATAGCTCCCCAATCAGCGGGACGTTCCGAATTACAGCTGTAAATCCAGTTGGAGAATCTTCAGCTTCACCAACGGTATTTTTCGAAAAAAATTAAACCAATCTATGCAATAAGGGCCACCTCTATAGCAGAAATATCTGCTCATAGAGGCGGCCCTTATTATTATTCAACGAAGTATACGCAAAACGTCTATCGACGTAACTCAAACAAGACAGACCGCTTTTAGCGGCAGTTTATCTTGCGAGAGAGAGACGTAATTTACTCCGATGTTTACACTTTCTTATCTCTCGAAAAAATAAAGAGCAGTCGCCTGAGTCGTGTAGGACTCTAGGGACTGCTCTTTCATTTAAGTAATTAATTTAATCCTCAATCGTCGACAGATCGCCTGTTGGCAGATCTAGCTCCCATGCCTTCAGAACACGGCGCATGATTTTACCGGAACGGGTCTTTGGCAATTTATCTTTAAATTCGATTTCCCGCGGGGCAGCATGCGCTGACAATCCTTCCTTCACAAAGCGGTAAATCTCGTCCTTGAGCTCCTGTGTAGGCTCATAACCTTCACGGAGCGAGATAAAGGCCTTGATAATCTCACCTCTTGTTACGTCAGGCTTACCGATAACACCTGCTTCTGCGACCGCAGGGTGCTCTACCAGCTTGCTCTCCACCTCAAAAGGCCCGATCCGCTCACCTGAAGAATTAATGACATCATCAATCCGGCCTTGGAACCAGAAATATCCTTCTTCGTCCATGTAAGCAGAGTCACCGGAAACGTACCAGCCCGGAATTCTGAAATATTCCTCATATTTAGCAGGATTGTTCCAGACCTGTCTCATCATGGACGGCCATGTTGTTTTGATTGCGAGGTTGCCCATCGTGTATGGCGCCACCTCTCGTCCCTGATCATCGAGAATGGCTGCGGTTATACCCGGTAGCGGTCGGCCCATAGATCCAGGCTTAATCGCCATGCTCGGATAGTTGCAAATCAATTGTGCTCCAGTCTCCGTCATCCACCATGTATCATGAATACGCTGCTTGTAAGCTTTATAGCCCCAGCGCACCACCTCAGGGTTCAGAGGCTCTCCTACAGACAACACATGACGCAGATTGCTCAGGTCGTACTGGGAGATCAAATCAGAGCCTGCACCCATCAGCATGCGAAATGCGGTAGGAGCACTGTACCATATCGTTACCTTATACTTCGCAAGCGTTCCATACCAGTCCTGCGGACTGAAACGACCGCCTCGAATAACATTCGTTGCCCCATTGAGCCAAGGCGCAAAAATACCGTAAGATGTTCCGGTAACCCAGCCTGGGTCCGCAGTACACCAGTAAATATCATCTTCTCGCAGATCTAGAACAACCTTACCTGTGTAGTACTGCTGAATCATAGCATTCTGAACATGATACACGCCTTTAGGTCTGCCTGTCGAACCAGATGTATAATGCATGATCAATCCGTCTTCCCGATCCAGCCATTCGATCTCCAGATCAGACGAAGCACCTTCCATTGCACTGAAAAAATCGATAATTCCCTCGTCCTCCGGCGTATTCTCGCCGACAACGAATATATGCTTCAATTCCGGCAGCTCATCTCGTTTCACACGAGACAACAGAGCAGGGGTCGTAACGAGTGCTACGGCACCGCTATCCTCCAGCCGGTCCTTAACAGCTGTTTCCATGAACGCTTCGAACAATGGGCCAACCACAGCCCCTACCTTCAAAATACCAAGCAAGCTGACATAAAGCTCAGGTGAGCGCGGCATAAAGATGAAAACTCTCTCGCCTTTTCCTATTCCGTATTTACGGAGAATATTTCCGAATTTATCGGACTGCTCCTTCAATTGGGCGAAGGAGATCGCTTCATCACGCGATGCGTCACTATACAGCAGCGCTGTCTTCTCTCCCCGTCCTTCGGCTACATGCCGGTCAATTGCTTCATAAGCCATGTTGACTTTCCCTGTCTCATACCAAGTGAAATGGCGTTCGATCTCATCCCAGGAAAACTGGGCGACCGATTGCTCGTATTTGTTCATGTTCGAACTAGATACTTCACTAGGCAGTACTTCGCTATGCGTTTGATTCATGATTGCATCCTCCTCATTCTTAAATCGTTCCCCTACTTGTGGGCGCTTACAAATGATATGAATGTAACAATAGAATTCACAAACGGCAGGTCATCTTGAGGCTCAAATCATCGTGCATTGACCTAAGATTTTCGAGAGGAAACTCGAAAGTCAATGATATAATTGTGAAGGTTTTATGTCGAAGTGATTATATCATAGGTTAGGAATTCCTGTCATTGCTTTTCATTTTTTTATTTTTTTGCTATAAGTAGGTTATGTACTTGAAAGGAGCGTACCCGGATGGAACACTGCAAGCTGTATAAGTCTCACCTCTTGTTTCCTGAAGACCGCCGCCTGATTATTGAAGGCCCCGTACCGCCCCAGCGTATCTCAGAGCTGACAATGCACCCTGATCTCAATGCCTTTCGCCGTCCTGCGGAACAGCATGAAGCGCTGATTGAAATAGCAGAACTGCCTGAAGGAAGAATTATTATTACCCGCGACGAAGAAACCATTGTCGGATATGTAACCTTTCACTATGCTGATGAACAAGAGCGATGGTCCCAAGGAAAAATGGAAGATTTGATCGAGCTCGGAGCTATTGAAGTAGCGAATGATTACCGTTCATTAGGACTAGGCCAAAAAATGATTCAGACTGCTTTTGAAGACGGACAAATGGAGCAGTATATCGTATTTACAACTGAATATTACTGGCATTGGGATCTCAAAGGAAGCGGCCTGAACGTATGGGATTACCGTAAAATGATGGAACGGCTGATGAAAGTCGTAGAGATGGAGTGGTATGCTACCGATGATCCGGAAATTTGCTCCCATCCGGCGAACTGTCTCATGGTGAAGATCGGTAAACAGGTACCTCTATCCTCGCAAGAACAGTTTGACCGAATACGATTCCAGCAACGGTTTATGTATTGATTAAATTTAGATATACTTAATGGAAACGGCGCTGCCATCTTTTTATGGATGGCAGCGCCGTTTCAACATGAATATATGAAATGCGATACTTTATATCTTACAGATGATTTAATATATGACTGACAATAGAATGAGATCGCTGGGAAGCTTTAACGGTGAATTCTGCAAAATTAACATGTGCGGATCCGTCCGCTTTATCCGACATGGAACGAATAACGACGTAAGGCACACCATTCATATGGCAGACCTGAGCTACAGCAGATCCCTCCATCTCCGCACAGGCGCCGTTCAGCTGCTCATACAACGTTTGTACAGTGTCTCTGCTGGCGATAAATTGATCCCCAGATAATACCTTCCCCACAAGGTAACCTTCCGCTGCAAGCTCCTTACAGGCGGTCTCAGCGAGGCTGATCAGGTGCTCATCTGCTGGAAAATCAGAAATGCTCTGATATGGTATCACACCCCGTTCATAACCAAGAGGCGTCACATCCATATCATGCTGCATGCAGGAAGAAGAAATGACAATATCCCCAATGTTCAATCTTGGATCAAGCGCGCCCGCCACACCCGTAAACAACACTTGGGATACACCGAAATAATCGATCAATATTTGAGTAGTCACTGCGGCATTTACCTTACCTACACCTGACTTGCATACCACTACTTTTCTCCCTTGCAATGTGCCAGCTACGTAATTCACTCCTGCTTTCGACACTTTTTCACTACTATCCATCTGAGCCAAAAGCAGCTCAATCTCTTCGTCCATCGCACCAATCAGACCAATTATAGAAGTTGTCATAATTCTTTATGCCCCTCCACTCTTTCGTATACCAGCATATACGCACTCTAATTTCCAGGACGTAAGCCGTACAAAGACTTCAAATTTCAAACACTAGAAAAAAGCTCCCTGAAGGAGCTTTTTTTCAACAAATATACATTTGTATGTTAAACATGAACAACTACTCGTTTACATGACTAACGGAAAGACGAAGAATCGTCTCATGCGGCAAAATAACACGAGAATTTTCCACGTTTTCTTTCTTCATCAGTTTAGTAAGCAAGCGCATTGCCACGGCTCCCAAATCGTACATCGGCTGGGCAACTGTTGTCAGCTGCGGACGAACCATGGACGCCATACGAATATTGTCGACACTAATGATCGAGAAATCATCCGGAACTTTATAGCCTTCATCTTGAATGCTATGAATCGCTCCGATGGCCATTTCATCCGTTGCCGCAAAAATAGCCGTCGGTTTCTTCTTCAGGCCCAAGAAATACTTCATAGCTTCTACACCAGATTCATAACGGTAATTACCGATACGCACGAGATCTTCTTGGTATTCAATACCAGCTGCCTCAAGTGCCTTCTTATAACCGTGAAAACGGGCATAGCCATTAGCTGGATCCTGCAGAGTACCGCTGATCATTGCAATCTCGCGGTGCCCATGTCGAATCAGAGTATTCACTGCATCAAATGCAGCTTGCTCGTGATCGATATCAACCGAAGGGTATGAGCCTCTCTCATCACGAGTTGCACAGAGAACAATCGGCACTGCCGAGGTCTGGAATGCCTGGATGTGCTCGTCCGTCACGGTTCCGCCCATGAACAAGAGCCCGTCCACCTGCTTCTCAAGCAACGTATTGATAACACGAATTTCTTTTTCCTTCCGCTTGTCGGCGTTACACAAAATGATATTGTAATGGTACATGTTGGCGATATCTTCGATACCCCGAGCAATTTCAGCAAAAATAGAGTTCGAAATGTCTGGGATTACAACGCCGACGGTTGTTGTCTTCTTGCTGGCCAGACCTCTGGCTACCGCATTAGGACGATATCCCAAACGCTCTATTGCTTCATAAACTTTCTTCCGGGTTTGAGGCTTAACGTTGGGGTTATTGTTGACAACCCGCGATACCGTTGCCATCGAAACGCCTGCTTCACGCGCCACATCGTAAATGGTTACCGTCAAATTCCTTCTCTCCATTGCCAATAAATTTTCTTTCATTCAAACATACGTTCAATAGCCAATTAAATTTATGATACGACAAATTACTGCTTTGTGCAATGACACAGCCTTACAGGCTGTCCAATTTGCCTCTCAGCGCTTCAGCCGTAATATGGGAATGGGATGTATGCCAGACCGGCGCTCCTTGCCTTACAACAATAACTTGCGGCGATTCATGCTTAACGCTTAAAACGTCCGCGGCTTCATTCGAAACCGGACGATCAGCCACCACATCAATCATAGCGTAGTCTACCTGTTCGTTCGGATGATTCTGCAAATAAGCAGTCACTTCCTCGTAAGCTCCGGCGCTGATGGGACATCGTGTGCTGTGCTTGAACAGTAGCAGCGCTTTCTGGTGAGTTGATTCCAGCGCAGTACGCAATTGTTCGTTTGTAGTCATTTTAGTCATAGTCGCCATAGGATATACATTCCCTTCATTGTATTGAAGTTCCTAACTTATATCCTAACAAAATGTTCGTGAAAAATCCAACAACCTCGACAAAATATGTCGATTAACTTGCACAAAAATCTGAATTTTCCATTTTTAACTGTGAAAAAGCATTTACCTTCTCCAGACGGGTCATGATTTCATCCATCCATACCGAGTCATCCTTCATTTTAGCAAAGCGGTAAAGATCAAGCAGCATATTAACGCGATCTTCAAACGCAGCCTTGTAACGCTGCTGAAATTCCTGGAGTGAATCACTGGATGACGACAATACTTCCCGCAACACAGATACGGGTTCATAAATATCAGCAAATGAAACCCAGGTTTGGCTCTTTACATCTCCCAACGAGTTTATGTAGTCCAGCAAATCCGGCTTTACCAGAGGCATGAGTTCATATGTTGAACAATTCTGACAAGCATAAACAGGGACATGACAGATGCATGCCTTTCGTGCATATACTAACTTTCTCAGTTCCATTCTCATAATTTGTCCGCAGTTGCAAAGCTTCAACAAATGGGCCACCTCAAATCCTATATCATAATGTCTAGTAAATCTGAATTCTGGGTCTCTCAATCGATTACAATAAATATTACTCTTCGATATGAATAGTCCTATTCGACTATCATATCAGAGATCTCTTCAAATTTGTGATGATGCTTTTATTACCATTTATGTATCTAAATGTTTAAAATATGGCGAAAGAATGAATCCTCGTAAACTTTTTGTTACAATAAATTTATTCGGCAGCGGATTATTTTAGATTTACTAGATCATGCCGGGATTTGTTCACCGAAAGGAGCTCTGTACCTATGAGACTAACTGGTAAAAAAGTAATTGCTCTTGTTGACGAAGAGTTTGAGGATTTGGAATTATGGTATCCCGTTTACCGGGTTCGTGAGGAAGGTGCTGAAGTTCATCTGGCCGGGCTGGAGAAAGGGAAAACTTATATCGGCAAGTACGGTGTTCCAGCCACTGCAGAATATTCGTTTGATGAGCTTGACAGCAAAGATTATGACGGAATTCTCGTGCCGGGTGGATGGGCGCCCGATAAGCTTCGCCGTTATGACAAAGTACTTCAATTCGTACGTGAAATGCACGAGGATAAAAAGCCTATCGGGCAAATATGTCATGCAGGATGGGTGCTGATTTCAGCCAAAATTTTAAACGGCGTCACCGTCACTTCCACACCCGGAATCCGTGATGACATGGAAAACGGAGGGGCTGTCTGGATAGATGAAGCGGTAGTCACCGACGGGCACATTATATCTGCACGGCGGCCTCCGGATCTCCCTCCTTACGGCAAAGCGTTTTGCGATGCACTGGCGGGTGGGCAACAATCTTAAGACTATTTTTATAGCCTGAATATATGCTTCTAACGAAAAAGCCGTCTACGACTGAGTTCAATCTCATCCGTGACGGCTTTGTTCAAATTTATCTGGTTTGGAGAAGGCTTGTCCTCTCAAAAAAACGATCATAATATACTCAGAGTTAGACTAAAGGCACCATTACGAAGCCGAAATATCCGTACCGTTACCATCGTTAAAAAAACTGTTCCGTTCCGCGAAATTGGTAAGACGTTCTTCAACCTCAGCACTCGTACGAAGCTTGAAACAGGCTATCGCCTCCTTCTTGGCCTCCTCCGAATTCGTATTAAGAACACGGTGCTTCACCTTAAGCAAAGAAAGCGGAGACATACTCAGATCCTGCACACCGAGCTCAAGCCAGAGTGGAACTGCACGTTCATCGCCGGCGAGTTCTCCACATACACTGACAGGTATTCCAGCTTGCTTGGCGGCCTCTACAGTAGACCGAAGCATACGAAGCACCGCCGGGTGGAACGGATGGTACATATGAGCAATCTGCTCGTTCATACGATCCACCGCCAGTACATACTGCACTAAATCGTTCGTTCCAATACTGAAAAAGTCACTCTCCTCAGCAAGGAGATCGGCAATGATCACCGCAGCAGGTATTTCTATCATAATACCAGCCTTGATGTCAGGATTATAAGAAATGCCGCGGCGGTCAAGATCGGCCATGGAACGTTTCAAAATTGCATTAGCCTGGCGTACCTCTTCAACGGAAGAGATCATCGGATATAAAATCTTAACATTTCCGTAAGCACTGGCTCTTAAAATCGCGGTCAACTGCGTTTGAAGCATATCCGTCTGATCCAAACTGATCCGAATTGCACGATATCCGAGCACCGGGTTTTCTTCCTCAGGCAATGAAAAATAATCTAGCTGCTTGTCAGCACCGATATCTAGTGTGCGGATCACAACCGATGAATCCCCTGCTTTTTCAGCAGCCTGCCGGTATACCTCGAACTGTTCATTTTCCGTAGGAAATGTACTACGATCCATGAAGAGAAATTCCGTACGGAACAAACCTACGCCCTCAGCACCATTTCTCAAGGCTGTATCCAGATCCTTCAAGGAATTCATGTTTGCAGCCAGATGGAAATACGCTCCATCTTTTGTCACAGCTTCTACAGATGAAAGCAGCTGAAGCTGTTCCTTCTTCTTTCGCTGCTCATCCGAGATAGCCTTATAACGGTCCAATATCATCTGATTGGGATTAATGTACAGATAACCCTCATCTCCGTCCAACACAAGGAACTCTCCTGTCTGGATCGGCTTCTCCAAACGGTTCTCAACACCAGATACTAGCGGAATCCCGATGGCCCTGGCCATAATAGCGGAATGTGAAGTCTTGCCTCCCGTCATCGTTACAATGCCCAAAACATGAGATGGGTTGAGGTGAGCAAGCTGCGACGGAGACAGCTCCTTAGCCACCAGAATATACGGCTGAGTATCCGATGGCAGCGTCACTTCAGGAGCACCAAGCAAATGTTTGAGAAGACGGTTTCCGACATCCTTGATATCAAGCGCCCGCTCTTTCATATATTCATCATCGAGCAGATCGAACATCGATACAAAATGGTCAATAGCTTCCTTAACAGCAACTTCGGCCGCTTTGTATTGACGCTCAATCAGACCCTGAATTTCATTCATGAACACCGGATCCTCCAAAATAGCGAGGTGTGCATCAAAAATATGCGACTCTTCATCCCCCACCATTTCTTTGAATTCGTTCTTGATATATTCAATTTCATCCTTGGAGGTCCGTATGCCTTCATAAAGGCGCTCGAACTCTTTGGCCAAATCGACGGCGTCGATTTCAGAATCTGGCAGATCAAGCTCCCAATGAGGAAGCACAAACGCCTTGCCGAACGCAACGCCCGCTGCTGCGCCAATGCCTTGAATCATGATTCTCTACCCCCAGCGTTACTTTCATTTAATACAACTGACATGACCGATGATTGCCCTTTTTTGACCGATTTGAACGGTGCAAAACTCCATGACCTTACTTTATCCGGATTCGTAATAACCATTGGTGTTGCAAGTGAGGCCGCGTGTGTCTTTAGATAACCAAGATCAAATTTTACCAGTAATTGTCCTGGCTCCACCGCGTCTCCTTCGCTTACGACGGCCGTAAACGGCCCCTTCAGCTGCGAAGTATCGATACCAATGTGTATTAGAACCTCCAAGCCTTCTGGCGTCGAAATACCGATAGCGTGCATTGTAGGATATATATGCATAACCGTTCCGTATACAGGCGATACCAACTCACCCTTTTCCGGAATAAAGGCCACACCGCTGCCCACCAGCTTGGCTGCAAAAATATCATCCGGCACTTCCTCAATCGGCAGCATCCGGCCTTGGACTGGAGCACTGAACAATACCCGTGGCAGATCCCGCTGCATCAGCTTGTTGATCTCCTCGCGGATCAGCTCGGAATACGTACCGAATACAACCTGCACGTTGCCGCCGCCCAGCTTAATAATGCCTGCCGAACCGAGAAGCTTAAGTGCATTCGTATCAATCTGACGATCGTTGTATACGGTCAACCTTAACCGAGTCATACAGGATTCCACCTGTACGATATTGTCCTTGCCACCCAGCGCATCCAAAATTAGCGGAGCCTGATACGGGATATTCCCGGCCCATCCTTCCAGCGCAGACCCTTCCTCACGTCCCGGTGTTGGAATCCCGAACCTGCGGATCGCCCACCTGAACAGAAAATAATAAATTAATCCGTAGGCAATACCAATCGGAATGAGTATCCACGCATTTTGGGACAGATGATAGTTGATCACAAAATCGATAAACCCTGCGGAATAAGAAAAGCCATGATGAATATCAAATGTATACGTCAAAACCATGGCAAACCCGGCCATCAACGCATGCAGGACATACAAATATGGTGAAGCAAACAAAAAGGCGAACTCTATCTGCTCTGATACCCCTGTCAAAAAACATACGAGAGCCGAACGCATAAACGTCTTTTTGACCTTTGGTTTCAGATCCTCCCGTGCTTCCCCAATAATTGCGAATGCAATAGCAGGCAGGGCAAACATCATGATCGGAAACAATCCGGCCATAAAATCCCCCGCTGTCGGGTCACCTGCAAAAAATCGGGGCAGATCACCTTGAACGATCGTACCGTCCGCTGTTTCATATGTACCAAGCTGAAACCAGTAAACATTGTTTAATATATGGTGAAGCCCAAAAGCCGTCAGAACCCGGTACAAAATCCCGTATAAAAACAATCCGAATCCACCCATGTGTACGGTCAGCGTATAAAAGGCTTCAAACCCGTTCTGTATGAATGGGGCAACACTTATCATTCCCCAGGCAAAAAGGGCGGAGAAAAATCCCATAGTGAGCAGAACAAAACGAGAGCCTCCGAAAAATTGTATCGCCTCCGGAAGCTTTATATGTTTAAAACGATTGTAAACTATACTCGAAACAACTCCGAATATAATACCGATCAAGGTTGATGGCTGAACGCTTCCGTCACCGGCGATCGAGGTGACCTGAGCATAGATGAACATACCTGCCAGCGCCGCTAATCCCGCAGGACCTCCCTGATTAGACAGTCCCCAAGCGACTCCAATCGCGAATAAATAGGGCATATAATAGAACACACCGTGGCCGGCCGCAGAAGCGATCTCGCCCAAATTTTCAAATCCCCATGAAGCCCATGGCAAACTCCCTACACTAAGCAGGAGAGCTGCCGCAGGAAGAGCCATCGTAGGGAGCATGACCGCTCTGCCCAATTGCTGTAATGATCCCAACCAGTTCAAGGCGAGCCCTCCTTTCTATTCTAGATGGTAAGCGCTGATCTGGATTTTGTCAAAAGATATGGCCTATGAAAAAAAGGACAAGCCCCAATGCTGGGACCTGCCTAACACTTTAGTCATGAATGATTATTTCCCCCTCACTGCGATGGAATCCTCTACCTTTATACACCGATCCATGATCGCGATCATACCGTGCTCATCGGCAATTGCTGCAGCCTCGCTACTAACTACACCTTGCTGAAGCCATAGTACCTTAGCACCGATCTCAGCTGCCTCACGCGCCACGTCAGCACAGTATTCACTTCTTCTGAACACATTCACAATATCAACCGGCTCAGGGATGTCCTGAAGTGATGCGTAACACTTCTCACCCAGAATTTCGGACGCTTTTGGATTCACAGGGATAATCCGATAGCCTCGGTTTTGCATTGCCTGCGAGACCATATATGACGTACGATCCGTTCGGTCTGACAAACCAACGACCGCAATGTTGCCGGCATTCCGTAAAATGTCGGCTATTTGTTCACGTGAGGGATTCTCAAACGCCATCTTGAATACCTACCTTTCCGGAGTTTCCCGAAGATTTCTTATACCGCTAATCTATTCTACCCATTCCACATCGGCGCCAAGCGCTTTTAAATGATCGAAGTATTGAGGATATGACTTAGCAACATGGTGCGCGTCCTTAATGAGCAAGGGTTTCTCAGAACGAAGTCCAACTACGGTCAGAGCCATAATAACCCGATGATCATAATGCGCATTAATTTCTACGCCGCCTTCCACACCTTCCGGACGACCGTGAACGATGATTTCGGCCAGCTTTTCCTCAACATTTGCTCCTGCTTTGCGAAGTTCGTTCAAATAATCCGTAATCCGGTCACATTCCTTATAGCGAAGATTCTCCACGTTATAAAAACGTGAAGTTCCTTCCGCGAACACTGCGGCAGCAACCATGGCCAGAACAGCGTCCGTTGCCGTATCCCCGTCAAATTCCAGCGCCTGCAGTTTGCCGTTTCCTTGTACACGAACATCCCCATTCTTATGTGTCAGAGGAGTCTGCATCATCTTCAGCACATCGATAATCGCTCGTTCACCCTGCTTGCTGTCCTCGGACAAATTTCGAATCGTCACATCCGATTGTGTAACCGCGGCAGCGGCAAGAACGGCTGCCGACCCAGGATAGTCCCCCTGCACGGTATATGTTTTAGCTTGATAGCTCTGACCTCCCGGAACACGGAAATGCATATAGTCATCAGTTGCATGAATGACGATGCCTGCCTGTTCAAGTACTTCAAGCGTCTGGCCGATCACGACCTTAGACTTTAGATCACCTGTAACCGTAATTTCACTGTCTTCCGCTAGCAATGGCGTAACGAACAGCAGCGCACTGAGGTACTGGGAGCTGACCGAACCCGAAACCGAAATATTTCCGCCTTTCGGCTGGCCACCACGGATTGTAATCGGCAGCCGTCCATTGTTGTGATCCACCTCAACCCCTAGCTGACCAAGCGCGTCGATAAGGTCATCGTGGGGACGTTTGCCAAGTGAATCCGGATAAGTATTTACAAATGTAACTTCCTTGGACAATGCAGTAATTCCCATCAAAAAGCGGAGTACGGCTCCTGCATTTCCAACATTCAGTTCTGTCACATCTTTCGGAGAGCGTCCAAAGCCAGTAATAACCGCCTTCTCGTCATCTTCAACCAGCGTTGCTCCGAGGTCCTGAATGCAGCGTCTCATCGCATCGCTATCTTCACTGTGGGCCGGATAGTAAATCGTACTTTCCCCTTCGGCAAGCGCCGCGACAAGCAAATAACGAGTGGTATAATTTTTGGAGGACAACGCTCCAATCTCCCCTTTTAACTCGGGTGTCGGTCTGACAATAACGTCCATTATGTATTCTCTCCTTTTTTATTAAGCATCGTTCTATCTTTATTCTCTTTTCACAAAATGGAAAAATTGACATGTAATTCTCTGCTTCGGTATCATAAAGGCATAATTATATGCACAATAATCTTCAGAAAAGAGGTCACATAATGAAGCCGATTTCTCAAATTGAACCTTCCGAATTAAAAAGCAGACTCCAAAGTGGAGAAAACATTTACATGATCGACGTGCGTGAAGACGATGAAATTGCGCAAGGCATGATTGCCGGCGCCAAGCATATACCGATGGGTGACATCCCTAGCCGGCTGGACGAAATCCCCCGGAACACCGAAGTTATTTTCATCTGCCGCAGCGGCAGACGCAGCGAGCATGTGTGTAATTTTTTGAGCCATCAGGGTATCGACAATATTGTCAATATGAGTGGCGGTATGCTCCAGTGGTATGCGGATGAGGAATAATCCCGCGGACAGGGTCCCTCATTATGTGGTTACTGAGCTGGGCGGGAATGGTTTCCCGCCTCTTATACGCCGGATTATAATCCTTGAGGCTTAGCCGCGGTAATGCATTAAAATATCAAGGGCTACTTCTTGAGCAGATTTTCCCGTTGTGTCCACGGTAACATCCGCAAACCTGTAACATTCCTTGCGTTCCTTCATAATCTGCCGTACTCGTTCCTCCAAGTTCCCGGCCAGCAGCGGACGACCCACATCTCCCCGGACACGCTGGGCTATAGCCGCTTCATCAGCCGTAAGCGCTGCTACCCAGCCTTTGCTGCTCATAAGCTCACAATTTTCTTTCCGAAGCACAGCTCCTCCACCAGTGGCAATAACAAGTCTTTGTCGTCCGAGAACTTTCTCTAATACATCAGCTTCTGCATTGCGAAAAAAAGGTTCACCTTCAGACTCAAACATGGCCGGTATCGACTTACCCACCGCCTTCTCAATTTCAGAGTCCAGATCAACGAGGGTATAATTCAATTGCTGTGATATTAGATGGCCGACCGTGCTCTTCCCCGTCCCCATCATACCGATCAGAATGATATTGCGGTCTGTTTGATTCAATTCCTCACCCCATTTACGCATTCATCCTATTAAACTTTTTCATATCATACCACAGGCCGAAAAGTTTGGACAATCCAGCAACCTAGCCTGATGAGAGCATTTCATATATTTATATTTTACGAGTCTATGTTTTGCCCATTTGTCATATAAATAATAATACCCATTTCAAAGATTAAGATTGTCAGGAGTGATACCAAGACTATGTCTCACGACCATTTCACCCGACCGGAACCACCAAAGAGACTCAGCCAGATTTTGGACCCTTCGCATCCTCTCTGTCGTGAGGACATTATATGGGTCCTGCACTACGTACAAAAAAAAGTGGCTTCGAAAGACCCAGCGCTGCTGGACCTCTCAAAGCCACGGTTATTGCAAAGCTTCAACAGTTACTGTGAGGCAGCTATGCTACTGCTCAACAGTAAAGCGCACTTTCATGCCGATAATGACAACATTCGCGCCTGTCTATTGGATATCGTGCATGGACTAACCGATATTAATCCATCCAGTTGAAGTGGAATACGCCTTCTTTATCCACACGTTTAAAGGTATGCGCTCCGAAGTAGTCACGCTGCGCCTGAAGCAGGTTGGCCGGAAGATTCGCTGTACGGTAGCTGTCGTAATATGCCAACGCACTTGCGAAGCCTGGTACCGGAATTCCCAAAGTCACAGCGGAAGTGATGACCTTACGCCATGCATCCTGATAATTTTCAATGATCTCTTTAAAGAACGGATCCAAGAGCAAGTTTTTCAGTTCAGGATTATTATTGTATGCGTCGGTAATATTTTGCAGGAAACGGGAACGGATGATGCAACCACCACGCCAAATTTTAGCCAGTTCTCCGAATTGAAGATCCCAGTTGTATTCATCGGAAGCTACGCGAAGCTGTGCAAAGCCTTGAGCGTAGGACACGATTTTGCTCGCGAACAGCGCTTTGCGGACATTTTCGATAAATTCCGCTTTGTCGCCAGAGAAGCTTTCCGTTTTTGGACCGTTCAAAATTTTGCTTGCTTCCACACGCTCTTCTTTCATAGCTGACAGGAAGCGGGAAAATACGGATTCGGTAATCATCGACAATGGAACGCCAAGATCCAAGGAACTTTGGCTTGTCCATTTACCGGTACCTTTTTGACCAGCGGTATCCAGGATGACTTCAACCATCGGTTTACCAGTCTCTTCATCGTATTTCGAGAAGATATCAGCAGTGATTTCAATCAGGTAGCTGTCGAGCTCGCCTTTGTTCCATTCCGAGAAAATGGCATGCAGTTCTTTGGCATCCAGTCCCAGCACATCCTTAAGGAGATGGTAGGCTTCGCAAATCAGCTGCATGTCGCCGTATTCAATGCCGTTGTGGACCATTTTTACATAATGCCCAGCACCATCCGGGCCGATATATGTACAGCAAGGTTCTTCGTTTATTTTAGCAGAAATCGCCGTTAAGATCGGTTGAACCAGTTCATATGCACTCTTTTGTCCACCAGGCATGATGGAAGGCCCTTTAAGCGCTCCTTCTTCTCCGCCTGATACACCGGCACCGATGAAACGGAAGCCTTTGGCTTCAAGCTCTTTGCTACGGCGAACGGTATCCGGGAAGTAAGCATTACCTCCGTCGATAATAATGTCACCTTGGTCCAGATGAGGCAGAAGCTGCTCAATCGTACCATCAGTAGCTTGTCCAGCTTGAACCATGATTAGAATTTTGCGCGGAGTTTCAAGCGACTCCACAAATTCCTCGATGGAAAAGGTTCCAGTAAGGTTTTTTCCTTCCGCTTCCTTCAGCAAATCCTCAGTCTTTTGCGGAGAGCGATTATATACGGATACGGTGAAGCCTTTGCTCTCGATGTTAAGAGCCAAATTTTTACCCATTACAGCAAGGCCAATCACACCAATTTGTTGTTTTGCCATCTGGTTTCTCCATCCTTTACTCCAATATATTTTTGTACATATTCATCCCATACTGTCAAAATGAGAGATTTGTATCAATACTCTTATATTAACGTTTTTCATTGGAGAAGTGAACCCCTCCAAAAAGAAAATAGGCCGCGCGAAAACACCCCTGGATGCTTGAGGTGTTGTTCGTGCTTTTTTAGTTTGTGCAAGAATCCTGTTACCATTCAAGACGAAACAATTCCAGAGATAGCTCCTGAAGTCTTTTTTTGCAGTCGTCAGCGGCGCTTACATTTCCCGCTTGTATCGCCTCGTGCAGTTTCTCCAGCTCGTCATCGGTCTCCAGCCTGCACAGCAGCAATCGGCGTTCCCCTTCCTTCGATTCGAACAGACGAACCATCTCTTGCTCCGTCATTGGCGTTCCTTTCTGGTAGAGCACACGCTGCCGATAGCCTGAGATCTCTACAAGCCGGATAACTTCGCCAAACAAAATATTTTCAATCAAAATCTGCCGGTCTTTAAACCGTTTAACGACCGCATGACCGCGCGTGTTCTCGATCAACTTCTCCATCCACTCCGCAAGTTTCGGATCCCTGATCATATAATCACCGACCAGTTTATAGCCGCTGCCCGTACGTTGGAAGCGCAGTTTCACAAGCTTTCGACCCGTCCTGATCGAAATAACGAATTGGACCTCGTTCTCACTCCAATAAAGCGAATACCCTTCCTGAATCAGTTCCTTAATCAAGTCCTGGATATGCCGGCGGTCAAACCGGAGCTCCAGATTGCAATACTCCACTTCCTCGCTCTTATTCACGGCACTCCCTCCCCGGTACTCCTTCTCCTATCTTACGCGGCTGAGATGTTTTACCCCGATGGACTGCTTTGACGTTGTCTTATCTATATCTTATACTTCATCTTATGTAACGGTAACTTGGTTTATTGACTATTTTTACCCTCCAAGAAGAAACGCCTTCGGCGTCCTTTATAAAGGATGGCGGCGTTTCTTCGAGAAATATAAGTCAAGTATGTAACATGAAATTTATACTTTCTTATATTTCAAAAAAGGGGCCCAAACCTTATACTCGGCTTATGTCCGGTTATTGCCCGGTCCGCCTCAACAAAGGGTCTCGTGGGTTGTCCACAAACACACGTTATAACTAGATACAGGGAGGCTGTATATATATGAATTTCACGGGATTTACCGCAGACGATTTCGATGTATTCCTTGTTCCAGGTCTGGAAAACCGTATGGAAGTGTTGATTGAACGTGTCCGTCCAAAGCTGGAGACGCTTGGCGCAGAGATTGCTCCATACATATCCGCCTTATGCGGCGAAGAAATGTTCGTCCATGTTGCCAAACACGCGCGCCGTACCGTCAATCCACCTATCGATACTTGGGTTGCCTGGGCAGCCAATAAACGCGGTTACAAGGCGCTTCCCCATTTCGAGGTTGGCATGTTCGAATCGCATCTGTTCATCATTTTTGCGATTATATATGAAAGTCCGAACAAAACCGTGTTCGCTGGCAACCTTGAAAAGCAGTTATCCAAAATCAATTCCAAGCTACCCAAGTCATATTACTGGTCAACGGATCATATGAACCCTGATGGCATACCACATGCCGAGATGGATAAAGAAAGCTTCGGCGTTCTCATCAACAAACTGAAGCAGGTGAAAAAAGCCGAAGTTATGTGTGGCCTTCGCATTCCTCGAGAGGAAGCTGCAAGCATTGAAGGTGATAAGCTGGTCGAAACCATTCAGGATACCTTTGAGACCCTGCTTCCACTGTACCGGATAGCATTTTAAATTTCGGGTTTAAAAACAAAATATAGCCTTCATTCGCATTATGCGAGCGAAGGCTATATTTTGTTGTACCTTTCTTATGACTCAAGCCTAGGCACGGCTCGGATGAACAGATGGTCTCTGACGGCGACTAAGGAAAAGATGGATGAAGAACAGTATCCCCATAACGATTCCACTCGCTATAAATGGTGCACCGTGACCAACACCGTCCCACAGCCAGCCAGATACGATGGGTCCAAACACCATGCCTGAGCCCTGCAGAGTTAAGAAGAAGCCCCAGACGGTACCTCTCTCGCCTTTCGGGACCATACTGGCAACAAAGGTGTTCCAGGCCGGTAAAATCATGGCATACGCGATACCGACAACGGACACCAGACCAAATACAATCGGTAGTGATGTAAACAAAGTAAAAATACTCAGTGTAAACGCGCAAAGCAGAAATCCGGCGTTCAGAAACCATTTCGTTCCAAAACGGTCAATCAGTTTACCTGCCGGAATAAGTGCAAGCACCGTAATTCCTCCCCCGACAATGAGCATCAGACTATATTGGTTTGGTGAAGCCCCAAGCTCGTTGCTGACATACAGCGTCAGTACCGGACTGAGGAGCCCGATGACAGAGGACTGTAAAAATAACGCTGGGTACACCAGCCAGCTGACATTCAAAGTCGTCTTTATCTGATGAAGTGTAGCCTTGACGCTTGTCCGTAGTTTGTTAAACCCATATTTTAATCCCTTTCCAGCAGCTGCTGCAGAAGAAGAAACTTCGGACTTCACCTTTGACTTTACTCTGCCTGGAAGCAGCAGCGCGGTCAGGACAAGAACAATGCCCGCTCCAATCATAATTAAGAAAGTTGTCTGATAATTTTTGTTCGTATGCTCCATAACAAAGTTCATCGTGATCGGCCCGACTCCCGTTCCTGCCAGTGCCGCAGTCTCCAGGGCTCCCATCGCCGTCCCGTTGCTGTTGTTCGGGCCGGATATTTCCGTGGCTCCGGTCATGGCGCAAGGCCATAGAGGAGCTGTTCCCGTTCCAAGGATAAGGCATGCTAGCGACAGCCAAAACGGCCCGTCGGTAAACGCAATAATCACCACGCCGATGACAACCATCGACAATGCTACGGACATGGTTGCCCGGAATCCAAGACGTTCCGCGATCCAGCCTGCAGGACTGCGGAACAGATTGTCCCCCAAATACTGTAGGGCAAAGGCAACGCCAATAACGGTTCCCGATACACCCAGAACATTTTTCATATATACCGGCAGAACCGCCACGAGTAATGATCCCTTAATAAACTCGACCAAAAAAATAATCGCGAGCAGCTCAAAGAAAAAAGGAGACAATAATCGGCGCTTTTTCACCGGGGAAATGACTTGCGACATATTTTCACATCCCATCGTTCATACTGTTACAGCGATATCTCTATTCTTGCCTGTTCTCGGGAAGACATGCCTCCTATATCCTTTGCTTGCATTCCCCCTCCATTTTGCTATACTCAATTTTGTTTATATGAAACACAAATAGACAATCATAAACAATTTCACACACAGAAAGGTTGTGACAGCGTCCATGGACCATAGCCGTACACCGCTCTTCACCGCATTGAAAGAACACGCGGCCAAAAACCCGGTGCAATTTCACATTCCGGGGCATAAGAAGGGTCTCGGTACTGATGCAGAATTCCGGGAATTTATAGGGGATAATGCCCTCTCGATAGATTTGATTAACATCGCTCCGCTAGATGATCTTCATCAGCCTACCGGTGTGATCGAAGAAGCACAGAAGCTTGCGGCAGATGCCTTTGGAGCGGACTATACCTTCTTTAGCGTTCAGGGTACAAGCGGAGCGATCATGACAATGATCATGTCTGTCTGCAATCCTGGAGACAAAATCATCGTTCCCCGCAATGTTCACAAATCCGTATTGTCTGCCATTATCTATTCCGGAGCCAAGCCTGTATTTGTATCGCCTGCACAGGACTCCAATGTAGGGATCGATCATGGAATTACAATTAGCTCCGTGCGCAAAGCGTTAAAAAGACACCCTGATGCCAAAGCGGTTCTTGTCATCAACCCAACCTATTTTGGGGTCAGTGCAAACCTGAAAGAAATCGTAGATCTGGCACACAGTTACAACGTACCTGTCTTGGTTGATGAGGCACACGGTGTACTGATTCATTTCCATGAAGAACTGCCGATGTCAGCGATGCAGGTCGGTGCCGATATGGCCGCAACGAGTGTCCATAAGCTTGGCGGATCGATGACTCAAAGCTCTGTACTCAATGTCAACACGAAGAATGGTTATGTGAATCCGTTTAGAATCCAAACGATTATCAGTATGCTAACCACGACGTCAACCTCTTACATTTTGCTTGCATCACTCGATACGTCCCGGCGCAATCTGGCACTGAATGGACGTGAAATGGCCCAAAAAACGATTGATATGGCCCAGTATGCCAGACAGTCGATCAATGAGATCGAAGGCTTGTACTGCTTTGGGGAGGACATTTTGGACGGTGGCGAAGCGACCTATAGCTTTGACCCCACTAAACTGACTATTCACGTACGCCATTTAGGTATTACCGGATATGAGACCGAGAACTGGCTTCGTGAGCACTACAACATAGAGGTCGAACTCAGTGATATGTACAACATTTTGTGTTTGATCACACCTGGAGACACAACGGAGTCCATTGAAACATTAGTCACCGCTCTCCGGCATATGTCCAAGACTTATAATAACGTAAACGAAATTAATGAGCTGATCGTTAAAATCCCGGAAATTCCTCAGCTTTCTCTAATCCCTCGGGACGCGTTTTATGGCGATACAGAAGTTGTTCCGTTCAAGGAATCTGCAGGACGGATTATTGCGGAGTTCATTTATGTATATCCGCCGGGTATTCCTATTCTCCTGCCGGGCGAGGTTATTTCCCAAGATAACATCGATTATATTATTGACCACGTAGATGTCGGACTTCCGGTTAAAGGACCAGAGGACCGCAGCATTCAAAACGTTAAGGTCATTGTTGAGGCCGACCCGATCTTCTAAAAAAGGCGGGAGAGATCAAAGACCCCAGTGCGTTGCACTGGGGTCTTTACGTCTAACATATACTATTCCTGAGCTGCTACCAGCTCGTTATAAGCTGCTTCAACCGCATTCCATTCTTCTTCATCTTCGATATTGTAAAGAACCATTTCTTCATTCTCTTCTTCCATACGAAGAATGACGCCGTCTGCTCCCGGATTTTCACGCTCAAGAAGAAGTGCATACAGTTTCTCGTTAACATCAAATGTCTCTACGAGTACCATTTCCACTTCTTTGCCATGCTCGTCCGTCAAAGTAAGCACAAACTCTTCATGGTCGTGGTCGTGCTCATGATCGTGATCGTGACCGCAGCCACATGCATCTCCGTGTTCATGTTTGTGATCGCTCATTGAGTAATACCTCACTTCAGTTAAAATTATCTACTCCCGTATGGTAACATGGAAAAATAACTAGGTCAATTTACCAACACCAACACATTAATTCAAAACTGTAATTACTTTTTCAGCCACTTTTACAAAGCTGGATTCAGCTGAAGTCTTGATGTAAAAGCCGACGGAATACTTACCGACTGTGTTGAAATCATAAGTGAAGTCATCCGTACGGAACCAGAAATTATCTTTACTATTCTTGACTTCCTGGGTCTGTATATCCGTCACTTTTCCGGCCGGATCCGAGATCGCAACTTTAACCGAATGGATGTTATCATTTAATGTATCGATTTGGCTGAACACATTAAATTTCAGTTTGCCTCTATTTACGTTCCCGAAAACAGTATTTCCTTTGAACAGGAAAATATGCACATTGGGCTGGATAATAATCACTTTTCCGCTATCCTTGTCCCAATGTACCGCACCATTAATATCACGGACCGGAATGTATGTTTTGCCTTCAATCAGATAGCCCCCGTCTTTCAGCTCCTGGCCATTCATCCATACTCGTACATGTTCTTTAAAGGAATCCGCAAACAACAAAGAGCTTCCGCCCATTAATGAAAGGACAAGTGTGCAGGCCATTAGTTTTTTCCATTTCAATTTCATATAAACGCATCCCTCCGCTACTTTTTCTAGTTGTTATATGTGTATACTACAAGGTAAAAAACAAAGTTGCGCAGATACAGGTAATTAATGGTCAATTTTTTTAAGTTAAGGATAAACACATAATAATCCGTGTAAATATACAGAGAATTCGTTAAAATATACCTATTAGCTTACTCTATTATCATTATCGCCTGGAGGTTGAGTTTATTGACACTAAAACTACAAATGCTCGGTACCGGTGGTGCTTTCGCAAAGTCTTTTTTTAATAACAATGCACTTATCATTGACGAAGACTTTACCCTTCTTCTCGACTGCGGTGTTACAGCGCCTATGGCACTTCATCGTCTCGGTCAATCCTTTGAGTCTGTGGACGCTGTGCTCATTACGCATATTCATGCGGATCACGTTGGCGGTCTAGAAGAACTGGCGTTCAGAATGAAAATGCAATACAACCGCAAAATACCGTTATACATAGCTGAAGCGCTCGTTATGCCGTTATGGGAAAACACTTTGCGTGGAGGATTGTATCAGGAAGGATCAATCACGTCTCTGAATGATGTATTTGATGTCCGTCCACTTCAACCAGGGACAGCAGTTGATATATCACCGGGCATTCGGGCCGAGCTTATCCAGACACGGCATATCCCGGGGAAGGACAGTTTCTCCATCTATTTCAATGACCGCATTTTTTACAGCGCAGATATGATTTTTGATCCGGAACTGCTAAATCGATTGGTGAACGAACGCGGTTGCGAAGTTATATTGCATGAGTGTCAGCTCGAAGGCCATGGTGCGGTTCACACCACACTAGAAGAGCTGCTGAGCCTGCCGGAGCATATCCGTAAACAGATCTATCTCATGCATTACGGCGACGAAATGAGAAGTTATGAGGGCCGTACGGATACAATGCAATTTCTCGAACAGCAACGTATTTACGAGTTGTAACAGCAGATAGATATCTTTATTCCAGTCCGTTCATGAATAGAATGCTGGGTGTAGCGGGGAAGCTAGGTGTGGGAGGCGATATCAAATGAACAATGATCAACAAGCAGAAGTAATAGCCGTACGTAAGAACGGTGACGGTGACATTGTACAGCTGAAGCTCGATACAGGCTCTGTCGTAGACTACAAGACAGCTCAACAAATGGTTCAGAACAATGAAATTAAGAACCTGAACGTATTTCGTGGGCGGGACAATGAGATGCATCTTCGTTCCAATGCCGATGGCGACCCGAGCAACAACCTTGATAATATGCCGATATTTTAAGAAAAACGTCTATCGACTTAACAAAGACCCCGAACATTGATTCGGGGTCTTTTAGTTAGAATGGCTATAATTTTACGTTTATTGAAGTTGTTTTTTCATCCGTACATGGGGTATCCCGGCATCGTCAAAAGGCTCGTCCGAAATGGTAACGTAACCGAGCTTACTGTAAAAAGCTTCCGCCTGGCATTGTGCATCGAGCACGGAATGTAACAGCTTTAGTTCACGAGCTTGAGTCTCCATAGCCATTAATAGCACACGACCCAGACCTTTGGAACGAAATGGTTTCCGTACGGCAATACGCTGCATTTTGGCTGAATCTTTATTGTAATATGTTACCCTGCCTGTTGCCGCATATTCCCCTTCGTATTTAATCAGGATATGATGCGCGTCGGCATCCAAACTATCAAGTTCGTCGATCTCAATATCTAACGGTACCTTCTGCTCAATCACAAATACTTCCTTACGAATGTCCAGCGCTTCACGCAGTTGCTCCTCTGTTGTAACATTGATGATTTCTGCTGCCAATACAAACACCTCTTTTATATGGGGAATTTCCTGCATCACTTCGCCGGATATAGATGAATTATTATACAAAATTTTTGTTTTCCTGTATAGTAGAGTGAAATGTATACTATTGGAAGGGAGCGGGCGAGCAGGCATGGATATGGGATGGACTATTTTTTGGGCTGTCGTCATTTCAGTACTGTTGATTTACCCCATGTTTTATACCATCAAAAAAGGTTATTCCCGCAAATGGGATGATGAATAGAAAGCAGACCACAAAACCGTCAGCTCTTTCCGGGCGACGGTTTTTTGTCATGCTGTTACCGTTGAGGTAATCTCGACTATTTCACTGAATCTCGAAGACTATCCTGCCGCTTTAGAGACGGTTCAGGAATCAGTCTCTCTCCCCGTCCCCGGCCAGACGAATAAACATCTTTATCGACTGAACGGTCATAGACATTTTGCAGTACAGGTACGGCTGGCGCTTGTAGGTTTTCCATCTCTACGGACGATCTTGAGGAAATACTGCACCCACCGAGCATTGGGACAGCCAAAAGCACGGTGCAAATTCCAATCCCACTTAATCTCAGATGCTTTCTTACCATCATGCACCCTCTCTCCTTCTGGAAAAATCATGCTTTCCTTTAGTCTGAACCGGATTATCAGATTTTATAACGAGAAAACAATTGACACCTGTGAAGACAGCTGATAATATATAAATTGTCTTTCGAAATTGCATATTTTTCATGATCTGTTAGCTCAGCTGGGAGAGCACCATCTTGACAGGGTGGGGGTCAGTGGTTCGAGCCCACTACAGATCATCACTAAGAACCCTTGCGTAGCAAGGGTTCTTTCTTGTTTCATAAGCACTTCTTCTCTTTATAATTTTAGCGATTGACGCAAAACTGACGCAAAAAAAAGCCGATAACCTATGCAATTTAGCATAAATCATTGGCTTTGTTTGAAATCAATGTCTTAGTCATTACTTCATATTTATAATATCATCTTCATCAAAATACCTAATCACAGTCTCCTTCTCATCTTGCTTCCTAAATATGAACCCTTCTTCTTTCACAGTGACAGTGTCAGATGGTTCGTGAGTCATTTCATACCTCCTATTTCAAGATTTTTATTCATGAGATCATAGACTGTTCTCAACTTAATACTTGTAAATTGATGAATATTCTTTGCTGTAAGGTTGTTAGGCAACTCTTCATGCGATAAGGTATCTTTAGTACTACTGATTGGCTCTCTTGTTGCTATCTTCCTTTCGCTTTCTTCATTTAGCCCAGCCAAATACTTAAGTAAAGCTCTGTTCAAGAAATGATACAAGTTATTCATTGCTTGCTCAGATGAATGATCATTTTTCATATAATCATCTCCTCCCTTTTTCATTATTTAATGAAGCTTTTATAAGACTTTCTTCATATTCCAATATCCATTCACGTTTGATACGTGGTTTATTTCCATATTTGAAGCTTTTTAACTTTCCAGTACTGATCAACTTAGATACAGTTGATCTACTTAGCCTAAAATAACTCATTACATCTGAAATTGTACAAACAGGAGGAAGAATTTCTGCTTCATTATTGTGCTCGTTTTTAATAGAGGAATTAGTAATATCTTCTTTGATATTGATTGTAACTTGTTGTGCAATCTCATTCTTTAACTCCTGCTCCCTCTCTTCCATTAATAATTGAAATCCTTTCGCAATAAGTTTTAAAAACTCTTCTTCATATGGTTCCAGTTTTCTATTCTTAGTCATGACAAGTCTACCTTTCCATATAATATAGTGATCCAAAAAAAGCTAAATGAATTACCAATGAAATGCTGCTACTCAAATAAATAAAAACCCCATAGGTATTCACCTACGAGGATGCAACTTTATCATGATGGATTTCTATTGAAATTCATTTTTTAATAAGTCATATTAATCACTTCTACCTATGAATTTGAGTGGTGTTTAATGACGTCCTGTAATCACGATACATTGATTTTACAATCTTATTTGCATCAATAGTCGCTATCAGCAGAACTCATTTTTGTATTAACTGATACTTCAGTATTCGTTTCTTCAATCGATGAGGAAAAATTCAGTATAGTCTTATTTTCTCGCTTTTCGAGAACAAGTTTTATTCCTTTTACTATCAAATCTAAAGCCTGATCCTCATACGGTTCGAGTCTATTAATTTTCATCCTTATTTTTCTCCTATTGAATAATAATTAAGCTTTAATACTCTCTAGGCTATGAGAAGAGTGTTGTTTATAAGTTCGCGTTCCAATTAAGCTTCCCTTCCTACAACATTCAATTTTATTATCGTAAAATCAGTTGACCAAAATTCGCAGCAGCTTGCGCTCAAGATCAGGAAGCATTTTATCCCCCTATGCAAACATATGTACCTTATCCAACACTGCTATTATTTCAACCTTCATCTTCAAAGGCACTTGATTCATATCAAGACTATTTTTATCCACTTAAGTATTATATAAATCTCTATTTTTATGTAGAATTTTAACTTCATTAGTCTGCAAAATGATGATATAATTACTGAGAAATAATTCCTTTTAAGGAGGTTTTTTGATTTTGAGACTACATAATACACTAAAGTGCTTATTGATCTCTACTGTCATGTTGTCAAGCATCAGTAGTATTGCAGGTGCTTCAGAAAGCATTGCCACAAATAGCGGACAACCTAGCAATCAAGATGGTGTTTCATTTGGTCAAGTTCTACCGTTTGGAACAGGAAGTTGGAATTTTAATATACGTTCTAGTGCTTTTACGCTCTCAAATGGTACAATTACTGTATACTCTAACCCTGGAGTGAATGATGAACCTAGTATTGATAATTTTGTGGCAGTCGAATTATATAAAGATGAAGGTCTATATGCCAATAAGGTATTGAGCGGAACCAAATCTGATTCCGCAACCTTTAAGAATCTTACAGGAACCTTTTATGTAAAGGTTTTTAATTACAATTATCCTTGGCTTTCTGGAACATATACTGTGATATGGTAGTTGGATACAAACTCTAATTTTTTTCCGGAGTAAGCCTGTCTTAGTAAGAATAAGATAATAAAGAGCCGCAGGAATACGGGACTGACCCCGGTTTGTGAGACAGGGATCAAAACACCTTGCAAGTTTAAGCAGCCAGTCGTCGGAAATCCACCGGTGACTGGTTGTTTATTTTCGCTTCAGAGCATTTAAGGGAGAAATACTAATGTGGAATAAAGAAATAAAGGTAGCCATACAGAAGAAGCAGCAGCTAACAATCCGCCTGATTGACGGAGAAGTACATGAGGGAATACCAGAGGCTTGCACGGATCGGGTGAAGCTGCGAAATGATAATGGTGTGATATATATACCTCTTGCGGATATAAAGCATGTGAGTCGTGTAATAGAGTTAAAATGTAAAACAAACTCTTTTAACAAATAAGCTGTTTCAGCATTTTTTAAAATAAAGTACATTGAGGAGATCCTGTGAAAAAACAATCTGCACCGGCAAACGGGAATATTGTAAAAACAATCAATTTATAACACTATTCCACAAATCAACTCTACCTTCAAATAATATCTTGAGCACCTGTCTTAAGGCCCCATATGAAGTGTAAATAAACACCTAGACTTAAGCACTATAAAAAGTTAAAATCAAGTAATTATTTACATGTTATGGGAGGTAATAGATACATGAATTCTATTTTCAAAAAAATTCTCACTATCTTCTGCTTGTTCATTCTACTTTTTTCAGCTAGTTTCCAACCCAAAGCAAAAGCAAATCCGGGTTTGGCCATACCTGCAGGAATTGAAATCGGCGCAGGTGCATACGTGGGCGTTGCGTTGGTATTGGCAGGTACTGCAGGTGTATTGGGTTACACAGAGTATAGTGATGAGATCCATGCACATGCACAGAGGGTATAGGATGGTGCACAAGAAACAGTTAAAGAGTCATTTAGATTGTCGATAGAAGCTGCTAATGCAGCGGGTAGTTATGCTGTTTCTTTGTCTCAGGATGTGGTTAATTTTTGGAAGTCTGTGTTTCCAGAGATGATTGATACAGCTAATGCAAATGTAAATTATGTGGTTAATACTCCTACAGGCACTTTTAAATACTCTGGGTCTGAAAGGTTGGAATAGAATGCAAGTTATAACGGCAGTAGTTATGTAGGCGGATATATTGTACTGAGGTCTAACGGAGGAGATTGGCAAGGTTATAACGGTTCGAGACAAGTTACTTTGTCTAGAGTGTACGATAATGCTGGGGTTTTTAGATATATAGGATTATCAGCACCTGCGGTATCTGAATGGCAAATTAGAAAAAATGTAGATTTAGGATCTAATAATTCATTGACTGCTTTAGTTGCATTAATGAATGGTGCTATAAATCCGTATTGGCCTAATGACAAAATTGAATTTAAAGCAGTAATACCTGCATCTACACAGGCACAAAACACATGGATTGATCCGTCGATTGATAGCATGTTACAACGTGATCGGGCAGGCAATCCGCAGATACTTATACCAACACCTACATTTGTACCCAAAGTAGCTCAAGGTGTACCAAATGCGGGGCAAGCGTTACAGTGGGACGGTACGCAATATAAGCTAGGCAAAGACGTTTACACTGGCCCGATAGATTGGGATATCCCTAAGCCAACGATTAAGGATAAAACAGTTGTTGTGCCATTGCCAAATGCCGATGGCATTATAACAAATACAAAAATAAATGATTACACTTGGGACGGTACTGGTGTATCGGTTATAAACAATGATATTGAAATTGATGAAAAAAGAGTAGGTCATATTTTTAGAGATAGTGATGGACATTTTACTGAGGATACAGCCGAGAATCGCGAAGAATTATTAAATACAGCAAATGAGGATAATTATTTAGGTGAAGATCAGTATGGTAACGATTGGTACGCGAAAAATAGAGACGATGGGTCACAAATATGGGTACAAGCAAGAAATAATAAAATTATAAATGGTGGACTTAACCCTACTCCAAGACCCTATAATGATATGAGTGGTCTCAGCAAACCTACAAAACCACCACAAAAAATATTAAATATTGCAGGTGAAGAAGTAATGTCGCTATCAGAATTAGAGGCTTTTAATGCAATGGTTGATTTCTTGGAAGAGTATTATAAGAGAACAAAAGCCGATGAAATCGGGGGTCTTCTTAGCAGTTTAATAATCTTAGATGATGGAATTACTGCTGATCCGGCTGCCTGGAAAGATTGGATCCAAAGTGTTTCGCGAATAAAAGAAAATAATTAAAATTCATTAGCCACTAATCGTGGATTTCTGTGGTATCAATCGTATCAGCTTAATTACAATAGGCATAGTTATTGCAAGGTGGTAACCATCTATAACAATCAAAGACCCTACCAGCATATAAGCCGGTAGGGGCTGTTTTTTGATTTGTCTTACACCGTGTGGTCAGTTCCTATTGCACTATCTACTTAAATTTTCATTAAAAACTGTAGGTAATTCATTCCTTTTTGTTATTAACCTTTCCTCTTACACCCTTAATCCGTGTGATTAAGTCACCTATAAAAACCACGATCAATAAGACAAACGAATGTAGTAAAGGTTTAACAAAACTCGATTGTTCATAAATAAAGTATGCTCTCACATCAAATCATCTCATTTCAATACCAAATCGGTATTACTATTGAAGAGGGTCTAATATCCTCATCATACGATCCGCCAGTTCCGTTGCTGTTTGTTGTGACTCTAATTGTTTTTTTGATTTCGTAATCTCCAACAAAATTACCGTTATTATCAAAAAAACCAGGACCCAATTCTCTATAATAGTATTTAAGAAACGTATATATATCTTCTGTAGTAGAATTCAGAAAATAATACGCTCCGTATCCAGCTACACCAGCAGCAACAACTTTTTGCTAACCTATTGTCCAGTTTTGCGCCCAAGCGGCAAAGGATGCTGCAAAAGCTGCTTTAGTTGCTGCGTTGAATTTTTCACTCAAAGACCGATCTTCGTTCTTCATGTATGTGTAAGGTGTTGGATAAGAAGTAGCTCTGGTTTGCAACTGCGAGTTAAGTATATTGTTCATTTCTGTAATTGCTTCTGGTGATGCATCTTTTAACCTTATATTACCACTACCAACCTCAAAATCAACTAATAGTGGTAGTGTCGATATCCCATTTATCATTTCATCACCAAGTGCTAAATTACTGTACAAATATAATGGTAACAATCATTATGAGGAAACAGTTTCTTTAACCCAAACCGACGCTGGAAAAGAAATCATCTCTAAACAGTTACATGATAACGCCCTTGATGATTTTGTAGAATACCTTAACAAAAAACAGCTATTAAATATTATAACCGATGCTACAAGCGGAGAAGAACAAATAGGTAATTATGTGAAAATAAAGTCGACTTTCAATTTGTTTGATTTAGATTATTTAAAAAATTTAACAAATTCCGATTCTATGCGAGCTATAATTTCGCTTACTACCGAAAACCTTACCACACCAAAACAGAGCAAAGGTAAGCAAAATCAACGCCTCGAACCTGCAGTAGAACGAGGTATCAGAGCCATTGATACTATATTAAAATATTTGACTTCTATACTCCCTACTCAGTTGTATCTAAAGCAAGGTGGTTACATCGCTCCTTTAGTCCGATTATCTTAGAGAAAGTAGCAGTGAGCTTAATTTCAAATATGGCGAGGGCTCCAGTATACAGGTAACTTTAATAGGTAGGGTAACTAAAATATTTAAATCATTCGAAACTAATATTTTTAAAGAGGACGGAAATTTCATTGAATTATCTCGAGGAGTTAATGAAGTGGTCGAGTTAGTGCTTTGTGAAATGAAATCAATAAAAAAAGGAGATGCTATCGTATCTCCCATCGCTATTTATTTCGAATAAGGGTCCTGTTTTTTGACTTCTCTTTCATTTCTGCTTTAGTCGCAGCTATACGATCAGATACATTCTTGAACTCTTTATCAAAGAGTTCTTTTTCTTTTCGCGTTTGCATAAACCCTTCACCGCAATCAATAATGTATGTTCTTTAATTATGGTAATACATCCTAACATTTATGAAGGCGGTTTTAGGGATGGTTTCAGGATGATTTATGTATAAAATAACCCCACCAGCCTAAGCCAGCAGAGTCTATGTTTTATTTATGAGAAAGGTTATTTATAACTCGACTTAGCACAATCGCCATTTCTTCCCGTGTGATCGGAGCGCCTGGACGACTACCATCAAAATATTTTTTATCAGTCATGTCTTTCCACACTGCTTCGGCCCAAGGACTCACAATATTAATATCTCTTTCCTTTGTCACTGGTTTCCCCTCCTTTTTATTTAGTCCGAGATACTTAGCTATACCTTGTACATGCCCCTCAATCAGTGCGTCAATGACTTCCTGACGCTTAAGCTTGGCAGCATCCGAAGCCACATCGATAAACAGGTTCTCTGTCAATACGGCTGGCATTTTGCTCTCGCGAACCATGTGCAGGTTCTTTGCTTTCTGCCCCCGATCGATCACGCCAAATGGTTTTAATGCGACCATGATCTCCTTGTGAAGAACATTCTGTAAAGCTACAGATGCCGGCTGTGAATTGATATATCTAAAAGTCTCAAAACCACCGGCTCCACCCCCAGCGTTACAATGGACAGAAACAAGAATATCAGCTCCAGCTTTATCTGCCGCTTTGGTTCGTTCAGATAACTCCAAGAAAACATCTGTGGATCTGGTTAGCAGCACCTGCACACCGTCATAATTATCTTCCAGACGTTTCTTTACACCCAAGGATACATCCAGCGCAATATCCTTTTCTTTCAACCCATTTCCGACCGCGCCGGAATCTTTACCGCCATGACCTGCATCAATCCATACCTTTTTCACGATCACTCACCGCCTTTACAGGTTGCTTTACAGCTTATTGACCCAATACAGCAAAGGGCTTTAACAAGGATGCCTTGTAGAATTGCCTCTACGGTCCAAACTAGCAAACCGGTTGTTAGTCCTACCGCAAGGACAAGGATAATATATAAGATACTCTAGTCTGGTATTTTCGGTGTTCGCATAAGCCCAGCAGACATAATAAAAGCAGCTACTCCCAAAACAAAAGCCCCGGCAAATATACGCCAGAGCCATGTTTGAGCGGTTCTCAATTTTGTCTAATCTATGAAGTGCATGACCCTTCCCACTCTCTCTATATAAAAACTACTCCCAAAATATAAAACCCCATCCAAAATCTTCCGTAATAAGTGTTATACTTGACTAAAAAAGGAGATGTATCATTTTGAACAAAAAAATCATTAAAACCGTCGCCACTTTAGCGCTCGGTATGATGATCGGATCCGTAACAATTGCAGCAGCTGCCCCTGGAACTATTCAAGCCGTCCTATCCAAATTCTCGTTTGTGGTGGATGGTCAAAAACAAACCCTCAAATCAGACCCGATTGTATATAAAGGCACCACATACCTTCCGGTTCGTGAGGTTGCTGAGATGTTAAATGCTGAAGTGTCTTCATTCGATAACAAGGCTAAGAAAATAGAATTAAAGACAAAAGGATTACAAACAACATCAAATCCCCAATTAGGTTCTAATCAATCAAGCGCACCACAAACACCATTGAAACTCAAGCTCAATGAAACTGCTACGAAAGGTGATATGACAATAAAAGTGAATAGTGTAAGTTACACGGATTTCATCCCTTCAAAGCCTGGAGAAACGTCCGGTATGCTTGCAGAATCAGGACACAAGTTCGCCATAATCCAATATGAAGCAACACTTAACGCAGAGCCTACGGACAGATTCGCATGGGGTGCATTAGATTTTTTTGATCATGCTGTTATCGGTAGTAAGAAAATAAGTTCAGCCACTTCCTACAACCATAACAATTTGTTCGCCGGTGAGACTAAGATTATTCAAGTTTCGCTTTCTCTGCCAGAAAACTTGGATATTACCTCTGTCACTTTTAGAAACCCTAGTAATAACTCGATTTTTGGAACCCTAGATCTTTAATAATCTCCTCCACCTCTCGATTGTGGGAACAACTGAGAGAATAGGTTGGCAACTATACGCCCAAGTCCATTGGGCGTTATTATAATTTCATGCCATCCTCGTTGGAGCCCTGTCTCTCTTTATATATAAGAACCCCCCGGATAACCGAGGACATAAAAAAAGCAGATTGATTTTCACCATGATAAAGTCTCCATCTCGATTCTTTGGGAAAACGCGCAAAATCGAAATGGAGTATAGCGGGGATCGGCAGCCGGGACAGTACCGCACTTCTGGACAAAATGTCCACACGTAGCAGGGCTTGTCTGAAAAAAGGGCAGCACAAAACGCGACCACGCAAAAGAACTGCGGGACGCGTCTATTTAGAAGATTTACATTGCCTGTGCAGATGATAAAGGTATCACCAGCATGGAGAAACATCCGCCGCCGCACGTTTTTTTTCTTTTCCGCTTGCGCGGCGGAGATATGACCCAACTTCTTAACGCTCTACAAGTTCGGTCATTATTATTCAGTAGGGAGTAAAATCTCGTTTCCTTCTGCAACGCCAATTAAAAATTGGCCTACTTCTTTTGGAATATATGCTACCAATTGTACAATGTCTATACCAGCAACTTCGGTATGAATGTAGTAATTGCCATCGGAAGTTTTATATAAGGTATCGCGGGCACTGATGACTAATTTGCTATTTGGGTTCACAGCCGTTTTTGTAGTCTCCCGCCAATATACGATTTTATATTGAACTTCTGCATCTTTAGGAATTTCGCTGAAAAACCGCCAATCTTCCATGTGTTCATTTCTAACATAGTCTATAATTTCACGGTTGTCGGTAATCGTGCGGAGCAACTGACTTTCATCTGCCGACCATATCTCAATTTTCTGTTTTTTGGTCATGTCAAAATCATCATAGTCAACATCTGCCATTGCTTCACGAATGTCCTCGGCCATTATATTTCGCATGGAATCGGAATTCATCTCACTCATGGCTTCATTCATGGCCTCATTGACTGTGGCCGTAACAAATTCAACCATTGCTCCAAAATCACTGGCGGCTATTGCTTCTGCGACAGCCTGACTTGTAATTTGACTGATAGAATCTGATATGGCCCCATCTGTCGCCTCATTGATACTCTCAGACACAGCTTTTTGAACTGATCGCTCAACAATCCTTTGTGCGCTAAGTGAACAGCCTGATGTTGTTGCTACCATGAAAATAACCAATATTGATATAGCTAATTTTTTCATTAAAATATCCTCCTTGCGTCGCCTGTTTTTGTTATAAACAGTATAGCGCCACCACAAGGAGGATTTATTGATGTTGTCAAAATTGAACACTGTACTCGTTAAAATTGGTTTATAGGCCATAAAGCACTATTTCTATCGTAAAAGACTCAGGTTGACTTTTAATACACAATGATCCGTTCGGTTCCACCTTTTGCAGCACACTTTTAAGCCCCAAGCCGTGACTCGTCCGGTCAGTCTTGCTTGATACCGGAAATTTCCCTTCCCACGCGCCGACTTCTTCTGCTGTTGCATTTACGATACTGATGACCAACGACTGATTGACATAGGCCAAGACAATACGCACCCAACGCCTCTCTTTCGGTAATTTTTCACAAGCCTCTCGTACATTGTCAAGCAAATTGCCAAAAATAGTAGACGCCTGATCAAACGTGAGCTTCAAATCCGCAGGCACATGGACATCTGTTTCCATGGTGATATTGGACTGCTTCAATTCTGCAATTTTTATGTTCAGAATCGTATCTAAGGTGGGATTGCCGGTCATCACCGCTTGTTCGTAGTGACCGATCTGACAGGAAGCCTCCCACAGATAATGCTCCAAAGCTCCCTGATCCCCTTGCGTGGCGAGTGTCGCCGCAGCGTTTAGGTGGTTTCGCACATCGTGATGTATGGTGCGTATTTGGCTGTGGAGCCGCTCCAACTGTTGATAGTGCTTGTTTTGCAGTTGTAACTGCTGCTCCAGTAAGTGCCGTTCACGGTCGGACTCGGTAAAAGCGGCAAAGCGGTCGAATAGCACAAACAGCGCAATGTTAATAAACAATAAAGCCAACATGACCACGATCTCAATCGTGTAAGCATAAGGCCCTTCACGGCTCATAATGTGATCAAACATCCCAAAGTATACCAGAATACTGATGACCGAGATAGCTGTGAGAAGTGCCCATATAGAGGGCGGAACCACTTGCCGCCTCTTGCGGCCAATATATCCTGTTGCCTCAAGTATAAGCCAGAAGCCCATGTGGTACATAACCTCTATAAGCCAATTGTTTTTATTGGGCATTGGCGTTACAACCAAATCATAGGCGGAAAGCCAAAGACAGGCCACCACAAACAACACAAGGCTGAACAGGACTTTTTTTCTTCGGTTTGTTTCACGAAAAAGAGGCAACAAAAGGAGACTACTGATCAATGTTGCAGGCGGCGTGGAGGTCGGCCGATGATGCGCCAAAATGAGCCGCCACACGATGGCGGTTATTGCTCCTAATCCAAGAGCCAGAGCAAATATTTTGTTTCTGCTAATGGCAGGTCGGCCATAAATACGTTCGTACAAACGAGCGACTAATACCATATCCACAAGTCCAAACATGAATTGCAGCAAAAACAGATATACGAAATCAATTGACGGAAAAATGTTCATTGGAAACCTCCCCGCCGTTTGAGAAAGGATATATGACCCTGTTTCAATACTATTTGGTATTTACGGCTCACCGGCAGCTCTACACCTCCGGCAAGTTCCACCTCGTCTTGTCTGATTACGCGGATACACTCCATATTTACAATATAAGATGCGTGAATTTGGGTGAACAGATTTGCGTCCAGCGTGTCCGCGACCTTTGAAATTCGCTCATAGTATTCCACGGTTCCCCCTATGCTGTGAATGCGCACTTTTCGCCCGGCTCCCTCAAAATAGGAAATTTCCCGGTACGGCAATTGCCGCTTTTCATGGCCTATCTGAAAAAAGAAAATCTGGTTTTCTCGCCGGATGTGCTCAACTGCGTCCTGCAATACGACTTTCAGAGCATCAAATTGCACTGGCTTGCACAAAAATCGGAACGGAAGCACCTTAAAAACCTCATAAACATACTCCTTGTGACTGGTAACAAATACAATAAGGGCGTCCCGGTCTGCTTTCCGAATACAGGCGGCGGTTTCAATTCCGCTGGTGTGCGGCATTTCAATATCCAACAAATAGATATTGAATCGCTCTTCGGTTGTATTCATATAGTCCATTAACTCAGCACCACTACCGAATACGTCCAGAGATAGGTTGCCGAGCTCCATTTTCCATATCATATCTTCAATTGAATTGCACACCGAAATGTCATCGTCGCAAATTGCTAACTTAATCATTTTGTCCTCGCTATGTATAAATAGTTATTGAATACAGTCTGTGCGTAAATTTATCATCAACCAATCTGATTATTCGGTGATCTACTGTTTTTAAGTATATTCGGATAATTAAGAGCCTGGCAAGCAAAACGACTACACCTTCTGACTGATATGTAGATATCATTATCCGCTTACCACTGTACCCGCAAGCAATTCAAATGTGCACAAAATTGCTTGTTGGGGTTCCCCAAAACCCGCGCCACTTGTGGACAAAATGTCCACAAGTCCCGGCGTACCGCCGGATGGTTACGTCATGCCGCTACTGCGCCATTTCCTTGTCTTTCTGCGCGTCCATCAGACCGGGTAACCGGCCAATACTCATTGTACCACTACGGGACACCCAAGGATGCCGCGTTTTTTTTATGTCTGCACATTGGATCAGGATTTACAAGACCTTGAACAGTTGCGAATTTCAGAGGACCAAGATGCAAAAGTCGGTCACAAGAGCGCGGATACATCGTTCTTTTGATACAAAACGCATCTTGCCATGACCGAGGAACGGATAAAGCCCTCCTAAACAGCAAAAGACGACCCCATCCCCAAAAATCGGGATAAGGGCCGTCTTTTGTTTCGTGCTCTCTTAGCTGTTCTGTCAAAACCACAGGTTCTTCAGTGGCCTCTGTACATCAAGGAGGTTTCTTCTTTTTATGTAATGGTTATTTGGTGCTGAAAACTTAATTGGTGCATTTATCCTGCTTAACAATACTGAGATTTACAATTCCTGATTCTCCATCAATATCCCGTGTAACAGACAGATATTGCATTGAATCAGCCCCATTCTAAATTTATTTCAACAACTCTTCAGGTGTATCACCGCTATAGACATAAACAGGGCTAGCGACATTTACGAAAAATACTGCAACCAACGTCAAAGCGGAAGCAATAGCAGCAAAAGTGCTGCGTTTAGCTTTATTGATCAGTGTCATGAAGTTCACCTCCTTTCCAGTGAATCAAGCTCAAAGCTTGGATAAAAAAACAAACTGCAAGCGTTGGAGATTGAATCAAAATATTTGAAACAACAATCAGACTACTGATGACTCTTAGTTTAGAGTAATGAACCTTCGGTATTCTGGACTGCTTTTCAATCCTGCTGGGAGCAAAGATGCCGACAAGCAAGAGACTGATAATATTAAATATCTGAATATACAACACTGGCAGTTCGATGAACGATATCCCCGTAAACAAAACTGTTGTAACAATAATGCACCAAGCCCCCGTTTTTAAATGAACCCCGCCCGAGAACTGTCTGAGAAGTGCAAATCCCAGTAATGCGGTTAATGCCTGTTTTGTGTTTCCAGTTATAGATGAAGCGATCAATGTAAAAGAGATTATTAGTACGATGTTTAGTACAATAGCTATGGCATGCTTAAGAACATTTACTGAGGATTTATGTTCTGGGACTTGTCTTTTGATTCCCTCTGCGATCTTAAGAGCTGCGGTTTCAATCATCATTCGTAACACTCTCCTCTGTTCGGATCATGTAATAAATGAACAGCCCAAAAGTAGTAGCGAAAAAAATGATATTAATCCAAATTCGGTTGTAATAGAAAACCACACTAACCAGAAGTAGAACTGTAACAATGAGAACCGTCATTACAATATGCTCGAATTTGAATCGCAACTTTTCAAAATCAAACGAGAATCCAATTCCAAACCTATACATTAACCAAGATAATAATAAGGCTGTGGCACCTGAAATTAGTTGAAGCACGTATGCATCGATTCCTGGTGTTTGAACCTCCTCGACTGACTCAAAGAGGGCCATAACATAAACGGTTTGAATTAATGCGTACAATACATAACCAAGTATTGTACAAGTCGCTGACCATAATACTGGTACTTTAATGACCGTCGTAAACAAAAAGATGAATATTACGATGGTAATTAATGGTGCAACAAAAGCTAGTGAAAGTTCATTACGTAAAATAAAACTTTGTAAATTTGCAAACAGCATCACGAATAATGCTTGCCATATGTACTCGGATGTTTTAAATCTAAACAACGACATTATCAATGAATAAATGGCCAGCGTTTCAATCATTGAACAAAGCATAAACCAAAATGCTTCCACCAAATTCCCCCTAGACCTTTTATCTACTTTTTGTTGCGCCACTCCTCAATCTTGTCCTGATAGACCTGAATTGTGGTCTCGAACCAAAATGGACGAGATCCAACAATAAAGTCGGGATCAGGGAAGAAGCGAGTTTTTCGTGTATGATGCATATTCTTAGGGTCAACTCCGAGGGCGTCTGCAACTTCTTTATTACCAAGAACACGCGGGAACTTCATACCTGCAATAATTCCCCTCGCCTCTTCCAACTGGTTAACAAGCTCTAATATCTTCTGTCCATTCTCTCCCCCTATCTCATCAGCCAATATACGGTACTGATTCAAGGTCAAGTTCAACCATCTCCTCGTGATTTACGTATTGTTATATTTTGACGTTGACATAAATGTATGATATTATCGTATAAAAAACAAGTCTTCATCTTACATTTTTTATCAAAAAAACAAAACCTCAAAACAAAGTTTTACCTATTCTTTGTGAAAACTTCAATCCATTCCCGCCTAAAGAAAGACCTCACCAGCTAAGCCAGTAAGGTCTTTGTCATCGATGCCATCGGATTGCACTATGGTACTACCGTTAATGTTGAGACAAGCATAATATATTTGGGATATGTTGTAAATAAATACCCAGGAATTTCATTTAAATAATCCTCGCATTATGATGTCAACCACTGGTTTTTGTTTTGAGCCGTGAAATAAGAGTTTTAAATTATTCAGTAAGCCCTATTTAACGCGAGAAGATTTGATGAAGAAGGAAATAATTAAACCAACCATAGCTATAATTAGAGTGAATATAAAGGAGTCCTGTACTCCCGCTGTTAATGAAGCTCCAATTGAAGAAGGGTCAGATAGATCAGTCATATTGTTCATATATCTTTTCTGAGAAGCGGACATAATCGTAATCGCAACTGCAGTGCCAATTGCTCCCGACATTTGCTGTAATGTATTCATTAAAGCAGTACCATCTGGGTAAAGATTTTTCGGTAATTGATTTAGTCCATTTGTCTGAGCAGGCATCAAAACCATCGATACACCTATAAATAGAATGGAGTGCATCACAATCACCATACTAACCGGCGTTTCAATGGTGACGTTTGACATGATCCATAACATGATAGACATGATCGCAAATCCAGGTATAACAAGTCCTCTTGGTCCGAATTTGTCAAAGATACGACCTGTGATCGGGGACATTAATCCATTCAGCACACCACCTGGCAACAAAACAAGCCCCGCGGTAAATGCAGTCAATGCTAGCCCTGTTTGCAAATATAATGGCAACAAAATCATCGTGGACATTATTACCGTGAAGCAAATAAATACGGCCAATAAACCTAGAGTAAACATTGGATATTTTAATACACGTAAATCAAGCATCGGTTCATCCATTTTTAATTGTCGCAAAGAAAACAAGGTAAGTGCAGCAAGGCCTATAATAATCATCGTAATCACAATCGTGCTTCCCCAGCCATTCTCACCCGCGCTGCTAAAGCCATAGACGATTCCGCCAAAACCAATCGAAGATAGGATAATAGATAATATATCAATTTTGGGTTTAGTTATGGTCGAAACATTCTGCATATACAATATACCCGATACCAACGCAAGAATTAGAAACGGTAAACAAACCCAGAAAATCCAATGCCAAGTTAGTTTTTCAAGAATTAATCCTGAGACTGAGGGTCCAACTGCGGGTGCAAACATAATGACTAACCCTATTAGTCCCATTGTTGCACCTCTCTTATTGATGGGAAAAATCAATAAGATCGAATTAAACATCAGGGGCAGCAATAATCCCGTACCTATAGCCTGAATCACTCGAGAAAACATTAATACTTCGAAGCTTGGTGCAAGAGCTGCGACTAGTGTCCCAATAATTGAAAAAATCAATGACACAATAAATATTTGACGTGTACTAAACCATTGAAGTAAGAGACCCGAGACAGGAACTAATATCCCCAAGGTTAATAAATAACCTGTTGTCAGCCATTGAACCGTGGAAGAACTAATAGAAAATAATTGAATTAAATCCCCGAGAGCCATGTTTAAAGCCGTTTCACTGAACAATCCAATGAAACCAGCAATTAAGAAAGAAATTAATATTGGAGTAGTTTTAATCACTTTTGTTTGCTGTGTTTCTGCTGTTGAAGACATGAATAATCCACCTCAAATTTTATTTTGTTATAAGCGTGTCGTTAGTCCGAGCAGATTAATCTTTAATTGCAACTTTTTCAGCACTTCTTTTGGGAACTTGGTTGAACCTAAAATAACGTCTGGCTTCAATCAGTAATATTAATCCCTAAATGCTCACGCAGGGTGACACCCGTATATACACTTCTGAACAAACCTCTTTCAACCAACTGCGGCATCAGCTTTTCAAAAAATATTTTCAAAGATTTTTCTGAACCGCCCGGAATAGCTATAAATCCGTCAATAGCTCCAGCCTCAAACCGCTCAATAATATCGTTCAATACGTCCTCAACCGTTCCAACGGAAACCCAGTGAGCAGACCCGACAACCTCCGGCCTTGCCAATACCTCTTCCACTGTAGGCTGATGTTTTGTAATATATCGGCGCAACAGCTCAGCATGTGTTCGGCTGCGGACTGGCTGATTCGGATCGGGAAGCATATCGGAAGTTACGTGACGATCCAAAGCAAAGCTGCTCAAATCAAGACCCAGCACAGATTTAAGCGATGCATGTCTGCGCTCAATAGTCAAATGTGCATGTGCAGCCTTATGTAATTCATGGGCTTCCTCGCGAGTTTCGGCCAAGAAAAAATATAAACCTGGCAAAACTCTTATGGCGTCCGGATCACGCCCATGCTCCATAGCTCTTCTTCTCAGATCATTTCGCAATTCCACTCCCGATTCAAGGTCTGGCATCGCTGCAAAAATAGCATCTGCTATTGAAGAGGCAAAATTTCGTCCTGTATCCGACGCACCTGCTTGAAATAAAGGAATTGGTCCCGATTTATGGGCAGGCAAAGTAAGTGGTCCCTTAACACTAAAAAACTCACCTGAATGATTAATTGGGGAAACCTTATCCTTATCAGAAAACATGCCTGACTCACGGTCAATAACAATGGCTTCACTCGGAAAACTCTCCCAGAGTTTGCGTACGACATCAGTAAATTCAATTGCTTTCGCATATCTTTCTTGGGGTGAAGGCATAGGTGACTCACCGAAATTTTCGGCACCTTCAATAGAAGTGACAATATTCCAGCCAGCACGTCCATTGCTCAGCCAATGCAAAGACTGAAGCTGTCTAGCAACAACATACGGTGGATTAAAAGTCGTAGAAATAGTCGTAACTAGCCCGATCCGCTCGGTTTCACGAGCAATCGCTGCAAATATCATAGTAGGGTCAGGGCTACCAAAATTAGCGGAATCGCCGAGCATCTGTGGGCTAACATAAAGATAATCCGCCCTGAAAAGAAAATCGAGCTTTGACTTCTCCGCCATCTTTGCCAAATCAATGTAAGGATCAATTGAACCCATTTTTTCCACACCGCTGTCTGGGCGCCGCCAGTCGCCTCCTTTCAACCAAGCAGATAAGACTAATCCAATACATAATTGTCTATTTACAGTCAATACTACCAACCCTTCCTATATAGTAAAAATAGTTTTGCGCCCAGGAAATACTCTGATCAGATGCTGGCTCTAGAAGGCGACTAGTTAATAATGATTCTCATTATCAAAATATAGTGTAGCAAGGTCTGCAACAAATGCAAATGAACAAATCACAAATGCTATATGCATTATTATCTAATCCAGGTTTACTGAATGATGATTTAGCCGACATGTAGGATAGGGCTACGGTGAAACAGGAAGGAAAGAATGAAACAAAAGGGAAGAAGCCTGCACTCCAGGTTCATCACCAGATTGCAGGCGTAATACATAAATCAGAAACTCAATATGTATGATTATCTAATTTATGTGTGTATGCGGAGGGAGACACACCAAACTTCTTTTTAAACACTCTACTGAAATATAGCGGATTGGCATAACCGACACTGATAGCAATATCGCGGATGGGGAAATTGCCTACTTTAAGTAAGTCACTAGCTCTTTCCATACGATAATTGATAACATAGTCGATTGGATAAAGCCCAGTATATTTGTGAAAGAAGTATGAGAAGCGCTTGGGACTCATTGCATGCAGCTCAGCCAACTCGTCGATTGTCAACGGATTCATATAATGCCTGTTTATGTATGCAAGAGCCTCCTCTATCACCCTTTCACTTGGAGAACTGCCACTCTCTCGATGCTTGTAACTCACCAGAACATGATGCATGACGCTAAAAAATAATTCCTTGACACGAAGCTTCCCAATACCTCTAAGTGTATTGGCATTCTGATGGAGCATGATAAGTAATTCTAGCACTCTCGGATTTGCTCCCGCTTCCAGTTTGAAATGAGAGTCGCATTCATGACCGCTATATACTTCGTCTAACTTGTCAAATCTAGAAAACAGTAAATAGTACTCGTACTCTGATTGACCTATAACTTGCGCGTCCAGTTGCATGCCTGGAGCCCCATGAAATACTGATCCTGGATGTAATTCATAGACGTTCCATTCACACACATTCTAGCCTCTCCACGAATTACAAAAAGAAATCCATGCCTGACGGTCCTAAATTCACTTAATATACTTTTCGGCTGGATGACTAAACGGTGGACACCTTCTATATCATAGAAACCGCTAGCAAAAATCTCGGCTAATGCACCTGCTCCCTATCCAAACATTGTACATTTGGGCTACTTTCATTAATGCCAAACAACAAATCTATTTCTCGAGGTGTCAGCCTGGCCGCTATTTGTTGGGGATCAGTCAGGCTATACACAAGATTAAACATTCACTTAACAGAGCATTCAGTCATTATATAAATGGCAATTTCACAGTAGTATTTTATCATAGGACCAGAATAAGCGTTTAGGTCTTACGAACAACGCAAAAAAGTACTCAAATATTTGGTTAAGCGAACCTGCCACATCTTATTTTCGAACCATCCGTATTGGACATTCCACATAAATTTAATCCAGCAACTTATGCTCCCAACAGCATATTGATCAACGCCGCTTCAACCTTTATCATCATTCTCTGCTTTACCACTATTTGTGATACGGTTCACCGCACTTCATCTTCAACTAAACTGCTCGTTAGTTGAGAAAAGGCAGCCGATCACAAGAATCCGACTGCCTTCAATAGCTTTATTGAGCTATCGTTTCCCGTTAACTTAATCTCTAAAGACTAATTCTATGTGAAGGCTTAATTGCTTTAATAATAGCCGATTGAATGTAATCATCTAAATTAGTCCCAGGTATCCAGTTCTTGATGAATTCACGGGACTCATCCTTAGATTCAACTACTATTTCACTAAAACCACTCTTCCTCAACATGTCTTTGACTTCTGCAGCGGCTGATGCACCAGATATGCAACTAGCAAGTGAGTTAAGGTCATCTTTCAACTCAGTTGGCAGTTCCGTAGTAGTTACAACATCAGAGACTGCGATCCGGCGCTGCATGAGCTAAAGCCGTTCAAGATTGAAACGCTTTCCCTTGATGAATTTGAACAGGCACGGGACGCAGCACAGAAGCCCGCCCCGGCGTTTGATGTGCAGCACGCGACCGATTATCTGCAAAAGATTGACCTTGCGGCGGCAGTCAAAGCCGACAAAAAGCGCGGCAAGGCAGAGAAGCCGGAGCGCAAGCCCACTATCCGTGAGCAGCTTAAAACGGACAAAGAAAAAGCCACCCCGAAAAAGGCGGCAGGAAGAAAGAAAAATCAAGATTTGGAGGTATGAGCATGAACAGATTTACCGTTGAGGAAACAAACCTTATTTACAACGAGGGCGGCAGACAGGAGCTTGTCGGCAATATCAACGCCGCGCTGCCCTACATGGACGCAGATATGCTGGAGCTTCCAAAGCGCACGGTAACAAAACTTGAAAAGCTGACCGAAGCGGAGTACGCCGAGCTTTCCATTTCTGCCGCTGACGAGGTATGAACGGCATAAGGCGGTTGACGCCGCCCCAAAGCCGGCGCATAAACGGGCTTGTGAAAAAGGAGTGCTGCAACTGCATTGACGGGCATTGTATTCTACTGGACGACGGCGAGGAATGTATCTGCCCGCAGCTCATTTCCTATTCGCTGCTCTGCACATGGTTTCGCGCTGCCGTACTGCCGATAGATACACAGCTCTATGAGGAGCTTTTCGCCAGGAGGACAAACGACACTGCACGATCTGTCATGCGCCCTTTGCGTCTGCTTCCAACAGCGTCAAATACTGCCCGGACTGCCGGGAACGGGTAACAGCGGCAGCAAGCCGCCGAGCGCAAGCGGAAACAGCGGGCATTGTTACGCGATAGGGGTGCATAAGCCCCTGTATAGCGCGGGTTTCCGGGCGCGTTTTGAGAGGGGTAAAGGTTTTATACCTTTTCCCTCAAAATCAGCGTTCTACTGCGTGACACACGCTTTAGTAAAAACGGGGTGCGGTTGGTCTATGAATGACCGCCGCGCCCCGTTCTTTTTTATTAATACAATGTTTTCTTTTTCTGACTAATGGCGTGTATGTATTTAATTGTAAGTTTCCATAACACTTTCCCGAGCCAAAACATCAACACACCAATCACAATAGAAATAGGTAAGAACAGCATTGGGCTTGGTGTATATGCTCCCATTTCGATTGTTATTCCGGCAATATCATATCCCATAAGATACCCAACAAATTTAATAATTCCGCCTATTGGTGTAATAACTCCACTAATCATTAAAGCGATGGAAAGAGTACTGATAAGAGGTAGAAGAAACATACCGCTGACGCCTGCAAAGCTGCTACAAAATGCAAATACAGCGCCGAATTTACGCCAACTAAATTTATTGTTCTTTGAAATGGCTTCACCTAAGTATGCTTTCGCTAATTCTTTTGGGTTTCCTAACCGCTCGATGATTTGCTCAGAAGATACACCATTATTTTGCAATTCAAGCATTACACTTTTGATTTCTTTTACAATGTCCATACGTTCGGAATCGGACATAGATTTCAAATACTTTTCAATTTTTTCAAGATAGTCATTCGTAATTTTATCCAAAATTTCACACTCCTTTAATTTCTGCTATAGCAATTAATAAATTATCCCATTCTAAGGACATAGCGTTTAAGTATTCGTTTCCTTTTTCTGTAATGGAATAATATTTTCTCGGTGGCAAACCCTCTGTACTTTCTTGCCAAGATGAAGAAACATATTCTTCTTTCAATAATCTTCTAAGCAGAGGATAAATTGTATTTTCTTTTGCAGAAACAATAGGATACTGCTCTAACTTACTTATGATTTCATACCCATAATATGGTCGCTGCTTTATTAGCAATAGAATACAAAATTCGAGTGTTCCTCGCTTAATTTGTGATTTCCAATCTTCGACATTCATGATATTTTACCTCCTGCGGTTACATCGTACAACACAGTACATCAAATATCAATAGTACATCAGTTTTTTTTATTCAACGTAATAGAGGGAATCGCTTGCTACATATCGACTGATCCAAATACATAGAGCAGCCAAATCTCATGCGCCATCGTTTCCAATGGTTCTACAGAAAGAATAACGTTCTTCCGTTTTTCCTTTTTGCCTACTTGCTAAATTCAGCAAGTAAAATATTTTTAAAAGGATTAGGACTGTTATCTCTACCCAAGCTGTTCAAACTGACGACCAACGTATGCTTGCCTCCAAGTGTACCTCCAGCAATAGTAGAAAACCCTAGAATGCCACCTGTGTGTCCCCATATCGAGACGCCGTTTGGAAGCTTAGTTTCAAAGATACCAAGACCATATCCATCGATTCCTGCTCTTCCTGTAGGAACTGTAGTAAGCATTTGTTTTAGTTGCTGTTCCTTCAGTAATTTGCCACCGAGCAAGGAAGAGAAGAATATATTTAAGTCGTCAGCAGTAGAAATCATATCTCCAGCCGAGCTACCTGCACTTGGGTTATAATAAGTAACGTCTTTTATCTCACTTGCTTCGTCTGGTTGGGAATATCCCCGAGCATGCTTGGTGCCTGGAATAACGCTTGAATTGCCAGGTAAGAATGTATCCGACAATTCAAGCGGTTCAATAATCCGATTTTCAATCTCTTCCGCGTAGCTGTTTCCGGTTACTTTTTCAATAAGAATACCCAATAATACGTATCCTGTGTTTGAATAAGACCAGCCCTTTCCTGGGACAAAGTCTGGGGGCAGAGAAATCCCCATCTTCACTATTTCTTCAGCCGTATACGATTTTTTTGTATCCATAAAATCAGCGTCTTTTGACCTTGAGTATTCAGCGATACCACTTGTATGGTTCAATATCTGCCGGATGGTAATCTGTTTACCATTATATCCGTTTCCTTGAATGACACCAGGCAACCATTTTTCGATGGAGTCGTCTAGATTCAAGCGGTTCTCTCCAGCTAATTGAAGTACAACCGTTGCGGTGAACGTCTTCGTCACGCTGCCAATGCGAAAGCGAAAATCTGTTTTCATTGGTTTCTTGGTGCTCAGATTCGCTACCCCAGCGGCATAACCCCACGTTTTTCCATCCTCAGAAGTTTTAGCAAGTATCCCCGGGAATCCAAGTTGCAATGTATCCCGCATTGCTTGCTTGACGGAATTATGATCTCGTTGAGTGCTTGTTTGTAACGAACTAGATACATTTTGAGTGGGCTCTGCTTTTACAATTGAGTTTGGCGATGTGTATAGCAGGGAACTTCCAGTTATTAAAAGGGCCAGACTTGCAAATGTAATTTGACTACGTATTTTCATAAGGCATTCCTCTCCTCTATTAATATTGTATAGGTGGTTGGTTGCTTGTTGTTCCATATTAATCACACAGCTATCATCTCCACCAATGACAAAATGTCATCATTAAGTTTGTAATCATCTTCATAATTGTTGTTTTACCAACGCCATTCTGTCCTAACAATCGGTAAATCCCTCTTTTTTTCACACAGAAATTACTTCTTTTCCTTGAAATACTCTTGTTAACTGGTTTGTTTTTCATATATACGACATATCTGTTCCGCCTTTCCCGCCTACCTCCTGCATATACATCGTACAACACAGTACCTCAATTATCAATAGTATATCAGAAGTTCCAAAAAGAATATTACTCTTAAGTAAAAGTACCGTCTCAAAAAGAGACGGCATTTCACCTCACCAAATATATAGGTAGCAAGCGTACGACAAAAAAGCTGCTTTTCAGCGGCTCCAGTTTTTAATAGTTTACTTCGTTGTATATTCACTTACTTTAAACGTTAAAATCTTATCAAATATTACATAATCTGTCCGTTTGCTGAAAGTTCCTTTGTTTGTATTTTTGATTTCTGGGCATTCGCCCAATTCATTTTGTAGGCATCTGCATAGAATGCTGTATAAATTAATTGGGAGGGAATTTTTTGAATAGTTATCCAATGATGCCTCACATGCATCACATGCCTCACATGGAGCACAAGCCACATATGCATCACATGCCTCAAACGATTGTGGTCAATCCTGTAGATCCTTGCGTTGTTGAAGCTTTAATGTCCCAAATTGGAAAAGTCGTTATTCTGGAAACCACACGTGGTAGAATCGACGGATGTGTCGTTGCTGTCAAACCAGACCATGTTGTGCTTGAACAAAGACATAAGAAGTTTCTTGTACGCATTGCCGAAATCGTTTGGATAATGCCAGAATAATTTGCGAATCAAAGGTTGGGGAGGATTACCCTCCCCTAGGGTTAAAGTTGATGACTTATTGCTTTAATAGCTGCTAAGATGGGATATACCTGTACCGGATTAACAGCGTTTGAAGAAGCATTATATTCTACACCATGATCAGTTATTCCCTCTTCGGCTAGATAACGGATAATTCATCAGGTTTTAATGTGATCCCCTTTATTTCAAGTTGTAGCCGTTCTGAATAATTCATTTTTGATTGCTCCTTTTATTTTTGACATAGTAAAACCCTCTAATCATAAATCAGAGGGTTTTTGTAAACTATTGGTAAATATATTAATCTTAATTGATCTTTAATAGGTAGAAATAGATTGTAAAATATTATTGAAGAAGTAAAGATATTTATCGCCGCTATAAGACCGTTCGTATACCCGTATATCAGTTGTTCCCCATGAGTAAGTATCTTTTGAATGACGATCAGATAATCCCCAAGACAAGTAAACCATGTCTGATGTCATTCCAATACTGATACTCATATTCTCTATTTGATTCCAATATTTCTGCGAAAAGTTATATTGCTTATATGGGCTTACTGTATAGATACCAAACTGAAAACTTGTTTCTTTAAGATTAGCGATATAAGTTTTCCCTTTGTAAATAAAATATACATCTATCCAGTCACCGATGGTGCTATCTCTTTTGACATTTATTATTTTAATTTGAGCTAGGTTTTTCACCTTTTCCGAAACAAAGTTACTGCTTAAATCAGTGATTATCACTTGAGGCTTGATTATCCATGCCGTTTTGCCAAAATATTTTTGGTACGATTCATACAAATCATTAATTGGAACGGTGACTTTCTTACTATCAGTAACAACGGTAATAGATTTAATATACTTCGAATTAAAACTGTAAGTATCATGTTCAACTTTAATGTCTGCTTTGAATAAATTCTTAATTAATTGAACTGGAACCATTAATTTCCCATTTATAATTTGAAGAGGTGCTGAGTAAGAAATCTTAGTACCATTAATTTGCACGTATCGAGAATTTAATTTCGCTTTCATTGTAGTGCTTCCATAAGTCATTATAATATCATTGGCTTTACTATTTAGTTGGACATTGCCCCCTAAATTATTGAACACTTGCGCCGCTGGGAGCATGGTATTGTTCTTTATTATTACTCCTGTTTCTTTAATAGTAACCGATTTAACTTTTGTTTTTGACTTCTTAACAGAATTACTTTCCTGATTGTTTGTTGATTTATTAGGAGTAGCCGATTTATTTTTCCACGGAGTTAAGTCCGTGCTTCCTTGTTCAAAATACTGCAATGTAATAGTCGAATCCGCTGCATCATATGAAGTTTCTGCAATTGCGTATAATTTATTGTTAAAAACGATTAAAACGTAACATACATCAACACCTAAATAATCCCCCCAATATGATTGAGCAAGAGTATTCATTACTTTCCTTTTTCCATCAACAGACAGACCGTTAAACATATCATAATCTGATTGAGATTTTAATGTAATTCTTATAGCGCCTTCATCGTACATAAGACCTGAGGTTTTGTCATCAAATCCATCCATTGTTTTAATTGATGCACTATCGATCAGTTTCCTAATTGCTTCCTGATCACCATTTGATTGAGCATGAACCGCTCCAAAATTACAGAGTGTAAAGATGATTACCAAGAAACTTATTATCCTTTTCAATTCCATATTCCTCCAATGATATTGTTTCATATAATAATATCATCATAGATCAACATAGGTATATAGAATTAGAATAATACTTGGATAGTGGTCTAAAAGACATAAAAAATGAACCCTGTGAAGAGTGCTACACTCTATAATGTTCAATTAAATTATCTTGATGGCATTTAGGACACCTAATTTTCACAAAATGTTTCTCCTCCCTTGTTCTCACGATAGCGCCTTCTGGTTTGTCTATTTTTTCTGCATCGTAAATTCTGGGACGAGCATGATTTTGTATTATCGCTATTCACTCATAATTATGGTTGCAATCATTAAACCTACTGTTACATTGACGTTTCCCTTCGATACGCATTTATATTTAAAAACCCCAACTTATATATCCCGTTTGGATCAACTTCCTCCCAATCCAACTGATAAAATGCTACTCGAATGTGTTTCTTTATAAAAGAGAGTAGTTTTTTGAAGATTTCCAGCTCTAAGTCCATTGCAATTGACAGTTATCTGAAGATCAAATATTATTGACTTAAAATTAAGTCAATAATATTGCGGAGGAATATATGGGGAAAAATCAAGAGAAAAATGCCTTAGTCCGAGAGGCTAGAAAAAGGCAAATCCTAACCGCTACCCTTTCTGTGTATGTACGATTCGGTTATCATGGCACGGATATGGATATCGTGGCAAACGAAGCTCAGCTTGCAAAGGGTTTAATCTATTATTATTACAAAACAAAAAAAGACTTATTTATTGAATTGTATTCCTGGATGTTTGAAGAAGGCTATACATTTTCAAACCGCTTGCTCACAAATGAAAATGGGAGAAATCCCATTGAGCAGTTAATGTATTACGTCTATGGGATATTTGGTGCAAACAAAGACAATCCACGTATGATGCAGTTCTTTATTCGAGTACCTTTTGACGCTTATGCAGTATTTGGCCCAGATAAATGGAAAGAGGGTGCTTCGAAATCGGATATACATCGAAAAGCGCTGTCCAGTATGATTGAAAATGGAATTTCACAAGAGATGATTCCAGCAACCGATCCGAGTCGTGCAGCCAATAGCTTTTGGTCTGTTTTTGTAGCAAATCTCTTTGAATATTCAAAACTTATCCAGGGATCAAACACGATAGACCAAGCTGACGATTCCATTGCATTAAAAGAGATTGTTCAGTTTTGTTTTCAGGGGCTAGGCATTGAATATTCTCTTTGGAATGCTTGTCTAGAAAAAGTGATTGCTGAAAACTCATAAGGGGGGCTACCCGATGCCTAAAGTCTTTAAAAGTGAGACAAAGCAAAAGGCAGTGTATGAATCCTATAATCATTTGCTAGCTGAGTGGGATGTAGCTTATGAAGAAAAAGTTGTAGAGGGCTCTTATGGAAAAACGCATCTGATTATTGCTGGAAATCCAGACCATATACCTGTACTTTTGTTTCACGGTGTGGGTGACAATTCAGCAATTATGTGGATATATAATATAAAGGATCTTTCAAAAGAGTTTCATGTAATAGCAGTCGACGCTATCGGTGGTGCTGGTAAAAGTCAGCCAAATGAAAATTACTCAAAAGGCTTTAATCAAGTGTTATGGATTGAAGAGTTGCTAGATGCTCTTAAGTTAGATAGAGTGTACGCTATTGGAGTTTCATATGGTTGCTATTTAGTGCAACTGTTCAAATGTAAATTGCCTAACCGTTTTGATAAAATTGTTGGACTTGCAGGCGGCCCATCTGTTGAAGGATACAAGACAAATAATTTGAGAAAAATGCCAATATTTTTGCCGGAAGCGTTATTCCCAACCCCAAAAAACGTATCAAAACTTTTGAAAAAATTATCGGGCGATGGTGGGGAGTCGTTTATTCGCAAACCTGCTCTTTTTTCACATTGGCATATATTATTGAAATCATTTAATAATACTTCTATGATGTTACATAAAACGTCTTCAATAAGTAAACCCGACTTCAAAATATCTAGAGAAGAAGGTCTCTTTATGCTGGGAGATCAGGATAGACTTTCTTATTACCCCGAATCGATTAAAGCATTCGAAGAGTTAAATTTAAATTATAAGATCGTAAAAGGGGCCGGACATTCCATAAATCACGAACAAGCCGATTTGATAAATTCAGAAATAGTACGATTTCTAACGAAGTAATCGTTTGGATGAAGATACAAGAGTTTTGTCAGATCCCTGTTCACTTCGCCTCCTTAGAATTCATCGGTTAACTCAGGGTTTTTTCCAATTTCATCGACGGTATTCACTAAGAGAACATGCAGGCTAGCAGCGCAATCGATGCTATAGAATGGTTCACATCTATGCATTCAATGTCATTCAAATGGGAAACCTATCCTGTATCTAAACCCTGAAATTAGGGAGGTGAAACAGAATGAATATTAAAACTGATGAATACCAAATTGCTTCGCTTAGCGGTGATGAACAGACAGTAAGCGCTATAAAAGCTGCGGAAGCGGCTATAGCCGACCTTACGGGCAAAGAAGTTACGTTAATTGCATATGAGAAGACGACTATGCAAGAGCAATAGTCTCCTTTTTTAGAACAAGTAAATCCCTTTGAGTGTAAACAAGTCGCAGGACCATTCATGTCGATGGCCTGACTGCTTCTACACCTGAAGGGATTTTTTTTGCGCGAAATTTCAGAAAGAAAATGTTTCCTTTTCACAGGATGGAACGTATAATAATTGTCGCCGTCTATACATCCAATAAATATCGGCCCAACGACATTATTAACTAACCAGTACTTGCCTTCTACAAAAAACAACTTGGTCTATTGCACATTCTTATTAAAAAGCGGCAACATTCGAGTTCTCTCTCATATACTGGAAAAGCGGAAAGAGGTGATTTACATCTTCAAAATGTTTTATCGTACACTCATCTTTGCTTTGCTCCTTTTGTTCGTCATCCCCGTTGTCAACCAATCCGACGCTGCCAGCAAGAAGCTGGACAGTAAATACGCCAAATATGCGCAGTTTATTGTGATCGACAAATCCAGCAACAAGATGACCTACTATGAAAAAGGCAAAGCAATCAAGACGTTCTCAGTCGCCACAGGAAAGAAACCTTCCTACACGCCCGAAGGCCTGTTTAAAATTCATGAAAAAACAAAAAACAGACCTTACTATAAAGAACGCATTAAAGGCGGTGACCCAAAAAATCCACTCGGTGATCGCTGGTTGGGCATTAACGTAAAAATCAACGGCAGAACAAGTTATGCCTACGCTATTCACGGAAACAACAATCCATCCTCGATCGGTAAATATATCTCTGAAGGATGTATTCGAATGCATAACAAAGAAGTCCGTTGGCTGTTTGATAAGGTCAAAATGAACACCCCTGTACTCATTCAAAAATAAATACGATCATATACAGAAGCTAAGCACTTTTCATGTGTTTGGCTTTTTTGCTGCCTTCATGAAGTTTTCTTCCTACTACTCTCTAATTCGAATCCTTTAAACTCAGAAAAAGAGAAAAACCCCTTCCGTTCAACAAGAAGAGGTACATCTGTTCAGATGTCCTTTTTCCCTTGTCGATTTGAAGGGGATGTTTGGCCAAATATATAATTAGCTTTTGAATCCCTGAATATATATCCGCACTTCCTGACCTGCAATCAACCCCATGGTTCAACCTTAATTTGCTCTAGCAACCGCCCAAAATCAGTCGGTACTACGCACCCTGCAGTCGGATTGAGTGCATTCGCACTTCCCGCAGCAGCGGCATAACGCAGGCATTCCATAGCTGACATGTTGCGGACATGTGCAAATGCATATCCCGCCACAAAGGAATCCCCACTGCCTACCGGATTAACTATGTTCATCCGGGGGATATGCACCCGATAAACAGTGTCACCAATACAAGCCAATGCACCCAGTGCGCCCAAAGTGACAATCACTCTCGAAATTCTGGTATCCTTGGCAAGTTTTTGGATGGCTGCCCCATAGTTATGCAGAGAAACTTCAGCATCCGATTCCGAGTCCATATTGCGATCAGCAACAATGGTGTCGTGTAGCCATGGTTTTATTTCATCCTCATTCGGTTTGATGAATCCAGGCTTGCCTTTCATCCCTTCTATAAGCGCAGCCCCGCTCGTATCAAGGAATACCTCCGAACCGTGGGAGGAGCAAATCTCAATCAATTCGGTGTAAAGCTCCGGCCTGCACCCTTTCGGCAGACTCCCGGAAATAATGATAAGACCGGCCTTTTGCGCCAAATCTCCGATTTTGGACTTCATTCTCTCCTCGTCTTCCGGAGTCACCAGTGGGCCCGGTTCCAAAGCTTCCGTAAAGGTATGGTTTACCTCGTCCACAATACTAAGGCAAACTCTCGATTCACCTTCGATGGATACGAAATCTGTCCCAAATCCCTCACTCTCAGCTGCACGGACAATAAACTGCCCGTTATACCCGGCCGTAAAGCCTGTCGCAGTTAACTCCGGATGTCCAAGCTGATGCAGTACTCTTGAGACATTAAGTCCTTTGCCGCCAGCAATGGCATGAACGCGGTCCACACGCATGACGGTTCCTGACGACCAGCCGTTCATGTAATATGTTTTATCGATAGCGGCATTTAAAGTTACGGTGACAATACCTTGATTCATTGGTAATAATCCTTAGCTTTCCCAAAAGAGCCGCACAGACGCATCTTTTCGATCGTAGCCTTTTTCAAAGCCTGTTTCGCCGGAACCATGTATTTACGAGGATCGTTTTCCTCCGGATTCTGATCAAACACTTCTTTAATCGCATTGGAAAACACGATACGAAGCTCAGTCGCAACGTTCATTTTGGACATCCCTTCCGCTACGCAGCGTCTGACTTGTTCATCGGGAATGCCGGACCCGCCATGAAGCACAAGCGGAACCGAAACTTTTGAGGCGATGTTCCGAATGCGTTCAAAGTCAATGTTGGGCTCTCCCTTGTAAATCCCATGAGCGGTACCAATGGCAGGAGCGAGCGTATGCACTCCGGTTAACTCTACAAACCGGGCGCATTCATCCGGATCTGCAAGCAGGGCATGCTGTTCGTCTACAACGATATCATCTTCTACGCCGCCAACTCTCCCAAGTTCAGCTTCCACGTTAATTCCTACCGCATTCGCTGCTTCAACAACCTTCTTAGTCATGGCCACGTTGACATCAAATGCTTCATGAGAGGCATCGATCATTACGGAGCTGTATCCGGCCCGGATACACTGCATAATGATATTAAAATCGGAACAATGATCCAAATGAAGTGCAATCGGAATGCTTGATCTTTCGGAAGCTACCTTCGCGGCCTTTGCAATATAATCCGGCCCAAGATGCTTCACGGTTCCTACCGTGGATTGAATAATTAACGGAGACTGCGTTTCTTCGGCAGCCTCGACAACAGCCTGAAGCATTTCCAGTGTGTGTACGTTGAAAGCGCCGATGCAGTATCCCCCACTGCGAGCAGCCTCTAATAATGGCGTAGATGATATAATGGTCATTGTAAAATCCTCCCCAAGATCAAAGATTATGATTGCTTTATCTCATGACGCTGCTTCGCCTGCATGGCACTTCCGATCACGCCGGCATCATCTCCAAGCACTGCTGTCTTGATGGTGACGTGGTGCCTGAAATCCGGCAGCAACCGTGACATTAATGTTTGACGCAGCGGTGTTAGCAGTCTTTCTCCAGCCATTGCCCCGCCACCGCCAATAATAATCACCTGCGGACTGAGTATATGCACGGCTGGTACAAGCGCTTTACCAAGAAGTTCTCCGGCGTGATTCATAATATCGGAAGCCAAGGAATCTCCCGCATCCATCGCTTTCGAAATATCGGCCGCCGATAGGCGTTGTAGATCGTCTCCAGGAAACCACTGTGACAATAGGGTCGGTCTCTCCTCGGCTATAAAACGTTTGGCCTCACGCACCATGCCGGAGGCTGAGGCGGCTGCTTCCAAACAGCCATCAAAGCCGCACCCGCATGGAGCGGATTCGCCGTCCATCGTTCCGTGACCAATTTCGCCGGCTAGATCACGGTACCCGTAATAAAGCTGTCCCCGACTGACCATAGCCGATGCGATTCCGGTTCCCACGGTCAGTCCAAGGACGTAATCAACACCCAAGCCCGCACCATACACCGCTTCACCATAAACATACATCCGCACATCATTATCGATATAAACCGGCAAAGATGTGCGCCTGGACAATTCCGAACTCAAGGGAACATCACGCCAATTCAAATTGGCGGAATACAGAGCAATCCCATCCCAAGGGTTCACCAATCCCGGAATACCGATGCCGATGCCGGCCACCTTACCGAAGAGTCCTGCTCTGGCAGTAACTTCGGAAACCATTTGAGCCATATGATCCAGAACGGACGAAGTGCCGAGAAAAGCCTGTGTAGGCTTTTTTATAGAGTCCAGCACTTCACCTTTCTCATCCACGATACCGCAAACAATGTTTGTTCCTCCGACATCTACACCGATCCAGAAACTCATCGTTTCTCCTCCTAAGGATTATTCGCTCTCGGCTACATATAGTGAAGTTCCGGCTTCCTTTAAAGCTTTGACCAATGCGTCAGACGGTTGCTCATCCGTGATACAGCCATATAGCTCTTCTAGCTGGGCCACCGTAAACAAGGAAGCACGGCCGATTTTGGTATGATCGAATACCGCAATCGTTTTATCCGCACGGCGCATAAGCATGCGTGCTATGTTCGCTTCCAGCTCCGAGTAAGTACTCACACCGGAAGTTGTAAACCCGTCAATCCCCATAAACATCGTGTTGATGTTGACAGCATTGACGGTCTGCTCTGCCAGCGGGCCGCATAGTTCAAAGCTTTTGTTGCGCAGTACACCGCCGGTCAGAACCACCTGAAGGTCGCTGTTCTCGGACAGCTCCATCGCAATATTTACGGCATTAGTAACGACCGTAATATTTTTTCTATGTTTTAACTGCTGGGAAATCAGGAAAGTGGTTGTGCCCCCGGTTAATCCGATGACATCTCCTTCTTGAACTAATGAAGCCGCCAATCGGGCGATCTCCAATTTTTCCGGGTATAATACGTGCTGCTTCTCAATGAACGGAACCTCGTATACCGAAGCCGGCTTCACATACATTGCTCCGCCGCCGACACGTCTGATGACGTTTCCGCTTTGCTCCAATTCCTCAAGATCCCTTCTAACTGTAGCCTCCGAACAATTAAACGCCGTCATCAGCTCTTGAAGTGACATTTCTCCCTTCATCTCCAGCGCACTCAGGATTTGGTTTTGTCGTTCTGCTTTCATTCCGATACGTGCCATTTGCTATTATTTCCTCCTAGCTGGGGATTTTGAAGTGCCGCTTCAACTATTTCAGCCTGGCGAACGCTTGTTAAATCTTGACTACTTGCGTCAAATTACGTGGTTCATCAGGATCAACGTCTTTGTTAACAGCTGTCCAGAAGCCGATATATTGAAGAAGCGGCAAATACATAACGGCACGAGCTTCATCGCTCACATCAGTTGCCCCAATCTCAAACACGGCGTCCGCGAAAGCGGTGTCGTCGCCCGCGCAGGCTGTAATTACGAGTACGTAAGCCCCGTAAACCTTCATCTCCTCAGCGACTTTCAACTCATAAGATCTTGCCGTCTCCGAGAGCAGTAATACAACGAGCGAGCCCTGTTCGATAATCGATTTTGGACCGTGTCTGAATTCAAGGGTGCCGTAGCTTTCAGTCCAAGTATAAGACATTTCCTTCAGTTTGAGGCATGCCTCTTGCGCAATACCAAAATAACTGCCCATGCCGAGGTATATCGTTTTAATAAAATCGTTGTTCTCGATCAGCCCTTTGGCAAAAGCATCGGCTTCTGCTATTTTTGTCCCGGCCTGATCCATCACCGTTCTAATTTCATTTGAGTAACCGCCGCCTGCAGCTGCTGCTATAGCCGCTTGCATCATAAATGTCATACTTACAAATGATTTCGTCATGACTGTGCTTTTTTCTTTACCGAACGGTGATACGAGACATTCCGTTTGCTTAGCCATACCACTGTCTTCATAACAAGTGATTCCGCAAGTATCCCAGTTTTCGAGACCTTTAACCGAGCCAATGGCCAAAATTACTTCAGTAGATTCACCGGAACGCGATACGCCGACAAGCAATTTTTTACCTTGTTTTGCCGAAGACTGGTCCCTGAACAAGAAAATTTCCGAGGAAGGAAATGCGCTCGCCGGTCTTGCGATCCAATAACGGAAAGTCGCTGCCATCGTCTGGGCCTGATAATAGGATGAACCCGAACCAATAAATATAACTTCTTCGTATGCAGGATTGCCAATATATTTCTCAACCCAATCCTGTTGTCTGGCTAGCTGCTCCCATGCAGCTGCCATCGCTTCAGCCTGTTGTCCAATCTCCGGGTAAGTCAACTTTCCTTTCATCATAAAAGAACGTCTCCCCTCGCATCGTTATAATGATATATTAAATCAATATTATGATTTTTTCAATCACTATTATGAATGGTTTTTTCAAATCTGATGAATTAAAAAACGACCGTTTCCTGAATCGATAACAGAAAGCGGTCGCTCGGTAACATTTATCTAATAGCTACGAAATATTGAAGTATGAAGTAAAAGCTTATGGATATTTAGTGCAGGTACATCATCCCTCAGATCGGAAGCTTTTCCTGATGCTCTGTGGCCGGACGATGTTTACCTTGATCGATTTGGACGACTTTCCCTCCTGCACGAATGGATTCCGTAGCCGCGCAGCCTACCGCAACACTCATTCTGCCGTCAAACGGGCTAGCTAAAGGCTGCTTGTTATCCAACACGAGGTTAATAAAATCTTCACAAATCCGCGGGTCGGCGCCTGAATGAGTTCCGGGCATTTTCTTCATCTCGTAGGTAATGTCGCTCATTTCATGCCAGGAGCCTGACTTTCTGGTTTTGACATGGATTTTATCATTCACATCATCGTTCTCGATCCGGCCCTTTGTTCCAATAAAGGTATAATTGCGGGAATAGTCCGGTGTAAAATGGCACTGCAAATATGAAGCTTTGATGCCGCCCTCCAACTCCATAATGACCATATTATTATCTTCAACATCGATTTCTTCGCGGAAAGCGCATTGGGTCAGCCGATCCAGACTCACGTCAGGACAGGTCTTTTGCCGATCACATTCAGGACAATACAGATCATCAGGCATATTTCCACCGTAGTAATCCAGGCTGCCGAATGCAGACACCTTTCTCGTATACTTGCCTGTGATCCAGTGAATGACATCAATGTCATGCGAAGCTTTCTGTAGAAGCAGTGAAGTTGTATTTGCCCTTGTGCCGTGCCAGTCATGATAATAATAATATCCGCCCAACCCGACAAAATGCCTCACCCAAACCGCTTTGATATCACCGATTACCCCTGAATCAATTATCTCCTTCATCGTCTGGTACATGCTCATGTACCGCATATTGAACCCGATCATGAGATGTTTTCCCGACTGTTTCCATTCGTCCAGGATGCGATCACACCCTTCCGGAGTAATAGCCAGCGGTTTATCGCAGTATACATGTTTTCCTGCCCGAAATGCGGCAATAGCTTGCTCTTCATGTAGGTAATCCGGCGAAAGAATAACCACTGCGTCAATGTCCTCTCGTGATAACAGCTCATGGTAGTCCGTCGTAACAAAAGCATCCGGATTAACCGTCTCTCGAAATTTTGAAAGTGCTTCCAAAGAAATGTCTGCTGCACCCGTTACAATGGACTTTCCACCGGGCTGATGCCAGTATTCCACAATGGAGCTTCTGCCTCCTACACCAATCACACCTACTCTAACCTGATTCACTAGTCCTCACCTCATTTTGTGATTTCACGATCATGAACTCAGCGTTTCGATGATATTTTAAATCATAATTATGATTTTTTCAATCATATTATTGACAAAAAGAATCAATTATTTGGAGGAATTGTATGAATAAATGGAGATTATAAAAAGGATAGACGCAAGCAGAGAAAATAATCTGCTGAATCTATCCTTCTATATAAGTTGAACTAAAGATTCTCAGCCCGAGCATCACTACGAATACAGATTATTCTTCCAATCGCTGTTGCCCCCAGATTTCTTTGATGTATTTATATCATTGTTGAAATCCGGGGACAAAGGCGACCACTCCGTTTCTCCAGAATAATTCTGCCTTCTTCGTTGAAGTTTTCTATTTCCTTAGTTCAATCTATATGGTTACTCATTTTTACCTTTTGTGAGTCCACCTATAACTCTACGCATTTATCCATTCATTTCACTCTTTATCTTTTTTCCATCTTCCTGATTTCTTCACTGCTTCTTTCAAAAGAATCTCAATTTGAGCATTAACGCTTCGCAGCTCATCATCAGCCCATTTTTCAAGAGCATCATAAAGGTTGGGATCGATTCTTAGCGGATAAGCTTTTCGTTTTGCCATATAACGAGGTCCTAATGGATACTTCCTGTGTTAATAACAGGCTGCGTTCCTTTTTCCGACACAATGGCAACCATCAGATTATTTACCATTTGTGCCTTTTTATCATCATCCAGCTCGACAACGCCTTCATCCGCTAATTGCTCGATTGCGCTTTTTACCAAACCGACAGCACCATCTACAATAACTTTACGTGCAGACAATACAGCCTGTGCCTGTTGTCTCTGCAGCATAGCAGATGCTACTTCAGAAGCGTAGGCAAGGTGCATAATACGAGCCTCAATGACATCAACTCCGGCAACTGCCAGACGGCTCTGAAGATCTTGCGCTAAAAAGTCAGCGATTTCATCACTATTTTTACGCAATGACATATCCGTTTCTTTCTCAAAATGATCATAGGCATATTGACTGGCAATGTGGCGAATACCTGTCTCGCTTTGAATCTGAACAAATTCTTCGTAATCCTCTACATCAAATGTTGCTTTTGCGCTGTCCGAAACTTTATAGACAACAACAGCAGCAATTTCAATCGGATTCCCCTCTAGATCATTGACCTTTAGCTTTTCACTGTTAAAGTTGATGACTCGAAGAGAAACTCTGGATTTAATGGTTAAGGGAATAGCTACCCATAGCCCCTGCTCTCTTATTACACCTACATAGGTTCCGAATAAAGTAAGAACTTTGGCCTCATTCGGTTGAACAATGGTTATGCCTGAAAGAATCAGCATAGCTGCAATAATCAAGAGAACTGGAATTATCAGGGCTGGACCAACAGAATCCGTGGAAATGAACTGGAATACAGCCAGACCGATAAGCAGTAACGATACAATAATACCGAGATAGCCGTTTACCTTTAATGCTGGTTTTTCTTGCATGTTTGACTCCCCCTATATATCAATGTGATATCACAATTATATCATGATGATATAATTATTGGCAATAGGAATAAACAAAGTCCGATTCCCGCAAGAAATGCAGGAATCGGACTTTAGTCAAGTAGTGATCTATTCTTTTATAAGTTCATAACCTTTAAGCTTTCACACCGATGGTCAAGATTTCATAAGGCTTCACAGGAAGTGAAAATTCTCCACGATCATTAAACGGCTGGAGAGCTCCTGTTTCTTCCAGAATTGTCGTCTTGTAAGCCTGTGCCCCAGTAAGTTTGGACTGCAGTGTCAGTTCAGCAGGAGCTGCACCCATATTAAACCAGCGGAGCATCAGATCCCCGGATTTACGGCTGATTTTAAGCGACGAGAATGCAAGCTCTTCGTTTTCCCATTCAAACGCTGCACCATTAGGCGATACCTTTCCTTCATGAACACCAGTCTGGCACGCGGTCCATGGAATCTGGAACTGATAAGCTTCTGCATATGCACCGGAAGCAATTCCATCCCCATTGTGCGGAATAATTTCCATACGAACGGTATGAACACCCAGGCACTGAGCTTCCGGTGTCGGGAAGTAACCCCAGTCACCAAGCTCGCCAACAGCACGCAGCATCGTTACCGCAATCGTATTTCGACCATCGCGCAAAACTTCATATTCATTCAATCCAAGGTTAGCCACCGTAAGTCCGGCACCTTCCCCGCTCACATCAACAAATGCTTGTTGATGTGCTGTATTGCTAGGGTTCTCCCATTCTTTAGCAGGAACATTATTTCGTGATACGATTTCGAACATGGAATCAGCATGATGAACAGAAGTTTCCATATCCGTTGGGAACAATGCCCGTAGACGATGATCTTTAGCCTGATTGTTGAAAGTTGCTTCCAGTTCGATGCCTTTGCCTTCCCGGTTCAAGGAAATTAGTGTACGGATCGACAGCATGACTGTCTCACTTGACCGCTGAGCTTTACGCTGTGGATAATAGATCAGCTCGATCTGCTCTTCATCAAGCTTCTCGTCAGCTGATACCGGTATTTCCCACTCATGAGTCACTTCCAGAGTTGCACGATACGGTGTATCCTCCACAATACGGATCTTGGCGTCAAGACCCTTGGTTGTCAGAGTTTCTTCACCTTCTGGCTGCTTGAACATGTATTCGTTACCGATATCTCCGGTGTTTTCATACACGCCGAGATCGCGGAAGACTTGTCCGCTTCTCTTGTCTGTCAAAGTGAAGGAACCGTCTGATGTAAGCTCCACTTTCAGAATTCCGTTCTCCAGTACTCTGTCTCCAGTGAGCAAAGACGCAGGGACAGCTGGCTTTACATCGCCCTTCACAAACGCATAGGTTTTAATTCCGAGTGCAGACAAGTCTTTAGCTTCCAAAGTCAGCTTCACTCTACGGCACATATAAGGCTGACGGAATTTGTCATCCGGCAGATCATATCCGAACTGGAGTCCCAGATCTTCCATCGTAAATGCCACGCTGTTTCCTTCGCTATCCACAACGGCACGTCCGGACAGGTCAACTTCTTTCATTCGGCGGCTCGTCTCTTCCAGAGAATATCCATCGCGGAAGTATAAACGTTCAGCGTCCAGTTCTACGGTTACCGTACCGCTACGCTTCCATCCTGTAGTGTTGAATACGACAAAAGGAACGGCGCTCTCCCCCCATTTAGCAAAAGACGTTGTATCGACAGCTTCAGCGATTGCCTTCTTGCTGTCATCCACAATGCTTTCAGCCACATGGCGGCTCTTATCGAAACGAGTTACCATCTCGCGGTGCACCTCGTCAACGCTGCAGCCGCAAATACTATCATGCGGGTGGTTCTGCATCAGCGTCTTCCAAGCATACGTGAACAGATGATGCGGATACTCTTGTCCAACCAGACTTGCAAAGGAAGCAAGCGGCTCCGCTACTTTTTCAAGTATGCTCTGGCCCGTCTGATTCATCTGCTTCAGGTAAACACGAGCCGAAGCTGTATTTACCAGCGTCCCCCATCCGTCGGTACGTTGGCTGCGAAGCTCGCCTTGTACAGAGGACAAATCTTGGCTCATATTGTTCTTCAAGTCTACCAAGTAATCAGCAAAGGTAGAGTGAACAAACTCCGTGTCCGGATGAAGCTTCTTCGCTGTTTGAATCGCTTCCGGAAGATCGCATTGGATCGGCTGGTGGTCACATCCGTTCATATAGAGCAGTTGTCCCGTTGATGCATATTTCTCAGCATCCGCAAGCTTTCTTTCCCAGTAAGCTTTAGCTTCTTCTTCATCGACAGGAACTTCGTTACCGTTACTGTACCAGTTCGCGAACAGAATACCGAGCACTTTGGAGCCGTCTGGACCTTCCCATACCAATTCGGAGAATGAAGACTCAAAGTCTCCATCCGATACCGTATTGTTAAAGCCTGTCGGCTTAACTCCGCGACCAAAGAAGGCATTGTCGATACCGGATTGCTTCATCAGCTGTGGTGTTTGGCCTACGAGGCCAAATGTGTCAGGGAAGTAGCCAATTTTGGATATCGTTCCGTAAGCTTCGGTATCTTGATGCCCGATCTGCATGTTACGAACGTTCGCTTCACTGCTCGTCAAGAAGGCATCCTGCAAAATATACCAAGGACCGATCTGGATACGTCCATCATGGATCAGCTTCTCAAGCTGCTCCTTCTTCTCCGGACGTACCTGTAAGTAGTCCTCCAAGATAATGGTCTGTCCATCCAGGAAGAAGTAGCGGTACTCCGAATCCTTCTCCATTGTCTCAAGCAATTGATCCATCAACTGGATGAGCCGTACATGATGCTTCTCATAAGGTAAATACCATTCTCTATCCCAGTGGGTATGAGAGATGATATGAGCTTTTCTTGATTGGGTCATAGTTGTAACTCCCCCTGCTTCATAGAATGGTGTATAAAACACGACAAGCGTGTGAAATGTTTTATTGAACCCATCATTTTACACGCTTGCCTGTCTCTAACGTTAGTTTTTTGCTTAAAGGTTACGCCTCATCTACCAAAGGGTATTCTTCCATATAGTTCATCAGCTCGTCGACGGTCGTAAACGCGAGTCCAGTCACGGTGTCGGCGCAGCCATAGTAAATCGCGATGCGGCCGGTATCGGCATCGGTCAACGCGGCGCAAGGGAACGTTACGTTAGGTACGTCGCCCATGCATTCGTACGTCGTTTCAGGTCCCAAAATGTAGTTACGGGAACGCGCTTTAACTTTCCATGGCTGATCCAGATCAAGCAGAGCAACGCCCATACGATAAACGAAGCCGTTGCAAGTATTGATAACGCCATGATAAATCAAGAGCCAGCCTTTGTCCGTTTCGATCGGCACTGGTCCTGGTCCGATTTTCTTGGACTGCCAAGCCGAAGCATCTCCATCAATTGTTCCCATTACATAACGGTGCTTGCCCCAGAAGGTAAGATCAGGACTTACACTGTAGAAAATATCCCCGAACGGCGTATGGCCCGTATCGCTCGGACGGCTGAGCATCGCGTAATAATCACCGATTTTGCGCGGGAACATTACCCCGTTGCGGTTATACGGCAAAAAGGCGTTTTCCAGTTGGTGGAACGTTTTGAAATCGGTCGTATACCCAATACCGATCGTCGGGCCATGATAGCCATTACACCAGTTGATGTAATAACGGTCTCCGATTTTGATCACTCGAGGATCGTAGCGGTATTCACGCTTGGTTACTTCCTCATCGCCTTCGAACACGATAGGATCATGATTGATATTCCAGTTTATTCCATCTTCACTAAATCCAGCGAAAATATCCATACTAACCGATCTGGAATCGCAGCGGAACACACCAGCGAACCCACCTTCAAACGGAACGACAGCAGAGTTGAATACACTGTTGGAATTCGGGATTGCGTGACGCTCAATAATCGGATTTGCTGAATAGCGCCATACTGGAGCATTGAGACCCTCCGGCTTGTCCTGCCAAGGGATGTTATTTAGGGATTCGCCAATAATTTTGCTCATTGTTATGTCTCCTTTTTGTTAGAAGGTTTATTATGCATTTAGATTAACACAAGCTCACAAAATGCCTTCTTTCATCGCCTTGTACACAAGTTGAGAGAAGAGGCTGTTCGACCAAGCAAACCATGATCTCGTAAATACTTTCGGATCATCAGCGTGGAAGCCTTCATGCATGAATCCGGTATCCGCATCTGTCGATTCCAGCATAGCGATCATTTCAAGTTTCTCTTCAGCGGATGATGCCGTAATTCCCTGCATGGACAATGCCATATGCCAGATATAATTCGCTGGTGTATGCGGACTTCCAATTCCCTTAGCCATTTTCCCTTCAAAATAGAACGGATTTTCTTTGCTCAGGGCAAAACGTCTTGTGTTCTGATAAATCGGATCATCTGCAGTTACATATCCAAGATAAGGAATCGACATTAGACCCGGAGTTCCTGCATCATCCATCAGACAATGGTTACCGAACCCATCGGTTTCGTATGCATAGATCGGTCCGAACTCTGGATGACGATAAATACCATACAGCTTAATACCATGATCAATTTCAGCTTCAAGCTTCTTAAGATCAGCAAGAAGTGTCATATCACGGAAAATCCATTCTGCGAATTCTTGCATATGACGCAGAGCTACTACAGCAAACATATTGCCTGGAATGTTGTAGTGGAAATCACAAGCGTCATCGCTTGAACGGAAGCCTGACCATACCATTCCCGTGTAATTGACTGGCATGCCGAGACCGTTATTGCGCAAGGAATCCTCTGGAATCCCGTTATCCCGTGTGAAGCGGTATGGTGAACGCTCGAAATGGTATTGCTCCGTCTTGAACAGTTCCACGATTTTCAGCATAGCCGCTTTAAAACCTGCATCAAACACATCGGTAAGTCCAGTCTCTTTCCAATAAGCATAAGCCAGACGCACGGAGAAGCACAGGGAATCGATTTCGAACTTGCGCTCCCATACCCACGGTGACATATCGGTCTCATCATCCGTATTCCAGTGCCAGTCATTAGCGGATTCATTAAACGCATTGGCATAAGGATCAATATGGATATAGTTCATATGACGCTTGATCAAGCCGCTCAGAATTCGCTGCAGCTCAGGGTCATTTTTGGCAAAAGGCACGTAATGCATAACCTGTTCTACGGAGTCGCGCAGCCACATTGCCGGGATGTCACCAGTAATGACAAACGTCGTGCCGTCATCCATCAATTTAGTCGTCGTCTCCAACGTATTCGGAAACGTATTTTTAAACAACTGCAAAAGCTTGGGGCGATGAGCCAGCTTCTCTTCCGCTTCCTTCAGCACATCTTGAATGGATTGTGGCAGCGTAAGGGTCGGCATAGGTATTTTTGGGAGTCTAAATTGTTCCATGTGTATTGGCTCCTTTAGTTAAGTTAGGTATTAGGAATATATAAGTTTCACTGTTTTGATCTCATAAGGTGCAAATAGAAGTGAAATCGTTCCCTCCGTGGTTGGAAGAATCTCGATTTCTTCCTCCAGCGCATTGGACAAGTACACTTTCGCGAACGGATGCGGCCACGTCAAGGTGACAGAATCACGTCCTCCGGTGGACTCATACCAACGAAGAATAACACCACTGCCGTCTTCTGCAGGTTTGACTGTATCGAGCACGACATGCTGGCTCTCAAACGGAATCCATGAATGTGTCGGTGGCAGTGTTCCCTGTTTTGGAGACGCAGAGAGTACAGGTAGTTCGTAGTTCAGCTCTGCAGCTTTTCGGACAGTATCAGCTTGACGCCAATCCCCTATATGAGGATACAAGGAATACGTGAATTGGTGCTCTCCCAGGTCCGCCGTGACATCCGGCCATTTAGGTGCTCTTAGAAGAGACAGTCGGATGGTGCTGCCCTGAATGTCATAACCGTACTTGCAGTCGTTCAGCAGGCTGACACCGTAACCGAATTCCGATACGTCCGCGAAACGGTGACCACACACTTCGTACTGAGCCTGTTCCCAGCTCGTGTTTCGATGTGTCGGACGTTCAATGGACCCGAATGGAATCTCATAAGTCGCCTTTTCTGTCACAACGTCTATCGGGAACCCAACCTTAAGTAATTTGTGTGATTCATTCCAGCTGACATGGGTTTTAAAATCAATTCGACGATCCTGATGATATAAAATCATATCCTGCGTAATCTCTGATTGATGCAACCGCCACCGGAAACGGAGAATATCCTTTACCGAACCCGTTAGAACCACTTTTTTCTCTAACAGCTCGGCTTCTCCGGCAACCTGATCCTCATAACGGGTATCAATGTCCCAAGCATCCCATAACACAGGACGGTCATGGAAAAAATGAAACCGGTTTGCCCGTTCTCCATCCTTCACCACTTCACGGTTAGCTTCTTTATCGAAGAGACTGATGATTTCGCCGCGATCATTGAACTCGATCTTGTAGAACTCACTTTCCCAGAGATGATCCAGATTTTTCGGATCTTTACGGGATAGTCCTTCCAAGGACTCTCCTGTCCGCAACCATATTGTCTTATAGCCAAAGGCAGGTACGCCCGGCACACACACGGTCAAGGAAACTGCACCCGTGTCATCGGTCACTACGTCACTCTTGAGGAGGTTACCCTCGGCATCGTAAACAGCTTGCTCATCCGGGCTATCTTCACAAGGTATCGATATGACGGCATCACGGGACCATCCCAAACTGTTGAATACGAGGTATGGCAGCCCTTCTCCTTCAGTACTCACTTGTGCTGCGAGTGCCTGAAGCCCGATCTGAAGCGATGTGTTTCCTTTATCGAATACTTCACCATACTCTTTCTCGGAGGTCACGTATGACTCGGTAATCGCTGACCCCGGGATAATGTCATGGAACTGGTTTAAAAGAATCAGCTTCCAGCCGTCATGAAGTGTGGTGTTTACTTCTTGTATCTGTCCATCAGACATGGCTGGAGCTGCCAGCGTGTTCCACAGCTCTGCTTCGCGGTACAGCATTTCTGCTCTCCGATTGTGCCTTTTATTACGACCATGTGTGGTATAGGTTCCACGGTGCAATTCCAGGTAGAGATCCCCTCGCCATGTTGGAAGCTTTGGACTGCGCTCTTCAATACTTTCGAAAAATTCCGCTGCCGTGCTGTAACGGCTAGCCGGCTGGCCTACCATCAATTCTGCCCGGTCGATATACTCCAGCATTTCACGGGTTGCACCACCGCCGCCATCGCCATGTCCGTAGAGCAGCATCTGCTCATTATGAACATCTTTCTGACGGTAAGACTGCCAATGGTCATGAACATCCTTCGGCAGTGTATTTTCATTCACTCCATGGTTCAGGTAGGACAACATCGGCGTTCCGTCAATCCCTACCCAGTGAAATAAGTCGTACGGAAATACGTTCGTATCATTCCAGCCAAGTTTTGTGGTCATGAAATAACGGATACTGCCATGTTTCAAAATTTGCGGCAGTGAAGCACAATAACCGAATGTATCCGGAAGCCACTCAATGTCCGACATTTTCCCAAACTCCTGCTGATAAAAGCGCTGACCGTAAAGCATTTGACGCATAAGTGATTCCCCGCTCGGTATGTTCAGGTCCGGTTCGACCCACATTCCTCCGACCAGCTCCCAGCGTCCTTCTGCTACTCTCTCTTTCACCCGCTCGTACAGCTCGGGGTCATTGTCTTTCAAAAACTGAAACAGTAGCGGCTGGCTCTGTGCGTATTTATATTGAGGATACTCCTCCATTAAAGCATCAACGGTTGAAAAGGTACGGCTTGTTTTTCGGACCGTCTCCCGTACAGGCCACAGCCACGCGATATCAATATGTGACTGACCGACCATGTGCTCGGTCCCCTCAGCATTGTTGCCGATCTCACCAACCTCGCGAATGAGGTCCTTTTCAAGCCGAATGACAGCTTCCCCCATACGCACTGAAGCCTCATCCATAGCAACGAACCTGTCCATCGCACGGTAAAGTGCCTCCATGAGACGGATACGCCTGAAGTCCTGCTCAGGTAGCAGGAGCAAGGAGTCGCGTATAACGGTTACGGTGTACATCAGACTTTGTACAGGTGTATTGACCCGAACCAGCATACTGCGGATGGTGGTAATCGGAGGCTGGATGACCGCTTGCTGGTTCAGTGGATCCACCGGCTCTGGAATCGGGTCGTACAGCTCAATTTCGAGCTCTACTCTAGGTCCGGTTCTTTCGGGATCCAAGGTAACAAACGTATGATTCCGGTCCAGCCCTTGATAAGAACGGCCGTTCACACGCAGCAGACCCTCGCCTCCAGACTCGAACACAAAACCGATCTTGTCATTAAACCATGTAACGGGAAGCTCCAGTGTTTTGCGGAAGAAATATGTCGTTCCCTGATTACTCGGGAACCGATCCAGTCCCTCTCCTTGAGGATACGGTTCTGTATTCTCATATTGTCCCGGGAGTTTATAAGTGGAACGTGTAATATCCCAATCCCGTAGCCCCATGACCTCCAGCCACTGACGCTCTGACAATTCTCTGATAAATCGTCTAATTCGCTCCATGAATTTAATCCTCCTGCACTGTCAGATCAGTGCTAAGCGTATCATTGACATGTCTGCCTGCCATCACGCGGAACAGACCTGGCTCAACAACATACTTATATTCTTTGCCGATATACTGCAATTGTTCTGCTCCAACCGTAAACTCAACAGTCTTTGATTCTCCAGGCTTCAAGTGGATCTTGCGGAAGCCCTTTAGCTCTTTGGCAGGTCTGGTGTAATCACTTACGGCATCAGATATATACATCTGAACGACTTCGTCCCCTTCACGGTCTCCCGTATTGGTTACGTTAACGGTCAGCGTCGCTTGTTCGTCAGACCGGATCAATTGCGGTTCAATTTTCAAATCACTGTAGCTGAACTCAGTGTAACTCAGACCATATCCAAACGGATAGCGCGGTTGTGAATCATCTTCCAAGTACCTTTTGCCGCGCGAGCGCTTCCCGTGATAATAAACGGGGAGCTGACCAACATGCTTAGGTATCGATATAGTCAGACGTCCCGATGGGTTTACGTCACCGAACAGAATATCGGCGATGGCGTGACCGCCCTCCTGGCCCGGATACCAAGCTTCAAGAATAGCATGGGCATGCTGGTCAATCCAAGGCTCTGCAATAGGTCGTCCATTGATCAATACAACCACAACCGGCTTGCCGAGCTTATGAATTTCCTGGAGCAGTTCTAGCTGTACACCCGACAGCTGAAGGGTCATTCGGTCTATTCCTTCACCGCAATCCATATCGCTCCAAGCATGCTCTGTCACTTTAGATGCCCCGGTTCTCAGATCAATCGTTCCTTCCCCGAAATCACGGGCGCTGGAGCCCCCAAGTACCATAACGACCGTATCCGCCTGCTCTGCGCAGGACAAAGCCAAATCAAAGCCTTCTTTTGAATCATCCTTAATCCGGCACCCCGGTGCGTACAGCACACGCTGCGGCTCATCTTTCAGTTTGTGACGAATTCCCTTCAGCACAGTAGCCACGCTGTCGGAAGGTTGCGGTGATGTATAATCACCGAGCTGATTATAACCTTGATCCGCATTCGGACCGATAACCGCAATCTTACCGGACGTTTTGGATAGCGGAAGAATCCTGTTCTCGTTCTTGAGTAATACGGTACCCTCAGCAGCAAGCTGATGGGCTAATGCAATATGTTCGCTACTCCCTATGACGTTCCCTGCACGATCTGGATCAACATAAGGATTTTCGAACAATCCGAGTTTGAATTTCAGACAAAGTACGCGCTGGACAGCTTGATCAATAACTTCCGTTTCCAGCTTACCGAGTTTCACGGCTTCTAACAAATGTCTGTTGAACATTTCTCCAGACATTTCCATATCGATCCCTGCCCGAATGGCCTGAACTGCGGCATCCATGCCGTCCACCGCCGTATCGTGACCGGAAGCAAGCATATCGATAGCTCCGCAGTCGGTAATGACCATCCCGTCAAAACCCCATTCCTGGCGAAGAATGTCGTCAAGCAGCTCGGAATTGACTGTACATGGTACTCCGTCGATTTCGTTATATGCCGGCATAATAGACTCGGCTCCAGCTTCAACCGCTTTTTTAAACGGCAGCAAATCTACTTCCATCAATTCGCGCCGTCCCATGTGTGCAGGTCCGGCATTTCTTCCACCCTCCGAGCTTCCATAGCCTGCAAAGTGTTTCAACGTGGCAACCACACTATCGTCCCGATCAAGAGACTCACCTTGAAGTCCTTCAACCGAGGCAACACCCATTTTACTGATCAGATAAGGATCTTCCCCAAAGCATTCTTCCGTGCGTCCCCAACGAGGATCACGCACCACATCCAGCACTGGCGAATAAGTCGCCACCCCGCCCTGGCTTCGTGTTTCTAAGGCAACGGCACGACACATCTCCCGGTACAGATCTACATTCCATGTACTTCCTATCGACAGCGGTACAGGAAAGACAGTCCCACCGATCGCCATATGTCCATGGGAGCACTCCTCTCCGATCAGAATCGGAATGCCCAGACGGGAATGTTCAATGGCGTAACGTTGAATTTCATTTACCGCCTGAGCGCCTTCCTGGGGGGAGAGACCATTTTCGAGCGTTACTCCTGTCCACGGATCGGCGCGGAGCACCCCGTAGAGGGAGCCCACTCCGCCGTATGTCACTTGCTGTTTAAAAGATTCAGTTAATGAAATTTGACCATTCTTATATTCATAGGTCTTCCAGCCGAAAGGTTGAATCAGCTGTCCGATCTTTTCTTCCAGAGTCATGAGGCTAAGCAGGTGCTGAGCCCTTTCCATGGCTGGCTTGCCAGCATCTTTATAAGTCATCTGAATCCCTCCGGTCTTTACATGGATTATTCTTTTACCGCACCAACCGTCAAGCCTTGGATAAAGTAACGTTGGAAGAACGGATAAGCCAAAATGATAGGTCCGGTAGCCAGTACCACCATCGCCATACGGGAAGTGTCCTGAGGCAATGATTGAAGAGCCTCCATGCTAAGTGAAGAGTTTTGAGAATTTTGCAGAATGAACTGCATGCTCGTTTCAATCCGCATCAACATGGACTGCAATGGAACCAGGTTCGGATCGTCAATGTACAAGAGTGCGTTAAACCAGTCGTTCCAGTATCCGAGTGTGCTGAACAATCCGATCGTTGCCAACCCAGGAAGGGAAAGCGGAAGAACGATTTTATAGAAAATTTTGAACTCCGATGCTCCATCAATTTTACCGGACTCAACAATCGCATCCGGAACACTCGTGACATAAAACGTTCGCAGAATCATGATGTAAAAGGCGTTAACGGCAAGCGGCCATATGAGCGACCAGATCGAATCCTTAAGTCCCAAAAGCTGTGTAGCAACAATATAAGTCGGCACCATACCGCCGTTAAAGAGCATCGTAAAGAATGCGAAGAACGAAAAGAAGTTACGGTATCTGAAACTCTTACGTGAAATCGCATAGGAGTACAATGAGATAATACATAAACTGATGAGCGTACCTACAACGGTTATAAAGATCGTTACACCGTACGAGCGAAGTAACGTGTCCCCTGTCTCGAATACGTACTTGTACGCTTCCAAACTCCATTTCTCAGGAAAAATCTGATATCCGTTACTGGCAAGAGATTTCTCATCCGTAAAGGAAATGATCATTACAAATAAAAACGGGAATACACATAAAAAGGAAAAAATACCTGCAATAAGATTGCCTACAATATTCCAACCCTTAGAAACCTGATGAAAGTCCCGAGTCTTGATCTTGGTTTTGCTATTATTCACGTTACGTACCCCCTTTGATGAAAATTTGCGGATTAGAACAACGCGTTCTCCTTGTCATATTTGCGCACGATATAGTTCGAAGTCATAACAAGGGCGAATCCGACAACAGATTGATACAGACCAGCGGCAGTACTCATACCGATCTCACCGGTAGTCTTAAGTCCACGGTATACATAGGTATCGATAACGTTCGTAACCGAATAAAGCGTACCGGAATCTCTCGGCACTTGATAGAACAGTCCGAAATCCGCATAAAAGATTCTGCCTATTGCAAGCAGGGTTAAGATGGTCATAAGTGGCTTCAGCATTGGGATCGTAATTGACTTGATCTGCTGCCATTTGTTTGCGCCGTCAATCATAGCCGCTTCATAGAGCGATTTGTCGATCCCCGTAATAGATGCGAGATAAATAACACTGTTATAACCTATGGATTTCCACAAGCTAATCAATATCAAAAATAGAGGCCAGTATTTTGATTCCGAGTACCACTGAACCGGATCTGCACCAAACCAAGCAAGAATTTGGTTCAGCACCCCTTTATCATAGCTCAAGAAGCTAAATGCAAAATAACCGACGATTACCCATGATAAGAAATAGGGCAGAAACATGCCGGTCTGGTAAACTTTCGCCAGTCGTTTATTTACGATTTCAGACAGTACAATCGCCAGGGCAACAGACAAGATGAGACCTAGGACGATAAAGGCGAAATTATACAACACCGTGTTTCTCGTAATGATATATGCGTCGTTCGTACTAAACAAAAATTTAAAGTTATCAAGTCCGACCCACTTGCTGTCTATGATGCTGGCCAGAAATCCATCGCGGCTAAAACGGTATTCTTTAAACGCAATGACCGTTCCTAACATCGGCAAGTAGGAGAAAAAGAGAAACCAGATGGCTCCAGGCAAAACAAAGAACAGCATCGCTTTATTGAGCATAATATTTTTAAAGAATTGTCCGATCGCTCTCACGTTAATCCCTCCTCGTGATGAATGAAAAAGAGAAGGGCGGTCAATGACCGCCGCCCCTCGTATTCACGTTGTCAATCTTCTTACTTGTTGCTTGCTTTCCATGCGTCAATTTGGCTTTGAGCTTCAGCTATGATTTTGTCCAGACCAGCAGCTTTTAATTTCTCGATTGCTTTAGGCAGGTATTGTTCTGGATCTACGGTACCCGTCATCAATGGAGCCCAGAATTCTTCTTTCGCGTTGTTGACCGCCGCAAGTTCGGTAGAAACTTTTGTAGGATCGAAGTTGAAACCGAGCAGCGGTGCAGGTTGACCGGATGCGTTAAACTTCTTGAACTCTTCCCACTTGTTCTCAGGATCTTCAGGGTTCAAATAAGTAAGCATGACGTTACCAAGTGAAAATGTAGGCATGTCGTAGTTCTTGGATTCAGGCAAGTTTTCCATTACATTCTCACTAAGTTTTTTGTAGTGCACGCCTTCAATACCGGAATCCACCATATTGCGAAGTGTTGCGTCTGTATTAAGCAGATTCAGGAATTTCATAGCTTCTTCAGGATGGTCAGAGTTCGCGGATATCGCTTGCATGGAACCCATTACGGACCAGTTATAGATGACAGGGTCGCCAGCTGGTGTGGAGACGATTGGGTAACCGTAGCTTTCACCCCACATGTTATCGGCAAACGGCTGTGTAGATGCGCGGTCTGTAAACCAGTTTCCAGAAGTAAACAAATCTTGTGTTGAAGTTGTTGTTGCTGCTTCAGGAGAAATGTATCCTGCTTTGTAGAATTTGTTCATTGTTTTCAAAGCTTCCATCGTTTCTGGAGCTTCGAGGAAGTTGATAACTTTCAATTCTTCTTTATCATCCATATGAACAGCCATCGGCATTTTTTCAATGACGTAGTCGAAAGGAAGTAGTGGAGCAAAGTCTTTGTTGATCGCGAGAGGTACAACATTTGGCTCCTCTTCCTTAATTGTTTTAAGCACTGGCTCAAGGCTTTCCAATGATCTCACGTTAGAGATGTCCAGGTTGTGCTTCTCAACAAGATTTTTGTTGAAACGCCATACTTCTTGAGCTGGAAGCTCTTTGTTAGCCGGGATCGCGTAGTTATGTCCGTCAACCTTGGAGCCTTCCAAGAAAGCAGGGTCAAGTGCTTCTTTAATGCCTTGTCCATGCTTCTCAATCAACTCATCAAGCTCCATGAATGCGCCTTTTCTTGCGTTTTGAACATAATCAAATGCCCATGAGCTTGTGAACAAAATGTCCATCGGCTCACCGGAAGCAGCCATAACCTGCATTTTTTGTGTATAGTCACCGAAGTCAATCTGCTTCATGTCAACGGTTACACCGATTTTCTCAGCAGTGTACTTATTGATCTCAGCCTCAACTTTATCCAGATCTTTCTGAGGCTGACCGACCGTATACCAGATCAGTTCCACTGGTTTAGTTGCTGTACCGCCACCGTTGCTTGCGCTTTCATTAGCATCCTTTTTGTCACCACCGCAAGCAGTCAGCATCATTGAAGCGGACAACAGCAATGTAACTGGAAGCAGCCACTTCTTTCTTGATTTACTCATTTTATTTCCTCCCTTTTGTCTCTCTTGTACGCTTTCTACACTTCTAAGGTTACCGGATGAAAGCAGTTTCACATAGGTTAAAAATTAAAGTTATTATGGTGAAAATAAAGAAAAAACTACTCTGATCAATACATCAGAGCAGTCCTTTAAAGTCTCTTGGCGATAAACCTACATACTTTTTGAATTGCTTGTAGAAATACCCAGTTTCCCAATAACCTACTTCTCTGGAAATTTCCTGCACTTTCAGACTTGTCGTACGAAGCAGTTCTTTAGCTTTCTCAATCCGGTAACGGTTTATGTACTCCGTGAAACTCTCTCCTGTTTCCTTATGAAAAAGATGCCCCAAATAAACCGGATGAATATGGTATTGCCCAGCAAGTACTTTAAGCGACAAATCCTCGTTATAAGATTGATGAATATGGTGAAGAGTTTGCTGAATCACAGGACTTTTGATATCGCTGTTCAAGGAATCGACCAGACCGCCAATCCCCTCCTTCACAGCAGCAATCAAATCATCTATTGATGCTGATTCCATAATGCGGGTAAGTGTGTTTTTAACGAAGTCCGGGGCAGCACCATATTGAATGTCGCTAAGCTCCATCTTAAAACGGATAATCAGTTCTACAGCAAAACTTTGTAACGCGCTCGGCACAATGCCAGGCGTATTCCGAAGTCGCTCGTAATCACTATCGATTTTGTTAAACAACTCCTGTTTATCCCTTGCTGCAATGTCTTTGGCATAGTCAGGCCAATGTAACGAGAAGGATCGTGAAGCCTCCTCCTTGCGCTCCTTGATGTCTACATAGTCCACATATGATGGCTGCTCTAGGACCAGAAAATACTCCTGAGCCTCTTTCGCATGCCGATAGCTGTCCGTGTTATGCTCTGGAAGGGTCTCCACACTCCCCAGAGAAATACAAATATCTTCTTCGAAACACTGCTCCCTAACTTGCTGGAGCAACCGGATAGCTCTTGGTTTCTCAGCTTCGGAATCATCCATCGTAAAAATCACAACAAAGTCTCCGTCATAATCGACCAAATAAAGAACGTTGTCTTCATTTTCCACCAGTTGTATCAGCGCCTGTTCCACTTTCGCCGATTGAGTTCGCAGCACAGACACCATCATATAAGGCTGGTCAAGTCGAAGACCCAGTAAAGAAGCACGCTCTGACAGCTCTTCCGGCTCGATCTTCCCGGTTAACCAGCGGTGCAAAATATTACTTCTCAGAATGGAGATGTCATACTCATCAAGCGCATAACTCGCTCTTGAAGCGTTGATCTTCTCAATCGTACCAGAGAGTGTCTCCTCAAGCTCTTTTAGATTAATCGGTTTCAGCAGATAATTTTCAATTCCAAGACGCATGGCTTCCTTTAAGTAAGCAAAATCGTCAAATCCGCTGAGGATGATAACTTTAAGCTCCGGTTTGATTTTTCTGGCCTCCGCTATTAACTCGAGCCCTGTCATGACAGGCATAGAGATATCCGTAATGAGTATATCTACAGGGAGATCTTTCAATTTCTCAAGCGCCAGCTTTCCGTTCTCTGCATTACCAACAATTTCAATATCGAACCGCGGCCAATCTACGGCATCATATAATCCTTCAATAATAAAAGGTTCATCATCAACAACAAACACCTTATACATTATTCCCCAACTCCTCTTCTGTCACCGGAATATCTATCAATACCGTAGTACCGATATCCGGCTTACTCTGGATGTCCATACCAAACTCATTTCCGTAAGTAAGCTTCAAACGCTCGTTAACACTTCGCAGGCCAAATGACTCCTCCCCGCTAGTCTCGGCTAACTGAAGACGCTTCAGGATGCTGTCCAACTTTTCTGCTGTGATTCCTTTACCATTATCACGAATTTCAATATGCACCCGGTCATCTTCCCAAACAGCTTTAATGAGAATGTGGTTATCATAACGGTCCGTCTTAAGACCATGGACAATATAATTTTCTATTAGTGGCTGCAGCGACATTTTGATCATCGGGATTGCACCGATCTCCTTCTCCCAGTCGAATTCATAGGTGAACTTGTCTTTATACCGGATCCGAAACAGTTCAAGGTATAAACGACAAGCCTCAAGCTCATCCTTCAGCGTGTAATTGTGCTTGGTCTGGACGATATTTTTAAAGAGCACAGACAAGCTGTAGATCATCTCACCGACATCCTGAGCTCCTTGAGAAAGTGCCCTCATTCGAATGACTTCCAATGTGTTATATAAAAAGTGTGGGTTAATTCTTGCTTGAAGCGCAGACAATTCCGCATTCTTCTGATTGATCTCCGCTTTATACACTTTGTCGATATACTTGGTCAGCTTTTCCAGCATCTCATTAAAACTCTGTGAAATCTGTCCGAGCTGATCTTCCTTCGGATCCTGAATTCTGGCTACAAAATCCCCCGTCTCTACTTTACGCATAAACCGGATAATGTTGTTGGTTCTCTTCGAATAATTAACAATCACTACACCAGGGAGTAGGACAGCGAACAATACGCATGCCAGAGCAGCCAGAATGATCGTACTGCGAAGACCCTCAGAAGTCGCTGCAACCTCCGCTTTGGGAGCGATTCCAACGACAGTGAATCCGCCTTGATTATTAGACAAAGTGGTTATATAAGACTCTTCCTCCAGCTCCACGGTCTCCTTCGGATTGAGCAGCTCTTCCGCATATGGATAACGCTTACCATAGAACTTACTTGAAGAATCAAACAGCACCTGACCATCGGCGGACAATACCAGAATATATCCCTTCATATTGGGTGATTGGCTCGACAACATCTGATGTAAGCCCTCTGTCCGAAAATAAACGAGCAATTGGCCCAAATTTTTATAGGTTCTCATATCATTAATCGGACTTCGAATGGAAAACAGCTGACTTTCTTCGTTCCGAGTCAGTTTCTGTACCCATTCATTGGGCAGCGTTACGTTCAAGCTCTCTAGTGCCATGACATCCGGGATGAATGACCGCGCCGAGTTGACTTGGTATAGCTTGTTCATACTCCCCTGCTTGTAGACATAAATGTATTGCTTCTCTGCACTGTAAAGAATGATATTTTCAATATCAGTATCATCTTCCAGACGCTTTTTGAAATAGGACAGAACACTATCTGAATTGGATCCGCGGGACTCGATAATCCGGTCGATTCTTTTGGCCATATATTCATCGAATGAGTTCATCAGAAAAAAGGAAGCGTCGTCACTAAGCGCGGTGCTACGGTACAAATCATTCACATACGATTGTACAGTCTCGTATTTCTGATTGATATACCGTTCTACCCGCTCTACCGCTTCGCGCTGATAAGCCAGCTCGTCCCGTACGGCAGTTTGGGACAAAAAATAATACATTAGATATGACAACGAAAGAATCGTCACCACAGTGATCGCAGCAAACAGGAGCAGTATTTTGGTGAACATATTATTTTTAATATAATTTCTATAAAAATTAACAGGAGACACGACTGTCAATCTCCTTCCTGATGTGTAAGAACGGCTTGGCTACCGCTTCTATACTATAACACGTTCCGACCATTTTATTTCGTTGTAATAATTTAGGATATCGCACATTGGCTGCGTCAAATATTCAACAACTACATGTTAAAAAACGGAAAAGATAATAAAGGCCCATTTCGCACATTTTCATGCGCGTCGACTCTTCCCTTCACATAAGATAGGTGAAGAAGGAGTGATTCATTATGCCAAATTACCGGATAATCGTTGATACATCGGATTATCAACTTCATTTGCTTGACGGGAATCGTGTGGTACACACCTACCCTATCGCTGTCGGTAAACTAGCTACACAGACACCTCCTGGAAACTATACGATTGTTAATAAACAGCCTAATCCTGGCGGACCCTTTGGTTCATACTGGCTAGGCTTATCAAAGCCGCATTACGGTATTCATGGAACGAATGACCCTTCTTCTATCGGAAGATCTGTATCCCACGGTTGTATCCGTATGTACAACAAAGATGTCAATGAACTGGCTTCTCTTGTCCCAATCCATACCCAGGTGACGATAAGGCACTAATTTATTATGAACAGTAATCTCGCTTTTCTTCAAATCATATTAATATGGTTAATGAGTACTGTTTAGCAGTTTTTAGGTGCGACATTATACATAACAGCTTTTTATTCAATCCTATCCTGTTGAGAATTTGAAAAGGCGCCAGAGTTACGGCTGGCGCCTTTTTTGTATACATTTTATTATCGTATAGTTCAAACTCTTCCGCGTAGAGAACGCACCACGAAGCTGTGTTCATCTTTACGCAGACGTATACCATTCGACAACGTAACCGTTTCTGCATCATGTGCTGTCAATATCGCTTGAGATGCCGCTAAAGAATCCCCTCTCCACACCATCACATGTGAGCGGAAATATACGGCGTTATCAAATTGTATGGAATGATTAATTTTGTAGCCAATACTGTTCAAAGACGGAGATCGATCCGCCCTTTCAATCTTGGCAATCGCATGAAAAGGCACAACAACATCGCCCGGTACGATCACTAATTTCTCATGCACACTGTCCCATGTTTTCAGCACACCTTCGACCGCGACTTTTGTACCGTCACGACGCTGTACAACAACTCGACGACCAATCCAATGTTTCAATCTGGCCACCTCCTGGACTATTTCGCTTCCGCAACCGGTATGCCGGGAATATCCCAGTTTACCGTTTCAATGCCCTGCTCTTTCAAAAAAATACTTGACGTTGAAAATGGTCGGCTTCCGAAAAATCCTTTACGTGCTGCTAAAGGGCTTGGGTGACTTGACTCTAGCACCTTATGCCGGCTCCGGTCAATATAAACCCCTTTTTTTTGCGCGTAGCTTCCCCATAAAATAAACACCATTGGAGTTTCACGTTCATTTAATTTCGAAATAATGGCGTCCGTGAATCTTTCCCACCCCAGTCCTTTATGCGAATTAGGTTGTCCTTCTCGAACGGTTAGTACTGCATTCAGAAGCAGAACGCCCTGGTTAGCCCAATGCATCAAAGATCCATGACTTGGGGTAGATATGCCGGTATCCGATGTCAGCTCTTTATAAATATTATGTAATGATGGAGGTATTTTAACCCCGGGTTTAACGGAAAAGCTAAGGCCTTCAGCCTGCCCGTAGCCGTGATATGGATCCTGGCCCAAAATAACAACCTTTGTTTCCTTGTACGGGGTCTGCTTTAATGCACGGAAAATATCCTCTTGAGGTGGATATACGGTATAATTCCGATACTCCTCAGCTACTTTCAATCGCAGCTGCTCGAAATAAGGCTTCTCTACCTCTTCTTTCAGAAGTGAATCCCAATCGTTATTAAACAAAGATGTCTCCTCCTAGCAGATATTCCGGACTATTTAAGATGCATAGAAAATATTACACTTTTTTCACCAAAAAATAAACCGACTTCCCATCCGGGAGCCGGTTTATTTCTTCACATGCTTATTACGCTGTAAGTATGCCGAGGACGGGGGTCGAACCCGTACGGTAGTCACCTACCGCAAGATTTTAAGTGGTTTGCACCACTTAACGCAGTCCCATAGCGGTAATACAGCGTTTTTATACGTTAAATCGGCGCTAGGTACACGAGGACCTCACCGTTAATTTATACGAAATGTGATTCTTTTACGCTCGCTGCTGCTGACTGTAATAATAAACAGTAAAGTAAGTTCTCAACTCGGGACAAGAACTTACATCGTTAAAACAAAAAGCCGCGGCTTTCGCGACTTCTTATGAATGTATGTTCTTGTCCACTGACAATTTTTCTTTTCTTTCTCGTATCCGCTATAATTTCTGATGATAACAATTATCTATAAAGTAGTTTTAATTAGTAAAAAATATACTTACGATGATAATTAAAACAATCCTTCTGTATCCACATAAAAAGGAAATGATGTTGGTACACTATGCGATTCAAAGTAAAAATGTATGTTTTTTGTTCCTTTCGAAATACTTGCTATCTGTATAGTACCCGTCACTTCACTGTTACTATCAATTAGTTCATCTAAGAATCTTTTTGTAGTAATACTCCAGTTATCGTTAATTGGTGTAAAGAAATACGATGCACTTGTAGTGTATGACTTTCTACCCTTAATATTATCATCAGCTCTAATTCGTGAAAGATCAACTTTAACTCGCTTATCACTATCATTTTTTATTGTAATATTTAATTGGACTTTCCCATCGATTTTATTCAGAGAATTTAAAGTGATTGTTACATCGTCACGTGTAATAGTAATTGGAAGCTTTTCGAACTTTTCGATTTGAATAATCGCTCCCGGTGAAACAGAAAAACCAGTCTCTTGGCCAAATTCCTTTAATGGGACGTATAAGCGATTATTAATAGAAACTACAGGATCATCAAATACCGTTTCAGAACCATTAATTATTATTTTGCTATTTTTAATAGGAAAAGCTTTTAAATAGTTATCCGCTGCATAAGAAACTCCAGAGAAAAATATAGCGCCACACAGGAACGCGGATACAATTTTCAGTTTTTGTCTCATTATTCATTCTCCCAACCTAATATTTACCATTATTATATCAGTATCGACAAAATAGGTCTATATATTTAGGCTAATTATAGTTAGTAGTTAGTAAGAACTATTGATTTAATCGAAGTGGCGGGATTCGAACCCGCGACCTCACCGACCCCAATCATCTAAAACTTGTAGGATCTTTTGAAAGGCCTATAAGATTTCATTGTTATTGTGCCTCTTTAGCCCCTTAATGAACTTGGACACTAAGAGTGTATATGGCTTACACTAATAGTACAAGGGGATGAGAATATGACGAGAAATAAACATTCAATAGATTTTAAACGGCAAGTGGTGAAAGAAGCAATTGAAACTGGAAATAAAGCGGCCGTTGCTGGTAGATATGAGATTGCTGCTAACATGCTTCATCGATGGGTAAAGGAATTCGTGGATTTAGCAGTTTGCCTTAGATTTTTCCTGCGTATTTCCCTAGCGTTTTTCGTCCGCATGTACGACATCAAATTAACGCGGCGAACTCTTAAAGTAAGACTGCGTAACTATGCGATGCATAGCGCGCACGTTCAACCGCCTCGATCATTTCGCTATCAATGCCGGATAACTGCGCTATCTTAATTTGAAGTTTTAGACTGACCGCACGCATTCCGGTCTCGACGCCCGCGATTAACGAACGACTGACACCGAGTTGCGCGGCGAACTGCTCCTAGAGGAAACCCAGTTTTATACGTATCGTCCTTACCGCCATCGAATCCATATACAATTGCCCCTTTCTGTATAGAAATGTCACCTATAATAAGCCATCATGGGGATGATTCCCCTACACCTATACCTTTTTGTCGCCAGTTAAAACTCTTCTGTCTCCTTCTCCGAGGATTTTATGGTTACTTATTTGTTTATGGCGCTGAAAATCCTCAAGGACCTCGCGCCAATGTGGCCGCTCTCCTTTCGCTGGTGTGATACTCCGTAATCTAGCCAAAACAAAAACGCCTCCCTTTCGGTGGCGTCTTCGTGTACCTCGCGCGAGTCCTGTGTACCTCCGGATGACTCCGATACAGATACGCAGGACCTCCCGCTTATAGCGGCCAATTTAACGTTGATGTGACCGCATTTTTCGTTGAATGCCGAGGACGGGGGTCGAACCCGTACGGTAGTCACCTACCGCAGGATTTTAAGTCCTGTGCGTCTGCCTGTTCCGCCACCCCGGCATAATGTCAATGTGCGCCAACTGAGCAATATTTGTTTCATCGGCGACAAAAATGATAATACCACGTATCTATATATGCTGTCAATATGCAGTATGATTTTTAATCCGATCCGATCCTTCAAAAAAAAGAATAAAATCACATCCGACTTCAAAGAATAATAAGAAAATGTCAATTTCCATGACAAGCAAAGGACAGAATAACCGATGAGAAAACTCTGTTTACCGCTGCTGTTCGTCATCACCTTTTCACTAATCACGTCCCCTGCGGGTGCAATGCCTTCAGCAACTAGTAAAAAACGTGATTATTACGAACAACGCGGCGAAATTGTGTGGGAGGTCCCTACCCCAAAAAAGGTGATTGCTTTAACCTTTGATGACGGTCCTGACGATGACTCAACGGTCAGAATTCTTGACTTGCTTAAACAGTATGATGCTAAGGCTACTTTTTTTGTTGTCGGCAACCGCGTGGAGAAATATCCTGAGGTCGTCAAGCGTGAGGTGGAGGAAGGACACGAGATCGGAAATCATTCATTCAGCCATCCGTCATTCGAACGTATCGGCAGCCGTCTCATTACATCAGAGCTGGATAAGACCCAGGAAGCCGTTTATAAAGCAGTTGGACAGAAACCGGTACTTTTCCGACCTCCGGGGGGCAGCTACAGTGAATCGATCGTACAGTTTTGTAAAAATAACGGTCTCCTCATGATTTTATGGTCCTGGCATCAGGACACGCTGGATTGGAGGAAGCCAGGCGTTGATAGAATCGTAAACAAAGTTTTGAAAAACGCACATAACGGCGATATCGTACTCATGCATGATTTTGTGTCAAACGGTACGCAGACCTCAGACGCGCTGGAAATTATTTTGCCTGAGCTGAAAAAAAGAGGTTATTCCTTTGTCACGATCTCTGAACTGCTTTCATACAGAGAGCAGACAAAAAATTACATGCAGGTAAATCATTAGACATCTAAAAAGTCTATGTATCTTATCGGTACATAGACTTTTTTTATATTTTTGCTTCCTTTTAAGCCGTGGAAGGTTCCGAATCTTTAGACCCACTCTGAGACTTGTTCAAGAGAACAATCCCGATAATGACAAGAACCAGGGCAATCCCTTTCATCAGAGACAAATGCTCCTGAAATAAAAGCACCCCAATGATGGCTGTGAGCGCGGTACCGATCCCTGACCAAGTTGCATAGGCGGAAGATAACGAAATACTTTTCAGGGCAAAAGACAGACACATGAACGACCCGAGGTATCCTGCTGCAACACCTATGGAAGGCCACAGCTCTGTAAATCCTTCTGAAAGCTTCAACATGGTTGAGCCGAAAGCCTCCAATATAATTGCAAAACCCAAGTACACAGCACCCATCCCCCGTGTTCCTCCTTTACTAAGATAAATTAAGCATCACGATGCCGATTATAAGAATAGCGATCCCGAGTATCCCCTGCCGATTCACTTTTTCTTTAAACAAATACACCCCGATAATGACAGTTAGTATCGTCCCCACGCCACTCCATGTTGCATAAGAAAGCCCAAGTGGAAGAGCCTGCAAAGCCTTGGACAGCATGTAAAAAGCTGCGGTATAACCCAAAACCACGCCAATAATCGGGGTGATTTTCGTAAATCCGTTGGATAGCTTCAGCATCGTTGAACCAAACACTTCCAATAATATAGCTGCTGCCAAAAAAAGATAAAAGACCACCTATTGAACCTCCTTGATTTGTTGAAGAATATAAGCAATAATCCGTCTCTGCTCTTCCTCTTTCAGCTGACCCATTCCGAACATTTTGGAATACCAAAGACCATCACAGGCCAATCTCAGTGACAACCCCAGCTCGAAAGGAATCCCCTCTTTCAATACTTCCTCTGTAAATCGGGTGCATTCCTCGTTCCACTTCTCCAGCACGGCTGCATGGTTAGCGGAAGCTGCCAGCACACTTGCATCTATTCCTAAAAATTCAGTCTGAAACAGATCATTCAAGGTAGCCTCTGTGTAAGCCTCTATATAATTTTTGCCTTTACTCATCTCTCCCCTTATGCGATCCCTGAAACGTTCAATCGTATATAGGTTCAGCCCGCTAATAAGCTCTTCTTTATTAGGAAAATGGTACAACAAACCGCCTTTGCTGACGCCCGCTTCGTTTGCTACGGCTTCCAATGTAAGCGATCCTATTCCCCGGGTAATGATAATTTTGGATGCTGCCTCCAAAAGCTTTTTTTTAGTAGACATGAACACCCTCCTTCCACTATACCGTCCGGACGGTATAGATCATTATTATAACATTTTCTTCGTTAAATTTCATACATTTTTTATTTTGACTTTCCGGATGACTATTGATTCATATTTCACAGATTGTGAAGATCCTTTTTCGCTAAGAATAACCATACTTCTGCCGATATTATGTTATGGGGAGGTGTCAAATGGACATTGCAGCATTATCTATATCCATGAGCCAGGCTTCATTATCTCAAGCTGTCGGTCTTAGAGTATTGAGCATGGCAAAAAACCAGGCTAACATTCAGGGTCAGGGCCTAGTGCAAATGATGGAGAAAAGTGTAGATCCAAACCTGGGGCAAAAATTGGACATCTCTGTATAAGAAAACCGTCTATCGACGTATTTCCTAAGAAGACAGACCGCTTTTAGCAGAGGTTTTTCTTGCGATATAGGGAAGCGGACTCAAGAAGTTTATATTCTCTAATATCTTAAACAAGCCTGCAGAATTTAATCTGCGGGTCTTTTTTATCAAGCCATGAAAAGCCATGCCCTGAGTGTCAAAAGCAATTCATCCAAAGAAAAAAGGCAGCCACAATGGACCGCCCCCGAATGATTAATTAATCCGTTCCTCTGTCTCTCTTGCCAGCATCCACTTGTCATTAATCAGCTGCCAGTTCTCAATCGTAAACAGTCTTGCTAACACGTTCCCATCTTTTTCAATCAAGAGTTCATAAAACACAGCAGCATGATTCGCATCCTTTAGCCGGATAACTCTGTTTTCAAATTTCTTCTTTGCCCCTAAAAGCTGGTTCACAGACTGCTTCATACCACTTATAGATTCATCCCGGTTGAACATCGCTGGCTTGTCTTTGGCTCCATCGAAAAATGCAACATAGTAATCTTCCGTCATTCTTTCTAACGAAGAGGTATCACCTGATTCCATTGCTGCGTTCCAAGTATGGATAAATTCATCGTGCATTTTGGTGAAATTCATTAATTGATTTCCCAACAATTTAACCATTGATTACCCAACCCCTCACCTTCTCTTCAAATGTAACACATATGATTATTCTATATTTCTAGTGTCCAGGAAAAGCTAATTCTCATCGAAGAATATAAAGTCAGATATGTTTATTGTCAACTCTCCTTTTACATATGCTGGAACTAACGATAAGGTCTTCCGTAATTATTGTTAAGGAGTGGATATGAATGTTTACGATACTGCTTGGTGTTCCTCTGTTTGCGCTCAGCCTATATGTTATCAAAAATCCAGATTCCTACTGGGTGATCATTATTTCTAGCACTCTTCTTACTGTTTATCCAACGATCCCATTTGTCTGTAAACAGCAAAAAACCCTTGCTACGCAAGGGTTTTCGTAAAGTGGGCCCTGAGGGACTCGAACCCCCGACCAGTCGGTTATGAGCCGACCGCTCTAACCAACTGAGCTAAGGGCCCTGATCACATACAAATTCATATAAGGACAAATCCATTAGATAAATTGGTTGCGGGGGCAGGATTTGAACCTACGACCTTCGGGTTATGAGCCCGACGAGCTACCGAACTGCTCCACCCCGCGTCATTAGATGTCTTTAACAGCGACAAGAATAAATATACAGCATCTAGTACAGTGAAGTCAAGTATAAATTTTAGAATTTCTCATGGGATATACCTCACCCCATATCGTCCTTTTCTGGAACGGTACACTTCTACAACCTGGGGATCCCCATAACCAAACAGCCAAGCGTCCTGTTCCAATCGTTTGGCAAAACATCCGGCTTGAAATTTAGTTGTATACAGCTTACCGTAATAAACCCAGTTCATGACGTGACGCTCCTTATCTGCATTCATTTTCATCCGATGCTTATTATACCCAGCAGTCCTACAATCATTCCAATAACATTCGCCTGATTTACACGTGATTAACTCACCAGCACTGTTTTGCCCTTAAAACAAAGGGTCTCCCAGCTGCCATTTATACGGCTTTTAGGACACCCTTCTAAATGAAATATGATACATCAGTCGATACTTGCGTTATCGTTGCCCTTCAATGATTCCATGATACAAAATAATCATTAGCTGATCGCCGACCGCGCTCAAGCTGCCCAGTCCGTCGTACCATTCAGATCTCGCCGTAAATTCCTTCATAAAGGTCAGGAAGGCGACCAGCAGATGTGGCGAGATATCCTTCCGGATTTGTCCCAACTGTTGCCCCTTAAAAATCATCATTTCAAACTCCGGAATGATCTTTTCCCGGTTGAACGCCATCAGCTTCTCCATCTGCTCCGGAAACTTAACAAGGTCCGTGATAAACTGCTGTGTTACATTCATCGAAAAGCGTTCCTGCTCTTTATAAAACACAGTCAGCGCATCCAGCGGATCCTTCGCATTGTCCATTACCTCACGATACAGATTCCAGGACGTATCGACAAGACTGTCAACCACATGATCGAGCAGACCTTCCTTACTCTGATAATAATTGTATATGGTCATTTTGGAGACAGGCACCGCCTCCGCAATCTGCTCCATGCTCGTTTGCAAAATACCTTGCTCTAGAAACAATCGTTTTCCCGTTTCCAGTATTGCGTTCTTTTTAGCGCTCATGGTTTTAGCCCAAGTCCCTCCTCTTCAAAATCAGTAGGCCTGCCACTGTTCCAGCCGCATACAGCCCTAATGTAACAATCCATCCTGCGGCTGGCAGTTCGCCACCCTTAACTATATCAAATGCATCAAATAAACGGTACGGTGAGATAACGGACAGCTTTTCCATCATCTCACTGCTTCCCGATAAAAGATTAAGCAGAAATGCCAACACTGCAATGCCTGCACCAGCCGAAACAGCTGTAGAAGATACCCAGGATGTGAGACCATATCCAATTCCCATCAGAGACAAAACAAGCAGATATCCCACCAACAGAAGACGCAGCAGATATCCCAGATGCTCCAACTGCCCCGATGACTCTGCTAGCAGAAGAAGAAGGAATGTGCTTAATACGTACACTATAGTCATATGCAGCCAATGAGCTGCCGCTTTGGACCAAAAAATCGTAGAGCGGCTGTAAGGCAGTGCAAATAAATACTCGTAAGTTCCTCGATCCTGTTCCTTGGCAATACTTCCTGCGGCCCAAGCTGTTGCAAACGAAGATAATATGACCATAAAATAAGGAAACACCTGTGTAGCCAAATAACCCTCAAAGGTCTGAAAACTCTCTACCTGAATGTTAAAAGCTTTCAACAGACCCTCCGGCATTCCCTTGATCAACCTCACCATCTCCGGATTGTTGACATATGCTTCCGCTTTACCTAACAGCAATACAATAAAGACTAAGGTTATAAACAAACAGATGTAAAAGCTGCGTCGGTTTTGTCGGAGTTCAAGAGAAATAAGGTTCCATTTCATCGTCTTCCCTCCTTCTCTCCATCAGCTCGGTAATCATCCATAAACAATTCCTCTATGGTCGGCCGGCGTATCGTAAGATCGGCGATAGGAAGCTGTGAAAGTTTACTCAGTGCAACCTGGAGCGACTGTCCCGTTTGAAGCAAATGATGAGTGCCGTCAAATGTAACAAAGGGATCAAGCTCACGTAATCCATACGCTTCGATCTGATCTCCAGGCATTTCGAATTGAATAGAAACCTTATGGGTTCGATCATTCGACAGATCATCCAAACGGGATACACGAAGCAGTTGTCCTTCACGGATAAACGCCACACGTTCACAGAGTTTCTCTACTTCAGAGAGAACATGAGTAGAGAAAAAAATCGTCATGCCTTCTTTTTTGTTTAATTCCGTCAGAAGTGCAAACAATTCACGTTGAACTAATGGATCAAGGCCCGAAGTCGGCTCATCCAAAATCAGCAGCTCAGGCTGATGCAGCAGGGCCATAATAAGGCCAAGTTTTTTCCGGTTTCCAAGGGAATACGATTTAACCTTTTGCCCCGGGTTCCATTGAAGTCTTTCCGCATATTCCAGAGCTGATGTATTCTCCAACTTCAGACCGTATGCCCTAGCTGTCAGCTCCAATGCCTGCTTACCGTTCATATTCGGATAAGATATGATCTCGGAAGGCAAGTATCCGATTCGTCTACGCAGCTCCGGCTTCTCCTTGTCGAGAACAGTACCAAGCACCTTCAGTGTCCCCTTCGTCGGATACAATAGCTGCATGATCATTCGAATGGTTGTAGACTTCCCAGCTCCATTCGGTCCAATAAACCCAAACACTTCACCCTGGTTGACCTCCATACTTAAATCGGTGACACCGCGTTTGGAACCGTACATTTTGCTAATGCCAACAGCTTCTACAGCTAACATAAGCACACACCCTTTTTTATACTTTGAGTTTGTTTATAGTACATATTATTGATCCAAATATAACCATCTGTCAAGTCTTATTCTTACTCCAGAATGTCTTCAAGTATAAATAAACAAATAAAAAAAAGCTCTGCCCCCGTCATTTGACGAAAGGCAGCAGCCTCGAACAATATTGCTATTATTTTGTTTCACCGTATGCAGCTGGATTGGCTCTAAACGATTGAAGCAGCTCCAAATCTTCCTCTTGAATCCGGCCTTCACTCAGTGCCACTTCCGTTAATGCAGTATAGTTAGACAAGCTTTGCAGCGAGATGCCTGCTTCAGAGAAAGCCTGTACTGCTTTATCCATCTGGTAGCTGAATATTGCGAGCACCGCCAGCGCCTCCGCTCCAGCAGCCTGAACCGCCTTAGCGGCCTTGAGCGAGCTGCCCCCGGTAGAAATCAGATCCTCTATTACGACGACCTTCTGCCCCGGTTTAATATGACCTTCGATCATATTTTCCTTGCCGTGGCCCTTCGCTTTGTCACGGATATACGCCATTGGAAGGTTCAGCTTCTGGGATACCCAGGCTGCATGCGGAATTCCGGCTGTAGCCGTACCTGCAATCACTTCAGCATCCGGGTACTGCTCACGAATGATGGAAGCGAACGCTTCTGCAATATAGTCACGAATTTCCGGGTATGACATCGTCAACCGGTTGTCACAGTAAATCGGAGACTTAATCCCGGATGTCCATGTGAACGGCTGGTGCGGACGCAGGGCCACCGCTTCGATTTTTAACAGGTATGATGCGATTTGTTGTGGTATTTCGGCTAATGTACTCATGCTCCGGTCATCTCCTCTATGATTTGTTCTGCAGCTTGTCTTGGATCCGGCGATGCCGTGATCGGACGGCCCACAACCAGGTAATGGCTTCCTCTTGAAATAGCTTGTCCCGGAGTCAATACGCGGGCTTGATCACCGATACCGGACCCTACCGGCCGGATACCAGGGGTTACTGTTTTAAAATCGTGACCACATGTTGCAGAGATCGCTTCTACTTCCAGAGAAGAAGCAACAACACCGTGAAGTCCTGCTTCCTTCGCAAGCGAAGCATACCGGACGACCGCCGCTTCAACAGAGCCGCTAATCCCGATTTCTTCATTCATAACGGTCTGGTTCGTGCTAGTCAGCTGGGTCACCGCAATAATTACGGGCATGACAAGGCCCGGGGTTTCTGCCACTGCGGCCTCCGCCCCGGCTTTTGCCGCCTGCATCATGCCGACGCCGCCTGCAGCATGGACGTTGAACATATCCACCCCGAGACGTGTCACACTATGCGAGCCGCCTTTTACCGTATTCGGAATATCATGCATCTTCACATCTAGAAAAACCGAGTAGCCTCTTTCTTTCAAGCTTCTTACAAAATCCGGACCAGCTGTATAAAACAGTTGCATTCCCACCTTCATATAGCATGGAATGCCCTCCAGCTTCCGGACCAATTCGGATGCCTGTGCGGCATCCGGGTAATCCAGGGCCACCATCAGGCGGCCCGCCATTTCTTTATACCCGGCGTTCATTGTACCCCTCCCTTATTAAGTGTTATACAGGCATTGCTTCTGAGGAGAAGTTTATCGTCTCCAGCATCGTAAGAAGCTCCCGTACCGTATCCAGGGATGTCATACAAACCACACCGTTCTCCACCGCTTCACGGCGGATCCGGAATCCGTCACGCTCCGGTGTCTTTCCTTTAGTCAGCGTGTTAAAGACGAAGTTCGCTTCACCGGTGCGGATCATGTCAAGAATGTTAGGCGTTCCTTCGGACAGCTTGTTAACCGTTGTCACGTCGAGTCCCGCTTCCTTCAATGCAGCTGCAGTGCCGCCGGTAGCGATGATTTTGTAACCTAGCTTATGGAATCCTTTCAGCAGGGCTGCTGCTTCTTCCTTGTCCTTATCCGCCACTGTAGCAATAATTGCTCCTGTTGAAGGAATCTTCATGCCGGCGCCGATCAGACCCTTGTAAAGTGCTTTGGCATACTTCACATCGCGTCCCATAACTTCGCCTGTTGACTTCATTTCTGGACCAAGCGTAGGCTCAACACGGCGCAGCTTCGCGAAAGAGAATACCGGTACTTTTACCGATACATGCTCGCTTTCAGGCCACATGCCTTCCTCGTAACCGAGGTCTTTCAGCTTGATTCCGAGGATAGCCTGAGTAGCCAGGTTAGCCATTGGAATACCCGTTACTTTGCTTAGGAACGGTACTGTACGGGAAGAACGTGGATTCACTTCAATGACGTAGACTTCATTTTTGAAGATGATGAACTGGATGTTTACAAGTCCATATGTTTTCAGTTCTTTGGCAATTTTGATCGTAATTTCTGTAATCTTTGTTTTCAGTTCATCTGTAAGGTATTGTGGCGGGTAGACTGCGATAGAGTCTCCGGAGTGAACACCAGCACGTTCCACATGCTCCATGATACCCGGAATCAAGACTGTATCGCCATCGCAGATGGCGTCCACTTCCACTTCCTTCCCAAGCATGTAACGGTCGATCAAGACCGGATGCTCCGGATTAATCTTCACTGCTTGTTCCATGTAACTCAGCAGTTCGCTGTCGGAGTACACAATTTCCATCGCGCGTCCGCCAAGCACGTAAGAAGGTCTCACCAGAACCGGGTAACCCAGCATCTGTGCGGTGCCTACTGCCTCATCCACCGTAATAACCGTTTTGCCCTTCGGCTGAGCGATGTTCAGTCGGGATAACAGTGCTTCGAATTTCTTACGGTCTTCGGCTTCATCGATGCTTTCCAGGCTTGTTCCAAGGATATTCACCCCTGCTTTTCTCAGCGGTGCTGCCAGGTTAATTGCAGTCTGTCCACCGAATTGAACGATGACGCCAACCGGTTTCTCCTGCTCGATGACGTTCATGACGTCTTCGAAGAACAGAGGTTCGAAGTATAGGCGGTCCGATGTGTTAAAGTCAGTCGATACCGTTTCCGGGTTATTGTTGATAATAACCGCTTCATAACCGGCTTTCTGGATAGCCCATACCGCATGTACGGTGGAGTAGTCGAACTCGATACCTTGACCGATCCGGATCGGACCCGAACCAAGCACGATAATTTTCTCCTTCGACGTCTCGATCACTTCGTTCTCTGTTTCATACGTTGAGTAATAGTAAGGTGTTGAAGATTCAAACTCTGCCGCACAGGTATCAACCATCTTGTACACCGGACGAAGATTGTGCTCATGGCGAAGGAACCGGATCGATTCTTCGGTTGTGTGTGATGCTGCCTTGCCTTCGGCACGCAGCTCCGCAATGGCGCGGTCCGTAAATCCGAGGCGCTTCGCTTCATACAGTGTTTCATATGTCAGTGCAGCTTCGCTGCGAATATGACTTTCATATTTAATGAGTTCTTCAATCTTATCGAGGAACCACCAGTCAATGTTGGTCAGATCCTGGATTTGTTGCAACTCATAGCCGCGACGGAAGGCTTCAGCGATTAAGAAGATACGCTCGTCATCCGCTTTAATCAGCCGCTGTTTCAGCACTTCTTCACTGAGTTCCTCCGCACCCTTCAGGTAGAGGCGGTGCACACCGATCTCAAGCGAGCGGACCGCCTTGTGAATCGACTCTTCGAACGTACGGCCAATGGCCATAACTTCGCCAGTCGCTTTCATTTGGGTGCCCAGCTTACGGTTCGCGGAAGTGAATTTATCAAACGGCCAGCGTGGTATTTTGCTGACGATGTAATCCAACGTTGGCTCGAAGCAAGCGTATGTTTGACCAGTAACCGGGTTTACGATTTCATCTAGGGTGTAACCCATGGCGATTTTTGCTGCCATTTTGGCAATCGGATAGCCAGTAGCTTTGGAAGCCAAAGCCGAGGAGCGGCTTACCCGCGGATTTACCTCGATGACATAGTATTGATAGCTGTTCGGATCCAGCGCGAACTGCACGTTGCAGCCACCCTCAATGTTCAGCGCACGGATGATTTTCAAGGAAGCAGATCTCAGCATTTGGTATTCACGGTCGGACAGTGTTTGGCTTGGAGCCACAACGATGCTGTCACCCGTATGCACGCCTACTGGGTCAAAGTTCTCCATGTTGCAGACAACGATACAGTTGTCGTTCGCATCACGCATGACTTCGTATTCTACTTCTTTCATGCCAGCGATACTTTTCTCAATCAAGCACTGGTTGATCGGGCTGTAGCGGATACCCGAGGATACCGTTTCGCGCAGCTCCTCTTCATCGGCACAGATACCGCCCCCGGTGCCACCCAGTGTATATGCCGGACGAACGATCAGCGGATAACCGATCTCTGCGGCAAAATCAAGCGCTTCTTCCAGCGTTGTTACAATCGTGCTCTCCGGTACCGGCTGCTCCAGTTCACGCATTAGCTCACGGAACAGGTCGCGGTCCTCCGCCTTCTCAATAGAATCAAGCTGTGTGCCGAGCAGTTTTACGTTCTCCTGTTCAAGAATGCCGGCGCGGGCCAGTTCCACGGCCATGTTAAGACCCGTCTGACCACCAAGTGTCGGCAGCAGTCCATCAGGACGCTCCTGACGAATGATTTGCGTGACAAAATCGAGAGTGATCGGTTCGATATATACTTTGTCTGCCATGTTCGTGTCGGTCATGATGGTAGCCGGGTTGCTGTTGATCAGGACAACCTCAATACCTTCTTCTTGCAAAGCCTGGCAAGCCTGTGTGCCGGCATAATCAAATTCCGCTGCCTGACCGATGACGATCGGTCCCGAGCCGATGACGAGAATTTTTTTCAACTGTTCATTTTTAGGCATATTAGCGAGCTCCTTTCACGGCTGCGGCCAGAACCGCTTGACGCGGCTTCCGGATTTCATTTTTCTTGTGGTGTGCGATCATTTCAAGGAATTCATCGAACAGGTAACTGCTATCATGCGGTCCAGGAGCGGCTTCTGGATGGTATTGTACCGAGAAAGCCGGATATTTAGTATGTTTCAATCCCTCAACCGTTTTGTCGTTGTTGTTGATATGTGTAATTTCAAGGTCCGTACCCGCGATGGAATCTTCGTTTACGGTATAACCGTGATTTTGTGATGTAATGTAGCAGCGACCGCTCGACAGTTCTTTAACTGGGTGGTTGCCTCCACGGTGACCGAACTTCAGCTTCTCTGTATCTGCGCCAGACGCAAGTGCGAACAGCTGATGACCGAGACAGATACCGAAGATCGGATATTCGCCAAGAAGCTCCTTAATCATATCGACAGCGTAAGGAACGTCTTTCGGGTCCCCAGGGCCGTTCGAAAGTTGTATACCGTCTGGGTGCAAGCGGCGGATTTCGTCTGCTGTCGTGTCGTGAGGTACGACGATGACATCGCAGCCGCGTGCCGTCAATTCTCTCAAAATACCGCTCTTCGCGCCGAAGTCAACGAGCACGATACGCTCTTTTTGACCCGGGCTGGTGAACATTTGTGGAGTGGATGTACGGGCTACCTGGTTCCGGAGCTGCGGAATCGATGTGTCGTTCAGCATTTCCATCAGCTCTTCCACCGGCTTAGAGGATGTTGTCAAGATCCCTTTCATTGTGCCGTGGTGGCGGATAATCCGTGTAAGCATCCGAGTGTCGATTTCACTAATTCCCGGTATGCCGTACTCCTTCAGCAGACTATCCACACTGTACTCCGCGCGCCAGTTGCTTGGTACAGGCTCATGCCGGCGAACAACAAAGCCATGTACGAACGGCCGGATCGCCTCAAAGTCGTCCCGCGTTATACCGTAATTACCGATCAAGGGGTATGTCATCGTTACAATCTGCCCACAGTATGATGGGTCCGACAGCACCTCCTGATATCCTGTAATTCCAGTATTGAAAACAATCTCTCCGGTCATTTCAGCATCCGCTCCGAAGGCTTTTCCGCTGAACAGCGTGCCGTCTTCCAGTAACAATCTTGCCTGTGCCTGCATCCCATTCACTCCTGTCATCTATGTGTAAATTATTTTTTTATAAGTTCTAATGCCTGAGACTTACTCAAATCCGTTATGTTCAGACCACTTTATCTCGCCGTCCACCCATGTCATCACAGGCCAGCCTTTCAGCTTCCAGCCCGTAAACGGTGTGTTGCGACCTTTCGTTGCGAAGTTTTCCGGATTCACTTCTTTCTCACTTTCTAGATCTATCATGGTTAGGTCGGCAGGTGCGCCTGCTTTCAGCACACCACTGTTCAGCCCGAACACTCTGGCAGGGTCACTTGTCATTCGCTGTACCAGCATGGAGAGATCCCACTTGCCTGTAGCAACAAATTTCGTGTAGAGCAGTGGGAAAGCTGTCTCAAAGCCTACAATCCCAAATGGTGCAAGCTCCATCCCCTTAGCCTTCTCCTCTTCGCTGTGCGGAGCATGGTCAGTTACGATCATATCAAGAGTGCCGTCCAGCAGTCCCTCGATGCAAGCCTCTACATCACGCGGAGAGCGCAGTGGCGGATTCATTTTCCAATTGGCATCAAGGCCAGGGATGTCTTCATCAGATAGCACCAGGTGATGCGGACACACCTCAGCGGTTACAGATATTCCAATCGCTTTAGCCTGGCGGATGAGCCTTACTGACTGTTCAGTGCTTACATGACATACATGATAGTGAACGCCTGTTGCTTCCGTCAGCAGTATATCGCGTCCGACATGGATGGCCTCTGATTCGTTCGGTATACCCTTGAGTCCATGCTGCTCGGCGAACTTCCCTTCCGTCACGCAGGCTCCTTTTACCAGCGATTCATCTTCACAGTGTGCAATGATCGGCATGCCCATCGAGGCTGCTTTTTTCATTGCGTCCTTCATCATTTGCGCATTCTGCACACCGACTCCGTCGTCGGTGAAGCCAATCGCTCCTGCCGCTTTTAGAGCTTCAAAATCCGTGAGCTCTCGTCCGAGCTCATTCTTGGTGATTGCCGCATAGGGCAGCACTTTCACCAGATTTGCCTGCCGCGCCTTCTCCAGCACAAGGGCCACAGTGTCGGCGTTATCTGTTACGGGCTTTGTATTTGGCATGCAAGCGATCGTACTAAAACCGCCTTTAACCGCAGAGCGACTTCCACTCTCGATCGTTTCCTTATGCTCAAAGCCAGGCTCTCTCAGGTGTACATGCATATCTATGAATCCCGGTGTGACCAGCTTTCCTTCCGCATCAATCACGCGGATGCCGCTTTGTTCCGGCAGTTCATGATCTTCGCTTGTGACGGATTGAATCACTCCGTTATCAATGATGATAACCTTCCGTTCGAGTTGTCCCTGTTCATTAATCACATTGGCATTCTTAATAATTTGTAGCACCTTAGTTTCCCCTCCGCTGCAGAAGCGCGGTTCGCTTCTTGTATATTGTATAATATTAATTCATTTTTGTGTATATTTATTAATAAATTCAAACGTACACTTACACATTTTGTTGGTTTAACCCTTCGTGGCCCGTTCCATAACTGCCATCCTAATCGGCACTCCGTGCGTCATCTGCTGGAAAATCACCGACCGCGGGCACTCTACAACTGCATCATCGATCTCCACATTTCGGTTTACCGGAGCCGGATGCATAATAATCGTATGCCCCGATAATCCAGCAGCCCGCTCTTCCGTCAAGCCGTATTGCTCGCGGTACTCGGCGGTTGATTTGAACAGCCCTTGGTTGTGACGCTCAAGCTGTACCCGAAGCATCATGACCACATCCGCTTTAAGTGCCTCTTCCATGCTCACATAGGAAGCGTGTTCCTTAAGCGTAGATGATACCATCGAGTCCGGAGCGCACAACTGCACTTTCGCTCCGAGTTTATTCAGAGCCCAGACGTTCGATCGTGCAACCCGGCTGTGCCTAACATCTCCAATGATGGATACCGTCAGTCCCTTTATGTCGCCGAATGCCTTCTTCATCGTGTAAAGATCCAACAGCGCTTGAGTCGGATGTTCGTTGTTGCCGTCCCCCGCATTAACCAGTGGTATGGATATAGACTGAGCCAACTCCTGCAATACGCCTACTGGTTTAAGCCGGATGACGCCCGCGTCTACCCCTAGTGATTCAAGAGTCCGTACCGTATCGTAGATGGATTCCCCTTTTTCCACGCTTGATACCCCCGCAGAAAAATTCATCACTTCGGCTCCCAGACGTTTTTCGGCCATCTCGAAGGAAAAGCGGGTTCTTGTGCTGTTTTCAAAAAACATGTTCACTACAAATTTTTGGCTTAATGCAGGTACTACCTTTTCGCTCTGTGCCTCCCAGTAAGTGGCCCGGTTTAAGATCGATTGAATTTCTTCACGGCTGAGATCTTTAAGTCCAAGCAGGCTTCGTTCTTTTACAGAAGTTGCGGTCAGCATATTTTATCGTTCCTCTCTCTGCGAGATGGTTACTTCGTCCTTGCCGTCAACTTCAGATAGTGCCACAATAATCTCTTCATGTTTGGAGGTTGGCACGTTCTTACCGATATAATCGGGCCGAATCGGCAGTTCCCGGTGTCCACGGTCTGCCAATACCGCTAGTTGTATCATCCGAGGTCGTCCGCAATCCATCAGTGCGTCCATCGCTGCCCGAATTGTGCGACCTGTAAAGAGTACGTCGTCGAACAGAATAACTTTTTTGTCGTGTATGTTAAGGTGTTCAGGGCTTAGCTTCGCTCCCTCTGAACGCTCTCCGGAAGCTGACTCCCGGTCGTCCCTGTAAGATGTTACGTCGATTTCTCCCCAGGTAATCGGTGTTCCTTCGATCTCGTTAATGCGCTCTGCGATCCGCTGCGCCAGATATACGCCTCTAGTCCGTATTCCGATAAGGACACAATCCTCAATCCCTTTGTTTTTTTCCAATATTTCATGAGCGATTCTTGTCAGAGCCCGGCGAATTGCCGTTTCGTCCATAATCACATGCTGTTCATTGCTCATCGTAAAACCCTCCTTAAGTTATAGCCCTTTCCATCAATCTCTGCTCTAAGACACAAAAAAACTCCTTGCCGCGCAGGCAAGGAGTTGATCTCATATACACAAAGAGATGCTATGAAAGCAGCAAAGTTCCATCCGCAGACGAAAATGTGCTTCCATGTCATGAACCTCGGTTCACGTTACCTTGCCAGTCTCACGGGACTGATTTAAAGGTGCTATTCGATTAATTGCATTATGACAGACCTCACAATGGTTGTCAAGCAACGCAAATCATTCTAATCGTCAAATCTAAACACTAAAATTCAAATTCGACATCATTCAGACGGCTTCGTATTTCTCCAATAACCCGCTTCTCATCCTCTTCACCGTCAGCGATGAACGTAACCGAGAAACGTACAAAATGTCCCGCATCATCCCACGGCACTGTGGAAATGAGTTTTTCCCGGATCAAATACTGGGAGAACTCCTCACCTGATTCAAATCGGCGTCCTCCTTTAATCCCTTTCGGCGCTTCGACATACAGAAAGAAGGAGCCCTTCGGTTTCTCGGCTTTGAAGCCGATCTCGTTCAATACTCTAACCAGCATATCGTGACGGCGGGAATATTTCTTCGCGATTTTCTCCGTTATTTCCGGATGATCAAGTCCCCAAGCAGCTGCTTTCTGGATCGCAATAAACTGTCCGGAATCGTTATTGTCCTTCACATCTCCGAATGCTTTCACAACGAGTGGATTACCTGCAATAAAGCCGATACGCCATCCGGTCATGTTGTACGATTTGGAGAGCGAGTGGAGCTCGACGCCAACATCTTTTGCTCCCGGGACGGACAGGAAGCTCAGAGGCTTCAAGCCATCATAAGTAAGAGCGGCATAAGGCGCATCATGTACAACGACCACATTATATTGACGGGCCCACGCTACAACCTCTTCGAAAAATTCAACCGTAGCGCTTGCTCCTGTAGGATTGTTTGGGTAGTTCAAATACAGTAATTTCGCACGCTTAGCGATATCCTCGGGAATAGCGTTCAGATCCGGTAGAAAGGCATTTTCCTTTTTCAATTCCACCGTGTATACTTCTCCGCCAAGGTATTTAGTATGGGTTCCAAGAACCGGATAACCCGGTACCGTCATGATGGTCACATCACCCGGATTGATGAAGCAGGATGGTAGCATAGCAAGTGCGGGCTTGGAACCAATGGAATGCAACACCTCTGTGTCAGCATCCAGTCCATCTACGTTAAATACCCGCTTCAGATATCTTACAGCAGCCTGTTTAAATTCCGGTATCCCGTTATCTGCATAACCGCGGTTCTCTGGCTTGGCTGCTTCTTCAGCAAGCTTGCTCACTATGCCGGCATCCGCCATCTCATCTGGCTCTCCAACGCCCATATCAATCAATTCCGTGTCCGGAAATTCCTTTTTAGCGGCGGCTTTGGCTCTTTTAATTTTTTCAAATTTATAAATGGCGGTATCCTTGCCGTAATTGGCCCCGCCGATCCGATCTGCGAAGTTTTGCTGGATATACGTTTCCTGATATCGTTCAATACTCATGGTTTGTACTCATCTCCTACTTTGGCATTCACTTATATTGATAAATATGCCGTAAAACCGCAAGATGAACCATGTATGATATTGCTAATGATTTGTACTATTATGTTCCCTCTTAGGAAAGTTCCAGCCACTCTGAGAGAAGCTCATCACGACGTTTAGCAAGAGTTTCACGCTCCGTCCACCGTTCTTCCAGCTTAACCAGATGATCGGCCCCCTCTGCCTGTACTGACCCTACCTCCATCTCTGAATCGAGCTCATGAATTCTAGCTTCCAGCGTGGCAATATCTTGTTCGAGCTTCTGAATCTTGACCTCCACATATCGCTCGCTATTCCTTGATTTCTTTTGCAGTTCCAAGGAAGCATTTAGAGCGACGCGCTCTTTATTACTATGCGCTACCTTATCTCCAGATGAAGACATCGATGATAGCTCCACCCGGTGGGAGAACCCACTCAACAGTCTGTCTGAATGATCCTGCTTAAGCGTTTCATGTGCATAGGCTTGCGTCCTTGTCAGTTGCTCAAGCTTTTTTTCACGGAAAGCATCATAGTTACCATGAAAAACGGTCAGCCGGCCATCCTGAAGTTCCCATATTCGCTGTGCCAATCGATTTACAAAATAGCGGTCATGGGATATCGCAAGAACTGTCCCGGTATAATCAGTTAGCGCCTCTTCCAGCGCTTCTCTGGAGGCAATGTCCAGATGATTCGTTGGCTCGTCAAGCAAGAGCAGGTTTGGCTTTCGATGCATCAGCAGCGCCAATCGAAGTCGTGTCCACTCTCCACCAGATAGCTGCCCTACGGTCCGGAATACATCGGAACCGTAAAATAAATAGCGGGCCAGCATACCGCGGGCCTCCCCCTCTTCGACACTGGCAATCTTTTTGAAATAACCCAGTACGGTTTCTTTTGGATCGGATGGTTCTTCCTGCTGAGCTAAATAACCAACCTCAACTCTTGAGCCCCGTTCCATCTGTCCGGAATCAGGGTTCTCTTCTCCGAGCAGAATCTTAAACAACGTGGTCTTGCCGCTGCCATTTTGACCCATCAAAGCAATCTTGTCTCCATACTCCAGCAAGCCGTTTACATCTTTAAGTACGGATTGGTTACCGTAGGATTTTTTTATCTGTTCAAAGACTGCAACTCTGCGGCCGGAACGATCCTGTGAATCAAGAGCAAATTCTGCCTGACGACGCTCCAGCACCGGACGCTTGATGCGCTCCATTCTCTCCAGCGCCCGACGCATGGAAGCCGCACGCTTGAAAAATTTTTCGTTATCTCCGTTTCGCCCCCACTCTTCCAACTGCTTAATGGTCTCTTTCATCTTTTTGATTTTCTTCTGCTGCTCTTGATACGCGTTGAATTGCTGCAGCAGCCGCTCTTCCTTCTCCTTCATATAGACTGTATATCCGCCGACCGACGTAAAGGCTTCGCCATCTTCTAGTTCAATCGTTTTCGATATTACTCTATCCAAAAAGTAACGGTCATGCGAAATAATTACACAAGTCCCTGCATAATCCCGCAAATAAGATTCCAGCCATTCGGTTCGAGTCAAGTCGAGATGGTTCGTCGGTTCATCCAATAGCAGCAGCTCTGGCTTTACGATCAGTTGGGAAGCCAATGCCACACGGGTTTGCTCCCCTCCAGACAACGATCCGAACCGAAGACCATATGCCGCTTTCGAAATACCCAGTCCTAGAGCAACCTGGTCGATGTTCGCCTCCATCTCATATCCGCCTTCCCTTTCAAAGCGCTCCTGAAGAGAAGCGTATCTCCTGAGAAGCCGTTCCAGCTCCTCATCACTTTCGGCATAAACAGGATCAGCCATCATCTGCTCCAGCTCAGACATTTGACGGCGGCACTCTTTCAGTTCTTCCAGACCCTGTGTTAAAACATCGATTACGGTACAATGCTCTAGGGCCGTCGGAATTTGAGCTAAATAGCCGATTCTCGTATATTTTTTAATCATAAGCTGGCCTTCATCCGGCGTTAGCTGCCCGGCAAGCAGACACATCAGCGTTGTTTTCCCACTTCCGTTACAGCCAATCAATCCTACTTTATCTCCTTCATTAATTTCAAAATGAATATGGTCAAGCACGAGATTCGCGCCATAATATTGGGTTAATTCCTTAGCATTAATTAAATTCATAATAAGGTTCCTCCTCGTTTCTTTCTGTAAGTTTCCTTAAGAAAGATTTGGTTTTTGTGGAGAAGACCTTACTGCAGCACAAAAAAGGCCGCAGAGCAAGCTCCGCGGCCTTTTTCAGCAAACGATAAGCCCATTCTCAGGGCTTAATCCGTGTAGGCAGGCAGGTGACTTCTCGCGATGGTACAATCCGTATCGTTAAAATTGGACAGACTTCTCCCGTTGAACGAAAAAGTATGAACAATGCCAGCCATTGCAAGCGGCAGCCGGCTAATACAGTTGTTGACCATCTCGATATTCATCCTACCTCACCTCCTCTTTTCAATAATTATTATGAATATAACACAAATAGCTATTCAGACGCAATGAGCCGAAAAAAAAAACTGCTAGCGGCTGCGAAGCACCGCTAACAGTTCCTCTATTTCATCCGGCATAGGTGCCGTAAATTCCATGTATTCGTTCGTAGTAGGATGAACAAATCCCAAAACAGCCGCATGAAGCGCCTGGCCGTTCATCTTTAATCCTTTACTTTTTCCATACACGGGATCTCCAACCAATGGATGTCCGATGTATTTCATATGCACACGGATCTGATGCGTCCGGCCTGTCTCCAGCTTCAGCTCCAGCAGATTGTAGTCCCCGAAACGCTCCAGAACTGTAAAATGTGTAATCGCATGTTTACTGTTTCGGTCGGTCACGATGTAGAGCTTTCGATCATGAGGATCTCTTCCAAGAGGTGCGTCAACCGTCCCCTGATCATGGCTAATATTGCCGTGGACGAGCGCGTAATAACGCCGTGTAACACTGTGTTCCTTCAATTGCGCCGCAAGTGACGTATGTGCCTTATCATTCTTTGCAGCCATGATCAGTCCCGACGTATCCTTATCAATCCGATGTACGATACCAGGGCGAAGCTCACCATTGATACCCGATAAATCTTTACAATGATACATTAATGCATTGACAAGCGTTCCGGACGGGTGGCCTGGAGCTGGATGTACAACCATCCCTCTTGGCTTGTTTACAACGATCACATCACTATCTTCATAGGCGATATCGAGAGGAATATTCTCCGGTACGATTTCAACCGCTGCCGGCTCCGGGATCATGAGTGAAATGCGATCTCCGGCACCCAGTTTATAATTCGATTTCACCTGGCTGTCATTAACCTTTACATGTCCTTCCGTAATCCACAACTGAACCTGTGAGCGCGACGCTTCTTCACCCAGCGCCTCCGCTATGTATTTATCGATTCTTGCTTTTGCATTTTCGGAGTCTACAATCCATACATACTCATTCATTTCATGTATGTCCATATCGTGCTGCTGTTCATTCTCAAGTCTTCTGCCATCTTGCAAGATTATTCATTCCCTTCCTTACCGGAACTCTGTTGACTGGAAAGAGCTTGTTGCTCCCGCTTCCCATCCAGTATGGTGTCCAAAATGATCAATCCCACACCAATGACAATACATGAATCAGCAATATTAAAGATTGGGAAAGTGTAGGTGCCAAAAGTGAATTGAAGGAAGTCAACAACTTCTCCCATTACAAGGCGGTCTATAAAATTCCCGAGCGCCCCGCCCAATACAAGCGCGAGTGCCGTCGGCAGCAACTTGCGGCCTTCAGATTTCACTTTTTTCATATACCAGATAATACCGATCACGACCACAACCGTCACAACAATGAAGAACCAAATTTGATCCTGCAAAATGCCAAACGCTGCACCTCTGTTACGACTTGACGTGATCACAAAAAAATCACCAATCACCGGAATCTGTTCATACAATTCGAGCTGGGTTGCGATCAAATATTTAATTCCCTGATCGACGAGGAATACAATTAGCGCGATTAAATAATAGCCCACAGTAACTTGTCACTCCGATCTTGTCTTGTGCGAAAGAGCCACCCCATTATCTGAGATGGAGCTCGTCTTATTGTAGCACAGCGGCTTTAATAACGTCCATTCCCGACCAATACGGTGAACATTTTCCGTCTCTAAAAAAGACCATCTACGAGCATTCTATATATAGGAACTAAGCGGTCTGAAAAAGACCTGAAGGGAGATGCATATGTCACATTTAACGGAAGCGGAGCTGAAACAGCTGCACCGCCAGCTGCTTGACCGCAAAACCGAACTAGAACGTCTGAACGAAAACAAAAACCACGGCCTGAGTATATCTGAACGCGATACAACCGGTGAACTGTCACATATCGATAATCATCCTGGCGACTTGGCGACAGAGCTGTATGATCGAGAAAAGGATGTCGCACTTCAAGATCGAGCCGAACTTGAATTACAGCGAGTTCTTCACTCTCTGGAAACCATGAAGGATGGTCAATATGGGACATGTGTCGTCTGCGGTAAGCCTATTCCTTTTGAACGGCTGCAAGCGATCCCTGATACCATGTACTGCTTGGAGGATACACCGCGTAAAGTTCTATCCCACAATCGCCCAATAGAAGAGGAGTTCCTGTCACCACCTTTTGGACGCTCAAGCTTGGACGAACACGAATATTCCGGTTTTGACGGTGAGGATACGCTGCAAATTCTTGAAAACATGGGAAGCTCCAATTCCCCAGCCATGGCTGAGAACCCCAACATATCGAGCTACAATGAGATGGACTTTGAAAATAATGATGACCAAGGCGGCTTTGTAGAAATATACGAGAACTTTGTTGCTACAAATATTGATAACACGGAGGTATTCATTGTTCGCGGTGACCAATATTACGATTACTTGAATAAGGGTGAAGGAAGCTTTTTATTGGATCCTCATGCTGATCCTGAAGATGATCCAATGGACTAATTTTATCAAAATTTATAGCGGAATCGGCTCAAAGTCCGATTCCGCTTTATTTTATTTAGAGATAGCTACGATAGCTGCAGTTGACGCTGAACGATACGGACAATATCGGCGATGTAGTCTCCTATGATGGGAAGATTCAGTGCCCCGAGTGCTTGCAGCAAATAAATAATGGTTGCCGCAAAAAAAGTAAACCCGATTGCGATACCGACCCCTCTCGCGGTTCCTGCCAGCAAGTTCACTCCGATCACCTTCCAGGGCTTATACAAAAGTTGGCTGTATTCCATTATACGGGATTTTTCCAGCTGCTGAGCCATTTTCTCGGTCAGGAGATAAATCTTGCTAATCTGATCTTTTTCATTGCCTGTATTTAAGGATTCGTTACAATCCTTTGAATGATGTTCGTTGATTTGATCCCCCATGGGTATTCGACTCCTTTATAACCATGAAAATGTTCAAAAATGTACTCCTAGCAGCAGTTACGTGACTTACGATTATTTAAGGCCATATTTATGGTATTATGCTTCATAACTTCCTCTGCCATTCAGGTGCAAGATAAGAAAAAAGCCACTAGCCCCGGGATTTAACCCGAAGCCAATGGCTTAATAGATCCAACTATATAATCGTTACTTTGTTAGCGAATACTAAACGATGTGAATACCGATCGTTTTACCACCGATTTCCACCATTTCCATACCTTCTTTTTGGCCAAAATGAACATCTGTAACTAGTACATTCTCACGAAGAACATGATCAAATGCAGTGATGGAAGCTTGAAGCTCTTTATCGGCATCCAGTGTAAGAACGACACGCTTCTCAATCGGCAGATCCAGCTTCTTGCGTGTATCCTGCACTGCACGGACGACTTCACGAACCCAGCCTTCCTGTTCCAGCTCAGGAGTAATGTCGGTATTGAGCGCAACAGTGAGGCCATAACCGGAGGCAGAAGCAAAACCTTCCTTCGCCTGTTTTTCGACAAGGAGTTCCTCAGCTGTAATCTGAAGCTCCTCTCCTTCTGGTGAAGTGACGTTCACGCCTCCGCTCTGAACTACGTTGCGGGTTTCCTCACTCGACATCCCTTTCAGGAAGCCCTGCAGGAAGCCGACGTTTTTACCATACTTTTTGCCTGCTACCTTCAGATTCAGCTTCAAGGTGAAATCTACAAAACCACTATCACTGGTCTCCACTTCAATACGCTTTACGTTAATTTCGTCTTTGATGATATCTTCATAATCAACCAGATCAAAATCACGGTCCATCGAAATGATCAACTCAGACAACGGCTGGCGAGTCTTAATCGCTGTTTCGTTACGGACGTTACGTGCCAGCTCAACGATCTGGCGCGCGGTTTCCATGTTTTGCTCAAGTGTCTTGTCGATCATAGACTCATCCGCTTGCGGGAAGTCTGCCAGATGCACGCTTTCTCCTCCACCAAGGTTCACAAAAATGTCCTCGGACAACATCGGTGTAAATGGCGCCATCAGCTTCGATAATGTCAGAAGTACATGAGTCAGCGTACCGTAAGCTGCCAGCTTATCTTCCCCAAGACCACTGCCCCAGAAACGGTCACGCGACCGACGGATATACCAGTTGCTCAGTTCATCAACATAGGATTCAATCGCTTTAGCTGTATTCAAAAAGTCGTTAACGGCAAGTCCTTTGTCAACCCCTTGGATGAGGCTGTTCAAGCGAGACAGAATCCAGCGGTCCAGCTTGTTGTCGGATGCCTTGAACTCATGCTCGGCCGGATCGTATCCGTCAATACCTGCATATAGAGTCAGGAATGCGTGAGTGTTAACCAACGTATCAACAACTTTGGATTTTGCTTCGCCTACGATGCCTTTGGAGAAGCGTTTGCTGTTCCAAGGCGCGCTGTCCGCGAGAAGAGCCCAGCGGAATGCATCGGTTCCGTATTCGTTAATGATATCCCAAGGGTCGATGGTATTACCTTTGGACTTGGACATCTTCTGTCCGTTTTCATCCAAAATATGACCTGTTGCCATGACTGCTTTATACGGCGCTTTACCCGTGAAGAGTGTGGATACAGCCAAGAGGCTATAGAACCAGCCGCGTGTCTGGTCGATCCCTTCACAGATCATGTCTGCCGGGAATTGCTGCTCGAAATTAATGTCTTTGTTAAACGGATAGTGATACTGCGCAAATGGCATAGAGCCTGAATCAAACCAGACATCAATAACCTCTGAGGTGCGTTCCATGACGCCTTCACAGTGAGGACATTTCACTTTCACTTCGTCCACGTACGGCTTGTGAAGTTCCAGATCCTCCGATACATCGCCGATGGCGTGCTTGCGGAGCTCGTCTAGGCTATGCGGTGCGAACTGGTGATTGCCTGATTCGCAGACCCATACGTTTAGCGGCGTTCCCCAATACCGGTTACGGCTGATGTTCCAGTCCACCAGATCCTCCAAGAATTTCCCGAATCGGCCGTCGCGTATATGACCTGGATACCAAGTTACGGAGTTGTTGTTCGCAATCAGTTGATCCTTAACCGCTGTTGTCTCGATGAACCAGCTCTCCATCGCATAATAGAGGAGAGGAGATTTACAACGCCAGCAGAATGGATAGCTGTGCTCGTATTTCTCCTTGCTGTACAGCAGTCCTTTTTCCGAAAGTGCCTTCACGATGTCCAAATCACATTCTTTAACGAAACGGCCCGCAAAATCCGTCACTTCATCAGTATAACGGCCTTGAGCATTTACAACACTGACAAAGCTGATGCCATTCTCACGGCATACACGGTAGTCATCTTCACCGTGGGCAGGAGCCATGTGAACGATACCCGTACCGCTTGCATCCGTTACGAAGGAAGCGCCAACGATGATATTTCCTTTTTCCGGTTTAACAAAATTGAATGGAGGAGTATAACTCTTACCTACCAGCTCCGCCCCCTTCAATGTGGACAGAACGGTGTGATCACCTTTCATCACGTCTTCAACTAGATTGCTGGCCACGATGTATACGCCATCTTCCTGCTGAACGCGGGCGTAATCCATATCCGGATTTACAGCAAGTGCTACGTGAGCCGGAAGCGTCCAAGGTGTTGTCGTCCAAGCCAGTACGTATTCGCCGCTGTCATGCAGCTTGAATTTTGCTGTAGCACTCAGATCTTTAACATCCTCGTATCCCTGGGCTACTTCATGGGAGCTAAGTGTCGTCTGACAGTCTGGGCAGTAAGGGCTAACCCGGTGTCCACGATACAGCAGCCCTTTGTCATGGATTGTCGCCAAAATGTTCCATACGCTCTCGATGTAATTGTTCTGAAGTGTAATGTATGGATCATCCAGATCGGTCCAGTAGCCGATGGCTTCGGTCAGCTCACGCCATTTGTGTTCATATTCGAACACGCTAGCTTTACATTTTTTGATAAATGCTTCAACGCCGTAATTTTCGATTTCCTGTTTACCGGAGATACCAAGCTGCTTCTCTACACCGAGTTCAACCGGAAGACCGTGGGTGTCCCAACCGGCTTTACGCACTACTTTATAGCCCTTCATCGTCTGATAACGGCCGACAAAGTCCTTAATTACACGACCCAGCACGTGTCCGATATGCGGAGCTCCGTTTGCCGTAGGAGGACCCTCGTAAAAAACATAGTTCGGCTTGCCTTCCCGGTTCTCGATCGTTTTTTTGAATATGTCTTCGTCGTTCCATTTTTTCAAAATACGGAGCTCTCTCGCCCGTGCTTTTTCTTTAACATCTACTTTGTTCATGATGATCTTCCTTTCTTAAATTCTAAAAAGTTATCTCACGGCTTTCGGGTTACTTTGAGTAAATACCCAAATAAAAAAGGCCCCCATCCCCAAAGGGACGAGAACCTGGCTCGCGTGACCACCCTAATTTCGTTCAGCGCAAATTCCTGCTGGAATAGCATTGTAACGACACCTCAAGTCCATGTCTTCACCAAGACACGGAGCCGATATAACGTTCGGCTGACGGTTCTGCTTACACACGCATCAAGCGCTTCAGCTTCACTTCTCCGGGAGGATCTTCCGCAAGGTCTGAACATTGGCTTTCAGCAAACGCCAACTCTCTGGTGAACAGTTCCAAAGCGTACTTATCCCATCTACGAATACATATGAAATCATAATATGTTATTAGTTATAGACTCTTTCCGGAGAAAAGTCAACATGGCATCTGTCTGGCATACCTTAGTAAATCTCTTTAGGCTCCAGACTAGGCTCACGGCTCTCCAGCGAGTCCCATCCGTCATGCTTTAGGAGCTCCAGCTGAGCTTCAACCAACGAGCGGAAGCGTGTCCGGTAAATGGAAGCCTGTTTCTTGAGCTCTTCAACCTCTAATGAAACTTTACGTGACTTGCTCAAAGCTTCGTTAATGATACGGTCCGCATTCTTTTCCGATTCCATAACGATCAGTTGGGCTTCCTTCTTGGCGTTCGTCTTCAACTCATCAGCAGCTTCCTGAGCCACGATAATTGTCTTGGATAGTGTTTCTTCAATGTTGACGAAATGATCCAATCTCTCCTGAAGAGACATTAAATTGTTACGTAATTCTTTGTTTTCACGGATTACACTCTCATAATCTTTAATGACCTGATCCAAAAACTCATTAACCTCGTCCTCGTCGTAACCACGGATGCGTCTGGCAAATTCCTTGTTATGTATGTCCAGCGGTGTTAATGGCATGATGCGCACCTCCTAAGAATATGGCTTCGCATGACAGTTTCATCCGCTGTCCGAAGCCGAACCACCCGTTTTTGAACACAAGCGGTCAACAGATGTATCGGCATAATCTCCGTAATTTTTTACTGCCATAATATTGAAAAACCTTACAATTTTACATTTTAGAAACTTTCGACAAAAAAACGGCAAATCCTTCAAACGGCTCAAGTAAATTTGCCGACCTTGACGCGGTATCGCCCTTTTTTTGTCAGACCTCCGGTTTCCAGCACCTTAAATCGACCAAAACCCTGCATGGAAACCATATCGCCATCCTTAAGCATGGTCGATGGATCCTCCACGACCTTCCAATTCACACGACAGCGCCCAGCTTTGATCGGGATAACAATTTTAGTCCGGCTTATGCGGTGCACATCACTCGCTATCCCGTCCAGACGAAGCGAAGCGACTGTCAGTTCCATGGTCTCCAGCTTTATTTCCTTAACTTTCAGCTTGTCCATAGGCAGGAGCTCCGTCATAACATGCACGCGGTGAACCTGGCTTAAATTCATATGCAGATAAGCTCCTATATCGTCCGTAACGACGACATGACAACCATCCTCAAGCACATAAATATCCCCAATTTTAGAACGTTTAATACCCAGTCCCAAAACTGAACCCATGTAATCCCCGTGCTCCAGTGAAAGAAACTTCTGATCTCCTGAAGTAATACCGAGCACATTAAGCCCCATATCTTCATGGGTGAGATCCCTATAGTCCGGAGCAACGAGAGCACGTACACGTTCCGCGTCGGGATGACCGCCACTGTAAACAGCATGTACGTCTGGATGACGGTTTACCAGACTTTCCAGAATGAATCTCTGCCGGGGATCCAGAAAATCCGTCAGCTTGGTTTCATGGTACTCGCCTGCGTTCACGACCCATTCCCATGCTCTGTCCACAAATTCCCGCTCATCCCGGTGAAAATGTTCGTAAATATCCGGATGCATCTCTTATGTCCTTTCTATCTCAGAAGGAAGAATTCTAGAATAGCATATACGCCTCTTTGCGCCAATTGTAACACAAATAACGCAATGATCGGAGAAATGTCGATCATGCCCATGATCGGCGGAATAAACCGACGGAAAGGTGCTAGATAAGGCTCAACAAACTTACCAAGCAATTCCCCGATAAAGCTCTCCCGGACGTTCGGGAGCCAGGACATTAATACATACACAAGAATCATGTAAAAATAAATCTGAAACAAAACCCCTACTATTAGAAAAATATTTTCGGTCAAAGCCGAATCACCTCATTCTGTTGTTGTAATCTTGCTCATCAGCTAAAATCTCGGAGATAGAACCTTGAATCTCGACAGTATCCGGCGTGCAGAGAAAAATATTACCGCCCACCTTCGAAATGCCGCCTCCAAGCGCATAAACAGTTCCGCTAAGAAAATCTATAATACGCAGCGCCTGATCATTGCGGACGCGCTGCAGATTAACTACAACCGTGCGGAAGGAGCGCAGGTGATCAGCAATATCCTGAGCCTCATCGTACGAGCGAGGCTCTACCAACACAACCTTAACGTTTTTCTGTGAATGTATACTTACGACATTGCCGCTTTTTACACTTTTACGTTGCTCAAACGGTGTCGTCTCTACCGGCTCTTCCTGCGCGGCCAGCACTTCCCGTTCCACAACCTCTTCTTCCTCTTGCAAGCCTAGGAAATTCATAAACCGGTTCATCACGCCCATCGTCAATCCTCCTCTTTTCCCACTAATATTGAGCCCAGACGCACCCAGGTCGCCCCTTCTTCTATAGCCACTTCAAAATCATTGGACATTCCCATAGACAATTCGGTTATCGGCTCCGGTGTAAGCGCCTGATTATTCAGCTCATCTCTTAGTTGTCTTAATCCGCGGAATACAGGACGTGTATCCTCAGCAGATGATTCAAAAGGAGCCATAGTCATAAGCCCGATCACATTGACATGCTTTAAACGATTGATCTCCTGGAGAAAAGGAACTGCCTGTTCAGGCTGAAGACCATGTTTTGTAGATTCACCTGAAATGTTAAGCTGCATAAATGCAGATACCTGCACATTCAGTGCTGCTGCTTTCTTCTCCAGTTCTTTCGCAAGAGACAGCCGATCCAGTGAATGAATATATTGAAATCTGCCGATCACATCTTTCACCTTGTTACTTTGGAGATGGCCGATAAAATGCCAAATCCCCCGTTCTCCAAGAGCACGCCATTTCTCCTCGGCAGTCTGCCAACGGTTCTCTCCGATATGACGGATTCCCTGATCCAATACGGCTGCGGTTTTATCAACCGAAACATATTTCGTTACTGCAATCACGTTGACCTCATTCCGGTTCCTTCCGCTTCTGCGGCAAGCCTCCGATACCTGCTGTTCCACTTGATCTATGCGCTCTATCAAACTCAAGGGAAGACTCACCTCTTTCTCATTCCGATCCAGCTCGCCATACGCCCTGTCGTTCCCCCGTCTTTCCGGTATGAAAAGAACAAATCGTTACGACAGCTTGTACACCATGATGTACATTCGATATGATCCGTCAATATTCCTGCTTTTATCATAATGTGTCTGTTTAATTCTTTCAAGTTCAGCATGAATTTTCCGTTTCCCTTGTCGGTATAAAAAAAGCCTGATCCATCGTTATTACCCGGTGCCGACAACCCTAAATCGTTCACCTTGGACATTACCTTATCGTCCACTTCGTAACAACATTGACCAATGGACGGGCCTATTGCTGTCCTTATGTCTCCGGTACAGCTGCCGAACTCATCTGACATTCTTTCGACCATACGGCTTGCGATTTCCAGAACGGTTCCTTTCCAGCCCGCATGTGCCAATCCTACTGCATGATGGACCGGATCCCAGAAATACAACGGGACGCAATCTGCATAGAAGGAGGTCAGCAGTACTCCGGGTATGTTCGTTAGCAATCCGTCTGTATCTTGAATAGCGGATTGCCGGGTCAAACTTCCTCTTCCCCGTTCCTCCAGCCCGATTACTGCCACCCTACTACTATGCACCTGCTCACCGCACGTCCAGTCCTCAAATGAGAAGCCAAGTGTCTCAGCGGTCAGCTTCCGGTTCACTATTACATCCTCCGGATCATCTCCCACATGAAGAGCTAAGTTGAGACTATCGTAAGGAGTAGTACCTTCTCCTCCACCACGTCCACTGAAACCGGCCGTAAGGCCGGTTCTTTCCTCATTCCACGCTTTAAGCACAAACAGGTCCGGCCCCTGCCCCTCCTGCTTCATAAACGGTTCCATGTTATTCACCTCTACACCAGTGTAACAGAAAAGCGTCTATCGATACATTTTCTAAAGCCGGAAAGAGTCAAGGTTTATCGATAATCCTAATATGTTCTTCGATCCACCCGATCGGGGCGTTCCAAATAACCGGCAGGCTCCTGCTCTTCAGGCACTCTTCTGACTTCCTCCATCTTCACCAGAACGACGTCCGATCCGATTTTAACAATATTCCGCCATGGGATGACCAGGTCGCTCCCGCCACCAAACAGACCCATAAATTTTCCGTAACTCGGTACTACGATAGCTTCGATCCGTCCTTGCCTTAAATCAAGCTCCAAATCGCTCACCTGTCCGAGTCTTTTGCCATCAATAATATTAATGACATCCTTGGTTTGAAAGTCGGAAATTTTCATCATTTTCCCCACCATCTGATTATCTGGTATCACAGTCATCACACCTTAGATGTGTATTATATTTCAATATATGTTCGAGCTCAGCAAAATAACTTCTTTTTTGAGACAAAAGAAAAAACGATCCCCGTAGAAGGGACCGTATTGGTGTTCAGGATACATGTTCGAACCTACGTTTTGACATGCTTTTGCATTTGCTTAATGGCTGACTTTTCAAGACGGGACACCTGAGCCTGCGAAATACCGATCTCATCGGCAACTTCCATCTGGGTTTTTCCTTCGTAAAAACGCATGGACAAAATCATTTTTTCGCGCTGCCCCAGCTTATGCATCGCTTCGCGCAGTGCAATCTCCTCAATCCACGATACATCCTTGTTCTTATCATCGCTGATTTGATCCATAACATAAATCGGGTCCCCACCGTCATTATAGATTGGCTCAAACAGAGAAACCGGATCCTGGATTGCATCAAGTGCAAAAACAACGTCTTCCTTAGGCACATTCAGCGCTTCGGAAATTTCAAATATCGTCGGTTCACGGGAATTCATATTCGTAAGCTGATCCCTGATTTGCAGCGCTTTGTATGCAATATCCCGCAGGGATCTGGATACACGAATTGGGTTGTTATCCCTTAAATAGCGGCGGATTTCTCCGATAATCATCGGTACGGCGTAGGTGGAAAACTTAACGTTTTGCGAAAGATCGAAATTATCGATGGCTTTCATGAGGCCAATACATCCAACCTGGAACAGATCATCAACAAATTCACCACGGTTGTTAAAACGCTGAATAACACTTAGCACCAGTCTGAGGTTGCCATTCACCAATTTCTCTCTAGCCGAACGTTCGTTGTTCTGCTGCAGGGAATGAAAAAGCTCCCTCATTTCCACGTTTGTCAGAACTGGCAGTTTCGCTGTATCCACACCACAAATCTCAACTTTGTTTCGGGTCATGATGACTAACCTCCCAAGGAGAAACATTACTGTACATTATCTCCGAGGGGCTTTATTTTATTCCTGAAGTTTTCCATCTAAACCATCTTGTTGAATTCTTTGCGCAGCCGTTTTATAATTCGCTTTTCCAATCGGGAAATGTAGGATTGCGAGATGCCAAGCAGGTCTGCCACATCTTTTTGCGTCTTTTCTTCGCCATCCTGAAGGCCGAAACGAAGCTCCATAATCATTCGTTCCCGGTCACTCAACTTATCCAGCGCTTTTTGCAAAAGTTTACGGTCCACCTGCTCCTCAATATTGCGGCCAATGGTATCATTTTCCGTTCCCAGAACGTCAGAAAGGAGCAATTCATTACCGTCCCAGTCAATATTAAGCGGTTCGTCAAAAGATACCTCACTGCGGGTCTTGCTGTTACGTCGCAGATACATAAGGATCTCGTTCTCAATACAGCGGGAAGCATAAGTAGCAAGCTTAATTTTTTTCTCTGGATCAAACGTATTCACCGCTTTAATCAAACCAATTGCCCCAATGGAGACCAGATCTTCGATGTTAATTCCCGTGTTCTCAAACTTTCGGGCGATGTAAACAACAAGGCGCAGATTTCGTTCAATCAGCATAGCTCGTATGGCCGCATCTCCTGAAGGAAGCTTTTGCAGTAAATACTCCTCTTCTTCCCTCGTCAGCGGAGGTGGAAGCGCCTCGCTGCCACCGATATAATAGATTTCCTGACTTTTTAACCCTAGAAAAAATAGAACACGATAATACTGCAACTGAAGCGCCAATTTCCATTTAACAGGCATCTTTTTTCCTCCCAAAAGTTTCCCGTAGGGAAACTAACTTCGTAAGCGTAATCTTAGTTTCCCGTAGGGGAACTAACTTCGTAAGCATTATCTTAGTTTCCAGTAGGGAAACTAACTCCGTAAGCATTCACCTAGTTTTCCAAAGGAAAACTCCCATCGTTAACATAGAATTCATCTCTAATGGTCTATCAAAAAACATACGGCTTCGCTATGAAATTCAAATCCACAAATGCTTTCATAGTTACAGAGGTTCATCCGTTAACCAGCAGCACTTGTTTCACCAGAGTCGTCAGGCACTTCATTCATTGATCCCATTAACCTTCCTTCCCCCTCAGTCAGAGCAGGATGAATAATGGCTCGGTATGCGCCTTCGCCTGAGAGTGTGCCGCCGTCAAATCCGATAAGTACCTTTGCTGTGACATATTCCTTTCCTCCAAGCTCAATCTGTACCAAGTCCGGCTTTATTGCCAACATGAATGCTGCTCCTCTGTTTACGCCACGGTACGGCACGAGCCGTAACCTGTCCTGCCACACGAAATCAGTACTCCCCATTTCCATTATTAGTTTGTCCGGTTCCCCCTCAGCGAGCTTTTTGCACCAGGCCGGAGGAAGATACGATTCCCATAATGAAGCTTCCATTACCATAACGGGCGTGCGCGTCAAGGGATCGCTCAGCTGATTACCCGTATCAAGCAATCCCGTACACATGATCTTCTTTTCTCCGATACATACAGTGACTTGACCCAATAGACTTTCCCGATTTTCCACTTGACGCCGGTTAGTCTGGACCGCTTTGACAATCATGATCACTACAAAAAAAGCAATACAAGCAAACCAAAAACCTACCTTCAACTCGAACGTCAGTCCACCCGAAGCCGTAAACCAGATTCCGCTGAATAATTCTCCCGAATTTTGTAGCAAATAATGAAAACCGATAATGCCCCCAGCTGCTGCAAAGTTCACCATATAGAAAGCCGTAAGGTTACGTATGTAGCTTTGCAAGCTGACAAATCCGAAGGCAATCCACAGCATAATTAAAGAGAGCCCGAACTTGATCAAAAAAGTAAACAAAAACGTCAGTTCCGGCACAAACATCATCACAACATACATTGCGCCCGCCGCAGCTGATAAAGAAAGCCTCCACCATCGCGGCTTCAATCTTCGCATCCATGCGGTTAGAGCCAGCAATATGCCATCGATGAGCAGGTTTGCTAGAAAGATCAAATCGATATAAACAACCAGGGTATTCACCTGCCTAGCCAGGAATCTTTCCCGGGTTATTATTTTATGGGCTGTGGGAGATGTTTTTAGTATAAGAAGATTAGAAATCAAAGTCTGTCTAAACCTGTGGGTTGTCCACCGACTATTTTTGTCGATGCGAGGCAGTTTATAGAGGACATTTATGAAATAAATAGTACAATTACCTTTTAAGAGGGTACAAATAATGCATTCTAAAAATAAAAAGCCCGCTTTCTCCTAAGAGAGAAGCAGGCTTTGTGTTAACATCAGTCGTTGTTGCGGGAACGATTACGAAGGAATGTCGGAATATCCAACTGATCATTGCCACCCTGATTTCCAAAAGGTTTCAGGTTCACATTGCTCTTATCAGCTTGCTGTGATTGTCCTTGACCTTCATTTTGCGAAACAGGTCGGCGTCCTGGCTGCGGTGGCGTTTGCGGTACTGGCTTGCTTTCGAAGCCCGTTGCAATAACCGTAACCTTGATCTCTTCCTTCATATTCTCTTCGATAATCGCACCGAAGATCATATTTACTTCTGGGTCAGATGCAGAAGTTACAATTTCCGCAGCTTCATTTACTTCATAAAGGGACAAATTCGCCCCGCCTGTAATATTCATAATAACCCCACGAGCACCCTCTATCGAAGTTTCGAGGAGAGGACTCATGATCGCTTTGCGGGCAGCTTCTGCCGCACGGCTTTCACCGGTAGCCATACCAATACCCATTAGGGCCGAACCGCGCTCGGTCATAATGGTCTTAACATCGGCAAAGTCAAGGTTGATAAGGCCTGGTACCGCGATCAGATCAGAGATACCTTGAACCGCTTGCCGAAGAACATTGTCCGCTTCACGGAAAGCTTCAAGCATCGGAGTCTTTTTGTCCACAATCTCAAGCAGTCGATCATTTGGAATAACAATAAGAGTGTCTACCTTCTCTTTAAGTGCTTCAATACCAAGCTCTGCATGAGAAGAGCGCTTACGGCCTTCAAAGGTAAACGGGCGGGTTACGACACCCACGGTCAGAGCACCGCATTCTTTCGCGATTTCTGCGATTACCGGAGCTGCCCCCGTACCAGTTCCGCCACCCATGCCCGCAGTAACGAATACCATATCTGCACCTTTTAGCGTATTCATAATCAGATCACGGGATTCCTCGGCTGCTTTCTTACCTACCTCAGGATTCGCACCGGCACCAAGTCCGCGAGTCAGCTTGTCCCCGATCTGCAGTTTATGCTCAGATTTCGCAAGATGAAGCGCTTGAGCATCCGTATTCACTGTTATAAATTCGACGCCTTGGACGCCGTTCTCAATCATGCGGTTTACTGCATTACTACCACCACCGCCTACCCCGATTACTTTAATCTGGGCCAAGCTCTCCATTTCAAAATCAAATTCCAACATCTAATCCATCTCCCCCTCAATGTGCGTGGATGGCACGTCCACTATCAAATGAACCCGCTATATAAACTCGCTGAACATATTTTTCAAACGTTCGATAAATCCCGGTTTCTGGCTGCTGTTTTCCTGAGTTGCTGCGGCAGGATTTTGCTTCGCGCGGTTCACCGGTTTCTTGTTGTTACTGCTACTGTTTCCTCCACTACTCGCGCGTACCCGGATGTTCCGGATCGCATTGTGAAGAATTCCGACTCCGCTGCAGTATCCAGGGTCACGTACACCGATGAAATCGGGAACCGCTATCCGGACGGAAGTCGCCAGTTCGGCCTGTGCCACCTCTAGCACTCCGGGCATGGACATTGTGCCACCCGTAAGTATATAACCTCCGGGAAGCTCATTGTAACCCAAGCGCTTTATTTCTTGGCGTACCAATTGAAAAATTTCTTGAACTCGGGGTTCAATAATGGCTGCAAGATCCTCCTGAGTGAACTCCTTGTCCACATTGCTTCCGATCCGAGTCACTTTAAACATAACTTCCGGTGCAGCGTTATCCATTAACGCGCAACCGTACTTCAGCTTTACCTTCTCAGCTTGATCCGTCAACGTCCGAAGACCGTAGGCAATATCATTCGTTACAAAGTCTCCGCCAATAGGCAATGTTGACGTTGCTGATATGCTTCCTCCTTCGAATACGGCAAGGGTTGTCGATCCTGCTCCGATATCAACCAGGACAGAGCCCATCGTTTTCTCGTCTTTGGAAAGCGCAAGCTGCCCCGCGCCCAGCGGAATCAGTACAAGGTCTTTAACTTTCAGGCCAGACTTTTCCACACAGCGCAAAAGATTATGTATGGCCGTTTTAGCACCTGTAATAATTGTCGCTTCCACTTCAAGGCGAACACCAATCATGCCGCGGGGATCTGAAATTCCTTCCAGACCATCTACTACAAACTGTTTAGCTACAACATCAATGATTTCACGGTCAGGAGGCAATGCAACAACTTCGGCTGCTTTCAGCACCCGGTCGATGTCCTCCTCACCAATTTCACGATCCTCGTTCGATACTGCCACAACGCCGTGGCTTGTTTGAAGTCCAATATGATTCCCTGAAATGCCGACGTACACTTCGGATATTTGAATTTCGACCATACGCTCCGCATGGTCAACAGCACTGCGAATGGATTGTACGGTCTGATCGATATCTACAATTGCACCTTTTCGAATTCCCTCCGAGTCGGCAGATCCAACTCCAATAATATTAAAGGTTCCATTATTAATTTCCCCAATAATAGCACGAACTTTGGATGTACCGATGTCCAAACTAACAATGATGTCATTGTTGCTCAAGCCCTGGCACCTCCTGTTTCTCTCATTATAAATTATAAATACAATAACACTTCTCTACTTATTCAACACGCGCGGGGCTTTCCCTCTTTTTTCTACAATTTTTTTAGTGCCAACATCTGCTAAAAGAGGCCCAAAAAGTCAGAGAAAAAAGAGGGAGAACGACGGGTTGCCAATACATTCAATTATACCATTTTTTCCTACTCCTGAGTAGGGGGCTATTTGCCCTCCTCATCTAGGTTCTCCGGCTTAAAAGACACATAGGAATCCGCCTCCAGCATCGTAATGACACCGGGCTGTTCCATCTCTATCACTTGATTCAGATATTCGACCTTATCGCGCAGCAAGGAGACAGCAGTGATCACTTCGAATTTTGAGCGGGTATACAGTTTGATACGGTCGGGAAAAGAAGGTGTTGGCGACGGTATTATTTCTGAAATGTCAGAAGTCATACTGTTAGGTATATCGGCCAAAACCTCGCTTAATTTAACCTTGTTAGGATCTTTCGGATCCCACTGAGTTAATATAGGCTTCTCCACGGCGATTCCACTAGCCGAAACAGGAATGGATTTCCCGCTGGCCAGGATAGCCTGCAGACTGCCATTTTTAGCAAGCTCGTAGGCGACCGTTGGATATTCAACAACAGTAACATTTACCACACCGGGGAACTTCTTATCCACTTCAGCAGTTTCAATGGTCCCTAATGAAGTCACACGCTCTTTCACCTTGTCGGCATCGACACTAAAAAATTGCATCCCGATCGCAAGCTCACTTTTTTCCATCAACTGCTTATCCGTATTAAACGTATTTCCGATAAAGTGAATCTCTGTTACCTTGCTGACAGGCGAACGAAAAAAGAGCACGGCCAGCAGGGCCAGGAACAGCAGCATCAATATAAATATGATTTTTCTGCCGGTTTTCGGTTTAGGCCTGTCCTCTTTAAGCACAGGAATTTGAGTCTTTGGCATATCCTCTCTCTCCAGAAAGACCTGTCATCCCTCCCATATGGGAGGGATGCTTCAGGACAATAGTCAATTGGCTAAATCTAGTGGCTTCGGTACGGGTGACTGGCGGTAAATCCTTGCACCCAAGCCTTGGAACATGTTCTCAATCTGGTCATACCCACGATCAATATGATGAATCTGTTCTACAATCGTTGTACCTTGAGCAGCAAGCCCCGCTATGACTAACGCCGCACCGGCCCGAAGGTCGGTAGCCTCCACAGTGGCACCATATATTCGCTGTACTCCGCGGATAAATGCGCAGTTCATGTCTGTAGAAATATCAGCGCCCATTCGGGACAGTTCTTCTACATGTTTGAAGCGGCCTTCAAATACCGTCTCTTTCATAACGCTAAATCCGTCAGCCAGCGACAGCAGCACCATAACCTGGGACTGCAGATCCGTCGGAAAAGACGGATACGGCGAAGTTACGATCCGCTCTACAGCTTTCGGACGGCCCATACAGCTTATATTCATTATATCATTGCAGATACTGGTTTGAACACCAGCGCGCTTTAGCACGTGAATAAGAGAATTCAAATGCGACGGATTACATTTGGTGAGCGTCACGCTGCCCCTTGTTGCGGCTGCCGCGATCATGACCGTTCCTGCGACGATACGGTCAGGAATGATCTCATAATCGCAAGGTTCAAGCCGATCGACACCGTGGATTGTGATCGTGTCCGTTCCTGCTCCAATAATATTGGCGCCCATCTTGTTTAAAAAGTGCTGCAGGTCCTGAATTTCCGGCTCCCGTGCCGCATTCGTCAGGACGGTTGTTCCCTTCGCTGTCGCAGCAGCCATCATAATATTCTCGGTTGCACCCACACTGGCAAAGTCCAGGTGAATGTCCGCGCCAATTAAGCGGCGGGCTCTACAGTGAATCTTTTGATCACTTTCCTCGATTTCGGCACCTAATGCCTGAAGTCCCTGGAGATGAAGATCGATTTTCCGTTCGCCGATCGCGCAACCTCCAGGCTGATAAATCGTCACTTCACCGAATCGGGCCAGCAGAGGACCCATCAAGAAGATGGAGGATCGCATCTGCTTCATTAAATCTTCCGGCACATGAAACGAATTGGCGGATGAAGTATCCACAGTGACCGTCTCGAGCTCATGCTTACACTTTGAACCGAGACGGCTCAGAATGTTCAGCATCACTTCAATGTCCAGCAGGTGTGGTACATTGCTAAGCCGGAAATTCCCTTCGGCAAGAAGGCTTGCCGCCAGAATCGGTAAAGCGGCATTTTTTGCTCCATGGATACGTATGGTTCCTGATAGGGGGCTTCCGCCCTCAATCACCAATTTGTCCAATGTATCACCTCCGAGTTTACCGCTCTCCCATGACATAGACCTCAGGCACCAAAGTTATACCGTGTTTCTCTGCGATGGTCTCCTGAACTTTCTTCATCAGGGCGAGCACGTCCTCTGCTGTCGCTTGACCGGTGTTTTCAATGAAATTGGCATGCTGTAGGGAAATCTCGGCGCCTCCGATTCGAAGCCCCTTTAGTCCCGCCGCTTCAATCAACCGTGCGGCATGATCACCAGGCGGATTTCGGAATACACTGCCAGCTGTTGCGGATTGTAGCGGCTGGGTACGCCGCCGGCGGTCCTTATAGGACGCCATGGCCGCCGAGATTTCCTTGCGGTCGCCGTGCTGGAGCTGAAACACCGACTGAATTACGATTCCTTTCCTGTCATGCAGGACGGAATGCCGATAATCAAACTCCATATCTTCCGCAGCAAAGTGAACCAATTCACCTGACTCCAGTACAATGTCAGCGGACTTAAATATGCGTGACACATCAGACCCGTGGGCACCGGCGTTCATATAAACAGCCCCTCCGACTGACCCAGGTATACCTCCAGCAAACTCCAGACCGGTCAACCCCTCTTTACCGGCCAGAACGCTAAGTTTAACGAATGACATGCTGCCTCCGGCTGTTACCAAGTCACCGTCAAAGACTACCTCGTCAAATCCCTGTCCCAGCTTTATGACGGCTCCGCGTATACCTTTATCCGATATGAGCATATTGGATCCGCGTCCGAGCTGTATCCACGGGATATCGTGGGTGTGGAGAATGGCGGCTAGTTCTGCCAATTGTTCCTTCGTTTCCGGGACAATCAGAACATCGGCAGGCCCGCCGATTTTCCAGGTTGTATATTTTGCCAGTGGCTCGTTCTTGAATATTGCTCCGACGTTCGATTGCGATAACTGTAATTCCCACTGCTGCATCTTACAAAAACCTCCCTTGACTTCAAAACCGAAAAGGCCATTCCCCGGCTTGGCGAAGAGATGGCCGCTCTGGATGATACCGGCCTCTTGGGTGAGATTGTCACGATTATAGAGTATCTTATGTAGACCCCTATAGGTGTGTGACAATCGCCCAGCCGTTTTAACGGTTGTTGATCAACCGGTGTATTTCCTCAACAATAACAGCTGCTGAATCGGGCTTGCCGAGCCGACGTGAGGCTTCGGACATGGAATGCTGCGTACCCTGATTTCCCATGATCTCTTCTATTCGGGCAAAAAGGATTTCGGCCGTCAAATCTTTTTCCAAAATCATTCGGGACGCTCCCGCATCTTCCAGCTGCCTGGCATTCGCCTCCTGGTGATTATTCGTCACATTCGGGGACGGTATAAGCACAGAAGGTATTCCGAGCGAAGTCGTTTCCGCTAAAAAGGATGCGCCCGCCCGGTTCACAATCAGTGAAGTAGAGGCGAGCACTTCCGGCATGTTATGCACATAAGGAACGATATGGAGATGATTTGATATCGTACCCAGTTGGCTCCGCACCGCCTCACGAGTTCCCTCAAAATATAAATCTCCGGTTACATATACAAAATGTACGTTCGGCAGTTTGGTCAGCATCGGCGCCATGCCGATCATCGCTGTATTGATGGCCCTAGCCCCGCGGCTTCCTCCAACAACGAGCACAACACGGCTGTCCATCGGTATTCCTAGCGAAGCGAATCCTCGTTCACGATTAGCCGATTGAACTGTAGTTGCCCGTGGATTACCGGTATAAACGACTCTTTTGGCTTTGGGAAATGAGCTTTCCGACCCTTCAAAACTAACGGCAACGGTAGAAGCATAGCGACTCAGAAACTGATTCGTCAGACCGGGTATGGCATTCTGCTCGTGAATCATCGTCGGAATGCCAAGCTTCGCAGCCGCATAAACGACCGGTCCGCACACATAGCCGCCGGTGCCGATTACCACATCCGGTTTAAAATCAGCAAGCAATTTTTTGCTTGTTGACACTCCTTTTAAAAAGCGCATTACGGTCTTCACATTATCAAAGGACATCTTCCGGCGGAAACCAGTAATATCGATGCTCTCGAACGGAAGACTCTCTTGGGGAACAAGCTTGCTTTCCAAGCCCTGCTTACCTCCAATATATAAAAAAGCGGTTTTTGGGTCCTCCGCTTCAAATTGTCTGGCAATAGCGACGGCGGGGTAAATATGGCCCCCCGTACCACCGCCGGTTAATACGACACGCATGCCGTTCACCTCGCATAACGGGATATATTTAATAAAATGCCTAGCGCGGTCAGCATCAGCGTCAAGGAACTGCCTCCATAGCTGATCAGCGGAAGCGTGATACCTGTTACTGGCATAAGCCCTATAACAACTCCGATGTTAATAACGACCTGTATGGCAACCATACCGATAATACCGACAGCCAGCAAACTTCCAAAGCCGTCGTTTACGGTCATCGCCACTCTCATCCCACGCCACACCAGTGTGAGGAACAGGAGCAGAACAATTAAGCCGCCAATAAATCCAAGTTCCTCCGCAAGAATAGCGAAAATAAAGTCAGTCTGGGGCTCAGGAACGTAACTGTATTTCTGACGGCTCATTCCCAGGCCAAGGCCGCCAAGGCCGCCCGGTCCAATCGCATAAAGGGATTGAATAATTTGGTAACCCGTTCCAAGAGGATCGGACCACGGATCAAGAAATCCGGTAATCCGTTTCAGCCGGTACGGTGCGGTCAGAATGAGACCGATGAAACCTGCAACTCCGCCCAAAGCGAGGAATCCTAGATGCTTCATTCGTGCACCCGCTGTAAATACGATCATGAGTGCGGCACCCAACATAACGGCCCCTGTTCCAAGATCCGGCTGAAGCATAATCAGTCCGAAGGCCAGTCCAATCAGTCCAAGCGGTGGCATTAATCCTTTGGAAAAGGACGTTATGTCATAATCCTCACGGCTGAGCCACTTGGATAAGAACAGAATCATTCCTAGCTTCATAAATTCTGACGGTTGGATACCAAATGAGCTAATACCCAACCAGCTACGCGCACCACCGCGAACAACTCCCACACCTGGGATCAATACGATCACAAGCATAAAAAAGCAAATCAATAAGCCGAGTTTCGCATATTTTTTCCATACGCGAAAATCTATGTTTGCAGTAAAATACATGGCAGCAAGACCGAGACCTGCAAAAAGCAGCTGCCGCTTCACAAAATAAAACTGATCTCCGTAATCATGAAAAGCGAGTACGGACCCCGCGCTGTACACCATAACAATTCCGATGGTCAGCAGGGTCAAAATACAAATCAGGAGCCATAAATCAGGCGCCGGACGATTCTTGTTCATGAAGAGGCCACCTTTAGCATACGAAGTAGGGGCTTATCCACCCCCCTACTTACAGATTATGCACCGCCTCTTTAAAAATGCGTCCACGCACCTCATAAGAAGAAAACATGTCCCAGCTTGCGCAAGCAGGCGAAAGAAGGACAATGTCCCCCTGGTCTGCTAATTCGGCAGCTTTCTTTACAGCGGCAGTGAGTGCAGCGGCGGCGTCTTCATCATTATCGACGAGGACGATTTGCTTTAATCCAGCCAGTTCTGCCGCTTTCGCTATTTTTTCCTTCGTTTCGCCAAGAAGCACTACCGATTTGACACGTCCTTTTAAAGAAGGCACGAGTTCTTCGTAGTTAGAACCTCTGTCGAGTCCCCCGGCTATAAGAACAATCGGACGGGTAAACGAAGCCAATGCCATGTTGGTAGCTTTGGAGTTCGTTGCTTTAGAGTTGTTGTAATAGGAGACACCATCGATATCCTTCACAAATTCCAGACGGTGCTCTACGCCCCGGAAATCCGTAAGCGGACCGGCAAGCGCGGAAATATTCCCCCCCGCGGCAATGGAGATGGCACACGAAGCGAGTGCATTCTCGACATTAAATCGGCCGGGCAAAGCTATTTTATCTACTGGAATGATCTCATGGCTGAAGCCTTTGCTGTCCGTATAAACGACCATACGGCTCAATTCATCTTCTACACCGGGCAAGTATGGCGGAACCACATGCACGCCTTCTCGAAGACTCTCATTCATCGAAAAAGGCAAAATATGAGCTTTAATATATGGCACGAGGCTCCGGCATACCGGATCATCCCAATTAAGTACAGCGGTATCTTCTGCTGTCTGATTGCTGAACAGTTTGGCCTTGGAGGCAACATAATCATCCATACCACCATGGTAATCCAAATGGGTCTCCGCCACATTCAGCAGACAGGCTATACGAGGACGGTATTCTTCCGTCCCTTTCAGCTGAAAGCTGCTGAGTTCAACAACCATCCAGTTGTGTTCGGATGCTTCCTGAGCAGCTTCGCACAGCGGTGTTCCTATGTTACCGGCCACAATCGGCGACATTTCCGCGGCTTCCAGCAGTTTGCCGACCCACGTAGTGGTGGTCGTCTTGCCATTTGAACCTGTAATCCCAATCATCGGCGCGCTGCAAAGATGGTAGGCTACCTCTACTTCGGTCACAACCGGAATCCCAAGCTCCTGCGCTTTAAGAACTGGCGGAACATGATATGGAATGCCAGGATTTTTCACAAGAAGGGATACACCTTGATGAATGAGTCCTTCAGGATGTCCTCCGCATACGACGGAAATACCCAAAGCTTCGATCTCCGAAGCTTCGGGACATTCTTCTCGCTCCTTTTTATCATTAACAGTAACCAGAGCTCCGGCATTGTGCATAACCTTGGCTACTTGAACTCCGCTTTTGGCCAGTCCCAAGACAACAACTTCTTTACCCCGGTAAAATTCTGGATGCTTCATCTTTACAACCCCTTGTTAATATAAAGTCCTAGACCCGCCAGCACGAGACCTACAGCCCAAAATGTAATGACTACTCGCCACTCCGACCAACCGGACAATTCAAAGTGATGGTGAATCGGACTCATCTTGAAAATACGTTTGCCCCTCGTTTTAAAAGAAGCCACTTGAAGCACGACTGACAGCATTTCCACCACGAATACCCCGCCGATGATTAGAAACAGCAGTTCGCTCTTCGTTACGATAGCGATGGCACCAATGGCGCCACCGATTCCGAGTGAGCCCGTGTCACCCATAAATACTTTAGCCGGGTGGGCGTTAAATACGAGAAAACCGAGTACAGCCCCGATCATCGCGGCCGCACAAAAAGCTGCTCCAAACGAGGTAGACTGGATAGCAACAAGCGCATATGCTCCAAAAGCAATTGCACTGACACCTGAGAGCAATCCGTCAAGGCCATCCGTAAAGTTGACTGCGTTGCTTATCGCAAGCATCATGACAACGATAAATGGATAGTAAAACCATCCGCCCCAATCGAATGCCCAGTCGGTTCCGGGAACGCCGATCGCTGTACTGTGACCATTCGAAATAAGGAGCCAACACATGATGCCTGCAAACAAAAGCTGTCCGAACAACTTTTGGCGGGCAGTAAGCCCTAAAGAACGGCGAAACACGATTTTCACGTAATCATCTAAAAATCCGATCAGACCAAACCCGAGTGTACCTACAAGCAGCACATAAAAGTTCGTGTCAACCGGAGAAAATTTCACAAAAGTCAAAGTAAAGGCCAATAAAATAATAACCCCGCCCATTGTAGGCGTTCCAGCTTTTTTAAGGTGACTTTGCGGACCATCGTCCCGAACCTGCTGACCAAATTTCATCCGGCGAAGCAGCGGAATAAGCAGCGGTGCGGATATGACAGCAAGTACGAACGATACGCCGATCGTCAGCAATAACAGTTGAAAGTCCATGAAATCACCCCCTTACGTCGTTGTTACCGCTATGCAAGCTTTTTAGTGCTTCCACAACGTCTTCCAGTTTCATGCCACGCGAACCTTTGACCAATACAACATCTTTATTGGTTACCTCATTCGATACCCTTTCGATCAATGCTGCTTTATCGGTGAAGGCCATTACCTTTCCTTCAGGCAGACGAGCTTTGGCTGTTTCCGCCGTATAAATGGACAGAGGACCGTAAGTAAACACCATATCTACCTTGTCAGGCGACACATACTGCCCGATTTCAGCATGAAAATCCTGTTCACGAAGTCCCAATTCAAGCATGTCCCCGAGAACGGCGATTCGCTGACGGAAGCCTTTCATATCACCCAGAACATCCAGAGCTGCTTTGACAGACACTGGGCTTGCATTGTATGCATCGTTCAATACCGTAACTCCGTGCTCGGTTTCAATGCTCTCTATACGCATGCTTGTCAGACGCAGACCCGCGAGGCCTTCACGGATCTGTTCTTCGCTGATACCGTAATGCTCGGCAACTGCTAGTGCAGCTAGCGCGTTTACTACGTTATGGCGACCCAGGAGAGGTAAACTGAATCCCTCACCAGTGTGACGATGGGAGGTAAAGATAATTCCCTTGGCATGGAACATCATGCCTGTTGGGTAATCATCGTTGTCTTCCCCCGACCCGAAAGTGAACGTCTGTAGCCCGTCAGGTTTTTTGGTTTCGGACTCGGCAAGCACTAGAGGAATCAGAGGCTCGTCTCCATGATGGATCAGCAGCCCGCCAGGCTTCATACCACTAACAATTTCCAGCTTGGCACGCGCAATTTCATCCCTAGAGCCAAGCTGCAACATATGTGCTTCACCTACATTCGTAACAACTGCCGTATCAGGCCGGGCAATTGAGGACAGCAGTTCGATCTCATAACGTCCACTCATTCCCATCTCCAGCACGACAATATCCGTTCCCTCCGGCATGTCGAGAACCGTAAGCGGAAGTCCGATTTGATTGTTAAAATTACCTTGTGTTTTATGAACTTTATATTTCGTTTCGAGCAGTGCTGTAACCATGTCCTTTACCGTAGTTTTACCGTTGCTGCCGGTAATGCCTACGACCTTGGCTCCGCTCTGCTCGAGATAGGAAGCAGCCAGCGACTGCAGAGCAGCCAGTGTATCCTTAACAAGGATAACCGGCCCTTCGGGTGGCGTACCATGATCCTCTTGCCACAGTATAGCTCCGACATTAGACTCTAGCGCTTGCCCCGCAAAATCATGGCCATCAAAACGTTCGCCAACAAGTGGAACATACAAACTGCTTTGCTGGATTTTCCGTGAGTCTGTACTAACTCCTTGAATCATAACTTCTTCATCTTGTTTACACATAAGCGCACCGCAGCACATAGCTGCGATGCTTCGCAATGGTTTTTGGATCACAATTGTCTGCCCCTTATCGCTTCTTTTGCAACGATGCGGTCGTCAAAATCAAACATTTTCCCCGCGATCAGTTGATAGGTCTCATGACCTTTCCCCGCAATCAATACTACATCTCCCGGGCTTGCCATTTCAATAGCCTTTTTAATTGCTTGCCTGCGGTCTACAATGAGCTGGTAACGTTTCTCAGAAACTCCGTCCTCCAACAGGCCCGCTTCGATATCTTTCAAGATAAGATCAGGATCCTCTGATCTCGGATTATCAGAGGTCACAATGACGGTATCGCTTAATCTTGCAGCGATTTTGCCCATAATCGGACGCTTGCTTGTATCACGGTCTCCGCCGCAGCCAAACACGGTCAAAATCTTGCCCTGAACAAATTCCTTGATGGTGCGGAGCACATTATCCAGACCATCCGGCGTGTGGGCATAATCCACAATAACAGCAAATGGCTGTCCCGCATCTACCGCTTCGACCCGGCCTTCTACTCCAGGCACGGATTCGAGGCTTTTTTTGATATCCTGCAGCGGTACTTCTTCAAGCAGCGCTGCAGCAATGGCTGCCATCGTATTATACACATTGAATTTACCGATCATCTTTAGTGAAATATCTGTACTGCCTCGAAAAGTATCTACATGAAATGAAGTTCCCTGAGCCGTTATTGCAATGCCGGTCGCACGTACATCCGCGTTCTCGTGTAAACCGTATGTAATGACTTCAGCTGATGTCAGTTTCGCAAACTGTTCGGAAGCTTTATCGTCTGCGTTGAGAACCGCGTACTTTCGCTGTTTGGGATCTTTGGCAAAAGCATTGCCGAGTCGTGAGAAAAACAACCCTTTAGCACTCTGGTATTCTTCCACGGAGTTATGATAGTCCAGATGATCCTGTGTCAAATTCGTAAAGACAGCCGTCCGGAAATCGGTTCCTTTCACTCGCCCCTGTTCCAGAGCATGGGAGGATACTTCCATAACGCATAACTGTGCACCCGTTTGTGCCATGTCGTTCAGACTTCGCTGCAGCTCGAGCGCTTCTGGTGTCGTTCCCGACATCGGGAACGACCTGCCGTCATACTTCATTTGGATCGTGCCGATTAATCCGGTTTTCAGACCATAATCACTCATGATTTTATCAATGAGATACGTCGTCGTTGTCTTTCCGTTCGTTCCGGTTACACCAATTGTAGTCATGCGCTTGCTTGGCTGGCCATAAAACGTATCGGCCAACGTCGCCATAGCGAACCGGCAGTCCTTCACAATAACTTGCGGAAGTGCAGTCTCCAACCTTCGGTTTACAACAAGGGCTGCCGCACCATTATCTCCTGCTTCACCTGCATAATCATGTCCGTCCACCGTATGACCCGGCAAGCAAATGAACAAATCCCCGGGAATCACTTGTCTGGAATCGGTCTGAAGTCCGGAGACGTTAATCTCACCATCGCCAATGATAACGGCTGCGGCCAAAACGGATGTCAATTCGTTCAGTTTCATCCTCATCCCTCCAAATATGCGCCCATTAGCATCGGCATCCTTCTACTGCGAAGCGGATGCATCCGCTAGTGCCCATGCTCATCTTCAGACGAAGTGCCCATATATATCCGGATCGTTGAACCTCGTTCCACCCGGCTTCCCGGCTTCGGTGCCTGACTGATCACCTTACTTCCGGTGCCCGATTTAGCAAGCATGAAGTTCATGTTCAGATCTTCATACAAATCCTGAACCGTTGCACCGACCAGGTTAGGTACAGTAACCGTTGGCGTTTCCCCGTACTTGTATTCCCGCGCCATCTGATCTTTCCGCTGTGGAACCTGCATGTAATGTAGCGAATCCTCCAGGATGTTCTGCACGATTGGTGCCGCTACGACGCCCCCAAACTGAATTCCCTTCGGGTTGTCTACTGCAGCATACACGACAATCTGCGGATCATCTGCTGGCGCGAAGCCTATAAAGGATACGATATGCTCGGTCGAAGAATAACGGCCGTTGATAACTTTCTGAGCGGTACCGGTTTTTCCGCCAACCCGGTAACCGTCAATAAAGGCGGGACGACCCGTTCCTTTGGCAACGACGCTTTCTAGCGCCTCTCTTACTTGTTTGGACGTTTCTTCCGAGATAACCTGCCTCACCGGCTCTGGTTTAATTTCATCAACGACTTCACCGGTCTCTGGGTGAATCCACGCTTTGGCTACATGAGGCTGGTATAGATTGCCGCCATTAATAGCGGCGGAAACCGCAGCGACCTGTTGAATCGGCGTAACAGAAACCCCCTGTCCAAATGCTGTTGTAGCCAACTCTACCGGACCTACTCTCGACAGCTTGAACAAGATGCCGTTTCCCTCACCAATCAGATCTACACCTGTCTTTGCGCCAAAACCGAAATCACGGATATATTGGAAGAGGGTTTCTTTACCCAGCTTCTGACCGAGTGCCACAAACCCTGGGTTGCAGGAGTTCTGAACGACTTCCATAAACGTCTGGCTTCCGTGTCCCCCTCTCTTCCAGCAGCGAAGTCTTGCTCCGCCGACCTCAACAGCGCCAGAATCATAAAAATGATCATTTTTCAAATTCACCTTGCCTTCTTCCAGTGCTGCAGCAAGGGTGATGATTTTAAACGTTGATCCCGGCTCGTATGTCATCCAAATCGGAAGATTACGGTTATAGATGTCCGGTTCAAATTCTTTATACCTTGCCGGGGAATATCCAGGCCGGCTGGCCATGGCCAAGATCTCGCCATTTTTAGGATTCATCGCGATGGCCCAACTGGCATTTGCTTGGTATTTGACCATAGCCTGATCCAATTCACGCTCCATAATGGATTGAATGGATATGTCAGTGGTAAGCAACAGATTCAGTCCGTCTCTAGGCTCCATATATTTCTCGGATGACCCAGGCATCAGCCGACCGCCGGCATCTGACAAATAGGAGATACTCCCATTGAGGCCTCTAAGCTTATCATCAAATTTCTTCTCGGTTCCTGTCAGACCCTGATTGTCGATACCCGTAAAGCCAAGGATATGTGCCGCGAGTCCGCCGTAAGGATAGTAGCGCGTATTGTCCTCAGCAACAACGATACCCGGCAGCTTCAAATCACGAATTTCCTGAGCCAGCTCCATCGTAATTTTTCGTCCGCCGGGTTTAAGCCGTTCTACCATGGATCCCCGCTTCGTAATAATCTTCTTCACGTCGGCCTCGTTCATGCCAAGCTTCGAGGCCAACAATGTTGCTGTTTTATCCGGTTCCTTGATCTGAACTGGAATAGCCATGATGGTTGGTGTACTAATATTCGTAACTAATGCTTCACCGTTGCGGTCAAGGATTTCCCCCCGTTTAGCAGTAAACGGAATGTTGCGGCGCCAGGACTCCTCTGCTTTCGCCGACAGCTCTGCACCTTCCCCAATCTGAACGTAGGCAAGCCGGACAACAAGTGCAGCGAACAGCAGAAACAGCAGCAACAGAGTCCAGAGCAGCCTCCTCCGCTGAGATACAATAGATACTTTCAACTAAGCTTCCCTCCCCATCGAACCCGTAAGCTCATGAATTACGTTTATCACATGAGTATTCGGGACAACTAGGGGTTAGAACAAGCTATTCCTTACCGGATGCTGTCTCATCTGTTTTGGCTGCATCCGGTTCATCGCCGGACGAGGATGAATCAACGCCCTTTACGGTATCCTCTGCAGACTTCAGTGTCAAATAAACGACACGACGGCCGTTCTCGGTTGCTTCCTTCTGCTCGGCAACGTAGCCCTCACCTTGGACACTGACGCGTACCTTCATCAAGGTGAGAACCTCCATGGCATCCCGCAGAGATTCTCCCTTCAGATCCGGTATCTTCATCTTTGCGTCATCTTCCGTCAGAAGATATATCCGCTGACCGGCTCCCATCGATGCGCCTGCCGAAGGATACTGCTTCTTTACAGTGCTTCCTTTACCCAAAGTTTCAAAAGGAAACCCTTCAGCCAGGAGCTTCGTTTTAACCTCGCTGACCTTCATTCCTGCCAAGTTAGGCGTTGTGCGAACATCTGCAGCAGCTGGTTTATCATTTTTATCTTTTTTATCTTTTTTGTCATCCGGAGATTCTGTTTTAGGAACACCCCAGTATTTCAAAGACTGGGATACAATCTTTTTGAATACAGGCGCCGCAGCTGCACCCCCGCCGATTTGCTCACTCGGCTCGTCGATAATGACTAGCACGGCGATTTTCGGGTCATCCACAGGAGCATATCCGATAAAGGAAGCAACTACTTTGTTTCGGTCGCTGTAATCCCCTTTTATCGCTGTTCCGGTTTTACCGGCTACGCGATAACCATCGATGTATGCTAGTTTACCGCTACCTATCTCCTGGTCAGCAACGACCTGCTCAAGATATTCGCCGGTTTTTCTTGCCGTCTCTGGAGAGATGACCTGGCGCACGACTTCAGGCTCGATATTTGTTATCTCACCTGTATTCGGATCTTCTTTTTGTTTCACGATCTGAGGTTTCATCAGCTTGCCGCCGTTAGCTACAGCTGAAATGGCTGCAATCTGCTGAATCGGCGTAACCGAAACAGCATAGCCGTAAGGAACAGTCGAGATGTCGATATCTCTCTCCATATTCATACGTCCGAGCCCTTCACCTGGGAGTTCGATCTCTGTCCTTTCACTGAAACCGAAAGCATTAATATAACTTTTCAGGCGCTCTTTGCCGAGCATTTCATATCCAAGCTTTACAAAGGCAACGTTACTGGATCTCTTCACACCATCTAGATAAGAGATCTGCCCCCCCCATCCTTCACGTCTGACATCCCAGTGTGTTCTGCCGCCCGCACGGATGGAGCCTGACATATAAGTTGCATCGGGTTTGAATAAGTTCTCCTGGATTGCGCTGGCAAGTGTAACGATTTTGAAAGTCGAACCAGGCTCATAAGTCGATCTAACCGCATGATTGTAAAAATTCTTCATATCGGGAGTATTCCAGAATGTATTCGGATCAAAGGTTGGCACATTCGCCATCCCTAAAATTTCCATCGTGTTCGGATCGGCAGCAATAACTGTCATACTGACTGGATTATATTGTTCATATGCTTCACGCATAGCATCCTCGATATAATACTGGATTGTGTCATCGATCGTCAGCTTAAAATTTTTTCCATTCTTGGGTGGCTGGTAAACTTCGTCAGCCGAAGGGACCTTTACTCCCTTCTTATCACTCTGATATTTGGCAAAACCATTAACGCCCTTGAGCTCATCATCAAAATAATATTCGAAACCGTCTCTGGCAATTCCTTGACGGTCCGTATATCCCAAAACATGCGCAGCCAAGGTGTTTCTCGGATAAAAACGCTTCTTCTCGTTTATTATCGAAATTCCGGTATCCGGTACCTTTCCTGCAGATAGAAGTTGCTGCTTGAGCTCGCTCATCAACTTTTCAACTTGATTTTTCTTTTCTTCATCAATTTTCCAGCCTTCAAGACGAACTTCTCGATAGACATGATAGCTTCCATCTTCCTTCTTGGCCGTTATAAGCTCTCGAAGCTCATCTTCTTTCTTATTCAGTACCTTGTGAAGTCCTTCTACGACCTCATCCTCCAGATCATTCGCTTGAATGACCTTCGGGTTTACAGCGACGGTATATGCCGGCGCATCCATGGCAAGAATATCGCCATCCCGATCCATAATTGTGCCGCGGGATGCCACAAGTGTCTCCTCACGGTCCCAGTTAGCCAAGGCTTTCTCCTGCCAGAAATCATTATCAATGACCTGCAGCCAAAAAATACGTCCAATCAATAAAAGAAAAAAGAGGGTAATCACTCCCCCTATTAGCAATGTACGCAGTTTAATTTTTTTTATCATCGGTCCAACCTCACTACTATTCTAGTTTTGTCCCGACTGTGCACTGGATGTATCTGATTTGCCAGGTATCGCAGGAACGTGTATCGCATCGCCTTGCTCAACCTGAACGTAGCCAAGTTCCTTTGCTTTTTGCGCAATCCCCATCTCCAGAGTCTGCTTCTTTACTTGAAGTGTATCCATGCTTTTGTTCAGCTTGTGGATATCAGAGTCAGCATTCTGTATCTGACGGTTCAGATCATAAACTTTCACATGGCTCATCCCAACCCAACCCGTAACTGTGACAACAAACAGTACAGACATCAGGTAGAGAAGCTTTTCTCTTTTGGGCAATTGAGAGCGGCGCTTAATGACAGTCGTTTTCTCGAGATATTGTGACGGCTGTTGCTTCTGTGGTTGTTGCTTCTGTCTCTCTTGAACGGCCAAATTACCGCGTGTGTAGGCCATGGCTGTATTCTCCTTCTTCTTGTATTTCTCAGTGCGTTATAACTTTTCCGCAATACGCAGCTTGGCTGAACGCGCGCGGGGATTTTGCGCTAATTCCGATTCACTAGGAACAATTGGCTTCCGGTTTACTAGCTTTAATGTTCCTTGACCTCCACCGCAAACGCACATAGGAAAATCTGGCGGACAAGTACACTTCGGAATGTAACTGTTAAATATTTGTTTGCAAATCCGGTCCTCCAGGGAGTGAAAAGTGATGACGGAAACCCGTCCTCCCGGTGCAAGACATGAAATCGCTTGATGCAGCGCATCTTTAAATGCACCGAGTTCATCATTCACGGCAATTCGCAGCGCCTGAAAGCTCCGCTTTGCCGGATGACCTCCCGTCCTGCGGGCAGCGGCCGGAATTCCTTCTTTAATCATATCGACCAATTGACCTGTCGTTTGAATGGGACTAATTTCCCGCCTTTCGCAAATAACCCTAGCAATTCGTCTTGAAAACTTTTCTTCACCATATTCGTATAAAATCTTGGCGATTTCCTGTTCTGACCATTCATTCACGATTTCAGCCGCTGTAAGTTCTGCAGACTGATCCATCCGCATATCGAGCGGTGCATCGTGATTGTAGCTGAATCCTCTCTCCCCCTCATCAAATTGCGGTGAAGACACGCCCAAATCAAACAGAATACCGTCAACATGGGAATGGCCATCCTCGTCACGATCGACTTCGCTATGGAGTACCTCCTCCAAATCGCGGAAATTCGTCTTGACCAGGGTAACCTTGTCTCCATATGGATTAAGAACCTCTTTTGCGTTATCCAGCGCCCAATCGTCCTGATCAAGCGCGATCAAACGGCCCCCTGAACCCAGTTTGGAAGCAATCAGCGAGCTGTGACCCGCTCCTCCCAGTGTACAGTCAACATATATACCGTCTGGTTTGATGCGCAGCCCTTCTGTCGCTTCTTCTTTAAGCACCGTGATGTGATGAAACAAGCTGCAGCCCTCCATAATTGTCTACTCATCCAACATGTTATGTAATGCGGATTGATTAAAGGTCGAAATCAAAGTCGACCAGCTTCTCAGCGATGTCATTAAATGCTTCTTCTGACTGCTGATAATACTTCTGCCATTGCTCTTTGCTCCAAATCTCCACCCGATTCGAGACGCCGATGACAACGCATTCCTTATCGAGCTTGGCAAATTCCCGCAAATTGCCCGGCAAATTTACCCTTCCCTGTTTATCCCATTCGCATTCCGTCGCCCCTGAGAAAAAAAACCGGGTAAACGCACGTGCGTCCGACTTCATGAGTGGAAGGGATTTGAGCTTTTGTTCCATAATGGCCCATTCTTCAGTGGGGTATACAAAGAGACACTGGTCTAAACCGCGGGTTACAATAAAAGAGTTGCCAAGGAGATCCCTAAATTTTGCCGGGATAATGATCCTTCCCTTGTCATCGATGCTATGCTGAAACTCCCCCATAAACATCAGGCACTCTCACTCCTTAACCCCGATTCCCCACTTTGCACCACTTTCCACCACTTTAGAATAATAGATTCGTCATCAAGAATCAAATCCCTTCAAGCAAGTTATTGTTTTTTTTAGCGACCACTTCCATTACGCGGCAAAAAAACCCTCATTTGAATTCCATCTGAATTCAAATGAGGGTTCCAAGTTATTTATAAAAAGCCTGTTACCATGCGGTTTTAATGCTGCTCCCAGCTATTCAGGTAAGATTTTTGCGTCTCACTTAGCTCGTCAATGGCAATTCCAAGACTTTCTAATTTATACCGAGCTACTTGTTCATCCAATTCATAAGGCACATTGACGACGCGATTGCCGATGCTTTGATAAAGGTCATTTACATATTTCAGCGAAAGTGCCTGCAGCGCAAACGTCATATCCATAATTTCTGCCGGATGCCCGTCGCCTGCTGCAAGATTCACAAGACGCCCTTCAGCGAGCAGGTAGATCTTACGTCCATCTTTCAATTGGTACTCTTCAATATTGCGCCGTACGGTGCGAATAGATTGTGAGCGCGAAGCCAGATCAGGCTTGTTAACTTCAACATCGAAGTGACCGGCATTGGACAAAATCGCCCCGTCCTTCATCACATCATAATGCTCGCCGTTAATCACATCGCGGTTCCCTGTAACCGTAACAAAGAAATCACCGTGCTTGGCTGCTTCACCCATCGGCATTACACGGAAACCGTCCATATAGGCTTCCACCGCTTTAATCGCATCAACCTCGGTAACAATGACGTTTGCACCCAATCCCTTGGCTCGCATTGCTACCCCTTTACCACACCATCCGTAACCAACAACAACTACGGTTTTGCCCGCTACAACGAGGTTAGTCGTCCGGTTAATTCCATCCCATACAGACTGTCCGGTACCGTAACGGTTGTCGAACAGGTACTTGCAGTACGCATCGTTCACAGCAACCATTGGGAATCTCAGAGCATCTTCTTTTTCGAGCGACTTCAAACGAAGAATTCCGGTTGTCGTCTCCTCAGCTCCTCCGCGTATGCCCTCGAGCAGATCAGGACGCTCCGCATGGAGAATCGTTACAAGATCACCGCCGTCATCGATCAGGAGATCTGGCTTGCTTTCCAGTGCCTGGATGAGCAGTTCCTTGTACTCCTCGGCCCCCGGGTTGTACTTGGCAAAAACGGTTATCCCATCCTCCACCAAAGCCGCACATACATCATCCTGCGTAGACAGCGGATTGCTTCCTGTAATCGTAACCTCGGCACCGCCGGCTTGAACAACCTTAGCGAGATAAGCGGTTTTGGCTTCGAGATGCAATGAGATTGCAACCTTCAGACCTTTGAACGGCTGTTCCTCTTCAAATTGCTTGCGAACCCGGTTTAGCACAGGCATATGCGCCTCTACCCAATCGATTTTTAGATGTCCCTCTGGTGCCAGTTTCAAATCCTTGATTACGCTATTCTGAATTGATGATGAACTCATAATACAGCCTCCCTATATATGAATTATGCAGTACTATAACATATCCAAGCTCCAGGCTTAAGCCTGTGCGGGAAAATGAATCAAAGATATACGGCCCGGTGAGAACCAGAGTCGTCATAAGGTATGACCATAAGGTCATCCAGCAGTGACATTCCGTATCGATTTAAATAGTAAAAAATGTTGTACACTCTCTCCTGCGGACGCCCCATAGGAACAATGGAATGACTCAGCAGCTCCCATTGCCTTAGTGAAGCACTATGCTGCTGTTCCAGCGCCTCCTTTGTTTTGTTCAGAAGAAAATCCATCTGAGCCAGTATTCTATCTTTATTGCTCTGTCCTAATTTTGTCAGTCCCGGTTGTACACTGCTCAAGTCCTGTAACAAAGGCTCGTAAAGCTGGTTGAAAGACTCCTTTGTCTCCCGGAAGCGCAGGTCCAAGTCGAGCCCGTTTTGACCCGACAGCCATTCTTGACGCTTATCCTCAAGATTTACATATATATCCTGAAACGTCAATTTATATTTTTCCATATACTTCTGGGAAGTATTTTCGATAAGAGTAAAAGACATCCGTGGCAAGATCAGCGGCATTTCAAGCCCCATCTCTGCAAAAGCATACCTTGTGATGGCCCAATAGGAAATTTCACCTTGTCCTAATACCGTTCCAAGGACAGGCAGCAGAGAATCCTGCATTAGCGGACGCGTAAGCACGTTGTTGCTGAACCGCTCCGGATGCTCCGCCAATTCTGCAAGCAGCTCGGCTTCCGTCATGGAGACGAAACCTCTTCTATCTGCAAAAACTCCGTTTTCTCTAAATAGAAGAAGCCGTTTATTATCAAACAGGTAGAACAAGTTCGCACCGTTCACAGGAACATCCGCCTGCAGCTCATAGCCAAGGCCTGTTATGTCACGAGCTGCTAACTGGTACGATTGACCTAACGATTCATTTTGTCTGATCAGTCTTTCAAAGACGGGAGCTTCCAGGGACCTAAGACATGGATCGGCGGAATCCAAAAGAACGAGACCATACTTGCCAAACAGCGTTCCCATAAGCTTCGCGAATGCATCGCCTAGCCCCTTAGAAGTCTCTGTGGACTGACGAAGTAAATTCATTATTTCCGGTTTGAATTCACTGTCCTGAAGCAAGTGCTGAAGCTCATCCAACGCCTGCTTCCATTGTCCATCCTCAACCGGGGTGAAGCTTACAGAAGTTCGAGCCCCTGCGTCGCCGTCTATTTTAATCTTGGTCACCTCAAGATCTGCTGACAAAACGTGCGTATGGTTTACTTCATCCCAGTCGTGGTCTTCCCCGGCAATCCAAAATACAGGAATAACCGGCCGTCCCAATCTTTTCTCAGCCTCCCGGGCTGCTTGAATGATGGTAACCGCCTTATGCACAACAAGCATAGGTCCGGTAAACAAACCGCTCTGCTGTCCACCGGTAATGACCAAGGTACCATCCTGCTCTAATAAATCGAGAGATTTATGTACCGCATCATGCTGATTATATTTTTCATTATATGACCGAAGACTATCAACCAGCGCTCTGCGGCTGATTCGTTTCTCCTCGGAATGATCCAGCCATTTTACACGCTGCTCCCAGCTGCGCTCATCACGATGGTTCCCACCATAAAAACCGCTCACTTGCTCGAAGCGGCCGATGTAATCTTGTGCCAGAAGCGATCCGCCGGATAATGGCTCCGGAACTATATTCATGAGGTATGCCTCCTATTCTGCTTCAACCTAACCGGTCAACTTACTTTATTAAAGCCCTTATTGATTGTACCGAAAATTGATGTTCTCCGTCAAAGGGAAAAGAAAAGGGTTTGTCTAAAAGTGGATTTTTAGAATAATAACAGAGACATCTTTTAGAAAAAAGCAAAAATGATGGCCACACGAGGATTTGATATGCTGTGTCCCCGAATTTCTTCCGTAGAGGAATAATTCAAGAAATTCGGGGGCAAGAGCGATTGTAGGAACGACTCGTACTCGTAGCATCTACGATAGACAAAAAGGGCGTCCTAGGTCAACGGACCTTTTAGGACACCCCACAATACATATTTGCTCCCTTAAGCGTAGGCTTTGGCAACCCAATGGCCTTTAGAAACTTCCACCAATTCGGTATCTTTTTCATCAAGGACAACGGTACCGTCTTCACCTTTGGCTGCAGAAATCGGTCCTTGCATATCATTTTCCATGATCAGGCGCTTCTTGTTAGCTTCGATCTCCGGATCGGGAATCGGGATTGCCGACAGCAGCGTCTTGGTATATGGATGAATCGGATTCGCATATAACTCTTCGCTATCTGCAAGCTCAACCATCTTACCAAGATACATAACAGCTACGCGATCACTGATATGCTTAACCATAGACAAATCATGAGCAATAAAGAGGTAAGTCAGACCAAGACGGTCCTGCAAATCTTGAAGCAGATTGACCACCTGCGCTTGTATTGACACATCCAGTGCCGAAATCGGCTCGTCACAAATAATAAACTTTGGATTTACCGCGAGCGCGCGCGCAATACCAATCCGCTGACGCTGACCACCCGAGAATTCATGCGGATACCGCGTAGCATGGTCGCTGTTCAAGCCGACCATATCCAGCAGCTCCTCGACACGTTTTTTCCGTTCAGCACGGCTACCGGCCATACCGTGGATATCCAGCGCTTCCCCGATAATGTCAGTGACCGTAAAACGTGGATTCAACGAGGCGTATGGATCCTGAAATATCATCTGCATATCACGGCGCATCGCCTTCATTTTTTTCGGCGGAAGCTTGTAAATATCTGTTCCATTGAACGTTACGCTTCCGGCAGTAGGTTCATACAGACGGAGGATTGTCCGTCCTGCAGTTGATTTACCACAACCGGATTCGCCTACCATGCCGAGGGTTTCACCTTCACGGATGTAGAAGTTGAGATTGTCTACCGCTTTTAGGATATTACCTTTTCCGACATTAAAATATTTTTTCAATCCATTTACTTCAATTAGGTTGTTGCTCTTCATGATGACTGAGCCTCCCCTGCCATCGGATGAAGGTTCCAGCAGCGCGCCGCATGCGTATCGCTGAACTCCGTTGTATCCGGACTAATTCGTTCGCAAATTCTCATCGCTTCATCACAACGGGCGCAGAACGCACATCCCGCCGGAGGTTTAATAAGATCGGGTGGTGTACCGATAATCGGGATAAGCGGCTCATCCTTCTTCTGGTCCAAACGTGGCATGGAGCGAAGCAGTCCCTTGGTGTAAGGGTGCTTAGGATTTTTGAAAATCTCCCACTTCGTTCCCGTTTCTACGACCTCTCCAGCGTACATAACGATAACCCGGTCACACATACCGGCTACAACACCAAGGTCATGCGTGATCAGAATAATGGATGTGCCTAGACGCTCCTGCATGTCTTTCATGACATCCATAATCTGAGCCTGGATAGTTACGTCAAGCGCGGTTGTTGGCTCGTCCGCAATAAGCAGTGCAGGATTGCAGGCAAGCGCAATCGCGATCATGGCACGCTGGCGCATACCACCGGAAAACTCATGCGGATATTGGCTGAAGCGTTCTTCCGCATTTTTGATGCCGACAAGCTTGAGCATTTCAATAGCCTGTTTTTTCGCTTCGCCCGCAGACATGTTCTGGTGTTTAATGAGCACCTCGGTAATTTGCTTACCTATCTTAATAGTAGGATTCAGGGAAGTCATCGGATCTTGAAATATCATTCCGATATCTTTACCACGAATCGCTTCCATTTGTTTGTTACTTTTCTTGAGAAGGTCCTGACCTTGAAAAATGATCTCTCCTTTTTTAATCTCTGATGGCGGGGACGGAATCAGACGCATGATTGTCTGGGCGGTAACACTTTTACCGCTGCCGGATTCACCAACAATGGCAACCGTCTCCCCTTTGCCAACTTCAAAATTCATGCCGCGAACAGCTTTAACTTCACCGCCGCGTACACGGAACGAAACGTTGAGGTCTTTAACCTGCAAAATTGGTTCCATACCTTCCCACCTCCTATTTTTTCAGTTTCGGATCCAGTGCGTCACGCAGGCCATCACCGAAAATGTTAAATGCGAGCATCGTCAAGCTGATAAAGAGGGCTGGGAACAGCATCCGCCAAGGATAGTACATCCAGCCGGACAAAGCATCGTTAATCATGGAGCCCCATGAAGCGACCGGCGCTTGAACACCCAAGCCAAGGAAGCTCAAGAAAGCCTCAGCAAAGATCGCATTCGGCACGGACAGAGTCAACGTAACGATAATGGGACCGAGTGCGTTCGGAATTAAGTGACGGAACAAGAGCCTTGGAGCGCCAGCACCCATAGAACGTGAGGCCAGCACATACTCCCTGCTCTTCAGTTGCATAATTTCTCCCCGCACAATCCATGACATGTTAATCCAACCGGTAATCGTTAAGGCAAGTATGATCGTACCTAAACTTGGTTCAAATACGACCAGGAGCAAAATTGTAACTAAGAGATAAGGTATCGAGTACAAAATCTCTGCAAATTTATTCATGAACTCATCGATACGACCACCAAAATAGCCCATTACACCGCCGTAAATGACACCAATCATAAGGTCAATTGCCGCCGCCGCAAGTCCGACGATCAAAGAGATACGCGCGCCCATCCATGTACGGACAAACACATCACGTCCCAAATCGTCGGTGCCGAACCAGTGCTCCGAAGAAGGAGGCATATTCGTATTCATGAGATCATTTGTTTCATAATCAAATTTCGAGATCATCGGGCCGATGATGGCCATAATAGTGATCAATATCATAATAATCAAACCGGTCATGGCAAGCTTGTTCTTGCGCAATCGTTCCCAGGAGTCACGCCAAGCCGACAAGCTTTCACGCTGAATGACTTCGGATTGCTTTTCATCAACGCCAATCTTTTGGAAATCTTCAGGTTTCAGGTTTTGTGCCGCGGGATTCAGCATCGTCTGTTCTGTCGTCATCGTGTTAGCCCTCCTTCCCGCCACTCAGTTTAATACGCGGATCTACGAGTACATAGGCAATATCCGTCAAGAAACGAGCAAGCATCAACAAGATTCCGTAAAAAATCGTAATTCCCATAATTACCGTATAATCGCGGTTTGTAATACTATTCACAAACTGTTTGCCGATACCGCCGATACCAAAGATTTGTTCAATAACGACCGAGCCGGTAATAACGTTTGCCGTCATTGGACCAACATAGGTAACGACTGGCAGAATACCGTTACGAATGACGTGACGGAACATAATAGCAAACCAGTTTAAGCCTTTTGCTTTAGCGGTCTTAATATAGTCTGAATGCAATACTTCAAGCATGCTTGAACGGGTCAAGCGCGCGATAAATGCAATCGGTTGAGCAGATAATGCCATCACCGGAAGAACATAATCCAGCGGGCCGTCAAAACCCATAACGTTAAACAATCCTGCCTTTTCAGCCAAAACATATTGAAGTAAGGAAGCCAGCACGAAGCTCGGTACCGCGATACCCAATACGGAAACAATCATCGCAACGTTATCGATCAGTTTGCGGTGATATAGAGCTGCTAGCATACCTAGCAGTACGCCAACAATGACAGAAACGACAATCGCTATTAGACCTAGTTTCAAGGATGGAGCGAATGTTTCTGTAATGATATCGGTAACGCTTTGGTTTTGCTGTTTCATGGACAATCCAAAGTCACCCTGCACTATATTTCCCAAGTATTTCGTGTACTGCTGAAAAATCGGTTTATCCAAATCATACTGCTCCATCAGCCTCGCCAATATTTCAGGCGAAGGCTTTTTTTCTCCCATAAACGGATCACCCGGTATGGCTTTCATGAGAAAAAAAGTGGCTGAGATCAGTATGAATAACGATACAAGCATGTAAAAAAACTTACTCGCTACATACCTCAGCATCCCGCATCCCCCTAGTTGATAGTTGTTCTATGCCAAGTCTAGTTTTATTGTAAACAACACTAGAACGAATAATCAATTCTATAAGTTCCACCAAACAAAACAAGATTTGGAAAAAGTTCGATCAATACAAAAAAATCGGGATATATATGAGGTGAATCCCCACATATATATCCCGAGTAGTAGTCTTTCATACAAAGTTCTACGAATGACTACTCAATGTATGCACGTGTGAAATCAATATCACCTTTGTAATCAAGAGTAAGACCTTTGACCCAAGGTTTAACCAAAGATACGTTGGAATAGTAGAACAACGGCAAAACTACTTGATTATCCTGAACCAGAATTTTTTCAGCATCTGCCATCATTTCCATGCGCTTTGCATTGTCACTTGAACTGTAAGCTTCGTTCACAAGCTTGTCATACTCTTCGTTTTTAAAGCCGCTGTCATTGTTACCGCTCTTCGATGTCCACATATCAATGTAAGTCATAGGATCGTTATAGTCTGCGCCCCAACCTGAACGAGCGATTTGATAATCGAGATTTTGACGATTTTTCAAGAAAACGCCCCACTCTTGGTTTTGAACCTTAACTTCTACACCAAGATTTTTCTTCCACATATCGGAGACTGCAAGTGCAATTTTCTTATGGCGATCATCGGAGTTATGGATCAGTGTAACTTCAGGCAGAGTAGTGTAGCCTTCTTCCTGCATACCTTGAGCAAGCAGTTTCTTGGCTTCATCCAGATTTTCTTCGAAATACTTATCAGATACTTCTGTACGATACTCTTCTTTTACACCTTTAATACCCGGAGGAACAAAACCGAAAGCCGGGATTTCTCCAGCCATTGTGATCTTCTCAGTAATTGCTTTACGATCTAATGCCATCGAGAAAGCTTTACGTATGTTCACATTATCAAACGGCTTTGCAGTCGTGTTGAAAACATAAAAATACGTAGAGGAGATACCTTTAATATTCAGCTCTTCTGGAAGCTCTTTCTTCACAGCGTTCAACTGATCGGTAGGAATGCTACCTGTTGGCTGTCCTGCATAGTCCAGCTCATTATTCCGGTAGCTTGAAAGTTCTGTAGCAGAGCTATTTACAATGCTCATTTCTACTTTTTCCAATTTAACGGACTTGTTGTCCCAATACTGATCATTTTTGACCAGTTCAATTTTTTGTCCCTTTGTAATCTTAGACATTTTGAAAGGACCGTTACCAATCAATGTTTCCGGTTTCGTTGCCCATTTATCATTGTCCTTCGCAGATGAATGAATTGGGTAATACGTTTGGAAAGACATCAGATTAAGGAAGTACGGAGTAGGATTCTCAAGCGTAACTTCGAGTGTATGGTCGTCAGTTGCTTTAATGCCTACTTCAGTAGCGTCTTTAATGTCGCCAAGGTTGTATGCTTCTGCATTTTTAATGTAATACAGTTGGTAAACATACGGAGGAGCAGGAGTGAACTTTGGATCCAATACACGTTTCCAAGCGAATTCAAAGTCTTTCGCGGTTACAGCATCGCCGTTACTCCACTTAGCGTCTTTGCGGAGTGTGAAGACATATTTCAGACCGTCTTCAGAAATTTTCCATGATTCTGCTACGGCAGGTACGGGCTCACCGTCAGTACCTTTACGTACGAGACCTTCGAACACAGCGTTAATAACCGTGTTGGACGCATTGTCTTGAGATTGTCCCGGATCCAATGTAGGAGGCTCGGAAGCGAAATTCATACGGAAGACTTGTTCTTTAGGTTTTCCGTTGTCACCTTTGGCGCTCTGGTCATCGTTTTTGTTGTTGGATCCGCATCCGGCCAACACCGTACCGATGGCAAGAATCAGCGTCAAGAGTAGCAATAGGCTTTTGTGTTTCTTCATCTTGCAGTTTCCCCCTCATAGATTTTAGGTATATGCTTACCGATTATACAACCAGTGGTCAAAAAAATCCATTAAAAGCCCCACAGAAATATCTCCCTGTGAGGTATCTGACACATGATTGTAAAAGTTTTCTTATAATACTTTTCCCTTACATGACTTTAAATATGTATTGGACCAATCCAAAAAATGTAAAAATTATGTAACTTATACTCATCGTTACAAATGCTAGCCGCCAAACGGCACGCAGCAGTCGCTTTCCGTCAACCTGCCCCTTCCAACGGTTTTGAGCCCCCCCGATCAATCCCGCCGTTATCAGGAGCAGAAGTAGAATTAAGTAAAACCCGAATTGGGTTTGGAACAAGATATTAAACAGAGCCGATACGGAAATAAATAAAAACACAGTAGTTACATCCATTGCAAGTCTTATCGCCTGTTTCTTGTCTTTCTTGCGCAGAGTAACGATCAAGTAAACCAGAATGAAAGGTATGACGGGTACAACACTCATAATAATGAGAAGATCCATTCTCACGCCTCCTAAACATGAATACCTTCTATCAGCCGCCATATAAGACGGTGGACCGGTGTGGATACACCAACACGTTCCGCCATACGGACTATACTTCCGTTTATCGATGAAACTTCTGTCGTACGTCCTTCCAGGACGTCCTTGAGCATCGAGGACGTGTTACCCGAAGTGGCTTGACACACTTGAAGTATTTGCTCCCACAGATCGGTCTCCCAGGGAATATTACAAGCCGAATATACGGCAATACCTTCTTCATAGAGTTCCTTCATAAGGTGCATACGCTCCTCAGATTCCAGAAGCTCCCCGTTCGGAATCCGCCATAAGGCGGTTAACGGATTGATTACGGCATTCATCAACAATTTCCGATAGATCATGATATCCAATTCTTTCGACAAAAAAACGTCAAATCCTGCTCTTTCCAGCTGAACAGCGAGCGCTTTTTCAGATTCGCTTCCCTCAGAAGGATCTGCCTTCTCATTATCCGAAAAAGAACCCCCCGCTTGTCCAACCCAGGTTGAACCCTGTCCAGCATGCATGACTTCCGAAGGTCCGCTTCGCTTTGCGCCTTCAGTCGTCACTGCAGCATACAGTGACCAGGCAGGCAGCTCTCGTCTCAACCTTTCCATGTGACCCGTTCCGTTCTGAAAACAAAGGAGTCTCCGGTGTTTCGACGAATAAGGAGCAAACAGTTCTTCAACCACTTTGGTTATTCCCGTCTGTTTGACCATCAGAAATATATAATCATCTTCACCCGCCCCTCCAATCTCATGATATCTTGAGATTGGCTCTGCCTGGAAAGATTCAGACGGAACATGAATTGAATCTTGCTCCCTTATAACCGTAATTCCGTTTGAGCGCAGCTGCTCAGCCTGCTCCTTGCTGCGGCACCAAAAAGTTACATCCACTCCGCTGGCAGCAAGTCTGCCTCCGTATAACAGCCCCAGTGAACCTGCGCCAATAATATGAATGGTCATTTGTGAAATCCCCCGTCCATGTATGTCATATCAACTTCTAGTATATATCAAGAACATTTCAGACCATACAAATAACCCGTTCCGGCGCATCCATAATGCGCGTAGAGCGGGTTATAAGCCTATGCCTTCTTCAGGCTATTCAATTCGTTCGAGATTACCGTTTGCATCCATTTTGAAACGGGTCTTGAGCTCTTCTTCCTCTTCATTTAAGAAAGCAAGTCTTCTAGCCCGATCCATAATTTGAATCAATGCCTTGTAATCATCATTGACGACATGATAGTCTGTCTTCACTTCACTAACTTCTTTCAATAGACGAGCATTCTCTCCTCGGAGTTTAGCCAGCTCTTCTTCCTTCTCGCGCAGATTTCTCTCAAGCATTTTGTACTGGCGTCCGCTTTCCTGCAGTCCACCCTTCCATTGGCGGAGGAACCGGATTACCGCATCGATAGATAATGTTTCTTCACTGGCTCCCTCACTCTTATAGCTCTCCTGCTCGAATTCAGCATGGACCAAACCTGCCACTTGAGGTCCTGTAGATGTTGGCTGTTTCTTGTAATAGCTTCGTTTTTGACGTTGAGATTTCGCCAAACTAATCGCTTCCTCGTATTTCTTGCGCACACAGCTGTTCCACCTGAAACCACAGGCAGCTGATGTCCGGCCGATCCGTTCTCCGACCTCTTCAAATGCTGCTAACTGTGTACTGCCTTCCCGAATGTGACGAAGGGTCACCTCCGCTAAAATCAAATCATCCTCTGCGCTCCATGCATCCTGTCTCACTGCTGACATACCATAAAACCCTCCTAACGACATCCTAAAATAACCGTCTTCAATACCGCACAACTCGGTTGCTGAATAGGGTATAAAAACTGCTTAATTCATTTCTATGCCTCTCATAGAGTTCATAGAATCTATTTGATACTAAAATGTATTTCCATTTTAAATACAGAACATACACCTACAGTGGGATTTGTAGTAAAAATACGACTCCACTCCATATTTCAAGTACATAAATCACATTTATTCGAAATTTCAGCTTGATTTCGCCAGTTAGACATTTACACGATTTTACCATGACGTTATAATGTACATAGCAATAAGCATTGTCCGTACATATGAGAGGAGGATATGATCGTGGCACGCATGTTTCGAGTACTCGGTTTTTTCACACTGACCATCGGTTTGATGGCTTTTGCCGGGGGCTTGGTTGAAATGGCTCTGCTGTTCTTCCTGCAGACGGCGTTTTTCGTGATCCTGGGATATTTGAACTTCACGGAGAGAACCTATATTCTTCTCTTCTGGGCTTATATGATCGTGACCTTTACCGGCTTCAGCTATTGGACGATCTTCGAAATGGGCTTACCACTCTAACATCCCAGCTTATGAAAACAGATAAAAAAGCGATCAGGCAGTCTTTTGCCGGTCGCTTTTTTAATGCGCTTACATACTGCTTCATCTGAATTAATGGCTATATTTAAATAAGACAAGGGTTGATATTTAAGCACTACACGTCATATATTGGTTAAAATGAAGGGATTGCGTATTCCTGAGAAACCAGACATTTTTATCAAGGGGGATACCCGTTTGATTGCGTATAAACCACGCCTATACATAATACTTTTCCTCTGCATGCTGCTTATCACTGGTACCGTTGTAGGTACCAAAACCGCATTTGCTCTTCCTGAGACGACAGCAGTCGACTCGGAAGAAGCACGAAAGCTGCTTGAGGACAGCCTATCTATTGTGGAAATCGATCATGAGATCGAACGAATCGGAAAGAGACAAAAAGAGCTTGAACAAATCCAAAACTCTCTGGAGACCAAAATATCAAACATCGAACTGCAAATCCAAGAACGCCAAGAACAGGCCGGTATCGTTCTAAGGGCTTACTATATGGGAGAGCGTGAAAGCCTACTCAACCTGCTTCTGTCTGCACAAAGTCTAACCGGATTTTTCAGAATACTGGATTTTTACGATCTGATCATACAAAATGACCAAGCCATCTTAAGAGCTTACAATCAACAGTATAAAGAGCTTGTGTCTGCTCAAACGAAAGCTTCCCGTAATGCGGACCAGCTGACGGAAGTTAAAGATAACCTTGTCAAGCAGAGAGCGCGTGTGCTGGCACTGGAGGAACAGGTGAATGGGGCACTTGCTTCCAGCAGCAATCCCCAGGCTATGGCTAAGTTAATCGAGGAATTTACGTTGTATTGGGAGAACGTCGGTATCTATGAGGTTAAACGCCACTTTCAGGCTCTGGCTGGTGCAATGAATAACCTTCCTGCCTTTATCCAGGGCAGCAAAAATATGCTTAAGACGAACGGAAAAGAATATACGATTAACATTAATGAAAATGATTTAAATGAATTTTTGAGGTCAGAGGATGAATTGTTTAACACCTTTGCATTTCATTTTGACGATGGAAAAATATCTGCCGAGGGAGAAAGCGGTAACTTATCACTTCTCATTGAAGGACGCTATACCATCATAAATGATCCCGAGAACGCTATTATGTTTCAGATCGACAAGCTTGTATTCAATCGGCTCGAACTGCCTGATACGACTCGGCAAGCACTCCAGAACGAGTTTGATATGAACTTTTATCCCAAACAGCTCGTTTCCTTCCTAAAGGCAACGGAGGTTAGCACTGATAATAAGGTCCTGTTTGTTAAACTTGAGCTCGACATGTAAGAAGAACTCTATCGACGCATCTCAAAGAAGACAGACCGCATTTAGCGGTAATTTTTCTTACGAGCCTTACTCCGAAGTTTATACTTTCTTATCTCTTAAAAAGAAAAGCTGCCGAAATCGGCAGCTTTTCTTGAATTATTTAGATGAAACCTTATACTGTTCCCGAAACTCTTCTACAGTCATATGACCGTTCAAAAGGTCACTCACTGACCTCGAATACATTAAAAAGCCGTCCCAGCGTCCGAAATCCAGTTTCACAGCTTCTTCACGTTCCAATAGCGATCGAAGCCGGTCCAAAGATTCTTTCCAGCTCTCTGAACGATTGATAGCGCTGTCAGTAATACTGTAAAAATCGGATAACGCCGGTAATTTACCTGTACTTTCAGCCCATTTACGCTCCATTTCTTTCGATGTCATCTCAGAAACCCAGGCCATTGCAAGCTGAGATGACTCGCTCTGAGAGGTTACAGCAACACTTCGGGAACGAACAACAGGTTTTCGTTTTTCCGTACTGTAGTCTGGAAGCCAAAGTCGATATCCCTCAGGAAGGTCCCTCCTAAAAACTGAATAAGCTGCGATAACGACAGAAGCGTTATCGCCTTCTATCTCCTCCATCAGAGCCGCTACGTCATCTGTCAGCTTGAGCCAGGAAGCACCCGTAGGAGGAACCAGCATGCTCAATATTTCTTTGTGCGGTCTTGCAGGATCACCACTCAGTGCACTTACAGCAGCAGCAAATGCATACGGATCTTCCGGATCCAAGACAAACAGAGGTTTATTTCCCATGCTTTTCTTGAAATCCTGCCAACTCTTACGGCTGGATGGCAGCTCAGAGACCGTTTCTTCATCCGCTTGCCAAGCAAGTACATAAGGATCCATATCAAACGGAATCCCCCACTGATAACCGTTCCACTGAACAGACGAAAGCAAGCCCCCCAAAAGCTGAGAATCAGGCACAACAGCTTGTGAAGCGTCTATTGGGCGTAAAAACCCCTTAACCGCGAGCGATTTAATCCAGTGGCTGTCAATGAATAAAACATCAGGACCTTCTCCAAGGCTCATTTTTTGAATAAGAGATTCCTCACTAGAACCTAACGTTTCCAAAGGAATAATCTCAACCTCTGCACCTGTCTTCTCCATGAATTGTTCGTTCATCTGATGAAGTGTATCGAGCTCAGCATCGTCCATCTGAACAGCAATTTGTATCGGTCCCAAGTCACTCTCCGGTGTATCAGGCGTTTGTGATGGCGGGACAGGTTCTTTGCCAGGAGGATCACTGCCTATATGTTTAGTAAATTCAAAGCTCGGAGATAGGCTGGTTAGAGAAAAAAGTAATATGGCAAAAAGAAACCAATAGTTTTTTCGTTTCATACCTTCTCCTTTCCTTCTTGAGCTCTGTCCTTATTTTACCAGACTCATAGGGCTCTTGTCCTACTTTTTTTGTAGATAAACAAGACCATTTTTTACTAGCGCAAGAAGCCGAGTTACCTTAAGTCAGATCAAAATCAAAAATATGGGTGTTCTAAAAGGTTAGTTGATCTGGGACAACCCTCGTTTGTTATGAGACGCTACGCGTACGAATGATTCCTCCAATCTCTCTTGCCCCTGAATTTCCTAAGTGATTTCTTAGCGGATTGGGTCTTATTTGTGGACAAAAACCAAGCAGGCCCCCAAAGATAAATTCCTCGGGTGACCTGCTTTTGCTTTTTTCTGAGAAATATCCCTATATTCATTTAAATACTTTTGAGACATCTTCGTCCAGATTGTATCATTTCCCGGAAAATAGAGTTTACAGCAAATCTGCCGCCAACTGGGCCAGCTTCGACCGCTCGCCTTTCGTCAACGTGATATGACCACTCAGACTTTCCTGTTTAAAGCGCTCAACAACATAAGTCAACCCGTTACTAACAGCATCCAGGTAGGGATGGTCAATCTGCTCCGGATCTCCCATCAAAATAACCTTGCTTCCTTCCCCTGCACGAGAGACGATCGTTTTGACTTCATGTCGGGATAAATTCTGGGCCTCATCCACAATAATGAACTGGCCTGGAATGGAGCGTCCTCTTATATAAGTCAGTGCCTCTACTTGAATACTTCCAAGCCCCATTAAAATTTTATCAATATCGCCTGCTTTTTTCGTATCGAACAGAAATTCCAGATTATCATATATCGGCTGCATCCACGGGCGAAGCTTTTCTTCTTTTTCACCGGGTAGATAACCGATATCTTTCCCCATAGGAACGACAGGCCTTGCGATCAGCAGCTTTTTGTATTTATGGTCATCCTCTACTTTACACAAACCGGCAGCTAGTGCGAGCAGTGTCTTGCCTGTACCCGCCTTGCCTGTTATCGTAACCAATGGTATATCATCATTCAATAATAGCTCTAAAGCCATTCTCTGTTGAGCATTGCGGGCTGATATGCCCCACACCGGATCGTTGCTGAGATAAAGAGGCTCCAGCCTTGTCGTATCCGAGTTTACACGAAGCAATGCCGACTTTCCGCTTCCCATCTCGTCTTTCAAAATAACAAATTCATGTGGAAAGAGGGTATACGGAAGCTGAAGAGGCTTAACTGGTAATGAACGATAGCTGTAAAACTCATCTATTACTGATGGGTGTACCTTCAGAGTTGTATGGCCTGCATACAACTCACTCGGGTCCGCTGTTCTGTCAGATAAATAATCCTGGGCTGTCAGACCAAGCACATCCGCTTTAATTCTGACCAGCACATCCTTGCTGACCAACACGACAGGACGCGAATTTTCTTTAGGTTCTTCCTCCAATTTATAATTCAAAGCGACGGCCAGAATCCGATTGTCGTTCGAGGCCTCGCAAAACATCTCCTGTACCTTAACAAAGCTGCGGTGGTTCAGCTCAACCTTGAGTCTGCCTCCGTGTTGTAATGGAACACCATCATGCAGTTGTCCCTTCTCCCTGAGTCCGTCAAGCAGACGTGATACAGAGCGGGCATTCCGTCCGAGCTCATCGGCATTTCGCTTCTTGGAGTCGATTTCTTCAAGTACAACAGCGGGAATGACCACATCATGCTCCTCAAATGCAAAAATTGCATTAGGATCGTGCAACAGAACGTTGGTATCCAGTACAAAAATTTTTTTCATCGTATCCCCTCCACTGCTCCTTCATTACACACATCCACCACATTATCGAAGCAAACCCCGTATAGTTCGTTCTATGCTGTATGAAAGGACAAAATGAACCTTTGAGACTGCTATGCTCAAGTTATTGGCCAGGGCGCGCTGCTGTATTACTAACCATCACCTCCTTTCAGAATACATCAGGCTTGCAATAAATAGGCAGTTTACGACAACAGCTGTCAATGTAATGACAGAGTCCGTACTTGCCACGCAAAAATCTGCAAAAACGTACAAAAAAAGCCCAGTGATATCATCACTAGGCTTTTCGCATGGCAACAAAAACTTGTCCGTCAAGCTTTTCGGCTGCGCGCTCATCATAAATTTTAACATACTCAGGAGATGCAGCTAATTCAATACCATGAAAAAGTGCATTCCTCACCGCTTCAACATGAATGTCGAAACAACACATTTCAAAAGGTACTTCATCCAAAGGATCCTGACGAACTTCGGCACGGCCTCCGATAGCAAATACTTGCCTGTCTCCATACACCGTTACGGTCACAAGTGGATTTTGCTTGAGATTGTTCACAAGCCGTGAACGATGATCAATCGCTAACCGGAGTGTGAAAGGATCTACCGCATAAATCCATGAAATAACGCTCGAAGTCGGGCCGCCGGATACAGCATCCACTGTATTTAGCAATACGAATGTTTCGGGCTGCAGTTTCTGCATCAAAGCTTCCGTCAATTGCGTAGTGGGTTGGGACATTACACCGGCCTCCTAAACAATGAACTTTCGTTTGTTACATTGTATTATATCACAGCGTAAAACTTGCCTTCAATTGTCACGGCTTAGATGCGGATTCCGTATTTGTACCCTCCGGTTCACGGGTATGCTTGCCGGCCAGTTCATCTTTCAATGCTTGCTTCGCTTTCGTCAGCTCACTGTCGCTAATATAAACGAAAGGACTACGCCATTCGCCAGTAAGCGGCACAAATTTCACATCTTCTTTTTTAATGTCGTAATACGCCATGATCATATTTTTAACCTGATCTTTTTCAAGATCGGTCTTCATATTGTCGTCAACCGCATCAAGTACATTAAACGCTTTTGTTGCTCCACCGAACGACTTCATTCGGTCGATCAGAGAATGAAGCACCTCACTCTGACGGGCATTCCGGTCAAAGTCGTTGGACTCCTTAGTCTTCGGCTTACAGTTCATCGACTTCCGGTAGCGGACATAATCCAGCGCTTGCTTTCCATCAAGCTCTTGCGGACCGACCTTCAAATTTATATCGGTTCCGTCCACAGAGTCCCGGTGGCACATGTTATATTTCACGTCCACGTTCACTCCACCGAGGGCATTAACTACATCACGGAATCCCTGAAAGTCAAGAACGGTAACGTAGTCTATATCCACATCCAGATATTTCCCAAGCATCGTCTTCATTTGGTCTTCGGCAAGAATACCACTCTTCTTTTCCTGCGTCTTGAATATAGGATAGAAAGCATTCAGCTTCTGGTTGGATTTATAACCTTCCAGCTGCAAGCTTGTATCTCTTGGCAATGATATCAATGTGGCTGAATTCGTCTCCGGATGCATCGAAACGACCATAACCACATCCGTAAGATGAGTCCCGGTTTCCGGCCGATGGTCCGTACCAAGCAGGAGCATCGTGATCGGTTTGACCTTAGCTGACTGCTCCGGGGCTACCTTATCATTATTACCGGTATCAAGTATACCGTTCTCAACCTTGAGATATAAACTTCCGGCATAAACCGCAACTCCTAAAACCGCCAATAGCACAAGAATCAGAATAATTTTAAAAAATGATTTCACACCGCTTTTTTTCTTTGGAGGCGGCTTTTTTTTGCTCTGTCCCCCGCTTTTTGCTCTCGGAGGTAGATTAGATTGACCAGAACTCATATCATAACACCTTTTTTCATTCAATTTAGAGGAATGTCCGATAAACACCCCAACAAGGGGCATTTACCGGACCATGTGTACTTCTCTCTCTTTTATAAACGAGGGTGACTGGCAAAAAGTTTCCGGATCAACCGGCAGGGTAAAATTTAGCGTGTTTTCGCTTCCGTCTGAGATTTCCTTTTCTGACGGTCCTCTACAAAATAGCGAATCCGAACCATCAACATCAGCGCCACTGCAACGAGCAGACATTGGATAATCGGCAGTTTGTCAACTTGAAAGATGAGCAGCATGCCGGAGCCCAGTGCCATCAGGATATACAGGAGAATTTCTTTCAGAAGCGGAAGCTTCTGCTTCACCCGGAACACCTTGTTGTACACGTAAGTAATAAGCACAAAAATGATGATATAGGAAATGAGAGGATGCGCGGCAAACCAGACTTGCATAACAGGTTCACTCCTTTACGATAGGAAACACATTCAGCGACTTCTATATTAGAGAAGGTTGCTCTCTCTATTATAGATTCGATTCCGCCATTTTACGATGCTTTTCTGCACGTTCGCGTTCACTCTTGTTCAAAATCTTCTTACGAAGACGAACGGACTTCGGTGTAATCTCACAATATTCATCGTCATTCAGGTACTCTAGCGCTTGCTCCAATGAGAACATACGAGGTGTTTTCATCTTAACAGTATCGTCCTTCGTAGCAGAACGTACGTTAGTAAGCTGCTTCTCTTTGCAGATATTTACAACGATGTCGTTATCACGAGTATGCTCGCCGACGATCATACCTTCGTAAACTTCAGTGCCTGGCTCCAGGAACAGTGTTCCACGGTCTTCCACGGACATCATGCCGTAGAATGTCGTCGATCCGTTCTCGGTTGAAACCAGAACACCTTGGTGACGTCCGCCAACCTGTCCACCATGTAGCGGTCCGTAGCTGTCGAAAGCATGGTTCATCACACCATAACCACGTGTCAGTGTCAGGAAGTGAGTACGATAGCCAATCAGTCCACGAGCAGGAATCAGGAACTCTAGACGTACCTGACCGTTACCGCTGTTAACCATGTTAACCATCTCGGCTTTACGGGAGCCCAGACTTTCCATAATCGCGCCCGTGCTGTCTTCAGGCACATCGATCATCAGACGTTCGATCGGCTCCATTTTGACACCGTCGATTTCTTTTACGATAACTTCAGGCTTGGATACCTGCAGCTCATATCCTTCACGGCGCATGTTCTCAATCAGAATACTGAGGTGAAGCTCACCGCGACCAGATACAATATAAGCATCCGGGCTGTCTGTCTCATCCACACGAAGGCTGACGTCTGTTTCCAGCTCTTTAAAGAGACGATCACGCAGTCTACGGGATGTAACCCATTTACCTTCACGTCCTGCAAACGGACTGTTGTTAACGAGGAACGTCATTTGCAGCGTAGGCTCATCAATCTTAAGCACAGGAAGGGCTTCAGGATGCTGAGGATCTGCAATGGTTTCGCCAATGTTAATGTCTTTAATACCGGAAATGGCAACAATGTCTCCCGCTCCCGCTTCAGCGATCTCTACACGCTTCAAACCTTGAAAACCAAATAGCTTCTCAATACGAGCAGTCTTGCTGGAACCGTCACGCAGCATTACGGTAACCGCTTGTCCTTGCTTGATAATACCACGATTTACGCGGCCAACAGCAATACGACCCAAATATTCGTTATAGTCCATCAACGTTACGAGGAACTGTAAAGGCTCGTCTACTTTCTCGGTTGGGGAAGGGATATGCTCGATAATCGTTTCGTATAGAGCGAGCATGTTGTCGTCCTGTTTCTCTGCATCAAGACTTGAAGTACCGTTCAGTGCGGATGCGTACACAACTGGAAACTCCAATTGTTCGTCGTTCGCGCCAAGCTCGATAAACAGGTCCAGAACTTCATCTATAACTTCCGCCGGGCGAGCTGCCGGACGGTCGATTTTGTTAACAACAACAATAGGAGTCAGGTTGTGCGCAAGCGCTTTGCCAAGCACAAACTTCGTCTGAGGCATACATCCTTCATAAGCATCAACAACAAGTAATACACCGTCAACCATCTTCATGATACGTTCCACTTCGCCGCCAAAGTCAGCGTGGCCTGGAGTATCAACAATGTTGATTAGAAAATCTTTATACGTTATGGCCGTATTTTTGGCCAAAATGGTAATCCCGCGTTCACGTTCCAGGTCATTCGAGTCCATCGCCCGCTCCTGCAAAGTTTCGTGCTCCCGGAAAATACCGGATTGCTGCAGCAACTGGTCGACAAGCGTCGTTTTTCCATGGTCAACGTGGGCAATGATTGCGATGTTGCGAATCTGATCTCTAGATTGCATAAATATATCTCAAATCCCTTCTTTTCGAATGAGCCACCCAAAGAAGCGCCAGGGCGTTAATGCCAACCGACGCTTCAACATAACCACTATATTATAGGTAATCTGATATAGAAATCAAGTCTTTTCAGAAAATTTCCAGCAAAATTACCACCCGCGGCTCCATTTTCCGCCTTTCGTCCGGTTACGTCCATAAATAAGCCAGATCCCTGCTGCGATCAACACAAGCGCGATAATATAAAACGCTCCAGTGTTCAGCCAAGTGAAAATAAAGATCACAACGGATAAAAGCATCAGACCAAGTGCCGTCGGAAATACGGCCCCGGGCCGGGGTCTCTCATAAAGATAATACTCATATAGACCTACTGCAATACCCAAAATAAGGATCGGCCACAATGAGTGCATCAGATCCCATCCCCAGAAACTGCAGATAAGGAACAGCACTCCATAAACCGTAAGAATTCCGCCGGGGATCAGGATCGCTGCTGACGCACGACGGCCAAAAAACAATACATGAAGAAGCAGACCCGGTAGAAGCAGGACTATCGGCCATAAGGTACGGCCCAAAAACCCGAACACTCCAAGCTTACCAAGCAAAATTACAACGCCTGCCGTAACGATAAACAAACCGAGCATTAAATCTTTTTTGGAGGACATCTCATCACCCTCTTTATTTAATATGTACAATCGCTGCTGGTTTCACTAAGATAATGTACTTATCTTAATCTTATCCGAAACCGACAAAAAAAACCATATCCTGAGCTTGTACCCCATAAAAAAACGTTGGACTCGATTCACAATGGATAAAAAAAGGGAGCCCTAGGATCTCTTTGGACCTTGTGGGCATCCCCGTTCTATAACATACAGCCTTACTTTTTTAACATTTTTAATCCGCTTAAGCCTATGACCAAGAGCGCCAACATTGCAGGTAAAATGCTATGGGACTGAGGTACCCAGTAGGCAATAAGTAGTCCAGCCTTGGAATCCTGAAGTAGCATGTCCCCTGCCGTATAAGCAAGAATTCCTGCCCCGATATACAGCAGTATCGGAAATTTCTGAAGTAACTTTGATATGATACCGCTTCCCCACACGACAATTGGGATGCTAAGTAGGATACCGATCATAATTAAAGCCAAATCACCGTTCGCAAGGCCTGCTATCGCAAGAACATTATCCAGACTCATTACAAAATCCGCAATAAGAATTGTATTGATCGCTTTCCACACAGACGAAGATTCAGTGACACGGATACCGCTATCATGCTGGTCCGCCAGCAGTTTAAATGCGATCCACAACAAAAGTAAAGCCCCTCCGGCTTGTAAATACGGTACCTTAAGAAGCAATACGGCAACAAACGTGAGAACACACCGCAGTAACACTGCACCCAATGTGCCGATCCATATTGCCCTTTTCTTATGTTTCTCAGGAAGATCCTTACTCGCCATAGCAATGACCAAGGCGTTGTCACCGCTTAGCACCAGATTAATGATTAATATTTGTCCTAACAGCCATATCGTCTCCACCCTGACAACCCCCCCACTTAACACATATGAGCGGTGTGTGCAGGCTATGCTTGCACGATTGAAAAAATAGGCCTATAATAAATCCACTTTGTTTAGGTGGAACCGTAACACAAGAGGAGTGACAAACATGGAAACCACAACTGTGGAATTTTTCTTGGCCTTAATCAACATCGTGTTCTTAGATCTCGTCCTAGCTGGAGATAACGCCATTGTCATTGGCCTGGCTGCCCGAAATCTTCCACCGGCTACTCAAAAAAAGGCAATTATCTACGGAACTGCCGGTGCTGTTATTCTCCGGATTATTGCTACCATTCTCGTAGTCTGGCTGCTTAATGTGCCATGGCTAATGCTGGTAGGAGGAATTTTGCTTGTCGGAATTGCGTACAAGCTTCTGACAGATGAGAACGACCATACGGATATCAAGGCAGGGAAAAACCTGGGCGCTGCTATCCGTACAATCATCGTCGCTGACGCAGCTATGGGTTTAGATAACGTTATTGCCGTAGCAGGTGCAGCGAAACATAATACACTTCTCGTCATCATTGGTCTTCTAATCAGTGTTCCTATCGTTGTTTGGGGCAGTACGCTATTTATCAAACTGATCAACCGGTTCCCTTGGATCATCTATCTAGGAGCAGCGGTATTGGGATTCACAGCCGCCTCAATGATCACGGGCGAAAAACATTTTAAAGCGTTTTTTGAATCCCACTCCCTTGTGCGTGGTCTGTTCATTGCAGCGATTATCATGGGTGTTCTAGCTGCAGGACATTTCAAAAAGAAATCTAATCGCCGTCGCCGTGAACAAACTAGTACTTCGTGAACCATAAGGTACCTCAATAAAGACAATCCGCACTTAGCGATAGTTTTTTTGCGAAATAAGGATGCCGTTTACTCCGAAGTTTATACTTTCTTACCTCTCAACTAAAAGGACTTCCCTACCATGGGAAGTCCTTTTGTTATATCTTGGATGCAATTCTAGAACCATTTCTCTTTAACAACATCGTCCTGAATCTCTTCAAGATTCCGGTCTAAACTCAGCTCCGGTGTTACAATAATGGTCTCCGTCTGCTCAACAGCTATCTGAATAAGTTCAGACAAGGCTGGTAAGGAACTTTCCACTTTTTCCACGATCCGAAGGTTAGGGTTCGTTGTCGGTGATTTCGGGACAAACAATGTACAGCAATCCTCGTAAGGTAAAATAGAGGTCTCATAAGTTCCGACCTGCTTGGCCAGATTCACAATATCATTCTTGTCGGTCGTTATAAGCGGACGAAGAATCGGCAGTTCAGTGGCTCTGCCAATGACATTCATGCTAGGCAGCGTCTGGCTGGCTACCTGGCCTAAGCTATCCCCCGTTACGAGAGCGAGCGCACCTTCACGTTCAGCAAGCATGGTAGCAATGCGGAGCATTGCACGGCGCATGAACGTAATAATCAAATTATCCTGACCAATGCCAGTGAAGGATGTCTGAACTTCGGTAAAAGGTACAAGATGAAGCTTGATGTGGCCCGCATAACCGGACAATATTTTCGTCAGATCAATAACCTTTTCTTTGGCCAATTGGCTCGTGTATGGATAACTGTAAAAATGCACACATTCAATTTCCAGCCCCCTTCGCATAGCAGACCAAGCGGCAACTGGACTATCGATCCCCCCCGACAGAAGCAGCATTGCCTTTCCGTTCGTCCCGAGCGGATACCCGCCGACGGCTGGAATGACCTCGTAATAAAGATAGGTTTGGTCCTCGCGGATCTCAATCTTGAGCTCAATGTGCGGATGTTTTACTTGCACTTTGAGTTGTGAGTACGTTCGAAGCAGAGGAGAACCAATCAGATGATTCATCTCTTGAGAAGAATGTGGGAAACCCTTCCATACACGTCTCGCATTCACCTTGAACGTTGTCTCGTCCGAAAGATCAGTCTGCCCTATAAAATCAACTGCAGTCTTGACAATTTCATCAAGCTCCGACGGACAGACTCGGACAGGACTAACAGAGACGATTCCAAAGACCTTTTTGAGCACTCCGGTTAACTCTCCAGCCGGTTCCCCGTTCAACTCCACATATATTCTTCCATACTCCCTCAAGATTTTAGCTTTAGGGTATGCCTTTAGTAATGATCTTACATGCATAAGCACAGATTTCTCAAAACGGTTGCGGTTTTTCCCCTTCAGGGTAAATTCTCCGAAACGGAGAAGCAGCATGTCATAGGTTATATTCAAATGGTTTTACCCCCTCTTAGCGCTTAAAGGTCGAAGCTTATCGGCTGATTGGCGGAGAGCAATAACCAGACGATTCATATCGTCATCCGTGTGCTCCCATCCCATACTGATACGAATGCCACTTGCGGCTATTTCCTTATCTTTGCCCATAGCTTGTAAGACCCGACTTGGTTCACTATTCCTGGATGAACATGCCGATTTAGTCGACACAAGCATTCCGAGTTCCTCCAATGTATGAACCAGCACCTCCGGCTTTAAGCCCGGGTATGAGAAATGAACAATGTGAGGGGCCCCCTTCTCACTGCTGTTCAGTACAAAGTCTGGAATACTCCGGATTTCATTCAGAAGCAGATTACGCAGCTTGCCTATTTTATCATAAAAGGGTTCCTGGCGCTCTTGTGCCAGTCTCATTGCCTTCGCAACAGCTACTGCCGAAGCCACATTTTCGGTTCCGGGTCTCTGACCATTCTCCTGGGAACCACCAGCCAATAGAGGAAACAACTTTATTCCCTGTTGTACATACAAAATCCCCGCACCCTTCGGTCCTTTGAATTTATGCGCAGATAATGTATATAAATCTACCTTCCAATCCTTTAACGAAACGGAAAGCTTACCGAAGCCCTGCACACCATCCACATGGAACAATGTCCGGCTGTTCTTTTCCTTAACCAATTTTCCGATCTCGTCCAGAGGCTGAACCGCTCCTGTCTCATTATTCACATGCATTATGCTTACCAATACGGTATCTTTTCTGATCACAGATGCAACCTGAAGCGGATCGACTACCCCATACTCGTCTACAGGAACATATGTAATTTCCCACCCTAAACTTTCGAGCTGTCTACAGCATTCATAAACCGACGGATGCTCCGTTTTCGTTGTAATTATATGCTGTCCCCGGGAGCGGTAGTGCATCGCTACTCCCTTAATGGCTATATTATTTCCCTCAGTCGCTCCTGAAGTAAACACAATCTCGGACGACTTTACATTAAGCGTTCCTGCACATACTTCTCTGGCCCGCTTCAGCAGCTTAGCCGCATCCTCGCCAGCCTGATGAAGAGCTGATGGATTACCATAATACTGATTCATGATCTCTGCCATTGTCTCCACAACCTCCTTGTAAGGTGGGGTTGTGGCCGCATGATCCCAATATAACATCATTCAGTCTCCTTCCTGTTACCACAAGAAGAAACGCCTGCGACATCCTACATGAGGATGAAGAGCGTTCCTTCGAGAAATATTAGAATATTTATACGTGAAATATATAAATTCCAATAATTGCACAAAAAGATCAAACGGTATAACCGGCTATGGCCTGTGGCCCGCCGTTTACTCCCCGTTTGATCCTTTCCATCGCCATATATATATCAGAGGCTATACCTCATATTTCGTACGTGCATTCATTACCTTACGAATATATGCCTGTGTCTCCGAAGGAAGTTGATGTGCTTGAGCAATAAGCTCTGCATCACTGGATACACCCAAACGTGTAACGCGGGAAGGACCCGCATTATAGGCAGCCAAAGCCATGGCAATTTCCCCGCCAAACTTCTGCAGTTGATACGATAAATATTTAGCCCCGCCGTCAATATTCTGAGCCGGGTCAAAAGAATTGCTAACACCGAGTCCACGGGCTGTACCATCCATCAGCTGCATCAAGCCTTTCGCTCCCGCGGATGATACTGCGTTCGGATTAAACGACGATTCCGTATCGATGACCGCTTTGATCAGGGATGTCGGTACTCCGTATTTTTCCCCAGCCGCGGTAATTAATTCCTCGAAGCTTGTTTTTACTATAGAATCCTCACGAAGATCTGCAGCTGTTGCCGATGAAGAACCGGCTACCTGTTCAGCACCCTCACCTTGGTATTCCACTGTTCCAAGTTGCTGCCACAACAAGCCGTCTTCCCATGTAACCCCCGGGCCCAATTTAACAGTCGTCCCTGAAGAAACAGGAGCACCGCTCATCGCGCTGCTTAGTACAGATCCAAAGTCCGTGCTGTTCTCCGTTACTCCCAAACTCTCCGTCAGGCCAACAGAACCGCTTGTCATGGAACGCTGAAGCTCTACTATACTTCTTGACGTTGCCAGATCAATCTGCATTTCATTCATCACATCTTCCTCTTAGGTTTCAATTTCCATTTTACATCCTTTTGGGACAATCTGCTATACCTTTTCGACAAAAAAACAGACAACCCGCCCTTCAAAATAGCGAATTGTCTGTTTTTTTGTCCAGGGATAATCCTGATAAACATATTTCGTACCTACCTCGCAAACGGGATAAGAACAAAATAGCTAATGGTTGCCAAAATACCGAGAACCATCGACCACGCTCCGAGCGTTTTTCTGTCTTGAGAATAGGCATAGAAACCAATAACAGCTGCAATTGGCCCTAAAATCACAGACCACATAAATAACGAGGCAATGCCAATCCCCAATCCTACATATCCTGCTATGCGGCCTGTCGAAGCGTCATCAACTTCACGCTCTACGCTTCTGCTGTGTTGAACACTTGTTCCGACAGGAGGAGCCACCTCAGCTGCGTATTCTTCCTGATGATCTTTGCGGGGGTAATCCACACGGCTGCGTTTGGAGTCAACGACCTTGAAATTGTTTTTCTTGCGTTTTTTGTCTTTACTCAATGCTGTCACCTCCCTGTTGTTAAAAGACGGTTAAGCGTTATTATGCTTTTTTCGGTTTAAACGTCAAACAGCAAGTTCCAGAAGAAGTGTCGGCGGTATCTTGATGATTGTTGACAAAGTCCTCATCGGCAAACTCATCACCCAGATGCACGTTAGCATGACGATCAATCTCAATCATTATCATTTCGGCACGGCACAGATTTTGTTCGCCCCAATAGCTGCAATTGCTCACACTGCATTTGACATATGGTTTGGCTTCATTGGCCATTTAGAATCACCTCGTACACATTTTCTCCGTATATGACAAGGTGTATTCACTCAAAGAACTGTCAGTTGGTGTTAAGACGTACAAAAAAAGAGATGACCATATAGGTATCTCTTCATGTGACCTTCAAATTATATAAAGTGATTAATTTTAACAATTAAGCGTGCTTTCTTTCTGCCTGCATTCGGCGTTCGGTGAGATAATCACTTTCATAGTAGTTGAGATCATCCCGGAGTTCTTCATAAATTTTCGTAATATCCATGATGACGTCTCTTGCCGGACGAATAGGCTTCTTACGGAACCGTATTGCGTCCTGACCAGTGTATGCATAGCGGCCATCCTCGGAATAGCTTTCATTTTTAGGGTAAAAGAAACTGTTTACACAGCGATGATATACATGATACAACTCCTTCTCAGCAAACTCAGCATCAAAATTAGGACGACGCTGAACAATACCGAGTTTCTCGAAGGAAACCTCCGAAAACGTAAGCAAATGGCGAAGATCAGAAAGAAATCCTTTGTAAAAAGGATTAGTCTCTTCATCCTGTTCTGCAACTAATTGAGGCAAGGCGTATTCATTCAAAAACGTTTCCATGATGCTTATAGCGGATTTGAGCTTCTCCCTTGTCTCCGCGCACAGATTCTGAAGATTGTCTGCTGGCATTACGGTTGCTCCCCCTTAAAATGGTTACTGACCGTCCAAGCATATGCCTGCGGTCAATGATTATGTACTATCCTACCATAAAAAACTTCTTTAAGAAATCCCTATAATGAATACACTTTCAAGGATTTTTATAGGATATTTTTCTTCATAATCAGCATGTTTTCCAATACTCCAATCAAGACGCATAAAATACGCCTTCTCTCCCAACGCTAAAGAAAAATTAATGTTCATCAGTAAGGAGAATGAATATGAAATCACGCCGCCTATGGAGTTTATTGGGTACTGCTGCGATCTTGGGTCTGTTCGTCGTCTTTTTGCTGATACCTGACCCTAATCTCCCGGAGCAAGCTTCTGGAACCCAAAATAAACCGTTACCACCTAAGGAAGAGAATCGGTTTAAATTAACAGCTATAGAGGGTGACCTTAATACTACCGATCGTTTAAGCCGAATGGATGCAAAGCAGCATCTGCAGGCTATGTTAAAGCAGGAGAAGCCGCATAATCCGCAGCAAATAAGGCAATTTGTACAGAAGCATCAGCGTACACACAACCATTGTGAAAAATTTGTATGGTATGACCTGAAAAACCGAAAGCAAACCGAAGTGAACGGTAAGACCCGAAACTGGAGTACCAAAGACAAACGCCAATTGGATCAGCATCTACGACAAGCCGAGCAGAATCTTCAACGTGGAAAAGGGTATGAATCTCCAAAATTTACTGTGGCGGGTGAGCCATTCTGTATTATTGCAGAGCCTTCGACCGATCAGAAATACGGTGCCGCCGCTCTAATCAACATGAAAGTGCTGATGCATGTATCAGACCATCAAAAGAAAAATTTGCGGTTGATTCCTTATCCAAAAGAAGGAAAGTTTAGAGTTGAGTCCGTTCACACGGATACACTTCGCGATATTACGGTCAAGACTGGGCATGACAACGAAAAAGCAAGTCATTTCTACGAGAATGAAATTGTAATCCGATTCCAGCAAGAGCCAACGGATCTGGAACTGAAACAAATCGCCAAGGAGATATCAGGCGGTACTCACCGTAAACTTGGTTATGCCTATATTTTTCGATCCGATCGACTGGATTACAAAGCTCTTAACACTTATTTCGCTGAAAAATGGAGCCCAAAATACGCGGAGCCACATTACGTATATTTAACGAACGGGTTTAGTATTAAAACCAAAATAAAGAATGACAAAACTCCTGATGACCCGACACTTGAAAAGGCTAATATTCCTAACGACTTACTCTTTTCCCAGTATCAATGGAACCTCCCTGCTATCGAAACAAATCGGGGCTGGAACTTGTCCAAAGGAAGTAAGGACGTCATTATTGCCGTGGTTGATACGGGTGCAGACCTTAACCATACGGATTTAAACGGTCAATTCGTATCAGGCTATAACGTTGTAAATCCAGAGAAGAAGCCTACCGATGATGTGGGACACGGCACACATGTAGCCGGTATTATCGGCGCTCTGGTAAATAACGGAGAAGGTGTTGCAGGTATGAGCTGGTATAACAAAATCATGCCTGTAAAGGCGCTGGACGCTAGCGGATCAGGGACAACCTACGCTGTTGCTGAAGGTATTATATGGGCAACAGATCACGGCGCCAAAGTAATTAACATGAGCCTCGGTAATTATGCGGATTCACAATTTCTACATGATGCGATTAAATATGCCTATGACCGTGACGTTCTGCTTGTAGCCGCTTCGGGAAATGACAATACGGAACGTCCAGGTTACCCGGCAGCTTACCCTGAAGTGCTTGCAGTTGGAGCCACCAATCAGGATATGAGCCGTGCCGAGTATTCGAACTATGGGGATTATATCGACGTCACTGCGCCTGGTACAAATATTGCCAGCACCTATCCTGGCAATCAGTACGCAGCTTTATCCGGTACATCTATGGCAAGTCCGCATGTGGCTGCGATGGCCGGACTTATCCGTTCCATGAATCCTGATCTGACCAATAGGGAAGTGATGGATCTCATGATTTCTCAAGCCATTGATCTTGGCGATAAAGGAAAGGACAAGTACTACGGTAACGGCCAAGTTGATGTTTTCCGATCACTGCAGGCTGCTGGCAATCAGAGTATGCCTCTACAGCTGTGGCCGCAACATGTCCTCCAGCGGCTGCAAGAAGAGCTTCACAGGTTGAGTTCAAACGATAACAAGTAAAAAAAAGCAGCTTCGCCTTAAGGGGAAGCTGCTTTTTTAAGTTTTTCTTAGAAACGAACTTTTTGAAGGTCTCTATGCCACTTTAATCCAGTAAAAAAATATTTATTTCTTGTGCCGGGCTCGTCCTAATTGGTATAGACGTCTGTCCGTTAAAGACATTTATAATTTAAAAATCAACGTTTTGCCCGGGGTATAGGCCGTGCCGCCCATGAATAGCATCACGAAAAAACGCGTACCCTCCCGGCAGATCTAAAAAGATCATCCGGAAAAATACGCGTTATAATCATGCATATACCTGGGTGAAACAATGATAACTGTTGCAGTTAGGAAAGCTTACCATAAGCCGGGTTCTGTGCTCTTCGTGGTCATAACGGGAACTACCCTGCCACCATAAGCGACAATCATCTATCTAGGCCGGTCATTACTGAACGGCTCCAGCGACCAACCTGGACGCGCCTCGGGCTAAGGCTGCTTCCTCGAAAGAAGCTACGTCCCATTAGGTCTTGCTCCAAGTGGGGTTTACCAGGAACGAAGTCACCAGCGTTCCTCGGGGTCTCTTACACCTCGGTTCCATCCTTGCCTGTGCCGCGCAAAGCGGCCATCGGCGGTCCATTTCTGTGGCACTATCCTTCAACTCGCGCTGACTGGACGTTATCCAGCACCCTGCCCTATGGAGCCCGGACTTTCCTCTCGCGGCTCTCGCCGCCAGCGATTGTCTGTTAAACTTTCCGGACAACACTTGATAGTATACAGGGTATTCGGAGCGGATACAACCCATAATCGTTAGCATTTCAAGAGGATTGTTCCATTAATGTTGTTAAATCATGACTTTCCACCGCTCTAACCCAGCAATTTCAAGCTTAAATAAAGCGGAAAGGCTCTGTGTTAATGCTTGAAGCTACCACCCGGGTATCATAACGATTTTCTTGTAGCTTGCTCTCCATCCATTCCGTTACTTTCAACTTCATAATCTTCTCAGCGTTGTGACCCGGATCAATAATGGCGAGGCCAGCTGCTAAAGCGTCTTGAGCTGTATGGTAATCCACATCTCCTGTTACCAGTACTTCCGCTCCCTTAAACAATGCACTATTCATAAAGCTGCCACCCGAGCCGCCTATGACAGCAGCCTTTTTGATAATACGGTTAAGATCGCCGACAACACGTACATGGGGTACATCCAGTTTTTCTTTAACGATGTCCACCATTGCAGCAAGTGTAACCGGTTGACTCAACTTTCCAACCCGTCCCAAGCCGAGGGAGCGACCTTTCAGATCCATCGGATACAAATCATAAGCCACTTCCTCATAAGGATGGGCTTTGAGCATCGCTTGTACCACCTTGTTACGGATGTTTAGCGGGACAATCGTTTCGATACGGACTTCATTCACTCGTTCCATTTGACCCTGCTTGCCTATAAATGGATCCGTTCCTTCTCTAGGAATAAAGGTACCGAAGCCTTCGATGTTAAAACTACAATGGCTGTAATTGCCGATCCAGCCGGCACCAGCGTTTAATACCGCATCCAGTACTTCTTGATGGTGGCTCTTCGGCACAAATACAACCAGCTTGGATAACTGCTCTGTATGAACATCATGGATCGGCAGTGTATTTTCCATACCCAGCGCCTCAGCCATCCAATCGTTCATTCCGCCTTCCGTCACATCCAGGTTAGTATGGCTTATGTATACAGCAATATCATGCTTGATCAGCTTCTCGTATACCTTGCCCATCGGCGTGTCTGTTTGCAACTGCTTCAACGGACGGTAAATAATCGCATGGTGGGCAATAATTAGATCTGCCCCCAGTTCGATGGCTTCTTCCACCACTTCTTCATTCACATCCAGTGCGATTAATACGGTCTTGATTTCCTTCTGTAAAGTACCGAGCTGCAGTCCGATCCGGTCGTCCGGCATGGCCACATGCTTCGGAGCCAGCTGTTCCATGTATTGTATTACAGTTTGTCCTTTGGCAAACATGCCAGCACCTCCTGAATATGCTTGATATCTGCTTTGATTTCTTCCGATTTCTCCTCTGCTGAGGCTAGTTCGGATTTCGATAAGGAACGGAGAATACTGTTCAGCTTATCTACCTCTGATCTCCATTTGGCATGAAACACAGAAGTTGGCCGCTGTATTAGCCACGGTCCTAACCGAAGCAGCCATTTCGGTGAAAGAACAATTCCATCGAGACTGCGTTCCTTATATAGTGTCTCATTCGTAATATCGAGGTCAGACTTTCCTTCAGGTATGGCAATCAACACTTCGTAAATCTTACCGTCTTCTTCCAAAATATACTCATTAATCAGCAACCAGCCATGCTCTAGCAGCCACTTGCGAAGTGTATCTTCACCTACATTCGGCTGAAGCACCAGTCTGCTGACACTGCTGAGCTTGTCCATCCCACGGTCAAGAATGGAGGCAATTAGCCCTCCGCCCATGCCGGCAATGGTTATCACATCCACTTCGCCGGGTTCCAATACTTCAAGGCCGTCTCCACGGCGTACGGTGATTGTCTCCGTTAACCCAGCCTCTCTTACCTGTTTGGCGGCCGCCTGATAGGGCCCTACATTCACTTCTCCTGCTACAGCTGAGACGCAGATCCCAGACTGAACGGCCGCTGTTGGTAAAAGGGCATGATCGGAGCCGATGTCCGCAAGGCGGCTTCCAGGAGGAATATGATCCAATATTAACTGTAATCGATTCGATAATTTCATGATGACACCCACACAATCCATTTTTTTCGTAATACATAAAACAACACGAGCGCTATCAAAGCCTTAATCAGTATTCCAAATAGCTGATCCTGCGGTGTCTCCCCTCTCAAGAAGATCACATCAGCCTGAGGCATAAACCACAAAGTTACTCCTACTGCAAACAACACCGGTGACAGGCGTTTGAACTTATCATGCAACAACCAGCTCAACCCAATTCCTAGCACACTCAGAGGCAACCATCGAAGCTCAACCTCTATCCAGGAAATCTCGGGAGAAATAAAGGCGGATAGTTTGGCATACAGAGCTGCCCAGCCCAAAAATCCGCAATACTGAAGCAAACTCATGTTCAACCAATACCCTACCAAACACCATGTCAAACTGCAAATGAATATCAGGAAAGGCACCCAAAATTGGTTATTAACTCCTTGTATATGTATGACAGCCGCCCCCATTGCAAGCATCAGGAGACTTCCAGCGGCAGCGCCCATATGTCCCCACGAAGTATGCCCGTGTTTTCTAAACACTCCAGCAATTCCGTAACAAAATGTTGTGACAAAAAAGATGGAAGCAATTTGCAATGACCAGGGAAAAGAGCTAAAATAAAGACCAATAAAACAAATGAAGGAAATAATCCCAAAACAAAGAAACCATAATTTCAAGTTTCCCATCTTGAAATGCTCGAATAGTGATCTGTTTTTTCGGCTATTATCCTGCTGATCACTATATAGGTTTTCCAAAAAATCACAGTACTGTTCCGGAAGCAATCTACCTCTTCTCCAGTGGTCGATTTCATCCAGAATGATTTTTTTCTTATCCTGCTGCACGACAGTTCCCTCTTTCCTGATCCGAGCTGGCTTCCATATTAAACGTGCCTTTCGTTTTAGGGCTAAGAAAAAGGACCTTACTGCTATAATTTGCAGAAGGTCCCATGACTTACTTCTATTCCAGAAAATCTTTTAGACGCTTGCTGCGGCTCGGATGGCGGAGTTTACGAAGCGCTTTGGCCTCAATCTGACGTATCCGTTCACGAGTAACACCAAATACTTTACCGACTTCCTCAAGTGTTCTTGTCCGTCCGTCATCAAGTCCAAAACGAAGACGAAGCACATTCTCCTCACGTTCTGTGAGTGTATCCAGCACATCTTCCAGCTGCTCTTTTAGCAGTTCGTAAGCTGCCGCATCGGCAGGTGCCAGGGCTTCCTGATCTTCGATAAAGTCTCCCAAATGGGAATCGTCTTCTTCACCGATTGGTGTCTCTAAGGAAACTGGTTCCTGTGCAATTTTCATAATCTCGCGGACTTTCTCAACGCTCAGCTCCATCTCGGCTGCAATTTCTTCAGGAGATGGCTCACGTCCGAGCTCTTGCAATAGCTGCCTGGATACTCTGATCAATTTGTTGATCGTCTCCACCATGTGAACGGGAATCCGAATGGTACGGGCTTGGTCAGCGATCGCACGTGTAATGGCCTGACGAATCCACCATGTAGCATACGTGCTGAATTTATAACCCTTTTTGTGGTCGAATTTCTCGACGGCTTTGATCAGTCCCATATTGCCCTCTTGAATCAAATCCAGGAACAGCATACCTCGGCCGACATAGCGCTTGGCGATACTTACTACGAGACGGAGGTTAGCTTCAGCGAGACGCCGCTTCGCTTCTTCATCCCCATTCTCAATCCGTTTTGCCAATTCTACTTCATCTTCTGCAGATAACAATGGTACGCGTCCGATCTCCTTCAAATACATACGCACAGGGTCGTTGATTTTGATACCCGGAGGCAGAGACAAGTCGTCATCAAATCCGCCGAAGTCGTCGTTATTGTTCTCATCTTGATCGTCAGATTGGCGGTGACTGCTTTCCTCATCACTCTCGTTATTTACCTCAATCCCCAAATCGCCGAGCTGCTCGTAGAATTCCTCCATTTGCTCGGGATCCTGTTCAAAAGGTGACAGTTTCTCCATAATATCTTTGTAGCTCAGTACGGATCTCTTTTTACCCTGTTCAATCAACTGATCCTTTACTTGATCCAGTGTAAATTCCGTTTCTAGTTCAGTATGCTGATCATTCGCCATCTTTCGACTCCCTCCTCCCTAGAAACATTCAAGCTGGGCCGTCATTGTCTCTCTAGGGCAATAATCTCACTTGCAATTTGCGCGGCACGCATAAAATCACCGGAGCGTTCCGCCTTCATCATTTCTTCCTTTTTCTGATCAATCTGTTTCTGCTTAGGATATTTTAGTACTTCACGTATGCAATCATCGAGTACTTGAATATTCCAATCCGTAGGATTATCCATCATGGAAATAGAGCTAACCGCCATCTCAAGCCGATCATCATGAAGCGATGACATGAACCGGCTGATATCCGGTGGTTTGTCCTGTGCGTAATAAGCATATAGATAAGCAGCGATCGCTGCATGATCATTAATATTAAACGCTTCTCCAAGATTATCCCCCACATAACGGGCTGCCTCAGCATCCTGAAGCATCAGAGACAACAACCGCCGTTCTGCAGCATGATACGCCGGCAGCAGCGTTGGAGCGGAAATCTGCCCTTTTTTATGCCTACCATTATTCCACCTTTTTTCCTTATTATCCCCACTATCCATCTTTTTTTGTAACGATTGTCTCAACAGATTGCAATCCTGCTTGAGACTTTCATAAGAAAGGTTAAGTTCTGAAGATAACTCCCTCAAATAAACTTCGCGTTCGGTTGAAGAATTCAGGATGGCAATGATCGGAAGTGCTTCCTTCGCATACGATATCTTGCCTTCTTCTTCTAGCAGTATATGGTTTTTTTTCAGATATATAAGTTTAAATTTCGTGGTCGAAACGGCTGACTCCACCATATGTCTGAACCGATCCGCACCGTACTTGCGGAAGTAGTCATCTGGATCCAATCCGTCACTCATAACCGAAATTCTTACTCTGAGGCCGACATTTTCAAGCAGTGGTATGACTTTCATTGCAGCAGCCAACCCGGCTTTATCTCCGTCATAAGTTACAACGACTTCATCTGCCATGGACTTCATAAGTGCTACCTGGTTCTCTGTCAGAGAAGTCCCCATCGTTGCCACCACATTGTGAAAACCCGCTTCCCAGGTAGATATAACGTCGCCGTAGCCTTCGCATAATACGATCTGACGCAATTTGCGTATGGACGTCTTGGCCTGGTTCAGGTTATACAAAGTGCGGCTCTTGTTAAATAACAAGCTCTCCGGGGAATTCAGGTACTTAGGCTGTCCCTCCCCTAAAATCCGGCCGGCAAAAGCAATCACTCTGCCATTCCGGTCATGTATCGGGAACATTACCCTTCCTCTGAATTTATCCAGGTAATCCTCACTCTCATGTCTTGCGGACAGCAGCCCGCCTTTCTCCATCTCTTTCAAATCAAAGGTTCGCTTACTCAAAAATTGAACCAGTGTGTCCCACCGGTCGGGTGCAAAACCAATTTGAAATTGATCTATAATTTTGTCATTCATACCGCGTGAGCGTAAGTAAGCCATCGCTTCCTTGCCGTGCTCTGTATTTTTCAAAAGAAAATGATACAGCTTAGCAGTCAGCTCATAAGCCTCATATAGACGCTCCTTCTCCGGATTGCGCGGGATGACTGGACCGCCCTGGCCTTCCGGTAAGGCGATGTCGTTCTCCTCTGCCATGGTCTTTACAGCTTCGGGAAAGGAAAATCCTTCGATTTCCATTCTAAATTTAATGGCATTACCGCCTTTGCCGCAGCCATAGCAGTAAAAGATTTGGCGCTCCGGTGTAACCGTAAAGGAAGGGGTCTTCTCCGAATGGAAGGGGCATAAACCCTTCATGTATTTCCCCTGTTTGGTAAGATGCACGTACTTGCTGACCGTGTCGACAATATCGCTTTGGGCTAGTACTGCCTCGATGACCTCATCCGATATATTTCCTAGACCGGTACTCATCCCAACCACCTTCATCTCTTTAGCACGTAAATAGTATTCGCTATAAGCGATCGTTCTCCTGCAATTTCTGCAAAACTTTTGTCAGTTTATGTTGAAAAATTCTCCGGTCCTCATCCATCATTTTCCTAGGGCCTTTGCCGTAATGCCCTGCTTTTCTCGCCTTGGCTTGATGATGCCTGGAATCAAGCAAAAAATCGATATCCTGGTCACTGAATATCCGTCCACGAAACGACAGTACTTGGCAGGATTTTGACAAGGCCAGTGCAGCCAATCCATAATCCTGCGTAACGACAATATCACCGCGCGCTATGTGATTGGCAATGTACAAGTCGGCACTCTGATCACTGCGATCCACCTGAATGATCTGGATCCCCTCCTCTTCACGGTGCAGATGATCGTAGGAGGATACCAGCAGGACGGGAACATTGAACGCTCTGGCTGTCTCGGCGATCTCTTTCTTAACAGGACAGGCATCGCCATCTACAACGATGTGTATTGGACGTGTTAACGTCATAGGGCATCACCGGATTTCGAATTAATAATATCGCTATATATATTATATACGTCTTATAAGGATTAAAATCCTTCTTCTTGAACTCCATATGAGGTAATCCTCTTTTTTCCAATGGGGCCAAGGAATAACGAAAGCGGCCGCCCTCTCATAAAGGCCCCGCTTTCGTCAATTAACACATTCAATCTTCAGTTCTGCTCCACTAGCTATTACTGGAAATCAAGCAAGACTTACCAGTCATGCTGCAACTACCACACCAGTTTGGAAAAGTCTGCATAACGCTTCAAATCACTGTCTATACTGGACAGAAGAGCCAAGCGGTTTGCCTTCACTGCTCCATCCTCGGCCATAACCATAACGGAATCAAAGAATCCAGTGATTCGTTCCTTAAGTCCGCTGAGGAGGGACAAGGCACGTTCACCGTTGGACTCTGTCATAGCGACCTCATATGGCTGACGGATTGCGAGCCATGCCTCGTGAAGCTTGCTCTCTTCTGCTTCTGAGAACAAACCTGGATTAACGGCAATTTTTCCAGCTTTAGCAGCCAAATTGCTTACTCGGTTAAAGGATTCCACAATGGTTTTGAAATCGTCTGCACCATTGACTGCATCCATAAGTGCGTTCCCCCGTGATACAACCGAAACGACATTATCAAATCCCGCCGAGATAACGGCATCCACGACATCATATCTTTGTTCCTCAGACAAAAGCTTCTTAACACGCAGATTGAAGAATTCATAAAGATCTTTACGTATTTCATCGCCTGAGCGTTTAAGCACACGAATATCTTCATGGACAGATAGGGCGATTCCAAACACATCGGACAACGTAACAGGCAGTTTGTGCTCAAGAATAATCTGTACAATTCCCTGTGCTTGACGGCGCAGAGCATACGGATCTTGAGAACCTGTAGGAATGATACCTATCGAGAAGCAGCCTACAATCGTATCGATTTTATCGGCAATGCTAATGATCGATCCTACGTGAGTGGAAGGCACAGCGTCTCCTGCAAAACGTGGTTGATAATGCTCGAACACAGCTCTCGCTACGCTCTCCTTCTCTCCTGCCTTACGCGCATAGTCTTCACCCATAACACCTTGGAGTTCAGGAAACTCGTAAACCATCTGGGTGACCAGATCAAATTTACAAATATCTGCAGCACGGCTGACGGAGTCGGCTGCCTCTGCAGGTACAGCCAATTTTACAGCAAGGCTGTCGGCTATGCGGCGGATCCGGCGGACTTTATCACCGATCGTTCCCAACTCCTCATGGAACACGATGCTTTCAAGCTTCGAGAGAGCTTCCTTAATTTGCAACTTCTGATCCTCTTCGTAGAAAAACTTGGCGTCAGACAAGCGGGCACGCAGTACCTTTTCATTCCCCTTGGCAATAACGTCAAGGGAACGGCTGTCACCGCTGCGTACTGTGACAAAGTACGGAAGCAGCTGGCCTTGTTTATTTAGAACAGGGAAGTAACGCTGATGCTCGCGCATGGACGTAATGAGAACATCCTGCGGAATTTGAAGGAACGATGGATCGAAAGTACCGAACAGTACCGTTGGCGTTTCAACCAAGAACAGGACTTCCTCCAGGAGATCTTCCTTTACGGCTATATTCCAATCTTTTTCCTGAGCGAGAGTGTTGATTTGGGATACGATCATCTCTTGACGTTCCTTTACATCAACGATGACATGCTGACCTCTAAGCACATCCACATAAGCCAAAGCTTCCGGAATGACGGCTTCGCCGCCAAGGAACCGGTGGCCTTTCGTTACATTGCCGGACTTTACTCCCGTAATCTCCATGTCGATCACATCAGAACCGAGCAGCGCGACGATCCACTTTATGGGACGGACGAATTTGAATTCATATTGACCCCATCTCATGTTCTTAGGGAATGTCATCGAGGTGAGAATGCCGTTCAATCCTTCAGCCAAAATCTCAAGGGTCTCCACACCGATGCTGTTCTTCGTTACGTAGATATACTCAACGCCTCCCAGCTCTTTAAACGTAAAGCTGTCGGGTTCAACACCCTGGCTGCGCGCAAAACCAAGCGCCGCTTTGCTCCAATTTCCGTTCTCATCCAGCGCAATCTTACGCGAAGGTCCCTTGACTTCCTCACTAACGTCTGTCTGTTTCTCCGCTACATCCTTTACAAGCACAGCCAGTCGGCGCGGCGTCGCATACGACTTTACTTCACCGTGTGCAACCCGGGATGCTTCCAACCACTTGACCGTTCTTTCTTCCAGTTGCTCCATGGCCGTACGTAGAAAACGCGCAGGTACTTCTTCCAGTCCGATTTCAAACAATAAATCCTTAGCCACGATCAGCGCCTCCTTTCTTGATCAGCGGGAATCCAAGCTTTTCACGTTCCTCCAAATAAGTAGCTGCCACTTGGCGGGCCAGATTGCGGACACGCATAATGTAACCCGTTCTCTCCGTCACACTGATCGCGCCACGGGCATCAAGCAGGTTGAACGTATGAGAGCATTTCAGAACATAGTCGTATGCCGGAAACACCAAATGCTGGCTCATCGCCTTGTTGGCCTCTTCCTCATACATGTTGAACAGCGTGAACAGCATCTTCACATCGGATACCTCAAAAGTATACTTAGAATGCTCAAATTCCGGCTGCTTGAACACGTCACCATACGTAATTCCGTCAACCCATTCCAGATCAAACACATTTTCTTTGTCCTGGATATAGGATGCCAAGCGTTCCATACCGTAAGTGATTTCGACAGCTACCGGGTTTGCGTCTATGCCTCCGACCTGCTGGAAGTACGTAAATTGTGTAATTTCCATTCCATCAAGCCACACTTCCCAGCCAAGCCCCCAAGCGCCCAGCGTTGGCGCTTCCCAGTTATCCTCTACAAAGCGGATATCATGATCCAGCGGTTCAATACCGAGACGCTTCAAACTTTCCAGGTAGAGTTCCTGGATATTGTCCGGAGACGGCTTGATAATGACCTGGAACTGATGATGCTGATACAATCGGTTTGGATTTTCTCCGTATCGTCCATCCGCCGGGCGGCGAGAAGGCTCCACATAGGCTACATTCCACGGCTCCGGTCCAATTGATCGCAGGTAGGTCATCGGATTCATGGTTCCTGCACCTTTTTCCGTGTCGTACGGTTGTACGATAATACAATTCTGTTCCGCCCAAAATTGCTGCAGCGTCAAAATCATTTGCTGAAAATTCATGACTTTTAGCTCCTTCACACCGTTTTTAAATCCTATTTCGTCTCTGTATTCGCTCTGCACAACAAAAAGCTCTCGCCCTATGTCTGTTGTACAGACATAGGGACGAGAGCTGTAGCTTCCCGCGGTTCCACCCTACTTGGTCCCAAAAAGGACCCACTTTATCACGTGCAGCATGCTCCCGGACGCCATGTTCATGGATTTCTTCCGCCGGACTCCCACTATCACCGACTCGCTGTAAAAATTGGACCAAAACCCATTACTTTTCCGTTCAACGCATGTCAATATTCAATTTAGAAACTTTAACATATGATACCTAATTTTTTTCCGGACGTCAAATGTCGTATTTGTCCATTTGATCGAGAAAGTTTTGCGACTTTAACCGTAAGCCGAGCTGCATATCCATCAGCGCTCTCATGACCGCTTTAAGTTCGGCCTTGGTGGCGTCCTTTACATCAATATTACCCAGCCTTCTGAGATCAAGTCGAGCAAACACCCGAAGCAGCTTCAACGTCTTGGGAGACACGGACATAGCCGGAGGGTCCAAATGTTTGCACCGCCGACACAGAACACCTCCAAGCCTTGGACTGACTAACATTTCTTCGTCAGCCCTCTCCTGACCGCAAGAGATGCAGACGTCCAGCTCCGGACCATAACCGGCTGCTTGTAGTATTTTCATTTCGTACAGATTAATTATTATTTGCAGATCCTTATCTTTCTGAAGTGCCGTAAGACAAGCTTTCAGCTGATGAAACCAAAAAGCGCCCGTCTCCTCATCCTGAAGCACCCGATCAAGCAGCTCGCAGGCATATGAGGAGTAGGCAGCTTTCATGAGATCCTCCCGGAGAAGGTGATGAGACTCAATAATCTCTCCGGCATTTAATGTTCCGAGCCCGGTTCCGTTCCTAAAAAACACGTATTCTCCATAAGTAAAGGGCTGTGTCAGAGCAGCATGACGGCTCTTTAATTTCTTCGCTCCGCGGACCAGAACCCCTACTTTGCCTGATTTTTCGGTGCAAAGTGTAATGATTTTGTTCCCTTCACCGTAGTCCATGCTGCGGATGACGATCCCTTCCGCCCTGTATAGCATGCCTTATCCCCCAACCATTCCTGAAGCAGCCAAATATCATTCGTTCTCTTCATACTCTACCGCCTCTTCTTCTGCGGTCGTGCTTGCGAGTTCCGTACTACCATCGGACTCCTTATACAGCAAATAAGCATCGACATCTCCAGTCATTGCAAAATACTTCCACGAAAAATCTCGCATTCGTATTCATCCTTTCTTCGGAAATGACGTCTGCATCTACAAGAATAGGATGTGCGTTGACACTGAATTTATGATTTGCAATTGTTGGCAGGAGTCCAAGTATGATACCAGTAGCACCATTATAAACATGACCCGCACTCAATATATTGAGTATGGTTATTGTCCGCGGTGAAACCCGAGATCCCGGAGAACGCGCTCTTGATTACGCCAGTCTTTTTTAACTTTCACCCACAGCTCAAGGAAAATCTTGGAGCCGAGTAATCGCTGGATGTCCTGACGAGCTTGTCGGCCGACTTCCTTCAGCAATGTGCCCTGCTTTCCGATAATAATCCCTTTTTGAGAATCACGCTCTACAAAAATAACAGCTGATATATGAACCGTTCCATTCTCCTCCACACGCATGTCTTCAATGGTGACGGCAATGGAATGAGGCACCTCCTCCCGGGTCTTATGCAGTATTTTCTCGCGAATCAATTCGGCGCAGACGAACTGCTCCGGATGATCCGTTACCTGATCCTCAGGATAATACTGTGGGCCAGGTGGTAAATATTTCTGGATTTGATCCAGCAGTGTATTTACATTGTTACCCAGTTTGGCCGAGATCGGTACGATTTCCGCAAAATCAAGCAGCTTGCGATATTCTTCAATCAACGGCAGCAGAGCCGTCGGCTCAATTTTATCAATTTTGTTCATGACGAGAATTACCGGTGTACGGATCTGCTTCAGCTGCTCGGCGATAAAGCGGTCACCCCCGCCAAAGCCTTCCGAGGCATCCACCAGGAACAGCACTGCCTCCACCTCGCCCAATGTGCCAAGCGCGGTCTGATTCATGTAGTCTCCGAGTTTGGATTGGCGTTTATGAATTCCGGGCGTGTCCAAAAATACGACCTGCGAATCGTTTGTCGTATATACCCCGTGTATTTTATTGCGAGTTGTCTGCGGCTTATCCGACATGATCGCGATCTTTTGACCAATTACCTGATTCATAAGCGTCGATTTGCCGACGTTGGGCCGGCCGATAATAGCTACAAAACCCGATTTAAACGTTTTTTTCTGCATAAATTCCTCCGCGATAATTCCTCTATTGTTTCTGCAGCTTGTACTTGCGTGTTACTTGTATTACCTGTTACTTGGATTCTAAATTCCAAGGACCAAACGCCCCAGGCAGCAGTTCCTCCACAGTCGTCTCCTGGATATCACCCTTCATATTGCCCAGGATAACCTTCATGTCAGGTTTGCACAGTTCCACCAGCACCTGCCGGCATACGCCGCATGGAGCACAGGGTCCTTCGGTATCCCCTACCACGGCAATCGCTTGGAAGCTGCCTGGCTTATGTCCGTCAGCGATCGCTCGAAACAGTGCGGTTCGCTCCGCGCAGTTTGTCGGTCCGTAAGCTGCGTTTTCAACATTGCAGCCATGGTGAACTTCACCGTTTATATCCAACAGAGCCGCGCCAACACCGAAATTCGAATAAGGAATATAAGCCCGCGCACGTGCCTTAATCGCTTCCTGCATCAATGATCCTGTGTCCATGACAATCCCTCCTGAGAATCGAATTGGTTTTTCCCTACCCGTTACTGTGAATGATCAAAACCGCTGCCGATAGATCCAAACCAGGATATGACCGGCTCATAAAACACCATAATCCCGACAACTACAGCAAACAGAGCGGTAATCAATACCGCCCCCGCGGCTGTATCCTTGGCAATACGGGCCAAGGGATGAACGTCAGGAGATACCAAGTCAACCACAGCTTCTACCGCTGTATTTATCAATTCCGCCGTAATAACTAAGGTTACGGCAAGCCCCAGAAACAACCAACGTATTGGTGTCAGCCCCAGCAGTGCCGCAGCTGTAAATACTACAACAGCAGCTGCTGTATGAATCTTCATGTTTCTTTCGGCCTTAAAGGCGTGAATGATGCCTTGTACTGCACAGTTGAAGGTAGACCGTAGAGAAGGCCTATGCGGCTTCACTAACGGGTCAACCCCACTTCAGCTAGAACCGCCTCTTGTTTCCCCATCATAACGGCTTCACTTGCCTCATCCTGATGATCATACCCTAACAAATGCAAGAAGCCGTGAACAAACAGAAAGCCTAGCTCCCGTTCCAGTGAATGGCCGTATTCCTCACTTTGCAGCTTAGCACGCGGAACAGAGATAATGATGTCTCCCAGTACATCAGGCACGTTTCCGAGCTCGTCTTCGTCATCCAGTTCGTAAATGATCTGAAGCTCTTCGTCCGTCTCCTCATTCATAGCAAAAGACAGAACATCAGTCGGCCGGTCAATTCCGCGGTATTCCTTATTCAGTTCATGAATCTGACCGTCGTCAACAAAGGTAAGGTCTACCTCACCTTCCGTTATCCCTTCGACCGTTCCAGCTTGCTGCAGAATCCGTTCGAGAAGAGAGATCAGATCATCCGAAATGACAAAATCCTCTTGTTCATTGTTCCATACCAGCTGCAGACTCATTCTCAAACGCTCCTTCTTCTGTCTTCTTTGGTGTCCGAATCTCCCGAATCCGCCAGTTCTTGTTGTTTTGGCGGACTGTCCGGCTTCGGCTTCTTAATCTCCTCTGGATATTCAATCCGGGAGTGGAAAATACCCATGACGGTTTCCTTCAACGTCTTGGCAATAATATCGAGTTCTTTCATCGTCAGATCGCATTCATTAAATTGATGGTCATCCAAACGGCTTTTAATAATCTTCTCGATCATCGATTCCACCTGGTCCACCGTGGGTTTCCGCAGAGAACGAACTGCGGCCTCTACACTGTCCGCAATTCCAACAACAGCCGCTTCTTTAGACTGTGCCTTCGGTCCCGGATAGCGGAAATCATCCTCAGTGAAATCCGGATCAATTCCCTGTTCCTCAGCCTGCCGAAGTGCCTTGTGGTAAAAAAAGTGTAAAAACGTTGTTCCATGATGCTGTTCTGCAATATCACGGATCGGCTTAGGCAGCTTATAATCCTTTTGCATTTCCACGCCATCCCGCGCATGAGCCACAATAATTGACTTGCTCAGCTTGGGATCAATGGAATCATGAGGATTTTCCATGTTGTTCTGGTTCTCAATAAAGTAAATAGGACGCTTTGTTTTGCCGACATCATGATAATAGGATCCCACTCGGCATAACAATCCGTCAGCCCCAATCGCCTCAGCCGCTGCTTCTGACAGGTTACCAACCATAACACTGTGGTGATAGGTTCCTGGTGTTTCCGTCAGCAACTTTCGCAGCAACGGATGGTTCGGGTTCGACAGCTCCACAAGCTTGAGCGGCGAAAGAATACCAAAGGTAACCTCGAAGAACGGCATCAGACCAATAACGAGAACGGCTGTCAGAATGCCACCGGCAACCGCAAACGCCAAAGCATATAAAGATTCTACTCTCGTCCAAGAGGAATCCTGAATCAGCATCATGATCAGAACCGACATTGCCCCGAACAGTGAGACCATAATCCCGCCCTTAAGCAAGGTGGAACGCTGACTAGCCCGGTGTATCGAAAAGATTGCCACACAGGACGTCACTGCGGCAAAAAATCCGAAGTAAAAATCGAACACTTCACCTTTGTCCACATTCAGTATGACACTCGCCATAATACTGAATATGATCGCACTGAAGTAGGCCAAATGCATGTCCAAGAGCAGTGTCACCAGTATAACCCCGATCGCAACCGGCGCTAAATAACCGATATACGTACGCGCTTCGCTTTGCAGAACACCGGCCAAGTGCATGGAGATTAACGTAATGACATAGATCAGCACCATCATAAGAACTTGGGAATTATTATACTTGAACATATTCATATCCGACTGACGGATAAACATCAAGATTCCAAGTGACAGCAAGATGGAGAACAGCAGAATACCCAGCTCAGGCCAATAGTTAACCTCATCCTTCAGCAGCCCGTTTTTACCGAGCAGTTCATACAGCTCAGGCGTTATAAGTTGACCCTGCTTAACAAGAACATCACCTTGCTTGATAAACACAGGCGGCGTATTTTCCCGTTCCGCAACCTTGGCTTCCTTCGTAGCCACTTCGTTATAAAACTTGTTGGCCGTGATGGATGCACGTGCAAGTTCCTGAACAACTTCTCTTGAAGTTCGGTCATTGAGCTTGCTAGCACTGACAAGCTCAGCTACCTTAGCTCTGGCCGTTTGCGCATCCACAATCTCATTCATCAGACGTGATACGATATCCCTCGCTACCGATTTCACCTGGTTTATATCATCAGGATTCAGCCTCGGAATTTTGATAAATGTCTCTTCCGGTATGCGGTAAGCCTGTTGATCAATAACCTTCTTCATTTCTTCAAGCAGCTCAGGTGGATACGTTTCGGTGCCTTTGTTACTTGCAATAAAGTTTCTCACGAAATCATCAACGCGCTGTGGGATTTCCAGCTTGTAAATCGAGATCTTGTCCTGCACGGAAACCTCATCCTGATTCAAACGGTCAATGCGATCAAACAGTTGGGTAACCAATACATCATTGCGGAGCGGTATATATGTATATATGGGTTGTACCCGCTCGGCTGCCTCTTCCTGAGCTTTCAGAGTTGCCTTGTTGTCCTCAATTTGCACAGGGGCAGCAATGTTCTTCTCACTATGCGTACCAACCTGAATATCGTAACGTTCAGGGAGCAGCTTTACCGAAAGACTGATATAAAAGAGTAGCGCGAGCAATAAAAACAGAATATAGCGTGTCGCCACGCTATATTTCCAACCGTAGTTTTTAACAGATATGGACTTGTCCGTCGATGGTTCTTTGGAGGCCATAGCGACAATCCCCTTTAATCTTGGTTTTCTGCAGCTTTGTCATATGCGACGATGATTTTTTGTACTAAAGAGTGCCGTACAACGTCCTGTTCCGCAAAGTAGACGAATCCGATATCATCAATCTCGTTTAGGATGGTTTTCGCTTCCACCAAACCTGATTTTTTACCCCGCGGCAGGTCAATCTGGGTTACGTCTCCCGTTATGACCATTTTTGATCCAAAACCGAGCCGTGTCAAAAACATCTTCATCTGTTCAGGCGTCGTATTCTGGGCTTCATCCAAAATAATAAATGAATCGTCCAGCGTCCGTCCCCGCATATAAGCAAGCGGCGCAATCTCAATTAGCCCTCTTTCAAGAGCTTTCACTACTTGATCTGGTCCCATAACATCGTGCAGCGCATCATATAGGGGCCTTAGATACGGATCGACCTTTTCCTGAAGATCGCCTGGAAGAAAACCAAGGCTTTCACCAGCTTCGACTGCCGGGCGAGTAAGAATAATCCGTTTCACCGTGCCTTCCTTAAGCGCAGTTACTGCCAGCACTACGGCAAGATAGGTTTTCCCCGTACCTGCCGGGCCAATGCCAAACACGACATCTTTTTTCTTAATACTGGTAACATAATGTTTCTGTCCGATCGTCTTCACTCGAATCGGTTTACCCCGGAACGTCGTCGTGATCTCACCTTTATACAGATCCAACAGCTGATCAGCACGCAGATCCTTTGCCAAATCAACCGCATAAAGGATATCTCTCTCGGTCAGGATATAGCCATTGCGAACAAGTTGAAGCAATACATCAAACAGCTGCTGCAGACTTTCCACATGACGCTGATCGCCAGAGATATTGATAATGGCTTCTCTTGAAGCTATTCTGGCCGGGATTTCCGATTCAATAATCTTTAAAAAAGAATCCTGCGGTCCGAACAAGGAAAGTCCTTCAGACGCGCTTTGCAAATAAATCTGAATGCTGGTCGTTTGCTGTGACAAATAGCCTCATTCTCCTTGATTGTATACTATGGGAAGTTCTTTTGCGATGGTCTCTTCCACCTCAAAAAGTACTTTCATATAAACTTTACCATTCTCTTTCTTATCATGCAAAATTTTTTGACTCACGAGCCGGGTTTCCGGGCCGTATTTAGCCAAAATATCCCGATATGCGCCCTCTAATCCTTCTTTCCTGGCTTCTTCCTCTGTCACAGTTTGGCTACTCTCGCTTACCTCCATCACCTTTTCGGTCATCCAGCCGATCGGAAGTGCTCGCGAACGCCATGTCAGCGGATCATATATTGTCAGCGTCTCATGTTTCTTGAACGGAACATCCCCATACCCCCACAACTGAACAGCACGATTACCAAGGACCAAATAAGACTTTTTGGATGCTTCACCGGTATATATTTTCCGCTTTTTCACAAGAGGCACTTCGATCTCATATTCATGCCATACCAGTCCCTTTACTTCTCCTTTGGCAACAACGGATTTGGCGTTCTCCGTATCTCCCAAAATACCCGAAATCAGTATATCTCCTTTTTTTACCCGGGAATTGATCTGAACTTTCGGGACACCTTTCTCTGCGTAGATATAAGTAATTACAGCATCACTAGTGCTTACAAGATGCCGCGGGCTTAACAGCTCCGGCTTTTTGGGAACCGATGCCTCGACAACCTGAATCCGGATGCTCGTACCATTTCTCTCCACACCAACCCACGAGGTTCCGGGTAAACGGGTCGTCAGATTAGTAGATAACTTGTCCAGTGATTTCAGTCTGAAAATCCATTGATAGGGGTATACCCCTTCCTGTTTCGCTACCTCCAATATATCCTCTGAAGCTATAGTCTCATTCCCTTCGACACTCACGTTCCATACCATAGAGGATAAAGCCATAAGAATCGCAAAAAACATGACCACTCCAACCACAAATACTTTGCGTTTCAGCAAGCGTAAAGCACGGAATGGCAAGCCATGCCGTTCAAGGATGCGGGTTCTGCAGCCTGTCCGCTTTAACAAAGGGCGCAGCCCCTTGAAATCGTTTAACAGCAGTTTAAATTCTGCGGAATGCGTCCCTGTTGGTCTTACATCCCAAACCGGAGTTCCCGCCTCCGCCAATGCATTAATAAATGCTTCTACATGCTCCCCACGCACCGTAAGTTTTAAATAACCACGTAAAAATATCATTGTCGGTATGTTCACGGTCTCTCCCCCGTTCCTATGTATTGGATATTATTAATCGTGCCTTCAATCGTTACTTCACTACTCTGAATTGCTCGGATGGAGAGACCAGATCCCGTTATTTCCATAGTGCCCTGGGTAAGAGACAGTATAAGCTTATCCGCGGAAAAATGGCGGACACCGCGGTGATTTTCGATATGCAGCTCTTTATTGCCGATCAGGGTCAACCGCGGCAAGTCGAACAGTAGATCCTGCGGCAAGTCGAGCATTTCCTGAGTCCATTTCTGCAGCTTGCGGCTGATGCGGGACATATGAAGGCCTTCCCCCTTCCTGTACTGTACACCTTATGAGCAATAAGCCCCTTTTATGCAAGTTGAAAGGCTTCTCGGCCTATTGAAATGCAAAAAAGACCGCCTCGTCAATGACGAAAGCGGTCTTCTTGTTCATACTTTTATTGCCGTCTAACACCCTCAAACTCTGCCTAATGTCGGCGGCCCATCGGCCTCTTAGAACGGGGCGGACCCAGAATTTCAGACCATATAACTCCTTTTCTAACCTCTTCAGCAAAATTCGACTGCTTTCGCGGCGATTTGCCATCGGCATCTGTAACCTCAACCAATGTTTCAGGTATGTGAGAGGTCATTCTATCCAATTGTTTATGGATCTGGTCCAGCTCTGCCTGCATATTGCGCTTGCGCTGCTCCATGCTGTCTCTGGCCGAGTGAGGGTCATCCAATTCCGACAGAACATCATACCGGGATTCAACAGGGGACTCGTAAGTTCTGTCCGGTTCTTCGTAGTACGGGTCAAATTTCTCATCATCATCGTCATCGAACTGATCGCGTGACCGCTTATCGGCTGCCTGACCCGTCGGAACTTCTGCACCGGGCCATGGCTGGACGCGCCGAACCTGCTGTCCTGGGCGCACTGCCTTAGCTGCTCTTGGCCCCTGTTCGGCTGAATCCCCTCCTCCTCCGAAGGTAGGCATCCGGTTCGGCTTGTTTTCATCACTGCCCTTGCCTAATTTACCAAGCGCGGAGAGGAGAAAGAAAACAATACCCGCCACGATGTATATATTATCAAGAATCCATTCCATCAGTGGCTCGCCTCATCTCTACTTGTTATTTTTAGGAGTGTCCGGTCCGTCCGTATTCTCGCTGATCTTGCCAAGGGAACCTCTCATTTGGGTATCCGCTTCAATATTTTTAAGATTCATATAATCCATAACACCGAGTTTGCCGCTTCTAAGTGCTTCAGCCATAGCCAAAGGTACTTGGGATTCGGATTCAACCACGCGCGCTCTCATTTCCACAACTTTTGCTTTCATTTCCTGCTCTTGCGCAACAGCCATTGCACGACGCTCTTCCGCTTTTGCTTGAGCGATACGCTTATCGGCTTCAGCTTGCTCGGTTTGCAGGTAAGCACCAATGTTCTTGCCTACGTCTACGTCCGCGATGTCAATTGACAGAATTTCGAATGCTGTACCGGCATCCAGCCCTTTGGACAGAACAGTTCTAGAAATAAGATCTGGATTCTCTAATACGTCTTTATGAGACGCTGAGGAACCAACCGTAGTAACGATACCTTCACCGACACGGGCAATAATTGTCTCTTCACCCGCACCACCGACGAGGCGATCGATATTCGCGCGAACGGTAACCCGAGCTTTAACTTTCACTTCAATACCGTCTTTGGCAACAGCCGCAACGGTAGGCGTCTCGATAACACGAGGGTTTACACTCATCTGTACGGCTTGAAGCACGTCACGTCCTGCGAGGTCAATCGCAGCAGCACGTTCGAATTCAAGCGGAATGTTTGCACGCTGCGCTGCAATCAGCGCATTAACAACGCGGTCCACGTTACCTCCCGCCAAGTAGTGACTTTCCAGCTGGTTAATATTCAATCCCAAACCGGCTTTCGTCGCCTTGATGAGCGGATTCACGATACGACTTGGGGTTACACGACGCAGCCGCATAGCCACCAGCGTAATAATTCCGACGCGAACACCGGAAGCAACAGCCGAGATCCAGAGCATCAGCGGGAAGAAGCTGAAGAACACGCTCAGTACGATGATCGCTACAACCCCGATCAGTAGAATGGTAATTAAAGAACTATCCATCTAACACATCATCCTCCATACTAAATATTTGTTATGTCCATCTTACCAAATAAAGCTGGTTAATCAACTATATGCCTATTTTCATTCCTGTCTTACTCCATTGCTTCTTCAACCACAATCCGGGTTCCATCGGTTTTCACGACACGAACAGGACGGCCGGAATCAATAAAACTTCCATCAGTAACCACATCAATGCGGTGTCCGTCAAGTTCAACTGTTCCGGATGGCCGAAGTGGTGTAATACTTCTACCGACAAGTCCAATCAGCACATCCCGATCCTGTACAGGAATGTATCCCTGTTCCTTCGTGAGGCTTTCACTTAATATGAATTTCTTCCATATTCCCCGCTCTTTAAACACCAGTGCCACAACTACAATGGCTACCAGCGCGCAGGCAACTGCTATTCCCAAAGAAAGCGCCACATGTGATGTACTGTATGCCGCGCGTACTACGCCAAAGATCAGGCTGCCTGAACCAACAACCCCCAATATACCAAAGCTTGGCACAAACAATTCCATCACAAGCAGGCCAATACCGATAATAAACAGCAGCCAGGTTTCCGATCCAGCAAATCCGGCAACAGAGTTACCAAAGAAATAGAGCACGAAAGCTGCCGTACCCAATATACCAGGTACTCCGAAGCCAGGTACTATGACTTCAATGATAACCCCGGCGATACCTATAAAGAGCAAGAGTGTCATCACGACAGGGTGCGTCAGAAACGTTGCCAGCTTCTCTGAAAAAGTACGCTCCATATGAAACAGATCATTTGTAGAATAACCCATCCATTCAATGACCTCATTCGTGCTGTCGGCTTTCTTATCCGCATAACCCACCTTTAATGCTTCGTCTGCTGATAATGCAATAATCTCGCCAAAGTTTTTTGTCTTGCCGATTTCCGGCATTTCCACCTTCATATTGATATCAACCATTCCCTCAGCGATATCGATTTCACGCCCATTCGCTTCGGCAGCACTCGCCATCTTGCTCTTCCACCAGGCGACCATCTTAGCGTCTTCAACACGCTTACCCATTCCGTCTACCATTTCCGCGGCACCAATCATACTTCTCGGTGCCATTGCAATCTTATCCGCGTTCAGAGCAATGTAACTTCCGGCCGATGCGGCATCCCCACGAATATAAGCAACTGTAGGAATTTTGGTGTTCTTTATCAAATTAGCAATTTCGTCGGCTTGATCAACGCGACCACCAGGCGTATTAATCTCAAGCACGATTAATCCCGCTTCCATCTCTTCGGCTTCTTTGAAACCGCGTTCCATGAAGCTGGTCAATCCACGCTCGATCTTCTGTTCAACCGGAATGACATACACTGAACCAATGTTAGCGGCCGCAGCTGACTTTACTGGAATGACGTACATACCCACAGACATCAGTATAAGTGTTAGTACTCCTGCAAACGCCAAAATGCGCCTACCCCAGAATTCTCTTTTACCCATTATATCCCCCTCCTTTACGACATAATATGTCAGTAATACGCATATATCGATATTATAACCGATGCGAACCACCTCGGGATAACTTATGTATCAGCATCCCGACTTATGGTAGTTACTACGAATAAATTTGTATTCGGTTTCAAAATTTATGAGTGTATATACGAAAAAACACCCCTTGATAAATCAAGGAGTGTTCCGCTTATGTTGTTACAGAAATTGTTGAACAACTTGGTTGACAAGCTTTCCGTCTGCACGCCCTTTAACTTTCGGCATGAGAGCGCTCATTACTTTACCCATCTCGGCTTTTGAAGAAGCACCGGTTTCCTGGATGGTCTGCTGTACAATGACTTTAATTTCTTCTTCAGAAAGCTGTTCCGGGAGGTAGGCGCTAAGAAAATCAATTTCTGCTTTCGCATCGGCGACAAGATCGTCACGACCTGCTTTTTCAAAATCTTGGAGGGCATCTTTGCGCTGTTTGATCTCACGACTAATAATATCAAGCACTTCGTTGTCATCCAAACTTCTTTTCAAATCTATTTCAAGATTTTTAATCGTCGAACGAACCATTCGAATATTGGAGAGTTTGAACTTGTCCTTACTCTTCATCGCTTGCTTCATATCTTCGTTCAATCGTTCGCTAAGATTCATGCTAGTTCATATCCCCCTAAAACTTTCTCTTACGAGCAGCCTCGGACTTTTTCTTGCGCTTTACGCTTGGCTTTTCATAATGCTTGCGTTTCTTCACTTCAGCCAAGACGCCATCTTTAGCAATGGAACGTTTGAAGCGACGAAGTGCAGCATCAATTGTCTCGTTTTTGCGAACTTTCGTTTCAGACACCAGTTTTCCCTCCCTCCGACCAGACCGTCCAAGAGCAATAACACGGTTCATCATTCTTCATTATAGGGCAAACAGAAATAAGGTGTCAACCTTGACAGCTCATTTTTAAAAGCTTCAACGGCAATATGTATTTCTATATTATGAAATCGCCGCCCAATGATGGTTAAGCATGGGAAGAAGAGATCCCTGTCAGGGCTCCAAGACGTGCTCCTCCGAGCAAATGATAATGTAAATGATGGACGGTTTGTTCGCCGTCGCGTCCACAGTTATTGATTAGGCGATAACCGCTCTCCGCGATTCCCAGTTCAGCAGCAGCCTCTTGTGCCGCCTTGTGAATGTCACCAATCAGCTCTAAATCTGCTGTTTGGACATCGTTCATTGAAGCGATGTGTTTTTTGGGTATGATCAGTACGTGAACCGGAGCGGCCGGCTGAATATCATGAAACACGAGCACCCGATCATTCTCCAACACCTTCTTGGAAGGGATATCTCCATTAATAATTTTGCAAAACAGGCAGTTATCCATAACTGTACCTCCTCTAAGGTTATCATGCTCTCATCATACAAGAAAACCCTTAAATCCGTCCAATGAAAGCAAAAAAAATAGAAGCACCCGGTCAGCTGGAACTCAGCTGTCCAGCAAGCGGGCGTATGATATAAGAGGATTCTCTTATCCATACGTCCGCCGAGGTGCTTCTAAATAAGAATGTCGGCTTAGCTGTATTATAACAGCCCCATGTAGCTGTCTCTGTGAAAAATATCACGGGGTATAAATATGATTACATCGTCTCCAAAACAATCTTCGATCCCCCGCCGGAATGTTCGGCAGGCCGTACAACCAGTTTGCGGGGCAGACGTGCCCTCAGCTCAGGCACATGGCTGATAATTCCTACTGTGAGTTGATCGTTATGCAGTCTTTCCAGAGAAGTAATGACTGTATCAAGCAGCTCCGGGTCCAATGTTCCAAACCCTTCATCCAAGAAAAAGAACTGGAGAGGATACTGCCCTCTGAGTTGAATTTGAGCAGATAACGCCAGCGCCAAGGAGAGAGATGTCAGGAACGTTTCTCCGCCCGACAACGTTGAAACCGGCCTGCGGACTCCCCCGTTCGCGTCATCACGAATAACAAATCCGCCTCCCGAATCTACCTCCAGAGAATAACGCTGTTTGGTAAGAAACCGCAGCCGCTCTGAAGCCGATTGACTGACTTGCATCAGCTGTTCTTCTGCAACATATTCCACGAACGCATTTCCGCGCAGACAGGATTGGAGCTTGGACAGGCGCTCTCCCTCTATGGAATGTAAACTCCGGCGCTCTTCCAGCTCCATAAACCGGATATGGCGTTGCCTGAGGTCCTCCAAATCCCGCTCAGCGCGGGCTTTCGACTGTATTGCCGCTTCATCTGCCTGCCGGCACTGTTCAAGATTTTGGCAACATTCCTGCCAATCTTCTTCACTGAACGTTGCTCCGTTCAGCTTCAGTTCGATATCCTTCAGCCGCAGTGACCATTCACGTTGCCCTTCACGATGAGATTGAACGTGAGCAGCACACTTGTCAGCTTCCTGTGGAGTCATGAACGCCTCAAGAACCCCTTCTTCGGTAGCAAACGGCGAGTCATCCAGCTGGGCAAGCCATCTCTGCTCCGCCGTCTTCGCGTGCTCGTCAGCGGAATCCGCGGCCTGCTTAGCGATAGCCGCCTCTTTAGTAGCCTGTTGCTTCATCTCTTCCGCCTTGCGGCGTTCCTGCCTGGAATGCTCGGCAGCCGATTTCAAATGTTGCAGCCGCTGCTTGCATTCCTGCAGCAGCTCTTGAGCGGAACGGTCTCCTATCCACGACTGAAGCCGCTCCTCTTTCTCCTGCATTAGCTCCTGCTTGCCCTGATGCTGTGCATCCCATTGAATCAGCTGCTTCTCAAGTTCACGGATCTGACTCTCAAGATTCAACACGGCCTGTTTCTTCTCTTCCAGAAATGGTACGCTCCGGTCAAGTCCATCCTTCACGGATTCGGCTTTGGCATCCCGCTCCTGCATTTCTTTAAAGCGGAACTCCACCGCCTGAAGATCAAGACCGGGGCTACTCTCACCCCACTCTTTCATTAAAATACTAATATCTTCTCTCAATCCGCTCAGTTTTCTCCTAAACTGTTCGGACGAAGCGCGCGCGTTCTCAGCAGAAGCTGTCCGCTTGGCCAACTCCTGCTGCAGGGAACCAAGTTTCTGTTGATATATTGAAGTCTTTTCCCTGCATTGATGCAGAGCCTCCGCTTGTGTAGAAGCAAATGCTTTCAGGGTGGATACAAAATGCTGAAGCTTTTCAAGCTCTGCAACTTGCGATAGACCGTCATTATGCTCTAGCGCTAATCCGACAGCCGCTTCGGAGAATGCAATTGTTAAGGCACTAATCTCAGATTTATCTGTCATAGAGTCTGACATTTCCTGGACAGCAGCCGGAACAGGTAATCCCGATGCTTCGTTTAACTGCTGGCGAAGAACCAGCCGCAGCTCTTGAATCTCTTCCTGTACCTGTCGAAGGCGTTCCTGATGCAGCTCACCGGATTCATCTGAGAGGGTATCTGGTTGAACCGGTGCAGGGTGATGCAGACTGCCGCATACAGGACAGGCTTCTCCATCACGAAGCTCGGTAGCCAATGAAAGCGATAAGGCGTGAAGCTGCTGTTCACGGAAGGATTCATTCATAGCTCTAGCCGCTTCTGCCGCCTTCACTGCCCACTGGTCAGCATACTCAGAAGCATCGGTAGCCGAGCGTCTAAGCTGTTCAGATTCCTGAGCAAGCTGCTCCAGCTGATGCTGTATCTCTTTTTCAATGGCTAGGGCTTCTTTCAGATCACGTTCGATGTGCTGCTGTTGTATGTTATGTTCCTTAGACTCAGCCTCCGCTTTGAATAACTGTGCTTCAGCCGTCAGAATCGATTGCCGCTTCTGCATAGCCTCATGCAGCATCTGCCGGTCCTGTGCCCTTGTCTCAAGCTGCTTCAGACCCTCCTGCAGCTCTTCACGGCGTTTTCTTCCTCTTTCAAGCAGCTCCTGTTCCTTATGAAGCTGCTCATTGATACTCTCCAATGACTTTCTGGCCTTAGACCGCTGATCATTTAGAGCGATAAGCTCAAGGTGAAGAGCATCCCTTTCCCGCTGAAGAACAGCCGCCTGTTCCAACTGCTCAGCCCGAAGTAGAAGTTTAGGCTCTTCTGCAGATAAAAGCATCTGAGCAGCGTCGTCTGCCGTACAAGCACGTTCAGCCGCTACTTCTGACTGTTCCGATTGCCTAAACAGCAGTTCCGCTTTAGCGAGCAAATTCTCATGGGTTTTTGCAGATTCTCGCCGCGATTCCAGAGCAGGGATAAGCAGTTTTGCAGACGCACCAAGCTCCAGCTGCTTTTCATAACTCTTAATCTCCTCTTCACGTGCCGATAAGTCATCCAGCTTGCTTTTTAGACGGCGCTGCTCCATATCCAGTTCGCGTACTTTGTTTAAAGCTTCACTTCGATCAGCAGCTGCCTTCAAATTTTTTCTGGATTCCTCCGAATGCACCACCGCATCCGACATCACCTTCTCGGCTTCAGCTACCGCTTCCTTGCCTGCGTTCCCAAGACCTTGCTGCTCCGCTTCTACAGACTTTAATGCTCCATCGTTGTCTTTCACCCTGCGGCTAAGTTTCATGGCAAGCTGGTCACCATAGCGCTCCAGATGAAACAGCCGTTGAAGCATTTGCCGCCGTTCGCTGCCTTTCAATGACAAAAACTCGGCAAATTTTCCTTGAGGAAGCACAACCGCTCTGGTGAAATCATCCATTTTTAGACCGATTTTCTCTTCAATACACCGGGTCACGTCGGCCAGCTTGTCTGCAATTACGGCCTCCCCCTCGTCCGTAATTACTACAAATCGGCTGATCGTATTGCTGATCGACAGTTCATTAACCCGTTTAAATCGGCGCTCCACACGGTACCGCTCCGGACCATCTGCAGAGGCCAGCTCAAAGGTAAAGGAAACAAACAAGCTGTCCTCCGAATGATTCATAATGCCCTGCGTGCCGTTTACCGCACGCTCCACCTTGCCGTACATCGCCAAAGTAATGGCGTCGAGCAATGTCGATTTACCGCTCCCCGTTGGTCCAAATATACCGAATAATCCGGTCTCGCACAGCTGTTCAAAATCGATTTCCTGCGGTTCCCGGTAGCTCTGAAGACCGGCTACTTTGAGTGAAATCGGCTTCATTCGCTCACCCCCGCTATTTCTGTTTCTTCCTCATCCACAAGCTCCATAAAGAGGTCAACCAGGCTGTTCTCCGGCTCTGCACCTCCGGTCTGCCGCTGGTAGAACTTACGGAATAAATCAGGCAGTGGAAGCCTAGAGCGCTCCGTATCCAGTTCCAACGCTTCCATCTCAGGATATATTGGCCGGATGTGTACGATACCGTCCCGACTTTTGCGGAGGCGCTGAATGTCTGCCATTCCCATGGCTTCGGTCAGTGAAACTTCCAGATCTATAAAAGCATCCGGATCACGCTCCTCCTCAAGCCACCGGTACACCTCCTGTAGCCCTCCCTTAGCCTTCCAGCGAACAAGCGGACGTCCACTGCTCAAAAACAGCTCCTCGACGACCGGAGTGCTGCCAGGAGAAACATCTACCATGGTCACCGATTTAGCCTGACCCGCTTCCGAAAAGCTGTAGGCCAAAGGTGATCCGCTGTAACGGATTATCCCCTCACCTTTGACAGCCTGTGGGCGATGAAGATGGCCGAGGGCCGTATAACAGGCACCAACCGCAAGAGCCGAAGGATCGACCGTGTAAGCCCCCCCCACCTGAATGGGACGCTCTGATTCACTCTCGAGCCCGCCGAGTACATAAATATGACTCATGGCCAGATTGACCGTCTTCGGTGAAAAATCGCGGGCCATCATCTGCATCAACTTCCCCACTCGTTCACTGTACGCACGGCGAAGCTCATCCTCGTTGCCGTCTGCGGTTAGCAGCTCATTCAATCTTGCCTCAGATGGATATGGGAGAGCTGCGATTTTGGCGATTTCTCCTGTTCTAGAAGCTGTTACTGTAACAGTTTCCGCCGAAGGAAGCCCAACCAAGGTAATACCGCGTTTTGCCACAAGCGGTGTCACAGACGACACCCTCTCGGGCTGATCATGGTTTCCTGCAATGACGACAAGTGGCCGTCCTCCATCTGTTAGCCGTGCCGCAGCATCATAAAACAACTGTTCCGCCGCTGCAGGCGGATTAACGGAATCATAAACATCACCTGCCATCAATATGAGATCCGCATGCTGATCATCCGCCATCCTCACGAGCTCGTCCAAAAATGCTTCCTGCTCAGCCAAACGGCTCCGGCCTTCAAGCGTCCGGCCCAAATGCCAGTCACCCGTATGCAAAATCCGCATAACTCCTAGTTCCCCTCTCCCACTGTCCCTGAACGCTAAATAAGCTCAAAGAATATATATATTCTTTAAAAGTTTCAAAATCCATTGATAAATCTATAAGAGCACTGCACGGCCCCCATCGAAAAAATAGAGCCATTTTTCATGAATGGGTTCACCTAAAATATCCTGAAGCGCCTTACTGTACAACTCCAGCTGAAAACGGTAGTGCTCCGTTAATGTTTCGATACCTCCACGGTGTTCCACTACGCGGTCTGTTTTATAGTCCAGCAAAATCAGCTTATCATTGAACCGGAACAAGCAATCCACGATCCCTTGAATTAAGACAGTCTCATCATCAAGAAGCTGGGCGTCACGAATTGAGGATTCATCTGTACCTTCTGCAAGTCCTAGAAATGACAGACCTTTATAAGCTTCTGATGCCGATAGACCATAAGAGAACGGCATCTCGCGCCAGACCTGCTGCGCTTCAAGAAGCTTCACACCTACTGAAGAATGAAGGATTCCCAAAATATGTTCCGGACTTACGGCTTCAGCCTGTGCTCTCGTAATAATCTCTTTCTCCGTCAACTCCGCAATGGTCCTCTCAACGACCGAAAGATCCGTACTATTGCTGATAGGCAAATGCTGCATAACCGTATGATAAACCGTTCCACGCTCTGCAGGAGTTAATGTGACGGCTTCCATAAATTTGGGCCGCCGCAGATGCAGCGTGAATGAACTCGCATCTACCTGCGTCTCCTCCTGCTGCCTGCGAATTGCAGCTTCCTCTATCATGTCTAATGATGGACTATCTTGCATTGCAAGCAGCTTTTTCATTTCTGTGACGGACGTTTTCGCAGAAATCCCACTCACCGCCGCAAAGGGATATGACCAGCTTAGACGGCGGTAAATTTCCTGTCTCATTTCCTGCACACTGCCCTTTTCATTCCAACCGATATCGGCAACAGGCTCCAGTTTACGTAGTGCCAACTCCTTCTCGGCCCGTTCAGCTTCAGGGACCTCCTGTTCGTCCTTCACGATCGTGTTCCCGGACAAAGAATCGGATGTCTCCATATGAATGATCCAGCCAGTACTGTCCGAAGACAGAACCGTATGCTCCAAAGATTGCAATCCTGCAGCTTCCCGAAGCACTCCGGCAGATGGATGGCGTATAATGGCCGGTCCGATCCAGTCCAGATAGCTGCGTCCACGAGCCAGCATATAATCAGGAAGGAGCAGATCAAGTGTACTGTCCGCTTGAGCCCAACCGCTCACTTTTTTCGGCAGATCCTTCACGGTTCCGACCAAAATCATCTTCTCCTTCGGTCTGGTTAGCGCCACGTAAAGTACACGCATCTCCTCAGCCAGAAGCTCCAGCTGCGACCTGCGGCGAATCGCCAGATTCGGCAGTGTCGGATAACTGACCCGCAGCTTCTCGTCCACATATTTCGGGCCGAACCCTAGCTCTTTATGCATCAGGAAAGGAACGTTCAGATCCTGCTGATTAAAGTTTTTTGAAATTCCGGCAACAAACACAACTGGAAACTCCAAGCCTTTGCTTTTGTGAATCGTCATCAGACGAACAGCATTCCCCTGGCTCTCCGTCCCGCCTGCTGCCCCAAGATCCCCACCGTTGTCACGCAGTCGTGAGATAAACTTCAGGAAGCGGAACAAGCCTCTGGATGAAGTATCCTGTTCGTACTGGACAGCCCGGTCATACAACGCCGTCAGATTGCCTCTGCGCTGGGTACCACCTGGCAAACCACCGATCCAGTCCAAATAGCCCGTATCACTGTAGATGCGCCATATCAGGTCACTGAGGCTTCCCTGACGGGCTTCCTTACGCCAGCTGTGGAGTCTTTCCATGAACTTCTTCAGCTTCCCAAACAGCTCAGCGGACAGTACAGGGCTCTGGTCTGAAGAGATCCCTGACTTTTCTCGGATTTGTTGAAAATCGGCCAGACCTGCCGCTACCTCAGCAAGCCCCGGCAATTCTATCCCCGTAAACCAACGGCCTGTATCGATCCCTACCCCTTGAGGCAGCCCAGGCTCGAATGTACTAACAGCTTCTGAAAGTGCATCGTAAAACGTTCCTGATGCACAAAGGCGAACCTGTGCCAGTTCCTCTTCCGTTAATCCAACGATCGGCGACCGTAAAACAGAAGCGAGAGGAATATCCTGACGAGGATTGTCTATCACATGAAGTAAAGAAAGCATGATTTCAACTTCAATCGATTGAAAGTACCCCTTGTTCTGTTCGCCGAATGAAGGAATCCCCTCCTGCCGCAGCTCCTCCATAATTAAGGGGGCCCACACCATTGCCGAACGAAGCAGGATAACCATATCACCGTACTGCGCCGGCCTCATCGATTTAAGCTGCTTATCATACACCATCAGCGGCTTCCCATTTTCTCCGGTCATCTCCCGGATCCGACGGGCAATCGCACGAGCCTCCAGTTGTGCAGTTTCCATCTCCAGCCGCTCCGTTTCAGAAGAAATCCCTTCGATATCTGGGCCTTCCTCATCCTTCGGTTCCTCAGACTCCTGGCCAAGGCGGTCAATCAGCAGCAGTTCCGGAGCATACGGATATTCATCTATCTGTCCAGGTCCAGCATTTACATCGTCTTCATTCCGTACGTCTGATTGTGGAAAGGATGCGCCGCACACGAGCTCTGCCCGTTGATCATACGCAATTTCAGCAACGGACTCATTCATGATCTGTCGAAACAGCATATTAACGGCGTCCACAACCTCCATTCGGCTGCGGAAGTTCCGTGCGAGATCGATCCGGATTCCAGATGAGCCCTGGAGATGCTCAGCGTTTTCAGACCCTGATGCAGCTTCTGATCCGTAATTCTTATATTTATCGAGAAATAACCCCGGTTCTGCCAATCGGAAACGGTAAATACTTTGCTTGACGTCCCCGACCATAAACCGGTTTCCGGGAAACTCCCGGGAGATCAGACGAACAATATCCTCCTGCACATTGTTGGTATCCTGATATTCGTCGAGCAGCACTTCATCAAACTGTTCGCGGTATTCCAATGCAGCATCGGATGGCATAAGGTGACCCGGATCCGAGTCCGGATGCCTTAGAATCTGGAGACAGTAATGCTCCAAGTCATTGAAGTCCACTGTACTCTTGGCCGCTTTGGCTGCACGGTATCTGTCAGCGAATGTAATAACCGTCTCCACCAACTCACTCATAAGCGGAGCTGCTGTCTGAAGCTCATACATAAATTCTGAGGCCGGACGCCCAAACAGAGCTGTTTTAAGCTCATTCACCGTTTTTTTCACATTGTCCCGCAGTTCCTTGACCCGTTCCTGCAATTCATGAACCACCTCATCTTTGCGGACGGATTTCAGTTTGCCAAAAGAAACATCCCGAAACCGATCATACAGCTGCTCCCATGGATCGTTGTTGACCGCTTCAAGCAGCGAATCCACCAATGCTCTATCCTCATCCAAATTGGCAGCATACGGAGCCGGTCCTCCCGGCAATAGCGCTACGGAACGCGCCTGTTCAAGCAGACCCGCTGCTCCGGAAAGAGCCAGGCGCGCATCAGCAAGGATGCTCTGTACCCAGCCCGTCTCACCGAGCGCTGCTGTGTCTGCCACCTGGAATTCTGCGGCGGTGTCCCGAAGCCAACGATCAGGCCAGGAATGACTGCGGGAAAAATTGTACAACCGCTGAACCAGCCGGTATAGAGCATCATCGCTTCGCTCCCCACTGAACCAGTCGGCTAACTGTAGGAAAGTTCCTCCCTGCTCGGCATCTCCGTATTTTTCCTCAAACAATTCTTCCAAAATGTCTTGGCGCATCAGTTCTGCTTCATGCTCATTCAATATCCGGAAGCCTGGATCGAGCGGTATTAGCTGATAATAACGCCGTATCACTTCCATACAGAAAGAGTGCAGCGTTGTAATGGAGGCACGTCCCAGCAATGCGAGTTGGCGCCGCAAATGTTCATTGTCCGGATCGTTCTCCAGCTCTCTCTCGAGTGCTTCCCGTATACGCTCGCGCATTTCGGCTGCTGCCGCTTTGGTAAATGTGGCCACGAGCAGACGATCCACGCTGAATCCTGCGCTCTCATCCGTTATTTTGCGGATGATACGCTCGACCAGCACGGCGGTTTTACCGGAACCTGCGGCAGCGGCTACCAGGATGTCGCTCCCGCTCTTCGCGATCGCTTTCCATTGGTCATCGCTCCACATACTGCCCTCCGGCTTTGTCATGATTCCGTTCACCTTCCGTCTCCTCCTTTCATCTGACCAAGCAGATCCCATACCTGGTCCTTACCCGGCTTCCCGAGCAACTGATAATTGCTGCCTTCCATCGCCTCATCAAACTGACAAACAGGACGGTATGAGCAATGGGTACAGGCTGTCTCCTGCTGAATCCGGTACGGCTCTATTGTCACTTCTCCGTCCGTGATCCGCGAGCCGATCGTAACAATATTTTCTCTTACGGCCGATAGTAGCGTATCCCATTGGTCTGGCGTCGCTACTGCCGCACTGCTGTAGAAACTCCCGTCGGCCTTAACGGCCACAGGAAGAATGGCAGAATGGCCTTTTTCAAGGAAAGAATCCATTAAGGACACAGCCTCACGATCAGCCAGCAGCAGTCCTTTCATCTTAAACCGTTTCAATAGTTCTTCCGCTGCTTGCTCAGGGTTCATGCCATTGGGTGACTGAAGCAACGGATCATGAACATGGAAATAGAGCGTGCCTGCAGGCAGTGCGCTCTCTCCAAGCCAATCTTCAGCAAACGTGAGCAGTACATCCAAATAGGTCAGCATCTGCAGTGACAATCCATAGTACACTTCATGCAACCGCAAATCTTTTTGGCTCGATTTATAATCAATTACCCGCAGCATAATCCCATTCTCACCGCGCGCCATATCAACACGGTCGATCCGTCCGACCACTTCCATCAACACCCCGTTCGGCAGCTGGAAGGCAAGCGGCGGGATGGGCTTGTCCGGCCCAAAATCCAGCTCCAAGCCGACCGGTTCAAAACTCCCCCTGCGCGACTGCTCTCCTAATATGACAGAGGCGCGGCCGACGATATTTTTCAGCTTACGGGATATATATCCGTATCTTTTGGAGCTAAGCAATATTTCTCCCTGTAACATAGGAATGAGTCTATCCACCGTCGCCTCAGCTTCGCGTAGGCATTCATCCGCGCTCAGCTCACCCCAGCTCCGCTCTTGATCCTTAAAGCGAGACGCCATATCGCTAAGCGCGGCATGAAACAACTGCCCAATATCCGGAGCTTGTAGCCGGTACAGCTGACGCTCCCGCAGCTTGAGTCCATGGGATGCAAAATGTGAAAACGGACACGCGACAAAACGCTCCATCCGGGATACACTTGTCCGCAGCTTGCTTCCGTATAAACGACGGCTCGTCTCTTCCGCAAGACTCCGTGTCTCATTGCGGTAAGAGAGCGAAGACAGCATGCTGCCCAATTGATCCTTCCATGCCGGATTGCGGGCAAACCAGTTGTACACTTCCCACCATAAAGGCGGCAGGCTTCCACCGTTTCTCCATTCACGGAGTCTGCCAACAAGAAATGCCAGCGATTTTCCGCTTCCGGCCACAAATCGTCCCTGCTCCTCAGGAGACTGCCCACCATGAGGCTCGGCATAAAGCACTTGCTCTTTCAGCTGGAACATGCTTTTAATGTGGCGTACCACCTCTGATGGCAGCAGCGCTTTTCCTTCATGATCTGCTGCCGGATAACTGATCCACAGTTGGCGGCTGGCGCTTGTTAGTGCCGTATATATCAAAAAACGCTCATCCAGCAAACGGCGTGAAATATTAGGGGCCAACTCCATGCCCGAGCTCTCAAGAGTAACTCGTTCCTGCTCCGTCAATATTCCATCATCCTGAAATTGTGCTGGAATAACGCCATCATTAACCCCTAATAAAAATACATACTTCACGCCTCCAGAGCGGGTATGATCCATGCTGCCCACAAGTACTTGGTCAAGGGAAGGCGGAACAAGTGCCATTCTCAGCTCCGTTAAGCCCGTATCCAACATTCCTGTAAACATCTCGGCGCTCAGTTTCTCACTACCCATCATTTCAACAATCTGATCCAGTAGGTCCAGTACAGCCCCCCAAATCTGACGGTGCTCTCTGGCTTCTTCCGGTCTACCGGCATCCAGTGCCGCCCGGCTCATCAGCTCCAGCTTCCCTGGCACATCGGCATCTTCCAGCAGCTTGTAGACCGCTGTAGCTTTGTCTCTTGCTGTCGCACCCTTCTTCATCCTCTTCTCAAAAGCGTGAAGAGGCCCAGTAATGGCGGCGCGGCATTGTTCGATAATATGGAGCCCTTTTGCCTGCTGACTCTGACTTCCCCCGTCTCCATCTTCCAGAGATAGACTCGGTATCCCTTTCCAAGGGCGTCCATCACTCCAACGAGAGCCCTGGATGCCGGATGCGAGTACATGGTTCTCGAGCGCATCCATGTTTTCTCTGGAAAGCGAACCATCCAAAGGAAGAAGCAGATCTGTTTTGACACATCGGAATACATCTTCGTAACGCCAACGCTTGCCAATCACATCTAGAGCAGAGCGTATAAACTCAACCAACGGATGATGAAGCTCACTGCGCTTCTGGTCCATGAAGTATGGCACACCGTATTCACGGAACAGCGGATTGATCATATGCTCATAATCTGCCAGATTACGGGCGAATACCGCCATTTCACGGAATCTTGCTCCTTCTTCCCTCGCCAGCCTCAGCATTTCGCGGATAGCTCCCTCCACCTCCGCACGGCGGTTATCCGCAGCGTATAGCGACAAGCCTTCCGTTTTCCCTGCTTCATCACCGTTCAGAGGACGCCACCGAGCTTTCCGGTCATACCCGCGTTCCAGATGTGCCAGTACGGAACGTTCCTTAAACCTCGGCAGCGTATCCGGGCTAAGCACCGTATGTACCGAATCCATACCCAATTCGTCAGCAATACCTTTCAACTTTATGTACGTCACAGCCGTAGGGTGGAACAAGTCCAACTCATGCGGGAGCGCACCATTCATATAAGGCTTATCTAACGTCAACGCAGTCGTTACCGATGAAGCATGCTGCATCAGCTCCCGGAGAACAACATATTCCTGCGGTGTAAAGCCGTGGAATCCGTCAATCCATATATCCGCGCTGCGGATATATTCCGATGAGGCAATCCCTTCAGCGAGCTTTACCAAAGTATCCTCTTCATCTATATAAAGCGGGGACAGCTCGTGCTCAAAATCCCGGTACAGCGTTAATACATCTTCCAGTTTGCGGCGCAGCATCGGAGGACTTCCTGTAGAGGAAGCCATATGCTCAAGCTGATTCTCAACACCGGAAGCGTCAATGCAGTATCGTTTCATCTCCGTGTACAAATCACTAAGTTTACCTACAAATCCAAGCTGTTCACTGGATGCGCCGAACAGTTTCAGCTCCTCTTTGCGTCGCTGGATAATTTTGTACAGCAGCATCCGCTTGCCTTCTTCACTAATGGCGACCCGGGCAGATCCGCCAGTCTCCTGCATAACCCGATAAGCGAGCCGGCGGAAGCTAAGTACTTGAGCGCGAAAGGTGCCTCTGATGCGGCCTGAAGTGACAATCGTATTATCCGCCTGAAAGGATGCTTGCTCCGGTACGATCAAAATGATGGGCTTTCCGTGAGGATCTTCCTCAAGCCGTCTTGTAATCTCTTCACTTATTGCGGTACTCTTTCCGCTTCCCGGACGTCCGATGACAAAACGAATCGACATGCTATGCCTCCTCAAATCTCTAAGCTATAATCAAAAAACTTCTTATATTTAAGGCTCAAATCCAAAATCAGTGCTTGCATTAAACAATGAAGTCGCTACGTAGAAGGATCGTTCTTACACGGTGTCTATTAGTATAGCATAACTGTCGAATGAAGGAACATACGTTTGGATGCCATTACCATTACAGTCACACACGGACAACCGTCATGTAAGCCGTTGTTATAGCTCTATCTTTTAAGCGGTTCGTTAGCTGTGCTCCAGACAAAAAAAGACTGCCTCATCAACGATAATACATCGCTGTATGGAGCAGTCTCCAGTATTCTACAAATTCGTTTTACTGCGGACTTCAAACACCGCAAACTTCAAATAGTGCCCCTCGTCCACACCTAGAATTTGAGGGTGGTCCTTACCCGCGGCACGCCATTCTACAAGACGCAATATTTTACCGGCATCTTGGGCAGCCTCCTTGATCGTCTCCAGGAACAAATCTGGACGCATATGGTAGGAACAGCTAGCTGTAACGAGGTACCCACCTTCATTTACCAGCTTCATACCATGAAGGTTGATATCCTTATAGCCGCGACATGCTCCCTTTACCGCTCCTTTGCTCTTGGCAAAAGCAGGAGGATCGAGAATGACAACATCCCATGTACGTCCGCCTCCAGCTGTCAATGGTTTTGAAGTATCTACCTTATGTTCTCCTCGGGCACGCTCTTCACGTTCCTCCACTCCCTTAACCTGTGAGCGAAGATATTGAAAAGCATCATCCACGACAAATTCGACGCGATCCTGAAACCCGTTCAGCTCCACATTTTCTCTGGCACTGTCAATGGCATGCTCGGAAATATCGAGACAAGTAACCTTCTTGGCTCCATATTTGCAAGCATGCAAAGTAAAGCTTCCCGTATGGGAAAAACACTCCAGAACGGTTGCCCCATCCCAATAAGGGAACGTAACCTCTTTACCGCTTTTGTTTACTGGAACCCGCAGCATTTGTCCGTCCCGCTCAAGTTCTTGCAGTGTAATTCCGCTCCGATCTCCCCATCCGATCATCAGCGGCTGTATGGAGGCTCTATTCTCACGCTGGTCAAAGAAATAACCTGTCTTCTGTCCTTCTTCAATATCGACTTTAATCTTCAGGCCATTTTCGGTAACTGTAACATGTCGTGGACATTCCCCATACAAGATTCCTTTGCGCTGCTCCAAACCTTCCAGTTCCCTTACGGAAACATCACTGCGTTCATAAATACCAGCAGGGTTCATCACTTCCACAAGCGCTTCGACAATACTGTCACGGCATTGATCCATACCGAGTGTCAACAGCTGAACAACCAACACGTCAGAAAAGCGGTCAACAATCAACCCTGGCAGAAAATCAGCTTCCCCGTACACAAGCCGGTACGCATTTTCATCACCGATAAACCGTTCGCGGTGTCTCAAACAATCCTGAAAGCGGGACACAAAGAAATTTCGGTCCATCTTCTCAAGCGACTGATAAGAGACAACTCTAACCGTGATTTGCGACTTCGGATTGTAGTAGCCTGTAGCCAGAAACCGGCCTTGATGATTCAACACTTGAACTAGCTCACCAGGTTCCGGATTTCCCTCGACCGATGCTATTTCACTTTTAAAAACCCATGGATGACTTTGTTCCAATCTTTTCTTTCGGCTGCGATCCAAAATGACCGATGGCATTCATGCTTCACTCCCTGATTTCATTCCCTTCGGACAATCACTGGCATGCGTGTCCGTAAGGGATCATATACGTAATTAATAAGAAAAACATCTATCGATGTATCTTCATAGTAGAAAGACCGCGCTTAGCGGTAGTTTTTCTTGCGAGATAAGGATGCTGTTTACTCTGAAGTTTATACTTTCTTATCTCTAATAACAAAGACCTCACAAAGGAGAATCTCATGTTTTCTACACTCTGGTTTCCGGTCACTTACGGTCTCGTCGTGTTTTTGCTGGGCATGAAGGTCATGGAGATTTCACTTCAGCGTTTTGCTGGACCTATGCTCCACCAATGGCTGAATAAAGCAACGTCCACGCCGTTAAAAGGAATGATGACCAGTACAGGTCTCACCGCTCTGCTGCAGAGCAGTACGGCTGTCACGGTACTGGCGATTGGTTTCGCTAATGCCGGGCTCCTGAATTATGCAGGGACACTAGGCATTATTCTCGGCACCAATATCGGCACCACCCTGACAACCGAGCTGATCAGTCTGCAGATCGGACAGGCAGCATTACCTCTGCTCATTCTTTCGCTGATGGTCTGGACAGCAGCCGTCATTCTGAGCGAACGGCTACCATCCAGACTTGTCGAGCTTCGGAGCAGGTTTGAGAAGACACAATTTCTTTGTCTCGCTTTAGCCGGATTTGCCCTTGTACTACTGGGTATCCGAGTGATGCAATCCATCGGTCCTTCCCTTCAGCAGTTAGGCATGTTCCAGTGGTTTCTCGATCATGCAGCACGTAGCATTTTCTGGGGAATAGTGGCCGGCGCGGCGCTCACCGCTCTTATGCACAGCAGCGCGGCTGTTATCGCCATGGCCATGAGTTTGGCAGTAGGCGGTGTACTGCCTCCTACTCTCGGGGTTGCCATTGTGCTTGGCTCAAATGTCGGCACATGTGTAACCACCCTTATCGCCGCAATCGGCAGCACCCACGCCGGACGTTTTGTAGCCTGGTCGCATTTAGGGCTAAATATAGGCGGGGCGCTGCTCTTCGCACCCTTTATCGGAACGCTTGCGGCCGTTTCCGGCTGGTTTGCGGCAAATCCTGGCAGTCAAATCGCCCATGCTCAGACCATTTTTAACGTCGTCTGCTCCCTGCTCGCCCTGCCGCTATGTTATCTGCCTTTTTGGCAAAAGGCTTCTAAATACATTTAAACATTGATCTTTAGAAGCTCCAATGCCTTACGCAGGATGTTATCGTTATTACCGTAACCGCTCTGGCACTGTTTTTTCCAAGCTGCTTGAGGTTCGTACCAGTCAACCCCGTTAATCTCCTCAATCTGAGGCTTCAAGGTACCTTCTCCGGCTTCTACTAAATAATAGTGTACTTCCTTGTCGACTACTCCGTACTCGGAATGATTATATTTATAAGCAATAATATCGACGGGGGAAATAATCTTACCAGTAATTCCGGTTTCTTCCCATATTTCGCGCAAAGCCGTTTCCTCTATAGTTTCACCGGCCTCCATCTTGCCCTTCGCAAGAGAAGTTTTTCCATAACGGTCTTGAATCAACTGAATTTGAAGTGCTCCGTCCTTTTGACGGTACACAACACCACCTGCGGAAATTTCTTTTCGATTCATATCTGCATCCTCCTTCATGTGCAACAAGGATTTCACCTCCTTTAACGGAAATGAAATCCTTGTCAGGCATGGCAGCCGTCTTTTGTACAATTTACTGAGCAGCAGCCGTCATTCCGTTTTCGATAACGCTAACCAGCTCGCCTTCGCACTCATTCACTCCAGCTTTGGTTACCTTCACACGGCATACTTGTCCCTCAAGTTCAGGACCGCCATTGAAGACAAGCTGCAGGTAGTTTTCACTATATCCTTGCATTTTCCCACCATTCGGGGATCCTTTATATTCCCGTTCAGGAATAACCTCAAGCACCTGACCTACAAATTGCTCTGCATAGGCAAACTGCAGCTGTTCAGATAAATCGATCAGATCGTGAACACGCGCATTTTTTACTTCTTCATCCACTTGATCCTCCATACGCGCTGCCGGAGTACCCGTCCGTTTGGAGTAAGGGAACACGTGCATTTCAGAAAATCCGATTTCCTTCATCAGCTCATAGCCATTACGGAACATTTCGTCGGTTTCACCTGGGAAACCTACAATAACATCTGTTGTTATGGCCAGATCAGGCATTGCTTGACGAATCAGCTTCATCTTAGTTAGAAACTCTTCCGTCGTGTATTTACGTCTCATACGCTTCAACACCGTATCATCCCCTGCTTGGAGAGGAATGTGCAGGTGACGGCACATCTTAGAAGATTTATTCAGCACTTCGAGCATCTTGTCGTCAATTTGGCTTGCCTCAATGGAACTGATCCGAATACGTTCAAGGCCTTCTACACGATCAAGATCCCACAGGAGATCAGATAGTCGGTAGTTCTCCATATCATCGCCGTATCCACCGGTATGAATACCGGTCAGCACGATCTCTTTGTAACCGGCTCTAACGAGCTGTTCAGCCTGTTGAATGATACTCTTTGGATCACGACTGCGCGACAGACCACGAGACCATGGAATAATACAGAACGTGCAGAAGTTGTTACAGCCGTCCTGGATTTTCAGGAAAGCACGAGTACGTTCCGCGAAATCCGGCACGTCCATTTCCTCAAACGCACGGGTCTTCATAATGTTGCGGACCGCATTGATCGGTTGGCGTTGTTGTTCAATTTCGTGAACAAAACTCATTATTTTATCGCGGTCCTGGTTGCCAATAACAAGATCCACGCCCGGAATATCCAAAATTTCTGCAGGCGAGGTTTGGGCATAACAGCCCGTCACTGCCACAATCGCTTCCGGGTTACGGCGTACGGCGCGGCGGATCATCTGCCGGCTCTTCTTATCACCAGTATTCGTCACATGACAGGTATTGATCAAATAAACATCAGCAGTTTGTTCGAAATCCACCTGTTCGTAGCCTTCATTCTTGAAAAACTGCCAGATGGCTTCGGTATCGTAAAAATTGACTTTGCAACCCAACGTATAAAACGCTACGGATGGCATATTCAAACTCCCCCCATTTCTCCGGATTCGTACAATGCGCAAGCCAGCGCAGTCATTCCTGCGGTCTCACAGCGCAAAATTCTGCGCCCAAGCCCGACAGAAACAGCCCCCGCTTCTTCGGCTTTTCTGCATTCTTCTTCAGTGAACCCGCCTTCGGGACCGACGAGCAGCAGCAGGCTAGCGGTCGATCCCGGTTCCTGTAATGCCTGCGCTGTAAATGGCCTCAGCACGTCCCTAAGCTGGGAACCGTGCTCTTTTTCATAGCAAAAACAAACGGCGTCGTAGTTGGAAAACGTCTCCAGCAGCTTTTTCCAGGTTAGCGGCTGTTCGACCGCAGGAATCATGTTACGGTGAGACTGCTCCGCTGCTTCCTTGGCGATCTTACGCCACCTTTCCAGACGTTTACTTTCTTTTTTCGCGTCATACTGGACAATAGTGCGCTCGGATAAAAATGGAACAAATGTCACCGCACCAATTTCTGTGCATTTCTGGATGACGGTTTCCATCTTGTCCCCCTTAGGCAGACTCTGAGCAATCGTCACCTTTAGGCGAGGCTCGTGATCCATCTCCATCGGCTCAGCTACTACAGCAATGACACTTGTCTGTTCTATACTTTCAATCTCCACCAGAGCTTCACGGGATACACCGTCACTAACGATGAAAGTATCTCCCGGTTTGCCCCGCATGACCTTCGTAATATGTCTGGCATCTTCCCCGGTAATGTCCACGCGGTCTTCCTTGAACTGTTCGGGTGAAACGAAATATCGCTGCATATCTTTATCCTCACCTATCTCAAAATCGCCAAACCTCATCATACAACTTTTCGCTCAACCTGACCAGAGAAAATCATTAGCATTAAGCTTCAAATCAGCCTCCGAACAAGTTCTTAAACATATTCAGGAAAAAAACAGATAAATTATAAGCTGCATCATAGAGCGGTCGAATCGTGTAATTTTGAAAGCCCGGAATCACAATAATTAACAAGAAGATCATGATGGACCACTGCTCAAACTGTTGCAGCTTCGCGCGTACACGGCGCGGCACCAGATCTTCAACGATACGGTAACCGTCCAGCGGCGGCAGCGGAACGAGGTTAAACAGGAACAGGAAGAAGTTCAGTACGATAAAAGTATCGAAAAAGAAATGAATGCCCTGAACTGCCTTAGCGTTGCTTATTCCATCAATGACTCCAAATTGGTACATACCAGCATATATCAAACATCCTACGATGCCTAGCAACAAATTGCTGAGAGGACCGGCAGCTGACACGATAATACCCATTCGCCGCGGATTACTAAAATTCTCCCGATTGACCGGTACCGGTCTGGCCCAACCAAAACCAGCAATGAGGAGCAGGATAATACCCAGCAGGTCGAAGTGAACTGTAGGGTTCAACGTGACCCTTCCAAGCAGCTTCGCTGTCGGATCACCGAACTTGTTCGCGAAATAAGCATGGGAAAATTCATGCAGCGTGAACGCTATAATCAAGGTTAATAAATAAAAAGGTAGCCGCTCCAGCGGATAAAATAGAAGTTGATCCAAAAATTCCATCTTTACCTCTTCCTTGCTACAAACGCAACCCAGTCATCCTCACGGTACACATCCGCAATTTCAAAACCGGAAGAAGTCAGCGCTTGCTCAACAACATCGAATTTATTCTTATAAATACCGGAAGCAATATAGATACCTCCAGATTGTAAAGCCGCATAAACGTCATCCACAAACAGAAGAATAACTTCGGCCAATATATTAGCTACGACAACCTTTACTGGAAGCCTAACACCAAGATTCTCCAAGCCGCTTCCTTCTGTGATAACCGTAAGGAGATCACTCTCTTTAATCGTAATTCTGTCCTCCATACCGTTCAGGCGCGTGTTATCCTTCGCGCTGAGCACCGCCACCGGATCGAGATCCAGTGCAAGTACCTTGGAGGCGCCCAGATGAACCGCACCTATGGAAAGTATCCCAGAACCAGTACCGACATCGATAACTTCTTCACCGCCTTGGATTACGGAATCCAATGTGCGTAGGCAGAGGGAGGTCGTTGGGTGTGCACCTGTGCCAAACGCCATACCCGGATCAAGTTCAATAATCCGTTCATCGGCTGATTCAGGGGTATATTCCTCCCAGGTCGGCTTGATCGTTAGCCTCTCGGAGACACGAATCGGTTTAAAGTACTGTTTCCATGCCGTTGCCCAATCTTCTTCGTTTACCGTCTTGATCTCATAACGGACATCGCCTGTATCAATTCCGAACTCCGAAAGCTCCTCCACCCGCGGAGAGATTTCATTACGGATCTCTTCAAGGTTTACTTCTTCGGAAAAGTAGCCTTTTATGACCGCATGTCCTTCAGGAATATCATTGAAAGGAACATCCCCAAACCATTCACCATGAGGTGTATGCCGTTTCTTATTCAACGTACCGGACTCTTCAATCGAGACACCTCCGGCTCCAGCTTCATGCAAGAAGTTAGAAATCATTTCTACAGCTTCTTCTGTAGTATGTATCGTTAATTCATGCCATAACATATTTAGGTGATCCTCCTCGTTTTTACATAAGTAATATTGTACTATACTGAGGACCCCTGTTACAAAATTTAAGGATTAATTATTACATATACCCATCGTTGTCCCATAGAAAAAAAGAAAAACGTCTATCGACGTACCTCAAAGAAGACAGATCGTACTTAGCGGTAGTTTTTCTTGCGAGATAAGGATGCACTTTACTCCAATGTTTATTCTTTCTTATCTCTAAAAAACAAGGCCTCTACAGTGGACGCACTCCGCTGAAGAGACCTTTTGAACATCTGCCAAGAAGTGACTTGCGCACTTGCTATTTTTCGTTTTCGTTATCGTGATTATCAAACATCTCTTTGAGTTGCCGCTTGTCTGCTGCCTCACTGCGGCGCAGGGCCTCCACATCATCATGGTCGGCCTCTATAGCAGAAAACTCCACATCCTCCGCTTTTGCAGATTGGAGCGTAATGATTTTCTCGGTCTTATCTGCTATTCTTCCTTTCATCTTTCTACGCATTTAGCTCATTCTCCTTCCGCTGGATTATGCTACCTACACCATGCCTCCGGCATCTTCAATTATGCTCATTGCCTGATGGAATACATTCTCATCCAACACTACCGTAAGCAGAATATCCCGCCCATCCGGACCATCCTGACTTCCGTCACTCATGCCGCTCGCTGAAGGATCTACTGCACCTAATATTCCTGAGGAACGGTTGGTGAGTGAAGAGTTCAGGGTCATCGATGTCAAACTGACAATATCGCCCGTCATAGGGTGCATGGTATTGTTCAGTTCCCCACCCGGATATGCACTGAACCGGTCGATGGACATATCCGCAACTCTTAATGCCTGTAGCTTACGCGCCACACCTTGGGCTTCATCCGGGGTTTTGAAATACGCCAAAATATTTTTTTCAGTCACTATGCTCACCTGCGCTTTATCGTCTGAAATTGTTCCATCCGCTACTATACGGAACCTTTCCTAGCGTGCTTCATCCAGAGCCGTTTTATTCCGGGGCACGAGTAGCCCCGTACCTGAATCGTCTTCCAACATCCAGAGTAGGCTTGAATTAAAGGTAAAACAAAAAGCCCGGCCATTTCGGCCGAGCTTTAAGTCACAGCTATATTAATCCCCGCGGAAAGCTTTCTTCATACGGTCAAAAAAGGATTGCTCTTGCTCATGGGTCTGCTCTCCATCCAAGGATGCGAACTGACGCAGCAGTTCCTTCTGCTCTTCGCTCAGCTTGCTTGGCGTAATAACAACCACCTTCACATGCTGATCGCCCTGCCCAAGGCCGCGTAGACGCGGAACTCCTTTTCCTTTCAAGCGGAAGAAGGTGCCTGTTTGCGTGCCTGCCGGAATTTTCAGCTTTACCTTTTCAGTCAGCGTCGGGATTTCGATTTCGTCACCGAGTGCTGCCTGAGCAAAGGTAAGTGGTACTTCACAGTAGATATCGTCTCCTTCACGCTCGAAGAAGTCATGCGGTTTCACACGGATGACGATGTACAAGTCACCTGCCGGTCCTCCGCGCAGTCCACCTTCGCCTTCACCGGTCATGCGCAGTTGAGCACCGTCATCGACACCCGCTGGCACACGCACATGGATTTTACGCTGTTTCTTAACTTTACCGTTACCATGACAGGAGCTGCAGCGCTCCTTAATGATTTTGCCGGTGCCGTTACAATTGGAACAAGCACGCCGGTTCACCATGCGACCAAACGGCGTGTTCTGTGCAACCTCCTGCTGGCCGCTGCCGTGGCAGACACCGCAGGTTTGCGGTTTCGTACCCGGCTTTGCGCCGGAGCCGTCACAGGTATCGCACGTTTCCGTTCTCGGAATCGTAATATCTGTTTCTTTGCCGAAGACAGCCTCTTTGAACTCGACGGTCATCGTGTACTGCAGATCGTTCCCCCGCTGTGGTGCGTTCGGGTCACGGCGTCCACCGCCACCGAAGAACATATCGAAAATATCTCCAAATCCTCCGCCGAAGTCGCCGGAGAAACCACCGCCGCCCATTCCCTGGTTCGGATCTATGTGTCCGTATTGGTCGTAGCGCGCACGATTCTGGCTATCGCTCAATACGTCGTATGCCTCTTTAACTTCCTTGAATTTGGCTTCGGCATCATCGGCCTTGTTTACATCTGGATGATATTGACGCGCCATTTTTCGGTATGCCTTTTTAATTTCGTCATCCGATGCGTCCTTGCCAACGCCTAACACCTCGTAATAATCACGCTTTTCAGCCACGGTTCCACCCCATTCACTCATTACTCACAATGCTGGACAAAAGGAAAGTCAAAGTGCGGGATTCGCGCTTTGACTTTCCCTTGACTCAGGTCTATTCAGATTAACCTTACTTTTTATCCTCGTCAACAACCTCGTATTCAGCATCAACTACATTATCTTTCTTCGGAGCTTCTTGAGAAGCATCACCAGCTCCTCCAGCTTGTTCAGCTTGAGCTGCTTGCTCATACAGCTTCACAGACAATTGCTGAACAATTTGGGTCAACTCTTCGGTTGCAGTGTTGATCTCTTCCAGGTTATCGGATTCCAAAGCTTTTTTCACTTTTTCTTTCGCTTCGTTCGCTTTATCGATTTCGGAAGCGTCCACTTTATCGCCAAGATCCTTCAGCGTTTTTTCAGTAGTGTACACGAGCTGATCAGCATTGTTGCGAGCCTCAACGAGCTCTTTACGCTTACGGTCTTCTTCCGCATGAAGCTCGGCATCCTTCATCATTTGTTCTACTTCATCATCGCTCAAACCGCTCGAAGAAGTAATGGTGATTTTTTGGCTCTTACCTGTGCCTTTGTCCGTTGCCGACACGTTTACGATACCGTTAGCATCGATGTCGAAAGTAACCTCGATTTGCGGTACACCGCGTGGTGCTGGAGGAATATCTCCAAGCATGAAGCGTCCAAGAGTTTTGTTGCCCGCTGCCATTTGACGCTCACCTTGCAGAACGTGAATTTCAACGCTAGGCTGACTGTCTGCATAAGTCGAGAACACTTGGGACTTGCTTGTAGGAATCGTTGTGTTGCGTTCGATCATTTTGGTGAATACACCACCAGCCGTTTCGATACCCAGGGAGAGCGGAGTTACGTCGAGCAGAACGACGTCTTTTACATCCCCTGTCAAAACGCCGGCTTGAACAGCTGCACCAAGGGCAACCACTTCGTCCGGGTTAACACCTTTATGAGGCTCTTTACCGGTCAATTTCTTGATCGCTTCTTGAACAGCAGGGATACGAGTGGATCCACCCACAAGTACAATTTTGTGAATATCGTTAGGTGTCATACCTGAATCGCTAAGAGCTTGACGAGTTGGTCCGAGTGTACGTTCCACGAGGGACGCGGACAATTCTTCGAACTTCGCACGAGTCAGGTTTATTTCCAAGTGCTGAGGCACGCCGTCAGCCACAGTGATGAACGGAAGGGAAATGGTTGTTGTCAAAATACCGGACAACTCTTTCTTCGCTTTCTCAGCAGCATCTTTCAAACGCTGAACTGCAGCTTTATCTTTACTCAGGTCAATGCCTTGGTCTTTTTTGAATTCGGCAACCAGATAGTCAATGATTACTTGGTCAAAGTCATCACCGCCGAGGCTATTGTCACCACTTGTAGCTTTAACTTCAAAGAAGCCATCGCCGAGTTCCAAGATGGATACGTCAAACGTACCGCCACCAAGGTCATATACGAGGATCGTTTGATCTTCGGATTTCTCCATGCCGTAAGCAAGCGCTGCTGCTGTTGGCTCGTTAACAATACGCAGTACTTCAAGTCCAGCGATTTTACCGGCATCTTTTGTTGCTTGACGCTGGCTGTCATTAAAGTATGCAGGAACGGTAATAACGGCTTGGGTTACGGTTTGACCCAAATAAGCCTCGGCATCCGATTTCAGCTTTTGCAGAACGATAGCGGAAATTTCCTGAGGTGTAAATTCTTTTCCATCAATCGTTTCTTTATGGTTCGTACCCATATGACGCTTAATCGAGCTGATTGTACGGTCAGGGTTGGTGATCGCTTGACGCTTCGCTGTGTCACCGACAACGCGTTCGCCGTCTTTCTTAAAACCTACAACCGATGGGGTTGTGCGTGCGCCTTCCGGGTTCGGAATGACGACAGCTTCGCCGCCCTCCATTACCGCTACACAAGAGTTGGTAGTACCTAAGTCAATACCGATTACTTTGCTCATGAGATAATATCCTCCTTCATATTTCACACACTGAAAAGGGTGTGTGGTTCATTACAGTTATGATTTATTTAAAGTCGACAATGGATAAAGCCTATTACATGCTTACCTTAACCATAGCCGGTCGAAGCACCTTGTCTTTCAGCATATAGCCTTTTTGAACTTCCTCAACGACGATACCTTCCTCATAATCATCGCTCTCCACCTGCATGATCGCTTGGTGAAATTCAGGATTGAACGGTTGACCAACACTGTTCATAGCAGTTAGGCCTTCCGTATTCAACACCGTTTCAAGCTGACGGAAGATCATGCTTACACCTTTTGAGAATGACTCGAATTCCGGATTGTCCTCTGAAGCGGCTAGAGCGCGCTCAAAGTTGTCGAATACCGGCAAAAGCTCGGTAACCAACTTGGAAGAAGCATATTTAGCCAACTCTTCCTTTTCCTTTTGGGTGCGTCTACGGAAGTTGTCATAATCAGCTTGGACACGAAGGGTGCGCTGCTGATGTTCCGACATTTCATTTCTTAGCTTCTCTATTTCAGCCTGAAGGCCACCCTCTTCTGAGGAATCAACCTCTTGTGAAACATTCTCTTCGTTAGAAGACTCCTGCACCTCCGGATGTTCACCGGATTCCGATGCGGTATGAGTTTGCTCCATATTTTCTTCGTTTACTGTATCTTGTACTGTGTTTACTTTGTCTTTATTCAAGATGCCTTCCACCTCCTAATATTCATAACTCATATTTGTGTGTGAGTTCGGTATTACTCTTCGGAACTGCCTGTCTCCCTCATCTTAATCACATGATGAATGCGAAGAACAGCTGACGCTACTTCCCCTGCCGCACGGAGTCCATGAAGCTTAACAGGAGCTGGATCAACGATCCCTTTGTCCTCATAGCTGATAACCGCACCGGTATCACAGTCGATTCCCATGGAATCCGTCCCCAGGGAAATCTGAGCTGCACGTACTTCCTCCATTTTCTCCAATGGATTGTATCCTGCATTCAGCAATATTTGTGACATCGGCCGCCGCAGTGCCGTAGATACGGCTTCTATGCCAAATGCCTCCATACCCTTTTGGACTTCCCTGTGACGCTCCAACTCGTAGGAAACAGCGAGTTCGCTTGTCCCGCCTCCAGGGAGTACTCCGCCAGCAACAGCGGCTTGAAGAGCTGAAGCCGCGTCACAGGCGATACGGGCTGCCTCACCGACAACTTCTGACGTGCTGGCGCCGACAATAACGGTCACAACCCGCTCTCCAGCATCGCTACCCTGAAGGCGAACACGCTCCAGAGTTTCATCATACGCAGCTCGAGGAGTATAACCGAGAATCGACATTAATTGTTCTGGATCTTTATGTAGCGCCGCCCGGCGTACCGGTACAGCCCCTGTCATGTCGCAGACCCGGCGGATATCGGTCCGTGAAATACGGGGAACGACCATAATTCCGTGATCCAGACAAAACTGCTCAGCGTCTGGATGAATTCCTTTTTCCAACAGAATTAGTTTAACAGACAATTCCGACAGACGCGCCAAGTCAGAAGCAAACACTTTACGCAGATCCATGTATCTGGCGAATCCAGCTTCAGTGGTCAGTACCTCTTCATCGAGCTCATCGGGCTCCAGAGAATCCAGCAGCACAAGCACTTTTGCATCGTTATACTCCTGCTGTTCCCGGGAGAACAAAGGCTTCTGCCGGAGCAGTATTCCCTCGAACACCTCATTCTCCGCTTTTTCAAGCGCGATAATACTGCTGGCAAGCGAATAAGATGGGTCCCTTAAACGGTCAATTCCCGCTTTATAGGCGGCCTGCATGACCAGATCCACCATATCCCGGCGTTCACGTCCGGCTACAAAAGCCGTTCGTTCCAGCAGAGGGTCGTCCAGACCATCTATTACCCGTACCCGATTGGATAGAAAACGAAGCGCCATATCAACGCCTTGTCTCATGCCCTCCACGACCTTCGATGCCGGAACACCTCGGACAATTTGCGCTACGCCTTCTTGAACCAATGCTCCTGCAAGTACGGTGGCGGTTGTAGTACCGTCCCCGATCTTCTCTTGCTGAGCACGAGCCACTTGAATGAGAAGGCGAGCTGCCGGATGAGTTACATCCATTTTATCCAAAATGGTTACCCCATCGTTCGTGATCACAACCTCACCGCGGGGCCCAACCAGCATGACATCAAGCCCTTTGGGGCCAAGTGTTCCCTCAACGGCAGATGTGACAGCCCGAACCGCATTGCTGTTGTTAATCAGCGTGGAATGGCGTTCATCACCATCTCCATGCGGCTGTTGTCCTTGGCTCATCACTCTCACTCCCTTATTTATACCAGTGTGACAGTAATCTTGTCAGATCATGCGAAAGGATATTCAATATCCCGATCACACGGGCGTATTCCATTCGTGTAGGCCCTAATATACCGATCGTTCCAAGCGCTTTGCCATTAGCAGAATAGGTTGCAGTGATCAAGCTGCAATTCGCAATGGCTTCGTGGTCGTTCTCCGTACCGATGCGTACCTGAATGCCATTCTCTCCTGGCACCGGGGTCATCATTTTCATCAGAGTCGGTGTTTGCTCGAGCAGTTCAAAAATGTTCCGTACCTTATCTACATCCTTGAACTCCGGTTGATTGAGCATATTGGTTGTTCCACTCAAATACACCTTCTGGTCCTGTTCCTTACTATCCAGTGCAACTTCAAGCACACTCATTAATTCCTCATAGTGATCGATGTGCCGCTGCATTTCCTGACCTAATTCGGAGTACAGACGGGTCTTTAACTTGTACAGAGGCACATTTGCCAATTTACTGTTCAAAAGGTTGACCACTTGCTCCATTTCCGATACGGATACACCTGGCGGAATACTAACGGTTTTGTTCTCTACCTGCCCGGTGCTCGTTACAATAATAGCTACGGCTGTATTATCGTCCAAAGGAAGAAGTTGGAAATGACGCAAAGACGTATGAAAAACTTCCGGTCCCAGTAGGATGGAAGTGTAATTCGTCATCTGTGACAAAATACCGGCCGCATGCTGAATCATTTGCTCCATAGCATTCAGCTTCTCGGCAAAAAATGCTTTCATCAACTGCAGTTCGGAAGGATTCAACGAAAACGACGACGTAAGGTGATCTACATAGTAACGATATCCCTTATGCGAAGGAATACGTCCTGCTGAAGTGTGAGGCTGTTCCAAAAAACCAAGGTCCTCCAAATCAGCCATCTCATTACGAATCGTCGCAGGGCTGTAGCCCACATCTCCACGTTTAGAAATGCTCCTTGATCCAACCGGCTCTGCCGAACGGATATAGTCATCGACGATCGCACTCAAAATCATGCGTTGACGATCTGTTAACATGTCGCTCCCTCCTTGCTGACTGCATGTTTTTCCATATCGTTAGCACTCATCATCATCGAGTGCTAACCGCTATAACAAAAATACCAAACCGACCAGAGTATTGTCAAGTCAGTTCGACATCTTAAGAAGAGCTATTTCAGTGCAGGCGTAGATCTTTGGAATAGTGAATGCTGGTTTGGGAATATTCCGTCATTTTGTTGAGACAGTAACAGAATATTCAAAGCTTTATTACGAGTTCTGTGTTAATATGCTTTCTAGGTAAAATTTACTATATAGAAGGCGGGTATATATGACTAAACCATTTAAGATTTTACTCTCATCTGTAAGCTGCTTCATTTTTTTATTTGTTACTTTACTTTCTGCAACAACGGTCAGCGCAGCCGCAAATGATATGAAAAACGCAAAAGTTTCTGAAGAAATAGCCATTTTCCTGGATGGACAATTTTTAATATCTAAGCAAAAGGCTTATACCTTCGAAAAAATTAAAAATAGTGGAGCTTACGTTCCCGTAAAGTTATTATCAAAAATTAAAAATGTTAATGTTGTCTACGGCCAAACGATATCCGTGAAATCGCCAAAAGGCACGTACGAAATTAATAAGACCAACTCCTTGGTTTATGAAGGTACTACCTATGTTACTTTCAAAAAGTTCCTCAGTGTATCCGGATTATCAGGAGAATACTTACCTAAGCCTAATGCTATTTTTTTATGGAGTCATCCTGATGGAAAAGCAAAAACGGATGCAATAATCAATAATTCAAACACGGCACCTTCACATTTGCGATCCTATTTAGGAGATAAGGTGTTTGTATACAAAGGAAATCAGACTGGTTGGATTACTGAGGTGAAGTCAGCTGGTTATGGTATAACGGATGTACAAATCACTCTCAATAATGGAAAAGTAATAAACGAGTCAATCTTAGACGACTATGCCCCTGACAGTTTTTGTTTATACGCTCATTATCTTCTCGTTACAACAAACTTGAGCGGACAAAACTATTGGGCAAATAAAAATACTTTACCATCCTCAAACCCTCTTTATCACTTGGAAAAAGTATATTTCACCTCGGTGAAAATTAAAGATCAAAATATCGTTATTACAGCTAAACGAGCAAGCGGTAAAATGGTTTCATTCAAATTACCAATCAGTGAAGGGCTTACGGAACGATTAGAAACTGGTTTTTACACCAAAGATCCGAAAAAAGTATTTCCGAAATGGCCATCCTCTATATGGCAAAAAATCACCCAACAAAAGGTTTCCATAGGCATGACCCGGGAGCAAGTTATTCTTTCCTGGGGATATCCGGATGACAGCAATTCTTATACCAGCTCCTATTCTGATATGGATCAATGGATATATGGGGATACCTACTTGCATTTTTATGACGGAGTTCTTGGGTCTTGGTCAGATTATTAAAAAATAGAGATGTCACAAAAGTAGTTTTTAGATTAAGGCAATCGGGATATTATTCAGAAAAAAACGGCAGGCCCTCCGAGGATTCATCCTTGGGTGGCCTGCTTTGGTTTTGTGTACCTGGCTTCAACGGAGAAGGCGGAATCATGCTGAAGAAACGAAGTGGTCCCCTTTATCACCGGATTTCACCATTCTATCCATTCTGAAGAAATCTGGGGATAACAGGGATCAGAAGGATGATCCGCATGCGTAGTGCTGTATATTCACTACAATAAAAGATTTGGTAATTGGCTGGAGAGGTGTAGATGCGGAAGGTGAACTTTGGTTTATAGGAGAATTACAGTTATTGAAGAACGTATTTACCTGAGCCCACGTATTTATTTGTTTTCGGATTCCAAGTAAATATCCCTACCGCAGTATCCCATCCACCTTCGAGTTTATGATTTTTCCAAAGCTGATATACTTTACCCTGTTTATCAATTTGAACATCAATATCGCCCATTACTTTAAGAACTTGTTTTAATGTTCCGTCTTTGTAACGATAAACATACATTTGAGTGTTTGAAGGGAAATAAGTGGCGGTAAGGGCAACATGCTTCTCTTTAGCAGTCACCGAGTAAATCTGGATATTGTAATCTTCATAACCTTCTTCATCTGAAATCCCTGTATTGATCAGCACAATAATACCTTTGGAATTAATGAAATAAAAGTTGCCCGAGTTCGTCAAAATAAAAGATTCCTGTTTCTTGTCTGAGTTCACGTCCGCCGTTTTGATCAATCTTATAGTTTCATTGGGATACTTCTTCTTAAGAATATCCTGGGGTTTTAAAGACTGAGCGTTCGTAACTGGGATATTCAACCATGAGACAAGAAACATAAATGCCAATGACCATGTAAAAATCTTTGTTTTCATATTAGCCCCCCTTATGTATTAGAGTTATTCTACCAGATGATTGTGATTGATCCCATGAAAAAAGGCTGTCCTGAAAATATCGGACAACCCATTTATAAATGGCCGGTTATTTTATTTGATTTTACTATAGTTAGTTCATCAATTTCAGAACCGCTATTTCATCACAGGCGTGCTGTTTTTTGCAGTGAATGCAGTCCGTCCACACCTTCTCGGGGAAAATCTCTTTTTCCACCACGGCAAAGCCGTTTTTAATAAAAAAAGAAACCTCATATGTCAAAGCCATCACCTTCGGGATTTCTCTGCGTTTGGCCTCGGCCATAAGAGAATCCACCAGCATGGAGCCGATTCCCTTACCTTTATAACCTTCGGAAATGCCAAGAGAACGTATCTCCACGAGATCACTTCCGAGCTGACATAAAGATCCGCAGCCAATGACCGTTCCGTCCCATTCGGCTACGACAAACTCTTCAATCTGCTTCTCCAGCACATTCCGCGACCGGGGCAGCATGATTCCTTTTTCCGCATATCCCTGAATCATCTGGTACAGAGGTTCTACATCCTCTACTCTCGCTTTTCTGCATACGGCCGGCATTTCTCTTTCTCCCCTTTATACGCTCCGTTATATTATGAATAAATATACAACAGAGCGTATAGAAGTTCAATAGATTAATTACCTGACAAACTGCCTATAAATTCAGCAAATACTTCATTGCCGAACAATATTCCCTGTTCACTCAGTTTATAGCCATCATCTGTCGCATCCAGCAATCCTGCATTAACCATCTTATGAAGCGGACGCGCAAAGACAACGTCCAGCGAAGTGTTAAATTGCTGCTCAAAGCGACTGCGGGAAATACCGTCAAGCACCCGTAAACCGACCATCAGGAAATCCTCCATCGCTTCCTCAGGGGAAATATCGTAGCTATCGAGACGCGGAAGACCGCTTTTTACAGCTTCAACATAAGGATTGACTCCTTTAATGTTCATATGGCGCTGACGACCAACATAACCATGAGCGCCTGCTCCAAGACCATAGTAGTCCTCATTTAACCAATAGGTCATATTATGCTTGCTTTCGAAGCCCGGTTTGGCAAAGTTACTGATTTCATACTGTTTGTAACCCGCCTCTTTCATCCGGTTCATAAGCAGAAGGTACATATTCAGCTCAGCTTCTTCATCCGGAAGAGGCAGCTGATTTTTCTGGTACAAGGTATGGAACAGCGTGTTCTCTTCTACCTTCAAGCTGTATATGGAGTAATGGGGTAATCCCAGTTCCAGAGCCTTTGTAACACTCTCTGACAGCATGTCCACCGTCTGGTTCGGCAGCCCAAACATAAGATCAATCGACATATTGTCAAACCCGGCTTTTTTAGCATTTTCAAGACTGCGGTAAACGTCATCCGTATTATGAATACGACCTATACCAGTCAGCAGATCGTTCTGAAACGCCTGCACACCAAAACTGATACGGTTTACACCGCCTTCTCGCATGACAAACAGTTTCTCCAGATCCGTCGTTCCAGGATTGGCCTCCATGGAAAATTCAATGTTATTATCCCATTCAGGAAAATGATCACGTACAGTCTTCAGAAAATACTCCATTTCCTTCGCCTTCAAAACCGTTGGGGTTCCGCCCCCCACAAAGATACTCTTGATCACTCCCGGTGGAGATGCCTTAACGGTCATTTCCATTTCGCGTTCAAGCGCCTGCAAATAATCCATGACAGGCTGACCCTTTAGAACATACGAGTTAAAATCACAGTAGAAACATTTATTCGTACAAAACGGAATGTGAACATATACAGCCTCAGTACGCTTGCTGTTTCCGTTTATAAATGGCGTCGTCATAATGAACCTCCCTTGCTTAGCCCTGCTCATAAGCTGTTAGCTTAATACTTTATATCATAATTTTAAAACTTCTTAATCATGAAAGAAAAGGAAAGCCTGATCGGCTTTCCTCTCGTAATCCCTCTGTATCTGTTCAGCATTCGAAATAACCTTAGTTGTCGTCGATTTTGAGAACCGCCATGAACGCTTCCTGAGGTACCTCAACACTGCCGACCTGCTTCATCCGCTTCTTACCTTCCTTCTGCTTCTCAAGCAGTTTCCGTTTACGCGAGATATCGCCACCATAGCATTTGGCAAGAACGTTTTTACGCATCGCCTTAACGGTTTCACGGGCCACAATCTTTGTTCCGACAGATGCCTGAATCGGCACCTCGAACATCTGACGTGGGATCAGCTCTCGTAGCTTTTCACATATAGCCCGGCCGCGATGAAATGCGCGATCACGGTGCACGATGAAGGACAAAGCATCCACCTGCTCAGAATTGAGCAGAATGTCCATTTTGACCAGATTTGAAGTCCGGTATCCAGACAGTTCATAGTCAAACGAAGCATAGCCCCTCGTGCTGGACTTTAACTGATCAAAGAAATCGTACACGATTTCTGAGAGCGGTATCTCATAAGTAAGCGTAACGCGTGTCGTATCAAGGTATTCCATGTTGACGAACTCACCGCGTTTATTCTGACACAGCTCCATGATCGCACCAACAAAGTCGTTAGGCACAATGATGGCCGCCTTGACATAAGGCTCTTCCACATAATCGACCTTACCAACCTCCGGATAATGCGACGGGTTATCGATCTGAATCTGCTCCCCGTTCGTCAAGGTGATACGGTAAATAACGCTTGGTGCCGTCGTAATCAGCGGAATGTTAAATTCACGCTCGATACGTTCCTGGATAACATCCATATGCAGCAGACCCAAAAATCCGCAGCGGAACCCAAAGCCCAATGCACTGGAAGTCTCCGGCTCGAAACTGAGCGACGCATCGTTTAGCTGAAGCTTTTCAAGTGCTTCACGCAAATCGTTGTAATCTGATGTTTCGATTGGATACAGCCCACAGAACACCATCGGGTTGATTTTACGATAACCTGGAAGCGGTTCAGCCGTAGGTTTTTTGGCATCGGTAACCGTGTCACCGACCTGAGTATCTCCTACATGCTTGATTCCTGCCACGATAAATCCTACATCGCCCACCTGCAGCTCATCCACGATAGTCATCCGCGGCTTGAACGCGCCAACTTCGATGACCTCGAATGATTTTCCGGTAGCCATCATCTTGATCTTAGATCCAGCTTTAATGCTGCCATCAATAACGCGAACGTAAACAATAACCCCTTTGTATGGGTCATAGTGCGAGTCGAAGATAAGCGCTTTAAGTGGTTCCTCGGAATTACCAGTAGGTGCTGGCACCTGCTTGACAACCTGTTCCAAAATCTCTTTAATCCCGATACCTGCTTTTGCGGAAGCCAAAACGGCTTCACTCGTGTCGAGACCGATAACATCTTCTACCTCTTGCTTCACACGATCAGGATCTGCACTCGGCAGGTCGATTTTGTTGATGACCGGTAAGATTTCAAGGTTATTGTCTAGGGCCAAATACACGTTAGCCAGCGTCTGGGCTTCGATGCCCTGAGCGGCATCCACAACGAGCAGCGCGCCTTCACAAGCCGCCAAACTCCGTGATACCTCATACGTAAAGTCAACGTGCCCCGGGGTGTCGATGAGATTCAAAATATAATCCTCACCATCATCCGCACGGTAGTTCAGATGAACAGCCTGCAGCTTGATCGTGATCCCCCGCTCCCGCTCTAGGTCCATTTGGTCAAGAACCTGCTCTTGCATTTCACGGGAAGTCAAGGCACCGGTGAACTCCAATATACGGTCTGCCAATGTCGATTTTCCATGGTCTATATGTGCAATGATACAGAAATTACGAATTTTTTGTTGTCTTACTTGTACGTCAGTCATGCCTTACCCCCAACAACCACCAGATGTTTGAATCAATTTATTATAACAGTTGGTTGTGTACACAGCAATGGCAAGTACTTTTTACATTCAATCCGTGATAGAACCGAACATGGAAACCACCCAGCGGATGCTTTGATTCGAGAGCTGCTGAAGGAGTCCCGCTGTTTTGTCGGCAAGTACGTCTGCCGGCGGCTTTGAACTTTCCGGCAGCAAAATGTCACGCGGGGTGGGTTCAAATTTTGGCTGTTCCTCCTCTGTATAACGGTCATCCACCTGTTCAGCAGTTTCCCTTGCCGATGCTTGGGAGGCTGCATCTTGCGCTTTATGATCAAGAGCCGGAAGGTCACCCTGACCTTGCTGAGCCTGCTGAACCTGCCTGGACGTTCCTTTTTGAACCATAGGTCCTTCCATCCCGCCCAGCTGCATACCTATAAGTACACCGATTCCGGCCCAAATTACGATAGCGATCAACTTTTTTCCGGCTCTTGACATCTTTTCTCCCCCTTGATTCTTTATATATCAGGACTGTTTACTGTTCTTCTGAACCGTTACTGTTTCGTTCTCGGTTGTTGCCTTCGTCCCGTCTTTCTTGTTCATTACGCTTGCTTTTTGAGCTTTCTGATCTTGCCAGTACACTTCTGCAATCATATCGGCAAGCAATTCGGCTGTACGCTGTAATTCTTCCTTCGTGCTGTCAATACCGCCGATTTCTATTAAAATACTGTTCGGTGACAGGGATTGATTGTACTCCCCATTACCTTGGTCCGCCGATTTTCCCCACACGCCGCGGGATACCCCAGGATAGGATTTCTCCAGCAGTTGATTGATTTTGCTTGCAAACTCTTCATTTTCACGCCAGTTCTTATTCGCATGCCCGATAATAAAATACACCTGTGCGTAATTGACTCCGTTGATCGTCGTTGTTGTCTTGCTGTGGCGCTGAGAATCCCGATGGATATCTATCAGGTAAGAAAGCTCTTCGTTCTGGGAAAGGGCCGACTTAACCGTCTGACGTGAATATTTATAGGAATAATTCCAGTTATAATCCGGTACGCTGCTCTGGTAATCACTCTTATCGTGAACCGTTCCAATGCCTTTCGCTTCAAGCCTTTTCGCTACCATATTGCCCACCAGCATAATATTTTTGTTCGGTGAAGAAGATCCCGGATTGCTACTCTGCTTCTCCAGCAGTGGATTGAACGCTTCCTGCGGATGAGAATGGTAAATAAATACGTTCTTTTTAGCTGAGTCTGTTCCAGTCTTTCCATTTTTATTAGTACTCCCAGGGCTGCTTTCAGACGGTGGTTTCACCGGAACTTTCTCTGTCTTTCCAGGTACAGTAGCTTCCGGCTTCTCCTCAGGTTCTGTTGGGGAGTGATCCGGCCGGTAATCTGCCGGTGCTTCCCCTTGCTCGTTACCTGAACCGATCCTGAGAGGGACCGGCTGATTTGTCTTCATGCCCGGCACCTCACCAGCCAGAAGGCTTTTGGGATCCCTTGGATTCACGCTAGTCAAAAGTTCAAATACGAACGGAGTTATTTTTTCTGCAGACAGAGTGGACGATTCCTTTTCCAATGCCATATGCGGCATTTCCATTCCAATCAGGTCGATAAAAAAACGGCTGGACAGTGATGCAGCCAATCCCTTCATGGAAGAGACCGGAGAAGTGTTCAGACCTTTCTCTGCCATCCCCCCGAGTCCCAGCAATAAGAAAAACAGAAGAGACCCTAGCATCAGCAGCACCAACGTTCGTCCCATGCTTAAACCTTCCATAACCTTTCGTTTCAATCTGGCAATGTTCCAGATACGAAATTTTCGATTGTTCATATCGATGTCCTCCTCCGTTAACGGAAATACAACAAGCTTTGACTGCTTGTCCCGCGACTCTGTAATCTCTTATATTTCAAATCTATGAACGGAGAAGAATCGATAGAACGTATAAACGAAATTCCTTTCAAAATATAATAGAATGCAAAAAGGCTGCCCCAAGGTTCTGTTCAAGAACTTTGGAGCAGCCATATGGTTTGATATGTTTATATTGGTTGTGAATGCCCATAGCAGCCAGGCGTTCTTTCTACCAATAATCTAGTGTGTGTATGCACCAGCATTGCCAGGATCAACCGCTTCGTGCAGTGCAGCATTCAGACCGCTTGCCACGATGTTGGCGATATCCTCGATAAACTCGTCAATCTCTTTCGGCGTGACAATGAGGTCGTGACCAAGCGGCTCCAGCACCTCTTTCACTAAAGCCAGACGCTCATTCTCCGGGATCTCATTAAGCATACCCATAATCTGACCGGTCTCTGGCGCTCCCTTGCCAAAATGATCCTTCATCAGCTCGATCGCATTGTTCACAATCGTTGATGCATAGCATACGGTTGGAACACCGATAGCTATACAAGGTACGCCAAGAATTTCTTGGGTCAGACCCTTCCGCTTGTTGCCGATGCCAGACCCCGGATGGATGCCGATATCTGCGATTTGGATCGTTGTATTTACCCGTTCCAGTGATCGGGAAGCCAGCGCATCAATCGCTACAATGGCATCCGGACGCGTCCGTTCAACGATGCCGTGGACGATTTCGCTCGACTCAATTCCAGTCAACCCGAGCACACCAGGTGCTACGGCACTAACCTGGCGATATCCAGGTGACACCCGGTCCGGCATCAATTCAAAATAATGACGGGTTACCATAACATTTTCAACGACGAGTGGACCTAGTGAATCCGGGGTTACATTCCAATTGCCAAGTCCAACGATCAGGATGGAAGCATTTTTACCGATACCAATACGCTGGATGAAATCCTCAAACTCGCGGGCGAACACCGATGCCACCTGCTCCTGCAACCCGGTATCTCCATTTCGCAAATCAGGTACTTCAAGTGTTACATAGTGTCCCTTGACTCTTCCAATCCTTTGGGAGGCAGCTTCATTTTGAACATCAAGTCGGGTAATCTTGATTCCATCCTCCTGCTTAACGTCTTCCAAAACTCCTGAAATCGGCGGAGCTTCAGAGCCGGAGACAAGCTCTCTCGATTCAACCGCCAAATCCGTTCGAACCGAATAACGCTGCAAATCTAATTCCATGCTGATTCACTCTCCTGCATCATAATAATGGTAGTGTGCTGGAGTTGGACAAGGATTATGCAGAAGTCTTTTTCAAAAAAAGAAAGTTATATTTTTCGCAGAAGGTGCATTTTCGGCTTTTGAGAAAGTAGGCGAAGTCGTTTCTACTTGGTATTGCTTTTTGTACCCCCCCATGCTAAAATATTTTAAGTTGTGAAACATTTCGCTCTATTGAAATGCCTTACAGGAGGTGAATGTAATGCCAAACATTAAATCCGCGGTTAAACGCGTCAAAACGAACGACAAACGCCATGCACTCAACATTTCCCAAAAATCCGCACTTCGCACAGCAGTTAAGAACGCTGACGTAGCGCTGACTGGTACGGAGGTTGAAACTGCTAAAGCTGCTTTCCAAGCCGCTTCCCAAAAGCTTGACAAAGCCGTTACGAAGGGCCTGATCCATAAAAATGCGGCTGCCCGCAAGAAGTCCCGTCTGGCGAAAAGACTGAACGCTCTTACTTCCCAAGCGTAAGATTGCGTTTCTGAATAAGAAATGGAAAACCCTGGACAGCCTAAGCTGATCAGGGTTTTTTGATTGTTCAGGAGAGTATATACTTTTTTAGAGTCTGCTTCCCTGAAGTACGTAGATAGGCGATTTCTAATGTGTAGCTGTTAGGGCTTTAAGCCCCGAGCCGAAGTAAAAACAACTCCAGTCCCAAGACTTTGTCCACTCCACCTGTCTTCATCTTGTAATCCAAATCTCCCAGATGATTCAGTATGTTTTCCAAACGGGAAGTTTCGAATTTCCGTGCCTGCTCCCCGGCAATCTTTACAGCATACGGATGCAGACCAATCTGCGAAGCAATCTGCTGCTGGGAGTAGCTCTGTTTAGATAAAGTCTTCACCTGTAAAATAATCCGGAACTGTCTCGTGATGAGAGCGGCTATTTTAATCGGTTCCTCACGTTGCTTCAGCAGCTCATAGAATATTGATAACGCCTTATCAATCCGAAGATTCGCGATATCCTCCACCAGAGCAAACACATTTTGCTCCGTGCTTCGGGCCACCATATGATCCACAGTTGCCTCATCCACCGTTCCGCCGGCTCCGGCGTACAGACACAGCTTATCGATTTCCCCAGCAAGGGTCTGTAGGCCCGTGCCTGCGTTGCGGACGAGTGCCTCTGCGGCTCCCGGACCAAATGAGCAGTTCTGTACTGAGGCCTGCTTGTCCACCCATCTTAACAATTCCTCCCCGCCGAGAGGCATAAAAGCAAGAGTCGTTCCTACCTTCTTAACAGCCTTCACTACTTTTTTGCGCTCATCGAGCTTTTCATGCTGAACCATAAACACAACAACACTGTAATCCGCCGGATTATCTAAATATTCTAACAGCGCCTCTACTCTATGCTCAATTTTGCTGCTATCTTTACCAGCCGTAAACAGGGAAGTATCTCTTACAAAAACCAGCTTTCTCGGCACCATAAAAGGTACGGTTTCCGCTTCCTCAACTACAGCCTGTATAGGTACTTCCCCCAGATCCATATGAATCAGGGCAAAATCCTTGTCTTCTTTAGTTAACAGCTGCGATTCCAATAACGCAGCGAATTCATTCATTTGATATTTCTCACTGCCGTAAAGCAGGTAAACGGAGGATACCTCCCCCTGCTTGACCGCCTTTGCTGCTGCTTTGGCATCCATCCTGTGTTTCCCCCTTCTCTTTCTTTGTACACTATACCAAAAAAGCTGCCCTTAAAGCGAGAGCGGGCCTTCTTCATCTCTTAACAGAAACGTCTATCGACGTACCTCAAAGAAGACACACCACATTTAGGGCTAGTTTTTTTCGAGATAAGGATGCACTTTAATCCGATGTTTATTCTTTCTTATCTCATAGCAAAAGGACCTCGGCGCGTTGGCTGCGAGGTCCTTTTGTCCCAACATCTATATAAACGCCGGACGGAATGCTCTAGAATCACTCCGCCGTCGGTCATACGACGGTGGTTAGGCGGCATATTTCTATCTACCTTAACTTATTCATATCTCTTGGTAAGTGTGCACCGGTTTATCGTCTTTTTATGGCGTTGTTACTGATTTTGTTGTATCTGATTTCTCTGGTGTATCTGCATTAACTTTTTTGTCTGCTTTATCGGTTTGATCCGAATTTTCAGACTTCTCAGTCTTTTCGGCTTCTGGCTTGTTTGACTCAACCGGTTGTTGAACGTTAAGTACGTGCTTAACCTCTTTTTGGTCGACGAGCACCGTATAGGTGAAGTTCTTGCTGTCTACGGACCATTCTCCAGCAATCCAATCCCCGTTCAGCGGAAGTGAATGTATCACTTCAGGTAACTGATCAGCAGCTGCAGGGAGCCGATACATGACCAGTTGATCAATTTCTAAGGACGCACTGTAAAGACCATCCGGAGAAGACCATTGCTCCGGTACCATACCCGTAATACCATGTTTATTAACATTATCTAAAGAAGTATCCAGACTTTCCGTTACTGGAACATCTGTTTCAGCAGGCTTTTGGGTGTCCTGAATATCCTGTGATTCCTGGGAATCGGGTACAGGCAGCTCTGAAGGTGGAACCTTTGGTTTGTGCACCTCTTGTGGAGGTTCCGTATTCCCCGTTTTACCTTTCGTTGAACTCTCTCGGGCAGAAGTTCCTGCGTCCGGGCTGGCAGTCCGGCTCTTATTATCGTTTTTCTTGTCTTCTGCCGGCACTGCGTCCATATTGGACGATACACTTTCATCAGGGCTGCTCTTCTCCGCCCCAGCCTTCTCGGAGTCATCCATAGCCGCTGCGTATGGCTGTAATTCTGCTTGCTCTTCATTCTTATCGTTTACGTCACTGTCCTTATTCGGATCTTCACTTTCAGGCAGCTCCTGACTCCCGCCGCTGCCAGTCTTCATACTTGTCGGCATAGCCTCTTCCACAGGCAGCTCAGCATCGGAGAGCATTTGCGGTTCATAATTGAATATGGCAACTCCGAGAATAACAGCCGCTGCTGCTGTACCAATCGCCGTCCTACCTGCTATGGAACCCCACCAGCTTGTTGTTCGTCTGGAACGCTTCAGCTCCGGCATCATTACGGCCGGCCCCTTGTCATCGTCAACTTTGGCCTGCTCCTGACGGGCCAATTCTATAGCATCAAGCTGCGGCAGTATAGAATCAACCAAACTGTAAGGAGGTGTGACAGCCGGAAGATCTTCCAAATCCCTTGACAGGGATTTCAGCACATTGAATTTTTCCGCGCAAGCCGGACAAACAGCAACATGGCGGTACATCTGCGCAGTCTCTTCCGGATCAAGGTCTTGATCCAAATACCGGTGCATATATTCCACCACCTCTTGGCAATTCATCCTGATACACCACCCTTCTGATGCTCATGGAGCATGTTCTGAAGCTGTTGTCTTGCCCTGAATAAATACGATTTCACCGTGTTCAGCGGCAGGTTCAGACAATCAGCTATTTCGTTGTAAGACAAATCCTGCAAATATCTTAAGACAATAACGGTGCGATGATGATCCGGCAGTTGATTGATCGCCTCTTGAATGTCCTGAGCCAGATATCCTGTCATCACTTCTTTCTCCACGTTCTGCCGATCCTGAAAAACAAGATCATGCTCATCAATAGAAACCGTAGGTTTCGTCCGCCGAAACTTATCGATACAAATGTTCGTGACGATTCGTTGCACCCATGTTTTGAATTGGGCTTTCTCTTCGTAGGAATTGATCTTCGTATAAATGCGAATCAATGCTTCCTGGGAAGCATCCATTGCATCCTGTTCATTGTTTAAAATATAATAAGCAGTCCGGTACACTTGTTGTTCAATTTCTCGCAATAGGGTGATTAGAGCGTCGCGATCGCCCGATTGAGCGGCTCTGATGAGTCCCTGCTCCACCACAGTGGATCCCCCTCTCCCTGCATATATACAGACGGATGATAATATTAATTTGTTGCAATTTGTTACCTATTAATTTTCAGGAAAGTTCATCTAACTATACCAAAAATAATGAAGTTAGTCATCAGACGTCAATCTCGTACGAACATCTATTTCACTTTTGCGTGAAATTTTCATCTGAACTTCTCCATGCAGATCTGTCCTAAATACCAGTGAATCATTCCTTTGAATCCTCTGTACGACATCAGGATGGGGATGACCGTACATATTGTCCACGCCGGCAGAGATCACGGCTGAAGCAGGCTTCCAAACTTTGAGCCATGAATCGGTTGTTGATGTCTTGCTGCCATGATGGCCTACCTTTAATACATCGAGCCGACGGATTTTCGACCGCTCTGCAATACGGTCAGCGTGTTCTGTCAATATTCGTTGCTCGGCTTTGGCATCGGCGTCCCCAGTGAACAGAAAGCGAGCTTCGTTCATTACAAGCTCAAATACAAGAGACTCGTGATTTTGATCTTTTACCACAGGCAGTGTATCCTTCTCCTTGTTTTGCTCCCTGCCATCAATGCCGGCGTTCAGGAACAAAAATTCGGTACTGGTGTCCGGCCGATAGACGGTCCCGCTATCAGCCTGATAAACGGGGATGTCTTGTTTCACCGCAGTTTTGAGCAGCTTTTCAAATGCCTCGGATTCAGCCAATGTACCGTTAAATATGATTGCCTTCACCGGAATTTCCTCCAGAACTGCTTGCAGTCCGCCAAAATGATCCTGATGATTGTGAGAAACCATCACCATATCCAGCGAATGAATCCCCCTCTTCTTTAACAGAGGCACAACGACGCTTGCACCAACTTCAAACGGACGGCTTCGTACCTTCCATGCATCCTTCTCTTTCTTGAAATTTGTCGTACCACCAGCATCGATTAATATATGTTTTCCTTCCGGAGTAGACACCAGAATCGAATCTCCCTGCCCCACATCCAAAAATTGAACCGATCCAACCCCCTGCTTAATCGGCCCATGATAACCGTTGTACAGCAGCAGAAAAAACAAACCGGTAAGCACTGCTACCGCTGCGCCACTGCCGAAATGCTCAAATACACCGGCTAGCCGGTGCAAACCTATAGATCTGAGCCATTCGGCTGTTCGGTATTTTACTGAATGACCAGAACCTCCCCAGTTATCATTCCGATGTGCAGCAAATCTTCCGGGAGGTTCGTCTCCGGATAATGGAACGGTCTCGTCTACAGCTCCAGATAGAGCCTGATCCAATCTCTTTTTCCGGCCCCAAACATATAACATTAAATATAGAACTATAAAATAACTGATGATCCACCACAGACCCGGTGAGGGCCAAATCGTAACAAATACGGATGAACCGTTCATCCATTCCACAACAGAGAAAGTAAACATATTCAACCACTCTGTCATTCCAGCAATCCATTTCGCACCCGTAAGCCACACCCAACCCATAATCAACGCCACCGTCCCCATTGGTAAAACAATCATACTGATCAGAGGTACCATCAGCAGATTAGCTAGAACTGACAAAAGAGAGAACTGATTGAAATAATAGATCGTCAATGGAAAAGATACCAGTTGGGCAGCTACCGTCACTCCCAAGGTGCCTGCCAGCCAACGCGGCATCAACGAAAGAAAAGGCATCAGTTTCGGGACGAAAACCATCAGCCCGGCTGTGACGAGAAAGGACAACTGAAAACTGACGTTAACAAGAAAATAGGGATTCCAAAGAAGCATCAGCAAAGCAGCGACACACAAAATATGCATGCCATCCTTCAGCAGCCCTCTCCTCGCAGCATATAGACCGATCATTCCCATGATACCGGCACGAACGATTGACGGGCTGGCCCCTGTCAGCATCACATAAAACGGCAAAAAAACCATTACAGCGGTGAGTGACGTCTCCCGGGTCAAACGGCATAACGAGAAAACAAACAACAGTGATCCTACAAATACCGCGACATGCAAACCCGATATGGCGAGAATATGAGTAAGTCCCAAACGGGAAAACTCAGCGAACGTATCCGGATTCAAATCACCCTGATCACCAATAATAAGCCCCTTCATATATCCCGCATGTATTCCGCTGAACAATTCTTCAATCCGATGACCAAAATACTGACGGACTTCATCATTCCAGCGAAGCACATGAGTCAACTTCCATTCGTCCGGTTGCTGTACCGCAATATTTTGTATTCCTTTTGTCTTAAGGAGCCAGTGTATTTCCTTAGTCCGTAAGTATTCTCGGTAATCAAATCCATCAAAATTGCGGGCTGTTCCGGGCCTCTTCAGCTCTCCTGTTATCTGCACGGAATCCCCACGTTTCCATTCAACTGCCGTCTTTGTCTCCACCTCTGTCAGCAGCTTGACCTGGACTTGAACCTCTTCCTTGATCCCGGTATGCGAGTCAGCAGTACGAACAGACAACACAAAATCAGCACGGTCACCATCAACTTTTACGGGAGATACAATAACTCCTTCAGCCGATACGGGGATCGGATCATCCTCATTGGTTGATTTTTGCATAAGGGACTGCAGCCTGCTAACGTTGCGCGCATCGTTCCATTCCCAGTACCCTGACGAAACCAGCAGTGATGCGACCATGCAACCTATAAACAAGGGAGCTACTGCTCCAAGCAAAAAAGGAACGACCAGCAAGATTGCGATTCCTGTAACAATAAGCATCAGCTGCCAGCCTGAATACATACAGGCAGCCCCACTGCCGAGAATCCAACAGAACGTAAAAGCCAGCAGCGGTCGTTGTGTCATCACGTTCCCATCTCCTCTTCATAATAAATAGCATACGTATAAAAAAAGAGCCTCTGGCTGACTAAGCAACCAGAGGTTCTTCCTCATCATACTAATATAATTCGCTTTCCATCTTCATATAGTACTGGGTTAATCCGACACCGTCATCAGCGTCTCCCTCGGCGGATCATATTGGAACAATTGACGGAATAAAATTCCCTTCTGTTCCATCATACGGCTTACCTTTTCCGTATCCTTCGGGTAAGACCTGTGAAATACAACTTCTGTAATTCCGCTATTCGCCAGCATGTTAGCGCAGGTCCAACACGGCTCATCCGTCACATAAACGGTACTTCCCTCACGGTCATTGCGGTCTGTGAACAGCAACAGATTTTGCTCGGCATGAATCGTTCGGACACAGCGCTGTTTTTTGACCATTTCTTCTTTACCATCATCATGAATAACAAGTTCATAGTCTTCCACAATCATGCAACCCGCTTCAGAGCAGTCCGGGACGCCCATCGGAGCTCCGTTATAAGCAGTCCCGAGCAGTTTTTTCCCCTGTACAAGCACCGCTCCGACGTGGCGCCGGAAACACTGCGAACGTGTAGACACCATAAATGCAATATCCATAAAATAGGTGTCCCAGTCTTTACGTTGATCCGTACTCATTTCATAACTCACCTGTTTCGTAAAATTTATTTAATTTCATTGTATCACAGGGTTAAAAACCTACGTAAGGCTTCATTTTCTCCAGCATTTTCGGGCCGATGCCTTTCACTTCTAGAAGATCAACCGCAGTGCGGAACGGACCGTGCTTAATCCGGTAATCAATAATAGCCTGGGCCTTCTTCTCACCGATTCCCGGTAAATCTATAAGCGCTGCCGCGTCTGCCGTATTGATGTTAATTTTACCGGAAGTTTCAGCCGCAGGCATTTCACTCACTTTCTCCGCAGATTGAACGTCTTCGGCAGCAGGTTTTGAAGCATCGATAACTGGCTTAGCCGGATCTTCGGATTCCACAGAGGCGGGTACAGGTGTTTCCTTCACCCCTTGTTGTCTTTGGACATTATTAGAATCGTCATTTCCCTTTTCGACCGCTTCCTTCATGGGTACAGACTTCGTGGGAACGGACTTCAGTGAATCCGGCTCCTGCATCCCAAGTACCTCTTCGATCTCAGCATTCAGCGGTTTCCATCCTTGTATTCCACCCTGATTGCCTCCGGCAAACAGGATTAGTCCACAGCCAAGCAAAACCGTCGTAACACTCAATCCTAACGGTAATCGTCTCATAAAAACCACTCCAATCCCGAACGGAATACCCGTCCGATGAATATTAACGAACATTATAGCGCTCTCATTCCGTAATCCTCCCCAAAACGGTCATCAATTGACGGCTAAGCCGCATACATTAACGATATGAACACGGCATCCCATTGCCGTAAAGCGCGAAAGGAGGGAACGTACACATGAAGGTCGGTTTTATCGGTACGGGAAGTATGGGCAGTCTTTTGATCGACTCCTTCATACGAGCGGGCGCCCTACAGCCTGAGCAGATCCGGATCAGCAACCGCACTCTGAACAAAGCTCTTGAGCTGTCAGACAGTCACCCTGGCCTGATCGTATGTAGAAGTAATGCGGAAACTGCGTCAAAGAGCGATCTGTTTTTTCTGTGCGTTAAGCCCGGTGAGTTCAAAACTGTCATCGACGAGATCCAAGAGCAAGTCCACATCTCTCAAATCGCTGTATCTATTACGAGTCCCGTCCAGCTGTCTCATCTGGAATCTGCGCTTCCCTGCAAGGTGGCGAAAATTATACCGAGTATCACTAACCAAGCCGGAAGCGGTGCATCCTTATGTATTTATGGATCACGTATAAAAGAAGAAGACAGGCTGCTTTTGGAAAGCCTCCTGTCTTCGATTAGCAGGCCCACCCCGGTTCTGGAATCACACACACGGATTACATCCGATTTTTCCAGCTGCGGGCCTGCTTTTTTGAGTTTTTTTGTGGAAAAATGGATTGATGCCGCCGTCGAAATGACCGGAGCCGACCGTCCTACGCTCAATGCACTTGCCGGAGAAATGCTGCTCGGAACCGGCAAATTGCTTACGGAGGAAGGTTTCTCTCCTGAACAGCTTCAAGAGAGAGTGGCTGTTCCCGGAGGCATTACCGCCCAAGCGCTGTCCCTTCTCGGAAACAGGTTGGACGGTCTGTTCCACCAACTGATCAACACCACACATGAAAAATATGAGGAGGATCTGGCGAAACTGGACATTGCCTTCGGAAAGACGGTTAACCGGCCACGATATTGACCAGTTTACCCGGCACTGCAATCACCTTGCGGATACTCTTTCCTTCCAGCGCCTGCTTGACATTTGGAAGGGAGAGGCTATATTCTTTCATCGCTTCTTGGTCCATATCTTTAGAGATTTTAGCCCGGTCTACGATTTTACCACTTACTTGGATAACGATTTCGATTTCTGCATCCACTGTCCAAGCTTCATCAAATTCCGGCCATGACACGTAGGTCACGCTATCACTGTTACCCAGACGGCTCCACAGCTCTTCGGCCAAGTGTGGTGCGAGAGGAGACAGCATTTGCACAAAGTTCTCCATCGCTTTGCGTGGCAATTCATTAGCCTTGTAGCCTTCGTTAATGAAGATCATCATCTGACTAATCGCCGTGTTGAAGTGCAGATGTTCCATATCGTCAGTAACCTTCTTGATCGTCTTATGCCAGGTACGTTTGAACTCATCGGTTCCTTCGCCGTCTACAATCTTGGAATTCAGCTCGCCGTTCTCGCCGATAAATAGACGCCAGATACGGGACAAGAAACGGTGCATTCCTTCCACACCATTCGTATTCCACGGTTTGGTCGCTTCAAGCGGCCCCATAAACATTTCATAGACACGCAGTGTGTCCGCACCGTATTCATTGACGATATCATCCGGATTGATCACATTGCCGCGCGACTTACTCATTTTCTCGTTGTTGTTACCCAGAATCATACCCTGGTTGACGAGCTTTTGGAACGGCTCTTTCGTATCCACAACCCCCAGGTCGTACAATACCTTATGCCAGAAACGGGCATACAACAAGTGGAGTACCGCGTGTTCAACACCGCCGATATACAGGTCAACCGGCAACCATGCCTTCTGCTTCTCTTTGGAGCACAGTTCATCATGGTTATCAGGATCAATGTAACGCAGATAATACCAGCAGCTTCCAGCCCATTGCGGCATCGTATTGGTCTCGCGGCGGGCTTTCATGCCCGTCTCAGGATCAATCGTTTCGACCCATTCCGTCACATTTGCAAGCGGAGATTCTCCCGTGCCTGATGGTTTGATCTGATCCACGTCCGGCAGCAGCAGTGGAAGCTGATCCTCCGGTACGGTCTTCATGGTACCGTCCTCCAGGTGAAGAATAGGAATCGGTTCACCCCAGTAACGCTGACGGCTGAACAACCAATCCCGCAGACGGTAGGTTACCTTTTTCTCACCTTTGCCGTTCTTCTCCAACCATTCGTTCATGGTTTGGATAGCTGCTTCATTATCCAATCCGTTCAGGAAATCAGAATTGACGTGTTCTCCGCTACCGGCGTACGCCTCTTCCTCCACATTTCCTCCCTTAACGACTTCAATAATGTCCAGACCGAACTGCTTCGCAAATTCCCAGTCCCGGCTGTCATGGCCCGGAACGGCCATAATAGCACCCGTACCGTAACCTGCAAGCACATAATCCGCAATCCAAATCGGTACTTGAGCTCCGTTTACTGGGTTCACTGCATAAGCTCCTGTAAACACCCCGCTCTTGTCTTTTGCCAGATCCGTACGCTCCAGATCGCTCTTACGTGCTGCCTGCTCCTGATAAGCTTTTACAGCATCCTTCTGTTCTTCCGTAGTAATTCGGTCCACCAGCTCATGCTCTGGAGCCAGCACACAGTAGCTTGCACCGAACAGCGTATCCGGACGAGTCGTAAATACGGTCAGATGCTGATCGTGGCCAGCGATGTCGAAGCGGACTTCTGCACCGGTCGATTTACCGATCCAGTTACGCTGCATATCTTTAATGCTTTCGGTCCAATCCAGCTCCTCCAAATCTTCCAGCAATCTCTCGGCATAATCTGTAATCTTCAAAATCCACTGACGCATCGGTCTACGGATGACAGGATGATTGCCGCGCTCGGATTTGCCGTCAATCACTTCTTCATTAGCGAGAACCGTGCCGAGCGCCGGGCACCAGTTTACTGGTATCTCTGCAACATAAGCTAAACCCTTTTTATACAGTTGGATAAAAATCCATTGTGTCCACTTATAGTACTCAGGATCCGTCGTACTGATCTCACGATCCCAGTCATAGGAGAAACCGAGTGACTTGATCTGCCGGCGGAAGTTATCGACATTTTGCACTGTAAATTCACGCGGATGTTTACCAGTGTCCATCGCATACTGCTCGGCAGGAAGACCGAATGCATCCCAGCCCATCGGATGGAGTACATTGAATCCACGCATCCGTTTGAAACGGGCCACAATATCCGTTGCCGTGTAACCCTCTGGATGTCCTACGTGCAGACCTGCACCTGACGGATATGGGAACATATCCAGCGCATAAAATTTCGGTTTCGACGGATCTTCATGCGTTTTAAACGTTTTATGTTCATCCCAATACTGCTGCCATTTCGGCTCGATGGCCTGCGGCTGATAGCCGTGGCCTGTTTGTTGATTTTCACTCATACTTTCCAGCTCCTCCTTCGCAGTCAAGCACGCGGTGTATGACCGTGCGCCTCCAAACAAAAAAACCTCATCATCCATAGCGTACGACGCTAGGGACGAGAGGTTTGATTCCCGTGGTACCACCCTAGTTAGCCAAAGGCATTCTTTGCCTTCAACTCACTTTGCACCTCTATCGCAGGTGAGACGACGATGACTCATCGGCCTGACATTAACGCTTACCGTGTAAGCTGTCTGAACCGGGTTAACATCGTTACTCCGAGGTGAGTTCATTTCCTTCGTCAACCGGCTTGCACCAACCGCCGGCTCTCTATGTGATCGGGTTAGAAACTACTGATCCTCATCATCGTATCATATTCGATTTTAATGACGATATTATATCGAACATCGGCTGTTAAGTCAATGAAGATAACCTGTTGTTACGGTAATCTTCCGGTGTCAGGCCGACCATCTCCTTAAACATTCGGCTGAAATGGGCCAAATGTTTAAACCCGGCAGCGTAACACACTTCGGTTACAGTCATTTTCGGATGAAGCCAGAGCAGCATTTTTGCCTGATTGATTCTTCGGCTGTATACATATTTGAATACCGTTGTTCCAGTGACTTCTTTAAATAAGGATGATAAATAGTGCTTTGTTAAATGTACCGAATGAGCAATTTCTTCGAGACTAAGATCCTTCATATAATTTTGCTCCACGAAGGTGATGACTTGCTGGATATGGCGCTCTTTTTCCGGAAAAGATTCTTTATGATTCACAGCAGTGCGGCAAAGATCAGCAATAAAACACATCATGTCAATCAGTCTCAGCATTCTTCGTTCTTGCGGAGCGCCTGTAGATGTCAAACGTTCCAGCTCTATCATAATGCCTTCGAATTCAGCTCTCTCTGGTCCCTCAAGAGTAATCCGGTAGTTACTCAGCTCTTCAAACGGGCTTAATAAGGCAGAAAATGCGGCGGGTTGAAGCCACCGGCCCACAAATCCGGGATCAAAATGAACAATACTCCGGACATACCTGGAACCAGGTTCCACATGAGGACAATGCAGTGTCAAACCATTCATTAAAAGAAGATCACCTGGCTTCAGTACATAAATTTTATCCCCGATCAAGTATGTACATTTTCCCTCGTGAAAATAAAATATTTCATAGAATGGATGTGAATGAAATTCACCGCTAGCCATCGGTTTATCGTTGCGATAATGAAAATCGAAGGGTTGATGGAGCTGAAGTTTCCCATTCAATTCATTCATAAAGGACACCGGTTTCATAGAGACTGCCCCTTCTGATCCTAGGTATTCCTTTATTATAACGGATACAATTACTGAATACGAACGGCTTCATTCTGTGCAACAATACATAATTCCCCCGCTTTAAAAGCATGCTCCTGCGTCATGGCCCGTTCCGTCCGTTCCAGGCAGTCAATAATCAACTCCCCGAAGAAGGGATATCCCACCTTTCCCTTGAGTTCCATATGATATTCCCCTTCATGGTTGACCAAGTAAAGATGATCTCCCTGCGAATCCCTTGCCACATCGATATACTTGCGCATCTCGATATATCCGTCCGTTCCAAGAATAAATGTTCTTCCATCCCCCCAAGTGCCAAGACCGTCCGGCGTAAACCAGTCCACGCGAAAATAATGACTTGCCCCGTTGTCACCGATTAACGTTGCATCTCCGAAATCCTCAAGTTCCGGATACAACGGATTGTTGTAATTGGCCACTTTGCTGCTCATCACCTTGGCATCTTTACATCCTGCATAAAACAAAAACTGCTCGATTTGATGAGAGCCGATATCGCACAAAATGCCTCCATATTGTTCATAACGGAAAAACCAATCAGGACGAGATGGGGCGTTGAGACGGTGGGGTCCAGTGCCCATCACCTGTATAACACGGCCGATAGCGCCATCCTGTATTAACTTTCCGGCGTGAATAGCACTCTCGACATGGAGACGTTCACTATAATACACCATATATTTCCGGCCCGTTTCCTCTGCTTTTGCCCTTGCTGCCGTGACTTGATCCAGCGTCGTAAATGGTGTTTTGTCCGTAAAATAATCTTTCCCGTGGGACATAACCTTCAGTCCCAGACTGCAGCGTTCAGACGGAATAGCAGCCGCGGCGACAAGCTGAACCTTCGGATCTTCCAGAATCTGAGTTTCTGAAGAAGCTACACGCACCTGAGGATATTTTTGGCAAAACAACTCCACTTTCTGGGGATCCGGATCATATACCCATTTTAACGTAGCCCCCGCCTCCACCAATCCGTTGCACATTCCATAAATATGGCCGTGCTCCAGAGACATCGCTGCAATGACGAATTCTCCCGGCCCGACGACCGGCTTAGATTTACCGGCAGGGGCGTAAAGCATACCGTTGTTGCGATTCATTTGATCATCCTCCTCGAATTCGATAACTGCCCAAGGGTGTTAGTGATCATCATTCATCATAGTGTCTTTAACCGAAGGTGGTTGACATATCTACTGGTCCTGTTTCTTTCACCGTCTTCTGATAGGTCGAATTTTTAATGCGTTCCTGCAGGAGCTCGTAATACAAGTCTTCATCCATAGGGATATCTACCCAATTATCGGTCCAGCTAGATAAATGCATCGCATTGGATAAAGTCAGACCTTTAATACCTTCCTCACCCGGTGCAATAAGCGGAGTACCGATTAATATGGCATCCGTGAAATTTTGTATAATACCGCTGTGCTGAGGATTGTCCCCGTAGACTGGAATCTCACACTTCCAGCATTCCGGCTCCCCGAAGCCACCGGTATACTCACGGTTGAACTCCGTTTCGGACACCCGTAGCCGCCAAAACGTTAACTTATCATCTTCTATAACGATTTTGCCCCGATCTCCTGTAACCTCAAAACGATTCGTTCCCGGTGCTTCGCCCGTCGTCGTAATAAACACACCTGTCGCACCGTTTTCATATTCCACATAAGCCGTCACATCATCTTCTACTTCGATATTTCTATATTTGCCGAAAGAACAGAAAGCTCTCATCCGGACAGGCATCATTCCGGTAATCCACTGCCATAAATCCAATTGATGCGGACACTGGTTAATGAGAACCCCCCCGCCTTCACCCGCCCATGTCGCGCGCCAGCCGCCCGAATCATAGTAACTTTGTGAACGGTACCAGTGGGTAACAATCCAGTTTGTACGGCGGATTTCCCCGAGCTCCCCAGAAGCAATCAGCTCGCGAAGCTTTTGGTAAAGCGGATTGCAGCGCTGATTGTACATAATCGAGTATACTTTGCCGCTCCCGGCCGCAACCTTGTTCATCTCCCTCACCTGCTTTGTATAAACACCTGCAGGCTTCTCAATCAGTACGTGTAGGCCCTGCTCAAAAGCAAATATAGCTAGCGATGGGTGATCATAATGGGGTGTCGCAATGATGACAGCGTCGATTTCACCAGATGACATCATCGCCTCGGTGTCGTCCCATATTTTTACTGTATCCGGTAATTCGGCTCTAGCCATGTCCTGCTTGCTTGCCTCTACGTCGCATACTGCCGTAAGAGACGCTCCACGAATTTTTCCCGCTGCCAAGGTTCTCACATGACTAAAGCCCATACCCAAACCGATGACGCCAATTCTTACTTCCATTGTTGTACCTCCCTTTTGTTAAAAAAGTGAATTATACTCGTAAAATGTTTACATGTTCTTTCGTTTGCTATTTTTTACTTGGTCCACTCTTGCATTTGCTGCACAAAATGTTTCAACATTTCTTTGGAAGGATATGTTCCGCTAAAATCTTCAATTCCTAAGTATCCGTCATAGCCAACGGATTTCAGATCCGCAATAACCTGAGGCCATGAAACGATACCATGGGAAAGCGGTACCCACTCACCTAGCCATTCCGTGTGATGGCCGTTCTCTGACTTCGTCATTCGATAACCGGCATTTTTCACATGAACATGGGCCAAGTAAGGACCAAGAAGCTCTAAGCCCATCCTAAAATTTTCATAACCCTCATGAACCATATTTCCGGGATCATATAAGACACCGACATGTCGAGAATCAAAGTGGCTAACCAGCTTATGAGCCAAGCCGGCGCTAGGCGCAATTGTTTTGTGGTGGGTTTCTACAAGAGCTTTGATACCGTAGTCCGCAGCCAGTCGTTCCACGGATTCCAGATAATGTACGGCTTGCTTATAAAGATCATGGTAATTCTCGCTTCCATCATAGCCAGGGATACCCGCCCGGATAAAGGAAGCCCCAAGCAGCTTGGCGGCCTTCATCACCCGCTCTGTGCCTTCAATGTCACCACAAGTCAGATAAGGTACAACGGCTATGCTGCGAAGATTGTACTCCTTGGCTACCTTGTCAAACCTCAACCATTCCTCCTCTGTACCTCTTGGATCGATAGAGCAGCGATTGTGGCGCCAAAATGAAGGCTCCTCCTGAAGAGTGTCCTCCGGAGTTTCCTTAAAACGCCATTCTATTCCTTCAACTCCAGCCTCATGCGCAGCTGCGGCCAACTCCTCCGGATTCAAATCAGGGGTTGCAACTGTAAACACAGACCATTTCATCGTCGTTTCCACCCTTCTTTACTCGAAAGTAGATTACTGTAAACAGACCTATTTGATTGTAGTTTAGCTATCCGTCATCATCATTCGACTTCACTTCCGGGTTACCACGGACTGTAATCGTTTTCAGTTTGATGCGGGTATAGTCTAACACAGGTTTTTAAGCAAACCTACGGCCTTGGTACGGCATCTTAACCACAATCAAATAGACCGCCAAAAAAGAGTTTCCCATGCAAGAAGAACACACGACTTCCCCAAAACAAAAAGGACTGTTCCTTCGTAGAATATCTACGCTGAAACAGTCCTGAGTCTGTAATTTATTATTTGACAGCTACATAAAACAGCCTTTGTGCATCGCTTCCAGCTTCAACCCACTCAAAATCCGCATAACACTTCACATCACGGAATCCGGCTTTGGTCAACTCCACCTTCATCCACTCTGGATCGTAGCCGCGCTGCGTATGCGTTTCTTCGAAACGGCGGTATACCGATCGATCATTCTCATCACGCGCGAAAATAGATAGATGATGTTCAATTTCACAGCGGAGTTCATCCAGAGCACATGTCCAAATATATGAGACCTTATGATCATCAAGAACGAAGGGCTGCTCCTCATCGTAACGAATCAAGGTGTTCGGATGGTGCACATCAAACAGGAACGAGCCCCCATCCTTCAGACCGCTATAGGTACGGGCGAACACAGCTCGAATGTCGTCTTCTTCAAGTAAATAATTAATGCAATCACAAAAAGAAATGACGGAGTCCACCTGCTCTGGCAGTTCCCATACTCGCATATCCTGCTGTACCCAGCGAACACTCCCCTCACGGAACAGACGATTCCCTTGAGGGGTCCCCTCCAGCTTGCGGCGAGCAATCGACAACATGTCGGATGACAGATCTATTCCCGTTACTTCAAATCCCGAATTCACGAGCGGAATCGTGATGCTGCCTGTCCCGCATCCGAGCTCCGCCACACTTTTGGGCATACCATACTTTTCCCAAGCTGTCCGCGCAAACCGGAGCCAATCGGGGTAAGGCATGTCCTCCATAAGTTGATCGTAAACGTACGCAAATTTGCGGTAAGACAACATGATGACACCACTTTCTTAAGGCTTCCTTATTTATTGCCCTCTACACTAGGTTCCGAGTTCTCCTCATTTCCCTTAGCAAGATAGGTCCAATTTTCCTTCTGTGTAACCAGCCCGTCCTTCATCAGCTTACCTAGGGCCCGTTTAAAGGCTGATTTGCTGATGCCGAAACGCTGCTTAATAATATCTGGCGGCGTTGCGTCAGAGTATGGCATGGCTCCACCCGGACGTTCCTTCAGAAACGCTAGCAGCCGATCAGCATCATCTGTCATCCCAATTTCTTTACGCGGCACCATCGATAAGTTGACACGGCCGTCCTCACGTATATGACTGACACGAACACGAACTTCTTCTCCGAGACGCATTAATCGCGTACGCTCGGAAGAATGAATCATCCCAATAGCTCCAAAACCAAGCACGCCACCGTCTACTATAACGAACGTGCCCATTTGAAGAGGCTTGTACACAAGTGCTGTAAACCATTGGTTGAGCCAAGCATCGGGTGCATGAAAAGCAAGGGGCGCAAGCTCCTGTTCTCCGGCCAACTTGGCACGGAGCCGTCCCTGCTTATCGTGTTCCATCATGGCGAATACATAATCACCTACCTGGGGATGAAGCTCTCTCATCTCAGGTAGTTCACGGATAGGAAGCAGCAATTGACGGCCCAGCCCCATCTCGAGGAAGCAGCCAAGGCGCGGATGAACGTCAGCTACCATTAGCTTGGCTGTCTCACCCAATGTGAGATACGGCTTTTTCATTGTAGCTGCGAGCCGATCCTCCGTATCAAAAAATATGAACACCTCAACCGAATCTCCAGGCTCTACCTTCCCGGTGAGCTCAGAGTAATGGAGAAGCACATCTCTGTCGCCGCCGTCCAAAAAATAACCGTAAGGCGATACTTCACGGGTTACTTCCAGCTCCACGATCGTACCGGCGATCAGGCTCATACGTTCTCCACCACTTTAGCGTCAGACCACAGACGTTCAATGTTGTAATATTCACGCTCATCGCGATGGAATATATGAACTACTACATCGCCAAGATCCATCAACACCCAGCGGGCAGCGTCCATTCCTTCTATACCTTTAAGCGTCACGCCGACCTCTTGAGCACGCTTGCGCACTTCGGTTGCAATCGCTTGAACCTGGGTGTCGGAGTTACCGTGACAAATAACAAAGTAATCGGCTACAAGAGAGATTCCTCTCAAATCAAGAGCCACAATATTCATCGCTTTCTTATCTTCAGCGGCCGCCACGGCCGCATTTAACAATTCATTCGGATTTATCGTCATGAATTCGCCTCCAATTGCTTTATTAAGTCATTTCGAGCCAGTACGGTCAGTGGATAAATGATCTGCTTGCGAGATACCAAGAGACTTATCGTCGAATCGAATCCGGCTGCAAGCGCCTCTTCAAGGCTATGGTTGGCCAGTTCGCGAATATTATTCACGCCTGGGAAATCCCTTCCCGGCTCCATATAATCCGCCAGACAGACGACCTTCTCCAGAAGAGTCATTTGGGCACGACCAGAGGTATGATAGCGTATTGCATCCAATACTTCCCGATCGGTTATGCCGTAATCCCTTTCTGCGACAAAGGCGCCTACTTCGGCGTGCCACAACTGTTTATCATGCTGCAGCAACTCGTCATTAAGTCCGTTATCCACTAGCACTTCTTTTAATTTTAACACAGGCCAATATTTAGCGACGTCGTGCAGGATAGCCGCCAAATCCGCTTTTTCCGGATTAGCCCCATACTGTCCAGCAAGTTTGACCGCCGTTTCCATGACGCCCTTGGTGTGTATCCAGCGCTTCTCGGGCATCTGGGATGATACGGCCTCAATCAGCTGTTCCCGGCTGTATCCCATAGATTCCGCTCCTTACAATGTAATCATATACACGGTCGGGTACCATATAACGGATAGACTCGCCCGCGGCCACCCTCTTCCTGATCAGGGTCGAGGATATATCCACAAGAGGCATATCTGCAATTTTTACAACTTTCTGTAAAAACGAAGGCAGCAAATTGACATCCAAACTGGATCCTGGCCGGTTCACACCGATAAAATGAAGCATTCCGGCAAGCTCATCAATCCGGTGCCATTTCGGCAGGTAGTTGACCATGTCCGCACCAATGATGAATGTGAACTCTATATGCGGATAAGCCCGGCGCAGTTCCGTCACCGTATCTACGGTGTATGATACTCCTCCACGTTCAATTTCAAAGTCCAACGTCCGAAAAGACGGATGGCCGGACACGGCTTCGGATGTCATTTCAAGCCTTATCTGCCCCGTCGCACCGGATTCCAGCTTATGTGGAGGAATATGGCTTGGCATAAACCACACTTCATCCAGTTGGTAAACGTCCCGGGCGGCTTCTGCTGCCAGCATATGACCGATATGGATGGGGTCGAACGTGCCTCCCATAATACCAACCTTCATCCGGTTCGCCTCCTTTTATTAAGGCAGTTCGATCGTTTTGTTATCCTTCGATTCCTTGTACAGCACGATCGTTTTTCCAATCACTTGTACAAGCTCTGCTTTAGCACCTTCAGCCAATTCCGCCGCGATTGCACGCGGATCTTCCAAACAATTGTTCAGCACAGATACCTTTAATAGTTCCCGCTTTTCAATCGCTTCAGAAATATGACGGATCAGATGATCATTGCTTCCACCCTTACCGACCTGAAACAAAGGATCCAAGTGATGCGCCATTGACCGTAAATACCTTTTTTGCTTTCCTGTTAACATACTTCGTCATAACTCCCTTAATTTCATCTATTTCAAGCTTTTCTCTGTTCCGAAACCTTTATTCTAGCGCTTGATGTATCTTTAAGCAATTATTATTGGAGACCTGCTTATTCCTGAAAACTGTTCAGCACAGTCTGCTTCATAATCTCAACCGGGGCAGCCTGTCCTGTCCAATATTCGAAAGCATAAGCCCCCTGATTCACAAACATGCCAAGGCCGCCGTGAATGGTACAGCCTTTTTCTTCACTTCTCCGCAGAAGTTCAGTTGTAAGCGGGTTATATATTAAATCGCTGACAACGATTCCTTCCGGAATCCATTCTGCCAATAGTGGAAGATCACCGATATGCGGATGCATACCGACCGAAGTCGTGTTGATTAACACGTCTGCCGACTTCACAGCCTCTCTCGCTTCCGCTTCAGCCAATCCCCGAATATCGGCTAACGAACGCCACTCTTCTGCAAGCTCCTTTGCCCTTGAGGCAGTTCGGTTGACAACGGATATATGTCCTGGCTGTTCAAAAGTCAAAGCGTGTATGATACCGCGAGCGGCACCTCCTGCTCCGAGAACAACAATATTTTTGCCGGCCAAATCAGGACAAGCTTCTTCCTTCAATGACCGGACGTATCCGATTCCATCCGTGTTGAAACCGGTGAGAACGCCGTTATCGTTTACAATCGTATTGACCGCTCCGACCCTTGCAGCCCCTTCGTCTATAATATCCAGGTAGTTCATAACCTCTACCTTATGCGGAATCGTTACATTGACCCCGCGAAAGCCAAGTGAACGAAGGGCTTGAACTGCGTTCTCTAGCCCTTCCGGCTTAATATGAAGAGGAACATAGTCACCTGGAATACCGAGTGCTTTCAAAGCTGCATTATGCATGACAGGGGATTTAGAATGAATGATCGGATCCCCCATCACCCCGAGCAATATAGCTCCACTATTCCGGACAAAACCTTTTTGCTGTATTGAATTCATGTATTCCATCACCCTCTCCCGAAAGACCGTGTAAACCCGGTTAGATCAGTGACGGCCGTTGAAGTACTTTGACCCCTTTCGGCACATGAACCGCGACAAGAGCACCCATGTCTCCGTTCACTTTCACCCATCCCAAGCCGGAAATAAATATGTCCGAGCCGGAGCCTTTGGGAATTCTTATCTCATGTCTTGTCCATTCAGGCATTTCTTCCAGCCGTTCCTTGGTTGGAGGCGACAGCAGTTCCCCCGCATGCTCCTCGAACAGTGAATCGGCACGCTCCAGCTTCGTACGGTGTATATTCAGTCGGCCGCTAATAAAGCAAGTGAAGGACTGATGTTCTCCCTTAATGAAGTCGAATCGCCCCATTCCCCCAAAGAACAACGTTTGGCCTTCATTTAGCTGGTATACCAGAGGCTTCAGCGGATTCTCGGGCATAACGACACCCAGATCGTCGCGGCTTACAAGCTCACTGTATCTCCATGGATAGACAATCCCCGGTGTATCCACAATATATCGTCCGTCATCTAGCGGAATATTAACCATATCCAGCGTAGTTCCCGGATAACGGGATGTGGTCAGCTCCTGCTCCAGATCACTGTAATCACGGATCAAACGATTAATGAGTGTCGACTTGCCAACATTCGTTGCGCCGACAACATAAACATCACGATCACCGCGATGAGCAGCCATCGTATCCAGAAGTCTGTCGAAACCCTGATTCTTCTTTGCACTGCACAGAACGATGTCGGTTGTTCGAAGTCCTTGTTCTTTGCACTGCTTCTGCACCCAATTCAGAAGCTTGTTCCAATTGGTGACTTTCGGAAGCAGGTCGATTTTATTGACAGCCAGGATGACCGGGTTGTTGCCAACAAACCGCTGAAGACCTGATATTAAACTTCCTTCAAAGTCAAAAATATCTACAATATGAATGACGAGGGCTTTCTTCTCGCCGATTTGCCCGAGCAGACGCAGAAATTCATCCTGATCGACTGCAACAGATGCGACCTCGTTATAATTTTTGATACGGAAGCAGCGCTGGCAAATGACCGGTTCACGGTCCCAGGCTTTTTCCGGCAGATAGCCAGGCTCACCCTGAGCAGTATGCTGCAGCGAAATGCCACAACCGCTGCATTTCTTGCTGACTTGTTCGCCTAAAGGCTCCATCATGATTTCTTGTCCTCCTCAATCCATAATCCTTGTTTTCTCAGACGTGTCAGAGCGATTCGTTCCACCCGCCGGTTGAAAAACCGCGTCACAAATCCTTCATCATTAATCGCAATCGGCATGACCAAAACCGTGTATAAGCCCAAACGATTACCGCCGTAAACGTCCGTCAGCATTTGATCTCCAACTACAATCGTCTGCTCATTCTTTAGATCCATCATTTTCATCGCTTTCCGGAAAGGAATGTTGCTAGGTTTACGGGCTTTGTGCACATACTGGATATCTAACGGAGTGGCAAACTTTGATACGCGCTCCAGTTGGTTATTGGAAACGATGATCAGCTGAAAGCCAATCTCTTTTACTTTTTTAAACCATGCCACCAATTCAGGGGTTGCAAGTGGCGCCTTCGCTCCTACGAGCGTATTATCCAAATCCGTAATAATTCCCCGGTAGCCCTGTTCGTACAGTTCTTCCAGGTTAATGTCAAACACCGTGTTGACGCGGAGTTTTGGAATCAACATTTCAAACAAATTCGTCACCTCAATTTCATACGAAAAACTATACCATATTACGGTTGGTTAGTAAAAATAATCGACAGCGCGTCAACCATACATCCAAAGCCAATGAGTGCCTGGGGTTTCATGAAAAAGCCGCCCGTTATTCCTATCGGAATCCGGGCGGTTGTGATCAGGAAATCCTAACACTTTTTATACTCTTCTTGAGCTGATCCGCTTCGGATTGAACCGCGCGCCATTCTTCCTCCATAATGTGGATTGGACTATAGCGTGCAGCCTCAAACTTTCTAAGTAATGGAGTCAGCGAGCGGGACAGTGGCGGATAAAGACTTTCCCAACGGCTAACCGACTCCCGAAGTGTTTCGTGGGTGTCGCGTTTCAAGCCGCGACGATGGGCATAACGTAGCCAACGTTCTGTCTCGGCAATCACTTTATCAGCAGGTGTCAGAGGTTTCCCGGCTCGAAGACGGGCAGAGAAGAACCGGAGATTAAACCGCATTCTCCAAAGAATATACCCTATCCAGGCGAGAATAACCGCTCCTGAAATAATTCCCAGAATCATGTACAAAGAGGAGCTGCCTCCCGTTTCTTCAGAAGGCAGAACAGGCTCTTCCTCTTCCTCAGCCTTCTCTTTCTCTTTCTCCGAAACAATAGGTTCCAGCGACTCCCCGCCGGCCAAAATCGGCATGTTAAAACCTGGTGTCGTCTCAATCGGAATCCAGCCGTAGTCCCCGAAGTATACCTCAACCCATGAGTGTGCATCCGCATTGGTAACCGTATAACTCCCAGATGCGGAATTACTCTGACCATTCTGAGACATAAATTCCTGACTCGGAATGTTTCCAGGCGCATAGCCTTTCACCCATCTGGCGGGAATACCTAGTGATCGGGTCATCATAACCATAGACGTAGAAAAATAGTCGCAGTAGCCTTCCTTCACCTCAAACAGAAAGGCATCCACAAAGTCTGTACTTTCCCTTCTCGTTAAGTCAGGTGTGTTCGTGTAGGTAAAGTTGTTTTGTAAATATTGCTGCAACAGCATTACCTTTTCATATGGGGTATCTCCTGCGGCAGTCACTTCCTCCGCCAGCATTTCGACACGTTCCGGGAAATCGGACGGTTTCTGAAGATACGCCTCGTCTATTGGACCGGTAAACAATTGATCATAAGCTTGAGCGCTAAGCTCTTCTACCGGGATGACCGGGATTTCCGAAGTGACTGTATACGTCTTCGGATAATTCGGACGTTTCGGCTCAGAATTCAGATGAAGCTCGGAACTTTCGCCCTTCCAACGAAGCATTCCGTTATCCACGTCAGGATCCAACCTGTCCAATTTAGATATCGAGTAGGCTCCAAACAGCACCGGATATACACTGTCATTGAGCATCGTCACGGTCTGCTGCACCGTCTTGGTGTCAATCTTCCCTGATAAATCCCCGCTTAGAGCCTCGCCTAGCTCAACTTCTTCCGAGTCGCGCCGTCTTTGTTTATCTGACCAGCCTGTTCCGGAGTATTGTGCTCTCGTCTCACCACGCCAGTAGCTTCTTTCCTTAGATGCAACTGTCATGACCGGTGAATAGTCGAAATTAAAACCTCCGCCTAATTCGTTATCTTCACGCCCATATCCGGACATGCTCTCGACAGAGACATCGAGAATACCGCCACCCAATCCGCTCACGCTTCCCGACAACGGTATGCCGTTCCATTCCCGCCAAGCGGTATAAGGATCTGTAAGTGCGGGTTGGATATTCGGCATGTTGATGCCGGCCAAAATAATCAACGAAAAGATAACGAGGATATTTCCGATAATCTTAATGGGATACTCCCGAAGTTTGCGCCAACCCAAAGGAAATCTTTTACGAAACCGGTTGAAATGCTCTGTAACAAGCCAGCCCATACCCACCGCTACGATCCATGCGGTTTCATCCCATAAAACAATGGTCGTGAAGGAATCAAGCACAGCAAAAGCTACGATATTCAACCCTATAACCAATAAGATCCTTCTCTTGTTGTTCGCCCAGACTGCTATAAACAGAAAAATCGCCCATGATGCAGCTGCAAACCAAAGATAAGGCAGAAATTCAAGCAGCTCTCCCGACTCTAGTCCTTCAAGCAAGCTTGAAGGTACAGGATTGCCGTATTTCTCTAACGTGCGGTATACCGCATAAATGATCAACGGCAACTGAATGAGCATACGAAACCCGCGCTTGATAAACACCAAGGATTCCGTAATCGCCGTAATGGCGAGCGCGACAATAATGCTTGCCGTTGTTTCTTCATATAATAAGGACTCTGAATAGGAAACCCACTGCAGTAATATAAGCCAAATCCACAATAACGATAATATATAGAAAAAGGACAGCGAGAACTTTTGTATCCATGACCTCATCACGCACCACCTCCCAAAACAGCAGGAAGCTCATCGAGCGAAGAAGCCGCGTAATTCGTAATACCCCGTGACTGGAGAAATGCAGAATAATCCTCTTTGCCACTGTTCACTCCATCAAAGCTTAGTATTCTAAGCAAGCTAGGGTTCATTCCTTTGGTTTCTGCCCAGCGCATTGCTTCCATAACCGATTGATCCGCCAAAGGACTCACTAGAAGGAACAAAGCACCTTTCGGAAAATGGCGATATGCTCTCTCCAGTGAGGTCAGCAGACTTTCTGTCCGGTCTGCATCCACATCCACCAAATGCTGAATCATCCGCATCCGTTCGCTTGGGGTATCGCTTGGCGCAAATACACGGGAATCTTTCCCTGCAGTAAACAGCCCGGTACCTGCATGTTCTCGGGCTCCATATTCAACAAGTGAAGCAGCCGCTGAAACCGCAAACTCAAATTGTCGGGAATTATGGTATCCTTTTGCCGTGCAATCCAATACTATCATCGTTTTTGGAAATGATTCGTGCTCAAACTCCTTGGATTTCCAGGAGCCTGTCCTGGCTGTTGCATTCCAGTGTATTCGTGAAATCCGGTCACCGTAAACGTAATCCCGAACACCGTTAATCTGGGTCGTCTCCCGTCTGGAGGACGAAAGTGTCGTCTGCGTCCCTCCGAGCCTTAAATTACGAATGCTCCGATGCCAATTCGGAATATACACGGTTCTCGGGAGCACCCGGAATGACGTTTGGACCTCGAATACCCCGCGATGCTCCATAAGGCCAAATATATCCTCGCTAATGCATTCCGTGCTTGAAAAGGCGTAGCGACCTCTTTCCAGCGGAGGTGTCTGAAACACCAGCTCCCCGGATCCGCGCAGGCTCGGAATCACACTATCTTCAAAGGACCACTTTTCCCCGTTATGACGCTGAAGCACCTCTCTTACAATAAGGTAAGGCATGGGCAGCAGCCCTGGGATGTTCACTTCCATCTTGACACGAACCTGGTCACCGGCATGCAGAACATCACCATTATTCTCACCTGATGAAACGGAGCGGGAGGCCTTTACTCGATTGACTCCGCCGAAACTCGAACCAATCAGATAAACAGACAATAGACTGACCATTGAAAAAAGCATCGTGGATGTCTTGCCGCCTTGAAACAGAACATACAGCAAGCATATACACCAAACCGCCAATACCGCTGCGAGTCTCGACGGTTTTATGCCGTTCGTCCATATCGAAAGATAACGGCGCATCCTTATCTCCCCATCTGTACGGGCACTTTTACTTGCCTTAGAATAAATTGTAGCACCGACTCTGTCGTCGCATTGTCAAGTCTGGATTCCGGACGCAGCATAATCCGGTGTGACAAGACATAAGGCGCAAGAGTTTTGACATCATCAGGCAGTACGTAATCCCGTTGCTGCAAGAACGCATAAGCCTTTACGGCATTCATAAACGAAAGTGTAGCGCGTGGACTCGCTCCCAGAATGACAGCCGGGTGCTCTCTTGTAGCACGCGTTATGCCTAACAAATAATCGGCTACCGGGTCTCCAATAAACACATCCCGAATTTCGTACTGAATGGCCGAGATACTGTCCATATGTGTCACCGGTCTGAGCTTGTCCACCAACTGTCCATTTTTAGAACGGAACATCAGCTCTTTTTCGGTGGCGGCATCAGGATAGCCCAAGCTGATTTTCAGCATGAAACGGTCCAACTGAGCTTCGGGAAGCATATAAGTGCCTTCAAAATCAATTGGATTCTGCGTAGCACACAGCATAAACGGATGTGGAAGTTCATGTGTCTCTCCATCTACGGTTACACTACGTTCTTCCATAACTTCTAACAAGGCCGATTGCGTCTTGGTCGTTGCGCGATTGATCTCGTCGGCGAGAAGAACATTCGTCATTACAGGCCCCGGACGGAAATAGAACCGTTCATCACGGGGGTGAAACACCGATACACCTGTTATATCACTTGGTAGAATGTCAGGATTACACTGTATGCGCCGGTAATCTCCTTGCATGGATTTGGCGAGTGCTTTAATTAACTGAGTCTTGCCCGTTCCCGGAACATCCTCAATCAGGACATGTCCGCCGGCAAGCAGCGCAGTAAGAAGAAGCTGGATTTCGAATTCCTTGCCCAGCAGGCACGATTCCAGATTGGAGCGTACCGAAGAAATGATATTCATGGATTCTTGACTTACGGGCATGTATTAAAAACCTCCTGTAAGGGAATAAATAGTAGATTAACTACTATTGTACATGATGAAGGTCGCTGAGTACATTCAAGAGTCCATTCAAAAATGCATTCCTGCAAAAGAGTTATCCTGTTCATATCTTTCCTAAACAGCAAAGAGCCCCGGAAAAACATCCGGAGCTGTAGTGTATCATCCATATGAACCGTATCTTCAGCCTTTGGGACGTACGATCAGTGCGGCCAGAAACGAAAAGATGATCGCCGATGATATCCCGGCACTTGTGATTTCAAAAATACCTGTAACAACACCGATCCATCCGTCACGTTGAAGTTCAGACAAAGCTCCGTGCACAAGAGAGTTACCAAAGCTCGTGATCGGTACAGAAGCACCCGCGCCAGCAAATTTGACCAGTGGATCGTATAAGCCAAAAGCATCAGCAATCGCGCCGGCCACAACGAGTGTACTCATCGTATGGGCGGGTGTGAGCTTGAATGCATCCATCATGATCTGTCCAACGACACAGATCAAACCGCCGATAATAAAAGCCCATAAAAATTGCATGCTTCTTCAACCTCCCATCTCTAAAGCTACGGCATGGGCGATACAAGGGATACTCTCGCCCTGCTGATATGAAAGCGGTGAGAGCAATGCTCCTGTTGCCACAACCAGCACTTTTTTGAGCTCGCCGCGTCGCATTCGTTTGAGGATATGACCATAAGTAACAACGGCAGAGCATCCGCAGCCGCTTCCACCAGATAACACATACTTCTGTTTATCACGGTCGTAAATCATAAGGCCGCAATCCATAAAATCAGTCTCCTCCATGCGGACTCCTTCTTTTTGAAGGAGCTCTTTGGCAATGGGTAACCCGACAGCCGCCAAATCCCCTGTCACGACCAAATCATAATATCCGGGAGAGCGTCCGCTATCCTTAAAGTGTGCGGAAATGGTGTCCACAGCTGCAGGTGCCATAGCTGTACCCATATTGAAAGGATCCTTTATTCCTAGATCCATCACTTTACCAATCGTAGCGTAAGTGATTTCCGGTCCGACCCCTTGGGTCGCTACAACCGAACATCCGGCTCCGGTAATTGTATATTGCGCATACGGCGGCTTCTGAGAGCCATACTCTGTCGGATAACGGAACTGTTTTTCAACCGTACAGTTATGACTCGCTGTGCCCGCCATCGCATATTGTGCAGCACCCGAATCTACCATAAGTGAGGCAATAGCCAAGCTTTCCATGGAAGTAGAGCAGGCTCCGAATACTCCGATGTATGGAACACCCATTTTACGGGCGGCGAAGGAGCTGCTGATGATCTGATTCATCAGGTCTCCACCTACATAAAACTGTAGCTGTTCTTCTGTAATGCCTGAGTTCTCCAGTGCCGTTCTAGCCGCATCCTCTAGCAAACGCCGCTCACCTTTCTCCCAGGTCTTTTCGTTAATTTCTATATTATCGTATATATAATCAAAATCCTGAGCTAATGGGCCTTCCCCCTCATCAGGACCGACAATCGAAGAGGCTCCCAAAATGACTGGTTTATTCTCAAACTTCCAGGTTTGTCCGGTCACTTTCATAATCAATGGCCTCCTCCTATGCCCAGAAGAGCATAGATAATACCTATGATAAATGCAGCTACGGTACCGAAGACGATAACGGAACCCGCAAGTTTGAACATGCTGGCTCCTACGCCAAGCACAAGTCCTTCCGCACGATGCTCAAGTGCGGCAGAGCACATGGAGTTGGCGAACCCGGTTACCGGAACGGCCGTGCCGGCTCCTGCCCACTGGGCGATTTTATCGTATACCCCGAAGCTTGTCAGAATAACGGAAATCAATATGAGTACCGCTACCGTCGGGTTGCTGGCCTCTTTTGTGCTCATATGGAACACCGACATAAAGAACTGCTGGATACCTTGTCCGATAACACAAATCAATCCTCCCACTAAAAAAGCTTTTAAGCAGTTCTTCAGTATATTGCTCGGCGGTTCATGTTTTTTGGCGATCGATTTGTATTCCTCCGGACTCATCGAATTTAGTTTTGATTCGGATTTTTGTTTAGAGTCAGGCAATTCGTACACCTCCGGCTAAGTATATGTTGCTTTCGCAAGTTGGGGATTATAGACATTTCGCTCTTATCATTATGGTTTGAATTAACTTTCTTTATGTATGTTTGGTAAATCATCCATATAAAAAAACAGCTTCAAGCACTTTGCCTAAAGCTGTTTTTACGTACTGGCCTTAACATTGATCATTCAGATCAACACATACATCAACAAAACCACCAGCAAAATAAAGAGCACTAGCACCAGTAGAAACTCACTGGCTTTGCCATGCTGGCTGCATAAATCGAGGGTATGTTGTTTCATATAATGCTCCCTTCTAAGGTAAATACGGCAAAGCAAGTTCAGTACAGTATACTCGTTGTCACCGGTATAGGTGCCTATGCATTGACGAAGGTTAATAAGGCCATGTGATAGCATGGACTTTTCGACGCTGGAAGGGCATACTAGAACATGAATCTTATACATACCTTCGAAAAAAGGAGCGAACACATTATGAATCAATCGACAATGGATTTGCTGCGGACTTTAACAGAATTCCCGGCGGCTCCGGGCTTTGAACGTGAACTGCGTTCATGGGTTAAGGATGCCCTCTCCCCATATACAGACGAATTCCTGCAGGATCGCTTAGGAAGCATCTTCGCGGTCTTGCGCGGAAATGATGAAGGTCCTCGAGTAATGGTCGCAGGTCATATGGATGAGGTAGGCTTTATGGTAACGGGAATTACGGAAGCCGGCATGATCCGCTTTCAGCCTTTAGGTGGTTGGTGGAGTCAGGCTGTGCTCGCACAGCGGCTGCAGATTATTACGGATCAAGGTCCGATCACTGGAGTGGTTGGCTCCATTCCTACCCATCTGTTGGATGAAGCACAGCGCAGCAAGCCGGTTGACATCAAGACAATGTATGTAGATATCGGTGCGGATAATAAAGCCGAAGCCGAATCGTTCGGTATCCGTCCAGGACAGCAGATTGTTCCGATCTGTGAGTTCACTCCACTTGCGAACCCCAAGAAAATCATGGCGAAAGCCTGGGATAACCGCTATGGTGTTGGACTGGCCATTGAGCTTGTAAAGGCTCTTCACGGCGAAAAGCTTCCTAATACCGTATACGCCGGAGCTACCGTTCAGGAAGAACTCGGTTTGCGTGGTGCGCGGACATCAGCCAACCTGATCCAACCGGACATTTTCTTCGGACTTGATGCCAGCGCAGCGAACGATATGATGGGTGACAAGAGTCAGTTCGGACAGCTTGGACAAGGCGCGCTGCTGCGCATTTTCGACCCAACGATGCTGACGCACCGCGGAATGGTCGAATATGTGCAAGACACAGCTGACACCAACAAAATCAAATACCAATACTTTGTATCTCCAGGCGGCACAGATGCAGGACAGGTGCATTTGAGTGGGATCGGTGTTCCTTCCACGATCATCGGCATTTGTTCAAGATACATCCATACTTCCTCATCCATCATCCATACAGATGACTACGAGGCAGCCAAAGAATTGCTTATTAAGCTGGTTAAAGGACTGGATCGTACGACATTGAATACGATTTTGGAGCGGGCATAACTGGGTATAAGGCTTTCAAATCACGCTGAACAGACTCGATTACACACAATTGGAGGGACATCTTCATGCTACAAGGATTAACACGTGCTGGTTTAGGTGAAATTGCAAATGATGAGCAACTCATGGAGCTGGCATCCCAGTACCATTTTCAGAGTGTGGATCTTGAAGCCAAAGAGCTGGTTGACCGTCTCGGAGCCGAAACGGCTGTCGAACGTCTTCTGGAACTCAATCTTACGATCGGAGCCATCGGTCTTCCTGTTGAATGGAGAGCTGACGAGCATATATTTTTAGAAGGAATAAGTCAATTACCAGCAACGGCAGCGGCAGCCTCCGCACTCGGATGCACCCGATGCTGTACTTACATTCTTCCCTCGACGGATTACCCGGGTGCGCATTTCATGGCTGTTGCAACCAAGCGCCTTCGGATATGTGCTAATATCCTCGGCGCTTATGGAATCAGGCTCGGCCTGGAGTTTGTCGGTCCGCATCATTTGCGCACACAATGGAAAAATCCTTTTATCTGGACAGTCGACGAAACACTCAATTGGATTGATGCGATTCACGAACCGAATGTCGGACTATTATTCGACTCCTATCATTGGTACACGAACGGCTTGAACGAATCCGATATATTGCGTCTGAGAGCAGACCAAATTGTTCATGTACATATCAACGATGCGAAAGACGTCCCTGTTGAGGATGTGCTAGACAATGACCGTATTTACCCAGGTGAAGGTATAATCAATTTGGCAGGATTTTTAAGAGGGCTGCATCAAATCGGGTATAATGGTCCCGTGGCCCAGGAAATTCTGACCCCATCCACCCCAACCGATTCCCCTGATCAACTTGCTGCCCGGTCTCGCCAAGCCTTTGACAAAGTATTTCAGGCAGCCGGATTACTGTAAGCAACAGAACTGACAAAAAGGCCACAGCCATTATCAGTTACAGTAAAAAAACAACGCCTAAGGCATCTGCTCAAGTAACACGCAGCTGCTTTAGGCGTTGTTTAACTTTTCCAGCCTTCTTCGAAGGCAGCCCACTCCTTTAATTCCTCGATCAGCTCCATAGGCTCAAATAACTCCTCTATATGAAAAATACCTGGGCGATAATCATGCAGATACAGTTTTTTTGCTATGAATGCTGCGGTTTTTCCCGTTATGAACGACTCACTCTGTCCATGAATCGAACATTCATAGCAGACGGATTGAGCGTTATATATGCCATTTGCACTAACTTTTGCAGCATATACCTCTGTTCCCAAGTGAAATTTACCAAGCAGATTGATCATGGAACGTCGGACGGCAGGATATTGAAGCGAACGATATACGCCTAACTTTTTCATTAAAGCGATTTGGCGGGTTATCCATGACGAGTCGAAACAAATACGTGTGGAAACTGAAGGAATGCCCAACGTTTCCGGTAAAACATGTTGATCTGAAAAATTAAATCGGTAAGCTGTTCTTCGACCGAATTTTCCGGGAAAATCCGTCGTTTTACCATCCTCTAAACTTCTCACTTGTTTGTTCACTCCATTCTCAACCACGGAAAAGCTCGAAGCTATATTATCAACCATCCACTCTATTGCAGCATGACCATGCTGCTCTCCCAAACCTAACATGATGAAAATATCAGCCGAATGAACTTGATCCATCGTATTAGTGCATTGTTTTGCCAGCATGTTGGTGAGTCCCGGCGCTAAACCGACACTCAATACCGAAGTCGATTCTAACGGTGTCATATGTTTCTCAATACTCCTTACTTTGGATAAAAAGTCATGCGACGCAGATATATCGATATTGTGTATTTTCTTTTGGAGACATCTCTCTACGAAATTAGTGTTGTCTTGATCCAGGCACATGACCACAATCGTTCCCTCCTCCAAAAGGTCAACTGCGTTGATATCATGTGCATCCAGTTGAATCGGAATCACTTTATTGCCGGTAGTTGCAGCAAAACGTGCAGCTTTATCAAAGCTTCTTCCGGCAGCGTAAACCTTTCCGGGAAACAAATCTCCCAGGCTGCTGCATATCACTTGGCCTACTTGACCATAACCCCCAATGACTACGATCTTGTCTTTCATATGTTTATCCTCCGAAGATCCATTATAGTATAGATACTAAACTATTTATCCAAAAAAAAATTATTTGCGCAAAATTTCATTTAGTGTTTCAATGCATTTTTCAAAAATTTCGATCTCCTGCTCGTTAAGCTGTGAACGAAGTTGATCATAAAACTGAATATGCACTTCCTCGTGCGCCTTAAAAGCCTCCTTCCCTATATCGGTTAGTGAGATGATAGTCGCTCTGGAATCATGCGGATGTGGCGAACGTGTCACCAAATCTTTCGCTTCCAGACGAACGATAAGCTGGGTGACCGCACCTTTTGTAACAGCGAGACGCGCGGCAAGCTCGCTCATCAGCACGCCTCCCTCGTATCCAATCGCTTCAATCGTGTGAATTTCACTGGGGGTCAGAGAACCGGCTTTACCAAATGTATGCGGGTGGCGTTCTAACCGCCGGAGCTGCAATATCAATCGGCCAAGATTGCGGCTTCCTTTGTTGTTGTCAGATGACAAGTAATTTAATTTATCCATGATTTTAGTTTAGCTACTAAACATAACATTGTCAATGGGGGTGTTCCAAAAGGTCCATAGACCTGGGACACCCCTTCTGTCTGTTGGAAGACGCTCCGCGCATAATCTACTGTAAAAGATCTAAACATAAAGAAACCGTTCTCTTGTAAAATGGAGGTACGACCCAACCACTTACGAAAGGAACGGTTTCTTTGTACATTCCTTATACCATGGACCAACTTTATCTGCCAATAGATCTGGAAGAAGACAATCCTTAAAAATCTTGTTCGCGTCGTGAATGCGTTGGGACAGCTCCCTCTTCCATATCCTTTATCTTCCTTCTGTCTAGGTTATTCAAATTTCTCTTTTGCTTTTTCCGGTAGTTCATCTTTTGTTACCTCTTGCCAAGATGTTACTCCTTTCTCTTCTTTAACATAAAGTCTTAGAAAAGCTTCTTCACGAAGTTGTTTTTGCGCTGTAAATGTCATCATTTTTTCTATTCCTTCTTTGTTAATCGCTTGTAAGGTGTATTTGTAGTCTTCAAAATGCTGACCATTAGCTGCTTTAACATCTAATTTCTCGCCTTCTCCTTTAATTTGAACAAAGTATTCGTCTGCACCGATCCTGTTTATATTTACATTCTGAATAAAAATCAAAGACCCAATTACAAGTGCCGCTATTACCGAAACAGATATGATTAATTTTTTCATTGTTCTACTCCTCGTATAATTTATTATTTAATTCGTTTTCGTCACTATTTTGTAGTAAGCATTTACTGTTAAGAAGTAGTAAACGATGTAAATGCAGGTATATACCCCCATGCAAATGACTACTGGAATAACTAGATTTGTTTGTAATAATTTTGATAAAGCAGTTAATGCCACAATACTATGAGCTGATCCTGCAAGTAATGGCAGGGCAAAAACAAACAATATTTGCTTCGCAATTGATTTTCGTACTTCTTTTTTGTTCACTCCTATTTTGTTAAGAATCTCATATCGACCTTTATCTGAGTTAGCTTCTGTTAATTGCTTAAAGTAAATGATACTTCCTGTTGCAGCCAGGAAGACTAATCCCAGAAATCCACCCATGAATATTAACAAGCCTGATGATTCTAACCCTGATGCATAGTTCACATAAAAACTTGAGAATGCTGCTTCATCTGGTACGATCGATTGAATATTTTTTGTTAATTGTTCTGCATCATCTTCATTCGTGATGTTATACACTTCCATGTATGTTGGACTTGCTTCTTTCTCTAATTTCGTAAATAATTCATCACTGACAACAAGAGAAGTATAGGCAGTATAAAGATTGAGGACACTATATTTCTTTAAATTTGTAAATGTAATCTTCTCATCACTTCCATTAAGCTTTAAAGAAATCGTGGCTCCTACATATTTTGGTGACATCCCTTCCATGTAGACTGCGTCTAACGCAGCTGCTTCATTAGCTTTTAAAGAAAGGAAATCATTGCGTTCTTGTGCTTTTGCTAATTCGTTAAAATGACTGTTTGAAATAATCGTATATTTCTCTTCATCATTAGAAAATTTATCTTTTAGGTTTGTTATATCTGCATCTAGTTGAAGTGTTGGAATCGATTCATGATATACAACGTTATGATCTTTATTGTTTGATACGATATCTTCAACAAGTTTTGTTAAGTTCTTATCCGTAGCAATAAACATCATGCTATTGGGATTTATTGTCTCTACACTACTTCTGTTGTTGTAATACAAACTGTATGCCGTTCCAACCGCTGTTAATGTTGTGGCACCCAGTACGGCAATGATAGTTAGTGTACGAGCATTCCCTTTAATTCGGTATAGAAGTTGGGACGTCCCTATGATGTTAATTCCTTTCCAATAGTTCTTTTTATTCTTTCTTGACATTTTTAATAGGTATACAGTTAATGTGCTAAATAACAAATACGTACCCAGAATAACCGTAACTAAGATTACCATTGGAGTTATCGCAAAACCTAAAGATCTCCAAACATTCGACTCAATAAAGTTTTGAAGCGCTATCCAGTAACCAGCACCAATTAGAATAAGAGATAATAAAGCAACCATCATAGATGCTTTGGGTTCTTGTTCTCCTTCTTTATCGGCCTGAAATAGATCAATTAATTTAAAGCGATAGATAAGTCTATACCCTTGGAATGAGGTAATTAGTGTAATAACAACAAAGACTAAGACCGTGTTAATAACTGCTTCAGATGAAATTGAGAAATTCGTGATTGCTTCATATCCCATAACCTTCATTAAAATGGACACGAAAAACTTTGATAATACAGAGCCAATTAAAATTCCGATCACGAGTGCTAATATCCCCATAATAAAATTTTCATAGAAAAGCATACGACCAATTTGCTTTTTACGAACACCCAGTAAAGAATATAAACCTACTTCTTTTTTACGTTTCCTTGTAAAGAAGGAGTTAGAATACCATATGAAAATAGCTACAAAAATCATTAAAACAAATGCTGCACCACTAAAAACAGAACTAATTTTTGGTGACCCATCAGAAGTCGCTTGAATCGTTGTATCATATTTCAATGAAACGAATGTAAAGTAAATGACTATACTAAAAATCATCGAAGCAAAATATAAGAAATAGTTATTGAAATTTTGCACTATATTTTTTTTAGCAATACTAAATAATGTCACTATGCCCACCTCCAAGAGAAGACAGGACATCTAATACCTTTTGGAAGAAATCCTTACGGGATTGCTGCCCTTTCAGCAGTTCCGTAAAGAGTTGACCATCTTTTATAAATAAAACTCGTTTACAGAAACTTGCTGCGTACGCATCGTGCGTTACCATCAGGATCGTTGATTTATTCTTTTCGTTTAATGTGCTCAAGCTTTCTAGTAAACTAGTGGCAGATTTTGAATCTAATGCACCTGTTGGCTCGTCAGCTAATATTAAGCTTGGATTTGCAACAATAGCACGAGATGCAGCTGCTCGCTGCTTTTGACCTCCAGATATGTGGTATGGGTATTTATCTAAAATTTCTCGAATACCGAATGTATCAGCGATTTCATTGACTCGTTTTTCGATTTCTTTCACTGGTACTCTTGATAAAGCAAGTGGAAGTAAAATATTCTCTTTTACCGTTAAGGTATCAAGTAAATTGTATTCTTGGAAAATAAAGCCCAACTTATTGCGACGAAAATCCGATAATTGAGCTTCCTTCATTTTGACGATATTTTGACCAGCGATAATGATTTCTCCTGATGATGGTGTATCGATTGTGGAGAAAATATTTAAAAGCGTGGATTTACCAGCACCAGACGGACCCATGATTCCGGTAAATTCACCCTCTTGAATCTCTACATTAATATCTTGTAGTGCTGTATACACATTTCCTTTGGCACCAAAAACTTTTTGAACATTCTTTGCTTGTAAGATTGGTTTCATATTTGTGTCTCCTAAATCGTAAGTTTAAAATTTCTCCTGTCTTCAATAGTTATAATAAACCTTGAACCTTACACCTTTTTAATTTAAACCTTACATAAATCTTAAATAGAAAAATCTCAAAGCAAATTCGCTTTGAGATTAGTTTAGAAAGTATTTTTGTTGTTAGTATGGGAATGCAATCGACACTCTATCTTTTGGCCTTATAAAACTCATGATACAACTTCATTAATGCCGCTTCTCAATCCGTGATACATAGCTGCGCGAAATCCCGAGCTCCTTCGCGATCTCCCGCTGCGTCCGTTCCTCACCGCCTGCTTCAAGGCCGAAACGCCCGATAACCACTTCCTTCTCCCGGTCGTCCAAAATGTCCAGATTGCGGTAAATCTTGCTCTTTTCAATCTTCAACTGCACCGCATCCAGAATATCATCAGCCTCTGAGCCAAGGATATCTATCAATGTGATTTCATTACCCTCTTTATCCGTTCCAATTGGATCGTGAAGAGATACATCCTTGCGGGTCTTCTTCAGGGAACGAAGATGCATCAGTATCTCTATTCTAATGTCAGTAGTGTAGCTGTCCAAGTAAGCCTCGTTAGTATCGTTTTAACCGAATCGCGCTTTTCGATCAAATCATGTAGAACGATTAACAGGATTTGCTTGTCCGATTTTTAGAGATTACCAGCTGCATCCATGTTCACTACACATTCGCAGAGGAACGGCAGGAACAGTATCGAGAATCAGAATGTTCAATCAAAAACAACTTATTACATCAAATCCAACATCGGCAGCTCGTTCAAAGCCAGTACCGTCTCCTCTTGCATCTGCTGACCATTGGCACGAACCAATGTGTAATATTCATAGTCACAGATGACTGTATAGTCGTCGTCCATGACCCCGGGATAGGCGCGGTTTACCGAGTAAATCTGGCTCCGGTAGGCTTGTAAAGCCTCCCCCTTGTGCTGACGAAAGTTACTGATATCGACTCTCACTGTAATCGGGCACGTATGCTTCGGCCCCGAATCCTTGCAATGGTCGTAGTAATGGGGAATTGAGGTAAAATATAATGATGGCTGCTGCCCCTCTGGGTATTGCGCTTCTGCCAGCACGACCGCCTTAACTACTGCTGCGGAAATCGCGATATGATCAGGATGTCCGGTAACTCCGTCCGGTGGAAACGTAAGGATGACATCCGGCTTCAGCTCCATAATAGTTGATTGAATTTGATGGACCAGCGTTTCCAAATCGAGTGACTTTAGTTCGCCATCTGGATAACGGTATAGAATGAGGTCGGCAAAACCCAGTACGGAGCATGCGCTCCGCAGCTCCTGCTCACGAAATCGGGCCAATTCTTCGCGGGTAGCGAATTGAAATTCTCCCGACTTCCCCCTGCATCCCGATGTAGCGCACGCCAGAAAAACCTCGTGCCCCATGCTGCTGAGCTTCGCGATCGTGCCTCCGGCTGCAAAAGATTCGTCATCTGGATGGGCAAACACGAATAACCATCTTTTCTTCATTCCCTCCCCCCCTACTGTTCGTATCTTACTGAACCTTAGTAGATACCTTCGTTTCCAAATAAGAAAGTCCCATGGCTGTTACACCGTAAATCGGCTCCTTCCGAGCCTTGTCCCATTGAACCTGTGGAGCGTGCGCTTTAATCTTGTGCATTAACATATCCCGAACGTATCCTTCGTGTTGCAGAACGCCACCCAGTAGTATCATTGTAAATGGTTTATTCTGGAACGACAAATGACGTATAACCGCTGCGACAGCGATAAACAGCTCGTGAGCGGCCACCTCCAGAATTTGATGCGCTTCCTTGTCTCCGTCAGAGGCCGCTTGGCCAACCGCACGGGAGAGCTCACTTACTTTTTCGACGGAATACTCGGGGCCATATACCCAGTTGAACAAATCCTCTTCATTTTCCATACCAAAATGCGGGAGCACCCATTTACCGAGCCGAGTACCCTCATTCCGCCCGTCATAAGCCTTGAGAATCGCCATCACTGCCTGCTTGCCGATCCAATAGCCGCTGCCTTCGTCACCGACCCGATGACCCCAGCCTCCGGCTCTGGCCGTCTGTCCTTGATCGTTGATGCCGAATATGATCGACCCCGTTCCGGCAATGGCCAGAATCCCCGGATCGCCGTCTGTTGCCCCGAGGAGTGCAGCGTAGCCGTCGTTTTCTACAATTAGATGCTTGACCTGTATCGGCAGCAGCTTCAGCACTTCCTCTACCAATCCAGTAATAATGCGCCGGTCGTATTCCGTATCTAGTCCCGCAAGGGCGAACACGGCGCATTCCACTTCAATCTCTACATGCGATACATCAATTCCGTTCCTCTCACACAAATCCGCGACCGCTTCTTCAATCCCGACTTTCAGTTCGCGGATGACCCCATCTTTCCCGCTGCCTTGGTAATTGGAGGAACCGCCCTTTCCTTGTCCGAGTATATTCCCCTGCCTGTCTGTAAAGACCGCAAGGCACTTCGTCCCCCCGCCGTCGATAGCAAGCAGAGGGATGGTGTGCTTATCCATCAAGAACCACTCCACTCTAGGATGACTTGATCCAAATGCTGCAGCGCCTGCTCAATTTTACTTTGTACTTGCCCAAGCCAATGAACATGTGCGTGATGCTGGTTCATTCGAATGTCGATCATACGATTAATTTCCTTCGGGCTCGGCCCTCCCGGCAATGAGCGAATCTCTACAAAATGCACAGGGTCGAGCGCCTCGCGCAGCGTCTCCTCGCTAAGAGAAGAATCCCGTCCGATGTGGCGCTGTGCGCTTTCGTTGACGATGGACAACGTAATCTCGTTAGCCGCCAGGCCTTGCGCCAAGGACAGCTTTACCACGTCACTGACGATATGATGCGCTTTTCTGAACGACAAGCCGTCCGTGCGGACAAGCGTGTCCGCCAGCTCGGTTACCGTGGCGAAGCTTCCTTGCGTCCGCTCGCGAAGCACCTCTTTGTTCACTTCCATCGTACCAATGACGGCAGCGAACAACCGGTACATTTTATCCATAATGTCGAGGCTTCTCCACGCATAAGGCTGCATATCGTCCTCAGTGTCTACGATGTCCCCGAACGGCGTATTGTGAATCATCGACAGTACCGTGTTCGTATTGCCTACGCAGCTCGATAGCAGAGCACGCATATGCTCAAATGAAACGGGATTGCGTTTTTGCGGCATGATCGAGCTAATCTGTACATACGGAGCCGCCACCTTTAACGCGCCGAATTCCTGTGTGCACCAGAGCAGCATATCTTGAACGACCCGGCCCAAATTGATCGCCGCCAGCTGCACGGCCGTCGCCACTTCACCCAAGTAATCGGCACCGCCGATCGCGTCGTACGAATTGTCGATAAGCTCGTCGAAGGCGAGCAGCTCCATCATCTGCTCCCGACTGATTGCGAAGCCCGACGTTGTAAGCGCCGCTGCCCCCATGCTGCTTCGGTTGCAGTTCGTGAAGGACGCCATCATCCGCCGAATATCCCGGTTAAGCGAATCAACAACGGCCATAAAATAATGTGCAAGCGTCGTCGGCTGAGCCTGCTGCGTATGAGTGTAGCCGATCATAAGCGTATCTGTGTGGTCTTTGGCGAATAGCAGCAGCTGCTCATTGAGCTTCAGCGCGGAGGTCAATGTCACGATCAACTTCTCCCGTAGAACCATGCGATAAATGGAAATGCCCATGTCATTGCGGCTGCGCGCCAGGTGCAAATTGCCTGCGATATCGCCCGCATGCTCCAGCATCTGATGCTCTACCTGAAAGAACAAATCCTCGAACTGTCCCGTATAGCTAGCTTGGCGAAGCGCCTCCGGGTCGATCGACCGGATTGCTTTGGCAATTTGCTTCGCTTCGTCGGTTGATACCAATTGCTGCTTTTCCAGCATGATCAGATGTGCCTTGTTGATCGCCATCATCGGGCCCAGCAAATGAGTCTTGGCCTCGTTAAATGCCGGCTCCAACACAACCTCTGTATACGTTTTGCCGGGAAATGCGGCCCCTTCGGTCTCCAACCATTGTTCACGATATCCCATAGGCTCTATTTAGCCTCCTTGTTCGTCTTTTTTTTCATATCCAACCATTCTTGTATCAATAAGTTCATATTGCGGCTTGCTTCTACTACGATTGTCTGCCCCGCCTCCAAGGAGCACTGCTGAATATGTCCTGTGTAGCCGTCCCAGCCTTGAGGGGTTCCTTCTACTAATACATAAGGCAAAGAAGATAAAGGAGGACACGAATCTAATTCCAAGTCCGATTCCTGTACGGCTACCATTTCCGGGCGAAGCGCCTTGACGGCGGACATTTCAAACGGACCGCCATGCCCTCTTCCTGCCGTCCCTTGGAACAGTCCTAACTGCTGCGTGAAATCGACGCTCGCCATCTGCCACCAGTTGATAATAAGGAAGCTGGCGTCGGGATAGGTGCTAGTCACCGATTCAGCGACGACTCTGGCTGGGCCCATATTGGCGTCATGAGCGTTCAGAAGCACGATATTGCAGATGCCAAGACGGCAAATCCCTTCGACAACATCAGTAAGATACTCGATAAAAATCGAGGGGCGAACCGATATTGTTCCGGGATAATGCTGGGTTTTGCCCGGGCAAGCCGAGAACGGAAGCGTCGGATAGATCAAAGGACGCAGAGCTGCATTAACCCGCTTCGCGAATCCTTCCGCCAAGATCGTATCGGTTCCGAGTGGGGAATGCGGCCCATGATATTCCACTGACCCCAAGGGCACGACCGCGAATTGCGCACTTTCCGTCACATGACTGATTTCTCGCCCGTGAACTCCGATTACATCCATATACTCCTTAAACCTCCGCTTCTCCATCGTATTGGGGGGCCCAATGGGGCCCCCGCTACCGATGTTGTGATGTTGAGCTAGCTTACATGTTAAAAAGGTCACTTCGTGATCAAAAGCGAACTTTACTGATGTTGACTAATCATATTTACGAACATGCGAATGGAGCCTGGAACTAAAGCTGGAATCTCGCGATACCAGACCAATGAACTGTAAGTATAGATTCCTTTGCCATAATGCGCCGTCAGGAATGTGCCCGTAAACTCCTTCTCGCCCGGATCCCCGTTCGAAATGAGCGCCGTATATTCCTTGCCCCATTCCGACGGATTGTAGGCAGAGCGGTCTTGAATCCAGTTGTTCCAATCCTGATCCGTAATCTTGTTTGGGGCATTGAACATCGGGTGATCCGGTACCAGCATCGTCACTTTGGAATTCTCGTCCGTTACACGCCACTGAATAAGCGGCGATCCGATCTTGATCGGATACGGTGCAAGATCCGGGGACCATTTGTCTTCCGGCTTATGATATTGAACAACGAGGTTGCCGCCATTTTTGACATAGTTCAATAGACGCTGATTGCTCGGAATCAATTCCGGACGGAATGCGTATGCGCGAATTCCAAGCACGATCGTGTCATATTGCGAAAGATCCCCGGATTGGATCTCCTTCGCTTCCAGCTTTACGACATCGATGCCCACTTGACTCAAATATTGATCGATGTTATCGAAGCCGCTGGATACGTAACCTACCTTCAATTTGTCCGGAACCTTCAGGTCAAAGGCTTGGATTTTGAGCTCGGCCGGTTGTACCATGTACGTCTTTCCGATATGCGGATACTCGATGATCTGTGCACCCTGCGTACTTTGTACATTGCCGTTTTTCGCAACAGCCGTCACGGCAAATTTGCCAGGCACGACGTTCGAAGCAGCTTTGACCGTAAATGCGACGGACTTCGTTTCGCCCTTAGCGGCAAAGCTCACTTCTTCAACCGCTGGCTCAGCCGTCCAGCCTTCCGGTACGTTCAGTGACACCGATGCTTTGGAAGCGCCTGGCGTATAATTGCGCACCGTAACCTTCACCGGAATCGGCTCTCCCGGCTTAAGCGTATTCAGAATCGTTGCGCTCGGGCTGAGCGACATCGAGTACGGTGGCAATACCGCTACTGCATTTTGCGGCGTAACGTTCAATGTCGTTGCCGTATTGAACGCCTGATATTCCACCTTCGCGTTGAATACCGAAGGGTCATAAGGCTTGAACAGTGGCGCGTCCGCAGGAATCGTCACCTCGAAGGTGGCTGATAGCGTCTCGTTGTAGCTTAACTCATCGAAGCTAGTCACTCCAACCGGCTTCGCCGTCCAGCCTGCAGGTACGTTCAAGCTCAGGTTGATCTTGCCTAATTTCGTGGAACCGCCATTGAAAGCTGATACGACGACCTTCGTCGTTTGACCGGCAACAAGCTCACTCGCTTCCGGCTTCACCTTCGCCACGACGGACGCCGATTCCATGCTCGCTTTGTTCAACTGCTCTTCTTTGACATGAAGCCGGTGGAGCAGATCCTCCTTGGTCGCCGCCTCTAAGCCGGATGCCTTAACATCGGCCAGCGCCATCTGTACGTCTGCTTTCATTTCATGCACTTCTTTCAGTACTTTGGAGAAGCTCGGATAAGCGGCAACGACTTCATTCGCGTCCTTTTGCAAGGTGCGCAAATCCTTGACGACCTTGTTGTCTTTGCCCTTCGCATCGATCTCTTTCGCCAAATCCTCGAAGGTGAATGCAATGCCGTCGAAGAAGTCGTTCTCTTTCTCCTTCGATTTCACCGTGCTCAAGTCGAGCTTGTAGTAATTGTCCCCTTGCACAGGGCCCTCATCATACACCCTTCCCATGCCTTGGCTCTTATGCATGAAGCGGGATTCTTCTCCAAGCTGAAGATAAGAAGCCCCATAAGTTTCATTGTATTCCCCGACCGGCGCTTTCACGGTATAGTCCTTAGAGCTGGCAGGCAGGTACAGCTTCTTGATCTGCCAAGGCTGAAGCCCTTTTTGCAAATGTTCAGGAAAAATGTCTGGATTCGCCGCATCCTTAAACGCCCGAACAGTAAGCACGTTGATCGTCCGGTGATGTCCGTGTGTAGAGTTTTCATTCAAAAACGAAGGAATGATTACATCCGGGCGCAGCTCGCGAATTTTCCGAATCAATCGTTCGTAAGCGACCGATTCGCCCCATTTCTCCAGCGTCTCTTCCACGCTCTTAGAGAACCCGAAATCGAAAATCGGGTCATCCAGCTGCTCGCCAAGCATTCCGAGCGTCACATTCGTGATCTTGGAAGCTTCCTGCAGTTCGTGGGTGCGAATAATGCCGAGGGCTTGCCCCAGCTCGCTCCCGATTTCGTTCTGTCCTCCTTCTCCTCGGACAGCGATCACGCTGGAGGTGTTAACCCCTCTTCCCAAGGAAAGATACGCCAAGGTCGCGCTGTGCTCATCATCCGGATGAGCCCCCGTGTTCATTGCGTTGGCAATCGTCGTCAGCGGTTTAATCGACTTCCACAGATCGACAACTCCCCGATCCGCATACGCGGGATGAGCTTGCGTGGACAACAGCACACTGCTTGCCAGAACCGTGCTCATAACAATGGAACACAACTTTAGAGTCGACTTACCTTTGATCATCAAATCCCTCCTATAATGGTGGAATGTTTTTTTCAGCTGGAAATGGCCAGTTTCCCCGCTGTATATCATGACGTGGATGATGAACCCCTAGGTGTTCCCACGAAATGACCGTTACTTACACGGCCGTGCTGTCGCCCGTTATTTTTCGCGAAATGAAGAGCACGATGATGATCAGGGTAATTTGCAGCACACCGTACGCACAAGCTGTACCAAACTCAAATGAATACATCCGCTGGAAAATCTCGACGGAAAGCGGCGTACTCTTTGCGGTGAAGAGCAGGATGGATGATACGAATTCTCCGATGCCCTGTACGAACGCGAGCAGCGTCCCCGCTAGAATGCCACTTAGCGCCATTGGAAACACAACCCGCCTGAAGCTGTACCACCAGGATGCGCCCAAGTTGCGAGCTGCCTCCTCGACCGATGCGTCCATCTGAACCAGTGTCGCCGAAGTGGATCGGAACACAAGTGGTAAATGCCGGACAAAATACGCCAAAGGAAGAATCCAGAAGCTGCCGATCAGCACTTGGTTGAAGCTGAATATAGTAGGCTCGCTGAAGGCGGCAATCAGGTTAACCGCAACAACGGTTCCCGGCAGAGCCCATGGAAGCATGATGAGCACGTCAAGCAGCGTCTTTCCTTTAAATTTCAAGCGAACCATGGCATACGCGGCAGCGACGCCGAAGATGACATTGCCGATTGTCGCCACGAAGCTCATCTGGAAGCTGTTTGCAATTGGTCGCCACGTTTTGCTGTCGGTAAACAGCTTCACGTAATGCTCAAGCGTGTATTCTGGCGGAAGGATTTGCGTCGTCCACGTGCCGTTCGTCGAAAGTGAAATGAGAACGAGCACGAAAATAGGAAGCAGCAGAACGATTACACCAATGATAGACAGGATCATCGCGACGTACTTGCCTACGGCGCTTTTCACTTCCGTGCGATGGACGCTGATCCCTTTACTCATGTTCTGATAATTGCGCAACCCTTGATACCAGCGCATCACAAGCAGGAACAAAATCGAAACGACGGACAAGATCGTGGACTGCGCCGCAGCCATATCCAGATTGCCGTTCGTCCGGGACAAATAAATCTGCATCGTCATCGTCCGCTCGATGCCAAAGATGAGCGGAGCCGTATAGGAAGCCATCGCGATCATGAAGACGAGCAGCGACGATGCGACCAGCGCCGGTGTCAGCATTGGCAAAATGATACGCCGCCATATATAGAGTCGTCCTGCGCCAAGACTCGCTGCCGCCTCCTCCAAGGACGGATCGAGACCACGGATCGCAGAGGAAGCCGTCATATAAAAGTACGTGTACATCGTGAAGGTATGTACTACGAGCACACCCCAAATGCCCTTCAAGAAAAACGGCACCTGATCGAGATGAAGCAGCGCTTTTAGTGCTCTCGGGATAATGCCGCTTTCGCCGTACAAAAACGTAAACGACAATACACCGACAAGCGGCGGCAATGCCATCGGAACGAGGACGAGGACGGCCAGTATTTTCCGGCCGGGGAACTCGTAGCGCTCCAACAGGAAGGCCATCGCAACACCAACGATCGCACAGGTGATTACGCTTAAGACAGAAATATAAATACTGGTCCAGAGTGCCTCCAGATTGGACGTATGCTCCAAGCTAAAAAACCGGAAGTAGTTGGCGACCGAAAATTTGTCCTCTACCTGGATACTTTGGATGAACGTTTGGAACAACGGATATACGACGTAAGCCAAGAGCACTAGAAACAGCGGTGCTACCAAGACATAGACAAAATAGGGCGATTGCGTGAATGAACTTGTTCTAAGCTTAGGTGTTTTGGGTGCTTTGGATATTTTGGTTAACATAATTCATCCCCTCTCTATCCCAAGAAATAGATGCTTTCTTTCGGAATGAACAGGGAGATTTCTTCCCCGCGTCCGCGCACTCGATGCCCTTGATTGACGAACATCGCTTTCAGCTGCTGGTCTGCCACCTGCGATACATAGTTCACGCTTACGCCCGTAAATTCAGAAATTACCACGTTACCGTTAACTACATTGTCGCCGGACTCTCCTTGCAGAGCCTCACGAACCGATTCCGGACGTATGGATATAGCCACGCTCTTGCCCGCTTCTAGCTTGTAATTCGGCGAGGCATTCGCAATCAACCCTCTCACACTAAGGCCCGGAGCGATACGAACGACCGCTTCGTTGCCTTCGATTCGTTCTACGGTTCCTTCCCACAGATTGGACTCCCCGATAAAGGAAGCGACAAACCGGTTGACCGGGCGATAATATATTTCTTCTGGACTTCCAATCTGCTGGACAACACCACCCTGCATAACCATGATCCGGTCAGACATCGCCATCGCTTCAGCCTGATCGTGCGTCACATAGATTGTGGTAATTCCCAGTTCCAGTTGAAGTCTCTTAATTTCAATTCTCGTTTCTTCTCTAAGCTTCGCATCCAAGTTCGATAGCGGTTCATCCAAGAGTAGGATTTGCGGCTCGATAACAAGTGCACGAGCCAGGGCAACCCGCTGCTGCTGGCCTCCGGACAGTTGATCGATACGGCGGCTGCCGTAGCCTTCCAAATGAACTTGCTTCTGCGCGCGTTCGACACGCTGCACGATTTCGGATTTAGGGATTTTTCTTACCTGCAGACCGAATGCGATATTTTCAAAAACGGTCATGTGCGGAAATAACGCATAGTTTTGAAATACCATTCCCGTATTTCGCTTGTTCGGGGGAAGCGTGGTGACATCCTGATCACCGAACATGATGCGGCCCTCGCTCGGATAATAGAATCCTGCGATCATCCGCAGCGTCGTTGTTTTGCCACAACCGCTCGGTCCGAGAAAGGTGAAGAATTCCCCCGGTTGAATCCGAATGTTAACGTCTGTAACACCCTTGACGTTTCCGAATTGTTTATTTACCTGATCCAGTATGACCTCTATCAAGTCGGTTTCCCCCTTAAGTAAAATGTTCAGGCGGAGGAGCTCCTCCGCCTGAATGCATTATTTGGAACCTTTTCCCTTAATGTTCTCGTCCCAATGCTGCATCCATTCTTTTTCTTTCTGAGCCATGACCGCCCAATCGATCGTAAGCGGTTTCAGTTCCAACCCTTGTAACCATGTCGGAAGCGTATCTTTGCTGATGTCTGTACGTGTCGGGATTTGATATAGCTTCTCTGCAAGCTCAACTCGCAGCTTGGAATCGAAGAGGAACTCGTAAAATTTCATTGCCGCATCCTTGTTTTTCGCGCCCTTGACAACCCCGACACCATCAACCAAAATCGGTGCGCCGCTAGCAGGATAAATAAAGTCGAACGGCTGCTTCTGCAGCTCCTTCTGGAGCATAATGTCCTGTAGGTTCCACAGCGAAAGCGTGCCTTCCTCTCGTCCCAGCTTCAGGTACAGGTTGGTCGGGTCTTGCGCATATTCCTTCGTATTCGCGTCGAGCTTCTTCAGCCAGTCGTATCCTTTGGCAGGATCGTTAGCATCTTGACGGAAAATCATCGAGGAGTAAATCGTTCTCATCGTTCCGGAAGCGAGCACGCCGCGAATAATAATTTTGTCTTTATATTTCGGATCCAGCAGATCATCCCAATCTTTTGGAGCATCTTCCTTTTTCAACGCTGTGGAGTTATACATAATTACTTCCGGCAGCAGCATCTCACCGTACCAGCGATCCTGGCTGTCTTTGTACATTGCAGGAATGCTATCGGCGAAGCTCGGCTTTGCGCTTTCGAGCAGATCTTCATCCGCAGCCGTCATCAGCGCCGATTGCGTGCCGCCCCACCAGAAATCCGCCTGCGGGTTCGCCTTCTCCCCACGAACGCGCTCCAATATTTGCTGCGCCCCCATGGTGAGAACTTCGACTTCCATTCCCGGATTTTGCTCTTCGAACTTCGGAATAATTTCATCCACGATGTTCTTATCTCTAGCTGTATAAATGACCAGCTTCTGCTTCTCGGAACCCTTATCTCCTGAATTTTTACCGCCTTCAGAAGTGCTTCCACCACAGGCTGTGACCGTCAGCATTGCAATGCTGAGGACTGTTCCTATCAACCACTTTTTTGCCTTTCCCTTCGACATTTCCATGAATTGACCCCCTAAATTTAAAATTTTCTTCGTTGATCTTGCTGTATCGCATGAATTCATCTTCGTTAGACGAAATGAATCTTAGCCGGGACTTGATCAAATGAACATATAGGACATATCACAGCCGCGTCTGTACAGCTTATGAACAAAAAATGTTCTCCTATTCAAGGGTGACTGATTGGTAAGTGAATCAAAAGTAATCTGGAGAATCCTGAACTCTTCAGGCAAGTAGAAATTCCGTTGAAGCTGATTGTCAATTTTGGAAGTCAGTCTGAAGTACTTAGAAGTACCTTAGAAGTCATGAATTATGAACTCAGAAGGTGTGTATACACTTAGAAGAAGAGTAAGCATTCGAAGTAAAAATCTAGTAGGTGGTGTTGTTGTGAAATTTGTATTTCTCAAGACTTTGCGTTTGTACAGATCGCAGCAAAAGCATTGAATTATCTTTGAAATTTAGGAGTGGATGGGAACGCCTCCAGCGTGCAATGAATGGCCCCAATGAGTCCAGCCTGATCGCCTAGCGAGGCCATCTTAATCTGAGGAGCGGAAGGAACCCAGTCGTTTAACCATTGTTGTATTTTATAAATCCCCTCGTCCCCGATATGCATCATTTCTCCGCTAAGAATCAATAGCGCTGGATCCATCACACTTGTTAGATTGGCAATGCCATAGGTCCAGTGCCGACAGATATCGTCGAGCAGTGCCTGAGCTTGTTTCCCCCCTCGATTCGCCTGATCAACAATTTGCTTAACGATGCTCGATCTCTCATCAATTGAAGGAAGAATGCCTTTGGCTTTGTCGTAAATGGCCCATACGGAGTAATTGCGCTCGAATACGCCATATTCTCCCTTGGTCTGATTACCGACCGGACCAACCATCATGTACCCAATCTCCCCGCTCGCCTCGTTGGCTCCGCGATACAGCTGACCATCGATGATAATTCCGGCGCCAATCCCAGTGCCCGCATACATATATACCAGATTGGTATGCCCGACGCCTATGCCCTTATGAAATTCACCAAGCGTCATCAGGTTCACGTCATTCTCAATGACCACGGGCAGCCCTAAGATTTCTTCGATCTCCTGCTGCACCGGCAGCCCCATCCATCCCGTACTGGGAGCGTAGCTTACCGTTCCGGCGCTTCGCTGGGTTATGCCCGGCAAGCCCAGGCCCATACCAAGCAGTCGTTCTTTATCGAATCCGCTTTCAAATAGCAGGGCCGCAAGCCCTTGCCTGATGCTCTGGATGGCCATCTCGCCATTCATCGGATGAGGTAAGCTGGTCGTGCGTTGAATCAGCAGCTCCCCTTTCAAATTGGCTATAGCCAGCTGCAGAGTGCTTCCTTCGAATACCGCACCAATAACACCATAAGCTTGAAAGTTATATTCGAGGAGGATAGGCTTCCTGCCGCCCTTTGATTCTCCCACGCCGACTTCGCTAATTAGGCCTTCCGTAATCATCTCGTCAACGAGAGCTGATACGCACGGACGGCTTAATTCCGTTAATTTCGCCAAATCAGCTCTTGATACCCGGGGGTTTTCTTTCAACTGATGAAGGATGCCTTCTCGGTTAATATGCTTCACCAGCTTGGCGTTTCCCGTTTGGCCTTTGTCAATCAATAAGTAGTCCCCCCTTTTGTTAAGTTAGTTAAAATTAAGTTAGTTAAAATTATTAACAAAGTCTTATTGGAAATATTTTATTGTATGCGCTTCCAAATTGTCAACAATAATTTTCTTCATCTTCCCATATTTATACCTTTTTACGTTATCTGGGTGAATATCTTGCCCGTTCCAATAACTTACATGTGTTATTGACAAGTACAGTAAGTTAGGAAGAACTGACGGAAAGGCACACCCATTATAATTACCGTTTAAAACGCCTAAAGTATCTGCTCAGTTAAGACGCAGGTGCTTTAGGCGTTCTTTGTAGGATCATATTAAAATCGACACTCTACCTTTTCGCCTTATAAAACTCATGATACAACTTCCCGGTCGTCCAAAATGTCCAGATTACGGTAAATCTTGCTTTTTTCAATCTTCAACTGCACCGCATCCACAATATCATCAGCCTCTGAGCCAAGGATATCTATCAATGTGATTTCATTGCCCTCTTTATCCGTTCCAATCGGATCGTGAAGAGATACGTCCTTGCGGGTCTTCTTCAGGGAACGAAGATGCATTAGTATCTCATTTTCTATACAACGCGCGGCAAATGTCGCAAGCTTCGTCCCTTTGTTTGGTCGAAAGCTCTCTATTGCCTTAATCAGACCGATCGTTCCGATCGAAATCAGATCTTCCAGATCCTCGCCCGTATTATCGAATTTTTTGAGGTTATGGACACGATGCGATGTCAGTTGTTATCCGATCTATGAATCCATAACTTTAAGCAGACTTTTTTACACGTCGATCTTATTAAAGGGTTAACTTAACATTTTAGCATTGAGAAAACACCTCCTGCCGCTTGAGAATACAGCTCAATTGGCAATTACCATCCCTATTAAATCGGTAGTAAGCTTTTTATCCACTCGTTATCCTTGTATGATATGCAAGATCACTCATTGCCCGGAGAAACATTGGCTGATGTCGTAACGGAACAAGTCTATGTTTCACCTGTTTACTATAAGTCTGCATTTATCCATAACAGAAATAATTAAATCTAATATACTTCCTAAGCCGTTCATCCCAAACAATGTAAGGCCCTAGTTGTCCGCAATCTATTATGTTAAGATGGGAGAAGTTCATTTTACATAAAAACATACATAGTCCTTATTTTTTCCAGATAGAATCCATGCTAGCTAATCTTTTTCTAAGGGGATGAGAATATGCCGCAAATTATCGCAATAGAATTTAATAACAAGCTTAGCTCTAATACTTTTCGTATATTATTGGATCATCTCCCAGTGGAGAAACAAGCTAAGATTCGTTCATTTCGGCGATACGAAGATGCGTTAAGAACACTATTTGGTGAATTATTAGTTCGAACATCTGTAATGGAGATGTATCAAATTCCAAATAACTGCATCCAATTTAATTCCAATTGTTACGGTAAGCCATTTCTAGTACATCCTGAACCATTTCATTTTAATATATCCCATTCCGGTCATTGGGTTGTACTCGCCATCGATTCGAACCCAATAGGCATTGATATTGAAAAAATCCAGCCTTTCGATCTTTCAACAGCAGAATGCTTTTTTTCAAAAAACGAGTATGCCGATCTAATCAGAAAACCTTCGATTGAGCAATTATCATATTTTTATGACTTGTGGACCCTTAAAGAGAGCTATATTAAATATATCGGAAAAGGGTTATCTCAAGATCTAAACTCGTTTAGTATCCAGTGCGACAATGGTGTATTTAAACTTACCTCTCAAGAAGAGGCGCCTTGTGTCTTTTTCACTCAATACGATATCGATCCGGATTACAAACTATCCTTATGTTCGTTATCCCAAAACTCACCTTCTATTGTATTGATAAAGTCATGTGATGAGCTTATAAAACAATTTTCAGCAAAAATATAATACATATAGACCAGGCTCAAAACTAAAAATCCAACATTGACTGTTTAATCTGCCTCTCGACGGTCTTCCTAAAAAAGGAACAGCCCAGTTAGAAAATTTTGCGTAATATATATTTTACTTTATTACCTGCTTCTAAAGAAAAGGTGTCGATACTCTCCCCGTCAGGAGGCAGTATCGACACCTTTTGCTTCGTTACTTACATATTTATCTGATCTTGTTCTACGCTCGTATTAATGTTATTCAACCGTTGTCGTTTAGATTTCCGGAAGAAAAAAGCTTCATATATTACAGGTACGACTACCAAGGTCAGTAATGTTGATACCGCCAATCCGCCAACTACGACGACTGCCAAGCCTTTTGAAACGATACTGCCAAGCTCCGGTTTCGAAAAGAGCACCGGCAGAAGTGCAAATATGGTAGCCGCAGCCGTCATCAGGATTGGACGAAGTCTGACATTTCCTGCTTCGATTAGAGCCTCTCGTATGATCATTGTTTTTTCGTTCTGTTTCACCCGGTCCAGCAAAACAATTGCATTTGTGACTACAATTCCTATCAGCATCAATGCGCCTATCAGGGCAAACGTATCTACGGGTATTCTACTAATAATCAAACCCAGTATTGAACCAACCGCTGCGAATGGCAATGAGAAAAGAATAACAAATGGCATTCTTAGATTCTTAAACATAATGACTAAAAGTAAATAAATAATGCCAATCGAAACGATCATAGCTGTGAATAAGTTATTGGTATCCACACTCTGCTGTGCCCCTGCTCCGCCTATATCCAAGGAGACTCCATCAGGCAGCTTAAGCGACGAGGTTTCCAAGGCAATTTGATTGTTAATGGTACTTAATTTACTTCCATCTACAGTAGCTGTGATACGAATGAAATCATGACTGTTCTTCCTAAGAATCGTAGATTGTTGCTCCGTTTTTTCAATTTTCGCAACTTCACTTAATGCAATCTCACCTGTCTTTCCAATCACTTTCAAATCTTGCAGGTTGTCTCCGGTTTGCAATGGATTCGTTATATCCAATAAAATCGGTGTCGCAATTCCATCCAATATCATCGAACCGATTGGTATTTGATTCAACTGCATATTTAATTGCATTGCCAGATTTGAAACATTCGTTGTGCCAGGATCCACATTAATATTATAGATTGTTTTTTTCTCTGTCAGATTAGTGCTGATTTTTTGAATTCCCTCAATTGGGTTCAGTGCTTCAGTAACACTCTTAGCTGCTGTTTCCAAATCCTCCTGATGACTTCCTGAAAGATCAAGAACGATAGCATTATTTGCTGAACTCAATCCGCTTGATTCCGTATATTCAAAATCAGCATTCGGGTACTGATCTTTGAAGGTAATAATTTTGTCTATTAAATGATCTGCATTCGCATCCTCTTTTAAGAAGATGGTAAATGCAATGGATGTCGGTGACTGAACAGATCCCAATTTCAGGTCCTCTTCGCTAACACCTAAATGAATAAATTCATGCTTGGTTTCTGGTTGCTGCCTTACCAAATCTTCTAGTTGAAGTGCAGTTTGTTTGACGGTTTCATAAGGGGTATCGCTTGGAAGAGTCAGGTTGATATCAATCTGCGAGGTATCGTTATTATTTATCGTGCCTTTAGGTATAACCCCATAAGCTACGATAGAACCAATTAATAGAACAAAGGTTGCTGCAAGTGTGATAAATTTGTGATTTAAAGTCCATTTTAACACGGCCTGATACGATTTCACCTGCTTATGCTTCTTTGGCTTGACATTCTTCATGAAACTATGACCTAACAATGGGACTACCGTTATAGCAACAAATAAAGAAGCCAATAAAGAATAGGTTACTGTTAGAGCAAAGGGCAGAATCATCGCGGACAAGCCTTTAACCAATCCAAGCGGCAAGAATACACAAACGGAGGTCAAGGTTGAAAGTGTGATAGCTCCTGCGACATCTTTAACCGAGTCGATAATAACGTCTTTGGTATAGCCTTCTGTCTGTGACCTGCGGTATAGGTTTTCGATAACGACAATACTGTCATCTACTAATCGTCCGATCGCAACAGCAATACCGCCGATAGTAATTACGTTCAAACTTATACCTGATAACGATAAAAAGAATAAAGTAATTGCCAGCGACAATGGTATGCTGATAATTGTAATAAGTGTCATTCTCCAATTTCTCAAGAACAGAAAGATAATCAAGGTTGCGAACAAAGTACCCAGCAGTACCTCACGCATCATACTATTAACAGAACCTGTAATAAAGGAGTCGCTCGACCAAACAAGGGATGTCTCGATGTCGCCCTTGTAATCCTCGTTCATTTTCTTAATTTCAGATGCTATATTCTTTCCAACCTCTACAGCATTCCCGCCTGCAACCTTGTTCACTAAAAGAACAACGCCATCTTGACCATTTAAATGAGTCATCGTCTTTGTATCTTTAGAAAGGCTGATCTTTGCAACATCGCTTAGTTTAACATCAGCCGCAACATTAAGTTCCCCGAGCGATTGTAAGTCATTTAAGTTGCCGACAACTTTAAGGGATACTGCTGTGTTATCCACAACATGGCTGCCTAAGGACACGACTAAATTTTGACCATTTAACAGGCTCATCAGACTTTCCATTGATATTTTATGCTTACTCAATTCACCTGGGTCTACACGAATAATCACATTTTGCATAACACCACCAGTATTTCGAATGCTTCCTACATCTGTGATCTTCTGTAATCGGGGGATGATTTCGTTATTAATTTTATCCATTCCTGTAGATGACATTTGTTCAGATAATCCGATTCCCAGGATAGAAACCGGCATGCTGTCCGTACTGGGTTGATAAATATAAGGCTTGCTTACCCCTGCTGGAAGCTGAAGCCCGTTTACGATTTTTTCTGTTTCGGCAACAGCTTCTTTCATCTTAATTCCGAGTTGGAACTTTATCGTGACCTGGGAGTAACCGTCCCCGGTAGTAGATATTACAGAGGATTGCCCCTTCACATTTGCTACCGCTCTCTCAATCGGTTCCGTCGCAGATACCAGCATCGAATTTGAATCCATGGATTGTCCCACTGTCGTGATGCTAATTGTAGATACTTCCATCGAAGGTTGTAATTCCCTTGGCATTTTAGAGTAGCTGAAAATGCCGACAAGCAAACTTAAAAAAACGATAACCAGAATTGCTGCTTTGTTCGCCATAGCCCATTTCGTGATTCTGTGCATCCTTTTAGCTCCTTAAAGTAGAATTAATTTAATTTTTACCAAATTATGTATCGACAATTGTATTATATACCACAATACACTTAAGTCAATGATAACTTTTTATTCAAAATACTGTAAATGCATTGACTTGTTTGTATTAACATATATAATACAATTCATGAGGAGTCATAAAGCAGTGAGGGGGATGTGAAATGGATATTATTCAAGTAGGCGACCTCACGTTCCAGTTGGATTACAGTAAGCCTCTGTATGAGCAGATCATCAACCAATTTCGATCTGACATTGCACAGGGGCATATCCAATTGGGTACAAGAACACTTTCAGTCCGTGATCTAGCTAAAGGGCTAAAAGTTAACCCCAATACAGTCATGCGGGCTTATCAGGAATTGGAGCGGGATAATCTTTTTGAAACTCGAAGGGGGCATGGAACTTTTGTAACCTCATCCCAGAAGAAAGTGGACGAACTTCAACGATCTCTGGCAACTCAGGCAGTTAGCAACTTCGTCACGTCTATAAAGAGCATAGGATTTACGAAAGACTCTGCCATAACATTGATTGAGGAGGCTGAGTGGAATTGATAACTCATGGGCCTAATTCATTAGTCACCAATTCAGATGCTGTTGTATGTAAGGAACTTGTTAAACGTTATAAACAAAAGCTTGTTCTTAATCAATTTACAGCTTCATTTCCTGCCGGTAAGATAACTGGTCTTCTTGGACAGAACGGAGCAGGCAAGTCCACATTACTCAAGATTATTGCAGGATTAACCCAACCTGATCATGGAGAGGCCCGAGTTTTTGGTGAAAAAATCCATTGGAAACAAAATCATGATATTACTATTTTGTCTGATCGCACCAAATGGTATGAGCATCACACTGTATTGGAAGCTATAAAATTCTCCAAAGTTTTGTTTCCTTCTTTCGATTTAGAAAAAGCCTTGGAACTAATCCAGTTCATGGAATTGGATGCCGATCAAAAAGTACATACATTATCCAAAGGACAGGAATCACGTTTGTATCTTGTGCTATGCCTTGCACGGAATACAAAACTTGTGCTATTGGATGAACCTTTCTCAGGTATTGATCTCGTATCTAAAGAACAAATCATTCAGGTCATTATTGACTATATGGTTGAATCTCCTTTCACTCTTATTATTAGTACACATGAGATTCACGAAACAGAAGGATTATTCGATCACGCTGTTTTTATCCGCAATGGGGCTAACGTATTGTCAGGGGATGTAGAATACTTGCGCGCCACACAGGGATCAATCGAAACTATATATAGGGGGATTTATCGATGAGTTCTTTTTGGAGCCTTGTGCAAAACGACCATTTATTGGGTGATAAATCAAATCGAAAACCGGCATATTTATGGATTTCCGCTCTTCTGCTCCTTCTGTTTTTCACATGGTATACCGTAGTCCTTCTCTTTGGAACAGCAATCGCTCCTCTCAACTTGCTAAAGATTACTCCTTTGTTGATATTCGTATTTGCCGGAGTTTCAATAAAGTTATCCATTAAAGAATGGAGGAAACAAACAATCAGTTGGTGGCTAATGTTGCCGTTTCCTCGATATTATTTATTATGTGCAAAAGCACTTTCCGCTTTGCTCATTTGTTTCAAAATACTCTTATTATGCTACGCAATCACACTTGCAACTGGCCTTGAAAGTTATTGGCTCAGCCCTGAATTATTTAATATTCATCACTCCTTAGGAAGTTACTTTTATGAAGTTAGTATGAACTACTTTGGATATCTAATACTGAGTCCTTTAATCATCTCAATTACCATCACTTTGGTAATGTTATTCAAATCCAGATTGAAATTTTATGTTCTTCTGATCATTATGCTTGCCTCACCTTTACTCAGCTTGGTGTTTTCAGATCACAATATCATTTCAAAGAATCCCAACTTATCCTTTAAATTATCCTTTCAGCTGCCAGAGTATATATCTTCTGATTATTTATCTTCATATCTACCAATCACTTTACTTGTGTCCCTGTTGGTTTCGGCAATGTTACTGTTTGTATCTTCCTTAATATTAGAGAAAAAAATACAAATCTAAACTAAGATAAAGCATATTCGCAACTTATAGGGCTACTGCTTATTCTCTTACTTTAGAATTCCCTCGCGATTCAATGCGAAAGAGGTTCATCTCTCAGAATCTTTTGCGCACTGTAATCGCAGGGTTTTCCTTATTTTAAATTTCCCTATAAATCGATAATGCCTCAACTGGCTTAAAATCACTAACTAAGAAAAGAACAGCCTCAAATTAATGGCTGTTCTTACTATAACCTTCAGCTCTTTACTATGCATTCGACAAAAGAGGCGATAGGAGGTTGACATGCCATTTATCTACACTTAAACGCCCTTGATAATTATTCAAGATTCCCCTCAAACGTTTTGCAGCGCATCATTGATGATATCCACAACATACAACATGCTGTCTTCAATGATAAAGAAATGTCCCCCCATTACTTTTTTGATATTACATTGCTTCTCCGCATGAAACCGCCATTCATTTATATCAAAATTCATAATACTTCGATCGTTAGTCCCATTTATCACAGTGAGGTCACAAACAATTTTCTCTTTTTTTTCCTGGTGTTTATATGTCTCTGTAATTTTGAAATCCGCTCTTAAAATTGGCAAGAAAAGTTGAAGCAACTCTTGATTCTGGATAACTTCCTTTGAAGTACCCCCATATTCTAATACAACTTGTAGAAATTGCTCATCCGACGCGTCATGGCAAATAGGCCTATCAGATTTATGAGAGCATTGAGGTGCCTCTCTTCCGCTAAAAAACATATGTTTTGGCGCATGACACCCTCTTTCCATCAACTTGTAATATGTTTCAAAAGCAAGCAAGGATCCCATGCTATGTCCATATATAGCATACATTTCGTTTGATTCCAGCTGATTCATAATTGAGGAAGCCAAATCTTCAGTTACATCCTCAAACTGTTGGGGAAGCGGTTCACAAATTCGCTTTCCTCTCCCGGCAATCTCTACTGGGCACAATTCAATATGATTAGATAGGAACTTTCTCCACTTCCAATATACTTCGGTTGTCCCCCCTGCGTAGGGGATACAAAATAATTTGATCGGTTTCATTTCATCCCGCCTTATGTACTCTTTTTCGGAAGATATATTACACTATGGCCGTCGCCCCTCATCAACAACAGAAAGAGAACGTTATTGATGAGGGGAAAAAGAAACACAACCATAATCATCTTATTTGAAACGTATTAACATATTACAAGTTACCCAGAAGCCTAATCAAATCTATATCAGGCAATTCGATTCCAACTATTACATCAATGTAACAATATCAGCCTTCCCCACAGCTCTTTTCTTATCAATAAATGCCGCAAGCTCCTCTACTGTTGGATAAGTAAAAATATCCGAAATGTCAACCATTCCAGGGTAGATGGAACCTAATTCTTTCATCAGCTGCATAGCATGAATGGAATCGCCACCAATAGAATTGAAATTTTCGTAAATATCAATTTCATCTAAATCAAGTGTAATTGCATAGATGTAGGCCACATTTTTTTCCGCTTCGGTGTACTCCTTACCCTTTCCCAGAATCAATAAGTCTTCTGGATTCAGTAGTTTATTTACTTCCTTACTTCCCATATCCTTGTTCTTTCTCTTATAACGTGCAAGTTTCTTCTGTAAATCATCAGATAGTCCGAAAGGCAGATTGTCTTCACCGATTTGCCAGAGCATATCAAGATTGATCTGGCCCGGAACCACATTACTTAATTTGGAATTCATGACATTGTCCAGAGCGCTAATCGCAACATGAGTATCCAGCGATTTAAACATTGTTAAAGAATCAGCCACTTGATAGTCGACCGCCATACCGGTTTCACTCCAACCAGGCCAGTTAATTGTCTGAGCTGCCAACCCTTTTTTCAAAAGATACGATGCGTATGCATCAAGAAACGCATTGGCTGCCGTGTAATCGCCTTGACCGAGTCCGCCGAACAAACTTTGCATCGAGGAGAACAGAATGAAGAAATCAAGCTCCTGATCTCTTGTTAATTCATCGATAATGACAGTGCCAAAGACCTTCGGAGTAAGGACACTATTAAAAATGTCCATGTCTTTGCGGAATAGAAAGCCTTCGCCGGCAACGCCTGCACAATGTACGACCCCATTGATGCGGCCATACACCGCCTTTAATTCTTCAACGATGATATTCATTTGACCAACATCACACACATCTGAATACCGTAGAATGACGTTGCATCCTTTGCTTTCAAGACGCTGAATGCCGCGGATTAAACTGCATGCTTTTTTGTCTTCTTCTTTATCTAACACAGCTTGCCATTCGGAACGTTCCTGTAGCTTTCTCCGGCCTAATAAACAGATATTGCATGGTCCCGAATCTCCCAAAAGCAATGCGGTTTCTAAGCCGAGACCGCCTGTCCCTCCAGTGATCAGATAGATTCCTTCATTTTTGATTTTAACTTCCTTAATATCATCAGGCTGAACGTCGATAGTTACTAGCATTTCGGTATAGCGTACATTGTTGCGGTAAGCGACACGGAAGGCTTGCTTATCTATGCGAAGCGCTTCATTCATCACTGTGTCAATACTGGTAAGATAATCGATGTCGATACATTTGTATGTGTATAATGGGCATTCCGCTTGAGTCGCTTTGGCCAGAGCTAAAAATGATGCGTTAGCAGGTTTGATATAGGCTTCTTCGTTGTCAATAGCATGAGCATTTTCAGTCAGTAAGACAAAATTCACATTGTTATTTTTCATGTTCAAAAGGCCTCTTGTCAGGTAGAGCAGGGAGTACAAGCCTTGATTTAACGCCGCAGGATACTGCTCAAGGGCAAAATCCGTTTGGTTAAAATTAATAGTGCCCAAGTGATAGACAGTTGAGATATTCTCCGGGCCAATCGATTCCAGAAGCTTCAAATAATCCTCTTCCGATGAACCTACGGTGTAGTGTGACGAATCAAGCTTTGCGAAAGCCTCACCGAAGGATACAAAATACAGATGGTTATCTAATGTCTGGAGTCTACCTGCTAGATCACTTGATAACCCGGATTGATCCGTAAAGATCAGGATATCACCATCTGGAATCAAGCTCTCACTCTTATCCGCCGCTTGCGGAGCCCACCTTACCCCATAAAAAGAATTATTTACGTACTCATGGATATTATTGATCTTCTTCAGTGAAGTTTCTTCTATTTCGGCAATAATGTTTCCTTCCATATCCGCAAGCACCACATTAAAGCTCATGATTTCGGAATCATTACCTTTTGGAATTCTTCTGATTTTGCTGTAAAAGTGTCCCGGCAGCTTTTTGTAGAACTTCAGGCCCTTATAGGAGAACGGTAAGAAGTGTTCTTCACCTTGATAGAGCAGCATGGTGGCCATATTGACGGCTGTATCCATCAAACCGGGATGGCAAGCATATTCTTCCAAATCCTTTGATAACTTATCGGGAATTTTAACTTCCGTATAGATGGTTAGGCCTTCCTCATCCTTATTCTGATAGAAATGCTGTACGCAGTTCCATCTTTCCCCAAAAGCGTTCATTCCGTTCTCGTCCAACGTTGTCTTTAACGGAAGTACAGTCACCTCAGGATCTGTCACAATGCTGTTAAATTCAGCTGTTTTTTCGACGGTGTCGTTATGAAAATATGCATTGCCTCTTGCATGTTCAATCCAAGTGTCACCATTTGCGTTCGCATGTCTAGAAACAACAGAGAAGCTTGCATCGCCCTCTTCCTTAGTAATAACGATATGAGTTTCCAGATCCTCATCTTCAGCAGAGGCTACCAACGGAGAAAGGAATACAATGTTTTTAATCACAACGTTCTCGTTGTCATAGCACTGCCGGAATGATTCTTTAATGACCTCAATGTACGCTGTGCCGGGAAGTATATTGCCGCCCATAATTTTATGGTCCTGCAGTACCCAATGCTTCTTAAGATTAAAGTTCATCAGATATATGTTTTGTCTCATGGAGTCGACAAGACATCTCTCAACCAGAGGATGGAGTGCCTGATTGTTCGCTGCAGCATCTTCGCTTACAATTTTTGTCACTTTGACATCACCCCAGTAATGAGTTCTATCAAATGGATAGGTTGGTAATGGGACACGACTATAAAGCCCTTGCCGGTATACCTGGGTCCAGTCTACATTAGCCCCCTTAACATACAAGGCACATAAATCTAAAAGCATTGAACAATAGTCCTCGTCCTCTTCACGATCCTTCAATGTATCCGCAATCTTCTGGGCTTGTGATTTGATGTGGCGAAGCTCGCTTTCGGTAATTTCTCCTTCCTGCTTATGCTGGCGTTTGTCGGATACAACGTGGTTCTTGTTATAAAAGATCTGTTTGTCTTCGATGGATTTCAATCCGCTTTGACTGAGCAATTCGATTTTTTCCTTCAATTGCTCCAGACTATTAATAACCATAGCCACACGATATCCGTAATCTCCCCGTCCCGTATTGGCTGTGAAACAAAGATTGTCAATATTTAATTGTGTTTTATTTTCCAAGTATTTATTGTAATTCTTGATGATATTAAGCATGGCAGTCTCTGTTTTCGCAGATAGCGTCAGAATATTATTTCTGGATATGCCCGTTTTCGTTTCCTGTACTTCTTGATATTCCTCAACAACCATATGACAGTTTGTCCCACTGAAACCGTAGGAGCTAACACCTGCACGGAGTGGCTGCTCATTATCTTCCCAATGTGTGACTTTATCTACTACAAAAATCGGCGAATCCATAAAATTAATATGTGGATTTGGTTCTTCGAAATGCAGGCTCGGTGGTAACGTATGCTGATTCATTGATAACAATACTTTCAACAGGTTTGCAGGCCCCGAAGCTCCGACCGTATGTCCGATACTTGTCTTGACAGAACCAATGCCGCAGAATTGTTTTCTATCAGTGTATTTCGAAAAGGCATTCGAAAGACTGAGAATTTCAATCGGATCACCCAGTTGTGTGGCCGTCCCATGTGCTTCTACATAGCTAATAGATTCGGGCGCAACTTTAGCCCGCTTCCACGCATCAATGATCACTTCCTCTTGCGCCAGCGGGTTCGGGGCGGTCAGACCATTAGAAGCACCATCATTGTTAATCGCACTGCCTTTGATAATACCGTAAATATGGTCACGATCTTTCACCGCTTTTGTGAGCGACTTTAGTACAAATACGACAACACCTTCACCAAAAACAGTTCCGCTGGACTTTTTGTCAAAGGAACGTACCCGGTTATCATTTGATGAGACTGCCTGCATAACGCCATTGCCCTCTTCATCTGCCTTTTCCGTTTCACTAACCGATTTAGCGCCCTTTGAGCCAATAGAAATTCCACCGGCAAGTGCCATTTCACATTCCTGATTTCGAATTGAATTGCAGGCCTCATGAATCGCAACTAATCCAGAGGAGCAAGCTGTATCGAGTACCATTGCTGGCCCTTTCAGATTGAAAATGTAGTTGATCCGGCTGGCAAGAATGCCGCTCCAGATTCCACTCAGTGTCATTTGATCCCATTCAGTAATGTACTTATATTCAGTTGTGGTTGTACTATCCTTGCCAACAAAAACACCTGTTTTGGTATTTTTAATATTCTCCGCCCCATAACCAGCATCTTCAATCGCGCTCCATGCGACTTCCATGAAAACCCGCTGTTCTGGATCTATACATTTCGCTTCTCTCGGAGGGATACCGAAGAAGTTCGCATCAAATTTATCCATATCTTCAACAAACAACCCTAAGAAATCTTCCAAATTCTCATGGTCGTCGGTAATTTGATTCATCCCGACAAATTCCGCATAATGTTTATTTTTAAATACTTTTTCGTAGATCAGCTTGTCTGCCGGCTTGGGGCTCAAACAGGTTCTTCCGTTCAGCAAATTGTCCCAGAACTCTTCTGGATTATTCGCCATAGGAAGCCTGCAAGCTGTACCGATAATAGCAATTTCCTGCGTACTCTCCGTCTCTTTATTCTGCAATTCGCTTAACAATTGTACTGCTTCCTGCTGCGATAAAATTTGTTTACCTAGTTGGTCTAAAATAAACCGTTTTACATTATTCAACTTATTCACTCCTTTGAGATATTTTTACTCATCAAGCAGTGCCAGTATTTGATCGAGATCCATATCGCCACCGACAAACTGTGCAACCATTTTTTCAAGATTCTTTTCGTTCTGTTCTTCCTCAATCACGAGCTTTTTCGTACTTGCGCTCACCTTGGACTCGATATAATTTGAAATATCCAAAACAGAGGAATAAACAAAGATATCGGTAATGGCCGTTACTCCTGGGTAGGCTTTATTCAATTCCTTGTGCAGATAAGCAGCCAACAATGAGTTACCTCCGGATTCGAAAAACTTGTCATGGAGATCGACTTCATCTACACTAAGGGTTTTAACCCAGGCGGAGATCACATGCTTTTCAATTTCCGTCAGTTTATCCATACTTTTCCCAGTCACGACAACATCATGAAGATCTCGCTCAGTGGTCGTAGTTACCTTTGTGGCAGTTCCACGCTTTTTCTCTATTTTTTCAGAGAACTTTATTTTTTCCCCATACCCTTGACTTTCTGATGCTAACACAGAGTAATTGACGTCACCCACCAAAACTCTAGGCAACCCGGTTTGCAGCGCGTAAGCAAAGGCATTGGCCCCTTCTGCATCCTTAACAAAATGCACATACATTCCGTTTGCATTCAGACCATTAGCAACGGCCATACCCGACTCACTCCAACCTGTCCAGTTGATGGTCAGACTTGGAATTCCTAAACTTCTACGATAATATGTAAAGCTGTCCTGATAGGCATTGGCCGCTATATAATCACTCTGCCCTGCTGCTCCAAACAGAGATGCGAACGACGAGCACATAACGAAGAAACTCAGTTGATCGTCACGGGTCAATTCATGAAGCATCCATGTCCCGTAGACCTTCGGGCGTAAGACCGCCTCGAATGTTTCCCAATCCTTTTTCATAATGAATCCGTCACCCGCCACACCAGCGGTATGGATCACACCATCGATCGCTCCAAACTGATCTCGGATATCCTGCAACGTCTCCTTCAACTGTCCATAATCAGCGATATCAACCTGTAAGATTTCTAAATCTTTTCCATCCGACCAAAGTTTATTTACTTGATCGAGCTTGTTCTGGAAGAAGATATCATCATGTACCTTTAACGCCTTAAACATCTCACGGGAATACGTCCTGTTCAGAAGAATGACGCGAATCGCCGGATTCACACTAAACAAATATCTACAGATGGCTAGTCCCATGCCGCCTAATCCGCCGGTGATGATGTAAGTCCCTTGATCCTTGAGTTTCAGCTTTTTCTCAGCCAATTGCTCGGAGTAAGGCACCGTATCCAGCTGTTCTACATATCTCTTGTTATCTCTAAAAGCCACCGCGTACATCGTTTCGTCATAAAACAATTCATCCAGGAGGGACGCTATCTCCGTATTTCCATCACAATCCACAGTGCGAGTTTTAATATTAGCGTACTCTTCTCCAATGCTAGCCCCCATCCCGGCTAGTGCACGATTAATTGGGTATACTTGATCTTCATCACCCGTTACGAAGGTCGCATTCGACGTCATCAAGACTAGGCGGATCTCTTGCCTAACGTCTTGCTTCAGCAGTGCTTTAATCAGGTCAAATGTGCTTTTCAAAATAATCTTTGTTTCATACACAACATCATGAACTGATTGAACATCCCCATTCGAAAGTGACGCCAGTTGTACGATGTACTTGATTCTCTCTTTAGGAAATAGACTCAGCCAACCTTCAAAATCATTATCTCCAGCGAGCTGGAACGCTACCATGCGGTGACCAAACCGGTGTTGCAGTGCTTCCATCAGCGGACTGAACTTCTGGTCAGGTCGATGCAATACTAAAAGGAGATCCTCATCATCTAGAAACATCAAGGCATTTTCATGTGCATTTTCATAAGAAACCCAGCTCGTTGCATGATACATGTCTAATTGGCTGTTTTCTTTCCTCATGAAAAATTCCGGCTGATGCACTTTCTTAATGCTGTAGTCTTCCAGTTCGGCAATAACCCGTCCATTTTCCGTCAAAAGTGTGATATCGAAGGCTGCAAATTCATCCGAATCGTTTCCCTGAGTTTTTCTTTTAATGTGACTATACAAATTTTCTGGAAGTGCCTCGTAGAACCTAGCTTTTGAACAAGAGAACGGCAAATACACACTTTGCAGGAGGAAATTGCCTCCATTTATTGCCGGGTCCAACATGGACGGAAATAAAAAGTAATTTTTTATGTCCTGTGTAAGAGATGAATTCAGTTCAAGGTGAAGCAAAACTTCATTGTCATTTAAATAGACGTCCTTTAAATGGCCCCACTTTTCTCCATCGATCTCAACGATCGACAGAGTGTTTGGTTTTGTCGCCGTATCGGCCTTTTTACAACGGTCAATAATTTCATTTGCATGTAAAGTAAATCGCACTTGTTCACATTCTTCACTCACCCTCAGTTCCAGATGAGGCGTCCACTCATGTTCATCATTATTTTTGCTGTAGCATGAGATGCTCAACTCAGAATTCTCCATTTTTGCAAGCGTGTGAACAATCCGCACTTCATCTTCCTTACAAACAAATGGGACTAAGTAGGACAGTTCCTGAATCTCGAAATGATTTTTTTTCAAAAAACGGCTACTGACAAACTGAGCCATCTCAATAAATGCAGTTCCAGGTAAAACATACACGCCGTTGATCTTATGAGATTTTAGTTCCCAACAGCTATCTATACTCATATCAGTGGCATACACCTGCATTTGATGAGTATCGAGAACACATTTATGAACCAAGGGATGAAGCTTCGCCAAGTTATTATTTTGTAATGATGAAGATTCCTTTTCAGGGAAATTAATCCAGTAACGTTTATAATTAAAGGGATAAGTAGGAATATTCAGTCTATACCGAACCTCATTTTTATAAAACTGATGCCACTGAATGTCTGCTCCCTGAACATAGAGGTCTAAGGTTTTCTGCAGCAGCTGCTCATATAAATTAGCATCCTGCTCCTCATTGACCTGTTCGATTAATAGATTTGCCTGCTCCGTTAATGACTTTTTCCAAGAGGAAGTAATATATCCCTCTATCTGCAGTTGTACATCTGTCACCTTATGTTCGCGATACATATAACGCTCATCAGTAAGCTGATGAATGTCAAACACTTGGTTTGAAAAATCATCGATTGAATCGAGAATCATCGCAAACCGGCAATTGTAATGCCCACGGCCGATATTAGCCGTATAACAGAAATCATCCAAACTACAATCTGGAAACCGCCGGAGATAGGTCTGATAATCCTTAATCAAACGCATAACCCCCTCCTTGTTCTTCGCAGAGACGGTCAACAATCTTACTGGAGCGGCGCTTTCTTCCATTCTTTGCAACACAGGTGCTTCCTCCAAGACCAGATGACAGTTCGTACCGCTCATTCCAAAGGAGCTGACCCCACATCTTCTCGAACCGGATTCCGTTTCCCAGGGCACCAATTTGTCATTGATGTAAACCGGGGATGATATAAAGTTGATCTTTCGGTTTGGCACCTCAAAATGAAGAGTAGGCAGTAATTGCTTGTGCTTCAGCATCAAGATTGCTTTCACCAAGCCTGCAAGCCCCGAAGCGCAGTCTAGATGCCCGGCATTTGATTTCACTGAACCAATTGCACAAAACTGCTTCTTATCTGTAAAACTGCCGAATGCTCGTTCGATACCATTGATTTCGACTGGATCTCCTAGATTAGTAGCGGTACCGTGCGCTTCGATATAGGTGATCGTTTCCGGATTAATACCCGCATCCTTCCACGCTGCCTTGATGACTTCTTCTTGTGCAGCCGCATTTGGAGCTGTGATGCCGACGGATGCACCATCCTGATTGATGCTGCTGCCCTTAATTACAGCATAGATGTTATCGCGATCCCGTACGGCCTGACGTAGCGATTTAAGGACGATACAGATGACGCCTTCACCTATACCAGTACCATCTGCACGATCATCAAATGTTTTGGTTCTGCCGGAAGAGGATTCGATCCCCATCTTCTTTCCATGCTGATGAGGAGGCAATGTCTTCAAGCGTACAGAACCCGCCAACGCCATCGAAACCTCACCGTCTCTAATTTGCTGACAAGCCAGATGAACAGCCACTAACGAAGATGAGCAAGAAGTATCAACATTAACCGCTGGACCTTTCAAATTCAGAAAATAGCTGATTCGGCTTGCGATAATCGCGTCCACATTTCCTGACACCGCCACGCCATACATATAATTATCAGTCTCTTCAACCACCATATTGTATGGATTTTGTGGATTGTTGTACCCCAGAAAAACTCCGGTTTTGCTTCCGTTCAAGATACCTTTACCGTATCCAGAATCCTCCAAAGCAGTCCAGGCAGATTCAAGAAACAGCCGTTGAGCCGGCTCCATCAGTTCCGCTTCAGCTGGAGATAACTGAAAAAATCCGGCATCGAACAAATCCAACCGATCTATATAAGAGCATGGGGTCAGTTCTTCAGGCAATTGCCTATTAAACTTTAATTTATAGAACTGGTTAGCGTCCTTCCAGCGTTCTACTGGGAAATCTCGTATCAGATCAAAACCATTACTCAAATAATCCCAAAGTTCCTCGACGTTTTTAGCACTTCCGATCTTTGCGTCAATACCGATAATAGCAATGTCATTCCCCCCAACATCGGCAGCTGCAGATACAGGCACATCACTGGAATCGGGAAGAATCGAAAGATGCTTTAAAGCATTCAAATCCATAAAGATTCCCCCCTTAATTGATCATGCTATAGTCAAAATCTTTGAACAAACCTTGGGTACCCGAATCATTAAACAATTGCTTGAATCTTGCAATTTGTTCGTCTCGCGGAGTTTTCTTGGTGCGAAACATTTTGAGCAGCATTTCAATTGCCAGTTGCATTTCTTCACTGGTTGCTACTCTGTCTTCTCTTTCGATAAGCTGCTGGATATCATTTATGTGATTATATGGTTCGATAACACCCTTACGATATGTTTCCTCATCCCAGTTGAAATTCCGGGTTGCTGCGGAGATTCCCAAGCTTCTCGACAAAAACGGAATATATTTGTTTTTGATGTATTTTTTTAGAGCAATTATTTCTGAAGGATTATCATAAGAGTAGGTTGGAAGATCGGACGTAATACCCTTCATCATGTTTTTCAGAACATTACCTGGTCCAAGCTCAACCGCATACTGTACCGTCAGCATCTTGGCATAGATCATGCAATTGACCCATTGTACAGGCATCACAATCTGAGCAGTCAGATTCTCAACAATGTCCTCTTTTCCCCCATAGGGCTTTGCTGTTACATTCGAAAGGACAGAATATTTGAGATCGTTGAAAGTATATTTGGCCAGTTCCTCCTTGAAAAGCTCTGCAGCAGGCTGCATCAACTCGCAGTGGAAGGGTGCACTCACATTTAGTCGGCTCACCTTGATATCCTCTTTCTCCAATATCGTTACTACTTGATCTACTACATTTCGATTACCGGAGATCACGGTTTGAGTTATCGAATTGAAGTTGGAGATGCTGGCAATCCCCTCCTTTCCCGATACCGATCTGCAAACTTCTTCAAGTTTTTCGATGTCTCGGGTCAATACAGCCACCATTGAGCCGAGCTCGGGGGCAATTGTCTGCTGCATGAATTCCCCTCGTCTTCTCACAATCTTAACCGCATCAGAAAAATTGATAGCGCCAGCGCAAGTCAACGCCGAGATTTCCCCCAAGCTGTGACCAGCCATCAGATCAGGCGTAACCCCTTCTTCTTCCATAAAGACCCGGAACATTGCAACACTGGTGGTCAGAATAGCCGGTTGTGCATTATATGTGAGTGTCAATTCTGACTTTTCACCCTCAAAGCACATTTTTTTCATATCTAAGGATAACGCTTCACTAGCTTGGTCAAAAACTTCGGATGCAATTTTAAAGTTCTCACACAATTTCTTGCCCATTCCAACATATTGCGAACCTTGCCCCGGAAATACAATTGCTTTTTTAGTCATAATTTAGTGACTAGCCCATAAATCGTATGGGCTAGTCTACCCACCCTTCACATTTTTTTTATGCATATTCCAACAGGTATTGGACGATTTGAATCAATCCCCTCAATAACTCTTCTAGCTTTTGCTCAGAAACTTTTTTGTTAAAAACCTCGGCAGCAAATGTGACGGAATCTTCTCCAATATCAAAGGAAAGGGAGAAATCATAATAGTCCTTGTATAATTCGTTACCACTGAATCGGTAGAGAAAAATTGGCATCAAACCTTTTTCCGTGCTTTTGATGTGGATCTTCGCTCTCTGGAATTTAGTCGCATCCTGATAATTCTGATGGACAGTCTCCATAAGAACATTCAGGTCTTCTTCAGCTTTTACTTCAAAGGAGACGTAGTCCTTTTGATTGACAGTACATACCGCAAGTTGTTGCTGGCCAGTCGCATCAAACAACAAATAGCTGTAAGAGAACAACAGAAATTCATATAGTTTGAATTCATCGGTATCATGCATTGCTTTAATACTCTGATACAAGCTTCCGCTGTCCGTGAATCTGATGATAGAATCATGAAGCACTTTGTTGGACTGTTTAAAGTAAGAATCAGGGAACGAAATCTGCGAGCAAGACATAGTTTCCAAACTGCTCATTTCAATATGTGCGGCAAGCTGTGCAATGGTTGGATTTGCAAATACATCACCAACTTTTACAATCCCAGGGTACTGCTCTTCAATTTGTGAAAGCATGACGGTGATCAGCAAGGAATTTCCACCTAAATCGAAAAAGTTATCGTCAATGCCGATTTCGTTGAAATGAAGTATACTTCTCCAGATATTACTCAGGATATGTTCACATTCATTATTAGCAGCCACAAATCGATTGGTCTTACGGAAGAGATCTAAGTCAGGCATAGGCAATGCATTTTTATCCAACTTGCCGCTTCTGGTAACTGGAAGACTATCAATCTGCATGATAAAGGCAGGAATCATGTATCCTGGTAGTACACCTTTGAGTGCATTCTTGATCTCGGTCGGATTAACCTGAACATCGGATATCACATAGGCTTGAATAGTTTTGTCTTCACGGTCATCTTTTCTTGCGATTACCACTGCATCAACGATGTGTTCCAGCTTACGCATCACACTTTCGATTTCAGCCAACTCAATTCGGAACCCTCTGATCTTGACCTGCTCGTCGATTCGTCCTAGATATTCGATGTTTCCATCAGGCAGCCATCGGGCCAAGTCTCCGCTCCGATATAGTTTGCCGGCTCCAAATGGATTGGCAATAAATTTTTCGGCTGTTAATTCCGGCATATTCAGGTACCCTCGAGCTATACCATCTCCTGCAAAACACAATTCACCTGGTATCCCGATTCCGCATAAATTCATTCCGTTCATAATATAGGCTTGTACATTAGAGATCGGCCGGCCTATCGGGACCGGATGCGGGATGTCACTCTTTCCGTCATATTCCCAGTGCGTAGCTAGTACTGTGTTTTCTGTCGGTCCATAGGCATTGACATATCTGCAAAGGCTGCCCGCCTTTTGAATAATTGCTGCATTTGATGCCGAACCGCCGGTCGTGAGTACCTTCAAACCTGTAAGCTGAGTCTGCAAATAGTACTGTGGCGGCAACAAGGTCAACGTGATGCCACTCTGGTTCACAAACTCATTAAATCTTCCGGTGTCCGCAATTATCTCTTTCGTGATTAACGTCAACCTTGCACCAAGCAGGAGTGACAACGTCATTTCCCACACTGCAGCGTCAAAGACATAGTTGGAAAATTGCAGAACGTTGTCTTGATCGGTTACTTGGTATAGATTCTTCAGATAGATACGCATGGCTGTAATGCCCTGATGCTGCAGCATGACACCCTTAGGCTGACCAGTAGTTCCCGAGGTATAAATGACATAGGCCAAATCATCGGGCTTGTTTACTTTATCCAGATCTTCATACATACTTTCCCAAATCGAACGGTCTGCAAGATCGAGAACAGAAAGTTCAGTATTTAAATCCGTTTTGTAAAGAAGCACCGCTTTGGGTCGACAATCCTCCAGAATAAACTGGATACGCTCTTCTGGAAAAGTAGGATCTATCGGTACATAGGCACCGCCCGCCTTCATGATTCCATAGATCCCGACGATCATCTCGATACTACGCTCGGTCATGATGGCGACTCGGTCATCTGGTCTTATCCCCAGTCTGCGGAGTTTCCATGCTACTTGATTAACTTTCCGGTTTAGTTCCGCATACGTCAGTCGATCTTCCTGAAAAACGACTGCAATCTCATCAGGTGTTTTCTTAACCTGCTCCTCAAATAAATCTACGATAGTCCGGTCTCGTGCATACTCAACAGCCGTATCATTGAATTCGCTGAGGATTTGGAGTTTCTCCTGTTCGGTAATCGTCTCGATCTCGGACAATTTCCGGTTAGGATTTTCACCAATGGCCTGCAACACTTTTTCAATTCTTGCTAGAATGCTCAGAATTTCTTCCTTGGCATATACATTAGGATTATAAAGAAGATCAAATACCAGACGCTCTTCATCTTGATACGCACACAAAGTTATGTCGTAGTTGGTCTGCTCTCTGGACGACTCCAGTTTAAACGAGAGCCCGCCTTCCCCAACCTTCAGCTTTTCTTCATCAATAAAGTAGTTTTCATATACATAAAGCACTTTGATCAGGTGATTCTTCTGCTGGCTTGAAGACTGAATTTCAGCGAGGGAGCAATATGAATATGGGTCGCTCTCGATCCCTTGCTTCTGAAGGTTCTTGAGCAGCTCCATTGCGGTCATGTCCTCGCTGCCTTTGACTCTGGTCGGAATGGTATTGATAAACAATCCGATAATGCTCTCGATGCCTCGCACATTTGCCTGACGACCTGAAACAATTTTCCCAAATACGACATCCCTGGTACCGCTGTATGCCTGCAAAACGATTCCCCATGCAGCCTCTACCAAAGTATTGGCAGTCAATTGATGGGTCGCGGCGGCCTGGAATAGCATTTTACTGGTCTCGCCAGCTACCTTGACGACTTCCCGCTGAACTTGCAGCTCCGTTACTGGGGGCTTCGTCACCGGTTTGATCTCGGCCGTTTCCTCATAATCACTCAGCAACTTCTCCCAATAGGACAGCCCTAGTTCCTGATCCTGCTTCTCCAGCCATTCGATATACTCCCCATAGGAAGCGTTCTGTTTCTTTTCCTCCATCACCATCTGTTCCAGATCATCCCGGCTGCTGCCTTCGTTCAACATCCTATAGAATCTGTTGAAATCTCCGTACAGCAAGGACAAGCACCAGCCGTCCAAGATGATATGGTGATAATTCCAAATCAATTTGTGAGTGCCCTCGCTAGCTCTAAGGTATTGAACCCGTAGCAGCGGATCTTGCTCCAAGTTAAATCCACGTTTGATATGGCCTTCCGCTATGGCGGCGATTCTTTCCGCTTGCTCAGGTTGCTCAAGTCCCGACAGATCCGTTCTTTCATACCCGATTTCCCTGTCATGCAGCAGCACCTGTCTTGGCTTGGAGAGGTTTTCGTGCACAATCGCCGTTCGCAATACATCATGCCTCAGGGCAAGCAATTGCAGGGCCTGCTTAATATATTCTTCTTCAACATCGCTTCCGATAGAAAATATGCTCTGGATGATATAATTCGTGGATTCCTTATCGGCAATGTCGTGGAATAGCATCCCCCCCTGCAGTGGGGTAAGGGCGTAAATATCCTCAATCCGCGACGTTCTCTCGAAACGGTTCTGTATAACGGATAAATCCTTGCCCGTTAAATCGGATACAGAATAATCCGAAGGGGTCTTCACTGTTTCCTTTAGCAGGAGACAATACTCAATGATCTCAAGCAGACTTTGTTTGTACAGGGATGTGAACTTTTCCATCCGTACGCCAGAGTACAGGCCTTTGTCATAGGCTAAGGTCAGGCTGAGCCGGCCCCCGGAAATATATCCGTTAAAGCTTACTTTTCCCGGTAAGATATTTTCATCTGCTGAGCTTTTTCCTGCGGAAAAGAAGCTCAGCTTACCGTCTTTGGCCTCGGCATCCATTTGTCCTAAATAATTAAACTGGATGTCAGCTGCGAGATCCGGAAGCTCCTGCTTCAGCACCCCGTATCCCAGGCCATGATTCGGAACTTTCCGCAGCATTTCCTTTGTCGTTACAATCATTTCGTGCAGATCTTCATTACATTCGATGACAATCGGATACATGCTTGTAAACCAGCCAACTGTCCGGTCAATTTCCATCTTCGTATGGATTTCTTCCCGGCCGTGGCCTTCCAGTCCAACGGACACAACGGCTTGTCCAGTCAGCCTTTGTACAGACATACCGATGGCGCTGATCAGCAGGTCATTTATTTCAGTGTTAAATGCCCTGCCTGCCCGGTGAACCAACTGCTCCGTTTCTTCTTTACTCAAGGTAATCTCCAGGCTGGCAAATCCGGTATCATCGGTATATTCATCAATTGCAATATGGCCCTGTTCCATCTGTGACATGACCTTTTCCCAATAAGTCCGTTCTTTTTGAAGCTGCCGGCTGCTTTTATAGGCCTCCAGAGCTTCCGCCCATTCCTTGAAGGAGGCCGTCTTGGCCGGCAAGCAGATGCTCCTGCCTTCCTTCACCTGTTGCAAAGCCGTCCTTAAGTCTTCCTGCAGGATGCGCCAAGAAACGCCGTCCACAATCAAATGGTGCAAGCAGAGGAAGAGGAGGTTCCTCCCGGCGGTTCGGAACAGTGCCGCTTTCATCAGGGGTCCCCGTTCCAAATCCATACTACTCTGCAGCCCGGTACAGGCGGCTTCGATCCGGTCCCTCACATGCGCTTCACCCCGGACATCAAACACCTTAAACTCATACAATTTGCTTTCGCGGCTGCTCAGAATTTCAAGGCGGCCCTTCCGATAGACCGACCGGATGATATCATGATGAACAGCCAAAGCTGTGAGCACCTTTTGAATTTGGGCTTCATCATCAAGATCGATCTCCAGCATGATGTCCTGGTTGAAATGCTGCGGGGCGGGAAGCTGCCACAACGCAAACGCCTCTATGATCGGTGTCGGGATCACGGGTCCTGTCACTTCATTTTGCTCATAGTGGTTTTCGCTGACTGCCTCAACCGCGTGAGCGATCGCTTCCACCGTATATTTGCCCATGATCTCCTTAACGGAGATGCTGTACCCTGCGCTTCTCATCTTCGATACGATGCGGATCGCTTTGATGGAATCTCCGCCAAGTTCAAAGAAGCTATCCTCCGCGCCAACCCTTTCAACACCCAGCACCTGACTAAAGACCTGACACAGCGTTTCTTCGATTTCGTTTCTCGGCGCAACATATTCGTGTTGGCTGCTTGCTACTATCTCCGGAAGTGCTCTTCTGTCCAACTTTCCATTTGGAGTGACCGGAATACTGTCGATCTGCATCATATGAGCCGGAATCATGTAAGAAGGCAATATTTTGTTAAGAGTATCCCGGATATCCGGCAAGCGGATCGGCGTATCGGATACCAGATAAGCGAAGAGGGCCATCTCTCCCGAAGTATCTTCTTGTGCAAGCACAACCGCATCTTGCATCAAATCGATCTTTCTGAGTGTACTTTCGATTTCACCCAGCTCAATTCGGAAGCCCCTGATCTTAACCTGTTCGTCAATTCGTCCTAAGTATTCAATGTTTCCATTAGGCAACCATCTTGCCAAATCTCCGGTACGATACAGTTTGCCGGCTCCAAACGGATTGGTGATCAACTTCTCGGCTGTTAATTCCGGCTTGTTCAGGTATCCTCTCATCAGACCATCGCCCGCGATGCAGAGCTCCCCGGGGATACCAATTCCGCAGAGTCTATTCTGATTTAGAATGTAGACTTGCGTATTGGCAATCGGTTTGCCGATCGGAATCAGCTCAAAGCACTCAGGAATTTCATAAGTTGTTGTAAATGTTGTGTTTTCTGTCGGCCCGTAACCGTTGATCAATTTAACCTGATTCTTCCGGTTTTTTAACATTCTCACATGTTCTTCCGAGAGCCTCTCTCCACCAATCAACAATTCGTTTAGACTGTCAAACATCTCGACATCCGTCTGAATCATTAAGTTGTACAAAGATGCTGTAATCCACATCGTGCTCACTTGATAACGGAGTATGTGCTCTTTCAGACTCTTGTTGTCGGTGATTACCTCCTGAGATGCAAGCACCAGAGTCCCCCCATGAAGGAGTGCTCCCCACATTTCAAACGTGGATGCGTCAAAGGACATAGATCCCGTTTGCAAGATTACTCTCTTTTCATCCAGTTCCACATAGTTAGTATTCGTGACCAATCGAATGATGCTTTTATGCTCGATCAGGCTGCCTTTCGGCTTACCGGTTGTGCCAGAAGTATAGATGCAATACGCTAAATCCCCAGATTTATTCACATTTACCGGATTATTTGCCGCACCTTCCCAAATCTTATGATCTGCAAGATCTATGACAGATAATTCCGTTTCGAGTTCTGAGTTGCAAATGAGCACCACTTTAGACTGGCAGTCCTTCAAGATATACTGAATTCGATCTTCCGGATACATCGGATCGATTGGGACATAAGCCCCTCCTGCTTTTAGAATTCCGCAAATACCGATAATCGTCTCAATTCTACGCTCAACTAAAATAGCTACAAGATCATCTGGTTTTACACCTAACTCACGCAGTTTGCCTGCCAGTTGATTGGCCTTTTGGTTCAGTTCAGCATAAGTCATTAGCTGCTCCCCAAAAGCAACTGCCGTTTTTTCAGGGAATTTCCTAACCTGCTCTTCAAACACATCTACGACAGTCCGGTCTCGTGCATACTCAACAGCCGTATCATTGAATTCGCTGAGGATTTGGAGTTTCTCCTGTTCGGTAATCGTCTCGATCTCGGACAATTTCCGGTTAGGATTTTCACCAATGGCCTGCAACACTTTTTCAATTCTTGCTAGAATGCTCAGAATTTCTTCCTTGGCATATACATTAGGATTATAAAGAAGATCAAATACCAGACGCTCTTCATCTTGATACGCACACAAAGTTATGTCGTAGTTGGTCTGCTCTCTGGACGACTCCAGTTTAAACGAGAGCCCGCCTTCCCCAACCTTCAGCTTTTCTTCATCAATAAAGTAGTTTTCATATACATAAAGCACTTTGATCAGGTGATTCTTCTGCTGGCTTGAAGACTGAATTTCAGCGAGGGAGCAATATGAATATGGGTCGCTCTCGATCCCTTGCTTCTGAAGGTTCTTGAGCAGCTCCATTGCGGTCATGTCCTCGCTGCCTTTGACTCTGGTCGGAATGGTATTGATAAACAATCCGATAATGCTCTCGATGCCTCGCACATTTGCCTGACGACCTGAAACAATTTTCCCAAATACGACATCCCTGGTACCGCTGTATGCCTGCAAAACGATTCCCCATGCAGCCTCTACCAAAGTATTGGCAGTCAATTGATGGGTCGCGGCGGCCTGGAATAGCATTTTACTGGTCTCGCCAGCTACCTTGACGACTTCCCGCTGAACTTGCAGCTCCGTTACTGGGGGCTTCGTCACCGGTTTGATCTCGGCCGTTTCCTCATAATCACTCAGCAACTTCTCCCAATAGGACAGCCCTAGTTCCTGATCCTGCTTCTCCAGCCATTCGATATACTCCCCATAGGAAGCGTTCTGTTTCTTTTCCTCCATCACCATCTGTTCCAGATCATCCCGGCTGCTGCCTTCGTTCAACATCCTATAGAATCTGTTGAAATCTCCGTACAGCAAGGACAAGCACCAGCCGTCCAAGATGATATGGTGATAATTCCAAATCAATTTGTGAGTGCCCTCGCTAGCTCTAAGGTATTGAACCCGTAGCAGCGGATCTTGCTCCAAGTTAAATCCACGTTTGATATGGCCTTCCGCTATGGCGGCGATTCTTTCCGCTTGCTCAGGTTGCTCAAGTCCCGACAGATCCGTTCTTTCATACCCGATTTCCCTGTCATGCAGCAGCACCTGTCTTGGCTTGGAGAGGTTTTCGTGCACAATCGCCGTTCGCAATACATCATGCCTCAGGGCAAGCAATTGCAGGGCCTGCTTAATATATTCTTCTTCAACATCGCTTCCGATAGAAAATATGCTCTGGATGATATAATTCGTGGATTCCTTATCGGCAATGTCGTGGAATAGCATCCCCCCCTGCAGTGGGGTAAGGGCGTAAATATCCTCAATCCGCGACGTTCTCTCGAAACGGTTCTGTATAACGGATAAATCCTTGCCCGTTAAATCGGATACAGAATAATCCGAAGGGGTCTTGACCGTTTCCTTTAGCAGGAGACAATACTCAATGATCTCAAGCAGACTTTGTTTGTACAGGGATGTGAACTTTTCCATCCGTACGCCAGAGTACAGGCCTTTGTCATAGGCTAAGGTCAGGCTGAGCCGGCCCCCGGAAATATATCCGTTAAAGCTTACTTTTCCCGGTAAGATATTTTCATCTGCTGAGCTTTTTCCTGCGGAAAAGAAGCTCAGCTTACCGTCTTTGGCCTCGGCATCCATTTGTCCTAAATAATTAAACTGGATGTCAGCTGCGAGATCCGGAAGCTCCTGCTTCAGCACCCCGTATCCCAGGCCATGATTCGGAACTTTCCGCAGCATTTCCTTTGTCGTTACAATCATTTCGTGCAGATCTTCATTACATTCGATGACAATCGGATACATGCTTGTAAACCAGCCAACTGTCCGGTCAATTTCCATCTTCGTATGGATTTCTTCCCGGCCGTGGCCTTCCAGTCCAACGGACACAACGGCTTGTCCAGTCAGCCTTTGTACAGACATACCGATGGCGCTGATCAGCAGGTCATTTATTTCAGTGTTAAATGCCCTGCCTGCCCGGTGAACCAACTGCTCCGTTTCTTCTTTACTCAAGGTAATCTCCAGGCTGGCAAATCCGGTATCATCGGTATATTCATCAATTGCAATATGGCCCTGTTCCATCTGTGACATGACCTTTTCCCAATAAGTCCGTTCTTTTTGAAGCTGCCGGCTGCTTTTATAGGCCTCCAGAGCTTCCGCCCATTCCTTGAAGGAGGCCGTCTTGGCCGGCAAGCAGATGCTCCTGCCTTCCTTCACCTGTTGCAAAGCCGTGCTTAAGTCTTCCTGCAGGATGCGCCAAGAAACGCCGTCCACAATCAAATGGTGCAAGCAGAGGAAGAGGAGGTTCCTCCCGGCGGTTCGGAACAGTGCCGCTTTCATCAGGGGTCCCCGTTCCAAATCCATACTACTCTGCAGCCCGGTACAGGCGGCTTCGATCCGGTCCCTCACATGCGCTTCACCCCGGACATCAAACACCTTAAACTCATACAATTTGCTTTCGCGGCTGCTCAGAATTTCAAGGCGGCCCTTCCGATAGACCGACCGGATGATATCATGATGAACAGCCAAAGCAGTGAGCACCTTTTGAATTTGGGCTTCATCATCAAGATCGATCTCCAGCATGATGTCCTGGTTGAAATGCTGCGGGGCGGGAAGCTGCCACAACGCAAACGCCTCTATGATCGGTGTCGGGATCACGGGTCCTGTCACTTCATTTTGCTCATAGTGGTTTTCGCTGACTGCCTCAACCGCGTGAGCGATCGCTTCCACCGTATATTTGCCCATGATCTCCTTAATGGAGATGCTGTACCCTGCGCTTCTCATCTTCGATACGATGCGGATCGCTTTGATGGAGTCTCCGCCAAGTTCAAAGAAGCTATCCTCCGCGCCAACCCTTTCAACACCCAGCACCTGACTAAAGACCTGACACAGTGTTTCTTCGATTTCGTTTCTCGGCGCAACATATTCACGTGTACTCGTTACTTCGATTTCTGGAAGTGCCCGCTTATCGACCTTTCCGCTTCTTGTGACCGGAATGCTGTCAATTTGCATGAAGTATGCAGGGATCATATATTCCGGCAACGACGCTCCAAGGTTCTTCTTAAGTGCGGACTCGCTCATTTCTGTGTCGGATACAAAATAAGCACAGATCGCAGAATCTCCTGATTTGTCTTTGGCAGCGATGACAGCTACATCCACAATCCCTTCTATATGTCGCATGGCACTTTCAATTTCACCCAGTTCAATCCGGAAGCCTCTGATTTTGACCTGCTCGTCGATCCGACCCTGGTATTCGATGTTGCCGTCGGGCAGCCATCTAGCCAAGTCTCCCGAACGATACAGCTTACCTTCTCCAAAAGGATTATCGATAAATTTCTCCGCTGTTAGCTCAGGTCTGTTCAGATAACCTCTTGCTAAGCCCGCGCCGGCTATACACAGTTCTCCCGGGACCCCTATTCCGCACAAACTCATTCCATTCAGTATATATATCTGTGAGTTTGAAATCGGTTTGCCTATCGGGATACTTTCCGGTATTTCACTTTTCCCGTCATATTCCCAGTGTGTGGCCTGGACTGTATTTTCCGTTGGTCCGAATGCATTTATATATCTGCCTCTGCCGCCAGATTTTTTTATAACTTCCGGACTTGAGGCTGATCCTGCCGTCGTTATTACGTTTACGCTCGGTAGGTCAGTCAGCAGATAAAACTGCGGTGGTAATACTGTCATAGTTATTCCACTTTGCTTTACAAATTCATTAAATCTTCTAATGTCTGAAATGATAGCTTGTGTTGGAAGCGTCAGCCTGGCTCCTACCAATAAGGAAAGAGTCATTTCCCAAACCGAAGCATCAAATATATAGTTTGCAAACTGTAGAATATTATCTTGCTCTGTTACTCTATATGTATCCAGCAAATGGGTTCTCAAAGATGCAACGCCACTGTGCTTAACCAAGACCCCTTTCGGTGTACCCGTTGTTCCCGAAGTGTAGATTACATAAGCTAAATCCTCAGGTTGGTTTATCTTTTTCGGGTTTGTAGACACCCCACCCCAATTCTCTCTCTCTGCGAGATCGATTATTGGCATACCCGCGTTAAATTCCAGGTCTGCCTGGTAGACAAGAATGACTTTGGGCTGGCTATCCTGGAGCATGAATGCGATTCTGTCCTCTGGAAAGGTAGGGTCTAACGGTACATAAGCCCCTCCCGCTTTCAGAATTCCATAAATCGCTACAATCATCTCGATACTCCGCTCTGCCAGAATGGCAACGAAGTCATCCGGCTTAACGCCCATCTTACGCAGTTTCCTTGCCAGTTGGTTGGCCTTTCGGTTCAACTCAGCATAAGTAAGCTGCTCATCCTCGAATACTACTGCTATATGATCAGGTGTTTTTATCACCTGCTCCTCAAACAAATCTACGACGGTCCGATCTCGTGCATACTCAACAGCCGTATCATTGAATCCGCTGAGGATTTGGAGTTTCTCCTGTTCGGTAATCGTCTCGATCTCGGACAATTTCCGGTTAGGATTTTCACCAATGGCCTGCAACACTTTTTCAATTCTTGCTAGAATGCTCAGAATTTCTTCCTTGGCATATACATTAGGATTATAAAGAAGATCAAATACCAGACGCTCTTCATCTTGATACGCACACAAAGTTATGTCGTAGTTGGTCTGCTCTCTGGACGACTCCAGTTTAAACGAGAGCCCGCCTTCCCCAGCCTTCAGCTTTTCTTCATCAATAAAGTAGTTTTCATATACATAAAGCACTTTGATCAGGTGATTCTTCTGCTGGCTTGAAGACTGAATTTCAGCGAGGGAGCAATATGAATATGGGTCGCTCTCGATCCCTTGCTTCTGGAGATTCTTGAGCAGCTCCATTACGGTCATGTCCTCGCTGCCTTTGACTCTGGTCGGAATGGTATTGATAAACAATCCGATAATACTCTCGATGCCTCGCACATTTGCCTGACGACCTGAAACAATTTTCCCAAATACGACATCCCTGGTACCGCTGTATACCTGCAAAACGATTCCCCATGCAGCCTCTACCAAAGTATTGGCAGTCAATTGATGGGTCGCGGCGGCCTGGAAAAGCATTTTACTGGTCTCGCCAGCTACCTTGACGACTTCCCGCTGAACTTGCAGCTCCGTTACTGGGGGCTTCGTCACCGGTTTGATCTCGGCCGTTTCCTCATAATCGCTCAGCAACTTCTCCCAATAGGACAGCCCTAGTTCCTGATCCTGCTTCTCCAGCCATTCGATATACTCCCCATAGGAAGCGTTCTGTTTCTTTTCCTCCATCACCATCTGTTCCAGAACATCCCGGCTGCTGCCTTCGTTCAACATCCTATAGAATTTGTTGAAATCTCCGTACAGCAAGGACAAGCACCAGCCGTCCAAGATGATATGGTGATGATTCCAAATCAATTTGTGAGTGCCTTCGCTAATCCTAAGATAATGAACCCGTAGCAGCGGATCTTGCTCCAAGCTAAATCCACGTTTGATATGGCCTTCCGCTATGGCGGCGATTCTTTCCGCTTGCTCAGGTTGCTCAAGTCCCGACAGATCCGTTCTTTCATACCCGATTTCCCTGTCATGCAGCAGCACCTGTCTCGGCTTGGAGAGGTTTTCGTGCACAATCGCCGTTCGCAATACATCATGCCTCAGGGCAAGCAATTGCAGGGCCTGCTTAATATATTCTTCTTCAACATCGCTTCCGATAGAAAATATACTCTGGATGATATAATTCGTGGATTCCTTATCGGCAATGTCGTGGAATAGCATCCCCCCCTGCAGTGGGGTAAGGGCGTAAATATCCTCGATCCGCGACGTTCTCTCGAAACGGTTCTGTATAACGGATAAATCCTTGCCCGTTAAATCGGATACAGAATAATCCGAAGGGGTCTTGACCGTTTCCTTTTGCAGGAGACAATACTCAATGATCTCAAGCAGACTTTGTTTGTACAGGGATGTGAACTTTTCCATCCGTACGCCAGAATACAGGTCTTTGTCATAGGCTAAGGTCAGGCTGAGCCGGCCCCCGGAAATATATCCGTTAAAGCTCACTTTTCCCGGTAAGATATTTTCATCTGCTGAGCTTTTTCCTGCGGAAAAGAAGCTCAGCTTACCGTCTTTAGCCTCGGCATCCATTTGTCCTAAATAATTAAACTGGATGTCAGCCGAGAGATCCGGAAGCTCCTGCTTCAGAACCCCGTATCCCAGGCCATGATTCGGAACTTTCCGCAGCATTTCCTTTGTTGCTACAATCATTTCGTGCAGATTTTCATTACATTCGATGACAATCGGATACATGCTTGTAAACCAGCCAACTGTCCGGTCAATTTCCATCTTCGTATGGATTTCTTCCCGGCCGTGGCCCTCCAGTCCAACGGACACAACAGCTTGTCCAGTCAGCCTTTGTACAGACATACCGATGGCGCTGATCAACAGGTCATTTATTTCAGTGTTAAATGCCCTTCCTGCCCGGTGAACCAACTGCTCCGTTTCTTCTTTACTCAAGGTGATCTCCAGGCTGGCAAATCCGGTATCATCGGTATATTCATCAATTGCAATATGGCCCTGTTCCATCTGTGACATGACCTTTTCCCAATAAGTCCGTTCTTTTTGAAGCTGCCGGCTGCTTTTATAGGCCTCCAGAGCTTCCGCCCATTCCTTGAAGGAGGCCGTCTTGGCCGGCAAGCAGATGCTCCTGCCTTCCTTCACCTGTTGCAAGGCCGTGCTTAAGTCTTCCTGCAGGATGCGCCAAGAAACGCCGTCCACAATCAAATGGTGCAAGCAGAGGAAGAGGAGGTTCCTCCCGGCGGTTCGGAACAGTGCCGCTTTCATCAGGGGTCCCCGTTCCAAATCCATACTACTCTGCAGTTCGGTACAGGCGGCTTCGATCCGGTCCCTCACATGCGCTTCACCCCGGACATCAAACACCTTAAACTCATACAATTTGCTTTCGCGGCTGCTCAGAATTTCAAGGCGGCCCTTCCGATAGACCGACCGGATGATATCATGATGAACAGCCAAAGCTGTGAGCACCTTTTGAATTTGGGCTTCATCATCAAGATCGATCTCCAGCATGATGTCCTGGTTGAAATGCTGCGGGGCGGGAAGCTGCCACAACGCAAACGCCTCTATGATCGGTGTCGGGATCACGGGTCCTGTCACTTCATTTTGCTCATAGTGGTTTTCGCTGACTGCCTCAACCGCGTGAGCGATCGCTTCCACCGTATATTTGCCCATGATCTCCTTAATGGAGATGCTGTACCCTGCGCTTCTCATCTTCGATACGATGCGGATCGCTTTGATGGAGTCTCCGCCAAGTTCAAAGAAGCTATCCTCCGCGCCAACCCTTTCAACACCCAGCACCTGACTAAAGACCTGACACAGTGTTTCTTCGATTTCGTTTCTCGGCGCAACATATTCACGTGTACTCGTTACTTCGATTTCTGGAAGTGCCCGCTTATCGACCTTTCCGCTTCTTGTGACCGGAATGCTGTCAATTTGCATGAAGTATGCAGGGATCATATATTCCGGCAACGACGCTCCAAGGTTCTTCTTAAGTGCGGACTCGCTCATTTCTGTGTCGGATACAAAATAAGCACAGATCGCAGAATCTCCTGATTTGTCTTTGGCAGCGATGACAGCTACATCCACAATCCCTTCTATATGTCGCATGGCACTTTCAATTTCACCCAGTTCAATCCGGAAGCCTCTGATTTTGACCTGCTCGTCGATCCGACCCTGGTATTCGATGTTGCCGTCGGGCAGCCATCTAGCCAAGTCTCCCGAACGATACAGCTTACCTTCTCCAAAAGGATTATCGATAAATTTCTCCGCTGTCAGCTCAGGTCTGTTCAGATAACCTCTTGCTAAGCCAGCGCCGGCTATACACAGTTCTCCCGGGACCCCTATTCCGCACAAACTCATTCCATTCAGTATATATATCTGTGAGTTTGAAATCGGTTTGCCTATCGGGATACTTTCCGGTATTTCACTTTTTCCGTCATATTCCCAGTGTGTGGCCTGGACTGTATTTTCCGTTGGTCCGAATGCATTTATATATCTGCCTCTGCCGCCAGATTTTTTTATAACTTCTGGACTTGAGGTCGATCCTGCCGTCGTTATTACGTTTACGCTCGGTAGATCAGTCAGCAGATAAAACTGCGGTGGTAATACTGTCATAGTTATTCCACTTTGCTTTACAAATTCATTAAATCTTCTAATGTCTGAAATGATAGCTTGTGTTGGAAGCGTCAGCCTGGCTCCTACCAATAAGGAAAGAGTCATTTCCGTAACCGAAGCATCAAATATATAGTTTGCAAACTGTAGAATATTATCTTGCTCTGTTACTCTATATGTATCCAGTAAATAGGTTCTGAAGGATACAACGCCACTGTGTTTAACCAAGACCCCTTTCGGTGTACCCGTTGTTCCCGAAGTGTAGATTACATAAGCTAAATCCTCAGGTTGGTTTACCTTTCCCGGGTTTGTGGACTCCCCCTCCCAATTCTCCCTCTCTGCGAGATCGATTATTGGCATACCCGCATTAAATTTCAGGTCTGCCTGATAGACAAGAATGGCTTTGGGCTGGCTATCCTGGAGCATGAATGCGATTCTGTCCTCTGGAAAGGTAGGGTCTAACGGTACATAAGCCCCTCCCGCTTTCAGAATTCCATAAATCGCTACAATCATCTCGATACTCCGCTCTGCCAGAATGGCAACGAAGTCATCCGGCTTAACGCCCATCTTACGCAGTTTCCTTGCCAGTTGGTTGGCCTTTCGGTTCAACTCAGCATAAGTAAGCTGCTCATCCTCGAATACTACTGCTATATGATCAGGTGTTTTTCTCACCTGCTCCTCGAACATATCCACTACCGTTCGGTCCCTTGGGTATTCGACAGTCGTGTCGTTGAACTCACCAAGGATTCTGGCCTTCTCCTCTGGGGTAATCGTCTCAATTGCAGAGACCCTACCTGCCGGATTGGCTGTAAGAGACAATAAAACGGTTTGCACTTTGGATAGTACGCTCTCGATTTCGTCCTTCACGAACACACTGGGGTCGTACATGATCTTCAGATTCAAATAACCATCTTCAAGACTTGCAACCAGAACGATTGCATAATTAACCTTTTCCCTAGACGATTCGAACTGTAATTGAATCCCGTCTTCATCGTCCATCAGTAAAACTTCTTCGAACTCGTAATTTTCAAATACATACAAAACTTTAACCAAATCGGACTTCTGTTTCGTCAATCCCATAATTTGCGGAAGTGGACAGTAAGAATATTCATTACCCTTCATCCCCTGTATCTGCAGCTCATTCAGAAGTTTCGAAACAGTTGTATCTTCTTCACATCTGACTCTAGTAGGGATGGTCGAAATAAATAAGCCCACGATCTGTTCGATTCCCCTGATATCTGCATGTCTACCTGACACAATCTTCCCAAATACCACATCCTTGGTCCCGCTATATGCCTGAAGAACGATCCCCCACGCAGCCTCTGTAACCGTATTAATTGTGACATGGTTGGAACTGGCCAGATCTAGCAGGCTTTGCGTTTGTCCTTTGGACATCACGATACGGCTCTCTAACACATGCTCATCAACGGGTTGGGGCTTTTTCATCGGCTTGATGTCAGCTGTTTCATCATAATCTGCTAACAGCTCCTCCCAATAGGAAAGGCCAAGTTCTTTATCCTGCCTTTCCAGCCATTGGAGGTATTCGCCATATTCCGCGGTCCGCTTTTTTTCGCCAGCGATCATCCGTTCCAAATCACTCATACTTCTTCCGATTTCAAGCAAATCATAATAACGTTTAAAATCGCCGTATAGCAGCGACAAGCACCAGCCGTCTATGATGATATGATGGAATGTCCAAATCATTTTGTATCTGTCATGACCTAATGCGATAAGCTTGATTCGTAGCAGAGAATCCCGCTGCAGATCAAAGCCACGCTCGACATCCAGTCGAGCTACCTCATCCAATCGGCTGACTTGCTCCGCTTCGCACAATTCTGACAAATCGATTCGTTCATATTCAGCTTCCCTGTTCCTTAGGATTACTTGCCTTGGAGCTTCCAGCTTCTCAAATACGATTGACGTCCTCAGAACCTCATACCTCATGAAAAGGAGCTTTAAAGCCTGCTGAGTTGTTGCTTCGGAAATATACCCGCTCGATTCAAATCTATTTTGAATGACATAACTGGTCGATTCTCCGTGCGCAAGCTTGTGGTACAGCATCCCCTCCTGCATCGGGGTAAGAGAATAGATATTTGCAATTGTCGGGTTTATGACACTTCTTTGGCTCATGTCGAATATCGGCCACCTTTATCGATTGTAATTTCACTCGATATCAAAAAGAGAGTTGATCAGTTGCAAATCGTCCTCAGACAGATCTGAAGCATGCGTGTCCGAAAGGGTCACCGCAACTTCATCCATTGTCAAACAATGCAGGATGATTGTGCGCATGGAATCCTGAAGCATCGAGGCAAAACGCCCCATTATTTTTGCTGAGTATTTGCTTCTGTCATAAGTGATAGTGAATTTCAACATTTCCTGCAGGATACCTCCGCTAATGTTGATCTTACGGAACATAGCGTTCTCATCTGCTGCGCTTTTTCCGCTCGAATTAAACAGGATCCTGTGATCTTTCGCTTCTGCATCCATTTGTCCTAAATAATTAAAATGGATGTCAGCTGCGAGATCCGGAAGCTCCTGCTTCAGCACCCCGTATCCCAGGCCATGATTCGGAACTTTCCGCAGCATTTCCTTTGTCGTTACAATCATTTCGTGCAGATCTTCATTACATTCGATGACAATCGGATACATGCTTGTAAACCAGCCAACTGTCCGGTCAATTTCCATCTTCGTATGGATTTCTTCCCGGCCGTGGCCTTCCAGTCCAACGGACACAACGGCTTGTCCAGTCAGCCTTTGTACAGACATACCGATGGCGCTGATCAACAGGTCATTTATTTCAGTGTTAAATGCCCTGCCTGCCCGGTGAACCAACTGCTCCGTTTCTTCTTTACTCAAGGTGATCTCCAGGCTGGCAAATCCGGTATCATCGGTATATTCATCAATTGCAATATGGCCCTGTTCCATCTGTGACATGACCTTTTCCCAATAAGTCCGTTCTTTTTGAAGCTGCCGGCTGCTTTTATAGGCCTCCAGAGCTTCCGCCCATTCCTTGAAGGAGGCCGTCTTGGCCGGCAAGCAGATGCTCCTGCCTTCCTTCACCTGTTGCAAGGCCGTGCTTAAGTCTTCCTGCAGGATGCGCCAAGAAACGCCGTCCACAATCAAATGGTGCAAGCAGAGGAAGAGGAGGTTCCTCCCGGCGGTTCGGAACAGTGCCGCTTTCATCAGGGGTCCCCGTTCCAAATCCATACTACTCTGCAGTTCGGTACAGGCGGCTTCGATCCGGTCCCTCACATGCGCTTCACCCCGGACATCAAACACCTTAAACTCATACAATTTGCTTTCGCGGCTGCTCAGAATTTCAAGGCGGCCCTTCCGATAGACCGACCGGATGATATCATGATGAACAGCCAAAGCTGTGAGCACCTTTTGAATTTGGGCTTCATCATCAAGATCGATCTCCAGCATGATGTCCTGGTTGAAATGCTGCGGGGCGGGAAGCTGCCACAACGCAAACGCCTCTATGATCGGTGTCGGGATCACGGGTCCTGTCACTTCATTTTGCTCATAGTGGTTTTCGCTGACTGCCTCAACCGCGTGAGCGATTGCTTCCACCGTATATTTGCCCATGATCTCCTTAATGGAGATGCTGTACCCTGCGCTTCTCATCTTCGATACGATGCGGATCGCTTTGATGGAGTCTCCGCCAAGTTCAAAGAAGCTATCCTCCGCTCCAACCCTTTCAACACCCAGCACCTGACTAAAGACCTGACACAGTGTTTCTTCGATTTCGTTTCTCGGCGCAACATATTCACGTGTACTCGTTACTTCGATTTGTGGAAGTGCCCGCTTATCGACCTTTCCGCTTCTTGTGACCGGAATGCTGTCAATTTGCATGATATATGCAGGGATCATATATTCCGGCAACGACGCTCCAAGGTTCTTCTTAAGTGCGGACTCGCTCATTTCTGTGTCGGATACAAAATAAGCACAGATCGCAGAATCTCCTGATTTGTCTTTGACAGCGATGACAGCTACATCCACAATCCCTTCTATAAGTCGCATGGCACTTTCAATTTCACCCAGTTCAATCCGGAAGCCTCTGATCTTGACCTGCTCGTCGATCCGACCCTGGTATTCGATGTTGCCGTCGGGCAGCCATCTAGCCAAATCTCCCGAACGATACAGCTTACCTTCTCCAAAAGGATTATCGATAAATTTCTCCGCTGTCAGCTCAGGTCTGTTCAGATAACCTCTTGCTAAGCCCGCGCCGGCTATACATAGTTCTCCCGGGATCCCTATTCCGCACAAACTCATTCCATTCAGTATATATATCTGTGAGTTTGAAATCGGTTTGCCTATCGGGATACTTTCCGGTATTTCACTTTTCCCGTCATATTCCCAGTGTGTGGCCTGGACTGTATTTTCCGTTGGTCCGAATGCATTTATATATCTGCCTCTGCCGCCAGATTTTTTTATAACTTCCGGACTTGAGGCTGATCCTCCCGTCGTTATTATGTTTACGCTCGGCAGGTCAGTCTGCAGATAAAACTGCGGTGGTAATAATGTGATAGTTATTCCACTTTGCTTTACAAATTCATTAAATCTTCTAATGTCTGAAATGATAGCTTGTGTTGGAAGCGTCAGCCTGGCTCCTACCAATAAGGAAAGAGTCATTTCCCAAACCGAAGCATCAAATATATAGTTTGCAAACTGTAGAATATTATCTTGCTCTGTTACTCTATATGTATCCAGCAAATAGGTTCTGAAGGATACAACGCCACTGTGTTTAACCAAGACCCCTTTCGGTGTACCCGTTGTTCCCGAAGTGTAGATTACATAAGCTAAATCCTCAGGTTGGTTTACCTTTTCCGGGTTTGTGGACTCCCCATCCCAATTCTCCATCTCTGCGAGATCGATTATTGGCATACCCGCATTAAGTTTCAGGTCTGCCTGATAGACAAGAATGGCTTTGGGCTGACAATCCTGGAGCATGAATGCGATTCTGTCTTCTGGAAAGGTAGGGTCTAATGGTACATAAGCCCCTCCCGCTTTCAGAATTCCATAAATCGCTACAATCATCTCGATACTCCGCTCTGCCAGAATGGCAACGAAGTCATCCGGCTTAACGCCCATCTTACGCAGTTTCCTTGCCAGTTGGTTGGCCTTTCGGTTCAACTCAGCATAAGTAAGCTGCTCATCCTCGAATACTACTGCTATATGATCAGGTGTTTTTCTCACCTGCTCCTCGAACATATCCACTACCGTTCGGTCCCTTGGGTATTCGACAGTCGTGTCGTTGAACTCACCAAGGATTCTGGCCTTCTCCTCTGGGGTAATCGTCTCAATTGCAGAGACCCTACCTGCCGGATTGGCTGTAAGAGACAATAAAACGGTTTGCACTTTGGATAGTACGCTCTCGATTTCGTCCTTCACGAACACACTGGGGTCGTACATGATCTTCAGATTCAAATAACCATCTTCAAGACTTGCAACCAGAACGATTGCATAATTAACCTTTTCCCTAGACGATTCGAACTGTAATTGAATCCCGTCTTCATCGTCCATCAGTAAAACTTCTTCGAACTCGTAATTTTCAAATACATACAAAACTTTAACCAAATCGGACTTCTGTTTCGTCAATCCCATAATTTGCGGAAGTGGACAGTAAGAATATTCATTACCCTTCATCCCCTGTATCTGCAGCTCATTCAGAAGTTTCGAAACAGTTGTATCTTCTTCACATCTGACTCTAGTAGGGATGGTCGAAATAAATAAGCCCACGATCTGTTCGATTCCCCTGATATCTGCATGTCTACCTGACACAATCTTCCCAAATACCACATCCTTGGTCCCGCTATATGCCTGAAGAACGATCCCCCACGCAGCCTCTGTAACCGTATTAATTGTGACATGGTTGGAACTGGCCAGATCTAGCAGGCTTTGCGTTTGTCCTTTGGACATCACGATACGGCTCTCTAACACATGCTCATCAACGGGTTGGGGCTTTTTCATCGGCTTGATGTCAGCTGTTTCATCATAATCTGCTAACAGCTCCTCCCAATAGGAAAGGCCAAGTTCTTTATCCTGCCTTTCCAGCCATTGGAGGTATTCGCCATATTCCGCGGTCCGCTTTTTTTCGCCAGCGATCATCCGTTCCAAATCACTCATACTTCTTCCGATTTCAAGCAAATCATAATAACGTTTAAAATCGCCGTATAGCAGCGACAAGCACCAGCCGTCTATGATGATATGATGGAATGTCCAAATCATTTTGTATCTGTCATGACCTAATGCGATAAGCTTGATTCGTAGCAGAGAATCCCGCTGCAGATCAAAGCCACGCTCGACATCCAGTCGAGCTACCTCATCCAATCGGCTGACTTGCTCCGCTTCGCACAATTCTGACAAATCGATTCGTTCATATTCAGCTTCCCTGTTCCTTAGGATTACTTGCCTTGGAGCTTCCAGCTTCTCAAATACGATTGACGTCCTCAGAACCTCATACCTCATGAAAAGGAGCTTTAAAGCCTGCTGAGTTGTTGCTTCGGAAATATACCCGCTCGATTCAAATCTATTTTGAATGACATAACTGGTCGATTCTCCGTGCGCAAGCTTGTGGTACAGCATCCCCTCCTGCATCGGGGTAAGAGAATAGATATTTGCAATTGTCGGGTTTATGACACTTCTTTGGCTCATGTCGAATATCGGCCACCTTTATCGATTGTAATTTCACTCGATATCAAAAAGAGAGTTGATCAGTTGCAAATCGTCCTCAGACAGATCTGAAGCATGCGTGTCCGAAAGGGTCACCGCAACTTCATCCATTGTCAAACAATGCAGGATGATTGTGCGCATGGAATCCTGAAGCATCGAGGCAAAACGCCCCATTATTTTTGCTGAGTATTTGCTTCTGTCATAAGTGATAGTGAATTTCAACATTTCCTGCAGGATACCTCCGCTAATGTTGATCTTACGGAACATAGCGTTCTCATCTGCTGCGCTTTTTCCGCTCGAATTAAACAGGATCCTGTGATCTTTCGCTTCTGCATCCATTTGTCCTAAATAATTAAAATGGATGTCAGCTGCGAGATCCGGAAGCTCCTGCTTCAGCACCCCGTATCCCAGGCCATGATTCGGAACTTTCCGCAGCATTTCCTTTGTCGTTACAATCATTTCGTGCAGATCTTCATTACATTCGATGACAATCGGATACATGCTTGTAAACCAGCCAACTGTCCGGTCAATTTCCATCTTCGTATGGATTTCTTCCCGGCCGTGGCCTTCCAGTCCAACGGACACAACGGCTTGTCCAGTCAGCCTTTGTACAGACATACCGATGGCGCTGATCAACAGGTCATTTATTTCAGTGTTAAATGCCCTGCCTGCCCGGTGAACCAACTGCTCCGTTTCTTCTTTACTCAAGGTGATCTCCAGGCTGGCAAATCCGGTATCATCGGTATATTCATCAATTGCAATATGGCCCTGTTCCATCTGTGACATGACCTTTTCCCAATAAGTCCGTTCTTTTTGAAGCTGCCGGCTGCTTTTATAGGCCTCCAGAGCTTCCGCCCATTCCTTGAAGGAGGCCGTCTTGGCCGGCAAGCGGATGCTCCTGCCTTCCTTCACCTGTTGCAAAGCCGTGCTCAAGTCTTCCTGCAGGATGCGCCAAGAAACGCCGTCCACAATCAAATGGTGCAAGCAGAGGAAGAGGAGGTTCCTCCCGGCGGTTCGGAACAGTGCCGCTTTCATCAGGGGTCCCCGTTCCAAATCCATACTACTCTGCAGCCCGGTACAGGCCACTTCGATCCGGTCCCTCACATGCGCTTCACCCCGGACATCAAACACCTTAAACTCATACAATTTGCTTTCGCGGCTGCTCAGAATTTCAAGGCGGCCCTTCCGATAGACCGACCGGATGATATCATGATGAACAGCCAAAGCTGTGAGCACCTTTTGAATTTGGGCTTCATCATCAAGATCGATCTCCAGCATGATGTCCTGGTTGAAATGCTGCGGGGCGGGAAGCTGCCACAACGCAAACGCCTCTATGATCGGTGTCGGGATCACGGGTCCTGTCACTTCATTTTGCTCATAGTGGTTTTCGCTGACTGCCTCAACCGCGTGAGCGATTGCTTCCACCGTATATTTGCCCATGATCTCCTTAATGGAGATGCTGTACCCTGCGCTTCTCATCTTCGATACGATGCGGATCGCTTTGATGGAGTCTCCGCCAAGTTCAAAGAAGCTATCCTCCGCTCCAACCCTTTCAACACCCAGCACCTGACTAAAGACCTGACACAGTGTTTCTTCGATTTCGTTTCTCGGCGCAACATATTCACGTGTACTCGTTACTTCGATTTGTGGAAGTGCCCGCTTATCGACCTTTCCGCTTCTTGTGACCGGAATGCTGTCAATTTGCATGATATATGCAGGGATCATATATTCCGGCAACGACGCTCCAAGGTTCTTCTTAAGTGCGGACTCGCTCATTTCTGTGTCGGATACAAAATAAGCACAGATCGCAGAATCTCCTGATTTGTCTTTGACAGCGATGACAGCTACATCCACAATCCCTTCTATAAGTCGCATGGCACTTTCAATTTCACCCAGTTCAATCCGGAAGCCTCTGATCTTGACCTGCTCGTCGATCCGACCCTGGTATTCGATGTTGCCGTCGGGCAGCCATCTAGCCAAATCTCCCGAACGATACAGCTTACCTTCTCCAAAAGGATTATCGATAAATTTCTCCGCTGTCAGCTCAGGTCTGTTCAGATAACCTCTTGCTAAGCCCGCGCCGGCTATACATAGTTCTCCCGGGATCCCTATTCCGCACAAACTCATTCCATTCAGTATATATATCTGTGAGTTTGAAATCGGTTTGCCTATCGGGATACTTTCCGGTATTTCACTTTTCCCGTCATATTCCCAGTGTGTGGCCTGGACTGTATTTTCCGTTGGTCCGAATGCATTTATATATCTGCCTCTGCCGCCAGATTTTTTTATAACTTCCGGACTTGAGGCTGATCCTCCCGTCGTTATTATGTTTACGCTCGGCAGGTCAGTCTGCAGATAAAACTGCGGTGGTAATAATGTGATAGTTATTCCACTTTGCTTTACAAATTCATTAAATCTTCTAATGTCTGAAATGATAGCTTGTGTTGGAAGCGTCAGCCTGGCTCCTACCAATAAGGAAAGAGTCATTTCCCAAACCGAAGCATCAAATATATAGTTTGCAAACTGTAGAATATTATCTTGCTCTGTTACTCTATATGTATCCAGCAAATAGGTTCTGAAGGATACAACGCCACTGTGTTTAACCAAGACCCCTTTCGGTGTACCCGTTGTTCCCGAAGTGTAGATTACATAAGCTAAATCCTCAGGTTGGTTTACCTTTTCCGGGTTTGTGGACTCCCCATCCCAATTCTCCATCTCTGCGAGATCGATTATTGGCATACCCGCATTAAGTTTCAGGTCTGCCTGATAGACAAGAATGGCTTTGGGCTGACAATCCTGGAGCATGAATGCGATTCTGTCTTCTGGAAAGGTAGGGTCTAATGGTACATAAGCCCCTCCCGCTTTCAGAATTCCATAAATCGCTACAATCATCTCGATACTCCGCTCTGCCAGAATGGCAACGAAGTCATCCGGCTTCACGCCCATCTTACGCAGTTTCCTTGCCAGTTGGTTGGCCTTTCGGTTCAACTCAGCATAAGTAAGCTGCTCATCCTCGAATACTACTGCTATATGATCAGGTGTTTTTATCACCTGCTCCTCGAACACATCTACGACGGTCTTGTCTATTGGATAATCGGTCGCCGTATTGTTGAACTCAAGGAGTTGATCCTTCTCTTGCTGGGTAATCATGTCGATCTCGGAGACCCTTCTCTCAGGGTTGGCTGCAAACGACAGTAAGACAGCTTGAATTCTGGAAAGTATACTTTGTACTTCTTTCAATACAAAGTGACTCGGATTATAAAGAATATCAAAGACCCATTGTTCACCAATAAAATATGTTTTCAAGGTAATCGCGTAGTTGGTTTGCTCGCGTCCCGACTCTAAAACAAACTGAAGTCCGTTTTCTCCGCCTTGCTGTTTCTCTTCGTTAACATAATAGTTATCAAAGGCAAACAGTACCTTGATCAGATCACCTTGTTGTTCAGTCAAGCCCTGAATGTCAGCGAGGGAACAATATGAGTACTGATCGCTCTCCGTCCCCTGCTCCTGAAGCTCATTCCAGAGCTCCGAGACAGTCATCCCCACGCTGGATCTTATCCTAACCGGGATGGTATTGACGAACAGTCCAACGATCTTCTCTATCCCTCGAACATTTGCATTCCTTCCGGAAACAACCTTACCGAATACAACATCCTTAATGTTGCTGTATTGTTGCAGCACAATCCCCCAAGCAGCCTCAGCCACCGTATTGATTGTGATTTGACAGGAAGCAGCTTTCTGAAGAAGTTGATTAGTGATTTCATCCGGAATTTTTATTCCGATTCGTTCCATCTGCTTTTCCGTAGATTCGGGTTTTGTCATAGGCTTGATTTCAGCAATCTCCTGATATTCGGAGAGCAACTCACTCCAATAGGACAGCCCCATCTCACGGTCCTGCTTCTTGAGCCAGTTGACATAATCACCGTAGGTCGCGGATTGATGCTTTTCCTCTGCCGCCATACGCTCCAGATCAGACAGAATACTGCCGTTCTTCAATTTGTTGCAATAAGTTATGAAATCGCCAAACAGCATGTTAGAAGACCAGCCGTCAAATACAATATGATGATAGCTCCAAAGAATCTTGTATTCATCAGGACTAAGCACAATATGCTTAACCCGCAGTAACGGATCATACTGCAAATCGAATCCGCGTTGGATGTTCAGATCAGCAAGTTCGGCAACCTTTTTCTCCTGTTCTAGTTTTCCGAGTCCCGAGAGATCAATTGTTTCAAAGTCTACTTCCCGACTGGTCAACAGGATCTGTCTCGGCTTAGACAGCTGTTCGTGCACAATCGCCATTCGGAGCACGTTGTGCCGCATGACAAGCAATGTAAACACTTGCTGTACCTTTTCTTCGCTTATACCACCGCTGAACGCATAAACAAGCTGTGTGACATAGCTCGTCGATTGATGATCAGCGATGCTATGATAGAGGATTCCTTCCTGCAAAGAGGTAAGCGGGAATATGTCTTCCAATACAGATGGTTCTGCATACTGACGATGCAGTTCGGACAAATCCTCCTCCGTCAGGTCATAAGCAGAATAATCTGACACGGTTTTCTCTATTGCTCCCTGAGTACAGCAATACTTGATAGTTTCTATTAAATACTGTTGATATAGCTCGGCAAACCGTTCAACCATTTCAGCAGAAAATCCGCTTCTGTCGTATTGAATCAGGAAGTTAAGCTTGCCGTCTGCGATGTATCCGTTCATGTCAATGATCCCAGACATTCCATTTTCCTCTGCAATGCTCTTTCCTGTTGAGAAGAAGGCAGCTTTCGATTGAGTGTCCATCTGACCTAAATAGTTGAAATAAATGTTAGCCGCAATATCCTGAAGCTCATACAACAGGCCGTAACCCAAACCGTGTGAAGGTACTTTTCGCAACATTTCTTTGATCGAAATGATGCTTTTCCGGATCTCCTCATGGCATTCAACAACGATCGGATGCTTTGTGGTAAACCAGCCAACAGTGCGATCGGTATCAATCTTCTTGTGAATTTCTTCCCGGCCGTGACCTTCGAGACCGACGACAACTTTTACCTGACCCGTAAGCCCGCGAACCGCAAGACCAATGGTACTGATTAACAAATCGTTGATTTCCGTATTGAACGCCTTTCCTGCGCGCCGCACCAGTTGTTCCGTCTGTTCCTCATCGAAGTTGATCTTCACATTACCAAATCCCGTTTCCGTCCCGTTATCTTCCAAGTCAATTCTGCCATTTTTCATATTCGCCATTATTATTGCCCAATATTTCTGCTCCTGTTTAAGCAGGCTACTAGATTTGTACTCCTCTAAAGCTTCTGCCCAATCCTTGAAGGAAGCAGTCTTCGGTGGTAGGTTTACCGGCTTTCCATCCTCTACCTGTCTCAATGCAGTCTGCAGGTCTTCCAACAGGATCTGCCACGAAACGGCGTCCACAACGAGATGATGCAAGCACAGGAAGAGAAAATTACCGGAATCTATTTGGAAGAAAGCGGCTTTTATCATCGGCCCGTTCTCCAGATCAATACTACTCTGGAGCTTGTTGCAAGCTGCTTCCATCTGGAGGGAAGCAGCAGCTGCATCTCGGAAATCATACGTTTCAAAACCATATAGTTTGCTGTCGCAGCTACTCAAAATCGCCAATCTACCATCCCGATAAATAGATCGAATGATATCATGATGTACAGCCAGCGCATCAAGTGCCTTCCGAATGTGCGCTACGTTATCCGTGTCGATTTCCAACATCACATCCTGATTGTAGTGATGCGGCTTTTTAAGGTTGCGCGCTTCGAAGTCTTTGAGAATCGGTGTCGGAATGATGCTTCCGGTTACCTCTTGTTGCTCATAGTAGTTCTCATGAGTAACAACAACGGTGCGGGCGATTGCTTCAACGGTATATTGGCTCATGATGTCGCGGACAGATAGTTCATAACCAAGGCTTCTTAATTTCGAAACGATACGGATCGCCTTGATAGAATCCCCACCAAGCTCGAAAAAGCTATCTTTGACACTTACCGCTTTTACTCCCAGCATTTCACAGAATACCTGACACAATAATTCTTCAATCTTGTTTCTCGGCAGCACGAATTCACTTGTGTTATCGATGAATATCTGCGGCAGTGCCCGTTTATCAAGCTTGCCGTTTTTCGTGGTCGGCAGCTTGTCTATCTGCATGAAAGAGGTTGGAAGCATGTATTCAGGAAGAATCTTTCTGAGTTCTTCCCGCACTTCAGATGTGCTGATTTTTTCATCCGATACATAATACGCAAGAATCACTTTGTCACCGAATTCGTCTTCCCGGACAATTACTGCGTTGTCTCGGATGGATTCGATACTGCGAATCGCGTGAATTATTTCATCCAGCTCAATCCGGAATCCCCTGACTTTGACCTGCTCATCAATTCGACCAATATATTCGATGTTCCCGTCCGGCAACCATTTTGCAAGGTCACCTGTACGATATAGCTTCCCATCACCAAAAGGATTATCAATGAATTTTTGCGCAGTCATCTCTGGCTTGTTCAGGTAACCACGTGCAACTTGTTCACCCGCGATGCAAAGTTCTCCGGGAACTCCAATGCCACAAAGGTTCATCCCGTTCATGATATAGATCTGCGTGTTGGCAAACGGCCTGCCAATCGGCATAAAGGTACGTTCATCCGTTGCGGAATACGGATACAACGTGCTTCCGACAGTTGCTTCCGTAGGCCCGTATTCATTAAGAATCACGAGATGATGGCCGTAAGTATTTAGAATCTCGCTTGCCACATCGCTTTCCAACTTCTCGCCTCCGACTACAAGGCAGCACAGTTTCTCTAGCGGCTTGTGGTTATAGCCACCGAGTAGCATTTTCAACTGTGAGGGCGTCATCTTGATAAATGTGTATTCTTTATTATTCATGATGAATCTTATGTCCATCTCTTTATCCTTGTGAATCAGATCAAGCGTGCCACCAAAACAGAGCGGCAGAAAAATAGATGGTACCGTCAAGTCGAAACTGTAGTTGGTGAACAAAGGCACCAGAATCTCATTCCCTAGCAGGAACCGTCTGGCTGAATAGATCATATTTGTAGTCAGTGAATGGTGTTCAATCATGACGCCCTTCGGACGCCCTGTCGTCCCAGAAGTATAGATGCTGTATGCTAAATCATTGCTGGAGACGTTCTTGTCCAGATTTGTTGAAGCACCTGTATAGAGATCAACAGAACTGAGATCGATACACTCAATCTTTGTTACCAACGGTACCTCGGTTTTTGCTGTCAAAATAACCTTTGGTTTGCAATCGTCCACTATGTACTCGATCCTATCTGCAGGATATGTCGGATCGATCGGCACATAAGCACCGCCTGCCTTCAAGATGCCTAGGATTGCCACAATCATTTCCGTGCATCTTTCAGCGATGATGGCTACAAAATCGTCAGGCTTGATGCCAATGCCGCGAAGCTGTCTAGCCAGCTGGTTTGCTTTTTGATTCAGTTCCTCATACGTAAGTTGTTCATTACCGAAGATGATTGCCGTGTTGTCCGGTTTGTTTCTGACCTGCTCTTCAAACAGATCTACGACCGTCTTGTCGAGTGGAAACGCCATACTAGTATCATTAAAAGTCTGTTGAATCAATATTTTATCGGCCTTGGTGATGGTCTCGATCTCACTGATCTTTATTTCTACATTCGCGGTTATCTGCTCCAGCAGGCCGATAAAGTGTACAAGCATTCGCTCAATGCTGTCTGCTTTAAACAAATCCATACAGTATTCGAGTTCGATACAGAAGCCAGTGCCCGTTTCAACAATGTCAAATTTCAGATCAAACTTGGAAGTTGTACTTTCTTGTCTGACAGACTCTATTTCTGCGCAGTGCATCTTAAGTTCTGGTTGCTCATTGTTTTGCAGTACCATCAGGACATCGAACAGCGGATTTCTTGCCATATCACGTCTAACTTGTACCGCATCAACCAGTTCTTCAAACGGATACTCCTGGTTGTCGTATGCGTGCAGACATTTTTCTTTCATTTCGCTCAAAAACTCAGCAAATGTTTTATTGCCTTCCGGTCTCCCTCTCATAGCCAGGGTGTTAACAAACATCCCTAGAATATTCTCGGTGTCTTTGTGCGTTCGTCCGCTGAACAGACTACCGACGATAATATCCTCCTGCCTGCTATACTTGCTCAGCAGGATCATAATTGCTGAAAGGAACACCATATATTCAGTCGTATCGGTCCGCCGTGCGATCTCCTTGATTCTTTCCCCCAGTTCTCGGCCAGTCGTCGTATCGATAATGGCTCCATTGTAGCTCTGCGTCTGCAGCCGTCTGTAATCAAGGGGCAAATCAAGCACAGGAATCTCGTCCGAAAACTCATTAACCCAATAAGCCTTTTGCGTTGAGAAGTCTTTCTTGCTGATCCATTCACTGTAATCCTTATACTGAAGCATCGGAGGTTTGAGAGATTCGCCATTGTACAGTGCTATTAATTCACGGATGAACGTCCCCATACTCATGCCGTCACTGATAATATGATGCATGTCAAGCATCAACAAGTGATCCTCTTCCCGCTTCACGAGCTTCATCCGTACAAGCGGAGCTTGCCCAAGGTCGAATGGTTTTACAAACTCCTTGAACTGTTCTGCTTCTGACGTATCCTTGACTTCTAGAAATTCAAAGTCAAACTTTGTCGTTTTTCTTACTTCTTGCACAGGCTCTCCGTCAACCATTAAGAAATTGGTGCGCAAAATCTCATGACGATCAATCATTTTTTGCAAAGCTATTCCAATGGATTCAATGTTCACCTGACCCTTGATCCTAAAGCTTTGTGGGATGTTGTAAGCAGTTCTGTCGATACCCATCTGGCAAACAACATAAACCCGTTTTTGCGCAGATGACATGGAGTAGTATTTTTTTTCTTCTGCTGCTGTAATCGGTGTATAGGATACCAATTCTTTTTCGGATAATCGAATTGCTAAGCATTCCGGCGTCCGATTTGCAAAGATTTCCTGAAGCGGAATGCGATAGCCAGTTTTAGTTTCGATCGCATTGACAAGTCTTACTGCGCTCAGCGAATGACCGCCAAGTTCAAAGAAGCTGTCCTTAATACCCAATGATGCAATGCCAAGAATCTCACTAAATAAAGCACACAAAATTTCTTCCGTTTCGTTTCTCGGCGCAACATATTCACGTGTACTCGTTACTTCGATTTCTGGAAGTGCCCGCTTATCGATCTTTCCGCTTCTTGTGACCGGAATGCTGTCAATTTGCATGATATATGCAGGGATCATATATTCCGGCAACGACGCTCCAAGGTTCTTCTTAAGTGCGGACTCGCTCATTTCTGTGTCGGATACAAAATAAGCACAGATCGCAGAATCTCCTGATTTGTCTTTGGTAGCGATGACAGCTACGTCCACAATCCCTTCTATAAGTCGCATGGCACTTTCAATTTCACCCAGTTCAATCCGGAAGCCTCTGATCTTGACCTGCTCGTCGATCCGCCCCTGGTATTCGATGTTGCCGTCGGGCAGCCATCTAGCCAAATCTCCCGAACGATACAGCTTACCTTCTCCAAAAGGATTATCGATAAATTTCTCCGCTGTCAGCTCAGGTCTGTTCAGATAACCTCTTGCTAAGCCAGCGCCGGCTATACACAGTTCTCCCGGGACCCCTATTCCGCACAAACTCATTCCATTCAGTATATATATCTGTGAGTTTGAAATCGGTTTGCCTATCGGAACCGGATACGGGATGTCACTCTTTCCGTCATATTCCCAGTTAGTAGCTAGCACTGTATTTTCCGTCGGACCATAAGCATTAATATACTTGCAACGCCGGCCTGCTTTTTCGATAATTTCCACATTCGATGCAGATCCGCCCGTTGTCAGCGCCTTTAGACCGGTGAGTTCTGTCTGCACATAATACTGCGGCGGCAACAAGGTCAGCGTGATTCCACTCTTATTCACAAACGCATTGAAGCTTCCCGTATCCAAAATAGTTTCCTTCGGGATCAGTGTCAACCTTGCTCCAAGCAGAAGCGATAGTGTCATTTCCCAAACTGCGGCGTCAAAGACGTAATTGGCAAACTGCAGGACGTTGTCCTGTTCGGTTACCTGATACAGCTCCATCAGATGGGTACGCAGGGCGACAATCCCGCAATGTTCCAGCATAACACCTTTGGGCTGACCAGTAGTTCCTGACGTATAGATGACATAAGCTAAATCCTCAGGTTTGTTTACCTTTGTTGGATTTGTGGAAACCCCTTCCCAGATTTCCCGCTCTGCAAGATCGATTACTGGTATTCCAATATCATGTTTAGGTTCTGCCTGGTAGACAAGAACAGCTTTGGGCTGGCAATCCTTAAGCATGAATGCAATTCTGTCTTCTGGGTAGGTTGGATCTATCGGTACATAAGCCCCTCCCGCTTTCAAAATTCCGTAAATCCCTACAATCATCTCGACACTCCGCTCTGCCATAATGGCTACGAAGTCGTCCGGTTTTACGCCCATTTCGCGCAATTTTCTTGCCAGCTGATTGGTTCTCTCATTCATCTCTGTGTACGTAATCTGCTTACTTTCGAGTACTATTGCTATATTATCGGGTGTTTTCTTTACCTGCTCCTCGAATAAATCTACTATGGTCTCAGTATTAGCATTGCCTGTATATTTATGGTTGAACTCGTTGAGTATTTTTTCCTTCTCGTTATCATTTACTGCTTCGATATTGGAGACTTTTCCTTGAGGATTTGCAACAAACTCGTGTAACACCCTTTCAATCATTGCCAGAATGCTTTGAATTTCGCCTTTTACATACTCATTTGGGTTATACATAATCTCAAAACGCAAGCAACCATCCTCTACTCCGGCAATTACGGTTATTGCATAATTAGTTTTTTCTCTTACCGACTCCAGTTTAAGCTGCAGCCCAACAATGTTGTCTTGGTCTTTTTCTTGATCCAAGTGATTTTCAAATACGAAAAGTGACATTATCAAACTTGATTTTTGTTTGGTTAATTCCTGAATTTCGGCAAGAGAACAATACGAATATGCGTTACTTTTTGTCCCTTGCATTTGAAGCTCTTTAAATAGATCCAAAATAATCGTATTATCTTTATCATTTACTCTTACTGGTATTGTGTTAATGAATATCCCAACTATTTTTTCAATTCCTCTAACATCTGCATTTCTTCCCGATACAACTTTCCCAAACACAACATCTTTGGTAAAGCTATATTGTTGTAATACAATTCCCCATGCAGCTTCTGCTATTGTATTTATTGTTAAACGGTTAGATGATGCCAATGAAAATAAACTTTGACTTGTTTCTTTTGAGACCTTTATCTTCTCTTGGGCTACTTTCATATCTGAAGGTACAGGTTTCATCACTGGTTTTATTTCTGATATTTCTTGATAATCTTCCAGTAAATTTCCCCAATAGGAGATTCCAAGCTCTTTATCCTGCTTTTCAACCCATTTGATATACTCACTATATTCTGCTGTCCGATTCTTTTCTTTTAAAACCATTTCTTCGATTTCTAGTATGCTTTCATCGTTGTTAAGAGAATTGTAATAATTCTGAAAATCATTGCATAGCAATGATGAACACCAGCCGTCAATGATGATATGGTGATAACTCCATATCATTTTGCAGTTATTTTCACGAAGAATGATGTACTTTACTCGAAAAAGCGAATCTTCTTGCAAATCAAATCCGCGGTTTACATCAAGTGCCGCTATTTCAGCTATTTTATTTTGCTGCTCATTTTCTGCAAGCCCTGTTAAATCAATTCTTTCGAACTCAGGTTCTCTATTTAACAATACGACCTGTTTCGGGCGTTTAAATTCACCAAATACAATGGAAGATTTTAGTACCTCATGTCTCATGGCAAGAAGTTTAAGTGCTTGTTTGATCTTACCTTCTTTAACTTCTCTGCTGACTTCAAAAACATTCTGTATGAAATAATCTGTAGATTCATTATTAGCTAAACTATGATATAAAATCCCCTCTTGTAAAGGCGAAAGTTCGTAAATGTCAACAATCTCCGTTTTATCTGCGAATCGGTTGTATACCATTGATAGATCAGTCTGTGTTAACTCACTTGCTGAAAAATCCGAAGGGGTTTTAACCGTTTCTTTTTGATTAATACAAAATTTTATACTTTCATTCAGACTGTCTTTATACAAATTAGCAAGCTTCTGAACTGTCTCTGATGCAAAAAGGCCGCTGTCATATTTAATTGTAAACTTCAATTCCCCTTGATGTATAACTCCACTAAAGAGTATATTCGTTGATAAATTATTTTCGTCTGCTAAGCGTTTTCCGGTTGAATTAACAACAGAAGCGTAGCCCTTCGATTCAGCGTCCATTTGTCCCAAATAGTTAAAGTAAATATCTGCTGATATTTCCGGAAGACCCTCTTTTAATAGACCGTATCCCATCCCATGATTCGGTACTTTTCTTAGCATTTCTTTGGTTGATATAATGCTGTCTTGTATAGTTCCACTGCATTCCACAATGATCGGATACATGCTCGTAAACCAACCAACGGTTCTATCTATATCTATCTTCTTATGAATCCCCTCTCTTCCGTGTCCTTCCATCATTATGGATACTCGTTCTTGACCTGTACACCCTTTTACAGACACCCCTAATGCACTTATTAGCAAGTCATTAATCTTTGTGTTGAATGCTTTACCGGCTTTATGTAATAGATTATATGTTTCTTCCTTGCTGAAACTCAGGCTTATAACAGCATGCCCTGTGCCTGTCTCATTTCCGCTTGTCGCTAATTTACCTTCTTTAATTTTGGTTGTGATTATCTCCCAGTATGCTCTTTCCTTTTTCAGCTGCATACTCTCTTTGTATTCCCTGAGCGCTTCGCCCCATTCTTTATACGAAGCGGTCTTTAGAGGCAGCTCAATTTTGTTATCACCAGCCTTTATCTGCTTCATAGCGGTCTCAAAGTCTTCCAGCAGAATGCGCCAGGAAACCCCATCCACAACTAGATGATGCAAGCATATGAACAGGTGATTTTTCGGCTCAGTTTTGAATAATGCCACTTTCATTAGCGGCCCATTTTCCAAATCCAAGCTGCTTTGCAGTTTCGTACAAATCCCTTCAATATCTACTAATCTATAATCACCGTCTATTAAGTCAAATATTTCGAAATCATACAGCATACTCTCTTGTGCACTTAATATTTCCAGCTGCCCGTTTCTGTAGACAGAACGAATGATATCATGGTGGATCACCAATGCATCGATAACCTTTCTGATTTCCATTTCATTGTTTGTGTCAATTTCTATCATTATGTCTTGGTTAAAGTGGCTCGGCTTGACCAAACTCCATGCTTCGAATTGCTGGATAATCGGAGTGGATACTACTTTTCCCGTAACTTCACTCTGTTCGTATTTATTTTCATAAGATGATTCCCTAACGCTGTATGCAATTGCTTCAATTGTGTGTTTGCTCATGATGTCCTGAACAGAAACTTCAAATCCTTCACTTCTTATTTTCGATACGATTCTTATTGCCTTGATCGAATCTCCGCCTAACTCAAAGAAGCTGTCCTTAACGCCTACTGTTCCGATACCAAGAATTTCGCTAAATAAAGCACACAAAATCTCTTCTGTTTCATTACTTGGCGCAACATACTCTCGCTTGCTCGTTATTTGGATTTGTGGAAGTGCCCTCTTGTCTAGCTTCCCGTTTCTTGTGACCGGAATACTATCTATTTGCATGATATATGCAGGTATCATATAGTCCGGCAGCGACTCTCCAAGTGTCTTCTTAAGCTCGGATCCGCTTATCGCTTTGTCAGAGACAACATAAGCACAAATCGCAGGATCACCTGAATTGTCTTCCCTGGCGATAACAGCTAAGTCCACGATCCCTTCTACACTTCTTATTGCACTTTCAATTTCACCTAGTTCAATTCGGAAGCCTCTGATCTTGACCTGCTCATCAATCCGTCCCAAATACTCGATGTTTCCGTCAGACAGCCATTTGGCCAAGTCTCCCGAACGATATAATTTTCCTTCTCCAAAAGGATTATCGATAAATTTTTCTGCTGTGAGATCGGGTCTGTTAAGATATCCTCTTGCCAAACCTGCGCCAGCAATACACAGTTCTCCGGGAACGCCTACTCCGCACAAATTCATTCCATTCAGTATATATATCCGTGAGTTTGGCATCGGTTTACCTATCGGAATATTATGCGGTATTTCACTTTCCCCGTCATATTCCCAGAGAGTGGCCTGTACTGTATTTTCCGTCGGTCCAAAGGCATTTATGTATCTGCTTCTACCACCTGATTTATTTACAACTTCCGGACTTGACATCGATCCTCCCGTCGTAATTATTTTTACGCTCGGTATATCAGTCTGCAGATAAAACTGCGGCGGTAATGCAGCTATTGTTATTCCACTTTCTTCTACTAGCTTGTTAAAGCTTCTGATGTCTGAAATGCTAGCTTGTGTTGCAATCGTCAGCGTTGCACCAGTCAATAAGGAGATGGTCATTTCCCAAACAGAACCATCAAATACATAGTTTGCAAATTGAAGAACGTTATCCTTCTCCGTCACCTTATATAAATCCAGGAAATGAGTTCTGAAGGATGCTACACCACTGTGCTTAATCATGACACCTTTCGGTGTACCTGTCGTTCCCGAGGTGTAGATCACATAGGCTAAATCCTCAGGTTTATTTACCTTTCTCGGATTTGTGGACAGCCCTTCCCATATCTCCCTCTCTGCAAGATCGATTACTGGTATTCCAATATCATGTTTTAGTTTTGTCTGGTAAACCAGAATGGCCTTGGGCTGACAATCCTCAAGCATGATTGTAATTCTGTCATCTGGAGAGGTTGGGTCTATCGGAACATAAGCCCCACCCGCTTTTAGAATTCCATAAATACTCACAATCATCTCGATACTCCGCTCTGTCATAACGGCTACGAAGTCATCTGGCTTTACGCCCATTTTACGCAATTTCCTTGCAAGTTGATTGGATCTTTTATTCATCTCTGCGTAAGTAATATGCTCATCTTCAAATACTACTGCTGTATTATTAGGTATTTTCTTTACCTGGCTCTCAAATATATCTACCATTGTCTCAGTTTTAGCATTGTCTAGATATTTATGGTTGAACTCGTTGATTATTTTTTCTTTATCCCTATCGCTTATCGCTTCGATCTCGGAAACTTTACCCAGGGGATTTGCAACAATCGCGTGCAATATTTTTTCAAACATTAACATGATGTTTTGGATTTCGTCTTTTATATACTCATTTGGGTTATACGATAGATCAATGTTTAATCTGTTGTAGTCCAGACTAACGCTTGCACTTATAGCATAGTTTGTCTGCCTTCTTTCCGACTCAACCGTTAAACGGAGCCCGTTTTCACTGGTATCCAATCTATCCTTAAAACCAAGCGAATCTTCAAATACACACAGCGTTTTCATCAACTTATTTTTTTGCTTTGTTAACCCCTGAATCTCGGCAAGAGAACAATACGAATATCTATTGCTCTTTTCCCCCAGCTTCTGAAGTTCTTTCAAAAGCTCCAAAATGGTAATATCCTTAGTACTTTTCACTCTTACAGGAATTGTATTAATAAATAACCCGACTATATTTTTAATTCCTCTTATGTCTGCATCTCTGCCTGATACAACTTTTCCGAATACTACATCGCTTGTATAGTTGTATTTTTGTAAAACTATTCCCCAGGCAAGTTCTACTGCAACATTTATTGGTATATTATTAGAATCAATGAAATTAAGCAGCTTATTCGTTACATCTTCGGAAAGCCTGTGTCCTGTTTTAACCATTTGAACAGTAGTATGTTTGGGTTTCGCCATCGGCTTAATTTCAGCCATTTCATCATAATCCGCCAGCATTTCCCTCCAGTAGGAAAGTCCTGCTGCCCTATCCTGTTTATCAAGCCACTCTACGTATTCATTGTATCCTGCTTCCTGACTTTTTTCTTGGGATATATCTTCTATCATCTCAGACATTGTTTTTCCATTGTCAAGCGAATCATAGTATCTCTTAAAATCACTATATATTAAAGGTAGGCACCAACTATCAATAATAAGATGATGATAAAGCCAAATCATTTTGTAGTTTTTGTTATCCAATACAATATATTTTACTCTTAAAAGAGAATCTTTCTGCAGGTCAAATCTGCGCTTGACATTGAGATCCGATATCTCATCCAGCCTACATTGTTTCTCCATTTCGCCAAGCCCTGACAGATCAATTTTTTCGTACTCTATTTCTCTACTACCTAATACTACCTGACCTTGATTTGCTAGTTTCTCGTCCGTAATAGCTGTTCTTAATACATCATGTCTTAATGCGAGCAACCTAAGCGCTTGAATGATTTTTTCCTCTCTAATTTCACCTTTTAAGTTTATTATGTACTGCATCATATTTTGTGTAGACTCACTGTCAGTCATATGATGGTAAAGCATTCCTTCCTGCAAAGGTGTGAGTGAGTATATACCGTTGATTAATTTAGTTTTTTCATCGTTAATCATCATTAAACCCCTCTCGAATTTGAAGACACTATATTTCTAAAATCAATCCCAACTTTATACTTATAGCTCACCTCATGAACAAACTTTCACAAGCTATCTGATTCCAAAAGAATCTCAGGAAAAAGCTCATCAAAAAAAGTGACTTGTCTGGATAAACCAAGTTTGGTTACAACGAAGTCACTTCAACGAAACAATATTATGTAATTCCCATCAACTATTCTGATGATTTTTATACTTCTTATAATTTCTGATAACGTCAGTATTTTATGTAAATGAAAAAATCAACTCTTGTAAGTGCAGTGAAGCGTTTGTTGTCCCCCTCAAACTGAGTTACTAGGAACTTTTCTAGGGTTCTACATGTGGGACCTGTTCTTTGCTTTTTTCATTTCACTATTTGCTACGTGCCACATAAACAGAGCAAGATAAACATCCTCCTTAGAGACTGTTTCACGCTTCACTGCAATATAATCTAACGTCGATGTAGACCAAACCTAACGTTTGAATAGCATTTATTTAGCGAAGATATCAACAGCCGCATTAATTTCATTTTTTGTATAATAAAGCCAAATCATGTATTATTTTTACTAAAACGCTATATAACGCCATAATCATACCATAAAATAACAGAAAGAGTAAATCCATCAAATTACTTTTTTTGATAAAATGCCACATTATTCAATTAATAGTTGTTTAATTCCACACAAAACCTTACACAGGCTTCATCCCTCTACCTTTAAAAATGAATTTTTGGTTTTTATTTTAAATTTCAGACAAATATTGACATTTTATTCAGATTGAAATTATACTACATTAGTACCGAAAATATTAAATGACTAAGAGGTGAATACACTTCCGTAATAGTAAATGCTGAGAAGTTATTTATTTCCATAGCCATAAAGAGATTTAATAAAGCTGAGTTTAGACACCGTGCATACTAAGGCCGTCAAACCCAAAGAATGATGCTAATGCTCTGCTTAAAGAGGAGGGGAAGGCTAAATCAAGCAGGTTTTAGAGTTCTGAAATTAGTGAAATGCTAGATGTCATATCTCCGAAAGTTACACAAATACATAAGAAATTAGAGATGAAGAGCGGTTCTTAAAGAACTACGCAAGAAGGGTGACGGTAACAGAGACTTCATTTAGCGGGTAAATTCAATTCTTAGGTGAATAAGAAAGTGATAAACTAGCAGGTTTACTCACTAAAGCTCATGGCTGTTTTGAGCATATAAACGTGAGTCTGACTGAAAATGGGGATGAATAATATGATGAAATTATTTAGGTATTTGAAGCCCTTTCGGCTTCCAATCCTAGTGGTGTTCGCATTGGTCTTTATGCAGTCTTTATCAGACTTGTACTTACCTACACTAATGGCGGACATCGTAGATAAAGGGATCATTAACGGTGATATCCCGTATATCTGGAAAATTGGCGGTATCATGCTAATATTTGCAGCCATTGGAGCGGTTTGTTCTATTGGAGTAAGCTATTGCTCTTCACGTGTGGCTATAAGATTCGGCCAAAAATTACGGAGTAAAATGTACCGTCATGTACAGAATTTCTCCCTGCAGGAGTTCGATACGTTTGGTACTGCATCTCTAATTACCCGAAGCACAAATGATATCTATCAAGTTCAGCAAGTGCTCATTATGCTTCTTCGTATGATGATCAGTGCACCGATGATGTGTATTGGCGGTATGATCATGGCCGTAAATAAAGATGCCGAGTTATCGCTTGTTATTGTGGTCATCATTCCTGTACTTGTTGCAGCCATTGCGATTATAGCGCTGAGGGGACTTCCACTATTTAAATCTATGCAGGTGAAGTTAGATACGTTGAACCGCGTTTTACGTGAGAATCTTACAGGAATGCGAGTGATTCGCTCGTTCAATCGTACTGAACATGAGACCAAGCGCTTTGAAGATGCCAATGTAGATTTTACAAACACAGCGGTTAAAGTAAACAAGATTATGGCAGCTATGATGCCGATCATGATGTTAGTTATGAATTTCTCAACCATTGCCATTGTCTGGTTTGGCGGGGTTCGTATAAGTAACGGCGATATGCAAGTGGGATCTTTAATGGCATTTATTCAATACGCGACACAAATTATATTCTCGCTCATCATGGTATCTGTTATCTTTGTTATCCTTCCAAGAGCTTCTGCTTCGGCTATTCGGATTAATGAGGTATTGGATAAGGTACCGGAAATTAATGACCCCTCACAACCTAAACAAGCCAATCTTCAAAGGGGCTACCTCTCATTTAAAGACGTAACATTCCATTATCCTGGTGCAGAGCAACCAGCGATTTCTAACATTTCCTTTGATGCCGGACCGGGTGAGACGACCGCAATTATTGGTGGCACCGGATCAGGTAAATCCACACTGTTGAGTCTTATCCCGCGCTTCTATGATGTAGGCAGCGGAAAAGTGCTTTTAGATGGTGTGGATGTCCGAGAACTTTCTCAGGAACAATTACGGGAGAAGATTGGTTTCGTTCCCCAGAAGTCATTGCTCTTCACCGGTACTATTGCAGATAATATTCGTTACGGTAAAAAGAATGCTAATGATGAAGAGATACAACGTGCGGCTGACATTGCACAGGCTACCGAATTTATATCCAATATGAAGGACGGATTCCAATCCGAGATTGCGCAAGGTGGCGGTAATGTCTCAGGTGGTCAAAAACAACGGCTATCTATCGCTCGTGCATTGGTTAGGCAGCCAGAAGTATATGTATTTGACGATAGCTTCTCAGCGCTAGATATGAAGACAGATGCAAAGCTTCGTACCGCCCTGAAAGAAGTTACTATGAATGCTACTGTACTCTTAGTAGCACAGAGAGTAAGTACCGTGATGGATGCAGATCGAATTATCGTGTTGGATAATGGTGGCATTGTCGGAATAGGTACACATCGAGAGTTAATGGATACCTGTGATGTGTATCGTGAGATTGTATCCTCACAGTTGTCAGAGGAGGAAAGCGCATGAGTGAAAAGGAAAGAAAAAACAGGCCTGCTGGACGAAGTCGCAGCCAAGGTGGACCAGCAAGTATTATGCCCGGAGAGAAGGCTAAAAACTTCAAGGGATCTTTAAAGCGATTGATTCAGTATCTAAAACCTCGCAAGATTACATTGATATTCATTTTATTGATGGCAATACTAAGTACTATATTTAGTATTGTAAGCCCCAAAATTCTGGGGAAAGCAACAACTAAATTATTTGAAGGCATCATTGCGATGAGTAAAGGTGTCCCAAATGCCAAAATAGATTTCCATTATATCACTCAAATTTTGCTGATTCTGGCTGGTTTTTATATCATCAGTGCGCTATTCAGTTATATACAACAGTATCTGATGGCTGGTGTAGCTCAGAAAGTTGTACTCGATATGCGGACGCAGATTAACAGTAAGTTATCTCGCTTGCCGCTCAAGTATTTCGATTCCCAGACACATGGCGAAATTCTGAGTCGCGCTACAAATGATGTCGATAATATCAGTACAACACTACAACAAAGTTTAGCTCAGCTTATTACATCGGTTGTGACCATTGTCGGGGTCATTGTCATGATGCTGACGATCAGTCCATGGTTGACGCTTATTACCATTGTCACCTTACCTCTAAGTGTGCTTGTTGTAAAAGGTGTGGCTACTCGATCACAGAAGTATTTTAAGGGACAACAGAAGTCTCTGGGTGATATGAATGGACACGTTGAGGAAATGTACACAGGACATAAGATTGTAAAGGCATTTGGACTCGAAGAGCAAACGTTAAAGGATTTTGACGAAATCAATGAGAACTTGTACCTTTCTGGTTGGAAGGCCCAATTCCTTTCTGGAATGATTATGCCATTAATGAGTTTCGTTAGTAATATAGGTTATGTATTTGTGTGTGTCGTCGGTGGTATCTTTGTCTCTAATGGAAAAATCAACATCGGGGATGTACAAGCATTTATTCAGTATACGAGACAATTCTCGCAACCGATTGCTCAAACAGCAAACATTGCCAACATCATTCAATCAACAATAGCATGTGCTGAACGTGTATTTGAGCTCTTGGATGAACAAGAAGAAGTGCCAGAAATTCAGAATGCTAAAATGGTTATGTATCCTCGAGGCGCGGTTCAATTTGAACATGTTAATTTTGGGTACAAAGAAGATTCAATGCTTATCGAAGATATGAATATTGATGTCTCACCCGGACAGAGCATTGCCATTGTAGGGCCGACAGGAGCAGGAAAGACGACACTCATCAATCTTTTTATGCGTTTCTATGAATTGAATGGTGGGGCGATTAAGATTGATGGTGTGAATATCACCGATATGAAGCGCGGTGACCTTCGCAGTAAATTCGGTATGGTTCTTCAAGACACTTGGCTCTTTAATGGTACGATTCGAGATAATATCGCTTATGGCCGCGAAGGAGCTACGGAAGAGGAGATCATTAAAGCTTCTAAAGCAGCCCATGCGGATCATTTCATTCGGACCCTTCCGGATGGGTATAATACGATTCTGAATGAAGAAGCCTCCAATATTTCTCATGGTCAGAAGCAACTCCTGACGATTGCCAGAGCCATCCTTGCAAATCCGTCGATTCTTATTTTAGACGAAGCGACGAGTAGCGTAGATACGCGTACTGAAATTTACATTCAGAAAGCCATGAATGAGCTGATGAAAGGTAGAACCAGCTTCGTAATTGCACATCGATTATCTACGATTCGAGACGCCGATCTTATTCTAGTAATGAACCATGGTAGTGTGATTGAAAAGGGCAGCCACGAGGGGTTACTGAAACAGGGGGGCTTCTATGCAGACTTGTACAACAGTCAATTTTATCAAGTAATGGAAAAAGTGGTGTGATATAAGTCTAGTTAATGACAAAAGGAGTACGCACTGTATAATACCAGTGGCGTACTCCTTTTTGATATACTGATATACATGTTCTATACACTTTGTAGTAATACTTGAAAAATGTTGAGTTTAGGTGTAACCCAATGTTCTTCACACACTGATTTTAACAGATCTGGATATTCAAGTTTCTTTCTATCGTCTAAAATTTCCGGGCCGCGAACGTGGCCAGCTTCGTGCCCTTGTTCGGACGGTAGCTCTCAATCGCCTTGATTAGCCCAATGGTGCCGATGGAGATGAGGTCCTCCATGTCTTCGCCTGTATTGTCGAATTTTTTGAGGTTGTGGGCACGATGCGATGTCAAAAAAATAAACCAATTACGATCGTTTCCGATTCGAATTGGTTTACTTATGTGTTTTATAATTTTTTTGTAGTTTCCGATTAATTTCTTGTGTCCATTCAGGCAGTTCATTTAAATAATATTTTATCCGCTTTTATCTGCTTCAAAAATAAACTCTCCATTAGCTTTACTTTTATCAACAACAATTAATTGATCAATCAGGTCTCAGTGAGATATCAGAATATCACCTAATCCCACATAAAACATAATGATTTCAAAGCCTTGTTCCTTTGCATCTCTCATCTGCCTTATAACGTTACCACCCGCTAAAGTGGTTTCCACAGTGAAGTCCCACTTATTTCTGATACATTCTCTGGCTATTCTTATAGCTTCTTTTCCAGCGGATACTTTACTCTTTTCAGGATGCCCGTTATTGATTTTGCGGGCTAGTGCATCTGGATCAATATTCACACTGACTCCAAGCCGGTCAACAATCAAGTTGCGGATTGTGCTCTTACCACTTCCATTATTACCTGCAAACACATACATTGTTACATTTATCTCATTCATGTGTGAAATCCTGTTCATTCATTTTCTCGATCTTACCCGTACTATATTCTCTAACAATTTGCCCCTCATTTGTCTTATATACAATATATGTTCCATTTGCTTTAGCATCCAACTTCGCCCGGTCACCCGTTAACCGGATCAATTTAGCAAGGTCCTTCGTAAGATTCATAATTACACAAACACCTCATTTCCCACTTATAGTTCGAGTATACCACAGTACAGCGCATTTTATATCTGCTTCAAGCTATACAGATAATTCAGTGATTTTGGAATTTCTTATTAAAAACATAAACAACCTGCAGGATCGAGACATTTGAAGTCTCATTCCTACAGGCAATTTCTTACCTCACCGCTTCGCCTTATAAAACTCATGATACAACTTCATCAATGCCCGCTTCTCAATCCGTGATACATAGCTACGCGAAATCCCGAGCTCCTTCGCGATCTCCCGCTGCGTCCGTTCCTCACCGCCTGCTTCAAGGCCGAAACGCCCGATGACCACTTCCTTCTCCCGGTCGTCCAAAATGTCCAGATTGCGGTAAATCTTGCTCTTTTCAATCTTCAACTGCACCGCATCCACAATATCATCAGCCTCTGAGCCAAGGATATCTATCAAAGTGATTTCATTGCCCTCTTTATCCGTTCCAATCGGATCATGAAGAGATACGTCCTTGCGGGTCTTCTTCAGGGAACGAAGATGCATTAGTATCTCATTTTCTATACAACGCGCGGCAAATGTCGCAAGCTTCGTCCCTTTGTTTGGTCGAAAGCTCTCTATTGCCTTAATCAGACCGATCGTTCCGATCGAAATCAGATCTTCCAGATCCTCGCCCGTATTATCGAATTTTTTGACAATGTGGGCCACCAGCCTGAGGTTATGCTCAATGAGCTTGTTGCGGGAATTGGGGTCACCTTCCGCCATAAGAAGCAGATGCCTCGCTTCCTCTTCCTCGGTCAAGGGCTGGGGAAACGCATTATTTTTCACATACGATACGAGTAGGCTCAATTCTTTAATGAACAAAGCAATTGCGGTAAACAGTCCAGGCACTGGGGACACCTCCTGCAGAATACAATGCAACCGGCCCTTTATCGCGCTCGGTTCTAGTCTGTTCATTGTATGTGGGCAGAGGCCCAGAAGTGCATGTACGGGAAAACTACCTCATCTTATTGTTTAAGAAAGCATCATTTTACCAAAAAAGGTCACCTTCCCCCCGTACATTTCCAGCATATGAACTTATACAATAAGTATAGTTATTCCATAATCAGGCTAACGCGTAGCCTTGGGATGGAAGGGGGACAGCATCTTTATCCTATCAAGCAAAAAAGGAGCGTTTGCACCGATGGTTAAAGAATTGCATGCGGACATCGTTATTCTCGGAGGCGGCACCGGCGGTACGGCTGCTGCTCTCGCAGCTGCTAAATCAGGAAAAAACGTAATTATGACAGAAGAGACCCGCTGGATTGGTGGCCAGCTCACAAGTCAAGCTGTACCTCCAGATGAGCATCCATGGATTGAATCGTTTGGCTGTACGCGAAGTTATCGTCAGTTTCGTGAAGGAGTAAGGCAGTATTATCGCAATCACTTTCCCTTAACGGCAGCGGCCAGAGCAGATATCCACCTGAATCCCGGAGGCGGGATTGTAAGCCGGTTGTGTCATGAGCCCCGTACGGCTCTAGCCGTGCTGCAAGAAATGCTCGCCCCTTATATACACAGCGGAAGATTAAAAATTATGTATGAATATGTGTTAGAGCAGGCCGAAGTTGCTGGAGATCAGGTCAGCAGTGTAACCGTCAAGAGCCTCAACACGGATGTACGTGTGATATTACGTGCACCTATTTATTTAGATGCAACAGAATGTGGTGATCTTCTTCCAGCAGCAGGAGTGGAATATGTCACCGGAGCGGAATCCATGGCACAGACCGGTGAACCACATGCGGTAGACGGGGAAGCATTGCCAATGGATATGCAGGGCTTTACCTACTGTTACGCGGTTGATTATATGGAAAATGAGGATCATACCATTGACAGGCCGGAACAGTATTCATTTTGGCGTGATTACAAACCTGAGTTCTGGCCCGATCACCTGCTGAGTCTTAGTGGTGTAAGACCTGCAACGATGGAACCGGTAAGATATGAGATTTTCCCGGACACGGAGAAGTTTTCTTTATTCCTGTACCGGCAAATCCTCAATCAGAAGCTTTTTCAGGAAGGAACATTCCAGAGCCCGATTTCACTCATCAACTGGCCCCAGAACGACTACTGGCTAGGATCTGTGATCGATGTAAGCGAGGAGGAACGACGCCGACACTTATACGGCGCTAAGCAGCTTAGCCTTTCTCTGCTCTATTGGCTGCAGACCGAAGCGCCTCATCCGGACGGCAAGCAGGGTTATCCGGGTCTGCGGCTTAGACCAGATGTCGTTGGCACCGAGGACGGCCTAGCGATGTACCCTTACATACGTGAATCAAGGAGGATTCAAGCGGAGTTTACCGTGCTGGAGCAGCATGTGGCTACGGATAGCCGTCCGGATGGGAAAGCGGAAATGTTCCACGATTCCGTTGGCATCGGATGTTATCGCATTGATCTGCATCCGAGTACAGCTGGCCGGCCCTACATCGATATATCTTCCCTGCCCTTTCAGATCCCGCTCGGTAGCTTGATTCCGAAACGGGTGACCAATGTTCTTGCGGCCGCCAAAAACATCGGCGTTACCCACATTACGAATGGATGCTACCGACTGCATCCAGTGGAGTGGAACATCGGAGAGGCTGCCGGTTACTGTGCAAGTTATTGCCTGGACCGAAATCTGCTTCCTACTGCCGTCCGTAACAATGAAACCGAGCTTTCCCAATTCCAGATGAGACTGACTCAGGAAGGCATTGAACTTCAGTGGCCGACCATACATTCCGTTTAATCTAAAATCCGTGATCTGTTTCCTATTTCTATAGCAGAGGTGAATAAACAATGAGTGAAGTCATACGAATCGGTGTCATCGGAGCAGGAAGTATCTCTGAAATGCACCTGAAATCCTATCATCAGAACCCGCAAGCCATCCTGTACGCGGTATGTGATATGAAAGTGGAACGAGCACAGGCCAAGGCTGAGAAATACGATATTCCTTTTGTCTATTCCGACTACCAAGAACTTCTTGCCAATCCGGACATTGATGCTGTCAGCATCTGCACATGGAACAACTCACACGCAGAAATTAGTATAGCTGCCCTTCAGGCCGGTAAAAATGTACTCGTGGAGAAGCCTCTCTGCAAATCTGTAGATGAAGCGTTAGCCGTTGAACAAGCGGTAGAGCAATCCAGAAAAATACTTCAGGTTGGATTTGTACGTCGTTATGCCTCCAACACACGGATCGTCAAGCAGTTTATGGACAGCGGCGATATTGGCCCGATTTACTATGCAAAAGCTTCCTGTATCCGCAGGCTGGGCAACCCGGGCGGCTGGTTCTCGGACATTGAACGCTCCGGAGGCGGACCCTTGATCGATGTCGGGGTTCACGTCATCGATTTATGCTGGTACCTTATGGGCAAGCCAAAAGTAAAATCGATCAGCGGAAATACTTACAACAAGCTTGGAAACCGATCGAACATTCAAAATCTGAAGTTTTATAAAGCAGCAGACTACAATGCTGAGCACAACACCGTGGAAGATATGGCGAACGCATTAATCCGATTTGATAATGGTGCCTCTCTCCTGGTTGACGTCAGCTTTACTCTCCATGCCAAAGAAGACGAGCTAACTGTGAAGCTGTACGGTGAGAACGGCGGAGTAGAACTCGAGCCTAGTTTGACAATCATCACCGAGAAGCATAATACGATCTTGAATACGACGCCCCAGATTAACAATCTAAGCTTTGACTTTATACAAGGATTCCAAGATGAAATCGATTATTTCATCGAGGTTTGTCAAGGCAAACAATCTACCATCAGTCCTGTAGGCGACGGTGTGGAAATGATGAAGATTCTATGCGGTGTCTATGAATCCAGCAAGCAGGGCAAAGAGATCGTCTTTGATTGATCCAGTATAAGAGGGGTGTCCCAAAAGGTCCTTTGACCTGGGACACCCCTTTTTGTCTGTTGTGAGACGCGGCGCGAACGAATCGTTCCTACAATCGCTCTTGCCTCCGTTTTTTTTGATGGACTGACATGGACACAACATCAGTACTTGAATGAATTGAACCTCCTTATGTGTAGAATGTGACTACTTATATTCCTACATACGCGGTGGGATGTAGCTACTCATATTATCCAACAGGATTCAGTGAATGTTGTATAAAATGCAACTTTAATCCATCATATAGCGGTGAAAGACGGATTGTTGTATTCCATACAACAATAGAGATAGGAAATCGTTTATTTGCCTCTTTCCAGATGGTATTGTTGTAGAATCTACAACAATATCAGTAGGTTCAAGCATTCTGCTTCTCCAGTGTTGTATAACGTACAACATTACATTTATCACATCATGTTTGATAAATGTAACTGCCCATTCAAACGTTAGGCAGATCAGTAAATGCATCAAGAGTGTTTGCAACCCATTCACTATAACAATCGCCAAGCACTTACTTTGGTGATGAGCCTTATACTCTGCGGAACAAATGAGGGGTGTCCCAGGTGAATAGATCTCGGACACCCCATTTTTTATACCCTTTTCATATCCCATTTCTATTTAGCAAATCGTCTTCCTAGCTTTTACCCATCAATGAAACCTGCTGACTGGAGCATTCCTTTTAACACCGCAGCTGCTTCCGCACGGGTCGAGTGTGCCTGAGGAACGAAACGGCTTGCAGATCGTCCTTTCATGAGTCCTGCTTTAACAACTGCAGCAACTGCGGTTTCAGACCATGCCCCGATCCCTTCCGCATCCTCGAATCCTCGCAAAGTCTCTTTCGCTCCTGTTGTGTCAAGCTCTTTACCTGCCATTTTGAGCGCCCGTACTAGCAAAGCACTCATCTGTTCGCGCGTAATCTGCTCATTCGGACGGAATTCGCCATTCACAAAGCCTTCGATAAGTCCCAAGCCAGCAGCTGTTTCTATGGCGTCCGCGAACCAGTCCTCCTTATGCACATCATTAAAGGAGACGCCCGAATCAGACTGTTTCTTCAGACCAAGCGACCGCACGAGGAGCGATGTGAATTCTGCTCGGGTAACAGGTTTATTCGGTGCGAATCGGACCGAATCCACTCCTTCAATCAACCCTCTGGAAGCAAGCAGCATAATATCTTTCTGTGCCCAATGACCGCTTAAGTCATTGAAACTCTTCTCCCGTGTCCCTATGGACAATATACCACCATCCGACAGGATGAGTTCGGCGTAAGACTGTCCTTCCTTCGTATTAATACGTGACGGAACAAAAGTGGTTCGGTCGGATGCCAGATCGTATTTGAACGCCGAAATTCGGGACAGATCGCTTCCATCTGGCAAATTCATTGCGAATTTAGCGTATCCCCCACTAAAGCCAGGAAACTTCAACTCCGCTTCTTCCTGCTTAAACACCAACTCCAAATCTACCGTTTGTCCGAGCTTAGACGTTCCTTCCAGAGCCAATCGGGCAGCCAACCGTTTTTCCTGCTGATCTTCTAACTTCCTAATCCTTACCATCAGCATTTTAGTATCTTTTCCTACCAATACCGCTTTCTGTAAGCTGCTCAGCGGTATTTGGAGATGTCCATATGGCGTATCTATCACAATCTCCCCTGCTGAAAGCTTCTTAACTGCTGTAATTAATCCGCTAACGGGCAAGTTGATCTCAACAACATCCCCTTTATCCTTCAGCGTGTATTGTAGTTTACGCGATGACGCTTCCCCTTTTACCAACTGTTCGATTTCCTTAAGCATTAGCTCCAGATTGACGTCAGCACGTGTCACTGTACGACCGTCTCTACCGGTCTCCTGTTTAACCTTCAACCGCTCAGGCGCTGCAGGAGATGTTGGAACCGAAGGCGTGGTTGAACTTACAGGACTGCCGGGATTACCAGGATTACCAGGGTTTTCTGGTCCTGTTTCCCCACCATTCGAGGTTCTTACGATATCAAGTGATTTGCTGTTCGTCTTCAATTGATCCACATACACGTCAAAGGTTATTCTATTAGAACCCGTCGAAAGCGGAATCGAAGCCGTAAAATCCCCATTCGCTTTCACCGTCGCTGGCTGTCCGTTAAACTGTACAGAGACATTACCTGGTCCGAGTACTTTTACATGGCCTTCCACCGTCACCGAGCTGTTCGCCGTCTGCTTTCCTTCATCGTCCAGAAGTCCGCTCAATACCGCTGAACGTACTTGGTCTCCCTTATTGTATGCATTGGCAACTAGCTGCCGATTGATCCGGATCCCCGAAGGATCTACGGTTGAAATAACAAATCCTCCAGGCGGAATAACACTGTTGTTTTCTTCCGGTGAGCCCCAGCTCCAGCGTATAGCCTGATCCCTGTTCACCACATGGGTTACTTCGCCGGAGGCGTTAACAACCACCTCAACGCCGAAGCGGTTGGTTCCCGTTGAATAACCGAATTCTTCTGTCATGACATTGATGTTGCCTTCCACCCGATTCACATTATAGAAATTGCCCTCCATAAATCCAGTCGGATTTCCAGGCAGGCTCGTGCCAAGCTGATAATCCTTGACCCACTCCCGATCCTGCAGCGCTGCTGACACAATCGGCCAATTGACCTGAGAAGCATCAAACAGCATTAGCCCGTTGGTCGTACTGAGACCTGCCTGGAACACTTCGCGCTGCATGGCGGGTGTTTGCACATTCGTTAACGCAATACCCGCATATAGTGGAATTTCTCCATTGGTTACGATATTACCGAGTGTAATGTACTTTTTGACCTCTTGGCTGGTCGTCTGATAAGCACCAATCATGAGAAAATCCAAATATTCAATGTACCCTGTTTCGTAATATTCAGGCGTATACACAGACTCATCCAGCAGACCAAGCCTAGAGTCAAAACGAAAATTTTTACTGCCCCAGTTCACGCCATTCAAAAAATATGTCTCATACCACGATCCGACATAAGAGGAAACCTTTATTTCCCTACCGGACTCAGCTTCATAGGAATCGACCATCGCTTTTACCTCTCCAAAAAAGCTTTGAATCGTTCCCGACCGGAATTCCCACCAATCCTGGATCAGCGGTCCATTCACACGGACATTATTCTCATAGTAAAAAACATCATTCGGCCAATTGACAAGTTGCTTGCCTCTAGCGGACAGAAACTGTTCGAACTTGACCCGAGTTTCATTACTGAAATCGGCCCCTTCGTTATCATAACGTCCCCGGTCATGAACGACACCGTCAACGTCATAGTTTTTAATAATTTCCTTGAATGTCTTCAGTTCATACTCCCTGACCTCATCATTTGATGGGTTAACAAAAGCAACCAAACCTTGCTTGGCACTCTCCCGAAGTCGTTTGATTTCCCCGTTATTCTCAGCAAAGTGAACCCGTTCTTCCCAATCCAGATGATCGTTAAGCACAGCAAATTCCTGATGCGCAATCGAACCCTCGGCAAAAACATTGATCGCCGCATGAATTTTCAAGCCGAGCGCGTGTCCATGCGTAATGAACTCTTGCAGAAGATCCAGATCGGGACTCGCTCCGGCTTTTTGCGGTGCTTTAATTTCGCTTACGTAAGGACGCCCCGTCAGATCATTCTTTTTATACGAAGCGTATCCCTCCACTCCCTTCACATCGAATACAACCGCTGTAGTACCACCGTTCTTGGCTTGCTCAAGAAACTCACGTACATTCTCACTGGTTTTGAATTTCTTCGCATTTGCCGCCTGGTCAACCCACAGGATCACTTCCTTGTCAGAGGTGAATCCGGGTCTGTTAAATACAACAATGCTGCGCTTATCCTGCTCGGTACTATTTTTAAGCACCTTCACATCAATGTAATTCGTGCCTGCCTGCAGTGAATAAGAATAAGTAAAAGTCCCATCTTCACCAAAAGGAACTTCTGTATCATTGACCATAAGACGAATCACTGACGGATCATCCATATTTTCAATTCTACCGGTTAGCGAAGTTTGGCTTTCTATGACCGTGTACATCGGCGCGTTATCCAAAACCAGCTTCGCGATCCAGCCGTTTCCGCTCATCAAATCTTTGACACTTACTACTTCTCCGTTCTTCCGGAGTTTGATCATATCGCCGGCTTTAAACTTTTCAGCCAAGAACCGTTTAATATCATTGCCTGCATAACTGTTATCCTGTGCCATTAGCACATATCCGCCCTCCGGTATCGCAAGCTCTGTCGGCCCGGCCCACACTGGAGGTTTGCCGTTCACGGACGGATTGATGACCTGCAGCACTCGGTTGTTTACATCGACCTGTACCGCCACATTAAACTTAGGAACTACAATGGATGCACCGAAGTCGCCCGTAAACAAAGCGATAATGTTCTCAATGCCAGATACGTCTTTATCGATATAACTCAGTCTCTTCCGAGGTCCCTGAACACCAATGGTGATGTCCGCAGGCGCGGCTTCCACCTCGATATAATCCTCGGTTTGCTCCGAAGTATCATAAACAGCATTCAACGAAACTGTAGCAAGTTCCCCCTGGTTATCCAACAGCCGGACTGTAATCGGGTTAGGACCGGGATTTAAATACACGTTCATCCGAAAGCTTCCGCCGGCTGCAATCGGTGTTATCTTATCGTTAATCGTAATCTTCATGCCATTCTCCTCCGTGTAATTCTTCACATAACCACTGACTTCAACCAAAGGAATCGTAACAATGGTTTCCGAAGGGGTATTCACAACCAGCTCCGGCTTCGTTCCTGGTTCTGGGTTCGGTTCTGGCTCTGGCTCAGGAGACGGCTTCAGAAAATCCCCAGCTGTAACTTCCCTTTCACCACGCATCAGCTTGATTTTATCTCCAACCCCATAGTGAAGAAAAAGCGGCTTCTGATGAACGGAGGCATCCCACGAACTGCCGCCAGCTAAAACGATGTAACCTCCTTCCGGGATCATGACCTCTTCATCAGGATCCCACGCAGTCGGCGGATCCCCATCCGGGCCATATTTCTTCTGTACGATTCCGGAGGCATCCACTACAATGGCCACGTCATGTGTTTTGATGAACACTTGTTCATCGTAAACGTCATCCGTAACTCTGGCTCCGCTTGTGAATACTGCCAGATAATCACTTTTCTGTGCCAGTATGTTCTCATCTGCATTAATATCTGTCAGCATTAGCTGTTGTTGTCCATCTTGAGAAACCAATGATACACTTTCGGGCTGAGGTGTTTCGCTAGTCTGCGCGGACACGCCAGAACCCCACGGGGTCACCAGAGAAAGGATTAAAGTCAGACTCAATAATGATGCCAGCCGTCTCCGGAAATTTTTGTTCATTACGATACCACCTTTCTCACAATGATTGATTTTGAAAAAAAAGCAGCTGCACACGCAACTGCTTTTTAGGGTCATGTCATCATTATTTGGCGGACTGGTACCATTCATTCGCCGCCTTGACCATATCGGCTCCTCCCTCAGCTCTCCACTGTTCAAGGAATTTATCATAACCTTCCAGCGGTTCCGAGCCAGATATAAATTTAAGCATATTGTCATCAAGAAGCGTTCTCAGCTTCAAGGTGTTTTTAGAGACTGCTTCAATCGGCGGTGCAGTTGACATTGGATCAATCACAATGATACCTTCCGCATTTTTCTGGTACGTTTCAAAGTACGATTGCAATACAGGATCTTTACGAACACGGGCCTGCCAATAAATCGGATACTTCTCTTCGTCAACTCCGGTTAAGAATGAACTTCCGTTGCCCAGATCTTCGTTGAATTTTGGCAGGATCGGGTAATACTTGCCATCTTTCACTTCGTGATGGACTCCTTCTTTTCCGATGGCAAGTTCCTTAAACGTTTCTGGCTCGAGCTTCGCATTCAAGAACTTCATCGCTTCTTCCTTATTTTTGGACGCTTTCGGAATTGCGATAAACCAGGTCGTTTTAGCGTCAACACCAGCCACAGCCTTGCCGTCCTTTCCTTTCAGGTAAGGGATTATCGACACCTTGGCATCCGGGGAATTCTGTTCTAACGCTGAAATTGTAGTTCCGGCATTCCACCAGGCCAACTTGTAAACGGCCGCTTTATCGCTTGTAAATTTCTCAATGGCTTTCTGTGCGGTATTGATAGGCATCTCCGTATCAAGCAATCCCTCAGTGTAGAGCTTATTCATATAGGCAATGAACTCTTTCATTTCCGGAAGCTCTGCTTTATGGACCAGCTTTCCATCAACTTCTTTCCAATCGGTCAATACGCCGAAAGCCCATGCGATATCTCCGTAGAGCGAATCTTTATTGCCGCCCGTAAGCGGGGTAATATTTTTCTTTTCCTTAATCGTCTTAAGAACGGTATAAAGCTCATCTGGGTTGGTAGGCATCGAGAGGCCAAGCTCATCCATCCAATCCTGACGCACAATCAGTTCTTCGCCGACGGCTATGCCCGAACCCACTTCAGGAATGGCATACTTCTTGCCGTCAATCGTCGCACTTCCCCAAGATTCAGGCTTGATCGCCTGATTGATATTGTTTCCGTGAGCTTCAAGTAGTTCATCAAGAGGTTCGAGAGCGCCTGCTGTTGCGAGATTATAAAATTGAGCCGAATTAAGTTTCATCACATCAAAACTTTCTTTATTCGCTACTAATAAATTCAACTTCTCATCGGGGTTTTCTGCAGGAAGCATTTCGTACTGAACATCGTAGCCAGTCTTCTCTTTAATTAATTGACTCGTAAATTCTTTACTCGGATCAAATAGTCCATACTGCATAATCATGCGTATTCCCGGCTTGGTGTCTTCCTTCTGACCTTCCGAAGCGGTTTTCGGTGTTTCGGCTTTCGGTGTTTCACTTTCTGTCTTTGTGGACCCGCCGCCACAGCCTGAAACGGCTAAACTAAAACCTAGAAGCACGGCAAGCATCGCTGATTTTTTTATCATCGTATAACCTCCTTGGAAATGAATATCAGGGAAACTAAACCATCACATGACCAGGGCATCACCGCCTTTAAATAGTTGACGTTTAACCTTTAACCGAGCCTACAAGCACACCCTTGACGAAGTATTTTTGCAGGAAAGGGTATACGATCAGAATCGGCAGGGTAGCCAGAAGAATCGATGATGCCTGAATGGACTGCGATGTCATGTTAATGGCTGCATCCACATTGTTTTTCAGGAAATCTCCACTGGTGGAAACAAACAATTCCTTCAGGTACAGCTGCAGCGGCTTCAGTTCCGGACTGGTAATATAGATCATGGCGGCAAAAAAATCGTTCCAGAACGCGACCGCAAAGAAAAGAGCAATCGTTGCGAGTACCGGTAGGGACAACGGCAGTATGATATAGATCAGAATTCGGATATTACCTGCTCCGTCCAGCTTCGCGGATTCCTCAAGTGAATCTGGCAGCCCCTCAAAGTAATTTTTAATAATAAGCATGTTAAACACGTTCACCATCGCCGGCAAAAACAGCACCGCCAGTGTGTTGAGCAGGTTCAGGTTGTGCATCAGCAGGTATGTAGGAATCAGTCCGCCGCTGAACAGCATCGTGAATACAAACATCAACAGCAGCCACTTTCTTCCTCTCAACCTAACTTTGGATAACGGATAGGCGGTAATCGTTGTCATCGTTAGGCTCAGAATCGTACCGATAACCGTGAGGAGCACTGACGTTTTTAAAGACGTTAGAAACATGGAATTCTGCAACACATATCCATAGGTTTCAAATTGTACGCCGACCGGCAGCAGACCGACTCTTCCAGAGATGACCGCTTCCTCGCTGCTCAAGGATTTGGCGATCAGATTCACAAAAGGAACTAGCGTTGTGATTCCCATCAAGATGAAAAAGAAATAATTGAAGGCCGCGAAGCACCTTTCTCCGAATGAGGTTTTAATTGTTCCGCTAAGTCCAGCACCATTCTCCGTCCGTAAGGCGTGATTTTGATTCATTTTCGCTCCCCCCTTTCATTACCAAATTCCCCGTTGCAGGTATTTCTTACTTAATGAATTACCTACGATAACGAGTGTGAACGAAATAACCGCCTCGAACAGACCGACTGCCGTCGTAAAGCTGTAGTCCTGATTGCCAAGGCCCTGTCTATACACGTAAGTACCAATGACATCAGAAACTTTATAAACGACCGGATTGTACATGGTCAGTATCTGTTCGGTTCCTGCTTCCAATATGCTTCCTAGACGTAGAATGAACATCAGAATAATAATCGGGGCAATGCCAGGGAGCGTAATATGCCATAATTGCTTCCATTTTCCGGATCCATCAATTTTAGCGGCTTCATACAGCACCGGATCGATGGTACTGAAGGCGGCGAGATAAACGATCGTGCTCCAGCCGGTTTCCTTCCACCCCGCAGAAGTGATCAGAACACTGCGGAACACACTGTTATCAAGAAAGAAGGCAATGGGTTCGAGATTAAGCGAAACAAGCAACTTATTGACCAGCCCACCATTCGTAGATAACAGATCGATAAACAAGCCGCTGACGATAACCCATGACAAGAAGTGTGGAAGATAAATAACCGTCTGCACCGAGCGTTTAAAAATCATATTTTTCATCTCGTTTAGCATAAGAGCGATGATGATCGGGAGTGGAAATAAGATCACGATTTTTAAAAGGCTAATAATAACGGTGTTCTTAAACACGAGCGCGAAATCCGGGGAGGTAAATAACTTCTCAAAATGCTTCCACCCCACCCAAGGACTGTCGGCAAAGCCTGTGAAAATATTAAAATCTTTGAAAGCGATAACAATTCCGTACATCGGTGTGTACTTAAACAGCAATATGAATAGGATCCCGGGTACAAGCAGCAGATACAAGTCCCATTCCTTCCATATATCCGACCACAGACGCGGCATATATCCGCGCTTTGGATGGGGCGTGGGCAGCTTATTTGTTCCAGGCTTCATATACTTCCCCCTCTTCCGTTGGTATGAGTACGTTTGTTACTATAAATTTTAATTTTGCAGAGGACATTCGGGTAGACGACACTCATTACTGTTTCTGGTAATTTGATGTTCACTTCAAGGGGACATGCAAGTAGAAACGAATTTGTCGTACTTTTCAAAGGGCGACAGCGTTTCTGCGAGAAATATAAGAAAGAGGCATCCAAGATGGCTAATAACAGACCACCTCGAATGCCCCAAACTTCTTCTTTAATCTGATCTAAATTACAGTTTGAATTCGCCGGGATTCACCCCCCAATACTTACGAAACACTTTCGTAAAATAACTTACATCACGGTAGCCGACCAAACGGGCCGCATCATAAACCTTGTGACCTTCCTGCAAAACCCGCTTTGCCCGTTCCATCTTCTGCTCCAGAACATAAGCTGAGAAGGCCGTACCCATCTCCTGTTTGAACAAACGGCTCAGGTAAGAGGAATTAACGTACATCCGGTCAGCTACCGTATGAAGCGTGATGTCCTGATCAATCTCCTGATCGATCAGAGAGAGAATTTCCTTCACAACCTGATGGCTCGTTGTCTTGCGCTGCTGTCTCATGTAAGCTGAAATCTTCTGAACCGTCCTCACGAGCCAGGACCATGTTTGCATTTTGGTGTTCAGCAGCTTAATGTTTTGAAAATATACAATATCCTCTTCCACCACATGCCTGATCCTCCATCCCTGCTTCAGGATGAGCCGGGTAAACAAACTGTTCATGTATAACACAGCTTCATGGAATTCCTCAGATGATTCGGTCTGCGAAAAGCCCTCCTCCCACAATTGGGATAATGCCCTCATCGCATTGTCCTCGTCCGCCGTTTCGAGCGCAATTTCAAGCTGCTTCTCCAGTGGAGGCAGTCCTGACATATCATGTCTGTGTGTACTCTGCTCTTCCCGGTAAGGAATAGCGATGTCATGGCCGTACACGACTCTTTCTTGTAATGCTCTACAGGCCTGCGAATACATATGGCACATGTCTTCGATCCCGCCTGTACCTGCACAAATACCCGAGCTTGCGGTCAATTTTAATATTTCCTTCGTCTGGGACAGCAGCTTAACGACCGTGCTGTTGATATGCAGCATAACATCCTTCGGATTACGGAGCGGATCAGCCCCAAAAACAAGCATCAGATCATAATCTGGGTCAGTACATACCCAACAAAAAGATTTTGGCAAAATTTCCTTAGCCAAACAATACATTGTAAATTGCAGCAGCTCTGTATCTCCCGATCCAAACCTTGTGTTGTCGGCAGGAATCGGATCAAGATCGATCACAGCCACCGCGAACTGATCATCCTCTTTTATATCCATATAGAGCTCTTTGCTCTTGGCCAGCACTTCCCTGCTCGTATATCTGCCGCGCACCCAGTTGATCATCAGATTATTTTGCAAATTCGGAAGATTATCCTTCCACTTCTGCTCCAACTCTGCGGTCATTTGCCACTGCTCCAGATCGGACCGAAGCTGTTCTCTCGCCTCTAAGACGGCCTCCAGTATTTCCGTCTCTCCCGCAGGTTTAAGCAAATATTTCGATACTCCGTACTCCATCGCTTGCTGTGCAAATTCAAAATTATCATGACCGCTCAATATGATCATCTTGATATGAGCTCTTCCGGCCTGACGTTCCTTAAGCTTGCTAATCAGCGTTAAACCATCCATTTCCGGCATTTGAACATCAACAAGCATCATATCTGGCATTTTGCGTTCCGCAATTTGAAGCGCCTCCACACCATTAGATGCCAAACCTACAACCTCGATACCATGTTCTTCCCAAGGAATATTGTTGGCAATCGAATTTCTTAACCGGGGTTCATCTTCCACAATCATCAAATTCATTCTGTTGCCCCCTCTCGTTCCATTTTGCAGCGATCAAGTGGAATAGAGATCGTAACAGTCGTGCCGATCCCTGGCGTACTTTCAAGTGTCATGTCCGACTCTTTACCGTAATACAGTCTCATTCTCGTGAACACGTTGCGCAAACCAAACAGATCCTTTATGTATTCTTCCTCTTGTGAAAGGGACGGAAAGTTACGTGAACCCATACGGCTTAGCTCATTACGGATATATTCCAGCCTTTCTTCCCCGATTCCAGGACCATTATCTTGAACACTGATATGAACATATTTTTGCTGAACAATCCTGCTGGAGACGATAAGAGTACCACCTGATGATTTGCCTTCCATACCGTGAATGATCGCATTCTCCACCAATGGCTGAAGCAGCAGCTTCAAGATGGGAATAGCCTTGCTCTCCTCTTCAATCTGGTACTCCACCGTGAAATTGTCCAAAAACCGGAGCTGCTGAATCCGGATGTAATAATGAAGATGCACAATACTCTCTTCGATTGAAAACACCTGTCTGCCCTTATTCAAGCTTAAGCGGAAAAACTTAGACAGGTTCATAACCATTTCACTAATCTCTTCAGCTTCGTAATTTTTCGCCGTCCAGTAGATTGAATCCAGCGTATTGTATAGAAAATGCGGATTAATCTGAGATTGTAAAAATTTCAGTTCCGTTGTCTTCAAACGGAGCTGCTGCTCGTAATGGTCCTCGATCAAATGCTTCTGATCCAATACCATCCGATTAAAAGACTGAATGAGAAAGCCAAATTCATCCTTTCTTTTGTCTTTAATGTGAACGTTCATTTCTCCATGGCTAAGCCTCTTCATCCCGCGGGACAATTTCAGTACAGGAGCCGCGATTCCACTGTATATAACCCATGAAATAATGATGGCAAGCAAAATGCTGATGCCGATAATCGTAAAGGTATACAGACGGAGCTGATCAGTCTCCTCGTAAAGCTCTTTCTTCGGCTGAACCAGAGCAAGCCGCCACAGGGAATACTCGGAGTCCTTTATAACCTCCATCTCATTCTCGGACAACCCTTCCTTTTCTCCGGCACTGCCTGTTTCAATGATGACATCTCCCTTCTCATTCAGTAAGGATATCCGGCTGTTCTCCGTAGGTAGAAGTGTTTTGAGAACATTCAGCAGCTTGTTCTTGTTAAAACTAACGATCAACAAATTCGATTGGCGTTCCGTATTATACAAGTCCATAGAGCGGATTAAAGAAATGGTATCGGTTCCGGTCATTTTTCCGAAGGTTAACTCATCTGTAACAGGATAATCTGCCATGACATAGGAAATCCCTGTTCCATTTCTTCGGGCCGATTCTACTAACCATTCCTGTTGAGGCTCAGAGGTCAGCTTCCGGCCGCCAAAATTGGTTGAGATGAACATGTTAGATGCTCGATGATATATAGAAATATGAGACACAAAACGGTTCACGGAGACGGAATTGGCTAACTGTCCAAGGATATTCGAGAAATCAACAATAGATTTCGGCGAAAAGGCAGTGTCATTTTTGTTGAGCAATTCATTCATACCAGGATCAGCTGCAATTAACGTAGAAATCTCCTCCACATTTTGCAATACCAGATCAAAGTGATTCAAGGCTGAAGCTAACGCCATTTCCGTTCTTTCCACTGCCTGCTCATACAAAATATCACGTGACCTCTCAACTGCAAACAAGCTAATAATAACGAGAGGCAGCAGAATCAACAGGAAATACCCGGTCAGCCTTGTTTGAATATTTTGTGAAAATCGCTGACGAATCCAGCGGAACAGATTATTCATCCAGACCATCCTCCAACCCCGCACGGCCTCTAGTTCTGTACCACTCGTTAACTTCTTTTGTAATTTCGTCTCCACCCTCCTGCTTCCATCGCTCTACGAAAGTATCAAAGGAATCGATGGGCTCTATCCCCATGATGATTCTCGTGAAAATATCTTGCAGCCCATCCAGCTTCTTGTCATACTTACTCATGGCTGGAGTTGGTATCCCATAAAATTTATTTTTAATGACGTTTTTCTTTATCATCTCTAAGTTAGTGTATAATTGAAAGTCTCCGAGCGAGTCCAATCGTTCCCTAAACAAAACAGGATCCGGTACATCCACGAGCGATTGATAAATCCCCCGATATAAATGCTCATCATGCTTCTCAAAGTTCGTGACCATTTTGCCATTCTCCAAATGCCATATTTCATTCTGAAAGCCTAATTTCAAATTTTTATAATCGCTTACAATGAAATCAAGCATTTGAATAACAGATTTGGCGTTCTTTGATCCGGCAGGAATGACGTTATATCCCCGTATGATGTCTTTATCATAGACTCCCTTTAGACCATTCTGTCCTGTCGGATATTCTAGGGCGATCCACTGTGCATTCGGATCTTTTTTCATATTGTCGGCAATTGGACCTCGGGTATCATACCAAGCTGCAGAGAACAGACCCACCGTTCCATTTTTAATTTTCTCGTATAAATTGTTTTGCAGGTTTAATGGGAATTCGCGATCCAGGAGCCCCTCCTTATATAACTTCGCCAGATAGGCGAGTGCCTCTTTTGTTTCCGGCAAAATATTTCCATTCACCAGCTTCCCATTCCGTTCAAACCAAGAATTGATCTGAGTTCCGAATGCGCCGAAAAATGGAGACGACCGCCCCAGATTAGCAGTAAAGGTAAGGCCAATCGTATCATCAATACCATTACCGTCCGGATCGTCCTGAGTGAACGCCCGAATAACCTCATAATATTCATCCAGCGTAACAGGAGGCTTTATGCCTAGCCGGTCAAGCCAATCCTTTCTTGCATAAACCAGCTCCACACCGCTTACTTCATTCAGACTTGGAACCGCATAAATTTTTCCGCCGTACCGTACCCGATCCCATATCTCTGCAGGAATTTTCTCCTTTAGGTTGGGTCCATACCGATCAATCAGGTCATCTAGCGGCATAAACGCCCCTTGCTTCGCATAATTGCCAAACCAAACCGGCTCATAGACATGTATCATATCCGGTAAATTGCCCGAGGACATAATTACGTCAAGCTTTTCATTATACACTTCCGTTGGCGGTGTAGTGACCTTAATTTCGAGCCCGGTTTCTTCCTCAATATAGTTCAGATAGCGGTTGTCATTCTCGTCCATCCCGGAAGGAAATGTCATACCCAGGTTCGATATTACAATACTTATGGTCTGGGAATTGTGTATTGTGGGAGATCGTTTGTCTGAAGGGCTTCCAATAAGACCACACCCAGAAATAAAGAAAGCGGTTACAAATATAATGGATAATAACCTCGTTTTTCTCTTCATTCGCTTCAATCACTCCCTCCACTAATAAACAACATAATACTATATATTGGTTTTTTGTGGTATTGAAGAAAAATAATTGAGATAATATCAGCGACTACATTAAAGGTGGTGTATGCCAGTGCCAGCAACATGGTCATTTCATGCAAGCAGAATAAGAAAGTCCCCTGACATTAACGAATAAAAATTACAGGGGGATTGACCGGTGAAAATTTCTGACCGTTTATTAAGACGCTATCTTGAACACGTTTATTGGATTTGTGGCGGCCCGTGTGGAGGCAAGAGCACCATGACACGTATGATCTCCTCCAAGTGGGGGATGAAATGCTATTCTTCTGATGATCAAACCTTTAATTATCAGCAGAAAGCTAACCCCCAGGACCATCCTGCCATATTAAGACATTTTGTGGATTGGGAATGGTACTTTTTGGGGAAAGACAACGATAGAAATCAGTGGCTCAATACGGCGGCCGAGGAAAGCGTTGAATTTATCATTTTAGATCTTCTTCAAATGGGCAGCGATAAGCCCATCATCGTTGATACTGACATGACACCAGATTTTCTTAAATCCATTGCAAACAACAATCGGATTGCATATGTATTTGCGGAAGATGACCTTATCCGAACGGATTACTTCAAGCGTGATCATGTAAAGGGTATGGAAGACATTTTTCCAACTTTATCTGATCCTGAACGTGCCAAAACTGAAACCTTAAATAATATAGTAAAAACCTCGAATCATTACTTACTGCAAGCCAAGCAATGTGGTGTGCAATACTATGTAAGAGATACTTCTACAACAAAAGAAGATATGCTTTCAAAGATCGAAAAGCACTTTGGATTAGCTTAAAACAATCGGTCACCGTTCATACGGTGACCGGTTTTGTTATTCGTTCGATGTGCTGTTAATTAATAATTTCCCCATCCGACTTCAAACGATAATAAGCTATGCCTTTGGAAATAGCATAGCCTATTTATAGTTAATAACCTACTGGTCTTCCTTCTTTTTCAGCGGGTCAGGAACAATAAAAGTATCCCCATCATGGACGGAACCTTCGTTCAATTCAATGACTTGAACGAGTTCATGTTCAATTTCAAACGTATATCCGCATTTAGAACAGTACCGGTCATTAACCGACACCAGGTTTCCGCAGGATTTACATTTCTTTTCATCTCCCAAATTTATAATCTGCAGCAAGTTCTGGTCAATCTCACACTTTAGCTGCATAATTTGATTGATTTGGGGTTCTAGCTGCTCCTTCGTAAGCGGCCAGCTGCCTTCTTCTATTGAATCAAAGACAAGCTTGCCGATCTCTTGATATTGCTGCTCGATATCGCTTTTTTTGCTGTTGTTCTGCAGTTTCAAGCGATTGATTTCCACTAAGGTCTTTGCTTTGCTGCCGGCCTCTGTAACCCCGGCTTTGAATTTATCCATAAAACTCATGAGAACGCCCCTTTCTTCCTTAAACCTTCATCATACCTTTTGTTCTAATACGAGAACTATAGATCATCCGTTCCATCCCATTATAATGTCAGAGCATTAAAAACCTGCGCTACAGCCGGCGTTACACCGTGATGCTATAGTACAAGTTCCGCTAACCTACCTCTTTTTTATGTCCAAACAATGAAATAATTCCTCAAGATCCCGAATGACGTAGTTCGGTTTATACGTATGTGGCAACGGCTCATCAGCAAGCTGTGGATTTTCCGAGACCGCAAGCCCCTCCAAAACGGGCCTTATGGCTATGTGATCCGCGCGCTGCTTTGGCAATAATTGAAGTAAATTCTCCGGCAGATCCCGATGAATTAAAACCGACACAACACCAAGCTGATTCGCAATCGTGACATCATGGTCTAACCGGTCACCCACATGTGCAACCAATTCACCCTCTGACAATAGGCTGTCGAGCATACGTATGCTTGGTTTCGCATAACCGGTACGCTCCGGCGTCACAATCACATCAAGCCATTCCGTTAATCCGAGCGCCTTCATCACCGGATATTGGTACTTGTAATAACCGTTCGTTACAGCTGCCAGATCATATCCTTCCTCTTTAAGCCGTCGTAATGCAGGAATGACTGTGTCGTCCAATAGATATACCTTAGGCTCTACCGAATGTGCGACCACCAGCGCCTCGATGTCAATCTCTCGTGTTAGCCCCAGCTCCTGAATGAGTTGCCTTACAAGATCATCCCAGTCGTAAGCAGCCACTATTTGCTCATTCCTAAGCATTTGCTGGTGTGCATGAAACAATCGCTTTTTGGCATCACAGCTGTATTTCAATTCTTTGGACAACAAATTCTCGACCTCTGGAAAAACCCAGGCGTCAAACGGATTTTGCATTAATGTACCGTCAAGATCAAACGTAATCCATTTTTTCATCTTAAGTCTACACCGCCCCTGCCATTAAACCCTCGATTATCCATTCTTTATCATATTCCCTGAGCAAGATCAGCATGTCAAGCGAGATCATTCCTTTTTCGGTAGTCTTGAGGCTGTTCTCAACAGATATGGTCTGTTGAATTTTCCAAAGTAAGCTCCCATTTTCCTCCGCGATACTCAACCTTATGAAGTCCTGTGTTCGCTGCTGCTATAAACTTATTCTTATTGCTCCACTCGATGTTTTTTTCAATATGATAAATAATATTGATAACCCCACCGTGAGTTACCACCATTACATTCTCGGTATGGTCTGTGTTTGTCTGATTCTGGCATAAGGTTGTGAATGCTTCTCTAATTCTTCTGAAATTTTCTATGGGACTCTCACCCCCCGGATACCTTTCATCAATTCTTAAACTTGAAAAATATAAACCAGGATATTTCTCATCAGCTAATGCATTTGGCATTCCCGCCAGTAGACCATTATTGGTTTCCCGCCAATCTTCTGAGATGGTGGTCGGCAGATTAAGTTGCTTCGCAATGATCGTAGATGTTTGAAGAGCCCTCTTCAAATCGCTGGTTATGATTCGTTCGATATTAAATCGATCATTATTTTGAAGCAAATACTGTCCCAATCGCTCTGACTGTTGTATTCCTTCTTGAGTGAGCCCCCGGTTACTCCAGCCTCCACGAAATCCAGGTTCATAAGTTACTCATGCAGCGAATTGATTTGTTTTAATCTTTTGATTACGGAATGAACGGTTAATCTATGAAAAGCAATCAGCTGCCCTTTATAAATAACAGAGTAAATACCGTATGGAGTAGGTGACATCTTCATCAATTCATCCCGATTGTTAAAATCGTAAATCTCTGCTTCAATACCAAGATGATTTGCACCTTCTACCACATTGTTGGTAGCGATCTCTACATAAGGGCATTGGAAGGAACGCAAAATGGTTAGCTTATTAAACGGTTTAAGACGTTCTTCCCAATTTGTTGGAAAGTAAGGAGAACTAGAGTCATCAATAAACTGATGAACAAGTAACTCAAAGCCAAATGGTGCTGTGTCAACGATTTTGAAGTTATTTCTAAGAAAGATGTCCTTACTTGGTGTCCAAGAGGTTTCGGAACTGGTCACAACGACAACTCCTTGTTTCCCCAGCTTTTGTGCATCTTCAAGGCATTTATGTATAAGTGTTGTGCCATGTCCTTTTCCTGTGACGCTGACCCATAAGCAATGAATGACTAGATAGTGATCTGCGGACACAACTCTATACGAAGACTCTGCTTCCATGTATTCAATAAAACCTACTTGTTTTTGATTTTCAAACAATTGTACATATTTTAACCCTTCTTCAAATCTGTTCATTAACCATTTATTTTTGTTTGCATATCCTTCGGAATTTCTTTTGCTTCTGAGGCAGTAACTCCCCGTTCCCTCCAGCAGTTCATGATCCAATTCAATCAACTGAACATTTTCCAAGCGACTTCCCTCCCATGATTATTTTCAACTAACACATCATAGCAATCATCAAATACTTCTCCTATATCATGAATCGTATACAGATGAACCCATTATTCCTAGCTCATAGCCTTTAGCGACGGCACCCACCCGCGATTTGACGCCCAGCTTCTGAAGAATCGCCGTTAGATGGTATTCCACCGTCCGTTGGCTGACAGCCAGATCCCGGGCGATCTCCTTATTGCTCATTTCCTGAGCAACTCGAACCAGCACCTCCCGTTCCGCAGGTGTAAGCTTGTCCTGCCCGGAAGCCGTGAATAATCTCTCCGGCACCAGCATATGACCGGACATGCTCTGCCTCACAGCATTTATAATCTGTCCATATGAGGCCTGCTTGGATAAATAGGCGTTTACCCCAAGCTCGTAAGCCTTACGATAGAATTCATCGTAGGTATATCCGGACAGCATAATGATTTTCAGGGAAGAGCCGTACTCCTTCTTTAGTTGCTTTGTCAGTTCGAAGCCGTCCATATAGGGCAAGGAAACGTCCAGCACAAGCACATCTGGTTTAGATAAGCCGATTTGTTCTAGTAAGCGCCGCGGGTCTGCAAAGGTTCCGAGCACGCGAATATCCCCTTCTTGCTCCAGACGGCTTCTCAACGCATCCATCACTAGAGGATGATCGTCAAGCAAAATCACTCTGATACTGTCTTTCATGTTTTTTTCCCTCCCGTTGCTCATGATGCTGGGGCCGTAGCCGCAGCGTAATGAGGGCTCCCTTTCCCAGTTTGGACTGGATGTCCATCTCACCGCCAAGATAACCGATCTGGCTGTTAACGGAGATGAGTCCGAGATGTCCACCGTCTATGGAGGCGATCTGGTCAGGAAAGGCGGTTGCGTCGAAGCCCTTGCCGTCATCGCTTACGACGCAACATATCACCCCATTTGACTCCAAATTTAATCGGACATCAAGCCGACTGGCTTCAGCATGCTTTAGCACATTGTGAACCAGTTCACGGATTATCCGGAACAGATTGGATTTCAAAATCGGGTCAGGTGGAGGTGCTTCTGCAGGCCAATGATAATGAAGCGATACGTTCAGGTCGCCTTTCTCTCCGGCAGTCCGCAGCAGCCATCGCAGGGATTCCTCCAGATCCGCCTTGTCTACAATATGTGGATACAACTCATCACACAACACCCGAATCTCCTGCTGGGAATCATAGACGCATTTCAACCAGGCGGCTACCCTCTTGGAATCCACTCGTCCCTGATCCGCCAGTTCCTCCAGATCCCGCGACAAAAAGATCAGATTTTGTAGCAGGTGGTCATGCAGAGCATAAGAGAGGCGGATACGTTCGGCTTGCTGGGCCTCCAGCAGTAGGCGATTCGTCTGACGGATATCGCTGACATGACGTTCAAAAGCTGCGTTTTGCTCCTTGCTGCGTTGAAATTCCTTGTGGAGTCCTACCAACAGCCTGGTATTGGTCAGCAGCCGGACTGCTTCTACGCAAATTTCGTCAATTAACCCTTTCTCCTCCGCGGAAAACATGGACAAATTGCATTTGGGCCCTATGCACAGATACCCTTTGCCTCCCTTTTCCGTATGACTGGCAATGGAAGCGACATATTCAAAGTCAAAGTTCCTTTCCCAAAAGCTTCGCTCCATCCAGCGCGCGTCTTCTCCGGTTCCGGTGTTCTCATATTTGCCTGTGCCATGTACAACTGGTCGTGTCCCTTCCTCATCCTGCCATATGACACAAATCCCTTCCGCATCCACAATATGGTGCAACGCCTCGCTCATCAGACTGAGAATATCCTGGATATTCCGGGTCTTTGCCACCTGGATGGACAGCTTGAGTTTCTGTTGATCCAACCATTTCCTCCGCCCCTCCGCGCTCCTTTCCGACCGGTAAAGATGTTTCCGGTAAGCCCAGGTTCCGGCTGCAAATCCGCCAAATATAGCCACAACCCAAAGCGGATGTTTTGTTCGATATGCCAGGGAAAACAATAGAAATACGCCTCCGTAGTAGAGCGTATGGATGACCAGACGGGGAAGGTATACCTGCATATCCACCATGCTCCGTTTGTTCAGAACATACAGGAAAATGGCGGACAGCGGTACAAGGCCGCTGAGCGCGTATTCGGGAGCCAGAAAGTACCCGTCTCCCAACAAATCCGGGATCGCATATAAGAGCAGATAGGGCAGAAGGCTGAAGCCCAGCCCGGCAACCAGTACCAGAGCATGGTTCTTCTCTACCGAGTCCAACGACCTCCAATATAATCGGACCATAACCAGGATGAACAGCAACGTCAGCATGAAGACAAGATGCAGCGTCCCTCGAAGCCAGCTGGGAATCTCATTTTGGACCATCGCCCAAAGAGCGTAGCAGGATAACAGTGCACAGAGGAGCCGAAAGACAAACAGAGCCTTTGTCCACATAAGAGGCACAGCACGCAGCACAAACGCGACACAGAAAGAGAGCAATAAATAAGGGAGCCAGATGGAGGATAATGCGAGAAGCAAATTCGACAAAGCCAATTCCGTAGAATATACAGTTAGGATGACCAGCGCCATCACATAATTCATCATGGAGAATCGGCGAACCGTGTGCGAGCCGGGATTTTTGCGGCAAGCCAGCAAGCCAATGGCAAGTAGCAGCGCTTCTAGCAGCATGGCCAACAAGCTTTTCCGTACATCGTCGCTTTCCGTTTCGATCCGCAATTCGTAGACGGAGCCATCACTACGCATGAATGCCGATGTAGTGGCCCTGACCAGAGAAGCCTGCGTCTTGCCAGCAAACCATGTTTCCGCTGGCATGCCGTCAACTATCAATGCACGATCTCCCCCGTCCACTTGCCCTTGTGCCGCTTTGCCCGAAGGGTCCACACTGCTTACCCTCCAGCCTATTTCATCGTGTTCAAGTACCGCTCCGATATAAGGATGCCGAATCGTCTCCAGGTGAATATACACGGCCATAACGAGAAATCCAGCAAGCAGGGCCGCGGCAATCAAGGGAAGCTTCATTTTTAGGGAAGGCATTCGCAGATTCCTCTCTCTTTGAATTGCAAAAAAGGATTATACTCCAACTAAATAGAGCGTTACAGCACCCCATACCGTGTTGATATAGACATGAAACAAAATAGCTCCGTAAAGGTTTTTCCGCAGCTTGACCAGAATTTCACACGGAATGATAACTGCCAGTGGGATAAATGCCCAATTTATCGGCGCTTGCCACATATGATAGAACTGGAACAGCACGCTGAGAATCAGCCAGTCGTAACGAAGTCGGCCGATTTTTTTCAGCAAATATCCACGGAAATATATTTCCTCCCCGATAAAATTCCCAATAAGCCCGATGACCAGCAACGGCCAAGGAAAATCATAATAACCCTGCCGGTAAATATGCCACTCCCCCATATGAAACACAGGCATCTGGTCCAGAAATGTCGATAAAGGCGGAAAAATCCATTTCATATAGGGCAGCGACAGGAGAGTAAACAAGATGGTGATAATCGGTAAAATAACAAGCAGTCCCTTGGTATCCCATTTTCTGAACCCTAGATAAACCAGAGACTGCTTAAAGGTAAGTTTATCCACAAATTTTAGCATGAATAATGGGAAAAGAATATGCCAACCGCTGGCCATAATAGCCAAAACAAGAAATTGTACGTAGTGGCTGGATAGTCCAGTAAGCGACATAAGCAGGGGACGAAGTGGATAAATGAGCAAATAGACCAGCAAACCAGGTAAGACGGCGTAAGACAAATACAGTAGTATCTCCTTGCGGCTTTTCGCCTCATGCTGATGAATAAAGCTCTCATATTCAGGGTCCGATTTCACAAAAAATGCCGCAATTTTACGAGTCCATTCGTTTTTCATAATTAACGCTCCTCAGTCGGGGTAATTTGCACACAAGGAGCATACCAAGGAATCAAAGTCCCGGTATCCGTATCCGGCGCCGAATATGGAGGGAGTCACGCATTGTTTTGACGCGATCACGCAGGATGGGTTGTAAAAGAGCAGGCTGCCTGCCGCGGCGCCTGCTCTTTTTTTGTACTTGATTCAACTGCAGTTCACCGATCTATAGCAATCGACTCTTCACAAGATCAGGTGAACCAAGCTACGCATTCTTTTTAGCAATCAATGTAAAGGTATCATTTTCGCAATGGGGACATCCTTGATTTTTCAAATCCTCGATCGTATGAAATTCGCCCTGAATACCAACAAGCAGAGATCCGTGGCACTGCTTACACTGGTATGTGCGTAATGTTCGCTTTACCTCACCTGTATAGAGCGCATCCTCAAAAGAGCATGTAACAATGGGTTCTGTCAACTCCGTCGTCTTGAGAATGATCATTTGTCCACTATTGCCAATCATCTGTGCTCCTTCATACTTGTTGAAATGCGGAATAATCTCTCGTAGTGACAAGCCCATACGTACAAGCTCCCGCAGTATTGCCAGATTATAGTCAGGGGATTTATGTGCGTATGACAAAAAAATCGGCAATCCCTTTTCTTTCTTCAACGCGCTTATCCCGCGAGAAACGAACAACGTCATACCTTGCAGCGTATAAGGCGGATCCGTGAAAAAGCAATCGTATTGTCCACATAATTTCTTTGGAAGTGGCTGGCGCAAATCCAGACTGCGGCATATCACCTCTATTCCCTCCTGCTCAGCTGTGTTACGGATATACTGTAAAAATCGCTCATCAACATCGACGACGGTTATCAAAGCTCTTTGATTCCTTATGTTCGGAAATAATTTTTTGATTAGAAAACCAAGCGATATACTGACCAGGTCGTCATCACCAACACATATGATTTTCTTTCCGATCAGCGCATGCTCCCTCAAGCACAGAATGGCCCGACGCATGCTCGTTTCCACTGTACATTTGGACTGATCAATTTGCACATTAACTTGCGGCCGTTGTTGAAATATGTCCGTGAGTAATTGTAACAAATCCGAAAGTTCAGCCTTCCAATCGAAATCATTGGCCATAAGCTTCTGATATAAGGCTTTGTCTAATCCACCATATCCCAACTCATCTTCAATAAATGTAACGCCTTCGGGCGTACAACGAACCCCGCTATCCTGTGTAAGAGCACCTGCCTTAATGAGCTCCTTTTTGATCGCTGTAGCAACTGGAACAGGTAGAAACGTCTTTTTGGCAAGTTCTTTTGTAGAAATTCCAGGATGTATATAACACTCCACTAACAGCTGCTCAATGACCCTCGATCCCTCTTGAAGATGTACATTTGCATTTGCTTCCGCGATATAATTTTTCATGGTAATCCCTCTCTTATCATCGATTTTGTTATGCTTCTGTTACCTTAGAAAAGAACACACGCCATCCAAGCAGTTAAACGTTCATTGTTATGCCAAATAAAAAAAGGGACAGAAAATGAACGTATAGTCCATCTTCTGTCCCTTTTGGGGATTGGCTGACTGCTCCATCGACTTTTGTCAAAATGACAAAAACGATGAACAAAACCTGTTTTTTACATTATTGCAAAAAACAAAGCCGTGCTTAAGAGCACGGCTGATTGCAGTCGATTGTATATGGATGGCCGTAGTGTTCTTAACTAATTTCGATTCATCCATTGGTTTCCATAACAAATATACCACTCTAAAAGTGGATTTTTGCTAAAATAAACGGATGAATCATATGAAATTTGGTTAGTTAAGAACAAACGCCGACATCAAGACAACTCCTATTTTTTAAGTTATAACCGATTATAAATGGAAATGATTAGACAATCAAGTGCAATCGAAGCGTATATCATTTTCTACTCCTTTTAGACTAGAAAACATTGTACATAAAAATAACATCTTTTTTCACTTCGAACCCATGCTTCTTATAAAACTTCTCAGCAGGAAGATCCCTTTCTGTAAGCAGCACAATACAATGAATATTTCTGGATGCCAACTCTGTTTTAATGTCATTCATCAGCTGCGAACCCACCCCGCTATGCTGTAGATCGGTATCAATAAAATATTCATGAATGTGGTACTCTTCCCCCGCATACCAGCTCTTGGTATGCCCAAAACTCGCACCTATGATTTTATCATTCTGCTCGATAACAAACCCGATAAATACAGGATTATTTATAAATTCCAGAAGATATTTTTGTACGTGCTGGATTGATTCCCATTGATCATTCCATGGTTCGCCGTTAAAAACCTTTAAAAATAGGTGTGAACATTGTTCAAGGTCTGATGTGACCATTAATCTTGTTTTCAATTGTATACTCACTCTTCTCTAGTTTAATCACTATTTTCATAAATTTGGTACATCAACATTTCCTCATCCATTGTTCTTGCTATCTGATGAGCTTCATTAACGCTTTTCTTATTTTGAATAACTTCATAGAAAAAGCGATAAACATACATAAGAGCAGCATTCCCGTCCGGATAATCATCCGGTCCGATATAGGTTTTGCACCCACGATCCAGGAATGCTTGCGCGAGCGTAGGAGCACCTAACATGCATCCATTGCCAATAACGATTTTTCCATCCAGTTTCGCAAAGGTTCTAACATCTTCTGGGCCGAAATTCCCCCGTGGCTCATCTGCCTCATAGACGTCCTCACCAAGTTCCGGCATGATAAATCCATCTTCATCTCCGTGAAAATTTAAAACGATCATATCGGTATCCGGATACAGGTCATTACCAGACAATACATCTGTGAAGTCACTCGGTCTGCCGATCCAATATGTAAATACTCTTACACCAAAATACTCAAATGTATTGCGCATAGCCTGGGATTCCAGGTCGCAATCAGGACCAACAACCAATGCCACATTCATTTCAGGTTTGCTCATACTTTTCCTCCTGGTGATATTCTCAACATTTAAAACTCAAACGCCCTCACACTAATTCATCTAACCCCGGATTCTACTTCTAAAATCTGAGTTCTAACCCGATCTCATCACCAAAGGTTTCTCCGTTCGGTGTAAACCCTAAGCTCAAGTAAAACCCCAATGGGCTTCCTTCTCCTTCCCCACAACTTGCAACGACTTCATGGATTCCTTGTCCTTTTAAGTGTTCAATCAGTAATCCAATCGCCTGCTTTCCGTATCCTTTCCCTTGATGGGGCCCCGCGATCATAAAACGCCATAAATAGACTCCATCGACATCTATCTCATCATCAGATCCCTGGTGCAGCATGATAAAGCCGATCGGATCATCATCAGCATAGATGGCTCTGAACCATGCATTCTTAGAGAAATGAGCTTGAGCAATAGAAACCGCATTATCAGCAACCATTATTCGTTGAACCTCTGTAAGGGTGTTGCTTAATTGACAAATTTCAAGAACGGTATTTTCATCAATTTTTCGAAAATGAACATCTGGCATTGCTACCACTCCTTATCGTAATCAGATATTTCTCTTACATCTGCGGTGTTAAGCCGCAAACTTGCTTTGAAACAGGGAATCTTTCATGAGAGGATTCGAGTGCGTCAGCCAAGGTAACACGAGCCCGGTGAAGTCGGGATTTCACTGTACCTTGCAGGCTACCATTCCTTTACGCAAAGTAACGAGAGTTGGTTTCCAATATTTACGAACTCCTCCTTCTTCAAGCAAAAAAGACTCCCTGGGCAAGGGAGTCTTCACTAGAGCTCATCAGTTCATTTTAAAAAATGTGAACTTGAATCAGGCAACTTCACTCACGACAAGCCCGGATCCGCTGCGAGGTCATACCCATGGATTTATAATGCCGTACGTTTTAAGTTTCTTTTCAGACTTATCAAGAAGATTGTGGAAAATATTTTGGTATTTTATAAAAAACATCAATCTCTTTTTGAGATCAATCCGGTTATGTGTTATGATAAATTGAGAAAGGTTGGATTGAAAGGAGGTGGGACGAAATGGAGCGAATTTACAACGTTTTACGAAATATTACAATGTTTGGAATCATGTTTTTGACTGCGTTTGTGCTGTACTTCCCGGTTCAGGATCAATACGTGAGCGAGAACATTCAAGGTCGGTCTGTACACGAAACATATACGCATGTGAAGGCATCCGCTGTTCACAAGACTGCCCCTTCTTCATCCAAGCTGATTGCTGCGGGTAAAATTTTTATTGTCTTGTTTTGTTTTACAAGCCTTCTTATACTCCGTGTCCCTAGACCTCGACTACCTTACTTGCCGGTCATCCTTTTACGACTCCGCCTTTTAATTTTATCCCCCATAAAATTCACCTCTACGTTTGTGTGATTTCTTTATCCTCAGCGCGGTTTATACCTCGCGTTCTATTTACTTTTCTTTTACCCTTTATGAGTTTCGTTATTTTTTCAATTTAACAATTTCTTCTTAAAAAAGGCCGAATACAGCAGGCTTATTTGAGTTCGCCGTTTTATTGACCAAAAAAGTGTATCTTTAGGAGGATTTAATCCATGTATGTACGTGAAAGTGATCTGCCGGGTATCGGAAAAAAGTATGTAGTTGAAACCCGTGGGGGAGATAAAGCTGTGATCATCCTGCATGATGATGGCCGACGTGAAATATACCATTTTAATTACGACGAGCCTGACGAAAGCATCTCCATGATATCAATGGATGATGATGAGGCACGGCAGCTTGCCGCCATCGTGGGCGGTCTAACTTATAAACCTAAAGCGCTTGAGACCATCGACATGGCTCTGGATGAGCTGATTATAGAATGGTACCGGATCGAACCCCATTACTATGGAGTTGGAAAATCCATCGGAGAACTTGGCGTGCGCCAGGCATCGGGAGCGACAATCATCGCGATTGTGGAAAAAAATCAGGGGAAACAGATTAACCCCGGTCCTGAAGTAGTCATCAAAGCTGACTCCACACTCGTTGTTGTTGGCGAACGTCAACAGCAGCGCTTGTTTAAACAAATTTTGCTGAATGGAAGTGGTTGAATAGATGAATCATCTTGTATTCGAAGTAGGACTGGCAATTGCTTTAATCGCTTTATCGGGGTTGATTTCTTCCAAACTCCGTTTTTCCGTCATCCCCTTCTATATTCTTATCGGGATGGCGGTTGGACCTCATGCTATGCAGTGGTGGCATTTTGATTTTCGATTTATCGAAAGCGCCCCGCTGATCGAATTTATGGGACGAATTGGCGTGCTGTTCCTTCTGTTCTATCTCGGTCTGGAGTTTTCTGTCGGTCGCCTTATTAAATCCGGTCGCTCCATTGCCGTTGGTGGTAGCATTTATATCGGTATCAACTTTACACTTGGCCTCCTGATCGGTTTTATGTCTGGCTTTCCATTGGCTGAAACGCTTATCATTGCCGGTATAACAACCATTTCGTCCAGTGCGATTGTAGCCAAAGTGCTTGTCGATCTTAAACGGACTGCGAATTCGGAAACCGAAATGATACTTGGTATTATTATGTTTGAAGATGTATTCCTTGCCGTATATATTTCCATTCTCTCAGGTCTTGTATTAAGCGGATCTTCCTCGCTTGGAGGCGTGCTGTTATCAGCCGTGATCGCACTCGGCTTCATGCTGCTAGTGCTTATCATTGGACGCAAGGCAGTTCCTTTGCTGAATCGCCTGCTGAACATTCGTTCCAACGAATTGTTCTCACTCGTCGTATTCGCGTCACTGTTTCTACTGGCAGGTTTCTCTGAAACTATTCATGTGGCCGAAGCCATTGGAGCACTCCTTCTGGGACTGGTGCTGGCTGAAACCGATCATAGAGAACGAATTGAGCACCTCATCCTGCCTTTCCGCGATTTCTTTGGGGCGATTTTCTTCTTCAGCTTCGGATTAACGATTAATCCAATGGAGCTTGGCGGTGCTGTGTGGCTGTCACTCGCTGCAGTAGTCGTAACATTGATTGGTAATTACGCAGCAGGTATGCTCGCAGGACGAAGTGCAGGTTTATCTTCCAAAGCCTCTAACAACATTGGTTTGACGATCGTGTCGCGCGGAGAATTCTCGATAATATTAGCTAATCTGGGTAAAGCCGGTGGTCTGATGACCATCATTCAACCGTTCGCGGCATTGTATGTGTTAATACTTGCTATACTTGGACCTCTTCTAACAAAAGAATCCAAGCATGTCTACAAACTGCTGAATCGGGTGTTCAAGTTTAAGGATGCGCAGAAAAAGAAGCCTGATTCTATGGTTTTACATGAGGATGGTTCGGTTTAATCACTTTCCCACTTCATCATAAGCATGTAGAAATGATGGTGTAATGGGGTGATTTAACCCGGGACATCGTCTCTCGTTTCCATCGTCTCCATTTCTGTCAGAAAGGAGGAGTCGGTTAACCTAATGTCAAACCAACCGTTTCTTGCTCCAGACGGTACACATGGCGATTCACATGTTGTTTCACGCCGCAAGCGGTTATTTATGATTATCATCGGAAGCATGATCGCTTCCTTTGGTCTGGATATGTTTCTTGTCCCGAACGGCTTCATCGCCGGAGGCCTTACAGGGATATCAGCCTTGGCCTATCAAGTAACCGGCCTGCAGACGGGTATGTTTCTTTTTCTGTTCAACCTGCCCTTAGTCATCTTCTTGTTCCTCCAAGCTAACCGGGATCTGGCCCTCAGGGCTGCTGCAGGACTTACCGTGTTCTCGATCTGTTCCCTTCTACTCCACCCGCTGCCGCCGCTCATCGAAGGCGGAGCGGCGGCAGCGGGGCTTGGCGGAATCTTTCTTGGCCTTGGCATTGGTATCGGTATCAAGCATGGGGCTGTACTGGATATGTTGTTGCACATGCCCAAAATACCGCCACCCATTATGGCGATAATCAACAGCATGCGCCTCTCAGGCGCAGGTATCGTCATCAATGTTCTTATCCTGTCCCTGGCCGGTTTGCTGCTCGGTTTAGAACAGGCTATGTACTCTGCTATCGCCTGCTTGATGGCCCTTGAGGCTGCCCGATTAACGACTTCCGGTTATTCTCTGAAGCGAGAAGTTACCATTCATAGTTCTCACACTCAGGAAATCCGAAACTGTATGGAGATGTTGCTCGGCAGAAAGCCCCTGCCTCTTCATATGACAGAAGGTGTAGACATACATCCCGATCAACAACACGATCAGCTGCTTTATCAGATCCATCTGATGGAACTGACCAGGCTGAAATCGCTTGTACGAACAATAGACCCGGAAGCTTCTATCTCCGTGTCACCATACCGGCGTAAATGATAGAAAGGAGCTACCCCATAAGTCATCGGAATGACTGAGGGGCGGCTCCTCTTCTTGTTTGTTGGAAGTTTTTCTTTCTAGTAAATTCTAACGAAATAATAGTCATATTTTTATCCTCAATTCCATAATCTATGAATATAGTAGAAGATTCAGAGACAGCTGGCTCCAATTTCATCACAAGAACACCTTCCCGCACCCATGTCCTTTTTCGAACAAATTTATGATTTTATGCATTTTCAAGAATGGTCAGGTTTATGGGGTTTGAGGCGTATCAGAAACTTTCGTGGAATAAATATGCGTTGGTACAATATCCGGATAATCTGTAATTATTCCATCAACCCCTGCCTGCAGAAGCGGCGGAATTTCCAGCAAATGATGTACGTCCCAGACGAACACCTTCATACCTGCATTATGAATTTTTCGGATATTATCTTCATTTACGGCAGCAATCGAAGGGTTCACGTAATTGGCAAAAGGGACAAACTCCTGTATTCGTTCATCCGTCAGCTCCAATGGATTGGATACCAACACAGCGAGAGGAATGTCCGTTAGAATCTTGTGAAACCGCTGGAGTGAAGCGATGTGAAAAGACTGTACAATAAGTTCAGGATGCTTTCCAGAGAATTTATCCAGTCCGTGCTTTCGTATAAGATCCGCTGTCTTTTGTTCAATGCCTGGATTGATTGCAGGTGACTTCATCTCGATCAAAAGCGGAATTTTTCCGCCAAATCTCCTCAGTATCTCGTCCAACGTAGGTATCCTTTGTCCCTTAAACCTGAAGTCATACCAAGAACCCGCGTCCAGCTTCTGAAGCTGATTCAACGTCATATTGTGTACCTTGCCCTTACCAGTACTTGTTCGGTTCACTTTAGTATCATGAATAACGACCACATGACCGTCGCTGCTCAGCTGCACATCCAGCTCAATCATATCGGCCCCCATGTTGCATGCATGTTCGAATGCGGCGATCGTGTTTTCCGGTGCATAGCCAGACGTTCCCCGGTGGGCGATTCGGAGTACATCACTATGGCGTTCCATCAACCATGTATTAGGCATATTTTTTTCCAAGGATACGTATGCACTACAGACAGTTAGACTTAAGCTGACCACTGCCACAATGACAGACCATGATCCTATCTTCAATGATGTTCATCCTTCCGTCAGGAATAGCCCCTAGGTCCTTTGTTAGTCAGCTATAGCTTTCCCGAAGCCAGGCATTCCATGAGAGCTTATGTCATCCACCAACAACAAAATTATACAAAGGTCAGTCGATAAGCAGTTTATCCGTAATCAGATAATTCCCTGAATACATATTAAATATATGTATATTATGTTCATTTTGTATCTAATGACTTGCAATATGAACGTAAATGGAGTAATTTGTACTTATATGAACGTCACTTGTTCATGACTACATGGTTGAAGGAGATAATACAATATGGAAAGACGTTACGCTTCACATCCTAATGAGGTCAAACAATTCGACACTGACCGACTCCGCAAGGAATTTCATATCCCTACTCTATTTACCCCAGACAAGCTGGAACTAGTTCTCTCACACGAGGATCGTCTCATTGTTGGTGGTGCCAATCCTGTAAATGAAGAAGTTAAGCTCGAAACAGATCTTAAAGAATTAGGTGTTTCCTACTTTCTGGAGCGCCGTGAGCTTGGAATTATCAACGTAGGTGGACAAGGATCTGTTGTTGTGGACGGAACGGAATATAAGCTGGATAATAAGGAATGCCTGTATGTTAGCATGGGCACCAAAGAAGTTATTTTTAAAAGCACTGATGCCAAGCAACCGGCCAAATTTTATTTAAACTCTGCACCAGCCCATAAAGAATTTCCTACTGCAAAAGCTACACTTGAAGAAGTTGATTCCAGTGCGCTTGGCGATATCAAAAATTCAAACGACCGCGTCATTTACCGTTTCATTCATCAGAATGGCATCCAAAGCGCACAGCTTGTAATGGGAATGACCTTGCTCAAAACAGGAAACATGTGGAACACAATGCCAGCTCACACTCATCCACGCCGTATGGAGGCGTATTTGTACTTTGATCTGCCGGAAGATGCTGTTGTATTCCATCTGATGGGTGAACCATCAGAAACTCGCCACATCGTCATGAGAAATGAGCAAGCGGTTATTTCACCGAGCTGGTCTATCCATAGCGGCGTCGGAACTAGCAATTATACATTTATTTGGGGAATGGCTGGCGATAACAAAAAGTATGATGATATGGACCCAGTCTCCATGAAAGAATTAAAATAAGAGTAATCCTCAAACGGAAGAGTTGAAAATGAAATGAACCCTATAAGACGATACGAAAACATAATGGAGCTGCTGCTGACCCATAAGGAAGTCACGGTGGCGGAACTAAGCGAGAAGCTGCAGGTTACCGGGAAGACGATTCGAGAGGATCTGACGAAGCTGGAGGAACAAGGGCTGATTGTCCGGATTCATGGCGGAGCGATGCTTGCCCAAAAAGATCAATTCGGCATACTTCCATCAAAAGAACCGCTGACCAAACACGCAGATGAGAAAAGCGAGATTGCCGAATTGGCACTGCTTCATATACAGCCTGATGATATCATTGCTCTCGATGGCGGTAGCACGACGCTTGAAATTGCACGCAAGCTGGCCAATGAACCATTGACGGTAATCACCAACGATGTTTATATCATCAGCGAGTTGGCGCCCAAAAATAATATCCGCCTCGTCGTTCCCGGTGGTTACCGTGTTCGAAACATGCTTGCCGGACCCGAGTCGGTAGATTATGTAAAGCAGTTAAATATTCAGAAAGCTTTCGTATCGGCCACAGGGGTGCATTTGGAACATGGCCTTTCCATATATACAGGAGATTTGATCGATTTCAAAAAAGCGTTGGTCAGTACTTCGCGAGAGGTGTTTGCAGTGGCGCATCATCAAAAGTTCGGACAAACGGCGCTACGTACTTTTGCCGCATTAGATGAATTAACATCGATTATTACGGATCAGGGACTTCCGGCCGAAACAGCCGGGCTGTTCCGCAATGCCGGCATCTCCATTGAAATGCCAAACTAATGCTTAAAACACAAAACCTTACACTGTTTAATAAAAAGGAGTGTTTCCCATCATGAACAGTTTTGACTTAACAGGCAAAACCGCATTGGTTACCGGAGCTGCCCGCGGGCTTGGTCAAGGTATTGCCACTGCTCTTGCCGCTGCAGGTGCAGATGTTGTTGCCGTATCCTACAGTTCGAGTGAAGAAACCTTACAAATCGTCCGGTCACATGGCAGACAAGGTGATGATATTGTAGTTGACCTGAGTGATCATTCCAAGCTTCAGGAAACTTTTGATCAGGCACTTAAGCTTACAGGACATATTGATATTCTCGTTAATAACGCTGGCATCATTCGCCGGACACCGGCAAAAGATCATAGCGCCCAGGATTGGTTCGATGTTATTGACCTCAATCTAAACAGCGTATTTCTGCTGTCACAAATCGTCGGAAACCATATGATTGCCCGAGGCAGTGGAAAGATTATTAATATTTGCTCGATGTTATCTTATCAAGGTGGAATCAATGTACCGGGGTATACTGCAAGTAAACACGGGGTTGCAGGTCTTACTAAAGCATTTGCTAACGAGTGGGCTGCAAGCGGTGTTCAAGTTAACGGTATCGCTCCAGGTTACATCGAAACCGAAAACACAGCGCCTATACGCCAAGATCCGGAACGGACACAGTCGATAACAGACCGTATTCCGGCTGGTAGATGGGGTACACCGAAGGATATCGGAGGTCCTGCTGTCTTCCTGGCTTCTTCCGCATCCGATTACATAAACGGTCACGTCCTATGTGTCGATGGTGGCTGGATGGCCAGATAACCATTTCGGAAACCAGCATCCTTATATTTAAATAGCAATCATCATAATTCTTTAAAAATCCATCATCAATTATGTGACTTCATCTTAAAGCTTAATCTGCCCCGGATTTCCGGCGCAGATTAAGCTTTTTTTGGTATGGATCCCCCTCGATAGAACGAATACATCGCGATGTTTAGGATAACCTAATCCTTAACTATGGATCGGAGTCAATCTGGAAAGGATGGATTAAATGGGTGGACAACATTATTCCATAAAAACATTGCTGATTGTGATTATTATATTACTTGCACTTCCGGGGTGCGGTCAGAAAAGTTACGACAGAGTTCCAAACCCAAATATGGGTGTAGGTCAGCTTCGGGTTAAAACCGGAGGACTCTTGCAAAATGCAGCACTACAAGACACACTTCGCATCGGAACAGAAGGCAATTATCCTCCATTCAGCTATCATGGAACTGGCGGAAGATTGACCGGCTTCGATGTCGAGATCGCTGAGGAAGTTGCCAGACATATGGAGATGAAAGCCGTCTTTGTTGAGGCTAAATGGAAGGACCTGCTACCTGGTTTAACAGAAGGGAAATATGACGCCGTTTTTAACGAAGTAGCCGATAATCGGAATCGTCGTGCCTTATATGATTTCTCTAATCCGTATATGACCTCTACCCCAGTCCTGGTAGTGCGATCGAATGAGAAGAACATCCGAGCCTTCACTGATCTGAAGGGAAAGACGACCGCCGTTGAAGCGGTCGGTGAGTATCAGCAGATCGCAGCCAAATATCAATCAAAAGCAGTAGTAACAAAAGATTTTACAGAGGCAGCTAACCTGCTTGTGAATCGTAAAGTGGATGCCGTTCTCACGGATAGTTTATCTATATTAAACCTGCGCCAGCAAACCCCGGATTTACCTGTGAAGACGGCTTATTCCCTGGACTATGTTAACCAGGTATGCGCTGTCTTTGCGAAAGGAAACTCCGACCTTGTAGCTGCGATAGATAACGCGCTGGAGACCATGCAGGCGGATGGTAGCTACTTGACTATATGGAAGAAATATTTCGGTGATTCTCCGTCAGCATACAAAGGAATTATTGACCGTGAGAAATAGGTCTCAGCAATAAAAAGCCCTCCGGTTTATTCCGGAGGGCTGAATTATAAGTCCGTTTTCAGCTTTTTATCTCGCTTGCTTCTTCCGCCTTTTCATCGTTAGCCTGAGCTGCTTCTACAGCGCGCGGAATATTAACTGATGCAAGAACCTCTTCGCCAGTTGCCATCAATGTTATACCTGACGGAAGTTTAAGATCAGCAACAGTTAGTTTATCGCCAATCTCAAGCCCGGAAACATCTGCTTCAATCGTTACCGGAAGATCTCCTGGCATTCCTTCCACTTCAAGCACTATTTCCTGAATTTGCAAAATACCGCCACTTTTCGTGCCTATAGCTTCTCCCTGATACTCCAGAGGAATTGAGACACGAACCGACTTATTCATCGAAATATGCAGGAAATCGATGTGTATTACTTTTTCTCCACGTTTCTGAATATCTTTAATCAGTACGGGAACCGGGTCAGATCCTGGAATGTTAAGATCAAACACTTCCGAACGTCCTGTCTGAAACAGTCTTGCTGTTTCTTTCAGATTAACGGACACCGGAATGCTTTCCGAGTCCGAGCCGTATACAACTCCGGGAAGCCCTCCATTTTGACGAATACTGCGGCGTGCAGCCCGCGTAAATTCATTCCGAATTTCAGCTGCTAGTTGAACATTGTTTCCTTTTGACGACATGATAAGCATCCTCCTTATTATGAAAACAAAGTCTAACTAATCATTACCCTATTTCCTTGGTAGTGAAACAATTATTTTTTCTTTATAGACTTCTTCTTATCTCTAAAAAGGAGCCTTCCAGTTACCGGAAGGCTCCTTTTGCTTAGTTTAACTGGCTAAATCTGAAAGGGAACTCCCTTCTCCGCTTCCGCTAATCACCTTGATCTTCAACAACTTCTCCCCAGGAGGAAACACGATAAAACGGTCTTGGTCCCACTCTCTCGCTTCCCAATCGTTCAAGCGAACAATACAGCCGATCCGATTCACATCGGATGCCGCACGGATAATAGCTGTAACTCCTCCATCATCCTTTTGTGTAAAATCAATCTTACCATCCTTCACACCTGTACCCCATACCCATAAGTTCCATCCGTCATACTTGTCATCTGCACGCTCATATTCCAATTCAATGGTGACAAGATTTTTTTTCGGCCGCTGCTTATCTGCACGTAGCACCATCATTGATAATCCCGGAACAGCAATCTCGGAGGTGTCGACTGTCATAAGAGTCTCTACTCCTGCTTTCTTCTCATTCACTACAACATTCCAGCCATATGGTGAAGCTGGCAGCTCCAATATGGTTTCGTTGCAACCTCCATTAACGATGACAACAATATCGCTCCAACTGTCTCCATTGGCATGGTTATTCAGGTGGTAAGCCACCGTCTGACCGCCACATTGAATAATCTCCATATGATTTTCAATCTGCTCACGGTTGTTCATCCTGAAAGCAGAATGTGTCCTTCGCAGTTCCAGCAGTCCTTTATAATATTGAAAAACAGGAAGAAATCGCTCTTTGTTTATCCAACGAATGGCGTTAACGACATCTCCACTCCGGTAGCTGTTATGATCGCCAAACTTGCTTCTCAGCAGTTCGTCACCTGCATGAATAAGCGGAATTCCCTGAGATACAAGCACAATACTGTTGGCAAGCAAACTTCGGCGCACCGGCTCTGAGGTCATGATATCGTGATCCGAAATAGCGAAATAAGGCCGGCAATCGAACACTTTTTCCAAAATGTCCCCGCCATCTGCAGGAGCTCCGTTATTCATGTGAAGCAATCCCGCTTCATGCCCCTTTCCCATGGAAGTGAGGACCTTATCCCACAAATTTAAATTATCATGTACAGTCACGTAGTTGATTGTCTCAGAGGCATCGTGGGCAAAATCGTGGATCGATCCCATCAGGCCTTCAGCCACTGCTCCCTCACACCAAGGTTCCCCGGTAGCAAACCCTTTGCTACCTCCGTCATTGTCACCTTTAATCGCATGACGATAGTTATCGTTAAACACGGCGAAACCTTTCCCCCGCTGTGTTCCCTTGACCGTCTTATTAGGCAGCGGGCTATCTCCTCCCGTCCAAGGCTCTCCATAAATTAAAATAGACGGATTTACTTCACGACGAAGCTCTTCTACGATCTCATAAATGGTCGTCGTGTCTATTAGAGCCATGAGATCAAACCGGAAGCCGTCCATGTGATATTCCTCAGCCCAATAGCGCAGTGAGTCTTTAATATATTTTCGTACCATCGGCTTTTCAGTCGCCAACTCATTACCTACTCCCGACCCGTTTGACAGGCTCCCGCTCCCATTTTGACGGTAGAAGTATCCGGGAACAACCCGTTCGAACGGTCCGTCATCCACTGTATAGGTATGGTTGAACACCACATCCATAATGACTCTAATACCCTTCTTGTGAAGTGCCTGTATCATTTCTTTACATTCTCGGATACGAACCTCCGGCTTTGTCGGATCAGTTGAATAAGAGCCCTCCGGTACGTTATAATTTTGCGGATCATAACCCCAGTTGTATTCTGTTCCCTCAAGCTCATTAACCGTCTTAAAATCAAATATGGGCAGCAAATGCACATGCGTTACGCCCAGCTCAGCAAGATGGTCAATCCCCAAGCTGTTACCATATTCATCACTTAAACCCGTTTCTGTAAACGCCTTGTACTTCCCTCTATATTTCATACCGGAATCCGGTGACATGGAAAAATCCCTTACATGCAGTTCATACAGTACTGCATCTGTCGGCTGTATCAATGGAAGTCGCTTATCGAGATCCCAGTCCTTCGGACGACAGACTTCCGGATCAACAATCGCTCCACGGTACCCATTTGCTGACACTGCCGTCGCATACGGATCTACAGCAAACCGGTATTCACCATAATCCTGTTCTATTTTGTAAAGATAATATTTGCCCGCCATATCTCCGGCAATAATGAAAGTCCAAATCCCCTCATCTCCACGGGTCATCTGGTTTTCTTGTCCGCCACCATGATTCGTGACTGCTCCGGATTCATCATAATTCCCGGCATCCTCATACAATACAAGGAATACCGTACGGGCTGTAGGTGCCCACAAGCTGAAGTAGCTTTGATTCTTTCCATAAGTTACTCCAAGTTTTATATCCGTAATAGGATTGATCATGTCCATACTCATCATTATCACCGTCACTTTTAAAGTAGATTCATTTAATAGTATTGGCGCCTGATTCATAAGACAGACCTCTATAGGCTGATAAATCGCTTACACTTTCAGTTTATGCTAGGCGGAACAATTCGGTTTGGGCTTCAGTCTACGATTAAAAAGAGCACCCGTCTATAAAAGACGGATGCTATGAAATACCCTTGATAAGATTTCAGAAACCATGATCATTCATATAACTTGTTCATTGCTTATTCAGCAGTTACTTGTCTCACGAGCTCAACAACTTCTTCCGCCGTGCGCATATCCAGCGCTTTTACCGCAAGTTCTTGCATTTCTGCACGAGACAGGCGGGAAATCTGGCTACGCGCCGGAAGGATCGAGGTTGCACTCATGCTGAACTCATCCAGACCTAGACCGAGCAGCAGCGGGATCGCAATAGCATCTCCTGCCATCTCACCGCACATGCCGGCCCAGCGGCCTTCACGGTGAGCAGCATCAATAACCATCTTTACAAGACGGAGAATAGCCGGATTATACGGCTGGTACAGATAGGATACCCGTTCATTCATCCGGTCGGCAGCCATGGTGTACTGAATCAGATCATTGGTTCCGATACTGAAGAAGTCTACTTCCTTCGCGAACTGATCAGCCATAACAGCCGTGGATGGAATTTCCACCATGATGCCCAGCTGAATGTTCTCCGAAACAGCCGTACCTTCAGAGATCAGCTTGCTCTTTTCTTCTTCCAGAAGAGCTTTCGCTTCGCGGAATTCACCCAGTGTAGCAATCATCGGGAACATGATCCGCAAGTTGCCATGAACACTTGCCCGAAGCAGTGCCCGAAGCTGAGTTCTGAATATATCCTGACGCTCCAGACATAGACGTACAGCCCGGAACCCAAGGAACGGATTCATCTCTTTCGGCAGATCCAGATAAGGCAGCTCTTTGTCGCCGCCGATATCTAGCGTACGGACAACGACAGGCTTTCCTTCCATTCTCTCAAGTACTGTCTTGTAGGCATTGTACTGAATTTCTTCGGAAGGCAATTTGTCGCGTCCCATATACAGAAACTCCGTACGATAAAGACCTACAGCTTCACCCCCGTTATCCAGAACGCCGGCTACATCATTTGGCGTACCGATGTTAGCGGCAAGCTCAACATGAACTCCGTCTTTCGAAACCGTAGGCTCATTGCGAAGCTTTCTCCACTCTTCAACCTGCTTCGCATAAGACTCCTGTTTGCTGCGATATTCCGCAACTATTGCCTCGGAAGGGTTAATCAGTACATTCCCCTCAAGTCCGTCAACGATGATCAGATCACCGTTTTTCACCAAGGAAAGAACGTTCTTCGTTCCGACGACTGCAGGTATCTCGAGTGAGCGGGCCATGATAGCCGAGTGTGAAGTGCGTCCGCCAATGTTTGTTGTGAAACCTTTGACATATTTACGGTTCAGCTGTGCAGTATCTGATGGTGTCAAGTCTTCAGCAATGACAATAACTTCTTCATTAATCTCAGATGGACTTACATAGTTCAGTCCAAGCAAATGCTTAAGTATACGCTTAGTTACATCACGCATATCAGCTGCACGCTCTTGCAGATAAGCACTCTTCATGTTTTCAAACATCTTAATAAATTGCTCAGCTGTTTCATTCAGTGCGTATTCTGCAGTAGCCGATTCAGCGGCAATTTTATCTTTAACCGGAGTGATAAGCTCTGGATCGTCCAGGATCAGAAGGTGAGATTCGAAAATCTCAGCCTTCTTCTCACCCAGCTCTTGACGGGTCCGTTCCTTGATTGCTTCCAGCTCAGCACGGGATTTATCCAGCGCGGCATCCAGCTTCGCAATCTCACTGTTAACGTCCTCCGCCTTTTGAGTTGTTACGGTGTAATCCGGATGCTCCAAGGTAAATGCACGGGCAATGGCAATACCTGCCGATGCCGCGATTCCCTTAATATTATTCATTGAGTTCGCCCAGCCCTTCGTTAATCATAACGTCCGAAAGTGCGGACAGCGCGTCGTTCTCACTTGCTCCTTCCGAGATCAACGTAAGTGTATCGCCTTGCTCCAGTCCCAGAGACAGAACACCTAGAATTGATTTTAAAGTTACTTTTTTACCATTAGCCTCAGCAAAAGATTCTGTATCCTTAAATTTATTAGCTGTGTTTACCAATGCTGTAGCTGGGCGTGCGTGGATTCCATCCTCGTCGATAATTCTGAAAGTTTTTTGCATGTTTTTCATCCCTCTTTCTTCATTTTTAAATAATTACCCAAATAAACTATTTAATCGTAATGATATTGGGTTCACCTGATTTGACGACACCTGTTTTATTGAGCGTCACCGACACTCCCTCAGGAAGATTGGAGAAGATGATCGGAGAAATAATCGATTTAGCATGCTCTTTCACATACTCCAGATCTACTTCCATAATCGGCTGACCAGCCGATACAAGGTCGCCCTCGTTAACGAGCACTTTAAAGCCTTGTCCCTTTAACTTAACCGTATTTACACCAATATGAACAAGCACTTCTTTACCGCCGTCCGACATGATGCCGACCGCATGTTTGCTCGGGAATACATTAAATACTTTACCGTAAACCGGCGATGAAATCATTCCATCATGTGGCAGTACTGCAAATCCATCACCCGTCATCCGTTCAGAGAATACCGGATCAGGCACGTTGGAAATATCCATCAATTCCCCGTTAACTGGAGCGACGATATCTTCCATGATAACAGCATCGCCACCCTGTGCTGCCTGCTGTTCCACAACAGCTGGTTCCTCCTTAGCTGTGGCTGTAGAAGGGGCAGGCGTAATACCTGACATGATGTCTTGAATTTGCGATTTAATCGTATCCGACCGGGTACCAAAAATCGCTTGAATATTATTACCTACTTCCAGTACACCAGAAGCGCCCAACTTTTTCAAACGAGCTTTATCCACATTCCCCTTATCCTTTACTTCGACACGGAGACGTGTGATACAAGCATCCAGATGCGCAATGTTCGGTTGTCCGCCAAGTGCGTTCAGGATATTGTAAGGCAATTCATCCTTACTGCCTCCACTTGATTCACTGTTCTCTTCCTGCTCGGTTGCTTCCTCACGACCAGGTGTCTTCAGATTGAACCTGCGGATGACAAAGCGGAATCCAAAGTAGTAGATCACGGCCATAACCAAACCGACGATGATAACATTCCACCATGGTGTACGGTTTGGAATAACCCCAAAGATCATATAGTCGATCAATCCACCCGAGAAAGTCATACCAATCTTTGTGTTCAAAATGTGCATGGTCATAAAAGACAGACCCGCAAACAAAGCGTGAACCGCAAACAGAAGCGGTGCTAAAAAGAGGAATGAAAATTCGAGCGGCTCTGTGATCCCTGTCAGGAAGGAAGTCAGAGCTGCGGAGCCCATAATACCCGCAACATACTTCTTGTGTTCTGGTCTGGCCTCGTGGTAAATCGCGAGTGCTGCAGCTGGAAGACCGAACATCATAAACGGAAACTTACCAGTCATGAAAGTACCTGCGGTAAATTCAACACCATCTCGGAGCTGGGCCATAAAAATATTCTGGTCCCCGCGTACTAATTGTCCAGCCTGGTTTACATATTCACCGAACTCAAACCAGAACGGAGAATAGAAGATGTGATGCAACCCGAACGGAATCAATCCACGCTCCACGACGCCAAATACAAACGCAGACAGTGTTAAATTCTGCTCTAGCATGAAGTGGGAAGCGGAGTTCAATCCCGTTTGGATTGGCGGCCAGATTACCGTCATCAGCAAGCCCAGTAATACCGAAGTAGCTGCTGTCATGATCGGTACGAACCGCTTACCTGCAAAGAAGCCCAGGTAGGATGGCAGTTCGATTTTGAAAAATCTGTTGTACATGCTGGCTGCTAATATACCGACAAGGATACCGCCGAATACTCCGGTTGCCAGTGTTGGAATGCCGAGCACGCTTGCATACGCATTATCGGTACCGATCATGGACGGTGTAACACCGATCACCGTTCCCATGGTCACGTTCATGACAAGATAACCGATAATTGCGGCAAGACCCGCAACCCCTTCACCCCCAGCCAATCCGATGGCTACACCGACGGCAAACAGCAGTGACAAGTTCGTAAATACGATCTGTCCGGCGTTCATCATTACGGTTGCAACGGATTGAACCCAGTCTGCATCGAGCCATGGCGCATATTGGAGGAAGTCTGGATTGACCAGCATATTGCCCAGTCCAAGCAGCAGCCCCGCCGCTGGCAGGATGGCAACTGGCAGCATGAGAGCCTTACCAACTCTCTGCAAAACGCCAAAAAACCGTTTAAACATAAAATTTCTCCTTCCATCTAGTTGTCGAATCAAAGGTGTGGAGACAAAACTTCAAACCAAAAAAAGGCATAAGCATACACCAGGATTCGGTTAATTCTAATTCTTTATGGGTTAGATTACCCATAAAGGAGTAGAAACAACCAAAAATGACCTGTTATATACTCATGCCTGATCGAATCAGTTACACGTTGATTTGTAGTTCTGTTAGTTTACTGTCCGTATTGTAACACCCATAATGTCAGGTTTCAAGTCCATTAGACACACCTCACAAAATATTCACCAATTATTCACTTTGCTCTTTTCTTTGAGCAAGTCTCTGCAGATGGATACTCAAATACCCCGCTTCTGCCGGATAGATCGGTTTTTTCAGACGCTGTTCCATCATCTTGGTTAGCTTCCAGGCGAGAGCATACATTTCAGGATATTCTCGCTTGAGGAGGCTGTCGAGCCCACCCGCTTCTTCGACAGATTCTCCACGCCGTATTCTTTCCAAGGCAAAACGCAGATGAGTAATCAATCTAGAATAGTCAAGAGAATCCCGAGGGATGACATATTCCAGCTTATGTTCAACCATCTGTACGAGATCAGATACAAGTTCGGAGTACTTCCTCACCTCTGAGATATGCTGATTTGTCAGTGCTCCGTGAAAGTGAAGAGCGATGAAGCCAACCTCGTCTTGCCCAAGATCCACGCCAAGCCGCTTCTTAATAGTCTGCACCGCATATTCAGCCATCTCAAATTCTTTAGGATATAATTCCTTTGTCTCATACAAAAAAGGATTATGTATTAGAAGACCTTGTGCATGGCGTTTAATAGCAAATGCAATATGATCGGTCAAAGCAATGTGTATATGCTCGTTCAGCGGCCCACTGCCAGATTTCGTGGCATGGAGGATAATATCATTCATGGCTTCAATTAACTGTTCATCAATCTGGGGTACCAGCTGTTTATACTGCTCCTGTTCCTCAGGTTTGGTCAGAATAAACATCTTCTCTACGGCTGAGAGCGGTATCATATCATTCGTCTTACGGTTAAAACCGATCCCTTTGCCGATTACAACAACCTCATCATGTTGAGGATGTTTTGCTATGATTACATTATTATTCAATACTTTAGCCACTCGTAAGCTGCTCACATCCGCACCCCATTTGCTAACACATATATCCCGCTAATTCTAACAGATAACTGCTGATTCAGCAAAAATAAGTGTCTTCCATTTTTCTGGAGGTAGCTCGATTGGAAATGATATCGAAAAACGGACAGCTCTATAGTCAGAGCCGTCCGCTGAGGGTTATTGTTCTTCTTTAGCTGCGCCCACTTCCATCGTTACCCGCTCTGGTTCAATAGCAACCGGCTTCTGGGCCGGAGCCGCAGGACGTTTCGTCAAGCTTTGAATCAACTGCTCGACATCGATTCCCGATACACTTTTCAGCATTTCAGGAGCGGTAGACATCAGTTCTGTTACATAATTGCTCACACGAGCCGCTCCTTCGCCCTTACCGGTATCAACAACCGTCAGCTTATCAATGGAAGCAATTGGCTGGGCGATTTTGCCGGCAAGCTCAGGCAGCATCTTGACAATAATGTCGAGCACAGCCGCTTCTCCAAATTTTTGGAATGCTTCAGCCAGCTTTTCTTTTGCATCTGCTTCTGCCAAACCGCGCAGACGGATAACTTCTGCTTCCGCTGTACCTTTGGCGCGTTCGGCATCTGCCACTGCTTGACCTTCCAACCGTTTCTGCTCAGCAGAAGCTCTGGCCTGAGTCTCGATAGAATATTGTAAGGCATCAGCTTCACGCATTTTACGTGCTTTATCCGCCTCCGCAGCCTGCTCAACCGCGTAGCGGTCAGCGTCGGCTTTTTTCTTCACTTCCGCATCATACTGCTTCTGACGAACCACAATTTCTTTGTCCTGAAGATCGATTTCCCGCTCTTTTCGGACGAGTTCCACCTTCATTTGCTCTTCCACCATCGTCTGTTTGGCTCTGGCTTCTTGAATATGGTATGCCTGGTCGGCTTCCGCTTTCGCGGTATCCTGATCCCTCTTAAAGGAGGCTACTTTCAGTTCTTTCTCTTTAGCCGCCTCGGCAATGTTCGTATCGCGCAGCAGTTCGGCCTTCTGTCCTTCTTCTTCTGCACGTGCTTTTTGAATACGAGCATCCCGAACTGCCTCAGCTTCGGCGATTTCCGCATCACGTTTTACCGTTGCGATCCGCGGCTTACCAAGCGCCTCCAGGTAACCATGCTTATCGCGTACATCCTTGATGGTAAAGGATACAATTTGCAGGCCCATTTTTTTTAGATCGCGGGCAGCCACGCCCTGCACTTCCTGAGCAAATTTATCTCGATTACGATATACTTCCTCGACAGTCATCGAACCGAGGATGGCACGCAGATGACCTTCCAGCACCTCCTGGGCTTCACCCTTCAGCGCTTCAATCGGTTTACCTAGGAACTGTTCGGCTGCTGTCGCCACATCTTCAATGGAGCTTCCAATCTTGATAATCGCCACCCCATCCGCCAAAACCGGAACACCTTGCTCCGTATAAACCTCTGGCGTCATGACATCAAGCTTGTGGGATAAAAGTGAAACAAATTCCGAATTCTGAAATACTGGTAAAATAAAAGCACCGCCGCCACGGACGATTTTGATTCTACGCCCGGACTCATCTTCTGAAATATTTTTACTGCCAAGAAACGACCCGGTTACGATCATCGCTTCATCCGGACTAACCGTTTTGTAACGAGCCCAAAAAGCCAGACCCAATACGATAATGACCCCTACAACAATGGACGGTATGACCAAATACTCAGGAATGTTCATAATCATCTCCCTTTCGCTCTTCCAGCTCAGATACTCTCAGGACACCATCGGCCACTTCCACGACAACCACCCGGACCCCGGCAACCAGCGGCGTTTTGTCAAAACTGGAGGCAATATGTAGTGTATTGCCTGCGCCTACTCTCACCATAACTTCACCATAACCTTCAGCTGGCAACGGAATCGTAACTTCCCCGATTCTTCCAGCCAACTCCTGTATGGAAAAGCCAGTAGAGTTTTCACTGTTCTCCATCGGCCGCACATAACCGAAATACACTGCGATCGATAACAGAATAGCAACAAGCAAAGATATGACCACCTGCGGCATTGAGGATAGGTCGGTGTACTTTACCAGCATGATGCCTGTACCTCCAAAAACAGTGACTCCCGCTGCCAGTACTACTGGTTTAAAGAAATCAACGGACAGAAAATCCAGCATCCCGTCCAGCGCTCCACTTAGAACATCTCCAAGCAGCACCGTCACAACGGCAAACAATACCCCACCGATCAGACATCCCCAAAACAGCGCCTCCATTTTGACTGCCTCCTTCAGAATCCCTCACTGTATATAACAAGTAATACGGAATAAAGTTAACTTCGTTTCAAATATTTACCTAGCTTTACATGATTCTCACTTTATTCTTATTCGATTTATAACAACAAAAAAACTGCTCATGTTGAATGAGCAGGTTTTCCAATATTTAAGTACTAAAGTGACATCTTGTATATCTCTACAGCATCTTCCCGCTGCAGCTTGCGGAAATTTCCAAACGGACCAAAGCGTACTGCTTTATCTGCCATCACTTCAATATCACTTCCGTCGATATCATAATCAGCCAATGTGCTTGGTGCCCCGATGGATGTCCAGAAATCACGCAGAGCCCGGATTCCCTCGAGACCTGCTTCCTTATCTGTTTTACCTGCTTCATCAACACCGAATACATTTACAGCCAAACGTTTGAAACGCTCTGGATTGACATCGATATTATAAGCCATCCAATTCGGGAACAGAATCGCAAGACCTCCGCCATGCGGAATATCGTATACCGCAGATACGGCATGCTCGATGTTATGAGTGGCCCAGTCGCCTCTGAGGCCCATACTGATCATATCGTTCAGTGCCATCGTTCCGCAGTACATAATCGTCTCCCGGAGGTCGAAGTTCTCTAAATCATCAATAAGTTTAGGTGCCGTTTCGATAACTGTCCGGAGAATTGTCTCACAGAAGCCATCCTGAATCGGAGTATTGGTATCCAGGTGAAAATAGTGCTCGAGTACATGAGACATGATATCCACCATACCGTATACCGTCTGGTCTTTCGGCAAGGAAAACGTATGTACCGGGTCAAGGATGGAGAACGCAGGGTATGCCAGTTTGCTGCCCCAGCCCATCTTTTCCTTCGTTGCTTCATTGGTAATGACCGAACCACCGTTCATCTCCGAGCCGGTAGCTGCCATCGTCAGAACTGTGCCAAGAGGGAGAGCATCCTGAGGGACCGCCTTACGCTCCACAAAATCCCACATATCGCCTTCGTATTTTGCACCGACAGCAATTGCCTTGGAGCAGTCTAGTACACTCCCCCCGCCGACAGCGAGAATCAGATCAATATGATGCTTGCGGCATAACTCTACGCCCCGGTGAACTGTCGACAGGCGCGGATTGGGTTCGACTCCACTTAGTTCAGTGACTTCGGCTCCGCACTCTCCAAGCAGAGATACCACTTGGTCATACAACCCACTGCGTTTAATGCTGCCTCCACCATACACGAGAAGTACTTTTTGCCCGTATTTCGGTGCTTCTGTCTTTAGAGTACTCAGTTTTCCTTTACCAAAAAACAATTTGGTCGGATTATAAAATTCAAAAGGTCCCATGCCATTTCAACCTCCAATAACTTAATCTTGTAATGAAATAACGATTTAATTATACTCTCCTGTTCTTTCAAAACCAAACAACCGCAGTTCCGGACAGGAACTGCGGCTGTTCACCATTTCGTTATATCATTATTCGGTAAGTCATACCGCTGAATAGCCCGTACTTTCGAGGAAGCGACAGAATGCCTCACGGCCCTCCGCTGTATGCTTATAGACACCGGCCTGTTCAAGTATAGTCGTGAAAATACCGCCAACCTCGCTTCGGATCAAATCCACGGCTTCACCTTTAGTTATTGTTGCTCCCACTCGCTCTTTCAACTGTTCAATCCAGTCACGGTGAATCGCAAGTGTGTGTCCCTCCGACTGTACCGCTTCATACAGCGCATCATCTCCTGACAAAATATCCGAAATCTGATCTAGCTCCAGCTTAAGACGACCAGGCAGTATCGCCAGACCCATGACTTCAATCAGGCCGATATTCTCTTTCTTGATATGATGCATTTCGCGATGCGGGTGAAATATCCCCTCTGGATACTCATCGTTCGTCCGGTTGTTACGAAGCACCAAATCCATTTCGTATACGTCCTCAGCATTCCGGCGCGCAATCGGAGTCACCGTATTATGACGAATCCATTGCCCATCCACCTTGCTGTCCGCCTCAATATCAGCAGAGGGATCACTGTAACTTTTCCATGATTCATAAATATGATTTGCACATTCAAGCAGCATACCCGAGTCATTCGAGGATAAACGGATGACTGACATCGGCCAGTTGACAATACTGACTGATACATCCGGATAGACCTCATTTTTGAATCCGGCTACTTTTGGAGCATTTTGAATCGGGAATGTGTGCCGTCCGCCTTGGAAATGATCATGTGTCAGGATGGATCCCCCAACAATCGGAAGATCCGCGTTTGAGCCAAGGAAATAATGAGGATACGCATTCACAAAACCGAGCAAGCGCGCGAGCGTATCTTTTGTTAATTTCATCGGAACATGATCATGCTGAAACACAATACAATGCTCGTTATAGTACACATAAGGAGAGTATTGAAAAAACCACTTCTCCTTGTTCAGTTCCAGCGGAATCACTCTCAGATTTTGCCGAGCCGGATGATTGACCCGCCCTGCATAACCAACATTCTCACGACATAGCTGACATTTCGGATATACAGGTGGAGGAAGCAGCTTCGCCATAGCGATTTCTTTCGGACTCTTTTCCGGTTTGGACAGGTTGATCGTAATTTCGATGTCCCCATACGCACTCGGATGCTTCCAATACTCGTTCTTGGCGACCCGGTCCATCCGGATATAGTTGGAGTCGATGCACAGCTTGTAAAAATCGTTCGTTGCCGCTTCAATACCGTGCATCTGCTCCGTCTGGCTGAATGCATGAACTACCTCGGAAGGACGGGCCATCAAGCGTCCCATCATTTTGGCGTCCAGCAAATCACGGTACGTGTCCGTATTTTCAGCAATCATCCCATTTGCAGCAGCATAATCGATCAAGATATCCAGCTGCGACTGCGGGCCGTCAAGGATCTCCTCGTTCACCTGTCCATTGTAAGGCTCGCTAAATCCAAAGTCTTCCAGAAGCAGATTGCGGCTATAATCGTAATCTGCTTCCTTGATTAACGCCTTGCGCAAGGCAAACAACACAAGACGTTCTATCGCGTGCAGAGCATCTTCCATTTCGGGAGTTCTTGCTGTCAGGTTTTCCATCGTCAGTCCCCCTTAGTTGCCGCTATACCCGTGCGGGTGGCTGTTATGCCATCTCCAGGCGCTTTCAATGATATCCTCCAGCTTGTTGTAGGAAGGATTCCATCCAAGAATACTGCGGGCCTTCTCGGACGAGGCAACCAGAACAGCCGGATCACCGGCACGACGGGCTTCCATCACAACCGGAATGTCACGTCCTGTTACCTGTTTCGACGTTTCGATGACTTCCTTTACCGAGAAGCCGAGCCCATTACCCAGATTGAACACATTGCTGTCCTCACCGCGGCGCAAGTAATCAACTGCACGGATATGTGCGTCAGCCAGGTCACTTACATGGATATAGTCTCGGATGCAGGTGCCATCAGCTGTAGGATAATCCTCACCAAATACGGAAATGTGATCACGCTGTTTCAAAGCAGTCTGAAGCACAAGCGGAATCAGATGACTCTCCGGACGATGATCCTCGCCAATTTTGCCGCTAGCATGGGACCCTGCCGCATTGAAATAACGCAAAGATACGTACTTAATGCCCAGCACTTTATCAAACCAGGACATCATTCTCTCCATCATCAGCTTCGTTTCGCCATATACATTCGTCGGCTGGGTGCAGTCCTTTTCTTCAATAGGCACCTTCTCCGGCTCACCATACGTCGCAGCTGTGGACGAAAATACGATTTTGCGTACACCGGCCTCATTCATCGCTTCCAGCAGGCATAGTGCACCGTTAACGTTGTTGTCATAATATTTCACGGGGTCCTTCATACTCTCGCCGACAAGAGAACTGGCCGCAAAATGAATAACAGCATCAATTTTATTCTCGGCGAACAGCGCTTTCAACAACGCCTTGTCGCGCAAATCCCCCTCATAGAGCTTTCCACCCAGAAGAGCTTCCCGATGCCCTGTTTCCAGACTGTCGATCACAACAACTTCCTCACCGCGTGTAAGCAGCTCAGCTACAGTATGAGACCCGATATATCCGGCACCGCCGGTAACTAAAATCGCCATATTACTACGCCTCCTTTACTTCATGTACACCTTGACCAACGCCGCACACATAGAACTCGGGTTTGAGCCCCGTTCTGACTTCATAGTGGTATGTGACTTCCTCGATTACCTTCTCGACATGATCCTCATGCACCAATGCCACGGTACAACCGCCGAAACCGGCACCGGTCATCCGTGCTCCCAGAGTACCTTCCTGACGCTGGAATTCTTCCACCATCGCGTCCAGTTCATCTCCAGTTACTTCATACAAATAGCGCAAAGAATCGTGAGACTGATTCATATATTGTCCGAATGCCTCAAGATCGTTGTTCTTCAGTGATTCAACCGAATCAAGCACCCGCTGATTCTCTTCCACTACATGCTTGGCACGGCGTCTTATGGTTTCGTCCAGAATGCTGTCCTGCAGGGTAACGAACTGGTCAGGATTCAGCTGAGCCAAGTATTGAAGGGAAGGAATTTCCTTTTGCAAAATTTCCAGAGCCTGATCACACTCACCGCGGCGTTCGTTATACTTAGAGTCCACCAGTCCTCTTCGTTTGTTCGTATTGGCAATCACAATTTTGTAGGACCCTGTCTCAAAAGGCACCAATTCGTAATCCAGCGTATCGCACATCAGCAAAATAGCGTGGTCTTTACGCCCATTAGCCACCGCAAATTGGTCCATGATCCCCGAATTGACGCCAACAAACAGGTTCTCCGCCTTCTGGGACAACTTCGCAATTTCAACAGTGTCTGATTTATGGCCTTCCATCGACATCAGAGCATAAGCGGTTACAACCTCAATAGAAGCCGAAGAGGAAAGTCCAGCTCCGTTTGGAATATCACCTTGATACAGCAGGTCATAACCTTTGGTCAGTTTATAGCCGAGTTTATCCAGTTCATGAATGACGCCTACCGGATAGTCGGTCCACTGGCCGCTTTTCCCGCCAAAAGCATCTTTCATGGAGAGGGTTACTTCGTAAGGTATATTCGTGGAAGCCAATGAAATATGCTGATCGTCACGATCCCTGATAATCAGCGTTGTCCCGAATTCGAGAGCTGCTGGAAGTACATACCCTCCGTTATAATCCAGATGCTCGCCAATTAGGTTTACTCGTCCCGGTGCATTAAACACCCGAAGCGGATACCTGCCTTCACCGTATTTTTCTAAAAACATCTTTATTAGCTGTTGTGTATTCATCCCGTTAATCACTCCATCCTGTACGTATGGTAGTACCGATATCCATAGTATAAAAGATTAAGGTGAAGAGGGTAATGCAGTCTTGTGTGATACATATGGATAAATGTGACCTTACGTTGTAAACTACAAGTAGCTGTGACCGTCTTCTCATAACGATTTACCCAATGAAAAAAGGAAGGTCTCTCCATGAAAAAAAAGGAAAGTTATTCTGTGTCCTCCAATCCGGTTCAAGCGGAGTTTGGCAAGCTGAATGTGCTTTTTGCTGGTGAAAGCCAGACCAAACCCGAACATGCTTTAGGCCCGAAAATATATGACTACTACTTACTGCACGCCATTGTATCCGGACACGGAACATTCCGCACGGAAACCGATGTTTATGAGCTTGGACCCGGTGACTGTTTTCTTATCCACCCCGGTCAACTCGTCAGTTATGTGTCATGTCACTCTGATCCATGGAAATATCTATGGGTCGCTTTCACTGGAGAAACAGGTCATTCTCTGGTGGAGTCTGCCGGTTTCCTCCCAGGTTGCCCAGTCCTGAACACAACCAATAAAAGCGAAAACAGCAAGGTTCCTGAATATATTCACCATATTCAAGAACATTTTCATATGAAACAAGAAAGTGCGCATACAGCCGCGGTCGGCTTCCTGCACCTCATTTGGGCCGAGATCATGAACTGCGCCACTCAACCTTCCCGGCTAACGGTGGTAGAGCCGCAGGTGCAACGAACGGTCAAGCAGATGATTAACTATATGACTTCCCAGTATGCACACCCTGTCTCTATCGAGCAAATGTGCGTGAGTCTCGGATATAACCGTGCATATTTATCACGGATTTTCAAAAAAGAAACAGGTATATCACCTGTGACATACCTGTTAAAATTAAGGATCGATCAAGCCAAGCGGTTGCTTCGCGAGCGCCCTGAGCTTTCGGTTGAGCAGATTTCCTCCTCGGTCGGCCTAACCGATCCGCTATATTTTTCGAGGCAGTTCAAACGCTTCTGCGGACAATCCCCCACCAGTTACCGTAAAGAGATGACCGGTATCTAGAAAGAGATCACGACATACGAAATAAGAGATCCTTTTATTCGTTGTAAGACACTACGAGTACGAATCGTTCCTACAATCGCTCTTGCCCCCGAATTTCCTGAAATCATAAATCATGGTTGAAATTCGGGGACAAAGGCGGCCGCTGCCGCTTCTCCAGAATCGATTCGTCCTCTCCGCTGCTTCATGACTGCTAAGAAAGCAGCAACAGATCGAAATCATAAAATGGCGGTTCAGATATAACTCCCTGTACCGCTATTTCGTGACTCAAGTGTGCTCAACTCTCCAAAAAGGTTACCGTTTTTCGATAATACTTAAGGCTGAAATTATCCTTCGTTTTCCGTTTTTAAGATCGTCTCAATGCGATCAAGTTCTTCCTTCGAGAATTCCAGGTTGTTTAGTGTTGCTACATTATCCTCGATCTGACTGACTTTGCTCGCTCCGATCAGGGCGGAGGTCACTCGTTTACCTCGCAAAACCCATGCCAAAGCGAACTGAGCCAGACTTTGACCGCGAGCCGCAGCTCAGTGCGCGAATCTTGCGCAACACTTCTGGTGTGATGTTGTTCTCGTTCAGGAATACAGATGGACTTGCTGCCCGGGAATCGTTCGGAATGCCATTCAGATACTTGTTTGTTAACAAGCCCTGTTAAAGTGGAGTGAATGCAATAACTTATGTACTTTTGCGAAGCAAGTCATTGATCTGTGTCATGACCTGACCGATACGATCTGCGATGAGCAGGCCGGCTCGATGGTCGTAAGGGGTTGGGTCTGCATTGAGTAGAGCTGTCTTACTTCCGTGAAAATAAGTCACAAGCTCTGCAGCCGGATGTACCGTGAGCGATGTACCGCCGATAATGAGTAAATCCGCCGTGGATATTTCCTGAATGGAGCGCATCAGAATTTGTTGGTCCAGTTCTTCTTCATATAATACAACATCCGGCTTGATCACACCGCCGCAATCCGAACAAAGCGGAACCGTCTCCTGAATGCCCATAACATCTTCCAATGAGTAGAACCGTGAGCAGTCCATGCAGTAATTTCGGTGAATGGAACCGTGCAACTCGAGCACTTCCGTGCTTCCGGCTGTCTGATGCAAACCGTCAATATTTTGTGTAATGACGGCCTTAAGCTTACCTTCCTGCTCAAGTCTAGCCAGCAGCTTGTGGCAGCCGTTGGGCTTTGCATGAGGATGCAACATTTTACTGCGGTAAAAGTCAAAAAACACCTCGGGATGATTCATAAAAAACGTATGGCTGAGCATTTCCTCCGGAGGATACGGCGAATGGTGCTCTGTTTGATACAGCCCTGCGGCTGACCGGAAATCCGGAATTCCACTTTCTGTCGATGTTCCGGCTCCCCCAAAAAAGACGATATAATCACTTGCTTCTATCCAAGTAGCCAACCTTTCGTTCTTTTCCCTGTTCTCCAATCCATACACCTCCGTACAGCGCCATAAAATAACGAATCTAATAAACTACCTTCATTTCATTATAATCGGAGATGACGACTTCGGCATCTATAAGATGATTGTCTTCGCCCTCTCCTTGATAAAGCCCGACAGCCAGTGCAGCACCAGCTTGCCTTGCCATCTGCATGTCTCCGTTACTATCTCCAATAATAACGGCTTCACCTGGCTCTAATCCAAGCATTCTGCATGCCTTTTCTGCCATTTCAGGGTGTGGTTTACCGTTCTCAACTTGATCCCGGCCGATTACTACTGAGAAATAAGAGCGGATTCCCATCCATTCCAAATGCTCTAGTGCCGCTGCGGTCGTATCCGAAGTAACCACTGCCATTTCTAAAGAAGCGTTCCTGCAAGACTCCAAAAATGTCTCCAGTCCCGGCATAGGAAACGCCGGTTTATGCTGGCGTATTTGGTACATCGCATTTTTCGTAATCTGGTTTACTTGTATGATGGCTTCATTCCAAGGCATTCCCGCAGCGTACAGCTGCCAAGCCAGAATTCCGCTCGTTTCCTCCGCAGTTCCCATCGCAAGCGGCCCTTGAACATCGTAATCCGATACAGCGCCCCCAGAAACATGTAACGTTCCGAGCACCTTCTCTTTAGGTACGGTAAAACCGGCTCCCATAAGCTCCAGACGTTCTTCCATGAAGCGTAGAACATAATCAGCCCAGCCTCCCCAGAGAGCCATAAAATGAAGCAAAGTACCATCCTTGTCGAACAATACCCCCCGGCACGGGGATGAATGTCCATTCACCTGAATAAGCGGCAAGCAGAATCCCTCCCTTTCATTCGATGATACTCTTTCTATATTGAAATGTCTCCTTTTTCTTCCTTTCTATTACTCCTTTCGAACACGTACTCTACTGCCTGTGGATATTCAATGCTTTGACACATTTGAAAACGCTGCAGCGTCATGCTTTGTGATTATTATCACCTATTAAAAACCTTAAACGGAGTAATTTTAAATTGTAGCTTAACGTGAATTATCAAGACAAACAAGCAATATATAAAGGCCCGGCATAATTCAAAAAAGATAGGGCCATGGAGGGAAACCATGAACCGCACCATTGAACAGAAAGGTGAAACCTTCTTTCTAAACCTGCGTTTTATTCTTATCGTCACTGTGTTTGTCGGTAATGCCATTGAACCTTTAATTAGCCGGATGGACAGTCTTCACACATTGTACCTGTGGATTTTTTCATTTCATATGCCTTTGTTTGTTCTCGTTACAGGTTACTTTGCAAAAAGTTCAATGATGGGTAAGACCGGCCGAAAAGTGCTACTCCAAATCGCTATACAATATGTTATTTTCCAAAGTTTATATTCTTTACTGGATGCTGTCTTCTTCCATGTAGATGATATACATCGCTCCTTCTTTGCACCTTACCTCCTGCTGTGGTTTCTATTCAGCCATGCATGCTGGCGTTTATTGCTATTATCCGTGGGCAAATTAACGGCAGGGCAGCAGCTTCTCTTCGCAGCAGTACTCGGCGTAATTGCCGGATACTTACCGGTAGATGGTGTCTGGTTGAGTGTCAGCCGTACGTTTGTTTTCTTTCCATTCTTTTTAGTAGGGTATCATTTTTCATTCGAAACATTCGCTCTGCGCTTTAAACCATGGATTAAAGGTATCGCAGCCACGATCTCGCTCCTCCTGTTTATTGGGTTTAGCGTTTGGGGAAGCAATCTTCCAACAGGATGGCTTTATGGGAACATGACCTATGCAGAGCTTGGCCAAGACGTGTGGTATGCAGGCCTGTTCCGGATTGCGGTTTACGCTTTACAACTGACTGCTTCCGCCGCATTCCTCGCCTGGGTTCCAATGACAATGGGGCGCATTACCGATCTTGGCCGCCGCACGTTGTATGTGTTCTTGCTGCACGGTTTCATTATCCGGCTGATGGACTTTTCCGGTCTCCATGAATCCATCTCGCATTTTGGAGGAGCAATGCTGCTTATCGCTGCTGCCATACTGTGTACGGTCCTTCTTGCCCAGCCCGGCTTTAAACGCTTGTTCCATCCCGTCATTGAACCGTCAGTAGACGGAATTCTTCGTCTAGAAAATCTGGCAATGCGACGTTTTTTTGTAAGATAACACCATAAATCTTCCAATATCCCATATCATTGAGAGGGTGTCCTAAAAGGTCCGTTGACCTAGGGCGCCCCCTTCTCTGTTGTAAGGCGCTACATGTACGAATCGTTCCTACAATCGCTCTTGTCCCCGAATTTCTTGAATTATTCCCCTCTTCCTTTCTACTAAAATCGAGTAGAAAAACATGCCTTTTTGTGATAGACTCATTTAAACCGAAACGTTCATTACTGGTACCCGGCTGCTTTGCCGGTGAACCGCGATAAAGCACTAGTAAAATCTAATATAAAAGATCTGGGGGGAAACCGACATCATGACAGCAAAAAAAATGCGTTCAGACATGATTAAAAAAGGTTTTGATCGGGCACCGCATCGCAGTCTGCTGCGTGCCGCCGGCGTGAAGGAAGAAGATTTTGGCAAACCGTTTATCGCCGTGTGCAACTCTTATATCGATATTGTTCCAGGCCATGTACATCTTCAGGAATTCGGTAAGATCGTTAAAGAAGCCATCCGTGAAGCTGGCGGCGTTCCGTTCGAGTTCAATACAATCGGGGTAGACGATGGAATTGCCATGGGACACATCGGCATGCGTTATTCACTCCCGAGCCGCGAAATTATTGCAGATTCCTTGGAAACCGTCGTTTCGGCCCACTGGTTTGACGGTATGGTCTGTATCCCGAACTGTGACAAAATCACGCCAGGCATGCTGATGGGTGCACTGCGTGTTAACATCCCGACCATCGTTGTCAGCGGCGGTCCAATGAAAGCAGGTGTCGACAGCAAAGGACGTAAACTGTCTCTGACTTCTGTATTTGAGGGTGTTGGTGCCCATCAGGTCGGTAAAATTAATGATAGCGAGCTGCTTGAACTGGAACAGTACGGTTGTCCAACATGTGGTTCATGCTCTGGAATGTTCACGGCTAACTCCATGAACTGTCTTTCCGAGGCGCTGGGCCTTGCCCTTCCGGGGAATGGTACAATTCTTGCGATTGCAGACGAGCGCAGAGAGTTTGTTAAACAATCGGCTCGCCAACTGATGGAGCTTATCAAGCTGGATCTCAAACCGCGTGATATCGTAACCCGTGAAGCCATCGACAATGCATTTGCACTGGACATGGCGATGGGCGGCTCGACCAATACTGTTCTCCACACGCTTGCTCTTGCCCACGAAGCAGGCATTGATTACCCGCTGGAGCGGATAAACGAAGTGGCAGACCGTGTACCTCATATTTCGAAACTGGCCCCGGCCTCCGATTATTTCATTGAGGACGTGCATACTGCTGGCGGCGTGAGTGCAGTGCTCCATGAACTGCTTAAAAAGCCAGGAGCCCTATTTGGTGACTGCATTACCGTAACAGGCAAAACACTTGCTGAGAATGTGGCAGGATGTGAAATCCAGGATACCAATGTTATTCATCCGATCGACCAGCCTTATTCCGAACGTGGAGGCCTTGCTGTCTTGTACGGTAACCTTGCTCCGGAAGGTTCCATCATCAAAGTCGGTGCGGTAGACCCTTCTGTAGGCGGCTACCATAAAGGTCCTGCCATCTGCTTTAACTCTCAAGAGGAAGCACTTGAAGGCATTGCAAACGGCAAAGTGAAGGAAGGCAACGTCGTTGTTATTCGCTATGAAGGTCCTAAAGGCGGACCGGGCATGCCAGAAATGCTTGCACCGACCTCTCAGATCGCAGGTATGGGTCTTGGAGCCAAAGTCGGTCTCATTACCGATGGACGCTTCTCTGGAGCTTCCCGCGGCATCAGTATCGGCCATATCTCCCCAGAGGCAGCTGAAGGTGGACCTATCGCTTTCGTTGAAGACGGCGACATCATTGTGTTGGATCTGAACAACCGTATCATTCAGCTTGAAGTCAGCGACGAAGAAATGGCTGAACGACGCACCCACTGGAAAGAGTTTGAGCCTAAAGTGAAGACAGGCTATCTTGCCCGTTATTCCAAGCTCGTAACGAACGCAAGCTCCGGCGGCGTCCTGAAAATCTAATAATTACGAGAACTAACATATAAAACCCGCCTCTTGAAAATTCAAGGGCGGGTTTTATTTAGGATGATAGACCTTGTGATGCACTGCCTATGGGCAGATCACTTAATTCATGTTCCTCCGCGCTGTCCTGCTTGGGTGAGCGGTACGAACGGCTGCCTTTTTCTGCATAACGGTTAATTAACACATCCACCGGCATCATGAGCAACTTAGGTTCCATCTTTTGACTTCCTTCCTTCAGGCGGGATTGACCTTTAGGATGAATAACACTCAGCAAAATTTTAAGATATATGCGCGCTGAACTTGCAAACAGCCCCTGCGGTAGATCCTGGACATGAAAACCGAACTGTTCCGGTCCACGAGAAATCATTGTTACTCCGTATAAACCTTTGATATCCATATACTCCGGCCGTTCTAGCACCATGTTGGCCAGCGTAGGGAGATCCTTTTGCATCGCTCTGATCATTTGAATGGCAAGCTGCATTTCCGAACGGGACCGACTTCCGATACGAAACAACTTCTTGTTGTCAAAGTGAAGCTCTAGCACCTGATCGCCTTTTTCTAGACGGGTGCCGTCATCCATTGTTACCGTCTTGCCTTGATATGAAATAGGCCGGAAATGAAGCATGGGATCTTTTGGCGTTACAGTCTCAAGCTGGAACAATACATGAAATACTTTTTCCCACAATAGCCATAGCGAAACCACCATACGCTTCATGATCGAGAGTTTAGCTTTTTGCAATTTTTTCTCGCTATTAATCATCGTGTCTATCCGTATACTTTTCAGATTTCTACGTTGTGCTTCTTCCAGCACCTGCTCTAATGCAATCAGCATATTCACAGGAGCATCTGGATTCGCTCCCACCGTCGTTCCGCAATCATGCAGGAGCATAACTTCCCCAGGCTTTAGCTTCCGGAGCATACGCTTGGCCAGTTTATCAGAGCCGGTCTTGCTACGCCAATCTCCAAACATAGCCGACCATAATACGATCCGATAGCCGCTGTTTTTGGCAAAGTCAAACAAATTCACAATACCCCACGGCGGTCGATAAAAGGTTGGACGCTCACCCGTTACATTGTAAATGATGTCATCGGTCCGTTTAAGCTGCATTCGTACTGTTTTGGGCCGCATTAGCCAATTGCTCTTATGAATATAGTTGTGAATTCCAATCAGATGGCCTTCTTCATGAATTTGTTTTACCACATCCGGATGACTCTCCGCATGGGAGCCAACCAGAAAAAAGGTCGCCTTCATATCATAACGCTTCAAAAGATCGAGCAACTGAGGCGTATATACGGGATCCGGCCCATCATCAAACGTCAGAGCGAAATCCTGCTTCCCCGTACCCCTACGAAATACTCGAAAACCAAAAATCCGGGTAATAAGCCCGGGAATAAAGGCATAAAAAGATGAAAGATAAAACAACCAAAGCAGTAATGTCTGCATGCCAACTCCCCGCTTCTCTTTTCTTTTTACTTTGGCAATACACTATTTATTATTTTATCATAGCCGATAAAGAAATAGGCGTTTTTTTCACAAATCGTGTACAATAGAAACATTATTAAAGTATAAAGGAGCCGATAATTTACTATGCTTCCCCTCTACAAAAAATATTGGAGGACCTTCTTCGATATAGCAATGATCGTGCTGACGGTGTACCTGATTATGTACGTGTTCAGCAAGCTATACCAGATTGCCGCTCCTGTCTTTTTATCCTTCCTGGTATTTTTGCTCATCGAGCCGCTAGCCCGGTTACTGCATCGTCGTGGTTTGCCCAAGACATTTGCAGCAGCGATTTCCGTACTTCTGTTTCTCCTTATTATATTGGGCGTTCTGTTTGGTGCAGGAGCAATTATCGTTTCGCAAGTGATGAATTTGCAGGAAAATCTTCCGCTTCATACCCGCACCCTTCAAGAGCACTTCTCATCTATCATGAATTATTTACAAAACAAGTTGGACGCACTTCCACCAGACATGGTGGCGCGAATGAATGGATACTTCAAAGATATTACCAACTTTGCTCAAAGTGCAGCAGAATCATTTTTCCGTTATAGTGTCGGATTTATGGGTTCTTTCACTACTTTTATTGCCAACTTCGGTGTTGCAATTATCCTCGCCTTTTTCCTTAGTTCCGAAATTGGTAGTTGGCGTAAGTTTGCAAAAGAAAAGACACCAAAGACTATAAAAACAGCTTTTCACTTTTTGAAGGATAATGTATTTTCAGCCATTGGAGCTTATTTGAAGGCACAATTAAAGCTGATTTCGATCACATTTGTTCTCGTATACATAGGCTTGCTTATCCTTGGTACCGGCAACGCATTTTCACTGGCGCTCATGAGTGCAATTTTTGATATACTTCCACTGTTAGGCGTGCCGGTTATCTTCATACCGTGGATTATTTATCTCTTTATTGTCGGCAAGGTAGGTCTTGCCATTAGTTTGACTATCCTCTTGGCTATTGTGATGGTAACCCGTCAGCTGCTTGAACCAAAAATAACAGGCCAATCCCTCGGTGTATCTTCAGCGTTTCTAATGCTGTCGTTCATGATTATTTCGATTTCTATTTTCGGAATGGCGGGTCTGATTCTTTCACCAATCCTGATGATTCTGCTCAAAGAGCTGCTGCAGCAAGGTTATCTTCAACAATGGATTAGACTGCCAAAAGAAGAATTCGATGTGTCACCGTTTGAGATGAAAAATCCGCAAACTGCTCATTCTTCAGAAGTCTCAAAAGAAGACAATAAATCCATGACCTGACCAAACAGCTTTGTCGCTTGATGCTTGCTGTGCGGACTCACATTCTCCACCAGCACTGCTACCGCATAACGCGGATGTTTTATAGGGCCGTATCCCACGAACCATTGGTTGTTCCGGGGACGGCCCTTTACCATGGTCTCAGCCGTACCAGACTTGCCCCCTAGCTGCCAAGTCGAATGTTTAAGCGAGCGTCCCGTTCCATTTCGAACTACGTCTTCCATCCAAGTCAGAAGTGTTCGGGCGGTTTCCCGGGAAATTGTTCCTTCAACGGAAGACCGCTTCATAGGCTCCAAGGTTTGAAGATGCTGACCGTTCGCGTATAATATATGATGGACAATCCGAGGCGAAATCACGTCCCCATCGTTCAGCAGCGTTACGACCAAATTAGCAGCCTGCAGCGGTGTAACCAATGTATCCCTTTGCCCAATCGCTGTCTGTACACGAGCACCAGAATCCAAAGGATCTGTAGAGGCTGCAAAAACAGTCCCACTCTCCTCGTGGTCTAGCGGCTTCAGTAGAGGAATGCCCAGTATACTCCTCTGTGCCTGCCAGCCTACAGTCCGGCCAAGTCCAAGCTGTAATGCCGTATCCTGTATTTGTCCAGAGGTCAGGCGTTCAGCCAATTCGGCAAATACCACATTACAGGATTCCGCAAACCCCTGACGAAGGTTGAGGGTTCCGTGGCCTCCCTCTTTCCAGCAGGATAAGCCGTATTTTCCAAATTCACCATTACAGTGAAACGTTTCTTTACTCGAGGTTAAACCGGAATCCAGTGCAGCTGCAGCCGTAACAATTTTGAAGATCGATCCGGGCACCGCTCCCTTTAACGCTTTGTTCTCCCACTCGCCCTGCTCAGGATGTATCTGTTCCGGATTATAAAAAGGTCTGGAGACCATCGCCAGAACATCGCTATTCCGGACATCCAGTACGACTACAGCTCCTTCCTTCATACCTGCCTGTTCTGTCAACTGCTCAATGCCCTTCTGAAGCTTGGCATCAACCGTTGTCGTAATCCGTAGCGGATAATAGGGGTTATCTCCCGCTTTCACCATCGGCTTCATCTCTTGTATGATTTGATTCCGACCATCTACGGGGAAATAAACGACTGTAGGTCCTGTTCCCTGTAGAAGAGCATCCAGTGTCCTTTCCAGCCCACTTGTTCCCTTTACCCCTTCATAATCACGGAAGAATAAGTTCTCTTTACGCTGACCTGATATAAAGCCTAACCACTGCATCCCCGTCTCCCTGTCTCCATACCTTTGTTCATACGGAAGTACCCGAATAGCAGATAATTTCAATTCCTTAATGGCTTCAATCTGAGATGAATTCAGCGCAAGAGGAATGTAAGTCCCTTGAGCATGCCATAGTATTGGCTCTTTCAAGGCGAACCATACTTCTCTTAAATGTTTATCTTCCGTATTCAGTATATGAGCCAGCTTCAACAATGAATCATCGGATATATCATCATTTTCATTCTCGATAGGAAAAAGGACGGCGGACCAGATCAACTTACCGGTCAACGGAAGACCGTTCCGATCGGTAAAATGTCCCCGCCCGGTATCCAGCACAATGCCCCGCTCACGCTGAAGCATTGATGTTTCAAGCAGAGTATGCCGACTGCCAGGAGGCTTATGATTTTTCATGACGAATTGTACCCATGCCAGCCGACAAACCAGTAGAACCATCAGCACTGCTAGTGTCAACCATCCATAAAATATACGTTTTTGCCGGTTAACCCGCATGTTTGTCCCTCCTGATGATCCTTTTATATCATCATTCCCCCTCAATCATTATCACAATCGTTTGCAGCGGCACCTAAACAAAAAAACTTGGATCTCCCGCAAAGAGATCCAAGCTTTTGTCATATTTACAGTGTAAATCGGGAGAGTGTAGCTTTCAACTCGCTTGATACATTCTCCAGTTTGCCAGACAGATTTACGAGCTGGTTGCTCACACTCTGCTGCTCATTGCTCAAGGATGCAACCTCTTCGGAAGTTGCTGATGATTCTTCAGCAACAGCGCTTACGTTGCCCATCGCTTCAGAGAGTACGATTTGTGACTGATTGAGGCCTTCAATGGAATCCGTAACAGAATCGAGTCGTTCGATGAACTCACCCATCTGCTGCTGGACGGAGACGAATATATCATTCGTTTCTTTAACCGAATCCATTTGAGCTTTAAACAGCGGATTCGCATCCAGAAGAACTTGTACCGTTTCATTCATTTCTGTCATAATACGGTCTGTGATCTGGCTGACCATATCAATCGATTGCCTGGATTGATCCGCAAGCTGCCGGATTTCATCCGCTACAACCATGAATCCACGGCCAGCAGCACCTGCACGTGCAGCTTCAATCGTAGCATTCAGTGATAAAATATTCGTCTGTTTTGTAATATTCTGCAGTACATCCAGAACTTTTACAACAGAAGAAGTTGTTTCCTTCAATCCATCAACCTTGCGCATCATGTTACGGGTCATATCTTCTGTCTGGTGTGTTTTCTCCAGCAAATGATTCAGATGTTTCGTACCATGTTCACTTGATCTTTCAACATGACGGGCGGATTTGCCCATCTCGTCATTCGCCGTGACAACGATCTCCATCTGTCTTGAGATGTTGCCTGTAAGGTCGCTTCCGCGCTCAGCCTCTACAGCTAAACTGCTTGCTCCATTAGCAATCTCCTCAGTAGCCACTGCAATTTCCTTCGCCGACAGGGCGGTCTTCTTGGAAGCATCAGTCAGTTCTACTGCTGTATTTAGCACGTCCTGAGCTGTATTGTTGGTCTGCTGAACTAGTTGTGTAATTTGCTCCATCATATCATTAAAGCTGGCAGAAAGCTGACCGATCTCATCATTCGAACGATGATTCGTACGAACGTTTAGATTACCCTTGGCGCCTTCTTTCATAAGCAGGTTAAGCTTACCGAGTGGACGCGCAATCATGCGAACCATCCATATCCCAATCAATATGGCTATAAGAGCATCGGCTAGCGCCGCCCACATCGTAATCGTCAGAATACCTGCTGCATCTTTCGTAAGTTCTTCGGTCTGAATCGTACCGACGAGTCTCCAATCATTGACTTCCAGTGTATTGTACACCGCCAATACGTCGTTAGCATTAACATCATGAGCACTAAGACTTCCGGTCTTCTTGTCCTCAGGCTCATTCTTCATAAATGTCATTAGGGACTCCGTGCCACTCAATTTTTCATCGTTAGCCGATATGATCTTGCCATCTCTTGAAACGAGCTGCAGCTGTCCTTCTGTACCGAGATTAATGTTTTGCAGTTGCTTGTTAATAACCGATTCCGCAAGCTCAATTACAAAAATATATGAGTCATTCAGATTGTTCATTGAACCTAAAGAACGGGCAATACTGAAATATGGAGTACTCTCATCTGCTCTGGTTGGCAGCCAAAGAGTCTTTGTACCCTTTTCAAGTTCTGCGACCCATGGCTCTTTAAGCATACCGTCTAGATCATTCCTCGTAGCTCCCGCAGCGATGACGAAGTTCTTCTTAGGCGGAATAATGTAAATCGCCTTAATATATCCATCGGAAGTAATCTGGTTAGTTAGTTTGTCACGGATGTCTTTTTGGGTAGAGAACATCTCGTAGTCACTTAATTTATTTGAATTATAGGACGTCAAAAGCTTTTGCAGCTCTTTATCATAAAAAATTTGCCTTCCCAGATTCTCATAAAATTCCAGAATAATGTCTATTTTTTCTGAAGTCTGAATAATGGTCTGCTGGTTGGCAGTAGCCGCATTTTTCTCAATCGTATCCTTAGCTTTCATGTACGACAGTAAGCCGAGGACTACAACAAACATAACAATTGCGATAAAGAAAATCAAAAATAAACGTATGCCGACCGAGTTAGCAGGATTAATCCGCATCTGCTTGGCAGCATGAACCAATCCAGCCAACTTGGATCTTCCTGAACGATCCCCCTTCGATCCGGAAGTAACAGTCTTATTATTCTTTTGATCTTTCACCTTCTTCTCTTTTTTTGGCTTTCTATCTTGCTGTTCAACCTCTCCCATTTGCTGTTCACCTACCACTATCAATTTTAGAATATGAGGCAAAAACAATACACTACTTCTTATTTCGACAGTTGGGTAGCATTTCCTTTGGCTTTTCACACAAAAATAATTCAAACGTCCTAGTTTTTTTGTCATAAAAAAAGAATCCGACACCTGACGAGGTACCGGATTCCTGTTATTGTAAGATATTTGTACCTATTTCACAAGTTGACTCATCATTTACGTTTGCGCATCATATCAAAACCCTTTACCGGATGATCCACTTTCATGCGTACCAGCTGCAAAGGATGGCGGGCTGCATCCAGCTCATTACCTTCTTCATCGGTAATCATACCGACAACTTGTTTGAAGAAGGTCCCTTCCGGACCAAAAAACTCAATTTCCTGGCCTAGTTTAAAATGATTCCGCTGCTGAATCAGTGCTATGCCGTTCACTGAATCATAATCCATAACAAGTCCTGCGAAATCATAAGGCGCCGCTTTTTCTTCCGGTTCATAAATATGATCCTCATGGTCCGGAGTATCGTAGAAGAAGCCGGTGTTTAGCGGTCGGTTGGCCGCTTTATTAAGCTCTTCTATCCACTCAGTCTTCAGCACATAATTTTCTGGATCAGCCATATACGAATCAATAGCCTGTCGATAAACATTTACAACCGTTGCTACATAATGAATCGACTTCATGCGTCCTTCAATCTTGAAGCTGTCTATCCCTACTTCGATCAAGTCGGGAATGTGCCCCAGCATACACAGATCCTTGGACCCCATCGTAAACGCATTATCCTCCGGTTGGAACAGCGGGATCTGTGTTACGCCCGGTTTGAAAGAGGAAGGTGTAGGAACTATCTGATCCAGCGCCACCTGCTCTTCAGATACCCAGTCCTCACGTCCATCCTCAAATAAGTCATATTTCCAACGGCATGACTGACAACAGCCGCCCCGATTGGAGTCCCGATCCGTAAAATGGTTGGACAGAACGCAGCGCCCGGAAAAAGAAGAGCACATCGCTCCATGAACAAAAGCTTCGATTTCAATATCCACATGATTTTTAATCTCGGCTATTTCCTCAAGACTCGTTTCTCGGCCAAGAACTACACGCGGAAGTCCTTCTTCCTTCCAGAACTTTACCGCCTGCCAATTCAACGTCGACTGCTGTGTGCTCAGATGAACCTCGAGATCCGGCGCAATACGCTGGGCAATCTCAATGATCGCAGGATCAGCCGCGATTATGGCGAAAACCCCAGTCTCATTCAGACTGCGCAAGTACTCCTCGATTCCTTCGATATCTTCATTATGGACATACATGTTGGTTGCAACGATTACCTTTGCACCATACTTTTTAGCGAATTCGACGCCTTCTTTCATTTCCTCAAAACTGAAATTGTCGGCATTTGAGCGCAGGCCGTATTTTTGTCCGCCGATATAAACTGCATCCGCTCCGTAGTGGACTGCAAATTTTAATTTTTCCAGATTACCCGCCGGTGCGAGAAGCTCCGGCTTGTCCAAGCGATAACGTTTGCCCTTGTAAGTTGGCTGAACCATAGCTGCCATCTTTTGTTCACTCCTTGTTTTTACAGACTGAACTAAAGAAGTTCATTCTATTTAACTGAAATCTTATTAATAAACTTGTTCTTTATAAAAGAATCCAAAAGAAAGTTCCCGTTCAGGATCTTGAAGCTCCTTGATCCCGTCCATCCACTCCTCGTGAAAAGCATACGAACCTGAATCAGCCTTATACAGATCAATAGCTTTGCGGTATGCACGAAGCACTGCTTCGTTATAGTGACGCGGTTTGAGTAATGTTTCTACTTTGAAACTGTCAATACCAGCTTCCATCAGCAGATGAAGATCCTCCAAGATACATATATCATCCGAGCTCATAATGTGTGTGCCGTTCATATCCTCATAAATCGGGAATTTCTCATCGGCACGCTCTGCTTCAATAAGAAACAATCCACGTTCCTTGCCCATACTGCCTTCCGTCACCGGCCGCCCTTGATGGGACATGTAGCTGTTGACCAACCGGCGCTTGGAGTGGTAGATGTTTGTCATTCCGTGAACCTGGACTTGAGCTTCAATCTCCAGATTCGGCTTCATTTCTGTAATTTCATCCATGTTTAATTCCCGGGCCAAGATGACGCGGGCTGCCCCTCTGCGTCCCCAATAGTTTGAGGTCGAATAGTTGGTTGATGTCATTTCAGCATTCCAGTGAAGCTTTACGCCAGGAGCAAAGGAATTGACTGCCAATAATACAGAAGGATCATTAAATTCTACCGCATCCACTCCGATCTCACCCAGAGCTTTAACATATTCTGAGAGTTCCTGGAGCAGATCATTGGTCATTAAGTTGTTCAGACTTACATAGATTTTACCGCTGACGGCGTGTACCATCTCAGCAGCTTTATGGATTTCTTCGAGTGTCATACTTCCCGGCAATCTCATACCAAAGCGGTCATCTCCAACCAATATGGCATCCGCTCCGGCTTGCAGATAAGCTTCCACATCCTCCAGAGTTCCCGCGGCTGCCAGAAGCTCAGGTTTAATACCCATTACAATTTCCCCCTAATACTATTGTGCCATTTTCTTGCTCTTTTCGATGTTATTCAAATGTTCCCTGTAGGTTTTGGCAAACAAATGCTCCTGTGTGCCATCCTTTTTGGTCACATAAAATAAATAATCCGACTTCTCTGGCTTAAGCGCCGCCTCAATCGAAGCCAAGCTCGGATTTGAGATAGGTCCCGGCGGAAGTCCTTTATTTCGGTAAGTGTTATAAGGGCTATCTACTTCCAGATCCTTATACAGCAGTCGCTTCTTAGGCTTATCTAAGAGATATTGCACAGTTGCATCAATCTCAAGCTTCATATCCTGCTCAAGACGGTTATATATTACACCTGCCACCAACGCACGTTCCTTCTCCGCCACGACCTCACGTTCTACCAAGGAGGCGACAGTAAGCAGCTCATGAACCGTCAGCCCTCGCTGCTTTAGTAACTCTTGCCAGTCAGGTATTTCATCTAGTCTCTTTTCCAACTGGCTAAGCATCACTTGGAGAATCTCCTGCTCTGTACTGTCTTTAGGCAGCTCATAGGTTGCCGGAAACAAATATCCCTCCAAATGATATCTCAATTCCTCATCTTTTGGAATTTCATTTACGATGGTCCCATCCCAACCCGAAGTCTGATCAGTCAACTTTACAAATTCCTTCGCGTCCAAACCACTCTGGCTGGAAATGGTCTCAGCCATCTGAAGCACCGTGTATCCTTCCGGAATCGTAAAGCGCATCATCTCCTCAGGCTTCACCTCTCCGTTATTCAGCATCGATATCAGCTGATCATAGGTTGCCCCAGGTTTTGTCTCATATATACCGGCCATAAACCGGCTGCCTTCATCTTTCAGCTTCAAATAACCTTTAAACAGAAGGGCGTCTTTAATAAGTCCCTTCTCCTCCAGCAGTTCAGCGATTCGAACCGTGCTCATACCGGATTCAATCGTAAACTCGACGGGTGTATCGGAGCTTGCGACCGGCTTCATGCCGTTCCAAGCGTAAAATAATGCCCCGCCGGCAATGATGATCAACACCAATACCGTGACGGCCAGTTTTTTCATGTGTTCATCTCCTCACAACCAAAAAGGGCGGACTGGTCCGCCCTTTCCAGAACTTCATTTGAAATTAATACTTCTTGAGGAAGAAGAGGAAATCACAATCAATCTTCGTCTTCTTCCGGGAATGTAAGTTCATCATACAGCTCGGAGACATTCTCCCATTCATCATCATCATCAATGGTGGCCAGCTCCAGGCTTCCGTCTTGCGCCGTAACAATACGAAGCACTTCATACTCCTCATGCTGACGGTCTGGCTGTACCAAAATGGCATATCCTTGACCATTTACTTCGAATTCAGCGGCAACATCATATACGGTTGTGTTTCCCTTCTCATCCTGAAGTTCAACACTTTCACCGAATGCTTCCTTCAACGCTTGGGTCCATACCACTTGTTCAGCAGAAAAATCAGTCATTTCCATTGCTCCCGTCAAGCTCGTCTACGAGCGTGTTAAACGTTTCTTCAACAATGCTCCATTCCTCGTCATCCTCAATCATATACAACTTCAGGTCGTCACCGTCTTCCTCGTAACGGAAAGCGTAAACCTCATCGGTCTCATCATCTTCCGTTTCCATGGGAACCACCATCATATATTTCGCATCGGAGCCGTCAACCTCAAATTTCATGATGACTTCGAATTCCTCTTCATTGCCTTCATCATCAGGAATATAAATAATTTCCGGTTCCTCTTCCATTCCAATATGCTCATTCGCCATCTGTTATCACCCTCACCTTTACCTTTTAGAATCCAAGTAGTTTTGCAAAATCAAGCTTGCAGCCATCTTATCTACGACCTGCTTGCGCTTCTTTCGGCTGACATCGGCTTCCACCAGAGTCCGTTCAGCGGATACTGTAGAAAGCCGTTCATCCCAAAGGTGAACGGGTAAGCACAGGGACTCTCGCAGTAGTTCTGCGAATTCCATGCAGATTTCTCCTCGGGGACCGATCGTGCCGTTCATATTTTTGGGCAGGCCGACCACAATCTCAGTGACCTCATGTTCTTTCACAAGGGCAGTGATCCGTTCCAATTCAATGCCCTCCCGGCGACGTTCAATGACTTCCAGCCCTTGAGCTGTCCAACCGAACACATCGCTGAGAGCTACACCAATTCGACGGTCCCCGTAATCCAATCCCATGATCTTCATCCTTGCACTCCTAACGGTGACTGGCTAGGTAGAACCGGACCAGTTCTTCAATCAATTCATCTCGTTCTTTCTTCCGGATCAAACTTCTCGCATTGTTGTGCCGAGGTATATAAGCGGGATCCCCGGACAACAGATAGCCGACGATTTGATTGATCGGGTTATATTCCTTTTCAACCAATGAGTCGTATACCGATAAAATAATGTCCCGGGCGGAAGCCTCCTTCTCATCACCTTTTACATTGAACTTGACAGTCTTATCCATGGAGTCCATGTGTGACACCTCGCTTCTTCGAAGAACATGTTAAAACATGCTTCGTCGAATAAATATTTACCAGCTTGATCTACTTCTATCATAACATATTCCTCAACCTGTAAGGAAACCTGATTCCAAATAATTAAAGGCAAAAACGTTAAACTTACACGCTTTGGGAAACTAACTCTTCAGCACGCTTCAGTGCCTCCTTGATTTTGGAAGCATCCTTACCGCCTGCCTGAGCCATATCCGGACGACCTCCACCGCCTCCGCCACAGACGGACGCTACTTCTTTGACAAGTTTACCGGCATGTAGACCTTTTTTCACAAGGTCTTGAGGTACAGCTACCACAAAATTCACTTTATCTCCGGACACGGCGCCAAGTACGATAACAGCTTCAGGCAGCTTTCCTTTAAGTTCATCAGCAACCGTACGAAGAGCGTCCATGCTGCCAACCTGAACTTCAGCAGCCAAAAGCTGTGTATTACCTGCCGTTACGACACGGTCTGTAAGCTGACCTGCTTCGATTGCACTCAGCTTGCCTTGAAGGGATTCATTCTCACGGCCGAGATCCTTCACCTGTTGGTTCAGTGCTTCGATCCGTTTAGGGACATCGTTTAGATTGCTCTTGAGCAGGCCAGCGGACTGTCTAAGCAAATCCAGTTGGCCTTCCATAAACTCATAGGCAAAACGGCCTGTCACAGCCTCAATCCGGCGTACCCCCGACCCAATGCCGCTCTCGCCGAGCAATTTAAAGATACCTATCTGAGACGTGTTGTCCACATGGCAGCCGCCACAAAGCTCAAGACTGTAATCTCCTACCTGAACGACCCGTACAACGTCTCCATATTTTTCACCAAAAAGCGCCATAGCGCCCATAGCTTTTGCTTCATCAATCGATTTGTTTTCAATGACAACGGCTGTCCCTTTCCAAATCTGCTCGTTTACACGCTGCTCGATCCGGGATAGCTCCTCCGGTGTAATGCTTCCGAAATGAGAGAAGTCAAACCGCAGACGCTGAGGCTCAACAAGAGAGCCTGCCTGATTCACATGCTCGCCAAGCACTTCTTTCAGCGCCTTATGGAGAAGGTGAGTAGCCGTATGGTTCTTGATAATATCAAGACGTTTCTCGCGGTCTACTTCAGCTTTTACGATTTCGTTCGATTTTAATTCACCGGACTCCACCGTTACAAGATGAACATGCTGTCCGTGCGGCGCTTTGAACAGACCTTCAACTCTCGCCCTCACACCATCACTCTGTAGTACCCCCTGGTCGCTAACCTGTCCGCCGCTCTCCGCATAGAACGGAGTGGAATCCAAAATAACCTGACTCGACTGGCCCTCACCAATGTGATCAACAAATTCGCCGTCGACAACAATGGCTAGCACTTTCGATTGTTGAACGGTGTCATTATATCCAACAAATTCACTTTTAACCGTGTAATCGGAGAGCACACCGCCCTGAATCTTCATACTTTCCATTTCATGGCGTGCTTCTCTGCCACGTTCCCGCTGCTCTCTCATGGCGACGTCAAAACCGTCACGGTCAACAGTAAGCCCGTGTTCTGATGCATAATCCTCCGTCAGGTCGAATGGGAAGCCGTATGTGTCATACAATTTAAACGCATCGGTACCGCTGATCTCCGTTTTGCCTTGCTCCTTGGCTTGGGAGCTTATATTCGCCAAAATATTCAATCCATCAGACAACGTCTTGTGGAACTGCTCTTCTTCCGTAGCGATTACCTTTTCAATAAACTCGCGCTTCTCCAGCACTTCTGGGTAGTACACGCCCATGATATCGCCAACCGTTTTAGTCAATGTGTACATAAACGGCTTATCAAGACCGATGACCTTTCCATAGCGAACAGCGCGGCGGAGTAGACGGCGGATAACATAACCACGTCCCTCATTGGAAGGCATTACACCGTCACCCACAGCGAACGCAACCGTACGAATGTGGTCAGCAATGACTTTCAGAGCAAGGTCATATTCTGGATTTTCATTGTATTTAATCCCGGCAAGCGCAGCCGTTTCCTGAATCAAAGGCTGGAACAGGTCGGTATCGAAATTTGACTCCACGTTCTGCAGAATCGATGCGAACCGCTCCAAACCAGCACCAGTATCAATATTTTTGTTCGGCAGCGGCGTATAACTGCCATCTTTGTTATGGTTAAATTGGGAGAACACAAGGTTCCATACTTCAAGATAACGTTCGTTCTCTCCACCTGGGTAAAGTTCTGGATCCGAAAAATCATTTCCGTAAGCTTCGCCGCGGTCATAAAAAATTTCCGTACAAGGTCCGCAAGGGCCCTCCCCTATATCCCAAAAATTATCTTCTAGCTTAATGATACGGTTCTCTGGCAGGCCGATTTTCTCATTCCATAGCTTGAAGGCTTCTTCATCTTCAGGATACACGGTCACCGATAGGCGCTCCGGGTCAAAACCGATCCATTTTTTGTCCGTCAGGAACTCCCAAGCCCAAGTGATGACTTCTTCCTTAAAGTAGTCCCCGATCGAGAAGTTGCCCAGCATTTCAAAAAAAGTTTGGTGACGGCGCGTCTTTCCGATATTTTCAATATCATTCGTACGAATACATTTCTGAGAGTTCGCCAGACGAGGATTGTCCGGCTTCACCCGTCCATCGAAATAAGGTTTAAGTGGTGCCATTCCGGCATTGATCCACAGCAAAGATGGGTCATTATGTGGAACAAGGGATGCGCTCGGCTCAATCTTATGGCCTTTTTCTGCAAAGAACTCCAACCATTTGGAGCGGATTTCACTAGCTTTCATTATTATAGCCTCCAGTTTCAATATTGTTCGGTCTTACTGTTAGTACAGTCCGAACACAAAAAAAGCCCCTGAATAAATATCAGGGACGATTGTCTCGCGGTACCACCCTGGTTATCACCTGTTTATGCTGTCAAACACGAAAATGTATCGTCCTTGACTCATCAGGTAATCGCCTTGTATCGACTTGATAACGGGCGCCACCCGGTGAGTTTGTCTCACACTCGGAAATCAGCTTTTCGGCTCGCGACGCTTTCAGGTTCTCACAGCCACCCGGAAATGTAATTCCGAAGGAACCTGTTCTCTGGGAAAGAAGCACCAGCCTACTTTATTTCCTCATCGATTTCAAATCATATGGACTCTAATATTTTCAAGTATATCGATGCCTAAACTATCTGTCAATGCATGTCAGAGTCAAGTAAATCAGCCACTTTTACGTCTTACGTAATAAGCGAAAAAATGCTGCAGTAATACCTTCATTACCGCGAAAACAGGGACGGCCAGAATGAGACCTACCGTGCCGGCAAGCTGCCCGCCAACAAGGAGGGCAAAAATGATCAACAGCGGATGCAAATGCAGCTTGCGTCCGACCACCTGAGGAGAAATGACGTTGCTCTCCAGCAGCTGGCAGATCAAGTTTACTGTCGCGACAAGAAGCACCATTTTCCAAGATATCGTTGAAGCCATCAAAAGTGCAGGCGCCGCTCCCAGAAATGGACCCAGGTATGGCACAATATTAAATATGGCAACAATGCTGGCGAACAGAAGCGCATAAGGCATGCCAATCACCATATAACCGATATATGCGAACACCCCAATGATAAGGCAGACCAGAAATTGTCCACGAACATAATTGCCTAGCGCGGTGTCAATTTCCTTAATCAGAGTAACGATGGCTTTCCTCCGGCTGCGGGGCAGATAGGATACTGCCGTTCGCTGGAACACCTCAAAGTCTTTTAATATGTAAAAGATCAGAAAAGGAATGATAAACACATTAAACAACATGTTGATCGTAGTCCCGATATTGTCCATAAAGCCCGATATCCCGTCAGCCAGCCGCGTTTCCATATGAAAAAACCAGCTGTTCATTCCCGTTCGGATGCCAGGAGGAAGCAGCTTGCTATCCAGATTCGTCATCAAACTTTGGGCATGCATCGTAAACTCAGGCAGATGTTCATTAAGCTCTTCGAGCTGCCGGATCAGCATCGGAATCATATTGATCAGAATAACGGCTAAACAGGTCAGGAAAACAGCATATATTAGAAGTACAGCGATGCTCCTCGGAACCTTGCGATCTGACAGCATGCATACGATAGGATTCAGCACATAAGATATGATCATAGCTACCAGAAACGGGGCCAGCACTGCCTTCAAAAAACGGTAAATGTCCAGAAACAACGGCCGCAGGAGCCATACAAAGTAGAGGGCGATAAGTCCGAGCAGCAGCCAGATCAAGAAACGGAACCACTTATTCGCCGTCAGTTGTTCCACAGGGCAATCTCTCCTTTCGGACTAACTTACCCTGTAAGTATATGTACGAGCTCCCTAAATTAATCTTACATTCTTGCGCAAACACAGCTTATACTTGTCCCAAATTCAAAAAAGACTCTCGTCCCGCCAGTCGGCAGGAAGCGAGAGTCTCTTACATTGCTCACTTATATGTACGCAAAATTAATTCGATGCGTGCATATGAGAAGGGAAATCTTGCTGGAATTCTTCACCGAAAAACAAATCATCTAGCGAGCTAAGCGTGCCGTCTTCCTCAACCTGGTAGACAGACATTTTCTCTCCATTTACTGTCAGTTCGATAAAGCAGCCCCAACAGTAAAATTGATGGGAACCGATCTTCCCGATATCCTTAGAACTACAATTTGGACATTTCATCCTATCCTCACCCTATCCGTTCACAGAATTAATGGCTTTTTCCAGACGCTGTTCGCTCATCGGAGGCACCATGACAGCATTTTCTCCGATCGCCATTTCCGTTGTACAAGGCAGCCATTTGCGACCTTCAATTAAATCTGATACAAAACCGTCGGAAATTTCCAATCCTAGTATTGTATTGCCCTGTTCTTGCTCAAAATAAACATCAGAGATGCGTCCGAGCAAAACGCCGTCCTCTGTCAGTACCTGCATCTCTTTCAATTTCCGGCGGCCCAAAAGGTACGTAAACGGTATATCATCGGCGCCCGTTTTTTGAACAGCCTTTTCACTTCGGATCATTACAGCGTCTTCTCCATAAGCTGCAATATCTGCCCATGAGACGGTTTTCACATGAGAGGAAAAAAGTGCTTTGCCTTCGAGCTCCAGCCCGGTGATTAACCAATTATTATCTAGTATAAAATCGTGGATTTTGCCAATTTCCTTGCCACTCTCCACGTCGAATACAGCCAGTCCAATCATTTCTTGGAGTTTCATGATGCACGGACACCTCCTCACCCTATAATCATTTGGAAAACGGACTCCGGTAAAACGCTATTGCCTGCTGAACCGTGACCGTCTTCAAAGGATGAAATGGAAGAACTCATACCCCCTAATCCATGAAAGAGAAATCCCTTAGCATTTATTTACGCAGCCGTTTTAGGATGGTTCCAATTTTTTGAGCTGTGTACTCCATTTCTTGAGTAGTATTACCCAAACCAAAACTAAAACGAATCGCGGAACGCAAAACATCTTCAGAAAGCTTCATTGCCTGGAGTACATGGGATATTTCGAGAGAGCCTGAAGTGCAGGCAGAGCCGCTAGCTGCAGCAATTCCTTCCATATCCAAGTTCATCAGCAACGTCTCCGTACTGATTTCAGGAAAGCTGATATTTAAAATTTGAGGCATATAAAACTCAGGGTGTCCATTCACAACAAAGGCATCCTGTCCGATTTCATGACGAAGTCCTTCAATAAGTGTCTCACGTAGCTTGGTGTAATGTGCTCTCCGCTCATCCAATCCTTGTACGGCCAATTGTACAGCTTTTGCAAACCCGGCTATACCGGCCATATTTTCTGTTCCAGCTCGCCGTTTTTTCTCCTGAAGTCCTCCGAACAGCCTTGGGGATAACGGAGTACCCCTTTTCACTACAAGAGCACCGATCCCTTGGGGACCATTGATCTTATGCGCGGAGAAGCTCCAGAGATCCACCGGAAATTCCTTGCAGGAAATATACTCGGAGCCCAGTGCTTGAACAGCGTCCGTATGAAAAAGTATTCCTTTGCTACGGGCAAGCTCACCAATCTCCCGAATCGGTTGGATGGTTCCTACTTCATTGTTGCCAAACATAATCGTAATCAGGACAGTATTGTCCCGAATTGCCCCGGAAATCTCCTCCACGGAAACGCGGCCTTCACTGTCTACAGGCACATAAGTGACTTCGCAGCCTCTCTTCTCAAGCTCCTCACAAGTATGAAGTACCGCATGGTGCTCAATCACAGAGGTAATAACATGTTTGCCCTGAAGCCCCAGCGCTTCCAGCGTACCGAAAATTGCCAGATTGTCACTCTCTGTCCCGCCAGCCGTAAACACCAGCTCGTCCGTCAAAGCCCCCAAAAGGGCCGCAATTTCATCTCGCGACCCGCTAACCTTTCTTTTAGCTTCTCTCCCGTAGGAATGAACACTAGAAGCATTGCCATATTGGCTTGTCATAACGCGCATCATCTCTTCCGCTACTTCCGGATGAACCGGCGATGAAGCGGCGTGGTCTAAATATATCGATTTCATATCTCTTCACCTAAATATAGAACATGTAATTGTCCGCAGCGGACTGTTCCTGGTAGTTGATCAGATTATCAAGGGTAGTGGAATCAAGCACCTCAGCGATGCTATCGCGGATTCGCAACCACAGATCGCGTTTGGCCGGATCATCTTCTTCTGTGAAATCTACAGGAGAAATCGGACCCTCCAGTACACGTATCACATCACCCGCCGTAATACTAACAGGCTCGCGAGACAGAATATAGCCGCCATAGGCACCACGAATACTCTTTACCAAGCCCGCATTACGGAGCGGAGCAATTAACTGCTCCAAATAATGCTCGGACAATTGATTTTTCTCAGCTATGCTTTTAAGGGAAGTCGGCCCTTCACCAAATCTGGCGGCCAACTCCATCATAATCGTCAATCCGTACCTTCCTTTAGTTGAAATCTTCAAAGGTGACACCTCTCTCGAAATTAGTATATATGATATTTCTCATCTGTTTTGTTGGTTTGAGGCGGAAAATGGGCTGTAATTTTACGTTATGTCATATAATCTCTCTATTCCGATCAATCCCCTGTGCATATGGTAACATAAGCACAGCCCCTATGGGTAATAATCCATGGCTATTTTTTAAAAATGTTCTCCTGAGGTGGACAAAACCGGGCGTGTGAAGTAAGCCGGGTTGTGATAAAATACGTCCATGGGCACAATTCAATACGAAAATGGTGATAGCGATGTCAAAAGATAAACAAAACACACGTATCGTTGTCGGCATGTCCGGGGGAGTCGATTCCTCCGTAACAGCACTGCTGCTGAAACAGCAGGGTTATGAAGTGATCGGCATCTTTATGAAAAACTGGGACGACACCGATGAACTCGGCTACTGCACGGCCGAAGCGGACGCGGAAGATGTCCGCCGTGTATGTGAGCAACTCGATATCCCTTACTATACCGTCAATTTTGAAAAGGAATACTTTGATAAAGTATTTTCCTATTTTCTTGATGAATATAAGGCTGGTAGAACACCGAATCCGGATGTGATGTGCAACCGGGAAATTAAATTCGGTGAATTTTTAAACAAGGCTCTGGATCTTGGGGCCGATTATGTAGCTACAGGACACTATGCACGTGTCGTGAAAGAAGACGGCAAATTCCGTCTAATTCGCGGTGTGGACAACAACAAAGACCAAACCTACTTCCTGAACGCGCTGAATCAGGAGCAGCTATCCAAGACGATGTTCCCGATCGGGCATCTACCTAAGCCGGAAGTCCGCCGTCTCGCTGAGGAAGCCGGTCTTTATACGGCCAAGAAAAAAGACAGCACAGGTGTTTGCTTTATCGGCGAGCGTAATTTCAAAGAATTCCTAGGCCACTATCTTCCGGCACAGGGCGGGGATATGGTGGATGTTGTTACAGGTGAAGTCAAAGGCCATCACGACGGCTTAATGTATTATACCCTTGGACAGCGCCAAGGACTCGGCATTGGTGGTTCAGGTTCCGGTGAGCCATGGTTTGTTGCCGATAAAGATTTGCAATCCAATGTACTCTATGTTGTACAGGGTGATCATCCGAGTCTCTATTCCACCGGCTTAATCGCCTCTGGAATCAACTGGATTGCGGGTGAAGAAGCTATGCCCAATGATTCTTTCACCTGCATGGCGAAATTCCGCTACCGTCAACCGGATCAGCAGGTCACCGTGACTCCAAGAGAAGACGGAACACTTCATGTGGCTTTCAATCAACCACAAAAAGCCATTACACCCGGGCAAGCCGTTGTGTTCTACCAAGGTGAGGAATGCCTCGGTGGTGGAACGATAGAATACGCTGAGAAAGTGCCCTATCAAGCGTAAACGCCTTTCCGACTTTGACAGGCAAAATGCAAGAAACGTTCGGCTATTGCTGTCCGGTCTCGGCGTAATTGTTTGCTCGCTCGGTTTTGGGGCGGCCGTATTGATGCCCTACAGCCAAGCGGCCCAGCTTATAGCACTGCGCACCTGCTACAATTGGCAGAACGCTGGCGTGTGTCTTATAGCGACAAGTCTGTAGGAAAAAAATGCCCTTATCAAGGCGCAATAACGATAACATGGATGGCGGTTGTTTCCTTGGGTATACCCAAGAAAACAACCGCTATTTTTTTGCTGACCGAAAAATACGCAAGATTGGCACCAAACGGCAGTGAAAAGTATGGTTTTGGCAGTTGTAAATATGAAACCAAATGGACCATAACGCAGGTAGGAAAAATTTTCATCCGCAAAATTCTGCTGACGAATTCCGTTTCGTCCGGGGCATGCGGGCTGCTGTTGTTGTTCTTCCCCGGGTATGTCGCCGAATGGACTGGATTGGACAGTAGAACCGGCTTGGTCGAAACTGGGGTTTTCCTGCTCGTATTCGTCGCATTTCTCGTTTGGACCGCATTCAGGAGCATTGTTTCTCCTGCAAGCCGTGCTTGTCATTACTGTGCTCGACTTCCTTTGGATCGTCGGCAATGCGCTCTGCTGGCGGATAAAGGAACTTCCGTGACGATGATCGTTCTCGGTGTGCCGCAGTCGTCGGCGTATTCGCGATTTTTGAAGCATTATATTGCTAGCGCAACCGTACTTTCGGAAAAGATCAAACGATCCGGTAAATGGCGCGGCCTGCCGGATCTCGGGGAAATAGAGAGGAAAATTTAGTGACGCTTTGATTATAAGACACCAAATGGTGTCTTATAATCATTAAAAAGGGCAGCCGATTCAATTCATCGACTGCCTCTAGTATTTACTGATTCTCAGCTATAAATTAATGAAATTGTGCAGCATGCAGTCTGGCGAAGATCCCGTCCTGATTAATTAATTCTTGATGGTTGCCTTCTTCTGCGATGCCTTCGTTCGTTACGACATAGATACGATCCGCTTTCTTAATCGTAGATAAACGATGGGCGATAATGATTGTCGTCCGATTTACTGCTAATTCAGACAACGCCTCCTGAATGATCATCTCCGTCTCGGTATCCAGCGCAGAAGTGGCTTCATCCAGGATCAAGATCGTCGGATTCTTTAAGAACGTTCTGGCGATGGAAATCCTTTGTTTCTGTCCACCAGATAGCTTCAACCCTCTCTCACCGATCTGAGTATCGAGTCCATCCGGCAGTTGCCTGATCATCTCGGTTAAGTTGGCTTTATGCGCAGCTTCCAGGATTTCTTCCTCAGTCGCGCTTAGCTTGCCATAAGCAATATTCTCCCTTAACGTACCCGTAAATAAGAAAACATCCTGCTGTACGATTCCGATCTGTGCACGCAAAGATTCTTTGGTCATCTCGCGCACATCGATCCCGTCTATCGTGAGGCTTCCCCCAGTTACGTCATAGAATCTCGGAATCAGCTGCGAGATCGTGGTTTTTCCAGCCCCGGAAGGTCCGACGAAGGCTACGGTTTCCCCTGCATCTACTTCGAAAGATATGGAATCCAGCACGTTCTGTTTATCATTGTAAGCGAAGCTGACGTTATCGAACCGGATATCGCCCCGCAGGGAGGATACAGCCTTGGCGTTTTTGCCATTTTGCACGTCCGGCTCGAGGTCCATCATTTCCGTGAACCGTTTGAAGCCGGCCATTCCTTTCGGATACATCTCCATCAGCGCCGCGATCTTATCGACGGGCTTAAAGAGAATGTTGACGTATAAAATGAAGGCGACCAGTTCCCCATTCGTAAGCGTTCCTTGGTATACCATCCATGAGCCATAGATCAATACGAGCAACGTTATTAAACGCGTGAGAATGTAGACGCCTGACAAACTGAATGACATAACCTTGTAACCTTGAAGCTTGGCCGATCTGAACTTAAGATTGTTTTTGGTGAACAGTGAAACCTCGTGCTTTTCGTTCGTAAAAGATTGCACAACTCGAACACCAGATACGCTGTCTTCCACGCGTGCGTTAACTTCCGCCACTTCCGCATACATTCTCTTCCAAGCTTTATTCATCCTCATATTCGTGATCAGAATCAATATTAGCAGGAACGGGAAGATGAAGATTGAGATCAGAGCCAATTGAACATTAATTTGCAGCATGATGAAGAAGGAACCGAAGAATGTCATAATAGCAATGAATAAATCCTCCGGACCATGGTGCGCCAATTCGCCGATATCCATCAGGTCGTTCGTAATCCGGCTCATGAGATGCCCTGTCTTGCGATCGTTATAGAACTTGAAGGATTGACGCTGATACTGCTGAAATAGCTCTTGTCTCATATCGGTCTCGATATTAATGCCAAGCTTGTGCCCCCAATAATTGACGACATACTGCATGAACGTGCTTAGTATGTAAAAGAGCAGCAGACTGATACTGACCGTTATGATCATCGACCAATTCCCGGTGGGTAAAAGCTTATCGATAAAAGATTGAACAGCTACGGGAAACGCCAATTCCAGGATCGCGACGAAGACGGCGCAAGTAAAATCAATAATAAATAACCTTCGATGCGGACGATAATACGAGAAAAACCTTCTAAGCATTCTTTTCCTCTCTCCTAAACATACATTTTCTTAACATGGTGGACGTGACGCAGTGTTGTTACGCTCCTTCCCCTTAGGGCATCTATATTGTATTGAATCATAGGCAGAATAAATTACAATACCATTTTATATTAATGATAATGATTGTCATTATCAAGATGAAATTGCGAAATTTTCAACCAACTCCCTATGGTGACTTCTTTTCTGTGAAATCTATACGGCAGCCAGTTATTACGATAAAAGCAATTACATTTGAGACCACAATTTTCGCCCTCTCTATCCTGTCTAGTCCATAATGGAATACAATTCATTATAATGTTACCATATGTCACCTCCATGTTTTGTTCCAAAATAGTCAAATTTAGTGTAAAACGTTTTATAGGTTTGCTGCCAAACCCTATAGTACATAAACGAATTAAAAGAAAAAAAGCCGCGAATGTCGCAAGCTTCAAGGTTTTCCATACATGATCTCTATGGTATTACGAGCTCCCTCATTTATGAGCACAGCTTCCTTCTACTTATTTACTATTTACCAGCCAAAAACTCATCTAACTGACGCTGGATCTCCGCTACGTATTCATCAATGCCGGCTGCTTTTAGTTTCTGTTTGGTTTCTAAACATCCATTCATAGAAGAATTCGCTAGGGGTCAGCTTGTGAGCTTCCTGTGTGATGCTTACGTTTTTTGAGTTGACAGACGTATATCCGGCATACCTATGGCAAAATCGTTATTCTTCCAGTAATAAAGCCCTTCTCATCTCTATAGAATTGAAGCGCTTTATACTCTGCTCCATCCCCGCTGAAATGGACGCTCTCGGAATATCCTGTCTGCCCTTCCAAGAACAACTGCTGTAAGGGGATTGTCACGCTCCAATCGTTATACTCATAAAAAATGTTGCCTCCCTCTTTCAGCGTCACTTCTATGACGGATTCGGGAATGAGCGTGCCTTCCGGTATTTTCCTTTTCATATCTTCGATTTCATCCGCCAATTCCGATTCAGTCTTGTCACTGGGTATAGCGGAAGATGTTGCAGGTTCATCCGTCAATTCACGAAGATAAGCATCCGCCTTGGCACGGTCCGCCTTGGTTGGGTCCAAAGGCAGATCAAACAAAAGAGCGGCTCCCTCATAATCGGCTTTGGGAAGAATACTGCCTGTGTTTTCTTGAAAAACAAAGGCATCATTGCTATAGAAACTTGTGCCGCTGGCGATCGCCAGATACACTCCTCTGTCCGCGAACATTTCTATATCGTCGCATTCGATCAACCTATACATAATGCCATCAGCCACAAATTCACTGTAGCCACCATTCATCGTCACGATATTAACTGCCCAAGGCTTCTGACCTTTAATAAGCGGTGAAACAAAAAACGCTTCCTTACCGTATTCCGGATCCGCCGTCGACGGTATGGCAGAACCATCTTGTCTCGCGATGGAAACGACGGCATAAGTTCGGTCGGCATTGAAGCCCTCCGCACCATTCGCCAATTCCTTGAGTCCCGCTCCTGAAACGATTCCATGGAGGGTAAAACGGTAGTCTTTGGCATCAGCAGACTGGTTGACTTCGATCGCATCACGGCTATCAAAGGCTTGGGCCAACTTCGTCTCTTTCAAATGCTCTGCTACTTGGTTGGCGTTGAATAATTGCGCAGCTGCAAAAGCCGTCATGGACAGGGCGAGCGTGACTGAAGCAACTACTATCCCGACGGTAAGCTTTTTTCGTTTAGCGTGTCTCATTCTTCCTCTCTCCTTATATTTACGGATGATGGCTTGGTTCAGAATCTCTTCCGGCTCCTTCTCGGAAACCAGAGCATTTTTTAGCAGATGGTCCCACTCCTCGGATTCCTTCATCTGATTCAACCTCCAATTGCTTTTTCATGGCTTTACGCGCTAAAAATAGTCTGCTTTTTACGGTTCCCTTGGGAATTTTCAGCATCTCCGCAATTTCTTCAACGGACATGTCTGCGGTATAGTACAAATAAAGCGGAATTCTCAACCTATCGTTCAGGTTGTCTGCGGCTGCACGGATAATACGGCTGAGCTCGCCGGATAGCGCCGCTTCCTCCGGTTTCCCAGCTTCTACTCCATCGCAAAACTTGTCCACAGCCTCTTTGAACTCAACGCTGGGCATTATCCTTTGTCTCCGGGCCCATTTCCGCCGATGGTTTTTGTGCAAGCGGATGGCAATAGAGATCAGATATGACTTCGGATTATGATTGGCGTCCAATTTGTGGAGCATCTCCATCGCCTTTAGAAACGTTTCCTGATACAGATCATCCGCATCCGTTTTATTTCCGGCTAAGCGGTAACAAAACCCGTATACGGCTTTTCCATACATATTCACAAAATTGCTGAATTCATCAATATCCAATGAGGTTCTCCTTTCCGAATGATCATTCAACTATACATTGTCATCACCTTGCACTTGGTTCACAAATTGAATTAAAACGATAAAAATTATCCTATTTCGAGCATAAGTTATTGGCCACCTGGTGACCATAAGTGATTGATAACCGAAAAAACACCGGTAATCCCGGTGTTTCTATGCATCAACATACGAAAGAGGCATGCCCCTTACAGGTTCTAGTAACCTGAAGGGCATGCCTCTTTATTGTTTTCAGACCTTTCCATCATAGGGAAACTTCCACCACGCAGCCTTTCTCCACACTTGAAGCAACATTTACCAGACGCTGATTCCGGCTTCCACGAAATGATAATGAAGTATCTCTCTCCCGTTGTATAAACTTACCGTCAACAATAACATCACACAGAAGCGCCAGCTGCCTTAGCTTCGGCTGTCTCATAACCGCCTCAAAGGTAAAACCTGTATAAGCCCATACATTTTTATCAGGACAGCACTCCCGGAAGTCAGACAGAAAACTAATGCATTCCTCCGCTGAGAAAAAGGGATCTCCACCGCACAACGTAACTCCTTCCAGCAAAGGATTACATGCAATTTCCTCTAGAATTCGAGTTTTCAACTCATCAGTGAAGGGTTCCCCAGCTTCAAAATCCCATGAAGCCGTATTGAAGCACCCGGCACAAGCATGACGGCAGCCGCTGACAAACAGAACGGCACGGACTCCTTGGCCTTCATTAATGCTTTCCGGTATATAGCCGCATATGTTCATCGGTGTTTAACCCGATCCTTAACTTCAGCCTGTTTGGCTGAATTGAATCGCTCCGTATAGTTGCCCGTTAAATAACCTGTTACTCTGCGTAGACGATGGAACAGCACCTTGTCCTCCTCGACCCCGCATTCTGGGCAAGATGCACCGATAATTCCTTCGTAATCACAGACAGGACACCGATCCAATGGATGATTAACGGAAAAATAACCAATGTCTTGTTTAAGCGCAAATTGGACTATATTCCGGAATGCAGCCGTATTTTGCCGTGCGTTGCCGTCAAGCTCTACATACGAGATCGCACCCGCATTACACAGCTTATGGAATGGTGCTTCCCATTGAACCTTCTGAAAAGCAGCGGCTGGATGATACACGGGAATATGAAATGAATTCGTATAGTACTCCCGGTCGGTTACACCCGGTATACTGCCAAATGTGGTTCGATCCAGCTTTGTGAATTTTCCGGACAGCCCTTCTGCTGGAGTGGCAAAAAGCGTAATATTCAAATCATACTGCTCGCTCATGGCATCACAGTAAGCACGCATCCTTCCAACGATATCGAGCGCCATCTTTCTAACCATCTCGTCTTCGCCATGATGTTGTCCTGTTAAAGCTTTCAAACACTCCGCAAGACCAATAAAACCAAGTGCCAACGATCCGTGTTTAATAAGTTCTGCGACCGCATCGTCTGGGGCAAGCTTCTCCCCACCTTCCCAGACCCCCTCACGCATCATAAAATCCGAAGCCTTTGCCGGCTGCTTGGCTTGAATTTCATACCGGTGGATCAATCCTTCCACTGCAATCTTCATATAACGTTCCAAACTTTCGAAAAATCCGCTCATATCTGGATCTTGTCGCTTATCCATTACTATGCCATGCTCAATCCCAAGCCGTACGAGGTTGATCGTGTTAAAAGACAAATTCCCTTTCCCGCTCAACCGATTTCTGCCGAAACGGTCCGAGATCGTTCGTGTACGGCATCCCATAGTCGCAATGATCGTATCTGGATCTTCCGGGCGGTAATAGGGAAGATTGAACGATGCATCCACATTTACAAAATTTGGATATAAGCGGCGACTGGAGCACTCTACCGCTTTAAGGAACAGATCGTAGTTCGGATCACCTTCCGCCTGATTTATCCCGTTTTTACATTGAAATATATGCTGCGGGAATATCGGTGTCTCTCCACGTCCAAGTCCTCTCATGGTAGCGTCAAGAAGTGCATGAGAAACTAATCTTCCCTCTGTAGAAGTGCACATCCCGTAATTTAACGAGGTAAACGGAATTTGCCCCCCTGCCCGACTGCTCATCGTGTTCAAATTATGGATCAGAGATTCCGCGGCTTGCTTGGTCTCGTTTATAGTCTCTTCATATGCAAACTTATATGTACGAGGATAAATCTCTTCAAGCGAGTGGTTATCCATATGCAGATCCAAATCCGAAATGTCTTTTCCTAAGTTCATGTCGCCTTCACTGAAATAAGAAAGCCCTTTTCGAAAATGTTTACGGAAGGACTTACCCACGTAAGGCGCCAAATCCCAATCTATTTTATTGCCAGATACCCCGCCGAACTGACTGTTCTGCTGAGACTGAAATATGATGGCTACCAGTGCCATAGCGGTCATGATGCTTTGTGGAGGACGGACCGAACCGTTCCCCGTATTAAAGCCGTTTGCCAGCAGCCGATCAAATGGAATGAAAATACAATTAGTCGTTCCGAGTGCATATTGATCTAAGTCATGCACATATACATATCCGTTTTTCACAGCCTCGTTCAACGGTTTTGGCAGCATAAAACTGGTCGCCATCCACTTGGCATATTCCGATCCGATCCGGCTCATTTTCCCACTGAATGATTCACCGTTCAAATTGGCATTTTCCCGAAGCAGATCCAGATCCTTAACACCGATAACGTTGGTGCTGATCTTGTACAGCTCTCCGCGCATTATGCGTTCTCTGTCACGTGCCTCACGGTACTCTGTATAAGCTTCAGCTGTTTGCTTATAACCAGTTTCATTCAAAAAATGTATGACAAGGTCCTGTATTTCTTCCACAGACATTTGCTCCAAGCCAGCTGTTTCAGCTTCCACCAATAGACCGATCCGGGACGATTCCTCATTTCTGGAAGTTCCTTCAGTAGCCTGAAAAGCTTTACTCACTGCACTTATAATCCGTGTAACTTCAAACGCCACACATGTTCCGTCCCTCTTGGTCACCTTCATCACAAATTCCTCCTATGGCAAATACCTATACAGGTGTATTCATCAACCCCTCACGGTGTGCGGTACGATTGAAGTGAATAATAAAAGAAGCATGCTGCCGCAAGTCTGCGGAATACATGCTTCATAAAGAACCGTTTAATCCAGTCAAATAGAAACGGACCAGACAACCCTTCATTCGAAACACTTCCCTATCAACCGTAGGCACACCGTGTTGTCTTAATGGCAGGTATCTGGCTTCAGTTCACAAACTGGCGGAGAAAACCGGATGGATTGGTTGGTTTGTTCTCCTTGAGAAGCTGTTACAGTGGCGGGACCGCTCCGGATTTTCACCGGATTCCCTTTTAAGACCGGACATATCCGATCTACCATCAAGCACTATATGTAGTTGTTACATCAAACAATATAACAACATATAGATTTTAACTGTAACATTAATCACAGGTGGAAACTTCCGGAGGGGGCGTGCACCATATGGCATCGATAGATTACAGGAAATTAATTCGCTTCTGTCGGCATTGGTGTAGGGGTCGGTTTCGCGTAACCTGTCTTATATTTTTCATCGATCGTGTTGCGGATTTCAGTCAAACTTTTTCCTTCACTGTCCATCTTGGCTGATTCTACTGCGATTTCCAGACAAACACCACATCGTGTGCCGTGATCATCCCACACAATGCTGCCGTCTTCTTTAACCTCATTGATGAAACAGTTCAGATTACTCTTGTGCCCTGCACTTTCACCGCAGCCGCAGTAGCATGGAATCCAGGTAAGCACATCTTTTTCCTGAGCTGCGAGTGCATATATCGTACGCATCTCATCGCTTTTACCGTCCAAGAACGTTGGCAGCTCCTTCGCAGACGCTGTAACTTCTTGAAGATCTCCATTAGCAAGCTTGTTTTGTGAACCATGTTCGTGAACCGTTTCAGCTCCTTGCTTACTCTCTGCAGGCTCTTGTGCCTTCTCAGCACCGCAACCACCCAGTACCAGACCTGCAGACAGCACCAATACTGCAAATTTACGTTTGTACATACTCATTTCCTCCCCAAAATGGCCACAAAATCCCTTTATTGATTCATTTCTAAGCCGCTATATAGAGTCCTGTCCATGCCCCTGCAAGACCCAGCATAACCGATATGAGCACATATAAGAATGCTTGTATGTATTGCTTGTTTCCTGCCAAGGTGACCGCTTCATAACCAAAGGTTGAAAATGTGGTAAACGCGCCGCAAAAGCCGGTACCGAGCATTCTGTAAACGGCTTCAGACAGATGGTCTGCATAACCTGCAAGAAATCCAAGTATGATGGAACCGACCAAATTTACGAGAAGCGTAGCCCACGGGAATGTCCCCTGTGCTTTTTTTCCAAGCCAAACACCAACGCAATAACGGGAAACCGCTCCGGCAATCCCGCCTAATCCTATCCACAAAATCACACTGCCGCACCTTCTTGCTTTGAAGACATCTTCCGTCCCAGCCAAACACCGATACAGGACATGAGCAGACCGCCAACAACACTTATGACTACATAGATCACGGCGACTGCGTTCTGACCATTACCGATTAACCTGACTGTATCCACTGTAAAGGTTGAAAATGTCGTAAACGCCCCCGTAAACCCGGTGCCGATGAGCAGACGAACCTGTGTTGAAATATGTGTGGAAGATAAGCAGTAAGTCAAAAACCAGCCTAGAAACAGGCATCCCGCCAGGTTGATGAACAGGATAGCTGCCGGAAAGCCGTTTAGTGGAGCAGGTATTATCTCATCCAGACCATAGCGGAGTAATGTGCCACCGAACCCTCCCGCACCCACAAAGAGCAGGTTCTTTCCCATACGATTTCCCTTCCTTACCATAACATTCAAGATGTACAACATGAACTGTATTCAATGAATCAAGTGTTTCGAATTCTTTTACTCGTCTCTGCGCAAACGCTGGTTATGGGATATTTTAGCCTCATTGCCCTGCTCTGTCGCCTGATAAAACACCCGACGTGCAAGCTCTTTCGGTAAATAATCCTGCTTCACATAATGTCCAGGATAGTCATGAGGATATTTGTATCCCGCATGTCCCAGTTTGGCTGCACCTTGATAATGAGTATCGCGTAAATGGAGCGGCACCTCAGCCGATTTAAACTCCTCCATGGCGGACATAGCGCGTGATATAGCGGTGTAAACAGCATTGGATTTCGGGCTCTCCACAGCAAAAAGAATCGCTTGCGCAATGTTCAGTTTGGCCTCAGGCCAACCATTGTTACGGTAAGCTTCTAGTGCACTAACAGCTTGTACCATCGCCTGCGGATTAGCAAGCCCGATATCCTCACTGCTGGCCGCAATCAGACGGCGAATGAACACCATCGGATCCATACCAAGCTTCTCCACGGCGTACAAAAACCAGAAGAGTGCAGCATCACTGGACCCGCGAATACTTTTGTGGAAAGCCGACAAGACGTCATATTGGGTTGATTCATCAGCCCGGACAGTTGGACGCCGGATTGATTCCTCTGCAACTTCGAGTGTAATATGAACTGTGCCATCCGATTGGGGAGGTGTCGTCATTGCTGCCAATTCCAGGGCATTCAAGGCCCGGCGGATATCACCGTTCGCCATGGAAGCGATATGATCCAGTGCCTCTTCATCCACTTGAAGTTGCATAAATCCAAGCCCTCGATCCTTATCCTGGAGCGCACGCTTCATAGCAATGCAGGAATGTTCCTTATTCAGCGACTGCAGCTGAAACAAGGTTGAGCGGCTCATAAGAGCCCCATTCACATAATGAAACGGATTTTCCGTAGTGGCACCAATAAAGATGATTGTCCCCTTTTCAACCGCGGGTAGAAGCGCGTCCTGACGGGAGCTGTTGAACCGATGTACCTCATCCAGAAACAGAATGGTTTTTGTTCCATACAATGATTTGTTGCTTTGCGCCTGCTCAATCACTTCACGTACATCCTTAACAGAAGCTTCTACTGCATTAAGCCGTACGAATGACCCTTGGGTATGCTTCGAAATGATATGAGCAAGCGTTGTTTTGCCGCAGCCGGGTGGACCATACAGTAAAATAGAAGATACCTGATCCGCTTCAATTGCACGCCGAAGCAGCTTACCCGGCCCTACAATATGATCTTGTCCAATATATTCATCCAGGTTGGAAGGACGCATCCGGTCAGCAAGTAGCCGGGAATCGCGATCCTCTTCATGACCGAAAGAGAATAAATCCATCATTACACTTCCTTGTTTGAATCATAACGCTGTCATGATTCGTAATCTGCTTTTCTTATCATATCACAATCTTTCATTCACTTACGATTTATCGCTTTGCACAGAAAGGCGATTCTATCAACAACTCGGTCTGATCAACAAAAAGGAACCTGTGGTGTTTATACCCCAGATTCCTTTATATAGCGCAGCAAAACATATTTACTTTAGGTAGCTAAACCTAACTGTTAGACACCATCCGGCCATCCCTGAGATGCGATCTCAGGTTGTTCTGGCACGACATAAGAAGGAAGTTGTTCCCCATGCAGAAGCCATAACTCATGCAATGCACGCGTACAGCCAACATACATGAGCTTGGCATCCCATGCTTTTTCCGCATAGTGAGCGCTGTCCGCGTCGGCAACGATGACGGCATCAAATTCGAGTCCTTTGGAGAGATATACCGGAAGCACAGATATACCGCCCTGATAGGTTTGTTTGCTTCCATCTATCAAATGAAGCTCAGGCCACTCAGCCGCGAGCAACTCGTGGAGCTCCTTCGCTTCCCGGAGTGTACGCGTCAAGATCGAAACGGTCCGGTAGTTCCCCTTCGAGAGGAGATGACGCAGTGCGCGGCGGAGATCCTTTTCTCTGTCTGCCGCCCCATTATAGCGTACAAGCCGTACAGCATCTCCACTTCGGAAGACAGGCACGGCAAGCAGATCACTCCCCACACCTTTTTCCAGTATGCCATTTGCAAATTCTATAATCTCCATCGTAGACCGATAACTTCGCGTTAATGCAAAGTAGGCTCTGCTCTCGGGTTCAAATAATGTACTCATCTCTTCCCAGGCATGAACGCCCCGGTAGGCATGGATACCCTGCGACAGATCTCCTAATATCGTAAAGGAATGCCCCCTTACGAAGCGATCCAGAAGTGCAACCTGGAACGGAGAGAAATCCTGTGCTTCATCAATGACGATATGGTCAAATCTCTGTTCACCCGTAATTTCATTCATCAAACAATGGAAATAAAGCAGCGGTGTAAGATCCTCTTCCCGAACTACGTTTTTCTTCAGATCTTTACGGGTGGAGTTCAACACTTCCCTCGGAATTTCTGACTCAAACTCCTCAGACCACAGTCCGTTTATTTTGGCAGCGCCAAATAACTGCTTATACAGCACTAGTGGTTCGAATTTCGGCCACTTGCTTCCATAGGATTTTTCCCGCCCGGCAGCTTTTTTCTTTCGCTCCTTCATAACGGCCTGAGAAGGCGACTTTTTCAGTTCCATCTCTACCCATCGGTGCAGCCGGGCAAGGACCCGTTCTTTCCGCTTGGCAAGAGGATACGGTTTATACTCTTCGTTGAACCACTCAGCTATCGTTTCACGACGCAGGACAGCTCCATCCCATGGCGAAAAGTCTCCCTCTGGCAGCGCAGATTGTTCAAGCTGTTCAACACAGCGTTCAATCAGATTCATCAGTCTAAGAGAGCCTTTATAACGACCACGGACGTCATCATTAATATCTGGTGTTCCCTGCCCCATTTCTGTCTCGAACCAGAAGGCAAGTGTTTCCGATGCATCACTAGGCGTCATGCTTACATCCAGAAGTTCGGATGCCCAATCAGCAAACGTCCGCTGCTGAATATCACCCACACCGAGCTCAGGAAGCACATCGGATATGTAGTCCAGGAACATATGGTTCGGAGCAAAAATAATCATCTTCTCCGCCGACACCTGTTCCTTATACTGATACAGCAAAAAGGCCAAACGGTGCAGCGCCACAGTTGTCTTTCCGCTACCTGCTACCCCTTGGATGATCAGGGCCGTGTTCTTGGCTGCGCGGATAATTTTGTCCTGCTCGGCCTGAATCGTAGATACGATATCCCTAAGCCGGTTATCCTTGTTTTCACCAAGGCGGTAGACGAGAAATTCGTCCGACACGGCGGGACCCCCGCTTTCACGGTTGTATGTATCGGATACACGCTCCAGAATTTGCTTGCGGATAACAACATTTCGTTTCAAGTACACCAAGCCTTCGACCAGACCTTCAGGCGCTTCATAGGAAGCCGGATCACTGCCACCTGTAAATGAATAGAACAGGCTAGCAACAGGTGCTCGCCAATCTATAACCATCGGATGCTCACTGGCTTCCTCCCGGTCAAATCCGACCTTACCGATATAGAGCGGGGCTTGCTCCTCTTTACCATTCTCCTGAAAGTCAAGCCGGCCAAAATAAGGCTCAGGCTGGCTTTTCTTTAAAGACTGACGTCGATCTTCACGCCCTGCTTCGAGTACCTGCTCTGTGAAATCATGCCCGGTATACACCGGAATGCTTTGCAGTCGCTCAAGCTGTTTGTCAATCTCGGCAATCGCTTCATTTAGTATCAGCTCTTCTTCTTGATAGGCACTTTGAAAAGAGTCCGTCAATTTCAGTTACCTCCTAAGAAATATTTTTCGTATCGCCGCCGTTTAGGGCATCCGTGACACAAAAGGATATTCATTGTAGCACAACTCGTATCAATATACTACAGACCATTCAGGCGGCAGTTAATATTGAATGAGAAAAAGACGCAGAATCCGCTTCTACAGCGGACTGCGTCCATTCTAATTTAAGTCAAAACCTCATTTATTAAGATAGTCCTGCCTTTTCAAGAAGCTCTTTAACTGTAACACTGACCATAATGAGGCCCGCCACCGGAGGCACAAATGCATTACTTGCCGGAGGCTGTTTAGCCTTTCGGATTTCCGGAGCGTTCTCCGGCACAATTTTATCTGTGACATCCTGCCGGGGCTTCATCGGCTCTTCAAGGGAAAATACAACCTTAACACCCTTCTTAATGCCTTCCTTCCGCAGCTTTGTCCGGATGACCCGGGCAATCGGATCCATTGATGTTTTGGATATATCAGCAACTTGAAACTTGGTCGGATCCATTTTGTTGGCGGCCCCCATGCTGGAGATCATCGGAATACCGCGCTTCAGACATTCCTTGATCAGATGGATTTTATATATAATCGTGTCCGATGCATCGATCACATAATCCAGATCATATTTAAACAATTCTTCATAGGTTTCATCGGTGTAAAACATATTAAGTGCAATCGCTTCACATTCTGGATTGATTAACTTCACCCGTTCTACCATCAGATCCGCCTTTTTCTGACCGACCGTTGTTGTCAACGCATGAATCTGACGATTAATATTTGTAATATCAACAACATCTTTATCGATCAGAATAATACGGCCGACCCCGGTGCGAGCAAGGGCCTCTACTGCAATAGAGCCGACCCCGCCAATACCGAGTACCGCTACTGTACTATTTTTCATAACCTCAAGGCCTTCAGGCCCGATTGCCAGTTCTGTCCGGGAAAACTGATGCAGCATATTAACAACCTCCTAACAGGCAAGAAACGGCTGGAATGCAGCCGTTTCCCCCAATAATGATCTGAAATTCATTACTTCTTATCTTCACCCGGTTTTTTCGCAAGCTTGATATGGAGCTGTTCCAACTGTCCTCCATCCACCATGGAAGGAGAATCCATAAGAAGATCCGTAGCGCTTGCTGTTTTCGGGAATGCAATCGTCTCGCGCAGGTTCGTGCGTCCTGCCAGAAGCATAACCAAACGGTCTAAACCGAATGCGATTCCGCCATGCGGTGGAGTACCATATTCGAAAGCGTCCAGCAAGTAGCCGAACTTCTCATTGGCTACCTCAGGAGACAAGCCCAGCGCAGCGAACATTTTTTCTTGAATATCCCGCTTATAAATACGCATGGAGCCGCCGCCCACTTCATAACCGTTCAATACAATGTCATAAGCTTGTGCGCGAACTGCAAGCGGGTCTGTGTCCATTAACTCCAGATCTTCATCCTTTGGACGGGTGAACGGATGATGCTCCGCCACATAACGCTTTTGATCTTCATCATAACTCAAGAGCGGGAAGTCCAGAACCCATGCAAACTTGAACTCATTGTCGTTGATCAAGCCGAGCTGGCGTCCGATTTTGAGACGAAGTGCGCCAAGCACATCAGCCACAACTTTTTTGGTATCGGCGGAGAACAGCAGCAGGTCACCCTCTTCTGCTCCAGTACGTTCTTTGATCGCTTCAATCTCCTGCTCGCTAAAGAACTTCACGATAGGGCCTTTAAATTCGCCTTCCTTCACTTGAATCCAAGCAAGGCCTTTAGCTCCGTAACGTGCGGCATATGGACCCAGATCATCGATTTCTTTACGAGTCCAAGTACCGCATCCTTTGGCGTTCAAACATTTCACTTCTCCGCCTTTTTCAATGACGGAAGCAAACACTTTTACACCGCTGGAAGCTACGATATCATTCATCTCGATCAGTTCAAGGCCAAAACGGAGGTCCGGCTTGTCTGAACCGTATTTACCCATAGCGTCAGCGTAGCTGATACGCTGGAACGGTGTTGCCAGCTCAACTCCTATAGTTTCCTTAAACAGACGAACCATCAGCTGCTCCATCATGTTCAGCAGGTCGTCACGTTCCATGAACGAGGTCTCAATGTCGACCTGTGTAAATTCAGGCTGACGGTCAGCACGAAGGTCTTCGTCACGGAAGCAGCGTGCAATCTGGTAATAACGCTCAACGCCACTTACCATGAGCAGCTGTTTGTAAAGTTGCGGGGATTGCGGTAGTGCAAAGAACTCGCCTGCATGCACGCGGCTTGGCACCAGGTAATCACGTGCGCCTTCCGGTGAGCTTTTTGTAAGAATCGGTGTTTCGACATCAACAAAGCCTTCTTCGTCAAGAAAATCACGGAATATTTTAGACGCTTTTGATCGAAGCATCAATGTCTGCTGCATTTCAGGACGGCGCAAATCCAGATAGCGATACTTCAAGCGAAGCTGCTCATCAACTTCCACGCCGTCTTCGATGAAGAACGGAGGTGTTTTTGCTGCGTTTAATACTTCAATTTCGGTAACCTGAACTTCAATCTCCCCTGTAGGAAGGTTAGGGTTTACGGTTTCAGCAGCACGTTTCACGATTTTACCGGATACGGCCAGTACATATTCACTACGGACCTTGTCCGCAACAGCCAGTGCGTCACCGGAGAAATCCGGATTGAATACAACCTGCATAATTCCGCTGCGGTCGCGAAGATCGATGAAGAGTACGCCTCCCAAGTCACGACGGGTCTGTACCCAGCCGTTTAACGTCACAGTTTCTCCAATGTTGGCGGTCGTTAATTGACCGCAATGATGTGTCCTTTTCATGGTTTCATCATACCCCTTTATTTATAATTAAGCCGAATACGGCAGGCTAACTTAATTCCTTATGCAATTCATCCAGCTTTACGGTACGCTGTTCGCCGGTTTCCATCGATTTCAGAGCAATTTCACCGCGGGACAACTCGTCATCACCAAGGATCGCTGTATAACGAGCCTGTAGACGGTCAGCTGACTTCATCTGTGCTTTCATCTTACGGCCGAGGTAATCACGTTCTGCAGAGAAGCCTACGCTGCGCAGTTTGTAAGTAATCTTCGTTACTTCCTGTTCTGCTGCATCACCCAATGCTACAAGATACACATCGAGCGGCTTTACGGCTTCTAGCTCAATCTTCTGATTTTCAAGTATAAGCAAAATCCGCTCCATCCCGATGCCAAAGCCGATTCCCGGCTGATCCGGTCCACCGATTTCCCCTACCAAGCCGTTAAACCGGCCACCACCACCTACGGTATCGATAGCTCCAATGCCTTGAGCTTTGAATTCGAATGCCGTATGTGTGTAGTAATCCAGGCCACGGACAAGACGTGGATTAATCTCATACTCAACGCCCATGGCATCCAGATATTCTCTTACCTTTTCAAAATGAGTGCTGCACTCTTCATCCAGACTATCCAGAATCGACGGCGCTCCAGCGAACTTATCCTGGTCCTTCTTGCAGTCCAATACACGCAACGGGTTCCGTTCCATCCGGGACTGACAGTCTGAACACAAGTTGTCTCTCATCGGCGTAAGGAAGGAAAGCAGAGTATCACGATAAGCTGCCCGCACTTCTGGGGTTCCGACCGAATTAATCTCCACCTTTACACCCTGCAGACCCAGTTCTTTCGTAAATGAGTACCCTAATGCAATAACTTCCGCATCCACAGCAGGATCAGCCGTTCCGAACACTTCAACACCGAACTGGTGGAACTGACGGTAGCGGCCTGCCTGAGGGCGCTCATAACGGAACATCGGAGCGATGTAATACAGCTTGGTAACATCAGGCTCACCGTACAATTTGTTTTGCACGTATGCTCGGACTACACCGGCTGTTCCCTCTGGACGAAGTGTCATGCTGCGGTCACCCTTGTCCATAAACGTGTACATTTCTTTTTCGACAATATCCGTCGTCTCACCAACTCCACGCTCAAACAGCTCCGTCTGCTCGAAGATTGGCGTACGTATTTCTCGGTAGTTGTAGCGGCGGCATAAATCTCTGGCCTTATCCTCAACAAACTGCCATTTCTCGACCGTGCCCGGCAAGAAATCCTGTGTACCTGTCGGTTTCTCAAATCTGATATTTGCCATCGTTCATCCCTCCAATTAGTCCGGGACCGATTCCATCAAGGTAGACGTTCCCGACTGATCTATGTAATTTCTCTTGGAAAAACTAAAAAACCCCTCGTTCCAGCTGTTGTATTAACAACTGGGACGAGGGATTGTCATAAACTGAAATCTCCCGTGGTGCCACCCACATTCCGGATCATCCAACATGAACAGTAATGTCAAAAATTACTGTATGGATTACTCCGCTTTCAACCGGATAACGCTCGGCTGCGCAGAACAGCTACTGGAAACATTCACCGGTGCAACCGGTATGTCATTCGCCGTCTGTTCTCGAGGAGGTCATTCGTCCACTCATCAAGGGAATCCTTACAGCCAAGGGGATTCCTCTCTGGTCATGTGGGGATGGAGTACTTGGTCCCGTCATCGAATCAGTATTAGAGGTTGTTCAAAAAGTCCGCTTTTGATCACGAAGTGAATCAGGAAGTGGGCTCGGCATCGAATCTTGAATTCAGCCGGTCCTAAGCAAATGCTTACGAAGTATGTTTCCTCCGGAAACATCTTAGGTGCTCACGTACCCAAAACAGCTGATGCTTCCGAAGACGTTTTCTACGAAAACGTGCAGCTCCGCTCCTCAGTCCCTAGCTTCATCCAACTCAAGCGTTTTGAAAAAACGCACATCGGAAGCATATGCTTCGGTGCTGAAAACCGACCTTTTTGAACACGCACTATTAATATATCCAAAACATTATATTTTTAGATTGTAATGAACCGCCGCATTAAAGTCAAGAAAAAAAACTTAACGAAATCCCCTCGTAAAAAAGAAAAAGACCTACAAACCGATGTTGTAGGTCCAAAACATATATAAAAAAGGGGGTCATGCTGTTATTATAAACAGCTTATATTAAAGAAACATGATACAAACATTACAGTTATATTACAAGTGTGAAAGCGATATCTTTTTAATTAGTCAAACCGCTCAATATACGCATGGTTAGACCGAAGCATCCGAACAATATCCTCATAGTCCGTATCACTAACCTTGGCCGACAACACATACTTTAATTCCCTGTAATCCGCATCGATTAAGTCCGCTGCATCCACCCACTCATCAAAGTCAGAGGCAGGAGCATCCTCCGACCGCTCGAGATCAGTAACATCGCGCGTACCTACTATCGCACCCGCGGTTCCAGCCACACCGCCGACCGATCCCGTTCCAGTAGTGGAACCGCCCAAACCTGCCGCATTCAAAGGCACTAGCGGCACCAAAATGTTGGTACCTCTACCTACCGCCTCCTGAAGCTGTCCGACTTCCAGATTTTCGGTTTTGTAAGTTATAAGCGTCATTCTTGCACCTTCCGCTTCATCCTCAGTTCTGAAATATGCTTGAATTTGTTTAGACATGTCCATTCCTCCTTTTTTTCAAGCCATTTTGAAAAGCCGACATTGCATGAACACAACTCAAACCCGTTATGAAATCATCACAGCAAACAGATCGAATAAGTCTCCTTTCACTTACGTCCTCGTTTTCTTATTACCCTGTTGTGCATTTTTTATAACAGTGTTTTTAATCCTACATAGAGGCAACAACAAAAAAGCCGCCAAGTTGGCAGCTTTAAGTAATTATAATAGTAAAGTCCGTTCTTCTACGTTCTCGGCAGAAATATCCGATCACTGGCTTTTACGTCCATCTTCCAAATCGGATCTGCTGGGAGCACAACGGAACGATTTATGCTCTCTGTCTCTCGTGCAGCACCAGAGGCCAATAATGACAAAGAACTCCATCCGGCGGATTTAGGGGATTGTCGCATTGTTAAAACTCCTTTATGCTGTGATTCCGGCAAAACATCTCTGTTTCACAGCATGTCCAGATTTCTTTAACCTATGCGTCTTCACATAACAAACACAAATTAATTACGGCTATCGATAATTATGGTAACAGGACCCCAATTGGTCAAAGAAACGTCCATCATCGCCCCAAACACACCGGTCTCCACCTGAAGCCCCTTTGCCGCCAGTTCCCGGTTGAAAGCCTCATATAGCATTTCAGCCTTGTCCGGTTTAGCCGCCGCCATGAAATTCGGTCGCTTCCCTTTACGGCTGTCTCCGTAGAGAGTGAATTGGGAGACGGATAAAATCGCTCCACTGATATCCTGCACGCTGAAATTCATTTTCTCATGCTCGTCTTCAAAAATCCTCAGTCCAGCCACTTTATCCGCCAAATATTTGACGTCTTTCTCTTCATCCTCATGTGTTACTCCAACCAGTACCATAAGCCCCTCGCCAATGCGGCCTACAACCTCTTCATTCACTGTAACTTGTGCATTCTTGCATCTTTGAATAACAACTTTCATGAGATCAATCCCCTTAATAAAAAATCGCGGCCAGCCTCCCTTACAGGGAAGCCAAACCGCGTACATATTTAAGTACGGCAATGCGGCCGTACGACGCTTCACCTCAATACATCAATTCACTGCATAATACGGTGAACAGTATAGACATCCTTCACACGTTTAATTCGCTCAACTACCGAATGAAGATGGTCCGTGTTGCGAATCAGAATGGTCATGTGGATCATGGCCATCTTATTTTTGTCCGATCGACCTGTTACAGCCGAAATATTCGTCTTGCTCTCCGATACGGCCTGAAGCACTTCATTGAGCAATCCATTACGATCGTGACCAGTCACCTCAATATCAACACTATAATTGGCTTCTACGGTCGATTCCCATTCAACCTCAATAACACGCGCAGCTTCCTCACCATCACCGATTGCAGGCAGGTTCGCACAATCCGATCGGTGCACGGAGACACCGCGGCCGCGGGTAACATAACCGACAATATCATCTCCTGGAACCGGATTGCAGCACCGTGCAAAACGAACCAGCAGATTATCGATCCCCTTAACCCGAACACCGTTGGTCGGACGGCTCCGTTTCTCCGGTGGAGCCTTGATTTCTTTCATCTCGGACGTTAGCTCCAGAAAATTTGCTTCCTCCTGCTCCTTGCGAAGCTTTTCGGTCAGGCGGGTACAAATCTGGGCTGCTGTAATTCCTGCGAAGCCAACGGCCGACAGCATATCCTCAATATCATTAAAAGCAAACTTCTTGGCAACCTCAATCAGTTTGTCGTCACTCATCCACTCAGAAACTTCAACACCGAGACGCTTCAATTCCCGCTCCAGCATGTCTCGGCCTTTCTCCACGTTCTCTTCCCGCTTTTCTTTCTTAAACCACTGCTTGATCTTACTTCTCGCGTGGGAAGATTGAGCTATTTTCAGCCAGTCCTGGCTCGGACCGTAGGAATGTTTCGAAGTCAGAATCTCGATGATGTCCCCGGTCTTTAATTGGTGATCCAGCGGAACGATCCGCCCGTTCACCTTAGCTCCGATCGTCCGGTTACCAACCTCTGTATGAATCCGGTAAGCGAAATCAAGCGGAACGGATCCCGCAGGAAGCTCGATAACCTCGCCTTTTGGAGTGAACACAAATACCAAGTCCGAGAAAAAGTCCATTTTAAGCGATTCTACAAATTCCGAAGCATCTTTCGCTTCGTGCTGTAGCTCCAGAATCTCACGGAAAAAGGTCATTTTATTATCAAAATTACCTGCTCCGCCAGAGCCTTCCTTGTACGCCCAGTGGGCCGCAATACCGTATTCCGCCGTGCGGTGCATATCAACAGTGCGTATTTGTACCTCAGTTGGTTCCCCATTCGGTCCCACTACCGTTGTATGCAGTGACTGATACATATTCGCCTTCGGCATAGCAATGTAATCTTTAAACCGCCCCGGCATGGGCTTCCACAACGTGTGAATGATGCCTAACGTCGCATAACAATCCTTAATGTTATCTACAATAATCCGGATGGCAAGAAGATCATAAATCTCGTTAAACTGCTTGTTTTTAACAGACATTTTGTTAAAAACACTATAAATGTGCTTGGGTCTGCCGGACAGATCGGCCTGAATACCCATCTCGTCCAACTTTTCCTGGATCCGGTCAATAACGTTATCAATGTACTGCTCCCGCTCCGCACGTTTCTTATGCATCAGATTGGCAATGCGGTAATATTGCTGCGGGTTCAGATAACGGAGCGCTATATCCTCCATCTCCCATTTGATCGCTGAAATACCGAGACGGTGGGCAATAGGACAAAAAATCTCAAGCGTTTCATGTGAAATACGCCGCTGGCTTTCCTCAGATTGGTACTTCAGTGTTCTCATATTATGAAGACGATCTGCCAACTTTATAACGATAACACGGATATCCCTGGCCATCGCAATGAACATTTTACGATAGTTTTCGTTCTGCTGTTCTTCCTTAGAACCAAACTTAATACGTTCCAGCTTCGTTAATCCATCTACCAGCATGGCGCATGTATCGCTGAACTTCTCGCGGATCTGTTCCAAGGAAACAGTTGTATCCTCAACGACATCGTGCAGCAGCGCAGCAATAATAGACAACGTGTCCATTTGCATGTTAACAACGATGTCGGCTACCGCGAGCGGATGAAGAATATAAGGTTCTCCCGATTTCCGCACCTGTCCATGATGGGCTTGCTCCGCAAATTCATATGCTTCCTGAATGCGGAGAAGATCGGGTTCTTTAATATAGGCGCCAGCCTTTTCGAGTAATCGCTCTATGCCCATTCTGAGTCCTTTCTCTTTCCTTTCGTATATAAAATAAAACCCGCCCTTTGTCAAAACGTGCAGGTTCCCTCATCGAATGTTATTTCTATTATTATGACGCTTACGGCGGTTCACGTCAACACTGCGCGCATGGTCAATGTGCTTTAACATCAAGGTTCATGGTTAATTTCAATCATATTCAGTAGCATACTTCGACAATATTGTAAGGTGCTGTATTTTTTGACGAATCGAAAAAAAATGTAGTTGAAAAAAAAATCGATTGTATTTAATCTATTAAAGATCATGAAAGAACGGTATGTAATGATTAAAAAGTCCTTGAGGAGTGAATTAGTTTGCAACGCGAAATTCAAGTGAATGAGAAAATTCCGTTTGGCCCGGGGTTCCTGCTAAGTTTGCAGCATTTGTTCGCCATGTTTGGGAGCACCGTGCTTGTGCCGAATATTTTCGGTGTGGATCCAGGAATGATCCTGCTGATGAACGGAATCGGTACCCTGCTTTATATTCTGTTATGTAAAGGGAAGATCCCTGCTTATCTGGGTTCCAGCTTTGCCTTCCTCGCACCGGTCGCTCTTGTACTCCAAGACAACCCAGGCGAGAACTATGGGAAAGCGCTAGGGGCGTTCATCGTTACTGGTGTTATCTTTTGCCTAATTGCCCTGATCATTAAATTTGCTGGCACCCGCTGGATTGACTTTGTATTCCCGCCAGCTGTAATGGGTGCAATCATTGCTATGATCGGTCTGGAACTCGTTCCGGTCGCAGCTGATATGTCTGGATTTCTTCCTCCAAGCGATCCAATTGAAGCCGCAACTTGGTCTATGGACCCGACCACTATCACCATCTCCCTTGTAACACTAGGTGTTACTGTTTTCGGCTCTATTCTGTTCCGTGGTTTCCCGAAGATCATCCATATCCTGATCGGTATCGTTACAGGTTATGCACTTTCTTTTGCAATGGGTATCGTTGAAACCGAAAAAATTACAGGAGCAAGCTTTTTCTCCAAACCAACGATCATAACTCCGGAGTGGGATTTGGCCGCTATTCTCACGATTATCCCGGTTTCAATCGTCGTAATCGTTGAGCATATTGGTCACCTGCTCGTAACAAGCAACATCGTTGGCAAAGATCTATCCAAGGATCCCGGACTTCACCGTTCTCTTCTCGGAAACGGTATTTCCACTATTCTATCCGGCTTTGTTGGATCAACACCGAATACAACCTATGGTGAGAATATCGGCGTTATGGCGCTGACTAAGGTTTACTCCGTACGCGTTATTGGCGGAGCAGCCGTGATCGCTATTTTTCTGTCTTTCTCGGGTACATTCTCTGCTGTTATCGCTAACATACCAAGACCGGTTATGGGGGGCGTGTCGATGCTTCTGTTCGGTGTAATCGCAGCCTCAGGTCTACGTATATTTGTTGAAGAGCGTGTCGACTTCTCCAAAGCAAGCAATATGATCCTGGCCACACTCGTTTTGGTTGTCGGAATTAGTGGTATCACATTGAAATTTGGTAACGTAGAGCTTAAAGGGATGGCACTTGCTACACTTGTGGGTATGGTCCTGGCTATCTTGTTTAAATTGTTTGAAATTTCGGGGCTCTCCAATGAAAAGGTGGACGAGCAACCTATTGTTGAAAAAACCCAAGATTAATCAATAGTTCTTAAACTTGCATGTACTGGTGTAACAATACAAAAGAGGCGTCCCAAAAAGTCCATTGACCTGGGATGCCTCTTCGTTTCTTGTAAGACTTTGTTATTATTTCCCGGGAAAATCCCTTGAAATGTGATGGTGCTTATTCGTAATGCATAAGTGTAAATACATCTATCCCTTGCAATTTATCACGACCGTTAAGCTCTGTAAGCTCAATCATAAACGCCGCTCCAACAACATTGCCGCCCAGTTGACGAACCAGGTTTACTGAGGTCGCAATCGTTCCACCTGTAGCAAGCAGATCATCGGCAATAAGAACATTCTGTCCTTTTTCAATGGCATCGGTATGCATAGCCAGTTTATCTTTTCCGTACTCAAGGTCATACCCTACTTCAATCGTTTCGTAAGGCAGCTTGCCGCTCTTGCGGATCGGTGTAAAACCTACACCCAACGCGTAAGCAAGCGGGGCTCCTACTACGAAACCGCGTGCCTCTGGACCAGCGATAACGTCGATCTTAAGATGTTCCACCATCTTTTTCAATTCATTGATTGAACTCCGATAGGCCTCACCATTCTTAAGCAGTGTTGTAATGTCTTTAAAGCTGATTCCCGGCTGCGGGAAATCCGGAATAACGCGAATATAATCTTTATGATCCAAATAAATCTCCTCCTAAGTCAGATGACTGTCATTTACGATGCACCTTTTGAACGGGCCATCATCCAATGGGTTAATTGCGCGGTGCTTGCGTGCAGCAAATGCTGCTCCATCTCTGCTAATTCACTCAGTTCCCTAAAATGACGGGAAGCATCAAGCGGTTTTTTATCCGGCTTCGTTACAAAAGTAATCATACCTTGGGAACGCTCAATGAACACCAGTTCCTCGAACACATCCAGCACTTTCAAAAGCATCCGCTGAGAAAGTGCTGACTGTCTGTTCATCCGAGTGATTACTTCGTTTTCGGACATCGGCTTTGAGCCTAGACCGGCAAGCATGACATACAGCTTTTTAAACTGATCCCGAGTCGGTATTTGCAGTTGATCTCGCTTGCTACGGATCGGATGCAGCAAAAATATATTAGGCACGGAGCGGAACGATGACAACAAAGAATCAAGCTGTCCCGGTGACTCCGGTACGTCCAACACAAACAACACAGAAATTGACTCACAGCCGCCTTTTTCCGCGACTGGATTCATCGGCAAAATGCCAGCATTCCTATCATATACCCAAAGGGACATATCATACAAATGACTTTTTATAGCATCATGTGAATCTTGTGCAAATACGACAGCCGAACGGGCTGCAGAGCAGTTTAAATGAGGCTCTAAAATCTCTCTCCACCGCTTCAGCTCGATTATAGGCTCTTTCATACCGCGGTAGTCAAACACCTGCTGATAAGGCACACTCATGTCCTGTATCATCAGCTGTGGCTTCCGGCTGCCATTCCATTCATTCACCGAAAGCTCTCCCAACACGTCTACCTTCGTCCCTTCCGGGAGCACATCCGCCAGATGGCCTAATCCAAATGCGACAGCATCCAGCCGGTCACCGTTCTGTTGAAAACGTAGCTTTAAATGTTTGTTCTCTTTGCCCAATTTACGTACTTCCATCACTTCCATACCACGAAAGATCATTTTCGGCACCGCATTGGACATACCAAAAGGTCCAAGCATCTCGAGCTCATCAATGACCTTAAGCGGAACATCGGCAATAGAGCACTCCAGATCTGCATGATAAACTGGGATAAAGTGTTCTTCCCTTAACACGACATCCGCAAATGAACATAGACCTTCTTCGAATTCAGCCAGTCTATCCATGTGAAGGCTCATTCCTGCTGCAGCTGGGTGTCCGCCAAAGTGATGCATAACGTCCTTACAGGAGCTTAGCGCTTCGTAGATATCAAATCCTGGAATAGAGCGAGCTGACCCCTTACAATTACCGGTATCCGGGTCGATTCCAAGTATAACAACCGGTCTGTAAAAGCGCTCTAGTATTTTGGAAGCTACAATGCCCACCACACCGACATTCCAACCTTCACCGGCCAGAACAATGACCGGAGGTAGCTGATCATACCCCCAGCGTCTTTGAATCATATCCATCGATTCCTGTACAATCTGCTCCACGACCTGCTGGCGGTTCTTATTCAGAGCATCCAGTTCCCATGCGAGCCGCTCAGCTTCATCCTGATGAACTGTCGTTAAAAGGGTTACGGCTCTTCCAGCATGATCGAGTCGACCGCTAGCATTAATTCTTGGTGCCATGGCAAATGCCACATTAACGGCAGTTACCTGATCCACATTTACCCCACCGACCTCAAGAAGAGCTCGTATACCAGCGTATCGGGTCCGTCTCATCGACAAAAGTCCGTTTTTAACCAGTATACGATTCTCACCTTCCAGTGGCATAAGATCTGCGATCGTCCCAATAGCTACAATTTCAAGCCATTCCTGTGGAGGAGCTCCAACAAGAGCCTGTGCTAACTTGTAAGCAACACCTACACCAGCTAAACCCTTAAAGGGATAAGGACAGGCCGGTATTTTCGGATTGATAAGCGCGTAAGCATCAGGAAGCTGCTCAGGTGGCTCATGATGGTCGGTTACAATGACATCCATACCAAGCTCATTCGCATAAGCTATTTGTTCAACCGCACTTATTCCTGTATCTACAGTGATTACAAGACTTACACCCTGTTGATGTGCCCAATCGAGCGCATGATTGTGAAGTCCGTAACCCTCGTTGGAACGATGAGGTATATAAATATCATATGAGGCACCCAGATGTCGCATTAAATAAATCATAAGCGAGGTGCTGGATACACCATCTGCATCATAATCCCCGTAAATTAATATATGCTCTTTGTCTTCCAGCGCTTTGCGGATTCGAGGGACCGCTTCGTTCATGCCGAGCATTAGAAACGGATCATGTGTGAGATCAAACGTTCCGTTTAAAAACAGCTCCCCATCCTCTGGAGAGGTGATTCCTCTGGCCGCCATTAAAGAGGCTATCAGCGGAGAGACCGACAGTTCTTTTGCGAGCTGCCCGGATATCTCTGCATCAGCCGAAAGCGTTCGCCATTCATATTTGGAATACAGCACAATAGTTCACCTTTCTTCCTGCTTCCATACCGCTTTGCCAGTTTGTCCTGATGTACAATTACTGTGGTAATGTCGGCAGATCGTTGTCCATCAAATCATAATTCGATTTGTATGGATAGCCAGGCTCGTAAGGAACTACACTCACGTTCGCTTCCGTAACATGTATAAATCGGTGCAGCAGCAGCTTTCGAATCCTGTCCGCAATCTCATGAGCTTCCCAGACGGTTATACGCGGATTCACACTGACCTTCACATCGAGGCTTATCTGACGCACTTGTCCATGCTCCTGCACCTTTAAATCTTCGATTGTGATGACGCCATGGACGCGCTGTATAGTATCGAGATAATCGGCGCACTTCTCGTGACGAGGTTCCTCCGGCAAAGTACCATACACCGAACGAACAATAAGAATATAACCCTTCCTGAGCACTAACCCTGATACGATAAGTGCTGCTATGGAATCCATATATAACAGAGCCTGCATTTCAAAATATGCTCCTGCCATCGTGAGGAACACGCTGATCAGGACAGTTAACGAAGAGTATAAACCGAATCGATAGTTTTCAGAGTGGACTTCAAACCGGCGGTCATTGTTTTTCTTGGACTGACGATACTGGTATTGAAAAACAGCCTGATTCACAGCGAGCGATACTAATACAGCTATAAGTGCCAACCGACCCGGAGCCTCCGGTGTTCCAGATGAGAGATCCTTTAAGGCAGAGACGGCAATTTGAAGTCCGCTCATTAATATGATTACCGAAAATAAGATAGAGATAAAAGGTTCAGCCTGTTGTCCCGAAGACCTCATCCCATTACCTTTAGATAGCTTCCGTCCTCCAAACCAAGGTAGACGGTCCGCAAGCAATGTGGCTGCGTTAGCCGCTGAATGCAGTGCATCACCCATAAGAGCTCTGCTTCCAGAGAAATACCCGGCAGCTCCTTTTCCAATAGCCACAGCAAAATCACTTATAATTCCGGTCCAAACAGCTGTATCTGTATGAGACAAGCGTTCGTTATTCACATGAGGCCCCCCTCAGATATGCTCTATAGCAGCCATACACCGATAACTTAGAAAGCCGCGTCGCCTACGACGCGGCTTTCATTTTTAATAAATGTTAACTGACCTTTTAACACATATTCCTTACCGCCAATCTTAGATATCTGCTTTTGATGGTTTCGGGGCTTTAGGTTTTCCGACATTTTTACCCTTCAGCAGCAGCCACAGCGGGCTTGCAATAAAGATCGAGGAATACGCACCGAACAGCAGACCGATAACGATAGCCAGTGAGAACATCTGTATTGACTCGCCGCCAAGTATGAGCATGAAGAACGCCGCAATAAATACCGACAGCGCAGTATACAAGGAGCGGGCAATCGTTTGAGACAAGCTCCGGTTGACCAGTTCAACAAGATCGGAATGCTTTTTGAGCTTAGCAAAACGCATATTTTCACGGATCCGGTCAAATATAACGATCGTATCGTTAATGGAATAACCGATGATCGTCAAAATAGCGATGATGAAAGTTATATTCACTTCCAAGCGGAAAATCGAGAACAAACTGATAACGACAAAGGCGTCATGCAATAGTGCTATGATCGCAGCAATGGCAAAACGCCATTCGAAGCGGATACTTACATAAATGATGATCCCGACACAAGACAGGAGCACTGCATAAACTGCATTTAGCCCTAATTCTTTCGCCATCTCAGGATCAACCGTATTTACCTCCATTGACGCTGACTTGTCCAGTTTTTGAATACCAGCCTTCAAAGCTAAATCCTGAGACTCAGTCAGTACCTGACTGAATCGGATATTCACCCGATCGTTACCCGGTGTAATGCTTGCCTCTTCTTCAATGCCCGCTTCCTTCAAAATGGGTTCGAGTTGTTCCACAGTAAGCGTCTTGGATGTAGTAATATCCACATTAGAGCCGGAACGGAAGTCAACACCGTAATCCAGACCAAGCGAAGCAAGGCAAATCGCGCCGGCAATGGTAAGAATAATGGAGAATGTATAGAAATACCGGCTGGCACCTACATAGTCAAAATTTTTAAAGCGCACGTATGTCACTCTCCTTTACGCCAAAATGCTTCGGTTTGCTAGCCCAACCGATCTTAACTAGCAGATTGAGCAAGAAACGGGAGAAGTATACGTTCGTGGCAATACTCACGATAATCTCCATGATAAGCACAAGCGCAAATCCTTTGACAGCGCCTGTACCAAATCCAAACATAACCGCTGCAACGATAATTGTCGTTACGTTGGAATCCATAATAGTACGGAATGAGGATTTACCACCCACTTTGACGGATGATGCGATACTCTTACCGCTGCGCATTTCTTCACGGATACGTTCGTAAGTGATGATGTTGGCGTCAACTGCCATCCCGATACCCAGAATAAATGCGGCAATACCAGGCAACGTTAGTGTAAAATTAGCAAAAACGAAAATCAAAATAAGGAGCCAAGTATGCAAAATAAGCGCAAAGCTGGCAAGCAAACCTGGAATACGATACATACCAATCATAAAGACCAGGATTAACGCAGAAGCAATTAACCCCGCTTCTAAGGTTTTAGTAAGAGATTCCATTCCCAATGTAGCGCCTACGCTTTGAGAGTATTTCTCCGTTAGTTTCAGCGGAAGTGCGCCAAGGTTAATGGTATCGCGAATTTTTTTGGCTTCATCAATCGAGTACGAGCCGGTAATTTGTGCAGAGCCGTCTGTTAATACATTCCGTACCGTCGGAGCAGACAGCAGCTCGTCATCCATAAAGATAGCAAGTTCTTGTCCGAGAAGACGTTCTGTGATTTCAGCAAATTGAGCTTTATCTCTTACCTTGATGTCGATCATAGGCTGATTCAAGCTATCATAGACCACAGAGGCTCCGTTTTCTACAAAATCGTTACCCCGAAGCTCAATTTTACAAAACTCTTCTCCCTCTTTACAACCGTCGTTACTACGGAACGTAAGGTTCGCTGGTTCTTTCATCGTCTTGCGGACCTCTGCCTCGTCAGTTACGCCTGCGACCTTCAGACGAATTCGGTTAGTCCCTTCCGGTGTTACCTCCGGTTCAGTCGTTCCCAATGCGTCTGCGCGTTTTTGTAAACTCTTAGCGGTCTCTTGCAGGGCTTCTTTTGTCACCTGCTGACCTTCTATCAGTGGCTGTGCCTCATACAAGATTTCAAAGCCGCCCTTAAGATCCAAACCTAAACGAACGTCTTTTATTAATCCTGGGCTCGTTACAACCATGATACCGGTGACCACGAGTACGGTAACGATGAAACTGATAATTCTCTTCATGCCGTCCCTAGTTCCCCTTTCTATTTCTCAATATTCCTATTATAGCCATGCCTCAAAATCCCGTCAATTTATCATTAATTGTCGACTTCGTGAAAATAACCGAAGATTTCCAAAACAAAAAGAGATCATCCTTCGTTAGTCGAAAGAAGATCCCTTATATGCTGATATTGTCATATAGTTCATGAGACTGGTCGCTTTCAATGACAGAACATCATTTACCAGTTTATGAAGAGAAGGCATGCCCTGCTTCTTGTATTTGCTGCTTACACAATTCCAGACATCGTCAGCAGTCACGTACTCGTATCCGATCATACGGAACTCCTCAGCCTTGCTGGAACAGATCATGTCAATCATGCTGGCCAATTCTTCCTCACTCATTGATTCCATTCCCATGTTTTGTCGCCTCCTCCCCGTTGTCTTTAGCTTTACATTCGACTGAAAATATCATTTCCCTTCTTTTCGTACCATGGTTATCAAAAAAAGTAAAGCATCAGATGGGACAGGTAGGGCATATCCATATCAATAGGGCAGAGTTTAGGATTCTTTTTTACCAGGGAGTGGGATGAACATTGAACAAACAATCATTTATTAAAGGTACCATGATTCTATTGACGGCTGGAATTATTAACCGGCTTCTCGGATTTATTCCTCGAATTGCCCTTCCTCGGATCATCGGACCGGAGGGTGTCGGTATTTACCAACTCGGCTACCCATTTTTTATCGTTCTCGTCACAATCATCACGGGCGGAGTCCCTCTTGCCATTGCAAAAATGGTGGCTGAGGCAGAAGGTGCCGGAAAGAGCGACTACTCCAAGCACATACTACGGACCAGTCTGGCTCTAACCGTGATAGTCGGAACTCTATTTATGTTCATTAGTCTCCTGCTGGCTCCATGGGTTACAAGTGTAATTCTGCCTGATGAACGGGTCTACCAAACTTTTGTCAGTATGACTCCAATGATGATCATTGTAGCTGTTTCGGCTGTTTACCGCGGATATTTTCAAGGAAAGCAGAATATGATTCCGTCTGCAGCATCATCCATCATTGAAACGATTGCCAGGATCGTGTGTATGCTCTGGTTTGCTTATATATTGATGCCGAAGGGATTGGCATACGGAGCTGCAGGAGCCATGCTTGGAACCGCTGTCGGGGAACTTCTCGGCATGTTTGTCCTACTTTGGCAGTATGCACGAGATGAACGACGCAGACCAAACGCAGTTCAAAATTCAAACACCGATGAGCAACACCATCTTCATACTCCACCCCAGAACCGTAACATCCTTAAACGCATGCTTGGCATTGCCATTCCAGTCACTGGCGGGAAAATGGTTGGGTCCATTTCCTATTTAATGGAATCCATTATTACAGCTCGAAGTTTGGCGCTAGCTGGCATAGCTACATCCGTAGCAACGGCCCAATATGGAGCTCTACAAGGAATGGTCATCCCACTCTTGCTGCTGCCTGGGGCGATTACGATGTCACTTGCCGTTGCTCTTGTCCCTTCCCTTTCAGAGGCAGCGGCCAGAAAAGACCGGGCAACCATTCATAAACGGATGAATCAGGCACTTCGTCTGGCTCTTGTGACGGGAGCACCTTTTGCCGTCATCATGTACATTTTGGCCGAACCCCTCTGTTTGCTGCTGTATGACAATGCAGAAATCAGTATCATGCTCAAGATTATGGCTCCTTTTGCACTGTTTCTCTATGTACAGGCTCCGCTCCAGGCTGCGCTGCAGGCGCTGGATCGACCGGGCAGAGCTTTGATGAACACTTTGATCGGTGCTTTAATCAAATTGGGGCTCATCCTGTATTTATCCTCTAATCCTGAGTTCGGCATCAAAGGTGCAGTTATTGCCATCATCGTAAACAGTATTGCTGTAACGGTACTTCATGGATACAGTGTATCCAGGTTGATCGGGTTTCGATTCAAGCTGCTCGACATCATTAAAACAGCAATTGTTATGCTCATTATGGGAGCCGGTATATTGTTCGGATATCGTCATCTTCCCTTTACCGGATTACCATGGCTTCAGTTTTTTTCTGCCGCGGCTGCAGGAGTGATCTTGTATCTTATCGTGGTTTTCATGATGAAGCTCGTAACATTCCGGGACTTGGTACGGATACCGGTAATCGGTAAATGGTTTAACCGATAATGCAGGATAGCTGCATTTAATTTTAGTCGTTACGATCAACGTACACTCTCCCTTTATGGTCCATGGAACACAAGAATACTTCCTTGAAATCTCTGGCTCCATGTTTTTGAATTTCATTTTTTAGCCAAAACCTCGTCTTATCGATCAGTGCCAAGTTTTCATCCTGAACCTTACCATCCATAATTAAAGGGACCGGTAGACCCTCATATGTTATTTTGCCGTATGGTATCTCGATCCGACTGTCCGTATCCTTGACATTCTTGAATTTGTTGTTTGATGATTTATCTGAAACAGAAAAAGAGGAACTGCTGCTTGAACTGCTCGATGATTCTTTAGGTATAACCGTCAATTGACCAGACGTTTCGAGAATCGCAAATTCAACGTCAGCCAAACTAGCGATATCCTTTCCCCTGAGCTGCTGCATCAAATCATCAAGGTTATAACGTAACTTGCTCATTTCTTTACGATGCAGCTTCCCTCTGGACACAATAATACTGGGCTTTCCGTCTGCCAGCAGCCGCACCTTGCGACTCTTCAGTCCCCAATAAGCAAGTCCAACCTGAATAGTAACAAGTACCGCGATAGGTATGATTCCGTCTATAAGCGGCTTATTTACATCTTCAAGCACGAAGATAGCGATTTCTGCGATCATAATGGAGATAACCAGGTCAAAAATAGATAGCTTTCCGATCTCTCTTTTTCCCATAATACGCAAGGTTACAAAAGTAATCCCGTACATTAAAATTGTCCGGAAAATAAGGAGTGTGATATGTGTGGTCAATTGTATTCCCTCCCAGGTAATTGGACATGTTCAAGGTATTGCTATTCTGCCCCCGACCCCGCTTTCCATTCGGTATGTCATGATTAATTAATGGTAATCATACAGAACTTCATAGATAGTACTAACTGTGCAGGCTTGGCCATACAATGATTAATAATTGAAGTTTAGTAAAGGGGCTGATTTATTGGAACCGATCCGACGCGTTTTCTCCTTACGGATCAACAATCCGATTCTTTCCGGATTGCTGTATTCATTCATGTGGATGTTTCTCGGCGCTTTGGGGCTGTCACTGCTCCTCTGGGCGAGCAATCTCTCTGAGGATGACTTATCCCTGTACACGTTTCTCGTACATGGAGTTTCCGCTGCATTTGGCGGCATTGTAAGTGGTAAGCGTGCAGGAAACAAAGGCTGGTATTATGGCTGTCTCACAGGTCTGTTATATGGAATTATGTTAATTGTTATCGGTTTTCTCGCTCTAGACAGTTCTTTATCGTGGGGAGATCTTACACTTATTGCCGCGGTTTTAGTTGCAGGTTCCATCGGTGGCATTTTTGGTGTAAATTTACGTAAATAAATTGTTAATTCTCTTTCCCGAAACTGTGTTACACTGGTAACATTGTTCATTAATGATCTAGGAAAGAGGAGGCTTTTGTTTCATTGTTATATCAATCCATGACTACCATAACTCTATTCACTACACTTAATGTGATCGTGCTCCTGTGGATCGGGACTCTTCAAAACCCGTTCAAAGCACTTTTTACACTTGTTCGAGAACTCTTCACAACCCCGCGCTTTTTCATACTTTTTGCGGCCATGGCGGCAATTCTTATGTTGAATAAATATGAGCTGCAGTTCGAACAAGAGCATTTTATATCTCCAAATGATTTCACGCCCATGATTTTCCAATTGGAAGGTTTTTTTGTGAAACATGTACAGGAAATCTTTTATAGTCCATGGCTCACACCGGTTCTTGCTTATTTTTACCTGCTTGTATTTCAGGCACTGATTATCGGATCTATCGGGGTATACCTCATTCAACATAACAAAGCTCATGTTTATGCTATCTGTTATGCGATTCTAATTAATTACACGATGGCGATCCCTTTCTTCTTGTTCTTTCCAGTAAATGAAACTTGGTCCTATCAGCCTGCAGGCGTGACTTTTTATATGCTTGAAGTATTTCCGAACTTTGAGTCGGTCTATCGCCCATTATCAGGTTTAGATAACTGCTTCCCAAGCCTTCACACTTCTTTGTCAGTGACCATGGCTGTGCTGGCGTTCCGTTCGGGAAATAGACGTTGGGCGATCATTACCGGCATAAGTGCAGCTATCATTATATTTAGTATTTTCTACTTAGGCATTCACTGGTTGTCTGATATGATTGCGGGAACACTTCTAGGATTGATGGCCTCCTCAGTAGGTATATATTTAGGAAGGCTCACCGACAAGAAAGCAACTCATTCCCTTTATTACAATAAGATGACCGGATAGCATTTATATCAACAAGAAAAGCCTGGTTCCAAATAGGAACCAGGCTTTTTCGTGATTTACCTAAAGCTTGGGGCTTTAGGAAGAGATCATCTATGCATCGGAATCGGTATTAACGCTGTGGCTGATCGAGCTACGATCAAACGTCAGTTTCGTGACGTCGTTCACTTTCAACACCACTACATCGTCAGTAATCTCCATGATTGTGCCGTGAAGACCGCCGATTGTAACTACCTTATCACCTTTTTTCAAAGCGCCAAGCATAGCATTACGAGTCTTCTGTTTTTTCTGCTGTGGACGGATAAGCAGAAAGTAGAAGATGACGAACATCAATACGAAGGGCAGAATTAAACCCACTATTCCGCCGCCTTGTGTCGGTGCTGCTGCAATTTCAAACATATCTTTCCCCCCCTTCATGGACTTCCCATGATGGCTTTAATCTTAAAAACCTTTTTCATTATCGTGCAGGCCGTATTTTTCAAAAAACTCATCGCGGAAATCAAGCAAGCGATCTTCCATAATGCTTTGCCGCACGTTGCGCATCAGATTAAGAAGAAAATGGAGATTATGATACGTTGTAAGCCGAAGACCAAACGTTTCATCACTCTTAATCAAATGGCGCAGATAAGCACGAGAGTAGTGACGGCATGTATAGCAATCACACTCCGGATCAAGCGGTCCAAAATCCCTGGCGTACTGGGCATTCCGAACGACAAGACGGCCTTGACTTGTCATCGTCGTTCCGTTGCGTGCGATCCGCGTCGGAAGCACACAATCGAACATGTCCACACCCCGGATAGAGCCTTCCAGCAAAGCATCAGGCGAGCCGACCCCCATCAGGTAACGCGGTTTATTGTCCGGAAGCAGGGGTACCGTGTAATCCAGCACTTCATACATAAGCTGCTTGGATTCTCCCACACTAAGTCCACCAATAGCATAACCCGGGAAATCCATGGAAGTCAAATCAAGCGCGCTCTGGCGCCGCAGGTCCTCATACATGCCCCCTTGAACGATAGCGAACAGGCCCTGATCATGCGGACGGGCATGGCTCTTTAAGCAGCGCTCAGCCCACCGTGAAGTACGTTCCGTAGATTTCTTGACATAATCATATTCCGCCGGATAAGGAGGGCATTCATCAAACGCCATCATAATATCTGAACCAAGTGCATTTTGAATTTCCATTGCGACTTCTGGAGAAATAAACAGCTTGTCTCCGTTCAGATGGGAGCGGAAGTTAACGCCTTCTTCAGTTATTTTTCGCATCTCAGCCAAACTAAATACCTGAAAACCACCACTGTCCGTCAGAATTGGACGATCCCAGTTCATAAATTTATGCAGACCGCCTGCTTCTTTAATAATGTCGTGGCCTGGTCGAAGGAACAAATGGTAGGTATTGCTCAAAATTATCTGTGCATCCATCGCCTTTAATTCTTCTGGACTCATCGTCTTAACCGTTGCCAGTGTTCCTACGGGCATGAATGTCGGTGTTTCGATTACACCGTGTGGTGTGTGTACGCGGCCTAGTCTTGCGCCCGACTGCTTACATGTTTTGATATGTTCATAGGTGATAGCTGCTGCCATTTTGATAAACCTCCGAAATTAATAAATAAACATTGCGTCTCCAAAGCTGAAGAAACGATATTCCCGTTCTACAGCTTCCTTATAAGCTTCAAGAATATGATCCCTGCCAGCTAAAGCACTTACTAGCATAACGAGTGTAGATTTCGGAAGATGGAAGTTTGTAATTAATGCATCCACCACTTTGAACTCATAACCCGGGTATATAAAAATGCTCGTCCAACCACTGCTCTCACGCAGGAGCCCTCCCTGACACTGGTTTCCTACGGTCTCTAATGTTCTGCATGAGGTTGTTCCAACAGCAATAACTCGTCCGCCTCTGCTCTTAGTCTCATTCAGCAAGTCAGCTGTTTCCTGAGACAGAACATAATATTCTTCATGCATGACATGGTCTTCCACCTGTTCAACAGACATGGGACGAAAAGTACCCAGACCCACATGAAGTGTTATAAAAGCGATGTCGACGCCTTGCTTTCGTATACGATCAAGCAGTTCTTCCGTAAAATGAAGTCCCGCTGTCGGAGCAGCGGCTGAGCCTTCATGTTTGGCATATACGGTCTGGTATCGATCACGGTCATCTAATTTCTCTTTAATGTAAGGAGGCAGTGGCATCTGTCCAAGAGAATCTAAAATTTCCTGGAAGATTCCATCGTAAGAAAAGGACAAAACCCTTGCGCCCAACTCCCCCTCTTCTTCAATGATTGCGCGCAGTTTACCTTCGCCAAACGTGATGACGCTCCCCTTTTTCAGCCTCTTTCCAGGCTTTACGAGTGCTTCCCAGCGATCCTCGCCTAGTGCTTTCAGCAGAAGCACCTCAGCCTTAGCTCCCGTATCTTCCTTAGCGCCAAACAGCCGGGCAGGAATAACTTTAGTATCGTTAAGCACCAGCGTATCGCCAGGCCGTAGATAATTCACAATATCTCCGAACACTTGATGAGATAACGCACCATCTTCTTTACTCACGGTCAGCAGCCTTGAAGAACTGCGGTCAAGCAGAGGAGTTTGCGCAATTAAGTGTTCAGGCAATTCAAAGTCATACAAGTCTACATTCATCGTGGTCAGTCCTTAATAATAGTTGAGTTGCGGTAATAGTGTTGCAAAATCTCCTTATAATCATACCCTTCATCGGCCATTCCCTTGGCTCCCCATTGAGAAAGACCCAGTCCGTGCCCGAAGCCTTTGCCTGTAAATTTGAATCCGGCCGTCTTGTCAATGACTTTGGCTTTACTGTCTCCATTCATCACAACAGAACCGGCGCTGGAGGTATTTTGTACTCCGTCAGCTGAAACAACAGAGACATTTTGACCACCTGAAAGGGTTGATGCTACACCGTTAGCGCCCAATACAGTATAACTTCCGGTAGGTTCAATATCAAACATGGTGCTCGGAAGTCCGCTAAAAGCAGACCGATACAAATCCGGGTATTTAACATCCAGAATTTGTCCGTTTGCCGTTACTTGTACAGCTCGGCCCGATGGTCCTCTTTGGGTAACTTCCAGCGTATTAATCGATGAAGGCAGACTCGAACTGGTCTTATCCTTCAAAGACTGAAGCAATTCGGAAGACGTGAAGGGACCTCTTACCCATTCATAGCTGTTCGATTCATTTACCTTATCCAATATAACTGCCGTATCGCCCGGATTCATCTGAGCAGCCGGCTTTACAGCGGATTGGATGAGAGGCAACGGCCGAATGTTAGTATCCTTCGCAGTAACTGTCATGATCCGAAGACCAGCTGCTGTTGCTGCACCTGTTTCCTTGACGTTATCTTCACGCACGTAACCTGTGACCCCATTTGGCAAAAGGATATGATACCACTGTTTCAGGGCAGCCTGTGAAGATTTATCACCGGGACTTTCTACAGCTGCAAATAAATCATTTGCACTGTTCCATACTTCAGAAGGATCTGCTGTCATCCCTCCACTGTTGGATGAGAACACCGCCTCGACAAGCTTGTTATTGCTCATCAGAACTTCGCCCTTAGTCGAATCAACAGCTTGGGTGATGCTTCCTTGTTCTGTGCCTATTCCACTGTAAGCCTGACTGAGTGTCGTATCTACCACATGGGCCACTTCAAACTTGTTTCCCTGGAACAGGGCATAACTCCGTGCAGCAACCGCTTGTGCCTTCAGCGCTTCACTCCCCCATGAGGAAGGCACTTCTGCACCAACTACGGAATACAAATACTGCTCGAACGGCAGCTCATTTACAAGATAAAGTTGACTATTCTTCGTACCGATCTCGAATGCGCCTCTATATTTTCGATCAGAGCGCTCCATCACTTGAATACCTGAATTTGAAGAGGCTTCTACCCATAGCTTGGCCCCTGAGCCTGCCATCACATAATGAGCGACCGGCTGTGCCTGTGCCAGGTTAAGTCCTGCATCTTGTCTTATCATTAGACCAACAGCATCTTTGCCGACTTCATCCAGCGGTACCGCCGAAACAGCTTGAGCTGCACTTTTTAGCGCCGCAAATTCAGCTGTGTTCGCAGCCTCACCGACCCACACGGCATATTTAACAGTGCCTCCAGTCGGCACAATAACATTTACCGCATCGATCCCTGAATCCACGAAAGTTCTCCGGACCTTCTCGGCTGCAGCCTCAGAATCAAATTGTCCAGCTGTCAGATGCAAGGACCCTTTTACTGCAGGAGTCTGGCCATTCAAATAAGCCGCAGCTGTCTTAGCCGTTCTTGCAGCAGCTTCTTTAGCAGCCTGTTCATTGGAATACATACCTGAATATAACTGAAATACATTTCCGTTACTACTCTCGGATAAGAACAGCAGCGGCTTATCTGCCGTCGCCTGTAATTTCTTCGCTGCCTCGGATGCGGTCTTCCAATCCTTCGTCTCGAGCACTTTTACACGGTAGGAATCCACACTTAAGCGAACTTTCTGAGACCCCGGAATCGAGAGCAATCCTTGTGATCCTTCAGATGTAATTAATGATGCATTAAAAGGTTCCGACGACTCCACGGTTACAGCTGGAGTCGTGGACTTATACTTGCTTCCAAGATCCAGAAACAATGCCACCCTTATGTTATCCAGAGAAGGTGCTGCAGCGGATGCAGCTGGTGCATACCATACGCTCCCCGCCACGACGACGGCCAACAAACCCTTGGCACACCAAGTGCGGATACTTCGATTCCATTTCTTTGTTGTCATTGGTTAATTCCTCCTGCATTGTAAGAATGGACGGAAAAGTCATTTATATCGTTCATTATCATGATGGCTTCCACAAAGAAGTCCATGTTTACCGACGGTCTTCCGGATATGGAATGCCCAAATGGCTGTATGCAGCTGGAGTAACGACACGCCCCCTTGGAGTCCGTTGGAGGAATCCAATCTGAAGCAGATATGGTTCGTACACGTCTTCAATAGTTTGGCTCTCTTCACCAATCGTAGCGGCTATCGTATCGAGTCCTACCGGCCCTCGAAAGCTGCGAATCATCGCGTTAAGCATCTTATGGTCGACCAAATCCAGCCCCATCGGATCCACCTGAAGCATTTTAAGCGCTTCTTGGGCAATATCCGGTGTAATCATACCATCGCCACGTACCTGTGCGTAGTCACGCACACGCTTTAAAAGACGGTTAGCTATCCTTGGTGTCCCCCTTGAACGCAGCGCAATCTCATTGGAGGCCTCCCCCAATATTTCTATTCCCAAAATATCAGCACCCCGGGATACGATATAACTCAGCTCGTCCACCGTGTAAAATTCCAAGCGGCTTACTACACCAAAGCGGTCCCGGAGCGGTGCAGACAACAGTCCTGCGCGGGTAGTAGCACCGATTAACGTAAAAGGCGGCAGGTCAAGTCGAACGGAACGTGCACTCGGACCCTTCCCAATCATAATATCCAGAGCAAAATCTTCCATCGCCGGATACATGACCTCCTCAACAGTACGGTGCAGACGATGAATTTCATCAATGAACAGCACATCCCCTTCCTGTAGATTTGTAAGAAGGGCTGCTAAATCTCCCGGACGTTCAATCGCAGGTCCAGATGTGGTTCGCAGACTGACACCCAGCTCATTAGCAATAATGTTCGCAAGAGTCGTTTTTCCGAGACCCGGTGGTCCGTACAAAAGCACGTGGTCCAAAGCTTCTTTACGCATTTTGGCTGCTTCAATGTATATATGCAAATTTTCTTTGACCTGGTTCTGGCCAATATACTCTGCTAAGTAACGGGGACGCAGACTAAGTTCTACAGCCTGATCCTCCATCATCAAGTTGGCCGTTATGATACGGTCATCCATTGCTCAACAACTCCTTTCAGTAACCGACATCTTAACCGGCATATAATAGCTGCAGTGCCCGTTTCATCAATACATCCACAGATTCTCCTGCTGTTGTTTCCTTAATTTTAAGCCATACCTTATCCAGCTCACCATCCGTATAACCAAGAGCCTTCAATCCCTCGCGTGCTTCAGCCCATGCCGAGCTATCGTCCGGCTCGATGTCATTAACCGCAAACAGACCCGTGGTGTATGCAACACTTCCAAAACCATCTAGTTTATCCTTCAGGTCTAAGATCATCCGCTGAGCTGTTTTTTTACCAATACCCGGCAACTTCACGAGAAAAGAAATGTTCTCCTGGTAAATAGCCGACACGACATGATCAGGCGATCCGCCTCCCAAAATACCTAGGGCAACACGCGGACCGATACCCGAAACCTCGATAAGCTTTCTGAAAAGCTTCTGTTCCTCTCTTGTCGGAAAGCCGAATAGCAGCATAGCATCTTCACGCACATGATGGTGGGTGAAAACCGTAATCGGTCCTTCGACTTTAGCAAAGGCGAACGGATTCGGGCAAAATACACGATATCCAACACCCTGGACGTCTAGAACAATATATTCATTTTCAATATGGACAAGCTGTCCCCGTAAAAAATCTATCATTTTCGCAGTACCTCATTTAACTTTGAATTCAATGTATACGAATGGGCATGGCAAATGGCTACCGCCAGTGCATCCGCCACATCATCAGGCTTTGGAACACTTTGCAACTTCAAGAACATTCTCACCATTTCCTGTACCTGCTTCTTTTCAGCTTTTCCGTACCCTACAATCGCCTGCTTAACCTGCATCGGTGTATATTCGGCGATAGGCAGCCCCCGCTGTACTGCAGCTAAAATAAGCACGCCACGCGCTTGAGAGACGGACATGGCCGTCGTAACATTCCTGTTGAAAAACAATTTCTCAAATGCGACCGCTTCCGGTTGATACTTATCGATCAATTGTACCATGCCTTCATATACATGATTCAGCCGCTCTTCCTCAGGAGTATGTGCTTCTGTCTGGATACATCCGTATTGAACCGGTGTTACCTTGCTACCTACCTTATCTACAAACCCGAAACCGACAATCGCGATTCCGGGGTCGATTCCCAATATGCGCAAACCTAATCTCTCCTCTGAAGCGAACATATGTATCGTTCTCCCCATTATAACAAAAGATCGGCATCAAATGAGGAAAAACTTTGAACCTTTCCATCCATCCAAACTTTCTGCATACGCAAATAAGGAGACACCTAAGGCGTCTCCTAATATTCATCACTTAGCAGCTCTTTCAATAAAAAGCTCAGATCGTATCAATGAGCTTTCATTACATTTTCAGCCATATCCCTTGCATAATCACTAAACGTCGACAGCACGCTGTTATACTCATCGATATCTTGAATCCGTATGCCATCCTGCAGTTGTTTTAACACATCTTTTGGCAAAGACGATTCCATCGAATCGATATCCAGCTGAAAAAAGGTTCTCAGCACCTTTTCTTCTTGTGGAGGTCCGTCAAAAAGCGTCAGGTTTCCATTAGTATCGACACTCATATAAGCTTGTTCCTTGCAGGTCGGTGACAAGTCATCGGATACCGTTTCTTCTAGCCATACTTCACCGTTGTCATCCATTCTTCCTTTCCAGGCCGGATTGTTGTTCAGGAGTGTATATACACTGTCGGCATCAAGGCTCCCAAGTATCTGTTCCTCCACACCACATACATATAAAGTTCGTAAATGTACTATTCTTTTTTCCTGAGAGTCGTTCAGCTGCTGCATAAAGACCCGTTGTTCCTCTGACTCTCCATCACCGCCGTTTTGTAGATAATTGAGTGTCTCCAAGGCAATAGGTGAGTCATCCGTCATCTGAGTTAAAAGTTTTTTCATTTGATCAGGCAAAGTCTGACCAGCCCAGACAACGCCCCCTATGATCAAGATGAGAGTACAGGTCCATATGGCCCGTCTCCATCGTCTCCATCGTTTCCTGAATTGTTTTTTCATCTGGAAAACATTCAAATTAATCCCCTTCTGTCCAATTGTTTTTCATAGTTTGACCTGTTCATCATCCATTTATTCAAAATTTTTCATCAGTCATGCATGAAGAACTTGGACTTTAGGATAGGAGATAACAGAAAAGAATCCATTGCTCAGAAAATTCTGATCAATGGATTCTTCATGAATCGGGACGACACGATTTGAACATGCGACCCCCTGGTCCCAAACCAGGTGCTCTACCAAGCTGAGCTACGTCCCGATATAGAATATAGATACGATAAGAAGATTATAGCATCAATATACTCAAAATGACAAGATTGTTTAACAAAATGATATGCCGGTGAAGGGACTCGAACCCCCACGGTTTCCCTCACGATTTTGAGTCGCGCGCGTCTGCCAATTCCGCCACACCGGCTTAAAATAAAAACAACCTCTTCGGAAGAGGATGTTACCATCTATTAATCAGTCTAATAATAAAATGGCGCGCCCTGAGAGATTCGAACTCCCGGCCTTTTGATTCGTAGTCAAACGCTCTATCCAGCTGAGCTAAGGGCGCAAATCATGGAGCGGACGACGGGAATCGAACCCGCGACCCTCGCCTTGGCAAGGCGATGCTCTACCGCTGAGCCACGTCCGCAAAAAAACATATTCAATTAAACATTTTAAGCAAAGATGGTGAGCCATGAAGGACTCGAACCTTCGACACCCTGATTAAAAGTCAGGTGCTCTACCAACTGAGCTAATGGCTCATGCAAAGCATGAATAATGGTTAAACATCTTGTAAAAAATGGCGGAACTGACGGGATTCGAACCCGCGATCTCCTGCGTGACAGGCAGGCATGTTAGGCCTCTACACCACAGTTCCACGAGGCACTATCGCTGTTATGTAGCGATAAAATTGGTTGCGGGGGCAGGATTTGAACCTACGACCTTCGGGTTATGAGCCCGACGAGCTACCGAACTGCTCCACCCCGCGTCATTAAAAAGGTGTATATATGGTGGAGGCTGAGGGGTTCGAACCCCCGACCCTCTGCTTGTAAGGCAGATGCTCTCCCAGCTGAGCTAAGCCTCCATATTGGTATGGATAATGGGATTTTCATCCCTGAAGCATTTAAGAAAGTGGTGACCCGTAGGGGATTCGAACCCCTGTTACCTCCGTGAAAGGGAGGTGTCTTAACCCCTTGACCAACGGGCCTTATATATAAATCCTAGCTGGCGGAGAGAGAGGGATTCGAACCCTCGAGACGCTTTTGGCGCCTACACGATTTCCAATCGTGCTCCTTCGGCCAACTCGGACACCTCTCCGTAATGGCTCCCCGAACAGGACTCGAACCTGTGACAACTCGATTAACAGTCGAGTGCTCTACCAACTGAGCTATCAGGGAATATGTAACCGCTTGGCGACGTCCTACTCTCCCGGGACCCTTCGGTCCAAGTACCATCGGCGCTGGAAGGCTTAACGGTCGTGTTCGGGATGGGTACGCGTGGAACCCTTCCGCTATCGCCACCAAACGGGGCATTTGTTATTCAAATGCTATAAATCAGGTTTCAGCATCGCCAAATGCTGAAAGCCATATGCGCTTTCCTTAAACCACTTGGATTTAGAAAAGTCATCTTGACTCCCTGAAAACTAGATACGAAACATCATTTGCGAATCATGCATATGCTTCCGAAGTAGCTTTACTTCGTAAAGCTTTTAGGATAAGCCCTCGACCGATTAGTATTGGTCAGCTCCATGCATTGCTGCACTTCCACCTCCAACCTATCTACCTCGTCGTCTTCAAGGGGTCTTACTAGTTGGGAAATCTCATCTTGAGGGGGGCTTCACGCTTAGATGCTTTCAGCGCTTATCCCTTCCGTACGTAGCTACCCAGCCATGCTCCTGGCGGAACAACTGGTGCACCAGCGGTACGTCCATCCCGGTCCTCTCGTACTAAGGACAGCTCCTCTCAAATTTCCTACGCCCACGACAGATAGGGACCGAACTGTCTCACGACGTTCTGAACCCAGCTCGCGTACCGCTTTAATGGGCGAACAGCCCAACCCTTGGGACCTACTTCAGCCCCAGGATGCGATGAGCCGACATCGAGGTGCCAAACCTCCCCGTCGATGTGGACTCTTGGGGGAGATAAGCCTGTTATCCCCAGGGTAGCTTTTATCCGTTGAGCGATGGCCCTTCCATGCGGTACCACCGGATCACTAAGCCCGACTTTCGTCCCTGCTCGACTTGTAGGTCTCGCAGTCAAGCTCCCTTATGCCTTTGCACTCTTCGAATGATTTCCAACCATTCTGAGGGAACCTTGGGGCGCCTCCGTTACTCTTTAGGAGGCGACCGCCCCAGTCAAACTGCCCACCAGACACTGTCCCCGCACCGGTTCACGGTACTAGGTTAGAACCTAGATACGATCAGGGTGGTATCCCAACGGCGCCTCCACAGAAGCTTGCGCTCCTGTTTCTTAGGCTCCCACCTATCCTGTACAGATCGTACCCAAATCCAATATCAAGCTGCAGTAAAGCTCCATGGGGTCTTTCCGTCTTGTCGCGGGTAACCTGCATCTTCACAGGTATTAAAATTTCACCGGATCTCTCGTTGAGACAGCGCCCAAATCGTTACGCCATTCGTGCGGGTCAGAATTTACCTGACAAGGAATTTCGCTACCTTAGGACCGTTATAGTTACGGCCGCCGTTTACTGGGGCTTCGGTTCATAGCTTCGGATTGCTCCTAACCACTCCCCTTAACCTTCCAGCACCGGGCAGGCGTCAGCCCGTATACTTCGCCTTACGGCTTCGCACAGACCTGTGTTTTTGTTAAACAGTCGCTTGGGCCTTTTCACTGCGGCCCCCTCGTGCTATTCACACTACCGGGGCACCCCTTCTCCCGAAGTTACGGGGTCATTTTGCCGAGTTCCTTAACGAGAGTTCTTCCGCGCGCCTTAGAATTCTCTTCTCGCCTACCTGTGTCGGTTTGCGGTACGGGCACCTTCACCTGACTAGAGGCTTTTCTTGGCAGTGTGAGATCATGACCTTCGCTACTATAATTTTCACTCCCCATCACAGCCCAGCCTTATCGATGTGCGGATTTGCCTACACATCAGCCTCACTGCTTGGACGGACATCCATCAGTCCGCGTCACTACCCTCCTGCGTCACCCCATCGTTCATAACGGTTTACGGTGGTACAGGAATTTCAACCTGTTGTCCTTCGATTACGCCTTTCGGCCTCACCTTAGGTCCCGACTTACCCTGAGCGGACGAACCTTCCTCAGGAAACCTTGGGCTTTCGGCGGATCAGATTCTCACTGATCTTTTCGTTACTCATACCGGCATTCTCACTTGTATGCTGTCCAGCGCTCCTTACGGTACACCTTCAACC
>NZ_CP093336.1:995000-1680000 GCF_022637315.1 Paenibacillus sp. N3/727 | reverse complement strand
TAGAGAGCTTCCATAGCGAATCTCCTTGCTTCACGGCATGCTTATGAATAATGGGCTGAGTTCCGTCAGGTACAGGAACGGGCTCAGTTGGTACTTTTATTTTCATGCCGATGTCGAGTTTATTGGGATCAACCAATTGCGGATTCGCATCCACGATTTTAACCAAAGGGACTCCATATTTTTTCGATAGCTCATATAGGGTGTCGCCTTTCTTGACGATGTGTATTTTCACGCCGCTAAAACCTCCTACTCTCTTCTAGGCGCTTTGAAGCATTTCGCCCGCATTCGTTACTACATCCTATGCAGAAGATGGGCGATTGACATCCCTAGAAGCAAAAAAAATCCTTTCATCGACATGAAAGGATTTTTCCTATATTCCGTTTGTTAGAGTCGTACAAGTCTATAAGCTTATGCTTCCCATACTTTATAACCGTCCTGATCAACAATTTTCCGGAACTCATCTAGCAATCGGAGGGTAATCGGACCTGCTTGGCCCTCTCCAATGATTCGACCGTCAATCTCACGTGCGGCGATAACTTCGGCAGCTGTCCCTGTGAAAAAGACCTCGTCTGCAATATACACGTCATGCATGCTGAATGGTTCTTCTTTAAGAGGGATATCCAGCTTTTCACACAGCTCGATGATAGCCTGACGAGTAATTCCTTCGAGTGCCCCCAAGTAACAAGGAGGCGTTGTGATGACACCGTTTTTAACAATAAAAATGTTGTCGCCAGAGCCTTCCGTTACATAGCCCTGCGCATTCATCATAATGGCCTCATCTGCGCCCGCAAAGTTTGATTGAATCTTCACCAAAATATTATTCAGATAGTTCAGAGACTTAATCTTCGGATTAAGTGCATCCGGAATATTTCGTCGTTGCGCGACAGATACAGCCTTCAAGCCATTCAGATAAGCCTCTTTCGAATAAATAGCAAGCTGCTCCACGATAATGATAACCGAAGGTTTGACACAACGGCGCGGGTCCAGTCCCAGATTACCCACACCCCGGGATACGATCAGACGGATATATCCGTCACGCATATCGTTACGGCGAATCGTCTCGGCCATTGCTTCCAACATTTCATCTTGTGTAAGAGGAATTACCATATCAATCGATTTAGCCGAATCATATAAACGATCAATATGCTCTTTGCATTTGAAAATGTTACCGTTATAAATACGGATACCTTCAAATATACCGTCGCCATACAGAAATCCGTGGTCAAAAACCGAGATTTTTGCGTTCTCTTTCGTAACATGTTCTCCATCTAAGTAGATCCATTGTTCAGCCATCTCTGCTATACCTCCGTTTTTTCTCTTTCGTATGCAAACCCCGGGTAAGATCCAAGTATGCGAACCTGACACCCCAAGGCTTCAATCTCGCCCATTGCTGCCGTTAATAGCACAGAATCTGCTGAATCCAGCACATCAATGTAAAAATAATAGTTCCCCAGCTTTTTTTTGGTTGGGCGGGACTCGAGCCGAGACAGGTTCAATCTTCGCCATGCGAAGGTTGAAAGGACTTGGTGAAGAGCCCCCGGCGCATCCTCTGGTAGCGTCACCAGTATACTAGTCTTCACATATTCTGGTGAGCGCGGAACCTCGATAGGATGACGTCCGATCAGAACAAATCTCGTATAGTTGTTGTCATGATCCGTGATCTTTTCAGCTAAAATATTGAGTCCATGCGTTGAAGATCCCAAAGTTGTACCGATGGCCGCCCATCCTTTACCCGGATTTTTCTTGACGATGTTCACGCCCTCAGAAGTGCTTCCGCAAGGTTCAAGCTCTGCCCCGGGAACATATTTGGACAGAAACTGCCGGCATTGGGCTGTAGCCACCGGGTGAGAGTAAATTTTTTTGATTTTAGCGAAATCAATACTACCGTCCTCTGCACGGAATTCCGAAACGTCACCGATGATGTTCTGTATAGAAGGATATACCCATTCCACCTGCATCGGTATATCCACTTCGTTTACTAACCAATCCATATGAAGACTAACCGAGCCTTCGATTGTATTTTCGATCGGAATCACGCTATAATCGCTTCTCCCGTCTACGGTCGACATGAACACATCAGATATCAGTTTATGGTGTATGAATTGTGCAGACTCACCTTTTAACAAATATAAAATTGCCTCATGAGATACCGAGCCCGAGGGCAGCAATGCTATACGTTTCATGTTGTTACTTCCCCTCTAATCATATCCAAAAATGAAGTACTCTCTCTATTATCAAGCACCTTTACCCCTTCCACATCTGGTTGGAGCAATAAGCTGGATGCTGATATTCCTTCCTTTTTCATCGTATCCATGAGATAGGATTTTAAAGTCTCAACACGTTCGTCTCCACGTTGAATCAGAGCAATTAAGGTAGGACCCGCTCCGCTTAAAGCGATACCAAGTGCCCCTCTGTTAGGTGCTTCATCCAATATCTCGGCCATCCCCGGCACCAGTGCGGCGCGATACGGTTGATGAATACGATCTCGCATAGCTGCTCCAATCAGATCCAGTCGTCCAGATGCCAACGCAGCTGTCATTAAGGAGGAACGGCTGATATTATAAACGGCATCGGATAATGAGAACTGCTCCGGCAGCGCTTCTCTCGCCTTAGCGGTCGATAGATGAAAGTCAGGAATCACAACCAGCGTGTCCAGATTAACTGGCGGTTCAATCCGTACATAATCCGCATGGTTACCATCCCAAGCTGCAGCGATGATGCCTCCAAACAAGGATGCACCTACATTGTCTGGATGTTTCTCAAGATTTGTAGCCATATCAAACAGCTTGCTATCCGGCAAAGGCGATCCGATAAGAGCATTGGCTGCCGCCAGTGAACCAACAATGGCTGAAGCACTGCTTCCGAGTCCACGAGTCAACGGAATATCCGAGTACATGGAAATCGCGAGTTCCGGAACAGAAATGCCTGCCTCGTCAAAAACCATCTGGGCAACCTTATATATAAGATTGCTCTTATCCTCAGGCACACCTTTCATTTCATCTCCGTACAGATGAAAAGCGGTACGATCGTCTCGCTTCATTTCGATCCACGCATAAAGAGATAATGCCATTCCCAGTGTATCAAATCCCGGGCCAAGGTTAGCCGTGCTGGCTGGAACCTTAATTCGGACACTTTCGGACAAACTCATACTTGAGCAGCCCCTTCAAGCTTTGCAATAGCATCCATAACGGCAGATTCCGTATCGGATACGACAAGCGGCTCCGCATTAACAGTTGTGATAGCGATGTTCGGATCCTTCAGGCCATGTCCGGTAAGAACACATACAACCGTTTCTCCGCCTTTGAAGTATCCCTCGCGTTTCATTTTATACACACCGGCAATCGATGCCGCGGAACCTGGCTCAGCAAAAATCCCCTCTCGTGATGCAATAGTACGGTAAGCTTCCAGGATTTCATCATCTGTTACGTAGTTAATCTGACCGCCTGATTCATCCGCCGCCGCAACAGCAGTTTTCCAGCTGGCTGGATTACCGATCCGAATCGCTGTGGCCACAGTTTCCGGGTTTGGAATCGGCTCGCCTTTTACAATAGCCATAGCCCCTTCCGCTTCAAAACCAAGCATAGTCGGGAGTGAAGAAGCTTTCCCTGCAGCGTGGTATTCTTTAAATCCTTTCCAATAAGCCGATATGTTTCCGGCATTACCTACAGGAATAGCCAGAACATCCGGAGCTTTGCCGAGCTGGTCGACAACCTCAAATGCGGCGGTTTTTTGGCCTTCAATTCGATATGGATTCACGGAGTTCACTAATGTAATAGGATGTTTCGCTGTAATTTCACGCACAATCTCAAGCGCACGGTCAAAGTTGCCGTCAATCGCAATAACCTTTGCACCGTAAATCATTGCCTGCGCCAGCTTTCCAAGTGCGATATTATTGTTCGGTATAATGACTATACAATTCAGCCCGCCGCGTGCAGCATATGCTGCAGCTGCTGCAGAGGTGTTTCCTGTAGAGGCACACATGATCGTGCGGCTCCCTTCCTCCATAGCTTTAGCTACCGCCATAACCATACCACGGTCTTTAAACGAACCCGTTGGGTTTAATCCCTCGAATTTGAAATGCAGATCAATGCCCAAATCCTTGGACAGATTCTCAGCACGGATCAACGGGGTATTTCCCTCTTTCAGCGTTAACAACGGTGTATTTTCGTTAACAGGCAAATATTCCTTATACGTCTGGATCAAACCTTCATATGGCATCTCTCTTATTCTCCTCTTCACATATAAAATTTATATATTATTTATGGATCATTACAGGTATCAGATTAGCCTTCTACACGGTACACACTCTTAATGCGGCGTATGACATCCAAGCTTTCAAAATGGTTAAGCACTTTATCTATGCTAGCTTTGCTGGCGTTATGGGTTACGATGATGATTTCCGCATCGGGATTTTGATCATTCGGCTGCTGCACCACGGACTCCAGGCTTACATCAAATTCAGCGAGCACTTGTGTGATTTTTGCAAGCACCCCTGCTTTATCGTCCACTTGGAGCAAAATAAAGTTCTTAAACATGATCTGCTCATCGCTCTTCAGCTTTTTCGCTTTGTAAGGCACGATCGCTTTCAAACCATTCACGCCGAGCTTCAGGTTTTTGATAACAGCGACCAGATCTGCTACGACGGAAGTTGCCGTCGGCATTTCACCTGCACCTGGACCATAAAACATTGTCTCGCCAACCGCTTCTCCGTATACGTAAACAGCATTATATACTCCGTTCACCGCAGCAATCGGATGACTCGTACGAACCATCGTCGGCTGGACACTGATGCTGACCTGCTCATCCTCACGGTCTGCGATACCGAGCAGTTTCATTTCGTAACCCAACCGCTTCGCATATAGAATGTCTTCCTTGGACACCTGCGAGATTCCCTTTACACTTACATCCTTCAACTCAATATTCGTACGGAAACCCAATGTACCTAGAATGGCCATTTTACGTGCGGCGTCTAATCCTTCCACATCAGAGGTTGGATCTGCTTCCGCATAACCGAGCTGCTGAGCTTCTGCCAATACATCCTCGTACGAAGCACCTTCCTGACTCATTTTTGTCAGAATAAAGTTCGTTGTTCCGTTAACAATCCCCATAATTTTCATAATGCGGTCCGAAGAAAAACCTTCGATCAGGGTACGGATAATCGGAATACCGCCGGCGACACTTGCCTCATAGAATACATCACACTGCTTCTCTTGAGCTTTCGCCATAATTTCCGCCCCATGAAGCGCCATCAGATCCTTATTCGCTGTGACGATATGTTTCCCCCGATCCAATGCTTCCAAAATGTAAGACTTCGTCTGCTCAATGCCGCCCATTACTTCCACAATTACATCAATTTCCGGATCGCGGATCACATCCCAAGGATCATCCGTCAGCTTACTGCTGTCCACCGTTACACTGCGATCTTTCTCTGTATTTTTAACTGCGATTTTTTCTATAATAATAGGTGACCCCACCTGACTGCTCAAATCTTCCTGATGTCCCTCGACGATACGGACAACCCCTGTTCCTACAGTACCTAATCCCAACAATCCTACTTTAACCGGCTTCATATATGTCTCCTCCTATTTCCAACCATTCTTGTACTCTATTATAACTAACTATCCTTGCCCGATCATTTGGACTCTTCTTACGCCCGTTGCCCGGCGCAATCCATCAAGCAAATCATCCAGCTCTTCGTTGAGCCGTGATACTTCCACAGAAATAACAACATTCGCAATTCCTTGCAGCGGTATACTCTGATGTATGGTAAGTACGTTACCGCCATCTCCAGCCACCAGACCCAACACCTCGGACAGCATGCCGGAACGATGCTCCATATCAATGGAAATCGTGACGATCTCATCCCGCTCCAACTGATTGATGGGATGAATGCCATCTTTGTACTTATAAAAAGCACTCCGGCTCAGGCCAACCTGCTCAACGGCTTCATGAACTGTCTTCACATCACCGGACGCGAGCAGCCTTTTTACCTGCATGGTCTTCACCACGGCTTCTGGCAAAATATCCTCACGGACTAGATAATACCGTTCTTTCACAAACGTCCTCTCCTCAAAGACTCGTGTTTTTGTATAGTGGACATTATACTGGATAACCTGGTTGAGGGCAATACGTTTGAGTCTATTTTTTAAAAATCACTATGTTGTTATCGTATAAAGGTTTGTTTAAATAAAGCTGTATATAATAAAACCTCCCTACTCTTTGGGGAGGTTTTACGGACATTAAAATTCCAAACTGTGTTATGCGTAAAGTACGGTACTTCCGCAATATTCGCATTCCTTCGATTCATCAGGACTAAGCGACATCTTGGCGCCGCAGCCTGGACAATCCATAACCTTAGGCTGCTTGGTCTTTTGCTCCGGTGTTTCCGAATTATTGTAAGACGTATTATTTTGTTCAAAATTAATATTGTTTTGTCCAAAATTAATATTAATGATATTATCGCCTGTTTTGAAATTCCCCCCCCTGGTTCCTCCATGAGAAAAACCATCCAAAACCAAATATCCGTCTTCAATCGTCCCGTATGGCAAGATTCGCTTCTCTATCATATATTCAATATCTTCGATAACACGCTCAGCAGGTTGTTTTACCTGTTCCGCTATTCTCGAGATATTAGAATTGTAATGCTTATATATCTCATCATAATATTTTGTCATTAGCCGGATGAATCGCTTCTTCGCGATCCATGTTATAAATTGAATGATACTTACGGGAATAAGAGTGATCAGGCCAAAAAGTACCGTAAATGTAAACATCGCTTCAATCCGTTCTTCCATCCCAAGATCAAGATATCTAATGAACGCGATTGCTAAAATAGCTATAAAAATCATAACTAACTGATTGTTTATAAAATGAAAATTCACTGGTTTGCGATAATTATGCCGATGTGTCTTAATTGCTCGTATCAGCCCCAGCGGGAAGAAAACCGGAAAGAAAATAAGGTTGCCAAAACAAATTCAGTTATCTTGTTTATTTTGTGTTGGCTTGTAATTTTTGATTTTATTCAAGGGCGTAATATTTTCCAATCTCTAAACCTCCAAACAAATCTATGCATAAATCACCATACTCCCGCAGTAATCGCATTCCTTAGCTTCCTTAGGATTGATCGTCGTTTTGGCACCGCAGCCGGGGCATTCCATTGTTTTCGGAAGTTTAGACTCGGATGCTGTTGACGTATCCATATCATTCTCTAATCTGTGGTTTTGACCAAAGTTGATATTAATAACATTCTCACCGGCACTATACGGAGCCTGCACCTCTCTTTTGATTATAGAAGGAAGCGGTTTTAGCTCCACTATTCCATTCCCAACCGTACCGAAAGGCAGAAGTTTATGATCGATCATGTACTGCAGATCATCGATAACGTGTTTCGGCTTTTGTCGGGACCTCTCAGCGATCTCATGAATCCGGATAATCTGATGATCAAGTATCAATTCCTTATACAGCTGCATCAATCGGACAAAGCGACTCTTTTCTTTTATTTCAAAGAACACGAGCACCGCCACCGGAACCATAAATATAATGCCGAAAATGATCATATAATCTTGAACTGCTTGTACCCTCTCTTCAGCTGGCAGATCATTGTATCCGATCATTCCGAAGAACATAACAACAATAAAGCTGATGACCAGTTGAACGGACAGCATTCTAAAATTATATCCCCTCCGATAATTATGACGATGTGTCAATAATATACGGAGTACCCCCAGCGGAAGAAACACCGGGAAAAACAATAACGTTCCCATAAAGATTAGAGCATCCAGCTTAGTAACCGAATACTTGTGATTTTCTATTGATTCCACCGGAGTTACGGTCTTCATTCTTTCAAACCCTCCTGTCAATCGCTTGTTATATGACTTATGAAGTACCGGCTTTTAACCGAACCAACTGAGTATTGCGTTCCATTAATATTGTTAGAATCTCGTGTATTTGTTGAATGGTCTCTTCAGCTAATATATCTTGAAGATCATGCTCGGCTCCTGTTATTAGTTTCACTTGATCCTCGAGTACACTGATTCTTTGCCGTATGATGTCCTCGATGGCATAAAGAGATTGGTGCGTTATCGGATCGCTGTAACGGAAGCTTTCTTCCAGCTCAAGCAGAAGCTTGTTTAAGACGCTACCCTGCTCCAATGCAAGTCCGGATAGTTGTTCGCGGATGGATGCAATCCATGCGACAGCCTCTTTCTGAGTGGACAGGGACGAACTTTCTTTATTTTCCTGAGACATGGCATACTTGCCGACTAGAGATACAAGACCAAGCACACCTGCGGTTAAGAAGAATGTAATCAAGTGAATAGATAGATATGCATTCACCGTTAACCTAAACATATACCCGAAGAGCACAATTTCAAGGAGCACAGTAAGAGCATAAATACCGATTACGACACTAGAAGCAATATAAAAAGGTGCACGAACAGCAAACCGATCCGTACCACTTACCATACGAAACATAAAAAATAGGATCATCCCCTCTGCACACGCGGCTGCCGCTCCGGATATCCATGGATGTAGCGTTCTTGTTTCAGCTCCGTTTCCGATAAAACCAAACAGCAGTATTGTTATCAGCGGCAGTAGTACCCCGGCACCCGAAATCCAATTTCTTATATCAACCCTTTTAGTCAAACTGTTCCCTCGCTTTACGTCAGTTTATTTCCACATTCCATGCAAAATTTTTGCCCTGGCTTGATTTCATGATCACAGCTACCACATTTGAGAACAGTACTGCTTCCGCAGCTTGGACAGAATTTTGCCTGTTCATTGAGCGGTTCACCACATTCACGACAAGGCCTAGGCATGAACTTCCCACAGCTACTGCATGATTCTGCATCAACGGCCACATCTTGTCCACAGGACGGACATGGATGATACGGATCACCACAGTGGAGGCAAAACTTTGAATTGGGGGGAATTGGATTGCCGCAATCACTGCACATCATCATAGCTGCAGTATCTTGCTGTCCTGTGCGGACGGGTTGACCACATCCGGAACAATAAACCGCTTCTGAATGATTTAGATTACCGCACTTGGAACAGGCTTTTTGCGCTACGGCCAAATCGCCCGATCCTTGAATATTTACTTCTCCGCTTATACGGTTCATTGCATCATACATGGGGTTAACCATTCCGAGTCCCATCCCTACACCAAGTCCAGCACCGATGAATCCGGAGTTTGACCCGGGGTTTTTCGCTACACCTTCCAACGTGTCAAAGGATCGCTCCTGGTGATATGTATAACCGATAATGTCCATTTCCGCTTTTTTAGCTAATGCTTCTTTTAAACGAATCGCGGCTGGATCGTTATCCGGGATATTGATCGAATCCACATAAAAGTTTAGCAAAGACAGCCCGATGTCTTGGAAAGCAGGAGCAATAGCCCCATGAATATGTTTGGATATTTCGGCAGCGTAGGCGTTGATTTCCACCACACTGATTTTTTTATGAACGATATACGAGGATATGATTTCATGAATGTTCGACATGAGCACGCCTCGAAAATATTTAACCAGAGTATTCTGATCAAATGATGGAAGCGTCCCCACCATTTTGAGCAGAAACTTGCGTGAATCTTCAATCTGCACACCAAATTGGCCGAAAGCCCGCAGCGATACAATAATGTTGTATTTAGGATCCTGAAGCTGGATAGGTGAATTCGTTCCCCACTTTACATCCAGCGAACGAAGCTTATTAACGAACCAAACTTCAGCAGAAAAAGGCGACTTTCCGCCAAAAGGAAGATTCACAATGTTTGATAAAATCGGAATATTCGCCGTATTTAACGTATGGCGTCCTGCTGTAAACAAATCCAGAGCTTGACCACCTTTAAAAAAAATGACTTCCTGTGATTCATTTACAATCAATTGGGTCCACGTGCCAAGCTCCTGATTGGGATAACGCCAAGCGAAAACTCCCGGCGGTCCGTCGTATTTAATAACCTCAATGATAGCCATCTTTCGCACTCCTTTTACATCAGTTCAGCACATCTTAAGATCTATTTTAATTAGGTACTTATTTACTACATTATTGTATACGAAAATCGGGACATTTTGGGTCAAAAAATTGGAAAATAATAAAAATACCGCTTAACCCATGATTAGAGTTAAGCGGTATGGTCTTTAGTAATAACTGCTGCCTTCTACAAACTCAAATTCAAAATCTCCAATGCGGACCAGAGTGCCTTCGGTCGCACCGCGACGGCGAAGCTCCTCATCGACTCCCATATGACGGAGAGTACGGGCAAGCTTCAGAATCGCATCATGCGAGTTCATCTGCATCCGCTTAAGCATACGCTCGATGCGTTCGCTATGCACGACATACATCTCGTTATCACGAGTAATTGTAAACGCATTGTCATCCTTTTTATCAAATTTATATACTTTACGCTCTGCAATCGCGGCGACATCTTCAACTACAGGCTCTTCTGGAATCTCGTCCAAAATAGCAGCTGCACGATACAAGAGTTCCTGAATGCCTTTGCGCGTCAGCGATGAAATTGGCATAATCTCGAGATCCGGCCGCACGGTCTTCACTTGTTCACGAAACGCTTCCAGGTTCTCTTCCGATTCAGGCATGTCCATTTTGTTAGCTGCAACGATTTGAGGTCGCTCTGCCAATGTCGGGTTGTACAATCTGATCTCTTCATTAATCTTCTGCCAGTCTTCGAATGGATCTCTTCCTTCGGAACCCGACATGTCCACAACATGGATGATGACACGTGTCCGTTCCACATGACGTAAGAATTCATGTCCGAGTCCTACTCCTTCATGCGCACCTTCAATCAGTCCCGGAAGGTCTGCCATCACGAAACTTCGTCCATCCCCAACATCAACCATGCCCAGATTAGGAGTAATCGTTGTAAAGTGATACGCACCAATCTTAGGCTGTGCTGCCGAAACGACTGACAACAGTGTAGACTTACCAACGCTCGGAAAACCGACGAGCCCGATATCAGCCATCACCTTCAGCTCCATAACGACATAGCGTTCTTGGCCTTCTTCACCATTCTCAGCAAGCTCAGGCGCCGGATTATTCGGTGTGGCAAAACGAATATTCCCTCGTCCGCCCCGTCCACCGCGAGCAACAACAACCTGTTGTCCATGGCGGGTCATATCCGCAATGACTTCTCCTGTATCGTCATCAAGAAGCACCGTTCCCGGAGGAATTCTTACAACCATACTTTCGGCGTTAGCCCCATGCTGGCTTTTGTTCCGGCCTTTCTCTCCCCGTTTCGCTTTAAAGTGCCGCTGGTAACGGAAATCCATTAGTGTACGGAGTCCTTCATCGACGCGGAAGATCACATCTCCACCCTTGCCGCCATCTCCTCCGCCAGGACCGCCCTCAGGCACATATTTCTCACGGCGAAACGCAATAAGACCATCTCCGCCGTCTCCGCCTTTGACATAAATCTTTGCTTTATCTACAAACATGGATTCACCTTCCTCAAGTCACATACGGTAAACAGAGCCGATATGTCGTATTGTCCGTATGGATCTGCTCCATCCGGATACCTTTGTCATGTACTGCAAGTTGTATCTTCTGCTTTAAGCTGTCTTGATCACCGAAAAAACCTTCTCCATCGAATTCAGCAATCAATTCTTCTCCCTGTTCCATAAATGTCAGAGTCAACAGCCGGTCATCTTCCCATGTTGAGTGCCCACCAATTTGGTATGCCTGCACAACTTCCATAATGGACTGCGTAAAATTCTCCTCAGCCTCGGTCGTCAACTTCCCATCCAATTGGACAAAATCCACAACATCAGCATCCAATTGTAACCCGGTGTTAAACGTTCGATATGAATGAAGATAAAGAACCAACGAAGGAATGCCCAGTTTCGAAATTTTACTGTCCTGCAGCATACGTTCCTTTATTCTTTCCACACATTGCACTGATTTATCAAGCTTCCCCAGTTGAATATATCCATATAAAATTTGAAGCTCATTCATCCAATCGTGACGGTGGTGGTTCAGTGTCTGAATGGCGTTCTGCTCCAAGCTTTTCTGGTTCGTTCGCTGTCTCTGTACTTCTGTACGCCGGGCATACCAAGCAGCACCGAACGAGGCGGCTGCAGACCAAATTGTCAATATTATTCCGGCTGCATACGTAGGATTCCATAACATCCAGGCTGCAGGCAGCACGGATGATAATCCAATACCAGCCGCTATCCATTTCCAGGAATTCATCGTTTCTCCCCGTTCCTCCACAACAATCGGTTACTTTCACCAAACCACAGTATACCATAGTCTTTAGCAGGGATTCATCACTCGTATTCAAGTTTATTGCTATTTTCTTCAAAAAAAAGAAGCCCCGGCATAGTTGCCGGAGACTTCTTAATCTGTAAGCCGTTTAAGAAACGATTTACGCTTCCACTGCAGCCGCTACAGGAGCGACCTCAACCGGGTAGACGCTCACTTTCTTGCGATCACGACCCCAACGTTCGAATTTCACAACGCCTTCGACTTTCGCAAACAAAGTATCGTCTTTACCGATGCCCACGTTTGTGCCTGGGTGAATTTTCGTTCCGCGTTGGCGAACCAAGATGCTGCCACCAGTCACGAGTTGACCGTCTGCACGTTTCACGCCCAAACGTTTCGCTTGGCTATCACGACCGTTCTTTGTGGAACCTACACCTTTTTTCGATGCGAATAACTGAAGATCCAATTTCAACATGTTGTCTACCTCCTTCTTTTAGTATTCTGTTCTTGTATTTGAATATACTCACGGTATGAATCTGCAATTCCTCGTAACATCAGAACCATAGATTCGAGAAGCAACTGCACCTGACCAGACACCGATTCGTCTTCCACAGGCGGAACAATACCGCTGAGAAAGCCGCCCTTCATCTTGGTCTCCATAACGGTACCGGTTAACGCCTCAATGGAGTTTACCGTTCCCACCGTAACACTGGATACACCAGCGCACACGATATCTTGTCCGCGGGGAGCATAACCTGCATGTCCCTTGACTTCAAAGCCATGGATTCGGCCGTTTTCCTTACGCGTAATCTGTACAGTAATCATTACCGCACCTTCTTACGCTTGGATTTTCTCGATGGTTACTTTTGTATAAGGTTGACGATGACCTTGCTTTTTGTGGTAGTTTTTCTTCGGTTTGTATTTGAATACAACGACCTTCTGGCCTTTACCGTGTTTCTCCACTTTCGCAGTTACAGTTGCACCAGAAACAACTGGTGTACCTGCTACCAAACCGTCCTCTTTAGAAACGGCCAGTACACGGTCGAAAGTCACGCTTTCTCCGTCACCTGCATTCAGCTTCTCGATGAACAATACATCGCCTTCTTGAACTTTGTATTGTTTACCACCTGTTTCGATAATAGCGTACATTTGCTTGCACCTCCTCATGTCTCAGACTCGCCTAATTCAGGTGTCCAATCATATAATGACCGTCCTTGTATACCCGATCGGAGCGGTTACAGCATGTGCAGCAATTGCTCACTAAACACATACCTGAAGATCATATCATATTGCCCATGATTCCGTCAATACCTACCACACTTACATTATGCCTGTCCCACCACAGGATGTACAAGTTCTAGAGTAGGGGGCGGCCGAGCTTTCTCGTGCCTTCTTGCGAGTCATTTCAAGCAGTCCAAGCTTCGTCCAACCTACCACAAAACTTTTGGTCCGGTCCTTACGGATGCCCGCTTCCATTGCGGCAATAACCTCGTGTCTATGCTCTTCCTCTTCCATATCGATGAAATCTACAATAATAATACCACCGATGTCCCGAAGCCGGATGATTCTCGCAATTTCACGGGCAGCAAGTAGATTGGTCCGGGTGACTGTATCCTCAAAATTATCTCCGCCAATATACTTCGCTGTATTAACGTCAATAACGGTAAGTGCCTCGGTCTGATCGACAACGATCGTCCCTCCACCCGGGAGTGAGATTTGCCGGGAAAAACCCGATTTTAACTGTTCTTCTACACCGTATGCTTGAAAAATATGATTTTTCCCCTCGTATACCCGTACTTGAGGTTTAACTCCAGGTACCAAATCGGATAAATAACATTCCGCTTCTTTCGCATCCCGTTCACGGTCTATGATCAATTCATCATTCAGCGGATCAAAGGCATCCCGGAGAAACCTTTGAAGAATCCCCAAATCGCGATGCAGAAGATCAGGGGATTCCGATGTATGCGCGCGTTCGATAATCCGCTCCCACTCCATCCGCAGCATCTCCAAATCTCCCGCAACGGATTCAACAGGTTCATCCTCGGATACGGTACGCATAATAATACCCTCTTCCCCGCTCCTTAATCGCTCACCGATCATTTTGAGACGCATTCTTTCAGCTTCTCGCTGTATTTTCTTGGACACGGCCACATAATCGGACTTTGGCATAAACACCATACACCTGCCAGGCAGGGAGAAGTGGGTTGTTACCCTTGCCCCTTTGCCTCCCCTTGGTTCTTTCATAACCTGGACAACCAATTCTTGTCCCACAGAGAGCAGTTCCGCAATGGATGGTTTGTTCTTGGGCTGTTTCTCTAAATGTGGATGAAGAACATCATCCACATATAAAAAAGCATTCTTTTTCAATCCAATATCAACAAAGGCCGCCTGCATGCCTGGAAGCACATTGACCACTCTTCCTTTATAAAAACTTCCAACGACACTTTGTTCCCGACCTCGCTCTGCTGCATATTCTACGAGCCTGCCATCTTCGATGAGGGCCATCTGAATGGTATCCGGTTCACAGTGAACAATCATTTGTTTCATGGCTTCACCTCTTTATGGAAGACTAATCTACTGTACAATCCTATCACGAGTCAGCTCAGACGGGATATATTACATAGTGAATTCCTGTACAATATTTCTTTTGAACAAAATCAAGCATACCAAGGGGGCCTGTTAGACGCAAAAAAAGAGGCAATGACATGCTGCTCCGGTACGACAGCCATTAAACCTCCCCGGCGGTTCATAACGTAAATCAAATGATACTTCTCTCTTTTAAATAAACGCATAATATCATCCAAAGGTTTCGAAGAATCTGCAACTATTGGCTGAGCAGTTCCGATACTTTCCTGCTGATGTTCATATAATCCATTCCGGTTCACAAGAAAACGCATAAAACGGTAAGGGACATTACGGTGATCCTCAAAGTTCGAATAAGCCAAAAAAAGACCTATCAGTAACAGATTCAGCTTTATACCGCCGCCGGAAAGCAGTGGAGAAAGCCCATAGCCAATCATAAACAAACTGCAGATCATTCCGGCACGAGCAGTCCATAATAGCGTTGCATGATAGGGAAGGAGCAAACTGACAAGAGCCTGCATTACTTTCCCTCCATCCAAAGGCAGAACTGGAAGGAGATTAAACAGTGCAATAATCAAGTTCCCCTGTATCACATAGGACAAAAAGGGGCCGTCTCCCCAACCGGCCGCCTGACATAACCATGCAATTCCTATCATAATTCCATTCTGAAGAGGACCGGCCAATGCGATGATCAATTCTCGTGCGGCATTCATTCGTCCGTCATCCTCAATCACTGCAACACCGCCAAACGGCAGCATTTGAATAGACCGCACTTTAAAACCCATAGCTATAGCAGCACCTGCATGACCCAGCTCATGTATGAACACGATAACAAATAAAGTAAGCAATTCCAAGAAACGACCAGTTATAACGGAGGCCAACATAACGATAACAAAAAGAGGATGTAGAGACAGAACAGTACCCCGGATGCTAATCAAATGAAATCACTTCCGTCGGATCCACGCTGCGGTCTCCGTCTTTTAACATAAAGTAAAGGGCAGACTGGTCTCCATCAGACTGTACTAGCGGCAATGTACCAACGACATCTCCGCCTTGAACCCAATCATTCACCTTCAAGTCAGATGCCGAAAGCCTGCTGTATTGAGCGGTTCTTTCCCCTGTGTGCTGGATTGTAACCGTAACGCTTGAATCCGGAAGTTTCTTAACTTCCAGAACTCGGCCCGTTTCTACGCTTTTAACCTCACGAGAGGAGAGCGAATCCCCTTCAGGCACTATGAGAATTCCTTTGAGGTCAATCGCAAAGGATTGCACAAGCTGTCCTTTCAACGGTGGTACCAATGTAGCCGATGCATTTACCTTTGTTGTATCCTGATCACTTTGGCCAAATATCGGAATAAATGAGGGTGGACCGCCAAAGTGTTCTTCATACCATACTTGAGCGGCCTGAAAGTCCATTTCTCGGCTTAAGCCTTCTACAATATACCCTTGTGCCCGCAAAGCCCAGGGTTCATGGACCGAGAAAATCCCCCAAACCGCTCCGAATAAAAGGACGCTCGCCGCGAAGCGCCGCATCAACCCTGCTGTAAAAGATGAATTACGAGGAGGAATCACAGGCTCCGTGACATTGTCATACCATCCGCGGTGACCTTGTTTCCACATTTTTTCGGGATCCCGTTCGATTTCCGGTCCGGTATGAACAGGCTCTTGAAATGTATTCTGCCGAAGAACAGGTTTACTGGAGGCGTTAGTAACCGGATTGGAACGGATAGTATTCAATCTCGTACTCTCTTCCGTCAGATTTTCATTCAATAGTTCACGGATTCGTGCTTCTCTCCTGTGTTTTACAGATGTTTTAATGTCCAAAATACTCTCCCCCTTGGGGCTTGTTTTACTCTATCTTATGAGGACAAGAAAGATGTTTAGAACAAGCCATCGCCAAGAGTGGATCTCGGTTTTCCTGCAAGAAAAAAGCCAGTGCAGTATTCTGCACCGGCCAGTCAAAAAAATAAGAATATACTATTACCCCATACCGAAAAATTTCTTGAACTTTGTAAACATCCCTTTTTTCTGATGAATCTGCATTAGTGGAACGGTATCCCCTAGAATACGGCGAGCAATGTTTCTATAAGCTATAGCCGCTGGAGAATCTGGGTTCATAACCGTCGGCTCTCCAAGGTTCGCTGCCTTGATCACCATCTCATCGTCTGGAACGATACCGATCAGATCAATATTCAGCACTTGCAGTACATCTTCGATCTCTAACATATCACCTGACTTAACCATGTTCGGACGAATCCGGTTAACCACTAGCTTCGGAGATTCCACATGGGAGCTCTCGAGCAATCCGATTATACGATCAGCGTCACGCACTGCAGCATTCTCCGGTGTGGTTACCACGATAGCCTTGTCCGCCCCGGCAATGGCGTTCTTAAATCCCTGCTCAATTCCTGCAGGACAATCGATAATAATGTATTCGTAGTCCTTCTTCAGTTCCAAGACAATATCCTTCACCTGATCAGGCGAAATGGCGTTCTTGTCCTTGGTTTGGGCAGCAGGCAGCATATAAAGCTCGTCAAAGCGTTTATCCTTGATAAGCGCCTGATTGAGACGGCAGCGCCCTTCGGCGACGTCGCACAGGTCATAAATGATTCGGTTTTCCAGACCCATAACTACGTCGAGATTACGAAGACCGATATCGGTGTCTACCAGACACACTTTTTTGCCCAGAAGTGCCAGAGCCGTGCCGATGTTCGCCGAAGTAGTCGTTTTTCCGACTCCGCCTTTGCCTGATGTTATGACGATTGCCTCTCCCATATTCTACACCCCTTTAAACACATTAAAATCCCGGCCCAATCGAACAATGTTACTGATCTTGTCTATCTGCATACTTCCGTTTTGCAAATACGCAAACTCCATGACCGTTTCCCGTGTTTCCCACTCATCCGGCGGTCTGCTGATCATATCTGAAATACGAAGCTGGGTGGGAGCTAGATAAGAGGCAGCGATAATTGCATCCTCATTTCCCTCGATGCCGGCATGTGCCGTTCCACGAAGAGCACCCAGTATGTATATATCTCCAGTTGCCGTAATCGTCCCACCAGGGTTTACATCACCCAAGAAGAGCAAATCTCCTTTGTGGTGCAGAACTTGTCCGGATCGGACCATGCCAGTTTTAACGACCGGACCTGATACTACCTCATCTTCCGGCTCGGGGGGCGGCGATTCCACTGTACGTATCAGCAGATTCCCCTTCTGCTTCAGTATGTCAAGAATAGACTGCTTCTCTTCTTCGGAAATACGCCGAGATCCCAGTTTAACATCCACATGAATAATAGGTCCGGTCAAAATATTTTGATGACTATGCTCAAGTTTATAGCGAAGCTCGCTGAGCAGTTCTTCTAACTCACATTGATCGTCAAGCAGGAATACCAGGCCATCTTTGATGCCCTTAATCGTTACATGATTGGATTTTACAGCCATAAGCCTGTCCCTCCCATCTTCATACATTTCGCGCTCGGACCTTCAAGTTCCTGCTAGTCTTCGTAAAATGTCGGATTGACGGTCAAGAAGCCTTGCTTCTCTTCGGAGCTTTGGCAAGCAGCTCAAACTGTTTCCGAAGAGGTACATAAATCATCAAGGCAAATGCAAAATGAATCAGAAGATTGGGAAGCATGTGATTCAGCAGGGCCCAGTTATAAGAATCCGGATTGATCCGGAATAACTTATAGATCCCAAATAGCGTGCTATCCAGCAGTAAGCTGCCCAATATGACTACCGTCATCATAACCGGCAATGGAGCCCTCGGCGTTTTAAATAAAAGTCCCATTATATATGCCGATACCCCCATTGCGAATGAGTACGTACCGATCATTTCACCGTAATAGACTACGTCATGGAGCATCCCGAACACGAGGCCAAGTACTAGGCCGGTGTGACGGTGATGGTATATGGTCGCAAACAGAATGGCAACATACATAAAGTTAGGCGTGATTTTGCCCTGCAGCGAGCTTGGCGTAAGCCAAAAACCTACCGTCCCCTGTAAAATAAACAAAAGAAACAACAGCAGAATCAAAACCTGATGGCGCTTCATCCTTTAGGCTCCTCAGGCGTGAACACGACAAGAAGTGTTTTCCAGTCTTGGAAGCTTGCAGCCGGTTTAATGGTGGCCGTTTTGTTCAGACCAAATTCTCCGACCTCGACACTCTCAACCGTACCGATAATCATCCCGCGAGGGATGACCCCTCCGTTACCAGATGAAACGATCAAATCTTTTACTTTGACTGGATCGTCCTCCGGAATCCGGGTCATTTTCAGCATTTTCGTCTTTTTGTCGTAACTTTCAATAATTCCAAACGTGTCCTTGTTAGAGACGGTAGCTGCGATCTGCTGTCGCTTAGCGTCCTGTGGATCAAGCGTCGTCAGCAGTTTTACGGTAGAGGTGAAATTACCGACATGGCTTATAACCCCGACCATACCCTCGACAGAGGTAACGGACATGTTTAGGCGGACTCCGTCCTTAGCTCCTAAATCGATGACCAGCGTATGGTTGTTCGGGTCCTGATTCACACTTAACACATTAGCCGGACGGTAATCATACTCGTACCTTTGCTTTTGAGCTTCTGTAAACTTAAGTTTATTCTTTAAATCTTTATTATCATTCTTGATAAGATTGTACTCTGCGCTCTCACGCGCATACTGCGCCACAGCCTTCTTCAGACGTTCGTTCTCTTCATACACTTCTTTCATGTCACGTACATCTTCAAAGAAGCCCGCTATGTAAGAAGCGGGCTTGTAAAAAACACCTTGTACAAAACCTACTGTATCCCTCATAAACTTCTCAGGCCAGGATAACCCCATCCGTGGACCAAGCGTAAATCCCATAAGTGCAATAAACGTTACCAGCCCGATCAGCATAATAAACAATCGTTTGTTACCTAGCAGCTTAAACAGTTTTCAACACCCTCTAACGTTACTGTTTTCTCTCCCACATACCAGGGGTTGACACACATTGTCCTGACTACCGTTTCGAACGGACGGCAGAGCTGCTGCGGGATTTAAACAGATGAATATTATCGAGCGCTTTCCCCGTACCAATCGCTACACAATCCAGCGGATTTTCAGCTACGATGACAGGCATACCTGTCTCTTCAGCAAGCAGTTTGTCCAAGTTGCGCAACAGCGCTCCGCCTCCGGTCAGTACAATTCCGCGGTCCATAATGTCGGCAGCCAGTTCCGGTGGACATTTCTCAAGCGTTACTTTCACAGCGTCCACAATGGCATTAATGGTATCTGCCAAAGCTTCGCTAATTTCATCGGAAGTGATTGTAATCGTCTTAGGCAAACCTGTTACCAGGTCACGGCCCCGGATTTCCATCGTCTCCACCGTTTCAAGCGGCATCGCAGATCCCACTTCCATCTTCAATTGCTCAGAGGTACGCTCCCCGATCATCAGGTTGTACTGGCGCTTGATATAAGAAATGATGGAATCATCCATTTCATCCCCGGCCACACGTACGGAACGACTTGTAACGATTCCGCCAAGTGAAATTACGGCAACCTCTGTAGTACCACCGCCGATATCAACGACCATGCTGCCAGTCGGCTCCCAAACAGGAAGATCTGCACCGATTGCTGCTGCAAAAGGCTCCTCAATCGTGTATGCTTCACGAGCTCCCGCCTGCTTCGTAGCGTCCTCCACAGCGCGCTGCTCCACCGCAGTAATGCCTGATGGTACACATACCATTACGTTCGGATGACGTGGAAATACGGAACGCTGCTTCTGCGCCTGACGTAAAAAATATTTAATCATGGTTGCGGTTGTATCAAAGTCGGCAATAACGCCGTCCTTCATCGGACGAATTGCACGAATGTTGCCTGGTGTACGTCCAATCATCTTCTTCGCGGATTCACCAACCGCCTCAATCGTTTTTGTATCGGTACGCAGAGCTACCACAGAGGGCTCTCTAACGACAATTCCTTTTCCACGGACATAGACAAGTGTATTAGCCGTCCCCAAATCAATTCCTAAATCTTTCGTGAAACCACCAAACATGCTGCAAACTCCCTTTCCTTCTCAATCTGAACTATTATATTACATCAGGCCCCGTTCCTTCAAACTTACAAACGCTCCATCTCCAATAATCAAATGGTCCAATACATCAATTCCAATAATATTCCCAGCTTCTACCAAACGGGAGGTCAGGGATATGTCTTCTGGACTCGGTGTAGGATCGCCGCTTGGGTGGTTGTGTGCACAAACCAAAGACGCACTGCTGCATTTGATTGCGGCTCTAAACACCTCGCGAGGATGAACAATGGAGGCATTAAGGCTTCCCATGGAAAGCGTTTCTTGGGCTATGACGTGATTTTTCGTATTTAAAAAAAGACAAACAAAATGCTCTTTCTGGAGATAGCGCAGCTGTTCGCTCAACAGTTCCGCGGCATCACGCGGACTGCGTATAATCACCGGCTCCATATGTCTCGAACTGACCAATCGTCGTCCGAGTTCGATACCCGCCTTCAGCTGTACGGCTTTAGCGATTCCGATTCCTTTAATCTGTGTTAATTCTTCAATGCTGAGGTCAACGAGTTGACGGATACTGCCTACCTGCTTCAAGATCCGTTGTGCCACGTGGATGGCGGATTCTTGCCTAGTTCCCGTCCTTAATAATATCGCTAGCAGCTCAGCATGACTCAAGGCGCTCGCCCCATAAGACATCATGCGCTCTCTTGGTCGTTCTTCATGGGGGATGTCGCGCAGCAGAAATGCGGGCGACTCCATATATTCCCCTCTTTTCCTGTGTCTAAATCATAAACACGGCCAAAATCTAAAATTAAGATAATACATCCATTCCCATCTCTGAAAGCATATCACTAAGCAAGGATATCGGCAGCCCTACGACATTGAAGTAGTCACCCTCAATGCTGTTCACAATAGCAGCACCGAGGCCTTGAATGGCATAAGCGCCGGCTTTGTCCACAGGTTCGCCGCTCCGTACATAGGACATGATCTGTTCATCGTTTAACGGCTTCATGCTTACAGACGTTATCCGGTGGCGAACAATACTCTGTCCGGTCAAGGCATCCACGCAGGCTACGCCTGTATACACCTGATGAGTACGCCCCTGAAGCATGGAAAGCATTCGTACGGCATCTTTATCATCCGTCGGTTTCCCAAGTATATCACCCTCTAGTACGACAATCGTGTCACTCCCCACGATGATTGCATTACTGTCCGATTCGGACAGCTTCCGGTACACTGCATCTGCCTTGCGCAGCGAAAGGGTCTCTACAACCATGCTGGGTTCCCAGCCGAAGGGTGTGTCTTCATTGGCATCACTCGGCATGATTTCAAATGGTAACCGAAGTGAAGCTATTAATTCTTGACGCCGTGGAGAAGTTGACGCCAGTATGATATGTCGCGATGCCTTCTCTTTCACGAGGGAATGTCTCCTTTGTTGTTAGAGCCTGCGATACAGCCAAACCGCCGTAATCATTCCGATCAAGCCCAGCAGGCAAAGTTTGAATTCAATGTTAATATCATAATTTATGATGTCCAAATTAGCTTCGGGCGACCACTTCAATGTTGTAGAAGTAGTTAGAAAAGAAAGAGCTTTGACAGGCAGCAGCAATTTTGCAATCCAAGTTCCGGTTAGCCACCCCAGCAGTATAAACAAGATAAGCACTCCTGCGTTTTTCTTCATTCGTCCTCTTCCCTCGCCATTTTTTGACACCCTAATTATTATACGGTGAATCGGTAAGCAATACAAACAGAAATCCGGCTTGGGGAACTATTTCCAGTTCCCCTGCCGGATTTCTGCGGTCGTTTGCGGTTTTAGGACTAGAAGCTTTCCACAAGCTTCCTTTGACTCATGATGTAGTTCATCATTCCTGCTTGAATTTCCCACAAATGCCCCTTAGATCGATTTTTGTTGTATTCTGTCAACGCTGTAATAGCTCCGCTCATTTCCTGCTCCATAGTTTTAAGGCTTGCCCCTGTCTCCAGACTCATTCCAGGAGATACAAGCTTTACTGCTTCTGTCCACTGAAGATGAAGACCAGTAATCGTCTTCATGGTCTCTGCGTCCACCGGTCCGGGGGTTTCCTGACCCAATAAGGATGCTGATAGAGAGCTGAGGTTGGCCGCCAGATCACCACTCACTTCAAAGAAAATGTCAAGCGCGGCCGCCTCCCCGGCAAATACAGCAGATTGGGCACCAGGTAATACGATCTCCCGGACATAAAGCTCAACACCTTCACCTTTCAACTGACTGCTAAGCAGTTTCGCCTGCTCTCGATCCGGTGACACACCGGCGTATACGCGGTTCTCCGCAGAGGAATCTCCAAAGGCCGCAATACCGGATTGAGTCAGTTCACCCTTAGCCTGCTCTGCTCTTTCTGCTGTGCTGAAAACGCCATACTGTAGCATGTAGAAGGTCTGCTGAGGGATCGAAACAGATACAGATGCTGCTTCCTGATCGTTAATCTCCCCGTTTACAGCTGCATTTTCTGGAGGTAAAATCCCCGTCCCTTGGCTACTCTCTATGGTTGTGTAATCCTTACCGGAATCCCCGCCGTTAAACATCGACAATACAACCGTTCCAAACAGCAATCCCGTGACAATCGCACCTGTAATAGACCCTGCAAGCTTCCACACAGAGTTTGGTTTCTTAGAGCGATAGTATCCGTAATCATTCCTGGTGTTAGAGGGAACTTGTTCAACTACCAGGTATGACTGATCTCTGTTCTTACCATCGAGCGAATCATGAATAAAATCATGTTCTGACGAATACTCATCGATTTCGGGATACTCTGAATTCACATTCTCAATGTAAGGCCGCTCCGGTCTATCGTAGCTCCACTCATCCTCATAACGCTCATGGTCGTACTGTTGCTCCATTCGCCGTTTCTCCGATGCCAAGCGACCGTTAACACGGAAATTCTCAAAGCGATTGTTTTGATTAACATTAAGATTTGGATTACGATTATCCAGCAATTCAACAGGCAGCGGTATAACACGGAAATCCTCATCTCCTACCTCTTGGTATGAAGGTGACTGTACTTCTTCCCGGAAAAAGTCCTGCTCAAAGTCATCGCTTACACTCCCCGTATCAATGTCAGGCTGCAGGCGGGATCTGGTATGTACTTCTCTTTTATGTCCGCTGTCTTGTCCATTGGGAGTTTCACGCTCAAACCTTATTGTCATACGCGCTTTGTTCATTCCACTGCACACCTCACTTGTCTCCTTATCTATAACTACCTATATGATAGATTCAGGAAAGTTATGTGCGGATGCGGACAAACTGAAAACAAACAACACCCGCACATCCTGTATAAAATAACAGGACATGCGGGTATCGAATGAAATATGAACTCATTTTGTTATTAGACTTACTTATTTTCTTTCAAGGATTGCGCCAATGCAGCCCCAACTTTCCAAATGTCCCCCGCACCCATAGTCAAGACAAGATCACCTGGTTTCACTCGTCCTTTTAGGTCATGAAGAACTTCTTCTTTGGAAGGAAGGTATCTTGCTCCTGCATTGCTGTTCTCTACAATCAATTCAACCAATCTGGCAGAGCTTATGCCTTCAATCTGCTTCTCGCCAGCCGGTGAATAAATATCTGTGATAATTACTTCATCTGCCTCCCCGAAAGCACGGCTAAATGCATCAAGCAAGAAAAAGGTTCTGGAGTAACGTTGCGGCTGAAACACAGCAATGATGCGTTTTCCGGTCGCTTTTGCTGCACTGATTGTAGCTTCGATTTCAGTGGGATGATGGGCATAATCGTCAATCACGAGTATATCATCCGTTTCGCCCAGCACCTGAAAGCGGCGCTTGGCCCCGTTAAATTTGAAGATACCTTTTACGATATCCTCAAACGGTACGCCAGCCTTTAAACAGGTTATCACTGTAGCCATCGCGTTATACACGTTATGTTTCCCCGGAACCGACAGCTCAACTGTTCCCAGAACCTGCCCCTTATGAGACATCGTAAAGGAAACATGACGATCTCCAAGTACCAGATCGCTGGCCATATATTCCGCGTCGGCATGAATTCCATAAGTGGTCACTTCTACACGATTGAGCTCCGGCAGTATAGCTTGTATGTTCTGATCGTCCGCACATACAACCGCAGTGCCGTCTTCTCTGGTTTGAGTCAGGAACTGCACATAAGCTGCCTTTAAACGATCAAAATCACCATCATAGTTCTCCAAGTGATCGGCTTCTATGTTTAAAACGACACCAAGCCACGGGTGATATTGCAGGAATGAACCGTCACTCTCATCTGCTTCGGCTACCACATACTCGCCTTGGCCCGCCTTGGCATTCGTACCGACATTCATAATTTCTCCACCAATAATAAAGGTCGGATCGACTCCGCACTCCTCCATAACGAGCGCGATCATAGAAGAAGTCGTCGTTTTGCCATGGGCTCCCGCTACGGCAACACCCTTACCTTCATTCAGCAGTCTTGCTAGCATCTGAGCACGATGAAGAACCGGGATGTTCTGCTGTTCCGCAGCTACCCGCTCCACGTTATCTCTGGACAAGGCTGTCGAATATACGACCAGATCAGCCCCTTGTACCTGCTCTGCTGTGTGGCCAATATATATTTTGGCGCCTTTAGCCGCCAATTTCTCCGTCAATTCCTGGGATGCCACGTCAGAACCCGTGACCTTGTATCCCATTTCCAGCATAACTCTTGCAATGGCGCTCATACCGTAGCCGCCAATTCCTATAAAATGAACATGTTCTGAAGCATTCAACAGTTATCACCAACCTTTTTCAGAATCGGAAAGGCCCAGGAGGTTGGAACGCACGTCGGCAATCAGATATAACGTGCCCGACACCACCCCAAGATCCTCCGCTTCCGTCCGTGACTTCAACAATTCAAGTGCGTTTTTCCAGTCTGGTTCTATGATGATTTGCAGCGTATGTTTGGCGTGTTTCTCTTTTATCTGCTCTACGATGTCACCTAACGCCTTGGCGTCCATTTTTCTCCGGAAATCCGGTTCGGTCAGGATAAGCGTATCCACTATAGGCAGTATATGCTTCAAATACGTTTCATGATGCTTATTTGCCAGCATTCCCATCATTAAGTTCAGATTCTGGTATTTATAAATGTTCGGAAGGCTATGGGCCAAGGATTCGGCTCCCTCCGGGTTATGGGCCCCGTCTACAATAATCCGGGGAGAGGAGCTAACCTGCTCCAATCTTCCAGCCCACTTGGTATCATGAAATCCCTCTTGGATATGTTCATCCTCAATGACAAAAGCCATATAATGACGAAGCACTTCAAGACTCATCATTGCACAGGCTGCATTCGCACATTGATGCTCACCCTGCATACTTATGCCAATATCCAAATGGCGGAATGGTCCCGAGTAGTGGAAAGTCTGCCCCTCTTCATTGCCCCCCGTCCGCTCATAAGAGAATTGCTCACCTACCAGATACAGTGTCGAACGGTTCCGCTCAGCTGTGTCCTTCAACACTTTGATTGCTTCAGGCTGAGTCACCGTGCTGACAACAGGTACACCCGGTTTAATAATTCCCGCTTTTTCCGAGGCAATCTCTGCGACGGTCTCTCCCAAAATATCCGTATGATCCATACCAATATTGGTGATTACTGAAATGACCGGATGTACAACATTTGTCACGTCCATCCTTCCACCAAGGCCCGTTTCCCACACGACAACATCCGGGACACTATCCACAGCATAATACAAAATGGCAAGGGCCGTGGATACCTCAAACATTGTCGGAGAACCAAGCTCCGTTTCGGCAATTTCCTGAACGAGCGGATGCAATCGGTTTGCCTGCTTAAGCAATGTCTCCTCAGAGATATCTTCCCCATTAAACTGAAACCGATTAGTAAATTTCGTAATGTAAGGAGACGTAAAGGTTCCAACATCGTATCCACTTTGCAGAAGAACCTTGGTCAAATAAGCACAGGTCGACCCTTTACCATTCGTGCCTGCAACATGAATGAACTTTAGACGCCGCTGCGGATTTCCCAGCCGTTCAAGCAATGCTTGAATACGTGCCAAACCAGGCCGGATACCGAACGGTATCAGTCCGTTAATCCAATCTACTGCTTCCTCATATCTTAGTAGAGGGGCTGACTGAACAGCCCCATTATGGTTACCCATGCTTCTCACCTTCAGGTCTTATATTAGTTATCTTAGCCTTTCAGTTCTTCAATGCGGGCGAGTACTTTGTTTCTCTTCTCGGAATAGTCCGCCTGCTTAGCCCGTTCTTCCTCAATCACTTTCGCTGGAGCCTTAGAAACGAAGCCTTGATTACTTAGCTTCTTCTCCACACGATCTACCTCGCTGGTCAAGTGTTGAACTTCTTTTTCAAGGCGAGCGATCTCTTGTTCAATATCGATCAGACCAGCTAGCGGGAGATACAATTCAACTCCTGTTACGATGGCCGTCATCGCTTTATCCGGGGCCTCAAGGCCAAGAGCAGCTTGGTACTCTGAGGTGTTACAGAAGCGACGGATATAATCCGCATTACGTTCAACAATGCCCAGTACGTTCGCATCGGCTGCACTGAGCATCAGCTCTATTTTTTTACTCATCGGTACATTTACTTCAGCACGGATATTACGAACGGCACGGATAACGTCCATCAGCAGATCCATTTCAGCCACAGCTTCTTTGTTCTCCAAGGAAGCGTCATAGGTCGGCCAAGAGGAGAGCATAACAGTCTCGCCTTCATGCGGCAAATGCTGCCAAATTTCTTCCGAAATAAATGGCATGAATGGATGAATCAAACGCATCGTACGATCGAGAACATAGGCAAGTACAGACTGGGTCTTTTTCTTTGCAGCTTGATCCTCGCCGTAAAGCGACAGCTTCGCAAACTCAATATACCAATCACACAAGTCGTCCCAGATGAAATTATAGAGCAGTCGACCTGTTTCGCCAAATTCATAGGCATCAATTAGACGCGTAATATCACGTGAAGTTTCGTTCAGACGGTGAAGAATCCAGCGATCCGCTGTTCCTAAATCTCCACTGATGTCGATATCGCTATGTTTAAAGCCTTCCAGATTCATTAATGCAAAGCGGGAAGCGTTCCAAATTTTGTTAGCAAAATTCCGTGCCTGTTCCACCCGTTCCCAACGGAAACGAAGGTCTTGACCCGGTGTGCTGCTTGTCGAGATCATATAGCGCATTGCATCGGTACCATATTTCTCGATAACTTCCAGCGGGTCCACCCCGTTGCCAAGTGATTTCGACATTTTCTTACCATCGGCATCACGAACCAACCCGTGCATAAGGACATCTTTAAAAGGTTTCTCATCTGTAAATTCGAGTGCCGTAAATATCATACGAGCTACCCAGAAGTAAATGATATCATATCCAGTAACCAGGACACTTGTCGGATAATAACGCTTGAGATCCTCGGTGTCTTCCGGCCATCCTAAAGTCGAAAACGGCCAAAGCGCAGAACTAAACCAAGTATCAAGTACGTCCTCATCCTGCTTCATGTTCGTGCTTCCGCATTTGGAGCAGGCGGCAACTTCATCATGAGCAACATGGATCTCTCCACATTGTCCGCAGTACCATGCCGGGATCCGATGACCCCACCACAGTTGACGGGAAATACACCAATCACGTACATTTTCAATCCACTGGAGATACGTTTTCTCGAAGCGTTCAGGTACAAAATTAACACCTTCACCTGACTTTTGCGCTTCAATCGCTCTTTCAGCCAGAGGCTGCATCTTCACGAACCACTGGGTTGACAAATAAGGCTCTACAACGGCGCCGCTGCGCTCACTGTGACCTACTTGGTGGACGTGATCTTCAATTTTAATGAGTACACCGGACTCTTTCAAATCATTTACAATTTGTTTCCGGCACTCGCTACGATCTAAACCTTCATATTTGCCAGCATGACTGTTCATCGTACCGGTTTCATCCATAACCGTTATTTGTGGCAGGTCATGGCGAAGACCCATTTCAAAGTCATTCGGATCATGGGCAGGCGTAATTTTCACGGCACCACTTCCGAAATCTTTCTCAACATATTCATCCGCAATAACCGGAATTTCACGTCCGATAATAGGAAGAATCAACGTTTTTCCGATCATATCCTTGTATCTTTCATCTTCAGGATGAACAGCTACAGCCGTATCACCAAGCATCGTTTCCGGACGGGTAGTCGCAACCGTAATGCTGCCACTTCCATCTTTCAACGGATAGGTCAAATGATATAGATGTCCCTGAACTTCCTTATATTCAACCTCAATGTCGGATAATGCAGTACGCGCTGCAGGATCCCAGTTAATAATACGTTTGCCGCGGTAGATGAGCCCTTTCTCATAGAACTTCACAAACACTTCGCGGACAGCCTTAGACAACCCTTCATCCAGTGTGAAACGCTCTCTGGAATAGTCGAGAGAAAGACCCATTTTAGCCCATTGATCACGAATCGTATTAGCATACTGCTCTTTCCATTCCCATACCTTTTCAAGAAACTTTTCGCGTCCAAGATCATAACGAGTGATGCCCTGCTCACGCAGCTTCTGTTCTACCTTTGTTTGTGTAGCGATTCCCGCATGGTCGGAGCCTGGAAGCCACAATGCATCGTACCCCTGCATTCTTTTAACGCGGATCAAAATATCTTGCAATGTGAAGTCCAAAGCATGACCGATATGAAGCATACCGGTAACATTCGGTGGCGGAATAACAATCGTATAAGGATCTGCATCCGGACGCTGACCCGCATTGAAAAATCCGCCTTCTTTCCAGTAGGTGTACCATTTTTGTTCTGCAGCTTTTGGATCATAAGTGGTCGGCATTTGTGCCGAGGTTTGATTGTCCTTTTGTTCCATAATTCTCGTACCTCCGTTACTTAGTCAGCATTGCCATACAGAATCGTTTTAGCCGTTTCTACTTCTAAGAACTTTTTCATTAAAACAAAAAAAGTCCTTCGTCCTCAAAGGACGAAAGACTTTTGTTCTCTCGCGGTACCACCTTTGTTTCGCACCGTTGGTTCATGACTGCCTAGGTACGGCAAATCCAAGCGTTGCGACACTTTACACAGGTAACGGCTGCAGCCGGCATGCTCTAGCTTTTGTACAGGATCATCCATGTACTAAAGTTCAAGCAGGCAACTCCGGGGCGACTTCGGCAAGATGGTTCCTGCGGAATCTCTCAGCGCTACAATTCCGCTCTCTGAAGGCCATTTCTCTTCCTACTCTTCCCATTCACAGTTGTTTGTAATTTGCAAATGCTCTGTACAGTATTACCATATTGTATTCCAATATGCCTGAATTGACTATAGTCAACTATAACTTGCTTATTGTGTATAGTCAATATTTCAGGGTGTATATGCTTCAACTTTATCTATCAAAAGATCTAGAAGATATTCCAGCGCCCTGGACCCCAAAACCAAGCAGGCCGCCCCAGGATAAGTCCTCGAGTGGCCTGCTTGTGATTTTTCAAGAAATGTCTCTGTTCATACAAAGTATTACGGGATATACAGGACTTGGCCTTCCTCTACGCTCTGTTCCGACAACCTGTTATAAAGCAATAGCTCGCGAGGGCTCAGTTGGTACCTCTCTGCAATAGCCTCTAATGTTTCCTCACGCTGTACGATGCATAATCGAACTTTGCGAAAAGGAGTATCTTCCTGCCGTTTTCCCAGAAACAGCGACTTCCACTGAACATCTTCCGATGCAAGCGGTTCTGCATACTCCTCTGCCTTCTCATCTTCCTCACGTGCCGTGATTTCCTGTTCCTGAACGGTACGGCTTGACTGCAATAGCGAAGAAAAGCCAACACCTGATGAACTGCCCACCGTGCTGTTTTTACTCGTAAATGCCACTTTCAGTTCTGGCTTCGCTGGAGGTTCCTCTTGAACCGGAGACTCATCGGCAAGAAATACGGCCTCCTGAACAGAAGCAACTACCGAATCTTCCTTGTCCTCGGATGACTCATCCACCTCTTGATCTGAAGAAGCCAATACCGGCATTGAATCTTGCTCCCTATCATCTGTAATTTCTGAGAAACCGCTAGATGGACTCTGATCACTATTTTCCGATTGATCAGCCCGTTCAAAGTTCCATACATTCGGATTCGATTCCGATATGCTCTGTGCCGACTGAATGCTTGAGTTCGCAAACGGCGGTTCAGCTGGTTGAGATGGGGCAAATTTCTGTGATGGCTGCTCTCTATGTAACTCCTGCCCTGTAGCTCCATCCGCTGTATACAAGTTAACGGATCCCTGGTTGCCGAACCCAGAACCCTCCTGATGCTGCTCACTTTGGAACTCCTCATCGCGACCACTAGTCTGCGCATTCAAATCAAAGCCCGTTACCTGCTCATCCTGTGCATAAACTTCCTGTACTTGAGGGAAATAAAATGGCGACGGGTCCTCCGACTGAATAGTTTCATGCTGACGCACCGCCGTATCATACCCTAAACCATCTCCTGCAGATGAGTCGGGAGCATGTACCACTGTGATTTCCTCATTGTTCCAAGCACCGTCGTTTAGCCCCTGGACGGCAGCTTGAATACCTTTTAGCGAGAGTACTCCTGTGATATTCAGACTTCTAGTAGACAGCAGGTCGACATCGAAATTTTCAATCTCCACTGCAATATCGTCTAGCGAAGATACCCGATTCATAGGAACGGTGATTTCCACCGGAATCCAATGTTCCAGCGGCTCGGACTCCCCCGCTTCGGTGTCACCTCTATACAGCCCCGCCAATAGCAGATGGCCGCGAAGTGTCGCCTGCTCCTCCTGACTGATTACCTGGATATGCGGTATTAATTCAACCTCTTCCAGTTCATCAATTCCCGGCAGATCTTCCGATAAAATAATGCGTTCGTAAATATCAAACCGCAATCCGTAGGACTGGTCGAACACGGAAATGTCCTCCTTTCGGCATATACTATCCGCGGGCTGATCCCGCGGCATGAGCCCATTTTTGTCACTCAACTTATCTATATGCCAAAATTGGGGGAGCATGACTTTTTTGCTGACACTGTCCGGAAATCGCTTATTTGAACCCCTGTATCCCCTTCAATCCCTCACTTCGTAATGCCATGCCCAAAAATTAGAAAAAAAGAAAAAAGACCGTTCAAAACGGCCTTTATCTTAGAAAGGGTTTACTCGCTATTTCCGCCTTCAGCTGGAGAAGATCCTCAGGCCACGGGGCAGCAACCTCAATAATCTCTCCCGTAAAAGGGTGAGAGAAGCTTAGCCGCGCACCATGGAGCGCTTGGCGGCCAAAGCTGACAGAATATCCACCATACAGCGAATCTCCGAGAATGGCATGTCCCATATGGCTTAAATGGACGCGAATCTGATGGGTCCTTCCCGTCTCCAAGCTTAAATACAGTAGACTGGCCTGTCTGTACACTTCGGATTCAATGATCCGTGTCACGGCTGTCTGTCCAGTTAGCGATACACGACGGCGCTGGGCATGATGTCGGTCTTTACCAATAGGCAAGTCAATGACCTTTAAATCCGGTGACACACGTCCCTGGACAATGGCAACATAAATCCGGACAATCTCCTTCTGTCTCATCGCTTCATCGAGCTTGAGCTGGGCATACTCGTTTTTGGCATACAGCACAGGTCCCGTTGTATCTTTATCAAGCCGATGAATGTGGCGGACAGCCGCTTCCACTCCCGATGCTTCGTAATAAGCAGCTACAGTGTGGTTCAGTGTCGTCTCGGTTCCACGGTCATCCGGATGAACGGCCATACCGGCAGGCTTGTTCACGACGAGACAAAAATCATCCTCGTATAGAACCTCCAGCTCGCTCCACATCGGTTCGATGCCCGCCTCCCTCGCTGGGAAAAGAGACAGCCGCAGCCGATCGCCTCTCCACTGTATGCCTTCAGTATGCTGGAGCTTTCGCAAAAGCTTCTCCGGCATTCCAACGGTTTCAAGCAGCCACTTTGCCGTAGCTCCCTCACGATCAGACTGTCCAGTCAGAATTTTGCCCGGCGTCAGTTCCAGCCACTCACCGCGCCGAACCCAGTTCCCTTGGTAGCTCACAGGCTTTTAAAGGCATTGTAATTAGCTTCGATCGTCGCATCAATGTCTTCCTTAGTGTGCGCCGCCGATATGAACATGCCTTCGAACTGAGATGGAGGTACGCTAACCCCCTCCTGAACCATCGCTGCAAAATAACGGCGGAACAGGTCCATATCACTGCTCTTGGCCGTATCAAAATTGATTACCTTCTGGTCTGTAAAGAATGGGCAAACCATCGATCCAATTCGATTAATGGATAATGGTATACCGAATTCACGAGCATTCCGTTCAAAGCCAGCCTGAAGCTGTGCTCCTCGCTCTTCTAGTTGATCGTATATAGCCGGCGTAAGAAGCTTAAGCGTGGTATATCCGGCTGCCATAGCCAGCGGATTACCACTCAGAGTTCCTGCTTGATAAATCGGACCTGCTGGCGCAATCTGGTCCATAATCTCACGTTTACCACCATAGGCACCGACAGGCAGACCTCCGCCAATTACTTTTCCAAGGCAAGTTAAATCCGGCGTAACACCGAATCTTCCCTGGGCACAATGGATATCCACACGGAAACCAGTCATGACCTCGTCAAAAATAAGCAGGCTGCCATAATCCTCCGTTACTTTGCGTAGCCCTTCCAAGAACCCTTCATGTGGAGGCACAACACCCATGTTCCCTGCTACAGGCTCCACAATAACAGCCGCAATCTCGTTGCCAAAGCGTTCAAATGCCAGTTGTACCGACTCTAGGTCGTTATACGGAACAGCAATCGTATTTGTTGCCACCGCTTCAGGGACACCTGGGCTATCCGGCAAACCCAGCGTTGCGATACCTGAGCCCGCTTTAATAAGCAGACTGTCAGCATGTCCATGATAAGAGCCTTCGAATTTAATAATTTTGCTGCGGCCAGTATAACCACGAGCAAGACGAATTGCACTCATCGTCGCTTCCGTCCCGGAATTTACCATCCGGACAACTTCGACTGACGGTACGCGTTCACAGACAAGTTTCGCCATCTCAGTTTCGAGCAATGTTGGTGCTCCAAAGCTGGTGCCTTTAGCAGCCGTTTCACGCAGCGCTTCTACAACGTCAGGATGGGCATGGCCCATAATAAGCGGACCCCATGATCCGACATAATCGATGAAGCTGTTGCCGTCGATATCATACACGCGGCTTCCTTCCCCGCGTTCCATATAAATCGGTGTTAATCCCACCGATTTGAATGCCCGTACCGGACTGTTGACGCCGCCCGGAATATAACGCTTCGCCTCTTCAAAGGCGGCACGTGACGCTTCTTCTTTTCGCATACCTTGACTCATTTCATGCCACTCCTATCTGTCGCAATGACAATACTATTTTCTAACGGTTCCGGATCCAGCGGGCTGCATCTTTGGAGAAATACGTAATAATTATGTCTGCTCCGGCTCGCTTCATTCCTGTGAGCATTTCCATCACTATTGCCTGTTCATTAATCCATCCTTGCTCAGCAGCTGCTTTGACCATCGAGTATTCACCACTGACGTTATAGGCTACAAGCGGCAGATCAAACTGATCCCGCAGCAATCTCACAATATCCAGATATGCGAGAGCCGGCTTGACCATAAGCATGTCAGCACCTTCGAGCACATCACTTTCAGCTTCACGCAGCGCTTCCCGTACATTTGCAGGATCCATCTGATATGTCTTACGGTCGCCGAACTGCGGAGCAGAATCAGCCGCTTCACGGAATGGTCCGTAAAAGGCAGAAGCATATTTAACCGAATAAGACATGATCGGAATATGCTGGAAACCCTCTTCATCCAGCGCTGTCCGAATTGCTTGCACGAACCCGTCCATCATGTTAGAAGGAGCAATGATATCAGCACCGGCTTTTGCTTGGGAAACCGCTGTACGTGCCAGAAGTTCCAAAGATTCGTCATTCATAACGTCCCCATGGACATGCCCGTCACGTTCAAACGTATGAACCATACCGCAATGTCCGTGATCTGTAAATTCGCACAGGCAAGTATCAGCGATTACCAACAGATCAGGATACCATTCCTTAATGAGCCGTGTTGCTTCCTGAACGATCCCATCATCCGCAAAACCGGACGTTCCCACGCTATCTTTGCTTTCAGGTATACCAAACAGCAGCACAGCTGGAATTCCAAGAGCAGCAATTTCGTCCACTTCCTCTTTCAGCGTATCCAAGGAGAAATGAAACACTCCCGGCATGGATGAAATCTCAGTCTTTACTCCGGTTCCATAGGTTACAAAGATGGGTTGTACTAAATCTTCGATGTTCAGTACTGTCTCACGGACCATGTTGCGAATACCGGCACTTTGACGCAACCGGCGGTGGCGTACAATCGGAAAACTCATGTTCAATCCCTCCAGTTTAAAAAGTATAATGTCGAATGAACAAAAGATTTTTTGCCTGATCATCACTACGAATTCGGATTATTCTTCCGATCACTCTTGCCCCCAGATTTCTTTTATGTATTTATATATTCGTTGAAATCAGGGGACAGCTTATGCTTCCGATGCGAGCTTTCCTATGGAAAGCTTTCGGGCGAACGCTACGCTTCTCCAGAATAATTCCGCCTTCTTCGTTGAAGTTTTTCCATTCTTTAGTTCAATCCATATAGATTTGTAACGTATTTATATTTTATAAGTCCCTCATAAATCAATCACGGTGACGGCGCGGTTCGTCCTTGTTCCATTCACACAAAGCATCGACCAGGCTTTCGATTGTCGCTTCCTCAGCCATAATCGATACGTTTAGCCCTGCCTCCCTGGCCGTTTCCGCTGTCAGCGGACCGATGCAGGCAACAGTACTATCGCGAAGCAGCTCCAGTGGTGTGTGTGCGTCTCCAGCCATCCGTTCCAGGACACGCAGCAAGTTCGTAACAGTCGAGGAGCTAGTGAACGTAACGGCATGAATGCCGCCTTCCTCAAACAGTTTGAGCAGCTCGTCGTCATCTTCACCACACAGGACCGTTTCATATGTCTTGATGTCTGTCACATGCAGTCCCATCCGTGTCAGTTCTTCTGGAAGCCAGCTCCGGCCGAGATCTCCACGTGGAAGCAATATTTGCTGGCCTGCCTTCAACTCCGGTCCGAATGCATCCACAAGTCCTTCTGCCTGGTAGCGTTCCTTCAGCATTTCAGCAGCGATCCCCCGTTCACGTAAAGCACCCGCTGTTGCAGGCCCAACCGCTGCGATTCTAGCCCCTGCCAGAGCCCGTATATCCTTGCCTGACTCATTCAGGTGATGGAAGAAAAAGTCCACTCCATTCACACTCGTAAAAAATACCCAGTCATATTGATTAAGCTTATCCAGTGCTTGATGAATCTCCGATATGTCCAGACTCGAGGTCGGCATAACGGTCTCAATGACCGGGAATTCATATGGCTCACCGCCCAAATCCTCAATCCGACTCACAAGCTGACTCGCCTGGCTGCGGGCCCGGGTCACAAGGATCCGCTTGCCAAACAAAGGTAACTGTTCTGCCCACTTCAGATGCTCACGCTGCAGAACAACCTCACCAACGACAATAACCGCCGGAGGTTGGAAATTGGCCACCTTTACAATTTCTTCAATATCGGCAAGCGTTCCGGTAATCGTATCCTGCTCAGCACGCGTTCCCCAGCGCACAAGAGCCACCGGGGTCTCCGGCGGCCTTCCGTGAGCTATTAATTGGCGGCTAATATATCCAATTTTGGCTACCCCCATCATAAAGATCAATGTGCCTGTTGCATTCGTTACCTTATCCCACTGGATCATCCGGTCCAGCTTGTCTGGACTCTCATGGCCTGTAATGATAGACAACGAGGACGCGAGATCACGATGAGTTACCGGAATACCCGCATATGCAGGAACACTGATCGACGAGGTTATGCCTGGAACAATTTCGAAAGCGATACCGTGGCGGTACAAAAGCTCCGCCTCTTCCCCTACCCTACCGAAGATCGTAGGGTCACCGCCCTTGAGCCGGACAACCGTCTTTCCCGTAAGCGCCAGGTCAACTAACAGTTGATTGATTTCTTCCTGCTTCATCGTATGCCTGTCAGGAAGCTTTCCAACATACACTTTCTCGGCTCCCGGCTTCATCCATCTCAACAAGCGGGGAGAGGCCAAGCGGTCATATACTACAGCATCCGCTTTTTCGATGCATTCCTTCCCCTTAATCGTAATCAGCCTCGCATCGCCAGGCCCTGCTCCAACTAAGTAAACCTTACCTATCATCCGATCATCCCCTAACTTGCGCCAGAATCTGCTCCGCTCCCTTAGCTTTCAGCTTATCGGAAACCTCTACGCCCAAAGCCTCCGGATCTGTTCCTTCAGCACTTTCCTTCAAGACAAGCTCTCCGTCCGGTGAGCCCACCATGCCGGTTAATTGAATAATGCTCTGTCCTTCCAGGGAATGACCTGCTGGAGCCTCGGTCAACACCGCATATGCACCTATCGGTACCTGACAGCCACCGTTGAGCTCATTCAGATACTTACGTTCAGCGGCTACCGTCCGGGCTGTTTCTTCATCATTATACAGAGAAAGAAGCGATAAGAGCTCTGTATCATCTTCCCGACATTCAATGCCGAGCGCACCTTGTCCTACCGCAGGCAGACACGTCTCAATAGACAAGTACGATGTGATCCTGTCCTCCCACCCCATTCGCTGAAGACCCGCTGCTGCCAGAATGATAGCCTGATATTCTCCGTTCTCCAGCTTGCGGAGACGGGAGTCGATATTACCCCGAATCCATTCAAGCTGCAAATCCGGACGGTATGCCTTCAGCTGGCTGGAACGGCGCAGACTGCTCGTCCCTACCTTCGCTCCTTGTGGCAGACTTTCCAAACTGTCAGCTTCCAGTGATATTAGACAATCCCGGGGATCTTTTCTGCGCGGAACGGCTCCCGTCGTGAGGCCTTCAGGCAAAACAGAGGGCATATCCTTCATGCTGTGGACAGCCATATCAATTTCACCATCGATCATCGCCTGCTCGATTTCCTTGACAAACAGACCCTTGCCGCCAACCTTGGACAGCGTGACATCCAGAATGCGGTCACCTTTTGTAATGATTTTTTTAACTTCAAAATCAAATTCCATTCCGTTCTCGCGGGCCAATCGCCTCAAATCATCGATAACCTGGCCTGTCTGGGTAAGCGCAAGTGCGCTTTGTCTGCTGCCAACCACAATTTTACGCATACTTATTCCTCCTGATTGTGACTGATCCATTGTTGGATCTGTTCCGGACTCCACGGAGTATAGCTTCCCCGCCGTATGTCCTGTAGTATATCGATTTCATGTATTTTTCGCAAAAGCTTCCGCCGTACGGAAACTGTTGACACCTCTTTCTTGACAGCGCAACGCATGGTATACAAAAACTCAAGGTACGGCTCAATTTCGTCCCCTAGCTGTTTCTCCAGGCGGCTGCATATATCTACCGCTGCAAGCGGACCCGCACCGGACGTAGACACCGCGACCGTGAGCCTGCCTCTTTTCATAACAGCCGGATTGATAAAGTTGCCCGATTCCCCGCTGCTTGCCACGTTAACCAATACCCCAAGCTGGCGAGCCTCTACGGCGACCGCATCATTAACTGCCGGAATATCCGTAGCAGCATGCACCAAAAATGCTCCCTTAAGGTCGCCATCTTTGTATGCTCTACAGGTCCATTGAATCCGTCCTGAATCAACCAGTTGAAGAAGCCCCTCACTTATGTGAGGACTTATAATATGTACCAAGGCGCCGGCACCCAGCAACGTCTCAATCTTTCGCTCAGCCACCAGCCCCCCGCCTATGATAATGCAAGTCTGACCCTTGCAGTTCAGCATAACCGGAACATAATGAACCATATTTACTAATCACACTCCCGACCAGCGGTGAAACTCAGACCAAGCATTTAGAAAGAAATTCAACACGATAAATCCAAATCCGATCAATGCCCACACTGCGGTCTCCAACCCAGACCGACGATGCAAATGCCGCCGCACGAAGTAATATATATAAATGCCAAGTGCAACTGCGGTTGACAGCACCTTCAGATCCGCCAGAAGCGTCCATCGCCCCTCAGTGGCAATGGACAACACCGCAATGACCAATGACAATATCAGCACCGGTGTACCCGTTAATAGGGCAAAATATGAATATTTATCTAATATCTCAAGGCTGGGAAGCCTTCGGATAATATCATTCCACTTCTTGTGCTTCAGCTTGCGGTGCAGAAACATGTACATTCCCGCAAAGACCGCTCCAACGGTTAACGCCGTAAAGCTGACACTTGCAAGTGCGATATGCAGCATTAACAGCCCATGAACCGTCTGCCAGCTCTCCAAGGGATTATATCCTGCCGTAAGCAGCAACCCATTGAGCAGCATAACGCAAAAACCGATTATATTCATAAGGAGTGAGGCAAATTCCGCCCGTCTCGTGAAAATAATGGCAATGGATGTCACTGTTACACTGAACGAACTGAGTAGCAAAAAATCAAAAGAAGTAAAGACGGGGAATGTTCCTGTTTCCCCTACCCGTATTCCAATGGCACCACACTGGAAAAGAGCTGCAACAACAAGAAGCCCTGTGCCTATCCGCTTCGCTGCCCGATTGCGTTTCACGCAATCCGAGATATAAAACAGAAGGCTCAGGGCATAGATACAAATGCCAGCATCATAGATTAGATTTAAAAACATGAGTTACGTCACCTGCCTTAAAGAGCGGCAGGGGCCAGAGAAATCCGGACCGATTTCTGCTCAGCAGTTTGATCCGCTGATTTGACCATAGACTCAACCTCAGATGGGTTTGCACTGCTCAGAGCCTTACTGTCTGCTCCTTGTTCATTCTCTTCCATCAAACTTTCCAAAGCGAAAATTTGAGTGAAATAATCAAGTGCTTCACCGCCATGCTTTCCGCCCGTCATTTCTTTGATCCGGTTGATCGGGTCATGCATCATCTGATTCACAATACTCTTCGTCAGACGACGAATGACTTTGCGCTGGCGCTCATCCAGCTCAGGAAGTTTGTTAAACAAGCTTTCGAGCGTTTCCTCATGAATGTTGTTCGATTTATCCTGCAAGGCCCGGATTGCGGGTCTGACGCCAAGCGTCTTCAACCACTGATGGAATGCATCCATCTCCTCTTCGATCATAATTTCGATTTTGGCTGCTTCCGCACGCCGCATCTCCATATTGCTCTCCACAATGCCTTCCAGATCATCAATATCATACAGGAATACGTTGGATACTTCGCCCACCGCAGGATCAATGTCCCGAGGGACGGCAATATCGATCATAAAGAGAGGCCGAGACTGGCGTTTCTTCATACTTTCTTTGACTCGTGACGGACTCAATACATAATCGTTCGCACCTGTGGAGCTGATGACGATATCCACTTCATGAAGGCGCTCCATCGCTTCCAGCATGCCGCATGGAGTTCCCCGGAATTTACGTGCAAGTTCCTCTGCACGAACTATCGTGCGGTTGGCTACAATGACTTCAGCTGCACCATTGGCATACAAGTGCTTGACGGTCAGCTCACTCATTTTTCCGGCGCCCAGGATAAGCACCTTTTTATCGTTAAATGTTCCAAATATTCGTTTGCCCAATTCAACAGCCGCATAACTTACAGAAACTGCGCTTTCTCCGATAGAAGTTTCGGAATGAGCCCGTTTACCCAGAGTAACAGACTGCTTAAACAACATATTAAACCAGGTGCCTGTCGCCTTCTCCTCTTGAGACTTCAAGAAGGCACTACGTACCTGTCCTAGAATCTGCGTCTCACCAATAACCATGGAATCCAGACCACAGGTCACTTTAAACAAGTGCGAAATCGCCTGCTCATCTTCATATATATATAGATGCTGTGTAAATTCTTCACGTTTAATGTCAAACCACTGCTCCATAAAACTACGGATAAAATAGCCGCACATATGAAGGCGGTCAACCACCACATAAATCTCAGTACGGTTACAGGTAGCGACAATGACGCCCTCTAATACGCTCTTGGTTGACTTCAGCTGGTTCAACGCCTCGGGCAAATCTTGCTCCGCAAATGTAAAACGTTCTCTGACTTCCACAGGCGCCGTGCGATAGTTCAACCCAACAACGACGATGTGCATTGCATGTTCACCTACCTAATGGTTTTTAATGCGCTCAGTATAGCACATTACACTTACAATAATTACGACTTGTTTGACCATGATAATTATATCACAGGTTGTCGAAATTCCTTGTCCATTTTATGAATTGTTTATGAAATCGCCATGTTCTTGAATTCAGTTTCGCGCACGTGCCCAAGCCATCCCTTACTATTGTGGTATGTTTCAGCTGGAGATATACGGAGCAATTCCCTATGTTACTCTATTCGCAATAAAATAAATAACCATGGAGAATTCCATGGTTATCAGTATACACATTTGGGAGGCCTACTTACACCAATTCGGCCTGTTTCATCTCGGGCGTTTCGACAGTCATTTCGCCTAAACCGCGTACGAGCTTTTTCGCAAAGCATTTTTCAGGTTTCAAAACGGATACCAGGTAATCAATAGCCAATTGCGGATCTACCGTTTCCCCGCAGGTATAACAGTCAATCGCAGCAAAACCTCTCTCAGGATAAGTGTGAATAGAGAGATGGCTTTCCGACAGTAGCACAAGCACTGTAGCACCTTGTGGTTCAAATTGCTTGGACTGGACGGACATTACCGTTGCTCCGCAGGCTTCAGCGGCTTCCACCATCTGAGCTTGCAAAAATTCAGCACTGTTCAGTAGTTCAAAGTCGACTCCCCAAGTATCAACAGCAACGTGTCTTCCGAAAGTTGAGTATTCCATCTTCCGGTTTCCCCCTTCCTAGGAATAAAATGTTTGAAAAATTTCATCCGCTAGGACCTACGTCATTCACTTCCCGAGGGAATAATCTCTCGCAACATTACATGTCCTGAGTGAATCCTGGTTCCTATATTCTTTTCAACGAGATTAAAAATAACATCAATGAGGTTGAAATGCAATACATTTTTGAAAATTGATGATTTTTATTTTACAGATCAGCATATGAAAATGAATAAAGGTTTGCTCATCATGGACAAGTTGTATTTTCAGCTTGTTAAATGTCTTTGTTTGCGATGGAGGCCTAATAAAAAAAGCCCCCGGATAAAAACGGGTAGCTTTTCGTTATTACAGTATAGTTACTTAAGCCTCTAGTACGAACAGTCGCTGATTAAATTTCCGAAGCTGCTCGTCGATACTTTCAATGCTCGACATGGTAACCGCAGCTATCCTCTGATCCAGAAGATCGTTAATGCGAAGGTGAATGGACTCGATCTCTTTCTCTGTTTCATTGCTGTTATACAGGCGCTGCAGTTCACCCGCCGTATTCTTGTACTCATAAATTAGACTGCAATCATCTTCTGCCAGTTGTTCAATGCGCTCTACTGTTCCATCATGGTAGTCATAACTCATAATGAATCCACGGTAAATCCGATTTACCTTGCCTGATCCTTTGAAAGCCGAAAAAAGCTTACGCACGGCATTGGTCAGTTGAGGGGTTACCAATCGGCAGGACAGCTCACAGACATAAAAGCCATCTTTGCGTTCAAAAGGCAAATGAACTTCTTCCCCGCTTTCGTCTTCGAGCACGATCTCCTGCCCTCCGCCGTCCATCACCTTAACCCGAAAATTAATTTGGGAAGTTATGGTACTCTGCAGAAATTGATTCATTTGAACGTCCGTCATTTGCATGGTGGCATTAACATATTCTGTGGCTAACCTATGAGCCATAAAAATCTCCTCAATTCTTTTAACAATCCTTACAACCATTATAACGCAGGATACAAGGTTTTTTCTTGTCAACGGATTGAGATTATTCAGCAAATTTCATAAAAAAACGGTTTAAGACGGAATTTCCCTAACAATTTCAATGGGATTCTCACTTTCACACAGAAAATGCACCGTATCTCTACGGTATACGATGAAAAAATGATTTCACAGGAAATAAGCAGGCAACCTCTTATTCCTGTCCCTTTTCTATAGAGAAAGTATCGTCCTCATCGCCTTCATTGGCCTCATCCGCTTCTAATCCATAGTTTGTATAAGACTGAATAATACTCCATAATTCATCCTTACCCAAACCGCTTTCGGATGAAAACATGACCATCGAATGATGCGGCCGAAAACCTAACGTCTCCTTCACCATTTTGATATGTTTAGACCAACGACTTCGCGGGATTTTATCGGCCTTTGTTGCTACGACACAGACATCACGATCATAATACTGAAGCCAATCGTACATGATGATATCATCTTTTGATGGCGGATGACGCAGATCTACAACGAGCAGAACAAGTTTTAGCTCCTCGCGGTTCAGCAAATATCTCTCAATCATTTCACCAAATGCAGCACGTTGTGTTTTGGATACTTTCGCATAACCGTAACCCGGAAAATCCACTAAATATAAATCATCATTCGCACGATAATAGTTCAACTGCTGTGTTTTACCTGGAGTCGAGCTTGTACGAGCCAAATTTTTACGGGATAGCATCCTGTTGATAAGCGAAGATTTACCCACATTGGAACGCCCTGCCAGAGCAATCTCCGGCAAGGCGTCTACAGGGTATTGGTCGGGACCTACAGCGCTGATAACAAATTCTGATTTTGTTACTTTCATATTCAATATTCCTCTCTAGTGCACTCCCGCTTGCTCCACCAGCGCGTGCTGGAGCACTTGATCCATATGAGATACGGGAACAAATTCAACATCGTTCTTTACGCTGTCTGGTATATCGCGCAAGTCCCGTTCGTTGTCTTTCGGTAGCAGAATTTTTTTGTAACCTGCACGGTGGGCCGCAAGGGACTTCTCTTTCAAGCCGCCAATCGGCAGCACCCGGCCGCGCAAAGTAATTTCGCCAGTCATGGCAACATCGCGTGCTACGTGGCGCTTCGTCAATGATGATATGAGCGCGGTAGCAATGGTTATTCCAGCGGAAGGTCCATCTTTCGGAATAGCGCCCTCTGGAATATGAATGTGCACATCCATCTTCTCATGGAAATCCGGTTCAATCCCAAGCTCCATGGCTTTGGACCGCGTGTAGCTGAATGCGGCTTGGGCAGATTCCTTCATGACATCACCAAGTTTTCCTGTGAGCGTCAGCTTGCCCGTACCCGGGACAACGGTGACTTCGATGGTGAGAGTATCACCGCCGACTTCGGTCCAGGCCAGACCGGTCACACTGCCCACCTGATCCTCAAGCTCAGCCATACCGTAACGGAACTTCGAAACGCCCAGATAGTCCTTGATGTCTTCTTCACCGATGGTGATTTTTTCGGAGTTATCCGTTACGATTCTTTTGGCCGTTTTACGGCATAATGCTGCAATTTGCTGTTCCAGATTCCGTACACCCGACTCGCGTGTATATTCCCGGATCACCTTTAAAATAGCATTCTCATCCAGCTGCAGCTGTTCTGCTTCCAGCCCGTGCTCGCTCTTCTGCTTCGGAAGCAAATAGCGTGAGGCGATCTGAAGCTTCTCCAGCTCCGTGTAACCTGGAATATAAAGAACCTCCATACGATCCAATAGCGGACGCGGAATATTGTGCAGCGCATTTGCTGTCGTTACAAACATAACCTGTGACAGATCAAACGGAATTTCAATAAAATGATCGCTGAATGTATTGTTCTGCTCCGGATCCAGTACTTCGAGCAGAGCAGATGACGGATCCCCCCGGAAGTCGGAAGCCATCTTATCGATTTCATCAAGCAGGAATACTGGATTCTTCGATCCCGCTGTCTTCATGCCCTGAATAATTCTTCCTGGCATGGCACCTACATAGGTACGCCGGTGACCGCGGATTTCCGCCTCATCCCGCACGCCGCCTAGTGAAATACGTACGAATTTGCGTTCTAGGGAACGGGCTATGGACCGGGCCAAGGAAGTCTTACCTACCCCTGGTGGGCCAACAAGACAAAGAATCGGACCCTTCAGCTTCTTTACCAGCTTCTGAACCGCCAAGTATTCCAGAACACGTTCTTTCGGTTTTTCCAGACCATAATGGTCTTCATCCAGAATCTGTTCCGCTTTCAAAATATCCAGATCGTCCTCGGTCTGTTTTGTCCACGGCAGTGCTAGCAACCAATCCACATAATTACGAATGACACCGCCTTCAGCTGAGCTGGCCGGCATCTTCTCCAGACGGTCGATCTCTTTCTCAACTTTCTCGTTGACACGCTCCGGGAGTTCAAGTTCCTTCAGCTGATTGCGGAGTTCTTCAACTTCGCCGGTGCGTCCTTCTTTCTCCCCCAGTTCTTTCTGGATCGCTTTCATTTGCTCACGCAAATAATATTCCTTCTGGGTTTTTTCCATCTGTTTCTTGACACGCTGATTGATCTTACGTTCAAGCTCCAGCACTTCGCGCTCATTGTTCAGGATATCAAGTAGCTTCTCCAGACGCTTCTGGACATCAACCGTCTCCAAAATCTCCTGCTTATCCTTGATCTTCAAGGACAGGTGACTTGTAATCACATCCGCAAGCCGGCCCGGCTCTTCGATATCGGATACCGCGGCCAGTGTCTCGGGCGTCACTTTTTTGGACAGATTAATGTAATTCTCGAATTGCCCCAGAACCGTTCTCATGAGAGCGGCTACTTCGGAATCGCTGTTCTCCTCTTCAGGAAGTTCACGCGCGAGGACTTCATAATAATCCTCGTTATCCGTATATTGAATAATTTCCGCCCGTTCCATACCTTCCACAAGCACTCGTATGGTACCGTTCGGAAGTTTGAGCATTTGTCTTACATTTGCAACTGTACCGATCCGAAAAATATCTTCTTGCGTCGGTTCTTCAATGTTCACTTCCGATTGAGAACATAGGAGAATCAAATTGTCTTCAACCATCGCCTTTTCTAATGCCTTAACCGATTTCTCCCGCCCTACGTCCAAATGCAATACCATGCTTGGATAGACGAGAAGTCCTCTTAAAGGCAGTAAAGGAAAACGACGACCTTTTGATTTACTGGGTCCCATCGCTTTCACACCTCCAATGGCTCTCAATGTTGACACTATTCCTATTTTATCAAATCTTCTTATAAAAACCAACAAAGTAGGTGTTAACAGCTGCCTGCATCTGTAATCTTCCCATTGCGCGGCGGAGTCGCCTGCAGTAATGAGGGCGAAGCCGCTGGAAATGTCTCCGTTTGAGGCATTTGAACAACTCCCGGGGCGACGACTCCCCCAAACACTTGAGCAAACACTTCATCAACAGATTCAACCGGGATAACTCGCAGGCCGTTCAGATCCTGAAACAGACTCTGCCAGTTGTCCTTCGGAATAATAACCGTGGTCGCTCCCGCTTGGAATGCAGCCTCTACCTTAGCGATAACACCGCCAATCGGCTTCACTTTACCGTGAATGCTAATCTCACCGGTCATAGCGATTTTGTTGTCTACTTCAAGCTCCTTAATGGCTGACACTATCGCTGTCGCCATTGCAATGCCCGCAGAAGGACCATCGATTGGCGTCCCTCCCGGAAAATTGATATGCAGGTCAAAATCCTTCGGTCTATATCCCATAGATCCAAGCACAGTGAGCACGTTTTCTATGGAGCCTTTGGCCATGCTCTTGCGTCGGAGCTTCCGGGAACCGCCTCCGAACTCCTCCTCATCCACCACTCCTGTAATATTATAGGTACCTTGGCCCTTCTCCGCCGGAACAGCTGAAACCTCAATCTCAAGCAGCGCTCCCATGTTCGGCCCATAGACGGCTAAGCCGTTGACGAGACCGATCTGCGGTCTTTCCGGAATTTTACGGTCCGGACGCGGCTGCAGCTGACTGCTGCTCGCCACCCACTCCACATCGGCTGCCCGAAGCGTCTCCCGTTTCTCTGTAAGCGCCAGACCTGCCGCAAGCTGAATCATATTAACAGCCTCACGCCCGTTGGTAGAATACCGTTTTACAACCTCCACTGCTTCAGGACACGGAAGTAAGCCAATTTTTTGTATTGCATCTTCCGCAATTTGTCCAATTTCCTCTGGAAGTAGAGGACGAAAAAATATTTCCATACAGCGCGATCGCAAAGCAGGCGTAATCTCTTCTGGCGATCGTGTTGTCGCACCTACCAATCGGAAGTCGGCAGGCAGACCGTTTTGGAAAATATCATGGATATACGCCGGCGTGTTGGCATCTTCCGAGTTGTAATACGCACTTTCGAGAAGCACCTTGCGGTCTTCCAGCACTTTTAACAGCTTATTCATCTGAATGGGGTGCAATTCACCGATTTCATCAACAAATAAGATTCCACCGTGCGCTTTTGTTACAGCACCTGGCTTCGGTTGAGGAACTCCGGCTACTCCCATGGCTCCTGCTCCTTGATAAATCGGGTCATGAACGGAACCGATCAGCGGATCGGCGATACCCCGTTCGTCAAATCGGGCTGTTGTCGCATCAATTTCGGTAAACTTGGCGTCGAACTTAAAAGGAGACTGCGGGTTCTTCTTCGCTTCTTCCATAATCACACGTGCCGCTGCCGTCTTACCTACTCCGGGAGGCCCATACACAATAACATGCTGGGGATTTCCACTACACAGAGCCGCCTTCAAAGCACGGAGCCCATCCTTCTGACCTACGATATCATCCATCGTCTGTGGCCGGGTTTTCTCTGCAAGAGGTTTGGTCAGCGATATCGATCGAAGCTTCCGGAGCTTATCGAGCTCCTTGCGGGACTCCCGATCCACCGCCGTTTTGCTCGTTTTTTGTCCCCGTAACAAGTTCCAAAAATAAATGCCGATAATCACTGCAAAGAACAGGTTAACCAGCATGATCACAACATTCAAATTCACAAGTCATTCCTCCCGTTTTTCCATTATGTCAATTATCAAACGTTATTACATGGTAGTATTGCCTGTTAATCGGATGGTAAAACGGCTCATTGAAAGGAAATGCAAAGAATCTGAAAATAATTGTACCTTCGTCTGTTCTAAGACGCTACGCGTACGAATCGTTCCTACAATCGCTCTTGCCCCCGAATTTCTTGAATTGTTCCTTAACGGAAGAAATTCGGGGACAAAGGCGACCACTACGTTTTTCCGGAATCGTTTCGTCCTCTTCGCTGCTTCGTGTGTGGTTGAAAATGCGATTCGTATAGCGGACTCACATTCAGTTATATGAAGCAATTTCGTCTATTTTAGTGAGGAACCGGACGGAGAAGACGTTATTTTCGCCTATTCAAGTGATATCGGATATGTTTAAATAACGGATTCTCAGTCCGAAACGAGTGCAAAAACGCGTTAATTGCAGAAATAGTGGAATGTGAGTCCACACTTCCGATTATTCTCCCCCCTTTTAATCCCTTTTAAAGCCAAACAGGCCTCCCAAGGATAAATCCTCGGGAGGCCTGTGCTTTGTTATTTGAATTAGAACGATTGTGAGTGTTTACACACCCGTTTTATGCTTCCGACCAGGAATTTCTCCGGTCTCTTCGTATACTTTAACGATATGATCAATCTCTTTTTTCAATTCCTCAACCATCGTGGCTTCAGGCACCTTACGTATCATTTCTCCATAGCGGAACAACAGTCCCTCACCCCGTGCTCCGGCAATGCCTATATCGGCTTCTCTAGCTTCGCCGGGACCGTTAACGGCACACCCGAGGACAGATACTTTAATCGGTACCTTAATGTTCGCAATATATTCTTCCACTTCATTAGCAATAGAAAATAAGTCAATGTCCAGTCTGCCGCATGTCGGGCATGATACGAGAGTCGCAGCATCGGAGATCAAGCCGAATGTTTTCAACAATTCACGACCAACCTTGATTTCCTCAACCGGATCTGCACTGAGTGAAATTCGCATTGTACTGCCGATTCCCGTGGATAATAGGGCACCAAGTCCAGCTGCGCTTTTTACTGTTCCAGAGAACAAAGTTCCGGCTTCAGTGATGCCAAGATGCAACGGATATGGAATGACCTCCGCAGCTTTTGTATAAGCGGCAATAGCCATAGGCACATCAGAGGCCTTAAGCGACACAATGATATCATGGAAATCCAGTTCTTCAAGAATGCCAATATGGAACAAGGCACTCTCCACCATAGCTTCGGGCGTCGGATAACCATATTTTTCCAGTAAGTGATTCTCCAAAGAGCCTGCGTTTACCCCGATGCGAATCGGAATTCCCTTTTCTTTGCACGCCTTCACGACAGCTTCGACTTTCTCACGTTTACCGATATTGCCGGGGTTAATGCGGACTTTATCGATTCCATTCTCAATGGCGGCGAGTGCCAATTTATAATTGAAATGAATGTCTGCGACCAGAGGAATATGAATTCGTTTCTTAATTTCCTTAATGGCTGCAGCAGCCTCGTCATTGTTTACCGTAACCCGTACAAGCTGACATCCGGCTTCTTCCAATCGCAGTATCTCAGCAACTGTGGCTTCAACATCTGCGGTTTTGGTTGTGCACATGCTTTGAATAATGACTTCATTGCTTCCGCCGATCGTGAGATTCCCCACTTTTACGGGCCGTGTGTCTTGTCTCAAAAACATGGTTATATCTCTCCCATATAACGCCAAAGCTCCACCTCTACCCAGATGAAAAAACCAAGGGTAGGGGTGGAGAATCGGCATTGATTTATTTCAAAAGCGCTTTATCAGGCGCTCTCTTCCTGTTTCTTGTCGTTATTTCCATTTCCTTGAAGTTCAGGGATGGCTTTATCCTGAACAACTTTCTCGGTAATGACGCAATCTGTTATATCATCACGGGACGGAACTTCATACATCACATCCAGCATAATGCCTTCGATGATGGAGCGAAGACCGCGCGCACCAGTATTACGCTTAATTGCTTCGCGAGCAATAGCTTCCAGCGCATCCGGTTCAAACTTCAGATTAACGTTGTCGAGTTCAAGCAGCTTCTGATACTGCTTCGTAAGAGCGTTCTTCGGCTCGGACAAGATCCGAACGAGCGTCTTCTCATCCAGCGGCTCCAGCGTGGAGATGACTGGCAAACGTCCTACGAATTCCGGAATCAGACCGAATTTCAGAAGGTCTTCCGGCAGTACCATTGTCAGGTACTCACCCGGCTTAAGGTCTTTTTGACCTTCACCGGAAGCATTGAAGCCGATAACCTTTTTGCCGATCCGGCGCTTGATGTACTGCTCCAGACCGTCAAACGCTCCGCCGCAAATGAACAGAATGTTGGTTGTGTCGATCTGAATGAATTCTTGATGCGGATGCTTTCGTCCTCCTTGAGGTGGAACCGAAGCTACAGTTCCCTCCAAAATCTTCAGGAGAGCCTGTTGAACACCTTCACCAGAAACGTCACGTGTAATAGACGGGTTCTCGGATTTACGGGCCACTTTATCAATCTCATCGATGTAGATAATGCCGCGTTCCGCTTTTTCCACATCAAAATCTGCAGCTTGAATGAGTTTCAGCAAAATATTCTCAACGTCTTCGCCCACATATCCGGCCTCTGTCAAGGAAGTCGCATCTGCAATAGCAAAAGGAACGTTAAGGATTTTAGCCATTGTTTGCGCAAGCAGTGTTTTACCGGAACCCGTTGGTCCAAGCAGCAAAATATTGCTCTTTTGCAATTCAACGTCTTCAATTTTGTTCTGCGTATTAATACGCTTATAGTGGTTATAAACGGCTACAGAAAGCGACTTTTTCGCCTGATCCTGTCCGATAACGTACTGATCCAGAATGTCACGGATTTCCCGTGGCTTCGGAATATCTTTCAGATCCACTTCTTCCTCGTGGCCAAGTTCCTCTTCCACGATTTCGGAGCACAAGTCAATACACTCGTCACATATATAAACGCCGGGCCCTGCAACTAACTTGCGAACCTGCTCCTGCGATTTGCCGCAGAAAGAGCATTTCAGCTGCCCTTTGTCGTCGTTAAATTTAAACATACTATACCACCTCTTAAGATTTGATCGGTGAAGACAGGACCTCGTCAATAATCCGGTAAGACTTCGCTTCCTCCGCGCTCAAGAAATAGTCGCGGTCCGTATCACGTTCGATTTTTTCAAGGGATTGACCTGTGCGTTCCACATAGATACGGTTAAGCTTCTGTCTAGTCTTGATGATCCAATCTGCGTGGATTTGAATATCAGTAGCCTGGCCTTGAACACCACCGAGCGGTTGGTGAATCATTACTTCACTGTTCTCCAGCGCATAACGTTTACCCGGCGCTCCAGCAGTCAACAGCAGTGAACCCATACTTGCGGCCATACCGACGCAAATGGTGGATACATCTGGCTTGATAAGCTGCATCGTATCATATATACCCATCCCGGCTGTTACAGAACCACCAGGAGAATTAATGTACAAATGGATGTCTTTTTCCGGATCTTCCGCAGCCAAGAAAAGCAGCTGGGCAATGACAAGATTGGCGACATCGTCATCGATCGCACCGCTGAGGAAAATAATGCGATCTTTCAGTAATCGGGAATAGATATCATAAGATCTCTCACCTCGATTGGTTTGTTCCACAACCATAGGTACCAGACTCATGCGACCAACCTCTTTTCCTTGAAAATTATACTTTTGCTTTACAAAAGTTATTCTAACATGTTCAACGCCCTATGTCATTTTTTAACCATGTTTACATTCTATGAACTTCTCAAAAATTATATCCTGCCAACTTGTCTCATTATGTATTTCCGTAAAAAACACCCATTTCATGTCATATTTAGTAATAAATTGGGTATTTTTAGGTAAAAATAAGGCACGTCATAAAATACGTGCCTTATCCAATGTAATGGCAGCTTCTGCAGCAGCCTTATTTATTATTCTTCTGTTGCTGTTTCTTCTTTTGCAGCCGGTGCACCTTCTACACTGTTTTCCAGCAAGAAGTCGATCGTTTTGCGAAGAACAAGTTCTTCACGCAGGCTGTCTAGGGAACCATTGGAAGCCAAAATGTTACGGATTTCGTCAACAGGGCGTTTGTACTGTTCTGCCATGTTGCTAAGCTCTTGAGTGATTTCCTCTTCGGTCGCTTCGAGCTTCTCTTCTTTCCCGATTTGCTCAAGAACCAGGTTGTTGCGAACGCGCTTCATAGCATCGTCCTTCATTTGACCTTCCAGATCAGCTTGAGACTGGCCGGAGAAGCTGAGGAACATTTCAAGGTTCATGCCTTGCTGGCGAAGACGATTGTCAAAATCGCGCATCATGTTTTGAACTTCGGATTGAACCATCGCTTCAGGAATTTCAATTTCAGCGTTTGCTGCCGCTTTTTCGACAACTTCGTTTTCACGAACGCCTTTAGCTTCCTGCTCTTTACGGTTCAACAGTTGCTTCTTCAGGTCTTCTTTGTACTCGTCAAGAGTATCGAATTCGCTCACGTCTTTAGCAAACTCGTCATCCAGCTCAGGAAGCTGTTTGCGCTTGATCTCATGTACTTTTACTTTGAAGACTGCTTTTTTGTTAGCGAGCTCTTCTGCATGATACGTTTCAGGGAATGTTACTTCAACGTCTTTGAAGTCTCCAGTTCCCATTCCGATAACCTGCTCTTCAAATCCTGGAATGAACGTGTTGCTTCCAAGTTCGAGGGAATAGCGCTCAGCTTGTCCACCTTCGAAAGGAACTCCATCAACCGAACCGTCAAAGTCAATGACTGCGATGTCACCGGAAGCTGCTGTTCCCTCATCGATTACAGCGAGCTCGGCATGGCGCTCTTGCAGACGCTCCAGCTCTTGACTCAGTTCTTCATCGGAAACTTCGGCAGCAACTGCTGCTACTTCAATACCTTTGTAGTCTCCAAGCTTCACTTCAGGTTTAACTATTACTTTTGCTTTAAACTTGAATGCTTCCCCTTTGGAGAACTGCTCGATATCGATTTCCGGACGATCTACAGGGAAGATTTCCGCTTGTTCAACAGCTTCGCCATATACTTCAGGAAGCAGGATGTCGATAGCATCTTGGTAAAGGCTTTCTACCCCATAACGTGTTTCAAAGATTGAACGAGGTACCTTACCTTTACGGAAACCAGGTACATTTACTTTTTTAACTACTTTATTAAAAGCTTTGTCGAGGGCAGCCGCTACGCGGTCCGCTTCAACCTCAACGTCAAGAACGCCAAGGTTCTTCTCTATTTTTTCCCAAGTTGCTTTCATTTATGCTTTCCCCTCCAAAAAAATTCACGTGGTCGGCGCAGATAATATATCACGTACCGAATAACCATTATAGTATAAACAACATTAAATCCTTTTTCAAGGGCGAACCCTTATGGCTCCAGATCGAAAGCGTTTCCCCGCCTTGTCAATCCTCTACGCCTGCCGAGACAAATTGCTTGAGAGAGCGATATGCCCCCTCGTATCGGAATCGCATCGTATCGGTAATCTCATAGTAAGACCGGACTTCCTCTTCAGCGCGGATGCCTTTCAAACTTTCGGAGACGATATCATGCAGAGCCGCAGCCCATATATCCAGAGTAGATTCTTCGCCATCCAGCATGGAACGGTAATCCGTTGTGCCATAAATCGCCATAACAAACTGTGTCCACAGCTCCTGGGCAAAGTAATACAGCGTTGGTTCATGGATTTCGGTCTTTTCGGCCACACGCTCCAATATTTGCAGAATGGCATTCGGAAATTCGCTATGACTCAAGGGCACATGCTCAACCTCGATCTCTACCGTTTCCGCGCCTCTCTGAAGTGTTACAAAACCGGTCATCTCTCGGCGGCGCAAAGTTTGCAGTACACGGAACTGCAGCAGCGGATGAAGAGACTGTTCCTTTAGCCATGTAGTCAGAGCCACATCGACCTCCGGCCGATCGAGATAAGCCAGTTGTTCCAGCGCTAGTACCGTTTGCTCCGTTAGAGGTCCGTTCATGACCGTGTCCAGCAATTTATCCGCATAACCAGCGTCCTGAGCAAGTTTGTCCTGAACCATGCGGCGGGCCATGTCCGCCTCGTCCTCGTCACTCTCGCTATCTGCTTCCTCTTGACTGGCGGGACCGGATACAACTTGTGGAAAAGCAGCTTCCAGCCACTCCAGCAGCGCCTGCCATTCTTCGTAATTCCGTTCGTTCTGTCCTTGGCACTGAAGCAGAAATCGGAGAAGCTCCATGGCCTCCCCGTAGCGTTCGTTTTCGAGCATGACGGTGAGTTGAATCTGGTAGTAATCCAATGTCTTCGGAAACAGGATGATATTTTTGTCTTCTTTGTCTGGGGAGTAGGAGTCCTTTATAAGGACACCTCCTTTCTATTCCGTTTTCATATTTGTAGATTATAGCATATCCCCCGCCAAGTTAAAAAAACGGAGAAACGTAAGGAAGGATGCCGCTTCTTCATATACGTTAGCTGTTATATAATGCGTGATTATATAGTATGTCTTAAATATATAACACGATGCGGTTATGTTTAATCGTTATTTTTTTGAATTTAACTCTTGAATTTATTTTTATCACATGGTATGATATTCCCTGCTTGAAAAAATATGTCCCAGTAGCTCAGCTGGATAGAGCAACGGCCTTCTAAGCCGTCGGTCAGGGGTTCGAATCCCTTCTGGGACGTTCTAAGCAAAACCGCCTTTAGGGCGGTTTTTTTGCGTATTCCAGATGGGTGAGAACCCCTTGGGGGGGCGTCGGAGCATAAACTTCGTTAGCATAAGCTTCGCAGTCGGCCTGTAAGGCCGTATCCCGACCTGGGACGTTCTAAGCAAAACCGCCTTTAGGGCGGTTTTTTTGCGTATTCCAGATGGGTGAGAACCCCTTGGGGGGCGTCGGAGCATAAACTTCGTTAGCACTCGCTTCGCAGTCGGCCTATAAGGCCGTGTTCAAACATAATCCGATAAGTAATGTTGTATTTCTACAATACTGGAACCGCAAAATGCCCAAGCAAGTTGGTATTGTTGTAATTTCTACAACGATATCTACTAAATAGGTGGCTTCCTATCCCTATTGTTGTATTAAATACAACAATTCGCCCCTAACCGTCTAATTTCAGTAATTTTGTTGTACTTTTTACGACATTAACTTGAATCCTACTGGTTAAGCTGCTCAAAGTCTGCACATATAGCCATCTCTCCGCATACGCACGCTATCGCGCGCTTCTACTGAAATTCTTACATCATATCGAACGACAGCAGTGAAATCACCATCTCTTCCATACTCACCTACGCAACAGTCGAAACCTATTATGCAACAATAGATCTGCCTTATACCATACGAGACATGTAAGTTCCATCAAGTTAACTGACCGCAGTGAAACACTCCCTTCCCCATCAGACATCAGTTTCCTACCGGTACAGGATACTACCATTCTTAAGTTTCGATGCTTTTAGCCACGCTAATAATTTTTTCCATTAAATTTGAATTTGGTACTTGAACCTCTAGCTACGTCACCTTTTATGATGACTTCAGTTGTTAATAAAAAGGTAACCATTAAATACACTTTGGAGGTAAAGTACTATGAAAAAAGAAAGTTTACTGAATAGGATATTGGCAAGTTTAGTGCATGTATTTTCGATTTTACTAACCTTTGCATTACCAATCGCTGTATACTTTATATCAAAAAATAAAAATAAATATTTGGCCGATCATGCAAAAGAAGGGATGAACCTTCACTTCACTTTCTTTCCCATCTTTCTGGCATTAACCTTTACATCGCATATATGGAGTGCAGCTTCTGTTCTTTCAAAGGCACTTCTTGTAATTGAAACCATACTGATTATTATTGCAGCAGCTTATGCTTTAAAGGGAAAAATATTTGCATACCCCGTTATACGTTACTTTAAAATCTGAGCTATAGGTTTTTTAAGTCCATTTAGGACAGAGGAGGTGAAATTATGGGAAAAGACATTTTTACCATTGGAGAATTTGTGCAAAAGTCTGGTACGGGCATTCGAACACTTCGATATTATGACAGTATAGACTTGCTTAAACCAAGTGATTATACAGAGGGTGGACACAGACTATATACAAAAGAGGATATAATAACTCTGCAAAAAATTAAATGCCTACAGTTTCTCGGTCTATCCCTAAAAGATATTAAAAACATGCTTAAAAACCATACTGTTAAAGGCACTGCGATATTACAATCTCTAAATGACCAAAAACAGTTATTTGAAGCCAAAAAGCTTGAGATTATGAATATTTTAACCGATATAGATCACATGATTGAAACAATTGAGGAAGAGGAAACGATCAATATCGATATATTTTGTGCTATGGTTCAAAAATTAATGTTTGAAGAGGAAACAGAACGATGGTTTAAAGAGCATTATTCTAAAGATGTAGTGAATGAATTATTGGATATAAATAAATCCGAAAAAATCGATCTAGATAAAAAATGGACTAAGATTTTAACTCAAATCAAACAATTAATATCTACTGAAACCCCGCCGTCTTCTATGAAATCGCAAAAAACTATAGAAAATCTGATGCTGCTTGTGAATGAAACCATGAAAGGGAATATTGATTTGTTTAAAGAAACACTGCCGCACACAAGACCATTTCCATTCCCCAACCCGTTTACAGAAAAGGATCTACAATTTATTAAAGAAGCAATGGAGATTTATACAAATAATAATTCATCATCTTAGGTTGAAGTGTAAAATCCAGCATATAGCGCCTTTTGGCGTTTTTTTGTGCCTACAATTCGTTATTTAAGAAATTCCAAGAATGCTCTATACTACTAAGAGCTAATATTAATACATATACCGCCATCATTATGTATTAAACCAACATATCTATTCTAAAGGAGGTACGGTCATGCCTTTATGGCTTACATATGCCCTGCTCTCAGCAGTAATGGCTTCACTCGTGGCCATTTTCGGAAAAATCGGGCTCCAAAACATTGACGCGAACTCCGCAACTGCGATCCGCTCGGTTATCATGGCCTTATTTTTACTCGGTGTCGTAGCGGTTCAAGGCAAGTTCGCTCAACTGGGCGAAATTTTAGTCCAGAAAAAAGCTCTCAGTTTTATCGTATTAAGCGGCGTAGCAGGTGCGTTGTCGTGGCTATTTTATTTTTTAGCATTAAAATACGGCAAAGTATCGCAAGTTGGTCCTATTGATAAACTAAGTGTCGTCATTGCGGTCATCCTAGCATTTGTATTCCTCGGCGAGAAAATATCGTGGATCAACGCCGCTGGTGTAGCTATGATCGCTATTGGAGCTCTTTTGGTAGCCGTAAAATAAAATCTCCTTAGCGAAAGGCCGCCAAAGAGCGGTCTTTTCTGTTCATCTCACTCCTATTAATAGGTAAAAACTATAAGTTCCATAATAACTATATATTTCTATTTATAACCTCGTATATGTCACAATTAGAGCACCAATAGTCAAGGAGTGGTGTTATGAGCTCAGATCAAGTGTGGAAGCCTGAAGACTATGACCGCCAGCTGTCTTTTGTAACAACGTACGGAAAAGGATTAATTGAGCTTTTGGCCCCTCAGCAAGGAGAACGAATTCTGGATCTTGGCTGCGGTACCGGGGATTTGGCAAACGAAATCGCCGCGTCCGGGTCCTCTGTTGTTGGAATGGATTTCTCTGAAGAGATGATCAGAAGAGCCAAGGTCAAGTATCCGCATCTGACATTCGTTGTTGGGAATGGTGAAGATTTTAACACAGATGTACTCTATGATGCCGTATTCTCCAATGCAGCGCTGCACTGGATGACCAAGGCAGCAGATGCTGCCTCTTCTGTATACCGGGCACTAACCCCGGCCGGCCGCTTTGTCGCTGAATTCGGTGGAGCCGGCAATATCGGAATGATTGCAAAGGCTATACAAGAGGTGTTATCATCCCAATACGGAATCGATACGAACAGCCGTAATCCATGGTACTACCCTAGTATTGGCGAATACGCTTCATTATTAGAGAAAATAGGGTTCAGGGTCGCACTGGCTCACCATTTCGACCGTCCAACCCGGCTTCTCAGCGGTGAAAATGGCATTAAGGATTGGCTTACTCATTTTGGCGACAACTTTTTCATTGGATTTACGCCGGACGACAAGAAGAATGCTATCGAGCATATAAGTCAGCTTACGAAACATTCCCTGTGGAAAGACGATGCATTTTATGCGGACTATAAACGACTTCGAATCGTTGCATTCAAATGATATTTGATTTTCACGGTAGATTGGTTATAATATGAAAAACTCGAAAAACGCAGTTCAATGATTGGGAGAGTACTGATCGACGTCTATGTCCAAGTGAGCCGGGAGAGTGGGAACCGGTACGGGCTCGGTCACGAAGCGGACCCATGAGATGGTCTTCTGAAACAACTAGTAGGAAGCCCCGGCTTACACCGTTATTGTATTGAAGTGGTTAAACCTATGGTTTAGCAACGAGAGTGGTACCGCGAGCGCTATAGTCCTCGTCTCTTATGAGATGAGGGCTTTTTTTATTTTCTAAGGAGGAACTAAAAATGTTAAGTCAATTCATCACTACAGGCATCGAACAAGCGGTGCAGCATGTTGTGTCATCAACTCCAGGAGCGGTTCTGCCAGATGTTTTACAGGTACAAGTCGAGCAGCCTGCAAATATGGACCATGGCGACTATTCCACGAATATTGCCATGCAGTTAGCCAAAACCCTTCGCAAGGCACCGCTGAACATCGCTGAGCAAATTAAAGTTCAGCTTGAACAAGACAAGTCTTTTGCAAAACTGATCCACCATATCCAAGTTGTGCCGCCGGGGTTCATAAATTTTTATATGGATTGGTCCACATGGGCTCAAACGACTTTTGAGCTTCCTCAATTACCAGCGGAAAAGGTTGTAATCGAGCATACATCCATCAACCCGAACAAATCAGCACATATTGGTCACCTGAGAAATTCTTGTATCGGAGACACACTCGTTCGGTTGATGAGAAAAATCGGATACGAAGTGGAAGTTCATAACTACATTGATGATCTCGGCAATCAGTTGGCAGATACGGTCGTCGGCATTCAGAACATTTCCTTATCCAAAGAGCATCGCCGTTTCGGAGATTATTGCTGGGATATATACTCCGCGATCAACAAGGCTTATCAAAATGACCCGGAACTGGTTCACCAAAGAACCGATGTTCTTCATGCACTTGAGGAAGGTAACCAAAACCTGTCCTGGGTCGGGTTGCTTGTAGCTGAGAGGATTGTACGTGAGCACATCGAAGAAATGAAGCAGTTCGGTATTGAATACGACCTACTTGTCTGGGAAAGCAATATCGTCAGAGAGGGATTTTGGACATCTGCATTTGAGCTGCTGAAGCAGACCTCCTTGTTCCATCAGGAGACAGAAGGTAAACTCGCCGGCTGCTGGGTATTAAAGCAATCAACGCAGGAGTCCGGGGATGACAGTGATACGGAGCACAGTATAGATAAGGTACTGGTTCGTTCTAATGGCATATTAACCTATACGGCAAAAGATATAGCATATCATTTATGGAAATACGGCTTGCTCCAAAATGACTTTATGTACAAAAAGTTTACAGGCGAAGTATGGACGACCAGCTCTCACGGTGAGCATCAACAGTTCGGTAAAGCCGATATGGTTATCAACGTCATTGATTACAGACAGCAATATCCACAGGCGATGGTCAAGCAGGCGCTTGAAGGACTCGGATTCACCACGGAAGCAGAGAAGCTGCGTCATGTTAGCTATGGTGTTGTATCCTTAAGCCCGTCCGCTGCAGCAGATCTTGGCATCGACACCTCTGACGGTAAAGCCTCTTACGCTATGTCCGGCCGTCAAGGCATCGGCATCAAAATAACAGAGCTGATCGACCTGATGGAAAACGTCATCGAAGAATCTCGTTCGGACAAGAACGGCTTGTCCAGTCGGGATATCGCCACGGCTTCCATCCGCTACTACCTGCTGCGTTTTGCTCTGCAAACCGAGGTCGTATTTGATCTGAAACAAGCTACCGAAATTTCCGGAAATACTGGCGTTTATCTGCTCTATTCCTATGCGCGCGCCCTAAGTGTACTGAACAAGGCCCATGACAAAGGTGTGATGCCATTCGTACCGGAGCAGTTCCCTGTTCTTGAAAAAGCAGAACATGCTCTGCTCAGACATATCAGCACATGGCATGATTCACTCTATGCGGCGGGTAAAGAACTCACGCCAAGTTCTCTTTGTAATTACGCATATGAGCTGGCCTCGCTATTCAACAACTTCTACGGGGCATGCCCGATCCTCAAGACGGATGGTGACGTGCTGAAGTTCCGCGTATGGCTAACCTCTATTTTCAAAGAAACGCTTGGTGAAGCATTAGAGGTTCTTGGACTGCCCACGCCGAGCCGGATGTAACATCATTTAAAAGCCCCCATTCCTTGTCTACACAAGAGATGGGGGCTTCTACTATTCTGATTATTGCAAACCTCGAACTGTCAGTTTAACGTTGTAGCCTTGCTCGTTTTTGCCGACTTCCGCAATCGTCCAGTTAACAGCCATAGTCTGTTTCAATCGCTCCAGCTGTGCTTCCTGAAGAGGAAGACCTTCAATAATTCCTTCACCAACTGAGAAATCGGATTCCGAACTTAAATGGAAAGCTTCTTCAAGCCATATTTTCAATCCGTTTCTCGTGTTAAACGTAATCCGGTATCCTTCTGTCGCGGCCTTCTCCAAATCTTCCCCATGCTGCTCGGCATAGCTAAACAGCTCCGTATAATCGAAATGGCCGTTTTGTGCGACATGGAATGCTTCGACCTGACCTGAACGGATAGCCTGCAAGAGTTCTTCTGCTTGCAGTCCGCATTTTCTCGCATGCTCCAAAAGAATAGCAGTGTGCTGCGAAATTTTCGTCTCTGACATCTTTGCTCTCTCCTTCTATGTATGATATTTATGAATTCACCAGTACGGTACCAAAAGGATGTCAGCTTACGCACCATCCTTTCTTGCTGGACACTATTTCAGTATAAGACTTTTTCTTCAAATTTGCAGTAAGTGGGGTTCTCACCTTCTGGAATACGTAAAAAACCGCCATATGGCGGTTTTACTTTGGACGTCCCAGAAGGGGTACGGCCTTTCAGGCCGACTGCGAAGCTTATGCTAACGAAGTTTATGCTCCGACGAACCCCCAGTTGGGGTTCTCACCTTCTGGAATACGTAAAAAAACCGCCATATGGCGGTTTTACTTTGGACGTCCCAGAAGGGATTCGAACCCCTGACCGACGGCTTAGAAGGCCGTTGCTCTATCCAGCTGAGCTACTGGGACATATGTATGTAAGATGAGACTTAAAACAGTAACGAAATTTATTATATCGCATCTTCGCCAATTTTGAAACAATTATTTGTGAGAACAATGTGACTTGTGAATCAGCTCGCCGCTGGCAGGGTAATATGAATAACAAATGACAAGATCGAAAGGGGACTCTCTATGCGGCAATTACTTTCATCATTATCGTACTTTAGCATCTTTTTCGCACCATTTATATTGCCGATCATTGTATGGATCGTCGCTAAAGATGCCTATGTAGAAAAACATGCCAAACGCGCCCTACTCTCTCACCTCTTTCCGGTCATTGCAGCTATCGTGCTAATGATTATGGCCATAAATGCAGGTTCATACGGTGCGGTAATTGGATATGTGTTTCTGTTCGGGGTTATCTACTTCGGTGCTTTTGTATACAATGTGGTCCAAGGAATAAAGGTACTGCGGGAATACGCATAAATAGCAGCCAACATTTTGTTATGCTCAGGCTCAATATTTGAAATCATAGAAAGGACCAGGCATAAGCCTGGTCCTTTCTATGATTCCCATCTTTCTGCAATAAACAAAAGTACCCTATCGAGAGACTTTTTTAAAGTGTCTACTCGATAGGGTACAGTTTATTCTGGGCGTGGTCTCTTGATATTCTTGGGGGGTATTCTACTTAAGGTTCCTCTCCCGTCTGCGTAAACCCGCCATTAAATCGTTCATTTAACTGCTGATTCAATGTGCCATAGGATAAAAGTTGCTGTTTGAACTCTTCCCGTTCCTCTTCGGCCGAACCCACTGTGTTGTTCTCAAACGCGGCGTCCGTTGCATCCTCATAAGCGGTGTGCATGCTGTTGTCAAACCAGTCATGCTCCAGAGAGGCGTCACTGCGAACCACTTTCATTAGTTCGTAGCCTCCCATCGGTGCCGTCGGGGCCAAGTAAGCCAGAACTACAGTATCCGCTCCTGAAGCGGGGTGAACTTCCACTTCAGCACAAGGTGTACCGTTTACGTCCGTCATACGCCGGATCTTTGCGTCTTTAATAGAGTACATATTCATTCCTCCTTTTAGTTGTCAGTAAGATGAGAAAGCAACCGAAATTGTTCCATCTGGTTGCGGGTATCAGGCGTTCCCAGACGGTAGATAGACATATACACACGGTCCAGCGAATTCTGGAACAACGCATTTGTACTCTGCTCAGGTGTATCCGGCCACGGAAATACATATCCCGGGAAGGCCTCCTCTTCCTTTTCCTGCATTAAACCCAGCTCCATCCGCACTTGCTCAGCTTCCTCCGGTGTGGCCTCAATCTCCCATTCGTAAGAGCTCTGCCCCTGTTCTGTCAAAACCGAGCGGCTCTGAACGGAAACATAATACGTCGACTTGTCCATGACGCTCTCACTCCTTCGCTTTGGATTCGTCCTCCCTCATAGTTTTCGTTAAAGGACAGACATTTTATGCCCTGCTTCGGCATATATCTGTATCACTTTGACGATTTAGATCAAAAAAAGAAGGACAGCGTATGACAAAGACAAAGAGAGGATGAACCGTCATGTGCGGAATAACCGGATTTATTCAATGGAGTGGCGACTTAACGCAGGATTCGGAGCTGCTAGTTAGAATGACAGATAGCATTGCCCACCGCGGACCTGACGGATCAGGCACCTGGATTTCCAACCCATGCGCATTCGGTCACCGACGGCTCAGTGTTATCGATCCGGAGAATGGTGCCCAACCTATGATCATTCACCAGGAGGAAGAAGTATACGCCATTGTATATAATGGAGAGTTATATAATGCGGCGGAATTGAAAGATGAACTTATTCGAAGAGGACACCGGTTCAACACGAAATGTGACACGGAGGTACTGCTCGTCTCCTACATCGAATGGGGCCCGGACTGCCTGGATAGGCTGAACGGAATATTTGCGTTTGCGATTTGGGATAGTGTTAGAGAGCAAGTGTTTTTAGCCAGGGACCGGGTCGGGGTTAAGCCGCTGTTTTACAGCTATATTGACGGGACACTCATATTTGGGTCTGAGCCGAAGGCATTGCTGCAGCATCCAAAGGTAGAGCCTGTTGTCGGTCCTGATGGCTTAGCTGAAGTGTTTATTGTCGGTCCCGCAAGGACACCTGGACATGGCGTTTACCGAAATGTATCGGAACTGAAGCCTGGTCAGGCGATGGTATTTAATCGGGGAGGTCTACGGACCTATACGTATTGGAAGCTTACAAGCAGGCCCCATGAGGATAATGTGGAGCAAACCGCAGCCCATCTCCGTGATCTGCTCAACGATACCGTAGAGAGACAGCTGATATCCGATGTTCCGGTCTGCTCACTTCTGTCAGGGGGACTTGATTCCAGCGCCCTTTCCGCCATCGCCGTAGAATACTATAAAAAGACGGGCCAAGGTCAAATTCATACGTATTCCGTAGACTATGTAGATAACGACAGACATTTTCAATCTCATTCGTTTCAGCCAGGGGCTGACGCTCCCTGGATCAAGCGGATGCATGAAGAGCTTGAAACGAAGCATCACTGGATTGAATTCGATACCCCTGAGCTGGTTGAAGCTCTTGATGTGTCCACTCAAAAAAGAGATCTTCCGGGTATGGCCGATGTCGACGCTTCCTTACTCCTGTTTTGCCGGGAGATTAAAAAAGGAGCAACTGTGGCTATCTCCGGCGAAGCCGCGGATGAAATATTCGGCGGATATCCTTGGTTTCACAGGGAAGAAATGTTGAATGCCGGAACATTCCCCTGGTCTGTCGCTCCGGATATGCGTGCAGGGCTGCTCTCCCCTGAAATCCGGGAATGGATTCGTCCCCTTGAGTACTTGAGTGACCGGTACAGCGATGCCGTGGCAGAGGTTCCGACTCTGGCGGAAGAAAGCGGCCAGGAGTCAAAAATGCGCATTATGTCTTACTTGAATATCACCCGCTTCATGCCAACGCTGCTTGACCGGAAAGACCGCATGAGCATGGGCGTCGGATTGGAAGTACGCGTACCCTACACGGATCACCGTCTGATTGACTATGTATGGAATATCCCTTGGAGCATCAAAGCAACAGGCAACCGTGAAAAAGGCATACTTAGAAAAGCGCTCGAAGGCGTACTTCCTGAAGATGTGCTATACCGTAAAAAAAGCCCCTATCCAAAAACGCATAATCCCAACTATCTGACAGCTGTCAAACGACAGGTTCTTTCCATCTTGGATGAGCCTTCATCTCCAATCCTGCCGCTCGTAGACATTGCAAAAATCAGGGAGCTCGCTTCCTCTCCTGATGCATCCTCCAACCTGCCTTGGTTCGGTCAGCTGATGTCGGGACCCCAGTTATTTGCATATCTGGCCCAAGTAAATTATTGGCTGAAAGAGTACAATGTGGCCATCCGGTAAGGTTGATAGGCATATACTGTTGAATCATCGCAAGGATAACTCCTACGTGACAAGAAAAAGACGTACAAATTGTGAGCAATTTGTACGTCTTTCTTCTGTTATTGTAAGCTGAATCAGCTATATCTTTTTTACTACTCAAGAAATTCGAGACGATTACTAAATGGATCATTCAAATAGAAACGTTGTACACCTTCGTCCTTTCGGCCATACGGGTTGTAACAAAAAAGGATATTCCCCACCATTTCTGAATGGTTGGGAAATATCCTCTATGTACAGCAAGCGGTAATTCTGAACCACCGCTTACATTCAATATCGCTTCTACTGCAGTTTTGCCACTAGCTGACGCAGTGCATCACCCCGATGGCTAATCGACTGTTTCTCTTCCAAAGTTAAATCGGCCATAGTTTTCTCGAAGTGAGGAACATAAAATAACGGATCGTAGCCGAAGCCTTTATTTCCTGATGGCTCTGAAGTAATCCATCCGTCAACCGTTCCTCTCGTCTCAACAAACTGCCCCGTCACCGGATCATACAACACCAGAACGCAGACAAACTGCGCGGGACTGAGTAGCGGCTGTTCCGTATCTTCACCGAGGCGTATCCCCTCAAGCTCAGCCAGGAGCTTGCGGTTGTTATCTTCATCCGCTCCATGCTCACCGGCATACCGGGCAGAATATACACCGGGTTCTCCATTTAGCGCCTCCACGCACAGGCCTGAATCATCTGCCAGGACAGGCATGCCTAGTACGTCTCCAACTTCTTTGGCTTTTTTCAGCGCATTCTCGGCAAAAGTCTTTCCGTCTTCCACCACATCCGGAAGTTCAGGATAATCAAACATGCTGACCACTTCTTTACCGAATGGTGCGAATGCATGAGAGAATTCCTTAATCTTGCCTTTATTTCGTGTTGCAACGATGATGACATTTCCCTGAAGCTTCATATATTACACTCCGCTTCTGGTGCTGACTGTGCCAATTTTAGCAGCTATAGGTCCAAGAACCTCCTGCTGGCGGGTAATCAGTTCACGGATTCCTTTTTCACCAAGTTCCAGAATCTGATCCAGTTCTTCACGTGAAAACGGGCTATCCTCCCCGGTTCCCTGTACCTCGACAAATTTGCCGCTGCCGGTCATCACGAGATTCATATCCACTTTAGCCTTCGAATCTTCTTCGTAATTCAAGTCAAGAAGTGCCTGCCCCCCGGCTACACCGACACTGACGGATGCCAAATAATCGGTGATCGGGAACACAGCCAGCTTATGCTGCTCTGCTATTTTATTTACCGCAATCGCCATTGCCACGAATGCACCGGTAATGGAAGTAGTCCGGGTACCGCCGTCCGCTTGAATAACATCACAATCCAGCGTAATCGTACGTTCACCCAGCGCATGCAGATTCACAACGGACCTGAGCGCTCTACCGATCAGCCGTTGAATTTCCATCGTCCGGCCACTGAGTTTTCCACGGTTCGCTTCCCGCTGATTACGGGACTGCGTTGCCCGCGGCAACATGGAATATTCCGCTGTCACCCAGCCCTTTCCTTGTCCTTTCAGAAATGGGGGAACCTTCTCGTCTACGGTAGCTGTAATCAGCACCTTGGTCTCTCCCATTTCGATGTACACGGAGCCTTCCGCATATTTATTCACATGGGTCGATAAATTCATCGGTCTGAGCTCGTCGCTCTTGCGTCCGTTAGATCTCATGTTTTCTGCCTCCTACTTCTTATCGCAATCCTGATTAGCATCCTCTATTCTACCAAAGTGCAGGCATAAAAGCACCCTTTGGGTAAGCCCATCCTTTATATAGGAATTTCATTAATATGCTCTGGCCGACTGACGGGTTCATTATAATTACGCCCATCATCACCCTTTACTTCCGTCAGGTCGTTCATCTGGATCTTCACCTTGACGTTATTCGAATTCTCTGCGACCGTCAACACGACCGCCTGAAGCATTTCAGACGGAATCTCGTCCCCTTGTTCAAACATGCTTTCATTCAAGGAAACAGTAAGCGAACCATCCTCGTTTTTATCCACCGCTGCGACGGACGTCTCACTGGTCATCACCTGCTCCAAACCATCTCCATGCTGCGGACCGCGGATCAGCTCATTCAGTGCTGCTGTTACCGAATCCTGCCCGGATGCAACCAGGCGGGTTACCGGAACATAGTACTGTATCCCTGCTGGCGATAAGCCTGAAAAATAAACAGTTACCGGTGAAGATTGAGAGTACTGCGTATCATCTGCTTTTTGCAGATTGATTCCCATGGTCCTCGCCAGCGGACGATCCAGAGGGGTACGATTAACAGGCATTTCGTTCAGTTTGGCGCCTTCCATCCATAACTGCACTTTATCAATTCCCTCATGACCCGTCAGAGTCCAGGTGAGAGCCTCCAAAATTTTTCGTTCATCCTGAGCTTTATACTCGCCAAAGGATTGATTAAATTCGACGACAGCCGTTTTGTTTTCCTTATCGACCGTCACATTTTTGACTTGTGTTCCCGCTGGAAGCACACCGCGGAAACCCACGGGAATATAACCGGAATAGGCTCCACCGTCAACCATTACTTCCAATGCACCAACAATAGGGTCTTTCCCTTCTTCTTTGGGAATACCCATTGTGACCGGAGCCAGCATGCCTTTCTGATCAGACAGGTACACTGTTGTCTGCAATCCGATCTGGCCTTGCATCGACTTGCCTGAAACGGCGTTCAACATCTGGGACTCTACTTGCGCAGGCGGCGGATCAATAGCCTCCGATTCTTTCCCGCCGAATGAGCCGCAGCCGGACAGAATAATCGGAACAGCGAGAAGTCCGGCGGCTGATAGCCCGCGAATATTACGTTTACATGTCATGTATTGTTCCTCCCTACATTTTGTACAGGTTGTACTCTTATGTATACGAGCCCTTTTTCAAAACATGCCCCTCCGTTTTCGGTTTCTGGACAAAGTGGTGAAGAAAAAAGTACAATCGGATATAAGAACCATAACAACCACTACAATAACGGGGTGAGATCATGGCCGACGCAAAAATACCTTATAGCCTGAACAGCAAGAAGGTCGCAGAAGCAACAACCAATCTGCTCCACGAACGAGGAGTTACCATGCTGGAAATCGCCGAGCTGGTAATGATCCTCCAAAAGAAATACTACCCGAACCTGACTATGGAAGAATGTGTTGAAAATGTTGAAGCGGTGCTCAGCAAACGGGAGGTACAGAATGCCGTTCTGACAGGCATCCAGTTAGATATGTTGGCGGAAGAAGGAAAGCTCCTCTCTCCGCTTCAGGATATGTTAGCCCATGACGAAGGACTTTATGGTGTAGATGAAATCTTGGCCTTTTCCATCGTCAATGTATATGGCAGCATCGGATTTACAAACTACGGTTATATTGACAAGCTGAAGCCCGGAGTATTGGAGCGGTTGAATGACAAAGCCGACGGAAATATCCACACCTTCCTTGACGATATTGTTGGAGCTGTCGCAGCTGCGGCCAGCAGTCGAATCGCACACCGTAAACAAGAGGAACGCGAGCTTGAAACGACCGGAACAACCGAAGAAGACAATAATTTATAATGAAAAACCGGGTACCGTCCGTTAGGATTGGTACCCGGTTCTTTTCGCTTGATAACGATAATAAACCCAAAGTGCGCTCTCATGTTTCTACTATAATATTGTGCATCTGCCGATCTCTATATTTAATAGTCTTTGACCTCTATCAGCCCATTTACTCTTTGTCCTTCATGGAGGAGATTGACTCACGATGAATAATGGAAGCTGTCATATAGACTGTTTCCTTCGGGAAATCGCGATACTTTATACTGTGCAGCATAAGTTGTACAGCTCTTCTGCCCATTATTTCTTTCTCCACATTCACCGTAGTTAGACCCGGATTGGTATGATAAGCGTCCTCGATATTGTCAAAACCGGTAATGGATATATCATTCGGAACCTTAAGCTTCAGATCAGACAAGGCTCTTATAGCACTGATTGCCAGCGAATCATTGGCGCATACGAGTGCAGTAGGCAGATCATCATTTTTCCGGGATTCTAGCAGAATGGATTTAATTTCTTCGGTATGCTCTACCCGGTTCTCTCCATTTAAATGGCACAAAGGATCCTGACGGGCAACAATCAACCCATACTCTTCCATCGCGTCCTTAAAGCCGTTCCATCTGCTTAGAAAACTTTGTGAATAATCCATGTTGCCTACAAACCGGATCTTGCGATGATCCATAGATAGCAGGTGATGACTCAACTGATAGATACATTCCCTGTTGTTAGAGAACAAGCGGATGGCTTCGACCAGCGGATTTCCAGAGTCGACAAGCACGATAGGAACCTGCAGTCTGCTGATTTCCTGGAGTACCTGGCTTTCTACCTCACCAACCCCGATAAACCCTTGAATATTGCTCTTATTCACAATAGACAAGAAGCTCTCCGCTGTCTGATCCGTAATGACAACCCCTTTAATGTCTACTGACTCGAGCTCCTGCATAATTCCATCGACAATTCGCCCCCAATAGAGCGAGTCTTTAAATTGATAGCGGGTATTGGGAAGCAAAACAACAATCGTCTGAGCAGCGCTAGCTGTCTGGCTGTCTTCTTCCTCTCCAGCCCTTACCATCCGGGGATTGAAGCGGTATCCCATTTTAACGGCTGCCTGCAGGACCTTCTCCCGCGTTGCCGCGTTTACTCCTTCTTTACCGGAAAGAGACTTGGAGACGACATATTTAGAAACGCCGACCGCCTCAGCAATATGCTGCATCGTTACTTTATTGCTCATGATTCTTCCCACCCGTTCATTAGCTAGTTTGTTATTAGAAAGTTATTATAGCATATACAAATAGAAACGGTTTTACATCCTTTACAGACGGCGACCGTTTCCGCGAGAAATATAAGTCAAGTATAAAAAAGACAGACCCTGATGGAGGACCTGCCTTCGTTCTGCTAAACGATTCTATTAGAAATATACACGTTGCTTGCTCTTGCCTGACTCATAAATGGCTGCCACGAGTTTTTGTGTTTTCAAAGCTTCGTGCCCGTCGACGGTTACCTTCACGCCATTTTCAAGTTCTTCGTAGAAATCTTTAATCTGTTTACTGTGGCTCACGCCCCAGTAGTTCTTAACACCTTCACCGTAGTCGATCGATAAGCTTTCGTCTTTATCAGCCGACAGCGTCGTTCCATTGTTGTAAAGAACCGTTCCTTTGTCGCTGTATACGCGGGCGAATCCGTTTTCACAGTGAAGTTCTACTTCCACAGGTGCATCATAGCTATGGTAGTTGATCGCATAGAAAGAAGCCAGAACACCATTGTTAAAAGCAATCACACCTTCAGCACTGTCTTCCACATCGATCAGCTCATGTGTGCGGTTCTCAATATTAGCGCTAACATACTTGATCTCATCATTGATGAACCATCTCATCTGGTCCAACGTATGAATGGCCTGATCGATAATGACACCGCCGCCTTCTTTGTCCCAAGTCCCTTTCCAGTCACTCTTGCTGTAATATTCATCAGAGCGCTTCCATGTTACTGAACATCTCGCACCAAGAATACGTCCCAGTCGTCCGGATTCAAGCTCGGTTTTAATAAGCTGTGAACCAGGGTTCCAACGATTTTGGAAAATTACGCCGAAGGTCACATTGTTATCTTCACAAGCCTTTATCATCTGCTGGGCTTCCTCAACGGTAATACTCATCGGTTTCTCTGTTAGCACATGCTTGCCTGCTTCCGCTGCAGCAATAACCATAGGAGCATGCAAATAGTGCGGAGTGCACACATGCACAACATCGAGATCCGCTTCCTTGATCATCTGATTGTAATCCAAATAGTAGTCACAGTTATATTTCTTAGCAGCATTTTTAGCGCGGTCCTCTTTCACATCTGAAACAGCAACGACTTCTGCCAGCCCACTTAGCTGGACAGACACCGCATGCATTGGAAAAATGTTACCGCATCCAATAATGCCGACTCTTTTCTTCTTCATGTTAAATCAGTCCCCCCACCTACCCGTAATAATTGAAAGTTTACAAGAGTTGGAGATGAACTTCAACCCGAAAAAGAAAGGGCATTCGTCGGTTTGAAAGTAACAGCCGCAGCGTATCTTAATTTCATTCCATATATCTGTCTCTACCTTCAATTTCCAAGACTTAATAGGGGATCGTTATCCCGATCCGCTCTCTATTCGGTGTTTAAAGAAATGACGGCGCAGGATGACCCTGCACCGTCATTTCTATATTTTCATATCTTTTTGATTAAGGCGAGCTATCCCTCAAGCGTAGCGATTGACATTTGTTAAGATTTTGGTGCCGCTGACAAAGCATTGGTGACCATCTTCGGTAAGCATTTCGAGCAAGAGTATGAAAAGTATATTTCCACAACCCGATGGTTTCGGAATCGACTTCATGTAGAAAGTCTGGACGATGGTGTCTGGCTAGCTACATGAAAGGGATGAATTCACGTATGGATTGGTGATTAACGAAGTAGCGGAGAGGACGAATCGATTCCGGAGAAGCTGCAGCGGTAAAAGCTTTTCAAAGGAAAGCTTTTACCCGAATTTCTTCCGCCAAGGAATAATTTAAGAAATTCGGGGACAAGAGGGATTGGAGGAACGATTCGTACTCGTAGCGTCTAACAACAGACATAAGGCCTCCGATATCAATAGACCTTTTAACGTTACACATTGATCGACGGTCGAACCGGACGGATATCCCAAATATCCGATGCGTATCGATTGATGGTGCAGTCGCTGGAGAAATGTCCTGCGTGGGCGATGTTCACAATGGATTTGGTTGCCCAAGCCTGCGGGTCAAGATAGGCCTGATCAATTCCCGCCTGCGTTTCGACATAGCTGTTAAAATCACGAAGTACAAAAAATTCATCGTTATGGTCCAAAATGGACTGATATATGAGCCCGAACTCCCGTTCGTGACAGCAGAACGGACCAGAAGAGACCAATTGATCCATGACACGTTTAATCCGAGGATCCTTCCCGTACACATCTCTGGCCAGATAACCACCGTATCTATAGTAATCCAACACCTCTTCCGACCGTAAACCGAACAGGAACATATTATCATCTCCGAGCATCTCGTACATTTCCACGTTCGCTCCGTCCAATGTTCCTATCGTAAGTGCACCGTTCAGCATGAACTTCATGTTACCTGTACCTGAGGCCTCCTTACCGGCCGTGGAAATTTGCTCGCTCAGATTGGCGGCGGGGATGATCTTCTCTGCTAACGACACCGAATAGTTTTCCAAAAACAACACCTTCAGCTTGCCGTTTACTTGCGGATCTTTGTTCACAACATCTGCGACCACATTAATAAGCTTGATAATGCTCTTCGCCAGATAGTAACCTGGTGCCGCCTTAGCACCGAATATAAAAGTCCTCGGTACACGGTCTGCTGACGGAGTATCCTTGATTTCATTGTATAAGTGCATGACGTGCAAAATGTTCATCAACTGTCTTTTGTATCCGTGAAGCCGCTTCACCTGAACATCGAAAATAGAATCCGGATCAATCGTTATCCCCTGCTTTTGAGCGATATACGCAGCAAGTCGCAGCTTGTTGCTACGCTTGATACTCATGATTTGTTCCTGGAATGCCGAATCGTCTTTGAATGTCTCCAACTTAAGCAACTGGTGCGGGCGCTTGATCCAGCCTGTGCCGATGCTTTCACTAATCAAATGACTGAGCTCCGAATTGGCATGCATCAGCCAGCGGCGATGAGTAATTCCGTTCGTCTTGTTGTTAAAGCGTTCTGGAAACAGTTCGTAAAACGGCTTCATAACATTTCGCTTCAGCAGCTCCGTATGCAGTCCGGCCACTCCGTTTACACTGTAGCTGCCAACAATGGCCAGATGGGCCATCTTCACTTGATCACTCTCGATGATTGCAACTTGGGATACCAGATCCTGACGGCCCGGAAAACGTTCAAGCAGCATGCCGCAGAAACGTTTGTTAATCTCTTCGATGATCATATACACACGCGGCAGAAGTTCACGCACCATATTGGCAGGCCACTTCTCCAGCGCTTCGCTAAGCAGTGTATGATTCGTGTAAGAAACCGTCCGGTTTGTGATATCCCAGGCATCATCCCATCCGTACTCTTTCTCATCAATCAGAATACGCATCAGCTCCGGAATGACCAGTGTAGGATGCGTATCGTTGATGTGGACAGCAACCTTATCAGGTAGTTCACTATAAGGAAGTTCTAATTTATCGAACGTCCGAAGTACACTTTGGAGTCCAGCCGAGCACAGAAAGTACTGCTGTTTCAAGCGGAGCAACTTGCCCTCGTAGCCCGAGTCATCCGGGTACAAAAATTCGGAGATCGATTCCACCGAACGATAATAGTCCAAAAACCTATAATAGCTATTATGGCCCTCGATCTGCATTTTAGAAGGGTCCATTGACGATTCTGCACTCCACAGCCGAAGGGTGTTCACATGAGGGTCTCCGTAGCCGATGACTGGCACATCATGCGGAACAGCCCAAACCTTCTCATAGTTGACCGTATCAAACACGGTCCGGCCGTTGTCTTCCCGTACCTCAACCTGGCCCCAAAAACGAACCTCGACTCTTTTATCCGCACGGCGCTCTTCCCAAACATTACTCTTCTGCAGCCAATTATCCGGAAGCTCAACCTGATGACCGTCGATAATTTTTTGCTCGAATAGGCCGTACTTATACCGGATTCCACAGCCGTGACCTGCGTACTGCAAGGAAGCAAGAGAATCGAGGAAACATGCTGCCAGGCGCCCTAATCCTCCGTTCCCAAGACCAGCATCCGGCTCCTGTTCCTCAATTTCCTCCAGACTCCAGCCCAGATCGAGTAGTCCGTCCCGGGCCGTCTCAAGCAATCCGAGGTTTAGCAGATTGTTGCCCAGAAGCCGACCGATCAGAAACTCCATCGAGAAGTAATATACCTGCTTCTCCTCCTGTACTTTATAAGCCTGATTGGTCTCTGCCCACTCACGGCCGATAGATTCACGTATGAGCGCACCGAGAATTTTGTATATATCGCCTGCCGAAGCTTCTTCAATATTTTTTCCCAAACGACTAACCAGCTGTTCTTTGAACGCAGTTTTGAATAATTCCTTGTTGTTAAACAAAAGAAGCTTCCTCCTGACGCTTAAGTTTAGATCGCAGTGTCTTTAGCAACAACAAAAGGTTTTCTCACATCGCCTTGAAGCTTGCGCCCCCTAGAAATGATCACGTCTTTGTCCAGAATTACGTTTTCAAGCACCACATTCTCTTCAATGATACATTTTTGCATAATGATGGAGTTATGAATCCGGGCCCCTTCTTTCACCTGTACACCGCGGAACAATATACTGTTCTCGACAGCTCCACCGATCTGACAGCCGTTCGCCACCAGTGAATTGCTAACATCCGCTGTCTTGAGATATTTGGCTGGTACCTCATATTTGATCTTCGTGTGAACCGCCTGCTCACGGAACAATGAATTGTATTTCTCTGGCTTAAGCAGATCCAAGCTATTGCGGTAATAGCTCTCGAGCGAGTTAATGACCGCATGATATCCTTTGTACTCGTATCCGGCAATTTTTAGTTTATTCCGGTTTTTCTGAATGGCATCTCTGAAAAAATGGCTTTCCCCATGGGCGATGCACTGTTTGACGAGTTTTAGAAACAGTTCCTTCTCCATAATGAACATTTCCATATAGACGTTGGAGTGATCTCCTTCACGATGGATGTCAGTCACCCGTCCGCTTTCATCCACATCTACACGGGTACAGGACTGGTGCTCCGGCAGAAGCTGATCAACCTTAGTGTAAATAAGAGTGACGTCCGCCCCCTGCCCTAGATGATATTCATGGGCATTACAGAAATCAACATTGCTTAAATGCTGGCTTCCGGAATACACCACATATTTGGCCGAGCCGCGCTCGAAAAAGTCCTGATTGTTATGAATATGCTGAAGTTCACCTGTGGACACATCCGACGGATCATTCCAATCGGGAGGTAGGATGAACAGTCCGCCCCTCTTACGGTCTAGATCCCACGGACGCCCCTCGCCAAGATGGTCCATTAACGACCGGTATTTGCGCCGGACAAACAGCGCGATATCCAACACACCGGCATGCATCATATTGGACATGACAAAGTCGATCAACCGGTACCGTCCGGCAAAAGGTACAGCTGCGCCGCACCGAAAATACGTCAGCTCATTTAATTGATCAAGTTCATGATCCAAATTAATGACTCCCATGAGTTGCTTCATGAAACACACCGTCCTTTTTTATTAAATAGTAGGGGTTGGAGTTGCTACTTTAATCTTCGGTGCAGTTTCATTGTCATTCGTGATCAATAATATTTCGCTGTCATCTTCTCGGTCTTCGCCAATCACTGTACCGTCTTCAATCACCATATTCTCGGTAATAATCGCGCGGTGGATACGTACATTGCGGCCGATTCTTACCTGCGGCATGATCACGGAATCCGTCACCACACTGCCCTCCCCTACTTCAACACCATAAAAAAGAACTGAATGATTCACTTCTCCGTATACGGAACACCCCTCATTGATCATACAGTTCCGCACTTTCGCCCCAGGAGCGATGTACTCGGCAGGCTGATTGGGGTTACGTGTATAAATCCGCCAAGCAGGATCATTCAGATTCAGCTCCGAATGCTCCGACAGCAGATCCATATTGGCCTCCCACAGACTGGCTAAGGTACCTACGTCTTTCCAATAACCCTGAAATGGATAAGCATAAAGCGTCTTACCCTCAGCCAGCATAAGCGGAATGATATCTTTGCCAAAGTCGTGGCTTGTATCCGGGTTGTCGACATTTTGCAATAAATATTTTTTCAGCATATCCCATTTAAACAGGTATACTCCCATGGACGCCAAGGTGCTCCTAGGTTTAGCAGGTTTTTCCTCAAACTCATAGATACGTAGATCATCATCTGTATTCAGAATCCCGAAACGTGTAGCTTCCTCCAAGGTCACGTCGATGACCGAAATGGTACAGTCTGCATTTTTCTCCTTGTGGTAGTTCAGCATACGCTCATAATCCATCTTGTAAATATGGTCGCCAGACAGGATCAGCACGTGCTCCGGATCATATTGTTCAATAAACTTCAGGTTACGGTAAATCGCATCAGCCGTTCCCCGGTACCAGCTGGTTCCATCTTCTCTCTCGTAAGGAGGCAGCACGTACACACCTCCGCTACGCCGATCCATGTCCCAGTCACTCCCGACACCTATATACGAATGCAGCACGAGCGGTTCATACTGTGTCAGCACACCTACCGTATCGATGCCTGAATTAGAACAGTTGCTCAGCGGAAAATCAATGATCCGGTATGTACCTCCAAAATAAACTGCAGGCTTCGCCAGCGTCTTCGTCAACCCTTTTAGACGTTTACCCTGTCCGCCCGCAAGCAGCATGGCCACTACTTCTTTTCTCTTCATGGCTGATTCTCCTTTATTCATATTAAGGATCTAGTTAAGTCCTGAAGACACGAATACGCAGCATGAGTGGTGGGCTTCAGCCAGTTCAGGTTGCATGTGCTATACAGCCCCGGACCATACGGACAGTCCCCCTACTCATAATTAAACGGGAACTTGCTTAGGAATCCGAAAAGGAAGAGAGTGGGTAAGTTGCATCATTATGAAAATAATAGTTCGTACGATGTATAGGTGGGTGCGCCTGTTCAGCAGGCCCGGCCGCTTCGCGGATGAGCCTGTGTTTAAACAGGAATATGAGAGAAGAAGTGTTTTCATTCATAGATGAAAAGAAGGTTTTGTGAATGGTAAGGCGGGAAAGGCTCCGGAAGTTATCTGTCTGCTGCTGCAAACCGGTAAACTCCAGCTTCCGTCGTCCTTTGCTCCGCCCGGCCCTGGCGGGCAAGCTCGGCGAGATGAGCCAGCGCTTCGCACATAGCGAAGCGCATCTGGTGAATGCCGAGCTTATCGCCGAAGAGGGCTATGCAGACCTCGAAGGCGGTAAGGCTGTCGGCAGCGGACAGCATGCCGGCGATGGCCGTTAGGCGCTCCTCGTGATGGAGGAGGAGCGCGTCAATCCGTTCACGGTAATGCGTGAACGGGTGGCGGTGTCCGGGATACGCAGCCCGGACATGTAGGTCCCGGAGGCGGCGTAGCCCCTCCAGGAACAGCCGCAGCGGCTCGGCGTCGCTGCCGGGTACGAGGCTGACGTTAGGAGAGATCTGCGGCAATACGGCATCACCGCAGATCATGACGCCGCTGTCCGGGTGATAGAAGGACAGATGCCCTGGTGCATGGCCAGCGGTCTGAAACGGAAGCCATGCACGGTTCCCCATGCGCATCGGCATATCTTCGCTTATATAAGATACTTGAGGTTGTGGAGATACTTGTGCGATAAAGCTGTTTAGGTGCTCAGGCATTTGCCTGAGCCATGTTTCCGGCATACCATGAAGAGCAAAGAACGCAGGCATCTTTTCATTCATGCTGGATGCACGGGAGCCTCCTCCCCACATCAGTCCAGCCTCTTGGTGGGCACGCTCCGACATCCATACCTTAGCTCCGGTGCGCTCCTGAAACCAGCCTGCGAGCCCATAATGATCTGGATGATGGTGGGTGAGTACGATGGATGTAATATCCTCAAGTCTGATTCCGAGCGATGTCAAAGCATCATTCCATTCCTGCTCAGAGATTTTCGTTCGGGGACCAGGATCGATTAGCGTAATCCCCTCCTCCCCCCCCAATAGATAACTGTTAACCCAGCGCAGCGGTGACGCCAATGTGATCTTGACTTGTACAAGCCCATCATCATCGAAATGTGAAATTGCCAGTCTTCGCTCGCTCATTTCATGCCCCATCAGCGCTGCTCCACAGGACGCCGGCCGAAAAATATCATCCGTGGAGACGTTTCGGGATCATATTCTTCATCATCATAGCTTCCATGAACCTGTTCGATGCACAAGCCTACCTCTTCTACCATCGACTTGAATGCATCATAGGTATAAAGCTTTACACGTTCGTTATAGTGACGCGGTTCTCCGCCATTTAGATCCGTGATTATAATCTCCTTTTTGACGTAGCCGTTCTCTATCTTTCGTCTCTCATCAATCCGCTGACCCTTGGATTCCCGAGAAGACTCCGGTACAAGGTTCTGCTCCACATAGGCAGGATTCAGAAAATCGATAATAAATTGTCCGTCCGGCTTTAGGACACGACAAATTTGCTGCAGCACCTTGATATGTTCCTCATCCCTAGTAAAATAACCAAACGAGGTGAACAGGTTGAGTACAGCGTCGAACTCATGATCTTCCACCGGCAGGTGACGCATATCGGAAGCAATCCAGGTAACCGCTTTGTCCTGATCCAGCTGCCTGGCTTCCCGAAGCAGCACATCAGAAAGATCTATGCCCGTCACGTGATAGCCCGCTTCCGATAAGGCAAGGGAATGGCGACCCATTCCGCAGCATAAATCCAGTACTTTCGCTCCTGCCCACAGGCGCAGCCACGAGGCCATTTTCTGCACCTCATGAGCAGCTCCTTGAGCGTCCCGGTGCTTATATACCAACAGGTAGTCTTCTCCAAAACTTTCTTCATACCACTCCGTCATCGGTTCCGTCCCCCCTGTTTATCTCTATATTCTCCTAATATATGTATACATTTGAGATTGTTTATTACAGATCATTGTACCGTCTTTACGGTATTTCGCAAGGCTACGGCGTTCATTCTACACCTTATGAGGTTAATCACAGGTATGCTCTCCAAGATTTGCTATACTACGATCACATTCTACAAATTTTAAGTATTTGGTACGGAAAGGAGATGCCTAATCATGGCACAATTATTGTACGTTAAAGTTAATCCAAAAGTAGACGAGGCCTCTTACTCCACCCGTCTTGCCCAAACCTTCTTGAATGCATATCAAAGTAATCATCCTGAGGATGAGATCATAACGCTTGATCTTTACCGTTCAGACATCCCGTTCCTTGATGTGGACGTATTCAGCGCCTGGGGTAAATTCGAAGTCCAAAGCGAATTGACTCCACAGGAGCAGGATAAAGTTAAACGCATGAACGAACTGACCGATCAATTTCTCGCAGCAGATAAGGTCGTCTTCTCAGCTCCATTCTGGAATCTCAGCTTCCCGCCTATGATGAAGGCTTATATTGATACGATTTGTGTCGCAGGAAAAACATTCAAGTATACCGAGACAGGTCCAATCGGACTCGTTCCGGATAAACCGGTTTTGCTTGTGGAAGCACGCGGCGGACATTATTCCGATGGACCGGGGGCTGAAATGGAATTCTCGCAAAAATATCTGAAGACCATCATGAACTTCATGGGCGTCCAGAACTTCCAGCACTTGCTTATCGAGGAGCTTTCCGTTGATCCAAATAAAGCGGAAGATATTTACCTCAATGGGGCGGAGAAAGCAAAAAGCCTCGCTCAACGGTTTTAACCAAAGCGAAGCATTTTAAACCATGTAGAGCTATGATTATCATTCCATCCATTGTAAAAAAACCAGATCGACTTATGATAAGTGTACTATAATTAGGAGTAGGTAATAACGTATCCCAACGTTATTACCTACTCCTTTTCTTTTAGCACAAGACGATGTTTCAGAGTTTTCACAAGGCTGTCATTCGCTCCGCTAACGGACAGTAAAATTTAATAAGATCAATTGTTTTAAGAAAAGGAATGTAAGTTTAAGTATAGAAATTCATTAAACAAGGGAAGGTGATAGAGAATGGATCTACAACTCGCTGAACAACAGGTGAAGAAGTGGGCCGAAGCAAACTCATATTCATTAGGGTTAAATGGCTCGAAGATCGAAGCCAAGTATATCTGGAATCCGGGGGGATTTGTCAATCAGTCCTATCGCATATCTGATGGAGAAACGATTCGACATGTAAAAATCGCCCCAGAACAAAGAGCCCCTCATCTTAAACAATGGGCCGTCATAAGTGAACATCTGACAAACAATTATAAAGCCCCACGGCTGATTGAAGAAGTAACAGAAGAGATTATACCCGGGTTTTCTTACGGTTTGGTGTTTGATTTTATCGAGGGAAACCCGCTAAGTTCCATCTCCAATCCAATACCAGTGATTGAAAAGGTCCTGAAAGCACTAAACCAATTACATACGGATAATGAGATCAAAACGGTGATCGCAAGTGAAACTAAAGGTAAAGGTGAAGACCATTCTTATTCCGAGGCATTTATTGAGGAGTACATCACTCGATTCGAAGAAGACTTGCAAGTCATTAGATCTGAAAAACATTTGCTTAACTTCGTGTCAGAAGATTCATTGGATTGGTTCGATTCTGAAGTTGAGACATTAAGACAGATTGCAAGTAAGAACCCTTCTTTTCAGAAAAAAGCGACTGACGTAGTACATAATGATTTGAACTGGCAAAATCTCTTAGTAAATGAAAACCAGGATTTTTGGATTATCGACTGGGATGACTTAGCTGTAAGTGGAGATGCTGCAATGGATTACTCCGTGCTGCTTTGGCCGCTGTATAACTCAAAAGATTGGCCATTTTGGAAAGATCAAGTTATTGGTTTAGCTGGCAATGAAATATTAGAACGGATTGAGTTTTATTTCAGAGCCAAACTACTTGATGACGTGATTGATGTGCTTGCAGATTATGTTGAGGCAGAGAATATACCAGACGTGAAAGAAATGACACAGAAACGCGCAAAAGAAATACATCTTCGTGCTTATCCCGAATATCTCAGGCTGTATGCAAGATAATATCTTATCGTTCCCCGCTCAAATATCGGAAACGATTGTTCAAAATCAAACCGGCTACCGTTGTCACGGAAGCCGGTTTTGTCAATCAACTATAATTGACTGACCTCATAACGTATTGATAAGTTGCTGCCTGCAACCGGTGGTTTTAGAATTTACTTACATCCATTGAAGCGCAGCCTCACGGATACGCAGAACAGCTTCCGCTGAAGTCAGATTCACTTTCTCGCCGTCCGAACCGATAAATTCCACCTCACCCGATGCAGCTCCACGGCCAACAATAATGCGGAATGGAGCCCCGACCAGATCAGCGTCCTTAAATTTCACCCCGGCCCGATCGTCTCGGTCATCCAGCAGCGTCTCAATGCCTGCGCTTGTCAGCTCACGGTAAATTTCTTCCGCCAATGCCATCTGAACTTCATCCTTTACAGCTACCGGAATAACATGAGCCTGGAAGGGAGCCACGGACATCGGCCATACCAGCCGTTCGTCTGTAATGCTCTGCTCAGCGATGGCAGCCATGACACGAGATACGCCAATGCCGTAACAACCCATAATGACCGGCTTCTCCCGACCATCGGCATCAACATATGATGCGCCCAAGGAGTCGCTGTATTTGGTTCCTAGCTTGAATACATGTCCGAGCTCAATTCCCCGGTGGAACAACAACGGCTCACCACAGCGGGGACAGCTGTCACCTTCGGCAGCATTCCGAAAATCTCCGGTAAACTCCAGCGAAAAGTCGACTCCGGGGCGGACGTGTAACAGATGCATATCAGCCTCGTTCGCTCCGGTGATCCCTTCCAGCATGGATGCAACCTCGTGATCCACCAGCAGTTGCAGCTGCTGCGGTAGTCCTACAGGTCCGGCAAAACCGACCGGAGCGCCGGTTGCGAGCCGTACCTCCTCAGCCTCCGCCAGTTCAATTGTCTCTGAATAGGTATAAGACTTCACTTTGACCTCGTTTACTTCACGGTCTCCGCGTACCAGAACTGCAACCAGCGTACCATCGGTCTTGTACAGCAGCGTTTTAATCAGCTGATCAGGGCTCACTTGCAAAAACTGTACCAAATCTTGAATACTCTTCACATTGGGAGTTCGTACAGTTTCCTTCGCTGGTAGCTCAGTAGTACCTTCGCCTGCTTGTGTGCTCTTTCCCTGCATAACGGTTGCCATCTGCGCCTGCTCCAGGTTGGCCGCATACTGACACGAGCTGCAAGATACGATGGTGTCTTCCCCGATTTCAGCCAAGGCCATAAATTCATGTGTCTCGCCTTGTCCGCCAATTGCCCCCGCGTCAGCTTCTACTGCCCGGAAGTTCAGACCGAACCGCCTAAAGATCCGCTCATATGCGTTGTACATATTCCGGTAAGAAACATCCAGCCCCTCCCAGTCACGGTCAAAGGAATAAGCATCCTTCATCAAGAACTCCCGACCACGCAACAGTCCGAAACGGGGACGTCTTTCATCTCGGAACTTCGTCTGAATCTGATACAGATTGACCGGCAGTCTGCGGTACGAGGAGATCTCTTGGCGTACCAGTGATGTAATAACCTCTTCATGTGTAGGCCCAAGCACAAATTCCCTTTCATGACGGTCATGAAGCCGGATAAGTTCAGGCCCGTAAACTTCATATCTGCCGGACTCCTTCCACAGCTCAGCAGGTTGAACTGCTGGCATGTGGAGCTCCTGGGCACCGGATGCATCCATCTCCTGACGGATAATGCCTTCGATTTTACGAAGAACACGCCAACCGAGTGGCAGATAGGTATAGATCCCGGAAGCCGTCTGGCGGATATATCCTCCCCGGAGCAGCTGCTGATGACTGAGCGCCTCTGCTTCAGCCGGCACTTCGCGTAAGGTAGACATAAATAATTGACTTTGCCGCATGGCTTTCATCCTCCTCTTCTTTCGTGAAAACACAAAAAAGCACATCCGTCATAAGGGACGAATGTGCTCGTGGTACCACCCTGTTTCAATCTTCCACCCATTGTTCAGGGGGAAGATCCTCTTGACGGCGGTAACGGGCCGTACCGGCTCCGCTGCATGGCAGCGCAGCAACTACAAGGGAGGAAGAACGCAGTCGTACATGAAAGCCTTTCAGCCAAGGGCCTCCTCTCTGTTACGCCGTATCTGCGGACTTATGTCCTTGATCAAGGTTGTTCACGGAATTCATTTTTCAATACGTTACATCCGAAAGGTCGAAATGTCAATAGTACCGTTATCACAGTGTACTCTTAGCACGAGATATGCTCCAACACCTGGCGCAATATACCAATGACATGCTCATCCTGATACGTATAATAATACGTGTTTCCGTCACGCCGATATTTCACCAGTCGTAAGCTGCGCAAATGGCTCAGTTGATGTGATACCGCAGACTGGCTCATTCCAAGCACCTCGGCAATATGACCGACAGGACACTCCTCCTGAGATAATAAATGAAGAATCCGAATCCGGGTAGGATCGGATATCGCTTTAAGTAGGCGGGAGGCTTCAAGTGCTTGTTCCTCCTGCAAAAGTTCGTGCATCTCTTTTTCCATGATCATTCCCTCTTTTCATTCATAGCTTCCACGATTAAGCGGGCATCACGTCCGACCCCTGCAAGCAGAGCTGAACCTCTGTGGGTTTGCCACGGTAACCCGACGAAATATAGATGATCTACCGAACTGACTCCACGGGAATGGAGAACCTGTCCATCACTGTCCAGAGCTCCTTCGATATGCAGCCAGCTGTAGCGGGATTTAAACCCCGTAGCCCAAATAATGTTACGAACCGCCAGCTCCGAGCCATCCTGAAAAAGGACCCCCAAGCCACTCACATCCACGGTTCTCTTTTTTAAGATCACTTTACCGCACCTGACCGCTTCTTTCAATTCATATCCGAAAATCGGATCACCTTGTCTCCGTAGCCGCCTTCCGATCCAGGACGAAGATGCTGCCTTTAATATACCTAGAGTGTCCAACCACCAAAAAATACTCTTGGTTCCGATCTTAAGCGGCAAATATTTCGGCTGCTGACCAAGCGCCAGGTAGGTTTTCCGTCCCTCTGAAAGCTCTACCGCAATTTGAGCACCGCTGTTGCCACCCCCAACGACGAGTACATCCCCTTCCTGAAGCTGTGACGGATGTCTATAGGAGGAAGAATGCATCTGGAGAACATTGTCTGATACCTTCTGAGAATACGTAGGAACGTTCGGCTGCTGAAACGGACCTGTCGCAATGACCAGTTTCTTGGCCTGGTACTGACCTTGGCTGCTGTCTATTATAAAAACACCCCGCTCTTTGCGTACAGAGGTGACGTCTGTTCCGAATTGAATAGGAAGCCCAAAATGCACTGCATATTTTTGCAAATATAAAGACATCTCGTTCTTGTCTGGAAATCCGTCTGACTCCCCTTCTAATGGAAGCCCTGGAAGTGCATTGTGAGACCTTGGCGTAAACAATCTTAGCGATTCATATCGTCCCTGCCATACTTCACCTGCTTCCATACTGCGGTCCAATATCAAAAAATTATTATTCTCCGCACGACTGCGGTTTAACCAATATCCTACAGCCAAACCCGCCTGTCCTGCGCCAATAACTACCGTGTCCCATACCATAATCATCACCACAATTCATATGAATAATTGCTCATATATAGATATAACATATGTTTGAACGGACGTAAACGAAAATTATATGAAAATTGAAGCGTTACTCTTTTTTAGATGAAAAAATGTGGGTCTCTCCGTTGACATTATGTCGGGATGAGCATAATATAAGCCTAATGTTGCATTCAGGAAACAATCTAAGCTCGGCCCAATTAAATAGGGAGAGGTTAAACTTTATGGACGAGACAAATAATTATCAAAATCTGCACCAGGCAGTGCTCGGACAGCGGTTTCTGGTGAAAAAGGTGGATATCCAGGGTGAACTGAAGCGGCGGCTTCTGGATCTTGGATTCGTACAGGATTCGGTCATCGAAGTGCTCAGAGCAAGCCCTTTGGGAGATCCCACCTCATATAGAGTGGCAGGCACAGTCATTGCATTACGGAAAGAGGAAAGCCAGTTAATATACGGTGAGGTGATATCATCATGAGATCTTTTACCATCGCTCTAGCGGGAAATCCCAATACTGGAAAAAGTACGTTATTCAATGCTCTGACAGGGCTAAAGCAGCATACCGGCAACTGGTCAGGAAAAACAGTTAGTCTAGCAAGCGGTTATTATGAATTTAAAGACGCCCGGTTCGAGTTTGTGGATCTGCCCGGAACTTATTCCTTATTCTCCAACTCCTCGGATGAGGAAGTAGCGCGTGATTTCATCGTATTTGAGAAGCCTGATGTCACGCTGCTTGTACTTGATTCCACCGCACTGGAAAGAAGCCTCAATCTGGCCCTTCAGGTGCTTGAAATGACCGATCGCGTGATCATCTGTTTAAATTTAATGGATGAAGCGAAGAAAAAAGGGATTAAGATCCATGCCGGGAAGCTTTCCAAAAAACTCGGCGTTCCGGTTATCCCGATCTCGGCAAGAAACAACGAAGGATTGGATGTATTGTCAGACCATTTACTCAGAATGTGCTTGGGCGAAATCCAGACGACTCCTTATCGAATGAAATACAACGAACAGCTTGAAAGTAATATCGCCAGATTAGAGAGCGAAATCACAGATATCGTAGGGAATGACTTTCCAACCCGGTGGCTCGCGATTCGATTTCTGGACGGCGATAAGAAACTGATTTCTACACTTCAGGACAGGATCTCCGCTCAAGACAAAGGGGGTGTAAACTATGGAGCAGCTAAAACGCTTAGAAGCTCTAACAGCCACCATTCCTGCTGACCAAATTGATGGTGTCCGTGAGACGATTGTCGGAGATTTATTCAAAAAATCCAGGGAACTTTGTAATGAAGCTGTTACGGTGACTGACAAAGACCGCCTGTATCGTTCAGAGCGGCTGGACCGTATCTTCACCTCCAAAGTGTGGGGCTTTCCCATTATGCTCGGACTGCTCGGCATTTTGTTCTATCTGACAATTGCGGGCGCTAACGTGCCATCCTCTATGCTTGCCAGCTTTTTCGGATGGGTGGAAGGATATTTGACGCTAGGTTTCGAGGCTGTGAATGCGCCGGCATGGCTCCATGGTGTACTCATTCTCGGACTTTTCAGGGGTACCGCATGGGTAGTAAGCGTTATGCTACCTCCTATGGCGATCTTCTTCCCGGCGTTTGCCCTTCTTGAAAACTACGGGTATTTGCCCAGAGTTGCCTTCAACCTGGACCGGTTATTTAAGAAGAGCGGCGCCCACGGCAAGCAGTCCCTGACGATGGCAATGGGATTCGGCTGTAATGCCGCAGCCATCATGTCTACCCGGATTATCGAATCTCCCCGGGAACGTATGCTAGCGATTCTGACCAATAACTTCGTTCCGTGCAACGGACGCTGGCCGACGTTGATACTACTTGCTTCTCTCTTTATGGCCGCAGGCTTTTCCGGTGGAACCCAGACACTCGTTACCGCTTCTGTTGTCATGGGGATGGTGTTGATCGGCATTGTTGTCACGTTAACCGTATCGTGGATACTGTCTAAAACCGCATTAAAAGGTGTGCCTTCCCACTACACGCTGGAGCTTCCGCCTTATCGGAAACCTAAAATCTTGAACACGATCCTTCGTTCTACACTGGACAAAACGGTGTATGTTCTCCGGAGAGCCGTGATCGTGGCGGCGCCAGCAGGCGTCTTGACCTGGATACTGGCCAATATCTATATAGGTGACACTAGCATCCTGCTGCATTTTGTCGGCTTCCTGGACCCGTTCGCCCAGGCGCTCGGGCTGGACGGATTCATCCTGATGGCTTTCATTATCGGGATGCCGGCCAATGAGATCGTTCTGCCGATTCTGCTCATGGGTTATTTGGCTACAGGTTCGTTGACCGAAGTTGAGGATATGTTTGCGCTGAAGCAAATTTTCCTGGATCAAGGCTGGACGTGGCTTACGGCACTGAACATGATGCTATTCTCACTTCTTCACTACCCTTGCGGAACAACCCTCGTCAACATCTACAAGGAAACCAAGAGCAAAAAGTGGACATTTCTGTCCTTTGCGATTCCGACTGCCATTGCCATTGGCGTGACCTTCATCGTGGCTCAGGTCGTTCGGGCCTTGGGCTGGGTATAAAGTTTGTCAAATCAAAAAGCAACCAGACACCCGTTAATTCGGATGTACAGTTGCTTTTTTTGATTACATAGCTCGTTATTTGTAAGACGCTCCCCGTACGTATCGTTCCTCCGATCGCTGCCGCTTCTCCAGAATCGATTCGTCCGTTCCGCTGCTTCGATGTAACACATCAAAACATCCTTCCATTGTCATTCATGAAATCTCCCGCGAAAGCGACTCAGTTACTCGCCGATCTTCATGATTACTTACAAACGCCATTTCTGGCATACTGTACTCCCCGCAAATATAATTCGTTCTCTCATACCGGATAAAGCTCCTCATACTTTTCTATTATCCGTTTGCATTCTTTGCATAATCCTCTAACGATTCCTGCATCATTGGCATAGAACGTCAGAGGCTGCAACTTTTTGCATCGGCTGCAGGTCTGCCCATTGGCATCCTTTATTTTTTTCTTCTTATGTAATGACACCACGTTGCTGTGCTGTCTCCTGGATAATAATGAATACAACACAACCAGCAATACGATGGCGGCAATGATGACAAACAGTATAATAAGCTTCATCTCTTATCCCCTCCCCTACCAATATACCACTTCCTTCACACAAAAAAGCCTTCTGTTCCCCGCATAGCGGTTGAAGAAGGCTTTCGTCATGCAGTTGATTGCAAGGAGTGTTAGTGCATCAAAGCAATCATTTCTTAAGGTGATATGGAACGGTTGTAATAATTACATCTTTACGATAAAGCAAGTATGTACGGATCATAAAACTTGTTTGGTTATGTAGGAAGTTATGCCAGCCTTTCTTTGGAATGAACTGGGGAATAACTACCGTAACCTGATAATTGGCTTCGCTCGCTTTTCGATGTACCGTATCGATAAACTTGCTCAAAGGTTGGATGATGCTCCTATAAGGAGAATTTAAAGTCACCAGCCTCACATCAGGTTTCCATTTCTGCCACTTTTCCTCGAATCGGATTTCATCTTCTTTTTCAAACGGAATATATACAGCTATGATCTGTTCCGCTGACAGGGATTTAGCATAGTTTAGGGAATGTTCAACAACATGCGTAATTCCCGATACAGGTAAAATAATGACATTTCCCTCAATCGGCACAGTTGGTTCGCTAGTTGTAAGCCGCAATTGTTCACCTACCGCTTCGTAATGCTTCTTTATACGATAGAATAAATAAACGATAAGCGGCAAGAAAACAAAGACAGGCCATACCTGTGTGAATTTAGTTAAAAAGAACACGATTGTGACGGTAAAGCAGATAATGGCACCAATTGTGTTAATAATCAGTTTCGGAATCCAACCTGTTGGTTTTTCACGAATCCATTTCACCATCATGCCTGTCTGAGAGAGTGTAAATGGGATGAACACACCCACAGCATAAAGTGGGATCAAGTGCTCGGTTTGTCCTTGAAACGAAATGATCAACACGATGGATAATAAACCAAGAATGATGATACCATTGGAATATCCCAGTCGATCCCCCCGTACGGTGAACATTCTTGCGATAAACTTATCTTTGGCAAGATTAACAGCAAGTAATGGAAACGCCGAATAACCGGTATGCAAGAATCAAGATTAAAGCTGTCGTTCCTTGGATGAAAAAATACATAAAGTTTCGTCCGAAGGTCTGCGCTGCGATCTGCGAAACAACCGTCTGCTCTACAGTAGGCGTAATCCCGTAATAATAGGCTAAGTACACAATTCCCGAAAATAACAGCGCAAGCAAGGTTCCCATCGCCAGTAACGTTTTAGCCGCAGAAGCAGGATCTTTGAAGTTCGGAATGGCATTCGAAATCGCTTCAACTCCTGTTAAAGCAGAGCTTCCCGAGGCAAAAGCTCTGAGTAGTAAAAATATAGTCATGCCTGTTACTGGAGTACCAATCGGCGCATGCAAATCGGGTGAAATACTACCCGTAAAAATGTTGTATAAACCAACACCAATTAAAATAAACAGTGCCAAAACGAATAAATAAACGGGATAAGCTAAAATTGAAGCAGACTCGGTAACCCCCCTTAAATTTAATAGGGTAAGAAGAACTACAAAGACTACAGCAATGATAACCTTGTGCTGGTGTAGACTCGGAAAGGCGGATGTTATAGCATCCGTACCTGCGGACACGCTGACAGCTACTGTTAATATATAATCCACCAACAAGGAGCCTCCAGCAACAAGTCCAGGGTACACCCCTAGATTCTGCTTGGATACCATATACGCTCCTCCACCATATGGATAAGCAAAAATAATTTGGCGGTAAGATAAAATGAGCGCGAGTAATAATATCAATACTCCAATCCCAATCGGTACCGAATACCAAAATGCTGATACACTTACGGTGATTAAAACCAACAGTATTTGTTCTGGACCATATGCAACGGACGATAAAGCATCAGAGGAAAGAATGGCAAGTGCCTTTTTCTTATTAAGTTTTTGTTCCCCTAGTTGGGTAGATTTCAGAGGTCGCCCAACCAAAAACCTTTTTAATGTCATCGTTTCTTTCCACCACCAGTTTGAAATTTGGGACATATAGTATACTGTCCTTGTAGTTTATTCATTATCCGTTATAACCGATAACCTCCTCACACTTCGTTTAAAGGAAAGTTAGACTTTCCCTCGAAAAACATCACTTTGGTTCTCCCGCTGGTTCAACATTCTATTCTCTCTCACACAAAAAAGTCTTCTTTTCCCGCATAGCGGATAAAGAAGACCTTCGTCGTGCAGGTCGTCTTGCAAGGATGTTAGATCTTTAGCTCTCCCAGTTTGATCAATTCTACAACGGCTTGCGAACGGCCCTTGACGTTCAACTTTTGCATAACGTTGGAGATGTGGTTTGAAGTACGCTTTAAGTATGTATTGATAAGTTAGTTTAAGCTAACCTTAGTCATTCATTTCTTCAAAATAACTGGTTCAGCTCTTCTAACTCACTGGGTGTTAATTTATCCATATTAACAATCGTATTTACTTTCACGCCATAATCGACAAATTTTAATCCGAGTTGCTCAGTATAGTCAAAAGTGGTGTACTCAATCCTTCGTTTGTAGTGATCGATAAACGGGTTATTCTCTATAAAATTAATAAATTGTCGAGAATTAGGAGAACCTACATAATGTTCATAGAAAACTGGGGTAGAGTTGAGACCTTCTTTGTGCATAAGATGTTTTTGTGGAGGTCTTCTCAAAAAATAACCCGAAAATCCAATGTCATCAATAGTGTAAACTCCATTTATTCTTAATTGTTCACCTTGTGATGTATTTGTAACGACTACTCTATATATTTTATTTACATAATCAATTCCCAGTCTTTTTTTTATGTCCTCCAGATTTTCCTCATGTTCATAATAATCAACAATTCTATTCAACTGGTTTACAGCATCGTGTATTTCATCCAAATTTCTCATGTATTCCCTATATGAGGTCGGATCATTTAGATGCTTTGCCTCAACAAAAAATAAATCATTATTTAAGGGAAACACAGCGTCACATTCATAATCTTTCTTTTTTAAATGAACTAATTGTATGCCAGCTCTCCTTAAAGTTGTTCTAATTTGCTCTTCAAACAACTCTCCCTTAATATTAATTTTCACCTTCTTACTTTTCAAATTTGACAACAAAGCACGAGAAGGATCGGTGATCGAGGCAATCGAAGGAATAACAATGTACTCCTCGCCAGCCTTTAATAGGGGGCAATCGAATAAATCTTTAGATCGCTTGTCAAAAACTAATAAATCAAAAATTCTTTCAGCGTTCTTATGTGTAAGTCCCCATTCAACGAACAAATAAATCCACTTTTTCTTTGTTTTCGAAATACAAACATCATTTATTGATATCTGAGTATATGTCGACTTTATTTTTCGTTTCTTCATAAACAATTCAGATTCATTTGAAATGATGCTATATGCTCTAATGTACTCAGCAATCGATATATCAAGAAACTTTAATTCCAAGTCTTTTGTGGAAAAGTACTCTTCTATAAAATCACAGGTCATACGTTCGTTATAAGAAATAAAATCTTTTGGTGGAAGCTTTCTTGTTTTCGAAATTGTAGAAGCTTTCCCGTATAATTGAAGTTGTTGATACCCATGTCTGGCTTGTTTTGCATTACGAACATCTAAAAATTTCATATGGGAAATCTGCTTCCCCAATGTCCTTTCGCCTTTTGAAATGGCTGTAATAATATCACTCTTATTAATATCTACCTCAAAATAACTCCAAACCTCTCGAAGTATATCAAGAATTTCTCTATATTCGGAACTTTTAATATGCAGAAAAGCAGCTTTTGTCATTTCAAAATCTATTTTTAAAGCAGAATTTTCTAAGGGAAGTTTTTTGTATTTCAAAAGATACTGTAAAACATTCCCTGAAGATTCAGCGACATTTTCAAAATAATCAGATCTATTATTGTTAAGTTCAGATTTGTATTTCAATCTGTAAATATCATGGGATAAGAATAACTCCAAAGCAATAATATATGAGGATACATGAATATTTTCGGGAATTGTATCCTCAATAGGTTTCACGTAGTCATCAATTACCTTTTTGTATAGCCCATTAAGTATCGTAACTTCGCTTTGAAATCCTTCCAATTTTTTAAGTTCATCTGTATCTGATATTAAACCATACACTGTCTCTATTACTTTTTTGTATAATGGTTCATTTTTAGGGTTACCAGATCCAAAAAAATCAACAAAAAAACCTGATTTTTTAATTAATTTCAGTACCTCATCTAAGTTCTGTTCCCTATACGTGTTAGCAATTAGATCAATAAATATTGATTCATTTTTAATTTCTTCAAGATCATACATGAGCATTTTGGTTGCCTCCAAAAATATGAATTTTAATATAAATGTAAGTAGTACAATAAATCAAACATCTGGGATAGAAATTTCGAAATTACCCATTTTGGGAAAGGAGGACACAAGTGGGCTGCGAAAAATAGTCTGCTGATCGCAGTGTGCTACGCCGAGTGCTTGAACATTTGCTCAATCTTATTTGTTTGAATGGACGTAAGAGGAAGTCCAACATCAATTTGGTTTTGTAAATCTTCCGGAAAAAGAAGACCGGGATAGTCGATCGGTAGCTTCCACCTTGATGTAGCAATAACGGAGTGGCATTCCGCATTCACAATTATTATAGGGGCGATTTCCGTAGCCTCCATCCAAGATCTCTTTCAATTCCCAATCGTTTAACTTTTCCCATATTTCATCTATTGATGTGTTTGGTTGTAACACAACTCCTTTTTTATGAGCCAACTTCTCCAACCATTTGCCAAATAGCCTTAGAGAAAGTTTAATTGCTCAACATTTAATGATTGAAATAATCGGTTAACTTCTTTCTCAATTAACGGGGAAGGCATTTTATTCCCTTCATTCAAAGCCAGGACTTTATAACTAGATCGTACCATATAATGACAATCTCCACACCCAACTCCCATCTCCTATTTGCGTTTATGATATAATGGACTTAATGCAAATTAAGCGAGGTGAAGCCGATGAAATGGGAAGAGATTGCCGAACTGCATCCGAGTCGTTTTGTGTTAGTGGAGGCGATTAAAGCCAGCTCCAGTAACCGATTGCGCCAACTTGAAGATATGTCAGTTATTCAGGATTACGATAATCCGCAAGAAGCTTGGAACGGGTATAAACATTTTCATAAATTGCATCCAACGCGTGAATTATATGTATTCCATACCAGCCGGACCGATGTTGAAGTTGTCGAAGAATTTTTCTCAGGAGTGCGGCAGCGCACATGAAGATAAGTCTCCATAATGGGTTGCCCATTGTCTCCCTAACCTTAACACACAACGACCAATCGGTTCTTTTGCCTAACGTATTGTTCGATACAGGATGTGCGGCAACCGTATTTGATACGGATTTACTAGCCCAGATCGGCATTCACATTGATTTTATTCATGGCAGAGCCAAACGGATGTATGGTGTGGGCGGAACAAGCGAAATCTGCTATGAGCAGGTCATCCCTCATCTGAAAATCGAGCATGTCCATTTGGATGCATTTCCTGTTCAACTCGGTTCCGTTCAAGAACCCTACGGTTTTGATGGCATATTAGGCATTGATTTTATGATGAAAGCTAAATGCAAAGCGGACTTTGAAATGATGCTAATTTATTACTCAAATTAATCATATTTCTTCTCAACAGGTGATGTAATGCTATTTAATAACATTATGATTTCCATCACGCTCTGCCCGTAGAAGCCTTTAACCCTTGGAACTCCTGCGGGCTGAGCCTTTTCCCAAGGGAGTGTGATGGTAATGAAGCCTTACCGAACAAATCGAACTCAAGCCCATATCAGGCACCATAGAAAGCGTGTCATGGCACAGCGGGGATGGATCTACAAGCACGATGGTAGCTTTGCCAAAGGAAAAATCCATTGTTCCTGCTGGTGGTGCTGCGAAAAGTCCCATAGACTTGGATTTCCGGAATCTGAGCAAGCAAGAATGGTGGACTGCGAGCAACAGCTTTTGGATCTGGGTTACTAAAGCACGCATCATGAAAACAAGCGATGCCCTTTTAACAATCGCTTGTTTTTTTGCCACGAGTGTAAGAGCTCAGTCATATCCATCACATGCTCGTAAAGCTCAGTTAAATCGGATTTTTACGGCGTTCCTCTGTTATTTCTGCCAATCTCTTCTCACATTGAACAATCTTTCATAAATATTTTTCTCCAGATTATATTGCTCTTCATCATGAAATTACCCTGACATTTTCTCGCGGCACAATTCAAACAGGCATTTACGGTTATCAGCAATTCGTTTTTGCAGTTTTTGAATTTCGCTTTCCAGATCGGATTGATTGATTTGAATGAGTCCTTTGTTTTTTTCAGTAATTGTTCCGCTGAGGTGACACTACGGAGCGTGTTCGACAGAGCGTCAATCAGTTCATCGCGAAACGGATAGTAGGGGAGCCAAAAATTGTTGTTGCAAACCGCATCCCCTTGTCTTCGTCTTCTGGAACAGACGAGATAACGGTATTCTCTACCGTCTCTATCTGTTTTTTGCTTTTGGACTTCATACTGAGCATAGACGAACACGCAATGCGCACATTTGATGATTCCAGCAAAAATGTTGTTTTTTTGTGTGATGCCGCCTCGCTCACCGCCCTCACGTTCAAGTCGTAATTTTTGGATATCCTTACAACTCCTACGAGTAAAGCAAAAACACCCTTAGTTAGTTTTATACATAACGCGGCAACTGTACTTGGCTATGTCGTTGCTCCGATGTTGTTAGACTGTGTAATCTTTTTTCCTTCTCAAAATATATGGAATGTTGCTGGATAGATTATGTTGATCGGTGCGAGAGGAATAGTATTTTCTCTTTATCAAATTTCTTTAATTGGTTTTCAATAAATTAATACATTGTTTGATCGATTTCCTCCAAACAAAAAAGTCTTCTTTTCCCGCATAGCGGATAAAGAAGACTTTCGTCGTGCAGGTCGATTTGCAAGGACGTTAGATCTTTAGCTCTCCCAGTTTGATCAATTCTACAACGGCTTGCGAACGGCCCTTGACGTTCAACTTTTGCATAACGTTGGAGATGTGGTTACGCACCGTTTTCTCGCTAATGAACAACTGCCCGGCGATGTCGCGAGTGGTTTTGTCCTGTACTAGCAATTCAAACACTTCGCGTTCACGGTGGGTTAACAAAAACTTGCTGCTATGGTCATTCCCCTTCAATGGTGTCACCCCTCCTTGCCCGGGTATGTGTGGTCTAACAAGGTTAAGGGATACAGTCAACTCATAGTATGTCAGAACAGGAGTGAAGGTGCGGAGTGTAATACAAATTGGGCTAAAATTCTGGACAAGAGGTTTTTTATCCTTGATTCCTTCAAATCCATCCTCTATGATGAGGATATAAAAATAATTTTCTTATTTAGTGGGATAATAACAAAATAATTTTCACGACAACATTTTCCAGTTCAATCACTTGATTCCACTATTAAAGGAGGCCTGTGATGGCACCTATCCTGCATATTATCGCCGTGGAAAAAGATCGCCTGCCCCGGCAGGAGCGGCGGCTTGCCGAGTTTATAATGGATGGCCCTTCAGAAATCGTTCATATGGGCATCAAGGAACTGGCAGACCAGTGCGATGTGAGTGCCGCAACCGTGACCCGATTTTGCAAACATTTTGATTGTAAAGGGTACCCTGATTTCAAGGTCAAACTCGCCGCAGAAATGGCCCATGCCGAAATGACATCACGTTCAGGCAATACAAGATATCAGGATATCGTGGCCGGTAACCCGCTGGCTGACATCGTACAGGCGATAGAAGCGAACCATATGACTTCGATACAGGATACGACCTCGCTGCTAGATTTAGGGCAGCTAGAACGTGCGGTTGACGTACTGTGCCGGTCTAAGCGTATTGATCTGTACGGTATTGCCACCTCATCTATTGTCGCTCAGGACTTTTACCAGAAGCTGATCCGGATTGGAAAGAACTGCACCGCATTTGCTGATTCGCATATGCAGATCACCTCTGCGTCAACCCTGACGTCTAACGACACGGCCATCGCTATTTCATATTCAGGTGAAACACCGGAAACGATCGATGCTCTGTCCTGCGCCAAGAATGCCGGCGCTTTTACGATTAGCATTACCTCGTACAGAAGCAGCGTCCTGTCGTCCTTATCTGATATTGCGCTGTATTCATCTTCCCTAGAGGAAGGTATGCGGCGCGGGGACATGGCTTCACGCATCGCTCAGCTTCATATCATCGATATTTTGTTTATGGGAATGGCCAGCCGGGACTTCTCCACCTATGTTCCCCGTCTGGAGCAGTCATATCATAATGTACAAAATTACCGCAAAAGCCGAGGAGGTCAATAATCAGTGAACATCTACATTTTCGAGAATGAAGAGGGCTTCGTACAAACCGCAGCCAATCAAATCACCAGCCTGTTGAATACTAATCCCTACGCCAAACTAGGTCTAGCTACTGGAAGTACTCCCGTACCACTATATGCCAAACTTATTGAGATGCATCGTCAAGGTCTCGTAAGCTTCGCTGGAGCAACAACTTACAATCTGGATGAATATGTAGGACTGCCGGAGAACCATGCGGAAAGCTACCGTACGTTCATGAACGAGAAGTTATTTAACCATATAGACATCAACATCGCACAGACGCATGTGCCTAACGGAAATGCAGCCGACCTTGAAGAGGAATGTCGTTCGTACGACCAGATGATGGAACAAAATGGTCCGATCGATCTTCAACTGCTTGGTATTGGCCACAACGGCCATATCGGCTTTAACGAGCCGGGAGATGTCCTTACTAGCGGTACGCATGTCGCCCCGCTGCAGGAGAAAACACGTACAGCCAACGCCCGATTCTTCCCATCAATCGACGATGTACCGACTCATTCCGTTACAATGGGTGTTGGATCGATTATGAAAGCCCGTCAGATCATGCTGCTAATTCGTGGTGAAGACAAGGCAGAAATCGCACAACGTGCATTAACTGGACCGATTACTACAGAGTGTCCGGCATCCTTGCTTCAATGCCATCCAAACGTAATTGTGCTGCTGGATCAAGGCGCAGGGAGATTTTTCAAATGAGCAGTGCAGCCGAAACCAAATTGACACTGTTGTATGGTAAAGTATTAACTCCTGAGGGCTTGCAGGAAAACGGCGTGCTCGCTATGCGCGGCGAACATATTGTATTTGCGGGTGAAGTCTCAGCTCTCCCTGCTGATCTTGATCAATCTGAAGCAACTGTAATCCGGGAATCCGATGGATATATAATTCCCGGTTTTATCGATATTCATGTTCACGGCGGTAATGGTGAAGATTTCATGGACTCAGATAAGGAAGTACTGGATACTATTACTTCCTATCACTGTTCACAGGGCACAACAGCTATGCTGGCCACAACCATGACAGCACCGAAAAAATCGATCGACTCCGTCCTTAAAGAAGTAAATGAATACCGCGAGCAAGGAATGCCTTATACTCGTCTGGAAGGAGTTCACCTGGAAGGTCCGTTTATCAGCCCTAAATGGCCAGGCGCTCAAAACCCGGAGCATATCGTCACTGCCAACATTGACTGGCTAGAGGAATGGGAGCAAGCTTACCCGGGTCTTGTAAAGCAAGTTACGCTCGCCCCTGAACGAGAAGGTGCGCTAGAAGCGATAACATGGCTCAAGAATCATAACATTGTGGCTGCTCTTGGTCATACGGATGCTTCTTATGACGAAGTGTTAAAAGCAATTGATGCCGGGTTAAGCCATGGTGTGCATACCTTTAACGCCATGACAGGGCTTCATCACCGTAACCCGGGTACTGCCGGAGCTATGCTCAGTGACGACCGCCTCAGTGCTGAAATCATAGCAGACGGCATTCACGTTCATCCGGCAGGTGTGCGCATTTTGGAACGGATGAAGCAAGGACAGAACCTGATCCTCATCACTGACGCGATGTCTGCTACTGGAATGCCTAACGGAGAATATACCTTGGGGGATCTTCCGGTTATCGTGAAAGATGGTGTTGCTACGCTGAAGGGCAACCGTGATAGCCTTGCAGGCAGCACACTGACGATGATCAAAGGCTTCCACTTCTTGATCCGCGAAATTGGACTTAGCATGGAACGTGCATCCGAAATCGCCAGCTTGAATCCGGCCAAACGGCTCGGTATCGACCACCGTACCGGTTCCTTTAAAGAGGGTTATCAGGCTGATATACTGCTCTTAAATTCCAACTTGGATATCGATGGTGTCTGGGTACAAGGAAATCGTAAATTTTAAGATTAAAAAGCTCTTGCCATTGCCGGCAAGAGCTTTTTTTTGCATTAAGATTCCAAGGTTAGCTTATATTATCGGGTAGGATAGTTGTTTACACCGTCACGTGGAGCGATACCATCACGTGGAGCGATACCGCCACGCACACCAGTATTCAAAGGGAAAAGACGGTTGATAAAGCCTCCAACATCGCGTGTAATATCACCCGTCGTTCTTGCCAAATTGTTAACAATTCCGCCTCCAGTTACATTGTTTCCACTATAACCGGTCGAATGGTTGTAGAAATCAGAATCTGAGGATACATATACCTGATTACAAGAAGGAACTGTGCTACGGATTTTGCTGTCTATAGCTTGACGGATATCATGAGGAACGTTGTTCTCGTTAGTTACATTTGTGTTACCGTCCGTACCGCTCATCATACCATATCGCCCAGTTGTGCCATCTGTACGATGGGTTCCCATTAAGCCTGTACGGTTCGGTCCCATTGTATTAAAACCTCTTACGCCAAAAGTACCGTTTCCGGTAGTACGACCTAACCCTGTGTTGTTATCAAGTGTTCCCGTTGAATTTGTTCCCGATGGATGCATCGCCGATGGATTTGTCATCGTCCCGGATGGATGAGTTCCCGGATATGTTCTCGTTGGATTGGTTAATCCACGCAACAGCCCCATACTGCCTGAGCCGGTAGTGCCATAAGCACCGTCGTTACGGGTTCTAGTGGTCCCGTACGTTGAAATTGGACCCGTTCTTCCCGTGCTCATCCCGGTCATATTACCGTCAGTTCTGTGTTGATTGTTAAGTGACAGCGCCACATATGCCTTATTATTGGCAACAAATACATGCGCATCCCGCACACCTTTAACTTTTGAAACTTTACTGGACAGTGTTGGGCTGTATTTCAAATTCGTTAAATCATGCTGTGTACCATTGTAGTTATGGGTTCTCAGGTTGTTGGTTCCCAACATGTTAACGCCGGTACGCCCAGTATTTTTCGTGGTAATGTTATTAGTACGTGTTGTGTTCCCAGCAGGAGTACCGCACCCCGCTAGCCCGGCAATACTGACGATCATTGCGGCCGACAGAGTTAAGCTGAGGGCTTTGGATTTGATCATGATTCATCCTCCATCTCTATAATAGGTGTGTACTGACACCGTATAGGATGGCCTTGGTTATAAAACGTATGCTGAAAGGTTTTGGCATTGGCCTTACTTATCCACTATCCCCCACCTGTTTTGTATTTCTTATCGACATGGTTCTTATAATCACCTGAGATCACTTGGTCCAGCCATGCAACGTTATCCTGATACCAGCGAATTGTGTTTCGAATGCCGCTTTCGTAGTTGTACTTCGGAGTCCACCCAAGTTCCTCTCGAATCTTATCCGCATCAATGGCATATCGTCGATCATGGCCAAGACGATCCGCGACATGGCGAATCAATGATTCCGGTTTGTTCAGCACTTCCAATATGGTACGAATAACCTGCAAATTATTTCTTTCATTATGTCCGCCAATATTATATATCTCTCCATCCTTCCCCTTGCGTAAAACCAGATCAATCGCTCGGCAATGATCTTCCACATACAACCAGTCACGAATATTCATCCCATTGCCGTAAACCGGAAGTGGTTTGTTTTGCATTGCATTGTATATCATAAGGGGAATGAGTTTCTCCGGAAATTGATAAGGACCATAATTGTTCGAACAACGGGTAATATTGACTGGTAAACCAAACGTTTCATAATAGGCACGCACGAGTAAATCTGCGCCTGCCTTACTTGCAGAATAGGGGCTGTTTGGCTGAAGCGGCGTATCTTCGGTGAATACACCGGTGTCTCCCAGTGTCCCGTATACTTCATCTGTTGATACCTGAACAAATTTGCGGAGGCCGTACTCTTTAGATAAATCCAGAAGGGTCTGAGTCCCTAACACATTGGTTTTGACAAACAATTCGGGCTGTACAATACTCCGGTCAACATGCGATTCAGCTGCAAAATTGACAACCGCATCAACCCCCTCCTTGAAGAGAGGCTCTAATGATGCCCGATCAGCAATATCTGCCTTCACAAATCGGTACTTCGAGTGTGGTAAAATGTCCGCCAGATTATACAGATTCCCAGCATACGTTAATAAATCCACATTAATCATTTCATCTTGCGGATATTGAGCCAGCATATAGCGAATAAAGTTACTACCTATAAATCCCGCTCCTCCGGTTACAATAACTTTCATATCCTCACCCTTTGTAATCAAAATTGTTCTCTGCCGCCACTAAAGGCGGATGCTTCGAATCCTTATCTGAAAGAACAGGTTTATAAACGGGCCATTCGATGTTCAAATCTGGATCATTCCAAGCGATTCCGCGATCATGTTCAGCCGAGTAATAGGCATCAACCTTATATAGAACTTCACAATCGGGCACAAGAGTGCAAAAGCCATGGGCAAACCCTTGAGGAACAAGCAGTTGCCGATAATTGGATGCAGACAAAACAAAGCCTTCCCATTGGCCGAAAGTAGGCGAACCTTTTCGAATATCAACAATGACATCAAAGATCGCACCTCTCGTCACGCGAACCAGTTTTGTTTGCCCTTCAGGAGCCAGCTGATAATGAAGCCCTCTAAGGACTCCAGCATCGCAGGACAATGAGTGGTTATCCTGAATAAAGTTATAACCAATGCCAGATTGCTTGAGTGTATGTTCGTTGTAACTCTCTAAAAAGAATCCACGATGGTCGAGATGAACCGTCGGTTCAATTAATTTTGCACCTTTCAGCTTTGTATCTATGATCTTCATTATTTTCCTCCGATGCAGTTAGTCATGTATCACCTGTCGGTTCATAGCGGTCTAACACCCTTGTAAATATCATATGTCTGATTTATGTGCCGAGTATAGGCAGAAGGGGAACCATTTACGTGAAAAAATCCCGATCATCATTGAGAGGATCGAGATTTCATTGTTTATCATCACTTTAATTGTACATTTATATTTCCTTTAACTTCATTCAATCGATTCATAACCTCATCTAAACGGCCGCCTTTGACGATTATTTGCCCGATCCGATCCGTACCCACTCGGAATTTGTTTATTTTGTCACCTATATTGTAATCAAAAGATATTTGAATAATATCTTCATGACTAGCGTTCCCATTCACAAGTTCAGTAATTTCACCCTCCTTGTCGGATAACAAGAGTTCACAGGCACAGGGTTGAAAAGACTGGACAGAAAAAATAGGGTTCATATGGAGAGCAGCCCTAACCATCTGTTCATAATAATCGAATCCATAAAAAGTAGACACTAGTTCCGGCAAACAAGTTGCTCCCGCTCTACCCCCAATTTCAAGAACAAACACCTTTTCGTCTTTTAAAATAAAATCTGCATTAATCGCGCAATTATTTAGTTGCAGCGCCAGAATGCTTTGCTTTAACTGAGAGAATAGATCCTGCCCCACCTCATCTGGTAACTCGTAAGGTACATAATGACCGATAGGCACACCGGCGTCTCCATAAAACATAAGATCGCCGTGAGGCATAATAAATTGAATCTCGTTATTATACACAAAAGCTTGTGCTCCAAACTCGGTTCCTTCAATAAATTCTTCAACGATAAAAAAATCGAGTTTTGTGTCTCTTCTCACTTTTTCGTATGCGTAATCCACTTGTTCTATATCCGTTACCTTCACAATCCCCTTACTCGCTCCACTGTCTACAGCTTTGAAAATGAGAGGCAGCGACAGTACTTCGAAGGCAGCATAAGCCTCCTCTTTATTTTTGACTTTTACAAATTTGGCGGTCCTCACGCCATGCTCCATAAAAGCCTGTTTCATTTCCCATTTATTTGACGATAGCTGGGCAGACTCGTAATTCAAACCGCTAACCCCGATTTCATCAACTACCTTGCCAATCGACTTTACAGCCACATCCGTACCTGTCGTACATATTCCATCGATTCCTTCAAGTCGGGCGATTTCCGCTACTTTATCTGTATCTGTTGTATCCTCATAATAAACTTTATCAGCCCAAGCAAATCCTGGGTAGTCTCCCTGCCTACTCAGAACAATGACGTACAATCCCATCTTTTTTGCTGTTTTAATTAAGGGAAGCTGGGAGATGCCTGCACCTAATACCATCAGTTTTTTCATGGTTTAAACTCCCTGATGCGGCTTATGATCCGTTCTTGGTCTTCTTCTGTTACATTCGGATGAATAGGAAGGGTGAGAATGCTTTTCCAGATTTCAGAGGAAAGCGGAACGATCGCTTTTAAATGGAGATAGACTGGATGAAGATGACATGGATAATAATGAACACCTGTAGCGATGTTATGTTCTTGCAGATGAGCAATCAAACGATCTCTCAAGGTTTCATCCTTGAATTTAATCTGGAACAAATGCCATGCGCTTTTCGTATCCGTTTGTTCCTGAGGAAGTTCGATCCACTCCAGATCTTTCAACTCCGACTGATAACGTTCAGCTATTTCCCTGCGTCTTCCGTTTAACTGATCTAGCTTACCCAGCTGAACCAGCCCAATGGCCGCCTGCATATCGTTCATATGATATTTGTATCCTACCTTATCAACGAAATACTGCCAGGCGTACACTTTTTCACTGGAGGACCGTATCCATGTATCACGTGAAATACCAACCCATCTCTTCTCGCGAAGTTTCCGATTCATCCACTCTGTATTGCAAGTGATAGCCCCGCCTTCACCGCTGGTCAAATTCTTAACCGCGTGGAAGCTGAAACAAGTAATCTCGCTGGTCGATCCGATTCGTTTCCCTTTATATTCTGCACCGCAAGCATGCGCGGCATCTTCCACCACCTTGATTCCCTTCGATTGTGCTAACTCATGTATTGCGTCCATGTCGCAAGGGTGCCCCCCCATATGAACGACAATAATAGCTTTGGTCTTATCCGTAATTTTCCGTTCAATATCAGCTGGAGATATATTCATTGTAGATCTGTCGATATCTGCAAAAACCGGAGTTGCACCAACATAACTCACAGCGTGAACCGTGGATATGAATGTGATCGAAGGTACGATGACCTCATCACCGGGCCCGATTCCTAAAATATCCATAGCCAGATGGAGTGCAGCCGATCCGGAATTGAGTGCCACCGCAAAACGGCTGCCAACAAACTTGGCAAACTCTTGTTCAAATTGTTCGGTTTTAGGTCCAAGACCAAGCCATCCGGAACGTAAAACTTCCGTTACCGCGTCGATTTCCTCTTGGCCGATGCTTGGTTGAAGAACGGGTATCAGTTTATGATCCAAGTGAACCTCTCCTTTCGTTATCCCCAGTTATTCCGACATAAAAATTTGTGAACGCCACCGCTCGGCACAAGCTTCCACCGAGAAATTTTCCCAGGCTACTTTTTCCGCATGATCTGCAATGTTTTGCCGCAGTTCCGGCTGTTCGATCAGCTCGACTATAGCGTTATACCACTCTTCGCTTGTTTCCGAGACAATCAGACCACTTTCTTTGCCCTGAACCCATTCTTCGTATGCCGGAGAGGAAGTGTAGATGCCCGGGATTCGGCAAGCCGAATATTCGCGGAATTTATTATTGCTCTTACAATCGTGCAGCAGTGTTCGCTCGAGCGGTGCCAATCCAATATCCCAGCTTGAACGATAAAGACGTTTCAGAAAATTTTTATAATTTTCATCATAAGGTTCTGTGGACACCTGTGGTTTATCTGTAAGTTCTTCCGGAGCGTATCCACAAAACTCAATTCTTACTTTATCCCCATACTTCCTTATGACCTCATCAAGTGCCTTAATAACAGGTTCGAAGGCCACCGGTTTTCTCCCACCTTCATAACCAATAACAATTTTGTCCTCTGCTTTTCTGTTCTTTTTCAATCCGGATAAGATCGAAAAATCAACACTTCCTGGAAAATATACAAGTTTATTCGGTTTAAAATGCGTGTCGAGATGTTTTGCAAAGAAACCCGAGGCGACTTTTACGATTTGAGCGTTTTTAAGAAACTTGACATACGTCTTTCTTCGCGACGATTCATGGTAATATCTCCCCATATCCGAAGTAGGGGACATGGCTAAGAAATGATCGTCGATGGCATACACTGTTTTTTTTCCCATCTCACGGGCCATTTCAAGAAGTTTATACGCTTCTGGCTGAACCGTGCGAAAGAAGATGACGATATCCGCTGCTCCTAGTCTTGATTTGTCTACATCATTATCTGATCTGACATCAAACTGGCATACTCCGTTTTGTTCAAGATGCCTGAGCGGCTGCTCAATGCCAATTTTATATGATGCGATTTTTTCCGATCCGATGATGAGTACGTTTATATCTCCTCTTCTTCCCATTCTTAATCACCCCCTAATTTATATTTTAAATATAAATCTCTTCCAGTTATCCAGACACGTATGCAGTGAAAAATGCTGTCTTACCGCCATCCCCGCATTTTCCTTGATACGCTGCCTCATTGGCGGATCTTCAATCATAGCCTTGATCCCTTCATACCAAGCCTTCTCGGTATGTTCAACGAGATAGCCTGATTCACCTTGGGTGACCCAAGGAACATAAACAGGCGACTTTGAATAAATCCCCGGAATTTGGCAAGCGCCATATTCACGGAATTTATTATTCGTTTTCCCCTTGTTAAAAGAGTTGTTAGCAAGTGGGGCTATCCCTATATCCCAATTACATCGATTCAGTTCCTTCATGAAATCCTTGTATTCCATACCTCCCCCTTCATATTTAACGCTTGGATGATTGACAAAAGACTGAGGAAGGTAACCGAAAAACTCCAGCCTCACAAATCCCCCATAGTAGTCGAGAATCTTGTTCAGCGCTGGTATGACGGGAGCAAAATCCTCCTCTTTTTCTCCCCCAGCATAACCGATTACAATTTGTTCCCGCTCTCGCTCCACCCTACGCTGTTGATCGAGCCAGTCAAAATCGACACTGCCTGGAAAATATATAACATTCTTATTGAATCTTTCCTGAATATAGGTGCCGAGATCCGGGGAATCTACTTTAATGGTCTTCGCGTTTCTTAAAAACTTGATAAACGTCTCTTTCCTGGCCGGATCGCAATAGTATTGTCCGACGGGGGTTGTCGGTTGAATTTCCAGAAAATTATCATCGATTACATACACGGTTCGCTTCCTGAGTTGATGGGCCAACTCCAGCAACGTATAGGCCGAAGGTTCAACATTGCGGACAAACACAATTGTGTCAGCAGCGGCTATCATTTCTTTACTCACTTCATGCTCCAACTTCATGTCATATTGTAAATTCTCACGTTTTTTCAAAGCACTAAAAGGTTGGAGAACCCCAATCTCAAGGGAAGGAATCAATCCGGCCGCGATCACAAGAACATCTATTTTGGGCAGGTCAGACTCGATAACTGTCACTGCGTGATTAGAAACGACTTGGGCTGCTGTGCGCCCATGCTGAAAACCTTCCTCTCTTCCTCTTTGAAAACCGTCGATACGTCCTTTTTGATAAGCATTTAGGGTAACAGCGGGCTGTTTCTGTTTCATATGGCGGCGTGTTCTAGTCCTCTGTTTTTTTCTCAGAGCCATCTTATCATTCTCCTTTATAAGCTTCTTGATGGCCGGCGTCCATACCCTCCGTATAGCCAACGTTAAATCCTTCATTGTAAGCTTCATCAAACCCCTTGTCATAGGATTGATTGTAGTCAACCGCTTGATGCTCAGGTGTGACTATATTCAGTCTTCTTCCCGATACCGCCCTCCTTCTTCCGGTCAATCTCCTTCCTTTTAACACTCTTCTTTTCGATCTAAACTTCACGTTACGGCTTTTTTTACCTCTTCTCATAGATTTCACCCTCTACTCATTTAAATGTTATCTGCCTTAATCACCGGAGGCGGGATAACTGGTGCCCCCTCCTCGTAATCCCCAAGTTCATGAAGATTCACTGACAACGGTTGATAGGAGTCCATGTGCCAAATAACTGATGTGTGTCGATTGAGAAACCGATGCAGCTTATTCCCTTTACGCTGAAATACACTGCCATCCCGCACTTTCACAAGCCTGCCTTCTATATCCCAGTCGTCATGGAATGAATCATACATTGCCTTCTTGCGACGATTCACTTCCTCCATAGAGATGGTTTCACCAAGATGCCAATTCCGGAGATCAACCTGGGATACCCGAACGGCCTGAATTCCGCTTGCTCCATCAATCGGATAACGGCTCCCTTTCTCTATCCAATACTTTCTCGAACCAGCTCCTTGCACGATCACACAGGTTGGGTATGAATCAATGGTTTGAAGGTTTGAGTTATCCATGTTACGTTGCCAATCAAGAAGCAGCATGCCATGAGGATCACTCCATTTATTGGAGTAAAAGTTCAGATTGTTAGCATACACTTGATCAAACCTGGAATTTAATGATTTCATACTCACACTGCCGTAATGATGGATAAAGGTATCTTTTGCGATAATAAGCTGCATTCCCAAAAGCCGGGCACGCAGTCCATAGTCGTCATCTTCACAATTCCCGATTTCAAAACCTTCATCAAAATAACCTAATCGGATAAAATCTTTCCGCCGGAGCAGCATGCAAAAACCTGTTAATCGGTTTGTTACGGACCAGCGCCGAGCATCAGATTGATTGTATAATTGAGAAAATTGCTGCATCTCCTCTGTATTCGTGTAACTGACATCGATTAATTGATCCCCACTGATGTAATTCGTCACAGGTCCGACAATTCCGGACTGTGAATTACTGAATAGACAGGCAAGTAAGTTGGACAGCCAGTTCGTGGTAACGACAGAATCATTGTTCAAGATCATCAAAGTTGTTCCCTTTGCCATCATAAGCCCCTGGTTTACTGCCCCCGCAAACCCCAAATTTTCTTCATTGATCCGGAATCGGACCCCTTGAGCCGACTTAAGATACTCTGCGGTTCCGTCAACAGATGCATTGTCGATAATAATCAATTCATATGGCTCATTTGTATATCGGAGAATGCTTTCGATACACTCCTTCAAATAATGAAGCTGATTATAAGTTGGAATGATGATGCTCGTACCTTCAAAGTAAGTTGTGCTGCGGGTGGCTCCCTCTGTTTTTCCACGCCTGTACCCATCCGCGTAACCAGTATCAAATCCTTTAAGATAGCCGTCGTTGTACCCTTGATTGTCATGCACCCTGTTCATAAGACTGACTCTCCTTGAGCTAATGAATCAGCCAGATGTCCGAAGTCAAGTGCAACTTTGCCTAACTCAGAAGCAATACGCTGAACGATAATTACAGCCGGAATGCCGGCTCCGACGAGTGCAATATCAAATTCACGGGCAGCGGATATTTCTTGCATGACTCTCTGGATATCCCGTATTCCATCCACAGGGGTAACGACACCAGTCACACGGACACCGTTGTCTTCAAGTACCTTCGAAAGCCCAGGAGCTGAGTTTCCCACGATTAGGACACGATAGCCCGCAAGGATCCCCCGAATAAAACCTTCCAGATGCAATGCATAGTTAATTGTCGATAGAGTCAATTTCAGGTTTCGGTAATCAATGTGATGAGCTTTCAATACGGAAAACGCAAGAGGTTGAAAGTTGGATAGTCGCAGTTTTGGAATTCCTACAATATCTGCTTTTCTAATAGCCGCAGCCAGCATATCCCGGGCCGCAAGATCCGGTAAATTCACACCGGAATAACTTAAAAAATGTCCTTCTTTCCGCACCTCTTCCTCACTCATCACAACTTCCTGTGCCAGCGTCAGCAATTCTCCATCTCCCAGGCGAATAACAGACAAGGATGAACGCTTTTTCAGAGCCCCCTTAATCTTCCCGGCAATTTCCGAGGCACTGAGAAGTCTATAATTGTGCGAACTCATGTGCTTCATGCCAACTTCGATAATCTGTCGAACTGAAATTCCGGGGAGAATCTCGAGTTCTGGGAGGATGGAGTCCACAATACCCTCTCCTCCGTCATACAATCCTTTTTTGTACTCATCGTCGGAGCTTTCATGTACGACTTTGTCCGGAACCGGTTGCATCACCGGCACGGTCTGCATCATCGGTACGGTTTGCATAGCCCTTATCCACGCCTCGTCATAACCGGAATCGTAACCTTGGTTAAACGAAGCGGACGCTTGCTCCAACAACTTCTGTTCACAATCACAATCGGATGGTACGAAAACTTTGCCGGAGGATGTTCTCCGTCGCTTGCTGAATTCTCGCTTAAGAATGCGTTTCTTCACTTGCTTTTTCCTTATTTTCCCTAAGCGCTGTCGTATGGTGATCACCCCATCTTACGCTCAATATATTCTTTGTAATGAATTAGGAAACGGGTATACCCATCCATTTTCACCTATCGATTAAGGAAAAATAATATCTAGCATGGAGGTCAATCTTTTATGGTAGGTATGATCTCTTCTCGTTCTCATCAAGCTGTTAAAGGCCATTTGTTGTCGTTCTTCTTCATGCTGCAGATAATATTCAATCTTTTCTACCAGCTCATCATAAGAACCATAGGTTCCAATTTCAGTTCCCATGGAATATAACTGACCTAGATCCTGACGTACATCGGACAATTGAAGTGTGGCGCAGCCGGCTATTTCAAATGTTCGTGGATTGACGGAATGAGCTGGTATTTTGTAGCCATTGGCATTAATCGTATCGTCATCTGCTGCGCGGTGAAGGTTAATTACTATTTTCGCTCCATTGTAATAACTAGCCGTATCTTCAGGAGTCATCCAATCGCCAAGCTTGATTTTTTCAGAAAGGAGGGAGTAGTTTTGCAGCCGATCCCACCACCATCCGGAGATAACCACCTTTTTATTTTTTAAAAACGGGGCGAGTCGATCGATTGCCTCTACCCGGTTCCAAAATGCTGTCCCAATAAAACAGATGTCGGATTGATAAGAAGTGGGTACGTGTTTGGGGTGAAAAACATTCGGATTAACCGCGAATGGAAGGTGATAAACCTGCTGACATCCTAACTTTCGGTAAAAGGACAGGCAGCTTGATTCAAGCGTGAAAATATAATCGTATCGGGGCGCAATCGATACCGTCCAATCCGTGTAGTACGGATCGTCGGTAAACCAGACGGCCGTTCTAAATCCGTTTTGTCTGAGCCTCTTGACGGTATCCGCTTCCAGGACGACTCCATTCAGGACGAGCACAAGATCGGGTTGCACTTTTTTAGCCAGAGCAACCACGTCTTCCGAAGGATTAGCAACCGTTATCCTTCGGACTAAATCTTTAAAAGCGTCTATTACCGCCTGGTCCAGCGCCGGATACGGAACGCCGATACCCGCGGTCACATAGAGAATATGGAGATCCCTAACGGGTACTTTGTTCTGCGGTAGTGTGCGTAGAGCGGCTTCGGAAAATCCGATCCGGTATCCCTCTCTGCGTCCCTGTTCGAAACCATCTTCGTATCCTTTTTGTTTCGCGGACTGCTCCGATAACCACGCTCCCTGTTGTAACAAATTCACTTCTGTTGTTTGCATGCAGTCAGGCCTCCGGTATCATTCATTTCTTTCACTTCATGAGCCGGTTGCTGGCTTGATGCAAGGACTGGAAAGTTCCTGCATCCGTCCACCATCCGTCTAAAACGTCATAGGCAAGTTGTCCCTCAGATGCATACACGTTGTTAACATCGGTGATTTCCAGTTCGCCGCGACCAGAAGGTTTAATGCTCCGAATCTTATCAAAAACAGCGGTATCATACATATAAATGCCGGTTACACAAAAATCGGATTTGGGCTCCGCAGGCTTCTCTTCAATCATTAAAATTTTATTTTCTTTCAGAATAGGAACTCCGTATCTCTTAGGATCATGTACTTTTTTCAAAAGTACCCGAGCTCCCTCTGCCTGTTCGCGAAAGGATTTAACATACGTTGTTAGAGGATCCTCGAACAAATTATCCCCGAGAAGTACAACGAATTTTTCATCCGGCTTCATGATAGGTTCGGCGAGTGACAACGCTTGGGCAATTCCGCCGGCCTCTTCCTGAATTTTATAGGTGAGTCGAACTCCCCACTCCTTTCCACCGCCCAACAGTTCAGTGTATAAACCTGCAGAATGCTTGCCAATCACCAATAGAATTTCTTCGATACCCGCACTTCGCAACTTCTCTATCCCGTGACAGATCATCGGAAAATTTCCGACAGGCAGTAAATGTTTATTTATGATTTTTGTCAGCGGGTAAAGACGGGTGCCGGTACCTCCTGCCAGTATGACGCCCTTCATATAAACCTTCCTCTCTGCAAAGAAATCGACCTATACATAAATCGTCGGGTCGATTCCCCATTTATCCATAAATTTTTGGCGATTACGCTCAATGAGGCTTTCCACCTTGCTCACATCCTGTTTGCCGAAGCTGGCACTTCCATGATGAAAAATAAATACGTCACCCGCGATTCTGAACGTATATCCTGCTTGCCTCGCCCGATAACAGTAATCATCGTCTTCAAAATGACCGGGGGAAAACCGTTCATCCAGCAATCCGATTTGATCCATTAACTCCCGTTTAAACAAAAAACATAAACCGACTATGCGATCCACCTTAAGCCACTTTCGGGAATCCGGCACATTCAGCTGTTGTGCCATCTCCTCCACATTGGTATACGGCATATCGATCTGTTGCTTGCCGCTTGCATAATTCGTCAGTGGCCCGACAATGCCGATGTCTGCACTACTGTGTAGACAATCCAGCATATTTTCCAGCCAATTCCGTGTAACGATAACATCATTATTTAGAAGAAGGAGCGTATCACCGGTAGCGATTTTCAATCCTTTATTGCACGCTGCAGGAAAGCCAACATTATTAGCGAGTGAAATGAACGTAATTCCCTCCTGCCGGCATACATCGACAGTTCCATCGGTTGAGCCATTATCGACAACTATGATTTCATACGGTTTTTCTGTATATCGTCTAATGGAATAAACACAATCCTTAAGATATTCCCTTCCATTATAAGTCGGGATAATAATACTCGTTTTTCTCATGCCATCCACCTTCATACCTTGGTTATTTGGCGGTGTCTGATCTGGTCCTTGAACGATAACCTTGAGCCTTTCAAGTCAATTGCCGTTTTTAAAGCTTCGATATGGTCTCCAATGATCATGTCAGAAACGGCATTATAGGGACCAACATTTCTTGTTCTAAGCCGATTTCTTGTAATCACATCCACACTGGCGGGTGCGTTTATGGACAATCCCTTTTCTATGGCTATGACCTGCGCTTTCGGAGGGACTGCCAAGTTACCATATCCGATTATACGTGCTGCTTCCTTCCTCATTGCATGTGGGACCGCAGTCAGCGAATTCGCCTCGAGATCCTCCCTGGACATCGACCGGTTTATAAATTCCTTGACTGTGGTCACGTAATCTCGACCGGAGAATAATCCAATGTAAGGAGAGATATTGTTCAATGCAATATCCATTCCTCTTTCAATGGCATCAATGAAAGGTACGAGATGCTCCGCCAGCACCGGAAAATCACCGTCCAGAAATAGTAAAATATCAGAATCGGCCAACTTTGCCCCTATCGCTCTGCCAACATCGTGACCTAAAGCTTGTTGGTAATGAATGATTACTGCATTCGATTGATTTCGGATCATTTCAAAGCTCTCATCCGTCGATCCGTTCACAACAAAAATAATTTCATGCAGCGTCATCCGATGCAGCTGTTCAATCACTTGAAGAATCGTATCTTTTTCATTCATGACCATGACGATTGCAGCTACCGTTTTATCTGTCGGAAGTAATACACGATTACCGAAATACACTTTTGAATGTTTACAATATCCCTCCGCAAATTTGGCAGCGGTTGCGTAGTAAACCGGCCACGGAAGTGGTTTTACGGACTGATACCAGCGATTCCAGCTCTTATTTACTTGTTGATAAGGACTCATCTCCTTCTCAGCCGAGCGTGAGCTCTCTTCTGCGGTTGCCGCCTGATAACCCGCTGTATAAGCTCTTTCCTTCCAATAGTTCGAGACCCTTTCTGTATTTAATTGCTTACTTGAGGTTTGACGAAATTCGGTTTCATGATCGTAGTTCCGCTTTTTCTTCCTGATTGATTTTTTAGGTGGTTTGAATTTTCTTCTAAAGGAGTTTGAGAAGCCCTTCGCTATTCGTCTCCGTTTTCTGTTTGCCATAAGGTCACCACACGCTCTCTCTGTTACGTGTCAGATCTGACCGATTGCCCCGCACACCAGACTTTGAGATAAACCAATCTATCGCCTCCAAATGATCGCCAACGATAAGTCCCTCAAGCGGATCATTTCCTTTGGTTCTTCCTCTTCTAGGATTGGTTTTCCCTACATCGACCTCATGGACACCGCGTACGTTCAAGCCTTTATATATAGCTATGGCCTGAGCTTTCGGAGGAACAGCTAAATTGTCGGTACCAATCTGATCCCTTGCACGACGGCTCATTGCATGCGGGATCGTGGTTAAGGATGCGCCTTTCAACCCGGGATTCGAGACCAATATATTTAACGCATGTTTGGCAAGTACAACACTGTGGACGTGCGTCTTGCCGATCGGTCCCAAATACTTATTTAAGGCCACATCCACGCCATTTTCTACCGCTTTCGTCAAAGGCATGAAATCCCTTGTCTTAATAACGATGTCAGCATCGGTAAACAGCAAAATCTCACCCTTAGCCTCTCCGGCACCGACACTTCGCCCTACATCCTGCCCAAGTGCATGCGGTAAACAGATGACTTTCGCACCGATCCTCTGTGCAATTTCAGCCGTACCATCTGTGGAACCGTTCGCAACAACGATGACCTCTGTCTCGGGATGTACCTGATAAGCTTGATGGATCACGGCTGCAATGGTCTTCCTTTCGTTCATGGCAGGAATGATGACTGACACCTTAGGGTTCTCTGCGTTTCTGATCATGAACGGATATTTCCTTGTCTTTGATCTCTTTGCGGGGCGCGCAGGAATTCGTTTCGACATGTTTCTCACCTGCCAAGTTTGTTTTAAAGTAAACTTCTCCCCTCATTTTATGTATAGGTTATTTTCCTGTAACGGCATTCGTACCTTAAGGCGAAATAAAACGAATTTAGTAAATATACCCGTAGACCAATAAACATACCATTCTATTTTTCTCGAATAGAATACAGCATCACTAGAAGGGGAGTGAAGACTTATCAGAACATTCAGAGCAACATTATTAGGCCGTAACGAGGTACCACCTGTAAGAACGATAGCCTTTGGAAATGCGGTTTTTCAGGTCAACAGAACGGGTACCCAACTGCGATTCAGACTTGTGGTCAATAATATTAACCGTGTAACCCAGGCTCATATTCATCTTGGAAGAGTCGGAGAAAATGGTCCGATTGTCGCCTTCTTGTTCGGTCCATCCAAATTCGGCATATCCGTAAGACGTGGAGTTATTCGGGGCGTCCTGACAAACCAAGATTTGATCGGTCCTCTGCAAGGCAGAACGATTCGTGATCTGGTCCGTGAACTCGAACGAGGTAATGCTTATGCTAATGTGCATACCATCCAAAATCCGGACGGGGAAATTCGCGGACAGATTCGCCGGTAATAGATTTCCTGCTGAGTCAATTAATCCTCCAAAACCACAGTTACAAAGGTAATGGAGGTTTTATTTTGGCAGTAAGATCATATGATCCAACCTATCTTTTCTACCTAAATTTCTAAAATGTACGTTTCGTCTCATCCTTCTGCCTGTACAAAACTCTTTCCCTTTGCATTAACTGTTAATAGATTAAGAAAATCTTAATCAAGTCTATTTTAGGAGGTAGATTAATGGCCACAATTTCAGTCTTCCCTTCACCAACAGGAACACCGATTGCAAGTGGGGTAGCTCAAGCCGTTGCCGGCGATGTCGTAGTCGTGTATGACGGGACGTATCCGGAGCCAGCAGTCACGATATCCGTTTCCAATGTTAAAGTGGTAGCCAAAAATGAAGGTAAAGCGGTACGCGAAGGATTCGGTGGTATAGCTAGTGCTTTCATCGTTACAGCAGCTTCAGGCGCCGAAATTAACGGATTCGTCATTCGAAACTACACCGCGGACGGTATTGATGTTACTACCGGTTCGAATCACCGCATTATCGGAAACACTGTCTATAACACACTTGGTATTGGTATCGACCTTGCTACTGGTACCGGACACTTGGCTTGGAGAAACAATGTACAAAAAGCAGGTGGTGCTGCAGGTATTAATGTAGCGAGCGCCAGCAGCTGGATTGCACAAAATGTAGCCTACGAAAACACAGGACCAGGAATTTTGTTGTCTGGCGCCAACAACGCAGCTGTCGGTAATGTCGTTTCTGAAAATGACAGTTACGGCATTTCAAGTACCGCAGCAAACAACTTCATTTATGGTAACACAGTTTCGCTCAACACAACTGCTGGAGTGAATGTTACCGCAGACAATACTGTGCTGCTCCGCAACTTGGTGAAAAAAAATACAGGAAATGGTATCACAGCCGCTGGTACGAACGGATATTTGGGAGGAAACGATTCGGATGAGAACACCCAAACCGGTATTAGCATAACCTCAAACTTTAACAGTCTGGAGTTCAATGAAATGGAATTCAACCAAAACTTTGGGCTGACCATTTCAGGCAATGAAAATACCGCATTCGGAAACCGGTTTACAGGCAACCAGCCTACTCAAATCTCTATCACAGGTCTGGATAACAATTTATTCTAAAAGCTTCTTGTCTTAGTCAATCAATCTGCTTGCTCTCTTCCCGAGAGCAGGCACTTTTTTTGCAGCGAAAAAATCTTTATCCTTTCTGTTTAAGGAGGTAGAAGTAATGTCCACGATTTCAGTCTTTCCTTCACCAACAGGCACGCCGATTGCAAATGCGGTAGCTCAAGCCGTTGCCGGTGACATTGTATTAGTGCACGACGGAACGTATACGGAGCCAACGGTTTCGATATCCGTTTCCAATGTCAAAGTGGTAGCTAAAAATGAAGGTAAAGCAGTGCGTGAAGGATTCAATGTTGTGGCTAGTGCTTTCATTGTCACAGCTGCAACAGGCGCCGAAATTAACGGGTTCGTCATTCGAAACTACACCGCGGACGGCATTGAAGTTACTAACGGTTCGAATCACCGCATCATTGGAAACACTATCAACAATACGCTTGGTATTGGCATCAGCGTTAATCTTGGTACCGGACATTTGGTCTGGAGAAACAAGGTACAAAATATTGGGGGTTTTGCAGGTATTTATGTAGGGAGCGCTAGCAGCTGGATCGCTCAAAATGTTACCTACAATAACACAGGACCAGGCATTTTGTTGAACGGTGCAAACAACGCGGCTGTCGGTAATGTTGTTTCTGAAAATGACAGTTACGGCATATTAAGTAGCGCAGTAAACAGCTTCATTTATGGCAACACAGTTATGCTCAATACAACTAGTGGAGTAGTTGCCGCAACAAGTAATGTTCTGCTCCGCAACTTGGTAGAAAAAAATACAGGAAATGGTATCAGCATCACCGATGCGAACGGATTTTTGGGAGGAAACGATTCGGATGAGAACACCCAAACCGGTATTAGCATAACCTCAAACTTTAACAGTCTGGAGTTCAATGAAATGGAATTCAACCAAAACTTTGGGCTGACCATTTCAGGCAATGAAAATACCGCATTCGGAAACCGGTTCATAGGCAACCAGCCTACTCAAATCTCTATCACAGGTCTGGATAACAATTTATTCTAAAAGCTTCTTGTCTTAGTCAATCAATCTGCTTGCTCTCTTCCCGAGAGCAGGCACTTTTTTTGCAGCGGGCGTTTAACGTTAATCAACGGTTTAGAACGATCTAGTTAACCTATCTTTTCTATCAATTAATATCAAAATATACGTTTCATCCCATCTATCTGCCTGTACATAACTCTTATCCAATGCATTAACTGTTAATAGATTAAGAGTATCCTTAATCTATTCTATTTAAGGAGGTAAAAGTAATGACCATTATTTCAGTTTTCCCTTCACCAACAGGCACGCCGATTGCGAATGCGGTAGCTCAAGCCGCTGCCGGCGATGTCGTAATAGTACACGACGGAATATATCCAGAGCCACAGGTCACAATATCCGTTTCGAATGTCAAAGTGGTAGCTAAACATGAAGGTGGAGCGGTACGCGAAGGATCCAATGGGGCAGCTGCTGCCTTCATCATCTCTGCTGACTCAGGGGTCGAAATTAATGGATTCGTCATTCAAAACTACATCGCTGCCGCTGCTGGTATTATTGTTGTTACGGGTACAAATCACCGCATAATCGGGAATACCGTCAACAACACGCTTGGTGCCGGCATCAACCTTAATGTTGGTAGCGGACATGTGGTCTGGAGGAACAGGGTACAAAATTCAAGTGGCGTTTCAGGTATTTTTATAGCGAGTTCCAGCAACTGGATCGTGCAAAATGTATCCTACAAAAATACAGGCACAGGTATATCGCTTGGTGGATCAAACAACGCGATTGTCGGTAATGTTATTTCTGAGAATGGCAGTCCCGGCATATCAAGTATCGGAACAAACAACAATTTCATTTATGGCAACACGGCTACGCTCAATTCAATGGGTGGTGTGAGTGTTACCTCAGCGAGTGCTGTTCTGCTCCGCAACTTGGTAGAAAAAAACACAGGAAATGGTATCACCGTCGCCGGTGCAAACGGATTTTTGGGAGGAAACGATTCGGATGAAAACACTCAAACCGGTATAGCCATAAGCTCAAACTTTAACAGTTTGGAATTTAACGAAATGGAATTTAACGAAATGGAATTTAACCAAAACTATGGACTGGTCATTTCAGGTAATGAAAACACTGCATTCGGTAACCGCTTCAAAGGGAATAAGCCTACTCAAATATCGATCACGGGTCAGGATAACAATTTGTTCTAAAGCGTTCATAATCAATCCAGACCGATCCACGCCAACCTATCACTTCTGCCAGTCATTTCAAAATGTGCATTTCATCTCATCCATCTGCCTGTACAAAATACTTTCCCAATGCATTAACTGTTAATAGATTAAGAAAATCTTGCTCATCAATCCAAGGAAGCAGATGCATGGCCACTATATAAGTGTTCCCTTCACCAACAGGTACTCCGATTGCGAGTGCGGTAGTTCAAGCGGTTGCCGGTGATATTGTATTGGTCTGGATAACAATTTGTTCTAAAACTCCTTGTCCTTTAGCCAAGCAATCTGCTTGCTCTCCATCACACGTCGGGAGCAGGCACTTTTTTTGCAGGTGTTGTTTACCGTGCATGATCGTATGCGGTTTGTTATCCCGGTATTTTAAACCCAAGATTGGAGGTCATTATGGTGGGTAAAATACTTATTATCGGTCCAGAACGATCCACCTCATACCAGATCATTCTTCTTCAACCTCTTCGTTATTTGGAAGAACTGGGATACTTCACCTTTGATATCCAATCGCATAAACAGGCAACAAAGTCTACCATTTCTTCCTACGACATCATCATATTTCTGAGAAGCATTGAACCCGATACACTCCGTTGCTTGGAATGGGCACATCTTTTGGGAAAGAAGATCATTTATGTCATTGATGATCACTTCCTTGCGATTCCGACAACAACCCGAATAGGCCAGCTATACAGTCAACCTTCCTATCAAAAAACTTGCACTACCTTTTTAGAGACAGCACATGTTGTCAAAGTTGAATCCCCCATCATGTATGAGTTGATACGGCAGCAATTTAACCCACATGTGATATATTTCCCTGGGTGTGTTGATTTTTCATTTTTCAAGCCATGGAACAAAAGAAAGAAACATGAAGGGCAGCTCGTGATCGGGTACGAAGGAGCCAAAAAAGAAAGTTCTTTCCAACCTGTCATAGCCGCAATGAAACAAATTATGATGGAGTATGGAGATATTATTCGACTGGAATTTTACGGTTATTGCCCCGCAGAATTGAAAGACCACCCTAATGTAACACATATGGAACATAACGAGGATTATGGCCAGTTTATGAAACAGCTGTTTCAAGCCAACTGGGATATCGGCTTGGCACCGATGGAGGATAAGTTATACTACCACTGTAAGAGCAACGTGAAATTTCGCGACTATGCCTCCTGCCATATTCCAGGTATATATTCCTTATCGCCCGTGTATCGGGAATGTGTGTTCCATAAACAAACCGGATATTTCGTCCCTCAAACTAAACAAGGGTGGTACCTCGGAATTCAAGAAATGATAAATAACCCACAAATGCGTAAATCAATTTCAAAAAGAGCTTTAAAAGTCGTAAAGAAGCACCATACACTCAAGCTTTGTGCTGCCAATTGGAAGAAACTCCTTCATGACCTGTAGATGGGCGTAACGATCAGCAAGTATGTATGAACATTTTCCGTGAAAAGGGTGATATTATGCTTTCACTAAATCATGCCTTATCCATACTAAACCAACATTATGACATCGATCATCCGAATGTGGAATGGATCCAGAACGAACCGGATAAAGTCGTATGGAAAGTAAGCGATAAGAATAGAACCTATATCTTGAAAAGTGATTTCAAAAAAAACAGTTCCCTCATTCCTTCCATTTATCTGCAATACGAACTGTCCCTTCAAGGGTTGAATGTTCCCGAGGTTATTCCAACGAACCGACGGAAATTATGTGTGAAGCTAAATAATCGTATTTATTTTTTGTCTAGGTATATCCATGGTGAACCAGCAACCATATCCGAACGAACAAAAGCCATTGGGGATTTCCATCAACGGGCCAGCCTGCCCCATTCATGGCAAGCTTATCAAAAGAAAACAGCAAGCCCAATGACCAGCGCAAAAGAGTGGATTGAAGATTATGAAATGAAAATAAACCAACTGAAAAAGTGGGAAAAAGATTACGCTATACAGCACATTCAACCGTGTATACAATTGGCAGAAAAATGTCTGAACGTTTCTTCAGAGAAAACCGCTGATCTGGCTAATCACATCACAAAAGTGAATGAAAGTAAGTGGCTGGTGCATGGCGATTTAACCCATAGGAATGCAATAAAAACGAAATCAGGCGACATATGGCTCATTGATTTAGAACATTCGAAAGTGGATTCTCCCGTGAAGGATATTCGTTTTTTATTACCAAAAATCATGTTATCTTCTCATTATGGAGCATACTTTTCACGATTCTTGGTCGGAAGATCTTTTGAGGAACTCTACTACATGGACTCTATTTTCCCTCACAGCCTCCATTCCTATATCGGGGGAGTAATTAGACAGAAGAGACTTCCATTGAAACGTTCATCTATTCAAGAGCTAGTATTAAAAGAGCTTCATAAAGATGAAATGATAAGCAAATTGTGGAGTGGCTAAGAAATCGAAGTGAAAACAAACAAAAGGGGCGAGTTGTATACCAACCGCCCCAATTACATAATATTATGGTCTCAATAGCTTCATTCTGTCCACTTTCGACTTTTGTTGGTGTTTGCTCCATTTGAAAAACTCGTTATCACGGATATAGTCATCGATTACGGTAAATGGAACCTTGGTTTTCCATGCAATGTAATTAAAACTGATTTGATCTCTTTTACTGTAGCTTATAATTTGCCTCCACCAAGCTGTCATTGTTCGGATTACGACCAGATCATTATGACGCCTTAAAATAACTCCGGACTCAATCAATCCATTGTTTTTGGGATACCCCGCCTGCTTATATAATGAAATCTGTTTTAAAATAACATCTTTCCGGTCCTTACCCAAAGTAATGCACGCATCCGCTTCTTTGTAAATACAATTCCGGATAGAATGTTTATAGAACGCTGACGGTAACCCAGAACTATATTTTTCGATAAAAGCATCTATATCTCCGATCACTCTAATATTCCCGTCTACCCAGACGCTATGTTCATAATCTTGAAAAAATAGATGAGGCATAATTTTCACCCATCTAGCTTGCCTTGCCGGATCAACAAATATTTTACCCAGCAATATGATTTTCCAGGAGGATGATTTTAATAAAGGATTATCTGTAAAACAATAATAATCGCACTTTTCACTCATCTGTACAGGATCCTGCAGCCTGTCATAATTTCCGGTTATGGCTGTATAAATCACGTTTTTCCGCTGTTTTCCTTTATGAATATGCTGCCTGCACTCTAACAACCATTTTATTTTATCTCTTGTCTCTTGGAGGTGTTGATGATCAACCATTTTTTGAATCGATTGCTTTACTTCTTTCATGCCGTGCTTGCGAAAAAGGGCAGCTTTGCCACTCTGGGCCAATTGCTGCCTTCTTTCCGAGCCAAAGCTTGCCGATTTTTGATGATAAATATAACAATGATTAGCAACTTTCAATTTAAAGTTAGCGCCGCGGGCACGAATACAATAATCATCTTCTTCACCGTACCCGATCGGAAAGTTGATCTCATCGAAATAACCGATTCGTTCGATGACCTCTCTCTTAATCATAAGGCAAAAGCCGTTTAGAAACATCGTTCTAGGAAATATCTTCTCAGAAGCGTAGTAGACCAGCTCAGCCATCTGATCGACCGTCATATGGGGTTCTAATCCATTTTCACTGCTGTTCATGCCCGGTACAGATTGCCAGCTGGCCGCATTAGATAGCGGGCCAACGATACCGATTCTTTTATCCGACTCCATGGTTTCCGTCATCTTCTCCAGCCAACGTGGGGTAACAATCGTGTCGCTATTTAGAAGTACGCAGTAACGGGAAGTTGACTTCTTCAACCCTTGATTTGCTGAAGCGGTATAACCACGTGCTTTCTCATTTCTTATGATTGTACACGGATATTTCTTTGCAAACTTCTCTAAATATCGTCTCGTCGCATTGTCACTACCATCGTCGATGATGATTAGATTGATTTCTTGGGAGGTTTTACTCTGAACAGAATCCAGGCATACCTTTACTACATCTAAACCGTTATGCACACATATGACAACATCAATCAAAGCTGTCCCTCCCCTCCATATCAGTCTGAAATATTTCATCCCGGAGGAAGGTGTTTCCGTATTTCTTGTGACCGCCAAGCAACACGATATTCCCTTCTAAGGGTTTGGTCACATTTCTTGTGTCATAGAGTAAAGCAGCGTTCTCTACAATAAGTGGATAATCGATTGAACTATGATCCGTTATGATGACAACCAAGTCAGCCTCTGCAATAGCTTCCGATGTCAGCCCAACAGAATATACCATTTGTCCGTCGTTCTTAAAATGCGGAATGTGCGGATCATAGTAGGTTACTTTTGCCTCTTTGTGCTGGAGAAGCTTGAACACTTCAAGAGCGGGAGATTCGCGAAGATCATTAACATCTTTTTTATATGCCATGCCGATGCACAAAATTTTAGAATTTTTAAGAGGCTTCTCATAGTCATTGAGTACATCTGTTATTTGGGCTACCACATATCTGGGCATATTGCTGTTGATATCATCGGCCAATTCGATGAACTTGTTGTGAAATCCAAACATTTTAGCTCTCCATGACAGATATATAGGATCGATTGGTATACAATGTCCGCCTATACCTGGTCCCGGAAAAAAAGGAATATAGCCAAACGGCTTGCTTGAGGCTGCGTCGATTATCTCCCAAATATTAATCCCCATGCGGTCACACATCAACGTCAATTCATTTACGAGAGCAATGTTGACGCTGCGAAACGTATTTTCCAGTAATTTAACCATCTCGGCAGCAGCCGTAGAGCTTACTGGAATAACTTCTTGAAGGAAGGAGCCGTAAAACTGAGCGCCAAGTTCTGCACACACAGGTGAGATTCCACCAATGATTTTAGGGGTGTTTTTCACATTGAATTTGCGGTTTCCCGGATCTATCCTCTCTGGAGAATAGCACACGAAAAAATCTTTCCCTGCTTTCCATCCCATTTCATCTTCGATAACCTTTTGGATTAATTCTTCCGTCGTTCCCGGGTAGGTTGTACTTTCCAAAATGATAAGTGTATCTTTCGTCACATACTGGATGATCGAAGCAACGGCGGATGAAATCATTGAAACGTCCGGCTCTCTGGTTTTATTAAGCGGAGTAGGTAAGCAAATGATCACAACATCGGCTTCCGCGATAGAAGAGAACTCATTCACGGCATGCAGACGTTGATGAATCAGCGTTTGAATGTCTTCATCTTTTATGTCCGAAACATACGATTTCCCGCTCTGCAGCTGATCCACTTTATCCTGATCTATATCGATTCCGTACACCAGATAACTGGCTCGTGCAGCTTCAACTGCCACAGAAAGTCCGACATAACCGAGTCCGATCACCGCTGCTGTCGCTGTCCGATTCCTTATCTTTTGCAAGATTTCGCTCATCCTTGTTACCCGTCCTTTCTTGATGATAGAATTTTTCTTGTAAATCACCGGACATTAAACACTTTTGGTTATAAGCGGGACATAGTTATCGGTGTACGATATTAATTTGCATTTGGCCATATAATTGACTGTGCTTAATTGTTGCGTATGAGACTTTACATTTTTTCTGCGAACACATACATAATTGTATCTAGAGGATGAGATTATATGGAATCCATTAGCCTTGCATCTTCTAAGGAAATTAACATCGCTGCCGCTGACAAGCTGTTCGTTAAATTTGATTTTGTCCCATACCGATTTCTTAAACAGCAAGGTCCCTCCTTTGACATGCCTACGGTACTTTTTCTCTCCCCCCTTCCGAAACAACATCAGTGCATTTTCACCCTCAAAATACAAGAATGATGTATGTTTGCCAACGATGGAAGCCTTTGATTTATTAAGCGTATTGATCGCCTCATTTAAGTAGTCGGGTGCGTAATAATCATCATCGTCAAATTTTGCAACCAGATCATATTTGGCTTTCCCGATTCCATAATTTAAGCATTTGCCCAGCTTACACTTTTCAGAGAGTTGGTATACAGATACATTTTTATGTTTCTTCGCTTTTTCCCTCCAGATGTTTATATCCATATCATCCTGGTTCAGTACGATAATCATTTCTTTATTCTCAAAATTTTGACGCACATAATTGCTGAATATGCTTTTCATAAAAGAAGGTCTCATCGTACAACAAATGATAGAAATCAATGCAATCCTTCCCTTCTTCTCACATCATCACTTGGTTCAGTTATCTACGCTAAAGACCCAATGATAGTGAATCCACTTTACTTGTTAGAATATGAAATCGACTCTGGAAGAGAAACGGCGATTTCATCAGTCATATAACCCATGTCATTCCTTGATTTTCTTCATAAAGTGATGGTAACAAGCTTGCTGGAGCATGTTGCAGTCTTACTTTTCAAAGGGAGTGTGACTGATAAGTGGATATTTTGGTGGTAGGTACAGGATATGTAGGTACAACAACTGCTCTGGTGCTGGCAGAAATGGGGTGGAACGTAACAGGACTTGATTCGGATCAGAACAAGTTAAACCTCCTTCTGCAAGGCCGTATTCCTTTTTATGAGGAAGGGCTTGAAGATCTATTGGAGAAACACTTGCAGTCCGATAAAATTAATTTTACTTCCATAACAGACCAAGCCATCAAACACAATGACGTCATTTTCATTTGCGTAGGGACCCCATCCCGGTCAGATGGGAATGCAGATTTACAATATGTGAAACAGGTAGCCATGGACATCGGGCGCTATATGAACAGCTATAAACTAATCGTGATTAAGAGTACCGTTCCCGTTGGTACACAAGAGATGGTGGAACAATGGATCCGCTCTGCGCAATCACATGTTTCTCCGTTTGATGTCGCTTCTAATCCTGAGTTTTTACGTGAAGGTAAAGCATTATCGGATGCTCTATATCCAGATCGGATCATCATCGGGACCGATAGTGATCGTGCTGCCGAGCTCCTAAAAGAGCTGTATCAAACGATGCAGTGTCCCGTTGTCGTCACAGCACCTAAAACGGCCGAGCTGATCAAATATGCCGCTAATGCCTTTTTGGTCACTAAAATTTCTTACATTAATGAATTATCCAGACTGTGCGACAAGCTCGGCGTTAATGTCAAGGAGGTGGCTCACGGCATCGGTCTTGATCCTAGAATCGGTTCCAGCTTTCTTCGAGCCGGCATCGGGTATGGGGGTTCCTGTTTCCCCAAAGACGTATCTGCTTTGCTTCGATTAGCAAATGATCAGGATACCCCGTTAACCTTGTTGAAACAAGCAGTGTCTGTTAATCAGACTCAATATCTTCATTTACTGGAAAAGGCCCGCACACGCATTGGAGCCTTTAATGGTAAAAAAATTTCGATACTGGGTCTTGCTTTTAAACCGAATACCGACGACATTCGAGAAGCCCCAGCAATTCGGATAATTCAGAAACTGCTTAGCGAGAGGGCACTTATTCGCGTCCATGATCCGATTGCAAAACTTCCTCAGGAGCTTATTCATGAATCAGTTACATCCTTCAGTTCTCCGGAACAGGCTTTGGAAGGTGCGGATGCCGTATTTCTGTGTACAGAATGGAAAACATATCTATCTATCGATTGGGTGCATATAAAACAGATCATGAATCAAGCAAATCTATTTGATGGCAGAAATCTACTGGATGCGAAGGTTATGGATACAATGGGTTATTATTATCAAGGGGTTGGGTATCCGTAAATGTAAATTTGGGGTTTCCCAAAAGTAGATTTTCAAATTAAGGAAATCTCGCATCGAAAGCATACGCTCCTTTGTCCCCGAATTTCTCCCGCCAAGGAATAATTCAAGAAATTCGGGGGCAAGAGCGATTGTAGGAACGATTCGTACACGTAGCGTCCTATATCAAAGTAGCTCTTAAAAGATAATATTTTTCCGCATACGCAAAGCCAACTTCCATTCCACGTTTAGCCGCCCACTCCTTGACCGATTCCGGTGAGATTAAATGCCTTGGCTCGCGCAGCTGCGATTTATGTTTTCGCAACGCCCCCACTTTTTTGTCTACCGTTTCGCTGATATCCAGATACAATTCTCCAACGTCTGTCAGCTTAGGATGCTGCCACACAATAAGAGGATACTCATACATAGCGATGATTTTATAGTTTCTGTCCGGAACAGGACGCAGCCCTGCCATACAAGCTTCATATAAAACCTGATGATCTTGATTGAAACTAGGATAAGGAATAAATACCATCGTCGGTTTGAACTCCAATAAATACCGATCAATTTTCGTTATGATTTCTTTTTTCGGGAGGGTATCCAATATACTTTCCTTGTCGTCAAACATAATATCCCAGTTGGTACAGCCAAGATATTTTAACGCCTTATAAAACTCCTTCTTACGTGTGTTTACACTCACAGGTTGCTCCCTGTGCCAAAAAAATGAATTTCCGACAGAAGCCAGAACGACCTTAACTGTGTTATTGTATCTGCAAGCTTTTTCTATCAATCCACCGCATCCTAGTACCTCATCGTCAGCATGAGGCACAAATACGAGAATCCTCTCTTTTCCTGATTCAAGCATCTTCTCACCCCTTTTATCATCTAGATATTTGCGGAAAGCCTGTCCTCACTCATCCTTTATTTATTTATATGAAACTTTCAGATCATATTCTTGGACTTTACAAAGATTATGCAGATAACATGCATCCGTAACAAAAAAAGACAGCGAATGGTTTCGCTGCCCCGAAACGTGCAAGAGAATTGAACAGTGAAAAATTAGACCACGGGCAAATTATCCATCAGTCTCCTCCATAAGCAGACGTTCTGCCAAAATAGCTGGTTTCTCCAATCGTTCTTGAATTAAAGGCCAGTTCTCCTTTGTTGCCGTATGGATGACCATATCATAAGAAACGCCTTTTATGGTTAAACCGCCGCGTTCGATCCCTGTACGGGGCAAACTACAATTGTCATGAAAAGACACGACGCTTGCATTGTCAATTACCGTGTTGGAATAAATACTGGACAAACCTAAAATATCAAATGCGACATGAAAAATAAGCCACACGCTGGCTGGCGCGGCTGGAACCAACGGGGAGATAATCCACCTGCCCCAATTACCGCTTTGATCTGCGATATCATAGATCGCGATTGTGCCGACAGCTTTTCCTGATAATAGCTCGATACAGAAGTAATAATCGCCGTCTCGATGAAAGTACTCCTCCAGCCATGATTCATGGATGGAGAAACGGGAATCGATTTCCCCGATATACCTGGACAATTCAGGAGATCTTCTAAGTTTGAAAATAAACTCGGCATCGTCCATCGTTATCGGCCTTAATCGAACCCCGAAGCGTTCTACTATGATGTTATGCTTCACGATTTCACCTCTATAATCTCAACTAAATCATCCAAACTCGTTATTCCTGCAACCTCCCTGATCGAGAAACGAACATTAAATTGCTCTTCAAGACGGAGAATGAGTTCCATATGCTTCAATGAATCCCAGTTCGGTATTTCCTCACGTTTCGGATTTTCATCCAATGACAGCGTCGTGTTCAGCACCTCGGACAGAATGGATCCGATTTGTTCACGTAACTCATTATTCATTAGTTCACCTCCACCTTGGCAGGATGATCCCTGCATGCAGCTTTCACACGCATCAACAGATCTTTAAGGGATTGTGGTTCAGGAGAGTCCCCTACAAAGCGCTTCAACCAGTCGAGCGCAGGAGCATTCCGCGGTCCTTGGATGGTATCGATGTTCAAATGCTGAACTCCACGAGTTATTAATTGTTCCAAAACCCAAGCGAATGTCACCGTTTCTATCTCCCGGCCAAGCGCTCTGCAGCTAAAGAGCGTTTCGATCAATTGTCCTTGCTCTCCTTCTATCCGACATACAAAAGCACCGATTATACCACTGTCGGACAAAACATCAGAGAGAGAAATCGTAACACTTAAATAATGGTTGATATCCATGACTTCATTAACTTCGCTTTCGGTCATCCGCCTTAATGCCAAGTTAAACTGATTCGTTTTACGGCTTAATTCGTACAACCGCTTAACATGGGAAGGATCATTCTCATAAACCGTTATACGCATCTCCAAGCTATCCAAGTATGCGTTATAATCAGATGCCTCCTGCCTAATTCTCTCCCGCCTTTGATTCGCTTGAATATCGGTTGTTCTTGATAAAGCCGCATCATCGGGATGAAGTTGATACAGTCCCGGATAATGACACAACCCATTCATTGTCGCTTGACCGTTTCGTTTTGCCCGGAGCAGATGAACTTCAGGCCGTGTGGCTGCCATCTTGATCAATTCAGCTGGATTGTCATCCACAAACAAAAAAGCGGAGGGATCGATATTCAATATTTGTGCCAACTGATCCAGATTTTCTGTTTTCGTCCGCCAGTTGGCACAAACAGCCGCAAAATCATCCCATTTTAAAGGGAAATCATCCCGCTTCTCAAACAACGCTTTTACGTCTTGTTCCTCATTACGGCTGCACAACGTTAGCAATATACCCGACTGTTTAAGCCGAAGCAGCAGCCTCTGCAAAAGATGATGACCTTCAGTTAGTGATACCCCCTCAGCTCCCTCTTCTCCCAGAACCCCGTTGTAAAGTGTATCATCAAGATCCAGAGCAATCGCTTTAAGCCGGGGTGAAAATGTAGCTGGAAGGAGATGAACACCCAAGTGACGGGATATGATAATCGTTGCCTCGTTAGAAAACGGATAGTTGCTTATTTCTTCATTTCGGTAATCGTAGAAGGAGTCAGAACCTTCTTGGACCAGCGCAGCCAGATCAATCAACACGCAGCCTGTATTCTGTTCAATCAATTCTGATATATGCGCATTTAAATTGCGGAACCATCCTTTATCGCTTGCAGAAAAACTGAATAAGGTATCTTTTACTCCGAGGGATTCAGGCCAGTTATTTACCCATATCGGTTTATTCGTTACATCGCGTAATCTTTCAATCCTCTCCTGTAACCAATGAACGGATTCCTGTGCTGTCATCGATTTTAAATAGATTCGCCAATCTATCCAAATGATAAATATATCAGCCTTCAGATCTCCGCCAAGTTCCGTCAGAGCAGCATCATAATCAGAGTAATCGAAGTCGACATCAGCTTCCCATAACCTGCAAAAAGGAGGCATCAAATTCGCAATAAACTCAAAGGGCATCGTTCTGTCCACTCTGATCTGGAAGGTTTGACGGGAGGCAAGCTTTGGGCTTCCGGCAATCTGAGTTCGATTGGGAATGGAACACAATAAAGAATCTGCCAAATCAAGATAGGTTAAAACATGATTCATGCACATACCTCCTTTTTGTGTTATTAGGTAAACCTTAATACAGACCCAATTCCTTACCCCAGACTTTGATTTTCTCTAAGTAAACATCCAGCAAATAGGCAGGCTTCACGCCATCGATTCCCCATTGAAGCTGATTATACAAACTTCGTTCCAGCACACGTTGTAAATAAGCCATTTTATACAAATGAATTGGATTAACATCGAAGGCGATGCCGTACTTGAGCATTTCTGCGGCATATAGAGATGCACATCGCTCGATCACCAATTCTTCGTCGGCTCTCCAATCTTTCCGGTACGCAAAAAATACACCGATCAAATTGAACATGTCGAACCAGCAAGGTGTAAAACGTGCGCCTTCCCAATCGATAAACTTAATATTCCAGTTCTGTTCAGCCACATTGTGGCAGCCCATATTTGGGGTCTGCAGATCATTGTGGGTAACACTTTTACCTGCTTGGATAAGCTCAGGGAAATAAATCGGCCCTTTTTTCAAAATGCGCTTCAAATCGTTATAACTTGAACTTAGTCTCTCCTTAAATTCAGGATGGTCCATTGCTTTATCCAAATATTCCAAAGTCTTCTCTTGGTGCTTCATACGTTCTGCAGATAAAGCGTCCGATTCATATCGAGGAAGCCAATCCTCATATACATTCCACTTGTTGTAAAAATTATCATTGTAGGTTAGAGCATGAAGCTTGGCTAAGGAAGGGATAATCCGATCAAAATGATCTGGCGTAAAAATAACTTGACCTTTTACTTGAGGGACATATTCCATAAATACCCACACATCATCACCGTTCATTCCCTCTAAAATCAAATAAATCGTAGGCATTAAATCCGGTAATATCGAGCTGACCTTACGATACATATTTAGTTCAGTAAGCTTTTCATCAATTATAGGTGGTTTAAAAATTTTTAAAATAATAGGATACGCTTGTTTGTTCGCTGCTGATACCTCCAGCTTCCAGATCGCACTTTTAAATGTTTCTTTCAAACATTCCATTTTCCGGTCATTTAATACGACAGATGAGCCAAAATGGGTCGTGAACTGTTCGGCGCAATGAAGCTCTCTCCATTTCAGACTTATATCGTTAAGAGGCGGGTTATCCAACAATGCTTTAGCATCCTCAAGCCCTTTTATATATCCGTCTTGTTTACCCTTATTAAATCCATCACTTTTGCCCTGCTCGTATCCACCTGAATCATGTACATTCGCCATATCCATTGTCCTCCACTCCATATTCCTTCTATATCCTATGTTGAGAACCGCCATCGTGACATAAGAAAAACGTCTATCGTCGCACTTCAAAGGAGACAGACCGCATTTATCAGTTGTTTTTCTTGCGAGATCAGGATGCACTTTACTCCGATGCCTACACGTTCTGATCTCTTAAGAAAAACGTCTATCGTCGCACTTCAAAGAAGACAGACCGCATTTATCGGTTGTTTTTCTTGCGAGATCAGGATGCACTTTACTCCGATGCCTACACTTTCTGATCTCTATAAAAAAAACACGAGCACTGGGCTCGTAATTAGTTGCAGCTTATTTGTACTCTTTCCATCCGTTCAATCCCCCTGAAAGAAGCAGTTCTCTACATTCATCCAAGCTCACATTAGCCATAAGATCCAAGATGGACAGGTTCGGAACAAACGTCCCGTTGCTCTGCGGATACTCAGGACACTTCCAGTTTTGGACGATAATGCTCAGGTTTCGACTGCGGAAATGTTCCAAGTCTACATATTGTTCGAATCCTTTACCACCACCAACATAATGGGTCCCTTTCAGTTGATAAACTATTTCTGCAATTCGCTCAGACGCTTTCATGTTCTCTGCCAAGCCATTTGAGTTGACCACTTCGCCTTGCCAACCTAACTGACGCAGCATGTGAATCGTAAACTGTTCGCCAAATAGCCTAAAGCTAGAATTCATCTGTTGATGATACTCTATATATTCGACGGCAGCAGACCAAATCGTCTTAAAGTAAGGGCTTTTGCCATAAGCATAGCTAAGTGTTGATTGAAATTTAGATATCCAGTCTTGATGGTACGCAATGGATGCGTCATTAATTTTCACCCGGTTACCACCAAGAACGGGTACAACAAAAATATGCTCACGGCCGTTCACTTTCAGAGGAACCCGAGTTTGCCCCACCTTCCTATTTAGCTGAACATCATCAAGAATAACCCAAACATCGCTATTCATAATGCGATTGAAGTAATGAAGAGGGGGGAAAACATTCGGCTGATAAATGCATATTTTCTTTAGCATCTCTTCCTCTCCTCTTTCATGGTATTCCGGTCAAAAGGTTTCCCTAACTGGCAAACTTATTTATCGAAATGAATCAACGCATAGCTTATGCCATACGAGTCCTTGAAATGATCATCAAATATTTGCATATCTGTTCTTCCCAATTGCTTAAAATGATGTGTCATATAGGACTTATCAGCGACTTGGGCTCCAAGCTTCTTTACAAAAGGCAACGATAATTTATGGTCCGTACGGATGATGCCTGTGAGTGTATTATATTGGGGCATATTGTTCCATTCCTGAAAAAGCTGTAACATAAGCTTTCTGCCTATATTTTCACCGGGATGCTTGGGATGAACAGCAACCCGGTGGACATGAATAACACCCGGCAAGGGTTCGGAAGAGATTGAAAAAGCGATAAGTTTATCCATATCCTCCTTCACCACACCAAAACTTGTATCATACTTTCCCGGCAGCTCTGAAAGAAAGTGGGTCTCTCCCCATTCTTCGGTCGAATATAAGTGCCCTCTTTTTAAATAAACTAGATGCTCCAACTCAAGCAAATCCGATAAATAAAGTTGCATATTGTTCTTATCCAACTTTATGATGGATAGTCCTTTATCTAACATTTTACGCTTCACTCCTAACGGCTGCTTTAGATACCGGAGCATGTTTATAAATATCAAGCACCTCATTCGTCATTTTCTCAAGCGAAAATTGTGTCATACCCCATGCTTTAGCTTCCTCGCTCAAACGTTTTTGCATATTCGGCTTTTCTAACAATTTTCTCATTTGTCTATAGAGCGCACGACTATCATCTGGAGGAACCAGAAACCCGTTTTTGGAGTGTTCCACCATTTCGGTAATCCCGCCGGCCTGGGAACCAATAATTGCTTTACCTGCAACGAACGCCTCTACTAATGAGTAAGGATAGTTATCCTGGAGGCTTGGGATTACAAAGATATCGGCTTGTTTCAAAAGAGCAGGAATATCACTGCGCATTCCTAAAAATTTGACAGAATCGTCCAAACCCAATCGTTTGGCTTTTTTCTTCAACGCTCCTTCATTCTCTCCCCTTCCTACAATCCAGCAAACCCAATCGCTACGTCTCTTTTTCAACTTTGCCAAAGCATCTAGCAACACATGCTGCCCCTTCACTTTCTCCAGTCGTCCAGTACAGATAATGATAGATTTGTCAGAAGGGCTTTTTAGTCCAGTCTTTTCGTTCATCTGACGTTGAAAAGCTGCGACATCGATTCCATTCGTAATGACCTTCATTTTATCCGTTGGGATTTTACACTTTTTGTACACATCCAAGAGCCATTTCGAAGGAACGATCGTTGCATCACATTGCTGAATGACTTTAGTTTCAAAAGTCGATACGAGATCCCATCCAGTAGAGTTCGGTCTTATATAACCATAGTAATAGTATTCGGCCGTAACACAGCCATGCACCGTCAGAATTAAAGGGGTTGTGCGGGGCTTATACTGGTTCAAAATACTGGCAGAGACAATTTCTTGAGCGTGGATGATTTGATATTGCGATACATCTACCATTTTGACAGCATCAAAAAACTTCGTAGCCTCATCCCGTATATTACCTAAATATTTCAATGCCTGATTTCCAATCCAGTTGGATGGTAATACTGAGATTTTTCTTGTGCCCGACCTTTTTCTTTTTAACGGATATTGGCGGTCGCCTTTAGTGATACAATACTCACCATGATCTCTGGCCAGGATGTGTACTGTGTGGCCTTGCTGTTCAAGCCCCAACTTTAACTCATGCATATACTTCCCAAGTCCTCCTCTGGGGGGATAGGCATATATGGTTGTGAGCAGTATTTTCACGAAATATTCCTCCTTTTTTCTATTAAAGTCTGATTTATACTATGCCAATCTTCTAAATCTTGAAGGGTATACTTGAACTATTTATTTGCAAATAGGTAAAAAAAAGACCGCATTTTCGCGGGTTTAAATGAGTTAAGACATATGTGTTTACTCAAGAAATTAGCGACCACAAGAGCAGGTTAATACAGTTCTAATTTTTTTCCGAGCACTTTTATTTTTTCTAAATAACTTGGCAGCAGCTTCGCCTCTTTTTTGCCGGTTACCGCCCAGTTCAACTGAAGGTACAAGCTTTTCTCAAGTATTTTTTTCAAATAGGCCATCTCATATAATTTCATGGGATCTATATTAAATACAACACCATTCTTTCTCATCTCATTCGCATACAAATGAACACATCGATGGGTGATCGCCTCTTCTTGATCTTTCCACTCTTTCCGATACGCCAAAAAAACGCCAACCAAATTGACGAGATCATACCAGCAAGGGGCATATTTCGCACCTTCCCAATCGATAAATTTGATGTCCCATTTGTTTACATTTACATTGCGACAGACGATATTGGCGGTGTGCAAATCCCCGTGGATAATGCAGCAACCTGCTTTTCTAACCTCTGGAAAATATCCAGGTCCTTTCTTCAGCAGAGCCCCCAATAGGGAGTAATATGGCTTGATTTTAGTATTGAGATCTTTCTTCTTCATTGCTTCGTCGAGATAATAAAGCGTTGATTCATTTAGACGTACTCTTTCCTCATGTGCTTCCCTGGAATCAAATCGAGGCAGCCAACCTGCGAATAAACGTTCCTGCTGAATAAATCGTTTATCCATCGTAGCCGCATGAAGCTTTGCCAATGTCGGAATGATCTTGTCAAAGTGATCAGGGTTATACTGTACCCCCCCTTTAAGAGGTTCAATATGTTCCATGAACACCCACAAGTCACGACCGCTTACATTTTTTTGGGTCAGATATACTTTTGGCATGAACGGCTGCAGGATTTTTCCAGCTTTACGGTATATATTTTTTTCAACTGTACTTTCCGGACGAGCTTCTTTCAGTTGTTTAGAAATTTTAAGTATGACAGGAAGGCTCTTGTTGTCAGCATCAATAACCAATTTCCAGATACTGCTCTTGTATGAGTCTTTTAAGCATTTCATTTTTCGATGATTTAGTGTTACTTCCTTCGCCGAAAGAAACTGGAATGATTCAGAAAATTTCATCTTACGCCATGTTCTTCGAATCAATCGTTTGTCTATTTTGCTGGTCCGATTCACTAGCCCTCACTCCATTTTCGCTTTTAAACATTCTATGTCGACAAAAGATACGCGGATCATTCATTCGCCTACTTATAGAGGAAATATTCGTTATTCGTCTTACCTAAAAAAGAAAAGACAGCCCTATGTGAAAAAAGCTACTTCACATTTGACCGCCTGTACGGCAATGATGAAGTTGATGCTGCAAAATGCCCATCTTCGTAGCCTTGGGCAAATCCAGCTTTAAAATCATCATTGTATGCCTCATCATATCCTTGATTAACAACCGGAGGACGTTCGGGGGAGATAGACCGCCTTCGCCGGGTTTCCTGTCTGATTCTGTAACGCCCTTTGGCACCGTGTCGCTTGCGCTGCCCAAATTTCATACCGTAACGTCGCTTTGTTCCTGTGACCGTAAGGCCACGCCTTGCCCGAGGCGACGATTTTTTTCTTCCGGAATGAAGTCTTAACCTGTTGGTTTGCCCCTTTGATGCCTTCATACCGAATCCTCCTGTACCCCCAGGTTCCTCTCTTCCAACATATCCTCGTTTCGGTATGCCAAACATTCGGGTTTTAACCAGGGTGATGCTGGTTTGCCTAGCTTGGAACGGTTTAGCCGTATGCCTGTCAGCATCTCCGCCATTACAGACTGATAGGCGTTAAGCAGCCGGATATTCTCGGCGAGTTTACGTGCAGTAACATCGGAGTGAGCTGTTACTTCCGCGATATTTCCCAATATGCCAGCCAATGCATCCTGACTTCTTGCGATGGATGAGATAATAGCAACTTTAGCCTCACGCTCCCGGTATAATCGTGCTTTCATTAATCCTGATCTCCGAAATCAAACGCATCAAACCCCATATTGTCAGCATTCTCATCCTCAGAGGTTCCCATAGCAATACGCAGATTACGGCACAAACCTGATCCGATTCTTGTCAATCCCTCGATCTGCTCCACAATCTGCTCATGAATAGATAACGAATCCTTCAATTCGCCACCATCCGAATATTGAGTCGAAACCCATTGGCGAACTTTCTCCGCTTCAACAGCCTTCCCTTGCAAAATAAGATAGGTGTTACGCTGAATCACAACAGATGCATCCAAAATCCGTAAGAAAGATTCCTCTTTGTTCATGTACGTTCCCCCTATACCAACCGACATTGATTCTTCTATTCTTCTGCCTGTTCATTTGCCCTTAACTCTTTCATCGCGACTTCCAAAGTGTCTGCCACCATTTGCTGCATATCGGCCATCGCGTTCAAATAAGCTGCAATACTACCGTTTACTTGCTCCACCTGTCCTCCACTCGATTTCGTTTCATCAGAGGATTGAAGTTGACGATTAGGTAACGAGTGTATATTAGGGGGCTGAAGTTGATGATTGGGTAACGAATGTATAATCTGGGCCATGCGAACCGCTGCATGCCGCTGAGCTTCAAAAATTCGTGCCATCTGCTGCTGGGAATGCGAAAGATGCTCCACCATATCATTAATTTTATTCTCCAACTTGGAATTCTCCTTCAATTTCTTTTTTTCAGCATATGCGTGTACAAGCTGACCGGTGCAAACATCTATACATACGAGACTATCAACACTTCGATCAGATGAATCTACCGGAAGCCTCCACCATGATTCTATTCTGATTGGGGATACGACCTAACCATTCACTTACACTTTCTTTCAAAGTTGCAAGACCTTCATCCCACCAACCAATATCGGATAATAGCTCCCTTCGGAACAGAAAACAGCAAACATTCATTCGAGAAAGGACATCCTCGTTCCCGGAACGAACATATATTGTTTTCACCGATGACTCTCTCTCGAGTTCGAGCATTAGATCAATCATCCAATTATCGTTGTTAGGCGAGACACCTATCAAAACGACCAATATCTGGCCATGTGCAGCGAATACTGCCTTGTTTAGAACACCGGCAATACCTTCACCGTTCCTAGCCGCAATATGTCTTACAGCCCCGGCTCGCTTCTGTAAATATTGCATGGTTATCTCTGAAGATCCGGCATTTGCAACAATCAGTTCATACGGATGTGGAGTTAAGGCTTCGATTTTTTGGATTGTACCCATTACATCTTCTCCAGGAAGGTGGGCCGGTATAATGATACTAGTCCCATTAAAAGGACGACTGCTGTCTTCTTTTCCGATCTGAAATCCTAAGGCATAACCAGCCTGAAACCCTGATATAGGCATCTTTTCCGTCTCCATTTCAGGAAGAACAGCAGATAAAGAACTTCGCAATTTCATGCTCCGTCTTCTCATCGTAAACTGTCTTTCATATGATCAGCCTCCCAAAAATCTATTCCTATTGTATGTCCCCAATTCCTCTCTGTGACGGCATCTGTACGGTCTATTTATAATATCAGTCTTATGTATGAGCTTGATTTGGACACGGCCCTGCGTAACACGAAAGGATGGGGAAAATCTGCTTCCTCCACCCTTTTCTTGCTTACAGAGCCGTACTGCCAATGGCAATCCAGGACAGCCACCCTTCCGAAATCAAAGAGCCCTTAGTCCGTGTAATTCCGATTACTGCCTCCTGCTGTCGCCGGGTTTGAATGCAAGCATGAAATGCCGGGTGATTGCACGATGCAATCATCACATAATACTCATCTCGATAGGATGAAGGAATCGGTACCGTAACATGGATAACATCCTGTTTCTCAGAAAAGGAAAAGGGTATATTTCCGAATTGCTCAAGTACATTCAGTCCAGAAATCGCTTGTACTGGATTAAATGTAAGATGAACAGGATGAACCGAATCAAGAGCCAGTTTGGAAGATATAACCGATTCCGGTGACAGGTGAATACTGTGCACAGTATAGTCCTCAAGAGCCTCGCTTCTTACACTGCGATGCCGAAGATGGGAGGCACTTATACTGTCATCCGCCAACGCGTGTTCGGGCTCATCACCATTTGAATCTGCCCAACTGTCTGACGTCCCCCTCACTGCCAATGTCTTATGATGGTCACCGTACCGCTGAAAAGGTCTTCTCCCTCTCCTTCGTGCGATCCTTCTGACTTTGTTCACAGGCGGCTCTCTCCTCTGTTATCATTCGTTACTCATCCTATTCCGTAGTTCCTGCCGCTGTCACAACCTTATATATTTTGCATCAACCGAACCCATCGCTCTGCCGTATGGTCCCATCTGAAACGCTGGCGTACTGACTCCCGCCCTGCCATCCCGATTTTTGTCCGGAGAAACTCATCTTCGAGCAATCCGTTTATCCTTTCAGTCAATCCGGTTGTTAGATAATCCGACGGAATCAAAAATCCGTTCACTCCATTTTCCACAATTTCGGGAATACCTCCCGCACTTGAAGCAATAACAGGGGCCCCTGCTGCCATCGCTTCCACATTAACCAATCCAAAAGCTTCTCTTGGTGAAGAAGGTACAACCACAATATCAGCGAGCGCATACCAGTCTGCAATACCAGGATAGGGTACAAACGGGAGGAATGTTACCCAAGACTGATATGATTTCGCAGCATTTTTCAACTGCCGGATATAAGATGTTTCTCTATCCGATCCATAAGAGGCACTGCCAATGATCAGTAATAGTACCTCAGGGTGCTTGTTAATGATCTGTGGTAGAGCTTCAATCAGATGATGAACCCCCTTGTCTGGAATTAGACGGCCGGCAAACAGAATAATACGCCGTCCTTTCCATCCATAGTGAGCAAGCTTTGCCTCTCTGAGAGCCTTGGCTACCGGACTGAACGGAGGGGGAAATTGCTCCAGGTTAACCCCGAGATGATTAATCGTTATTTTATCTTTTAGCCAAGGATGGTATGAGACAATATCCTCCAACAGAAAACGACTATTAACTACGATTCCGTCCATCATGCTGGCTATTTTACCAAAGCTTTGTCTGTTCATATATGGAGGGCTGATAAACGTATTCGAATGCAAAGTTAGCACAACCTTAACACCTGGAAGTTGCATTTTGAGCCGCTGTGCCAAGAACGGTCTGTTGTGAATTTCAGCAACATCCGGTTTCCACTGGTAAAGTCTGCGCAGCAAGGATCGATAATAAGATGCCCCGGATGGCAATCGATAACATGGAACCCCATTAATTGTTCCTTTTGGCGGGAGGCCTTTCCCCAAAACTCCATATATCCTAATCTCCATTGCCTCTTGAACCAGGGGTACCGTCTGTTCCACGACCCGTTCAACGGAGCTGCTCCTTCCCGACGGAATAACAAAAGACCCCGGTGTCACTACCGCAACCTTCCGCAAGCTCATAACTCCACATCCTTCTCACATCATACTTCAGCATATACCGGAGGAGGGTCTATTGGTGACAAATAGGAAGTGTTCGAACAGAATAGGCGGTAACCTCCCGACACCCGTCCATCCGGGACAGGTTACAAGCCGCATAGAATGACAGAGAATAAGCTATTGTCAAAAAAGTTGTGACAAGGAGGATGACCATGCAGCCGCAATATGTCGGCATCCTGCTCAATGACAGCACGTATCGCGGTATTCCGAACGGGAAGACCGGTACAGAATCTATGGAGAATTATCAAGAAGCGGCCGAGATGTACGGACTGATTCCTTGTTTCTTCAGAATACAGGATCTATCTTTGGAAACCTGCACAGCTGCTGGTTACATTCGGACAACGTCCGGCTATTCGCTAACCGAGCTCCCAATCCCGCGTGTAATACACAACCGAGCCATTTATCGTGATAAACAGGCTCACCAATTGATCGACCGGCTCCTCTCGTGGGGAATTTTCATCTACAATTCCAGTACCCGGTATGGTAAGGACACCGTTCATCTTATGCTGGCAGAAGATCCGGTGATCCGCCCTGCTCTTCCACAAACGGTTCCTGCTAATACTGCGTCGATTCGTTCCATGCTTGAGCAGCACGGAGATCTTATCTTGAAACCGTGCCGCGGGAGCGTTGGACTCGGTATCATGCGGCTGCGCAGGGACAAATTTCATGACCATTTTACGTACTCCCGCTCTTCCCCTTCGGCTAAGGGTTGGAGAACGGTGCGTTTATCCAGAGGAAATCTGCCGCTACTACTGCGGAAAAGAATACGTGCTCTCCCTTTTCTAGCCCAGCAGCGAATTCCACTGGCTGAGTATGCGGGCAGGCCTTATGACATTCGTGTCACAGTACAACGGGGACTACGCGGAGTCTGGGAAGTAAGTGGAATGTTCGCCAAGACGTCACCGCCTCGCACCTTCGTCTCGAATATCGCTCAAGGAGGATCAGCTTATCCTGTGCGTGAAATTTTCTGTCGTTCTTTGCCGGGTATGCCGCCGGACCTACTAATTGAACGTACGGCACATTTTGCGATCCAAACCGCCCGTTCCCTCTCCAAGCATATGCCCTATGCGGCTGACTTCGGCATGGATGTCGCTGTCACTTCGGAAGGACTGCTATACTTTATTGAAGCCAACGGGCGAGACCAACGTTATGGATTCCGGGAGGCCGGAATGGAAGAGGTGTGGAAAGAGACCTACCGCAAACCGATGGGATTTGCACGTTACCTGCTAGATTCGGGGATCTGGCCAGCTTATTAAAATTTAGCAAGCTTTCTTAGATTTTATAAAAACAGCGATTCCCTCATAGGAACCGCTGTTTTCTGCTTGTTATATGTCAGGATTCCGTGTGGTCTTCACGGTCTCCACTCTGAAACTCCGCCTTTTCGGCACTTTGTTTATAAACGGCAGCCAACACTTTCTCATAAGCACCCTCGAAACATTCGGGTAGAATCGGTTTCATTTCATCCAACACAGGCAAAAGTTTGTACAGTGCCTGAACCTCTTCCTCCGTCAATCCCAATGGGTACATCGCAAAATGACCGATAAACGTATACCCACGGCCACGGCCTTTATGGGTAATGGGAATGTGCATCGCGCTCAGTGCGTCCATATCCCGGTATATGGTTCTCTCGCTAGTTCCGCACCGTTCCGCAAGCTCCCTGGCTAATATACCCGGTCTTGCCTGAACGAGCGTAATGATTCTCATCAGTCGGATCAGTCGGTCTGTCATCTGCATTCTCCCTATCATATCTAGTAAATTAGACTTATATAACAAGACTTTATACTAGTACATTCGACCCTTATATCTATAATCCTTCTTTACCGACTATTTAATTAGAACTATTCCGATTATGCTTTTAACAACTTGATAATAAGCCTAAAGTCCCTTCGATTGATAAACAACTTGCATTAAACATCAAACTCCCACACCAGAAGCTGCATAAGAGTCCACAAACGCATAACCCAAGTTATATAAAATTTCTGCTTCTCTTAAATAATCAACGTCACCTAAACGAAGGGCATATAAAAGCATTTCATCTGCCCGACGGCGAATTATTTCTTCCCCTTCCACCAAATAGCCTCGTTCATATGCTTTAAGAGCGTTTTCAACGATAGAAGGATTCTGAAGCAACTTTGTATATTTCTCTACACGAAGATCAATCGTCTTATGAAAAATGGCTGTGTGATTGCTGAACTGCAGCGAAATTGTGCGTGAAGGCAATATGACTTGTCTGTACATTTCATCCATATAAGTCCATAGAGCTGTAACAACAGTATGAATCCCTGATGAGCGCGGAGCAAATTCAAATTCCAACACGATTTGTTTGGCCATTCCTTCCAATAAACAGCCCAGGTTCAATGTAATATTCCGATCGTTTAACATCTCAGCTTTATATCCATATAAAGCATTAATCCGAACGCCAGCCCCCAACTGAAGATGAAGCTGGACTTGTTCGGCAACACGATTGAAAAATGTTCTTTTTTTTCTCGGCCGTGCCGCGGTTCCTCGCCACTCCACCAGCAAATAGACGTGATTGGCGCCGCTTGCGGCTACATGGTTTCTACTCCATGTAAAATCCGTATACAAGCTCGAATGCAACGCACCCACCTCTTTCTTATTCTTCTATTAATGTACCAATTCGGATGGACAGCTTCCTGTCACGGAACATATGTTCCCATCATAATTTCGACAAAAATAGCACTTTTATTCTCGACTGTCATCTTTTTCATTCTTTAATCCACGAATGTACACAAAAAAACCCGGAGTAATGCCTCCAGGCTTTCATTCTTATTCGTTACTTCGTCCAACCAATCATTAAATGTCGACATTTTTTTGCTCCATATGACAAAATAATATCGGGTAAATGGTATTATAGGAACTTGAAGGCAGCTGTTTCGTATAATATTTCCATGATGATTCTATTATATTTAGGCGGTGATTCCGATGGACAAGCTTAGAATTTTTAAAATAATAACCCTTCTCCCGCTGCTTTGGGCAGCTGGTAGTGCACTCTTCGATAATGGGCACACCGCACATGCGGGATACTTCAATGATGTATATAACAATTTCCAGCAATTTTCGGAATTGCCTGATGAGATAAGCGAATTAACAGATCGTTACCAAAACGCGCTTAAGGATCTGGATCGTGCCCGGACCGACACCGAAATCTATCAGAAGCAAAATGCCGATTTGGCCGAACAAAACCGCCAGCTCACTGAAATGGTAGAACAACTTCAGGAAGCCGAGGCAGCAAGGGCACGAAACTCCGACCGCTTGAAGACGATTGCGATTACGGCCGCTGCCCTCCTTGCCGGTTATTTTATATTGACACGGGTTCTCCGCTTCGGAATGCGGCGTACCAACCGTTTCTGATATTGTTTGACTGCTGTTTATAAAGGGGGAACTACATATGAACATCCGGATGGAAGACGCCTTCGGTAGCGGCGCAGGCCAAGCGGTCACCTTTTCACTTCAGGAGGGTGATGTTGCCCATATTCTACACCCAGACCAGATCGTCGCTTACCGCGGCCCGTCTCATGGTCGCAGCGATCGGCTTATGAATGTAAAGGGAATGTACCGCAAGCAGAAACTGATCCGTGCGGACATCAGCGGGCCAAGCCAGTTTACTGCAGCTCTCCCCCGCGGCTTTAACATGCGGGAGATTCAACTGACGGACAATCAGGACATGCTGTATGACTTCCGCCATGTGTTTTTTTATACGAAAGGTATTAACATGCAAACCCGAATTTTGAAAATCAAAAATATGTTCATCACGCGTGACGCCATCAAGATGAAATTCAGTGGAATCGGAAGCATCGGCATTCTTACCCAAGGCCCGGTCTGTGAAGCCAAACTACATCCGACCGAACCATTGTATGTGGACGCCGGCAGCATTATCGCCTATCCAGAGAATGCCAAGCTGGAATTGACGGTATACGGCAATCATTTGGCGAGCCAGCATATGAATTATCATTGGAAGTTGACGGGTGAAGGATTTGTCTTGTTTCAGGCAGGGCGGCAGAACCAACAGTTAGAGCGGGAGATGAACGATGAGGGCATCATAAAACGGTTTTTAAGGGAAGTAATCCCGTTCGGCGGTGTATTTATCAAATAGAAACATCGTGTTATAATGAAACTCATGTGGTTACAACTACGGTTGTTAACTGCGCTGACAATAGAAGACAATCCATGCGCCTGCCGCGTGGGAGAGGTTCGTGAACTCCCTCTATAAAAAACTATACTGTCTTATGTTTTTATATAATAAGGCTTGTTTTTTTACGGACTCAGTTCAAGAACTTCTCTTTCTTCTTCGGGCCAGCCTTTTGCTGCCTGCTATTATATGAAGAATGAGAGGTTTTTTGTATGCTTAAAAATGAAAAAGCGGTTGTCGTATTCAGCGGCGGCCAGGATAGCACTACTTGCCTGTTTTGGGCAAAAGAACAGTTTGCCGAGGTTGAAACCGTGACCTTTGACTATGGACAGCGACACAAATATGAAATACAATGTGCGGCACAAATTGCCGAAGAACAAGGCGTCAAGCAAACTGTGCTTGATATGAGCCTCTTGAATCAGCTTGCGCCAAATGCGTTAACGCGCAGTGATATGGAAATTGTAGAAGGTGATGATGGTGTGCCGAACACATTTGTTGACGGACGCAATCTTCTGTTTCTCAGTTTCGCGGCTGTGCTCGCCAAGCAGGTCGGTGCCAGACATTTGGTTACCGGCGTATGTGAAACCGACTTTAGCGGATATCCCGACTGCCGGGACAATTTCATTAAATCACTGAATGTAACACTTAACTTAGCAATGGATTATCCATTTGTTATCCATACACCTCTCATGTGGCTCGATAAAGCCGATACATGGGAGCTGGCCGATCAGATGAATGCACTGGATTATGTGCGTCAGAACACGTTAACCTGCTACAACGGGATTAAAGGTGACGGCTGTGGCGAATGCCCTGCCTGCCAGCTCAGAAAGGCCGGACTGGACAAATATTTGAGCCGCCGGACGTTACAGATTAAAGGAGGGGTTCAGTAATGACCCGTCAACCTGGAGCTTTTCGCATTGTAGAGCAACTGCAGAAACTGGGTGAAGATATCGATACCGGAAGCCTTCGCTACCACCGTAAGCGTGTGCTCGTCTCCAAGGAATTCACTTTTGACGCGGCCCATCATCTGCACGCATATGAGGGTAAATGCAAAAATCTGCACGGACATACGTATAAAGTTGTATTCGGAATCAGTGGAAAACCGGACGAGGTCGGAATTACCATTGATTTCGGACAAATCAAAGAGATCTGGAAATCCGCAATTGAGCCCTTTCTGGATCACCGTTATTTGAATGAAACACTGCCCCCGATGAATACAACGGCCGAAAACATGGTCGTTTGGCTTTATGAACAAATGGAACTGGCTCTAATACAGCTAGAATCCTTTGCACAGCAGGAGACACGAACCGAATTCGTACGGCTCTACGAAACACCGACCAGTTATGCTGAAGTTAGACGGGAGTGGATGGAACATGAGTAACAGCGAAACACTTTCTCCGGCTAAGCTTTCTTCCGGAAGTTCGGCAGCTGCGGGCGTTATTGACCGACCGATTCCCGTCATGGAAATCTTCGGACCAACCGTTCAAGGAGAAGGAATGGTCATTGGCCGCAAGACGATGTTCGTTCGCACCGCTGGCTGTGACTACCGCTGTTCCTGGTGTGATTCGGCGTTTACTTGGGACGGCAGTGGAACCGATTCGATTTCCCGCATGAATCCTGAAGAAATCTGGCAGGAGTTATTCCGCTTGGGGGGCGACCGTTTTGATCATGTTACACTTTCCGGAGGAAATCCGGCACTACTGTCCCAGCTCGATGGATTAGTAAATGTCCTGCACAGCCATGGAATAACCGTAGCTGTGGAGACTCAAGGCTCACGTTGGCAGGATTGGCTCATTGACATTGACGAAGTGACCATTTCGCCGAAGCCGCCAAGCTCAGGGATGAATACCGATTGGACCAAGCTTGACGATATGATCTCCCGGCTATCAGCACGTGCGCCTGGACGCTCTTTCAGTCTTAAAGTCGTCATCTTTGATGATCTCGATCTTGCTTACGCCGAGACCGTTCACGAACGCTACCCGAATGTCCCTTTCTATGTGCAAACGGGAAACCCGGACGTAAGTACAACATCCGAAGCGTCTTCACACATCTCAGGATTGCTTCAGCGCTATGAACGTCTCGTTGATGCGGTGATGCAATCCGACCGTCTGAATGACGTTCGGGTACTGCCTCAGCTTCATACCTTGGTGTGGAGCAACAAACGGGGCGTATAAATCCATTCTGAACAACGAAAACATGCGAATAAAGGAGTTTGAAAATATGGCTGGAAGACAGCGCGATGAAATGGAAGACATTACTCTGCTCGGTAATCAAGGTACCAAATATCAATTTGAATACGACCCAAGCATACTTGAAAGCTTTGATAATAAACATCCGTACCGTGACTATTTCGTAAAATTCAACTGCCCTGAGTTTACGAGCCTATGCCCGATTACAGGCCAACCGGACTACGCCACAATCTATATCAGCTACATTCCGGATATCAAAATGGTTGAGAGCAAGGCACTGAAACTGTATCTGTTCAGCTTCAGAAACCACGGCGATTTCCACGAGGACTGCGTTAATATTATCATGAACGATCTGATTAAGTTGATGGATCCTCGATATATTGAAGTCTGGGGCAAGTTCACTCCACGCGGTGGAATCTCCATTGATCCATACTGCAACTATGGCCGCCCAGGTACGAAGTACGAGGAAGTGGCTGCACATCGTCTAATGAACCACGATATGTACCCTGAAAAAGTAGATAACCGCTAGTACCAATAACCGGAGCATGCTAAGTAGGCAGCTCCGGTTTTATTCTTCTAAAGGGGGGATTCTATATTTTTCAGCCGCCGGGTGACTCTGCGCTTTTTGTACAGCATTTTCCCTGCCTCGGCTACATCTCCGATCGTACCTTTGTTACTGATGGAGCCAAAAACAATACCGGCAATCGGTATAAGCTGAAACAGTTTTTTCATACCGAAGCTGTCCGTGTAAGACTGCACTACTTCACGCCAGCCCTGAATCTGCGAAAATACCTGATCCGAATTGCTCTCATCATCAAATGCCGCCAGTTCCTCCAACACTGCTTTCTTACCGACAATGTCAGCCGATGAGAACTGCAGGCACTTGACAATAAACACGCGTTCCCGCGGGTCGTCAGGGTCATATCCGTAACACAACGCCATTTCCTGCAGCACCCTCAGAGACTGTCCCAATACGAGTGGTATATCAGCAGCCATCGTAAATATGCCCCCAATTCCTGTTGCGGCTCCTTGAGCAGCAGCGAACTTAACCCTCTTGACTGTAATGCCATCAGCAACCGTATCCATTACATCAATAGGGAGCTTGGAAGCCTCCCTCAAGGACAGCACTCGTTCTGCAGAAGTATCGCTGCCACTCGTGGTATCATCCTCTGCCTTACCGCCGGCGCTGCGTTCTGCTCCAAGGGAGCTTTCCATTCCTTCGCGCCCATGTGCGGCTGTCTCAGTCAGTATGATCAAAACCGACTTCTTCCTTACGAGATACTTACCTCCGGATTGAATGAAACCGCCAACTTCATTCAGCGCTTCACCCACTTTATCGCGGACTATTTTCGGGGTTAGCCGGTCCAGAAGCATAAACGGAATCCGTCCGATTTTTTCCCAAAAGAAAACGTCCTTCTGTTCTTTTTCCCATTTTTTTATCGTCTCCAGCTCTGATTCCAGATACTGCCTTGATTCCATATCGTTCATTCTCTATCCCCCTTATTTGTCTATGAAGGTTATACGCACAAGTTCCAAGAATGACGCGATTATTTTTTATAAGAAAAACGTTTATCGACGTACCTCAAGAAGGCAGACCACACTAAGTGGTAGTTTTTCTTGCGAGATAAGGATGTAGTTTACTCCAAAGTCTATACTTTTATAAAAAAAGCCGTCCAAATGGACGGCTTCATGATCCTTCATGAAAAACACTATTATTTTCCCAGAAACGCGCTGAGCATCCAGTTCTGCTTCTCCACCTCGGTCATCATACCTGTCATCAGATCAGCCGTTGGATCATCACCCTGTTCACCTGCAGATTCAATACCAGCTTTCAATCCCTCTACAATCACTTGGAAGTCAGCGACCAAACGTTCAACCATCTGCTCCGCACTAGTCTCTCCAGAAGCTTCTTCAATGGTGGCAAGCTTCAAATATTCAGCCATCGTTGCTGCAGGTTTACCACCAATGGCGAGCATCCGCTCTGCAATCTCATCCACATAACCGGCAGCGGTATTATATAGCTCCTCAAATTTTGCATGCAAGGTGAAGAATTGAGGACCTTTAACAAACCAGTGATAGTTGTGAAGCTTTACTCCTAGCAGACTCCAGTTTGCAAGCTGTGTATTCAATACAGCATTCAGATCGTTTGTTGTTTGTACATCTTTAGTCAGGTTACTCATTTCAACATACCCCTTTTCCAATTTATTATATTTAGACTTATTCTAATTCCTTGTATTGAGTATATCATACTATATCTGCATTAGCAAAAGAGTTTGGCATTATTCAGATGAAGTTAGGATGAAGATTTAGAGCCCAATTTATACCCAAATGTTATGTTGGCACACAGGAACGCGCTGTGAAATAGATCATACACAGCCAAACTATGATTTTTCCAAGCCGGACCCGGTTAACCCGAAAATCGACTTCATTTGTTCCCTCTTTGTTTTAGGGCTCATCACATATACGGTATCTCCTTGTTCAAGGATCGTGTTGCCTTTCGGCGTAATGATCCGGTCCTTACGGATGATCGCCGTAAACAAAATATCATCGGGAAGATTCAGATTCTGAATCTCCTGTCCGATCACCGGCATATTGTTCTGAACTTGAACATGGTTAATTTCGGAGTTGGCCTTCCCCAATGCAAATAGCTCCAACAAGGACGGTGCCTGCGGTTTATCCTTCTCGATCAGCTTCAGCTTAACTGCCAATGGAGAAATCGTAGTCCCTTGAATAATCGCTGAGGTCAGAACGACAAAAAACACGACATTAAAAAACATCTGTCCTCCCTCGATCCCAGCGATAAGCGGATAAGTCGCCAGTACAATCGGCACCGCTCCCCGGAGTCCAGCCCAGGCGATCATCATCTTTTCACGAAATGCAAACTTCGTGAACAACAAGCTAAGTAACACACCCATAGGACGGGCTACAAACATAAGCAACAAAGATAGCAGCAAGCCCTGCCAAGCAATGCTCGTCAGTTGATTTGGGAATACGAGCAGACCCAGCAGCACAAACATCGCAATCTGCATCATCCAGGCAAATCCCTGATTAAAGGCAAGAATCGTCCGCCGGTATGTCAGTTCTGTATTTCCAAGCACCAAGGCCATAACATAAACGGCCAGGAGTCCACTGCTATGAATCAGCTCGGCAGCGCCATACGTCAATATTGCAAAACCAAGCGCCATGACGGGATAAAGTCCGGAAGAATCAAAATTAATCCGATTGATAATATATACAGCCAGAAATCCGACCAGAATTCCGACAACGAGGCCGAGACCCATCTCCATGAAGAACGACAGGATCATGCCGCCAATGCTGATATCCGGGGCTTTAATCCATTCGATTAAGGAAACCGTCAGAAAAACAGCCATAGGATCGTTGCTCCCGGACTCCGCCTCAAGTGTTGAAGTTATTCTCTCCTTAATATTCAAACCACCAAGGACAGAAAAAACGGCTGCCGCATCAGTCGAGCCAACAATGGCACCGATCAGCAAACCCTTTTCGAGAGATATATCCAGTATGTAGGTAGCGCAGAGCCCGATGACTGTCGTTGTCAGCAGAACGCCCACCGTAGCCAGTGATAAAGCAGGCCCCAAAACCGGTCTGATTTCCTTGAACTCGGTCTGCATTCCCCCTTGAAATAGGATGACAATCAAAGCAAAAATCCCGACCAGTTGCGTGATCTCCGCATTATCATAATAAACGTAACGGCTTAATATCATGCCCAAAGCAATAAACAGAACCAGTGCCGGCATTCCAAACCGGGCTGAGAACTTGGTCGTCAGCACACCCGTTAACAAGAGCAGCGCAGACACCAATATGACAGTATCAACAAAGCTTAACAAGTTCATCCCTCCGACTTGAAGACTTGCTATATATTACCCTAAAAAAGACGGGACAAGTCGATCAATTCTTTGAAATCGTTTGTTGGCGTTGGCCGCTGCGGATATTATACTGGAGATATCTGTATTTATAAAAAGAAAGACAAGGGAGGCATCAAGCTACCATGAACATTAAATTAATGGAAGCCCAATCCTTAAACCAAGCCGTGGAATTGTCAGACCATATCTTTCTAAAGCAACCGGAACAGCCGTCCATGGGACAATCCTTTCCTATGATTTTTGAACCCGGCATCAGTCATTCCTATGGAGCTTTTGATGCTGAAGGCAAGGTAACTGCATTTATGGGCCTTGTCCCGTTTACGATCCGTACTGAAGCTGCTATGCTGAAGACCTTTTCCATTGGTTCTGTCTGTACGGACCCCGACAGCCGCGGAAAAGGGTTAGCTGGAGAGCTGCTGAATCAATGCAAGGCCCATGCCGAGCGTTCAGGCGCATCCCTTATTTTCATTTCTGGAGCCCGGTCTCTTTATACTCGTGCATCTTGCCGACACTTCGGTCGTGCCATGCAATATCGCCTGACAACTCAGGATGCCCTTCAATTAAAAGGCAAGCTGCAGGGTCCATATCAGGTTCGCGAGATGACACCGGATGATATTTTCAAAGTCCATGGATTAATCGAGAAACGTACAGCCGCTTATGTTAGCTCTGCAAATGATCTGGATAAGCTTCTTGGGGCAAGCGCCTTTTCGAATGTGATCCAGCTAGAGCAGAAAGTTCTCGTAGCCGAGCAGAACGGTACTCTTGTTGCCTTCGCCATAATCGGTGTACCAGGAACTACGATGACGCCTTCCAGACCAGCAACGCTAATCGAATGGGCCGGACATGACGAGGCTGCCGCATACTTGTTATCTGAGGCTTTTGACCGCTACGGCCTGCAAGAGCTAATCGTTTCGCTTCCATGGCAAGACCGAGAGCTGTCAGGCTTGTTGGAAGCAGCAGGCTCTGCAGTCCAAAGTATGCGCAATTCCGGAACGCTTTATCTCGTTAATGGCCGCGAGCTTCTGCGTCAGATTGCCCCTATGCTTCCTGAGGAAGCAGCAGGCATTCTGCAGGCTGAAGGCGACCACGGACCTTATTTATTTAAGCAAGGCGGGGAGAGCGTCATATTAGATGATGAGGGACTTCTTTCACTTCTATTTGATCCAGAATCTCCTCACCGAACGACAATAGCAGAAGCCACCGATACAGTAGCTCATGGCTTTACGCTTCGCCCGATCCCGCTGCCGTACACGGAAGGGTTGCAATATATTTAAGTAGAACACTGTTATAAAGCCCCTGACATTTGTTGTCGAGGGCTTTATTGCGTTTGTGAATTCCCTCATGAACGATATTCATGCTATCTGAGCGTTCCGATATTGGGGACATAGAGATCATGCTTCAGTAGGATAGATTTACCATACCGATTCCGATATAATCGAGACAGTCATTGATGAGAACACTTTAGGAGGAAGATCATTGAATCTTCGAAAAGAACCATTTCGTTACTTATTTACTGAGCCCCATCCTTGTCTGCTCGAATTGACAGAATTTAATGGAACTCCTGTGAGCAGTAAGCCCGCCGAAGCAGTACTCATTAATCTGAGTAAAGGCGGCTGCAAAATTGTTTCCGGCTTAAATCTTCATGCTGATACTAACCAAGTGGTGGTGAAACTTCATCTTCCTCTTACTGAAACACCGATTCTGTGTCCGGCGACCATTCAATGGCAGCGGGCTCAAGACTCCACCCGGTTTGAATATGGCTTGCAGCTCCAGCTTCCTCCATCAGAGAAAGAACGTATTTTAGTAGATCTTAGAACACTCGCCGCGGAACGCAAAATCGTAGTGGAATGACACATAGACCTTGCCATATTGGCAGGTCTTTTTTTATCCATAGTATTTGTAAATATTTAACTGAATAGGGATTTGTGATAATATAAGATAGCAAGCTGGCATATTTACATCGGGTAGACGTTAAAAATTTTAATAGGCTGGTGATGCTATGGATTGGTTTAAACCGTATGAGAAAGATTTAGCCGACGTTTTTGCGGAATGCGGCGCCAGAATCGCTAATTTCCCTCCCCCTCTGAACCAAATCGGACTCCAGTATATGCAAAAATTTGATGTATTTCAGCAGGGCAGTGCCAAAAACTACATTTGTTATCTTCTCCCCTTCTGGATGAAAGACCTAACCATCCTTCCTTCAAGCGTGTATCACAGTCTTTCGACCGCCAACATCTTCGGAATGCTCTACTTCTTCATTCAAGATGATATTATGGATACCCTGCCAGACCATTACACCCCGGGTATGTGGAAAAATCAATTGGCGCTGGCCAACCTTCTTCACGCGGAATTCATAAGTATATACCTGCAGTTTTTCCCTGCTGAGACACCGTTCTGGACCTACTATAGAACCTATATTCAAGAATGGTCCGAAGGTGTCATTTACGAGAGTCAGCATGATTACTTTCAACATGACCCCATTCAGATTGCCAAAAAAGCCGCACCTGTTAAGCTTGGAAGCACAGCTGCACTGCTGCTTGCTGACCGCCACGACCTCGTCCCTGTGGCAACCGATCTCATGAACAACGTCCTTCTCACCCTACAAATGATGGACGATTGGGCTGACTGGGAACAGGACTTATCTGACGGAAGCTACAACTGTCTGCTATCTCTCATCAAGTCAGAATACAACCTCCCCCGCAGCCATACGCTATCCGTCGAAGAAGTACATCGTGCTGTATACCTTCACGAAGCACTGGGCCATTATGTAAGTATCGCATCCACTACTCATTTGAAACTCCTTAGCTTAAACATGGATGCCCCTCACGTCATATCATTTCATGAAACGCTTGTAGACGAACTTATCTCAGAAGCGGGAAACATCGAAAACGGCCGTAAAATGCTGCAGCATGGTGGATTGAACTATTATTTGTCTTTATTAAACAAAATATAATAGATTTTATATTTATTCCATGGTATTCTTGAGAAGTAAATAATAACCATTTCGAAAGGGTGATTCTAATGACGACAGAAGCCATCTTTCAAACACAGTTGATTCAAAAAGCATGGGAGGATCCAAGCTTTAAGGCAAAATTGCTTAGTGATCCGAAATCCGCCATTAAAGAGGTTCTTGGCGTATGGATTCCCGACCACATCGAGATTAGAACTGTTGAGGAGCAATCGAACGAATTGTATCTCGTCATCCCACCAAACCCATCCGGAGTGATCAAATCCGAGGCTAAGGAAAAAGCCATCTGGTAATGACTACATAATGTATCCTAAAGAATACATGTTCACATTATAATTCTGTACACAAAGAAGTGGGGACGAGCCGTCCGCCACCGCAGCACCAGGCATTAACTGCCAGCTGCGGGAAGCGTAATAACGGCTTCCGTCCCCACTCCTTTTTTGCTGCTGTAATGTATGCTTCCTTCCATGGCCTCAATAATCCGGAATGTAACCATCAACCCCAGACCGGTGCCTTTGGTTTTATTAGAGAAATATGGCTCACCGAGTCTAGTAAGTACCTCGGCGTTCATCCCCTCCCCATCATCCTCTACATGTATAAACACTTGTTCCTGCACGACATATGCCCGAATATGTATTTGACCCTCTCCATCCAATGCTTCAATGCTGTTCTTGATAATGTTAATAAGTGCTTGCTTAAACTTGGATGAATTCCCCTGGATACAAATATCTTCCGGGATATCTAACGTAATTTTGCCTCCTTGCAAATGAGCCAGTGGTGCCAGTATTCCTTCAATATGCTTGAACTCGTCTGACACTTGCAATACCGCAACTCTACCGTATTCAGGTTTGGCAAAGGTAAGAAAATCCGTAATAATGCCTGATGCCCTGTCCAACTCTATCATTGCCATATCCAGATACTCACGCTCTGCAGCTTTGGATTTTCCACTTAATAGTTGCAGAAATCCTCTAGTCACTTGAAGTGGATTACGCACTTCATGCGCCACCGATGCAGCCAATTCGCTAATGATATCCATCTTTTCTGAGCGCTGCAGCTCATTGTTAAACATTTTTAGCTCTTTAGAGTACTTTATAATCTGTTCATGATTTTGTGCAAAGACTCGTCCCAAAATAATGATCAAAGCCCCTATGAATCCAGCTACGCCCCATTTCCACAGAAAAAGATGGTAATCACCTCCGCTTACAAAAAAACGGATCAACTCGCCCAGGCTGATACCTGCAAATATAGCAAAGCCGATGTTAAAAATCACAGCGTCCTTGTTCCCTTTAACCGCATATACCATCGAGCTTACGAATAAAAGCATAAATTGGATGATCATCATAAATCCAAGCACCTTAACAGAAAAAAAGTAATACATTTCGTTGAAACGGTCGGACGACAGGTAATTTAACAACAGGAACAGAAGACAAAAAGCTGAATACCCCATTTGGAACTTACGCAGCTTTCGAAGCAGTCCATTTTGTCCTGGACCGAACATTTTTTCGAAAAACAGACTGAAGGAAGGCAGCAGAATCAGTAAAGATATGTCATAAAGCTGTGTAAACAGCCTGCCGTAATTCTCAAATAACGTATAAAGGAAGGGGGAATAAGTAAATACAAGTATCCCAACAGACAATATGACTAGGGATAAGGACAACACACTTACCATGTAGCGCCTATTTAAAAATATCGACCAGACCAGCATTACACATGCGATAAATATAAAGGTACAGCCAAGAACAATGTCCACCAGATTGTTTTTAACAAAGCGGGTAAGCAGCGTATGAAAATCCCCTACATATGCTCTATCCTGCATGTTTACATAATCTTTTGACATTACGACCCGTATATACAAATTTTCAGCTGTCAATTCTTCATACAAGGGCAGAAAAATCTGGTTCCTCTTATAGTTATAAGCACGGCTGGATTCATACAGTTTCACCTGATCAGCAAAAATCGAGATCTCTTTACCGTAAATTTTATCAAGCAAAATGCTCGGGGTTGAGGTATCCACAGCAGGAAGTTCCATCTTGATCCATACCGCTTTTGCCGAAGGTGGTTTCAAAATTTTGGAAGCAGCAGGCTGCCACTCATCAGCCGGGACATTCAAAGGCACCGACTCTGATGAATCTCCTGCGGAATCGCTCCATAGTATAGACCAGTCCGTAATGTTCAAGGCATCTGTCGATTTTCCATGTGCGGTGCCAGAAACGCAATATAATAGAGCTGCTGTAAAAATAAACAGTAAAAGCACCCTGAATTTCATCGTAAACTTCATCGTACACCTCAACCGTAGATTATAGGCGACCTTACATGATTAACTGTGAATATGTGTTTCTGAATTATTTCTGAAATAGATTCGATAAACGTATCAAAATCACCTGCAAAATTTCCGAAATTTGAAAAATTATTCCTGATATGTACGCAATAACATAAAAAAAGACACCTCATGGTGTCTTTTTTATTCCGTATCCCCATCGTTTATCTGTAGTGAATGCATCTCTTCTTCAGGCGGTGCCACAGGTATACTGATAACAACCTCCGTACCAATACCCTTATGACTTGTAAAATAGATGCTTCCTTTCATTGCTTCAATAATTCGAAAAGTTACCATTAATCCGAGCCCGGTTCCCTTGGTTTTGTTAGAGAAATAGGGTTCTCCGAGACGGGAAAGCTCTTGCATGTCCATCCCGATTCCGTTATCCCGAACATGAATAACAGCCTCTCCCTTGTCTGTATAAGCCCATATCTTGACCGTTCCTTCTCCATCAAGAGCTTCAATGCTATTTTTGACGAGATTAATCATCGCTTGTTTGAGCTTTGATGAGTTACCCAGAATGTGTATCGTTTTGGGTACTTCCAGATGGATCGTGCCGCCGCCAATGTTGGCCAGAGGTAATAAAATCCCAGTAACATGCCGCAGCTCATCAGACAAATTTATTTTCGCTACCTGCTCCAACTCAGGCTTGGCAAAGGTAAGAAAATCGGTAATAATCCCTGAAGCGCGATCCAGCTCATTAAGAGCCAGATTTAAATATTCCTGCTGATCCGGGCTCGACCTCTCTCCAAGTAGCTGCATAAACCCTCTCGTCACCTGCAGGGGATTGCGGACCTCATGAGCAACGGAAGCTGCAAGCTCACTGATGATCTCCATTTTCTCAGAGCGCTGCAGCTCGTTATTAAACAACTCCAGTTTCTTCGAATATTTAATTACTTTTTCATGACTGCGAATAAATTTCTGACCCAGCATGACGATTAGGGATACTATAAATCCTAGCACGCCCCACTTCCAAAGAAAGAAATGGTAGTTGCCGTTATTCACGTAAAAAGTCAACAGATCCCCCAAAGCTGTAGCGGCCAGTAAACTGAACCCTACAGAAAAAATATATGCGTCCTTGTTCCGTTTAGCCGCATAAGTGATCGTAGTTCCTACCAGAAGCAATATCTGCAGGATCATAATAAGCCCAAGTATGCGAGCCGAAACCAGGTAGTAAGCATTATAGAATTGGTTACTGTTCAGCTGATTGACGATAAGGAATGCAAAACAAAATGCAGAGTAGATCAATTGGAATTTTTTCATATAACGAATTAAGCCAAATGGACCTGGTCCGTATATTTTCTCAAAATAAAATATTAACGAAGGAACCAGGATAAACAGAGACATATCAAACAATGTGACCCATACCCTTCCGTATTCTTCATAGAAAGTATACAGAAACGGTGAATACGTAATAAGAAGAATTCCGTAAGAGCAAATGACCAGACTAAGAGACAACCATGTTGTCCTTGGCTGTCTCGGCAAAAAGAAGCAGCTAAAAAACATGACTATGGCAATAAAGAGAAAAGTGCTGCCCATGACAAAGTCACCCAGATCCCTCCGGATGAAGTTTCCTCGCAGATCCTCATATTCTCCGATGCTCATGCTACCTTTAATACCGTTCGAATCCATCGGTGTTTCAAGCCATATGTAAAGTGTCTTTCCCATATCCCCCCGCTGAACCGGAAGCAGCAAACGATGGTTGGTATACATATATTTGCGGTGGGATTCAAAAATAGGTTCCTCCTCCACGAAAACCCGAACGTCCCGACCCTCCACTTCATCGAGCAGAAGAGCTGGATAATTCCATACATTTTCGGGAAGGGCCACTCGAAACCAGGCGGATAAAGCATCTTCAGGTCTGGAAAATTCTTCTTGGTGTTTAAGATTGACCCAATCCGGAGAATTTTTCACTTGAGCTGGGGATACCACCGCTGCCGGTCCTTGTACATCCCATCTTACTTGCCAATCAGGGACAAACGTGTGTGCTTCACGTCCCTCGACGTTCAGTGGAATCGACAATAGAAGAAGTACCACCAGCAGTACAATTTTGATCCATACTACGAAATATTTAGGCACAGCCTTCATTCGGTTAGCACCTCTACCCCTGTTCGTAATTAAAGCAAACTACCGTTTCGCATTTAATTCAGCATGCATCGTAACTTCTATCAATATATCATGAATTCGGAATACTGTTATTTATTTTTGACCGAAAAACTAGGAACCACTATCCAAAACAAAATCTCCCAATGAATCAAATCTATTTGTAATCTATGTAATGAAGAAGTATTATTATTATTTGATATGCTCTTAAAATACTGTATCGGGATGTGCATTCATGAACAACAAAGTGGTAATTTTAGGTTGTAACTATTATATTGGTCTGAGCACGATTCGCTGCTTGGGCATTCATGGCATTCATACGGTCGCTGTCGACTATTCAAATAAACATGCTTACGGTGCGGAGTCAAAGTACACTTCGGAAAGATTGATCGCTCCACATTATAAGGAAGAAACACAATCTTTCATCCGATTTTTAATTGATTATGCCCGTAAACAAAGCTCTCCTCCAGTTCTTATACCATGTCATGATTCCTATGTTGAAATCATTGACGAGCATTTGGATGAGTTGAGAGAATACTATCTTATTCCGAACTCCGAACAAGGTCTCTATACCAAAATGATGAATAAAGAGGTTCTTCATCGGCTTGCTGAGGAAAACGGAGTGAACGTGCCGGAGACGGTTCGTGTAAACGAAGACAACTTCTTCGAGAAGATTGAGTCGACAATCAAGTTTCCTTGTATCGTCAAGCCAACGGATTCACCTTCCTTTGTAGCTAAGTTTCGCCGCAAGCTGTTTAAAGTGCACAACAAGCAAGAACTTGTTGAAGCGCTCAATAAGGCAGCGGATGCAGGGTTGGAAGTCATCGTACAACGTATCATCCCCGGCTTCGACGATCACATGCATACGTTCGATGCCTATCTGAATCAGGACTCCAAGGTTACGAATTGGGTTACATGCCAAAAGTTCCGTCAATATCCTATCAACTTCGGCGCTTCAGTCTATACTGGACAAAAATACGTTCAAGAGCTATACGACATCGGTGCACCATTCCTGGAGAAGATGGGCTGGAAGGGTTTTGCCGAAATTGAATTCAAAAAGGATGCCGAGACGGGTAAATTTTACTTGATCGAGGTTAACTGCCGGATCACGAACCTGAACAATCTGCTTTATAAGGTAGGAATGAACATTCCTTACATCACCTATATGGAGCTAACAGGCTCACCTCAGCCTCCTAGTGCGCTGAAAGAGAATACAAACCGTGTGTTCTGGTATGGATATGAAGATATGCTTGCTGTACGTGACTATATCAAAACAAAGCAATTGACCGTGGGTCAGGTGTTCAAATCGCTGTTCAAACCGAAAGCATACGCCATTTGGGACTGGAAGGATCCAAAGCCGGCCTTTGCTTATGCGTCTATCATCGGTGGGAAAGTATTTAAAAAGTTATTTAGAAGATAAGATATGGAAAGGAGCTGTTCCCATTGCGATTAGCTTCCATAGTGCAAGGCCTCGACTTTGATCTCGTGAAGGGCGATCTGAATATTGATGTGGATGCAGTCGCCTTCGATTCCCGGGAAGTGATACAAAAGTGCGTTTTTGTCGCCGTATCCGGCTTCACGGTTGACGGCCACAGTTTTATTCCCAAAGCTATCAGTCTGGGCGCTACAGCCATCATCGTGGAAAAAGACGTACAGGTTGACGAATCCATTACGGTACTAAAAGTTCGGGACACTCGCGACGCGCTTGCGCTCCTATCGTCTAACTTCTACGGGAGACCTACGGATCAACTGAACATGATCGGCATTACGGGTACCAACGGTAAAACCTCGATCAGTTATTTCATGAAATCCATTCTGGAGCAGGCAGGCAAACATGTAGGTATTATTGGTACGATCGGAACAATGATCGGCGATCAGCTGAAGAAGAACAAGAACACGACGCCGGAATCGTTGTATTTACAGCAGATTATTGCCGATATGGTGAGTTCGGATATAAGCCATTGTGTGATGGAGGTCTCTTCCCATGCATTGAGTCTCAAACGAGTGGCGTACAGCCGTTTCCACACAGGAATCTTCACCAATCTAACCCCGGACCATCTGGAACTGCATAACAGCATGGAAGAATATTTTGAAGCCAAATCACTGCTGTTCGATCAGACATCCGATTACAACATCATCAATGCAGATGACCCATACGGGAGAAGATTGATTGATAAAGTTAAGCATTATAAATCGAAGCTTGTTACATACGGAATAGACAATAAGGCAGATGTGTACGCCTCGGATATCCGTTATTTCATAGATTCAACCATTTATAATGTGCACACCCCGGCTGGAAGCATTGAGATCAAGGTTAACCTTCCAGGCGATATCTATGTATTGAACAGCCTTGCTGCCATCGCTTGCGCATACTGTAGCGGCATCGACCTGGAAGTAATCAAGAACGGTATACAAGCGGTTGAAGGCATTAAAGGCCGCATGGAAGTTGTGTACAAGGACAAGAACAATCTGGTCATAGTTGACTTTGCTCATACAGAGGACAGCCTGGAAAAAGCGTTGTTAACGCTTCGCCCTTACGCAAAAGGCCGTATCTTTCTAGTATTCGGCGTTTACGCCGCAGCAGGTGAGCTTGGTAGCGACAAGCGCAGCTCCATGGGTAAAGTAGCGGCTAAACACGCTGATCTATCTATCGTCACCTCAGACAATCCTAAGGATCAGGATCCCGATGCGATTATTTCTGAGATTGTGGCTTCTATGGAAGCCGCAGGAGGCTCTTACAAAGCCCTTGTGGACCGCAAGGAAGCTATCGAGTATGCTCTCACGATCAGACAGAAGGACGATATCATTCTGATCACAGGAAAAGGTCACGAAACTTCACAGATCATCGGAAAAACGGAGATTCCTTTTAACGAAGCTGAAATTGTGAACGAATTTATAAAGAGGCAGTTGTTGAATAATGGATACTAAAAAATTAGGCGTCATCGGCGGTATGGGCCCACAAGCCACCTCGGTATTTTTTGAAAAGGTCATTGAGAATACAGCAGCTGAGTGCGATCAGGATCATATTGATATGCTTATTCTGAATCACGCCACCCTGCCCGATCGAACCAAAGTCATCTTAGAGGGACGCCGCGAGCTGTTCTTGGACGCTGTGGCGAATGATTTCAAACTGCTGGAACTGGCTGGTGTCGCCAACATCGCCATTCCGTGCAATACATCCCATTATTTCTATGACGACATGCAGCAGATGACCTCCGTTAACATCATTAATATGGTGGACGAGACGGTAAAGGAAATTCACGGGCGATACGGCGACGGCAGCAAGATTGGTATTCTGGCGACAAATGGTACGGTCAGCAGCGGAATCTACCGTGCCAGCTGTGAAAGATACGGCATGAAGCTATACGAACCAGCTTCTTCACTTCAAAGTGAGGTTATGGACATTATTTATAACGATGTTAAAGGCCAGAAGAACGTAGATCCAAGCAAGCTGGAATCCTTGATACATCAGCTTGTCTATGAGGAGCACTGCCAATGTGTCATTCTCGCATGCACGGAGTTGTCCTGCATTGAATTAAGTGATTTCTATAAGGAATGCTCCATTGATGCGATGGAAGTGCTCGTCAATCGCTCGATTACGTTATCGGGTAAGAAGATAGCATCTGATAAATAACGGATCATTATTAAAATGAACTATTCTTTTATATAATTGAACGAAAAGCCCTCTCTTCAGGCAACACCTGAAAAGAGGGCTTTTTGCTCATAAAGCGGCTTCAAGAGGGACATCATAGAACGAAAGTGATGGATTATCGCGGATTTCATTCCCTGTATAGCGGGTAAAATCCAAGTATAAGAATGTGAATCCATATTAGAAAGGGGATGTGTAAGATGCGTGAGGACGCTGATCATAGCGGATTCAGCCAGAACGAAGCTGGCCCTGCTAACGCGCAAAGCGGAGATGGCTTAAAACTGGATACAAGCGCATTAGAAGCATGGCGGGCAACCGGGGCTGAACGTGATAACCGAACACTTGGTGAAGAGTCTGCCGTCAATAATACGGACAGACGGATAAGCAGAGAGTATGAGGGGAAAAACGGTCTTGAGGCTGAAACGATCGGCAAGCTTCCTCTGGATCATGTTCCGGCAGATGCAGCCTTTTCACTCGGAACAGATGCCACTGAAACTTACCTACGTCGTAATCCGCCTCCAGATGATTTACGCCAATCGGAATCATCAGTCGAAGAAGAGGCTCCGCTCGAAGATGTGCCAGATGCGGATGAGATTCAAGCTAACAGCCCTGTCGATCCTGCTGCCCTTCAAGATCCTGATCAACATGGTATCGATCTGTTAAACGGTGTTGGTGGTGTGGACGATGAGACCGGACGCGAGCTGCCTAAGTATTTTTAATCATAGGGTAGAAAAAGGAAAGAACCGCTTCCCTAACGAGGGACGTGCGGTTCTTTCCTTTTTCTAAAGAGATAAGAACGTATACGTCGGAGTAAACTGCATCGTTATCTCGCAAGAAAAACTATCGCTAAGTGTGGTCTGTCTTCTTTGAGGTGCGTCGATAGACGTTTTTCATATATGTTAAATTGCATTTCTATTTCAGAACAATATATCGAGCAATCCGAGTATAGCCGCCCATAATACAACACCGATTGCGGCTCCCCACATCAATCCGATCCATAGGTTCCCCTGCTTTTCCAATGGATGTTTCCCCCTGGTTACAAATTTCGTTAGTAACCAGTATAGTCATCAATTCAAAATCTATACTAACTTAAATGTATGGAATCCCGCAAAAATCAGTCACCAGAATGATAAACCTCACCGGACAGCTTTATGCTAGTCACCCATCTCTACCCTATCGTCATATTATAATGCATATGACCATGGAGGGATGGTATGAATGAAGGGAATCCTGTCATTACATGGAGACCGCCACATCACGCTTCAGCAGCGACTTGCTACATTGAAGGGACATCTCGTCGAAATTAACGCACCACATACGGGACTTGAGCCAGGTCGTCTGGAATTTGTATACAAAGCGAATTTTATCCGAGTACAAGGCGAGCTGTTTGTTCCGGCCAGTTTAAATTCTATTCGCGTCTTTGATATTAAACCACCCCGTCGGAGCACGTTGGTGGGCGTTCGAACCACGTTCCCAAGCGGCAGTGCGTTCAACCGAATCCGTCTGGTACGCATTGGTTCCGATTTTATCGAATTGCAGGGAAAAGGCAAGAATCCTTCCCGAATTCTGTTTCCGCTAAATAAAGTGGAAGGAATCTATCGGGCGTTGTAGAAGTCAGCCCCTAATACACTCATCAGGCACGATCATGATCCTCGGGACTTGTACAAGTTCGGGGATTTTCTTTTTTTTTTGCAACTGGACACGGTTCGGTCGTTTTGTCCATGGGGCAGGACATATGATAAAATACTACCATCATCCATACTTAGGGGGAAACGTTACGATGAAACAAAGAAACAAATTATTGACTGTCCTTCTGTCCCTGATGACCCTACTGGTGATCGTAACCGGCTGCGGCGTGGACGAAAAGAAGGAAACGAACAACAACACGAGCAATGCAGGTTCTCCTGCACCGGCTGAGGAACCAGCCGCCGAGAAAAAAGTAGTTCCCGATCCTAACGCAAGCCACCCTGTCGTCACCATTGAAATGGACAGCGGTAAAAAGATCAAAATTGAGCTTTACCCAGAAGTTGCTCCTAATACGGTTAACAACTTTATCTCTCTGGTGAAGCAAGGCTTTTATGATGGGACAGGCTTCCACCGTGTTATTCCCGGCTTCATGATTCAAGGCGGCGATCCGGATGGAACCGGTATGGGAGGTCCCGATTACAGCATTGCCGGAGAGTTCAACGCTAACGGCTTCCAGAACGATCTAGAGCATACTCGCGGAGTTCTCTCTATGGCCAGAGCCCAGGACCCGGATTCCGCCGGCTCCCAGTTCTTTATCATGCATGCTGACTACCCTTCCTTGAATAACCAATATGCCGCTTTTGGTAAAGTAACGGAGGGTATGGAGGTCGTTGATGAAATTGCCGGACTTCCAACAGGTGAAAACGACCGCCCTGCTGACCCACTTCCAACGATGAAAAAGGTTACGGTTGACACACTGGGTAAAGATTATCCCGAGCCTGAGAAGAAATAGCAGTTAAAGAGGACAAGAATGCACCCTGATGCAGTCTTGTCCTCTTTTGTTTATTCGTCTATAGGTGGTCTCGCCATCATGCGACGCACCACGCTCTATGAGCTTCGCGCGATAAGATGTATTGAATCATGGTCTCAAATGAGAATCCCTCTGGCTTTTTCAATAACAATCAGACATGTGCTATCAGGAAGCGAAGCCGGATTCCCCGTCTCATCCATCAATTGTATCCGACCAGACAGTGCTTCGGTGTAACCCTCCTGCAGAAAATGCCTGCTCACCACAATCTTAGCCTCACTTCCCAAGGTTTCACGGATCACGGATTCGTATTGTGTAGGGGTGAAGTACCCGAACTGTTCCTGTACCTCATGCACATAAGCTTCCTCGCCCCATGTGTACGTGTACAAGAACTCCATGGCATCATTTACGGGCATACTGACCTCATGATCAGACAGCTTCTGATAAGCAATCTTTCTTCCTTTAAAATCATCCGCATATCTTGCCAGCCACAGCATCCCCTCCTCTTCAAGAAACCGGATACGACGAACCTGATCCTTCGGCTCTGTCATGATACCGTCCCGGATAATGATCCGCCCGCCTGGAGACAAAACCTCATAAGCGCTTTGAAGTGCGGCTGCCACAGTCGATGGGTTGAATCTGGAGCCTCCCAATTCTATATATGAGTACAACTCATGCAAAATGGATGAAAATATGACCGTATCCACACTGCCTGGTTCCAGATAGTCCCTTAAATTCAATGCATCTCCCTTAACGACTTCCCAGCCTCGCCCTTCCAATCGTTTTCGTTTCTCCAGCGCCTCAATCACATTGGACGATATATCGATGCCTACTGCACGTACCTCCGGCATCTGCTCCTCGATCAGATCCAGCATGACACCTCCGCCTGGACCGATATCTACCACACGGGAACCTGCAATATAGTCCAGGATAACCTTTTTATAATCGCCGGAGCTGTTCATATCCTGTAAATAGGTTTCCTCGTTGTGAAAACGATCATATGCATCCCGTCGCAGGCCAAATAGGTCAAATAGCATCAGCACTGCTTTTTCATACAGAGGTGATTTTTCCGCTTCAATACAGAACTGAATCAGCTTCTCGGCCGCCGGAGAAAATTCAAATGTGAAGAAGACGGTGTCTTCTAGACCTGCTTTCTGCTCCAGACGGTGACGCAGATGCGGGCTCGATCCGGCAGCGCCATGAAGACAAGACGTCCAGTCCATTTGACTCAAATACTGCTCTATCATCCGCTTTTTATATACGTTTAACTTTTTTATGCCCTTGTAATCGTAGTACATATCGTTCATGAGCGGTTCAAAGCTCAAATGCCGGACAGGACTTCCGTATGACCTTCCCGCACCCGTTGATGATTCTGCTCCCTCGTTAGGCGTCAATCCGAAGAGTTCGATCTTTCCGTGCAGACCGAGTATGAGAACTTTAAGGAATTCGTCAACTGAGAAATCCTGCAGTGCTGCCTCGACGAACCACAGGGTCAGATCAGCAAGCGGGGCCAAGGCAGATGATAGATCACATTCCGATTCAATCCGGGATAAGTCCGAGTGAAAGGATTCCCCCTTCCGGATACATCCTGCCCGCAGCCGTTCCAATCGTTTAATGTATGTCCGTTCCTCCGGATCCCGTCCCTCAGCGATGGCCTTTATGATCTCCTCCGTCTCGTCCTGCACGCGGCTCCACAGCTCCTCGGACACACCGCCCATGATACAGCGGTTCAGCGGAAGCAGCAGCCGGACAAGCTCCTCTGGAGTGAGAAAGCGTGACTTTACCAGATTCGTTAAGGATTGATTTTCTTGAAAGACTACCTCACCCCGGATATACTGGCCCACAAGACCGTGCGTCATAATAAGGGTATCAATGATATCGTGTCGTAAGCTCATTTCACCGTACCGTTCTTGAATATATCTGGCGTACAGCTCTCCCGATCCGATATTATGAACAAACAGATTCACACCCGATTCCTGCCACCTGATCCGATCTCGGAGAGTGCCTCCCTTAGCCGTTTCCGACCATACAAGCACCTCCTCCAGAAGCTCTCTGATCCAAAAAGACACCGGAAGTCCATCCAAAATACACAGTGTTTTCTCTACGTAATCAAGCACCGGATTGGCTTGTGTCAGTTCGCCGATCGAGGTAATCCGCTCCAGGTTTACAATTCGTTCTTCCGCCGAAACTATCAATTTTAGCCAGGCATATTTTTCTACAACTGAAAAATCTCCCGCCCTATAGGCTGTTATAGCGTCCAGTGATCGCAGCATTCTTGTTACACTCCCTGTTCATAATGTCGTATGTACCGACCGCATTTTCGTCGTTATGATTATAACAGAACAGATATCCGGCATGGCACCTGATTTGGTAACGGGACACTGCACGGGGTATACTGGTAGACGAAAACCATACTATTATTACTAAGGAGTGAATAGCATGAGCTTAAAAAATAAAACGGCTATCATAACCGGTGCAGGCAAAGGCATCGGGCGAGCCATAGCAATCTCCCTCGCAAAGGAAGGCGTGCACGTCGGCCTCGTCGCCCGGACAGCCGCTGATCTTGAGTCGCTGGGACAATTCATCACAGAACAATACGGGGTCAAAGCGATTACGGCGATTGCCGATATTTCTGTTCAAAGCGAAGCGGAAGCTGCTTTTGCTGCCATTAACCAGGAGCTGGGCGCAATCGATATTCTCATTAACAATGCAGGCATTGCCCAGTTCGGAAATCTGCTCGATATGGAGCCGAAGCAGTGGAAACGTATCGTAGACGTCAATCTCATGGGTACATATCACATGCTGCGTACCGTGCTTCCGGGCATGATCGAGCGTAGTAAAGGCGATGTGATCAACATCTCCTCCACCGCCGGAGAACGCGGCTTTGCCACAGGTTCAGCATATAATGCTTCCAAATTCGCCGTCATGGGACTGACCGAGGCTGTACTGCAAGAGGTGCGGAAGCATAACATTCGCGTCACCGCACTTACGCCAAGCACCGTAAATACAGATTTAGCCGTTAACGCAGGCCTGAAAATTGGCGAAGAAGACCGGATGATGCAGCCGGAGGATGTTGCGGAACTTGCACTTGCCGCACTTAAGCTTCCCCCTCGAGTATTTGTTAAAACAGCAGGCATCTGGACAACCAACCCCCAATAACATAAATACTAAATTATTTAAGCCGTCTATCCGAAAGGGTATGAGACGGCTTTTATTTATCGTTTTCACCCGTGTGAAAACAACAGCGACATGATATAATGACTGGGTGCTGGGTGCTGGGTGCTTACCCACATAGTGTTTATAGTAAGAAAGAAGATGAACAACATCCATGATTACTGACATTATTCTGGAAGTAGTCCTACCCATTTTTGTCCTGATCGGAATCGGAATTCTGATGCAACGGGCATTTCAGCTTGACCTATATACGCTGGCCAAGATCAACTTTTATTACATTACACCAGCAGCTGTATTTATGAGCATGTATGAATCTGAAATGTCACCCAAATTGCTGGGAACCGTCACACTGTTCTATGCAATATATGTAATCGCTCTTTATATCATTGGACGTATCACCGCCACACGCCGCAAATTTAGCCGTGGAATGAGGGCTGCGTTTACGAATAGCCTTATCTTGGACAATTCGGGAAACTACGGACTTCCAATCAATGACCTTGTGTTTAAAGGTGACCCCTTGGCTGGCTCTGTTCAAGCCTTGATTATGTCCCTTCAAAGTCTGCTTACCTTCACCTATGGCGTCATTTCCATCCAGGGTGCAAAAACCGAAGGGTTATACCGACACGCTATCATCGGATTTCTAAAAATGCCGGTACCCTACGCGCTGATTCTGGGGCTGCTGCTGCATGCCTTAGCCGTACCGCTGCCTGTCTTCGTGTCCCAGCCACTGGTGTATGCAGACCAATCCTTGGTAGCTATCGCGCTGCTCACGCTAGGTGCTCAAATTATCAAGTATCCGCTCCGGCTGCGTAGATTCGATGTATATCTCAGTGTAGCACTCCGGCTGCTTGTAGCTCCGGCCATTGGAGTTCTCATTGTGTTCACTCTTGGTCTTGAGGGAATTCCCGCTCAAGCCCTTATTATCGCCTCAGGGATGCCGGTTGGTGTGAATACATCCATCCTTGCGGAAGAATATCAGAATGAACCCGATTTTGCTGCACAAACCGTGCTCTTGTCGACCATACTGAATGTTATAACCATCACAGGCTTAATTTCCTTAGCCAAGCTTGTAGCTTAATCATACTCGTTGGAGGAGATCACATGAATTTTGACTTAACTATTAACCGCACCCGTACCGCTTCCCTAAAATGGGATATCATACCGACCGTTTTCGGAGTGGATGACGCCCTTCCGATGTGGGTCGCAGATATGGATTTCGCTGCACCGCCAGCCGTTGTTCGTGCTATGCATGCCCGTGTCGAGCATGGTGTATTCGGCTATACACTTCAAACCGAAACCTACAACGAAGCGATCACCAGCTGGATGGAAAAGCGCCATAACTGGAGCATTAAACCGGAATGGATTCAGTACTGCCCCGGTGTAGTTCCAGCACTTAGTCTGCTCGTAGAAGCATTCACAGAGCCTGGAGATCAGGTTATCATCCAGACACCTGTATACCCTCCTTTCTATAGCGTCGTGAAAGATCATGGACGTGAGCTCGTACAGAATCCACTAATTCTGACTGAACAAGGCGATTACGTGATGGATTTCGAGGACCTCGAGCGGAGTTTATCCGGCGGACGGGTGAAAATGATCATATTGTGCAGTCCCCATAATCCGGTAGGCCGGGTATGGACCAAAGAGGAGTTGTCCCGTATAGCGTCTTTGTGTGAACAGCATGACGTACTTGTCGTATCAGATGAAATCCATGCCGACCTGATCTACAAGACAGGATCACACACGCCATTCGCCTCTCTTTCAGAAGACGCAGCAATGCGCTCCTTCATCTGTACAGCTGCGAGCAAAACGTTTAATATTGCCGGATTAAACACGGCCAACATCATCATTCCGAATGATACACTCCGCCGTAGATTCGACAAAGCGCTGCAGCGCTACGCGCTCGGGTCGATTACTCCAATGGGTGCCGCTGCTACGGAAGCTGCTTACCGTGAAGGCGGAGAATGGCTGGACGCTCTGCTGTCCTATGTCCGGGGGAATATGGAGTACATTAGAGACTTTATTCAAGAACACATGCCTGAGGTGAAGGTAAAGCTACCACAAGCCACTTACCTCCTCTGGATTGATTTCCGAGGGCTCGGGATGAGTGATGAAGATCTGAACCGCTTCCTCGTTCAGAAGGCCAAGATTGGCATGAACAGAGGTGTTACTTTTGGCAAAAACGCCGAGGGCTTCATGCGTATGAATATGGCCTGTACCCGCGCTACAGCGGAAGAAGCCATGTCACGTCTGCACGCTGCGATTGTACAATGGCGTAAAGAAGCTGAATAAAACGAATATTATTACCACAATAAAGAGGGACTCCGTTAAGGGTCCCTCTTTATTGTAGTTGTGTATCACTGACGCTTAATCGGCTTGCAGATAAACATTTTCTATCCCGCCACCGTTTTGCTCACGTCCCGCCTGATAACCGACATCCATAATCGCACCGTTCAGCTGATGGAGATGTCCGCTTACCTCATCCATCTGTTTAAACACCTGTCTGTGCTGATATGCCTCAGGGTAAGCACTTTGCTGGTCTGGCTCATTCATTTGTTCAAACGAGGCCTTCTGATCCCCAAGAATCTGACGGTACCGCTGTGCAGTATCAGAACGAATTTCCGAGACAATGTTCTGGATTCCATAAAGCGCCATACGACAATTGACTAAATCTTGTCTCAAGGTCTCCGAAGTTTCAGGTGTGATTTGGGATTGGGCGCTCTTTAGCTCCGCATCCATCTGACCTAGATCGTTTAATATAACGGCCAGCTGATCACAATTTCCGCTCTGCTGCATTTCTGTCAGTACCATAGATACCTGGCTCAATTTACTTGCTATCGATTGAACACTCGTCATATAAAGTCTCCCCTTTAACAAACTATGTACCTGTTGTTTGTTTTTAGCATGTAGAAATCGTTCTATCCTTATACATCAAGTTCATTGCTCCGTTTCACCGGTTATCATTTACCGCAAAATACCCATGCCCACTAATAGAGGACATGGGTATTTATTTAAAGGGATCAACATGGGTGCACATACGGTGGAGGTTACGTGCATTTTAATATACTTTTTTAGCCAGTTCTTCTGGCGTGTAACGGTGAGCGGCAACGATACGTCCGGAAGCATTTTTACCCCATCCGGATACAAGCACATGTGTGCTGTCTGTTCTAATCTGGACTTCGAAATGGAGAAGCTGAGAAACGTTCAATACACGGAACGCGGAGGATCCCGCAGCGAGTGTAAATGTTCTGGTGTCAACCAGTACCTTTGATCCATTCAAACGGAACAATTTGATTTCAACTCTGGCGCTGGACTGACCGTTATTCACCGCCTTTACAAAAAACGTTCTGGACTCACCCGGCAGCGTCGCAACATTGATCGCATTTTCTACTGGCCTGTCGAATACTTTACACTTGGCCTCATTTATCAACCTCCTTTTCTTGTTAATCTATCTTATGCCGTCATAGAAAAACGGTCTGGATATATTACCATCTCTATTAGAAAGAGGCTTTATGCCGGCAGATTCTCTAGACTTGGAAAATGGATCTATTGGAATGAAGACTAAATAACCGATATAATCGTTATTAGATATTAAATGCTTGAAAGTAGGTAGGCAGAAAACGATATGGCAAAAGTGAGACGCAAAAAATCGACAACTATCATTATCATCACGATATTGCTAGCCATTTTATATATGCAGCTATCAACGTCCATTCCTAATATTTTGCCGGATCTGGATAAAGAAGACGCTCCTCCAGTTACCGGAATCCATCCTGTTGTACTCGATCAGAAGAATAAACTTGTCGCAAAGGCAAGGGAGATTGGAATAAAAATTATTATTACAGATGGTTACCGAAGTGGCGAAGAGCAGAACCGTTTATACAAGCAAGGACGAAGCACGGAAGGTGACATCGTTACCAACGCGCAAGCCGGCGAGTCCATGCATAATTACGGCCTTGCTATCGATTTTGCCCTCCAATTGAAGGACGGCAGTGTCATCTGGGATATGGAGTATGACGGCAATGGAAACGGTAAATCAGACTGGATGGAGGTCGTGGCGATCGCCAAAGATCTTGGCTTCCAGTGGGGCGGCGATTGGACCAACTTCCCGGATTACCCTCATCTCCAAATGGACTTCGGCCTTACCATACGCGACTTGAAGCGTGGAAAGCGCCCTCCGGTGGATTCACATGAATATTTGGAGGCGTTGAAGTAATCACGGCGTAAAAAGGGCAGACCAATAGTAAACTTGGGCTGCCCTTTTGTCATGGGTGTCCAGTTGTTGCTCCCATCGCTATTGTCTCAAGATTTTTGAATACAGCTTGGCTGTGAAGATCTAGAAAAAAGGACATACACTGTCGAAGTGAGCTTTTTCAAAAAACTTTTAGGGGAGGTATCCGAAGGTTGCCCTCCCATCTGTATATTTTTTTAACGAATTTCGGATTATTTTAGAGGGCAAGGTGGCTAACCTTAAACGTATCCTTACCTGTATATGTTGACTGGTCGTCACCAGATTTCTTTCTTACACAGTAAGAATCACTACAATGATCAGTTAAGTTGCGGACAGAGTAGTCTCCTTTGTTTTCCACCATTACTATAGTTGTCGTAGTGTCCATCTTTGGAGTTGCAACTTATATCCTTCTCATTGTCCTTATCGCTGTAGATATTGTACAGTTGCGAGTGAATTTTTTAAAAAAACTGCAAGAAAACGAAGATAACAAAAAACAGATCAATCATGGTGATACCTGACCATAATCGACCTGTTTATCGTAACGGTATTAATGTTATTTAGGGTATTTTCTCTTGTGCGTACAAATGAAATGGAGAAATCTTTGTAGTGTTATTACATGGGTTACATGTGTTATTGGTTGAATGATGGGTTCATTCGGCACTGGGTAGCCCCTCCCAAAAAAAGAACCTTGAAAGGCACGAAGCCAATCAAGGATTCAGGTATCACTTTGGATCAATCATTACTTTTATTCTTTTATTGAAGCCCACTGTCTAAAGCAATTTAGTATTTCTTCTAGATTCTTTGCCCCACCAGCACCACTAAATACTCCATCTCTCACAATACAGTAGTACCAATCTTCTTCGTCTCTTTCGATTTCTATTGATTCAAAATGTTCATTTTCTAAACAAGTATCAGCTAAGTTGATTTCAACAGACCAACCAGGATTATCGACAGTATCGATTTTAACACCATAGGTATGCTCCCAATCACCATTACAATTTTGATAATACCAATTCTGTACCCATTGTAAAGTATCCATATTCTCTACCTCTTTCTTGGAATTTCATTCGGATATGCCTTCCTAACTCCTCCAGGAATTGATTTACCATTAATATGAGGTGTAGGCACATTCTGTTTTGTTACCTTGTTAATGTGACCTTTGCCTTCCCGCTGCAAAACACTGAAACATACATGCTGCCCGCATATTTCCTGAAGGATCGCTATACGTTAGTGGATTATTTTCTACATACGTATATAGATTTTGACTAAGCGGATCATCAATCTGCCCTTCATAAGTATCCTCATTAATAAAGCGGCCAATTGATGGATCATACTATCTAGCTCTAAGATACTGCAGATCGGTTGCATCATCCCAATATTCTCCGGAATAACGGCGTGAAGTTCCGCTATTATCCCTTCGTTCAGTCATCAGACCATCATCGTTATAACGATAGTTCACAGTTCCCCCTTGTATGGTTCATTTCTTTAAGCTTAGAACGAAAAAAGGAAGGGCACCTCTCCCTCCCCTCCTCTGATGAATTCTATCTTTTGGCCCTTTAAGCCGTAATTCCGAACATATATAAATTCACAACTTGATGAGCAAGGTCTTCAGGCGTACATTTGCCAGTCAACAGCTGCTGCAGAGTCAACCTCTCAAGCGTTCCTACAAGGCATTCTGCTATGATGGTCATATTGGCCTCTTGCTGAAAATACCCGTCCTTTTGCTCACCCTTCAAGTTCTGTTCGATCATAGCTGTAAGTTCTTTCTTGACCTCACTGGCTTCCTGCCCGATGAAAAAACCGATCTGGGTCAAGTCCGGATCTCTCTCCAGAAATTCAAACAGACTGCTCAGGACTGCTGTAATCCGGCCCGGAACATCTTCACGGCTGATCCCGGCTTCCAAGCGGCCGTCTGCAATAAGTTCCTTCAACTGAAAGCGGAATTTCAACATCAGTTCGTTAAATACAGCTTCTTTACTATCGAAATACAGGTAGAACGACGGCTGGGTCAGTCCTGCCCGGGAAACAATGGTGCTGATTTTTGTCTTATGATAACCAGACCGCGCAAACTCATTGGCGGCAACCGTAAGCAATCTTGCTCTACTCTCTTGTCCATTTGCACCCTTTTTTCTCAAAGCTATCGAACCTCCGTCTCTATCTGGATGTGTACTCATTATACTCCATGCACCATATGCTTGCTAGAATGAAAGAATGCAGTCAGCAAAAATATAGTGCGTCCGTCAATTAACCTATTCCTTAAAAGGAATGACCGCAGTTTTGCCATTAGAATCTTGAAGCAAGTACTGATCCCTGGCTTTATACCTTCTTTCAAGTCTTTGTTCCCTGAACTGCTGCTCCATATCAGACCGAACGGCATCGTTCAAATATTCGTTGTCATCCGAAGCATCTGGCTTGATCCGAAGATCCATCTGCTTCTCGTACCGCTCATACTGCAGCTCAGACTCTCTTAATTCCGTCGGTACCCAGCGGGCCTCCATAATTTTTTGAAAGCTGCCGTCTGTACTCTTGAAGTAGGACATGAATAAAGAGTACCCTTTTAAATCCAATTGTATATTTTCAAAATCAGGTCCCATGATGTTATGTATTACATGATTTCCCAGATGTTGATTAACCGTTGCAGGAAGCGTCTCTGTTACATCATAAACCGCCAAAAACTGATAACTGTTCGTACTGGAACCGAATATTTCAAACTGATTAACGTCGGTAAGCCGCTTCAGTATTCGCTTGCTAGCGATTTCAATCGCTTCATGACTCAGCAATACGCTCCCATTCATACTGATTAACGCAGGTTTTCCAAGAAAGTTGATACACTCGTCCTCCGTTAGCCAGGGTCTTGTAGCCTTCTCTTGTTTTTTCGATTTTTCATCCGAGAAATTCTCTTCTACAGCTTCCATTACCCGTTTAGCGGTAAGACTATTATCCAAATAAACCGTTACCATTCCAAGCACCAGAACAGACAAAATCATCATGCCAGCTTTTTTAAGCATTTGTTGATCCTTTCTTGATAAACAAGTAACTCCCTATACTACCATTATATGTATTGTCGAGGTCTTGAACAGTATTTCATATCCAGTTCTTCGGCAGCTTTAAAAGGTATGCTCTTATACTCCAGCTTTACAGCATTTTCTGAACTGGAAAGCCCACTTCTTTAGGTGTGGGATGAAAGTGAGGTCGGATACGGAGTGCTACTAGCCGAAAGGTTTGTGGTGCTTTAAGTATCCGAAAAGTCTATGCCCTTTCTCTGTTGCAGTATATCTGTTCAATTGATACTATATAGACATGAACGAATACAGAAGAACCAACACAACCGTATCTCTACTGAATTATCATTTTGTGTTCTGCCCACGATACAGAAGAAAGATTTTTCTCAAAGCAGAGGTAGAGCAACGCTTCAAAGAATTAGTACATGAAGTGTGTGCGGAACTAAAAATTGAGATTGTCGCCCTTGAGTGCGATAAAGACCACACTCACATGTTCCTCAGTGCACTACCAATATTAAGTCCTGCCGATATTATGGCGAAAGTGAAAGGGCATACCTCTAGAAAGCTACGTGAAGAGTTTCCACACCTCATGCATTTGCCGAGTTTGTGGACACGTTCATATTTTGTTTCTACTGCTGGAAATGTATCAAGCGAGATGATTAAGCGTTATGTTGAAGAACAAAAGACAAGGGGGTGACGTATATGGCACAGACCATAACAGTTAAGGTAAAGCTACTTCCCACAACAGAACAAATCCAACGATTGAAACAAAGTAGTAACGAGTACATTGGGGTCGTGAATATGCTCATAGCTGAGATGGTTGAAGAAAAGAAAAGTACGAAAAAGACGACGAGAGACGTTCCTGCTAATCTACCAAGTGCGGTAAAAAATCAAGCGATTAAAGATGCGAAAAGTGTATTTTCCACCAAAGTAAAGAAAAGTAAATACACAATTGTTCCGATTCTAAAGAAACCAGTTTGTGTATGGAACAACCAAAACTATTCTTTTGATTTCACGCACATTTCTATTCCACTTATGGTAGAAGGAAAATCCAATCGTGTTAAAATTCGTGCATTGTTTATCAACAAAGATAATCGGAATTTTGATTTATTAAAGCATAAACTTGGCACGCTCCGTATCACACAAAACTCAGGTAAGTGGGTAGCGCAAATATCTGTCACGATGCCGACAACTGAAAAAACGGGTATACGAGTTTTAGGCGTTGATGTAGGATTGAAAGTCCCAGCGGTAGCTATCACAGAAGATGATAAAGTTCGTTTTTTTGGTAACGGACGAGAAAACAAATATAGGAAACGGAAGTTTCGTAGTGTTCGTAAAATACTTGGGAAACAAAAGAAAGTGAATGCTATTCGCAATTTAGACGATAAAGAACAACGATGGATGAAAGACAAAGACCACAAGATCAGTCGTGAAATCGTTAATTTTGCAGTTGAGAATAAGATTTCTGTCATTCGCTTAGAGCAACTAACGAATATAAGGCAGACGACAAGAACAAGTCGTAAAAACGAAAAGAATCTACATACATGGTCTTTCTATCGTCTATCGACCTTCATAGAATACAAAGCAAACTTGGTGGGGATCAAAGTAGAGTACGTTAATCCTGCAAATACGAGTCAATCATGTCCAAAATGTCAGGAAAGAAAAAAGGCACAAGATAGAAGATACAAGTGCCCATGTGGATTCGAGAATCATCGTGATATCGTTGGGGCGATGAATATTCGCTACGCAACTGTGGTTGGCGGTAACAGTCAATCAGCCTAAGATGCTATACGCACTGTCTTAGGAGGGGCGATGACACGCCCTAAACTTGAGAGTTGTCCAAAACAGAAATGGATTGAGGGCGTTAACTACTCAAGAATTCCAACTGCGTCAGCAGGCTTGCCCCCTTAGGGGTGGGAGTGTCAAAATAGTACCAGAACCATTTAACGTTAAGTTCATACGGAATATGCAAACAGCTTTATGAGGGAGAGATGCTTATGAATGAATCTACACAAAAAATTCTGATCGTCACAGCCGTTGCCGCAGAAAGAGAGGCCGTGCTCCGCGGTCTGGCTGGCGACAACCGTTATGAGGTCATTGCAGCGGGAGTCGGTCTTGCGGCTGCAGCATCCCGTACAGCTAAAACTCTGGCGTCAGGCCATTATAAATTGGTTATTAGCGCCGGTATTGGCGGCGGATTTCCCGGGCAGGCCCCTGTCGGATCTCTGGTGGTCGCAAGTGATATCATCGCCGCAGATCTCGGCTCCGAGACACCTGATGGATTTCTCAGCGTGGACAAGCTCGGTTTCGGATCAGCTTATATTCAGACACCGTCCAAGCTCGCGGTTCTGCTGACCGAAGCGTTGCAAGCAGCCGGTCTGATAGCAGCATGCGGTCCGATTCTCAGCGTATCTACCACAACCGGTACAAAAGCAACGGCTGAAGCACTAACTGCCCGCGTTCCTGGAGCAGCTGCCGAGGCTATGGAGGGATTTGGAGTAGCACAAGCCGCACAGGATTTCGGATTGCCTGTGCTAGAGGTCCGCGCAATTTCAAACGCTGTAGGTCCGCGTGACCGGGATGCCTGGAAGATCCCCCAAGCACTGCAGACGCTTGAAGCGGCAATCTCACAACTACCGGAGGTGCTGACATGAAAATTGCGTTTTCACCGTGTCCAAATGACACTTTTGTATTTCACGCCTGGGTACATAACCTGATTCCCGGCGCACCTGAGCTCGAAGTGTCTTATGCAGACATCCATATCACGAACCATTGGGCCGCGGAGACAGGTTCCAATGACCATGACGTCCTGAAAATATCGTATGCTGCTCTGCCATGGGTGCTCGATGAATATGCGCTGATCCCTTGCGGGGGTGCGCTTGGACGCGGATGCGGCCCGCTCCTTCTGACAGGCGGAGCCTCAAGCGCCACAGGCTTAGCCTCTAAAGCAGCTGATCCGGCATTCCTGTCCGGACGCAAAGTTGCCGTGCCGAGTGAACGCTCCACCGCTTACTTGCTGTTCAGGTTGTGGGCGGCGCAGAACGTTCCCGGCGGAGTCGGTGAAATTATTGTCATGCCGTTTGACCGGATCATGCCTGCCGTCCGCGATGGGGAAGTCGATGCGGGGCTTGTCATTCATGAAGCCCGTTTCACCTATCCTTCTTATGGCCTTAATCTGATGACGGATCTCGGAAGCTGGTGGGAATCTGACACCGGTCTCCCCATTCCGCTCGGCGCCATCATTGCACGTCGTTCGCTTGATCTTGATCAGATTGCGGCATGGACACGTGCCTCGGTGGAATACGCCTGGGCCCATCCCGAAGCTTCCCGTGACTATGTGCTGGATCATGCACAGGAGATGGAGACGGCAGTGGCAGAGGCGCATATTGGATTGTATGTAAATCCGTTTACCGCGAACCTCGGGGAAGATGGATATGCCGCTGTATCCGCACTGTTAAGCCGTGCGGCAGACGAAGGACTTGTTCCAAGAATAGATCCTGCCAAGCTGCGCTAAAGCAATAATACAAAGAGGAACGCCGAAGTTCATCATGAACTCTTGCGTTCCTCTTTGTTGTTCCCAGCGCAGCCGATGTTTCAGGGCTTTTCCTCACCATTAGTTTCTCCGTTCTCTGATCATCCTTCATTCTCTATAAAATCGCTAAGCTGCCGATATATCCCTACAATATCATCCATGGGCATCCGGACCAGGCCACTGGATGAAGGAGCGACAAACTCACGCACCTCTTTCACAACTGGTTCAGCCTGAAAGCCCCAATGCGCCTGTGATCTTCGACTGAATTCCGTATAGACCCCCTTACCAACAAAACACGCAATTCTCGGGCGGTATTGCTCAAGCTTGGCCCGCAGTATTTCACGTCCCTGCTCATATTCATCCCGTGTGATATCCTCAGCTCCCCGGGTTGGCCTGGCTACAATATTCGTAAAGCCATATCCCAGCTTCAACAGCTCCCCATCCTCAGAGGCGTCATACAGACGAGGGGTAAGACCCGACCGGTGCAAAATACGCCAGAAATTGTTACGTGGATTCGCATAATGGTGACCCACTTCACCAGAGCGCAGGCTTGGATTGAAGCCAATGAAGAGAACCGATAGTCCGTAATCCAGATGATCCATAACCTCGTTCACTCACTCTACCTCCTTATGCCAGGCTTCCTTCAGAATACTGCGGAACAAATGGTCCAGTTCTTCATCGGAGACACGGTCAAGGCTGCTGTTCTGCATACGCTGTGCAGCAGCTTCATAATACTTGATTTGCTTCTCCAAATAATCATTGATTAACGGAAGACGCGGCTCAAGAGTAAGTTCTTCGCCCGACTTTTTTCGCTGAATCAGCTGATAGATTTCACTGCAAAGCTCACTATCACGCGGTACTAATCTCTCCACCAGACTCTCGAATTGAATCGGCGGCATACTGTCGTATTTCTCAATCCAGAGACAGGCAAGGATTGGGCGAAGCACGTAAAAGTATTTTTTAATCTTCACCTGCTCCCCTTGCAGATAATCGCGATAGTTTCCCTTGGCCATGTTAAGATAATGGTACAGACAAGATTTTGGCGAAAAAGTCAGCGGAGACAGCCCTCGGATCTGCTCTGCGGCGGATGTGTGTTCCAGGTATTGTATAGGTGACTCAAGCCATTCCAGCAGGGGAGGGTTTGATTTACGGAATAAATTCAAAGCCTTTTTCAGGTCCCACCCGTTAATATCCAGTCTGTCACTAATCGGGCGCTCGATCACATCTCTCTTCTCAAAGATGGATAAATACCAATCAATGGGTCTTACATATAGAAACCGTACGTCGTAATCACTATCGGGGGAAGAAAATCCCCATGATCGGCTTCCTGACTCACAGGCATAAAGGATGATGATCTCTTCCTCATGCTCTATATTCCGCAGCTGCTCAGTAATGACAGCATTCATGTCGTTCATCCTTTAACCCTCCTTACGTTCTACGTGGAAGCAGAAGATCCACTGCTGTTAACTCTTTTTTGAATCGCATGTACTCCCATAACGACGGCAATCAATTCCCAATCATCCAGGTGATGACTATCGTTCTTCAGGTGGTAAGCTCCGGATTGCAGCCATCCACTGACACGATGAAACGTGGCAACGCAGCGTCCGCCCTCACCCTGGATCTCGTATTCCTTGGAGAACGCCGGGGACGTAATTTCATAAATCCCCCTTTCACCGGCATCATACTCATATTTCTTAGAGAAAAAGCTCATCCGCATTCGCAGCACACCGAGTTCATATTCATTACGGTCACACACTTCCCATTTATTCGAGAAAAAACGGAACGAACCGCTGTAAACCTTCATTCCGGTCTCATCATACACATCCAGGGAGGAACCGAAAGAGCTTTTCAAATCTACCGTTCCAACAATCTCTCCCGCTTCATTCATCACGCTCGTTTCACCTGAATTAAAAAAGTTATCTTTAAAATATAATCCCATCTTGATCTTTCTCCCTTCTTATAATTTTATCCTCATTATACGTTACTGTTTCAAACTTTCCATCTGCGTGCCTTAGCCCGCACATTCTGAAATCAATATTATTTCCTGGATCGTTCCGGGAACCAAACCCCATTGGATTCAAGAATTAAAGTCCTCTCCGTTTAAAAAACCTCCCTTTACGAAGGAGATGATGACTACCGTGCTGGAACGTTCAACGAACAACCGTAAACCATCCGGCAAGAAATACAAAAGATTATCTCGCGTCGTAGCAACAGGCGTATGCACCATCGCCATACTGGGGATGATCTGGATCATCAGCCCTTCCCTAATGAAGAACAACACCTCTACCCCTGTGGTAAAGCCTGCGGCTCCTTCAGGGGACTGGACACCCCACTCTCAATATAATACGGCGGAAGGAGTTACCAAGCTTCACGTATTTCCGGGTGGCGAATATCCGGTGGGGTCTCCAGCAGGAAGTTGGTGGAACTTGTACGTCCCCGTCGAGACACTTGAAGGACAGAACATCCGCATTACGGCTACTCATAAGGAAACCGGCGTGGAGAATCAGCTCGGTTTCATCCATCCTGGATTCCAAGCAGCTCAGTCCAATAAATATATGTGGCACTTCTGGGGACGGGATGAAGAGCTGAACCACGAGCTGAAAAATTACAGCCGTGAAGCAGAACTCATTCGAGATTATAGATGTTTTTGAAAGTAAGCTGTCTCCCGGTAAGCTCAATGGAGCTGACGCTGCACTGCCTTCTTCAATGAGTCTCCCTACATCCGGCTTATGGAGATTGATGGCAAGCATCGATGGACGGCTGTTTGGAAGTGTAATCGTAGAAGTTAAGTAACAATCTATACCCTATCCGTATGGCTTTGCCGTCCTATGATTTGACACATAAAAACGCTGGTGCCACTCTTGGGCATCAGCGCTTTTTATAACAATCTATATATTTATCTCAGATTTCATGTTCAACACATCAGGTATCGCTATCGGTCTTCCCTGCTCCAATCTGGACTGTTCTGCGGCGAAAGCGATCAAATGGCTTTGCAGAGAAGCACCGGCAGAAGTCAGTCCGTCTGCTTGACTGCCACTGCCAAATTGACGAACGTCTTTTAGAAAAGAGCTGATCATCCTGACATCACCGCCCCCATGACCGTCCCCTCCGGTATTACATTGAAAGTCGATCTCTTCTCCTGTTGAATAACGGTATAAAGTGAAGGAGCCTGTTTCCATGTCACCTCGAATTTCCCCGTGTGTGCCCATGATCTGTACTTTTCGCCCTTCTTTATCCGTAAAGCCAGACATGACAAAAGCCGCATTTGCTCCGCTTGCAAACTCCATGTTGACAACCTGATGGTCAACCACGTTATTATCGCAACGGTACACACATCGCCCAAACGGTCCTTCTCTAAGCGCTCTTAGTATTCCTTCGTGTGATAGATCCTGTGTCATATAGCGAGCCCATGGATGTTCCGGTGGCTGAATGTACAATTTTAGTGCAGAGAACGGACAAGATTTCTCTACCTCGCATCCGTCGATACAACGATCTGCTGATCCCTCCGGCGCGTTCTCTTCCTTAAAATGAAGCAGTGATCCAAAAGAGCTTACCCTCATGCATCTCTCTTCCATGAGCCAGGAGATGATATCCAGATCATGGCATGATTTCGCCAAAATCATTGGACTTGTCTCCTTCGCATCCCGCCAGTTACCGCGCACATAGCTGTGTGTCATATGTCGATATCCGACGTTTTCTGACAGCTGAATGGTTGCGATTTTGCCGACTTCACCTGCTTCAATACATTTTTTGATCCGATCCCAAAATAATGAATACCGCAGTACATGACTTACAATCAACAGTCTGCCATGCTCCTCCGCTGCTTTGACAAGTGAGATGCACTCTTCTCTGTCTGGAGACATTGGCTTTTCGAGCAGAACATGATATCCAAGCTTTAACGCTTTTAATGCCGGGATGTAATGTAAACGGTCAAGTGTACTGATGATCATGACATCGGCGATTCGTCCTTGATCGAAAGCCTTCTCCCACGAATCGTAAGCATATTCTTCCGAAATTCCATGAATTGCTGCAAAATGGTTTCTGCGCCCCTCATCAGGCTCAGCAACAGCTACGATTTTAAGTTCATTGGGATATTTTTCGGCATAAGGGCCGTAAATATAACGTCCTCTACTGCCGGCTCCTAATAAAACAGCTGTTATAGTCTTCAATGTTACCCCTCCTAATGTCCAGCCTATGACCTGATTGTACTTTGGCGGACAAGGAGCTTAAAGAGATTATTACTTACTTTCGTATACATTTATTGACTTTGGGGCTTTCGATTTTTCCGACCTGCCCCTGCTTCGGTATTCCTGGGGTGTCGTATCGTTCTGCTTTTTAAAAAAACGGATAAACGCAAGCGCGGAATTGTAACCAAGCGACAGCGCAATTTCATTCACCTTCATGCTGCTGCCCAGCAGTAACTCCTTCGCTTTCAGATTTCTGTAGTCATTGATATAATCGGATATCCCGGTTCCCGTCATTTGTTTATACAATCTTGAAAAATATGACGGATTCAGGCCGACATGATCCGCAATCGCGTTAAGTGATATGTCTGTGGAAATATGCGTTTCAATATAACGATGCGCCTTCTGTACGAGTTCGGCTGGCAGAAGCTCCCCTTGCTCAGCGATCCAATTAAACAGGGAAACTGCTATTTCGCAAAAGTATTCCTTCAGGATAACCCAAGAATCCGGTTCTCCATATTGAAACAACGGCGACAAATCGTGCTCGGTATTCAAATATTCCTTCAGTTCAGCGCTTTTATTAATATAAGCCAAAAATACAGCCGATAAAGAGTGGTACAGTTCCTTTTTCCTTTCATTAGGAAAATTCTCGTCGTTCCACAATTTCGTTAAATCGTGGTATATGTTAAAAAATTCGCCGCGGTGATTGTTTTCAAGACATTTTCCAAGAAGCTGCACCCGGTTTAGATAGAAATACTCTCTTTGATGGTTACATGCCGTCTCACTATTCCGGATATCAGAATCTGTCAGTATCACCTCGCTTGTTAAACCTAAACCATGGATGAAATTATATTTCAGCATATGATAACGGTCCGAAACGTCGTTCCAGGCTACCGTTTCGCTGCTGAGAACGAAAGATACAGACAGATGAAGCAGCCTCCTGCAAGCTAACTGAATTCTCTCCAGTCTGCCGCTTACTTCCGCATAGGTTTTTCTCCAGTCGTGAGAGTTTGGCGCGGTGTGTGTCAGACTGTCTGTCCCAGGCTGGATGAACCAGACGATTTTGCCCTGATCATACACATAAGAGTACACGCGAACATGGTCAGCCAATAATTCATCGGCAATGTTTTGCAACGCGTAAATGAACAAGGCTTTATCCAGTGGCGTTAACATATCCTTCCATGTATCCACTCTGCCAAGAAGCAGCATGACGGGTAAATGAGCCTGCATCGATATGCTGATGTCCTGGAAATGCCGAATTAATTGGGCGTCTGTCACCTGCTTGCCCTGAAGTATGGCCCCGATATACTCCCTTTGAAGTGAAGGCATAGCCCGACGCATGCGTTCATTAGCCCTTTCAATCATCTCCCTTTGCTCGTTCTCTTCGTTCAGCTCCTCTATAGCTCTTTCTACAGAAGCTATAATTTTCTCGTCGCTTTCAATCTTCAATATATATTCGAACCCACCATATTTGATCGCGCTCTGTACATAATGAAAATCGTTATAGCCAGTAAGAAATATAACCTTGCACTTCGGCCAGCGGGCTTTAATGTTCTGCAAAAGACCAATACCTTCAAGTCCCGGCATTTTTATATCGGAAATGACAATATCAGTCTGATGCTGTTCCAGCACTTCAAGTGCGCCCTCACCTGAATACGCTTTCAATATATCCAACTTCAGATGTTCTGTCTGCTCGAACAGCTCAAACAGACCGTCCACAATAATGGGGAGATCATCTACAATGAGCAGTCGGTACATTCCAATCCCTCCTCTAGTTGCTATTCATATGAATCCCTACTTTTAGTCCTCCCAGTGCCGATCGTTCAATCGTGATCCCGTAATGAGCGCCATAACGAAGCTGAATTCTGCGATGCACGTTGACAAGACCTGTTGTCTCCTCCATACGATCATCCGCAGACCGCTTTAACCTCATGTTCAGGTTATCAATGACTTCATCCGTAATACCCTGGCCGTTGTCCTCCACATAGAATACAACTTCCTCATCATTCTGTTCACAGTATATCAGAAGTTTTCCGTTCGTCAGCATATTTCCAAATACATGCTTGTAGGCGTTCTCAATAATCGGTTGAAGAACAAGCCTTGGAACCTTAATCTCCGGTGCTTCACCTATAAACGTAACATGGATACGATCCCCATAACATACTGTTTGCATATCTACATAAGTACGGGAATGTTTAACCTCCAGCGAAAGCGGAATCTCGTCTTCATCATTACGGGTTATAAAATGAAAGTATTCACCGATGTAGAGGCAGAATTGATACGCTTTATCCTTATTCTCCGATTTAATTAACCGGCACAGTACAAAAAAACAGTTATACAAAAAATGAGGATTGATCTGCGATTGCAGCCGTTTAAGTTCCGAGCGCTGATTGCGGATTTGCTGCTCATAATTTTCCTCGATCAACGTCTTCAAATATCGGATCGTATTGTTAAAAGCCAGATACAAGTACCCGAACTCATCTTGTCCCCGATCAATCGTTATCGGTTCGAACCGGTTCTGCTGCACTCGCCGAAAAGAACTAACGAGTTTCAGGAGTGGGCGATAAATCAACCGGAACAGAAAATAGGAAAAGAAGATGACAACAAAGATGGCAAGCACGCACGCCCACCAAAACCATACCCGATATTTCTGGATCGGTCCGAGTAAGCTTTCTTCCGGAATGCAGCTTACTGAATATGAATTCCACAGCTCCGAGTAGTTATAAACAGCCAGATAACGTTCATCCCCGCTGCGAATGGTATCATAACCTTCCTTTTCCCCTGCTTCTTTTTTTTCCATAATAAAATTTGTGACGGTCTTTACCAGATCCGGGTCTTCCTGACTCTGAATATGCCAGCCTCGATCGATATTAATCAGCATATTGCTCCCGCCAAACGAGTTACTGACTTGAGACATCGACTCTTTGATTTTGTGGGGAGAAAGCTCCACACCGATGACAAATATCGGTTCCTGCAGCGAACTGGCTGGGTATTGCATACTGAGGAAAATCCGATCCTGCCAATAGATAAAAGGCTCATTATAGCCTCGGTTGCTTGGCTGAATCGCTTCATATTCCTGGCGGTCGATAGATGTTTCATAATTGCCACTGAGCAGTGTTCTGTCCAGTAACGGCACATACGCTTTCGCTTCTTTTATAACAGGGCTCGAATCTTTCATCAGGTTAAGGCGTTTCTGAATATCGATAATCTTCTGAGCCCTTTCATAGTAAGACATCTCATCACCCATCGCAGCGATCTCCATTAAATCACTATCTGTTACGTAATTGGGTAGATATCGAATAATCTGGTCCGCTTCTTTATTCAGGGAGTCTAAGTAATATCTGGCCGTATTGAGAATCGCCTGTGAGCGTTCCGTTTTGATGCTGTCAGCGCCCTTATCGTTAATGAGCCAAGTGATAGCCATCAGTGGAAGCAGCGCCGCCATAAAGGCAGCCATAATTTTTTTGGAAATGGAGGAGTCTTTCAGTCTCATCATAATTCTCATTGTATACTCTCCCGCAAAGTATTGGTAAAGAATCCTGAATGATTATTCTTTGACACTCCCCATCACAATTCCTTTAATGAAAAACCGCTGCAGGAAAGGATATGCGATCAGAACCTGGAATATGGCGGTATTGATATCGAAAGACCCGCTGATGGAGATGAAAGCAACGTCGTGAATTTGGAAGTATCGATGCTGATGGCAATTTCAATATCAAGAGTTGTATACGAAAGTAAAGACTAGTATATAGAATGGAGATGGGCTCTTTTCTATACTTAAAACAGGAAGGATCACACAGAGAAATCAACTGCAGCGACACATTGAGAACATTGGGGAGGGTTTGTATGAAAAGCAATAAAATCTTGTTGATCGTTACCCTGATTCTGTGCTTGGCACTGACCGCATGTGGTAACTCCAGCAATAACAGTGAAGGCACGAAAGGGGCAGAGAAACAACCTGAGGCGACGCAACAGCAGGAACAGAAAGAAGATGAGAATCAAGTCGTTGAAGTTTCGACGGTTTCACCAAGCGACCCGTATCTTAAATTCGACGAGGGCGAAACTTTCGATAAGAATGCCGTGTATGACGCTTATGAGAAAGACATCGGCGTAAAGATTACGAACAAATGGGTAGCAGCGGATGACAATCAGTTCAAAGAAAAATTAAAAATGACGATTGCATCCAACGACCTGCCGGACTTCGCCCGTGTGAATGCAACACAATTGAAAGAACTAACGGAAGCGGACATGATTATGGACATCACGGATGTATATGACCAGTACGCGACGGATGAAACGAAGAAATTTTTGACGATGGACGGTGGCATGCAGATGAAAACGGCCACTTTCGACGGCAAATTAATGGGGATTCCGAGCTCGTATAATCCTTACCAATATCAATACTTGTTCGTACGAACAGACTGGCTTAAAAAGTTGAACCTGCCAGAACCGAAGACAATGGCTGACCTGATGACGATCGCTGAAGCTTTCAAAACGAAAGATCCAGGCGGCACAGGCAAAGCTTATGGTATTGCGGTAAGTAAAGACCCATTCAATAAAGATACAGGGGTAACCGGATTACGCGCATTCCTTAACGGTTACCATGCTTATGAAAACCACTGGATAGAAGATGGAAACGGCGGACTTATGAACAGTGACATTCAACCGCAAGTGAAAGATGCACTTAAAGCGCTTCAAGATATGTTCAAAAAAGGTCTGATCGATCCTGAGTTCTCGGTTAAAGATGCTGATAAAGAAGCAGAGCTTCTTTACAACAACAATATAGGTCTTGTATTCGGCGCTTCCTGGACACCGGCACAGCTGGCTAAAGGCGCAGTTGTAGACGGTAAAGTTGTTCAAGAATGGGGTGTATACCCGATTCCTTCCGTGGACAGCAACCCAACGCTCAACCAAATCGGCTTAGGTGTTGACGAGTACTATGTGATTAACAAAAAAGCTGCGCATCCTGAAGGCGTTATCAAATTGCTGAACCAATACATCGTGACGCAGTCTCATCCGACTGAAGAACAAAAAGTTTACGAATACGGTAAAGATCTGAAAGAAAAAGGCAGCAACTACTGGTTGCTTAACCCACTTCGCGTAGGCAAACAAATCGATAACAACGGCGATATCTTGCCGAAAGCGGTCGAAACGAAAGATCCTAGCATTCTGGAAACAAAAGACCAAAAAACGCGTTATGAGCGTGCAATGAAATATGTTGACGGCAGCGATATCAACATGTGGTGGGAATATCTGATTTCGGGACCGAAAGGCGCTTTTTCGCTTGTTCCTAACATCCAACAAAACAAAGAATACCTGCAAAACAAATTCTACGGCGCTCCTACTGCAACAATGGCAGAGCGTCAAGAAATCTTGACCAAGAAGCGTGACGAAGTATACTTCAAAATCATCATGAACCAAGTGTCTGTTGATGAGTTCGACAAATTCGTTGACGAGTGGAAAAAACTTGGCGGTGACGATATTACGAAAGAAGTTAACGAATGGTACGCAGCGAGTAAATAATGTTTAGAAAGACCGATGGAGGGATTGATCGAAGTCAGTCCCTCTTTCTATACAGAGAAACACAGCGAGGTGAAGGGCATGAGTGGATTAACGCGAATGTTTAAAAAGGAATGGCCGCTTCATATAATGCTGCTGCCAGGTCTTATTCTGGTTCTTATCTTCAGTTACATCCCTATGGCGGGAATCATGATGGCGTTTCAGAAATATATACCGAATAAAGGGTTGTTTGGTTCACCTTTTATCGGTTTGAAGAACTTCCGATTGTTGATGGAGTATCCGGATATTGGCCGCATTTTTTTTAATACGATATTCATTGCAGTCATGAAAATCATTGCAGGGCTGATCGTTCCGATTACGATTGCGATTCTATTGAATGAACTGCGTAAGGAATGGGTTAAGAGAACCTTTCAGACGCTTGTATATTTGCCTCACTTTCTATCTTGGGTTTTGTTAAGCGGTATTTTGATTGATATTTTGTCACCATCCTCCGGGATTTTAAATCAATTCCTGGAATTGTTCGGGATTAAGCCGGTCTTTTTCTTGGGCAGCAACAGCTGGTTCCCATATGTGATGGTTATCTCGGACGTATGGAAGGAATTCGGCTTCGGTACGATTGTCTATCTGGCGGCACTCACGAATATTAACCCGTCGCTCTATGAGGCAGCGCAAATCGATGGCGCAGGACGCATCAAGCAGACTTTGCATATTACGCTTCCAGGCATGCTGCCGATTATCATTCTGATGCTGACCCTGAATATTGGGAATGTACTTAATGCCGGATTTGATCAAATATTCAACTTGTACAGTCCTCCGGTCTATGAAAGCGCGGATATTATCGATACCTTCGTCTACCGTATGGGGATCCAGCAGGCTCAGTTCGGATTTGCAACGGCTGTAGGGCTGCTGAAATCAATCGTAAGCTTTATTCTCATCTCATGTTCCTATGTGCTAGCTTATCGTGTAGCGAATTACCGCATTTTCTAGTGCTCTAGAGGTTGTTCAAAAAGTCCGCTTTTGATCACGAAGTGAATCAGGAAGCGGGTTCGACATCAAATCTTGAATTCAGCCGGGCCTTCTGGTGCTCACGTACCCCAACGTACGCTCCGCTCCTCAGTCCCTAGCTTCATTCAACTGAAGCGTTTGAAAAAACGCACATCGGAAGCATAAGCTTCGGTGCTGAAAACCGACCTTTTTGAACACGCACTTATAGCAGGTAATTCAGAAGGGAGACGTATCGTGCCTAACCATAGCTCATGGTCTAGAAAGGTGTTTCTAGTATTCAATTTCATCTTTCTAACTTTTATATCCTTGTTGTGTCTTATGCCAATTGTTCATATATTAGCGATCTCATTCAGCTCCGGAACTGCGGCATCAGCCGGTAAAGTCCTATTGTGGCCGGTTGATTTCACGACGGCCGCTTATGACAACGTATTCGGAAAGCCGGAATACTTGCGCGCCTTTTGGGTGTCCACTCAGCGCGTTGTGCTCGGTACGATAATAAGCATGCTGTTGACGATTGTTACGGCGTATCCTTTATCGAAAAATACTTCGCAGTTTAGATTGCGTACTTGGTATGCTTGGATTTTTGTATTTACGATTCTCTTCAGCGGCGGCCTCATACCAATGTATATAACGGTGAAGTCGTTAGGAATGCTAGATACCATTTGGGCCTTGGTCTTGCCAGGAGCGGTTCCGGTATTTAACGTTATTCTATTGCTTAATTTCTATCGCAACTTACCGAAGGAACTGGAGGAATCCTCACGAATCGATGGAGCCGGTCACTTCAAAACGTTATGGAAAATCTATGTACCGTTGTCTTTACCCGCTCTTGCAACAACAGGTCTCTTCACGATTGTAGGACACTGGAACAGCTGGTTTGACGGGATGTTGTATATGAATCATCCGGAGAATTATCCGCTACAGACGTTCTTGCAGTCTGTCATTATCAAAATGGATTTTCGCTTTATTAAGGCGGAGAATGTCGAATTGATGATTAAGTTATCAGATCGTACAAGTAAGGCGGCGCAGATTTTCGTTGCAGCATTCCCGATTCTGATCGTCTATCCGTTCTTGCAACGGTTCTTCATTAAAGGAATTGTGATGGGGAGTGTCAAAGAATAATATCAGATGCTAGAGGGGTGTCCCTAAGGTCATTTGACCCTAAGGATACCCCTCTTGTTTGTTGTAAGACACTACGCGAATGAGTTATTCCTACTATTTGTATCACTTAACATGATGCAGAAAATGTTGTATAACATACAACTTTATTCCGTCATTTAGGAGCAAAGGACGGATTGTTGCATGCAATACAACAATAGGAATAGGAAATCATTTATTTACCTCTTTCCCGGAGGGATTGTTGTAGAATCTACAACAATATCAGTACGTTTAGGTAGTCTACTTCTCCAATGTTGTATACCATACAACATTACTTATTACATCATGGATCCGCCCCTGAAGACGTTAGGCATATCAGTAAATTCATCAAAAGCGTTTGCAACCCGTTCTTGTCTTATTTCACATTGACCGGACTTTTTGCACTATTCAACGCTTCTTTCGGAATTTCAATATTCTCGATTTCATTATGTTTGGAGAACGTACTATTCATTTTCATATCAACGGAAACACTCTGCTCAGCCTGACTCATGCTCATAATCATATGCATGTCTGACTTCGTTGGCAGATAAGTGTCTTTTTTCACCCCGTAAACAATTTTGATGCTCTTGATGTCCATCTGCTCCATCATCTCAGCAGTTTGAGTATTCGTTCCGCCCGCTTGGTTCATGTAGTATTTAGCCAGTTCCTTTAGGCTGTCACCGGAAACGTTAGCCGTCAGGATATATTGATCACCTTCCACACTCACCTTTGTATCCTTAACGATAGATTTAAACTGTTCCAACTGTTTCTCCGGACCTTCCGTTGTCATCTTCATGCTCGCCATAATATCTTTGACGTTTTCTTCAGACAGCTGGAACCACTCACCATCCACCGAAGAGTAAACACCGTTCTGTGTAATGTACTGCTTGATGTACTGCTTTCCTTTTCCAGGTATGTTCATTTGAATCTCTTGATACATCTCCATCGGATTCATGGTTGTATCCACTTTCATCGCCATATCAACTTTCTGCTCCTGCTTGCTCTCGCCTTCACCGAAAATAATGTTCTGTTTAATGTCAGCGTCCATGGAAAAGCTCTTCATATTCTGGCTGGCCTCTGCTGATTTCTGAATCAATTCATCGACCGTAGGAAACGCCTCTTCCTTAGGAGCTTCTGCCGGGGGTTCTTTCGTTTGGCCGGTTGTCGGCTGTTCTGTTGTCGGTGTAGTAGCACCTCCGTCAGTTTGTTTTTCTTTGCTGCATGCGGTGATTCCCATCACCAAAATTACACTGAGTAATGCCACTGTCCATTTTTTCAAAAGAAATTCCTCCTAAAATATATATTCCACTGTCATTACCCAAATTAGAAAAAAGTGTAACAAATTCCATTAAATTGCGAGAATGCTTAGTTATATGATAATGTTTTCACATAAGAATTATGATTTCTTGCTTTGTCCTGTCCCATAGCGATACACTTAATGAACAATGAAAGATATCAAGGGATGTGCTGCTTAAGTGAAAAATCTCCTGCTTACAGGTTACCGGGCTCATGAGCTCGGTATTTACAATAATAAACACAAAGGAATTCCATATATAAAAAAAGCGATTGAGTCGAGACTGATTCCTTTGATCGAGGAAGGGCTAGAGTGGGTTATCACGCCAGGCCAATACGGGGTTGATCTTTGGGCCTGTGAAGCCGTCATATCGTTAAAGCAACAGTATCCGCAGCTGAGATGTTCCATTATTACAGCCTATGCGCATCCAGAAGAAAAGTGGAGTGATGAGAAGAAAGAGTATTATATGCAAATTCTCAAGGGAATAGACTATTACGCTGCGGTTAGCAAAGAGTCTTATCAGGGAAGCTGGCAATTTAAAGCCAGAGATGAGCTGTTGTTTCGTAAAACAGACGGGATTCTGCTTGTATATGATGAAGATTCGGGTGAGGCCAGTCCGAAATTTGTGAAAGAGCGTGCACTGAAAAAGCATATGGAAGAGGGCTATCATTACATTAGTATTGGTTCGGAGGAAATACAGGCTGTTGCAGATGAAGACACCGACGAACAAGGGTTTTATGATGGGTTCTAAAATTTCCGAACGACAAATAACCGTCCCCTGCCAGGACGGTTATTTGTGTGATGAATAAAACCATGATTACCATTTCGAGCCACCGGGTAAAACCTAATTTACTACCCCCAGGCCCGCCCAATAATCATCAATATTCGTATGAACGTATCCGTGAGCTTCGGCTACCGCCTGATAGGTTACCTTCCCACCAATTACATTGATCCCTTTGGCTAGGGCTCTGTTTGTTGCCGATGCCTGACGAACCCCCTGGCTTGCAATTCTTAGGCCGAAGGGAGTCGTTGCGTTGGTCAGAGCTATCGTGGATGTACGTGCCACTGCACCGGGCATATTCGCAACGGCATAGTGAATAACACCAAACTTTTCATAAGTCGGATTGTCATGTGTCGTGATCCGGTCGATCGTTTCTATTGATCCTCCCTGGTCAATAGCCACATCCACGATAACGGAGCCGGGACTCATCTGCTTCACCATTTCCTCCGTCACGAGCCGTGGCGCCCGCGCTCCGGGAATAAGCACGGCTCCAACCACGAGATCCGCTTCCTTTACGGTTTCCGCGATATGGAATGAGTCCGACATGATCGTCTTAATTCGTCCTTGAAACTGGTCATCCAGCTGACGCAAGCGGTTCGGGTTAATGTCCAATATGCTTACTTCCGCACCCATTCCAAGCGCAATTCTCGCGGCGTTGGTTCCAACAATGCCGCCTCCAATAACCGCGACCTTTCCTGGTGCCACACCCGGCACACCGCTCAGAAGAACCCCTTTTCCGCCATGGGCCTTTTCCAGAAAATGCGCACCGATCTGGATGGACATTCTCCCTGCCACCTCACTCATCGGTGTAAGCAGCGGTAGACTGCCGTCATCCAGCTGTATTGTTTCATAAGCGATAGCAGTTACTTTTGAATCTATCAGTGCCTTGGTCAATTCCGCTTCGGGAGCTAGATGCAGATAAGTATACAGAATCTGTCCTTCCCTGAAGTACACATATTCCTCCGGCAGCGGCTCCTTTACCTTAACCACCATGTCCGCAGTCCAAGCTTCTTTAGCATCGGCAACGATCCGGGCACCGGAGCTAGCGTAATCATCATCCGTAAAACCGATACCGGCACCTGCTCCCGACTCCACCCAAACTTCGTGGCCGGCATTTTTGTAGCTTAATACCGTACCTGGCGTCATACCAACACGGTGTTCATTATTTTTAATTTCCTTTGGAACCCCAATGATCATCGCCTTCAGCCCCCATAACGTAATAAATTGACATCCTTAAGCAGCATTTTATCCACTTTAAGGTAATCTCTACCATTATACTACCAGAAGGCTACCTCAGAAACCCCCCAGGCAGAAACAGTTGTAACACTCCCAATAGGTAAAATTTACTCCGATGTTATACTTTTAAATAAATAAAGGCTGTCCTGAAAAGGTCATCTTAAGACCTGAGGACAGCCCATGCTGTGTCGTTACACGTTATTTTTCTGATTAGCAGCGGCGAATGATCGTTCTTTTCTTCCCTCTTTGCTTACATCACTCTACTAAGAAAATGCTCCAGAAAGGCCTTCTCATCCACTTCCACGCACACTTCAATGTTAGAATCACGATCCTGGACTTCAACCGTCTGTCCGACCGCATCACCGGATGTGATGACATCGACCCGCATCGGCAGTGTCTTAACAAATTCAGGATTAATGACTACACCTACTGCAAGCGGATCATGCAGCGCGCACCCACCGATACCAGGATAAAACCCTTCGTATGCATCCATATAATAATGGGTCATTTCTGCAAACAGTTTAGAAAATTCAGTTCCGAGCTTTTCCCACTCCTTCAGATGTTCACGTGGCAGGAGTGTCTTCATGGTTACATCGAGACCGACTAATGTAAGCGAAATTCCTGAATTAAAAACATATTCCGCGGCTTCCGGGTCCGCATGGATATTCGCTTCGGCCGAAGGTGTCACATTGCCTCGGCAGCGTACCGCTCCCCCCATGACCACGACCCGGTCGACCAGATTTACGATTTCGGGGTCCTTTTGGATAGCGAGCGCTAAATTTGTTAAAGGTCCTACCATGATAAGTGTTATTTTGTTCGGCTGGTTTCGTACCACTTCGATCATAAAATCTGCCGCATGTGCTTTCAGCGCCTGACCGCTCGGTGTGAAAGGCGCCACCGCGTTGCCTAGGCCGTTGTTACCGTGAACCCTTGTGGCGTATCCTTCAAGAGATGCTCGGGTAAGCGGTTTTTCCGCACCCGGAATGACCGGAACATCACAGCCTAGCATTTCCGCAAGAAGCAGAGAATTACGTGTTGCATCCTCCACCGGTATATTCCCGAAACAAGTCGTTAAGCCGATGAGCTTCAGTTCCTGCGATTTGGCCGCATAGGCAATCGCTAAAGCATCATCAATTCCTGTGTCCACATCAATAATAACAGGCTTCATTTCTCCATCCCCCAAGCGTAAGTAGTTGATGTGATCCTATTTCGAATAATTGCCAAGTGTTTGATACAGCATGTTCCAGAATTTCCCGTGATCCAGGCCGAGAGCGAAATTGACATTCGGTTCTTTATGGGTGACACCCAGGGTATCGACCACCGTCATTCCGTACGTGAAGTCACCGCGTGTCTCTACATCCACCCGAAGCTTCTTGCAGTTAAACACAGTTGGATCAATACAGTATGCAACACTGCACACATCATGCACAGGAGGATGCTCGAAATCAAAGACATCCTTATAGGTTTGACGGAAGAAAACAAGAAGTTCACTCACAAACTTCGCGACCGGATTCTCGATCGAAGCGATTTTATCACTTACTTCAACCGTGGCCAGTGCCTGGTGTGTCACGTCAAGGCCCATCATTGTAATCGGAACCCCGCTCTCAAACACCACCGCGGCTGCCTCCGCATCTACATAAATGTTGAACTCCGCAGCCGGTGTCCAGTTGCCAAACGTACCGCCACCCATAATGACAATCTCCTGTATTTTAGACAGGATAGCAGGCTCACGACGCATAGCCATCGCAATATTCGTCAGCGGTCCAACCGGCACGAGCGTGATATCTCCGTCAGATTCAAGAAGCTTTCTAATGATTAGATCCACCGCATGTTCTTCTACAATGTTAAGAGTAGGTTCCGGCAGCACCGGACCGTCCATACCGGAATCCCCGTGAATGTCAGCTGCTGTTTCACGCTTCCGAACCATAGGTTGCCCTGCACCTTTTGCGATAGGCACATCACGGACACCTGCAATCTCGCACACCTTCAGAGCATTCTGTGTTGTCTTCTCGATTTCGGCGTTGCCGGCTACGGTCGTGATAGCTACCAAGTCAATGGCTGGATTTCCAGCTGCCAGCAAAATAGCGATCGCATCGTCATGTCCCGGATCGCAATCAATAATAATTTTACGTTTGTTTTCGTTACTCATCGGTGTCATTTCCCCTTATTACTTATTTTTTTCTACGTGTTACCAATGGTCATGCTTTCACCTTTGCGCTGTTTACGGATAGCGAAAATGACAAGCGCAATGATTGTTACGACATAAGGCAGTACTTGAACAAACTGGCTTGGAATCGGGCTGTTCGGAATCGTCTGTAGCATCGTTTCAATCGCTTTGGAAAATCCGAAGATGAATGCACCGACCAGAATTCCGATTGGATTACGGTTACCGAGAAGCACGACAGCCAAGGCCAAGAAGCCGGTTCCTGCTGTCATATCCTTAACGAACATACTCGTCATCCCCATCGACATAAACGCACCGGCCAATCCTACAAACACGCCGCTCCATGCAAATGCGGAGTATTGCAGCCTGCGCACCGGAATGCCAAGCGATTTAGCAGATTCAGGTGCCTCGCCGATGGCCCGCAGATGTACGCCGTAAGGAGTCCGGTACAGTAAGTAGAAACAAAATACGACAGACAACAATGCGATCCATGACATGAGGTTGTGACCGCTAAGCAGTTTCCCAAGCACCGGAATATTCTCGATAAACGGAATATTTACATTTGGAATTTTGCTCAGTTCTGTCGGGTTGTAGCTCCCTGTCACGTTGAACAGTTTACTCATGAGGAACACGGTGACACCCGAGCCGAAAATGTTAATGGCGAATCCGGTTATAATGATATCTACCTTCATTTTGAGATGGAAGAAACCCATCGCATATGAAATGAGTACACAAGCCAATACACCGGACACAACCCCAATCGCCCAGCTCCCTGTTGCTGAACCGACCGCGATGGAAGTAAAGGCTGAGACGAGCATTAATCCTTCAAGACCGATGTTCGTAACACCTGTGATGTCTGAGATAAGACCTCCCAGAGAAGCAAGCAGAATAGGAGTCATCGCGCGCAGCAGCACATAGATGATCGTCAAGTCGGCAAACTGCATCCATATACTAGACCACATGAGTATTCACCTTCTTTTCGCCGGTTTGATTCTTCTGTTTCATGATGGCTCTTTGTTTCAAGTAATTGAATACAACTTGCGCGGATACGAACAGTACCAGCAGCACCTGAATGATAACGGACAGTTCGCGGGACACATCACTCTGTGCCTGCATAACTTGACCGCCAACCTGCAGATAAGCATAGAACAAGGCCGAGATCAGCACACCAATCGGATGGTTTCGGGCAAGCAACGCGATAATGATACCGTCAAAGCCGAGCTTAGCCGAAAAGCTGTCTTTGTACGCACCGTGAACACCGAGCAGCTCGACGATACCGCCAAGTCCCGCCAAGGCTCCACTGATCATGACACTAATAATAATGATATGTTTCGTTTTAATCCCGCCATATCGGGCGAACTTGTCATTTTTACCGACCAGACGCAGCTCATATCCGATCTTCGTCTTATACATGAGCAGATACACAACGACGACGGCAATCAGAGCTACAATAATTCCGTAATGAACCGGAAACGAGTTAGACATTTTCCCTAGAAGCAAATCTTTCTCGAAGAAAGGCATACGGGCAAAACCGCCACTTTCCGGGTCTTTAAATACGTTATTAACAAAATAGGAGGTCAGAATAATGGCTACATAGTTCAGCATAAGCGTTGTAACGACTTCGTGCGCATTCCATTTTGCCTTCAGGAAACCAGCCATCCCTCCAAACAGCGCTCCGCCAACCATTGCACAAATCAGAATGACTGGAATATGAATGAATGCGGGAAGGCCCGGAATATACAGCGCTGACAAAGATCCAAGAAATCCGCCAACGTAGAGCTGTCCTTCCGCTCCCATGCTGAACACATTCGTCTGAAATACGACTGCAAGAGCCAGACCCGTAAATATGAGCGGTATCGCTTTGTTTACCAGTGTACTTATGTTAAAGGCATTGGAGAAAGGACCCGTTATAAACGCGCTGATGGCATTCAGCGGATCGTCACTGACAAACAATATAATAATGAATCCGCATATTAACGCTAGTAGAGCTGCGCCGATGATGCCTACAAGATCCAGGTAAAGAAAGCGCTTCTGATTCATCAGACGGCCGCCCCTTTCTCTTCTTTCTTAATACCGAGCATGTAATAACCGATTTCCTGTTCCGTCAGATCCTTACTGTTGTCCAGCACTGCTACGAGCTCACCGTTGTACACCACGCCGATCCGGTCGCTGAGGCTGATGATTTCGGAGAGCTCTGCAGACACGAGCAATACAGCTGAGCCTTCATCGCGTTTTTTGATGATCTCGCGGTGAATGAACTCAATGGCGCCGATATCAACGCCCCGGGTAGGCTGGGAAGCGATTAATAGCTTTGGATTTTTTGCAATTTCCCGCGCAATAACGACTTTTTGCAGATTACCACCCGACAGGGAGCCAGCCAGCACTTCTTCATTCGCCGCACGCACGTCAAATTTCTTCATGAGATCCTGTGCGAACAACTTCAGTTTCTTACGGTCCATGAAAGGACCTTTCTTGAACTCCTTCTGTCTATAGACGTCCAAAATGATATTCTCTTCTATAGTCGAAGTCAGACAAGCTCCTGTGGTTTGGCGGTCTTCCGGAATGTGGCCGATTTTCATATTGCGAATTTCGCCAATAGAGTTGCCGAGTATATTCTTATTTAGATAGAGCACCTCGCCGCCTGTTGCCCGCTTCATTCCGGTGATCACTTCCACCAGCTCAGTCTGACCATTGCCTTCAACCCCAGCAATGCCAAACACTTCACCCCCGCGAATAGCAAAGGATACGTCCTTCAGCATCGGAAAACCTTTATCGTCATTTGCGGATAGCGCTTTCAATTCCAGCACCGTTTCTCGAAGCTGTGGTTCCTGCTTATCCACTCGAAGCAGCACGTCACGCCCGACCATTAGCCTTGAAATTTCTTCTTTGCTCGTATCTTTGGTCAATAATGTCTGAATGGTTTGTCCTGCTTTTAGCACCGTAATCCGGTCGGATATTTCCATAACTTCACGCAGCTTGTGCGTAATAAAAATAATAGTGTAGCCTTGTGCCACAAGAGATTTGATGGAATCAAACAACTCGTCCGTCTCCTGAGGAGTCAGAACGGCTGTCGGTTCATCCAAAATAATGAGCTTCGCTCCCCGATACAGTACCTTAAGTATTTCAACACGCTGCTTCTGTCCAACAGAGATCGAGTCCACCGCCGCTTCCGGATCGGTCTTGAGACCAAATCTCGTAATAAGCTCCCGGATATTGTTCAGCTCCGTCTTCCGGTCACGGAACATATTAAACATTCCTTTACGCGGCTCATCGCCCAGAACGATGTTCTCTGAAACCGTAAGTGAGGGAGCAAGCATAAAGTGCTGGTGCACCATGCCGAGCCCCTGCTGGATTGCATCACGCGGCCCCTGAAAGTGAACTTCCTGTCCTTTGTAAACGATGCTTCCGCTGGTCGGATTCTCTAGACCGAATAAAATCTTCATCAGTGTGGATTTGCCCGCTCCATTTTCGCCAACCAGTGCATGAATTTCGCCTTCATGTACCTCGAGGTTTACTCCCCTATTGGCTACTGTCCCATTGGGATAAATCTTATGAATATCTTTCATCTCCAGCAATACTGCCATGCCATGACACCCCCGCCAATTGGGATAAGAAATTCTTAAATGTGCAGAGAGGGAAGTACTCCTCCCTCTCTGCACGATGGGATTCAACTATTTCAAACTGGATTCAACCTTGATTTCACCGGAAGCCAGTTTTGCTTCGATTTCAGCCATTTTGTCGCGGATCGATTGCGGAACATGCTTCTCATACAGGTCATCTTTAGCCAGCCCTACGCCGCCTTCTTTAGCACCCAGCACTTCAACAGTCCCGAAAGGAAGCTTGCCGTCTTTAAACATTTCCAATGCACGCAGTGTTGTATTATCGAGGTTTTTCAACATCGAAGTCAATACACTTCCTGGATACAGCGGGTTCTGGTTGCTGTCTACACCAATCGTGTATTTACCCTGCTCTTTACCTGCTTCGAGAACACCCAGACCAGCTGCAGCTGCTACCTGATAAGAAATATCAGCCTTTTGAGCGTATTGAGCAAGCGCAAGTTCTTTCGCTTTAGGTGCATCAGCAAAGTCACCGATATACGAAGAAACAACACTGATTTCTGGATCAATATATTTTGCACCTTGCTCATAACCAGACTTGAAGTCATTGACGATCGGAATGTCCATACCGCCTATGAATCCAACCGTTTTTTCCGGATTGGCGCCTTCAAGCTCAGTGCTTGTCGTTACCAGACCTGCGAATGCCCCTGCCAGGAAAGAACCTTCACTTTGGGAATAAGTCATTGAGTACACGTTAGGCTTGTTAGGCACTTTATCATCAAAGAAAATGAACTTTTGATCCGGATAACGATCAGCGAGATCCGCGACAATTTCCGTCATTTGGCTCGTACCTACAATAATTACGTCATATTCCTTACCGGAAACCATGGACTCAACACCTGCAGCCCAGTCTGCTTGGTTCGTTCCGCCTTCAATCGTTTTGGTTTCATAACCAAGCGCCTTCTCAGCTTCATCAAGACCTCGTTTTACAGAGTCAAAAAAGGATTTATCCCCCAAGGTAGCGTTTACATAGTAACCCACTTTCATTTTATCCCCGCCGGAATCCTTACCTCCACCGCTGTTCGAATCGCTAGGCTTTGCACTGTCATTGCCGCATGCAGCCACAACCATCATGATTGCAGCCAGGCTTAATGTAAGCACCATTCTTCCAAACTTTTTCATACCGTAAATCCCCCTTAAAAATTTTTTTATTTATTTGGAAACTTTATCTTGGGATAGTCCCTCGACAAAAAGTTCCGTCTCTTTCAGATCAGGCATAGAGACCTGCGCTCCATGCCTGGTAACCGTCAGCGCTCCAACCGCATTGGCGAACGCTGCTGCTTCTAGAAGCGTTTTGCCGGCTACTAGGGCTGTTGCAAAGGCTCCGGCAAAAGCATCTCCGGCTGCTGTCGTGTCCACCGCGTTTACCCGATAACCTGGAACGAAGGTGGAGCCGCTGGCCTCAGTAATAACAACACCCTGCGCTCCAAGCTTGGAAACAGCTGTTTTGACACCCATCTCCAGCAGTTTTTTCCCAGCCTCCATTGCGGTTTCTTCATCCTTGACCTGTATTCCGGTCAACTGTGAGTTCTCACTTTCGTTAGGGACGATGTAGTCCACCATTCTAAGCAATCCTTCCGGAAGCGACTGGGCCGGCGCTGGATCGAGCAGTACAGGTACACCGTGCTTGTGTGCAATTTTTACGACCTCATGGACTGAATCCAGCGGAATTTCCAGCTGCACCAGGATCAGCTTGGCTTCCGAGATGATCTCTTCCATGAGCTGAGCGCGTTCCGGCGTCATTTGTTGATTTGCTCCCGGAGCTACAATAATACTGTTATCTCCGTCAGCGTCAATGGTGATCAGAGCGATCCCGCTTGACATATCCGCGACTTTTGCAATATGTTCCGTTGTAACGCCAGCACCATTCAAATTATCCAGAAGTTTGTCCGCGAACAGGTCATCACCAAGCATGCCTACCATGGATACTGAAGCGCCAAGACGTCCGGCCGCATAAGCCTGGTTCGCCCCCTTCCCTCCAGGACTCATAAAGAAATCATCACCCAGAAGCGTCTCTCCTCGCTCAGGGCGGCGGTCAATCGTAACGACCATATCCATGTTCAAACTGCCAACGACCACAATGTCAGAGCTCATCTTGTCGTGTTCCTCCTATGCAGGTTTCTCTATATATCAATTGATGTTTGAGAATGACTTGCCTGGCATCCATCCTTTCCCCCTTCATTCGATCATTCAGCAGGCTAACGGCCGTTGCACCAATCTGATACGTAGGAACCGAAATCGAACTGAGTGCGGGATTATACATCTGACCGAAAATAATATCGTCACATCCGATCACTGCAATATCACCCGGAATACTCAACCCTCTTGCTTTAATTGCATTCATTGCACCAAAAGCGATAAGGTCATTAGCTGCAAAAAGTGCCGTCGGCTGATACGAATCACCATTGAGCAGAAGGTTCATCTGTTCTACACCAGACTCGTAGGAGAAGTTACCGACACCAATCCGTGGGGAAAGCCCCGCAGCAAGCATAGCATCCATATAGCCTTCCTTACGCGTCACCGCTGTCTGAACCTGAAGTGGGCCTGAAATGTGGCATATGTTCTTGTGTCCTTGCGAGATCAGATGTTCCACCGCTTCGTATGCTGCACGGTAATGGTCTATCGTTACCACATCGAACGGCGTCTGGGTGATCGTACGGTCACAAAGAACAAAAGGGATTTGTAGAGACAACAGGTCATTCATTTTGCCTTCATCAATAATCGATGATATAAGAATGATTCCTCCGACCTGCTGCTGTGCCATCTTGTGAATATATTCCTGTTCTATCTTGGGGTCATTGTCCGTGTTGCAAATAAACAGAGTATATCCCAGCTCATGGGCTGCATCCTCGATCCCTCTGGCAACCAGCGGAAAAAATGGGTTTGTAATATCAGGCAGGATCAGCCCGATCATATTCGATGTGTTATTGGCCAAATTTCTTGCTATGGCACTTGGTCGGTATCCCAGTTCCTCAATTGCCTGCTCCACCCGTTCACGGATACTTTTATCCACTTTAGGATTGTTATTGATAACTCTGGATACCGAAGCCTTCGATACATTAGCATGTCTCGCCACATCGAGAATGGTAGGTTTCATAGATTCCCCCTTTTCCGCTTATGCAAGAAATCCCATGAGAAACCGGTTTCACAAATCCGCAAAAAAAGTTCTCCCGGTTTGGCAGTTACACGGCTGTTCATGAATACATCTTGTAATAGCTTTAACTCAGAAATAGAGCCCATGCGGTACTGCGACCTATTAAAGTGTTATCGCATCTGTGTTTCATAGAGGTAGTATATCACTTCAAAGTTGGTAAAAATTATGAGAAACCGGTTTCTTAAAAGACTGTTTAAGAAAGCGGTTTCATCGGCTCATTGCCAGAATACCACCGAACAAAAAAATGTTCAACTGTTTTTTTATTAACTCTTTTCCCGCCCCTTTTTTGCCTTGAAAGATCAACAAAAACAGCCGGTGCTTCCTCTAAGCATCCGGCTGTTGCCCAACCAGGAGAATCCTCCCAAAACAATAATTCATTTGGTAAGGATTTATATGAGTTCCCCTACGGATGGACATGTAAGCTGTCTTATTTTTGCGGCAATGACAGTAACCGGCAGCACATGATCCACACAGTTCAGCTTGATGGCTGTCCTAGGCATGCCGAATACAACACATGTTTCCTCGGCCTCTGCAATCGTAGATGCAGCTCCGTGGCGTTTCGCGTAAGCCATTCCTTTGGCCCCATCGCTGCCCATGCCCGTCATAAGCACAAAGTGACGTTTCAGAGCTGCCAAATCCGACACAGAATGGAACAACACATCCACCGATGGCCTGTGCCCATTGACTTGTGGCTTCTGTTGCAGAGCAATACGGTATTCACCCTGCCTCATCACTACGGTCATATGGTATCCCCCCGGAGCGATATAAGCTATTCCTCCTTGAAGTAATTGATTGTCCTCAGCTTCCACCACGGAGATCCGGCATATCTGATCCAACCGCCTTGCCAACGATGTTGTGAATTTCGGAGGCATATGCTGCACAATCAAAACAGGGAAGGGGTACTGTGCAGGAAGTCCAGTCAGTACGGTTTGCAGCGCTTTTGGTCCTCCTGTAGAAGTGCCAATCGCCACAATCTGATTGAACTCCTTCGGTCCTTCCACCGTCTTTGGACTTGAAGGCCGCTGTACTATGTGATTCAGACTCCGTCTTGCAGCAATGAGCGTAGAAAGTGGCGTCCGGGCTGCAGCCTTAATCTTGCTAATAATTTCTTTCTTGGCTTCTTCAAGATCCGCAGTACCCGATATGGAAGGTTTGGGTATAAAATCTACCGCCCCGCTCTGAAGAGCCGCGACTGTAATTTCCGCGCCTTCCTTCGTCAGAGCACTGAGCATAATAACCCTGGTCGGGAGTTCATCCATGATGTGGGCCAATGCTTCCATCCCGTTCATTTCCGGCATTTCAACATCCATGGTCACAATATCAGGACGCAGCTCTTTGACCATCCGCACACCTTCAATTCCATTTCGGGCGGTTCCAATCACTTCAATCGAGTCGTCTTCTTTCATCAGACGCACAATCAGATTACGCATAAACAGCGAATCATCCACAACCAATACTTTTATTGATCCCATAAAAGGCAATCTTCCTTTATCTTAAACATTCTCTACCCCATCCACTTATTGCTTTTTTTCGCTAATATGATTGATCAATGCTGATATTTCCATGATGAGGGCTACGCTGCCGTCCCCGAGAATCGTACCGCCAGCAATGCCGTTCACCTTGCCGATATAGGATCCCAGTGATTTGATGACAATCTCCTGATTTCCGATAAGCTCATCAACGACCAGAGCGAGACGCTTTTCCGCCGATCCAACAATGACAAGAGAAAGCTGGCTTTTATGATGCTCCTGGCTTGCGATTTTAAAATGTTCATGTATCCAGGATACCGGAATTACTTGATTACGCAGCAGTAGAACCGACTGTCCCCGGAGCTTCACCAGCTCCTCGGCCTTAACTCTCACGATTTCAGCAATGTTGCTCATGGGAATAATGAAGGTTTGACCGGTAATCTTTACAAGAAGCCCTTCAATAATCGCAAGTGTGAGCGGAAGCTTTATCTTGAACTGAGTACCCGATCCAAGCTCGGTTTCAATATCGATAAGCCCGTTCATTTTCTCGATATGGCTTTTCACGATATCCATACCCACGCCGCGTCCCGACACATCACTTACGACGCTTGCTGTTGAAAATCCCGGCCGGAATATGAGCTCCACAGCATCCCTCTTGCTTAAAGCCTCTGCTTCTTCAGCTGTCAGCAGACCTTTGCTTATGGCCGACGACTTCATTCTGGCCGGATCAATTCCAGCTCCGTCATCCTTCACATAAATAACAACCTGATTATCTTCATGCGCTGCGCGAATCATCAGCTTCCCTGTGGGGGACTTACCTTTAGCGGCCCGAGCGTCCGGTGTTTCAATCCCATGATCCACGGCATTACGGATTAGATGGATAAGTGGATCACTAATTTCCTCGATTAACGTACGATCAAGCTCGGTGTCTTTCCCCTCAATCAACAGATCGATATCTTTTCCCAAACCCCGGCTCAAATCCCTGATCATACGCGGGAACCGATTAAACAGCTGCTCGATTGGCAGCATTCTTGCCTTCATGACACTATCCTGCAGATCACCGATAACACGCGACAGATGGTCGGAAATATGGGCAAGGTCCGTTACGGAATCATCCGCAAACCGTCTTCTCTGTATTTGCTCCACCTGATGAATCCGGGTCTGGTCGATAACAAGCTCGCCCACCAAGTTCATTAAATGCTCCAGTCGCTCCACGCTTACTCGAATGGTCTGCGGCTTGGATTTTACAGCGGAGGAGGACTCTGTCTGTTCCAGCTCCTTAGGAAGGGTTGGGGAGGAAACCGGTAAAATGGCGATTTCCTCCGGCTGGACAGGCTCAACTACAACGTTCTCCACATCCATAAGCCCTGAAGCTAAGGAGTACAACTTCTCCACGTCACAGTCGCCCGCATGAAGAAATGCCAGCTCCAGCTCCCCTTCCCCCTGTTCATCCAGTTCTCCAAGATCCGGTGAAGTGTATAGAATCTCCCCACATTCCGCAAGGCTCATCTGAATGACATAGGCTCTTGCCCCTTTGATGAAACAGGACGCTGAAATTCGCAAAAATATCCAGTTCACTTGAAGCTGCTGCTCCAGACATTCCGATACCTTTAGCCTGTTATCCATACTGATCTGCGGTTTGATAAGAGGTTCTGACACCAACTCAGGACCAGGCATCATATCCTCGGTGGCATGTCCAAAATGTTGAAGGTCATACACACATCCGGATATGTCAGTCAGGTTCTCTTCACCTTCCATGATCTCCAGCTTCAGAAGTTTCAGGTTATCCAGCGATTGAAACAGCAGGTCGATTAAAGGGGCTGAAACCGTCAATTGATGACTTCTAACCTGATCGAGCAAATGTTCCATCTCGTGGGTTAGCTGTTTCATCGTATCAAATCCCATAGCTGCCGATGATCCCTTTAACGTATGGGCTGCACGAAACAGACTTTGCACTGCATCGCCCTTATCGCCTTCCTGCTCCAGCTTTAAAATCTCATCGTCCATCAGCTGAAGCTGTTCATCAAGCTCCTCCATAAAAACTTCTTTATACTCGGACAGCATGCCGTTCCCTCCCTATTCATGCAGAAGAACTTCGTCCAATTGCAAAATACCAACCAGTCCGTTGTCCGCTACGCCAATACCCGTGAAAAATCCGCCGTTTACTCCTCCAACCCGCTCCGGCGGAAGCTGGATATCGGAGAATGTGGTTACCTTATTTACATAGTCCACGATAATACCGATCGCTTCTTCCTGATGATGAACCACAACAATTCTGCTGGATTTGGTGACTTCCGTCTCTGCCATATCGAATAAACAGCGGAGACTGATAACCGGAACAATGGTCCCCCTCAGATTGATGACACCTTTAACGAATTCCCTCATATTCGGGATGGGTGTAATCTCCTGCATTTTAATAATCTCGTGTATATCCTGTATCCGGATAGCATACTGTTCATTTTCAACGCCAAACTCAACATACTGCTCTTTCCCGGTTACCTGCATGATATAACTCCTCACACTACTTGATTTTAAAAGCTGCTACCATATTGTTCAGTTCTTCCGCCAACTCAGCCAGCGACTGCGCAGTCGATGCCGTTTCTTCACTGCTTGCGGCGGTTTCTTCCGCTGAGGCGGAAATACTCTCGATTGCCGTAACCACTTCGGCAGCCTGAGCCGCCTGCTCTTCACTTGCTGCTGCTATTTCCATAACGGTATTGGATGAATCGTTGACCATCGAGATGATGTGATCAAAAGATTCACCTGTTTTCTCCGTTGAGATAACTCCTGCTTCCACGGCCTTGACACTTTCAACCGTGTTGTTTTGCATTCCTTTAATAATGGTGGCGATCTGTTTAGTCGCTTCCCCGCTTCGTTCGGCGAGCTTGCGGACTTCGTCTGCTACAACAGCGAATCCGCGGCCCTGCTCCCCTGCACGTGCAGCTTCGATTGCTGCATTGAGTGCAAGCAGGTTGGTTTGTTCAGCGATATCATCAATGACTTCAATGATTTCCCCTATGCGTGTCGAATCATCTTCGAGCTTCAATACCTGCCGGTTCACACGATTCATGCCTTCAATCGACTGCTGAACAACGGTTCCCCCCTGGGATGCAATGCCTGCAGTCTGGTTCACGAGTTCGGCAGCGGATGTCGCGCTGCTGGCCACCGCATTGATCGCGAACGACAACTCCTTAAACAGCTCATTGATGGTCTGAACGGAATCGGCCTGCTGACTGCTACCCACAGCCAATTCTTCAGCACTAGCGGAAATTTGCTGTGAAGCGGCTGCAACCTGCGAAGCATTCATGTTCACCTGACCAATCATGTTGGTCATGCTTTCAGTGATATCATGAAACACTCTGGCGAATGTTCCGATTTCATCTTTACGATGCCGGTATTCCTCTGGAAGCTCCTGCGTAAAGTCTCCCCGAGCCATGCTTTCCCCGACAATAACCGCACGGTTTAAAGGCCTTACGATGGTATTAGTCAGGAACATGATCACAAGTCCTAACAGAACTAATGTAATGACGCCAGCCGCAATGATGTAGTACATAAGCGCTTGTGAGTCAGCCATAATTTCCTTCATGGGAATGACGATGGTTACAGACCAAGGCGTATCGGTATTTCCGATTTGAATCGGTGTATACATCAAATAGGTACCATTGTCATTGTAAGTTAATGTGTTACCTTCGCTAATCGCTGCGAGAATATCCGGAACCCGCTCGCTGGGAAAAGCGTCTTTCAAATTTTTGCCGATCTGGCTTTGGTCAGGCAGTGTAACGATTATCCCCGTATTGGAGTATATATGCGCATATCCGGTATCATACAGTTTGAATGGATCCATCATCTTCTGCAGTATTTCAAGATCGATGTCGATCCCTACTGCGCCAATAACTTCGTTATTTTCTTTAATCGGCACGACAAGTGAGGTCATAATGACATCTTTATCGTCAAATTTCTCCTTATATGGTTCAATAATCGCCTCCACACCACTGTTCTTAACCTTAAGATAATAATCACCTACCCCGTCCTCTTCATATGCTTCAAGTGGACTGAGCTTTAAGCCTGTATCTGTTCTCTTCCAGTAAGGGAGCAGTCTTCCGCTCTGATCAGTACCCGCTGTATTCTTGTACTGCTGATCTTTGCCATCGAACGCATTCGGCTCCCAGATCGTCCAGGCTGCCAGGTACGATTCATTTTTTTCCAGAACATTTTTAATAATGGTATTAACGGTTTCGCGGTCCGTGTTCCCTTTCTTCTTCATAACCTCAAAACTGTGAGCTAAAGTACGTGCTGTGCCCATGGATTTGTCCAGATTATTCTGAACGTTTGCAGCGATCTTCTCTCCGGCTGTCTCTGTCAGGGATATTGCTGATTTCATGGATGTACTATTTGTAATCAAGGCTATTGCGGTCAGCATACCAGCTAATAAAATTACGATAGAACCTAGAATTACGACTAACATCCGAGTCCGTAGTCTCATAGAAAAGATAGATTTTATACGTTTCATCGTGCATCCCCTTGCTTATCATAGTATTTTTTATATGGAACCTTGGATCAGGCCCCTACAACTCTCCGGATCGACTCCAGTACTCTTTCTTCCTGAAAAGGTTTTACGATAAAATCTTTAGCTCCAGCCTGCAGCGACTGAACGACCATAATCTGCTGCCCCATGGCAGAACACATGATGATTTTGGCTTCCGCATCCAGCTGTTTGATATGCTTAACCGCTTCGATCCCTTCCATAACGGGCATGGTGATGTCCATCGTAACGAGATCGGGAGAAAGAGACTTATATTTATCTATCGCCTCCTGTCCGTTGGCAGCTTCACCTACAACCTCAAAGCCGTTCTTGTCCAGCATATTTTTAAGTACCAGCCGCATAAATGCCGCATCATCCACAATTAATACCTTCGTTTTCATGTTGATCCTCCTTTGGTATGAAACAACAGTGCTATATGTATCTTTCCGATCTCTTCCAGATGAACGGATACATGTATCCCTGCCTCAAATCCGTATATTTCCAACTGTCCTAACATGATCGTTGGTGGTGTAATGTCCACATGCTTTTCTTTACCGGACAAAATGGTGGATGTTTTTCCGGCAATCATATTTGCCATTTCCCCGATAAAGCTGTGGAGCATCTCCCCTTCCAGCGGCATGCCGAACATCGATTCACCCAAACGGCTATAGGTCTCGAGATCACCTTGAAAAACGAGACGCCCCTGTAAGTCCCCCATGATCCCGATCAGCACACTAATGCCACTCTGCATCAATCCTTGTTCGATCGGAATGGGCTGAGAAGCATTCATGGATTGCATGAATACCTGTCCCATCGATTCGATGGTACTATTCAGCAATAGCAAATCATTCTCGTTCATTTGCACTACAACCATCCTTTTCTTGTGAAAATAGGCCTATGTATGTATGCAAATAATCATACACCCGGGACCATGGAACGTAACCGAAAATAACTTGCGCTGCCACGCAAAAATTTTGCGGATTTTGCGTAATTTTGTCGAATTACGCAAAAAAAAGACCCGATTCCACTGAATAACGGGCCTTCTCTATCTGTATTTTATTGTTTTTTTCAAGATTGCTTGATGAAATCCGAATCCGACAAAAGTCCGAGATTTTTAGCCTTCATTACCGCTTCGATGCGCGACTTTACATTCAGCTTTTGAAACAGGTTGGTCAGGCAATATTCTAATGACCGCTGGCTCATAATGACTTGTTCTGCTATTTCCTTGTTGCTCTTGCCACCAGCGATTTGTTTCAATATTTTATACTCCTTGCCCGTGATTGAACTGGTCCCGGTATCTTTAATATCTTTAAAACCATGATCTGTAGTTCTTCGCATCTGCCTAACAAGAGAAAGCGGCAGTACGACCTCACCTCGAAGGGCGCAACGGACCGCTGTAACAAGCTGTTCCTTGTTCGAGGTTTTATGTACAAGCCCTGCAATTCCTGCTTCAATCATAAGATTAAAATGATTCATAAAATCATATCCGGTATAAGTCAAAATGATAGCTTCAGGTGCCGCTGTAAGTATTTTTTTGGCAAGGTCGATACCATTGATACCCGGCATATGCAGGTCAATAAGCATGACATCAAAAGGGCGCTCTTTAGCTAGCTCTAATGCCTGATCTCCCGTGTTTGCCAATGTAACGATTAAATCGCCCTCTTGCTCAAGTAGCATTTTGGTTCCTTCCATGACAGAAGGATGGTCATCAACCAATAAAATCTGATACATCTTGATTTTCCCCCATTCACATTGTTCCTGTTCTGTTCAGCTGGTTGGTACAGATATAAGAATGGATAAGCCATTATGTGGCGACGAAACAAATTCAATCTCCCCATCCATACTTCGGACGCGTTCCTTAATACCATATACACCCATACTTCCGAAAATAGATATCTTCTCCATCACATTCATACCGATCCCGTTATCTTCATAATTCAGATGAATCATGTCTAAATCATCACTGTAGAGCTTAATAATGACTTGTGTTGCGTTTGAATGTTTCGATGCGTTAGCTAGCATCTCTTGAACGATACGGTATAGCCCGATGATCAGGTCATCGTTCAGATCATGGCTTACATCCATACAATCGAACCGTATCGCATAATCAGATCGAAGTTGCGTAAATTCAAATAACGCCTCGAGCGATCTTTCAAGCCCTACCTCTTTAAGCAGCGGCGGGCGTAATTCATTACATGTAATGCGTATCTGATAAATGACATCCAATAATCCTTGCTTAATGCACTCCAGCTCCTGGAGCGAATCTTTCGGAATATTCCTCTCCGATATGAGCTGATCGAGCCTTCGGTACCAGATAATCTGCTCCTGAAGGGCCGCGTCGTGTAAATCCTGTGCCAAATGTTTCCTTTCGTTTTCAGACAACTGAAACATAAACCGCAGCAGCCACACGGGGGTGGTCTGCTGCGAGGCGAATTGTTCGAGCTCCCGGGTCAAATCCTCGATAGCTCGGAAATTATCATACAGTACGCTAACATAACGAGAAATCGTTTCTAGCCATACTTTTGTTGCCTGGATGAGTAAGAACGGGGAATTCTCCCCTACACACAAGATACAACTCTTACCGTGTATTTCACCGATCTTCACGAAATGACCGTCGAGCGTATCGATCATTTCACAAAGAGGCAAGTTCTCTGCGCACTGTTCCTGTATCGTCTCCAAAATGTACTGTGGAATCTGATGGTTCCCCTTAGTTACTGTAACGTTAGAGTTGCGGTCCACTTCAATGAAGCTGACCCTATCGGTCGAAATCACCTGGCAGACTTCCCTGACAAACCGGCTATTCAAATCCTCTACCTTCACCATGCCGAACAAGTCAGAAGAGAACTGATCCAGACTCATCTGTAGTCGAAAATACCGGTCTTCGCTTTCTCGTATCATATCTTCAGCGTATTTCCTGTCTTCTTCGACTCTCTTTTGTTCTGTAATATCTCTAACAATCGTTACTGCCGTACCCGCCCCGTTAAATGGAACGGAAGCCGAAACGGCCTCCACATCAATTACACTTCCATCGAACCGCATAATGCGGTGTTCTCCTAACTGGATAGCCCCCTGTTCCTGATATACTGTGTTTATATAATCCATCACCAGCGCTTTCGAATCCGTATGAATCATATCGAGAATCGGACGACCCATTAAGTCATCCGGCTCCGATGCGCCCAATAACGACAGGGCCTTCGGATTAACATACGTATATGTAAAGTTTTTGTGCAGCAGCATTGCAACGGGCGATATTTCAATCAACTGCCGGTTCAATTGCTCACTATCCATCAGAGCCTGTGCCACCTGCTTGCGCTCCGTTATATCTTCCATGACGATTTCGACCGTACCTGATTGGTTATCATAAATAGCGCTTGCCACAATATCAATAATTTCACCATTAATCCGTTTAATCTTAACTTCCTTGGGAGACACATATCCATTCTCCAGCAGCTCTTTCCGGGCAACCTTACCCCAATCCTGGTCTTCCTCCACTACCCAGCTCCAAGGGCTTGTCCCGACAATATCCTGCAGTCCGGATGCCCCAACAATCCGTATCCCACTGGGATTAAGGTATATCAACTTTCCGTCTTTCGATACCGCAATCGCAATCGGTGAAAGTTCCACCAGTCTCCGGTAACGCTCCATACTTTCTTTAAGTGCTCTTTCCATCTTTTTGCGTTCCGAAATATCGTAAAAAATGTGAATCGTATATCCGGTATGTTCGTCATAGATTCCTGTTACTTCCGCCTCAATCAGCTGCCCCTTGAGTGTGGCAATGTCATACTCAATCGCTTGTCCATACTTATGAGTCACAATGTGGTCCATTTGTTTACGGACTTTATGGATTTCATGCGGCGGTAAAATGTCGTAAATCGGCCTGCCGATGAGCTCTTCCTGCGAGCTTGCCCCAAACCATTTCACCCCTACCGGGTTGATAAAAATGATCCTCTCGTTGTTCTGTACAATCATCGGCTGCGGAGAGAGATCAATCAACCGCCCATAACGTTCCAAGCTTTCTTTGAACTCCCGTTCAAAATCAGATATGTCCTCCTGTTCTTCTTGGCAGTCACTGGGTTGTTGCGGTTTCACTTTGCTCTTGTATCTAAAATGACGCCTTTTTACGAGAAAGTTGCACTTTCGTTCAGCACTTCCCATGTGTCGGCAGTACCCAATACTCTTGCTACAGCACTGACACAGCATATAAACAATGACGACATTGAAAAACTGTTGAAGTAGTGAAAGCATGATATAGTTCAGGCCCAAGCTGCCGAGTCTCCTTTAACTTTCTTTAGTCGTAAGGAACATTTCCCCCTCATTCCCATAAGAGGTATCAATGTTTATTATCGGCACACATTGCACATTTGCGAATATATCTCTAGCCAAAAGTCAATATATTTCACTAGCGCAAAAATGAAAGAAACCTCACCACGGGCAGGATATAGGAACCCTACCGGATATTAATAGAGAGGTTTCTCATATAACTTCTATATCCAGACTTTATATCTCCTCCGGTGTAAATACGGTAATCCGGTTTCTACCTTCCAGCTTGGACCTATAAAGGGCTACATCCACCCTCTCTACAATCTCCTTAGAGGTCAATAACTCCGTTTCGTTGTATATCGCAATCCCGATCGATATGGTAACCTCTACTCCGTTTGGCCCCGGTCCTTTAGCCATCTCCTGACGGAGAGTATCAGCAAGCTCAACTGCCTTTTGAAGACTCGCGTGCTTCATCACAACACCAAATTCTTCTCCACCATAGCGGAAACATAAATCCTCAAGGCCTGCGAACAAACGCATCTCCGAAGCGAGATATTTCAACACCTCGTCCCCAACCGCATGTCCATACATATCATTTATCCGTTTAAAAAAATCGATATCTATCAAAATAAGTGCAAACGGCTGACGTTCATCGAGCCATTCCTGCAGCGTTAAATCAAATGTTTTGCGGTTAGCCAGTCCTGTAAGACCATCAATGTGTATTTCATCATTGAGGTGGTTCAAATGATTGCCTATGCTATGGTGCAGCTGTCTCATTTCATAGATGAGGGAAGAAATCTTGGGCATCACCGGTGAAACGGATTTTTTGGATACGACCGCATCTTCCGAGAATTTAGCCAACTCGTAGAGGGGGGTTGAAATATAACGGGAAACGCGCCAGACAACGAACAAAATGGCGAAACAAATCGGCAGAGCTTGAAGCAACATACTCCATACAAGCTTCTTTAGCGGTTCATCCAGAACCGAAACGGGAGTCTGTGACACAATTCCCCAGCCGCCTCTCGGCTCATAAGCATAACCTACAAAGAACGATGTTCCTTGGGTATTCGTTATTTCGGCAGAGCCGCTTTTTCCGCTGATTGCTTGCTGAACGACATCATTTCCAATGATGGTCCGATTAATCCGCCGGCAATCCGGATGAAAGATAAGACGAGAGTGATTATCCGTCACGTAGACATAGGAGCCGTTTCCGTAAAAATGCTCACTCAGCAACCTGCTGAGTACATTGTCCTCCTGCAGATAGATCGTTCCTCCTGCAAAGCCTTTATAATTTCCCTGAGCGTCATAAATCGGCGAGGAGATCAGCAGGATCAAACGTCCTGTCGTTGCTACGTAAGGTTCCGAAATGATCGAGGCTCTCGTCTCGACGGCTTGAGCGGAAGCTTCCGATGTAAGCCGGCTCCCGACAAGACTATATTCCTTATCGGGAGTAACGGACTTAATCTGGCGCCTTGAATCAGCAATAAAGACCGAGTTAAAATACTGCTCATTCGCCTTAAACCAGATATCCAAATCCCGCTGACTAAAGATTGATTCTCCTGCCAAGCGGGCAACACTGTTCATGTTATTTTGCATAATGTCTAAAATACCGGTTGTATTCGAAGCCAACTTCTTGGCGTATTGATAGTTGCTCTCCAAATAATTGTCCTTCAAAGACTTCACATTGGCGGTTACCGCTAAATATCCTCCAACAACAGCGGTTAACACGATGGAGCTAATAACGAGTAAACCGAGTATATTACGGAGCTTGAATCCTTTGCGCTTTCCCACGATGAGCCTTCCTTCGTTCCAAAATTAAAACCCTGATGGAACCCGGTTGGACAGGTCAAATAACAGGATTATTATCCCATTATAACAAAATATGGCGAAAAATGTCGTTGTTCTTCACGAAATATTATTCTAAATTATGAATTTAAATTCCATTCCGAATGAATTTTTGGCACATCCGAAATCAGCTGCTGTGTGTATCGGTACTGGATGTTGTTCTCAACCCGGAGTTTTAGCAGCATATCGAGAAGCGTGGAACGGGAACAGGCATCCACCATATATAGAAGGTTGAAGCTTATCTCACAGATTATTTAAAATTTTTTTTGCGGTTTCCACAAAAAAACCAAGGATTTTTTCATCCGATGTCGAAAGATTAGTTCAACTAAAAATGGCGAAAGTATCGACATACTTTCAGACCCAGAGGGTGATACATTTTGTCAGAAATCAAAGAAATACTCCTCCAGCTGCTGTTCTCACTTACACCATTTGTATTATATAACATCTACTACCGCAACCTTGAGGTAAACTACTCCAGACGGTTCATCATATTTACTTGTTCATTCTGCCTCATACTGTCCATGACCTTTCCCCTCAGTGTACAGGATGGACTTGTCTTTGATGTCAGGTATGTCATCATATTTTTTGGCATCTTGTTTGGAGGGGTTACGACCGGCTTTATTTTACTCGTAGAATTTATAATATTCCGATTATACATTGGTGGTTCAGGCACTTTGGACGCTTTAATTATTTTGGCTATCACCTTTCCTCTATCTATTCTACTAAGTTCTTTTTATTACAAAATCAGAAAAAAGTATTGGATTACGTTCATCGCCGGAATCAGCTTTTCCATCATTCCTATAGTCGTGCTTTACATCACCAAACCGGATTATATACTTTCCAATGTAACGTTTAACATTCTAGCTATGCCGGTTCATAATTGTCTTGGCATTTGGCTACTCATCACTTTGTTCAATAAATCTGTCACGGACAAGGAGTTATATCTTAAAGTTATCCAGAATGAGAAGGTCGAGACCATTAATCAAGTGGCTGCTTCGCTTGCCCATGAAGTACGCAACCCTCTGACGACCGTCCTCGGTTTTCTGAAATTAATTCGCGCGAACACGTTAGACTGGGAAAAAACAGAACGTTTCATCGATATCAGTATTGAAGAAATCCACCGTACAGAACAAATTCTTTCAGATTACCTGTCCATCAGTAAACCTCTGGCTACTTTCCATCAGCATATCGATCTTGTCGTGCAGCTAAAAACGGTCGTTGAGGTGATGACGCCATACGCCAACATGAACAATGTTTCTTTGGAAGCGTCGTACCCGGCTGCTCCCGTGCATATCACCGGTAACCCGACAGAGATGAAGCAGCTGCTCGTTAACTTTATTAAGAATGCAATTGAAGCCAGCGCCGATATGCCCAAGGCCAGAGTCAGCATTCAATTCTTGCAGCATCTCCGGCGGGTTCAACTCGAAATCCAGGATAACGGTGTGGGGATGGATGAAGAACAGATGAGCCGGCTTGGCTCAATCTATTATTCTACCAAAAGCAACGGCACCGGACTCGGGCTAACCTTTTCCTATCAAGCTATACGTTCCATGAACGGTACGATTTCCGTTAAAAGCGAGCCGTATTCAGGAACTGTTTTTACGATTTCGCTGCCTCTTGCTTGACGCTGCATTATACATTAACGACGTTTAAGACATATCAGTACCTGATTGAACCTTCTTACCTATGAAATGTGACCACTCCAAATAATCCGACAGGATTCGGTCAGTGAATGTTGTATAAAGTGCAACATCATTCCGTCATATAGCGGCGGAGAACGGATTGTTGCATGAAATACAACAATCCGGATAGGGAATCATTTATTTACCACTTTTCAGTAGGGATTGTTGTACAATCTGCAACAATATCAGTAGGTTCAGGCATTCTGCATCTCCGGTGTTGTATAACATACAAGACTACTTATTACGTCATGTTTGATCATGGTAGCAGCCCATTCAATTTAATAATCGTTAAGCACTAAATTTGCTGATGAGCCTATTTTTAGCGAGAAAAATTCGTGGACGGCAGCGTATGTTTTCTAAAGTAGTTTTCCTTTGGAAAGCTTTTAGCCGAACGCTAACGCTTTTCTGGAATCGCTTCGTCCTCTCCGTAGCTTATACGTTCTTATCTCTAAAAATAAAATGGCAGTCCAAGAACACACATCTTGGACTGCCATTTTATCTTAAAGGATTAAAACGTCCCTGATCTACTTTTAGGACAATCCAATCTTTATCAACTCACATTGTTATTCAAATGCAGGAATAGCTATATCATCATAATTTTCTTCAAAGAATTTCTTCACCTCGGGACCTGTCATTGCCTCGGCAAGCTTACGGATTGCTTCGGAATCTGCATTGTCCTTACGTGCAACCAGAGTGATGGCAAATTCAGAGTCTGTACCCTCCGTAATCAACGCGTCCTTCTTTGGTGTCAAGCCAAGCGGCTTGGCATAAGCCGGAGTCATGATTGCCATATCCACATCATCCAGCGTACGGGCAAGCATCAACAGGTCGACTTCCTGGAATTTGATTTTTTTGGAATTCTCCACGATATCGGAAGTAGTAGCCTTGATGCCCACGCTCTCCTTCAGCTTGATCAATCCATGCTTCTCAAGCAAGACAAGTGAACGTCCTAGGTTAGACGGGTCATTCGCAACGGCAATAGTCGCGCCATCCGGAAGCTCCTCAATGGACTTATAACGCTTGGAGTAAGCACCGTATATCGCATGATAAATCGGCTCAATAGCTACAAGCTCGCTGCCGTTATTCACGTTGTACTCCTCCATATAAGGTACGTGTTGGAAGAAGTTAGCATCCACTTCTTTGTTTGCTAGCGCATTGTTCGGCTGAACATTATCCGACAGAATCATAATCTCCAGATTAATGCCGTCTTCTTTCAGCTTCGGCTTCACAAGCTCCAGCACCTCGGTCATCGGCGGAATCAGGCTAGCAACTTTCAACGTTACTTCTTTACCTGCAGCTTCCTTTCCGGTTTCGCCCGCAGGTTCTGCTGTTTCTTTCTGTCCGCAACCTGCAACTACGAGCATAACTGCAGCCAGAAGGCCAGCCAGCATGCTGCGAGAAAATTTTGACATGAATTTCATAATAAACCATACCCCTATCTTTGAAGTAATAAGCTTGATGAACTGCTAGATTGTATTATCTTTTGTCCAGCAGCCTCGACAACAGGTTGCCAGTAAATTGGATCGACTGAACGAGTATAACCATGATGATGATCGTAAACACCATAATTTCCGTCTCAAATCTCTGATATCCGTAACGGATGGCAAAATCGCCAACACCGCCCCCGCCAACGATTCCCATAACCGTCGAATAAGATATAAAGCTGATCGTAGATGTCGTCAGTCCAAGCACAAGTCCCGAACGGGCTTCCACGTACAGAAATTTAAAGATCAACTGTAGAGTTGATGCCCCCATAGATGAGGCTGTCACGGTCACTTCCTTCGGAACGTCGAGCAGTGACTGCTCCACCAGCCTGGAATAATAAGCTACAGCCACCACGGATAACGGTACCGCCGCCGCCAATGTACCGATGGACGTTCCGACCAGCATACGGGTAACCGGAATCATAATGACCACAAGCAGCAAGAACGGAAACGAGCGGATGATGTTTACAGCCCCGTTCAGAACGGAGAACATCAATGCATTCTCATATAGCTGTCCCTTTCGGCACAAATATAATAGTGTTCCTACCGGAAGACCCAGTATTATAGCCGCAGCGATGGATATGCCAACCATGACGAACGTTTCCCCGATCGCTTTCCATATTTCTGACTGATACTGCGCCACATAAGCAAAATAGTCATTCACATATTGCACTATTTCGTTCAAAAAATCAATCATTAGTATGAACCTCCACCGGATTCGTTTCCGTCAACTGTCCGTTATCCATGACCGAAACTTGCCTGCAAATCCGGTTTACCACATTCATCTCATGCGTAACCATCACGACTGTAACTCCGAAACGTTCATTAACGTGTCTCAGCACATCGAGGATACCGGAAGTGGTCACTGAATCCAAAGCCGACGTAGGCTCATCACAGAGCAGTACTCTAGGGCGGTTCGCCAAAGCCCGGGCAATCGCCACTCTTTGTTTCTGTCCACCGCTAAGTTGGGCAGGATACTGATCCACTTTATCCCAAAGTCCGACAAAATGCAGGTACTCCTCCATCCTATTGAGCCGTTCCTTTTTCGGTACACCTGCAAGCTCTAACGGTAAGACTATATTTCCGCCTACGGTCCGGTTGCTGATCAGATTGAAATGCTGAAAGATCATTCCAATGGATCTTCTTGCCTCTCGAAGCTGTCTATTCCCGAGCCCAGTCAAATCGTGTTTATCCACAATCACACGTCCGGAATCGGGTCTCTCCAGAACATTCATTAAGCGAAGAAGTGTCGATTTACCGGCACCGCTCGCTCCTATAATGCCGTGAATATTACCCTCTTCAATGGTTAGGGTGACGGAGTCCACGGCTAAAAAACGATTGTTCGGAGGTCCGAAACTTTTACTCACCTGCTGTAAGGATATCATAATGTACCTCCCTAACTACTTCTACAAGCACTGTATGTATAAGCACAAGAAGAAACGGTTCACGTCCTTCCAAGGACGAAACCGTTTCTCGTGAAAGCAATAATAATCATATCACAAATTTTAGCGAAGTTGTCTTTTTACGAAAGAGAAGAAATATCTGGTAATTATAGAGATCAAGACAAGTACAGCTGGTGACCGTACATTTCAGTTAGCTTCTCAACAGCCCGCTCCAGAATGCTCTCATCAAATCCTTCCAGGGCTTCGATCGCTTTGATCTTCTCAGACGGAGAACTTTCTTTGTTCAAGTGCAGGCTCCAGTTTACAATGTTCTGGACGGTTTCTTCCGGCTCTAACTGCTGGAAATAAATATGAGCCTTGTACAAATAACTCTCCGCATGTTCTGGCATAATGTTCAGCACCTCGTTAAAAGCTTCCAATGCAGCCTCCTCGTCGTTATCCTTGTAATGGATTTGACCCAAGCGATAATACGCACCCGGATGCCCGGGCTGAAGCTCAAGAAAGCTCATAATATCCATTCTGGCTCTTGTATAATCCATCAACGAGAGGTAAATGCCGCTACGGAGGCTGTAAAGCCCCGCATAACTTGGGTCCAGCTCAATCCCATGGGTACAGTCAGATAGTCCTCTGTCCAATTGTTCCGTCTCCAAAAAGCAGATCGCACGAAATTCATATAATCTCGGATTGCCGGGATTCGCATGAATGACTTTCGTATAAGCATCAATCGCCAGCTCCCACAATCCCATCTCTTTATAGATATGGCCGCTTGCAGTTAAATAGGTCGGATGTTCTGCAAAATCGGGGTCCAGTGAAACGGCTTTCTGGAGCTCAAGTAATGCTTCTTCATTCTTGCCCTGCAGATACATAACATAACTTTGTTTATTATGAATTTCTGGTAGGTCGCTGAGCTTCAACGCATTATTCAACGCCTGCTCCGCTAAAGGCAGATCACCCATTTCAATACAGATATCAGCACGCTGTGTATAGTTTGCAGGGTCATCATTTTCCATCTCAAGCAATTTGTCATTCAACTGAATAGCCTTGTCATTCTGTCCCATGCGATAAAAGCTATCGGCCATCCAATAGCATACCAATGGAGATTCCGGATGTAAGCGGTACAGCTTCGTTACTACTTCTGTCGCTTTTTCCTCTGAATCTTCCTCTCTGTGCAATCTAGCAAGCTCGAAATAGGCGCGGAAGTCGTTCGGATCTTGATGAAGCGCCAGCTCCAAATCTTCTTTAGCCTGATGGTTTTTGCCCCAGGCTGCATAGATTTCCGCCCGTTTCAAATAAAGCTCCACCGCACCGGCGTATTTCTGCAGCCCTTCCGACGCTGCAGCGATCCCTTTCTCATATTGACCAAGCTGCAGGTACAAATCGGCAAGCAGCCTCCGAAAGGAAAAGCTCTCCTTCGTCTGGCGCTGAAATGTCATGAAAGCACCATAGCTGTAATTCGTACTTGCATCAAACAGCCCGTAGCCTTGATCCGCCTCGGCTTCATAGCGGTCAGCTAGCTCAATTCCTTGCCGCAATACAGTTAAAGCTTCCTCTACCGAATCAATCAAATCCAGACATCTGGCCAACATGAAGTAATACATCGGGATAACCCGATCCGGAAGACTGATGCTTTCCTTGAAGCAGGAAACAGCTTCCGCTGGGTTGCCGCTCTCGAAATACGTCATACCTAACTCATAATAGGTGGAAATGACCGTACTCCGATCCTCCCGCTTAATCGATTCCTTTAAATCTCGAATCGCTTCGTCGTATTTCCCTAAATCCTTATACGCTATGCCTCTCGTATACCAAGTTAAATAATTGTCGCCATCTAAAAGGATAGCTTCATTCAGATCGCTGATCGCTTCCTCTTCCCGGTTCATCTCACGCAAAATATGCGCCCGCCGCTCGTAGGCTCTTCCCGCACCTTTCCATTCAATTACCTGTCCCAGGTATTCCACTGCTTCATCAGAATGCCCGGTATAATGCAGCAGTTCGGCGTATATGATCTGGTCATTTAAAGATTGAATAGCCTTTTGACCTTTCCTGATGTATTTGAGCGCCTTCTCCGTATCTTGGCGCCTGCGATAATAGTTACCAATTCTGAGCCAGATCTTGTCAATAAAAATCATATCTCTCACCCTTTAGCTTTATATGTATAGGGAACTGCGCTAACAATATATTACTTTATTCATTACCCGAGCAGAGTAGTAAAAAAAACGTGCATTTGATCATGACGTATCTATTATTTTGACTATATGAGGGGGAATTGTCCAGAGATTAATCCAGACAATTCCATCAGGCTCAATTGCTTGAAGTCTCTATATGACGAAATCCAGCAAACTCCCATATTTATTCGGCATCAGAGATTCTGTTACAAGTTCTAGTGAAACGTACGATTCGCTACCTAACGCTTGGTGTGAATTATTCTCTGGCTAATATTGACAAAAGTAAAGATTTAGATTTTAATTGTGAATATAAAATAAATTCATTCACAAGTTCATAATGGAGTGTGAGACGAAGTATGCCCCGGTTCAACGAACAAGAGAAAGCAAAGATCCGGCTGGATCTGCAGCAAAAAGGAAAGCATTTATTTTCCGTATTCGGATTAAAAAAAACGAGCATCGCCGATCTGACAAAAGCAGCCGGCATTGCTCAAGGAACGTTCTATTTGTTTTATTCATCTAAGGAGGAACTGTACTTTGAATTGCTGGAGCAGGAAGAAGAGACGATTCGCGGACAGATGGCCGAAACTTATTTTAACGGTGGTCCCCTCAGCCGTGAACGTTTCAAGCAATTTCTGCGAGAGTCACTTGCCGTGCTGGAAAGTAACCCCTTTTTAAGGCAGCTGTACGATGAAGAGTTCGCGGAGTCTTTATTCCGGAAGCTCCCGGCTGACAAACTGGAAAACAACTTCACCAAGGATGCAGACGACCTGCTGCCAGTGATCAAGAAAGGACAGCAACAGGGATGGATTAAACCGCAAAATCCCGAGGTGATCGTCAGTATGATTCGCTCGTTTATTCTACTGTCCCTACAAAAGCATCTTATCGGGGATAAACACTACCGCGATACCATGAATCTGTTCATTGATTTGATTACGGACGGCCTAATTATAGAAACGAAGGAGATAGAGCCATGATTGATGTGAAGGAGCTTCGCTTCCGCTATCCCGGTCATAAGCACTACACGCTGAAGGGCTTGAATTTTCATATCCCTCAAGGAGAAATATTCGGGTTTCTCGGGCCGTCAGGAGCCGGAAAAAGCACGACCCAGAAAATACTGATCGGCATGCTGAAGCAGTACGAAGGCAGTGTCTGCATTTTGGGCAAGCAGCTGAGGAACCATGGACGGGAGTACTACAACTCGATCGGCGTTGCCTTTGAATTCCCCAACTTCTACAGCCAGTTTACGGCACTGGAAAATCTGAACCTGTTTCGCTCCTTGTATAACGTTCCCACAGAGGAACCCGAGCATCTACTCGCTCAGTTATCGCTGGAGGAATATGGGCGGACGAAAGTGTCCGATTTTTCAAAAGGCATGAAAATGCGCCTGAACTTATGCCGGGCGCTGATGCATCGGCCGGATATATTGTTCCTCGATGAACCCACCTCGGGGCTCGACCCTGTGAACGCAAGCACCGTAAAAGAAATCATTTTGCAGCAAAAAGCTCTTGGAAAAACCATCATTCTAACAACGCATAACATGCACGCCGCCGAGGAAATCTGCGACAGAGTCGCTTTTATCGTGGACGGTGAGATCAAGCTAATCGACGCGCCACGGGAGCTTAAAGTGAGAGAAGGAAAAAAGGAAGTGTCCGTGGAGTACAGGGAAGGATCATTGCTCAAGCGTGCCGATTATCAGCTGGACGGTATCGCGGATAACGAAGCATTTCATTTACTTCTTCGGAGCGGCTCCATCGAGACGATCCACACGCAGGAAGCGACGCTTGATCAACTGTTTATCCAAGTAACAGGGAGAACTCTAACATGAAGCATCAGACTACTGCTCCTCCCACCACTCTTCAATACGGTGCTCGCCAATTCTTCTGCTCATGGAGGCAGGATATCAAACTTCAACTGCGCCATCATTTTTATACCGCTTATCTGCTGATCAGCATCGCCTATCTCATTCTATTAAACATGATCCCCGAGAATCAGCAGGCAATGTGGAGTATACTCCTAACGTTTTCAGATCCAAGCATGCTCGGCTTCTTTTTTATTGGCGGTCTTATCCTACTCGAAAAAGGACAGCATATCCACGACAATCTGTTTGTTACGCCCTATCCGCTTGGAGCATACATTTGGTCAAAAACACTTTCACTAACTTGTCTGTCACTGATGAGCAGCCTTGCCATTCATATTGGTACGTTTGGTCTTCATCGAAACATGATAATACTGATCATCGCTGTTATACTAACGTCCGTTTTTTTTACTTTGGTTGGACTTGGAGTTGCAGTACGCTGTCATACCATGAACGGATTCTTCTTCTCGTCGATCCTTGTCTCCACCATTCTGGTGTTACCCGTTATGGACACGCTGCATATCTTTTCAAGCAAGGTTTTCTTGTTTTTTCCGGCTGGTGCCTCGCTTGTGCTGCTCCAATCGGTTTTTGAACCGGTACGAACAGTTGACACCATCTTTGCGATCATCATTTTGCTCGTATGGATCGGCATCGCTTTCGGCTGGTCTCATCGGTCCATGCAATTATTATTATGGGGTTTTAAAAAAGGAGGGCTCACGGTATGAACCGGGCCGTACAAATGCTGCAACGTGATATAAAACAGGTCGGACGCGATCCGATGCTTGTGTTCATCACTGTCGCTCCTTTATTACTGGTGCTGGCGCTTAGATATGGGGTGCCCATCATCACTTCTCTTTTGCTCTCAGCTGATTTCCAATTATCGGCGCATTATGGCATCATATACGGAACCTCCATTCTTCTTATTCCGCTTATCATCGGTGTGATGGCCGGACTAATGATGCTTGACGAAAGAGATGAGCAGTTAATTGCTTATTATGCTGTTACTCCCATCACGCAGCAAGGATATTTTCTCCACCGATTAACGCTGCCGACGCTGCTGTCCGGCATTTATATTGTTCTGGCTTTTCTAATGGTCGATTACACGTCCTGGAGCCCAATTCAATATGGTTTGGCTCTACCCATGCTTCTGATCGAGGGCCCGATCATGGCATTACTCCTCGTTTCCTTTGCGTCCAACAAAGTGGAGGGGCTTGCGTTATCCAAAATAGGAGGGCTGCTGGTTTTTGTACCCGTACTATCTTACTTCTTGCCAGAGCCCTGGCGCTGGGGCTCGACCGTACTACCGACCTTTTGGGTCGCTGAGCTGTTTACGCTGCCCAACAGCATGCCATGGAATGAGCCAAAGTTGATTGTTGCAGGATTCATAGGTTTAGTTGTGCACCTTGTCTGGTTCGGGATATTGTTCAGGCGATATTTACGCCGGATCGCCTGAAATTGTGGTCATTATTTTAACAGGAACTCTGATTCAAACTGTGATTGATATCAGTACACCTTATGAATGACATCCTCAAAATCCGGATCTTTCATATCAATGTCGTCCAGTTCCCCCCAACTGCCGAGCTCCTTCATCACTTCTAGCGTATTGATCTCTCGGCGGTTGGCTTCCACTGTAACTGTGCTTCCCGTAACGTTTACGATGCGGATCGAGGTTTGTGCCCGCTCAGCAGTTACCGTCCCGGATAGACTCGGACTCCATTTGGCCTGACTTTCCATCCCGTACTGATCAGGCACTTGAAAAGCGCCACGGTAGGTAACGGTGATCATAGTTGGCAGCCCGATCGTATCCCGGAGCGATTGAATCGTCCCGTCATACGTCAACTCTCCGTTGTTGATGACCATGACACGGCTGCACAGCTGCTCGATATCATCCATGTCATGTGTTGTGAGCAGAACGGTCTTGCCAAAATCTTTGTTCAGCAGTGTCAGAAACTCGCGGATACTCCGTTTGGCGTTCACATCCAGGCCGATCGTCGGCTCATCCAGGAACAAGAGATCCGGGTCATGAAGCATGGCTGCGGCGAGGTCCGCGCGCATGCGCTGCCCAAGCGACAGCTTGCGCACAGGCGTTTCCCAGAACGTGTGCAGCTCCAGAAGCTCGGAAAACTGATGGAGTCTCCGCTTCTTATCCGTTTCGCTCACTTCGTACATTTTAGCCAGAATATCGTAGGAATCTTTAACTGGCAGGTCCCACCATAGCTGGCTCCGCTGGCCGAACACGACCCCAAGGTTTTTCACAACGTGGCGGCGTTCCTTGTGCGGATTCATTCCGCTTATTAACACTTCGCCCGATGTCGGGTGCAGAATACCTGATAGCATTTTGATCGTTGTGGATTTCCCGGCCCCGTTAGGCCCGATATATCCAAGGAACTCCCCTTGCTCCACTTGAAAACTGATGCCGCGCACGGCCTCCTTCGTCTTGTACTCCCTTGTGAAGAGGGTCCTCAGACCGGAGAAGCGACCCTCCTTGACAACAGGTGTTTTAAACTCCTTGCGTATGTCCCGAACTTCAATCATCGTTCGCTCCTCCTTTAGCTTCCCGCACTTTGGTATTTGGTAATGCCGAATTTCCAAAATCTTAAACTTAAGGCCAGACAAACCCCCGCGGCTACAGCCGTAGCGATAAACACCCAGGGTCCGAGCTCACCGCGCAATATGTAAAGGGATGGAACATAGTTAACGAACCCGACCGGGACTATGACGAGCAGAATGGTTGACATCCATTTCGGGTACAGACTCAGTGGATAGCGGACGGCCGTGCCTGCGGCATCCTCCGTAATGGTCTGCAGTTCGCTGATCCGAGTCGTCCAAAAGCCGCATGTTGCGGTCGCAAGCCCGATCGAGAACAGGATCACCGCACCCGTGCCGATAATAAACAAGGTTTGCGGGACAGCGATCCAACTCGCCTGTCCGCTGCCGATCATGCCGCCCAGGGACCACACCAGCAGAAACCCACCTTGAAGAACTTCACCGAGCATAATGCGAAAATTTTGCGGCATCAGTGCTAGTAACACTGGCATTGGCCGGGTCAGGAGCTGATCAAGCTCTCCGGTAACGAGATATTTTTCGAGATGATGCACTTCATCTGCAAAGGTCCGGTACACCGTCTTGGACAGGGTCATCACCGCAAACAAATAGCCAACCTCATACATGGACCAGCCTTGAATAGCACCGAATTTATGCAGCACGATGGCTACCATCAGAAATTCGGAAATTTGAATAAGTGCGGCCAGAAATGAGGCGAGAATAAAGTTGAACTTATACTGCATGCGACTTTTAATACTCGTACGAATCAGCATACCGTATAAGGAAATCATTGATTTTATCGTCATCCCCCCTGCACCTCCACCTTTCGACGTAAAAACCCAGTTATCAGCAAGCAGGCAAGCGTCAGCAGCAGACACCAAAACAACGTTCCCCATAAGGCGGAAACGCTACCTAAACCAAGATAGAATCGTGTTGGGACATACAGCAGGTAAGGATACGGCGACAGCCAGGCGATACGTTCCAGCCAGTCCGGCAGCCATTCAATCGGAATGAAAAAGCCCGCGAGCAGGTTGATCATGGCATGATTACCCCAATATAGCCATGAAGATTCCGTTGTCCACAAAGCGGACGCGCCGATCAGATAATTAATGCAAATGGACAGATAGGCGGCTCCAGCCAAAGCAATGGCTGCGTAAAGAAGAGAAATAGCTTGTTCCGGGAGAGAAAGTGAAAAAGCGAAGTAATACACCACGTAGATCGGAATGGACTTGTACACGAACTGATAGGCAATCTGTCCCCACTCCCTGGCCATCAAATGACTAAACAAGTGTACAGGACGCATCAGATCTAGTGAGATGTGACCAGTCCTGACAGATTGAGGGATGCCGAGGCCATTCGTGATGAAACTGGAGATCCACAGCGCAGATTGGGTGAAAGCGATGTAACTCACCATTCCCTGCGTTCCGTACTCTCCAAGCGTGTAGTCGGCTCCGAGACCGATCCAGATACAAGCGTACATGAAACCAAACATAGCGCTCGCAATGTTATGGATCATGTGCGCGCCCCGGTATTGCAAATTCCGGGCATAGGCTTTGGAAGCCAGCGTGAAATAAAGCATGTGACACCTCCGATAAGTTGTTTGGACGGCGGACCCGCCCACTTCAGACAAGGCGAAAATGAGAGAAGGACAATAGCATACCAAATCATTCCACAAGAGGCAACATATTTTTTGCAATCGATATCATTTTAAAAAACGTACCTAACAAAAAACGCCGGTAACAGGAACCAAACCTGTCCATCCGGCGTTGTATTATTACCCTACTATTTAAGTAATTCCTCGTACTGTGACAACACATGATCCAGCTCGTCAAAGCGGACAAAGCGAGCGATACGGTATACTTCCTTTTCCTCGTAAAATAACAGTAATGTCGGTGCGGTGAGCGCCAAATACGCTGAGGCCACATCAGGAGCATCCTCCATATATACGTAAATGCCGTTCACGCTAGGCCGAGACTCCAGCATAAGGGAAACCTTAGCCTCCACAGATTCACACACACCGCATTGACCGGTTTTAATGATGAGTAGGACGAGCGGTTCGTTCTCGATCACCTGATTAATTTCATTTAACGACTTCATTTGTCGCAAATTCATCCACCTCCGTTCCAGATAAACTTAAAGCACCGTTGAAACCGGCCTTATAGCGCCTTTGTCAACGGTGGCTTTGTAATTTAAATATAAAACTCTCAAGCTAACTTTTACATGGCAGCTCGCTTCAGCTGACTGTGGTACAACTCGCTGTAGAATCCACCCCGCTTCAGCAGATCATCGTGTGATCCCTGTTCCAGCAGCCGTCCTTCTTTAAGCACCAATATTCGGTCTGCTTGGCGGATTGTGTTCAGCCGGTGCGCGATAACAAAGCTCGTTCGTCCCTTCATAAGACGCTGCAATCCTTCTTGAATCTTGATCTCTGTCACGGTATCAATGCTGCTGGTCGCTTCATCCAGCACAAGCATGGAAGGATTGGCGAGAATTGCCCGGGCAATGGCGAGCAACTGCTTCTGGCCTTGGCTGATTCCACTTCCTCCCTGCTTGAGCACCTTATCGTACCCATCATTCAAACGCATAATAAAAGAGTGTGCATTAGCAAGCTTTGCGGCCTCTTCGACTTCCTCATCGCTTGCATCAAGCCGTCCGAAACGGATATTGTCCCGGATCGTTCCTTCAAACAGAAATGAATCCTGCAATACGAATGCCATATATGACCGCAGACTCTCCCGCTGGATTGACGACAAATCACGTCCGTCCAGCGTAATGATCCCGCCATCCGGATCATAGAACCGTGACAGTAGCTGAATTAATGTCGTTTTGCCTGCTCCAGTCGGTCCGACCAAGGCGATCATCTCTCCGGGCTTCGCCTCAAATGTGATGCTTTCCAGCGTGTCACCGTCTTTTTCATACGAAAAAGAGACGTCTTTGAAGGAGACAGCCCCCTTCACACTTTCGAGCTTTACGGCAGCACCTTCATCTTTGGCCTCTACCTCTTCATCAAGCACTTCGAATACCCGCTCTGCCCCTGCGATGGCAGACAGCAGCGTATTCCACTGGTTCGCCAGATCATTCAGCGGTCTTGTGAACTGCCTTGCATAGCTCTCAAAAATAATGATAACTCCAATCGTGATATAGCCCTTAATGGCCATAATACCGCCAATACCGGCTACAATCGCAAAGCTAAGGTTGTTCAGACCATTCATTAGCTTTGGAATGAAACCCGATATCGTCTGTGCCCAAAAGCCGGATATCCGGATCTTGGCGTTACGTTCCCCGAACTCACGGATGACCCGATCCTCTTGGGAGAACGCTTTAATAATGCGCTGCCCGGAGAGTGTCTCTTCGATGTAACCGTTCAACTCCCCTAAGTTGCGCTGCCGTTCCTTGAACAGGGGGCCTGTACGGCGCGTAATCCAGCGCATACCAACCGCCATAAGCGGCACTACCAGAAATGTGAGCAGTGTCAGCAGCGGACTAAGCCACAGCATGACCGACAACGTGCCGACCAATGTCAGCACACTAGAGAAGATCTGAATCGCAGAGCTATTCAGTGTGGAGCTTACATTTTCGATATCATTGGTCAGACGGCTCATAATTTCACCCTGTTGTCTTTTTCCATAGAACGGGATCGGGAGCCGGTGCAGATGTGAAAACAGATCCATTCGCATCCGATACACCGTTTCTTGTGCGATCCCAATCATCCATATGTTGTGAAGCCAGGTGGTGAGCGCCTGAAGCACATATACGACCGCGAGTCCGATCAAAAAATATATCCATGAAGGCCCTGCGGATCCCCCGGTTTTGCTGGCGTTTTCCAAAAATTCATCCACGGCAACGCCAATCAAATACGGCCCCAAAAGCGCCAATCCCGAGCTGAGCAGCACCATGAACAGGACAAGGGAGAGCTTGCCCTTCCGGCGCGCCAGATATGACCATACCCGTCCCAGTGTGGCCGACCAATTCTTTGCTTTGGCACTAGACTTCCGACTGAATATGCCTTTGCCTTCCCCCAGCTCAAACTTCGGCCTCGGATGACGGAACGGTTCAGTGAATGTTTTGAACATGTTGTGCCTCCTCCCCGTATTGAGACTCATAAATGCGGCGATACAGCAAGGAGTCTGTCATCAGCGCTTCATGATTTCCTTGTGCAATTAAACGTCCGTCATCCAGCAGCAGAATCAGGTCCGCTGATGTAGTAGAACTGATCTTCTGTGTTATGAGGAAAGTCGTGCATGAAAGATCTTTTAACGCGTCTAAGAGAGCTCCTTCTGTCCGTACATCCAAAGCGCTTGTACTATCATCGAGAATCAAAATGGCAGGCTTGCGCACGAGTGCCCGCGCAATCGACAGACGCTGCTTTTGGCCTCCGGACAAATTCACGCCCCGCTGGCCAAGCATCGTTTCATACCCTTTTGGAAGACGTTCAATCGTCTCATGAATTTGCGCTCTTTTGGCAGCGTCTACAATTTCATCCATGCTCGCGTCTTCTCTGCCCCAAGCGATGTTGTCCCTTACCGTTCCCGAGAACAGCAGCACTTCTTGCGGAACGTAGCCGATACTTCTCCGGAGCCGGTCCGGGTCCAACTCACTCGCTTTCCCTCCGTCGATGTATACAGCCCCGGAATCTTCCTCGTATAATCGCGGAATCAACTGAACGACCGAAGATTTTCCAGAGCCAGTCGCGCCCATAATTGCGATTCGCTCACCGGGGCGAGCTTGAAACGATATGTCCGTAAGCACCGCGATATCACTGCCCGGGTAGCTGAAGCTGACATTATCGAATTTTACCGAGCCTTGAACAGGCTTTGCTCCAACCTTTCCCGCCTCTGGTCCAGACATCTGGTTCTCATAGGCATCATTCTCCGTATCCAAAACCTCCTGTACACGCTGAGCCGACGCACGGGCTCGTGACAGCACCATGACCAGACCGGATAAAGCTGACATGGCACCTATACAACGCAAAGTATAGTTCAGTACGGCAACCACTTCACCAATTGAAGCGCTGCCGGAGATGATATCTTTTCGGCCAAACCACAATACCGCCATAATCGCAGCATTCATGACGATCAGTATGAAAGGCATCGTCCGCTCTGTCATCCGTAGCGTGGATACCGTCCCTTTCATCAGACGCTCCGAGGAATCAGCAAAGCGCTTGATCTCATGTCCCATCCGGACAAAAACGCGAATGAGCCGGATTCCCGTCAAGTTTTCCTGAATAACGCCGTTCACCGCATCAAGCCGCTGCTGCACATTACGAAAAGAGACGGCCGCTTTTTTCATAACCCAGGCGATAAAAATAAACAGCGCGGGTACCGTCAGCACAAGCCACACTCCCAAACGGACGTTGACTACAAGTGCCATAATAATGCTTCCAGTCACCACAAGTGGCACCCGGGTCATAAACCGCAGCCCCATAAACACCGTATCCTGGATTTGCGTAACGTCCCCGGTCAGCCGCGTAATCAAAGACGAGGTCGCAAAACGGTTAAACACTGAGTATGAAAAAGACTGCACCTTGTCATACAGCCTGTCCCGCATATCGTATCCGAGCCCCTGGCTCGTATGTGCGGCGAAAAAAGAACTCGCAACTCCCGCCCCGAATGCGATCAGCGCACTAAACGTCAGTATGCCTCCCCACATCCATACAACCGACAAATTCTCCTGCTGTATGCCGTCATCAATAATCTTGGAGATGATGAGCGGCTGGACCAATTCCAGCGAAAGCTCAATCAACATCATCGTAAGAGCCGCTATTGCGGCAACTCGGTACTTCTTTAAAAAGGAAAAGACTATACCCATTCACATACCTCCGACTGTTGGCCCTGATGCTGCACGTTTTAAGCGAAGGCCTCTTTAGTAGCATTACTAGTTCGTTCCACTGCTAATATGTATATTATAACGTATTTTTCCGCCTTAATCGGTTAGAAAAGGATTTTTTAAATTTATGTTATCTCCAATTTTATGTTATCAAAGCGTTAGCTTTGATAACAAGCTTCTTACTCTCCCTTGCGGAGAGAGAAGGTTTTATTGGGGAATTGTAGCAGCACCGGGCAGGGAGCTAAATTTTCGCCTCTATTTCTTCGATATAATAGATAGCAACTCGGAAAGAAGATGATGCAATGAAACTACCGCAGACATTCATATTAAATGAAGATGGATACACCTTGATTCAGAAGTTGGTCCAATTTCGGATGGATGAAGATCTCGCGTATGAATATCATGGACTCAGAGTTATTGAAGAAAAACAGCAGAATATCGCGCAAAAGAACGGTATCCTTCACTCACTGAACAAGGCACATAAGAACCATGCAGCCTCCAAGATGCTTGAACGAATCCGTAAAAAAGAAGAATGGAAGGCGTACTGGGAAGCCAAAAACCTGATCCCGCTACCGGAAATTCTTAGGGATGCTGCAATTGAGCAGCTGATTAACGATTTCAACGCAACGGCCGAAGGCCGGATACAGCTGTTTCTCATCATGCAAGAAGTCATACATACACCGATCTATTACGATATGGATCACTTCAAAGATGCCGGTGAGGAAACCAACTTTGAAGCTCATATCGATAAGATCTCCCACCTGTGCGGATTCGGCCCATGGGGCAAAAAAATTTATAAAAATACGGAAAAGTTTTTTAAAGATATTAAAGATGAAGGTGGAAAAATGCTCAAATGGGGCATCACTGACCTCGTGGGTGTCGGATCGATTGCGGCTGTACTCGCCCTGCCCGTCATCGCGCCCGCTGTTGGAGGATTGCTTGGCCTTTCCGGTGCTGCGGCCACGACAGCAGGTCTCACGATGCTCGGCGGCGGATCGATTGCTGCAGGCGTCGGGATGGTGGGCGGTATGACTGTACTTGTCGGCGGTAGCAGTCTGCTCGGTGTGGTCGCCTTGGATGCCGTTGGTAAAATACTGAGCCAGATTCCACAAGAGGCTGTTGCTCTAAACATCGTCAAGGTGGTAAACCTGATTCATTACCTGAAATCAGACGACAACCGCGATCAGATCGCAACCATAGACATTTTGATCAAAGCGCAAGAGCTGTTTCTGGAATTCAAGCATCAAATCGAGCGAGAAATGCTGTTAACCGGCATTTATAACACTAGAAAAGAAATGATGCAGATGACCCATATTCTGAATCGGGCGTTCCGGCAGCTGATAAAATAGTAAGAAAGGGGCTCTCCCTAAAGGTCCATTGACCTGGGAAGCCCCATTTTCTACTCCACCGATTTCAACGCTTCAATCATATCGATGTGTTTCAGCTTGTAATGCATGGACAGCATTACGATACCCGAGAACAGCAGAGTCAACGCGGCAGCATAGCCGTAACTCATCCACTCGATGGTCTTACTGAACATCATAGCATCCACCTCAGCTGTTTGCAGCACGAACCCGTGAAGCCATATCCCTAGGAAATTGCCTGCGATTATACCGAGCACGGTCAGAATCATATTCTCCCGGTAGATGTACATGGTAACTTCCTTATCGTAAAAGCCCAGCACTTTAATGGTGGACAGCTCTCGAATCCGCTCCGACACATTAATGTTGGTCAGGTTGTACAGTACAACAAAAGCCAAAGCTGCTGCAGATATGATAAGTACGACTACAACAACATTCATACTGTCCATAGTGTCTTCAAAAGCGCTGCTTACTCCGCTCGTAAAACTCACCATGCCAACCCGTTTATTCGCGGTCAGCTTTTCTCCAAAAGCATCCTCCCACTCCGAACTGGTATCCTTGTATGTCAACAGCTGTGTGTTTACTTCCGGATCTTTACCAAAGACCGATTCATAGTATGCAGGCGTCATATACAGATAGTGCATAGCATAGTTCTCCGTTATACCTGCTATCTTAACCTCAAATGGATCATTGTTGTTGTTTTGGATGGTCAGTATATCTCCGATTTTCACATCGTAAAGTCTGGCTAGCTTTTCTGTAACTACAGCCCCTTGATCAGTCAGCGGCACACTTTTATCCGATTCCCTCTTCTTCAGCGTCACAAAATCGTAAAGCTTATCCGGTGATTCTGGAACAAACAGTGTTACATCCTGATTGTTGACACCCTTAGCCGAAACTGTCATCGCGTCTTGCATTACATTTAACACACCTGTTAGTTCCGGCGTATTATCAATCAGCTTGTTATACTCCTGCTTCAACTGCTCGCTGCTGTCATCCTGAAACGCGATCATCGTATTATATTTCATGATTTTTCCGAACTGCAGCGGCGCAATATCCCCAATCGAATCCTTCAAGCCAAAACCTGTCAGGATAAGTGCGGTACAGCCTGCCACACCGCATACGGTCATAAACATACGCTGTTTATAACGGAACAGGTTGCGCGCTGTAACTTTTCCTGTAAATCCAAGGCGATTCCATATAAAACCTATCCGTTCCAGCAGTATACGCTGCCCACTCTTCGGCGCTCTCGGCCGCATGAGTACGGAAGCATTGCTACGAAGCTCCACTCTTGCCGCAATAAGCCCAGTCATCGTTGTGCACAGCAGGGCAACGACAACCGATATAACACTGTAGCTCGTATAGAAGCTTGTCCGTATACTCGGCAAGTTGTATAAAGCGCCGTAAGCGTTAAAGATAATATTCGGAAAGAGAGTATATCCTATAGCCAATCCAGCGGCGGTTGCCATAACACTAGCTAATGTAGCGTACACCAGAAATTTCTTCATAATATCTCTGTTGCTATATCCAAGTGCTTTTAGTGTTCCAATCTGCAGCCGCTGCTCCTCCACCATACGTGTCATCGTTGTCAGACTGACCAATGCTGCAATTAGGAAAAAGAATACAGGAAATGCGGTTGCGATAGACGCCAGACGGTCCGCGTTATCACTATACTCGGTGTATCCCGGATTGATGCTGCGGTCAAGCACATATGTCTTGGGAAGCTCGAGTTCATCCAGCTCCTTTTGTACCTCGGCCAAATCCTTTTGCCCGTCAGCGATTTTCCGGTCGGCCTTCTGCTTCTCTTCCTCATAAGTAGCAAGTCCTTTATCATATTCGGCTTGCCCTTGATCCAGCTCCACCTTAGCTGAAGCCAGCTTCTCTTCTCCCTTCTGTCTAGCCGTTGCAAGATCTGCTTGACCCTGTCTAAGCTCCGCCTCGCCTTGCGTCAGTTCACGTTCGCCAGTACGAAGTTGAGCCTGTCCTTCTTCCAACTGTTTCTTCCGGGTGTCCAGCTCCTGCTGGGCGGATCGAAGCTTCTGAGCCCCCTGATTCAGTCCCTGCTCAAAAGAGGCGGTCGCACCGTTTAATGTTGTGGCATCCACCGTGCCGTTCAAATATCCGGTAATAGCCTGCCCTAGCCTCGTATCCGCCGCTCCCGAAGCGGCAATAAGCTGCTGCTTCTGTTCCGCAGGTATCGAATCAGGCGGGAGCTTCGCAATTTGCTTCAGTGATTTAACCAGCTCTTGCCCTTGGGCAAGCTGCGACTCGGAAGTTTTCTTTTGGGCATCTAACTTCACTTGGCCTGACTTGATCTGAGCTTGTCCATCGGCGATACGCTTTCGGTTACGCTCCAAATCTGCCTTGCCCTTTTCGATTTCTCTAGCTGCCGAATCCAGCTTCGCTTGTCCGCCCGCCAGCTCCGATTGCAGCTTATCTACGCCTTCCTGATAGCTCCGACGTCCATCATCCAGTTCAGCTTTGGCATCCGTAAGCTCCTGCTGAGCATCAGCCAGCTGCTGCTTGGCATCATCGATTTTCAGCTGAGCTTCATCCAGCTTCTCCTGACCTTCATCCCGAATTTCCTTCAAACGCTCCTCAGGTTGTCCCTTGAGCGCTTGCTCCACCTGCTCTTTATGTTTCTCAATAAGATCATCATAAGCAGGGGTATAGGGTGCAAGATCTGCCGTATCCTTAAAGTCTATGTAAGCTTCGGTATACACGGACAGATTGAAATCTTCCTGGGGAACGACTACGAAAACATCCGCCGTTCCCTTGCCAATGCTGCTGTTCCCACGCCCCATATTCCCTATGAACATAGGGCTTCTGACGGTTCCGACTACCTTATAACTCACCTTGCCGAACGTATCCTGCAGATCCGCCTCAGGGTCCGGACTCGTAAAGGTAATCGTATCCCCCAGCTTATAAAGGCTTCCCAACTTACCGTTATCATCGAGGGCAATTTCACCAGATGATTGTGGCAATCTGCCTGAGGTTACTTTATACCGGTTAAGATGATTGTCTTGCTGATTGGAAAATACTTTTGCAATAAGTCCGCTGTCACCTAAAAAGACATCCGCGCTGTAACCAGGCTGCACCTCCGATACACCTGGGACCTGTTCAAGGGTATCGATATCCTTTTCCCGCAGGCCATATGTAGATTGCACCTTCAAATCCATCAATCGAAGCTCTTTATAATAATGTTCTGCAGTGTTCAACATGTCAGGGCCAGTAGCTTTAATCCCTGCGAAAAAACCGACACCAAGCATGATAATGGCAAAAATAGACAGAAACCGCGCCTTGGTCCGCCATATTTCCCGGAAAATATCGCTCCATAATGCTCTTTTTTTCAATTAATTAGCCCCTTACCATTCGATGTGGTCGACTGAGACCGGATTCGGGTTCTGCACGATTTTCCGGACCTTTGCGTTGTTGATCTCAATGACCCGGTCAGCCATAGGCGCGATTGCCGAGTTATGGGTAATAACGATAACCGTCGTTCCGGTATTCCGGCATGTATCCTGAAGCAGCTTCAGTACCTGCTTACCTGTGTTATAGTCCAGTGCTCCAGTCGGCTCATCACACAAGAGCAGCTTGGGCTGCTTGGCAAGTGCTCTTGCGATCGCCACTCGCTGCTGTTCTCCACCGGAGAGCTGTGCCGGAAAATTGTTCAGCCGCTCTCCCAGCCCGACATCTCTTAGTACCTGCTCCGCATCTAAAGCACGTGGGGATATCTGAGAAGCGAGTTCAACATTTTCTTTTGTCGTAAGGTTCGGCACCAAATTGTAAAACTGAAACACAAATCCGACATCCGTTCGGCGGTACCCTGTAAGCTCTTTGCTGTTAAACCGGGCTATGTCTGTACCGTCCACCAGAACCTGCCCTTCATCTGCTGTATCCATGCCTCCCAATATATTCAGTACTGTAGATTTGCCCGCGCCGCTGGGACCTACAATAATTGCGAACTCACCTTTTTCAATTTCAAAATCAATCCCGTCATTTGCTACAATGGTGGTCTCCCCCATCTGATAGCGTTTATATTCATTTTTAATAGACACAAATGCCACTCTACCCACTCCCCTCTATGGTTAACAGCTTCTCTGGCATTCTCTTAACTTCAACTTGTAACCAAGTGTAACAAAAATAATCAACCAATAAAAATACAGAAGCCTTTGAAACCGGCATGGTCACACAATGTTCTGATTTTAGAGGATATCCACTATATAAAATAATTCCTTCAAAACAACATTTTGTAAAATAAGACGTTTATATTTGTAGACTCATATCCCTAAATAAGGAGCTTATGTATGAAAAAAATTGGCTGTACCTCGCTTCTCCTGCTTCTGGTGCTAGTACTATTACCCAGTAACACTACGGCGGCTAAATCAACCACCGCGCAGGGTATATCATTTCCCGATCCTATGCTTGAGTTGATCGTCCGTCATTATATCGACAAGCCCACCGGCACAATCACCCAGAGTGATGTCGACAAAATTACCTCCATTGATACAAACGAGGTTCATGCTATGCTCGCGAAAAAGGCTAAGCGTCCTGGAGTCAGCAGCCCCCTAACCGGAATTAAGAATCTGAAAGGACTTCGCTACCTTCGTAATCTGGAATCTCTTCATATTGAGCTAAGGCACGATCCGGTTGTTATGCATACCATTAAGGATATCACCGAGCTAAAAGAATTGAAGAAGCTAAAGAAGTTGTCTCTAACCGGTGTATCACTGGAATTACTGAAAGGAATAGAGACATTGACCGGACTGACTTCACTTGACTTAAGCTCCAATATCATTGAAAATCTGGAGCCGCTTCAGAACCTGACTAATCTGGAATATCTTAACCTGTCCTGGAATCAACTAAACCAAGGCAGCGGACTCGCCCCATTAAAGAGAATGAATAAGTTGAAAACATTGAACCTGTACATGAATTCCATGGAAGACATTATGCCGTTAAGTCATCTAACCGCGCTGCAGGAATTGACACTTGGCGGTTCCGGCAACGGCAATTTAAAGGCTTTAAGCACGCTCAAAAATTTACGCAAGCTAAATATTGATTATTTTAACGCTACAGATATTAAACCGCTGGCAAGCCTGATCAAGCTGCAAGAGCTCTCGATGGTGAATAACCAGATTGAAGACCTGACCCCTCTTACTGGCATGAAGCAGCTGCAGATTCTGAATGTGTCAGAAAACCGCTTGAAGTCCTTGAAGCCTCTGCAACATCTGACCGAGCTTCGGATTTTAAAAGCCAGCTACAATCAGATTGAATCACTGGAGCCACTAAAAGATTTGATTCACCTGAAGCAGGCGGAATTCCAGAATAACCGGCTTCTCTCGCTTCAAGGTCTGGAAAACAAGAATAAGCTAAAATCCGTCTCGCTCGTAAATAATGTCATCGATACCCGCAGTGATGCACCGGCCGCTTCTATTCTCGCTCGGCTGGAGGAGCAAGGTACAGAAGTCAGTTATACCAACTTCACCCCGTTTCCGGACATTTTGCTGCTTAGAAAAACCAAGTTCTCTTATGCTTTTGGCAAATTTGTAGAACTACCGGCTACACCGTATGAACGCAATGGACGTACCTTTGTCCCGTTGCGGGTGATCAGCGAACTGCTTGGAGCAGAGGTACAGTGGAATCAGAAAGCTCAAACTGTGACCATAAAGCATGACAGAGACACTATCGTATTGACTGCCGGCTCTTTGGAAATGAAGGTGAACGAACAACCCGTCACGATCGATACTGCTCCTGTGGTTTATGGAGACAACATGTTCGTGCCTATCCGGTTCATTGCAGAGCAATTCGGAATGCTTATTAAACCGAATGGGCACGGTGTCTCGATTAATCGGTTTTAATCAGAAGCATCAATATAATGACTCTTTGATGAAGATTCAAACATATTTGATAAATAAAACGCTCCTCTTAAAGCATTCAATGCTTGGGAGGAGCGTTTGGACTGTATGCACGATTTTCTTTTTTGTTATGTTCAAACTACTTCTATGTCAACACATTGAGGCTGATAGTATATTCTAATACACCTCTTGTTAAGGTTTAACAGTCAACAAAGTCCAGTATGGGCGCATCATATTTCAATACAACTCTTGTTAAGGTCAAACCCTAGAAGAATCAAGGTTCTATATTCCTTCTATGCCCTGATTTTACTACAGCCACAAGGGTTTATCAAAAATTTCCCAACCGAAAACGTCTTTCTTCCATATTCCTTAGAAATCGTCCCTAACCCCTTACAGTTCTAAGGACTAATCCTTCAGCCTACTCAGTTGAGGTTGGGAAAAACAAAAAAAAGCGCTCCCCACCCGGCATTCAAAATGCTTGGCAGGGGGCGCCTTTCGCAAGTTATAAGAAATAATTCGTAATCGATTGGTCGCTCGCCAGAATCGCTTCACTATCCAGCTTTTTCTTCAAATATTTCTTGTCCGAGGAAATGAATATATTCATGATCAGATCCACAACGAACAGGAACGTGATATGGTTGGACATCAGCGCACTGTTGCTGACGGAGATCTTATCCGGCACGATAATGTCGACAACGGCATTCTCCGTAATCGGCGACGAATCGTAACAGGTAATTGCAATCGTCTTGGCCTGATTGACCTGCGCGATAGATACCGCGTCGATAATCTCCTTCGTTGATCCTGAACGTGAGAACGCAATCATCACATCTTCCGAGCTGCACTGGGAAGCGGCAATCTTCATCGCACGGCTATCACTGATCGCTTCGGACATAATGCCGATAATCGCCAACCGGTTCTTTAAAGCAATCGCCGCCAGAAAAGAATCGAACAGACCGACTAAGAAAATCCTCCGTGCACCTTTCAGCAGCTCAACCACCCGGTTCAGCTGTTCTTCCGTAATAAGCGCCGAGGTGTTTACGATCAGTTCATTATAGTCCAGAGCCAGGGCATCAATCGCGTTGATCTCCCGTCTCTCTTTTTTCTTCGCCTGCATATCCCGGTAGAACGCATCCTGGGCAAAAGCAATCTTGAAATCGTTAAACCCCTTGAATCCAACCTTTTTACAAAAGCGGTTGATGCTTGTCTCCGATACACCGATCTCATTCGCGATGGCGGTAATGGTGTTGCGAGTAATAAATTCGGGATTGTGGATAACAAAATTAGCAATCTGATTTTCCCCGTATGTTAATTTTTGCGTTTGCGATACTATTTTTGCTATGACAGCCGGAACCTGTGAAGACATGATACCTCCTCCTGATCTACCTATGGAACTAGCACAATCCATTATATCACACCGAGTAAGGTATTAATAAAGCTACATCCAGGATTTCCAAGAGATAACCTGCTGTCCGAATTGTTCTTCGGAGAGCGTATTACTCTGGATCAGGTAGACATAATCAAGCACATTCGGCAGACAGGGAAGCCCCATCACTTCCTTGCAAAAGGCGTGTGCCGCAATCTCGCTGGTCTTTACTACACTTGAGCGCTTTACAAAAAATTGCCCCAACCTGAATACCTCAATGGGTTCAAGCTCTTCATTCGTGAATTTCCCCGTTTTATATTCCAGGTAGTGATAGAACTCGTGTGCCAGATGTATATCGATCAGTCTATCCAGCTCCGTACCCTCGGCATCCGTGCCCACTACCTCTTGATAGGCCTGCTTCATCCCGGTCAAGGATGCAGAGTACACGATAATTTCCGGCGTCTTCTTGACAAAATCGATCTGTGCGCGGAACGATACGTTGTGGAAGGTTCCTGAACGGTTCGTGATTTCATAGCGAAGGCCTTCGGCCTGGCACAGCTCCCGGATATTCCTTCCAATATACGGCGCAGCTGCCTCTCTGCCTCTGGCAAGCGACGTTGATACATAGTACGGGATCTTGTCCTTCGGTATTTTATGAAAAAGAGGATCCTGTTCCAGCTCCGCACATGCCATAATCTCGTCAGATAGTATTCCTTCCCGAACCGTCATCCCTTCCCGCCCCTTTCCTACTGATAAGCAATTACGATCATTTCATCTTCTCCGCGCAGCATTTCCGTCTCGATTTCCAGGATCGACATGAGCTGCTCTTTGGTCTGCATCCCTGTCAAATCCAACATTTTTTCCTTATAGAAGACAAACACCTTGGGAATTGTTGCATTCGCATCCGAGTAGATCGTGTTATCGTCCAAAAACTCACTAAGCGTGCCCTGAGACTGGGACTTAGTAAGCTTCGTATACTGCACGTTGGCCTTCTTGAAACGCACAACGCCTTCTCGGTCCAGAACACTTACCGCATTGGACTTCTTCTTAATCAAACCGAAGAACGATTTCTTCATATTCTCACTTGCAAAAAGACTCCAGCGGCCGCTTCTCGCTGCAAGTTTCGTCGATTCGAGCGACTGATCCACCGATTGGGCTGCGATAACGGCCATCTCGCTATCAGACATTGCCTCACTGCCTAAATCTTTCGAACGGAGCTCGGTCGAACCTGTAGCGACAGCGCGCAAAATATTTTTCTGGCTGTCAATCTCGATCGTAACCTCAACCGTAGCCTCGCTCGCACCTGATTTAACGATGCGCTCCATAATTTCGGCCCTGATCCGCTTAATATCCTCTTCCGTCGGATTCACAACCGTCCGTTCCATCTGTTCCTTTACCATCGCCAGAGCCACGCCGATCGTGGACACATACGGAGCATTGTTGGCAATCTTGCTCTTCATGTTTTCTCGCTCCGCCATCGCAGGAACAAGAACCGCGCCACTACCTCCGCCGCCTACCAGCGTAACAAATGAACGATCCAGTTCATAATCCTCAATCATTTCATTAACCGTCTTCATCGTTTTATCGATTGCGATGTTCATGACCTGTCTAGCGGCTTCTTCCACACTCAGTCCGACATGGGCAGCGAGCGCTTCCCAAGCCTTTACCGCCGCTTCCTTATTCCCTTGTGCATAATCGCCTTCCGGAATATAGCCAAGAATGTTGGCTGCCCCGGACAATGTATAAGAGTAATCTTTACCGTTCTCGCTCTCGAGGATAATGTATTCTGCTGGGTCACCTTGCCGAGGGCTGACAAACTTCACCTTGGGATTTACAATATCCTCCGTCTTTGCGAAAGCCTCATATTCCTTGCCGGCAATGTGCGCGCTTCGCGGGCCTACATCGATGATCTTGCCGCCCGCCACTTTGATCATGCTGCCCCCCGCAATACCAAGCGTACGCACATCAAGCGATTGAAGGTAAGTCCGGTGTCCACCTACCTGAGCGTTCTTGATCATAACTTTACCGTTCTTGATCACGGAAATGTCGACACTGGTACCGCCGACCTCGAAGAAGATGCCGTCCGAGATTTTCTCATACATGAGCGCACCGGCCACCCCGGCCGCCAAACCGGACAACATCGTCAGAATCGGCCGCTTGCGCACCTCATCAATGCTCATAACCCCGCCGTCACAACGCATGATCATAAGCTGTGATTTAATGTTGGCGTTCTTAACGGACTTCTCCGTCATGTTGGCCGTCTCCATCATCTTCGGTATGAGCGAAGCGTTCACGACCGCTGTTCTTGTCCGTGTCTTGAGTCCGTAAAGCTGGGAAATTTCATGTCCGCCAGTTGCATAAATCCCTTTACGGTTGGCAATTTTCACGACACGCAGCTCGTTCGCAGGGTCGTCTACGCTGTAGGCTTCGGAAGCCACAATGACTTCCGCCCCCTGCTTCACAAGATCATCGATTGCCGTTTCAATCTGCTCATCCTTTAGTTCCTTGGAATCCACATACGTATGATATGTCTTCAAATACTTTCCTGGGGCGAGCTCAATATCACCCGGGTTAGACTCCGAGCGTGCACTGAGACCATCAATACCGGAACCCATTCCGATAATACCGACAGATGCCACGTCCCCCTCTAGCAGCGCATTCGTTGCTTGCGTTGTTCCGTGAGCGATAAACGTTACATCATCTGGCATGATTCCCCGGCTAGCTAAAATTTTATTCAAAATTTGCACGATCCCCTTCGCCACGCCGTCTTCATCGTGGTGAGTGGTCGGAATTTTCATTTTCTCTATAACTTCATACGTTTCATTATCAATAACAGCCGCGTCCGTAAACGTGCCCCCGACATCAATGCCTACCCTTACTTTTTTTCTCTCCATTGTTCTCCCTCCTGAAGTAACAGGCGGGGTTCGCACATGCTATGCAACGCCCCGCCCGAGTTCATGTGCCGGATTTAAAAGACCATGAATGATCCGATCAGCATCGAAATGAGTACGGCAACCATCATCCAAGGCAGTGTCTTTTTCAAAATTTCGTTAATGTCACTCTTTGTAAAGTCTGCAACCCACACGTTGTGCGAGTTCGTTGGGTCAGAAACCGCTTGCACGTTACTCACTACACGCAGCGCCAGCATCGCAGCAATCGGAGTCATACCAGCCGTTACGAACAAGGCAGCGATACCACTTCCGAGACCCCATACGTTCAGCGGTCCACGATAAATAGCGAGTGGTGACAAGAGAGTAAAGAAGAGAACGTACATGATTGGGTTCGTCGGCAGAACCGCTTCAATCAGAGGCGAGATGAGCGACGACACCTGTGGTGCCATAACAGAGTTCAAGAGAATACCGATACCGATCATCAGCGCCATCGCTCCAGCAATGTCCTGAATCCCTTCCACCAGTGCACTGGATAGTACGTGAACTGGACGCTTAGGCCATGTTAGCAAAATAGTTACCAGGGCGCCAATAACAACCGCTGGTACGATATCAAGCTTAAAGGCAAATACGAGAACAACCGGAACAATCGGGCTGATGAGTGCAATCGTTGGAACTTTCTTTCCTTCTCCGCCAGTAGCGTTTGGCATAGCCCATGCCTTGCGGCCTTTGCCGTCTCTTTTAATGTAGAAAATAATCATGGCTAGTGAAATAAATATAAGTGGCAGAGCCGCTACAAGTGTGTAGTCAGCAATCTCAGCAACGGAAAGGCCGAGAACGTCCACATACACAGCCCAGTTGGAGACGTTAAACAGAGCCCCCACCCCGACAGCTGAAAGAACGACGATCGAAGCGACAAACTGGGATATACCTGCGGTAAGCATGATCGGAATGACGATCGTACCGACCAAGATGACCATACCAAGTCCGCCTGCTGCGGAGAAAATAATCGATGCGGTGGCAAAGAACAAGACCGCGATCAGAACCGGTTTGTCGCCGGCAAGTTCAGCTGCTTTACGTATAATCGATTTTGTAATACCGACTTTGTTCAAAATCTGTCCGAACCAGGCACCAAACACGAGGCCTGCAATCGCACCAGACAATCTCATAGATCCGGCTGACAAGATCGTTTTTGCTATTGTAGCCGTTTCCGGATCATCAGACATCCAAGGAACGCCCGCAATGACCGCAAACAATACAGCCATTAAAGGTAAAGCCAGAATTGTCGGAAGTTTCCGAGTCATCATCAATCCTACAAAGATCAGGAAGACGAGTAAAATGCCGATGGCTTGAAACCACATTAAAGTTGTCACTTTAATTTCCCCTCTCGATATGGTTACTGCTTATAACGAGTTATCACTAAATTTCCAGATAAGCACCCTGCTCTTTAAGACTCTGCTGTACTTCTTTGATATTGACATCCTGTACGTCAACTCCGCTCTTGGCAGCAATCGCTGCCGCTACCCCTCCAGCATGACCGATAGCGCCTGTTGTCGGTGTCGTTCTCATCGCAGACTGTGCTTCAAATGTAGCCGAGATACAACGTCCGATTACGATCAGGTTCTTTACGGACTCTGTTATCATGCAGGAGTAAGGAATACTGTACATACCGCCCCACTCCAACTTCTGATGCTTCGTTCCTTCCCCGTCCGGACTGTGAATATCAACAGGGTAACCTGAATGTGCAATGGTATCTTCGAACAACCGCTGCTCCATCAAATCTTCAACCGTCAGTGTGTACGCTCCCTTAATCTGCCGGGAGCCACGAACACCGATACTCGGACCGGTCGATTCTACCACGGCGTTCTCAAAGCCTGGAATGTACTTGCGAACAAACAGCTCAAGCTCACGGCATTGTTTACGACCTACCATCTCCGCCTGGCTCAGGCTCATCGCATCCGTTGCATCATGACCCAGTATACGGGTCGTGTTCATGATGACTTCACCCGGATTGTTCGTCTCGAAGAAGAGGATATTTTCCCGTGGGATGGAGATTTCCCCCTTCGCCTTGGCTTCCTTGAACAGGCTGTCAAACCCGCCAACCGACAGTCGCGGCGCTTTCTCAATAATTGATGTATCTCCGTTGTACAGTGGGAAATCATCGGGATGACTATGGATGTATTCCTTAACCTTCGGAATGTCCACATTGTACATTTTCATCTTCAAAGTCATCGGCTGCATCGCCCCGTCAGACTCTCTGCCCTTCGTAAACTCCGCACCTGCTCCGACAGACAAGTCTCCATCTCCCGTACCGTCGATAAATACGGATCCTTGAATTTCGCTCAGCCCCGACTTGTTGCACACTGTTATGCTAACGATCCGGCCATTCTCTGTCTTCACTCCTGCCAACATCGTGTGATACAAAATCTCTCCGCCACTCTCGGTCACCATCAGCTCAAGTTCATGTTTCATGGCCTCCGCATCAAATGGAGTTACCGAATACGTAAACCCGACGGTATCAAAAATATGTCCCGGTGATTTACCCAGCTTCTTCAAGCGCTCAATCAGCTGATTTGTATATCCCTGTATCGCCAGCTTCTCACCCGCATGAAAGGTCATCATCGGACCGACGCCGTTCGCGGTAAGCGTCCCTCCCAAAAACCCGTGGGATTCAACAATCAATGTCTTTGCCCCTAAGCTAGATGCCGCAACCGCGGCCATCGCCCCGGAAATGCCTCCGCCCATTACGACAACGTCATACTTTTGCATACTCTCCATTTCCATCTTCGCTCCTTCTGGTAATGATGTATGATGATTTCTTGACCTTAGATTACCAGACCACTCGGATTATGTAAATGCTTTCAGTAAATATTTTTCTAAATATCCGGAAATTCAGAAAATTATTTTCCGTCGGCTGTGAAGAGGTGAATGAACTATTTTTCAGAACGGCAACTTTCTGTAAAAAGAGGACGTCAATATCAGTAGAAATGCTTGATTTATATTATAAATCGGTTTGATAGAGCGGGGAGGCATAACAAATGAATAAATTAATAATCACTGTAATCATGCTATTATTCAGCTTATCGTTAATCGGTTATAACCCGGATACGACTGCTGTTGAACCGGGGATTGAAGGATACGTCGTAGGGAAAGCGGACAATCAGATCCTTGTCGTGAGCAGTGTGCCAAAGGATTACAGCTCAACAGGCGGTGTGAAAGAATTCTATAATGCGATTTGGTTTTCGAATGCTCCAAAAGACATTTCCATCGGCCAAAGGGTGCAGGTGTGGTACGATATGGTGCTGGAATCCTACCCAGGACAATCGAAAGCTAACCAAGTTTCTGTTGTGTCAAGCAGTCAACCGGAACACGCGAACCTGACCGAGCCAGAGGTCATTCGTAAAGCTTTAACGTCACAAGGAATGGATGGCGCAGAGGTTCCTGTTATAAAAGCTGTAAATTATGTTGCTGAAAAGGACATTTGGATTGTTCATATCAAACAAGGAAAAGCTGAATTGAACGTACAGGTTATAGATGAAAAACAGGATTCGGAATGAACGCTCCACCAAGACACAGGACGTTCCGCGAATACGTCCAATCCATACAAGCTTATGGCTGCACAACACAAATAGACCATGATCGCGGGCATAAACGCCAAGGATCATGGTCTATATTCTTGTTATTGCTGTATGAAATGCAGGACACCTCTTTCGCAACCGGTGCCGCGCATGCCGATATATCCGTTACCGAGCGCAAACAGCTCACGTTATCGTAAGACGCAATACTGACCACCCGCGTTACACCATTACCCGCCTAGCCCTTAACCGAACCACCCATCAAACCACGCACGAAATATTTCTGCAATAGGAAGAAGATGGCGAGCGGCATGAGCATCGATATAAAAGCGGCTGAGGTAAGCAGATGCCAGTCGTTGCCGCGGGAACCGACGAGATCGGCTATTTTCATGGACATCACCTGCACGCTCGGCTGGTTGCCGATGAAAATGAGCGACACCAGATAGTCGTTCCATACCCACAGAAATTGAAAGATGCCAATGGAAGCAAGGGCCGGAACAGACAGCGGCAGAATCAGTTTACTAAAGATCGTAAAATGGTTCGCACCGTCCATGAAAGCCGACTCGAACAGATCCTTCGGCAGTTGGCTGATAAAGTTGTACATGAAATAGGTAACGAGCGGCAGACCAAAAGCGGTATGCGCCAGCCATATTCCCAGGTATGTGCCGTTCAGCCCGAGCGCGGTGTAATCCTTAAGCACCGGAATGAGCGCGACTTGAAGCGGAATGACCAGCATCGCGATGATCAGGACAAACAGCGTTTTGCGTCCCGGAAACCGCAGCCAGGCAAAGGCGTAAGCCGCAAAGGATGCGATAAGCACTGGAATAACCGTTGCCGGGATTGCAATCGTCAGCGTATTCCAGAACGCCTGGGACAAGCCGGTGCCTTTGTCCTTCGTTTCGCTGCCGTCGGCGTTCTTAATCGTATACTCTTTGCCGCTGATCACATTTTTGTAGTTGTCTAGCGTCAGCTCGGAGCTGCCCACCCAGCCCTGCTCCTGCACGCTGATTTCACGGGCGCGCCGGTTTTGCCAGATTAGGCGGTTGTCTTCCGCCATGACACCCGATTTCAACTGATCATCGCTGAAGGTCTTCCCATTCACCTCAATCGGTTCCCGGAGATCGATATCCTTGGAGAGCTTGATCGTATCCGCTGTTTTCCATTCCTGATGTGGAAACACGTTCCACCAGCCGGATTGCATAATATCTGCCGCCGGACGGAACGACGAGACCAGCAGTCCCAGAGTCGGAAGCAGCCACATGAAGCAGATGACGCCGAGGACCAAATTGACGATCCAATTGCCCTTTCTTTTCTTTTTGCCCGCCATTTAAAATCCCCCCTGCTTGCGGAATTGACGTAGGTTGAAGTAAATCACAGGAAGAACGGCAATCAGTAGCACGATAGCCAGGGTTGAGCCGTAACCGAAATTCCGGTACATAAAGAACTGTCGGTAAAACTGCGTCGCTACCACCTCGGTGCCATATTGGCCCCCTGTCATGACCATGACCACGTCGAAAATTTTCAGCGTAAACACGATGATCGTGGTCGTGACGGTAAGAATGGTTGTCGAGATGAACGGGATGATGATTTTGAAGAAAATCCGGATTTCCCCGGCACCGTCCACCCTGGCCGCCTCCAGAATATCCTCAGGCACCCCTTTGATTGCGGCCGAAAAGATCACCATCGCAAATCCCGTCTGCATCCAGATCAGGATCATAATCAGGAAAAAGTTGTTCCACGGTTGCAGCAGGCTAACCCATGCCTGCGGTTCACCGCCGAAAGCGGTGACGATGGCGTTCAGGAGACCGATCTGCTCATCTCCCGGCTGATAGTAGTACACAAATTTCCAAATAACGCCAGCGGCCACAAAGGAGATGGCCATCGGCATGAAAATAATCGATTTTGCAATCCGCTCATAACTGCTTCGGTCTGCAAGAATGGCAATCAGCAGCCCGAAAGCCACGCAGAACAGGGTTCCGACGAATACCCACAGCAGGTTGTTACGCAAAGCCGTCGCGAGCAGCCGGTCGCTGAAGATTGCAATGTAGTTGCCGAGACCGACGAACTTATCAGAAGATGCATTAAAAAAGCTTAAATAAAAGGTGCGCAGCGCCGGAAGCACCAGCAGCCATCCAAGAACAATAACTGCAGGTCCTACAAAAATATACGGCAGCACCCTCCTCCGCACCATATCCGGAAACTGCTCAACCGCCCAGCTCAGGGAGTAATAGATAAGGTAAACCCCGAGAATCCCCCACAATACAGCGAAAAATGCCGTGAGAAGCGGATTAAGCGTGGAATCCCGGAAGAACATAAAGATCAGGCCGTTGATCACGATGTTGGCGGCGACCACGCCCACAAAGAGCAGCACTGCTCTGAGGCTGATCCTCCGTTTGGCTAGTGTGTTCATTGAATAACCTCCTAAATAGACCTGAAGGATGCAAAAAGAGAGGCAGACCTTCTTGCCAAACGACTGCCCCTCTTTTTGTCATACCAAAACGTGTTGCGACTTGCTTAATACAATGATCATCAGTTCTTCCAGCCGGATTGGATTTGCTCCAGCACTTCGTCCATTGTGGCCGTTCCGCTCACGTAGTCGGTCATCCCCTTCCAGAACGTGCCCGCACCTACTTTACCTGGCATTAGATCCGAGCCGTCAAAACGCAAGGTCGTTGCATCCTGTACAAGCTGTGCCATCCGCTTGTCGGATTCAGAGGAGTACCAATCGAGCGAAGCATCGTTCATTGGGGCGATGACGCCACCGGACTGTACCCATGTCTTAATGGATTCGCCGGTTGTGAAGAACTCCATTACGGCACGGACTTCCGGACGGTCGTTAAACATGGCGTAAATATCACCTGCTACGAGCACCGGCTTGCCGTACTGCTCATCAATCGGCGGCAGATAGAACCAGTCATAGTCTTCATCCACCTTGGCGGTTTCCGGGAAGAAGCTTGTAATAAAGTTGCCCAGCAGGTTAAACCAGGCTTTAGGCGGATGTTCAAACATCGGCTTCACGGCATCCCCGAATGAAGTGGTAACGATGGATTTGTTGCCGCCGTATACATAATCAGGATTCATCCAAATTTTAGACATGATATCAAATGCGTTTTTGACTTCCGGTGAAGTGAACGGAAGCTCTCCCTTCACCCACTTGTCGTAGTTTTCCGGTGTGGTCGTACGAAGCATAATATTTTCGATCCAGTCTGTCGCAGGCCAGCCTGTAGCGGCTCCGCTCTCGATCCCGATAGCCCACGCCGGATCGCCGTCCTTGGCAATCTGCTCGGTAAGCTGCATCATTTCATCCCAAGTCTCAGGAACCTTATAACCGGCTTCCTCAAATTGCTTCTTCGGATACCAGACCAGGCTCTTCACGTTGCTGCGGTTCCAGATACCGGTCATGATCTTACCGTCTTTGCCGTCCATCATGGACATATCGAGCCAGCTTTGGTTGTAGTTGCCTTTCAATTTGTCCTGGTCCAGCACACTGGTCAGGTCGATGACTTTGCCGGTTTTGGCGATGGAAGCCAGCAGGCCGGGCTGAGGGAAATCGGCGATATCCGGAGCATTGCCTCCGTCCACACGGACGTTGATCGTAGCTTCAAACTCTTTCGAGCCCTCATACTGGATGTCAATGCCGCTTTTTTCCTCAAAGTCCTTAATGCTTTCCTCGAACTTTTTCTGGTCCACGTCCACAAAAGGCCCGTACATCGTTACCTTTGTGCCTTTATACTCCCCTTTAAGCGCTTTTTCAAGCGGCGATCCCTCCGCTGCATCCGTACCCGTGTCCTTGTTCCCTTCGTTGCTGTTATTGCTTGGCGCCGGAGGCTCTGTTGTAGGTCCCGCTTCACCCGATCCTCCGCAGGCGCTCAGTACCATTACAAAAGATAACAGGAGCACCATCACCAATGACATTTTGGATTTTGCAGCTTTTCTCATATTTCCTTACATCCCCTTTGAAATAAATGTTGGAAAACTGGCATCCCTTACAGTCCAATTTATGAGATTCTAAGATCAGGAGTTTGCGGATCACCTCCTTAATAGAGCTTTTCGAATGGCTATGTCAAACCAAGCTTAAATTCTTTGTAAAAGCGTTTATATTTATAATATGAAAAGCTTTTCAAAACAGCCGAAAAGCAAGGCTATTTTTCCCTGGAAGACTCTCTGACAATGAGTTTATGCGCCATCCTCTCCCTTAGAACGCTAACGTTTCCTGTGGTCGCGAGCTCATGAAGCTTTTCGGCTGCCCGGTATCCCAGCTCATAGATCGGTTGGGCAATCGTGGTGAGCTTAGGAATAAACATATTCGCCATCCGCAAATTGTCAAAGCCTACGACAGACACCTGCCCTGGAACAAGCACATTCCGGTCCTTTAAGTAGGAAATGACGCCCATGGCAAATTCATCGGCTACACAAAACACCGCGGTCAGCTCCGGATAATCCGTAAACAATTCGTGTGCAGCGCCATAGGCGTGCTCGAAGCGGTGTGTCGCGAACCGAATCTTCCCGACATTACGCTCCAGGCCCGCTTCCGTTAGCGCCCTTACAAAGCCTTCATACCTGGGAGGCCCTGAAATCGAATTGTCATGATTGAACCCGATCATTCCGATTTCCTGGTGGCCAAGCTCGATCAAGAACTTCACCGCATCGTAAGCCGCTGCCTCGTCATCGATTTCCACACAAGGGATATCGTATTCATCTGAATATGTGGACAGGAGAACAACAGGTATTTTGGTACGGACCAGCTTTTCGTAGTATTCGGGATACAGGACATCACTGGCAAATACAATCCCATCGACCTGCTTCTCATGAAAGGTGTCAATATACGAGAGAAGCCGGTCCTTATCGCGGTCCGTATTGCATATCATCAGGCTGTAACCAAACTTAATGCACGCATCCTGCATTCCCCGGATAATCCCGGTATAGTAAAAATTCTCGATATCGGGAATGAGCAGACCCAGTGTAAAGGACTTCTTATAGATCAGGCCGCGTGCAAAAGAGTTCGGCTGATACTGCAGCTTCTCAATGGCCTCGAGTACCCTATTTCGTTTACTCTCCGCCACGGAGTCCGGAGTATTCATAACTCTGGAAACGGTGCTTATAGACACCTGTGCCATTCGGGCTACATCTCGGATCGTTGATTTTATCATATTAAACATCCTCTTCTGAAAACCTTTTCAAGGCGATTATAGCAAGGTAGTTAGTCATTGGCAATATATTTTTAAAGCGCTTTCATAAAAAATTTAAGGACAGCGATACGTTGTGACGTCGACCGTACTTAGCCTAAAGAAACACAGCATGAAACCCAAAAAAAGCAGGTCACCCACGGATGAAGTCATGGGACGGCCTGCTTTACCGTTTCTACTAAGTCAGCTGTTTTTTACTGTCATACGGATATCTGGCTATCCGCAGTGCGTATTCAAAAGCGTCAATGCCCGGCATTCCGCGTTCTTTGGCGATCGCGATCGCCTTATCCGTATCATAGGCTATCCTTCTGAGCTGGACGGCAATATTCCCGTGGCAAAAATCAATAATCCCGTAACTCGCTCTCGGGTCACCGTCAAATGGCAGACCGATACTGCCGCTCATATTTTTCTATGTGCTTATCCTTCATCCGGAAGTAGTTGGGGTCATAAAGTCCCCCTGCTTTCTTGTATTTGAGAAGCAACCAGTAAATTGGGTCCGACGCAATGTTAATCATGACTAACCAGATCTGCAGGAGAGAGCAACATTTTGCAATTCGGAAACGTTATACATCATACATCCAGACGAGGACCATTGATATTCATTGTGGATTCAAAGGAGGTTCAGATGAAACGTTTATTATGGTGTCTGCTCATCGTCTCCATGGTGGCAACCGGATGCACTGTCCCGGAGGAGTTTACCCGTGATACGGCGGAGGAAAAGGTGCTGAAGCTCGTACCGCAATGCGGTAACAGCCTCCAGACGTTCAATACGATTACAGACACACAGCAGCCCGGGACGGGTTATATTGTGACGGTGAAACAAAACTGTGAGCCGGAAAACGGAGAAGGGCCGCAAATGGAAACGATCTATACGTATTTGGTGACACCAGATGAGATCAAGCTGCTAAAGTGACGATACATGCTCGATCAATTAATTTGCGGGAAGAAAGAGAACAAGTAAACCACCCATTGGTTGTAGTTTTTCTTTGCGAGACAAGGATGCCGTTTGCTCCGAAGTTTGTACTTCTCTCTTAAAAAAAGCTGCCGAGTTGCCTCGACAGCTTGTTCATACAAATATTCTTATCCCTGCTCTCCCGCCAGAGAGCTGGAATCTGATTGTCTGGAGATCATAAACAGTGCGAACCAGATCAGCAGGAAGCCCGTAATTTGGGCGTAAGTGATAACCTCGCGGAACACGATCCAGTTAATCAGCACCCCTACCATTGGGAAGCTCAGCTCCCCAAGCGTCGCTACCGACGCTTTCGTTGTCGTAAGTCCTTTGTAATACACTAGCAGACTAAGCAAACCCGGCAGCAGTGCTTGACCGATCAGATTAAGCATAACCGCGGCAAAGTCCGTTGTTCCGGCAGCCGGCAAATTCCATGCTGCTCCTTCACTCCATGTAATGACGCTGAGCAGTGGAAGAGCCAGAACAAACCGCAGAGACGTGACCGTCTCATATTTCATCTGACCGACCATCAAGCGTCCCATCACTGTCGATCCGCCCCACAGTGCAGCAGCACCGAGTGAGAGCAGACTTCCGACCTGTATAAACTCGCTCCAATGGCCAATCGGAAGCGTGAATCCGAAGGTGAGTAAATACGTACCGCCAAGTGCCAAAATAAAGAGAACCGAAAAATGACGTGGAAGCTTTTCCTTAAGTAACAGACTAGCCAGAATAATGGCAAATAACGGTTGTAGCTTCTGCAGTAATAGCACGGCGTTCAGGTTCCCGCTCGTCAGTCCCATCGTAAACAGGATGGTCGCTATACCCGAGCCGCCCCATGATATGAAGAGCAGCGCGCCGACATGCCGCCAACCGAGACTCTTGAACTCGTGACGGTTTTTCCAGATAACCGGTATCGCGATAAGAGATATAATAACATGTTCAAGCAGTACGATCTGAGAGGAAGTCATATTCTTCAGAAGAATGATCCGGAACAGGGGATCTACACCCCACAGAGCCGCTCCCAATACAACCAGCCAAAATCCACCTTTAAAGCTGCTTTTCCCTTTCGCCGTTGAGGTCGGCTGCACCTTAACACTTGAGCTAACATTTTCCATCTTGCTGTCTCCTGTCCTGAATACGGAGTCTTACCAGCAGAAAGCCCCCGTAATCGACTATGTCGAAAGATACGGGGGCTGACCAAATAAGCCTGCCGAAAGCTTAAAAAAGCCCGCGACAAACTCATGTTTGATCTTCTCCCATCCGGACTATACCGTCGGCCTTGGAATTACACCAAGTCAGTCGCCATCTCAATCTCGAAACAGCGAGTCGCGGGCTGAAGCACGTTCACAAGTAACGCACCATCACCGCCGGTTAGGAATTTCACCTTACCCCGAAGATCCATATTCATTTATTATATTTTGTAATGCATGATTAACTTGAACTTATGATACTAAAATTTAGGACAATTCGCTGATACAAAGATCACACTGAAATTATAACACGAATAGTTTCATGTAAATACATTTTTTTGCAGAAAATCATGATAATTTCATATCATAAGTTTGTTACTGAGAATTATATAGTATATGTTGATAAGTTACAACCATAAAAAATTCTCTATTTACAACACTACGGTCGATAGGTCTCTTTTAAATAATCAAGCTCCGAATAATCGGTCTGACTCCACCGTTTATACACCTCATCAATATACCATTTGACAACTTTTTGGCGATTGGTCAGAGCTTGTTCTTCGCCTACCTCCTGTATGTTCATGTTCTCACTGATTCCGTCTCCGTCTACATCACCAAATCTTTCTCTCTTTAAAAGGTTGTATAACAATAAAAAGCAGACATGCGAACATGCCTGCTTTACAATGCATTTATCTAGCTGTCACATACTCATGCTGAAGAATCCCCATCTGGACAATGTCGCCCCACGTACCGTCCCGGAAGATCGCTTGCCGGGAAGCCCCTTCATGCTTGAACCCTATTTTTTCATATAAGTGTATCGCTTTTTGATTAAATGAGAACACCCTTAAAGAGACCCTATGCAAATTCAGCTCCAAAAATGCATAATCCAGCAGCAATCGGAGCGCCTCGGTTCCGTAGCCCTTGCCCCAGTAGTCTTTTTCGCCAATATCGATAATACATTCTGCATTGCGATTTTTGTAATCCAGCTGAATGAGAGAAATGATGCCAACCGACCGATCGCATTGCTTGTCCAGGATGATATAGCTTTTGGAAGTGTCAGATCCCAAAATAACATGGCTGACAAATTCGTGCGTATTTTCCTCAGTATACAAATCCAGTGAAGGACTGGTCGTTGTCATGACCTCAAGGTCATTTCTCCATTGGTTGTACATCTGCACATCATTCGTTGTCATCTTACGGAATTTAATTCTAGCAGATTCAAATAGCATTGCTTATTCTCCTTCCTAATATGTTCAATCTCCCTTATATCCGTCCCGGAACAACATGGACTTTAAAGAAAACACTAGCATTTCCATCTGTTCATCTACCTTTGTTATTTCATGACCCAGACGAGTGGTATTAAGTACGATTCCATCCATACATGAAATAAGATAGCGGGCAATATGAGCAATGGGCACACTTGGGTTAAATTCGCCTTGCAAAACTCCTTTTTGAAAAAATAAAGTTAATACCTCAATTAGTCTCTGGTAACGCATGTTCATGTAACTCTCGTTTCCTGAATCCGAGCGATAATGTAACGACAGAAAGTACTCGGCATTAGCCAAGGCAAGCGATGGCTCTCCAGCTTCCATCCCCTTCTGCTGCGTTAGGAGCCATTCAGTCAGCTGCTTCCAGTACGTCTGTGTGCCATCTTCGATTTGAAAAGACAAAGCATCTTCTTCATCCTCCAACCGAAGCAGCTCTTCATAGACATGTTCAATATTGTCAAAATAGGCATACAGCGCCCCTCTGGACACTCCACCTGCAACCATCAAATCCTGCATCGTAGCGCGATGATACCCTTTGGCAGTAAACACTTGCTTTGCCGCCTTCAGCAAGTCCGTTTTTTTCTGCTGCTTGTATTGTTCGCTCACTCTCGGAGACATCTCTTCCTACCCCCTTTGCAAATTAGACATAATTGTCGTTTTATGAAGTTTATTATAACCGACATTGATGTCGGTTTTCAAGAGCGAACGAGCTGCAGTTGAACTCAAGTGAAATAATACCTTTCTCAAAAAAGTAAAAAACGGACTGCTCAAAGTATATCGAGCAGTCCGAGTCCGTTTATTGTTCAAATTCCCCTCAAAACGTAAACCAGTATATCTTATAACGATGCGTTCTCATTAAGCCTGCTTTTTCTGCTGTTTTTTGCGAGGCGATGTTACTGTCCGTACAGTCCCACCATGCCATAATCCCATGCTCATGGAAATCGTTCAACAGCAGTTTCACAAGCGAGCTCGACAGCCCCAAGCGCTTATAGTCCTCCAATGTCTCTACACCAATAGTATGGGTCATTCCGAACTTCGCAGAGGATATGGCCAAACTCGCGATAACATTACGGTCAGTAATGGCAGCGTAACCGTGTCCTTCCGCTAAGAAATCGTTCACTGTCCCCCAAAACTGTTTAATATACTGAACTAAAAAGTCAGCATTTACCGCTCCATTCCGACCCCACTCATGAAGCTGCTGCGCGTCTAACCTGACAGCCGTAAATGATTCCGGAAAAACAGGGTTTCCGTTACCTTGATACTGCCCGGAAATTAGATCCGATTTATACACATATTGATAACTGTCTTTCAGCCCTCGATTACCAAGCGTATCTTGGATAATCGGCTGCCATTCCTCACCATCCACCGAAAACTCAAAATAATGAGTATCCTTCTCTTTCAGAAACGGAATGATCTCATCGTCTATCAACCTTTCCAAGGTCGCATTTGATATTCGCGATGAAGGGCACCCCATAAAACAAAAGCCCCCCAAACCTCCTGACCAGACGAGAGCTGATGAAGGATGATCATAATCGTCCACCCACACCTCACCGGGATTATGCCCCGTTACGACTCCTGCAAACATGGCATCACTGTCCATACGAAGCAGTTGTTTTCCCAATCGTTCATTACGTTCTTCTATTAAAAACATTTGAATACACGTCCTTTATCATAAGGCCGACTCATCCCGCGAAACCTGATGTTTATCGCCTATATTTATTTTTTGGTGAAACGCTATTTCGTAATCTTGGCCTTCGATAGGGTTCCACATGCCGCATCATGGAAAGAAACACGTCCCCCCATTGCTGTTCGTTGAGCGTACAAATTGACACATTCCTATCCAGCTTAAGCGCTCTTGCCAACTTTGTGATCTGTGCAGGTGAGAATACATCTCCCAATGCTGCGGAGAATGGCAGCCGTGGATCACGTAAGGCGTGAACTGCGAGTGCCATAAATTTGGCATGATCCTGCGGCGGAACCAGCGGATTTTTCTTTTTGCGGATGATCAGCACGGCCGAATCCACTCTCGGACGAGGTGAAAAATGTTCAGGAGAGACGGTCCGTACGATCTGGAATTCAAACCACATTCTCCATTTCAATATGCGTGGATCTGTTATCGGTACCGACGTAAACCTCCTGGCTGCCCCCTTCTCAACAATGAGGATAGCGTACTTTAGAGGCACGCCTGGATAACCAAGCAGCTTATCGAGAATGGGGGTCGTAATGGAAAACGGTATATTCGATACAACCGAAAACGGATCTCTTGGAAGATCAGTCTGCAAAAAGTCGGCTTGTCTTACCCGGACATTCGATATGTCTTTCGTCTTCTGGGCAAGCTTCTCAGCATAGACGGGATCGTTCTCGACGGCCAGCACCATCCCGGCTTTTTCAGTCAATGGAAGGGTAATCGCTCCCATCCCTGCACCGATATCCATAACCGTATCATTCGAGTTTATATGGGCAAGCCGGATCATTTCCTGGATCAGCGGCTTGTGGATTAACAGATGCTGCGAAGAAAAGTTCGGCGATTGCGCAAACTTTGCTCCGCGGATTTTTTTATTTTTTAACACAAAAAGCACCTCATTCATTCGTATATGAGAGAATGAAAAAGGTACAGATCAAATAACCCTTGATCATTTCACAAAAAATGAAAGGGCATAAATGTTCTGTACCTTACACTATCTCAATCGAAAAAATGCGATGCAGCAGCACATACAATCAAAGCCTCCGTCCATTTAAATGAGCTAGGTTTTAAAAAAACTACATGATCAGTATACCAAACCAATGTATCGAAAGGTACTATTTTCCATGAATGGACTACTTCTTTATACTAATCCAAATAAGATAAACCCGATGGTATTAATCGCAAGGTTAGCACTCATATGAACCATCCACGATGTATAAATGTTCCCGTTTCTTTCATTCAACCAATTGAATAACAAGCCTGCCACAAACAAACTTACAATTAGCAAAATGAATAGCGGAACCGTAAACCAGCTCGTCATCATGGCGATATGATACACGGAAAATGCACCTGCGCTGAATATATAAGCGAACTTGCGCCCGGTAAGCTTCTTCAACGTCAGAAAGGCAAACCCGCGGAAGAAAAACTCCTCCAGCAACGAATTGACAATGGAAATGTAAATAGCGACGAACATAAAGTTGCCCGCATTAACGCCGATGTTGCTCTGTAATGATTCCGTGACATGAGAGAAATCAAAATTCGGCCCGATCAAGAAATAACTGCCCAAAATAAACACAAATACACCTAAACCAAGCAGTATAGAGAACCGCATCCCTTTTTTCTCAAACTTGAATAACGGCCTAAAAGATACATCTTTACTGAGGAGACTATAACCAAGCGGCAACGTTAGGAAAATAAAGATTTTAATAATCGATTTCACCGCATAATCGGGAGAGATGACCGCATCTACATAAGCCATTGCGATACATCCAATTACAATCATCGTTACCATTGAAATTATATTTTTTCTTGTATTCATGTAATATCGTAAAACTCCAATTCTTTCAGGTTCGGATTCTCATGGATAAGCCTTCTAACCTTCTTCAGCGTGTTGGGTTCAATGAGCGTACCACCACTTCTATGAAGTAATATCCATCTGAGACATGCCATGGCCTCGAACACGGCAAGTTCATCCGACCGGATTTCATTTTGCGACAAATACGCAGAACTAAACACGGAAGCATTCCGCTCTGACAAATATATCTTCTTCAGCACAAGTGACCATGCAAAATCGTATCTGGGATCTCCGTATTGTCCGTTCGTCCAATCGATAACTGTCAATTGTTCATTCTGTTCCAGTATATTTCTCAAGTGATAATCACCATGTATGACTCGTTCCTGCTTGATTGAGGTCATTCCAGCAAGATGAGTGAATGCCTGGTCCAAGTCAGCATGATCCTGGATTCCCGGATAAAAGTAATCCTTAAAATCATACGTTGGAAGCTGGATCGGTCCTAGCTCCTTCACAGGAGTTGTATGTATTTTGGATAAAATCATAGCTATATCCGTCAGCTTCATTTTATTTACCTTGGTAATAGGTGCACCATCAAAGGTGGTCAATAACACGTAATCAGCGTTTTGATATTTTCCAAAGCCCACCGGCTTCGAAACGGGAAGACCACAATCAAATAAAGCATTCAACAAACTATATTGAAAGGAAATATTCGGTCTGGAACTTTTGTTCCATACTTTTAATACAAAACTCCCTTGATCAGAATGTAATTTTATTACTTCCGCTTCAAAACCCTGTTCCATAGGATGAGTTGTTATAATGCTTTTCGGATGCAATAAATGGTCCAAAATATCCGTTTTCTCGAACCACTGAATACTGCTTAAAAGATTTTCCAATCGTAATCTTCCTTCCATTTGATAATATTCATGTTCTCAGCTCATTGGATATATACGTATGGTATCCTGAATAAAACCATTTGGGAAGGTGACGCGCATGCAGAATAGCAAACCTCATTTCACTTAACAACTCATCCCAAACACTTTTTTACATTTATGAATAAATCGTCTAATAGTTCCCTTATTTTGGAGGCCTTTTTCATTAATTTCATCATTTTTTCTTAAAATTTTCTTAACACTGCTCAATTGTTGAAACTTTCCATCCGCATACAGCGTCTTATAGGTGAGGAAAATAATAACAATCGTTTAATTTTGAAGGAGGTCAAGCGTGTGAGGAAGTTTTGGGCTGCTATGCTATCAGCTCTACTTATTTTTCCTATGCTATTCCAGTCACAGGCGCAAGCGGCAGTAAAATTCAACATCTTAATTGATGGGGTGAGATTAACAACAAGTCAGGCTCCAGTTATGATCCAAGGCCGAGTCATGCTGCCCATGAGAGCTATCTTTGAAGCGCTGGATGCTAAGGTTAAGTGGAATCAGAAAACTCAGACGGTCACAGCTGTAAGAGAGGGCACAACGATCGTACTGAAAATCAACTCTAAAACAGCAACAATTAACAACCAAAGTGTTCGACTAGATGTTCCTGCCAAAAACCTAAGAGGTGCAACGATGGTGCCAGTACGCTTCGTCAGTGAATCCTTAGGTGAGAAAGTCGGATGGAATTCTAAAACCAAAACCGTATCCATTACTACAACTTCGAACGGCGGCGGATCAGTTCCAACTCCAGTTCCTGATACCGGTCTCTCACCTGCTTCTAATGTAACTGTAAGAGATATTGCAAATAACGGTGACGGACGGGACCTTCAGGTTAGCTTCTCCAAGTCGTATACAGAATCACGTGCGGCTCAATACCAGGTCATGATTGTGAAAGCGGAGAAGTCATACAACTTTAATCAATCAGCAGCGCGAATGGTTCCATCATCCAACTATTCCGTAGTATTTCCAACAGGATCCAGTAATACGGTTACCCTTACCTCAGGTTCCCGTGATATCGACGGAGATTACATTCGTGAAAACCAAGCCTATAAGGCCTACGTGTTGACTGCTGGAAGATATAACGGCGAATTCGCGTTATCATCGCCATCATCATCCATTACATTGTCAAATTCCAATGCCGTTGAAACAGCCACCAATGTGAAGGGGAACGATGTTAACGACTATGGTGACGGGCGGGATCTTTCAGTAAGCTTCACCCGTGCTCAGAAAGAAGATCTCATTTCCAATTACAGAATTATGGTTGTTAAAACCAAAGATGTCAGCAAGTTTGATCTGGCAGCGGCCAAATCCGTACCAAGCCAGTATTACACAACCGTATATAAAACAAGTGGTAGCGGCACAACGCTGACAAATGCTCTGAGCTCATCTACACGTGATACTTCCGGCGAGTATATTAAGAACGGAGTACCTTATACTCTGTTCGTTATGTCCGTGAGCAGCAATGAGAACACGTTAGCCAGCAAGCTGTCTTCCGGTTCGTCTTCGATCACGCTAGCTACAGGGTCCACCACTGCTCCTGTCATCACTCAAGTAACCGATGTGAGCAATTATGGCGATGGACGCGATTTGCGTGTAAACTTCAACAAGCTATCCGATGAGTCAGGTATCGGGTCTTACCGAATTTTTGTGGTTAAGTCATCTGACTATCACAACTTCAATTTGAACAAAGCGAATTCGGTATCCAGCTCTAATTACACACAAGTGAACAAGACCGGGTATAACATCACTCAGACGTTATCCTCCGGAGCCAGAGATATTGACGGATCCTCAATAAGAAACGGAGTTTATTACCGGGTGTTCGTCATGTCCGTTGGTTCGGGCAACAATTACGGAAACAATAACCTGTCTTCCGTTTCGAGCGATATTATTTTATCTAATAACAACAATAACAATAACAATGGAAGTGTCGGCTCTGTCTACAATCTCTATGTCAACGACGTTGGCAATAATGGTGATGGTCGGGATTTACAGGTTTCGTTCAACCGCCCATCGGATGAAAATAATATCAGCCATTACCGTGCATTCGTTGTAAAGTCACATAAAGCGAGCAACTTTGATCTGTATGCTGCCAACAACAGTTCCTATTACACGGATATCTATAAAACAGGCTCCAGCAATATCATCAAATCCTTGTCATCGGGAAGCCGTGATACAGACGGAGATTATATCCGGAATGGCACTGATTACCGCGTGTTTATCTTGTCGGTCGGCAATGGTAATTACTCCGGTAACAACGCGTTGTCATCTTACTCTTCCATCATTACACTCAGTGGCAATAGTAATGTTGTAAAAGCCGTTTCCAATTTAAATGTAACGGACAACGGACAGGATCTTAAGGTATCTTTTACTCGTTCTTCTGATGAGTACAATATCAGCCATTACCGTGCGTTGTTTGTGAAATCGTCTAAGGTGGGCAGCTTTAAACTGAGCGATGCTATCTACAGTAGCTATTACACGAGAATCGATACAACAGGCTACAATATCACCAAGTCCTTGTCCTATGATAGCCGTGATACAGATGGGGATTTAATCCGGAACGGCGGAAGTTACCGCTTATATATCTTGTCAGTAGGCAATAGTAATTACTCTGGTGATAACGCAATGACATCTTACGGTTCTAACATTACTCTTAGTAATAATCGCAGTGTAGACCCAGTCTCCAAAGTGATTCTCAATGACATAGGCGATAATAACGACGGACGGGATCTGCAAGTATCTTTCGAAAGACCTTCGGACGATAGTAATATTAGCGAATATCGAACATTCTTTGTAAAAGCAGCTAAACTTGGAAACTTCGACCTATCTGCTGCCAATTCGTTATACAGTGATCGTTACACGGTAATTAGTAAGTCAAGCAACAGCACTATTACCAAGACTTTCTCCTCTGACAGCCGTGATACAGACGGGGATAAGATCACGAAAGACGTCAACTATAACGTATTTATCATGTCAGTAAACAAAGGTAGCTCCTCTAACGCATTAACAACTAAAGGTCCTAACATTACGCTTACTGACAAAAGCAAAGTTGCTCCGGTCACGGATCTAAACGTTGTAGACGAAACCGACTATAACGACGGACGAGATTTCAAGGTAACTTTTACTCGACCTTCTGATGAAAAAAATATCGATCATTATCGAGTATTCGTTGTTAACACAAAAACTACTGTTAACTTCGATAAGGAGAAGGCCAGTTCAATAAAAGAAGATACTAGATATTATAAGGTAAGCAAAACAAACAACACCGTTGATCTTCCTGCAGGGATCAAAGATACAGATGGAGCTGATATTAAAGTCAATACTCCTTACAGCATATTTGTATTGTCTGTAAGCAACGGTAACAAGGCTGAAAATAACGCCCTATCTATTCATAAAGACATTACATTAAAGGACAATTCTCCTGTCACTGAGATATCAGCACCAACGAAGGTGAATGCTACAGTGGATACTAAAAGCGGAGATATTAGTATCACGTTTGAAACGTCTAATGACGCTGCAACAGTGAGTAAATATCATGTTATGGTAGTACCGGTTACTACTCAAGATTTCAATTTGGCTGAGGCAGTAAAACAAGGAAATAAATATGCTGAAGTTGAACCTTCTTCAAGTTCATTTAAAGCAGATTTTAAATTCGGAGAAGCTACTGATGTGAAGGGAAATCTCATAACTACAGATACACCTTACAATGCATATGTTCTTGCTGTAGCAAAAGACCAGAAAACAACCAAAAACGTACTATCGAATGCTTCTAATGAGTTCAAAATTACGAATCCAGCCCAAGCTACTATTGTAACGGCTTCTGTCAATGTCAATGAGAAGGATATTTTGCAAGTCAACTTTAATCCAGCTGCCTATGAGAGTAACATCGATTCATATGAGATAATGATTGCTCTTAAAGATACACCTGACAACAGCTGGGATCCGAAAAAAGCTGCCACTTCCAAGACAGCAGTTAAAGCAAACACAACAATCAGAGTACCCGCAGCTACCATTAAACCAACAGGTAAAAATTATTCAGAAAAAATAATTATTTCAACAACGAAAGATGCTTTCGGTGAAAATATACTGTCAGATAAAGATTATAAAGTGGTAATCCTTTCAGTTAACAAATCGAAAGAGGTTATTGCCGTATCCAAGCCATCAACACCCCCTATACCTTTGAAAACTGCTGCACCTGTTACACCTCCTACAACTGCTGAACCTACGCCACAGTCCTAGATTTAATCCTTAAAGCAGCAGCAACACGAAACAGCCTTCATCCGATATCGGATGAAGGCTGTTTTTTCTTACCTGTCAACGTAACGCAGCTTACTTCGTATATCCCGGCAGTTTGCTCAGCAGGTTATAAATAATCTGTGCGCTTTCCGCACGTGTGGTCAATCCCTGCGGTTTAAATACATTGCTTGAGATGCCCTTTACCAATCCAAGATCATATGCGGATTGGACCGCTTCCTGAACCCAGATCGGTGAGGTCTTCACATCGGTGAAATGTGTCTTTTCACCCTGGGAGCCTTGTAGGAAAGCCACGGATTGATACGCTCTTACAATCATGGCAGCCATTTCTTGGCGCTTGATGGAAGCGTCAGGAGCAAATTCTTTGCTGTTGATGCCTGTAACGATGCCGGCCTTCGCCGCAGCAGATACAGCTCCCGCATACCAGGACTCAGAAGAAACATCGGTGAAGTGGGAGTTTCCTTCTTCCTTCAGACCGAGCGCACGAACCAGCATCGCTGCAAATTCCGCACGTGTTACCTGTTTTCCTGGTGCAAATTGATATTGATTGTTCCCTTTAATCAACTGCTTGGCCGCCAATTCCTGAATAACTTTAGAAGCCCAGTGATCTGCTGGAACATCTGTAAAGGTCTTATTGAAATGAAGGGCAGCATAAGTGCTGAAATGATGAATCTCTGCTTTCAGCTTATTTTCCTGCCATGTGCCGCCGATGTATTCCAGATTACCGTCTTTTGCCATGTAATAAATACCGGTCAGCTTACGGTCAACATTACCCGTAACAGGAAGAGTAAGTGTGATCGGTTTAACGAAGCTTGAGAGTTCGCTTGTCTTGCCATCTTTTGTCGTGATGCTCAAACCGAAGGTCAGCAGATCACTGGCAGAAACAATCTCAGCACCTGATTTACTAGCTGCCTCTGCTATCAAGCGGAGAGCATCCTGTCCGGTTATTGTGTTGGCACTTAGCTTGATCGTACTGCTGTCTATCTGGTTAGCTGGGACAAGTTCGCTCAGGGAGCGGAGTACATCAGCAGGAATCGAAAGTGTCAGATTACCTGCGTTCACCGTCACAGACTTATCTTTCACCAACGCTGCAGCATTACCTGGCAGTAGCAGCTCTTCAAGATTAGCCTTTGTATTAAATACCACTTCCCCTTTAGCCACCATAGCTGCAAGTTCAGCAGAACTCACTTTAATCGTACCGTTATCAGGGGTCGGCTTAGGCTCAGTTGGCGGCTGTACCGGTCCGCTTGAACCATCACCACTGCCGCTGCCAGGATTTCCTCCTGGATCACCGCCGTTACCTTCTCCGGGTTTTCCTGAAGCTTGAACGGTCAGATCATACTTTGCGCTGTATTCTCCATAGGTTGCAGAAATGACCGTCGCGCCTTCAGCTAATGCTCGTACCAATCCTTGATCATCGATCGATGCGACGTTTGGAGCGCTGCTATCATACACAACACCTTCCAGCAGGCGGATTCGGGTACCGTCAGCATATACGGCCTCCGTCACGGTTTGATCTTGATCACCTGTCTTAAGTGGTGACTTTCCTTTCAGAGACAATGATTCCATGACGCCATCCGGAATTCTGTCTACAGTGATAGTTGTGTCTGCATACAACTCCGGTACAGCGTTACTGGTAGCCCGCACGACTGCGGTGCCAAGCCCTTTTGCCGTAACAAGTCCATCAGCAGTAACAGTAACAACCTGTTCCGGTTCAGAACTGTACACGGACCATGTAACCGTCTTGTCTGCTGTATTATCTGGTTTAACTTTAACGGTTAAAGGCTTACTCTCTCCAACCGCAAGCTTCACATCCTGCTGCTCAATTTCGATAGATTCCGGCAGAGCGGTATTTTTAGATAAGATGAACTCATCCACGATACGTCCGCCTACCGTCTTCGTTACCATTTTCAACTCATTGCCTGAAATTTCAACCGAAGCATACATTTGAGTCTTCTCTTCATCGGTCACTTTCTGCCAATCTCTTGCTGTCAGCGAATAGAATTTAGGTCCCGAGGAACCTGCGATAACGTAAGTTGTGCCTTCACCATCTTCGGAAACTTGTTTACCTTTCATCAGATGTGTCCGTAAATAAATATGATCATGTCCATTCAGTACCAGATCAACCTTGTTTTCTTCCAAAACAGGCGCCCATAGATTTCTGACCTCCGCTGTATCATAAATACTGCCGTAAGGACCGCGGTGGAAAATCGCGATTTTCCATTTCTTTGTCGTGTTCGCCAGATCTTGCTCCAGCCACAGCTTCTGTTCTTCATACTGATACTCACTGTTAAGCACCATGAAATGAGCATCTTTAAAGTCAAAGGAGAAATTGGTACCCTTAAGGCTCGGCACACCGTTACCCGGTTGGTTGAAATGCGCCAGGAAATCATCGTTGCCTCTGGAGCCCATCACCTCATGATTCCCGATCGCTCCAATGAGAGTTGTATTCAAGAAAGCCTCTTGCGCTTCTTTGAACCAGAGATTCCATTCTTTTTCATTGAATCCCTTTTCCACCATGTCTCCGGCTTGAACGATAAACTCCGCATTCGGATACTCTTGGACAGCCTTCTGAACTGTATTTCCCCATAGCTTAAAATCGGCCTCACTACTTCCTTGAGAATCGGCAAAATACAAAAATTTCAGTTCATCCCCTGCCGTCTCCGCCGTCTGGAATGAACCCTGTGGACCGTAGTGCCCCTCCCCGCCGACACGGTAAACATAGTCGGTTCCAGGCTCCAAATCATTAACGTTAGCCTTATGTACCCGAACGGTTCCGGTATCCAGCGTATTAAACAAATAATTCTCACCGTAGACCTGCTTCACATTCGACGCATCAAAGCCTGTAAATTCCGACTTTTTTACAATCTCAACTACGGTTAGATTTACACTTGGATGAGTATGCCATGCAAAACCTCTTGAACGGCTCGGGTCTTCACCCATATTTACGTTGATATTGTACGGCGTTTCGCTACCCGCTAGCTTGGATACCGTAAATGCCACAACCGGACTGTAGAAGCTTCCCTTAGAAGCCTGCAGCTGATATGTCTTAACTGAGGAAGTAAGCGTGCTGTTTTTCAGTACTCCGCTCGAATCCGTTGTACCGATGACCTGACCGTCTGCCGTGATCTGTGCTCCTTCAACAGGTGTACCGTCCTTATCCTTCACCTGGAATATCGTATCAAAGAATTCAACGTTCCCATGTTCATTCCACTCCAGTGTCAGATGCGTATGAATCTCCGCCACCTGTGGAAGTCCAAAGAATGGGTAGCTAACGTCTCCTGAGCTGACAAAGGAAACCGATCCGGATATGAATTCAAACGTATGAGTGCCCACAGCATCTTTTTTGACATCGTATTGAATTTGTCCAATCAAGTCCTGATCCGTCAAACCAGCTGAATCGATATCGTTCAACTTGAGAACGACGCGGCCCGCTTCACTGTCGATGTCAGCCTGAAGCTTGGAATCATCCAGTTTGTCTCCTACAATAAGCTTCAGATTTTCCAATTTTGCCGGATCGTAAGCCAATTCAATTTCACCTTTACGGATATCTGACGGCTTTACTCCCGATAAATCCAGAGTATAGGTACCACCAGCGTAAATGTCCTTCTGTGTGCTGTACACCAGCTTGGCAGCATCAGTATCCACATTAAAAGTCCATATTTTGATGCTTTGATTGCCTGAAAGATCCCTTACCGACACCTTAACCTGGTGAACACCATCGGCTAAAGGCGTGTCAGGTGTATAATGAATCTGACCTTTTGGCGGATACAGGGTATGTTCTACCAGCTTTCCATCCAGATAGAACCGAATCTTCTCCGGATCAATCAATGTAGTACCTGGATGTTTCTCCGGGTCATAGCCGGCATCCTCCGCTGTTATGGATATTTTCGGCTGATTCGTTTTAATTGTCGTTCCTTCTGCAGGAGATAGATCCTTCAACACCGGAGGATCCATATCATCCTGGTTCGGCCCATAAAGCGCGCGGATCTGATCTACATAAATGACACCCGCATCCTTTTTGGCAGCCGATGTCTCCATGTATCGTACGGGCATGTCCATCGTCAAAGGCATAAGCCTTCCCTTAGGCACATTTGCCTCCAGGTACTTCCACCCTTCGAAGTCTACACCGACGGATTGATCCACAAAATCAAGAGAAATAATCCCTTTGCTGTCCCGCAATTGTGCACGAAGCCAGTGCTTCTTTCCGTCACCATATACCCACATGCCTATTTTTTCCGGATAACCGGGAATGACAATATTACGGTCCGGGCTCTTGGTTTGCAGATAGGCTCCTGAAGTTCCAGTTGTACCCGTAAAATCATATTCCAGCTTAAGAGAACCGTTTCCGAACCGCACCAGGTCCTCATTAGTTTCAATGCTCGCTTTAACTGATTTATACTGTGCACCAGCAATCTCATGATAAGGAGCTAAACCACTCTCGAAATCCTCCAAAACAACCGGTGGAAGTCCAATGTTCACATCAACAGAGGCTTCAACGCCTTTGTAGCTAACGATGATTTTCCCCGTCTTCTCAGACTCATTGATAGCAGTAAACGTGCCATTCTTGTCTATCGATCCGATCTCTCCCTCCGTAAGCCATTCCAGCTGGCTGTTATCGGCCTGAATAACCTGGCCGTTGCGAAGGGCTGTTACTTTCAGCGTTTCCGTCTTTCCAGGAGCAAAGCTCTTTACGACATCACCAAAGCTCAGCTCTGTCAGTTCATCTACGATTTCCACGGTACCCATTCCGCTCAAACTTCCGGACACAGCCTTTATTTCAGCTGTACCCGCAATGGCTCCGGCTGTAAAGATACCAGCTTCATCCACGGTTCCCAGAGCCGGGTCAACGCTCCATGACACCTTACCGGATAACCGAGCCGGATGCATATTGGCATCGACTGCTGCCGCTTTAAAATCGGCCTTGGAACCTGCCAGCACCCGCTCACTCTGCGGCTTCACCACCAGCTTATCCGCGGCTCCTTCTGGAGCTTTGTTCACGAGCAATATCCCATTAGCCGTCTTTCTCTCACTACCGTCTGAAGGGGAGTTTAGCATTTCGCGTACCGGTTCTCCCGGCATACGGGCAACAAATGTCGCCGAGCCTCCACCATCAAGATTCAGGGCGTTAACGACTCCCATATCTTTCATCATCTGGCCGAGCTCATTCAGCGTTACCCCTTCACTGAATCCGGGCTGTCGTCCATCGATGACAAGCATAATGACTGAGCCATCCGCTTTTGTTCCAATAGCGGTTCGAGGGGCTACAGCAGTATCGCTGCTGTTCTGCATAACACCGTCATCGATTAACACAGCACTCCCGCCAATCGCCATCGTAACATCCTGCCACTCTGGTTCGAGTTCCAAGGAGACCGATACCTCATCGCCAAGTTTTAGCCCAGTCAATACCTCACGGTACTTCCCTGACGCCGACAAAATCACTTTGCCGCCTGTAATCGGTGTATTGCCTCTATCCTTATGTATATCAGATACTTTCAAACTTAAGGTTTGTCCGCTCTTAACCTCTCCCGAAGTAATATCCAGTACGACTTCATCACCCAAAGCATTCGTCATCGTCGAAGAGTGAAACGAAGGTGTATAAAGAACTAACGCGTCTGTCCCCCGCAGCCGATTGATAGCTGTAATATTAGTATCCTTTCCGGCAATGTTCAGACTTCGTGTCAGCTTAGGACTTGGCCCATACAGTGTTGTTCCGTCCTTTTTGATACCGAAGGCATACCAATCATCCGGCGGACTGTTGAGCAGTTCGCCTTCTCCCATAAAGAGACCTAAAGGCAAACCATTCGACATATCATAAAAATCCCCGTTCACAGCAGCGATAACCCGATTCCCAACGCTATCTGCATCCGAGGCCATTTTGCTAACCTCTTGCATGCCGTAAATCTTTCCGCTGGTCTTACCAGGTTGAAGCTCAAGAGCCGAATTTTTCGGATTAAACTCCACAGAATGAACTTTCTCCAATCCCCGTTCCAGCTGCATGTTCTGCCATGTGTATGTCGCTCCCGGCCCAATCTCCATTTCCCTCTGATCCAAAATGATTCCGGTAATCGGAGACGCTTCCTCCGCCATGACTTGCCGTACGGGCATTAGAAGAGACAGCAGCATCACACCGCTGAGTAAAGAAGATATGATCTGTTTCTGCTTGATACCTACCATTCCATAATGACCTCCATTCTAGTGAAAAATGCTGTCCTCACGCAGGTGACTTCAACAACTAGTTACCTTGGGACAGTATACTGATACCGTGTAAACTCCACCCCCTCACTGTGTTAAAGCTGTGTTAATTGAAAAACGATTGCCGCCACTCCAACTATTAAAGCGTTTACATTACTTACTATAAAGAACCTCTCCTCTCTATTAAAAGCATCTTTCTTACCAGATATTTCACTAGATTGCCGGGACAATGGGCCCCATTACATGACTTTTGAACCTGATTAATTAAAAAAATGTCTAAATAGCGCGCTTTATAAGATTTTGTGCAAATTTGATTGGACTCTCCCTCATCCTCTATGATGAGAATATATGGATATTTCGTAAAGGAGGTTATTTATGAAAATTGCCATTTGCGGAGGTACGGGGTTTATCGGTCAAGGGTTATGTACGCGCTGGGTAAAAGAAGGTCATCAAATCATGATCGTCACACGGTCACAGCCGGAGAAGCAGGTACGAGATGATCAGGTCGCATATGTGACTTGGGATGATATGAAGCAGAATCCGCAGCTATTTGAAGGCATGGATGCACTAATCAACCTGGCAGGCTCTTCGCTCAGCCAGCGTTGGAGCACGAAAGGGAAAGAGCGAATTCTTTCCTCTCGCCAGAAGACCGTAGCGGCCGTTGCCAACCTGATGCGTAAACTGGACCGTAAACCTCCTGTCGTTGTACAAGCATCTGCCATGGCCATATACGGAACATCAGAGGATAAAACCTTTGATGAGAACAGCCCGTCACGCGTGATGGACTTTCCTTCGAGTGTAGTTGCTGGATGGGAAAATGCGGCAGATGATATCCAAGTGGACAGACTTGTTAAACTGCGCATCAGTGTCGTTCTGGGAAATGAGGGTGGCGCTTTTCCGAAAATGATTCTCCCTTACAAGCTTGGCTTCGGCGGTAAAATCGGCAGCGGCCATCAGTGGATGTCCTGGATTCATATCATGGATATCGTGAACCTGATTGATTTCTGTATTCATCATCCGGATGTAAAAGGTCCAGTTAACGCCGCGTCACCGCATCCCGTTACTAATAATGAGTTTGGACGAACCGTCGCCAAGGTCTATCACCGTTCACACTGGTTCCCTGTTCCAGCCTTCCTGCTCCAAAGCGTACTTGGTGAATTGTCTCTGATCCTGTTAAAAGGTCAACGCATGGTCCCTGTTAAAGCCGAAGAGCATGGCTTCCGATTCCAATATCCCCAGCTGACCGAGGCGTTGTCAGATCTAAAGTACAACAACAATTAAAAAAGAGGGTCCCAAAAGGTCTTAGACCTATGGGATCCCCCGAATTTCCTGACTGATTATTCGTCTATAACTCCGTTCAACTTGAGTATCACAATCGTTGTTCTCCATATGGCTATTATTAAAGTGACCAGCCAGAAAATAATAAACCCGATGAACACTAGCTCAACTGCTTTCTCTACAATCCTATGTCTGAGCTTGGTGTTCTCTGCCGGCGGGAGTTCATATTTTGACGGCATTTGGGTATTTCTGATTTTCCTAGCCATTACATACACTCCATTTCATAAAGTATGTGTATGTAGAGTTCTCCATCACCAATACATAGTCCTTCAAAATTTTCCCTTTAAGTGAAATATCATAATAGCTCTACTTCACTCTAGGACACAGCGATATAAATCTTCGCGACCGCATTTGAAGGATCAAATTGTACCGCATCATACAGCTCGAAGTCCCCTGTATATGTTCTGGTTTCAGTACTATTTTGAAAATACGTCCATATTTCCTGCCATGCTTCTATCACCACAGACCCTATCGGTCCCTGTTTGGTTGTAAACACCAAATAGTCTGATGCCGGAATATCAACTTTCGTAAAGTTATCCCCAGAACCGGATGCATCTCCTTCAGCAGTTTCACATCCAAGAACGACCGTATATTCTCCGTTCACATCACTGGCGTAATCTGTGTATAATCCATAAATTTCATCCGGCTTTATTCCAGGCTGCTGCATGATCCCGGTTTGAAAAAAGTTTCCCCAAAGACCTGGAATTTTCCCTTCAGGTCCCGCTTCCGCCTGGTTAGACGTTCTTGCGGCCACCCCGATCAACTGTATTGCAGGCTTACTTATACGTTCTACTTTCATTTGTCATCCTCTTTTCCATCCAAATATGACCTCATTCTAACCTGGAAAAGTGGACATCTGTCTGTCTTAGTTCAAATAACGCCCCATAATTTGTTGTGCCCGCCGCACAACTTCCTCAGCTACAAAGTCCGGACTCTCCACCTTCACAAGGTCTCCAAAGCTTAAAATCATACCATAAAACCAGTCGTCCGGCTTCAGAACAACCTCGACCCGAAAGGCTCCACCTGGCAGCATGGTCACCTCATCCGGATGGAATACATCGGCTATCCGTTGCCTTGCTTCACTCCTAAACGTCAGCACCAAGGATTCCTCGGGGGTATCCGACCAGGACGTATCCCACTGAAATTGCTCTATTACCGGAGCCTCAAGAGGCTCAAACTTTTCCTCCGTCAACGCTGCATGCTGAATGCGGGATAATCGAAAGACTCTGAAATCCTTACGTAACGTGCAATAGGCGTGTACATACCAGATTGAGCTTTTCAAAATCAAAGAGACCGGCTCTATGATTCTGTTCTGACTTCTCCCGCCTGAAGAGATATATTCAATAGCAGTTCTGCGTCTCTCATCAACAGCCTGTTTAAGCAGCTGCATCGTCTCTTTTATTCCGTTCCGCTGTCCCCAAGGGTTCATATCCATGATCAGTCTGTCTTCTCGTTTATCTTGTGCGTAACCCCGCTGTGCTTTCTGCAGGAGACTTTTCACTTTTTGCAGCAATGCATCCGTCTCTTTATCGTCCAGAGCACAGTTAATGCCTTTAACAGCCGTAACGAGCGAGCTCATCTCTTCAATCGATAACCAGTGCCTGTCGATCATGAACTGTTCCATAATCTCAAAGCCGCCAGAGATCCCCTGATGAGCAACAATAGGAATTCCCGCTTGATTTAATGTGTCCATGTCCCGGTAAATGGTTTTGCTGGAAACCTCAAACCGTTCAGACAGTTCCTTTGCGCTGACCCGGCCTCGATTGAGCAGCAGTACTGTAATCGCCAGCAAGCGGTCTATTTTCATAAGTTAATCCAGCCTTTCATCCTCTACATGGTTCAATTATATCTTAATTCCAGCTAAACACTTACGGATTGTGTTAAACAAATATTAAAGTACCCTTCAGTCGGTATTTATGAATTCATGGTAAAATAGATTGAAACATAATTGAGGTCGGAAACTGCTAGAAACACAGACATCAATGCTTGTTACATAAGGGGGAAATACAAATGAATGATCGGCTTGCTTCCATGCGTCGCTGTCATCCCGATTCAATCAGGGCTGAACGTATTGCCGGATTTTTGTGTAATGCTGTATTGATCGCGGTGTCTATCGCGTACATCATTATAGCCCAATCAAAAGATTGGACACTCATCCCGGGATGGATCGGGTTGGGGCTGTTTATATTCACACTCGTATGGTACACATGGGTCACTCCGGTACTGTCCTACCGGACATTCGGCTTCAAAGTGTCCGAGGAAGAACTTGAGCTCCGCTCCGGCTGGATATGGCTCACAGACACCATCGTACCTATGACACGCGTCCAGCATGTCGAGCTGGAGAGAGGCCCGCTGCTGCGAAAATACGGATTGGCTGAAGTGAAGGTCGTAACAGCCGCTAAGACGCATGTCATTATGGCTCTCGAATCGGACGAAGCGGAAAGGCTGAAACAACAGATCGGAGAGCTTGCGAAAGTGGTGGAACACGATGAGTGAACCGGTGGAAAAACACCTCCACAAGCTGTACATCCTGTTCCCGCTTGCCGGCAGTATCAAGTCTTTTATCCCTCTTATTATTTTGTTTGGCTTAAAAATAATAAATGGTGGGTCACTTAAGTCCACACTGGGGTACTGGATTGCAGCCGGTATCACGGCAGTTGTTCTGCTACTGATCATTTATGGTTGGCTACAATGGAGACGTTTGGTATATGTGCTGGAGGATAATAAAATCGTCATTCGGCGCGGTGTATTCTTCCGAGAGGAGCTTTCTATTTACACCGGACGTATACACTCCATGAACATGGAGCAGCCGCTGCTGCAGCGAATTCTCGGATTGACACAGGTGAAAATAGATACACCGGGTAAGACCGATGATGGCGGCAAGCTTCCTGCTATCTCCGGCGCAGAAGCAGAACGCCTTCAACGCTGGCTTAGAGAGCGTACGGCGGCCGGAGCAGCTCAGGACCGAACCAAAGAGAGTTACATAGAAGGGAAAGCAAACGTTTTGCCGGATCCAGCCACATGGCAGAATAACGATGTGATTGAAACCGCAGCGAATGACGGTGCTAGTAACAGCAATTCCACGGCTGCCCTGATCACAGGAAACGAAGAGAAGCCCGAGAGCACACGGAGAGAGTATGAGATCAGCAGAGACGCAAGCCCTATTAACAGTGCCGGGAAAGCCGAAGGAGTCAATACAGCTGTGTCTTCCCATTCTGCAATGATTCCGGAGTCTTCGGATGTTCCAGAAGAACGGACCGTACTTCTGCAGCTATCAGCAGGCCGTCTGTTGCTTGCGGCACTCACGTCGCTCAACTTATCGCTTGCTTTAGCCTTTGCTGCAGGTGTGTTCTCCTTGGCAGACGACATCCTTCCTAAAAATTTGTATGCCAAGCTATTTCAGGAGGCAGGACATTTTCTTCCTGGTGGATGGGTGGCTCTCATTGCCCTTGCTCTCGTCCTGGCCTGGCTCTTATCCGCCGTGCTATATACGATCAAGTATGCTGGATTTACGGTGGAGCGTGTAGGAAAACAGATCGCGGTTACATGCGGCCTGCTGGAACGCAAGCAGATGTTCTTCTCTCCTCAGCGGGTACAAGCTGTATCCGTGAAGGAAGGATTGCTGCGTCAGCCCTTCGGTTATGGCGAAGTGAAGCTCCACGTTCTCACTTCAGAATCAGATAAAAATCTTATGCTTCATCCACTGATTCCGATGAAAGATATTGCGGCACTGCTGGAACGAATTGTTCCGCAGTACACCGCAGATACCGTGGATACCGTCCCTCCTCGGAGAGCGCTGTGGTTGTACCTGCGTTTGGAAGTTCTTCTTACAACGGCTGCGTGCATAGGACTCATCTGGTATTTCAAGACACCAGGATTATGGTCACTCCTGTTGTTTCCGGTCTCAATCCTGTGGGCGATTCTAACACACAAGGACGCAGGCATCGCTCTTCGAGGCAAGCAGCTGACGATACGGTCTCGATTGATCACTCGTACCACCCAATATATCCGCCGGCCACAGGTCATCAGCCTGAAGGTATCAGGTACCCGAAGACAGCGCCGGAATAACCTTCGGTCGTTCGAGGTGAGCCTTATCTCCAGCCAGTATGACGGCAAAATATACAGCTTGGAGCAATCTGCTGTTGAAGCGGTATGGAAATGGTTCCGCCACCCGAAAGGAACCCACTATACCGAAATATCTGCCTCCGAATCGAATCCTCTATGACATAATCTACAATAAAAGGTACCTGCTTAGCGCAGGTACCTTTTGATTTTTATGATTCTAATCGACTTAACGCTCTTTCTTCATAGCGTACTTCGGTTATTCGTTATTGGGCATTGAGCAGGTTCCAGATAATCACGGCTGCCTGTGCACGGTTCGCGATACCTTTTGGCGTAAAGCGGTCATTACCTGTTCCGTTTATAATTCCCTCTTGGGTAAGCAGGGCTAAGGCAGACTTCGCGTATGGAGCAATTTTCTCCTTGTCTTTGAATTTCGAAAGAGTCTCCTCTACCTTGTCAGCTGTCTTTTTGTTCACCAGGTTTAAGGCGTTGGCACTCATGATTGCCATCTCTTCACGGGTAATCGGACGATTCGGTTCAAACTTCCCGCCGCCTACTCCCTGAGCAAGACCAGCCTTCATGGCGGCTGTTATGATGTCATAGTACCAGTCAGATTGCTTAACATCCTTCATGGACGCAGGCACACTTCCTCCCGTCAGTTCAAAAGCACGGACCAGCATAGCCAAAAACTCGGCACGTGTGACCGGCTTGAGCGGCTTAAAGGTATTATCACCAAAACCCTTCACTATGCCTCTTGTCGTTAATTCCTCAATCGCTTCCTTGGCCCAGGAAGCAACTTGGTCTGTATCCTTGAACGCCAGAGGTTTGGTTGGTTCAACTGGCGGTTTAACCGGTGGTGTAGGTGTTACAGGTGGCGTCACCGGTGGTGTGACCGGTTTAGTATGCGTTACAGGCGAAGTTACGGGCGGTGTCACTGGTGGTGTCACCGGCGGATTAGGATCCGTAGGAGTACCGCCTTTTTTGACATGAACCGTAGCAGGTCCACTCTCTTTACTCTCGTTGTGAAGTCGATCAACAGCGGTAACGACATAGGTATACTTACTATTTTCAACTACCGTTGTATCAACGAATGATTGGACAGAGCCTTCCTGTTTGCGTAATGTCTTCAACATTTTTGCCGGATTCTGAATATCAATGGTTTCTTTGTCCAAGAAACGGTAAATCGCATAATAAGCTTCATCGTCCTTGGATCTCCAATTTAGCTTTACGCCCTTCTGGTCATTATGCGCTGTTAGACCTACTGGTGCTGACGGGGCTTTGTTATCTAACCATGGCATGGTCGGAACCAAGGCCGGGTAACGGTACAAATCTTCGCGGAGGCGGTCTGTAAATCCCAGAGGATTCTCCGCAAACCATTTTGCGCTAAAGTACATGCTGCCATCAACCTGTTCAAAGTTTCGGTTGTACTTGATCTGGTTTGGCATTTCCTCCGGATCAAGCCAGCTGTCTACCGAACCAACCCGGTAAATGGCCTGACCGCTGTACAAATGGACGTTCTTGCCTGCGGTAACGTCGCTCCACCACTCAATTAGCTTATCGTAGGCCGCTGGCGCGTAGCCTCTATACCAGTAGATTTGAGGGGTAATATAATCGATCCATTCTTCATCAATCCACTTTTTGGAATCAGCATAAATAGCATCATAGCTGCTGAGTCCATTCGTTTCCGATCCATCTGGAGCATTGGCACTTTTGTTCTTCCAGATGCCGAATGGACTGATGCCAAACTTCACATGACCTTTCTCGGCTTTAATCGCTTCGCTGACGTCCTTCACGAACTGATTCACATTATTTCTACGCCAATCTTCCTTATTCGAGAATCCTATGCCGTACTCAGCAAACGTATCGTCGTCAGGAAAATCCTTACCTGATACAGGATACGGATAGAAGTAGTCATCGAAATGGACTGCATCAATATCGTAATTCTCCACAACTTCCATGACCCCGTCCAGGATAAACTTCTGTGCCTCCGGGATACCTGGGTTAAAGAGGAGTTTGCCGCCATAGGCTTCAACCCATTCCGGGTGCAGTCTTGCCGGATGATCCTCGACCAGTTCGCTTATATTTTCATTCATACTTACACGATAAGGATTGAACCACGCATGGAATTCCATGTTCCGTTTATGAGTTTCCTCGATTAAAAATTCCAACGGATTATAGCCCGGATCCTTACCCTGCACGCCTGTAAGCCATGCCGACCAGGGGCCGTACTTTGACGGATAGAAGGCATCAGCCGTCGGCTTGATCTGCATAATGACTGCATTCATACCTGCAGATTCCAGCTGATCGAGCAGATCGATATACTGCTGCTTTTGAGCTGCCGGGTCAGCACCTTTTACTGGCCAATCGATGTTCTCCACCGTCGCAATCCAAGCCGCTCTCATCTCAGCCTTTGGCATGGCCTTTGATTGATTAACCGTGATATATAGGGAGCTTGTTTTTCCGCCGTATGTGGCAGTTATTCTGGATGCCCCGACCTTCAATCCTGTCACCTTCCCGTTCTCATCTACAGAAGCGACTTCCGGTTTACTGCTGCTGTACACTACACCTTCATTCAATTCAACCTGCTCATTTATCCACGTATAAGTAGCCATAACGATCGTGTCAAAGGAATCTCCGATATTTACAGCCGTCAAGCCACGCAGTTCAATACTCTGCAGTACTGGCACCGGATCCTCCACCGTGATGGAATGTTCCGCCGAGACTCCCTTGTAGACTACCGTGATAATAGCCGAGCCTTTGGACACCGCTGTGAGCTGCCCTGCATCATTCACACTAACGATATTTGGATGACTGTTGATGTAGGTTACTCCGTCAGCAAGCGGCAATGGGTATTCATAACCATCATAAATTGCATACGCTTTCATTTTTCCAGTGACGCTGGTTTCCAGATGTACCGGTCCAGATAATTCTAATTTCTGTGGAACAACCTCCTCGTCAGTTACCTTTAAGTTAAACGTTGCAGGGGATGCATCACCATATTGTGCCGTAATCGTAACTTCGCCTGGCGCTAATGCCTCAACGGTATCGTATGTAGCCCCTGTCACTGTCGCAATGTTTTTATCGCTGCTGCTAAGCTTTACTCCTTCTGTCACCAGAGCAGGCTCTGTCATATTCGCATATGTCGCATAAATGACTGCTCGCTGGGATTCTCCCGTCTGCATCGGGGTCAATCCGGTGATATCCAGGGCATATGCCTTGGAGTCATTGTACATAGCCGTCAGACGGTCAAAGTAGATTGCACCGCTGTTTTTATTCGTATCTTTTAGTTCTGTAACGTAAATTTGAGTCAGTTTCAAAGGAGTGGGTATTGAGGCAGGAACACTAAATGTAATGTATTTCCATCCAGTCCAACTTAATCCTGTCGATGAGGTGAGATCAAGAGCTGTTTTTACACCATCTTCTCCTTGAACCTGTGCCCGTAGCCAGTGATTGCCGCCATCCCCATACACCCATATGCCCATGCTTTTCGGTTTCCCTGGAATGCTTCTTCCAGCCAAGCCACTTAGGTCCTTAAAGTTGATGTATGCTGCGGAAGTTCCAGTCGTACCGGTAAAATCGTAAGATAACTTGGCTGCGTGATGGCCATAATAAATGGTTTCTGGCCTGCTCACCAGACTCAGATCGGATGTTGCCCGAACAGCTGAGGCTTGTATATACGAAAGATTCTCAAACTCCTCGATGACCTCGGATGAGGGATTCACTGCTGCCGGCTCGGCAGAATCCAAAGCCAAGGGATCAACTTGTGTCTCTGTTGGGATGTCTGTTGTGACATCTGTTGAATCCTCCCCAGATGAATCTGCTGGAATATCTGTCGGGGTCTCGCTTGGGGTCTCGCTTGGGGTCTCTGTTGAAATGTCTGCAGATGAATCTCCTGGGATATCCATCGTCATTTCAGTCAAAGGCTCTGCTGAAACTTCTGGAACCATGCTCCCCCATCCCGATAGGGCCGTACTGACCGTCATGAGGAGCGCCATCGTCCAGCATATAACCGTTCTGCTACGCCTGGATTTTCGTTTACTTAACATTCATTAATTCACTCCCTAAATAATATAATGAGTGCCGCTTCACTGCTGAACTTCTTTAGATCAGCCTAACAGAGAAGATTTCCCCACCTCCTTTTTAGGTTTGTGTGAATTCATGAGGCCAATAATCAAGATGCACCCTTATCATATTGAAATTTTATTTCGAATATCAATAGTTTTTTAAAATTTTATTTTGTTTTTTTATGCAGGAATTTTGACATTAGTGGCATAAGACACGGATAAAAAGCATTCTGTAGGGAGATATGAATTAATGCCATTGACCAATTTCGTTGAAAACATATGATAACCTCTATATATTTATACTTACATACGTAAACACAGACCAAACCGGAGAAAGGATCCTTACCTTGAGTAAAACCGGCAATACTTACTTACAACTTACCATCGCGATGTTTCGCACAGGCATTCTCGGTTATGGAGGAGGTCCCTCGGTCATCCCGTTAATCCGTCATGAGGCCGTTACACGTTATAAATGGCTAAGCAACGACGAATTCGGGGAGGTACTTGCACTAGCCAATGCGCTGCCGGGACCGATCGCAACCAAGATGGCTGCCTATTTGGGTTATCAGCAAAAAAAGAGTCTGGGCGCCATTGTGGCCATTTTAGCCCATATCCTTCCAACCTGTATCGCTATGATCGCCCTGCTATCGGCGGTGCAATATTTGAGCAGCTCCAGAATTATAGCTGGCATGATCGCTGGCGTTACTCCCGTTATTGCTGTTATGCTCGGCACAATGGCTTATGAATTTGGTGAAAAAGCTGTAAAGGGACTCGGTATATACGCAGGCATCGGCTTTTTCGCATTGTCATTCGCGCTGCTCGAGACCATCCAAATCCATCCCGCCATCGTCATTGTCCTGTTCCTTATGTATGGTGCGGTGCATTTTAAAGTCGTAGGTAAGATGAAGAAAGAAAGACGGGAAAAGGAGGGGGCTGAGTAATGGAATGGATTGAACTGTTCATCAGTTTTTTTGTCTCCAATGTCCTTGGTTACGGAGGCGGCCCCGCTTCTATCCCGCTTATGTATGAGGAGGTTGTTATCCGCCGCGGCTGGCTAAGCGATCTGGAGTTCTCCAACATGCTCGCCTTAGGGAATGCCCTGCCGGGACCGATTGCCACCAAAATCGCTGCATTTGTTGGATACGGCGTATCCGGCTGGGTCGGCATGGCTTCCGCTTTAATAGCAACCGTAGTACCGTCAGCTGTTGCTCTTATATTGCTTCTGAAGCTGCTTCAGAAGTACCGATCGTCATCGGTTGTCAAAGGGATGACCCTGCTCGTGCAACCTGTCATTGCCATCATGATGCTCACGCTGACCTGGCAGATGGGTAAAAGCTCTATCGTCTCCGTTGGCGCTATGCAGACTCTAGGCATCGCTGCCGTAGCCTTCTGGGCCATGAATATACGCAAAATCCATCCCGCCCTGGTCATTCTTGCAGCTTTTGCTTACGGTGGGCTTGTATTGTCACGGATAGTGTGAGGTGCCGTAGAGGGAGGATAATTTACTACTTCTTATTTTCTACCTCCGCTATGTAGAGTTACACCACCAGCATGCAGCGCCGCATCGCGAGCTGGGAGCTGTGCACGTTGCAACTAATACAGGCACTAGGCAGAGGCACAGAAAATGTACACACAAACACACACTGGCGGACAGAGAATCCGTTATTTATGAAAATCAGCTATTTATTGCGATACTCGCGGACTGAGGTTCCGTTATTTGCTCGTAAACCCCCTGAAATCATTGGGTTAACGGATAATAGCGTATCTCCTGTCCGCATATACACCCAAAAGCTCAGAAATGGAGAAATAGTGGAACGTCAGTCCTCAAGTATCCGCAAGAATAGTATGTTAACGTGGCGGCAGACGAATGACCATCAACATGTTGCACCTCACCATTACACCGCACGCCGGAAGAAGCACAGGGTGTAAGGTTCATGAACAATAGAAACCCAGCGTGAGGACTGAATTCCGAAGTTAAAAAAAAGCCACCGACTTTCTCGGCAGCTTTAACAACCTAATAAGCATCTTACTGTTCTCGTTAACCTTCCCATCACATACCCCGGATCTTTTCAGTCCACCTGATCCAGCATTTGTTCCAATGCCTTAGCATTATAACGCACAAATGCTCCGTTGGCCGTACCGACATAAACCTCCTCGTTGGTCGCATTCAGCGCACCGTTTCTGGCCTCTTGCTCGCGAAGCTCGGCACTTCCCGCATGAACATCATGCAATCTTCCAAGCAGACTACCATCTTCTTTATTCAACACAAAAAGATCGGAAGCATACTGAATGAGCAAATAACGTTCCAATACCGCAAAGCTGCTGTAGACCAGATGCGATAGATCCTCATTGTTGGTAGATGTCATCCGCATCTTCCACTGCACCTCGCCTGTTTTTTTATGAACTGCAGTAGGGATGCCATTTAGAGCTAAATAGATCGTATCCCCCTCAATTACACCCTTGGTAGCTCTGCCCTTAAATGTCCACAATTCCCGCTTCTCCACCGTGTCATAGAGCACACTCTCAATGCTTTTAAATCGACTATTCAAACCGCGCTGCACCAGAAGGTAACGCTGATCCAGCACTTCAAATAATTCATCCGACTTCGCTGGATATACAGCCTCAGACTTGCCGGTTTTAGTGTTGAGCAGCAACCACTCTTCCCCAAGCAATACCCATCTTGTAGTGGAATCTGCAGGCGCCAAAGGTTCAATCCGTTCGCCCCCAGTGTAATAAGGGTTTCTAGCCGGATCATCCAACTGTGTCCCCTTTACGTTCAAGCTCCAGACCGCTTTTCCTGTCATCGGATCATAAGCTTTGAGTTGTTGGTTTTGCTGAATGAGTACGTACGGGGCATCCACCCCTTGATTCAAAATACGGTATTCCCCTGAAAGCGTCTTTTTCCAGCGCACATTCCCTGTTTTGCTGTCCAGTACAGTCAGTGTTCCGTTTTTCGAATTGGGCCCCCAGAGCTCATACACAATGATGGATCGATCAGCAGCTGTCATGCCATAAGCGCCGTCGCTCATCTTCAGCCTTACCTCCCACATGATTGTGCCATCCTCCAAACGAATGTGACGGACACGATCCTCATAATCTTTAATATCAGGATTATAAGCGGAATACATTGTTACATGTTTCTGCTCTGAATCCATTTTGGCCGTAAAACCACCAAATCCCGCATTTTGCTGCCACAGCTTTTTGCCGGTCTTCCGGTTCAAAGCATAAAGCGATGAATTATGGTGAAATCCGCTAAATCCACCGTCGTCGCCTTTAAGAAGCAGCACATCATCATTTCCCCCAATCAAATACGAAAAGTTCAGATCCCCTTGATTTCTCCATACTTGATCAGCTTTCAGGGTACGCGCAAGAGGAGAAGTTACAAAATCATAGGTGAAGTAATAATCGTCTCCAGAGCTGAGTCTGTCTTGATAAGTGTCAATAGAAGGCATTATCCACTCCGTCTGCTTCAGCTTCCCTGACTTGGAAAATGTAACAATAAACTGCGCATCATCCCGCTCGTATCTCCATGTCTCGCCGAGTTGCATCGCTCCTCTATCCTCCATCTGCAGATTAACCGATTTTTCTTTCACCTGCGGTGTGCCAAGCAGCTTAAGTATAGATGCTGAATCATCCCCATCTTTTAGCATGTATGTTACTAGTTCCAGTATAGTACCGCTCGAAATGTTCGAATTCTTGTTCCATAACCCTTCTGGAAGTGCCTTCTTAGATTCAATATCCTTTGCCTGTACCCACAGCACAGACGGACGGTAAATCGTATAATCCTGCTGCCACTTGGCTGGGCTTACAAGAACCCCATACCAATCCTTCCACTGAGCAACCGCGGTATATGAGATGTTACTTTTCGTATCCTTCCACTTCAGATTACTGCCCGGTGTCATGGACAGATTCCGCTTGGATTTCATAGTTACTGTCATAGGCGGGATGCTCTTGGTATGAACAGAGTCCTTCGTAAGGTACCAAGAAGGAATCCACAAGTTGCCGCGGCTGTCATCCTTCACGCCAACCATCTCACCGTCCACAAAATCCACTTTAAACGACTCGCCCTTCTTGCCATAGTACTCAACCTGAAGATTTCGCGGATTGCTGTTCTTGGTTAGTTGAGTTGGAAAATAAACAGCATTTTTCTGCAGAGTTACTTTATCGCCCACCTTGAACATTTGTGAAGGAGCGGCAGTTGAACTCCTAACGGATTCTGCCGTTGCCTGCTTCAATGGTGTGATCGGACTAAACAATAAAGAGACGCTAACCACTGTCATACATCCATAAGTCAGCATTTTGGTGAAGGAATATTGCTTGTTCAATAGAACCATCCTTTCTGGTATAAGCCGCTTACTGATTAAACGTCTCTTCCGGCTCATTAGTTCCATCAACTGGAATTAATTAAAAGAAAAAGACCTCGTCGTTATAGACGAAGTCTCCAAATACAGTTCACCCTGTCGAACAACTTTATGATCGATTTATGAAAAAACGTGTCTCAAAGGTCGTCTTATGACGGTCGCTTCGCACGGTAATTTCCCCGCCCTGAACTTCAATAATGCTCTTCGTAATAGCAAGACCGAGTCCGGTGCCGCCAGTTTGCTTGGAACGAGAGCTTTCCACCCGGTAAAACCGGTCAAAGATAAAAGGGATATCACTCTCGGGTATGGGCTCCCCATAATTGCTAAAACTTACGACAACTTGATCCTTGTCTCTGCGGACAACTACATCTACAACCTTGCCTTCTTGTCCATACCGCATCGCATTCGTCATCAGATTCTCATACGCCCGGACTAGCCGTTCACCATCGGCCATAATTTTAAGCGATTCACCCTCAACCTTCATTACACACTCTATCCCTTGCTTCTCGAAGCTTGGAACAAACTCCTCGATCAACTGCCCGATAAAATCCACCATATCAAGCTCTTTCATGTCCAAAGGAAGCCCATTGTTAATGCGTGTATACTCAAACAGATCATCGATCAGCTTTTTCAATGCCAGTGATTTTTCATAAGCAATGTTTACAAAATACCTCAGCTCCACCTCGTCCTGGTAACGGTCTTCCTCAATGACCTCCAGAAATCCGAGTATGGAAGTCAGCGGGGTTCGGAGATCATGCGAAACGCCGGTTATAAGATCATTCTTCGTTTTCTCCGCGTTACGCTCCTCCTGAATAGAATGGCTCAACTGTCTGCTCATCTGATTAATACTGTCTGCCACCTCGCCGAGCTTACTGCCCGGATCAACCGGTATTTCAATATTAAAATTACCTTTCGCTATCTCCCGCAATCCGTGTGTAATTTCCTCCAAATAAGAATTAAGCTGCTCCGTCATATGGTTAATGCTGTCCGCCACCTTACCGATCTCGTCATGAGACTTGATCTTAATTTGATAGTCAAACCGCCCATTAGAAATCTCCTGCATACCTGTTTCAATCTCTTGCAGATTACGCACGAAACGATTGCTGTTCATATAAATGCTGACAAAAAACACCACAATGCCGATAGTGATCATCACCGGAAGAGACCCGATATTATTTATGACGAAGCGAAGCGGATAATTGATGGGTTCTATTCCAACGATAAAAGTGCTCAGTGAGTACAAAATAAGAAGGAACAGAGCTGTAATAGCGATGCTGGACAACAGCAGAAGGATGAGCTTCCAGCGGACCGTATGGAGTAATTTATTTCTCATATGCCTTCACCTCTGCTTGACATTTACTCAATCTTATATCCGATCCCCCATACCGTTTTTATGTAATTCGGACGCTGCGGATCCTTTTCGATTTTTTCACGAAGCTTTCGAATATGAACCATGACCGTATTTTTGGATTCCATAAATGGCTCATTCCATACCTCGACATAAATCTTGTCCATGCTCAAAACAAGCCCTCTGTTAACAGCCAGCATATGAAGCAGGGCAAACTCTCTTGGGGTCAGTTTAATTTCTCTGCCCTCCACGGTTACACGATGAGATGCGATATTGATGGTCAAATCGTCGATCTGGATCTCATTCTCGTCTTGAACAGGCTTAGTATTAAGCTGGTTATAACGGCGCAGCTGGGATTTTATACGCGCAATCAGTTCCAACGGGCTGAACGGTTTGGTTACATAATCATCTGCTCCAATGCTCAGGCCGGAGATTTTATCGATTTCCTGGCTTTTGGCGGATAACATAATAATCGGTGTATTATTCTCCTCACGGATTTTCATGCATGCCTGTATGCCGTCCATTTGTGGCATCATGACGTCCAGAATAATGAGATCAACCTTATGCGTTTTTAGTATATCCAACGCTTCAAGGCCATTGGATGCACTGAGCAGTGTGTAGCCTTCATTTTTTACGTAAATATCCATTAGTTTAATGATTTCAGTCTCATCATCCACCATTAATATTGTTATTCCAGCCATAGCTCCTCCTTGTGGAAAAATCGATTCTTGCTATCAATTACTGTTTTCTATAGTTATGAGGCTTTTCTCCCTACGGGTATGACTTCTCTTGGTTTTTGAAATATTGCCAAAAAGAATCCATGAGAAAGGAACATAGCGTACCGTAAGTGCCACAACGATCCAGGAACAGCAGAGCGCGAATATGAACCCGCCTGCATACCAAATATGTGAAATAATCGGACTACCGCTTAGCGGCGGGTACTGCCTGTACAGAAGCAGAAAGAACGGATGGATCAGATAAATACCGAACGAAAGCGCGCCAAGCCGTTCCAGCGTGGAAGTAAGTCCACGGGGTGCTTTCCGGTACACGACAAAGGCCAATTGAAGCAGTGTGAGCGCCCCTAAATACGTATGCAGGTTCCACATCAGCTCGTATAACGTGGAATTGTACATGGCACCGTACAAGCGATAGTTGTAATACAAGTATACATGAGTTAATCCGGCCGCAGCCCAACAAGTCCATAAAACAATCCAGCCAATCATTCGAGACCATGTAGCCTTATCCAGGCTCAGGGTCAGCCAGCCCTTAAGCTTCGGATAATAAATGCCGATGCAAGCGCCCAGCATGAAATAGGCCATGTAAGATAGAGACCAACTCCCCTTATTCGGGACTTGCCAGTAGTATTTATTTAGCAAAACAAAAGTCCATTGCACGGCAAGTCCGATTGGGATCGCCCATCGGGTCAGCAGCGGAGCCTTTTTAAATAGCCATAAGATAATCGGAAATAACACATAGAACTGAATGCTGATGAATACAAAGTATAGATGTGTATAAGCCTTTCCCGTCAACAACTTGCCTATAAAGCTTTCAACTGTATCCTGTAGTGAGCGATCTTGATAGTGGAGCATATGCAGCAGTCCGAAATAAAGTGCAGAGAACACGATGTAAGGAATGATTATAAATAGCATTCTTTTCTTAAAAAATCCGCCAATCAGCTCTTTCGTCAATGGCCGTTCGTAATAATTATAGAACAGTACAAAGCTGCTCAAGAAAATAAACGTTGGCGTCCCGTATTTCATAAATATGTTCATGAAATTGTATAGGAAGAAGTAGTTGGATCCCGTCATTGCTGTGGATGCATACGAAGTGGAGTGGACAGACAGCACCCCTAGAATGGCGAATGCTCGTACCAACTGCAGCTCAGGAATATTTTCTCGCTTCTTCTGTAGATCAGACTTATTCATCATAGCTTATTCCCTCCGGTATAACTAGGTCGTCCGCTTCAGAATGAAGCAGCTTAACCTACTATACAGGACAGTTCTTAACGCTATACTTCCTAAGTTCTTAACAATTGCTTAAGTTTTTACTCACAACAGGGGAAAGTACTCTGTCCAGATTTATATTCCCTTGCATGCAAATAACAAATGATATAGATATCTCTGTTGTGAGACGCTGCGCGTACGAATCGTTCCTACGATCGCTCTTGCCCCCGAATTATTTGAATTATTTTTTAACGGGAAAAATTCGGGGACAAAGGAGCATATGCTTTCGATGCGAGCTTTCCTTTGGAAAACTTTTACCGCTGCCGCTTCTCCGGAATCGTTTCGTCCTCTCCGCTGCTTCATATCTCTTTACAGCAGTCGTTGTATTTGATTAGCCCCTCCACCAGGGCAGATGCGACGTCCCGACTGCCGTCTACGACCTCATTGGCCGCCTTGATAACACGCAGGATGCCGCGCTTCTTGATGGCTGCAATAAAAGAAGCTGCCGAAGGGTCGATAATGACTCCCTTAACCGGCAGCTTGCCTACAAACTCTATGAGATTATCGCAGTATTCCTCGTCCGTTTTCTGCCGGCTGCGCGCCCGGCCGTCGTAGTGGTATTCTTTGACCTTGTACCAGATGCTCTGACTTTGACCCCATAGCCCAAATGTAGTCGGGTTCTGAGTACCGTAGTCACAACTGACATAATATTGGGTGAATGGCCGTTCCTCAGTCGGTACAACGTGCTCGTCTTTGTCAAACTTGTCGTATATAACGCCCTCCGCCAGCACCCACAAGCCAAGAATATACCGCTTATAGAATACGCCGCTGAACAGCCGGCGGTAGCCGTCTTTGATCTGTTCGGACAGCGACAGGTTATCATCCATCGTGAAATGCAGATGCAGCTCACGCTTCTCGATAGCCTAATCGAGCCATTCTACTTTGAACCAATGGTACGGGCTCGCCGGGTTGCAGTTGAACCAATATTTCCGGCCTTCAACAGAGCAGCGCGCCATGGCCTGATTGACAAACGATTGAGGCATCAAAGCCACCTCGTCAAAAAACATGCCGGCCAGCGTTATACCTTGATTCAAGTCCTGGCTGCGCTCGTCCTTCCCGCCAAACAGGAAAAAGTAGTTGGCCACCAGCCCGCGGCTGATCGTCAGGACGTATCATGGACGCTGTAGCCCTGGCTCGTCAGCATGCGCTTGAGCGGTCCGATCACGTTCCGTCGCTGGCACTATCAGATGAAACAGTATCGTCATGCTCTCGAAGAACGTGGTATCAAGCAAAGTATGTCCCGCAAAGTTAACTGCTACGATAACGCTGTTATTGAAAACTTCTTTGGCATCATGAAATCTGAATTGCTGTATTTAATGGAATTTGAAAGTATTGCGCATTTTAAACAAGAGCTATCAAAATACATCGATTATTACAATAACAAGCGAATTAAAGCGAAACTAAAAGGCATGAGTCCGGTACAGTACCGAACTCATGCCCAACAAATCGCCTAATGGAATAACGTGTCTAACTTTATGGGGTCACTTCATATAGGCGGTTGATTCTAAACTATAGTGTCCCGTTAGCTTAATCCCTTAACTGTATTTTTCTTTATTAATCGCTTCTTTTAATTGATGACAATTCTCTAAATCAATATCGTACACATTAGCTAAGCAAGTAACATAGTAGAGTACATCGTACAGTTCTTCTTCAATGGTTCCTTTTATCGTGCTCTGATCAGTTAGCCGCTTACCTTTCCTTAAAACCTCAGCTAATTCGCCTATTTCCTCGATCAATTTCAGAAAGTATGCCTGCTTAAGTTCAGGCTTATAATCCTTTTCTTTAAGTATTGATTGCAATTGCTTCAGTGTTAAATCAGACACCTATTTCCCCCCAGATAAAATTGATTGTTAACATATATTTCTTGGTTTACTAAGCAATCTCCTTCTGAATTCTCCTGCCCGTTAGCTGAACAGGCTGCCGATGATCTCGGCAGCCTGTTTTCATGGTGCTATCGTGTCCCGTTAGTGTAAAACAACTTCATTTCCTTACCATTAAAGAATGACCTAGAAACCAGCTATATAATTCCGGATTATCGTATGTTTCTGTCCAGGAGTTGTGATTCGACTCAGGATAAATTGTGAAAGAGACATTTCCACCGTTTTCGCGAAGTGAGTCTACCATTTCTTTTGATTCAGCAATAGGAACTATATCATCCTTTGCGCCATGGAATGCCCAGGTGGGTGTTCCTATTAGTTCATGTATCCGGTTGGGGTTACCTCCACCACATATTGGAGCGATAGCCGCGAACCTTCCTGGATATTCTGCTGCTAAGTGCCACGTCCCATAACCACCCATGCTTAGCCCCGTCAAGTATAACCGATCTGGATCTACGTTGTAGTTTGCAATAACCTCATCTACTAATGCCATCAATCCGTCTTGTTCAGCATTCCAAAAAGAATCCTCCGGGCATTGAGGGGAAATCGTAATGAATGGAAAAGAAGGATCGCGTTCTGCTATCATAGGAATTCCATGTGCTTTTACCAACTCCAGATCATCTCCACGTTCACCTGCCCCGTGAAGAAATAAGATTAAAGGCCAATTAATTGAGGATTCTTGTTCATAATGATCTGGCAAATGTAAGAGGTATTTCATCCGCACTCTTTTTGTTATTTCTTTTTCCAATTTATTTACGGTTTGACTCATTGTATCTCCCTCACTTTACTGATATCTCCCATAGGGGGTAAAAATAGAATTCCTCATATTTCCTGAAATTCCTTCAGTTGTATTTCATAGTGTTGGGCTCTTGTTGCATTAAACTGCCCGTTAGCTTAATAAAATGAGCAGACTCCGCAGCCTGCTCAACAATGGTTTATTTATCAACTATCGTTCCCAGTTAACTCAACAACATAATTCCAGTTCGTATTTACATGTTTGATTACGTTTATTCTGGCACGGTGATATGGAGTTCACCCTTCACCAGGTTTGGTGAATATTTGGATGAAACTTCGAAAGTGATTTTGTTGGGGATGTGGTTCATGATAATCTTAGACGGAAAGAATATCGCTGTTCCATGTTTAATGTAATTTATCTTGTAAGAAATCACATCAATATTATCCCGCTCATGGACATCATAACAAAATATCGAATCAAACTTTGAACGATATTTACTCCGCTTTCTCTTCAAATTCTCTTCATAGGAGTTAAGTACCGAGGGAACTCCGAAATACACTTGAGATACCGGACGATCATCATAATCGGAAATGAAAGGACTCCTTCGACTGGTATACAAAAGATCGAAGAATGAATCTCCCATTTCTATTACCTCATCGTCAGGTTCAGGCAATTGACTTGGCAAACAAAGACTTCCTTTAGGGAAGTACAATCTGACATCAACATCTTCGTCAAACTTTGTACCTCTGTTGGTCAATGCCAAGTCAACGAAATACTTGTTGTCCAATACACCGAAGAACCTTCCAAATTCTTTATACTTTTTGATTTCCCAGTACAGTTTTTGGATCAACCTGTATTTTTCCTGTTCATCATCTGTTCCGCTCAGATTAGGTGTTCCGCCACCAAAAGGAAGACTAAAAACAACTTTTTGTCTCATTAATTCCCCGATATGGAAGAACTCATCGTCACATGACAACGATTCCTTTTCCATAAAGTTAATTATCGTAGATTTATACACTTCAGGTAACGTCACATTTTCCATAGATATACCTGGGATATTTAATTGATTCATATAGCTTTGAATGTTATTTATTTCGACAGAATCAAGCACAGCGGGTTCATTCTTCACTACGTAAGGGATAGATATGCCTTTTATTTGTTCCACCATTTCCTTGGCACTGTTAATAATATCTTCCATGAACTTAGACTGGAGATAATTGTTCTTATAGGCTACCGGGTTATCTGCAACTTCATCTTTGGCTACCCCAATAATGGAAAGAGAACTGGTTTCATTTTCAGGTTTAATTACGCTCTCATCATCTTTTGTAACTTTCAAAAAATGCATAGAGAGATGGTTGAAAAGAAGGTCTCGAAATTCTTCTTGTCTTGAATACGTCCAGTAAATCCCTCTGTCTTGATACTTCTCTCTAAATTGCAATACCTTTTCGTACTGGTTTCGGTTTACTTGGGATGGTTGTTTCGCTACATCACTAAAATAGACAAACACTTGTTTGTCCATTTTCAACAACTCTTCAATTTCCTCTTCAGTTCCCGAACCGTAATTTTCTGTAGGTGTTCCGAATTTTGTCCAAAATACCCCTACCGCCAAATCACATTCAAGTACAAATTGCTTGTTTAGTAGAGCTTGAGGCTTGCCACCTGATTCGGGATAGGAATTAGTAGACCAGTGCTTTGAATTTAATATAATTCCTTTATCCGAACCTATGGTTCGATTAAATCGCTCGATACATTCTTTGATAATTTCTATTTCATAAGAAACTTCCGTTGTACATGAAATCAATATGTCATACTGCAACAAATGTTTTGGCATTTTAACCTTCCCTATTCTCATGGATTTTATGGAAACATTTACAAAATAAAGTTATAAAATCATTGCCTAGGCTGTTAATAATCTTTGGTGTCAATATGTAGTGTAACGATTGAGAAATACCTGTAATTCACCAATACACAAATTCTACAATTCTCAATAGGTAAATGGTACCATAGCATAGATTGTTACGCCACTGGCAGCGCACAGCACTCAGTCAGCTTTAGTGTAGGTTTGTTTAAACTCGGTTTTATTTACCCGAAAAGCACTACCAGCATCAGCAATCAGATAAAGGATAGATAGTAATTTGCAGAAAATCTATAAGGACAATAGGCTCTATATACATACCCAACTGCCACACATTTATTGAGCTAAACTGCCTGTTAGCTTAATTAAGAGAATCAATAGTCAAATGAATCTATATTATTTTTAAGCTGTAGGATCAACACGACGAAGTAGGACAGGCTCGATGCCGGTCGCTTCCTGATATCTACGCTTAATGACGTCACAGAACACTGGATCAAGTTCCAACGTTCGGCAGCTTCGGTCAGGCTGGTCACAGGTCATCAGCGTGCTGCCGGATCCGCCGAAGAAGTCAACTACATCATCACCGGGCTGGCTACTGTTGCCGATCGGTATGGCCAGCAGCTCGAGCGGCTTTTGGGTAGGATGAACATACTTCGATACATCGCCGCGGGACACTTCCCACACCGTTGACGGTTCCGGATCCTCACCAGGTAATCCTGAACGCCATACTGTAGCCTGCCGGCGGTCTCCGTACTAGGCGGGAGCTTTGCCTCGCATATGCCCGTAAAATACAGGTTCATGCTGCCAACGGTATTGGGACCACCCGAAAGAAGCAGCATTCTTTACCAAGACACAATGCGTCCGAACCGTAATGCCAGCAGCATTCATGGCATCCTCGAAGTCACGCTGGTAAGACGATGGATGGAATACATATATCGCTGCAGTTGGATCCATGACTGCTGAATAATTCTGAAACACAGCTGCAAAAAGCTCGCAAATTCCTCTGCGGGTATGTCGTCGTTCATTATGCTACTACGGCCATCGGCGGCTAAACGAGATGACGTGCTTTCTACAGCCACATTATACGGTGGATCGGTAACAATAAGCGCTGCTTTCTTACCATCCATGAGCAGTGCAACGTCTTCCGGATCCGTTGCATCCCCGCATACTAATCGATGCTGACCAAGCTGCCATACGTCACCCCGGCGGGTTTCCGGTTCCTTGATATTATCTAAGGCTCGTTGGACGTCGAAATCATCCTCAACTACCGGTGTCTCAACTTCCGGTACGTCCGGCAGCGTGCTGATCAGGTCCTGAAACTCACCCTGGTCAAAACTAGACAATGAAAGTTCAGCTCCACTCACCTGCAGGTCTTCCAACAACCAAGCGAGTGCTCCCTCATCCCACCGACCTGATATTTTGTTTAGGGCAATGTTCAGCAGCTTCTCCTGTCGATCGTCCAGATCTACAACGGATACAGCCAGCTCAGTACAGCCCTGCTCGTTAACCATGATCTTGTAACGCTTGATGGCCGCCAACCATGTTCCCGGTTCGTTCATTCCAAACAATCGGTTCAACGTACCCAAAAGTTGCGATGGACTGCTTCAACTTTTCATATTCAGGATCTCCCGGCTGTAAATTCACTCTCGGGTTATAAGCTGCTGCATTAATTTGATCTATTGATATGACTCTGATATTCATCTTTATCCGCTCCTAATAGCAATTACGTAAATCTCTCCTAACATAAAAAAGAGCCCCGCTACTCAAGGACTCTTAATATATAGATATCACGTTTATTTTAATTCTTTTATTAGATTTTCAATCTCTAAAACAGACATTTCTTCGAGACTTAAAAGTTTATATGCGGTTTCCCCTAGAGCAGTTAGTTCCATGCATCCAGGAATTACCTCATCCCACCCGAACATAGCATTAAACGAATTTTGTAATAGGAGCTGTGCATCTCTCCAAGTGGCATTAGTTTTATCTGCTTCAGCCATCAGTTTTTGTACAAGCCCCAATTGAGTTAACTCGAAGATTTCTTGAAGAATCGAAATATTTTCAGAAAAAAACATCACAGTTTCCGTTGTTTTAAGTCCCAGAACATTGTTTTTGTTTTGATAGAAAAGCTTTATTAAACAAAGCTGTCTGTATGTCATTGTTCCGACTAATTTCAAAAGAAAATTTGCTTGTGCTACACTTACCTTTTCAAAAGCTACATTCACAAAGAGATTGCTTATATAATTTGATTTCTTTTGTTCATGTTCTAATTTACACTTTGTCAACACACCCTCGAAAATTTCCTCCGCGCTTGAACGATAGTTTTCATTGCTTGCAAAGAACCTGTCGTCATCTCTAGGAGTGAATCCATTTTGAATTTTCGATTCTATCTTTCCTATACAGTATTTAGCAGCCTCTCCAACTCGAAACTCCTCTAACTTTGACAATTGCCTATTAGCGTAATCTTCGCAAACATAACCTATCAAGGGTCCAACAACAGGCACACTCTCAATCAAAGCTTTAGGAATTTGGATTAATGCTGATAATGCATCTTTCTCATTACTCATGCACATTCCCTCCAACAATAAAAATACCATGTAACTCGGAAGTTTACTTCTCTTATTTGTGTTGAGTTGGTTTCTACATGATTGAAGCACGACATATAGGAGCATACGCCAACACTATGCCCCTTCTCTGCCGTTTTCTGTTCATCGCCGATTCTTAGAACAACTGAGAAGGCCAGGTGACTATAGGAAATAAGAAAAACGCTGGAATGTTAAACTTCAATTACGAAGTTTATCTAATTCAATAATCTGTTTTGAATTAAAATCTTTGATTTTTAAACGATATTCTGATATTTTAAATGCAATTTCTCTAAAATCACTGTAAAGATGATTTTTACCTTCTTTGTAAACACCTAACTGAATATTGGACTCAACTTCACATAATTCTAAAAAGGACTTCATCTCTAGAAAATCCTTATATATTTCTTGTGGAATGTAGTCATCATTCACCTGATTTAATTTAATAATTGAGAAGTTAAGAGCAGAAATCAATCTTTCGAGCAATGTTACTTTTTGTGAAGGAGAATATTCAGTATCACCTTCAATCAATCCATAAACGTCATACACTGATGCAGCAGCTGAATCGAGCCAACTATCTATGACATAGAAAGTTTTAACCGAATTTTCTAACTCCTTTATTCTTTCCTTTTTATCTTGATATGCAATTTGTTTTTTAAATAAAATCACGGCAATTATACCGGCCAAAGCCGCTCCAATAAATCCCCCAAATGTCTGTATCCATGCATTAGCATCAATGCTGTTGAAAAATTCTACCAAAATTAATCCCTCCTATCGACTCTTTTCGACGATTAGCAGGGAGTTCCCTTCTTTACACACCGCTGTTTGCTGCAGAACTGTTTCGTTCCTTCCCATTTCCCCCAGATACAACCTTTGCATTTATCAGTCTGCTTCGAACCAGTATACTGCCTTTTGAGCTTCCTTACCATATAAAAATCACCTTTCAGATAAAATAAAAAAGCCGCCCAAGAATGGACGACTACTATCGATTTATGTACGCATTTCTGCGATATTATTACATTTTTAAGCATTTGCATACCGCTTTTGAAAGAATGGCGGCCGTACCGGACGCAGCAAAAACGCTGCGCTCTTTGCTTTAAAAGCATCTGCACTTAGTATCTAGAGAGGAAGAACAAGACCATTTTAACGAACTGCAGAAATTGGAGTCAATTTGCATAGTGAGTCAATTCTATACCCTTCTTCTTATTTCTCTCAATCCCTCAATGATTCTTATTATTTCAACATCAGAGAATCTGAGATATAGTTTTAAAACCCAAGGTCTTGTTTGATCTTAATAACAAGGAAGGTTTTTCCTCCATGTTGACGAAATTCTATATATGGAGGTGATTGTTTGTATTTGCTTGAGAAGTTGAATAAATTCGTATTAATTATACTAATCTCAGCTCTGGCTTGTGTGCTGTTTATCAAAGGAATAATTTGGGCTTTTGATCAAACAGATGAGAATATAAAGAACCTTCCTAAGAACTGGCCAGCGTCTACTGTGACAACAACAAAATAACAATAGAAAAAGCGAGAAGATTTACGCCCCGGTCATATGCTGCATTCATGCAGCCGTGCGTGTCATTCTCGCCTTTTTCTACAATTCCATACTATCATGTACTTATCTTCATTAGACTATCAATCAACATTCAATTTTCTAACATACAATTTAGGAGAATTTTTATGGACTCATTCACGAGAGAATACACCAGAAATAATACTTTTAACATACTAATCGAAAATTTAGATTATTATAAAAAACATGCGATGTATAAAAATGAGGAGTTAGTAAGAACAACTGTCATAAATAAGCTTGGCCTACCCAGTGGTGATCGATTTATATATGAATATGCATCTAACCCTTTAGTAGTAATCGACTTGGTTAGGGATCTAGCATTCAAGTTTGATTGGCGAGAAGAATCAAAGATTGCATTTACTGTTTTGAAGTCAATCGAGCAGTCTCCAGGAAGTTTAATAAGAGTAAGAAAAGTACTTCCGTCAAATTATGTTTTTGGACATGAATTAAAAACCAAAAACAGCTTGTATTGCTTTGCAAATGGATTTCCTTATCTTATTACAAGAAACTCACGTAGACATACTGGCGAAACAGAACTTTCTGAGCTGACCTTGGGAAATATTCTGCGAGAAGAAGTAAAAACCATTTCTTCTTTATCGTTAATATTAAATTACGGATCCTGTAATATACCAATAAATTATGCTTACTGTGATATACCAGAATTTTTGTTTCACAAATCAAAAAACTTTAACGAAGAAACACCGTATCGAGCCGCTGCTTTATTACATATATTCTCCTTTTTACAACCTTCACGTTATGAATCAGCTCTTATAAGGGATACTAAATATGCTTTCAGAACAGAAGATATAGATTTCAAAAAAATACGGCTTTACAATAATAATTTTAAACTACGCGATAAATTAGCACTCAGAACAGCATTCTTATTAATAAAATCAAAATATTTAGCATATAGTCCGGACTACATTTTTATGGAAGATGCCTGTGCTAATTTGTTTTTTGGTCTCGAAGGCTGTTTAAGACTAATTAATAGGAGATTTTTTGGAGACGAAAATTTCAACTTTAAAAAAACTATTCAGGCTATCGAAAGAACTTTTAGCTATGCACCAGGATATTCGTCGATGTTAGAAGATGCATATAACCTTAGAGTAAATATTGTGCATCCAGAATCAAAATTTAATGATAAGTGGTTTCCAATTCTATATGCTGAAGACTATCATGAAAATTTGGAGATGGCTGCAGATCTTTTATACTTTGCTTTGACGGGTGACTTTTTAAAAAACGAAGCTTGATAATATATACAAGGCAGCCAATAGTCAATATTATCTCGGGCTGCCTTGATCCATTAGAAGTCCTTATTATCAATTTAAAAGAAACCAATTAATTTTAAAGTATTGCTATGCTCTCTATACCTTCTGATATCTTGCGGTGGATCGTACTGTCACTTAGACTACGCCTAAAGAACAATATCGTCTCCTTGTAAGAGTACCCTTGGATGTACCGATAATCGACTGCGCGCTTCGCTTCTTCATCTTGAATGAGTGCCCAAGCCCGCCGAAGCTGGTGCGTATAAAACTGGTACTGTTGAAATACCCAACGCTGCTTTTCAATCAGAATTGTAGCATTGGCCGTCTTATCAGCATGCATATCCTCCTGATCGATGCGACGAGCTGCTTCGCCATCAATGGCCACTTGTTTTAAATCTTCTTCGAATTTTTCAAAATCCTGCATGAGAATCGTCATCTCTTTATATTTTCCGAGCAGGAATTTTGTTCGCTGGATCTCTGCTTCATTTGCTGTTGGAAAGAGTTCCCGTTGCCCCCATGCCATCGCCATTCCCCTCAATCCCCTTTATGCTATAATTATTGAGAGGAATATATTACCGATTGATTGACCCCCGCCCCGGCCAAGGATGTGGGGGTCTTTGCGTTCACCAATTCCTTGCATTTTTTCTTATGCTTCGCACTCCCTTGGAAGGGACACGACTAATTGCATTTGAATCAACACTTTTTCAAGGATCTCTAAAGGGTCATCAGAGTCTTTCATGCCTTCACAAATTTCAATGGCTTCTTTTACTGCTTTATCGAGTTTATCTGCACGTTTTTTCTCAGTTGCTGCTTGCTGGAGCCAGTGCTTTAAAACTTCAGGCCAAACTAAATACTGTCCTCCGTCATCAAACCCATTACAATATTCCATATCTTCTTGCCAGTCTCTATTCATTCCACACCTCCTAAATCCTCTGATTCATTTTACCTCCTATTTACCGGAACTTCCATTTAGTTCCTGCGTATTTAACAGTAAGGGGTTGATCTTATGTTTTTACTAATACTCGATGTTCTGATCATATCGATTAACGTTCTGATCATTTTGTTCGGTCTGTATGTCTTCATTAATCCAGATAATGATTGGTTACGAATGTTCAAGGGAATTCCTGACGATGTAGAGCAAGATGATATTGACTTATTGAAAATTAAATTTAGGGCTGTAATCGCAATAATGCTCGGTGTGATAATGGGTTCGTTTTCGGTATTGCAGGCCATCGTTACACATATTGGGTAGGGAGGTAGATATTTTAGAAGTCCATTCTAACCTCCTCCTTAATGAACCATTGCCGACAAGGGTTCACCCCCTTGTTAATTTCTATGAGATGCCGGAATAGACTTTCCGACTATAGGAGCCAATTCTTCTGGACTGAGTGTGTATTCCTTGACTTCGCTTGGCGATGACGCCTGCATTCATTTGCCCGTTTGGTACATATCCATTTTAAAACATAGACAAAAAGAAACCGCCCTTTGGTAAAATGGAAGTGTCTTGCAACCATCTTAAGGAGCAATTTCTTTGTACATTCAATATACCATGGACCAATTCTGTCTGCCAAAAGATCTGGAAGAAGATATCCTCCAAAATCACCTTGTTCGTATTGTTAATGCTACCGTTAATCGTCTGGATGACAAGATTTTTCAAGCAGCCTATCCGGTGGTGGTCGAGATAGCTACCACCGCCCGCAAAAAATCTTCAATTGCTTTCTTTTATTTTGCCGATAAATCTTACATAATCTAAAGCTCGGTCGCATACGCTCCTTTGTCCCCGAATTTCTTCCATTAAAAACAATTTGAGAAATCCAGGGGCAAGAGCGATCGTAGGAACGATTTGTTCGCGCAGCGTCTCACAACAGAAAGAAGGGGGCGTCCCAGGTCAATATGACCTTTTGGGACACCCCTTTGCTTCATGCATTCAAATAACATTAGCCATTGGTCAAAAGTTCTTTCACCTGCTTAATCTGCTTACGCTCTCCTGCGAGAACTAGTGTGGATCCGGCTGTTAGCCGATCCTCCGGCCCGGGATTTATCTTCTGCTCATTCTTTTTCACAATGGCCAGAACATTAGCTCCGGTACGTTGGCGTACTTGCAGCTCTGCGATCGTCTTATCCACGGCTTTATAGTGGGGTTCGATCCGGAACCATTCAATAATCAAATCATCAAGAGATACCTCAATTGTCTCCAGCGCTTTCGGCTTATACGTCATTCCTCCGATAATTCCCGCGATCTGACGGGCCTCATCGTCCTCCAGCGAAACCATCGAGATGCTCTCATCCGGATCATTATCTTCAAAATGATACAGCTCTCTGCGGCCATCATCATGTATAACAATAACCAGTTTATCTCCAGATCTCGTATTCACTTGAAATTTCTTACCGATCCCAGGCAGATCGGATTCTCTGATCATACTCATTCTTTGAATCCTCCCGTTCAACTGCATATTCTGTGCCTTCATCAAAAACTCATACCATGAAGATAACACACTTTAGTAGTCTCGTAGCACTTATTAGCCATTTTCTTTTACGTTAATTTTTGGCTCGCTCCATTTAAACACTTTGTTCAGTGCTTTGTAAATATGTTTTGATTCTTTTGTTAACAATGGACCGACTATAGCGAGAACCAAAACATATAGTGCAGAGAAAGGTTTTAGTATAGGAGCCAATCCACCGGCTATCCCCAAGTTAGCTACGATAATTGTAAATTCTCCTCTTGCCATAATTGTAAGTCCGATATTAGCGGAAGACTTATGAGACAAACCTGCATTCCTTCCTGCCATCATCCCAGCTACAAAGTTGCAGATGACCGTAAGTAGAATAGCTCCAAGTGCCATCCATAACGCATCTCCAAGCGCCAGCGGATCTATACTCAATCCGAAGCTGAAGAAGAAGATTGCACCGAAGAAATCCCGGAATGGTACAACGAGATGCTCAATTCGTTTGCTATGCTCCGTTTCCGATAAAGCGAGCCCGAACAGTAGCGCACCGATCGCTTCTGCCACGTGCAGCGTCTCGGAGAAACCAGCGATAAAGAATAGTGAAGAAAACACAACGATGATAAATATTTCACTCGATGAGATATTAAGAATCTTATTTAAAATCGGTGTACCCTTTCTTGCAATCAAGAAGAACAGCAGCATGTATCCTATGGAGATGGATACCGATAAGAGTGTTGCTCCTACTGAAGTAGCTCCTCCAAGCAGCAGTCCCGACATGACGGACAGAAATACCGCCAGAAAAATATCATCGAACAAAATCATTCCGAGTATCAACTCGGTTTCCGAGTTACCGGTACGTCTTAAATCAACCAAAACCTTCGCTACGATAGCACTTGATGAAACGGAAAGCATACCTGCAATAATCAAAACTTCATACAGCGGCAGACCGAATAAGAAACCATATCCGATCCCGAGTACAAAATTCAGTACTACATAAACAGTTCCACCATATACAATATTTTTGCCAGACTTAATTAATTTCTGAACCGAGAATTCCAAGCCCAGATAAAACAACAAGAACAAAACTCCAATCCGCCCTAAAAACTCGATAATACTTTGACTTTCAATGAACTTAAAGTCAAATATTCCGATAGTTGGTGCGTGAGGGCCGACCAACATTCCAAGTACGATAAGAAATGGAATGATCGAAAATTTTAGCTTGCCTGCTAGAACTGAAGCAAGGGCAATAAGCATAAGGGCCGTACCGACTTCAAATATCATGTGGTCCATACAACGTTCGTCCTCCTCCTTAATGGTGACTTATCGGCAATCATTCTATATTATACAGAAATAATGCATACATTTACAGAGCAAGCTCATTAATTCAAACGAAAATTATTTTATTGATAATAAAATCACAGAAAATAAAACACCTTATTTTTCAATCATTATATTATTCCCAAAATTTACGTGTCCTATTCTCATAAATATTTTTTCATCAAGATACCTAACCACGAATACAAAAAAATGTATAAAAATTCATTTATTTGACAAAAAAAAGAACCGTTAATCGGCTCTTTATGGCAAATGAAAATTATTTAAACCAGCCCTTTTCTTGGAACCGGGTGATCGCCTCAATCCGGTTGCTGACACCAAGCTTATCAAGAATGACAGATATGTAGTTGCGGACCGTACCTGTCGTAATAAACAATTCACTTGCAATTTCCTTCGTGTTCTTGCCGTCGGCAATAAGCCCAAGCACTTCCTTCTCCCGCTGTGTCAGAGGGTTCTCTTCGCCGTAAGCCTCATCCACCAGCTCTGGAGCATAAATGCGGCGTCCGTCCATGATGCTGCGGATCGAAGTAGCCAACTCTTCACTGGGACTGTCTTTTAACAAATATCCGTGAGCGCCAGCTTTTAGAGCCCGTTCAAAGTATCCGGGACGCGCAAAGGTCGTAAGAATCATAATCTTACACCCCATTCCCCTAAGTTCCTCAGCTGCTTCAAGTCCGCTCTTGATCGGCATTTCGATATCCATGATGCATACATCCGGCTTATGCTGATGAACAAGCTTAACGGCATCTTCACCGTTATTCGCTGTTCCTACCACCTGCATATCGTCTTCGAGATCCAATAAGGAGGCAAGTGCTCCAAGCAGCATCCGTTGGTCCTCCGCTATGACTACAGAAATCATATCCCTGCCTCCTTCTCTGGATGTTTCAGAACATTTGGCACTTTTATCACCAGAATGGTTCCTTTATCGGACTTCATCTCCATACTCCCGTTCACGAATTCAAGCCGTTCCCACATGCCTCTAAGCCCATTTCCTCGGGTATAAGCCGTTTCACTAGGTATACCAATTCCATTGTCTTTCACAGTAACGATAAGATCTGTTCTGCCGGGTTCAATCATAATGGAGCAGGCCGAGGCACTGCTGTGCTTCACAATATTATTGACGGCTTCCTTCAGGCACATGCTAAGCACATTTTCATTCATTAGCGATATGTTGGTCAGTTCCGAATTGCCTTCGAGTGTAAACTCGATTTGGGCCGCCTTCAGGATCTGAGAAATACGGAATATTTCATCCTCCAGACGGGTGCCACGCATTTCAGTAACCATTTCTCGAACTTCCTTGAGGGCACTTCTGGCCGTTTGTCTTACATCATTGATCTCAGCTTGAGCCCGAGCAGGATTTTTCGTAATGAGCTTGCTGGCGAGATCGCTTTTGAGGCCAATCAAAGATAACTTTTGACCCAGCGTATCATGCAAATCACGTGCAATACGTTGCCGCTCCTCCAACTTCACCATCTCCGATATCTTCTTGTTCGCGTCTTCAAGCTGGATCTGAAGCATATCATTCTTATTCCGATTGTACGTGGTGACTGGCAGCAGGATAACGGCTACTACACTGATGATCACGAAGGGAAGTTGGGTAATAAACCAGGGAGTTTTCGATACAAATCCGTAATTAATCGAAATAACAGTTGTAACTAAATGAATGGAATACAACGTGAAAAATCCGATCCGGTTTTTAATATTCCCGATGAAGAATGCCAGAAACAGTGCGAAATAGACATAGCCGAATACCAATGTCATTGTAATCGAGATCAAGATCTGAACACTTGTCCAGAAGTATACGAGCCAACCCTTGGATACAAAAGAAAGCACATAACATACGAAAAAGACAAGAATGATGATGATTCCGATCACAACTTCGTAGGTGGATGAAGAACGGAATATAAAGTAAAAAGGAAGGATATAAAAGACGACCCATACGTACGGGTTAAGGCCCGTGTTTCTCTGGAAAATTTGATGCCATTTCTGCATGGGTCGCCCACCTTTGTTCATCTTTGTTACCTGTATTTTATCATAAACGTGTCGACCAGAGCGTTACTTTCCCTGTAGACCTGTTTTCGGCAGATGTATAGGCTCTGCAGCTGACGCAGGCGTGTCAGTGTTGGGCTTTGTATGCTTCCTACGCTTCATATCTTTAAAGCTGATTAAAGACTTGCTGCTCTCATCCCACAACCGGAAGTTCAGCGCCTTCAAGCTGGTACGGATGGTGATCGTTGTTGCCTTTTGAAGAGGTGGAGACGCATCATGGGCTTTCTCCAAGTTATAGTTCGGAACTTTCGGACTCAGGTGATGTACATGATGGAAACCAATATTACCGGTAATCCATTGCAGCATCTTAGGCAGCTTATAGTACGAGCTTCCTTCAACAGCCGCATTAATATATGACCATTCTTCGTCATGCTCAAAATACGTATCCTCAAACTGATGCTGCACATAGAACATCCAAATGCCCATCATACCGGAGAAAAAGAAGACCGGAGCCTGTACCAATACAAAGGCCTGCCATCCAATCAACCAGCAGAGCAGCGCATACAGCGCTACAATAGAAACGTTCGTGATATAGGTGCTGATCTTCTCCTTGCGCTTCGCACCTTTCCGATTAAAACGGTATGTTAGCAGGAATATAAAAATCGGGCCCAGTCCAAACATAACTAGTGGATTTCTGTAAAACCGGTACGCAAACCGTGTCCAGAATGAAGCTTCTGCATACTCATCTACCGTGAGGACCCACATGTCACCGGTTCCACGTTTATCAAGATTGCTGCTTGTAGCGTGGTGAATGGAGTGACTGATCTTCCATTTTTGATAAGGAACAAGCGTGATCACACCTGTAATGGTGCCGAGAATTTCGTTCGCCCGGCGGCTCTTGAAGAAAGACTGGTGACAGCAGTCGTGAAATATAATAAATGTCCGAACTACAAACCCGGAGGTTACGATAGCTATAGGAATCGTTAACCAATACGATACGGACAGACTTAAATATGCGGCATACCATAGCACTACCAGAGGCACTAGAGTATTAAACATCTGTCTGATACTCGATTTCGTCTCTATTTTTTCGTAGGGAGTTACAGTTTTTTTCAAGCTGGATAGGTTATTGGTGTTATTGGGTTGGGCCATTGCAGGTTTCCTCCTCGATATGACACATGAGTACGTTGTGACACCTAATACGTACTATTCTATTTTAATTATAGATAGCTTTTGTCATACGCTGTAGTCATAAACGTCAAGTCGAGGGTATGACAAACGTCATATATAAAGTGGAAATAGCAGGTCAACTTGTTATATTTTGTGACAAAAAGAAAAAAACCCAAGCACTCTGCAGCTTGAGTTATAGGATGGGTATAAGATTTTTGTTGTTTTTCCAGAATCATGCATTGTCGTCAGCGGGGAACCGAAGCCCGATCTGCTTCCTCGCTTCCGCGGCTATCTCGGCCGTAATCAATGAATTTTCAAGGGAGTTGATGACACTGTCTCTCTTATCAGTTTCCAGCAACTCAATGAATTCCTTAACCTCATAATACATGGACTCATGACTCTGTGATTGTGTAATATCCTCTATCGTACCATCCCTATAATGTATCTTCACATCATAAGGCTGGTTGATCTTATCAATGACCATCGTGCCATTCTCACCCTGAATCTCGGCAGGCACATAGGAATGACTAATTTTGGAGTGCATGATCACCGCGTCCATCTTCGGGTAACGAAGCACCATACTGCCTTCTCCATCTACTCCGGAGGACAGCAACACCCCAACAGCTTGTACTGCATCGGGTCTTCCGAACAAGGCCACCATCGGATAAATACAGTAAACCCCCAGATCCATCAGTGAACCGTTCGAAAACTTGGGGTTAAAGGCATTGAGAACGGTACCCTGCTTATAGGCATCATACCGTGATGAATACTGGCAGTAACTTGCAAAATAACGGCGTACCCGGCCGAGCTTATACATATTATCCTTTATCGCCTTAAAGTTCGGCATGAGAGTCGACTTCATAGCTTCCATAAGTAGCACATTGTTTTCACGGGCAGCGGCTATCATTTTTTGTACTTCATACGGATTAGAAGCAAGCGGCTTTTCGCACAGCACATGCTTCCCATGATTCATACACAGGATCGCTTGCTCTGCGTGAAAAGAGTTGGGACTCGCTATGTACACGGCATCCAGTACATCGCTTGATACCATCTGCTGCAGGTCAGTAAACACAGCGGGGGGATGATCGTATTGTGCCGCGAAGACTGCGCCCTTCTCCTCCGAACGGGAGTGCACTGCTGTCAGGACAAACTGCTCAGTTTCCATGGCAGCCTGTATAAAACGTTCCGTAATCCAGTTGGTGCCAATAATGCCAAAGCGTACTTTCATGATTCATCGCCTTCTTTCCTGTATCATATTAGATGTACTCGCCAACCGTTTATTCCCATCCTTCAAAAGTGGATATGATCTTGCGTGCTTCATCCGGAATCGGCATGCTTTTCCCACTCTTCGTATCAATAAGCACAATCGTTCCGCGCCCCGCAGCCTTCAGCTGGCCGTTTACCACGATGGCATACTGCACATCCATAGAGGAACGGCCCATCTCTGCTACTTTAACATGCAGCATGAGAGGATCCTTGAGATACATCTGCGCCATGTATTGACACTCCAGATCCGCGACAACAGATACAGCCTTTTCACTAAACAACTCTTCTGTTAGCCCCAGGTTCTCGAAGTACTCAATCCGTCCTTGTTCGTAATACATAAAATAGCTTACATTATTTACATGTCCCAACATATCCGTCTCACAATAACGAATCTTAATCGGAATGGAGAAATGGAATGTGTCCAACCAGCTCTGAGGATCCGGTTGTACAAAGGTAGTCTTTTTCATGATGAGTATGAGTCCCCTTTCGCGGTATGTGTAAAACCACTTCTACAAGGATAATGAATACAAGTTATACCCGTCAACAATGATCTCTAACATGGAGTGGCAAGTTTATTGAAATCATGGACCATTAGGCGGATCTTTGACCATGCCAGTTACTCCATCCCCTATGTTTCGATATCGTGTCAATGATTTCCTTCCGAGAACAAAAGGACCGCCCTGCTGTGGCAGCATATCTGCCTTTACGGGACGGTTCTACATGATTTACAGCATATCCAATTGAATCATAAATACGAGACCTGCATCTTTAAACTAGGAAGTTTCAGACAAACTTTTTCTTATAATAGGTCACGGCCAAAGCCAGTGCCAGCACAGAGCCTTTTACAATATCCATCGCATAATATGGGACAGACAGCATAATCAGACCATTTTGCAAAATACCGATTAGTACAGCACCAACAAATGTTCCAAGCGCGTTCGGCTTACCAGCACCAAGAACAGAATATCCAATAAACGCTGCTGCTACGGCATCCATAAGATAAGGACTGCCTGCATTCACCTCGGCGTTCATCACGCGCGCGCCCAAAATAATGCCGCCAACGGCTGCAAAAAGCGCTGAGATCACATAAGCCGCAAGTCGGTATTTGCTGACCGCAATGCCTGAGAGTTCTGCCGCTTCGCGGTTGCCTCCAATCATATACATATAGCGCCCATGCTTCGTGTACGTCAGGAACAAATGAACTACAACAACAACGAGCAGCATAATGATAATAATCCAGGGAACCTGTCCAATCTTCTCGAACACCGCGGGAATTTTCCCTTCAGCGAATTCGCCGTTTGGCATGATCATATTTTGGGAAACCGTCGCGCCCCGGGTGTAAGTGAGCGCCACACCTTGAAAGATAAACATCGTCGCCAGTGTCATCAGCATATCCTGGATCTTGAAGTTGATGACCAAGAACGCATTTATGAGGCCAACGGCCAGACAGAACACCAGCGTGATGGCAATGCCCGCCCCGATATTTTGCCCATGCCACACAAATAAGGAAATGACCAGCGCATTGGCAAGTGAGGCCGTGGAACCGACCGACAGGTCAAACCCGCCGACGGCAAGCGACACGGTAAGTCCGACAGCAATGATCGTGACGATGGAAATGGAACGCAAAATATTAATAATATTGCTCGTATTTAAAAAGTTGTCGTTAAGGATGCCAAACACCGCGATCAGCACAACTACCGTAATGATCGTGCCGTATTTGTATAAAAAATCAAACGCGCTGCGCACCGGCTTTTCCTGCAGTGCTCTTGCTGTGTTCATATTAACCCGCCTCCTGTGCAGTACAACAATATCTCCTCTTCATTACTTTCTCGAGTCTCCAGCTCCTTCGTGATGCTGCCGTCATACATGACGTAGACCCTGTCGGTAATGCCGATGATCTCTGACAACTCGCTGGATGCATATAGTACACATTTGCCTCGGCCAGCCAGGTCCTCTACCAGTTCAAAAATATCCCGCTTTGCTCCGACGTCAACTCCCTTGGTCGGTTCGTCAAAAATGTACACATCCGCGTCCACCAGCAGCCACTTGCCTATGGCAATCTTTTGCTGATTACCGCCGGACAGGCTGCTTACCTTCGTTCGTTCATTAGGTGTTTTGATACCCAAGTTATCTATAATCATGGCAGAAGTACTCTTTTCTTTCGCTGGACTGAGCCACGAACCCCATCTACAAAATTGAGACAACACCACTGCTGTCAAATTGACGGAAACCGATTCTTCAACGAACACACCCTCACGACGCCGCTCCTCTGGGACGAGTACAATGCCCTGCCGAACAGCATCATAAGGTGATGAAATGCGCAATTTCCTGCCATGAAGTCTTAGCTCCCCTGAAGAGGTCTTGGAAGCTCCGAATATCGCGCGGCACAGCTCCGTCTTACCGGCTCCGACCAAACCTGCGAGACCCACAATTTCGCCTTGGCGAATATGCAAACTCACATCATGAACCTTGCCCCGGTCATGAATACCGTGTGCCTCGAACCATAGCTCTCCAATGGTGCGCTTCTTATGAGGAAACTGCTGCTCCATTCTGGCGTCCAACATATGCTCCACGACCTCAGACTGATCCAGATTGGCTATTCTGTCACTCACAATCCGCTTGCCGTCACGCAAAATGGTTATTTCATCACAAATCTCATACAGCTCTGGAAGCCGGTGAGATATGAAAATAACGCCGACTCCTTCCGATTTCAATTTCCTCACAAGCGAGAATAGACGATTTGTTTCATTATGGCTAAGAGGAGCCGTCGGCTCGTCCAGCACAAGAATACGGCACTGCTTCGTAATGGAACGTGCAATGAGCACCATCTGTTTCTCTGCAAGGGTCAGTTCTTGAACCAGCTTGAGTGTAGAGATCCGGATGTTCATCCGGTCCAAAATGGCTTGTGCCTCCTGATGCAGCCCTTTCCAGTTAATGACATGACGCTTGCCCATATCGTGGACCATACGGTCGAGCATAATGTTCTCTGCTACGGTCAGATTATGAATAAGGGCCGTATCCACCTCTTGATACACGACCTGAACGCCGAGTTCCTTGGCGTCTTTGGGAGAGGATATCTTGGCCTTTTGCCCTTCAATCGAGATCTCGCCATCGTAGTGATCATAAGCTCCGGCAAGAATTTTCATCAGGGTGGATTTGCCTGCTCCATTGGCTCCAATAAGCGCGTGTGCTGTTCCTGCCTTCAGCTTAAAATCAACCTCCGTTAAAGCTTTCACACCCGGAAAAGTGATCGTAATCTGTTTCATCTGCAGCAATGGTGCAGAGAGATCTGCTATTACTGAGGGGTCTGCCTTCACTGAGGTGTCAGCTGTAATTGAACTTGACAATGTGGATCACCTTCCCTCCAGAAAAAATAGGGCGCCCTTATCAATGGACGATAAGAGCGCCTGCGGCATGTTATTTACCGTTCGCCTGCTTCAAGGCTTTCATCCAATCCTCTTCAAAGTCGTCACTTGCGCCCCAGCCCGGAATAATATTGCTGAGATTGACCATGTTCACCGCTTCGCTCGATTTCTCAAGACTTGCGCGGTCAATGAGTGTCGCTTCTAGATTGTGCGTGGCAGGCGTTTCCTCACCCGCAATTTTTTTCGCCAACAGCCGTACATTGACCGCTCCGATCATCTTCGGATCTACTGCAGCGGTAGCCACCCAAGGGCTATCTGGCTTTTGCATGATCTCCAGATCCGAATTCGATACGTCGATACCGTAAATTTTAATCTCGGTACGTCCTGCTTCGATCAATGCTCTTGCAGCCCCGATCGCAAAGGCGTCCCAACTGGCGTAGATTGCATCAATTTCACCTTTCGGATGTTTCGTGAGCATAGCAGCCACCGCATTTTGCGTATCGACCGAGGTGTCAGCACTGGCTACGCCGAAACGCTCTACTTCCTTAATGCCTGGATTGTTCTTAAGCGTTTCCTGATACACCTTGTTACGACGCACCATCGGCGGGAATCCGTCTACCCACAAATAAACGATGTTCGCTTCGGCTCCCTGCTCCTCAATCATCTTGTCCAGTGCAAACTTGGCAAGCGCCTCATCATCCTGCGATGTCAGGGTTACACCCTTGATGTCCGCAAGCTCCGGTACAGAGTCAAAAGCAACAACAGGAATGCCCTTCGCGTTCAGCTTCTTGACATCTTCTACGGTGGCCGGATCATCACCATGCGACAGGAGAATTCCGTCATATCCGTTATCCGCTGCCTGAGCGATTGCATCGTGGAATTTTGCCGAGTCATTATTTGCAGAGAACGTATCTACTTTAAAGCCCATAGCTTCGCCCTCTTGCTTGGCTCCTGCTAGGAATTGCGCGGTATGATCATCGCCTCCGATTTTACGGATTGCCATCAATTTAATTTCCTCTTTATCAGCTATACCTGCTGGCAGGTTCTCTACTTTCGCTACTGGCTTTGGTGCACTTCCGCTTTCTTTACCAGACTGGGCGCAGCCTGCTGTCAAAATAACAATAGATAACAGTAGGCTGGTCAACTTGTACCACGACTTACTCCCCTTCATTTCTCTCTCCCCCTAGTTATGTAATACCACAAATTTATTACAAGTAATCCTATCGGATTTAAATGATAGAGTCAATACATTTTTCATATACCATTTTTCATATGCTTTAACACAGGCTCTACTCAAAACATAGCTCTTGCGCATTTCAGCAGTCCATTATGATGTAAGACATACACCGCGCGCAGCTTCCATCACGATGCGACGTTACATGCCGACGGTCTTCAGTACGGCGTCAGTACTCGAAGGAAACTACTTACTTGTAAGGGTGTGACTATTCATATCATCCAATAGGTTCAGTGAGTGTTGTATTAAATGCAACTTTATTCCGAGATATAGCGGTGAAGGACGAATTGTTGCATGAAATACAACAATAGGGATTGGGAATCATCTAATTACCTCTTTCCTAAAAGGATTGTTGTAGAATCTACAACAATATCAGCAGGTTCAGGCATTCTGTTCGCCCAATGTTGTATAACATACAAAATTACTATAACCCCCCCAATATTCGGGGGCCTGCCGACTTCTTATCACAATGAAAAAGAGCCCCGATAGGATTCATCCTTGTCGGAGCTCTTATGAACTTAAATTTCATTTCCCGCAGACTTCAACGTTCTTAGGAATATATCAACCTGATATTCCTGCGTTCCGAAGGGCCGGCTATACATACTTACGTACACATTTTTCACACCAATGCTTTACTTAAAGCCTAGACCCATCGTTTCCATCCAGGCCCGGGCAATCAGCGCGTGACCAGCTGGAGACGGATGCACACCGTCCGGCGCCCAATAAGCCGGTTCACGACGCGCAGCAGCTGCAGCAAACAGTCCGTCCAATGGAACGAGTAGCGCATCAAATTCAGCTGCAAGCTCTCTTACCGCCGTAATCTTCGGATCGAGATCCTCGCGCCACGCCTTGCGGTCTTCAGGATATGGCAGCACGAATGGCTCCAGAAGGATCAGCTTGGCATCAAGCGTTTCCTTCGTCTGCTCCAGCAATTCACGATAGCCTTGCTGAAAATCTCCCAGACTCGTAGGGTCTTGGGAATCGTAACGACGCCAGCAATCATTAATGCCGATGTATACCGATACCCATGTCGGTTTCAGATCGAGACAATCCTCCTGCCACCTAGCTTGCAGATCTTTAACCCGGTTACCGCTAATCCCCCGGTTCAAAAAGGTAATATTCAGCTCCGGATGGCTCATGCCTACCAGACCCGCCGTCATCAACGGATAGCCCTTACCCAGATCAGCCGGATTATTCCGGTCTCTACCGGCATCAGTAATGCTATCGCCTTGAAAAAGTATAATATCATCCTTCTGCAATCGATTCATTTCTCTTCCTCCTAAGTAGGTCCGGCTTACTCGCCGTATTATTGGATATAGTTTTATTGGCTACTTTCATACCATACTCCTCCTTCTTCATCAGAAAGAGGGTCAATCTCTGACTATCCTCCGGTCCCTCATGTATATTGTTAAGTTTGAACGATAAATAAATCTCTCTGCGCAAAAAAGGAGTTCTCTCCCCAGGTATCGAATGGACCTGGTAGAAAACTCCATTGTTTATTTATATTATGCTGAGGTGCCGATCGGCTGTGCGACCCAGTGCCCTTTAGACACCTCAACCAGCTCGGAATGCTCCAGATTGTATTGATCCGCCCCGGTACGTTCCTCCATCAAGACCCGCTTTTTCTTCGACTCTACTTTCGGATCCGGAATCGGAATAGCTGACAATAATGATTTGGTATAGTCATGCTGTGGGTTGGAATACAGCTCTTCACTTTCCGCCAGTTCAACGATCTTCCCCATGTACATCACGGCTACACGATCACTGATATGCTTGACCATCGAAAGGTCATGGGCAATGAACAAATACGTGAGTCCAAGCTGCTGCTGCAGCTCTTCGAGCAGCTTCACAATCTGTGACTGGATGGACACGTCTAGCGCAGACAGTGGTTCGTCACATACGATGAACTTCGGCTCCACTGCTAGCGCACGAGCAATGCCGATCCGCTGCCGCTGCCCGCCCGAGAATTCATGCGGATACCGGTTGGCAAAAGCCGGATTCAAGCCGACCATGTCGAGCAGCTCCTCGACCCGCTTTCTGCGCTCCTGCTTGCTTCCCGACAGCTTGTGAACGTCTAGTGCTTCGCCGATAATATCGACGATCTTAAGCCGCGGGTTCAGCGATGCATACGGGTCCTGGAAGATCATCTGCATGTAACGGCGCATCGTCTTCATCTCCGAGCCGGTCAAGCGGTTCACTGCCATGCCCTGGTACAGAACCTCGCCGCCTGTTGGCTGATGTAACCGGAGAATAGCCCGTCCGGTCGTCGATTTACCGCTACCGGATTCACCTACGAGACCAAGCGTTTCACCGGCTTGAATATGAAAGCTGATATCGTTAACAGCCTTCAGTACATTGCCTTTCCCCATATCGAAGTGCTGCTTGAGCCCGCGTACTTCGAGCAGAGGACGCTCGCGGTCCTTGTCAGTCAGAATGAGCGGTGTCGGCTTCGGTTTTTTCTTCTCGTGCAGCCGTGGAAGGGCATTAAGCAGCTTGAGTGTGTAGGGGTGCTGAGGGTTATCGAAGATTTCCTCTGTCGTTCCGGTCTCCACGATAACCCCATCCTTCATCACGGCAACGCGATCACACATTCCGGCGACAACGCCAAGGTCATGAGTGATCAGGATAATCGACGTGCCGAAACGTTCCTGCATATCTTTCATCAAGTTCAAAATTTGCGCCTGAATCGTAACGTCGAGCGCAGTTGTCGGCTCGTCCGCTATAAGCAGCGACGGACGGCAGGCCAGTGCAATAGCAATCATGACACGCTGACGCATACCTCCGGAAAATTCGTGCGGATATTGATTGTATCGCGTCTCGCTGTTCGATATGCCGACCAGCTTCAGCATGTCCAGAGCTTGTTTTTTCGCTTCTTTCTGTGACAGCTTTTGGTGTTTGATCAGGCTTTCGGCAATCTGTTCGCCGATTTTGATCGTTGGATTCAGGGATGTCATCGGATCTTGAAAGATCATCCCCATATCACGGCCCCGAATGCTCTCCATTTCCTTCTCGGTTTTGTCCGCAAGGTTATCACCTAGGAAGAGGATCTCCCCTTCCTTCATAAATGAAGGAGGCGAAGGCAGCAAACGCATGATTGAACGTGCCGTAACACTCTTGCCGCTTCCGGATTCGCCGACAATGCCGAGTGTTTCTCCTTTATTCAGTTCAAAACTGACGCCCCGTACGGCGTGAAATTCCGAATCACGGGATTGAAAGGATACGCTCAAGTTTTTCACCTGTAGTATCGGTTCCATATAAATTCGCCTGCCTTATTTGTGTCTATCATGAGATGAACTCACTTAATCTATTGACTTTTAAATAGCGCTAAAATAAAATATACTATATCACTCGGAATAATGCAATTTCAATGAAGGAGGCACGACACCTTATGGGGGTGACGGAAGCAGCAGGCCATCGCCAGCTTATCAGTAACATCAGCATCACGTACCGTAAAATCCTTCTTAATCCTTCATATAAATATTTACTTCTACTATTGGGAGCACCGGTCAATCTGGTGGTCTTCCTTATTTATATGTTTCAGAGCAAGAAGGACGCATATACTTCGTTAAGGTCCAAGATTCAGGCTGAGCTGATCTCCACCGGTTTCCGGGACAAGCTGAGGACAGAGCAGTTGGAACAGCTTAAACGGAAACATGAATTTTTCGGACAGAAGGTCAGTGAGGAAAAATTTAACCGGGAGCTTGAGACCTTAACGGAATCACGGTTCCGGGAAGTTGTTGAGGAACGTACACGCAAGCAGTTGGAACTCAACGGGAAGAAACGCCTGACTTTTGCGGACACTTTTGAATCACTCATTGCTAATCCCGTCTTTTTCGCAGTGTCATGGATCCCGGGAATGCTCATGTACATACTTCTTTTTTTGTACAGCAGACCTTATCTGAAGTTTATTTTTGAAAGACTTATCATGAGTGTGTTTGTCATTTTCGGTGTAGCCGTTCTCGTCTTTACGATCTTGCACCTGTCTCCGTTTAATCCGGCAGCGAACATACTGGGGGAAACAGCGACCAAAGAACAGATTGCGGCATTCAACCAACTACACGGACTGGATCAGCCTTACTGGACCCAGCTGTGGAATAACATTAAGGGAATATTCACTTTTGATCTTGGTAAATCCTTCTCGGGCAGTGAAGAAATTACGAACAGCATCGCAAGAAAGTTTCCGGTGACGCTGACGCTGACTGTAATTTCACTACTGTTCGCCATGATCATCGCCATTCCAGTCGGAATTATCTCGGCAACGCGGAAAAATTCGTTCTTCGATTATACGTTTATGTTCATCGCGCTGCTGGGCTTGTCCATACCGAACTTTTGGCAGGGATTGATTTTCATCCTTAATTTCTCGATCAAGCTGCAATGGCTGCCGGCCACCTATAATCCGCAGAACTGGCTCTCGATGATCATGCCGGTCATTGTGCTGGGAACGGGGCTCACCGCAGCAGTTGCAAGAATGACGCGTTCCTCCACACTGGAGGTTATTAATGAAGATTATATTTTGACCGCCAAAGCCAAAGGGCTAGGAAAGCGGCAGGTGCTTCGAAAGCACGCTGTGCGCAATGCCCTCATCCCGATCATTACCGTCATCGGACTACAGTTCGGAGGTATGCTCGGCGGTTCGGCAGTTACGGAAAAAGTGTTTAACATTAGCGGTATCGGCAGCTACATCGTGGATAAGCAGTTCATTCCCGATATTCCGGCCATTATGGGCGGGGTCGTGTACACGGCCATCACCATTTCACTGGTCAACGTCATTATTGACATTATGTATGCCTTTTTCGATCCGCGTATCCGTTCTAAGATGAAACAATACTAGTTCGAGTCAAGTAGAAACCCATCCGTCGTCCTTCTTAAAGGACGATAGCGTTTCTGCGAGAAATATAAGCCAAGTATAAATGAAATCTTATACTTTCTTATATTTTCAAAGAGTCAGCTTTTCAGCACCGAGAAGGTTGGATGAAGCCAGAGACTGAGAAGCGGAGCGTAGGCAAAACCTACGTGAGCATGCTTTCGAAGTATGTTTCCTTCGGAAACATTTTAGCTGAATTCAAGATTCGACGTCGATTTCGCCTCCTGATTCACTGCGTGATCAAAAGTTGACTTTTTGAACATTCTCTACTAAAGCAGGTGTACTCATGATCAAGAAGCTTTTTAACCATCGCCAAACCCAGTACCAGCTGAAGTCCTCACAGGAGTACAGCCAATCCGGGTTCACGTGGGTCGTCTCTTTAACCTTAACGATAATCCTGCTGCTGAACAGCTACAGTTTCGGGAGCGGAAGTTTAAGGCCGTATGTATTTGCCGCTTTTGTCGTTTACGCTTTGTTTACGCTACTGCAGGTGGTCATCACGGCCCTGATCCGGAGGGATCTGCTTCGTGACGGAGAGATTAGGCGCTCAACCCGCGCACTCGGCTATATCCAGCTGCTGAGTATTTTTACAGGCAATGTGTTTGTAACAACCTTTGGTTTTAATCTCATAAAAAAACAAAAAAGTCCCGAATATTCAATCGCCGTTTATATGCTGTTGACGCAAATATTCGTAATCGCCTTATCGGCCTTGAATATGTTCAAGCCTTACGTAGCCGAAACATTTCTGCCAGGAATGGCAGCGCTGGTGCTGGTGACAATATTCCATCTGGTCGCCCTGCTGCTCGTTGCAAAATACGTAAACAACCACTACGCGCACCCGCGGCTGAAGTGGCTTGCACTGCCGCTCATCCTGACGGCGGTGACGGGCAATATCTTTGCCCTCGTGCTCGGCTTCAACTTGTTGTCCAAGATCCGCAAAAATAGCAATCCGGCATCCACTCGCTGGGCGGACGTCTGGGTGCGGATCACCGGCAATACTACGGCTATGCTGGGACTGTTCTTTATCATCTTCCTGTTTACCGTATCTGTATGCAGCCTGTTTACGTTTGAATACAGCTTCGCGGTAGACAATAACTATTCGGCAATTCTGCAGCAGCCAAGTCTGGCATACCCGCTCGGAACCGATGATTTCGGCCGTTGCCTATATTCAAGAATCGTGTTCGGCGCCCGCATCTCACTCATCGTCGGGTTTATGTCCACAGTTATTCCGCTCGTAATCGGAGGCATTCTCGGCGCGATATCCGGATATTATGGTCGCCATACGGACAATATTATCATGCGTCTGCTTGATATTCTGTACGCGATTCCCGGTATTCTCCTTGCGATCGCGATTATCGCCGCTTTCGGAGCCAATACGGTCAACCTAATCATCGCACTCAGCGTTGGGGCCATTCCGACCTATGCAAGAACGATGAGAGCGAACGTGCTACTCGTGTCCACCTACGAATACGTGGATGCGGCGCGTGCATTCGGCTCAAGCAATCTATCGATTATTTTTAAGCATATCGTTCCGAATTCCCTTGCTCCGATGATCGTTAAATCGACCTTGACCATTGGGGGAGCGGTTATCTCCACAAGCAGCTTAAGCTACCTGGGACTTGGGGTTGAGCCTCATATCCCAGAATGGGGAAACATTCTGAAGATCGGCAGTACGTATCTCGAAACCAACTCGTATCTGGCTATTTACCCGGGGCTCGCCATTATCGCTCTAGTATTGTCCTTTAACTTCTTGGGTGACGGATTGCGGGACGCGCTGGATCCCAAGCTCGATTAATTATAGTTTATTACTTTTTTCAACATATATATATATAAGATCAGGAGGAAATCATCATGAAAAAAAGAACACTTTTACTGCTGCTGCTTACGTTAGTACTGGTAATCAGCGGCTGCACCGTAAAAACCAAAGACGAATCATCGCAGCAGCCATCTGAGCCAGCAGGCGAGAAACCGGCAAACCCGTCGGCAGAAACGATTGAATTGCTCGCTATGAGCTCACAAGAATCGGATGTGAACATCATCCGTGACCAACTCACCAAAAACGGCTTCAATGTAAAGCTCAATCTTCAGCCCGACTACGGTAGCTATAAAGCTCAGCAGGATGCCGGTAACTATGATGTTATCCTCTCTAGTTGGACAACCGTAACCGGTAACCCTGATTATGCTGTTCGTTCCCTGTTTAAGACCGGCGGTGACTACAGCATCATGTCCGATGAAGAAGTTGACAAACTGGTTGACCAAGCAGCAACGCAAACATCAGAAGATGCCAAAGAAACCTATAAACAGCTGGAACAGCGTCTCGTCACTGATAAAGCCTACATTGCACCGCTGTACATCTCGCTGAAGAGCCAAGCGTTAAACAAGGACATTCTCGACGAGAACTCCGTGCGCTTGTCCAAATCCCGTTCCCTTCCATGGGAAGCTGTTGATTTCAAAGACCAATCCAAGCGTGACAAAGAGCCGCTGGTTCTGGCCCAATCGACTTCAACACTGACATCACTTGACCCAATCAAAGGTAACGACGGATCGATCAACATTATTAACACAAACATGAACGTTCGACTGATCAATCTGACTGATGACGACAAAATTACGTCCGAAGGTTCGCTGTCATACAATCACAGCATTGCCGAGGGCAACTCCGAATACTATTTCATCCTAAGAGATGACATCAACTTCGCCAAAGTGGACAACAAGCTGGCCGTAGATTCCGGCGAACGTGTCGGTGCTGACGACGTGGTGTTCGCCCTGAACCGTGCCAAGGATAAAGACTCCGTTCCGGATCACCGGACATACACGTTACATGAACATATCAAGGATGTAGAGGTTGTTAAAGACCTTAGCGCCCTGGATGCTGTCAAAGTATCTGGAAGCGACGAAACCGTAAGACAATCTCTGGAAAAAGGGCTGGAAACCAAAATTTCTTCCCTCGTTACCGATAAAAATCAAGCAAGTACCAAGGACGGCAAATACCAGGTCATCAAATTGACGACCACAGAGCCATTCCCGCAAGTACTGAACTACCTGGCTCACCAATCGGCCGGTATCGTATCCAAGAAACAGGTTGAGAGCATCAACACATATGATGTAGCCAAATTTGATGTGAACAAGGACATTCCTTATGGAGACCAGAACACGGTAACCGAAGGTGACAAGTACAACAACACCCTGTTTGCCAGCGGTCCTTACATTCTGTCTTACAAAAATGATTACGAAGCTGTGTTCTACAAAAACCCTGGTTATATGAAAGGCACTGAGCATGAGCCTAAGATCAATCAGGTAAAAGTACGCTTCATCAAAGATGCCGACAGCACGTTGTCCGCATTGCGCAGTAACGAGATTCACATGTACTATGGCGTTCCGGAAACGAAGTATGATGTTGTCAAAGGCGACAGCAAGCTGAAGCTCCAGTCCATCGAGAGCAACGCCGTTTCTTACCTGCTCTTCAATACCAAGAACCGCGATATTGCGAAGAGTGAAGATCTGAGAAAAGCCGTACTGTACTCCATCAACCAGGATGAAATCCTGGCGTACTACAACAATAACAAGATCAAGGCCTTCTCCACCGTCAGCCCGATGATCAAAACTGGTAATGAGCTGAAAGCCGATCCGGCGAAGGTGAAAGAGCATCTAGCGAACTATCAGGCTTCAAAATAATAAATTGCAGCAAGTAGAAACGACGCCGTCGTCCTTTGAAAAGGGCAACGGCGTTTCTGCGAGAAATATAAGAGACCTCTTACAGTCCATGGACTGCGGGAGGTCTCTTTGATATATGTACATATACGGTATAGCAAAGTACATTTACGAACAATTAAGCTTCGATGATAATTTTGTTTAGCTGCAGATTGACCGGATTATTGATCGTATCTCCTACAGGACAGGTACGTTCGATGAATTCCACGAACTCTTCAACATTTTCTCTCGCTGCGTCAGTCTTAATATGAATGTTATATCTTACATCCGAATATCCGCGGCGGACATCGGATTTATTCATAAATCCGTCGGTATCCAGATCTCCTTCTACCTCTACCCAAAAGTCCTTCAAATCAATATTAAATTTACGGGCGTATACACTTGCTACGATCGACTGACAGGCACCGAGTGCACACAGTACCAGCTCCACCGGATTCATTCCTTCATCCGTACCACCTAAAGATTTCGGCTCATCAATCGTAATCTCAAAATTTCTTGATTTCGCTTTAACAACCATTCCCTGTTGCAGATGTGCAGTTGCTTTAAAAGTTTCTACAGGCATGACGATCCCTCTTCTCCATAAATTTAGATAATTATACCACATTTAACCGGTAGGATTAATAGTTTTTACATCAAAATTTAAAGGATCCTACCTCTAGGATAGACCATGTAGACATTTAGTAATGTGAATATAAACACAAAGTATTTAAAGGAAGGTTTAATCTCACGCAGTGAACTAGGCTTCTCTTCAAGTACGCTAAAAAGAGGTTGTTTCTCAGCTTAAATCCTAGCTGCTCGAAACACACCTCCTTCTATGCATTATGCTCTTGTATATACCGACTGACCGCCTTTGATTGTCTGACAAACGGTCACGTCTTTTCCCCGCATATCAAACAACACAAGATCCGCTGCTGCACCCACAGCCAACTCACCAGCATGGGGACTGTCGACAAACCGTGCAGGCCGAATGGATGCCATATCCCAGGCGTTCTTAAGATCCGTCAGCCCGCTGCTAACCAGCTTGCCGATACCCCATGTCAGCATTTGGGCCGATCCTGCCAGCAATTCCGGCTGCTCGGCAACGCACAGTCTCCCTTCCTCCGTCAGCTGCACTCTTCCCCCAATATGCATGTCGTAGGTTCCCGGCGACATACCGCTTAATGACACCGCATCACTAACCAGCATCAACCGGTCCCCTTTGGCCCGGAGTGCAACCTTAATGAAGCTATCCGGCAGATGAAAGCCGTCCGCAATGATACAGGCGTACAGCGAATCCTCGGCCAGCTGTTCCCATATGTAATTCGGATGACGCGGTAGCATCAAATGCGCTCCATTGCCAAGATGCGTAGATAACCGGGCGCCAGCCTTTACAGCTTCCTGAATCTGCTCCGGGGAGGCAGAGGTATGCCCAATAGATACAATCACTCCGTTATCCACGCAGCGCTCAATAAATGTCGGGGCACTCTCCCATTCCGGTGAAATCGTCACTATGGAAATCCTTCCGCCAGCCGCCTCCTGCCAGCGCTGGAAAAGGTTCCAATCCGGGGCCTTTACGTACTGCCTGTCATGAGCTCCGCGCGGTCCATCTTCTGGCGTAATGAACGGCCCTTCCAGGTGAATACCGATAACGCTGTGCTCCACGTTCGTATTTTGATCACAGGCTTTGGCTATCGTTCGTGCAGCGTCCTCTATCTCCTGATCTCCGTTCGTAATGATCGTTGGACAGTACGCTGTCACCCCGGTTTGCCATAACTGTTCCGTCACGGATGCAACCATATCGACGGACAACGGATGTGTATTGAAATCTCTTCCACCGTATCCGTTGATCTGAAGATCAACCAGTCCAGGTCCTATAAACGGCAAGTCCGAATGGTCTGCCGAATCGTATGGGCTGACATTCACGATCTGTGTCCCCTGTATCTTTACTTGGACGGGTCTTCCTGTCCCATAGTGAATGCCGCTAACAGTCCATGAATCTTCAAGTTTCATGATTCTGGCTCCCCGTAAGCTGCCGTATCCGTATATAGCGTGCAGTCTTCGTGTTGGCGCAGAATGGTGGACGGGCAAGCTATCGACATTTCATCCTTCAATGTCCGCTGGACAGCATCTTTCTTCGTATTTCCCGGTACCATACAGAACAATCTTTTACCCCTCATAAGTGCAGGAATCGTTAGTGTTAACGCATGTGTGGGAACGAGATCCATCGACTCGAAGCAGCCGTCGTTTACCTGCTGCTGCCGGCACACTTCGTCCAGCTCCACCGTTTTCATGAGATCGGGATCGTTGAAATCGGCAACGGGTGGATCATTAAAGGCGATATGTCCATTCTCCCCGATCCCCATGCAGACAATATCAATCGGTTCATCCGCGATAATCTCGCTATAACGTCGGCACTCCTCTTCCGGAGAATTCGAACTCTGGATCAGATGTACTTCTGCAGGATGGACAAGGTCGAATAACCTCAGCTTCAGGAAAATCCCGAACCTTTGCGGAGCATCTGAATCAAGTCCGATATATTCATCCATATGAAAAGTTGTCACGCGAGACCAGTCAATGTCCGACTCCTTCACAAGCGTCTCCAAAAACTCATTCTGTGAAGGAGCTGCCGCAAATATCATACGCACCTGTTCCTGCTTATCTAACAATTCTCTCATATGTGCCGCGCAATCCAGTCCAGCCGCTCTTCCGAGCATGGAACGGTTCTCATACACCTTCACCTTTAGCCGATCAACGATCCTTTCCACCACAGTCGGCAAACTCATCTTTAACTCCTCCAATTGTTATATTTTATTCTTTCACTCGCTTCGTTAACAGCTCCACCAACAGCAGCATGTTCCGCAAAATATGATATGGATCCTTCACCGGCAGCGCGACGATTTTATCCAGAGGTTCATTATGCCGGTTCCGAATCTGAATCCACTCTCCCACATCTGGATCTGGATTCGGAAATACCTTAAACGTAAAATCGTGGATTTGTTCGTGCCAAATACGAAACGCCTCATCCCCGCTCATCTCATAAGCCAACAGCGTCGTATACAGCGACTCAGAATGCGGCCACCACAGCTTGGTATCCCAGGAACCGAGGATGAGACGTTCGTTCTCATCCCCAGTGAGAGTTCCCTTGGGCTGACCGCCTTTATAATCGACAAAGCGGAGCAAACCGCCATACTCGGTATCCCATCCGAGCTCCAAGGCATGTTTGGTGATGTCACACGCCTGTTCAATGACATCCTTTCGTCTGTGCCTCCCGGCTGTTTTCATGACAAACCACATGCATTCAATGGTATGACCCGGATTTACATAGCGGCACAATAAGGTCTCTTTCTTGCCGTTGACACCCTGTTCATCCACCATTTCGAATAATGTGCCGTCTTCAGCTGCAAACTGGCCCACAATGGTCTCCATAAACCGGACGGAATTATCATCCACATCTTGAGCCCGGGCATGCTGGAATTGTCCAAGTACCTCTGCCAGCTCCTGCGAAACGTTCAGCATGATCATCGAGTAAGCATGCAGTTCAAGCCCTTCCGGAGCCGGATACGGCTCACTGCGGACATTGGCGCTGCCCAGGCGTCTCACAATAGAGTTGTACAGCTCAAGCGCTTGTAACAGCACATGGAGTTCTCCGCTAACCCGGGCATATTCGGTAAATCCCAGTACGACAAAACAATCGGCATAAAAGCTCGTATCATACCCGGCGCCCGGAATACTTTCTTTCCGTTCCCCCGTCTCGGTCAATAGAAAAGCAATACTGCCGCTTTCTAAAAATGCATGCTCCTGTATGAACTCCACGGCAGCCCGAGCCTGCTCCAATAGTGGCTCCGCCTCACCTTCCATCATTCCCTGCTTGCGAAGCCATGCCAGACGGGACCAAATCCATATAAACCTTCCTTGTGACCATGTATATTTATCACTGGATAATCTCTCGGTTCCCCGGTTATTAAAACAAGTAAACACGCCTCCATGCTCCCCATCGACGGCTCTCATCCAAAAGGGCAGCAGTGTCTCATCCACTTGACGACGGTAAACATTAAGCAGATCTGCAGTCATGATTCACACTCCTTTCCTCTCTGATTCTCCATTGTCAGCTTGCATCGATGGCTGTTCCTGCAGGCGGCTTGCCTCGTACAGCATCTTCATCGTTATTCAGCGCATTTAGCAGCTCATCTACTTCCGGACGTACTTTTTTGTTCGGGTTCAGCCAGCCCATGCCCGCATAAATAACCAGCGATGTTAAGACAGGTGAAGCGACCACCGCAGCTGTGCTCAGATCCGGAATTACAAACTTAACTAGAATAAACACGATGATCCCTGCACACCAGGACGTAATTGCAGCGGCCGAACCGCTCCGGCGGAACCAGGACAGCAAACCGAGCAGCATCGGAATGGAGATCGGCCCGACTAAACCTCCAAACCATATAATGAGCAGATCCAATACACCGCCGAATGATTTTGCGTTCATGGCGATCACGACGGTAATCAATATAAAGATGAGTACGGTTAGTCTTACGGCGAACAAAGAAGTTTTATTTTTGTTAAACCGTTTTGGGAACATCGCAGGTAAAATATCTCGCGTGACCACAGCCGTTATAGCATTAGCATCGGACGAAGTCATTGCAAGTGTCTGAGTGAACATCGCAATAAGCACCATCCCAACTAGTCCGCTTGGCAGCAGTTCCGTTGCCATAATCGAATACGATTTTGTCGGGTCTTCCAAGCCCGGAAACAGGATCGGAGCTGCCCACATCGGGTAAAAAATAAACAACGGCCAGACAAGATACAGAACAGACGATAAAAGAGCGGCTTTTTGGGCGTCCTTCCCCCGCGGGGAGGCAATGAACCGTTGAGCCAGATTCCACGTCCCTCCGTTGTAACTGAACGTATATATGAGCAGGTAAGCCAGGACAAATCCTAACGTGTACGGCTCCCGCAGCGGCATAGAATTTTCGGCTGGCAAACGGTCCCACATCGTTAGCAGCTCACCGAATCCTCCCAATTGCGTCGCTACGGCAACAATCATGGCAGCGGCCGCAATCAGCTGAACAATAAACTGTCCGAAATCATTCAGCGCATCTGCCCATAACCCTCCGATAGCCGTGTAAAATAAACCTATTGCCCCGGAAATGATAATACCGGTCACGAGATCCAGCCCTGTGAACACATTTAGAATCACGGCGATCGCAGCCCATTTTGCCCCTACGTCAAACACTTTTAGCAGTACCCCGCTCCAAGCCATCAGCTGTTGTGTCGGCACATTATACCGAATAGACAAATACTCCATTGGCGATTCGATGTTCAGCCGAAGTCTAAGTCTTGCCCACCGCGGAGCGAACAAAATGGATCCCGCAAACACACCGATCGCAATCGGAACGGCCCACCAGACATACATCGTAAACCCATAGTTGTAAGCTACGGCCGCGTAAGCGACGAATACCGCAGCACTATAGCCAGACATATGGTGTGATACCCCCGATAACCACCAGGGCAGCTTGCCCCCCGCCGCAAAAAAGTCGTTACTGTTCTTTACTTGCTTCAAAGACCAGTAAGTCGCACCTATGACAAGTACAATATACACACCGATGACAATCAGATCTGCTAATTTCACGATAAACTAACCTCCTCAATGAATGGCTTTGGCTAGCAACATGTATAGCTATAACTGTATTTAATCCAAGCTGTCGATTTAATCGGTAAGCGCTTACAATTCATATGCGAAAAAAGCCTCTGTCAGTGCATATCATTTCATACTTGTTATGATTTCGCCCCTCTCCTCATCGACTTGAATATTAATCCTTATATAGGACTAAATATTTTCTATAAAATACTATAAGGTCTTTGGAATGTCAATCCTTCACTGTTACAATAGTTGTAGTACTCTCCAACCCAAATTAATCAAAAGAGGTTATGAAATGACGAAAGGAACCGCAGTCTTACGGCAGCAAAATGAGAAACGTGTCTTGGCCTTTCTGAGGAAAGAACGCATCAGCTCACGCCTGGACATCGCCCGTCATCTTAAAATCAGTAAAAATACAGTATCTCTTATCGTGGAAAAATACATCAAACAGCACATCATTCAGGAAGTCGGCACAAATGAGACATCCACTGCCGGACGGCCCAAAATCAAAATTAGGATCATCCCGAACTCTCTCAAATCGGTCGGAATTCTGATTCAGCACAATCAAGGTTATCTCGTAGTGACCGATTATTACTCCCGGGTTATAGATTCGGAAATCTTCACCCTGGACACCTCCGAACCCGGTCGCTGTCTGGACGAGATCGGGCGCAGAACCGCTGCGCTACTCAGCAAACATCCGGAGACACTCGGTGTCGGGGTGGGCATGCCGGGTATCGTGAACCCGGACAAAGGGTTTGTGCATTACTCTTCGCATTTAGGCTGGAGTGATGTTGATGTAAGCCAGCTGCTCTCCCTTCATATTTCCCTGCCTTTACAGGTGATGAACAACGTTAAGGCAAGCGCTCTTGCCACACTGCAGCAGTTAGAAACAGAAACGGCTGATTCCACCTTTTATATACGTATTGACGAGGGGGTTGGCGGAGCCTTTCTGATCCGGGACAAGCTCCATTTCGGCGGATCATGGACGGCTGGTGAAGTAGGCCATTTAATGATTGATCCCACAGGTCCCCTCTGCCAATGTGGACGAAAAGGATGCCTTGAAGCATTGATTCGTACCAAGGCGGTACGCCAACGCCTGCAGCAGTTGGAAGCAGCAGCAGAGTATTCGGAAGGAGAAGCAAGTTCTAATACGGGATCAGATGCACATGTCTCCCCTTGGGGTAACGCTGTAACTGACCGGAACACGGAAGACAAATCCGTTCTGATCGATGCTCCCTTGAATGCCTGGGAAGGGTTAACTCCGGAGGAGCGTGTGTATACGGAAGTCGGCCAATATTTAAGTACGGCACTCACACACATCATCCATCTATGTAATCCTAAACAGATCGTAATCGACAGCCCTTATGGTGATAGCGAGCACTTTAAGCAGATTACAATGAGGTTAACTCAAGGTAACACGCTGCGCTTTCCTTATGAACATACCGATATTCTGTTTGTCCGGAACCGGGAAAATCCGGCGGTCGGCGCGGCATTGTCCGTCATTCAAAATTTTGAAAACTACGAGTAGACCGGAATGATAAAGAGCCATGAAGGGATTAATCCTTCTATGGCTCTTTTGTAAATCTGCCTGTATTTTTGTTCTCTTCAAGCACAGCTATCAAACTCCTGCGGCAATTGGCCTGTGCTGTGATCAATCGCTGTCATGCAAGCACTACACTGAGCTTTGAGATCCTCTAGCAGTGAAACTAAAGCATCGATCTTTCTCCTGAAAATATTATCGTTGTTCTGTTGCATTAAGGGATAACGAGCAGTGGCTCCCATTGCAATCCTTCCCCGGTAATTTTCGTCCGAAGTTCGGATATTTCTTTCAACGTTTTTTCACGCTGAGATTCCAATGCCTGAATCGTCTGGTGATGCAGTTCATTCACTTTTTTCTTCGTGCTGTTGACCATATCCGTAATATCTTTTTTCCGAGCTGTATTGTAATCGGCTAACGCCGTAGTCAGTTCTTTATACAACTTATCATATTGTTTCTTCGCTTGAGTCTTACTTATTTTCCCTGTACGATATTTCCACATCGGGCTGTTCAAGGACGTATCGCTGGAGCTGTTGCGAAGCTTCCACATATTGCTGTTCAAATGCGTATCGCTCACGTTATTTTCCATCTTCCAGGCGGCGCTGTTCAAATGTGTAGGATTGATGGTTTGTCTATAAGTCCACATATAGCTGTTCAAATGTGTATCACTTAGCGCTTTACCCAGCTTCCACAGCGTGCTGTTCAAATGCGTGCGGCTAGCTGCTTGGGAGTACTTCCACATCGGGCTGTTGAGATTCGTCTCGCTGATATAATTTCTATACTTTCTCAAGTCATCAGCCATTGCACGGTTGTTTCCATATAGCCGATCAAGCTGCTTATAGTCAGCTTCCAGCTTCTCAATCCAGACCTTCTGGTCTGAAAGGACCTTGCTTTCCAGTGCATCCAATGCTGCGTTACTGGATTCATACAGTTGTTTGTAATCCTTGTCGATCTGCTCTTGATATGCTTTATAAGAATCTACTGTCTTTTTGTTATAAGTTTCGTACTGGCTCCATACCTGATTGATCCATTTTTTATCCGCAGCATCAACAGCGGAAGCAGGGAGTATGGCGGCGGAAGCAATCAAAAGCGCACACGCCATAAGCATGAACTTATATAAGAACATTTTTTTCATTGAGCTATTACCTCCTGATCATGTTTTACATAAGGAAACCAAGGAATATTTTACCTAATGGTAGTCTGTCTTCCAATAGTAAAAGGCCGAATTCATACTTTTGCACTAGCAAAATAACTCTTTAGCTTCAACAATGTCATTTCCTGGGGAATAATCGCGAACAGATAAGACTACGTTTCCTGTGTTATCCATAATAAAAGGTGATTAAAAGGTCTGCTGACCTAGGCTCCCGCTGTCTGTAATAGACCACAAAAAAAGCAAGCCACCCAAGAATGAATCTCGAGTTACCTGCTCTTGTTTTTCTGAAAGATAATATGCACAAATCGTAGATCACCGTGCTGCTAAAGACTCCGAACGGATGCAATCAGCCATTGACAATACCTTTACTGTTCCCGGGGACGCCGGAATGAATGCTGTTTCGCCAGAATGACGAGAGCTAAAGGAAATCTTCTTCGGCTTCCCAGGGATCAGGTCGAAGAAGTTATCGCTGAAAATGCCTTCTTGTTCTGAAGACAGCCATACCTGGCGAGCAAACACATTGCTCTCCACAATAAAGGTCGTACCGTCGCTACCCTGAACCTCTCTGACCGTGATGTCAGGGGTTTGCAGCAGAAGATGCTTGTCGGTTACAAAATAATGATCTTTGCTGTCCGCTACGTCCCCTTCCAGCTCCAACTCTACGTGTAGGACGACCGATGAAGGATTGTATCCACTGAGCAGTTCACTTACCTGCGTCTGATACACTACTAAAGCCTCCTGCGCAGCGACTTGCACGGGAAGGGATAATGCTTGCAGCTCTTTCCCTTCGAAACTGAGCAGCTGCAGCCGCAGGATACCTTCAATAGGTGCAGACACATCGGAAATCATATGAACTGAAACGATGCCCTTCTCCTGTTTCTGCTCTACCGCAAGACAGACATCCCGGAAGCTGCGCTTGGCAACATACTGCAATGCCTTCCATCGGCCCAAATAATCCATGCCCGCCCAGGAAGCGACCGGCCAGCAATCGTTCATCTGCCAATATAGCGTGCCCATACAATAAGGCTTATTGCGACGATGCGCTTCAATGGCTGTCTTCATCGCTTCCGCCTGCTGCATTTGGCTCATATACAGAAATGAAGTGAAATTCTTCGGCTCATGCATGTACTGGTCCATATAACTTTTGATCAAGCGATTCCCTGCTCCGTTCTTCTGGTGTGCCAGCATAACCTTGGATTCCAGCTCCATATCGCTCTCTTCAGCATACGTTCTTACCGTCTTGGGTTCTGGGAACGACTGAAAACCGTATTCACTCATGAAGCGTCCCACATATACGTTGTAGTTATCAAACGGCTCGGTATTGTGCCACACTCCCCAATAGTGGATATCACCACTCGTGGTTCCGGAATTGGCATGCTGATTCTTGTCCCTACTGAGTGACACGAGCGGAGAAGACGGCCAATACTCAGCCCCTGGTGCACAGCTCCCGACAGCCTCTGGCAATATCTCGTGGAATATGGCTTCGTAATCTCTCCATAGCTTCTCGCGAATGTCATTGCTGTACTGCTGCTTCCATCCCCAGCCCGCTTTCTCGTCATAATGCGCCCAAGCAGAGTCAATCTCATTATTTCCGCACCAGAGCACAATGCTCGGGTGGTTGCGCAGACGCGTCACATTCTCCTCTGCTTCCAGCCGAACGCTATTCAGGAACGCTTCATCCCCCGGATACATACTGCAGGCAAACATAAAGTCCTGCCACACCATTAACCCGTACTCATCGCACAGCTCATAAAAGATGTCCTCTTCGTAAATGCCTCCACCCCAAACGCGGAGCATGTTCATATTGGATTCGGCAGCAGACGCAATCTCATGACGGTAACGTTCTGCCGTTACTTCAGTTAGGAAGCTGTCATTCGGAATATGATTCGCACCTTTGGCAAATACAGGTATACCGTTCAATTCGATGTAGAACGAAGTGCCAGCTTGATCTGACTCCTGAACGAGACGGACGCTGCGAAGTCCGGTCCGTACTGAAGCGTGTGACACCGTCCGCTGCTCTGCTTGAAGTTCCGCACGGAATTCATACAAATTCGGCTCTCCAAGACCCCTACACCACCATAGCTTCGGCTCCTTGATTTCCATAGCAAGCTCTATCGTGTTACTGCCGCCGGTTAGCTGTGTCTTTCTTTCCCACTTCTGTCCTGCTGCTGTGACAATAAGCGTTCCATCAAAATCATCATTTACCTCAACCGTTACAACCGCCTTCATTCGGGCAACCGAAGCCGTCACCTGTTCCTGATGGATAAACACATCACGGATCACCGCCTCTGACCACGCCTCGATCCGGCACTCCCGCCAGATTCCGCTCGTCACAAACCGCGGGCCCCAGTCCCAACCGTAATGATATGGTGCTTTACGAGCGAAGATGCTAACCTTCTTCTCGCTCAGCCCTCCTACTTCAGATTGGTCATTATCTGCCGGGAGTGCATATCCGAGCTTCTCAAGCTTTGGCAGATCCTCCTGAATCGGGGAACGGAAGACGATACGGATATGATTGCTTCCTGGCACGAGCCGTTCCCTGACATCAATCCTCCAGGAGCGAAACATATTGTCCGCAGCCAGAACAGCCTTTCCGTTCACATACACATCCGCATAAGTGTCCAACCCGTCAAATACCAGCTCCAGACGGGACTCTGCCATCAGTTCATCGGAAACCTCAAAACTTGTTTCATATTCCCAATCTTGTTTATCAATCCACTGCAGGTCATGCTCATTCGTTTCATAGAATGGATCTTGTATTTTATCATTTCGAAGCAGATCGGTATGTACGCATCCCGGAACTCGGGCAGGCAACCATTCCTGTTCATCACAAGCTTTAAACGTCCAGTTATCCAGCAATTGTAGTTTCATATAAGCCTCCTCCATTCGCCCAAAATATAGCACCATATCTTTCTATCGTCAATAAAATTATCATAACGTTTTTATAATTTTAATAACGTTATCATATTACTTTTTAGTTAATAAAAATATTATCATATTATTCTTCCATAATCTGATTCTGTCCATGTGCTAAAATAAGGAACAGGGCAGGCCCAAAAGGCCCTGCCCTGTTAACTTTACGTCCCTATTTATGAAACAAAATGTTAGCAAAAAGGTTGCTCTTACGGGGATAGCCTGCTAATTCTCACTTCATTAGGAAGTGAGAGCGCAGGAATCTCGTGGCTTTAGCTATGAGAGGTTCAATCCTCAGCAACCTTCACTGTAACCCCAACTTCAAACATCCGGTTCCACGGCATGTACACATCTGTAATTTTAACTCTTGTATTCTCTGTATCCACATGTTCATGAATGAACTGCCCCAGCTTTTCTCTAACCAGTGACGCGATCTGCCCACGTCTTCCGTCAATCTCAAAATAAGAATATCCCATTTCTTGAACCTGACCTTGTGACAGTAATTTACGGACGGAAGCACAGTAACCGCAATCCTCCACATAGCGGAGGGCCAGAAAATCCAAGTGCCCTTCGGTTCTGCCGTAACGGGTAAAGAGCATCATCTGGGCAATGACAGTTCCAAGCGTGTTGGAGCTTGTGTTCCATCCGGCATACCCCGCAAGATCGAACAATATTCCCTTCTGGCGGAGCAGCTTTAATAACTGCAAATCCCCTCCATTAGCATAGGCTACATCCCCAACCGCTACAGGCTTGCGGAATCGCTTCATAATAAAGCTACCGTATTCCACCAACTCCACAGCATTACGTAGTACTTGATAGGAGGCCTCCGGTGAAGGCTGGTTGTTCGATTCGGTCATCTCAGCTCCAGGAGCATTTACGAGCAGAATCATATCTGCTTCTTGGGCACTCGCTGCCACTTGTCCACCAGCCGCTAGAATCTGATATTTCACACTTTCGAACAACGGCCTGTCTTCATACAGCGGCGTCACGAAAGGGGCACCTACACCTGAAAAACGCGGATACACAAAAGGCATATCACCGTTCATTTCATTGATCATTCGGGCTATGAGCGTGCATCCCGCTTCATCCGCACCCGGATACATCAAGGAAGACAGTTCCACATTCCTCAGCGTCATTTCGTCTCTTAGGAGTTGCTGATCCTTGGCGGTCCAGCCATAAGTCGCCGAATCATCCTGCGGGATAATAAGGAAGTCGATAATACCTTCCTCAACATACCGAAGTACTGCCTGATTGGCAGCACGATTAAGAGCCCTGCGTCCAAGATAGTCGGTTTCCACCTCTTCAGGCAGTACCTCCTCAATCCGCCGCAGCTCCTCAAGCTCATCTTCGGATGCCAAACCAAGCTCATGGCGATGAGTAATATAGCCTTTCTGGAACAGCTCACGTCCATACAGCCCGTAATACTCTGGTTCTTCATCCGAGCTGGAATATTGAGGGCAACGCATGATGAGATGCAGAGCAAACAGCTTAAGTTTAGGGTTCTGTCTCTTCAGTCCACGTAAACGATCTATACGTTTGCCTATTTCCTCTTCGTTCAGATCATGAAGTCGGGAAGGAACAATGCCACCGTACAGCAACGTATCCAATGCAACGATGGCACCGTCTGCATTCTTGCATTCCTCCTCCAACCAGACTCCGAGCCGGTCAGTATCACCAGGCTGCTTCTTCTGTCCCATAATTTCCAAATCCGGCCGAACCAGATTGACTCCAGTCCCATTAACCAATAAAGCAGGATACTCATAGTTACATGGCCGTTCATCCAACGGCAGGTATACAATCTTTACGTTTTTCACGTTTACTTTTTTCACGATTAGCGCTCCTTTTTCCCCATAGGATAATCCGGTAAACCACAACCTCCCTCACCTTTCCACCTCAGCCTGACAAGAGGGAATAGCTTTCATGCAGGATTTCTCCAGCAGCGATTTATTTTAAACAGCACCTGGGTTAACCCCCGCTTTTATAAAACGCTTTCATAAGTGTTTTTAACGGCATAGACACCCTTTCTACTTCCGAGTTTTAGATTCATTCCAATATTCTAATGTATGATTTCAATTCTGATGATCATGGGATCAGTTTATCATAGAAAAACTAGCTAACGGGAATATTTTTCCTTTTTATTTATATATTACGAACAATTTATTCAAAACTTCATTTGCAAAAAAAGAACCGGCCGCAGCCGATTCTTTATATTGGTGAATCATTAGGTATTCGCCCTTGAAGAGCTTTAGTAGAGATCAAACATATTCACTTCATAGCCCAGAGTCTTCAGGTAGCTAAACATCTGCGCTCGGTGGTGCTGTGTATGGGTTACAATCTCGATCAGCCATTTAGCTTGTACAGATCCGTGCTCCAGATAAAATGGCTTTGTTTTCTTATGCAAAAATTCCTCCTCCGAAAGTTCCTCCATGTAGTGTTTTACATCCACTGTGCCGGAGTTCATCCAGCCGATGAGCGTTTCTTTATCTGTTCCGGCAGCAATTTCCGCCTCGAGCGCGCGGATTTCTGACTCGCTTTTTTCTTGAAGAATAAGCAAGTCTACAGCCGGTACCGACACTAAATGATGAACGAGTTCCTGAAGGTTTCTCATATTGTCGGCGGGTCTGTAACCCCAATGTTCGGGTGATATTTTGCGGATGAGATTGCAGGAGGTTCTAACGATATGCTCCAGCTCTTCAAACAATAAATGCTTTACTTCATTAGTCGTGTTCATGTGATTCACTCCATTTCCATAATATTTATGTTCATTTTGCCGTCTATGTTCTAGGCTTGTTACTTATTGTAGATTATAATAGTGACAACTGTTGTCACTATTACGAAAAAAAATTAAAATCCTTAAAATAAATCGATGGAGTTATGGCTATGTCTAAATCCAAAAGACTCATGGAGTTAATGATGACCGTCAACCGGATGCGGAAGTTTACCGCGAAAGAGCTTGCCGACCAGTTCGAAGTGTCTCAGAGAACGATTCTAAGAGATCTTCAAGAGCTAAGTGAGCTAGGAGTGCCCCTCTATTCTGAAGTCGGGCCACATGGCGGATATCAGGTTCTCAATGAACGAATCCTGCCTCCGATTGCGTTCAGCGAGGAAGAGGCAGTCGCCATGTTTTTTGCCAGTCATGCCCTGCGTCACTATCTATTTATGCCCTTTGAAGCTGAGTCTTCTTCAGCGCTGAACAAATTTTACTTTTATATGCCTGGAGATGTGCGTGACCGGATTGACCAGATCAAAAACCGTATGGACATTTTCACACCGACCCGGCAGCAAAAAGCAGAATATTTGTCGATCTTGTTAGATGGAGCTGTGCAGCAAAAGGTTATCACGATTCAGTATGAATCCAAAGGTGGTTATTCGCAGCGAAATATCCAGCCGGTCGGCATCTATACCAGCAATGGGTTTTGGTACTGTCCTGCTTACTGCTTTTTGCGTAAGGATTTCCGTCTGTTCCGCTGCGACCGAATTCAATCGGCGGAGTATGACACCAGCGGGATTTCACCTATGGATCACCGCCATATCCACCTTGGCAATTGGGAATCGTTAACGAGACAGACCCCTTCCTATGTAAAGATTGCTGTAGAGCTCAGTCGGGAAGGTGTCCAGCGATGTGAGAACGAGTTGCAGCCAGTGCCGACCATACACATCTACCAGGAAGGTACAGGCCGGATAGAGCAAAATATCCCAGAAAGCGAAATTTTATATTTCGCCAAGTTCTTCATCGGACTGGGCAGAGAGGCGACTGTCAAAGAACCTCCCGAGCTGATCCGCTGTATGAAAGACATCTTGTCTGACATCATGGCAAAATATGAATGAGACAGATCGAATTCAACTGTTACACTAAAGACTCTTAGCCTGAGCATCACTACGGATGCGGATTATTCTTCCGATCGCTCTTACCCCCAGATTTCTTTTAATATGTTTAATAATTGTTAAAATCCGGGGGCAAAGGCGAACACTCCGTTTCTCCAGAAAAATTCCGCCTTCTCCGTTGGAGACTTCTATTTCTTTAGTTCAATCTACTCTATTGTCGCTGATCTCTTAAATAACCAAAAAAAGCGCCTGATTCTCTTCAAAAGAACTAGGCGCTTTTCAAATGAACTATACTATTTTTTTCTACCAATCAGAATGGAAAAGTCGCAGCTGATTTCGCTCAGGTCATGACTCAGAACTTGCCGGACTTGTTCTTCCGCTGCCCCCCAGGATAACGGCGTCATGTACACCAAATGCTCCAACTGTACCGGATCGAGGCTGACCTTATATTGGAGCCGTTCTTGATGCAGCAGCTCAAAGCCTCGGTTGAACAGTTCCACGGTCTGCTCATTGGAATATTCCCGGCGCTCACTTTCCCTGTAAAGCAAGTTACGCAGTTCTTTTAGGTATTCGCTGTCCGGTATAACCTTGATCAGTATCCCGTCATCTGTAAGCAATCTCTCAAATTCCGCATAATTGGAAGGAGATAATATATTCAAAATAACGTTAAACGACTTGTCAGCAAACGGGCATTTTGCCAGATCAGCAACACACCATATATTAGACCCATCATCCCGCGTGGCCATTTGGACGCCCTCTTTCGAAATATCAATTCCAATCCCCAGAACTTCTTCTTTTACAAGAGAGCTTGTCTTCTTCCTTAATGCGGTCAGATGAGATCCTTCTCCGCATCCAGCATCAAGAAGAACTATTTCCTTGTCCTGGACAGACTCCTGTCGCCGACTTATGATTTCACTCAATCGGACCAGCATCGGCTCAAAAAAAGACGCCTCATTTATCATTTTTCGCGCATCAAACATCCGTCTGTCATATTTTGTCTTGGACGGGTTTGTCAGCATATTGACATAGCCCTGCTTGGCGAGATCAAACCGGTGAAGGTTTACACAGAGCAGGCTTTTCCCGTCGTCTACTCTCAAAGCACCTTGACATACCGGGCATCTGAACAACGCTTCATTCTGCTCCATAAGCCGGGCACTTGCTAACAACTTCCCGCTTCTGGTCATCTATAACACTCCATTCATTATCTGTAGGTCCAGATTCATCTGAAAGCTGGAAAAATATCGCGGATCATCCGCTCCGGTTATCATAACACACTCCTCGTTCCATTTACGACTGATGCAGCAAGTGGCTAAGACAGACCAGCGAATTCATTGACCAGAACATTTGATCAACCGTAATAAGCAGCAGATTTTAGCTTCTCCTGTTGAGTTTACTAAATCCAAGAGCCTCACTCTCCTCTTTCCACACATTATAAGAATTTAACAATACTACCAGGCTTGCGATCCCTCCCTGCGTCCTATTACGGAATAGTTCTTTACTTCCCCATCGCTCCAGTGATGTTTAGTCCTTAAGTATGTTAGTTCCAGAATATTCCTAGTTAGAATTAACCATCTTTATATATCCGGTCCTGTATGTCTTGACCGCTCGAAATATCGACTTATACAATGTATTTTGTAGAAATTTAGCATATTAGATGGAGGACTGTAGATGTTGAAGCTAAGACTATTTGCCCCCCTGCTTTTGGTTATGTCATTATTTATAGGATCAAGCCAAGTATTTGCGGGTGTAACTTTTCGCGATACTGACAACCACTGGGCGAAGGCGACTATTGAGTGGGGAGTCGAGAAAGGAATAGTGAATGGGTATGCGAATGGTACGTTTATGCCCAACCAAAATGTGACCGAAGCGGAGTTCATCCGTATGCTCGTGGTCGGCATTGCGGGCAAGGATTTAGAGGAGACTTACTTGACCGAATTCTGGTCGGATAAATATTATAACTTCCTTCATTTTAAAAATTATCCTGTCCGCGGTTTTGCAGACAAGAAGATTCGGAGTACCTATATTACACGTGCCCAAGTCGCGGAACTTGTCTCCAGCGCGGATGGAGTCAACTATTCAGGAGAACAAGCCATTCAATATGTACTCGGCAAAAAGTATGCACTAGGACGGATTAAGGGCGAGAATACGATCCGGGGATTTATGGGCCATGAGACCATCACCAGGGCAGAAGTGCTCCAGCTCATTAAAAATCTGACGAATCACGGTATGTCCAACCTGTACGACCGCCCGACCGAAAGCAGCCCTACGGCCAGCCTCCCAAAACTTCCCACACAATGGGATGTATACCGGGATAATATGTACATAGTAATCCGTCAGAACGTGTTCACAAAATATAGCGTATATCGCATTTACGACGACGGCGACAGCCGTGTAGTCATGACCCGAACGAAGCAACAGGGTCAAGTCGATAATGCAGTTACTGTACAATTTGAACCTCAAATCTTGTCGTTCAGCAGCATATCTCTGTCCGACAGCAACGACAGCACGCAGCGTAATATGCTTGCGGACGTACTGGATTTGTACGGCTTCAAAATCGATAAAAGCTATCTTCTGACCAAGATCGATTCAGCGGTCAAAAACAAAAAGGAAATTCAGCTGAAGGTCAGTGGAAAGACAATCGTCATTGATCCCCTCATCTCCAGCCCGGAAGGACAAATCAAGGTTTACTATAAATGGTGGGATCTTGCCCGCGCGTAACCTTTGTACTTACATATCATGATGAGATAACCATTTAAACTCTTCGTCTTTGTTTCAGCACTACGCATGCGGATCATCCTTCCGATCCCTGTTATCCCCAGATTTTTTCAGAATGGATAGTATGGTCAAATCCGGGGATAAAGGGGACCACTTCGTTTCTTCAGCATGATTCCGCCTTCTCCGTTGAAGCTAGGTACCTCTGATGTACAGCAAACAGCCGAAGAACAATTCACTGAAGAAAGCGTTTCGCCAGTTGGGGCATCTCCTTTGTCCGTTATGAGACGCTACGAGTACGAAGCGTTCCTTCAATCTCTCTTGCCCCCGAATTTCCTGAATTGTTCCTACCAGCTCCTCATTAGAGCGGCTACGTCTCCGATTGCCTTATGTCCGGCCTGACTAATTCCGCCAAGCTGGAAAAAGCCGTGGTTTACGCCCAGATATCTCTGGCACTGGGCATTCACCCCCGCTTTCAACAAGCGGCGGTAGAGCTCCTCCCCTTCATCAACCAGCGGGTCAAACTCCGCCGTTAATATATGTGTATCCGGGAGTCCAGCCAAATCGTCCCTATATAAGGGGCTGGCCTCAGGATGTTCGGGAGTTGTATTTCCCTCAAAATACGCTTCAAATCCGCTGAGCAACATATCCCGTGTAACAATGTAGTCGTCGCCATATTGGTCATAGCTTTTACTGGAGCCCTTAGCATCCAACATCGGATAAATCAAGATCAAGCGCTGAAGCCATGATAAGCCCTCCGATTTCAACCGCAAGGAAGTCACAATGGCGATATGCCCACCGGCGCTGTCTCCAGCTAAGGTAAGCTTATCGGGGTTCCCACCCCAAGCCGACGCCTGCTCCCTGATGATCCGGATAGCCTTCACGGCATCATCATGCGCAGCAGGATAACGGTACTCCGGTGCGAGCCGATAATGTACGGCCACAACCAAGCAGCGACCCTGGTTGGCCAACTGCCGCATCTGACGGTCATGCGTTTCGAGATCGCCACTTACAAAGCAGCCACCGTGGAAATAAATCATCACGGGAAGATTGCTCTCATCCAGCGGTCTGTAAATCCGCAGCTGAACCTCATCAAATTTAAAATCTTCGATCCTCCAGACAGGCTCCGCCTCACCTGCAAGATCAATCGTTGCCAAATACCCCTCGCGTCGTTCCTCAAAGGTCTGTAGCCTGGCCGAAGGGCGGCCGGCCCGAATAAATTGTTCCACCGATTCCCTTATTCGGGGTTCTAAACGGTCGAGTTCTGTCATCTATGTATGTTCCTTCCTTTCTTTTGCAATGATTAATTCTATCTCTATCATACACGAACCTATGTTTCTGCCACACCCAAAAAAACGAGCAATAAACTTATCTGACATAAAGAAAGCAGCCCTTCATTATAATCAGGGCTGCTTCTTCAACATCAAGCTCCAATACTGCCGCTTATTCTCTTTGACAATACCGGACGAATCCACCAAATATAATACAATCCGCATGCCAGAAGGGCTCCAGCCGTTGCCAAAAAAGGAAGCTGATAGTTTTGTACGGACAAAATCAAGCCGGAGGCAAAGGTAGCTAATGACGATCCTAAACTTCGGAAAACCGATCTCATGCCTGCGTATAAGTTTCGCTCTTCATCTTTAAATGCAGACATCAGCAGACTATCCAAAAGGTTAGACAGCATCGTCGCACCTCCGCCGCGCAGCAAGAACATAACCGCAAACAGCCATACCGGCATGATCATGTATAGAGATACACACAGCAAGATATTCACCACAAAAACGGAAATAATGGCTATGTTGTATCCGAATCGTTCCATAATATATGGAGTCAGTAACGAACAGATAAACAATACGATACCGTTGATTGCCAGTAGAAGTGATACCTGATCATCCATCCAGTCCAGACGGAACTTTACAATGACATTCAGAAAAGAGCCTGTCAGAGCGATAGAGCCTCCAAGCAAAGCCGTAAACACAGCAAACAGCCACAAAGTTCTGGACGATATTTTAGCCATTAATATGGAAAATCCTCCAGAGGGCGATTTTTCTATCGCTTCCTCCTGTGATCTCTTCCTTTCCGTTGGCAGCCAAAACGCTCTTATGACTCCATGCAGTACAAGCACCAAAGCGGTCAGCAAGAGAGTAACTTCATATCCCCTGCTCCCCTCAAAACCTTTCGCAATGTAACCGGCAGCTAAGGTACCTAAACCCGTAAAGGCAGTAAAGACAGCAAACATTAGAGAATATGCGCGTGCCTCTTCTTTCCGGGACTTGCAATAATGGAAGAGCAACTGGATCTCTGTTGTCTCGACAAGCGTTAGACCGGCGGACACCAGAATTTGAGCAGCATAAAACCAAATCAATTCCTCACTGACCGCAAACAGAACATTTCCTGCCGCGATAAAGAATACTCCGGCTACAAGCAGCTTCTTTCTCCCTATCCTATTAGCTAGCATTGACACGGGTATGGCAAGAACCCCCATAATCAGAATCCCAGTGGACACCAATGCTCCGATCTCATCTTCCTTAAGACCTCTAAAAAGCAAGTGTAAATTTAGAACAAGTGTGTATAGACCAATACCTACACCGTAAAATGCTTCGCTAATGAGAAAGCGGCGTACACCCGTAGACAGCTGAAGCAGGTCTTTGATGTAAAAGGACATGTCATTCCCCTTTTCCTGAAATCCGGTGCAACCTTATACGAATAACAATCTTATTCATATATTTTCGCTTCCGAACGCATTCGGTAGCTTAGTGCCCCCGGATCCGTGTCCTCCGCCGCATAGGCCTGTAAAAGGATACGGAACTGGAAAGGTTCCGGCTTGACGGTATGCTCGGGAGATTGTGCAGGACCGCAGCTGTTGCTTCCAAGCCCGTTCTGGCGGTAATCCAAATTGAGCGTAATAAAATTGCTCGGAACAAGATCACTTATATGCATGGCCGCTTCCAGGCCAATGTCGGTGTACCTGCTTGCGCTAAAATTGAGAACAGGCACACCCGTGGCAAGAAGGCCCGTCCCAGCACCATCTGCAATAGAGATCCACCGGACATCCGTACGGTTACCGTTCTCCTGCGGATAAATATAAGGCGTAAACAAACCGTCCACCGAGCTCCGGTATTCACCAAACCGCCCCGCTTCCTTGCTGTCCGGGTAACTTTCACCCGGTCCTCTGCCGTACCACCGGACATTCTTCATATCTCCCGCGACCTTCAATTGAAGCCCGATTTTCGGGAGCATGGCGGGTGGTGTTCCTATCGGTTCTCCCTTCACGTCCATCATGATCAAACCACTGGAAGTGATCGTATAGGATGTTTCACAGCGGAAACCCCAATCATAAACCGGTGGCGCGATGCGGGAGTTCCACTGGATTCGAACACAATTATTATCCAGGCGCTTCCACTCAAAATGATCGATCCGCTCCGTCAACCGGTCCAGATGCGCTTTACGCCAATCCGGTAACACATACATATCGTTATCAATCGGCGGACGCCAAAAATTCAGCCGCGGCCCACCAAGCGTAATATTCTTACCGTTCAAACGCAGGGATTCAAAACCGGGATGAAGCGAATCCAGGGAAAGCTGGAAACGATCGGTCTCGACAATAAGTCTTCGCTTCTCCTCGGTTAACCGGAGCTCCTGTTGCCGTATCGGGTCCAATCTGAATTCAGAAACCGCCGGGGCCCGCAGCGTAAATTGAGACCATGCTACCTCGTGCCCTCGCGCAGCCCAGCGGCAATCTGCAGCTATCGTAAAGGAAATTTCAAGCCACATTTCCGCATGAGGATCGACACCGGCCTCTATCTCGTCCGCGTTCAACGGAACCAAGATTTCTTCATTCTTGCCAGGTTCAATACGGGGAATCGGCATTACTCCACTATGAACAAGCCGGCCTTCCGCCAGAATCCGATAATGGGCCTGAAGATGATCCAGCGTGATGAAATCATACCGATTCATAACGAGAAGGCGTCTGTTATCGAGCATTTCGACACGGACCGGTTCAATGACCTTCTTGTATTCCAGAAGTCCAGGGGAGGGTGTACGGTCGGGACGCACTAAACCGTCGATTACGAAATTGCCGTTATTCGGCACATCCCCGTAATCCCCACCATAAGCATAATCCTCCCTGCCGTCCGCTGTCTTTCTGCTCAGCCCATGATCTATCCACTCCCATACGAAGCCACCCTGCAGACGTCGATGCGCTTCGAAGGTATCAAAATAAGGTCGCAGTCCGCCCGGGCCGTTGCCCATCGCATGGGCAAACTCGCACAAAATATGTGGCTTGGGATGATCCGTCATTTTACCGAAAGCATCCATCTTCTCGACAGACGAGTACATGGTGCTTACCACGTCACATACCTCGGCTTCCCGGTCTTCCTCATAATGAATCAGTCTCGTTTGATCGTTCTCCCTGCACCACTGAGCCATCGCACGGAAATTGCACCCAAACCCGGATTCATTGCCAAGTGACCAGAACAGAACGGACGGGTGATTTTTGTCCCGCTCCACCATTCGGCGGACCCGGTCGACGTAGGCCTCCTTCCAATCCGGATCGTCGCTTAAGCGTGAGATATTGCCAAGCAGCTCGAATCCATGTGTCTCCAGATCCGTTTCCTCCATAACATACAATCCATATTCATCACACAGATCGTAGAACCGCGGATCATTCGGATAATGAGCCGTTCGCACAGCGTTAATGTTGTGCTGCTTCATTAAAAGGATGTCTTCTTGCATCGTTGACAATGTAACGGTTCTTCCCGTATCTGGATGATGATCGTGGCGGTTTACTCCCTTGAGTAAAATGGCCCTTCCATTCACCAGGAACTGGCCGTCCCTCACTTCTATACAGCGGAATCCGACGCGCTGTGCGATGGTCTCCAAGAGTTGGCCCTGTGAATCCGTCAAAGTAATGACGAGGTGATATAAGGTCGGGGATTCGGCACTCCACAAGGCTGGTTCCTCCACTGCCAGTTCAAATTCCTCCATAGAGGAATGAGCAATGCCCCTTTCAGCGGCTGCAACCTGTTCACCAGTACGGTTGAGCAGCTGCAACTTTACGTTTCCTGCGGATTCAGTTCCCTCCAGATCCATCCGGACGTTCAGATTGGCGTTTCGGTACTCGGCATCCAGCTCTGTGATAACGCGAAAATCAGCAATGCGGAGGGCAGCAGGTTCAGCAATCAGATAAACGTCCCTGAAAATGCCGCTTAACCACCACATATCCTGATCCTCCAAATAGCTTCCGTCGGACCACTGGTATACCCGAACCGCCAGCTTGTTGATTCCAGGTTTAAGAGAAGGCGTCAGGTCGAACTCAGAGGTTAGCCGGCTCCCCTGACTGTAGCCGATAAATGAACCGTTCAGCCATAAATGAAACGCACTGTCCACGCCGTCGAATTTGATACTGATCTTCTGTCCTTTCCAATAATCCGGAAGCTCGAATTCACGCACATAACTGCCTGTCGGATTCTCATTTGGCACATGCGGCGGATCTACCGGAAACGGATAATACAAGTCCGTGTAGTGCGGACTTCCATAGCCCTGCAGCTGCCAGTGTCCTGGAACCGGAATATCCTCCCAGTCAGACACGTCGAAATCCTCTTGATAAAAGGCTTCTGGAGCAGCTTCAGGCTCCTCCGCATAATGAAATTTCCACATCCCATTCAGCGATTTATACCAATCTGATCTGCCTCTGTCATAACTTAAAGCTCCTGCCATGTCTGCGAAGGGAATAAAATAAGCACGGCTCTTGGAACGATTTCGCTCCAGAACGCCGAGTTGTTCCCAGTCCCGGCCTAAACGATTGTCCTTCATTTATGTCTCCATCCTTTCCAAGTGATCTTTATCTAGCTATCCTTTTATCCCTGTAGTTGCGATTCCGCCGACGATATAGCGCTGAGCAAAGAAAAATACAGCGAGCGGCGGAATTGAGATCAAGCATGTAACGGCCATAATGGATTGCATATCGACGCCATGCATCCCCTTGAACTGGGACAATCCAAGCGTGAGCGTGTATTTCGTCTGATCATTCAGGAAAATGAGCGGACCCAGATAATCATTCCAGCAGCTCATCATTTGGAACACGGCAACAAGAATCAGGGAAGGCCCCATCAGCGGCACGATAATCCGCAATAACACCGTCATTTTTCCGGCACCGTCAATCGTCGCCGCTTCATCGAGATCCCTCGGCAGGGTCATGATGAACTGGCGCAGCAGGAAGATAAAATAAGCGGAGCCGAACCAAGACGGAACGATAAGCGGCTTCAATGTGTTGATCCAGCCAAGGTAGTTGAACTCCATGTATTGCGGAATCATGGTCACTTCCCATGGAATCATCATGGTAGCCAATACGATGAGAAACAGAGTATCCCGTCCCTTAAACTCGAATCTGGCGAACCCGTAAGCCACCAGTGTGCAAGATATCAGCTGTCCAAGCGTCGCCAGCACCGTAACAATCAACGTATTTTTTAAAAACATATTGAAGGGCTGAATGTTCCATGCCTCCGCAAAATTGCTAAACTGCCACACTTCCGGAAACCATTTTGGAGGAAACAGGTAGAGCTCCTGCTGTGACTTCAGAGCTGTTGTTACTGCCCAGAACAGGGGGGCAATGAACAACAGGGAGCAGCATATGAGCATGGCATACGTGAGCACTTTTTTCATATGGATTGCTCCTTTCTGCTGGCGTTAGCCTTGCTTTTGGCTGGCTTTGACTGGCTCTTTTTCATCTCGCCCTCATAGAACACCCAGGCCTCCGACGATTTAAACACGAGGAACGTCAATGTCAGGATGATCAGGAACATGAACCATGCGTTCGCTGCAGAGTAACCCATTTTAAAGTATTTGAAAGCATTCTCGTACATGTACATCGCGTAAAAATACGTAGCTTTCATCGGTCCTCCGCCCGTGAGCAGGAGAGCAAGAGTTAGCTGCTGGAAGGCAGCAATAATGGAAGTAATCAAGTTAAACAAGATCGTTGGTGTTATCATCGGTATCGTCACACTAAAAAATTGTCTGATCTTTCCCGCTCCATCTATGGATGCCGACTCATACAGATCCTTGGGAATTCCTTTAAGCCCCGCCAGAAAAATAAGCATCATGGCGCCCTGACCCCACAGGCTTGCAATGACCATCGCTACCAAAGACCACTTCGTATCGTTCAGCCAGTCAGGTCCTTCGACACCAAACACCGATAAAAAGTAATTCAGTATTCCATAATCCCCGCTGTACACCCAGGACCAGATCATGGCAAGAGCCACACCGGAAATGACTGACGGCAGGTAGAACGCTGTGCGGAAGATCGCACTCCCTCTAACTTTCTGGTTAAGCAGCATGGCAAGTCCCAAGGCCACAATGATATTAAGCGGTACGAACAAAGCCGCGAACTTTAAAGTGACCATCAGCGATGTCCAGAACAACGGATCATTAGAGAACATTTCCTTATAATTGTCTATACCGATAAAGGTCACTTTACCGACAATCGGCCAATCAAAAAACGAAATCACGAGGGAAAATAACAGTGGACCTAAGGTGAACACTACAAATCCGAATATCCATGGAAAAATAAAGAGGTAGGGCGTAGCCCCACCCCATCTTTGTTTTCCCAATCGTTTCGGGGCGGCTGTCTGCTTTTGTGAGTGGGGCACATGAGTCTCGGCCATCTCCGAACCTTCTTTCTACATGTTATTTCAAATAACGTTCGCTATCCTTAACCGCCTGATTCAGCACTTCCTGTGCGCTGCTTCCAAACATAACGGACTCCACAGCCGCCGACAGCTGCCGGTTCACTTCATTCCACTTCAGATTCAGCAGGAAAGCCGGCGTATTATCCGAACGCTCCAACATCGTATAATACGGTTTGTACAGCGGGTCTTGGTCCTTCTTCAGCTCATTAACTACACTTACCCGAACAGGGAGGTCGGCCACCCGCATTTTAATAGCTTCATCCGACACGTAAAATTTAATGAACTCCCATGCAAGGTCTTTATGTTTGGAATCTTTTGCAATCGACAGCGCGGATTCCGCGAGGATTCCTTTAACGGGCTTGCCGGGGAACGCCGGCATCTCCACGGTACCTACATCAATACCGGCATCTCTGAAGCCTTCTAGTGGCCAAATTCCGCTTTCCCATATCGCGATCTTCCCGGCTTTGAAAATATCCTCTCCGCTTTGTTGTCCCTTGCCGCCGGTAAGCACGGCAGAGCCGTTCTTGATCATGTCTCCCAGCATCTGAATCGCATCCGCAGTTTCTTTGCTGTTCATAAAGCCTTCAATCGTCTTTCCGTCCTCCGAAACAAAGGAACCTCCGTTGCTCCATACCAGTCCTTGAAGATCATACGTATCGTTTTCAGCCCGGACACCAAAGCCGTACTGCTTTTTGGATTTATCCGTCAGCTTCTGAGCGATCTCCTGAAATTCATCCCATGTCCATCCATCGTTCGGATAAGCAATGCCCGCTTCATCGAACAGCTTTTTGTTATAGTAAACCACCCGGGTTGTGAAGCCAGCCGGAATACCGTACAGCTTATCCTCGATCTTCCCGTAGTTGAACAATCCCTGATAAAAATCATCAATATTTAAGTCCTTATCATCGCTTGCATAGCTGTCCAGTGGCTCCAGCGATTGGTGATACGTAGGGAAATCCCACATATACATCACATCCGGTGGATTAGCTGCACCGAAGCCTGCAGCAAGCTTTTGATCGAAACCATCCGCATAGGCTTCAACCTGCACTTTGATTCCCGGATTCTTTTCTTCAAATTTTTTGGCGATTTCCTGCTCGATTTTGAGCGTATCTCCTGAATCCCAGGTAGCAAACCGCAGTGTGGTGGTTTTTGCCGACGAATCTCCGCCCTTTTCCTTATCCGCATCGGAACTTCCGTTACCCCCGCACGCGGCCAGCATGGTTCCCATTAGTGCCACAATGGATACCAGAGTCATCCATGACATTCTTTTTTTCATATTGTCAGCTCCCCCTAAAGTATTGAGGCCATTATTAATTGAACCGCTTTCATCATAACTCGAATGAAAGCGGTTCAAAACGTGCACCGATCTGCAAAATATCGTTATTTTGTTCGAATTGTAAGGTAGGGGTGTTTATTTGTTCAGAATGACTCCTTTTTTTGTTCGGTACGGTATTGGCTTGGCGTCTGGCCCGTACATCGTTTGAACCATTTGCTGAAATATTTGCTGTCTCCAAGACTCGTTCGCTCTGCTATTTCCTGCATTGTCAGTGTCGTTTCACGCAGCAGACAATAGGCGAGCCGGAGCTTTCGTTTATATTGAAAAGCGACGAAGCTGTCCCCTACCGTTTTTTTGAACAGAATTGAAAAATGGCTGCGGCTTAATCCTACCTTGTGTGCCAGTTCCCCAGCCGACCAGTCCGTTGCCGGGAACTCATGCAGTAAATGAATAGCTTGCCAGATTGGCTCAGGCCAATTTTCGCCCGTCAGTCCGTATATCCGCTCCAGCTCGGCTTCCTTATGAAGTAACAGAAATCCTTCCTTCAAATCTTCACAATCCCGGAGAATTCCCTGCACACTCCATTTCAGTTGCCCGCATCCACTTTTGATCTCAACCAGCAGGCTGTCTGCGTCATCCTTAAGCGATTCAGGAACGGCCCAGTAACATCTGTCTGCACCATACGATATAAGCTTGCCCTCACACATGCTCCGGTCATATATCTCCTGAACCTGAAGAATATCATCCCAATTCCTACCGCACCCCGCAGTCTTGACCAGATAAAGGTATAGGGACTGTCCATCAAACTTCCAACTACTGTGGTGTAGCTTCCGGATCTCCTCCAAAAACTTATCATTCTGACCATTAAGCCATGCAAAAAGATGCGTCGATAATCGTTCCTCATCTTCAAGACTGGAAACCGGGGCGTCGGCCATTTCCCGCTGGAATTTGCTCAGCATCGCTTCAAGCTCTTCATCCTCAAAAGCTGTTTTCAGTAAATATCCCGAAGCTCCAAGACGTATCCCCTCTTGGGCATATTCAAAGTCCCGGTGGCAGCTGAGAAGAATGATTCTGGTTTCCTCCGCTTCTTCCTTCACTTTACGGGACAGCTCGATTCCGTCCATTTCAGGCATGACAATATCCGTAATGACAACCTCCGGACGGTGTTCCAAAAAAGCTTCCCAGGCGGCCTGTCCGTTAGCAGCATCGGCCACGACTTCCATCCCGAATCGCCCCCAGTCTACTGTCGTGCGTAGTCCTTTGCGTACAATGCTCTCGTCATCTGCAATCAGTACCTTAATTTTCTTAGTACTATTCATCGGAAGACTCCTCTCTCTTAGGCCACCGAATGGTGATAATAGTCCCTTCACCCTTAACCGAATGTACGGATAGTCCGTATATCGGTCCAAAATGCAGCTTGAATTTCTGGTCGGCATTCCGCACCCCAAGTCCGCCGCGACCACTTCGTTTCTCGCCAGGCAAGAATAACTTCGCCAGCTTCTCCTCCGTAATTCCTGCCCCATTATCCTGTAGCGTAAGGAGAAGATCTCCCTGCTTCTCGGTGATCTTCATATGAATTTCCCCTTTGCCATCTACAAAAGCATGGAAAAAAATATTTTCGAACAGCGGTTGCAGTGTCATCCGCGGTATGACATATTGACGGAGCGATTGTTCACAATCCAGCTTATAACGGAAAACGTCCCCATACCTTATTTCCTGGATTTTTAGAAAGTGCTCAATCATGCGCAGCTCCCTCCCTACAGTAACCAGCTCCTGAGAAATGTCTAGATTACCCTCCAGCACCATGGTTAGATGGTACAGCATCTGCCGGATGTCCTCAGCCCCTTCCAGCCGGGCTTTCCACTGTATGGAGTTCAACGTATTGAACAGCAGATGTGGGTTGATCTGATAATGAAAGGCCCGAAGCTCCGCTTCCTTCTTAAGCCTCTCGCTTTGCTCCACTTCACCGATCAGCGATTGAACCCCCGTAACCATCCGGTTAAAGCTAATGTCCAAGCTGCCAAGCTCATCCTTGCCCTCAATCGGCGTTCGGGTATCGAGCTTACCAAAGCTTACCTTTTGCATGGAATCCTTCAGTCTTCTTATCCTGGAGGTGAAACGGGAGGAGAACAAATAGGCGATTCCGAAAGCGAGCAGGCAGGAAATGATAGCGACCACCATCGTATTGGCTCGGATGACACCCGAGGACTGATAGAAAGCTTTAGCCGGAATTCTTGCTTCCATAGTCCATTGATTTACGGCAAGCGTCCGTGTCCATGTAATATCACTTTCTTTAGGATCATAGGCCGTATCTGTCTCATAAACCACAGTCCCGTCAGGAGATTTAATGAGCAGATGGGCATGGGTATCTGCCTCAAACTTTTTAAACATATGTAGCAGCTCTTCGGAATTTTCCTCAATCAGAATAATACTGCCGTTCTGGGCTTTGTTTGGATGATGGATCGGTACCGCTAAACCGATGACAGGTACACCAGGTTCACCGCTCTCTATCGCATGATCTTGCTTGTAAAATCCGAGCCAATAGGTCCCGGTGTACGTCTCAGGCCTCTTTTTCCATAAAGGTATATTGTCAAGCTTGGCAACATCCAGATTGTTCTCCCCGTAATAGTAGCCCGACGTTGTAATAATGTAGATGCCGGCGGTCGAATGAGTCCGAAGAGATTTCAATAGGGATTCAAAATCGTTCTTCTCCATAATTTCACTATAAGTTGAAGGCGCCCGTTTACCGATCCTCGTGTGGGCAGGATCCAGCAAATAGGAATAAATGGTTTCCGCCGTCTGCTTCATCCGATTTAACGTTGAACTGGTCTGCTGCTCCAACTGCGCTACCGCATTATCTCCGTATTTGCCAAACTGAGAGTTAATAACCCGAGTGGATTGATAATACGACAAACCGCCAAGCGAAAACAGCGGTATAAGCGTAACGATTAAAAATCTGAAAAGCAGCTTGGTTCGTATGCTCTGATAATCTCCGGAGAAGACCCGACCGGAAAATCTTTTAGTCCGCATATGGTTCATGGTTACACTCCCCGCTGTCCTAACTTATTTATCCATCATAGCATGGTCTCTTCACTTCCTTGACCATGACCTCCTTATATTTGTTAACGCTTTCATTATAAGCGCCAAAAAAAAGGTTGTAACTAGGCGCCCACTGGAAAACAGGAAAAGCACCTCTCCTGCAAGGTGAAAAAACGCCTGCAGAAAAAGTGCATCCTTTATGGTCATATCGTATATTCATGTCCAAGAATCAAGAACACGCTTGAAGTCCAGGTGAAGGCTCTGTCCCGAAGCCCAGCTCCGGTCATAGCATCAAAATTTTCAGCCATACCGCTAACACTGAGCATACGGCAGAAACGATTTGAAACCTCCCTCGCGAGTTCCAAGTCGCCGGCCGCAGCCGCACCTTCGACAAGCAGCATCGTGGATGGTGCCCAGATCGGCCCCCGCCAATAGCCATCAGGTTTATAATAACGGCTGTTTACACTCTCAGTTGCCCAGCCGTTATCTGTCAAGAACCGGTTCTCGTCTTTAAGTCCTTCTAGAAGTGCGGTTCGTATATGCTCCGGCAATCGACGCCCCAGCAAGATCGGCACGAACAGCAGCAGGCTGTCTCCTTCCGACACCTCATGGGTTCCTGAACGGCAGGCTATGAATCTGCCGTCTTTCCAAAAGTGTCTGATCATGTCCTCAAGCGTATCGTCAGCTTTCTGTCTCCACGCTTTGGACTCTTCCGACAGGCCAAGCAATCCGGCGATTTCGGCCAGAATCTCCATCTGAAGAATAAGAAAGGAAGCAAGATCAGGACTTTCTACAGGGATACCGTTATTAAACGCCGTGCTGTTGTCCCACCCCGAATCATTGCCGTGGTTATACTGTGGAATTCCGTCGCCGTCACTATCCCGATAAGTGAACCACCACCGCGTCCATTTGGATAAGGGGCCATAGACTTCGCGAAGCTGCGGCTCCTTAATAAAATCAGTCCGACTCATCATCCAAGACAAGGTCCAACCGTGAATCGGCGGTTTGTTGCAGTTCCAAAGCTCGTATTTATCATTTACAAAATCGGGAATCAAACCACTCTCATCCTGTCGGTCAAAAAATATCATGAATTGATCCCAGGCCAACTCCGGGTTGTGGCGGACGAGTGCCATTGCATTAAAACAGTTGTCCCAGCTCCATATGTTGGTCATCCAGTTTTTCGACATGTACATTGCAGGACGGGTCAAGCAGCCTTCGGCTGGAACAAGGCAGGACCAGGTGATATAAGCTGCCAGTTCCCTGGCTTCCTGCCAGCGATTGGGTACGATGAGGGTATTTTTCAGCCAGCCTGCATAATCCTGTTGGACCTTTTGGACGGCATCGTCAAAGGCTTCCCATTCGGTTCGGGGCTCCTTAACCGTAATAAACTCCTCTACAGCGAACTCTACTATATTGGTCCCGGCTTCCACGGTGAACTCCGCTACAACGCGTGAACTTTTAATTTCGTTCCATTCGACTTCCATGTTCATTAGACCTGTAAGCCGAGTAAGCATAAAGCGGCAGCCATGCGTAAAACTGTTCACTTCCCAGCTGTTTTGATCTGCTTCATAAGCATAATCATAAGCCGCCGGGAAGAAAGTAAGCCGTATACCGCATCCTTCCGAACGGAACCTTACGGTTCGAGAATCAGGTATGCAAATTTCGGCGTGCATATCTGGATCAGAACATATTAACCTGATGATTTCGGGTGAAGCCTGCGGTTCAAATGAAACCGGCTCGTTCTGCCGGCCGAGTAGCTCAATAAGAAATGCCTCGCCAAATTTGTCATCCCCTCCGCGGACAGAACGCAGGTAAAGCCCCTTTTCCCGGTCCTTTCCTTCAGGCAGGAGGGAAACCGCCAGAAAGGATTCTCTTCTGCTAAAAGGTACGATATTCAGATCAAAATTCATAAGCCGTCTCCTTCACTGAGGTATCGCCTTCATTGTAAGCCTTCTCATGAAGGAATAGGAACGGCATGATGTTTTATGGGAGAAGGAATATTGTTGGCAGCACTCTTGAAGGAAAGGTGGAGGTGTCATTTTGTTAGGCGGATGGTGGCAATTTATCAGATTCGTGGTCTTGTGCCGAACAAGTTCCCGTCAATTCCGGTTCCTTTTCGTATTTAATATATGTCACCGAGTGATTCTTGAAGGAATAGGCTAATGTATATGATGTGAAATGGAGCGAATATCATGACCTACTATGAACCGCCGGTCGAAATCCGGACTCTTACCTATAGTGCTCCCGGTACCGTCATTCAGTACCCGCAGGTAACCGGGCTTGCCAACCGTCAAGCCGAGGAGAGGATCAACAGGGCAATTATCCTTCAGATTCAAGAAATGCAGCGCATCCAGCAGGGTGTACAGACGGGTACGAACCCGGAAACAACCGGACATTTTGAGATCAAAACGAACGAAAGAGGCATTCTCAGTCTTCTGCTGAGTAATTATACTTACTCTATACCGATGGCCCATGGTTACACAGTTGCCAAAGCGCTGACCTTCTCTACTCGAACAGGTCAATCGTATAACCTGTCCGACTTGTTCCGTCCAGGGTCAAACTATTTGGCCCTCTTGACTGCTGAAGTTAACCGGCAGATCAAAGAACGGAACATTCCTACCTTAGAAGGAAATGTCGTTACCGTCCAACCTAGCCAGGATTTTTATCTAGCTGACAAATCGCTTGTTATCTTTTATCCACTCTATGCGATTACCCCTTACTATGTCGGAATTCCGATGTTCCCGATCTCGGTGTACTCCCTCCAGGGTATTGCTACCGAGAACGGCCCGCTTATGATTTTGGCTGCCGATATTGTGTGAATGAAAGAGGGATGTCTCAGGTCAACGAGCCTTTAGAACAAGAAATAAACCAGACCCTTCGGGGTCTGGTTTATTGAGTTCGCTTATACGATCTTCTTACACCATGATTTTGCAAATATCATTCGTGAACTCTACCGGATCTGAAACCGGCAGACCTTCGATCAACAGTGCCTGATTGTACAACAGGTTGGTGTACAGTGCCAATTTTTCCTGATCACCTTGATGAGCGTCTTTCAAGGATTTGAACACCTCATGGTTCATGTTAATTTCCAACACTTTATCCGCTTTAATGTCTTGACCGTTCGGCATCGCCTTGAGGATTTTTTCCATCTCAATGGTTAGATCGCCTTCAGCAGTCAGACATACCGGATGGGATTTCAGACGCTTGGAAGCTCTGACACTCTTCACCTTGCCGCCCAAAATGCCGCTCATCGACTCGAACAGCTCCTTGTTCTCGCCTTCTTCAGCTTCGCTTGGTTTATCATCCGCATCCGGCTCAATTCCAAGGTCACCGCTCGATACCGACTTGAATTCTTTTTCCTTATAAGTCATCAGCATCTTAATCGCGAACTCATCCACATCATCGGTGAAGTACAAAATTTCATACCCTTTATCAGCCACCATCTCAGTCTGCGGGAGCTTCTCAATCCGTTCAATGGATTCACCGGAAGCATAGTAAATGTATTTCTGATCCTCAGGCATTCTCGATACGTACTCGTCCAGGGTGACCAGTTTCTTCTCTTTGGAAGAGTGGAACAGCAACAGGTCCTGAAGCACATCTTTATGTTGGCCGTAGTCGTTATACACACCGAATTTCAGCTGTCTGCCAAATGCTTGATAAAATGTCTCGTAGTTCTCTCTTTCTTCTTTCAGCAGGCTTTGCAGAGCACTTTTGATTTTGCTCTTGATGTTCTTGGCGATCATCGTCAGCTGACGGTCATGCTGGAGCATCTCTCTCGAGATGTTCAGTGACAGGTCTTCGGAGTCCACCATACCTTTAACAAAGCTAAAGTAGTCCGGAAGCAGGTCTCCACACTTGTCCATAATCAGAACGCCGTTGGAATACAGCTCAAGCCCCTTCTCATATTCCTTCGTGTAATAATCGAATGGAGTGTTTTCCGGAATGAACATAATCGCATTGTATACGACGGCGCCGTCAGCTTTAATGTGAACATGCTTCAGCGGCTTATCAAAGCCATAGCGTTTCTCAATATAGAAGTTCTCGTAATCTTCATTTGTCAGCTCGTCTTTATTTTTACGCCAGATCGGAACCATACTGTTGACGGTTTGCTCTTCCTGGTATTCCTCGAATTCGTTCTCGGTGCCTTCTTTTGGTCGCTGGCCTTTGATATCCATCTTGATCGGATACCGGATGAAATCGGAATATTTTTTAATAATGGCTTTTAAGCGATACTCCTCAAGATATTCATCGTACTGGTCGTCTTCCGTGTTCTCTTTAATCTTCAGAACAATCTCCGTACCTACGGAATCCTTCTCGCAAGGCTCGATCGTATAACCCTCGGTTCCCGTAGATTCCCACTTGAACGCTTCATCGCTGCCCAATGCTTTACTTGTCACAGTCACTACATCCGCAACCATAAAGGCCGAATAGAATCCAACACCGAATTGTCCGATGATATTGTGGCCGTCCTTCGCTTCATTCTCACTCTTAAATGCAAGGGAACCACTCTTCGCGATAACCCCCAGATTGTTCTCCAAGTCTTCTTGGGTCATCCCGATTCCTGAATCGGTAATCGTCAACGTGCGGTTCTCTTTATCCGCCGTTACCTTGATATAATAGTCCTCTTTATTAAACACCAAATTATCGTCAGTGAGTGCTTTGTAGTAGATCTTGTCGATGGCGTCGCTTGCGTTAGAAATCAGTTCTCTGAGAAAAATTTCCCTCTGCGTATAGATGGAATTAATCATCATTTCCAGCAATCGTTTAGATTCCGCTTTGAATTCCTTTTTAGCCATGGATGAATCTCCCTTCAGACATTAATAATCTTTTTAGCACTCCCATGTCGAGAGTGCCAACACTTCTTTTATTTAACACGTTATATTTTTTAATGTCAATATGTTGGGGGATGATTCTCTCCTTGTACCCTAAGCATCACTACGAATTCGGATTATTCTTCCGATCGCTCTTGCCCCCAGATTTCTTTATATATATTTATAATATCGTTGAAATCCGGGGACAGCTTATGCTTCCGATGCGAGCTTTCCTTCGGAAAGCTTTCGGGCGACCACTGTCGTTTCTCCAGAATAATTCCGCCTTCTCCGTTGAAGCATGTCGTTCTCCCAGCTACCACCATCGTAAAATGACCAGTAAAAAAGGCCAACCAGTATTCTCTGGTTGACCTTATAATACGAAGGCGGACCCCCCAACAAATAACAGTTAAATTTAATTTCATTAAAGCATTCTTCTTCCCATCCTCATGATGCTCTCAAGTAATGATCTCCACTTGCCTCCGGATTTCCCCACACCGCCCGTTGATGCAGCAATTTCATTGTGGAGAAGACGCGCTTCCTGCAACAACCGACATTGTTCCAATTCCTGTAGACGATCGTTCGCATACTGTTTAGCTAGATCTTCATTATTTATATACAAGGCTCACACCTCATTTCATTTATAGCGACAACATTCCTACATTACCAATGCCCGCTGACTCTTCTTCCATTCCCTTCACTCTAGTCATGCCTGTATTGCTTCTAAGGTAAGGGTGTAACACACCTTTCATTCTGTTATCTGCAACAATCACCTCGCCAAAAAGGTCAAGAGATCGCAATGTATCCTTTAGCACTTCCTCTGTCACATCGTCGTCTAAATTCAGTGTTCCATCAACAATGAAACTGATAGGATGCTCCATAGCTATGAGCTGCTCCTTCGACCACTTCTCCTCACCATCAACGAATACAAAAGCATGCTCATAACTGACGATTTCGGTATTTAGATCTGGGCAGCGCTCCCACACCAGATCCTCTACGTCTTCACTGCAAATAATAAATGAGGAGGACTGAATCTCCGCAATCGCACTGCTGAAGGCTTCCCGTGACACATCGGCTTCAACAAAGATAGGCTGTTTCGTGTAAAATTTTTGATTTTTAAAACGGCGGATGGAACGGGCATTAAGTCGAAGAGACTTAGTCAAATACTGATATCCCGCAGGAATGACTTGAACCAGCCCGTTAATGGCCTGTATTTTATCGTAGAAATAAGGGGACTGCTCTTCATAAATAATCGCCTTTCCATTAATCCGGAGACAATCCATTAGAGTTGCAAACTGTTCCATATCCAGATCCTTGTCGAATTTCAGCACTCCGTTTACAACCAAATGTATCGGTTCCCTAGCGGAAGCTAAGTAGGCGTTCGTCAGCTGGAACTTCCCCGATTCAAAGCGTGGTAAAAATTTATACGTATGAATTTCGACACTGGCTCCTCCTGCTTTAAGAAGTGATGCCGTAACAGCGCCAGCCAGATGCTGCGGAGTATAGACTTCTCCATTCACAACCAGATGCAGCTGTCCTTTCTGGAATGTCTCCAATGTTACATGCTGATCGATCATAACAACACCGTTAACAAATACATTCTCCTGTTGTTCCAAGAGCTTAAAATATTCCTCATTGAGGTGCAGCGTGCCATTGTAGTAACGGTGACCCTTGGGTATTTCCAGCGTTTTGCCGATATTGCCCGCATTTTTCAAAAGTGTCAGCAGGTGAGCCGTCTCTGCCCGGTATAGAACCATCCCGATGTTTCCAATCCGTTCAATGCTTTTTACGCTCTCCTCGGTTGCCTGTGTAAGATCCAACATCCCAACATTGCCAATCACTTTACTCATTTCATATCATCCTCCCAAAGTTTCCTTAACCTCTTGATTGCAATTTGCAGTTTGTACCGAACTGTCGCTGCAGGAATTCCGAGCTGTTCCCCGATTTCCTGACTGGACATGCCAAGCCAGTAACGTTTAAACACGATATCACTCTGTGATTGCGGCAGGCGGCCAAGCCATTCTGTCATTTCTATACTGTGGCTTGGAGCAGGAAACACGGCCACATCTAGATCTTCTTCCCACGATACAAGCCGCCTCTCCCGCCGGCTAATATCGATCATGCGATTTTTAATTACTCTGAAGAACCAGGCCTTTTGCTTGTGTACAGGCAGGTCTACCAGCTTTGCTTCATTCATTGCCTTCATAAAGGCATCCTGCACCAGATCGTCAGCTTCAAACTCATGTTTCGCAAGCGATCTGGCATAACGGTATACATCAGCCTTCAGATTTTCATAAAGATCACATACTTCCATTAGCCAACCTCTCAACTTTACGTTTTGTCTTTCCTGTTAATATAACGTTTGACGAAGACGAACTGATGGATTTATTTTTAAAAAATTTCACGTGTAAAGGTTATTGAGAAGAATGTTGTGATGCTGTGCAAAAAATAGTGAGTAAAGTAAGAAATTCTTAAGAATCACGTATGAAATAAGTGAGTTTTAGGAACTAGAATAAATTTATCTTAACAAGTGAGAGGAGAAAATTAATGATGATCCTACTACAATTGTTGCGGCTGTTCTTCTGGCTTCGTTAATGTGCAATATTGAGGTAAATACCACTTCAAGCACTCTTTTCGATAAATCTGATACATATAGTAAATCTTTTGGAGGTGAAGTAAATGGAACAAAGAATTGAAAAGGCTATTGATAATGCACTTGATAGTGCTTCACCGCAGCTTTATATGTTTGGTGTTGGTTTCGGAATTGTGCTTGTCATATTAGGAATTGTCCTTTTTTTCGCTAGCAAACGTAAAAAAGGAAACGGAAGCAAAACAAATGCTGGTTTGATTTGTGCGGTAATTGGTATCCTCGCTATTGTGAATGGAACTGTCCAAATGTTCTAAAACAAAAAAAGAGGCCGCCCAAAAGTTTATACTTTTGGGACGGCCACGTATGCGCGAGTTTGTATCTTAAAAGTTTAACGTGCGTCTACAATTTGATCGGTATTACACCGCCTAGAATCGCCATCTTCATATTATTTCTTCTTCCATGCTATTTCGCCAGCTTCACAACCGCCTGTAGTGCAGCATTAATCTCGCGTTCCACAGCATCTGCAACAACGTTCGTGTTTGGATCGTACTCTGCCGCAAGATCCGCATCGGCAAAGCCGTCCATCGCCACAATCGCGCCAGCTCGAACGCCCCGGATCGCCGCAACAACATACAATGCCGCTATTTCCATCTCAACGCCGAGTGCTCCAGCCGCTTTGTATTTCTGATGAGGTACTTCCTCAACACCGTTGAAAAATACATCCAGCGTAACCGTAATTCCCTTGCGGACCACGCCTTCACCGATCGATAGTGCGGATTCGTATAACGCCTCCGTAACTTCACTGTCAGCTACCGCCGGGAAACCATCCGGCACAAGCTGACGGGTCAACCCATCAGTCCGTACAGCAGCCGTACTGACCACAAGGCTCCCGGCAGGTATATCTGCATGGTAGGAGCCGGCGGTGCCCACACGGATCAGCGTCTTCACACCAGCACGAATAAGTTCCTCGAAGCAAACAGCTGCACCGGGCGAACCAACACCGTGGCTTGTGACCGCGAGCTTCACGCCTTGGTACGTTCCGACAAATGTCCGGTATTCACGGCTAAACGCCAGCTCACGTACGTCTTCCAACTTGCCTGAAATAACCTCCGCACGCTTCGGGTCACCGCAGACGACCGCATATTCAGGAATGTCTTCTGAATTTACTTGCAATATTGGCATCAACATATTAATCATACTCCTTACGTGTCCATTCATCTTCGGGTATTGGTAGTGCTTCTCCACTAAACCGCTGTTCCTCAAAAGGATCGGCTTCATTGTGGAAGCCATTCTGCTCCCAGAAGCCCGGGCGGTCCTCCTTCATAAATTCAATCTTGCGCAGCCATTTGGCGCTCTTCCAAAAGTACCGGTGCGGCACGACTGTCCGTAGCGGCCATCCGTGCTTCTCCGTCAGCGGCTCGCCGTTGAAGCGGTAAGCCATAAGCACATCATCCTTCATCAAGTCCTCCATCGGCACATTCGTATCATAATCCGGATCCGCATGGAACATGACGTATTTCGCTTCCGGCTTCACCTTCAGCAGCTTCAGGAAATCTCTGAACAAGATGCCCTCCCACCTTGTATCGAACTTCGACCACCGGGTAACACAGTGAATATCACAATCAACCGTCACCGTCGGCAACGCCATTAGTTCCTCATAGGTGAACGTCCGATTCTCTTCAACCTCTCCAAATACCTCAAGCGTCCACTCGGACAGGTCGTAATGAGGAACTTCTCCTTCATGAAGAATCGGAAACTTCTCTGTCAGTGCTTGTCCAGGCGGCAGCTTGGCGCGCTGCTCCTCTGTAAGATTCGCGACAGGCATCGGCTTCATTTTCTTGAGCCGTTCCGCTTTTTTATGCATGGAATTCATCTCCTTCCGGCTGGTCGATCCGTACGTTTATGAATTTCTATTCTTTGAGGTTCAAGTGTGTACGTTCGTACGATTGCTATCTGGAGCTCGAACTTTGCTTTTGCGCATCCTTTAGGAAGCTCTTGTCTTTAAAGAAAAACATCACTGCAATCGTAACTACATACGGCAGCATTTGAGTGAAATGTGTCGGTAGCGCCAAACCTTGGAAACGGATGCTGACCGCCTCCATGAAACCGAACAGTAGGCTTGCCGCCGTTACGCCGAGCGGACCGGACTGTCCAAGCATGGTAGCCACCAACGCGATAAATCCGCGCCCTTCGGTCATTCCCTCCGTAAACATCGTCAACTGGCCGAGAGACAGCTGGGCGCCAGCCAGCGCACACAGCACACCGCTAGCTAATACCGCCCCATATTGATACCGGGGTACTCGAATGCCGATACTGCTGGCAGCAAGCGGGTTTTCTCCGGAAGCTAGGAACCGGAACCCATTTTTCGTGCGGTAGAAGTAGTACCACATCAAGCCAGCAATGATGAACGCCAAATATACCAGAGGTGTATGACCGGAAAGGATAGGACCAATGACAGGAATGTCCTCAATAATCGGAATGTTCCATTTTGGAAGACCAACCATCTCCTTATCATAAAAAGCGCCCTTCACATCGAAAATCGCCCGCAGGCTGAAGGTGGTCAAGCCAGCCGCCAGCGCGTTCATCGCAATCCCGACAACAATGACGTTCGCTCTCAGATTGATCGCCAAGTAAGCAAATACGAAGGAAAAGACTGAGACGACCATAATCGCAAAGAGGATCGCCAATATGACGTTTCCGAAAAAATGGTTGCCTGCTACCGCTGCAAAAGCCCCCAGCAGCATAAAGCCTTCCAAGCCGACATTAAACAATCCTACACGTGCGCACAATGCTCCCCCAAGCGCTGCGAGCAAAATCGGAGTAAGAACACGGAGGGCCGTATTCAGCAGAGCAAGATCAAACAGCTGTTCCATGTGACTTATTCCCCTTTCTGCGCTTCAGGAAGCTGTATGTGAACCTCGCGGATATAAACAGGATAAGCACGGCCTGGATAATGGCGCCCACTTCGAGTGGTACCTCCGTATTTCGTTCAACGCCCATTCCGCCCGTTTGTAATGCGGCCAAAAATATGGCTGAAATCAGCGTACCGATTGGATGAGATCCGGCGAGCAGCGCCGCCATAATACCCGTCCATGCGTAGTCGGCCGTAGTCAGTGCGCCGTCAATATACCGGTACTGTGAGCCGAGAATTTCAACTGCGCCGCCTAACCCGGCAAGTCCACCGCTGACAAACATCGCACCGATCATCATAGATCCCCGCTTAATGCCGCCGTACAAGGCAAACAGCGGATTGCCGCCGAGCATACGGACTTCATACCCAGAGACGGAACGCTTCAGCAACACATAAATCACCACAGCAGCGATCACCGCAAAAACAAATCCGATATGAAGCGGCATGCCAGAGAATAGCTTCGGTAGCCACACCTGGTTCTCAAGCATCGCCGACTGCGCCATGGCTGCAGAGCCCGATGTATCTTTCAGAGGGTAAGCAACGAGATAGCCTGCAAACAAATCTGCTACATAGTTCAGCAGCAGCGTGGATATGAGCAGGTTAACAGCAAATCTTGCGTCAAAATAACCAGCCATCACCGACCACAAGCCGCCCGCAATGATGCCCGCCAGTAGGGCGGCTACACAGACAAGCCAGCCCGGCCCCGGCATGTACAATCCGACCAGTGCTGCCGCTAACGCGCCAAATATCATCTGTCCCGGAGAGCCGAGGTTGAAAAATCCAGCCCGGAATGCAAAGGCGGCACCCAAACCAACCAAAATAATAGGCGTAGCTCTTGAAAGAGTATTCGTCAGAAAATAAAACCCGCCAAATGCTCCTTTCCACATTTCCGCATAAGTTTCCATGATATCCCCGCCCGCGATGACAATAGCAATCGCTCCAGCGAGAAGGCCGACAATAACAGCCACAATCGGCTGAAGCAGCGGAGAAGCATATTTCATTAGTTTGTTCATTGAATACTTCCTCCTGCCATCAACAGACCTAGCTTTTCTTCCGTGGCTTCCTGCGCCGGCAGCTCGCCGGCGATCCGCCCTTCATACATGACCAGAACCCGGTCCGACAGCTTTAATATTTCCGTTAATTCGGACGACACAAGCAGGATACCCGTGCCCTCATCCCGCCTTTTCAGAAGCTCGCCATGAATCGTCTCCATTGCACCGATATCAACGCCGCGTGTCGGCTCAGCTGCTATCAAAAATGGCGTCCCCTGCTCCAGCTCCCTCGCTACGATGAGTTTCTGCAGGTTCCCCCCCGATAAATACTGGGTGCTTGTCTCCAAGGAACCCGTCTTAATCGAGAACTTGCTTACCCAACCGGACACCAGCGAGCGGATGTCTTTCAGTTTAAGAAACCCATTCTTCTGCAAACGGCGATGATGTCCCATCATTCCGGTATCTAGAACAGTCGCTTCCCGGTTCGCTCCCCATACATATCGGTCTTCCGGTATGTGAGCAAGACCGTGTTCACGTATTTTGCGGGTCGACATTCCCGTGACGTCAGTGCTTCCGAGCGTAATCCGTCCTTGGTCCGGCTGCATGAGTCCCGATATTACCTGCAGCAGCTCCGATTGACCATTACCGGATATGCCGGCAATGCCAACAACTTCACCTGCCTGCACCGCCAGGTTGATCCCATCCAGCACCGGCTTTCCTTTGGTTCCGCGAATGGTCACGTCAGATACCTCAAGCACTTTATCACCGGGGTCCACCGGGTTCTTCTTCAGCTCTGCAAGCTCTCGCCCGACCATCATGCGGGACAGCTGATTCGCATCCGTCTCGCCCTTCTCCACAGTTCCCGTAACAGCTCCATCACGAAGTACGGTTATGCGGTCAGCCACGTCTAACACTTCATTCAGCTTGTGGCTGATCAGAATAAAACTTTTCCCCTGCTTCGCGAGCAGCTTGATGGCCTGCAGCAGCTCCTGCACTTCCATCGGTGTAAGAACGCCTGTTGGCTCATCCAAAATAATAATTTCGGCACCCTGATACAACACCTTTAAAATTTCAACACGCTGCTGAATACCCGGAGCACTGCTGCCTGTAACAGCTCTTGGGTCTACTTTCATCCCATATTGATCACAGAGCCCATCCACTATTTTGACGGCTTGCTTCCGGTCGAACCTAGCTGAGGAACCTGGCTCGTTACCGATCACAATATTTTCGGCTATCGTAAAGGAAGGAAAGAGCATGAAGTGCTGGTGTACCATCCCGATACCGTGATGGATGGCATCTAACGGGCTGGAGAAGGTAACTTCCTTACCGTTCAACCGGATGGAACCTGACGTTGGCTGCTCCATTCCGTACAATATCCGCATAAGCGTCGTTTTCCCTGCTCCGTTCTCGCCGACAATTGCATGTACCTCTCCGGCACGGAGTGAAAAATCGATGCCCCGGTTCGCGCTGAACTCACCATACTTCTTCGTTATTTTGTCCATTTGGAGTAGCATTGAAGTTCTTCCTTCCTTTCACTCATTAATGAAAGACCGACTGCCATGGACAGCCGGTCGAGGGTAGAGAACGAATTATTGTTCCAGAGCGTTCGTAACTTTGATCTTGCCAGCGATAATGTCGTCAGCAATCGCTTTTACCTTGTCCACAGTCTCTTGTCCAATAAAGTCATTCAGCGGGGATTTACTCTCGTGAGTAACGTAAGTAAGGCCTACGCCGCCTTCTTTCAAGCCATAGTCACGAACATCAAAGGAATAGTTGCCTTCAGTGAAGTCTTTAACCGTTTCGTACACAACGGTGTCCGTGCTCTTCAATTGAGCCAGGACTACGTGTTCAGGATCCACACCGGTGTTATCTGTATCTTGTCCTGAAGTGTAGAAGCCTTTTTCTTTCGCAGCTTCAAATACTCCAAGGTCACCAACAGCAGACAATCCAGCAACAAAGTCAGCGCCTTTCGAGTTTTGCAGAAGTGCGAACTCTTTCGCTTTTGCCGGATCAGTAAAGCTTCCGACATAGTTCACGAATATTTCGACATCCGGCCGAACGGATTTTGCGCCTTCTTCAAAGCCGGTAATATATTTGTGCATAATCGGAATGTCATTCGCAACGACATTGCCGATCTTGCCTGTTTTTGTCGACAACCCTGCTGCTGCACCGAGCAGGTAAGCTGCTTCATGTTCGCGGAATACAACACTGCGGACGTTAGGCAGGTCAACAACCGTATCGATAATGGCAAACGGCACGTCCGGATTTTCCGGTGCAACCTTTTTCAGTGCATCCTCCATCTGGAAGGTCGCCGTAATAATCAAATCATATTTTTCCGCAACAGCTGTACGAAGGTTTTGTTCAATCGAGGCCGGATCGGTCGATTCGATTGTCTTCACCTCAACGCCGAATTCCGTTGCAGCTTTCTTCAAGCCTTCATCCATCAATGCGAAGAACGGGTTTACACCGATTTTCTCAGGAAGAACAAGTGCAATACGTTTCTTATCTTTAGAGTCCCCTTTATCGCTGGCTGATGCATCGCTCCCGGAAGGGTTGTCGCTACCGCAACCTGCTAATAATCCGACGAACAGCACCATTGTTAATAGAATTGACCATGACTTTTTCATTCCTGCCCTTATCCTCCTCAGTTGTGCTTATCTTAGTATAGTTAATATCCTATGGTATGGCGCGGAATATGTCAAAGCAATTTTAGCGAATTGCTTTTTTATTTGGTATAATATTACAAATCGAATTATAATATGGTCATTTTACAGTACATTTTGATTGATAAAATTATTTAATGTTCGGAAATTGACGATATCCCATTTGAATCCCTTACTTTAAATTGACATGAAAAATATCAAAAAAAGCACCTTACGGTGCTTTCAGATCATCCATATAAAATTATCTCTTGCATAAACGTACAAATGCGAGCCCAGCTATTACTAAAGCAAGAGCCCCATATCCAGTACTCCACCAAAAATGAGCATTAAATGTATCGAAATTCTGGGCCAATACATCACGCGCTAATTGAATAGAATGTACAAAAGGAAGCGCATTCGCTACTTTTTGAAACGTGTCCCCTAACATACTTATATCCATCCACGCACCGCCTAAGAAAGACACAGCTGTAATAAAGATGGTACCAATACCTGAAATTTGTTTTTCCGTAAATAACGCCCCTAACAATAACCCGAGGAAAATGGACATAAGTGCAATGGGAAGAAGTGTTAAAATGCTCAGCGAGATATCCATTAAGCTAGACGATAAACCAAGAAACTTCGCCAATACAAAACAAATAATGCCTTGCAGCAATGCAAGAGGAATTAACGGTAATGCATAACCAAATACATAATCCATCACTGTTAATGGTGAAGCAAATAATCTTGTCAAAAACGCACTTTGCTTATCTTTAGAGATTAATAGTGCCGAAAACATCGTTAAAAAAGCAAAGCTAAATACAATCAAACCTGGCGTTAGATTTTCAACTTTAAATGTATCGAGAGGTGCGTTTTTTTCAATCGTTGTAAAGACGACTAAAAGAAGAAGTGGTAACGCAATGCCAAGAACAATGGAAAGTGGATCTCTAAAAATTTCTTTTCGATTTCTTCCTGCAAAATTAAGCATTTTCATATGTCACCTCTTGAATCGCAAATCGCTAAAAACGCCTCTTCAAACGACGTTGTATTTGTATTATTTTTCATTTCTTCCGCTGTGCCAATGGATTTTACAGACCCCTTCTGTAAAATACAAATACGATCTGCAAGTGCTTCTGCTTCCTCTAAATAATGCGTTGTTAGGACAATCGTCATCTTTCCTTTTAATTTCGAAAGCGTTGCCCACAGTTCACGTCTTGAACGAACATCCAGCCCAAGTGTCGGTTCATCAAGGAACAAAATTTGAGGATTTGTAATAAGCCCCATCGCAATACTTAAGCGTCGCTGCATACCGCCTGATAAAGCTTTTGCTTTATCTTTTTGTCGTTCCGTCAGCCCGAAGGTTTGAAGCATTTCCGTCGCTCTTTCTTTTGCTTCCTTTTTGGAGCTGCCATAAATGCCAGCGATTAACTCAAGGTTTTCTCGAATGGTTAAATTCGGTGCAACTGCTGTTTCCTGAGGAGAAATATTAATTTTTTGCTTCACAGAATCAGCGCCTGCGCGAATACTATCACCTAACACAAGAGCATCGCCAGCTGTAGGTGTTAATAGACAACAAAGCATACTGATTAATGTCGTTTTCCCAGCACCATTTTCTCCAAGCAAAGCAAAAAATTCGCCTTCCTCAATTGAGAAATCAAGGGAGTTAACGACAGTGCGATCTTGATATTGTTTCGTCAAATTATTTAATTTGATGGCTGCCAATTATTCTTCATCCTCCCGTATTTCTTGTGCTTTTAAAATGTCTTGCGCAAATTTAAACATCAGCTCATTTTTCACGATCGCAATGCCTTGCTTCTCATCTCCTAGTAGGAGTAATGAATCACCCGGTTTAATGTCAAAAACGTCTCTTGCTTCTTTTGGAATTACGATCTGCCCTTTTTCTCCTACTTTTACTGTTCCGAAAATATATTTTCCATCTGGTCCTTTCATTCCACTTACCTCCTATAATTCATTTAAGTATGACTAGTTATACTTTTCATACCAATTGTACACCATGTGTTAAAAAAATCCATCCAAAAATATACAAAAATAAAAATAGCGAAGTTGCGGGGGGCTGCCTGTTTGTTGAATGAAAATAGTTAAAAAGAAAAAAGACTGCATACAAACTCGATTTTTCATCGGGTTTGTCTACAGTCTAGAAGCATCTTCCGGTGCTTTTTATGATCCAAACGATCGAATCCATTTATATCGGTTCACTTTGACAATGGCTACAAAACATTTCAGAATCTGATCTGATTTCAGACAAATAAACGTAATTAGTGGCGACAGATTAAATACAAAGGCACAAAGGAATGAGGACGGAAGTACGATGAGCCACATAAAAATAAAGTCATTGTACAGCACAAACTTGGTGTCCCCGCCACTACGCACAATGCCGGTCAAAGCCGGCATCTGATAAGCGGTTCCGACCACGGTAATGGACATTACCGTCATAAACTGCAGTGCGAGCTCCTTGGCTTCGCCGGATATCGAGTATAACCCTAACACGTGATCCTTTAGAATGAACAATACGGCCCCTGTACACAAACCCAAGAAAAGATACAGAATCTGAAGCGTTTTGGCATATGCTTTGATCTTATCGGCATAGCCTTCCCCAATCGTTTTGCCGATCAGAACGGCTGTTGCACTAGCCGAAGCATAAATCACAACGCTCACCAGCTGGAATATAGTAGTTGCAATACTGTTAGCTGCGATTGCAGCCTCACCCATATGTCCGAGAATAGCGGTTTGCGCGCCCATAGCGAGCCCCCAGATCGTATTGGATAACAATATAGGTGATCCGACTTTGATGTACTGCTTGAACAAGCTAAGATCGATGCGGAAGAAATCCTTCAGCTTCAATAAAATTTTGCGGTCGTATTTCTTGATGTACACACAGATAATAGCTGTTTCAATCATTCTCGCTATTAGTGTTGCTATGGCAGAACCTCTAACTCCGAGCTCTGGAAAACCGAAATGGCCGTAAATCAGTACATAGTTCAACCCCACATTAATAATCAGCGTGGACAAGGATACGATAAAGCCGATTTTGACCGTCTCTACACTGCGCAGAGAGGCGAGCAGAATGCTTGTAATGGCAAAAAACACATACGAAAAGCATATGATCTGTAAATATTTTACTCCCTCGTTGATGACACTCTCCCCACTGGTAAATATCGAAAGTGTGGCGTGAGGGAAGAAAAACACAACGGCCCATAATACTGCACTTAACACAACGGCCATCCGCATCCCGATGCTTGCAACTTTTTTAATAGCCCCGATGTCTTTAGCGCCCCAATATCTTGACGCCATAATAACGAGCCCCTCACCCGCGCCCATAACAAGCATGTGCAGCAGGAATTGAATCTGATTCGCGAGCGCCACGCCGGAAAGTGCAGATTCGCTATATCCACCCAGCATGACATTGTCCGACAGGTTTACCCCGAGGGAAATAATGTTCTGCAGCCCGATGATCAGAGTTAGCCAGAAGAAACTCTTGTAAAAATGCTTCTCTCGCACAAATAAACTCACGATAGGAATACCTTCTTTGTCGTTTAGTTATGTATCCTTATCCAATATATACTAACTCTTCAAAATAATCAGTACACCTTATGTTTATATTGATAGATTGGCATATAAACAGAGTTAAAAAGGGGAGGCTCCCCATCAAATGGAGGCCTCCCCTTTGTCCTGAAAAATATGATATATCGTACTCCGGTATGGAGTACCGTAATGCAAACTATTCTATTGGAATCCCCTTCTCTATCCGTTCCTCAACCGACATGTTCTGAATGTCCTCCATGCTGTAGAAAACTTCATCCTCCTCGAGCTGAATGAAATCCGGCACCGGCAACAAATCCGTCTCCTCGGTCGTGAATAAATCTGAGGCAATACTGTATTCAGGGAAGAAATTCGTTATCGGATTGACGGGAGTAGAGGAATTGTCTATTTGGCAGGCACTTGCACATTTTCTTGTCTCAAAATGAAGATGGACACCAGTGGCATCCCCCGTCTGACCCATGTAACCGACGGTGGTCCCTTTACTTACATTTTGATTGAGAGATACGGAAGGTGATTGGTTCATGTGAGCGTATCTGGATTGATAATTCGTATTGTTGATGACATGATGAATGTAGACGACCCAACCATAACTTGTTGACCAACCTGATCTTGACACGGTACCGCCATAGAAGGCGACAATCTTATTGCCGGCTACACCAGCAGTCTTGGCTCCAATGTCAATTCCATTGTGGCCACTGCTGAAACCTTGTGTGATCCTTGTTGATTCAGGTACGGGCCAGGTGTATACACTGTTTGCAGAAGCAACTGTGGAGAGTGAGGCAATACATAAAGCAAGCACCGATAACAACGTTACCAATCTCTTCATGACTCTATCATCTCCTTTTTATGGTAAATACACTATAAGTTTATCATATATTATATATTTGTAAATACTTAATATAATTGGAATTTAAGTTTTTTGATAGAGTGCAGGTGATAGAAGAACAGATGATAGAAGAACACTCCCAATAAGCTCCGCAATTGATGCGGCGCAAACGATTATCTATCATCCTTTCACCTACCATCTGCAATTCTTCTCTATCATTTCCCTGCATCTGCGTGCTCAACTAAAGCTCGCACACCATCTTGTAATTCCCGGGCTCCGCCCGGAAACCGATCAGATCACGGTTAATTCGCAGCATGGGGGCATTCATAGAGTCGTTGTGTGTTCTCAAATAGGGGACTCCGCATACACGGGCCGTTTGCACGCCGAGCATCTTTAAGGCAAGTGCAATACGGCGGCCGCGGTATTCCGGAAGCACGCCGGTGTATTCGTGATACATCGCTTGTGTCTGCTCGTTCTGCTGCAACGTGACAACGCCGATGTAGCGATCGCCATCCTTGGCGATATGGATCCATTCCGGGCGCGCACCGGCTTGCCCGATGCTCCACTTTTTCCATTCTTCAAACCAGGGAAAGTCGCCAGCGTAGCCTGGTATATCCGAATGAGTGACCTTATACAGCTCATAGAGCTTTCTTTCACTCGCTTCCCCCGGCTCATCTGCAAGCGTAACAAACCGGATTCCGGCCTGTTCTGCCTCATTGATCGCATCATACAGATTACCGCCGTCAAACGATGCCAGGTCCAGAACGGATTCGAACATGTGGCGTTCCTTTACGTAGCCGCGACGTTCCGCAAAAGCTACCGAACGATCATCTGTCTCTCTCAAAAAGCTGATTAAACGCGAGGCTTTGACCTCTGCAGCCCACTGATGAAGCGTATCGTGCAAAGCTCTTCCTATCCCGTTCCCTCGACTTTCCGGATGAACGACATTGGTCTGGATTAATGTTCCGGGATCCGTCCATGGAGCCCGCCACGCGATCGCATAGCCAACAACTTGACCAAACTCGTCCTCCGCCACCCATTGGGGACGGTCCCATCCCATAAGCTCGCCCTTTTCATTGTAATCCAGCTTCCCCGGAGGAATTTGGTCCTCCTCTGCCTTCAAGCGTTCCGCTGTCGTCGGTTCCGACCAGATCCAATTCAACAGCTGCGCAACCGCCGAAAAATCGTCCGGCTGCCGCATCCTTCGAATTATAAATTTTGTCATATTTCCAATCTCCCACCTTATTTAGAATAAGATTTCATAGACATTATCCCATATCTCAAAATCCATTTCATGGTAAATATTTTTTCGAGAGAATACATTCGTCAGAGTGCCAAGCTTTTCGATTTCTACACTGACAGTATCTCCCCGCTTTAAGTAAATCTGCTTGGTAATATAAGCATCAACAGCCTCACGCTCGCTGTCGAATACCCGCGCTGGCCCGGTATGCACCTGCATATCCGATGCGACGGCATATTTCTTAATCGTAGCTCCTTCTGGAGCAAGATTTCCGTTCAGTACAGCCAAAGAGCCTTCCGTTTTCAGCGGCTTATGCAGCGGGTAAATAACGTTTCTCCGGTTCAGCTTGTAATTGGTCAGAAACATCTCCTCATAATTGCGCATTTCATTATTCCGCATTTCCTCGATATTCTCGCCAACCGTCTGTCCCGTTACAGTCAGCGCATCAAGATGAAGAAAATCCTTAATCTTATCCATGACAAAAGGTACGCCGTCCGCATACCAGAACAGCTCCATCGGATATTTTCCAGCTGTTTTCGTATCTACCAGGACGGGGACTTTACGGTGAATGTCGTCAAACAGCTTCGCATCCAGCACGATCCCGATCATATATCCGTAGTTGTGTAGATGGCAGACTTTCCTCCCATCTGAAACATACCCTTTTCCATCTCACTGACCAATTCATTCAAGTGATAGGAACTGGGATGGCTCTGGACATTCCCTCATAAGTAAAGCCTGGATCTTCTCTGGTCACCCCGCCGATTTAACATGAATATATTCCCTCCTGAAATATATTTTTCACCTGCCTTAGTCCTACATCACCTCCCTTAGTATTCATCATAATTCAGCATCGCCTTCGAAATAAATAACACTTTATTAACTCTGCATACGGATTTATAAAGATGAGAAGATCCAGACAACACAGCTACAGAAGTCTAAATCTCTAAAAGTGGGCTTCATTGTGATAGGCAAACGTGGCGACAAGCTCCTATTCCAATTCATATGCTGGAAAAAAAGAGAGGTGGGGCTCTTTCCCATGACCTATAAGAGCAGCACAATTAAGAGCAAGTGGAAAAAGACCAAATGGCTTCTGGAAGAATCCCATTTAAAGCAATATGTGCCGGCAACACTGCCCTTCAGTAAAAGCAACCTGACGTCCATGCTCTCCTCCTATTCCACTGTTTTTTTCAAACCGACGAGCGGCTCCGGCGGGAATAATATAATCCGTATCAAAAAAAAGGACGGGGGGTATCAGACCCAGTACAATACCGTCAAAACCACTTACACGACGCAAGAAAAGCTCTATAAAGGACTGAAACGGTTTGCAGGGAAGAAAGATTTTTTGCTGCAAAAAGGAATCCGTCTAGCCAAAAGCAACGGAAAGCCATTCGATATTCGTGTCATGGTTCAAAAGACGAGCAACGGTTCTTGGGTAAGCACCGGATTGTTTACGAAAGTCGGCAAGCCAAACAAGGTCGCTACAAATTACAATCAAGGCGGAACCGTTGAATATTTTAATAAAACGATGGCCCGTTCAGAATTTAACAGCATCTCCATACAACAGATGGAACACAAACTGAAGCAACTCGGTGTTTCTGTGGGGCATAACTTTGATCGGCATTACAAGGGCTTTAAGGAGCTGGGGCTGGACGTCGCTCTGGATCAAAGCGGCAAACCATGGATACTAGAAGTAAATACACGGCCTCAATTTTACCCGCTTAAAGCTTTGAAAGACAAAAGCTTATATCATCGGATTGTTTCTTATGGCAAACAGTATGGGAGAACAAAATAGACTGCATAACGAAGGGGGTGTCCCAAGGTCTATTGACCTGGGGCACCCCCCTTGTACTCAACCGATGATCAGGTTCCCAGTGCTGTGCTGAACCGATGCTCCTTCAGCTGGGAGCGACGAACGGTTCACCTTCTCTTCGATGCAAGACGTCAGAAAGAAATAGTTCCCCTTCGCAATACTTCCCTCCGAAGCGGCGTATTGACCTCCCTTGAAACGAGCCCCCACTGCCTTAAAGTTCAGCTTGCCATCGGTCATCTGAAAGTGCAGTGTACGGGCGTCATCCGCCAGACTCTGGCAGCTGCCGTAGTGCAGCGTAAAGGTTCCGCCTGCAGCTTCATGCTTAACATATGCGTTCTCGCCGCTTGTTCCTTTGAATACCGCTCCACCCTCTACGGTCAGACACTGGTCCATCGTACCTGTCTTGATATGGTCCCAAGCTCCTGTGAAGACCAAGCCGCAGTTGTCTAATCCTCCGCCGCTGATCATCACTTCCTTGCTTCCGACACGCACCATACCTGTCGATGCTGAAGTCCCTCTAAACCAGGTGTCCCGGATGGTCAGCCTGTTGATACTTCCAATATTGACATCCTCCACCGATGTGAACTCACAGTTAGCAATCAACAGATCGCTGGACACCGGAGTTACACCTACCGCCTCGCTCCGGATCGGTCTGGCAATTTCATACCCCTTCAACATGCCAAAAGAACAATTCTCGATGGCGTTCGGACGCTTGGAACGTACCGAGCTTTGCGACAAAGTAATCATATTCTCGGCCGTACAGCCCCGGATTTGAAGGCCGTCAACGTTAGCCCAGATCGAACCGGAATTACTGAGACCTGGCTTGTTGATGGCGTAGCAGTCTTCCAGCGTAAGATCCGTCAGCTTTTTATGGGCTACAATCCGTGTGGCGATGTGCTTCTTAACTGTGATCCGTTTGGCACTGTCGCCCCAATGTGTGCCACTGTTGGCGAACGACAGCAGACCGGAGTTGCCGATATACGTCAGATCATGTTCAAACTGGCCGTGGGTTACGAACGGACCATAATCATCTCCGTCGCCGTGGCAGTTCTCGACCAGACAATAGGCAGCGCACGTAAAATCGTTCAAGTGACGGGCATTACTCGTATTGCAGTTCCGAACGTTACCGTACAGCACATTCAACTGCTGGGTTAAGTACCCTGTGCCACCCCAGTCCCGTTCCTCTGGATTGATCAGCTCGCAGCTTTCTGTTACATAGTGAGAGCAGTAACGCCGCTGAACAACCGGCCAAAATACTTTAGTCGCCCGAACCCCGGACACGTCACATTCAACAGCAAATTCATAAGCGACCGGGTTAGAGCCGATCTGATCCCATGTTTCGAACGGCCTTTGACTCGTTGATTCTGTCGGAGGAACAGGCACACCGACAAATTCCATGTTGCGCACACTGCACCGGTAAACAGGATTCATTTTCGTATATGTAATGGTACGTCCCGCTTCAAGGCTCCAGCCGAGCTTGTAATTGATCCGTATATGAGTGGCGTCGATGATCTCCGTCACCTTCACCATATAATCCAACTCACGTTGGGCTTTGCCGCCCTTCTGGGGCGACACTTGGGCAATCCACCAATCCTCTAGCGCAAAAGTGGAGGAGTTCTGTACCTGCAGTACATCACTGCCTTCCGGAATGTCGGTACTTAACGTAATACTGCTTGCCGCACCTGCAGCTTGTCCCTGAAAAAACATCACGGCACCAAACGGATTATCCCGGGTATTGAGCTCGATTCCATCCGTCGTCACCCGGTGTCCGCCAAAATCGAGTTCAATCCCGCTGCGGTGAAACATATGCCGTCTTACAAAATTCAAAGGCGTATGCGCCTCAACCCTGTGGATGGAAAGATCGTTCACCATCGCTGCCAGCGCATCATCCGCATTGCTCTGTGCATCGAATATACCGAACCAGCGGAAGTCGGCCACCCCGTTATGAATGGTTTCCCAGCGGCCTGATCCGAGGCCTCTAGCTGCATGAACTGTTCCACCGTTGTCCTCTTTACTACTGTCAGCCGCCCAGCGAACCCATTTCCCCCCGCCGTCCCCGGCTTTGTAGTAACCTGCGACATATACAATAGCGTCTGCTTTAAGCCGTTTGGGATTGATCGCTAACAGCGCTTTTACGTCAGACACAAATTCAACCTTGGTTTGTCCTCCCTGAGCCTCTGCGCTCTGAGACTGTGACTGTACTTCATCGGCAAAAGTCAGCTTGGAACCCAGCACGCTTCCAACAACGACTGCCCCGGCGGCGCCCAACACCTGAAGCGCTTTGCGTCTGCTTACAGCTGAGCTTGAATTTGAACTGCATTCTTCATGATTCATGGAGAAACCTCCTTCAGTTGAATAGACTCTATGCGTATAAATCCTATAGTCAATCTTTATCCTGCGGGTTCGTCGGCTCCGAAATGATTTTGGCAGCCCCGCTCTTCAGCTCCCGGATTGTCGTTCCAACGGCACGGCCCAGCTCAGGCAGCTTCTTCGGACCGAACAGTAAAAGACCCAACACGACCAGAAGTACAATACCGGTCACTCCAATTGTCGGCATAATGTTATTCCCCTCCCATTCCTCACGTTTTCGTCACTAACTTAATGCTCTCACTGCGTATAAATGGATGCGCTTTCAAGTTCGTTCAGCCTCCTTTGATTTACAATTAGTTCACGAAACACTACTCACAGATCGATACAAACACTTCTTCACCGTTAATTGATGTACGCTGATGTACGATAATTATAAAAACAGCATAATTTTTTTGTCAACAAAAAAACCACACCGCGCGAAACTCCAAAAGTGCGGTGTGGCGTTGCATAACAGTCAACCACATCATATATTCAATTTACTTGTTATCCGAAAAATAACTTTCCAATTTGGCATATAGTTCCTTCTCGTCGATGATATCTGACCAGAATTCCTTCAGGCTGCTGCTGAATTGCTTCATCGAGTGAATTGATAAGCCAAGCTGATTGTGATACATAAAGCTCGGGAACAGCTCCCGATACATGGAATAACGCGATGGGCGGTTAATATCTTCGGTTGCTGGCTCTTCTGCGATCATCTTCCTGGACGGGATACTGATCGTCTTCTCCCTGATGATAGCCTGCGCTGCAGGTGACGCCAGAAATTCCACAAACGTTCGGGCCGCCTCCTTCTCTTTCGATCTGCGGTTTACCGCAACCCCAATCGATACAAGCAGCGTTTTTTGCTCACCACCACGGTTCATCAAAGGTACAGGTGAAATGTCGTACGACAGACTCTTTCCCTTGAATGCGTTCAGACTGAAGTAAGTCGTCAAAATGATGGATACCCGCTTCTGCATAAACAGCGAGATGGAGTCATCTTCGCTACTTCCTGAGAAGTATTTTGGAAAAATCGTATGGTCATTCACAATATCACTGAGTTTCCTTAGACTATAGGCCAGCCCCGGAGCATTATTCCGCTTACGCCCCGTATTTCCGTCCAACTCATCCAGGCTATTAACAGCTACATCTTCCGCGCTTCCCACTAGACCACTATGGAGCAGAAATACCGGATACCTGTTCAAGGCAGCAGGGACAAAATAAATAGAGTGCCTTCCGCTATACTTCGTAAGCTTTCGGGCCGTATCCAGCAGATCATCCCAGGTCCACGAGCTGTCAGGTTCCTGCAGCTTCGCTTCTTGGAAATGCTCCTTGTTGTAACATAAGACGACCGGCGAGAATGACACGACCCTTGCATACAGCTGCCCTTCATGCCGAAACGCCTCGCTGGCGACCCGGTATATCCCATCGTCCGACTCAAGCGGCTCCAGCAGCGGCAATACGGTTCCGGTCTCACACATCTCTTGAAACTGCCAGTTGTTAAAAGACACGACATCCAGCATCCCGCTTGAGAGCATTTCGCCGGCAGAAGTCACATGTTCGAAGAAATCAAGCGGGATAGCCCGGACATGAATAGATGGATGCAGTCGTTGGAATTCTTCCAGCAGTTGATCCATCACGATATCTTCTGACAAGGAAGGATTGCAGCCGAAGTTTACGATTATCGGCTTCTGCTCCTTCGAGACCATGCTCCCAACCCGGTCAATCTTCACAATGAGTTCTTCTTCCACCAGAAGTTCCAGCCCTTTGCGGACTGTTTTATTGCTTATCTTAAACTGCTTAGCCAGCGCGCTTTCCGAAGGAAGAAACGCCCCCGGCTTTCTTATACCATTTATTATTTCTGAACGGAGTGAATGGACCATTCGATCCAGCTTCTCCTGAAAAGACAACTTGTCTGATTCCTCATTCATGTACAAAACTCCCAATTATATGAATAAAGTTACATCACAAATTATATTCTGGTGGAAGGGGATAGGATTGTCAAATACCTAGCAACCTCTCATCTAATTAGCTAATTTGGCACATTTTTTAATCGCCATACTGTACCTTTTTGTGCTAATGTCTATAGATGCGTGCATTTTATTTTGACAGAAAGGGAAGGTTCGGAACATTCATGAGTGAATTAGGACAAGAACTAAATACAAGAAACAATTCGGAGACCGTTATACGCAGTAAACCAAGTACAAGCCGACTATGGATGATCCTGATCCTTGGCGCCCTGTCCGCTTTTGGACCCCTTTCGCTAGACATGTATTTGCCTTCCTTGCCGGAATTGGCCAGATCCATGCATACGACAACGTCGCTTACGCAGCTCAGCCTGACCTCTTGCCTCATTGGCCTCGCTGTGGGACAGCTTCTGGCAGGTCCACTTAGTGATGTACGGGGAAGACGCATTCCGCTGATCATCGGAATGGTTGTCTATGGGGTTGCATCTCTACTGTGTGCTTTTAGCACATCCATTGAAATGTTAATCGCCCTTCGCTTTATTCAAGGCATTGCCGGTTCGGCGGGCATTGTTATATCAAGAGCTATTGTACGGGATATGTATTCCGGATCCGAGCTCACCAAATTTTTCTCTATGCTTATGCTGGTGAATGGAGCAGCGCCCATTCTTTCTCCAATTATCGGAGGACAGCTGCTTAAATTCACCTCTTGGCGTGGTGTGTTCATCGTATTGACCTTTATTGGGGTGGCTATGCTTCTTGCGGTACTCTTTGGATTGCCGGAGACATTAAGCAGAGAAAAACGCTCCAAGGGCGGGATTTCCAACACGTTATCCACATTTGGAACTCTATTTCGTGATCCAGGATTTGTAGGACTGGCCCTATGCCAAGGCTTTGTTGCTGCAGCGATGTTTGCTTATATTTCAGGCTCTCCTTTCGTACTTCAGGACATTTTTGGGGTGTCCCCTCAGTCCTTCGGACTTATATTTGCCGCCAATGGGATCGGCATCATCATAGCCGGTCAAATCACAGGCCGCCTCGCAGGCCGGGTCAGTGAACGAACATTGTTTCTGTCAGGCATCACGTTGGCAACGATCGGCGGCTTTGTTCTGCTGTTGACCATTGTGAGCGGAGCAGGGCTTGGCTTTATACTGCCGCCGCTCTTTATCGTCGTTTCCTGTGTCGGTATTGTCGGTACAGCCGGCTCATCATTGGCACTGCAAAATTACGGGCATGCAGCAGGGAGCGCCTCTGCACTGCTAGGACTGCTGTCTTATATTTTGGGCGCTTTGGTCATGCCACTTGTAGGAATTATGGGCAATGGGACAGCGGTTCCGATGGGTATCGTCATAGCCGGTGCTGATGTAGGAGCTGTGCTGTGCTATTTACTGCTGGTGCGGAGACCCGAGAGAAAGGCAGCTGCATCATCCGTAGGATGAGTAATAGAAAGTGAAGCGCCCCTTCTAAATAGCAACATAAGAAAAACATCTATCGAGCGTACCTCAAAGGAGATAGACCGCACTTAGCGGTAGTTTTCCTTGCGAGATATTACAATTTCTTATCTCTAAAAAAAGAATGGATAGAGCATCAGCTCAAAGCTGATAGCTTTATCCATTCTTTTTTAAATTTATAACTGTCAACGCATAATGTCCATCAGTTGACGGCGTAAGTTGTCCTACTGGTGACGGACAAGCTGTCCGCGCGAAGTATTTTGTGAAAATAAAGTATTAGACAAAATCTTGTTTAGACAATCGTTAGAATCTTCGGGCAACCTCGCGCGCTTGTTGAATCGCCTTTTCTTTTATCGCAGGCTCTTGCTCGGGTTTCGCGGCCATTCCCTCAACAAATATCCCCTCAAAGGTAGGAACTCCAACGAATTCCATAATGACCTTCAGATGGCGGTGACCCATTTCTAAGTCTGCATCATCTGAGCCTGGTGACAAGAAACTTCCGCTAGCTTGAATATGAACGGCTTTTTTATCACTTAGCAAGCCCACTCGGCCGATATCCGGTAAATATTTGAAAGTCTTATCCACTATGCAAATGGAGTCAATGTATGACTTCATAACGGGTGGATACGAATAATTCCAAATCGGAGTAACAAATACATATTTATCTGCGGCAACAAATTGATCAACCAACTCATTAATACGGCTTAGTTTCATTATCTCCGCTTCGGTCAATTGTTCAAATGCAATACCAGCTTTCAGTTTGCCCCAACCGCTAAAAACATCTATATCAAGTTGTGGTATATCCATTTTATACAGATCAAGATGGATAACTTCATCATTCGGATTTGCAGATCGATAAGTCTGTACAAACTCTTTACCTACTAACATGCTGTATGATTTTTCATGATCGTGTGGATTTGCCGTAATATATAATACTGTTGCCATAATCGTAATACCCACTTTCACTTTTTTGAAAAGCGATAATATTGGAGGGGGTATCTGCCTCTAATCCCCTTCCATTACTGACCGCAATATTCGTTACAATTATTTGCTCGCAGAAACTGTTACGATCTGTCTGGTAGAAACGTTAAGTCGATTCCAGAAGTTGGCCATGGCGATCCCGGCGATCAGGGTCGCCAGTGCCAGCACATCGAAGTGTCGGGCTGCCTCGTTAAAGATTTCATCCGGCACTGGGTCTACTCGGTCATTGAGTCGGGTAACAGCTTCACTGAGCGCAAGGGCAGCACGCTCGGTATCATTGAAGTATTGCGTTTCACGCCATGCCGATACGGCCAGTAGACGCTCTGTAGATTCACCTGCCGCCAAGGCATTACGCGAATGTAGTTCGACGCATACACTGTCCCCATTGATTTGGCTTGCCCGAAGATACGCAAGGAAGAGCGTACGGCTCGGAATACCTGTTTTCTCTGCGGAAGTAAATAAGGCTTTGCCCAGGGCTTGTAAGGCTTGAGTCGCATCGGGTACGATCATAGCAGGACTATCCATTCTTGATTGCATGTTAAGCACTCCTCTAATTTTGATTAGAACCGATTTTGGCTCCTTACTATGCTGACGGATCGCCCCCGGGATTTGTGACAAAATTTTCTTGAGAAACGAAAAACCAACAAATGACCGGTGTTTTGTCACATTGTTCAGATTTCATCCGTCAGTACTTATAGAGGCTTTTTTTATTTTTGTGCGAGGGAGTTTGAATGATGAGTGAACAGGTTTGGTTGGCAAATATATTCGAAGCACACCGGAAGCACCTTCAGGCAGTAGCTTATCGAATGCTTGGATCATTGAACGAAGCGGAGGACGCGGTACAGGAGTCTTGGTTACGTCTTAGTCGTGCGGATGCAAGAGGCATTGAGAATATGGGAGGATGGTTGACCACCGTTGTTTCACGGGTTTGCCTCGACATGTTACGATCGCGAAAATCTAGACGCGAAGAATCGATAGAAGCTCAATTGCCCGATGCTTTCACAAGCCAAGAGAATATAATTGACCCCGAACAAGAAGCCATATTGGCTGATTCTGTCGGTATTGCACTGCTAGTCGTGCTCGGTAATTTGAATCCTGCGGAACGCATCACGTTTGTGCTGCACGATGTTTTCGCCATGCCCTTCAATGAAATTGCTCCTATTGTAGGTAAGTCGGAGGTCGCTACAAGACAACTTGCGAGCAGGGCACGCCACCGGGTTCGCGGGGCGAAACCAATGCAGGAAGTCGACCTTGCTCTCCAACGCGACGTCGTTCAAGCTTTTCTTGCTGCAACGCATGCAGGCGATTTCGATACTCTAGTAGCTGCACTCGATCCGCACGTTATTCTTCGTGACGATCGTCAAACAGGATCTTCAAGAGTAACGCGAGGAGCGACTGCTCTAGCGAAACAAGTTTCGGGACGTGCACAGAAAGCAGCACAACTAGCCCTCGTTAACGGAACAGTAGGAATCATTGTGGCTCCTCAAGGAAGATTGCGCTATGTACTCAATTTTACTATGAGTCAGGGAAAGATTACCGAAGTCGACTTGATCTCCGATCCTGAGCGCATAAGTCAGCTTGATCTGGCGGTATTGAACGATTGAACACAGTTGTGCCACAGTATACAGAAATGCCTAGCATTACATTATCCAGCCTGTTAGCTTAATGCTCCCAATTAGTCTGTTTTAACACGAAGTCACGAGAAAAGGGAGAATTACGATAATTCTCCCTGAATGACTCGTCTAACCATATGATCGTCAATGATTCGATGTTTGTTCTGTGAGCCGTAGATGAGAGCGTGAGCACATACTTTGTTAATCAGTCTGGCGGCGCCGCTCGAGAAACGATAGGAGTCATCGGGTCGAACACGACATCATTTTTTGTGATACGGTCATTATATTCAGCAACTCTAGGACAGGCAATCCCGTCAGCAATTGAGCATTATCTTTCGGCCGCAACACTGCGCAGTGGAAAGTAAGTACAATGATCAAACATGATGTGATAAGTAATATTGTATGTTATACAACACTGGAGAAGCAGAATACTTGAATCTATTAATATTGTTATAGATTCTACAACAATCCCTCCTGGAAAGTGGTAAATAAATGATTCCCTATCCCAATTATTGTATTTTATGCAACAATACGTGCTTCACCGCTAGATGCCAAAATAAAATTGCACTTTATACAACATTCACTAAATCCTGTTGGACGATATGAGTTCACATTCCACTTGTAAAATGATTAATTTTCCGCTCAATCTACGATATTCCACTCGAACCATCTTCCATGCCCCTCCGTTGCTCCAAGCGTGTGATTATACGTTTTTCCATTGAGCACATAATCCAAATGAAGATCACCATCATTCATATTATTGTAGAGGTGGGCGATATCTCTGGTGCTGCCAATCTCTTGAATCGTCTCCGTCAACCTTTTCTTGGCTTCCTTGGGAATCTGGTTGGCAACATGGGTATGGAAGACACAGATCAGCGAGTCTGTAGATATTTGGTCAATTAATTGTGTTAGCAGAGCGACTCCATCCCCTTCAATCAGCTGTATGGGTGTTTCTTGTACACATTGAGAGGCTCTCGCGAATAATTCGCGTCTTTCATGATGCTCCGGCCATATTAACGCCTGTAACCACTGCTTGTCTTCTGGATTGGATACGTCATTAACGTGCAAATCAACTCCAATTCTGACCGACACCGGCGGAGCTGTATCCAGCAGCAGCGGGGTTGAATCGCCCTTGATCTCAGAAGTGATATGAACTGTACCACGCGGATTTCCGTAGGTTATTCCCGTGCCATAGGAGTAGCTGAATTGGTCCCATAGCAGCTGCAAGCCTGAGCTCGTTCCGATCTCGATCAAGGCCAGCGGCTTCTTCACCTTGTCGTAGATATAACAAAATGAAGGATACAAGTAAGCGCAGCGCCGTACCTCATTAGTCTGCACTAGCTTGCGCTCTAGGATCGGGATGATCTCTCCTCTGTGGGCAAGGCAGAAGTCTTTAAAATGAGTAAATACACCTTCGGTTTCAGGTTGTTTTTCGAGACTAGGGTAGAAATTTTTGAGGCTATGCTCTTTTCCGTTCAACAACAGGTAGTGGACCGCGCCAAAGAAAAGGTTCGGCATCGGCTGCCCTTTTTGTGCATAGGAGCTTAGTTCCAGCAGCTCTGGATCTTCGGCGATGTGGAGGGATAAATGCTCGTACAGCGTACTGGATTGGCATTCTGCCGCGAATTGGATAAACCGTTTAGATAATTGATTTTTATCCATGATAATTCGTATCCTCCTTGGGAATATAGGGGCGAGAGCTTGGTGTCCCTTGATGAAAGAACATTTGCCATACGTCATTCACACGCTTCCAGATGGAACTTCGCAGCGTATGTACCATTTTTGTTTCATCGAATAAACGATATGTAGTTAACACCACACCCTCCGACAAAGGATGGATTTCAAAATCATGAAGCGTCATGTTTCGAACACCTATTCCACCTTCACCGATACAATCCTGCTTGTAAAATATGTTCCCTGAACTTCCGAACTCAAAAAAATCGTCTGCCAGACGTTTTGAAAGCTCTTCTGGAGAGGTACGAACATCCGGTTTCAGCAATTCTTCCTCCAGTTGAAGCAAATGATCTTTTAAAGAGATATTGTCCATTTCCTAGCATCCTCTCCACTATGTTATGGGCTTGAGCGTGTCCTATGTCCGATTTTCTACCTTTTAATCTCTTGCAACGCATAAATCGTTTTGATAATTGATTTCTATCCATCATGATTCGTGTCTTCCTTGGATTAAGCATTTAGCTAAAAAAGCTGAATTTCCTCTATTAAAGAGAAACTCAGCTTTTTGTTAATATATAAATTAAGCTACTCTGGCAATAATTTGATTATTTTCCAAAACAGCTCTATCGTGTTCATTACTTGGTCTGTAGTTAACTAAAATAACCCTCATATTTCACACACACCCTCTGTATTAGTGAAGAAAGAAGTGTTTTATCAAGATGATTTACTAGATCCAAGGTACCGTATACGCAGCATATACACATCTTTTTTCCTAGAACTATATTACCACCTATAACCAAAAATGTTAATGCATTTTTTGAAATATTTTGTAGAAATGGATTCTGGATATTTCCTTCTAAAAAAAGAGATGACTCCTGATCACATCAGAAGCCATCTCTTGCACGCATAATAGGATGGATAATAACCACGGCTCATTTTTCGAGAATCTCTTCAATCCGGCTCACGATTTCTTCACTCAGCTCTACACCGGACGCTTTCGCATTTTCTGTCACCTGTTCCGGACGGCTGGCGCCTACAAGCGTGCTGGCAACATTGGAATTACGCAAAATCCAGGCAAGGGCCAGATTGCCAACGGACAAATCAAGTTCATCTGCGATCTTCTCTAGCTCATACACTTTGGCAATCTTCTCGTCCGTAATGCCTTTACGCACCCATTCCAGCTTCGCAGCACGGCTGTCTTCCGGAATATCGGAAGCCGACGTGTACTTCCCTGTCAGCAAGCCTTGGGCAAGCGGTGAGAACACAACCTGACCGACCCCGGAGCGCTCGCTGAGCGGCATCACTTCTTTTTCAATATAACGCTCGAACATGTTGTAATGCGGCTGATTCACGACAATACGGTCCAGTAGATAACGGTCAGCGACATTCATCGCTTCAGCGATCTGGGAGGCCTGCCACTCACTGACACCCACATAGAGCACCTTGCCCTGACGGACAAGATCATCCAGGGCACGCAGCGTTTCATCGAGCGATGTTTCCGGATCATGACGGTGGCAGTAGAAAATGTCGACATAATCGTGGCCCAGACGTTTCAAGCTGGCGTGAGCCTGTTCCATAATGTGCTTGCGTGACAGTCCGCGGTCATTCGGACCATCTCCCATCGGCCAAAAGGCTTTCGTAGCCAGCACATACGATTCTCGAGGATGCGCTTTCAACGTTTCACCGACCAGTACTTCAGCTGCACCATTCTCATATACATTCGCTGTATCAAAGAAATTAATGCCGAGATCATAAGCGGTTTTAATCGCATGGACTGCATTCTCCCGCTCTACATAACCGCCGTAAGTAAGCCAGCTTCCCAAGCTAATCTCACTTACCTTCAGGCCACTGCGGCCAAGTCTCCGATACTTCATGACACATTCCTCCTAAAAATAGTCGTCTTGCATGGTGTATCTGTTTTTCTAAAATAGTTCCTATATTTTAAATATAAGTGAATTAGTATTTGTACCTGTGAACAAGAAGCAAAACCATCATCTGCTGATACGAAAAATACTTAAACTCAAACTAAAGAACATCAGAGAAAAATCATCTGATGTTCTTTTCTTAGCGTATGAACATATACCATGCTTTATGATTAAACTGTTACGATTCCCGTTCCCACTTCATCACATACTCCGATTCCGACGTTTCTGGATCTACCGATTCTTCAACAATATAAAAGCCATTTTTCTTATAAAATTGGGTGGCACTTTCGTTCTTCTGATATACCTTCAAATGGAGTGAGTCACGCTCTTTCTTGATATGATCCAGTAGCCTTCCTCCATATCCCCGGTTCTGCGCATTAACGTCAATAAATAGTGCGGCTATGTACTGCTCTATAAGTGAAACAAATCCAATGATGGTGTCGTTATCTTCATCTTCATGCTCCAACACGAATGTTGTTGAGGAAGGAAGATACAGGCTTGCCATCGCTTCTTTTTGCGCTTCCCAGTATCCAGAGTCAATAAAGGGATGCGACCTTAATGAGCCCTCTAGCCAAATATCAACAGCCCTCTCCGTATCAGAATTCTGAAATAATCGTATATTCATATGTTGTACCCGGCAGCGTTGATCTGCCTTTTCCTCTCGACTGATTGTTAGGTATAAGATCTACCATTAACCCCAAACTCCTAATATGATGACTCCCACCAGTAAGATGATCTTCCAGTTCGTACTTAGTTCCTTTCTCATTCCTTTGGAATGGAAAGCCGCCCAAGACAGAGCCAGCAGACTACTTACATTCGCCGCTTCATTCAACACGACTGCCGGAACGTAGTTTAGAGCTAATTTATCTACGACGATGTAGCTCGCAATACAGATCCCGACGGCGAGTGCCATCAACGGTGCCTTAAATGAAGTTTTATTACGCCTGAATTTTATGTTACTTAACAGCGCAATGCCTACGACAATCGTTATAACGCCTATCCATCCTGCTGCGGATAATTGTTCGTTAAGTAAAGTTACTCCCAGCAATGGCACTAATAATGGGCTGGTTCCATGTCCCAGACCGAATGCAGAAACCCCGAACCAAGTACGAGCAATATAGCTACACTAAGCATGGTATCAGCATCAGACCTTTCCACTTCAATAAACGTAGCATATGTTGTATACCGAACGCAAAAAGACACGAAACAACCATCCCGTGCCTTTCATCTAATCCGCCAAGTTAACTCAAACGCTCAACTCAACTTCATATTTATACTCATTGTTTATTGGCATGTTCCTTGGTCGCTGTATCCAGCATGGATTTCCAATCTGCAAAATCCGTTTCCCTTGCAACATGACGGTCGAACAGTTCATCAGGGATGTTATTGATATCTTCCTGTGTCTGCACTTGAAAGTTGCCTTTCTCCACAAACGCTCCAAAGCTATTAAAGCTGGAATGCTTGCTCATAAAGGTCTCATTGAAAAGATCGTCCAGCGAAACATGATTCGGATCGTCCTGAATCGTTCTCTGGCCCTGTAAATCCATCAGCAGTTCGTCAAAAGACATTGGTTTGTGTTTCCTCAAATTACCACTCCTAAATCTATTTTATCGATTCCAGCCTACCCCTTACATTGCCTCTTCGTCAAGTTATTTGAGCATATGGAATCAGCCTATCCTAAGTTTATACATATCAGACTGCCTATATGTCCAATTTGCTATCATCCATTTTGGAGTTTTCTGCGCTGTCCTGATTCTTCGTGTTTTTGCTCTTATACGGTTTAGGGGCGCTTTTGGATCTGTTGGCACTGGCCTGCCACCGGTTCCAGCCCTTTTTGCCTGTTCCCCTGCCTGTTCCGCCCTTACCCTTAGCTTTACTCACATAATCACTCCGTTATATTGTAACTTCAATGTTATTTAGTATTAATCAGTATACCGGGTATACCCACATAAATACGTAATTATCATTTTTTCCAGTATACCAGCTAAATCTGTAATTGTCTGATTTGAATTTAAATTTTTGGAACAAGGCCAGCTCTTCCAACGACTCAGATCAATAAAAAAGGCAGCTCCCCCTTGTGAGGAACCACCTACCGTGTCATACCCCTTTTTGCTGGCTTGTCCGAAGTGACGCCCATTTGTCTTCTAGCCACTTATCGAATTCTTCGCCCTTGTCGCCCTCGTACGTATCGTACACATCAATTCTCATTTTTTTCAATTTCTCTTTGAACTCTTCATAGCTATGTCCAGCCGGAAGGCTTTTCTTGATTCGGACGAGCATTTTCGTAAGTCCCTTAACCAATTCTTCTTGTCTTCTTGGAGGCATTTGAACATCTTCGCCCACTTCTTTCAGCTGTTGATAAGCAGCCTGCTGAACTTTATAGACCGGATCATTCATCATGCGATGCTTCAGCACATCCAGCGCTTGCGGATTGTCGATCTTGCCCAATTCTTCGACCGCTTTCAGACGCTCCCGCCAATCTGCTGTCCGGTTGGCCGCTGCTTTCAATTCCTTATAGCTGTTTTCGTATTTTTCACCCTGTACTTGTTGTTCCGTATCCAAAACACTTCATTCCCTTCGTTAATAGCTCTGCGAAATATCTTATATGACCCGGGATTCCGGCTCGATCCTTTACCGATCATTATGAATACAAGCATGATGAAATATACAACATTACCGGGGAGAAGTACAGGATATTCTATACTTTTTTGCTTTGGCCCGATTATTTGACAATCGATAGGCGTAACATATAAAATCAAAATTGTTTACTGGTAAACTATTTTCTAAGATAATCAATACAAATATGTTTGAAAGAAGGCGCTGTCGTAATGAATCACAATCTTACAAAACACGAAATATATCATAATTACTTACATTTTTTACATCTCAACGAACAGAAAGCGGATCGTGATATACAGATGTTTTATAAACAGGCCGCGCAAGAGGAACTGCCGTATCTGCCTACAAATATGACAAGTCTGCATGTTATTGCATGTATCGGCGAACATCAACCCATCAATAATATTGCCATTGCCAAGAAGATGAATCTATCGAAAGCGAATATTACGAAAATCAGCACGAAGCTGATAAAGGAAGGCCTTATTACCCGCTTTCAATCCCCTGATAACAAGAAAGAGATATATTTTGAGTTAACGTCCAAAGGGCATTCCTTATTCGAATTGCATGAAAAAATTCATAAGCAAAAAGAAAAAGAATTCTATGCGTTTATCGATACATTTTCGCAATCGGAACAAAAAGTGATCCTGAAATTTTTGCAGGATATGACTCATCGAATAACAGAGAATTGAAACTCTTGTTATGGATCTTCATTTAATTTTGAAATCAAGATGGGATGGTTATGATGAATCGCTTGAAATCAAACTCTTATTTTATCCTATATTTGGTATGTATCAGTGCTTTTATCGCTTCTTTGAATCAAAACATCTATTCTCCGATCATCCCTTTGATTAGGGATTCTTTCCATGTTTCCGTAACCATGGTAAACCTGTCGGTATCCATTTTCATCTTTATTACAGCCGTGATGCAAATTATCTTTGGATCGCTCCTTGATTTTAAAGGAACCCGGTCCGTTCTTATTTCCAGTATCCTGCTAACCGTTGCCGCCAGTATTGCTTGTGCCATTACAAGAAATTTCACCGTATTTTTTATTTCGAGGATATTGCAAGCGGTTGGGACGGCGGCGATCCCGCTTATTGCGGCAACGACAATCGGTCGGCTATTCCAAGGAAATCAACGGGGAAGCGCGATGGGAACTTATCAGATGTTATTATCCGTCGCTCCGGCAGCCGCACCCGTACTAGGCGGCTTCATCGGCGAGCGGTATGGTTATCCCGGCGTGTTCTGGTTTCTTGTAGGAGTTTCCGTCATTTTGCTGCTTATCAATTGGTTGTTCTTCCCTGAAGACGATATCGATTGCAATCAGGCTGTAAGCCTAAAAACTCTGGCGCTTCACTACACATCCATATTTAAAAATAAAGTCGGAAGCTCCGTTCTTCTTTTAAGTTTTTGCATATTCTTTCTCTATTTTTCGATTATGGTGTATTTGCCCGTTTTGTTAGCGGATCACTATCATTTGAGTTTAAAAATCGTAGGACTTCTTTATTTGCCCATGGCTTTAAGTTTAATCCTCGGAAGTATCGCATATAAGTTTCTCCAAGCTAAAATTTCGTTCAGAAAATTATTAGCATTTGGAAATATATTGGCGTCTTCCAGCATCCTTTTATTTGCCGTGGCTCACTTGTATACTTTAGCGGGCACGTCTGTCATTTTGGCTCTTCATGGGATGGCTGTAGGCATGCTGACCCCTCTATTTGCCACTAGAATAACGAATGAATTTGAGCATAACCGTGGAAGCGCGGTAGGGATGTTTAACTTCATCAGATATATGGGAATGGCTGGGGGGCCGGTGCTTTCCGGGCTGTTATTAAATGTTGCTCCCTCTGCGCTTGTATTTGGAGCGTTTGGCATATTGTTTGCTCTATTAAGCTATATCATGTTTATAAGGATTAAATGATCGAGGGCAGCCTGCTTCATCGATCCCTGCCAGCAGCCCCTCCACTGTCTTTCCCGCTGTGCTGCGTGCCGCCGGTATAACCATGCTGCACTCATTGCCGTCCATATAAACGGACGCCTCCAATAGTCTGGCTTCATCTTCCTTCGGGATGACCATGAAACCGTGCTTATCGGCATGAATAAGTTGGCCGGGCTGAACTTTGCAGCCAAATACTTCAACCTCGATCCCCCATCGAACCAGTGTGCTGTAAGCATGACCGACGCATGTTCTCTGGGCAATGGCTTTGAAGCTGGCGTTGTTCATTTCATCGGTGTCAAGGGAACGCTGCCCACATATTTGCGATACGCGCTCCACGCATACGGATTATTGTTCGGGCGAGCCGGATGCACAAAAAGGCCGACTGTCAGAGGCAGCCGGCCTTGTTCTATTTCTCTCCTTGCGTTCGTCTCGTAAATCGGCATGGCTATTGTTAATGATGGTTATATCTACTTCTTGTGCAATCCCAGGCCAGCCATGTATACCTCATTAAAATATTCCTCACCGCTCATAGAATCCGTGTATGAATTGAGGTTTACCACCACGACGCGCTTTCCGTCACGGGAAGCTCTGACGCCATTTGCCGATCCGAAGATACTGCCGCTATGCCCCCATACCAGTTCACCATTTGGCATTTTTATCTGATAAACACCAAGACCAAAGTAAGGCATTTCTTCAAAGTCGGACTTTACAGGTGTAAACATCTGCTCCATCTGCTCCTGCTTCAACAGTTTCCCGCTGAACAAAGCAGAGAAGAACGTACTTAAATCCTTACCCGTGGAGATCATCTCTCCAGCGGCTCCTCCAATGGACGGGTTCAAATCCGTTACGTCAAATCTATCTTTATTATAATAAAAATATGCCCGGGAATGATTCGCTCCTGGCACAATAAGATTTGCACCTGGTACGAACGTGTTATTCAGCTTCAGCGGCTCAATAATACGTGTCTCCATTTCCTGTGCATAAGTATTTCCCGTAACTTTCTCAATAATGATGCCAAGCAGAACATAATTGGTATTGGTATACATCAGGCCCTTACCGGGTGCAAACAGCGGCTTTTGAGCCAGCCCTTTTTTTACAAGCTGCTCCGCTGTATACGTCACATTTGCGCGCTTCAGTATATCCGATCCTGTGCCATCAAACAGGTCGACAGTATATTCCGCTAATCCGCTTGTATGGTTCAACAGCTGCCGAATCGTCACCTTTTTTCCGTCATACCCATTGCCCTGAACTAACCCAGGAACCCATTTTTCAACAGGATCGTCCAGATCAAGCTTGTTTTCACCTGCCAATTGCAGAACAACCGTCGCAGTAAATGTCTTGGTTAAACTTCCGATCCGATAGCGATAATCCGGATCCATCTTGCGTCCGGTCGTAATATCAGCGATGCCGGATGCATAGCCTTGATATTTGCCATGATCATATACATAGGCGATGGCGCCATGTATGTCCGTTTTGAGAAGCTTGTCTAGTTCCTTCTGAACTTTGAGGTTTTTTTGTTTCTGTGTTGAATGAACAGCAGGCGATTGCACTTCTCCTGCTTTGTTTGAGCTTGCATTCACGTTTTCGGCTGTCTGAATCACCATAACTCCTGCCAACAAAGCTGCACAGCTTAACAATCCTATTTTTTTCACATGCATAGTGCCCACTCCTTCAAAGTAAGTAATGGCAGCGCAAGTAGACTAAAATTTGAACATTCAGCCTCAAGCATGCACATCCAGCCATTACAATAATTGAAGAATTCTCATAAACACCAGTGACGATATGTCACTAGTTCGTACCTTGACGTCATATGACAAAAACTCACTAGTCAAAATGACATTTTCCCCCTACACTAGTGGGATATGGATTTATACAGCTCATCGAACCGGTTTAGAAAGGGGTTCAATCATGCACCAAATAACGAGACATTGGCAGTGGTATCATTGGATTTTATTGACTCTACGTGTCATGTGGTTGAGTCATATCGTTATTATCGTTTGGCGTCAACCGGAACTATTTACATCACCGATAAGCGTGATTCTTACATTATCCGTTGTGGTGTTTGTCATCCCTTTCCTGCTACAACCATTGAATCACACATGGTATTTGCTAGCTGAGATCGGACTTGCAGGTTTGTTCAGCATTTTTTTGGCTCAGCAAACGGCGGAGCTCTCTTGGCAATTTATTATATTTGCTTGCATGATCGGTTTTTTTAGCCTTAGCCGAACTTATCTTTGGATAGCTCTTTCAAGTGTCCTGATCATTTCTGTTTCTATTGGCTGGGCAGCTGACAAACTTCAGTATGAGACATGGATTACGTACATGTTGAATCATGGACTATCCTTTGCACTTGGGTATGGATGGCAGCTATTCGTACTAACTCAGCAGCAGAATGAGATCATCCAGGAACAAAGACGCGTGCTGGAACAGCATTTAACAAAAATTGAACAACTAACGATTATGGAGGAGCGTAATCGACTGTCCCGTGAACTGCATGATACAATAGGACATACACTCACCTCGATTATTGTTGGCATCGAGTCGATGCGTCCATCATGTCCCCAGGCTTTGGATGCACGCTTGGAAACCATCGTGAATCTGGCACGTCGTGGGTTGGATAATATCCGCAAACAATTGCATCATCTCTCACAGCCTCAATCCCCCCTCTTATTGACAGAATCGCTACAGCAGCTTGTTGAGGAATTTACCAAATCAACCGGTGTAACCGTGCACTTCCGCATATTTGGACATGAGGCTAAGGTCAGCAAGCGGTTCAGCTTCTGTCTGCATCGCTGTCTTCAAGAAGCACTGACTAATGCCGTACGTCACGGTAAAGCCAACACGCTTAGCATTCATTTGTTCTTTGATGAGCATGAGCTTCGCTTACAAATCGAGGATAACGGAGTTGGCATCGAGCATGTCAATTTCGGATTTGGGCTGTCCGGAATGAAGGAGCGACTAATGGAACTGTCAGGACAAATGTCTATCCATTCCACTCCTGACGTAGGCACTTTAATCGTATGTTCCCTTCCGCTTAAAAGGGAATTAAATAAAGAAATCAGCATCATGCTTGTTGACGATCAACCCGTCATAACCGAAAGCCTGCAACGCATTCTTGAACAGCAGCAAGGTTTTACGATCGTCGGTACAGCTGCACAAGGACATGACGCACTTGAACAATGTGCGGTACATCGTCCAGATATCGTGCTTATGGATGTACAGATGCCCGGCATGAACGGGATCGAAGCTCTGCGACAGATCAAGCAGCAATGGCCGGAAATACGGGTCATTATGCTCACGACCTTCGAAGATATGGAGCAGGCAGCCCTCTCGCTCCAGCTGGGTGCAGAAGGGTATTTGCTAAAATCGATCCGTCCTCAGGAATTAGCCGAAGCCATCAAAGTCATCAGTAATGGAGGGACATGGATCGATCAAGGCATTGCCATTCAAGTGTTTAAGGAGATGAGACAACAGCGGGAGCTGCTAAACAGCAGTCTGGTCCGTAGCGAGCAAGAGCACCCCTATGGATTAACAAAGCGTGAGCTCGATATACTTCTTCACATGGCAAACGGATTACGTTACAAGTCCATCGCGGGCAAGATGTTTCTATCCGAGGGTACCATCCGTAACTACTGCTCCAGCCTTTACTCGAAACTTGGCGTCAGCAATCGCGAGGACGCCATTGCCAAAGCAAGGCAAGAAAGATTGTTCGAAGCCGGCGGGGCGTCCAATCTTGTGTTGAAGTAGAAAGCTTATGCCGGGACCGTTCCACTGCCATTGGGCGGTCTCTGGCAGATCGGCCTTGATATAGCCGGGGAGACAGCGATCCAAAGCTGGGGTTAAAGTACAACGGAAATTAAATAAGCTGACTCCAGTTGAATACAGGAATCAGCTTGAAGACTGATAAACATTACTTTTTATCCACATGCAGTAGGGACACACTTTTGATTGAGAACGTATCTTTAATCTTTTCCCCGGAGATGACATTAAGTGTGATCAGGCTAGCAATCTTAGAGGGATCCGGCTTAGAAAGCATGCGCCACACCTCGGGATCAGGGAGCGCTTCATACAGCTTGTTATCATCGTATTCCTTCCGCTCTTGAAGAACAATCTTCGCTTTGTAGCTCCCAGCCTCCAATTCGGTTATGTCCTGCTCCTTGCAATGGTCGATGATCTCACTCCGTAATTCAGTTAATTCCTGCTCTATCTCTTTCTGCTGTTGCTTTAGCTTATAGTATCGCTTCAGTTTACTGTCCATATTGCTCACGCTCCTCTTCATATCATATGTATGCAAAAGAGTGCGAATATAGGATTCGGCAGCTGCATGATTTTTGCGGTCCGGGGCACACTGAAACGGTATGTTAAGTACCCATTCGGGAGGCTTCGTCTATGAACCGGTTTGAGAAGGAAGAACGAGCGGAATATACGGATCTATCTACTGTCGAATCCCAACGCAACGACCTGATTCCCGAGGAATTTCCCGAAGGGCCATATGGAGCTGATCTACGGAGTGAATCGTTAGGCAAAAGCAGTCCGTGGCGCAAGGATCAGCGGCCACCCAATCCCTTTGATTATGAGGACCGTAATCTGCATATGGGCATCAAGCGGGATTTTTCCGGTGCGGACGAAACCATCCAGGCTGATCCGGGGCAAGAGAAACCTGAGTAAGGCAACCGCAACCAACCGTCATTTTTTGGCCTTGGCCAGCATGCTTCAGAGGGTAAAAAAAACATCGGCGTCCTGTAAGGGAATGCCGATGTTTTTTGGCTTCGATCTACTTACCGCTGCAGCGCATTGAGGATGTCATCCTTCACCCCCGGGAATGTGATCTCATTCCCTTTATCGGATTCAATCAGGATTATGTCCTAACTCTTTTTCTTCAAAAGATGAATATACCATTTCAATCCGGCGTTATGGTTAAACAAGCTCACTTTGTCCACTACATCAAACAGTCCGCACTGCTCCATCTCTTCGATTTTATATTCTACCATTGCATAGTCCGGATCTAGAGTGTTTTTGTGAGAATATAAGGAAGATATTATTACGCCATCAGGAGTCAGGTAACGCGAGTATTCTAACAGTTTGCTGGGCGTGTTCGGTACGTATTGTAATGATTCATTAAAAATAATGACATCGTATCGCTTTGTAGGAACATATTGATTAATGTCCCCACTATGGAAAATGCGCTTAGATGTTTTACTCGACGCTATTTTGATAGCTTCCTCTGAGAGGTCCACACCTGTATAGACATCCTTCTCGCTGTCCAAAAGCATATCGTACAATATACCGGTGCCGCACCCCATATCCAAAATGCCCTCATCTGCAACAAACTTTCTTATGTACCCGTAGACAATCGAATATCTGGCATATTCCGTGATATCCGATAAATAACTCCACATATTAGATCTGTACTCTTCGTCCCATTGCTGCTGACTGCTCTCGATATAATCCTGAATTTTCGCATTTCCCATTTTCGATTCCTCCTACAATTTAATTAATGTGCGGCAAAGAAAGCATTAAGAGGAAATAACATGGTGTTGTGTTTTTCTTCTTTATAATAGTGTTGCAGTTATTTTATGTCAATAAATTTCCAGCATATGGGTCCCAGGTCATATTAAGCCCATCTAACATGATCATTTCTTCAGAAACAAAAAAATCACACATTGAAAAAAATTCCACCAAATAAATGGACTTTTTCAATGTGTGAATTCGTTTCAAATGACGCCGATTGAATACAAACCCAAGGATCTGACACTCGATCGGCTTGCCTTATGCATTTAAACTATTATTCAGTTACATAATTCAATAACCGATACAGAAACACGGCTGTTTCAGCACGGGTGGTATTGTCGCGCGGATGGATCATATATCCATCACCTTGAATCAGACCCTGCTCAATCATGCCCGCAATACTGCCTTCCGCATAAGCGGATATGCTTTTGGCATCCTTAAAGCCGTCGAGCGCTGTCAGGTCTCCCGCGATCTCTGTTGCTTTTGCTGCCTTCAAGGCCCGGACAGCCATCACCATCATATCTTGTCGTGTTATTTTTGCTTTCGGGTCTAATCGCTCCCCATCGACACCGGTAACGATGTCCAGCTGCTTCGCGATGGATACAGCATCGTAATAATAATCCTGCGGTTTAACATCTGTAAATGTATCGCTTGCTTCCGCCTTTAAATCAAGTGCTCTGATGAGCATCAGAATAAAATCTGCTCTGCTCACTTGCTCACCGGGGCTGAATATGTCAGCCGATGTTCCCTTCACAATCCCCAATGCAGTCAATTGATCAATGGCTTCCTTAGCCCATAAATGATTGTCGAGATCCGTAAATTGGGATACAGGTTGATCATAATATACCGCATATGTGCCTGTACGGTCCGTTTGGAAGCGGATGAGCTTGTCGGAAGCTGAATATATCGCTCCCTTCATAGCTGATGCTGCACCTTGATCGTTAATCGACAATATACCGATTCTAGTCCCGATCTCTTTGCCAGCAACTAAATACGGAACAGTGACGGTGATTGGAGCCTTCTCGTTCTTCCACTGAATCAGCTTACCATCCAGCTTAGCCTCCAAATGAATAATAGGTCTATTGCCTATTTGAGCTTGTGCTTCTGGGCTTATTGTTTTTCCATCCTTATCACCAACAACAAAACGAAGCTGCTTGCCAAGCCCTTCTGATTTTGCCAGCATCTGTCCGGAAAGTACGATTGATGCTTTCGGGGTAATCACTTCAATAAGCAGATTAGGATACTCAGACAAGAATGTTGCAGGAAGATCCAGCGCATATTTCGCTGCTTCCCCATTCTTCTTAATCTCTATACTTAATTTCTGCTTACCAGCTTGATCAGCCTTTGCTTGGGCTAGCGCCTTCCGTATTTCTTGCTCACTCAAAACACCAATTGCCGTTCTTCCATCGGAATCGAGTTTGGAGCTGAGTACTGCTTTCATCGAACCATTCGGTTGAGGCTGGAATCCATCGGGAGTTGGAACCGGAGCTCCGCCACTTCCACCGCTGTTTCCTCCACCGTTTCCTCCGCTACCACCACCCCCATTGTTGCCTTCATTACCATTGCCTTCACCAGGGTTTACTTTCTTATATTCAAAGGTAACTTTTTCAGGCACACTCATCTCGTCTGTTGACAGATATGCTTCGTAGGTTCCCTCTATTCCAGTCTTGAGTGTGAATGCGAATTGGAAGCTTCCCGCTTCTGTACTTGTCGTTTGACCTTCGTAATCCACTTTGCCTTTCGGATTAAGCACTTTCAATTGAACCTTTTCAAGGCCGCCATTCATGATTAACCCATCTATCGTTACTTTTTTCGATGCTGCGTCCACTGCCGCTTTCAAGCCTTCAATCGCTTTGATCTCCTCGACTCCGGAGAGATTATATACACCAAATTCATAGAAGGAATATCCATAATCCGTCGCTCTTTCAATTCCTTGAAATTTAATGTATCTAGCCTTTACTGGATCAAATTGAACCGTTTCTTTTCCATCATGCGCTGTAATGATTCCATCATTCTCACTCACGGCATTTGTCCAGTTCTGCTTATCATCCGATACAAGTAATTTATATGTTTTTGCGCGAGCATACTCCCAATCGATTCTTACCGTATCCATCTCCTTCACTTCACCGAGATCGATCTGGAACCACGAATTGTTAATATAATCACTCGCCCATCTTGTAGCAGCGAATCCATCCACTGCCTTTGCAGGTGCATAATTCGGATTGGCGCCTTCTATCGATGATGCTTCCACCGCTTTATTTGCAGCTTCATTCCCAATCAGATAATAGACACCTTCCTTCAGCGTGCTGTAAGCGCTATCAGAAATGATATGATCTTTCTTCAACAGTTCCAGCTTTGCATTAAATCCTTTGAGATATTTGACAGCCTTAACTGCATCCGCGCCTTCATAGCGTTTCATCATATCCAAATAATTGTTCAAAGAACGAGCCGCTTCAGCATTCGTGAATTGCTGCTTCTCCTCGAAGCGGTTAACTAACGTTTTCAAACCGTCAGCATTCGTGGATGCTTCGATGACATAAGAGGTTTTCTTCGATTTTCCCGCTGCTACGGTTATGATCAGCTCGTGTTTACCCGGCTTGCCTGCCAGATCAATGACCGTTCCTTCGGTGTAAGGTTTGCCATCAAACGTTGCAGTCACTTTAGTCAATCCGCTTCCATCATCATTTTGGACTTCCCATGTGAATTGAACCGGCTCCGTATCCGGTATGACGGCTCCGCTTTGAAGCGCTTTTCCGTTCATTTGTACTACAGCCTCTGGTGGAGCGGCATTGTTTTTTTCATAGGTTCCATTCACGAATTGATAAAGCCATTCATACAAAATACGTGTTGAAGGATCCGTACTAACAGCTGTATTGAAAATAGCATTATTCCCTTGGTAGTAGGCTTTAAAACCCTTTTGCATAAGCCCCGTTTCTACACCACTGTTCAAATAATCAATAAACCGTTCACGAAATACAGCATCTGTAAGCATCCGATCATCAAACTCCAGTTCATTGCTCATCCCATACTGCTTCGCTATGTTCGCGGCGTCTTCCAAACGGTCATAACCCAGTTCTTCAAAGAAATAGTTAGGCTGGAAGGCTACGGCATCGAACCCGACATCCTTCCACATGTAGCTTTTGTACGCCAGGGAGTGCGGTATCCAGAAAAACTTTAGATTTTTGTTATGAACTTTTACACTTGTCGATTGAAGCAGATCTGGACCTTTCTCACTTGTACTGATTTGTTCTGCCAGCCAGTACATTCCCACAAGCTCAAGATTGGAATAATTCGCTGCTCCCCATCTTTCTTCCACTTGATCTAACCACCATTGAATCGCTTCCTCCCGGTTTGCAAGCGCTTTCCCTTCTCCAACATCTGAAACATTAAAGTTTAAAGCTTCACCATCTATAACTCCGAAATCCCTTACATACTCACCTGGATCTGGAATCATCAAAACAACCTTTTCTTTAAAATCTGGCTGATCGAGCTTGGCTCCGACTTCCTTTGTTGCTTCATTTAATTGCTGCATATCGCCTGCTTCGGCAAAGGTCTTATCCAGATACCACTGCCATTCTTTCAGAGTGGCTCCCGTGCTTGGGCTGAATCCCCCGTCAAATGCCAGGCCATTCGGTGCAGCAAGACCGAGATAAAGAACACCGTCAAAGAGCCAATCCACCGGTTCCCCTGACTGATCTACATAACTGATGTTAGGAATAATCCGTTCCTTCTTCCACGTTCCCAAATCATTCGGATAATGCCCGTTATACAGCAAATTAAGATTGTGAATGCCTGCTGTGGCTTCACCCGGTTCTAAAAAAGCAGGTTGCTCAGACGGAACCGTCACCGCTCCTTCAAGCTTCCCGTCAGCACCCATTATTTCAATTTCATCAATGAAACTCCACGCCCTGGTATGCATCGAAAAGGTTACCTTTACATAACGGGCATAGGCCATGCTCGCATCCAAATTTCCGCTTCGAATTCCGTCTGTGGCCCCATCCCACTCATACACCTCTTCTCTTGGTGGTCCGTCCCCCCAAAGAAGCTGAGTGGCGTTGTGTGAAAGCGTTCCCCAATTTTCCTTGTCGTCAGAGACGTACATCGAGACCGTCAACGGAACCAACATAGAGTTGGTAGGCCAATCTTGCATAAACCGGGCTTTAATGTTCGAAATAGACTTTGGCTCGCCCAAGTCGAACACGACTTCGCGTGTCTTCTTCTTCACATGCCCTACCCATGCCGGATCCGACATGTTCAGTTCACCATATTTGCCATCAGTCAGCTTATTGCTATCGTCGGGATACGCGGCTTCGGGTGCTTCAGACCATTCATAATTAAGCCCTAGAGCAAGATTATGAATCTCTGACTGTAACCCATACACTGCGGGGACCACCCCTTCTACACCCTGCGCCGGTGCCAGATCTTCCGGTTGGACTGTAGGATCTAGTACTTCATCTGGATTTGTCGCGTCGATCTCACTTGGTTGGTCTGGCAGAACCTGCTCTTCCGTTGGCGTTGGCGGATTTCCCTCCTCCGCTTGCACTGCCGGAACAAGTGTCAACAATAAGCTCATAATCATTACAATTGTTGCCCATTTTTTATACCATGTCATAAACGCCCACTTCCTTTCTATTCTTTATGATGTAACAAGCTTAATCCGATGATCTTTCATCCTTTCCACATATTATTTTTGAAACTTTAGACGTGGCTTTACAGTAACATTAAGAAACTTATCTCTTGTTTTAAAGAGATAAGTTATTACTTTTCATATACATTTGTTTACCTGTCCCTCAAAGACGACAGCTTGAGTTAAGAATTTGTTTAGCAAATGAGTAATTAAACCTAGAAAATAGGACGTATCAATTTAATGAGATTAGGCATAATTTCTGTTTGGAGGTGCAATCATTATGGAATTTAGTTTTGGCGTCATGTTTTAGCAGTTTGTTTTTTTGGTCCTACCCGTGGCCTTTATTGTAAGACTTTTGTACAAGATATTCAGGACTAATAAAGGAAAAGAAGAGCCGCGATACTTCGCAGCTCTTCTTTTTCTCTTTTTTAACTCTTTTTACATCTAATCCATGCTTACGCGCATCTTCTTCTAAGGCCTTTATAGAAGATTTCCATATTATGACCACTAGATATACCGGTTTGATACCAGTAGAACCGCTATTCAGACAAGTGAGTCCCTATTTTTTTATATATTTAACCATCTTTTCGTTCACAAGTACTTCACTTATATGATCAACAGCCACCTCTTCGCTTAAAGAGACGATCGCATAGTAGATCTGCTTACGGGTAGGCTCAATTGTATCCTGGGCGTTATCAGCATCTATTCCGCCCGAGGGAGATAGCGCTTCTCCCTGCGTTGTGTCGTCCGCCGCCGTCTTGTCCGTCCCCACGCTGTTCCCTGAAGGGTTTTCCGAAGAATTTCCAGCCGGTGCTTGGTCCCCGTTCCCGTCTCGCTCGGTTTGAGGTTCAGCGTCTCCGACCGATGGCGGCTCCTCCGTTCCTGCACCGGTGTCTTGAGCACGATCCGACGACCCTGCATCCGAACGGCCTTCATCATCGCTTGCCCCGCTTCCATCAGAGCAAAGATATTGCACTTTATAATCCGTATAATTCTGCGCCTTGCCGTCCATCAGCTTCAAAGTAATCGTGTCCGTTTGGAAGGCGGCGCACTCCGCCTCTGTTCCGAACTCGAATACAAGCTCTGTCTGCGGCTTCAATTCGCCATCAGCGACATCCTCGGTTAGCCGCGCGTAAACCTGCGGCTCCTGCTTCTCTGTCGCTTGCTGCGGCGGCGTCGGCTTCGTGCCAGGCTTTCCTGTCACGGCCGGCTCGCCGCGGTCAAAGATGCCGAGCGCTGCCATTCCTCCGGCAATCCCCCCGCCAACCAGGACAATAGCCATGAGCCACATAAGCGGCTTCCGGTTACGATGCAGCCATCTCACGAGCGGCGGAGACAGCTCGCGGCGTGCCTTATCATAGACGGCTTGCAGCGGAGCTCCCGCCTTATCGAAATAAAGTTTCCGGTTCATCCGGTGTTTGAATGCGTCCCTGTCATATTTCTTGAAATAGGCTACCAATGCCGACGCATATCCCGGCGCGAGCTTCTTCCCTTTCAAGAAGAAACGCTTGTTCTTCGACCAGTTTATAAATTTATAGACGATCTCTTTGTCAGAGGCATGCTGCTGCAAGTAATGAAGTAGTGATCCGTACTCGATCATGCCGCTGTCGATACCGCGATAGAAGGCAAGCACCAGCCGGCCAAAATTGGCCTGTCCGAGATCGTCCTGCAGCCAGCGGCGGCCGAGCTTCTGCAGCCGATCCATCTCTGCCGGTGACAATCCGTCGAACAGCGATTCATCCGGATCTTCGTCGTGAAACCAACGGTACGCAGACAGCATAACCGCTGCATTCGACTTCACATGCGGCGGAAAACGGGTCGCCCATTGTCTAACTTCATCCGGGTATGCCAGGAAATCGATCTGCAGGAATGCATCCTTGTGTACATGCTCCAGTTCGAGCTCTGTCAGCAAGAACACATTCGCTTCATAGGACAACAGTTTCAAGAATGATAGCATCGGTTCACTCGCCGAACGACTCTTCTCCTCGAACAAGCGGTCGATCATATCGAGCACCGTATTCACGGCCGACACCGGCTCCACCTCACGCCGGAGCTTCTCCATCAGCTGTCCGGTGGCCAGATCAATAAATTCCTTCGAGTCTAGAAGGATCGGATGCTGACTGGACCAATGAAACGCCAACTTCACGACCTCCTCGGCCCGGGTCGCTTTTTGGAACTTCCGCTGCATAAACGGGAAGAAAAGCGAAATCGTCTTGCCGCCCCGCAGCAGCGTAGCGAAGAAGGCCTGGCTGACCCTGCCGCTGCCCTCAATAAGATCATAGTAAGCTTCCATCCACTCGCGGTTCTTCTCCTTGCTTGCCTCGTACAAGCTTCGGATTAAATATCCGAGCAGGTCGCTTCCCAATCCCGCCGTCCCCCCGGCAATTGCTTCGTACTCGATGAAGCACTTCACAATATTCGGATCTGGCGCCTGTCCCTGCTGCACCCGTTCATATTCGCGATCGAAGCAGTCGCGGAACAGCTTTTGCAGCCGCGGCTTCGCAAGGGTAGCCTGGGCGGGCTCCAAATAGCCGAGCATGGAACGGAGTACGATGTTTCGATTCTGCATATATAAGGAAGCGTTGCCTCCTTCAATCTGGTACAAGACGGCAAGCTCGTGGTAGCTCACAATCGCCGTATACTGCTGCGAGTCCATACCTTGCAACAGCTGTTCCGCAAAGTCATAGAACGCTTCCGCCCGCTCCGGCAGCGAGAGATTGTTCCAGGCAAAGTTCAGGTAAGGCTGCTTCGCCAGGTCGATATCGACATTCGTAACCCGCCGAGAAGCCAGATCGAACGTATAATCTTTGTCGATTTGACGATCATTGGGCCGCAAGCTTCCGCGTTCAACGAAGGTGAGATGAATCCCCTTCCGGCTCTGCGGATCCTTCGAATATGTAAGCAAACCCAGAGCGCGGCGGTACGCGTAAGGGAGGCTGCCGTATAACACGCTGGCGAGTTGTATTGCGCACTCTGTCAACGCCTCCAACTCAACATCGAGCGCCACGAACACCTTGCGCCTTGTAACGATGGACGACATGACGGCGAACAGCAACTGCTTGAACATCTTCTCGTCGATCCCTAAGCTAGCGAGCAGAGCGGATGGCGAGGCCGTATGATGCACTTCCGCTTCAACAGGCAGCTGCTCCAACTCGGGCAGTTCCATGCCTTGTTCGATGTCATAGCTGCTGGCGAAGGCGGTTCTCAGCAAGCCTGCATAGTCTTTTACCGCCGCAGCACTTTCGACAGGAATGATGTAGTTATGAGTGAAGAAAGCGCTGCGCAAACCGGTAAAATCGGCTGCCTGATAAATGCTGCGGCCCAGGACGAGCTGTCCCGAGTCACCGTGAAACAGATGCAGCGCCTGCGGATAGCGAGCTTCATCCTTTTCGCCTTGTGACACCAGTTCTGTCGGCGCATCGTAAACACAGAATGGGTGCAGCACTTTTTTGATGAACCCGGCATCGAGACCGGCAGACTTCGCAATCGTGTCAAATCCTTCGTTCGGACGGAAAATGCCACTCCGCTCCCGTGTGTACATTTGCTGCTGGATGCGAGAGGATCTGTTCGCTGTCAATGCTGCTCTCTCCCCTCGATATAATTCAGTTGATACAGCAGCCATATGAACGGCTCATCAACCCGTATCGGGCTTACAACACCTTGCAGCTTCTGATTGACCGGGTTGCTGCCGAGTGCGGACACAGCGAAGTAGGACGTATTCGAGAAGTAGACATCCATCGTACCTTTGAACGGACGGTCCACCTTCTCGATAAAGCGCCGCATCTCACCGTCGATATTGTTGGATTCGGTTAGATTAAGATATTTGCGATGAATCATATTATTGAAAATATTACTATTTCCCTTTATATAATCGCCGTCCTCATCTTTCAACGCATGCAGCATATCGCTTTTCGTCAGCACGACCGCCGTCGGAATGTCGGTCTTGTTTTTCTCTTGGTAGGCGATGAAATCGCCGAACATCGTCAGCACGACATCACGCGGTTCATCGTATTGCGGTACCCACTCGTTAGATTCGCCGCCGTATTGCATGCGTATTTTTTCACGAATGGTGCGAATTTGCAGCGGATCGATCATGAACAGGATGCCTGCTGAATTTTTGATATGCTGACCATGCAGCCCGAGATAATCTTGATCGACCATTCCTTCTCCTGCGACATCAAAAAACACCAGCGTCAGCGGAGGCTTCGACTCATCCTTGAAGACGAATTGAAAAATAAACGGCTCCTGCATCTTCTCCTTCTGTGTTGAAGCAAGCAGATCACCGCGTTCGAACAGCGGCTCCTCGTACATCTGGCGAAATTTTCGGCTTATCTCCGCATTGAGCGGCATGCAGGCGGCATCGAAATGATCCGCCGTACTATGCTGAAGCGTATGAATAAGCGAAGTCATGTAAACCGACTTGCCGACCTGGGAAGCCCCGATAATCGATATAATATTGCTGGGCACCTTCCCGGCCGTCACCGGAAGCTCGTTATGGCAATGCGGGCACAGCCTTCTGCGCGTAACGACCCCATACCGGTCGTTCAATCCAATCAACACATGATCGGAATACAGATGGTGCTCCTCCGGAATATCTCGCGCATCGATGACCGCCTCCATATCATAGACGGTATCGAGGCCGAAGCGGTCCCGGTATTTGTTAAGTTTCTCATCCTCCTGCATCGCATAATCCTCATCATCCTCGCGATGGTGCGCCGCACGAAACACGACCTCTTCCGGCGAGAACTTGGTGAAGCAGTACGGACACACGATATCATAGAACAGCGGTTGCGACTTCGGCTGCGGTTTGCGTTTCAGAAAATCAAAAATCCCCAAGTGTCTTCCCCTCCTTATTCCGGTATCAGCTCGTATAATTGGCCGTATTGTTGACGATCGGTAAAGAAAAGCCGGATATAGTCGTCCTTGCCGATCTCTATCTCCGGCAGCACATTACGGCCCGGGGTAAACGGCTCGACGAAAGGATAGACTGTTCCGTCGTCCTGGCTGACAGGATAGACGCCCTGTTTCTTCACATAGCAAAGGACATCCGCGGGCAGCGGCACCTCTGTCGTCACCTGAATTTGCGCGGCTTTGAATTTTTTGAACCAGCCGCCCTTATAGCGGATCGAATAATAGATTCTCGCCCGGCCCGTACTGAGCGCGATCCGGTTTTCGCCATTCGGCTGGATGAGGAGCGTTTGACCGTCTTCCTGCAACAGACAGGCGTATACCGTATAGACGAGCCGCCCGATCCCTTCAATACGGTCGTGATACCCGTTATTTGCTTTGTATTCGTCTCTCGTATATAGCTTCAGCTCCGCGCCTGACGGACGATCCAATGGCGAGCCATCCACCGTCTTGTGAATATAGACGGCTTGGATACCAGCCGGCCATAACCAGCGCAAGGTGCATTGCCCTTCGTCAATATGATGTGTCAGTTCGCGGATGATCGGCGTATCCGATCCCGCCTCTATATAATGCATCTGTCATGGCCTCCCCACACTAGAATCCGCGGCTGCTTCGATCAGATTGCCGGCCGGACAGGCTGCTGACTTCGCTCTCAGCCGCGCCTCTGTGCCGTCGTCCTCCCGACTGCCGTTGGTTCTCCCGGATAGGCACGACGAATGAGAACAGCGTAATGACACCCGCAAGCACAAGATCGGCACTCAAGCGAACGAGTCCGTCCGTGAACGGACTTCCGGACAGGCCCACCTCCAGCAGGAAGCCGGCCAAGAGCCCCGCTGCCGCGCCGCCAATCGCGAAGCTCTTGGCGAGATAACGGTTGTCAAATACGAGCCCCAGCGCCAGACCAAGCATCGTTCCAATAAGTGCCACGGCAATGATATGCAGAACCATATAATAAGTACTGTTCTTAAGCGGGCCGGAGCGCTCCGTAACCAGCGTCCTTTCACCGATACTGCTGTAGATCTTTTCGAAGACGAACGACAGCTCATTTGCATCAGACACATCGTAATATTGGCCTCCGGTCTCCTCTGCAATCTGGCGCAGCAGGCCCGAGCCTTGGGCATCGACCTGGCTGAGGCCGATCGTATGAACGCCAATATGCTGCGCCTTATAATCGGCGAGCATGGCGTTTGTGTCTACTTCACTGAAGCCGTCCGACAGAAGCACGACCATCGTGCCGCGCTCCGTATCCTGATGATCCTTGATGTGCTTCATCGCCTCGGATAGAGACAGGCCGATATCCGTACCGCCCTGCGTCGGCTGGATCGCATCGATCTTGGCGAACAGCTGGTTCTTGACATCCTGATTTTCCAACTGAACAAAAGGCTGGAGCAAGTCCACATTGTCGTTAAATACAAACACAGCTACTTGCTTGTCACTATCCATCTCTTCGATCATGCGCTTGGCTGCTTTATACCGGTCCTGATTCGGATCGGTCTCCTCCATACTGCCCGAGTTGTCGATGGCGAGCACGATATTGTTCACGGTTTTTACATTGCCCGGCTCGAACTGATATGCCGCTTCCAACGCCAAGCCCGCAATGAACAGCATCACCAGCGTCGCGGGAACAAGCACCAGCCACGAGGTTCCTGTATATCGCTGACGCCACGAAGGGCCATTCAACCGAGGCGAGATCATCTCAGCGATCAGGCAGGCCAGACCAACACAAAGCGAAATCACACCAAAGTAAAGTCCGCTCACTACAATATCCGGCCACTCGCCGCGCAGGCTATTTAGCAGCCATTCTCCGATCCCCCAGCCGATGGCGCCACCAATCAAGCTGAACAGCACCATGAGCCAATTCACTTTTCGCTGCATAGATATAGCATCCTCTCACATATAGTGTACATCCCCCCGGATGCGTTCTTCCCGTCATCGCTTCTGTCGGATCATCGCCCGGATAAGCAAAGAGCAGCGATGCCGACATCCGTATTTGCATCTCAACTTACCGCTAATCGAAAGCCCTTGTCGGGGCAATCCTCGGTAACGAAGACAGACGGGACTGATTATCAAACTATCCTGCTTACCGAACAGGAGGCAGCAGCTCGGAACTGATGCCGTGGAATTGATATCCGTTCTCTACATATCTCTCGTAGTACATTTGTCCATTCCGGTAATACAGCAAATCCTCGATCTGGAAGCCGCCCATAATGTTAAGCTTCTCTACACCGCTGGTGCGCTGCTCATGCACACAGCCGAGTTTGTAGATACGGGACGTCTCCTCTTCCCCCAGCGCATAACGCATAAACTCGCTCGTCGCATCGCCAAAAAAATATTTTTCCTCGTAACGGTGTTCATGCGTATAATCCAGGAGCCGCACATGTATGCCAGCACGCTCCTCCAGCGTCCGGTAAAGTTTCTTGAACAGCTCGTCCTTCGACAGCACCTCTTGATTGCTGTATTCAATCGTCACATTCGCCCGCTGCAGCAGTTCTTCCTCAAACGTCTGCCTGAACGGCGGTCCTGTCAAAATATGCGTTCTGCATACTTCACATAGCCGCTCAACCAACGCTTCGGTTCCCTGCTCCAGCAGTCGGGACAAGCTACCCATATACCGCTCTTCGCCAAAGGCGTCCGATCCCCGCTTCGCTTCAATCTCCTGCATAATGTCCGCCGTAACCCGTTCGTAGTACTCCATAATATTTTGGCCGATATAGTCATCGGCACGGCGGATGCTGGTGAGCGCTGCAGCTCTGAGCGTCTCCTCCAGCGATTCCATCTGCTGGACGTACTTTTTATAGATAACGTGCAGCCGTTCCAGCTCCGCTTCATATTTTCTATACAGCCGCAGCCCCGTCTCCAGCCGTAGCACCTCAAGCTTCAGACGGTACACGGTGTTAAAAAAGCAGCGGATGAAATTGCGCACATTATGCTTATCCATCAGCGGCATCCGCGAGAATGATTGCTCCTCCACCGCCTCGGCATACTTTTGCTCCAGCTCGGCCCGCGCCGCCTCCAGCGCCCGGCTTGCATCACGGATGCGGCCGTGCAGCAGCGGCCAAACGCTCCCTCCTTCATCCGCTTCATTCGTCCAATCGTACACATGATAGAAGCTTGTATCCGCCTGCACGGCCAGCCTTTCCCGGACCATCTGCACCAGCTCGTCATCCGATAATTGCTGGAGCGCTTTGTCCGTGACCTGTTCATAATTATCCCGAAAGTATGCATGGCAGCCGCTACCGAACAAAGCATCCTCAGCTTCGCGCAGCGTCATGCGTTTCAATTGGCCGAAGCTGATACCATGGGTCATGATGCCGTTCATATCGCTAAGCAGCTCCTCATCCGACACAACCCGATCAACCCGGGCAGCGATTGCCTGAGGATCAAGCCCAAACCAGGCCAGCTTCTCCGCCTGCGTACGCTCGGGAGCGGCCTTCATTCGGTCGGTCAGCCCGCGGTAGAAATGATACAGCACGGTGAGTGCAATCGAATGGTTCGGACGCGCGACCTTGGACAAGCCGGCAGAAACATACCCATAGCGGCCAGATTCGGTCATTACATTATTCCGCAAGGACGTATTGTTATAGTTGTCCATTAGATGCAAGTGGCCCGAGCCGGTCTGCTTCCGATTTTTCAATAGATTCATATGACATATAATCTCGTAATTATCCTCTTCGGCAAAGGTCGACATTCCCCGCTCATTTTTGTCCGTCAGCACATAAACGAGATCAAACAATGGTGAGGCGGGATGCGTCACTTCGATCGAAATCCCGTCTTCCGTCACATGCAAAGGGGCCGAGAAGGAATAGTCCGGACTCTGCATATAATCGACCTCACGCAGGTATGCGACCCCCGCCGAACTGGCATAGCCGAATGCATCCGCCTGTTCTCGTTCGTTGATAAGCACATGCAGGTCCATCTGGACCGACTTGAACGATTGCTGGAAGATCGCATCCGCGAGCAGTGTAATCTCCGGTACCAGCACGTTGAGCGGGTCGTCGACTCTCGTAACAACCGCCAAATGAATCCGGTCAAACGAGGCGTAAAGCCGGCCGTACTCCGCGATATCACTGCTCACCTGCCGCAAAATACGATTGAGCTCGAACAATCCGCGGTTATGCTCATAGAACTGCCGGTACACATCGCGGCGCATCGTTTTGCTCTTGTCCGGGCCATGGCTGCCGTCAACCGGCAGAACGAGCCGAGCAATTCTGCTGCCGTCCCCACCATCGCCGGAAGCTATAGCAGACACATCAGCATTACGGGAGAGCGCATGAATATACATGACACCGGCGCTGTTATCCCATTTTCGCTCATTAATCCGGATCATCGGCTCAATCGCATCGCCCGCCTTGTCACCAATGAAGAGAAACACCGTTGGATAATGAATGCTGCTCTGACTATCGTCTTTGCCGCTGAGTCTCCCTTCATCGCATGAATATGCTGTTGCGTATTTCTCCACTATCGTGTGTGTCTTCATCCTATTTCAACTTTCTCCGAATGGCATTCAGCTTGGTCGTCAATTGCTTGTAGAACTGGTAGATATCCTCGCCGTTCGCCAGCTCAATCTTCTCGTATTCCAGACGTTCGCGGGCTTCCAGGAACGCCGCGTACAATTCATCCAGCTTCGTCAGCAGCGGAGCGACATCCTCCGATGCCGTCATCTCCGCCGCACGGCGGGACGACTTACGCAGCAGCGTACCATGGAGCTTCTCATCCAAACTGCGGAAATGCTCGTATACCTCAAATTCTACATAGTCCCGGCTCTTCATCAGATTGGCAAACGGCTCCCACGCTTCTTCTTCCTCATCCCGATCATAGACGTAGAGTGCGCCTTTTTTGCAGATCGTGCCCGTGTACAGTGCTTCAATGAAATGATCCTGCCATTTCTCTTCGTCCTGATACTGGCTGAGCAGCTGCTCGAATTGTTCAGCCTGGGTGCGGATCGCCTCATATTTGGCCAATTCCTCTCGCAAGCGTGCAAGCAGCTCCGGCGATCGGATCAGATTTTCCTTCGCCAGATTTTCATTAATGCTGCCGAAAATATCCTTCGTTCCTACCTGCTCCAGCCCTTCCTCCAACAGCCGCTTCAGTTCTAAATAAGCGCGCTTTACTTCTCCGAGGTTCGGCTTCGCTGTCTGCAGCTGCAGATCGTAGTCGTTCAGCATATCCTGCAGCTGGAACGGTTTGGTGAAGACGACCGCATAGCGATTGCTTGTGTTGTCATCCATGCTTTTCGCGACAACGGCTTTGTACTTCAGGCCGAGCTCAAACTCGGCACGTACGCGAACATTGTATTGCTCTACCCGTTCGTTGCGGTACGTGTCCCCCCAAGATTGCTGCGGGATGGGGGAAGGGAGATACGTCCAGTTCGCCTTGTCGGTCTGCACGAGATGGCGTCCGATGCCTTCCTTGTCGAGAATGGTGCGTTCGTAGCTCTCCTCGTATACTTTGAGCGGCGTATAGACGAAGAGCGGCACCCCGTTATGCGTGTTCAGCCAGAAGATGCGGTTCTTCACCTCGCTCTCCTTGACGGTGAAGTTCGACTTGCCGACTGCATTGTTCTGATAATTGCGTATTCCCTTCAGAATGCTTGGCGCCTTCACGGGCACTGACACAAATCCCCATTTCGGAAAATGCAAGTTACCCGAGCTGTTGCTCAGATGGAACACCGGAACGGCCTCGTCATCCAGCTTGCTTGCGATCTGGCGCTCGACAAACTTGTCGATCGACTCGTCGTTGCCAAACTTCATGACGAGGAAATCTTCCATCGATTGCGTAATCAGATCGCCAAACTTGTCCGACAGGAAATCCGAGATCGAGCTGACGATATCGAGTTCCTGCTCCTTGATCCACTGGTTCGAGTGATCCAACAGCTCCAGCGAGAAGTCGCGGATCAGGTCGTCAACTTCCTTCTGATCCATAATATTGCTGATCACTTTCGAAATGTCCGGAACACTGACAATATTCCAGTAGTAGGTCCGGTTACCTTTATGATCGGCCTGCTCTTCACCGTTAATCAGAATGTCGCCGTTCTTCTCGAAGATCGTGTTGAGCGCGTTCAAAATTTCAGTGAATACGCTATAAATGCGGTTGTTCTCCTGATTCAACAGCTGATACAGATCCTCGTAGAACTCGATCATCTGCTCCATACGCTCTACGTCGGCATGCAACCAATACTCCTGAATTTTGGATTGGATATACATGTTTTTCTTTTTATCCTTGGAAATAAAGGCACTCTTCGCATCCCCGAGACGCTCGTTTGACTGCTCCTGCGCCGCTTCGATGTCGCGCGGAATACGATGCAGATTCTCGCGCAGCGTCTCAATGTAGGAAAGCAGCATTTTCAACAGACAGAAGCCCTTCTCCGTATAGATCAGACGGGACACATAAAACGGCCCCTGCTCTGGATGGAGGAACATCCGCCGGATCTGATCGGTGAAGTTGCCAACAATCTCGCCAGGAAGCTGCTTCTTCGCCTTGATGTATTCCTCGCGTGCCCGCGCCAAGAATGTCTGCTCCAGCTCCGTATCCATATTTACAACCTGCAGCTTCACTACATTGTTATAGCTCAGTCGTTCGCTATTCTCATACCCCGGCAGCGGATCGGGCACGCGCGATTCGAACGTCTTCACCATTGTGTCGAGATCGACACCCAACTGGCGGGCGAACTTCTCAACTTCCTCTTGGCTCGGCGCCTTCTGGAACATCTTCTCCATCTTTTGGAACAGACGGTATCCGAGATAGGTCGTCATCTCTTCGATCGGCAGGACGGCCGACGAAGCACCGATGATATTGTATTCGTAATTGGCCGGATAGACTCGATTCATCTGGGCGATATTCGTGCGGATATTGCTGATATAATCGTGAATCGCGAATTCCTCACCGGACTGTTTATCCTCGCTTGCCATGAAGTTCGTGATGTTCTCCGCCGTCACATTCATGCAGTAGTCGTAGGCATTCTCCAGCAGCTTCCCTTCCGTGTTCGTCGCCGAGATCAAATGGCACAGGTTAAACGGAGGAAGCGGGGAATTGACCGTCAAAATGTTGCCGTACTTCTGCCGGAAACGCTCACCGCGGCTGTCAACGTTCATCCAATAGTCCAGTTCCTTAAGTGCGGCGTAGCCGTTCTTCTTAATATATTCGCGTGTGTGCTCGCTCAAACTTTTGTTCGCCAGATTCACATCCGGAGTAAACAAATAGCCGAGCGTATTGACGCGGTCGATGCCGGCAGAACCGTAATCCCGTTCGATAATGCCTCGTACGATATAGGAAATGTCCAAGAAGCAGCCGCTGCCGGTTCCCCCGGACAAGCCGGACAGCATAAATACCATCAACTTCTTATTCGTTCCGACCGACAGTGTCTTGATCTTCTTGTCAATCGCCTGGACAACCTGGTTGATCTTGGTGAACAGCAACAACCGTCCAGCTTGACGCACCCCGGCGGCGCCGTTCATCCCGTCGGTAATGCTCAGCTCTGGGGACAGCCATTCGGTAATATAAGGTTCCAGAATACTGCGGTTCTGCAGCAGTCCGCCGATTTCGGCGTTCGACAGCAGTACAAATTCATTGAGCGGATCAAGACCAATGCCGCGATATTTCTTATTGCGATCCTGCTCATTTGTCTCTAGCGCCAGGAACTCCACATTATCTGGCTTATCGCGTTTCTTCTTCGAGATCGGATCTTCGGGGAGCCTAAATCTGCGATTAATTTGATATTTCAAACGAAGCAGCGCATCGATCCCGGTTCCTCCCAAACCGATAATGAGGATCGGGTTATCGATTGTATCAACGCGAATTTTATCGCTGACAATCCCTCCGCCCAGCGATACGTCCAATTGCTGAATATGTTCTCTAACGATTGGTTTCATAATGGATGTTCCTCCCTATACGATATATTCGATCCAGATTGTTTTATCTACCTGAGTCAACGGCACCGTAACCCGATCGCCGCTCTTTAATTCCAAACCTCTGCTCGCGTCGATTGCACGACCCGATTTTTCAATCGTTCCGTTTGATCCGTTCTTGAGCAGAATGCGGTCGTTCTTGTCCGGAATGAATACCATCTTCTCGGTCTCCTTGAACTCGGGAGCCAGTTGCAGCAGCTGGTGGAGCGAGCACTTGCCTTTGAAGGCGTTCAATTTCTTATATTGAGGATGGCTCTTCTCGCCTGTATTCTCATCCCGTACTTCAATGACCATTTGACCAACGAAGCCACGGTTCGCCTTCTTCCATGCCGCAATCAGAAAGGCGGCCGCCAGAGCGAGCACAATCCCTCCGGTGGCTGAATAAACAATCCACATTGGAAACGGCTTGTTAACTTCTCCCTCGCTAGCGCCCGGCTGGGCAGAAGCCCCTGCGCCGGTAGCTGGCTTCGCACTCACCTTGACTGGCTCAGTTTCCCGGTAGAAGCTTTTCTCCTCTGCCCTTACCTTGAGCTCATATTCATGCTTGTCCTTCACCTCGAACTCCCCTGTGAACCGATCTCCCTCGTTAACGAGCGATAGGTCGACACTATTCCCCGTATCAAGGTCCTTGACATGAAGTACAGCGTTCATGTTGCGATACAGCGCATCATTTTGCAGCTTCTGTCCATTGCTGGTCAAGTAGGCGTTGATTTTGATTTTGTCGCCTTGTTTGTAAGTTTTGGACGGTATCGGGTCCAGCGCCAGCTTTAAATCATAGTTAAAAACGAGATTTATATCGATTTTGTCTTTCTTCGCCCCTTTTACCTGCAGCTTCCAATCGCCCTGAGCCGGTTGAAGCAGCTTCAGCAGGGAATAGCTCTTGGAGCGGGACAGCCGTACATTATCGTCAGGGATGGCGACCTCCTTGCCGGACGGATCGTATAGCTTCAGGTCGACCGGCTGTGAAGACATGATGGAAATATTGGCCTCCATCACGTTCGCGTTTGGCACATTCACCGTCACATCCTGATAGCTTCCGTTGCCTGTCATCGACTGGACCGGAACGATTTTCAGCTTCTGGTGGCTGGCGAAAATCTCACTCAATATTTGCGGCAGATCGTCCGCGGAAGACGTTACAAATGATTTGCCGTTCGTCTGCTTTGACAAATCCGCCAGCGCATTCTGGTTCAGCTGCCCGTCGGCGTTCAGCCCGATCGTGTAGATCGGAATGCCCTTCTGCTTCGCGGCGGCTACCGCCGCGCTCAGCTCCTGATCCGACTCTGCCTGTGTACGGCTACCATTCTTGTTCAAGTAATTGTTACCGTCCGCAAGCAGGACAATCATTGGCTCATGGGCAGGATCAGCTCCCTGCTCGAGCACCTTGACGGCTTCTTTCACCCCGACAGCGTTGTCCGTATAGGCCCCGCGGTTCAGTTGGTCGATAAAGTGCTTGAGATCCTCTTTGTCCGTCTCAGACCGGATCTCAAGTAGCGCCTTCTCACGTTCGATTTTGTCGGTATAAGCGACGATGCCAACCTTGTCTCCGGTAGAAGACAACATATCAATGAACATCTTCATCGCTTCATTACCAATCTTGTCTTTGTCACTCGTATCCATCGAATTGCTCACATCGATCACGAGCATCGCATCAATTTTAGATGCTGTTTGAGCCCCCTGAGCAGCGGCTTCTTCCTCACTCCATGGCATGAAGCTGAGTACCAGAGTGAGCAGCATCATATAAGCAATCACTTTTCTCTGAAGCATAGTTGTACTCCTTTATTGTAAAATGATAGGGTATTGGTAGGCACACAATCGCCACTGAAACGGCACAGCATTGTTATACCTAATCGTTCCTGACTATTGTTAAAACGAGATAAACATCCTCTTGGTTCCGGTTTATCTTTATCAAATTACTGGATATGACATTATATTCACTTTATCTACCACCGACTGTCATTATGATATAATCAGGGACTGTAAAGTTCAACCATATTACACATACGATATAGGAATAAAGTCATATAGCAATGTCATTTCTAGTAATAAGAACCAAATTCCATAAATATAAAAGATATTGTTTTATAAGAAAGGGACTCTCTTATGTTAGCATACGGTTGTATCGCGGTTTTGTTTCTTTTTACTGCCATTCAAGTTGTCCTCTACTGGATTCGACACAAAAAAACACCCGCACCCGACGAAATTGATCATCGGCTTCTCTCCATATTGAACGATAGGAGCGAGAAGACGCCATGAAAAAAATACCTGTCTTTTTCAGACCTTACCACAAACCAAAACAACTCTATGATTTAATTTGTAGATGTAAATCATGTGGCTCCTTCTCTGCACTGGAAGATAAAGTCTGTCCTTCCTGCGGCAAGACTGCACTGCGTCCGATCGAACGTGAGGCAGCCGTCAATGTTAAACGGTCAATGCAGACAAAGCGACTCTTCTTGCTGTTCATTACGCTGGTTGGGATCCTTCTAAGCGATACGTTCGGCCAGATGATGCTTTGCCTTGCAACAGCCCTAATACTTATTGTCATTCTCTGGTTCGTCCAGAGAAGGTTTATCGCTTCTGAGATCAGCCTGAAGCTAGATCGACTACTGCAGCAAGAACAGATGCAGCTGACACGGGATATATACCGTGACTGGGAGATAGCCTTCTCACACTGGGATGAGGACAAGCAACTTACTTACGAGCTGCTGCGGCAGCTCCGGCCCCTTATCCGCAACGATACGTTTCGACTGCAACAACTTGGGCTTCTCCATCACTTCGCGCTGCGTAAAGATATGGAGCTGGAGCTGGAACCGCTCCTACTGCAGCAATTTGATCCGCTGCTGGTCGATTATATCGGGGAGATCGCCAAGTTAAAGCGCGAACTGATTAAAGACGACACGTTCCGATACATCATCCATTACGAGCCAGAAATACTCGGTCTTAAGAACGGCCAGGACATCCTGACCGGTGTGGCCGGAGTAGCCGTAAGAATGAAACGGTATGTGCTCACTTATCCCGGCTTGATTCGTCGTTATGCCTACCGGCTGCCGAAGGATCGCATCCTGCGGCTGCACCGAATGATTCAGCAATATCCGAACGAGCCGTGGGATCGTGTAGCCGAAGAGGTGAAACGAATCGTGCGTGAACAATATGAATGGGATCCTGATTTCCAGGACTCTGCAGAGAGAGACTAATATCTATGACGATAAGAGAGGTTCTAAACCCGCGGAATTTTATGATTTTATTATGTGCGGCGACTGTGGTAATAATTGGAATCAAGGGAGCGCATATTGCAGAGAAGATTGATACCATCAAGGAAGCCGATCGGCTGTACGCCGCTAACGATCTCGTTGCGGCGGAAGAAGCGTACCGACAAGCGCACAACAATCGATGGATTCTCTATGAGGAGGACAAATTGGCCGAGCGGCTGCACAAGCTGGCGCCAATTACCGCCATGAAGCGCAAGCTAGACAAGATTTTGTCTGATACAGATGCGGCTGCGGCTGATCTCCAGTTTGAGACGTTCATGGAGGCGTACAAACGCTATCAGCAATTGCGTTCCTCTTACTTAGAGCCCGGCAGCTCCCATATCAACGAGTTCAAGCAAATGCTCACCGCAGCAACGGCCGCTGACCGGATGAACGAGCATCTGATTCAGTTCAAGGCATATTTCGAAGAGCAGCTCGCTGCCAGCAAGCAGCGGGGAGACAGTAGCGCTGAATCATTCAAAGCAAATCTGTTAACTCTTCCGCCATCACTCTTCGGTGGAGCTGAGAAGAAAGCAACCCAACTGAATACCCTGTTCCGCTCCTATGATGAATCCAAGCTGGCCCGTATCGCAGGCAAAGGGGAGTTACAGCAAATGCTGGACGAAGCAGTGACTATGGCAAAAGCCTACCAGAAGCTGGGCATCACAGCGGAGTGGCTGCAGTCCAAGTCGGAGGAGCTTGCTGAGACGATTATGCAGAAAGATGCCGAACAGAACAATGCAAAAGCGTTCGCAATCCATGCCACCATCTATGCGGCTTATGCGGACCGCTCCGACAGCTCGCCCCGCGTCATCAATTATCTGGAGCAAGAACTAAAAAGCTGGATGAGGAAGGCAGACCGCCATGTCGCGGCCGGGGAATACGAGACGGCGATTCGCTTGTATGAAGACCTGTCCGGCTTCCGCGACACCACCGCCGAAATCGCGGACGTCCGGCTCGTATGGGCCGCAGCAGAGCCTTCGCTCTTGCTAGCGGAAGGCAATTATCCGTTCATCGAAGGCGGTAAAAACCGGTTTGGCGCTGCCGTGTATACGATGGCACTCGATACCGAACGTCGTTTGTATTATGCAACGTGGGATGGCTCTTCGCATCCGAAAGTGCTGCGCACCCAGCAGCCAATACCTTACCATTATGAGGTGCGCCGCCTGACCGTTGAAGAGCAATTGAGTTCAAATGAACAGCCTGTCCTGCTCATCGAGTCTGATTCGGATTCTCGATCCGCCTCTTACAGTGCCTATACCGTGGCAAACGATCGATTTCAGCTGCTGTTCTCATTCGAGGCAGACGGCTATAAAATTGACAATGACGGCTCTTTGCTCGTGCATAACCTGAACGAAACGGGGAAGGAAGATGAAACAGCCCGTTATGAGCTTTACGGCGACAGTTACCAATTCGTCGAACTTCTCCCGAATGCGAATTATATCGACATCCTGGTGGAGCAACTGCCGGAGTATCCACGCAAAAAGGTGCGTTTAACATCCGAAATCGTGCTTAACAGCGATGAAAAGCCTTATGCCCGTATGGGTAACAGTTATATTGCGCTGCAGGGTGACTATGCATTCGTGGAAGGACCCATTACAGTTTGCGGTATCTTCAACTATTATATAGAAGTATACATAGACAGCGAAATTGTCACTATTCCGGTGTTTCATGTCGAGAAAGTTGAATAATAAGTACATTGCGGTCAGACTGATAGAAGACAGAGCCTGGTATCCTATTGCAAGCAAGGATATCAGGCTCTCTTTTCGTTCAATGAAGTCCAACCTTATGCACTTCACTCTATGGATGATTCAGGAGTCGAAAACACGGATCCATTATCCTAATAACGGGGGAATTCAATCTATTTCTTGAAGTCGAGGGTGTATCCTGGGAATACTCTAAGTGCATCAATAGGCACTGATTTAACTACCTCTCTTTTCTTAACGATATATTCCATTTTACCTCCTGTAGACGTTGTATTTCCCTCTTTTATATAAGGAGCAAGTACTAAAGTAAGATCCCAGTAGTCTATCGTTGTTTCTTCTAACCATGTTTGAATCGCCACTCGAACTTGATATTCTGTTTTTTGTCCATTCTTGATTTGTTTCATATCCATAATTTGCGAAGCTAACATAGTTGGTCCCATAGAAAAATGTAGTTGCTTTAATAGTTCCACGTCCATGTCGTCTGTCGTAGTTTTTTTAAGAAGATCTTCACTACCTGTATCCATTCCAGCCATAAATACTTGAACTGTGTTATTAATACCCGCAACAGTAAATTGACCTATATTACTTACGTCATCATTCCAAACATTTTCATGAGGAATCCCAATACTTTTTATTGAGACTGTCTGTGTTTTTTCATTCCACGAAACATTAGCGCCAAGCGCTTTCGAAATAAAGCTAATAGGTACCATTACCCGATTATTTACCATTCGTGGCGCCACGTCTGTCGAGACTTGCTTCCCATTGACATTGATTTTAATTACACCACTCGCATATGCAGCTCCAAACACAGTGGATACCGTCACCAGTGTAGCCAAGACAGAAATGATTATCTTTTTCTTCATATAATTGTAATCCCTCCTATTTTTATTATAAACGTTAAATACCTTTAAAAGTTGCTTTAAGAACCAAAATATTTGCTCTACTTAATTCATTGTTCGTGTTAAATAAAAGGTATATTTGTGGCTCGGATAACGTATCAATTTAATGAGATTAGGCATAATTTCTGTTTGGAGGTGCAATCATTATGGAATTTAGTTTTGGCGTCATGTTTTGGCAGTTTGTTTTTTTGGTCCTACCCGCAGCCTTTACTGTAAGACTTTTGTACAAGATATTTAGGACTAATAAAGGAAAATGAAAAGAGCCGCGATACTTCGCAGCTCTTCTTTTTCTCTTTTTTAACTTTTTTTACATCTAATCCATGCTTTTTATTCGACCAATTTTTTTAGGATCAATTGCAGACATATCGTATTCCGATTTCTGTTCATCAAAACAATCAGAAACAACACTTAACCGTAGGAACTGCGGGGTTAGCCTTCTTATCTTCGCTCGTTAAAGCGTTTAGCGTAGGAATCTCGTGGCTTTAGAATGAGAAGTTCAAAAAACTCCACTAATCTACAGTACTTCATTCCCACCACTCTATCCTTTACTATGTAATTTAATTTCCTTTCCAAAAGCAAGATGTTTGCAAATCCTGAAAGCTGATTTCTCCGTAATAAAACGATAAACTATTTCGTATATGTTATGTCCTTCTAGCTGACTACTAAGCCTTTTTCTTATTTCCATATATATCCCTACCTCGACAGGCGTTAATTCTGTTCCATAATAGAACATATTTGTTTATACTTTTTCTCAAAGTTTTTTCTAAAATATTCTGTGCTCTCCTTAGATAACTTTTTTTCTTCAAAGGCCCAAGATAATAAATATTCTTGAAAACTATTATCTAGATCTAAATCTAAATGGACGCCCGCCTACCATAGCTCCTTCAACTTTTCTGAAAAATTGGCTAATGAAATCTTTCAAGATTTTCAAGTAAATCAAAATCTACTAGATTGGTAACATTATATCCCGTTTCTATCAAGACCTGTCGTAGTTGATGCAATAGCTTGAGCCAATCTTGTATAAATAAATCAGTTTTCATCGTAATACTCCGATAATCATCACGACTATCCCAATTAATGTTAATATCGCATTTTTCAATTTTACATATCCATGTTTCGAAAAATGCTTGACTTGGGAAAGTTACAACGAACTGCTCTTCTTTCTTTTTTATTGTTTCTAACATTTTAACAACATCACTTATGCCATCGGCTATTTGTGTTCCATAATTGATTTTTAATGACGTATCATGCCATTTCATTGTAAAGTGTTGGCTATTAACAAGCCTATTATCTAGTGCTTCAGATATCGTTGTATCTTCTGGATCACGTATTCCAATCTTAAAATTTGGGTTGATTATGATTTCAAATTCCACTTTACTCACCTCAAGGACATTTAACTTTTGCATGGCTCTCTTTTCTAACAAAAAAAAACATATGTAAATAAAGAGCTTATGACGTCTTCTTTACATATGTTTCGGGAGCTTATTAACTAGCCTAGGATTATATTAAAAGTCATTTTTCTAAGTACATTGTGTAAAAAAAACACCTGCATCATTCTGATCAACATTTTTATTTAAAAACAAATATCCGATCGAGTCACTAAGGCTAAATATATCATGAAATCCTTCAGGGAAATCGCCGCCATAAATTTGTATGCAAAATTGATAATCATCCAAACCCATGTTTTCTATTTGTAACAGAGATGGTTTATTGCCAATCAACGAACCGCAGTAAATCTCTATATCATCCAAATCTTCTTCATCTACTTCTTCTAAATCTAAATTCAATTCATCTCCCAAAATGAACTCTTGTGCTGGTATTAGGGAATCTGATTCATTGCGAATATCACCTGCTTCGTGTAATAAAACTCTTGTAAATCCTTCTTTAATATTTTCTAACTCTTCTTCATCTCCATGAAAAGTGATTAAATCTAAAAAGTAATCATCTTTTTTATACGTTGTAAAAACGGATAGCACATGTTCTTTTGGTAAGTTTAAATTTAGAGTTTTATTTAGAAAATCCGTTGGCAAACATAATACAAGTGTTAATTTATCTCCATCTGGATTTAATGGCCAATCCATATGTTCAGGCAAGAAGCTATATCCGCCAAGTCGAGGTACATTGGATTTATTTTCAACATCTTTAAAAATAATTTCAACTGACATATTTTCGACACCATCCTTATTTCTTACATTTTTCACTTACAAGTTACAACCGTGTTTGTGTTTGAAACTAATCTTACAGATTCTAGAGACTCCAGCCTATCTCCATGAGTATGGTCTTGTACGGAATACGGTGTATAGCGCTTTTTAAAAACCTCTTCACCATGATGCTCATATTGCTTAATCCAATTTATTAATACTGAGTGATGAACTCTTATTGATATTGCAATAGTTTTTAAGCTTTCCGATCCATTTTGATAACGTATAACTACTTGTAATCTTTCATCTGTACAGAATTTAGTCATATAAAAACTGCACCTCCAATGGTTAGATGGTGTCTAACAATTGGGGTGCAGTTCAACAATGGAGTAGTTTCTTTGGATAGAACTTCTTACTTATCTTGTTGAAGGGTCTTTACATATTCTTCTCTTGTTAATTCATAATCAATAGAAGATTGCAATTCTCCAAGTTGATTTTTCCATGAATCAATATGAACTGCAATTTTTCGGAAGCCAATTTTCTCATATACATGCTGTGCTCTGGTGTTTTTGACGTTGGTATCCAGGTTGATTTTGTGATACCCCATCTCCATGAATAAAAAGCTGATAAGCACAGTTAAAAACGTGGTTCCAGACCCTTTTTCCTGTTGGTTGAAGTCGCAGATTTTAATGCCAATTTCTGCAACGTTATCAACTACCGTTCTGTAATTCATTTCACCTACAGGTACACCATCAATCTCCAAAATCAAAAGACGATTACGGTCAGTATCTGTCTGAAGTTTGTCCAAAATATCTTGTACTGTGGTGCCAATGCCATTTGGAAAGCCAGCATGAGCCATGACTTTTCCATCGTTCCACCAATTGCACAAAGTTTGTGCATCGCCTGCAGTCGCATTTCGAATGACTAAATTGCCATTTTCTAAATACATTTCATTATCCTCCATATAGTGGGAGGGCTAAAGTATAGTCACCCTCCTTGAACTCTTGTGGGTAGGTAATACTGTATTTTTCATCTTTATTTTTGTGTTTCATCAACGTACAACCACCACGATTATACCATATGTTGGAATCCCCTTGTCATCAAGATGAAGGCTCGGAGCAGATGAAATTAAGATTTAAATACCCGGCAATCCAGCGGTAGCGTAAACGACCAAGGCAACAGCTTTTCCAACGCTTCTGCATCCTTCGGATCAGGGAGCTGTGGAAGCTGTTCGAACAGAAACTTCAAGTATTGGAACTGGTTTAGCCCGTTCGCTGCGGTTATTGTCGATCTCCAGTCGCCCGTCCTTTAGGAAGACGGGCTTCGCAAACTAAATCACCATTAACTGTGGCGATTCAGTTTCCTATTACGATTTGGCCTTTTACTCGAATGATCTCAAATTAAAAAATCATATCTTTTTAAAACACTACGAACTCTCGCACCCGCAGTCTGTAACTATTGAAAAATCCATGCAACGTACTCCTTCTATAACTTATTTAGTGCCTAAATTTAAAAAAGAGTAGCAATAGAATCCCCAAAGGGTTAATGCTACTCATTTAATGTAGATGTACTTTTTTTGCAAATATCACCCTAGCCTTTTACATGTTGGATCGTTTGACCAAAGTATCTATCACCATTCCACCATGTCTATTTAGAGTTTGTATCTTTCAAATTTCCTTTAATCCAGCTTATGATTATATCGTTTACCTTTTCCAAGTTATAATTATTTAATGTACAAACGATCACCAACTCTTTCTGGCTCTGATTGTTCCCCATAGAACTATTAATCCAATAAGAAAATACATTCCCATTCTTAGGGCTTTCTTGAATAATTCTTATTATTTTATCCTTTTTTATGGATTTTGCTGAAAATATAGGATTTCCATCCATCATTTTTTTCCCATTACCGAAGGTAGTGTTATAACAAGGGCATATCCAATCATTACCATCAATATTCTCTTTATGCAACAACATAAAAAACATGTCAATCCAATATTTTTCTAAAGCATCATACACATCTTCATCATCCAAGTAATTAATAAAATTATGAAGACAATTTCTATTTTCCAAGATAATTACCCCCAGCATTATCGTCATATTTTATCCTGGACATTAATATTTCATTTCTTGCCTCACTTGTACAGAATTTTGAAAAGCAATTTGCCCAACCAAAAGTTCTACATTTAATATTGATATAATCAAATAGAGTCTAAGCTAATTTTTATTAGAAATTTTTTACCTATGCTATTAACTACTCATACTTCGGAACCCCATAGTGCCACATTTCTTCTACTGTTTTTAACGGATAGTTATCCACATCAAGCAATCGTAGTTCTTTCAATGGGTCGATCCAACAGCCATTCTCAATCGATAAAAATAACCGACGTACAAATTCATAACCAGTGTTATATCCAACAATTTCATAGTTATTTAAAATATTCGGGTCTTTTCTATCAATGTTATATTGAATAATTTCATTCCCCATAATACCTTGATCACCGACGACGGGATCAATTCTCACTAAATTGTATATTAGTTCATCCTCACTAAATTCTGATCGATTTCCCCACTTTCCTCTATCACTACTAATAAAAATCTCTGGTATAGGGATATTCAAGTTAGGTTGCACATTTTTCACTTTACCTACAGAACACATTTTAATAAATCTCTTTAAAATCATACATACCCCGAAAGGTTTAAAAGTATTTAAGTCAAGCTGTTTCTCATTAAAATTATCACTATCACATTTTATATTAAAAAATGCAACATATGAATTTTCTAATAATTGTACAATAATATATAAATTATCTTTTAATTCTTCCAAATAAACCTTTTTAACATACCGACACCCCTTTTTTATCTTTTTCTTTATTTGCAAGTCGGACTATTCGCTCGTTTTTTCAACTATGCTTCTACCGTTTTTTTATATGTCTCCCTTAATCAAGGTCTCACATAAAACTCACTCAATTATTTGTGGATTCTTCGCTAACATCCCACAGAGTTTATTATTAGAAATTAAATACCCGATTTTACCATGTGATATTAACAACTCGATTTCTGTTGTTTTTTTTAACCAAATTAAGAAACCTTCCTCGAAACTCTGGATGAAAGGGTTATCGTATTTGGAGGCAGTTACTTCGAACAATGGAATCCCACTAATATTCTGTCCCACCACCAATGAATTTGAGTTTTGGAGTGTATTTGGATAAATAAATTCGACTTCTCCTACAGCCCCCTCAGCATTTAACCAAATACAACCGCCCCTTTCTATTTGATATGGTTTGCAATCATCCATCCTAAATTCTGTCGTAATATTATACGTCAGTACTGATGGAGTATAGGTGCAGGCATTATCTACCTCATGTCGCAATTGTTGTATATTAATAAGTTCATGCAAAAAGGCTCATTCCTAACTCGTAGTTCAAGTTGGAATAAGCCTTTGAAAGTTTATCATGGTTATTTAAGTTGTTTAATGTTTGGTTTGTTGGTTGTATTGTACGATCTTGTTGTTACGTTGTAAACTCCTAACTATTGTCCATCCTCAGTTTTTATTTCTTTCCATTCAACCTCGTTAGATTGAATGTTTAGTACAATTACATCGTCCAAACCATTAAGAACTATTTTAATCCGCTCACCTTCTCCATCAAATGGGAGTAAATCGACCTCTAGTATTTCACTACTGTCCAAATTAAATAATTGAGGTTCAGTTTTGTAGAATGTTACATCGAAGAAAATTAATATTCCAAGCTGCATTTCTGGTTCAGTTTCAACATAGAAAAATTGCTTCCACTGACACAATTCTAAAGTCATCCTTAACTGCTTCTTGACTTCATTATATTCTAAATCCTCTACAAGACTATCAAAAAGGGTATACGCTTTAATAAATTCTGATGGTTTCATTTTTCTCTCCCAATCTAAGGTATAATATGAGATGCTTTCGAGCCTTTTGCTACCGGATTACCATTAATATCAAGGTAATAATCATTTTTCCCTGTACTATTTGGGTTGTGAATATGATAATGATCTTTACCCTCAAAACCATTTTCTCCTGATTTCCCAGGGTCAAACCTAACTTTCATTCCTGTAACAGGGTCAATATATTCTCGCGAGCTAGTATTCTTCGCCATTCCTTCTGGCGTTGTATCTTTCCAGCCGTTATTAATTAATTCTTTAGGATCCTTCGGTAAATTATTTGTAGTATACTTAGCTTTTGGCGTCCCCTCAGCTTTCTTAGGCGGCCCACCTCCGTCACCACCCGAGTCATGCTTCATGGCAGGCTTATTCTTCACCCCAACCCTGCGGAGAAGGGCTCCTCCAGCTATCAGTGCTCCCTGCTCTCCCAAATAGTTCGCCATACCGCCCGTTTCATTGATTTCCTCATCAAACTTCTCTCGGGTATCGCCGACATCAAAAACCATTTTAGTTCCCCACGCGGCTGTGTCGATAACTTCCTCAACCGTTCCGATCGTAGCATTGTACAGCATCTGTCCGCCGGTTCCCAATGGGTCTTCTATTAGCGATTCAACTGTATCGGTAACTGAGTCAGCCAACATTTTTCCGCCAGATTTTGCACCTTCCCAGAGCTCTTCAGCATAGTCTTGCCATGATTTAGGCTCACTTTCCTCACTACTAACAAACGGCTTGAAGTCAGAATAACGAGGCATATATAGTGGATTCGACTTGTCGTCAATGAATATAAACTTATTAGCAATTTTCTTTAATTCCTCACTAATTACCTTCATGTGCTCAATCGTTAATGTCATCTCGCTGCGGGCTCTCTGGAAATCGTCAAAAAACCGCTGCCGCGTTGTTCCATCCCAAACCAGCATTGTGGAAATTTGCTGGTTCAACAGGTTAATGGTCCATTCCAATTGTATTGATGCTGTATGAAATTCATTCGCCACACGGAACAGCAGCTCTGGAGGAACAAGGATCTTGGACATAAATCAACCTCTCCATCATTTGCTAACCTGATCTTATAGTTTTACAAATAACTGGTAAAGGTTCCAAGGTCCTTCATTTCCGGTTTTTAATCCACCATTGTTATCGGCCATCTGGTTCATTGTTACTATTTCAGAGGATAAACAATGTGGATTTATCCTCCAAGATCAAGTAAAAGATAAGAAAATAACCCACTTAGACGCGAATCTTGGAAGTGGGTTATTATCTTTTATCGATATAAGTCAGCAATGCCAGCAAACAGAATCCCAAAGGTTATATATTGATAGAAAAACGGTGCCGCCTCAGGCATCGTTTCAGCAATCCCCTCTCTATAATCATGGATTTTCTTTTCTTAACCTCATGGCTTGAAAATGTGGCTTTCCTTCACCCATGAAACGTGTATGGAAGTCTTCCACCTGAAAATGTTCTTTGACAATCCGCTGAATCTCTTCATCAGGATACATGGCAAAATATCGCTTTGGCTTGTATGTATCCTGCTCCCACACCCCATCCGTCGATAACCCGCCATACAGCCCCAAATAGAAGAGGCCGTTCGGTTTCAATACGCGTCTAATCTCTACGAGCACGTCAACGAGCTGCGCCTTCGGAACATGAAGCAAGCAGTTCATAGCGTACACGGCATCAAAGGCCTGATCTGCAAACTTCAATTGGTAGAAATCCATTACCATAGCGTTCAGACCCTTTTGCTGACACAAATGGACCATTTCTTCTGACATATCAATCGCTGTTACATCCAAACCATGCTGCCTAAAGTATAAGCTGTCCCGGCCTGGCCCGGCACCGATTTCCAGCACATTTCGGACATGGTTCTCTTGAAATACATGAAGCACGTTTTCTCGTTCTTCTGCCTTCCAACCTTCCAATTCCGTAGAGTCTCTTAATTCCGCATGGTGGTTGTACGCCTGCTTGAGAGTACTTTTGATGTCAACCGCAGCAGTCTCCTGCTCTTTCGCCAGCTTCTCTTCTCCCGCTATCTTCTGCTCTCCCATCAGCATCTCCACAAATTTTATATCCGCAGGCGCAAAAGTATATTCACCAAGCTCATGCCGCTCCACCCAGCGAAACTCGTCATGATCGACAAGCTGGATTGTCCCTTTTGTAAAGCGAGCTTTGTATGCAATCAGCCGAATCTGCGTCGCTCCATAATGATGGTCATTACTTTCGAACCACGCGTAGGGCTCGATTCCGATCTTCATCTCCTCTTGAAGCTCACGCTTTAAACACGCCTCTGGAGATTCACCTGCCTCCAGTTTCCCGCCCGGAAACTCCCACATTCCAGCTTGCGACTTCCCAACCCGCCTTCTGGCAATCAGGAGCTGTCCCTTATCATTTTCTATAATCGCTGCCGCAACCTCTATCAAGTGTTCTCAACTCCTATACGATAACTTTGTTTGCCACGGGCACTAGTGCCGCCGGCATTTCTTCCTTCAAGCGCCATACGAAGCTCATTGGTTTGTTACCCTCATGTCGGACATACTCTGCTTCCCCGAGGAACGTGAACGGAGCCGTGAACTGATTGTCTTCCTTATACTCACGCACAAACAGCGCAATTTTGTTTCCCAGACGCTTGTGGTTAATATAACGCTGCGCTGTGTTCGAACCCTCTGAAGTTCGGCTTTGGGTTTGCCAATGAAATAGCCGCTCATTAATCGCGTAATCCTCATACAGCGTGGAAGGTGAAAAATCTTTATCCGATTTATGAAGTGTGATGAAGAAAATATCGGTCTGCTTGTCCTCGAAATATTTTACGCCTTCACGAAACGCCGGTGCTTTCTCTTCATTATAGTAACCAAAAGCCGCCAGCACTTGGTCCGTAGAGTACGAGCAGTGAATATCCAGCGGACAAGGGAAAGAGAATGTATTCGGGATATCCACAAATTCAATATGCTCCAGTTTATATGTTAAAATCTCCACGATTTCATCTCGAAACTCCTTGCAGCTAAGCACATGACGAATAGCCTCATCCATATTGCCAAAACCCTGCTTTACAGGCTCAGAACGATAAAATGTATAATAGAACATATTCAGCATCAGGTGTTCTTCCTCACCCTGAAGTTGTCTTCCTTTCGAAATGTACGCCAGCAAAAACTTCAGCCAACGCCTGGAGTTGATGTTCAGTAGCACAGGAATACGATTTTTCAGACCTTCAACCAGCTCAAGCGAAAACGGCTCCTTCAGACCCGCCTCAACCATTAGCTCCCGGAAAAATCTTTTGCCTGTACGGCCGCCGTACAGCTCATGAATCGTCATGCCGTAATACTTCGTAAATTGCCCGATGGTGAGCGGCAGTCCCGTATCTGCTTCAAAATACCGCATCCGCTGCACAAGACTTCTTCGGTTAAGTGTTGCTTGCTTTAGATTTCGCAATACGTAATCCCGGGCCTGCTTCTCCAGCTGAATATAGCTGCCTCGCGGCAAATGTGCGAAGCCATTCTCCACATAATGCTGAACGGAGTGCTTTGTTTTGCCTAATAAAGCTCTAAACTTCTCCTGAAAATTATAATCCTTATGAGCCTGTCCAATAAAATCAAGCACCGTCAGACATTCCTTGCCTTCCGATAGGCGAAGACCACGACCCAGCTGCTGAAGAAATACGGTTAGACTCTCGGTAGGGCGCAAGAACAGGACCGTGTTCACCTGCGGAATATCGACACCTTCATTGTATAGATCCACGACAAAGATCATTTTAATGTCTCCGTTAATGAGCCTTTGCTTCGCCTGCGCCCGATCCTCCGAATCGGATCCACCGTAGAGTGCGAGTGCAGGGATACCATTTTCGCTAAACACTTTTGCCATGTACTGTGCATGCTCAACGCCGACGCAAAAGCCCAGCCCCTTAACCTCGTCCAAGTCGGTAACATATTTTTGGAGGCTATTCATGATCTGTACTGCACGAATTTTATTATTTGTATATAAATGTTCCAGCTCCTGTAGGTCGTAGCCGCGGCGCGACCATTTCACCTGGGATAAATCCACCGCATCCGCTACGCCAAAATATTGAAACGGACTCAGCAGCTTCCGATCAATCGCATCTGTAAGCCGTATTTCCGCTGCAATCGTATGATTGAAATAACCCAGCACGTCCCGACCGTCCATCCGCTCAGGCGTTGCTGTCAGTCCAAGCAAAATCTTGGGCGTGTAATAGCTCAGCAGTCGCTGATAGGATGGGGCCGCCGCATGATGAAATTCATCCACTACGATATAATCGTAGAAATCTGAGGTCGTTACTTCCGTCAATCTCATGGAATTAAGGCTCTGGATGCTGATAAACAAATGATCGATTTCGTCCGCCTGATGTGCACCGACATGCAGCTCGCCGAAATTCAGATCCTTCAAAATATAGCGGAACGTATCCCGGCTCTGCTTCAATATTTCTTCCCTGTGGGCTACAAAGAGCAGACGGGTACGACTGTTCTGGCCTCGGAATCTTTTGTAATCAAAAGCGGAAATCACCGTCTTCCCTGCCCCGGTAGCCGCAACAACCAAATTACGCATATGGCCGTAAATCGTTCGCTGCGCCTCCAGCTTCTCCAGCACTTCCTTTTGATAGTCAAACGGCATGATGTCGAACGTAAACGTACCCTGCTCCTGCTGCACATCCTTCGAGCGTCTTAGTGCCAGCTTCAGCTGTTCAACATTGTTCTCTTCTTCCAGTGAAAAAGCTTTAAACTCCCGGTCGTTCCAATAGCTCTCATAGGTCGCTTCGATCTTTTTCAAAACATCGTAGGAATCCTTCTCCGTAATTTTTAAGTTCCATTCCAGTCCGCTGGTCAATGCCGGGTTAGACAGATTAGAAGAGCCGACATAGGCCGTTGTAAACCCTGTATCTCTTCTGAAAATATACGCCTTTGCGTGCAATCGGGTACGCTGGATATCATACGAGATTTTTATCTCGGTATTGTTCAGCTTGCTGAGCTCCATCACCGCTTTGTAATCTGTAGCTTCCATATAGGTTGTCGTGATGACCCGCAGCTGCCCGCCCCGATCCGTAAACTGACGGAACTCCTCCATCAGGCAGCGCAGCCCGCTCCATTTAATAAAAGAAACCAGCAACTCAATCCGATCCGCACTCATAATCTCATGCTTCAGCTCATTCATCAGCTCCGGCTCGGATTTCGAGCCAGTAAATAAGGAGCTCTGGGACAACGGAGTCACCGGACGAATCGCTTTTACATCCTTCACCGCACGGATGTTATTCATTTTTGAGTAAACGTATGTAAGTACTTCTCCCTGCTCCGAAATCTGTAGATCGTTAAACTCATCCTCGCCCAGATTGTTTCGGAGGATCGCGATCATCTCGTTGCAGGTCTGTATTTGTGCAAGTACAGCCTCTGCATCACCGCTAACCTGCTCCCGCACCATCTTCAACGCCTTACGGGTTACGATCGATATATAATTGGCAAGCGACAGCCTTGCCTCTTCGGGATCTATAGCCTCCCGTCCGATGTCATACTCCCCTGTGTTCAGCTCATCTAGCTGCTGCGAGGTGATGTGATTGATGATTTGTTCGTATAGTCCTTGGTGCATGGTGGTCCTCCCTTTCTCAGGAGTGTTTAGTAGGATACTTATGTATTTTGTGTGCTGTGATTAGAATAACAACTAATCCTATTATACCGGGAAAGCAGGAGCACAGGTTGTTAGATGATGCTTGGTTCGGTTGAATTTTTAGGTTTATAGTCATATGGTAGGTCATTGATCCGTTATTGAGGTCTAAAAAAGGGAATGCTAAGATAAGAATAGAAATAAGGGGCAGCCGCCAGCTGCTCCCTTGTACAAACATCTTGAGCAGAATTTCTCCTCCAAGATCAAGCTAGGAATGAGAAAGTAACCCACTTAGGCACTAACCTTAGGAGTGGGTTACTTTCGTTTATCGATGTAAGTCAGCAATGCCAACAGGAAGATCTGAACCCAGCTCGAATAATAATACGATTACTTTTTATCCCCTGAATTTATTTTTCACTCCGATTCTTTCATACTCAACAAGATACAACTTCTTTTCAAATTCTCTTAACTATATCGATTAATTGTATCGGATATATTTATATAGAGTTGTGAGTCAACTACAAGGCTACCATAGATAGAGATGCTACTGCTTACAAATCCCGCTCTGGACTGAGTTATACCTTTCAGAAGAAGAGATAGCTACCTTGGAGGATAAGCAGACCAATGTATTGTCTATTCTATTGATTAATTTAATAAAGTGATCCTTGTGTATGTGATCAAAAAGGGAATGATCTTCGAGGTGGGATAAGAATTTCGTAGAGTATATAAGCATTATGTCATCCAGATCAACAACTGAACTTTTGAATGGAAATTGAGTTAAATCATCTAACGATAATGTACGCGAATGAACTAAAACATGGTTCTCTTGAATATAAAGTGCTTTAAGCATAGCTTCCAATGCACGTTCACCTAATATTATGCCTACATGAGGTAACTTTACGTCTATAAATAGGAGCGAAAAATTCATATAAACCTGAGAGAGATTATGGTTCTTTCTAATTTCTTTTATTAATGCTCTCATAGTGGTTGAGTTTGTCATAAGTCCCCCTTCTATTTATATATTTATCAGTAATTCCAGTATATGTATTGTATCATCACACGCATTCTGTAGGCAATAGCCTACAGAAATACCCTTATAGAACAACATATGATTATTTTAACTATCAATTAAGGGGTTTTTATTTTGAAGAATCATGGTGACAAATCAATAGAGCTGATCGCATTTGGTAAAGCCCTACGTAAACTCCGAAAAGAAAATCAGCTTACTCAAGACGAATTAAGCCTGTACTCTCGTATAGATCGTTCATATATTAGTGAACTGGAGAACGGAGAAAAGGCCCCTTCATTACATACAATTCTTTCATTATCAAAAGCACTACATATTAAGGCATCTTTACTTATCGAAAAATTTGAGATGGAGCTTGAAGATTAAAATTTGCTGCCTCATCAGTTTCTCTATTAAAAAGAGATTCAAAAAGACACATTCAATTTCTGAATGTGTCTTTTTGTATAAAGCGCAGAAAGGAAATTTCTCTTCGTCCCTATCTCATAAATCTCCTGTTTTCAGCTGCTGTATCAAACTGTTGCTAGTGAAATGCTTAATAATTTTTTTACGTATCCCGTTGATACAAGTCTGACCTTCTTTTCTCAGGAATATTTGCAATTATTAGCTTAACACAATAAAAATTGAACTCCTTGCCTTACGGAAAGAAAATCAACATCTTAAGATGGAGAACGACATTTTAAAGCAAGCCGCTCTGATCATGGGACGAAAGTAAATGTGATACGCAACAACGCACACAAATACTCGGTATCAGCAATGTGCAACGTCCTGGAGTTGCCACGAAGCAGCTATTACTACAAACCTAAACCGGCTGATAATGAAGCTGAACAGCACTGGAGGATGCGATTGTGGATTTATTCGCAGCCAGCCGAAATAACTATAGCACACGAAAAATTAAGGTGGAACTGATAAAGAAAGGTATTCACACCTCATGCTGTAATATCGGGCAGATCATGAAAAAGTATGGCTTTGTTTCGAACTACACCGTTACACAGTACAAGCCCTGGAAGAGCGATTCTAACGAGTCCCAGACCAAGAATGAGTTGCAACGTAGTTCTAGCAAGAGGAGCCTTACGCCGTCGTAGTAAGCGACCTGACGTATGTTCGGGTCGCTGGAAAATGGCATTACGTATGCTTATTTGTTGACTTTTTTAACCGTGAAATAATCGGTTCTAGCAGCGGCCCAAGGAAAACAGCAGACCCTGTCTACAAGGCAATTGCAAGCCTCTCGGTCCGGCTTGACCGTATCCAAATGTTCCACACGGACCCTGGCAAAGAGTTCGATAACCAGCTCATCTCACAAGTTCTAAAACATTCGGAATTACACACTCTCTTAGCGTGAAGGGCTGTCCGTACTATAGCGCCGTCGCTAAAGCTACTTACAAGATCTTCAAAACTGAATTTGCAAACTAAACGCATTTCCAGACAGAAGAGCAGCTTGCCATTGAATTGGGTGATTATGTCCACTGGTTTAACTACCACCGAATTCACGGTACCCTTGGGTACTTAACCCCCATTCAAGCAAGAAAAATGCCCTCATAATTGTTGTTCAGTTTTGTGTAGACAATCCAACGTCACCCATTACGCAAAAATAAACCTACAGGGGGAGATTACAATCCACGCACCCATGAAGGGTGCGACGATGGTCTAACACTGGACGTTGTTAAATCAACCACAATTTCAATCCACGCACCCACAAAGGGGGCGACGGTTTTCATTTTCTTTCTCACGGATATCATTCTGAATTTCAATCCACGCACCCGCAAAGGGTGCGACGATGGTCGTCGATTTACCTATACCTGGTCTGCCGAATTTCAATCCACGCACCCACAAAGGGTGCGACTTCGCCCCCCGACCGCCATCGAAGACACCGGGATATTTCAATCCACGCACCCACGAAGGGTGCGACTCCGATTTTTTAAACAAAACAACCTAAAAAATCGTATATCACTTATAAATAGGCTCAATTAGTTAATAAATCATGAAAAAACACATAAATTATTGTAATAAAAGGAAATTTAGGGTAATTATTTGGTGCGAATGTACCTGGAATTCCATGTTTACTTTACATTCGCACTAAATAAAGAGAGGATACATTAGTTGAATAAATCATAGGGTCATATAATCTCTTAATAAAACCTTCAACATCTGTACTGCTGTCATACTCAGAAAGTCTTTTTTTATCTTCCTCTAATTTTCTCACATCCACTTCAATAAAGACTAGCATTGTTTCCAAATAGGCCTAATCTCCATATCTGTGATAATCCCTTACAACTCGACGAACATCTTCACTTAAGAAGGGACTAAATTCTCCGATTTTATTAATAAGGGTAAGCTTTAGTTCGCTATGTCCCTCATCATGAAGTAGACCTGAGGTGCTCGCTTGCAACTGACTATAAACCTTTATTTTTTCGTTGACATTATTGATCTTCGCCTTGTTATTTTGATTAATCATTTCCTTGAACTCTTTGTACATCCAAATAGTCGAAGTACCTGCAATAATAATCACTGGAGTCATAATAGGATTAGCACCTATTAATTTTGATATCTCTGACCACATTTTTGACGCTCCTTATTAATTCAATGAAACTATGATATAGTTCTATAGACTTATTCAATAATTTAACAGCCTAATCCTTCATCCGACAAAATATAATTTCATCAAACAATACATTGCCACCCATAAAGAGTAAGTGAATCATTTTCCAAACGAACATTATCTTTTTCCCACATTGTTAAAGAGTATTCATAGCTAGCTATCCAATATCATTGTAGAATTTTGTATAATAAGTTCATTCATTTTTTTATTGGTGGTGACTGAGATAGGATACAAAGCAAGAACCATTCAAATATTTCTACCTAACGGTTCACCTAGAGGGATAAAAATAGCAGAGATCACAAGTCGTATTGTTAAGACGATCCTGATACCTAGGAACAGATTAAGTGATGCGGAACAACGCGAGGAGACAAAAAGCGTAGGCTTATACTTATTATTTGGCCAAACAGATGATCTAAAGCCACAAGTATATATAGGGGAAGCGGAAAATTGCTATTTAAGAATTAAACAGCATAACAAAGAAAAAGACTTCTGGGATACAGCTGTTATCATTACAACGAACAATAATTCATTTACAAAATCACACATAAAGTACTTAGAATGGTATTGTTATGAACGATGTATCACAATAAATCGTTTCAAATTACAACAAACAATTCCTACTAAACCATACTTACCGGAACAAGTGATAGCCGATTTAATGGATATTTTTGAAACTATGAAAATTTTGATCTCTACCCTTGGTTATCACCTTTTTGAAGAGGCGCGCGACCCAAATGAGAGCGCTAGTGCTATACAAACTGATACATATTATTGTAAGTCAAAAGGAGTAGAGGCACTTGGTCAATTCACTGACGAAGGTCTCGTGGTTTTGAAAAATTCACAAATGGTACTAGAGCCTGCTCCAAGCATGAAATCCTATCTCGCTTTAAGAAACAAACTAATTTCTAATGGAATTGTTAAGAGAACAGCCTCATATTATATTTTTGTAAGTGACCATGTCTTTAAATCTCCAAGCGCTGCAAGTGCTGTTGTATTAGGTAGACCTTCCAATGGTTGGGCCGATTGGAAAGACATAACGGGGAAAACTCTTGATGAGATTAAAAGAGGCTGATGGATAATCTAATCATGTGGAATTCAGAACTAGTCATACACCTTGCACTGTCCCAATTATTCTGATTGAGCAGCAGTTTAGAATCAGCTATAAAAACTAAAAGGAAAAAATGCAGTTGTTATGAAGTAAAGTAACAACTGCATAATTAACTTTGATATAACCATTAAAATTACTCAGTGCAGCTGAAATGTTTAAACTATCTGAGAGGGATAACTTATAAGGTTCTAGTTCACAGACTTCTATTCCTATCCAGTCGTCATAGGGAAAGTTAACCCATGTTCTATGACATCTTCCGATAATTGATTAATAAGGAATAGTTCGAAAAATCTCACTTTTCCCGAAATCGCCTGATTCAAGCAATTGGCTTCACGTCTTTTTTACACTTAGTCCTGTTATATAGATTAATCAATTCGTCAAGATCCATAGATTGTTTAAGGACCATGGGATGCCGCAAACCATACTTCTTCCCCATCACATACAGCAATTTCCTAGACTCCTCTATTCGCTGCCGCATGACTTCGGCACGTACCACAGCTCGCCGACCTCCTCATGTAATACCTTTTTCCCTTGTTAATAGCGCATTGTGCATCTACAAATTGCAGCAAAAACCATACCATTTAGCGGTTTAATCTTCTATTAACTTATAAGCTTGAATATATTTACAGTTTACTATATGAATCATTTAAGGACAATACTGCACTTTAAATAAAACTTATAGTGACTGCAATAATAACTTTTTTTTGTCTACACTTCTTATATAAGAGGAGTAGATACCAATATGAAGCAATCGATTGCAGTGAGATTAGGCATTGTTATAAGAGAAATACGGAAAAGTCAAAACTTAACTCAAGAGGAGCTTGCTGAAAAAATTGGAACTTCGTTTAGTTATATTGGCAGACTGGAACGAGGAGAAGGCAATTTCACCGTGCAGACCCTAGAAAAAATCACCAATGCGCTTAATATAGACTTCTTCGACTTCATGTCCTTAGGCAAAAGAGACAATGAGATCCTGCTTGAAATTAATTCCCTGCTGATGCAGCAGGATGAAGACAACCAGCTAAGAGGCTTAAACATACTAAAGGAGCTTTACCGAAGATAGTTTTAATGTAATACCTTCTGCTGGAGCACTACAAAAAGAGCTTTTTCCACCTCTCAGTGGAAAAAGCTCTTTTCAAGTTTCCAACTTATGATTCCTATGCTGTATTCTTTAGCTCGAATAAAGCGAGAATCTCAAAAATTCAAAGTCATCACCCCAACCTCACTACTGCCCGGTTCACTGTGGCCGCTATCCCCTCCACTACACTCCTAACCCGATCCGCCTGCGTTACCGCAGAAATCACCGCCACGCCATCCGCACCTGCGCGGATCACTTCCTCCGCACGTTCGGCGGTAATGCCGCCGATCCCAACGATAGGCAGTTCGATTCCAGCTCCACGCATCTCACGCAAAATCGCGGTACCTTGCGCTGCTTTGGCATCGTCTTTAGAGACAGTCGGGTAGATCGGCCCAACGCCGAGATAGTCCGCGCCGTGAAGGATCGCTCGGCGGGCTTCTTCCACCGTGTGGGCGGAAACACCGAGAATCCGGTTCCCGATCCGTTCTCGGACGGTTTCGGCGGATTCATCGTCTTGGCCGATATGTACGCCGTCGGCGTTCAGTTCCAGGGCCAGTTCAACATCGTCGTTCACAATGAACGGCACGCCAGCACGGCGGCACATGTCCTGCATTTGTCGGGCGAGTGTGAACATCGGCTCACTGGACAACGCGTTCGTCCCTTTCTCGCGGAACTGGAACATCGTGATACCACCGGCTAACGCCTCTGAGAGTACCCGCTCCGGCTCTACCCGGCAGTTCACACTGCCCATGACCAGATACATCCGAAGGTATTCGCGCATCATGGCGGGAGAAATTCTCTCCTTCATCGTAGCACCTCCTGACGACGGCGACCGTAGGCCCAATGATTTGTCGGGCCGTGACCCTCACCCAGATTTAGGCCGTCCTCGATAGCCGCCTGGATGAATGCTCTGGCATTCGCAATGGCAACTAGTGAAGGCATTCCCTTGGCTAGTCCTGCAGCAATCGCGGCGGAGAACGTACAGCCCGTGCCATGCGTATGGACGGTGTGCACCCGTTCGCCGGTCAGCTCTGTAAAGACCGATCCATCATAGATCAGGTCAACGACCTGCCCGCTCCCTTGGCGGTAATCGTCATTACGGCTAAATCCACTCTCACCGCTACCCGTGCTATTTCCACTAGTTCTACTCTCTCCGCTAAAGCTACCATCCTCGCCCCCATCATGCCCGCCCTTAATCACAACGATCTTCGGCCCAAGCTCACGGATACGCCTTGCGGCTTCCCGGCGATCCCCCATTGACCGGATGCTCATCCCAGACAATACTTCCGCTTCCGGAATATTTGGAGTAACGACCAGCGCCAAGGGCAACAAATCCTCCTTAAGCGCCTGCACCGCTTCTGTCCGCAACAGCTCGGCGCCTCCTTTGGCGATCATCACTGGATCGACAACAACTTTTTCCCAGCCAAACTTCCGGATTTGTTCTGCGACCATGCGAATAATATCTGCACTAAACAACATGCCTGTCTTCAAAGCATCCACCCCAAGGTCTGACCCTACGACCTCGATCTGCTCCGCCGACGCTTCCGGAGGCAATGGATATACCCCATGAACACCAAGTGTATTCTGTACCGTTATCGCAGTAATCGCCGACATGCCATATACGCCAAGCTCCTGAAACGTCTTAAGGTCCGCTTGGATTCCGGCTCCTCCGCCACTGTCCGAACCGGCAATCGTCAACGCTCTGGTAACGCGAATGCTCGTCATCGTCTGTCACCTGCAGCGGCTGCACCCAATTCGCGAATAGCTGAGCAGCCAGCTACCGAACCCGGGTGCAGCTTGGAGAGCTCATCCAGGAACGCGATCTGGAAGCTTCCGGGTCCGAGATCAGACGTACGATCCGCTGCCTGTGAGGCAGCCGCACTATAAAAAGCGAGGCCTACAGTACCTGCCAGCATCAGGTCCGGTTCAACCGCAGCGAAGGCGCCCAGCACCGAGGTCAGCAGACAGCCTGCTCCCGTAACCTTCGTTAGCAGCACATCTCCACCGCTTATGATCCGGACTAACGTTCCATCGGTAATGACATCCTCCTGTCCGGTGATGGCGACGATCGTGTTCAGCTCTCGCGCGGCACGAATCGCCAGGTCCACATTACCGCCATCCGCGCTGTCTCCAGCATCCACGCCTTTGATCTCTCGTTCCTCTCCCACAAGATGCGCGATTTCAGCTGCATTGCCCCGCACCAGTGAGATCTTGACCTCGCTGAGAATTCGCAGAGCCGACTCCGTCCGAAACGTTGTGGCTCCCGCGCCCACCGGGTCCAGCAGAACCGGGACGCCATGGGTATTCGCCGATTGCCCGGCAATAATCATCGCGTCCACCAATTCGCGAGACAGCGTTCCGATGTTCAGCACCAACGCGCCTGCGATCTTCGCCATGTCAGCGACTTCATCAGGCGAATAAGCCATCACCGGCGATGCGCCCAGCGCGTAAAGGCCGTTCGCCGTAAAATTGGTCACCACCACATTTGTCATATTATGTACGAGCGGTTTGTTTGTTCGCACCTTTTCAAGGAGAGTAGAAAGCTCTTGATCCAGCATACTCATATTGATCAGCCTCTCTTATCATTATGGAATCGCAAAAATATCACAAGTCAGCAGCCTACACCTACAATGGCCACTCCTCCTGCCGGTAAGCCATGTCCCAGAACATATACTCCAGCTGGCAGCTGAGCATGAAGTGTTCAGCCATACGCTCACGCTCGGCAGCCGTTGCTTCTTGCGCCCACGCATCCACACGATTACGGAAATTGGCTGCTGCATCCTCGGCCCGGTTCCCGTAAAAATATATCCACTCATAGAACGGATGGGTCTCATCCGGCTGAACCTCATCCAGCAGCTTCCGGCCGATCTCCAAATACGTCCAAGGACAAGGCAGCAGCACGGCCATGATCTCACCGAGACTGCCTTCATGCGCAACCGTCAACATGTGACGAATATAATGATGCGCGGACGGAGCGAGCGGATACCCTTGCATTTCTTCATAAGTTACCCCTGCAACAGCACAGAAATTTTGATGCGGATGCACCTCGCTGTGGAGAATAAAAGAAATCTGTTCATTAAAATCTGCAATCTCATCCCGTGTTCTACATTTGGAAATCGCGATCCCGTAAATCCGCATATAAGCATTCAAATACTCATAATCCTGTTTGATATAATGAATCAGCTGTTCCTTGGACAAATTCCCATCTGCGATACCTCTCACAAAGGGATGTTCATAAATCGCCTGAAAAATGCCGTCCGCCTTCTGACGGAGCTCTTGCGTAAAGCTCATCTTTCCCACCTCCAACATAATGAAGAGCAGGAAGTCCCGTAAGACAGCACCCTCGGAACAACACAAAAAAGCCGCCCCGAAAGCTGGAGCGGCTTCATCTATATGCCTATGAGTGTGAACGAACACATCGCATTTAAGACCTTATGACCGACTCCACTTTCCTACGCTAGTATGAACTAGATCAGGTTCAAAGGGTCCAAGATACACTCTTGTCTCAGCCGCTGACGGCTCCCCTAGTGGACTTCCTATTCTATTGAGTAATACTGTACAAAGGTTTACTAGATCTGTCAATTATCACTATATGAACAGACTAATATGGAGTTGCAATTTTACCCTTCTCGCCCTGAACCGACCCGCTCTCCCACACCGAACTCGGAATTTCCCGCTTCAGCACAGGTGCCACTTCCTCAGCAAACCGGTGGAGCTGCTCCTGCTGATCCGCCTCAGTAAGACCGTCAACGCTGATGCTCAGCACGGAATGTCCGAAGGCTTCGTGATAATTTAGGATTTTCTCGATCACCTGCTCCGGACTACCGATGAGTGCCGGACCGTTCTCCATATTATCCTCCAGGCTCTCAAACGGCGATTGGTTATGCTTAGCTGATTCCGTTGCACTGAAAGCATTATAGTACGGCTTGAACCGGCGTATAGCCTCTTCTGTTGTATTTCCCAGGTAGAGACTGCCCGAACCCGCTCCAACCACCGCTTTGGCTGGATCATGCCCGTAGTAAGCCAGGCGTTCACGATAGTGATCAATCAGTACTTTGTATTTAGCCTTGGGATGAAAGGAGTTCGATGAGAAAATAGGCTCCCCGAACTGGGCTGCCAGCTCCGTCGACAAGGTGCTTGACGCACTGCCGTGCCAGATCGGAATGGAGGATTGATAAGGCCTCGGGTAAGTCGTCACTTCATGAAGAGGCGGACGGTAGCGGCCTTCCCAGGTAACATTGTCCTCGGTCCACAATCGCTTCAGCAGCCTGTACCGCTCAGCCATGGATTCCCACTGCTCTTCCTCTGTAATGCCAAAGAGCGGGTAATGCCGCGGATCATTGCCCTTGCCGATAATCATGTCCAATCTTCCACCGGACAAATGATCAAGCGTCGCATAATCCTCTGCGACCCGGACTGGGTCTAGTACACTCAGCACCGTGACCGTGGTCAACAGACGGATACGGGATGTTCTCGCTGCAATCGCGGTTAGCACAACAGGGGGAGAAGAAGACAGGAATGGAGCACCGTGCCTTTCCCCTACACCGTAAGCGTCGAAGCCCAATTTTTCAGCGAGGATGGCCTGTTGGATGACATTTTGAAATTTTTGCTGCGGGGTCCAAGACTCCCCTGTTACGGCATTGGGGAGGTTCATCATTAAGCTGAACAAAGCCACCTTCATCTTTTCGCAGCCTCCTACTTAAAAGTTCATGTCCACTTACGTCAGGTGCTTAGCGATCATACCGTGAACAACCTCTATCTAAAATCACATTACATCGAATCACTGATCTTGGAGCTGCCGGAATCCACGGCACGCCCTCTTCTCCGGAGAAGAAGAGCTAGAGGAACTGCCAATGCCACTAGCGCGCTCGCGATAAGAAAAACATCATCGATGCTCCGTGTGTAGGCCGCCATATGCAGCCACTCCGGGCTTCGGTCGGAAGGGCCGGTAAGCAACCGGGATTCATGGACGTTCATCCGCGCATAGAACAGTGACGTAAACATGCCGAGTGAAATCGAGCTGAACACCTGCCGCAGCCAGTTAAGCAGCGCTGACGCATGGCCTGACTCCTGCTCCGTTACTGCTGCCATGGCAGCACTTGTTGCTGGGGAGAGCGCCAGCCCTGATCCGACATTGCGGATGCACATCCAGACCATGACGGAGATCAGCGTCGTTTCCACATGAAGCCTGCTGAAACGGAAGGTTGTGACCAACAGGATCAGGCTGCCCAACGCGATGAGAAGAGCCGCTCCCCAAGAGGCATACCACTTGCCCGACAGGAAGGTTGCGATGGTTAGGCACGCCGCTGCCGGAAGAAACAGCAGTCCGACCTGGAAGGGAGTCATTCCCTGGATTTCCTCCAGAAACAGCGGAATGAAATAGACACCAGAATAGAGAGCGAAGGTTAGAATTAGCGAGACAGTCAAGCTGATCGTAAAGGTAACATTGCGGAACAATCTCAGATTCAGAAGCGGCTCCCTGGTCTGCAGTTCAACCCGAACAAACAAGACCGCACACAGACCGCCAATGATCAAACACCCCCATGTTAAAAGCGATTGCATGCCCCACGCATGCATATTGCCAAAGAGCAGCAGCAGAGCCAGACTGCCCATCGTGGCCAGCACTAGGCCCGCTAAATCCAACCGTTTCCGAACCCGTGTAAATCCAGACGGAAGCAACAGCAGAGCGGCGATCCACGCAGCCACTCCTATCGGCACCGTCACCAGAAAGATCAGATGCCAGTCATGCTGCTGGAACCAGCCGCTCAGCGAAGGGCCGATGGCGGTACCAAGTACCGTCGAAAATGACCACACACTGACCGCTAGAGGCTGTCTTTCACGCGGCAGCGTCTGATAGATCATGGTGAGGGAAATTGGTTGAATCAGCCCACAGAACAAGCCTTGAACCATACGAAATCCAATGAGTGCATAGATGTTCCAGGACAACGCACACAGAATGGAACCGACCGTAATTCCCGCAAGTGACAGCAAAAACATGGATTTTCCTCCAAAGCGGTCACAGAGATATCCGCTCACCGGCGTGATCATGCCGCAAGCCAGTGAAAAGCCAGTAATGATCCACTGCACTGTGCGCAGCTCGGTATCGAATATACCAATGAACCCCGGGAGGGACACATTGAGTGAAACAACATGATACATGCCGACAAAAGAGCCGAGAAATAGCGTGATCAGAACAGGCCAGAAAGGAAGATCAGGCTGCCCGCTGCCTGTCTTAGTCGAAAGACAACCCGTATTTACTGACAAGTCATGACCTCCAGTTGGAGCGTTGCCGCTATTCTTCTCACAACGGATAGTGACAGGCTGCATAATGACCGCTGCCAAGAAGCCGTAGCTGCGGTTCCTCTTCACGGCACCGCGAGGTTGCGAACGGGCAGCGGGTATGAAAGCGACAGCCTGAAGGCGGATTCGCCGGAGACGGAATTTCTCCTTCAATGCCGCCTGTCGGCTGGTCCCCGCCAGGGGCCCTCTGTGGTATGGAATCAATCAGCGCCCGCGTATACGGATGGGCCGGCCTCAGAAACAGCGATTCGCTTGGCGCAATCTCCACCAGCTTCCCAAGATACATCACACCGATCCGGTCGGATATATGACGAACGACCTGCAATCCGTGAGCAATGAACAGATATGTAAGTCCGAGCTTCTGCTGCAAATCCTGCAACAGATTAATAATCTGCGCCTGAACCGACACATCCAGAGCAGATACGGCTTCATCCGCGAGGATAAACTGTGGATTCAGTGCAATGGCTCTGGCAATTCCGATGCGCTGCCGCTGGCCGCCGGAGAATTCGTGAGGATACCGCTCCGCCCATGAAGGATCGAGCCCGACTAATCCAAGCAGCTCATGGACACGCTCTTGCACATCGGATGCAGACAGCTGATGGTGAACCTTGAGCGGCTCCGCAATGCTATCCCCGATCTTCCAGCGGGGATCAAGCGATCCGTAGGGATCCTGGAATATCGTCTGCATATGACGGCGTACCCAGCGCAGATCTCTTCCCCCCAGCTTCGTCAGATCCTCTCCTTCGAACAGAACCCTGCCTTCCGTTGCCCGCTCCATCTGCAGCAGAATTCTCCCAAGGGTCGATTTCCCGCTGCCGGATTCACCGACAAGCCCAAAGGTTTCTCTCCTCCGGATGGAGAAGGTCACATCGTCCACAGCCCGGATCAACTTCTTTCCTCCGAAGCCTCCCCTTTGCACGGGATAGTATTTTCGCAGATTCTCTACGGTAAACAATACTTCCTGATCTCCTCCTAGTTGCTGATTCAGGACATTCAGGACATCCGCGCTGCTGGGGCTCTCAACCGATGACGTTTCCCCGAGAACAGCTTCCGAAGCAGCTTCAGAAGCAGCCTCAGTTGCTACGAGCCAGCTCCCCTGCTGCATCAACTCCGCCGAATGCCAGCAGGCCGTTCTCCGGCCCTCATCTCCCGACAGGGGCGGTGCCTCCTGCGAGCAGCGCTCTGTAGCAAAGGGGCAACGAGGATGAAAACGGCAGCCATCCGGCAGCTCAGCAAGATTCGGAATCGAGCCTTCGATAGAATGAAGTTTGGTGCCGCGAACCGTATCCAGCGTTGCTACGGAACGAAGCAACCCCCGCGTATACGGGTGGTGGGGAAGAACAAACAGCTCTGCCGCAGGCGATTCTTCAACAATACCCCCGGCATACATCACCACGATCCGGTCCGCAATATCTGCAGCAATGCCCAGATCATGCGTGATTAACAGAATCGACATCCCGAATTCACTCTGCAAATCCTTAAGAAGACGTAAGATCTGGGCCTGTATAGTAACATCCAGCGCCGTCGTCGGTTCATCCGCAATCAGGAGATCCGGTCCACAGGACAGCGCCATGGCAATCATCGCTCTTTGAAGCATCCCGCCAGACAATTCTCCCGGATACTGATTCAGCCGCAGCTCCGGTTCGGGAATGCCAACCCGTGCCAGCAGTGTGATCGCACGTTCCTTAGCTTCTCGCTTGGATACCCGCTCATGCTGGAGAATGGTCTCCTGAATCTGCTGCCCGATGGTAAAGACCGGATCGAAGGCGGCCATGGGCTCCTGAAATACCATCGCCATTTTCTTCCCCCGATACCGGCGCAATTCAGCTTCGGACAAACTTACAAGATCAGTCCCGCCCAGCGTCAGGCTCCCTCCTGTGATCTGACCGTTCTCATGATCAATCAAGCGCATAATGGCTTTGGACATCACCGTCTTGCCGCTCCCGGATTCACCGACTAGGCATACCGTCTCTCCTGCCCCAATCGTAAGCGTCACGTCCCGGATCGCATTAAGCGTCCCCCTCTGGGTCCTGAAATCAACGGACAGCTGCTGAATATCCAGTAAAGTGCTCATACACGTCCTCCTATCGCTGCGTGATTTTCTTCGGATCGAGATGGTCTCTTAAACGATCGCCAATGATATTGACGGACAGAACAAACACCGTAATGGCGAGTCCGGGAAAGGAACAAATCCACCATGCGACGGTCAAATATCCCCTACCTTGGGACAACAGAGTTCCCCAGTCCGGAACTTCACGAAGTACGCCAAGACCAAGAAAGCTCAGCCCCGACCCAGTCAGAATGGAAGTCCCAATGCCAATGGTCGCCATAACAAGCAGGGGAGACAGACTGTTCGGCAGTACATGCTTCCAAAAAATACGCAGCGGCGAGGCGCCAATGGAGCCAGCGGCTTTCACAAACGTCCGGTTCTTGATGCTCATAATCTGGGCTCTCATCACACGGGCATAACCCGGTATGGCTGAGACAGCCACCGCCAGTACAATATTGAACAGACTCGGACCGAGAGCCCCGGCAATCGCCAGTGCCAGCAATATGCCTGGGATGGTCATCAGAATGTCATTCAGCCGCATAATGACCATATCCACCCAGCCTCCCGCATACCCGGATAGCGCTCCGACCGTTCCACCGATCAGAACGCCCACGATGACAGAAGCAAAGCCGATAAAGAGGGAATCCCGGCTGCCATGAACGACCACACTGAATATATCCCTGCCGAAATAATCGGTTCCGAATACATGCGCCGCGCTTGGCGCCTGCATAATGCGGTCTGTCAGCATATCCGTCGGGGCATATGGTGCAATCCATTGCGGTACGATGGCACAGGTTGCGATGAACAGTACGACCAAACCCGCAGCATACAGAAACCAATCGCTCACCGTAAAGCGGCCGGTCCTGCGTATGACTGGGAAAACCAACCTTCGTTCACGCCAAACCGTTTTGGCGGATACCGCCTCTCTCATAAATGCTCCCCCCTATGATCTAAGCTGAGCGTCTGACACGCGGATCAATAAACGTATAGGAAATATCCACGAGCAGGTTAACGATGACATAAATGATGGCTGAAAATAAAATAACACCTTGGACGACTGGCAGATCCTTGGCCATGATGGCGTCCGCAATAATCCTTCCAATCCCCTGCCGGGAAAATACGGTCTCAATTACAACCGTGCCTGCCAGCATCTCGCCAATCAGCATTCCGATCATGGTCACTGCGGGAATCAGCGCATTGCGGAGCGCGTGCCGATACATCACCGCCCGCTCCGCCAGACCTTTGGAACGCAGGGTAACCATGAACTGCTCGCTGATCACATCCAGCATGCTATTGCGGACCATTCGAACGATGAAGCCAGCTCCGACGGTTCCCAGTGCAAGAGCCGGCAGCACCAGCGTCTTCCAGCCATCTGATCCCATCGCCGGGAACCAGCCCAGCGTAATGGAGAAGATCAGGATCAGCAGAATGCCCGACCAGAAGGTTGGCATCGATATCCCGAATAAACCTACGATCCGGGCAATGATATCAATCGCCTTGTTCCGGTAAATGGCTGATAGTACCCCAAGCAGGATACCAACGATAACAGAGACCAGCGAGCTTGCCGCAGTCAGAGCAAGAGTTGCTGGGAAATTCTCCACAATCTTGGGCAGCACCGGATCTGAGTTAATGAGGGATGTACCGAAATCTCCTTGAAGAATACTGCCGAAGTAACGAAGGAACTGAATATGAAAGGGTTGGTCCACCCCGAGCTCGTGCCGCAGATTCGCGATCACTTCCGGTGTCGCCATCGATGGATCCACCATGTTATCCGTCGGATCTCCCGGAAGCACATATAGAATGGAGAACACCAGTACGAGCGAACCGAAAATGACGAGTAAAGAGGTCAACAGCCGCTCTGTCACCGTCCTAGCCATGCCGTTCAGGCCCCCTTTTTCCTATTTTTGTAGAGATACATCATTGAATAATGGGTGGCCCAGAGTGTCGAACAGTAAGCCCTGAACCGAATTCGAAGCCGCAACGGTATATGGAAATACATAGATTGGGAGAATGATGACATTGTCAATGACGTAGTTCTGAACCTTCTTATACAACTCCTCACGCTTGATGTCGTCCTTCTCGACCCGACCCTGTTCAAGCCATTTGTCGACATCCGGATTGTTCAGCCTCGACAGGCTTGCCTGCCCTTTCGGATCATAGGAGTGGTAGAACGAATAGAGCGCATTTGGGTCCGAGTTCACCTGGCTGTTGCCATACAAATCATAGTTTCCGTTGGTATATACCACCGTGCGGATATCCTTCGTAATCTCAACTTCGACGGCTACGCCAATCTGCTTCAACTGCTGCTGAATCATCACCGCAATATCATTGCGCTTCTCCCGGTTCGGGGTGCCATCTACATAGTGAAGAGTCAGCTTCTTACCATCCTTCGCCCGGATCCCATCTTCACCCTTCACCCATCCCAGCTCATCCAGTAGCTGATTGGCCTTCGCAATATCAGGTTTGATCGAATTCTCAAGCGACGGATCGTAGCCGAAGGTTCCCGGTGTTAGCGGAGACCATGACCGCTCATATGTGCCCAGATATAACGTCTTGACGATCGTATCCACATCCACAGCAAGCTGTACGGCCTGCCGGGCTTTCAATTCATTCCATGGTTCACGGTCCTGATTAAAAAAGAGCGTGTACGGCAAACCAACGGTATTCGCCTGAAGCAGCTGGAAATTCGGATCCTTCTCCAGCGTCAAAATATTCTGCGGCGGTACCGTCTCTGCTGCCAGCACCTGCTTGCTCTGAACGCTTCCGATCCGGGTAGCTTCCTCCGGCACGATTCTGAAATCAATTCCATCCAAATAAGATGCTCCCTGGTTAGTCACAAGCTCCGGTGCCCACTTGTAGTCCGGATTGCGTTCAACCTGGATACCTGCGTTCTCCTCCCATTTCACGAACTTGAACGGACCTGTACCAACTGGATGCTGTCCCAGCTGATCACCGTATTTCTTGGCTGCTGTTGGGGACACAATACCAAGCAGCGCTTGGCTCAGATTACCGAGAAAAGCTCTGGAAGGCGTTGATAGATTTAGCTTGACCGTATATTCGTTAATCACCTCTGAAGACTGATAAGGCTGAAGCAATGCCGCCGCATTGGACGCTTTCGTAGCCGGATCAAGAATCCGGTCAAAGTTAAATTTGACCGCTTCCGCATTAAACGGGGTGCCGTCCTGGAACTTCACATCCTCCCGCAGCTTGAATGTATAGCTTAGGCCATCCTCCGAGATCTCCCACTCCGTCGCCAGCCATGGCTTGATCGTATGATCCGGCAGCTGAACCACAAGACTGTCATGAATCGTACGGATTACGCGAACAGATACGGCTAGCCCGCTGCGATGCGGATCCAGTGTGTCAGGCGAAGTCGCAAGTGCGAAGGTGAGTTCCCCGCCCTGAGCAGACGCTCCTCGTACGGCAAGCGTTCCGGCAGCAGCTGTACTCCCCGATGAGGCTTGCTGCCCTCCACAAGCGGACAACAGCAGAATGAAACCCAGAGCAGCAGCAGCGACCAACTTTGTTCGTTTTCCAGTATGGTATCTCATATCCAAACAGACTCCCTTCAAGTCGATTTAAACATTTTTCCAATAAACATAGTCGGAATTAAGTTATAGAGAAGGTGTGGAACCAGGCGTCAGACAGCCTGCCATCCCTGCTGGTTAACCGGCTCTCGAGGTACATAGCGGGCAAGCTCTGTTCTCAGCTCGTTCAAAGCATCATCCAAGCGTTCTCTCAGCTGCTCCGTAATCTCGTAACCGCCATTCTCAAGCCGGCTGATCCACTGATCTACAGCGTACACGCCGCCAAGAATGTTGGTTCCTCCCAGTGCAGCTACCACTGGCTTCAGCCCATAATCAACGGCAAGCAAATGCGCAATCGAACCTCCGATGAACAGAGGGAGCACCACTTTGCCCTGTAGCCCTTTTTGAGGTATTAAGTCCAGAATCGTCTTCAACGCCCCCGAATAAGAAGCTTTATAAACTGGGCTGGCGATAATGACGGCATCCGCCTTTTCAACAGCTGCAATGACCTGCTTGATATCTGGACTATTGAAATCGGCTCTAAGCAAGTCCTCTGCCGGGAGATCCGCTGCGGATATGAAATCAATCGTGTAGCCGGCAAGATCCAGACGATCCTCTAAGTACTGCGTCAATCCGAACAATCGGGACCCACGAGTTGGGCTTCCTACAATAAAAGCGATTCTTGTCATCATAATCCTCCTTATTCGTGAAAGTCATCATCCGCTTAGGAACGAGCGGCAACCACCTTTTCTTGGACATAGCGGTTCTCGGGCACGGGTAATCCGAGATTGCCGCGCAGCGTGTCACTTTCATACTCGGTTCTGTAAATGCCTCTCTCCTGCAAAATCGGCACGACCTGATCGATAAAATCCTCCAGCCCGTTTGGAACAGCGGCAGAAATCATAAAGCCGTCGGCTGCTCCTGCTTCGAACCATGCCTGAACTTTATCAGCAACCTGTTCGGGCGTACCTATGAAGCTGCTGCGCGGTGTAGCCGATTGAAGTGCCACCTGTCTAAGTGTCAGCCCTTTTTCTTTGGCATCCTTTTTAATTTTATCGGTACCGCTTTGGAAGCTGTTCTTGCCCAGATCCCCAAGTTCAGGGAAAGGCTCATCTAGCGGATATTGGGAGAAGTCATGATGCTCGAAAAATCTGCCCAGATAATTCAGAGCATTCTCGATAGTCACAAGCTTGGCGACCTCCTGATACTTGCGCTCGGCCTCCTCCGGAGTGCTGCCGATAATCGGCCCGATTCCCGGAAAGATCAGCACATCGTCAGGATTTCGTCCGAACGCAGAAGCGCGGGACTTCACATCCTGATAGAACGCCACTGCGTCCTCCACATTCTCATGGCCTGTAAATATGGCATCGGCTTCTTTCGAAGCGTAATTTTTGCCGACCTCTGACGCGCCCGCCTGGAATATCACCGGCTGCCCCTGCTTGGAACTGGCGATATTCAGTGGCCCTTTCACCGAGAAAAACTCTCCTTCGTGGTTCAGCGTATGCATTTTCTCCGGATTGAAGAATACACCGGTTTCCTTATTCCGTACGAAAGCGTCGTCCTCCCACGAATCCCACAGACCGCGGGTGACCTCGAGATATTCGGTTGCGATTCGGTATCGTGTGTCATGCTCCGGATGCTCCTTCTTGCTGTAATTCAGGGCCGAGCCCTCCAGCGGAGACGTTACAACGTTCCATCCTGCACGGCCACCGCTGATCATATCCAGGGATCCGAACTGGCGGGCTACGGTGAAAGGCTCACTGTAGGAAGTAGATAACGTGCCGACAAGGCCAATATTTGTGCTAACGGATGCCAGTGCACTCAAAATGGTGATCGGCTCAAAGCGGTTCAGAAAGTGAGGAATCGACTTTTCATTAATATACAGACCATCTGCGATAAAGATCAGATCAAACTTGCCCTCTTCCGCTTTCTGAACCCATTGCTTATACAATTCAAAATTAACGCTTGCGTCAGGCTGCGCATCCGGATGCCGCCACATCGATGTTCCTCCTCCTACACCATGCAGGAGTGCCCCCAATTTCAATTGTCTTTGCTTAGCCATATTCCATTCCTCCTTGTCTATGATCGCTGCCTTTCCTCACACTGGAGCGGCAGCTTGTTTAATACGTTCGATTTGACCCAGATGATTCTGGACGTGACGGGTGAATCCGCCGATAATATCCGAGACATTTACGGTAGCACCTTTAAAATTAATGCCGGTTTTCGCAAAATCGGCAGCGCTCAAACGCCGAAGCAGCAGGCTGTTGTAATGCAGCAGTGCATGGAACGCATCCAGAATATCAGGCGTGCCTCCTTCATTGGCGTATTGACCGTTGACCCAGGCGTCCTGATTAAATCCCGGCAGCTGAACCGTAGTACCGGCAAGAATATCCCGAATCCGGAAAGAAATCACGATGCTGTGATCCACCAGATGCGACAACACCTCCTGCACGCTCCATACCTCTGGCGCCAGCTTCCATTTCAACTGCTCCTCGCTCAGACCATCGACAGCCGCTTGCAGCTGTTCATGTGTATTTATAAAGGCTTCGATATTGACGTCACTCATTCGATCTCCCCCAATGCAAAACTAGATTCAGGTTGGACTTGCTGATCAAAGCGGGCCAGCGAAAAAGGCTGGATCGGATATCTGGTTTGCCCGTCAACGACGAGCTCTGACAACAGCTTCCCTACCACGCTAGAGAACTTAAAGCCATGCCCCGAGAATCCACCCGCAACCAGAACATGCGGATGCTCCGGGTGCCTGTCGATAATAAAATCCTCGTCCGGCGAAATTTCATATTTGCAGACGGCGCCCCGCTTCAGCTTGCCCGCCGCTCCCGGCATGTAAGCTTCGAGCACTTGCCGTAAATCGGCTTCATCTTCGGCACAGCTGCCGAACGGGGACAGCGGTTCACCCGGGAACCAGTCTGTACCGGTGTCATGCCGGCCAATTTTGAGCCCGGCTCCGCCGATGCTTGGGAACCCGTAATAACCGCCTTCCCGGGTGTTCAACGTGAATCCCGGAAACCGGCCGGTATCAAAGGTAGGGGAGCTCGTTTCAAACCATCCCACGACTTTACGGACCGCACGGATCGGAAGATTCACAAACGGGGAAAGAGCACTGAACCAGGCCCCTGCGCTCAGGATGGCCGCACCTGCGTGATATTCACCGTCCTTCGTATAGACCGTGACACTGCCCTCATGTGCCTTGATCTTCCGCACCTTGGCATAGGTCAGCAGCTCTGCCCCTTCGGCCAGTGCCAGCTTACGGTAGGCTTCGACGCACTTCTCACTGTAAAGATAACCGGCAGCAGGCTCATACATCGCTTCGAAGGAATCTGGAATATGCAGTTCCGGCCAGCGCCTGCGAATCTCTGCGGCATCCAGCCATTCGGGATGAACCCCCTGTTCCTTCGCTAGAGCAACACGATTCTTTAAGGAATACAGGCTGCTGTCGACCATATTCAGGACACCGGACTGCACAAGCAGCTTCGTCTTGGACAAGTCCTCCACTTCGTTCCACAGCAGATGCGCGCAGACTGCCATCTCCGTATATACGGGATCGCCGCTATAGGCATGGCGGATAAGTCTAGGCTCACCATGATGGCTGCCCTCGTGGTGCGGGGGATCAAAGGCGTCAATCAGCAGCGTCCGCACTCCACGCTCGGCCAAATAATATCCGGTGCTCATCCCCATTGAGCCTGCTCCAACAACGATGACGTCATAGGTTTTTACGGCGGCTATAGTGACACCTCCCTGCCTGTGCGGTAATGCTCCAGCGCACGTACAGCCAGATTCGTGAAGAACCCTATGCTGACCGGGAGTGCTTTCTCATCCAGGTCGAAAGCCGGATGATGCCACTCCTGCGGACCCGCAGTCCCCATGAAGACGAATAGTCCGGGAATTTCACGCTGGTATACGGCAAAATCCTCTCCAGCCGGCGAGGGAACCGGCGTGATCGCTTCAAAGCCGACGTCGGCTGCTGCAGCAAACCCTAGTTCTGCCAGCGCAGGGTCGTTATTCACCGGCGGTGGTCCCTCGATCCAGCGGACGGAGGCCGTTGTCCCGAATGCTGCTGCTACGCCCTCCACCACCTGACTGAAGCGTCCAAGCACCTGCAGCCGCACTTCATCATCGAATGTGCGAATCGTTCCTTCAAACAGCGCTTTATCCGGAATAACGTTCCACGCCGTTCCGCTGTGCAGCTTGGTCACGCTGATTACAGCACTCTTCAGGGGGCTCACATTCCGGCTGACAACCGATTGGAGAGCCGTAATGATATGTGATGCCGTTACAATCGGGTCAAGGCCTGCTTCCGGAACAGCTGCATGGGATCCCTTCCCTGCCACCTCAACGACAAAGCCGTCTGCGGCAGCCATCAGAGGGCCTTCTTTAATGCCAATTATCCCGACGGGAAGATCCGGCTTGTTATGCATGCCGAATATGGCCTGTACGCCGTCAAGCGCCCCGCTATCAATAACCTGCTTTGCACCCTTTGCCTTTTCTTCAGCCGGCTGGAAGATCAGCCTGACCGTTCCTTTCAATTGACTCTCCTGCTCCTTCAAGGCATAAGCCGTTCCAATCAGGGCAGCCGTATGAAAATCATGCCCGCAGGCATGCATCTTGCCAGAGATCGTAGATGCAAATGAGAGTCCGGTCTCTTCCTGAACAGGCAGCGCGTCAATATCCGCACGCAGGGCAATGACAGGCCCCTCCTGAATCCCTCCAACCTCGGCGATCACTCCTGTGGCAAGCGGATAATCCAGAACCCGGACCCCTGCCTCCCCCAGCCAGTCCCGGATCCGGCGCGTCGTTTCGAATTCCTCATTCGACAGCTCCGGATACCGGTGCAGATGGCGCCGGATTTCAATAAATCGGTCGATATCTATTCCTGTAGAACATGTATGGCTTGGCATTTGTCAGACCTCCTAGAAATAATCCTCCGGATTTGAGGGAAAGGGCTACGCCTCAGCCGGCACTTCAACCAGAGCTTCGCTCAGCAGCTCGAATGACCGGATCCGCTTATCAAAGGGCTGAATATTGCTGGTGATAACGAACTCGTCAACACCCGATGCCTGATGAAGCTTAAGCAGCTTCTTACGGACCGATTCTTTGGTCCCTTTTGTAATGAAAGGCTCCTGTTCCTCTATCGTATAAGACTCACCCGCCTGACGACCGAATTCTTCCGCTTGTTCCCTTGTACTCAGCGTCAGCGTCCTACCGTTCTCAAGATGAATCTTCACCAGCTTATGTGGACCTACGAGCTCGACCGCTTCCTCCTCCGTCTCGGCTACAATTACAGAAAGCGCCACAATGATCTGCGGCTCCGTGCCATGGGAGCGGTCAAAGTTGCTCCGATAGGTCCGGATCGCCTCCAACGCAGCGGATTCATCTCCGTTAATAAATAGGGAGAACACATATGGCAAGCCGAGTCCGGCTGCAATCTCTGCACTGCCTGTGCTTGCCCCCAGCACATACAGCTCGGGAGCCGTCTCCGGCAGGGGTGCAGCACGCAATCCTGAGAGCGGATGGTCCTCCTCCAGACGGTTATGGACGAGCCTGCCAAGCTCTACGATTTTATCCGTCAAGGAGGCATGGTCCTGTACTCCCTGCTGCAGCGCCTGCGTGCTTCGTGGCAAGCCACCGGGTGCGCGGCCAATGCCCAGATCCACACGCCCTGGAGCGAGAGAAGCCAGCACATTGAAATTTTCCGCCACCTTATAGGGACTGTAATGCTGGAGCATGACGCCCCCTGATCCGACGCGGATGGTCTTTGTCTTGGCCAGCAGATAGGAGATCAGAACCTCCGGCGAGGAACCCGCCACATGGTCTGAATCATGATGCTCCGACACCCAGAAACGCCGGAATCCGAGCTCCTCTGATTTTTGGGCAAGCAAAACGGTGTGTGCGAACGCCTCCGAAGCCGTCTCCCCGGGATAAATTGGACTTTGATCAAGCACGCTTATCGTTATACCCATACCTAATGGCCTCCTAAATGCTATAGTTAAACTCAGGCGTAATCCGCTTCAGGAACTGTCTCGTCCGTTCTTCTCGGGGATGATTGAACAGCTCTACTGGAGTCCCTTCCTCTACAATAACGCCCCCGTCCATAAATACGACATGGTTTGCCACATCCCGTGCAAAGGCCATCTCATGTGTCACAACGATCATCGTAATGCCTTCTTTGGCGATTTTGCGGATAACCGCCAGTACCTCTCCCACAAGCTCTGGGTCCAGAGCCGATGTCGGTTCATCGAACAGAATCACATCCGGTTCCAATGCCAGTGCCCGGGCAATACCAACCCGCTGCTGCTGTCCTCCCGAGAGCTGGCTCGGATAGGCATCCAGCTTTGCTGCAAGACCTACCTTTTCGAGCAGCGCAATGCTTTTCTCTCTTGCTTCTTCCTTCGGTATTTTCTTCACAATAACCAGGCCTTCCATCACATTCTCCAGAGCGGTCTTGTGTTTGAACAGATTGTATTGTTGAAACACCATGGCCGACTTCTGACGGAGTGCATGGATATCTCTCTTCGTTGCATGCTTGCAGCTGAGCTTATAATCCCCGATCGTAATCTCACCGTCGCTTGGCTTCTCCAGATAATTCACACAGCGCAGAAGAGTGGTTTTGCCGGACCCGCTCGGTCCAAGTATGACAACGACTTCCCCTTTGTTCACCGTCAGATCAATCGATTTCAACACCTGATTCCGGCCGAAGGACTTCGAAATATTCGTCAGCTTAATCATGCAACCCCACCCCGATTGTACAGATTGATTCGTTTCTCAAGCAGCGCCGTCAGCCTTTCGATTAGGAGCGTTAGTCCCCAGAAAATAGCTGCAGCCGCCAAGTAGGACTCGAAAAACTTCCAGTTGGTCGACGCAACGATCTGCGCCTTAGCGTTAATATCTACGACGGATACGGTAAAAGCCAGTGTGGAGCCATGAAGCATACCGATAACCGAATTGGACAGATTAGGCAAGCTGACAGCCAGTGCCTGAGGTAATACGATCCTGCGCAGCGCCTGCGCCGTCGTCATGCCGACCGAATATGCGGCCTCCAGTTGACCACGGTTTACCGCAAGGAGACCTGAGCGGATCACTTCTGACATATAAGCCCCCGCTGTAATCGAGAACGAAATGAATGCAAAGCCAATCATCGGAATGGAGGACGATTTAAAGCTCCAGCCAAACTGGGCGGATACCATATCCAGCAGAATCGGTAAACCGAAGTAGATCAGCAGCAGATGCGTAAGCATTGGGGTACCACGGATAAAGGTTACATAGGCGGTGGCGATCTGGCTTAGCACCGGAACTCTATAGATCCGGACAAATGCTGCAATCAGCCCGATGATAAATCCGGCCGTGACAGACACGGCGGTAATCAGCAGTGTTGTCGGAATTGCAGACATCAAGCTCACAAAAGCCGTCCAAATGAATGAGGGGTCAATTTTCACAGCTCTGCACCTCCTTTTTTAGGTCCCATACCTGCAATCATGCGACGGTAGGAGAGTTTCTTATGGATCCAGAATCTCCTTCTCACTGGTGTGTCCTGAAGCTCATGTCTCATTAACCGTTTCTCCGCAAGCAGCAGCGATTTCTCAAGTGTGAAGCTGATGATCAGGTAGATGATGGCTAAGGCGAGATAAGCTTCGATAAAATGCTGGGTTATTGAGCCAAGAGTCTGTGCTTTTCCCGTCATTTCCATGAGTCCGAGTGTAAAAGCCAGCGAAGTGTCCTTCAGCAGAGCAATAACCATGTTCGAAAACACCGGGACCGCGATGACAAGGGCTTGAGGGAGGACAATCCGGGCAAACGCCTGATGCCCCTTCATTCCCATCGCATACGCGGCTTCCACCTGACCTCTGTCCACGGCAGTAACCGAAGCACGGATCATCTCTGACATAAAGGCTCCAGTATGCAGCCCATAGGTCAGGATGACGAATACCAGCACGGGTGCACGGGACATGTCAATATGAACCAGCTTTAAAATCTCTGGGAGCCCGTAATAAAATAAAAACAGTTGAATCAGGATCGGTGTTCCTCTGAAGAACGAAATGTACACTTTGGAGAACGTATTCAGCACCGGTATTAGGTATAGACGGGGAAGGGCGATAAGAAATCCGACGATCATTCCCATCAGCAGCGAGCCTGCCACAATCAGTAGAGTAACACCCAGTGTTGACAGTAGCTTGGGGAGAAAACTAAGCATAAAAGAGAAATCGAATGGTGCACCCATAAGTCTTCATCCCCTTTCCTGGTTTATCCAATCATTTATCCAACGAAGTGAAGTCGGCTCCCAGCCATTCCTTGCTCAGCTTAGCGAGTGTGCCGTCTTGTTTCAGCTCCTTGATTGCCCCATCAATCGCATCCGCCAGCTTCTGCCCTTCCGGATCGCCCTTGCGGTACACGAACAGGATATCCGCCTTCGTTAGAAGATCGCCAGTTGTTTTCAGCTTGCCTTGCGGATCGATAAGCGGCAATGCAAAGTCCGAGCCGATTGTTGCATCCACCCTGCCGGTCGTAATCTGGCTGACGGTATCATTCGCCGCACCGTTCTGATAGACAATGTTAATCGCATTGTTATTTTCCTTGTTATAATTCTCCAATATCTGAGCTGCCGCGCTGGTCGCCCCGGTCAGCACCTTTTTTCCCTTCAGGTCATCCAAAGATTGGATCGTATTATTGTCCTTGCCGACGATGATTTTGTTTTTCCAGTAGGCATAAGGTTCTTTATTAAACAAGTATTTCTCCGTTCTTTCTGGGTTCTTTTCCATTTCGTGGGCTACAAAGTCAATCTTTTTCGTTTCCAGACTTAGCAGCAGATTCGAAAATTCCTGGGTTTGTAAGTCAAATTCGTACTCCGGCAAACGTTGATCGATCTCCCGGACCAGCTCAACGTCAAAGCCGGTCAGCTTTCCGTTCTCATCGATAAAGCAAATTTTCGGAAAGGCCGTGCCTGTACCGACTACAATTTTTTTGACATTTCCTTCAGCTGCGTTCACCGTGCTATCCTTGAGTGTCTCCCCGTTCTTTGTACCTGCTCCGCATCCGGCAATCACCCCTGCCAGCATGATTACGACAGCTACTACGAATGATTTTTTCACGACCTCATCCCCTTTCAATCTCACTTCATTCCACATTTAAACAATTCCTATAGGCTTAGTAAGAATTAATGTTGTCACTAACTTTACCGCGAATTGTCAAACGCGTCTAATAGAGTTTTTCTATTCATCCATACAATTCGTTAATACGATAATTGACCGCCGAGTTCCAGCAGAGATTCCAGAAACTCCGTGTTTTGTCCGGTCATGGAGATTAGATTTGTCTGCACGGAAATGCCCGCCGTCTCGGTAATATCCACCGGAATCAACCTGCCCTCATCAACCTCCTGCTGAGCGCACAGCCCCGGAAGAAAGCAGATCCCCGCCCGCCCCAAGACCAGCTTCTTGGCTGTTTCGGAATTGTCCACCTGAAAGACAATATTCGGCGGCTGCTCCAGACTCTCAAATACCCGGTGAATCCGTAGCCAGTCCAGGGAACCGCACTCGAAAAATACAAGCGTCTCATGCCTTAAATCACGGATCGATGCCCTTTCGGCAGAAGCCAGCGGATGATCTTTATATACGTATAAGCGGATGGGATCTTCAAAGAAAGGATAGGACTGAAATGCCGGATTCATCAGCTTGCGGACGAAGGCAAAGTCAATGTCCTTGGCAGACAGCTTACCGGCAAGCACTTCTGTTGGGGCTGTGGTCAATTTGAAATTGATATCCGGATAACGACGGTTTAGAACCATGAGAAGATGAGGCATTAAGTAATTGGATACCGAGACAGTGCTTCCAATTCTGAGCTCATTAGGCATCGCTCTTTTGGATTGAAGATGATGTTTTCCTTTTTGGAAAGTTTGGAGAATTTGCTGGGCGTAAGGTAGAAACTGTTTGCCTTTGTCCGTCAGATGAATCTGTTTACCCGAACGGTCGAACAGCCTGCAATCAAGCTCGCGTTCCAGCGACTGGATACGTGCAGTCACCGTTGGTTGCGATAGAAACAGAACATCCGCCGCCTTGTTAAAGCTTCCGTAGTGGTTAATGTAGACAAAGGCCTCGATATTTTCGATGTTCAAGGTAACACCTCCGGAAATATGAATATAACCATACTATTCCAATAAATATAGATGGTTTTAACGCGGCGTTCGGTTATAAATTATCCTTATCTTAGGTAGTTGGCAAATTATTGTCAATCGATATTTCGTGCTTCTCGATGTCCTGTAATGAATCATCCTAATAGAATTTTTTAATGTCACCATTAATATTTCTGTTTTCCAATGCGTTTAATTGGTATTAGCTGATATACTGAATCCAACTTATTGGGGTATTGCACCATCTTCTTGAGACTTAATTACCGAAAAGGGAGTGATAGGAATGAATTCAGTACAAAAAGTGATTATACGGGATGCACAGGATTGGGAACGTGAAGCCGTAGCGGAAATAATGCTGGAATCCTATCAGCAGTATGCTCTTGATATGCCGCAGGATCGGTGGAAGGAGTATCGGAATTCGATACGGAACTCTGCATATGGAAATACTCCGTATGCCCGCATCGTGGCGGAACTCGCTGGCGAAATTGTCGGCAGCGTTCAGCTCTTCCTCTCCTCGGAAGCCGCTTACGGGAAGCCGGAAATGGGAATCAACTCTCCAATTATCCGTCTGCTCGCCGTATCTCCATTCGCACGCGGACTCGGGATTGCTACACTTCTGATCCAGGAGGCTGCACGCAGATCCATCCAGCTCGGCGCAACCACCCTGAATCTCCATACCTCCGACATGATGGCCTCCGCTGTGAAGCTGTACGAGAAGCTCGGCTTTGAACGCGCCTATGAAACGGATACGACCAATGGAGAAACCCTTGTCAAAGGATACCGGCTCGATCTGCCAGGATCCTTGCTGCTGCAAAATGTGGTGTGAATAAAAGAATTATTTCATATTCTTTGACACTTAACTTATCCATCGCTATTGCTATAAGCATGGAACTACGGGGATGTCCCAAAAGGTCCATTGACCTAAGAGCATCCCTTTTCTCTGTTGTGAGACGCTACACGTACGAATCGTTCCTCCAACCGCTCTTGCCCCCGAATTTTTTGAATTATTTCTTAGCGGAAAAAATTCGGGGACAAGAGCGTATGCTTTCGATGCGAGCTTTCCTTTGGAAAGCTTTTAGGCAGACGCTAACGCTTCTCCGGAATCGCTTCGTCCTCTCCGCTACATCGTGCACACCCACATTAAAAACTTAAACAAAAAGAAACCGTTCTTTAGTAAAGTGGAGTTACCACACAACCAGAAACAACAAGACTGGGAGCATTGCAGTCAGGATCTTAGCGAATGGCCAAACGGCAGAAATCACAAGTGAAAAACTGGAGAATGCGGTCAAACAGCTGGAAGAAAGACTACAAATGAAACCAAAGGACAAACCGCTTAAGAAAGCGGTTCGCGCACTCCGAAAGAACTTGCTGCCTCGTCTACGAAAATATGAAAAATACGAAGGCATTTTAGGGAATCGAAATAGCTTTAGTAAGACCGACAAAGATGCGACTTGGATGAAAGAAGATCATATGCGAAACGGTCATTGCAGATGCAGGATATGGTGGCGAAGAGAACTACACCTACTTGGAAAGTGAGCAGCTTGAGGCGCTCGTTAAATACAGCACATATCTTAAAGAAAAATAAGAAAAGGCTGACCAATTTATATTGGTCAGCCTTTTCTTATTTTTCAATTGGTTTAACTTCAATTTGATCAACAACGAATTCATTCTTAGCACTATCGAATTTATATGTGACATTGAACTCACACACATATGTGGGGGATACGCCAACAGATCCCGAGATGTTTAATTTTATTTTTTGATTCTCCAATGTATAAATAACTATACCGCCGAAACCAAGCTCATCTTGATTGTAATCTGGCGCTGGATCAAAACCATAATCGAACTTATATTCTTTTCCTTGCGTTTTAACAGTAATTGCTAAAGTATCATCCTTATTTTTAGCAACTTGTGATTCAATTTGACTGGCAACAATGTCCTCATAACTTTGTACTTTAATTTCGGATAAATCCTGGGCATTAACTACATGGATATCAAAGTTATCTAAGCCTGTCCCTCTGCCAGTCTGAATGATAATTACAGCTTCTTCCTTCCCGTCACCTGTAACATCCGTATAGAACACCTGCGGTTCAGTTCCCGTATCACCAGGGGATTTCCAATCAAAGTCTTTTTGGCTTCCATTAATATTTAAGGTTACCCCTTTAACTCCATTCTTCGTTTCCTTAGTAGCATAAAGTTTTACTTCTTCATTTTTTGAAGCCTTAATCAATTTAGCATCAGTCTCTTGCTCAGGCTGCGTTGTTACCTGTTTATTGGGAGATTCGCCTGACCCTTGCGTAACCGTTTCTAGCTTATCTGTACCACATCCCGAAAGCAAAACTGCACTCAACAACAACAATGTACCAATTTCTTTTTTCAATTTCCTTGTGCCCCTTTCATTGTGCCTAGCAGAAATTATATCAAGGTAAATAAGAAGATGAATTACAAAATAATAACAATATTTAGTGATATAGTTAAATATATGTTAACAAACCTCAGGCATCACTTCAAACAATACGCCAAGCCTAAGTTACAACTAGAAATGAGATTCATACTCCACCCTGCTCACATCAAACGTATCTACAAGATCATGCCAACATAATAAAAACACATGACATACAGAGTATAATAAAACTGCTATAATAGTACAGGATATTGCAATTCATAATGGCAGGAGGATCATCGTGCAAGACATCGCTGGTTACAAATCAATTGCGCTTGATATTGCGCAAAGAATCGTGAGTGGTGAATTTGGTGTTCGAAGTAAAATATCAGGTAGGTCATTACTGGCTAGTCAATATCATGTATCCCCAGAAACAATTCGAAAGTCCATTAATTTATTAAAAGAAGAGGATATCGTCTCCGTTTCGCAAGGGAAAGAAATCATTGTTATTTCAGATCAGCGAGCGTTGGATTATTTAACCAAAAATAATTATTTAAAAACCGTCTACTCCTTAAAGCAAGATCTAGAAAATTTGCTGGAGCAGAAAAAGGAAATTGATCATAAATTTGAAAAAGTTATATCCGGGATTATTAATTTTTCGGATCGGCTTCAGAATCTAAAGCCATACCATCCGATTGAGATTAACGTGAGTGAATCTTCACATGTCGTGGGGAAGACCATTGCAAATTTAGAGTTCTGGCAACAGACAGGGGCTACCATCATTGCTTTACGAAGAGGTACCGACATCTCAATATCACCAGGACCTCACGTGATTTTACGAGAAAATGATGTATTGATTGTTGTGGGCGATGGTCAAGTCCATCAGAGAACAACACAATTTATTAATCAACAATAACGGTAGAAAACACAACCATGGTGGTTGTGTTTTTTTTGTATTTTCACAGAAAAAAATGAATTTTCCCATAATTATACTAACAACTTATTTGATAGATGTGGGTTGTCAGTTAAATTTTTCTTTGTTATAGTATTGAAAACGTTTCTAGCCACGGGGGGTGCACCACAGAATGAAGGAGCATGATGCTATGATTAAGTTTGAAAATGTATGTAAAACGTATGCAGACGGATCTCAGGCTGTTAAAAAAATGAATTTTGAAATTCAAGCAGGTGAGTTCATCGTCTTGATTGGACCGAGTGGTTGCGGTAAGACAACGACCATGAAAATGATGAATCGATTAATTCCCCATACGGAGGGGACGATTTCCATAAGAGGCCAAGATATATCTCGACTTAATCCTGTTGAATTAAGAAGAAATATTGGATATGTCATACAACAAGTTGGACTTTTTCCTCACTATACCATTGAAGAGAACATCGCATTAATTCCCCATCTAAAAGGTTGGAGTAAAGAACAAAAACATCAACGTGTTCAACAATTGTTGCAACTTATTGGATTAGACCCCAACCAATTCGCCAAAAAATATCCCCGTGAATTATCTGGAGGCCAACAACAAAGGATTGGTGTAGCTCGGGCATTAGCCGCAGATCCTGAAGTCATTCTCATGGATGAACCGTTCGGAGCTCTGGACCCCATTACGAGAGAACAACTGCAAGATGAGTTGCTGCGATTGCAGAAATCTCTCAAAAAAACCATTGTATTCGTTACGCATGATATGGATGAAGCGCTGAAATTGGGCGATCGCATCGCCGTAATCAAAGATGGAATGTTGCTTCAGATGGATACGCCAGAGAAGCTGCTTAATGAGCCTGCCCATGGATTTGTTGAACAATTTATTGGAAAGAATCGAATCTATCAGAATCCTGCATTTATTACTGTCAAAGATATTATGCGTGAGAACCCGGCTGTTGCTACACCTGACTTATCCCCATCCAGAGCATTTGCTCAAATGAGGAAGCGAAGAACAGATACGCTAATTGTTGTCAATGATCAAGGACAATTTAATGGAATCGTGTCGGCATACGATCTGCAGGCGCGCATGGAATCTATATCTACAATTCAAGAACTAATCATGGATTCTGAATTTTACCTAGATGAGACGGCAACTGCAAAAGATGCACTAATTGCTATTGATGATGCCAAACACGGTATCATCCCTATCGTAACAAGTGAAATGGATGTCATTGGGGTTGTAACAAGAGCGAGTCTATTAACAACATTTGCAGGGCACTGGGCCGGTAAGGAGGAGAACAATGAAGCAGACGCTGTGGGAACAACTCATTCAGCAATTTAGCTCAAGATGGGAAGATCTGTTGGCTTCAATAGGAATGCATATCGAGCTTGTTCTAATCTCTATGCTGATTGCCATTATTGTAGGAGTACCTTTAGGCATATTAGTGTCTCGTGTTCCTTCGTTAAAAAGTTGGGTTATTGGTGGAGCCGGTATTCTGCAAACGATCCCCAGCTTAGCACTGTTAGGTTTTATGATCCCTCTATTTGGAATTGGCATCAATACAGCCATCGCTGCCCTCTTCTTGTATTCGTTATTGCCGATTATTCGGAATACGTATACAGGAATTAAGGATGTGGATGCTGCTACAATCGAAGCGGCCAGGGGCATGGGGATGACAGATATGCAGATTTTGTTTAAAGTCCAGCTCCCGTTAGCGCTATCTGTCATAATGGCAGGGATTCGTACGTCTACGGTTATTAATGTGGGTACGGCAACCCTTGCAGCCTTTATTGGTGCAGGTGGTCTAGGGGATTTCATCTTCTTGGGTATATCTAGAAATATTGATGCTCTTATTCTTCTCGGTGCTGTACCGGCTGCAATTCTCGCTTTAATCCTGGATTTCTTATTAGGCGTAACGGAGAAATGGACAACACCAAGAGGTTTAAAGAATACGAAATAAAAGGGGAGAACGAGAAACATGAAGAAACAATGGTTTGTATTAAGTTTGATATCAGTACTTATGATTTCATTGATTGGATGCAGTTCAGGCAAAGAAAGTAAAGAGACCATCACTATTGGCTCTAAGAACTTTACCGAGAATATCCTATTGGCACATATGATGGCAGATTTAATCGAGAAGAATACCGATTTGGCTGTAGAGCGAAAAGTGAATTTAGGGGGATCCGATATTGCTTGGAAGGCCTTAAAAAGCAATGATATCCAACTCTATCCTGATTATACAGGTACCATCGTAGCTAACTATTATCAACAAGAGACAGGAACTGCGGAAGAGACACTGAACATGACACTTGAACTTGTGAAAAAAGATAAGTTGTCGTTTCCTGCAAATTTCGGCTTTAATAATACATACACTTTAGCAGTAAGTAAAGAAACGGCTGCGAAGTATAACCTGAAAACGTTTAGTGATTTAGCGAAAGTGGCGAATGAGTTGGTATTGGGCTGTGAATTCGAATTTAAGGATCGCCCAGACGGATATCCAGGACTAGAAAAGACCTATGGAATGAGCTTTAAGAAGGTCAGTGCGATGGACCGCGGAATTATGTATCGATCACTGACTGATGGGCAAGTCGATGTTATTAATGCTTTCGCTACAGAAGGTCAAATCAAGGTTCATGATTTAGTAATATTAGAAGATGATAGAGGCTTTTTCCCTCCATACCATGCGGGAACAATCATTCGTGAGGATGTCTTAGTGAAGTATCCAGAACTGGAAAGTACATTAAAAAAACTCGAAGGTGTATTAGATGAACAAATCATGCAAGATTTGAACGCAAAAGTAGATTCTGAAGGCCTTAAGGCTGAGAGCGTTGCACGTGATTTTTTGAAAGAAAAAGGCTTGATGTAAACATGATATTAGAGCCCTTCATAGAACTTATGAAGGGCTCTTGTTCCTTCCTACATTACTCCGCCCGAATGGCGTGATCCTCTGTTCCGTCTTCTTCATAAACAATAAATTTAGAAGCTTTGGCAGGCGTATCTACAACGAACTCCACCTCCACCGGCAAAGACCGGAGAAAAAACCTTACTTCCGATGAAGGATATAGCTCCAGACGCATTTGTCTGTCAGCCTGAAGATACAAACGGTCCTGCTCTACAGTAACCCGTGCAGTTCTGCCATCACTGAGGAGATAAGAACCTGTATAGCGCTCATATATTTTCGGATCAACCTGTACTGCTCTTCTCTTCGCGGGACGTTCCGGAATTTCAAAAGGCTGGTCGAATAAAATATGTTGAACTGCTGCAATAATACTTTGCTCAGATTCATAATCCTGTTCCATATTGCTTAGGTATATAATCGTTTTGCTCTCATCGATATAACGAATCATGAGTGTCGCATACCCCGGCCATCCTCCGCTATGGCTAACGGTCGTCCCCTTTTCCGCATTCTTTTCCAGAATCCAGCCGAAGCCGTAATCATACGTTTCTCCGTTATTCAACTGGACCGGCGTGAAGGCTTGTTTAAGCGTTTCTTCACTTAATATTGTGTCCGAATATAAAGCTTGATCGAATTTTAATAAATCCCCTACCGTAGAGTTCACCGTTCCATCTCCTTGAATGCCATCAAGGTAGATCACATACTGTGTCTCCAAAAGCTGTTCCGGAAGCACATATTCACCCGTAATCGCATCGTAAACATAACCATAAGCATATCCGGAGATTTTCACATTCGAATATCTTCGGTTGTATACCCGCGAATTCAGCATGCCTAGTGGACGAAACAGATATGTGTCCATATATTCGGCGAAGCTCAGCCCCGAAATTCGTTCCACAAGCAATGCCAGCAGGACATACCCGGTATTGCTGTATTCCCATTGTTCATTCGGTAAAAAATAACGCTCCGGCTTATGCTCCATCAACAGGTTTAACACATCTTCATTCATAGCAATCTGTGTATGATCCCAATGCTCCTGGAACAGGTCCATGTAATCGGGCAATCCTGAAGTATGGTTCAGCAGATGCCGTACCGTAATGCCGGGATAAGGGAAATCGGGAAGCCATCGTTCGATAAAATCGTCATAGGCTAGCCGCCCCTGCTCTTTCAATAGCATGATTGCTACCGCAGTAAAAGGTTTGGATAACGAAGCCAGTTCGAACACGGACTCAAGCGTCAGCTTTCTCTTGCTCGTTAAATCCCCATATCCAAATACACCCTGATACAAAATTTCTCCTTGCTCGGCTACACATATCGCTCCGTTCATTTGTTCTTGTTCATGTAAAGCGTTAAATAGCGTCTCTAACTGCTGCTTCTTCAATTTCATTTCCAACTCTCCCTTGAATTTAGTAAGTGAAATTAATTATTAAGGAAACTAACATATATGTTAAAAAAAATTATGTTCTGCTTAATTCCTGCTCCACAATTTCCTTTAACTTAAGTGTTAATTGCAGGAGCTGCTGCACCTCTTCAAACTCCATTTTCGCATAAAACCGTTCAATAATCTCTCTCTCCACCTTATCCTGCTTGGCAAAATAGGTGACTCCTTGCGGTCCTATCTGCACAATAATTTCACGCCGATTTTGGAGATTAATCTCCCGCTTCACGTACCCCATTTTCTCAAGCTTGCCAATAATCTGGCTTACAGCACTAGAGGACACCTCCATCTGATCCGCAATTTCCCGGACGGTCATTCTCTGATGTTTATGAATCAGCTCCAGCAGCAATGCCTGTTTGGTCGAAATCTCATCATCTAATAACGATCGATATTCGTGCAGCAGCAGCGCGTTGATCACATACTCGGCTTCATTCATTTCTTTAACACAACTTACAAGTGCATCATTTATTTTACTCATCTTTAATCATAAACCACCTTTATTGTTAAGCTGTCTAACATATAATAAAATAAGTCTCGAGAAATGACAAGGGCTCACATGAAATAAATAACAATACACTATTACCCAAAATAAACTGCTCTTCAATGATTGTATAAATACATCAAAACAGATAAATATTGACCGCTGGTATATTTATGCATAAACTTACTTATATGAATAATTTCTTGGAAATATTGGGTTTATATCTGGAGGGTGGTATCTTTGATGCCTGCAGACAAGACGATCAGTGCAGAGTTAAGACGCTACATAAAGAAAGAAAATATTAGTATCTCTTCCTTCGCAGATAAATCGGGAATCAATTCAGGAACTCTTAGTAGGATCATCAATGGCAATCAATCCATTTCCGTATCAAACCTTGATTTAATTACAAGAGCAATGAAATTGGAAGAAGGATACTTTTATACTTTATATGCAGATGAATGTTTTATACAATCATCACTTGACTGGAGACGACTTGGGCCGTTTATCATGCGATGTGCTGAACTAGGTAAATTAGAATGTATTGATCAAGTTATTGGTATGATGATGGATAATCTAAGTTATTCTTCTTTGCTCTTCGATAGTGCAGAAACACTATATCAAGACGAAAATAAAGAAGCAGCATTAATTATTTATAAGACAGTTGCCGAAAGTGAAAAATACCAACACGCTGAGCGGTTGGCTTTGTGTCAATACAGGATATTTACATGCTCCTTAAATAAGGACCAGGAAAATAATCTGGAGTGCGCAGTACAGTTTGAATCCTATGTCTCACGCCTTAGTGAAGCAGAGCAATTAGATGCTCTGAAAGATTTAACAAACATATTTCTGTCCTTACGCAAGTGGAATAAAGCAAGATATTACGCACAAGAAATGGGGCGTATCTCCAGAAATCTTTATGAGCAGAAGAATTACAGAAAGAAACGTAACGGAAAACACATAGAGCCGAAAAAACCATTGTTTGGATACATTTTGTACTCCGATTTGCTGTTAGGTGCAATATCTGCTGAAAACGGCGATTACCAGGAGGCACTTTATTATGTATCATGTTATGAGGATCAGAGCTGGATTATAGAAACGGATGAATTAGCTGAACTTACAAAAGATCAGTTCCGGGAATGGGCTATAGGCAACGGTTATCTTTATAGAATAATGACAGGTAATACTACTATACTTGATGAGTATGTAGAATATATCTCTTCCCGAAAAGATGAGATACTAAGGGCATTATTTAAAATCGTTCAAGCAGCAAATTGCTATCATTTTGATATTGATAAGTATCTTGAAAGGTTTGAAGATATTATATCTGATCAACTCGAATTATCAGGAACTATCGGTAGTTACACAGTTCATATTATGGACGATCGCTTTGCAAATTTTCTAACCGATGTCGGTTTATATTATTTGAATAAAGATAATATAAAAAAAGGTTTTAAATATATATTGGAAAGTTTGGTAATCTCGTTTAAAATTAACAATACAGCGAATATGGTGAGGTGCTGCAGCATGATAGAGAATATCCGACGCAAGTTAGATAATTCCGATCTTCAAAAATACGCTGCAATTATGAAGGAGGTTTATAATCCAGATGAAGAAAAAATTAGTGGCGCTATCATTCATCATTAGTTTAGTAGTCGTCCTTATCTTACCAGTTAGTATAAGTTCAGCTGATCAATCAACTTCAATTCCAAAAATCCTCTATTCCGCGAATAGCCATGGTGAGGGTGGTTGGTAATACGATTAATTCTATCAAAGAAAAACGAGCCGCTAGAATCGCTTCTAGGGCTCGTTTCGCGCTTAAGGAGATATATTAACCGCTAATTTCAGCTTTGAGCCAATATAAATATGACCATTTATGAATAAGGGGCCCGTAGATTAAACCAGATACTCGAACCCCATATTATAAGGAAATTATTTGTTTGTTCTAAGCAATTGGCTTCATGCCTTCTCTATATTTAATCCTGTAATATCGATTAATCAGTTCGTCTAAATCCATAGATTGTTTAAGCACTTTGGGGTGCCGCAAACCATACTGCATTTCCATTTGATACAGCAGTTGTCTAGACTCCTCTATTCGCTGCCGTATGACTTCGTCATGTATCATTGATCGCCACCTCCTTATGTAATATTTTAGGATATAATGTAAAAATATAGATTAATAGATGTATTGCATTATCTAATAGATGATCGAATATGACCTATCATTGTTTGGAAACAAAAAGCCAGCCGGGATTCGGCTGGCAAATGATCTAATATTATTTTGAACATTTGTCTGGTAAGAAAATTAACAATCTCCAGCGCCATGATTAAATGTCTGGATAGGAGGCTTTGCAGGAAAAGTACTTACAGGAGAAGCACTTACAGGAATCGCAATCGACATAACTACAAGAGCAGTAGCCAACAGTACAACAATTTTTCTTTTCATTTCTTTTGCACCTCACTAATTAAAATATGGTATCTATGTTGTGCTTCTTTGGATGCCGCATGTCGGAACAGCTCAAATAGTCTTACATACTTGAGGATCGCATCATCATTATGAATTTCTATAGCTGATTCCAGCCCAATCAGTACACACTTTATACCATCCTCATATTTCTCTTTGCTTAAATAATAAGACGCCAGTTCAGTTAAAATAAATGTATACCGATCTGCTTCCACTTGATGAGTGATGGCCCTTGTTTTTGTTTTTTTATCGATATACATAGTAATTTGTAATTCAAACTTCTGCAATATATCGTCTATATTAAAATCAAAGCGATTTGCTGATTGAAGAATTCTAGTTACTGCATGAATAATTTCATTTTCTTGTGATTCAATAAACGCTACATATTCCTGAAGGACTTCAATCTTTCCCATCATAAGATGATATAAGTAAGTGTTCGCCGTAGCCCACATTTTGAACTTCTCTATCAACTGCTGAGCCTCTTCAGTGTCCTCTCTCACCCAGCTCATATCGGAATACAATGTAACATACTTCAAGGCCTGTTCATAATCGCCGTGTTCATCACAGACAGCCGCACGCATTAAATGAGAATATACGATATAAAGAAACAACGGATGTTTAGGCTCTCGATGCTGATCGCTCCTTCTTGCCATTTCATACTTATAATTGTATTGGATTAATGCCTTCCTCCCCATCATAGCGGCCATTTCATCCACTTTATCCCATTGTCTGAGAGAAAAGTACATATTAAGCAAATCCTTTAGCGCATCAAGCTGGTCTATAACATCCAGTCGCTCGACAAAACCCTCAAATCTGGTAGCTGCCCGAAGATTCTGTTCCTGATCATGACCTAATGAGATTGTGAATAATCGATAATGACAAAGGGCTAGCCGCTCGGAATGCTGATATTTCTCGTTTTCGGTAATACTCTCATAAATAATAGCCGCTGCTCCAAGCTTGCCCTGGTTGAAGAAATCCTCAGCTGTATCAAAAAGCGCTGGTATGTAAGAGAGGTTATCCATCATGAGGTGAACGACTCTCTGAATACATTCAAGCTTGTCCAATTCGGCACAGCGGTACAGAAATGGACGCAAACGCCGCCAATTGGGGGATTGAACAAAGCATTCATCTACATATAATTCATAAAAGCTGCCTTCAGGAAGTCCCATAGAAAGTACAATGCGGTCCAACTGCTGCATGGCAATCGGCCTGGTTCCCTTGATGATCGTACTGATCGTCCCGGAGTTAACCTTAGATTTCTCTGCAAATTGATTAATCGTTAGCCCGGTCCTGTGCAGGTAACTTTCCAGTTCTGATCGTATCGTGGTTGTATGTATCAAATCAAACAACCTCCAATAAAACATTAACACTCACAACATCCATAATTTAGTATAACATTTCAATATAAGTAATACTATAGATAATTTTTACACCTGCCAATTAAATCTTGATGAGGTTAAATTTACTCACCCTAAAATAAACAACTTTTTAAGACTATCTAATGCAGATGTAGATGTAACTAACCAAAAAATTACAAAACAAATTATTAAAGAAAAAACAGCATAAATTATTAATTTCCAGTTGAAATTCGATTCTACCTCCATTCCATATTCTAATTTTTTTCGTTTCCGCTTCTTATATTTGCGTGGTCTCCCTCTAAGCAACTCAACTTCCTGAATTTCATTCATACTAATGGTCTCCTCGCATTATCTAAGTTATTCTATTTTCCCAGCCTCTAAACGACACTTCCTTCTATATCTTTTATCGTAATTTCATCAACTAAAATGGAGTCTTAATTATGTTTAGTCAAAAAAATTAAAAAAAGAGCCTCTCCCGCATTACACGGGCAAAAGCTCTATGTATTCCTCTATCATGTCTGATTTATAAGAAACGGGTCGAGTCAAATCAAAGCCATAACAAAACATCCAAGGTTGGAAGAATCTATGGTTATTCTACACTGTTCTTGATATATTCCAGAAGCTCCACTACAATCTCCGATACGGCATCCTCTTGGGGCAATTGAATGAATTGACTGGCACGAACGATATCCTCTTTAAACAAATCTAACAGCTGCACTATCGCTTCCGGATCATCTTGTTGTACTGCACGCACCAATGCTAGGAGCTCACAGTCTGGGACAACTGCTCTATCATTTTTCGTTTCCATTTATTCACCGCCTGTTGGCTCATATTTAATTGACGGGCAACTTCGGATTCGGTCTGATCTTGTATATAAAGTTTATAGATAATCAACTTGCCTTGAGGAGGTAGCGTATTGATGAGTTGTTCAATCATCATTCGATTCTCGGAGCCATCTGTAAAAGAGACAGCCGTTCGTATATATTCTAAATCGTAGAAGGAATGTTCTCGTTTTCTAATCGTTTTGGCACGATATTGAATTCTCCAGCCAATACGGTCAACCTGGACCTTAAGACGTTCGTAGGCCGTCTGCTGTTTATCCATTGTACAATCACCTCTGTTTGGATTCATTTTTATATAAGATGAATTAAGATTCTTAGCCAGCATCACTATGAATGCAGATTATTCTTCCAATCGCTGTTGCCCCCGGATTTCTTTTATAAGTTTATTCAATCGTTGAAATCCGGGGACAAAGGCGACCACTAACGTTTCTCCAGAATAATTCCGCCTTCTCCGTTGAAGTTTCTATTTCGGTTAATTCAATCTTATTAGACTAACCACAACAAAATAAGAACGCTAGTTCTTATTAATTAACAATATACCACTATTTACTATTGAATTTCCACAGGAATTACTGATTTTAAAAAAATTAATCCTAACGGTTGTAATTTGTATATAAGAATTACCTATATAGGTGAAGGCACCCGCAATAAAGAAATAATAAATGAACTTGGGAAGAGGCTCGTTTTGATTTCTTCACTTCCCTTTTGCAAGTGGCCTATCAATAAATGATAAAGGGAGATGTTTTTATGAAAAAAGTACTGTATGTGCCATTAGATGATCGTCCAGTGAACCTGGATGATGTTATTGTCCAAGGAAGATCCGCCGGAATCGAAGTTATTACGCCATCTATTAGCGATATTACGAACCGTTTGGATTCACAAAAAACAGCATCAGGCTCCATTCTGGAAAGCACTTCTTCACCGATCTTTGGAAACATGCCGAACATCCGCCAATTCATTCTCGATCACGCAGACTGTGTTGACGGCTTTATTATTTCGGCAGACATGCTTGCCTATGGAGGATTAATCGGAAGCAGACGGCTGCGGAGCAGCGGGAGCGGAAGTTATCCCAACTACGATCCTTCCACAACCAATTTATTGGATGCTATTCGTCTGGTTAAGGAATCCTGTCCGAGTAAACCGGTCTATGTTCTGGATACGATTATGCGTCTGGCTACAACCACTTATGTTGAAGGTGTATTCCAGAACGCTTATGATGAATCCCGCAGCTTCATGAAACAACCGCGTAAAGAAGTGTGTGATTTCAACGGAATTTTGAATGGCTATGACATAAAACCGGACGGCACTCCATACGAAAGCACAACCACCTTCAACAAGGAGTTTTATTATGAAGCTCGTCGCCACAAATTCAAATCGAACTATTACATCCTGGATCAGCTTGCTCGATTAGGCTATATTGATTTTCTTGCGATTGGTGTCGATGACTCCTCTACGCAAGGCGTTCAGGCCAACGAGATCAACTTTGTGGAGGGTTATATTACAGCTTGTCTGGGGGGATCGGACGGACAAAATCCTGACCGTGCTATCATTCTTCCTGACGCGGACGGCCTAGGCCATTCACTCATGGCCCGTATGGCCAACCATCTATTAAACGTAGAAGCTAAACCGAGATATACAGTACAATACTTCGGACCTCATGGTTCCACAATCATTAACCCTTACGAATATATGAGTGTGCATGAAAATATCAGTCATCACGTGGATATTGTAGGCGGCCAGCTGGTTAGTGATTGCCCTGATGTAGAGATCATTGCTGTAACAGACGTGAATCAGGTATCCAGCGCGGTAAGTCGAATTGAATCCAATGCCTCGAACCGTGTTCTGACTGTCGTCATTGATTTCGTCGCCGGAGGTGCCGCGAACTCCGCAGTTACAGAGGCGCTGCTCAGCAGTCCATCCACAGGACAAATTCTCGGATACAGTGGTTGGAATACAGCCGGCAATAAAATCGGAATTGCAATCGGGATGGGGCAAGCCCGGTATGCGTACCTAATCACAGAGACACAATCCGCAGCCCTTGATGCGGCGGTAAACGCACACGGTTCACTTTTGTTCAAGCGTTTCTTGAAAGACTACTATTATAAGACGTTGACCATTGGAGAGATTCGGCAGTATTCCAGAGCTAATACTCTATATACGAACATTCCATACTCTGATGCGAATTTTCTGCTCTTCAATTCAGAGAGCGATTATAATTATGTACTTGATGTCTTACGGGATCGAGTGCAGACACACACCGAAACTCTTGCGTCCAAGAATGCCTTCCGAATTGGACAGTCGCCAGCCTCTGCCTCATGCAGTATCCGCCAAATCTGCGGGGGGACATGGTCCTATGTGGAATATGCCAGTGCCTCAACTGCATATGAGAACCCGAACTATATCTGGCATCGGGCGTTCGAGATTACCGTAAACCCTGACGTTACATTGTCCTGATATGGTCATCCGACGTCATGGTACGCCGCACCAACGCTCTGGATGACTTGCGCGATATGATCTATTTCGACGGTATCGAAATAGATCATTCGCATAGTCCGCCGAAGCTTGGACCAGCACGAGCAGATTGGTTATACTGGGATTATCTAAGGATAACAGACTCTTAGCCAGCCCTCGTTCAGATAACCTATAATCCAAGTGGTAAACAGGGACGGAGCATTGGTTCTATGAGTCTGGTATCACTCTCACTAAAGGAGCGGATATTATGCAATATCGCCGTCTTGGGCAGAGTGGACTCCAGGTCTCTCAATTGGGGCTCGGAACCAACGCTTTCGGCAAACGCGCTGACCAGGAAACGTCCACCCGTATTCTCCATCACGCGCTGGATCATGGCATTAATTTTATCGATACGGCCAATATTTACGCCAATACTGAATCGGAGCGAATCATTGGGGAGGCGCTGGCTGGCAGACGCCATAATGCCGTACTGGCAACAAAGGCCGGACTTCCAAGAGCTGACGGACCGAACGAACGGGGTTCATCGCGCTATCATCTCATGCAGGAGTTGGAGCACAGCTTGCGTCGGTTAAAAACCGATTATGTAGACCTGTATCAAATCCATACATTCGATCCGAACACACCGCTAGAGGAAACGCTGCGGACGCTCGATGACATGGTCTCTTCTGGAAAAGTGCGTTATGTTGGCGCCTCGAATTATGCTGCATGGGAAATCATGAAAGCGATCGGGATCAGCGAACGAAACGGTTATATCCGCTACACTTCCACCCAGACTAGCTACTCACTGGCGGACCGTACGCCAGAACTTGAACTTGTTCCGTTATGCTTGGATCAGGGTGTCGGCATTATTCCGTATTTCCCGTTGGCGGGCGGGATTCTGACCGGGAAATATAACAGCAGTAGCGGAGAAGTCCCATCCGGTTCCCGGGCGGAAACCGACCCGAACTTCAACCGGTTCCTGGAAGATAAGAACATCCAGCTTGGAGAGCAGGTAAGCCGTCTGGCTGAAGAGAACGGTCATACGCCAAGCGCCCTTTCACTGGCCTGGCTTATGAACCGCCCCGCCGTTTCCACGGTCATTGTAGGCGCTACTCGTACCGATCAGATGGAAAGCAATATGCAAAGCCTGGACATTCATATCGATCCGGAGCTTGGCAAGAAATTGGATGAGGTAAGTGATCCGTTTGTTCACGGAAAGCCGTTTGCAACGTATCGGTTAGAATAGATAATAACTTCACAAATGCAAAAAGATGACTTCCGGATTGCTCCGTAGGAAGTCATCTTTTTTATGTCTTTATGTTTGATCAGCACCCGCAAGAACCTGCTTGAAGATCGGTTCCAGGTAATCGGCCATCATCATGAAGCCGAGGTCCGTCGGATGAACGCCATCTACCGTGGCCTCACCCGGATGGCTACCCAGCAGGTTGGTTCCATCAACAAAGGTAAGTCTGTGGTCACCTGCATCCGTCAGACTCTGTATCAGATCAGCTTGGAAATCCCTTCGCTCCAGCCGCTCCTGAACAAGCTCCGGCTTAAACCTTTCTGCACCGTATGGAAATCTTGAGACGAGAATAATCGGAACATCCGGATGAGCTTCACGGTAAATTCGGATAAATACAGGCAGCGTTTTCTTGTACTGTTCCGTGCCACAGGAATTGGCTTCATAATCAATGACCAGACAGGCCGGATTATCAATCTGCGCTATGATATGTGCAAGCTCAGGCTCTCCCTTCCCGTTTCCGGAAAAGCCTAGATTGATAAACTCACGGTTTATTCTACGGCTCAAAATATTCGTATAGGACATGCCTGGACGTGCCGCGCATCCACCTTGTGTAATCGAGGTGCCGTAAAAGATAATTCTTTTGTCCGACTCATAGGATTCCGGTGGAGAGATTTCCGCTTCTGAATCGAGACCGATCCACATTTCTTTTACCCCTTGATAGAGCGGCAAATTCAGCATATATGAGCGCCACTCCCTGCTATCATTAACGAATAGCCGACTCTCATATTCCAGTTGACCAGCCGTGAAATTCGCTGTACCCGCAAATAACCAGTTACCCGGTCCGCCTGTGTAAGCGTCTACACCGCATTCCCCGGTTGGGGGCATATGATACATGCCCGATCCCGCTGTCAAGCGAACTCGTACGGATATGTATCGTGAATTGGTACGGAACCGGATCCGGCCACCTGACGTACAGTTGGCTAAAATATCAACAGCAGGCGGTATCGGATAATCAGGGACTGCCGGAAGTCTACGGTAGAGTCGATTACTTTCAAACCAGGCTAGTCCGGATACTCTGAACGGCTCATCGAGCGGAGAATGCCACGTCAGTTCATCTGTCGCAACGTTCTGGGCCTTCATATTTTGATCTAATTGATGTGGGGATACTTCTTCCCGATTGTGCTTCTCCATTACATTTCGCCTCCAAATGGATAGGTATGTTTTGGCATCCCCAGTCTAATCGTATCTCCAGCATTTGTAAACAAGAATCTACTATTACTTCTCTTCATACTCTTGTTTCAAAATGCTGTAAATCTCCAGATCAACAATTCCTTTTCCTGACCATAAGGACGCTTGTCTTAACATGCCTTCTTTCGTGAAGCCGTTCTTTAACAATACTTTTCTGGATCTTTCATTCGGCGGCATCACCTCAGCCTGAATCCGGTTGACCTGCACTTCATCGAACAAATATTGAAGCAGCATCGCAACTGCGTTCGTAGCGATCCCATTTCCCCAATTACATTCCGCCAAAAAGTAACCGATGGTTACCATATTCACTTTTCGATTAAAGTCAGAAGCTTCAATAATGCCAACCAGCCGCTCAGGTTTTTGATTGCTGAATATACCCCATTTAACTCTCGTTCTCTTGTTATAATCCCTTTCAAAATGTCCGATCATCGACTTCACGGTGTTTTTGTTATGTTTAGGAATGATGCCGCAGTACTCAAACACTTTGTCATTGCTGTAAATGGCATATACCTCTTCCAGATGGCTCTCATTAATCTTCTTCAAAATAAGCGAGTCTGATTGTATCACAGGAAATTGCCCGATCACGGCCTCGATATTCATGGTTTATCCCCTCTCTGCCAAGATTCTCTTCTTAATAGGGATGTAAAGTTCAACCTTACATTTCCTTTCCTTATCGTTCGCAGGATCATTCATACAGAACTCAAGGCATGGTCTATCGTCAGAGTCATACTCGCTGTTCGGCAGCCACTGATCAAACAAGCTTTGGTACGCGATAGCCAGCTTGTCGACCGTATCGTAGAAGTTATATAAGGCATACGTTCCGCCACTCAGCGTCTTAAACTGAACCACATCTGTAATCTTTTTAACAAAATCCTCTGGCAATGTGACACAAGCATCATACCTGCACTCGGATTCTTCCACCGTGGCAGGATCATCTAGCGAAATACCGATAAAATACTGACTCATTGGGGTAATCTGATGCTCATTGGCCCACTTCCCTAATACGCTCCATGCCAGATGGGTGTCCAAATAGCTGCCAATGTGCCTGACATATGCAACCTCGTACGCAGGAAGCTCCTTGATCGTAACGTTCATATCCCATATCCTCCTCAGAAAATGACTTATTTTTCTGTGTTCATCGTAATTCAGAGGATGGAATAACTCTTTCTCATTTTTGCTAACTATTAATGAAATATTGCTATCATTACTCCTGCTTGCTCTAACTTCGCTCGGCGTCTGATTATAAAACTTCTTAAATGCCGTGTTAAAAGTTGTTACCGACTCAAACCCACAAAGCTGTGAGATGTCTAAAATTGTCCGGTCACTATTTGTTAAGTACTGTATCGAATTGTGTAGACGAACCTGATTCACATATGCGATGGGGGTTACGCCCACGATCGACGTAAATATTCGGCTAAAATGAAACTTCGAAAAATTAGAATGCTCCGCTAGCTCATCCAGCGTAATTCGTTCAGAACTATTGTCCTTGATGTACTGAATGACTGCATTCATTCTTTTGCCGTATTCGTTGTTCATTTAAGGTGTTTCCTTTACGAGATTTTCTGGTGTATTTTTATTTGAATTATACTTTAAGACAGTAATATTATGGAATATGATATAGCTTTGAGCCAAAAGAAAAAGCGCCGATAATTGGCGCTTTCTCTAAATGATCCGTATTGTTACTGGCTCGTGTTATTTGATTTCCACTACACGGCTGCATCGTTATCTATATGTTTAATAACCTCGGCTAAACTCATGTCACCCATAGAATTAATTCTTAAATGATATTTCTCGAAGCTAATCTCCTTGGTCACCTCATTAGGCACGATAACACATTTCATGCCCGCTGCGATGGCGGCTTTTGCTCCGTTGGCCGAATCCTCAAAAGCTATAGCTTCGCTACCTTTAACATTCAAAGCCTCAAGCGCGTTTATGTACAGCGTCGGGTCTGGCTTCACTTTTTCAACTTCGTCTCCCGTCTTGATCGTATCAAAGAAGTCAATGATCTGAAGTTTTGTCAGGAACCCTTCAACCCACTCCCGGTTGGAACTTGAAGCCAGGCCTATGTTGAGCCCCATCTCCTTCGCTGCGGACAAGTAGTCCTTCACGCCTTCTCTGATTTCCAGCAGATCCACCTTGGAGCTGTGCTTTTCCTTCGCTAAATTTATAATCGTTTCGATGCTTTCCAGACCCAGCTTCTCTTCAATGAATTCATGAATTGCTCTATCATGCGTACCTACACATTTCGTAAATACCTCCATCGGAAAATCCAAGTCATAGTCTCGAAGCACATCTTTAAACGCATTGTACCATACGGTTTCCGTATCGATGATCAATCCATCAAAGTCAAAGACGATTGCTTTTATCATGTATGTATCCTCCTTGATAGCTGTTATATCAATATCATAGCATTCTTTTATTGAATTCCAATGCTTCCTGAATGACTTTTGACTTGTAATGAATTCTCTCCAGCACTTGGATCATGGTATCCATTATTCTGTCCGCTCCTTATTCCCGCTTAGATTTGACAATTCCAAACTACTTTTGATTGAGGTTTGGTCTTGCCTATTGCTGCATTCATAAAATAAGGCTTTTGACCAAAATAAAGAAAAAGAAGTGCCAGCCGCCATTTAAGAAATAGCTTCTAGCACTTCATATGAATCTTTTTATAAAATGAATTTCAAAGAGCCTTAATTAGGAACTCTTTTTGTCTTAAAGCTTCCATCTTTTTCGCGTTGTCGACTAAAAGTACATCTACTTTGCGACTTCCTGACCAGCAATCCGGCCGAAAGTAATAATATCAGAAATGGCATTTCCGCCCAGACGGTTCGCACCATGAACAACGCCTGTCACTTCTCCAGCAGCGTACAGTCCCGGAATAACCGTGCCTTCTGTGGACAGAACACGTGCTTTCGTATCAATGACCAATCCACCCATTGTATGATGGACCGACGGAACCGCTTTTTGAATATAATACGGGCCTTTTTCCAGCGATACCAAACCGCCACGATGGTTGTAATCAAGATCCTTGCCTGTCTTCGCATACTCGTTGACTTTGCTTATAGTCTCTTTCAATGTTTCTACATCTACCTTGAAGAAATTAGCCGCATCTTCAATCGTGTCAGCCTTATAGAGCATTCCTTCTTTAACTAATTGATCATACTCATCTTGGTGCACTTCGATCGTCTTGCCGATATCGGCGATTTCCTGATTCCAGAATTGGTAAGCGTAACGCCCTTCTTGTGCTAGAATAGCCTTAGATATGACATCGCGTCGTTCCAATTCCTCTACAAACCGTGTTCCCCCTTGGTTAATCAGTATCGCACCATCAAACCGAGAATCGGCCACAAGTGAGATTACACCTGTAATAGGGTCACAGATCGGATAGGTTTGAATATTCTCCATATTCGTAATATCTGCGTTAATGGCTTGAGCCATAACAATCCCGTCACCCGTCGTCCCTGGCGTGTCCGTAGACATATAGCTCTCATCCAACTCAGGATTATATTTCTTACGCATCTCAACATTAGAGCCAAATCCACCGGTCGCTATGATAACGCCTTTGTTCGCATTGAAGGTCACCTTTTGACCATTTGTACTCGCTTCAACGCCAACTACTTTACCGCTCTCATCCGTTAGTAGTTTCTCAGCTTTCATGTTCGTCTTGATCTTAACTCCAAGTTCTTCGGCCTTGGTCTTGAACTTCGTAATCAATTCCGCTCCTGTATGGCCGACAGGAATAAGTGCACGCTTGCGGGAATGTCCCCCGAACTGGAAGAGGTGATCGGATAAAAACTCCACTTTTACCTCGTCACGTAACCATTCGGCTGAACCCAGTGCTTGCTCGGACAAAATCTTCACGATTTCCGGCTGACCTAGATTGTCGCCACCCTTCATCGTATCCTCATAATATAATTCTGGGCTATCATCGGTAATGCCAAGTTCATGCTGAACCCAGTTGTCAGGAGCATTCATCTCCCCACCGGAGATCAATGTGTTACCGCCAACGGTCGGCATCTTCTCCAGAATAACTACGCTTTTTCCGGCTTCTGCTGCTTCAAACGCTGCACTAAAGCCGGCACCGCCCGCGCCGATCACGACGACATCGTATGTTTGCTCCGACTCTTCGGTCTGTTTCGCATCAGCTGTTCCACTGCCTGCCACCAGCGTAATTCCCGATTTAGCAATCGCATCCTGAATTGCATCCAAATACCCCTCGCTCGTCACACTAGATCCGCTAATAACATCTACATCTGCACTATTTGCCTGCATGACATTTTCCTTCAATTGGGTATATACAGGCTCCGATAGAACTTCATTTTCCTTCTGCTCCAGAACCTTCACATCCATAATTTTCTCATCCGTAAAGGTTACCTCAACTTTAATGTCACCGTGCTTACCACTACCTACCCCAATGGCCGTCGTCGTACCATTCGATGCTTCCTTTGCGTTGTCTTTCGAGCCGCAAGCGGCCATCGTAAATACAAGTGCCAGCACCATAATAATGGACAAAATTCTTCCTGTGTGTCTTTTCATAGGTCCTCCCCTGAATACTGTTTGTACGAAGTATTTTGACATTGTGAAAAAATGTACAATGTGTATTATAGGCTATGCATCTCCAAAAGTATTTGCACAATTCGGATTTTATTTATACTTTTTGGACAAGTGATACTTCTCATTTAAAGATGGAATGCAACATGATGTAATGAAGACATGCACTCAATACAACGAAAAATTACATTATATGCCGGAGGATGCTTTCTCTTACTATTCCTTGCGTTGTTAGGCTCCATATACATAGAGATGGAACGAACGGTCGTCCCACTCAACGAATCACTGACACAGCAAATCGTCAATGCCCGGAGCGAACAAATATCCTATTGGTTTCAGCAGCGGATTGGAGAAGTCGAAATGCTCGCCACCCTTGCTTCTGATCACCACTGGACTCGAGAAGAGCTGTTACGCGAAAGTCGCAAGCTAGAGCAACGACGAGGCCATGACTACGAGTCCATTCGGATTGTTGATCTCAAAGGAAACTCTTGGACGCCAGATAGCAAGTCTTTCTCTATATTAACGCGAGACTATTATAAAGAACTGATTTCGTCGGATGCTCCCTACGTTGTAAGTAACGTTATTGTTTCTAGAGCCAACGAAGCAGAGATTGTCGTTATTCTATACCGTGTTGGACCGCTAGTAAATGAAGATACAGCTTACATCGCAGCCGCCGTTCCTATCGGTAAAATGAAAGAAATCGCCCAAGACATTCTGGTGTATGACGGCAGAGGGTGGCTTATCGTCAATTCGGAATTTCCAGAACTGGAAGATTCCAGAGCTAACATGGCTACCTTTACAGCTTCGATTGCCGGTGTTCCGGGCTGGAAGCTCATATTCCAAGTGCCGAAATCCCAGCTTACCCAAGGTATGACGAAGACCCAGCGGTCGGCTCTTATGGTAGGAACTGTAGTAGGTATCTTCTTTTTGATTCTCGTCCTATTGCTGGGCTCTTCCATAGCGAAGCCGATTCAGGCGCTGCGTCAATTGATGAGACAAGTGGAAGACGGTGACTGGAGCGTGCGTTCTAACGATAAAAGGCGCGATGAGATTGGAGAGTTAGGGCGCAGCTTCAATCAAATGCTCATTAAGCTGTATCAATCCCAGCAAGAAAAGAAGGAACTGGAGCTGCAGATGATTCACGAACAGATTAAGCCCCATTTTCTGTATAATACACTAGATACGATTCAATGGATGGCTGCAAGTCATGACGCACATGATGTGGTGGACATTGTAGAATCCTTAAGCACGTATTTCCGGCTTGGGCTCAGCAGCGGCAGTCAATTTGTAACACTGGAACAAGAATTTCAACATGTCGAGAGCTACTTAAATATCCAATGTGTTCGGTATGATGATATTCTGGATTACGAATTGAGCTATGACAAGCATTTGGAACAACAACAGATCATTCGCTTCATCCTTCAACCACTCGTTGAAAATGCGATTTATCACGGAATCAAGCCGCTGACAAACCAGAAAAGTAAAATATCAATTCGTGCATATGAACGAGGGGATCAACTGATCGTCACCGCCCAGAATAACGGAGTAGACATTCCTAAATCCAGGCTGGCATCACTTCAGGAGACGTTGCGGAACGGAAAAAAAGACAGAAACGAAGAGATTGGATTCGGTCTATATAGTGTCAGCCATCGCATCAAACTTGCTTATGGTGAGCTTTACGGTTTGCAGATCAGTAGTGGACAAGGTATAACCTGTATGACGATAAATATACCGCTTGGAGGTGACAAATCATGTGGCAAGTCCTAATCATGGATGACGAGAAAATTATCCGTAATGGCTTACGGAAATTTATCCAAGAGAGTCGGCTGCCTTTTGAACCATCAGGAGAAGCAAGGAATGCTACTGAGGCGCTGTCTCTAATCGAGCAATCTACACCAGACGTATTACTAGCGGATATTAACATGCCGGGTTTGAATGGTCTTGATCTGGTCCAACTTGTAGCGAGTCGTTATCCTGACATGGTCGTGGTGATCATTAGTGGGTACGATGATTTTAAATATGCGCAAAGAGCCCTGCAATTGCATGCTTATGATTACTTACTGAAGCCGGTACCCAAGAGCGATCTAAACCGAATGCTTGCTAAGTTACACGATCACTTGTGCAGTCTTCATCCTGACAAAGTTACGAAGCTTAAAAAAGAGATGGCACAGGAATCGCTCCCGAATTCCTGTGATCTCTCGCCAATTATGGTGAAAATAACCGAATATATCCACTATCATTACAATGATCCGGAACTGGCCGTACCTCATGTAGCGGAGTTATTTCATATTAATTCGAATTACTTGAGTAAACGAATGAAAAAAGAGGTTGGGGTATCTTTTCTGGAGTATTTGACTGAGCTCCGCATCTCGAAAGCGAAGGAATTATTGGATAACTCCATGCAAAATATCAAAATCGGTGATTTGGCGATCAAAGTAGGCTATATGAATCAATATTATTTCAGCCGCCTGTTTAAAAACCGAGTAGGAATGTGTCCGGTAGATTATAAAAATAGTACCAGAATGAATATGCATTGACTATAGAGATACTGGTTGACTTGGCATAAGAAAATGACTCATAAACCTGCTGATTTGGGGCAATGCAGAGCAGCATGCCTTTATTTAATCGCAATGTTTCCTGAATGACTTTTGAGATGCAATAGATATTCTCCAGCGCCAATCATTCCATTTATTTCCTCGTCTGTATTATTCGTAGTTGAGAGATTCGCCAAGTTAACCGTTGTATCTCCTTTAGTATTTTCTACTGCTACTTTCAGGCTGGATGGCGCAGATGAATAACCAACTTGAATATCACCCGTTTTTGTTTCAACGTTCAATTCACCTTTTTCATCGATCCCCTTTAGAACGATTTCACCTTTTTCAGAAAAAACATTCCAAACGGAGCTGGTTGTACTGGTTGTATTGTTAAAATAAAGATCATTAGCCTTGGCAACTACGTCTAAATTCCCAAATGAGCTATTGTTTACGGTTAAGTCTCCAACAATTAGATTAAGAACTCCTGAATCTGCTTCAACTTGATTGAATTTCACATTACCCGCTTGATTTTTAACGGTTAGCTTTTGGGAGGCTAACGTATGAATATCAAGATCTCCTTCTTTATTGATCAATGTAACTTGTTCTACTGTATTTTTGGGTACTAAAATCGTGATGGTTCCCTCTTTTTCAAAAGTAAAGGCCGATAACGCCCCACCAATTTGTTTATTTTGTTGAATGATTAATTTATGATCTTGATGAGTCACTGAAACAGGAACTTTCTTCTTATCCTTCTGCTTACCATTAATGTCTACATGAACTTCATTGTCTGTCGATTCTTTCACTTCAATATCCCATGAATCATTCGTGATTTCGATGCTCTGAACTTCTTCCGATGGGATGTGTTCTGTGATCTCCAACTTTTCAGATCCAATTTGCGAAGTAATGTAAAGTACTCCTACCAAAGCAACTACCGTTAATAACCAAATCCATTTATTTGTTTTCATGACTACCTCTCTTAAAGATCTATTCTATCAATTTTACGATACGATAGATAAGCGACGACTAAACCAAACAAACCAAAAATAGCAGGAACGCCGATAAATTGAAACATCGATACAGAACTGCGGCTTCCATCCGAAACCATCGCATTTAGAAGTGTTCCGATAATTACTGCACTCGTAATTGTTGTGGCCGTTGACTTTTTACGCATACCAAAATACAAAGGAATAAGACTTAAGCCAGCTGTCATCGCTGAAGCGATTAAGATCGATGGAATGGTAGCCAACATTTCTCCCATCGACACGGGTGTTTCGAATAAATGAAGCATCGGATTCAATACGACTGTCAATCCTTCAATGATTAATGTGGAAATCACTACACAAGAAAAACAGAAGCTAAGAACGATCAATAACTTTGCTTGAATCACTTTTTTGCGTTGCAAGGGATACGTAAATAGCAATTGAATGGTTTTGCTCCTATATTCGTCAATCACTAATCTCGAAATGATGATGCTTGAAAAAACGACAAAGGTAATGCGAACGAAGATATTAGCCAATGACATGAATTCTGTAAAATTTGAAAACATAGGTTCATTTTGAGCGTTTGCCAATAAAGCCATTCCGGCTACCATTCCAAAAATAATAATCATACAAATCACAGCTCTTGCACAATACCCTGCTAGATTGTTTTTCTCCCATTCTAATCTCATAAGTTTAAACATGTTGTATGCCTCCGTCGATAAGATTTAGGAAATACTCCTCTAAATTGCTTTCTTTTCTGATTTCCGACATTTTAGCTTCCTTTATTAATTTTCCATGATTAATAATTCCGATCGTATCCGCAATCGATTCCATCTCTGAAACAATATGACTGGAGACTAAAATTGTCATACCATACTCATTCTTTAGCTTCAGTAAAAGCATCCGAATATCTTTAATTCCCACAGGGTCTAAACCATTAATCGGCTCATCTAAAATCAAAATCTCCGGCTTTGTAATTATGGCTCTGGCAATGCCTAACCGCTGTTTCATTCCTAATGAAAAATCATGTATTTTTTTATCTCCCACCCCTTGTAAACCAACAATTCCTAACACTTCCTGAATTCGATTCTCACCATCATACTGAGCGTATTCACAATGAAACCTTAAGTTTTCAGCTGCGGTTAGACGTTCATAAAAAACGGGGTATTCAATAATACTGCCGATCTTTTTTAAGTATTGATAAGACGTATGTGATACAGGCTGATTAAACACCACAATCTCACCTGATGTAGGCTTCACTAAATTTAGAATCATTTTCATAATGGTTGTTTTCCCTGCACCATTCGGTCCTAGGAAACCGTAAATTTCACCTTTTTCAATATGCATCGTTACATTTGAGACGACTTCGCCGCCTTTATATGCTTTGGACAGTTGTTTGATTTGGATCATCGTATTCAATAATTCTCGCCCCTTACTTTGCTTTAGTTGAGTTGATCGTTTTAAACCACGCTGAGACGTGATTCTACTTCCTGCTACATTTACAGCATAAGGGCTTTGTCTTTCTTTCAGGATAGCCATATCACAAACAGTCCTTTAACCTTCGTAAACGGTACTTTTTTGATCCTTTCCAAATAAAAAAAGTGCCAGCAGCCATTAGAGCAATAGCTTCTAGCACTTCGTATAAAATCTTAATCAGGAAACTGTTTTTGTTTTATAGCTTCCATTCTTTCAATCGTTTCCTTCTGCAATCTTCTTGAAACAGAACAGCTTTCATCATGATCAAACAAGACGAGTTTATTCTTCTTATCAACGGATCTAATATTCGCTAAATTAACGACAAAAGCTCGATGGCAGCGGAAGAGGCGTTTGTCATAATCCACAATTTCATTTAATTCCGCATAAAAATCAATCGCTTTTGATTTGGTGATTAGTCTTATTTTATGAGCAATTTCCATGGTCTGAAAATAGAGAATATCTGAAAAAGGAATTTGAAAACTGGTGTATTTATTTTCAAAGGAAAAGTTATCAGAACTTACAGGAATGGTTCGGCGCTCATCGGCAATCAACAGACACGCTTCCACTTTGAGAATAAACTCTTCTTCTTGTAGTTCTTTTTCAATAAAATCCAGAGCAGCTACACGATATGCAAAGGTTTTTGGCGCTAATTCGGAATGAGTCGTGACAAAAACGATCGTACCGTAGGGATCTTTTGATCTAATCTCCTTAGCAACCTCAAGCCCGGTATGCTTCTCATTTTTGATCTCTAAATCTAGAAAATACAATTGATGATCGGCAGCACTGTCAATTTGTGATAATAAATGATCAGGCTTTGCGGTCGAAAATAGACTTCGGTACCGTATCTGATGCTTTAACGACAAATCTTTTATGATTCGTTCTAAGCGCTGCTGCTGGATAAGGTTATCCTCTAATATAAATATGTTCATTACCGTTCTCCAGTTCTTAAAATTAGCGTTTGTGAAAATACATTAGACCCGGCCTCTGTTTCCAATGAAGCAAACTTATGCTGTTTTAATATATGCTGCACATTGTATAAGCCCAGGCCACGCCCCTTGCCTTTGGTTGAATATCCTCGTTCTCCCAGTCGTCGTAAACTGACATTTTCTCCACAGCTATTTTCAATTGTAATTCGTTGAATGCTTCGGTCTTCCAGAAACACAATCCAAAGCTTGGGTGCTTCGGTTTTCGCCGCTGCTTCAATCGCATTATCCAATAAAATGGAGAGAATCCGTGTAAAAGAAATCAAATCCATCGGAATGTCATGAATGGTTTCTTCAATTTCCAACGTAACATCGATTTTCATTTGCTGGGCCATTATAATTTTCGCTGCCAAAATACTTTTGACCTCAGATACATGTAAGTTTCGTAGTTTCACAAAGCTATATTCATTTTTACGCATCAATTGGCCGGTTGGCTTAACCGTATTTTCATACACTTGTTTGACCTGCTCCCAGTCTTCCCTCTTGATCCCATCCTCCAGAGTTAATAGGATGTTGGCATAATCATGACGAAACCCTCTGAATTCATCATATATTTTTTCCAGCTGTGCTGCATAATCCTTTAGCTGTGCCAATTGCTCGCTCTTCGATTTTTCTATTTCCCTTCTTTGAATATGATTGTATTGAATGAGCATATACAGCAAAGCAACGATAAACAGCATCCACATGCCTAAGAGTAATGTTCTATGTACGGAATTATAATCGCCAGTTCTATTGCCAATCGATAAAATCGGATATACCGAAATGATAATGATGACTAAAAGGATTATCACTGGCAAAAGTATGACTTTGCTGAATTCCTGTAAGATTTCTTTGTTGAGCTGGGGAACATAGTGACGCACCAATCGCAGCCCAGCTTCATTGATAATAGGCGGCGCCATAGCTGTGAAAAGATACGGAAGATATTCGGTATTGGCAGATGATTGCCTAAAAACAAATTCAACCAACCATGTGATCGGATTGGACACAAGATAACCTAAAAATGAATTCATGATCAAAGCATAGGCTCCGTAAAAAACACCTAAAGCGGTAAAGTTTCTTGGACTTTTAAAGTAGGATATGCCCATAAAACAGATAAATAGCGTAATGGCGCCCCATATCCCGATAAAATAGGTAGATACAAACCCGACCATTAAAAATACCACCAGCCAAACGATTGTCTCCTTGAATGTAAAGGGATAGCGAGAAATCGATTTAAAAATAAAAAAGAAACTCATGATTTGAATCGCCATAATCAAATGAATCATGTAGAACACCACCAAGCTTAATCCAGTCAAAATAATTATGAAAAAGAATATTTAAGAGTTCTTTCATTGTCTGCTGTTCATATCCTAGTGTCAACAACATAGAAGGATTAGGTGTCAGCCGCAACTGATTTCCTAGAGTCAACTCATCATACCGCCGGACAACAAAAAGAGAAGCTACAACGCTGCAGCTTCTCTTTCTCTTACCGGCCCGAGGTCTTTAATTATGCTCGGCGACCGCTTGATATGCTTTCAAATCCGTATACACTTCCACCTTGAGCGGATTGCGTTTATGCTTGGAAATCTTGTAGAAGTGATATACGAATACCGCGATATTTGCGGCCAGGGACAAGGCGCTTGCCACCCACAATGCTGTTTCGCTGTGGGAGGACTGTACCGCAAATTTGGACTCTCCGACAAATGCCGGGAACGACATCGTAAACATCATCCAGATTGCGAGCGTTTGAGCACGGTGCTGCAGCCACGCACCCTTCTTAAAGAAGAATGCCGGAATCGTACAGGAGAGCAGCAACGCTGCACCTGCATAATACGAGTGGTCGGACACACAGTTGTACACATAAGCAAAATTCCAGATATCATAAGCAATGATCCAAAACCAAAGCTGATCCGGCCATACCATGTCCTTGGACCGGTTTTTGCTAACCATAATGCCCATCCAACCGGAAATAGTAATAATGTTCAACAAACCGGCGATTCCGTTCATAATATTCCATGGTCCGCCGATCATCATGACGCCGTCCACAATTCCATTTAAACTGTACACCTGGAAATCGCGGATCACCGCTTCAAGAATATTGAGAGCGAGAATGAAAGCTGGGAACATCAAGACGTACTTGTTCTTGTCCCACCCTTTAATGTACCTCAAGGCCATAAAACCAAGACAACCTGCCAGTGCGGAATAAACTTTGACCCAATGGAACCAGGTTCCTACGCTAGATCCTTCCCCCGCTGTATTCGGCCATACCGCAAACGTCAGAATGATCGGCAGCACAAGAAAGAGAAACAGAGACACCCATTTGCTCATCCGCGCCAATTCATTCACAAGCATTAAACCCCCGAGCACCACAAACCACATCAAGACCGAGTACCAAGGCATCGCTTCGAAAAAAAACATGCATAACCCTCCTTTTGCAATGATGCAATCCCTATCTGCCTTGAATATAGCGCTTGGCAGACTAAGCATCAAATCCCGGGATTCCTTTCAGGACAAGGGCCCGCGGACTTTGCTTTAAAGGTAGGTTTACACTTTTTCAGTAGGGCTCCCTTCACGGCAACTCCGCTTGCGAATCATGGAATTCATTGTAATATAGTGTAAACAGAACTTGAAAGTAAAATATTGCAGAATAACACACGCTGCAGCAGGTCAGAAATACCGTTCAACCAAAGATTTGGCATAGATTATGCAGTTCTCAAGCGTAGGAAAATTCATGATTTCCCCCGCAAAGTAGATGCCGTATTTTCCCTGCATATGTTCAAGCTGTGTATAGAAGCCTCTCTGGAGGGCGTCCGTGTCCACATGGGGAAAATGATTCCAGCACTTCATCATGTAAAGCCGGATATTTTCTCCCCCCAGACTGGCAAGCGTAGCCTCGATGCTCTCCCGCATTTCGGAATCACTCATGCTTTCGCTTTCCGCCACATATACGGTGATCAGATCCGTCTCTGCCAGATCCGCCCATCTGTGATACCAAGCCATCATTTGGCCCTTGCGTCCTGGTCCCATATTACCCGGAATGTAACCTGACAGCTTCGGCATGTTGTCAACCCTGTAGGCGTAAACGCGGAACCGCTCATAAATAATGCTCTCCAGCAGCTTACGGTCTTCGTGAGCCATATCCACCTTGTCTGGCAAATCTCGCAGTGAGGCTGTATAAATTACTTTGTCAAAGTACAGTGTCCCTTGATCGGTTTCAACCCTGACTCTGCCTGGCTCTTCCCTGTCAATACGATTCACCCCGCACGTAAGCCGCAGATCCGAAGCCTGATCGCCCATGCGCTTGACAAGCTCCGTTACCCCTTGGGGCCAGGAAATCATATGGGTGATTTCAATGAATGACATGAGGTTATCGTAATTAAGCAGCTTCATAACATAAGCCGCCGGGACCTCATCGATGCTACCAAAACCAAATGCGCTGAAATAATGCATAAACACCTGTTTGAGTACAAACAACCCGTTCTCATCACACCAGGCGGCAAAAGGCTTGCATAGCTCCAGCGGAATATTGGCAAACCCCGGGGCTTTAATGAATTCATAGCGACCCAGCAGCTCCGGAAGATGTTTGAACTCTCTGGCAAAGTCCGACAGTTGCTCTACAGGAATTTGCGAGGTTGTATACCCGTCCCTGTTGAAAAATCCACGATCCAGCAGAGGGCCCTTATCCTGCAGATCAAACTCCTCCATTAGCTTCATCGTCATTTTGTATGACGGCAGACCAATCAAGGTGCCCATTTCATAGGTTTTCCCCTTGTATTCGATCGAGTGGCATTTGCCACCAACCCGGTCCCCTTGTTCCATAATCGTCACGTGGCGGTAACCTTTCTTGCCCAATTCATAAGCGAGGGTCACGCCGGAGATTCCCGCACCTACGATCCCGATTTTTTCACCGTCCCTGATCATATCCCTCATCTCCTTGTATACAACCAGAGCGGCAATGGCCCCTGAACCCCTCTGAAATCAAGCACAATGTCAGAAGGGATCTTACCTTGGTTATTCCCCTCCCCGAGAGGACGGATATAGTTATAGTAATTCATGTATTCATTTAAGTGCTGCTCCAGCGTGTCAAAGGAATCTATTCTTCCCTCGTGCCAAACCGGTTTATAAAATTCTTTTCCCAGAACCGTAGTGAATTCATGCAAAGGTTGAAATACCTCGGGATGATCGGCGCCAAAGGTAACGGAGTTAATGTTGTGCTTGTGCAGATATTCTGTATACATGTGGTTTCCCCGCTCCCAGGCTGTCGAGAATTCCTGGCTTTTGTTGGTTACCAGATTATCGATCTCCAGATGAAAGGTTCTCAGCAATGGCATGATCTTAAAGCGCATAAAATCAATAAGTTCCATCGTTGACTTCTGATTGCACAGCTTCACCAGCGCTAGTCGCGAGTAGGAGTCCAAAATGATGTACTGGTATAACTTCCCTGCCTTCGGAAACTTGCCTATGTATTGGATGGTCTGAAAACAAATATAGCCGGGCCTCGCATGATCCGAATTGTTCATGTTGTAGTCCAGTGGGTTTTGCTGCTTCACCTGGTTTCCGGCAGAATTTGATTTTCCCCGGCTTGTTCTCTTCTTGGCCTTGATCTCCCTGGCGTATCGCTCTCGATCCTCTCTCCGGTTTAGCCCGTGTCTGCGTAGTACGTTATAAATCCCGGATTCCCCCGTCCGTACTCCTTCGTCCTGTAATTCATAATAGATCCGCTTGGGCCCATCCTGGGGAAAACGTGCCACATATTGCAAAATAATCTTTTCCGTTTTTCTGTCCACCTGATTCGGCATCACCGGTCTGCGGGCCTTCCTGCCAAGTCCGGCCATTCCATCCTGCATATAGGCGTTATACCAGCGGTAATACAGAGTTCTGGAAATACCGAATTCCTTGCACGTCTTTGCCACGTTGTTACTTGTCATTCCGTGGAGGATAACCTGATACTTCTGGCTCTCGTTCAATCGCTTCGCCCCTTTCCCTGAACCGTCGTGCTTACTCTTATTGTAGTAAAGTAAGGGGCCTCAAACAGTAAAATGAGTTACATGTTTGTGACCCGTCGGATCATTTCAGGGCTTGCCCCGAAGCTAACAAACTATAATCTTCCAGTAAATAAAAATAACTAGAATTACATGTTAAAATTGTTACAATGTTAGGTGGTGAACTAGGAAACACCACTCCATACCAAAATAGTCGCGCCGTATTTCTGCTTTTATGACTGCAGATACATCTGATTCCATATATTCCGTTGTTAGCTGCTGCCCTGGTTCTGGATCAGTACAAGCTGCATCCGGTTCCAAAGGAGGGGGGCATCATCCAAAAAAACCTTATACTTGTTCGAGAAGACAATTCGACAAAATTCAACAATAATTGTGAAATAATTCACAGGTAATAGAGCTGATAGTATATTAAAATGAAGTGAACCTAAAAGACTAACGATTCAGACAGGGGAGGTAACCGTGAAAGATTTGAAGTTCGGAGAACAAAGGCGACGCTCACGCTCCTCCACTTCTCAATTTCTCCGTTACTCCCTTCTTTTTTGTTGGGTTCTTTACGCGTTCATCTAGATAACAGACATATAAAAGCGGAGGGTCAAACATGAAAAAAAACGTAGCAACAACGCTTATTCTCGTTCTCTCTCTCATGCTCGCGATCGCGGGATGCGGCAACGGGAACCAGAACCAAAACCAAAACCAGAGTCAGGGCAATGACAAAAAAGAAGAGAACAAAGAAACAGAAGCCGTTTCGGGGGCGTCTCAAGCCGGCTATACACCAATCGATCAACTAAAAGATAAATATGATATTATCATTGTCGGTGCAGGTGGCGCTGGTATGTCTGCTGCACTTGAGGCAAAAGAAAAAGGCATGAACCCGGTTATTTTTGAAAAAATGCCGCTTGCTGGCGGGAATACAACAAAATCATCTTCGGGTATGAACGCTTCTGAAACTAAGTTCCAAAAAGAGCAAGGCATTACCGACAGCAATGATTCATTTTATGAAGAGACGTTAAAAGGCGGTCATGATACAAACGACAAAGAGATGCTTCGTTTCTTCGTTGACAATTCAGCAAGTGCGATCGATTGGCTGGATTCCATTGGAATTCGGTTGAACAATATTACGATTACAGGCGGTATGAGCGAAAAGCGTACACACCGTCCTGAAGATGGCTCAGCGGTAGGACAATACCTTGTTAACGGTTTGCTGAAAAACATACAAGAACAAGAAATCCCACTTTTTGTGAACGCTAATGTAACGGAAATTACGGAACAAGACGGCAAAGTAAATGGCGTCAAAGTTATCTTCGACCAGAATGATGAGAAAAATATTGCAGCGGATGCTGTCGTTGTTACAGCCGGCGGTTACGGCTCCAATATGGATATGATTGCCGAGGTTCGCTCCGATCTGAAAGGTCTTGTGACAACAAACCAAGAAGGCAGCACCGGTGACGGCATCAAGATGATTGAAAAACTCGGCGGTGTAACGGTCGATATGGATCAAATCCAAGTTCATCCAACGGTACAGCAAGAGAAATCCTATCTCATTGGGGAAGCGGTTCGCGGTGAAGGAGCGATCCTCGTTTCCAGTGAGGGTAAACGTTTCGCAAACGAACTGGATACTCGGGACAATGTCACCGCTGCAATCAATACACTGCCTGAAAAATCGGCTTATCTTGTATTTGATTCCGGCGTAAAATCCCGCGCTAAAGCGATTCAACAATATGAAAAAATGGGCTTTGTAATTCAAGGGGATTCGATCGAGGCATTAGCCAAAGAAATGGGTGTTCCCGCAGATCAGCTCCAAACCACACTGGATACATGGAACAACGCGGTGAAGGATAAAAAGGATGCTGAATTTGGCAGAACAACTGCAATGGACAACGACTTATCCAGTGGACCATACTATGCAATCAAAATCGCCCCTGGGATTCACTACACCATGGGTGGCGTGAAAATCAATACGAACACAGAAGTGTTGAATAAAGATGGCGAAGCCATTCCAGGCTTGTTTGCAGCAGGCGAGCTTACTGGCGGCTTGCACGGCCAAAACCGGATCGGCGGCAACTCTGTTGCGGAGATCATTATCTTCGGTCGCCAAGCTGGTATCAAATCGGCTGAATTTGTAAAAGCACAATAAGATATCATTTTTCAACCAGCATACAACAAACGCTTGGGCTTATCATAGTCCAAGCGTTTTGTTGTTTTTTTGCCGGATCGACAGACGCCAGCCAAAAGGTACATCGGATTTAATGTCGGTACATTTAGTTCAAATGGTGCGCTATAATTAGCTATATAAGCTTGAACGGAAATTTCCCAAAGGATGTGATAACAATGCAATGGCATGAGGTGCGCTCGATTTATCCCGATCAATACGTCTTGCTGGAAACCCTCAATTCCCATACCCAAGATAACATACAGTACGTTGACGAGGTTGCTCTTGTCCGAGCCATTCAAGAACCATCCGAGGCGACCAAAGAGCTTTTAAAGTGCAAGGACAACAATATCGTCTACCACACCGGCCAAGAAATAATTGCTATCGAATTGAGAAAGCCCCCTTTCTATAGGAGTCGATGACATGCAAATTGAATATATCGATAATCTGCTGCAAACCTCCATGACGATACTCTATAAAAGACGCTCTCTGACAATCGACCATTTAGTTATAGACACAGGAGCGGCACATTCATTACTCTCTTCTGATATCGTATCGCGAATCGGGATTCACTTTGAAAATGGAGATAAACTTGCATCGGATGGAAATGCATCCGGCATCCCTCAGTCATGATTAAAAAGGGGACACGATTCGTTCGTATCCCTTTTTCGTCCTAATTCCTCCATCTTAGATCCTTACATTCTCACATGCACCGTATGCAAGAAAATGTACGGTTAGGCTGAATTCTGTATTAGATTTTTGTGTTTTGCTGAATGTTCACGTGATTCGTCAAAAAGTCGTCAACTGTAACTGTCGGATTATAATTGGCCCCATACAACATCCCCGTCAGCCCTTAATAAACACAATCTTCACGCCAACCACCTGATCCTGTTCATTGACAGCTTTATACACGCCGTATGCACCGTCGCCTACGCCGGTACGAGATACGACACCGCCATCCAGGACGCCCGATTCTTCCCCGCTCTCGGTAATATCGCAGCAGGTGAGATACCATTCGTTCTCAGTATCTACATCACCTTGCCCGGCATCCGCATCAGGAATTCGGTATTGGCGGATATCAAAAATCCCGGCCTGCCCACTATCCACCCCAGCCACAAAAGGACACTTAATCCATTCCAGGTATTCTCCCTGTTCGGACACAGAGTTGTGATACGCCGTTAACTTGGCGTTGGCTTCACCCCAATCCCTGACCTCGACTTTCTCCACTTCTCCAACCCATGTTCCATTCATTGCAGGTTCCAATACACCCATGATGATCGTGTTCTTATCCAATTCATAACAAGGATCGGCCACAACCAATTGTCCGGAATTCACTTCAAAATTGCCCAGTCGAATGATCAATGAGGATACCTCCCGTAACTGCGTATAGTTCATCTTATTTTATCACGCGTTCATATTCCAAATCCCTAGTTCAATCGTCATTACGCATCATCTCATAATCCTATAAACATTCCCGTTCAACTGTCCTTTTACCATGTAAACATCCCCTACCGAAACAACGAGTTCTTCAATCCCCTTCACCAAAACTTCCTGTTCCAGCCCTTCCACATATAACGGAAAACACTTTTCGCCTGGATCATGCATAAACAACCGGTTTACCCGTCCAATTACAATATACTCAGACCGTTCGCCAATGACGGTAAGCGGCTGAAGTGCCCCGCGTTCATCCTGTTCTTCTATTTTTTCAAGCTCCAAAGGCATCCAGGATTTATGCTCCATATATAAGGAAACCACGAGCCGATCACCAACCCGGGTATGTTCCGAGTATCCGCCTTCCCTTACAAAGTCGCTTGGACAAAAATATTCAAACTGAAACGAATAATGATTCTGATCCTTGCGTACATGCAAATCCCTAACATTTCCGCCCAACTTCACCTTGGTAATGACGCATGAAAATTTATCGTTACGTTCCAGGTGGGCCAGCCTCTCCGTTATTTTACGATCTAACCACTTGATATAATATTCGCTAAATGAATCACTAACCGGAAAAGTCCCCTGCCCATGACATGTATCAATGTAGTAAAGCTTGCCCGCATGGTCGCCTGACACTATCATGACGATATAATAACCGCAACCATCGTTATGCAGCGTAATCGTTCCGTGCAAAGCCTCCATAACCATCTGATCATATTCTTCATCTGCAAGATCTTCATCAATATTTTCAAAGCCATCGCCAAAATATCGATTGCAGCTCTCCAAGGAAAAGGGAAGGCTCATATATTCAAGTCCAATAGTGGTATTTAGACTGGATTCAATGCAATCCTTCGCGTGCGATAGAGACAGAGGAAACGGTCTGTCGTGATGGCCTTGTTTGCCGCCATTTCCGATATGAAGCAGGAAATCCTTATAATCTTGCGGCAGCACTACCTTTGCCGCGGCTTCAAATTCCTCTATTTGATCCGCCGTTAATTGACCATTCAAAACATACGGACCATTTCCGTCATAGAGACTTTGATAATGCTCCAACATCTGTTCCACTCTTGTAATGAATTCGCTCTTGCAGTTGATTTCGTTCATGCCTGCACCTCATTCTAAATTAAAATGGAGAATCATCTGAGTCATTACCGTTATTGAGGTCTAAAAAAGGGGTGTGTTAAGATAAGAATAGAAATAAGGAGCAGCCGCCCGCTGCTCCCCAGTACAAACATCTTGAGCAGGATTTCCCCTCCAAGATCAGATCAAGAAGAGAAAGTAACCCACTTAGGCGGTAAACCTTAGGAGTGGGTTTCTTTCGTTTGTCGATGTAGGTCAGCAATGCCAGCAGGAAGATCCCGAAGGTTATCACTTCACCGAACGAAATGTTCATCGCACCACCCCCTTCACAAGGAGGAAATGCGCCCACTCAAGGTGTGTATGTTCAATCCAAATTATAACATTATTTTTAGCTTGCCTAGGGAATTTTTTCTAAATATTTATAGTCATTGCGCTCCAACTTGGGATGATCCAGGTTTGGAAGTTCTTTTGGTTGTGTCGATTTCAACTGCTGCACGATGTATCTCTGTTCGACTTTACCGAATAATCCATAAGCCGCCGCCAGCAGAATGGCGGACTCGAGCGGGACCGGACTCTTCCGGTCTCGTTTTTTGGCGCGCTCTTCGCCTGACATGAACCGAAGGCCACTTCTGCCCCCCGCTCCATGCCGGAAAGCCACGCCTTTACATGACATGTTTCATGAAAATTTATCACAAACTGGAATAAATAGAGACGAGTTGGCATGTTTATAGAATGATAGGGTATACACCGATGGCTGCATCGATTCTGCTTCATCATCTTGCCTCCGGCCAGGTGGACCACTTCATACCAAGAGAGGGGTACGCTATGCGAAAAAGACGCAAATCCATGCTAGTCGTGCTGACACTATTACTAGCCGTAAGCGCTTTTATGAGTGCTTGCGGCAGCAGCGGCCAAGGCACCGACTCATCCTCGCCTCCGGCGAAGAACAACGAAAAGCCCGCAGAACCGGCACCTGGCGGCGACAAAGCCGGCGACAAAATCGAAGCGCCAAAGGAGCAAGTCTTCCGCTTCAATCTGCATTCGAACCCGCCGACGCTCGATCCCGGTCAGGCGCAAGACAACGTGGCATTCGCCGTGCTCAATGGTTTGTTCGAAGGTCTGACACGAAGCAACGAGAGCGGCGAAGCCATCCCGGGCACCGCCGAGAAGTGGGAAATATCACCGGATGGCACGAAGTACACCTTCCATTTACGGAAGGACGCGAAATGGTCGAACGGGGACCCCGTGACAGCGGGAGACTTCGAGTTCTCGTGGAAGCGGGTGCTCGATCCGAAGATGGAGCCAGCGCCGCCGTACGCCTATCAGCTGTACTATATCAAGGGCGCGGAGGCATACAACACCGGACAAAGCGCCGACCCGAACTCGGTAGCCATCAAGGCTGTCGATGCCAACACGCTTGAGGTCGAGTTGGAACACTCCACTCCGTATTTTTTAAGCCTTCTTTCATTCCAGACCTATTTCCCGGTACACTCCTCCGTCAAAGACAATCCGAAATGGGCATCTGAGGCGAGCACCATTATTTCGAACGGCCCGTTCAAAATCAGCGAATGGAAGCAGCAAAGCTCGCTAGAGATGGTGAAAAATGAGCATTACTACGGCAAGGATGAAATTAAATTCACCAAGGTGCAAATGTCCATGGTAGCCGATTCGGGCTCGGAGCTGAACATGTACGAGACCGACCAGATTGATTATGCCGGCATGCCGACCGGACGCGTTCCTAATGAGCAAATTCCAATCTTGAAGGAAACGAAGCCGGACGAACTGGAGATTAAAGGTATCGCCTCCAGCTACTATTATTTGTTCAATAACAAACAAGAGCCGTTCAACAACGTCAACATCCGCAAAGCGCTGTCGATGGCGATCGACCGCCAGCTAATTGTCGACAAGGTGACTCTTGGCGGACAACTGCCAGCGTTTGGCATCGTTCCTCCCGGCATCACCGGCGAGAAGGACGAATTCCGCAACGAGCACAAGGACGATTACTTCAAAGAAAATATAGAGGAAGCGAAAGCGCTGCTGCAAAAGGGGCTCAGCGAGCTGGGATTGTCCGCTATGCCTGAATTTACGCTCGCTTACAATACCGATGAGAGCCACAAAAAGGTGGCCGAGGCGGTCGCTGACATGTGGAGCAAAAATCTCGGCATCAAAGTGAAAATCGAGAATCAGGAATGGGGCGTCTTCCTGAAAAACCGCACCGCGCTCAACTATCAGATGGCCCGATCCGGATGGTCGACCGACTACAACGACCCGATGTCCTTCATCGATCTGTACATGACCGGAAGCGGCAACAACGACATCGGTTACAGCAATCCGGAATTCGACAAGCTCGTCCGGGAGGCGAAGCAATCACTTAATAACAAGGAACGGATGGAATTGATGGCAAAGGCAGAGCGCATGATGATCGAGCAGGATCAGGCCATTCTTCCGCTGTACTACTACACGAACGTCGGACTCAAGAAACCGTATCTCAAGAACGTGTTTATCGACTATCAGGGAATGATCAACTACAGCCGGGGTTACTTCGAATAACGACGAGAGCTCGCGTTCTGCCCGGTATGAAGTCCGTTCGGGATGCACTTGGCCAAGTAGCCGGTGCGTCCCGCTTCTTCATATCCATGGCGGAATGAACCTGACTAGAAGGAGGATGCATCCATGATTCGGTACTCCTTGACCAAGCTGTTCTATCTCATCCTGTCGCTGTGGGTACTGGCTTCCGTCACATTTTTGCTCATGAAGGCCATTCCCGGCGATCCATTCATGTCGGAAAAAGCAGTTCCACCGGAAGTTCGCGCCCGGCTGATGGCCCAATACGGACTGGATAAACCGCTGTATGAGCAATATTTCGTCTATTTATCCAACCTGGCGAAAGGCGATTTGGGCATTTCGATGAAAATGCTGGACCGCGAAGTCGGCCAGACGATTCGCGATGCCTTCCCCTATTCCCTGAAGCTCGGCGTCGTCTCGATTATCGTCTCTGTCGTCATCGGTGTAAGCCTGGGCATGATTGCGGCGCTGCGGCATCGCAAGCTGCTCGACTCCGCCTCGATGGTCATCGCCGTTCTGGGCGTATCGGTCCCCAGCTTTGTGCTGGCCTCCTTCTTCCAATATATTTTCGGCGTGAAGCTGAAATGGCTGCATGTCGTCGGCCTGAATGGTCCGCTTGATTACATTATGCCGACCCTGGCGCTCTCCGCCCTGGCTATCGCTTTCATCGCACGCCTGACGCGCTCGAACATGTTGGAAGTGCTCTCGGCCGATTATATTAAGACCGCCAAGGCCAAAGGCTTGTCCCGCGGCGCGATCATCCGCCGGCATGTGCTGCGCAACGGCATTCTGCCCGTTGTCACCTATCTTGGGCCGCTCACGGCCAATGTCGTGACGGGCTCCTTCATCATCGAGCAAATCTTCGGAATCGGAGGGCTTGGCAAAATATTCGTCACAAGCATCAGCAACCGCGACTACTCGCTCATTATGGGCATTACCCTATTCTACGGGTTGATTCTGATGTGCGCCCGCTTCATCACCGACGTCGCGTACGGGTTGATCGATCCCCGCATTGCTCTTGTCTCGAGAAAGGAGAAGACCGCATGACAATGTTCCATTCCCCGGCTGAAGAACGCCCTCTCGCCCCAGACGATTTCCGGAAGGCGGACGTCAGCGAACATGCGGCGGAAGCGATCGTACAGGAAAGCATATCCGCATGGCGTGACGCATGGCTGCGGCTGCGCGACAATCGGGTTGCCATGACGGGCCTTGTCTTCTTGCTGCTCATCATCGTCATGGCCATCATTGGCCCGATGCTGACGCCTTACGATTACTACTCCAATAATTTGGAGAATACGAATCTACCGCCTTCCGCCGAGCATTGGTTCGGAACGGACGATCTCGGCCGCGACATGTTCGCCCGCACGTGGATGGGCGCCCGCATTTCTCTTATCGTCGGCTTCTCCGCCGCGGCCATCAATCTCGTCATCGGTGTTATCTACGGCGGCATCATGGGTTATGTCGGAGGACGGATCGACGAGGTGATGAACAAAATCTCCGAAATCATCTATTCCATTCCGGATCTGCTCGTGGCGATTCTGCTCGTTGTCGTCTTCGAACCGAGCCTGGGCACGATTATTTTGGCGCTGTGCGTGACCGGCTGGATCAATATGTCGTGGATCGTGCGCGGACAGATAATGCAGCTCAAAAATCAGGAATATGCCCTCGCCTCCCGTTCCCTCGGCTCGCCTCACATGCGCATTCTGTTCCGGCATCTCCTGCCGAACGCCATGGGCCCGATTATCGTCACCTTGACCTTGGCGGTGCCGGCAGCCATCTTCAGCGAAGCCGTGCTGAGCTTCCTTGGGCTGGGCGTGCAATCGCCATCCGCATCGTGGGGGACGATGATTAACGACGCGCTGAAGGCTATGATTATTCATCCTTGGCGCCTTGCCTTCCCTGCGCTGTTCATCAGCTTGATGATGCTGTGCTTCAATCTGTTCGGAGACGGGCTACGCGATGCGCTTGATCCGAAGATGAAAAAATAAGGACAAGGAGGGTTCGCACATGCAACGATTGCTCGAAGTCCAAGATCTCCGTGTCTCCTTTCACGTTCGCGGCGGCGAGGTACAAGCGGTGCGCGGCATCGGATTCCATGTCCAGCCCGGGGAGGCCGTCGCCATCGTCGGCGAATCCGGCTGCGGCAAGAGCGTGACTGCCCAAGCGATCATGCGTCTTCTGCCCCATCCTCCCGCCCGCATTCATCAAGGGGAGATCCGGTTCCAGGGAAAAGATCTACTGCGCATGAAGGAGTGGGAAATGCAGTCCATCCGGGGCAAGGATATCGGGATGATCTTTCAGGATCCGATGACATCGCTCAATCCCACGATGACGATCGGCCGCCAGATTACCGAAGTGCTGACAAAGCATCAGCACATGACAGCACAGAAAGCCAAGCGGCGGGCGATAGAGATGCTGGAGATGGTCGGCATCCCCCATCCGGCCTCTCGCTTCTCCCAATATCCGCATGAGTTCTCCGGCGGCATGAGGCAGCGGGCCATGATTGCCATTGCCTTGGCCTGCCGGCCGGCTCTGCTCATCGCAGACGAGCCGACGACGGCGCTCGACGTGACGATCCAGGCCCAGATTCTGAGCGTGCTCAAGCATCTACAGCGCGAATTTGGGACATCGATCATTTTGATTACGCATGATCTTGGTATTGTGGCGGATCTGTGCGACCGCGTCATCGTCATGTATGCGGGGCAAATCGTCGAGTCCGGCACGAAACGGGAAATATTCAAGCAGCCGCAGCATCCGTATACCCGAGGCCTGCTGCGTTCCCTGCCGCGGATCGATCAGAGCAAGGATGAGCCTCTTGTGCCGATTTACGGCACGCCGCCCGATCTGGCCAAGCCGCCGACAGGCTGCCCGTTCTGGGCCCGCTGCAACGACGCGATGCGCGTCTGCCAGCAGCGGCAGCCGGAATCGACCTCCATCAGCGGAACCCACAGCGCGAGCTGCTGGCTGCTGCACCCGCTGGCCCGGGAGGTGGCCAGATGAGCACAGAGCCATTGCTTCGGATCAACCGGCTGAGCAAGCATTTCCACCTTAGACGGGGCCAAACGCTGAAGGCCGTCCATGACATCAGCTTCACCGTCCGCAGAGGAGAGACGCTCGGGATGGTAGGCGAATCGGGGTGCGGCAAATCGACGACGGGACGGACTATCCTCCGCTTGTACGAGCCGACGGCCGGGGAAGCCTGGTACGGGGGAACGAATATCTACCGGTTGAAGCAGCGGCAACTGAAGGCGTTCCGCCGCGAGATGCAGATGATTTTTCAGGACCCGTACGCATCGCTAAATCCGCGCATGACCATCATGGACATTATCGGGGAGGCGCTGGACATTCATCGGCTGGCCGACAGCCGTTCATCGCGCAGGAAGCGGGTCGAGGAGCTGCTTCATCTTGTCGGGCTCAATCCCGATCATGCCACCCGCTATCCCCATGAGTTCTCGGGTGGTCAGCGCCAACGCATCGGAATCGCCCGCGCGCTGGCGGTCGATCCGAAGTTCATTATTTGCGACGAGCCGATCTCGGCGCTGGACGTATCGATACAGGCCCAAGTTGTCAATCTACTGCAGGATCTGCAGAAGCGTCTTGGACTCACCTACCTGTTCATTGCGCATGATCTCTCCATGGTCAAGCATATCAGCGATCGGGTTGCCGTCATGTATTTGGGGCAGATCGTCGAGCTGGCTGACAGCGGGGCGCTGTATGCAGAGCCACTTCACCCGTATACACGCTCTCTCATGTCCGCCATTCCCGTCCCCGATCCCGACATCGAGGCCGGCAAAGAGCGTATCGTGCTGAGCGGCGAACTGCCGAGTCCGCTGAATCCGCCGAGCGGCTGCTCCTTCCGGACGCGATGCCCATACGCGACCGAGACCTGCGCCGAACGCAAGCCTGAGTTCCGGGAAGCGAAGCCAGGACATTATGTCGCCTGCCATCTGTCCTAGAGCTGCCGTAGGAACGCAGCAGAGGATATGGAAAAAGCTGCTGGTTGGATGAATAAAATAGGACAGGGTCATTAATTTTAACCTATATAGGATGAGGAACATAAACCCGCGAAAAGCCTTGTAGAATCAGGCTTTTTCACGGGTTTTCGTCTTTTCCAAGGGCCACAAGGCTTCCTGCCCCATCATCGCAATCAGTAGTCCCAGTTCAACAAGTCTCGCAGCTCCGGTTCTAGTTGCTCTGTACTTTCAGCTCTTTCGATATCTCAAACAAAACGATTTCAACTGAAAATATCTGATCCTCATAAGAGATATCCCATATGCCTTGATTTTCTTCTACCACTTTTTTAACGCTGCTTAACCCTATTCCATGTTTATGTTTGTCCAGTTTATTTGAAATGATATTGCCATGATGATCGGTAACAATTTTATGAGCATAGGAATTTACCATTTTTAAAAAAAGGGACTCGTTCATGTAATGAATATATATATTGATATATGGATCAGAAGCAGTGTTAGCTTTACACGCTTCAATGGCATTATCCAGAACGTTTCCTAGAATAATGCTCATTGCTACACTGTCTAACCTTAAATTCGGCGGAATATTTATATCCAAATTAACAGGGATCTTCAATTGATGGGCGATCTTCTGTTTATAATTAATGATGGAGTCGATAATCATACAACCCGTGTTACAGCTGCCCACAGCATCATTGATGTTTCCCAGAAGATCATCCAGCTGCTTCATGCTGATTGTTTCATGTTCTGACCGGAGTTGGGAACGCAAACCTAACAGTATATTTTTGAAATCATGTTGAAACTTGCTCATTTCTTCTTGTCTGTTCTTTGAAATTAAATATTGATGAATATAATAAGCGTTTTGCTGTTCCAGAAGAGTATTTTTGATCTGGGTCGATTGGATACGTAATATACGATCGCATAAAATCAAAACTAGTAAATTGATAAATAATAAACTGCTAGAAATAACGGGAAACGTAGTAGGATATATTCGATACAATGGATTCATAGTTAAATGATGAATTCCGATAATGCTGAATAGCGGGCATAGGAACAATATCATCCAATACCCTTTATTTAAATGACCGTCGCCAATAGATTGCGCCAGCCTTAATATGATTTGCATGATTAAAAAAATAAGTATCTTTGAGAAGAACAAACTAAAGATATAATCCGTAGTATTTTGAACCTGAGCCATCACGGCTATGTCAGCAAGTACAATGACCACAATAATGAAAAAAGCCACGCCTATCCTCCATGCCGTACGGCCTTTATAAAGAAATCCTAATAATATGATGAACACGGCATTCATTAGTAAAATATATGTACCAGACAAAGAACTGAAGTGTAAAGCCAAACTAAGCACATAATATAAGCAGTAAAATAAGAAAGTGTACACTCTATTGAAAACACAAACCCTAAAAACCTGCTTATAGAAATAGTGAATAATTACAGGGATCGCAGCGAGTGTAAATCCATAGAATAGCTCCTCTATCAAAAAATTATCCAATTAAATTCCCCCTGAATGTTAAATAGCTTTTTTTAACAGAGGCAACATATCTTTCGCTGATCGGTAACTCCAAACCATTCAGTAATACAATCTTCTTAGAAGTGATATGTTTCACATGATAGAAATTGATGATATACGATTGATGGGTCCGTATAAATTCATCACCAAATAACTTCTCATTTTCTTTATTCAACGTACTGTAATATTCGATTTGTTCCGTTCTAGTATGCAAGATAATTTTCCGACCGTTACTTTCCAGATAAATAATATCTTTAAAAGGGATTAGGAACTCACTTCCTTTTTGCTGCAATGGTAATAACCGTCTTCTCTTGTCCCTGGACCTGCGTTTAATCTTCTGAATAGCGGATACTAGCTTTCGCTCAAAGAGGTCAGGTTGAATAGGTTTACTGATAAATCCTGACGGCTGAACATCAAAAAGCTGCATATGATACTTTTCATGGCTTGATATGTAAATGAGCTGAACCAAGTCATTATTTTTATCCGCTCTTAATATATGGCCAACGTCTACCCCATTAAGTCCCTTCATTTCAATATCCATCAACATGATTTCGTATGCGCAGTTCTGCTTTATTTCCTCTCTTAACTTTTCCCCCGAATAAAAAATATCGGCTTCAATTTCCTCGGCATGCTTTTGTTGAAAGGAATCTAACAAATTTTCAATTTGTTCAGCCATTTGAAAGTCATCATCACAAATTGCAATGCGAATCATATAACCCTTCCTTTCCGCATTTCTGATCATCAAAATATAAAAATATTCAATTATAGTATACCTCAAATATCTTCTTCTTTTTCAAAAATAACCCAACTATTGTATTTCCGCAAAAATTACAATTTTCGTCCCACTTTTTACATCAGGTACTTCAGGTAACCAAAATAGTAGTACGATTCACTTAATCATATACGACAGTTCATTACAAAAAAATAAGGAGCGACAACTCACTTGAGTACAACGATCTTTGAGGCCAAAGGATTAGGCAAGCAATACGGGAAGAGCTACGCTCTTCAGAATATCAATATGGTTGTAGAACAAGGTGATATTTATGGATTGATCGGAGAAAACGGTGCAGGTAAGACTACCCTAATGCGGATTATTAGCGGGCTGATCTATTCTACTGAGGGGAGCATGGCTCTATTAGGTCAACACAAACCTAGTGATATTATTCAGGCTAGAAAACAACTGGGAATTCTGATCGAAAGACCTGCTTTATATCCACATCTAAGCGCCTTGGAGAATTTGACCTTTTATTGCAAAGTATATGGAATTGGCGATCTTTCGAGAATTCATGAAGTGTTGGAATGGGTTTCTTTATCGGATGTAGGAAATAAAAAGGCTTCAGAATATTCTTTAGGCATGCAGCAAAGATTAGGGCTTGCTATCGCATTGCTGAATCACCCGAAATTTCTCGTTTTAGATGAGCCTATTAATGGACTCGATCCTTCCGGAATTGTGGAAATAAGAAAAATATTGACTAGATTAGCACGTGAAAATGAAGTGACTATACTTATTTCCAGCCACATTTTAAGCGAACTTCAACTCATGGCAACAAAATTTGGATTTATACACAAGGGAAAACTGGTTAGAGAACTGCCTCTGGAAGAGCTAAAGGAGTCGGCAAAGGCTCAATATTGTATCAAGACGGCTAACCCAGCTGCAGCAATGCAGATCATGCAACAAGAACTGAATATAACGAATATTACCCTATCTGAGACAGGGGAGGTATTCATTCCTAAAGATATGGTTGAATTAGAAGTTCTGTTGTCTATTTTTTTGAAGCATGAGATACACATTGAAGCAATTAACCTGTCTGCTACTAATCTTGAAAATTACTATATGAACCTGATAGGAGCCATGTAGGATGAGGAATTTTTTAAAGGGCCAAACCTATTATATAATGCGGGATACCGCATTTAAGGGAATTAGTCTACTGTTCTTAATAGTTGGTATTCTGCTTCCAATTTGGATAGGGAATAAAACGAATTTTCAGCTTAATAACTGGATAGAACCGTTAACTCAGGTTACTCCCTTATCTTTATTTCTCTATTTTATAATTCCGATATACTTAAGCTTCTTCGTTACAGAAGGCTTCGAGCATGGTTCAATCAAGCATATCATTGCTTCCGGGTACAGTAGATCAAAGTACATCACCGGAAAATTTATGTCTGCCATTCAGGCAATAACTTGGTGGGTCTTCCAATTCTTCGGAACCTTCTATGTTGTATATATTTTAGCTGCCTGGATCTCAGGTTCTAGTCCTAATCATCAAAATTCAAACAATAATTTAGTTACGGTAGTAAGTGCGATCGCGTTCAACATTCTGTATTTAGCTGCGTATGCGGCCATCATTATGCTAGTTAGCGTACTTGCTAAGCGAACAGCAACAGCCGTAGTTGCCACCTTCATGATTATATTTGGTGATTTCTTGATAAGCGGCTATTTCAAGAATAGTTCTTCTAACGTTTTGCTTTGGCTATCTGAACATACGCTAACCACACAAATTATGAAGTTTTCTGGCGTTTATGTAGTTAATTCCGAACATATTGTGCTTTCCGGGTTATCTGACTATTTGAATGCACTGGTAATTCCCTTGATCTTGATAGGCTTATGCTTGACCATAACTTACATTTTGTTTAGGAAGAAAGATATTCAATCATGAGTTTGGGGCGCACAGCAAAAGAAGCTGTTCTCCCGCATAACATGTTCGGGAAGACAGCTTCTTGATTGTTAATTAAGCTTAGGCTTCGCCAGCCGGTGGCGTGAACGTGCGCTTGGCTAGCTCGGAATCGAGCATATAGAAGGCGTTGCTATCATTATCAATACGGCGCAGTTTCTGAATGATGCTGTCGAAGGTTGCTTCTTCCTCTACTTGCTCATCAATAAACCACTTGAGGAAGTTAATCGTCGCATGCTCCCGCTCATCCCACGCGATATCGGACAATTCATAAATTCGCTTGGTCACCGTCTTCTCATGCTCGAAGGAATGCTCAAAGGCGTTCAGCAGTGAGCTGTATTCATTCTGAGGATTCTCCATACCGCTGACGATGGCACGTTTGCCCAAGGCGTTTATAAAATGGAAAATTCTCATCCCGTGATACTTCTCTTCTTCTGACTGCATGATGAAAAAGTTCGCAAACCCGTCAAAGCTCTCCGATGAACAATAGGCCGCCATGGCCAGGTACACCTGAGAAGAATAAAATTCATAATTCATTTGATCGTTCAACTTCGAAAGCAGCTTTTCACTTAACATCGGATCACTCTCCCTTAATAGCTTGTTTAGATGAAAGGTAATCTCATCCCGTTGTACAAGTTTACCACCAACGCGGCATTTCCGCACTAGCTACCCTGATATCATTCTTTATCTTGCACAGCTTGCTTCCTTCTATTCTCAATATCTAACAATAACTTATTACGTAATGTGAGAGTCAATATGTACTTTTCATGTTCCCAGCACAAAAAGAACCGCCTCCCATTGCTGAACATGGGAAAGACGGTCCACTTCATCGCTTTTGTTATTTTTTCTGCACCGTAATCGTCCAGGATGCATCATCGATTTGCTCGAAGTTCGTAATCGTATGTCCGGCTTCAGCCGCCCAACGCGGAATGCTGTCCGTAGCTTGCGTGCAATCAAAGTCGATGACAAGTTCATCGCCGCTGTTCAGCGCCTGGATAGCCTCCTTCGCCTCGATTAACGGAAATGGACACACCATGCCGAGTACTGCTAATTTGGTCTTCATATCAAATTCCTCCTATGCGGTTTGCGTCTGATAGCCCTGCTTGCTTCTTGCCTTGGCGCGCGGCCTTACATATACGAAGTACGAAGCTGTCCATGTGCCCAAAATCATGAAGACAAGCGATACCCATCCCTGCCAAGTCATCATGGCCGTCATGACAAGACCGTTGCCGATCGAGCAGCCTCCTGCCCAGCTGGCACCGAAGCCCATGAGTAGACCGCCGCTGAAGCTGGATATCGCTGTCTTCGCATCAGGTGCTCGGAAGCGAAATTCGCGGCTCCCTTTCGCTGCGAGGAATGATCCCGCAAAGATGCCCAGCACCAGGAATACACCCCAGTTGATATATTTGCTGCTATCCCCAGTCACGAGATATTGAAGCAAATTCGCTGACGGTGTTGTGATGCCAAGACCAGACATCCGCCCTGTTGCCTCACTTAACGGCCAGGCGATAAGGGCAATCCCACCGACAAGAGCCGCCGTGAAGAATGGATGCCAGCGCTTCTCGAACAAGAGGTGGTTAAGTCCTCGCCGCTTCGGAGGCATCGCTGGAATCACAACCTTGGATTTACGCAATTGCTTGACGACAAGCCAGACCGTAATGACTGTAAGAATCGCAATAAAGGGCCATACCGATAGTCCAAAGGTAGCCGGAATCGAATTCGTCGATGCCGAATATGGCTTCAGACTGTTGTTAACCGGTAGGAGCGCACCTGACTTCATAATGGCACTCATCACAATATATCCGAACAAGGCAATCCAGCTGCCAATTAAGCCTTCCCCAGCACGATACCATGTCCCCGTCGCACAGCCCCCGGCGAGTATAATCCCGATACCGAATATGAACGATCCCACGATCGTGGCCAGCCATTGGAACGATCCGGCATTAAACTCAATCATCCCAAATTGAATGAGTGCAAATACCCCTATGCTTTGAACCGTAATCGCAATTAACAGCGCGTAGAACATCCGATTGTCCTTCGCCAGATACATATCCCGAAAGCCACCCGTCAGGCAGAACCGGCCGCGCTGCATGACGAAGCCCAACAAGCTTCCGCATAACAAGCCTGTTATGATCATTTGTGCCATAGTCTGTCCCCCTCACTTATTCCTAGTAATACAATAGGAATTATAATGATAATGATTGTAACATGTTTTATGGCAGAGTCAACATGAAAAATCACAAAAAAAGAGCACCCTTACGCTTACGGGTACCCTTCTTCCTCAAACTTTAAAATTCCACTCAAACCTTCAGTACGAAACTGCATCGAATATACACATCTCACTTGCTTATCTAGCATGCGTAAGTATGAATTACATATCCGACAGTTTTATGTCACTGGAATGCAGCAAACCGTATTTCGACTTGACTCGCAGTAATATTTTTAACCATATCGCCGAGAAAACGGTAATGAAAAACACATTCGACAGAGCATGGGCAAGATCAAAATAGAAGCTCGCCACATAAGCGGATACGAATACTTTCCAGCTTAAATGATCATACATGCCAATTAAGAACCATAGATTCATAATCCAGCCGAACAGAAAACCCCACGAAAAGCCGAATATATTTTTGCCCCATAGACTCTTCATAAACCAGGTATTTCTCAATAAACCTGCTGTAAACCCGATCATGCCCCAGCAGAACATTTGCCATGGTGTCCACGGACCTTGACCAAGGAAAATATTTGATACGACTGCAGCAATGCTTCCCACGAGAAATCCAACCTCTGGCCCGAACACGAGAGCTGACATCATAATGACAAAAGAGGTTGGCTGTACACTTGGCAGCGGTGCAAACGGAACACGGCTCACTGCAGCGATAGCGCCAAGCATCGCGATGAGAAGAATTTCCTCCGCCTTCATCGTCTTCCGCTCAAAGCGAATGAAGAAGGGGAGCATCGCCAATCCAATCATCAGAAAGCTCAAAGGCATATAGTACTTGTCCATCCATAGCACAACCGCGAGTAAACCAACAGCTGCTGCTAAACTTCCGATATAGAGCGCACGCTTCATTTTCCCCATTGTTTCCATACATCCTTCACCGTGATCGCTGCTGGCAAAATGTCTCCTACCGTACGATGAATGGTCGTCGTGTAGAAATAATTGTTCTGCAAAAATGATCGTGTCTCTTCAACTGCGACCATGGCCCCGTCGAACAACAGTCCGCATCTAGTTGCATAGGAAGCTGCGAACTCAATGTCGTGGCTGACCATCAAAATCGTTGTCCCCGCTTCACGGATCATTTCAAGTAATTCCGCCAGTTTATGCTTGGACATAGCGTCCAGCCCCTTTGTCGGCTCATCGAGCAGTAGCAGTTCTGGCTCTGCCAACAGCACAAGAATGAGCGCAACCTTCTGCTGCTGCCCCCCGCTTATATCAAAAGGATGCTTATCCATAATATCTTCAATTTCAAATCTGACCACAAGCTCATTCAGTCTTGCTCTACTGCTGTGCTCGCCCAGACGTTTGAGCCGATCAGCCAATTGTTCTCTTACGGTATCTCTTGTAAAGTAGAGCATCGGATTTTGCGCTACGTACCCGATCTTCAGGCTCCTATCGAGAGCGGAACCTCGAAGCAGGGACTTGCCCGCGTACAGGATATCCCCTCTTTGCGGTGCAAGCGCGCCCGCGATTTGCTGAAGAAGCGTGGACTTACCCGATCCATTGCCACCGAACAGAGCAAAGAACTCGCCTTTGTGAATCGATAATGACAGACGCTTCAAGACAAGAGGAGCATTCTTATCATAGGTGAAATAGAGCTCCCTGCATGTGAGCAGCGGTTCGGATTGTTGTCCCTCATTCCCTGGTGGCGCAGACACTGCTTCCTCTTTTGCATTTAAACGCTCCCTGTTAGTTTGAATCCATTTTCTTCCTTCTTTCACACTTACGGGAATGGCCCGGTGCTCCTCGGCATTCTCTACTTCCAGGTAGAGCTGGCTGATAGACGGAAGATACGGTATGAATGACGAATCACCCTCACTCCATATCTGCTTCATGACCGAATTTGGAGACCCGTAATATGCCACCTGTCCATGTCTGAGCATCACAAGCTTCGACGAAAGCGGTACAATCTCTTCAATCCGATGCTCACTGATTACAATCGTGATGGAGAACTCCTCATTAATGCGGGACAGTAGCTGAATAAACTCTTTGGCCGCAATAGGATCAAGCTGTGCAGTGGGCTCATCCAGCAGCAGCACCTTTGGTCGCAGCGTCATGACCGAGGCGAGATTGACAAGCTGCTTCTGCCCGCCAGACAGTTCATGAATCGGAAGCTGAAGCCAGTCTTCCATGCCGAAAAATTGAACAAGCTCGCCTACCCTTCGCTGCATTTGGGTCGTTGAATAACCGAGATTCTCCATCGCGAAGGTCAGCTCTTGCCAGACGGTGTTCATGACGATCTGATTATCCGGATCTTGAAACACCATTCCAATCTCTTCGATCGAGCTTCGCTCTTCCACCTGATCCAGGGGCAATCCTCGATAATAGATTTCGCCGTTTCGTATGCCCTCCGGCCGAATTTCCCGCTTCAATTGCCGAAGCAAGGTCGTCTTCCCTGATCCTGAAGAGCCGCACAGCAATACGAACTCTCCTTCTTCAATCGTGACGGAAATATTTTGTAGTGTCTGGTCTGGACAGTTCGGGTATTGAAAGCCTACATTTTCGATCTGATAGTGCGCCATAACAGCTCTTCCTTTCCGTTCATGACGATCGGGATGAAGACAAAGATCAAGTAGCATATCAGATGCAACCATAGCTGTGGTGACCATTCCAGCGGCTGTAGCCGAGGATATACCTGGTACCGGTTGACGCCGAACAATCCTCCAATTACAATATTGGCGCCCGTCACAACCATAATCCAGGTTACAAGGATATCTCTTCGATCCATTTGGTACGATACGGCACTGGTTCTCTTCCCGATCCCATATCCACGTGCCCGCATTGAACTGGCCGTTTGCAACGCCTCTTCCAATGACCAGCTGATTAACGTATGCAGTGTCTCCATCCCCTCACGCATGAGATGTCTTTTATTTGCTCTAGGATGCAAGTAACCAAGTACACGCTGGACTGTCATAATTTGCTTCAGTCGTCTTGTCAGCAGCGGTACAAAACGGAGGGTTACCGTAATAATAAAAGCGGTTCGCGGCGCTATTGGCGTTAAGAGGTATAATAATTTTTCGGGCGTTATAACGAGATTATAAGCAACAAACGCCAGCAATATATTTAACAGCGACAGCGCGAATAATGCTCCATAGGTGATCGATTCTAATGTAATCGGCCGATCGAACACATATCCTAATATGGTGGCTCCACGGCTGGAGAATAAGGGGTTAGAAACGAAGATAATAATAGCGAGAATCAAGTAACCCTTTATTCCCTTTTTAAGCGCTCGTCCTCCATCCAAGGATAGATTCAGTGCAACGATACCGATTAACGTGAGAATCGAATATACCGGATGGGTATACATCATGCATGCCAACAATAGGACGGCAAAATAAGCAAAACATAATCGAGGATGTAAAGAAGAGAAACCATATATCATGTCAGCTCTTCCCATCCCATAATCCGTTATCTACGCCGGCACCCACATCTTTGCCTAAGTCTTCCGTGTACAGCCACTGAATATGATCACCGGGATGAATTGACCATACACCTGCACTCCGATTCGGAAATTTATTGTTAACGCTGTACATCCAGCCGCTTCCTGCACCTTTATCGAACTCATATAAATTATCAATGCCTTTGATGTATGCGCTGGCACCAGAGCCGCTATGATCCATTTGAATCTTCAGGGAACGTGTTGTTTTCTTCAAGATATCCAGCACTGTCTCCGAATCTCCGATGTCAACCTCCCTCGTGTCCAAAATCGTGCCGACATCCGGAGAGCCCACAATCGTAATTCGCACGGTATTGGACGAAGACGGCGCAACTTCCGGTTCAGGGGCAGGCGTGTTGTCAGTAGAAGGGCTCGCTACCTGTTTCCCGCTGTCCGGCTTTCCTTTCATCGCCGCAGTGTCCTTGTTCTTCACTGTGGACGAGGAAGAACTGGATGCTTTCGTGCCTTTCTCTGATGGGGGCACTTTTTTAGAAATTTCATTTGATTTACCTGCAAGTGGCCGTTCACCGTCTGTACGCTCGGGAACCGTGCCAGACTCCGCGTCTACTGGCTTCTTTCCTTTAGGAGATGAAGCTTCTTTCGTATCCTGGCCGGTTGATTTCTCCGCCTTGGAAGTCTCGCTGCCGGTCTTACTTGCAGTCTCCTCGTTCCCAGCCTCATTCTGACCGGATGGAACGGCAGTTGGTTGCTCCGACTGCGCTTCAGACGTTGCCCCATTCGGCTTCGTCACCGTCGTATCGGTTGAGGAATCAGTCGAATCCCCGGACGTATCCTTTGTGTTATCCTCGAAGTTATCCTTGGACGTATCCAGCTCTGCAGTCTCTTGTCCCAACGCAGCCGACGAGGCTGTATGTATCGCACCCTTTGATTGTTCACTGTTCCCGCCATAAATCCATACTGTAGCTAGCACAATTGCCAGTACGGCGAATACTCCAAGCAAGTAGTTTTTTTTACGCCATAATAATGCTAACCAATTGGACATATCCTCACCTCAAAGCCTTACATAATTGTCGATGATGCATAGAATGTTTTTTGAACAACTTTTGAAATGGAAAGAAGGAGATTGCTCTCCTTCTCTCACAAATACTAATTATTGAATGTCGTACAGTCTGACGATGACCACCGCGGCCATTTCTCTTGTCACATGTTGCAGTGGTCTAAAGTATCCACCATCACCGGACATGAGTCCTGTTTGATAAGCATATTTGACGTAAGGCAATGCCCATGTGGACACTTGCTTTTGATCTTTCAGACCTGCAGAGGTATCTGTGTCCTTAGACAGGCCTTTCATTCGAACCAGAATTGTCGCCATCTCTTGTCTCGTAATGGCTTGATTTGGTGCAAACGTATTGGCTGTGACACCTGAAATCAATCCTTTTTCCTTCGCAGTGGCAACGTAACCTGCATACCAGGACTTGGAATCAACATCTTTGAACCCTGTGCTTGTACCTTTTGGCTCCAAGCCGGCATATCTGACGATTAACGCTGCGAATTCGGCACGAGTCAGCTCACGCTTCGGCTCGAACTTTGCTGCCTCACCGCTCGTTCCTTGCATCAATCCGAGTTCGGTTGCCTTGTTGACCGCTTCCTTCGCCCAGGCAGCTATGGAAGCTTCATCTGCGTATGGATGTGCAGCCGTCTCTGGTTGCGAGGTACCTGTTGATTTCACATCTGTCATATCAAACAGGCTGTTGTGATTGTTCAACATGCGATCATAGGCTTCGAGCGCTAGCAGCGCTTGTTGTGTCGCCATATAATTGCTGGTTTCTCCGCGTCCATGAGCGAAGCCACCGTCTTTATTGAGATACGTACGCAATGCTTTTAACAAATCGCCGTCTTGTTTCACGAATCTCTTATCTTCCAAGCTGTTTCCAAGACTGGACAGGGCAATGATAACTTGCGAAATACTCTCACTCGTTTCGACACCCCAAGCCTTGAATCCACCGCCCGGAAGCTGCTGCGACGACAGCCATGTCAATGCTTTATCCGTTGCTGCCTTGACCTCTTTGCGATCCTGATATTTCGCCAAGGCCTGAAGGGCCATGGCTGTCATATCGATGTCACTTCCAGCGTTCGACTCTTTGCTGATCGGGAATCCGCCGTCTGGATTTTGCTGGTCGAGGATTTGTTTTACAAGCTTGTCTTTTGTCCAGAGCGCATCAGCAGGGATAGCTGACTTGCTTGCATCCAATGCTAACAAAGCAAATACCAGCCCATTTGTCCCTTGATTTTTCATACGCTCGTTGTTATAAATTTTCTCCAGGAAATTATAGCCCGCGATGTTGCTTGGGTCCTTGTCGATGGCCATTACCGCCAATGCCATGCGTTCGTAATCTGTAACCAACCGGAATTCGCCTTTTTTCTCTTTAACGAAGCTCTCCAGTACCGTGTAGTATACAGATGGCACTTGTTTGCCGGAACGAGCCAGCGCCAAAACATCCCAATCGTTAAAGTTATCTTGAACGGAGAACTTACGGTTGTTTAAGATCCATGCAGCGGAGCCGTTAATAAGGCTCTGGAGCTTGGCTGACTCTTCGATCTGCTTCGGAGAAATCGTATTTCCGCCCGCTGTTCCCGGAACTCCTGAAGTGCCAGGTTGTCCTGGCTGACCTGGCTGACCTGGCTGACCTGGTTGCCCTGGTTGTCCTGGTTGTCCTGGTTGTCCTGGCTGACCTGGTTTTTCAGTACCGCCATCAAGGCCACCGCTAATATCTTTACCCAGGTTCGTTGTATACTGCCAGCGGAGAGTATCGCCATTGTTCAATGTATATAGACCGGCACTATAGTTCGGGAATGTGCCGTTGACGGAATACATCCATCCGCTTAGGGGGCCTTTATCGAACTCTCCCAGGCCGTCGATAGCTTGCACATAAAGCGAAGCCCCGGAGCCAGTATAGTCGATTGAGATCCCTCTTTGATCAGCTGCTCTTTTCAGTGCTGTAAAAGCATTATCCCCATCCTGAATTGTAACGCTAACCGGTGCGATAATATCTCCTTCACCTATGGAGCGTTTTTCAGCAGACAATGTAATTGTTTTCGTAATCGGAGGGACTACACCGCCGCCATTGCCCGATCCATTATCTCCTCCAGATCCGTTTCCGCTACCATTCTCTCCACCAGGTTCTGTTCCGCCACCATTGCCATTACCAGAACCGTTACCTCCCCCGGTCGTTTCCTTCTTTTGTGTAGTATAGGCAACAAATTCAGTAAAGTGCGTAGTCTTAATGATTAGATCGCCGTCATGGACATAAGCGTAAACCTCGTCAATACGTGCCGACGAATCCTCATATTTCGAAATCTGTGTAAATGTCCCGTTTGCATCGATGAATCCAGCTTCTGCATATCCTTTACCCTTCAAGGTTAATGTCACATGCTGGTTGAAGCGGATATCCTGATCACCGCCCACTTTTACGCGCAGATCAATTCCCTTGATCTCTTTGTCTGCAGAGGACAAGACTTCATTTATCTTGTTAAGCAAAAGATCATTATTCGTATTCAAGCGATGCGGTAATTCAAGCTTGTTATCCCATGTTGAAATGACATTCGTATTCGGGTCAACTTCCAAATAAGTACTGTCTGTTTCAGATGTTACATGCGGCAGTTCGCTCTTTGGAAATGCAAGTGTAACTTTGCTTGAGGACAGCGGATCCTGATCCGACCCGACACTCACATTGGTTTCATTCTCATCAATGACAATCGTATGGTCATCGTTTGGATCCGGAATTTCATTTACACTTATGACAACTTCATTACTTGTCTTTTTCCCTGCTGTTGCTGTTGTCAGCGCTTGAATGGAAATATAGCCCGGAGCCGCTTGACCTTCGAAGACAAGCTTCGCTTGTTGATCCGTAAGCAGCGATATTGATTTTAAGTTCAGCCCAGTAGTCTCTGAAGTTACAGACCAACTGTCAACCTGTACTGCCTCGGATAAGAACGTATCGCCAACGAGCTGCACTTCAATCGAAGGATCTACAGTGCCTTGATCAATGGAAGATGCGGACGATATCACAGGCTGACGATCATAATAGAAATGTAGTTCATCGCCATTATTGATCTCATAGGCTGCTGCCCCTGCAGAAGGAGCACTGCCATTCACTTTATAAGCCCAGCCGTCGCTTCCACCCAACTGCCCTTCATTTTGTCCCGCAATGGAGGTAAGGCGCGCCTGGTTTCCATCACCTGTAATGTTATAGCTAATTGACGGATTGGCTTGATCCAGCGCTTGTTTCAGCGCATCCAGTGCTGTCCAAGATTGACCATTCACATCCAGAATGATTGGACTCGGATTATAAATGGGATTGTCTATGCCTTGTACACTAACCTGTACGTTCACGCTCGGGTTAACCGGTGGAAGACTCCCTTCGGCAATTCGCTTCCATACCGACTTTCCATGTTGAATATCAAGTAAACCGATAAGAGCCTGTTCAGTCGACATTCCGTTTTTATCGGTATCTTCTGCTTTCCATTTAAAAGAGCCGTCATCCAATTGGAATCCTGCATACGCATCAACGACGGTATTCCCGTTCATCTGCCAAGCGGGCGACATCATGTCTTCGCCTACGGCAACCAGACCGGATACCGAAGTAGATAAGCTGTTCGAATTATCTCCAGAGCCCCAAGTGCCCGTAGAATTAAAACCACCATTCTCTAGCTGGCGATCCTTTAAGACATTCTTGGCCCGTTCAATGGCAGCATCAACTTCACTCTGCCCCTTGTATTGCCCCAGCGCAAGCAGCGCCATGCCTGTAATATCTGTATCGCTGTTTTCTCCTCCTGAAGCAGACAGACCAAAGCCGCCGTCTTCATACTGCGCTTTGAGCAGGTATTGCAGCGCTTTTTGCTTGGACTCAGCATTCCATGAGCCTACATTCTGTCCGAGCTTCTCTCCGGCATCCAGAGCAAGCATCGCCCAAATATGTTTATTTATACCGCCAATGCCGCCCGTCTCTTGATTTTGATGGGTAGCAAGTTCCGCCCACAGGTTTCGATCGGTTTCCCAAGCGTGAGCCGGGTCTTTTCCCATGGCGAGCAGTGCGAAAATATACCGAACATGATCAGTTAAATTTACGGCATCAGGTTTAAGTCTTGGTGCTTTCGTTTCCCAAGATGGCAGTTTCCACGTTCCATCTTGCAAATCCTGACCTGCGCCCCATAGGCCAACAAGCTGCCACCAGGAATCAATGGTGGATGTAGGATCTTGTCCATAGTACTCTTTATAGTAATTAACCGTACTTTCAATCATGCCGTCTAATTGTGTATTACTTTGACCATTCGCCGCACTCACGACTTGTGGATTCAGTAGAGTAAGCAATAACACAACGCTTAATAGTGCAGATATACTTTGCTTCAACAATCTTTTCATAGGTGTCAACGTTCTCCTCATCGTCAAAATGGAAATAAAAAAACATCTTTCCATATTGGAAAGATGTTCTGTGGCCTGTCTTGCATAACCAAGCAAACGTGCAACTGTAAACAAGCTGCACAAATAAACATCTCCCTCCCATCCTCGTGAGAAATATAGAGCACTTACATGGCAGGTCTCCTGGCTTCGCTTCATCGCTTGACAATCGTCCTTCCTGTTTAAATCTTTAACAGTGGACTACTACCTTGATTGTCAGCTCTGCGTTACAGTGGCGGGACCGCGTCGAACTCTCATCGACCTTCCCTATTAAGCCGCATACTTTATGCATCAGCACCATATAAGCTGTTTCTATTTAATTTTGATAGACTTTTTTTTATATTAACAAAGATTGGTATATTTCACAAAGAAATTTCTCATAGACAGTACAAAAAACGGCCTACATGAAGCAATAAGACCCTTCCACATAGGGAAGGGCCTAGACTTCGTTATATTTTTACTCAATCACCAATATCCGAGGGGATGTGTTCGCGATTACCCTGGACGACAGCCAAGAACCAACCCCTGCCGATATGATACTTACGACTGCAACTCCAATAATACCGCCCCAATGCATAATTAGAGGCACTTCCATAATCCCATAATATGTTAATATATTTTCCAGCAAAATAGGCAGAAGGTATACTCCGACGCATATGCCTAGTAGCGCGCCGATGACAGATAAAGCAACGATCCCTTGGGCTACGGATAATCTAATCCTATTCGATGTTAAGCCAAGTGATTTGTAAATGCCATAGGTTTTGCTGTCTTTTCTAATATTCATACGACAAGTGATGTAAATAATGATGCAAGTGACAACAATAAACAACAATCCCATCATACTCATTGGCAAGATAAGCAGGCCGACAGCCTCTTTAAATACGGAATCTAGTAGCGTTTTCTGAGTTAATGCGGAGAGCGCTTCCTTATATTGCTCATTAATATCACTTACGACCTGATCGGACTGGCTGCTATCATGCAGGTTGATAAAATATGTTTCTGCATTGCTGTAGTCCAGATGATCTGCTTTAATCACATCGACCGTTATTCTTGCAGAATAGGACATATTGGAAATCGCTTGATAAATTCCTGTAACGATGAGCGAATACGGTTTTCCATTGATGTACACCGTTATCACATCACCAATATCTTTGTTAAGCTTCTTCGATACGTTGATACCAATAGCGATTTCGTTCTTGTGAAGGGGATTGGCTCCTCTTAATGTGGAATACCCCAGATCATCATAGTTACCATCAGCAACACCGATATAGACATTCATGGATGAGGTGTTCGAATCTCCGGAACGATCGGATAGTTCTGAAGGAACCACTCCCGTAACATTCCCAAACCACCCGAAATTTTTGATTCTTGGGTCGGACAACATATCTTCTTCAAATTGAGTACGTGAAAATGCTGCTTGATTAAAGACTTCTACTGCAATATGTGAATTGTCATATCCCCATGATGACGCCGTTCGTTGAATGGAATGAACGCTGTATAACAACACAAATCCGAATACAAGAACGGCTGATGTAATCACGGTTAGAATAAACATGAGAATAGAACCTTTCACATTCTTCAACATGTTGCGCAGACCAATAACGAACATAACGGGAAGTCGATCGAATCCAACTGGACGATTTCCATTCGAACGTACACGTCTTGCCCATTTACTGCTATCCATTTCAGACATGCCATACCGGATTGCTTGCACAGGCTGTACGGAACGGGCTTTATTGGCATAGAACAACACACATAGAATGACCAGGGCAAATACACATATTCCGACTGCTAGAGCCGTGAAATTACCCTGCATCGATAGCTCTGAACGATTTGTTTTCAAAGATGACAGCGAGCTCTCTACAATGACTTTGGATAAAAACTGACTGGCAGCTAACCCAGGAATAATCCCGATGATCGATAGAAAAGCATATTGAGACATGTAGGTTCCAATGATTCCAAATGAAGATAGCCCACAAGATTTCAATACCCCAATCGTTCGATAATTCGCCAATATCGCGTCTGAAATCGTGAACCCAATTGTGAATAAGGCCACAAGCAGCATGACAGCTCCGAGAAAAATCATAACAAAGCCGATTACTTTATTCATAATTAGATAAAATGACGATATCGATTCGAATTCTATTTTGGATTCAAGATACGGCGTACCGGCCTGCTTCTCGAAGCGGTCCCAATACTGTGTATTGGTATCGTAATCGTCAAAGCGAAGTCCCATCATATACATGTCTTTTCCCTGCAATGACTGAAACTGATCTTTATAATCTTGCGTGTTCATCCAGATGCGGGCGTTTCTTGTGAACGGAGCTCCAAAAGGCATATCTACGACAACTGCTGCTACCTTCAACTCAAATGTACTCTTGCCTGTTTTAAAACTTACCTTATCACCTACTTCAATTCCATTGGAATAAGAAAACGAAGTGGGTATCCAGATGGTCCCGACCTCAGGGGTGCTTCTTTCATCTCCTTGCGCCCAGATCAGCTTATCAACCGTAAAGGGAAGCTCTGCTGTATCCATCATAAACATATAGATATTATTAATTTCTTTTCCTTGATGGGTGATTCCTGACAGATTTCGATATGGTATCAGCTCGGACGCCGTAACCCCCTGCTGCTCATCCCACCATTGTTTGAAAACGATCGGATCATGCAGACCATTTCCCAACATCAAAATTTGATGAGAACCGTTTGCTTTCGTATGCATGTCTGTAAATAAATTTTGTGTATTTGAGATTACAGTCATTGCGGTTGACAGCAGTAGCGTAGATAACAGAATGAGCACCGTTGTAAGTCCGTTTTGGATTTTCTTCGTTCTTAGGTTAGATAGGAAAAGAGTCCACACCGCATTCACCCGCGTCACTCCTTTCCTGAAACATAAGAAAATATAATATTTTCTCTGTCCTGAATGTCGTCACTATCCGATTGGTATTTATCAAATTCCAGAATGCCGCCCACTTTGCCATCTCGAATAAAAATGAGCCGATCCGCTCTGCAAGCCGCTTTGATATCATGCGTAACCATGACAACGGATTGCCCTTGGCGATTCACATTCGTTAAAATATCCAATATCGCGACGCCTTGATCATAATTCAAACTGCCTGTCGGCTCATCGGCAAAAATGATTTCCGGAGAATTAATCAGCGCTCTTGCAATGGCCGCCCGCTGCTGTTGTCCCCCTGAAGCTTGAGCTGGCAAGCGATTGCTCAGACTCTCGATGTTCATTGCTTCCATGAGCGAAAGCGCCTTTTTCTTCACTTCATTTTTTTTATTACCGGCGATATAGCCAGGCAATGCGATGTTTTCCCCAAAAGTGAGATCAGGCACCAGATTAATTCCTTGATAGATGAATCCAATCCTCCGTGCCCTGAAGTCTGCCATTTTCTTTTCGCTGTAAGAATTAATATGTTGTTCTTGATAATACACCTCTCCAGCTGTCACGCTATCCAGTCCACTTAGAAGATAGAGCAATGTCGATTTTCCTGAACCGGAATTTCCCATAATAACCGTGAAGTCTCCTTGGTAAATATCGATATCAAGATTTCGAATGGCATGATATTGTTCGCTGCTGGTAGAGTAAGTTTTACAGAGGTTAGTTGCATGAATCATCGTTTTTTTGGCAGTCATTCATTAATGCCCTCCTGCAATTCAGTATATTTGCCATTGTAAAGGGCTTTTCTTGCATGCTGCTTATCAGATTATTAATAAAGTATTACAGACCACGGCTTAGCATAATGGAATGGAAAAATAAAAAGTGGTTCCTTGACCCGGTCTGCTTTTAAAGGAAATCGATCCCTTGTGCGCTTCAATAATATATTTGCATATGGACAAGCCCAATCCTGAACCCTCTTTTTTTTGTTTAACCGATAGATTGTCCACCTGACCTTTAAAATAACGTTCAAAAATAAACGGCATATCCTGCGGTAGAATTCCTTTGCCTGTATCTGCAATCGTGACGGTTAACTGATCCCGCTCCTGTTCAATGTCAATTCGGATGGAATCACCTGGGGATGTATGCTTCAAGGCATTCGCAATCAGATTGGAAATCACCTGTTCCAACCGATTTGCATCCACATTGATGAGCACATTAGGAATCTCTACTGGCTCGATAAAGGTAATCCCGGCTGTACGGACGGAATGACCTATCGGCTTAATCATTTGCAGCAAGATATTTTTACTATATTGCTCTGTTGGACAGACTGAGATTTGCTCCAATTCTTTTAATGCATGCAGAAGCAGATCATCCACAAGCACTGTCATTTTTTGTGTGTTGGTTTGCATCACTTGGATATATTCCATAACCGATTCCATGTCAGGACAAACCCCTGCACGTATCGCCTCAAGGTATGCTTTTATCGTCGTGAGGGGTGTCTTAAGCTCATGAGATAGATTCGAGATCAGCTCCTTCTGAGCTTTATCTTGCTCATCTCTTCGTTTGCTAAGATGCATAATCTCCAGCCTCATCTGATCAAACATGGCGTACACTTCTCCGATTTCATCCATGCGACCATACTCCGCTTTATGATCGTAATCCCCTTTCAGAATGGCTTCCGAATAGTACTTCAATTTCTGAATCGGTCGGATTGTATCGTTGTTGATTTTCTTTCTAAGGAACCACAGTAAAATAAATATCATCAATAAACATAAAATCATCAGGATGAAAGGAAAGAGGGGGATATCATTTGATGGTCCATAGATAACCTGTGCTGCCGGCACTGTAAATATGGCATTTCCGATTTGAGCTTGTGACTCTTGGCTGATGACGGGAAAGGCGATTTCAAAAAAATCTTCATCTACCCTTGAACGATATAAATCATAATGAAGCGAAGTCTTTAAATCGATGGTCTGTATTGACTCCTCAGAGGAAGAATGAAAAATAACCTTGCCATCCAACTGAGAAAACAGAAGGTTTACCCCACTAGTTTCACTCATCTTCCGCAAGGTCTCTCGTATCGTCGCATCGCTGGCAATCGCTTGATGATGTTGTTCAAGATACAACATCATATCGTTGACCTTGATACGCACTTGATTAATCACATAGCTCGTGTGGGTCTTGTCCTCTTTCTCACCCCATAGGATGTACGCTCCACATCCGATCGCGATGATTAGACATATCGAAACAGCGTAAATCCACTTTCTTAACCACCGGTTTACATACATCGTATTCTCCATCCCCAGACTTAATCCAAGCTGAATTTATAACCAACGCCCCAGACCGTTTTAATAAACGTTGGATTTGAGGGGTCGGTCTCCAGCTTTTCTCGCAATCTTCGAATATAAACGGTTATTGTGCTTTCATCTCCAAAGGTATCGTATCCCCATACTGCATCTAATAACTGACTTTTAGAGAACACTTGATTTTTATGCTTGGACAAGTAATACAACAGTTCAAATTCCTTCGCAGATAATGATATTTCTCGACCTTCTATTGTTACCTTGTAGGCTTTCTTATCAATGATAAGGCTCCCATACTGCAACAGTTCATCATGCTTGGGCCTGCTGTCCATGTCCCCTCTCCGCAGATGGGCGTTAATTCTAGCTACGAGCTCACTTAGAGAAAATGGCTTCGTCATATAATCATCCGCACCAAATCCAAGCCCGAGCACTTTGTCCGTATCGCTGCCTCTAGCGCTCAAAATCAGAATGGGCGTGATGCATGTCTCACGAATTTGACGGCACAGCTCAATCCCGTCCACATCCGGAAGCATAATATCCAGAATAATAAAATCGGGCGACAAGGTGTCGATTAATGTCAGGCCTTCCTGACCGTTCTCCACAACCAAAACCTCATATCCGTTAATGGTTAAGTAATCTTTGATAACACGGGAAATATCTTGTTCATCCTCAATAACGAGTATCTTCCTTGATCGGCTCATTGTGTATTCTCCATTATGTATTATAGTTTTTCTATATAAGTTGAACTATAAAGATTCTCAGCCCGAGCATCACTACGAATACGGATTATTCTTCTGATCGCTCTTGCCCCCAGATTTCCTTTAACATATTTATACAATTGTTGAAATCTGGTGACAAAGGCGACCACTCCGTTTCTCCAGAATAATTCCGCCTTCTCCGTTGAAGTTCTTCCATTTCTTTAGTTCAATTTATATAGTTATCATAGTAGCATGGGATAAGAGAGTTGGAAAGATAATACAATTAAACGACTGGGGCACGTTTACAGTAGTGAAACAAGGTACGATCAAACAAAACTTCATAAACCGTAATCGTTCACGTCCTCCCCCTTTTTCCGCTTATCCCCCAAAGGTGCCTTCCAGGCCGGAGACTTGGTATGTGCTGGATACAGTCGATCAGTGGACACGAAAGGCTAAAATCCTCAGCGTCAAAGGCAGTGCCACAGCGCTACCCTTGCCCTCTTCTGCATCCAAAACGGCAAGGGCGATTCAATGACGCCATTGGCGAACAAGAGATGACAGCCTCGCCAGTAATATAATGGACGTCTCGTAAAAACGCAAAAAAGCCAATCGAAATCAGGACAAATGCCTGAAAATCGTCGGCTTAGCGGTAAACTTATTTTGCTCAGTGGCAGATTAATTTTCCTCTCTAATATATCTTCTTAATACTATTCTTCCTTTCTCCATTTACACGATAAGTATGCGGGGTCATATTGAATTGCCGCTTGAACAAGTCGTAAAAGTAACTCATGTTCTCAAGTCCGACCTCTAGGCAAATATTCACAATCTCCATATCGGTATTGAGAAGCAAATTTTCTGCATAGGACAATCTAAGCCTGTTGATATATTGTATTGGGGTAATTTCCAAATGTTTCTTAAACATTCGGCACACATACGCATGCGACTTGCCTGACACCCGGAGCATAGCTGATATTCCCTCAATAAAATTTTCTTTTTTCTTCATCTCCGTGCATAACTCCTGCAGCCAACTCGGATGCTCACTCCAATCGGGGCTCTCTGCTACTGTCATATAACGTGAGAATAGCTCCACTAGCAATGCCCTTACTTCAGCTTTTACGTGCGCTTTATCCGTATGTGGAATGAGATTCAATCTATCAAGCCGGTATCGTACATATTCCTTCTCCGTCTTGGAGAGAATTACGGTCGGAGGCATGTCTGGATTCAGAATCTGCAGCTTTGGAAAACCTTCGCCAAGGTAATCGAACAATGCTGCAACGACTTCCTTATTGAACGAGAGATTAATGAATTGGCAATCCCCTTCCTCCGTTTGCTCATAGTAATGTACATCCCGATCCCGAATGAATACAAGTGTATTTTCCTCCAGCCTTTGCCGCGTTCCGTTTATACAATGGATAACACTGCCTTTTAATATAAGAAACAATTCGAAGAAATCATGCGTATGAATTTCCGCCGTATTTCGGATTGATGTGATGAACCGGTAATGCGCCTGAATATCCGGATCAATTCCCTCCGAAGCGAGCAGCTTCTTGACCTCCATTTTCCCAGCCTCCATTCATCAGCTTGTCTCATATGTCAAAATACCATAATCGCTAATCAAAACAAAGCAAGATTTGCAGTTCTCCATGATTTACGATAGCGATAGAAAAGTTAACTAACGAATATGACTAAGGAGATGTTGAACATGAATCTTATGGAACGTCGTAAACAATTCGAAGAGAACAAACATATATACGAAAGTGTAAAACTCACTTTTCACGGCGTAGCGGGATATGATGTTTACAATGTATCCATTCCATTTGAATGGAATGGCAAACGTTATATCTATGGACGCATCGAAAAACGTGAAGAATGGGCTCGCTCCTGGGTTCACCTGTTTGAGAAGAGCGGTAATGATGAATGGACACTGGTGCCGGACTCTATGATTTATCAGCTTGAAGATCCGTATGTAAGTGTGGTCGGAAGTACCTTGGTGCTCGGTGGGACGCATGTCCGCTACAAACAGGGAAATGTGGACAAGTTCTTCGGTTACTTCTATAGAGGCACCGACCTGAACGATCTCTATTACTTTACGACCGGGCCGGATAATATGAAAGATATTCGACTGGTAGAAATGCCAGGGAATAAAATAGGCGTGTTCTCCAGACCACGGAGCGAGGAAGTACGTCAAAAATACGGAAGCGAATCACTTATCGGATTCACTGTCATCAACAATCTGGATGAACTGTCGAATGATATCATCGAGAACGCTCCATACATTCCAGATTTGTTCGCTAAGGACGAATGGGGCGGCTGTAACCAAGCCTACTATTTGGAAAGTGGAAAAATCGGCGTAATCGGACACATCTGCTATAAGTCAATGAATGAAGAAGGACATATGATTCAAACCTACATGAACATGTCCTTTGTTCTAGATCCAGCCACAAATGAAGCGCTAGATGTCAAGATCATCGGTACACGCCCCTGCTATCCTGAAGGGCCGGCCAAAAAGCCCGTTCTGACAGATTGCGCCTTCACGGCAGGCATTGAGATGCGTCAAGACGGCAAAGTTAACCTGTACAGCGGCATCGGGGATACGGAAGTCGGACGAATTGTGATTGACTACCCTTTCGAAGGTTACGGCCAGATCGTAACTTTTGCTTAGAAGGAGAACAAGATGGAATTAACAATTGGTATCGTTCAAATGGACTGTGTAATAAAGGATAAGGAAGCCAATATTCAAAAGGCGGAACAATATATTGATCAAGCAGGGATGAACGTAGACGTGCTATGTTTGCCTGAATTTTTTACTACAGGATATCATCTTGGCTTGATTAACGATGATTTCTATACATTGGCTGAAACGGTTCCCGGGCCCACGGTTTATCGGTTGGCAGAAAAGGCAAAAAAATATGGTACTGCGATTATAGCCAATATTGTAGAAAAAGATTCGCTTCAGGAATCCGTCTTATACGATACAACGTTTGTGATTGACGAGAATGGTGACTATGTTGGCAAATACAGAAAAGTTCATCTTTACCCTACCGAGCATCAATATTTCCGGAGTGGATCGGAATTCCCGGTATTTGACCTCAAAGGAATGAAAATAGGAATCGCGACATGCTATGACCACGCATTCGAAGAGATGTTTCGCATTATGGCGCTTAAAGGTGCAGAAGCCATTTTCATTCCTTCAGCCGTTCCTAAAAACTTCGAATATTTACTGAACCTTCGTACTTGTGCCAGAGCACAGGATAATCAGATTTTTACAGTGGCGATTAATCGGGTTGGAACAGACGGTGAATGTACCTATTGCGGTTTAAGTAAAATCGTGAATCCTCGTGGTGAAGTCGTATGCGAAGCAGGAGATGAAGAAGGCGTATTAATCGGTACGATCGATTTATCCCTCATCTTGAAAGAGCGGAAACAAGAGCCGATCTTACGAAGCAGAAGACCTGAATTATACGCGTCATTGGCAGAGAATCCGAATCCCAAATACTAAAACAGGTAGGTCAGAGTAAAATGCAAACAGAATACAACAATCGTCAGATGCTCCCTTTACTAGATGTTAGCAATCAAAAACCAATCGATGTCGGAAACGGGCGCTTGTCGGCCAGTATAGGACTTGACGGATTGGTCCGTTCCGTAAATAGTTATCATCCAACGCAAGGATTCATTACACTGACTTCGATTGAACAGTTTCCAAATGATAAGTTTTATGATAGCAACTATGTTCGCTGTTACCGCAGAAGGTTGGTTGATTCATTAGAAGGTGAACGCCAGGCGGTTGGTTTCGGTATCAGACCTCAAGAGAAGAGCTTAAATCAAGAAGTTTATTATTTGGAAGGCAAGTCGCCTGTTTTTCGCTATCAGTTCGAAACAGCCGAAGTTCATTCTATGTTTGTAGCAACCGAAAAGGATGAAAAGAGCTATTTCATTCATAGATTCGAAGTTAACAATATAAGCGATAAAGAAATCGTCTTTCCACTTACGGTCGGTGGACGGTTCAGTTTAAACCGCTGCAGTTACGGACAATTGACGGAAGGAGGACCTATTCCAATTCCTCCATTGGAAAATAGAGTGGATGTCCAGAGCAATCATATGGCTATTTGCAATTCGCATCTATCTGCCAGAGCTGATATGTATTTGTTTACTGGTAAAGATGCCTTGATCCTTGCACCCGTACAGACAACAGCGAATGAACCTGTCAATTACGAATATGGAACGGAACTTACGTTGGAACAAGGAGAAAGCCGAATCATCAACATGGTTTATTCACTTTCACATCAAGAAGAATGTGAGTCTGAACTGACGTACACCGATGTTGAAGAGCTGACTGCCAAGGCAATTCAGAATTTACCTAAATGGAAGAATACGGAGTCCGTCCAAGGTGATAAAGCGAAGGCAGCTCGGTTTATCATTCAAAGGAATCTTGATTATATCGTTTCCTGCTGTTCTATGCCAATTTGTGATGAGTATATGTGTGTAATCACCGATCATCAATTACTTCCTTTATCATGGAATCGAGACTCCTATTACATGATGCAGCTCCTATTGGAATCCGAGAAAAAAATGGAGTTCCTGTTTGAAGATTCATATCGAACAGAATGGAAGAGTCTTGTACAACGGATTGTTAAGGGGCATTTACTCTGGATGTTTGAAAAGGCCGATCGCCCACTTCAATACTGGGGACGCGCTTATTTGACGAACGGCTCCAGTAAAGATAATGTGTTCCAATTCGATCAGCAATGTTATCCCCTTCTAGAGCTTTGTGATTACTATGCACAGTTCGGTGATAAGGAGACAATTGAACGTTTACTGCCAATTGCCAAAGATGTTCTTGATATGATCATGGCGTTTAAACATGAGGAAAAGTGGCTGTTTAAGACTGGAGAGACTCCGGCTGATGACAAAGTCGATTATCCTTATCATTTTTCCAGTCAAGTACTTGCGTGGCATACGTTGCAGCAATTATCCGAGTTGAACAAAGAGTTTTCTTTTTACGATAAAGATTTAGCAGAATGGGCAGATCAGGTACGACATGATTGCATAGGATCATTTAGCACACTTCATAATGGTAAAGAACTGTTTACCTATCTGACGGATTTGAAGGGCAACTTCCAGAAGTATCACGATGCGAACGACCTTCCTGCCGTATATGCTCCAATGTGGGGATTCTGTAGTCAAGATGATACGAGATGGATCCATACGATGGAGTTTGGATTCAGTGAAGACAATAAAGGCGGATTTTATCCCGGCCGTTATGGAGGATTGGGATCTGTTCACACGCCTCATCCATGGCCTTTAGGGGATGCGCAGGAACTGCTCTTTAGCGATGTTATGAAGGATGAGGTTCGCCGAGACAGAATTTTTCAAAAGCTCATGGAGCTTGTTCAATGGGATGGACTGTATTCAGAGGCGGTAGACGAAGAAACAGGAAAAGTACAATCCAGACACTGGTTCTCTTGGCCTGGCGCGGTTATATCCACTGTGTTTTGTACCACTATCCTCGATGTTAGGGAGAGTTAATGAAATTTGCGATTGCTCCAATGTGCGATGAGGAGTTATAACTGTTTGAGAGCCTTGTTGGCGCAACGAACAGTCACTTGTAAGAATGGAGCTTCACCTCGATGGAGCACCGCTCATTTTGGAAAAAGAAACCCTGTACCTTTAAAAGGACAGGGTTTCTCGACAATCTGAGCCTGGTATCTAGGATCCCAGGCTTTTGCTGTTGCTATAAATCTTCGGTGGTTCGTATTGCACCGGCTGCGAGAGGGATCGATAGAAAAATGTTGCAGGTCATACAACATGTAACGGACCAAAAGACACTATGCACAGCTATTGTTGCATTATGCGCAAGATTATCCCTTCATTACTCGATTCAAGCGTATTTTTATGGGAAAATGATGTACTTCATGCAACATTGGTGCACTGAGTGCATCCCCACCCGCATGTTGTTGTATGATATGCAACACTACACCGTGCCTCGCAAACCATGTGCAGCTATTCTGCGTATTCATGCACCAACATTCTCATCTCAAGAAAGGCATCGATGAGCCTGGGCACTCACAGAGCTTCAGAGCTTCAGAGCTATCAGCTGGCTATTAGCTCAAATTGCCGGGTACAGACTTGGTCAAGCGTCCTGTCTTGATCGATGCAGGCTTTGCTGCTGGACGAATTACTTTCATATTACTCACCTCCTTGCAATACGCACAGGCGGTACGAAGTTCGCTTGGGTCTCCTTGCATACGCACAGACAGTACGAAGTTCGCCTGGCTCTCCTTGCATACGCACAGACAGTACGAAGTTCGCCTGGCTCTCCTTGCATACGCACAGACAGTACGAAGTTCGCCTGGCTCTCCTTCCATTCCATGATCAGGTTGGCTTCAGGACTAGATGCAGCCTACTACTCAGCTGATTCGTAAGCCGCAGACTGGAGCCATATCGTGCGAAGCACCTGCTTAATTTGACGTTTCTCGTAGGAGCAAGGGCGGTTGCCCGTCCGCATACGATAGAGCGGACAATGATTGCCTTGACAGGACGGACGGAAGAAGCAGGCTTGGCAGTTCGCATCCGTTTCTTCTCCGGACGTCGTCCATAAGGCCAGCTTGTCCATATCAACGTCGAGCGTACCGTCCTCATGAATACGTCCTAATTGATTGTTCTCTTGTTCGAACGCAACCGAGCATTTGTAAAGGCGTCCATCCGACCCGACAACCATCGAATTCGGCTTCGCTGCATAGCAGATCGCCCCTGTCGGAAGCAAAATGTCTTTTATAAAGGAACTTACAGGCAGCCCCGCTTGAATCGCTTCCTCATTGAGCGCCCATATTTCCTTGTCCTTAGTACGAGCATCACACACAGGGAGCGTAAGATCGTTTTCTCCCCCCATGCAGCCTACAGGCCGGAAATAGACGGCAAAACGCTCATCATCTCCAAACAAATCGCGCAGTTCCGGAATGAAGGAATGAACAGCTTCCAGATTGCTATTGTCAAAATTTACTCGAATGTTGATCTCGAATGGGCGATCTACCTGCTTGAGGGAGAGCAAGTTCGATACGATGCGTTCATAGGTGTCCCCACCCCCGAATAATCCCCGTCGAGTGTTATGTACTTCTGCAGGGCCGTCCAGCGTAATCATATAGCGATCGATGTGCAGATCGAGCATCTGCTCGAACAGCTCTCTTGTCAAGTAATAACCGTTTGTTGACATTTCCGCATGATATGCAACATTGTACTTATCGCAGACTTCAATGAAAGACGCAGACAGCTGCTCGATCACGCGTGGAGCCAGAAGCGGCTCCCCGCCATGCCAGCTGATATTCAAGACACTCAGTGTCTTCGCCCGCTGCTCCATATAGGCGATCAGTCCCTTGATGACTTCGCCCCGCATGTTTCCACGCGGGAAGTATTCATAGCAATAATTGCAGCGGAAATTGCATGCTTCAGTAACTAGCAGCACGAGATGCATGGCATCTAGCTGGTGCATCGACTGATGAAGGAACTGCGCCCGCCGCAGCTCGTCTGTATCCGCCGAAACAAGGAAACCGTGTTCCCGTAGTTCCTTGTAAATCTCATGATCCGGCTCCATATCCGTTTGTCCCGGGTGAAGCCAAGACAGTACACGTTTCCGTTCTTCCGCCGAGAAGGAAGCAATGGCCCCTGAATAACTGTTGTAAAGAATAAGCCCGTCGTCATCCACTTGCGCCTGGGCGTTGAAGCGAGAAGGTCGCCATTGCACAGCATGCTGAGCACGGTTCGAGGACTGATGCTGCGTCTCCTTATCAGAGTCCGAGCATGCTTTCGAGCAAGTCGGCTCTAAAGAGGCTTGCTGTAATTTATATGTTGGCAATTGTTGTGAAGCATGTTGTGATTCGTCTTGTGCCATGTAACGTTTCCCCATCCTTTTTACGGTTAGAACTCGGTATTTTATGCTCATATATGATGCCGCATACAAGGTAGCAGCGACAATGACACCCGTCACGTATATTCACTATAATCACTTACCAAGATTAACCTTTTCAAATCGAAGTAGATTTAGGAGTTGTGTCGTCACGTAATATAGATTTTAAAGCACATATGCTCGCGTTAGTCATTGATAATATATCAAGATGTATTTTGATGGAATTTGAGATAGTCTATCAAGGCGTACGGAAGGAAACAGTGAATAGCATCTAGAAGAAGAGGAGAAAGTCTACTGATTAAAAATCGAACATTAGAGGTGAAATTGGATGCAATTTTTTATCATTACAGGTGCATCAAGGGGAATTGGCGAAGCATTGGCCACACAATTGCTAGATGATAACCATCATATTTTTTGCATATCGAGAACTAGCAATCACAGGCTAATTGAACTGGCGAAGGAAAAAAACAACCGGATAAGCTACCACCCATTTGACCTAAATAACTTAAGCGGAATTGATCAACTTTTTGAAGAATTATTTAACACAATACAACATGAATCGAAAATTGATGCGGTTCATTTGATAAACAATGCCGGGATGCTATCCCCCGTTGCTCCAATTGAACTGAATAGTGCTGATAGCATCATTGAAAATGTAAATATCAATTTACTTGCTCCTATGATCTTTACGTCAAATTTTATTAAGCACACGCTCGAATTAAACATAGACAAACGGATTATGAATATATCATCTGCCTCAGCCAAATACTTGTTGCCATCCCAAAGCTGTTACAGCACCTCTAAAGCCGGTTTGGATTCTTTCTCCAAGAGCGTGAGCTTGGAACAGCTGAATAAAGAATATCCTGCCAAGGTTGTTTCCGTATATCCCGGCATGATCGATACGCAATTGCAGGCTGAGATTCGTTCTGTAAGCAGTGAAACCTTCCCTTACGTGGATCAATTCATCCAAATCGCCCAAGAAGGGAAGCTGCAAACACCTGAATATACGGCAGACAAATTAATTGAAATCCTGTTCAGTGAAGACTTTGGCAGTACAGTAGTAATTGAAGAGTTATGAAACTTAAAAAGAGGGGTTCTCCCCCCTCTTTAATTCTATATCCGCTAATACATCGCTATCCAAATTATTTACCACGATGCTTAGCTTTCGCTTTTTGAACTCTTAACTCTCTTTTTCGTTCCTTCATTTCATCTCTTTGCTGACGAGTATACACTTGTTTCTCTTTTTTTCTCTTCTCATACTCCAATTTCAAAGCTTCTTGTGCATATGAAGAAATTCCTTTCATACTTAGCTCGTGAGCCACCTGTCTTGCTAAACGCTTGGGATTAACCCTTCGGTCACTAGTTGTGGTAATATCCACATCTTGTGATAATTTACTTATGAGTTCACAAAGATCCTTATGGATGAACGCGAGAATTTCGTCATCCTTTGGTTCAGGCCCAAAAATATATCTGCCTGCTTTTAACTTGCCGTTATCATTCTCCTCTACAACACCTACCCAAAATTGACCATCAAAATAGACAGTCAGTTTCATACAAACTCCCCCTCTAACGTATTACGAGTACGATGGACATCCCGAGGGGGGAAGGTTACTGACACGGACACAATGATGACCATGTGTTCGGACTACCAACCGAACCGTGTTTTTTCGTTCCCGTTGTAATATTTCTAGCTTATATCATACCATTAATTACCTTTAATTTCCATGATTACACTACCCAAACAACATTCCATTAAGAATAAAATGCGTTCAATATAAAAGACGCTGGATAACAAATCCCAGCGTCTTCATTCTATTTCAACTTATAAGTTTTCAATCCCAATCAACAAACATTACGCTCCAAATCTCTGGCGATATCCACATCTTCTACATAGTTCCTCGACAGCTTCCCTGCGGGAAAATCCGTCAACGAGGTTATTCGCCCGCTCGCCATCGACGATATCAGAAAATGATGTCTGATGAATATTGCCTAGATTAATTACCCCTTCACCATCTAGACAACATGGTACAACAGTTCCGTCCACAAGAATGGCCGCTTGGCTGCGAAGTGCATGGCAAAAGCCTTTACCTTCATCCTCAGGTGCTGTCATACTAGGCCACTGGAATTCATGATCTTGGTTCAAATAGACGTTGTTGGAGACTCTCACCCCTCCGCCTGGCACTACCTTTTCTTCGATCTTGTAATCTAGGCCAAATTCTTTCTCTATGATTTCGAGTGTCTCGCGGTTTCTACTCTTTTCAATGTTTGTTGCGTTGTCCTGCGTCAAATTCCACAGACGGAATGAGAAGATGACATTATGCTCCTCCGCTTCACGGACAAAGGAGAGGATTTCCCTTAAATATCCTTCGCGGTTGGTTGATCCCTCATGACCGTCAAAGCTGTGAAGCGAAAAGTTCATCTGTCTCAGCGCAGGCTTTCCAAGCAGCTTATGCCGATTTTTCGCGATCAATGTTCCGTTTGTTGTGATATTGACCTTAAAGCCTTTCTCGTGGCTGATATCTAGTAGCTCATCGATCTTAGGATGGAGAAGCGGTTCCCCTTTGACGTGTAGATAAATGTAATTAGTGTGCGGTTTGATCTCATCCAACCTCTTCGAAAAGTCATCCACCTTAATAAAATTTGCCTTACGCTCCGTTGGCGGGCAAAAGGTGCAGGCGAGATTGCAGATGCTTGTAATTTCTATATAAACTTTTTTAAATGATTTCAAGATTTTATCTCCATTCCAGTGTCATGATTGTACGATACTTATTTGCTTGATTATACCCCACATCGTAACATAGGAGGGTTTTTACAGCTACAGCTAATGGGGCAGCGATATATATATTTTTCCAATTTTCTCCACATGACAAAAAAGAACAAGAACGTTCTTACGAAACGCTCCTGTTCTTTTTGATAAAATGACCCCTTGGATAATAGCTCTACAGTTGTCCGATACCATGATGATTTCATGAGAATATATAATAATCTAGGCCATCGGCTCAGACGGTTCCGACAGACTGTCATAATACGCTTGCAAGTCAATCGACTGCCCGCCGTGCACAGTCAAACCTAACAAAAAATCGAGGGCACCGGATTTTCCGGGCCCCCTGATTTTTACTCGCCAGTATATGGTAGTGCTAGCGCTGTTTATTCTGAATCGCTGTCTTCATCTCCAACAGCCTCGCCAGCTTTGTTACCCAATGCTGCGCCTGCGATGCCACCTGCAATAGTGCCAATTGGACCCAATACGGAACCCACAGCAGCACCCACGACACCGCCGCCTGCAGTTCCTACAGCTTCTCCAGCGTCAACATCCATGGTCGTGTCGCGGTCAGAATCAACGTTTTGATCTTTTTTATTAGCCATCCATCTCACTCCCTCGTCATTGTGATAGGAAGCGCTGCTTCTTGCCAAGCGCAGTTCCAAATCATATCTTGCCCTAACGGATCTGAAAGGATTCTTAAAAATTAATCTTTTCCAAGTAAAGTCCACATGCATCCGCCATTCCACCCGTCTGCACTCGTTCTTTGGAGAGTAAAATGGTCGGTATTTCTTCTGCTTCTTTTTCACCTAATCCGATCTCGATCAACGTTCCAATCATTTTTCGAACCATATTATACAGAAATCCGTTTCCACTTACTCGAAATTGGATAAAGCCTTCTACTTCTTCTACATCCAGCGAGTATATTTTTCGTACCGTATCTTTTTTCTTAGACTTGGCGTTGGAATAAGCCGTAAAATCGTGTTCACCGATAAAATACTGGCATGCACTTTTCATTTTTTCGATATCCAGCTTTTTCCCAACATGCATACTGTACTTTCTCATGAAAGGATGGCTATACGCTTCGTTCCAAATCTTGTACAAATACGTTTTATCTTTCGCGTTATAACGAGCGTGAAAACGGTCATCCACTAGCTCAACTTCCGTAATGCTAATATCCGGTGGTAAATAATGATTCAAAAAATTCATGATTTTAGATTCAGGCATATTGTCACTGATCTTAAAATTGGCTACTTGCGCAAGAGCATGGACCCCCGCATCTGTTCTACTGGACCCAATGATTTCAATGGATTGACCTACCATGACGGATAAGGCATTTTCGATTTTCCCTTGAATGGTATTCTCACTATCACCCAGACGCTGCCAGCCCTTATAACGCCCGCCATCATATTGTATGGTCAATTTATAATTATTCATTGTTTACTCCCTTTTCCTTTTACTTTATTATGAATCCGTGATTTTTTTGCACAACTGTATAAAACAATGTAATTCTTCTTCTGTCAACGCACTCTCAATTAAATTCATGATTTCGTTTCTAAATTTCTCCGATTTTAAAAGAAAATTCTTACCATCAGGAGTAATAAAAATGTCATAGGCTCGCCGGTCCGTTTCCTGACGTTCTTGTATAATGTATTTTTTCTCTAAAAGCCTTTTCGTTAACTTAGACATTCCAGCTTGTGAAATCCCACGAATCTCTGCTAACTCTTTAGTTGTTTTAGAGCCTTGTTTATCTAAAATGTCCAATACATTATACTGAGCCGTAGTAACACCCTCAATGTTAAGACGATTAATATTATTGATAATCATACATTGAAAAGGAATATAATATTTTTCTAGTTCTTTTTTTGCCATGCATATTTCCCTCCCTTTAGATATTTTTTTAAATATTGTCCTGTAATGGAGGCATTACAGTTTATTAGATCCTGTGCCGTTCCCTCAAATATTACTTCACCACCCTTTTGTCCTGCAAAGGGTCCTAAATCAATAATCCAATCTGCTTGACTAATAACATCCAGATTATGTTCTATCACAATTACGGTGCTGCCTTGTTCAGCAAGACGGTTCAAAATTTTAAGGAGCTGGGATATATCTGACATATGAAGTCCAGTGGTTGGTTCATCCAGCACATATATATTCCCTTTACTTTCAAGTTCAGCGGCGAGTTTTACTCTTTGCAGTTCTCCGCCAGATAACGTATTTAGTGGTTGTCCAAGCGTGATATAGGTTATTCCTACATCTGCTAATCTATTTAAGGTTGCAGATATTTCTTTTTCGTAGAAAAAGTCTAAGGCTTCGTCAACTGTCATGTTTAAAACTTCGCTTATGCTTTTGTCACGCAATTTGTAAATTAGTACCTCATCTATAAATCGATTGCCCTGACAAACCTCACATGCACTTATAACTGTATCCATAAATGCCAAGTCTGTATATGTTACTCCTAAGCCCTTGCAGTTTGGACAGGCTCCTTGTGAATTAAAACTAAATAAAGCAGGCTTTACATCATTAGCTTTCGAAAACAACTCCCTTATGATATCGAATAATCCTGTAAAAGTAGCGATATTGGAACGTTTCGAAGCTTGGATTGGTTTCTGATCAATAAAAATCGTTTCAGGATAAAATTTGGGCAACACTTGATTGACTAACGTACTTTTTCCTGAACCTGCAACTCCAGTGACTACCGTCATAACCCCTTTAGGAATGTTCACATTAATATTTTTAAGATTATGCAAATGTGCATTTTTCAAAGACAGCCATTCGGCGGCTGGGGTTCTAATATTCTTTTTCAACTGGGTTTGATTGCATAAATATTTCCCCGTAAGTGTGTCTGCCTTTAGCAAACCATTCAAAGTACCTTGATACATGATTTTCCCACCATTTGTTCCAGCATGCGGTCCCATATCAATGATATGATCTGCAATTTCAATAACATCAGGATCATGCTCGACTATAAGAACGGTATTCCCTTTATCACGTAAAAGTTTTAATAAATCATTGATCTTATTTACATCATGAGGATGTAAACCAATGCTCGGTTCATCAAAAATATAAGTAAGATCCGTTAAGCTGCTTCCTAACTGCCGGACCATCTTTATCCGCTGTGATTCGCCGCCTGAAAGAGTTGACGTTTCGCGGCTTAAACTTAAATAACCTAGACCAATTGAAACTAAATGTTCCAACCGATTACTTATTGCCATGACCATGGTAACTGCTTTCGGGTCTTTAATGGCATTGATAAAATCCAGCAGGTCCGTAATTTGCATGTCCACGCAATCCGCTATATTTTTATCATTTATTGTGCACTGCAAGACCTCATCATTTAATCTAGTACCGCCACAGAGAAGGCACGTTTCTTTACTGACAATACCAGCAATTTCTTTTTTATATTTGTTTGATTCTCCATCTTCTTTTTTTAAGAAACTTCTTTCAATTCGCGGTATAAGCCCTTCATAAAATGAAGTTTTTGGCCATTCCGGATCAGCGGTAGTTACTTTAATATCTGATTTGTATAAAAGCAACTCCAATTCTTCAGCTGTAAAGTCTTTAATTTTTTTGTCGTTATCAAAAAAGCCCGAGTGGATATATCTTTTTAATCTCCATCCTCCCGGTTCAAAGGTTGGAAATAAAATGGCTCCCTCAATGAGAGATTTTTTTTTATCCAACAGCCGCTCCATATTTATCGTATCGACTTTCCCTAATCCCTCGCATTTTGGACACATTCCAGAAGGATTATTAAATGAAAAAACATCGGAATAGCCAACAAAGGGCTGTCCTATCCGAGAAAACAATAATCTTAGTAATGAATTTATATCAGTGATCGTTCCAACCGTTGACCTTGCATTTCCTCCAATACGTTTTTGATCAATGATAATGGCAACAGATAAATTTTTAATAGCATCCACATTCGGCTGTCCATAATGCGGCAAGCGATGCCGAATAAAACTTGAATACGTTTCATTGAGCTGCCTTTGTGATTCTGCTGCAATGGTATCAAACACTAAAGATGATTTTCCTGAACCTGAAACTCCAGTAAAGACCGTTATTTTTTTCTTTGGGATTTTCACATCAATATTTTTAAGGTTTTTCTCTCTAGCTCCGACTACATGTATATATTCTTCCTCTTTCTTATCCATAAAATCACCTTTCAAACAACTTATATGCTTTACATTTTACATAACAGAGTAAATATATAACCAGGTTAATTATATTTAACAACTTTCTTTTTCTAAATGCAAACGTAATTTAGAATTCGTATATGCAGCCGCTTATAAATTATTTTCACTTCAGATCTCTCCTTACTCAAAAATAGGTTGCGAATTTTAGACGATGTTTGCGAATTATGGGATTCTGAAAACGGTACCATACTTGCTACAATAGACATGCAACGAAACAAACTTAGTTCAGGGGGAATAAAAATGAAAAGGTTTTCTATGTTGCTTATAGCTTGCATGTTAGTTGTAGGGGCGTTAAGCGGTTGTGGAAATGGTGAGTCAGATTCGGGTTCATCTAATAAACTTGTCGTCTACAGTCCGAATAGTGAAGAGATCATCAAGACCATCATTCCAATGTTCGAGAAGGAGACGGGGATTACAGTTGAACTTGTAACGGCTGGAACAGGCGAGATTGTTAAGCGTTTACAATCCGAGAAACAGAATCCTTATGCTGACGTTATGTTCGGTGGTTCCATGGCTGGTTACCGTGAAAATGCCGATCTATACGAGCCTTACGTGTCACCTGAAGACAAGAACTTAATTGAAGGTCATCGCAATACTTCGGGATTCGCTACCCCTTATATCTCAGATGGAAGTGTGTTACTCGTGAACAAAAACCTCATCGGCGATATTAAAATTGAAAGCTATGAGGATTTGCTCAACCCGCAGCTTAAAGGGAAAATTGCTTCTGCTGACCCAGCAAGCTCAAGCTCCGCTTTTGCACAGTTAACCAATATGCTGAAAGCGAAGGGCGGCGACTATGAGAATGATAAAGGCTGGGACTATGTTGGCAAATTGATCGAGAACCTAGACGGTAAAATTGCAAGCGGTTCCGGTGCCGTTCACAAAAGCGTTGCTGACGGTGAATATGTGGTTGGCCTAACTTACGAAGACCCTTCTAGCACTTATGTAAAGAACGGTGCTCCGGTAGAAGTTGTATATCCAACAGAAGGCGCAGTATTCCTGGATGCGGCATCCGCTATTATCAAAGATGCTCCGCACATGGACAATGCCAAGAAATTCATCGACTTCATTCTGTCTCAAGAAGCTCAAGATGCGTTTGGTACTCAATTAACGAACCGTCCGCTTCGCCAAGATACGAAGCTTGGTGATCACATGAAGCCATTGGCCGATATCAACATGATTGATGAAGACACAGACTATGTAAGTTCGCATAAATCCCAAATCGTTGAGCGTTACATCGATGTATTCACAAGCACCAAATAAACTATAAGAATAGGTGACAACTATGAGCGTAACAATAACCATTAAAGATTTAGTAAAAAAATATGGTGATGCAACCGTCATTCCTGAGTTGTCCCTGGAGATTAAGAAGGGTGAATTCTTCACCCTTCTCGGTCCTTCCGGGTGCGGCAAAACAACACTTCTGCGCATGATTGCTGGCTTTAATAGCATTGAAGGCGGAACGATTAACTTTAATGAGCGTGTCATTAATCAGGTCGAACCAGGTAAGCGAAACATCGGGATGGTGTTTCAGAGCTATGCCATCTTCCCTCACCTTACGGTTAAAGGAAATATCTCGTTCGGACTTGAGAATCGGAAATTATCCAAAGCTGAAATCAGCTCCAAAGTAGATGACATCTTGAAGGTCGTTCAAATCGAACAATACAAAGATCGCATGCCGAAGAATCTGTCCGGTGGTCAACAACAGCGCGTTGCATTAGCCAGAGCGATCGTCATACGGCCAGATGTGCTGCTGATGGACGAACCTCTATCCAACCTAGATGCCAAGCTTCGTGTCGACATGCGGAACGCGATTAAAGACATTCAAAGAGAAGTCGGGATTACAACCGTCTACGTAACGCACGATCAGGAAGAAGCTATGGCTGTATCCGATCGAATTGCAGTCATGAAATCAGGCGTGATTCAGCATCTCGGTACGCCACAAGAAATTTATCAACGTCCTGCGAATGTTTTCGTTGCTACCTTTATCGGCCGTACTAACATTATCGAAGGAAGCTTAACGCGAGAAGCAAGCAGCTATAACCTGCAGATCGGTTCAGGCTATTCGGAAGAAATCTCTAACATTCAAGTGCCGACATCGAATGCGCAGAATACTCTTAACGTTAAAATTTCGGTTCGCCCTGAAGAGTTCATCATGACCGAGGATCAAACAGGCCTGAAAGCGACTATTGTACACAGCGTATTCTTAGGACAGAACACCCATTATTTTGTGGATTTGGAGTCCGGTCAACGGGTTGAAATCACACAGGAATCGAAATCTACACAAATACTTGAACCTGGTGAAGTCATTTATCTGAAGGTGAAAAAAGAGAAGATTAATGTTTATGATGCTGCAGGTGAATTGAACTATACAAGGGGCGGTCAACTATGAGGGGGACGCGCAAACGATTTGATGTCTGGACCAACATTTCGTTACTGATCTTCGCTTTCTACATTCTTTTTCTGGCCCTGCCTTTATTTACGATGTTGTTCAAAAGCGTATACAACGGCACGACAGGCGACTTTTCATTCGCCTATTTCACAAAGTTTTTCAGTAAACCCTATTATTTAAATGCCCTGTTCAACAGTGTTAAAGTAACCGTCAGCGTAACATTACTTGCTGCCATCATCGCAACGCCGCTGGCCTATATCATGGCAACGGTTAAGATTAAAGGCAATTCAACCATTCGAGTGTTGATTCTGATCTCGTCGATGTCGGCCCCATTCATTGGAGCTTACTCCTGGATCCTGTTGTTAGGAAGAAGCGGCGTCATTACCAAATTCGTTAGTAACACATTTGGAATTACGATGCCTGATATATACGGTTTTACAGGTATAGTAGTGGTCTTAACCTTGCAGATGGTCCCTCTTATCTTCATGTATGTATCGGGGGCACTTAAGAATGTGGACCAATCGCTAATGGAAGCTGCAGAAAGCATGGGTTATAAGGGCCTCAGCAAAATGCGTAAAGTGCTGCTCCCGCTCATTACGCCAACCTTGCTTGCAGGCGGCCTGCTCGTATTCATGCGTGCACTCGCTGATTTTGGTACACCGATGCTGATTGGTGAAGGGTACAAGACAGTCCCTGTACTGATCTTTAACGAGTTTATCAGTGAGGTCGGCGGCGATGATGGCTTCGCTGCTGCGATCAGTGTCATTGTCGTTCTGTTTGCAACAACGATCTTCCTGCTTCAAAAATTCGTATCCAATCGTAAATCCTTTACGATGAGTGCGCTACATCCAATTGAATCCAAGAAGAAAAAGGGACTCGGCAACATTACGGCTCATGCCGTCATCTATCTGTATACTTTAATTGCGCTGTTGCCGCAACTATATGTCATCTATACTTCTTTCCTGAAATCGAACGGCAGAATCTTTGTAAAAGGGTTCTCGCTCCAAAGCTATCGGGATGCTTTCAATAATATTGGAGGCGTCATTACGAACACGTTCTTCCTGGCAATCGTGTCGCTTGTCGTCATTATCCTGTTAGCGATTCTGATCGCTTATGTAACCGTTCGAAGAAAGAATGCTTTAACGAACACGCTTGATATTTTCACGATGTTCCCTTATATCGTTCCCGGCTCCATTCTAGGGATTGCCTTATTGATCACGTTTAACAATAAGCCGCTGGCACTGAGCGGAACAGCCTTAATCATGATCATCTCGTTTGTCATTCGGCGTCTGCCTTATACGATTCGATCGAGTGCAGCCATTCTGCATCAGATTAACGATGGTATTGAAGAAGCAGCGATCAGCCTGGGAGCTTCCCAGATGAAGACGTTCTTCAAGATTACACTTCCGATGATGCTTGCAGGCGTAGTCTCCGGTGCGATCTTGAGCTGGATTACCATCATTACAGAATTAAGTACTTCGATCATCTTGTATACAGGCAAGACGAAGACCGTAACGGTTGCCATTTATACCGAGGTCATTCGCGGGAACTATGGCGTTGCGGCAGCACTGTCCACGATCCTTACCCTAATTACGGTAGTGTCGCTGCTCGTCTTCCTGAAGCTCTCTGGACAGAAAGAAGTTTCACTTTAAGAGAGGTAGTTCAAAAAGTCCGCTTTTGATCACGAAGTAATACAGAAAGTAACTCGGCATCGAATCTTGCGTTCACTCTCGAAGTTAATAGATTCATTTACATCCAAGTCGGTACCTGCAGCATTGAGGACCGGCTTGGATGTATTTGGATTATCTGCTATGAACAACGAGTAAGTATAATGTATAATGAAAGGCTTATCGTAAGTGGAGGGCAACATGGAACATAAAAAAAAGCGTAATTTCAAGGAATCAACCCGTCACTTATTTCGAATATATACGATTATCCCGTTTTCCATTTTAATCGTACTGTTCTTGGCCTTCACCATTATTAATGGCAGAATGAACCTGACCCAAAAAACAACCGAAGCTGCCCAATCCATTAGTCAGTCCATGGCAGGCGTATTTCAGCAATACTACGAAGAGATTAATCAGATGGCCGTCTCCCCTACTGTTATGAACTATGTGAGCACACATTTGGGCAGTGATAAAGTGTATTCCCAGTTTTATGATTTCAACAATCATCAGAAGGTCAAGAGTATTTTCCATATCGTCAATACGGAAGGCATCTTCCTGGCTAGTTCCGCTCCGCCAGATGAACTGTATTCCAACTTTGCTTTTGGCAATCTTATTAATCGGATTGATCAGAGGCCAAGCGACACGCTGACCGAAATGAATAGCTTCCGTTATTCGCATGATCGCGATACGAGCTATACGTTTGGCAAAGCCATCGTAAAGGACAAGCAGACGATAGGTTATATCATCTACCAACTGTACGAATCAGACATCCAGAAAGTTATTTTTGAACAAAATAATGAGATCGCCATGATCACCGATGAACATAACACCATTATTGCCACAACTAGCAATGTTACCAAAGGTGTTCTGAACAAATTCAGCCCTAAGCTTGATAAGCAGGGGCATGTTCTGTTGAACGATGGCAAGTACTACATGTATTCCAAGCGAATACCTGACACGCCTATTCAAGTCATCGCGCTCAATTCCTACAAATCAGAGCAATACACCTACTATACGGTGTCTTTCTTTGTTATTGCTGCCAGCCTACTGCTATGGATCATGATTCAGTTCCTGGCGAACAAAATGTCCACGCGCAATTCCGAATCGATCGATAAATTAATTCATGCGTTGGCACAGCTGCGCGAAGGGAATTTCAATGGCTATGTCGATATTCAGACGAATGACGAGTTTGAAATTCTAGGTGATGAGTACAATGTGATGCTTGATCGATTAAAGGATCTGATGGAGAAAAATAAAGAGCTGTTAGAGCTCCGCACCATTATTGAGATTAAGCAGCTGCAATCACAGTTCCATCCGCATTTTATATTCAATGTACTGGAAACACTGCGCTATGCAATTAAGATTGACGCGAATCAAGCGCAGGAAATCGTCATGATTCTATCCAGACTACTTAGATACAGCATCGGACATGATCGCAGTGTTCAGCTGAAAGATGATATGAATTATGTACGTGATTACCTGAAGTTGCAGCAAATTCGTTTCAATGAACGACTGGAGTATCGGATTTCAGTAGCGGAGGAAACCCAAGATGTATATGTCCCTAAGCTTCTGCTTCAACCGATTATCGAAAACGCTATCAAGTATGGCTATCGAAATCAAACCAATGTGCTTATTGAGATTAGGATCTACACATCCACAGGAAAGCTGATTCTGGAGGTTCTCGACAACGGGCCAGGCATGAGTGAAGAAACGTTGCAGGAAGTTAATCAGATTTTGCAAAGTCAGACAAACGTTACACAGCATATCGGGCTATACAACGTTCATCGTCGTTTAGTGCTTCTATATGGTGAAGAATCCGGCATCCACATTGACAGCACGCAAGGAAAAGGCACCTGTGTGACACTTACAATTCCTTACGAATGGAGTGGACATCATGTTTAAAGTTCTGCTTGTTGAAGATGAAGATATGATTCGCAGGGGGATACGATTCAGCATTGATTGGCTTAAATACGATTGTATCGTCATTGAAGAAGCGCTTAACGGGCAAGATGGCTATGAGAAAATCTGCGAGCTTAAACCGGATATTGTCATATCGGATATCAACATGCCGATTATGGATGGCATCTCGATGATTCGAGAGGGGCTGCAGATGCATACCTTCAGCAGCATTATTATTTCCGGCTATAATGAATTTCATCTTGCCAAGCAAGCACTCCAGTTAGGCGTAACTGAGTTTTTAGTGAAGCCATTAGAGGATGATCAGTTGGTTACAGCACTGGAATCTGCCAAAGCAAAAGTGGATTTAATACGCAAATATGAAATCATCTCTAATCATCCGCAAGAAAAAGAAGAAATTATAAACAGCAAATTTTTAGAGAAAGAAACAAAAACATCTAAATACGTATCCAAAATGATCGCCTATGTACAGGAGAACTATGCAAAGAAAGTCAGCATCCATGACCTCGTTGAGGAGCTTGGCTTAAGCGCCTATTACTTGAACCAAAAATTCAAGGCAGAGACAAGCTATACGTTCAATGAGTTTCTCAACCGCTATCGCATCCAAAAATCGATAGATTTACTGAAATCAAAGGATAACAAAGTATATACAATCGCTCAAGATATCGGCTTTAGTGACTACAAGTATTTTATTAGTATCTTCAAAAAGTACGCCCACGTTACGCCAAGCCAATATCAAGAGTATTTTGAGGACAAGAACTTATAACATCATAATAACTTGTAGGGGTCAGTTCCCTAAATCAACATAAAACGATAATAGACCCAACAAAAAGAGGGGTTTTGTGTCCCCTCTTTGCTATAACCGCCAATACATCTCAACTATTAGTCTTTCTTAAGTAACAATGAGCAAACACTCCACATGTGTTGAGACGGTCAATGGGATATTAAAAATAAGCCCATTTGCAAGAGCGTGACCTACTATTAATTATATTATTCCTCATTCAATAGCTTCTTTAATGTGGAAATATCGTTACTCGAAACTAGTTGCTCAAGATTTTCAAATATTTTTTTCTCATCCCAGTTCCACCATTGAAGCTCCAACAATAATTTAATCGTCTCATCACTGAAACGCTTCTTAATAGCATTTGCAGGATTGCCACCAACAATTGTATATGGTTCAACGTTTTTCACAACAGTTGAGTTCGCAGCAACAATTGCCCCGTCGCCAACTCTTACCCCCGGCATAATCGTGACATGTTGTCCCAGCCATACATCATTACCAATCAAAGTATCGCCTTTGAAAGGCAATTGTTCTTTCGTTGGAGTGACCTTTTCCCAGCCTCCAGCAAAAATATTGAAGGGATATGTTGTAAAACCATCCATCTGATGATTAGCACCATTCATAATAAAATTAACCCCTTCAGCCATGGCACAGAACTTACCGATAATCAGTTTATCGCCTAAAAAGTCATAATGATGCTGAATATTGTCATAGAAATTCTCTGGTGAGGTTGTATTGTCACTGTAATATGTATAATCGCCAATCTCAACGTTTGGTCTACTTGGTAAATTTTTAATGTAACAAACTGTTCTAATATTTTCATTTGGATAAAGCTTATTTTTATCCGGAGCTAGCGTCATACTTATACTTCCTCTCTAATACGTTATTTAACCTTCCCCTTCAAATAGGTTTAACTGTTTTCTAACATAAGCATTTTGCATAAATCTAAACTCTTGCTGTGGACTTCGCCTCTGCAATTACAGAATATACTAACATGTACCTACACTGTAACTTCGACATTTTCCGACATACTCCTTTTTTAAACCCGACAACTTGAACTACTTACTTGGATTGAGGTAGTATTTTCTAATGCCCAAGCTGATTAGCAGCTCGGGCAATCCCTTGGTAAATGTGGCTCTAAATCACTACGTTCTCACCAGCGACACACAGCACTCCACATGTATGAGTTGCGTAAATAGACAGTCCTTCGATGTGGCAGTATTCGCTAATTATTGTTCATCTACCTCTCGGTACGATTTCACAGCTCACCTTAGGGTGGGCTTTTTTATTGAGTTGTAATTGTAATCAATGCACACTAAATTGACAATCGAATAACGTTACAGTAAACTGTAAACAATACACTATAGTGTAACAGTAACAGTTAAGTGTAATTGGAGGTGTGTCATGAATAGCTATACCGCTAAACAAATAGCAGAAGTTCTCCAACAAGACGACCCACGCATGAATTTGCGAACGGTAAGGTATTACACGCAGATTGGTATGGTACCGCCCCTTGAATTAGTCGGTAATAAGAGGGTCTACACGGATAATCACATTCACTACTTTCGAGCTATTATCACCTTATCAAGAACTGGCGAAACATTGGCCTCCATTCAGGAAACATTGAAGAAGCTTTCCTTGGAGGATATTGAAAAAATCAGTCAGCAAATGACACTGTATGAACCTAGCCGAATTATTGAAAACGAAACACTGAAAATAACGGATGATGTCATAATAACGATAAGCCCTCGGATTTCTGCAGAGTTAAAACAAAAAGTTATTGATTCGGTATCTCAGGCATTGAGGGGTGAAAATCAATGATACTTGAAATTAAATTAGCCAAGTCATTGATGGAGAACGAAGAAGGAATGAATCATTTATGGATACAGATACTTCGAGATGACAAAGTTGAATCTCAAAAATCGGAACTCGACATCCAGCTTCCGAATGGCGTTTATCGCTCACGTAACCTCAATGGTTATGTTGAGAATGAACAAGAACAAATTGTCCTTGATGTACAGGACAAAGAGGTTATGATAGAAATCTTCACCCAAGACGCAATTGCATGTGGTGAAGTGACAATTTCTGTGACCTTGTTTTCACGCGAAACCTCGGTATGCAAGAAAATTCCAATTCAATTAGTGAATGAAAATGAAATGGATCTGGTCAAGATTGACGAACAAGTTGTAGAACGAATTAAGGAATTAAGTAATACCAATATCCCATCCAACAGTGAAGAAACAAATATCGTATTCATTCAACCAAAGGTTTTGGAAACAAGGGATAATGAGTTTTCATACTTAGAAAAGAAATACCGTGTCGATTACTGAAAAGGATGGGAGCGTAACTATGAATCTAATTCCTTACGTTGTCGAACAATCCTCTAGGGGCGAAAGAGCCTACGATATTTACTCAAGGCTCTTGCAAGACCGAATCCTATTTGTTTCCGGCGAAATTACTGACGAGGTTGCAAACAGCGTTATAGCACAGCTTCTTTATTTAGATGCTACTGATTCGGAGAAGGATATAAACATGTATATTAACTCGCCAGGCGGCTCAATTACAGCAGGTATGGGGATTTATGATGCAATGCAGTTAGTGAAAGCTGACGTAACAACTCTATGTGTTGGTATGGCGGCTTCAATGGGTGCTTTTTTATTGGCAAACGGAGCAAAAGGAAAACGGCTTGCACTTCCTAATAGTGAAGTCATGATTCACCAACCTCTCGGCGGAGCACGAGGTCAAGCAACGGATATAGAAATAAGCGCCAAACGCATTATTCGATTGAGAAGTAAGATTAACCACATATTGGCTCAACAAACGGGTCAAGCACTTGAGAAAATTGAAAGAGATACCGACAGAGATAACTTTATGGACGCCCACGAAGCAAAGGCATACGGGCTAATTGACAAAGTCATTCATGTAGCTCAATAACGGGCAGATCGGTGGTGGAGTTTATTCGACCTATACCTGAAAACGACTCCCTATACAGGAGTCGTTTTCATCAATTGCCCTAGAGTTCCTTGCCAAAATAAATGGAATCTTCTATTAAACTCTTTGACAATTTCTCTCTCAATCATCGTAATTCCAATTTTTCATAAGCTTCCATCATATTTATCAGGTTCAGCGCTTACTTCTCTTGCTATACTTCTGCATGTATTCTTTTTTCTTTTCCTTCAATCGGCTCAATTCCTTTAGCTGAGTTAGATAGCGTTCATAACGCTCCCGTGATATCACTCCACTATCAATAGCTGATTGAAGCGCACAATCCGGCTCTGTTCTGTGAGTACAATTCGAAAATTTACATTGGGCGACAATATCCACGACATCTGTAAATACCGAATCAAGATCACCGTTCTCTGCCCACAATTGCAGTTCTTTCATACCCGGAGTATCCACGATCATACATCCCGAGTGATGAAAGAACAACTGTCTGTGAGTTGTTGTATGCTTGCCCTTGCCAGAATAATTACTTGTCTGATTCGTAGTCTGCACTTCCTGTTCAAGAAGGGAATTAAGCAAGGTAGATTTCCCAACGCCTGACGATCCGAGAAATACAATCGTTTTGCCTTCGACCATGTAATTCAAAATTGGATCAAGTCCAATTTTGTTAGCGGCACTTATTGGCAACACAAGTGAACCACCAGCTATTTCATTTACCTGAGACAAATACTCATCGGGCTTGTCGCACAAGTCAATCTTGTTGAGCAGAATGACTATTTCTAACTATACCACCTTCAATAACACCGTTCTTCATTTTTCTCCCCAGATATCGGGGCTTTCCTTGAGAAACAATTTTTCCTTTGTAGAACCATATGAATCAAGGCATGGTTTGACTCTTCAATGTGCTCTACCAGCACAAAATCTCCAACTACAGGATAATCTCTAAGGTGATTTGCTTTAAAACGAAATTTACCTGTAACCTTCGCTGTGAAATCCCCTTGCTCCGAAACAAGATGGTACCGATCATTATGCTGAGATACAACCTTTGCCGGTGTGTACTTATTATGTTTAGACGGTATCAATTGTTCAAAAAAGAATGAATCCCAGCCTATTGACTGCAATGATTTCATTGACATATCTACCTTCAAGTAGCCCTTTTTTTGCGCGCAAAAAGACCGCAGGCTATGTCTGCGGTCTACTTAATCCTTATTGGAGGGTAAAAAACCATAAAACCGGAACAGGATTCCATTACGATTATGGCCTCATTGCAGCGTAAGAACGATCTGATCCCCGGAACGGGTAATTTTGTAGATACCCTCCTGCATGTCAACGCCATAATGCTTTTTCAACAACCGCTTTGCGTCGGAATCCGTCTCCACAACGACCAGATAATCGTAGCCGCTCAGAAGATTGTCCATGTTGTCCTCATAGAACAACACAATCCCGTCCACTTTTGGGGCATACAAAAAATACTTCCCGACGTATTGCATGTAATAGTTCGTGACCTGCTGATCCCTGTCCGAGGCGTAGAAGAGATATCTGTGTTTATCCTCCTGGCCACCTTTGTACCACCGATCACCGGTAACCGCATAAATCTTGTGCGGAAGCGTCGTATCGTAGCTTTTGGCGATCGAGACGATACCATTGTATTCCGATAAAAGGATGGTGGCAGCAATAGCTATACAGGCTATAATTCCTTTTTGATAATAGCCTTTCGTCTCGAAACTCTTAAATGCACGATAATCGGGCACTTCACCTATTTTATAGTGGAATGAACGCTCCAGGTCTATCGTAGCGCACAGCACCAGCCCGCCGGCAAACAGCACCACTATGCTCGATACATAACGCTCAAAGCCAGCCAGCCTAATCGCCTCATCCAGCGGCATCGAGTAGAGGTACAGCGCCAGAATCCCTGCATAGTACAGTAACAGTACGATATCCAGAGCAATCAGTGCTTTCCACAAGTTCCACTTCTTCTTCAACACAACTACCGCAAATACAGAAGCTGCGATCGCTACAAGATGAAAGATAACAATCCCGATCACCGGCCGTGTCGTAAGGTCGGTACTAGATCTTAGAAATAGCGAAATAATCTCACGCATCTGCTCCGGAGTCTTTCCGATCTGCAGACCGGAGGCAGCAACATCGAACTTGTTATCTACCCCCTGGAACATCGTCGCCATTCGCCAGCTCCAGCCGAAGTAAGGAATTAGTGCGCCGCAGATCGTCCCCACCACAGCTAGCGCAGGTTTCCAACCGGACTTTTGCCCATGAGTTAGCCATGTATACACTAGAAAGATCAGGCCGATGGCCGCAAAAATAATGCCGGTGCTTTTAACGACCGTCAGCAACCCCACCAGCGGGAGAACGACAATGCATGCTCGCTTCATATCATTACGATACTGATAGACAACTGCCAAGATCGCTAGTGCATATATCGGGAGCAAGAAGTCCACCAACAGATTGGTGATGCGGATCGTAATATTGAAAAAAGAAAGCGTAGATAAGCCGAGTCCGAGAAAAGCATACAGAAGAAAGCGTTTCTTTTCGGAAACGATGCCGAACATGGCATAAAAACAGGAAAAGATAAGCAGCCCTTGCGCCAATAGCATAACGGATTGGGAATGTCCCGCGAAACGGCAGACATAATAGAGAAAAGACGAGACGCCAAGCGGATAATTTTTAAAATCAATGAGATTGGAGTCTGGCGTCGGAAAGGCGTCCGTACTTAACATCTGCTTCAAAACGATAGCCCAGTGGGAAAAATTATCGTAGTGCGTCAATTTGTTCTGGAAAAGCACCAGCAGAAAAATGAAGCTTCCTACGAGAAAACAAAGCTGGGATATGGAAAAGGAAATGCGGAATGAAGCCCCTTGGCGCAGCCAGAGAAACGCGATCACAACAAACGCAAGCAGGCCCAGGACCATAACGGCAAGGCTCCCCATAAAGAGCTGCCCTGCCAAACCGCTAAAAAAAACAATGCAGGCAATCGATGAGAACACGAATACAGGGATGAACTCCCATTGTAGTGAAAGTGTCTTCCGAACAATAAGCAAGTAACCAAGAAAGGAGAATACCAATAAAACTCCCATCAAAAGTTGAAGCATAATCAGCATCTCTATCTCTCCTAACCCTCTCTAGTGAAACTCTCGGAATGCGGATGGATCAAATCATCCAACAGTTGATCTATAAGGCCGCGCTCCACAATATCGTCGATATTCTCAACCGAGAGAAGGACCTCGTGACCGGCTGTAGTTTTTCCTGTATGCTGCAAAATGACTTCAATATTATTTTTTGTATAAAAAGTAACCAAAGCCCCTGCCGAAATATCGCCTTGGAAGCCAGAGGCGGAAAAGAAACGGTAATTGAAGCTGCGTAGCGTACAGCTAGCACCATTTGTAAAAACGATCGGAAGCTGAAGCCGGATCCGAGGCATTTTTCTCTGATCCGATCTGGGTTGGACAATACGCTTTTTCACATTGCGAAGCATATCGTCATAAGCCGTATCCCAAAGATTCATCTGCTCTGGCAAAGAGTGTTTTCGGTCATAAATGATTTGCATATATTGGCGTTTATCCCTCTCATTGACCGGCTGAACCTTTGCAGAATAGCGCCAGCCCTCTCCATCCTTTTTCACATAGACGATGACTGCATCGAGATTCGCCTCATAGCGCTCGGTTTTCACGACCAAAGAGATCTTAGTCTGTTGCGGCAAGTAAATGGGATACGGGACATATAGGGCAATGCCTTGCTCGGATACATCTACGGTCTTCGCCTGATTGTGCAGGTTGCTAGCTTTGTAGTGGATTGTTACATCCTCTTGTGCCCGAATACGCTCTGTCTCACGATAAGCGCGGCGGCCGATCATGAAGAATAGGGCGTAAAATAATGCAATCATATTATAAACCAGCCAAAAAATGATGATACTGCTGTAGAACAGAGCTAAGCCGTACTTGCCATGCACAAACCGGACCACTGCTGCAACCGAAAGAAGAAGAAGGATGATATGCGGAATTGCATACAACAGGGAGGACATCCATTTTCGGCTGGCGGCCTTGTTTTTGTTCGTAACCTTGAATTTTCTTTCATGGATGCCCAAGGTTTCAAGGAAGACAGGCACAATCAGATACGGCATAAATATGGTATCAATGACTTGACTCCAGCGCTGATTTCGAATATTGCTTGACAGATAACGCATCGACATACTGTAGCAAAAATAGGACGGAAGCCAAAATATTAAAATTTGCCAAAAGCTAGTATTTACAATTTGGAAGTCAAATAGCGCAAATAAAATGGGAGCCATAATGAAAATCAACCGATTAAAAAAGGACCACCAGTACAAGTAGCTGCTCAAGTAAGTAACTCTCGTCCAGAAGGGAAGCTTCTTGGAAAAGATAGCGCGGGTATTCTGCAAGCTTTGAATAATGCCCCTTGCCCAGCGGGTGCGCTGCTTAATCATGCTCTGGATCGTTGTCGTGGTCAGCCCGGCGGCCTGAACCTCCTGGGTTGCATAAGTAATATAGCCCGCTTGCTGCAAGCGGACGCTCGTCTCGAAATCCTCGGTGATCGTTTTCAGCGGAAAACCATGGATTTCCTCCATAGCTTTCCGGGATATGACCGTGTTGCTCCCTGTATAAGCCACCGCATTGGAGGCATTGCGCAAAATATTAACCTCTCTTGAGAAGAAATCCTGCTCGTTAGGAATTTCCTGCTCTGCATAAAGGTTAAATTGGAATAAATCCGGATTGTAGAAGCTCTGAGGGGTCTGAACCAGCCCGAGCTTAAATTTTTCATCCAATTCATCCTCTCGGCGAAGCCGCCATTGACCATTCTCCTCTATAAACTTGGAGAGCAGGAAATACGGAACGGTCTTCATCAGAAAGGTGTGCTGGGGAATCATGTCAGCATCAAAGGTTGCAATGAGCGGGGAGGAAGTTTTGCTCAGTGCATTGTTCAAGTTGCCAGATTTGGCCTCCGTGTTTCCGGGAAAGCCAAGATACCCGACGCCAAACTGTCTAGCAAGCTCCTCAACCTCAGGCCGTCCTCCATCGTCACACAAATAAATATGAACCTTCTGTTTGTCCGGATAATCCATAAACGTACAGGCATTGACGGTTTTATACAACAGATCGACCGGCTCATTGTGCGTGGCAATGAATACATCTACATCTGGATAATGCTCCGGCGGAATGGTTGGGAAGCTAAGCTGTGTACGTTCCTTTTGCATCTTCTGAAAAAACAATTCAAAGGTAGTCAGCACCGTTACCGTTTCAGCCACAATCAGCAGGATACCGAAAACCATGTTCAAGAAACCTTGATCCCATGGCAGCGTAAAAATCATGCGCCATAGCAAATAAATAGACATTAGGATCATCGTGACGACAAACAGAACATTTTGCCGCTTTTTGTTTAGCACTAAAGCCGCTGCCTCCTTGCTGCAAATACCCACCGCCGCTGCATCTGAAAACTGAGCAGGAACAGCAAGGCATCACAGACGATTTTCGCTATTTTCTCACTCATCAAGAAAATCGTATGGATCAAATATACCCCGGTACTGGAAAGCAAGATCACGAACGCGCATAGCGTCAAATAGCGCCATAGACTTCCCTGGGTATCCTCTTTGTGGAATACAAAGTGCTTATTCAGCAAATAGTTGACCATAATGGAAATGATTCTTGCAATCACCGTGGCCAATAGAATCCTTACATAGTCATGCTGGCCCAACATCGGCCGCAAAAAGTCGATCAAAAACCATGCGATTCCTATATCAACTGCAGCACTGGCAATCGAAGAGGAAATAAATCGCACGAAATTGGAGAACAGAACACTCATCACCCGGGCGCTGTCCCGGATCGCTTTAAAATGAGTCCCCGCATTTCCATTTTCATAAATGACTTGAATCGGCAGGGTATGAATCGGTATGCCGGACTGGATACAGGAGATGAGCATCTGCAGCTCGTATTCAAAACGGGAGCCGCGAACACCTTGCATAAATGCAAGCAGCTGGGGGCCGAAGGCTCGAAGACCTGTCTGGGTATCTGACAGTTTCTTGCCGTACAGCATGGCAAAAATAATGGAGGTAATCCGATTGCCCAGCAAAGACTTGGGCGGTATTCCTCCCTCGCTGAAGTTCCTTACCCCTAGAACCAGCGCGTCAGGATGGCGTTGCGCTTCTTTGGCAAGCCGGTATACATCCTCTGCAGCGTGCTGTCCGTCTGAATCTGCAGTTACAACGGAGGAAACCTCATCAAACTGCTGTTCGATATACTGAAAGCCAGTCTTGAGTGCAGCGCCCTTCCCTTGATTTTCCGTATGCCGCAGCAGGACACAACCGTTCTCACTGAGCTCCCTAAAAATCGACTGGTACTCCTCACCAGAGCCGTCGTCTACAATAACAATATTCATAAGGCCGTATTCTCGCAATTCCTGTACATAGGACAATAGTCTCTCGTCTGGCTCAAGCGATGGAATAAGGATAATAGTTTCGCCCTTTTGTTTCCCCATAATCCTCCTAAAAAGACCCATTTTTACATATTTTCGCAAATTTTTATTGAATATTGTATAGTATAACATCGAAACTTGAATCTATCATGGTAAAAAAGAACTACTAAAACTATGGATTAAAACGAAAAAACGGCGGTGCAAGATTAGAACCTTGCACCGCCGTTTCTTCGTAACTTCTATTCAATTATACTTCTCAGTCGATCATCTGATCTAAAAGAGCATCCCGGCAATAGCTGCGCTCAATAGGTTAGCTAATGTTGCTGCAATGACCGCACGCAAGCCCATCTCAGCGATATCTTGTCTTCTTGAAGGAGCAATCCCGCCCAAACCTCCAATGATCAATGCAATCGCAGCTAGATTGGCGAAACCACAAAGTGCGAAACTGATGATGACAACGCTTTTTGGAGACAAATTAACAATCTCAGGTGCAAAAGAAGTGTACGCTACAAATTCGTTTAGGACAAACTTTTGACCGATGAAAGATCCAGCTTGTAGGGCTTCATCCCATGGAACACCGATCATAAAGGCAATCGGCGCAAACAGATAGCCTAAAATTTGCTCCAGCGTCAGCGCTTCTAAACCAAATATGCCGCCAAACCAGCCAATAATCGTGTTTACTAAGAAGATAAGCGATATAAACGCCAGCAGCAGTGCACCAACACCGGCAGCCATTTTTAGCCCTTCCGAAGCCCCGCGAGCAGCGGAATCGATGACATTTCTGGACTCTGTATCTTTAATCATTTCAACACGATCAACTCTAATTTGATGCTCTGTTTCAGGAACCAATAATTTAGCCATTAGCAAACCGCCCGGAGCTCCCATGAATGCTGCTGCAAGCAAATATTCAATAGGAACACCAAGCATAGCGTATCCACCTAGAACAGAACCAGAGACGCACGCCAGTCCGCCTACCATGACCGCAAACAGCTCTGACTTGGTCATTTTCTCGATGTATGGCTTGATGACCAGTGGCGCTTCTGTCGGACCCAGGAAAATATTTGCAGCCGCTGACATGGATTCCGTTTCACTCGTTTTGAGCACCTTGGCTAAAAATCCACCAATAATTTTCGTAGCCCACTGCATAATTCCAAGATAGTAAAGAACCGATATTAAGGAAGAGAAGAAGATAATAATAGGTAATACTTGTAAAGCGAACGTGAAACCTGCGTTTTCCGCACCTAGTATCCCGCCAAACAAGAACTGAATTCCTGCATTCGTAGAATCTATGATGCTTTGAACGACCAATGACAAGTATTCGAGAATTTTTTTACCAAAATCCCATTTTAATACGATCAATGCAAAAATGAATTGAATCGCAAACGCGCCAATGACCGTTCTCGGATTGATCGCCTTACGGTTTTTCGAAAACGCAACTGCTATTAAAAAAATGCCTAAGATGCCTAGAACTCCCCAAATGAATTGCATATACATATCCTTTCTTCATGTGCAGTGACCCGGAATGTAAAAGTGAAAGGGCTGGAAATAGCCGCTCTCCATTTCAGAAGACGACTACTCGTTAGTTAATAGATTTCAATACATCAAATAGCATCTCTTTAAAAGCATTGCGATCAATCGCTTCACACACGCGAACATTACGAGTGCGTTCCAAACGATTGTTAATATCTACAAGGCTGTAGCCTCTTGTCAGCTCGCCAACCGTCTCAATATCAACGTGATATAGATTAGACTTGGTCATAATCTTCTCATCCGCCGCTACGGCTGCGAGCAACGTATCCGGATGGGTTGTACCGTTTAGTCTATGTACCGTTTTGTTGAATCTCATAACAACTTTGTTGACATCTTTGAAGAACTTAGCGCCTTTTGTCCCTAGAGCTTCGATCTCTTCATGATCGTTATCGTCCATAATGGAATACTCTGTACACATTTCCCAACCAACCATGGTGATTGGAATGCCCGAATGAAGGACGATTTTGGCCGCTTCCGGATCAACGTAGAAATTGTACTCCGCACTCGGCGTAATATTTCCTAACGCATTGTTCGTGCCGCCCATTATATAAAGATGCGGGATTAGAGGTACAATGGTCGGATCTTTCTTGATCGCCATCGCAATATTCGTTAACGGCGCAATCGCGATAAGATGGATCTCTCCAGGATTGTTGTGAACGGTATCGATAAGAAAATCGACGGCATGTCCTTTTTCAGAAGACTGAATCGCTTTTTCAAAAAACGAATCCCCCATTCCATCCTTACCATGTACATCCTCAACCGTACGATGCTCTTTTTGACCGAGACCCATCATTGGGCGCTCATGCCCTTTATACACAGGAACTTGTCCACTTTTCCCTGCGACTTGAACGGTGTAGAGTGCATTTTCAACCTGTTGATCGAACTGGACATTGCCGCCTGTCATCATAATGCCTTCTACTTGGAAATAATGAAGTGCTGTTAAAATGGCAATCGTATCATCGCCTGCTGTGTCGGTATCAATAATAACTCGCTTTTTCTCTGACATTATGAAACCCTTTCTGTTGCTTTTTTCGCCAATTCTGTCATGTAATCAAAGAATGCATCACGATCCACGTCATAAACGACATTTACCGGACGTCCATCAGCCGTTTCAACGGTTCGGCCTTGGCTTGCACCTTCAGTAATAACAATGCTGTTAACCGTCTGCACCTTCACCAGATCGCTTTTGCCAACAAACGCTGTCGTCAATACATCCCACAGATAGTATGTCGAGTTCGTCGAGAAGTGAACAAGCGGCGGCACCATCGCGTAGCATTGGCCAAGGAAATCAACACCGATATGCTTGCGTTCTGCAGCCCAGCGCTCACGAACATCTAGTGTAAGTGGTACTTGATTAGTGCTTTCTAGGGCTACTAAATCAATCTCAATCCCGCTCTCCCATACACGAGCAGCTGCTTCAGGGTCCCAGAATACATTCCACTCGGCTGTTCCATCATGCTCAGGCTCATGCACATTTCCTTCTTCACGGAATGTACCACCCATCCACACAAGGCGTTCTACTTTTTCTTCGATCGTAGGATCGATATCTAATGCACGAGCAAGGTCAGTAAGCGGACCGGTAAATAGTAAGGTCGTCTTTCCTTCCGTTGCACGCAGCGTTTCTATTATATGAAGATGTGCCGGCTTGTCCGCTACTGGAGCAATGACTTTACCAGATTCATTGAGAAGCGGTAGTGCGTCAACATAGAACGCATGCATGCGCCAGTCCTTTGGAAAAGGATTCTTCCCACGGGAATTGGACTCTGCTACATTCAAACCGCCGTTACCGAAACGATCAATGATTTTACGGCTTGCAAACATAGCTGGTTCTAAGTAACAATCCGCTGGAATGACCGAAACACCCGTCAACTCAACGTTGTCCATTTGCAGTAGCAAAAATAACGAAATTAAATCATCAACGCCGCCATCATGATTAAAGTAAATATTCTTCTTCATCTTAGCTCCATTCCCATACATCAACACTTCATTTGTAGTAAGTGTAATTTCTGCATCAATGTATAAAGTGTTATAAAACCGAACAATAATTTAAAAAATAACCTTAATTATTCGTATTCCAATAAACATAATACCAAAATTTTAATAAAAAATAAACAATCATTAATAAAAATATCAAAATTGAGGTTATGAAGCGAGGCGATCGGTCGATTGTGTCATCCCCCCTCCTACTATTTGTAGTGGTATTATGTAGGGGAAAAGGTGCGACGAAAAATTACAATCACATGATTTGGTTGTGTTGGATGGAGACCACTTCAAAATGTGGTATGACTGGATCTATGGTGAAGATGAAGCTACATTTCATACATGTTATTCTTTTTTTAAGAATGAAATTATGAATAAAAATTTTGGCTTTCCAGATAAATATTTTGTTCTTTATATCGACCAAGAGGAATTAACAAGTCGTAAAGTAAATGACTTCACGAGAAGACGTGGAGGATTTGAGAAGCATTTTTAATCGAGCCTCAAAAAGAATAGGGATCGGCTACAACCAATTGTCCGGACTTCACTTCAAACTTGCCAAGTTGAATGATCAATGAGGAGACCTCCAATCATGCGTAAATTTAAATCTATTCTATCACGCGTGATGGGACGGAATTACAAAAACTGACGCCGATTCAGTACCGGCGCCAGTTTGCTATCTAGGTTTTTTTATTGTCCACTAAATGGGGGCTGCTTACAGGGCAAGAAGCAACAAATCTTTTTCAATTACTTCATTAAAATCCATTCCAATAAAACGGTTTTCAATTGCACGAAAATCTAAAATAGAGATGCTGTCGGAAAAAATCTTCAACTCTTTTACAAGCCCATGTTCAACTTGGAAAAAGGCCTGAATATTGCCTGATGAAGTCCTTTTCTCAAAAGACGCATTATATACAGGACTCTCCCCATAAATCCATCGATCATCCATATATTTCTTAATAAAGTCAAGCGATTTCTCTTGCCAGTTATACTTTACCAAGAAGGAGTTTTCACCGTAAATTTCTTTAAAGCTGTCAATCAGCGCTTCGGAAAGGCTGGAAATTGTGATTTCATCGTTTAGTTCCTTCAAATTAACGACCCGGCTTTTGACCGAGGTGATTCCTTTCGATTCCAGCTTGAGCTTGGATGGTTTCAGCACTTTAGCAAGCATAGTCAAGTCTACGTCTACCATCATGGTCCCATGATGAAATGCATTCCCGTCTTCTTCATAAAAGGCATGACCGGAGAATTTTTCACCTTCATGTATCAAATCGTTTCTTCCAGACCGATCCACTTGAAGTCCAAAATGTTCGACAGCTTTTTGGAGTACTGCTATTTGTTTAGTCAAATCTTCTTGTGACTTTTTACATACAAAAGTGAAGTTTAGATTACCTAAATCGTGGTATACTGCTCCTCCACCCGAAATTCGTCTGGCAATTTTGCCGCCACTTCGCTTGATTTGCTCGATATCACACTCGATATACGGATTCTGATTTCTACCGATAACGACTGTTTTTTCATTTTGCCAAAGGTATAGTGTCACTTCACCCTGCCGTGCGTTTCTAAACAGCTCCTCTTCCAAAGCCAGATTGAAATAAGGATCGTGTTCCTGCGATATTACGATCTTATTCATGGTAATGAAGCGCTCCAATGCCTAAGCCTAATGCCGCTTCGTGAATGGCTTCACCAGTCGTGGGATGAGCGAAAATCGTATGTATAATTTCTTCCTCTGAGATCCCGTTATTGATGATTACAGTAAGTGTGCTGATCAAAGCGGAAGCCTCAGGACCGATGATGGAAGCACCAACGATTTTACCGTTGTCGTTATTCTTAATTAACTTGACGAACCCTTTTTCTTCTCTCATCGTCAACGCTTTCCCATTAGCCTGGAAAGGGAATTTACTGATCGTAATTTGCATCTTTTGACGCAATGCTTGTTGTTCTGTCAGTCCAACGGATGCAATCTCAGGTGAAGTGAAGATAACGTTTGGTACCATATCGTAATTTAAGGTCGAGGCTGTTCCTAATATATGGTCTATTGCTGCTGTTCCTTCATGGGAAGCCACGTGAGCTAACTGAATTCGATTGGTGACATCGCCAATAGCATAAATATGATCTACAGATGTCTGCAAATGTTCATTTACAGCAATCCCTTTTCCGTTTTCGTTTAGTGCAACGCCAGCTTTATCGATATCCAATCCTTCAAGGTTTGGTTCTCTTCCAATGGCGACCAGAACTTTTTCACTTGTCATAAACATTTCAGTATCATCTTTTTCAAAAATGACGACCGCGTTGCTGTTCTGATCTTTTTCGATCCTTGTCACTTTGGCTTCAGTATGAACGCGAATTCCGCGTTCAGCCGCGATGTTTCTGATTTCTTCCGAAACATCCTCATCCACCATAGTCAAAAGCCGGTCACAATATTCGATGACGTTGACCTCGATCCCGAAATTGGAGTAGATAAAGGCAAATTCCATACCGATGACACCGCCACCAATAATGGTGATCGATTTAAAATTCTCCTTCTGCTGCAGTGCCGATGTACTGTTCAAGACAAAATCATGTTCGATACCCGGCAGATTGATTTTGGAAATTTTTGAGCCTGTGGCAATTAGCGTATTGGTCGCTTGAATGGTATATTCGTCTTTTCTGTTTTTGACCAGTACCTGCTTGTTGTCTATAAAGGATGCACTTCCTCGGATCACTCTTACTCCGTTTTTCTCCAGCAGGTAGTCGATTCCTGAAACAAGCGTATCTTTGATTTTATCTTTTTGTTCAATGACCTTAGCCATTTCCAATTGAATATGTTCAGCTGAAATTCCGAAATCTTCTGCATTCTTAAAGTTATGGAATACTTCTGAAGATCGGATTAAAGCTTTAGTAGGAATACAGCCCACGTTGAGGCAGGTTCCGCCAAGCTTCTCTTTTTCTACGATAACTGTCTTTAGGCCATGCTTCGCTGCATAAATAGCGGCTACATATCCTCCAGGTCCTGCACCGATCACTAGAACATCGGCCTCCACCTGTTCCTTTTTGCCATGAACCAGCCCAGCAAAATAATCCAGTTTAGGTTTGGCAGGTTCTGTCTGATCGGTAGTCATTTTAAACATTACATGACCAATCCCGATTTCCTGTCCTTCTGTAACCATAATTTCGTCGATTTTACCAGCGTATTTAGATTTGAAAGGGGTGTTGCCCTTTTTGCTTTCTAATTGCAATAGTTGTTGTCCAACCTCAACTTGATCTCCAACGGATACATTAATTTTTCCGATTTTCGATGTCTTCTCGTGTCCGGAGAGCTGTTCGAGTTTAATCTCCAAAAGAGATGCCTCCTTAAGTTTATCTATATAAGTCGAACTAAAGGTTCTTAGCCTGAGCATCACTACGAATGCGGATTATTCTTCCAATCACTCTTGCCCCCAGATTTCTTTTATGTATATATATTCGTTGAAATCCGGGGACAAAGGCGACCACTTACGTTTCTCCAGAATAATTCCGCCTTCTCCGTTGAAGTACTTCTATTTCTTTAGTTCATCTAGGTTGTTATCCGCAAGGTCTGCTTGTTAAAGCAGACCTCCCATGTTCAGTAAAGCTGCTCTTGTAATTGCTATTTGAAGTCTTTCTCAAATTCGTCAATAGAGTCCTTAAGCAAGGTGACAGAGTAGGCCATGCTCGGACCTCCGCCAAACGCTACTGCCACCATCGCTGCTTCGATAATTTGCTCACGTGTCGCGCCAGCTTCAAGAGCTTTGTAAACGTGAAAAACGATACAGTACTCGCAACGGTTGTAAGCGGCAACGCCGATACTTATCAGTTCTTTCGTTTTTGTATCGAGAGCTCCCTCTGAATAGGTGGTTCCCAGCAAATTCATAAACGCATTTACGTGTTCACCATTGGTTTCAGACAGGGTGGCCAGTCCATTTGTGAAATCATTCAACATTTCTCTCACATCTTTTTTCATCTTTAACTCTCCTCTTGATTAATTGTGAAATAATTCACTTTTATTCTCGAAAAATTAACTTTACACTGCAATAGTTGCTATGTAAAGTATATGTGTATAAAGTATCATTTGGCTCGAATAATGTCAAATCAATTAGTTGTTTTTCGCCAAATTCCGAACCATTTTATTGAGCACTTCTTTAAAAATAGATAACTCCTCCTGTGAAATGTTTTGAGTAGCTTCATTATGAAAAGATTGACCAAAAGGAAGTAATTCTTCTCTCATCGTTTCACCTAGCGGTGTCAATCGAACTCTGGTAATCCTTCTGTCTTTAACGTCTCTGATTCTATAACATAAATTCTCTTTTTCCATGCGATCCATAAGTCTGGCAATTGAGGACTCCTGCACATTCATTTTTTGAGACAATTCCTTTTGGATAATTCCATCTTTTTCTCCGATGAAATAAAGAGCCATCCACTGTACTCGGGTCGTACCACTATTCTCTAATCTATTATTAAATTCATCAATTATTTTTTTGGAAGCTGTATTCGTAATAAAACAGATGCAATCGTTCAGATCAAACATAAAATTCTCCTTTCACTGCATTAGCGGCTAAGAATGAATTATAACATAAGAACGGTTTTCAAAATATTTCGGCGAACAAATATTAATAATCATGAAAAAACCTCCCGATTGGAGGTGAATGAGTTATTTATTTTCATAACGTACTACGCCGTAGTTCATAAAAATACTGCACAATTGGATGCTTTAACTTCATCTTCTCGGTCATGTTTAAAATTCGCTTTTTTCCAACTCGTCTATCCACCAAAGCTAGAATATTCAATAAGATATCATTGCTCTCTATGCTTTCCTCTATAGAAATGGATAAAAACTTATTAGCTAGAACGATAAAATTTGATTTACTTAATGATGACTGTGCTGACAAAAGTCCCTTTGCATGTTCTGATATTTTTCTACTTCTTGCAATTACTTTTAAACGATCCTCCGGAACGATCCCCTTGGTATCTTTTCTGACCACTTCAATTTCTTCATTGCTGATAGGAATTTGGATATCTGGATCATTCTTAATTTCCAGTTCCGTCTGATACCATCTGATTAAGGTAGTTCTATCACTCATATTGAGTACGTTCTTTTTATCTACCGCAATATAACAAAGACCTGCTTTATCTGGTAAATAACGGTAGCTGGTTGCGCGGTATTCGACTCTTCCATATAACGCAGGACAGAGAAAACTCTCCAGTTGTTGCTTCAATTTGCTCCAGGACATATATCCTCCTATGTTCTATAATAGCCTCTCGGCATTCGCCGAGGCTGATGGGACAAGGGTTCCCTCATCTCATCAAACGTACCTTCCTCCTACATTAATTGCAACTAAAAAAACTGGATATATGAGAATATTCAAACCCCACTATTCGTCTTTTTTAGTATAGACTTATCATTTTCAACAGATTATAATAACAAACACATTCCAAAAAACGAACATTAAGGCGGTAAACATGGATAAACATATGCAATTATTTCAAGGGACTGCTTTTTCGAGCAAATCATCCAAAGAAATTCAAATATTAAAAGACTATCTTTTTTGTATCAATACGGACGGAATGATTGAAAAAATCGTTGCTCCGGAAGATGCAGACTATCAACCTTTGCTAGATGCGTATCAAGGCACCAGCAGCTTTCATCGATTAGCTGACGGACAGTATTTCTTGCCTGGTTTTGTCGATTTACATGTTCACGCACCGCAATGGGCCCAATCTGGAACAGCATTAGACATCCCACTCTATGATTGGTTAAACACCTATACCTTCCCACTGGAGTCTAAATTCTCAGACTTAGATTTTGCACAAAAGGTCTACGATGAAGTGGTAAGCACCTTACTGGCAAACGGAACAACAACAGCACTTTATTTTGCAACGGTGCATAAAGAAGCAAGCTTGTTGTTAGCAGAAATATGTGCAAATAAAGGCCAACGTGGACTCGTTGGGAAGGTAGTAATGGACGATCCCGAGCAAAATCCAGAATACTATCGCGATGCTGACACCAAAGCGGCACTAGCAGATACGGAAGAATTTATTATCGCGGTACAAGAATTAGCTAAATCCACGAAACAAGGCGTGTATCCCGTAGTAACACCAAGATTCATTCCAAGTTGTACAGATGAAGGCCTAAAGGGCTTGGGGGAACTGGCAGCTAAATACGATACGTATGTTCAATCCCACTGTAGTGAAAGTGATTGGGCTCACGGTTATGTACAAGATCGATATAACAAGAACGATGCTTTTGCGTTGCATGATTTTGGCCTATTGCGTGATAAATCGATCATGGCACATTGTAACTTCCTAGATGATCCTGATGTCGATTTATTTGCTCAAACCGGAACGGCTATCGCTCATTGTCCTGTATCAAACGCGTATTTCGCCAACAGTGTCATTCCAGTCGCTCATATCCATTCCAAAGGTGTTGAGATTGGCTTAAGGTCTGATATTTCTGGAGGCTTCTCACCGAGTCTATTCGATAATATAAGACAAGCTGTAATCTCTTCAAGAATGCTCGAGGATGGCGTTAACACCTATCTTCCTGCCGAAGAGCGTGGTGTACCAGGATCACGCATTACGATACATGAAGCATTCTATCTTGCTACTGCTGGCGGTGGGGAAAGCTTGAGCTTGCCTATCGGTCGTATTCAAGAAAATTATACGTGGGATGTACAGGTTATCGATACGAAATGTCCATCTGCCAAACTACCGATCTTCGATGAGAATGAAGATTTACAAGATATTTTCCAGAAAATCATGTATCTTGCAAGGCCTGAGCATATCCGCGAAGTCTGGGTACAAGGTGAAAAGGTTCATTCACGTTAAGATATAGAAATTAATTAGAAAATTCGAGGTGTGCATCTGAGTGAAAACACAAGCAGACAAGCAAGATAACGCGCAAACACAATCACAGCATTTAACGGTTCTACCCGAAGACAAAATATCATTCGGAAAATCGGCAGTCCTAGGTTTACAGCATGTATTAGCAATGGACGTCTATGTCGTTCCTTTCCTGATTGCCATGTTAATTGGCTTACAACCCAATCAATCAAGCGCATTAATTCAATCCACGTTTATTGCTGCTGGGCTTGCAACGATTGTCCAAACTTATTTCTGTATGAAGCTGCCTATGGCGCAAGGTCCTTCTTATGTTCCGCTCGGTGCGATTGTCACGATTTATGCCGCTAGTGGTGGTGGAGAACTAGGTTGGAGTTCTGTGTTAGGTGCCAGCTTAATTGGTGCGATCCTCGTTATTATTTTGGGCTATGCTGGAGTATTCAACAAAATAGTTAAATCATTTATCCCTCCCATTGTAGGGGGAACAATCATTTTCATTGTAGGTCTTTCTTTATTGCCTGTTGCGATCAGAGACAATATTTATGGCGCCACTGACGCTACAATTAACCAAAACGTGTTATTAGCACTTATCTCAGCTGCTGTGCTCATTATTTTCGTGATCCTAGGCTCTTTGTTCCATAAAAAAGGATCGATATTCCGAATTACTTCCGTGATGATCGCGTTAATTGTCGGATGTATTTCTGCACAATTTATGGGCGTCTTGGATTTCTCAGCTGTTCAAAATGCCCCGTGGTTTAGCATGCCGCGGATTCCTTTTAAAGATTTCGGCTTTACTTTTGACTTTTCTGCTATTATCACCATGGTCATTATTTATCTCGTACTGTTGGCTGAAACAACAGGTACGTGGTTTGCCATCAGCAACGTGATCGATAAACCGTTAACGGATAAGAATATTAACCAAGGTGTTGTTGGAGAAGGGATTAGCTGTCTTATAGCTGCTGGACTCGGTTCAACTCCAGTTACAGGCTATTCTACAAATGCAGGTATTATTTCCATCACAGGTATCGCGAGCCGACGAGTCTTTCTTGCAGTAGGAGGATGGTTTGTCCTCTTCGGCTGTTCAGGAAAATTAGCAGCTTTAATCTCTTCGATTCCAACAGCTGTCATCGGCGGCGTGTTCGCTATCGTCTGCGGTATCATCTCGATTAACGGTATCCAGGTCATGAAAAACGAAACGATTGGCGAAAAAGAAATGTACATTATCGCAATACCGATGATTTTAACGCTAGCGCTAGTGCTCATTCCTAAAGATTTTCTCTATACTCTGCCTACTTTCGTGCAATATCTATTGGGCTCACCTATTCTAGCTGCTTCGCTTGCAGCGATCTTGTTAAATAAGCTGTTGCCAAGTAGGAAGTAAGTTGTAGAGCTAGGCAATTGGAAGGGATCACTTCCCCTTTAAATAAGACATAAGTAATCTAAACGAGGCTGCCCCCAAAGACTACGTTCATTGTAGTTTTTGGGGCAGCCTCTTCATTTAGGTATTGTTGCCACCGATTCTAATCCTCTCCACACGGATGAGTACTGACGGTAGCTAGGTATATTTTATAATAATCTACTTTTTGAGTTGATCCAGTGTGACCTATTTGATTGATGTACATCCGAAGTAGTTGCTACCATGTTCAAAGAAGTAGAGTGAATTCATTCACAATATTATCTTGTTATTGTTGAACTAATGAAATGGCAGAGGAGTTATTCATGATGAAAAGAATCGTAACACTGAGTACCCGCAAACTGATGGATACCGCAAAACACGGCGGATGTGGCGCATGCCAAACATCTTGCCAGTCCGCTTGTAAGACTTCCTGCGGCGTTGCCAACCAGCGCTGTGAAAACCCAATGAACAAATAGGATTCGAAAATGTTCACCGCCCACTGCTCTGTAGATGGGCGTCTATTTTTTAAACCGGTTCTATTTGTCGGTAAAAGGAGCTTGATTAGCAAGTATGATTCATCAATACCAACTGAACGGATACAACATCGTGCTTGATACCTACAGTGGATCGGTACACGTTGTTGATGATCTGGCATACAAAATCATTGAGCTTTACGAGCATACATCTCCGAAGGAAATCCTGACAATCATGCTGGAACAGCATAAGCACGATTCGGATATTACCGAGAGAGACATTCGAGAAACCATCGCGGCCATTGAGGAGCTTAAAGATACTGGACAGCTCTTTACCGAAGATCCGTATGAGAATCTCTCTATGGATTTAAGGAATCGAAAAACTTATGTTAAAGCGCTATGCCTCAATGTCGCGCACACCTGCAATCTATCATGCGACTATTGCTTCGCCAGTCAGGGAAAATACAACGGCGATCGGGCCATTATGAGCTATGAGGTTGGAGAGCGTGCTATCGATTACCTGCTAGAAAATTCAGGACATCACCGGAACCTTGACATTGACTTCTTCGGCGGCGAACCGCTTATGGCCTGGAAAGTGGTCAAACAGATTGTAGCTTATGCACGAAGCAAAGAACAAGAATATAAGAAAAAGTTCCGCTTCACCTTCACGACGAACGGTATGCTGCTGAACGACGAGGTCACCGAATTTTTAAATAAGGAAATGTACAACGTCGTACTCAGTCTGGATGGTAGAAAAGAGATTCATGACCGGCTCCGCACAACCGTTAACGGAAAAGGCAGTTATGACCATATTGTACCTAAGTTCCAGGAATTCGTCCGAAAACGCGGAGACCAAGAATACTATGTACGAGGAACCTACACTCGTAACAATGTCGATTTCACCAATGATATATTCCATATCGCAGACCTTGGTTTTGATAAACTTTCGATGGAACCGGTCATCTGTGATCCGCGGGAACCCTATGCACTTACCGAGGAGGACCTCTCGGAAATTTATAACCAGTACGAAATTCTCGCCACAGAAATGATTGAGCGCGGTGAACAAGGCAACGGGTTTACCTTTTATCATTACATGCTAGACCTCTCGGAAGGCCCTTGCATTCAGAAACGAATTACCGGCTGTGGATCGGGAACGGAATATCTCGCTGTCACGCCATGGGGCGAGCTTTTTCCTTGCCACCAGTTCGTCGGAGATGAAGCGTACAGCATGGGGAACATCTGGGATGGTATCACACGACCAGAACTACAATGCCAATTCAAAGAGAGCAACTGCTACTCGAAACCGGAATGCAAGGATTGCTGGGCCAAACTCTACTGCAGCGGTGGCTGTCCTGCCAATGCCCTGCACGCGACGGGTTCCATCAACGGCATCTATGACTTTAGCTGTGATGTTTTTCGCAAGAGGGTTGAATGTTCCATGATGGTGAAGGTTGCCGAGTCTATTAGAGCTATGGAAAGTGACTCTCAAAGTCAAAATCATTAAGAGAGTTTAACAAAAAAGAGGGGTCCTCACCCCTCTTCACTTATAATAACTTCATGTCCGCGGACATCTGTTGTAATCGCAGCCTTCATTCCGCACTTCAAAATAGAGGAACGGCTTGATGGATTGGGCCTTTCCCCATTCTCCATTCATCCATTCCCCGATTTCATTACGGCATTATACTACCCGCGGTGGGTTTCCGATTGTTTACGATAATTCTACCGCTTGGCCCCCATCAATTGAGGTCTTAAATCCGTAAAGCCCTCACCCGGCATACGCAGAGCTTCCAATACAACCTGCGCGTTATACCCGTCATAGAAATTATAGATAAGACCTGGCTCTCCGTTCAAAATCTGAATGATTTGCTTCAGGATCGGCAGCGGGCTAACGACGTCGTCCACAGGTACAGGCTGAAGATGGGCGTCTTTGCCGCTTCTGAACAGGCTGCGCCAGTTTTCCAACGCCATGGTTCCTTCCTCACCATGGACCACCAGGGAGACACGTTCCTCCCCTTCCCGTTGATCGGTTCCAGACAGGTGAATCTCGATATCATTATGTAATCGCAAAACGGCTCGGACACGGCTTTCGGACTGATTCGAATCCGGCGGAAACTCGATCTCGCTCTTCACATGCGTAATCGGACCGAACACCTGCTGGATCATTTGGATCCAGTGAATGCCGACTTCCAAGAGATATCCGCCCTGCTGTCTTGAGGTGATCCATGGATTCTGCTGCCAGGACCTCGGCCACTGCGGAAACTCCAGGTATAGATCCATCTTAAGGATCTGGCCGATCGCCTGCTCTTCAAGTAATCCCTTCAGCTTCAGGACGGCCGGGTCGAGCGGAAGCGAGAAATGAACGGCATGGAGCACATTGGCCTTCTCTGCCAGCTCCACCAGACTCCGGGCTTCGGTCAAGCTGTTGGCAAGCGGCTTCTCGCAGAAGACGTGAATGCCTTTCTCAAATGCGATCTGGGCCACGTCATAATGCAGGGACGGCGGAACCGCGATATACACCAGGTCAAGCGCAACCTCGTTCAGCAGCTGGCGGTAGTCGGTGTACAGCCGGGGACTAATTCCTGCTGCTGCGACTTCCCTGTACAAACTGGACTCATCACTGTCGCAAAGTGCAACTAATTCGATCTTCTCACCATATTGGGGCAGTAATCGGTGAATCATAATCCGGCCCATGTGACCTAAGCCGATGACGGCCATCTTCTGTTTATTCATCCTGTTCTCCTATTCCATTGATGATTGAATTTACCATTGAATGCCACGTCCCTATTATAGATCAGGCGCTGCTGCCAGTACACTCAGATATGTAGAAAAAGGCGCTGCCATCAAGCAGAGCCCCTGTTAACGACCTGAATCAATTTATGACGTTTGTTACACGTACTAAAATCACGGATTAATACTTATTATTGATAAATCTCCAATTTATAAAAGTAGTATCATAGTATAATAGTTAAATTAGTAAATAAGTATTTAGGAGGATTTTATGCAAATTGAATTTAATGTATCTGGAGTCACCTTTGAGGATCGTCCAAATATTATTAGAAGATATGCTACTGATGGAGATACAATTTATTTAGTTCGAGAGCCAAACAATGAGTATGATTCAAATGCTATTAAGGTATTCCTATCTAATAGGAAATCTATTGGGTATGTCCCAAAGGAGTTCACACCATTACTAGCGAAGTATCTCGATAGTGGTGGAAGTATTTTTGCAAAAGTAAAATCTGTTAATAATAGAGGGGAAGATTTACAAAGTATAACAATTTCGATTAGCACGCAGAATAAAGCTGGCTATGTTATGGGAGATATTAAAGGTTTTATTTATGATGAGGATTCACCTGATGAATCTACACATGACATTGAATGTTTTGGAATTATTCAATATAAAGATGGTTTAGGAACAGATCTTAATAAGCCTATAGTACATTTAGTAGCTTGTTATGAACTTACCAATTTTCATGTTGATGATATCAAGGAAAGAAATCCGTTATCTGAGAGGGAAATATATTTAGTTAAGGCATTTGAGCAAGTAACTCCTAATAATGCTTTAAGTGATATAGGTTACGTAATGAGAGAATATAGTAAATATGTATCTCGCGATAGCGATGATCGTTATCAATTTAAGTCATTAAGGGAAGATGTTGTTATTCAAGAACAATATCATACGGTCTATATTACAAGTGAAGGCTCACTTACTGATTTAAGTAAAAAACGACAGGCACTTGAAACAAACTATTTTGATACCTTAAGAAAAGAATTAAATAACATTGAAACACAGAAAATAAAATGTGCGACTATTCCCTTTGAAGAAAATAGCTATATTTTTGAACGCATTAATGAAAAATACATAGGTGAAAAAAGATACTCAATTTTGACAATTAATTATCATCTCCAAATCAAATCGAATTTAGAGATGAATATAAGAGAGCAAGCTGACTTTTTCAATAAATTAGAACGAATAAAAATGGGTTCAAGTCGTCTTTTAAATGAGCAATTAGTTCTTATATAGATTTAGGATCTGAATGGGTAATCGACTTTTGATTTATGTGGGAGTATCAGGATAATATATCCTAGTACTCCCATTTTTGTCTCATCACCTTAAAAGTTTTATTCTACACTTTTTAATGATTCAATCATATTGATTTGAGACACTTTTCTCCGAAGTAATAAGTTAGAGAGAATGGTGAGTAAGAATGCAAACATAACAGATACCAGCATTATAAAAATACTTAATTTATCTGGGATTTGTTGATGGGTACTAGACAGTGCCTTTACAATAATTGTATAAAAATAGCCACTTATCGGTAAAGCTACAATTACCGCAAAGGTGGTTAGTATGATGTTTTCAAAAAAGATAAGTCTGTTTATTTTATTTTTTTGATAGCCTAATACCTTAAGTGTTGCAAGCTCACGATTCCTTTCATAAATGTTTATGGAAGATATCGTATATATGGCGCCAAAGGAGAGTATGACGGCACAAATGATAAACATGATAAATATAAAACTATTTTGTTTCAAAATATATTGAGCTGATTGCTTTAGATCATTCTTATCTGCAATTGTATCTACATGAGGATCTTGTTCAAAGAAGTTACGGACGCTTATAAGATCGGTAGAGCTATTGGCTTCAACTAACAGTGAAGTTGGACTATAGTCTATGCCAAAGCTCTTTAAATAGTCTGGTGTGCTATAAAAAGACGGATTCGAATACTGTGTAGATATTTGTAAAACCTTCATATCTACCGATTTATTTTTAAGCTCTGGTGCTGTGAACTTTATTTGGATGGTATCCCCTTCTACAATATGATATTTGTCGGCGTAGGATTGGGGTACCAGCACACCCTCATCTTCTAAATACATCTTGTTGTCATCTTTGTCAAAGAAATGAATGAGATTGTTTTCTTTTTCCGTAACAACCAAAGTGGCATTTTCTTTTTCACCACCTTTAATGAATTCAACAGGAAAGGTGGATGTAAAATAACTATTTTTAATGCCGGAGGGTAGTTGTAGCGTATCGGAAGATGTGCCCAGCTTATAATCTACTCTTACATCATACGTATAAACATCTTCAGTTTGGTTCGCTATTTTGATCAAGGACGATTGAGTGCCCAAAGCAGTTATCAATAACACCGTGCTTACAACAACACCAATTGAGCTCGCTAAAGCTTTTTGTTTATTTAAAAATATATTTCTTAAAATGAGTTTGTAACTGTAGGAAATATGACTCCAGATACCCGGAACTCTTTCAATTAATAGCTTTTTCATCTTCTTTGGCGGTTTAGGACGCATCGCCTGAGCCGCACGTTCTTTTAATATCGTTCTGCCACTCAAGTAACAGGACAGAATTCCAAAAGCGCTAGAGAAAATGATCGAAGGAATGATCGAAAACCAAGAAAGTGAGAATGTAATGTCAGGCAAAGTGTAGGACTTTGCACTCGACGCAGTTACTAATGGAATAAATACAAGAGCGGCCATAATACAACCTATGATTGAGCCTGCTATACCTACCAGCACAGGGTATCCCATGTAATGAAGCATGATGTTTCGGTTCTTTACACCCAAAGCCTTCATGATACCTACTTGATTTCGCTCAGAATCGATCGTCCTCGACATGGTAAGAAACAGGATAATAGCGGAGATCAAAAAGAGAACTAAAGGTATAACCTTACTCATCATACTATTGTTATATATTGTTTGTTTTATTTGAGAATAACCGTAAGTCCGTTCCTTACTTGTTTGGTCTAAATAAGGAAGATGTTTGGATTGTCCTTCAATTGATTTGCCTAATTGGTCAATATCGTAACCTTCTTGAGCATCAATCATGATTTCATTATAGTAAAAGCCGTCCCGGATTTCAGGTATTGTCTCTTCGGCAATATAAGCGATTCCGTGGGTTTTATGGTCTTGCGTGGGGTTCTTTTTTAAATATTCCACATTCTCGCCCAAGCCGCTAATGGTAAACGTAACATCTCTTCCATTCGTATTGATACGGATTTGATCGCCGACCTGATAATGATGTTCTTGGGCATAATGGGAATCCAATAAAATCTCATACTTTTTTGACGGAATACTGCCCTCAATCATAGTAGGCGTATTGATTTCATTGTTGACAGGGATCGAATGAAGTTTTAATGAAGCTTTATAATCTTTAAAGACTTGCGTGGCATCAAAGGTATAACGTCCTTCTATTTTGTTGATACCTTCAATTACACTTAAACCAGCCACATCATCTTTGGAAATTTGACCGTAATATACATTTAAGTCGCTTAAATTATGTTCTTTAAAGTAAGCCTCAGAATAAGTACGATGCTTATTGCTATAACTATTCAGCCCCGCATAGAAAAAAGCGCCTACTGCGACAACCAAAGCCAAGGCTATAAATTGAACGATCGAATGTTTTACATTCCTTAATAACTTCGAAAATAATTTCATAATTACCACTCAATCCCTTCAACGCTTTGTTTCTCATCATTAATCGTAACGCTCTCGATCATTCCGCTTTTAACCTTAATAATCTTATCCGCCATAGGAGCAATTGCGGAATTATGGGTGACCAAAACGACACACTTGTTCGTTTCCCTGTTCAAATCTTGAAGAAGCTTTAAGACGGACTTGCCTGTCACATAATCCAAAGCTCCGGTTGGTTCATCACAAAGTAAAAGTAAAGGATTTTTTGCAACAGCTCTGGCAATTGCAACTCTTTGTTGTTCTCCTCCAGAGAGCTGGGAAGGGAAGTTTTTCATACGCTCCTTTAATCCAACCTTATATAAAATATCTTTAGCATCCAGATGGTTTTTACATACTTCAGTGGCAAATTCAACATTCTCTAGAGCGTTTAAATTCGGAATTAAGTTATAGAATTGGAATACAAATCCAACTTTTTCACCGCGATAGACTGTTAATTTTTTTTCGCTCAATCTTGTTATTTCTTGATCGCCAACTAACACTTGACCTGAGGTAGGCGTATCCATACCGCCAAGTATATTCAAAATCGTACTTTTACCGGCGCCGCTTGCTCCCAAAATAACGACGAATTCTCCCTCCGATATGGAAAAATCCACACCATTAAGGGCCTTGATTGACACTTCTCCTACATTGTATTCTTTCGTTACTCCTTTGAATTCGATAAGCTTTTTCACTTATTACATCTCCTCGTATCGTATTTTTAAAGCTTGGTTTGACGCGATTCCCAGTTTCTCAAAGAGATGGAAATAATCAAATTGAATTTCTTTCTATATAAGTTGAACTAAAGATTCGTAGCCTGAGCATCACTACGAATGCGGATTATTCTTACGATCGCTCTTGCCCCCAGATTTCTTTCATGTCTTTATATAACGTTGAAATCTGGGGACAGCTTATGCTTCCGATGTGAGCTTTCCTTTGGAAAGCTTTTAGGCGCACGCTGCGCTTCTCCAGAATAATTCCGCCTTCTTCGTTGAAGTACCCCTTTCTTTAGTTCAATCTATATAGCATCTTGGACCTGTCCGTAGGTGATTCCGACTGGCACCCAGGTCTTAGATCACTAGTAATCGACCTCCTCACGCTCTGATTCCATAATATACCAAACAAGAGAAGTTGCTTCCTGCAGCAGATGTATTTTGGCTTCGGTCTCCAGACGGAGTTTGATCTCGCCGCCGCTTCAGCGCTGAACCGCCTCTAATTACGATTGTTAATTCGACTTGCTAGCAAAAAAAACGGAGTAACCTCTAAAAGGCTACTCCGATCGAATCATTACTAATTTACTTAAGCATGACGGGTCAATACATTTTCCTTCAGTGAATTTTCTTCCCTCCCGCTCTCCATCGCCCAGTGAACTGGTTTAGGATAGGTCAGTTTTTACAAACAGGGATTAAAAAAGACTTCAGGTGTGTTCAAATCCTTCAATCGCGGTAATTAAAGCACGCAATTTCTCTTTATCCAAATAACAGTTATTACCCCTGCCTTATGCGATTAACATTCCGATTCATCAGATGCCGAACGACCCGGCTATAGATCGTTTTCCTGAGCGGGCTGAGCCCTTGTTGATGAACGGAGAAGAATGCATCGGGACTGTCGTAAATCCCAAAATCCCGAACGATTCCTTCCTTTTGCACGTAGGTATCGTTTTCATTCCAATAAATTTCCGGGTTTTGAAAATTATCTGTAGAAACGCCGTAACCGCAAAATGAACCCGTACACTGTCCGAATTTTTGCTGAAGCTTGGTCAAGTAGGGAATATCCAGTATAAACCCTTCGATATTCAACCACTTGCCTTCATAAAGCACTTCAACCCAGCTGTGAACGATCTCCTGGGGCGACAGTTGGTAATACCACCCTTTCATCGCTCCCTTTTGCAGCTTTTTATCAATGGCAAATCCATGCATACGGCAAGGCACTCCCACGGCCCTTAGCAACCCCATAAAAAGCACACCCTTTGTATTACACTGACCATAGCCATTCTGCAATACTTCCGATGCCGGAATATCATCCGCCCTATTATAGCCGAACAGGATTTCGTCACGGACGTAGTTGTAAATGCCAAGAATTTGTTCCTTCCTGGGCATACGATCCCACTGGCGACTGTGAATGACTTGCCCGATCAGGGGATGAGAATAGTTCAGCAATTCCGTTTCCTTTAAGTATGCTCTCATTGGAAACACCTCCTGCACCAATTGTACGGTTAATGCAGGCAGGAAACTTTTAAAAAGACGCTATCTTTGCGAATATCCTTCGCCGTCATTCCCAGCAGCCGCTTACTGGTGGCGGCTAAATGCGACGGACTATCAAATCCCGCCGCCATAGCCGCATCCGTAATGCTGAGCCCTTTAAACATAAAATAAGTTGCCTTCTGAAGCTTGTGCAACAGCATGTATCCGCTAAGCGATATGCCTGTATTTTCTTTAAAGAGATGCGACAATCTGCTATTGGACAAACCCATTTGCCTGGCGTATAGACTTACGGAGTGCTCGGAGTCGGTGCAATCTTTTATAAGCTGTATAAACTCTCTTATTCTCGGATCAACAATAGCTGTATTTACATGCTCCACGCCCATTAGCTTCATGAGTTGTCCCAGAAAAGAAAGATAGCTGTCCGTATCCTTAACGCCAGGATACTCTTTTGGCACAAATTCGCGAATAGTCTTCATCATCCCCGGCGGAAATACATGATATGTCTGACCCTCTATATACCGCTTAAAGCTTGCCGCCATCTCAGAGGTGCTGTCCATCAGAAGAAGCATCAAAGGGTGTCCCGCTCCTTTTAGCCGATGAACCACGTTGGAATTGATAATGATGCCGGAGCAAATCAAGCTTTGTTCCTCTACATCAATATCAAATTCGTCCTCTAAAGAAATGGTTACCTGTAAAAAAGAATGCCGATGTTCTTCCGCATCAATAGTATTGGATATCACCATCAAGTGATGCTCCGCCCCATACAAGATCATCATCAGACTCTTAGCGAGCCGCGGAAGCCCCTTGCAGCATAGTAGGATTCAGCTCCATTGTGGTACACAAAGACCGTGTCATAGCGACGGTCACAAAAGATGGCCCCGCCAAGATTTCTAATATTTGCAGGTGTTACCACCCAGCTTGATGTTTTCAGATCGAAATTTCCAAGCTGCTGCAGATCCCGGTATTGTTCTTCCGTTAAAAGCTCAATGCCCATGTCGGCTGCCATGTCAACCGCATTGTTTTGCGGTTTATGTTCTTTCCTTGACTCCAGCGCTGCACGGTCGTAACAAACGCTTCTGCGGCCTTTAGGACTTTCCACCGCACAATCATAAAATATGTATTCGCCCGTCTTATGGTCATACCCAACAACATCAGGCTCGCCGCCAGTTCTTTCCATTTCATGAAGCGACCACAGCTTTTCCGTATTTGCTTCGAGCCTTGCTTGCACGTTAGCCCATTCCAGTCCTTCATGGCGGTTCATGCTTTTCTCGAAACGGGCTTTCAAAGCTTTGAGCAGTCCCTCGCGTTGTTCCGGCGACAACTCCGTTTTATTGCTGATGTCGTTTCCCTTTGTCATGTTTGTTTCTCCCCTCTCAACTATTCAGAATATTGTTTCCCTCTAGTTCTCTTTAATACAGAAAAACCTTTTTCAGAATCAATAATACCAAATAATCCATTCTCATAATTGTATCATCGGGATATTTGAAATGGATCAAACATGCAGCTGGTTTGGCCCCCGTTTCGAGAGCCATGTCATCGTTTTTTGAACATTTTATCAATGCTTTTTTGTTCCTTATTAACTGCTTTTTTATAAAAACGAATACCCTTCCTATCCCCAACAGCTTTGCTGCAGGCAAACGCTTTTTCCAAAACGTTTAAATAAAAATGATTTGTTTTTCTTAACATCCAATCACCATTCCGGTAGCATAACTGTGCGCTAATGATATCCTTTTCTTTATAAAAGCCAAGACAGATATCAAACCAGGATTCACTCATAGATCGGCCTAATCCGGTGTATTGCCAACTATCAAATTGCGTAAGAAGTCGTTCCCACGATTGTGCTGATTCAAAAGCTTTTATGTAGTCGTTATTCAAAATATGCAGATCAGTTATATCTAAGATGGATGATGCCTTATCCCGAGCGTCAGTAATCAACTCTAATTCCTTCTGTTTATAAAAAATGGCCTTTTCATATTTCTTCAATTCTTTTGCTCTATAATATAATGCCTTCCGGTCAGGTTCGGCTTGCTTTTCCAGGATATCAAAAAGCTTCTCAGCCTCTTCGAGGTCGTCAAAATCTATAGCCATTGTTAATAAACTTTCAGTTGTCTCTTTTTCCATGCTATCGGGAAACCATAAAGTCATCCTATGAAAGAAATTTCCTATATCTTGCTCTGAAAAAAGTGAATGCAATTGGTTTTTATGTTCGAACAGATATTTATTGGATTCGGTAAGTTCAACCCCCTCAAGGTACTTGCAAGTCAGTTCAACTCCGGCAGAAAAAATAAATTCATCAAAATAACCACAATACGTATCAAAATTTGCGCATTTGGCTTTCTCAAAAAGCCATACATTTTCCGGCCTGCGGAACTTGGCTAACAAATAAGAAATAAGAGTTAAAGAGTCCCCACAACCTTGGTAAGGATCATGAATCCTACTCTTAACCTCATTCTCCATTAAAAACTTGATTAAATCGTAATCCTCAGGCTTCCAATCATATTGAATCGCAACTGCTGCTGCATGCCGTTTGACATAGTTTATGTCTGGAGCTTGATATTCAAACTCTGTCCATAAGTCTCTGGAGTTTCTGATCTGTTCGATATTTTGTCTGACTTCTTTAGCATCCATAATTCAACCCCCTATGCATAAACGTGAATTCTGTATTTCATTTTTTTCCTCGCCATCATCAGAATCATTATATCAATGAATAAATCGATAAAGAGAGAAAACAATCAATATGTCCTCGATATCTGCTTTAACGATTTGTTCGTTAGCAGTCGTCCACATTACAAAAAGTAACGCAGCCTAATCCGACTGCGTTACTTTTTACATGCCACGTAATTCCAGATCTTCTACAGACATTTATCATCTACATAGGTACAATAACAAAAGAGGGGTTCTCACCCCTCTTAATTTATATTAACCTCATGTCTGCGTTCAGTTACTGTAATCGAAACCTTCATGCCGCACTGCTCTTATTTACTTTTCATCATCATTTTCTGACCGCGTTTTTGGCAGCCTCCATAATCACTTCTCCAAATATGGGATAGGATTGACCGTACAATACGGAAGTCTGTCTCGAAAAGCCGTCATCATTAAGAGAGGACGAAATCAGTGGGCATCTATACGTCAGATCTCTCCATTCATCCATTCCCCGATTTCATCACGGTATTATACTACCCTCGGTCGGTTTCCGATTGTTCACGAGAATTCTATTGCTTAGCCCCCATCAATTGAGGTCTTAAATCCGTAAAGCCCTCACCCGGCTTACGCAGAGCTTCTAATACAACTTGTGCGTTATACCCGTCATAGAAATTATAGATGAGACCAGGCTCTCCGTTCAAAATCTGAATGATTTGCTTCAGGATCGGCAGCGGGTTAGCGACGTCGTCCACAGGTACAGGCTGAAGTTGGGCATCCTTGCCGCTTCTGAACAGGCTGCGCCAGTTTTCCAACGCCATAGTTCCTTCCTCACCATGGACCACCAGGGAGACACGTTCCTCCCCTTCCCGTTGATCGGTTCCAGACAGGTGAATCTCGATATCATTATGTAATCGTAAAACGGCCCGGACACGGCTTTCGGACTGATTCGAATCCAGCGGAAACTCGATCTCGCTCTTCACATGCGTAATCGGACCGAACACCTGCTGGATCATTTGGATCCAGTGAATCCCGACTTCCAGCAGATATCCGCCCTGCTGTCTTGAGGTGATCCATGGATTCTGTTGCCAGGACCTCGGCCACTGCGGAAACTCCAGGTATAGATCCATCTTGAGGATCTGGCCGATCGCCTGCTCTTCAATTAATCCCTTCAACTTCAGGACGGCCGGGTCGAGCGGAAGCGAGAAATGAACGGCATGGAGCACATCGGCCTTCTCTGCCAGCTCCACCATGCCCCGGGCTTCGGTCAAGCTGTTAGCAAGTGGCTTCTCGCAGAAGACGTGGATGCCTTTCTCAAATGCGATCTGGGCAACGTCATAATGCAGAGACGGCGGAACCGCGATATACACCAGGTCAAGCGCAACCTCGTTCAGCAGCTGGCGGTAGTCGGTGTACAGCCGGGGACTAATTCCTGCTGCTTCGACTTCAGTGTGCAAACTAGACTCATCACTGTCGCAAAGTGCGACTAATTCGATCTTCTCACCATATTGGGGCAGTAATCGGTGAATCATAATCCGGCCCATGTGACCTAAGCCGATGACGGCCATTTTCTGTTTGTTCATCCTGTTCTCCTATTCCATTGACGATTGAATTTTGCCATTGCATGCACGTCCCCTATTATAGATGAACGAGTCTATAATAGCGTTTCTGTACTAAGCGTAAAGCCTTCGATGACGGCATCCTCGTCGACCTCAATCAGGATGCATCGTCTCCCTTGATAATTCACCTGTTTCACATACCTTAAATCCTGCGGGCTGACGGTAATCGTGGCTACCTTGGTATCGATCTTAATGGATTTGGAAGTATACTTCGGCATGACGCTGGTTGCTTTCATTTCATAGTTCTTGTTGTCCACGATTGTTTCGAATGCCCGCTCCACCTTCTCGGTCGTCACGTCCTCTACGCCGCTTGCGTTCAGTACGCGCTCCAGATCTTTATAATCCAGCTTCGGAGGTTCTTCCTCCTTCGTCTCTTCGTTAATTTCGATCACCCGGTTGATTTCCTCGTACACCTGTGCAATGGTGGCTGAATCGAGCTGTTCGCCGGCCACTTCCTTGACGATATCTTCGAAGATCGCTCGCTCTTCAAGTGCCGTCACGGATCTTTCTCCGTTCAAGACCTGTTCGACAAAATGCGGATCCGGAAAATTCGATTTTCCCGTACAATACAAAATACGATTCACATCGGAATAATTGTCCGTCACGCTAGGGTACAGGAATCCTTGCTCCGGCGTACTTAACTTGATAATCGGATCTACAATGACATTGTACTTGAACTCCCTCTCCACATAATCGAACAAGAGAGTCTTCCGTTGTTTCTCCGTAGAATTCACACTGCATAAAATGAACGGATGGGCGAACACCTCGTTCTTCTCGCTCTCTTCCGCTTCATCGTTTCTCGCCTTGGTCGGCAAATAATACTGTCCCCGAACGAACGTGACCACCATATCCCGCTCATATTTGGCATCCGTCAGCATTCTCTCCACAAGCATCAGCATCAAGTCCTGCCATTCTTCCGGATCACCCGACACGAGAGCTTGGTGAAGCAGTACCTGCGCCGGTTCCTCCGCTGCTTCCTGAAACCTCAATTCGAACAATTTTTGATCCAGTTCGCCGGTCAGCAGTTTTTTGAAATTACCCATGTATAACTCTTGCTTCTCCCGATCCACCAGTTCGAACGGCAGGCGCTCCCAGTGATAGATTTCATTCGTTTCCTTCGTAATATAGACATTGAGAATATCGTAAATATTCAGTAAATCGTGATCCAGCTTAAATTGCTTGCGTATATTGGCAACTTCTTTTTTGTTCATATTGGATTCGGCAGCTCCTTAGATATATTCTGACTTATTTAGTATAAATTATTGGAACGTAAATTTGTAAGCGATCTTGCGGCTTGCATTGCTGTGCCTTTGGTCAATTCTCCTGTGCACCTGATCCTCTATTGTTGCATATTTGAATACCCGAGTCGAGGACATACCCTTGTGGGAACCCATACCAAAAAGAGATATCCTTACTCGAAGGATACCTCTTCTGGAAACTCAAACCTATTCATTCAAACAATCTTTGATGCTTATGAAAAAATCGGTAAAAGAATTGTACATTGTCCAGTTCAAACCATTCTGCCGTTTGCAAAATCTTGGCATCGAGATTGTAGATCTTCGCATGGAGCGTACCCAGAACAAAAGGAGAGTGCGTAGCAATAATAAATTGACTGTCAAAATAACGCGCCAGATCGTTCATTTGCTCGGCCAGCTTGATTTGATTCGCCGGAGAAAGAGACGTTTCCGGTTCATCCATTAAATACAGTTGCCCGGGAAGCAAATATTCCTCAAAAAACTGCATCGAGGTCTCCCCGTTCGAATATTTCTCCTGAGAGAATTGAATGATATCCATCTTCTTATTGAATTCATACGACTGCTCCAGCTCTTCTACCTCAGCCTTGCTCTTTCCCTGTACGAACTGCTCATGCAGCAGCCCTTCGCGAAGCACGCTCTCCTGCTGTATTTTCTTGATTTCATACAACAGATCCTCTGACTTGATGTACCGGCTCCCGTCGGGAAGCTTATATATGGGATGCTCCTGATCATCATGCCCGAGTTGGTAGCTGCTTTCCTCGATAAACCGCTGCGCGTACACGTTGTGACCATAGCTTGTCATTCGCTCAGAGCCCGCGATTCCCAATTTGTTGGCGATTAGATTCAGCAAGGTGGATTTGCCGGAGCCATTACTGCCGTATAATACCGTGATTCGATCAAACAGCAGAACTTCCCCTGCAATGTGCCTGAACACATGATCGGGATATATATTCGGGTTGCTGGAAATGGTAGAAGAGAGTTTGAAGTTACTTAAATATAGCATCGTCTCGCTCACCTCTCGGAAAATGAAATAATGCAAGTTTGATATTCATACCTGGCCATTCTACGGGTGCATCCATCCGACCCAAACAGCCTTTCTATTCAAGCACGGTCCAAATATCCAGTGCCGCCAGACGAATCGCCTCATGCTCATGATTCCGGTACGCTCTTAAACGGTCGGTACAAGCCTGGTTCCACAATAAGGATGTTCCCGCAACCTTCAGCAAAGAAAGACCGATATATTGGGCCGCTAACGGCTGCCGATCTCTCAAATTGTCCACCAGTTCCAGAATAGTCTCCGGTCTCCAATACGCCTGGCTGGCATTTGCTGCCCGAGCGATCTGTCTGTAGGCATAATCCAACAGATGCGGATAGGTCTCCACCATTTGAATCACAGGGTCTAAATGCAGGGCAGCCTGATCCGCCTGGTTCCATTCAACCATCGCTAAATATAACTTGATCACGGCTGATCTCAGGGTTTCTTTGGATTTAAGAGCATCGATCATGCCCGTATATAAAGGAACGAGCACCCGCCTTGCATTTGGAGGCAATGAGATCAGCTTGTCAATCAATGCCACCAGACGCTGCCGCTCTGGAAGGTCTCTCTCGGGGGCAGCATTCCATTCGGCCTTCGTCTCCGTGTCGGCCAACTGTGTGCAAACGCCGATGACCCGATCATTCACCTTCCCGTCACGACTAGCGACAATGAGGGTATCCAACGCGGCCTTCCATCTGGCGTTATCCTCCAAATCAAGAATCGTTCTGCTGGCGGAAGCCGCTACCTTCTCCTCACTTCCATTCACCCAAAGGCTCATGGCTTGGAAAGCCTCTCTTGCCACAACCGGATCGGCATGCCCTGCGATTTCGATAATCAATTGCAAATACCTTGGCCGAGCCTCCACGGGAAGTCCGCCAGAATACTGGTTAAGCAGGCTTCTTGCGATATCACGCTGCGAAGAAGCTGCCATGGCACTCATCATGGTCCAGCTGCGTTCATCATCGAGCCATTGTCTGGCAGCGTGACCTATGGCGATCATCACGTCTTTGTGTACATTCGGTTTCTCGTATTCACGGATAAGAAGCGCCATGCTCTCACTGCTTTTATAAGCCCCAAGCAGCCGGATGGCCTCTTTTCTGACCGTGATTTTCAATTTCTCCCGATTCAGCAGGTCCGACAGCATGGACGCCAACAAGACCGGGCTCACCCTGCGCATGCATCTGGGGATCGAGTACATGGCGACCCGAGCACGGTCTCCATCCAGGTTCCCCAACAATACAGGAAGTGCCTTCTCCGGCTCTTCCCATAACGAATATGCGTAGAGCGCTGCCTCGACGACATGCACTTCCTGATCCTGCAGCAGGACCTCCAGTTGATCGGAGCCATAATCCGGCATGACTGCCAAGCTCCGCATCGCCGCCGCACGTTCATGGAAACTCCGTTTGGCATCCAATGCCACCCGTTCCAGCAAGGAAGCTAATGCCTTTTGCTGGCGCGGCAGCCAACGATGAAACCCATTATAGGCGGGCACAGCATAAATCGTTTTTCCCGATAAATGCTTGCCTTTGATGATTTTCCCCGAGATGAACGGGTCCAACCACTCCTGACGCTTCAGATGCAGATGCATAAATACGTCGTGGAATGAGATGAAGGATGGGTCTCTGTCCAGCAGTTCTCTAACCCTCGCATCCCGAGTTCCATACGGTGCCAGCCAATAATGGACCGCCTGCGGCGATACCGTTTTAGCCTTCAGCAGTTCCTCCAGCAGAAGCTGAAGCTTCGGCAATCGATCCACGGCTTTTCCGAACAAATCAGCCATACGCAGGACCACACTTACGTTTTCGCGCTTGTTCGCTTCTACACCAAAGGCATAAATCTCATCGAACAACGCTTCCAGTGCAGAACTTGGTATGCTATCCCAATCCATGGAGAACAACGCAAACTGACCATCCCGCATCGTCAATCTTCCAAACGTTCTCAAAGCGAACTTGAATAGATCGCTTTTCGGCTCCAATGCATGTTCACGCAGTATGGCAAAAGCCAGTTTCTCCGTGGCGGACCTTGTCCCGTACGAAGTGTCCCTGGCTTCAACCACGCTATCCACCAGCACAGTCAGATCGTTCACATGTTCTTCCTTAAACATTGGAGCAGGACAGTTTGAGAGCTCGACCATAACTTGCCAGCGCACCGGATCCTGGTCGTTCTTTATTCGAGTCAGGAAGCGCAGCGTCTCATCCATTCCGCTTCGGGATAGAGCTGTACTCCGAACGAGGTGGGCATAGGCCGCAGCACGCTCATCGCTATTAGACACCTGGACGGCTTGCTCCAGCTTCTCCCTGGCGTTAACAATTAAACGGCGCGCCGTCGTTTCGAGCATGTCATCCCGATGATCACGAATGTCGCGAAGTTCCAGCATGCGGGCAGCTTCCTTGTCACGCAGTCGATGCGGCAGTACATCCAGTAATGGCATAGGGAAAATGCGTGTCTTTCGCTCGTCTTCCTTATAAGCGGCATCAAACATCGCTTCGCGGCAAGATGGCGCAAGGTTATCCAGCACCTTGGCTACATGTACAGGCTGATTTGCGAGCAAGGTAGTCAGCGTGGTCCACTGCGCTGTGGTAAACCATTTTCTCTTCTTCAAAACGCCTGCCGGAACGCCATGATCCAAAAGATAACCCCGTGTCTCCTCACGTGTCAGCAGTTCGAATACGTCTTCAGGGCTGGCCTGAATCAGAATGCCCAATTGCTGCTTGAGTACAGGATGAATCATATCCGTCGGCCCAAGCGTAAGCGCACATTCCAACACGATCGCCGGTCTTAAAACACTCAATACTTCAATTGCCGATGAGAGCGTCCACCATATATTGACCTTTTCCCGCTGCGTTGCGTTCTGCAAAGCATTCTTGAAATACGCTGCAACAAGATCGGGATAGTACTTCGTTAGGAGCCGCCAATTGCGTAACGCATACCCCAGCTCAGGAAGCCTGCTGCGAACCGTCTCTTCGCTGCACACGGCCAATAATAAGGACGCTTCTTGTGCCCCCCACCGGTCAAGCACGAGCGGCAACAGCCGTTCCGCCCAATCCTGACGATATGTATTCAAGATGCTCCGCAGCAATTGTTGTCGGCAATGATACGACATCAGAGTGATTTCGGACTCAACCGAAAAGTCCGGATCTGTAATCACTTCTGGCAGTAGTCCAGCCGCCCGCCCTCTGACCCCTGCCTTAGAATGCTTCAGGGCAAACAAAACCGCACGAGCATCATTCACTACGTCGGCACCGGTCAAAGCCAGATGCGCCTCATAGGCGGTGCCGCTTTCTAGCAAGGTTACGAGCAGAGCAGAATAATCCGCATCTCCTTTATGCTGGCGCCCCAGAAGCGCCATCCGCTTCATCCTGTCCGAATAACCCAGCGAGTCCAGCTCCATGAGCAATTGCTCTTTGTTCATCAGATCATTGTTATATGTCAACATTTCATCTCCCCTCATGTTCTTATAATCGATCAAAATTTCTCCGTAACCGATTTACGCAAGCTCTCCTGGGAAGTATATAACTTCTTCATAAGCGAAGGCTTCTCCTTTTCGATGCGACATTTCAAACCGACTTAGCCTATGGAATCGGCCTTTGCAGCCTTCTTATGTATGGTGGAAGCTAGGCACACAATCTATATTCACGCCCTAACTTTATTTATAAGATATTCAAAGGTAAAATACTGGATTATTTTTAATGAGATCAATGCATCCGTATTTTCTACTAGCACATAATTTAATCCCTGGTTCACAGGTAGGATGTATGATCGCTCGCTTTACAACCTATGCAGCGACGTCCAAACCCGAAGATGTTATGAAGATGGTTCACGATGACCAGTATCGGAATTTCTTTTTCACTGATGTTCAGGCACGTGGATATAATCCTAGCTACATGGAACGCTACTTTGCTGAACGAGGAATTCAAGTAACTTTTGAAAAAGAGGATAAGGCTACTCTGCTAGCTGGTACGGTTGATTTTGTGAGTTTCAGTTACTACATGTCCCTTATTTCCAGTTCAGATCCTGAACATCTCGAACAAACTGCAGGCAACCTCGTTGGTGGTTTTAAAAATCCACATCTCACAGCATCAGACTGGGGATGGCAGATTGATCCGATCGGGCTTCGTTACTCCTTAAATCAGCTCTATGACATGATGATTACCGGATCGATTATTTCAGAGAATACATTCAACAAATGAAAGAGTCCATCAAAGACGGAGTCGATCTACTCGGGTATACAACGTGGAGTGCCATTGACATCGTTAGCTCATCCACATCTGAAATGTCTAAACGATATGGTTTTGTTTATGTCGATCAAAATGATGACGGAAGCGGAACCTTAATAAGGTTGAAAAAGAATTCGTTCTATTGGTATCAACGCGTTATTGAAAGCAATGGTGAGGAACTTTAGGATTTAACAAAGACCAAGAACAATGTTCTTGGTCTCTTACTTATCTGACCGTTAGCTTAATGGAAATGAGCAATCAACACCTAGCTTTTTTTGAAGTACCGTTTCCGTCAGCTTATCGAAAAGACAGCCACTAATTAGTCGACTGTCTTTATAGAAATTACTATTCTATGTTTTATTGGGGATTCAAAAGAAAAACACCTGATCAATTCCTGAATACGGCGAAAATATGTTTATAATCAACTTTTATTATTCACATCTCATTTTGCTTGAAATACTGCTGATTATTATGCTGTAACATCTCCTTGTCTGCTAACCCAAGGTTCATAATCATTAGATTCAAAGTCACCTTATTTAAGTTAAGTTGACGTGCGATCTCCCTTCGAGGGATTAATCCATATTGATTTCTAATGTAATTTTCGTATTCTTCAGGAATCAAGACCTCGATCACTTTTGTTTTTTTAGGCATAACCGCTTGTTCGCTATTTTCATCAACTTCATATGTGCCCAAGAGTACTCTATACTCATATTTCTCAGATTTCAGTCTCTGGATAGCTGATTGATTCTCTAACTCTGAAACGATACTATCTAATTCATGCATCCTTATATTAAGTTTGCGGGCAATGTTTCTTCGAGTTTCACTGCCACGAAGCATCTTAATTACAGCGGCCTCTCTTTTTGTAAGAATCATATTTTCCTCCCCATATGCTAATCGGAATGATCAAACATTATGTTTCCCTTCACTCCTAACATAAAACTGTCTCCGATTTGCTCCTCGTTTCTTTTCGTTTGATTATCTCTTCATATACTCATATTCGCGATAGACTTACCAGAAGAGGGAATCAATTTCATTCCATATTCGACTTCTGCTTGAACAGCTCTTACTGCAATCTCACGCTCAGTATCCTCTTTTAATCGAAAATGAATGGTTTGCTCAATCATGCATAAAGTACTCGTTTCATATGCTTTTTTTTCCACCTTGTCTGTAATTTATAGGATTAACTTTCACACTAATATCACTAGTCAAATTTTCCCTTTAGTCGTAACTTCATAGTTTGTTTTAGACTATCCGCTGCCCTTTCACTCGATATGCTGAGCACATGCATCAGCTCAATTTTTAGCATGTTACATGCCGTATCAAGTAATTGTTTGTCCTGGGAATTTAGCCTAAGATCATATTTAGGTGCACACACTAAATCTCGGATCACTTCAGATACGTTGAGAATATCTCCTGATTTCAGTTTTTGAAACAATATTTTTTTTCTGTCTGATGCAAGCTCAGGTAATTCACAAAATCTTCCAAAGAAAAGAGCCTTTGACCGTTCTAATGTTTCCGGGCTACTAAGAGGTCTTACTCCTTGATGTTCTGCAGAATCTTCGGGAATGAAAATATTCATTTTCAATTCTTCAAAATAGACTTTAAAATAATCCTTTTTTTCGTCTTCATGTGGAAGGGTTACTTTTTCTTCCAAAAGTCCAACACCATACAATGGATAGAAAACCAATTCGCCTGTCTTAATTCCATTCATGATATCCCTCCTTATGATTCCTAGAAATAGCGAAATATAATGCTTCTTTTTTATAACTCAAACATTTTACATCTCAAGATAATCTTGAAGTTGTTCTTCAGCAAAATATTGGCCTACTTTCTTTAAAGCCTTAATTTCAATCTGGTTAATTCGTTGACGTGAAACACCGTGTGCCTTGCCAATTTCTTGAAAACTGTGCAACTCTCCATCATCAAATCCATACCGCAACCGAAGTACGCTTTCTTCCCTCTTGTTTAATGTTTGGAGAACTTCATTAATTTTTTCCTGAAGAATTTTTTGCTCTATGAGAGCTTCTGTTTTTCTACTATTATTGTCTTCAAGCAAATCTCCGAGTTTCATGACCGGGTCTACCCCGATCTCCATGTCTAAAGATAAAATTTGCTTGTCTGCGAGTTTTTTTAGTTTGAGAATTCTGTTTACTGGCATATTCATCTTGTGGGCCATCTCTTCGGGAGTAGGTTCACGACCAAATTCCGAAAAAAAGTGTTGGAAGGTCTTTGTCCATTTTCTCAACGAATCAAAAATATGTGTGGGGTATCTTATTACCCTTCCTTTATCAATAACAGCCTGTTCTATTGCTCCACGGATCCACCAAGTCGCATAGGTACTAAACTTAAACCCCTTCTCAGAATCGAATTTATCAACTGCTCTCAATAGACCTAGATTTCCCTCCTGAATTAGATCAAGAAGGGACATCTGACTCCACTTATACTTGCTTGCAATATTGACAACTAAGCGTAAATTCGCTTCTATGAATCTCAGCTTTGCCGTCTGGTCCCCTTGTTTGATTTTCCCTGCCAAAATCCTTTCATCTTCTATGGAGAGAAGTTGTACTTTGCCGATTTTATCCAAGTAAAATTGAACGGAATCCTTTGTCGCACTTTCTTCGAAATATTTCATAATCACATGGGCCCTCCTACACCATTTATTTCCTTGAGGAACCAATCCTGCTAAAGTGTTCCTACCCTATTATCAAGACATATAGTTAATTCCCACTAATTTAAGTTCATAATTGCATTGTTATGAGAATCAATCACCTAACAACTCCCATCCATAACTATTCATCATTCACTTCTGATTCCTCATTCATCCCATTAGAAAATAAGTTATCTTTAACCTGTACTTCATCTCTTTCATTATTATCATGAGAATTTTGCTCGAATATCCGAATTTCATCTTCAAGAGTTTTTGCTTCATCAGGATGATCCATAAAATACTTCTTTGCTGAATCTCTTCCTTGTCCAAGCCTAATTTCTCCTCTAAAAAACCAAGATCCAGACTTCTGAACCAGCCCACGTTCAATCCCTATATCAATAAGTTCCCCCATTTTTGAAATCCCTTCACCATACATGATGTCAAATTCAGTCATACGAAATGGTGGAGCTAGCTTATTTTTTACAACTTTAACACGTATATGGTTTCCTACTATTTCAGATCCGTTCTTAATGGATTCTATACGACGAATATCAAGCCGAATGGAGGAAAAAAATTTTAATGCTCGCCCACCTGAAGTTACTTCCGGACTACCAAACATAACACCAATTTTTTCTCTCAGTTGATTTATAAAAATGATTATACTCTGTGTTTTTGAGATTGAACCTGTCAGCTTTCTTAATGCTTGACTCATTAATCGCGCTTGAAGCCCCATGTGAACATCCCCCATCTCACCTTCGATTTCAGCACGAGGAACCAGAGCTGCCACCGAATCCACAACAATCACATCTACCGAACCAGACCTTACTAATGCTTCTGTTATCTCTAATGCTTGCTCTCCTGTATCAGGCTGGGAGATAAGCATCGAATCAACATCAACACCTAATGCTTTTGCATAGGTTGGATCCAAGGCGTGTTCAGCATCTATATATGCCCCTGTTCCACCCAATTTTTGAACTTCTGCAACAACATGAAGCGCTAATGTGGTTTTACCAGATGACTCTGGACCATAAATTTCAATGACCCTACCTTTTGGCACTCCACCTATTCCCAATGCTATATCGAGGCCAATAGAACCAGTTGAAATTGTTTCAACCGTTCTGTTCATTGAATGTTCCCCTAGACGCATGATGGACCCTTTCCCAAATGCTCGTTCAATCTCTGTTAATGCTTTTTCCAACGATTTTTGTCTATCATTCCTTGATGTTGCAGTTAATTCCATGTTCATAGTTATTGCCCCCTCAGTAGATAACAACATCTAAAGCAAGTTAGCCTAGATTAATTCTGTTAAAACTTTTTTTCAGTGGAAAAGGAAAATTAATTTCTACAAACACCAATCAAATTAAACTAAACTTATAGTTATACATGGTATTTAATTCTGATGATTTATCTAGATAAACATTCCCATTACTTTTTAATGCTGAAGACAATCATTCTACTCAATCTATTTTATTATATCACATGCGTGTCAAGCAGCTTTGACCAGTACATTGTGTCTATTTTTTGAACATTATTACTATAATGTGATTAAGAACCGATTTTTGCTACTTGCCAAATTAAGACTCTCATGCCAAAGCAACACCCAATTGAACTTCAATGCGGTGCAATTAGGAATTTTTATTTCTTATTTCCAGAGGTTCTTCTCTTTGATGCTGCTTTTTTGCGATTGGCTGTTATACGGGCTGCATCAGCAGCGGCTTCACGTTCCTCTTCTTCCCTTTGAAGATGCAGTTTCCGCTGTTTCTCTGCTTCCATTTCCTTTTGATTTCGATAATATTGATTAATCACATATTCTTGAGCCTTAGGATCGTGCATCCGCAAGTACTGTACAAATGCATCAGGAAAAATGAATAATTTTTGTCCTATCGGGTCTGAAAAATGAATGCCAATTCGGTTTTCTGTTTTGCTCACAACACATCCCTCACCGAAACGAATATGCGTGACTTTTTGGCTAATCAGTTCCATTGCATTCAGTGCTCCTTCAACTCTTTTTTTAGAAATCTTCCAGTGTAACTTGCTTCGCATTTGGAAACTTCCTCTGGTGAACCGGCACAAACAAGCCCTCCTCCATTTACTCCACCGTCAGGCCCCAAATCAATGATATAGTCAGCGTTTTTGATCACTGCCATACTGTGCTCTATTACAACCACGGTGTTTCCGCTATTGACAAGTTCATGCATGATATTAATCAATTGATGCACATCGGCTGTGTGCAAGCCTGTGGTCGGTTCGTCCATTACATAGAGGGTTTTACCAGTGGCTGGCTTTAAAAGCTCTGCAGCAAGCTTGACTCGCTGAGCCTCCCCACCAGACAACGTAGTAGACGCTTGCCCCAGTTGGACATAACCAAGTCCTACTTTGCAAATCGCCTCAATTCTTTTACGTATTTTAGGCATATTCTCGAAGAACGCTAATGCCTCTTCTGCGGTCATCGCCAACACATCCGCAATATTTTTGCCTTTGTAGTGGATTTCTAACGTTTCACGGTTAAAGCGCTTACCTATGCATACCTCGCAAGGAACAAACACATCAGGAAGAAAGTGCATTCGAATCTTCATCAGGCCTTCTCCAGCACAAGCCTCACATCGCCCCCCCTTGACATTAAAAGAGAATCTTCTTGCTTCGTATCCACGCACTTTTGACTCACTTGTTAGTGCATAATGGGAGCGGATGAGGTCGAACAGCCCTGTATAAGTCGCTGGGTTAGATCGAGGCGAACGTCCAATTGGACTCTGATCGATATGGATTACTTTGTCGAGATATTGTGTGCCCACAATATCCTTATGCTTTCCTGGTCTTGTCTGGGCTCTGTTCAGTTGAGCAGCCAGCTTCTTATACAAGATCTCATTGATCAGACTAGATTTTCCTGAGCCCGAGACACCTGTGACACAGGTCAGTGTCCCTAAAGGAATGTAGACATCAATATCTTTCAGACTATTTTCAGACGCACCAATTATCCCTAATGTTTGCCCATTGCCAGAGCGTCTTTTCTCAGGCACTTCAATTCTTTTTTTGCCCGACAGATATTGACCAGTTATTGATTTTGGTGAGTTCATTATGCTATCCATTGGGCCCTGTGCCACAATTTCTCCACCGTGTTTTCCTGCTCCTGGCCCTATATCTATAATCCAGTCTGCTTGCCGAATTGTTTCTTCATCATGCTCCACAATAAGGAGTGAGTTTCCTAGGTCACACAAATCACGAAGAGCCGCTAACAAGAGTGAGTGGTCACGTTGATGTAATCCAATGGAGGGTTCATCAAGTACGTAGAGTACACCGGCCAAACCCGATCCAATTTGGGATGCTAACCGAATTCGCTGACTCTCCCCACCAGATAGTGTAGCTGAAACCCGAGCAAGCGTTAGATATGTCAAACCTACCTTTTTCATGAAAAGAAGCCTAGCACGGATTTCGGCAATTATAGGATCTGCAATTGTCCTCTTTGCTCCCAATAAGTCTAAGCTTTCCACCATATCAATAGCATCATTAACAGATAACTTGCAGAATTCAGCGATATTCATTCCTCCAACCGTAACTGCAAGGGGCTGTGCCGACAAGCGATCCCCCAGACAATCCGGGCAAGATGAGACAATCAGCTCACCATCGGTTTCATACTGCGAATTATTGAAACGTTCATAATCCTCAGGGCTAAGATGGATGCCCAGCCCATGACATGTTGGGCATGCCCCTAGCTGATGATTAAAGGAAAATAAACGAGGAGACAATTCAGTGAGTGACGTTCCACAGTTGGAGCAGCTGTAGCTTTGAGAGAAACTAGTTTCTTGCATACTCTCATAATCATAAATCAAGACAGTATCTCCTGACAGAGAGAGTGCCAATTCAAGAGAGTCCACTAAACGTTGAGCATCCTCTGTTCTGACCGTTAGTCTATCAACAACGATGTCGATAGTATGCTTTTCACCCTTGTCGATTTGTATTTCATCCGACAAGGTGTAAAATGTCCCGTCTACGCGAACACGTGCGAAACCATTTTTCCGTGCTTGATCCAATACGTTGCTATGCTCTCCTTTTTGTCCACTTATAATCGGTGCTATTACAGCAAATTTAGTTCCTTGAGGTAACTTATAAATACGCTCAACGATCTCATCAACAGATTGACACCCAATTTCTATTTTGCAATCCGGACAATGCGGTGTACCGGCTCTTGCCCAGAGTAGACGCAGATAATCATAAATCTCTGTCATTGTCCCTACAGTAGAGCGTGGATTTCGTGAGGTTGTTTTCTGTTCAATAGCTACAGCAGGAGAAAGTCCCTCAATAGAGTCTACGTCTGGCGTAGTGGCTTGGCCTAAAAATTGTCGTGCATAGGCTGAGAATGACTCCACGTATCTCTTTTGACCCTCAGCATACAATGTATCGAATGCCAAGCTCGATTTCCCCGAGCCACTTACTCCTGTGAACACTACAATTTGATCTCGAGGTACATCAACGTTGATATTTTTCAAGTTATTCTCTCTTGCACCTCTGACATGAATGAAATTTTGCATTGGTGGGCCTCCTTTATAAAAAAAAATTGAAGCGTTCTAGACAGGTACGCCTGCCTTCTCATGCAGTGTTTTTGTGAACATGTATGGTTTTCGATTATACCTGCGTTGCTTTTGCTGTTCTCTTTTGTAAATGTTCACTTTCATTTCTAAGTTGGCCACTTCTTTTTGGAATTTTGAAATATAATTTTTAGTGTAAATAAGTCCGCTTTCTTCATTCGCACAATAATGCACTTTCAGAAGAAAACCATTTACACTTATTTCAAATTTGTAAAGATTCATCATCACTTACTCCTTGTACCATTCGTTTAAAACAAGCTTCGTCAACCGCATCAATAGTAGCCATAGTTGAACAAGATTATTACCGTTCTTCAGTTGTTTGCAATTCACACAATCAAATGACTAATCTTCCGTTTTAGATTGATCAGATCGACAAACTGAAGCCACGAAGTCATCCTCACGTGTGTTTATTAGCTTAACTCCTTGAGTGGAGCGTCCCATAGTCGAGATGCTTTGCATTCTCATGCGGATGAGCGTACCGCTAGAAGTTATAATCATTAAGTCCTCTTCATTGCTCACAACTTTTAAACTGACCATCAAACCATTCTTTTTGGTGGTATTGATCGTTTTGATCCCTTTTCCACCACGACTTTGGCTCCGATATTCCTTTTCCGAGGTCCGTTTACCAAACCCATTAGAAGTTACCACGAGGATGTCCTTGTTCGATTCCATGATGTCCATGCCAACAACAGTGTCATCTGTGTTTAAATCAATTCCTTTAACCCCTACCGCAGTCCGTCCCATTGCCCGTACATTTTCTTCTGGGAACCGAATTGACATCCCCTTCAAAGTCCCTAATATTATTTCCTTTGTGCCATCAGTGAGTTTTGCGTCTACAAGTGAGTCATCATCGCGCAGAAAAATAGCTATTAGCCCAGGTTTTCTAACATTCTTGTAATTAGATAGCGCTGTTTTCTTTACAACGCCTTGTTTAGTAGCAAAAAATATATATCCATCACTTTCAAAGTTTTCAACCTCTATAACTGCATTGATTATTTCACCAGGTTCAATTTGAATAAGGTTAATTATTGCTGTTCCACGAGCCGTGCGCCCAAGTTCAGGAATTTCATAAGCTTTCAATCGATACACTTTTCCTTTATTTGTGAAAATTAATAAGTAACTATGTGAATGGGTTATAAACAAATGCTCTACAAAATCAGTACCTTTGGTATCTGTACCGACGACCCCTCTTCCACCACGTTTTTGCGAACGATACGTTGAAATGGGGAGTCGCTTCGTATAGCCGGTGTGAGTAATCGTGACAATAACATCCTCACGTGGGATTAAATCCTCATCTAAAATGTCCTCAGTATTTGACATAATTTCAGTACGTCTAGCATCAGCAAAACGATCTTTGATGCTTTTAAGTTCTTCTCGAATGATTTCTAATAATACTGACTCACTAGCCAGAATCTCACGATACTCCGTTATTTTTGCTGAAATTTCATTGTATTCATCTTCTATTTTCTCGCGTTCTAGTCCAGTAAGTCTCTGCAATCGCATATCAAGAATAGCCTGTGATTGATCATGACTGAGCTCAAAACGTTGAATCAAGCTCTCTTTAGCTCTCTCACTTGAAGAAGATCCCTTGATCAAAGCGATAATCTCATCAATATGATCTAAACCGATCCGCATACCTATCAAAATATGAGCCCTAGCTTCTGCTTTACGCAGTTCAAACTCAGTACGACGACGAATGACAACCATTTGATGCTGTAAATAATGATGGATGATCTCTCGTAAGTTTAAAACTTTGGGTTCGTTATTGACAATTGCGAGCATGTTAATGACAAAATTAGACTGTAACGACGTATTTTTGAACAAATTGTTCAGTAATACATTTGGATTAGTCCCACGTCGAATTTCAATGACAATCCTCAAACCCCTCCGATCGGATTCGTCACGTAAATCAGTGATACCATCAATTGTTTTGTTTCGTACAAGTTCTGCTATCTTTTCTACAAGACGTGCTTTGTTTACTTGATAAGGTATTTCGTGTACAACTATTCTTGATTTATTTTCAACTTCTTCTATGCTCGTCTTGGCCCTCATCGTTATCGAACCACGACCGGTTTCATAAGCCTTGCGAATACCAGAACGCCCCATGATATAAGCTGCGGTGGGAAAATCCGGTCCAGAAATATGATCCATCAGTTCTAGAGACGTCAAATCCGGGTTATCTATCAAGGCATTCACAGCATCAATTACCTCTCCTAAATTGTGAGGGGGGATATTCGTTGCCATTCCGACAGCAATACCTCCCACACCATTTACAAGAAGATTGGGGTATCTGGCAGGTAATATGAGAGGTTCTTGCTCTTCACCATCATAGTTCGGTTGAAAATCTATTGTGTCTTTGTTGATATCACGCAACATCTCTGTAGCCATCTTAGATAACCGTGCTTCCGTATAGCGCATTGCTGCAGCCCGGTCCCCATCTATGGATCCAAAGTTCCCATGCCCATCTACCAGCATGTAACGTAGAGAAAAGTCTTGAGCCATTCTAACCATTGTTTCATACACAGCAACATCACCATGTGGATGATACTTACCAATGACTTCTCCAACAATCCTTGCGGACTTCTTATAGGGTTTATCAGAGGTTATACCAAGCTCTGACATTGCATACAGGATCCGACGATGTACTGGTTTAAGTCCATCTCTCACATCAGGCAGAGCTCGACTGACAATCACACTCATCGCATAGCCGATAAAAGATTCACGCATTTCTATGCTTATATCCCGCTCTACTATTTGTCCATCAGTTTTAACATCCATTTTTCAAGACCTCTTTTTCTTTCAAAACATTGTCACTTACCTACCTTGTGACTAAGATAAGGATTTAAAAACAAAATAAAAAAAACTAAACACATCTGTTTACTTGGTATAAGTGAATAACAGGCTACATAAGACTTTTACCTCTTCACTTCCTAACTATGATCAATATTTGTAACTTATTTTGTAAGCATACACTTTTTATTATCGTACTAGTCAAGCTTTTTTTAATTCAAGTTTTTTATTTTAACTTTGCTTGCAATGATGTTCAAATATACATTGACAAAATTGCATCTAAAGGGGGGGTTGACAGGGAAATGTTATAATTAAATATATTACTAATGAACTTGAGGGAGAAACATGATTGATATAACACTTTACTTTAGAGAGCTCAAGATGGATGTTTTAGTTCCTCAGGAATCGGCAGAACAATTTGGAATCCGCCCTCTCTCCAGCTTAGCCATTTTGGAAAAGTCACTTTTTTACAAAGTTCAGCAAGTTACCTATTCTTGTATCAGAGAGAAGACAACTGTTAAATGCTAAGTTAAAATCAGGAGAAATTTTCAACCTGGCCGAGGTGATCCGCGATTTGGTTTATGCACCAAAATATGAACTCAAACTTACTTCACATGACAAAGATTCACTACAAAGAGCATGTCATTTGTTAATAAATGAACTTATGTATGTTGCAAAATTATCCAATGATGAAGCAAGTAGTAATTTGGAAAAGAGTATCGACTTGCGTCTGAGAGGAAAAAAGAGCGATTTCACCTCACTCGTTCGAGAAATAAGTCTCCAAAATCTAAAAAGTTCTAGAATAACTACCTACAGATAACGAGTGGATTGCAAAAGGATTATCTAGTACTCCTTTCAAAGCGTTAGTGTCAATAGCCCTTTCTACGATGACAACGGAAAAAAGGACGATTGACGCATGTACAGCTCTTTATGAACGAATCTCTACCCCCAAACAATTAATTGCACTTGAAGATGAAGAATTAGCTTCATTAATCAAACCGGTTGCGCATTACAACAGAAAAACAAAGAACTTAAAAAAAATGTGCCAACAGTTAATTCTAAGACATAATGGGGAAGTTCCAAATACAAGAGATGAACTTCTTGCTTTAACTGGAGTTGGACGTAAATGTACTGACATACTGATGCACTTCACTTTTAGCGAGCCAACCATTGCTGTAGATACACACGTTCATAGGGTCGTAAATCGTTTAGGGATTGACACAACCTCAAGAGAGGACACAGCAGATACGATAAATGAAATAACTCCATTTAAATTTAAACACATGCTCACGAATGGATCATTCAACATGGCATGAAAATTTGTGTCGCACGTAAGCCAAAATGTTTAGAATGCTCTTTAACTGATTTATGCGATTACTATCAAACTGGAGTGAATTAACAGTTGAATAGTTATCGTAGCTATACAGTAGGAGTTTATGCGTTGGATGGATCAACGGAAAACAGAAAACAATTGGCCAAAACAAGGTATCAAATACTACTTTCAGGTAAGTGATTTTAAAAATCTAAAGCATGATACATTTTCTAATACCGAATAATAAGCACTATATTAAACAGTGTCAAAAAGAATTGGGCCTTCCAATTGTAAAAGGTATTATCATTGGTAGCAGCATTTCAAAATATTATGAAACTGAAATCATAAATGCTAAAAAAGATGGAATTACAACTAGAACTTACGGTTGGAGATTCGCAATGAATTAACTTCAGAGTTTTATAGTGATTTATTTTTGTTACATAAAATAAATTAGCCAATATGCGAATTCACATATTGGCTGCTTCTTATTAAACTAACTCCGACAATGCCACATTCTCGACAGGCATCGTAAGCAGTAATCTATCCATCCTATTGAACTTTTACCGTTCATCTACCTCATCATGATCCTTGCTTCCAAATTCATCGAGCAACGCACGTACTTCACTTGTTGACTTTGCGTTCATTAAGCTATTTCTCAATTCACTTGCCCCTCGAAATCCACGGACATATATTTTGAAGAAGCGGGCAAGGGGTCTGAATGAACGTGGCTCCTGTGCTGAATATTGATCATGGAGATCCAGATGCAGCCGTAGCAGATCAAGCAATTCCTCACTGCTATGATCCTTCGGCTCCTTCTCAAAAGCAAATGGATTATGAAAAATACCACGCCCAATCATAATTCCATCTACACCGTATTGTTCGGCGAGCTTCAAGCCAGTCTGACGGTCAGGAATATCCCCGTTAATGGTTAGAAGTGTATCTGGTGCCACCTCATCACGAAGTTTCTTAATCTCCGGAATCAGTTCCCAATGAGCGTCTACTTTGCTCATTTCCTCTCTTGTCCGCAGATGAATGGACAGATTAACAATGTCTTGTTTCAAAATATGGGTTAACCAGTCGCGCCATTCGTCTACGCTACTAAAACCGAGCCTTGTTTTTACACTGACGGGCAGTCCCCCGGCTTTTGCGGCCTGGATAATATCCGCTGCAATGTCGGGACGGCAGATCAGGCCGCTTCCCTTCCCATTCTCTGCTACATTCGCTACAGGACAACCCATATTAATATCGATGCCTTTAAACCCTTCTTTCGCCATGCCGATACTCATTTGACGAAAGTATTCCGGCTTATCTCCCCAGATATGGGCTACAATGGGCTGTTCATCCTCTGTAAAAGTCAAACGTCCGCGCACACTATGGTTCCCCTCCGGGTGACAATAGCTCTCTGTATTCGCAAACTCCGTAAAAAACACATCCGGTCTGGCTGCTTCACTTACGACATGGCGAAACACCACATCCGTCACATCTTCCATGGGCGCCAGTACAAAAAAAGGCCGTGGTAAATCGCGCCAAAAATTATCCGTCATATCAAATACCCCTCTATAAATACCAGGAAAAATCTTTATCCGAAATGGTAAATACAACCTGTTTATGCTCTTGCTTTTTCTTCACTTATAGCATGTTTAAGCAACGTAAATCAAACGGCAGTATATGTTAATCGTAGACACTTCAATGCATATATCATAACCCAGAGAGGAGCATACTCCCCATAGATTCGAAAAAAAGGAGGGGCGATGCCCCTCCTTGCTATTTCTCCAATGGATCTCCGGTTTACTTGTAAATGCAAGTTCATTTTCATAACGTACTGCGCCGTAGTTCATAAAAATACTGCACAATTGGATGCTTTAACTTCATCTTCTCGGCCATGTTTAAAATTCGCTTTTTGCCAACTCGTCTGTCCACCAAAGCTAAAATATTCAATAAAATATCATTACTCTCCAAGCTTTCATCTATAGAAATCGATAAAAACGTAGTAGCTACTACGGCAAAATTTGATTTACTTAATGCGGCCTGTGCTGACAAAAGCTCTTTTGCAAGTTCTGAAATTTTTCTGCTTCTTGCAATGACTGTAAGACGATCCTCGGGAACGGTCCCCTTGGTATCCTTTCTGATCGCTTCAATTTCATCATTGTTGATAGGAATTTGGATATCCGGATCATTCTTAATTTCCTGCTCCGTCTGATACCATCTGATTGAGCCAGTTGTATCACTCATATTGAGTACGTTCTTTTTATCTACTGCAAGATAACAAATTCCGGATTTATCAGGTAGATAACGATAACTGGTTGCCCGGTATTCGACCCTTCCATTTAACGCAGGAGAGAGAAAGCTCTCCAGTTGTTGCTTTAATTTGCTCCAGGACATGTATCCTCCTATGTTCTCAAAGCCTGACTACCAGTATTTCGCGGCAGATTTATGGCAATGACACCTATAGTGCCAGACTAGTTTGATTTATAATAACAAAATTTCTAAAGTTAAAATATTGGCCTTGGGTGAAGGTCTATCATACCATTAAAAAATCGAACGATACAACTCGGAAGGATTGGATACTACTCTACCCGATAGGTGAATCAGCACATCGTCCACGCGGTTCAGAAGCTTCTGAAGCTGCAAGGCATCCATATGTTGAAAAATTGAAGCATCATTGCATCCGACCACAAAATTAAGGGTATGAATAAACATCACCTTATCCAAATCCGGGATGGAATTCTGTCCCGTTAGCTGGATGATATCCTGAAGCGAAAAGTAAGATGGAGAAAACATGCAATTATTCTTCTTCATATACAATGCCTTGAGCATGCATCCTAAAGCGCGGTCACTAAACAAGATACATACATAAGCAGAGATCGGATGCATCATCCGGGCTGCTGAGTTCATATAGATCTGTACGAAATGCTGCATCTTAATCATTGATTTGGAATGAATAGAGGACTCCTGATTTTTTAACAGCCTATCTTTGCTATCTTTGCTATCTCTGCATTCGTCGATGGAGGTTAAATGATTCACATACGTCAGCTCCTATTCGGTTATTGGCGATACCCCAGCTGCGACTGAATTCCTTTATTGGTCTTTCCAAAATTGTAGGTGCATAAGAAGTAGTTCTAGCTCAGTTCATCAGAAAGAGTAAACATATAGAAATAAATACTCACTTAGGATGAATAAATAAATACAAACTACATACAATATTACCGTATAGTAGTAATTTATTCAAATAACTTATTATCTATGTATTATTGCAAATCAAAACATTCCCTACACTTCTATTAAAGAGAGGTGTAACGATGCCTGATGTTCTAAAATTAGTCGGAGCACGTATAAAGGATCTTCGTAAAATAAGAGGATTATCTCAAGAAGCATTAGCAGAAAAGGCTGGCTTCAATATAAGTTATATAGGATTTATTGAACGAGCCGAACGTAATGTTTCCATGAAGAATCTGGCGAAGATTGCTAGTGCATTAGATGTTGGAGTGTATGAGCTTTTTACATATTTGAAAGAACAGGAAGAACTAACAGAGGAGTCGGGTATGAAAGACATTATCTCTTTATTGAGAGAACGTGATTCAAAAGATATTGAGATGGTCCGAAATATACTAAATGAAATTTTTAGGCGAATTGATGGAGATAGTTAAAAAAGCTGATCGGATTCCGATCAGCTTTTTTAGAGTTATCACCAAAGATTATAAAATCGATTAAAAGCTAACTATTATAGTAAAATATTTGAAATAAGCTGCCCTCTCTCCTGCCTTATATAAGACGTTTAGCTTGGATTCTAGTGCCCTGTTGCATAGCAATAAACTGACGTGAAGCAGGTTTTTGTCCAAGAAATGCAGGGATAAATTCATATATTCTTAAGGGCAACTGATATGAAGAAGAATCGTATCCTGGTAAAAGCAGCCTGCTTTCTCTAAGGGGTTATAACGTGACTAATCATAGTGATAAACCCATAGAGTTACTTGCCTTCGGCAGAGCACTTCGAAATATCCGCAAAGAAAATAAGCTCACCCAAGATGAGCTCAGCCTGTATTCCCGTGTCGACCGATCTTATATTAGTGAACTAGAGAACGGAGAAAAAGCGCCTACTCTGCTAACGATTACGGCATTAGCAAGGGCGCTTCATGTTAAGGCTTCTGTTTTGATAGAGGGGGATGAGAGGGAGTTGGAAGAGAAATAGAAAGATCCTCTTGATACTTGTGAATTTCCGGCATGCACTATCCACTTTCTACTTCTCCCCTCAATCCATCATTTCACTGACAGATTCGTTCGAAACGCAGGCAAGCTAACTGCCTTTCCCATCTCGTTCAGTAAATCCTCTATACTCGCTCGCTGAAAGGATGACAGATATACGGCCAACAGCTCATCCGTCTCTTCTTCGGATACGTCGAGTTCAAATACGATCAGCACATCGTCCTTTACATAGATTTTCCACGCATTCAGTTCTGATCCCTCATCTATCTCATGCTCCGGTTCCTCCAGACGTATACATCTGCGGTAATCGGACAAGCTCCACATGCTCTCATCAAAAATGGCCCAATACGGAAGCCGATCCTCCACGCCCAGCTGAACAAGCGCCTTGCCAGCGAGAAAACGTTGAAGCGATCGATTTTCCAGCTGCCAATCGGGGGAGTTCCACGCGCACAGATAGACCGGTGGGTCTTGCTCCTTCAGATCCTGAATTCGGATCCCGCAATATATCACGGACTCCTCCACTTGATAGAAGACCAGAAACGCCTTGTCTGCCGTAAAAAACGTGTTATCGGGAATGAACACTTCCTGTAGTGGCAGAGGTTCATATTGGTTATTGCACCTTTGGGTGATATATGGGGAACGTCCCAAAGTTTTGTAATAATTCCGCAGCGCCGTCGGTAATGGAAAGCCCAGGCTTTGTTCTTTTGCCTGAATGTCCGCCTCCGGAATGCTGTCGACCTTCTTATGATGCTCTCCCAATACACGAAGGAGTCCTTCTATATTCGCTTCCATGTATTTGAGTCAACCTCCTCAGAATGCGTCCTGGGATTTTCATTTCCTTCTCTAAATATACTGTAGATTCGAGAATATGCACAGGATGGACAGGCGTTTGCTTTAGCGACAATTTCTAACGGAATCAGCCCCCCCTTTAACCATGGTACTTAACTTCATCATCAGTGAATAGTTGGAGAGTTTATAATAAAGCACATGCTTCTCTTGTTTACGGATTTGAGGAAAATGAGCAGTCACCCTCATTTTTCTAGACGATCCAGGATAAGGATCTACGGTAACCAATTGTCCGGAATTCACTTCAAAATTAACCAGCGGATAATTAATGAGGATACCTTCAATAACTGCGTATATTGATTCTATTTTTTTGCACGTATGATGAGGGAAGTTTAAATAATTGCTACTTAAAAAAATGATGGCCAGCTTTATTTTTCAAAAACAGAGTGGTATGTTTCGTAGGGCAATTCTAGTTGGCTGAATAACTAAAGAAAGAGTGCGTCCGCTCTCTTGATCAGATTTATTAGATGTGTAAGTTGTATCTTGCTGATCAAGAAACTTTCCTCTGATAAAAAGGTTGAGGATTGTATAAATATCAACGATTCCAAGTTCATCTCTGCATTTTCAGAAAACATTCGAAACAAAACCCATAGACCTAATGTTATTGGTTTTATTCCTAAAATATAGTATAAAGGAATTAGGCCTATCGATCCATTCAACTAGTTTTTGTAGAAATAGATTGTCGGAGGTATGAAATCATGTCGTACTCATTAAAATTTAAAGATATGGAACATATTACTGAATCCTACTGGGATGAGCTACTCGTCAATCATGAAAGAATATCTGAGACATATTCAGAAGCTGATCAGGCTGCATTCATTGCTTTTTTAAACCCAACGGATAAAGAAGCCCTGCAATCCATCCTTCAAATACCTGAATTCGAGGATGAACAAAAATGGAATCAACATCTAAAAGAGACCCCAAATTTTTTGAATTTTCTTTATTTGAAAGATTTCTTACGGAGAAAGAAAAAAGCTGTAGAAGAAGTTTTCAGATTTAAAGTACCGGATTATTCCAATCCATCCGTATCTCCACTTATCAAACTGATATATATGTTCTTTACAAGTCCTTCCTGGTTGTTTGAAGTTCTCGTTCTTCATGAATGGAGAAACAAAGCTTCCGGTGATCTTTACGTTACTGATAAAAATTTTCCCGATGTAAGGAACAAACTTAGCAGTGATAACAGTTACCAAACGAAACTTCTCGAAATAATGCGTAAAAACTCTGGCCAGAACAATGATTACAGGGTTGTCGCACACTGTGATACGGGCGAAAAACATTCGATCTATCTGATGTATAAAAAGGTAAAAGACTCCAAGAGGCCTGGCTATGACCAGAATAAGCGAATTAAAGACCGTGATGAAATTTTATTTGCAATCGATACCAATACAAAAACGTTGGAGATCAAGGCAGCAATTACGGATGTGAAGGGTGTAAAAAGATATTTTGATGAGCAGTTTAACACAGTGCTACGAAAAATGGATACCGAGCTTTTCTCCGACTATAACACAAATGATATTGTGCAACTGTTTCGGGAAGGTACACCTGTTGGCGATGAAGAACCCGAAGATTTTTCCATCGAGTCTATTACATTTTCCAATTCACTACTAATCAAGTCACCTGATGTCATTTTGCAGCTTAAACGTAGTGATATTTGGCCCAGCGTGAATGATGCTTTTAAAAGAGGAATTGTTGATCTTTATAGTCTTAAAGATATTAAAAAAATTGGTTTTCGTTCTGAAAAACACTCTAAGTCGATTCGCTCCATCGTGCTGGAAAACGGTAATGTGATTTTCAAGCTCAATGACGGCGGTTTAAGTGGTTCTACTAAAAGTGCGATAAAAGAGAAGTTTTTAAAGAAATTTGGTTTTCCGCTTGATCAGCCTGTGCAAAACAAATTTGATGGCGGCGAAGCGTTTAAGGTTGATCAAGTTTTCAGATTCGCCAGCACTGATCAATTCACTGATGAACATACGGATATATATGCTGGGCTGCAATCCTCTCAATTGATTGATGTGATTGAAGAAACCAGCTTTAATTGCTCGCAGTGCAGCTTCACAACCATAGATCGCAAATTGGTTTCTGTAAATGACGAAGAAAAAGGAAAACTGATATGCCCTGAGTGTGAGGAATCGGTCAATCAATCCACTCTGGAAGAGTTGATTCCAAACAAAGAGAAGATTGAGAAATACATTCATCGCCTGATCGATGAGTTTGTCAATAACCATGAAAACTGTGATAACCCAAAAATTTCCAAACAAAAATTCAAAAAAAGCGAGTTCACTTTTAAACGTTTCCTTTACAACAAACGTCCTTACCAGGTACTAGTCACAGACAGTCTTCTAACCAGAAAGACACTTGAATGGATCGAAAAAAAGTTAATTCCAACAATCATCGTGTGTTATGGAATCGATAAACAAACAAGTGACCGTCATGCTCTCGAAACGATTGAGCAGGTAACCTTCGGCGAGGTTTATATTCATCACGAAAAAGATCAACTCCATAAGTTAATGGATAATTATCTGGAAGATTTAGAAAAACGCATCCATCATCAGGTTGTGACTGCTGCTATGAAGTCAAAAAAAAGTCTCACATATATCGGTGATAAAACGGTCGATCTGAAAGATATATATGATGAGAATATGCTTGAAGACGATGTATTTACTATAATCAAGCATCTTTTTCCTAATTCTGAAAAATGGGGTAAAGAATACTCGGGTCATGCAGTTCCTGAAGGAATATTTGCAGTGCAATATAAGGAAGATACAGGGGCTATGTCAATCGAAATAAAACATGGATTTACTTATGATTGCAAATTCACTTTGGAAAACGCAGGTTATAAGTTAGGAGCTTCCGAGAATCGTAAAGGTTTACATTATATAAAACGACTGAACGAACTGGTCGATATTTCATATTACTGTACCTCAAGAGAAATTACTTCTCATATTTTTATTGGCAACAAATTTAGAGATCGACAAGCACGAGCAATGAGCAAGTTCATACGTGAAGAGATATCTAAAGGTCATCATACAAAACCAGTATTTATCAATTCTAAAGACCTAGCCTACTTATATGATCAATTTATCTACCATAAGGATAAAATCGATAAAATACCTGATATTTTTTACAAACAATTGACTGCCATCTTTTCAACTGATGATATCATAATTACAAAAGAATATATTGATGAGAAACTCGAAGATATCGACATTGCAGCAAGAAGTTACTCATTTTTAGATACTGCTACAATTACAAGGAAATTAACAGGTAGGAAAAAATAGAGGTTTTATTGAATCGAATAGAATGGTACAATAGCGTTAGGATAAGAACATACGTTCTATTCTAACGCTTTTATGGAGGTATAACATGCCAGAACTGACGGTAAGCGAACAAATCTTTAATTCCAAACCAGATTCATTCATTAAAGAGCACATCAGCCATTTATTAGTCCAACAGTTCAATAAAAGTTATAAAACGGAGATCTCCAACGGGTTAGTTGCGTTCTGTTTTTATTTTGACCATGCTTTAATGATTGCATCAAGCAAAAAAGGCGAAATATACTCATATCAACGAATGGATTATAATTCAATGCTTCCTGACTCATTCTTACAATCACTTTATTTACACTCTTATCTTCTTCCCTCCCATTGGAATAAATGGCTGGAGAATTCACGTTCAGATCTGATTCGAAAAGAATTTTCCCAATCTTTAAACTTTAATAGATTAAAAGTAAGTTATAGCTTCTATGAAAATATTTTTTTCTGGAATTGGAAAACCTATAATATTACCTTCTTAATGAATAGTTCTTTTGTATATGAAGATATTAGGATTTAGCTAACCCATAACAAAAAGCAAGCGCGTTCTTGTAGCATTCCATACTTAGTTTCATTAGGTATATAATCTGAATCTCATGATTCCCATACCAATAATTCACTGATTACATATGCACCGGCTTAAGTCACGATTAATAGAAGGAAATGACTGGATAACTTCCCTATTCTACTCTCATTGTACTACCAAAGCCGTTTCGAATCCTTATCGGAGAAATCGATCCTACTCTAGGATTGTTTTCCATAAGGCATCCGTGGCACTACCCTTGGTTCCGCGATCGATCCGACCGCATCTCGATATACTATTCATTTCGAATGCCATCGTAGTGCAATACACACATGCTCCGCACGATCGGCTTTGAATACCCTAGAGTCGTCCTCTATAAATGTCTTATAATAAATAAATGGATAATATCATTAAAAAATGGGATAGAAGATTAGTACAACTCTAACAATAAACCAGTATAACCCTCATAACTTGATTTGCTATATTAGGTCGGACCAAATAACGGAAAAGAAATACATCTTCCGTGTTCCAGCTGGAGCTACTTCCATGACTCCATGGTATGACCACCGGGTCCTTCCATGTCTTTGGAGTCCGTTGCTCAACCACACAAAAAACGCATTTCCATATAAAGATGCGTTTATCGCTGGCATTCATATCGCAAACCGCATGTACCGGCAGCTTGCCGGAATTTCCCGCTGAATCGTTTACGCCTTCATCTTTGCCGCCATGAATGATCAGCGATCGTCCCATCACCGAATTAGACCGATCCATTTCAAGTATTCCATCTAAATGAGCATCTCCACTTCCATGATTCCTCTGCTCTTGCATCCAAATTTGGCAAGTCACCAACATGGCTTCCTTGCCAATGCTCAAGACCACAATGGCTTGTCGGCCTGATTAAAGTCCCCGCCTAGATGGAGGCGATGGTCTACATCCCCTTCCATCACAAACCAGACATTGATGTTTCGTTCGGCAAGAATATCATGAATCATACTGGCCTTCGATTTGCTGAAACGGCAGACCCTCTATCATGATTAAATTTGTCTCCAAGTTTAAACGCCATTATTCTGTATTTCCAGGTCTCTATCTTCTTCATGAAAGCCACCTCATCTTATTACTGGTCGTTGTTAAGCGTATATACATCAGAATCAACTTGTGTATCCTGCGCCTAAACATGCTTGCTGATGATATCCCTGTATTTTTCTTATTGCCATTGAAGTTGGAATCTGCATCAATCGGACCTTATATAATAACTTCCATCCCCTCACTTTTTAAAAGAACCAATACCCTATCATTGACTCAATTTCGAGAAACATTAATAGAAATAATATTAATTACAGGATTCACTATAAATATCAGGCTGCATGACCAGAGGTAACTTAAATGAAAAAACATATTCACGTCGTTGGAGCTGTAATCATCGAAGATGTAAAAATTCTGTATACACAGCGCGGAGCTACGAAAACATTAGTATATAGATGGGAATCCAGGTGAAAAAATTGAAGAAGTCGAAACACCTCAGGCAGCATAAAACGTAAGATCAACGAAGAAATGGATTGCGCACCATTAAGATTGGAGAAGGGATCGAAACCACCGTTTATGAATATGATTTTGGCTTTGTCCATCTTACTACTTTCTATTGTCATCTGATAAAAGCCTACATTGACTGAACATGTGGCGATATCCTGGCTGTCACCGGATGAACTGATGTCTCTGGATTGGTCACCTGCTGATATACCCGCTGTGAAAAAAATTCAAGAGAGGCTCATCAAATAAGATTAAAGATCCCATTAAACTCCTTAAGCTGAGCGTTCATTAATCATGAGTAGGAATCTTTGAACAAGTACAAACCTAAGCTTTTGGTTATCAACACAGAGACCAGTAATTATGTGCTTACTTCTTTATTGGATCGATCACTATCGATCGTTTATTTTCTACGTTTCATTAATAACAGAGAGTGGACTAGCCACACTTAAATTCTGGCTGATCTAAATGCGTGAAATAACAGGTAAAATTCTTACCTCCAGTTATCTGAATTTCAATTAACCAAAAATCTATAGAGAGCTGCTGAAGATCACAAATGTTGAAGTTCGGTTATTCCCTTCATAAAATATGTTGTCCAATTAAAAAGTCATAATTGATTTAATCCATTATTACTGCAAGGATTGAAGCCATTCAATTTGTTCCATCGAAGTCTCCTGTTCAAAGCTGAATCGCAAAAAATATTTCTCCTGGTTTTTCTCGAAGACACACACGAGGTTTTGAACTGGCCCGTCAGAACTTTAATGTACCTTCGTCCTGTTCCCAGTTTTGAATAAGACTCCTAGCTACGGAATCGGAAGTCAACCCTTTAACCATGATACTTAACTTCGTCATTTTGTTCGTTCCTCCCATTATTTATGAGAGGACTGACCTCCGCTAAAAGGCAAGCCCCCTTTCATAAACATATAATTTTGATCTTCCGTTCTATTCAAAACACGTCACCCCTTCCGTCATTTTCGGCGAGAATAAACTACCACCACTATCTTACCGTAAAATGTAATTCATTGTATGGTTAATCGTATCGAGATTAAAGCAAAAAGGTTCGATCATCTTCTACAGATTCTCGAACCCTTCTACTGGAGCCCCTATTCAAATAAATAATATATTTTTTCTTCACTTTAAACCATTATTTAAAAGTATTTATTATATATTCATATTCATGAAGCCCTATTGTGCTTATTTTCAGTATAATAAAGAAAACCAGCATCAAAGGAGATTTCAATAATGGGTTACCAACCAGAAGCACAACTCGAAAAAAGTTTACATACACAGCTCGTTAATCAAGGCTATAACCCCGTAAAGATTGCAGATTATGATGCACTCCTTATAAACTTTAAAAATCAACTAAATCAATTTAACGAACATAAACTAGATGGGCAACCATTAACTGATATTGAATTCAACCGTATTTTAACGCTGATTGAAGGAAAAAGCATATATGATTCAGCGAAGATTTTGCGCGATAAGTTATTAATCGAACGTGAAGATGGTACACAGCTATATGTAGAACTCATGAATACAAAAGACTGGTGCAAGAACTTATTCCAAGTAACAACGCAAACAACAGTAAAAGGAACCTACACAAATCGTTATGATGTAACCATACTTATTAATGGTTTGCCACTTGTACAAATTGAACTGAAACGTCGTGGCTTAGATTTTAAAGAAGCATTCAATCAAATTCAACGTTATCGTCGTCATACGTTTACTGGTCTGTATAGATTCTTACAAATCTTTGTCGTGAGTAACGGAATAGATACGAAGTACTTCTCCAACTCAGACTATGACATTCAGTTTGGCTTTACGTTCTTTTGGACAAATGAAAACAATGAACTCATTACGAACTTACAAGATTTTGCGAGCGCATTCCTAAAACCATGCCATTTAGCAAAAATGATTAGCCGCTATATGGTCATTAATGATACAGACAAAGCATTAATGGTCATGCGTCCTTACCAAGTGTATGCAGTAGAAGCATTGGTACAACGTGCAACGGAAACAAATAATAACGGCTACATTTGGCATACAACCGGTTCTGGTAAAACCCTAACCTCTTTTAAAGCAGGGCAAATTTTAGCCGATGAGGAAAACATCAAAAAGGTATTCTTCCTTGTCGATCGCCAAGACCTAGACAGCCAAACGATTGCAGAGTTCAACAAGTTCCAAAAAGGTGCGGTTGACCGTACAGACAAAACCGAAATCCTTATAGAGCAAATACAAAATCCAATGAAGCGATTCATTGTGACAACGATTCAAAAAATGAATAATGCTGTTAAGAATCCAAAATATGCAAACGTCATGGAGCCATATAAACAAGAGCATGTTGTATTCATCATTGATGAATGTCATCGCAGCCAATTTGGTGATATGCGAAAAGAAATCGATCAGCATTTCCAAAATGCACAGTACTTCGGCTTTACAGGAACGCCACGCTTTGTCGAGAACAAGAGCCAAGATGGACGTACAACTGCTGATCTTTTTGAGAAGTGCCTGCATCATTACCTCATTAAAGATGCGATTCGTGATGGTAACGTATTAGGTTTCTCAGTCGAATATATTCGTACATTTAACGCCCATATTGATGAAACAGATGATACAAAAGTACAAGCGATTGATACAGATGAAGTTTGGCATGATGAACGACGTTTAAACCTCGTAGCTGACCATATTATTGATAATCATCTACGACGTTCAAAGAGTAAAGGTTATTGTGCAATGTTTGCAGTAGATTCCATTCCAACATTAATTAAGTATTACGATATTTTCAAATCAAAAAATCACGATCTAAAACTCGCTGGGATTTATTCATATGGGCAAAATGAGGACAGTGATGGAACAGGTGAACATTCTCGTGAAGCGTTAGACCGTATGATTACAGATTATAACAAAATGTACGACACAGACTTCTCGACAGAAACATGGGATCGTTATTTTTCTGATGTATCGAAAAAAGTAAAAAATGCCCAAGTTGATATTTTACTTGTCGTAAAAATGTTCCTCACTGGATTCGATAGTAAGCCTCTCAATACACTCTATGTAGATAAGAACATGGTGTATCACGACTTGTTGCAAGCATACAGCCGTACAAATCGTATAGAGAAATCGACTAAGCCATACGGAAATATTGTTTGCTATCGAAATTTAAAAGATAATACAGATGATGCAATTAAATTATTCTCTAGAACTGACAATGTTGATACCGTTCTAATGGGTAGCTTCGATGAATATTTAAAAGCGTTCAAAGAAGCTGTGAAGAATTTACGAGCAATTACAGTCATCCCAGAAGAAGTAGACGAGCTAGAGAGAGAAGAAGATAAACGTCAATTTATCATTGTATTCAAAAATGTGACGAAATTGCTTCAACGTTTACAGTCATTTTCTGATTTTGAGTTTGATGAAACAGAGCTAACAATTTCACAGCAATCATATGAAGATTTCAAGAGTAAATACTTCAAGGTATACGAAGATTTTAAACGTAGCGAAGTTCCAAAAGAGTCGATTTTACATGACATTGACTTTGAGTTAGAGCTGATGCATACAGACAAGATTAATGTCAGCTACATTTTGAATCTGATTGCGACCCTTAACACAAAAAATGAAAAAGAACGTGACAAAGAGATTCGTTTCATCAAACAAGAATTAGACCATGCATCTGATCCGAAGTTACGTCTAAAAATTGAATTAATTAAAGGTTTCTTAGATAAGGTTGCGCCAACGTTAGCACCTGATGAATCTGTTATAGATGCATACAATCGTTACGAAGAAGAAATGAGTGAGCAAGAGCTCTCAACGTTTGCGAAAGAAGTAGATATTGAGAATAGTGTATTACGTGAACAAGTATCAACTTATGAGTATTCCAATTTAATCGAAAAAAATGCGATTATGGATTCTTTATCAGGTTCATTCCTAAAAAAGAACAAAGCAATTAAAGCTATTACATCCTTTATCCGTGACTTTACTGAAAAGTACGGTACATAGATTCTGTTTCATTTGATTAAAGAGCGCTAATCAGGCGCTCTTTTTTATGATATTTTAAAAAATATCATAAAAAAACACAAAAAACTATTGATATTTTTTAAAATATCAATTATAGTAGTTTCCATGGAATATGATATATTAAAAAATATCAAGGAGGTGTACAATGAAACTTTATGAAATCTCTGAATTAACACAGGGTGCATTTACGAACCGTTTAGAAACATTATCTTCTGATATTGAAACGTCAAAAGTTAAACTTCTTTCATTAAAAGAATTTAACGAAACACTTGGTTTAGCTTATCGAATTTCAAATGAAAAAAATGCGGAGATTTCTGTACCGAAAGAAAAATTGGTGCCCCAACTTTTAACAGATACAAATAGTCTTGTTCTACATACGCATACGCAAAAGGTTGCTTTGTTACCGGAGAAATATAGTGGGTTATTGTTAACCAACAACTTTATTAAAATTCAATTAAAAAGTGATGTAGATCAAGCCTTTTTTGAATGGTACTTTAATGACCATCCATTCATTCAGAAACAGCTGGCGGTATTAAGTGAAGGGACAGTCATTTCATTATTGAAACTATCCCATTTAAAAGATTTAGAAATTGACTTACCCCCTATCCAACAGCAAATCATTATCGGAAAAATCGCTCAGCTTAAAAAGAGAAAAGAATCATTGATGGCCGAAAAAAGTGAATTACAGCAGCTGTATATTCAACAAAAACTAATTCAGAGTATTTCTAATAACTAATCCACCATCTTAGGAGGAAATAACGATGACAACAAGTGAAAAACAACGTCAACAACAAGCGGAACTGCATAAAAAATTATGGGCAATGGCAAATGACTTACGAGGTCAAATGGATGCCAGCGAATTTAAAGACTATATTTTAGGGTTAATCTTCTACCGTTACCTTTCGGAAAAAGTAGAAACTCGCGCAAATGTATTACTAAAAGATGATAACATTTCATTCGCTGATGCTTGGAGAAACGAAGAATATCGCGAGGACTTAGCAGAGTATTTAATCGATGAATTAGGTTATGTCGTAGAGCCGCAATTCCTATTCTCTCATTTCCTTAAAGAAATCGAAAAAGGTGCAAAAGGTAACTTTGATGTTGAAATGCTGCAAAACGGTGTCAAAGCTATTGAATCCTCTACTTTTGGAACAGATAGTCAAGATGATTTCCAAAATCTATTTGACGATATGGACCTTACTTCATCACGTTTAGGACGTACAGTAAAGGATCGTACTAATTTAATTAGTAAAGTAATTGTGAACATTGCAGACATTCCATTCTTACAAGACGATGTAGAGATTGATATTTTAGGTGATGCTTATGAATATATGATTTCTCAATTCGCAGCAAATGCTGGGAAAAAGGCTGGCGAATTCTACACACCACAACAAGTATCGAAAATTTTAGCTAAAATCGTCACAGCTGGGAAAACTGAAATTCGTGATGTTTATGACGGCACTTGTGGTTCAGGTTCATTACTACTGCGTGTAGGGAAAGAAGCGAAAGTGCACAAATACTATGGACAAGAAAAAGTGTCTACAACATACAACTTGGCTCGAATGAATATGTTGCTGCATGACATTTCATACCAACGTTTTGATATTCGTAATGCAGATACATTAGAAGAGCCACAACACATCGACCAACGCTTTGAAGCGATTGTTGCTAATCCTCCATACTCGGCAAAATGGAGTGCAGATGATAAGTTCATAGAAGATGAACGTTTTAGTGCCTATGCAAAGCTTGCTCCAAAATCAAAAGCAGACTTTGCCTTCATCCAGCACTTTATTCATCAATTAGATGATAATGGGGCAATGGCTGTCGTATTACCACATGGTGTTCTATTCCGTGGTGCTGCTGAAGAAGCTATTCGTAAGTATCTGATTGAGGAGAAAAACTATTTAGATGCTGTTATCGGCTTACCAGCGAATATCTTCTATGGGACAAGCATTCCTACTTGTATTTTGATATTCAAAAAATGCCGTAAGCATGATGATAACGTACTTTTCATTGATGCATCTAACGAATTTGAAAAAGGGAAGAATCAAAACCTTCTAGCTGATGATCATGTAGACAAGATTATCTCTACTTATCTTAGCCGTGAAACCATCAACAAATATTCATATGCAGCAACACTAGAGGAAATTAAGGGGAACGAATACAATCTAAATATTCCTCGCTATGTAGATACCTTCGAAGAAGAGGACGAAATTGATCTACAAGCTGTAGCACAACGTTTGAAAGAAATTGATGAAGAAATTGTAGAAGTGGATCGTGAACTAGAGAAGTACTTTAAAGAGTTGGGGGTGTAAGATATGAACGCACCTAAATTGAGATTTAATGATGGATGGAAACATTACAAATTAAAAGATATTGTTGAAAGAATCGCTAACATTGTTGAAGTAGTGCCTGAGCAAAAATACACGCAAATCGGCATTCGTTCACATGGCAAAGGAATATTTATAAAAGAAGAAGTAACAGGTAGAGAATTAGGAAACAAGCGTGTATTTTGGATAGAGCCCGATTGTTTTATTGTAAATATTGTTTTTGCTTGGGAAAGAGCTGTAGCAAGAACGACTTCAGAACTTGACGGACTTATTGCCTCACATCGATTTCCTATGTATAAAGTAAATAATTCAAAAGCAGACTTAGAGTATTTTACTCGATTGTTCTTAACTAAGAAAGGACAAACACTTTTGGAGTCAGCTTCTCCTGGTGGAGCAGGACGAAATAAAACACTTGGCCAAAAAGAATTTTTCAATATAGAAGTTGCATTACCGACACTTGAATCACAAAAGTATATTTCATCTTTCTTAAAAAAAATTGAGACTAAGCTTCATCTTCATCAAGAAAAAATCGACTTGCTGAAGGAGCAGAAAAAAGGATATATACAGAAAGTTTTTAGTCAGGAATTGCGATTCAAGAATGAAAATGGAGACAATTTCCCTGAGTGGAAAACTAATATTAAAGCTGATGAATTATTTGAATCAGTTTCTAATAAAAACCATAATGGTGATTACCCTGTCCTTTCTGCTACTCAAGAAAGTGGGATGGTCTATAGAGATAGCTTAGAAAGACATATGTCATTCAATGATAACAACCTAAAATCATACAAACTTGTAGAGGAAGATGATTTTATCATTAGCTTACGTTCATTCCAAGGAGGAATCGAAATCTCTACATTACAAGGCCTAGTTAGTCCTGCATATACAGTTTTTAGGAAAAAAAATGATTCTGTATATAATTTGTACTTTGCAAAAGTCTTTAAGACAGATAATTTTATATCAAGATTAAACTCAACTACTTACGGTATTAGAGATGGTAAAGCTATTAGTTACAAAGATTTTTCAACTTTAAAATTTGATGTACCAAGCATAGAAGAGCAGAAAAAAGTTGCTCAATTTTTAGATTTACAAGATCGAAAAATTTCTATTGAAGAGAAAAAATTGAGAGAATTACAAAATCAAAAACAAGCCTTTATGCAGCAAATATTTATTTAACTAAAAGGAGGTTTTCTCGATGAAAGATATTTTTTCCTATAATGCTGACATCAATAAAAATGCCTACATGAATTGGAGAACAAGGCGATTTGATCATATTCATAATATGCATGTAATAGCAGAAGGTTTTATGAATTCTGCAATTTCATTAGCCGAAACCTGCTTAAAAGATAATCATGACAAAAAGGCAGATATGCTAATTTTTCCGATTCTATTTAATTTAAATCATGGTATCGAAGTTTATTTAAAAGTCATCTGTTGGAACCTAAATCAGCTATTAAATAAAACTGAAACCTTTGAGTCATCGCATAATCTTAAAAATTTAATAGCGGAAACGAAAAAACTAACAGTAGAGTTTGATAATATAACTGAAGCATTACAATGGTCTTTCCAATTAGAAAAATATATTGATGAACTCTATACAAAAATTGAAACTGTCAAAGATAATGGAAAAAAAGTTTATGATATTACTTTTACTCGTTATTCTTTAACAAGAGATTTGGAACCACAATTTTATATTACAGAATTCAACAATATCGTTATTGATTTAGAAAACTTCGTGCAGTTCTTTAATGACGTATATAAAGATTTAGATAATATGTCATCTTATTTGTTAGCACTATTAGATCAAAGAAACGAATTAAAAGCTGAATTTGAAGCTGAATATCAATCAAATTTATAAATATCGTTTACCAAAAACAGCACCTTCCACTAATAATGGTATTGTGCTGTTTTATTATTTCCAAAAAACCTCATTTACTTATGATACGGTTCCCCTCATATGATCTTAAATTAAACTATCCTGCCTGTTAGTGAGCAACCGCAGTTCTTTAAGTCCACCGTTATTCAATTAGTTTTCACCGGCGTTCCCCAAGCAGTTTGCCATAGACTTAAGTGCGCAATGCTTTTTCATGTCCCAACATACCTTGAGTGAGATGTTATAAAGGAGCACCTTAATGTAGGAAGCATATCTGTTACAAATAAAGCTTTACAAGCATCTTCCCTGCTCTCAATATATTTCTTCAACCACACTTTACATTCAGTTGTGAAATAAACCTCTCTTTGTTTTACACTTTTTCCATTTACAATTGCAGGGCAATTCTCCAGTTCAGGTCCTCCATGTTGGTCTTCTCTACCACTCCAACCCTACAGCCGGTACTATATAGGAAATCCAAGAAACGTCCTTTCTCCTTAGTAATGGCAAGAAATGTTCAAGTGAAAACATCTTCTTCTGTCAAAAAACAGACGTATTTCCCCACCTATCTTTGAAAGTAGGCACGTTATGTGTATTAGAGAAGGCTAAGCATCGGGTTTATCGCATATTTATAATAATTTGGACACTTTTGTGGTATTGGTAATTAATTCATGGTGTAGAAAATAATTAAACTTGTTAATTATATTTGATACGATGGTCCAATGTCAATTGTAATAATAGTTACTTGAAGCGTTCGCTGTGAGTAAACAACTGTTAGCAAGGGGCACATTTATTAATGGGAACTCGCATTAAAACCATTCCCGAAAGAGAAAATGACGTTGAGTTTCTCCCAAGTCTATCAATATCTTGTCATAAGAACACATCAATTAAAGGAAACTTTGCCTAGATAATATGGAACTATACTTTGTGTTGGTAACGACTTTCAGAAACAGCAAACAATCAGTATTTTGTCCAAAAGGGATACCTTCATCTGAATAAATTGTATCGCATGAATCGAGATTTTAATGAATTCCTGAGTTAAAGCTACAAGAGGAGTTTCAATTCTCATACTGGAAGATGGAGACATCTAGCGAAGAAAGAGATTCCTTGAGGTAGAAGCTGCAATTTGGCCCGACACTCCACTAGGACTTAATAGGTTATCTGAATACAAGAATAACAAAACTATGGACAGCTATGGTCATACGTCAAGCAGATACCATTGTTGGCGAACTGATGGCATGGCAGGAAGACCATGGTGTCATAGAGGATGTTTTTGTACGCGAACCATAGAGGAACCGTGGCATCGCCAAGTATTTGCTTACACAAGCTCTGAGATATCTCAAAGTTAATCAGCTACAAAAAGCTAATCTTATGGTATTAACTACAAATAAATCCGCCTTGTCTCTATACGAATCGGTTGGATTCTGTGCGGATCAAGAAGAAATAAGGTACTTTACGAAATTTAATTAGATAACAAAAAAAGAGGGACCCTCCCCCCCCTCATTGCTGCTTCCACCAAAACATCTCCGATTTATGCCAATCCGCACCATCCCCTCAAAAGTCTCATTCCACATTCTTCAACGACTCAATCATATCAATCCGAGCCACTTTCTTCAGAAGCAGCAAGCTAGAGAGAATCGTAAGTAAAAACGCAAGAATAACAGATACCAGCATTACAATAACATTTAATTGATCCGGAATTTGCTGATGGCTACTCGACAGTGCCTTTACAATAATACTATAGACATAGCCGCTTATCGGTATAGCTACAATTACCTCCAAGGCGGTTAGGATGATATTTTAGAAAAGATAAGTCTGTTATTTTTTTGATGGCCTAATACCTTCAGTGTTGTAAGTTCACGATTCCTCTAGTTACGTTTGTTAATTCGATATCGAAAATTTTTTGAAGCTTGGTTTGACCTGATTCCCAGACGAATGCGGATTATTCTTACGATCGCTCTTGCCCCCAGATTTCTTTCATGTCTTTATATAACGTTGAAATCTGGGGACAGCTTATGCTTCCGATGTGAGCTTTCCTTTGGTAAGCTTTTAGGCGCCCGCTGCGCTTCTCCAGAATAATTCCGCCTTCTTCGTTTAAGCACCCCTTTCTTTAGTTTCAATCTATATAGCATCTTGAACCTGTCTATAGGACAATAGGATCAACAAGCTTCTTCTCAGGAAACAATTTCTTCCATCATATACCAAATAAAAAAATTGCTTCCTGCAGCCGATGTATTTTGACTCTGGTCTCCAGAAGGAGTTTGACCTCGCCGCTGCTTCCGCGCTGAACCGTCAAGGGGCAGAAGACAAGCCCAAGAAATAGCGTGTCACGGCATCACCAAACGAATCTGCCGTACGCCCTCTAGTTACGATTGTTATTCAACTTGCTCGCAAAAAAAACGGAGTAACCTCTAATAGGCTACTCCGATTAAAACATTATTATTTTATTTAAGCATGATAGTTTAACACCTTACATATTTGCGTTTGAAACCAATTTGCCCTTTATCTACTGCCTTTTGAATATTTTCGGAAGCGTTCAGAAAACTGCTTTTTTTCTTGTCCCGTTTGACTTCTACTGGGCCTACTGCCTTTGCTGTCTCGATCGCCTTATCATGCAGCGGCACATAGGATACCGCCACTGTGTAAATAAAATTATTCATAGCGTATTTAGTACGTTCGGGAGAATCGTGAATTGTCTTTTCCACAATTTCAAGCATGTTAGCGATTTTGCTTTCGGAAAATTCACGGTCCGGGCGATTACCCAAAAGCCAGCAGTAACAACTCCAGCCCGCTGACATTCTCAGCTCTTCCCCGCTTGCGATCCATTTATCGGCAACTTCTTGTGCAATATCTGTTTCTGCCAAAGTTACTGCAACTACATAATCGGACAGCATATAAAAATACGCCGTATCCATCCAACGCTCAAAATCATCTTCAGTCATTGCTTCTGGGTCTGCAATGATACCGGCAAAGTACATTGCATCGTAGTTCCCTGTGGCATAAAGTTGCTCAGCCAAAGGCTGATCTTTTTTAATTTTCTTAGCTATGGGCTTCATAGCACCTGTAGCCACGCCAAAAAGAGGTGCGTGCGCGCCATTGGATTCGTAAATTTTCTTGGTTCGTTCCTTGCTGAGAGCTTCAAGCTCTTGCATAACCATTTCTAAATTCATCGTTTATCACTTCCTCCGGAGGTACAATGTTCGATAATTTAACTCAGCTCAGACTCCATAGTTCCCACATCCGTTAGTATCGATACGTACTATTAAGACTATATCAAATTTTTTAAGTGTTTGTAATTGTACTAGTTTGAACAGTATATTTGGCGGCATTGTTTATTAGCACTGGTAAACTGGTTTTTACTCCTGATACTAAATTTTCCATTATAGTACGTGTTCAAAAAGGTCGGTTTTCAGCACCGAGAAGGTTGGATGAAGCTAGGTACTGAGGAGCGGAGCGTACGTATTGGGTACGTGAGCACCAGAAGGACCGGCTGAATTCAAGATTCGATGCCGAGCCCACTTCTTGATTCACTTCGTGATCAAAAGCGGACTTTTTGAACAACCTCTTATAGATAATCCAATGTGTTGCGAGCAGATTGTTCTAAAACTAGAATAAACAGTGGACACAACGTTTAGAGACACGGATAATATCACTTAACGAAAGAACTGTCCTTGATGGGGGAACAACGGCAGCGTTACAATGAAGAATTCAAAAAACAGACGGTGAAATACATTCAGGACAGACCAAGTCTGTAGCAGATGTTTGTGTCGAGCTCAATATTCCAACTGTATTTGGGAGAGGTATTTCACAGCTATGATTTTACAGAGAGAGGTATTGCTTCATGAAGAAACCATTGAAAGAACAAAAAACAGTCTTACTTATTCTACTAAGTAATATATTCATTGTTTTTCTAGGAGTCGGACTTATCGTCCCTGTTATGCCATCCTTTAAGAATATTATGCATCTATCAGGCCAAACGATGGGTTATCTTATGGCAGCCTTTGCGTTTGCACAATTACTCATGTCTCCACTGGCAGGACGATGGATTGACACTTATGGCAGAAAGAAAATGATCATAATCGGCTTATTACTCTTCAGTATATCAGAGCTGATCTTTGGATTAGGCACACACGTATCCGTTTTATATTTATCTAGAATTCTAGGTGGCATTAGTGGTGCATTTATTATGCCAGGCGTAACTGCTTTTGTTGCAGATATTACCTCAGTAGAGGAAAGGCCCAAAGCGATGGGTTATATTTCTGCTGCTATTAGTGTCGGTTTTATTATTGGCCCAGGTATCGGAGGTTTTATTGCTGAGCTGGGTGTGCGTGCCCCATTCTACTTTGCTGCAGGCTTCGCATTAATAACATGTATTTCATCCCTATTTATTTTAAAAGAGCCGCTAACCAAACAACAGCTCTTGGAAATCAATCAGCTCAAAAAAGATACCAGCTTTGTAACTGATCTGAAACGATCAATTCATCCACAATACATTATCGCTTTTATTATTGTGTTTGTACTGGCCTTTGGTCTATCAGCATATGAAACCGTATTTAGTCTGTTTTCAGATCAAAAATTTGGTTTCACACCAAAAGACATTGCAACCGTTATTACAATAAGTGCAATCTTCGGGGTTGTGGTTCAGGTCTTTCTGTTTGGTAAAATGGTAGATAAACTTGGTGAAAAGAAACTCATCCAGATATGCTTAATTGCTGGCGTATTTTTTGCGGTAGTATCCACCATGATCTCCGGCTATTTAGCCATTTTGCTAGTAACTTGCTTCATCTTTCTCGCATTTGACTTGCTGCGACCAGCATTAACGACCTATTTATCTAAAACGGCTGAACAAGAACAAGGATTTGTCGCTGGAATGAACTCAACATATACAAGCTTGGGCAATATCATCGGGCCCGCATTAAGCGGTATATTATTTGATGTAAACATCAACTATCCGTATCTCTTTGCTGCTGTCATTATGATTATTGGTCTTGTAATTACGATGTTGTGGAAAGAAAAACAATTAGCTAACAGCTTGGCAAAATAATATGAGGAACATGCCGTAAACAAAAGAGAAACCCGATGTCTTTGAAAAAGACATCGGGTTTCTCTACCTCTACTATCTGAAAACCACTTCCTATGAAGTGATTTGAGTTTATTTCCCCATAACCTAGAAACTCGCTCACTTCAAGAACTTACTTCCCTTTGATAATAATTTCGCCATATCAGCTCAGGCCTTCGATATGTCCCGCCTCATCCAGCCTTATGCGCCACGCCGCCGGTTCCGCGGGCAGTCCTGGCATCGTGACCACCTGCCCCGTCAGCACGACGGCGAATCCCGCGCCGGCCGACCAGCGGATATCCTGCACCTCAATCGTAAACTGCTCTGGCGCCCCGAGCACGGCGGGACGGTCTGTGAACGAATACGGCGTCTTCGCCATGCAGACAGGAAGGTCACGCACGCCTAGCCGCTCCAGTTCCTGTAACGCCCGCTTCGCAGCCGGGCGGTATTTAACCCCGGCTCCGCGATAAATACGCGTAACGACCGTCTCAATCTTTTCCGCAAGCGGCATATTATCTGGATAGAGCAGTTGGAACGTATCCTCCGTCGATCCGTCGGCCAGCGCAGCCACTTCCTGCGCCAACTCGCGGCAGCCTTCACCGCCACGCTCCCAGGCGTCCGATAGAATCGCCTTCACGCCAAGCTCTGCGCAGAGATCGGCAACCTGCGCCAGCTCTGCCTCCGTATCCGCCGCAAAGCGATTAATAGCGACTATTACCGGCACACCGAAGCCTCGCATGTTCTCCACGTGGCGCCGCAAGTTGCCGAATCCGGACCGTATCGCCTCGGCATTCTCCTTCAAGAGTTCCTTCTTCGGTACACCACCGTTGTATTTCAGCGCACGCACGGTCGCAACGATGACCGCAGCCGACGGATGCAGTCCTCCCAGGCGGCACTTGATGTTTATGAATTTTTCCGCGCCTAGATCGGCGCCGAATCCCGCTTCTGTCACGACGTAATCGGCCAGCTTGAGAGCATGACGGGTCGCCCGTATGCTGCTGCACCCGTGGGCGATGTTGGCGAACGGCCCGCCGTGAACAAACACCGGATCGCCTTCGAGCGTCTGCACCAGATTCGGATGGATCGCATCCTTCAGCAGGGCGCACATCGCGTTCACCGCCTGGAACTCATCTGCCGTCACCGGCCGCCCGTCCATGTCATACGCCACGACGATTCGGCCGAGCCGCGCCCGCAAATCAGTCATATTTTCCGCTAAACACAACACCGCCATCACTTCCGAAGCGGTCGTAATAAGGAAGCCGTCTTCACGCACAGTGCCGTTGTTGTCGCCGATGCCGATTACGATCTGGCGCAGCGGCCGATCATTCATATCGAGCGCCCGTTTCCATACAATGCGCGCCGGGTCAAGACGCAACGCGTTGCCTTGGTGAATATGGTTGTCAATGAGTGCCGCGAGCAGATTGTGCGCTGATGTAATCGCATGAATATCGCCCGTAAAGTGCAGATTAATATCCTCAGCCGGCACAATCTGGGCTTTGCCACTGCCTGTGGCGCCGCCCTTCATGCCCATGCACGGTCCAAGGGATGGCTCGCGCAGCGCGGCCGCCGCCTTCCGTCCAATCCGATTCAATCCTTGCGTGAGCCCGATCGTTGTCAACGTCTTGCCTTCACCCGCCGGCGTCGGATTCATGGCGGTAACGAGGATAAGCTTTCCGTCCGGCCGCTGCGAGACAGATGCCCATACATCCTCGGTTAACTTCGCTTTCCATTTTCCGTAAAGCTCAAGCTGACCCGGCGCAAGGCCCAGTTGTGCTGCAACTTCTGTGATTGGTTTCATATATGCCTCCTTGCCTATTCCGCTTAATAGGCCTTATAAAAAAATAGTTATAAAAGATTGCATATTTCATCAATGAATCTGGATATAGCCCCCTATAGAATATTATAAGAAAATTCACCCCCAAAAAGTTAACGATCTTGAGGCAAATTTTAGTACAGTCTCATTTTGCAGACTAAATCTTAACTGGCATATGTTTTGACAAGTGTTTTTACAAATATTCGTAATAGAAACTGATCGCCCAACGTTTTAATACTTCGAACTAACCGTAGAACTCTTGGTCACATTACACCAATAGACCTGTTTCCCCACAAACGCAAAAAATAGAGTGTCGACGATGATTGCCAACACTCTATTTTTCTCCTATATCCTTGATAACCTCAATAAATCAGCCTTTCAGCCATCAATCCTTGACATCAATACTACACACTCCACATGTGACGAGGTGCGATAGTAATATGCATGTTTTATTTTTCCGATGGATAAGACTATTCGTCTTTGAAGTATGCGGCAACCAGCCTTCACCAGTATTTAGACCCTTAGTGAGCCACGGAACCCTCTAGCAGCGTAATAGGATTCTGCTCCATTATGGTACACGAAGACAGTGTCATAGCGACGATCGCAAAAGATAGCCCCGCCGAGTTTTCTAATACTATCAGGTGTCTTCACCCAGCTCGAAGTTTTCGAATCGAAGTTTCCAAGTTTCTGGAGTTCTCGGTATTTTTCTTCCGTTAAAAGCTCAATTCCCATGACAGCCGCCATGTTAATAGCGCTATTTTCTGGTTTGTGTTGTTTCCTGGACTCCAACGCTTCATGATCGTAACAAACACTTCTGCGACCTTTAGGACTTTCCACTGAACAATCGTAAAAAATGTATTCGTTCGTCTTATTGTCATGATCAACGACATCCGGTTCGCCGCCAGTTCTCTCCATTTCATAAAGCGACCATAATTTTTCTGTCTGAGCTTCAAGCTTTGCTTGTACATTAGCCCATTCAAGACCTTGATGGCGGTCCATGTTTTTCTCGAAGCGTGCTTTTAATAATTTGAGTAGTTCTTCATGTTGTTCTAGTGATAACTCCTTTTTACTGCTGCTGGGACTCGTTGTCATATTAATTTCTCCCTTCAAATATGCTATTTTGTTCACATCTGCAGCTGCAGGCTAAGCCTTTTATGAAATGCCATTAGCAAGGTGAGTACTATGCAATGGCAAGAAGTTCGGAGCATTTACCCTGATCAATATATCCTGCTCGAAATTTTGGACTCTCATACAGAAGACAGTTCCCGCATCCGTTAGTATCGATATATACTATTAAAACTATAACAAATTTTAGCTTCTTCGCTGATTAAAATGAAATAGCCTCGTCAAGAATATAGATTAATAGAACAGTAGGCGGAGGTAATGGAATCGATGTTCGGTATATGCGTTAAAGTTACTTTTATGCATAGCCATCCAAAGCTCAAAAGTAAGGTTACTATACCCCAAGCGGTACTTAATCTGTTTTCCCTTGATACTGTTAGCTTCTTTAGGAAGATCCAAAGTTTCTAGGAACTGTTTAACATGCACCGGTTCATGGCTTTCGTAGTCAACAAATGAGTAACTTCCACTTTAGAGATAATAGGGAGACTTTTTGCGTACTTTAGTGGATTCTTTTCTACCTTGCTCTTTATCGATACTTTGATATTGGATGCAGGATTAGCGTCTAAGACAGCATTAATTTCAGCTTCAAGCCAATCTAGATACCATTTCTCTGTTTCTCCCTCTACGGTGAAAAAGTATTGCTTGTTATCCTTCCGATTCGGTGCCATCTTTGAATAGTTCACCTCTGCTTTCCAAAAGGTTTTCAAAAACAGAGGTAAAGTCGATATCCTTAATCGCTCCATATTGGTTCACGAAATAATTCTTCATATATTCACCGCCGTTCCTTACCCCGTTCCTGCCGGAGGTGCCGAAGTCGAACAGCGAGTAATGAGTACTACAGAAGGTATCATCATCACGCTCTACAAACTTGATCTCATCCCTCCTAAACAAATTCGAGTTGAGGAATATCGGATTATGGGTGTTAAAGATCAGCTGAGCTTTATTCTTATTTACCTCATCGTTATGGAAGATGTTCACGATACTCATTAAAGCCATTGGATGTAGGGGAGCATCGAACTCATCGATAACCAAAGTGCCTCCACTAACCAATGCACTCATTATGATGGGAAACATATTTACGAATCGAATTGTCCCATATGACTCAAATACTTCGGCTTGTACGGGCATGTTTCCATCCTCCCCACCTACAAGGGAAACCAGCTTAGGCTCAGAATAAGGTTCTCCGCGCTAGTTGTAACGGCAAGCTAAAACATGCGTCGTCTGACTGAGTTCCTCGTTACTCCGGAATATCTTTTATTCTAGTCGTTTCCGAAAACACAAAGCAGCTCCTGAACCACGAAGTCTCAGGAGCCTAATAATCACGTTATTTATCACAAGTCGCCACCATTTCCTCACTTGATTCCGCCCCATGCACATGGACTATGCGTCAACCAGCCACCTTAGGATTTTGCGGATTGAAACCATTCCAACGTTTGGGCGATCGCATGCTCCAGCGGCGTTGCAGGAAGCTCGAATCTCGCGCTGAATTTGCGGTGGTCCACGACAAAATCATGCTCAAATTGATACGTCATCTCAATCGTTTCGCGCGCCTCTGGAATAAACAATCCTCCTATGCGGAGCATGCCCTTGCCCATTGTCCGAATGGATGCCGGAAATCCGGCAGCACAATAAGCCATTTCGGCAAACTGCCTCGTCGTAACTGCGTCTGCATTCGGTACATGCCAGGCTTGGCCGTAGGTATCCTCCTGACCTCCCAATGCAACAAGCGCCTTACCGAAATCGTGGATGAACGTATAGGTATGCTTCTTGTCAGGGTCGCCAAGCACCGTACAAGGCTTTCCCGCTACAATTGGTTTAAAGAAGCGCTCCCCAACCGCAGAACCAAGAACACCCGGCCCAAAGAAATCGGACCCTCTTCCGATGACGACCTGAAGCAATCCATCCTGATGCAGCTTCAGCAGTTTGCGGGACATTTCGGACCGGAGAACTCCTTTCCTAGTCGTGGCCGCATGGGGCAATTGTTCGTGCATACTTCCCTTGACCAACCCATACATATACAAATTCTCGGCCACTACCAGCTTCCCCCCGGCAGCCATCGCACCGGATACGATGTTATCCTGCATTCGCATGAACAGTTTTCCCCATTGATGATATGCCGGCTGCGCACAGTGATAGATGACCGTGGCCTCTTGCATGATTTTTGCAGCTTGCTTCGCATCCAGGAGATCGGCTTTCTCGTGCTGTACGCCAGAAGGCAGTGCGTCTTTCCCGCTATAACTAACCATTTTTACTCGCTTTCCCTGTTCTATAAGCTCTCTCATGATGGACATCCCTAATGGCCCCGTTCCCAATATTACGTGCATGATATTCTCCCCTCTCAAGTCTGCATGCCAAATACAATAAACCCTATAGCAACTATAGGGTCAATCTCTTTGACTAACAGGCACTTGAAGCTCGATCAAATAATCCCCATGCTTCGCCATCTGCGTCATATCCACCAAATATTGCTCCACAGCCGGACCATCCTGACAGTAGCCGTTCATGGCCATCCATTCCAGCAATTTCCCATATATGTATTTGTACGTTTGTTCCGTAGGAATCCCGGTGTACATTGCCGTAATATAAGTCCCCCCTGGAATCACGCGTGTGAAGTTGTAGTTTGTCCCGACCCTCTTGATGGGAATAGCAACTTCAAGATCGGTATCGTTCCGATCGAACGTCATTATATTCTCATGGTAGATCGTCATCATATATCCGTTTTGGGTCATTCCGTTTTCATAAATCGTTCCAAACAGCTCGGTAAACTTCAGCACCATAGTCTCCATTCCACAAACGGATCGCTTCCGATCAAAAGCGACATAACGATCTTCAAGTTCTTTCAACTCAATAAGAACTTCGGAATCCTTTGTATCCCTGTTCATCTCCAATAGAGCATCAATTTGCGTGATTCTTTGTTCAATGGAAGTCGTAATATGCTCCAGTCGACGTATTTCCTGCAGTGCTTCCTCATGTTTGGCTTTCATCAACCCCATGACCCGGTTCAGGCTCCCGCTTTGTAATGCATGGCGAATTTCCTCAAGTGAAAAATCGAGCGATTTCATATCTTGAACGATTTTAATATGCAGGATATCCAGATTGGAATAATACCGATAGCCAGAGCTTCTATCAATTTCACTAGGCTTCATAAGGCCAATCTTGTCATAATATCGCAGGGTCTGGATGGAGATATTGCAAATCTTCGCCGTCTGCCCTATAGAGTAATATGAATTTTTGTGCACTGGCATCCTTCCTCTCAACCCGAAGCTGAACGTATCCTTTATATCTGCTTCAACACTAATCTTTAGTGAGTCTGCGAACATAAAACTATATTTATTTATCAAGATCTACAGTCCAATCAATCTCTTCACATAGCATTCCAGGCCAGCGGATTACGGGAAAACTTGTACAATTCATCCCGAAGCAGGTTCCTATTCTCTTCGGAGGCATCTATATAAAATTTGCACAGCTGCCTAGCCTCATCCAAATCATGCAGATCGACATAGCCTGATTTATGAGACTCCAACACAATGGCTGACAGATCAATTTGAGCTGAGCAGACAATATTAAGTTCTACTCAGCCTAGGAATTATCCCAACTAAGATAATTTCATTATCAAACGAGCTATCAGTTCCTTGCGTGGTTCCCGCGCCTTGCGAGCCAATGCAGCCAGTTTCTCCGCCTCGCCCCAGATCGGGTACAGTACGCGCTCGGCCTCGTCATCCGACAGAGTCTCTATATGCTGTACGAATAGCGACAGCTTGTCTTCGCTTTCCAGCTCTGGCTGAATCTTCAGCTTTAGCGAATCGTGGGAGCGTAGCAGGCAGGCGATCAAGGTGGGAGTCGAGCGTTCCGTTATACCATAGGTTTCGGCAAAAATGGCTGTGAACTTGTCATGCACCAGCTGATGCTCATCATCCACAAGGTCCATGTAAGCTTCAACAAGCGGAAAATACCGCTCAGACAAAAGCCCCAGCCCGAACACAGCATAACTGCCCGGCATTACGCTTCTCTCGCTTTCCGTATCCTCGTACCATTCAAACTCTACCATCGCCTCACGAGCGTATTCCTCCAATAAAGGATGCAGCTCGGAATAAGCCAACGCATTTGCAAAAAATCGATGCGTATCCGATTTGGCAAGCCCCTTGATAGGCAAAGTCTCTCTGACACTGGATTTTAACTTGATTTTATAGCTTTTCGGGAAGCCCTTTCTGAGTAGAGAGAGAATAAACAAAATTGCCCGCTCATACGCCCCGGCTTCTTCTTTGCGAATAACGACCATAAAGTTGGAAAAAACATCATTAGCCTTGCATTCAACCAACTCATGGCAAATATGAACTTCGTCGTGCGAAAAGCTGTCGCTGCCCTCCTTCAACATGCGTGCGGCTTTGCCGCTGCCAAGCTGCTTCGCCAGCTCCAGAAAAGTCTGTCCCCTAAATTTGCTGAAATTCGGCTCATAACGAATAATCATTACCGCTCCGTACAACAGAAGGTCAAAAGGCTGATTCGGCTCATCCTTGTTTTCCAGTACCGCATCCGACTTGATTTCATATTCATTGGCCCTGTAGTCGTTACGGGTGATATCGTAATAACGTGGCAAGAATATATTCTCGGCCCAGTGGGTCAAAGCCCGAATGATATCTCTTCGATGCTCCGCAAGAGCCTCAACCCGTTCTTTATTTAACTCCTGAATTCGGTCAAATAAAGCGATCGTCCTTTCGGCTTCCGGTTCGGGAAACAAATGCGGGTCCAACAGATGGCGTGCCAAAAAGAAAGTTTCCAACCGCTTTGTCGGGTAAGAGCCCTTCTCCAGTTCGTTCTCAATATAGGACTGAATTCGCTCCAGAAGCTGCCGCTTTTTCTCTTCATATATCGTTTCCAGCACCGTTAATTCCGCAAGCCCGTCCATCGTTGCGAAGGTTCCTTGAAAGGTAAACCGGTAGTCGATCAATGGCGACGTTTCCAGCTTGTCCAGCCTCTCTCTTACGATTTGCGCCAGCAGAGGCTGAACCTCATGCAATACCTGCTCCCGTGTAAAGGGTGAAGCTTTCATCGACTTTTTGCCTGCGGCACTCCCCACAGATTTCGAACTGTCAACCCTGGTCCTGCCCGGCCGATAATCCAGCATGACAAAGTTAAAGATGCCTATTTGCAGCGGGGTGCGTTTGCCCAATCCCTCTACGTCAACTCGATTTTCCTGTTCCTCAAACCATTTATGAATTGCCTTTTTCATCTCTTCCAGCGCTTCTTTCTGTAATTCGTTCATTGTCTCCCGCCTTTCTACGTATTCATCGGCTGATCTCGCCATCTCCGTTAACGTCTCTATTATAAAAATACGTATTAATGTTCGCACACGCCTATTATTTTACATGCCAGCGCGCTCCCTGAACAATGAGACTGACGTCCAGTTGTCAGGACTAAAAAACCGGATTCAGAAGCATAACGCCCAAATCCGGTTTTTTATCGAGATCCTGTACAAAGGTAACACACACCACGCACCATGTTTTACAATGATAAGTGATGATGAGGCTAGGTCAAATTCAAGACCTAAACCTACTTGTAGCAAGCTACTCTAAAAAATTAGAGTAGCGCTCCATTTTGGCGAAGAAGTTCCGCTACGTTATTATTACCTTGCTTGATTGCAAGAGACAACGCAGTTTCTCCACCTTCAATTCTAGCGTTAACATCGGCTCCATGTTCGATCAATAAGCGAATAATTTCTAGGTTATCGTCATGGAATACAGCAGTGTGCAGACAAGTATGACCATTGCTGTCGAAAATATTTGTCTGAGCATTATGAGTCAAAAGCAGTCTGATAACATCCACGTTACGCTCTCCAGCTATTGCTGCATGTAATGCTGTATTCGAAGGAATGTAAGAAATCTTGGAATGAGATACCGCCACAACATCTGCGCCATAATTTAGCAATATCTGCACTGCATCTTTATTACCAAAATGTGCCGCATATCCCAAAGGTGTAAGTCCATCACCATTTTCCGTATTTGCAAGTTGCGGGTGAGATTCTAAAATATCTTTTAGCCGTGAAGCTTCATCTGACTGAACTACTTGAAATACTTCATCAATGATTTGTGTTAACTCCATTCATCTAGCCTCCATTCCGACTGTTTTATCCTATGTAATACGGGTTGTTTGAAGAAGAAGCCTCTTAGATTCTTGAAGCCTTCTTTCACTTAAATATTGATGAGGAGAAATGCCAAACATTTGCTTATAACTTCTAAGGAAGTGGTTTGGCGATAAACATGCAGTTCTGGCCACATCCGTTAGGGTTATTGATTGATCAAAGTATGCAGATATAAACTCATGACCTATATGTATTCTTTTATACAATTCTTTACGCGTTGAGGCTCTTAGGGACTGAAGTTTCAATATTTCTTTATTAACCTGTCGATTAACCTTTAGGAGTCTATGTGCTAATTCGTATAACTTTTCTTCTAGCCATGTTATATCAAGATACTTATTTGTATATTCAGACTTTATAAGCAAAAGATAGTTCCCTTCATCAACAGCAAAGTGCCCATGACCAGCATGATAGAACGCTCGTCCATTCTTAAATGTTTTAATTGATAATGCGCCTTTACCCTTCCAAAAATATTTCTCGCTCCTGGCATGGAGAATCGGACTATAGCCCTGAATACTCTTATTATTTATTGGCATCATTTCCACCTAATCAATGAAATATCTTAGATATAAATTCTTCTGGTTGGATGATCCATTCTCCTGCTTTGATCAAAGTTGAATCATTACACAAGAAATTAGCTTCCGAAGTTGTTACTGTTAGAGATATAAGCGATGAAGGTATTTACGGTAATATTAAGGTAACGTTAATGGAAATCACATGACCGCCTGAAAACCTAAATGGTGGTCATTTTTTTGTTCAAAAATCAACATAGTACGATAACAAGCCCATTAAAAAAGAGGGGTTCGTCGCCCCTCTTTACTATTTCCGCCAATACATCTCAACTATTTGTCCGTCCGCACCAACAGTGCCACACTCTCCATATGTTACGAGTGATCAGTGAGAACAACTCGTGGTATTAAAAATGCAACTAAATTTTCTTTTAATTTTTCTATCTATGCAACATAGGCACCATCGCGAATGGGTAACTGCTGGTTACGACTGCTCTGCGCCTTGTCTTCCGGCATAATAAGGTTCTCCCGGATCTATATCGATGACAACCCGGTGCGGTACGGCCAGCCCGTATTGGTGTTCGCAGCGCCAGCGCATCTCTTCGGTGAAACCAACTGTTTCTCCGTCGACAATAACGTCCCCGCGGTCGAATAAATAATAGGCGATATTAAGCAAATCCCCGGCTACTTCATCAGGCTCCAGATCGTAATAATGACACTGAACATCCGGAATGCCAAGCGCGGCGAGTCCCAATGAATCCATCAGACCTTCAGGGCGGCCGCTGCCTGTGCCTTCAACATTATAAAAACGAATGTTCAGCGCACCATATAACAGTTCTCCTTCTTCAATCGCCGCCAGGTAAGCGCTAGGTTCGACGAGCTTGTCGCTTTCCCGGAAATAGATGGCGTCGCAAGGCGCCGTTTCCAGCACCGCCCGCAGCGAGCCGGTGAACAGTTGCAACCGCGATTTGGGATCGAGTCCCGATGCCATCATGTCGATCAACAGCAGCGAGTGCTCGCAATCACTCACGACTTGAGCGGCTTCCTGCCAATGCCAGGACTGCTGAATGGCCGTCTCGTAGTCCGTAACCGGGCGGCTTTCTGTATCCATCAGGTTGGTTTGCGCCGGCATTTCGCCTTCCTTATATTCAACCATATAATTCAAATGGAAAAAATGCAGCAAATTCTGATCTTCCTGACTGTTCGCTTCCCACACAGCAAGTCCCGCGGCATCCGGATGATGTTCTCCGCGATCAACCTTACCCGTGTAAAGTTCCATCTTCTCGTAAAGCAGGTTTCGGTCCAGCTTCGGCGGCTGCTTGTATTTTAGCTCCACAGCGTACACCCGGGCAAAACCAAAGTCCTTTTCCTGTTCAAGCATCTCATTCGCCTCAATATCATTCTTCACCGAAGCAATTGCGTTTGGCTGCACTGTCACTGAGTTCTCTTGACGGTCTGTTAGGCCAACCTCGTGACGGCTCCATTTCAATAACAACGAAGTATCTTCATCCTCAGGATCAAGTTTATTCGCTATTTCGAATGCTGTTACTGCGTCCTCATATTGCGATAGGTAGTAGTAGGCGTAACCTACACGGAAATGCCAAAGAGGATCATGTTCGCCTAACGTTTTGATCATCAAAAGCTGCTGCAATGCTTCATTGTAACGTTCCAGATTGTTTAATGCTCTCGCTAAATGGCCGACTAAATCATAGTCTCTGTCCTGTTCGGGAATTTCCGCAATCTTGTCTACTATTTTTTCAAATTCATCATCTTCATGCCATAGGTTTAGCTGTTCCAAAAGATCTTTTTCCATAACACTACCTCCTTAGTTTCCAAAAGCCTCTTAGATATTTTTCTAGTTTTATTTCGGAAAACCTCCTTACTTCGCTAATAGTAAACCAACAATGGTCGACATTTAATGCGTAGTTAGGAAAAAACTTGAGTACGATGATTTATTAAATTGCGGGTGGTCTGAAGCTTAAAACAGTTGAGATTAAGTGCATAAGGATTTGCAGGAGGGAATTGATGTTGATTCAAATTAAAAAGGTGCTATTTTTAATAGCACCTTTTTAAATCATTATTCTATATGTGTTCCCACACTCTAGTACTTGGAATTAAAGATTTCCAGCCTTATTGTCTTTGTAGCAATGCAACCGACTCCACATGCACCGTATGCGGAAACATATCCACCGGTTGCACCTCAACGGTGCGGTACCCACCATCCTCGAGTACTCTCAAATCCCTTGCCAGCGTCGATGGATTACAGCTTACATACACAACCCGCTCCGGCTTCATCTGAAGGATTGTTTCTAGCAAGCGAGGGTCGCAGCCCTTGCGGGGTGGGTCCACTACAATCACGTCCGCCTCGACGCCCTGCTCTTTCCAGCGTGGAATAACATCCTCGGAAGCTCCTACCTCGAACTCCACATGGCTCATACCATTTAGTTCAGCATTTGCACGTGCATCCTCAATCGCTTCTTTGACAATCTCGACGCCGTACACCTTCTTGGCGTGTTGCGCCAAGAACAATGAAATCGTACCGATGCCGCAGTAGGCATCGATAACTGTCTCATTGCCGGTCAGCCCAGCATATTCCACAGTTTTACCATACAAGATCTCCGTCTGTGCTGGATTCACCTGATAGAAAGAACGTGCAGAGATGGCAAACTTCACGTCACCGATATAGTCATGGATAACCTCGCGTCCCCACAGGACACGGGTAACATCTCCGAAAATAACATTCGTCTTACGCGTATTGACGTTCTGACAGATGCTCACGACGGCTGGCAGTTCCTCGCGAATCGCAGCGATCCATTGGTCAAGGTGAGGGATACGCTCGCCATTGGTGACAAGAACGATCATCATTTCCCCAGTTGCAAAGCCGATCTTCACAACAACATGGCGAAGCAGGCCTTGTCCTGTTTCTTCATTATAAGCGGTAATGCCAAGCTTCCGGCCAATGGCTTTCACACGGCTAACGACAGCGTCGTTCTGCTCATGCTGGATAAGACATGTCTCCATATCTACAATACGGTGACTGCCCCGGGCATAGAATCCACCAACAAGTCCGCCTTCGGTAACACCGATCGGAACCTGTGACTTGTTACGGTAACGCCAAGGCTCGCTCATGCCGAGCGTTGGACGCACGATAATCCCTTCTTGAGTTACAGCTTCTCCACTTGGCTCATCGCCCTGCTCCCCGTCCTGACCGTTCATCCCAGCTCTAGTCGCTCTATCCTGCACCCGCAGCTTCCCGATCCGCTCCAGGTTGTCCACCACAAGTTGGCGTTTCCACTCCAGCTGGGCAGCATAGTCCATATGCTGCAGCTGACAGCCGCCACATTGGTCATAGATCGGACAAGGTGCCGAAGTCCTAGCCTTGCTTGCCTCCACCAGCTCCATCAGCTTCGCATAACCGTACTGCTTCTTTGTCTTAAGCACCTTCACGCGGACCTTCTCGCCCGGCAACGCGCCCTGCACGAACAGGGTGTAGCCTTCCGCACGGCCGACCCCTTCTCCGTCATGATTCATCCCGATGATGTCTATGATAACCTCGTCATTCTTTGCCACCGGCAATCCGGCAATTACCGCCGAGGGCTTGCTGCTACGGTGCGGACCGCGTCCGCTACGGTTCTTCTTCATGATGTGCTGCTCACTTCTTTCCATTCGACTTATAAAGCTCTTTTACCGTATATATCAAATGCGTGCACCCATACCACTCTATATTCCCTGTATTGAGCACATCCATAATCAAAATCTTACCCAACAACAAAAAGCCCCCATAGGGGAGCTTGTCGAAAAAGCTCCGTCCATCATTATACGGGAGCTTCCTATTACATTCAATCTAATTCATGCCTCACGTAAAAATCCGCAGATGCTGCGGCAAGTTGCGGAATGTTCCTGGCAGCACACCGCCGAACTCGCCGTCGAGATTCAGCTGCACTGGACCCGGGGAGACAACCTCCATATAATCGGTCCGGAAGTGGATGACCCTCTTATCGTTCAAATGCTCTCCGCGCAGGGCCAGGTGAACGACACGGACGAACTCTGCTAGATTGCATTTGCGCAGCGCAATGACGTCGAACAGACCGTCGTCGATGCTGGCGCCGGGGGCTAGCTTCTCGAAACCGCCAACCGAGTTACTGTTCGCGATGAGGAACACCATGAACTCATCGTGGATCGGTGCCTGGCCGTTCGCGTTGATGATGAGCTCCTGCGGCGTCAGGCTGACCATTTTCTCCAGCCCCTTCAAATAATACGCCAGCTGCCCGATCATCGTCTTGAGCTTGCTTGGAACTTCGTACGTAAGCTCCGTCAGCGTACCACCGCCCGCAATATTAATGAAGTAACGGTCATTGGCCTTACCGAGATCAATCGGCCTGGTCTCATTCCGAATCACCAGATCGCAGTATTCCTCCCAGTTCTTCGAAATGCCAAGCGCCCGTGCAAAGTCATTCGTCGTTCCTAGCGGGAACACACCCAAAGGTGGAATATTCTCTTTCTCCGCCATGCCGTTAATGACTTCGTTCAATGTTCCGTCGCCACCGGCGGCAATGATGAGGTCATAACCCCGATCCACTGCTTCCGCGGCTGCGAGAGTCGCATCCCCCTCGCCAGTTGTCGCATGACAAGAGGTCTCAATACCTGCGTTGTCCAGACGTTGCAATATATCGGCCAGACGCCGCTTCATTTCCTCCCGCCCAGAGGTGGGGTTATAAATTAACCGTGCTTTTTTCATTTACGATACGCCACCTGTATTCATGATTTCAAGGGTTCAAGAAGGTACGAACCTGACGCAGCATCCACTGCGGAAGCAGCGGGTGAGGCAGTAGCGTTCGGCCTGAATAACGACACAAAAGCCCCTCCAGCCGGTCCGGAATCACCTTCTCGGTAAAATATCCCTCACTTAAAAAAAGCGGAGCCACGATTACCTCGCAGCCGCGCTCCTTCCATTCTACCACTTTTTCCCGAATATTTCCGGGATTCAGCAGCGCAGCATCCGCAAACGTCCCGCCTACTTCCGCGACCCGCAGGGCCAGAGATTTTATCCCAAGCTCCCAGCGGGTGCGAAACAACTCATGACGGCTGCCATGACCGACCAGAAGTACGACTTCTTTCGAAGGTTCATAAGACAGCTCACGAACTTTATCCCATACCATGACGGCAATATCCGGATCATCGTCGACTGGGGTACCAAAATGGACCCGTGCCTTCACCTCAAATGGTTCGAGATCCGTCTCCTTGTCGGGCACAGACTTTACACCCAAAGCGTATGCTATTTCATCAATATGAGTGCTACCCGACGATACGAACAAAGGAATAACCAGCATGTCCGTGACACCCTGGCCTTCCAATGCTAATATACCGTCTTGAATGAGGCGACCTTCTACTAACTCCAGATATGAAGCCACTACCGGTACATCCACATCCTTGGCCAGCTCCCGGACAGCCTCGTCCACCAGCGATACCCAAGTCTCTTCTCTGGAGCCATGACTGATGACTAGCACTCCAGATTTCATCATTAACGCCCTAAACGTTCCAGCGCCATTTTATACCCATCATTACCATAGTTCAAACACCGTTTCACACGAGAGATTGTTGCTGTGCTGGCTCCGGTTTCTGCTTCTATCTGGTTGTATGTGCTCCCTTTTCCCAACATCCGCGCAACTTCCAGTCGCTGAGACAAAGATTGAATTTCGTTGACTGTGCAGAGATCATCGAAAAATACATAACATTCTTCCACACTCTCCAATGTCAGGACTGATTCAAATAATTGATCGATGCTTTTATCATTTAATTTTTTTAATTGCACTAGATCATCCCCTACCGTTACTTATACGCACCTTCATTGTACCCGAGCAGATACAGTCTTTTCAAGCATTAACGATTTCACGCACTACAGGACAACCATATCATCGGCTTTTTTATGGAAAAATACACCTAAAAAAATCACTAATGGCCCACATGGGCACCCGCCCGATTCCGCTCCTATCCCGTAAACAAGGGCAAACGCCTAAGCCATTAGCCCGCCTATTTCATACAGTATAGTAAACCATTCAAAAAGGAAAGTGATAAACATGCCAAGTCATTACCATTATCACCACCGCCGCCCATCGAACCAGCGGGCAATCAGCGAAATGCCGCCTGCATCGTCTTATCCCGGTGTTAATCCATATGCTGACTTTCCCGAAGAGGTTGGAACTCCCTCCCTCTATCCTTATTCAAATACGGCACAGTCATCCTTCACACCCTTTGATGGAGCGTCTGAAGTAGGAGGGAGTCTTCCGGTTCCTGTATCCGCGGTCACCCCTGCTCCTTCCACCGGCGGATCCGGCGGTCTAAGTAGCTTGCTCAGCGGTCTTAACCTCAGCAATATCGATGTAAAAGGCATTATTGAGCGAATGGGCGGGATTGACGGACTCGTTGCGAACGTGGGCAAAGTCCAGAAAGTCATGCAAGGCTTCCAACAGCTCGCACCCATGATATCTCTCTTTACCGGAATGTTTGGCAAAAAAGGCAAGGGAGCTTCCTCCAATAAATCTACCAACTTCAGTAACAGCAGCTATGGATATACCCCAAGAAAACGTCGTTCCTCCTCAGCCGCCAGACGGAGATCCGGCTCACGCAGGCCCTCTTCAGGTGGACGAAAGCGCCGGCGATCTTAAGCTGGCGCTTCACGCCTTACGCTTATGAAGCCCGTTAACTCGAAAGTTCATATTGAATCAGCACCATGGCCAATCCAAGTGAGAGGAGGCATTCGTTGCCTTACACTTGGTTTGGCCTATTCGGCATAACATTCATGGAGTATCACCTACATCCTCCTGAAATCATGAAACCGCTTAAGATTACCACCGTCACCGGACCTCGCCTACTTGAACCAGCCCCGCCGTATGAACCATAATACCATGCTTGCCCCCAGCAGGAACATGAGCAGGAGCACAGCTCCATATCCGAAACTCCAATGCAGCTCTGGCATAACATCAAAATTCATTCCGTAAATACCGGCGATCAGCGTCAAGGGCATAAAGATCGTTGTAATAACGGTCAGTGTCTTCATAATATTGTTCATCCGGTTGGAATTCAAAGATATGTAACTGTCACGCAGGTCTGCCGTCATCTCTCTGTCCACCTCGATCATATCCGTCAGCTTCAGCAAATGGTCATAAATATCCGAGAAATAAGCGTGATGACCGTGCTTCTGAACATGCTGCGAATTCACGACCCGGTACAGTAGATCTCTCATCGGCACAACCGTCCGTCTCAGCTTCAAAAGCTTGGAGCGCAGGGAAAACACCTGATGCATCAGTTCCTCTATAGATTCTTCTCCGCCCTTGCTCTCGATCTCTGCCAGTTCATCCTCTATGGCAAACAGGCTCGGGAAATATTGGTCGACCAGCTTGTCCATGACCGTATAAGCGGAAAAGGTAGCTCCATTCGCCTTAATACCTCTCCGCTTTGCACCATCCGTTACCCTCTCCCATGCCTCATCCACCTCGATCAAGGGCTGCATATGAAATGACACAAATAACGATGGCGACAGGAAGAAGTCGACCTCCACAGCTTCCAGGCTATCCGGGTCTAGAGCATGCAGAACAAGAAACTGCAAATCCTCATAATAGTCAAGTTTGGGTCTCTGCAAAACATGAAGGCAGTCTTCAACCGCGAGCGGGTGAAAATGAAAATACGTTTCCAGCATCCTGGACTCCTCCGTCGTCGGCGTATTAAAATCGACCCAGACCCAATCGTATTCCTCCAGATTGAGCTCTTCCAAAGGAAGTCCAATGACAGCCTCACGGCTGCGGGTCACGGCTAACGTTCGAATCATATCCTCAGCCCCCTTTTTCTAAAAGTCTCATCAAAACAATCTTCTATTATATTTTAAACAAAAAAGCCAATCTTATATGATTGGCTCCACACTATCCTATATATATGTGTATGTGTTGTCTGGTTTCTAGAATAAAATCTTGAAGATAAGACCTGCAAGCAGTGCCGTGATCGGAATGGTAATAAACCAAGTTATTACAATACGACCCGCAAGAGACCATTTAACGGCCGAAAAGCGTTTGGCTGAGCCAACACCGAGTATGGCTGAAGTGATAGCATGGGTTGTACTGATCGGCAGGTGAAGCAACGTAGCCGAAAAAATAACAGATGCGCCGGTAAAATCAGCTGCGAACCCGTTAATCGGCTCGATTTTGAATATTTTGGTACCCATGGTTTTGATGATCTTCCATCCGCCCACCGAAGTACCGAGCGCCATTGCCGTAGCTGCAGACAACTTAACCCAAAACGGAACTTCCATTTCGCTCAGCTGACCTGAGGTCACGAGTGCGAACGTGATAATCCCCATCGCTTTCTGTGCATCATTCGTACCATGCGTGAAGGATTGAAGTGCCGCTGTAAAGATCTGCATCGTACGGAAACCTTTGTTTACCGTATGCGGACTCTTTTTGGCAAAGATCACTTTGAGCAGCTGCATGATCAGATAACCGACAACAAAAGCGATGATCGGCGATAGAATGAGCGCAAGTACGATGTCGGTAAATCCGGCATAGTTCAGCTTATCGCTTCCTGCTCCGACAAATACTGCCCCTGCCAAAGCACCAATAAGCGCATGTGAAGAGGAGGACGGAATTCCGAACCACCAAGTCGCGAGGTTCCAAATGATTGCGGCGATGAGTGTTGCAATAACAACCTCAATTCCGTTGTCAAGCGTTGTCGGATCCGCTACACTGCCGCCGATCGTTTTGGCTACGCCGGTAAACAGCATCGCACCTAAAAAGTTCATGGAAGCGGCCATGATAATCGCCGTCCGAGGCTTTAACGCCCGTGTTGACACCGAGGTTGCGATAGCATTTGCCGTATCGTGGAACCCGTTAATAAAGTCAAACGCGAGTGCCAGAAATACGACGATACCTAATACGAGCATAGTTGTATCCATAGTTCAGGACCCCTTACGAATTACGCATAATGATAGATTCGAGCATATTTGCCACGTCTTCGCAAGTGTCCGTGGTAGTCTCAAGACGTTCGTAAATCTCTTTGCGTTTGATCAGTTCGATCGGATCAGATACTGTAGCGAACAAATCTTTAATACAAATACGCAGCAGCTCATCACCTTGGTTTTCCAGGTCATTCAGACGAATGGTATACTCACGAATAGCCAGCAGCTTTTTCTGCGAGAGCAGATGAATCGCCTTCTGGATTTCGTAAGAGGATTGACGCAAGATTTCGCCAAACTGAACGATATACTCGTCCGGCTGGCCCAACTGATACATATAAAATCGGGCTGCAGTGGCTTCAAGACCATCCATTACATCATCCATACTGGTTGTCAAATCCATGATGTCGTCGCGTTCAATTGGCGTAATAAATGTTTTGTTGAGTTCCGTGATGATGGTATGTGTGAAAGTGTCACACTTGGACTCAAATTTTTTCATTTCATTAGCAAATTCTGTAACATCTTGTAGATTAGAAACGTGCTGTGAGAAATAATCTGCTGCTTGCACGATTGTATCGGCCATATTCTCCAACGTCTGGAAGAATATATCCTTTTTCTTCAATTTCATACTCTAACCCCTTTACGAAAAATTGCCATGAACGTCGAAATGAAAGGAAAAGACAACCTTGATTATCTTATCACATACAATGAAACGTGTGTACTACAAAGTATTGTCTAAAAACGCCCAAAATCGCAAAAAAAGCCGAGCAATACGCTTACATTTTGAAGACTATAAATATAACTTACCCGCTTCGATGTCGTTTATCCCAGCAAATCCGAATTATGGATTAGTAATTGTAATATGTGTGTCGAAAGCGGGACTGTTTGGCACGATGTTGAAATAGGTCGTTCCTGGAACCAAAGGCACTTCTTTACCGTCTTTCATGAAACGGATGACGTCTCCGGCTGAACGAACCCACTGTCCCTTAATGACCTTCCCCTGCTGGAACAGCATCGCTTCTCCACCCGGATCAATGTCTACAGCCAGTCTGCCAACATCGTCGAGCACTTTATGGTTCGCCCCCAGCACAATGACATTGGCAGCTGTAAGCACGGAATTGTTATTCAGATCGATATGCGGCTGGCCGTTAATAGATCTTTGATACAGCTTAGATTGTTCATCATAGGCGTACCCTACCACATAATTTTTCAGCAAAAAGGTAATGTCGACCTTCGCTGCGGCTTCGCCCGCTGGAACGTCTGCAGATACAGATCCACTATCCGAGCCTGGTTCTACTGCCTTTGCAGATATAGATCCACTATCCGAGCCTGGTTCCGCTGCCTCTGCAGATATAGATCCACTATCCGAGTCTGGTTCCGCTGCTTCTGCAGATATAGATCCACTATCCGAGTCTGGTTCCGCTGCCTCTTCCTTCATAAAAGTGTACTTCGGTATCGTCACATCACCTGAAAACTTATGCTTGTCCGCTCCTTCACGAAGCTTCTCATCACTGGAGTACAAGTTATGAGGTGCCTTGCGATCCTTCTCCCGCCAAAAATAAGCTCCGGCATTGCCGATCTCATCGAGATCCTGCTTGCCCTGTTTCTTGATGATGGAATACGCTTCCGGACTACCTCCCGCATGAACAAGGACGCCGCCGTAACTTTCGCCTATATTAATCAGATAAGGCCGGATGCTGCGGATCGGACCGATCTTCTCAATACCGGTCTGGCTTTGGAAAATAGCGATCAGACGTGTGATTCCGCCTTCGGCCAGCACCTCATAGACAATGTCTGCCTGGCTGAGTCCAGATTGCGGCCGCGCGGCAGGCGCATTGTTGATCATAACAGACAGCGGCCTCCGATTGGATGCCTCTTCAAGCGGCAGTCCTGTAAGCGGTGCCGTAAATGCAGCAGTCTCCTTCCCAGGCGGTGTTTCCGCTGGCGATTCCACTGGAGTCTGGACCTCTTGCGTTACGACAGGCTCTTCCTTTTTTTCCCCACTACATGCAGACAGCATGAGCACCGCCGAGATGGAGAGAATGCTTGTCCTCCACACGGATTTTCTTTTGTTCAACAACATCTTCGTTTTCCCCCTAATTCATAGCACTCCCAAATTCTAATCCAATAAATCTCAAGTTGAACTGACAGTTAGACCATATTTTACATTTAATCATATAACGCATTATTTGTCTGTAAATGTACATTATAGAAGGAAAATTACTTAGGTAAAAAGGAAACGAGTCACTATTACTCGTAAACACAACAAAAAGCCCGTTAACGGGCTTTTTGTCATCTTGTCAGTTTAAGTACATCCATAAGACGAACTCGATGTCCGTCCTGCTCATGATAAAGAAAATCGTCCTTTACATGATCAATGAACAGTATGCCGTTCAGGTGATCGATCTCATGCTGAATGCACACGGCCAGATAACCCTCAGCTTCAAGGATAAAGGGTTCCCCTTGACGGTTCAGACTAGACACTTTTACATAATGGGACCTTGTCACCATACCATTGTATCCGGGATATGATAGACAACCCTCCGGTCCGAACTGTTCACCGCTAGACTCCATGATTTCGGGATTTATGAGCTCAATCAGCCCTTCTCCACAGTCCATGACGACCACTCGCCTTAGAATTCCGATTTGTGGAGCGGCCAAGCCAGCTCTGCCTTCCGTCGCATAAAGGGTATCCACCATATCGTCCAGCAATTTCAGCATACGTGGGTTCACTTCTTCGACCGGCTTCGCTATTTTTCTTAATAGAGAATTACCAAAAGGAAGTATCGTTCTTTCCGCCATGCTATTTACTCCTCCTTATTAAGCACCCTTAAAACGCGAAGGGGTATGAACCCACAAATCGCTAGGCGTACATTCTAATGCTGTACATAAAGCGTCCAACGTCTCTGCTTTCATCTGCTTCGGTGAACCGTTAATCAATGAACTAATGGAGGGAGCTGATAAGCTGTACCCCGCCTTCTCCTTTAATAATCTCGCCAAGGCGGCCCCTGACCAAATACCGCGTTCAGCCATAATGCTTCGCAGCATCCATACGAGCATAAAAGTATCCTCCATTCTTTAGGCATTAACTTAATTTATTAGGTAGTAACTAATATATCATGCTTTGATCTCAAGCTCTATACATCTCTGTATTTAATGAAATCGCATCCATTTAAAGATACTTAAAATTAATTTTAAATTTTATTTAAAATTGTGATTTAAATCACAAGTCATGTGATTTTTTTCACTTATAATTAAGCCATGAAAGAGATGATCATCTTCCATCAGCAATAAGAAGCAGTCAACAACATAACACGAAATTATAAATCATCTAAGGAGTGGTTCATATGTTTAACCAATGGCTGAGAGAGAATAAATTTGCAATGTGGCTTCTGACCGTAATTCGGGTCTATGTTGGTTACGAGTGGTTAACAGCAGGTTGGGGCAAGCTTACGGGCGGATTTGACGCCGCAGGGTTTATGCAGGGGGCAATCGCAAAGGCAGCGGGTGACCACCCCGCCGTACAAGGATGGTGGGCTGCGTTTCTGGAACATGCCGCACTGCCTGGAGTAAAATTGTTCAACGTCCTTGTACCGCTTGGTGAATTCCTGGTAGGTCTTGGACTCATTCTCGGAACGTTTACCACCTTTGCTGCACTGATGGGACTCGTGATGAACGCAGCGTTCCTCTTCTCGGGTACCGTGAGCACCAACGCACAATTGCTACTGCTTGAAGTACTGATCATCGTTGCAGCCGCTAATGCTGGCAAAATCGGTCTTGACCGCTATGTCCTCCCTTACCTTCGTGGATTGTTTAACAAAGGCGGACGAACAACCTATGGCGACAGTGCTCCAAAGTTTAAAAAGCACACCGTGTAAAGAACAATCTCAAGCTCGAAATTCATTGTTCCACATATAGAGAAACCATACTAACTTCAATCCTAATAAGTATCGAAAAGACCTCCGCTTCACCCGAACAGGTGAAGCGGAGGTCTTTGTCATATCATCCAATGCTGCCAATCCTGCTGAACGCTCTCCAGCTCGTTCAACCATTCCCGGGTCCGTTTCAACAGCTGTGATCGCTGCAGCCCCGCAGAATACGTATGATCTCCCTGGAAGATGATCTCTTTATCGCAACGTCCCTCGGGACGCATCCAGAACACTTTTTGATACAGGAACGCATAATCGACCGGGATAATTTCGTCAGACGTTCCGTGGATGACCAGCACATCTCCAGTGAATTTGATCGCCTCCTGAAACGGCTGCCCCGCTGCAAGCGATTCGAAAAACGCCGGTGTGAATTCATAGCCGAGGTAATCTGCTTTTCCGGATTTCACGGACGCGTCGTACACATCACGGCCCGTAATAGTCACAATATCGTTAAACGGATAGCCTACAGCCGACCATAGGACAAGATTCTTGACCCGGCGGTCGCGGACAGCTGTCTGAAGCGCTACGGCTCCTCCAAGACTGTGACCGATCAGCGTCACCCGGGTTGGGTCAACATCGGTGCAGCTCAGTCCGTAATCTAGTACGGAACGGGTCTGAGCAATCATGGACTCCAGCCCTTCAGCTCCGTAGCAGCCAGAGCTTTCTCCGCAGCCGATATAATCGAAGCGGAGTACCATATACCCATCCTCTGCAAGCTCCCGCGCTGTCTTCACGAACAGGCGATCTACGCCGATCCGGCTTCCGACGAAGCCGTGGCAGATGACAACGAGTGGAACACGATTGCAGCGCCCTTCCTGTCGCCCGTCTTTAGACGGATAATGTATACTTGCCGTTAGTTCCTCCTGATTGTGACGGATGATGATCTGCCGCTCCATGCCCATTCCTCCCCGAAAGATTTCTCATATATAACAATAATTCCGATAAGTTTAATATGAATTAATTAAAATTATCTTAGCATTACCTATATGAGTTGTCAACGGGACGAAACGGAACATTTTTTGAACCCCCAAAAAAGTGACCTAAAGCTTTAAAGCAACTCCGATTACTTTTCGGGGACCCCGGGATGATAGCAATATTTAAAACATTCAGCAGTCCTTCTTCATCTTTACTCGTAGCTAGCGCGGAACATGGAATGTGTCTCGATCCGGCCACTCCAGTCATTCATCCACTGTGCATCATCCCGTTCATTAATCCAGATGTTTAACGCGCTCGCCCCTTCTTCTTCCGATTCAGCTCCGTTTATCTCCTCCGGGGAATCCAGGTCCATGCTACCTGCCGTAAAAGGGTGATCGTCCGGAGTTACAATCCCGTTGTCCGTATCGACACCATCCATTCTGGCCCTTTCTGAAGCCTGTCTTTCTGCCGCTATGCTGCGTGCATTGTACTGTTGTGTCATACGAATGTTCACCCTTTCGTGTGTGGTTGTTCCTGAATGTTCATTCAAGATTGCTTATATTGTTGAGAAGCTGACCGGGAATTATTCTCTTTTAGTCAAAGATTCACTTTTTTCACACATTAACTTGCATTACAAGGTAGATCATTATAAACTATATTGTATTACAACATACTTAGATCAAAGGAGTTGGCCATGACAACGCAAAGTCAGATGCTAAAAGGGATATTGGAAGGCTGCATCCTGTCACTAATGGAAAATCGCGAAGTGTACGGATATGAGCTCAGCACCCTGCTTGAACAGAGTGGCTTAACGTTCGTTAGCGAAGGTAGCATTTACCCCCTTCTCCTCCGGATGCAGAAAGAGCAATTGATTGAGGGCACGCTCCGTTCAGACACCGGCTCCGGCGGACCCCCCCGGAAATATTACAACCTGACAGAGAAAGGACTGGACACCCTGTCTCAATTTAAGCAGCATTGGGGTACGCTGAAGCATAGTGTGGATCACATTTTAGACAACGGAGGAACAAAGTCATGAAGATTAAACAGATGGTCCGGGAAAACAACCGGCTACAAGAGCTGATGACACCATCCAACTTGAAATATTACGAAGACATGGTCGTCTATATCCGCACCAGTGCTGTAAATGAAGCCCGGGGTGAAGAGCTTCTGCTCGAGATGGCCCAGCATCTGCTGGATGCCCAGAGCAAGGGAAAAAGTGCGAAAGAAGTCTTCGGCAACGATCCTGAGGCATATTGCGCAGAGCTTGTAGAGAATTTGCCCAAGCTGAAGGGTCTGAGCCAGATCCAGCTTAGCTTGATGATTCCTTGGGTGGCACTAACCTGGTTCTTTTTCGCACAGGCTCTGGTTGGTTTCTTTACGATGATGACGGGTGGTCATGTGGAGAAAATGTCTCAAGTGCGTATATCCACCCTTCTGCTCGTTGCTGCAGGCTCCTATATTTTGATCAAGCTGATCATGAACCTGATGAACAAAGATACCTTCCAGCCAGAAGACAGCAAACGCAAAATCAACATTCGTAACATGGGAATTTATATCGCGGTCGTTGTTGTCATACTGGTTGCAGGGGTTTGGCTTGGCCGCTCTCTTCCCGTTCTCGTTATCCCGCCTTGGGCTAGCCTCGTAATTTTCATCGTCGGTTTGATCGGAACTAAAGTGTTATTCTCCAGAAGATAAATCGTTTTTCGTTTTTCCTTGGATCAAGATAAAGATAGCAATAGTAAGAAAAACGTCTATCGACGTACTTCAAAGAAGACAGACCGCATTTTATGGTAGTTTTTCTTGCGAGATAAGGATGTGGTTTACACTGAAGTTTACACTTTCTTATCTCTACAAAAAGAGCCTGCATTCCTTCAAACGGAATGCAGGCTCTTTTTACATGTAGAATCGTATGACGGCAGTATGCCGGTTGTCAGAGCTTAGTCCTGCTCCTGCGGATTAGATCAGCAGGTTAAACAGGTTCATGTTTTTGTTAAGTTCAGTGTAATCGAGGCCTTTCCGGTTCATCCGCTCGACCAACGGACCGTAATCCTCTGGATACAGCAGCTCAATCCCGACTAGTGCAGGACCGTCCTCCTTATTGTGCTTCTTCGTATACTCAAACCGTGCGATATCGTCATTCGGCCCAAGTACTTCCTCCAAAAACTCGCGCAGTGCTCCCGCACGTTGTGGGAAATTGATCATGAAATAATGCTTCAAGCCTTCATAGATCAGAGAGCGTTCCTTGATCTCCTGCATACGGTCAATATCGTTGTTGCCGCCGCTAATAACGCAGACTACATTTTTACCGCGGATCTTGTCACCATACAGATCAAGGGCTGCTACGGAGAGAGCCCCAGCCGGCTCAACCACGATGGCATTCTCATTGTATAGCTCCAAGATGGTTGTGCATGCTTTGCCTTCGGGAACCATGACGATATCGTCCAGAAGTTCTTTACAAATTTCATAGGGGAGCTGGCCAACTCTTTTGACCGCGGCACCATCAACGAACTTATCGATCTCGTTAAGCGTAACCACCTCACCGCGTTCCTTGGCTTCAATCATGGAAGCCGCTCCCAATGGTTCAACACCAATCATCTGGGTCATCGGACTGACGGTTTTTACATAAGTTGATACTCCGGCTGCAAGACCGCCGCCACCAATGGTGACAAACATATAATCAGCCGGGACGTCCAGCTCTTCCATCACTTCCATCCCGATCGTTCCGCTACCCGCTACAATACGGGGTTCATCGAACGGATGAATGAAGGTCATTCCCTGTTCTTTGCATATCTTGATTGCTTCAGCATACGCATCGTCAAATGTATCTCCAGTCAGAATGACCTCCACGCTGCTCCCGCCAAACCGTTTAACCTGTTTCACCTTCTGGTTCGGCGTGGTGCTTGGCATAAAGATTTTGCCGCGAATGTTAAGTACCTTGCATGAAAAAGCCACGCCCTGAGCATGGTTACCGGCACTCGCACATACAATGCCTGCTGTCAGCTCCGAATCGGTCAAACTGCGAATCATATTGTAGGCGCCCCGGATTTTAAAGGACCGGACCACCTGTAAATCTTCACGTTTCAAGTACACATTACAGCCGTATTTGGCAGACAGTACCGCATCCCGCTGCAGCGGTGTCCGTATGATCACCTCACGCAGCACGTGGTGAGCACGTACAATATCCTCCATACCAACTGTTTTTTTCTGAGTTTGCGTCTCTTTCATAATCCCACTCCACTTCGCCGCCCGGGTGGCGGATCACCTTCCGTCTACCCTTGAACTTGTTTTATTTATCCTATTGTATCACTTTTCATGAAATTTTCTTGGGTCATTTCGCTAGTTGTGAAAAGAGACTTACAGTTCCGCGATTTAATCGTATCTATAACTATCCATTGGTCGTCGTTCTCCCACTTCATATCTGCATATACTTCCATTCCAAAGGCTATAATACTATTCGTTAAATATCAAACGATAAGGAGCTACTGAAGAATGGGTATTTTAAACGGTAATCCCAAAGATGAACCGATGCATTACGGTGAAATCTTTGTTGTGTGGACAGCTTCCACGGTCGCTAAAGGCGCCGTCTCCTGCTACAAAGCCTATTTAAACCACGCCGGGGACAACGATCTCAAAAAAATACTGAACGACCTGGTCGATCAAGCCTCGCTGGAAATTAAGGAACTCGATAAATTGCTCACGGATAACGGCATTGCTCCTGCTCCCATGTTACCTGAACGACCTGAAGTCAAACTTGAGGACATTCCGGCGGGTGCACGATTCACAGATCCGGAAATTTCCGCCAAAATTACAATGGAAACCGCAGCTGGACTTGTAGCATGCAGCCAAGCTATGGGACAGTCCATTCGGGTGGACATAGGTGCCTTATTTGCTAAGTACCATCTTGCCATGGCAGGATTAGGCGTAAGAATCCTCCAGATGAATAAAGAAAAAGGCTGGCTTATCCCTCCACCCCTTCAGATGAAGCAACCTGAATAAATCAATAACCCGCTCCTTTGAGCGGGTTATTGATTTATTTTTTTGATATTTTCACTGATTAAATATCTGCTTTATAGGCTATCAAAAAAGCATACCAAACATGCTAATTACGACACCCATCATTGAACATACTACTCCGCCATACCGTGTATAAGATAATTGGACATCGCTTCGTTCAAAATCATCATCGATTCTTCTGAACAACCATGATTCTGGATTTTTGTTAGCAATCAGACCAACCGCAATCACAGCAAGACCAAGTAGTATCGGAAAAACTGACATTTGATCAACTCCTTAGAGATAAATACGCTAATACGCTATAAAATATAGTAGTACGGCAGCAAATGACCCGACTTTACTTATTTTTTATCTCATCCTTAATCCTCCTGTAAGCAGTTTCATAACAATATACTTCTCTTAGTTATTTAATTTCCCTTCTACGAATAAGAAATATGTACCATATTTACTGGATGTTTCTAAGTAAATCATGCTGCTCTTTTCGCTCTTAATTGGACGAGCCGCCCCTTTTGAGGGATCTCGGGTAAGAAACAAAAAACGCAACCATAAATGGCTACGTTTCTTAAAGTAAATCGTATTTTTCAAGGATACTAATACAGAAGGTCATTTAACGACGAGCTGCAGCATCCGCATAGAATATAATGGTGTAAAATTTCGTGGTCTTCTTGCCCGGATTGCGATATCGATGCGGCCGGTTAGCAGAGAAATGAACGGAATTTCCGGCAGGAACCGTATAACTTTCGTCTTCACGCCAGAGTTCAAGCTCCCCCTCATGTACAAAAATATATTCCTCGACGCCATCATTATGTGCCTCAGACCCGTGGTCACACCCCGGATCCATCACCACCATATAAGACTCAAATTTGGTACGCAGATTATAAGAAAACAACGGGTACACCCGGTAAGCACCCTCTGCCTCATGAAAAGGCTCCACCTCATCAGGCGACACCACGGTCACTTCAGTTTCCGACTCCTCAATGAGTGTGGTGAATGAAATGCCCAGTCCGCTAACGATTCGCCACAGTACGGAAATTGTCGGGTTTGAATCTCCGCGTTCGATTTGTCCTAGCATGGCTTTGCTTACACCGGTCAACTCGGCAACGTTATCGAGGCTTAAGCCCCGTGATTTACGAATTGCTTGTAAATTTCTCCCTACCTTTTTATGAATGGGTTCCAATCGAACAATATCCTCCTTCTGATCCTAGCGGTTAACTGATCTTGCTCTGATCAGCCTGCAGCTTCACCATAAGCTTTGACACCATATCATCGGTCATATGGTTCAAATCATATTGTACATCAAATCCCCATTCTTCGCGTGCTGCCGTTGCATCAATGGAATCCGGCCATTCGTTTGCGATGGCTTGGCGGATCGGATCCACATCATAATCAAGCGTAAATTCCGGAATATGCCGGCGGATGTTGGTGGCAATTGCTTCAGGATCAACACTCATCGCCGATACATTAAAGGCATTACGATGCTTCAGCTTGGAAGGGTCTGCCTCCATGAGTGTGATAACTGCTTGGATAGCGTCCGGCATGTACATCATATCAAGGTATGTCCCTTTATTAATATAGGAAGTATAGCTACCACTACTTATAGCAGATCCATACATATCAACCGCGTAATCGGTTGTTCCTCCTCCCGGAGGCGCTGAGTGGGAAATCAGCCCCGGAAAACGTAAGCCACGGGTGTCCACTCCATATTTATGGTAATAGTAATCACATAGCAGTTCACCGGCAACCTTGCTGACGCCATACATCGTTAAAGGACGCTGCAGCGTGTCTTGCGGTGTGGAATTTTTGGGGGTGTCTGATCCAAATGCTGCTATGGAGCTCGGTGTAAAGAACTGACAGGACAACGCCCGCGCCGTCTCCAGCCCGCTTAACAAACCGCCCATGTTCAGGTGCCAAGCAAGCGCTGGATCTGATTCTGCTTTAGCGGACAAAAGTGCTGCAAGGTGAATAATTGTATCCGCCTTGTGCTCCCTTGCCGCCTCATAAAATGCAGTGTTATCCGTTACATCTAATGTTCTAAAAGGTCCTGACTGTACCGTTTCATGATGGATCTGGCGGATATCTGTCGCGAGTACGGCTTCTTCACCGTAGATTTGCCGCAATTTCGCCACCAAATCACAACCGATCTGACCGAGCGCACCTGTTACCATAATCCGTTTCATTGTTTCGTGCCCCCCTTAACGAACCAGACCCAGTTCGCGTCCGATGGTTTCATATGCGGAGAGTGCACGATCTAGCATCTCCCTAGTATGCATAGCGGTAGGCATGTTACGAACTCTTCCTGTCCCTTTCGGTACTGTCGGGAACACAATCGCTTTGGCATATACGCCTTCTTCGTACAATCTGATGCTGAACTTTTGTGTTGTCACTTCGTCCCCGATGATGCAAGGCGTTATAGGAGTTTCCGTAGACCCTATAGAATAACCAAGATTTTTGAGCCCTTCCTGCAGGTATCTGGTATTCTCCCAGAGCTTGGTTTGAAGCTCCTTACTGTTCTGAAGAGTGTCAACAGCGGTAATACAGGCGGCAACAGTGCCTGGAGGCAGTGCCGTTGAGAACAGGAACGGCCGGCTGCGGACCTTGAGCCAATCAACCAGATCACGTGATCCGGCAACATACCCTCCGACCACACCGACAGCCTTGGACAAAGTTCCGATCTGAATATCCACTCTGTCCGACAATCCAAAATGCTTCACAGTCCCCGCTCCGCCCCCAAGAACCCCAGAGCCGTGGGCATCATCTACATATGTGATAAGATCATAGGCTTCCGCAATCTCTACAATTTCCGGAAGCTTCGCAATGTCGCCATCCATCGAGAACACACCATCGGTAATGACCATGATTTTGCCGTATTGCCCGGACTCTCTCGCTTCTTTCGCTTTGGTCCGCAAATCTTCCATATCCGAGTGGTTATAACGAATAGCCTTCGCTTTAGTTAAACGACAGCCATCGATGATAGACGCGTGGTTTAATTCATCGGATAGTATTGCATCACCGGCCCCCATCACAGCCGAGATCGCCGCCATGTTACAATTAAAACCGGATTGAAACGTAAGTACCGCTTCCGTTCCCTTGAATTGTGCAAGCTTCTCCTCAAGCTCAACATGAAGGGTTAGCGTTCCGTTAATAGAGCGGACAGCGCCGCTTCCCGTACCAAAATCGTTTGTTGCCCGGATGGCTGCTTCCTTCAATCGTTCATCATTCGCAAGGCCCAGATAGTTATTGGAGGATAGATTCACAAATTCACGGCCCTGAATGGTGATCAATGGACCATTCGGACTTTCAAGAGGCTGGATCGTATTATAGAGTCCCTGTCCCTTGAGCTCTGTAAGATTCTGCTGCAAGAAAGCGCTTAACATTTTGCTTGCCATATAAATTCCCTCCCATGGGTATGGATCTCAAACAATACCTTTTAATTACAATTTCATTGTATTCAAAATACTACACTTATGCAATATACCGCACAAAGATATGTTATATTAGATACACACCCAATTGGAAACGATTTCATTTTATTAAAAAAAGAGAAGAAGGCATGTTCTTCCCTCTTCTCTACAAACGCTCTATTTAAACCGAAGGTTATGCAAACTTCTCCTTGAACCAGGCCGCCGCGGCCACCACCTCAGTACGGCTCAGCTGGTGTCCGCCATGCTCCCAATGAACCAGGGTGTCCGCGCCAGCTCCGTTCAGCAGTGAGGCAAGATCCTCTGTTTCCTGTGGAGGGCACATCATGTCGCGCTGCCCCGCAGCAATAAACACCGGTACACCTGTCATATCCGGCAGCTCTTTATCTCTCAGCGGCACCATCGGGTGATGCAGTACAGCACCCTGCAGAGTATCCACGTAATGAAAGAGCAGGCTGGCTGCGATATTCGCGCCGTTGGAATATCCTACAGCAACTACACGGCTCCGGTCAAAACCGTATTGTACTGCCGCGTCATCGATAAAAGTCTTTAAATCCTCCGTACGCTGGATCAGATCCTCTACATCGAATACCCCTTCAGACAATCTCCTGAAAAAGCGTGGCATGCCGTTTTCCAGTACATTTCCCCGGACGCCAAGCAGATTTGAAGTCGGGGAGATGATCTCCCCGAGCGGTAGAAGATCCTGCTCATTCCCCCCAGTACCATGAAGCAGCAGCAGTGTTGGGGCCTCAGCCGACGTTCCCTGCCGGTAAATATGACGATGCTCCATATTATACATCTCCTTTCACAACTCGTACCCTGAACATAACTACCCTTAATATCATTACCCTAACAGCTCTCGATATTATCTTAACATTAAGATTCTTCAATCTATATTACCATGTTTAAAGAAAAACGCAACCCGTATCTACCACCATGCTATTTATTTTTAAAATAGGAAAAGACCCTCCAAATCCATGGAAGGTCTTCTCTCTTCTTTATATATTTTATCTATAAATACCGTACGTGTTCCCCCGTAACTCCCTTATTATATCAAAAGATAAATCTCGTGTCAGCTTATGTTTTGGGTGTTATCACAAAAATTTCTCAGTTCATTTAGACATTGTTCCATATCGAGTGTTGCATCCAACCTAGAATCAGGTTCTTACCGCAGCCGTTAACGCGTTGTGCACACGAGCTCGAAGAGATGCAACACTTCCGCTGCGCCCTCCATAGACCCGATTCGTCAGCAGAACGACAGCGAGATCATGATCGGGATCAATCCACAGACTCGTGCCGGTAAACCCCGTGTGTCCATAGCTTCGTGTGCTCATCCAATCGCCGGATGCATCCATCCGGTCTCCCTTAAGAACCCAGCCGAGTCCCCTGTTCGCGTCTGGAATTCCGATGGTATGACTTTGTATGGACATTCCCACTGCAGCCCGGGACAAAATACGCTGGTATTGTGCACTTCCCGAAGGAGTAGAGGAATCATCCGGGACCTGACCGCCTTCCTGCCACATCCGCGCATAACGTGCTAGATCACCCGCACTTGCGAACAATCCGGCGTGCCCACACGCCCCTCCTAATGCACGTGCCTTCTCATCATGCACGACTCCGCATAAATGTCCCCCGAACTCGTCGTCATACTCTGTTGCCGCACAACGACTCTTGGAATCAAGAATCGGAGAAAACGCGGTACTTTTCATTCCCAGTGGCTCAAAAATCCGGATTCTAGCAGCTTCATCAATCGGCATCCCGAGCACTTCCTCAACTAGACGTCCCAGTATCAAATAGCCTAAATCACTGTATACAACTGCAGTCTGCGGCTCTCTCTGGAGCGCCACTTGGTTTATAGCCTCCCACATCCGCTCCATGCTCCAGCCGTGTGAATGAAGGTTCATATCCGCCTGTAAGCCGGACGTATGGGTCAACAGCTGTCCGACCGTTACCTCTTCCTTACCCGCTGCTCCAAATTCAGGAAGCCACGATGATATCGTGGTTCCAAGCGATAAAATCCCTTCGTCAATAAGACTCAGAACAAGCGGCAGTGTAACTACAACTTTGGTTAACGACGCACAATCATATAGCGTGTCCTCGTGCACATGCATCCGATGTTCCGGATTGGCGTAACCGGTTGTATACATCCATTCCCGACCGCGATATACGACTGCAAGCACCGCCCCCGGTGCAATACCGGCTTCAATTTCCCGATCAATGGCTCTGCAAGCTGCCTTCACACTATCCGGTTCAAGCTCAAGTGTTTCCGCACCCTCTTCAATATAATCAAGAGACATCGTGATCCCCCTTCCTTTATTTCGTATTCGCCTGTATTTTTAAGTCTTCTCATCATATTTTAACAGCTGCATTGACAATTGAATACGCTTGCATATAAAATGTTCTTGAAATCAAGCGATTCATAGAATTTAAGGGCTATGCCTTCTTCAACCTTAACGGTTAAGAACAACCCCGGTTTCTCTTCTGAGATGCCGGGGTTTTTTGTAACTTTTTATGGAGGTGATGCAGTCAAGGTGTTCACCGGATTCAAATTGTTCAACATATCCACTGCGAAACTACATGTTATCAAAGGAGGTATTAACTAATGAACAAGTTTACCAAGGTAACAGCCGCATTAACCCTCGCTTTATCCCTTTCACTCAGTATGTTTACAACTGCTCAAGCGGCACCGGATACTGCTGTATCCAATAAACAGAATTTCAGCACGGACGTTATTTATCAAATCTTTACGGACCGCTTCTCGGATGGCAATGCCGCCAACAACCCAACGGGGTCAGCCTTTGATGGAACATGCACCAATCTGAGACTGTACTGCGGCGGCGATTGGCAGGGTATCATCAACAAGATTAACGACGGTTATCTCACCGGTATGGGCATCACCGCGATCTGGATCTCACAGCCGGTGGAGAATATTTATAGCGTGATCAACTATTCCGGTGTCAACAACACCGCTTATCACGGTTACTGGGCAAGGGATTTCAAGAAAACGAATCCGGCCTATGGCACAATAGCAGATTTTAATAATCTTATTGCTGCCGCCCATGCCAAGAACATCAAAGTCGTCATCGACTTCGCACCGAATCATACATCACCTGCTTCCTCCGACCAACCTTCATTCGCAGAGAACGGCAAACTCTATAACAACGGCACTCTACTCGGCGGCTATACCAACGATACACAAAATTGGTTTCACCATAATGGAGGCACCGATTTCTCCACCACCGAAAATGGCATTTACAAAAACCTCTATGATCTTGCCGATCTGAATCATAACAACAGCACGATTGATACATATATGAAGGATGCAATCAAAATGTGGCTTGATCTCGGCATCGACGGTATCCGGGTTGACGCTGTGAAGCACATGCCTTTCGGCTGGCAAAAAAACTTTATGTCCTCCATCAACAACTACAAACCTGTGTTTACTTTCGGTGAATGGTTCCTGGGTGTTAATGAGGTCAGCGCAGAGAATCATAAGTTCGCGAACGAAACCGGTATGAGTCTGCTCGATTTTCGATTTGCCCAGAAGGTCCGCGAGGTATTCCGTGACAACACGGACACTATGTATGGCTTAAAGTCCATGTTGGAAGGCTCGGCCAGTGACTATGCCCAGGTGGACGATCAGGTTACCTTCATCGATAACCACGACATGGAGCGTTTCCACAACTCCAGCGCGAATAAGCGTAAGCTTGAGCAAGCACTCGCCTTCACGCTCACCTCTCGGGGTGTTCCTGCTATTTACTATGGAACGGAACAATACATGTCTGGTGGAACAGACCCGAACAACCGGGCACGGATTCCTTCATTCTCAACAAGCTCAACCGCATACAATGTTATTAAAAAACTCGCTCCTTTGCGCAAATCAAATCCAGCCATTGCCTACGGCTCCACGCAAGAGCGCTGGATCAATAACGATGTTCTCATATTTGAGCGCAAATTCGGCAGCAGCGTTGCTGTTGTAGCAGTCAACCGCAACCTGTCGTCCTCCGCTTCCATTACTGGCCTTGCTACATCCCTTCCTGCAGAAACTTACGCTGATGTACTCGGCGGCACACTAAACGGTGGCGCAATTACAGTCGGCAGCGGCGGTGCCGTTAACAACTTTACGCTTGCTGCAGGCGCAGCGGCTGTATGGCAATACACAACAGCTCAGTCTACACCGATTATCGGTCATGTCGGTCCGATGATGGCTAAGGCAGGCACAACGATCACCATTGACGGAAGGGGCTTCGGATCAACCAAAGGAACGGTCTATTTCGGCACAACAGCTGTGACAGGAAGCAACATCACCGCATGGGAAGACAGCCAGATTCAAGTGAAAATCCCAGCGGTAACCCCAGGACTATATAATATCAAAATCGCGAATTCAGCTGGAACCGCAAGCAATGTATATGATAACTTCGAAATTCTGACCGGCGATCAGGTTAGTGTCCGATTTGTCGTGAACAACGCAACCACTGTTCCTGGTCAAAATGTTTATCTCTCAGGCAATGTAAGTGAAATGGGCAATTGGGAACCGGCCAAAGCGATAGGTCCGATATATAATCAAGTCATTTACAGTTACCCGACCTGGTACTATGACGTCAGTGTTCCTGCAGGTAAAACAATTGAATTCAAGTTTCTGAAAAAGAACGGCTCTACGGTCACATGGGAAGGCGGTGCCAACCATTCTTTCACAGCTCCTACCAGCGGTACTGCAACCGTCAACGTGAACTGGCAGCCGTAATCGAGTAGCAGGGGGCAGCAAGTTCACAGTAAGGTTACCGTTAATGCTACGACTTGGACTTAAGATACCGTTAGATTTAGAAGTAAATACTTGTGCTGAATAACAAGAAGAGAGGGAGTTTAGCTCCCTCTTTTTCTTACAAAGCTGATGTTATTACTGTATGTCTATGTCTCGCCGTTGTTCCTGTTTAAACATCTAGTTCTGAATTGAAGATATTTTCCATTCTCCATTTTCCTTCACCATAAAATAGATTTTTGCGACTGTACTGACACTCTTTTCTGGATCTGCTAAGACAATGTCTGATTGATCAACAAAAACCTCCGCGCTATTATCAGAAATAAAATTAAACTTTGGTGAATCGAGTGATACTGTAATACTTAGAACATGTACATCAGAATAATCATCATTTTTACCGGGGTAGTCTTCAGAGTACAAGGTTATAATTCCTGGGATATCATCCAAGAGACTATATTTCATTGACTCGTTTAATGTGTTGATAATTTTTAATTCATCCCCAGAAAAATTACCGGTTTCTATATAATGAGGTGATACATTTTCTTGATCGAGAACTTCTTGAATGTTCAAAGATGTATCATTTTGCTGTTGTCGTTCATTGTTATCGCTCTTGGCACTGCAGCCTGCAATTAAAGCCAAACACAATATCAACAACCCAAAATTTTTTTGCATCTCGCAACCACCTTTTGGTAATATTTTATAATTAGACGTACATTCTTGAACAAAGGTTTGATTTAGAACTGCACAGATTGATACGCCATAGTTAAGCGCCAAAAGTGTCATTAGTTGCGTGACCAGATTTAAAATATAAGATTGTATCCTATAGTTACTCGTTAGTTTTCGGAAACGACATTTCACGAAATGGCAGCCGTAATATGAGAAGAGCAGTTCCGGAATTCCGGACTGCTCTTCTTTTTATTTTATACGCGATTCTATAATTCGTATTTAAGTTTATTCATAAATCTTTTGGAAATATGGGATGTGTTCTTTCCTTTGGGACTAACCCATCCGTAATATACCGGCTCCTTACCTGGCAGATCTAAATCAACCGTAACGATATTACTATCTCTATTATCATCATAGCCATGAAATGAATAGTCGAGTCCAAGGGTTATTGCCAGACCTTCATTAACTGCATTATCAATAGCCTGTGTATTATTAGTGATGAACAGAATATCCAGGTTTCCGTACACAGATATGAAGTCTGTAACAATATCCCGAATCTGTTCATCATCGTACAAGACAAACGTCTGGTTGACCAGCTGATCAGGAGTAACGGATTTCTTAAGCGATAATGGGGACCTGCTGTTTACGCCAGCGACGATTTTACCCTCCAATAGCCGTTCAAAAGATAACGCTTTGTACTTCCGCATCACATTTTCAGTTAGGACGATTAATCCGGCGTCGATGTGATTGTGCTCAATATCATGCAAAATCTCCTTTGGTCCTTTTTCATAAACTTCGATCTTCACATTCGGATTTTCCCTCTTGAATTTTGCGATAACATCTACCAGAAGATGCATGGGACCCGGAATGGTTGCGATTTTAAGCCTACCGCTTAATTCATTGCTGAACGACTGAGCTTCTTCCCTCAACTCATGGAGCTTCATCAGCACCTCATTTGCTTTTTGGATAATAACCTGTCCTTCCGCGGTAGGTGTAGCGCCTGATCCCCGGGACCTCGTAAACAAGGTGATTCCTAACTCCGCTTCCATCGCTGAAATCGATTGGCTGATCGCCGATAATGTGACATGGGATTGCTGAGCGGCGCTTGTCAATGAACCGGTTTTGGCCACTTGTACGATATACTCCATTTGTTCAAGATTCAAATCCCCACCTCAATTCAGTTCAATTTAACTTAACTAAACCTAATTATATTTAAATTTTAATTAATACTATGCAATGTTACCATAAAAATAGATTAAGAAAACCTATTCATCATTATTTCTAAGCACATGAATTACATATTAGGGAGGAATATCGAATGTCTAATAAAAGAGTTGCCATTATTACCGGCGCTGCCAGTGGAATCGGAAAAGAAACCGCATTGAAATTTGCAAGCAAGGGCGATCAGGTCGTTGTGGCGGATTTCAATGAAGCTGCAGGAAACGAAACGGTTGCACAAATTCAAGCTGCAGGTGGAGAAGCTATCTTTGTCAAAACGGATGTGTCCAAGTATGAAGACGTGGAAGCACTGGTCGAGAAAGCTGTAGAAACCTTTGGCAGAATCGATGTCATGTTCAACAATGCCGGCATCGGACGTATTACTCCCGTACTGGATCAGAATCTCGCGGACTATCACACTGTCATTAATGTCAACCAACATGGTGTAGCGCACGGTATTATTGCAGCCGGCAAAAAAATGCGTGAGCTGTCTATCAAAGGTGTCATCATCAATACAGCTTCGGTATTCGGCTTCCTTGCGTCTCCCGGTACGTTTGCTTATCACGCTTCCAAAGGTGCCGTCATCATGATGACTAAATCTGCTGCACTTGAAATGGCTCCATACGGCATCCGTGTTGTTGCAGTAGCTCCTGGCGCGGTGGATACTCCTATCATCCAAGGTTATAAGGATAACGGTATGGTAGAATCGATGAAATCTAAAGTTATGGGTAACAAACTAACGCACCCGGAACAGATTGCCGACTCCGTATACCTGCTGACTCTTCCTGAAGCCAGTGCCATCAACGGCAGTGTGGTCATGGCTGACGAAGGTTACGCTTCTTTTAAATAGAGCGAGTCTGTTTGGGAGACGCTACGAGTACGAACCGTTCCTACAATCGCTCTTGCCCTCAAATTTCTTAAATTATTTCTTAAAAGAAGAAATTCGGGGACAAAGGAGCGTATGCTTCTGATGCGAGCTTTCCTCTGGAAAGCTTTTACCGTTACCACTTTTCCGGAATCGTTTCGTCCTCTCCGCTACTTCGTGCGAGAACCCATTAAAAAAACATAAGCAAAAAAACGGTCGATCCCTGGTTAGTACCATGGATCGACCGTTTTTGCCGAACAGCTTCATTCCTACCGATCTGAATTGAAATCGCCCTACTACTTTCATATCCATTGCCCTTCAAGTATGCTTTTAAGATACAAAAGAGGCACAGCGATCTTTCAATGCTGTGCCTCTCGATGTCTTAAAATCTTTGTCTGTTTTATTTGGCTTGGATCTAGGATTACCCCTTGCTTGCCCCAGCTGTCATGCCGTCAACGAGCATCCGCTGCAGGAATACAAACAAGATTGTGATTGGCAGTGCGATCAGAACAGCTGCAGCCGCGAACAGTGTAAAGTTACTGTCCTGCTGGGAGTTAACAAGGTCCCACAGGCCGACAGCTAGTGTCCAGTTCTCCTTCGTCCGAAGCACTAGGCGGGCAAAGATGAAATCCACCCAAGGGCCGACGAACAGGGTCAGACCCATATACGTAATCATCGGTTTGGACAATGGAAGAATAATTTTACGGAAAATTGCAAAATTCGTCGCTCCGTCGATCTTCGCCGCTTCGTCCAGACTTCGTGGAATCGTATCAAGGAAGCCTTTCATAATGAGCGTTCCACCGAGCGGGGCCCCTGCTGCATACACGATGATCAGCGCCATGTGTGTGTTCAGAAGATCCAATGAGTTCAGCAAAATATACAGCGCGATCATACTCATAAAGCCAGGGAACATCCCCAGTACGAGAATGGTAGATAAAGCATTTTTCCGGCCTTTAAACCGGAAACGCGATACCGCGTAACTTGTCAGTAAGACAAGGAGTGTACCGATAACCGTAGTCAGAACGGCAATTTTCAAGGTGTTCAAATACCAGGTGCCGAACATAAAGGTTTTTGAAGTAAACAATTCCTGATAATGCGCAATTGTAAAGCTCTCTGGAATAAGAGATTTGCTGTACAGTGATTTACCAGGACGGAAGGATGCAAGAACAACCCATAGTGCCGGATAGATACAGCAAATAGCGATGATGACCAACATAATATAACTCGCCGTCAGACGAATGGTTTTCTTGAGCTTCTGTCCGATCATTGGATCATATCCTCCTCTTTAAATGATCTTGTGCGGCGGTAGTTGAAGATGGAGAAGGAAGCAATAATCAGGAAGATTATGATACCGATGGCCGATGCCATACTGTACCGCTGCTGATCAAGCGTCAATTTATACAGCCAGGTTACAAGCAGGTCTGTTGCCCCCGCATACTGATAGTCCCCGACAACCGGATTTCCGTTCGTCAACAGGAAGATGGCGTTAAAGTTGTTGATATTACCTGCAAACTGAGTAATGAGTACAGGTGCCGTAGAGAACAAAATCATCGGGAGCGTGATAATTTTAAACTTCTGTAATCCGCTCGCGCCGTCCACATCGGCAGCTTCGTAAAGATCCTTAGGAATCGTAGTAAGAACACTCATAACAAGCAGCATCGATACTGGAATACCTACCCACATGTTAACGACAATAACCGTTACCTTTGCCCAAAACGGATCGGTAAGCCATGGTAGGCCTTCCAAACCGAAATATCTCATATACTGGTTGATTGGTCCAAATTGTCCGTTGAACATGTTACGCATAACGAGCAAAGAGATCAGCTGCGGAATCGCATAAGGAATAATAAGAATGACGCGCCATACGCCCTTGAAACGAATTCCTTTTTGCTGAATCAACAGCGCTACTAGAACACCACCGAAATAGGTAGTAACCGTAGCCAGAATCGCCCAGATAATCGTCCAAGTCAAAACACCAAAGAAGGTGTGACTCCATGATTTCAGGGCTACCAGATTTGTAAATGTCTCAAACCCAACCCAGTCAACAAGCTTGGCAGGAGGAAGGTTGTTCGGAGCTGAATAGTTCGTAAACGCCAGCATGACCATGAATATGATCGGCATAATCGTAAAAAACAGAATCCCGAAAGCGGGGAGTGTCAAGAAGGATTGTGCAAACTTAATTTCAAAAATATAGTTAAGGGTCTCTCTAAACGTGTTAGGTTTTCCACCGTTGTCCCTTTGTTTTCCGGTATTATACGCATTTTTGATATTCGCGTAGTAAGCAATAAGATATAGAGCAAGCAAAATCAAAGTGATGAGTCCTTCAATCAACAGATTGATGGAATGGTCACCCTCTACAAGCTTGGTTAAACCGTTTACTTTCTCGAAGTGGTTGCCGTTCTCGCCAAGTGTCGTAATCCCCCACAAGGCGTCACCCAAATTATTAATAAAGAAGTACAAACTTGATATTCCTAAAGCGGTCAAAATGGCGCCTTTGATCCATTGGCGATTATAAAGCTGTCCGAATCCCATGCAAATGGCCGATAACACGGCTGCAGTCGTACGATGTTGACGCATGCTCCATCCATTCTCCTCTCCGTATAATCGAGGAATCACCCGCCGGACATCGGCGGGTGAACATCATTTTTTAATAGTCTGTGTATGTTGAATTGTAAGATTTACTTCCCAGCTGCACTGCTGTTCAGTTCCTGAAGCTGTGTCACTGCTTTGTCCAATGTTTCTTTAACATCTTTGTTATTATCCCAGATCTCAGCAAGAGCAGCACCTACAGGGGCCCATACGTTACCCATTTCAGGAATAGAAGGCATTGGCTGCGAGTTCTTGAACTGCTCAGTGAATGCAGATACATATGGATCGTTCTTGATTTGGTCGGATTCTTGAGCTTTTTTGTTTGTTGGTACAGAACCTACGAGTTCACTAAGCTGCAATTGAGCTTCTTCTGATGTTGCAAAGTTTGCAAACAGACGGGCTGCATTTGGATATTTGCTGTATGAGTTAACATACCAAGCTTTAATACCAGAGAAGGAGACAGCTGGCTGTCCGCCAATGGCTGGGATTGGAGCTACGCCCAGTTTGTCGCCAAGAGCTTCCTTGTAGGTGCCCAGTTCCCAAGGACCGTTGATGTCGATAGCCAGGTCACCGGAAGTGAACAGACCACGCTTAATGTCCGGAGTAATGTCACCGGATTTTACAGGGAGAACTTCTTTCAAGCTTGAGTATACTTCCATACTCTTAATAGTGCCTTCGTTGTTAAGTCCGATATCGTTAATGTCTGTACCGCCGTTACCGTAGATGTAACCGCCGGTCGATGCAAGGAACGGATAGTTAAAGTACAGGTTACCGGTTTCCCACATAATTCCGTATTTATTTTTCGATTTATCCGTAAACGTTTTACTGAATTCGATTACTTCTTCAAAGGACTTCGGAGCTTCTTTGATCAAGTCCTTGTTGTAGTACATCAGGTAAGTTTCTGCCGCACGAGGATATCCATACAGCACATCGTTGAAGGTTACACCTTGAATGGCAGCTTCCGTATTCTGATCTCTGGTTTCTGCTTCGAATGAATCGTTAGGCAGAACCAGATTAGCAGCTGCAACTTTACCCAAGTTATCGTGAGGGAACATAACAACGTCAGCAGCCATACCGGAAGGTCCGTCTTGAAGCAGTTTACCTGCTTGGTCCGTAGGGTTCACTTCTTCCAATGTTACTTCCACGCCATATTTTTCAGTAAATGCTTTAATAACAGCATCTGTATAAGCTCTTTCATCCTTACTTTCCCAAACAACCAGTTTTGCGCCGTCCTCAGGCTTCAATTCAGGAGCACTTGGATCTGGTGCTGATGTTTTTGCTTCCGTAGAAGGACTTTCTGGTGCTGGTTCAGGAGTAGCTGATTTGCCTCCGCATGCTGTAATGGACACTGCCATCGTGAAAGCGGCAGCGAGCGTAAGTACTTTTTTCATTTTCATTCCAATATAACCCCTCTCAGTAAACGTACAGAAAATGTTGGAAATCTGCGCAAACGATTTCAGAAAATTTTCAAGCTCGCTATTTCTATGTAGAGCCAACGGGATTTTCTGGGACATCCATGATTAGAAAGCGCTTCATCCACTGAAATCATCATACAATAATCAACTTCCGTTGTAAAAACGTTTGCACATTGTATTTAAGGTAATTCTTGTGCATTAATCTAATTTTCTCTCTCGTTTTCGCTGTTTTTCGTAACATATCATGTTTTTGTTAAAAAAACTTTGGAATATCGCCCAATTGTCCATAAATAAAGACAACTATGAAACGCTTATAAACAAACGTTTGCACTAAATCAGAATCAAAAGACCTGCAGTCACAGCAGGCCTTTTGTCACACACCTCAAAAATGCTATCATGCCTGTTCGATGCAAGCGTACATCAACCTGGCAGTTGAATTAAACCAAAGCTTTGACAGCAATATCTGTCCGGCTGTGCTTGCCTTCAAAAATAATATGTTCAGCACGCTTATAGGCTTTGACACGGGCTGAAGCGATGTCGGAACCCATACCAACCACTCCAAGTACACGTCCACCGTTCGTAATCCATCGACCTTCCTCATCGAGAGCCGTTCCGGCATGAAACACGATCGAGTCGTTATCCCCGGCATCCAAGCCGGATATAACCAGCCCTTTCTCATAGGAAGCAGGATATCCTCCTGATGCCAAAATGACACAAACTGCCGATTCTTCGCTCCACTCCAGCTCCAGCTCCGCAAGACTTCCGTTTACCGCTGCCAAAAATACTTCCAGCAGATCTGTCTTCAGACGCGGCAGCACCACCTGTGTCTCAGGATCGCCGAAACGGGCATTAAACTCGATTGTCTTCGGTTTACCGTCCGGTGTAATCATCAATCCCGCGAACAGCACACCCCGGAATGGGCGTCCCTCGGACACCATGGCTTTGGCCGTTGGCTTTATGATTGTTTCGATCGCTTCCTCAATGACGAAGTCCGGGATATGCGGCAGAGGAGAATATGTGCCCATTCCGCCTGTATTCGGCCCTAAGTCGCCATCAAAAGCCGGTTTATGATCCTGAGCGGCCGACATCGGCTTTACGGTTTCCCCGTCAACAAACGCTAAAATGGACATTTCCTGTCCCTCCAGGAATTCCTCAATGACAACGCGGCTGCCCGCATCTCCGAATACCTTGGACTCCATAATGTCACGAAGCGCTTGCTCCGCTTCTTCCAGCGTACGGGCCACAGTAACCCCCTTGCCTGCAGCTAATCCGTCAGCTTTGATGACAATTGGAGCCTGCTTGCTTCGCAAATACCTAAGCGCCTTCTCGAAATCGTCGAATTTCGCGTAGTCTGCGGTTGGAATATTATATTTATGAAGAAGATCCTTCATAAACGTCTTGCTTCCCTCAATTTCTGCGGCATTTTTACGCGGTCCGAACACGGGTATACCGGCTTCTTCGAACACATCAACGATACCGTCCGCCAAGGGATCATCCGGTCCAACAACGACGAGCCCGACCTCTTTTTCCTGAGCAAATGCTCTCAATTGTTCGAATGCATTGACAGCGATTGGCACACATTCAGCAAGCTGTGCAATTCCGGCATTTCCTGGTGCGCAGTATATCGTTCCGGCTTTGGGACTCTTGGACAGCGCCCATACAATCGCATGCTCGCGTCCTCCGCCTCCGATGACTAAAATATCCATGCTTCCCCTCCCATGAGAAAAGTTCGTTAACGCAAAACCGATTTATGAGATGAATCATTTATACAGCAAAGGAACCGCCCGGGGCGTCCAGCCTTACATGCTGCCATACCACCCCGAATATACGATTCCTCCAACAATTCTAGTGTTTGAAATGTCTTACGCCCGTAAATACCATGGCAATCCCGTTCTCATTAGCCACTTTGATCGATTCTTCATCTTTGATGGAGCCTCCTGGCTGAATTACTGCGGTAATTCCGGCTTTAGCTGCAAATTCCAAGGTGTCTCCCATTGGGAAGAACGCATCTGAAGCGAGTACCGCTCCTTTAGCCTTCTCACCCGCCTGTTCGATGGCAATGCGCGCTGAACCGACACGGTTCATCTGTCCTGCGCCGACACCAACAGTCATATCATCAGCAGCGAGCACAATCGCGTTGGACTTTACATGCTTCACGACTTTCCATCCGAACAATAGCTGTTTCAGCTCATCTTCTGTTGGCTGACGGTCTGTGACCACTTTCAGATCAGTTGCGTCCAGCGAATGAACATCGCTCTCTTGTACGATCATGCCACCTTCAATCGACGTTACAGCAAGCACACTCTTCCGATCCTTCGCAGAGCCAAATTCGCCCATTTTCAGCAATCGGATATTTTTCTTCTTCGTGAGCAGCTCCATCGCTTCCGGTGTGAAATCTGGTGCCAAAACAATCTCCAGGAAAATATCCTTCAGCAGTTCAGCTGTCGGTCCGTCTACCGTGCGATTGGCTGCTACAATGCCGCCGAAAATTGAGGTTGGATCGGCTGCATGAGCTTTTTTGAACGCTTCAAGCACATTTGTACCTACACCCACGCCGCAAGGGTTCATATGTTTTACCGCAACAACAGCCGGTTCATCGAATTCTTTCACAATTTGCAATGCCGCATTAGCATCATTAATATTGTTGTAGGACAATTCCTTGCCGTGAAGCTGTTCAGCTGTGGTCAAAGTACCAGACGGAGCCAGCGGTTTCTTATAAAATGCCGCTTTCTGGTGCGGGTTCTCGCCATAACGCAAGTCCTGAATTTTCTCATAGGTTACGCTAAAGCGTTCCGGCAGCGGATCGCCTGTCACATTCGACAAATACTCAGAAATGAGCGTGTCATACGCTCCGGTATGACGGAACACCTTAGCTGCAAGACGTTTGCGCGTCTCAAGTGTCGTATCTCCATCGGCACGGATTTCCTCCAGCACGGCGCTATAATCGTCCGCATCTACAACTACACTGACAAATGCGTGGTTTTTCGCGGCAGAACGGAGCATCGTCGGACCACCGATGTCGATATTCTCAATCGCATCCTCGTATTCGACATCCGGCTTAGCAATAGTCTCCTGGAACGGATACAGATTCACAACAACCAGATCGATATAATCGAGCCCCAAATCCTGCATCTGGCGGCGGTGTTCGCTGCTGTCACGGACGGCCAACAGACCGCTGTGCACAGCCGGATGAAGTGTCTTCACACGTCCGTCCAAAATTTCTGGGAAGCCCGTTACGTCCGAAATGCCGATAACCGGCACTCCCTCTTTTGCAAGCAGACTTTTTGTGCCTCCTGTTGAAATAATCTCCACCCCGAGAGAAGCCAATTCGCGGCAAAACTCCACAATTCCCGTCTTATCTGAAACGCTAACCAGCGCTCTTTTGATACTCACGTTCATTCCTCCCTAACATTTTCGAAAGTTCCCCATATGTTTGCCTTGTAACGTAAATGCTGTCGATAAGAGATAATTCCTAAAGTATTTCCCGAGAAATATCGAACATGTCGATGATTGGGCGTCCCTTGTCCGGTTTTACCGTTTTCCCAGTGCAGCAATCGCCACGTTACGCCCAATCAGCTCAATTCGCCCCGCTGTGAACCAGGATACGACTTCCGGGTACAGCTGCTGCTCTACGGCGTGAATCCGCTCGGCAAGGGATGTTTCGTCATCTCCCTCAACAACTTCTACGGCACGCTGAGCAATAACCGGCCCTGTGTCCATACCCCCGTCGACAAAATGAACGGTGACTCCTGTCATCTTCACCCCATAGTCCAACGCCTGTCCAATCGCATTTTTACCTGAAAACGAAGGTAAGATAGATGGGTGAATGTTAATCATCCGGCCGGAGTAAGGCTCTACCAGGACAGAGGTTAACAACCGCATATAGCCAGCGAGAACGATCAGATCTATCCCGCTTTTTTGCAGCTCCGCCGCAATCTCGCGCTCATAATCCTCTCTGGATGCATAATCCTTCGGTTGGAATACAAAGCTCTCGATCCCCGCTTCACGTGCACGCTGGACGACGGGTGCCTGCGGCTTGTCACATACCAATAGACTAATTTCTCCACCCAGTACACCTCTCACTTGCGCGTCAACCAAACTCTGAAAGTTGCTTCCCCTGCCGGAAGCGAACACCGCAATCCGGTAAGAACCCATTACACATCCGCTCCTGTAAAGGTAACCGCACGCTCTCCATCTGTTACTCGTCCGATAACATAAGGCTCTTCCCCTGAGGAACGCAGAAGCTGTAGTGCCTTGTCTGCATTCTCTTCTGCAACGACAACAACCATGCCAATCCCCATATTAAATGTCGTAAACATGTCTTTGTTCGAGATATCGCCCTGTTCCTGCATCAGTTTGAATATCGGCAGAATCGGCCATGAGCCGTATTCGATGTCGACATTGACGTGATCCGGCAGCATCCGCGGAATATTTTCGATAAATCCGCCGCCTGTAATATGAGCCATACCCTTCACTTCAATCTCTTTCATAAGAGCCAACAGTGACTTAACATAAATCTTCGTTGGAGTGAGCAGCGCGTCTCCGAGAGACTTGCCAAGCTCAGGCATTACCTGATCTAGTGTATATCCCGACTGTTCCAACAGCAGCTTACGAACGAGCGAGAAACCGTTGCTGTGTACGCCGCTTGAAGCCAGACCTAGGACGACGTCACCAGATGTAATCGATGATCCGTTAATCATCTTGCTCTTGTCGACAATGCCGACAGTAAAGCCGGCGATATCATACTCACCCTCTGCATACATCCCGGGCATTTCAGCCGTTTCTCCGCCAATCAGAGCACAACCGGCCTGATTACAACCATCGGCAATCCCTTTGACAATCGACTCAATTTTCGCGGGAATGACTTTATCACAAGCTAAATAGTCGAGAAAAAAGAGCGGTTCCGCGCCTTGCACCACAACGTCGTTTACGCACATGGCTACCGCGTCAATTCCGATGGTATCATGACGATCCATCGCAAATGCAAGCTTCAGCTTTGTGCCGACGCCGTCGGTACCTGAGACGAGAACCGGCTCTTCATATTGATCCTTATTCAGTTGGAACAGAGCTCCAAAACCACCAAGGTCCGTCATAACTTCCGGTCTGAAGGTCGTTTTGACGTGCTTTTTCATCCGTTCTACAGCTTCATTACCTGCAGCAATATCTACACCGGCATTTTTATAAGTATCAGACACGCGCTTTACACTCCTTTGTTTAAAGAGAGAATTAAGTTGAATAATGTTTAATAGCCTTAATGACTCAGCAGACAAGCGTAAACGGCTTCACCGTCTTTAACGGCCAAAGATTACGCTTCGCGAAAGAATATAAGCCAAGTATCTGAATGAATATCCGGAGACAGCCACCTAATGGCTCATGACTGCTCCGGAATTATTTAAAGAGGTCGTTCAAAAAGTCTGACTTTTTGAACACGCATTTAAAGTTAGCAGCTGCAACCCATCTTTTCCTCACCGTTAAAATCAATCTGTGTCGGGTATTCGTTGTCAAAACACGCCATACATAACCCGCCCTTGTGACTCTTCTCGTCATATCCACCAATCGCTGCAATCAGTCCTTCCGGACTTAAGAACGACAAGGAGTCCGCATTGATCTCCTTGCATATCTCCTCCACGCTCTTCCCGGAAGCAATAAGCTCCCGGCGATCCGGTGTATCTATTCCGTAGAAGCAAGGATTCTTGAACGGCGGTGAAGTAATGCGGACATGCACTTCCGCAGCTCCCGCATCCCGCAGCAGATTCACAATCCGGCGGGACGTTGTCCCGCGCACGATAGAGTCGTCAATCATCACAACACGTTTGCCTTCTACAACACGCCGCACGGCGCTCAGCTTCATCTTCACGCCCTGCTCACGTAGTTCCTGGCTCGGCTGGATAAAGGTCCGGCCGGTATATTTGTTCTTGATCAGGCCCAGCTCATACGGAATGCCCGTCTGCTCAGCATAACCGATCGCGGCTGAAATACTGGAATCGGGAACACCTGTCACGACATCCGCATCCACGAACGATTCCAGTGCCATCCGGCTGCCCATGCGTTTGCGTGCAGAGTGCAGATTCGATCCGTTCAGGTCACTGTCCGGGCGGGAGAAATAAATATACTCCATCGCGCACAGTGCTTTTGGCCCAGGTTCCGTATAGCGGTCCTCATGCAGTCCGTTCACGTCCAGTACGAGCAACTCACCCGGCGCGATGTCACGAATCGGCTCAGCTCCGATAACCTCCATTGCGCACGTTTCAGAGGCAAAAATATAGGCATTGCCAAGCCGGCCCATCGTCAAGGGACGAAGTCCGTTCGGATCGGAAGCGACAAGTAACTTGTCGTTGGTCATAAGCAGAAAAGCGAATCCGCCGACAAGACGCTGCAGCGCGTCCTTCGCTGCCTCGACAAAATCCTTAGGCGAGCGTGCGATCAAGTGAGCGATGACTTCGGTATCACTTGTGGTCTGGAAGATCGAACCCGAATTTTCCAACTCATGCCGAAGCTTCGGCTCATTAACAATGTTGCCGTTCGTGGCAATCGCCAGATTACCCTCGCGATACTTAAATACGAGCGGCTGGGCATTACTCAGCCGGCTGTCTCCGCTGGTGGAGTAACGAACATGCCCGATCGACATATTACCCGTTAACGATTCCAACCGATCCTTGTCAAACACTTCCTTGACCAGCCCCATCCCCCGATGGTAGTTAAACTCATGGCCATCAGCCACGCAGATCCCTGCGCTTTCCTCACCCCGGTGCTGCAGGGCATGCAGACCGTAATAGGACAATGAGGCGGCATCCGGGTGTCCGAATACCCCGAACACGCCGCACTCCTCTTTGAGCGTATCGAAAATATCGCTCTGTCCTGTTCCTTCGTTATAGTAATCGCCAGTCCATAATCCTTCCGGTGTTATTTCATGCGGCATGGAATGGCATCCTCCCAGACGGATTTCAAAGCCTCCACCGGTTCTTGCACAGTGGAAGTACCGTTAATGTTGATGCACAAGGCTTCTCCTCCAACCCGGCCAATCGCAGCGAACGGAACATTTGCTTCTTTCAGAAGCTGTTCCAGATCAGACTGCTTGCGAGGTGATACGGAAAGAATAATACGGGACTGGCTCTCGCTGAAGAGCGCAACGTCATTTCTCAGCTCCGTATTCAAGTTGACCGCAGCTCCTATGTTCCCGCTGATACAGCTTTCAGCCAAGGCTGCCGCCACTCCTCCCTCGGATACATCATGAGCGGAGCAGACAAAGCCGGACTGAATAGAGGTCAGGACGCTATCCAGCAATCTTTTCTCCGTACGCAAATCCAGTACAGGAGGTTTACCTTCTGAAACGCCATGCAGAATGGCTTGGAACTCACTGCCACCAAGCTCTGCTCGTGTCTCTCCCAGCAGATAGATCACATCACCTTCCGATTTAAACCCTTGGGTCGTAATATGATCGGTATCGTGAATCAGACCAACCATCCCTACGACGGGTGTCGGGTAAATCGCACCCTTCGCATTCTCATTGTAAAGACTGACATTACCACCGATGACCGGCGTATTCAGCTCACGGCAGGCTTCCGCCATCCCGTCAACCGCACGCTCCATCTGCCAGAAAATATCAGGCTTCTCAGGACTTCCGAAATTCAGGTTGTCCGTAATTGCGAGCGGCTCAGCACCGGAGCAGACAATGTTACGAGCTGCTTCGCTGACTGCAATTTTGCCGCCGAGTTCCGGATCCAGATATACATAGCGTCCATTACAGTCCGTTGTCATCGCAAGCGCCTTGCGTGTGCCGTCAACGGTAACGACAGCCGCATCGGAACCTGGACGAACCGCCGTACTGGTACGAACCATATAATCATATTGATTGTAAACCCATGCTTTGCTTGCAAGGCTTGGAGAACCAAGCACCTTTTTGAGCGCGTCGCCAAGATCCTTCACTTCCTCATAACGAAGCGTATCGATCGAAGCCTGTGCTTCATAATAAGCAGGAACTGCAGAAGGCTTGTTGTATACCGGACACTCATCCACCAGCGCTTTCACAGGCATATCCCCTACTACTTCACCATGATGGATCAGCTTCAGTCGGCCATCGTCCGTAACCTTTCCGACTTTGGCACAGATAACACCCCAGCGTTCGAATATTTCAAGTGCCTGCGCTTCATCACGCGGTTCAACCACGAACAGCATGCGCTCCTGGGATTCAGACAGCATCATTTCATAAGGCGTCATGCCCTCTTCCCGCTGCGGCACCTGGTCAAGATACAGCTCCAGACCGTTGCCGGCCTTGCTAGCCATTTCTGCGCTTGAACATGTCAGGCCCGCTGCGCCCATATCTTGAATCCCCAGCACGATGCCGGTATCAATAAGCTCCAAGCAAGATTCCATGACAAGCTTCTCCATAAACGGATCGCCGACCTGAACAGCCGTCCGGTTAGCCTCCGATTCCTCTGTCAGCTCAACGGATGCAAAGGTTGCACCATGAATACCGTCCCGACCTGTAGGAGGACCTACGTAGTAAACCGGGTTGCCAACTCCTTTGGCGACACCGCGCTGAATTTTGTCATGATCAATAATTCCTACACACATGGCGTTTACGAGCGGGTTGCCGTCATAACTCTCATCAAAGACAACCTCTCCGCCAACGGTCGGAATCCCGATGCAGTTACCGTAACCAGCAATACCCGAGACCACATGTTCGAACAGGTATTTAACACGGTCACTCTCCAGCTTGCCGAATCGAAGAGAGTTCAGCAGTGCCACCGGTCTTGCACCCATGGAAAAAATATCACGGATAATGCCGCCTACACCCGTAGCCGCGCCTTGGTAAGGCTCAACAGCGGACGGATGGTTGTGACTCTCGATTTTGAACACCACGGCCTGGTTGTCACCGATATCCACAATACCGGCTCCTTCACCAGGTCCCATCAGAACACGGGGACCGCTTGTAGGAAAACGCCGAAGTAGTGGCTTCGAGTTCTTGTAAGCACAGTGCTCGGACCACATCACACTGAAGACACCGATCTCCGTGTAGTTGGGTTTCCGTCCCATAAACGAACAGATTAGTTCATACTCGCTGTCTGATACACCCATTTGCTCATATACCCGAAACTCCGCAATCTGCTCTGCTGTCGGTTCTTTAGCGGACACTTGCTGCTGCGCCATGACGATCCCTCCATGTCTGAATGATGGATGTAAACATTGCCTTTCCGTCTTCCGAACCGAGCAGGCTGCTGACAGCCCGTTCTGGGTGAGGCATCATGCCGAGCACGTTACCGCGCTCGTTACAGATCCCTGCGATATCCCCAACGGATCCGTTCGGATTATCCTTATACGTAAATACGATTTGCCGGTTGTCCCGGAGTTTTTGCAGTGTAGCTTCATCACAATAATAATTACCTTCACCATGAGCAATAGGAATGACGATCTCTTGCCCTTCCGAGTAATCACGTGTAAACGGTGTTTCATGATTTACAACTTGAAGCACACTGTCTTGACAACGGAATTTCATAGATTCATTACGACGCAGCGCACCTGGTAGTAGGCCCGCTTCCGTCAAAATCTGGAATCCATTACATATCCCAAGAATAAACTTTCCTTCTTCCGCCGCTTTGGCCACTTCGTTCATGACCGGGGCGAACCGGGAAATCGCACCGCACCGTAGGTAATCTCCGTAAGAGAAACCACCAGGCACCAAGATGCAATCATAGAGTGATAGATCAGTTTCAGTGTGCCATACATAATCGACTGGCTGTCCCAGTGTCTGCTCCACTGCTTTATAACAATCGATATCACAGTTGGAGCCAGGGAAGACGAGTACTGCAAATCTCATGTTTAGCCCTCCAATTCATAACGGTAATCTTCAACTACCGTATTGGCCAAAAGCTTTTCGCACATTTGCTGCAGACGCTCTTCCGCCTCCTGGCGGTTATCTGTATCCAGCTCAAGCTCCATATACTTTCCGATACGAAGGCTTTCCACTTCCCGGAATCCAACCGAATGTAATGCCCCTTGCACTGCTACCCCTTGTGGATCCAATACGCTTTGCTTGATGGTGACATAGACCTTTGCTTTCAACATCGTTCCCTGTTCCTCCTCGGTATCGTATATGAATAATTGCTTGCTTATGATTGGCTTGTGAAACTTGGTGCCGTAATCCGGCGGTAAATCTCGGTATAACGATTCGTCGTTTCTTCAACAACAGACTCTGGCAGCGGCTCTGGTTTACTGTTCTTGTCCCAATCGGATGACGCTAAGTACGTACGTACCGGCTCCTTGTCCATGCTGTCGATCTCAATATCCAGCGCGTAATTGCCCTTATCCCAGAAACGGGATGAATCCGGTGTAAAAATCTCATCGATCAAAATAACCTTCCCATCGATCAGACCAAATTCGAATTTACAGTCCGCCAAAATAATTCCCCGCTCCGCGCAATAATCACGCGCAAACCGGTACAGCATAAGGCTTTGTTCCTGCAGCTCCAGCGCCAGCTCCTCGCCGACCAGTTCCTTCATACGGTCCATCGAAATATCTTCATCATGACCGACATCATTTTTGGCTGCCGGTGTGAAGATCGGCTCAGGGAAAGGCTCATTCTTACGCATCCCCTCCGGAAGCCGGATTCCATTGACCTCTCCGGTTGCCTGGTACTGACGCCAGCCCCCGCCTGTAATATAACCGCGTACGACGCATTCAATATCGATACGCTCTGCCTTACGGGCCACCATAATCCGCCCATCCAACAGTTCTTTATTCTTGGCTACATCTCCAAGCAACTCCACATCCGTATGGACGACGTGATTGTGGATCAGGTGTTTCGTCTGTTCAAACCAGAAAGAGCTCAGCTTGTTCAGCACCGTTCCTTTGGCAGGGACGGGCGGATCCAGCACATAGTCAAAGGCTGAGATGCGATCGGTGACCACGATCAGCATGTGTTCTCCCAGGTCATACAATTCGCGAACCTTGCCCTTGTACAAGAGAGGCGCATCGATCAAATCGACAGCCGTGGAAAGCGCAGGTAATGCCATGTCATCTCACTCCCTTTTAACGGGGGCCGCCGAAGCGGCCGTTATCAAAATATAAGAAAGTATTGGTGCCTTCGGTACTTAGTTCAGTCCAAGCTTCTCAAAAATCGTATCCACATGCTTCAGATGCCAGCTTGGGTTAAACGCGTCCTCAATCTCATCCGTACTAAGCACTTCGGTAATTTCCGGTGTCGCTTCGACAATCTCACGGAACTGACGCTGCTCTTCCCATGCCTGCATCGCCCGCGGCTGTACAGTATCGTAAGCTTGCTCACGGCTGAAGCCTTTGTCGATCAGCTTTGTCATAACACGGCCTGAGAAAGGAACTCCATAGGTCCGAGCCATGTTCCGCTTCATATTGTCCGGGAATACCGTCAAGTTCTTCACGATATTACCGAAACGGTTCAGCATATAGTTCAGAAGCATCGTCGCATCCGGCAAAATAATCCGTTCCACGGAGGAATGGGAAATGTCCCGTTCGTGCCACAACGGCACATTCTCGTAGGCGGAAACCATATGGCCGCGAATGACGCGCGCAAGACCCGAAATATTCTCGGAACCAATCGGATTACGTTTATGAGGCATCGCCGAGGACCCTTTTTGCCCTTTCGCAAAAGCTTCTTCCACTTCACGCACTTCACTCTTCTGGAGTGCACGCACTTCCGTAGCGAATTTATCAAGTGATGTTGCGATCAGTGCCAGTGTTGCCATGTATTCAGCATGACGGTCACGCTGCAGCGTCTGGGTGGAAATCGGAGCCGCCTTTGTGCCAAGCTTCTGGCAAACAAACTGTTCTACAGAAGGATCGATGTTCGCATACGTGCCAACCGCACCCGATATTTTGCCGTACTGAACGCCGTCAGCCGCATGTCGGAAGCGCTCCAGGTTACGGATCATTTCCTCGTGCCACAGCGCCATTTTCAAACCGAAGGTCGTAGGTTCTGCATGCACACCATGCGTACGGCCCATCATCGGCGTATGCTTATAGGCAATTGCCTTCTCCCGCAAAATCCCGATAAAACGAAGGATATCCTGCTCCAAAATATCATTGGCCTGCTTCAGCAGGTAGCCATTCGCTGTATCTACTACATCCGTAGAAGTCAGGCCGTAATGGACCCATTTGCGTTCCGCGCCAAGACTTTCCGAAACCGCCCGGGTAAAGGCAATGACGTCATGGCGAGTCTCCTGCTCGATTTCATAAATCCGTTCGATGTCAAAAGAGGCGTTCTTGCGAAGCTGGGCCGTATCTTCCTTCGGAATGACACCAAGCTCAGCCCAAGCCTCACAAGCGCAAAGCTCCACCTCAAGCCATGCTCTGAATTTATTCTCCTCGGTCCAGATGGCCCGCATTTCCGGTCTGCTGTAACGTTCGATCATATATTAATGCCTCCAAATATTAGTTTGCTCTACCCATTCCAATGCGTCATGTACATCACCGCATAATAGATTAATATGGCCCATTTTACGGTTATGCTTACTGTCGCTCTTTCCATATAGATGAAGTTTTGGCACAATGCCCAGCGATTCCGCTGCCGGATCTTGTGATGTAGTCCGGCGGATGGCTTCATCCAGATGCTGTCCAAGCACGTTCACCATAACGACTGGGCTTAGCAGTGTTGTGTCTCCCAGTGGAAGATTGCATATCGCTCTTACATGCTGTTCGAACTGTGAAGTACTGCACGCTTCCATCGTATAATGCCCCGAATTGTGCGGCCTTGGAGCAACCTCGTTCACATAGAGTAAACCTTCTTCCGTAAGGAACATCTCTACTGCGAGCAGTCCTGCCGCATCCAGGCCTTCCGCCACCTGCTCTGCGATCTGGCACGCTCTGCGCTGTACATCACTCGGTATGCGTGCAGGTACAATCGATAGATGCAAAATGTTGTTTACATGAATATTTTCAGCTGGTGGAAAGCTCTTCACTTCACCTTCCGGCGTGCGTGCCGCGATGACCGAAATCTCACTCGTGAACGAAATGAATTTCTCCAGAACAAGTTCTGCACCTGTTGAAGACAGCTCCGCATAAGCAACTTCAAGCTGTTCTTCCCGCCGCAGGACGACTTGTCCCTTCCCGTCATAACCACCGGTAGCCGTCTTCAGAACACATGGCAGGCTCAGTTCGGCTGCCGCTTCCTGCAAGCTTTCCAGGCTTGTGATCTCACGGTATGGCGCCACAGGTACTCCGGCCGCTTCGATGGCTGCTTTCTCACGGAGGCGATGCTGTGTTGTGTAGAGCAGCCTGCTTCCCTGAGGAACGTACGAACGTTCCTCCAGCAATTTAGCCACACCCGCGTCCACGTTCTCGAATTCATACGTGATGACATCCGCCTGAGATGCGAGCTCATTCGCTGCATCTGCATCGTCGTACGGGGCGGTGATCTGCTCAGCAATCTGTCCAAGCGGAGAGTCCGGCGCCGGATCCAATGCAATGAACTTATAGCCCATTCTCGTTCCGTCCAGCGCCATCATTCGGCCCAACTGTCCGCCGCCAAGAACGCCGATCACCGATCCCGGAAGCAGTGTCTTGCTCTTGCTGTCACTATGCAGAGTTACACGCTCCGTCATAGATCATCACTGCCCTTCAGCACTTCATCACGTATCCGGTCCCGCCGCTCCTGTACCTTGGCACGAACGCCCAGATCGGCAGATCCCAGAATTTGAGCCGCCAGCAGACCCGCATTGACCGCTCCAGCCCGGCCGATCGCCACCGTGGCAACCGGTACACCACCCGGCATCTGTACGATGGAGAGCAGGGAGTCCAGCCCGTTCAAGGCTTTCGATTGAACCGGAACGCCGATCACGGGTAACACGGTCTTTGACGCCACCATGCCGGGAAGATGCGCAGCACCTCCGGCACCGGCAATAATAACCTGGATGCCACGTCCTTCCGCTTCCTCTGCGTACCGGAACATCAGATCCGGTGTCCGGTGCGCAGAAACAACCTTTTTCTCATACGCTATATCCATCTCATCCAGCACCTGACACGCATGGGACATGGTGTCCCAATCCGACTGACTGCCCATAATGACTGCTACCTGCACCGCCATGATTCCACCTGCTCTCTCCACTTATTCTGAATCCACCTAAAAAAAGTCCGATTCTCCCTTAACATCTTGTGCGGGACATCGGACTTTCGGGGGAATACCGTTTCCGCCTCCCAATGTCATTACAGCACAAAGACAGAAGAAACTCCACGTACTCGCCGTCAAAGATCCAGAAGAAACACTGCTTCTGTTCTTGCAGCACCGCCGTATTCCCTCGTAGTCCGAAAATTTACGGTTTTCGGGTAGAAACTTCCGGGCCATATCCCCAGCTTTATACGAGAAATATTTAATTTACTGAATTTACATTTCATCAGATGAATTGAACCTTAACAAGTCCAGTTTATCAATCTCTAACACCTCATGTCAACCTAAACACGAACATTCCATAATACATAAAAAATAATGTTCGTTTTTTCACTATGAGCAAAACAAACAAAAAAGGAATGCCCACGGCATCCCTTTTGCTCTATATATTATTTTACGACAAGTACCGGAACTTTAGCATGCTGCACAACATTATGGCTAACACTGCCGAGAACAAACTCCCGTATACCACCTAAACCACGGCTACCGATGATGATCAGATCGCTCTCATTTATTTTGGCATATTCCAAAATAACTTCCGCCGGAGATCCCTGGATCATTTCAACCTTGCTATCTGCTTCTGCATGCACCATACGTTCTTTAAGCTCTTCCGTTGTCTGCACCGCAAGATCATAAATATCTTTGTTCAGTGATGCCGGAATAGGAGCGAGTCCCTCACCGACAAAAAAACGAGGGTAATCATATGCATGTACAATCTCCAGTTTAGCTCCCGGTGTCACTTTAGCAAGCTCAACCGCCCGACCAAGCGCTTTAATGGAAGCTTTAGAGCCGTCATAAGCCAGTAAAATTTTGGTGAATAGCATACAGGCCACCTCTTTCTCTGTGTGTTAAGACGAACTGCACATCATTAAACCATTACGCACTGAGGTGAAACGAACTCCCCACGCGCTTCCAAAATCACAATGTATGTAGGTATGAGCTCATTTCCAAAAATACCCGTAAAGCATTGCATTTAGAAACAGCAGCAGCGGAACACCAATCTTAAAAGACAGATGCCTCGTTTTATGCCTTTTGCGGTACATTGCAGCCCACACACCAAGAGCACCTCCGACGGCTGCAAGCAAGAATAATGTCTTCTCGGGAACACGATCCTTTCCGAGGCGGGCTCTCTTTTTGTCATCGGACATGACCAGATAAGCCACAGCATTAATAAATACAAACCAGACACCCAGCGCAGTTCTCAAATTGATCCGCACCTCCAATCCCCGATCAAACATTTCCATTTGACAGGCATCATTGCTCTCTCTTTATTATAAAACTACATGTTCATGAACACAATGACGTTAATTAATGCAGAGAGAAGCCGACTAAAGCCCGCAGAAAAATAACGGACCTGAATCAACCGTATCTTTTTTTTGCGGGCAAGCCGGAACATCTAACTGCGAGAGCAGACTTAAGATTCCTGTTTAGGGATTTCATTCAGACTGGGAACATAGTCGCTAGCCTTTTTAGGCTTAAGCGTCTTGCTCTCTTCCATGATGCTCGATTTGTTCTGCTGATTTTCACTTGTTCTCGGTTTGTGATGCGGCACGACATATCACCTCCTGTTCGTAGAATGAACCATTCCACGACAGGTTATGCCTTACTCATTCTTGTTTAATCCGATTTACTTTTCTCCAACGCTGCTTTCAGCAATTCTCCCAGATTGGAACCGATGGATTCTTGCTTGCCGTACTGCTGTACAAGCTTACGTTCCTCACGCTTGTTAATATGCTTGCTGTCTTTTTTCAACGTTTCGGTAATGCCGCAACCCAAGCATTGAACAAACAATCCGGCTTTGCCTTCTTTCATCTCCATCTTCTTATGACACTGTGGACAACGCCTATTGGACAGCTGCTTCTCTCCTGAGCGTTTATAGCCGCAATCCTCGCTAGGGCAGACCAGAAACTTTCCACGCTTCGTTTTCTTCTCAAGCAGTCTTGTACCGCAGTCTGGACAGCTGCTGTTCGATACGTTGTGAGGTTTGTATTCAGCATCACTGCCTTTGACACCGGACACTAGTTCCTTGGTCATATCGCGAATACCGCGCAAAAATGGCTCTGCCTTGCCTTGACCTTTCGCAATCCGCTCTAGATCCGCTTCCCACTTTGCCGTAAGGTCCGGTGTTCTCAGGGCCGGTGCAACCAACTCAATCAGCTGCTTCCCTTTTCCGGTTGGATGCAGTGATGAGCCCTGGCGTTCAATGGTATCCGAGCTTACGAGCTTCTCGATAATGTCGGCACGTGTAGCCGGTGTTCCTAGACCGTGCTTTTCCATCTGCGACAACAGCGATGCCTCATTATGTCGCTTCGGCGGCTGTGTCCGGCCCGACTTTACGATGCAGCGGCGGACTGTTACTTGCTCTCCCTCAGAAAGCTCAGGCAGCAGACGTCCGGATTGCTCTACACTTCCTCCAGAATCTTGGTTGTCGTCATCTCCGTCATCCTCGTAGTTACCGCCGTATACTTCACGCCAGCCACTGTCTTTTACAGTCGTACCTTTGGCGAAGAAGCTTTCCCCCTCAATCTGTACCGTAACCGATACAGCATCATATTTGGCCGGAGGGTAGAACAAACTGATAAACCGGCGAACAATCAAATCGTACAGCTTCCGTTCCTCCGTACTCAGCTTATTGAGCAGAACGGTCTCCTCAGTCGGGATGATGGCATGGTGGTCGGTAACCTTGCTGTCATCTACCACACGTTTGCCTGGTGACAGACTCTTACGAAGCAGGGGACGCGCAAGTGACGCATACGGACCTACTGCAACGCTCTCCAGTCGCTCTTTCAGCGTCGAAACCATGTCAGAAGTGAGGTACCGACTATCTGTACGCGGATAAGTGACCAGCTTGTGCTGTTCATAGAGCTTTTGCAGCACATTCGATGTTTGCTTCGCGGAAAATCCAAAGCGCCGGTTCGCATCCCGCTGCAGTTCAGTCAAATCGTACGCCAGCGGATGAGGCTCGGATTTTTCACTTTTTTTCACACTGGCAATACGTCCAGATCGACCATCCACCTTCTGCTTCAACTTGTCGGACTGGCTCTTGTCGAAGAGACGTCCGTCTCCGCTTGCAGGTCGCCAAGAGGCTTCAAAATGCCCTAAATCCACACTGATGGTGTCATACTCCTGGGAACGGAAACCTGTAATTTCCTTCTCCCGCTCCATGATCATACCGAGTGTTGGAGTCTGAACACGGCCTGCCGACAGCTGGGCGTTAAATTTGCATGTTAAGGCACGCGTTACATTAAGACCTACCATCCAGTCAGCCTCGGCCCGGCAGCGGGCAGATTCGTACAGGCGGTCAAACTGGTTGCCTGGCTTAAGTGCTGCAAAACCTTCCTTGATCGCCTTATCTGTCTGGGATGAAATCCACAGCCGTTTAAACGGCTTGTTCCATTTCGCCATATTCAATATCCAACGGGCAAGCAATTCCCCTTCGCGAGCGGCATCTGTCGCAACAATCACTTCTCCGATGTCCTTGCGTTTAAGCAGAAACTGCACTGTTTTGAATTGATGACTGGTCTCCCGGAGCACTTTCAGTTTCATATTACCCGGCAGAATCGGTAGATCCTCCAATGCCCATGTTTGATATTTATGATCATAATCCTCAGGCTCGGCCAGTCCCACCAAGTGTCCCAGCGCCCAGGTGACCACATACTTCGGTCCTTCAAAATAGTTCTTATGCTTCTCGCGGCTTCCCATGACCCGCGCAATCTCTCTTGCCACAGACGGCTTCTCCGCCAAAATTAATGCTTTCATAGCCCTCCCCTTCCTCTGTACTGCTATTATAACCTCCCGCTCTTTTATCCACAAAAAAAAGGCCTCCCAGAAGCCTATCTTTGCCTTTACATCACTACGAATGCGGATCATTCATCCGATCACTGTTGTCCCCGAATTTCTTCTGAAATCTTGTTGGTTTGGTTGAAATCCGGGGACAAAGGCGACCGCTTCGCTTCTCCAGAATGATTCCGCCTTCTCCGTTGAAGTGGAGACTTTTATTAGTTCACTTTATTTAGTATGGAACAAAGATAACTGTCCCGGACTGTAGCCTGGTGTATGAATCCAGTGCCATTCCGGAGACCCGGGATCGTGCCATCCTCTGGAAGCGGATGTATTCTGAAACCCAGGTTGATGCCTTTATAAGGAAACATCGGTGCGACACGGGCCATCGGCCCGCCTGAAGAAGGAATAACTTTATTCAATCGTTTTGTACAGACGGTCAAGGTAACGCCAGCGTGTCACAAAGAAATAAATGATTTGTACCGTCAGGAAAAAGATAAAGATTTTTATCGTATGGGACAGAATTGAGAAATCAACCAACTGCTGCAGCGCCACAAAAGCAACCCCACTGTGGACTACCGCAATGAGCATCGGAAGAAAGAACATAATAATTAACTGTCTAGTTACCATTTTACTTAGTTCCCGTCTGCTTAAACCGACCTTCGCAATCATGCGGTACTGCTGCTCATCGCGGGATAAATCGGAATAAAGCCGGAAGTAAATAAAGCTTGCCGCAAAAGTAAAGAACACAATACCGATAAGGCCGCTGGTCATAAGCAGCATTCCGTTTTGCTGTAACGAACTCTTCCAATCGAAATAAAGAGAGTTCAAATAATAACTGTTTTCTTTTTCTTCATCCTCGTTAAAGGAATCAGCAATGGTTTTTGAAACGTCACCGGTATTTTTCCAATCTGGAATATAGAAAGCATGGTATGTCTGATAGATGATTTCCTCGTCCTGCGCTTCTGTAAGCTTATCAAACAAAACGTCTGAGATGACCAGTGCATCATCATATGCGAGAGGTATTGCAATAAACGTTTCCGCTTTAATCACATTAACATTATGCTCAACCGTTTTGCTTAACAACTTAATCTGATCGGAATCTAATCCGTTAATCCTGTATTTGTTCTTGTTACTTACGGACCCTGGCGTTAAAATGCCTTCAGAATCTCCCAATGTTTCTTCAGGATGGCCAAGTGCAAGAAGCAGACTGTTGTATTCACTGAGCTTAATTAACTTTAACCAGTTATCATCAAAGAATGGTGTGACCGACGCCTGGGAATAATCAATTCCCGCCTTTTCGAGCTCCTTGCTGATGATATTCAGATGTTTTGTGGCAAACTTCTGATCTTCATGATAAGCCGAGTACGTATACGCATACGGATTCTCCATAGCCGACAGGCCCGGATCGCCAATCGCCAGTGTCGTGCCAATTCCGGTAAAGGCAGAAGCAGATATGATGGATACGAGAAAAAACATAACCGCGTTATCCTTGATCCGGTACATGAGCTCTGAAATCGTGAGCAGATTCGTTCTTCGGAAAAAGAACCTCTGTTTCTTCTGCAGCCAGCGCATGAAAAACACACTAAACTGGGTGAACAGAAAATACGTACCGATAATGACTAATACCACACCGCCAAACAACAACGGTATAGAGAAAATCTGCAGTACCGCAAAAATCATAACCAAGCCATAACCCGCTCCAATAAGAACGATGGCAAGCAGAGCCAGCCAAGGTGAGGCTTTCGGCTGAGGTTTCGGGCTGTCTTCAGCTTTCACCAGATCAATCAGTGCTCCTTTTCTGAGCATAACCGACGAGAATGAGGCGATCAGCAGAAAAAGTACAGCATAGGCACCTGCCGTAAGCAGCAGCGCTTTCCCTGGGAAGTAAAACGGAAGTCCGTTATCCACCGCTAGCAGCTTGGAGCTGATCAGTAGAATCAGCTTGGAGAAAACAAATCCGATGCCGATCCCTGTTATAATCGCAGCTACTCCGATCAAAATATTTTCAATAAACAGCATCCGGTTCAGTTGTTTACGCGACATCCCCAGAATGAGCAGGATGCCGAACTCTTTTTTGCGCATCTTGATGAAGGTGCCTACCGAGTACAATAGAAAGAAGAATGAGAAAATAAATACGATATACTGGGATACCTGCATGCCCATCATACCAAGCGTGCTCATCGTTCTGCTGGAAGAAACGATACCATCTTTCAGATTCGGATGAAATGCGAGCAGCCCATACGTAAAGAAGATCATGACGGAAAAGGCGCTGCTCAAAAAATGAGCGACATACGTGCGCTTGCTGCGCAGGACGTTATTAACCGCGAACTGGCGAAAATTCATGTCCTGACCCTCCTAGCAGCGATAACACGTTAATAATCTTCTGATAAAATGCAGACCGGCTTTCACCATAGTTAATTTCGTTGAACAGCTGTCCGTCTTTAATAAAGACAACCCGATTGCAGTAGCTGGCTGCCACCGGATCATGAGTGACAAGAAGCATGGTCACTTTATCTTCTTTATTCCTCCGATCCATTATTTCCATCACATCCTGTGCCGACTTGGAATCCAGATTTCCGGTAGGCTCATCCGCCAGAACCAGCTTCGGAACATGGATCATGGCCCGCGCGACTGCCGTCCGCTGTGCCTGTCCTCCTGAGATTTCATAGGTGCGCTTGTTCAGGATGGACGTAATGCCAAGCTTTTCGGCCAGCTCCCCGATACGGCGGTTCATCTCGTTCAAATCCACACCGTCCAGTGCGAGCGGTAGCAAAATATTTTCTTTTACCGTCAACGTATTCAGCAAGTTAAACGATTGGAATATAAATCCAAGCTCACGACGCCGGAACATAGCGAGTTGATCCTGTGACAGCTGGAACGGGTCCTCGCCGCCAATCCGGATTTCACCCGATGTAGGCCGGTCGATCGTGGATATCATATTGAGCAGAGTCGTTTTTCCGCTGCCTGAGGGTCCCATGATCCCGACAAACTCCCCTTCGTTGATGCTTAAGTTTATATTGGAAAGTGCTTCGTGTGATACAGCAGCTTTATAAACCTTTCCCAAATTGCGTACCGATAATATTTCCATAATGAATACCTCATTTCCTGAATATCAGCTTATCTTTAACTTTAGTGTAATCTACCCCACCTTCTTCTCCTATCGATCATGCTTTCACCCACCTTACATCGATGTAAGGTTATAAAAACAAAAAAACCTCATCACTAGTAATGGTGGCCCGCATCACCATTTACTTAAGGATAGGTTTCTTTTGACAGAATAAAATTCAAACACCTTAAAAGATCCTCTACGGTTAGAGTACTCGCTCTATATAGTAAAAATAAGCCGGACTACGGTTCCCTTGCCTACCTCGGACTCCAACTCTATGCTATGGTTCAGCTTTTGTACAACCTCTCTGACCAGGTATAGCCCCATTCCGGTGGACTCCTTCAGCTTTCTTCCGTTCTCCCCGGTGTAAAAAGGATTAAATACACGCATCAGATCCGACTTTGGAATTCCGATTCCCCGGTCACGTACTTCCAGCCGAATTTCACGTCCATTCAATGTTTTGAAAGCCGATATGGTAACCTTCTGTCCGCTACCCGCAGAATATTTAATAGCATTCGAGAGCAGCTGCAGCAAGATGAACCGGAGCCATTTGATGTCCGTCTGCACTACAATCTCGGGATCCACCAGCACTTCGGGATATACATGACTGTGGATGAAATAGCGTTTGTTTTCATGCACCGCCTCTTTAACCAATTGCTGTAAAGACACGGGCTCTACACTGAAATCCTGTTCAAATGTTTCAAGTCTCGACATGTACAGCACCATATCAAGTCCGCGCCGTAGCCGGTCTGACTCTTCGGAAATACTCCTGAAGCTGTCATTGTCATCTTCCTGCGTAATCATCTCGATCACGGACAAGGGAGTTTTCATTTGATGTACCCATTGATTCATAAAGATCAAGTGCTCTTTCCTTTTCCGTTCCCAATCCTGCAGCTGATTCCGGTATTGGCGGTACTGTTCTTCCATAAGATGACTCAGGGCCGCAGGCAGCGGAGCCGATTCATTGTGTTTAATGGATTCCTCCAGGGACCTCATCGGCCGGGACAGCCTCTCATAAAAATCACGATGACTGTAGTACCGGTACATCAAGTATCCACCTAGAATGAACAGTCCAAGAAATACGGCATAAGAAGCCGTGACCGGGTGATCATATCCATCGAACCAGAACACCAGAAGTACAACCAGAAGAAGCACAACGGTAAAAAGAATGAGCGGGATGTGCTCACGCCAAAATAACCTTTTCATTTCGAATGCTCAGTCTTCCACACGATGTTGATCCGGTATCCTGAACCCCGAACCGTTTCCAGCGCATCCTCAATCCCCATCTCTGCCAATCGTTTACGCACCCGCGTAATGTTGACGCTCAAAGTATTGTCATCGACAAAAGCATCATCCCACAGCTTTTCGAGAATGGTCTCCCGGCTCACCAGGCGAGGGCTACGGCCAAGCAAAGTCTCTAGCAGTATCGTTTCTTTTTTGGTCAAAGCCACGGTCTGTTCTCCCAATTGAAGCTCCATTCTTTCAGGGTATAGAACAAGCCCCTCCTTCTCTACGGTCCGTTCTCCGGATACAGCGGCATAATCACCGTAAACTCGTCGAAGTTGACTGTGGATTTTGGCAATAACGATGTCGTAGTGAAATGGCTTGGTTATATAATCATCGGCACCATTCTCGAGAGCCCTTAATTGATCCATTGTCCCACTTCTGGCAGATATAAATATGATAGGGCATGTCGAGAGGGAGCGAATCTGCCTGCACCAGTAATAACCGTCAAAGCTCGGCAGATTTACGTCCAATAGAACAACATGCGGTCGGATCTCCTGAAACCGCTCAAGTACATGGTCAAAATCATTAACAATGATGGCTTCGTTCCCGTATCTGCGTATGTGAGATTGCAGCAATTCCGCAAGCTTAGGGTCATCCTCGACGATCATGATGTTGTACATATTTCATGCTCCTTCCATGAAACGTCTGGCTGTTTACCCGTCATGCGAGAAGCAGCCCTTTTCATTATTCTAAAACGATGGCTGCTTCAAAAAAGTTTGCTCCCTCCGAAGAAAGCCCCTGTACATAAATGGCGTTGTTTTCTACGGAAGATCGTCTCAACGTCATCTCATCATTCAACCTTGCCTCTTGATGGTATGTGATTTTGAATCCGGTAACGTTCTTCTTAAGCTCTTCTGCCGTAAGCGTGTCCCAGCATAAATCAGCGTACCGTGCGTTGTTTAAATGGCCATTGCTGTCGATACCGCTGTACCGCACCGTATGAGAATATGTGTCCTCCATCAGTGTCCCTTCCGGGATGACCGCTTTATCCAGAGGACTACCAACTGATTCCGTATGAACTGGCACCTCGTAAGGAAATGCAGAGGGTCTCATAATTTTACGTTTCTGTATATCCACGAGTGCCCATACGGAACGGGCTGTACCGATTTCTTCACCTGCAGCATTTTTAAAACGGTAATCACGGTTCCAGAGCGCGCCCTTTGAACCTCTGCTCCATGTGCTGATCTCAATAGTATCCATGTATCGTAGCAGACTGGTCATCTCTACTTCCAGCGTTATAAGCATCCAGCCCATGCCGTGTTCCACCAGCTGCTCTCTGCTAACTCCCAATGCTTCAATGTGTCCATCTGCAGCGCGCTGCATAAGACCGAGTAACGAGGACCAACGAATGACGGAATTAAAGTCGACATCATCTGATTGGATCATATTATTTTCTGTCCATATAGCTATCATTATGTATATACATCTCCTTTGTTCTGAACCAAGCAGTAACATCCATAAATGCTGTATGATGACCAAGTGCGGTCTTACTCCATCATAAACAATCGCTACACGGTTTTCAAAACAGTACTGACTGACTCCTTACCTAAAGAAGTAATACGCGCTATAATGGGTAAAATACTAATATTATTAATGTTTAGAAGGTGAAGATGATGCACCGAGGTGTTTTGGACGAGCTTCAGCTACAGTACCATAGTCTATCCTTGAAAGAAAAAGAAATCGCCGACTATATCGTTCAACATAAAAGCTCAATACAAAATATTAATATACGTGAATTGGCTGACCACACGCATTCATCCACCTCAACGATCACCCGATTTTGCAAAAAAATCCACTGCGACAGCTTTGTTGATTTCAAAATCCGGCTGAGCCGGGAGGCTGAGAAGCCCTCAGGAGACAGTAATGGCTTTACTCAGGTACAGAGCCTTTACAACGAAATTGTTAATGCAACGGCAGATATGATGCACCAGGAAGACTTTGAGAATGTGGTACGGATGATCAAGACTGCACAGCGGGTTCAAGTATACGGGCTCGGTAGCTCCGGATTATCTGCTCTTGAATTTAAATATCGTCTCATGCGGATGAATATTACGATTGATGCCATGACTGATTCCCATATGATGATCAGGAGCGCAGCCCTGTTGAATGAGAACGACCTCATTATCGGATTGTCCAACTCCGGACAAACTACGGAAATTATCGACGCTCTGAAAATCGGCAAAAAAAACGGTGCCGCAACGATCAGCATTACGAACTATAATCACACTCCGTTAACCGATATCTCCGACATTTCGTTATTTACGCCAAGCCTGCACCGGATGGGCGACACTCATTTCATTAACAGCCAACTGGCTATCATTTATGTACTTGATGTGCTTTCCATGCTACTTCTAAACGATGAGAAGCTGTTTCGGAAGCGCTAGGATACACTCGAAACACTGTATGAAAATTTAAGAGAAGATATAAAAAGAAGCTGATACGTAAAACGGCTTCGCCTCCCTTCATTAGGAGCGCGAAGCCGTTCTGACGATCAGCTTCTCATTTTTTATGAGTGAATATGTTTAACGAATCTTTCAGTAATTTGCTGTGGTCTGGTAATGGCGCCGCCAACAACCACACAGTATACGCCGAGTTCCAGACAGCGCTTCGCCATTTCCGGTGTAAGCACATTCCCCTCCGCGATAACCGGTGATTTAACGGCTTGAATGACTTGTTTTAGCAATTCAAAGTCGTTATTATACATTTTCTGTCCCACCGTAGACTCTGTATAACCGATTAGCGTCGTTCCGATCAGATCAAACCCAAGCTCTTCAGCCTTTACAGCTTCCTCCACGGTCGAAATATCGGCCATCAGAAACTGCTGTGGATATTTGTCCTTAATCTGCTGAATCAGTTCTGTTAGATGAAGCCCTCCTGGACGAATGTCCGTGGTCGCATCCAAAGCGATGATATCCGAACCTGCGCCAACCAGCTCATCAATTTCCTTCATCGTTGGAGTAATGTACACCTTCGAATCCGGATAATCCCTCTTAACGATCCCGATGACCGGCAGGTCCACCTGCGTTTTGATCTCCTTAATATCCTCTGCCGAATTGGCCCGTATTCCTACTGCACCACCTATACGTGCCGCTACGGCCATTCTCCCCATAATAAAAGAACTGTGAAGCGGTTCATCCTCCAAAGCCTGACAAGAAACAACAAGTCCTTTGCCTAAGCCTAACCCTTCCAAAGTCGAATTATTCATGTTTGAGACACTCCCATGTATTTATCATAATGAATGCTTATCAACAGAAAACTAATTTCACTAATAATATATATCATGAAAGTTATTTTCGTCAAATGATTTGCACACCTAATGGTTTCCATAATAAACAAAAGTACAAAAAAACGCGTCACATCAAGGTGGATGAAATTAACTAACCTTATTTATAACCTGATTGCGTTTAAAAGTTACTCATTTGGTTAATAGTAAAGCACAAACAAATAAATCATTTACGAGGTGATACGAATGGGATTTCTTTGGTCATTAATTGTTGGGGGTATTATTGGTTGGATCGCTGGTCTGATTATGGGGCGCGACATTCCTGGCGGTGTCATTGGTAACATTATTGCCGGGTTTATCGGTGCATGGCTCGGTGGATTGCTGCTTGGATCTTGGGGTCCAGTAATCGGCAACTTCTACATCCTTCCAGCATTGATTGGTGCAGTTGTGCTCGTGTTCATCGTCAGCCTCATTATGGGCTCGATGAATAAAGGCCGCTCGAAATAAGCATCCAATGCGCCCCCCCCTCACGATGGACAGTGATAAGCAGTTCGTTCAATCGAACGCGGCACTGTCTCCGTGAGGGGGTTTTGCTGTATTATGAAAAAGAGAAGTCTATCTACTATTACTATCGGCTATCTACTTTACTGTACGTATCTAGTGGTCTCAAGACAGCAAAAAACCACGAATTGATCGTGGTTTTTATTATTTTTCATAGAAAGTTCAGTGTAAGCCTAAATACGGCTAATCTATTGCGAAAAACCAGATTCTATATAGACCACTGAATAATGGAGCCGGCATAAGTCATACCTCCGCCGAAGCCATAGAGCATCACATGATCACCTAATTTTAGGCGACCCTCATCAATTGCCAATTGCAGAGCTAGAGGTATTGAAGCTGCGGAGGTATTTCCGCGGTACTCGACACTTGTTAATGTTCTGTCCATGGAGATGGGGCCTCTTTCACAAATCGCTTCGATCATTCGTAAATTAGCACTATGCGGCACGAACCAGTTTATTTCATCCGCTTTCATTTTTGCCTTTTCCAGTAGCACCCGCATACCATCCGGGATATTTCTTACAGCCCATTTGTAGATTTCTCGGCCATTCTGAACTAGGCAGCCGCTTTTCAATTCCCGGCCATCCATCTTCTCGGAGAGAGCTGTTTTATATAGATGAATGCCTCCTTCACCGAAGGTACCTGATAATGAAGCCACAAAGCCCGAATAATTCTCATCTCTTTCAATAAGAACTGCTCCTGCCCCGTCACCAAACAGTACGCATGTTGTCCGATCACTATAATCAGTAATTTTGGATAACGTCTCTGCGCCGATGACCAAAACTTTACGATACATTCCGCTTGTAACCAAGCCATCAGCTAATTGAAGGGCATATACAAATCCAGCACAGGCGGCATTGAGATCAAGCGCTCCAGTACTTTTAATCCCCAATTGAGATTGAACTCGGGAGGCGGTGCTCGGAAAAGAATAATCAGGTGTGCTCGTGGCCACAAGAATCATATCAGAGTCAATGACATCTACACCGTAACGCTGTATCATATCTCTAACTGCACCAACCGCTAGATCGGATACATACTGTTCTGGTTCAGCAATACGACGCTCCCTCATGCCTGTACGCTGTACAATCCATTCATCGCTTGTCTCAACAAGCTTCTCCAAATCAGCATTTGCCAACACCTTGTCAGGAACATACGTCCCAATTGCAGTAATTTTTGATTTTGATTGAGTCACAGTGCACACCTCCATCTTTTGTATTTATTATATCACCAAGTACTAGTACTTGGTACTAATATTATCAAATAATTACGAATCATCTGCAAAAAAACTCAGATTATATATATTATATACCTAATATTAGCCATCTTATAAAGAATCAACGAAGCTAAACCTTTCTTATCTCTAAAAAAAACCACTATCGATTGCTCGATAGTGGTTTCTCCGGTTGTTCGCTTGGCGACGTCCTACTCTCCCGGGACCCTTCGGTCCAAGTACCATCGGCGCTGGAAGGCTTAACGGTCGTGTTCGGGATGGGTACGCGTGGAACCCTTCCGCTATCGCCACCAAACGGATCAAGTGTTTGATCACTTGAAAACTAGATACGAAACGTTATTTGCGAATAGTGTTTCCGAAGTACCTCACACCGTAGTTCAAAGCGTATGCTTTCGATGCAAGCTTCACTTCGTGAAACTTTTAGGATAAGCCCTCGACCGATTAGTATTGGTCAGCTCCATGCATTACTGCACTTCCACCTCCAACCTATCTACCTCGTCGTCTTCAAGGGGTCTTACTAATTGGGAAATCTCATCTTGAGGGGGGCTTCACGCTTAGATGCTTTCAGCGCTTATCCCTTCCGTACGTAGCTACCCAGCCATGCTCCTGGCGGAACAACTGGTGCACCAGCGGTACGTCCATCCCGGTCCTCTCGTACTAAGGACAGCTCCTCTCAAATTTCCTACGCCCACGACAGATAGGGACCGAACTGTCTCACGACGTTCTGAACCCAGCTCGCGTACCGCTTTAATGGGCGAACAGCCCAACCCTTGGGACCTACTTCAGCCCCAGGATGCGATGAGCCGACATCGAGGTGCCAAACCTCCCCGTCGATGTGGACTCTTGGGGGAGATAAGCCTGTTATCCCCAGGGTAGCTTTTATCCGTTGAGCGATGGCCCTTCCATGCGGTACCACCGGATCACTAAGCCCGACTTTCGTCCCTGCTCGACTTGTAGGTCTCGCAGTCAAGCTCCCTTATGCCTTTGCACTCTTCGAATGATTTCCAACCATTCTGAGGGAACCTTGGGGCGCCTCCGTTACTCTTTAGGAGGCGACCGCCCCAGTCAAACTGCCCACCAGACACTGTCCCCGCACCGGTTCACGGTACTAGGTTAGAACCTAGATACGATCAGGGTGGTATCCCAACGGCGCCTCCACAGAAGCTTGCGCTCCTGTTTCTTAGGCTCCCACCTATCCTGTACAGATCGTACCCAAATCCAATATCAAGCTGCAGTAAAGCTCCATGGGGTCTTTCCGTCTTGTCGCGGGTAACCTGCATCTTCACAGGTATTAAAATTTCACCGGATCTCTCGTTGAGACAGCGCCCAAATCGTTACGCCATTCGTGCGGGTCAGAATTTACCTGACAAGGAATTTCGCTACCTTAGGACCGTTATAGTTACGGCCGCCGTTTACTGGGGCTTCGGTTCATAGCTTCGGATTGCTCCTAACCACTCCCCTTAACCTTCCAGCACCGGGCAGGCGTCAGCCCGTATACTTCGCCTTACGGCTTCGCACAGACCTGTGTTTTTGTTAAACAGTCGCTTGGGCCTTTTCACTGCGGCCCCCTCGTGCTATTCACACTACCGGGGCACCCCTTCTCCCGAAGTTACGGGGTCATTTTGCCGAGTTCCTTAACGAGAGTTCTTCCGCGCGCCTTAGAATTCTCTTCTCGCCTACCTGTGTCGGTTTGCGGTACGGGCACCTTCACCTGACTAGAGGCTTTTCTTGGCAGTGTGAGATCATGACCTTCGCTACTATAATTTTCACTCCCCATCACAGCCTAGCCTTAACGATGTGCGGATTTGCCTACACATCAGCCTCACTGCTTGGACGGACAT
>NZ_CP093336.1:142500-990000 GCF_022637315.1 Paenibacillus sp. N3/727 | reverse complement strand
TCGGAATGTTAACGAACAATCCCATCACAATCGTTACGAGACCCGCACCTACTGCTGTGGCGAAAAATACGCCTTCTTGCGGAATGCCCGCACCATCAGGTCCGAGAAACAGGTTGTTGACAAAAAGAATGTAAGCCATCGTCATGAAGGTCGTCAATCCTGCGATAATCTCGGTTCTGACATTTGTTCCGTGTTCCTTTAGTTTAAAGAAACGCTCCATTGTTGAGATATCCCCCTTAAAATTAGTGACCAACGACGAAAAAAAGCCCTGAGAAGAATTCTCCCAGGGCACCCGCTTCAAAAAAAGAGTCGCTTAACAACCATGCATCGCACCACACACTTCCATCCGGAACCTGAACAAAATCATTCATTCACACTCCGGATGCAGCATATCCGCATTTGCACCTTTGCAGCTCTTCTTTTCGTAGCCAGATCATTACGGTGACCTTGTAGAGACTCCCGGGCCGATTCCCAGGATTATACGAAAAAGCACTTATCGTTGTTGTCATTTACTAAACTCATTCTAGGACGAAGCTCGAATCTTGTCAACAGTAAAAGCGAATGTTAATCGTTTTGATTATTTAAATCGTTCGGAAATTGACGTTATCTTCACAGCGGACGTAGTCAATGAGCCCTATTCCCATAAAAAAACACCCCCAGCTAGCTGAAGTATCCGCATTTGCAGAATCATCTTCATCCTGGCTGGAGGTGCATGCCGCTCATTCTAGTTCTAAGCTGTCAGAGAGACTACTCCCACTCGATCGTTGCTGGCGGTTTGGACGTAACATCGTACACAATACGGTTTACGTTATCTACCTCATTGACAATTCGAACGGAAATTTTCTCAAGAACATCCCACGGAATACGAGCCCAGTCCGCAGTCATTCCGTCGATGGACGTTACTGCACGGATACCAACCGTGTATTTTAATAGAGTAAATTACTATTCAATTGTTGCGTTATTTTTGTATATCAATTGTAGCGGGTAAAACCAGTGTCTTCAACTACTTTATTGGCTTAGTCTTGCTGATGTTGATCGTGTCGACAAAAAAATAGCTAATGTTGTAATCGTTACCGAAGATTTGTGTACCAAGGATATGGTCAGGTAGGAGTATAATTATTACTTTAGTATAATCAATCCATTAAAACCTGATACTTATCAGCTATCACTAAGAAGTCCCTCAAACATTTCATCTTACTTCTTAAAAATCTCAATGCTAGCTAAATCAAATATATTGTAAAGCATATTTTCCAGCACCCCCAAAGCTTCTTTGATAATTAAGTCACTATGTCTTGTTATTTCATGCGCAGTTTCATTCCCTAAATCTTTTATTTGTTGTAGTACCTGGTACTGGACTTGCGTAATATATCCATTCGATAAAAGAGTATTTAGTTTTTCAGCTAATCCTAGAAATCTATACTTATACTCTCCAGTAACATCATCTCTCTTTGGAGTTCCATCTTGATTGGTTAATGGAATATTACTAATTCCTTTATCCTTGCAAATAGCTTCTATAATCATTCGCAAACCTATAGAACATAAAATCATTGAATTGTTGTTATATGCCCCTACAACTTCAATATATAAATCTTCTATAAAGGCAGGAACTTTAATAAATTTTTTAGCGACATGCTGTTCTTGTTTATGTATAGGCTCTTCTGGGTAGACAGTGTATATATGGGTATACTCTCTATCTCCCCAAGGAGTTTCTTCCCACATATCCTCATCACCATACTGTTTCACGAATGCAACCGTTTTACATCCTCCACATTTTACAATATGATATTTTTCTATCCATTGAAGTTCATCATATACACTCGATTTTAGTTCATAAGGTACTATTACCCCCTCATGATACGTCTTCCGTTTACATTCGCTACAGTAAACTTGCATAAATATCTCCCTTTCACAATATCATTTGAAGGCTCGTATTTATCATTATATTTTCTGTTGTAGTCTTAATGAAGACCCTAAATCATTATCCAGTTCAGACTAGTTTAATAAGATTCTACCATTAATGGGTCAATAATAAATTTAATGAATGAGATCGAAAAGGATAAAAATATAACGATAACTAAAAACACCGCCTCAATAAGCGGCTATCCCTTTCAATAAACTTTTTTTAATCCAACAGCAAGTCGGCCACTATCGAAATAAATCTACTGTTGATACTATCATCTACTCAAGGGATTCCCTGTATAAATTTTCATAAACATTGACATGATGCTCGTATTGTTCAGCTAATAAACATCTTCTCTCGTAATCGAGTTGAGTAACCGTAGAGGCTTCCTCTTCATAACCAGTTAACCTTTCAGTACCTAATATGACTTGCCCTTCTTCCAGTAATAAATGTCTTAGTACAGAATCTATATTCTGAAGATTTTTAAGTACTTGACCTTGTTGATTTGGAGTATCGATTACTAAGAAATTAAAGACACTTCTACCTCTATCTAAATTATATAAATAGAGTCCGACATGATATGCATAGATAATCCGAGGAAGCTCACTTCCGAGTTTGTTTAATGTCTGAACAAAATCAGAGAATTTGATTGTCGATAATGGTACGTTTACTTCCGCCAGAATTTTTTCGAAGAAAGATTTCAATTTTTTATTAATTTCTGTTCTGCGCTTCTTCGAATCAAATGACTTTAATTTATCTTCAACTAATGCCTTTTCTCCAAATTCCTGCGAGAGTTTGGTTTCCAATTTATTCTTTTCAGCAATCCCATTTTTAAGTAATTCTTTCTTTCCCTCATCCCTGAAAGTTTTTATAATCGACGTGGCGTCTTGTTTCTTTTCTATCTCATTTTTTATTAATTTGTAACGTCTCTCTTCCTGAGACTTTTTATCATGTAATGAATCCAATTCTTCTTCAATTCTCTTTAACTCTTGTCTCAACTGCTTTAGCAGCTGATTAGCTGATTGAATGTCCTTAACAATTTCAATACGTTCAATCATAGTATTTTCATGATCATAACCACAAAAAGGACATTTGATTGTATCATTTTGCTCTAAAGCAAAAGTATGGTCATCTTCTAATTCTTTAACCAGCGATTTTATTGAAGTCAATTCCAAGTTTTTTTCATATCTAAGATTCTTTAAAGAGTATATTTGACCTTCACGTTCAATCTTCTCCTTTTCTTTAACGTTCAATTCTTCAAAGAGCAATCTAGTTGAATTATTTGCAGTATAATTATGTTCATTATTTAATCCATCTGGTAACTTTGAATTGTCGTCAATTGACTTTAAAAGCTCATTAAAGTGATTTAATTTTACTTTCGTGTTTTCTATTTTATCTTTTACGATATTAAGTTCTTGTCGAGCAGTGTAGTAATCTTCACCTTGAAAGCCTACAACGTACTTATTCGTATTACTTTTCCATTGTTCAATGTACTTCATGTTGGTGAAACTTTCGCCAATTTTACTCCATCCAATATCTTGGTCTATATATTGAAATCTAAAGAGCAGTGGAGGTGTTGCACTTATCATTTTGCCTTTAGTAGTTAGACAATCCATGCTAACACCCAGAATATCCATAAACGTCCTACTATAATCGTGAAAAACATCAGTTTCCTGTACTTTTATAATTCCATTGGAATTTCCTGATAATTTAAATATTGTGAAAATTTTAGTGCTACGAGTAATACAATATTCATTCATGCCATATGAGAAATATATTATGTATTTACTAATCAACTTTTTCCAGTCGGACTCGAATTTCACTTCACAACCAAATGTATAAAATATGCTCTTTATCAAAGATGATTTTCCTGTCTTATTCCCACCGATAATAATATTTAATCCTTTATCAAAATTCACTTCCCTTGATGCTTTTTCTATATCACTTATTACTATTAGTTTTTTTATCATAAATCTTTCCACTAACTCTACCCTCCTTTAACAAGCGCAATTTTCGTATAAGTCTTTTATATTGTTGCATCTTCCGAAATGAGTCGCTCATAAAATATTGCCTCCAAGCGTACTGTGCTAATAATGTCAGTGTGCTCTTCTATAAATTTGTCACAGATAGTAAACACCTTATCCTGTAAAAAGGGAATATCATCTATCTTAGAATAATTATCTATTATGATCTTATCTAAAGTCTCAATTATATTTACTATGACATCTTGATATAAAGTCATTTCAACATTTAGAAGATTTTGACGATGTACTTTAAGTTCACGCAATAATAATTTCTTCTTCTGAGTTGATAGACCTAATTCATCCAAAAATTCTGAATATTCTTCAAAAAATCTCTTACTTGATACCTTTTTTATACTACTCTTTATTGCAGAAAAAACATCTGATGATATACCTTTTTTCTCACTAAGTTTTTTGAAACTTATCGGTATATCAATTTTTGTTTTACTTTTTTTTCTTACAATCTCAATAATATCTTTTAATATTTTATTGCTATTCGATGTATACAAGTCGTCGTTTTCAAGTAAATTAAAAAATTCACCAGCTACAACCTTTTCATAATTTTGTAGAGTAAGATCACCATCATAGATAAATGTATTCTGTATAAAGTTATCAAATGTTTCTTCAAACTTCACACTTTCAATATCTTGATATTCGTTTTTAATTAATGTCTTTATTTCTTCATAGAGAACTGGATTCTCAGTCTTAACTATCTTGTCATCTTCAATTAGTGCCTGCCATTCAAGTAATCTAGTGTCAATTCCAATGTTCGAAACAAAATGACACTTACTACAGTCGGATTCAAACTGCATGAAATTATAAAAAATAAAGCCTAAAAAACTATGTTTTATAACCCCTCCTCTTTTTTTCGTTGTTTTAGTTAATCTTGATAATGTCCACTCTGAGTATCTCTCCGCAGTTTTTATTTGAAAGAACTCTGCACAATGCGGATTCTCAATATCTGAAAGCTTAGCCATATCATCATGATATTCACAGAAAATAAGAAATTGGGAGTTACTTCTGTATTGATTAATCATATGATATACAATCCAATGTACCTGATAATCAAATCGGTTATAACTGTCAGAACCAGCTTTTTCTCTTAAATCATGGGAAAGTATTTTTTTCATAGACTTCCCTCCCTTTAGCAATAATCTTTCTGCATCATCCGCTATTTCCCTTCATTTTCCTTAAAAATTCGCATGAGTTAGATATTCATTCCGCAAAAATGCAATTGAATATTCCATCCTCATACTCTTTAACAATTTTGTAGAAATCATTCTTTTCAAACCCTAACATGTTAATGAATTTCATATCTTTTATTTATTTGCTTTTCCACTTTACATAATTTGATTCCAGTTGCTCTTTGTTTCTTTACTCAAACACCGATAATTCACTTAACCTTTCCTTCAGGATACTCATTAGCTTCATCAACAAAATCATTAAAATACGATTTTTTCATTCTTTACATGTTTCGTTTTATATTCGAGAAGAGATAAAATAATTGGATTATACAGGTCAACATTATTACTTGTTATTTTTTTCTGTTCAAAAATGTCGATTGCATCTGAGAGTGTTAGCCCTTTAAACAATTCTTTAAAGTTGTTATTAATCCCCAGATTTGGAGTAAACCGAATGACTTGAACCCTCGACTATAATTAGCTTTAGTTGAAAAATCTTTCTGTTAACAATACAATAATTAATCATTGTTTGTTTTCAAATCGGAAATCTATTTGCATAATATGAAGGTTGGGAAAAATAATTCGTTGGTGGATCAAATAAAGCATTGACCCCTCAATCTTCATATGCTATTTCTTCATTGCTGAGCAAAAAAGTGACACAATATTGTGTCACTCTTAACGAGACATATAATACAAGATTCACTCATAAACAGGTTTTCCTTCTGAGTCATAGTAAGCCAATCTATACTCATCTCTTGTTTCATTATCTAACTTTCTGACTTCATGTATATTCATAGACTTCGCAAAATTAGGATCATCATTGATTGTAGTAATAATGACTTTATCGTATATTCCTATAAAAGATGTTCCCTCACCCGCTATTGAATCGTCGAAAATATCTGCTATTCTATCAACAAAATCAAATTGTGTCGTTCTTGAAGCTGTTAGAAAAGCATCATTTACATCAACTAAAACAGTATACTCGTACACTTCTCCATCTACATATTCAGAGCTAATTTTTTTCTCACTTCTTTGAACTAAAATATCATGCCTTTCTAAAGGCTCATAATAACTAATGTATTTGGTTAGCTCATTATTGTTAACGATCTCATTAACTTTTGAAGTGTGTATAGACAAATCGTAAGTCGCTCCACAACCAGATATAATCATAAGCACCAATATAATTAACAAGACCTTTTGTTTCATCTAAATATCACTACTCTTTCTCATATAGTAGATTCATCTCAATGTGTAAATTCGTCTGCTCGCCTAATTAGTACGCTTATTAAACCATGCCAATGATTAGCTTCCTTTGAAGCATTTTGGTACATCTCAGTGTTTTTCGAAATAGGTGTAACTACATATAAAAATCGAATGTACCTTAGTGGCTCCTCTATATCATCCAAAGTAACTTGTAGAGTGATATTTTTCACCTCTGAACTTGTGCTTTTTCTTCCAGTTAAAGCCCCTATCATGGCTCCAGCCCCTCCTGCAACCATACCTCCAAGGATAGCGCCTCCAAGTTGGCTTGCTCTAGATGTGGTCGTTACAGAGTGCCCATCTTCAACGATTTCAGAACGCACTAGATCTTTATATGAATATACCTTCACTCTTCCACCATACCTGTCATCTACAAAGCAAACTTTCTTAACGACTGTATCTACTGCGACCAGATGCTTCTTGTCTTCTGTTATGTAATGTTGTGATGCTGTAAAATCTCTAACAGTTTTGAGATGAATCATTAATAACGTTTCTTCTTTTTCATTCTGTTCTCTCTTCTTCTTGGCAGCATACAAATTAGAAACCAAGGCAAGAGCAAATCCAATAAAAAATGCTACAATAAAGTTATCAGTTATTACCCACAGCAGAATAAAGATTACTATTGACCCCAAACAACCCAATAAAAATACCTTATCATCCGTGTCACTCAATCTAACAACCTCCTGATCCACCACATTCTTAACGATATACTTGAAACTTTCAAAGGAAAGTAATAATACTGAAAACCGCACTAGAGGAATTTGGCTAGGTGCGGTTTTCTCTTAAAAAATCAGGCACTTTATTTGGAGGTAAGCTGATTGAAATTTGAATTTTATATAAGCCTGCCTTACTGATAACACCTGATCAATATATTAATGAGTAAGCAGTTAATACTCGAATACTTTTTGTGTGACCGAAATTCATCTCCATTTACATTACCACAAAATTATATTTGTAAATATTTCCCATCGATTTACTACTCTCTTCATAAATTTTATATTCTACAATTCTTTTCTCAAAATCTTACGCTGCCTCATTCCACTTTCGTCTTACGGCTCTTTGAATGAATGAATTATATAGCGTTACTCATTAACAATAGATGCTATGTCTTCTTCAGTAATAGACCATATAGGTTCTTTATATAAAGCATTTTCAACAACATATTTACTAACCCTTTTGGTTAAATCAACTAGATTATAGTATTCAACAGCGCATTTCTCTTCTTTTCCTACTATTCTGTTTATAATTTGAGCAAATCTATCAACAACATCGTTAGTATCATCAGAAAATATTTTCCATGCTCCAAAAGGCTTAGAACTGCCTGTAACACCTTTAAAGTATTCTCCCTCAAAATTCGGAACTGATAAGAATGTCTTTATATTTAAGCCCTTCGATTTTCCAATCTCAATTTCTTTATTAATCTTTTGATTAATAGTCCACATTGAATTTACTATGTATTTTCCATCTCTTTTGACCTTTGGACTATCTGCATCATGAAGAACACTATAGTTGACCTTGAAGTGATTGAGTATTTTTGAAACAGTAACTATATTCGCTTTCCCCAAGCAATTTATAACGTGAACACAATCCTTTTCAATTTTCCCAGATTGCATAAGCGATTTAACTACTGTAACTTCTGTTTCTCCTTCAACTAATAAATTATTAGTCGAAAAGAAAAACTCGTTAAAGTATGGATTACAGTAATTCAACATTTTTAAATTTTCTTTATCGTCTAGAGTAAATTTCACATCATCCGTTGAAAATGTATGGACAGCATGATTAGTATTAGGACTTTTTTCAATTCTAATGATGGTCGTATGATCTTTTGTTAGATCGATGAAAATAGGCGAATGAGTTGAAATCATAATTTGCCAGTCAGCATGCTCCGCAATTGTATACAGAGATTCCATAGCACTCCGTATGGCACTTGGATGTAAAAACGCTTCGGGTTCTTCAAGTAATAAAATTTTCTGAGTTCCTGCACCAACTGTTTTCTTTTTCACTTGGTGTCGTCCTGTTTCTGCAAGCATTTTTAACGCAGACCATAGAAAAGTTCTTTGTAGACCTGTACCATGGTTAGACAGTGGTGCTAAATGGTGTTCACTACTTCCCAATCGTATAAAACTTCCACTACCTATGAGTTTATCTGGTTCAATTTTACTAGCTTGTGGATCAATTTGAATGACCGTTGCCTCTGGAAATACTTTTGTCATTTCTTCAGATACCATTTTACACGAATTGGATAAATCTTCTGAGATTTCAGTTTGAACGTCTTCAGCTAACTTTCTAATATCAGCTAAGAGTTGTTGCACTTTAGAATTATCTTTTTTAGTGTTTTGCTTTATAGCATCTATAAGTATTTCAAGAATCTTTTTCTCTAATTCTAATGGATTATCAAGTGGAGAAATTTTAAGAGGAGTAGGAATTTTGCTAGTTAAAATACTATCAAAACCACCCATGCCTCCTTTTTCATATTGACCAGTCGCAGGATTGAATGAGAATTTTTCACCAGGATTATCAGGGGAAGGCCACCGATATTGTGCTTTAATACAATTCTTATAACCTAATTCTTCATCATCATGTATCCATTTCCTAGCCAACTCACCTTCAGAAACATCAACAAAAACCCCTGTAATTACAGGCTTATTTTGAATATCTTCTTTATAAAAATCTTTTAGTTTTAATGCTGCCCCTGTCGAAGCAAAAGCCTCGTATGCAGATAAAACTGTTGTCTTACCCACATTGTTTTTGCCTATAAGTGCAATTATATTATCAATTTTTATTCTGATTCCTTCTGGACCTATACCTCGATAGTTTTTAATAATTAGTTCAGCTAATTTCATTCCATTTCCCCCATTCATCCTCATAGTTTATCCTAACGAGTTCTGGTAGAACTAGACTACATAGTTCTATTTTACCATATAGAAAATGCGTTATATGGAAATATTCTCATTTTTATAAAAAGACAACCATAATGGCTGTCTTAATTTACAAATTGGAAATTTATTCTCTTTTCTTTTAAAATTGTTGTTGCTGACATTATTAAAGTAATCCTTCTCACCTAATCAATTTATTGAATTTAATGAATTTCTTATTCTGTTGATATCACTAGCAAGAATACTATCTCCTGCACTTTTGCTACTTGGTAATGCCGTTGATGGATTCATACTATTAATCACATTTATAACATCGTTATAATATGTAGCTTTGAAATCCATGCCTGTTGTTACTCTTGTAAATGAATAATTAGACATGTTTTTATAAAATCTAAATTCGTTTATCTTTGCGGCAAGTTTATTCCACTCTACAGCGGTTATGTTAAAGTCTCCACCTGAGACTTTAGGAGCATCCCAATCGAAATTCGTTGGTCTTGCCTTTTTGGTACGAACTGAATAAGTTACCATCGAAGAACTTTGCCCTGCTGAATCAACTGCTTTTACTCCTAATGTATAATTCGTATCAGGCTGTAATCCTGTAAATGTATAATTTCCGTTTGAACTGTAGCTTGTTTGTACATGATTCCCATTCAAGTATAAATAAACGTAATTAATTCCATGATCATCTGATGCTGAATAGTACATCTGTACAGAGTTTACACCCGTATTAGACAAAGACCATGATTGTATACTTGGGGGATAATCCATAGCTGTTGAAGTCCTATACTGTACCATACCTGATGTGTTTCCAGTGGTATCGAAAGCCTTAACCCCAAACGAATAAGATGTTCCTGAACGCAAGTTAGTATAAGTATACTCTCCGCTAGAACCATACATCGAACCATGATAAGAACCATCAAGATAGAAATAAAAACCACTCACACCTCTATTGTCAGACGCAGAGACGTACATTGGAACTGAAGTTCGGGAAGCACTGCCATTCATAAACCATTTGTCGATTGTGGGTGGTGTTGTATCTGGAGGTGAGGAAGTCCTTTGTCCAATGGAATCGCTTCCAAGAACCCTCATTCCTTTATCGTAGAATGTTACACTTAGATTGTAATAAGTGTCACCTGACAAACTGCTGTATGTCCAATACTTTGTCGCTGAACTCACAGGGCTTGAAAATGACATTAATGGCGAATCCCCTATTCCATTCTTGAAAAATCTATAATAACTTGCCAAGCCTCCACCGCTAGTAAAACTAGCAGATACAGAAATACTATTGTAGCTTGCGCTATTTGCACTAATTCTTACAATGGCCATTTTGTTTTATCTCCTTTATTTATTGATCCTTCTACGTATGCCCAATCAACATATACGATACCAAATTCATCAATCCACGTAATGACCTTGGCATTTCCTCCATCGTGTAATAGGGGGAGACTTGCATATCGAACACTTGTATCATCAATCACGCTGATAATAGGCAGTTCCAAATCAACTATATTAGGAGTATTAATCAGTTGCTCTCTCGCTATAATGAAAACGGAATAATCCTCTACTCTACGCTTCAAGCCTATTTCAAGATTTCCTTTTAACATATTTTTAGTAATCCCTAAACTCATCACTTCATTTATTCGAGCAATTGCGCTTGTAGCACTTGGACATTCAAAAATCACAGCAGATTGTGCTTTATTTGTAGCCACCAAAGCTATACATGAGGTCGAAAACCTTTCTCCTGCTCTCTGCGCCGTATTAGTAACATATGCCTGTACTTCAATATTGTCTAAGGTGTATCCTTCATCATGGTCAATCCTTCCAACTGTTGGTCTGTGATCTAATCTCATCTTCTTTTCTTTATACATCTTATACTGAACAATCCATTCACTTAGGAAACCAGAGTGTTGGATTAGCGCTCCCATCATCTCCCGTGGATTAGAAAATTGATGGAATTTTCCGTAATACGTTCTCTTGCACTTATTCTTAACTCTGGCAAGAGAGTATCTACATGAGTTAAGCAGCAGAGCTAGCATTTCTATTATCTCATTGTCATTTAATTCTTTATTTTTGCCTTGAAGTTTGATTTGCCTTGCAATCTCATTACAATGTAATTCGTCTATCTTGCACCACCCCGCTCCTTTCGATTTCTTCAATTCCTTTGCTTCTTTGCTGACGTTCATTCTTTTCACTTTTACCATGACACATCCCTTTCGTTTACTTATGACCAATTCCCAGCCATCATGAAAGCGCTTTCAATAATCCGTACTAAAAATCCCTGTATTCCTATTATATCACACTACTCACAGAAATGTAAATAGTAATTTTTATTATTTACATTCAGGCGTTATTAACTTTCCTCTATTAAATGACCCGTCGCGGAATAACAGTCACTGCAATATATTGGCATTTGATATGCCTGTCAGATCTAAACTATCCCCCCCATGCCTATTTAATGAAATGAATAAAGAGCATTCGCGAATGCTCTTTTATGAATCTATACTGTTTTTCGATTATTTATGGCTCTATACAGCGTTGCCTTCTTTACACCTGTCATCTCTTCAATTTCAGCAATTGAATGCTTCTGACTGTCATATAATTTCAAAGCCTGTTCAATCTTCTTCTGATCTGTCTTTGGTCTTCCTCCTTTTCTCCCTCTCGCTCTAGAAGCTGCTAATCCGGCTTTAGTGCGCTCTACGATCATTTCACGCTCCAGTTCCGCTATGACTCCTATCATCTTGAACATTGCTCTTCCAGTAGGTGTAGTTGTATCCAAGCCATCACGGATACTGACCAATTCAACACCTAGTTCAGTCAATTGCTCGTATACTTCAATCAACTTCTTAGTAGAGCGTGCTAACCTATCAAGCTTATATACTATAAACACATCACCTTGTCTTAACGAGTCTAATGCGCGTTGCAATTCCTTACGATCATCTTTTGCACCACTGGCTTTCTCCGTGTAGATACGCTCACACCCTTCATTATTGAGCGCATCTAGTTGCATATCCAACGACTGATCTATCGTCGATACCCTTGCATATCCGATTTTCATTTCAAACCACTCCTTAGTTTCATTTGTAACTATATTGTATCATAAACAGGTTCGTTATTGGAACTAAGTTTTTGAAACGAGTTAAGGAACTAATATCTAATAGATTTAAGTCCGTTTAGGCTGCTTCAACAATAGTCTCATATACGAAGGTTTTTGGAACCATTTTAATTGAATTTGGGATCTTGCTTTGAGATTAACCACTGCATGGGCATGTAATTCTGTGTCTCTCTACGATAGAATAGTAAATTTTCACACCATTCTTTATGGCATGGAACCTATCGCTCAAGCGATAAAAGTTGTTCATTTTTAATAAGTTCTTCTATTTTCAACTCATCGTAACACTAACAACTCGGGCATCGCAGGACTATAATCGCTGCCTCCATAAATTTTGATTAGTAATATTTCCGTATCATTTTATACTATCTCATATTCTCCATCGCAATTTTCAAATGATTGTTCATACTCAACAGATTCACTGCTGGTTGTCTCCTCCAAATCACTCTCACCATAGTAAAGTTCTAATTCTTCTATATTACTCTCCATAATTTTTTCTATATCACAATCTAGTTTCCATCGTTTTGTATTTCTCATCATTGTATTTTTATGTGCATATTGAAATTCATTATATTGTGAAACCGAACCGCAAAGTCGATGTTCAAACATAAAACCATCTTTCTTGTTCTTTGTCTTATCTGAGCATAGTAATTGCATTTTATTAAGTATTTTAATATATTTATGAATTGTATCGTGGTGCATAGAGAGCGTCTCAGCCATATTATGTATAGTCATAAATGCCTTTCCCTCCGTACCATTTGATAGTTTTCTAAGTAAGCAGTACAGAGGGAAGTACCTCTCATCTAGCCCAACTGTTTTATAATATTCAAGCATATCTAGATCAACAGAAATATAATAATCCTCATCGCTCTTGATTTGATCTTCTATCTTCCCATCATCAGATGTTACCCTAGTAGTAACTGGAACATCTGTTGCTAAAATAACAAGTTGTTCATTACTTTTTAACTTACCATCGGCATCATACAATCTATCCCAACGTGTAGGCTTAATCAGTCTAATAATTTTCTGATTTATCAAAATCTTAAGCAATTCTATAATTTCTTTGGAAGAATACCCCGTCTCTTTTCTTAATGTACTAATGGTTACGTGAATCCTAAATTCAATATTATTTGTTAATCTAACTAATCTATACTTTCCAAGACTCAGATACAAATTAAGCCCCTTATAACCAATCGCTGCAATTTTCCTATTTTTCTTTTTGCTATCAAACCAATTAGATTTGATTTTCATATTTCCATAGACTCTTTCCACATAAATTCCTCCTAATTTTTTATGTTTTTATTTCAAGCCCGAAGGGCAAAAAGCGAAGCGTTTAAGGCGCAGCCGCTTCATTGGTGAAATATGTTCACCAAGAGTTATTAACAGTTATTAAAGAGGACATATTAATAAATTTAATATGTCCTCTTTAGAAGATGATGTGGCACATCTCATCTCCCAGATCAAATTAATTATTGAATAATACGTCAGCCATAATTTAACGGTGTATAGTTTCTTTTTAGAGGTAAAATAAAGAATTGTTACTCCTTTTCAAACATCCCGGGTATATCCTAAATGGAAGCTGATCTGTCATAACTGAATCTAATTTGAAATCCTAATTTTACTTAAAAGTGTCATAATGGAGAGCCCCTCATTCCTAAACTAACCCCTTCTTGTCAACAGAATTAAATTTAATTTTTATTTTCTATGGAATATACCGAGATTCGGTTAGTTCATTTTGTCATTCAAACCGTATTATTAATATAGCAAATGGCGTTTCAGGACTTTTCTCTAAATAAGTTATTATTTTTTCAGTATTTTATGAAGCTTTATCCTAAATTCCCATGTCAAGAGTTTTTTTGAAAATAAAAAATAGACCACCCGATAGTCGGCATAGTCTACAGTTCAAAACGCTCCTCTGTGAATAAAATCAGTTACTCTTTTTATTATTAAGCTTATACGCCCGTTCTGTAGCACTATAGCTTTCTTGCGTATAAGTTACCTTTCCACATTCTTGACATTCATAGGCAGGAACGTTGTTACTGATTAGACTACCACTACTGTCTTTGACATAGGCTTTCACTTCTAGCAGTTGACCAACCGTTCCGCAATAGTAACATTTTGCAGGAATAAATCCCAATTAAAACCCCTCCTTTAAGGTACTATCCACCATAATTACCAATAATCATTAATAATGTTACGTAAACACAAATATCCCAGATAAACACCCAATCTTACCATGTAACCTCATATCATAAATACGTTTGCTGCTAATTTCTGCCGTCGCCAGTTTTTTTGCACACAAACATAAAGATCGTTTCGAAAAAAGTCGTTAAAGTACTTCCAATATCTTGATAACACTGTTTAAACTTATTTCATCTTGAACATGATTTGGGTGTACGCGATGATGCACTGCGACTAGATACAGAGTATTTTCTGCAATTTGGAACTTATCCTTCATGTCAAATAGCCTCATCGATACTTTTTAAACGGCATATTTCTCGTTCTAATGTGCTAAGCTTCCCCCAACAAATTTCCAAATCCAATCTATTCACAGAAAATAAATGTTCAAGCTTAGCAATTTTTTCGTCAATGTTACAAACCATATAATCAGAATCAAGTCCACTATTTTTTATTGACATTAATTCTGTCTTGATTTTGGTAAGCTCACTTTTAAATCTATCAATAAAAAAGTTCTCTTTATTATAAGAGGTTGTTATAAGTTCCCTCGCGATTACTCCCTTTGAAATCCGGTCAGCCATTTTATAATAAAAACACTTTTTTCCTTGAGTTAGATATTTTACTGTGAAGATTAATTTAGGATAACTATCTGATAATATCTGTAATTGTTCATTTATTCGAGTTACTACTTCAGTAAATATTTCTTTTGAAATCAATGCCTTTGATATTAAACGATCTATTCCAATACAATCGCTATATATTATCACCCTCTCCAATTTGGCTAGGTTATAAGTGTTATCTTCCAGCATTTTATATAATTTTTTTGTGGCAAATTCAACTGCCAGCAACTCTCCATAAATTGAATCAATATTGTTTTTTTCAACTTTTTGAATCTCTGATTCAAAAAAGACCTTTTTTTGCCCAACTATACTTATCCCAATACCTATGGCTTTATTATTAGGATTACCTGTACTCGCATCACAATATATCTTAATTAAGTTCTTAACATTCCGCAGACTCTTTATATCGGAATACTCCTGTTTCAAAAAAGTTTCGACCAAGTCCTCATATTTGTTGTTATTATCTTGAAAGTGCGTCACGATCATTATTTTTATTCTCCTTTACTAAATTCATTTCGATTTTTAATTTTTCGAAAAAAGTATTGACAATATCCTTTTCAAGAGGTATTATTTTTATATTGGAATATCTTTATCTTCATTTATCTGTGAGACTATCATAAACTATTAAAAATAACAAGAGGGCATTTCTGCCCTCTTGTTTTCGTATTAAGCAAGCTCTCCCTCTCCTAAAAAAGCAAATACTCCAGATAAGCGTTCAATTTTCCCTTGCACCCTCAGTTCATAAATCCGTTCGCTTTTTATTCCTGCCAAACTCAGCTTTTCAATCACACAATCATAAATCGGTTCGACAAAAAGCCGTTCCAGTGCTTCCTTAATGTTATCTTGATAAAGTTCTTGAAACTGTAGCAATGTTAAATTTACATGGCTCTGTTTTATTCTATGTTGTCGATAATCACTAATGTTAGCAATTAGATCATCAATATTTCCACTCCACCAACTATTCCAATTATGAAGATCAGCTTCGGACTGTATTAGAAAGTCCAGCATCTCTATCCATATGTAGTTGATACCATTCCATTTCATCATATCAAACCATGCCTGTTTTGAAGTGGATAGATTAACTAGTATGGAGTCGTATGAGTCGTATGAGTCGTAAAGTGATGCGGTTTTTTGTTGATATTTTTTTGTTAAAGTTGTCATTAAAAATCGCTCCTTTTGTTTGAATGTGAATTATGGACGCAGAAAATTAGCAGAAAAGTGTAGATTCTTCTGATAAAGAGTGCTATGGTTGTTTTATACGATCTAGCGTATAGATTATATGTTATACGTTAGATCGTATAATGTCAACTCTTAAGGAGCGATATACAAATGTTAAAGCTACGCCTTAAACTTGATGAGTTAATCAAAGAGCATGGAATAAGTCAAAACAAACTCGCACAACTAATTGAGGTTAGACAAGCAACTCTATCTGATATGTGTCGTAATGCACGAACGGAAATTAACATACCGATTATTGATAAAATAGCTAATCATTTTAACATTAAAGACATATCGAAAATAATGGAAATTGTGGACGTAACGGAGGAGGATCAATAATTTATGATAAATCACTTGCTGAACTTGGAGGTGTTAAAAGCGAGGACGGTATCTTCATACTAAAAAGTTTTTTTGTCATATAACATTGCTGAGTTGGTATCAAAGGAAAAATATTATACTTACTACAATCTCAATTTTTCTATTTTATCTTGAATGTATGCAATAACATGAAACAAGGAGTATCTTAAACAGCGGATTATTGAAATGTATGTAAAATGACATAATTATTTATACCAACTCCATAAGCCTCTCCAGCATAACTCTACGCTGTCCAAATTGACTAACCAACTTCCCCCTATCAAAGTACTTCTGAGAGCATACAACCATACGTGACACGCTCTCAAGCACATCGTGATGGGGGCACGCACTGAGAGTAGGATACATAATCAAAATCAACCCCAAAAAACACAATAATAATTAGAGTTTAATATCTCAGAACCCCACTTTAAAAGTAAGGGATAATCCGATTATTACGAGGAATAGACTACCCGTGATATTTTGCCCAAAAATCGGTCTTGATGGGTACTCTGAGCGTGATATTTCGCCCCGAAAACGGGATACACTGGCTGAAGTTACACAAAGCCTTATACGACAAGGAATAAGGAGTAAAATCAGAATTGCCTCACCGTGATATTTTACTCCAAAACGGCTCCAGTGGAGTCCTCGCGGCGTGATATTTTGCCCAGAAATTCCGATATAATATGTTTTAATAAATCTTTAATACGTTCTTATAAATCTCTTAGCAAAGGGATTTGCTAAAACGGGCGGCTAACGCCTTGTGTCGCTTACGCTTATTGGGGCTTCGCCCCTTTCCCCTGTTGGGGAATCAATCAAATAGCCTGACAATGTTAACTTAGGGTAAATCTTAGTATCAACCCATTGGTTGTCAACTCTCTCTTCGAACAAAAAGAGTAATCCATCAACTTGTCGATGAGGGTGGGATGGATTGCACAGAAACCTTGCTGCATAATCGCGGCAAGGTTTCTTTCGTTATTCCTTTTCAAATGCCACAATTCCTGACTTCAATCCTTCAACACGCTCCAGCACAGTTTTAAGCGCTACTATTAATCAGATAATAATTTACACACTCTGTCTGATTGACGAGCGTCAAACCATACATAAATGCTTCTCAGCAGCATTCTGAATAAGGTTACTCACTCATCAGGATAGGCTTCGTGCAAATCCCAAAATATTTCTCCTAGTTGAATAGTAATCTTACTTCTTTCCAGCTCATTCAGCATAAGTTCAGTTTTTATAATACCTAACTCCCCATCATGACTTAAAAGAATTTTTTCTAATGTTGGGATATGCAGATTCACCCCTTCTTCCTTTACCACTTGTTGAATAACATTAATGACATGATCATAAGTCATATGCTTACGTAACATTTCGCTGGCATCTCTGCCCAAAGACTTGTATTTTTCAAAAAGATTTTTTTCTTCTTCGCTTACATCGTTCGAAGTAACCATACATTCATCTCCCTTTAGTCACCTTATATTTGTTGAGCAAGGCCTCTCTCTCTGCTCTTAGCCGCTGTATGTCTTGATTGAGGGCTATGCGGCGATCAGACAAAGTATTTACTTGTCCATGCTCTAATGCAAGCTTACAATGGCGCTGAGCGATCTGTAGCATGCGTATGGTTATTGCATCGTCTAGATCAATGTTATGATGGTTTGTCATCATCCCCCTTACCTTGACCCATGTTTTATTTTCAATCCATTTAGCGGACTATGGATACGTCCTATTTCTAGTATATCCTCTTGTTGTAATCCCCTTAGATACTTAGAAGTTATTTGCGTATCAAAATGCCCCATTAGTCTACTTAAACTATAAATGTCAATTCCATTCCTTAACTGCTTCTGAGCGAAGTAATGTCGACAATCATGCGGAGAACATCTGACTTCTTTTCTTACTCCAGCATTACTGCAATGTTCTTTTAATATCTTATTTATGCGAGAACGTGATAATCTTTCGGCACACTGGTCAAGAAAATAATACTCCTCAATTTCATCCTGTGATCTTTTTTTGAATCGTTCTCGCTTCAGCTCTTCATACTTTCGCATATACTTCCTCATGATATTGCTAATGTACACTAGACGCTGTTTAGAACCTTTCCCATGAATCAGAATGTGTCTCCTAGCTACGTCAACGTTTTTAATACCACAAAGTTCTGAGACTCTAATACCAGTATCAAAGAGCGTGATTAATATTAGCTTATCACGAACATTCGAATATGTTTCTTCTCTGAGATCATTGATAACACGAGACACTTCATCATCATTAAATGTAACAATGACTGTTTTAGCTTCCTTGAGGTTTTTGATTCTGCGCATCGGGTTATCCTGTTCATCAATAAACTCTTCGCTCACCAAATATTGAAAGAATACTTTTAGAGTGGCTATGTTATTATTTATCGTTCTGTTTACCTCTCTTCCTACACGTTGACGCTCCTGTATATACTTTTTGATATGAAGAGGTTTTACATCCTCAGCTTCAATAACACCCAACACTTTCACTGTGAACTTTTCCCATCTGTTCAATCGATATAAACAAAGATCAATATACTTCTTTTCCCGACCTAAAATTTCTTGGTTCAGCCTAAAATCCTCGATTAGCTCATTGATTTTGGTCATAAAAAATACTCCCTTCTATTTGCTAAATAACGCAGATAAAAGAGAGTAATTTTTTTGCACTCTATTGTTGCAGGTAAAGTCGGTATACTAACGCCGTCAACACTATAAAACCTTATCCATCAAGGCTTTACAAGCAATTAACAACATCAATCTTTCTATCCTACTCCCACTCGATCGTTGCTGGCGGTTTGGACGTAACATCGTACACAATACGGTTTACGTTATCTACCTCATTGACAATTCGAACGGAAATTTTCTCAAGAACATCCCATGGAATACGTGCCCAGTCTGCTGTCATACCATCGATGGAAGTTACTGCACGGATACCTACTGTATAGGAATACGTACGAGCATCACCCATAACACCTACACTCTTCATGTTCGGTAGAGCGGTGAAATACTGCCAAATTTCACGATCGAGTCCAGCTTTCGCAATCTCTTCACGCAAAATGTAATCAGAGTCGCGGACGATGGTCAGCTTCTCCTCTGTAACTTCGCCAAGAACACGGATCGCAAGACCCGGACCTGGGAACGGCTGACGCCATACGATGGCTTCTGGCAGACCCAGCTCTTCGCCGACCTTACGAACTTCATCCTTAAAGAGCGCCTTGAGCGGCTCGATCAGTTTGAATTTCATATCTTCAGGCAGACCGCCAACATTGTGGTGAGACTTAATGGTCTGCGCCGTATCTGTTCCACTTTCAACAATGTCTGTATACAGTGTGCCTTGAGCAAGGAATGCGAAATCATCAAACTGAGTTGATTCCTCATCAAACACATAGATAAACTCGTTGCCGATAATTTTACGTTTTTGTTCCGGATCATCCACGCCTTTCAGCTTGGACATAAATCGATCGCGCGCGTCGATTTTGACAACTTTCATATCGAATTTGCCAACGAAAGTCTCCATTACACTTTCGGCTTCGCCTTTACGCAGCAAGCCGTGATCAATAAACATACAAGTTAATTGATCACCGATTGCTTTGTGGATAAGCTTCGCTACAACGGAGGAATCTACTCCGCCACTCAATGCGCAGAGAACTTTTTTGTCGCCGACTTCTTCACGAATCTCACGGATCTGATCTTCAATAAAAGTTTCCATCGACCAGTTACCTTCGCATTGACAAACCTCATAAAGGAAGTTGCGAATCATTTCGTTTCCGTGTACTGAGTGACGAACCTCTGGATGGAACTGCACTGCGTAGAGCTTCTTCTCTTCGTTGCTCATCGCTGCAATCGGAGCGGACTCCGTACCAGCATCCAGTTTAAACCCGGATGGCAGGGAAACCACATGGTCGCCATGACTCATCCATACCGTTTGCTTCAACTCCAAACCTTCTACCAATGTAGTGCCTGCATTAAACTCCAGATCAGCTTTACCGTATTCGCGCTTAGAGGAACGCTCAACTTTGCCGTCCAGCTGTTGTGCCATCAGCTGCATACCGTAGCAAATTCCGAAGATCGGAAGTCCAAGATCGTAGATAGCTGGATCTACATGCGGTGCATTTTCTGCATACACACTGGATGGACCGCCGGAAAAGACGATACCCCGTGGTGAGAGTTCTTTGATTTTGTCAACTGGCGTGTTGTAAGGCAAGAGCTCACTGTACACACCAAGATCACGAATGCGTCGTGCTATTAATTGATTATACTGTCCACCGAAGTCCAAGACGACGATGATTTCATTAGGTTTATTCATTACCGGGCCTCCCTTGATTATTGAGATTAATTATACGCAACCCCAATTCATACCGTCAAGAAAGGGGAGGTGTAGATTTCATACCAGTTTTTTGGCAATCGTACGGCATTGGCGTAAATAGAGTCTCTTTTCGGTTCGGGAAAGCGGTTCTTCCTTATACGCGGCTCTTTCCCAAAGGCTTGCAAACAACTGAATTTCCGAACGCAGATCTTCATTATCGATGTTTAAGGATTGTATGTATTTTCTAATCGTAATACCGGTTTCAATAGCCCCATACTTCTTCTCAAGCTTCTTCCATAGCTTAGCCGATACCGCGGTCAATTTATCCCGTTCTGTAACAGGTACAGCAGACGAACGCACAACAGAGAACACCGCTCTCCTTCGCACCAGCGCTAATACGGCAACAATCAGGATCGGTAATAGTACCAATACAAAAATAACGGCTGTCATAAGCTGTGCATCTGTAATCCATGCCTGAACAGAATTCGCTATCATTTGTATCATTTCAGTAAGCCGCCAAGGCGTATTCGAAGGTACTCCCGAAGATGTCTCTTGTGGGGAAACAGCATCAAGCCCGGCGTTGAACCCTGGCGTAGGATCAATAGCAGCCCACCCCTCTCCGGGAAAATAAACTTCAACCCAGGCGTGAGCCTCTTCCTGAGTAACCCGATACGAATCTGTTGTACCGTTCATTTTCTCACCAGGAGCAAATCCCATGACATAACGGGCAGGGATACCCTGGGTCCGCAAAAGAACCACCATCGCCGTTGCAAAATGTGTGCAATAGCCTTCCTTAGCATCAAACAAAAAATGGTCAGTGAAGTCCCGTCCAGCCGGAGGGACTTTCGTTTTCAGCGTATAGGTATACTCTTGTTCTAAATAGGATTCGACAGCCATTGCCATTTCATACCTGCCGGTGATCCCTGCCGTAATATCTTTTCCCAGATCACGCACCCGCTGCGGCAATGAATCTGGAAGCTGCAAATAGGTTTTTGCAATCGGTTCAGGATCGGGTTGGTCAGAACGGAGTTGAAGCTTCTCACGGGGGGCCTGCAACCTTGTCTCTAACGTGTAACTGGAAATACCGGGGCTTGCTTTTTGGAACCTAAGACTACCGGACTCAGAATCAGCCATGATCCCGGACTTCAGCTTCTTCCCGTCATTTCCTTGAACTCCAATAATTCTCGTAATTAGTCCCCCTGAAAAGAGAGGAAGACCCGCAGAAGGTGGAGCTGCCAAAGTAATTTTCTGAACGATTTCATTGGTTGGAGTAACCGTCTGCTGCGGCAGCATGCCGCTTAAATCCTCAGCTATTTCAACACTGGCTCCCGCCATATCTCCAGCAATCCATCGTCTTCCGTCATAATACTGAAGTGCCTCACCTCTCCAGTATGTAGGCACAGGCGTTTCCCCCGTGAAGAAAAGATCCCGGCTTAGCGTCAGCGGTCCTCCCATCTCTCGTGCCAATGAATCGTATCCGGTCAGGCTTACACTTTCGGCCGGCGCATCTTTGCCAGACAACCTTAAGGACCAATCCTGGAGCTTATCAGTTATAACGGCAATCGTAAGGCCGGAGCCAGTTCGTGCAGGCACAAAATCTCCTCCTGCGCGTATCAGGCTTGTAAGAGCAGCTGTCAGGAGAATTACACATAAACTCCAGCGCAAGATGACCGCCATTAGACGTTTCGGTTTAACTCCGAGAACTTCAAAGCCCGTCTTCGCACTCTCTTCACTCTTCAGCCTAAGAAATAACATTAGTCCTTGCGCGGTTAGAATGAAGCAGGTTGCCCTGAACATATCATCATACACAGGCTGCTCAAGACCCGCTTCCAACGCAGCCAAATAGACAATGGTTGCCCCCCCGAACAACCACACCGTCCTGCGATATAAAGCCAGCATGTATACCGCGGACACCATAATCCCCCAACCGAGAAGCAGTACGAGTACTCTCGTCTCCTCACTAAGTTCACTGAACTGCCATGTACCTAAACTTAAAACCGTGTTCGTATCTTGAGGAAGGACGTCTTGCACATATCCGAGAAACCATGTGAATGGATCGTTAGAGTCAAACAGCCGCCCCCATAATAGCAGGACGATACAAGCATTTAACGGCAGCCACACCCACTCCCGTATTGTAAAAAGCCCCTGCAGCAGCAAAAAAGCGGCCAGTATGAACAGTGTCTCCAGCATAAGACCATCATCGCCACCCAGTCCCTGTAGGGGAAGGAGCCATCCCGTAAGCAATCCGAATATCGGCAAGCTAATGAACAGCCTCATGGATAACGGTCCTGGTGAAGGGCGGATTACCATGCGTAATCCTGTGAGTGCTCTGTTTGATGAATTACCCGGGTTAACGAGTAAGCTGCTGATATTTTCCACCCCCGTCACCCCCTCCCCCGCTGGTTGTGATTTCGTATAACTTTTCACCGGATATGTACAACAATCGTCCACCAGCACGGAAATACGGGTCTTCCGATACTTCTCCCATATGTCCCGGCTGTAGCATCCCTCCGTGGGCGTACTGATCCAGCGCCAGTTCAGGAGTAGGCTTTATATTCGTTTCCGGAATTGGACTAGTGCAATAGATGCTCACTTTTCTTCCCGAAGACAGTATTTGAATGGCCGATTTCATCAAAGCCGGATTTATCGCTCCCGTTACAACGTGGAGTTCGGTTGTGTGGTCCTCATCAGCTGCAGCTCTCTCCAAAATGTCAACAGCCGTGCCATTGCCGGGTTGAGACGGGACGGAAGCCAGCGGGATCAGCATATCATAGTCCTCACCCCGCGTTCTTTCAGGCCGAACGGATGATCGGCCCATTCCTCCGATCCACAGGGACGGTGTTCCAAGAGTCACGGCCGAAGAGTACAGCAACCCTGCTGAAGCTGCAATAGCATCTTCAAAAGATGCATCGATCTTTGACCCCACAGAATTCGGGTATCCGTCTTGTGATGTGATCAAAATAATACATCTGTCAATATTCCGCCCCGGTTGAGGAAGAAAAGTCTGCAACTTACCGAGACGGGCGGAGTTTTTCCAATGAATTCGATTTAAGGAATCACCCGGTATATAATCTCTTAACCCGTGTCCCGGAAGAGCGAATTGTGAAGGACGATGTACGCTATCAACTTCTTCATCCGATCCGTGGGAAAGGTCAAGCATACCTCGCATGCTCAGCGGTCGTGGCAGAACGATCAGTCCTGCAGGGCTTACAACCGTTCTGACTGAGCGAAACCATCCAAACAGATCTCCCCATTCGATAGATGAATCAATAGACGGCCAGTTTCCTCTCGTCAAGTTTCTGAGTGAATAGGAATAGCTAACAGAACGTCGAAACCCTGGAAACCACAGCTTGCGGACGGTAAACTCTCCGATCCGGTCTGTTAGCAGGATCCATGGCAGCGGCATCCAGGATTTGAATTGAATGGTGACTGTGATCTCCGCTTCCTCTCCAGCGTACAGACAGGTAGGCGTTATGTCTCGCTGAACAGCGATGTTCGAAGGGCCGAACCCTTGTAGAAGCGCTCCGTTAAGAAGTATTGCTGAGCACAGCCACCAAAGAAACTGCAATGACGGGCCGCCTAGCCAAACGTACAGTCCCCAGCTTGCTAGCCATATACACAGCGCCCTCCCCCACTCAAGTCTACGACTGTTCACATCCGGCCTCCCTTTCGACTGCGCTGCCGCGGAAGCTCAAACAACTTGATAAGCGTCTCTATCGTTTCCAGCTGCCCCAATCCCGTTGCACGTGCATCATGGGTCAAGTGAATCCGGTGGGCTAACACAGGACCCGCTACCCGCAGACAATCATCCGGAATAACGTACATACGCCCTTCCATAAAAGCGGCCGCCTGGGACGCCCGCATCCAAGCCAAAGTTCCCCGCGGGCTGATTCCAAGCCGCACACCCTTTTGCCTTCGTGAAGCATCGGCCACTGCAACCAAATATTTTTTAATGCTCTCATCGACAAAAACCCGAGCCACCATTCGTTGCATAGACACCATTTCAGAGCCTGCCATTATCGGCTTAACACTTTCTATAGGACTCCGATTGTATCCTCGTTCAAGCATTAACATCTCGTTTTCAATTCCTGGATAACCAAGAGACAAGCGCATTAAAAATCGATCCATTTGCGCTTCCGGCAAACGGCTCGTTCCTTCAAACTCATACGGGTTCTGTGTTGCTAGTAGGAAAAATGGTGAAGGAAGTGGATAGCTCCTGCCATCCACCGTAACCTTACCTTCTTCCATAGCTTCGAGAAGTGCCGATTGAGCACGTGGTGAAGCACGATTAATCTCATCCGCCAATACGATGTTTGACAGCACCGGACCGGGCCGAAATTCAAACTCACCGATGTGAGGATAATAAACCGAAATCCCTGTAATATCCCCCGGCATCAAATCATATGTAAATTGAATTCGTCCAAAATCACAACCGAGACAAGCAGCAACAGAACGCACAAGCATGGTCTTTCCTACTCCGGGCACATCTTCCAACAGCACATGCCCTCCCGCCAGCATGGCTATGAACGTCAATCGAATCTGCTCTTCATGACCGACAATAACACCGCCAACCCGTTTGATTACTCTTTCCAACAGTTCAGGAGCCCACTCCGGATATGGAGTCTCTTCCTGATAAATAGATGAACTGAACAATGGCTTCAAACCTCCGCTTCCCGTTCATTTCCTCTCCTGCTCATTACCGCAGAGAGGTTAGGAGAAACTATTCTATGAATAGGTTTTCCAAGAAAGCGGAAAGATAGACTCCCCGGCGGTTTAATTCTCTTTATATCACGTGATTTTAGTCAACCAACCGAAAAAAACAGCCTAACGGCTGCTGTATTAACTCTATGTATATATAAGAAAGTGGTAGTTTTTGTCGCGAGATAAGGATGCAGTTTACTCCGTAGTTTTACTTTCTGATCTCAAAAAAACGAGCCTCGACTGAGGCTCGTTTGATTTATATCTTGATTACTGCCAATCGGCTTAGTAAGCCAGTGTGAACAGACCTTTGATGTGGGACAAGTAACGAAGGTTACTAGCTTCCTTCATCATGGTTGCAGGCAGACCTTTAAGCTGAGTTTTGTTGGCACCGATCGTACCGATCCCGTCCTTGCGACCCAAGCTTCCCAGTGTACCAGAGAACACAGGGATGAACGAAGCAAAAGCTCCGCCTTTGGCATAAGCGTACATGTTGTAACCAGCAAGTTCGCCCATCTGCCAAGCAAGCTGTGCAGTCGGAGGATAAGGACGTCCTTCTGGACCCATAACTACCGCACTGTCACCAGCTAGGAACACATCCGGATGGGATGTGGACTGAAGGAACTCGTTAACTACGGCACGACCGCGGTTCACTTCAATACCGCAGTTCGCAACCACGGAATTTCCTTGTACGCCGCCTGTCCATACGAGTGTGCTCGTTTCGAGTGTGCTTCCGTCTTTCAGTTCAACCGTTGTACCATCCATTTTCGTGATCGGAAGACCTGTCAGGAATGTTACACCGCGGTTTTGAAGACTTGTCGTTGCACGGTCAACCAGCTCGGCTGGGAAGCCTGGCAGGATCGAAGGTGCAGCCTCAACGCAGTACAGATTGATTTCTTCAGGAGAGATGCCGTATTTACGGGCAAGCTCAGTCTTCATGTCAGCATACTCACCAACAAGCTCAACACCAGTCAAGCCGCCACCGCCAACAACGATAGTAGCGTCAGCTTTGTTTTTCGTTTTGCTGTATTCTGCAATACGGCTTTCCACATGCGCACGCAGGCGGTTAGCGTCATTAACAGATTTGAGGATAAAGCTGTTTTCTTGAAGTCCTGGTATGCCAAAAAATGCGGTTTCACTGCCCAGAGCAACTACCAGCATGTCGTAAGTAAATTTGCTTCCGTCTTCCAGTGACACAGAACGCTCATCCGGTTTGATTTCCTTTACCGTACTGATGCGAAGATCGACGTTAGCATCACGGAGCAATTTATCCAGTGGGAGGGCAACGGCCTTCTCCGAGATGTTACCTGCAGCCAGACGATGCAGTTCTGTAATGATCTGGTGGGTCGGGAAACGGTTAACCAATGTAATTTTAGCGTCATTCACGCCGAAATGCTCACGGGCAGAAAGTGCGCTTAGCAGTCCGCCATAGCCTCCGCCCAAGATTAATATGTGTTTAGACATGACCATCCTCCGTTCTTCAAATAATTATTGAGAATTAACGCTTTTTCTGTTGGTCGCGTTCGTTCATAACGTCCATAAAAGCCTGTGCATAGCGCAGACCTTTTTGAACTTGAGGATCTTTCAGCATCTTCATCAGACCGAATACGCTGATTGCTCCCTGATCATTCTGATTGTGCACACGGTCTCCAGCTTCGATCGCTGCGGAAGTTACACACTTCAGCGAATCTGTTACAGGCTTCGTAAAGCCAGTCAGCGAGGCCATAGTATCTTCTGCAAGTACTGGATCGGTGGCTACCGATTTACCGAAATCATATGCTTTCGTGAAGAACGTAAGCATTTCAGTAAGCTTCGGAAGATTGTCCACGAGAGTAGTCAGCGATTCCTGAACTTCCGGCTTCATCAATTGGTCGAACACATCGAGGCGGTCCGTCATCGGAGCTCCTAGATTTTCAGCAACGGTCTCCGAAGCTTCGGATTGTTGCGGACGGGATGTTTCTGTCATTAGAATTGCCTCCTTTACTTTAAATGAGTTCCCAAGAAGAACTTGGCGGCGATTTGAACCGATTAGTTGTAATTTTAGGATAACCGGTAGCTATTATGCATCACTGTCAAAAGTGAGAACTTCCGTTATTCTCTATCGCCAAAATAAAGTAGGGGGAACAATTCCCCCTCCCTTATTAAAACACGTCCGTTGGGATTGTGATAAATATCTCTAACATCTATTAGTCTATAACTTGTGTAACATAATTACAAACATAAAATGCAACTATTTTGTCTATAAAGTTACAATTCTGTATACGTCACCGCCTGAAACGACATCCTTTACAGGATGACCGGATATTTCTAAAACATCCCGGATCGGGACCCAAACCGTATGACCGATAAATTTAACTTCTGATACAGCCGTTTTTCCGCGAGTTCCGCTGAGCGTCACTGTTCCCTTGATAGGGTCGGCCTCCCAACGAGCATCTGTCAAGGATACTTGAACCGTCCTACTCTCTGCTTTCCAAAATACACCTCCCCCGAGCCGCTCAACAGCCGACCTCAGAGGAACCATAAATTTCCCGTTCTCCATACGATATTCTCCGGGAGCAAATTCAGTCGCAAGTCCGCCCATGTCCACAGCCAGCGTTCTACCCTCTTTAAACAATGCCGCATTAAGTGCCACATTCTCCGCAATCCATCGGCTTCCCGGCTGTTCTTGTTTCGTCTTTACGTTGCTATGAAGCTTGAACTGGACAGGCTCCATCTCCGGCGTCAGGACATCAAAGTTATAACCCTTCTCTTTATAGAAGGCGATGATACCGGGGAGCGCCTTCACCGTTTCCTCATGCCCTGCCCCATCATGCAGCAGTACAATCGCCTCATTGCCGCTTACAGGGGTTGTTGCTCCTTTTAAAATCTCATCTGCAGGTACTCCTCTGCGTTTAGAATCACCGCTGTCCACATTCCAATCAAATACCTGGTATCCTCCCTGCTTCAGCAGTCGGAAGTAGGTTTCGTCAAACTTGCCTGCCGTCCCGCCCGGAGCTCTTACAAGCTGCGGCCTGACTCCGGTAATGAGCCTTATAGTCTCTTCGGTTTGTTTGATCTGTCTCCAAAACTCTTGAAACTTCTCATAGAGTTTATTGTATTCGTGATTATATGTATGATTGCCGATAGCGTGGCCCTCTTCATATATTCTTGTAATTAACTCCGGACGAACAGTAGCCTGCTCTCCAAGCACAAAAAACGTAGCTTTTATTCCCGATTTTTTTAATATATTCAGCACCTCTCCAGTGAGTCCGGAAGGACCGTCATCAAAGGTAAGGTACACTGTTTTAGCAGATTGTTTCTTCTCTTTAACAGTAGCTGCAGGAGCTAATACCGGCTTCGTCGATACGGTGGCAGCACCACTATATACTGTTGTTTCGGGGATGTTATGTATTTCTTCTATAAGAGGCGCCGCTTCTGCCACATCCTCAGTCAATGATATGTTTACCAAAGAATGTCCTGGCTGAAGGGAGGTCATGAGACCGGTTAAAATAAGAACTGCTGCCAGAACGAATAACATCGCGATTCGAGAGATGATTACAACGTTTCTATACATATAAACTACCTCCACCATTTCTATGAGTTCGGTTTGGCTTTCTGATAGATTATATGGAGAGCTATTCAAAAAAAGACTAGAATCTTTAATAAAGAGTTTGGTTCACAGCGGCGATGACCTTTCCCTACATAAAAAAGCGGTCCCCATGGCATGTACAGGCATGATGCGGGACCGCTTCTTATATGATTAGATTATGACTGTACAGCTTGAAGCACCTCTTCGACATGACCGGCAACCTTTACTTTGCGCCATTCCTTTACAAGCCTGCCTCTTTCATCGATTAGAAAGGTGGAGCGGACAATGCCCTCAAATTCACGTCCATACATCTTTTTTAGCTGCCATACGCCGAACAAAAGACTGACCGTGTGATCTTCATCGGATAGTATCAGAAAAGGAAGGTCATACTTTTGAATAAACTTATGATGCGATTTAAGTGGATCCGGGCTTATGCCAAGAACAACAGCCCCCGCCCGCTCAAGCTCTCCGTAGTTATCCCGGAAGCTGCATGCTTCGTTGGTACATGCGGGTGTCATGTTTTTCGGATAAAAATATAAAACGACCTTCTTCCCCCGGAAATCACTTAGAGAAACGTGCTCTCCGTTCGAAGCCGGGAGGGTGAAGTCTGGAATTTCACTGCCGATCTGCACTTGAATTTGGGTCATTTTGCAAGTTCATCTCCTTGTAGGACTGGTTTTTTTTACCCATTAAATTGATTGTCTTTTCAAAAAAAATTATAATAGATTGAATGCGGATTGTTCAAATGTAATACCAAATTATTCATTCCAGCATAATCCGAAAGGAAGAACTCAATGAACAAAAGAACAAAAAAGACAATTATATGGACCGTAAGCATTATTATTGCCGGTATTCTAGGCTATGGAACTTATTATGTTTCATCCATCTACAGCGGTCTTGAAGGTCTGCAAAAAAAAGGGGAAGCCTCTCCTTTCCGGGAGCTTGAAAAGGTCGATGCTAATACACCAGAGCCTCCAAAATGGGAAGGTACAGAACCTGTTAACATTTTACTCATGGGTGTGGATGCCCGCGGTTTTGAAGAAGGCGAGATTCCGCGTTCGGACAGTATGCTCGTTGTTTCTATCGATCCAGTTCAAGAGAAAATGCATTTGTTCTCTGTCCTTAGAGATACTTATACAGACATTCCTGGGTACAGACAGAACCGCATTAATACCGCCATCACCCATGGTCCCAACACGGCTATGAAGGCTGTCGGAGATCTGCTCGGCATTCCTATTCAATATTATGTGTACACGGACTTCCGGGGCTTTATGAAGCTGGTGGATTCCGTCGACGGTGTAGATTTTTATGTGGAAAAAGACATGAAGTATTCCAGTAAGGCTGACAAGAACGAGTTCGACATCGATTTGAAGAAAGGCATGCAGCATCTTGATGGCAATAAAGCGCTGCAGTATGCGCGTTTCCGTTATGACAAGATGGGAGATTTCACCCGTACGGAACGTCAGCGCGAACTGATCAAAGCTGTAGGCAAAAAGATGCAGTCCACCACGTCCATCATGAAGATGCCGGAGATTCTGAACGCGGTCAGTCCTTATATTGACACCAATATGGACGTCAATGATATGTGGAAACTTGCTAATGTAGCATATCAGAGTAAAATGAAAGGCAGCGAACAGGTTCCTCCAATGAAACTGTTGGTTGAAGCCAATATCGGCGGTGCTGAGGTTCTAACCGTGAAAAATCCGGATACACTGAAACAGTATGTCCAAGATGTGTTGAATTCTCCAGTGTCTGAATCCGAAACAAACAACAGTGATTCAGAATCGGGTAAACAGGATAAAGAAACCACGAATAATGTCGGTTCAATCCCGGATTCCAACTGACCTTCGCAACGTAACTAACATCTTATAACAAGATCAGGACAGGCCGCGAATCGCAGCCTGTCCTGATTCATGAAGAAAGGAACTCTAAAAATGTCCAAATCTAGAAAACGTTCGGAAGCATTGTACCAAGAAGCGCTTCAACATATCGTTGGTGGCGTCAACAGCCCCTCCCGTTCTTTCAAAGCAGTGGGCGGCGGCGCACCTGTGTTTATGAAACGGGCCAAAGGCGCCCACTTTTGGGATGAAGACGGTAATCAATACATTGACTATTTGGCTGCTTACGGCCCGATCATTACCGGACATGCCCATCCACATGTAACTAAAGCGATTACGACAGCGGCCGAGAACGGTGTTCTCTATGGCACACCAACAGAGCTAGAAATTACGCTGGCCAACATGTTGAAAGAAGCCATCCCTTCCCTCGACAAGGTCCGGTTCGTTAATTCCGGCACTGAAGCCGTAATGACTACAATACGTGTTGCGCGTGCATATACGAAGCGAAACAAAATCATTAAGTTTGCCGGCTGCTACCACGGCCATTCCGATCTCGTATTAGTTGCCGCAGGTTCCGGTCCTTCCACGCTCGGCATCCCGGACAGCGCCGGTATCCCGACAAGCATTGCCCACGAGGTTATCACCGTTCCGTTCAATAACCTGGACGGTCTGCGCGAAGCGCTTGATAAGTGGGGCGAAGATGTCGCTGCCGTCATGGTTGAGCCGATCGTCGGCAATTTCGGCATGGTTATGCCGGAACCTGGGTTCCTTGAAGGACTCTGTCAGATGGCCCATGATAACGGATCACTTGTCATTTACGATGAAGTCATTACCGCTTTCCGTTTCCATTATGGTTCTGCTCAAACGTATGCAGGACTAGATAACCACGAAGCGATTCAGCCGGACTTGACTGCTCTGGGCAAAATTATCGGAGGCGGCCTGCCCATCGGTGCTTACGGCGGCCGCAAACATATCATGGAGCAAGTTGCTCCGCTTGGTCCGGCCTATCAAGCCGGAACCATGGCAGGCAATCCTGCTTCCATCTCTGCTGGTATCGCCTGTTTGGAAGTGCTGAAAGGCGAAGGTATATATGAAGAGATGGAACGCTTGACCATCAAGCTTACTGAGGGATTGAAGGCATCTGCTGATCGAAATGGCATCCCGCTCACGATTAACCGGATCCGCGGCTCCTTCTCGGCACATTTCTGCGACCACCCTGTAACCAATTATGACGAAGCACAGGATACAGACGGTGAAGCATTTGCAGCCTTCTTCCGCCACATGCTTGACCGCGGTATCAACCTGGCACCATCGAAGTATGAGGCATGGTTCCTGACCACCGCACATACCGAAGCAGACATTGACGCTACTCTCGCAGCTGCAGAAGAATCGTTTAAGGCGATGAAGCAATAGAATATATGACTTAAAAAAGAGCTGTCCCAGGTTGTTAACCTTAGGTACAGCTCTTTTTTTACTTAGATGGCCCATTGTACTAAAGAAAATGTTTATTACGGATTAATAAAGACAGTTCTAAGCTTTGGATTATACTGAACGTCAAAGCCAAGCCCCGAAGCCAATACGGCCAGAGGAACGTACGTCTTCTGCTCTTTGCCTACCTTGTGTAAAAAGGCTGGTGTATCGATGCTCACAGGAGTTCCATTCACCTTGACAGACTTTGATCCAATCTTGATCACGACTTCTTTGTCACCGTAGGTGATGGTCGCACTGGAAGTTTTGTTGCTCCACTTGCTCTCTGCTCCGATAGCATTTACGATATCTTGAATAGCTACGAAATTTTGATTTTTGACCATCACCGGTTTGTAAGGCGTCTTGATCTCCTTACCGCTGACGATAATCCCCATCGGCTGCTCTGCTTCATATACAACAGGTTTGGTATAACCGCCCCAGATTGTTTCCGAGAAAACACGTGCCATGACTTCATAACCGTACTGATTCGGATGAATATCTTCCTTCAAAATATGAGTCATCGTCATTTCAGACCCGACAAACTCCTTAGCCACATGCGCCACTTTAACGGTTATACCGTTCTTGTTAAAAGATTCTGTCATTCCATCAATCAGTTTGGTAAACTGTTCTGCAGCTTCCAGCAGCTTCGGATAAACAACTTTATCCGCTATTTTCGGAATCGGCTGATACTGATCCGCCAATACGATCACTGCATCAGGGTTAATGCTGTGTAGATTATTTACCGCGGCAGTTACATTGTCAGAATACACCTTCAGCACCTGCTCAACACGGGTCTTAAGCTCCTCCGTGCTTAACGTGTCTGCTGTCATTACCAGTTCCAGCATATCATTGCCGCCTATAGTCACTGTAATGACATCCGCACCGGCTATCAGCGTTTTGGCCTGAGCAGCTTCTGAGCCGATAATAGCAGCACGGGGATCCTTCAATTCGCTCTGGATATCATTTGCTGAAATCGCGCGTTCATCAAAAATGGCTTGAACATATTGATGAAGCCCATCTGTCTTAAGGCCGTTTATACCAAGATTAACGACTTCCGTGCGGCTATGGTACAATCCCTGCTCCAGCAGTCGATCTACGAAACCGTAAGGCTTCCAGTTAATGTCCATCCCCGGTTCATAACCTACCGTAAGCGAGTCTCCTAAAGAAACGATGCGGTATGTATTATCGTTTTTCGTTAACTGCTGCTCCTGAGCAGACGCTGGCGCTACCGCCCATGGTCCCAATAACAGCACAGCCATCAGCATGATGATGGTGACTGGAGCCAAACCCTTTTTCCAAACTTGCAGCATTATTACACCCCTTTGGCTAAAATATCCAACATGTCTATTTTACCATATCCATTTCACAATGCCGAAAATAGAAATTAATAAAGCAGTCCCCTGAAGGGAACTGCTTTTTCGGTGATTATCGTCTATGTGCTGCTACCGGAATCTGACGAACCGTCATTATTACCGCCTGCCCGCTCCATGTATTTGTCATACCGGTCATCCATCTCCTTGGCGATGCTACGGTACTTACGGGTTTCCTCTACAATCGGATCCAGCGTCGTTTGAACACGAACCTCATACTTTGGTGGAATGAGGCGACGGCCCTCCTCCTCCTTGTTCTTCGATTCCATTTCACCATCCGTCAACAGTTCACTGAGCTGCCGCTCCAAATCCTGATCCCGCTTATCATTCATCACAGACACTCCTTTATCTGTTGTGGTAGAGGGTACAAATCACAAATCTTCTCTTTTACTTCTTTACGTCTTGATCTAGTCTTTCCTGAATCCTGTCGCTTCTGCCTCGGATAACGTATCCAGCAAGCCTTCATGTATAGCTCCGTTTGTGGCTACAACGTTACGGACAGCTAGATCGTAAGGCCGGCCTTCGGTATCAGTTACCTTTCCGCCCGATTCCTGGATGAGCAGAGCACCAGCAGCGACATCCCAAGCATTCAATCCGAGTTCCCAGTAACCGCTCAGACGGCCTGCGGCAACATACGCCATATGAAGAGCAGCAGATCCGCCTCCACGCACATTACGAACCTTCGGAAGAAGCGCCTGAAGTCCAGCCATGTTTTGCGGTAAATTAAATGATGTATCCATCGGGAAGCCGGTAGCGAGCAGGCTTTGGGATAACGACGATTCCTTGGAGACCAGGGTAGGATTCCCGTGGACATATGCCCCTTTCCCTTTTTCTGCAATAAACAACTCGTCACGTGACGGATCGTATACAACACCAACGATAACTTCGCCTTTGTGAGCCAGTGCAATCGATACCGAATAAAAAGGAAATCCATGAACATAATTAGTTGTCCCATCAATCGGATCAACAATCCACAAATAAGGTTCTTCTTTCGCAGCTTCCAGTGCTTTCATGGAAGCCTCTGCTCCCGGTTCAACACCCTCTTCACCCAAAATGGCATGTTCCGGAAAATGGGTCAAAATCAGCTTGCGGATCATCTGCTCCGCACCTTTGTCCACCTCGGTTACCAAATCTTGAGCAGAGGTTTTAGTGCTGAGCTGTTTTACGGTTCCAATCCTGCTCTTGATCCATTCCCCTGCTTTTGCAGCACAGTTGATCGCAACGGCAGTATAACTTTTGCTGGTTACCACATAAGGTACCTTTTCTTTTTTATTCAATGCATTCACTCTACTTTCTATATGAATCTTAATTAAGAGATTTATATTATCCTATTCATCTTATACGTGAGAAGTAAGGGCATGTTTCTCCAATAATGCCTTTGTTTCAAATTGTGCTTCAATTCAATAAAAGTCCGTTCCGTGCTGCGCTTTTCAGAGCCTGCCAAGAACGAACCTTCACCAATCCTCTATATTTCAAACGTTACCGTAATTCCATCTCCGATGCAAGTCGGGCAGATTGGGTCCTGAAGCCTTAGGTAGTGATTTCAACAGAGGCACCGTTCACCACTCTAACCCCGTCGTTCTCATAGCGCGATAGATCCTTCATTAACCCGAACAAGGCGCCGTCTTTCAGTTTTGCTTCGATCATCACATCAAGATGCTGCGTAACTCCAGCGATTTTTCTCAAAAAAGACAGCAGCGGCACAACATCCACACCATCTGCGTGACTTCGGATATCGGTAGGACTTTTCGGGCTGGACACATGAATCTTCGGAGGCAAAGGGTGATCCGGTTCAGAACCAGCTTGTGCCAAAGGCGTGTCCCATGTAGGGAGAATTTCGGGCCACAGCTCCCAAGGAGCTTCCCCCTCATTGTTCACCCACTGGTGGTGAATATCGAGCACCATCGGCAGTCCCAATTTCCGACATACATCGAGCGTCTCCAGAGCATTAAACGTCTTGTCGTCATTTTCCAGCGTAAGACGTTCCTTAATATTCTGATCCAATAGCTGAAAATGCTCTTCAAACCTTGCGGCCGCAGAAGGCTTGTCCCCATACGCGCCACCGATATGAATATTGTTCTTCATAGATGCGCTTAGCCCCATCGCCATCAGCATGTTCGTATGATGTCTCAAATCTCGTATGGAATTATCGAGCACCTCCGGCCGGGGCGTGCTTAGCACGGTAAAATGATCCGGGTGGAAAGAAACCCTCATACCGTGCTGCTTCACAAACTGGCCAACTTCGGCAAATCCTTCTTTAAGTGCAGGATATGGGTCCCAATCGCTAAGATCTCTGTGTGTACCGAGAGGAATGAATTTAGATGTCATACGGTAGACTTGAATATCATGAGCGAGATTATGTTTTAGCAGACGCAGCGTATTGTGCAGATTCTCGGCAGCCAGACGCTCCAGTTTCCGGATCGCCGCCTCACGGTCATCCAGCTTTATGAAACTCTTCATCGTCATCGTCTTGGAGGGCGAACAATTCTGAACGACCGTGGACATGGCCACATATCCGAACCTTACAATCATGCCTGATTTCCGAAAAACATTTCGTAAGCCAGATCCGTCTGCACTTTAGACTCCTCGTCGGTCAGTTTGCGTACAAGCTGCAGCTCGACAGAAGTCACTTCACGGCCCTGAAAGTTGATCTCTGCCACACTGGCCGTGATCAATACAATCGCAACCGCTTTGTTGTCAGGGGTATAGGCAATCACCTTTTGTCCTGCTGGAAAAACACGAAGCCCTTCCTTCAGCATTTTTCCCCGTCCGTATTCCAGAAGCTCGTAAAGCTCCTGCTCATTCTTAAACTTACAAACGGAGTTGAACTCGGTTTGAAATCCCATTCGCCAGCCTCCCTTTCCGATATAAAAGATTAGAATCAAGGGGAGCCGTGATATGCGCGGACTCCCCTTGGTATTCACTTACTATAAGAGGTTGTTCAAAAAATCCGCTTTTGATCACGAAGTGAATCAGGAAGTGGGCTCGGCATCGAATCTTGAATTCAGCCGGTCCTTCCGGTGCTCACGTACCCAAAACGTACGCTCCGCTCCTCAGTCCCTAGCTTCATCCAACCTTCTCGGTGCTGAAAACCGACCTTTTTGAACACGCACTATAATACTTACATTTCGTTTCTTAAGCTTCATTCTCGTAAACCAATGCCTGCTTGCGGTTATGCCGCTCGAGTCCCAGATCAATCATCCGGTCAAGCAGTTCGCGGTAAGATACGCCAGTCTCTCTCCAGAGCAGCGGATACATACTGTAAGGTGTAAAGCCCGGCATTGTATTCACTTCATTAATAAGAATAGCACTATCCGAGCGCCGAATAAAGAAGTCAGCCCGCGTAATACCATTGCCTTCAATAGCTTTGAATGCCGTAATGGCAAGTTCCCGCAGCTGATCAGCCGTATCCGGCTCCACCGGAGCAGGAATGAGCATCTCTGACTGTCCATCCGTGTATTTTGCCGCATAATCATAGTATTCACTGGAAGAGACAATCTCACCCGGTACCGAAGCCATTGGCTCGTCATTGCCAAGTACGCTGACTTCAACCTCGCGAGCATCCACAAATTCTTCCACAATAATTTTGTTATCAAAACGCAGTGCTGTCTCAATCGCGCTTCTCAGTTCCTCAGCATCTCTCGCTTTCGAAATTCCGACGCTTGAGCCCAGATTAGCCGGTTTTACAAAGCAAGGATAACCAAGTTCGTCCTCCATACGCTGCAGCAGTTCATGACTGCTCCGCTCCCACTGGGATCGGTTGAAATAGCAATATTTGCACTGCGGCAGGTCCGCTTGTGCAAACAGCTTCTTCATGACTCCTTTATCCATGCCCGCCGCTGAAGCAAGTACACCCGTTCCGACATAAGGAACATCCGCCATCTCGAATAGTCCCTGAATCGTGCCGTCCTCACCAAAGGTGCCGTGAAGAAGCGGGAACATAATATCAACCGCTGTTTCCTCGTTACCGTACAGTCTGCTGAAGACCGCATTGAGCGCAGCTTGTGTACCTTCTCCGTCCTCAAGCTTCAGCTCTGAGGCATCTGAGAACGGTGCAGCGAGCTTGCCGCCGATTCTCCACGTTCCCTGTTTAGTAATATAGAAAGGAATAATTTCGTATTTATCAAAATCGAAGGCGTTCATGACCGCAAAGGCCGTCGAAAGCGAAACCTCATGTTCTCCCGATTTACCGCCATATACTAATCCTACCGTTAATTTGTCCTGTCCCATGCGAAACCTCTCTTTTTTACGAATTGTAGCATATCATGCTGTCACGCTAAAAGTAATCGGGTATATGGTAAAAACGGTACATGGTATTATCATTCCAGGCATACGAGTCACGATAATCCCAGTAACGGTGCTTGCTGCTGACCGTATGAGCGTTCACAAGCGGCATACCACCGGCATCAAATGCCGTAACGATCGTACTGTGCTGAAATGCTCCGTCTCCATCCCAATCATAGACGATGACATCCCCGAGCATCAGCTGCTCCGGACGCTCCACCATTTCCGCTCTTAAACCGGAAGTACTGGTGTTCAAATACCGAGCGAAGCTGTTCGAAACCGCCCAGCTGTAGCTCCACCATTCCCGGCTGTTCACATAACCCTTGTACCACCATCCCGTTTCTCTTTTACCAGTATAGTGGATTGGGGCTTTGCCTGCAAAGAGGCATTGAGAGATATAATTCGTGCAATCCACAGCAAATGTCGTAAACTCCGGGTTGCCCGAATCCCACCACTTATCAGCGTATGAGGCAGCCGCTTCCCGTTCGTAACGGCCTGTGCGTGAATGGGTTCCTGCTGCATAAACTCCATTGTTGATCAAAGGTATGGAAGGAACGGGACCTGTGGCTTCATGATGGGCATTAAATTCTCTATCAGGCTCATTCAAAGGATGTCGTTCATCTTCAATCCGCTCCACGCCAACAATAAGCCAGGCGTCACCGTCGCGTACAACCGTCAACCGTTCCTGGCTGATGGTGTCTTCCCGATGAGTCACGCCTCTTTTTTCATAAAAGAACACCGTGTGCAGGCGGACATCCGCTACAACATCGTCCTCCGTCTCCCGAAGGATGCGGTGGAGCTTCGCTCTTGTCTCGCTCTTCTGGGGAATTACCTCCCGCTCGGCGTACCAGGCCTGAATGCGGAACTGCCTTTCTCCCCGCTCCATCAGATAATCGAGATCGGTCACGATTTGTTCTCTCAGGCCCGATCCGTAATCCACCCGGCTCTGGTTATATTGATCCACATAAGTATACAAAGCATTTTTCCAAGGTCGCTGTGCTTCTTTCGTTTTCACCATCTTCTTCGCCCCTTTCCGGACTTTCCATCGCCGTCATCATCCCGGGAAGATATACATAACACATTATATGAAGAAACAGGCCCCGCTATGAACCGAGCTTTTCGCCCGTAAACAGCTGGAAAATTGGGCATAAATAAGCTCGTGGAAATGCGTTATTTCCTGCAAAAAATGCTTTACGTCAGAACTTGTAAACGTTATACTTAAAGTAAGTTAAATTTTGAAATTGTGTTTCACCTAATGAAACGACTGTGAAAAAATCGATATGACTCAAGGAGGTTCATCTATGTCAGTTAAGGACCAATTTTCGATCTCCCGAACGCTTGAGGTGGGCGGGAAAAATTACCGTTATTTCAGCTTGCAGGCTCTGGAAGAGCAAGGACATGGCAGTGTATCGAAGCTTCCATTCTCCATTCGGGTATTGCTTGAAGCGGCTGTCCGCCAATTTGATGGACGTGCAATTACGGAAGAACATGTGAAGCAACTCTCCAAATGGAATGAAGGACTGGACAGCAATAAAGAAATCCCATTCATTCCGGCCCGTATCGTATTGCAGGATTTCACCGGTGTACCGGTCGTTGTAGACCTTGCAGCCATGCGTGATACGGTTAAAAAATCCGGCGGAGATCCGAAGCAGATCAATCCACTCGTACCTGTTGATCTCGTTATCGACCACTCGGTTATGGTTGACGCTTTCGGTACCGACCAAGCTCTCGAATATAATATGAAAGTAGAATTCGAGCGTAACGAAGAGCGCTATCGCTTCCTTCGCTGGGCTCAAACTGCATTCAATAACTTTCGTGCTGTTCCTCCGGGAACGGGTATCGTTCACCAAGTTAACCTGGAGTATCTCGCATCCGTAGCAGCAACGAAGACGGTTGATGGCGAAACACTTGTCTTCCCAGATTCCCTCGTGGGTACAGACTCCCATACGACCATGATCAACGGTCTCGGCGTTGTTGGCTGGGGTGTCGGCGGCATTGAGGCGGAAGCTGGTATGCTCGGACAACCACTTTATTTCGTAACACCTGAGGTTATTGGCTTTAAGCTGACAGGCAGTCTGGCAGAAGGCGCTACAGCAACCGACCTGGCTCTGACCGTTACTCAAATGCTCCGCAAAAAAGGCGTTGTCGGCAAATTCGTTGAATTCTATGGCCCGGGCCTGGCCAATATCAGTCTGGCTGACCGTGCGACCGTAGCGAACATGGCTCCAGAATATGGTGCTACCATCGGCTTCTTCCCGGTTGACGACGAGACACTCGCATATCTCCGGAATACGGGCCGCCCTGATGATCAGGTTGAACTCGTGGAAACTTACTATAAAGCACAGAATATGTTCCGCACAGCTGAAACAGCTGATCCGGAATTTACAGATGTTATCGAGCTGGATCTGGCTTCGGTTGTACCAAGCTTGGCTGGTCCTAAACGGCCACAGGACCGTATTGAGCTCACGAATATGAAAGACAACTTTAACGACATTATCCGTACCCCGATCGATAAAGGCGGTTACGGTCTAAGCGATGAGAAAATCGAGCAGAAAGTAACTGTTAGCCATAAAGACGGCACAACTAGTGAAATGGGAGCCGGCGCGGTTGTTATTGCAGCGATCACGAGCTGTACTAACACATCCAACCCGAGCGTTATGCTGGGTGCAGGTCTCCTAGCGAAAAAAGCGGTTGAGCGTGGTCTGAAAAAACCAGGCTACGTGAAGAGCAGCTTGACCCCAGGCTCTCTTGTTGTTACAGACTACTTGGAGAAGGCAGGCCTTCTGCATTATCTGGAAGCACTCGGCTTCTACGTTGCCGGCTATGGCTGTGCAACTTGTATCGGTAACTCCGGTCCGCTTCCGGACGAAGTCAGCCAGGCTATCACAGATAATGACATGACTGTTGCGGCTGTACTCTCCGGTAACCGTAACTTTGAAGGTCGTGTTCACGCACAGGTCAAAGCTAACTACCTGGGTTCGCCGCCGCTCGTCGTAGCTTACGCGCTGGCTGGTACGGTAAACATCGATCTGCAGAACGATCCAATCGGCTACGATCCGAACAATGAACCGGTATATTTGAAGGATATCTGGCCAACAAGTGCGGAAATCCGCGAAGCGATCGGCCAATCCGTAAGCGCGGATGCATTCCGCAGCAAATACGCGAACGTATTTACTGCCAACGAGCGCTGGAACGCGATTCCTGTACCAGAAGGCGAGCTGTATGAGTGGGATAACCAATCCACCTACATTCAGAATCCTCCGTTCTTCGAAGATCTTGGAAACGGCCTGAACGATATTCAAGATATCCGCGAAGCTCGTGTACTTGCTTTGCTGAGTGATTCCGTAACAACGGATCATATCTCTCCGGCCGGTAACATTGCAGTGAACAGCCCAGCAGGCGTTTACCTGAACGAACGCGGTGTTGCACGTAAAGACTTCAACTCCTACGGTTCCCGCCGTGGTAATCACGAAGTCATGATGCGCGGTACTTTCGCTAACATCCGGATCCGCAACCAGGTTGCTCCAGGTACAGAAGGCGGCGTGACGACTTACCTGCCAACCGACGAAGTGATGTCCATCTACGACGCTTCGATGAACTACCAAGATGGCGGTCAGAATCTGATCGTTATTGCGGGTAAAGAGTACGGTACAGGCAGCTCCCGTGACTGGGCGGCAAAAGGTACCTACCTGCTTGGCGTCAAAGCTGTACTGGCAGAAAGCTTCGAGCGGATTCACCGTTCCAACCTTGTAGGCATGGGTGTTCTGCCACTTCAGTTCCAGGAAGGACATGGATGGCAGAACCTTGGGCTGAACGGACGTGAGACATTTGATGTTCTCGGCCTGGACAACAACGTGAAGCCGGGTCAAGAGCTGATCGTTGTCGCCACCCGCGAAGACGGCACTCGTTTCGAAATCCCTGTCATTGCTCGTCTGGACAGCATGGTCGATGTGGACTACTACCATAACGGTGGTATCCTGCAAACGGTGCTTCGTCAGATGATCGCAAATAACCAGAAATAACACACACGACCGGCGCTTTAGCCTTAGTGAAAAATCCCCATCTTCTTTTCAGGAAGGTGGGGATCTTTGTATTTGCTAAGACTTTTCTCCCCTTTTTGGTAAAAAACGTTTCAAAACTCATCGCAGGTGGTTAAAATGTAAAAAATCATTTATTCAAATCCGGTATATCTATACAAATCCCGGCATTAGGAGGATTGTCACATGCTGACTATACATACAATGACACCGTTCCATCACCAGTACCCGCGGCCGCAAACCGTTAATACCATCAAGAGGGAACAGACTGGGAAGAAGCGCATTACCTTTCATGAAATTCTGAAACAACAAATGAATGAAAAAAAACGAAACGTTAATATTTACCGTTAACCGTACCTGTGATACCGGTCACCGCCCCGCGATCACTCTCCAGTTGGAATTGCATGTTGCAGTTATGGTCCCCTGCTTCACTATATAGTCGGTTACCAGATCAGACATATCAATTTGAATCTCCCTTATGACTGGCTTCCCATTGTACATGTCGTAATCCCCACCCCCTCCGGCACGGTAATTGTTCATGACAACATCAAGTTCCATCTCTTCCGTGAGCGCTGCCCCGCCCCGGCTTAGCTTGACTACTCGCCGGCCGATTGGCCTGGAGACGTCCAATTCATATTCGATGCCTTCCCACATATCGTAATTGTAATGCTGCGCCTTCGGCTCTAAGTAAGCCGGACTCACACCCAGTCGTCCGCCCGAATCAAGCATGAAGTAAGCGGCGGTCTGCTCCAGCGCCGCCCGGATATCCCTGCCGGTTAGCCTCAATACAGTCAGCGTATTCGGGTACATGAAGTTCGTTAAGACATCCCTCATCGTAATCACGGGCCCGAACCCCGCCGACTCGTTATTCAGCAGTGCCGTATTCGATACCTCCACCCCCGCCACATCCATTTGCACCTTGTTTACAAACTCAATGAAAGGGTGATCGGCAGATCGGCAGGCCAGCGGGTCGGATATCGTCAGATCGCCGATCACATGACCTATCGGCCGATCGAGCCAGTCCTGCGTCTCGGTCTCGATCTCACGTGTCAGTTCTAACACCGTATCATCCGCCTCTACCGTCTCATCAGGGATAAGCAGTTCCGCCCTCTTCTCCTGTATTCTCCATCCACCCTCGGCCTTTCTGGCAAAATCAACTGTAATCCTGCCGAGCGCTTGTCCGTTGCAACCCGGTTGCACGATAGTAACTCCCCCTGCCTGACCAGCTAAAAGCCGATGCTGGTGTCCAGTGATCAGCACATCGATGCCGTCAACTTCCATGCACATCACGTATGCCTGATTCTCACTGGTCAATCTCTTCGCTGGGTCGCCGGTAAGCAATTCGCGTTCAAATCCGCCGTGGTAAGTGACCACCAGCAGGTCCGGCTGTTCTTCTCGCCTAATGCGGGGGACCCAGGCCCTGACCGTTTCTAGAGCATCTCTGAATTGCAGGCCCTGAATATGTGCCGGATTCTCCCAGTGAGGGATATAATGCGTCGTCACGCCCAGAATCGCTACTTTAACTTCGTTTCCTACAACCTTTACAATATACGGTTTACCAAAAGCAGGCTCACCCGTCTCCGAATCCACAATTCCTGCTGACAGCCAAGGAAAATCCGATTCGCCGATCACCCGCTTCAGCAAATCCATTCCATAGTTAAATTCATGATTCCCCAGCACGGCAGCATTATAATGTAGCTCATTAAGAACGGTTACCGCAGGATACACACCGTCCCTATGTTTCAATGCGTATGCAGCGAGCGGAGTCCCTTGAATCAAATCTCCATTGTCCACTAGCAGCAGCTCCGGCGCCCGTAGCCGTTCTGCACGAATCATCGTTGCTATTTTGGCTAGACCGAAGTTCCGCTCCTCGCGAGTCCGGTAATCCGTCGGATATATATGCCCATGAATATCGCTTGTAACCAGTATTTCGCACGTAATCTGATGGTTATCCTCCATATCTGCACTCCCTTATTCCTAGTTTAGACCAGCCTTCTTACCGGACTCTTAAAGTTTATCAAGTAAAATCAAGTTTTATATTAAAATTACATGCTTTTACAAAAAATTATCATTCGGATAACAACAGATTAATAAACTGTTTTTATAGTTATATAAGTAATGAAAAATAGAATGTGTGGAGGTCATATCGTTTGAGAAAAATCGCGAAGTTCGTTATGCCCCTGTTCTTATCCATCGCAGTCATAAGCGGTTGCGGGACTAACTCCCCGGCCAGCAGCACCACTAAAGAAGCGGCCGCTAATAATAGCGCGGCAAACTCCGCTCAAGACAAACCGCAAGATAACGCCTCGAATAACGCAACAACGACGGACACCGGTTACGTTCCCGAAAAGCTCACCGTACAGTTTGTCCCTTCCCAAAATGCGGATACGCTTGAAGCCAAGGCCAAACCATTGGAAAAGCTGCTGTCCGACCGGCTTGGCATACCGGTAAAAGTGAGCGTGTCGACCGACTATAACACGATTATCGAAGCGATGGCTTCCAAAAAAGTCGATGTCGGCTTCCTTCCTCCAACCGCTTATGTCCTTGCTAAAGAAAAAGGCGCCGCAGAAGTAATCCTTCAAGCCCAACGCTATGGAGTAAAAGATGAGACCGGTGAGCCAACAGATGGGCTGGTCGACTTCTACAAAGCGATGATCATCGTAAAGAAAGACTCCGAAATCAAGACCGTTGCCGATCTGAAGGGCAAAAAAATCGCCTACCAGAACGTGACCTCATCCGCAGGTTATGTATGGCCTGCTGGGGAGCTGATCGAGGCCGGACTGGACCCGTTGAAAGACGTAGAAGCCATCACCGTAAAAGGCCATGACCAAGGCGTTCTCGCTGTATTGAACGGCGATGTAGATGCAGCCGCGATTTTCCAGGATGCACGGAATATCGTGAAGAACGACTATCCGAACGTTTTTGAGGATACTCGCGTCCTGACTTATACCGAGAAAATTCCGAATGATACCGTTACCGTTCGCTCCGATATGAGCCCAGAATGGATCGAGAAGCTCCAAAACGCCTTCATTGAGATCGGCAAGGACACCGAAGGCCACGCCATTATTGCCGATATTTATACGCACGAGGGCTATGTGAAATCGGAGGACAGTATCTTCGAAATCGTCCGTGAATATGGCGAGAAGGTCAAGACCGAATAGTCTGACGAACCCGGCCCCTCATCGCATTGAGGAATCGAGGTTGATGATGGGTATTTTTGAAGAGCCAGTCAGAGTGCTATCTGCACTGTGGCTGGCTATGCTATTTTTTACGATAATGCATAAAGGAATGGTGTTTACGTGATAGAGATGCGCAATGTATCCAAGGTATATCCCAATGGGACAAAGGGGCTGAACCAGATCAATCTGACGATAGACAAAGGGGAATTTGTAGCCATTGTCGGACTGTCGGGTGCTGGCAAGTCAACTTTGCTACGCTCCATGAACCGCCTTCATGACATTACCGAAGGCGACATCCTCATTGACGGAAAATCCATAACAAAAGCATCCGGCAAACCGCTACGGAAGATTCGCCGGGATATCGGCATGATCTTCCAGAGCTTCAACCTGGTCAAGCGCACCACCGTACTTCGCAATGTACTCGCGGGCCGCGTCGGTTATCACTCTACCCTGCGCACGGTGCTTGGACTGTTTCCGAAGAAGGATATCGACTTGGCTTTTCAGGCACTGGACCGCGTCAATATCGTTGAGAAGGCCTATTCGCGAGCTGACGAGCTCTCCGGCGGACAGCAGCAGCGTGTAGCGATCGCCCGCGTTCTGGCACAGGAAGCCAAATACATCTTAGCCGATGAACCCGTAGCTTCTTTGGACCCCCTAACCACAACGCAGGTCATGGATGACTTGAAACGGATCAATCTGGAGTTCGACATCACGACGATCGTGAATTTGCACTTTGTTGATTTAGCCCGTCAATACGCCACGCGGATTATCGGCCTTCGGGCAGGGAAGGTTGTATTCGACGGCCCCGTATCGGAAGCGACGGATGAGCGTTTTGCGGAAATTTACGGACGCCCCCTGAAGCAGGACGAATTGTTGGGAGAACCCATTCTATGAATATCAAGATGGAATCGGAACGCCCTCAAGCCCCAAGCAAGCTGAAGCATTATTTGACCGCGGCCGTCATTCTTCTGCTGCTATGGGGAAGCGCCGTTCAGACGGACGCCACAATTAAGGAACTTGTCGAGGGAGTACCCAATATGCTGGATCTCCTCAAGGAAATGTTCCCGCCGAAGTGGAGTTACTTCGACAATATCCTGGACGCCATGCTGGAAACGATCCGCATGGCGTTAGTGGGCACGACACTCGGCGCGATTGCAGCCGTTCCGGTCGCCCTTCTGTGCGCAAGCAATTTGACAAAGAGCAAGTGGGTTCATCACCCGGTCCGTCTTATATTAAATCTCATCCGGACGATCCCGGATTTGCTCTTGGCCGCGATATTTGTGGCCATTTTCGGGCTCGGACCTTTACCTGGCATATTCGCTCTATCTGTGTTCTCGTTAGGCTTGATTGCCAAGCTCACTTATGAAGCGCTGGAGACCATTGATCGCGGACCTCTGGAAGCGATGACCTCTGTCGGTGCCAACTCCGTGCAGCGTATCGTTTACGGCGTTATTCCGCAGATTCAGGCTCACTTCATCTCGTTCGTCCTCTACACATTCGAAATCAACGTTCGGGCGGCCGCGATTCTCGGCCTGGTCGGCGCCGGGGGCATCGGCCATTATTATGAAGTCACGTTAGGATTTCTGGAATACGACAAGACGTGCATGATTATTATTTTCACACTAGCTGTCGTTCTGATCATCGATTATATAAGCACGAAGATGCGGGAGAAATTGTTATGACGAAATCCTGGAATGAAATTGTACTGAAACCGAAAAAAAGCCGTTATCGATGGCTTATCTATGTACTCCTTGCTGCAATTTACATTTGGGCCTTTGCCGGCATCCCGTATACGGGAATCAAAGAAACGGCAGGTCAAATTACAGCAGCGATTATGTCCGGCATCTTCTCGCCTGACTGGGATTACGTTTACTTGCCTGATGGCGAGGACTTGCTCCGAGGACTGCTGGACACACTGGCGATTTCTATTTTAGGCACTATCATTTCTACGGTGCTCTGTATTCCGTTCGCCTTCTGGGCCGCAGTCAATATGAGCCGGTCAAAGTGGGTGTCCGGATCGGGTAAGCTGGTTCTAAGCTTTATTCGAACCTTCCCGGAAATCATCATGGCAATTCTGTTCATCAAGGCAGTGGGACCCGGATCCTTTGCAGGCGTGTTAGCCCTCGGACTACATTCCGTCGGGATGCTCGGGAAGCTGTTTGCCGACGAGGTGGAGAACATGGACAATGGTCCCACAGAGGCGCTGATCGCCTCAGGAGCAAGCCGTCTACAAATCCTTTGGTTTGCCGTCATCCCCCAAGTCCTGCCTGGTTTTTTGTCGTACACGTTATACCGGTTTGAGATTAATCTGCGCTCCGCAACGATTCTCGGTGTGATCGGCGCAGGGGGCATCGGAACTCCGTTGATCTTCGCATTGAGCTCCCGCAACTGGGACCGCGTCGGAATCATTTTGCTCGGAATCATCATTATGATTACCGTGATTGATATGATTTCGGGAGCAATTCGGAGGAAGCTAGTGTAGTTTAGTCAGACCTTGGGGGCAATGAATAAGTTGAGGTGAATCCTCCATAATAGGGAAAGAGTATAAATAATGGAATGAAGGAGGATTGGATATGCTGGAGAACCTCGAAAGTAATTATGACTGCTCCCGGGCTGGAGACGACCTTCATCAGCTCAAGCAGGAGCTGGCAGCCCTTCGGGGCCTGGGTGCAGAAGATACGGAAACTCAGGAACGAATAAACCGGATGGAGAATCAAATCTCGTTCATTATGAACAAGTGTGATATTAACCGTTAAAACAAACAACCGGACATCCAAATATGGAAGTCCGGTTGTTTTGTTTCCTGAATCATCAAATCATCAGGCCCATTTCTCTTGCCGCTTCCTTGAGCACCGGGGCATATTCACGTAGCGTCTCTGCGGACAAACGGTTAACCGGCCCTGACATCGACAACGCCGCCGCAATTTTACCGCTCCGGTCTATGATCGGAACGGATACAGCCGCTGCGCCAGGCTCGCGTTCCTCAATACTTATCGCATAGCCCTTCTCCACAATTTCAACCAATTGACGGCGGTACTGCTCCTTGTCCACCACATCAGGCCAATTCGGCAAGTTGAGCAGCTCTTCCTGGTCCGAAGGAGACGCATAAGCCACCAGCACTTTGCTGGATGCTCCTACCGATAGCGGCAGTCGTGTACCCACCTGGGCAACCCGGCGTATCGCCTGATTGCTTTGTACGGCCTGTATACGGATACGTTCCGCACCATCCCGGAGATACAGGCTTACTGTTTCCCCCAGCCGATCGCGAAGCGATTCCATGGCGGGCAGCAGCAATACCGCCGGATCGTCACTGTGCGATAAATGCGTTGACAGCTCCCATATTTTCATCCCTAGCCGGTATTTGTCCGTTCGACTGTCCCGAACGACAAATCCTTTTTCCTCCAGAGTGGTCATCAGTCGATGTACCGTACTTTTATGCAGTCCAATGAGAGAGGAAATTTCCGTTAAAGCCAATTCATGATTCTTTGTAAAACACATTAATATATCAAGCGCCCGTTCAACGGCACGCACCGTTAATTTGCGATCTTCCATACCCGGTTTCCTCCTCTCGTGTTTCATCACATGAAACCTGGTTACAAGAATTATATGAGAAAAAAGACGGGAAGTAAACTGAAATTCCTCATTTTACATTTGTCTAACAATCTCCTAATTTACATTGACTTTGATCTCGTCCCGGCATACGATAAATATAATTTAAAAATTTTCATTTTAATGAAAGAATTCATGGTAAGGAGGGGCCACTCATGAGCATGGTCACTGGTAATAACGCCCCACTCTCCCAAATGAACGATACAACGACCGGTCTTTCTACCCGTATGATCCGGTTCAAACATATTTTGCTTGCTCTCATTCTGTCAGTCGTGTTCTTTCTCGTATTTTGCTTCATAGCTCTGCATGCCTATATCGCCTGGGTTTTGTCGAATCCTACCGTTGCCCCCCTCTACTCCAACCCGAAACTTGCGAAGGATATGGAATATGAGAATGTGCTTTTCCCTTCAATCGACGGGAAAAAGAATATGAGCGGCTGGTACATTCCTACGGAAAACTCCTCGCGAACGATCGTATTTAGCCATGGTTACGGAGCCAATCGTGAGGAAACGTGGATTCCGATGTACGACCTTGCCCACTACGCGCACAATCTGAACTTTAATGTGCTCATGTTCGATTATGGTTTTGCATCCCAGACCAGCAAAGAGGTTGCTACTGGAGGTAAAGAAGAGAAACGGCAGCTTCTCGGTGCCATTCAACTGGCCAAGCAGCGTGGTGCGAAGCAAATCGTCGTCTGGGGTTTCTCCATGGGAGCAGGAACGGCTTTACAGGCTGGTTTGGAAACCAAGGATGTCGATGCAATGATACTCGACAGCTCTTTTTTGCTGGAACCTGACACCCTGTATCACAACATTAAAAACCAGATTGATCTGCCCCGCCATCCGTCACTCGAAATATTGGAGCTGTTGTTTCCTGTCTTGAACGGCACGAGTCTCGACCAAATTCCTTACACGGAAGTTAAAAAGAACGACTATCCGTTCCCGACGCTATTCATACACGGTACGAAAGATGACAAAGCGCCTTATCCGATCGCGGAAAAAATTGCGGCCAACCAGACCCATCCCGATTCCGATTCGTGGATTGTCGAGGGCTCACGTCATGAACTCATATTCCGGGAATATCCACGCGAGTATTTACGCCGAGTGTCCACATTCCTCGGAAAGCTGCAATCTCCCGACGGACCTATGCCTGAATAATATACTGGTACAGCTAAACTTAATATGATCCACCCCAAAGTCCGCCTCATGGTATCAGATGCGGGCTTTTTTCTGCTGTTCAACTTCATAATACAGGCTGGTATACGAATATAGTTTCATAGTGAAGGAATGTGACAGGAGGAATAGTTCATGCTGTATATTTACGGAGCGATGCTCCCGGCAAGGATTTTGGAAGAAATCCGCTTCTGGAAACGTCAGGAGATGGAACATACGGAAGTCATTAAAGCGATTGTCCCCGGTCTCGAGGCTCCTTATGTCAAACTACTAGACGATTGGGCTGTTGTATTCGGAGAAACGGAAAAGGCCGCGGATCAGCTGCTCCGTCAAGTCCTTGCTTCTCCTGGCCCGCTGTCTCCACAACTTATCGCCCAGATCGAACTGCTGCTGCGGGTCTCCCTCGAACAATCGAAGGAATTCATACGCCATCTGTATATGATGAAGAGCAACAGTGCTGCCGTAAGGCAAGTCCCCCTTGCCGATACGGTACTGCTTCACATTATCCGGGAGTCGGAATATTTCATTGAGGTTCTGAATGAGCTCAGCGAACCCGGGGTACTGAGACGCCTGATCGATCATCCTGATCTTATCCCAGGTGTTTCAAAGGATCCGGTAGCCACACCGTTTCAGTTCGAAGAAATTGAAGCCGTCATCCAAAGCGTCTCCTCCCCCCCTTCCAAGCAACAACCTGTCCCTATCGGAGGTCACCGCCTCCCTCCACTTCCTTATCCGTATAATGCTCTTGAACCATACATTGATGAGAAGACCATGCGCATTCACCATGACAAACATCATCAAAGCTATGTTGACGGTCTTAACAAGGCAGAGACCAAGCTGGAGGAAGCTCGCAAAACCGGCAATTTCGATCTGATCAAGCATTGGGAGCGTGAGCTTGCGTTTAACGGCGCGGGCCATTATCTTCACACTTTATTCTGGACCATCATGAACCCGAAGGGCGGCGGAGCTCCCCAGGGAGAGCTTGCACAGCAAATCAAAAAAGACTTTGGAAGCTTCGAGCGATTCAAGAAGCAGTTTACGGAAGCGGCGGACAAGGTCGAGGGTGGCGGCTGGGCGATCCTGGTCTGGAGCCCCCGCAGCCACCGTCTAGAAATACTGCAGGCTGAAAAACATCAAAACTTGTCCCAGTGGGATGTCGTCCCTATCCTCGCCCTCGATGTATGGGAGCACGCCTATTATCTCAAACACCAAAACCTTCGCGCGGATTACATCAAAGACTGGTGGAACGTCGTATATTGGCCAGAGGCAGCGGAGCGCTTCGAGCAGGCGAAGAAACTTATGTGGCAGCCTTTCTAAACCTCTCTATCACTTTCTTATCTCTCAAAAAAAGGCTCCGCCGAAAAACCGGCGGAGCCTTCTCTATATCACTCATCTAAGATGAGTCTTAGTTCTTAATCAGCGACATAAATTCGGCGCGCTGTGCCGAATCGCTTTGGAATGTTCCCCGTACCGCCGAAGTAATCGTCTTGCTGCCGGGTTTCTTAACGCCGCGAGAACACATGCACAGATGCTCACCTTCTACTACGACCATAACACCTTGTGGTTGAAGCACCTCAACCATAATATTCGCAATCTGGGAAGTGATACGCTCTTGTACTTGTAGTCGGCGCGTAACCGCCTCTACCAGGCGTGCAAGCTTGCTTAAGCCTGCAATCTTGCCACTAGGAACATAACCGATGTGCACTTTACCGAAAAACGGCGCCATATGGTGCTCGCATTGGCTGTAGTACACGATGTCCTTCACGATAACCAATTCCTCATGCTGCTCGTCAAACGTGACGCCGAGCACGTCACGGGGATCGATCTCGTAACCGGCAAAAATCTCCTCGTACATCCGTGTCACGCGGGCAGGTGTCTCCAGCAATCCCTCTCGCTCGGTATCTTCACCGATCAACTTAAGAATTTGCTCTACATGGTATTCAATCAGCTCACGATGTTCCCCAACTTTATTGTTAACATAATCTTTTACGCCCGCCACGGTATATCCCCCTTTCCGTTAAAAAACAAACGGTTATACTATTCATTGTTTATTTACGCTTGCGCCCTTGGCCTTTGCCCGGCGCAGGCTGGTTTTTCATCATTTGCTGCGCTTTCTGCATTTGTTTACCGTTCAGATTGTAACCCATCTGTTTAGCCATTTTTTGCAGCATTTGCGGATCACTTTGCATTTTCTCCAACTGTTTACGGAGATAAAACACACCGATAAAAAATCCGCCGACCAGACCCACGATTAATGTAATAATCGGAATAACAATATCCATGACTTGACCACCTTTTACATACTAATATTTACCATTTAATGGCGCATATACGAACCTATCATAGCATGTCCTTTTGAGGACAGCAAATGAAAAAACCGTGGGTCTTCGGTCTTTTTACCGCCTGATTTCTAAAGGCCTTTACGTTCCGGAATCGATCCTTCCAGCGAAAGCAGAGATCGTTTGATCTCCAGTCCTCCGCCGTAACCCACAAGCGTACCATCCATTCCAATTACTCGGTGGCAAGGAATGATAATCGGAACCGGATTTTTGTTATTCGCGCCTCCGACGGCACGAACCGCTTTCGGCCGTTCTATGGCGTCAGCAATATCTTTGTATGAACAGATTTCACCGTAAGGAATTTCCTTAAGGGCTTCCCATACCTGCAGCTGGAACTGAGTTCCACGCATATCAAGAGGTATCGTAAACTCCTTCAATGTCCCCTCAAAATACTGCTTTATCTGAGATGTAACGTCAGCCAGACGCTCTTCATTGCGCTCATATCCGACACCTCCAGCCCAGGTCCGCGACCACTGCTGCAGCACAGCCTCTTTGACGGTAAATGTGCCAAACTCAATCAGACACAGCCCCAGATCAGACGCAACAACCGTCAATGTTCCAATCGGCGTGTGTACCTCATTGTAATACAAAACATCACTTTCAATAGTCGGGGTAGCCATAGGTTCTACTCCCTTCGGTGAAGTGTTGACCGCAGGGTTGTCCAATACCGGCACTTCTTCTGATTTATGAGAAGAAGAATTCTGGCTGCCTTCTTGTTTCTCTGTCTCTGCTACTGCCTTAGTATCCGGCTGCAATTTATTCAAGGCTTGTGTCAGCATGTTACGTACTTTATGATCCTGTTCCGATTTCATGCCTTTTTCTAAGTTGTTCAAAGCTTCTTCGCCTCCAATGCGGCCCAGAGCCCATGCGGCAGTTCCCCGCAGCTCCGGACGCGGATCTTTCAGCAGCACCTCGCTGAGCTTCGGTACTGCCGAAGCGTCTTTAAAGTTGCCAAGGGCGATCACGGCATTGCGCTGAATCGGTTTCCTTCCGCGCCATGCTGCCGAAGTATCGCCGAATGTTTCCTTAAATTCGCGGTTGCTCATATCAAGGATTGGGAGAAGAAGCGGCTTTGCCTTTTCGGGATCAGGCTGCAATTCCTCGTGATGTGTCCAGTTCAAGCCTTTGTTCTTAGGACAGACGATTTGACAGGTATCACATCCATACAGCCTGTTACCGATTTTGCGCATCACTTCTTCATCCAGAAATCCTTTAGTTTGAGTAAGAAAAGATACACATCGCTGTGCGTTAAGCTGTCCCGGTCCCACTAGGGCACCTGTAGGGCAAGCATCAATACATTTGGTGCATTCTCCACAGTCTTCCGTCACCGGTGAGTCCGGCGGAAAAGGAATGCTGGTTACCATTTCACCAAGGTAAATCCAAGAACCGTATTTCGGAGAAATAATAGCACAGTTTTTAGCGCTGAAGCCGATTCCGGCCCGTTGTGAAACTGCTCTGTCAACCAAAGCTCCGGTATCTACCATGCTCTCAAGGACTGCATCCGGAACACGTTCACGGATGAATGCCTCAAGCTTCGCCATCGCTTCCCGTAACACATGGTGATAATCCCTACCCCAAGCCGAGCGGGCCATAATCCCCCGATATTTACCGGGCTCCGATTTGGGCGGATTGCTCATTTTGGACGGATAGGCTACAGCTATTGCAATGATCGAAGCCGGAGTCGTTCCCGGTAGTGAGGGAGTTACCCTTTTATCAAGATCAGGCTCTTCGAACCCGGATTCATACCCTTTATCCCGGTGCTTTTGCAGAATCGATTTCAGCGACACAAACGGGTCTGCCGAAGCGAACCCTATATCATCAATGCCCATGCTGGGCGCAGCCTGCTTCAGCTCCTCTTTCAGTTCCTCCCAAACGGAAGACGAAGGAGCGTAGGCTCCAAGTCGTGAAGTCATCTCCAGCGCCTCCTTTCCTGTTTGAGCTTTACAGTCCCTTTATTTTGGACAACGGCCAAAGAATAAACTCCGCCCGTCCTACGATGTCCGATTCCTTTACACTGCCGAATTCGCGGCTGTCCTTGCTCTTTCGAAGATGGCGGTTATCGCCCATGACAAAATAACGGCCTTCCTCTAAGGTAACCGGACCAAAATCAGGATCTTCGATCGGAACGTCTGTATAAGGTTCCTCTTGCGCCTCACCATTCACATAAAGAATATGTCCCTTGACCTCGACCGTGTCACCCGGAAGGCCAACAACTCTTTTTACAAGAAATTCCTTTCTGTCCGGACCGGTGCTTGGATCCTTCAGCACAATCACGTCACCGTGGTTTGGATCAGCAAAGCGGTATACCAATTTATTGATAAACAGCCGTTCGGACGCTTCCAGTGTTGGCTGCATCGATTCTCCTTTAACCATAGACAGATTAAAGACAAACATATTCAGTAGAACCATGATACAAAATGCAATGGCAATCGTCTTAACCCAATCCCACAGCTCAGCAGCCCAACTGTTCTTCTCGGCCGGTTTCCCTTGGGAATTCGATGCATCTCCATTCTCGCTCGAACCCGGTGGAATTACTTGTCCCATGCTACACCTTCTTTACTATCAAGTTAGCCTCCACTTGGAGACCGCTATATAAATTGGTACATTAATAGAAAAGCATATCTCTCTCCCATTTGCAACGGTCGATAGATATGCTTCATATAGAAATAAATGTCGTTTCCCGCTTTTACGCGTCCATTTGGACACATGTCGTGAAACCAGTTTAATCCGATCTGACCATTACGGCTGAGCTACTATGCTCAGCTTCTGGAAGGCTGTCAGGATTTTATTTGCGCCGTATCCCATCGCTTCATACAACGGCATCGCAGCTGCATTATGTTCATCACCGGCAACGAGAATCCGGCTGACCTTACGGGATTGGAACCGCTGTTCCATAGCCTCGACAAGGGCCTTTCCAATTCCTTGTCTACGGTAATCGGGATGAATGGCAATGCGGTAATAACACCCACTATTGCGTTCGATGGTCCCAATCAAGGCACCAACAATTTCGCCATCTTCTTCTGCTACCATAATCAGGTCTGAATCCCAGGCAAGCTGTCTGGAAAAAGGTTCCATCGTATTTTCGTAGCATTCTTCCGACAAAGCAATCTGTAAAAGCTCAGTTACTTGGTTACAGTCACTCAACTGAAAGGAACGAACATGCATCTCAAAATCTCCCTTTTCGTTAGCATGATGCGGTTTACGCGGCTTACAATTAAGTATTCCGTTGATGCAAACCTAACATTAATAATTACTACAAAAAATGCGAAAATCCTGCGTTCTTGTCCATTAAACCACATATTACTCCAGAATTCACGAGTTTTCTTTTGAAAACGCTTTATATGAAGCGGTTACATTTAATCGCTGGCTAAATTTCTATCTTTGTCCTTCAAATCAAAAAAATGGATTCGTATCCCGGACTCACTTTATAAAAAAAACAGCACCCTTCCGGCTAAATACCGAGAAGAGCGCTGCTCTTTAAGATAGAATCTTCTTTTACTGCAGGACCACTGAATCGCCGGCCTTAAGTCCTGATAAAACTTCTGTTTTGTCCAGCGTTACCATACCGATCTTAATATCCTGCCGCTCAATTTGACCATTTCCCTTGTCCACCATAACGTACGATTCGCCGCCTTCAGTCATAACAGCAAGCTTCGGAACAACAATGGCTTTATCCTTCTGTTCACTTACAATCTCACCGTTGAGCGTCAACCCACCGATTAAGCGGTCATTTTTAGGTAGCGAGATGATAACCTTAAACTGTGGTGTCTGGGAAGTTTGCTTCTCCTGGGTGACCGCCTCAGCGAATTTTGCCACTTCCACCACTTTTCCCTTTAGGCGCAGGTCCTTAATGGAAGGCATCTTCACCTCGACAGCCATGCCCGGTTTAATGCTGAATACATCATTTTCATCTACATATGCCACAAAGCGCAGAGAGTTTAAATCAACTATTTTTCCGATATATTGATTCGCTGTCACCGATTGCGGCTGCGGCTTTTGCGTGCTGTCGAACAGAAAAATCCCTGAATCCGGTGATCTGTACGTAGACAGATTCAATTTGTCATGCAAGTCAGCCATCGCCTGACGTTCAATAATGTCGTTTACTTCTTCCAGCTGACTGCTCAGCTGCGCATTTTCCTGCTCGGTTAACGTCTTAAGTTGCTCGGCTAACGCCTTAAGTCGTTCGGCTTCCGTAGCTCCAAGTGGGGCATTGTCCAAACCCTGATTCAAAATGAACTCCTCTAGTTCCTGCTCCTTCTTCTTCTTCTCCTGCTCCTGCTTCTTCTTCTCCTGCTCCAACTTCCGCTTCTTCTGCTCTGCTTCCTTCTGTTGAAGCTGCTGGCGCAGCTCTTTTTGCTCCAGGTTAAAGAGAATGTCCCCTTTCTTGATCTGTTGGCCGTTCACTACTTTCCAGGATGACACCTTCGCTTCAAAAGGTGTGTATACATTCGTTTCCCGTCCATACTCGGACCTGCCCTTGACCTGAACGGTCGACATGATGGTTTCCTCGGTTACAGGAAATGAAATGACCTGCGGCGCTTCCATCATGGGATCGACAGGTGCTGCCGGCTTCATCTTTCCATATCCCCAATAGCCCACGAAGGCCAGAACAGCGACAAGCACCGTCCATTTTATGATCTTCTTCATGCTCCTTAGCTCCCTTTCCGATGCTAATTCATAATCCTAATCCCGCTTAATCGCGAGCAATGCATTGGTTCTTGCGGCGCTGATCGCCGGATAAATACCTGACATGACCCCTGTCATCACAGCGAATGCAATTCCAATGGGCAGCGTGTCCAGTGTAACTATAACCTGCAGCCCCGACATGCCTGCAGAAGCTGTAATGAATGAATTCAGCCCGGTGACAATCAAATTAGCGAATACGATACCAAGCAGACCGCCCAAAAACCCAAGCAAACTGGCTTCAACAATGAACATGTTGCGGATCTGCGGCATATTGGCCCCGAGCACTTTCATAATGCCGATTTGCCGTCGACGCTGATGCGTAGACATCGTCATGGCAACAATAATAGATATGGAGGCCAATAACAGAATGAATACACCAACGCCCAGTGCGATCGCCTTAAATGTGTTCATTTGAGAGGCAATCTGATCGCGCATCATCAAATTGTCACTCGCGTTGAGCGAAAGCTTTTGAATCAATTCTTCCAGCGGCTTAATGCTTTCGAGATCATCCACTTTAATCGTAAGGGAATCGTATACCCGCTGTTTCGGAGCCGTGCCTCCCTGTGGACTTAGGCTGTTGCTAAGCCATTCCGCGGTTTCAAAAGATACATATGCCTGACGATCATAAAAAGCAAATTGAGCATTTTCTCCCACGGGGACATCGAGCACGCCCCCTACATAAAGCTGCGGGCTGAGTACTGTCTTTTCGTTCTCCCATCGCTCCATTTGAATGTTTTTGCCGTACATATCCGAAACCATGCTTTCATACATTTGCCATTCTTCCCACAGCTTCGGGTTTTCGGGATCTGTACTCATCATTTGGTTCAATCGTTCACTTGTCTGCTTATCGATCCACCCTGTTGTGGCTCCATAGTTGAACACAACGGCACCAAGCTGCTCCAAAGGGCCACCCTGTTTAAACTTATTCCCCTGTTCTTTAAGCTGCGAGAGATCCATGGCGACAAGAGACAGGTTTTGGTTAACTAAATTATCTGACGATATGGACCTAAAGTTTCCGACCCGTTTAGTAGCTATCGCGGATTTAACATGATCAAAGCCTTTAATCACTTCAAGCTTATCGTCTGTAAGCAAGCCGCGGTCCCATCCGGCGGATTCGCCCGATCCACTGGCACCGCCACCGCCACCGCCACCGCCACCGCCCGAGCTTTGGGGGGTAACATTAATTTCGTCAAGCTTCAGGCTCCCTATAATCTCTTTCTCCAAATAGCTCTGAGCGGAGTTACCGAGGCTAAGGGCAACAATAATCGCCGCACAGCCGATGGAAATACCGGTCATGCATAAGGCAGTAACTACTTTACGGCGCTTAATCTGACCCCATGCCAGCCGCATACTGTCTGCAAGTCTCACTTGCCATCGCCTCCCTCATCCGCGCAGGCCGGGGCACCGGACAAAACCGGGACAGAATACATCGCCTTATCAACTGTTTTGGGGGCCTGATAGTCCTCCGGCTGCACCAAAAAACCGTCACGGAGCATGATCGTTTTTTTCATCTGCGCGGCGACTTCCATCTCATGGGTTACGATGACAAAGGTCGTGTTCATCGATTGGTTGAGGTTCATCATGATACTGATAATTTCCTCTTCTGTTTTAGTATCCAAGTTGCCTGTCGGCTCGTCCGCAAAAATAACGGAAGGCTCAGTGATCAGCGAACGCGCAATACTAACACGCTGCTGCTGTCCGCCGGACAGCTGGGCCGGATACATTCCGGACTTATCGCCAATCCCCGTCATTTCAAGAAGCTCCATCGCTTTCTTGCGGCGTTTAGACGGTGAAACGGACTGAAACACAAGCGGAAGCTCTACGTTTTCCCGAATCGTTAATGTAGGAATGAGTTCATATGCCTGAAAAATAAATCCGATGTGCTTGCGCCGAAATACTGCGAGCTTGTTTTCCCCAAATTTAACAATATCCTGATCAGCAATATAAATATGGCCTTCTGTCGGCTTCATCAGCCCTGCCATCAGATTGAGCAGAGTGGACTTGCCCGATCCGGAGCTCCCGAGAAGAGCAATCATCTCTCCTTTTTGGACTTCAAACTGAATGTTATGAAGCACCTGCAGCACTTCATTGCCGTTTTTGAAGCTATGCGATACATTTTCCAAACGCAGCATGTTCGCGTTTCCTTTCTGGTCCTTGATTTTACCTATCTTCATACGGATCCTCGTTCAGCTGCACCTTCAGACCATAACTTTGGCTGCCAAGCGTAATCCGTTCATTCTGGAATTCATCCACCAGTGTCAACTTAAATCCGCCGCTTCTGAGCTTCTTATATAACTCATCAGTCAGTTCAAAAGAAGCAGACCGCGTGCCTGGAACCTGAATGTCTGTGCCCGGCGTAAGCGTGCGCTCCTGTGTATTTCCTAGCTGGTCCGTGATGATTAAAATCAGCTTGTGACCGGCATCAGCCGCCGTAATGCTCTCACTGCGCTTCACGTCAAAAGTGACCTTCAGCGAAATCGTAGAACTGCCTTCCTGAAGATGACCCACCGCGTTAGTAACCGAAACCTTGTAAGGGAACCAATCTAACTGGGTTAGTCCCGAGCTTACGGCCGGTCTCACCGGATTCAGCTGCAGCTTCTTCACAGCCAGGACACCGGTTATGTCTTTGCCCGTTTCAGCAAGCTTCCCTCCAGACATCGCAGTACCCACAGCAAGACTTATATCGCTTGCTGCGCCCTTCGGCACCCTTGCCCAAAAGACAACCGATTGCTTGGCACCGGGTTGAAGCGCGGTTTCCGGCTGTACGGTATCGGCTTCATAAATGTTTCCGTCTGTGCTTTGGAAATATCCTTTCAGCCGCGCGGCCTGCACCCGGCGCTGCTCGCCGCTTGTGAGCGTTAACTCGGTGTAAATAATATCTGAGTCCGTGCCATCATATATGACTGTCCGCCGTTCTTGGGCATCCGCCCGTTTACCCGGGGTCTTGATGGAATAAGACTTTCCTTTTTCCAAAGCCTCGATCGACCGCATGGTTCCTGATGTGGTCAGAGTAAGGAAAGGCGATTTGGCCGTGTCTTTTTGGGTAAACAGCTCAAAGCGAAGTGAACGAATATTTTTGGTATACGGAATCCGTGTCATGACATACACCTCGGCCGATCCCCCAGGGGCAATCAAGGAGCCCTGCTCGTCCGCAATAACCTCGGAGCCAGCCAAAACCGTTCTTTCATCCGCTTTTACATTCACTTTCAATTCAGGCAGCAGCGATGAGTTCGAGTCATGTGTATTACGCAGACGCAGTTTGGCAACAATGAGATCTGTATCCTGCCAAGGCAGGCGCTGCATGGATTCCACGGTGTATGCAAACCCGTTTGCTGTCTGCGCGTCGTATTCCACGCCGATGGATGCTTTATGTTCCTCTTGGTAAGACAGGCTGAAGTATGCAATCGGCACAATCATTCTTCCGGAGTTGTCGGTAGCAGTTGTCGTGCTTCCAGATTCATCTGAATCGGCAGGCGGTTTGGCCGGAAGATCGGAGCCAGACGATTCAATCATTTGCAGCTTTAACCGATCCTGCTTCAGATTGAGTGGAAGTGAAATTTCCATTGAAATCGTTTTTTCTTCCTTAGGCCGGAGTGTTATCGCTGCTGTTTTATCAGCGGGGACGTAAGGATGGAAGGAACCTTCAGAAGCTTTAATTGCATACTCGTAGGCAGGTACCTGGGCCGGTTTATTTCCCTTATTTTTAAAAGCTATTTCAATATTCCATACGGCCTGATCATCGGATGCCCGTAGAGTAGCCTTACGGACTCTAGCGTCAACACGATTCCCTTGGAGTGTCAACGTTTTAACCGATCCCGGAGCTATATCCCATGTGGGAGCTGTGGCGGCAGGAAGCTTGAATGCTGCGACTGGCAGAGCTAGCTTTAGTGTCTCGTCGTTTTCCGTCCACTGAAAGCGCAGATCCGTTGTTTTAAGATATGAAGGAATTTCAGTTATGTAATAAACGAGCTTCTTTTCTTTCGGTTGAACTGGTGATCCATCTTTTCCGGCTTCCCGTTGAAGAAGAAAAGATGTGCCGCTTCCTGTCACCAAATACGGATTGTAACTGCTATCTGTCCATGCCATTCCACCGCGATTTGTAATGTACATGCCGACTTTAGCCATTACTTTGCCGTTATACTTAATGATCTGCAGAGACTCTGTCTGAACGGTAACCGGTGTTCCGCCCAGCTTCAGCATAGTGCTCGTCCCGGGTGCCACAGCGGGTGAATAGTTTGTCGGTAATTTATACGCTCCTACACGCTGCAGATAGCCTTTGACTTTCGGATTCCATACATCCATAGCCACCTTCATGCCGGATAAGGAGCTTGTACTAATCTTGGCATAGTAGGTCACGCTTAAACTTTGGCCGGGTTCAACCCCTTTTTTAGTGATGTCGCGGGTAACCGGATTTGCTGCGGTCACAGAACCGTCGGGCAGCACCACTCTAGGAAAATAAGTTACAAGCCGTGCTGTGCTTTTGCCCTTATTTTTATAATTCAGCGTAAAGACAGCCACATGGCTGCCGTTCTGCTGCCAGACATCTGCATGCTCTAGAGCTGCAGAGACACTGTTACCGAGCCCTATGTTCCCGATCGGAGTTAACGTTTTCTTTGCCGAGACCGGCACGGTTTGCGTCTTTCCGGCTGCCGCATCGGCTTGCGGTGAAGCAGCCAACATCGCGCCTAGCAAAATGGCTGTCACTTTGACCATTTTAGTATTCATTTATAGAAATACTCCCTTCAGATCCGCCATATCCACTCTCCAAGTTTCATGGTCAGGTTAATGGATTTGTTTACGGTTATACATGTAACGAAAGGTTTCGTCATAAAGTTTGCGTGTTATATGTATCGAAAGATGTCTTTATACAAGTTTTTGTGTTAAAAACGGGTTCACCTCCGACTTTTCAAACATAAAAGTTGATTTAATCCCCCCGAACGGTTTAATATATGTATGTAGCCGAATTACATATTTTATTTCTCCGGGTGATAAAGGCTTCCAGATCTAGGAAGGCCCTTTAATCATAACCAAAAAAAAACTATATTTACAGGAGGTATTTTCATTATGGCATTTCAATTACCACAGCTTCCTTACGCAAACAACGCGCTCGAGCCTCACATCGACGCACAGACGATGGAGATTCACCATGATCGCCACCATAACACCTATGTTACCAATTTGAATGCAGCGCTTGAGAACGCTCCTGAATTTGCGAACAAATCGCTGGAAGAACTCATCAGTAACCTTGACGCTATTCCAGAGAGCATCCGCACTGCTGTTCGCAACAACGGCGGCGGCCATGCAAACCACTCCCTCTTCTGGGAAATTATCGGACCAAACGGCGGCGGCAATCCTACCGGCGCTTTGGCTGAAGCGATCGACAGCGAGCTTGGCGGCTTCGATAAGTTCAAAGAAGACTTCGCAAAAGCAGCTACTACCCGCTTCGGAAGCGGTTGGGCATGGCTCGTGTTGAAAGACGGCAAACTGGCTGTAACCAGCACTCCTAACCAAGACAGCCCGATCATGGAAGGTCAAACTCCTCTCCTTGGATTGGACGTTTGGGAGCATGCTTACTACCTGAAATATCAAAACAAACGCCCAGATTACATCTCCGCTTTCTGGAATGTTGTAAACTGGGAAGAAGTTGGCAAACGCTACGACAACGCGAAGTAATTGCCGCTAAAAACCACATACAAGTTGAAACGCTATCGTTCTTCTCTATGAACGATAGCGTTTTTTTTGCGAAAAATATAAGCCAAGTCGCATCAACCCGGATAGCGGCACCAAAAAGTTGGAATAAAAGTTTGACCATCTTTGATTTTTAACTGGAAATCAGATATGATAAAGATACGATTCTTGTCCTTCGCAATGCATGCATATCGTGTTTAAAGGGCCATTTTGATTATCGATAGAGTGCTTCGCAGCTAAGTTATTCCGTCACCGTGATATAAACTCATTGTATCAACAAGCTGCTCGTATTGACCTGCTCATACGGCGGCTTTTTATTTGTCCCCATGTTGAATTACCGGACGTTTTCGTCGTATTATAAAATGATGAGCCAAAAAGAGGCAATGCGATTATTATGATTCCGTAGAAGAGGAGGCGGGGACTTGCCAACGGTAAGAGATATAGCACGTGCAGCGGGTGTATCGCCGGCGACCGTATCGCGGGTTCTTACGGACAAAGGAAACACATCCTCCGAAGTGAATGAAAAAGTAGAGAAAGCGATACGGGAGCTCGGGTATGTGCACAACCCCAAGGCGAAGCCGAACGCTCCAGGCGGCGAATCCCGCACCATCTGCTATACAATCGCACGTGAACCTAGCGAAATTTTCGGGAATCCGTACTATTCCAATGTGCTCCTTGGTTTATCCAACGCTACTCAAAAATACGGATATGAATTGCAGATTTCCGCCTTTCGCTCTGTCGATCAACAAATCGAGAAATGCTTGGCGCTATACCGGAACAAAAGAGTGAATGGCTTTATTTTATCCGGCGTCATGTCGGCGGACAAAAGCTCGCTGATTCAAAGCCTGCAGCAGCATTCCATTCCATTCGTCATGATCGGGCGCAGTCTGCAGCACAATGTTTTTTGCATTCATAGCGATAATTTCCGGGATGGGTATGTCACGGCCCAGCATTTGCTGGACGAGGGGTACCGGCGTATCGTGTTCCTGACCGAGAGTCTGGACGTCGATGTCGTACGCGACCGGATCGCAGGGTACAAGCAAGCGCTGCACAGCAACGGCCTAGTGGCGGGAGACGACGACGTCGTCTTGTGCGGCTCGAAGGAAGAGGACATGATTGCCGCTCTGGACGAATACAGCTCCGGAGGCAGAGCATTCGACGCGATTATCGCCGCTGACAGCGTGTTGGCGCTCGGTGTATTGAAGTATTGCCGGGAGCGCGATTTGCGCGTTCCGGAAGATGTCGGCATCATCGGCTTCAACGATGCCGCCTTTCTGAGCAAAATCTCCCCAGCGATCAGCTGCACGACCATTCGAGGGGAGCATCTCGGTCTAGAAGCGCTGGAGATGCTCATCGAGCTGATGGACGATCCTGAGCGTATTAATAAGAACAAGACGGTAACGCTGCCTTCCGAGCTTATCGTGCGCCAATCGACACAACGGACAAGACATTCCTCATCCCATACATGAAGTAAGAGAGGGCGGATATTCCGCCCTCTCTCTCATTCCCGGCTTCAATTCAATTCCCTTTCATCCAAGTGTTACTCTATTTTTACAGCAGTCACGCCCGGTATCGCCTTCAAGAGCTCAACTAGATCGCTTATCAGCTTTTTTTTCGGCATCACAATTGTGATCATCATCTGCAGCGGTGGAGCTGCCTCTTCCATCGGTTCCGGCGACTCCGCATCGGCCACGTTCATGTTCCGGATCTCCACCTGCTCCGCAATCAGTTGCTTCGAAATCATGCCCAGCGTATCCGGGCCTCCGGAACAGGTTACTTCTACCAACAGCGCCTTATTTGCTACCAGATAACGAAGCTCGATTTTGTTCAGCACCTGCAAGGAGACGAACACGAGCCCGCAGGTTAAAATGGCCGGGAGATAAAATCCTGCGCCTACCGCAAGTCCTATCGCGGCCATTACCCAGAGCGTAGCGGCCGTAGTCAGTCCTTTGACGGACATGCCTGTTCGAATAATCGTCCCCGCGCCGAGGAAGCCAATGCCGCTGATGACCTGTGCCGCCAGACGGGCCGGATCAATCCGAACATTCGGCTCATCGACGAAGGCGTTGAAGCCATAAATGGACAGCAGCATAATGAGCGAAGAGCCGATGCATACCAAAATATTGGTGCGGAATCCGGCAGCATGCTGATTCATCTCCCGCTCGAAGCCGATAATGCCTCCAAGCACAAGCGCAAGAAGCAATCGCAGACATATACTTGCCGTGTCCAACGTCCAAGGGCTTGTCACCGTATCTCCCCCTCTCGTCACTACTGTTCTAATCTAATTTGCACATATAAACTCCCACAGGTTCTAACTCTAGCTCGCTTCCCTATGTTTTCGTTGCCCCCGCAGTCAGCCCGGAAATAAGGAAACGCTGCAGGAACAGGAACACCACGGCAATCGGAATGGCGATAAGCATCGATCCCGCTGCGAACCGAGTGAAATTGTTGCTGAATTCCTGATTGACCAGGTTGAACAAGCCGACGGCGAGTGTATAGTTCTCCGAGCTTCGAATGACGATCCGCGGCAGCAGGAAGTCCATGAACGGCGTCATAAAATTGAACAAGGCAACCACGGCCAGAATCGGCTTCGCCAGCGGCAAAATAATCTGGAAGAAAATCCGGAAATGGCCCGCTCCGTCAATCTTGGCCGACTCGTCCAAATCCCGCGGGATCGTGTCGAAATAGCCTTTGATCAAAAACGCGTGCATTGGAATGGAGGATCCGACGTAGACCAGAATCAAGCCAGCCAGCGTATCCAGCAGTCCTAAGAGGTTGAGCAAAATATAAATCGCGACCATCCCCATCAATACAGGGAACATCTTGATCAGCAGAAGCGCGTACAGACCGTTCTTGCGCCCTCTGAAGTTATAACGCGAGAACGCATACGCCAGGAACGTCGTCACGATAAGCGACAGCACCGTCTTCCAGCTGGCGACAATCAGCGTATTTTTGTACCACAGCGCATATTGACTGTCCGGACTGGAGAACAACCAGGAGTAATGCTCCGTCGACCAGTTCTCCGGAATTATTTTTGCACTGTATAAACTGGTCCCCGGATTTAGCGAGACGCCCATAGCCCATACTAGCGGATACGCAATCACGACGAACATGAACAAAATGAACGCGTAAATGCCGGTGAGCTCCAATCTTGATTTCCATCTCGTACTCATTAGATGTTGCCCCCTTCCTTGAACGATCGGGTTCTCCTGAATTGGAAAAAGGCGACGGTTGCCACAATCAGACCCAGAATAATGGAAATGACGGCTGCCATATTGTAGTTCAACGTTTCAAAGGTTAGCTTGTACACCCATGAAATGACGATATCCGTCGACCCTGCCGTCTGGCCGCGCACCGGCGGACCGCCTTGGTTGAACAAGTAAATCAAGTTGAAGTTATTGAAATTGCCCGTATATTGCATAATGAGCAGCGGAGCTGTCGCGAACAGGACATGTGGGAGCGTAATGAAGCGGAATCTTTGCCACTTGCTCGCTCCGTCAACCTCCGCCGCCTCGTACCAGTCGCCTGATATACTTTGGAGCACCCCCGTGAACAAGGCGAACACAAAGCTGAAGCCCAGCCAAACTTGAATAATAATAATGGCTACCTTCGTCCATAGCGGATCGGACATCCACGGAATGGACAAGCCTAACGGGCCCAATATTTGCCGGTTCACCGCGCCGAATTGATCATTGAACATCGCGGCAAACACGAGGATGGATACGAATGAAGGAACGGCCCATGGCAGAATGAGCATCGTCCGAATGAATTTTTTGAATTTGACGCGCTTGTCGTTCACGATCACCGCCAAAAACAAGGCGAGCGCAATCTGCAGCGTCGACGCGACAAACGTCCATACGAGCGTCCACGACAGCACGGAGAAGAACGTATTGCGCCAAATCGGAATGGAAAAAATATTTTTGAAATTTTCAAACCCTACCCAATCCAGCAAATGACGGGGTGGCGAATTATAAATGTTGTAATTTGTAAATGCCAAGGAGACCATGAACAATAGCGGCAAAATAAGCACGAACGTAACCATGAAGATGCCGGGCCCGACGAATAGATATGGAACCCCTTTATCCCATGCCTGCTTATAGCCTTCGCGGATCGTCGTTACCTTCCAGCCTTCGCGGATTTTCTGAGCGTCATTGCGCGCATCTGTCAGGTTAATCCAGTAGAAAACAACAAAGAAAATGGTCAATATGATCGAAATAATGCCTTGAATGAGCAAGGAACGTGAGTCGTCTACACCTTGCAACGTGCCCAGCGTCCAAAGCCCCCAATACCCGATGTTCAAAAAATCAGCGAAAACGAAAAAGAAAGATAAAAATAAAATAAAAAATAATGAACCCTTTATATATCTCCGGTTATACAGTTGCCCAAGCCCCGGAATACCGGACATCAGCATCGCCAACTTTGGGTTATGCGAACTGGTTTTCGGCTTGTCGGTTCGTGTCTGCGGTTCTCCCAATCTAATCAAGCCTCCTCGTTGACATCCGCAATGCAACGTCAAGTGGATTGGGGTGCGAAACCCGCACCCCAATCCGATCATCATTCCTTATTTATTGGCGTTGTTGATCGCGATTTGTTCTTTGATTTGGACGACTGCTTCATCCAGCACCTCTTTGGTGTCCTGACCTTTTGCCAGGAACACGAGCGCATTTTTCATCGGTTCCCATGTCTGGGAGATTTCCGGATTATTCGGTGTTGGTGTAGCGAATTTGGACTGCTCCGCCACAGCCGAGAAGTAAGGGTGCTTCGTAATGAGATCGCTTTCCAAAATCCCAGGACGCGCTGGAATTTCTCCTGCCGTTTCGAAATGGCTCGCGCCGTTCTCGTCATTGGTAATGAACAGAGCTAACTCGGTCGCCCATTCCTTATTTTTAGAGAATGGGGACAGCACCAGTCCTTTGACACCCAGGAAGGAAGGCGGACGTTTACCGTTAGCAAGCTTCGGCAGCGGCATGGCACCCAACTTATCTCCAAGCACCGATTCATAATTTTTGATCGATGATGGCACCGAGACGACGGCACCAACCTTTCCTTCTTTGAACAAGCCGTCGATCACGTCACCATTAATCGATTCCGGAATAAGCCCCTTTTCGAACCATGATTTGATCAGATTTGCGCCTTGGACAGCGCCTTCATTATTCAGGCCGATATCGTCCACGTTATAGCCTGTATCTTTGTCATATCCGAAAATATAACCGCCATTGCCCTGCAGGAACATGTTGGCGTAATAGAAATTCGTAGCATCGAACAATAATCCATATTCATCCTTCGATACATCGGTGAACTCCAAAGCGAATTTCTCCAGTTCTTCCCATGTTTCCGGCGCCTTCGGCATAAGCTCCTTGTTGTAGAACAAGGCTGTCGTCTCGATAACCATTGGCAGGTTATATATTTCGCCGTTAATGGTTACAGCCTGGATCGCCTCAGGCGAATACTCGCTAATCTGCTCTTCGCTGATCTGGAACGGCTCGGCCAGCCCTTGCAGCACGTTGCGGCCCATGGAATTATGGGTGGCGCTCCACAGATCAGGCCCGCGATCGGCCGGTCCATCGAGTGAGAACGCTTTCGCTTGTTCGCGCGGGTTGAACGGAATGACTTCCACGTTAATGCCCGTCTTCTCGGTAAATTTTTTCGTAATGGCCCGCATTGAATTTAATTCAGGCTCATTTTCAGGTCCCCATATTTTCAGACGGTCCGGCTTCGGCGGCATCCCCCCTTCTTGTTGCTGGGCCGTATCCGGTTTGGCCTGTTCCGCATCACGCTTCGGCCCGCAGGCCGCAAGCGACAAAACGACGGTAAATGAGAGCAGCAGCAATAACATTTTCTTTGCCATACTTAAGTTCCCCCTTGAGTTTATGATTGAAATCTATTCGTATACGTGCGGACCAAGATGGTCTTTATGCAACGATGCACGCTCACATTGGCCTTGCGAACCGAGAACATAGTGCACAATCGCCGCATTATATACGGGATGAATGTCCCCAGGATTGACGATTTGCTTCAAATCCGAGGTCGACTGACCATGTCCGAATACTACAATATGCGCGTCGGTTCCGTAATAAGAGGTCAGCTTCGCATCAACAAATTTCTGGACGCGTTTGCGTACGATCGCATGATTCTCCGGCCAGGTCGGCCACCATTTTTGCTGCATATCCTGATATTCCACGAATTTCGTATGCGGGAAGTCCTCCACAATCTGCGAGCAGGCTTCCCAATCGTAATCCCGGTAGTCTTTCCATTCCTCATTGAAAATCTCGGACATTTCAGGAATTAGTACAATCCCTAGACCCTGGTCCTTAGCAAAAGGTGTCGCCGTCTGAATGACTCTGCGCAGCGGGCTGCAAAATATCACATCCAGTTTGATATCCTTAAAAAACAAAGGGATCTGCTCCGCCTGCCATCGTCCTACTTCCGACAAACTGCAGTTCGGCCCGCCTCCTTGTCCAATATTCATCGTCGATTGTGCATGGCGAATGACATATAAGTGCATAGATCATGTTCTCCTCTGTGTTGTTAGATTTATCCGCTCCGAAAGCTGCCGGCAGCCAAGCCTGCCCGTTCGTACTCCCCGATCCGTAGATGCCCCGTATCGTTCAACTTCAGCAGTTCGGTCTCTTCCTCACCAAAAACGATATGGTTTACCCCCGTATTTTCTTGAGGAAAACGGATATGTGCGGCTGATGGAATGCCGAGCGTTTCGCGGAGAAGATATTCATTAAAATTGCCGTGACAGAATACCGCAATCCGCTCCTCTCTGCACGCCCGGAGCTGCCGCAGCGCTTCCTGCGCGCGCCGCCCGACGGTCTCGGGGCGATCTCCCCCCAGGCATTCCCATCCATCCGTCTCCATCGTGTCCTCGAATATAGCTTCCGGGACGCTCTCCAATAATGACTGCTGGGAAAGACCGATAAATCGGCTGCCTTCTCTCACTTCATACAACGCTTTCATCACATGAATCGGCAGACCGAGTAGTCTTGCCAGCGGCTGCGCCGACTGCATCGCCCGAATCAATGGGCTGGCATAAATGGCACGGATGCCACGCTCCCGCAAATAGATCGCCACGCGAGCGGCTTGAGCATGGCCCTGCTCGGTCAGCGGCGAATCTGGCATATCCCGGTCCGGCTGCGTATTGCCGACTGATTGTCCATGCCGTACTAGAAATAACTCCATAATTGCTCCTTCGCTTGCCCTGTAATCTTTGAAACCACATGCAATCCGATCTGCGGGCCTGTCGCATTCCCGCAGATCTGTGCCTAAGTGCCTCTATCTGACCTGCAAGGAAGTTCTTGCGGTCGATTGACGAATCATTAGCTTAGATGGAAGCGTCACGTTTTTTTTGAGACTCATCGTCTGCGGTTCATTCATGATCTCGTTCAGCAAATGAAACGCTTCCGCCCCCAGGTTGGCCCCGTTCATCTCCACACAGCTTAATGTCGGGGATACCTTGACCAGATAAGGAGCGTCATTGAATCCGATAATTCCCACATCCTCCGGAACGCACAGACCGTTCAATTGGTAGAACTTTAATACACTAAGCGACATAACGCTGTCCATCGTGATAACGCTGTCAACGGCGAAGTTTTCATCAAAGAGACGCTGCAGCGCATCCATGATATCCTCTTCTTCCGGTCCCGCCTGCACGATACGCTCGGGGCTCGCGTCCAGTCCGGCTTGCTGTACTGCTTGGCTATAACCGGATATTCTCGCCGCGAAAACATCCAACTGCGTGTCCTGCGTCAATACAACGAGATTCCGGTATCCGGTGTCAATCAGATGCCGGGCGGCCATATATCCGTCCCGCATATTATCGTTATGGACGGAGAATACGTCATGGCGGAACGTGCGGCCGATAATGACGAACGGAATATGCTCCTCATGAAAGGTTCGCAGTAGCCGATCCTTGTCAGCCGACAAAATCCCGGTCAAGATGAACCCATCGACCTTGTTTTGCTTGTACAGCTGCAAGCATTTCTCGATCTGCCGATCGACGTTGTGGAACACCGCCAGCTGCAAGTCCATGCCATGCTGCTCAACAGCGCTCGATACCCCGTACAGCACGCTGTCAAAGAACGGGTTACCGAAGATATGCGTCGAGTTTCGGGCGATAGTCAAGCAAATGGTCCTGTTGCTGGCGATGAGAGGCCTGGCGCCTCCGGTGCGAACATAGTTCGTCTTCCGAATCGCCATCTGGACTCTTGCCCGGACGTCTTCCGAGGTATTGCCTTTATTCGATAACACTCTTGATACGGTTGCTGGAGATACGCCAGCCAATTTTGCGACATCCTTGATGTTGGCCACGAAATCCCCCCTGATACTACCTGAAACAACTTCTGAAACAAATGAAACGCGATTCATTCATATTAAACCACACTTCTTCTAGTTTGAAAAGATAAAATGTCGTTTTTGGGTTAAATTCTTATATTACATAAAAAAAAAGGTGTTTACTTGTTGTTTTTATGAAACAAATACAACTTTGTTTCATTTCTAGTGAAACAAAATCACCTCCTGTGCAAAATGACAGTGAGGTGATTTCATCGTTTCAAATTGAACTGGGCGAATATCTGCATTAACTTGGTTTATTCCGTCTTTCTTGAATCCTTCCCGTCTTTGGTTACCCGAAGGATGGCAACGGCTCCTTTCTGTGCGTCTTTAAACTGATGGGTAACTATGGGATAGTCTCCCTCCTCCATAACCGTAAACTCGACCACCGCTCCGCCGCTGGCCGGCAGTATAACAGTTTGTATTCCTTCCAAAACGTTTCGTGGATTACCGTCTACGTAGACCCTGTCCATCACGGTTCCGATGATATGAAAAGAGCTTACCTGGTTCGGTCCGGCATTGTTCACATACAGCCTAACCTTATCCCCGGTTTTTGCAAGAAGCGGACGCTCCTTAAGCCCATAGTCATTACCGTTAAAAACAACATAGGCAGGATCCTCATGCAGGGAGCTGTTATAGACGTCGCCTGTATAAAACTCGCTCTGCACGATCGTATACTCACGATCGATTTCCGCATCCGTCGGATAACCGTCCTTGGGTTCGACAATGATCATCCCATACATTCCGTTAGCGATATGAAGCAGAACCGGCTTCGTCCCACAGTGGTACATAAATACGCCGGGGTTTTCGGCCTTATATTCAAACGTGCCTTCTTCACCGGGATGGATATCGATGAACTTTTTCGACGGGGATGCATGTACTGCGTGAAAATCCATGGAATGCGGCGTATCCGGATCGAGATTCCGAAGTGTGAAGTGAATCGTATCCCCCTCTTTTACTCGCAGTACCGGACCAGGAACTGTTCCGTTAAATGTCCAGGCGTTATAGGTAACCCCTTTGGATATTTCAATATTGGTCACATGAGCCGTCATCTCAATAAAGACATCGTTCCCTTCCCGGTAGATCTCCGGATCGACGGGAGTCTGATTCAATGCTGTATCGGCCGGCTGCACGGTTTTATCCAATTCAGCCTCTTTCCAAGCCAATATAACAGCAGAGCACATCGAAAGAAGGATGATAATGGCAGCTGCCCGTTTGAAAGTTAACATGCCCGCTCCTCCTTTCTATAAAGGTTTAAAACCCTAGTTCCTCTTTCGCATCATTCGACATCATTTCGGGAGTCCACTGCGGCTCCCAGACGACCTGGACATGAACGTCAGCGACATCCGGCAGTTCACTTAACGCACTTTCAACACCTGACACCATCATGTCATGCATGGGGCAACCCGGAGTGGTCAGAGTCATGACCACACAAACCTCTTCTTGAGCGCAGCGAACCTCGTAAACCAGGCCCAGGTCAATGATATTGATCCCCAGTTCAGGGTCGTAGACCTCACGCAAACGGTCCAAAATACGCTCCATACGCCCGGAATCACTATATATTGTCAGCATATATAAACCACACCTCTTCATTTAGTTAATAATTTCATCGATCCTCATGACTTATCTTGTGAAAACATATCCGATCCGGATCATGTACATTACTGCCGCAACCGAGAGCAACATTCCCGAAATCATAATCATGACCGGGTTGTTCGTGCTTAAACCCGCCAGTAATCCGGCCATGCACAGCACGACTGCCGACAAACCGATATGGACGGGTCTTTCCGGCAGCAGCTGGGCCATGGTCGGCACCTTTGTTTTTCCCGCCTTAGGTCCATACTTGTAGGTCCACCAGAGAAAAGGAACGATTTTCGAAAGATATCCCATAATGGTGACCGCTACCCAGCCATATAAATAGGACCAGAGCATAAACACAATGAACGAGGTTTGATGAGCCAGCTCAGCGTTATACAGGACGGCCGCCGTCCCCATAATGACAAGTACCAGCAGCACTCTGGCCGACCATACCGTCCATTCAATGCCTGCACCGGCTGATTTTTTATGCTTGTGTTTCATGATTTGCCCAATGTGGACATTGTACAGGGACAAAGCGACGATCAGGACAATGAAAGCAACCGCATTAAACATGGCTTTGCCGCTTAAGAATCCGTAACAGCCCAGCCAAACAGCGGCATTCCAGAAGCCCAGCACCCATTTTTGCAAAGATACCGGATACTGGTGTGCCAAATAAAACATAGGAAGCAATTTATAGCTGAAGCCCGTAACCAATAAGCCGAACCAGCCTATGGTGCCAAGCCAAATATGAGCCCCAAGCAGCTTCATGTGGTAGATGCCCAGGAAATTGAATTTAAAATCCATCCCCATCAGCATTCCGGTTAAGGCGGCAAGGCATAAATAAATGATCGCGCATGCCGTGCTGATGGTTACCGGGTTCCATTGTTTCGCTTTTATAATCGTAGCGCCTACGTTCCAGGCGAACAGAAGAATGCCCGCAAAAGCCAAGGTTGCAAATGCCGCAATCCATTTGGTGTTAAAATGATCAAAACCGGCAAGAAGCCCCAATGTTCCAATTGTAAATAGACCGTAATGTATATAACCTAATCGCTTGCTGTGCAGTTTGGTCTGCAGGACCACATTGATCAGCTGGTATACTGCGCCCATAGCAATCATGGTCGCCCATCCCAAGACGAGCAGGTGGATATGAAACCACCCGTCCGGGGATCTGGGTTCGCTCTGGATCCATCCCGAAAAATCGGCGAAAGTAAGAAAATGAAAAAGCACGAAACTGATCATGCCCGTGACTATAAATGTAAACGGCAATCGAAACATATCCTTCACCCCATCACGTTTTGTGAATGGTCACCACGGCAGTCCCGTCCTGTTGCTCCTCAATCTCATAAGCATATCCGAGTGACTGCAGCTCTTCTATAAGAAACATGGGTACTCGATCATTGTGAATCGTAACCTTATCTCCCGACTTCGCTTTCTCCAGCTGCTTGAGCGTTCGTATCATCGGTGTCGGCTGCTCAAGACCGCGGTTATCCAAAAAGTAAACCTCTCCCTGTCCGTTTCCGGTCGGATCGGAATGCTCCATTTGCGGAGCCGCTTCCTTTTCTTGAATTCCACCTGCTTCCTTCAGATTTGAACTCTTATGGACAAAGGTTGCAATCCAATGATCCTTTTCTGCTTTTTGGACCGTGTGCTGGTATCCTTTTCTCTTCATCAACATCAGAAGCGGTGTCGGTTTAAAAGTAACATGCAACACGAATGTATCGTTTTTATTCAAGGATTTTACGGTATCCATAATGATTTGCAACGGTTCAATTTTGTTTTTTAAATGCGGGCGCACGTCCAATTCAATCGTTCTCGGATTATCCATACTGTTCCCTCCATGAGAATGCTTATCATTTACTAACCTCATTGTAGATTTGAATGAATTCAAGCCTTGTGATTTGAGTCACATAGATATGGTTTAAAATTTAATTTTATTTTTTATGTTTTTTCGGCTAAAAAAACACTCCGGTCATTTACGCAGTTAAGCGTAATGACCGAAGTGTCGGCGGCTCTGATCATCTTCGAATTGCTAAGAATTTACGTAGCGTTCGCGCTTGATGTTTGGGTCTCGTAATGAGAGCTTTTTGACGGAATATAGATCACGAAGCACAGGAAAGCGGAAATGACAGTCGCAAGGAGCGCTCCGATCAGGCACACGACCTGAACCGACAGCAGCTCTGCCGCAAAGCCCAATAGGAGAGTTAGCAGGATTTGGGCAATCCCTTCCAGAAGACTCGCCGTACTGCTAAATCTGCCCATCATCTCTACCGGAACGCTATTTTGAAAAAACGTGGAGTAGCCGGTATTCGCGAAAGATGAGAAAAAACCGAATACGATAAATCCTATTGCCGCCATGACAAAGCCGGAAGCAGAATAAAACATCGCATATCCTACGCTAGAGAACAAAATCCCCAGACTGATCATCATCCTCAGCGACATCCGCCGGGAGGTCAGTGCGGCAGCCGTGGAGCCGGCTAAATATCCGGCGCCGGCCACGCTGATCAGCAATCCGTAATTCCGGTCATCCAGATGTATCACCTGCTTGATAAAGGTAGCCTCCTGGGAATCCAGCGCAAAACTGAACATCATAACCGACTGGAACAATAAATAAATGAGAATGAAATATTTAGCTGATTTCCCATAGCTAATAACCCGTGCCCAATCCCCAATAATCGTTCGCAGGCTAATCCGATCACTTATTTTCACAGCATCATCCCCCTGGTCCACGTCCGGCAGAAAGTAGATCACCAACGCACAAACGAAAAATGAAACCGCATTGATGATAATACTTACACGAATATCCATATACATAATAAGCAGACCAGAAATTGCCGGTCCGAGAAGCGCGGCTCCCGAAGTTGTGAAGCTGAACCAGGAATTAAACTGTTTGCGGTTCTCCGGTGGCACCAGTTTGGTAACGTACGTCATGGAGGTCGGACCGAAAAACGCACCGGTGATGCTGATTAAAAACATAATACTGTAAATAGCCCATATCGAATCCAGCCAAGGGATAACAAAAATGAGCAGACCCCTTATACAATCAGCTGCTATCATTAATTTTCGCTTGTTAACCCGGTCTATGATGCTGCCAGACCAGGAGTTTGTGAGCAGTACAGCCAGCGGCCTGATAATGAACATGCCAGCCACTGCGGCCGGTGAGCCGGTTATTCTTAATACCAACAGGTTTATAGCCACCAAGTAAATCCAATTTCCCAGGTTGGACACACCAATTCCGAATATGTACAGCAGCGGGTTTTTCCATCCATGCATAGGTACCACTTCTCCCCATGTTGAACTATAACAATGCTATGTATATGTTAAAGATGACAGTATAACGAATTTAGTCTTTCAACAGGATTTGGGGTCGATCATCGTAATGTAACAACATCACCGCTGCGCTGGGAGCTGGACGCGGTGCGAATGTTGTATAAAATGCAACTTTATTACGTCATACCGCGGCGAAGGCCGAATTGTTGTATGGAATACAGCAATCCGGATTGGAAATCATTGATTTTCCTCTTACCAGGAGGAATTGTTGTATAATCTACACCAATATCAGTAGGTTCAGGCATTTTGCTTCTCCAATGTTGTATAAAATACAACATGACAGAGGGGGCGTCCCAATTCAATGGACCTTTTGGGACACCCCCACTTAGCCCATCATGCTTGATCATAACAGCAGCTCATTCAAATATTAGATATATCAATTGCGGATCTCTTGCTACCTGCCATGTCCTCTCTTAACCAAGTTATTTCTGCATAGATGAAAAATATTGATTTAATATTCGAAGGAACACATTCGGAAAAGCGTAAAATTCCATGTCGTCCGGAGAAATCCAGCGAAATGGAACGTCTCTGCCGGACTCTCCCTCAGCCGCTCCTACCAGGGTTAAGTCCACCTCATAGGAAGCTGCACTTTCAGCAGCATACAAATGGTTGTTCCCTATATCGCGCCACTGACAGCGGAATACCCGCATATTCCAATGAATATGGCTGAACGTATGCTCAGCGTTCATAAAATGAGCAATCGGTGTAATCGGGATACCTTCGCCCTTCAGCTCTCCGGCAAGCCTGTCCATAGCAGCTTCGTCCGGCAGGGAAGCGAGTGCTGCCCCTCCTTCCGGCGAAACGGACACATGAGGCAGCTCCCACATCCCAGCCAGCAGACCGGTTGCCGGGCGCTTGCGAATGAATACCTTCCCTGCATGCTCATCCTTGCCTTCAACAATCGCTGTCACCCGATACTCAGGGCGGGGAGGTTTGGCTTTGGTCTTAATCGGAAGTGACTCCTCTTTCCCTTCTATACGACCAGCACAGTGCTCCATCACCGGGCAGGTGAGACATTTCGGAGATTTCGGTGTGCATACGAGCGCTCCGAGCTCCATCAGTCCTTGATTGAAATCAGATGCCCTGCCTTCCGGGATCAAACGGACGACGAGATCCTCCATATGTGAACGGGTGCTTCCCTTCATAATATCTTCTTCAATCAAAAAATAGCGGGACAGCACTCTCATCACATTACCGTCCACGGCAGGTGCCGGAATGTTAAAGGCAATGCTCCGGATCGCTCCGGCTGTATACGGGCCTACTCCCTTCAACCCGAACACTTCCTCCTTGCCACTCGGCATGATTCCACCATACTGCTCTTTCACCTGCCGGGCAGCATGCTGCAAATTGCGGGCCCTCGAATAGTATCCTAATCCTTCCCAGCATTTAAGGACTTCGTCCTCCGGCGCATCAGCTAACGACTCTACCGTTGGGAACCTTTCAATAAACCGGTTGAAATAAGGAATGACCGTATCCACACGGGTCTGCTGCAGCATAATTTCCGAGATCCAAATGTAGTATGGATTACGGTGCCGCCTCCAGGGCAAATCCCTTTTGTTGCGCCCATACCAGTCCAGCAGCTCTCGACTGAAAAATCGTTGTTGCTCTATGTTATTCATCTGTTGTTATCTCCTTTTGTGCAACCTTACTTATCCTAGAGCTTCTCGACGACCGAAAAAGCAGACGCCAGCTCAGTCTGATGCGAGATGGTCAAATGCAGCGCATAATGACCCGGTTCGCTAATTCCCAATCGGGACCAAGCTGAAGCTGATAACGTGACAACCGGCTTTCCCTGCTTGTCCGGCAGTATCTCTATATCCCAAAAACCGATCATACTCCCAATTCCACAGCCAAAAGCCTTGCTTACGGCCTCCTTTGCTGCAAAACGTCCGGCAACAAATTCCGTACGGCTTCCACCCTTGTTCTCAGCTAAAGTACGTTCTGCTCTTGTCAAGACACGTTCCATAAACTTTTGACCGTGGGGGCCTTCCATCAGCAGAGCAACACGCCTTATTTCTAGCACATCATGTCCGATTCCATAAATCACCGTTATCGCTCCTTCCCTTTAAAATCCGGTCTTAATTAATACATACTTTCCTATTGTAACAGTCACCTGTTATCTACGCGAGAGCCTCAACTATATTTGTCAATATAATACAATAAGCAAACTGCATTTCAATCAAAAGGGAAGACTACTTGGACGGCAGTCTTCCCCTTATACATCAAACAGGTTTATCGGAACTTTCGCGAAACGACATACTCTGTTGCCGGCAGAACAATAATACCCAGTAACAGCACAGCAATGACTCCGATATTATCATGAGCGTATGCTATCTTTTCAATAACAAGTACGATCAGAGCCAAGGCAAGCAAAATAAAGTATGAAGCCTTGAAGCTCTGCGAAGAGATATGCCGCCCAAGTTCTTCTTCCGGTGAAATGTGCTCAGGATCTCCCTTCGACCCCCAGGTCATGGCACCCAAAAAAGCGGAAAGTACAATGGCGATGCTGCCCCACTCGTTAAACCCGACTTCTTGACCGCTCAGCCATTTCCAGAGTGTAAAGCCGATAACAATCAGAGACGTCACACCAAAAACAAGTACGACCCATCCTTTGGTAGAGAATTTTTTCATACTTTTCCCCATATACATCCCCCTGTCTTCAGAACATATCCGCTGCCTGACCTTTAATCAGGCCGAAACAGATCGTCAACGGTAATACCAAGCGTTTTGGACAACTGAAAGGCAAGCTGCAGGCTTGGGTCATACTTGTTATTTTCAATGGCATTAATCGTCTGACGTGATACTCCGCAAGCCTTTGCCAGTTCTTCCTGCGACATTCGGATTTGTTTACGCAATTCGTGAATTCGGTTTTCCATGGCAGACTCCAATGTCAAAAAGTTTTTACATTCCGATCATAGCATATTAACTTCCAAAATGTCAAAGATATTTTACATTTTTATAAGCAAAAATAAAACCCCGGAAGAATATCTCCCGGGGCCTTTGTCGGGAATCGGTATTAGATTCCCGGAATGGCGTTTCGTTTATGAGCCGTTCTACGGAAAAAGCTCTCCAATTTCTCGCGGGCTTCAGGAGCGATTTCCTTTCCTTCAAGGTAATCACTATTATCCTCATAGCTAATACCCAGTTCTTTCTCGTCGGTCTGTCCTTCCCACAGGCCTGCTGTAGGTGCTTTATCCAGCACCGACTGCGGTACACCCAAATAAGAGCCGAGCTGCTTCACTTGGCGCTTGTTCAGCGTGCTGAGCGGCGTAATATCAACAGCGCCGTCTCCCCACTTGGTATAGAATCCTGTAATTGCTTCCGAGGCATGATCGGTACCGACAACGAGCAAATTTTGCTCAAACGACAACGCATATTGTACAACCATCCGGATTCTAGCCTTCACATTCCCCTTGCCGGGAATGCTAATATGCTGGTGAACCCCTATATTTTTCAAACCGTGCTCCACCTCAAGCGCAACCTCGTTCACCGCATCCTCGATATTTGTTTCCACCGTATATTTAAGGTCAAACGCTTTAGCCGTTTCATAGCTGTGCTCAATATCTGCTTGTGTCCCGTATGGTTGAAACACGCCAAGGGTTTTGTACTCCTTGCCCAGTTCTTCTGTAAGCTCATCCGTGGCCCGCTTACACAGCCCGGTTGCGACAGCGCTGTCCAACCCACCGCTGATGGCAATCAGTAATCCGGATGCTCCGGAATCTTTTACGTATGATTTCAAAAATTCGACCCGTTTCCTTACTTCCTGCTCCACATTAATGGAAGATTTCACACCTAATTCGGCAATGATTTGTTCTTGTAAGCTCATGTCCAGAACTCCTTTCATAATGAACAACAGCGGATGAACCAGAAAAGCCCCGAGGCTTCGAATATTGCCGAATGCTCCGGGGCCTAATGATCACTGACGATTAACGGCAGTAACGATCAAACGCATCCGTGAGATCCGCTGCAATTTCTTCAGCAGAACGATTCTCTACCTGATGACGCTCGATAAAATGTACCAGTTCTCCATCCTTTAATAAAGCAATTGAAGGTGAAGAAGGCGGATATGGAGCGAAATACTCACGTGCTTTCGCTGTTGCTTCCTTATCTTGGCCGGCAAAAACCGTACACAGATGATCCGGCTTCACTTCGTGCTGGAGCGCGTGGGCTACACCCGGACGCGCTTGACCTGCAGCACATCCGCAGACCGAGTTAACAACAACAAGGGTCGTACCCTTCGCCGTTGGCAATACTTCCTCTACCTCTTCCGGTGTTTTCAATTCCCGGATACCTAGTTCCGTCAGTTCATCCCGCATCGGTTGAACCATATCACGCATATACCGGTCAAAAGACATACCCATGCTACTTTCACTCCTTATATAAACAAGTTGTCAAATATAATAACAGCTTTCCGCTATTCTATATTATACAATCCCGATGGATGAAAGCAAGATAAGCAGAAAACAGGGCGGTACTCATGAAAGGATTCCGCCCTATCCTACTTATTTGATCGCTTGACGTCTTAAGTTGAAGGATGATTAATGCCATCCAGCTTCTTGTCTGTAATCGTTTCACCCTTGCGGTGCTTATTCTCTTGCTTCTGTTGTTCCTGCTGTTTGGAATCATTCTTGTTCATGCCATGACCTCCTTTACCGATATTCTCGCCTTATTATGGCTTTAGTAAAGGTTCTTTATCCGTTTCGGCTATCGGAAAGGAGACCGTAAATATAGTACCTACTCCCTCCTCTGATTGTACGGAGATGGTACTATGATGACGCTGCACAATGCTCATGCATAGAGCGAGACCCAGACCCGTTCCCTTGCTTTTCGTCGTAAAGAAAGGCTCAAATAAACGATCCAGCTTATCCTTGGGAATGCCGGGCCCCGTATCTTTCACACGCATCTCCACTGTCTCCCCGACCAAGTGTGTCTCGATAGTCAGCACTCCCTTATCATCCATAGCTTCCATGCCATTACGGCATAGATTCAAGATCAGCTGTTTCATCTCTTTAGAGTTAAGATGAAGGCTCGGAATATAGCTGCCTAGCCTCAGATCAATGCTCTGTCCCCGAAGGTTGGCATCCGCCCACAACAGAGGACTCAGTTCATGGATGATATCATGGAGATGACATTCTTCCTTTTCAGCAATCCGGTTCTGAGCCAAAGATAAGAAATCACTAATAATTCCATTGGCACGGTCCAGCTCCTCCATCACGATCCGGTAATAATGATCTAACGTATCCGGACTCTTCTCTTTCATCAATTGAAGAAAGCCTCTTACCACGGCCATAGGATTTCGAATTTCGTGTGTAATGCTGGCAGCCATTTGTCCGACCAAGCTAAGCCGTTCAATATTTATGAACTCACTCTTAAGCCTCTCCAGTTCAGTAATATCATGTATGATCGCTACTGCACCTTCGATTTGCTGTGTTCCTTCATTAAAAAGCGGAAAGACTCCTATTGAGTATATATTCATACCATTGCGTACAATCTCTTCACTAGAACGAAATCCTTGAAGAGCTTGAACGATTCTGCGTTTCAAATAATCTTGCTGCGTGGTGCCTTCAAACATCCCATAAAAAGCCCGACCGATAATATTATCACCATTGGCATGAGGATAAGTCTGCTTGTAACTAATAACCAGCTGCTCGTTCAACATGGCGACATTCCCTTTCCTGTCCACAACAGCCACTCCCAAAGGCACCATGTCTATTATTTGCTGCAGCAAAGGGTCAAACTCTTCCGGGAGATTTATGAATAGTCGGTTATACATTAATTCAATAAAATAAATAAGAAGTGCTCCATTAAAAATACTGAGAAGAACATACAAGAGAGTCATTAGGATTGTTTCTGAATTGTGTGAGGTGTTACTGATCCCATCTTCTAAAACGGGGGAAGCTACGATGACAATCAGGGCAGGGATGAGTCCTGTCCATAAACATCCTATTTTCTCCATTACGTTACTTCGTTTAAATCGGGAAGAAAATAAGAACAAAAGAGGATACACAGGAAGGCCTGTATGCAGAACCATTCCAGAAATGGAAAATCCGTAAATAAGCTCATGACAACCAATATTAAGAAGTGATAATAGTAAGCCGGCCGTTCTGCTGCCATATAGAATACCTACAAACAGCGGCAGAATACTCAGGTTGATCGGAATCATACCTTTATAAGTTGCGGACAGACCGAAACAAAACAAAATGCTGATAGCACAGGTTATCACAACAAGATTTCGGTATTGCAGTCTATCATCCTTACCATGCGGCTTGAGATGTTTACTAAAAAGCAGTGGAATCTGAAAGGTAAACAAGCCGGACAGCATGATCTGCAGCAAAATGTCCTTCAATGCATTCAACACAACGCGTCATCACCCCAATTGATCAGTGCCTCTGATATTGTTGATTAAATCACAGGCGACATCAGATTACAATACTTGTAAATTTATGCGGAAATAAAAGGATCCTCATGCTTCAGTCCCAGACGCAAGGGTTGGGATATGCTCGAAATATGTTTATAATAGGTTATGTATTAGTGAATCACCCCCAAAGGAGCTATGAACAAACATGTCACATTACGATGTTATTGTTGTAGGGGGAGGCCCCTCTGGACTTATGGCTTGTGTAGCCGCTGCCGAACGGGGTGCATCCGTCCTACTGATTGATAAAGGAGACAAGCTCGGACGCAAGTTAGGCATTTCCGGAGGCGGACGCTGCAATGTCACCAATGCTAAGGAAACCGATGAGCTGATTGCCCATATTCCGGGAAACGGCCGATTTTTATATAGTGCGTTTCAGCACTGGAACAACCGTGATATTATGTCCTTTTTTGAAGGACTTGGGATTCCATTGAAGGAAGAAGACAACGGCCGAATGTTCCCCGTCTCGGACAAGGCATCAAGCGTGGTCAACGCTCTGGTCGGCAAGGTAAAGGAGCTCGGCACTGAAATCAAGACAAATAGCCCTGTCGAGCGGGTCTTATATGGGAACGGGCAGACTGCCGGAGTAGAATTAAAATCGGGGAAAGTTTATAAATCACCCTGCATTATCATTGCTACAGGAGGACAATCCGTCCCTCAGACTGGCTCCACCGGCGACGGTTATCCCTGGGCCGCTACAGCGGGACATACGATAACAGAGCTGTACCCGACAGAAGTGCCGATTGTATCCACCGAGACATGGATCGCTTCAAAAGAGCTTCAAGGACTGTCACTGCGGGATGTGGAGCTATCCGTCTGGAACCCTAAAGGCAAACGAGTCATTGCTCACAGGGGAGATATGCTGTTTACACACTTCGGTGTTTCAGGACCCATCGCACTGCGGTGCAGCCAGTTTATCCGGCAAGTCCAGCGTAAATTTGATACCGTCAATGTCGATCTGGCCATCGACCTTTTTCCGGACCTTGCTCTCAGTGAAGTAGAGTCGGCTTTTAAAGAACGACTGGAACAAGAACCTAAGAAAGCTGTTAAAAATGCCATAAAAGGATGGATCCCGGAACGTATGATTCCTCTTCTGCTCTCCAAAGCCACAATTGACGGAGATACGGTCTGCAGCGGCTTGTCCAAAACGTCTGTCTCTTCGTTCGCTGCCGTCCTGAAGAAATTTCTCTTCCGTGCCTGTGGCACCCGTTCGTTGAAAGAAGCGTTCGTAACCGGAGGTGGTGTGAGCCTTAAAGAGATTCAGCCTAAAACGATGGAATCAAAACTTATGCCAGGCCTCTTCTTTTGTGGTGAAGTGATGGATATACATGGTTACACGGGTGGATACAATATTACTGCCGCTTTCTCGACCGGTTATACGGCAGGCAAACATGCCGCAGAGACGGCAGCCATGCATCGCAACTGACTCTTATCTCTAAAACAAAGACGCGCCTTACGTCCGCACAAGCGGAAGAAGGCGCGTCTTGTTCATTTAACCGAAATCAATCCGTACAATTTTCTTGTTTAATGTTTCCGCTTCAGTGATGGCAGAGAAAATAGTATAGGAACAGAAAAAGAAGATATCAGAGTCAGTGGAACCGCCGACAGTAGACCAATCCAGCTCGGCCATATCGAGAAACTGAAAGCTAGCGAGATGATCAATGCCGGAATGAGCATTAATGTACGGACTGCCAGAGTACCAGCAGACATCTGCTGTGTGCCGCTGAATGGAAGAACCAATGAGAACTCTGCTTCCGCAAAAGCGGTCCATTTGATACGTAGCAGATAAGATACAAGAAGCATCAGAGCTCCATACATAATCAGTTTGATAACAATGGGCGGAAAAAGAACAGCCGGAATGGCAACAACAGAGAATTGGACATAGAGCAGCAGGTTTTCCGGATTCCTGAGAAAGGCTTTGACACCTGCTCCAGCAAACCGCTTTTCCGGAGCATTAGACCGGTAAATCCGGCGGGATCTACGGAATAGCCATGCCTTACTGCGTATCCGGGGCGGCTTGCCCACCGCTTGGACGAGAACTTTGTCCGTAAGCCACAACCGGATGCGGGCGTCTTCCCTCGTATCAGCAGTAAAGCTTCCCTGCATGGAAAGACGAAGCCGCATAAGGAACACAGCCACTGCCATCAAGAGCAGTCCTGTTACAGCAGCGGATGCCGGCATACCCGGCAGAAGCGTAAATATAGTCAGGTAGAAGGCATAGGATAACCATCTCATGAAATTGGAGAATAACCATTTTTTGAAGCCTAGAAAACGTACCCGGATTCGCTGAACCATTAAATTGCTACACCAAGCGGTTCCGGCGGCTAACAGTCCCCATGCAATCAAAGTCCAGGCATCGAGCTGAAATCCCCGGTACAGAAATGGCAGCGCAATAAGCAGGAACAGCAAACCTTTTAAGGTGGTTGCCGTTATGCTGTAAACCATTCCCCTTAGCATAAGCCCTTTCATCCAGCGGGGTTGCTGTCTTAGAAACAGCATGTCACCTTCCTCAACAAACAGTAGAACATTGCCCGAGAACATAAACAGTAGAGCAGCCGCAGCAGCCTGCTGAGGTATCCATTCCACCCATGCCGGAAGTGGTGAGGTCCAAAGCTCCATATAAAGTCCACCGCCGAGGAGCAGACCTGGAATAATTATGTACAGCATGACAGTCCAATCTGCCACCGATTTCATAACCGAAATCTGATGTTTCCAGTGGCTAAGCACTCTTCGTCTAAAAAGCTGCCCCGGATAAAGAATACGTGGTTTCCGTCGTATTTCCACTATCTCTTTCATTTTCATGCTCCTCCCCTCATGTCAGGGCATCGAAGCAGTCGAACAACGAACCCTCCGGCAATCCGGCGGAACTACGAATATCGTCCAAGCTTCCCTGGGAAGTAACACGACCTCCTGAGATAAGAACAAAGGAATCACAAATTTTCTCGGCAGTATCCAATACATGGGTGGACATCAGAATACCTGCTCCCCGCTGTCTCTCCTGGTTTAGTAGCTCCAGAAAGTCTTTAGTCGCCCGGGGATCAAGGCCGATAAAAGGCTCATCTACAATATAAATATCCGGCTGAGCCATAAACCCGATCATCAGCATCATTTTTTGCTTCATCCCTTTGGAAAATCCACCAGGCAGCCCGTCACGGACATGATCCATTCCGAACTGCTGTAATAGAGAATTGGCCTGCTTCTCGAAACGCTCCTCCTCCAGCCCAAAGGCTGCCGCCGCTAGGTCGAGATGTTCCCACAGCGTCAGATCTTCATAAAAGACCGGTTGTTCAGGCACATATGCGTATCTTGGAGGATCACCCGCAATCTTCACAGCAGCCTTAGCGTCTTTAAGCAGGCCCATGACCGTCTTGATGGTTGTACTTTTCCCTGCTCCATTCGGTCCGATCAAGCCAAGCAGCTCTCCTGCAGACACTTGAAAATGCACATCATGAATCCGCGGACGGCCCGGTTCATAACCAGCTTCCTCAATATCTATCTCCAGCACCGGCGGCCGGTGCTGTCTGTCGAATTCCATCATCTACTTCTCTCCTGCTCATATTTTGTTAATTTATGGTTTCATAACAAAGTATTTTCTAGTTATTACGCAGGAGAAGAATTCCGGTTACAACAAAAGTTAAAGTGATGACTCTGTAACCGCCTGAAGCGGGCTTCTTTCACTCGTGGTAGAATGGTCTCTCTGTTCGATCCGTCCTTTTAATATCAGCAGCGTCATGCCCAAAAGCGCAGTCCCCAAACCTGAAATGATGAACGTTGTGACCGGACCCCACATTGTAACCAGCATGCCTCCAAGCATCGGTCCCACAATGACAGCTGCACTCGTAAGACTCCCCACTGTGCCGAACACACGGCTTGTCATATGCTCAGGAGTCCGCTTCATCAGCAGCATTTGAAACGGGATAAATACGAATCCGCCCCCTGCTCCAGCCAGAAAGAACGCAGTAAAGAGAATCACGTACACCATCATTTCCGGCAAAGAAGATACGACGGCTACTGCCGCTAAAGCAAACACGATACCTGTTGCGGCCGCTCCGACACCCATTTTATTCAGCGTACTCCATGATATTTTACGGACGATGAGTGCCGCGAGCAGTGTACCGAATCCGCTAGCTGAAATGCAGTACCCCAGAAGATCATCGGAAACACCAGGAATGATTCGGAACAGTGTAACTGTCTGGGTGTCCGCCATCTGAAGCACCAGCATAACGGAACAAAGAGTAACAAGACCACTCAGAAGAAGCGGCATACTGTAAATGACGGATAGACCAGTGCTGAGTTCTTGCAGGAACGTCTTCTTCTCATGGGATGTGGTTTCAGATCCTGAAGTATTGGCTGACAGATCTGAAGATTCGCCCTTCTTCTTCCCTTGAACTCCGATCAAAAACAGTGCCGATATCACAAAGGTGATGGAAGTCACCACAAAACACTGCTGTATCCCAAAAGCCGCCATCACCAGTCCGCCCAGTGCCGGCCCTACTATCTTCATCATCTGCTCCATCGAAGAACTGATCGTTACGGCTTGCTCCAAGTGCTGAGGTGGCACGACTTCTTTCACTTTACCGCTCTTCGCCGGCGAGAACAGAACGTCCATCATGCCTTTAAGAACGAGAAGAACGTAAATCTGCCACAGATTTCCGGAGAACATGATACCTACCAAAATCAGCGCTCGGGTCAAATCGGAGACGATCATCAGCATTTTGCGGTCAAACCGGTCACCGATGACTCCCGCCACCGGACCGCCGATGAGCACAGGAATCGCCATACTTAATGTTATCGCCGTAATCTCCCACGGGGTCGCATTCCACTTGAATCCTACCATGGTCAGAAGAGCTATAATATATAACCACTCTCCCAGATTAGATATGAGCTGTGCTGCCATCAGCATCATATAATTTCGATTGCGGGTAAGCCCGCCTTTAACAGTCCCTTGTAGATTTGGATTCATTATTCTTCTCTCCCTGCCGTTTCTAACACCAATAATGTCATTATATGAATCGACATCTGACTTTGGATCGGTCTCGGGAAGGAGGTTGTTACCGACCGGAGGAATGAAATGGAATGAGGCCTTTCTATTTTTAAATACTAAAATAGAGTCTAATTGTGATAAATCACATGTTTCTATTCCCAAGATTAGAGTAATCTATATTCAAGAAATCTATGGCATGACCAAAAAGGCGGGAAGAAGCATGATTCTGTCACATGAACGCGATACACAGCTGTCATTGCACCTATATCGGGTTTTTGCCAAGTCATTTAAAAGTGTAAGTGAGCATGCCGTAGCCGGCAGCAAAATCGAAGGATTTAATCCAACAGCTTTTGCGGTTATGGAAGTGCTATATTACAAAGGGCCCCAACCCATTCAACAAATTGGTGCTAAACTGCTGTTGCAAAGCGGAAACGTCACTTATGTAATCGACAAACTAGAAAGCCGCGGGTACCTGCTTCGTAGGCCTTGTCCTAAGGACCGCAGAGTGATTTATGCCGAGCTGACTCCTGAAGGGGAAGCGCTGATGAACGAACAATACCCTCAGTATGCGGAACGGATTCATTTTGCACTCAGCGGGTTATCTGAAGAAGAGAAGGATCAAATGATCCACCTTCTGAAAAGACTTGGGAAACAGGCGGAAAAATTGTCACCATTACTGCGTAAGTGAAAAAATACACAAACCAAACCGGCGGGGAATCCTCGCCGGATTTGGCACTGCTTGTTCATAAAAGGTTACTGCTTTCAGGAGCAATTCGCTATCATTACATACAAAAGGCCGATCCTCTAAACTCCAAATCAGGAATTAGAGGATCGGCCTTTCTACATGAATAATATTCTGAATCAGAGAGCGGCTGAAGCTCTGATTTCTTCGGTGTTGTCCTCAGGCTCAGGAGGCCTATTATTGTAACGGGCAACAATGACAAAGCAGACGAGTGCAATGACTGCCATTAAAATAAAAAGCGAGTTCAGGCTGCTCTCCAGCACCTGCTTCACCAAGCCTCCGGATTCTGCCGGAAGGCTCATCTCGCCATGCGGCGAAAGCAGTTTGTTAATATCGTCGCTGCTGATTCCGGCTCCTGCCGGCTCCTCGGCAATCCTTCTTGCAATACCGCTGTTAAGCCAAGTACCGAACACGGCAACCCCTACAGTCTGCCCCAATGTCCGGATGAACGTGTTAAGCGCCGTGGAAGCTCCACGCAGCTCATAACCGACGGAGGACTGGGCGATGATCGAGAACAACGTAGAAATATAACCGAAGCCCAAACCGTATACAAAGGTATACAGCAGCAAGGCTACCAATGGAGTTCCCTCATGGGTAAAGGCAAGACCCGTAGCGCCTGCGGCAAGTCCGATCACGCCGATGAGAGCTGTTTTGCGTGACCCCGCCTTCATGATAAGCCTTCCGCTTGCCACAGATCCAATTAGCCAACCGATAGACATCGGAGCAAGCGTCAATCCCGACAACGTTGCGTTACCGCCCCTGACACCCTGAATCCAAAGTGGCAAATAGGTAGTCAGACCGATCAGCAGTGCACTGACCAGCAAATTCGCGAGAGTAGACACCGAGATATCTCGGATTCGGAACAGTTTCAAAGGCACCATCGGCTCTTTCGCCCGCGCTTCAACGAACAGAAAGGCCGTCAGCAGTACAACCGATGTAATAATAATGCTAAGCATCATTGGCGAAGACCATGGATACGTCTGTCCGCCAGCTGCTAGAGCGAAGAGCAGCAAAGTCATTCCGACCGTAAACAATCCGGCTCCCGCGTAGTCGATCGATACGCGCCGATGCTCCCTCTTTTCATCGAGATAACGATATATCAGCCAAATGGAAACGAGCCCAAACGGCACGTTAAATCCAAAAATCCAGCGCCAGGACAAGTAATCTACAAAATAGCCTCCAAGCAGCGGGCCTACCAATGAAGATATCCCCCATACCGAACTGAGAAGACCTTGAATCTTACCCCGCTCCTCCAGTTTATAAATGTCCCCTATAATCGTAAAGGTTACGGGAATGACCGCACCTGCGCCAATACCCTGAATTGCCCGAAACACAATTAGCTGGGTCATGCTTTGCGAAAATCCGCACAGTAGAGAACCGAGCAAGAACAGCATAGAGCCGTACAAAAATACAGGTTTCCGGCCGTACAAATCGCTGATTTTGCCGAATATCGGAGTTGTTACTGCCATCGTCAGCAGGTAGGAGGTGAAAATCCAACTCATCAGGCTGACGCTGCCGAAATTACCGATAATAGCAGGGCCTGCGGGTCCCACAACCGTGCCTTCAATCGCCGCAAGAAACGTCGACAGCAGTATGCCTGCAAGAATATAGCTGCGTTTAGTCTGGTTTAAAGTATTCACTAGATGAGTCCCCTTTACTATAAGAACAGCCATCTCGGTATTTCGTAAATTCGAAAAAGAGCGGCTGTTGAAACAACGCAAGTAAAAAGACCTTCTCATAGTAATGGAAAGTATAAAGACTCCTTGTCAAGGCTCTACTCGAAATATAGTGCTGACGATGGCAGCGGTCCATATGTTTAAGACATATCGGTACTTGAATGAACCTCTATACGTTTGGAATGTGACTGTGACTACTCATATCATCAAACACTGTGAATTTTGTATAAAGTACAACATTGTTCCGTGATATAGCGACGAAAGACGAATTGTTGTATGCAATACAATAATAGGGAGAGGGAATCGTTTATTCACCTCTTCCTATGAAGGATTGTTGTAAAATCTACAACAATATCTATAGATTCAAGCATTCTGTTCATCCCATGTTGTATAACATACAAAATTACATATCACATCATATTTGATCATTGTAGTAGCCCATTCAATTTATAATCGTCAAGCACTTATTTTTGGGATAAGCCCTTCAAAAATAAGAGAATTTTTTCTTGCGCAACATTTCTATTATAGTAGTTCGGATGCAAGAAGGACAGACATCATTTTTCCATCCTGCAATTTCAACAAGGTATCAGCTTCGGTTTCCACCAACTCTGGATCATGTGTGATCATTAGCAAAGCCGCGCCCTGATTGCAAGTTGAACGACACAATGTGATCAGTCTGGCTATCCCCGCATAGTCCATCCCGGACGTCGGTTCATCCAGAATATAAAGCTCTTTGGGTACGATCAATTGACTGATGACGCTTAACAGCCTTTTCTCCCCGCCGCTGAGCAGATAAGGCGACACATCGTTCTTATGATGAAGACCGGCAGTCCGGAGCAGATCATCTGCACGCCGTTTCTCATCTGCCGTAAGTTCCGGGCGCCTGGCTTGCGGAAGTCCGCCGTGCAGACTGTAAGTGAGTTCTTCCCACACTGTTGGGGCGGTAAAGGTATGTTCCGGCTGCTGAAAGACATAACCGATTTTCTCAGCCATACGGTAAACTGGAACGCCGGCTGTGTCTTCTCCCTGCCACGTTATACATCCTTTGGGTGCGGGCAGCAGACCCATCAAGAGGCGGCTTAGCGTTGTTTTGCCAGAGCCGTTCGCTCCGGTGAGGAGTGCCCACTCGCCGCTGCGCAGGCTAAAATGAACGTCCTGGAGCGCCTGCCTGCCCCCGGGATAGGTGAAGTCGAGCGACTTCACCTCCAGCAGTGTGCTGCTAGGGGAGATGGCGGCGGAGTCCTGTGCTGTAAGCGCAGCGCGCGCGGCTGGAAAGGCAGCCGGCGTGGGCGGTTCGACGAGCACGGGCGGATTACCGGGCGAGGACGGTTCGGCGGGTGCGGGCGCTTCGCTAGGTACAGACGCTTCGGTGAGCACGGACCGATCGCTAGCTGAGGGCCGTTTGGCGGGTGCGGGCGCTTCGCTAGGTACAGGCGCCTCGGTGAGCACGGACCGATCGCTAGCTGAGGGCCGTTTGGCGGGTACGGGCGCTTCGCTAGGTACAGGCGCCTCGGTGAGCACGGACCGATCGCTAGCTGAGGGCCGTTTGGCGGGTGCGGATGGATTGGCGAGCGCAAGCGCTTCGCCAAGTGCGGGCCATGCCCCTGCCTCCCCCCGCTGGGGAGGCAGCAGCCCCAGCTCCGCCAGCTGCTCACCGCAGCGGCGCAGCAGCGCCTCCGGCGGCCCGTCGAGCACGACGGTGCCGCCGTCCATGACGATGACGCGCTGCGCTGCGCGCGCGGCATCGTCAAAGCGGCCGGACGCGGTGACCACCGTCCGGCCCTCCCCCTGCAGCGCTCTGCATAGCTGCAGGAAGTCCGCCTGCGCCGCAGCATCCAGGCTGGCGCAGGCGTCGTCGAAGACGAAAAGCCGCGGCTGGAGTGCCAGCACGGCGGCTATAGCGGTGCGCTGACGCTGTCCGCCGGACAGCCTGCGCACATGATCTCGGCGACGGCCGGTCAAGCCGACGGCCTCCAGAGAATTCACAATCCGGCGCTCGATTTCCGCCGGCTGCACACACATATTCTCGGGACCGAAGGCGACCTCGTCCTCTACGACCCCTTGGACCAATTGGGCGTTCGGATCCTGAAACAGGACGCCGGCGGCCTGAGTGACCTCTGCCAACGCTGCTCCCGCCGGATCCATTTCGTCCAGCAGCAATATTCCTTCCCTGCTCCCGCCTCCGCTGCGTGGAAGGAGACCATTCAGAAGCTGACATAGCGTCGACTTACCGCTGCCGCTCGCGCCAATTACAGCGGTCCACTGGCCAGCCGGAATCACTAAGGAAATATGTTTTACTGCGGGAAGATCTTCACCTTCATAGATATACGTTATATCTTCACAGGTCACTCTCGTTCCCGTCATCTGGTTACACCTTCATACCAAGGGCGAATCGGCGTAAAAGACCCGTACGCTTCAATGCGTCCCCCAAAACCTTGACCAGAAGGCCGCATAACAGTACACCACTTAGGATGCGGACGAGCAGCGCAATGATGAGCACACTGGTCGGCCAAGCCGTATATCCGAACATATTAGCGGCAAACAGAAACCATAAAGGTACCATCGCCCCTCCTACGAGCATCAATACTCCCGTCCCCCACCGCTTGCACCGGAAGAAAGCGAACAAAGCTTCCGCGACAATCATATAACAAGCCGCTGCGACAAAACATGACGCTATTCCATATACCGGACCGGTCAGTGCCTGGATCGTTCCTCCAATACCGTATGTAATCGCTGCAGTGCCAGGTTTACGAATGATGTAATAAGCTAGCAAACCGTAAACGATGTACAATCCTGTCGTGACGGAGGTAGCTATGGGACCGCCCAAACTGCCGAGAAGCTTGTTGACCGGGCCAAGATACACGGTGAGTACGGCGTTGACGGCAGCAAGCATGGCCATTAGCACGATGTCCTGTGTTGTGAATCGATTGCGGGATGATGTTTTCATGAGAACCCTCTCTTTCGATAACCAAATAATATTGTGCGGGAGACCCATTAGAGAGCATTAACATCTCTCGCCGAATGGGCCATGATCATATTTTGCCTTCTTGCCAGCAATTCGTCAACCAAAATTTATTGTAACATGGTTAACAATTTAGACGGTCCACCACGACCATGCGGTAAGAACGACCGCTATTATGGCTGCTGCAGGTCCCCAAAAAGGTACAACGACTTCCTTTCGGAACGTACGTTTCGGGTAGGCTCCAAAGCCTTTCGATTCCATCGCTCCAGCGGTTTGCTGAACCCTTCGTAAACTATTAAGCAGCACCGCAGCAACAAATCTGCCCCACCATGACAACCTACCAGCAATCCCCTTCGGAGGCCGGTGCCCCCTAACCTGCTGGGCAGCGCGAATGCTCGCCCCCTCCTCCTCCAGTGTAGGAAGAAACGTCAGTGCCGCCGAAATCCCGAAGGCAAAACGGTACGGTATCCGCAGCCTTCGAACCATTTCAGCTACCAGCTCCTGCGGATCTGTACTTACGATATAAGCTAGCGATGACAAAAATAAGGTGATCATCCTCAGACTCATCTCGCCTGCCTGATTAACCGATTCAGCCGTCAATCTTATAGGTCCCCACTGAAACCATACCGTCTCTCCAGGCACAGTCAGAGACGTTAAGACAAAATAAGGGATAGCAACCACGGCAATAAGCTTGATTCCCCGGAGCAAATGACGTAAAGATAATCCTCCAGCCCATCTCGCCGCGATGATACACCCTGCTAGAAGAATTGCTTGTAAAAGGGCTCCGTCCCATAGCATGGCCACTACAGCGGTACACATCAGGACAGCCAGCTTGCTTAATGGGTCCCACCGATGCAGAAGTGAGTTTCCCTGTTCATATTGAATTAACATTCATCCGCTTCCTTCCTCAACATTTTGGTTATCCCCGAATATCCTGATCACTAATATTCTCACGATTCCAGTCCCGTCGGAGCAGCGAAAATATATTAACGTCTATATAGCCTGTCGAAGTATGCTTGTATTCCCGAAGAATTCCCTCGTACTCAAAGCCGATTTTCCGAAAAAATTCGGCACCTCTTTCATTGTGTATATCCGAAAAAGCCTCCACTCGGTTTAAGCCCATTACACGGAATCCGTATTCGAGTGCCATCGCAGCCGCTTCTCGCATATATCCGTTACCCCAATACGAACTCGCAAGCTCACAGCCGAATTCTCCCCGGAAAGCCCCTTGAATCTGCCACCCATTGAATCCGCAGCTACCGATCATTATGCCGCTGTCCAGATGTTCAACTCCCCATCGTAACGAATCTTCAGACTCCGATAGCTCATTGAGCAGCAGGATTAGAGCTTCTGCATCATGTCTTCCATTCATGGATGGAAGATACAAATATCTTGCTGTCCGCTCATCGGACCAACATTGATACAGATCATCGGCATCGCGGGGAGACATTTTTCTCAGTCGTACGGTTGTCCCTCTTAGCTCGGGGATAATACCCTTGCACTGGTACATAAGAAAGTCACTCCTGTCCTCCAATTTCAACTACAAAGCACAATCCCCCTAAACAGCAGCCAGCCAGCTTGGTGGTTCAATGAAAGCCTTGTGTGTTTAAAAAATTTGACTTATCCTTGACCTTTTAGGTGATACTACGATCATGTATATAGTTACATTTGATCGTTTTGAATTTGCATGATTCATGGGTCAGTCACCGGGGCAGATGCTTCTATATTGAGTCACGCGGCACATTCCCGTCAATATTAGATCCCTCCACCCCGCTGAAGTAAAACGGAAGAAGAGGAGGAGTATTCTTGATGTATATCACGATCATAATACTGTTGTTTTTGGCCATTCTCGCGGCAGGTATTACGCATTTTGGATTCCTGCAGATCACACAAATGAAAGTCAAGAATGACCTCAGCCTGTTCACCGTACTTGAAAGTCTTGGTCTGTACAGCCAGGATCGCTACGAAGCTCTGGTCAAAAAAGAAATTATCCTCTCAAGCGTCGACGGACTAAAGCTGAGCGGAGCTGCGATTGAGCTTTATCCGGACTCCAAACGCTGGATGATCATCGTACACGGATATACTGGCTCCCGCGCCTTCTCCACCCAATTTATCGATATGTTTACGGACGAAGGCTATAATGTGCTGCTTATCGATCAGCGTCGTCACGGACGGAGTGAAGGGCGCTACACCACATATGGATTTTATGAAAAATATGATGTTCAGACATGGGTTAATTGGCTTGTCGAACAGCACGGCAAGGATACCGAGATCGGCCTCCACGGTCAGTCCCTTGGTGGCGGAACTGTTCTAGAATATCTTTCTATCGCTGCTCCGCAGGTTAAACTTGTTATTGCGGACTGTCCTTATTCTGATCTCACAGATCTGATGAAATACCAAATAACGAAACTTAACAAAGTTCCCGCCGTACCTTTTTTCCGTTGGGTTCATAACCGGATCCGTAAAAAAGCTGGCTTCAGCTTTGAGCAGGTCAGCCCGATCCGTTCCGTACGGGAAAGCCATCTTCCGGTCATGTTCATTCATGGAACGAACGACACCTACGTACCAACCTATATGAGCCAGGAGATGTACGATGCGAAGCCTGAGCCCAAAAAGCTTGTTCTGATCCAAGGCGCTATTCACGCCAATGCTTATCATATCGATCCCCAAAAATATCGTCAGGAAATCCGATCTTTCCTGCACGAACATATGGGGAAACCCGAAATAAAGACTGCTACTGAACCAACACGGCTCGAGTTTTTTAAGGACAATTCCCTTGAATCCGTATAATCCCGTATAAAAAATAGCCCCCGGAGAGGTGTATGACGCTCACTCCGGAGGCTATTTTTGCTATGGACCTCTGTCCGCAGACCTGTTTTCTTTATGCTATGGTATCTGCTTACTTCCGTTGTACTGGCTTAAGCACTTCGCTGCACAATTCCTTCGTCTTACTCTGGTTTTGGGTTGTATATCACTGATTGTGAAATCCCGCTGATGGGCGTGATAGAGCAAATGGATGCCAATAAACAAGTTTTTCACATCTGCACTCATCATCCATTTTTAGCCATAGCCTGGTTCGAAACGACCGTGAAGCTTGACGGAGTTCCGGCCTTGTACTATCTTAATAAAATTAATAGAGAATCAAACGTAAGAGAGGTGGATCGCCCATGTTTCAAAATATACCCTATGAAGGTACCCGCAACGAACAATTCGCCCAGGTGCTCAATCAGTTAAAGGCACTTATACATGATGAGCCGAATGCTGTAGCCAATCTGGCCAACGCCTCTTCTTTGCTGAATCATTTTCTGAAAGATATTAACTGGGTCGGTTTCTATCTCTATGACGGGAAAGAGCTTGTTCTTGGACCTTTCCAAGGCCTCCCTGCCTGCATTCGTATCCCGCTAAACCGCGGTGTATGCGGAACCGCTGCAGCTGAACTGAAAACACTCGTTGTAGAGGATGTACATGCCTTTCCCGGCCATATCGCCTGTGACGCTGCATCCAATAGTGAAATTGTTGTCCCAGTAGTAAAGGATGGACAGCTATACGGCGTACTGGATATCGACAGTCCACTCGTAAAGCGCTTCGATCAGGAAGACCGCGAATTTTTGGAGCAGTTTGTTCAAATTTTGGAAGGTCAATTATAGTCTTAGTCTTTTGACAGCTCTAATGATGGGCGTCTTTTGTCTTTCACTCTGTAAATGATTCATCATGTTATCTAGTATTATAGCTGATGATATTCATAAATTTTGATACCGTCACGCAAAAAATCTACCAGCTGTGGATGATATCCAGCATAACTTTTTTACAGCCCGACAGCTTCTTTACAAAGAAAAAGTCTGGGCGTATAATCATGGACACAAACGATGTTCGGCGAAGAAATACGTAAGAGGGCCTGCCTGTTTGCAGGCTCCTTTTGTCGTCTAGATTACCCTGAACTCTTATTGGAGGCGCTTTATGGAACAGCAAGCTATTTTGGCCATTGCCATATTTCTAATCGTATATGCCATCATTATTAGTGAAAAAATACACCGGACTATTACGGCCATGCTGGGCGGAGTACTCATGGTCATGTTTGGTATAGTGGATCAGGAAACCGCTCTGCACCATATCGACTTTAACACCCTTGGGCTTCTGATCGGTATGATGATTATTGTTAATATTACGGCGGAGACAGGACTCTTCAAGTACATGGCTGTTTGGTCAGCCAAAAAAGCCGGAGGTCATCCGGTCAAAATTCTGATCTATTTATCACTTATCACTGCGGTGGGCTCTGCCTTTCTCGACAATGTGACGACCGTGCTGCTCATGGTACCCGTTACATATAGCATTACACGCCAACTACGCGTCGACCCCATTCCGTACATGATTGCTATCATCATCGCTTCGAATACCGGCGGGACGGCAACCATGATTGGCGACCCGCCGAATATTATGATCGGCAGCCGGGTTCCGGAACTGACCTTTATGGCCTTCATCCAGAACTTAACACCTATCATCATCCTCATTATGGCGACTATACTGCCCCTGGTTGTGCTCATGTTCCGCAAACGGATCAAGACAACACCCGAGCTTATGCGCCAGGTGATGGAGCTAAATGAGAAAGATATGATCACCGACCGAAAGCTGCTCATAAAGTCGGTATCCGTACTTGCGCTCACCATCGCTGGTTTTTTTCTGCATCAGCTGATTCATCTGGAATCTGCCACAGTTGCTCTCACAGGTGCATTCATTCTATTGCTGCTGACAGGAGAACATATGATGGAACAGGCCATCGGAAAAGTGGAGTGGACAACCATCTTTTTCTTTGTAGGATTGTTCGTACTCGTCTCAGGGCTGATTGAAACTGGCGTCATCGCCCGATTGGCTGAACAAGCGCTCGAATGGACTGGAGGCAATCTTACAGCCTCTTCTATGCTGATCTTATGGCTCAGTGGTATCGCATCTGCATTCGTTGATAACATTCCGTTTGTGGCTACTATGATCCCTCTCATTCAGGAGATGGGCCAGGGCGGAATAAGCAATCTTGAACCCTTATGGTGGAGCCTTGCTCTCGGTGCCTGCCTCGGCGGCAACGGAACACTAATCGGTGCAAGCGCTAATCTTGTCACGGCAGGCCTATCAGCGAAAGAAGGGCATCCGATCAAGTTTATGGAGTATTTAAAATACGGCTTTCCGCTTATGATATTGTCCATCGTAATCTCATCGGTTTATATATTCATTCGGTATTTGATGTAATAGAAAATGGGGTGTCCAACAGGTTTACTAACCTTTGGGCACCCCTTTATCTAACGCTACGCTTACGAATCGTTCCTACAATCGCTCCTGCCAGTTAGTCCGCATATATAGCTTTGACACGACCCACTTGTCCGTCCTGAAGCCGGACCTTAATACCATGCGGATGACGCGGAGAATTCGTTAAAATATCTTTTACAATACCTCGCGTCAGCTTGCCCGTCCGCTGATCCTGCTTCAACACAATATCTACTTCAATTCCGGGTTTTATGTCAGAACGATTCTGCCCATTCATAGATGTCACTCCTATTCAATCTTTCATGCGTTTTTTCATTTCTAATTATGACACACAATACGGAAATATAGATTAAAATGCAAATAAAAAAACGGACAAAAGGCTGTTTCAACCTTTTCATCCGCGTTTAATCCATAATATTTCCTTTAGATTCATGCTCGTTAAAATAAACTCAATTATTACCTAACACGATTTCTTTATATTACACTTCCACCAAAGAGGAAACGATTTTTCCAAGAATCACTGAAATTACCGACCAGCACGCCGCCGGACTTTTGTGAGTATGTATGCAGGAGTTTATTGTCTCCAAGATAGATAGCAACATGGGTAATACGCTGCTTGGACTTGTCCAATCCGGCATAATTCGAAGCGGAAGAACCTTTATAACTCATGAAGAATACGAGGTCTCCGCGCTTCAAATTACTGATTTTGCTAACGGCAGTTCCTTTGTCCTTAATCCAGTCACCTTGTGTGCGGGAACTGCTTGGAAGCTTAATGCCTGTCCCTTCCAAAAATGCTCGACGAACAAAGTCAGAGCAATCAAAGGTTGTCGTCGTATTGCGGTCTGAACCAAATTCATAAGGAGTACCCAAGTACTTCATTCCGGCTTTAATAGCGTTCTCTACCATAACAGAGCTGGAAGCCGATCCATTGCTATTGTTATTCGAGGAGCTTCCACCGGTATTTGTGCTTCCTCCAGGTACAATATATTTCGAAGAAGCGTAGCCCTGTTTCCCTGAGCTTGTCTTCACTTCATACCAGCTGCTGCTGCTTTTTTTTACAATCTGAACCTTTTCGCCTTTATTAATTTTAGCAACGATTTTGCCTGAAGTTGATGGCTTGCTTCTCAGATTGACGTTACCATTGGCTTTCCCCTGCTGTACACTGACCTGAGCATTGGATGCTGCAGCCGCGTATGTAGTTGATCCATATGTGTAAGAACCCATAACCGTTACAGACAAAAGCGCACCGGCCATTATTTTTCTCCAATTCATTTGCATGTGATGTGTACCTCCCTGATTCTCGTAAAAGTCTGGAATCCAAAAACACGCTCCGTCTTCCCGTCCCCCATTATAGACAGGCCAAAACCGGGACCGCATGCTCCCATTTTCACAAAAGAACAAGCCAACTTCTACCAAAAACAAGGACTTTCGTCTCGAATCCGACCTAATATTGGGTACATAGGATTATTAATGAAATAACTACTTTTAATATTTTCCTTATTAAATGGATAAATTTACATGTTCTGCTTCTTATTTCTGGATCTACTTAAAGAAATGAGCGTGCACCAATCAAAAAAGAGAGCTGCATACACCTATTTGGTGAAGGCAGTTCTCTTTTAGGATTCACAGATGCAAAGGTTTATGGTTTCTTCGGATAAAGTGGATAACCTGGATTGTCAGGCACATCAATCAAAATCATTCTTAGTCCCTCACTAGCTGTAAGACTGAGTAATTCATTAGCATTCGAACTCAGAAGGACAAAATCCTTATGATGAAACTGAAGCTGGTCTCCCTCTGTTTGGCCATTCCAAATTCCGCTACCTCGGACAGCAAGGGCGGTTAACACGCGTCCTTGAAGCAGCATATAGGTTATGCTCTTACCTTCCTGAAGATGGACATCATACATACGGGCATCTACCGATAAATCAGCCGGAGATCTATCACCAATGACCGTCTTGCGGACAATTCCATCCTCCCGTTCGATATGAAAATCTTTGTGCTGGTATCGCCGATAAGACGGATTTTGCTTCAAAGAGTCCCGCAATAGCGGTTCAAACCAGATTTGAAATCCTTCCGCATCCGGTCCAATAAAACGCTCCTCATGCCGGACACCAGATCCTGTTCGCATGAGCTGCAGACCACCAGCCTCTACCTCACTTGTAATACCGAGCGTATCACTATGAACCGCTCTGCCTTGAATCATATAGGTGATGATTTCAAAGCCTTGGTGCGGATGCAATCCTATATATCCCTCAAGAGGTGAGTGAAACCAGGACCAATAAAACAGTGGACCTACACGGGTAACGGCAGATCCCTCTCCCGAAAGACCGATCGGCTTCGATTCTGTAATTTTCCCTCCATCGTATATGCCTCTTCCATGCATTTCGGGTGGATACAGCGTCCCTTTCATGTCCTGACTCCTCCTTACGTTTTTGTATCGTTTTTTACTTTTAAACTCATAATATCTTAAATTAAGATAATATCAACTACTATTAAGATTGTATATTTAAACTAGCTTTCAGTTTATGTTCAGAAAAGTTTCAGGAGCCATTCAGCTTCCCGGTGTATGATCATTGTTAGTTAATATAGATACTGGAATGGATATGGGGGCTACAGTAATGAATACGATCAAAGGCATTAAAATTTTGCTAGTGGATGATGAGCCGCATATTTTGCAATTTTTGGAGCTTGGACTGCGCAGTGAAGGGTTTGAGGTGGAATCCGCTTCAGACGGCATAAGCGCTGTTCAAATGGCTGATCTCTACAATCCTCATATCATCATCTTGGACATCATGATGCCGGGAATCGATGGCGTGGAGGTATGTCGGCAATTAAAACAGAACGGAAATGATGCCGCCATTATTATGCTCACCGCTAAGGACGAGGTAAGCGACCGGATTCGTGGACTCACCACCGGTGCGGACGATTATATGATAAAACCCTTCAGCTTCGAGGAGCTTCTCGCCCGAATTCAAGCGCGGTTGCGTAATCAATTCCCTAATCTTTTCGGAGAGATTACATTAGGTCCCTTTGGAATTGATGACCGTAAACGGGAAATCACGTACTTAGGGCAGGCCCTGACATTGTCCCCAACAGAGTATGACCTTCTTAAACTGTTAATCATCAAACATGGCACCGTCATGAGCAAGAGTAAAATTTTGAATATCGTATGGGACTATGATTTTGGTGGAGAGGACAACATTGTCGAAGTGTATATCCGCTCTCTTCGCGAGAAGCTGGGAGATAAAGAACACGTAATTATACGCACCCTACGGGGCGCCGGATACCGGGTTGATCTGCCATGAAGGAACGTATCTCAAAGATATTTCGGAAACCCGGTTCTCTAAGGGTTCAGCTGTTATCCAGGTCGCTGTTCGTCCTGGCTGTACTTCTGATTCTGATAGGTTTCCTGCAGTATGTATTGATGAAAAATGTCATGTACCGTAGCCAGGCGGAAGCGATGACGGCCCAGCTGCACTCCGTTCCCAGAGACGTCTGGAATTCTTCCGGGACTTTATCTGACAGACACCAGCCGGATCAGATAGATAACGACAAGCAGGCCAAAGAACCCGACACCGGCCGGAGACCGTTGTTCTTCATGCCGGATATGTCACTGGCCGTTATCGACGCGGAGGGCGGTTTTAATGAGGTGCAGACTGATGGAGGATATAGCGCACCGCAGCTGTCGGCTGATACGTATCGTTCCATTTTAAGTGAAATGAAGGAACGTAAGCCGAACGAGTACCGGGTTGTAAAAGATAAGGATGGCACCGAACAATTGGTTGTATTCCTCCCTGCCGGCAATCCGGGAAATCCAGATGGACTGCTGCAGATGGGGAAAAATACGGATCCGATTCAGGATGTGATTCTGCGGCAATTGGTGACCTTTACTGCACTCGCATTGCTCGCTATGGCCGGCGGTCTGCTTCTCTATCTGCCGCTTCTGCGCCAAACACTAAATCCGTTGAACAACATGGTGGAGGCCGTAGAGCGGACGGATGCCGGCAATTTGGCTGACCGTTTTCCAGATCAGCAGGGTCAGCAGGAGATCGACCGCCTCGCGGAATCGTTTAACAGCATGCTTGAACGCTTGGACACTTCCTTCAGGGCGGAGCGTGAATCCAAGGAGCAGATGCGCCGCTTCATTGCGGATGCATCACATGAGCTTCGCACACCGCTGACTTCCATTCACGGCTTTCTGGAAGTGCTACTCCGCGGAGCGGCCAATCATCCAGATCAGCTGGAAGCAGCTTTACGCAGTATGCATGGTGAATCAAACCGTATGAAAAAGTTGATCGAGGATCTCCTTCTGCTCGCCAAGCTCGACAGAGCTCCCGAACTTCAGCTAAAGGAAACTCAGCTGGATATGCTGATCATGGAGATGGAGCCGCACCTGAGAATGCTGGCGGATGAACGATTCGTGTCCTTTAACCTGGAACAAGGTATTCGCTGCATGTGTGATCCAGACAAACTCAAGCAGGTCGTGCTGAACTTGTTTCATAATGCCGTCCAGCACACTAACCTTAAAAAAGGACAAATTGAGGTCAGCTTGAAACTCCATGAGAAACAAGCCGTTCTTACAGTGAGTGACAATGGCCAAGGCATACCGTCCGATCATCTTCCTCACCTGTTTGAACGATTTTACCGCATCGATAATTCCCGAAGCCGTAAATATGGAGGCTCCGGGTTAGGACTTTCGATTACACAATCCATTGTGGAAGCTCATGGTGGAATGATTGAGGGAGACAGCAAGGTTGGTGAAGGATCTGTATTCCGCGTTATCATTCCATCACTATAAACAATCAAGGGACTGTCCTTTATGGTCAATACATGACCTGAGGACAGTCCCTTGATTTTGTTATATATCATACGCTTATTCCGTATACCGAAATGCCTCTGCTGGAGACTGCTTTTGAGCCTTTCTGGCTGGAATAGAGGTACACAATAACGTTAATAGGATAGCTCCAAAATAATAGACAGCCAGCTTGCTCCAAGGAACGGATACCGGTTCCCTCGAAAACATTTCTTTCCCATCCTGCATAAAAGCCTGGACCATTAAATATCCTCCATAGGTTCCGATCACAACCCCGATCGTAACACCAAGAACCGCAATCACCGCTCCTTCCAGGGTAAATCCATGCCGAATATGGGTTGAGCTAACACCAATGGCTCGTAGCATGCCAAACTGCTGTCTTCGCTCTGCGAAGGCACGCAGCATCAGAATTAAGAGTCCCATGCTCCCGATAAATGCGGCAAGCGCATTAAAACCTTCAAACAATCCGAAAAATACGCGGAAGAAGCCGGTGCTCTGTTCATTCACTTTCTGCGGATCAAAGAGCGGATGTACATTCATTGCAGTCAAAGTCTTCTCCAGTGCGTTCCACTCCGCTGTTAATCCAGCATTCTCTCCCTCCTTAAAGAGAAGAAGCCGGGAAGACTGATGATTGGAATACTCCTTATCAAAGGATTGTGAGGAAACCCAAATGCCCTGGGCCGTCGGATAATTAACCGAATTCACATGACCCTCAATGATCGCCGCAATCTGTTTACGTATGACAAACGGTTTGGCGTTCTCTTCCCCCATTCTATTCCTAAAGCTATTACCATCAGTTATAAGCAAATCTCCCGGTGAGAGATCTTGGCCGATAGCCTTAAGTAGACTGTCACTTACGATAATCCATTCCGGATCAGTCGCTACTTTACTCCAAGCCTCCTGATCGCTTGCCAGCTCAGGCACCCTTTGCTTTAGTCTCATCGTTTGCAGCTTTCCATAGTCTTCTGTAACTCCGTACAAACTCTGTTTATAGCCAAATGGCAGATTCATGCTTGATATAACGGTATATTGAATTCCTTTCGCATTGCCATAAAGAGATTGTTCCAATTTATCTTTTAGACGCTCAGAAGTGACTTGTTCAGAGGTTAAGGCATATCGGTCAAACCCTCCTGTTGCATTTCGTGGATCAAACTGGCCAAAACGGCCTCCAAGTGTCTCGCTAAACAACGCTGAAAAACAAGTCAGGAATAAGACACAGGAGAACATAAGCAGCTGTAACACCGTTCTCCGGTTATAGTACAGCGGGTAGCGCAAAGATATTTTCAACATTCCTCTCCAGCTCCCGAGCGGAGCAAGAATTGCATACAGCAGCTTTAATAATAACGGGAGCAGTAGTACGCTGGTGACAGCAGCAAGGGCCAAAACAACGAAGCAAAAAAACAAAATATCTAGCGGATTAATCTCCGGAAAACTGATGCTTTCCAAAAAGCTGTCCGTCATCGAGTATCCGATTATACCGGCTAACGCTGCAAGTGCCGCACCGCCTAATACCCAGCGGGCAACTTTATACCTTTTTAAGGTATGGCGTTGCTCCGCTGACGCAGGCTTCAAAGATTCTACAATGCTTATTTTTAACGGTTTACCACTCACTTGAAGGATAGAGAGCATTATCAGAATTATCCCTAGTCCTAATGCAGCCGAATAACTGACGGGGTCCATATGGAAACTGAATTCAACGGCCAGCCCGTCCTCATTCATCATCAGCTCGCGGAGCACAACACCGAGCTGTGACACCAGCAATTTCGATAATGCCCCTCCTACGATCAGGCCAATAATTCCAGAAATCAGCGCATACCAAAATCCTTCAAGCAGGAGTAGCCCCCGAGTCTGGGAGGCGTTCATACCGATCGCGCGTAATATGCCGATTTCCTGCCTCCGTTCTTCTGTAATCATATGAAATAAATTAACCGTAAATAGCATTCCAATAAAAATCGATGTCAAGCTGGCAATCGTAAAAATCGGCAGCAGCTTTGTCGAGCCTTGCAGATCATTGTAGGCAAGTGCGGCGGAAAAATACATGTTCCACTCGTTATTTATTCGCAACCCGCTATAATTGACCGAGCTGCCAGAGTCGTTATTACGAAGCAACAGAACCCGATTGACTGCATCCACGGGGAAATTAAACAACTGCCCCGCTGTCTCGCAGTTCACAACGGCCGAGGCTGTTGTTTTCTCTTCTCCGCGATAAGCGAGCAGCCCTTTCTCTTCCACAATATTTCCAACGCGAAGCTCGACTTCCCGCCCATCCATCGTGACAACAATGTTTTGGCCGATCTCTGTCTCAAGCTGTTTCGCCGTTTGGGAGTCCAGCCAAATCTCGCCCGGAAGCGGCCTGAGTTCGGCTGTCTGTTTCATATACACAGCAGCAGACTCGCCTTCAGGAACCGATATATCCCCCATATCAGGAAATGAGTATACCATCGTCTTGGGCTGCAAAATAAACGGAGTTCCACTGGAATCCCTCTTAGATAATGTTGCCTCCCCCATCATAGCCGGAATAAATCCTGCGTAAAACCCGGACTCTTCCATATCTTCCGTAAGACGCTCTAAGTCCTGTTTCATAAGGCTGGTTGTCTGCTGTCTTTGTGCAGAAATTTCAGCCACAATGGGTCCGAAACTATGCTGCATATAATTATCCACACTATGGCTCATGGAGAACTGAAGCTGCAGGGCTGCCGTAATTAGTGCTGTGCTCATGATTCCCCCAAAAAGAGCGTACAAGCTCTTCTGCCGCTGTGACCAAATATTCCGGAACGACATGCGCCGCAAATGGGGATGCTTTTTCATATAAACTGACATCAAGATAATGAGGAACAGGCCAACGATGGAAATGGCATATAGCATCATCTACATTCCCCCGCCGTCGTTACGCTTCTCATGGATGACTTTTCCGCTGTCCATATACACGATGCGAGAAGTAACCGATGCAATGCGGGGATCATGTGTTACGATGACAAATGTTGTGCCTTCCTCACGGTTCAGATGCTGTATCAATTGCATAACCTTGTCTGTTGTTTCACGGTCCAGAGCCCCTGTAGGCTCATCCGCCCATATGATTTGGGGGTTATGCACCATAGCTCTCGCCAAAGCAACGCGCTGCTGCTGCCCTCCCGACATATGGGCAGGTTTATGAAATCTACGTTCATGTAACCCTACTTTACCGAGCGCCTCCATCGCTTTTTTACGTGAGACGGATGGGGATACTCCTTGACTTAGCAAAGGCAGTTCTACATTCTCAACAGCTGTCAGTACCGGAATGAGGTTATAGTTTTGAAAAACAAATCCCATGGCAGAACCCCGAAGCGCGTCCTTCCGCTTCTCTTTCATACTGTGAAGTTCTTGTCCTTGAAACCAGATTTCCCCTGAAGTGATTTGATCCATTCCAGACAAACAGTGCAGAAGCGTCGTTTTTCCGCATCCCGACGGGCCCATAATGGCTGTCATCTCTCCTTGGGACAAGCTAAAGTCAACACCACGAAGCGCTTCTGTCCGGCTTTCACCCCGGCCATATACTTTTTTGACATTCATACATTGGAGCAGCGCTCCGTCATTATGGTTCATTTAGATATTCCTCCCCGCTTCTTTCACGTTCCTGATTGTAGCAAGGAGCTTTGAAGGACGATTCAAAAAGTTGTTAAGAAGTTATCAAGATTGCGGAAATAAGGGGATCGAAAATTGAAAAACAGCTCCTTTTCCAGGATTACTGTCAACCGTGATCTTGCCTTCGTGAGCTTCTACATAGTGCTTGGCGATGGCCAGCCCGAGTCCCATTCCGCCGCTCGAACGCTGACGCGAAAAGTCCGCCCGGTAAAAGCGCTGAAATACATACGGAAGATGTTCCAGCGATATCCCTTCTCCCGAATTGTGCACAGTAACTGTCAACATATAATCTTGACTCTTGGCTTGAATGCTTAAAAATCCGTCGTTAGGCGTGTATGTAACAGCGTTTCCAATCAAATTAATGAGCACCTGCTCCATACGTTGAGGATCACAAAACACCTTCTCCGCTTCGGTTTTCTTATCACACTGGATCCATTTCTCTTCTGCCTCAGCTTCAAATCGTTCCCATACGCGGCCAATCAGTTCCGAAAAGTCTATCCACTCGTAATTCAATTTCAATTTTCCTGATTCCGCCCGACTAAGCTCTCTTAAATCATGAATAAGTCTGGTCAATCTTGATGTCTCATCAAGTAAAGGGAGTAGCTGCTCAGGCTCGTATGCAAGCGTCCCCTCCAGAATACTCTCAACCTGTCCTCGTATGACCGAGAGCGGGGTCCTCATTTCATGAACTGCATCTGCCAGGATTCTTTCCTTGACCTCCGAGTCTTCCTCCAATCTGCGGGCTAAATATGTGGTATACAGCATAAGCTGCTGCCATTCATCCTTTTGAGAGTCCATGTTCATGTTATCCAAGCTGGAAGGTGAAGCATTTTCGAGTTTTTTTAAGTCTCTTTTGAACGGGTACCCTATATACACTGCTGCGATATATACTGCCACAAGTCCTCCGAGGAAAAGCAGCAGCGCCAACCATAATTTATAATCGCTCCATAATGCAATTGAAAAAGGATGTAATCCGCTACTCCATACATAAAGACTCAAATATCCGAATCCGATCACAAGTTGCAACATACCGAAGATTAACGCTATTTTTTTACCGATGCTCATAAAGCAACCTCGAACTTATACCCTACTCCAAAAACCGTAAGTATCATCTCTGGCTGATCGGCATTTCGCTCGATTTTCTTCCTTACATTCCGAATATGGGTATCTATCGTTCGTTCATAACCTGCATATTCGACCCCCATAGCCTGCTCTAGCAGCTGCATTCTGCTATAGACTCTACCGGGAACCCGAGACAGAACGAGCAATATTTTGAATTCGGTTGAAGTTAGTTCTACAGGAACCTGATCGATGTACACTTGATGTTTCTCCGGGTCCATCAGCATTCTGCCCCGTTCTAACACCGGATTCTCCGCCATCCATGTTGGCATGCCCGAAGAACGGCCATTCATTTCAAAAGCCCTACGAATCAGCACCTTTACCCGGACCGCCAATTCCCGGATGGAAAAGGGCTTAGTCATATAATCATCAGCCCCGAGCTCTAGCGCGGTTAATTTATCCAATTCTTCTGATTTGGCTGTCAAGAATAGAATCGGTGCGGGCGAGATCTCTCTAATGCGTCTACACAAACCTTTTCCATCTATTCCTGGCAGCATCCAATCCAATATGTACAAGGAGACTGTATCCCTCAGGGACAGAGCCAAAGCCTCTTCCCCGTCCGCCGCCTCCAATACCCGGTATCCTTCGTTGCGTAAATAATCAGCGGTTATACTGCGAAGTTGGTGCTCGTCCTCTACAATCAGTAACGTATGCTGCATAATTGTCCCTTCCCTCTGTCTTCCATTTCTATCTTCTTCCATTCATATCATAGTATTTAAAAAAGTGCACTTCCTAAAATTTCATCGGATCAACCAATCGGTTATCCCAATATCCATTTAAAGGGGTGCACTTTAGCCCTATATCAAATGTAAATATTCCCTTAAAGCTAACTGATTTTTAACAAAGATCTGTTTATTACCTGATAAAGTTATTAAACCTAAATCCTCAAACTTGCTGAATTTTCGGCTTACCGTTTCTCTTGCAACACCTACGTAACTCGCCACTTCTTCTCGTGTTATGGGTAATTCGATAAGAATTCCCTCATTTTTTTTCATTCCAAACTTTTGGCAGAATTCCAATATCATTTGTACGATTCTTACTTCAGCATCGTTAGTTGCTAAATTCTGTGCTAAATTTTCTATATGGGCTAACCGTTTTGTCACCGCTCTTAAAAGTTTTAGTGCAATTTCAGGATTGGCTTCCATAATACGATCAATATCATCTTTCGTTAACAGGCAAATCACTGTGTCTTCAATGGCATATACACTAAAATTGTTTACTTCATCATGATTAAAAAGATGCAACTCCCCAAAAAACTCGCCAGTTGTCAAAATATATAAAATTTGTTCTTTCCCATTAACAGTAAATTTAGATACTTTTACTTGCCCTTTATTCACAATAAATAATTTGTCTGATTTCTCGCCCTCGTGCAGAAGCGCTTGCCCCTTTTTGAAATGGATGTGTTTCGTCATTTTAGCTACTTTTAAGATTTCCTCATCAGATAATTCCTTGAAAATCGGAACTTTTTTAGGGCAGGGCTCTATCATTTTGTGATTATCATGGTTACAATTATGTTCCTTCATTATCATCACCTAATAAGAAATTTTATTATCAATCTACTAATACTTTGAGAATCAATATCAATAACAAAAATATATCATTATGCTAAAGGGCGTATTATGTTTTGAATCACACTGCTTCATAAGGGGAGCTGGCTCCAAAGTATCCTCCCGTCAAATTGCCAATGCGGTTCGCGAAAACGTCATATTCATGTGGAACCATTGACCTGGGACGCCCCCTAAGATGCTACGTGTACGAAGCGTTCCTACAATCGCTCTTGCCCTCAAATTCTTGAATTATTCCTTAGCGGAAGAAATTCGAGGACAAAGGAGCGTATGCTTTCGATGCAAGCTTTCCTTTGGAAAGCTTTAACCGCTCACGCTTTTCCGGAATCGCTTCGTCCTCCAACATTACAAGAAAAAGAGCGAGTGTTGATGGGGATATGACCCTCAAACTCGCTCTTTTCGTTAAATCATCGACTGTCTTGTAAACACTTGCTGTTTCACAAAGTTTGAAAACTACTTTTGGGACAGCCCCAATTAAAAAATGATATATGTGCCGTTATCTTATTCTTCTATCTCTGCAAATTTATCTTTGTCTTCGCCACACACCGGGCATACCCAATCCTCCGGCAAATCCTGAAATGAAGTCCCGGGATCAACACCTTCATCAGGATCCCCGACAGCCGGATCGTAAACGTAACCACAGGGTAAACAAATGTATTTTTTCATTTCGAAATCCTCCTTGTTGTTTAAGCGGGTATCGTAAGCCGACCTTTCACTTCACTCATTAAATCCTGTATAGAAATATCGTTCAGATTAATCCCATCTAATGAAACTCCGCTTTCAATAGCTGTTTTATACGGAATAGACCCCAACATGTCACCAAGAGAAATAACACCAACCATTTTATTATCTTTAATAAAGACTCTAGTGTATTTTTCAGCACCATCTTCCTCAATGATCGTTGTATCACAGCGGCTTTCATCTATGAATCCAATTGAAAACAGAGAAAGATTAAAGGCATTGAACACCGTAAACGGAGTCGTCTTCTGATAAGATTCAGCAACAGACACCATATTCTTACCCGCCACTTTTCCTTGGTCCATCGCCGGGCCCCATAGACCTTCCACTTCACCATTTAGCTCTATTACATCTCCAGCTGCATAAACACCTTTAATGTTCGTTTCCATTCGCTCATTCACAATAATACCCTTGCCTGTATGGATTGGTGTGTTTTCTGTTAGGTCGATGTTCGGAACGACTCCGATGGAGTAGATTACACTATCACAAGAAATGGTTTGATCCCCCAGTACGATCCCTTCTACTTCATCTCCACCCATGATCTGCTTAATGGAGGTATCTAAATGAACATCTACGCCTGCTTCTTCAATTTTATTTTTGAGTAAAGCGCTTGTTTTATCATCCAGCTGTCTGGCCATTAGCCTTGGCGCAGCTTCGACAATCGTAACCTTTTTACCCGCCTTAAAAATGGACCAGGCCGTTTCTAAACCTTGAATTCCCCCGCCAATATTTACGATGCTTGTTTTATCCTCTATAAATGCTTTGAAGTCTTCTGCTTCATGCATTTCTCTAATGGTAAAAACCCCTTTTTTATCTGCCCCATCAATTAGCAGCTTCCGGTTTTTAGCCCCCGTACAAATGAGCAATTTATCGTACTGAATCGTTTCACTCGTTGACGTATGGAGGGTATGGTTATCGGTATCAATACGTTCGATTTTTGTATGAAGCAGGGGTTGAATATTTTGAGTTTGATACCATTTTTCCTTCTTAATTAGCACTTTTTCACTGCCCAAGTCTGAAAATAATTCTTTTGACAATTTGATTCTGTTATAGGGTAATGATGTTTCGGCTCCAATTAATAATATATTCGATCCCTGATCCAGGTCTCGTATTGCTTTCGCTGCATTTACAGCCGCAACACCCGTTCCGATGATACAATAATTTTTATTCATTTTTTCACCCACTTATCATGTTACTAGATTGCACTTAGCAGTAAATCGGCCACGTAAGTAGCGGAATGCTCAATTTTTTTCAACTGATCATCTTTAGGAGCAAATCTCACTCTTACAGGAAACTCCACATGCGTCATACCCGTCGTTTTAATAACATGTGAGGTGCTTTGAACATTCATATTTGTCTGGTTAAGGTAGTCTTGAATAACTTCAGTAGCTTCTCCGCTCCAACCGTATGACCCAAAGGCAGCGCCAATTTTTCCTTCAAGATCCATCTTTGTCAGCTCTTTAAGCAGATCCTCCAGATTACCAATCATATCCGCATATTTCGTCGAACTTCCGATGAATACGGCATCGGCTTCCTTAATGCTTTCGAGGATTTCAGCTTGATCTGACTTATCCGCATTGAAAACAGACGCTTGGATGTTATTTTCTTCAAAAATTTTCTTTAAATATTCTGCTATCTTTTTCGTACTGTTCCTAATCGTTGTATATACAATCGTTACTTTTTTGCCTTCAACCGTATCCGCACTCAATGTTGCATAGAGATCAATATACTTTTGGATGTCGTTTCGTAAAATATAGCCGTGGGAAGGGGCAATCATCTGAACATCTAATTCTTCTAATGCATTGATTAATGTTCTTACATATCTTCTATGTGGGTGAATAATCGCGTTGTAGTAGCCAATAAAATCTTCTGTAATATCATAGCCCGCTTCATCAGCGAAAAACTCTTTACCTGCAACATGTGTGCTAAAGATATCACAAGGGAATAAGATTTTATCTTCGATGCAATAAGTAATCATAGTTTCTTCTGTGTGAAGATATGGGGTTTCTTTGAACTTCAGTGTTTTGCCTCCGATATCTAATATATCTCCATCCTTTACTACCAGGAAATTTCTGCTATGAAGCTTGTACATTTCTTTTAATTCATTTACTGCAATTTCTGTACAGACAATCGTTGCATCAGGTGCTCTTCCTGCTAACGCTGCTAATCCACCTGAATGGTCGGGTTCCGTATGGTTAATGACGATATATTGGATTTCTTTAGGGTCGATCAATTCGCTTAAATACTCTACAAATTCTCTGCCAAACTCCAAATCCACCGTATCGATTACCGTCGGCTTTTCTGTTTTTAACAAGTACGCATTGTAAGTCGTCCCTTTTGCTAAAATTAATCTATGAAATGGCACTTCTCTATCATCAATTTTTCCTACCCAGAAAATATCCTTTTCCAGCATTACTTCATTCATCTATATCGCCCTCCTGATTTGAATGATATTGATCATGTGTCTCTTAACAAGATCCATCGTATAGTACTTTAAAAAATCAAATCAGGATTTGAATCACAATTTAAAAGTAATTTATAGCTTCCACTTCGGAATCCGCTCTAATTTGCGTCGTTTTTCCTTGTGTCCAACAATTTGGTACAATTACAGTCGATACGTATGTAATGCTATGCCTAGAGAGAGGGACTTATCAATATGTTTAAAATATTTATCGTCGAGGATGACTATCATCTGGTCAGCCTGCTCAAAGAGCATCTTCATAAATTCGGTTACATGACTCAGTCCGTAGACGACTTTGAGTCCGTACGCAGTCAATTCGAACAGTATGATCCGCAACTTGTCCTTCTTGACGTCAATCTTCCCAAATATGATGGATATTACTGGTGCCGCCAGTTCCGCAGCATCTCCACCTGTCCTATCGTGTTCATCTCCGCTCGTGACGGCAAAATGGATCAGGTGATGGCACTGGAAAACGGTGCTGACGATTATATAACAAAGCCCTTTGATTATGAAATTGCTATGGCCAAAATCAAAAGCCAGCTACGCCGGGCCTATGGCTCCTACGCATCCTCAAATAACGAGCGTACGCTAACTGTTGCCGGTCTGACGCTGGACGTTGAACGCCTTTCCTTAACGCTAGGCGATTCCCAGATTGATCTTAGCCACACGGAAGCCAAAATTTTGGACGAGCTCATGCAGCGATCTGGACAAGTGGTAAGCCGGGATCGACTATTGGAGAAAATATGGGATGACCAGGTCTTTGTGGACGATAACACCCTCAATGTCTACGTAACCCGTGTACGCAAAAAACTTGCTCAATTCGGTATTGAAGAAGGGTTACAGACGATAAGGGGACGCGGCTATCGCCTCAATCCGAATTGGAGTGAAGAGATATGAAACTGTTTCTACGTGAGCAGCGACCGCTGATCTTTGTTTACATGGCCCAGCTTCTCATCATTACGCTAGTTTACTGGCTGGACGGGTACAGAAATATGTCAGTCAGTATCTATGCCTGCTTGATCAGCGGCTGTCTGCTGGCTGGTTACCTCATCTTCCGTTACGTCGCCAACCGCACATTTTACAAAAGATTAGAGCAGCCACATGCTTCTCCGGAACCGTTCCAGAAGGAATTCTCCCGCGAACCTTCCCAAACCCCGCTCGCCGAGGCACTGCAGCAAGTGCTGCGGAGCCAATTCAGGCATTACACTACCGATCTGCATAACTATAAACATAAAATCGAGTCTCATATTCAGTTTATCAACCAATGGGCCCATCAAATGAAGACCCCCATATCGGTCATTCATCTGATCCTGCAGAAAAAGGACGACCCCGACTCCACAGCCATCGGTGACGAACTAGACCGTCTAAAAAAGGGGCTTGATCTCGTATTGTACAGTGCACGCCTCGATACGTTCGAGCGGGATTTCTATGTCGAGACTTTACAGCTGGAGCAAATTGTACGGTCAGCAGCATCGGAGCAGAAACGTCTCTTTATCCGCCGGAGGATTTTTCCTTCTATTGATATTGAAGCCGGTATTTCGATCACTTCCGATGAAAAATGGTTGTCCTTTGTGCTCTCACAGCTCATTACAAATGCCGTCCGTTACACCCCCTCTGAACGAGGGAAACTATTTTTCAAAGGTTACCGCCAAGACCAAGGCATTGTTCTGGAAATCCGGGATGAGGGGATCGGTATTCCTGGGAGCGATCTTCCGCGTGTATTTGATCCTTACTTCACCGGAGAAAACGGCAGACGTTATCAGGAATCAACCGGAATGGGACTGTATTTGGTGCAGCAAATTTGCAGCAAGCTGGGCCATGATCTCCATATTGAATCCACCGTTGGAGAAGGAACCACCGTCCGTATTACATTTCACAGTGTTTGAACCTTACAGAGTTGTAAGGTAACTGTAAGTTATCGCCATAGCGGCAGTCTGTGCTACTGTCCTACAATAAAGATACCAGGCAAGGAGTGTGAGCAAGAGTGCCTATCCTAAACGTTAAACATCTAACTAAAATTTACGAAGGCCGAGTGGCACATCAGGCTCTGCATAATATTCACTTCTCTGCCGAGCGGGGTGAATTTGTTGGCATTATGGGCCCTTCCGGCAGCGGAAAAACAACGCTCCTCAACCTGATCGCAACCATAGACCAGCCGACAGCCGGTGAAGTGAACATCAACGGGCGCAATCCGCATCTTCTGGGCCGTGAGGAGGCTGCGCTCTTCCGTCGACGCGAGCTAGGATTTGTGTTTCAGCACTTCAATCTACTAGACACACTAACGGTGGAGGAGAACATCGTTCTCCCTCTTACGCTGGAAGGGGAATCCTTGCGCGAAATGGACAGAAAGCTGAGTGAGATTGCAGACAAACTCGGAATCCAGTCCATTTTGAACAAACGTACGTATGAGATTTCTGGCGGACAAATGCAGCGGACGGCTATCGCACGAGCGCTTATACAGCAGCCTTCTCTAATTCTTGCTGATGAGCCGACCGGAAATCTGGATTCCAAGGCATCGAAGGATGTCATGCAGGCTTTGTCGGGGATGAGCAAAGAGGCCTCAGCCACCGTGCTGATAGTGACGCACGATCCGGTAGCAGCCAGTTACTGTGACCGTGTCCTGTTCATAAAAGACGGCCAACTTTATAATGAGATATACTGCGGCGACAACCGCCAGGCTTTTTTCCAGAAGATTATCGATATGCTTGCTCTGCTCGGAGGAGGAAACCATGACCTTTCGGCAATTCGTTTTTAGGAATGTTGTCCGGAACAAGCGCACCTACGCCGCTTACTTTCTGAGCAGCTCCTTTTCGGTCATGATTTTTTTTGTTTGTGCGTTGTTCATCTTTAACCCGGAGATCAGGGATGAGGCATTTTACCCTGTCGTTATGCAGGCTATGATAGGGGCCGAGCTGATCATGTATATCTTCTCGTTTTTCTTCGTGCTATACTCGGTGAGCTCTTTTCTCAAAACACGAAAACGCGAATTCGGCGTCCTGTTCATGCACGGGATGACACAAGGCCAATTTAATAAGATGGTCTTTCTCGAAAATATGATTATCGGCATCGGCTCCATACTGACCGGAATGACGTCCGGGATCATCACCGGCAAGCTGTTTCTGATGGCCGGGGCCGCATTTCTCGACGTCCCTTCCTTGCCATTTCATCTGTCGCTGCAAGCGATTGGATTGACCGTGGGCGGTTACATGCTTCTGTTTATCCTGATCTCGCTCTTTACATCCCTGCTGCTTCGTCCGGTTACATTAATCGAATTGTTCCGGTCCGGACAAAAGCCAAAGACCGAAGCTAAGGTGTCACCACTTCTGGCGCTTCTGGCCGCAGCACTCTTGGTGAGCAGCTACACGCTGGCAGCAACGACAACAGCAGCTTCACTTATTTACCGCATGTTTCCCGTGACCCTGATGACTATTGTTGGCACCTACTTACTTTATTCACAGCTCAGCATTTTCCTGATACGGTTACTGAAACGCAGCAGGCTGTTCACCTGGAACCGAACCCGGTTAATTTCACTTTCGAGTCTAAATTATCGATTAAAAGATAATGCGCAAATGCTGTTTATGGTAACGACAGTACTTGCTGTTTCGTTCTGTTCTGTAGGCGTGTTTGCTTCCATACCCGTACTGACCAAGCAATTCAACGAAGATTTTCCCGCAGCCGTGGGTTATATGGCCAAAGAGGGTGACCCCTCGGAGTTTGAACACCTTCTGGAAATTCGGCAGGAACTAACCGAACGATCTATTTCATTTGAATCCATATCCTTGCCGGTTAAATATGTTGGGGTTGTGTCTTCGACCATTAAAAATCCTCCGGATCTGCTTCCGCTGCTGTCATTTTCTGATTACCGGAAGGCAGCTACGATAGCCGGATTTCCTTTTGACGAAGAACCTTTAACCGGAAACGATGCTCTGGTGCTCGTCAATTCGCAAAATAACCGGACTCATATCCGGGAGCGCGCTCAGGCATCTTACACACTCCGTGGTTCTAAAGCCGAAGTTACAGAGATTGGATATACCCGTCATGTCGCGGTTCCAGAATATTTGCTACCAGAGCTATACGAGGATTCTTTATTAGGCGGGCTTGTTGTTAGTGACTCTCGCTTCGAACAAATCTCGTCACCAGAGAGAATGGATCGATATACAGGCTTTTATGTTCAAGATTTCCGACAAACCGAAGGCATCGCATCCCACTTAACGACCAGAGGGGACGTTCGTTATGAGATGAATGAGTCGTATGCACTCACGATCAGCGGAACGCTGTTTGCTCTAATGAGCAGCCAGTTCAGTATGATGTTGTTTGCAGCCCTGCTCGTGGGGACCGTGTTCTTCATAGCGGCCGGCAGCTTTTTATATTTCCGCCTGTATGCCGATCTGGATTATGATTTCCGTTTCTACGCTACGGTGTCAAGAATTGGGCTCACAGACCGTGAATTCAGCCGGATTGTCACAGGACAGCTGGCCCTTCTGTTTTTCGTACCGATTGGCACAGCAATCCTTCATAGTATTTTTGCGTTCATTGCGCTTCAGAGCTATTTCTTCCTTTCTATTGCCGCAGAGATGGGTGTGGTGCTTATCGGTTTTTTGATTGCGCAAGTTCTGTATTTCCTGTTCATCCGAAGCCAGTACCTGCGAAAGCTCAAGAAAGCACTTATATAACAACAATTTTGGTACAATCATGTTAGTGAATTGAAAGAGGTGTACGTATTGCAAAACTGGATTACACATTTTATGGAGCAGTTCGGTTACTTTGGAATTTTTCTGATGATCGCACTGGAAAATGTATTTCCGCCGATTCCATCGGAAGTTATTTTAACCTTTGGCGGATTCATGACAACCTATACGGATCTCACGATTCCCGGTGTTATTTTAGCAGCCACTTTGGGCTCGGTCATCGGAGCTGTTATACTGTATGGTATCGGTTTGCTGCTCGATGTGGAAAGACTGGAGAAGATTATAGACCGTTGGGGCCACATTCTCCGGGTCAAAAAAGAGGACATTCGCAGAGCAGATGCCTGGTTTGACAAATATGGCTACTGGACTGTACTCTTCTGCCGTATGGTTCCCCTGATCCGAAGCCTGATCTCCATTCCTGCGGGTATGTCCAACATGAAATTCGGAATGTTCCTGCTGTTTACAACGCTCGGAACGCTGATCTGGAACGTATTACTCGTATCCATAGGCGCTGCGCTCGGAGAATCATGGGAAGACATACTGGCCTTCATGGATGTATACTCAAACATAGCCTATGCCGTTATAGCGGTGGCAGCAATTGTATTCGTTGTTCTCTTCATCCGCAAGCGAAAAAAATCTGCTCAATAAGAACCTGTACTATTATTCAAAGCAAGGGAGAGATTCGCACTTATGGATTTTATTTTGTTTATTAAAGCCATTATTCTCGGTATGGTGGAGGGCTTGACCGAATTCGCTCCTGTATCCTCTACAGGCCATATGATCATTGTTGACGATATGTGGCTGCAATCGGAGGAGTTTCTGACCAAGTATGTAGCCAATACATTCAAGGTTGTCATTCAACTGGGCTCTATTCTCGCCGTGCTTGTCGTGTTCAAAGACCGTTTCCTCGATCTTCTGAACATTAAGCGCAAAAAACCGGAACTGGGTGCCCCTGTCGGAACCGGACGTTTGAAGCTGACCCAGGTTATTGTAGGCTTGATTCCTGCTGGTGTGCTGGGTGTATTGTTTGAAGACGTCATCGATGAACACTTATTCTCTATAGAAACGGTATTGATCGGCCTAGTAATCGGCGCTATTTTCATGATTATCGCAGACAAATTCAGCAGCAAAAAAGCACCTACTACCGTTACGGTTGACCAGATCACCTACAAGCAGGCGTTCAGTGTCGGTCTGATTCAGTGTTTGTCTCTCTGGCCTGGATTCTCCCGCTCGGGATCTACGATCTCAGGCGGTGTTATGCTAGGTATGAATCACCGCACTGCTGCGGACTTCACCTTCATTATGGCCGTGCCGATCATGTTCGGTGCAAGCTTCCTGTCCTTGTTGAAAAACTTGGAGTACTTCACGATGAGCGCGCTGCCGTTCTTTATCGCGGGCTTCATTAGCGCATTCGTGTTCGCGCTGATCTCGATTCGCTTCTTCCTGAAGCTGATCAACAAGATCAAACTCGTACCGTTTGCGATTTATCGTATCGTTCTGGCGGCTGTCATTTATTTTGTTTGGATTTTCTAATCAGTGAACACGTTAAAAAGGGCGTTCCCCAAGGTCAATTGTGGCCTGAGGGAGCGTCCTTTTGTTTCTGTATTTGTGCTACTTCTGCTTCTATTGGGAGACGCTCCACGTACGAAACATTCCTTTGTTCCTGCTGTTTCTGTTCTGAGACGCTCCGCCTACGAAACATTCTTCCGATTGCTGTTGTCCCCGAATTTCCTTGAATATACTAATCAACGGTAGAAATTCGGGGACAGCTTATGCTTCCGATGTATCTTTCCTTTGGAAAGCTTTTAGGCAAGCGCTGTCGCTTCTCCAGAATTGTTTCGTCTGCTCCGCTGCTCCGAGCTAACTCATCATTGTCTGAAATACGTTTTAGGCTTTATTCAAAACATAGTGCTTGAAAATTGTAGCAGCCCATATGATTGAAGACACACCAGTACTTGAATGAAACCTTCTTACGTACGGAATTCCTAACTATTCAAATGATCCACAGGATTTAGTGAGTGTTGTATAAAGTGCAACAATATTTCGAGATATAGCGGCTAAGGACGAATTGTTGCACTTTATACAATAATAGGGATAGGAAATTACTTAGTTACCTCTTCTCAAGAAGGATTGTTGTATATTCTACAACAATACCAGTAGGTTCAGGTATTCTGCTTCTCCAGTGTTGTATAACATACAACATTACTTATCCCAACATGATACTAACACCCATCAGCTCAGCGGCCATCCATTTGGAGTACAGCATCCCTGCTAATCGCCCCTCCCTGTGAACTTGTCATACCTTCCGTCCTCCCGCTTCACAATTACAACTGTGCCATCCTCGTTCGAAGAATACATCTCTGCACCGACCTCAACGATGTTGGACGACAAATTCTCGAGAGGATATACTGCTGCAAGACGGAACTATGACGATAAAAGTTGCCTCGATTATCCAATTTATTCAAAAACCAGTGTCGTGCACCTCTAACAAAATAAAGAGGAACTCCGGAAGCGGCTGCTTCAAGGATGTTCCTCTTAAATACGTACATTGCTATAAAGGCGCTGGGCCAGTCTTTTATCCTTGCGGCTTCAATTGGACCGGTTGGCCCGTACGGGCTGACTCGTAAGCGGCAAGGCCCACGCGGGCGGACAGATAACCGTCCTCGCCCGAAACGCTAACTGGCTTACCTTGGACAATGCTGTCCACAAAGCTGTTGATCAGCTCGGTATCCATATCGTCACCCCAGTAACTCCAGTTGGCTTTCTGAGCTGCATCACTGTACAAATCGTTCTTCTGGGAAAACGCATCGATGGAGAGCGTCCCCTTGGTTCCGATGATCTCTAATGTCACATCACCCCAAGTCGGGAAACTGCTAGAGCGGGACCAGCTTGGATCCAGCACGGCAAACACACCATTCGCAAACTTCACATGCACCATGCCTGCGTCATCAATGTCCGTGTCATGAAATAACGTTTCTGCGTGGGCATATACTTCCTCCGCTACGCTGCCTGTAAACCAGTGCATCAAGTCCATGACATGGACGGTATGATCAAAAACCGCACCGCCGCCGGAATGCTCCTTCTCAAGGAACCAGCCGCCGGGCATCGTACCGCGGTTCGTACCTTTCATGGCTAGAATATCACCGATTTTGCCTTCGTCAATTGCCTGCTTCGCTTGGCGGACCGCTGTCAGGAAACGGCACGGGAATGCTGTCATCAGCTGAACGCCCTGTTCCCTGCATACCCGGATCATACTTATCATTTCCTCTTCGGACAAGCCAAGCGGCTTCTCGCAGAGCACATGCTTACCTGCTTCGGCTGCCTTGAAAGTGAGCTCCGCATGTCGGGCGTTTTCCGAACAGATTACAACTGCATCGATGTCCTGCGCAAGCAGCTCGTTATAGTCTGCATAGTAAGGAATTCCTCGATCGCTGGTGAACGGAGCTACTCGTTCAGCATCCTCATCAGCGATTCCAATCACTTCCACATCACTTCTCTGGAGCATAGCGTTCAGATAGCTGACAGCATGCATATGGGCAAAGCTGATAAATCCTACTTTCATCTTGTTCATGACGTAATCCCTCCCATGCGGACGGGTTGTCCTGTCTGAGCCGAATGTTCGCATGCAAGAGCAATTTCAACAGCCCGACAAGCGTCAGCTACGCTGACAATCGGCTCGCTGCCCTCGCGAATGCATTCGATAAAATGTTTCACTTCATCATAATAAGGATCATGTAGCGTCGGGCTCGACGGCACTTGAACCGCTACCTTCTGATCGTCGCCGCCAGTGGCGACCTTCAAATCAAGCGACTGTACCTGGTTGCTGTCAAAACGGATGATTCCCTCTTTGCCGGATATTTCAAACTGGGTAGTGAACGGCCCAGCGTATCCCCAGAATCCGGTCAAATTGGCAATAGCTCCACTGGAAAACTTCAATGTCACCTGGGCATATTCCATGGACAGGGACGGCTTCGTAACCGAAGCATATACGGATTCCACGTCTCCGAACAACCAGCAGGCAAAGTCGATGTCATGAATCATCAGATCCATAATGACTCCGCCGCTCTTGGAGCGATCACGGTACCAAAAACTCACTCCTAGCGGATAGGAACCGTGACGTTTGAAATGTGCCATTTTAGCCTCGCCGATTTTTCCGGATCGTACCTGATCGAACGCATTCCGGTAGTTCGGGAAGAAGCGGACAACGTGGCCGATAAACAGCCGAACGCCATGCTTACTGCATGCGGCTTCCATCGCTTTGGCGTCTTCCAGAGTCAAGGCCGCAGGCTTTTCACAAATAATATGAAGTCCTCGCTCGGCAAGCTTTAACACAAACGACTTGTGCAGATATGTCGGCAAACATACGGCTACCGTATCCGGCTTTACCTGCTCAAGCATCTGCTCCCAATCCTTATATGGCACTGCACCGCAGGCTTCTGCAGCCTGATCTGCACGCTTCTGAATCAAGTCTGCAACGCCAGACACTTTAACACCGGGCATCTTCCCCAGGTTATGGGCATGGGTCATGCCCATCGTTCCACAGCCGATAATGGCTATGTTCATGGAAATCCCTCCATTCTACTTCTTGTTAGGTTGTTTGATCCGTCAAAGCCCACTTGACCGCACCGATGATGCCAGCACGGTTGCCAAGCTCTGCCTTGGCAAGACGTACAGGCAACACGCACAACTCTTGGAGCTTCTCATTCAGCGCCTTGCTCCATTTTTGGTAACCGTCGGACACCCCCCCGCCCAAAATAATAACTTCCGGATCATAGGCCTGCTGCACAGAAGTCAAGCCTCTGGCGAGATCGGACAAATAATCATTCATTGCATCTGTCGCTTCTTTATTACCTTCCTCGTAAGCCTGTACTAGATACCGGCTGCTCCATTCCGGATTCACAGACTTCGCAATCCGGCTCAGCGCAGTACCAGAACACTGTGTTTCCCAGCAGCCGCGTTGGCCGCAGGTGCAGGAACCTCCGTCTTTATCCACAATTAGATGGCCGATCTCAGCGAATCCGCCACGCATACCTGGCAGCACACTACCTTCATAAAAGAAAGCGCCTCCAATTCCGGTTCCAAGCGCGACAAGCATAAAGGAATGAACCCCTTCTCCCGCTCCAAGCCATGCTTCACCCCAGGCAGCCGCATTCACGTCATTCTCAACCGAGACACGGTAAGGGAACTGCTTCTCGATCTCTTTCTTGATTTCCGTACCGGTCCAACCCGGCATATTGTCTGTTGCATAGACGATGCTACCCGTTGAACGATCCACTCGGCCGGCAGTGCCGATGCCAATGCCACAAATCTCTGATTCTCCGGCTTGCTGCTCAAGAGATCGAATCAAGCCTACGGTTGCCTCCATAATCCGGTCTCTGCCTTCCAGCGCGGGGGTCGTGACAGCGAGCGGTTCCGTCATGTTGCCGTCTGTATCGACCAACGCTCCTTTGATCTCCGTTCCACCAATATCCAATCCAATCCAGCGTTTCATAGGTTCAGATACCCTCACTTTTCAATAAGTTACACCCCAAGTACATCAGATCTGCTGGTGATAATAATTCTAATAATACTATATTAAAACCGGTAAAGAGCCTCACTCTCTCCTGTTCTAACTATTCGATTTCATACCGTGAATCCCCTTCCTTTTTGAGGTTATTTTATGATCGATAAAATACATGCTGTATATCGTTGGTGTTGTTATTTATTTCAATGATTAACTGTCGCAATAGTAAGTTTGGATTACATTAAAGCTTTCTTTTTCATTCCCAAAAGTTCCATATTTCGCTATTGTATATAGGTAACCCTTTTGCACTTCAGTCATAAGGAAATCTAAGAAGATCAGGTGATAACGTGAATGTGTTGGCTATTAAGGATGTAGAGAGATATACAGAAAATATGGTGGTGTTTCCGGCATTCAGCCTTGAAATCGTACAACATGAGATTGTAGCACTATACTCCAGCATGAATGTCAGAAGCACCCTTCTACATATGCTCATTGGAAAAATCCCCCTATCTCGCGGTGAGCTGTCCATCAAGCAGGCAACGTTGTCTGGGAACCGGACGGAATACCTTTCACAGCTCGGTATATCCTTTCTCGATGATGGGCTCTATGAACGCCTAACTGTAAAGGATCACCTTATTTTTGCACAGAAACTAAGCCTCTCCCCGTGGCCTATAGATGAAGTATTAAAAATTGTTCAGCTTGAGATGAAAAGTAATGTGCGTGTCTCCAAGTTAACTCTCTCCGAAAAGAGAAGGGTTCATTTTGCACGCCTGTTATTGATGGACCCAGCATTGTTCGTATTCGAAGAGCCTGTCCAAAATGTCGATAATGAAACGAAGCTTGTATTTACCCGGTTTGTTAACACGCTCTCCGAGAGAGGCAAAAGTGTGCTCATTCTTACCGGCAACATGGAGACTGCCCTTAGCGTAACCAACAAGATCTTCCGGTTGGACGAGAAAGGGCTGCATCGTTATGAAATTATAGATGAGACTGAACAGGAGGATTCCCCCTCCCCTCATCCTCAGGATAAGCATTCAGCTAAAACGGAAAATCCGGCTGAGACAACCGAGCTGCCTCTCGACATAGATTCTCCAGAAGAGCAAAACATCCCAGATCAAGAAGAAATATCAGAAGTATTCGTGCAACCTGTTCGGCTCGAAAAAATACCTACCAAGATGAACGATAAAATGATTCTGTTCGATCCGCCGGAAATTGATTATATCGAGAGCAGTGACGGACAATCGAATATTTATGTTAAAGGCGATGCCTATCCTTGTGTGTTCAAAATCAATGAATTAGAGGAACGGCTTCAGCCATTCGGCTTCTTCCGTTGCCACCGCTCGTACATCGTCAATCTGCAAAAAGTCAGAGAAGTGATCACATACACTCGTAACAGCTTCAGCTTAGTATTGGATGATCAAGCCAAATCTTCGGTTCCATTATCCAAATCCAAAATGGCGGAACTCAAGGAGATGCTCGGCTTAAAAGCGTGATCCATTCACCTGTCTCTATGCTCCATTCGCCTTTAAAACCGCGCTACTACAGCATTTTCAACGCTCCACTCATGCCCTGTTCTGCGCCATTCACCCCCTGAGATGCTCCTTTCAATGGAATTATAATGCGGGCATTTTCGGAAGGACGTAACATGAGGATATCGAAAAACGAATGAGCAAACGGAGGTACACGGCAGTGGAGAACATTATCGAAGTTACATCATTAGGAAAAACTTTTTCCGATCATCGAGCTTTAAAAGACGTTTCCTTTCAAGTACATAAAGGTGAAGTGTTCGGATTTCTCGGACCGAGCGGTTCCGGTAAAACAACTACCATTAAAATCCTGACCGCGCAATTGAACCAAACCATTGGAGATGCTTATATATTTGGAGTGCCCGCACATCGTCTTAAGGAAGCAACATACCGCAAAAAAATCGGTGTTATTACCGACAACAGCGCTTTGTACAGCCGATTGAGCGTATATGATAACCTGAAGTTTTACTGCGATTTGTATGAAGTTCCATATAGCCGGATTCCTGAGGTATTAGAAATGGTGAATTTGGCTGGAGAACAGAAAAAAATCGTATCCAAGCTATCCAAAGGGATGCTGCAGCGTGTGACTCTGGCACGTGCCTTCCTACATGAGCCTGAGCTATTGTTCCTGGATGAGCCAACCTCGGCACTGGATCCGGGCAATACGAAACATATATATGAAGGACTCTTAAAACTTAAAGAAAAGGGAACGACCATCTTTTTGACTACACATGATATGAATGAAGCGGAGACGCTGTGTGACCGGATCGCCTTTTTGCATAACGGAGCGATTCAACAGCTGGATACACCGAAAAATCTCCGCAAGAAATTCGGAGACGACACGATAACCGTGGAGCTGACCGATGGAAGCAAAGTGACGGTTAAACGGGGACCTGAAGGAGCAGAGAAGCTCTTCCATTATATGAACGAGGATCGTGTATCTTCGATTTATTCAAATGAGCCTACACTTGGAGACATATTTGTAGAAATTACGGGGAGGGAATTGGCATGACATTTTCATTAAAGAGATCACTAGCTATTTTACAAAAGGATTATAAGGACGTTTCAAAAAATATGTATGTAAGCTTCTCGTTGATCATGCCACTGGCGATGGCCGCATTTTACGGCCGAACGGGTGTAAATACAATCAACGTCGTGTACATGGTGATTAACCTCGCTCTCACTCTCGTGGCAACCTATTTACAGAGCTCCCTGATCGCTGAGGAAAAAGAAAAGAATACGCTGCGTGGACTGATGCTCTCACCTGCAAGCCCGCTTGAAATTATTGGCGGCAAAAGCCTGCTTAGTTTGATTGCAACGATCATCGCTCTAATCGGCTGCGGATTACTATTAGAATACCAACCCGGAAACATGGTTGCTGTAGGACTGGCACTCTTTTTATCCTGTATTTTTTACATTGGTATCGGCACGCTGCTCGGTCTGGCTACCAAATCTGTTATGGAAGCATCCATTGCCGTTCTGCCTATTGTATTCTTCTTCAGCTTTACGTCTTATCTCACTCCTTTGGTGGAAGATTATCCGATACTAAAAATCATGCCGAACATACAGCTGGTTGATCTCGCGAATAAGGCTCAGGCCGGAATCAGCTTCATGGACGTCTTGTTTAATATAGGAATCATCTTGCTGTGGGCCATCGTTATTAACGCGCTTGCTTATGTCATGTACAAAAAACGTATGGTAGATGAATAGAAGGCAGCTATAGGCAAAAAAACAGCAGGCCGGAAAAATTCCGGACCTGCTGTTTTCGTTCGAATACATGATCTATACTTTAAACTTGGACAACTCTTTGCGAAGTTCTCCGACTACAGCTTCCAACTGCTGTACCGAAGTCGAGATTTCCTCAATCGAACCAATCTGCTCTTCGGCAGCTGTAGCCGCATTACTTGCGTCTTTGGAGGTCAGGCTTGCAATGGATTTCAATTCTTCAACCGAAGCACTCACCTGCTCGGAACCTGCTGACATTTCTTCTGAAGCGGCAGACACTTCCAAAATATGCTCGGCAACATTACGGGAGGCATGGAGAATGCTAGCGAACTTCTCACGTACCTCTTCGATCAGTGTAATACCTTCTTGAACATCTTTACGGCTGTCTTCCATCACATGAACAGCGTTTAACGTATCTTCACGGATCTCGGTAATGATTTGTGCGATCTTATCTGTAGATTCTTCGGATTGTCCCGCCAGCTTCTTCACCTCTTCAGCTACGACAGCAAAGCCGCGTCCATGTTCCCCTGCTCTAGCTGCTTCTATTGATGCATTCAGAGACAACAGACGAATCCGGGAAGTGATCTCCGTAATGAAACCCAAAATCTTCTCAATCTCATGGGAACGTTCACTTAGTTGTTCAATAGCTGTTCCTACCTTGGTCGTTCCTTCACCAATGTTGCCGATCTGAATAACAGTCTGTTCAACCACGGCCGCACCTGTCTCAGCATGGCCTGCTGCTTCCTGTGCAGCCTCAGAGACCATGGAGGAAGTTTCAGCAATCTTCACAATACCGCTGGCCATATCGCTCATCGACAATGCGATTTCTTCCGAGCCGGAGGCATGGGTCGTCGCTCCATCTGCAATTTGGCGAATGGAGGAACCGATAACGTTCACACTCTTTTTCGCGGAATCAATACCGCTAGAAACAAATTCAGTCACATTTATAACCTGATTCGACGAATTATTTACGCCCTCGATCAGATGTTTCAAGTGAGATACCGTTTGATTAAAATCGCCCGAAAGCACAGCCACTTCATCTTTTCCTCGAACCTGAAGCGTCTTTGTCAAATCCCCTTGGGCTACATCTTTCACAGCTGAGTTCAGATGCTGAATGGGACGAACCAGACGCTCAGTGAACAGGTAGGCAATAACAATAGCTACAATCAATGAGATAACCGAAATCATCACAAGCGTATTGGTCAGTTTGGCGATCGGAGTATGTAGTTCTTTGGTTGGGGCAGCAACGAACACCCCCCAGTTATAAGTTGATGGCGCATAAGCAGCCGAGTATGTTGTATTGTTCTGGTGCTTAGTATAATTAAATACACCCGATTTCCCCTGAATTACTTGTTCAAAGGCCTCGTTGACACTATCAACATTTTGTTCCTGGACGGTCTTTTGCAAAATCAGTTCCTTGTCGGGATGCCAAATAAATTCACCTGACGGGCTTACCAGAAACGCATAACCAGTCTCACCAAACTTTTGGGTGGATACACTCTTCTGAACCGTATCAATCGGCAGCGTCGAACCTATGTAACCATACTGCTTGCCGTCTTTCATCAGCGGAACAAGCAGACTAATGACGATATTACCGGTACGGCCTGATTTTGTAGGTTCAGAGACTACAATCTTCCCCTCGCCCTTACTAATCTCCTGATGATGAGCACGATCAGACAAGTCCGTTGTTTCCCCGTGGAAGTAGATGACGTTTTTGGCTGTTAGATCATACGAAAAAAGGAAGGTTTCAAATTCCTCATTTGTCTCCTGTGCCTTCTGAATCAGTTTTAAATCCTCTTCCTTATTCCCAGTAAACAATTTTCCGACAGCCTCAATCTTGGCAATTTTAGTGTCAATAAATTCATTGATTTCCCTTGCCAAATTTTCCGCGTTCAGTCTCGCCTCTTCATCAATGCTTTTTTCCAACAGGCCAGAAGCGTTGTTATAGCTTACTATCGTGACGGATGCCAAACTGAGTACCAGAAGCAGGCAAATCATACTAATCATTTTTTGCTTAAGACTTTTAAGCATTACAGTAAATCCTCCCCCATAAAGTTCCGGGGCCCTATCCGATCATCTGTCCACTATTTTTGCGCAATGTTCTTTTTGTAAGAGGACAAAATCTCCATCCAAATTAAAATATTTTCAGCAAAATGTTCGGGATAAATTAGGCGGTAAGACTCCACATATGTTTTTATCGGCATCAACTTTACACTTTTTAAGTGAAAACATGAAAGATTGCATAAAAAAGTTATTTTCACAGATAGCCTTCATCCATCTATAAATCCAGACTAAAAACCTAAGAAAATTCCCTCGTCGTGTACAAAAAGCGCATGGTAGATAAGTAAAAGGTAGGTATATACGAAAAAAACAGCAGGCTGGAAAATCCAGACCTGCTGTTTTCATTCGAATACTATTGCAACCATTTTTTGTCAAGAGTGTCGAACTTGCCTTGAAGCTCCATTTCATCCATCCACATTTCCAGGTAGCTTGCATATTCAAAGTCACCACGAGGAATCATGTAACCTTTTTCACTGTTTGTGAAAGGCTTGTCTGTCAAAGCTGCATACAGTCTGGAATCAGCCTTTGCATAAGTGATTGCTTCTACAGTATCCGTAATCATAACATCATAAGTGCCGTCTGCAACCAAATGAGGAATGTCCAGGTTGTTAGGAACAACGGTAACATTAGCTTTAGTCAGGTGTTGGCGAACGAATACTTCGTTAGTACCACCTGGGTTTACACCGATACGTACTGTCGGTTTGTTGATGTCTTCGATAGATAGGTATTTGCCTTTATCTTCTGCACGGATCAAAGGCGCTTTACCGAAGGAAACATAACCTTGGGATACATAAGCAGTTTTTTGTCTAGCTGTGTTACGGGTAACACCACCAACAGCGATATCAAACTTGTCATCCTGCAGGTCTTTCATCATAGTGGACCATGTTGTGTTCACAAAACGAACTTCAACACCCAGATCTTTACCAAGCTCAATCGCTGCATCAACGTCGTAGCCTTCGTACTTATTCGTTTTAGGATTCAAATATGTAAACGGTTTGTAGTCTCCGGTCATACCTACCCGAATGTATCCTTTATCAATAATTTTATCAAGCTGGGATTGAGCTTTCTTTTGTTGTCCCGGTGCATGCTCGGAAGCCGATTTTGCGGATGCGGATGGTGTGGTAAGCAGCTCGTTCGCGGCGAAGCCTGTTCCTACCAATGATAAGCTGACTACGCCAGCAATTACTACTTTTTTCCAATTCTTTAACATGTGTTGTTTCCTCCGATTTCTTCCTGTTGATTAGTTTTGTTGCTGCTTAAATGGCTGTTCAAGCAGACCTCTAAGCTTTGTTGCCGTGTTGCTCTGTTACTTCTAAAAATACTGCTGCTCACCCAAGTCCAACCCTTACAGGCATCCCCCCTTTCAAGTGCCATGCACACCGAACTTGGGAGTAGCATCATTTGATCTATACTTTAAACTTGGACAGCTCTTTGCGTAGTTCTCCAACTACAGCTTCCAGCTGCTGTACCGAAGACGAGATATCCTCAATCGAACCAATTTGTTCTTCGGCAGCTGTGGCCGCTTTACTTGCGTCTTTAGAGGTCAGGTTCGCAATGGATTTCAATTCTTCGACCGAAGCGCTCACCTGCTCCGAGCCTGCCGACATTTCCTCGGAAGCGGCGGACACCTCCAAAATATGCTCGGCAACATTGCGGGAAGCATGAAGAATGTTAGCGAACTTCTCGCGCACATCTTCGATCAGCGTAATGCCTTCCTGAACATCTTTACGGCTCACATCCATCGCCTGAACGGCGTTTAACGTATCCTCGTGAGTCTCGGAAATCAGGCGTGCGATCTTGTCTGTAGACTCCTCTGACTGTCCGGCAAGCTTCTTAACCTCTTCGGCAACGACAGCAAATCCGCGTCCGTGTTCACCCGCTCTAGCTGCTTCGATCGAAGCATTCAGAGACAACAGTCGGATTCGGGAAGTAATCTCCGTAATAAAGCTCAAAATCTCCTCAATTTCATGGGAGCGTTCATTCAGTCGTTCAATAGCCATTCCAACCTTAGTCGTACCCTCACCAATGCTGCTGATCTGTATAACGGCCTGTTCAACTACAGCCGCACCTGTCTCGGCATGGCCCGCTGCTTCCTGTGCAGCCTCGGAAACCATCGAGGAAGTCTCGGCAATCTTCACAACGCCGCTGGCCATATCACTCATAGACATTGCAATTTCTTCCGAGCTGGAAGCATGGGTAGTCGCCCCATCGGCAATTTGACGAATGGAGGAGCCGATAACGTTAACATTCTTTTTCGCGGAATCTATGCCGGTGGAAACAACTTGGGTTTCGTTCATCACCTGGTTGGAAGAATTCGTTACACCCTCGATCAGGTGTTTCAAGTGAGCTACGGTTTGGTTAAAGTCACCCGAAAGTACAGCCACTTCGTCTTTTCCTTGAACCTGAATCGTCTTTGTCAAATCCCCTTGGGCTACTTCCTTCACGGCCGAGTTCAGCCTCTGAATTGGACGAACAAGATGTACAGTGAACCGGTAAGCAATAACAATAGCCACTATCAGGGCAATGATTGAAATGATCACCAGCGTATTCATCAGCTTGGTAATCGGAGCATACAGTTCATGTGTTGGAGCAGCAACAAACACACCCCAGTTATAAGTTGACGGCGTATAGGCAGCCGAGTAATTTGTATTGTTCTGGGTATATTCAAAATTGCCTGATTTAGCTTGCTTTACGTTTTCGTAGGCGCTGACCAGTTTTGGAATATTGATATCTTGGACGGATTTTTGCAATACATAATCCTTATCCGGATGCCACATGAACTTACCAGAATTGCTGAGGAGATAAGCGTATCCTGTTTTTCCGAATGTTTGAGTGGATACACTCTTCTGAACCTCATCAATCGGCAGCGTCGATCCCATATAACCATACTGCTTACCGTCTTTCATCAGTGGAAGAATCATCGTAACGATGTTATTACCGGTACGTTTGGACACTACAGGTTCAGAGATTACAATCTTCCCCTCGCCCTTACCAGACTCCTGATAGTGAGCACGGTCGGACACATCCGTTGTTTCCCCGAGGAAGTTAATGACGTTTTTACCTGTTAAGTCATACGAGAAAAAGAAGGTTTCATATTCCTCATTTAATTCTTGTGCCTTCTGAATCAGTTTTAAATCCTGTTCCTTATTCCCTGTAATCAGTTTTCCGATTGACTCAACCTTGGCAATTTTGGTGTCAAGGAATTCATTGATTTGCATCGCCAGGTTCTCAGCGTTCAGCATCGCCTCTTTATTAATACTTTCTTTCAACAGGCCAGAAGCGCTGTTGAAGCTTGCAATCGAGACCGATGCCAGACTGAGCAGCAGAAGCATGCAAATCATGAGAATCATTTTTTGCTTAAGACTTTTAAGCATCACAGTAAATCCCCCTAATATAGTTCCAGGGTCCTACCCTTCATCTGTCCACTGTTTTTTACGTACGTTCTTTTTGTAAGAGGACAGCTATCTCCATCCAAATTTAATATTTTTAGCAAAATGTTTGGGATAAATTAAGCGGTAAGACTCCATATATGTTGTTATCGGCATCCTCTTTCCAGTTTTTGAGTGAGAGAAATCACAAAAACCAGTTTAATTTTAGATGTGACCTTCACCTATCAAAAGTAAGAACAGCAACCTCCCTCCTTAAGTACCATAACCACAGACCCATTAGGTTGCGGGACGATTTCCACTTACCGCAAGCTCCATCTGGGACGCCGAATAGATGAGGATTCCACAAAAAGAGACTGTTCGCTGCAGATTCACGCTGCTGCGAGACAGTCTCTTTGTTTTATCGATTGCTTTTCCGCTGCGGGTTCCAGCCATGCTCCTGCTGTCGTTCGTTATACGCCCGCAAGAGCGTATAACGGTTGGCACGTACGCGAGGGGCCTCCCGTAAGCTCCGGTCCAGCAAATCATGGTTTATGCCAAGCTCGATTGGTGATACGGTTCCACCAACAGTTCTTAGCAAGCCCCGAAGAGTATCCTCATCCGGTATAAGAGCAATTTCTTTGGCAATAGCGTTCCAGTGTACATAGATGGATGCAGCTCCGCCCTTGTCACCACTGCCGAAAGCAGCCTCGTAGCTCCATTTATCCGGCCCTTCTTTGGCGATCCGGTGATACAGCTTGGAAATTTCAATACAAGCTGCACCCACCTTGGCTCCGTGGAGAAGCTGCTTTTTGCCAAGACGGATGTACTCCATCTCCCAATAGTGTGACAAGTGATGTTCCGAACCGGAAGCTGGGTGTGATTGACCGAACAACAGCATGGCCAGCCCCGATTCAACCAGCGCTTCCATCAGGATTGTAACACCTGCTTCACTCCGCTCTGCTATTTGGCTGATTTGATTCACACATTTTTGAAGCGCAGATCTTGTGATTTCAACGGAACGCTCCATATAAGGCTCTCCGGCAATCATGGAGCTAAACCTCCAGTCGAACAGAGACGTATACTTACCTAGCATATCCCCGAACCCCGCTGCAACGAGTGGCGCCGGAGCCCGGGTCAGAATGTCGGTATCCGCAAACATCGCCGATGGGCCGATAGCCGGAATCGTTACTTTCTCACCGTGGACGATAATCGATGCTCCCTTCGAATTAAAGCCGTCTACCGAAGGCGCTGTCGGAACAGCCACAAACGGAATTGCAGTTGTATAAGCGGCGTAACGCGAGATATCATGAATCGTACCCCCGCCAACCGCCAGAACAACTTCAGCGTCAAACTGTTGAATGTCGAGAATGGCCTGAATGAGTGAAGCCTCGTCAGCCCGAACATCTCCTTTGGTGTCAGGACGAAGCGTTGTCATATGAACAGCTATTCCGGATCCCTGCAGCAACGGCTCCAAAGTACGTCCGGCACATCTATACGTGTTGGAATCCACAACGACTACAGCTCTTATGAACCCTTTTTGCCCAAGATATTCGGGTATTTCCTTAATCGCTCCCGGCTCGATGCGAATGACATCCACACCGTCCAAACGGCTCTGTTCTTCTCCCAAATCCGATGTCTGCTGTCTGATTCTCTTCAATATATCCGTCATATAGTCTTCCCTTCCCTGCTGCCATTTTCCATCCTCAATCTGAGGTTCAAATCCTGAATGACGGGATGATGATCGAATTGCTTGGATACTTTCACAAATTCGATGGATGCCAAGCACTATTTAATTTGATTGTAGGATTTAAACATTTGCGCAGTGTTAGACCAGATCATAGATTTTGTAAATGCAGACGGGAAGCGATGATTTAACATAGGTAACAGTTCTCCCTTACACTTGAATCAGATTCGCCATTCATACCGTGGTAACCGGCAAAGAAGCGTCAAATTCGGAGTTTCATGCTGCTTCCTGACCAAAAAGGCTCATGTGCCCCGCTTTGGGGAAACATGAGCCTTTTTCATTGAAATCAACTTAGTCCATATATCCGGCAAGTCCTTTTTTCATGAGATAGTCCATCTCACTATCCAAAATATTTTCTACTGTCAGCTCGTCCAGCTTTACATCCTTGCGGCTCATGACGTAATCCACCAGGTCATCACTATCGATATCGATATCTCCTTTGGCACCCTTGTGCGCGTTATCGATATAGGCCTGTTCATGCTTCAGTACAAGCCGGATGTCTTGCGGAGTGGCCTTCGTTTTGCTCCCAATATAGTCGACAAGCTCTTGCTCGTTCAATGTTTTATCCATTGTTATTCAGCTCCTAGAAGTAGATTACCGCCATTGTAACAGAAAGTGGTTCACGGGGAAAATAATATGACGCTCCGCGTACGAAACATTCCTACGATCGCTGTTGCCCCTGGATTTCTTGAACTATATTTCATTTGATGAAATCCAGGGACAAAGGCGAACGCTCCGCTTCTCCAAAATTGTTTCGTCCGCTCCGCTGCTTCGACGTGTTGAGTAACTTCTTAAAAGCTTTCGGGCGAACGCTCCGCTTCTCTGGAATTGTTTCGTCCGCTCCGCTGCAATGTTTTCTACCCTTCCGTTATATCAAGAATGAATCTAAAAGAAAGTATTACACAGCTAAAAAAAGGAATATGCACCTCTCTTCGCGAACTGTTTATCGTAAGTTATCTGATTATCATGATGGAGGTAACCATGGAGAACAGTGGACTCGGGGGAAAAAGCATCATTCTCAGACTGGAAATGAACACGCAGGAAATCAAATTTGGACAGGTAGCTTCCGCCATTTTTGAAGCAGGCGGCGATATGGTGGCGATTGACGTCATTCAGGCCAGCGGTCATATTACAGTCCGGGATATTACGATTACCGTGACGGACAGTGTGGACATCGACAAAATTACAAAATCTGTAAAAAACTTGCGCGGCGTCCGCCTCGTCAACGTTTCCGACCGCACCTTCCTGATGCATCTGGGGGGCAAAATCGAGACACAGCCCAAAGTACCGATTCAAAACCGTGATGACTTGTCCCGTGTATATACGCCTGACGTAGCCCGGGTGTGTACAGCTATCCAAGAAGATCCTAAAAAGGCGTACACTCTTACGATCAAAAGAAATACAGTTGCTGTCATTTCAGATGGAAGCGCTGTCTTGGGTCTCGGCAATGTCGGACCTTATGCAGCTATGCCCGTTATGGAAGGGAAATCCATGCTGTTCAAACAATTTGCCGGTGTCGATTCGTTTCCGATCTGTCTGGACACGCAGGATACCGAAGAAATCATTGCCTGCATCAAAGCGATTGCTCCCGCTTTTGGCGGCATCAATCTGGAGGATATCGCTTCCCCCCGCTGCTTCGAGATAGAACAGCGGCTCCGGGAAGAACTCGAAATTCCTGTATTCCATGACGACCAGCACGGCACAGCCGTCGTACTGTATGCCGCTTTAATTAATGCGCTTAAAATCGTAGGCAAGTCCATTGATCAAGTCAAAGTTATCGTCTGCGGAATCGGGGCTGCGGGTGTTGCCTGCAGTAAAATTTTATTGTCCGCAGGCGTTAAGGAAATCATCGGCGTAGACCGGGAAGGTGCCCTTGCTTCAGGAAATAACTATACCAACAGCATGTGGCAGTGGTATGCGGAGAATACCAACCCACGCCGTGTACAAGGTTCATTGCGGGAAGTCATTCAGGGAGCAGATGTCTTCATTGGCCTATCAGCAGGCGGACTGCTTACCCGCGAAGATGTGTTGTCGATGGCCGATAAGCCCATCGTATTTGCAATGGCCAATCCGAATCCGGAAATAAAACCGGAAGAGGTTGAGGATATTGTAGGCGTCATTGCTACCGGACGTTCGGATTACCCGAACCAGATCAACAACGTATTGTGCTTCCCTGGTATTTTCCGCGCCGCCTTGGACTGTAGAGCTACCACTATTAACGAAGAGATGAAGCTGGCTGCTGCTGAGGCTATCGCGTCTGCCGTATCAGATGAGGAACGAAATCCTTCATATATCATCCCAAGCGTCTTTAATCAGAATGTTGTTAAAGCCATCCGTGAACTCGTTGTTAAAGCAGCGATCAGTTCCGGGGTTGCCCGTAGATTCCCACGGGAATAAGCTTTACTCTCTTAATGATCGGATGCGTAGAAAGCATCCGGTCTTTTTATGTGAATTTGGTCTATGGACTACAATCGAGAGGAGTTAATACAATTGGAAATCAGAACACCCACATCAGCTGAACTCGAACTAATTCTGACTCTATCGCCGCAAGCTTTATTTGAAGGAACGCTAGGTGGTGTAATGCCGACGAGTGAGAAAATCAAAGGGCTTATTGAACCTCTCTTGGCAAAAGGCTGTCGCTATTTCATCGCTGTTGAAGGTGGTGACTTAGCTGGATGGATTCTTTTCGGTAAGAGCAAAGATCAATTTACAGATACGCCAATCGGCTTTATCTATGAGCTATTCGTTTTGGAGCAATTCAGGGGAAAAGGGTATTCAAAACAATTGTTATCCAAGGCACTAGATCACTTGAAAAGTGAAAATTTACTTGAAGTACGTCTTAGCGCTTTTTCAGGTAATCATGCCATTAAACTATATGAAAAAACAGGTTTTCATGTAAGAACGGTGAACATGAGTTTGAATTTATAAAGCACGGGTTCAAAAATCCACTATGTATTAGCTCCGTATTCATTTATAATAGATTGGAAAACTTTAGGAAGCAGGTGAATCCGTTGGTATAATTTATCGCATCCATCCTTCTATTCTTTGAAAACTAAATATAACGGAGGGTCCGATAAGATGAGTCAATTCCAACGTATTATTGAACGTTTAGATACCATTTTGGCAAAGTTCGTGCAGGATGAGGCTGTTCCAGGGCTAGCGGTCGGCATCGTACGAAATCAGGAGATATTGTATGTTAGCGGATTCGGGACGACCGACATCCGTACGGGTTGTCCTGTAGGGAAAGAAACGATGTTCCATATGGCTTCCGTCTCCAAAACATGTGTGGCAACGGGGATTATGCAGCTTGTCCAGCAGGGAAAGATTGAACTGGACTCGCCTGTAATTCAGTATTTGCCATACTTCAAGCTAAATGACCATAACTATGCTGATATAACCGTCCGCCAACTTCTTAATCACACTTCGGGTATGCCGGACGAGGATGATTTTGAATGGGATCGGCCTGAATTCGATGAACACAGCTTGGAGAGGTATGTAAGACGCATGGAGAATCACCGTTTGCTGTCTACACCAGGCGAAAAATTTGCATACAGCAATATCGGCTACGAAATATTGGGCGACGTCATCGCCAAAGTGTCCGGTCTATCCTTCGAGGAATATATGAAGTCCCTCCTTCTGGAACCTGCGCAGATGCACGGAAGCTCTTTTTTTAAAAGCGACATCCCATCTGACCAGTTGGCATCACCCCATCTTCACGGATTTAAGGAAGGCTATGGACCGGAATCAAGTGACATCTTTCCTTATCACCGGGCTCATGGACCGAGTTCAACGCTATACAGCAGCGCGGAGGAAATGTGCCGATATATGATCTTCCAACTGAACCGAGGAATGACGTTCGGGGGCAAGCAGATTTTACAGCCTGAAGGGTATGGACCATTATGGGAAGAATATGCCGAGACGCATTACGGCAGCTGGATGAACGGCATCGGTCTCTCCTGGTTTCTGGGGTCTTATAAAGATTGCCACATTATGTCGCATAGTGGTATGGATACGGGCTTCCGTAGCAATCTTATGCTCATGCCCGATCAAGGCTTAGGATTAGTGCTCATGACGAACTGTGATTATATCGGACTTAAAGTCGTCTCAACATCCATCATCGACCTTCTCCTCGGTGAAGATATAAGGTATGTTAAAAAATCACTGTCCCACCATCTGTCTAAAATCACGATCATTTCTGGTGTCGAGGCAGCTTGGCGGGAGTACAGTTCCATGTCTTCCCACGATCTGGACCGTTATCTTATTCTTGAAGGTGAATTCAATTTCATCGCTTATACCATGATGGAAAAAGGCTTTCTCACCGAGGGAATTAAAGTCCTTGAATTATCTGTACAACTTTTTCCGGAGTCATCCAACCTTTATGACAGTCTTGGAGAAATGTATTTGTCAGCAGGAGATCCGGCTGTGGCTCTTCGGCACTACGAAAAATCGGTTGAGCTTGACCCCACTCACCGTGAAGGTGAGATCATGATTGAAAAACTGCGAGCTTCTATGTAAGAGAGGACTCCAGCGTCTTCCATCATCAACTTCTGATCCACATGAGGAGTATAATTCATGAATAAAGACACCCTCGTTCGAAAATTCAACAAGCAGGCATCTATGTATGAGCGAAACAGCAGACAGCGTATGCTCGGAATGTGGAGAAGCCGACTCCTTCAAGATGTACATGGAAAGGTGCTGGAGGTTGCCGTCGGGGCCGGGGCCAATTTTCCTTATTACAATCGGGATACAGTTGATCTGACCGCGGTAGACTTCAGTCCGGAAATGCTGAATAGCGCACGGCGGATGGCCTTAGAACTGCAGCTTGAGGTGTCATTTCAGGAGCAGGACATCGAGACTCTCGAGCTGCCGGAAAGGTCCTTTGATTGTGTGGTTTCCACCTTGTCCCTGTGCGGTTACGATGATCCGTTAGCTGTTCTCAACAAAATGAATCGCTGGTGCCGGCCCGGAGGACGAATTTGTTTGCTGGAACACGGGATCAGTTCCAACCGGTTACTCGGTTTTACTCAACACCTGGTCAATCCCGTTGCCAGGCGAATATCGGGCTGTCACTTTAATCGAGATATGCTTCAGATCGTTCATGACTCCGAAGTTGAGGTTGTGAACACCGAACGGTATTATGGCGGGATGATTCATCTCATTTGGGCGGTATCCACTTAAGCAACGGCTAATAGACACAACAACAACATAAACACCAAAAGGGCATTCCACAGGGAATGCCCTTTTGGTGTTTATACATTACGTCCTAGAGGAAGGTTGTGACCCGCCTGGATTCGTAAAACTTCCAAAACTATCCGGATTTGCTTGCCCAGCCATGAATGGCCCCCGATTTTCCATGGCACCACTTTGCGTGTGAAGTCCGGGCATGACGTAGGCCGGCGCAGGCTGATAGGTGTTCAGATACGTCTGCGCTGTTCCTTGTTCAAAGGTAGGCACCGGATACTGGCCCTGCTCATTCATGAACAGAAATACTTCGTAAGCCTGGTTAATGCAGCTAACGGAGCTGTTCGTAAGCGCCCGACGCAGGTTGATGTCCGTGCATTCCAGCGCGGCCGTCGTGCAGTTTTTTGCACTGTTTTTATGCGCAATAAGCATGGCTGAGGCGATTTCGTTATCAGACATTACGGCATCAGGATGAGGCGTAACGGTCTGAGGGTTATTGATCCCGTATTGCACGTTCTGTTGGGTTCCTTGTACGCCAGCTGAAGGCATGAGGGGGTTCATACGGGTGTTTGCATTTATGTCGGTTCCACGTGTAAGAGCAACAACCTCATTGTAAGAACGGATGCCTTCTTGTTGATGACGCTGGATCATACTTTGCAGCTGCGGATTTTTAGCTTGGGACGCATAAAAGCCTAAATGATTCATCATGTTCATTTTTTCTGCCAGAACTTCATGGGTATCCATGACTTCATGAGCTCCAAACTTCATAGGAAATCACTCCTTTGGTATATAGGTTTCAACCAAGGATAATCTTTCCGATGTGTATAACAATTATTCACCTGCTGAATGTTTCTATCTTATATAACAACGCGGGCGAGGGTGCCTCAACACTAGTTATCCCAATTCCACACCTCAACCCGTCCAAGCCCAAATCTCCGAAACTCCGGTACCTGCCTCAGCTTCTCCAGTTCTCTTGCGGGTCCGGTAACAGTAGCGCCGTACACTTGAATGCCGTTTTGTTTCAGATAGGAAAGTCGCTGTTTATCCTCATTGACACCATAATAATTCACATGGCTTGTCAGCCACTCCAAGTCTTTCATCAATTGTTCTTCAGCAAGAGCGATATCCTGTTTCGTCAAACTGAAAGATTCTCCTCCTGCCGTTCCGTTTTCATGAAAAGTAACCAAGGGCCGGAGCGTTAAATGAGGAGGGTAAACTGTATCGTTGGTTGATACATAATTGGACACTTTCACATCCTTCATTTCTCCGGAATATACCGCCATTCCTGTGACCCAAAGATCATATTCAGACAAAACTTCCATAAACTCTTTCGGTGTCATTCCCTTTCCAAACGAAAACCACATCTCAGCTACAAAGCCGTCCTCGATATGACCCAATCGTTCCATATCGGGTTCTCCCCCAATCGGCAGGGCATCACTCCCTCCATAAATCAAGGATATTGGAAATCCAATGAAAGGGCGTCTGTCCCCCCTGAAATATTTTTCTTCTTCTTTAATCGAATATCTGATCTCGCCAAACAAACTTTTCTCCGCATGCAATTCACCTGTTATGACACTCCATTCACCAACCTGACGGTAAACCTTGGTTGTCACGGTTTGCTTAAACAATGGACTTATGTAAACTAATCCGAAATCTTTGTCTAATTTCATCCCGCTCCCCTGCATCTCTGCTAAGATAGCGACTGCGCGTGTAAACTGGGCATTTTTTCCCGATTTCTCGAAATACCAATGTGTTCCCCACATATAAATCGAAAATAAAATAGTCAACAGTATGACAAGAGCAATGATATCTACTCCCCACCTGATTCTGTTGCCCCATTTAGACCGCTGCTTCTTACGTTCCAATAAATCCGGGGAGAAATGTTCCGTTCCGGAAATTCCCACCATCTCATCACTCATAAACATATCCATCCTCCCTACCCTCTCATCTGTATAACACCTCTCCCCCTTAAAATGTTATAAAAAAACACAGCACAAAAACGCTGCACCTGCGGCCAAAGCCAACCGCAAATACAGCGTCTCTAATTATAAATATTTACTTCGTTTCAACCGGGCTGTCATCCCAGCATTCCACATTTTTCAATCCCGAAATACTGTCCTTCGTAAACACCGGGTCTTTTCCGGCCTTCTTCTGCGCCGTATAATCCTTGAGCGCAGCGAAGGCAATCTTGGACAACAGCATAATGGCAATCAGGTTAACGATAGCCATGAGGCCCATAAACAGATCTGCCATATCCCACACGAGCTTCACACTTGTGACGGAACCGAATAGAACCATAGCGAGAACACCAATCCGGTAAATCCAGATCCAAATCCGTTTGGAGTTCAAAAACTCGATATTGGTCTCACCGTAATAATAGTTGCCTAGCAGTGTGCTGAAGGCAAAGAGGAATATCATAATAGCGAGGAAATCGGAAGCCCAAGAACCCATCTGCATCCCTAGCGCTGCTTGAGTAAGCTCTATCCCATCGAGCCCTGTCTGTTTGTAGGCTCCTGTGAACAGAATCATAAATGCCGTGCTTGTACAGATGACCAACGTATCAATGAGTACACCTAAAGATTGAATGAGACCCTGCTTCGCCGGATGGCTTGTCGATGCCGTGGCCGCAGCATTCGGCGCACTACCCATACCCGCTTCGTTCGAGAACAAACCGCGTTTAATGCCGTTCATAAGGGCAGCACCAAACGCACCTCCGACCGCCTGCTCAAAGCCGAATGCACTTTTTACAATAACGGAGATCACTTCCGGAAGGCTTGTAATGTTAGCCAGCACTATAAACAACGCAGCACCTACGTAAATTACAGCCAACACGACTACGATCCACTCGGACCATTGCGCAATTCGCTTTACACCGCCAAAAATAATGGCGCCAAATACTAAGGCCATCACAATACCCAGTGTCAGACGATTTGTCCCGAATGAATTTTGAAATGCGACCGAAATAGTATTGGATTGAACCGCGTTAAACACAAGACCGAAAGACAGCGTAATAAGAATCGCAAACAAGGAACCCATCCAGCGTTTATTCAGACCAAACTCCATGTAATAAGCCGGACCTCCGCGGAAACCGCCAGTCTTGCTATCTTTAACTTTGTAAATTTGGGCTAACGTACTTTCAATAAAGCTGGACGCTGATCCGATAATCGCAATAATCCACATCCAGAACACCGCACCCGGACCACCAAGCGATATAGCCAGCGCCACACCTGTGATGTTACCCGTACCAACACGAGCAGCCATACTGATGGCGAACGCCTGAAACGATGAAATACTGCCCGGTTCGCTGCTTTTGGACTCCCGAATGACACGCAACATTTCTTTGAATAATCGAAACTGCATAAATCTGCTTTTGAATGTAAAATAAAGTCCTCCGCCAATAAGCAAAACAATTAACAGCTTGGACCAAAGTAAATCGTTAACTATATTAATAAAACTTTGTACTACCTGCTCCATAGAATGTTCCTCTCTGTGTATAATCTAGATGCTAATAGACCTTCTCAACTTATCATTATAACTTGTTTCCCGACCTCAAAAAATGCGGAAAAATATGGAATCCACAAAAACCGCTCTAAAACTAATAAGGCCACCCGTTAATCCACTTAACGAGACGGCAGCTGGTTGGCGAGATAAACGAAATAATATGGCAGAAGCCCATCCGGATTAACGGACGGGCTTGGTAGGTCATCTAGTGCCATATGAAAAATTTTTCTGCTTTTACAACTCGTCTTCCTGTACAAAATTCAGCACTGCATCGTCTACAGCTGCAGTCTTGCCAAGATCAGGGCGATCCGTCAGTTCGATCTCGCAAGATTCCGGACAGGCGTGCAATTCCAAAAGAACCAGTTCATTTTGCCCCTTGCGAAGCAAAGGACCTGGAATATACAACGCTCGCTGCGGACCCGCGTGCCAATAGCGGCCGAGATTGAAGCCGTTGATCCAGGCGACTCCTTTACTCCAGCCGTCAAACCGGAGAAACGTGTCGCCGATCTCCTCAACCTTGAAGCACCCGCGGTAAAATCCCGGCATCCCTGAATATTCGGAGTTGTCCGGTATCTCTCCGCTCTGCTTGCTGTACACAAGCGAAGCCAGCTCTAAAGACCCTAGAGGCAGCGTACGGATACTCCAGTCATACTGGAACTGATTGTCGATCCGAACCCCCTCTGTAATCCCTTTCGGGTCACGAATGAGTGGTCCGTAATTAATCCGTCCCATATTTTCAACGAGGATGTCAAGCCGTGCCCCTCCTGCCGGGACAGAAATATTCAATGGCTGCGGGTTCCAACGCTCAACGACCCCAATCGCCCTTCCATCCAGGAACACTTGCGCCCGGTCCCGAACCTCCTGAATGTACAGCTTCTGACCGGAGCGCGGCCCCTGAATATAGGTACTGTACATAATAAAACCATAGGACTGTCCGAATTTCTCCATCGGCTCTATGTTTACACTTTTCACCGGTTTGGATAACGTATCCAGATTGAAGTCAGCGAACAGTTCCGCCTTTTCCGTCAAGGCGACTTTTCCGTAACTTATTTTCGGGATCGGCTCGGGAAACGGACAATCAGGAGTAAATCCATGCTTTGCGAGCACCTTTTGGACAGCATCTAACTTCTCCGTTCTATCTCCCCATTCTGTCAACGGAGCGTCATAGTCATAACTTGTCGTCGTCGGCTCGTATTTGGCAATATGATTTGCCCCGTTATAAAAGCCAAAGTTTGTTCCACCATGGAACATGTACATATTGATGGAAGCGCCCTGTTCCAGCATTTCATCCAGAACGCCAGCTACATCCGCCGCATCCCGCACATGATGATCTTCCATCCAGTGATCGAACCAGCCGTTCCAGAATTCCATCACCATAAGCGGCTCTTCCTTGCGGTATTCCCGATATTTGGCCAAAGATTCTTCTACCCGCGAACCGAAGTTGACTGTGGCATGCACATCGCCCAGTGTTCCTCCCAGCAGCATTTCATCGGTAGGGCCGTCGGAAGTAAAGAGCAGTACATCAATTCCACGACTCAGCAATCCGTCCCGCAAATAGCCCAAATACGCATGGTCATTGCCATAGCTGCCGTATTCATTTTCCACCTGGACAGCCAGAATCGGCCCGCCATGAGTGGATTGGAGCGGAACAAGCCGAGGAATCAGCTCGTTATAATAGCGGTCCACCTTACTTAAATAGAAGGGATCGTAACAGCGAAGTTTGAGTTCCCCGTAAGCCAGCAGCCAGCCCGGCAAACCGCCGAATTCCCATTCCGCACAAATGAACGGACTTGGTCTGACAATGACGTGAAGGCCGAGTTCTCCGGCAAGCTCAATAAACGAAACTACATCGGCCATGCCGGTAAAATCATACTCTCCCTCCTGAGGTTCATGCACGTTCCAGGCAATGTAGGTTTCAACTGTATTGAATCCGCAGGCCTTCAGCTTCAACAGCCGGTCCTTCCAATATTGCGGCACCACCCTGAAATAATGGATCGCTCCTGAGATAATCCGGTAAGGCTCCCCGTCTAGTAAATATTGTCCGTTGCTCCAAGTAAGTATGCTCATTATAGATGACCTCCGCTTAATAATGTATAGGATCTATTACTGGCGATTTTTCTGATCATCGGAGTTGGACAGCTTTCGTTGCTCCAAGGAAATCCAGATCATTTCTCCCTGGCGTAAAGAAAACGTATACAGATAGCCCGCTTTTGTCACTGGAACGGAATGCCGATCCGAATCAGAGATCAAAAGAGGCTCCATGCTATATAACGTACATTCTCCTGTTTTAGCGGCGCAAATCTCTGCCAGCTCTAACATGCCGTCTCTCCAATCAATATTAACGGTAAATCCTCCCCTGGCCCGAAGCCCCCTGACTGAACCAGAGGGCCACGAAGAAGGTAGGGTTGGCAGCAAACGTATTTCTCCGCCATGGGATTGAATCAGCATCTCCTGTATCGCAGCCGCTCCTCCGAAATTAGCGTCAATCTGGAAAGGTGGATGATCACCGAATAAATTCGGATGGACTGCTTTTACCAGTAGCTCGCGAAGACTGTCATAAGCTTTGTCTCCATTGCCGAGCCTCGCCCAGAAGTTGGAAATCCATGCTTGGCTCCAGCCGGTATGTCCACCGCCGTTTTTTAAACGCCGCTCCAATGTTCTTTGGGCGGCCTCCGCCAGTTCGGGCATCCTATGGGGAATGATTTGCTCCCCGGGGTGAAGTGCAAACAAATGAGAGATATGGCGGTGCCCCGGTTCCGCCTCTTCATAGTCGACGGACCATTCCATGATCTGACCGTGCCGGCCAACCCGAGGAGGGGAAAGCTTGGACCTTACGCTTCTCCACTCCTTGGTGAGCATGCTATCCACTTCAAGGTATTCGGCTGCTTCGATGCAAGCAGTGAAAAGGGCGTACACAATCTGTGAATCCATAGAGGGACCGGAACATAAGACCCCTACCTGTCCTGTATCCGTTACGTAGCTGTTTTCTGGAGAAAGCGATGGTGAAGTGACAAGAAAACCGCTCTTATCATAGGTCAGAAAATCAAGGAAGAATAGCGAGGCTTCCTTCAGCACCGGATAGGCCCGATCACGTAAAAAGTCCTCTGAGCGGTTATATCGGTAATGCTCCCATAGATGCAGCGCCAGCCAAGCCCCGCCTGTAGGCCAAAAAATCGCAGGCGTCCAGGCTCCAAACAATCCACTCTCCGCCCATAGGTTGGATGAAGAATGGGCCGTGAATCCTCTTGCACTATACAAAGCTGCAGCAGTGTGCCGCCCGTTTGCAGCCAGCCGGTCAATGAAATCGAACAACGGTTCATGACATTCAGGCAAATTGCCCGTCTCCGCAATCCAGTAGTTCATCTGCAGGTTAATATTCAGATGGTAGTCGCTCTCCCAAGGTGGTGTAAAGCTTTCATTCCAAATACCCTGAAGATTGGCCGGCAGGCTGCCGGGTCTTGAGCTTGCCATCAGCAAATAGCGCCCGAATTGGTAGAACAACGCTTCCAATAATGGGTCCGCACCACCTTGTCGATAAAGCTGAAGACGCTCCGTGGTGGACTTATCCCTGTTCGTTTCGCTCACGGTTTCCTGAGGTGAAAGATCCAGCGAGACCCGGTCAAATAAGGCTCTGTGATCCTTAATATGAGCTTCTCTCAATTGTTCATATGAAAGGGAAGCAGCGGACTCGGCCTGCCTGATGGCTTCCATCCGGGGATCATTGCAACGGAATGAGGTTTGAGCCGCGAGAATCAAAGTAACGGTATCCGCCCCGCGAATATCCATATAATTGCCAACCGTCCGGCACTCGCCCCCCGTGATACAAGAGGTCAGAACCGTCGCATATTTAATGCCATCCGCTCCACAGCTTCCTTCCATCGTCAGCAAACGATCATGGTCATGCTTTATCTCTCCTTCAAACGGCCGCCTGCTTAAGCGTGCAGTTAAGGAGATCGATCTCGGTTCTGATGCTGTTAACCGGACCACAAGCACATGATTTACGGCGCTGGAGAATATTTCCCGGTTATACTGAACTTCCCCAATCTTATACGTTACCGATGCAACACCATTCCTCAGATTTAATTCCCGCCGATAATCCGAACTGTCCCACAGTCGATAATCGAACTGAAGCCTCAAGTCTCCTAGCGGTTGATATGGACCAAAATACTGCGGTGTATTCGTGAGATGCAGAAGCGCCATTCTCTCCGCTTCCTGGGGTTCACCTTCACGAATCAGCTTTCTGAGTTCCTCCACCGTCCCAGGAGCTGCTGGATTATCGCACCCTCTCGGTCCGCCGTACCAGACCGAATCTTCATTTAGCCCGATTCGTTCGGCTGATACATCTCCAAAAACCATCGCGCCTAGTCTTCCATTACCAAGCGGAAAGGCTTCCGTCCAGACACGGGCAGGTTGTTTTTCTATCAGCTTGCAAGTTTCGTTTGTCATCGTCCTACTCCTAATAATCAATCATTTTTCCGCTGTTCAAATCGTTCTGTTCTATAAAATTCGTCCATTAGATAGAATAAAAAGAGCTGTCTCTCGTGGCCGGTACGATCCATAGAGACAGCTCTTCATAGGCAGACGATTGTGTTTCTCCTCGTTCCCCGACACTTTAAGATAAATCTCAAAGCCCGTTGCGTAACCAGGATAGAGTGACTATCCTGCTTATTTGATTACACCTTTTTTATTGATGACTTTTGTTGCCTCATCAACCATCCATTTCTGTACATCATCGATCGATTCATTATTCAGCATATATCTGCTGAAGCCGTCCTCGATCACTTTGGTCAATTCCGATGAGGCCGTGGTCATGACCTGTGCAGCATCAAGATATTGGATTGCATCGTCAAACAGTGTGTATTTAAGAGAATCCATATCATACATATCTTCATTGCCAGCAACCAGCTTTGTTAACAGAGCTTCGTTATTGGCTTTTTTATAACCCGAGAATTCTGGTCTATTGTCCGAATCTGCTGTTGTCATAAATCTCATAAGCTTGAAGGATGCTTCCTTGTTTTCAGAGTTAGCGCCCATTACCAACTGGCCACCACTAGTGAAATATTTGCCTTCGTAATCTTTAGGTTCCGATCCTTTCGGAGGCACCGGTACCGGAGCGAAAGCTGTTTTGAAATCGTGTGGATACTGCTCGGTATTGCCCGGGTCAGCGATTGTCCAGTTACCTGTCAGAATCATAGCTGCTTCCTCATTGAAAAATTCGGTTCGATAGTTCAGCTTTGCAGCGAGAACATCCGAGAAAGGTTTAGCTGATTTGTCCTCCGACTCCATACCCTTGCGAAGCTGGTAGAAGTATTTGTAGGTTGGATCGGACAGAATCGTTGTTCCGTCATCATACAGGAATGGATCTTTCATCATCGTTTGCGCCGGAGCATTTGAATAAAGCTCCCAAGTATGGAAGTACGTACCGTAACGTTTGTCAATGCCTTCACCTTTATTCAGCTTCTTGGCATATTCCCGGTAGTCATCCCATGTCCATCCGAACTTTGGAACTTCTAATCCCACTTCGTCAAGAGCATCCTTGTTGAGCATCACGTAGTTGAAACTCTTTGTATACTGCATACCGTAATAATTGTTTTCAATCTTTGGGTTAACGAAATATTCGTCCTCAGGGACGATATTTTCCTTTTCATAGAATTCATTAAGTGGTGCCAGCGCTCCCCGGGTCGCCCGTTCAAGTACAGATCCCAAGCTTGGTATTTGTACAACATCGATCGCTTCACCGGAAGAAATGAGAAAATCGAGTTTTTTCATCATTTCCACAGAATCGCCGGGAACAAGTACTACATGCTCTACCTTGATATCTGGATTTTGATCCATAAATTCCTGCAGCATGGCATCGGTGCCTACCGACTGAGCTTCGTTATCCCAGTTATAATACTTGACGGTGACTTGCTTTCCGGTCTCGGCGCTGCCTTCATTTGCCCCGGAGCTGTCATTCGACGATGAACCTCCGGACTTTCCACAGCCGGTGAGCACCAAGGAGACGGCCAGAATCATTCCGAGTATTACAGACAATCTTTGCTTGACCTTTTGTTTCATTTTACTTCCCCCTGCACTTAATATTTAGGTGTAGTGCTGTATTCACTGTTCATTATAGGCAGCCGCTCGACTGGGCAAGTGCAAAATTTTGATATTGTATGATTACTTTTTTGACTTTTTCAAAAGAAAGTATGATCAACCCTTCACGCCGCCCAGGGCAATCCCGTTAATTACCTGTTTTTGCAAAGCGATAAACACGATCACAAGCGGTATAATCGCCGACACCGCCGCTGTCATCATAATCGCATAGTTGTTCGTGTAATCGTCCCGGAACAACGTCATGCCGAGTGGAATGGTGTACAGATCCTTGTCCAACAGGAAGATGAGCGGATTCTGATAATCGTTCCATGTCCAGATGAATTTAATGATGGCTACCGTAGCCAGCACCGGTTTGCATAGTGGAACCATGATGGACGAGAATATCCGCAAATGACCCGCACCATCGATTTTGGATGCTTCCATATATTCATCGCTGATCCCTATCATAAACTGCCGCAGCAGGAACGTGAAGTAAATCGAGAACATGCTCATGAATATGATTGCGGCATGTGTATTATAGAGGCCGAACCAGCGAACCAACAGAAAGCGCGGGATCAGCGTGGCCTGATCGGGAATGATCATAAAGGATAAAAGGGCCACAAACACCAGATCACGGCCTTTAAATTTAATCTTGGTCAGCGAGTACGCCGCCATGGACGAAACGAGCAACGTGATGCAGGTCGTAATAATGGCTATTTTAAATGAATTGAAGTAAAAATCGGTAAAAGGAACCCTTCCCATCCAGACCATCTTGAAATTATACGCCACATTAATCTTCTCGGGTATCCATTGAATCGGAAAACGCATAACATCTTTCTCGTATTTGAAGGCTGCTGAAATCATCCAGATCAGCGGAATCAGGAAAACGATAGACAACGCTCCCATAAAACCGGTTGTGATCAATTTGGACATGTTTTTTCTAATCCATTGCATCTTTATGTCCCCCTCCTATTCTTCATTTCTAAATTTCCAGGTGACTGCGGTAATCACGCCGATAATGGCGAACAGCAGCCAGGAGATGGCCGAAGCGTAGCCCATATTGTAATATTTGAATCCTTCCTCATAAATCCGGAATACGAGCACGGTTGAAGAATTGTTCGGTCCGCCTTCGGTCAAAAAGGCAATGACGTCAAACACTTTAAACGAGCCGATCAGCATGGTGATAAGGAGGAAGAAAGTCGTCGGACGAAGCATCGGTACCGTGATGGCGAAAAACTTTTTCATCACGCCGGCGCCATCAATTTCAGCTGCTTCGTAAATTTCATTCGAAATATTCGTCAGACCAGCCATATAGATAATGATAGTGTAGCCCAGAGCGGCCCATGAACTGATAATTGCAATCGACAGAAGCGATGTTTTTGGATCTACCAGCCATTTAGGAGGATTGGACAGCCCTAAATCCATCAGAAACTGGTTAATCGGTCCCAGGGACGGGTGAAATAAAGCACTCCATACCGCAGCAATCGCGATGATGGAAGAAATATAGGGGATAAAAAACGCGACTTTGAAATAATCTTTAAAAAACACACTGTTATGAATCAATGTCGCCAGTACCAGAGCAATCGCGATCGGAATGGGAACCGTCAGAATCATATAAATCACATTGTTCTTCAGTGCCTGAATAATGGTAGGATCCTGAAACATTTGGATATAGTTATCCAACCCTGTAAACTTGATGCCTTCAACGCCTGACAGAAGGTCCCAATCGGAAAAACTCAAATACAGAGAAAATCCAAGCGCAAACACGTTAAGAAATAGCATCCCGATAATCTCCGGGGCCAGAAACAGCCACCCGGTCAAAGCTTCTTTCTTCTGCGGAGTCCAAAATTTTCGCGGTTCACGCTGACTCTTTGGTACAGATTGTTTTATACTCTCCACGTTGTATCACCTCGGCAAATTAAATATGTCATTATAATAATTCATCCTCCCGCGGCATGAAGGAGAGATTATGACCAGCAACGTGCACGATTTTGACCTTTATTCGTATGTGTATAATAGCGAGGAACCGGTGGTTGACATGCTTAAAACCATTCCAAGAAATTTGGGGACAACAGCGATGGGAGGAACGATTCATCCGTGGATCGTCTCCTAACAGAACAAAGGGGTATCCCGCCAGATCTAAAGATCTTTTGGGACACCCCCTGCAAATATTGGATTGTTTTTATCTGGAGAGAATCATTTGCGTGCCAAATGTCTGGCCTTGTACTCGCTTGGCGTAGATCCCACATATTTTTTAAACACTTTGGAGAAATACGTTCTATCCGAATAGCCGAGTCCAACCGCAAGTGATTCTAAATTCTGGTTAGACATTTTCAGCATGTTCGTAGCTACCTTCATCTTATACTGGTGCACATAGTCCGTAAAAGTCAGGCCGGCCATCCGCTTGAAATAGCGTGAAAAGTAGCTCGGATTCAGAAACAGATAACGCGCCATATCGATTGAGGTAATATTATCGGCAAGGTGCTGGTCGATATATTGCTGGATGACCTGAAGCTTGGGCTCCTGTACCGTGATTACCGCTCCCTTATGCCGGCTTTTCATGGCTAGCATAAATTTTCTTTCCACCAGCTCCATCGTATCCTCTAGCGTCCTTGTCAGAGCGAGATAGGCGAACAGATCCTCATCGAATTTCAGACTGGAAAAAATCAGCTCAATGCCGCGGAGCATAGAAGACAACTCCCGGACAAAGTCGTCCGGAATGATAGACATCTCTCTAGCAATCCTGGCAATTTCCTGCAGAATTCCGCTGATGCCTTCCAAATCATCTCGGATGACTGCCCGTTCCAATTCCGAAACATAGCCATCCAGAAACCCCTTCGGAGCAGGTTGAAACATTTGCGATGTAATATGCAACGTATCAGAATCAATATAATCGGTATTCTCGTAAAACTCGCACTTGTCCTGAACCATTTTTTGAAATACCGGGCCGATGGTGTCTAGCTCCACTTTGTCCGTAACCTTAATAACACTCGGTTGAATCTTAAGGAAATGGGAGCACTTAAAACGCAGCTGTTGCAAATAATTATGAAGATGCAGATTGGCGTTCTGCGCAAGATTAACCCGGAAATTATACATAATTACAATATTCTCCTGCTCAAGAAAAGGGGTTATCCCTTCGCTCGATTCGGACAGTTCCAAGGCAATGTTGTAGATGGCATATAAGATCAGCGGATATTCACTCTGCTTGTAACGGTTGTCGAAGCTGGAAAAATGAATGCTGACAATCCCCAACATAAACCACGGATAGGTCCAGGAGATGCCGATTTGTTCCGCATAGGCCACCGTTGTCTCGGACGGGGCTCCGTCAATCACTCTTTGCAGCAGATCCTTCCGGAAAAGAATGCTGTTGCAGCGCGCGGTCTCGCGGTTAATCAACCCGACCCTTGATTTCAGCAATCTTACCGATTTGCCTAAACTTTGTACTAATTGCTCTGCCGTAAGCTGGTCCTTGATCAAATAGTCGTCGGCCTTCAGCTTGACCGCCTGCTGTGCATATTGGAAATCCTCATGACATGTCAGAAAGATTACCCTTATTTCCGGTTTCATGCTGATAAATCGATCAGCCAGCTCGATGCCATTTGTTTGCGGCAGACCGATGTCTGTAATGACGATGTCAGGCTGCACTTCTTCAAACATATGCAGCGCCTTAGCGCTCGAATAGGTACTGCCGACAATTTGCAAATGATGGGCTTCCCAGTCAATCATTTGCCGCAGCACTTTAAGCATAGGGACATCATCGTCAATGAGCATCACTCTAAACATCATAATTGCCCTCCTCTGACGGAAAAACATGATGGTTGCTACCCGGAGGCAAATACAGAGATACGGAGACCCCGCCCTGCTGAAGATTATGCAGAGATAGACCGGCTTCCTGCCCGTAGGTCAGCCTCAGTCTTTGAGCCACGTTAATTAACCCTACTCTTGTATAAAATCCATCCTGTTCATCATGGTTATGTAGCAGCCTACAGTTCAGACCATCCAGAATCTCTTCGTCCGCCCCGCAGCCATTGTCAGAAATCTCTATCACAATACCTTCAGGAATAGTTCGTGAACGAACGGAAATACGGGGCCTCGGATGATCAACCAGACCGTGGACGATAGCATTCTCTACGAGCGGCTGTAAAATAAGTTTGGGAACGATGAGTTCTTCGGTTCCTGGAGCCAGATCGATATCCAGTTCCAGCGGGATTTCATTTCGGATTTTCATAATATCGACGTAGTGACCGAGCAGCTTGCACTCTTCCCGCAGGGTAGCCGGTTCATTGACCTTGAGATAAGCCCGGAGCAGACTCATTAGAGAATCGATAATTCCGCTGTGCAGCGTATCTTTAGATAGAATAAGGCTGCATTTAATCGAATTCAACGTATTGATCAAAAAATGAGGGCGAATCTGCATAAACAGGGCTTCCAACTCCATCACCCGCTTCTGTTCCTGCTCCTGCTCGATATCGTGAATCAGCCTCTGCAGTTGATCCAGCATCGTATTCAGCGTCTGTCCAAGCTCGGCGATATCATCCTTCCCCTTTACCTCCAGCCTCACGTCCAGATTACCCATTCCGAATTGGCGTACAACCCGCTGCAGCTTGAGAATCGGACTATGCAATCTTTTGGCAATCAAGATAGAGGTAGCGGAGAAAACGATAAACAGCAAAAGTACCGCTACAATACCACTGTAAAAGGTTCGTGAGATTTGGCCAGACCATTCTTTCTCCGAGGCTTCATAAACAATCCGCCAGCTGGATTTCGCGATGGTTCTGGCTGTGCGAACGCTTCCATTTGCATCCGCGTTATGCGGGGCAAGCTCTGTATTGCCAGCGATAAATCCGCCAGCGGAATCAAAAAGCGCAACCTTGCCGAATTCGACCGGTTCGAGCAGTTTGGTGAAATACTTGTCGGAAATGGAGATAAGCAGCACCGCCACATGCTGATTCTCGCGGCTGTCATAGATCACTCTGGCAATATAGTAGCTGCTGTTTTTGCCAGATCCGCTGTCAGCCATGCCTAGCCATTGCAGCCTTTCAGGTTCATGAAGATTAACACGTTTCATCAGTTTGTCCATGTTATTTTTGATTACAGTCAGATCCTCAATGCCGGAAGAAATCACAAAATTCTGCCGGTTGACCAAGTACATGCTGATGTTATTGTTCAGCGGCTTGGAGTTAATCAGGGAAAACACATTTTGCAAATGCGTAAAAAACATGTAATCCTGGTAATTTTCAAGCCGCTTTGTCTCCGCAAAAGCCTTCAGGTTAGAACGAACATTGGTATCGTTTACAATAAAATGAGAGGCAAATGTCACATCATCAACGGTTTTGTTCAGTTCATCTATCATGACATTCAAAAAGTTATCGTTACTGAGCTGCAACTTCTCCACCATCGTACCTCTGATCAGGACAAAGGAGATGACCGAAACCGCAATCAACGGGATAAAAATAAGCAAAAGAAATGACAACTGGATTCTCTTGTAGTAAGTAAACTTGAACATGTTCTCCCGCGCCTTTCTCTTGCTTTCATCTTTTCTTTTATTCTATCAGCCCGTCGTCCAATATTAAATAATGACATCAACTTCTTTTTTGCATTTTGTGCCGGCTATCAGAACGACTTCGCCAAAGATTTGAATGCCATCCACTATATAGGAATCAAAATGGCCGGAAGGCACTTTGTGGCTGATCACGAGAGTGTGCTCCTCGTCCGTTCCCGGTATAACAATTTTGCACGCTGTCGCCTGAGCATCGTCCACCTGTTCGCCCGTATGGCGGAAAACCGGTACCTTCTCAACCACGGGACAAGCCGTCTCCCCGGGCCGCTGCGGGTACAGCACCTGCATCATTGATATGGTTCCTTTTCCGGTCCGGGAGTACACCGCATATTGATTGGGCTCTATCAGATTGTATTCGCGGGAAATAACCCCTTCGTTAATGCGACCCTCTAACCCTTCACGGTCAACCGGAATAATGCAAAGATTGGCCTCCCGTCCGTTTAACGTGCGGCAAATGAGCGAGTCTACATCCAGCTCGACTTCTCCCGGAGCAAAATGAAACCGCTGGGTGAAGGTATGCGATTCCTTGCAAGTAAAGCTGTCGACCAACAGCCAGTAATACGGTTTGATAAAGATTATTCTCCTGAGCGGGTACACCGGGTCGTCCAAATGAAGGTAACCGTCATGACCACCTTCAACATAGTCATAGCCAGGCTTGCTGATCCATCGGCATCCCGAAGGCTTCGCGATCCGGCCGAAGTCCCAGGTGCTTACAATCTCGGTGAATCCGATACCGTCAACTATGGTCGTATTATGAGAAGCACTCTCTTTTAACTTTTTTCTGAGCGGAGTGTGATCGCTGTAATTGTATCTGCCGAGATCGGTTAGCAAATCCCTGCCATAGGCATGCAGATCAAAATGTAAGAGATCGGCATGCCCGTGACCGCCCCCGAGAGGACCGCAGTGAAAATACAGGTACAAGTCCCGCGGTTCCCAGCCCGTACGCATCACATAATGGCCGGAATGTGCAAAGGGATAAGAGAGGTTAGCCGGCAACTCCGCACGCAACCGGTCGTAGTTCCGTATCCCCTCCCCCCCGAACAGCCAGGCATTGTCGTAGTCCATCCGCTGATGTCCGCCAAAACGCAGTATGCTATCCTGAAACAACCAGGCTGCGTAGGTGAGAAGAGAACGGATATCGCTGTCGTCACTGTCGCCAAGCAGAGGCTGCCTGTGATTTGGCTTCGCCCAATAAAGGGAGGCGGTAGCCATTTGATGAACCGTGCGTCTAAAGTCATCATCAAGCTCAATCCCATTTATACGTGCCGCGTAAATACAATCGAGATAACAAGCCAGAACCTCGTGATGGTAAGTTGGCGACTGTTCCCAATGGATACCGTCCGCCATAATCTGTATCCGTGCTGTCTCCTTGAGTCTTTGCTCACACAAACGCTTCCAGTCATCAGCATGAGAGAATTCGGGAATGAACATCGCCACATGGTACAGGCCGCAAGTTTCCAGAACCCCCCAGTTGCTGATTTTCTTCCAGCTAGTAAACGATGAGGCTAAGTAATGGCCATGTTCATGTAAGGATATCAACACTTTGGCAAGGAGCAGCGGAGTCAGCAGCGGACTGTCTTTTACATAACGAAGCGCCTTGATCCAGTTAGCACAGCGAAGCCCCGCCTCAATCGTGCGCCATGTTAGGTTATCGTTCACAGGTCTGTCAGGGACAGGATTTCGGTTAATCCAGTCTTCAAGCTGGCGGCAAAGGGCTGCCGCATACTTTTCGTCTCCTGTCAGCGCGAATGCCTGACCCAAAGCCTGCCAATAGCGGTGACGATTCAGCATGTAAGCCCATTCAACATCGTGATCGGGAATAAAACCCCAATCGATCTCCCCCTCAAATGTAACCGGGATGCGGCTCCGTTCCATATCCCATGGAAAACGGAAAAGAAACGTTTGCCGCACGACCTCATCCGCCGTCTTCATCACTGTTTCCAGGTCGCTTCCGCAGTTATGCTTCACATAGTCGGCGATCTGACCCTTCTCCTCCTCCTCTAGCGCCCAGCCGGGTGTTCCGCGTTGGATGAAATGCTGATGCAGCTCAATCAGCGCTTCTTCGTATCGGTTTTGGCAGACTGCCTTCCTAACCGATGCCAAGCCTGGCTCTGTCAGGTCAAGGAGCGTAAAGACGGCATAAGGAGCTGCTTGAATGCCTTCAGCGTTCATACCAGTACCCTCTTCCGCCATTCTCCAGCCGAATCAAGGCTTCGAGATAGAAATAATCCCCCCAGATCATGTAATCATCAGGGGACAATCCTCCGCGGACATGGTAAGAGCCGTGTTTAAGCAAACCTTCAGCGTTTTCGCTGATCGTGGAATAATTTTGCACCAGTGAAGTCATCGACTTCATGACCCCCTGCTCAAAATAGGTCCGCTCCTGATCATCCTTATCCATATGTCCGATCAATTCCTGCAGTCCGGCAGCGACAATGGCAGAGGCAGAACTGTCACGGCTCGTTCCGTCAGTTACCGGAGCATTAAAATCCCAGTAAGCTACGTAATCTTCAGGCAAACGCTCTAGAAAATACCTTGCCATCCGTTTGGACGTATCCAAATATAAAGGATTCTGGGTATAGCGGTAAGCTAGCGCAAAACCGTAAACCCCCCAAGCCTGTCCGCGTGTCCAGGTCGATCCATTCGTATATCCTTGGTGTGTAGCGCCTCCAATCGGCTCGCCGGTTTTCGGATCGAAGAAGAATGTATGATAGGAACTGTCATCTCCACGCACGAGATAACGTCTCGATTTTTCGGCCTGCATGGCCGCAACCTGATAGTATTCGGGATCGCCGGTCTGTTGACCCGCCCAGAACAGGAGCGGCAGATTCATCAGGCAGTCGATAATAATACGCCCGCCTTCCTTCTCATCTCCCTCCGGCCCCCATGCCTGGATGTAGCCCCCTTCCGGACGCCAGCGTTTCAGCAGATGATCAGCGGCCTGCAACGTCAACTGACGGCCGTTCTCATCCTTGTCAACAATCCACTGTGCTTTAGAGGACAATGAATATAAGAATCCGATATCATGGTGATCAAGCACCGTTTTTTTCTCAAAACGACGGCGAAAGTCTTCCACCGTCCGGGATGCCGCCAGGCGGAATTCCTCGTCCCCTGTATATTCATAGCACAGCCACAGCATGCCGCTCCAAAATCCGTTCGTCCAATCGTCGTTATCATTCATCAGATAAGATCCGTCCTCACTTACGTGAGGAAACCTTGTACCAAATCGATTGATGTTGGTCCGGATTTTATCTACTGCATCTTCTATCGCCTTGTTCCACATGAAATCTTTACCCCCTTCGGATCAGTCTTCTTACGATACATGATAAGGAGAGCTGTCAGATTCTAATAGGGGGGATTTTTGCCTTGATGTGCATTATTTTGACTTTCGTTATTTTGATTTTTGCTCAAGGATCCGCGCCATTATGACGACAGCCTCGGCACGGGTGGCTTGTACATCCGGTACAAACCGATTTTTATTACGCCCTTCGATAATACCTGCTTTTACAGCGGAGGCAATAAAGCCCTTAGCCCAGCCTGGTATGTCATCAACATCAGCAAAAGTTAAGAAATCCGGCGAGCTTTCTTTTAGTTGAAGCGCCTTCATGGCCATCATTGCCAGTTCTGTTCTGGTCATTGATTTGGAGGCACGGAAAGTGTTGTCAGCATAACCGGAAATAAAGCCATATGAGATTCCTGCAGCCACATAAGATTTCGCCCAGTTCGGAATAAGCCGTTCATCGGCAAAGGAAATTCCCGATTCCCCCTCTAAACCTAATCCTCTTGCCAGCAATACAACAAATTCTGCGCGTGTGACAGGTTTATCAGGCTTAAAAGTACCATCTGGGTAACCGGTGACGAGACCTTGTTCCATGGCAACCTTAATCTTGTCTTCTGCCCAGTGTCCTTTCATGTCTGATATTACGATGTTTTTATCGCTCGAACCTGGTTTCGAAGTAGGTTGGCCCGTATCTCCACCGGCATGGCTTTCGGAGCCCTCCGCTCGCTTGCTCCCCTGTTCCCCCTTCGATGGCTTGTCCGTGCTGCCTCCATTCGAAGAACTGCCTGTTGTAATATCTTCACCTGATGAATTTCCGGTATTCCCTTCATCTGGTGGACTTCCGGTGTTCCCTCCATCTGGTGGATTGCCTGTACTCTTCTCCTTCACAGTTACCACGCAAGTTGCGGTAAACGCTCCATTAACGGATGCAACGGTAATGGTTGCTGTCCCCGCTTTAAGCCCAGTTACCACTGTAGTTTTTCCGTCTTGCTCCAATTTGACAATATCGCCGGAGTCCACGCTCCAGTTAAGGTCAAGACTGGCCGCATTAGACGGAACGGTTGCTGCTGTAAGACTTACGGAGTCCCCCACATTCAACGTAATAGCCTGTTTATCAAGCTGAATTCCGGCAGCAGGCGGGACGATCCGAAAGGTTGCCACATGGCTTTTTCCTCGGGCACCTGTCGTGTCAATTTCCAACTTCAGATAAGGTGAAGTCTCGATCACACGAACAGCAGAATCTTTTTCCAGCTCCTGTACATCAACTTTATCCAGAAGTTCTACGACAATCCTGCTTTGCTTTTGGGTAGGATCCGCAACCGCTACCGTCAGCTGGTCGCCCTGTTCATGCACCTGAACAGAAGCCGGACTGTAAGTGCGTACAAAGGCGGAAGTGGCTGCTTCCCAGAAGTTAAAGCCATACCACCCGAGCTTGCTCTCCTTAACAGCGTGAACCTGATTGTTCTGGCTGATCACTTCAATATCCGGGTTTTGACTGTATTGTTCCGTTGCCGCCGCATCTTTGTTTGGCAACAGCACATAGGAATACGATGCATCCTGCGGCATCTTCCCATGATCGAAGGATAGACTGACATAATTTTTGGTGATCGGATCTGCCGAACCGCCTGTATTGATGTCCTTCCATGCCCCTTTCCTTGCTTCTCTTAACCCCCGAAGCTCAGGACTGCCCGGGAAATAATAACCGATATCCGAGCCGGTAACATGTCCGGCAAGATGAGCCCATTGTACATCCTTCATCGTTTCGTTCCAGCCAAGATTCACGGGTTGTAGCACGCCATTTACAGTTAAAGCATTTTCGCCCGATTCTGACACTTGGCGGTTTTCCACGATCGTTTCCACGACACGGGCTTCAGGACTTGTGATGCCTGAGCCTAGCGCGACGATTTCATCATCAAACATAAACCAGGATTTTTTGCCCCGCAGTTTGCTCCCTGTGCTCAATTCCAGAGAAAAGTCCATTCCTGCCGAACCATACAGATTATCTATAGACGAGCCGCCAACCCAGGTTTTTGGGTTATAGTATGACGCCCATGCCTTCGGAGCCGGGAAGTATCCGTCCGTTGTCGTTCCCGCCAGGCGATGCATGTTTACAGTCGGCCAATACTGGTTACTGAATTGTTTCAAATCTTCATTATACAGATTGGTCATACCCATTCCTGTATACCAGCCTTTGATGTTCTCATCGTTGCCGAATTCAAAAGCGGAGATACGATCGGAGAACATACTGATCACGAACCCGTAACCGGGACGCAGATGGACAACCCTGTCCATAGCAGCAAAGTTCTGATGCTTGATTAACTCCCCTCTCGGCAAGACAGAGGAATCATTTATAATGCCTTTAATCAGGTTCATTTCATAAATAGGCATCCCCTCATAATAGTTCGGGAACGTAGTATCTGACTGAACCCATTCTTTAATCATGCTTTTTATTGTTGCAGATTGCTCAGCTGGCGCACCGCCGGCTAGCCGCGCCAACGTTCGGATAACGGCTCTGCCCGTTAAATGATCCGAGTCCTTCTCCCGGGAAATACTACGCCCTTTTACAGCGTCCATCATGGCTCCCTTGTAAACTAGGGGTTCAAACGAATCCTCGACCCATTTATACACGTTATTTACATTCGGATCCGTAACTTCCCATGGCGATGAGGTAAAAAGGTACAAAAGATCGGCAATTCGTCCCACGAGCACCGTTCCATATGCCCCCGTATAAACAATATTGGTATGCTGGATTAACGATCCGTCCTCATATATGCCATCCCCGCTTTGAACATAAAGAAATTCTCTAGCCATGGAATTTCTGGCTTGTTCGATTTTCGAGCTGTTTTTTCCTACGACTCCGCGGAGAACAACAGCCAGGGCTTTGTCCAACAGGTTGGCTCCGGTTTCTGTAACGCTTCCGTTCTGTACTCTTTTAGTTGGATCCGGAACATATCTGTCCATAACTTTTATGTAATTATCAATCTGTGTTTGACTCAACTCGTTGTACATCAAAACAACAATATTCATCAGGACCTGGGGAGTGCCGATTTCCCAATCCCACCAGTTTGCTCCTGAAGGCATGGATCTTCCTTCGTTGTACTGGTTCGTATACATCCATTCCAGCGCACTTATAATATCGTCGCGCAGCTGCGCATTCCCGTACAAAGCGGCACCCTTGGTTGAATAGGCAACCGCCATATCACTGATATTCGTAAACCCTTTGGTCATATTGGCGGAGTTGGTATTGTTTTTTTTCCCAAGTTCCGCCCACAAATAGTCGGGATTTGACGCTTTATTCATGAGATCCCATATCCCCGTGCCTGAGGCGTTGGAGATCCGTTCATTGAGTGAAGTAATATAAGCGGCAATATCAGGATCATTCAAATCCATTTGATCTCCGCCCAGCAATTTGTAGCGCCACTTCTGTCTTAACACATCATACGCCTCTTGCATGGCAGCTGATTCGACCATAACGGCTGATTGTCCCCGAATCAAGCCATCACTTGTGGCTGCAGTAATCGTAACGCTCCCAATTTCATGGGCTATAACCGTACCGTCGTCGTATACTGAAACCGTCTCTGGATTGGATGAAGACCATATTAATTCCTCAGATGCACCTGCAGGTGAAAAGACCGGAGTAAAAGTAAATGTTTGCCCTTTACTCAAAGTGACGGCCGTGGGTTCGAGTCTCAGTCCGTTGATGCCGTTCCATTCGTGAATACTGATGTCGTCAAACCAGGCTGTTCCCGTACCCGTATCGAAAAAAGGCTCTACCCTTACATATTTCGTGCCTGCCGGGATAGTGAATATCGCTTCCCGTAATGTCCAATCATTGGTTCCGGTTAACTTGGCGAGTACAGGGCCGTCACCCAATTTGACGTTGGATGTTGCCCCGTCTACCCCATTGATGCTCTTGTAGTACTGCGTTCTGACAAAAGCGCCGCCGCTTGAAACAACGTTGTCTGTTTTAATCTGGGCGCTGAGCTTAAAGGTTGTGCCAGTGCTTATTCGTACATTCCCGGAAAGGCCTGTCCGCGAAGAAACGTCATGCTCCACTTGTACTGCCTTGGTGCTTGAAGTATAAACTGCTTCATTAACAGATACCTTTCCCGACCCGCTAGCCTGCCAAACTCCCCAGCCCTGAGCTTGCTTGCGATCGATCCAGCCGACATCACCAGGATAGAATACTGCCTCGAAATCCCCGTTAGGCACCAGGTTCATTCCAGAAATGCTTGCTTCCACCCTGTTTATCCCCCCTGGTTGAAACGATAAAACCATTTGGAACGTCATACAGACGACCAGTAATAACGATACTTTATTTGTATACGCTTTCAAGTCTGGTTCCTCCTCTACTGCTGATGACTGACATCCCCTTGAAAATACATTGAAATGCATCTCTGTTGCATGTCATATTTTGACTCATAGACGAACGATTTTGACTTTATAAGACAACATGCAGCCGTTCACTACCAGAACTTCATCATTCGTATTCAAGGCGGAGAATTCCCCTTCAGGGGAGACTGAAAACACAATTCACAAAAATAAAGCTGTCTTTCCTTCCACGCCAATGTGGGTCGAAAGACAGCTTGTAGGCATATAAAAATGCACTTTCCCTTTATAGTAACCAAAACATAATCCTGTATCTCATAGGGATTATATTCTCATAAAGAGACAAGAGTTGGTCACTCGAAAGAAGAGTGCATTAAGTTGGAATAACCCTTCTGCGCTTACTAGGGCAATTATTCTGATTCAGCACCTGCTTGATCTTGCATGCGTTTAAAAATAGCCTCATAACTGTGATTTCCATGATGTAACGAACGTTTTACGCGTGAGATGGTAGCTGTGCTGGCGTTGGCTTCCTCCTCAATTTCACAATATGTTTTGTGATTATATAACATTTTTGCTACTTGGAATCGTTGCATCAAAGTTTTAATTTCATTAACTGTACACAGATCATCAAAGAAAGCATAGCACTCTTCCATTGTTTCCAGTGATAAAATGCCCTGAAAAAAATCATCCAACGCTTTTCCTTGAAGTTCTTCAACCAACATATGTTAACCTCCTTCAGTGATGACTGCATTTTGTTGCATGAAGAGTTTTCTTATGTATTTTTTCTTCTTAGGCATACTATTTTATAGTATACCACTTGCATTGTAAAACTAAATTAATCCGACACAGAAAAGTAGCTAGCATTTTACAAGTTATTTCTGTGTCGGATATGAAGTTTCAACTTGCTTGCGAAGCCTTGTTCGATCTCATAAATCCGTACAAAATGTTAAGGGCCGGGGCAATAATACAAAAGATTGCAAATGGCAAATACTCAAGTGTGGAAACCCCCAAGGTTCCGGTTATAAACACACCGCTGACACCCCAAGGAATAAGAGCATTAAAGGCAGCACCTGCATTAGCCAAAATCCTCGACATTTCTTTGCGAGGAAGATGGATCTCATCAAATTGAGGCTTAAACGCTTCACCGGGTAAAATTATGGACAAATATTGTTCCCCGAGAAGAATGTTAATTCCCATTGAACTGATAGCTGTCATAAGTATGAGTTTGCCTTTGGTACTAACAAAATCGGAAATTCGAGAAATTAAAGTACTGATGATTTTCAATTCTACAAGCAATCCGCCTAGCGCCAGTGCGAGCAGTATTAGAGATACAGACCACATCATGCTTTGAATACCGCCGCGAGAGAGTAGCTTGTCCACACTTTCCACGCCAGTGCTGGACACATAACCGTCTTGCATCAGCTTGGATATATCGAGGAAACTGGTTTGAGGATGATAAATAAAGAGAATGATGATCGTACAAGCAATGCATGACAACAAGGTCGGTATAGCGGGAACTTTTCGCCAAGCACATAGGAAAAGCACAAGCACCGGAATTAGTGTCACTGCAGAAATGGTGAAGGAAGAATTCAATGTATTCACCAGCTCATTGATCTCTTCTCCTGACGACAAGACCTTGGAATGTCCCACCACCATAAAAAACAGAAGCGAAATTAAAGAGGCTGGAATAACGACCCGCAAGATGTAGCGGATGTGTTCAAATAAATCGACCTCAGCTATGGCTGATGCCAAATTGGTTGTGTCTGACAACGGAGAGATATTGTTTCCCAGAAACGCACCGGAAATGATGGCGCCTGTTGTAATAGCTGGACTGTATCCCATGATCTGTCCCATGCCGAAAAAAGCAATGCCGACAGTAGAGATCGTTGTGAAGGAACTGCCTACAGTGACCCCTACAAGAGCGCAAATAATAAATACGGAAGGTAAAAAGAATTTTGCGGACAATATTCCAAATCCATACACCATGATGGTTGGAATGGTTCCAGCCGCAATCCAAACGCTGACCAGAGCGCCAATTAGCATAAATATTAGGATCGGTATTAATCCAGGGGTAATACCATTTTGTATGCCATTGTGAACACGATCCCAGGAAAAGCCCTTGATTTTAGCGAAGATAATAATGGCCCCAAGGGAGATTAGAATGGGGATTTGAGGATCCATACCCAATGCAATAATACAAACTCCGATAATTGCTAGTAGCACAACTAAAAGAAATAGGCTTTCTTTTAACGTTACCTCTTCTTTTTTCATAAGCTGAACTCCTTATCTGTAATAGGTCAAAACATGCTGTTACGAGTTCATGCGTTGTTCGGCCTTATTGTATGCACCGTGCCATACAGGCCCTACAAAAGAGTTAAAAGCAAATCCGTTTTTAATCCCTTCGGTAGCAAACAACTTCGCTTTTGCAACGGCATCTCTTACAGGCATTCCTTTTGCAAGTCCGGCTGTAATCGCAGCGGCAAAAGTACAACCTGCTCCATGGTTATGACTGGTCTCCAGTTTGACATTTTCGAAGAGAGTAAACTCACTACCATTGAATAGCAGATCAATAGCTTTATCACCTTTAACTGACTTCCCGCCTTTAATAACTACATGTTTCGCACCAAGTTCATGTATGATCCGGGCAGCTTCTTTCATTTCTTCTACAGTGCTTAGGCATCGCATTCCCGCCAATTGCCCTGCTTCAAATAAATTTGGCGTTACAATGGTAGCCCGAGGCAGAAGAAGCTCACGAATGGCTTGTCCATTTTCAGGTTGGAGCACTTCATCTTCCCCTTTGCACACCATAACAGGATCGATAACAACATTGTGAATATCGTGTTCATCGATCGTTTCGCTCAAAATTTCAATGATTTCCGTTGATCCCAGCATGCCGGTCTTCATTGCATCCAGTGGACCGCCGGATAGAACTGTTTTCAATTGTTGTCTAACCAGCTCGGAATTTACCGGATGAACGGCATGATTCCAGCCCTGGTCTGGGTCCATCGTTACAATGGAAGTTATTGCAGTAAACCCAAATGTTCCATATTCCTGAAAAGTCTTAAGATCTGCTTGCAATCCGGCTCCACCGCTTGAATCGGATCCAGCAACGGTTAACACCTTTTTAATCGCAGTATTTTGCAATTTTCGACACTCCTTGGGAATAAGTAGGAATGCGTAACAGCATACTGTTACGCATCCCATTTTGTGATGTTGTTATTAGTTCATTTGATACGTTAAGATCTTGTCGAGATTATCTTGCATAACATTCTCATACGTATAGACTTTCTCGAGATTTTCTTGCATAGCTTTCTCGATTTTGGCAGCATAATCTTCAAATACTTCTGGATCATGAGCATATGGAGACAGGGCACAAGCACGCAAGATGGTTACTTTTTCGACACGATCCCATTCTCCTTTAGCGAAACCAAGGCTTTGTACATATTCCAGCGGGCTGTTGCCATAGTCCGGAACAGCAAAATCCGTGTGAGAAGTAAAGAATTCATTGCTGTACAAGTCGCCTTTTACATAAGATGAATAGTCGAAGAAGTCATGGTTAAGTTTGTTCATTTTCTCCAGATCCGTGTTTCCTTCTTCATTGAAGACATAGTCAACCATGTTGAAGTCTGGTCTGGTCAATGGATATGCGGTAATGACTTTGCCATTCACATGGAATTTCTTGTTTTTCAGGAAGTTGTAGAAGCGGAATGCACCCTCGATGCTAGCTCCCATCAGTTTGCCGTAACCAGTGATGTTAAGCGGCAATACTTTGTGAGCAGTCCATACAGCAGCTGCAGTAGCGCCTGCTTTGGAACCTTCCATGATATAAGCGCCAAGCAATGCAGGAATGTCTGCACCTTTTTCAAATACATAAGTTGCGAAGTATGAGATCGCGTCGCGCATTCTGATATCTTTGATCGCAATGGCACCAGCAGAATAAGGAATGTATCCCATTTTGTGCGGGTCAATCGTGACCGATTCAACTTGGCTCATGGCTTTGAATGCATTATATACATCATCAGTAAGCCATTCGTCTTTCAGCTTCATATCCTTAAAGACATTGTTTCTTGCATACACTTCGTCAATTTTGTCGTAGTCAATGAAGTTGTCATTTTCATCCAGGAAGATAGCGCGAGCATAACCGCCGTAAGCTGCATCGACGTGAATATAGAAGTAAATGCCTTCCTTCATCAATTTCTCGCGCAAAGCAACCATTTTGTGGATATGGTCGATTTGACCTTCTTCCGTACTACCAACAACACCTACTACGCCAAGAATTGGAATATTTTGCGCTGCAAGCTCACGAATTCTAATTTCCAGCTTCTCGATATCCATGTGATAAGTGCTATCTACATCGATTGCTTCAACAGCATCCAGACCAACGCCCAGAATGTCGCCAGCTTTCAGCCAGGAATAGTGTTTCGTTTGCGGAATGAGCCATTTGCCCAATTTCGTAAGATGACGGCCGCTGCGAGCGGATTTCGCTTTAATTTCATCCATCTTTTCAGGAAGCTTGTCCATAATATCAAGAATTTCATCTGTGGACATATTAAGAAGTTCCCACTCGGATTTGCCTTCAACATATTCAGGCGCTACTTCTTTAATAGCAAGCGGCAAAGATTTCATGTTACGGGCATACCAGAGTCCCTCAAAGTTTGCGATCGAACCGTCGGCACAAATGTGGCCCCAGCTCTCGCCTGCTTTGTAACTCATCATTTTGCACAGCTGGTGTCCGACTTCCTCTTCCATTTGCGATGTTCCCGGAGAGGATTCATATGCCACGTTGTTGCCGTTCCAGAGCATAGCTGTGGAGTAAGCAATAATAGCTGGCATCAGAGTTTCGGAGTTCATATGGCCCCAGAAGCGGCCAGCAGTATGCCATGGCAGTGACTCTGAACGAAGCTTGGAGGATAATTCATTGAAAACACTACGCATATGGTCTGTAGTATCCTGAAAGCTTTTTGAGCTCTTATCAAATGGAGTAATTACTGGCAGATCCTGCGGCTGGTAATTTTGACGCCAGCCAACATGCTCGTCCACCATTTTAAGCAGCACTTCTTTGAAAATATCCACGTTTTCCCCTTTATGTCCAAGGAATAAAGCTTTCAGGTCAATTTCTGGAATTTGATAATTCATGTTTTAGTCCTCCTAATAAATTGAATGGTATATGATTAAAAAGTTAGTTAACAATGTTATGTGAAGTTATTCACTTTTCTTCCAGCTTGGCTTCTTCATTTTATTGATAATCAGAGCAATACCCACCATCACAATCGTAGCTCCTACTTGATAAATGATGTAGCCTGTATACTGGCTTGGCTCCAGAACGGAAGGCGGAATCAAGCTGACGGTAAGTGTAATGCCTACACTAAGCAAGGACAACAGGGATACAAACCACATTAATCCATTGCCTTTGGCACCAAGTCTGAACGGTCTCTCAACTTCAGGCATTTTATAACGCAAGCGGATCGCGGAAATAGCAATCAACGCGTAAACGATACAATACAAAATCGTTGTTGTGATTGTTATGATAAGAAATGCGCTGTTGACATTAGGTACAACAATATATAGAACCGACACAAGCGAGATGACAATCGCTTGAATCATAACGAATGTAATAGGAACATTCTTGGAAGTTCTTTTTTGGAAGAACGGAGGCAAGTTACCCTCATCCGCTACTTTAATCATCGATTTACTTGGTCCAAGTACCCAGGCGCTCAGCTGAACCAACACACCGATCAAAATCATGCCGGAAATAAGATTGACGAAAATGGATGGAATGCCCAAATTCTCACAGAAAATCATATACGGTTGTGTAATATTCGCTAATTCCATCTTGCCCCTTGGCACTGCATTGGACACAGTCAAACCGGCAACAAGGTTGAAAATAACAAGCAATATTACAGATGCAATAACGGCAATTGGATAATTCCGTTTCGGATTTTCAATGTTGTTCGCATGGACCGAAGAAATCTCCACACCAGCGAAGATAAAGATAATACCTGACAAATAAGCCAAACTTCCCAGATCTGAAAGGTTAGGTAGCAAGTCGCTTGCCTTGAAGTTGCCCAGGTAGCTTTCAGGTTGAATACCATTTTTGATCATGTACATAACGCCAAGGATTACGAGAAATACGAATGGAATGTATACACCGATAATTGCGCCCCAGTTACCCGCAATCTTTACCATGTCGAATTTCAGGTTCAACAAGGTTACACCCCAGTAAGAAATAAGAATTACTATAAAAATGAATACGTTATTGGATGAAAGCTCAGGTTTATTAATGACGTAACCAAACAGTACGCCGACAGTGGATGCAACCATTACCATCCCGAAAAACATTTGAACCCATAACAGCCAGGATGTAACGAAGCCCCACTTTTCTCCTAATGCTTTCTTGACCCATACTTGCGGACCACCCTCTTCGGGAAATCCTGTTGACATCTCGGCGGACATCAGTGCAATGGGAAGGGCAAACAAAATTGCCGCCACCAGCATGTAAAAAATCTGTGTCCAACCCGTAGCGGACAGCGTCGGTACACTACGTACGGTACCAAAGAAAGCCATGGTGATACCGATCAAGCCAAACAGAGTCAATTTTTTAGAATTGGCCATAAAATCCGATCCTTCTTTCTCTATCCTATTGTCTAACCTTGGTGCATAAACAATGAATTAAAACATAGGAACAATGCTTCGACTTCACCACCTTAACGTCACGAAAAATTATATTTTTTTGTTAATCGATTAACTTGTGTCGTCAGTATACGCCTCATTTTTTTGTTTTGTCAATTCGCTTCAAAGCCTTGTCACATATGGATTTTTTCTCTTTTTCCAAAATCTTGTTGTTGTATACACCAACGCTTTCATCACGCTATTCATAGATGCATAAAAGGTTTAACGCTTTTATTGATAAAAGCATTTTCGAGATAAATTAATGCATAATTATTCTTATATATGTATATTATATTTATTCGACCTAGCTGATATTTCCCATCTTTTATGCCTCCCGTATTCCTGTCTGAAGTAATTTTTCAAAAGAGCAGTACTCCACTTCCGGTAACTATAGATTGGCTTGTGAAAGATGATCTTCATCTGACACATGAATCAAGTATTGAAGATCGTGGGTCTTGTTTTATGAAGATTGGCATTCCATTCAGGAAATACAAAGTGAATACTTAATCACAACATAGTTATTCATTAAGGTTGTTGTGCAAATCGACATCATACTAGAGATGACTAAAATACCCACAGATTCCATTCAGGAACAGTTATAACCTTCCAATATGCACAAATATAGCCTTTGTCTGAACTGATATATTTGGGCTAAAATGACAAAAAAAAGACTGGTTTTAGTCATTTTTCATGACTTAAAACCAGTCTTGGAGTGATGTATTTCACTATGAAATTGTGATAGTTATCACGGTAATTTTATATTTTCAAAGATAGGATTGATGTTTGCATCGTTTCGTACGCCCGGGTACCACTGAACCATCGACTCAAACGCGCTGTTAGCAATTGAATCTTCCGTATTGTAGAAATTCATGTTAGAACTGGTGATGGATTTCGGCGGAACCATGTACTCTTTAAGCAATCTACTGTAACCGATCCATCTGCGTCCAGTAAGCGATCCGTTAAAACCAGCAGATTCACACCCCAGTTCTTGATGCAGTTGCTGCAATCCAAACTCCATTTTGCGAATAATTCCACGTTGATCGCTCTTTCCACTCATGACGCTCACATTGACAAGCGCCCTAAGATCTGATTCGCAGTTCAGTGCTTTGCGCCACAGAGACAGCCATGCATCATACTTCAGATAGTATCTGCCCTGAAAGTAACTCTTTAACGTGGGTAGAAGAAGGTGAATCTTGGCTTGGTATAGATCGCCATGCTGCATAACATCCAGCATTCGAAAATAACCCAGTGCTACCTGTTTAACACTTTTATATTTAAATAAACGATTAAATGCCACCAACATATGATCTAATTCTGCATTGATCTGATTGAATGGAACCTGATCAAGAACAAGATCCAAACTAAGCCAAGTGACTTGCTGATCATGGTTAATGCCAGAGATGATTCGGTGATTAGTAAAAGCGTATTGAAGCGATCTTTTCCACGATTCAGACACTTTTAACCTCGCCTCCACGAGTGATGGGGTGGAGAATAGCTAAAGAGCTATTCTCCCAATTTCACCAGGCTGTAGTTCTTTTTGCCTTTGCGAATAATAATGAACCGTCCATCAAAGGAGTTATCGACTGAAACTTCCATATCCATATCGGTAACCTTCTCTCCATTCATAGAGATGGCACCTCTGGTAACATCTTCACGTGCTTGACGTTTGGAAGGCTCAATGCCTAAATCGACTAGCCAATCGATGATATTTTTAGATTCTTTCAAAGCATGGAATGTCGGCATTTCTTTGAAGCCTTGCTCGATTTCATCGGCTGTCAGCGACTTAATTTCCCCGCTGAACAGAGCCTCTGTAATTTTCTGAGCTTGTATCAGAGCTTCTTCACTGTGAACGAATCTCGTCATTTCTTCAGCCAGTTTAAGCTGTGCTTCACGTTTATGCGGCTCGGTCTGTACCTTAACTTCCAGCTCATCAATCTGTTCTTTGGTCAAGAAAGTGAAGAATTTCAGGTATCTGATAACGTCACGATCGTCTGTGTTTGCCCAGAACTGGTAGAATTCAAATGGAGTCGTCTTATTCGGATCCAGCCAGATAGCGCCACCCGCAGTTTTACCAAACTTCGTACCATCCGCTTTAAGCATCAATGGAATGGTGAGACCAAATGCTTTCGCTTCTGAACCTTCTTTTTTACGGATAAGGTCAAGACCACTTGTAATATTACCCCATTGATCTGCCCCTCCGATCTGAAGCTGCACATCTAATTGTGTGAACAAGTGATGGAAGTCCATGGATTGAAGAATCTGGTATGAGAATTCGGTAAACGAAATTCCACTATCAAGACGACTTGCAACGATATCTTTGGCCAACATCGTGTTGACACTGAAGTTTTTCCCGAAGTCACGAAGGAAATCCAATATCGTTAAGTTATGTGTCCAATCAAAGTTGTTCACCATGCGTAATCCTGTGTCACCCTCGTTGACAAACAGTTTCTTCATTTGTGCTGTCAGAGCATCAACGTTATTCTGAACTTGATCCATCGTTTGCAATGTGCGTTCTGAAGTTCTGCCGCTTGGGTCACCGATGGTGCCAGTCGCTCCGCCAATCAGAATAACAGGACGGTGACCAGCCATCTGGAAACGTTTCAGCATCATAAAGGGAATCAAGTGACCGATGTGCATACTGTCTCCGGTCGGGTCAACCCCGCAGTATAGCGATACCGATTTCTCGTTTGTCAGTTTACGCAATCCCTCTGCATCTGTTTGTTGATTGATGGCTCCGCGCCATTCGAGTTCATCGATAATGTTCATCATTTTGGTTCGCTCCCTTGGTAATTTATTTTAAGTTAGTGTGTTGATAAAAAAGACAAGAAAAACAAAAAAATCGTCGCCTAGTGTCTGTTACAGACATAGGGACGATTATTAACCGTGTTACCACCCAAATTGCATTAACAGGCTGCAGTCACTGTTAATACCACTCTCGGCAATAGTATCGATTGCCAATCCGCTTAGCGTTACCTAAGATCCTCCAGAGTGTAATTCGCAATTGTGTGTGTGCCGGGTCGCATCAACCCCCGGCTTTCTGAGTACAGGGACAAAATTGCTACTTCGCTCTTTCATCGTGTTATCCAATATTAGATTAATACACATCTTAGTCCTGTACATATGGTTTGTCAACACCTATTTTCAAAAATTCGACGTGAAAGATTTTGATCACCGTTTTACTAGGGCTGTAGATGTGTTGCCAAAGGCTACCTTTGGGACTCATTTATTATTTGCATATTTTCAGTATAATATTTATCCAACTTTTTCCTTGTTGAGTGGTTCTCCCCCACACTATATCATCTGCGTATAAATGAGGATCGCATCTCTCAAAAATTCGGCGCTTCCCGGCTGCTCTGCATCATAGTAGGCTTTAAAGCGTTCATCATCGACATACATTTGAGCCAAACCGGCATGTGCTTCTTTACTGTACTCGTTCCAATAAAAGGTCAGCCATTGTTTATGCAAGTCCGCAGCCTTTTGAGCCAGCTCCCCTGCCGGATCACCCTGTTTGAAAGCCTGAGCGAGTGTATCCTTCACCTCTTCAGCCAGTCGGGTCACCCTTTCGTGCTGCTCCTGCGTCATATTTTTCAGTTTGGTATTGGATTGGTCAACGCTCTCATTTCCATATTTTTCACGAATCTCTTTACCATATTTTTTCTCGTTATCATCTATCATTTTTTGCTTGAAGCCTTCGAATTTCTCTTGATTACTCATTGTACCTCTCCCTTCCGTGGATGCTATCGTCTTATTCACATTCGCAATAAGCAAATCCAACTGTCTTCTTTTGTCCCGGAGCTGCTCACGGTGCAGTTTAAGAGCGTGTACGCTGTCAAAAGAAGGTGAGGTGATGATCTGCTTAATCTGGTCCAGCTGAAGTCCGAGTTCCCTGTAAAACAATATTTGCTGCAGTTGGTCCACCTCGAACTGGCCGTAAATACGGTAGCCTGACGAATTGATTCTTGCCGGCTTAAGAATACCAATCTCGTCATAATACCGCAGAGTCCTCGTGCTAATTCCGGCCAGCTGCCCCAGCTTCTGAATGGTATACTCCATGAGTTCACCTCCTGACAACTTCACTGTACACCTTTACGTAACGTTAAGGTCAACATCTATTTTTCCCATTCAAAAGAAAAACGTTCTTGGGTGTATTCTCACAGTTGACAGACCGCTTTTATCGGAAGTTTTTCATGCGATTAATTCTTTATATCTTGAAAAATTTGTATTAAAAATAATTGCTTGATTGCGAACTTACGTTTCTATAATGTAAAGGAATAGGAGGGGGTGGTTGGGATATGGAATTAAATATTAATATGAATGAACGGATGGAGCATTATAATGTAAGCGGTTTAAGTATTTGATGACAAGTTCCGATATATCCTTATCCGGCAGCTTCTGGACTTTGGACAACACCATCCGATTTAGCCATTTTGGTGATTGAATTAATGGATTCCCTTAAAGGCAAGAATAAACTGGGGCTTTCTGTAAGTAAGGTGAAGGAGTTAATTACCTCTCAAGGTTGTAAAGAATGGACTGGATTAGGAGTTTTTCTAGATGGTTCACAACATGATCTCAAAATCTCTTCACTTGGTTGGGGTGTAGGATTTCAATGTATGATGGTGGCGTATCTCTGTGCGGATAATGATTTCGCCCCTTCAGAACGGAGTTAACAGACTCATCTGCACCACACCAGTGAGTCCGTCTCCCCCCATTTTTTCTTCATGAACTCCTCCTCTGCCTTGGTTTCTGTTGTTGATTCCACTTTTAACCCGGCGCTGCATGTTCTCGTTCATCTCCTATTTTTGCGACTCTGTCATATTGTCTATCAGCTTTTGGATCAGTTCGACCTCGCTTATGTCCTTAGTCGCTGTATCCGTCCGGTTTTCCTTGCCATGTCCCATTTTACTGCCGCCCTCCTCGATCTTATCACCCGCAACTTTCTTAATCTTGTCCGACACAGGCAGATTGGTAGCCTTGCTAGAGGTATCTGTACTGTCAGCTAATGTATCGTTCTGCAGATAAGCGGCTCCTCCAAGGACCAAGCTAGCTAGTAAACTCCCTGTAATTAATGTTTTACCTATATAAATCATCTCTCATCACTCCTTCATATGTTGTTCCGTCTTATATTTCAAAGTATATAGCCTCAACCTGAGAAGAAGCTTAGTGGAACGTTATGAGACACTTAAACTGCGATAAATGTTTGATTAAAATGCTGGAAGAAAGACTGCACATGAAACCAAAGAAAGGAAATCGGGAGATTCGAATCAGTCTGAGGTACCTGCAATATATAGAAATAAAGAAATGACGGTGCATGAATAACCTGCTGCACCGCAATTTCTTTATTTTTCGTACCTTTTTTTGATTAAAGCGATCTATTCTTCAAGTGAGGTTACCACTTTGGGGACGGCCCTTTTAACCCTGCATTATTTACTCTTTTCCTTTAGCCTCCTTGATTCTGTATAATTCCGCTTTGATCGCTTCCTGTGTCTCAAAAACGTCTAGCTTTCCTGCCGTATCGGAGGCAGCGGAACCGTATTCCCGAGCGTTTATGCCTGTCTCCAAATAGCGTAATTTGTCTTCCACTCGTGTGAAGCTCCTTGTCACTCTATCGGTGTCAAGATTCGTTAATGTTGAGGAAGCCGACTTCATCGATTGAGCCGCATGGATGCGGGAGACTAGGAAGAACAACCGGTTCTGCAAATCCTGGTGCATATCCGTTAACTGTACCATCTGCTTCCTCAATAAATCTGCCTGCTGACGGATGACCTCCCTTTGTCCTTCATATTCCTGAATCAGCCGCTCATGATACAACTTGTCCTGAACAGCGATTTCCGCAATAGGCTCTTCATCACGTTCCACAGCGAGCTCCGCCTGGCGCAGCCTTTTTCCCACCATCTCTTTAGCCCTGGCTATCATCACATCGTAATTCTGCTCTGCAGCCAGCTGTTGAATCAGAGCCTGACGGGTATGATCCAATTGCTCCTCCACCTGACGAATATACTGCTTAGCCATAGGAATCGGATCTTCCATCCGATCCAGCATATGATGTATGTCAGCTGCCGCCATCTCTTTCACTCTTCCGAAAATACCCATTATTGTTTCTCCTCCTTGTGATTATTTTTCTCCCATTCATCAAGCATTCTTCCTCGTTCATAAGCCGATGATGTGTAAAAACCGCTCGCGTCATATACCGGATATGTACCGGCCGGCGTTCCTGAAAGATTTCCGTAATCATGCTTCAGCCGGTTCATTCTGCCCTTGGTCAGGAACAATACAATCATCACGGCGAGTCCCCAGAACGGAGTCAGCAAGCTCATTAGAACCACACCGGTGAGTACGGCTCCCCCCCATTTCAACAGACCGGAGGCCTTCGCCCAAATAACTGCAAACAGAGCAAACAGTGATGCCTTCATTAACATTGCATACACAGCTGACATTCCAAAAACACCGTAGCCATGATGGGATACTAAGCGGTGAGGGCCACCATATCCAAAGCCCTGTCCTCGTCCGAATCCTCGCGGTCCCTCGACATGTGCCAAGTGACCGATTAAGTCGACTGCTTTAATGCCAAACCATATGAGAACGACTACCGTTAAGCCGATCCAAAACCACGATAATCCCCGTTTTTGCTTCATTTACTCCTCCTCCTTTCCTGCCTCTATTTATTAAGTAGCATCCGCCTCGGTTTCTGTTGTTTCCGCCTTTTTATCCGGCGCTGTATGTTTCTCGTTCACCCACTGTTTCAACGGCTCTGTCATATTGTCTTTCAGTTTCTGGATCAGGTCTGCCTCGCTGATACCCTTAGCCGCAGCAAGCTCAGCAATCGTTTTTCCCTCTTCAAGTCCCTCCTTCAGTTTCTCTTCCGTCATGCCGAGAATCTCAGCAATTTCGTCTGTCTTTCCGAATCTGCCCATTCCGTGATCCATCCCGCTTTCCTTGCCATGTCCGCTTCTCCCCATGTCACTGCTCTCAATGGCCTGCTCCAGACGGTCACTCAGCTTCTCTTTCTGCTCCACTGCCTGGTTGTCCGTCAGCGCACCTTCGCTCTTACGTTCGTCAATCTTCTTCGTTTCGGCATCGATCAGCTTTTGCAAAAAGGCTGCTTTCGTAAGACCCTTATCTTCCGCAATTTCGGCAAATGTTTTCCCCGCTTCGAGCTGAGTCCGGATGTCGCTTTCCTTCAAGTCCAGCACCTCAGCCGTTTGTTTGATCAAGCTACCGCCCCCGAATCCGCCACGGAGGTGTCCCATTTTGCTGTCATCCTCCCTGACTTTGTCACCCGCTTCTTTCTTAGCCGTGTCCGACGCCGCCTGATCCGTAGCCTTAGTGGTGGTATCTGCACTGGCAGCAAACGTATTATTCTGCAGATAACCTGCTCCTCCCAATACCACACTTGCTATAATGCTCCCTGCAATTACTTTTTTACCGATATAAATCATCTCTCATCGCTCCTTAATGTTGTTTGGTCTTACATTTCGAAGTATATAACCTTAACCTGAGATGAAACTTAGCAGAACGTTATGGGACACTTAGGCTCCGCTGAATGTTTGCTGAATATGGCTCCAGACCAAGTAGAAACGGCACTGCCGTCCTTAGAAAGACGGTGGCCGTTTCTGCGAGAAATACTAAATAACAGTCCGTACTACAATTTTTGTCCATATCAAAACATAAACTGGCGAGAGAATTGTTTCTGTATTCCCTATAATGAAAGCGTTACAACAACGCCATGGCTTACTTTCGATCATTCCTAGGGAGGTTAAGCCGTAGATCGTTCTATACAGGAACACCGCTGGGTAAAAATTTCTGAATTATAACAATTTGAGGAGTGTTATCACGAATGAAAAAAGCACTGATCGTTTGGGGTGGCTGGGATGGTCATGAGCCGCAGCAAATCGCAGCTATTTTCGCAAATATTTTAGAAGCACATCAGTTTCAAGTAGAAGTATCTGACACGCTTGATGCTTTTGGAGATGGGTCCAAGCTAAAAAGCCTCGATCTGATCGTTCCAGTATGGACGATGGGAGAGATTTCGCAGGAGTATGTGAACAACGTTTCCGAAGCGGTACAGGGCGGGACTGGACTAGCAGGATGCCACGGCGGGATGTGTGATGCTTTCCGTAACAATGTAGACTGGCAATTTATGACCGGAGGGCAGTGGGTGGCGCACCCCGGCAACGACAGCGTGAAATATACCGTGGAAATAAAACAAAGCTCCAGCCCTCTGGTTCAGGGAATGGAAGACTTCTTAGTAGAATCAGAGCAATATTACTTACATGTAGACCCCGCGGTTGAAGTGCTTGCCACTACCCGCTTTCCTGTCGCCGACGGTCCTCACCGGTTTAATAAGGCTGTAGATATGCCTGTTGTATGGACAAAGCGTTGGGGCCACGGAAGAGTGTACTACAACTCGCTGGGCCATCATGCAGGCATCGTTGAAATACCGAGTGTTAAGGAATTGATGACCCGAGGACTGTTATGGGCTGCTGAAGGGAAAGTTTCTACAGAAGCGAATGCGGGTTCAGGATCCCGGCTCTAAGGCTAACATCTACAGCAGCATGGGCGGTAGTCAAGTGGATTGATGAAAAGGAGATAATTACAATGCAAACTATAAAAGCTGGAATTATCGGTTGCGGAAATATCAGCAATATCTACATGGATAACTGCAAAAAGTTCGCAGTACTGGACCTCATCGCGTGTGCTGATCTGGATCTCGACAAAGCCAGAGCTCAAGCGGATAAATACAACATTCCTTTAGCCTGTACAACAGAGGAACTGCTCGCCCATCCTGAGATTAACCTAGTGATCAATCTGACGATTCCGGCCGTACACGCCGAAGTGAGCCTTCAGGCTCTGGAAGCCGGAAAGCATGTCTATGTAGAGAAGCCGCTGACTCTGACGCTTGAGCAAGGGCGCAAGGTTCTGGATACAGCCGCACAAAAAGGTCTGCTTGTCGGAAGCGCTCCGGATACATTCCTTGGCGCCGGTATCCAAACCGCTCTGAAATTGATTTCTGAGGGAGCCATTGGCCGCCCTGTTTCGGCTACAGCGTTTATGATGAGCCGCGGTCACGAGCACTGGCATCCTGATCCGGAGTTTTATTACGCAGAAGGCGGCGGCCCGATGTTTGATATGGGGCCATATTATTTAACGGCACTCGTACAGCTGCTCGGTCCTATCCGGACAGTAGCGGGCATTACGAGCAAAGCACTGACGGAACGGACGATTACGAGCCAGAAGAAGCATGGCAAAAGCATTCCTGTGGATATCCCGACCCATGTGGCCGGTACGATGCAGTTCCATGGTGGAGCCGTGGCCACCCTCATTACGAGCTTTGATATTTTCGGGGGAAGCACGCTACCTCATATTGAAATTCATGGTACGGAGGGCAGCCTGCTCGTGCCTGATCCGAACGGATTTGACGGAAAGGTCATGTACCGGAGGCTCGGTCAGGAGCAATGGACGGAACAGCCTCTTGTCCGGGGATATGACGGAAACAGCCGTGGAATCGGACCTGCCGATATGGCTGACGCCTTGCTGCATCAGCGAAAGCACCGTGCGAATGGCGAGCTAGCCTATCATGTTCTGGAAGCGATGTGGGCCTTCCACCTCTCATCCGATTCAGGCAGCTATTATAACATGAAGAGCACGTGTGAACCTGCCATGCCTATGGCGGAGCTTTCGTTTACTTCGTGATTTCATTCGATTCATCATTGTCTTTTTGAGCATGCTGAAATACAATAAACCTAACTATAAAACGGAGGTGTTCCAATCATGATGATGATGACCGTGTTCCTGACTGTTATTCAATAATGATAAATTGAATAACGCTTTATGCTTGAAACGAACTAACTCCTGTAGGGGGGTTCACTTTGTTATGGACTTCAAGCATGAGCTATCAGAAGAACTCGCTCATCATAACGCCGATTGGAATGCACCGCTTTAGCAGGCTTTTTTATTTCTGTCTAAAACGGTTCTACGCCGTGACTGATCCTAAGAGGGTTCGTCACGGCTTTTTTGCGTTCTTTTGACCGAGTTCATCAAACCACTTTTTGAATGGAGATGGTCTTTTGAAATCGTTTAAGTTAAGTATGGATATTCATGTCGCTAAAGAAAAATTGACGACGATCCTCGGTAGCCCCGTAACTAACCTGTCCCCTATTGAAATGGGAGAACTCAGCAGAGTGTTCAGCTTTGAATGTAATGGCCTTCCGTACGTGGCCCATTTCAAAGAAACGAAGGAATCACTGGAAAAGGCACGCTATATGTACCAGACCTATGGTTCTCGTCTGCCTATTCCCAAGGTTGTGGAGGTCGGGGAAATCGACGGGGTATTCTTTGCCATAAGCGATAAGGCGCACGGAAAGCCTATAAGCGCCTTTCCTCCATCCCAGCAAGAGATCATATTGCAAGATGTTGCTAAGCATTTAGTGGCGCTAGGTCAACTGAGCATTGACCGTTCTCAAGGCTACGGATGGATATCACCGGAGGGCAGCACCTCATCTACATCATGGGTTGAAACGATTGAAACATTTTTTAAGATTGATCCGAATGACTTCTATCAAGACTGGACTCGGTTATATGACGAAAGCTTTCTGGAAAGGCCGCTGTTCGAAGAAGGATACTCGGCTATGATGGAGCTGCTGCAATATGCCCCTGACAGTCCGCTCCTTGTGCACGGTGACTTTCATTTAGGCAACATGCTCTCTGATGGCAGAAAGGTTACGGGGATCGTGGATTGGGAGATGGCTATGCATGGTGATTTTATGTTTGATGTTGCCGGTCTGCATTTCTGGTCTTCTACACTGGATTTCCCTCAAAAAGTAAGGGATGTATGCAACGCTAACAAAGTTGACATCCCTCATTTTGAGGAACGGCTGCGCTGTTATATGCTAGTTAAGGCCATTGACGGGCTTCGCTTTTATGCGAAACAGGATTCAAGACCAAGCTATGATTATATGAAAGAGCGGTTGAAGACTTTGTTGAAATACTAACACGGTTCGGCTGTTATGAGCCTAACGGATTCTCATTTCTATGCTATCATTGAAACATATTGCTTCACACGAATCTATTCAGTAAAATAATGTAAACTGGAGAAGGTGACATAAATGATTAGATATCCGTCTTTAGAAGAAGGAGCAACAATTGGTGTAACCGCACCCTCGTCAGGGGTAAAAGTCGAACTACATGATCTGCTTAAACTTTCATGTAATCGTATGAAAATGAAGGGATTCAACGTTATTTGTGGAGAAACGGTTTGGACTCAAGAAAAGGCAAAGTCTTCGCCAGCCAAATTACGCGCTACTGAATTCAATGAAATGATGAGAGATGATTACATCAGTATTATCATCCCACCTTGGGGTGGCGAACTTTTAATCGAAATTCTTGAATACATTGATTTTGAAAATTTAAAGAGTAAGTGGATTTTAGGTTATTCAGATATAAGTGGATTATTGTTAGCAATAACCTTAAAAACAGGCATAGCAACTGCTCATGGTCCAAATCTCATTGATTTAAGAGGAGATTTCTCAGATAACACAACTGCAATGTGGCAATCTGCCTTATCAACTAAAACTGGCGAATCAATGATCCAACATTCATCAGAAAAATATCAAAAGGAATGGAAACACTCTGACCCTTCACCATGCGTCTTTCATCTAACAGAACAAACATATTGGAAAGTTATTTCGAATGCTAATGTGAAAATACAGGGTCGCTTACTTGGTGGGTGTATCGATGTGATAAGACATTTAATTGGCACGCCGTTCGGTGATGTACAACATTTTCAAAAGAATCATATTAATAATGAACCCATTTTATGGTATTTAGAGAATTGCGAACTATCAACGACTGATTTACGCAGGTCTTTGGTTCAGATGAAATTAGCTGGTTGGTTTGATAACTGTACGGGTCTTCTGTTTGGAAGAAGCGATGCAAATCAAGCTATTGACAATTATACAGCGGAGGATATTTACACAGAGCTATATGAGGAGTTGCAGATACCAATAATCTACGATATTGATTGTGGTCATGTTCCACCACAAATAACTTTCATAAACGGGGCATATGCTGAGATTGAAGTTGGAGATGGCAAAGGGTCAGTAAAGCAATCTTTTAACCAATAATTACTCCATTCCCTATAGAACGATAAAAAGACAGCCGTTAAACTGTCTTTTTATCGTTTTTTAATGGGCAAAAGTGCTACCAATTATCTCGTCCAAATGATTTTTGCACCCAAACGAAGAACCCGTTAGATAGAGCCGGACTGTTATTTGGAATTCGGTTCGATCCTCTGTCATGCAGCGCCTGTAATCGACTGTTCTCCATCTCTTCCCCCTGCTGGACAAATACAGTTATCCTATCTATGATTTAATTGCTGAAAAGGGCTTACCCTTTAGGCCATTCGATGTTTGGTGGTGTAATGAAGCATGAAGTTTTTTTATCAGAACTGGCAATTCGACAGTGAGCTGCCGATGACGATTTTTTCAACTAACGATTTAAGATATCATGCTCACTGCCATCCGGAAGTTGAGCTCATTTATGTGGTGTCGGGGTCGCTGTTCGTCGGCGTGAACGAAGATAAACAGCTGGTTTCCGGAGGACAGTTTGTCGTTTGCGGGAGCAATGACATTCATTACTACGAGAATGGCGGGACCGATTCGAACGTTATCATTCTTATTTTTAAACCGGACCTGCTAGGGGCATTACGTGTCTGGCCCAGTGAATTCCAGTTCTCCTCCCCCTACCTGACCGACAGCCAGAAAACACAGCCTCTAGGGGATCTCATGATTTCGATCCTTACGGAGAGCACCAAATCGGAACCCGGTTCAGCGTTAATTATTAGGGGAATGATCCTTCAGCTGTGCGGTTCTCTGCAAAGATCCATCCCTTCTCTCCCGAAGAACAAAGAACCTCATAAGCAAAGAGCCCGGATGCAGAAGATCCTTTCTTACATAGAAGAAAACTGCTGCTCCGAAATAACCCTGGAGTCGATTTCCCGGCATTTTAACATGGATCCCCATCATTTTAGCCGGACGTTTAAATCGACGCTCGGGATAAGCTTCAAAACCTACTTGAATACCGTCAGAATCTCATTAGCGGAAATCCAACTGGAAACCACGGATTCCAGCATTACAGATATTGCGCTTGATTGCGGATTTACAAGCATCCGGACGTTCAACCGGGTGTATAAGTCGTTGAAGGGGCGAACACCCTCCGAGCTGCGCAAGGGAGATTAACATCAGTAGTAAGTTAAAGCCATTCTTCGGTTCAACACAAAAATTAGTTTCTGAAGATTAACATCAATATGGATTAGTCGTTTACGCAAATTCGTGACTTTAGTCGTGAGTGGTTTTAAATAAACAGGCGATACATTGGGCGGACTCACGTTCCGTTATATGGAGCAATTGTAGCAAATAGCGGAATGTCAGTCCGCCAAAAAACAGCCTGCTCTCCCCATTAAACCGGGAAAGCAGGCTGCTTTCATTCGTTTTCGTTTTATCAGCTGCTATTCTTTTATTACCAATTTCAACGGAGCAGGAATCGTTTTCTCAACCGCTTTGCCCTGCTGCACATCTTTAGCTGCCTGGACAGCCAGTTGTCCGATCAACTCGGGCTGCTGTGCAATTGTTGCAGTCAGCTTACCAGCCTTGATCGAGTTAAGCGCATCATCATTACCATCAAAACCGATGACCATGATGTCTTTACCGGAGCTTTGGATCGCCTCTATAGCACCCAGAGCCATTTCATCGTTATGGGCAAAAACTGCCTTCACATCCGGATTACCTTGCAGCAGATTTTCCATAACATTAAGGCCTTTGGTTCGGTCAAAATCTGCAGACTGCTTGGCTACCACTTTCAGTTTTTGATCAGCTACGTCATGAAATCCCTTGCCCCGCTCCCGAGTTGCGGAAGCGCCCGGTACACCTTCCAGCTCAATGACCTTTGCACCTTCGCCAAGCTGCTCCACCATATATTCCGCTGCCATTTGACCGCCCTTGATGTTGTCTGAAGCGACCAAAGCTTCCACTTCGCCTTTCTCAGCCGAGCGGTCCAGCGTAATAACCGGGATGCCCAGACTGTTTGCTGTTTGCACCACCGTAGAGATTGCAGAAGAATCCGTAGGGTTTATCAACAGTGCATTTACACCCTGCTGGATCAGGTCGTCCACGTCATTGCTCTGCTTGGCAGAGTCGTTTTGCGCGTCGACTACGACAACTTCTATGCCCTGCTTGGCAGCTTCAGCTACAACCCCGTCTTTCAACGATACGAAGAACGGATTGTTAAGCGTAGAAATCGAAAGCCCAATTTTCATATCTTTCACATCACCGCTTGCTTTGGGCTTAGCCCACTCGGGCGGCTCTAACGAACAACCTGTCATGAAGATCAGCATCAATGATACAAGGAACAAAGTAGTTTTTTTCATCGTTAGTTCTCCCCCTTAAGCCGATTTTTTCCGGTCGAGCAGGACGGCAATCGCAATCACGATACCTTTGACGACCATCTGATAGAAGGAATTGACACCCAGCAGGTTCAATCCATTATTCAGCGTTCCGATAATAAGTACACCGATCAATGTACCAACGATCCGTCCTCGTCCGCCCGACAGGCTTGTTCCGCCCAATACTACCGCTGCGATAGCATCCAGTTCATAAGAAGTACCTGCTGTCGGCTGTGCGGAATTCAGACGGGAAGTCAGAATCGCGCCTGCGAGAGCGGACAACATACCTGCCAGGGAGTAAATCATAATTTTTACACGCGGTACTTTAATACCAGATACAAGCGAAGCTTTCTCGTTACCACCAATCGCATAAGTTTTGCGACCAAACGAAGTTTTATGCAAGATAACCCACAATACTGCAAACGTAATGATCATCGTAACTGCCGGTACTGGAATGCCAAACAGATAACCGCGTCCGAACAGCTGGAATACCAGACTGTCGCCAAGTCCTGTGATCGGGTTACCATTCGTATAAACGAGTGTAAGTCCTCTGAAAATCGTCATCGTTGCCAATGTTGCAATAAAAGGAGCCATCTTACCCTTCGTGATCATAAGACCGTTGATCATACCCATCACACCGCCGAGCGCACAGCCGATAATAATCGCGAGAATCGGGTCGAACCCGGCCACCATCATATTGGCAACAAATGCACTGGACAGCGCCAATATAGATCCGACCGACAAATCAATGCCTCCTGTCAGGATAACAAACGTCATACCGAAAGCAATCAGGGCATTAATGGATACCTGACGAAGCAGGTTCAGGATATTAAGCGGTTCCAAAAAGCTCGGATTCAGAACGGAGACAATAACAATGAGTATGATCAGTCCAAGCAGTGGACCGAGCTTTTGCGTCATGTTAGAGACCTTGAAACCTTTTCCTGCCTTAGCATCATTTATTGTTGTCATGTTACTGTCCTCCTGTAGCTAAAGTCATGATATGTTCCTGTGTCGCATGTTCACGGTCCAATTCACCGGTAATCTTGCCCTCGTGAACGACAAGAATGCGATCGCTCATGCCGAGCACTTCGGGCAGCTCCGAGGAGACCATAATAATCGCCACGCCGCGTTCCGTCAGCTCATTCATCAGCTGATAAATTTCCCTCTTCGCCCCGACGTCCACACCGCGTGTTGGCTCATCTAGAATGAGGACGCTTGGGCCAATGCCAATCCATTTAGCGATAACAACCTTCTGCTGGTTGCCGCCCGACAGATTACGTGCGGCCGTCTCCGACGTATGCATCTTGATCTGTAGCCGTTTCGTCAGCGTATCAACAAATTCCTGTTCCTTCTTCCCGGAGATAAACCCTTTAGAAGAAAAGCTGAACAAGTTGGTCAGAGCCATATTTTCACGTACTGAGAAATCCAGTACCAATCCTTCATCTTTACGGTCTTCCGTAATAAATCCAATGCCATGCTTAACGGCATCATCGGGTTTCTTGATGGCAACCTTTTTGCCCCGAACCCATACCTCGCCGCTGTCCAGCGGGTCAAGGCCAAAGATGGCTCTCATCATTTCTGTGCGTCCTGCACCCATCAGTCCGGATATACCGACGATTTCTCCCGCGTGAACGGAAAAGCTTACGTCCTTGAATCGATCTTTGCCGGAGATATTCTTCACTTCGAGCACGACGTCTCCGATATTCGGATGGCGCGCCGGATAACGTTCGGTGAGCTCCCGTCCGACCATTTTCTTGACGACTTCATCAAAGTTCGTCTCTGAAATCGCTTTCGTATCCACCGTTTTACCGTCCCGCATGACCGTAATCCGGTCGCAGATGGCAAAGATCTCTTCCATCCTGTGCGAGATATACACGATAGATACGCCTTCTTTTTTCAATGAAGTGATCACTTCAAACAGCTTCTGAATTTCACGCTCGGTCAAAGCAGCTGTCGGCTCGTCCATAATAATAACTTTAGCGTCTGTCATCAGTGCCTTGGCGATTTCAATCATCTGCTTCTGGCCGACGGAGCATTCCCCCGCCTCCTGCACCAGCGGGATCGTAACAGACAGTTTATTGAACTGTTCCTTCGCTAACGCTTTCATCTGTTTCATGTTGAGGAATCCGAATTTCGATGTCATTTCCTTGCCTATAAACAAGTTGTCCAGAACGGTCATCTCCGGCCAAATGTTCAGTTCCTGGTGGATAAAAGCAACGCCTCTCTCTTCCGCTTCCTTCGGACTTCCGAAATACGTTTCCTGCCCATCGATAACAATCGTTCCCTCATCCCGGTTGTGAAGGCCGGTCAATATATTCATCAGTGTCGACTTTCCTGCGCCGTTCTCACCCATTAATGCATGAACTTCTCCTTCACGGAGATCAAAGTCCACGCCTGTCAAAACACGGTTCGTACCAAAGGATTTATGAATGTTTTTCATCTCGATGTTCATTATGCTTTCCTCCTTTTCAACCGAAATTGACGCCTGCCTGCAAGATGCAATTCGCGTACGGCTTCGCTTCTCCCGTACGGATCACAGCCTTGGCATTTCGAGTTAGCTCCTTGAACTGCTCATGTGAGCAAGCTTCTATCGTACAATCTTTAAACTGATCATTTATATATTGCAGTGTTTCCATATTTTCCGCTTTGATTTCTTCCGCAATAATTACTTTCTCTATAACCATATCCTCAGCAATCGCATCAACCACATCACGGAAGCTTGGCTGTCCTAACGTTAGCGCAAGGTCAATCTTCAGAACCCCTGGCGGGATCGGAAGGCCAACGTCTCCAACAACGATCGTATCGGTATGTCCCAGATCCGCCAGTACTTTTGCGATGTGACTGTTTAGCATGCCACTCTTTTTCATATTAAAGACTCCCTTCAACTTCACTGCGTGTCGGCATACCGCCCTGTGCTCCGAATTTCATGACGGACAAGGAAGCTGCCCGGTTGGCAAATTTCAAGCTGTTCTGAAGACTCATTCCTTCTGCTAGTGCCACAGCAAACGCTCCGTTGAATGTATCTCCTGCTCCAGTTGTATCTACTGCTTCAACTTTATATCCAGGCACCAAAACTTCCTGTGTCCCATCGAAATACCGAACCCCATTCTTCCCTTCGGTTACGAACAGCTTGTTCGGATACCGACGCAGCACCTCACCCAGCGGCTCGTCTCCAAATAGAATAGCTGCTTCATGTTCATTTGGCGTAATGTAAGCAGCCTTCTCAACTACTCCCTGAGGTACTGGACGGGCAGGTGCGGGATTAAGCATAAGCGGAACGTTATATTTCGCACATAGTTCACTGACATGAATGACCGTCTCCTCCGGAATTTCTTGTTGAATCAGAACGATATCCGATGCCTTGATGACATCTACTGCTCGGTCTACATACGCCGGTGTGACCCGGTCATTGGCCGCTTTGACAACAACAATACTGTTATCCCCTTCAGCCAAAACGATATGGGCTGTTCCCGTTTCCATACCTGTAACCGGTTCCACATTGTCTGTAATAACACCGTTCGACTTATAATTGCTCAGGAGCAATTGCCCGAAATGATCATCACCGACACACCCGATCATTGAAACCTCTGCGCCAAGTCTGGCAGCAGCGACTGCCTGATTGGCGCCTTTACCTCCGGGAACCGTCTTAAAGCTCTCGCCGAGCACCGTTTCTCCTGCTCCCGGACGTTTCGATGTAGTTACTACCAAATCCATCGCACTGCTTCCTACTACCGTTATTTTAGCCATCATGATCCACCTTTCTCGTTGTCTGACGTTCTATAAATTTCACGGAATATTGTATACTGTTACGCTCTACATGATGTCCTTCAATCAATTGAATGAGCAAATCTGCTGCTTCCCGGCCCATTTCATAAGCGGGCTGATGAATCGTAGAAAGAGATGGAGCAAGCAGCTTGCTTAATGGAATATCGTCAAAACCGATGATTTGCACATCTTCCGGCACCCTTTTCCCCAACCGATGCGCTTCCTGCAGCACAGCGGATGCAACCATATCATTACTGGCTATAATGCCGTCGGTGTCCGGGTACTTGTAAAACAATTCCTTGGCCCAATCTTCTGCTTCGGTTAAAGAAAAGGATGTCGTCAGGAGCACCTCATAGGGAATGTTCAGCTCTTGAAGAATCTCGACCGCTCCTTCAAAACGGTCTATAGCGGGCCGTACATGTGCCGGACCTTGCAGTACGGTAATCTGCTTGCTGCCGCGCCGAACCATCTCTCGGGCGGCTATTCTTCCACCTTCCCGGCCATCTGCGTAAACGGATGGGCGGTCATTGGAGGTTCTGTCCAAAAATACAACTGGAATGTTCAGTCCTGCGTAAATGTCTGCATCGGAATCATTTGTGGATGAAATCACACCGACAACATTGTTCTGAATAAAGGTCTGGATGTAATCCATTTCCTTTTGCCGGCTCTCATCACTGTTTCCGAAGATCAATCGGTAATCATTCTTCTGCATCTGGTCTTCAACACCACGGGCCAGCTGTGGAAAATATGGATTCGTAATGTCCGGAAGCAATAATCCGATCAATTTCGATTTTCTTTTATATAAGGAACGAGCTACTTCATTCGGTGTGTAATTCAGCTGGCGAATCGCATCTTCAACTTTTCGGCGGGTGTCTTCATGGACATAACCATTTTGATTCAAAACCCTTGAAACTGTTGCAACAGAAACACCCGCTGTCATTGCCACTTCTTTAATTGTCGCCATCTCAATCCACCTCACTCATGTGTAACCGGTTACAGGTATACCATAACATATCATTTTTATGTCTGCAAGCGTTTTTATGATGGAAATTGGAGGGATACTAATCAAATGTCATTCACAAAACAGCCCAGTAAGGATGCAGTTGCTCATTGCATTTCCTCTTTATGCAACGCCACACCGCGCGCCTGAGAGTTTGACGCGGTGCAGCTGTATTTCTATGTGTGCAATGGATTCATCTCAATGAACGCGCTACATGAAAACCGCAGTTCCCCGAAGAACTGTCACGATCACTGGCTGCAGCAATGATCAAACATGAGGTGATAAGTAATGTTGTATGTAATACAACACTACATGAGCAGAATACCTATATCTACTGATATTGTTGTAGATTATACAACAATCCCTTCTGGAAAGAAGTAAATAAACGATTTTCGATTCCTATTGTTGTACTGCATGCAACAATCCTCCCTTTGCCGCTACATCTTGGAATATGGTTGCACTTTATACAACATTCACTAATTTTACTGGATTATAAGAGTAGTCACATTCTACAAATATATAAAATCGCAATTTTTGTTATCCTCAAAAAAAAGAACGATAAAACGCTGATAAATCAACATTTTATCGTTCTTTAAAGGGAATCAAACCTAGTTCACAACAGGATGATTCTTTAAATCCATAGGCTCTGCGAAGGACACATCTTTCAGTATTTCATGATTTCTTTCTCGCTGATCTGCACGTGCTTGAGACCAGGAAGCTTCAATCTCCTTGATTGTATTGTTCTGACCATCACACAAGGTTACCGTTAATGTGCGGTCGGCCTGAGTTATAATTAACTCTGAACCAGAGATGACCTCCATCTCCACAATCTCAAAAGGAGAAATATCAATGGTCGCTGTAAGCGAGATGTTTTGGAACTGATAACGATACTCCTTGATAGAATCCGCATGATAACTTGCTGTAATGAGGCCATTACCCACTTTGATCATATAATCCAGATCCTTAATCTCCTCCGGTATACGCGGAGCGAGAGCAAGTGTATTGTTAATCAAATCCGGACGAACGCCTAAGAAATATTGGTACCATACCCGTAGTTGCTCAGCATTTGACCATGCTTGAAGATACGCACCTGTCAGCTTCGCCCAGTTCTCACCTTCTTGAGGGTAGGCATCCATGTTTTCACAAAGTCCACCAACAACCCCTTTATTCAGTGCCATCCAGTTCATGTTCTTAAAGAGTTGATAGGCTGTTTCTTGTGCTCCTACCTCAATCATGCGCTGCATCGCGATTCCGTTCAGCCAAATCCATACAGCACCGTTATGATAAGCCGCATCTTTATGATAATGATGGGTTAAGTGAAACGGATGAAACAACGGATGGTTTCTGTCCAGAGAAGCTACTCCCCAAGGATATACAAGCTCTTCCCAAGCCGTACGAGCTGCCTTACACGCAAATTCCTGGTCATCAAACATGTCAAAGGCAAAGAGCTGATTAGGACGCAAGGAAAACTCCGGCTTCCCTTCCTTATCCAGTCTGTCAGCCAGATAAGAATGCTGTGAATCCCGGTAATCCTTCTCAAAATTCATCTTCAATTGTTCTGCAATGCGCTTCCATTGCTCTGCATTTACTTGATCATTCATATATTCAGCAAAATAAACTCCGGCAAGCAGCTGATTATACCATAGTGCCTGAATGTCATTAGCCCGCGTATCTCGAGGAGAATAGGACTTTAATTCGCTATCCCTGGCATCCATCCAGGTTTCATTGTCAGCATGCATCAGGTAGCCCTTTTCATCCATCCAGTGATCCATAGATCCTTGAATGCTATTGATTACAGCGGGATATAGCTCTTTAATAATTTCGGTATCACCGGAATATTTGACATAATCCTGCAATTGGATAATAAAACGCGGTGTACCATCCGTTGTATGATAGTCAATATTTTCAGGAGCAAGTATATTAGGTACTCTACCAAAAAATTTAGAATCCTTATCCGTATTCTGAAATTTAGCAAAGGAAAGCAGGATATTCCTTGCCGTGTCAAACTGTCCGCTAACTAGAACGGCCCCTGGAAGTGAAATGAACTGATCCCGTCCCCAGTATTCATTAAACCAAGGGAGTCCGGCATAGATACCGTCTCCTTGCTGCCTAGTTACTAGTTGATCCATCGTAATGTTCATCCAACGATGAGCCAGTTCCAGAGTTTCATCCGTGCTCCGCATATACGTATTTTGGAGAAGCAGATTTTCCATTCGCTCTACTCGCTCAGCCTTGAGGCGATCAACCTGATCCCTTGTATCCTGCAAAAGAGTTGCAGCTTCTGCTGCCGTTTTGCCAGCAGCGATGTAGAAACCTTCATCCTTCGCATCCGCATAGATGATCTGCCCCTCAATAGTAATAGGCTGAAGCTGCTTGGAGCCAACAGCAATAACCCAGCCTTCTGTTAAAGACGAGAAGATAATGATATGGCCCTCTTGACCAACCGCCTTCACATTTTCTCCTAAGAGTTCAATACCGATCTGCTGCTCTGCACCGGTGAGGCTCACTTCTAGCACATTTTTATAATCCAGCATCCAAAGCTCTTCTGCAAGAGCATCATGCTCACGTACCATTTTATATGGGTAAACGCACACTTTGGAATTCTGATTATCCAGCTTATTGCTGCCGTCATATAAATGATAGCCTTGAAAAATTCTGTTTTTCGCAATGTTTAATCCTGCAAAATAAGCATGCTCCGGATGATTGGTCAGATGAGATTGCGTAAAATAAAAAGCTGCTTCCTTATTGGTAAAGGAAATGCTTCGATTATCATCTCTTGCTACGAACGTTTTCATTTCATTTAAAATCGATTTCTCTTTGACATTCATCATTGCTAACCTCCCTGATTGGAAAATGCGGCTCATCCGTTCATGTCCGCCCTTTCGTTCTAAATAACCGTCTGTTTACAACAACTACAGCGCGTATACTCTTGCTTCATAAGGCTGCAGCGTACTTGTGTTATTGTGATCTGCATAGTTGGACAGCAGTAATGTCGCATCCGCCAAGTTCAGTAGATCAGCATCTTTACCAAGCTTTGCAACCGTATCGGTCAAGTTGGTGATGACAACAACTTTCTGATCATCTAAAGTTCGGGTATAAGCGTAAATCGCCGGATGATCCGGCATGATCAGATCATAGGTACCATAAGTGAAAATATGGTTTTCCTTCTTCATTCGGATCATCTTCTTATAAAAGCCCAGAACAGAATGTTCCTTTTGAAGCTGATCCTGAACGTTGATATCCTTATAATTTTCGTTCACACCAAGCCAAGGTTTGCCTGTCGTAAAACCTGCATTTTCTTCCGATGACCACTGCATTGGCGTTCTCGAGTTATCACGACTGGATGCCCAAATAATCTTCATAATATCTTCGTGAGGGACGCCTTCCTCCCGTTTTTGCCGGTACATATTACGATCTGCTACATCATCGTACTCTTCAATAGAGTTAAATTTAACGTTGGTCATTCCAATCTCTTGTCCCTGATATATAAAAGGAGTTCCCTGCATCAGGAAGTACATTGTCGCAAGAGCCGTTGCACTCTCATATCTGTACTCGCTGTCATTTCCCCAAGTAGACACAGTGCGCGGCTTATCGTGATTCTCGATAAATAGGGCATTCCAGCCGATACCTTCCAGAGATTTTTGCCATTTGGTTAATGTGTTCTTGAGCCCTAGAATATCCAGCTGATTTCCTTCGTCGGTCTGCTTCCAAAGTCCAAGATGCTCAAACTGAAACACCATATTAAACTTTCCTCTAGTTTCACAGATCCAATCCAGGAGATCCTCCTGATCTTCTACGTTGACTCCATTGGCTTCCCCGACCGTCATAATGTCATACTTGGCAAACGTTTCTTTTTTTAATTCCTCCAGATATGTCTGTACACCCTTAACATTCATATGCTTCTGGAATGAAGGTACGTATTTTAAACCCAGAGGATTATCCATATCCATGAGCCCATCTTCCTTATGAATATGACTGATGGCATCTACACGGAATCCGTCTATTCCTTTATCCAGCCACCAGTTAATCATCTGGTAAATGGATTGCCGAACTTCCCGATTAGCCCAGTTGAGATCGGGCTGCTTTTCCGAGAATATATGAAGATAATATTGTTCTGTTGTTTCGTCATATTTCCAGGCAGAACCACTAAAAATACTCTCCCAGTTATTTGGTTCTTCGCCATTATTGCCATCTTTCCAGATGTACCAGTCCCGCTTCGGATTGTCTTTAGAAGAACGGGATTCCACAAACCACGGATGTTCATCGCTGGTATGATTAATGACAAGATCAATGATTAGCTTCATTCCTCTGTTATGGACCTCGCCAAGCAGTTGATCAAAATCCTCCATCGTTCCGAACTCATCCATAATATCCTGATAATCACTGATATCATATCCATTATCATCATTTGGAGACTTGTACATCGGACAAATCCAGATTACATCGATACCAAGATCCTTAATATAATCAAGCTTGGATATCATGCCTTGTAGATCGCCAATACCGTCTCCGTTGGAATCCATAAAGCTTCTAGGATAAACTTGATACGCTACAGCTTCTTTCCACCACTTTTGTTGCATTATCTCTCAAACCTTTCCAATACCAGTCTAAGCATCACTGCGAATGCAGATTATTCTTCCGATCGCTGTTGCCCCCAGATTTTCTATTATGTATTTAAATGTTGAAATTCGGGGACAGCTTATTCTTCCGATGCGAGCTTTCCTGCGGAAAGCTTTCGGGCGAACGCTGTGCTTCTCCAGAATAATTCCGCCTTCTCCGTTGATGTTCTTCTATTTTTCAAAAAATTTAAAAGGGCTGCACCATGACACACAAAGTGCAGCCCCAAATAACAGTATGCTCTATTCCTTAACTGAACCAACTACGATCCCTGAAACAAAATACTTTTGCATGAAAGGATAAATCAACAGCAAGGGCAACGTAGAAACAACAATTTTGGCGGAATTCAAGGTCCTATCCGAGATTTTTGCATATTCAGCCAACTTCGCTGGATCCGTTATGTTCTGAACTTCCACACTTAGTTGTTGAATATAGGTCTGTAACGGATAATTCGAAGTTTTGTTGATATACACCAATGCACTGAAATAATCATTCCAATGACCGACTATGGTGAACAACATGACCGTGGCAAGCGTAGGCAATACCACTGGCAAATAAATAGCTGATAATATTCTCCACTGTGAGGCTCCGTCAATCTTAGCAGCTTCCTCCAAAGATTTTGGAACGGCTCGGAATGCGTTCATAAGCAAGATCATATTACCAATGGGTACAGCCCCCGGCAAAATCAAAGCCCAAATGGAATCGAGCAGATTAAGCTCTTTTACCACCATGAATGTTGGGATGAGCCCACCAGAAAACAACATGGCAAAAATAACGACATTCATGTACACTTTTTGCCCACGGAATTGTTTTGAGCTTTTGGATAATGGGTAGGCCATAAGGATCATCAGTGTCATATTGACACCGAGACCCAGTACAACCCTCTCCACTGAGATCATAAATGATCTCCAAAACTGAGAGTCTGACAACAACTTTTCATATGAGCTAAATGTGAAATTCACCGGGAAAATACCTACTAAGTTTGCGGATGCGGCTGCATTATCACTTAAAGAAATAGCTACCATATTAAGTAATGGAAAGAGACAGGATAAAGTAAGCGCCAATAATACGATCCAGATGATGGCGTCTGCAAAGCGGCTTTTAACACTATGAATTGTAATGAGAGACACCACCTAAATTAGAAAATACGATAATCTGTCAGCTTTTGAGCCAACTTATTCGCAGATAAAATCAAGATAATTCCGACAACGGAACGTAAGAGACCGACTGCTGTTCCCAGACTATATTGTCTTTCTACCAGACCTACCCGGTACACATACGTGTCGATGATGTCGGCAGTCTCGTAAACCAAAGGATTATAAAGATTAAAAATTTGGTCAAAACCAGCGTTCAATACATTCGGCAGATTTAAAGTTGTAACAAGTAGAATCGTAGGTAATAAGCCGGGCAACGTGATATACCATAGCTGTTTGAATCGATTTGCTCCATCAATGGATGCAGCTTCGTACTGCCCCGGATCAATCGAGGTCAGAGAGGCCAGATAGATGATAGATCCATATCCGAATCCCTTCCACACATCGGACATCACCAACATCGATCTAAACCATTCATTACTAGCCATAAATAAAATCGGATCTATACCAAACCACCCTAATATTGCGTTAATCGGACCTTCATAAGAGAAGATGTTCATTACTACGGTAGCTAGTACGGCCCATGACAAGAAGTTAGGCAAATATACTACGGTTTGCATGAACCGCTTGGCAAATTTCATACGAATTTCATTCAAGAGTAATGCAAAAGTAATAGAAACGAAGGTGCCCACTACAATTTTCCAGACAGCAATGACAATCGTATTGATGAAAATTTGTTTACTGTCTGGAATTTGCAACATGAACTTAAAATTTTCTAATCCCACCCATTCAGAACCTTTGATCCCTTTAGCTGGAACGTAATCTTGAAAAGCCATCACGATGCCAAACATAGGGATGAATGAGAAAATAATCAGGAATATCATACCTACTCCAAGCATGGAGTGAAACGCTAACTGATCTTTTTTATTCTTCATAAAGAACCATCTCTTTCACCATCATTTCGAGGCAATCGCTTCGTTAACTTCCTCCGTAATTAAATCGCCGCCTGTTTTCTTCCAACTATCGACAAATTTATCGAAATCATCAGGAGTCTGCTCTCCAGTAATAATCTTCAGATACATTTCAAGCTCCATTTTCATTAACGTAGGCCATTTCAAAGACATGGATTTCGTACTTCCGAAGAAAATTGGATTCACTTCTTTGATATTGGAGTTTTGGACCAATTTAGCTGTAGCAATATTCGATGTATATCCAGCCCATCCGTTGGAATCTACTGCATTTCCATTCTTTGAATCTTCCAAATATTTTTTGTATGCTTTATAAGCAGCTTTATCCGAATTGCTGGTTAATTTGCTATCATCGCCTGTTGTTAATGCGTCTTCCATACTTCCAACATTGCGGTAAAATGCATCATAATAGTCAATGTTGACTGCAAGCGGAGATCCACCAACACTATAAGTGCTGTAATCCTCAAATTCCTTTAAAGTAGTTTCGTCCTTTTCCTGATACCGCTGAAAGTCGAACTGAAGGCTAGCGATTTTAATAGCGGCTTCAGGATGGCTGAACCCTTTGCGAACAACCAGATAACTGCTGGTAGGTTTTCCGGTGAACATCGTTACCGAGCCGTCCTCCGATTGTGGAGCAACGTAAGGAACCCACTCTGCATCCGGATTTAGCTTGAGAGAATCAGCCACTGTCCAACTACCCCACCAGTTGTCCAAGAACGAGCCACTTTTTCCGCTAGTAAGCAGCGCCTTACGGTCATCACCTGTACGGACAGCAAACTGACGATCAATGAGCCCTTTTTTATACATGTCCGCTACTTTGGCAAGGGCAGGCTTCATTTCTGGCTGTATGGAACCGTATACTGCTTTTCCACTTCCATCATCAATCCATTGTTTCGGGAATGCTCCATATAATGCGAATATGTTATTGATTTCATATTGTCCACCAGAAATTCCGACAGGTTGTTCATTATCGACAACAAGACCAATCGTCTTTCCAGCTCCATTTCCACCAGGATCTTTTTCTACAAATTGGGTCAAAATGTGTTCGATATCTTCCATTGTTTTAGGTTCTGAAAGCTCTAATTTCTCCATCCAGTCTTTGCGCAACCACAGGATACCTGGACCATGAGAAATTTCAGTGGTTGGCAGCGCCATCAGCTTATCGTCAAACTTTGCAGTATCCAGAACACGACCATCATAAGAATCATAGATTTCCTTGATTCGGTCACTAGCTGTGTTTTCATATGCAGATGTGAGGTCCTCAATTAGATCATTTTCGTAAAGTTGTACCAATGTTTCACGATCAGGAACGACCATAATATCTGGAATTTCACCACTTACGATGGCCATCGAAACTTTTTGCTGATAATCTGTACCGTCATTTGCCTCAAATGAAATCTCATTTTGCACGTTAAGCTTGTTCTTGAGGTATCTTGTCCATACATTGTTTATAGCATTGTCGCTCTCATATGGCGTACCTTTAAGCGAAGTATAATTGCCTGCCGTTTGACCTACGGAATAGGTAACGGTTTCAGGATAAGGAGCAAAAGGAGTTGTCTTGGCTTCCTTCCACGCCGGGTCATTCATATCAATAGCGGATTCTTCTGCAGGTGCGTTGTCAGTTTTTGAACAACCAACCGTAGCAAGAACCAAGAGAAATGCTAATGCAATAAAGCTAGACTTTCTTAGTTTAGACATGACAAAATCCCCTTTAAGTGATTTGCTATTTAGTGGTAACGATTTCAAAACGCCGGCTTGTTTCAAATTGGTTACACTATTACACTCTTATACGTTTCTAATTCTAATATTTTTGCTTCACGATCGTATATATGAATAATTTGCGCTTTACACAAATTTTTTACTCAGTTTAACAATGACAGCTCCTTCTATTTCATTCGTTTTGAAAAGGCTTATAATAAACTATGATTAATAACGTTTGAAAAGAGGATACGAATGCTAACCATTTTAATTGCAGATGATCAACAGGAAGAAAGAGAAGGCATCGCTTTTCTCATACAAGAACTTGAATTTCCTCTTAAAATTGAGTTTGCAGAGAACGGAAAAAAAGCGCTCGAATTTTTGCGCCATCAGTCTGTCGATATATTGTTTACCGATGTTCGAATGCCACTTATGGATGGATTGCAGCTTACCAAAGAGGCACTAAAGCTTCAACCTCATTTGAAGGTTATCCTATTTAGTGGTTTCGCAGAATTTGAATATGCTAAAACCGCCATCTCCCTGGGCGTGTCTGATTACCTTCTCAAGCCAATCAATGTGGATGCATTTCAAGATACAATGGAAAAAGTCATCCATGAAATAACGGAACAAAAACAAGTAGATGAAGCAACGAATATGAAACAAACCTATGTCAATAAACATGTACTGTTCACTCTAGTCAACGGCATTGGAGAACCGCCTTCTTTGAAGGGGGTTTCATTGGATCTGCCGGATTGTTACCATAGAATGCTGTTGCTTGAATTTGAAAAAAACTTCTTTGAACATGTCGGACCGGAGTTCGAAAGTTTCGTCCTTTCTCTATTGGGCACACCGGCTGATTATATAAATTTGAATGGATATCAAAGTCTGCTACTATTTCCCGAAGCTAAGGTGCCTTCTCGCTTTTCCTATCGTGAAATGGCAGGACTCATTCATGAAAGCATTCTAGATACATTTAATTTGATCTGCTATGTAGCAGTTAACGAGAGACCCATAGCTATTGGAGATTTGGCTGCAGGACTAAACCAATTAGAGCAGCTGATGGAGTACAGATTTTTCTCACCGGACCATTTTGTATTTGAGGAAAATGACGATAACTTTTATTATTCCACTGAAACTGAATTATCTGATAGCGCTATTTTGGATACTATTCGGACGAATATTAAAAACCGGGATATATTCGGTCTTAAGGCAAACACAGAAATTCTTTATCAAAAATATGAAAAACAAGTGCAGTTTTCTCAACTGTATGTGAAGTATATGTTTTCTAATCTCTATCAAGAAATTGTAACTCACCATATGGATGTTTCCGAAATGGAGCTAAATCACGGAATTGAGAAAATTTGCAGAGCTGAAGATATCAGAGATATAAAAAAAATTATTAATGAGTACGTCTTGCGGCTTGAGGAGGAATGTACCGACTCCGAATCCTCTTTTAATCGAGATATTGCTTACATCAAAAAATATATCGAAGACCACTTTGCTGACGATCTGAGTCTGGATTCTCTTGCTGCCAAAGTATATTTATCACCCCATTACCTCAGTTCTATTTTCAAGAAGAATATGGGGTGTGGTTTGAACAAATTCATTAAAAACGTACGAATGCAGAAGGCGAAGGAGCTGTTAACAAGTACTCATCTCAAAGTTTCAGATATATCCAGCGCCGTTGGATATCGAGATGTATCCTATTTTTGCCAAAATTATAGAGATTTTTATGGTCGTACTCCTGAAAAATTCCGGCAGTTTATTGTAACAGGAGAAAGAGTATGAAAGTATGGCAAGCGCAGAAGCAAATCATTCGCGATCTGAAATTTCAAACCAAAATCAAGCTTGCTTTTCTGCTAATCAGCTTGATTCCTGTTATTGTTTTGGGAGGATTTTGTTTTTATGAAACCAAGTCTCTCTTGTTGAAGCAGTCAGAAGCTGATATGAATGCGAATTTGAAGCAAAGTGTTCAATCTGTAAACAATCAACTGAATACCTACAATAAAATAATTACATTTTTGAGCTTTAATCAGGAAATCATTAATGCCGCTAGTCACACGTATGACAGTGCTTATGACATGTATGATCAGTTAAAAAATGTGATTGATCAGAATTTTTTCACAGCCCGTTTTCTGAATACAGATATCGAACGAATTACTCTGTATACGGGAACCAATCTACCTAAACATGGAAACACAGTTATACCTATTGAAGAAATCACAAACACTTATTGGTACCCACAAGTCATGAAAACAACGGATATCCTTTGGTTTTTTGAAGAAAATACTATTTTCAGCGTTGGGCGCATTTTTAACACAAAACAAAAAGATCCGAAAGATAATATTTTGTTTACACAAGTAGACTATGCTTCCCTGTTTAAATCCTTTGAGTCCTTACAATCCAATGGAGCAGAGATCCTCGTAACAGACTCAAACGGAAATTCTGTCTATTCATCGGAAGGACTTAAGGGATATTCCAATATTAATACCGCTAACAAATCAGTTGATGAGTTGAGTTGGGATGGAGAGAAATACGCCGTTTTGCAATCTATGATTCCAACCTCTGGCTGGAATGTGTATTTATATAAGCCGATAAATCTCATTACCGACTCTGCTTGGTTGATTATTGTGACGATTGTACTGATTATGATAGCCTGTATTATCGCCGTAGCTATGGCAGGCACCTTTTTTGCAAGAAAAATGATGTCCCGAATTGATCATCTGCATAAAAATATGAAACAAGTTGGGAAAGGCGTATTAGAGGTTACGGTCTCAAGTGATTCTAAAGATGAAATCGGAGATTTGATCAGAGGTTTTGGTAATATGGTGGACGAAACTAAAGTTCTTATCAAAAAAGTGTATGTCGAGGAAATAGCGCGTAAAGAGTATGAAATGAAGGCTCTTCAGGCTCAAATAAATCCCCATTTCCTTTACAACTCCCTCTCTCTTATCAATTGGCGGGCCATTCGGATCCGTGCGACAGATATTAGTGAAATGGCTCAGCTTTTGTCCACGTTTTATCGAACGACCCTTAATAAGGGCGACAATATGATCTTAGTCTCGGACGAAATTCTTAATATACAATCCTACATGAGTATACAGCTCATCATGCACAGCAATAACTTCGATGTGGAATATCAAATCGATGAGGAGATTCTTTCTTGTCACATGCCTAACTTAATGCTTCAACCTCTAATTGAAAATGCCATTATTCACGGGATTGAAAATAGAGAAGAAGGTGGCGGGAAAATCTGCGTTTCAGGAAAACGGGAAGATCAGTGCATTGTTTTTCAGATTAATGACAATGGAATTGGAATTCCGCCAGATCGACTTCCTCATTTACTAGTAACGAAATCCAAGGGCTATGGACTTAAAAATGTACATGATCGAGCCAAGCTAATGTATGGACAAGAGTATGGGTTAACCATAAACAGTATCGTTGAGGTTGGGACTCAGGTGACGTTGAGGATTCCTATGGAGAAATAGAGACGCTACGAGTACGAATCGTTCCTGCGATCGCTCTTGCCCCCGAATTTCCTGAATGATTCTTCAACGGAAGAAATTCGGGGACAAAGGCGAACGCTTCGCTTCTCCGGAATCGCTTCGTCCTCTCCGCTGCTGCGTGCGTGTGCACTAAAAAGCAGGTCGCCCAAGGAGGAATCCTCGGGTGACCTGCTTTACTTTTTCCCAAGTAAAAAAACAACCCTGAAAGATATAAATATCTTCAAGGTTGTTTTGGATGTACCACAATCTAAACTTAAACTTTGTCAATGATTACGCCATTAAAACCTAAAGATTTCTTGCAAAACTGATTCATATGGCAATGAGCGAAACCCAGTCCTTATGTGTAAATGTTGTTCTCCTCTAACAGATATATGTGCGTCTCGCTGATACCTTAATCGCTTGTGCTATCAGTTCTTTTGATAGGGTTCTCTTCATAAATAATTGGATACGACTGACTTCCGAGCAGCATTCTCCGCCCCTGGAACTCATCATACAGATTAATGCGAACCGCCCCTCCACTTACGTTTTTGCGGAAGTTTCCATTCAATGGAATGGAGTATGATTTATTGTTCCCCGTGGTCAAATCGGTGCCGAATGTTAAAGTCTTCTCCGTGGATTGTCCGGTTGGATCAATAAGCTCCATGATGAGCTTGTGTTCATAAGGGCCTGTCTCGTAATCGCTATTTCTGGAGAGGTTATAATGAAAAACGGTATCGAGCATATTTTTCCCTTCGCTAAGCGTAGCTTCTCCTCTCGTAATGGAGAGATTGTACGGAAACAATTCCACATTTCGCAGATTCGTTGCTGGTTGTATCGCTCTAGGGCTAAGTGATAATCCCACGGTATTGATAGATCCAATAGCTGCCGTTGATTCTTCCCCCAAATCTGTCAGCTTTCCGTTGCTTACACCTTCGCCGACATACAGTGCAAGCTGAGACGTATTCACATTCAGCGGAAGCTTGCTCCAGACCGTAACCAGATTTTTTCCATTCGGGCTTGTTTTGTTGGACGATTGACTAACCTCTGCCTCAAAATACTCGTTTTCCGGTGATTTATAGTAAGCAACCAACTGCGCTTGCTTGGATTGACGTGTTTCCTGACTGGCCATCTCCAGTTCCGTGTAAATCAGATTGGAGCTGCTGTCATGGTAAACGGTAGTCATGCGTTCACGGACTTCTGCTTTCTTGCCCGGTGTATGGATGCGATAAGAGTCACCTGCAGCAACCTGGTTCATCACATTGTTGAGCGCACGGGTATTTAGCGACAGAAACCTCGTGACGTCCTCTCCTGAAATTTCCTGAAGCTCAATTCGTAATTGATTGAAATTATAGGAATACGGTACATTGGCAAGTACATATAGCTCTACGGTTTCATTAGGCGCCAGAGTCGTTTGCTCATTCGGTACCACGATTTGAGCTGTACTGCTGAGGTCGCGCATTCCTGCCTTAACTGCAGCTTTGAGCTCAGGCAGCTGCACGGTCGACATTTTCGTATTACGAATGCTGATTCGGGCTACAATTTGATCCCCATCTCCCCAAGGCTGCCGCTGATATGAGTTCAGTTTTACGCCGAATGTTCCATGATCGTTCTCGATAATATTCTCTAAGCCCAGATGGCTTTTGCCTTCCTGAGCATAAGGAATTTTATAACGGGCTGCCGGGAAGCTGATCTTTCCTTCCACAGCAGGCTCAGTTAATTGCAGTTGCAGCATATTCTGTTTCATATGTAGTGGCACATCTGCACTGAGATCAATGAGTTTCTCCTCTAGCGGCTTCAGCGTAACATTGTCGAGCGCCTTCGCATTCACCGGTATGCTATAGCCTTCAGCCGTTTGAATGGAAAGCTCATAAACCGGCAGCTTCACTGATTTTTCACCGAGATTTTTAACACGGAACTGAAGGCTCCATTTACCGGTATCGTTCTCAGCAAATACGGAAGCATTTTTCAACTGCGTTTCAATCGTATGATGGTTAACAGATATTTTTTTGATGGCATATTCAGCCACAGGCACATCCACGGTAACAGCGGGTAGCTTGAAGGTTTTTACCGGGAGCGTCATTTTCAAAGCTTCATCTTCCTGCGTGAATTGCAGCGTCATATTGTCTGTTTTAAGATTGGGCGGAACCTCTGCTAGATAATAAATCGTCCTCTTCTGTCCTGGCTGAATCTTGAAGCTGTTCCCTGTATCATCCTCAGGCGCAAGGTCAAATACCGAGCCGCCGGCTGACTTCAGATGTACTTTATATCCAGGATCGCTTAGTACCTTCGTTCCTCCGTTTGCGAGATTGACCCCGACCCTCATATACACTTTCCCACTATGTTTCATTCGTTGCAAACTTTCCGTCTTGACCGTAACAGGCTGCTGTTTCATCATCATTTTTACACTTTTTCCTTTAGCCACGGCCATATCCGAAGCTGCCGCAGGAAGCTTGAACGATTGCAGCGGAAGGTTTATTTTCAAAGCTTCGTCTTCTTGGGCGAGCTGCAGTGTCATACCATTCGTTTTCATCGTGGAAGGAATCTCCGTCCAATAATAGATCATTTTGCTCTCCTGAGGCTGCAACTTGAAGCTCGTGCTGGCCGAATCGGGGATGAGCTCAAACACCGAGCCGCCAGCCGACTTCAGATATGCTTTATATCCTGGATCGAGTACTTTTGTCCCCCCATTCGAGAGCCTGAGTCCCAATTTTATATACACTTTTCCATTGATTTTATAGCTCTGCATAGTATCCGCCTTGGCCGTAACAGGAAGATGATTCATCGTGATCTTCTTGCTCTTGCCTACAGGAACTACAGTTGAATACTGAGCCGGAATCGTGAATTCCCCCAACTTTTTCTCATAATTGGCACTGTCAAAATCCCATCCGAATATGGAAACCTTAAATCCGTGAACCTGTGCAGATTGTCCAATGTTCACATAGTACGTCATAGATAGGCTGCTGTTCGCAGGCACCGTCCTTTTACCAGCATCACTCGTAACTACTTTTCCTTTTACGATTGCGCCACTTGGCGTGGAAACCTTAGAGAAATAATCGATTAGATCTAATCTACTGCCACTACTGTTACTGTAACGAAGCGTGTATACTAGTATATTCCCGTCAGGCTGAGCAAAAATATCCATACCCGTCAGCTTCACATTGACGCTCTGCTTCAAAGTAACCGAGCCCAGTTTATCCAGTGTCAGGCTAGACGCGGCTGCTGCAAATTTGGAAAGTGACGAATCTGCTGCGGAAGCCCCGTACACGTCAACGACAACGAATTGACTCAACACCGCGGCGCTGAGCACCATTGCCACACATGTCTTTTTTGGCCTGTTCATAAATGTACCTCCCTGTTCGTTTTCCTATTCGTTTAAATTGGTGGTTGCCTGGTTCTGGATCAGTTTGCTAGTGCAATCGAATCTTATCGCCTTCTTGCAGCGGATCACTGCTATTAGAAATGATCGGTTGATGCTCCATTAAACCCTCTACTGCCGATTGGGCTTCATTCGAATCAATGATCGTAATGTAGGTTTGTCTAACAAAAAAACTGTTTCCAAGCGGCCCATTTCTTTCCTCAACGCTTAATACGTACGATTTGTCCCCCTCTTTGTGGATTGCATCATTGGGAACAATCATGGCATCACTCATCGTTTTGATTAACTGAGTTTCAGCCTGCTCCCCACCCTTCAAGTCTTTATCTTCAAGAGCGATAACTAGTTGCTTCATCGCTTTGTAAATCGTTGTGTTTTCACCTTTTCCTGGTTCACTAAGCGGTTCAGTATCTTTAATAGCCTCGATTCTCCCCTCTACTTGTCTGGTATTACTACCTCCTATTCGAACAAATAGCTTTGCTTCTTTTTCCAAATCAGCAATTAATGAAGCAGGAGCCGCAAACCCAAACTCGAAACCGAGGTTCACATTGGCGATAATGACATCCGATTCTCCTTCGCTTGACCCAAGTCCTTCCACTGCGTTGACCTTCGTAACGATCCCGTCAAAAGGAGCTACCAATTCGCTATTTTCTTGCAAATCCTTCTGAAGTCTCTGAACTTTCCGTCCTTGAATATCGACATCTATTCCGGTCATCTTCATATCGTGTTTAGCTTTTGCGATTGCTTTCTCATCGCCACTACTCGAAGCTTCCTTATAACTATTTTGCTGATCCTCTAACGTAAGCTTTAACCTACTCAGATTTGCCTGCTCATCCTCTATCTGATGCTCGATAGTCTGTTGATTGTAAACAACAAGCACCGCTCCTTTTTTAACAGGTTCGCCTTCCTTAACATGGACCTTCTCAACTTCGCCTCCCGCAGCGCCCGTTAAAGCCGTTTCCTCTCGCCACTTCACAGTTCCCATACCTTGAAAAGTATGTTGTAGTTCCCCTCTTCCCGGTGTTGTAACTACAACCTTAGGCAACGTTAACGCCATTAAAGTATTACTGAACAACGTAAATGCAACGAGTAGCAACACAAATAAGCTAAAGAAGATACGAATTCTCCTTTTGCGTCCAGATACCGTTTCACTGGCAGGTTGCATTTCCATTCATATCCCCCCGTAAATAGACTAGCCTTTAACCCCTGATAGCTGAATGCCCTGTACAAAATAAGACTCAGCGTACAAATACAACAGCACCATCGGAGTCATATATAAAACAGATGCAGCAAAGGCGACGCCCCTTGCATCTTTATTAATGTGCGACAAATACAGCGACAACGGTTGTTTAAATGCATCCTCAAGAAAAATAAGCGGCTGCTCGACCATATTCCAATTATCAACGAATAGTAGAACGACGAGCGCAGCAATACCGGGCTGAACAAGCGGGACAATAATTTGATAAAAAATTCTCAAATGCCTCGCCCCATCTATTTTGGCCGCTTCGATATAAGAATTAGGAATATGCATTATGAACTGTCTGAGCATAAATACACCGAAAGCACTGAATATACCCGGCAATATAATTGCTGAGGTTGTATTCATCAGCCCCAGCTTATCGGCAATGATATAATTGGGCACGAGTGTCACTTGAAATGGCATAAGCATAGTTAAAACATATAGAAGGAATAACTTGTCTCGTCCCGGAAACCTCAGCTTTGCAAACGCATAGGCAGCTAATGACGCAACCAGCACTTGCAAAGCAATAATAGGTACGACCATAAACACAGAATTCCATAACATATGGAGGAACACAGGTTTGTGAACCAGCACCTCCGCATATTGACGGAAAGATACCCAATCAGGAAGCAGCTTTACATTAATAAATCCGTCCTTTTCCCCTGCTTCAATATTGATCAATTGGCCAATGAGATGATAGTTATATTCGATTTCGGCCTCCGTCATGAATGAGCTCACGACTGTGATCACAATCGGTAACAGCATCATCATAGCCAGCACACCCATAATTAACGATAGAGTAAGCTTATGAATGAAAGTCACTTTTCCCACCACCTTGCCTATTCCATGGAATCCCTAAAACGACGTTCGACAGCTAACATCATCATTACAAAAATAAGAATGCAGCATACCATTAACACAGCAGCAGCAGTCAGTTTCTGAACATCGAGAGAAAGAAACATGTTGTTCATATAATGTTGCAACATATAAATACGGTCATGTGGATAATCGCCTGCAATCAGATACGTTTCGCGAAACACTTTGAATGAATTAATAATAGAAATCAGAAAAACAAAAACCATCGTCGGAGTCAAATAAACAAGTGTAATATGGAACCATTTATGAAAACTGCTCGCTCCTTCGATATCTGCCGTTTCATAGTAGTCTTTAGGAATGCTTTGTAGTCCCGCTAGAAATAAAATGATGTTATACCCGATATTTTTCCACGTATATACGATTGCAAGCACACCAATTGACCACTCTGATTTCATCCAATCAATCCGCTCCAGACCAAAATTCTGCAGCCATGCATTTAAGGTGCCATTCCAATCAAATAAGATTTGCCAGATCATAACGATAGATGCTACTGGTACGACAAGTGGCAATACAAAAGCAGTTTGCAGCCAATTCCGAAGAAATAACCTTTTGTTTAACAACTGAGCAAGCAACAAAGACAACACGATCATGAGCGGCACGCTCACACTTGTGAACAGAAACGTATTCGTTGCTGCCTTGCGGAAAGAAGAACTTGCAAGCAATGCATCGTAATTATCAAATCCAACAAATGAACCATCGACCGTACTATCCTGGAACGAATAAAGAAATCCCATGCCGAACGGAACGAGATAAAAGATTGAAAAACCGATCAGGCTTGGTGCCAGAAACAGAGCTGCAACGGTCCAGTCTTGACGCAGCTTACCCCTCATTTTTCTCCAGAAAAGATTGCCTTTCACCTTTATACCTCCTTCACCATTTCCGAAAGAGAGAATGAACCCTGCACCAACTGTTCAGGGCCCATCCCTATTTACTTTCCTATTCGTTTAATACAGTGGTCACCCTGTTTTGAATAAGCCCTGCCACCGCTTCGGGCGATTTTTGCCCAGTGAAATAAGCGTGGGACTCTTCTGTTATGATTTCATTGATTTTAGATTCCTTGAATTGTACGGGATACTTCGCGTTGACCAGAAACTTTTCCAAGTCGTCGATGTCCTCTTTTGTAATGTCATATATGACTCCTTTTAACGGTCCGATCGGCTGATCAGACTCTACTTTCCCTTTTTCCAATGCCTTTTCGGCAATCAATGCGTAGGACTTTTTATTTAATGGAAATCCCGAACTGCTTGCTGCATCCTTCATCTCTTCAGACATCATAAATTTCAAGAAGTGCCACGCCTCTTCCTTAACTTCAGACTTCGCGTTAAGGCCTACCGTTCGATATGTTCTAAAATAACCCCCTGCTTCCTGTCCGCTTCCATTCGGTCTTAAGTAAAGCTTAGACTTGAAATCAGAGTTATTCGGGTAAAATTGACTCTGCTTCAGCGCACGTACATAGTCGCCGGGGGAGTTAATTTGAGTTTCTCGAAAAATAACATTACTCGCTGCTGGATCAATAACTTTCTCATCCACTAAACGTTTTACTTCCTTAAGCAAATCGATAAAAGCAGTGGATTCAAAATTTGCTTTCCCGCTTTCTTGATCTACAAACGTTGCATACTGGTCGTTAACAAATTCACTAACAAATTCACTAATTTTAAAATCCGCTGTAATTATACCTGCAGATCCACCTACAGCTAGCCCCGATGCTCCACCGTTCACAGTCTTGCTAATTTCCTTCGTTTTGTTGGCAAATTGGCTCCAATTCCAATTACTGTCGTCGACTTTTACGCCACTCTTCTCGATCATCGTTTCATCGCCAATAAGCCCGTAAACGAAAAAGCCCATTGGCATTCCGTATAATCCACCATTTACTTTGATTCCTTCAAATATATTATTGAAATAGTCGTCCCTATTAAAAGTGTCGTCCTGATCCATCATAGTGCCCAAATTAACTAGCAGCTTCTTGTTTACGTAGCTCTCGGTTGGCAACTGATCCATCTCAATCAGATCAGGTCCTTTACCCGATAACATTGCCGTTCCTATCGTTTTCTCGTGCTTTTCCAGCTTAGCCTCAGAATCTGCATCCGTAGATTCAACATATTGAACATCGATTGTAATATGAGGGTACTTTGCTTCATATCTCTTCTTTGCTTCTAAGAAGAAATCCCCGTGATAAAAGGTAGAAATGACGATCGTTTTTTTATCCGTGTTGTTCTTCTTGCCATCCTTCCCATCCTTAGACGGCGTTGTCCCACTTCCTTCTTTCCCTGCCGAAGTGTTCCCTTTTCCCTCTGTAGATGTATTTGTTTCTCCCACGTTGCCATTACTCGGATTGCTGCACGCAGTAACGATGACCATAATAATTGCCATTAAAATAACAATAGATTTTTTCACGTTTGTTCTCCCTTTCTCGTTCATGCTGACTCTTCGTTCCACAGCTTCACTCTATCAGTATAGGGAGGAGATATATGATAAGTTAGATGGAGTTGTATTGAAGTTGTAAAAAATATTTACCTAAAAATGACAAGAGGCTAATCGCGTTGGCGATTAGCCTTCAGAATATAGATATAATAAATTGCTCTGTTTAACTTCATATTTAATGCTACGTATAGTAGCTAATGAGCGCCATAACATCCTTATTAAAGCCGACAACTTTTTGAGCCCTCACATCAACCATAACACTATATTTCAACTCATTACCGTCCTTGCTCGTATAATATAGCTCCGCAACATTGCCCCATCTGGTTATAGCGTTATTAAACGACAGATCGGACAACGAGTAGCTTCCCCTCTTTTCAATAAAAGGACTGGCTAACTCGATAACTTTAGCCAAATCTTCCTCGCTATAGCTAGGAAAACCCCGGACGATCCTTCCCTTTAAAACTTTTATGATATCCCCATCCTTGGCATTCAGTACAATTTCATAACTTTCCTGTGGGTCAGCCCGCTTGGTTAGCGTTGCATAATACAATCCACTAGAAATCGGCTCTAAATCCGCTTGATAGCGCCGTTTTACTTGCGGTATTTCTACCGGTCTAGGAATGACTGCGGATTCTGCGCTAGAGATGACTCTGGGTTCTACGCTAGAAATGACCCCGGATTCCGCTTCTCTAAGCAAATCCTTAATCTGATCAATAAACAATAGCTCATACTCGAGCTCTTCCATCCCTATATTTTCGCCAAAATACGTATTAACCGCATTTAGACTAAGTGTCTTTACAGCATCTTGAGAGAGCACGCCTTCATATTCCATTTCATTCGCATTCTCTTCCTTCGTGATTTTCTTTACCATTACGGTGTCTTTCGGAATCTGATCAAACACGCCCCCGCATCCTGTCATAAGTATCATGAATACTATACTTAACATAACAACATTAAGCTTGTTCATTTCTCCATTCCTCCCTGTGTATGGATAGGAGCGAACAAAACCTCGACTATTGTTCCCTCGCCTTCGGTACTCTTTACCGTAATAACGGCGTTATGAACATTCGCAATGCTTTGGCATATTGAAAGACCGAGCCCAGCCCCATCCCGGCTTCTTGTTCGAGATTTATCCACCATGTAGAATGGTTCAAATATGTTATTCTGATGCTCCATAGCAATCCCAATCCCTTGATCAATGACTTCAAGGATACAACTACCATCATGCCATATTGTGCGAAGTATGATAGTCCCTTCCTCGTCAGAGGCTTTGATCGCATTATCCATTAAATTAAAGATTAACACTTTGATCAAACCCTGCTCCAATTGAAGCTCACCGTGCTCGCATTCGAAGATGATTTTCACTCGCTTTTCCTGAGCCATCATAGTAAGCGTAGACTGCATCTCTACAATGATCGATCCCAAATCGTGCCGCTCCAACTGAAAATTGTCGCCCTGCATCATAATCAAGTTCATCAGCTTTAAGGACAGCGACTCTAAGCGTTTTCCCTCTGAATAAATAACATTCAGACCTTCCAGAAACAATTCTTCGTTATATTTCGTCGTCCTCATAAAATTAGAGTAGGCGATAATAGAGGTAAGCGGCGTCTTTAATTCATGCGTAAAATGGTTTATAAATCGTTGCTTTTGTTCATTATTCCGCTCTAGATGGGTAATTTTGTCCTCGACTACGCCAGCCATAACGTTAAAGTTGTGAGCCATTATACCTACTTCATCTTTTGAATTCAGATGAACACGTTCTGAGAAATTACCCTTCGCAATAACTTGAGCCGTCCGGCTTAACTGTTCAATCGATCTCGTCAGTCTACGACTAACAAAAAACATAAATATCATAAAAACGATACAAGCCGCCACATCCACTTTTATAAAAAATTGATATTGTTCTACACGGTCTTGATATACGGGTGTAACGTCCATCATGTAAGTAAATAGATAACTCTTCCCGTTAATGTCCGCAATGTTGGATGTAAACAAAATGGTTCGATCATCGATATCCCGCAGTACATAGTTGATCTGATCGACACTCACCCCATCTAGCTCCGAGCGTTTTGACGGCATTTGAAAATCAATATTGCTAAAGATTTCTCGGCCTTCCTCATCTCGGATATCCAAATAAGCACCCGGATTTTTGCTTACAAATTCATTGGAAATTCTCGTCAACACTGTTTTCTCATAATCAATCGAATCATAAATACGGAAAATCGGCACAACCGCATCGACGGTGGAATGAATACTCATATTTTGGCTTAGCGCACTGTTAATCTCCCCTTGGAGCATTCGAGTATGGCTCCGCTCGATGACCATAATGGAAGCAGCATTGAAAACAATAACGAATCCTAGAATAGAGAAGACGTAAATTTTTTGCCAAAATTTCATCCTCTCAATCCTCCAACCGATAGCCAAGCTTATAAATCGTTTTAATATAATCTTGCAGCTCTAGCTTTTTGCGCAGCGTTTTTATATGCATATCCACTGTTCTTGTTTCGCCGTAATAATCTCCGCCCCATACTTTATCGATAAATTGCTCTCTAGATAACGCGATGTTTTTGTTTTTCATCAGCACGACAAGCAAATCATATTCCTTGGGCGTTAGCTCCACAATTGCATTCTGTTTTGTTACTTCCCGCTTGTCTAAATCAACAATCACATTTTTGAATGCCAGTACACGTTCTTCTTTACCATATCTTCGTAATACCGTTTCTATTCTAGCAAGCAATTCAATCGCTTCGAACGGCTTCACCATATAATCGTCTGCCCCGAGCTTTAGTCCATTTACTTTATCGTAGACCGAGTTTTTTGCCGTCAAAAAAATAACCGGAATATTGTACGGCTTAATTCGTTCCATAAGTTCAAAGCCGTCCAGTTTCGGTATCATGACATCCAGCAAAATGAGATCGAACTTTTCCTGTTGCACTAGCTCAAGCGCAGCTTCGCCATCGTAAACCTCCATCGTTTCGTAGCTCACAATATTGAGATTCATTTTAATGATTTTGGATATATGAACGTCGTCTTCAACAATCAAAATCTTTTTGCTCATCCTCTGAATCTCCTAACACGAATAATAGTCACTATCTTAATGCTACGATAACGAAGCCGCATTAAAATTGCAACTAGACATGACAGCGGCCATTGAAGCTATGCAACTACACTTGTCTTCTCTAGCTTCACTTTCGTCTTTTTGTACGAAAATCTGAATTTAATTCAGAAATAAACGAAGGGTGTCCCAAGCAGCCATTTCATGGCTTTTGGGACACCCCCTTCGTCCTTTTCCATATCAACTAATGGTGATATTCTCACTTGATAAGTACTGTACCAACTAAAAGGTTCAAAGCCCCTTAGAGCCAGAAGGTTATTTGCGCACGACGGTATATCCTTTATCTCGAAGCAGTTGGATGACTCCATCTTTACCCAGATAGTGGGCTGCGCCAACTACGATAAAATACTCTTCTTTCTTATCGCTTTTCAGATAACCATCGATTTTATCGGCCATGCCAATATTCCGATCAACCAACATCGCTTTGTTATACTCTGGATCAACGGCCATGCTGTTGGTGAGCTCAAGCAATTGTTGGTCATCCCCTGATTTCCACATGTCGGCCATTTGGTTTATAGTGTCGTCAAGGGTGTCGAAGTTATCCAATGTAGCATTCAGATTCTTCTCTTGTAATTTATCGGAGAACCCATCGAACATGCCCAGCTGGGACTTATAGGATTCCAACTCCAGAACCGGTATTTTGCGTTCAACGGCTTTCTGGATGAAATACAGATCGATACCCGCAGCTGCTTCGTAACCTGCCGCTGCCGATTTAAGGCTGCTCATCGTCGTCTCGACAACCCAAGGCTTAAACGCATCTAGCGCGTTCGATTCCATTCCGTTCCGCTTCAGAATTCCCTCAACCTTCGCATACGTTTCCTTGGACACATGATCCTTCAGTGTTGTACCGTCCTGATACATCCCCATATTCATAATTAGCTTCTGTTGCTCTTCATTTGCTGCTTTACTAATATCAATCTCCACACCCAGATAGTCCGCTTCAACAAAAGCCTCTTCAATTTCCGAACGCAGCGGGTAGAAGCTGTCGTCCGCAATATGCATTGATCCTACCAGATATACGGTATTTCCGTTATTCTCCACTTCCCACATGAAACCGCGGGCGGCTTCTCCAGTTACTTTGGAGACAAGCAGCACGGTGCGGGATTTCTGATCCCAACGGACTTCGTAACCTGCAGCTTCACCAACGGTTCGGATCGGTGCATACGTCACACCATTAATCAGCTTCGTCTTACTTTTCAGTGCGATCTCCTTGCCGTCAATAACCACATGAATGGTGCCATTCTGTACATTTTTCAGCTTAACATTCAAGCTCTGAAGTGTTGTTCTCAGCGGTACCATCGTTGTTCCCTGATCCACAATAGGTGCACTCATTGCAAATTCAACGTTTTCGTTATCGACCTTCAAGGCCGGTTGCTGCGGAGCAGCCATTACCGGGGCCGCTGTTGCAAGCAAACCCACAGAAATCATGAGTGATAAGAGCGACCGTTTCCAATTTTTCATGTTTTAAGTTCTCCTTCTGTAGTAGATATAAAGTAAAATTCTGGCTCAATCTTATAATCAGTTCTTGACATAAAAGCAAAGTAGCGGAGGGGATGGAATCGATCTGAAGAAGCGAAGCGTTCGCCTGAAAGCTTTCCACAGGAAAGCTCGCTTCGTAAGCATACACTGTCCCCGAATTTTATCCACTTTAAAAGTTGATTCATAAGAAATTTGGGGACAACAGCGATCGTAAGAACGATCCATCCACGTAGCGGCTTCATTGCCTAATGCAAGCACTGATTTTGGACTTGAGTAAAAATTCTCGCAATATTTATTCTTTAATTACATCTTATAAGCTTTCATCGCTTTAACCAGTTCTTTGAAGGACGGACGTTTGCCGTACATCAGAACGCCGGTGCGATAAATTTTCGCTGACAACCAGCCCAAGATGAAGATCGATACGATGAGAATGGCAAGTGACGCAAGAATCTCCCACATTGGCGGATTACCCAATCCGATCCGTACAATCATCGAGGTTGGCGAGAAGAACGGAATGTATGCTGATACTTTCATCAGCGTTGAATTCGGAGCTGCCAGGCTGAAGATTGCGATGTAGAATGCAGCGAGCGACAGCATCGTAATTGGCATAATAGCCTGACCAAGATCTTCCGTACGGCTTACGATGGAACCAACAGCTGCGTAAATCACTGCGTACAGGAAGTAACCAAAAATGTAGAAGACGATACCGAACACCAGCAGCATAGGATCAATCGCGCTCAGGTTCAAATCCAGCGATGCAAAAGTATCGATATTGTGTGGCAGCATCAAGTTTACAACGAGAACCACACCGAAAGTGACAATCTGTGCAAGACCAAGCAAGAACATACCGATAACCTTACCAAACATTTGGCTCAAAGGAGATACACTTGTAATCAGAATCTCCATAATACGGGAGCTTTTCTCTGTTGTTACTTCAGAAGCGATCATGTTACCTGTTCCCATCAGTGTAACAAAGAACAAAATAACAAGTGCGTATACGACTGCATAATTGATAGCTTCTTCACCGGGGTGTTCACCGGCAGTCACACCACCTGCTGCTCCGCCCTTCAGATCAGCAACACTTTGAGAACTAATCTGAACGGGTGTGTTGATTTCATTAATTTGTGCGTCCGTCAGCGTCAATCCTTCAACAACGCTACGTGTTTTCGGTCCTTGAAGAGCCGCCTGAAGCGTGGACTGAAGCTCCGGATCAATTCCCTCGTCCTCCGAGCTGTATATAACTGCCGGGAATTTGCTTCCCTCTTGTGCTTCGAACTTAATGTAACCTTCGATAACCCCGTCTGCTACATCTTTATTCAAGACAGCTTCATCCAGCTTATCGTATTTGACCAACTCATAGTTTGTTGTAAGACCGCTCATCGTTTTGGTCAAATCTTCTGCAAGCTGTTGCTGCTGCTCATACACCAGACCGATTTTATCAGGCGCACCTGCTTTTTCACCACTAAACATTTGAATGATATAAGGAAGATTCACTCCGATTGAAATTAAAAGTGCAAAGATCAAGGTGGTGACGATAAAAGATTTGGTTCTCACCTTATTCATAAATGTAAATCGAATAACTGTCCACATACTATTCATTGGATTCACCTACCGCCTTAATGAATATTTGATTTAACGTTGGTTCCTTCACTTCAAACCGGTGTATGACGCTCTGTGACATCGCTGTATTCAGGATAGCCTGGGCCGCGTCCACATTGCTGATTCTTACAGAGTAGCCATCCTCTGTTCGGCTGACTCCAGTTATACCCGGCAGCTGCTCTAGGCCCTTCACTTCACTTGAAGTTCCTAGCAGCACCTCTTCACGGGGATAACCAGATTTGATTTCCTTAAGGTTACCCTTAACAACCGTGTTCGAACGATCCAAAATCGTAATGTTCTGGCACAGCTCCTCAACATGCTCCATCCGGTGTGTGGAGAACAAAATGCTCGTGCCCTTGTCGCGAAGTTCTTTAACCGTTGTCTTCAGCAATTCCACGTTAACCGGATCGAGACCGCTGAACGCTTCATCCAGAATCAGAATTTGCGGATTGTGAACCACAGCGGCGATAAAGCCCATTTTTTGCTGATTACCTTTGGAAAGCTCTTCAATCTTCTTATTATAATATTCCGGCACTTCAAAGCGATCAAGCCAATAACGAAGACTCTTATCGGCCTCCTTGGCTGACATTCCCCGCAATTGCGCCAGATACGAGATTTGCTCGCTTACCTTAACTTTCGGATACAAGCCACGCTCTTCAGGAAGATATCCCATAATACGACGCAGCTCTTTACGGTACGGCTTGCCATTGTACAAAATCGTACCTTCATCAGGATAAATAAGTCCTAACACCATACGCATGGTAGTTGTTTTGCCGGCACCGTTCGCTCCGAGAAGACCGTAGATCTCCCCCTCTTCCACTTGAAGTGAAATCTGATTGACTGCCGTTTTGTCGGCATAAATCTTAACCACATTTTCCAATTGCAATCGTTGCATTGTATGAACTCCTCTCTCCTATTCCTGCACTCCGGCAGGTTTATTCCCATGTATCCATAAGTTCAGCACTTCATCCAGCTCCAAACTGCGGGTCTGATGAAATGATATGCCGGCAGATTGTAATATTCTCTCGACTTCCAAACATTCCGTTGTAACAAAAGAGACGGTAGTTGCCGTTTCTTGTTTCCAACTTACAATGCCCGGCAATTCGCTGACCAGAGAAGCATCTCCTGTAACCCAGCATTCCTTCCAGTTGTCCAGCAGGCTATCCTTCTCTACCATACCGAGATATTTCCCGTGATGCATGAGGATAATATAATCGGCAAGCCTACGGATTTCATCCACAATATGTGTGGACAATACAATTGTGGTCTTCCCATCTTTCATGCAACTCCTAAGCTGTTCCATCATCAGCTTCCAGGCAAACGGATCCAGACCCGAAGAAGGTTCATCCAGCAGCAGTAGCTTGGGCCGAGGAGCCAGGGCAGCTGCTATTTCGAATTTCCGCCGTTCTCCCTTGGACATCTTGTTCAGCTTGACGCCGCGAGGAACGCCAAACTTGGATAGCAGCTCGTCAAAAAAGTAACCATCCCAGCTGTCGTACCAGGAAGAACGGAACGCGGCTGCATCATCAACCGTCATATATTTCTCCTCTATACTCAGCTGCTCCGGAACATAACCGATTTGCTGTCGGATTTCCAAGGGCAGACCTTTAGGAAAAAGCCTACCGAACCAGCTGATTTCCCCTTCATCTGGAAACACCGTCTGAATCATCATATTCAATATGGTACTTTTCCCTGAGCCGTTCGGTCCGACCAGAGCAATAATGTATCCTTCCGGAATCGACAGATTTAAGGGCCCTATGCTTTTGGTACGACGCCGTTTGATGATATTACGCATCTCAATCAACTGGGGTTCCATTGGCTTCACCTCCCTCTTGCCCATGATATTTCTGCTCAACAATTTCCATGAAGATCGATTTCAATTCTTCTTCACTGCAATGTACAGAGAGACCCGTATCGACTGCAGCCGTTAAAGCTTCAACAACGGTATCCCGCTTAAATCGCTCCCGCATCTGATCGCCGACGCCGGCAACGAATGTCCCAGTTCCTTGTCGCGTTCGCAGCAAGCCTTCATTCTCCAGGTCCTGATACACCCGCCGAACCGTTATAACACTACAGTTCAAACCACTGGCAAATTCCCTTATCGACGGCAAAAGTGTCCCCTCCTCGATCTGTCCGCTGATGATAAGTGACCTTAACTGCGTCTTAATCTGGTGATACAAGGGCTCAGCACTGTGCTCATTAATTTGAATCGGGATTCGCACCTCTTTCACCTCACCTTGTCTACATAATTCGCGGCGCAGCGAAACATTCGTATGATGTTCATCATGATAGATCCCTTAACTGCATACGCTTATAAGTCAACCGACACATCAGTATATATCCTGTAAGTCCTAGAGCTAACGAGCCCCACATCACTGGCGATAACAGCTTCCATTTATACGAAGCAACTACAAAGTAACCAAACAGGCTTATCTTGAAACCACCTACGAATACCAATCCCAGCATGATAACTCCAAAAATGAACATAAGCAGAATGGTAAACCAGAAATAGGCCTTTCCGCTGCTCATAAATTCGAAATAGATGAACAGTCCGTTAATCAGAATTCCGATTCCGAGCCAACTAATCGCGAAAGCAGCGTAAGCTGCCAAGTCCATGTAAGATCTAAGGTTCGATGCAATTGCGTAAGTAACCCCGAAATAAATAATTCCATTCATAACAAAAGCGGTTAAGCCCATAAAGGCTCTGCTCAATATTACGGCTTCTGTAGGAACCGGAATACTCCGATAATAGAACAGCATCTGGGTGTATGAGTCCTCACTCAAATATTTGAATGATCTTCTTGAGAAAAAGAGTCCCATCAGAGGGCTCACGAGCAGCATAAGAAAATCAGCAAACGGATTAAAAAATTCATGATCCTTAAACAAGCTGTTCATCATAAAGCTGAATGAGATTGCCATGTAGAGCATAAAAATAATGGTCCACAACCACTGGAACTTATCACACTTGATGTCTCTAGACACAATCTTCAACGCATGGTTGACGATCTGCAACTCCGTTCACCCTTCCATCCATGTCATATAACTGTGCTTATCTGTGCTCAGTGTGTATATCTTTATACACAGTATATAGTGCTGATTTACAGGTGTCAACCCTAATTATTCCAAATTTGGTGCACAAAAAAATCCGGCAGTTAAGACCTGCCGGATACGTTTCATGTATTTAATATCATTAATTTACGACCACTTACATACCGAAAATAACTTTCCACATAGGCTGCGTATGACCGCCCGGATACAAAACATACAGCAGTGAATACACCGCAACACCTGTAATTGCTGTGAAAAACCAAATGACTGCAGTTACTCGGCCCCATTTCCGGTGCTTGGAATACTTCTCCTTAAACCCGAGAGTAAGGGTTGTGAGGCCGAATACCGCAGCTACGGTAGCCAGTGTAATATGGAAAATCAGGAATACCTGATAATATGGTTTCAGGTCATCCGGTCCTCCCCATGAAGTATTGCCGATAAATATGGTACGTGAAGAATAGATGATAAAGAAGATAATCGCTGTGATAGCAGCCCATATCATAACCTTCTTATGCTGCTCTCTCTTTCCTTTGATGATGAGTCTCCAACCAATCGCAACGAGCACGGCGCTGATGACGATAAACGTGGTGCTAATAGTGGGAAACAGTGTGTACAAATCCATGAATATCCTCCTCCATAAAATTACGCTTGATTCAGTTTACTAGCAGGCGGTTCTGTCGGCATTGGATCATCCTCTTTATTTTCCCGTTTGTACCAATGGAAGAATACATAGGCCAGCATCGATGCAAAGATGATCTCCTGGAAAAACTTCATAGTAATTCCGCCTACCCGCTGGTCGATCTCAGGTGCAAGATACCCGAAGAAAGCTGGACCGCCAAACTGCTCCAGGAGAAATGATGTATCTCCGGGCACACAGTAACCCATCGCTTTCGCCCATGTATTAGGGTCACTGTACGTTGCATACAAAGGCTCAGGAGCGAATATAATTAATGCGCATGCCGGGGTTAAAAGTACCATGTTCAGGAAAATATATCCCATCTTCAACAAACCGGAACTCTTGTCCTTCTCAGGGATTGGCTGAATTATTGCCCACCACATCGTAAACGAGCTGATGAACAAGATGACATAATAGATCCGGTGCACCGTGAAGTTTAGCATAACAAAGTCATGGATAACTGGTATATGATAGAACGAGAACAAACCGTTGAACACGACTGAGGCAAGAATCGGGCGTGTCAGGAAACCGAGCTTCTTAAATGGATTTTTTCGTTCTATCGTACGCCACATCCACACCGGAGTACCGAGAATCAGCAGCGGCGTAGCCATTAGATAGGACAGCGCCATACTAACCATATGGAATGAAAACATCGTATGTCCCAGTAGGTCAATGGGCCCACCATGAGCCATATACATCGCTAACATACCGGAGACAAAAAGCACTTTTCTTCCTGCTGATACAGGCTCACTGCTTTGGAACCTACTGCTGAGCGGTCCTGTCAGCAAGAAATAACCTGCGGTCACCAGCAGCATGAATGCGAGAAACACGGGACTCCATTTAGCCTCGAAACTAAAATATTCTAAACCCAGCATGCCCAAAACCTCCCTTTACCGGGTAAAATTCTGTCTAAATTGTGACAAAGCCCTTCTAACAGAACAGAAACGGTTTTGCCGTCCATACAGCGGACAGTAACCGTTTCTGAGGGAGCACAAGCACAGTATAAACCGTGAGTCTCATGCAAATTTGCAATTTTGAAAAAAAGAGGTGGCGCAGAGCCCACCTCTTTTTCAGTTTACCACCAAACCCAAAATAATGCCATGACGATAGCTGTACTAGCTACAAAAAATCCGCCGATCATAAACAAGATAGGCATCAGATGGCCTTTATCCTTCATGTGCATCCAGTAACCCATTTGTACGAACACCTGCAGTAGCGCCATAACCAGTAGCAGGATCACCGTAAACACCGGGTTTATATCACCAGCAGCAACCGCCGCAAAGGCGATTGCTGTAAGCACGATGGAGAAAATAAACACAATAATGTGTTTCTGTGGACCTTCCGGTCTGTGGCGATGTTTAACCGCGTGACGATCTGATTGCTGTTGATCTGCAGTCATCCCTTAGCCCACCTTTCCAAGTAGGTATACGACCGAGAAAATGAACACCCATACCACGTCAATAAAATGCCAGTAGATAGCAGACACATAAATTTTTGGTGCTGTAACTACAGTAAGTCCTTTTTTAAACAGCTGCCCGATCAGTACGCTAATCCAAACTACCCCGAACGCCACGTGAGCGCCGTGGAAGCCGACCAAGGTAAAGAATGCAGAAGAGAATGCGCTGGTCGTCATACCGAAGTTTTTGTGTACGACATACTCATAGAACTCATAAATCTCAATACCCAGGAACGCCAGACCCAAGCCAACGGTAACCATAAGCCACATTCTAAGAGATTTCACATTATGTTTGTGCATCGCCTGAACGGCGAATACACTGGTCAAGCTACTGAGTAGGAGGATGAATGTTGCCACTCCCGTAAGCGGCAGCGAGAACAATTCATTAGCTGTTGGACCCTCGTTGTTCTGATTTCGTAAAGCCAGGAACGTTGCGAACAATGTGCCGAAGAGAACAGCCTCTCCGCCAAGGAAGAGCCAGTTTCCGATAATCTTATTACGGCCTTCCAAGGTCGCTTTTTCCGGCTCGTGAGGAAGTTCTCCGTTTACCGGTTCTGCGTGTGCGGATGTCATGCTTTTACCTCCTCTTCCAGTTCTTCAGGCTCAATGTGATAACCATGATCATCGTACAGAGAACGAACAAGCATAGAGCCGAACGTTATCACAAGGCCGATAATCAGAACAATGTAATTATTGAAGATCAAACTCATAAAGGAGTTCGAGAACTTTTCGGTACTAAACATAAAACCAAGACCTGCAATGAAAAGACCAAGCGACATAACGAAAGGTAAAATGGTTGGTGAAGGCATATGGATCGGACCAACCGGTTCAGCCGGAGTCATCTGTTTGCTACCTGCCATTTTCTCTTTCCAGAAAGCATCGAGACCACGTACAAGCGGGATCTGCTTAAAGTTATACTCCGGAGGAGGAGATGGAATACTCCATTCCAGCGTACGTCCGTCTTCCCAAGGATCGGCTGGAGCATTTTTTGGCTTGCGCGCTGTAATGAAAATGTTGCCCAGGAAGAGAAGAACACCGACTCCCATCAGAATAGCTCCGATGGTACTGATGAAGTTCATCAAGTCGAAATTCTGATTCGGAAGATAACTTACGATCCGCCGCTGCATTCCGAGCAAACCAAGGAAATGTTGTACAAAGAATGTCATGTGGAATCCGATCGCGAAAAACCAGAACGTCCATTTACCAATAGCTTCGTTCAACAGGGAGCCGAACATCTTCGGCCACCAGTAATGCAATCCGGAAAACAGTCCAAAGACCAATCCGCCTACAATAACGTAGTGGAAATGGGCTACGACAAAATACGTATCATGGAACTGGAAGTCAGCAGGTGCAGAAGCCAGCATGACACCCGTTACACCGCCCATAACAAAGGTCGGTATAAATCCGATAGCAAACAAGTTCGCACTCGTGAAACGGATTTGTCCACCCCACATCGTAAAGAGCCAGTTGAAGATTTTGATACCGGTAGGTACCGCAATCAGCATCGTTGCGATCGAGAACAGTGCGTTTGCTACCGAACCAAGTCCTGTCGTGAACATATGGTGAGCCCAGACCATGAAGCCCAGGAAGGCGATCAGAATCGTCGCGAACACCATGGAGCTGTAACCGAACAAGCGCTTACGCGAGAATGTCGGGACAACCTCGGATATGATACCGAAGGCAGGCAGAATCAGGATATATACTTCAGGATGGCCGAAGATCCAGAAAATATGCTGCCAGAGTACAGGACTACCACCCGCTGCTACATCGAAGAAGTTAGCCCCTAAAATCCGGTCAAAGCTCAGCAGAACCAGACCTACCGTTACAGCCGGGAAAGCAAACAGGATCATTGCTGATGTAATAAATGAAGTCCATGTAAACATCGGCATTCTCATGAAAGACATCCCTGGAGCACGCATCGTAATGATGGTTATCAGGAAATTGATACCACCGATCAAAGTACCGAGACCTGCTATCTGCAGACCGATGGTATAGAAGTCAACCCCACGAGTTGTACTGTATTCTGTACTGGATAACGGTGTATATGCTGTCCAGCCCGCATCCGGAGCTCCACCCATAACCCAGCTCAAGTTCAGCAAAAGTCCACCGAACAGGAACGTCCAAAATCCGAGCGAGTTCAGAAACGGAAACGCGACGTCACGTGCACCGATTTGAAGCGGAATAATCGCGTTCATCAACGAAAAGATAATAGGCATGACGCCGAGAAAGATCATCGTTGTTCCGTGCATTGTAATCAATTCATTAAATACTTGCGCCGAGATAAGATCGTTCATCGGCTTAATCAGCTGCAAACGAATGAGAATCGCCTCAATACCGCCGATACCGAAGAACAGGCCGCCTGCCACCAAGTATAATATTGCGATTTTCTTGTGGTCAACGGTCGTCAGCCAGTCCATTAACCCCGTGTAGCGCTTGACGCTATGGCTATGAGCATGAGCCAAGTTTGGTACCCCCTTTAAAAGTTCTTGCTGTATTAATACTCCAATTTATAATTGGCCAAGTATTCGGCAATCTGCTCGATCTCTTGATCACTCAATCCGAGATCCTTCGGAGCAGGCATCAGGTTGCCTGGTTTAACAGCCTGTGGATCAGAAAGCCATTCCACAAGGTTGTCTTTTGCCGGTTTTGAGCCTTTTGCACCGTTCGTATCATTCAGCAAGATACCCGCTACGGTCTCACGCGATCCCATACCTGTCAGGTTAGGACCCGTAAATCCACCTTGGTCACCCACAGCGTGGCAAGAGAGGCAATTTGTCTTAAACTTCTCAGCAAGCTGCGTGTCTTCTGGAAGTACAGCCGGTGCTTTCGTTGCTTCAACCCATTGATCGAACGAAGCTTGGTCAACCGCTTTCACTCGGAATTCCATGAATCCATGTGATGGTCCGCACAATTCGGCGCACTTACCGATGTATGTACCTGCGTTAGGTGTACTAATCGTCATATTGTTGACGCTTCCTTCTGTATTCGTATCCATTTTACCCGCAAGCGATGGAACCCAGAAAGAGTGGAGCACATCTGCCGTTTTCAACTCTAAAGCGATTTTCTTATCCACAGGTATGAGCATTTCCTGTGCAGTTTTCACACCGTACTGCGGATACTCAAACTCCCACCAAAACTGATGGCCTGTAACTTTTACCTGAATTGCATCCTTGTCGTTCCAATCATTCTCTCCATAAGCAAAAACCTTTTGAATAGTAGGAATTGCAAGCACGAGTACAAGGAGCAGCGGAATAGCCGTCCAGATGATCTCTAGCTTGAAGTTTCCTTCTACTTGCTCCGGAACCTCGTTCTGATCCGGTTTTCTGCGGAATTTAATCAGCACATACGTCGCTATGGCAAATACAACAATAACCACGACAACCATAATCGATATCGACAGCTTAATTAAATCCAATTGCCCTTCAGCTACCGGACCCTGTGGTCTTAATACTGATAAGTCCTCACGGCCGCAGCCGGACAAGAGCAAAGAAAACACGGCCAACAAAGGAAGGAGACGCTTTACAGCCTGCCACCGTTTCATCATTGATCTACCCCACTTTTCCGATTTTCGTAGACTACCATCCGGCGCAAACAGCGGTAATCTACCTGCAATATCACGGATGAAATAATCCTGTCAATTAATGCAATCACTTATTAAATATAAATTTAAGGCTACCTTTTGTCAATCATTCACAGGGAGTTCACAAATTGTTCGAAAATTTGTCAAAGTCGCGCTATATCTGATTTTGCAACCGTTTTCATATCTTTCATTCATATGACCACCCCTTTCTCTGATCTTGACATCGACAATTTCCAACATAGTAGATAATATGTATATATTTGGACGGAGGCATATTTTGAAACCTCATTTGTTCATACAAAAATAAGAGAGAGGGTCCCCTCCCTCCCTTATTCTGTCAAGATGAAGGGGCCATCTCTCGTAATCGCGATCGTGTGTTCATACTGAACCCCTACTGTTCCGTCAGCTGTCGAAATAGTCCAGCCGTCATCACCCCAAAGCACAGCACCAAACGGCCCGAGTGTAAACACTGGCTCAATCGTAATCACCATGCCCTCTTTGAGCTTCCTGCCCTTACCGGGCGTGCCGTAACAGGGTACGTCCGGCGGTTCATGAATAACCTTACCTATACCGTGTCCAACCAGCGGCTTAACAAGGCCGTAGCCACCAGTTAAGGCTTCCTGCTCGATGATATGACCTATATCTCCCAAAGTGTTACCAATCTTAGCCATTTCTATCCCCTTATAAAGGGCTTTCTGTGTATCTTTCATCAGACGTGCCACGGCTGGTACCGGTTCCGAAACAGCATAGGTCCAGCCGGAGTCGGCCAGCCACCCATTCTTATTCACTACGATATCAATGGTCACTACATCTCCTGCCTGCAGCGGTCTGCGATCTGGAAAGCCATGGCATACAACATCATTTACCGATGCACAGGTTGCAAACGGAAATCCTTTGTAGCCTTTTTGTTCAGGTGAAGCACCGGCCCCCTTCAAATATTCCTCCACACTGGCATCGATCTCAAGCGTTGTGACGCCTGGCTGAACCCACTTGGCTATTTCACGATGACAAGCGGCCAGAATCCGGCCAGCCTCCCTCATGTACTCTATTTCTTTCCGGCTCTTGATCACAATTTTCATGTCCTTCACACTCCTTTGCCGCATAACCCACGCTTCATAAACAGGAGGGTATCGATATCAATATATGTGTGAAGGCGCGCAAAAAAACCGTTTCTGGAGCATTTGCCCCAAAAACGGTTTAAAATAGTTAATCACATGTGAAATTTACGTTATGAAACATGCAAATGGCTTCTCTTAGGCGGGTTGAAGTCTTACGATACGGAAGAATCAAGTCTTCCCAGCTCATTCTCTACAACGAGTGTAAGCTCTTCTTCATATCCTCCCATTATATGATACTTCCGGACATACTCCTTTACAAATTTTTTCGGATCCTTAGGCCGGAAAATACGTGTCATTTCCCGCAGACTTTCTTTAACCTCATTGTGACCTTTCGTTGCCATGATGAATCCCCTCCCAAAACGTGGAAATAATAACTCCGTTTAAGAGAATGCCGAAAAGATCTACCTCGTTAAATTGTAGCTGACTGCAGTTCTGGCGGTGATAGGTTGATATATTCAGCAACTTACCAATGCATCTGACACTATACATACCACAAAAGCATGTAACTGAATCATTCTTATATTGTATCATACTCCTCTAATTGTTTCATCTTTCCCAAAAAATGTTTTTTGGGACCATTATTTTTATACAAACCGTTGATGGCCCGGAAATTGGTTAAGATAACGTTAGATACGTACCTATTAATGATATACGCTGACCAGAAAGGAGAATTGGCTTATGGATCAATCGTTATTCACACTTTCATCACCAGCCGCTGCTGCTCCACTCTTTCCTGTTGGAAACCCGGAAGAAATGGGCTGCAAAGCAGCAGTTCTGGAAAAAGTGCATCAGACGATTATTCACCGCTACCCCAAGATGCGCAGTTTTCTTCTGGTACGCGGAGGAAAGCTAATATTTGAACGATACTACGGAGGTCATCATGCGGGTGCATTAAACGACCTTCGCTCAGCCACCAAAAGCTTTACTTCCATACTCTTCGGCATAGCTGTTCAAAAAGGTAAACTTCCGCCGATCGATACATCGCTGCTTCCGATGCTTAAACATTACGTCACTTCGCGTTCTCACCCTCTCCTTCATCGGGTAACATTAAGGCACCTGCTGACCATGACGTCCGGCTTTGCTTGGCAGACGGGTAGGAAGCTTGGAGAGCCTCTCATTCATCGGTTTCACCGTAACCGGAAATGGGCTTCCTTTGCTCTGTCTCTTCCAATTAAGGAGGAGAAGATGGGGACATTCCAGTACCGCAGTACAGATTCCCACCTTCTGTCCGTAGCCCTAAGTGAAGCAACCGGAATGGATGCTTTTACTTATGCCGGAAAACAGTTATTCTCACCCCTTGATATAACCCACTGCGCCTGGACCCCGAGTCCGGAAGGCCACAGCATGGGCCATGTCGGACTTTACCTTACGTCTCGGGACATGGCCAAATTCGGGCAATGCTGTCTGAACGAAGGAAAATGGAAGGGGCAGCAAGTCATACCGAAGGAATGGTTGAAGGAAGCGCTGGCTCCACAGGTTGAGGGTTATCCCGCCTTTGGAGATTACGGGTTTCAGTGGTGGACAGGGAAAATCGACGGTCAGTCCTTCTCTTTAGCTCACGGCCACGGCGGACAACAAATTTACCTGTTCCCCGGACTCGGCACGGTGATTGTCTTTACCCAAGACAGCCATGTCAGCCGTTGGAAAAATCCGCGCATGCTGCTAGAACAGTTTATTTTGAAATCCATTCTGGATTGACTTCTAATATAGAACACTTGAACCAACCATACTATCAGTATCTAACGTACTAATAATGGGAAAGGTGGATATGGCATGAGTAAAGGTTCACCACGCATTATGATTCTTTATGCCAGTTACGGAAACGGGCATCTGCAGGTCTCCCATGCCATCGAATCGGAATTGCGCCGAAGGGGTATGAACGATGTAGTCCTTCTTGATCTCATGGCCGAAGCTTATCCCCTGATGTATGAGATCAACAAATTTGTTTACATGCAATGTTTCAAGAACATTCCCCAGGTATACGGATGGATTTACAATAAAACTAAACATATGCAATCAGACTCCCCTCTAGGAAATCTGCTGCACTGCCTGGGAATGACGAAATTGAAGGAGTACTTATTGAATGAGAAACCAGACCTTATCATTCATACATTCCCGCAAGCCGCAGTTCCTCTGCTCGCACGTCAAGCCGTCAATTCACCGCGTAATGTAACCATCATTACCGATTTTGATCTGCACGGAAGATGGCTGCACCCTGGAGTTGACCGATACTATGTCGCTACGGATGACCTTAAGAGCGAAGCTATTGATCGAGGAATATGCTCCGAACGAATTATCGTAAGCGGTATTCCCTTGATGCCATTGTTTGATGAACCTGCTGAGCAGCTAAGCGGACTCCCAGATGGCTTGACCTTAGACCCTGACCGCAAAACAGTGCTGCTTATGGGAGGAGCCTACGGTGCAATGAGGAACTGTGACGAAATATGCAAACAATTAAGTCTGGAGCCGGATCTTGAACTGGTGATTGTATGCGGCCGGAATGATGCTTTATGCCGGAGACTGACTAGCTTGTTCAAAGACCATTCGAATGTTCATGTACTGGGTTACGTCAATCAAATATTCGTGCTTATGAAGTACAGCTCTTGCATTATCACCAAGCCGGGAGGAATTACCCTTTCCGAATGCATCGCTTGCAGTCTTCCTCTCTTCCTCTACTCCCCCGTTCCCGGGCAGGAACACGGTAATGCCCTCTATTTCGAAGGAAAAGGAGCTGCGTCCATCTCTTACGAGCCTGAGGAGTTAGTCCGTCAGATATGCTATCTGGTTCGAAATCCGGAAGCCGTCAATGCGACACGTAATCGAATGAAATCCCTCCATAAACCTAAAGCCGCTGAAAAGATTGTGGACGACCTGTTTGAAAATCTACTTCATCTGAATACAGAGCTACTGGGCGTATAAGTCTGTGGATATTCCTCCTTTATTCTGGATACGTTATGCATAGGAATCTTATTACACAACTTGAGAGGAGTACCGAAATGTCCAGTAAAGATAAAGGCATGCTTCCTGTTTCTCGTGAAGAGGTTGAAGTCGACGGTGTGTACACTAACGAATGGGGGCGTGAAGAGCGTCTTAAACGCGGTGAAGATTTCCCTACGGACCCTATTATGGGATCAACGGAATGGAAACTGACGGAATTTGAATTTGAGAATCACCATGACGGCCGCACCGACGAGCGATTGATTGTTAAAGAAAAAGGGCATGGCAAACAGGAGAAGGTTGAACCTAAATACACTAGCAATCCAGATATAAATGATCCCCGGTCGTAATGATTCGCCATCATGAAGAGATTCTATAAGATATGAAACAAAGATGGTTAATGCTTCTCATACAAGGGCATGAATTCTGGGTGGATGAAAGCATCGGCTTTACAAAAGAGCAGCAGGATGCGCTCGTCCATCATTTGCTCTATCTCCAGATGAAATAAACCAAAATAAAGAAGCAGATCTAAGCGCCCTTAAGCGTGAAAGTCGATCTGCTTCTTATTTATGTGCCATCTTTATTGCAGGGCAGGCACATACTTTGTCCAAGGCGCTCATATTGTATATTAGCTTGCCCTAAAGACAAGGAGTTGGTTTTATGTCTCCATTCAAATCGTCCACAGGAATTCCGGAGAACCTGGCTGCCACCCTGTGTTACTTATTCCCGATGGTTGGCGGGATCTTTTTTCTTGCCCTGGAAAAGAGAAGCCGATACGTCATGTTCCATGCGCTACAGTCTTTGCTGACGTTCGGGTGTCTGGCGCTGGCTCACGTGCTCTCCGGTGCCGTTCCAATTATCGGTATGCTGGCCTCCGCTCTTCTCGTTCTGATCGGTGTCCTACTGTGGCTCGTACTAATGTTCCATTCGATTCAAGGCAGATGGTTTAAACTGCCTTGGATTGGACACTTTGCGGAGAAGCAGATTCAGCGGATGTAGTGATTAATGCGAAATAGCCCCGGCAAAAAAAGGGCATCCGCTTACGCGGCATGCCCTTCTGCCGTCTCTCCTGTCTGGAGGGACACAGCCTTATTCTGTTTCAATCCGTTAAACAACAGGTTGAGAATGATTGCAGTCAAGCTTCCGGCTACAATGCCGTTGTCAGCCAAAATGCGGATCCAGTCCGGTAGCTGCGCGAACAAGTTCGGCACTGTCGTCACGCCCAGCCCTATACCTACGGAGCAGGCAATGATGAACAGATTCTCATGACGGTTCAGGTCAACCTGGTCACCGAGCATACGGATACCTGAAGAAACAACCATACCGAACAGAGCAACCATCGCGCCTCCCAGTACAGACGACGGTACAAGCTGCGTCAAGGCAGCAATCTTCGGTACGAATCCGATCAGAATGAGCAGACTGCCGGCCACAACGATCACGTCGCGGGTTTTGATACGGCTCATCTGTACAAGCCCGACATTCTGAGAGTATGTTGTATAAGGAAACGAGTTGAATATACCGCCAATAACGATGGCAATTCCCTCCGCACGATAACCGCGGGACAAGTCCTTTGAATTAACATCTTTGCCGACAATTTTGCCGAGGGCCATAAATACACCTGTAGATTCGGCAACACTGACAATGGCCACGAGAATCATCGTCAGGATTGGAGTCAGCTTAAACTCCGGCGTCCCGAAATAAAATGGCTGCGGTGCACGGAACCAGCCCGCTTCCTGCAGCGGTATCAGATTCAACCCACCGAAAGCCGCTGCTGCCAATGTTCCGAGAATCAGGCCGAGCAATACAGATATGGAACGCAGGAAGCCTGTTGAGAAACGATTCATTAAGATAATGAATAGGAGAACACCAAAGCCAAGCGCCAAATTAAGCGGGCTTCCAAAATCATCGCTGCCCTGACCACCAGCAAGGTCATTAAGCGCCACCGGAATGAGTGTTAAACCGATAATCGTGACCACCGAACCGGTGACGACTGGAGGAAACACGGTGATCAGCTTACCGAATAATCCCGAGAACAGAACCACGAATAAACCGGAAGCGATAATGGAACCGTAAATAACCGACATGCCATGCTCCGAACCGATAATAATCATCGGACCTACAGCTTGGAAGGCACAACCGAGCATTACAGGGAGTCCAATGCCGAAATATTTGTTGCCGAACACCTGCAACAAGGTCGCAACCCCACAAGCCAACAAATCGATCGCAATGAGATAAGTCAGCTGTTCCGTCGTCAGATCAAGAGCATTGCCTACAATCAGCGGTACAATAATCGCGCCAGCATACATTGCAAGAACATGTTGGATACCCAGTGACAAAGTTTTGGCTGGATGACGACGTTTATCAAAAATCGGTTCCTCTGCGGACAACCTCTGTTCTTCCATGGAAATTGAAAGCCTCCTGATAATTTGGATTTATTGTTTTACGCGAATGTAACGACGCCGTTGTCCAATGCCGCAATACGAACCAGAGATTCTACACGGTAACCCGCTTCCGCCAGCAGCCTGCCGCCAGGCTGAAATGCTTTTTCAATCACAATGCCGATCCCTGCCACTTCAGCACCAGCCTGCTCCACGATACGGGCAAGACCGAATGCAGCCTCACCGTTGGCAAGGAAATCATCAATAATGAGCACCCGGTCGCCAGGATGAATAAATTTTTTCGAAACGGTAATTTCATTGCTCTCCTGCTTCGTGAAGGAGTACACCTTCTCCACATAAATATCCTCACGGAGGGTCAGCGATTTCTGCTTCCGGGCAAAGATCAGCGGTACCTCCAGCTCCAAAGCGGTCATAATACCAGGCGCAATACCGGACGATTCAATCGTCAGCACCCGTGTAATGTTTTCCCCTTGAAACAAGCGTGTAAATTCCCGTCCAACCTCTTTCATCAGCACCGGATCCATCTGGTGATTCAGGAATGAGTCAACTTTTAAGACTTGTCCATTTAGTACAATTCCTTCCTCCCGGACTTTGTTTTGCAGCAATTGCATGATGCCCCTCCTCATTGTTTGTATGTTCGCTTTATCACCGCAATGCAAAAAAGCCCACTTGTCTCGTTACCGAAACGACCGGTATACGGAACAAGCGGGCTTGAACAACAACTCATAAATTTACCGTCACCATATAGCATGGTCTGGGCAAATCAACGAATTGTTATCATCCCGTAGTCCAATCATTCCGGTGATCGGGTAGAGACGTGCAGGCCAATTCCTACACATATACGAGAAACGTACACTATGAAAATTACATTTCGTGAATGAATGAAGTATACCTCATTCTCTATGAAAAAATAAAGTGAAAATTTTCGGAAATTTATTATCCACCCTCAGGTGGCCGTATTCATACATCGCTATTCATGAAAAGTAACATGAATCTGCACAATCTCGGAACGTGAGCCTAGCCGAATTGGAGGTCCCCAGAATCCATACCCTGAGGAAACAACAGAATGGAGATTTCCCTTTTGCAAATATCCCCAGTCGTTCTCAAACAAAGCTTGCGTGATCAAATGTGCGGGAAACACCTGTCCGCGATGGGTATGACCAGAAACGACCAGATCAACGCCCTGCTGTTCTGCCTCGTCCAACGCATTCGGTTGATGATCCAACAGAATAACCGGTTTGGTCAAATCGGCATTTTGCACGATAGAGGATAGCTCAGCTCTATCTTTATCCTGCTTGTCCCGTCTTCCTACCAAAGTAAGATCACCTACAGTTAACGTCTCATCATAAAGTACGGTCATTCCACTATTCTCAAGGACACTGATCAATTCCGTAATTTCCCCTTCGAAACGGTCATGATTGCCAAGAGATGCATACACACCATATGGTGCCTGAATTTCGGTTAATATTTCATTAATCCCCTGACGTAAATAGGCGGCCATATCATCATCAATAATGTCACCGGGAAATAATACTATATCAGGCTTCAAGGCATTGATTTCCTTCACCATTCGCTCTGCATGATCTTTACCTGAGAGCAAACCAAAATGCATATCGGAAGCCATCACGATATCCAACTGTTCCAGTGAGCCAGCTCCCTTGGCTATGTTGATGTCATATGACCGGACTGTCGGACTATAGGCGTTAAAAGTTCCATACCCGATCAAAGCTAGCATTAGCACCAACACGGCATATCCTGCGATTTTCTCCATGTAATGTCGGCGCAATGACGTCAATCGCAACAGCCATAGACTAACATGCATCAGCGGGAGAAGGATGATCAATACGTAAAATATAGCCATCCAGTAGGATCCAATAATATTCAGTACAGTGATGTTGCCGAAGAACCGCCCAGAAATGAAAGATGTCGATACAACAGTCAGTACCACGATGTACAAAATTTTAAGCAGCCTGGAAGACCCCGGACTCATCCACTTCCATATGCTCCGGCCGATATAATAGACCAGCAAACCGTAAATCAAGAGCGTTACAATCCCTATAACAATAAACATCGCCATCCCCTTCCGTGCATTCATTATATCAGGAGGATTTTCCATATCCCCGCCTATGCAACAGAAGGAGAATCTACCCTAAACTATAAACCGGTCGGCCCTTTCGGGAGCAGATTGTTCACAATCGATTTGAGATTTCGGTCCTCCGTATACTTGTCCTTCCCCATATCAAGCTCGTTGACCCGGATGTATTTGTACTTCTCACCCGCGTCTACCGGCCTGAATACCAGCTCGTCATCGGTATCCTGGGCCACCTTATACTCCATATCGTGAAACATCTCCAGGATCTGGCTGCTATCGGGCAGCTTTCCTTTATCTACAAAGATCAGCCCCCGAAGTTTTTTGGGGCCCTCCTCATTCATGACTGTAAAGTGAACGATACATTCCATTCCCAACATCTCCTCTCCAGTGGCATATCCCGCCGATCTGCTACGCAATTCATTCGGGACAGCCTTCATGTATGTATTTTCGGGAAACACCTACTTAAAACAGTAAAAGCCGGGATAGTCTCCCGGCGCCATCCCACTGCTAGTCTGTCCAGTATATCCATTTTTTCTACTTAAAGTGCGTGTTCAAAAAGGTCGGTTTTCAGCACCGAGAAGGTTGAATGAAGCTAGGGACTGAGGAGCGGAGCGTACGTTTTGGGTACGTGAGCACCGGAAGGACCGGCTGAATTCAAGATTCGATGCCGAGCCCACTTCCTGATTCACTTCGTGATCAAAAGCGGACTTTTTGAACAACCTCTTAAAGTAATAATAAAGTTAACTTCATAAAGAATCAAATGAAGCCTGTTTCTTACACGACCTCTTCCCCTTCACTCGCAGGTTCTTCTGTCGTATCACCTTCCGAGGCAATGTACTTTCTTTGGATGCGGCCGTAATGCGGGCCGTATGTGTTCTCCAGCTGCCGCCCCATATCCTGCTCAAGCTCGAACAGAACCATTTCCTGTGAGAAATGGTGCAGCAGCAGCTCCGCCATAACTGGATGTGCGGTAACGACAGCTTGGGTTTCCATTTCTCCTCCACGCATGCCGAGCATACACCATTCCCTATCGATAACAAAAGAGAATTTGCGTCCGCCCTGTTTACGCTCCTCAATTCCCTTCCAGCCGGTCCAAGCCAATGTACGAGCGAGACCGTTATCAGGGCCATCGCAGGCCCAGAGCACCCGAACGCCCCGGTTCTCTGCAGCCTCAAGCTCCTCGCGCAGCAGTGTTGCTTCTTCCCGCCACACGTCAACCACAATTTCAGTTTCAGCCTGCGCCAGTTTACGTGTAACTTGCTCAAGTACTGCCTTATCGCCCTCCACACTCAGAAAAGGAGCCTCATTTCCATCTTGTCTCGGTAGACTTTTCTCCACAAAGGCGAGTGAAGCTTCCACCCTGCCCGATATCATCCGGGTTAGCTCCTCCGGCTTCAGTGTCTTGTAGCGAACCGGCTCCCCGCTTCCCCGCTGCAGCGCACCTTGACGCTCCAGCCGCTGCATGGCAGCATACACATTAGAGCGTGAAGCGCCCAGACGCTTCGCGACCTCATATCCTCCAGCTGGACCGTGTTCGGCAAGGTCAACCATAATTTTTGATTCAATCTCTGTAAATCCCAAGTTGCGCAAATGATTCAGTAACTGTTCCATTTTCCTGTCCTCCCAAAGCTGCCTGAACGAACCATCGTCCACTTGTCCCTCGATCCTCGCGCAATCTGGCTTCTGCTGCGATGCTGCTAAATTTGTTCAGCACCGCACCGCGGGCACCATTTGGAGCCCTTCGGCAGGTCTGTACTGCAGATCTGGCATTTCACCGTATCCCGTAACTCCCCATCTTTAGGCAAATTCTCCTGGCTCTGATTGTTCTCCTGCCAGAAACGGATGCGCCGGTCCAGTTCTAACTGACGTTCACGCTCACGCTCCAGTTCTTCCAGATGACGACGCTCCTTCTCGCGCACCTCATCCTCAATTCGGCAGAGTTCCTCATCTTCCTCATCAAATACGGGCTGCTGCTCTTCAGCTTCCACCGTAACACTCTCAGGCTCCGGACGGTAAATATAAGGCCCCATGTCCTCTTCCGTAACCGTAATCTCTTCGGAATACAGCACTTTACGCTCCGGCTGTGTCTCCTTTTCCTTCGGCTCGCTCCATTGCTCTGTCTTCGCCGTCAGATCCCCCAGCTTGCTACCGCAATATGGACAGAAGTTCGCGTCGAGGGCGACGGTACGGCCACATTGGCAAAGCCGTTCATTTTTCAAAATTGCAATCCGGTTGCGCAGTTCGTCGATCTGCTCTTGCAGACTGTCGCACGACTTAGCCAAATCTACCATTTCCTTCTCGGCAATGGACATATCCTGGGAGCGGTAGCCCTCATAGAACACTTTTCCCATTTCCATATAATAAGAAGATTTTCTGTGCTCAATGTCAGAAATTTGGCTGTTCAGTTTGTTGATTTCAACAACATGCTGGGCTTTCTCGGTCGCTTTGTTTGCCCCGTCTTTCAGCCTTTGCAAAATATTCATCCGTATCTCCTCCTCATTTCCGCATGCGAGTTGTTCCGGTTATCCGGTTTATTTTCGCGAATCGTTCCTTCTTTGTTTTAATGATTTTAGTCAGCCGAAAACCGGCTGTACCGAATGTTTACTCAACATCCTATGTTATTGCAGTTACTTCCATGCAGGACCTTCCCATTCTCTTCTAACCTGGAAGGTGACTCTATCATACCAAATTTACTAGCCTGATGGAAAAAGGTAGCATTTACCATTCATCAGTCTCTGATTTACCGCCCCTGGACCGTGTATACATAAGGTAAATGAAACTCCGGGGCAATCCGGAACACGAAACAAAACCCGGAGCCGCTTTCGGCTTCGGGTTTTGTGCTATTCATGCTGTATGCTTACAACTTGATATTGGTTTCGTCAAAGTATTCCTCAAGTGTCAAACCGCTCTCGGCAATATCAGGAGCAAGGTCTTCCCCGACGTAACGAATATGCCAAGGCTCATACACATATCCGGTGATTCCTTCTTGGCCTTCCAGATAGCGAATAATAAAACCGTACTCCGGTGCGTTCTCCGCCAGCCATATGCCTTCCTTCGTCTGTCCAAAGGATTGCTCCAGCGCATTGCCTGCGCTTGGGCTAGACACATCAATGGTAAGTCCCGTCTGATGCTCACTCGTGCCCGGAACCGCACTGATACGGGACGCTTCCTCTTCACCCTTGGTAGCCACATGGCTCTCATATACCGACTTTTGCCGCGCAAAGGAACGGTATCCGGATACGGCTCTAAGCTCGATACCCTCGGCATCAGCCGCTGCGAATAGCTTCTCCAGCGCCTCTGCCGCTTCTTTTCTCATATTCCGCTTTTCATGCGGTTCATCGAAAGAAAATGGCACATTCGGTTCCACCAGATCACTCGGCTCATAACCATCCGGCAAGCTGCGCTCCTTGTTGACAATTACCGTAACCGAATCTTCGTTCGTCACGACCTGCTTCCCGTTCTCCTCACGTGCTGTAGCTTGCAGAGAATTCTCGCTGCGTTTCGTCATTACCGGGTCAGCTTGTCCACCGTTATCCGGCAGTGTACCTTCCTGCTGTCCGCCGGCCTGCGCTTTCAGGTCTTGTTCCTGCTTCTCACCGGATCCTTCGGATTGACAGCCGGCCAGCATTACTCCGGCAAGCATTAGAGAAGACAGCATCAGGCTTATCTGCCGTATTCTTTTCCCTCTATCTTTGCTCATTGTCCGCCTCTTCCTTTCATCCTCTGTCTCCTAGATGTCCATTGTACCCTATCCATTTGGGAGGGACAAATCCAGAAACGACAGAAAATGACAGTTTCCCGGCATTAGAGCCGAAGTTGCGGCAAACAAGTCGTTTTTTCGGCGTTTCACGCGGTATCTAAACAATCGCGATTCGACTGCATTCGCGTCTACTTGCTCTTCAGACCGCGGCGCCGGCGCTCGGCTTTGTTGGCCGCCTCGCGGACCACAAGCCCCAGTGCCTTCGATGCGCCGCGCACCTGCGGCAGCAGACCGGCCCAATCCCCGGCCGGTCCGAGCTGACCCGGTGGGGGAGGCGGCGCAAGCCGTACCTCCACCTCCTGCAGCAGCGGCCCGGGGCGATGCAGCCGGCCCTCGGCCGCAGCCTCGGCCAGCCACTCGCCCGGAGAAGGACCCGATAGGGCCTTCTCCTTCTGCCGGGCGGCCGCGTCTTCGGCGGAGCCGCGCGCCGCAGGCGGGGCTGCCTCGGCCCAGGCGCCGAAGACGCCGGCCAGCAGCGCTTCCCGCGGCAGGCCCAGCAGCGCCAGCCGCTGGAGCGGCTCCGCCGCAAGCCGCGCCCGTGCGGCTTCCAGCACGGCTGCGGCATGTTCGCAGGCTGTGCGCCCGCAGGTGCAGCGCGCGGCCGATCCTTCATCCGGTACGGATGAAGGGGCCCATTCGTCCAGCCATGGGGCTGGACGGCTCTGCAGCAGGCGGTACAGCGCCTGTGGGTCGCCGATTAGGCGGTGCAGCACGCCGTCCTTGGCGGCGGGCTCAAGCATTTGAACCGGGATGCTGACCCTTGCTGCCTTGTCGCTGGATATCGTTCCGCACAGCAGCCCCGGCGTAAACTCCAGCGTTATCTTTTCCTGTTCTTCCGGCATCACCATCGCGGCGCTCACCATCCCTTCTGCAGTCGTATCTCGTGCAGTTACTCAATAACGAAAGCCCTGCACATCACATCCAGTCCTGTCCCTGCAGCTCGATGAGCTGACGCAGCTCTCCATCGGACATTTCTGTCAGCCACGTCTCACCCGATCCAACCACCTGCTCGGACAGAGCCTTTTTCTGCTCAATCAACTCATCGATCCGCTCTTCAAGCGTTCCCTGGCTGATCAGCTTATGAACCTGAACGTTCTTATGCTGACCGATCCGGAACACCCGGTCTGTTGCCTGGTTCTCCACCGCCGGATTCCACCAGCGGTCATAATGAAGCACATGATTCGCACGCGTCAGGTTCAGACCGACTCCACCCGCTTTCAAGGAGAGTACGAAGAAGCTTGCGCTTTCGCCTTCCTGAAAAGCACGAACCATATCATCCCGTTCTTTTTTAGGTACTCCGCCATGCAGGAACGCAGGCTCTTTGCCATAGCGCTTGGTCAAGAACTTCACCAACAGCTCACCCATGCCAACATACTGTGTAAAGATGAGTGCCGATTCCTCCACATCTGCTATACTGTCGAGAATTTCGAGCAGCCGCTGCATTTTACCCGAGGACTCCATCTTCGGTGAACGACCGTCTTCTCCCCGCAGCAGCTGCGGATGGTCACAAATCTGCTTCAGCTTGGTCAGGGAGGACAGCACTAACCCCTTACGCGCCATGCCCGTACGATTCTCGATCTGTCCCAACATTTCATCCACGATAGCCTGATACATAGCCCCCTGAACCTCTGTCAATGGACAGTAAGATTTGATCTCCAGCTTCTCCGGCAGATCCTTACGGATGTCCGGATCGCTCTTGAGTCGGCGAAGCATGAACGGCGACACCAGCCGATGCAGCTCATGAAGTCTTTCCTCCTGACCTTCTCCAAGGGCGTAACGCTGGCGGAAGGCATTAAACGAACCCAGATAGCCCGGATTCAAGAAGTGGAAGATTGACCATAACTCTCCCAGCCGATTCTCCACCGGGGTACCCGTCATGGCGATCCGGTGTGGTGCAGATAGCTTCATTACGCTTTGCGCCTGTTTGGTTCGATAATTTTTAATATATTGAGCTTCATCCAGCACAACGCTGGACCAGCTAACAGACGATAAATCCCCGCCATCGCGTCCAGCCAGGTGATACGTGGTTAACACGATATCATATTGGAGTGCTTCTTGCTGAAACGACTCGCCCCTCAGCCGGTGGACACCATGATGGATATAAAGGGAAAGATCGGGCGCGAAGCGCTGCAGTTCCCTCTGCCAGTTTCCAAGCAATGAGGTTGGACAGACGATTAGAACAGGACCGCTATGCGCTTCTCTTCTCTGGTCTAACAAACATGTAATGACCTGAATCGTCTTACCTAGACCCATGTCATCAGCGAGACAAACACCAAAGCCCAGATCACGCATAACACTCAGCCACTGGTAACCTCGCTCCTGATAGGGTCTCAGCTGACCGTGAAGGGAAGACGGAATCTGGCGGCTAGGAAGCCTGCGCTCCCCTTCCCCGTCCAGCAGTGCCGACAATAGCCCCGTCGTCTCCACTTCTTCAATAAAGAGCCCCTTCCACATGCGCTCTCCGTCCATTTCGGCCGTAAGATGCATCCATTCGGACAGCTCCATTTCACCCTGTTCATGCCGCTTCATGAAGCGTAGCACCTGATTGATCTCCTTCAGATCCACCTCAATCCACTCGCCCCGGAACTGTACATATGGCATATTGGCCTCCGCCAATGCCGCTAGCTCTTCCCGGGAAAGCTGCTGTCCACCAACGGCAGCCGATACCTCAAATGATACAAGATGCTCCATGCCGAGAATAGGCAAGTGGTTGTCTACGCCGCCGTTTGGAGACGTATCCTGCATCATTTTTAGCGACAAACCAACCCGGCGTCTCCCTTCCCGGCTCCACTTGGATGGCATTTGAACCGTCACACCGGTACGTGTTAGCCTTGGCACAGATTCCCTCATGAAAGATGAGAGCTTCTCCAGCGGCAGAACCACACCTTCCGGAGCAGGTCCCCTCAAACCTTCTGCCAGCTCAGCAGATTGATCAGCCGCGCCCCCAATCGTTAGAAGCAGCTGTTCCTGAATCGATGTATATATACGTCCGCGGACCAGAAGATCCTTCTCTCTGCAGCTCCATATACTGTGCGCCGGCAGCCACAATCCTTCATCCTCCCGGCCTCCGGCCCATACGGATAAACGCCAATCCTTCTGCCCCTCCTCAAGCGGTGGTTCCAGTCGGAGGCCAAGCCGAATATTTCCATTCTCCGGAGGCAGATCTTCACCCTCTGTATAGGGGAGGACTGTGTGTCCAGCAAACTCGACTTCACGGGTTAGATCATAGACTTCCTCCGCAGCTCCCTGCACAGCAAGTTCACGGCTTACGGTAAGTAAACTGTTCCACCACAGCTCTGTCAGCGGTGAACGTCCTCGGCGGTAATCCCGCAAGTAAGAAGAAAGTTTCCCTTCAATGCCCCGCACAGCTTCCCTGGCCTCGGCATCGATAATTGAACAGAGGAACGAATAGAGGACAACAGCCCCCGCTTCTTCCCGAGTCGCCGGTTCACTTCCTGCCAGTGCCGCAGGGACGCCCATACATAACGGCGGTATATTAGCTGCCAGTTGCAAAAATCGCTCCGCGTCTTCTCCTGTAAGCTGAGGCTTCCACACCGCTTTGACCATATGCATGGTGGCGCTCCTTCGCCGTCCGGCCGAAGGAACCTCGGCGGTTCCCGGCGCAATCCGGCCGCGAAGCTGCAGCTCCAGCGCAAACCTGGCTGCCGTTGACCAGTATTCCATTTCTTCTCCCAGTATAAGACCCTTGCTCTGATAAAGCCCGGTATCTAGTGACAGCAGCATCGTGAAAGCATCTCCCGGGGTCAGGGCCAAACCTTCCATCGTTCGCCCTCCCAGTGTCTTGCGTTCCGTACGCCGCACATTTTTCACCACTGCCGATTGAACAGGGTATCTCATTTCTGCCAGCCGGAGCGAGGCATGTGCAAATGGACGGATTCCGTCATCAAGCTGCACCTTTCTCATGACCCTGCTCCATGCATCCACTTTGGGTTCCGATACTTCACCGGAAAAACAAAAGAAAGCGTCTCCTAGCCATACGCCATACAGCGGTTGATTCATGGTTGTCTCCTGTCTTTTTTCCTGCTTTACAGATATTATTCTTATCTTAAACGATAGCGGACTAATTTCAAAACGATATCCTGTTCATGAGACATCCTACATATTCATTATCTTTTCATTTATTTGACACTTTTTAGTTTTTCTACCGTAACTATTTATTATAACGTGTTCGGGGAGGTTGGTTTGCATGGCTGTCGGTTTTTTGGGTGTTTTTGGGATATTCGCGTTACTTATTCCCTTTTTGTTCTTCATCCTTCATATCGCCATCTGTGTCTGGGGCTTCCGTGACGCCAGACGCAGAGGCAGAAGTTCTGAATATGCCCTGCTCGTGGTTCTGGGCCTCTTGTTCTTTCCCGTCGTCGGCATCATTGTGTATCTCCTGATACGTGATTATTAACAGAATGAACCTTCAACAGTCATTCACCGCATAAAAAAACGTGTATCGAAGTACCTCTGAGAAGACAGGCCGCATTTAACGGTAGCTTTTCTTGCGAGATAAGGATGCACTTGACTCCCAAAGTCACACTTTCTTATCTCTTAAAAAAAGGTGTCCACTGCCGTTATGGCAAGCTGGACACCTCTTTTAACATATGCGGGATACCCGCATTTACATACGCTGTTACGCTAATTGCGTAAACTTTTTCTTACCTTTTACTTCGTTTTCAGACTAGCCCAGGACTGCTCCAATGCCTCGAACAATTGAGTTTTGTCCACATTGCCTGCGACATACCCCTGCATTTGGCTACCGAATTCGTTCATACCGCCATCAGGGAATTTGTTGAATTCCCAAGAAAGTGCTTTACCTTCCTGGCTGTATTTCATAACATCGCTTCCCAGATCGCCAAGCAGCTCCGTATTCGCTTCAATGGATTTGAAAGCCGGAATGAATTTAAAGTCTTCTGCGATATATTTCTTACCTGTCTCAGAAGTTACAAGCCAGTTCAAGAATTCTTTTGCTTCATCCTTCATCTTAGAGTCTTTGTTGACAACCCAGTTGTTAGGTACGCCGATTGGGAGTTTATCGTTCTGCTCTGCATTGTCGTTAATTGGCATCGGCAGGAAACCGATATTCAATTCCGGGTTGATGCCGTCAATCTGAACCTGTGTCCAGTTACCGTTTTGCGTCATAGCAGCTTCACCACTTGCAAATGTCGTAATTTCGGTATTATAGTCGGTTGTCAGCGGGTTCTTCTGTCCATATTTCAATGTCAAATCAAACAGTTTAGTCCACTCGTCAAGCACTGCATTGCTGACCATTTTCTCTTTGCCTTCGTTCAGACCTGTAACAAATGCATTTGGGTCCTTCTGATGGGCAAACCCGATGTTAAGCAGGTGATTGGCCAAAATCCATGTTTCCTGATATCCGTTCACAAACGGTGTAATTCCGGCTGCTTGAAGCTTCTGAGCTGCTGCTTCCAACTCGGTCAACGTTTTAGGAAGCTCTGTTATCCCTGCCTTGGCAAACAGGTCTTTGTTATAAATAAATCCATAACCTTCGATTGCCATTGGCTGACCATAAAGCTTGCCGTCCTTCGTCATAGGCTCCTTCGCAACATCCACAACGTCACTTACCCATGGCTGGTCCGATAAATCTTCAAGCTTCTCAAACCAGGTATCCAGATCTCTGTAGCCGGCGACATTAAAGACGTCAGGCTGATCGCCGGAGGCAAATTTTGCTTTCAATGCAGCGCCGTAGTCCGAACCGCCACCGACGGTCTGAATGTCCAGCTTGATGCCTGGATGCTCTTTCTCGTATTCTTCCTTCATTTTGTTCATTGCTTCAGCAATTTCCACTTTAAATTGGAAAATTTTCAGCGTCTTGGTTCCGCCTTGGCCACTATCAGCCTCTTTGTTATCTTCCTTGGCACCGCCGCAGCCCGCCAGAAGAGTTGAAAATGCCAATACCATCACTAGCGCGAGCTTACTGTATTTCTTCATTGATGAATCCTCCCTTTTGTGTTTACTCAATTGAAGAATAATGATAACGCTTACTTTCTTAGTATAATGAACCTTTTTTATAACATCAGGTACGATATTGATATAAAAGGGGGATGGAATTGACCAGTCCTGAAGTTACCCTTTAACCGCACCTGCAGTGATTCCTTCAATGATATATTTCTGCATTGCAAGGAAAAATATGATGACTGGCGTAATTCCGAGCACAAGGGCCGGTAGGGCCAGATCCCATTGTTTCGTATACTGCCCAAAGAAAGCAAAGGTTGCAATCGGAATGGTCCGCAGCTCGGCGGATGTCAGGATCAGGGATGGAAGCAGATAGTCATTCCAGATCCAGAGCGTGTTCAGAATGATAACCGTCACAAACATCGGCTTCATAAGCGGGAATACAACCCGGAAGAACACCCCGTAAGGACTTGACCCATCCACTGTTGCCGCTTCTTCGATTTCGAGTGGAATCGATTTTGTAAAGCCATGGAACAGGAACACACTCAGCGGTACACCAAATCCAAGATAACATATAATGAGTCCATACAAGCTGTTGCTGAGCCCAATCGTTGACGTCACTTTCACTAGTGGAATCATAATGGATTGGAAAGGAATAACCATCGCCGCTACAAACATCGCGAAGAGCAGCCGGTTAAACCCGGTATCGCGGCGTACCATCTGATAGGCTGTCATGGCGCTGAATAGAGCAAGAAGCAAATTGCTGACAACCGTAACAACGAGCGAGTTCCAGAGCGCAGACGGGAATTTCGTAATGGTCCAGGCTCGAGAATAGTTGGTCCATTCAAAAACCGTCGGCAACCCTGCAGAATCCGTGAGCAGCTCGCCGAACGATTTAACCGAGTTCACGAACAGGAAGTAGAACGGAACCAGAAAGATCAAACCGATCAGAATCATCATGATTTCAGTAAATAAGGTGCCCGTACGGTATTTTTTGATCGCGTCCATCAGGCTTCGACCTCCTTGCTTTTCGTGAATCGAACCTGCAAACTTGTAATAATGGCTACTACCAAGAAGAAGATAACTGCTTTGGCAGTACCAAGCCCAAGACGATTGTTCGTAAAGGCTTCATTGTAAATATTCATAGCAACCGATTCGGTGGAACCGAACGGTCCACCCTTCGTCAGGGACAAGTTCAGGTCAAACATTTTGAAGGACCAGGAAATAGCCAGGAACAAACAAACCGTGACAGCTGGCATAACGAGCGGTAGAATGATAGACCGGAGCACTTGTCCGCGGCTTGCGCCGTCGATCTCGGCCGCTTCCAAAATATCCTTCGGCACGTTGTTGAGCGATGAAATGTAGATAACCATAAGGTAACCGGCTGTCTGCCACACGAACACAATGACAATCGCCCAGAAAGCCGTTCCCTTTGTACCAAGCCATGGGAGTGTGAAGAAGGGATTGTCGGTCATATTGCCGATAGCTGCAAACCCTTTCACAAATATGAACTGCCAGATGAAACCTAGAAGCAAACCGCCGATCACGTTCGGCATAAAAAAGATGGTCCGGAGCACATTACGTGTCTTCAAAGGCTTCGTAAGCAAGTATGCCAGGAAAAACCCAAGCAAGTTCGTAAAGATAACACCCAGCACAGTAAATCGGGTTGTAAACCAGAAAGCGTCGCGGAACTTCGGATCATTCGTAAAAATCGTAATAAAGTTGTCGAATCCGACCCACTCAACCTGTTCGGATACCCCGTTCCAATTCGTAAAAGAGTAATATAAACCGAGCAGGAATGGAATGATCATGATAAGGATGAAAAAAAATGTGGAGGGTCCCACGAAAATGAGCTGTTGAATCCAACCTGATGCTTTTTTCCGCTTCATCCTGATCTCCCCCTTTTCTTTTTCGTTTTTGTAGTATGTAATGCAATTATGCGATAACAGAAAGACTATAAACACAGAGGATCATGAACCGATAGGAGTAAAATATTGACCTGATCATTTGTCCTACATGAAAGTCTGAGGTGACCCTATGAAAGTCCGCAGTATCCGTACCCGTCTTATTCAGTTCATGCTCGCCATAACAACCATTCCACTGCTTCTGTCGCTAATGATCACATGGATGCACACCCGGGAGTCTGTCAAGGAACAGACAGTGAATGAGAATGTGCGGTTGATTTATCAAGGAAAAACAAACCTGACCAACTATTTGAACAACATCAACCGGGCTTCCCTGTCCATATACTCCGACAATCACTTTCTTCTCAATCTGGCACTGAGTCCAGACAACTACCGGGTGGTAGCGGAATTGTATACCACGCTCCAATCCATCTTAAACACGAATTCGGATATTCACCAGATTTACATGCACAACAATCTCTCCGGCCAATCGACTCAAATTACGAGCGGTGTTCCCCGCCGGGAGTTCCGCACAGAGCCGTTCCGTCGCCTGGAGCAGTTCGATCATGGCGACACCGCTATTGAGCCTGTTCATATGAGCCACAGTTACGGCTTTTCTTACCGGCCAGCTGATCTCGCTAGTCTTCCGGTATTTACGTTCTATCGTTCGATTACCAATATACCGTCTAGCAAACAGCTAGCCTTGATGGCTATCGATGTGAAACTGGACAGTGTAACGGAGATCTGTGAGCAGCTCTATGCTGCAGGAGAGGAACAATTCTACTTGATTGATGATACAGGCCTTGTGATATATAGCGGAAATCCCGATGAGATTGGGACAACGTTAAAAGATCAAGCTTTAATGGATGAGATTTCAGACAAAGAAAGCGGGCATTTTGACGGCAGCAACGCGATGAGCATTTATGAAAAACTGGATGTGACCTTTGCTCCCTGGACGTTGGTTAAGCAAATTCCGCACCAATCCTTGTACAAAAATTCAACGGAGCTGACGAGTATCAATCTGATCATTGCCTTGCTGGCACTCCTAACCGTCATTTTCGGGACACTGTGGATTTCAATACGTATTACACAACCAATTAAACAACTTGCAAGCTATATGAATCAGGTACAGACCGGCCGACTGGATGTCGAGATTGATGTGAAGAGACCTGATGAGATTGGTGCATTGGCCCGCCGTTTCCGTCAGATGATGGATACCATCAACAACCTGATTCTTAAGGAATACAGACTCGAGCTCGCCAATAAAACGAACCAACTCAAGGCGCTTCAAGCTCAGATCGATCCTCATTTTTTGTACAATTCCTTGCAATCGATCGGCACATTGGCCCTTCAAAATAACGTTCCGCGAATCTATTCGCTGCTCTCTTCTCTCGCCAACATCATGAGGTATAACATGCGCAACAGTGAGGCCATGGTTACACTGAGAGATGAACTGAACCACCTTGAGTTATACCTTGAACTGCAAAAGGAGAGATTTGGTGACCAGCTCGAAGTCGTATGGGATATTGATCCGGATACCCTGAACGCTCCCGTTCCCAAGATGATCCTGCAGCCTATCGTTGAAAATTATTTCAAGCATGGCATGGACAACCGTTCGGATACCGGACGCCTGTCGGTATCTGCGAAGGTTACTAAAGAACATCGATTATTCATCAGGATAGAAAACACAGGAACTTCTATCGATACAGACGAGCTGTTAAAGCTCCAGAAGCTGCTCCAACATGCCGCCGGACATGAGGAAATAGATAACGGCTATTCTATAGGACTGAACAACGTGCTGATGAGACTCAATCTGTATTCCGACAATTCCGCACTGCTCTCCATCGAGAATGTGGAGCCGCACGGCGTTGCAGTCACTTTGGAAATCAACGCATGGGGAGTGAAATAAATGATGAAAGCAATAATTGTTGATGATGAAAAGCATGTCAGGGAAGCCATTCAACTGTTAGCGGATTGGAAAAAACACGGTATCACAGAAATACTCCAAGCCGCTGACGGTGAAGAAGCTGTGGAATTAATCCGTGAGCATTCGCCCCAGATTGTCATGACCGATATGCGTATGCCACGGAAGAACGGTGCTGAACTGTTGACCTGGCTGTATACCGATATGCCTGATGTTAAAGTACTCGTCATCAGTGGTTATGACGACTTTGAATATGTTCGCCATACGATCCGCTATGGGGGTATGGATTATATCCTCAAACCTGTGGATCCCGCCGCTTTGAACGAGGCGCTGGAAAAGGCAGCCACAGCGTGGCACCGTGACGAGGAAAAACGCCGCCTGAGTACAATCCAGGAGATTGAAATGAATCAAATGAAGCCTCTTTATATGGACCGACTCTGGACAGACCTCATCACCGGTAGAGGAAACAAATATCAGCTGGTGGAACAGCTTAGAGATCGGAATTCACTCGCGATTCATGTCAGCGCCTGCTCCGTAGCCGTGATCAGTGATATGCACTTCGACAAGGAGCTGCTGGCCAAATTCCGCAACCGGCGTGATCTCCTTGCCTTTACCCTGATTAATATTTGCGCAGAGCTGCTGAAGCTTAAAGGCGCAGCTTTCCGGCACATGGATAAACCGGGCACAATCATCATTCTGTGCTGGGATACGGTCGTTCCTTTTTCTTCGATCCTTAGCCGGATTAATGACGGAATTTATGCCACGCTTCACCGCCGCGTCCATTTCGGCACCGGAAATAGGGCGAAGTTCCCTGAAGAACTTCCGAGGGCCTATCAAGATGCCGAACAAGCACTGTGGAGCCGCAATCTGTTGGACAGAAATTCCCGTATTCACAGCGGCTGCTGTGTTGAAAGCAGCGGCGCCAGAACATTAAGACTTGCCTCCTATGAGGAGAAATTCCGGCTGGCTGCACTAAGTGGCAGCAAAGAACAGATTGAATCCGCAGCTGATCAATGGCTGAACGAAGTGCGTCAGCGGGGGGCTTTATCTCCCGAGCATCTGACACGGTGGAATTCGGAATGGGATTGGCTCCAGCATCACTGGACTGAACCTGAAGTCATCGGAGGACAAACGCCTGAGGAGGATGCTGAGATTTCACAGGACCTCCCTTCCCCACTTCCATTGGATAAAGAAGGACTGCTCTCTTGGGATATTTGGAGACAGCAGATTACGGGACGAATCCAATCTGCTTCGAGGGTTATGACACAGATTCATGCCAAGGAGAACCATATCATCCATGATATCGCTCGATATTTGGAGCATTCGTACCATGAGGAAATATCGTTGCAGGATATTGCCTCCCGCTTCTTTTTGAGCCGGGAATACATATCCCGCAAATTCAGACAGGAATTTGGCGTTACTCTGTCCGATTTTCTGGGCCGCATCCGGATCGATAAAGCCAAAATGCTGCTGTTAAATCCCCATCTACGGATTGCACAAATTGCCGAGATGGTCGGATATCAGGATGAGAAATATTTCAGCAAAGTGTTCAAGAAGCTTGAAGGGCAAACGCCCAATGATTACCGGAAGGAAAGGGCATCAGAGTGAGCTTCTCGATCAGGTTACAGGCTTGATTTCATATGAAATGGGTATATTCAATAATAACGATAAAAATGTTGAGTTGCAGAGTTTATCCATTTATACAATGATCTGAGGCTGTATAGGAGGAGATAGGATGTACCGAACCAACCCTTTTCGTTGGTGGAACGTATTCGCTTTTGCTGCCGTCATCACTGTTAATGTCCTTTCCAATCTGCTGCCGCTCGGCGGCAAAACAACAAAACAAATTTCAGACCAGTATTATATTTACATAACCCCTGCCGGTTACGCGTTTACGATCTGGTCCTTGATCTATGTACTTTTAGCCGGGTTTATTTTCTATCAGCTGCGCAGGGATACCGGGACACGCGACTCCGTCGAAGATATAGGCATATGGTTTATTCTCAGCTGTATATTCAATATCGCTTGGCTCTTTCTGTGGCATTACCTCTACATCGAATGGTCGGTGGGGATCATGCTGCTGTTGGTGCTGTCGGCCTTGGTCATATACCGCAAAACACGCAGCATTCATTATCCGACAACCGGAGAAACGCTATTTGTAAAGCTGCCGTTTAGCATCTATCTTGGCTGGATATGCGCCGCTTTTGTGGTCAACGTTGGAATTGTCATTCATAAAAACGGCTGGTCCCCTTTCGGATTAACCGAGCTCGGCTGGAGCATTGCCCTTCTGTGTATTGGAGCTGTCCTAGCTATACTGATCAGCCGTCATTACCGCGACAGCATTCTTCCGCTGGTGTTCGTCTGGGCTTATTTGGCGATTTCTATCGAGCATAAGGACGTGGATAAGATTTTGCTCTCTTCATTTATTCTGGCTGCCATTCTGTTCATTTACGCGATATGGCTCTTCTTTGCCCGAAATAGAGAACGGGATTAACCTTGGAATTAGTGACTGTTGTATAAAGTGCAACCATATTTCGTGATATAGCGCCAAGGGACGGATTGTTGCATGTAATACAACAATAAGGATAGATAATCATTTTTCCACCTCTATCCAGAAGGGATTGTTGTAAAATCTACAACAATATCAGTAGGTTCGGGCATTCCGCTCGTCTAATGTTGTATAACATACAACATTACTTATCTCATCAAGCTTGATCATGGTAGCATCCCATGCAACTTCTTAATCATCAGCTCTAATTTTGATGAACTGGTACCGTTGTTGACAGGTATCAAAAAAGCTGCCCCGCTCTTTGGACCCTTACGGGATCCTGGAGCAGGACAGCTTTTTTTCGGCTGACTGTTCTTATTTCTTAACTGCAATGACCTCGATTTCTACAAGTCCGTCCTTCGGAAGACGGGCTACCTCTACCGCACTACGCGCTGGATACGGCTCTGCAAAAAAGCTTCCGTATACCTCATTCATCGCGGCAAAATCATTCATGTCTTTCAAGAAAACCGTCGTCTTAACGACCTGATCAAGCGTTGTGCCTGCGGCTTCCAGAATCGCCTGTACATTACTGAGGGAGTACCGAGTCTGTTCAGCAACTCCTTCGCCAAATTGTCCTGTCTCCGGGTTTAACCCGAGTTGGCCGGAAGTATACACAAACCCTCCGATTTCTACACCCTGGCTGTAGGGTCCAATGGCTCCAGGAGCCTTTGTGGTGGATAGAATATTTTTCGTCATATGTATTCCCCTCTCTTTAGACTATATAGGTCCTATACTGTAATAGTTACTGGGTTATTATTCACCCAGAACATGGATAACTTCGTTAGGATATACATGATTTCCTCTTGTATCGGTCATGGAAATATTAACCATAGACTTGGCGACTTTGACAGCTGGCACTGCACGATACGGAGCGAGTCGTCCCTTAAAGGCAAAATCCAGCTTTGTCATCAGCACAGAAGCAACTCCCTCACCCAAGCGACTCTCATCCCGGTTGCCTAGCAGCAGTGATGGACGGAAGAGATGAAGCCCCTGAAACCGAAGTCTGCACAGCTCTTCTTCCATTTCTCCCTTAACTCGGCTGTAAAAGGTTCTGGCTTTCGGATCAGCACCAACGCTGCTTACGGCCAGAAATTGACCAACCTGTGCCCCCTTGGCCAGCTTGGCGCCGGCAAGGACATATTCGAGATCCACCTTTCGGAACTGTTTTCGCGAGCCAGCTTTTTTGATCGTTGTTCCCAGACAGCTGAATACGCTGTGAACTCCAGTAAACGCGTCTTCATACTGCTCCAGCTTGTCCCAATCCGTCTGTATCACGGTCAGTTTGGGATGGACAATATCTGGCGGACGTCTGACAAGGAGCCGCACCTCGTCAATACCTTCACGACTCAGCAGCTCCTCCGTCACATGACGTCCTACCAGTCCCGTGGCTCCCATAACGAGTGACGTCATCCCCATGGAAGCTCCCCCTTTTTCACGATTATTAATTGATATGGGTTCTTCGTTATTACTTATATTCTTATATGTGGTACGAATGTATGTCGTCGAATTTATGTCGCACGAAGCACTTTTCGTCCAAGTGTCAAAGTGGTCAGCAGCATAATAACGCCAACGAATGCCTGAAATCCGTACTGCTGAATCCAAACCGGTGCGTCCTTCATCATTTTGAACACCTGGCCTCCGATCATAGGGCCCAAAAATGAGGCTAACCCGGTAATTGCCGAATACATCGCAATAAACATCGGCCGCTCACTCTTCGGTGTATCCCCGATCATAAAGTTGAACGCCAACTGGTTAAAGCCCCCAACACCAGCGCCTAACAGCATATGGGACAGCAGAAGGACCGGAATAACCGGCAGAACAGCCAGCAAGCCCCATGACAGGCAGGAAAAGGCGATAAGCGGAAGCGTCCAGAATAGCAGTCTGCGGTTGCTAAAACGGGCGTTCAAATTACCCCAGACATAAAAGCCCATCATCATAATGGCCGTCTGAGCCACTGTCATAATTGATACAACAGAATACGAGATATGCAGCACATCCAGCATCGCGTAAGAATACAGAGGCACTACCAGCGTTTGAAGAAACAGCCAGCCTCCGAGAAACAAAGTGGATTTAATGAATGGCTGATCCGAGAGCGGTTTTTTCACCATCGGCCAAAACTTTGTTTCCTTGGAACGTTCAAACGGTGGGTCCGGATACAGGAAAAACAGTGATAGGTTCGCTGCAATCGCAATCCATGCAATAATAAACAAGATCAGAAAGCCTGTGCCTCCGGGATAACGGTCCAGAATCATACCGCCGATAAACAGCATTACCGCGCCCAATGCGTTCAAGATCGTATTCCGAATGCCAAAATAACGGCCTCGAACCTTGGAGGGAACCATGTCACTGATGACTGAGGTCCAGATTATGCCTGATACGGTACCGGCAAGAAAAGCACCCATGTACAGTACCAGGAACGAAGGAATCCACCATTTCTCGTCAAACACGAACGGTATAACTCCCGTTGCACCCCACAATATCCGGTTCAGGAAGGTAGACACAATCATGGCTTTCTTCCTATACTGCAGACGTTGAATCAAAAAAGCTGTCAAAATCTGAAAAACGTTAAAAAATGTGGTGACAGCAAGCACAAATCCCACTTCACTAGATTCGGCACCCAAATATAACAGATAACCTGTCAAAAACGGACCTCCAAGCAGCGTCTGGTAAATAACGGCCGGGACACCTTCCCAGGTTGCCGTGAGCAAGTGTCTGCGCTGAGGGGAAACCTGCCGATGCGGCTTGTGCATAACTCTTACAGCCTTGATGGGGATACACTCCTTTGGTGACTTATAATGGCTGATTAAACTCTCTCTTTGACCCCATTCTACACCCGGATTACCCCCTGTCAATACGGCTGAAAAAATAATTGTGACGTTACTTCAAGTACGATATAAAGGCAAGTATATTGAGAAGTTGCTGCCAAGCCCTTACTGCTTACGACCTCTACGTTTCCATCAAAAAAATGGGCTAAATCACGGGTGATCGAGAGCCCAATTCCTGCCCGGCCATCGTTGCTTCATTAATATGGACTCCTCCTGCTAGAGTCACAGCTGATTCCATTTACTTTTAAATATGTTGTTGTCCATGCTCAATCACTCCTCGCTATATACTTTCCGATTACCCGGTGATCCCGGATCTAATCCTTTACCTATGCGGGAACTATAGTTTTCGACACGAAACAACAGAAGAAAAATAAAATTTTATATAAAAAATCAAGTTTTAAATAATTAGTGATTATTTTCACATAAAACTCCTTCTACTTATGCTAAGATTCCATCGAATGGTAGTCATTGCGACTTACCTTTCCAAGCTTTTACCGGGTAAAAAGCCACATATTTATATCATTTCGACGGAATAAAGTGTCGGCTAACGTCGTATTCCGGCAATACCTTTCGTTGTTAAAATGTTTCAACATTTTAATATCATATTTTTCACCAAATTTTGAACAAAAAGTGGAGGTCATTGGTATGAAAAAGAAATTGTCCATCATTTTGTCCGGAACTCTGGTCCTTGGAGGACTGCTCGCAGGCTGCGGCGGGGAAAAAGCTGAGGAACCTGCCAACACGGAAAAACCTGCGGCTGAAGCACCCGCAACAGAAACACCTACTACGGAGGCAAAAGCTGGCGAATACACAGACGGAGCCTACTTCGCTCAAGGCGAAATGGACGAAAAATCCGGCTGGCAGTACAATGTCACCCTTCATGTTGAAGGCGGAAAGATCAAAGACGTGAACTGGAACGGCTCTAATATCAAGGCTGGACCTGACAAGAAAACCCTCTCTGAGTCCGGTGAATACGGCATGAAGGAAAAAGCCGGTGCTCAAGCCGAGTGGCACGAACAGGCTGAGAAAGCCGAACAGTTCCTGGTTGAGAAGCAGGATCTGGCAGCTATCACTTATAACGAAGAAGGCAATACAGATGCGATCAGCGGTGTGTCGATCCATGTAAATGACTTCGTAGAAATCGCTCAGAAAGCAATTCAGGCTGGACCTACTGAAGCTGGACCTTACAAAGATGGAGGCTACCATGCTGAAGGAGAAATGGATGCCAATAGCGGCTGGAAATCAACTGTTGATCTTACAGTTGCCAACGGTAAAGTTATCGCAGCTTACTTCAGCGGCGTGAACGATAAAGGCGAAGACAAACAAGACTTCTCCAAAGACGGAAAATACGGCATGAAGGAAAAAGGTGGAGCACAGGCTGAATGGCACGAGCAAGTTGAGAAAGCTCAGCAGTTCTACCTGGAGAACCAAGGCGTCGGCAGCTTATCTTTTAACGAAGAAGGCAAAACAGATGCACTTTCCGGTGTATCCGTCGGCGTTCAAGAATATTTCCAGCTTGCTGAAAAAGCGCTCGAAGGAGCAAAGTAAGCGACTAAAAATGAAAATAACACTGCAAGCAGAAGACCGGGAGCATGCTCCCGCTTCTGCTTTTGCAGCACAATGAGACCAATGAGGTGAGCTTCGTGAAAAAGATTGTCTTACTAGGCGGCGGATACGGCGGCGTTCATGCAGCTAAAAAGCTGGCTAAGAAGTTCAAGAAGGACAAAGATGTACAGATTACTCTGATTGACCGCAATCCCTACCATACCCTCCTGACTGAGCTACATGAGGTAGCGGCTAACCGGACACCGGAGGATTCAGTCAAGATTGATCTAAAAAAAATATTTGCTGGGCTTAACGTTGATGTCGTGCTCGACGAAATCAACAACATCGACTTTGACGGTAAAAAGCTGAGTTCAGAAACTGCTGTCTATGAATACGACTATCTGGTCATAGGTACAGGTTGTAAACCAACCTTCTTCGGCATTCCGGGCGCGGAAGAAAATGCGTTCACCCTCTGGTCGTTTGAAGATGCGGTACGTCTGAAGGAGCAAATCCGTCACAGTTTCCGCGAAGCAGCTAAAGAGCACGACCCGGCTGTACGTAAGTCAAAGCTCTCCTTCGTCGTCGTAGGCGCTGGTTTTACCGGTGTTGAGCTCATCGGTGAAATGGCTGAATTCCGTGATGAATTGTGCAAAGAGTTTTATATTGATAAATCCGAGGTCCGACTCGTTGTAGCGGATATGGCACCAAAAATCTTGCCTATCCTGCCGGATAAACTGATCGCCAAATCCGAGAAATACCTCCGCAAAATCGGAGTTGAAATCATCACAAGCGCCAAAATTACCGGCGTTGGCGAAGACCGCGTCATTCTCGGAGAAGGCAAGGAAATCATCGCTAACACAATCGTATGGACAGCTGGTGTCGAAGGTTCCGAACTGGTCGGAAATCTGGACGTTCAGCAGCAAGGACGCAAACGGATCGTAACGAATGACAAGCTGCAAAGTGTTGATCATGAAAATGTATATGTCATAGGCGATAACATCTTCTATGTTCCGGAAGGTGAGACCCGTCCCGTACCACAGATGGTAGAGAACGCTGAGCAGGCTGCAGCGCTGGCCGCACACAACCTGATTGCGGACATTACTAACGGAACGAAGAAATCATATAAACCGGCGTTCCATGGCACCATGGTCTGCATCGGCAGCCGTTATGGTGTAGCCAATGTTGGATTGCCGAATAAAATGTTCATGCTAACTGGGTTTTTCGCAATGCTATCCAAGCATTTCATGAACATGTTCTACCTGTCTACAGTTGCCGGTTTCAACAAAGTTTGGTCTTATATGATGCATGAATTTTTCCATGTGAATAACCGTAGAAGTTTCCTCGGGGGACATTTCTCGAAGCGCTCCCCGAATTTCTGGCTCGTCCCGCTTCGTATATATCTGGGCATCATGTGGCTAACCGAAGGGTGGGAGAAACTGCTTAAAATCATAGATGATCCGAACCGGATCTTCCTGATTCCCCCTGCTCCTACAGCAGATGCGACAACTGCGGCAACCCAAGCGGTGGAAGCAGTCTCCCAGACGGTTGACGCACAGACAGCTGCTTCTGCAGTAACAACCGCTAAGGATGCTATTGAAGCTCTTCCGGTGCCCGGCTTCATCAGCAGCATGGTCAGTGGCTTTATGGATATGTTCTTCTATACCGCAGACGGAGGTTATACCGCCCTTGCTTCCGTATTCCAAGTGGGTATGGTAGGGGCTGAAATTGTGTTTGGCCTTATGCTCATCGCCGGTCTGTTCACAGCTGTTGCCTCCATCGGTACAATTGCGATGGGTGTTATGATCTGGACATCAGGTATGGCCCCTTATGAAATGCTGTGGTTTGTAACGGCTGCTATCGCTACAATCGGCGGTGCTGGAAGCACACTTGGCCTCGACTACTATGTACTGCCTTGGCTGAAAAAGCATTGGAAAAAGGTTCCTCTTGTGAAACGTTGGTATCTGTATACCGATTAGTAATTTGAATCACGTTGTCTAAACAAGGAGGCATATGCATATTACTGCGTATGACTCCTGTTAATATGATCTCGTTTTGAGGATGATCTTCCGCAAAACTTCTCGAAGGAGTGGGCTTAATGAATACTCGACTGATGAACGATACCGTACGTTTACTGCATGAAGAATGGTCCCCGATTGCCGGAATCGTCCTGGATATTCCTTGTCACGATATGAACCGGCTAGTTCAGGTACTGGATCATCATCAGTTGGAGCCTAAACGACAGACGGTTTTGCTAGCACTCTACAGCCTGCTCCACATGGCGCGAGAGCGTCACCGGGACTGCTCGTTCAGTGATCCCGATCTGACTCGAAACATATTGGACGGCGACTACCTATACAGCCTTTATTTACAGATGGCCGTCAAATTTCAGGAAACGGATCTGGTAAGCCATCTAGCCCCAGTGCTGAAACGGCAGAAAATTGCTTTGGCAGAAGGGCGATTGATAGACGAAGATCTTACGATGCATTTCGAGAAATTTCTATGCGGCGAATATAAGCACAAACAGACTGGAAAAGCGATGTAACGAGGAGGAATCAGGGATGAAGCTTCATGAAGCATTGAATGTAGACATCAACCGGGTGAACCGGGAAATCGAACAAATCGTCAAGCATGACCCTGATCTCTCTCGTTCATCTGTCGTAGCCAAAAGTGTGCTTGAGCTCATTCGATCCGGCGGCAAACGACTACGTCCTTTGATGGTGCTGGTTGGCTCCCGATTTGGACCGAAGTCTGTAGGACGTAAACAGTGGCAGCTTGCAGCTGCAGCCGAGTTCATACACGCAGCTTCGCTAGTTCATGACGATGTGATCGACCGTTCAGACCTACGCCGTGGACAACCAGCCATGCATTTGAAGACCGGTGTCAGCCAGGCCGTTCATATCGGTAGCTATATGTCGCTACGCATTGTTGAACTTCTCTCCCAATATGCATCGGATCAGGAACGGTATGTGCATGATTTATCATCTATCGCAAGCACCCAGCTGTGTATTGGGGAATACCAGCAAATGGCCCATGCTTTCGACTACGATCAAACCCTTGAGCAGTATCTGGAGAAATCCCGTAACAAGACAGCGCTGCTCATGGCTACCTGCCTGAGAACCGGAGCTCTCTCCTCAGGCTGCGAATCACAAACGGCGGACCTTCTCTATGAATTTGGAGAATGTTTAGGCATGCATTTTCAGATTCAGGACGACTTGATGGATTTTACGCAGGATGCCGCAACACTCGGCAAGCCGGCAGGAAGCGATCTCCGTCATGGCCAAGTTACTCTACCCGTACTGTTCGCTCTGCAGGACCCAGCTCTCTCTGGAATGATTCGCTCCATTGGCCCGGACTCTCCTGATTCCGATATCGAGCAGGTTCTGGAGACAATCCGGCAAAGTGGAGCGCTTGAGAAGACAGTGCAGTTCAGCCGTTCGTATCTGGAGCGTGCTAATGCCATTATCGGGCAGTTATCCGGCTTCCCGGCTCATGAGGATCTGAAGGTTCTTCTTCACTACTTCTCGGCAGCTTGATCTAACAACAACAGGGTGTCCCAACACGGTCATTAGACCAATGGGGCACCCTTGTTTTGTACTTGTAGTCGCTGGGTATCTCCATTTATCTGTTGTGAGACGTTCCGCGTACGAATCATTCCTACGATCGCTCTTGCCCCCGAATTTCCTGATTGGTTAACTTAATAAATAATATATACCCGCTACTGTAAACGAAACGATACCAGCTACGGCAAACCATGTAGCTACTTTTTTCTTTAATCCACGGTCATCCTTAGATTCCGAATAAAAATTACCTCTTTGTTGATAACCAGTAGTCCATGCTCCAACGCAAAGTCCAGATATAAATATGCAAGTAAATCCAATATATAAAAACCACTGCATAATAGAGCCCCCTTCTTAAGTCACCCTCTTTCGTAACAACGTTTATTTCTGGCTATAGTTATGTTCAAGGCTGAAAAAAGCACCTTTTCCATAAACACATCACGGAATTAATACTTATCCTTCTGCAACTCCATATCCTTCAATAAGCTTTTTAAGATCACCTACCGTCTTGATCTCGATGCGGTCATCCTAAAAGTCCTTGACCCACTTGGTAAAGCTGACCTTTACTATCTTGCGATACTGCTTTTACTCGAGTATACCTTCCATCACTGCAAGTTCATGCTACGTGTCAGCGTCCTCCTTTTAATATGTCTTGGCATAAGAAAAACCGCCCCTATCAGACAGTTGATTCTAAACTATAGTATCCCGTTAGTTGAATACAAAGAGTTCAAAAACGAAGAAGAATAACTTTTTTGAAACGGTTTCCTTCTAGCTTATGCGCGCTTCACTTCGGATTAGCCTATTCCTTGGTCGTTTTTTGCGGCAAATATGTCGGCATTTTCACTTGTTTGATCAGCAGAACGCCGTCGAAATGTCGTCTTAGCTCCAGCGTCATCGGCATCATCACCTGATAAGAGGCTATCATCCGTTCGAATATCCACGAATTTCCGCGTTCATTTTCCCGATAGCGTAAATCCATGAATGTATATGGCTGTCCTACTGCAGATAAAATATCTTCCATAGATCCCGGGATCATCGGATCCAGCTGTACCGGTTCCCTCGTATTCTCGGCTACTTGTCCTTCGCCCATAAATAGACCCATGACGTAGCTTTCCTGCTGCAGTTCCTTCGGCATGAGCTCTCCCATACTCTTTGGCATGGTTGAAATCAGAGACTGTGCTTTGCTTATATGACCATTATGTCCCCACACGATGATTTTCTCTTCCGGATAAATTTCTGTTGCTAGCCATGCAAGATTGCTAGCCATCGCACGATCGCGCCATTCCATCATGGACTGGGCGCCACGATAATCCTCTTGTTCTGTTAATAAATTGGATTGGATGCACAGCTCATTAAACTCCTGAATGACCCGGATGCGATCCTCTAGTGCTCGCTTCATCAACTTGACGATATGCGGCTCATCGGGATAGTCCATCTTCAGCGCATTTTCATTCTTAGTCACGACCTGCAATAGCTCTTCATACACCTTAATCAGCTCAGGCTTGGCCTTGCGGAATCCACTGAGATCCTTGCTCAGTCTCCACTTATGAATTGCATGTTCCGCTTGCAACGCTCTGTCCTTCAGCCCCTTGCTTGGAATCCAATTCGCATCCTGAAATAGCGGGGATTGCATCTGAATATCGAAACCCATCAGCCGCAAAGGTGATTCACTCTTATGTGTCTCCTTCATGTACTCGAATAGCGGATTCGTCTCTTCCGTCCACCATACGCCAAATATGGAACGCATCATCGTTTCCTGGGTCGCCGTCTTTTTTATTCTTCCTTGTGCAAGGGCAGCGTCGGCCAAACCACTTTCAAATGCAACAATGTTATATCCTAGTGTTTGATGCATGTACTGAATGAGGCGCGTTTTGACTAGATTAAATTCGGCCACGCCATGTGAATTTTCTCCTAAATATACAATTCGCTTGTCAGCGAGCAATGGGATCAGCATATCGAGATCGCTAAATTTGTCCTGCGCAATGGATCCACCACTCGAAGACCATGGTTCCGGTTGGATCGTGTTTAAGGCATAAGCATGATCCGCGGCCCAACGCTTCCAATCGGATAATGCGTCCGGATACGACCTGGCGGTTCTGGCTTGTTGTTCATGTATTAATGCTCCGTTTATGGGCTGGGACGAAGTTCCCACCGCTGCTTCCCCATATGCGGTCTTTACCGGAATAACAGCAGCTGTTATCGTGGTACTAAGCATGATTAAAGTAAGCGGCATGCAAAAAAAACGACGTAAATCAAAGGTATTCGTGTTCCATTTCATTGAATCTAACTCCTTACCGAAAAATAATTTGCGTTCTTCTTCAAGAATACATAAATAGCACCATGTCTTTTTGATCATTATTGCTATCTTCATTTGAACACAATAATATTGGAGAGTTGATTATCGTCACATGAACAAGAGTTGCTTTATAAACTTTGCAAATCTACTGAGAAGATCTCCATATGAAGATCGCTTAGGTTTTTAGACAAAAGTGTAGCAGGGAATAAAGCAATATATGTCAAATTAGCAGCGGTTGCTTCTGTTATTCTATTGCTAAGGAGGTTATCAATTGAGCTACAGTCCGATCATCCAAGAGTCTATTGCCTTTATAGAGACGCATTTGCACGAAGAATTATCGCTAGAGAGCATGGCTGCGTTTGCGGGGTTTTCAAAGTATCATTATCATCGGATTTTTCAGCAAGAGGTTGGCGTGACCGTTTCTGAGTATATCCGATTTCGGAGAATTGCAAATTCATCCAACATGTTACTGTTCACAGATGAAAAAATTATAGATATTGCCATCTATTATCGCTTTGAAAGCCAAGAATCGTTCACCCGTTCTTTTAAGAAATACTATCAATTACCGCCAGGGCAGTATCGCAAAATTATGGGCAAATTAACGATGCAAAGGGAGGAAATGAAAATGAAGAATGGACAATTATTAAAAGGATGGCAATTAAGCGGGAGTCACCCCTTCAATTATCAGATGGGGATTGACCGAGAAACCTTCCATCAAGGGAAAGCATCCGGATTTTTAAAGTCGGTTACAGTAGTACCGACGGAAGGCGAATTTGCAACGATGATGCAGCAATTCAAAGCGGATAAATATATGGGCAAAAAACTAAAGCTCTCAGGGTTTATCAAAACAAAGGCAGTGAACGGGTTTTGCGGGTTCTGGATGCGAGTCGACGATGCGCTTCATGATGTGCTGCAATTTGACAACATGAGTGACCGCCCCATTATCGGAGATACGGCGTGGAACCATTACAGCATCGTGCTGGATGTGCCGGAAAATAGTGCCTCGATTGCTTTTGGGGTGCTGCTGTCCGGAAGCGGAAAGGTCTGGATTGATGGGCTTCAATTCGAGGAAGTCGATACCAAGGTGCCTACGACAAATATGGATTTTATGTGTGAACTTCTAGACGAGCCTATGAATTTATCGTTTGAGGAATAGAGAGGTGTTGTAGAATGAATGATACTAAAAAACAAAGCCTTGGCATTGTCATCGGTCTTGTGATCGTGGCGGCCGTGATGGCTTTGATCCGCTACCGCCAAAGAAGTCGACCACCTCATCACCCGACGACTGCTATTCTTGATTGGAATAGCTACAGTTCGAACGGCTTCTGGGTTGGATGAACATACTTCGTTACATCACCTTTGGAGATTTCCCATACTGTGTCCGGAAGGGGTTCCTCCGCCGGTAGCCCTGCCTTCCAAATGGTTGTCTGAGTGCGGTCACCGTACCAAGCCGGTGCCTTACCTTTCAAATGAGCATAAAATGTTTAAAGCGACACTGCGCCCAACCAAAGGTTGCTGCGTTCTTAACCCTAATACATCTGTGGTCCTGACCGTGATGTCTGCTGCGTTCATGGCGTCCTCGAAACCCCGTTGAAAGGACGACGGATGGAATACAGCTTGTAAAAAGCCCGCAAATTCCTCTGCGGGCACGCAGCCGTCTTACAACAGACAATGGGGGCGTCCCAGGTCAATGGACCTTTTGGGACACCCCCATTGTCTGTTTTTATTTAATAGAACAGCCTCTTAATGCTTTATCCTATGAATCATTCATGGCATCAACTTTTTGCTTTCAGCAGCATCAGTTTTTACACCTTGCATCCATGTCATATGACTACGTCCAGTAAAGGCTTAAGCCCGGTCGCAGACTACGGTCAAACTAGCAGTATAGTTGCACCAAGCATAACAAACAGCATCAGAAAGCCCGTATCTCTTGCTGCCCATGACAGACTGTGCAGGCTGGTCCGCGGCTCGTTCATCACAAATCCCCTGGACTCCATGGAATGAATGAGATCCTGCGCCCGGCGAAAGGCACTGACCGTAACGGGCACGAGCAAGGCGACGAGCATTTTGGCCTTATCCTTCCACGGCAATTCCTTCAGATCTGCTCCACGGGATGCCTGAGCTTTCAAAATTTTATGCGTCTCATCCAATATTGTCGGAATGAACCGGAGTGCTATGCTGATCATCAGACTGAGCCGCTCCGGGTGCACCCCGACTTTTTTTAACGGCTTGAGCACACCCTCCAGACCCAGATTCAGCTTGCCAGGTGTTGTTGTAAACGTCAGTATAGCCGTGAACGATACCAGAAGAGCCATCCGCATTACGCTAAGCAGGCCAACTTCCAATCCGCCGCTAAAGAGGGTGAACGATCCCAGACTAAGCAAGGCTTCCCCACTTTTAACCGTGAGCACCTGAATGACAAATATAAACACCATAAGGAATCGCAGCGGCTTCATCGCCTTGAGGTAATAACGGAACGATATTCGTGTGCTATACATAATCAGAATGGAAAAGAGCGCCGTTAGCACCATGCCCGGCCATGAGGACACCATGACGATGACCGCAACGTACAGCAGCATGGCCGCAAGCTTCGCCCGTGGATCCAGACCGTGTATCCAAGAGCCGGTATCAATGCTCCTCCCGATTATCAGCTTGTCGCGCATAATCCTCCCTCATTCCTCTCCGGTGTTTTCCGTAAACATCTCAGCCTTTGTGTTTCGCAGGGCTGCTATGCGCTCTGTTAGTGATTCTGCCGTGAAACAGGGCTCTTCGTGCCCCAGATTGAAGCGTTCCGACAGAATGCTCCAGCAGCGAAGCGGTAGCGGAACTGCCATACCACACTCTTCCATGACTTCCACCCGGCCTGCCAGCTCGCGGGCAGTACCTTGAAAGGCACACTCCCCCTTATGAAGAAGGACCCATCGGTCAGCCGCTTCCAGTAATTCATCCATACGGTGTGTAACCATAATGATCGTTCTGCCTTCCTCACGACATAGGGTCTGCAGCATCCCAATCAGTTCCATCCTGCTAACGGGGTCCAGTGTAGCCGTCGGTTCGTCTAGGACGAGAATGTCCGGCTCCATGGCAAGCACTGAGGCGATGGCGGCCTTTCGCATCTGCCCGCCGCTCAGCTGAAACGGGCTGCGCTGCAGCAGGGCCGGATCCAGACCCATTTTAACAAATGCCTGCAATGCTTTCTGTTTAGCTTCCTCCTGACTTGCTCCGAAATTCATCGGCCCGAAACAAATATCCTTTTCCACCGTTTCCTCGAACATCTGCTGCTCCGGGAACTGAAACACCAATCCGACACGTCGCCGGAGCTCTCGCATTTTAGGTGCCTTCTCACCTGCAGTAATCATGACATCAAGCACAGATACTGTGCCGGCTGTCGGTTTGATAATACCGTTGAACAGCTGAAGCAGCGTGGATTTACCTGATCCAGTCGTTCCGGCCACGCCAATGAATTCTCCTGAACCAATTCCGAGATCGATATTTCGAAGTGCAGCGCTGGCCCAAGGGGTACGGGCATCATAATCGAAGCACACCTTCTCTAATTGAATGACCATAAGAAATCCATCAGCTCCTGTTCATCACCGGATTGTCCTTTTGCAACTCCCCGAGACTCCAATTCCTGTACAAGCTTCCGTGCAAATGGGGCCTCTAGGCTGCACAGCAACATCAGCTCCCTATCCTTAAACAGGTCGTCAGGTGACACATCTGCAATAACAGCACCGTCCCGCAGAGCAAGCACCCTTTCAGAGGCCATAATTTCATCCGCGTCATGCGTAATGGACACAATGGTATACCGCCCCTCCCGGTGCATATCCCTAAGGATATGGGTCAAGTCGCGCCTTGCCTGTTCATCCAGCATGGAGGAGGCTTCGTCCAGCACCAATATTTCTGGCTCCATGGCAAGCACTGAGGCTAACGCAACCCGCTGCTTCTGTCCACCGGACAGCTCGGAGGGATGTCTTTTAAGCAGATGGCTAACGCCAAATCGTTCAGCATACCGGTCGATCTGCTCTCTCATCTGCCGCCTCGGCATACACATGCCCTCAAGTCCAAAGGCAATGTCCTCTTCCACCGTGCTGCCAACAAATTGATTGTCCGGATTCTGAAATACCATCCCTACCTTACGGCGGATTGCGATCAGGTTATCCGGTACAAGCTCCAAGCCCGCTGTCTCTATAAGACCTTCATTAGGCGCCAACAGTCCGTTAAACAGTCTGGCAAGCGTAGATTTTCCACTCCCATTACTCCCCACGACAGTCACCCACTGTCCTTGGGGAACCGTAAAGCTGACAGAGCGGATGTTGTTCGACTGCCCGTTATACGAAAAGCTAACCTCCTTAAAGGTTAGTGCCGGGGCCTGATGCTGTTCTCCAGACGCGCACTTTTCCGATTCATGCGACTTAGGCCTGTTATATAATCCCGCTCTGTTCATAGCAAGTTCCTCCCTTCTGCCGTCCTCACAGCTGAAATCTGCCTGTTTACGGTCTCCCGTGCAACCTCTTAATCTGTAAAACCAGCAAACAATGACAGCTTGGAAAGCGATGGCACCAAATATCTTACGGCAATACCGATAAGGACACCGGTCACAATACCGGTCAGAAGAAGCGCCGGCAAATAGTAAAAGATCGAAGAGGTTTTGAAAATAATCGAAGCAGCCGTCAGCTGACCGATATTGTGCGCTACCCCGCCGGCGATGCTGATTCCGATCAGACTGAGTCTTTTTCCGCTAATTTTGAGCAGGCCATACATGACAACAAAACTGAATAGCGCGCCGAACAGACTGAACAAAAAGCTGGAAAAGGTTCCGAAGATCATCGCGGTCAGAACCGTCTTTAGAACGATTAACGTCATCGCGTCTCTTCCCCGCAAAAAATACAAGCAGGTCAGCACCATAATGTTAGCCAGCCCCAGCTTTGCGCCCGGCACTGACAGGTTCACCGGAATAAGGGATTCCACAATGCTTAGCACAACAGCAACCGCCGCAAAAATGGCAATAATGACCGTCTTTTTAAGCAGCATGGCAGATTCGTTAATTGACAACGGCGTCGACTTCATCCTGGCTCTCTCCTCCCGAGGCACCCTCTACCTCAACCAATACTTTGTGAGGCAAGCAGACGATGCTTTGATTTTTCTTGTCAACGAACCCGAAGCTGAGGCACACTTTATCCGGGCAGTCCGCTTCAATCATTTCGATCCCGTAATCATACACCTTAAGAATATTCATACCATGATCCGTCTTAATTTCAATAATCTGTTCTTCTTCCGTTAATTCCACAGTCTTAAACAATTGACCATCCACCGTAATGGTTGCCGTCAACGGATTATTGTGATTTTTTTCACTATCTTTTCCGTCCAACCATCTCGGAACAAGAAATATCAGTGCTGCTGCCAGCACAACTGAGATCAGTACCAAGTCTCCGCGTTTCATAAGCATCTTCCTTATTTTTTGATTATATAAATCTTAGACGTCCTCATTATACCTACTCCCCACCTATCCTTCAATGAAGGAAACACCCAATCCGGCCAGTTTGAGAATGATTTCACAAAATCATCACTAAATCCAAAATTTTATTCAAAAATTTAAGTAAATTATGAGAAGTCTCACATCCACCCTCTGACGGGCTCTGCTATAATCCAGTCGAAACCTGGTGGAAAAGAGGAATCCTCATGAAAATAATTAAGCGCTCATCACTGCTTCTGCTTTTGTCCGCCCTGCTTATCATCGGAGGCTGCATGAACTCCGGCGCGGCTCCTGCAGATCTCACTGAAAAGACGCCCGACTCCGGCCAGAAGACGGAAATAACCGATCCAATCAAGAAGTCTTACTATATTTTTGATACCATTGTGCAGGTTAAGGTGTATGACAGCCGGATCACGGACCGTCATTTTGATGAAATTGAAGAACTACTTAAAACGATCGACGCTGAAATGAGCCGCACGAATGACAAGAGTGAGCTGGCCAAGGTGAACGATAATGCCGGGATCAAGCCTGTCCAAGTATCCGAACAAACCTTCAATGTTATTCAAAAAGCATATGAGTACTCTAAGCAAACAGAAGGCCGTTTCAATCTGGCAATTGGCCCTCTCGTCACGCTGTGGAATATCGGAAATGAAGGCGCGCATGTTCCTGACCAGTCTAAAATTGATGAACTTATACCGCTTAGTCAATATAACCAGGTCGAACTGAACCCGGACACCCGTGAAGTATACTTGAAAGAAAAAGGCATGGAAATGGATCTTGGCGCTATCGCCAAGGGTTATTCGGCGGACGTCATTGCCAAATATTTGACCGACAACGGCTTCAAGAGCGCCATCATTGATCTGGGCGGTAACGTGCTTGCCTTGGGACAAAAGCCGGGCGGCCACAAATGGACCATCGGTATCCAAGATCCTGACCTTTCTCGGGGCAATCCGATCGGCAACCTGAAGGTGGAGAACCAGACTATCGTCACATCGGGCGTATACGAGCGCTTTTTCGAGGAAGATGGAAAAGTGTACCACCATATTCTGGATTCGGATACAGGATATCCTGTCGACAACAATCTGAGCAGTGTCACGATTCTGACAGACAAATCCATCGATGCGGACGCGCTGTCCACCTCGATCTTCTCCATGGGATTAGAAAAGGGCCTCGAATTTGCGGAGCAACTGGATAAGGCAGAGGCCTTATTTATAACCAAGGATAAAAAAGTGTACATTACGTCAGGTATGGCTAAGGTTCTGACTATGACCAACGACAGCTACACGTTAATGAACGAATAGCACAAAAGTAAGAGCAGGACATCTCTTCCTTACTGGAAAAGCTGCCCTGCTCTTCTATGTGCTGTTGTTTGTTCCCTACTAACTCATTCAGCACAGAGTACCGAGTCTACCAACTGGTCTGCAGCCGTGTTAAGCCATTTCCTGTTGGGCCCTCATATATTTCACGAACATGCCCGCAAAATCGGGATCCCACTGTGTTCCCTGGCCTTCTTCCAGAATATTCAGAGCCTCGATGGATCTCATCCCACTGCGGTAAGGTCGATCAGAGGTCATCGCGTCATATGCGTCCGCAACCGCAATAATCCGCCCGAACAGCGGGATATCACAGCCCTTCAAGCCGTCAGGATAACCTTTTCCGTCATAGCGCTCATGATGGGAACGTACCCCTTCCAGATATGGAGCCATCGCATCAGCTGGCTCGATCTGCCGCAGGATGTTCTCCCCCTGCTCCGGATGGGCTTTCACCTGAGAAAACTCTTCCTCTGTCAATCTTCCCTCCTTCAACAAAACGTTATCCCGGACTCCGATTTTCCCAATGTCATGAAGTAGCGCAGTCTTATGCAAGAGGTCGATCTCACTTTCATTCAGTCCTGCCAGTTCACCAAGAAGAACCGAGTATTCCGCCACACGTAATGAGTGTCCTGCCGTATAAGGGTCACGTGCATCCAGTGCAGCAGCCAGAGCCGCAAAATAGCTGTCTAGTAACTTCCGGTTCCGTTCTTCTCTCACCTGCAACCCCCGGACCATCATATTAAAACCGGCGATCAGTGTGGAAAATTCATCTGAATACAGATTCGAGGTCTGAATCAGACGCCCTTCCTTAACTTCATTCATTGCCCGGTATAACTGACGAATGGGACGATGCACATCTTGTGTCAACAGAAGTGCGCCAATATAGGCGAAAGTTACTCCAATCAACAGAATGACACCAGCCCAGCCCCAATATTGCTGGGAAATGATCTTGTCAAACTCCTCAAGTCGGATCTGGGCTGCCAGACTGAATAAAAAGAGCGGAAAAGTTCCGATCAGCATCGTGCTGAGCAGGAACTTCGTACGAATGGCAGTAAACACATGTCCCTCCAGCGAAAAGTCAACGCCAAACCGGGACAGCGCCTGTCGGCGAAGCTCTTTTACCACTGGACGAATAGCAGCTACGGTAAGGAAAAATTCGATCATCGCATGACAACTTGCAATGAGCACCGCACCTAGTGAAGCCAGCCAAATATAAAAGGACGGTATGCTGAGCAGCCCACGATTCAGCATCCAAATCGTAATCAAGATCGCCGGCACAGACAGGCCGAACAAATGTGGACCATATATACGGTACACCGCCTGCTTCGGCATACGGTGCACCTGAAGGTAAGCAGCCTCCAGGGTCGCCAGATCTGCATTTGAAGTATTCAAGGTTTGCCGGATCAATCGCATATGCCTCAAAAATACAAAGATTTCTGCAATAATCATAATGAGGAACGAGATTCCAATAATGCTCAACAGACGCATACCTTCAATGTAAGAAATTTCAAATGTACTTATGAGCAACACGCCGCCTACTACGAGTACAGCAATAAGGGAACCGATTACATAATTACGGATAAGCTGATTTAAGAAGGACCTGTATAGTTGCATGAAATGCCTACTTTCGTCGCAATTAGTCATATTATATTCGTTTATGCACCGTTGGCTGGAATTATACTTCCATTCATTAGGAATAAATTACCTATGTATAGAATATCGTTGGAATCGACAAAAAAATCAAGAGATTTTGTTTCTTTCCAATTTTGTACTGACCTATCTTTGCTAAAGTGTATCAAGTGTGATATAATCATAAATTGTTAGGCGAAGTTTAACCCCGTAAGTTCCTCGCGAATTTTATATTTTCTAACTCAGATGAAGTTGAGAATTCCTATTTTCTAACCCAAAAGTAAGAGTTTAAGGATGTTGGTTTTCTGATTCACACTGGAGCGGTCATCGGAGCCGCAAGGACGAAAGAGAGGCAGGGCTTTTGTTGTTTTGGAAGTAATGTATCCCGAAATTGAACTTCAAACACAAGGAACCGACTGTACAGCCGATCAGGCCGTCAGGGGTTAAATTATATTGGCGCTTCAGCGCTCACAAAAGTACCCTGCAGACTATTCTGCAGGGTACGTCTATATCCACCAGATCCAGAAAAGTAATTAAATGTTACACCAGCCTTTAAAATACATATCATACCATTTATGTTGTCGATTACCTGCCTTTATGGCATAATGGAGGCATAGATTGGGCAGCTAAATGGAGGGCATTTCGTTTGTTTACAAACGAGATGCCTTCCTGTTTATCAACATGATTTTTACATTAAATGTAACCTTCTTAAATCGGCTGCTCCATTAAGGGAGGTTGAGGCGATCGGTATACATCTCTGTAGACGTTCTTTCACACAAGAATTCGGAAGCGGAGGATGTTTATATGAATATTCCAAAAACCAAGCAAGGGAAAAAGCCAAAAGATCGGGCAGGTATCTTCATATTTGCGATCTCCTGCATCTCGACCGCGATTCTCGTATTCATTATCGTTGAGATTATCCTGAGGACCATGTTTGGAACACTGAAATGAACGTATTCGATACCAAGGAGGATCATGTATGAAATGGACCGGATTGTGCATCACAATAAATTTAGGTTGCAGCTCAATCTATAATGAGCCATAGCATGAGGAGAGGAGATATGACCATGAATTTGCATAAGATCAATGTAAGAGAAACGCTTGTTTCCCAATTAACTTTTTTTGATGAACAGCTCACTCTATTTCTTGATCGGTACCTCCCTGCCGCTGACGACGTCCGTATTGTGCGAGAACGAAAAAATACCAAAGCGTTTATCGAACGCTATATGTTCAAGCTGGAGCAGTATCTGAACAATCACATCGACGGTGATGACATCCCGTGCCCCGATTTTGTATTTCTCGGGAGTACGGTAACCGTGCAATATGACGACAGCAATCACTGCGAATCCTATGCATTGTGTCTGCCGGAAGACTCTGATCCGGATAATGGCTGCATATCCATCGTCTCTCCGCTCGGCTCCCAGCTTCTTATGGCTGCCAAAGACAGCCAAATTACAATTGTGACTCCCGGGCAAATCACAAAAGTGACCGTTGTAGATATAAACTGCGACTAATTCCCAAGCATGAGTTAAACACATAGAATAACCATCAGCACACCTCAAGGGGCTGTCCTTCGGTCTACCCACGACCAAGTTGACAGTCCCTTTTTTGCCTTTAAGCCCCTTTCACTTCCCTTCAAATATGTATAACGAAATTTTTCTCCAATTGCTGCTCTGAAATACCAGTATAGTTGTGACAGACGCCTAGTCCCATGCATATGATGCCGAAGACGAACCACTTTTCGGAAGGAGCGTGCAGTCTTGAAAAAACGAGGGAAGCATACAGCGGGTAAAAATCCAACCCAGCGCTATGTGGTGGACCCTAATACAAGAGAAATTGATTGGGCAGGACGTAACGAAGCAAAAAACCGTGCAGCAGCAGATAGGGAGGCCCGGGTTCTTTCGGCTCCAGCGGCAGCTGCTCCGGAAGAAGAAAGCATCGACGCCTTAGATCTCGAAGCTCTGCTGCCTGAGGAAAGCACCGATGTACCGGAAGAGGAGGTAATGAGAGAAGATTTTGAAGAGGAAGACAGCCCCCTCTCTCCAGACACCTTAGAATTATTCAACACCGCCGACCACCGGGAGCACCTGCTGACTGAGAAACAAATGCCCGGCCTAAAGGGGCCTTTTATCTATACTGAAGATATCAGTGAAGGTGCAGTCACGGAAAGCCGGATCGCCTCCCGTGCCATCACCGCCTCCAAGCTGGCCACCGGATCAGTCGGAAGTGATGCATTGCAGGATTACGCTATAACAGGTCTTCAAATTGCCGACGGCAGCATCACCTCCGCCAAGCTTGGAGGTTCGGTAATCAACAGTGATCATCTGGCCGATAGTTCCATCACTGACCGGAAGATTGTAGTTGGTACGATAAGTGGAGATAAAATCAAGGATGCCAGTCTAACCTCTCACAAGCTGGCCGATCATAGCATCACCTCGGATAAACTTGCGAACGGAGCGGTGCTCTCCCGCCATCTCAGTGGTCTAAGCATATCAGGCGGCCTGCTTGATGATGCTGCCGTCACCAGTAACAAGATTGCCTCAAGCGCTGTGGAAACACGGCATCTGGCCAACGAATCCGTGCACACCTCCAAGCTGGCGGATCAATCTGTCTCCACATCCAAACTTCGGGAAGGCGCAGTCAGCGCCAGTAAGATTGAGTCCGGCGCCGTTGATGGAACTCACATCCAGAATCATTCCATTACCGGTCTTCACTTGGCCGATGGAGTTGTTGCCCGGAATCACCTGGAGCATGAGGTGATCGGATCTGAGCAGTTGGCTGAGAGTACGATCAGTGGGAAGCATATTCAGAAAGACGCCATTACTACTGTCCACCTGGCGCAAGGCGCAATCGGGTCAGATCAAATCCGAACAGCCGCCGTTGGTAAGGATCAGATCGGGAGCCAAGAAATTCAATCTCGTCACATTAGCGATTTCAGCATTACAAACACAAAGCTGGCAAATCAGTCAGTAGGCACCGCAAAACTGGTGGAGCAATCTGTTACAGCATCAAAAATTGCCGACCAAAGTATTTTGTCCAGCAAGATTTCCGATGAAGCTATCCACACCCGCCATTTGGGTAAAGGGTCCGTCGATTCAGAACAGCTCGCTACCAAAGCAGTGCGTTCCCAACATATCGGTAATAGCGCTATCCAGAGCGAGCATATTACGGAAGGTAGTCTGCAGCCCCACCACTTTAACGATAATGCTGTCCATCCGGCTGCTATAGCGTCCCAAGCGATTACAGAGCGTCATTTGTCTGGTGGATCGGTTACCTCATTTCATCTTCAGACAGAATCTGTGACGGAAGATAAACTTTCACTAGGCTGTGTAACAAGCAGCAAGCTGGCAGCTGGTTCCGTCAACGGAGAAATCATTGCGAAGGAAGGCGTCAATTCCTCGAACATTGCGAAAGGAGCGATACGACAGGCACATCTTGCAGCAGGAAGTGTTGGCTCTGTATCTCTGCAGACCGGTGCGGTCGGTCAGGATCATCTTGCCATCGGCTCCGTTACAAGCAAGCATATCGCACCATCCTCCGTTGTATCGGATGCTATTGCTAACGGCTCGATAACGACAGAGAAGCTTGCACTGGGTGCCATTACGGACTCTTTCATCGCTCCTGGAGCTGTATTCCCGCAGCATCTGTCGGATCATGCGGTAACCTCGCTTAAGCTTTCCCCGGAAAGCGTGTCGACTGATAAATTAACCGACCTGGCGGTCACTACCGCCAAGCTGGCAGAAGGAAGCGTAAGCTCCTCTAAAATTAAAGAAAATGCAATTAAGGGCATTCATTTATCCGTTGAGTCGGTATCGGCTGATGCCTTGCAAAAGAACTCTGTTACAACTGACAAAATCGCTCCTCATTCGGTTTCTGCCCAGCATCTGGCACTCGAATCCATTTACGGCAAACATTTGACACAAGAATCCATCTACGGATATCATCTCAAAAAAAATATTATTACGCTGGATCATCTTTCCGACGAAGTTCGTTCCGTTGAAATTTTCGCAGACGAAAGCATACCTGGTCACAAGCTTCAGCCTGGGCTTATTATAGAGACTCATCTCAGTCCTTCGGCTGTATCTGAGGCCGTCATACAAGATAACGCGGTCAGCGGCAACAAAATCCAGAACGCCTCGATTTCCGCAGATCACTTGCAGTCTGGTATCATTCAGCCGAATCATCTCAGCGATAATGTTATCCACTCCCGCCACCTCCAGAACGGAGTTATCGGAGAAAGCCATATCGCTCCGGAATCGGTAGGCCAGAATCATCTGCAGGATGAGGTGGTAACCTCCAGACACATCATGGAAGGATCCGTCGGCTCCTCCCACATTCAATTGGAAGCTGTCAACCGCTCCCACATCGCAGAAGGCAGCATAGCCTCACATCATATTGATGATTCCGCTATAAAAGATCGTCATATTGCAGCTTCTTCCATCACGACTGAACATTTGCAAAGTCAATCCGTATCCTACAACCACCTGCAGGAAGAGAGTGTAGGCTCCGATCATCTGCAGCTTGGTGTCGTACAGTCCCGCCATTTAGCAGAAGGAGCGGTTCTCCCCCATCATTTACAGGAGCGTAGCATCGCTTCCAGTCATATTGAAAAGGGCGCTATCACATCTGACCTCTTACAGAAAGGCAGTCTGACGGGTGACAAATTCGCAGCTCACAGCATACCGGGCAGCAAAATCGCCTCAGGTTCCCTCTCCGGCAAGCATCTTGTAGACGGCTCCATCGAATACCGTCATCTCACACCGGAAGCATTAGATTCCCTTGCCGTACAGGATGGCAGCATTAATGGGATCAAGATCGCGGAAAGTTCCATCGACTGCCGTCATCTCACACCGGAAGCATTAGATTCCCTTGCCGTACAGGATGGTAGCATTAATGGGATCAAGATCGCGGAAAGTTCCATCGACTACCGTCATCTCACGCCGGAGGCACTAGACTCCCTTGCCGTACAAGATGACAGCATTACGGGGAACAAGATCGCGGAAAGTTCCATCGACTACCGTCATCTCACACCGGAGGCGCTAGACTCCCTTGCCGTTCAAGATGACAGCATTACGGGGAACAAGATCGCGGAAAGTTCCATCGACTACCGTCATCTCACGCCAGGGGCGCTAGACTCCCTCGCCGTACAAGATGACAGCATTACAGGAGCAAAAATTGCAGACGGTTCCATTGACTACCGTCATCTTACGCCGGAGGCACTCGATTCCCTTGCGGTACAAGATGGCAGCATTACGGGGAACAAAATTGCCGAAAGTTCCATTGACTGCCGTCATCTCACGCCGGAAGCACTCGATTCCCTTGCGGTACAAGATGGTAGCATTACAGGGACTAAAATAGCGGAAAGCTCCATCGAATACCGTCATCTCACGCCAGAGGCGCTAGACTCCCTTGCCGTACAGGATGACAGCATTACGGGGAACAAAATTGCCGAAAGTTCCATCGACTACCGTCATCTCACGTCAGGGGCGATAGAGTCCCTTGCCGTACAGGATGACAGCATTACGGGGAACAAGATTGCCGAAAGTTCCATCGACTGCCGTCATCTCACGCTAGAAGCGCTAGAGTCCCTTGCCGTACAGGACGACAGCATTACGGGAAAAAAAATTGCCGAAAGTTCCATCGACTACCGTCATCTCACGCCAGGGGCGATAGAGTCCCTTGCCGTACAGGATGACAGCATTACGGGGAACAAGATTGCTGAAAGTTCCATCGACTACCGTCATCTCACGCCAGGGGTGATAGAGTCCCTTGCCGTACAGGATGACAGCATTACGGGGAACAAGATTGCCGAAAGTTCCATCGACTACCGTCATCTCACGCCAGGGGCGATAGAGTCCCTTGCCGTACAGGATGACAGCATTACGGGGGCTAAAATTGCGGAAAGTTCCATTGACTGCCGTCATCTCACACCAGGGGCGATAGAGTCCCTTGCTGTACAAGATGACAGCATTACGGGGGCTAAAATCGCGGAAAGTTCCATCGACTACCGTCATCTCACGCCAGGAGCGATAGAGTCCCTTGCTGTACAGGATGACAGCATTACGGCGGCTAAAATTGCAGAAAGTTCCATTGAGTACCGTCATCTCACGCCTGAGGCGCTAGACTCCCTTGCCGTACAGGATGACAGCATTACGGGGAACAAGATTGCCGAAAGTTCCATCGACTACCGTCACCTCACGCCAGGGGCGATAGAATCCCTTGCCGTACAGGATGACAGTATTACGGGAAACAAGATTGCGGACGGAACGATTACCAGTCAGCATCTTGCCGATGAAGCCGTCACAGAGGATCATCTTGCACCGGCCTCCGTATTCCCAAAGCATATGTCCTTCACACCGATCCGGAGTACCGATGCTCAGCCTGCAGTCCAGCAGTACGGTTTGACCGCGTTCGCAATTCCGGCAGGAGAAAACACGACCGAAGTGATCGTCAACTTTGAAGAGCCGTTTGCATCTGTTAATTACGTCATCGTTGCCATGAGCAATCATCCTGGCTTCCAAGTATCACTTAAACTTCAAAGAAGCGACGTCACCGTCCTGGAAGTCACACGCCAATCAAGCTGCAATTCAAGCTACGGATTTTTATCCTGGATTGCTATCGGTCCATCCCAATAATCCATTCTTAAGCGGTACTCTATCCAGAGTACCGCTTGTTAAATTCACAGTGCTCTAAACCTAGTATTTCCCATATAATAGGGTAAACCGGAGTAATATAGGAGGTATTCAAATGACCCATTTTTATACCGTTTGGGGTCAGTCGAGAGTCAAGCTGAGGTGGCATGGGAGCGACGACCTCCCTCCCCTTCATCTGATCACAAGTGTGCATGGTTTCTGCTATCTGGATAGCCGCCTGCTTCTCGTGGACCTGCGCGACCGCGGCTGGGACTTTCCCGGGGGACACATTGAACCGCGGGAAATGCCAGAGTCCTGCTTCAAGCGGGAAGCGCTGGAAGAGGGTTATGTTGAAGGTGACTGTAAGCTGCTAGGTCATATCTCAGTCGACCACAGCGAATGCCCTAACTGGACCGAGAACAGCCGCTACCCCAAAATAGGCTATCAGGTGTTTTACCGGATGGACATCGCCCAGCTCCATCCTTTCGAGGCCGAATTCGAGTCGGCTCGCCGGATTTTTATCAATCCTGCTGAGACGCAGCATTATTACAAGGGCTGGAATCCGGTACATAAGCATATTTTGGAGGACTCACTCGAGCTGAAGCCATAAGGAATTAACACCCATTTGTAAGCTGGGCTTTTTGTTTTGAATATATGAATTCTATTCACAATCGAACCGTATTCAACATAGCCGGGTTTACTTGGGCGAAATCATAAACTACAATTAGTTTGAGGTGGTATCTATGATATTAGTAAGCTCCTGTCTGGCAGGAATGGAAGTAAGATATAACGGTACGCATAGCTTAAATCAAACGATCCGCGAGCTGATCGAGCAAAACAAAGCGGTCAGCGTATGTCCCGAACTGCTCGGCGGTTTTTTTACACCCAGAGAACCTGCCGAGATTATTGGCGGTGACGGGGATGACGTGTTAGACGGCAAAGCCAAAGTGGTCGAGAAATCAGGCCGGGACGTGACGGATATGTACATTAAAGGTGCTTATGCCGCTCTAGAAAAAGCCCAAGACATCCATGCAACAACCGTTGTCCTCAAAGAATACAGTCCCTCGTGCGGCAGCGCCATGATTTATAACGGCCGTTTTGAGAACGAAAAAATGACTGGCAACGGCGTTACCACTGCGCTGCTGACCCGGCACGGCATACGCGTGATATCCGAAGAGCAGTTGGCGGAACTTGTCGTTTCATAGATCGGAGTTTTATTTATTTTTTAACAAGCCTTGAAATGAACGAGTTTCACGTTGTCAGGTATTATAGGGGATATTTCGAAAGTAAAACGATCTTTTCCTACAGGAATATGCGGACCAACCGTAGGATTCGCTTCAAGAGTAATCAATAAGTGAAAACTCCTAAACCCGTTTAATCGCTCTACATGTTTGATATCAATAGAATAAGGATACTGCTTCGGTGAGACGGTCAGCAGGCTTGAATAAACTTCATCAAGTTTTTGCTCTATATGCGGTAACAGAAAAAGCATTAGCATATCTTGAAATTGCAGCTCTCTGGATTCTTGAGGGTTCTTCACTTCTGCAAAGCAGGACCCCTCCCACCCCACAAACAGTGTTAGGATCAAAGAAAAAACAATCCATCCTTTTCTCAATGTTCTCCTCCTTTGGACAACAGCAGTTGAATATAAATATTCCAAAATAACAATTTTTCATACACATTTCTCGTCCTTGTTCAAAACTACAAACGCACGGAGCCCGAATTCGGTATCCGTGTGTTTGTAGTTATGTTATTACACATCATATTAATCCAGAAAAAAAGGCACCCCCAAAGCTATACTCTGGAAGCACCTTTTCTGTAAACTACTACTAATCCTAAACAAGCTCTTAACCACCACGGTCGGCCCGTCCATTGGTGAAACCAATCCGCTTTACAACACAATCTCGATTGTAGTGCCATGACCCGGCTGACTTTCCGCTGTAATCATGCCATCATGTGCGATAATAATATCATGTGCGATCGCCATGCCTAGACCGGAGCCTTTATGCCGTTCCCCAGTATTTGTACCCCGATAGTAACGGTCGAAGATCCGTTCCAGTTCCTCTTCCGGAATGCCCTTGCCATTATCGGCCACAGTAATACGGACGCGTCCTTTGTACTCCTGCTCGATACTTACTTGAATAACCACACTCTCATCGTTATGAACAATCGCATTGTCGATCAGATTGCCGATCACCCGCTGCATTAAGATTTTGTCAACGTCTTTGACCAACCGTTCGGCACTGCAATGAAACTCAATTGCCCGCTCCGCATGCCTCGGATCGTTCAACCGGTCAATAACGACATCCCGCACAACTGACACAAGATTGACAGGCTCCCGCCGGACAGCGAGCTGTTTGTTCTTGAGTCGGGTCGACAGATTGAGATCCTCGATCACTTCCTCCAGATAGAGCGCCTTCTGTTCAATGATCGCAGCATACTCCTGCATCTCCTCAACAGAGAGGCGATATTCTACCTCCTTCATCAATTCCGCATACCCCTGAATGGAAGCGAGCGGCGTCTTAATATCATGAGAAATGTTGCCGATCCATTCTTCCTTCATTTTATCCATTTGCCGCTGCTTGTGCTCATTCGCACGCAACTCCTTGGATAGGTTGTGGACATGCTGAAACATTTCTTTATAGATACCTTTAGGCCGATTATGCAGATCGTATTGTTTGTTGGCCAAACTTTTGATCCCGTCCATGAGCGCATGCAGCGGCTCCGTAAGCCGCTTGCTGAATAAATAGGCAATGAACAGTGCAATGAGCGCATCAATCCCAATAAGTAGCAGGCTCCCTATTTTAAGAAACTGCCCTACTTCCCGGTAATCTAAAAGCAGCACACTCCGTTGTAAATACCGATTCTCAAAGCCAATAAAATAGCTGTAAGCGGTCTGCCCCGCCTGCTTTTCACCGATAAACACCGTTGTATCGCCGTCAATCTCTCGATACTTGTACATCTGAACGATGTCAAACGGAGTGTATTTCATCTTGACGCCTTGCGGCACATGATAACCATACCGCTGATTGCCATCCTCATCTAAAATCTGAATCCAGGCTTGCGCGTGATCAAGTATTTCCTTGCCTTCGGCGGTCACATTGACCTCCTGTTGATCAGTGAAGACGATATGTTCGTGGAATGCTCTGGTGATCTCTTCTGCAGATGTCTCCTGCTTATTGAAGATAGGCCCGAACCAGGATGACTGGCCGATAAGCAGCATCGCTATGAGCAGAAAATTCATGGACACCACCATCACAACGATCAGCACAACTGATGTTAAAAATCTGCCAGTCAATCTCCATTTCATCAGCTATTCATCCTTTATGACCAGCTTGTACCCCAATCCCTTCACTGTGACCAGATAGACTGGATTGGATGGATTATCCTCGATTTTCTCGCGCAAACGACGAATATGAACCATCACCGTATTATCGTAGCCGATGAAATCCTCACCCCATACGTGCAAGCATAATTTTTCTTTGCTGATAATCTGGTTGGGATGGCGGAGCATGTGGGTGAACAACCCCAGTTCCTTCGGTTTTAGCTCAATCGAGTTTCCGTTCTTGCGCAGCTCCATCTTCTGCTCATCGTAGAGAAACGGCCCCGCCTGAATGACGGGGTCCGGCTTTACTTGAACCTGTTGGTAATCCGCCCGGCGAAAATGGGCTTTAATGCGATAAGCCACTTCTTTCGGGCTGAACGGCTTCGTGATATAATCATCGCCACCTATGGCGAGACCGAGCAATTTATCGATTTCTTCCGTCTTGGCGGACAGAAACAAGACTGGAACTTGCGAGACGCTTCGAATCTGCTTACAGAGCTCATAGCCTTCCCCGTCCGGCAGCATTATGTCGAGCAATACCAGATCCGGCTGCTTCTCCTGAAATTGCCGCCAACCATCTGCCACTGTCACAGCGGTATAGACATGCTCAATGCCTTCCTTACCAAGCACCGTCTTGAGCAAACGCAACAAATCCTCTTCATCGTCGACAATTAGCACTTTTCTCAACAGCGCCATGATGTATCCTCCCCGAAGCTTGGTGAGCTTTTGAATATCATTTTATCATTTTACCATAAGCTTGCCTTGGTGAAGATATGGCGCTCACCGACCATGCTTACTGTAGGCTATTCAAACAATTCCGAGATCGCATTATCATTTTTCTTCTCCATCACCAGCTTGCCGGTCTGATCCATGAGGTAAAACTGGTAGAATGCGCTGCTGAAACTCATTGACTTAGATATCATCGCATTATAATCCTCCGCACTCGCAGTGCTTAACTGATCTCCTGTCCAGAAAAAATGTAATAGCAAACGTTTCTGATTGTGTGGATGTTTAATAATATATGCCCCAGCTGTATTCGGTTTACTCATTGTTGCCTTCCATTTAAAGCCGATATCACCCGCACGCTTAATAATCCCGGGCTTTAACGCCTGAACGAGCGGATTCGTTGCGGCAGAGCCAATTACAATGACATTGCTGTTTGCGAGTTCGGTCTTCAGCTTCTTTTTGATCACTTGCCGTTCCGAGAGAACGGTAGGCTGTTGAATGCCGAAAATGTCGAACGTCGTCTGTAATGATTTCAGTACCGCTTGCTGCTGCGCCTTCGCTTTCTTGCTCGCCGATTCACTCAGCACCACCGTTAACGGCTCGCCTTGCAGCGTTTTATCCATGATCCGGCTTATCGTCTCAAACGGCAAATCCGGATTCTGAGCTAGTACACCGTGGTACATAGATTTCATCATCTCATGCATGTACTCTGCCCTCTCAGCATCCGTTAGCTGATACTCGGGCTTCAGCTCGAAATTAGGCTGCCGCAACGCCTGTTCCATCTCGCTTTGCGCCTCTTTGCCTATAGTCTCGCCAATCGTCTCGAGCAAACCGTCAATGGTCGCATTCTGATAAACGAATCGGTTGAAATAAGCCTTCATAAACAGGTCAAATTTCTCTTCACCAACAGTGCGATACAATTGATATATGGCTTGACGCCCCTTATGGTAGTAAACTGGTTGCCACAGATCGCCAACCTCCGTATTGGAGGCACTGATCGCCGTATCGAATGCGCCCTCGTCAAGCTGAATGGACTTAAACCCATTCATGATATCCCCTTGTTTTTCCGAAAAATATACTGTAGAGAAGTCCGCAAATCCTTCATCCAGAAATGACTCGGTCTCCGAGTTATTGCCAATCAAGGAATGAAACCATTGATGCGCAATTTCATGTACGAATGCAGTATGGCCTTCTACATTAGGAGTCCCCTTGATCATCCCCATCTGAATGAGGCGTGAGAATTCAACTGCCAGCCCTTCTACATGCGATTCCACAATTCGGAATTCGGGATATGGATATTCTCCATACTTATCGTTGAAGAATTGAATCGCCTTAAAGGCCTGATCAATGTAAGCCTCGATGACCTTTTCTTTTCCTGGCCCATTGTCAAAGTAGTAATACTCTACTGTCAGTCCGTCACGCGTATCTCGCTCCACCTTATAATCTGGACTCGCGAAAAAGACAAACTCACGCGTACGGTTAGCTGTCGTTGCTACCGTCTTGCGGCCAACTTCGGCATCTTGTACCGTAATCATACCCGGCATGGATACCTGATATGATGCCGGTACATTCAGTTGAACCTCGTAATCGGAGATCGTATAATAATCGGATTCGAATGAAGTGCTGTACGGCGTTCGATCCCACTGATGTTTACTGCCATCATAAACGGACATCACAGGGAACCAGTGTGCCCCATTAATTATATTTTGATAATACGACAGTCGATGCGAACCGTAAGGAATTTTAACCTTGAAGTCCACTTGAGCGGTTACCGTTTCACCGGGTTTCAACTCACGAGCAAGCTTCACTGTCAGTACTTGTTGTTTGTTCTCAAACACAAGCTGCTTTCCTGTCTCTTTTACTTGCAAAATATCGATGCCGCCAAGAAAATCGGCCGCCTGCTTATCTGGATTGTCCTTGCGAATCTGGGCATTCGCCGAGGCAAACATCTGGGCTTGCGTAGACTCCGATCGATTCGCATCAGCGAATGTATGGAAGACCAACTCGCGCAAGCTGTCCTTCGATGTATTTTTGTAGATGACCGTCTCACTGCCGTGCAAGGTCATCGTCTTCTCATCCAATCGGGCATCAATTTGATATCGAATCGGACTGTTTGTAGTTGCTTGCTCTTTTGCCTGATGGGCAGACGATGCAGGTGCATTTACGGGTGCCGCCTGAACAATGCCTGTACCGACGATCGGGCTAGCCATTACTGAGAATACAAGCGAACAGGCTACGATTCGAGTTGAAATGCGTTTTCGTTGTAAATGATTCATATGAGATTCTCTCCTTTATGCTGATTCTTGCATTATACACCCCCAACCTTTCATCATCTTGCTGTTAACCTTACATAATCCTTAATTTAGCATTTGTTCCCAAGAAATCTGTAAGAAACTTCGCATTAAAGTCACTAAGGGCTAATGTGACATGGTGTTATGACTGGAGATGCTTTATGTATAGGCATAGGTTCTGAACACAAAAAAAGAGACCCTGAAGGCACATGCCTACAGGGTTTCTCTTCAGCTTTGTGGATGCTAGGTCTTATTAGATGAAACCACAACCACATGAGATAATAACCAGCAAGATGAACAATACCAGAATAAATCCTATTCCGTGGCCAAATCCACCGAATCCCCCCACTACATCACCCATGAATGATTCCTCCTTTGTTTTAAGCTACACCTTATCTTATGATGATTACATGAAACGGTCAGGGCGTTTAGGCAACAATTGCTTGCTTCGCTTATCAGCACCATCTCCCCCAACAAGAAAAAACGAGTCCGAATGACTCGTCCCGTCAAACCTCTTTTTATTTATCCCCAGCCCCTTTTATAGCCTGTTTAACGGCCTGATGCCCGAATACAGCAAAAGCGCCGGTCAGTATGCCCTGGATAATCGCTTCCATGCTCCATCCGATCAGGCCCACAGCAAAAACGACAGCAAACACAACAACAATGTAAACGATGCTCCAATCCGGTACCTTTGGTGTTTTCTTTAACATGTAGCCAATTACCCAACAAGCCGCGACAACAAGAAATAACCTCGGATCGATCAATTCAAAAATCATGCTCCATTCCATTTTGTACACGTCCTCTCTAATATAATTCACAATGCGTCAAGAGACGGATATGTCTGTTGTCCAGATGGATTATGTTCCATTCATAATCAGAAAAGAGGTGCAAAAAAAGCACTCCTGATGACGCTTCAGATTTTGAAGATCTTAAGAATGCTTGTTTATTAGCATATTATCCTGGACCTCGGAAAAGTACCTACAGCAAAATTAAAACCCGGACATCTCATGAATTTAATCATCACGTGATTTGTGCAAGAAGTAGTTGTAGTCGAGCTTAGAGGATGCTTATTCACGAAAACTGCACTACCTTAATCACACCCCCTCTGGTATAATTTGCCTAGGCAAATGCTTTTGAGAGAGACTTGAGTAATGGACGCCGTTGACATAGTGTTACAACATTTGGCAATTGCTGTCGCCAGAACACAACAAGGGGAGTAATCCCGTTAGCAAATACCTCAGCCGATGGGGACTCAGAAAAGAGAATCAGGCATGAAAGGTTTAAGAAAGTTTTCAGTACTACTATTGTCATTAACTGTTGTTTTGACTGCGTGTGGCTCTGGAAAAAACGAGACCACGAACGCGCCAGCATCGTTTAACAATGAGTCAACAACCGAAGAAAGTGCTGCACCAGCAAGTACTTCAACTGAAACAGAGAAAGAGAAAGAAAAAGTCGAAGTAGAAACAACATCATATAAGGGTGATGGTTTTTCATTATCGTTTCCCTCCTCATGGGAAGCTGCTGAGCTCAACATTCCATTAATAGTAGCGGCATTTGTTGACTCTAACCCGAAGCATGGATTTGGAGACAATCTTAATGTAACGGTTGAAGATTCTTCTGCATCAGCGAAAGAAGCAGCTGATCTGACAGTATCCCAATTATCCAGTGGTGCTGGTGGGGAAGCTATTAAAGATTATAAAAAGATAGATTACAAGGATCATTCTGCTTCCGGTAACCAAACTGCCGGTGTCCTAAAAGCCCAGTATAATCAGCCACAGTCAGGAGCCACAGTTATTTTGACTCAATACTTTGTGTCGACTGGAACGAAACTTTATACAGCATCCATTACCTTCTCAGAAGAATCCTATAAAAACGGCGGAGAAGAAATGGTCCAACAGATCATTGATTCCTTCCAAGTAACTGAAACCGCGGCAACCAGTACGAGTACAGATTCAAATACTGAAAAAGCTACAGCGAAGACGAATGTAGCCGATATGATGTCATTGATGCTTCCTAGTTTAGTTGAAGGCGGAGTTATTAACGAAAAAACATATAATTACATTGTTAACAACCACAAACTGTTCCCTGCTGTCACCGCCGAATCGAAAAAGGCCGCAAGTGCTGAAGTCGACAAAGCCATAACCTCACGCCACCTGTTCAAGAATATCAATCCTTATTTGGACAAAATGGTGGAGGTAAGTGGATATGTTCTTGAGATTACAGAAGAGAAAATCGATGAAAACACCACTATTGCTGAGGTTCATATATTGGATGACAACGATAATTCTATTATTGGCATCTATCTTAACTCAACGGGTGACATCTTGGATGACGACTATGTTACGATGCGGGGTGTACCAACAATTCAATACTCGTTTGAAAATATTGGCGGTGGAACAACAAACGCTGTTCTTTTAACAGTATCAACTCTTAAAAAAGTTCAATAAGTCACGTTTTATAAATCACTCTAAAAGAAAAAGCCCTTTCTGGGCTTTTTCTTTTAGAACAAAAAACGAATGTGAATTCACGCTACTTGCGGCTGCATCTGTCAGTTGCTGAAGTGACTTACGAATTGCTTGATCCGTTCGTTTAATGGTCCGGGGGCTTTCGTCGGAATCCGGTGATCGACTTTTTTAATGAAAACTAGCTCACTCTTCGGCAATCGTTGATGCAACATTTTAGCGTAAGGATGGAAGTGCTTGTCTTTTTCCCCGTAAACGAGCAGGACGGGAAGATGTATTTCCTGGAGTTGCGATGAACAGTTATACTTCAAGCTGTATCGATAATACTGTTCCGTATTTTTCGCATCTCCTTGTTTCGCATCATTGAATAACTTACGGAACAAAGAAATATTTTTAGCTTGATTCCAGGCAATAGAAAACGCAATCGTGCCGACTGCTCCGATTTTGGATAATACAACACCCAAAGATATTTTGTTTCTTAGACGCTTTCCTTTTACTTCCGACATTCCGCCGATAACAATACCTCCCCATGCCCGGTCGGGATGAGTCAAGAGAAACTCAAGCACAACCGAACCCCCAGTAGAATATCCGCACAAAAATATTTTTTCGATGCCTAACTGGTCTATCAACTGTTTGATATCCTCAACGATTAAAGGATAAGTAACCGCTTGTTTGGAAGGCTGGCTCTTGCCGTGTCCTCTGATGTCAAAAGCAATGGTTCGAAAATAAGGCGACAGCCCTTGGATTTGGTATATGAAATTTAAGCTTGTCAGTACCGGTGGATGAATAAAGAGGATAGCGGTTCCTTTTCCGCGATCGATATAATGCATCGAGTATCCGTTTATGTTGGTAGAAGTCATTTTATCGTCACACTCCATGTTAAATCATTCATAAGTTGGTTTTCTGCACAATTATGATATAGAGTGTCCAGATTGAAGGAAAGTACTCCATCAAATAAACCGGATATTCGGTGTACAATATACTTTCCCATTGCCAGACTGTGTAATGGCTGCATCCTTTGCCACACCGTTGATATCAAGGGAGCCGTCTCTGACGTCAATCACAGCCGAGCCCCCACCTGATCGACTATGATATGTCCATTGATGTTCGTGATAGTTATTACATCTGATCCAACTGCTTGCAAGAGTCTTTGACCAATGCAAGCAGGCACGGTCAGGCTAGCTCGATTCAAGTTACTCTGCAATATGATCATACTCAGGTGATGCTGCAGGTTGAGGATAATGGCAAAGGCGTGGAAACCATTCATACGGCTTTGGGCTTGCGGGCATGCAGGAACGCCTAGCTTCATTACAAGGCAAACTCTACACCCATTCACAGAAGGATGAGGGCACGATAGTCACCTGTACCATCCCGAATCAGGCGAATGAGGGCAGCCAGAAGATTAAAATATTGCTGGCGGACGACCAGCCGTTGATTCGTGAAAGCTTGAAACTGCTGTTAGGAGAAGAAAAAGATTTTGAAGTGACCGTTATCACGACCATCGAGGATGTGTCTTATGCGGCTGAAGCGCTTCACAGTGGGGCCGAAGGCTATATACTGAAATCTATTCACCCCAAAGAATTGGCAGCGACCATACAGCTAGTATATGGCGGAGGGACAATGATCTCACAGGATATGGCTCAGCAATTGTTTCATCATGAGATGAAGGATACGGCGAAAAATCCGTATGAATTAACCGAGAGGGAGTTAGATGTCCTTCAGTGTTTGATGGAAGGGCTTCGCAATAAAGCTATCGCCCAGAGACTGTATTTGTCAGAAGGAACGATTAGGAACTACATTTCCTCAATCTATTTGAAAATGCAGGTGCAGGGCCGCGAAGAAGCTGTGGAGAAGGCAAGAAATGAACATCTCATTTCTTAAGTGGGGAGAAATCAAAAAGCGCGTGTTCTCAGAATAGAGAACCCGCCGCCAAATAAGACTTTTATGACACCGTATCATCAATGATGATACGGTTTTTGGTTCCTCTTTACTCCACATCTATAGGATGCTTGATCTTATCATTATAAAAATCAATGTATAGCTGTCCATTGCTTCCTTTGACTGCATAAAATACATCCTGTTCTCTTTTCCCCCGTAATTTCAGCTGAGCTGTCAACCATTCTCGAGAAATATGATTAGCATCAAAGTTTCCATGCAATACCTGTCCATCCATAATAAGCTCGATGGGAAACTGTTGAGCACTACTTATCCCTTTCTTTAAATCTTTCAGGATTGTACTTTTGTATTCTCTTTTTTTCATAACGGATATTTTACCATTGACTTCAAGAAGCACATACTCCACCTCGTTTAAGTCAAAAATATCCTTTTGTCTGAGCATTTGGTTTAACGAATCCATGGTTAGATTGTTCTTTTTAAGATTATCTTCAAGAATTTTCCCACCTTCAATAAGGACTGTTGGTGTACCTTCTACCCACATGCGTAATTTTCTGCTTTTTAGTACAGTCTTAGTTAATATAAATGATGTAGCTGTAAAAACAACAAGCGAAATGATAAGGTAAACTACCTTCATTTTGTCATTAAACGCCAGATTAGCAGCAATAGCTCCCATTATGATAGCTGTAACAAATTCATGGAAGTTCATATTGGAAAGAGTTTGTTTTCCTAAGATCCGTGTGATCAAAAGTAGAAGCACAAAAGCAGAAATACTACGAAGTAAGATTATCAGATGCTCGATCAAAGTCTTCACTCCAATCAACTAAATTGTTCAATTGAAATTTCACTTTCATAGTATGGTCCACACTGATTTATTTAGTCAGATAATTGCCTCTGGAGCACGCTGTTTCCCTAAGTATCCTTAAGGACGAAAGCCCCTGAGTAATTTCATCTTGAGTTCTTCCGGTCATAAATTAGTGAAGTAAAAACAATTGTTACCCAAACGCCCTGACCGTTCAATTTAATCATCATAAGATACAGTGTAGTTTAAAACAAAGGAGGAATCATCATGAGTGGAGTAGTGGGGGGATTTGGAACCGGAATAGGAACTATTCTGGTATTGTTCATATTGCTGGTTATTATCTCATGTCATTGTGGTTTCATCTAACAAGACCTAGCATCCGCAAAGCTGAAAAGAGACCCTGCCAGCATATAAGCTGGTAGGGTCTTCGTATTCTTAAGCGCTTGGTATCATCCACCTTCTTTCCCTCCTTCTTTTTGAGTCCAAGGTACTTTGCTATCCCCTATACATGACCGTTTATAACAACTTCAATCACTTCGACTCGTTTCAGCTTGGCTGCGTCTGCAGCCACATCGATAAACAAGTTTTCCGTCAGGACTGCCTTGATCGTTTATTAGCGGATTAGGCTCATTTGTTACCTAAATGCCCTTACCATCTAAATTAATTATCATAAGATAAGGTGTAGTCTAAAACAAAGGAGGAATCATTCATGGGTGATGTAGTGGGTGGATTCGGCACCGGAATAGGAACTATTCTGGTATTGTTCATATTGCTGGTTATTGTCTCATGTACTTGTGGTTTCATCTAATAAGACCTAGCATCCACAAAGCTGAAGAGAGACCCTGCCAGCATATAAGCTGGTAGGGTCTTCGTATTCTTAAGCGCGGAGTTCACGCAAAGATCGTCCAAGAACGCTTAGGACACTCATCAATTACTATACTTTGGATACCTATTCGCACGTCTTACCTGGTTTGCAATTCGTTTGCAACCATAAAAATAGCGCGACCCCCATCTCACCGGAAAGTCGCGCCATGCTTGAATTTTCAAAGATGCTGGTGAAGGGAATTGAACCCCCGGCCTACGCATTACGAGTGCGTTGCTCTACCCCTGAGCTACACCAGCGAATGGGATGATATAAATAAAACGACAAAAAATATTATAACTCTTTGACATGAAAATGCAACCCTTTTTATATGAAAAAAGGGCAGGGTAATCCTCGTTACCTGCCCAGTTTTTCCTGCACAGATTGCAGCTTTTGCTTGCTCGAAGAGACTTGGTCCCGGCGGTCGTCAATTTTGACCGATGTGGACACCCGCTGTGCTCCAGACAGGAAAGGCGCTTCATGCAGAGCAGAAATGGCACCCCATACAGAGTTAAGCTCTCCTTCAATAATCGTGCTCATCGAGGTCAGTTCGTATGAGATCCCCTCCTGCTTCTCCAGCACCCGCTGCATCTCTGCAACATACATACTCAAGCTGGTCGTAGCGGTTCCAATCGGAATGACGGTAACTTCCGCAATTGCCATCTTATTTCACCCTCCTCAAACCTTTCGAATATTAATATTGTATCAGCCAGCAGCAGCATTTCAAAATTTCATCCCCCATAGTCCCGTTCAAATATAGCTTCATTTTTAAGGTTTTGTCCTGCGTTAATATCTCTATCGTGATGCACGCCACAATTAGGACAATCCCATTCACGAAGTTTTAGATCCTTGACGTCTTTATTTTTGTACCCACAGCACGAACATAACTGAGAACTTGCAAAGGTTTTGGATACAATAACCACTTCTTTACCGTACCATTTTGCCTTGTACTCAAGCATTGTTCTAAATTGTGACCACGATACTTCACTAATTGCTTTAGCCAGCTTGTGATTTTTCAGCATATTTGATACTTGCAAATCTTCAATACCAATTACATCGTGTTTTTTGATGATTTCAGTAGTGATTTTCTGCAAGTAGTCTGTTCTTGAATTAGAGATTCTTTCATGGATTTTTGCAACCTTAACACGTTGCTTGTTCCAATTCGAACCACCTTTTATACGTCTGGAAAGGATACGCTGCGCGTTCGCTAATTGTTCTTCAAGTTTGCGATACCATTTTGGATTTTCGTTTTAGGCAATTTAATTTTGTTCCCTACAATAGCAATATTCCCATTCGTTTGCTTGGTTGTATAGGATTGCACCTTATTCTTTTTAGACTTGAAGCGTGGTACGTCATTTTGCTTTTTGAAGAAACGATCAAATGCATTCGCAAGATTCTTTAGCGATGACTGCAAGGAAATACTGTCCACTTCTTTTAACCATACGAATTCTTTTTTCAGGTGTGTAAGTTTAGCTGAACACGAATTGTAGTTTAATCCTTTACCTGTTTCGTTGTATGCGTCACACCATTGTGTCAAAAAACGATTGAATACGAAACGAGAACAGCCGATTGTTTTAGCAATTAAAATTTCTTGTTCCTTACTTGGATAAATGCGAAATTTATATGCTTTGTTTACAATCACTGTTCTCACCTCAATTAGTGATTTTGAATGTACTGTTGTTCTGTGCTTCTGTATGTTTGTTAATAGTTACCACAAAGTAAGAAGGGTTCCAAAGACGAACTCCCCACAGTTTCTTTTTTAGCTGTGGGAACTCTTTAAAAAAACAGTCTTGCTGCCCCCCCTTAATACATTGGGAATCCCAAATATAGGATAACATACGTCAAGATAGTTTTTGTACTAACTATCAGTGTCTTTTCTAATTTACAATTTAACATATGTCGGACAATTCATCTCACGATTAAAACCGCGAGTGTTCTCAGCTAATTCATAAAGCGTGTATCACCGTATAAAAGGTCGTAATTCGAAGAAATGTGCGAAATCTCACTCTCTTTTGGCGGTTTGCGAATTGGCGGATTTTTCGGTCATTTGCTATAATTCAACTTGCGTCAAATTTTAAGATAACAGTTTACAAACACAATATATTGGGTTAAATTTATTAACATCAACCAAATATAGTGTGTACAGGCGTCTGGCGTCTAATATACCCGTCAGACTTAATAGGGAAGCATGGTGCAAATCCATCACGGTCCCGCCACTGTATAGGGCTTCAGAGCGCTTTTTTGCGATTCTGATATGAATTCGGCTTTATGGCCACTGAAGGATTAACTCGTTATGCCTTTGGGAAGGCGCCGAACTCTACACCCCAAGTCAGGAGACCTGCCTGTATACAGCACGACACCTATCCTACGGGAAATTAGGAAAGTGTTCACTCTTTTGCGTCTGTACATAACAGCAAGCCCTAAAAATAGCGGCTTAAGCTAGTATGCACATATTTATTCACAGCGCACACGAACATTTTCAACCTCCCCAAGGTTTGGAAAATGTTTTTTTAATGTTCTTTTTCCCATTTTTCCCGAGAAAGCGAGGAATTACCTATGCCCCAACTCGTAATTAAACCGAACAACCGTCAACTTGCTTTTGATGAAAACCGTCTCTCTGTCTATGCCGACCGAATTTTGAACGAACTGGATATGCTGAGCAAGGAACAACTACTTCGCGGTGTTCATTCCAAACTTCGTGGCGACAAAGTGACCGGCGATGAGATTAGCAGCGCATTCACAATGTCGGCTCTTGAGCTTGTTACCAAAGAGGAACCGAACTGGAAGTTCGCGGCAGCACGTTCACTTTTAACCTCCCTGTATAAAAAAGCGGCCAATCACCGACGTTACAAAGCTTATCCGGAAGAGCCTTACGGCGCCTTCTTCCCCCTCATTACAGAGCTAGTACAAAAAGGAATTTACCGTGAAGAGCTTCTGGAATGCTACACCAAAGCGCAGATTGAAGAGCTCGGGGAAACGATTGATTATACCCATGACCTGCTATTCGATTACATCGGACTACTGACGCTGGCAGAGCGCTACCTGGCAACCGACTTTGACGGCCGAGTGATGGAGCTTCCACAGGAACGTTACATGGTCATCGCGATGTACCTCATGCACAAAGAGCCAGCTGAGAAACGTATGGAGCTTGTAAAAGAAGCCTACTGGGCGATGAGCAACATCTACATGACGGCTGCAACGCCGACGATGTCCAATGCTGGTAAAAAGGTAGCCGGCCAGCTGTCCAGCTGCTTTATCGACACGGTAGATGACTCGCTCGAAGGAATTTTCGACTCCAACACCGACATAGCGCGTCTTAGCAAAATGGGCGGCGGTATCGGCGTTTACCTCGGCAAAGTCCGTGCCCGTGGCTCCGACATCCGTGGACACAAGAACACCAGCTCCGGCGTTATCCCTTGGATCCGCCAGCTGAACAACACAGCAGTTAGTGTAGATCAGCTTGGCACACGCAAAGGCGCCATCGCCGTTTACCTGGATGTTTTCCATAAAGACATTCTCGCATTCCTGGACCTGAAGCTGAACAACGGTGACGAGCGTATGAGAGCACATGACGTGTTCCACGGCGTATGCTTGCCTGACCTGTTCATGGAGGCTGTAGAAGCCCGCGATGAGTGGAGCCTCTTCTGTCCTCACGAAGTGAAGAAAGTGATGGGCTGGAAAGACGAGAACGGCCGCCCGCTTGGTCTGGAAGACTTCTACGATGAGAAGCTTGGTCAAGGAATGTTCCGTGAAAAATATGCAGAAGCCGTAGCACATCCGCTGCTCTCCCGCATTACGGTTCAAGCGATCGACATCATGAAACGTGTCATGAAATCGCAACTGGAAACCGGAACACCGTACATGTTCTACCGTGACACCGTAAACCGTGCCAACCCGAACTCTGCACACGGTATGGTCTACTCTTCCAACCTGTGTACTGAAATTATGCAGAACCAATCGGCTACAGTTATTGAACATGAAGAGCTCGTAACCAAAGATGGACAGACCCGCATTGTCATCTCCAAAGTTCCTGGCGACTTTGTTGTCTGCAACCTGAATTCCATTCATCTGGCACGTGCAGTTCCAGCTGGTGTACTGGAGCGTCTTGTACCGATCCAGGTGCGTATGCTAGATAACGTCATTGACATCAACAACATCGAAGTGCTGCAAGCACAATACACGAACAGCCAATACCGCGCTGTCGGCCTTGGAACCTTCGGTCTGCATCACCTGCTGGCCCTGGAAGGCATCCGCTGGGAATCCGATGAGGCGGTTGCCTATAATGACAATCTGTATGAAAAAATTAACTACCTGCTCGTTAAATCCAGCATGGAGCTGGCTAAGGAAAAAGGGCATTATCCGAAGTTCAAAGGCTCCGACTGGGAGAGCGGCGAGTACTTTACGTACCGCGGTTACACCGACGGCGAGCATGAAGGCAAGTATGTAACGACCGAGCAGTGGCGCGAGCTGCAGCAGGAAGTACAGCAAAGCGGTGTCCGCAACGCATGGCTCTTTGCCATCGCGCCGAACGGCTCCACTTCTATTATTGCTGGCTCAACTGCCAGTATTGATCCGCTGTATGAGCTTCTCTCTTATGAAGAGAAAACAACGTATAAAATTGCCAACCCAGCTCCCGATCTGTCTGAGAAAACGATCTGGTATTACAAAACGGCCTTCCTGATCGATCAGAACTGGTCCATCAAAATGGCTGCTGCCCGTCAGCGTCACGTGGATCAGGCTCAAAGCTTTAACCTGTACGTTCGTCCAGACATCCGAGCTTCGGAGTTCCTAGAGCTGCATCTTCACGCATGGAAGGCCGGCTTGAAGTCGACCTACTATGTGCGCAGCCGTGCGCTTACTATTGAAGAATGTGAGAGTTGTGCCAGCTGATCGGAATATATGGAACTGTTTAGGTAAACCCTTTTTTTCGATCCCTCCCAAACCCTCCCTTCCAAGGGAGGGCCCCAAGGGCTCTGCCCTCTGGACACCCGCAAGATGCGAGACACGTTTGTGAGGTGATTGAAAAGTTACTTTGGTGCTAGGATCGCTTTCTCCCTTCGGGAACGCTTTACTTTTAGAGCGAAGATAATGAGTTACTTTGTGCGTTCTTTAGAGTTATTTCCTGCTTGGAACGCTCTCCCTTCGGGATTTGCTTTACGTTAGTGCATAACCTGTGAGTTACTGGGCGTTCTTTAGAGTTGCTTCCTGCTTAGAGCGCTCTCCCTTCGGGATTTGCTTTGCGTTAGTGCATAACTTGTGAGTTACTTGGGCGTTCTTTAGAGTTGCTTCCTGCTTGGAGCGCTCTCCCTTCGGGATTTGCTCTACTTAGTGCATAACTTGTGAGTTACTTTGTGCGTTCTTGAGTGTCTTCCTGCTTGGAGCGCTCTCCCTTCGGGATTTGCTCTACTTAGTGCATAACTTGTGAGTTACTTTGTGCGTTCTTGAGTGTGTCTTCCTGCTTGGAACGCTCTCCCTTCGGGATTTGCTCTACTTAGTGCATAACTTGTGAGTTACTTTGGCGTTCTTTAGAGTTACTTCCTGCTTGGAACGCTCTCCCTTCGGGATTTGCTTTACGTTAGTGCATAACTTGTGAGTTACTTGGGCGTTCTTTAGAGTTGCTTCCTGCTTGGAGCGCTCTCCCTTCGGGATTTGTTCTACGTTTGTGCATAACTTGTTAGTTACTTGGGCGTTCTTTAGAGTTGCTTCCTGCTTGGAGCGCTCTCCCTTCGGGATTCGCTTTACATTTGCTCTACGTTTGTGCATAACTTGTGTGTTACTTTGTCCATCTATCTACTGTAAACGGGCGATCCGTAAGTCAGTGATTGAATATGCTACTAAAAAAGAATATTAAGGAGAGAGATTAAGCATGCAAATGCAAAAAATATTTAATACTGAAGCGCCTAACCAATCAACACGCATCATTGAAGGCGAATGCTCGGGTATTTTGAACTGGAACGACATCCGGATGCCGCATATGTACAAGCTGTACAAGGTGCTGCTGCTGAACCACTGGATCGCTGATGAAATTCCGATGTCCAAAGATGCACAGCAGTTCCCACGTCTGGATCCGGAAGAGCAACGTACATTCAAGATCAATATCTCCCTGCTTGCTGTATTAGATTCGATGCAGACGATGTTTGTCGGGGATGTGAAGCGGTACTTCACAGACTCTTCCCTTGAAGCAATCTCGGCGATTATCGGTCAACAAGAGGTTGTCCACAACCAATCCTACTCCTACGTTCTATCTTCTATCGTTTCCGAACAGGAGCAGAAAGAGATTTTCGAATACTGGAAGCACGATCCGGTTCTGTTGGACCGCAACCGGTTCATCGCTGACATCTATCAGTCTTTCCGTGACAACCCGTCACCACAGACGTTCTTCAAATCGATGGTGGCTGACCTGATTCTGGAAGGTATTTTCTTCTACAGCACGTTCGCCTTCTTCTACAATCTGGCACGTGACCAGAAAATGATGGCGACAAGCCAAATGATCTCCTACATTCAGCGTGATGAGAACCAGCACTGCTACTTCTTCGCCGAAGTGTTCAAGCAGCTGCTGATAGATTTCCCTGAACTGAACTCTAAGGAGAATATCGACTACCTGTACCGCACGATTGACCGCGCCGTTGAGCTCGAAACAAACTGGGCTCATTACACACTAAGTGAAGTTCGCGGCATTGATCTGAACGAGCTGTCTGACTACATCAAATACATTGCTAACCGTCGCCTGAAAATGATGGGTCTTGAAAAAGCTTACGAAGGCGTGGATGTGAACTGCATGCCTTGGATCAAGCCTTTCTCCGACGAAGCATTGAATGCAACGAAAACTGACTTCTTCGAAGCCAAATCCCGCAACTACGGTAAAGTTGGCGACGATAACGGATTTGACGATCTGTAAAATCTATCTGTTCAATAAAAACCTCCGTATTTTCTCATGAGAAAAGTACGGAGGTTTTCTATTCGTATAAAATTGCCTAAATCAACTATCTTCCTCGTTAATAATAGCTAACGTTTGATGATCTTCCCACTTTCCGTTAATTTTGACGTTCTTCCTGGCGATGCCCTCTTTATGAAATCCAGATTTTAAGAGTACATTGATCGAGCCTATGTTGTGAGGCATCACCCCAGCCTCAATTCTGTGAAAATTCAATTCCTGAAAGGCAAACTTCACAACCAATTTGACCGCTTCAGTCATATATCCCTTTCCGTTATGCTCTTGATCCAGAAAATAACCGATCCAGCAGCTTTGCAAATCTCCCCGCACGACCTCGGACAGTATGACTTCACCAATTACTTGTTGTGTGTCTTTTAACACAATGACAAATACATATCCCTTATCCTCTCTACTCGACTCTACTGCCTCCCGGATTCGTACTAATTGCCCCTGATACGTGTAAAAGATGTCTTCTCTCAATCCGGTGAACAACTGGAAAAAATCCTTATTCTGCACTTCCAGCTTTAATAGTGAATCGACATGGAATTCCTCCACCGGTTTTACAACAATACGTGCTCCTTCTAATAACATTCTGATCATCTCCTCTTCCTGAAAAAATAAAAAAAACACCACAGAAGTCCTGTGGTGTACATGTCGATCTATGTAACCACAGGTAGCGACCTGTGGTGTTTATTCCCACTGTATCCTTGTTTAGTTCAACCTAACCGAAGGATAAAAGTCACTGAGCATCCAATTTTGGACATACCTCTCCCGTGATTCGTTTGATCAAAGAAAACAGCAGTAGAGTATCCGATTCCTTTAGATAAAGACACCAGCGATCTTTTTTTCATCTGAATACTCTCTCCTCTCTCTTATATCCTTATTATAAAATCCCGCATCTATATTATTAAAATCTCATGATTATCACTTTATGAACAACAGGATACAGTATTCCTGTAGATATATCAAATCTTATAAAATTACATAACCGTTCCCTTAGGCGCGTCCTTTGCCGGACGTTTACCCAACTTTAGATGCTTCAACTGTGCCACAATAATAAGGCTGATCACAACGAGCAGGAACCACGAACTGATCTTGCCGATATGCACCAGACTCCAGACCTTTTCCTGACCTGGATACGTCCAGGCGCCAAGGAAAGTCGAAATGTTCTCCGCGATCCAGATAAAGAACCCGATTAGCAGAAAAGACAGCGTCAACGGCATGCGGTAGGTTTTGCCCAGGACATCAAAATGCACTACAGTTTTTAAAAACACCAAAAAGAGTAGTAGAGTCAGCAACCATCGAGCATCCCATACGAAATGGTGAGTGAAGAAATTAGCATAGATTGCAGCACTTATCAATACGGTCAAGATCGGCAGCGGCCATCCCGTTATACGCAAGTTCATCCGGCGCCATGCTTGGCAAATATAGCTTGCAACGCTCGCGTACATAAAGCCACTATAGAGAGGGACCCCGCCGATTTTGCTCCAGCCCTCTTCGGGATAAGACCATGACCCCATATGCACCTTGTACAGCTCCAGCATTAACCCAATCACATGGAATACGCAAATGACCTTCAGCTCATCGAACGTCTCCAGCTTGGCTGCCACCATCCCGACCTGTGCGAGCAGACAAATGATCAGAATAAGGTCATACCGATGAATACCCGGAACCTCCACCATTTTGGTCACACCGAGCGCAGCGAAAATAATGACCGGAAAAATACAAGACAGCGCCTGCTGAATGCCGAACGCCCACAGCTTGCGAATAAATGTCATACGTCCTCCTGTTATGCAAACTTAATATGTCCCAACGTACCACAAGCCGAACCTCTAGTTAAAGTACAATCCAGTAACCATTGTAATCGATAGCAGCCGAAATTTAAAAGGCTCTTGCCAATGGATATGATTACCTACGCCCAACATCCACTTGAAGCTGAAGCTCATACTTTGTCAATCATCAGCAAGCAGTTCCCGCAGCATAATTTCGCGATTGTTAATAAATTCTTTCATAATAATAAAGTGGTCTGTCTCCTCCAGACTACACTCTTCAATGCCGCCCTCGTTCAGCTTCAATATCCGTGCGTCTGGATATGCCATAAGAATAGGTGAATGGGTAGAGATAATGAACTGTGAGTTTTCTTGTACGAGATCATGAATGCGTGTCAGCAGCGCCATTTGACGGAATGGAGACAGCGCCGCTTCAGGCTCATCCATAATATACAGCCCATTCCCACTGAACCGGTGTAAAAAGGTTGCAAAAAAAGACTCGCCATGGGACTGCTGGTGCAATGACTTCCCGCCATAGGATTGATACAGACCTGGGCATTCCCGTTCCAGTGAATCAATCTCGGAGGCAACATTATAATAGCTTTCCGCACGGAAAAAGAATCCATCCCTCGGCTTTCTCACACCCCGTACCGCCCGGATATATTGGTACAGCTCCGAATGCGTCTCTTCCGTGGCGAACGAGAAATTCATCGTTCCTCCCTCCGGATTAAAACCAAGTGCAGCAGCAATGGCCTCCAGCAGCGTGGATTTGCCCATGCCGTTCTCCCCGACAATATAGGTTACCTTGGGGTGAAAGTCCAACTGATCGAGCATCGATACCGCCGGCAGGTTAAACGGATACCTCTCAAAAGAAGGGATTCGATCTCTCAGCAAGGTTACAGCCCTTAAATATGCGTTTAGAGTGGATAATTCGATCTTTCCCACACCCTTTCCCGGCCTTATTAAACCACGTAAGTAAATGAGTAATATGCTTCATTCCATTATACCGGATAACGGCCTTAGCCCAAAAACGGCGGATTTCCCGTTAACATACCGGAAATCCGCCGCTGTTGTTCATTATCTCTAATCATTCATTAGGAATTGGTATAATTCCTCGATCTTCTCATCGGTCAAAGCTCCACTATTATCGAACACCTTGATAGATGTTTTCGGAATATCCCAGTTCACATCCGGAACGAAGTCGACACGCTTCTTGAAATCATCCCAATGCTCCAGCTTCCACTGGTCACGCTCGGTTTGTCTGTCGATAATGCGTTCCTTTTGTAGCTCCATGTCCTGAAGTGCAACAACAATTACCTTCACATCGACCTCGTTCTTAGTCAGATCTGCTGCCGAGATAACCTCTTCAATCCATGCCTGGTTTTTCAGTTCTGCCGTAAACGGAGAGATCATAAATACGTTCTGACCCGCATTCAGGTTCTCGATACAAATATCCTTCGTCGTGTCATACTCCAAATCACGCAGATTTTCTTTGTAAAATGCGGAATCCCGGTCATTCGGGTCCAGACCGTTAGCCTCCAGAAACTTTTCAACGAAACGTCCGCCTACGGTATCACGATCTAGAAATGCCGCAGGAATACGAACCGCAAGCTTTTTGGCTACGGTTGTTTTACCTGTTCCGGCCACACCAACAAAAAACACTAGCTTTTGCATATCGTACCTCCCTCCCCTATGAGAAAATCTGGTCTTCCTAACGGGTTAACTTGCAAATTTAATTGCGCTGCATTCTCAGGCGCGTTTCCTCTATCAATTCTTCAACAGCGGAATCCAGACGCTCCTGAAGCTCCTCAGCAATATCAAACCCTCCATCTTCCTTGCGAGCCACTTGAGCATTGACAGCATACACGCCCCCCAAAATATGACGGGCACCAATCGAGGATAACACCGGCTTTAATGAATAGTCGATAGCCAGCAGATGAGCAAGACTCCCTCCAATGAACAGCGGCAAAATGATTTTGCCTGCCAAACCTTTTTCCGGAATCAAATCCAGGAACGTCTTGAGCACGCCTGTATACGAAGCCTTGTAAACCGGGCTTGCGATAATGACCACATCAGCCTCGGCTACAAGTCCGTTAGCCTTGACGATATGCTCGCTTCCAAACTTGGTATGAATCAAATCCTCTGGTGGCAATTGTGCCACATCAATCCGTGTTACTTCAAAGTCAGCAGCAGCCAGACTCTGCTCCGCAAAATCCATAATGGCATTCAGACGAGAACCTGCTGTAGGACTGCCGTTAATAATGACAGCTTTAGCCATTACCTATCCCCCCTGTTGTAAAAATATCGTGTCGCCATTGCAGGCGTTCGGTATATTGTTGTCCTTTATCAGGACCGGCCTTCTGGCCGGAATCCAGAAAAAAAGACTTCACAAGATTACTGTAAAGTCCTCCGGTGGTCCGGTCGTAACCTATATAAGACAAATTCATAGGGAATTCATCAGATTTAGTAACATGTTATCAATCCGCCGCTATATTTGTCAATCCTGTGAAGCCTTATGCCATGCGTCTTTTCCCCATTCCAGCACCCACCAGCCATACTGCAGTACGATCAAAAAGGCAATCACCGTCGAAGGAGCCGGACCGTTAATGCTCTGCGAGAAAGCAAGCAGACCCCAAAGCACCGTATACAGCAGCACTCTGAAAACATTCATAAGCAGGGAGTCCCTCTTCGGCAGTAGCAGGAGTAGTGACATCCTCCGTGTTGCAAAATCATAAACGCACTTTTTATATATTAGCCAATGGAGACAGCCATGCAGTGCGAACAGAACCATAGGTTGGATAATTAAAAATACATACGGATGACCCAGCAGCTGGAAACGCTCCAGAAACCAGCCTCCTTGATGTTGGGTACCCCAAATGTCCAAGGTGCCCAACCAGTTCCATTGAAGACGCACGACAGCATAGATGGATAAAAGCGAAATAAAGAAGCTCCATAAGAAAACAAACTGTCTTTGTGTCATCTTTACACCCCTTTGATTAAGTACGTTTATACTTCATCACATGACCTATTTAGGAGCTGAATTATTCTCCGCCAGCAGTGGGGAATAATTCATCAGTGCGTTGTTTTCCGTAATCATCTCATCGCTGATGAAGTCACCCTCCATGGTGTACACTTTCCGGCCGATCATGTTATGCCGTGCGTATCCGCTCCATGCGTAAAATAATGCATTCCTGCCCACAAGCGGAGTCTCGACCGCTTCACCGGTTTCATACGTTCATCTCCTTTTGCTGGAAAGGACCATGTTTGGAAATATTTTACCATTCTTTTCATCTTGATAAAGAACATTTTTTGTGATCAGATCCCTAATTCGTCAAAAATCATGACTTTACCGCACTTCCATCTGGGCATCTGCATAGAGATAAAGCATCCCTGTGAATTCTTCAGGGGAAATATCAAGGAGGAGTTGCCATTAGCAAGGTCTACCCGTACTTCGGGTTCAAAACCGTCTGTGAGGAGCAGCCCATCTCGTTCCCGCCGCAGCACCAGGATTGTCAGCCGGGATTAGAGAGCCTGATGGATCCCCGCCCGATCAGTGAGGACCCTGACTACCGGGGAAGCGGGAAGCTGGAAGGCAAAATTGCTATCATTACTGGCGGTGACAGCGGGATAGGCAAAGCGGCTGCAATTGCTTTTGCCAAAGAAGGGGCCAATGTGGTCATTCCATACTTATATGAAACAAGCAAACTTTAATACAGCATCTATTACCGCCTATCAAGGGGCAAACGAACTCATCGATTACTCTTCGACCAAGGGTGCTATCGTCTCCCTCACCCGTTCCCTTGCCCTCTCTCTCGTTGACCAAGGCATTCGCGTGAACTGCGTAGCCCCAGGACCGGTATGGACACGGCTTATCCCATCCAGCTACTCCGCCGAGGAAGTATCGGTATTTGGTACGGATACGCCAATGAAGCGGGCCGCTCAGCCGTATGAACTTGCGCCTGCTTACGTATATCTGGCTTCGAATGACTCCTCCTTCGTAACAGGTGAGGCCATTCATATAAACGGCGGAGATATGATCACCAGCTAAATATTGAGGGTTAATAAAATTGACATCACATGTCACTTCACAACAGAATACTGTCCTCCATACAGAGACATCATTTAATGAACCTCTATCGGCGTACCTCAAAGAGGACAGACCCCATTTAGCGGTAGTTTTTCTTATGAGATAGAGATGCATTTTACCCCGAAAGTTATACTTTCTTAAATAATGAAAAAAGCCCGGATTTCTCCGGGCTGAACAACTTTCTGACTGTCATACCTTTTAATGTCTCCACCATTTCCATAGCAAGGATGGTTCTTCTTTCACGGTGATCCGCTCGTCTTCGGCTGTATCGGAAATGTGCTTAAACCGTTTGCAGCCAAACTCCAGACGGTAATACTCGCCTTCGTGGTCTATATCCATGCGGGTATGAATCCGACTGACCACATTTTGCATTTCCGAAAAACCTTCGAACATTTTGCTCGACCTCCCTGGATAATGACCGGCAGCCTTTGTCCTGCCGAGGAGTAAGCTCCCATTCATTTCAGGGGGCCGGCAAGATCTAAGCCGCAGGTGATTTAGTAATCTGAGTGAATTTTGTTTACGCTTTCATTTTAACATATCCCCCCATTTTTGAGAATGTGATTTCATCATTTTCGACCTGAAAAGTCCCCCGTATGAGGACATTTCACAGAACTGAAACAATTGCCGATCGGGGCAATGCTTGGGGACATTCCTCTAAGCTATAACGTACATTAACTTAGCTTCGAAACAAAATCCTTACAGGAGGTTAAGACTTATGAATTCCGGTAACAAGAGATTGACCGGGCGTATGGATATGGGATTTTATGCGCTGAATAAATTGGCCTGTGCTGGAGCCATTCTGTTACTTCTAACCATTATCTCCTGGCTGTGGCCTGCCAGTGCCGACAGTCCAGCATCTATCCTCGGGGTCTCCATCCCGCTGGAGCATTGGGTGTATGGCTATGCGTTAATCGCATCCCTGGCTGCCGATGCCATTATTTCTCTACTCCCGTCATTGAACAAAGTGAAACAAGCCGCCCTTTACGGAGTAGCTGGCTTCCTGTTCTTCGCTTTATTTACCGGAGGAGACACCGATACATTTTGGGTACGCGGGTTAGCCGGAGCCTTCATGCTCCTGATGTACTCATGGGGCAAGCAGGCTTTCACAAACCAGTCACTCATCACACCATTTTTTGCACTCGTGGTCCCGCTCCTTTGCTGGTTTGTAATCTAGAAGCGCGTTGCATGAAGTCTTCGATCTGCGGTAAGGGAATCATAATTCGGAAGCAGCTTCCGTGAAAGGTCTTGCCCATGCGGAGAACGATAAATGAGTATCCCATGTCACCGTATTTGTGGCTTGGGCACACCCCCAGAACAGAATCCGCTGGTACAGCATATGGACCTTAAACCGCTTCTCAAAAACGTCCTGATCGCATGATTGAAGTCCCGCTTTATACGCTTGGAGGAACTTGCGTGCCGTACCTTCCTTTCCGTTTTCCAGGTACAAAGCTGTCATTTTGGGAAGATCTGCTATTCCGTCGCCAAAATAAGAGGTTGTAAAATCAAACAGCCCGCTCACCTTCCACGAATTTGTCGACTGTTGCAAGAGTAGATTTCCGGGCTTGAAATCACCCATTACAAAGCAAGGGTACTTCAGATCATCAAAGGCTTCTTTCGATTCTTTCAGCAGCTCTTCCACCCAAACTGTGTCTTCAGCGGTTATCTTGGAATAACGTTTGGCGTCATCCAGCCAGTACGTAATCGTATCAAACAGCCAGGTCGTGTATGAATCGTGGAAGGGTCGCACGTTCCCTGTAGCGGGATCAAATTCACCGGGTTGTTCCACCTTCCAGCGGTGGAGCTGGAGCAGCGTGTCGGCAAATAGGACGGCTATGTCTGATTCATCCTGTGGGTTAAGTTCTGCTTCCAGTTCGGGAGAGAACAGATGACTTCCAGGTAGTCGCGGCATAAGCGAATAGCTCCACCCAAAAATATCATCGCCCTCATCCACAAGATAAGGTGAGGGCACCGGGAGGTCGGTATGTTGATCCAAATATTGGATGAAATATCGCTCCTCTAAAAACTGTCCTGGAAAAAGAGGATTGCCTTTAAGAACAAACTCACCAGCTGATGAAGATACAAGCAGGGTCTGTCCCATGGCCCCTTGATCTGTCCTACAGAAGGAAATCAGCCTCCCTAGATCAAACCGGTCCAGTACACTCTGCAGCTGTTCCCCGTTGACTTCGCCTAGCTTATTAGAAGAAAAGTATATTTGTGTAGACATTAGAACCTCACTCCTGATCTGAAGATTATAACGCTTGGATTAAATCACCGGCTATAACAGATGACAGATGGCTGCGGAAACCTGCGGCCCGTTCACCCGCAAGACAAGTCCAATAAAGCTTACTGATTTCTATTATATATGTACCCTATAAAGAGGACGAGCCCTCGCTGCCCGCAACCCATGACAATTCACTTTTTATTGCTTGACAAAAAAACGAAGAACGCCGCACCCAGGCCGGATATCGTATCCGTCTGAAGGTGCGGCGCCCGCTGTTCTATACATCTTGTGCATCATCTACGTTGTGCTGTAGACAGCGTATAAATCAATACGCCACTGTGAATCGTGTCCGTATAAATTGCGGATCTTCCAGCTCATCCAGCATCGCAACTGCGTAATCTTCCGCAGAGATGCGACTCGATCCGCTCTCGTCCGTAATCAGCCAGTCCGTACCGATCCGGAACTGTCCAGTACGTCGGCCTGGCTCAATGATCGCCGCTGGACTTAAATAAGACCAGTCAAGATCACAGTCCTGATATATGCCATAAGCGTCCGCGTGGGCCTTCGCCAGAGTACGAACCTCCTCCGGAAATTCCCGTGTATCCATTAGTGCCTCTCCGCTATCCGTAATCAAACTGCCGGCGCCGCCTACAATAAGTAGCCGCTGCACACCCCCGCGTCGTATTCCTTCAATCAGTGCCCGTGCCGCTTCCAGCAGTTCTTCCTCTTCGCCGAATCTCGGTCCATAAGCACTGATGACTGCATCATGTCCCTTAACGGCTTCAGCAACCGAAGAAGGATCAACGGCATCGGCCCGAACGATGTTCATATTGTCTTTATGTTCACTGAGCTTATCCGGGTTTCGAACTACCGCAGTGACTTCATGGCCTCGCCGAATCGCCTCATTCGCAATCCGCATTCCAATCGTTCCTGCTGCTCCAACAACCGCTATTTTCATGTTTGTCCTGCCCCTTTCAACTATGATCATTTCATCGTCTTTTTCGGTTATCCCTATGGATCATCATTCAAACCTTGATATTTCACAAATTTTAGCAATAAAACAACCAGAGACCTATATTAATATGCATTATTTTCACCGATAGTATAGATAGACATGCATAACTACGAAAAATACTTGCACAACAGTTCCTCGCCCTTTGCGTTGGCCTTATGTTTTGTCGAATAATGATGAATCACATCTAACCATGTCCCTCCTGTCTCTATTTATCAAACAATGTGTAAGGAGAACATTATTCATGAGAAATCAATCCAATCATCGATTCTACCTGTTGCTTGCCTGCTGTCTATTGTTCCTCGGCAGTCTGGCCCTCCCATTCAACAGCGCCCAGGCTCAGCCGAAACAAAAAGCAACCTGGTTTTGGGACACAGCTATGATCAAGGAATCATCCGAGGATATTTTGTCCTTCGCTTTCGCTAATGGCGTGAACACATTTTATCTGCAAATGAACCGTGATGTACGTCCAGAATACTACAAGAGCTTTATCCGTCAAGCTACGGCAAAAGGCATTGAAGTCCACGTCCTTGGAGGCTCACCTAGCTGGTCACTCGAGTCAGAACGCTACCGTCTGGAAATCTTTTTGGACTGGATCGCTGCTTATCAGGCATCCGCTGCCCCTGAGGAACGTTTTACCGGTGTACATATTGATATCGAGCCGCACGTGCTTGGTAAATGGAGTACAAACCGTTCTTCCCTGATCAAGCAGTGGCAGAGCAATGTCCGCTTTCTGGCCGACGGAGCACGTTCCTTGAACCTTCCGATTACGGCCGATATTCCATTCTGGCTGTATACTTACAATCTGCCAGATGACTCCATGTCGATGAGCCGCTGGATCATTTCCAAAGTAGATGCTGTCGTCGTAATGGCTTACCGTGACCAGGCCACCAACATATATAATCTGGCCATTCCGGAAATGAATGAAGCTGCTGAACTTGGCAAAAAAGCAATCATTGCTGTCGAAACGAAATCAAGCGGTGAAGGAAATTTCATCACGTTCTATGAAGAAGGCTCCTCCATCATGAATGAACAGCTGCAGCAGGTGGATGTCATGGCAGCTCAGCACGCGTCTTATGACGGTCTTGCCATTCACGAATACAGAGCTTGGAAGGATCTAGTTGACCGGGGGAATTAAGCATGTATTCCACCACACAATTCCTTGAAACATCAAACGTTTCACGCATAAAAGGCCGCCGGTAACGGCAGCCTTTACTCTTGTTCGCTCTTACGTCACAAACACTCCAATCGAACATCCCCGCTCTAACTGATCATGCTGCCAATAGAAGTAAGAGTACATAGCCAAGTGTCAGTTTCGCACGCATTATGGGACCTTTTTCAATGGGTATATGTGTATTCATACGAATCCCCTCCTTGATTCCGAGTGAAATTTCATACGTACGTGATCCTGTATATTTCAGTATATTCCCTGCATCAATTTTGACCACAACTAAATTTGTTTCCCAAGAGCAAAAAAAATAGCAGCAAGGAAGAAACAAAACCAAACTTGCCAATTCCCCTAAGGCATTGAATATGGTGCTTTTTACACAGACAGCCGTCTTCTTCTTGCAGTGCCTGTGATATGTCTTTTCCGTGAAAAAACGAAGCTTGTCTCTTCTATAAAAGAGTACAGCTTGTCTTGAAATCCCATCCTTCTTGTGCAATAGTGAAAGAAGAAAATTGAAGGAGGGGTCGGCTTGTCCCTTGCTGAATGGATTGATGGTTTTTTCGGCTCGATGGAAGGTCTGCTGGCAGTGCTGTTGTCAGCGGCCGTATTCCTGGGCATATACATATATAGTGCTACCCGACTTCAGGCCGCCCGAACGGAGACGCTGGAACGCATAAGGCAGTCCTTGACACTTTACACACAGCTGGCCGGACCGCTCACCGCCGTTATCGAACATCCTGACGAGGCAGACCTGCCTGATGAGCAGCTCGTGGGACTCTTGCAGGAATGCAAAGCGGCAGATCGGTTGACGATGGATCTGCTAGAGCAGATCGACAACTATCTGCGCGACCGTGACGATTCAAGGCTGCCGCAGCTGAGCCGAACTTTGGAACGTGAGATGAATGGGCTCGTTCGGGAACGCGGCGAACTTCTTCGCCGTATAGAAACTCCTGGCTGGGGAAGCGGTCTGTGGCTGCTGCTGAAGCCAGCTGTACCTGGCGTAGCTTTTGCTGCTGCCGTGTTCTGGACCTTTGAGCTCATCTCTGAGCTGCAGTATCCAGAGGCATGGACGGCCCCCGAGGTATGGTGCCTGTGGCTCTCCTGGATGATTGCTACTGTTTCCTTTTATCGACTGCTGATGGACTCCAGACGCCGTTCGCTCGGCGTGATCTTCTATGGACTCCATTTTCTGATTGCTGCAACCGCTCTGCCGAACCTGATCTGGCCCGAAGCTTCCCCTTATGTGCTGGCCACACAGCTGATGCTGTACCTGACAGGATTCTGGTTCACGTCAACCCGCTCCAGAAAAGAACGGCCTTATGCAGGCCATCCGGAACTGCTGGAGATGTACTCACAGCATCCCGGGGCTGCGTCAGAGGACGACATCCAATCAGCTAAATGTCCCTCCCCCCTGCCTCCCCGTGATGGCAGCACAGGCAGCAAGCATCGTTCTCTTAAATAAATATCCACATAAAGGCGTCCTAGGGTCAATATCGACCAACAGGACGTCTTTTTAATGTTGAATAATCCTGTCAATCCTCCATGAAAGACAATCACCCCTTCATTCTCATCTCGACAAATAACTTTACTTGTGTTAATTTATTTACACAAGTAAATATTCAATGGAACAATCTCACTCATTCCGCATTATCAGAGAAAGGAGACATTCATGAACCAACCTCATATTCCCTTACGGGAACTCAAAAAAGCCAAAACAAGAATAGCCTTGTACGAGGCCGCGATGTCACTGATCGGAGACCGCGTGTTCCGTGAAGTCATGCTGGACGACATTTGCCGGATGGCAGAGGTATCACGGGTAACCTACTTCAACCTGTTCCGCAAAAAAGAAGATCTGCTTCTGTATTTCATGCGAATCTGGCTGACGGGCAGGATCATCGACATCCAAGAGCAGCAACTTCGCGGTTTTGAAGCAGTTCGGCATCTATATCGCCATATTGCAGAACAGTCACGGGAAAAAGCCGGAATTATGCCAAGCCTGATTGCCTTTTTGTCGGAAATGAAAATGCATCCGTGTATGCCGGAACTCAGTCAAGCTGAAGTTCAGCTTCTGTTTCCCGGTCATGAGGAGCTTGGCGCCGAATCTCCCGATATGTTTGCTCTATTTGAACGTTGTATGTCAGAGGCCGCTCAAGATGGCACACTAAAACCCGGGGTTCCCATACCGGAAGCTATACAGTTTCTGTTTATGGTGTTTTATGGCGCTTTTCTTACTTCACAGCTCTACGCTTCGGATGATATTGGATCCTTTTATGAAGCACAGCTTAAATTGATCGAGAATTAGAGATTTGAGGAGGAGTTAATATGGGTAAAGTGATACCAGGCCGCTATACGGCCCAGATGGATGGCTCGTTTGTTGTGTTTATGATCGGGATGCGGGTCAATCGCCTATGGGCAATCCACAAATGGCTACCGGTCTTTCGGGCTATGGGGCCCATGATGCGAGAGCTTTATACGAATCGGGAGATCGGTTTCCTAGACGGGAGCGTACATTTATCTTGGCGCGGCGTAAGCCTTATCCAATATTGGAGATCCTTCGAGGAGCTAGAACATTATGCGCGACATGGAGACAATCATCTTAAAGCTTGGAAAAATTTCAACCGCAGCATTGGAACAGACGGCACCGTCGGTATTTATCATGAAACGTATATGGTGCAGCAGGGTCAACACGAATCTGTATATAACAACATGCCGATATTCGGACTAGCTAAAGCAGGCCATCACATTCCGGCAACTGGAAGAAAAGAAACGGCGAGCCGCAGACTCGGCCGGGATAGCGAACCTGCTGTACCCACTCCGCCGAATCCTGTACAGCGCGGATGATGTCTAGAATATAGATCAAGCAGCCAAAAAAGCACTTCCGGATAAAGATCTCCGAAAGTGCTTTTATACAGCCCGGCTCTATTTCGTACCCGAACGAGGTGTTTGCTGCCTGGCTGAAATCCGGCTGGACTTTTCCGGTGGGACGGCGCCAGAGGACGTATTTCCAAAACGCCTACGCTCCGTGCGCTCCATTTGAACGATCTGTCCCTCATGCACAACGATATGCAGCGAACCGAACTCCATATCGTCCAGAAGGCCTGCAATACGTTCCAGCCACGTTTCATCCACTTTTAAAGGTTTCGCCATGGATACCGCCTCCTTTACCCGGGTCATAAGCCCTTTTATGATACCGCTGCGCTTAACAATAATAATCCCCATCAAGAAATCCGGAAGCATCCGGATTCAAAAAAACATCCTTATCCAACCTGTATAGTATGAATTAAACTTAGCATGGTCTGGAAACCTATGTCAATGGGCACTTTTTCGTGATAACCAATTTTTGAGCAGCAATGTAATGAGAGCCAGAAGCAGAAGCAGAGACGCTACCGCGAAGGATGCCGAGAATTGGTATTCGTTATACAATATTTCTACATGAAGCGGCAATGTATTCGTCTCCCCCCGGATGTGACCGGATACGACAGATACCGCACCGAATTCTCCCATAGCTCTCGCGTTACACAGGATGATACCATACAGAAGTCCCCACTTGATGTTCGGCAACGTAACCCGCCAGAATATGTGCCAACCGCCTGCTCCAAGGGTTACCGCTGCCTCCTCCTCCTTCGTCCCCTGATCCTCCATTAACGGAATCAGTTCCTTCGCAACGAACGGAAAGGTAACAAACAGGGTGGCGAGGACGATGCCCGGTAGGGCGAATATAATCTTGATGTCATGCCCATCCAGCCATGGTCCGAGCCATCCCTGCCGTCCAAAAACCAGAACAAAGATTAATCCGCCTATCACGGGAGAGACAGCAAAAGGCAGATCAATCAGTGTAATCAGCAATCCTTTTCCTTTAAAGCTGAATTTCGTTATACTCCAAGCTGCAATGACGCCGAATATCGTATTCAGCGGAACGGTGATGGCTGCCACGAGCAGCGTCAGCCGTAGCGCCGACAACGCATCGGGATCGGACAGTGCCGCGGTGTAAACGTCCCAACCCTTTTTCAGCGCCTCGGTTAGTACGGTCAAAAGCGGCAACACGATCAGCCACAGCAGCACCATACCCGCCGCACTGATCAAGGTCCATTTCACCCACACTTTCTCCGCTGATGCCGGAGAGGAAGGGACGCTGCCGGGTATTCCCCGTGCCATCGGTACGGTTCCTGCCATGATAAAATCCTCCTTGTTCTCCGTTTAGCGAGCGGTCTTCCGCGTCCAATACTGTAATAGATTAATGCCCAGAAGCATCAGGAAAGAGATGAGTAAGAGTAGCAGCGCCACAGCCGTGGCTCCGGCATAGTCAAACTGCTCCAGCTTCGACATAATGAGCAGCGGGGCGATCTCGGTCTTCATCGGCATATTACCGGAGATAAACACCACCGAGCCGTACTCTCCAATGCCCCGCGCGAAGGCCAATGCAAATCCCGTCAAGAGCGGTGGAATGAGCGCAGGAAAGATTACTGTGCGGAATGTCCGCCAACGTCCCGCCCCGAGCGTAGCCGCCGCTTCCTCGGCATCCCGCTCTGCATCCTGCAGAACCGGTTGAACAGTCCTTACCACGAACGGGATACCAATGAACATCAGCGCCAGTGTAATGCCAAGCGGCGTGAAGGCCACCTTGATTCCGAGCGGCTCGAGAAGAGATCCGATCCAACCGTTTGCGGAATATATGGCTGTAAGCGCAACTCCCGCCACAGCGGTCGGGAGGGCAAACGGGAGGTCAATCAGTGCATCCCAGAGCTGCTTACCGGGGAATTCATACCGCACAAGTACCCAGGCCAGCAGCAATCCGAGTATCGTATCGATCAAGGCAGCCAGCGCTGCCGTTCCAAGACTGACCTTATAAGATGCCAGTACACGTGGATCGGCCGCAATTTCCCAGAACTTGCCCCAGGTGAGTCCTGTATGGTTTAGCAGCAGAGCAGATAGCGGCACCAATACAACCAGACTCATGTAAAACACAGTGAATCCCATTCCGATTCCAAAGCCAGGAAGCACTCGGCGCCTGCCTCTGCTCTTTGCCTGAAGTAAAGCCATCATTCCTCATCCTTTCCCACCTTCAGCCTAATGGGCTGATCAGCTGCCAGGCACGTAAATCTTGTCGAATATGCCCCCGTCATTAAAATGCTTAACTTGCGTCTCTTCCCAAGTTCCGAATATATCCTTCAGTGTAAACAGCTCGATCGCCGGGAATTTATCATTAAATTTCTCACTTACACTGTCTAGCGTTGGACGGTAGTAGTTCTCCGCGGCAATTTGCTGCCCTTCCTCACTGTACAAATATTTCAGATAGGCTTCTGCCACCTCTCGCGTCCCGTGTTTGTCAGCAATCTTGTCTACCACAGCGACCGGCGGCTCGGCCAGGATGCTCACTGACGGATTTACAATTTCAAATTTATCTGGGCCAAGCTCGTTGATCGATAAATAGGCTTCATTCTCCCAAGCCAGAAGCACATCTCCGATTTGCCGCTCCACGAACGTCGTTGTTGCCCCACGGGCTCCGCTGTCGAGCACCGGCACATGGGTGAACAGCTCCTTTACATATTCCTGAGCCTTCGCTTCATCGTTGTTGTTGGCCTTCAATGCATACCCCCATGCCGCCAGATAATTCCACCGCGCACCGCCCGATGTTTTCGGATTCGGTGTGATAACCTCCACGCCTTCCTTGATCAGATCCGGCCAGTCCTTAATACCCTTCGGATTGCCTTTACGTACAAGGAACACAATGGTCGACGTGTACGGCGCACTGTTATGCTCGAACTTACCTTCCCAGCCATCCTGGATCAGCCCGGCTTGACGGATTGCATCAATATCATATCCGAGTGCCAGCGTGACCACGTCCGCTTCCAAGCCGTCAATAACGGATCGGCTTTGTTTGCCAGAGCCCCCATGCGATTGTTTGAATGTGACCTTCTGTCCTTTCTCCTTCTCCCAATAAGCTGCAAATGCTTTGTTATAGCTCTCGTACAATTCACGGGTCGGATCATAGGATACGTTCAAGAGCTCCACACTTTTGGCTTCTGCTCCGCCCGTCTGCTCCTTTCCTTTAGCCGAAACGCTCGGGTCAGTTTTATCCGTTCCGCAAGCTGCCAGTGCCGCTGCCATCATGACTGCCAGACCTACCAAAACTCCTCGTTTTAACACCTTTTTCATATGGAATCACTTCCCCTATTTTTCTTTAGACGGATTGCCAAGCTATCACACTTCATTTGACAATCCGTCTTTACTAAACAGGAATACAAAAAGAACGGAGGACCCCCATAAGGATGTGGTCAAATCGGCCGTATCTGCTTCATCCTTGTGGGTGTTCCTCCGTTCATACGGTGAGAACAATTTATATAATTCCTACCTGTTTAGTGTGTTATAAGTAATTGTAATGACTCCACTGCAACCTGTCAAACCTTTTTTCACAACATCATACAGAAGCTACAATCTGATAAAGTTCTTCCGGTTCATGGATCAGGTATGTAGGTTTTCCCTGAATCAGCAACTCCTCGGCGTCATATCCCCACGTAACCATGGCGCAAGCAATACCCGTGTTCTGGCAGGCCTCCGCATCCCGAAGCTCATCTCCAATGTAGAGTACCTCATCCTTCGAGATTCCCCGCTCCTTCAATAGCTTCCGGAGTGCCTTCTCCTTACCGAATATATTGCTCGCCGTGTATACGAAATCAAACATCTGACTGTCATGAATGCCAAGAAACTTCTGAATGTTATCCTCACTGTTGGACGACAGAATCCCCATCGTCATCCCTTGTGACTTCACCCTGGAGAGGACATCACGTATGCCCGGCACAATGTCCAGATCAATCACATCGTCCTTATATTTCTTCTTCACGTCGGCCACAAGCATCGGCAGCTTGTAGATCGGACATTTCATCACCTTTAGCCGCTCTCGTATCGAGAGGGAAGCCAGGTGTTCGATATCCTCATCTTTAATCTTCTCATAACCGTATTTATCCGCCAGATCGTTCATCAGCTTCACAACCAAGTATTTACTCTGGACGAGCGTTCCGTTGAAATCAAAAATGAGCACCTTGTACATGTCGTTCCTCCTTTATGCCACATATCTTATAGAGGTTGTTCAAAAAATCATCTTTTGATCACGAAGTGAATCAGGAAGCGAAATCGACGTCGAATCTTGAATTCAGCTAAAATGTTTCCGAAGGAAACATACTTCGAAAGCGTGCTCACGTAGGTTCAGCCTACGCTCCACTCCTCAGTCCCTAGCTTCATCCAACTCAAGCGTTTTGAAAAAACGCACATCGGAAGCATTTGCTTCGGTGCTGAAAATCTGACTTTTTGAACACGCACTTATATGACATTTTCTACATGACAAGGAAAATTCCTGTTAAACGACATCTACGTTTTCTACATTTCTAAAGGACATATAAGCGATTAACAGACCAATGATTCCAAGGGTAATCGGAATAACGATAAAAGAGCTGATGTAAAAACCACCGTTATTGTTGAGGAGCGTAATGAGAATAAAGGAAGAAACAATCGTTGCCGCTACCGATTTCTTACGCATTCCGAAATACAGAGGTATCATGCTAATCCCAGCTGCAGACAACCCCTGGATCAACATTTGGATTCCTTCATTTATGAGCAACTCCATAGAAGGAGTCCCAGGAATGATGTGAAGAACAGAATTCAATGCGATAAAGACGGCAATCACCGTTACATTCGAGATCAAGATCGTAATGAAAGTAATCCCCATAATCAGCAAGAGTTTAGCCGCAATCAACTTCTTACGCGGCACCGGATACGTAAACATAATCGAAATCGTCTTGTTGTTGTATTCATTAATAATGAGCTTACCGATCAGGACCGCTGCAAAAATAACAAACACCACTCTCACCATAACGCTCATCGCCGTAAACATTTCATCAAATGTAGAAAAGGCCGCTTTAAGATCCTGTTCTTCAACATAAGATATAAGTCCTATAAGCACAATGATCAAGAAACTTGCGATTAGAGCGCCCTTCCAGTACCATCCCATCTTGTGCTTTTTCAGTTCCAACTTCATCAACTTAAGCATATTTCTCTCCTCCACCCGTCTGATCGATGAAATATTCCTCGAGCGAAGTACGCTTATGATGAATAGACTCAATGGTCACATCGTTCAGAATGAGCGTCTTCGATATTTCAGGCTGCGAAACATCCGATTGGTAAATACGGATCGTATCATCTCCGATGACTTTGAAATTGTGGATATTCAGGCTGTTTTCCAGAACAAATACCGCTTTTCGGCAGTCTGGTGTAACGATTTCGATAAAGCCCAAATTGCGCGTTTTCAAATCGTTCATCGAGGCTTCCTCTTTAAGGACACCGTTCTGGATAATGCCAATCGTATCGGCAACCTGCTCAATTTCGCTGAGCAGATGGCTTGAAATAAACAGGGTCATATTATACTCCTTGCTAAGCATATGAAACAGATCCCTAAAATCCTTGATGCCTGCCGGATCGAGGCCGTTGATAGGCTCATCCAGAATGAGCAGTTCAGGCTTCGTTACGAGGGCTCTGGCCATGCCGAGTCTTTGCTTCATGCCGAGGGAGAATTCCGCGACAGCCTTCTTGTCCGCTCCGGTAAGCTTCACCAGCTCTAGTGCATCACTGATCGCCTTTTTGTTATACAAGCCCATGTACTCACAGTGTATCTCCAGGTTTTCTTTTGCCGTCAGCTTATCGTAAAAAATAGGGTATTCGATAATGCTCCCTATGCGCTTGAACATTTCAACGGAGGAAGGTTTCAGCATCTCTCCAAACAGCTCAATTTCACCACTCGTCGGCTTCACAAGATTCAATATCATTCGCATGACCGTTGTCTTACCTGCACCGTTCGGTCCAAGAAATCCGTAAATTTGTCCTTGGGAAATGTTCATGCTGACATCCGATACCACTTCTTTACCGTTGAATACTTTAGTTAAATTGCGGGTACTGATTATATAACTCATAATGATAAACTCCTCTCGTCACTTGCTTAATTCCATTCTAGACCGAAGCCCTATCATATTTATTTCGCAATTCTTACGAAACTCTTAAGTTCACGAAAGTCGACCCAGTTTGACGGTAAACACCGTAGATTTGAAGGGTTTGCTCCTTACGGTAATGTCTCCATACATTTCCTCCACTAGCCTTTTCGTAATCGTAAGCCCGAGTCCGCTGCCCTGGAACGATTGGTTTCTGGAATCCTCCAACGTATACATCCGTTCAAAAATAAGCCGCTGATCGCGTTCGCCGATTCCTTTTCCCCGATCCCACACATCCACGTAGACGTGATCGTCATCGCAGCGCAAGGTTACGCCGATCTTGTCCCCATCCCCGCCGTAGCGGATTGCATTCGAGAGAAGATTGTCCAATACCCGGCTGAGAGCTTCCTCGTTCCCTTTGGCATAGACCGGTGTATCAGGAATATCTATTACTGCCTCGAGCTTGCGGGATTGCAGCAAATCGTAGAACATAAGGATGCTACTGCGACATATCTCGTTCATTTCCACCCGGGTCAACGGAATGTCCCGATCCCCCGACTCCAGCTTGGCCAAATCAAAAAATCGATTGATCAGTTCCACAATTTCCACCGCTTTGGAATGAACCTTGGTAAGAAGGCGCTTCTGTTCCTCAGGCTCCATATCAGGCTGATGTGCAATCATCTCAATATAACCAAGCACCACGGTAAGGGGTGTCTTTAAATCGTGTGAGATGTTCGCCAGCATTTTGCGCATCGCAAGCTCTGTCCGGGTAAACTCCACTTCATACTGCCGTTTCAATTCAAGCAGCCGATTGACTGTATTCAACAGTGTGTGCACACCGGGATCCTGGGTGACGAGTAGCACTTGCTCTTGCGAGGAGGACGCCATGACGGCCTCCAGCTTATCGGTAATATACTGTATATTTCGCGCAGTATTTCTCCGTGATATGTACTGAACGATGTTTAATATGGTAAGAAGCACGATGACGCCCAGCAGAAAGAGGGTCAATCCCATGCTAGAATTCCCCCAACCTGTATCCGATACCCCATAGTGTTTTTATATATTGAGGTGCCGAGGGTTCGTCTTCGATTTTCTCACGCAATCGGCTCATATGGACGTTAATGACATTTTCATCTCCGTAGTAATCATCGTTCCAGACAGAGCTGAATATTTGCTGTTTCGTAAATACCTTTTTCGGATTGTTCAAAAAAAGCTGTAAAATCTGCAGCTCCTTCGCAGTCAGCTTGACCTCTACTCCGTTCTTGCTCACAGTCAGGTTATCCATATCCATGGACAGCTCGTGTACGTTGATCACACGGGACTGCTGCGGCAGCTTATCGACATAATGTGTGGCCCGCCGGATCGCCGCTTTCACTCTCGCAGACAGCTCGATCATAGAGAACGGCTTCGCGATATAGTCATCCGCACCGAACCCCAGCCCGATCGCCTTGTCTGCTTCCCCGCCCTTCGCAGATAAAATCAGGATCGGAACATGGCTCTTCTCCCTCACGATTCGAAGGAAGTCCATCCCGTTAAGCTTAGGCAGCATCAGATCCAGCAGGATTAAATCGAACGTCTGATGGCTGAACATCTGCAACGCCTCCTCCCCGTCATGGGCATGAAACAGTTGAAACCCCTCACCAGATAAGTAACTCACGACCATTTCTCCGATGGAAAGATCGTCCTCAACAAGCAGTATAGTACCGTTCATACAGCATTTTCCTCCTATGTGTATAAAAGAACTTCCTCTATTACTTTAATCCTAAAACCGCGACCAGTAAATGGATTGGGTCGGGAACGACGAATGTGCATTTTGTTGTTAGGAAGACGCTACGAGTACGAATCGTTCCTACGATCGCTCTTGCCCCCGAATTTCTTGAATTATTCCTATGAGGAAGAAATTCGAGGACACGAGCGTATGCTTCCGATGCAGCTTTCCGTTGGAAAGCTTTTAGGCGAACACTTAATTCATAACTTTACACTATCCAAAAACAGAATCATTTTATAAGCGTTTCTATTCTCTCCACCTGCGAATATAAGAATAATAACTTTAACTTTAACTTCTATAAGTAAATAATAAAATATTCAATAAATATTTACTTTAATAATATTAAAATTATATTTGATTTTTTTAAAACCATCTGTTAATCTACTATTGAAGAAGGAGGGGAATATGGATATTAGAAATGTGCCGAATTGGATATTATCCTTGGACAATGAAGACATGGAATTCATTAAAAATTTTGTACTCAAATCAGGTTCATTGAAAGAAATTGCAAAAGTATATGAAGTGTCATATCCAACAGTAAGGCTAAAGCTCGATAGATTAATCCAGAAAATAAAAATCAATGACGCTATAGATAACGAGGAATTCATCAAATTTATCAAAAATCTCTCGATTGATGATCGCATAAGCGTAGAGGACGCAAAACTGATCATTGAAAAATACAAACAAGAAAGGAAAGAACCATAATGGATGATATATATAGACTTTTAATTATTGTCGGGATATTAGCAGTCCAATACTTTTTCTCAACTCGGAACAACGTTTTTTGGGGAGCGATTATACCAGCATCCTATATTGTGTTTTTAACATGGATGTTTGTTACGGATCGTATCGAAAGTACTGTAGGGTTTATCCTTTATCTACTATTAGGGTTACTTTTCCTTATTGCAGAATGGAGTGCAGGAAGAAAAGCCCTTAACCAGAAAAGAAAAAAAGAATTGGATAAGATAAAAACTCACGATATGAAGTAGTATAATTTTAAAGAATAATAACAAAAAGACTATCTCTTGGAATTAGATGATCTTTCCTTCTATGTAAATGGTATTACTTAAAATGTTTTTGCCTTTCTGATTTCTGATTTCTAATTGCTATCTTCTAGACTAGTTAAAGATAATGAATGATGAAACTCTTTGTTAACTAAACTGCCCGTTAGCTCAATGAAGTGCAACTAAAATTTTTTGTGAATCTGAGCATAAGCCTTTTTCATTTTTTCTCGTAATTCTTTGTTCTTGTTCTCCAGTGCTTTGATTTTGCGTTTTAACGTTTCGATGAGTACATCCTTATTCGCATCATTCACCTCACGCTTTTTTTCCTTATGGAGTAGGTGCTTGTGATTGTTGACAGCTTAAGGATTCGATCCTCTCGCGGATATCTGAATGGTTATATAAACTCGCTTTCGAGACACCCGATTCTTCTGATACTATCGTTTTATTTATTTTCTTCTGACTAGCCTCATCCAAATGGATGAGGCTTTTGTCTGTTCTGGAAAAACAGATTAAAGGGCCAATGTTGAATCGCTATTACTCTTGAAGAGAAGGAATATTCCAGAAATTCGGGGGCAGGAGCGATTGTAAGAAACGATACGTACTCGTTGCGTCCTATAGCAGAAAAAGATGTCCCAGTTCAACCCCTGAGACACCCTTTTCAATATTCAAAAAGCTTACGTATAATCTCCTACTATTACGCCTTCTCCACCGGACAGATGCACACCGGGCGTGGAACCTCGATCGTATATCCGGTCGATTCCAGCTTGCCTGTATCCTTATCGATTTTATAACTTGCGATTAAGCCGTTGTCCTGGTTAGCGGATACGAGGAAGCCGCCTGGCAGAATGTTAAAGTGACGCGGGCTCTTTCCTCCGGAGGAGATCCAATTCACCGCACGCAGCATACCGGTATCCGTATCGATCTCATACTGGACTATACTGTCATGGCCCCGGTTAGAGGCATACAGAAAGCGGCCGCATAGCGAAACGAGAACATGGGCGCCCGTGTTATCCATGACCACGTCCTCCGGTAGGGTGGAAAAATGCTGCAGCATCTTCAGGTCTCCAAACGTTGCGTCATATGCGTACACGGTAACCGTACTATTCAGCTCATTTACGCCATATACCCATTGCCCTGACGGATGGAAGGCAATATGGCGAGGACCGGACCCAGGCGGCAGACTAATCTCCCGGTGGGTCACAAGCTTCCCATCCTCGAGCCGGTATAAGTTGACGTCATCCATCCCCAGATCACTGACCACCACATATTTATGGTGAGGATCCTCGAATATGGAGTGCGGATGTGCCTCGGACTGTCGGTCATCCCTCAGTCCTCGTCCGCTGTGGCGGATAATGGAAGTGATTTCCCCGACGGCCCCCCCTTCTTCCAGCGCGAACACCGTAATCCGCCCGTCACTGTAGCCGGTTGTAAACAAATATTTCCCATCCCTCGAACGGGATACATGACAGGTTCCCGAGGAATCAGTCGGTTTGCGGCTGAGTACGCTTAGCTTGCGTGTTTCTGGATCAGCGCTGTATGCCACGACCTCGCTAGCTTCTTTTTCACTGACTGCATACAGCACACGGTGTAGCTCGTCAAAGTCCAAATAGGTTGCATTTTCAATACCCGATGTTCCGTCCAGCAGCTGCATCTCTCCGCTCTCCCGGTTAAGGGCAGCCAAATAAATACCATTGTCTTGGTCAGAACCATAGGTTCCTATGTAAAAATAAACGTCCTGCTCCATCATCACGTCGTCCCACACTCCTTTAATTTCTGAAAGAAACTGCTGTGATTGCTTCCGTTATAATGTATTACCCAACGCCGGCTGACCTTTATCCCTCCTTCCTCAAATTCACGAAAAGATTACTTTCGTTATACATCTATTATATATCCAATATTTGCATAAATCGAAAGGTATTGCCCCTACTGGGTTTGTCATGTACGGCGCTTGGATATAAGGTAACCTGGACTTCCGCCACCAAGCAGGTTACCGGAACACTGGCCGACCAGAAGCTGGTGATGAAGCTTGGATCAACCATTGCTTATGTAAACGGGCAGAAGACGAAACTTCCCATTGCCCCTTATACAAATGCCGGGCATACACTCGTACCCCTTCGTTTTGTAGCTGAATCCACAGGTTTGCCCGTAAAGTGGGACGCCAAAGCCCGCACGATCAAAATCGACCGCAAAACAGTTACGGATAAAGCCAGTACTGAAATCAAAAAGCTGTATAAAAACCAAGCTACTGCAGAAAGCAAGGGCGATTTCAAGGGAGCGATGACGGCAATTCATCCGAAATCACCTAGCTATAAAGAGTACGAGCAGAGCTATAAAGAAATGGCTGGATACAATGTCAAAGTGTCCTCCTTCGCTTATGACGTAACGGTAGCTGGCTCATCCGTTGTGGCCAGCGTTGAGAAAACCTACGAGCGTACCAGCGGACCATTTATCTGGGACTTCACCATATATTACGATGTAATCTTGAAAAAGAATGCCTCAGGTGCGTGGAAAGAATACGATAACACTCTGCTCGATATCGAGTATCATGTTCCGGACGGTTTCCTCGAACAGAAGCCAGTAGTGCCAGAAGCGGAACAGACCGCGATGCTGAATACACTTCAAACTCTTTACAAGGGAATGAACGAGGAGGACCGCGTAACTCTATTGTCAACGGTTTATCCGAAATCCCCTTACTTTGAAATGATGAATGAAGCGATTAACGCAGGTATTTTTGATGATTTGAACTTCCATATCCAAGCTGACGCTTCCCATATCGTCCTGTATCAGGATAATGAAGCTGTGATTTATGCGGAAGAAACCGATGATGCGGATGGAGACACATACACTTCCTCCTCCCTGTACTGGTTGAAAAAGAATAACGACCATTGGCTCATTTACGATCTGATTGATATTACAGAGTAAGCCCTATACCGATGAACACCCTGTCTTTATACCGTCAAACGGTTGAGGACAGGGTGTTTACTATTCACTATTTTTGATCGCCCATGCAGACATACTTCCTTTCCACAGACATATATCATAGGTAGTACCTTTAGGGGAGGAAAGATCTCTCGGGTAGACAGGTCCTCACGTATAAGCGATAATAATTCTCATATATATATTTCTCATTATTCTATCAGGTGGTGATCAAGATGGAACAGATACAGGAACTGTCCACCCGGGATACCATTCTCCATATGTTAAAGACTCAGGGGCCTCTCAGCGCCAAGTCGATAGCTTCTACCCTGCTCGTCACCGAGATGGCTGTCCGCCGACATCTCGGTAGTTTTGAAAAGGATGGCGTCATTGAGACCGAGCTGATTCGTCAGGCCATGGGTCGTCCGCTTGCCCTGTACCGTCTCTCACCGCATGCAGAGTCGCTCTTTCCGAACAAATATTCCACGCTTACGCTGGATCTGCTCGACGAGCTGACCGAGGAAGCCGGCGAGGAAATGGTCACACGGCTCTTTGAACGCCGGCGCAACAAGCTGCGGCAGCGCTACGAATCGGGAGTTTCCGGCAAAGAGTTGGCTGATCGGGTACGCACCCTGACCGACATTCAAAATGACAACGGGTATATGGCTGAATGTGAGCAAACCGATGATGGCAAATATGTTATTAAAGAGCATAACTGTCCGATCTCTCAAATTGCTAACCGGTATAATCAGGCCTGCAGCTGTGAGCTGGAGTTATTTTCATCTCTGCTACAAGCGAAGGTGGAACGGACGGAATGTCTCGCAAGTGGAGGCTGCCGGTGTGTCTATGTGATAACAGAATAGAAGAAACATGGGTCCGTGCAATCAACGGTCTGTCTGAACAGAGTTTATACTGTAGTTTTCAAAAAGGAGCTATCCTCACCGGTTAGGCGGGGGCAGCTCCTTCTTGTATTGGCAGTCTCTATACCGTTAGAGGTTAAGATTATATGGAATAGGCAACTCGATATCCTTCTCGATAACACCCGGATAGCTGGTTAATGTAAAAGTCAACGGCTGCGGGTACTCCTTCGGTATAAGATACAAATACTCCGTTGTTTTGCTCCATCCTGTCTCGGAATTTGAGCTCGTTGTCGATCGAACTCCTCTCGATGAATCATCCAGTTTATGTTTGTTCCCTTCCCCGTCAATGAACTCTTCATCATATTGAACACTGCCATAATTCATCTTCTCTTCTTCCTCGTACTCTAGTGTAAGAGTATGACCTTCCTTCTTTCTTGTATATTGACCAAATTTCATCTTATTGTCTGGCGAGCTCAACACAGCCCTTTTTTCCGTATCCACCACAATACTCATCTTGGCAGGGTCCACCGCATACAGGCCCCCCGCTTTCAAAGAAATCGAGTCGGGTTGATCTAACGCATTGCTGTCGAAGAAATAAGTGACTTCTCCATCCTTACCTGGTCCCCAACCCAAAGAGTTTGTAAGCCGAGTGGTCTTCCCGTCTTTGACCGATTCCAAATAGCCTTCCCACAGCCCCGACACCTTCATCGTATTCCCTGCATCAATGTTCCCTTTCAGGGCAATGCCCGCTGGTGAAAACACAGCTTCCCTCATCGTCATCTTCTGTCCCTGAATCTCGATCACCTTATTCAGCGGAATGGTTCGAATATACTTCCGGTAGGTATCCAGATCCAGGGTAAGGTCTATACTCAGCAGCTCTTCATCCTCTGTTGGAATACGGACACGGGCATTGGCCGAATCCCTCGCAACACGGAACTGGACGGATAATTGGTCTGGTATGGAATGGGCGTCCGAGAAAATAGAGTTGTTTTCCAAATGATGAACACCCGGCTCCAATTCATTGCTCCCCTCATAATGGGTACCTACTGGAAGTTCGCTTCCCACAAGATCGGTTAGCTTTGTCTCCCTTATAATCGCCTTCCGGTCAGACCGATTCTCCAGCGTATACAGCACCTTCAGCTGCTGGGATCCGACCAATACACCGTCTACAGTAATCGTGTAGTCCCCCTTCGTTACGGACTTGCCCACCGGCTGAATCATCCCGTGTTTATTGGCCGTATTCAGCGTAATGTCCTCCCCGAAATCATGCCCCTTAAGCGGAGGATAAGGTCCGGAAGCCATCCGTTCGGTCTGCTGCAGAGAACCGCTCAGCACCAACAGAATTACTACAGCTAAAGCTCCTGCCAGGAGGGCCATTCCTCTGTACCGTACACGGGATCGCTTGGAGTGTCTTCCTTTACGAATCCCTTCCTGTATAGCGACTTCCAATGCGTCATCCGATACGTCTGCCGCACTGGCTTCAGCGTCTTGAAAATAACTCTTAAGCATCCGCTCTTCTTTCTCATACATGGATTGCCGCACCTCCCGGCTTCATTTTTTGCCTCAGCAGCTTTAATCCCTGGTGCAGTCTTGTCTTCACAGTCCCCTCAGGACAATCTAGCACCTTGGCGATTTCCGTTACCGTCATGTCCTGATAATATTTTAGAATCAAAACATGACGATATTTAGGCTTCATCCGATTCAGTGCGCGTTCCAGATCAAGCTTGCTATCGTTGATCATTTCCCCCGTGCTTGTAGTACTTATCTCTTCGTATGGGACAACGCGCTTCCTTCGCTTTTGCTCATCCACACAACAGTTAATTAAAATTCGGATCAGCCAAGACACAAACACTTCAGGGTTTCTGAGACGCCCACATTGGCTCCATGCCCGGCAGACGGTCTCCTGAACCGCCTCAAGCGCATCGTTCTCATTGTGCAAGTAGCTGTAAGCAATACCGTACAGCCGTCTCCTCTGCCCCGTAATCAGGGCATGAAATGCTGCTTCATCCCCTCTGCAAGCCGCTGCAGCCAGCTCTCTTTCTTCCATGACGAGGCTCCTTCCCCCGAATTCTAGCCCTCTTTATTGTTAGTTCTGTATTATTAGACTGACCTCTGAGGTAAAACGTTTTATTTTTTCACCAAGTAGAAACGGCTTTGCCGTCCTTAAAGGACGGCGGCTGTTTCTGCGAGAAATAAAGCCGCCGGAATTATTCCAGCGGCTTGCCTGAGCCCTTCAGCATCTTCAGAACTCCATTCTCATATCCAATCTTATAGGAAACCTCATATTGCCGATAAGAAACGACACCATTTTTGCGCTCTTCCGCTGTAATGAGTCCGCTCACTTCCGTCTTTCCGCCCGTTCCAGTCAGGGCTGATATGTAATCAACTGTCACCTGCTGTGTATTTAAATAGCCTTCACGAAACTGCTTATAGGTCGTTCCCTTTTGCCACTGGCTGCCGAGCAAAGAATACGCCGTTACGTAATCTTCCACACTCAGGCTTAAATAATATTGGATGACAAGACCTTCTGCCTCTTCCTTGCTGATTGAAGCAGGCGCAGAGGACGCAGTGTTTGGGGCGGATGCCGTCTTGGTAGAGTTCGAGGTTCCGTCGATTTGATGTCCTGTCCATTCCTCCATCATAGCCGCAACTTGGCTGATCGGAATACTAAAGCCTATCGTTCCCTGTGTCATGATCGCCGAGTTGATACCGACCACCTTGCCAGTGTCCGAGTTAATGAGCGGTCCACCGCTGTTCCCTGGAGCAATGGGTGCGGAGGTCTGGTACAGATTGCTGTAGACATATGGATCAAGCTCAAATTCCCGATCCAGTCCACTAATGATTCCGGTCGTTACCGTATTTTCCAGACCATGCGGGCTCCCGAGTGCAAGCACCGGATCTCCGACTTCCGCCTTGTTTCGGGTCTCCAGCGGCAGCGGGTCTTTACCTGCCAGTCCTGGAACCCGAATAACGGCTACGTCCATGCTAGCCCCGATCCCAATGACCGTTCCGGCATATTCCTGCTTGTCTAGTCCAGTCACGGTCACATCGCTGTGTCCCTCAACAACGTGCGCATTGGTGAGCAGATCACCGTAGCGGTTAAACAGAAATCCTGAGCCGAGGCCATCCATCGTTTTGACGGTGAACACTTTCTTTTGGCTTTGCTTAATGATCTCCTTTACGGTTAAATCCTTCTCGCTGGACTGATCCTTAGCATCATTTCCTCTGTCGTTGTCAGGTTGAGCCGAAGTACTCTTAACATCGTTAGCCTTCGCTTCTCCCCCCTTGCTCTCTTGCGAAGTCTGTACGCTGTCGACAGCAGCGAGTAGCGGTCCCTGTTGCCCTTCCTTCGCTACGGTAACGTAAACCCAGACCGCTCCAACGGCACCAGCTCCAAGTATGATGATGCAGGACAGGAAGCTTGCCAAAATCCTCTTGTTCATGAACGTCTTCCCCCTATTCCACATACCACGTGATGTTGTCTACAACGGCTTGGCCTTCGGTATAAGCACCGTACAGAACCGACCTGAACTCTCCGCTTTGCCCGCGTTCCAGTACATAAGGAGAAACATCAATCGTTCCGCTTCCAAGGAACGACCCGTCCAAATTATAGACGGAAAGTTCAATCAGAACCGAAGAGATCGGTCTAGTTGCTACATTCCTAACCTGTCCCTCGACTCGCAGATCTCCGTAATCATCCAGCACCGTGTTCATATGAACAACTTCTACAGCAGCTGTACGGTTAACCAGATCTTCTTCCGCTGCCTTCTGCCGGGCAATCTCAATTCGCTTGGCCTCTGCCCGTTCAAAAGCAGCCTGTTCCTGAAGAATTCGGTCTTTCTGCTCGATCAACCGTTTATCCTCCTTGGCGTATGCCAGACCACCTTCTACCGCCAGAGTTGCTCCAGAGAAATCATTCGATTTCAATCTTTCCGCTGCATCACTCAGACTAACTTCAATGATTTTTGAAATAATCTGTTTCTCAAGCTCTGCAGCTTCTTTTCCCTTCAGTTTATTGATGGTTTCCAGCTTCTCCGCCAGCTTGGGTACTGTCGCCAGCTGATCTAGCTCGGCCTTAACTTTCATAACAGACAATGTAACCTGTGAGCTGGACAAGTCATTCTTCAGCGGCTTGAACAATGGCTCTGAACGGGATTTCAGCTTTTTGCTCAGCTCCCCAAGTTTTTTCTCAGCAGCTGTAATCTTCTTGGCTTTGAGACTACTGCGGGCCTGAGCTAGCTGTTCTTCCAATTCATTAGCCTCAGCCGCAATGCCGCGGTCGAGTAATATCCCATAATGATCCGGTCTCTTCGTAAGCGCTGTATCCAACAGCTTGATGGATTCCTCATATTTCCCTTCCAGTGCCTTCTTCTGAGCTTGCATTTGGAGCTGGTTGACATCCTTATTGACTTTATCTTCATATACATAATACACAGACAGCCCCATAGCTGTTGTTAGCAGCAGCATCAGCGGAATAAGCCATGCAAAAGGGCTTCCCTTCTTTCGTACAGACTTCCCTTGGTCATCGGTGTGCTGAGCGCCCATAGAATCTCCCGATTTTCTAGCGGCTCCTTCTATTTCCTTGGATGAAGCAGAGCCTGCCCGCGCAGTTGAAGCGGTCCGAGTATGAACCAACACCTCACCGCATGATGAGCATTTGAGCTGACTTGATGAATTTTTTGCACCACATGCATGACAATACAACTTGTTCTCCCCCATTAGAACGCCGTAAACGATCCGTTTCCGTGAACATGTAATATTTTCCTCCATATCATATAGTAAAATACGACTAGGTAAAAGGGGCTATTCTTCATAAAACGTCACGAAATGACGAATTTCCCCGGAAATAATACAATTTCTCAGCAAACACAAAAAAACTGTCCCTAAGGACAGTGAGCTCTAATGATATGACAATCAACGACTTCGTTTTCTTTTGTGTCGGAATACATAATGATAAAAAATATAGCAAAGACCGCATATGAGCAAAATAAGAGCCGCAAACCAGATAATGGGGAGCAAGTAGGGAGTGTGCTTCCCCGCTATGTACAATAAGTATGCTGAGATCGTATACATGATTAAAAATATTGTAATACGCTTGTACAGATCCATTAGCACAGCCTCACTTTCTTCTGTGTTGTTGGTCAATTATCTACATTTTTTTCCGTATTCATAACATTATGGTAACTCAAAATTCACGAAAATGCACTCAAAATTTGGAAGAAATATTAATTTTTTTATGTTTGATCGATTTATATACTAAGTAAGAAAAAATAAATAGAAATAAACTCCTTGCATAAACTAATGATATTAGTTAATATATAAATAACATTAGTTCATTGGAGAGTGAATTCGAATGAAAAAAAATATTAAAGGTAAAGTCATACAATTATCGTTCATGCCGCGGCTGTTTCCTATAAATGTATACCTAGTGGAGGAAAATGACGGATTTACCTTGATTGATACCGGTATGTCATTTTGTCAAAAGGGGATTTTAGAGGCTGCCGCCTCAGCGGGCAAACCCATCAAGCGGATCTTGCTTACCCATGCCCATGGTGACCATATCGGTTCACTGGACGGTTTAAAACAGTCACTCCCCCAAGCGGAAGTGCTCATCTCCCGCCGGGATGCCGTACTGCTGACAGGCAACACGGAGTTAGAACCAGGCGAGCCACAGACGCCGATTCGAGGCGGAATACCGAAAGGCATTACATCCACACCCGACCGGCTGCTTGAAGATGGTGATATGGTTGGCTCTCTGCAAGCTATATCCACCCCCGGTCATACTCCCGGTCATATGTCTTTTATCGATAAGCGCAGCGGATTCCTCATTGCAGGAGACGCGTGGCAGACCCGTGCGGGACTCGCTGTATCCGGAGATAAACGTTGGTTATTTCCATTTCCGGCCATGGCTACCTGGCATAAAGAGACTGCCTTAAAAAGTGCCAAAAAACTGGCAGCACTTCAGCCCACCCTACTCGGCTGCGGCCATGGTTCTCTACTGACGGATCCTTTTGCCTCTATGAACCGGGCAATTCAACAAGCGGAAAACGCATTTAGCAAGTAAACGTCATTATCCGTAATATTTTTGACCGAATGACACATTTCAGAAGATTAATACGCTATTATACTGAATTTTTTCCTTCATCGTTCTGTGCTATAATTAATGGGCATGAAGTGTGACATTTTTGATGGAAAGAGGTATTCAATTGTGATTGATCTGAATTCCCCAATTCTTAAAATAGGCTCCACGATCGGAATGCTGGTCATGGCGCTCGCAGTTATCTTTATTCGGATGAAAGCAAGCAATCGTCCTGTTACTATTAAAAAGATTATTATTCCGCCGCTGGGCATGACAACAGGATTCTTGATGTTTGTCGAGCCACAAGTTAGAATCCCGATTCTGTGGGGGATTCTAGCGTTTCTTGTCGGATGGTTTATCTTCTCATACCCGCTCATTCGTGGAACGAAATTCGAGAAGGTGGACGGTCAAATCTTCATTCAACGATCCCGTAGTTTTGTATACATTCTGCTCGGACTGCTTACTGTACGCCTGCTGCTCCACGGATATATTGAAGAGCATATTTCCATTCCGCAGACAGCTGCACTGTTCTTTCTGCTTGCCTACGGCATGATTACCCATTGGCGTCTTTCTATGTACCGCCAATATCATCAGATTACTCGTCCTGAACCGATGGTGTAATCACAACCGATTCATTGAAATACCAAGTAAAAAGGGCTATCCGGGTATGTATCCGGACAGCTTTTTTTTATTTCACATGATTGTTTCACAATATATCAATCCAAATCTTGATGGCCGTAGCCAGTATCAGAACAGCCAAAATAATCTGCAGCACTTTTGTATTAACCTTCTTACCGGTAGAAGCGCCAAGCGGGGAAGCGATCAAGCTGGCAATAACCATAATAAGAGCGGGGAAATATTCAACCTGTCCGGTCGTAACCTTCCCGACCGTGGAACCAATCGAAGAAATAAACGTGATAGCAAGCGAGGATGCAATGGTCATTCTGGTAGGAATTTTTAATACGACAAGCATGATCGGCACCAGCAGGAACGCACCAGCCGCACCCACAATACCGGCTCCGATACCTACGATCAAGGCCAGTACAGCGGCAAGCCATTTATTGAATTCCACCTGATCCAGCGGGATATCGTCAACGCCTTTTTTCGGGATGAACATCATCACAGCGGCGATCAGCGCCAAAATTCCGTAAATGATGTTGATGCCACCTTCACTCATCGACTTGGAACCAAATCCGCCGATAAAGCTGCCGACCAGAATCGCAGCACCCATGTATATAATGAGCGTTCGGTTCAAGTATCCGCCTTTACGGTAAGCCCACACACCGCTTATCGTTGCGAACAGCACCTGCACGGCACTGATTCCGGATACCTCGTGAGCGGTAAATGCAGCCAATCCAAACAACGGTGGAATATACAGAAGCATCGGATATTTGATGATGGAGCCGCCGATGCCTACCATGCCTGAAATGTAAGAGCCAATAAATCCGATTAAGAAAATGGTTATTATATATGCAAAACTCATATCCATATCATTTATCCTCCTTCTTCAATAACACTTTATCTATTAATGTCTTTAAAAAAGGGAACCGAATCGGTTCCCTTTGTTTCTAACGAACCGCGCAACGGTTCGGTCCAATTTCCATTTCACGCTGCTTATCTTCGTCCGGATTGATTTTACCCATATTGGTTTGACGGATTTCCTGATAAGCGTTCGGCTGCGGCGGAAGGTTTTTCGTCACCATCGTTCTGAACTCTTCTTCATCCGCAATGTTCAGGCCATGATTCGATGCATACAGCTCACCCAGCTTTTTCGCCACGGTGCCATCATCGTTCAGTTCTTCCATGATCATAAAATGAGCCGGCAGTACGATGAGTTCATCTGATAGCTCTTTATAGCGGGCATAAAGCGTTTCGCGTAAATCACCTACCCAGTCCTCCGCAAGTCCCGCAAGATCCGGTCGTCCGATGGAATCAATGAACAGGATGTCGCCTGTAAGCAGATACTGATCGTCGATCACAAACGATGTAGATCCGATCGTGTGTCCAGGAGAGTAGAGTGCCTCAATGTTAATCTTGGTGCTTCCGATCACGATTTCATCACCGTTTTCCAGCGGCTGGTATTGAAATACAACCTCTCCGGCATCTTTTGGAGGAAGCCAGTACATGGCGTTGGTCTTCTCAGCAATGATCCGTCCACCGGAAATATGGTCTGCATGAAGGTGAGTATCAAACACGTGTTTGATCTCCGCTTTTACACTCTTGGCAAAATCGATATAAACGTCCGTCATGCGGGTCGCATCGAATAACGCGGCTTCACCGTTCGAGATCGCCATATAGGACAAGCACCCTTTACCGATGCGGACGAACTGATACAGCTCACCACCGTCTTTCAGATCCCCAACTTTCACAGGCATAAGATGCTCACTCCATGCCTTCATCCCACCTTTCAAGTACCCGACCGTACGGCCGTGCTCTGCCAGCATCTCTGCAACCATTACAGAGGAGCCTTCCTTCGCACATACTACGATTACTTCCTTATCTGCCGGAATCTGATCCAGAATATCCTCTACACCATCGAGCAGATCAAAATAAGGAATATTCAGATATTCGATATTCTCGCCTTCGATTTTCCAATCTTCAAAGTCTGTCTTATTTCGAACGTCCAGTATGAAAAAGTTCTCTTTGGCAATCGCCTTCTCTGCTACTTCTTTTGCGTGCATTTCGATGACTGACATCATGTATTGCCTCCTTTATTCTTGGTTGTTTGGTTATTTAATCGTTGCTGCTCGTCGTTGTTCCAGTCCAGCCGCTCATTCCAGGCACTACATTGATCACCCGATCAAATCCACTGGCCGCGAGCTTCTGTGCAGCCATGTCACTACGGGTTCCGGTACGGCATACGACATAGATCTTATCCTGTTTGTTCAGCTCTTCAAGACGGTTATCTAAATCTCCCAAAGGAATGGAGATGGCATTTGGAATGTGTTTGAATGCATATTCTGCAGACTCTCTTACGTCCAGAAGTATGACCGGCTCACCTGCCTGGAGTTTCTGCTCCAGCTGGGTATTGTCCGTCACATGAGGGTATGAGCGTTCAGCCGTTTCCTCACCGGAAGATTTACGTAAGTAATGCTTCAGCACATCTCCTTCTTCAATGGTGCCGAGGTATTGATGGCCGGTGCTTTCCGCCCATGCTTTCATATCTGCCTTGGATCCTTTATCCGTCGCCTCTACCTCCAGCACTTGACCTCCTTCAAGATCTTTCATCGCTTTCTTCGTTCGTACGATCGGCATAGGGCATGCCAAACCTTTTGCATCTAACATCACGTTGGAATCAATAGATTTCATATATGAATACCTCCTGCATTTTATATACCGCCCGGGGTATATTATCATTCAAAAAAAATGGCGCTTTAACGCACCGTTAATAAATCGATACCCGTCACATACAAAGTTTTAGCATCATATCTCATTCTGTTTCCCAGCGTTATTCTGTCTTTCCTTCCCACGCTAACATCCCGCCAGTCATGTTAGTTACGTTGTAACCCTGACTTTGAAGATACTCGGTTGCACGGCCGCTTCTGCCGCCGGAAAGGCATACTATAATATATTCTTTGGATTTATCCAGGTCTTGCTTGCAGTATTCTACCAATCCAAGCGGAATATTGATCGCCCCCGGAATTTTACCTTCTTCCACTTCTTCGGTTTCGCGTACATCGATAATGTTCAGGCTTTTGCCTTCGTCCAACAGCTTCTCTACCTCGGCAGGTGTTATCTCCTTCATTAAAAAGGCCTCCAATAATTATTTTTGTCTATGACCAGGCACTCATGCCGCCCTTAACATTGGTTACTTTTCCAAAACCAGATTTCTTCAAAAGTTTACTCGCTTTATTGCTTCGCATTCCGCTTTGACAGATGACAACAACCTCACGGTCCCGCGAGAGCTCTCCGCTCTTCTGGGCAAGCTGCTGCAAAGGAATGTTCTTGAACCCTCTAATATGGTTCCCGCTGAATTCTCCCAGCGTTCGAACATCAATAAACTGCTTGTTTTTGTCCATTAATTCATTTTTTAATTCCGCTGTAGTGATCTGCCGGATTCCCTTTGCAGGCAGCATGCGCTGGATCAAAAATAGGACAATAAGTGCGATTATGATGATATTGAGATATTCCATATTTGAAATTCCTCTCTTTATATTTTAGGAGAATTAATCCCCGTAAAATTAGATAAACAAGTTCACATTGCCGTCTTGGGCATCCGACAGATAAGCAGCAACACCCGCGTACTCAATGTTTTCAAGCAGCTCTTCCTTCTGCAATCCAAGCAAATCCATGGTCATCGTGCAGGCTACCAACTTCACATCCTGCTCCTGTGCCAGTTCAATCAGCTGTGGAAGTGGAACGGCGTTGTGTTTCTTGATAACATCTTTAATCATCTTAGGACCCATGCCGGCAAAATTCATCTTAGAGAGACCCATTTTGTTGGCTCCTCTCGGCATCATCTTCCCGAACATTTTTTCCATGAATCCTTTTTTCACTGGCACCATCACATCTTCGTCTTTACGAAGTGCATTCAGTCCCCAGAAGGTATGAAAAATCGTTACTTCATGATCGTAAGCCGCCGCACCGTTGGCAATAATGTACGCAGCCATTGCTTTATCATAATCACCGCTAAACAGCACAATGGTTGTTCTTTTATGATCTGTCACGTTATTGATTCCCCCTTTTTAAATTTATCATTACCCCATGGGGTATACAAATATTCAAAAAAATTTAGCCTTTCTTGATCCAGAACTTCAGAACGCCATCCTCTTCTTTATGATCCAGCAGTTCGTTCCCGCTTGATTTAGCCCATGCTGCCAAATCGTTCTTCGCACCTTTATCTGTGCTGTGAATCTCAAGCACCTGCCCTGTTTCCAGATCATTCATCGCTTTCTTGGTCTTGACGATCGGCATCGGACAAGCTAATCCTTTAGCATCCAATATTTTATTTGCAATCATCATAAATTCCTCCTTAAGGTTAAAAATCATCTTTCTAATTACCCATAGGGGTATAATAAATATACAGAAAGGGGTGTCAACCCTTCCGTTATTAGCGGCTTTTTACCAACAAGTTCACTGCCTGGAGCACAAGCTCCTCAGTATTGTGGCCGTTCTCTTCCGCAGTACGTACACATTCCACAAGGTTCGAGCTGACAACGACACCGATGGTCCGGTCAATCGCTGTCCGTGCGGCAGAGAGCTGGGTGATTACTTCCTTGCAATCCTTGTCCTCTTCCATCATTTTCAAAATACCGCGAAGCTGTCCTTCAATGCGCTTTACCCGATTTTTCATTTGATCATTGTAATCCAACGCGTTTCCCTCCTGTCCACTCGATTATATATTGTCATGCCCTTAATTTCATTATATAACACATGTCCATAATGTATACCCCTAAGGGTATTAAGTCAAGACTGGAATGTCTTCCAGCAATGGGGTATGAAAGGCCCGGGCGGAGCGCATTACGGACTTACATTCCGCTATTTGCTGCAATTGACGACTTTTTCCATCGTTCCGGACTGAGAATCCGTTAATTCTTCAAAACATAGCCGATTCCACTTGAATAGGCGCAAATAACGGCCTTTCAGTCCTCAACCTCACTCTAATAGACGAATTTGCTCCAAATAACGGAACCTGAGTCCGTCCGCATGTAGTCGATCGCCGGTATGCACCGCCATACTTCGTGCTGTGAGCTGCGCGTGGTGCGAAAATACGTATCGCCTGTAAAGATGTTTATATATTTGTCACTTTCTTTTTTTGCCGTATATGTTATTATACCCCCAAGGGTATTATCAAAAACATAACTGGAGGAATTAATGATGGGTAAAAAAATCGTTATTGTCGGCGGTGTTGCAGGTGGAGCCTCTGCGGCAGCCCGGCTGCGCAGATTGGATGAGGATTCAACGATAGTCATGGTGGAGCGCGGAGAACATATTTCTTTTGCCAACTGCGGGCTTCCTTACTATATCGGAGAGAGTATTAAAGAACGCGGCAAGCTAATGGTACAGACCGTAGAGGGTATGAGTAAAAGATTCAATCTCGACATACGAAACCTCAGCGAGGTGGTGTCTATTCAGCGTGAGGAAAAGACGGTATCCATCAAAAATCTGACCACTGGCGAAACTACCAAGGAAAGCTATGATCATCTGATTTTGTCTCCCGGATCCAAGCCGATCGTACCGAACATTCCGGGGCTGGATGAGGCTGAGGACGTCTTCACCCTTCGCAATATTCCTGACACAGATCGGATCAAGCAATTTGTGGACGTGCGAAGACCTGCTCAAGCCGTCGTGGTTGGGGGCGGATTTATCGGTCTGGAAATGGCAGAAAACTTGGCTGATCGCGGCGTCAAGGTAACAATTATCGAGATGGCTAACCAGGTGATGGCACCTCTCGATTATGAAATGGCTTCTATAGTCCATACCCATCTGAAGGAAAAAGGGGTTACCCTCATTCTTGAAGACGGTGTTCAAGCGCTGGCTGATCACGGTAAAACGATTGAACTATCCAGTGGAACGAAAGTGTCCACGGATATGATCATTTTGTCCATCGGTGTTCGCCCCGAGAATGGGCTGGCCATCGATGCAGGGCTGGATGTTGGTGAGCGCGGCGGCATTAAAGTAAATGAATATATGCAGACCAATGACGAGAGTATCTATGCCATCGGTGACGCAGTGGAGGTGTCCGATTATATTCACCAGAGCCCAGCAATGATTCCACTGGCTGGCCCTGCCAACCGACAAGGACGCATGGTGGCGGATCATATTTACGGAAAGAACGTATCCTACAAAGGAACGCTCGGCACTTCCATTGCTAAAGTATTTGATCTGACCGTGGCTGCTACCGGCAGCAATGAAAAAAGACTCAAACAGCTTAATATGCCTTACCAGGCTATTCATATTCATCCAAGCTCTCATGCAAGCTATTACCCTGGAGCCTATCCCATCTCTTTGAAACTGCTCTTCAATCCGGATAACGGACAAATTTACGGAGCGCAAGCGGTTGGACAAGACGGTGTCGACAAGCGGATTGATGTAATTGCCACAGCAATCAAAGGTAAGCTGGACGTATATGATCTGACTGAACTGGAGCTGTCCTATGCCCCTCCTTATTCTTCCGCCAAAGATCCGGTTAATTACGCAGGTTACGTGGCATCGAATATGATGGAGGGCAGTGTTGAAACTGTGCAGTGGCATGAAATCGATGAGTTGATAAAGCGCGGTGGAACCCTGATCGATGTCCGCGAGCCCGGGGAATGTAAAGCTGGCTATATTGAAGGTTCCATCAATATTCCGCTGAACGATCTTCGCAGTCGTCTGGAGGAACTTCCGAAGAATGAAACGTTATACGTATCTTGCCAAGTCGGACTTCGCGGATATCTGGCATCCCGCATTTTGGCCGAAAATGGATTCAGCGTGAAAAATCTCGATGGCGGCTGGAAAACCTACTCTTCCGTGTTCCGGCAGTAAGAATATCTATCGGCGCGTGTTCATACGTCATCATTCATTCACTTGTTTCCCGCAAAGACCCGTGGTATATTTTTATTAAACTTATAATTTAAAGGCAATGTTATCTTTTAAAAGGTACAACCTCGGCTAATACTTAGTCCTGGGTGTACCTTTTTTTAATTTAAAGGAGGACTTCTTCATGTTCTTAGAAGCTATTTATCATCGTCCGCGCAAAAACTGGTCTTATGCTTATGATGGCCGCACGATCCATCTTCGCATTCGCACGAAAAAAGACGACATCACCGAAGTTTACGCTCTAGCTGGAGATAAATATTTGTGGGATCAGACGATGGAGTACATACCGATGGTCAAGCTCTCTTCTGATGAGATGTTTGACTATTGGGAGGGTGAAGCCCAGCCGCCATACCGCCGCCTGAAATACGGTTTCCTGCTCCAGAGTGGACGCGAGAAGCGCTGGATGACGGAGTATGGTTTCCTTGAGGAGCCACCAGCCAATCCAGACCGCCTGTTTGAATATCCGTTCATCAATCCGGTGGATGTGTTTACAACGCCAGATTGGGTAAAGGATGCTGTGTTCTATCAGATTTTCCCTGAACGTTTTGCGAACGGCGATCCGAGCAACGATCCTAAAGGCACTCTGCCATGGGGCAGCACAGACCCGACACCAAGCAACTTCTTCGGCGGAGATATTCAAGGTGTCATCGACCACCTGGACCATCTAATCGAGCTTGGCATCAACGCTATTTATTTCACACCGCTGTTCACTGCTACTACGAATCACAAGTACGATACTGAGGATTACATGGAAATTGATCCGCAGTTTGGTGACAAGGATACACTGAAAAAGCTTGTGGATTTATGTCATGAACGTGGAATTCGTGTTGTTTTGGATGCTGTATTTAATCACTCCGGCAGAACTTTTGCTCCGTTTGTGGATGTTCAAAAGAACGGCGAGAACTCCAAATATAAAGACTGGTTCTATGTCCGCTCCCTTCCGCTTGAGGTAGTTGACGGAATTCCGACCTACGACACTTTTGCGTTCGAGCCTCTTATGCCGAAGCTGAATACGGAAAATCCGGAAGTGAAACAATATTTGTTGAAAATGGCGGAATACTGGATTAAAGAAACCGGCATCGACGGATGGCGTCTCGATGTGGCGAACGAGGTTGGCCACCAATTCTGGCGTGAGTTCCGTCAGGTCGTAAAAAAAGCGAACCCGGATGCTTATATTCTGGGTGAAGTGTGGCATGAATCCTCCATCTGGCTGGAAGGCGACCAGTTCGATGCGGTTATGAATTATCCGTTTACCAACGCGGTGCTTGATTTCTTCATTAACCGCACAGTGGATGCTGAGAAATTCTCCTTTATGCTCGGCAAGCAGCTGGCAGGATATCCACGCCAGGCCAGTGAAGTGGCCTTCAACCTGCTAGACAGCCACGATACGGCACGATTGCTAACACTTGCCAATGGCGACAAGCGTCTGATGAAACTCGCATCACTGTTCCAATTCACATACTCCGGAACCCCTTGCATCTACTATGGTGATGAAATCGGCATGGATGGCGGGCACGATCCGGGCTGCCGCAAGTGTATGGAATGGAATGAAGACAAGCAGGACAAAGAACTGTTCACCTTCTATCAGACAATCATCAAATTGCGTAAAGAGCATACCGCTCTCCGCACCGGAACGTTTAACTTCCTGACTGCAGAGAATCAAGGTGGAAAACTGGGTTACTTGCGCGAAGACGACAACGAAAGTATCGTTGTGCTCATGAACAATGATAAAGCTGCCCAGTCGATTACAGTACCAGTCCTTGAGCAGGAATGGAGTAACCTCTGGAACGGAGATTCCATCCAGGCCGTGAAGGGACAGCTTACGGTTAAGCTGCCGGCTTACGGGTTTGCACTGCTTAAGGCTGCTCGATAATATAACTACTAATCACTAAACTAAACTCTATAAATAATTAAGGGAAGCACATATTAAGCACGTTAAATATGGCTTCCCTTTTTATATCTGTACATAAGAGTCCATAAGCTGCGTTGGATAAATATATCCATAACATTCATATCTTCGAAGTGATATAATGGTCACTCATTATGCATTGGAATTCACCTAAGTAATGATACCGAAAAGTTATTTATGTGTCATGACATCAGGTATAGACTCTGGCAAAATCGATTTAAACATATCGTGGTGGATGAGTTCCAGCCAAATTATGAAAGGGGTTCACTCCACTTGAAAAAGGTTGTACCAAAGACTGCTTTATCCATTGCATGCCTTGTCTTGATCTGGGGCTTGTCCTGGTCCATTTATAAGATGGCACTGACCAGTACACCGCCGCTTCTTTTTGCCGGCATGCGTTCTCTGCTTGGAGGCCTGCTGTTAGCCTTGATTTTGCTGCCAAGCTGGAGAAAGATCAAATGGCGCCAGAATTGGCATCGATACATTATATCAGCCTTGCTCAATGCGGCCTGTTTCTACGGCATTCAAACGGTAGGGCTGCTGTATTTGCCGGGCGGCCTCTTCTCCGTCTTAGTATATTTCCAACCCGTACTTATTGGGCTATTTGCCTGGTTGTGGCTCGGAGAGAAAATGTCAATCGTCAAAGTTCTAGGTCTTATTATCGGCTTCGTCGGCATCCTATCGGTAAGCGCCGACGGCTTAACAGGTAACATCTCCTTCTTCGGCGTCTTTCTGGCTCTGTTGTCAGCTGTAAGCTGGGCGCTTGGCGTCATCTATGTCAAAAAGGAAAGTTCGCATGTTGACTCCATGTGGATGGTTGCCCTGCAGTTCGTCATTGGAGGAGGTATACTGACAAGCATCGGAACCATAGTGGAGAGCTGGTCCAGCATTATCTGGAACGCCGATTACCTGCTGGGTCTCGGTTTTGGCGCTACGTTTGGCATTCCGGTTGCTTTTGTCATTTACTACAAGCTGATTAATGCAGGTGATGCGAGCAAGGTCGCATCCTTTACATTTCTTGTCCCACTGATCGCAGTACTGACGGGAACGGTGTTTATGAATGAGCCGTTTACGTACACGCTGCTTGTCGGCTTGATTCTGATCGTAGTCAGTATTTTCTTCGTTAATTATCAAGGTAAGAAAACTACGAAGCCTATCAGAGATAGAGATGTAGTCTCTTATGATGCTTAAATTAACAATGCCGTTGTGAAGCTGCATATGATTTAAAAAGGGGGTGTCCCAGGTCAATAGACCTTTAGGGACGCCCCCTTTTTCTGATCGATGCTTATAAGGACATCGCCCCTACACTTCCTTACGCCGGAAATAGACTAGCCCTCCGATAAAGAAGATCAGAAATCCACCAATTACGACAGGCATTAACGTTTGAAAAGGTACCGAAAAAGCTCCGAATCCTTCTTCACCAGATGGCATCATTGCTAGCAGCGGCTGTGCCCATGGATAGTACGGGGCGTATGTTGCCGAATTCGCCACAAGGATATTCGGAATCGTGAATACAACATTCAGTGCTAGCGGTGCTGCAAAGCTGCTCCAGGCTGTGGATACAGCCAACTGAAGTGCCGCCAAAGGCAGGCAGGCTGCCCAGCCGCCAAGCAAGCTTGTCGCTATCATGTCCCATGGTAAGGGCTCCTTAATGCCGTGGAACAATCCTGTGACAAGAACAGCCCCCAGAAACAGCAGCTGTGTAGCAGCCAGTATAAGACCAACGATGGAAAACTTAGCGAAATATACGGCTCCGCGTGAAATCGGCATGACAAGTAGCTGCTTCCAGCCGCCACCAGAATGCTCATATCGACAGACCATGGCGCCCAGCATCCCGGTCAGGATCGGAAGAAACAGCAGAGCATGCATACTGGCCATCAAGGCAACTAAAACGTGCCATGGCATCAAGGAATTTCCTTGGGTAATTCCGATCAGAAGAGCAAGCGCCGGGCTCAGAATGATCTGAAGCCATAGGATAGGGCTGGACAATTTCAACCATTCGGAAGATAAAGCTCGAAAGTAGGATGCCATATTAGTTCACATCCCTTCGATTGAAATGAATCAGTCCGGCCAGTGTAATAACGGCACCGAGCAGAAGACCAGCGCTGATCACTTTGGTCTGTCCGGGACCGATGTATGCCATCAGAGGCCACTTCAAAGGCATCCAGTCAGGAAACTTAAGGGCGAACAACGAGACAACCGAAGCTGTAACCCCAAAGCTTACAGCTATCCCCTGATTTTTCGTGGTCAGTGATAACCACAACTGCAGGGCCAGAAGCGGAATGGCGCCCATAAGCGGAACAAACCCGAGGCGTATAAGATCTCCGTACGGTATGTTTTGCATATCCATTCCTAGGGCAAACCCAAGTACGGGTGTCCCGACACTCAGCAAAATACAAGACACGCACAAGACCAATAACACCATCACAAATTTGGCACTAAATACAGCAGTTCGTGTGATTGGTAGTGCAAGCAGCTGCTTCCATGAACTGAGCTGATTCTCGACATTCGCCACAAGTGAACACACTAGCGTTATCCCAAGAATAATGGCGATGGGCACAAACATTAAAATATTCTCGATCAATCCGCCCCAAGGATCAGCTACGTATACTTTCATCAAGTAGTCGTACCGAAGTCCAAAATTCAAGGCCTGCATGGCAATGAGTCCGATCGGGGCGATCAAGGCAAGAAGCCAGATGCCTTTACCGCGAATTTTCAGGAAATCGGCGGACAGTGCGCGGACCATCATTGTACGCTCCCCTTTCCGACGATTTCCATGAAGATATCCTCCAGCGACTTTCGCTTCTCTTCAACACGGTAAACCGCATGTTGATTCTCGACCAGCCGTTTCACGAGTAAAGCGACCTTGTCATCCTGCATAGGTTCCAGTTCCAGCAATTGGCCCTGAAGCTTCCCGTCACACCCCATATCGAACGCCAGCCCCATAGCAAGCTCCGGCTCTGATACAGACAAGCGGAATCCACTCGAAGACTGGGACACCAGGTTTTGGATCGTATCCTGAAACACCATCTGTCCCTCTCGGATAATCCCTACCCGGCCCGCCATCTGTTCCACTTCACTAAGCAGGTGGCTTGAGACCAGCACAGTGATCCCGTGCTGCTTCGGCATATTTTTAATCAGCTCACGGATTTCCTGAATCCCTGAAGGATCGAGTCCGTTCGTCGGCTCATCCAGAATTAGCAGCTCTGGATTTCCAAGCAGGGCAGCCGCAATACCAAGTCGCTGCTTCATACCGAGGGAATAACCCTTCACCGGACGTTTCGCTTCCTTCGTCAAACCTACAATATCCAGAACTTCAGAAATCCGGGATTTCGGACCTCCGATAATCCGCCGCAATGTCTCCAAATTCTCAACCGCGGTCAAATGCCCGTAATACGATGGATACTCCACGAGCGAGCCTGTGCGGCGTAAAATATTCATTTTTTCTTTCGTCAAATCCTTGCCGAACAGATGAATCGATCCCTTCGTCGGCTTGATCAACCCAAGCAGCATCCGTATCGTGGTTGTTTTTCCTGCTCCATTCGGTCCCAGAAATCCATAAATATCGCCTTTTACAATTTCAAGATTCAAATTATCGACGGCCGCGCGATTGCGGTATGTTTTGTATAACCCTTTTGTTTGAATGACTAATTCACTCACGATTATCACCTCGGAATTAACTTTAAACCCCGAAGGTTAAATCCAGGTCGCCCTTGAGTTTAAAAAAAGTTTAAATTTTGCGTGACAGCGTAATTGACGTCCCCTCGGGAGAGGATTGAACTTGGACATCAATTCCCATTTCTCTGGTCAGGTAATCTACAACAGCCAGCCCAATCCCGGCCCCTTTATCGAACGATCCTCCGCCCATGCCTGGACCTTTGTCGGACACGATGATAGCCATCCCCTTACCAGGCAGCTCCTTCGAATAAATGCCGATGTATTGTCCCGACTTCGCATGACGGACCACATTTTGAAACAAATTGTCCAAAATACGCTTGAACCACAGCACATCGATCGGCCAGATTACCGGCTCATCTTGAAGATCAATATCTGCTTCGATCCCTTCTTTTTCCCACAACGGATACCATCCTGCCGCACTCTCGCGAACCAAACGCAGCACATCGGACAGCTCCGGATTCAGCTCGGCACGCCCGCTAGTGAGCAGGCTGTATGACAGCAGGTTATCGATCAGACCACCCACATCACCGATCTTCGATTCCATCAGTGTTAGCGACTCTTTTCCCGTATCACTTAACGGCTCGTTCCCCATCGAAAAAATATGACTCCGTATCACCGTCAGCGGCGTTCGCAAGTCATGCGACAGATTAGCAATGAGCGATTTTCTCAGCTCCTCTTCTTCCTTCTCCCGCTGACGCCCCTTCTCCAGCTGATCCACCATATGGTTATAAGCCTCTTCCAGCTGTCCGATTTCATCTGGTTTGTTAAGCTGGATCTGGGTAGGGATTCCCGTCTCTCCCGGGGAAGTCATGGCATCACGCAGATGCAGCAGTCGTTTGCGGATACGCACAAAAAACATCCATGATATGAGAATAAACATAATGAACATGGTTAGCATAAATAAGATATAAATGGCAGTTCGACTACCCATCGGATCCGGTTCATTAATATAACTTCGGGGTAGCTGCATCACCATAAAGCCCTGTCCGCCATCTTTTTTGCCGCCGATCAACGCTACAGTTGTGAACGGATCCGTCCCGACAGACTGTTTCATAAATTGTACGCTATGCTCCGAACTCCACTGCTCCGGAATCTCTTGTCCGCCGGGAAGCTCCAGCTGGGTCCGGCTACTGGCGTCAACCCAGAAGATTGAAGTTTCAGGGTATTCCTGCCTAATCTCCCGGAGACGTTCATTGATCCGCTCTGGAGATTGTCCGCCAAGCTTCGCTGCTTCCTGATGCCACATTCCCTCCAAAACCTTTCCATTGGCGTACTTACCTGGAGGAGTCGGCTCATTATTCAACACGGTATCATTTACAAACCAAAAAAATACCGTGGCCAGTGGAAACATGATCGGCATAAAAATCATCGCAATCAAAATAATGAGCAAATACCGGGAGGTTAACGAGTTGCGAAACCTTCCCTTCTTCCTCTCTTTATTCCGCCATTTCATACTCTCACCCGGTAACCCAGCCCCCGAACCGTCTCAATAACTTCCGGTGATGCGGGGTCTTTTTCCAGCTTCTCGCGGAGATATCGGATATGGACCATCAGCGTTTTGTCCCCTTCGATATAGGACTCTCCCCAGACCGCTTCATAGATCTGCTCCTTCGTCATCACCCTTCCCTGATGCCGGAACAAATACATAAAGATCTGAAACTGCTTGCCTGTCAACATGATCTCCTCTTCTGTCTCCTGATTCACAATCCGGTTCTCATCCTCATATACGGTTAAATGCTTAAGCACCGCCGGCTCCGCAGAATTTACAGCAGAACGGCGAAGTAGAACCTCTATTCTTGCCGCCAATTCATCGGGGTGAAACGGCTTCGTCAAGTAATCATCTGCGAACTGCAGTCCTTCAAGCTTATCGTCAATCGACGTACGGGCCGATAGCATCAAAATCGGCATACCGGGGTATGCCCGTTTAAGACGTTGGCCAACTGTGAAGCCGTCAAGTCCGGGCAGCATGACATCCAAAATCGCCAGACTGCACGATGACGCCGACTCCACTGCCTTTTCCCCACCCGTGAGCCAAACGACACCGTAACCTTTATCCTTCAAAAAACCGTTTACCCATTCACCGATTTCCCGATCATCCTCGATATATAACAACGTTGCACTCACAACTGATCTTCCTTTCTATTCCATCTCAATCTATGTCTTGCATTATAACATGTATGAAAAAAGTGCCTGTATCCCGTTTTTACACAAAACGGATTGAAATGACGTCCATTATGACAAATAATGAAGCTGATTACCGCAAATACACGGAAAATCACAACATCGACATTAAAGAGAGGTGATCTCATGCCGCAACCGTACCTACTCCGGAAGTTCCACAGATCGACTTTTCGAAGCAAGCTTGTATTGACTTACGTGCTCATTATCGTTGTACCGGTCATATCTGCCATGTTCATCTCCGGCATGCAGTTATACAAGCAAACCAACTCCGACTATGAGGAAATATTGAAGCAATTGGACAGTCGGACACATGTAAGCATCAACGACTTTTTTACCAATCAAGCCCGCTACTCTTTCTTTTATTTAACGAATTTCAAACTGAGCGCCATTCTGGAAAAGTCAAAGCGTGCTACGGAAAAAGTGTACATTGATGATGCTAACTACATGCATACCTCCATGGAACAGCTTGTACTCATTAACGGGAATATCGCTATGATCTCCGCACTCGCCCCTAATGGAAGCGTATACGGCAGCAAACCAGAAAAGGCGATTGAAATCGTAAAAACGGTTGAAGAAATCGGCCCCAGCCGCCTCCAAAACAATCATTTTGTAGTACATATCTCGGAAGATGCAAATGCGAAAGAGCGTACCAACCATCGTATTTCCATCGTACGCTATTTATCGGACTTGAACGTGAATAACGCCCAAGAAGGATATGCAAAAGTTGATATCTACGATAAAGCCGTTGAAAATATGCTCGGCGGTATTTCAAATGACGGATTAAAGCTCGGAACCATGATTCTGTCAGGGGATACGATGGTCTATACCTCAGATGGAACACTGAGTCACTTAAGTCCAGAACAATCCCAACAATTTACATCCCGCGTCTCCAATCATACAGCAGGAAACTATCAAATTATGCGAATGAACTGGAATGGACAACCCTATCTGATCAGCAGCACGATCAATACGGTAACCGGTTGGACAGTCATCCATTATATCCCTGTTGCACAAATAACAGACACCTTTCTAAGCAATACATTGAACTATGTGTTCATTAGCATTTTGGCACTCATAGCAGCATTGGCACTCGCATTCTTTTTCCACAGATATTTCATCCATCCGATATTAAAGCTTAGCGGATCAATGAAAATCGTTGATTCAGAGCACTTGGCCCATACCGTTATCCAAAGTAACCGGTAGGATGAAATCGGAAGGCTCATCAACAGCTACAATGCCATGATTTATCGAATAAAGACTAGCCGCGAATCGGAAATTATGGCAAGCAGCCTGCAGAAGAAAGCAGAGCTTAAAATGCTTCAGTCGCAAATTAATCCGCATTTTTTATACAACACGTTAAATGCCATACATTCCATATCAGAACTTCATCGCATGGATCACATATCCACCATGACCAAAAGCTTATCCAGCATTTATCGCTATAACATCAAGTATGGAGATGTGGTCACGGTCGGAAAAGAGCTTGAGCAGGTTGAGCACTATATTCAAATTCAACAAATTCGTTTCTTTAACAAGTTCCAGGTAGAATACGACATCGATGACGATGTTCTGGATTGCAAAATCATCAAATTTTTAATACAACCGATTATCGAAAACTCCTTCTACCATGGGTTGGAACCGAAAGGCGGCACCGGTGTGCTTCGTCTAACCATCAAGCGGCGTAGACAGTTTCTTTATATTTCCGTCTATGATAATGGAATTGGCATTCCGGAAGAGAAGCTGACTGAACTGAGGGCAATGCTGAAGCAGGATGAGTACGCACTGGTAGAGGATCTTGACCGAAACTTTGGGATGAGGAATGTTTACGCCCGGATCAAGCATTTTTACGGTGCAAGCTGCTGGATGAATGTCATCAGTGAAGAGCAAGCAGGTACAACGATTATGATGCATATTCCGTTCAACAAGGAGATTAGCACACATGAAAATTTTAGTAGCAGATGATGAGTTTTTCGCCAGAAAAGCGATCGTTCAGATGATACAAGATTGGGATGCAAGCACACTTGTCATAGAAGCTGAGGATGGCACTACTGCCCTAAAAATCATTGATGAAGAAGTTCCTGACTTACTGATAACAGACATTCGCATGCCAGGGATGGATGGTATTCAGTTAGCCGCACATATTCGAAAGAATCACCCTTCGACACTTGTAACGATTATTAGCGGTTATGATGACTTCACTTACGCGCGCGAAGCGATTCAATATAAAGTGGAGAACTATTTGTTGAAGCCCGTAGATCGGCAAGAGCTAACCCCTTTACTGAAGCAAATTAAAGAGCGTGTCGCAGATCGGCAAGAAACGTCGCTTGAATTTGCCATGTCAGCCTGCTTCTACGAAGAAGCAGGTCGCAACCTTCCGGCTTTGGAGGCTGCATTGGGCAGCGGGAACTATGAATCTCACACAATGGTATTTCTGCATCACCCATCCCAGTACAGGGAACTAACGACCATCGCAAAGGAAGTATTCCTGCGAAACAACCTACAAACATTTATCATGACCGATAAATTCCAGCCACAGCTTCTGATTGCTTGGATTCGCTCCAAAACAGCATCAGGTCAGGGACTGCATGACAGCGTCCATTCACTCTGTGACAGAATTAATCGGAAGTTGACCGACATTACAGGAGAGTCCTGCGCTGCCATCGGAATTAGTTCTGCTCTAACCGATCTGCGGCAGCTGGACGTATCCCTGAAGGAAGCCAAACTTGCGGCGCTGCAAAGTTTCGTGCATGGCCACGGCAAAACTGTAAGGATCGAGCACATTGGCAATGTGTATCACTATGATGCTGCACTAATTCAGGAATGGACTGGCGTATTCAACCAAAAAGCGATCAACCATCAAGTCACTGAAATGGCCGGCATGATTCGCTCCTGGCTTGCCGACTCCGCTAAAAAGCAGTTCTCGGTTCATATGGTTCAAGACTCGCTTGCTGCCGCTGTAAATATGATCAACACCCTTATCGGCCGTGCCAACAGCGAGACCGCATCTTCCTACATAGAACAGCGGAACCTGTTCGAGTTCACTTCCATCCACGAAGCCGGTGAAGATTTAATCGCGAAGCTAAGCACGGTTATTGAGCAATTGAAACGAAGCGAAGCCAAGAGAGATATCGTTCAGGACATTAAAGACTTTGTCGAGGCCAATTACAAAAATCGAATCGTTCTTGACGATCTTGCGAAGCATCGTTATTTCGTCGATCCAAGCTATCTTAGCCGGTTATTTAAACGAAAATGTGGAATGGGATTTACCCAATATCTTTTATCCATTCGGATGGACAAAGCCAAAAAGTTGCTTGAGAGCACATCCTATCATTTGCCGATTGCTACAGTGGCAAGCGAAGTCGGCTTTAATGATTACTCTTATTTCATCCAGATGTACAGAAAGGTTTACGGTGCAACGCCAGGAAAATCCAGAAGCGAGAAAAATCCTAAAAATTATTGAGAAGCCAAGGAACGAATAAAGAACAGTTTTATCCTATTCATACAGTCAGTTCTCTCCTATTTTCAGCTGCTGACCGCTTGCTACAATGAACCCGTGCACGTTACATACTTACTCAAAAGGAGCTGAAATAATGAAAAAGGGGTTTTTGAAAAGCGGAATGGCAGCACTAGTCTCCCTTGCACTGTTGACGGCAGCCGGCTGCTCTGGTGGAGGCTCGAAGAACGCAGCAGACAACGCGCCGAACAGCAGTGATGCTAATTCCGGAGGAGCACCCGTCAAGATTGAGTACTTTCAAATGAAACCGGAGGCCGTTAATGTTGTCAACGAACTCATAACGAAATTTGAACAGGCCAACCCGGGCATAACGGTCGAACAAAACAATGTTCCTAATCCGGAGAATGTATGGACGATGAGGGTCTCTACCAATGATGCCCCTGCCGTCTTCACCCATTATCCCCATAACTCTATTTTTCAGAAAATGGCAAAGGAAGGTCGTGTGATCGACCTTACCAATGATCCACTGATGGCTAACGTACAGCCTGCCATTGCGGATTTGAGTAAAATCAACGGCAAAAATTACATGGTTCCGATCGGAGTAGCAACACTCGGCATGTATTATAACAAGGACATTTTCGAAAGTCAGAACCTTCAGATTCCTACAACTTACTCGGAGCTGATGGAGACTGCAAAGAAGCTTCAGGATGCTGGCATTACACCGTTCTACTTTCACGATAAAGATTTCAACGGTATCCGTCAGGAAGTCGTCTATAAAATGGGGCAAACGATACCGGACGTTGAATCATTCCTTGATGATGTCATGAATGGTAAAGCGCATATTACAGACAACCCGGCTTTCAAACCTTTCGCAGAAAAACTTCTAGCCCTGCGCGAGTATGGACAAAAAGATAATATGGGGACCGGCTATGATGACGCGCTTCGTGATTTCGCAAACGGTAAAACAGCCATGTGGTTCACAGGTACTTGGGCAATTAAAGAAATTAAAGAGTCAAGTCCCGATTTGAAATTCGCAATGTTCCCACTCCCTACCGAAAATGCTGCAGATTTGAAAACACAGGTTTCGGTAGATACGGCTATTGGTATTCCTGCCGATGGAAAAAACAAAGAAGAGGCCAAAAAGTTCATTGAGTTCATGTCCTCAAAGGAAAACGTAGAAACCTATTTGAGCATCGCCGGATATCCTTCCGGTATCAAGGATGTACAGACTGGCCTCCCGGAGATTAGTTCGCTGACACAGCTTATATCGGACGGCAAGGTATACCCGACCATCGAGCGACTCTGGCCGCCAGGAATGAATGCCGAAGTGGGCAAAGCAACTCAAGAAATGTTCCTAACCAAAGACGTTGACCAGTATCTGAAAACACTCGATACGATATTTTTCAACAAGTTTAATCAATAACAATGCCAATGAGGCGGAAAGACCTTGGTTATGAGGAATCACTCCAGGATTTCCGCCTCTTTTGCTTGATGGAGGTCGATTATGAACATTCGAGGCTTTAAGCCGGGCACTGTATTTTTCCTGCTGACCTTACCTGCGGTACTACTGTATTGCTTATTCTTTTTAGCACCGGTCTTTATCGGGTTCTACTATAGCTTGACGAATTGGGACGGATTTTCACTTTCCTATGACATGGTCGGATTACAAAATTACATAGACATTTTGCAGGATAAACGTTTCTTGAACGGGCTTACCTTCACCATGCTGTATACCGTTATTGTCGTGATTGGAAAGCTCAGTGTGGCGCTCATTCTGGCCTTGCTGCTGAGCCAGTCCCTGAAATTCCGTGGTTTGTTCCGATCCATTTATTTCTTCCCCGCTGTGTTGAGCATGATTACAGTCGGTTTGATGTTTAACCAGTTCTTTTACTCATTGTTTCCGCCGATTGGTGAACAGCTCGGTATCGAATGGCTATCCCGCAATTTGCTTGGAAATCCGGACACAGCAATCTTTGGAATTGCTCTGACTAATATCTGGCAAGGCTTTGCCATTCCGATGGTCATCTTTATTGCTGGCTTATCCAATGTGCCGAAGGATATTATCGAAGCTTCCGTCATAGACGGGGCAACGCCTGTGCAACGATTTTTCTCGATCACGATTCCGTTCCTGATTCCGATGCTAACCGTCAACGTGGTACTTGCCATTAAGGGTGGTCTTACGGTGTTCGATTACATCGTGGCTATGACGAACGGCGGACCCTCCCAATCAACGGAATCCCTGGGCTTCCTCATATACCAGCATGGCATGAGTGAGATGAAGTTTGGCTACGGGACAGCAGAAGCAATCTATGTATTTATACTCATTGGCATCATCTCGTTTATACAGATTAAGCTTCTATCTAGAAAGGAGGTCGGACAGCAATGAAGACACGGTTGCCGTTTAAAATAGTCAGCTATGCTTTTCTGGGAATCGGTGCGTTGTTTATATTGGCTCCGATCTACCTGACTCTCTCGATTGCCATGAAGACACGGGCTGAGACGACAACGAATTTTTTCTCACCTCCATCCAGCCTGTATCTTGATAATTTTATTTCGGTTATCAACAAGGCCAACTTCTGGGGAATGGTTCAAAATTCCGCCTTTATTACGATCGTATCCCTGCTGTTTATGCTGATCGCTATTCCCATGGTGTCCTATGCAATCTCTCGTAACACAAACAAACTGTACTACAAATGGGTATACACCATCATTCTTATGGGAATTTTTGTCCCTTTTCAAGCCATTATGCTGCCAATATACAGACATATGGGCAATTTGGAACTTCTTAATCAGCCCGGATTGATTATCATGTATGTAACCTTATCGTTTTCACAGGGATTGTTTCTATGTGTCGGCTTTCTTAAAAATATTCCACTCGAACTTGATCAAGCTTCAAAGATCGATGGCTGTGGCGTCTGGCTGACGTTCAGCCGAATTATTTATCCATTGATGCTTCCAATTATCGCCACTATACTAATATTGAATAGTCTATGGATCTGGAACGACTTCCAGCTACCGCTTATTATGCTTAACCGTCATCCTGATTTTTGGACATTGCCGCTGTTTATTTACAATTTTAAAACCGAAAGCAGTTTTGATTATACTCTGGCTTTCGCAGCATTCTCGCTGTCCATGGCTCCAATTGCAATCGTGTACGTTTTTACGCAAAAGTATATTATTGGTGGATTGACCGAAGGGTCTATTAAATAGAGATGGGATGGATAAACAATGAGTATAACCGCTATGACATTCAACTTACGTGTAAATGTTCCTACAGACGGCACTAATGCATGGCCTTATCGCAAGCATCGCGCGGCTGCCATCATTGGAGCCTCCGCTCCTGATATCTTTGGTACGCAAGAGGGTACTTCCGCTATGCTGAAGGATTTAGATGAAGCTTTGCCTGACTATTATCGAATTGGAAGCGGCCGCCTCGGAGAGGATAACCACCCGAACGATGAATACTGTGCCATCTATTACAAACATGCTGAATTAACACCATTAAGACATGGACAATTCTGGCTGTCCGAAACAAGTGACGAGCCTGGAAGTATCAGCTGGGACAGCAGTCTTCCCCGCATTTGCACCTGGGTTTGCTTCCAGAGCAAGAGGATTTCCGATTTCCAATTTTATGTCCTTAACACACACTTTGACCATATGGGTCTGATTGCAAGGCAAAAAAGCGCACAGCTGGTGCTCGAAAAAATTCAGCAGTATCGTGAAGAGGACCAGATTCCCGTCATTCTCATGGGAGACTTTAATGCTTCTCCAGAACAGCCAGAAATCACTACTTTAGGGCAGCAGCTGCAGAACGCCTATACCCTTCTCAGCGAGCCGGTCGGCTGTACATTCCATGATTTCAAGGGAGGTCAAGACGGTGAGCCGATCGACTATATCTTTGCTACGCCGGATATCGAAATGACGGAGATCCATATATATCGCGATCAGATTGACGGTGGTTATCCTTCAGACCACTATCCCATTTCCGTCAATTGGAGGCCTGCGCGTTCATGATTAAGTACTAAGAATACAAATTCTTTCTAAGACGGAACGATATATTCAGGCTCTCATGCCATCGAAGAAACGTTTTGTTGACTCCTGCGAGGCCCTTATATTCCAAACCTTAGTCTGGAGGCGGTCGAGCTTTATCTCGCCCAGACCGGAATTATTCTGGAGAAGCAAAGCGTTCGCCCGAAAGCTTTCCACAGGAAAGCTCGCATCGGAAGCATAAACTGTCCCCGGATTTCAACATTTATATAAATATATAAAAGAAATCTGGGGGCAATAGCGACCGGAAGAATAATCCACATTCGTAGTGATGCTCAGGCTAAGAATCTTTAGTTCAACTTATATATAAGAAACTCAAACTATTCCAAAACAACCGTCGTATATGGCGGCAAAGTAAGCTTGCTTCCGTTCAAAACGGCTGCATCCCCCGTCGTTTTGAAAAGCATGGAGAAGGTTGGCTTGCCGCTCTTCGCCGCCAAATCGACCGTTTTCTCAACATCAGACAGGTTATGGACGACAAGCGCCTGTTTTTCCTTCGTGCGCCTTACATAGGCCATCACCTGTTCGTCGCCAGATGTAAACGAAATAATGGTTCCGTTCCGCAAAGCTGGCATCTCATTGCGCCACTGAATCAGTGTGCGGTAGCGGGACAACAATGAATCCGGATCTTCCAGCTGCTGCTCCACACCCTGAGTACGGTCACCCTTGTTATATTTCAACGCTTCCCAGGTCGTTTGACCCTGATCGCTGCCCGTATTCGACCAGATCATTGGCTCCCGAATCTGCTCATCGGGTTTACCTCCCTGCATTCCAATTTCCTCGCCGTAATATATAAACGGATTTCCCGGCATCGTCAGAAGAATACCTGCCGTCATTTTGGCCTGATCCACGTTGTTGTTCAGCTGTGTCATGACTCGGTTCTGATCGTGGTTCGTTAAAAATACAGCATCTGTGAACGCCCCATTGGACACTTTGCTGAACAAGTTGTACGTACGTTCCAGAGTAAAGGCTAGATTGTTGTCCTTTCCGTTCTGAGCGGCACTGATCATCTTCTCTCCCAGACCGAAGTTAAAGCCTGAGTCAAACGCTTTATCGAGATACGGAGCGATAGAGCTGACCGCATTCTCCCATACCTCGCCAACGATATATGCATCGGGATTGATCTCGTTCATGCTGCTCCGGAATTCCTGCCACCAAGCGACATTTTTAGCTGTTGTTGCTTCGGATTTATCGGAAGCTAGATCCTCATAAATATGCTTTGCTGCATCCAGTCGAAATCCGTCGACTCCCTGCTCTAGCCAAAATTCCCCGATATCCTTCATTTCTTCTCGAACAGCCGGGTTGTCAAAGTTCAAGTCGGGCATGCCGCCCCAGAAAGTGCCCATATAATGGGCGCCGTTCTTCTCATGCCACGGATTTCCGCTCCCGGCGGCACTGGAACCGGACGGCTCCTTTCCCTGATCCTCTGCCCACAGGTACCAATCCCGCTTAGCAGACTCCTTATCCGAAGCAGCCTCTACAAACCACGGATGCTCCGTGCTGGAATGATTCACGACCAAGTCCATGATCACTTTAATTCCACGTTTGTCGGCCTCCGCCAACAGGTTTTTGAAGTCCTCCATCGTTCCGTAATCCGGATGAATCTCGCGGTAGTCAGTTACGTCATACCCGTGGTACGAAGGCGATGGATTAATAGGCATAAGCCAGATCCCCGTCACACCGAGATCATCTGTCGTTTCAGGATTCCCGTCATTCAGATAATCCAACTTCTCTGTCACACCATTCAAATCGCCGATCCCATCACCGTCAGAATCGTAAAATGAACGAACAAAAATTTCGTAATAAACATCCGAAGGCTGCTCGTCAACTTCCGCCTGTGACTGTACCGGTGCCGGTTCCGTGATAGGAACTGGAGTCTCCCTAGCTTCAAGCTTTTCTCCACTGCCACAACCAGACAACAGTCCACCAAGGAGCGCAGCACTTGCAAGCCAAGCTGTCATTTTCCGTATATGTACTTTTTTTGAACTCTTCATAATCATCTCCCTTTCCATCGTCATCAATCTCAAATCCCAACACTACACAGAATAAATGCAAACGTTTGATCAATTTTGAATTAAAAACAAGGAATACAGCGGTTATAATTGTAATAAAAGCCAACAAACGGTGTTCAATCATCTATGTAGCCGCTTTCTTATTTATTCCATCATAACCTACACGGCTAATTTGTTAAATCGTTTGCACTAGTTCAGATTTAGCGGTTTTTAGCTTTTAAACAGCGATAATAAAAGCATTTCTCCGCTTTTCTAACGCTGCCTTCATTTTTTGAAAAGTTTGTGAATTTGTACTCCTACTGTCTTCGATACGTATTTACAAGGGTCCTGTTTAGAGATAAGATAACAGTGTGAAACCGTTTAAAAGACACTAGTTTATTGTCATTTCTACCAAGCGAAGCATATCGGTTCTTTAATATTTCGAAAAAAAGCAAACGGTTCCACTGGAGGTTTTTTATGTCTGTAACGATAAAAGATGTAGCGAAAAAAGCGGGCGTATCCCCCTCCACCGTGTCCAGAGTTCTCTCCAATCATCCCAGAATCAGTCGAGAGACTTCACGTAAGGTCAAGGAAATCATGGAGGAAATGGGTTACCACCCCAATATAATGGCTAAGAGCCTCGTCTCAAAGACGACCGAAAGCATCTGTGTCATTCTTCCTAAACCGGCTGAAGAGTTGTTCCTTAACCTGTTTTTTATGGAATTAATCCGGGGGATCGTTACCCAAGCGAATCGATCGGGCTATGACGTGCTCATCAGCTCTGGTGGTAATGAGAAGGAAGAAGTCGAAGCCGTATCGCGCCTGCTTAACGGGCGACGCGTAGATGGAGCCATTTTGCTGTATTCACGACAGGAAGATCCTGTAGTGGAGTTTCTGAAGTCTCACAATTACCCTTTCGTGCTCGTGGGAAGAAGCGATAAATATCCTGATCTGCTGTCCGTGGATACCGACAACGTGCAGGCCGCATACGATGCAACCAAACATCTCATTTCCCTCGGCCATGAACGAGTCGGTTTTGTCAGTGGTCCGCCCAATCTGGTCGTATCGCAAGACCGGATGAAGGGATATGCTCAGGCCTTGGCTGAATCGGGACTTGAAATGCGCAATGAATGGATTGTAGAAGGCGAGTTTTTACAGGATAGCGGGTACCGTGCCATGTCCTTCTTTATGAATCTACCGGAACGCCCAACTGCTCTTGTCATTGTGGACGATATCGTATCGTTCGGAGTGCTCCGCGGCTTACACGAATTGGGATACAAAGTACCTGAAGACGTGTCAATTATTAGCTTTAACAACATTTCAATTACTGAATTATCAACGCCACCGCTGAGCAGTGTGGATATTGGTATTTACAATCTGGGATATACCGCCTCACAGGCGCTGATTCAAAGCATCCGCCATGATGGCGAAACCGCGCTGCCGAACCGTTATATTATTCCGCACCGGTTAATGATTCGTGAATCTTCTATGTATTCCAGGCCTAAGTAGGAACAACACGGTAATTAAATAAAAGAAGCATGTCATGTGCTTCCTTTATTTTTTCAGCATAGTACAAACGTTTGCACTTAAATGGGAGGATCCCTTATGACTACAATTAATGCCTGTTTGTTTGATCTGGATGGTGTCCTTGTGGACACTGCCAAATACCACTTTATCGCTTGGAAACAGCTCGCTGAAGAGCTGGGCTTTACGTTCACGGAAGAGGATAACGAGCGTTTGAAAGGCGTCAGCCGCATGGCTTCTCTGGACATCTTGCTTGAAATCGGCGGGGTGAAGCTAGACGAAGAAACCAAGCTTGAGCTGGCCTCGAAAAAAAATGCTTGGTATGTCGATTATATTTCTAAAATGGACGCCTCTGAAATTTTGCCGGGCGCCCTTGAATTCGTGAAGGAACTGAAGTCGCAGGGCATCAAGGTTGCGCTTGGGTCCGCCAGCAAAAATGCGATGCTCATTCTGAATAATACGGGTCTCACGCCGTATTTTGATGCCATTATCGATGGTACTAAAACGCAAAGCGCAAAGCCTGATCCGGAGGTATTCCTCCTCGGCGCTCAGGAGCTCGGGATTACACCAGCCGAATGCGTCGTATTCGAGGATGCGGAAGCCGGTGTTGAAGCCGCCATCCGTGCCGGGATGCGAAGTGTAGGCATTGGTTCACCGCAGACGCTAGGACGCGCCAATCTGGTCGTACCCACTCTGGCAAATTTCTCGTTTAACAGCCTAAAGGAACTGTAGGATAGCGGCGATTTACGCGCATAGCCTCCCGTTTCAAAGGGCATAATTCATATTTTTGCAAGCTTTCATACCTAAACAAAAGGAGCCGGTGATTGTGAAGCAATATTTAAAACTTGATGAATGGTCAATTATTGAAGAAGGATTCGATCCGCATAACCATGAAATTTCTGAGAGTGTTTTTAGTATCGGTAATGGCTTTATGGGCCAGCGTGCTAACTTTGAAGAGCAGTACAGCGGAAGTTCCCTGCAAGGTAGCTACATGGCCGGTGTTTATTATCCAGATAAAACACGTGTAGGCTGGTGGAAGAACGGATATCCCGAATATTTTGCCAAGGTGCTTAACAGCACCAACTGGATCGGCATTGATGTTGACGTTAATGGCACATCGTTGGATTTGGCGAAATGTACCGTGAAAGATTTTGTACGCGTACTTAATATGAAAGAAGGCTATCTGTCCCGCAGCTTTACAGCGGTCATGGAAGACGGCAAGGAACTGAAGATTGAAGCCGTTCGTTTCGTCAGCATCGTCCGTCATGAGATCGGGAGCATCCGCTACTCTGTAGCACCTCTGAATTTCTCAGGTGAGCTTACCTTCACACCATACCTCGACGGCGATGTGAAGAATAAAGACTCTAACTATGACGAGAAGTTTTGGCTGGAGGTGTTCAAAGAAGCGGGTCAAGGTACAGGAGCATTGACGATTAAAACCAAAAAGCTCGACTTCCATATCACCTCAGCTATGTTCTACGAGATTTTGAAAAACGGTGAGAAGCTGAATCTGGATGCTGAGATCATTGAACGGGAAAAATTCGTTGGAAACCGGGTATCCGTTCAAGTTAACGAAGGCGAAGAAGTATCACTTTATAAATATGTCGCAAACGTTACTTCCCGTAACCATGGCCTTGGTCAATTGGTCGAAGCTGCCCGCGAGGTGTTGAATACAGCCGTACAGGCAGGATTCAATGCACTTCTTAGTGAACAAGCGACTGCTTGGAGTGACAAATGGAAAGAAAGCGACATCGTCATCGAAGGTGACGTTGCTGCACAACAGGCGATCCGCTTTAATATTTTCCAGCTGAACCAAACGTACAGCGGTGAGGACGACCGCCTGAACATCGGGCCTAAAGGATTCACAGGTGAGAAATACGGCGGTAGCACCTACTGGGATACAGAAGCCTATTGCCTCCCATTCTACTTGAGCACAGCGGACTCCAGTATCTCCCGTAACCTGCTCATTTACCGTTACAAGCATCTGGAGAAGGCAAAGGAAAACGCGAAAAAGCTCGGATTCACTAAAGGCGCACTGTATCCGATGGTGACGATGAATGGTGAGGAATGCCACAACGAGTGGGAAATCACGTTTGAAGAAATTCACCGTAACGGGGCCATTGCTTATGCCATCTACAACTATGTGAATTACACCGGTGACTTCGCTTACCTCGGTCAATACGGTCTTGAAGTGCTTGCGGAAATATCCCGCTTCTGGGAACAGCGTGTCAACTACGTTCCTGCCAAGGACCAATATGTAATGCTTGGTGTGACTGGCCCGAACGAGTACGAGAACAACGTTAACAACAACTGGTACACGAACCGGATCGCTTGCTGGACGATGGAATATACACTGGATGTGCTGAACTATCTGGAGCAAAACGAGCCAGAGCGTTATACGGAGCTGGTTGGCAAGTTGAATCTTCAGGAAGAAGAAACGACAAAATGGCAGGACATTATTAATAAAATGTACTATCCAGTGGACACTGAGCGCGGTATCTTCCTGCAGCAGGACGGCTTCCTTGACAAAGAGCTTGTACAGGTTAAAGACTTGGATCCGAAGCATCTCCCACTGAACCAAAACTGGTCATGGGACCGCATCCTACGTTCGGTTTACATTAAGCAAGCCGACGTGCTGCAAGGATTGTTCTTCCTGGGTGACCGTTATGATCTGGACACCAAGAAACGCAACTTTGATTTCTACGAGCCGTTCACCGTGCACGAGTCCTCTCTCTCCCCTTGCGTGCATTCCATTCTCGCATGCGAACTGGGATACCAGGAGAAAGCGTATGAAATGTACCTTCGGACCTCACGTCTCGATCTGGACAACTATAACAATGATACGGAAGACGGCTGCCATACGACCAGCATGGCGGGCACCTGGATGTCTGTTGTTCACGGTTTCGGCGGTCTGCGCGTCAAAGACGGTGTGCTACACCTGAATCCGTTTGTTCCTGGACACTGGACTTCTTTCTCCTTTAAGGTTATGTTCCGTGGCTCCCGCCTGAAGGTGAACGTTACAGACAAGGAAATTATCGTCTTGAACGAGACTGATATTCCAGCTGTTATCAGTCTAAACGGCAAAGAGCACACCATCAGCGGTATGGGTGACGTAAAAGTGGCCAGATAATTAGATATACAAAATGAAGTCTGACGGGTATAAGAATAAGGGTACTGTCTCAAAGACGGTACCCTTTTTATTTTTGTAGAATATCTGCGCCTCACATCGTCCCTTACGAACATATCAAACTGCGTTCATAGTCACGTGGCGGGCGGCTGTCCGGCTTTCCGAACAAATAACCTTGGGCCAGCTCTATGCCGATTCCGCAGCAAAATTCAAATTCTTCACGTCGTTCAATGCCTTCAGCCAGCACCTTCGCACCAAAATCATGGGCGATGTCCGTAATGGTCAACAGCTGTTTTTGCTGCGCCGGGTTCACATCACAATGGTCAATTAGACTCCGGTCGATCTTCACATAATCCGGCTTCAGCCTGATCATCTGTTCGAGCGTGGAATAGCCGGCTCCAACATCATCCATCGCTACGGAGATCCCATTTCGTCGGTACACCTCAAATATGGATTGAAGATGCTTCACATCATCCATACGCTCTGTCTCAACCACCTCAAACACAAAATCCGTCGGTTCAAGCGACAGCCGTTCAATCGTATCAAAGGTATGAGTGAGACAAAATTCCGGATTATATATGGAAGAGGGCAAAAAGTTCACAAAACGCTTAACACCCTTCGGTAGCCAAAGAGCACTCGTCTCAATTGCTGATATTCTGGCTGCACGATCCAAGAACGAATGCAGCCCTGTCTTACGCGCAGTTTCAAACAGCTCATAGGGCTGAAACGGCACGCCGTTCTCGCTCGAACGCAACAAAAACTCATAAGCTACAATCTGTTCAGAACCGTCCACAATCGGCTGCATAAAACTCGTAAACTGCTTTTCCAAAATCATGTTAACAACATCAAAATGCTTCATGCGTTCCTCAAATTCACGTAGTGGTATCCACTTATGCTGAACATCCGGTACAGCTCCTCCAGTCACGTAAAAGTTCAATTGCTGCCGGATGAACGGGGGAAGATCTTGCATAAGCTGCATTAAGAAGAGCATTTCCTCACGATCACTGTAATGGACGGCACAGCTTTCCGGTGTCTCTTCCACAGCACGGCCGTTCTCACGGAACATCAAAATCAGCTCGGCAAATACCGGACGTATATGAATGGTTCCCTGGTCCTCAATCGGTTCAATGGTGCTGCAGTTATTGCAAAACATGATTGTCCTCCTCAGCAAACTCACTCACTATCTATACTTCTTATCGGCATATAGCTTACAAAATCTTTGCAATTTTTAACATTTTTATGATGAAACTGTAGGTGAAGATTGGGCATAAAATTGCCAGTCTACCCCATTTTCCTTGGCTGCATACATCGCAGAATCAGCTCGTCCGATCAACTCCTGATCATTCGCGGCATGATCCGGATATACCGCGAGTCCAATGCTAGCCCCCGTCTGGATCTCGACTCCCTCCAGCTCATAGGGCTTACTCAAGAGCGCGCTAATCTGGTCAGCTAGTTCCGCCAGTTCTCTATCGTCCACGGCAGGATAGACCATAACGGTAAATTCGTCCCCGCCCAGACGGGAAACAATCATTCGTCCGCTGTCCAAGGAACACAGTCTTCGTGCTACCATTTGGATAAGCAGATCACCGGTCCGGTGACCGTAGCTGTCATTCACGGATTTAAACTGGTTCAGGTCCATATACAGCAGACCCAGCCTACTCCCCTTTTGGTCAGCATCCTCAATGCTCTCCATCAGTTGGGTATTGAAATAACGACGGTTGTACAAGCCTGTGAGATCGTCATGATGGGCGAGATACTCACTTTGCTTCAAGCTGACGTGCAGACGCTCCATCAGCCGGTCATTTTCCAATTGGATGAGCACCTGACGAACCAGAATAAACAATACGCTAAGCGACAAGCCTGTAAACAGTCCGCTCCATCCCTCGAATCGCTCCGTGATCAGATAAAAAAGCCACCCGAGAACACCGTACGGCAGCAGATACTTTACCAAAAACGTCCCAAATGCAGGCTGCTTGTCCTTCACGATGTCCTTTTCCCGCATTCCAGAAACCGAACGTACGCCCGCCATTCCGATAAGGAACACAGCTGTTGTCCAGAGCAGATCCAAATAAGGGTTCGGAACAGCCCCCACCAAATCGACAGTAACTAAATAAAATAGATTACCGATTACAAAAGCCAAGCCACCAAAACAAAGATACACTGCAACCATTGCCTGAACTTGCTTGGCATTAGCATACAAGACAAGTGTGAAAAATATCAGTATAATGCCGCACACTGGATACATCAGGTTTACCCAGAGCAAGGTCCCTTCTCCTTCTAGGAGGTAACCCTGCAGTTGAGGCTTCAAGAGATATTCCCAACTTACCGTAATAAAGACGATAAATATAATAACGATATCAAACATAAACCGCAGACCTCTAAGCAGTCCTTGTTCGTGTCCGAACAAATAGACTAGCCCTGTGGTAAACAACACCATCTCCATGGTCCAGAGCCAATCCGCGGCGCTCAGTTCAGCCAGATATTCTCCCTTGGTCCATATCGGATATGCCCATACGAACTGGGCTAAGCCTTCGCAGATCAGCCCCAGCATGACCAACAGCCAAAAAATCCGCAGCGATCCCATATGCCGCAAGGCAGCTAAAGCGAGGTATCCTGAAGCGGTGAGCGGCGCGATAACTGTCAGGACCCTCTGAACAGCCACGGCTTCCGGAACCCAAAGCACAACCATAAATTGAACAAACAAATATATGACCGCCAGCCTCAGCGGTGCCATTCGTGCTATATTCCAGTTCATAAGCGTTCCCCCTGTAAAAGGTTAGCTTGTGTAGACATGATGTATGTAGTAGGCCTAAAGAATTATGATATTTATCTATTGTAATGATACTTTTTACCCACCAGGAAGTAAAGAATAGAACGCAAAAGTGTAAGATTTGAACCTACCTGTGGAAGATCTTCTCCCTTTTACAGTATAATGAAACCATAAAAAGACCCGACGCCGACGGTTAATCACCCCCTTGGATGCTTGCCGTTGCTGCCGCGGGCCTAACTCTTATCAGTTTGGTAGCTTACATGCTTCATATGAAATTCGTGTAACCCCACTTGACAACTAGGAATTAAATGCTATGATTCTTTTAATTTCTTAAACTTTCATTTTAAAGGAGTGCCTAAAGGATGTCACAGAGACGACTGGATCATGTAGGTATTGTGGTGCGGGACCTGGATAAGACGCTTGCATTTTATACGGAAGTTGTCGGACTTGAGCTAAAAGGACGGCTTACACATACGAACGGAGTCATAGAGCTGGCATTCCTCGGCTTTCACGGTGCAGATGAGACCGAAGTCGAGCTTATTCAAGGGTACAGCGATTCCCTTCCGGCTGAAGGGACGGTACATCACTTTGCTGTAAGCACAGACAACATTGAAGAAGAATACGCCCGGGTAAAAGCTCTGAATGTACCGCATTTAGATGAAGAAATCGTTACTCTGCCAAACGGGCATCGCTACTTCTTTATTCACGGTCCCGAAGGGGAGAATATTGAATTTTTCCAGCGCTGAGGATATCCATAGCTTTCAGGCCTTCACTGGACAGATGTTGAACGCCGGACTATAATACACGTAGTTAATCATAAATTATGTGAACAACTTCATAAGAACCGGGGTGCTGGAATTGGCCGGCTGAGATTGTATACCTTAACATACTGACCCTTATACCTGATCTGGGTAATGCCAGCGTAGGAATGTGTATCTAGCGGTCTCTTTATACCGCTATCAACCTTTGCGCTCGTATGCGTCCCGAATTTCGGGACGCTTTTTTTGTGATTAGGTAAGTAGAAGTAATTGTTCAGAAGGAGAGAGAACATGGTACGGAATAAAAGATGGATGTCCTTGGTCATACTCTGCACGGTGCTGCTTGTCGTTGCCGGATGCGGAAACAAAGAAAAACCGAACAATGAAGGAGCTAGTGATTCGAACAAACCTGCTGCTGAGCTGCGGGACGTTCAGGTCATGCTGGACTGGTCGGCAAACACGAACCATACAGGGCTTTACGCTGCAAAAGATCTTGGATATTACGAGGAGGAAGGGCTCAACGTCAAGATCATACAGCCTGGTGCTGGTGGCAGTGATGCTCTGGTCGCCTCAGGCAAGGCTGACTTCGGTGTCAGCTACCAGGAAAGTGTCACTCTGGCACGGACTCAAGGCGTGCCGCTCGTTTCGATCGCAGCCGTGATCCAGCACAATACGTCCGGGTTTGCCGCTCCGGTTGACCGGAATATTAAAAAAGCAGCCGATTTTGAAGGAAAATCTTACGGCGGCTGGGGTTCCCCTGTAGAAGAGGCTGTGATGAAATCGATCATGGAGAAGGATAATGCCGACGTAAGCAAGGTAAAAATGATTAATATGGGAGATGCGGATTATTTCACTGCCGTGAAGCGCGATATTGATTTTGCCTGGATCTTTTATGCTTGGACCGGTATTGAAGCCGAGCTTCGCGGAGAGAAACTGGATATGATTTATGTAAAAGACTATTCAGAAGCGCTGGATTATTATACACCTGTACTGGTCACGAGCGAGAAAATGATCAATGAAGATCCGGAACTGGTAAAAGCGTTCATGCGCGCCACGGCTAAAGGCTATGACTACGCCATTAAACAGCCGGAAGAAGCAGCTGCACTCCTCTCCAAGGCGGTACCCGAGTTGGACAAAGATCTGGTGCTGGCTAGCCAGAAGTGGCTCAGCCCGCTCTATCAAGACGATGCTCCCCGCTGGGGAGAACAGAAAGAAAGCGTATGGAAGGGCTATGCTGATTGGATGTTTGAACGTAAACTGCTGGATAAGCCGCTCGAAGCAAGCAGCGCGTTCACGAACGATTTTTTACCGGATAGCCCATAAATCGCAGAACCATAGATCCGATATAACGAAAGGATGGAATGGACCATGGCAAGTACACTGCTCAGCATTCAAGTGATTCCCAAGACGCCCGACGGTCGGGATAGCATACCTTATGTAGACGTAGCGATCAAAGTCATTCAGGAATCAGGCGTCAAATATGAGGTGAACGCGCTGGAAACGACACTGGAAGGAGAACTGCCAGAGCTGCTGAAGATTGTGAATGATATGCACGAAGCACTTTTCCAGGCTGGTTGTCCGAGCGTCATATCCCAAGTGAAAATCGCGCAAAATCCTGAAGGAATCAGCATGGACCGGCTGACTGAGAAATATCGTCCATGAGGATTTGGTGGAATCGTCTATGGCCGCCCTTTGTGGCGGTCCTCTTCTTTTTAACAGTGTGGCAGCTGGCTGTCTCCTTGTTCCATGTGGAAGATTGGATCCTACCTCCGCCTTCGGACATCGTCAGGGAAGCCGCTGCCGGAGCCGAAGATCTGCTCGGACATATACTTGCCACCCTGCAGCTGACACTGATTGGCTTCGCCATCGGAACAACTGTCGGTCTGGTTATCGCGCTACTTCTCCATCTGGTCCCTTGGATGAAAACCGCACTATACCCGCTTCTCGTCGTAAGCCAAAATGTGCCGACAATTGCGCTGGCTCCACTGCTCATGATCTGGTTCGGGTTTGGAATCTTACCTAAGGTTATTGTCATTACACTCGTGTGCTTCTTTCCGGTCGCCGTCTCAGCCATGGATGGTCTTGCTCGTACTGACCGGACGATGATGAATTACATGGAGATGGCTGGTGCAAGCAAATGGCAGACGTTCCGCAAGCTGGAGCTACCTCATGCCCTCCCCTCCATCTTCTCTGGCGTCCGGATTGCCGCTACGTATTCGGTCATGGGTGCGGTGATTGGGGAGTGGATCGGCTCGGACAAAGGAATCGGATATTTCATGATGCTGCAGAAATCCGCATACCGTACGGACCGCGTTTTTGTCGCTATTTTTATCATTGTCTTGTTAAGCCTGCTCATGGTTGCGCTCATAACTCTGCTGGAGCAACGGCTCACCCGCTGGAATCCGAAGCAGGAAAAATAATCTTCGCACCAATTTACAAATAAGGGAGGTGTTTTCAGGTGAAGGTCAAATTAAACCCTGCGAGCCAACAACACCAAATGGATCATCCTGAAAACTCGAATGAGCTCTCCTCTCCGCCTGTGCTGGAAGCACGTGGTATCACTAAGTCATTCCGGGATCGCAAACAGGAGGTCCGGGTACTGGATGGTCTTTCACTAGCCGTACAACCTAGACAATTCGTCTCCATCATCGGACCATCCGGCAGCGGGAAGAGCACGCTGTTTCACATTATAGGCGGGCTAACTGCGCCGGACGCCGGCAGCATCTGGATGGACAGCGCAGATGTAACCGGGCAAAAGGGCTTGATCGCCTATATGCCACAGCAACCTGCCCTTTTCCCATGGCGCACGGTCGAGGACAACGTGCTCCTTCCACGTGAACTCGCCGGTATGCCCAAGGTACAAGCACTGGAGGAAACGCGCCTCTGGATTGAACGGGCGGGACTTACCGGATTTGAAAAGGCTTATCCGCACACACTATCAGGCGGCATGCAGCAACGGACCGCTTTTCTGAGAGCGATGATGAGCCCGCAGGAGGTGATGTGCCTGGATGAGCCGTTCAGCGCACTCGACGCGCTGACCCGCAGCGACATGCAGCGCTGGCTGCTCGATATATGGGAGGAGCATCGTCGCTCCGTTCTGATGATTACACACCATATTGAAGAAGCGCTGCTTCTGTCTGATACGGTGTACGTCATGTCGAGCCGTCCTGCCTCCATTTTGCAAAAAATCGAGGTGCCTTTCCCTCGTCCCCGTCGGGAAAATATTCTGTCAGATCCGGCTTTCTTGGACTTGAAACACGAAATTTCTGCTATGATGCGTGAAGAACTGCGGAAGCGCTGAACTTTTGCGCCGCGCGCAGCTCTCACCGTGCGTGTGGCTTTGCATGACAGAGGTCGGCCACAGCGGGAATACGGCTGTATAAGATAAGGAGATGAAAAAATGGCATCTGTTCATACAATACCGGATATGGATTCCTTGAATTATCCCCTGATCGATGCTCACATCCATCTGGATACATATCCAATAGATCAGCAGCTTTCCATTGTTGAAAGCCTGCCCGGATACGGTGTGGAATCCGTTATCTCCGTATCCATGCATCTGGAATCTTGCCAGCGCAATCTCGAACTGGCACTCCGATTTGTTGACCGCGTGAAACCCGCCTTTGGCTATCACCCTGAACAACAAATGCCGTCTCCAGCCGATATTGACTCCCTATTCGCCTTTATGGAAAGCCATCTGGATGAGATGATCGCTGTGGGAGAAGTCGGGCTTCCTTACTATTCCCGGATCGAAGCACAATCCAACGGTAAGGATTGGGACAACCGCCCTTACGAGGACTTGCTGGAGCGGTTCATTATATTTGCCAAAAAGCATGACAAGCCGGTCATCCTTCATGCCGTCTACGAGGACGCTGATATCGCCTGTGACCTGCTGGAGAAACATAGCGTAACATCAGCTCACTTTCACTGGTTCAAAGGGTCGCTGGGAACGATCCAGCGGATGGCTGATGCGGGCTACTGCATTTCGTTCACCCCGGACCTGCTCTACGAGCAGGAAATTCGTGAACTGGCGCGCCTGTACCCCGCCGGTCAGGTTATGTCCGAAACGGATGGGCCATGGCCGTTCGAAGGACCGTTTCAAGGCCAGGTAACACACCCTCGCATGACCACCGACGTCGCATCAGCCTGGGCCGATATTCAAGGCTTCAGTCTGATGGAGGCACGCCGTATTTTGTATGACAATGCCCGGCGGTTTTATCGTATGAGGTAGATCTAAAGAGCTGATTGCCTGACGGTCAAATGCGATAGTCAGAGCGTAACTCCACTAACATAGATATAGGAATAAAAGGGGCTGAACCAAAAGTTACACTTGGCAGCCCCTTTATCATGGAGTGAATAAAACCTAAGCTATTTTGTTAGCTGGTTATTGAACCTTTGTCCCTTTTTCACCGGATTTCCCCAATATGTAAACAGACGCCAAATATATTCAAAGGGTCCTAACGGAAGACGTTTTAGCCATATTTTACTGAATACAATCTGTAGTGCAAAGATGATAATGACCAGCAGCATCTGCCAAATTGGCTCGATCGTTCCATACCATCCAAGACCGTAGCTGTAAAAGATTAAGCCACAAAGGATCGATTGAAGAAGATAGTTGGTAAAGGCCATTTTTCCCGGATAAGAAAAAATGTGAAGCACGTTCTGCCAAGCTCTCTTCTGATAAACCAAAGCAAATATGCCAATATAAGCTAAAGTCAGCATAGGCGCACCAACAAACAATGCCAGAGCTTCACCCCAAGATGGCAGTCCCTCTATTAATACCATGATGAGTTGAAGAGCAAGACCCGCACTACTTCCCAAAATGATCAGCCTCATAATGATCCTACGGTTCTCCCGTACTTCGTGTAGTATTCGACGTTTACAGAAATAGGCCCCCATTAAAAACATCCCTAATATTTGCGGGTAGAAGACCAGCATATTAAAGAGAGACGATATGTAATCATTTAGTCGTTGAACGATAATCTGCTGATAAGTGCCCTCTCCATAGATCGCGGCGTCCCTTTCTTGAAAATAAACGCCCATCTGATGAGCATCCGCTTTACTAAAAGGTTCAAATGCATTCCCTCCTGTAGAAGAAATCAGACTGGCTCCAGTAAGAAGAACCGGAACTATCAATAACAGAGACAGTGACCAGATCAAGAGTGTTTTCGGTTTACAGCGCTGAAAAAGTAATAATAAAAAGCCTAGAATTGCGTAGTGTGTCAGGATATCTCCATACCAAATAAATATCCCATGAATGACACCAAACAAAAGTAAGGCAATTAGTCTCCGTATATAGATTGGGGTGAATTTCCTGCCTTTTGCCAGGCTGCTCTCCTGTAACAGCACCATACCAAAGCCAAATAAAAAGGAAAAAATCAACATGAATTTCCCATCAATAACAATGCCGCGAAACAGTAAAAAGATCTCATTGTACCGCCCTGACCATAACTCGACCCCAAAAGAAATCGTTTGTAACGACGTCGTAAAAAAACTAATATTCGCCAAAAATATACCGAATAAAGCAAAACCTCTTAAACTATCAATGAGTGTAATTCTTTGATGCTGAACGGTTGCCATGTTCGTACCTCCTTATCATTGTGCCTTCAGGTTAAGGTACAATAATAAAGAAAGTATAAAGTTTTAATATAACCGTCTGTACTCTTGATTAACAATAGATGCCTTTGCATACTATCTCGACGTCGTTACATAACGCTACGCTGCAATTGAGTGAATGCAGATCATTCTTTCTGGTTACCCAGATTTCTTTATTCTTTCTTTAGAAATTACGTGTATGCTATTTTTTAGGCTCACCGCCAAAGTTAACGATAATTAAATGGAATAATTGCAGCATTCTATATGAATTTATGAAATGTCTAACGCCTAAAAGGGCTGCTGCAATGCTCAAACATGGATCGTATTGAGACGCTGATTATTGCAACGAAAGCACTGATGAACCGTTCGACTGGCAAGTTTTATTACGAAACGTTGGAAATTACGATACGAGAGCATGATAGGATGAGTAATGTTGAGTATTGTTGTATTTTTTACATCATTGGACGGGCAGAATACCTGAAACTACTGAAATTGTTGTAGATTCTACAACAATCCCTCTGGAAAGAGCTAGATAAGCGATTCCCTATCCCTATTGTTGTACTGAGTGCAACAATCCGTCCTTCGCCGCTCTATCGCGGGATTTTGTTGTACCTTATACAACACTGGTGAGGTTAAAACATGTTGACAGTCAGTCGTCTACCGCCACCGTACACTAAGTCCTGTTGGATAATATGAGTAGTCGCCACGCGTAAGGGAGTTCATTCAAGTACTGATGTGTCATAAATCATATAGACTGCTACAATTGTCAGCACTATGTTTTAAGTAGGCTTTTTTTATTGATCGCTATGTCTTGGAGGATTTATATGTCGAAGGAAACGATTCTTTTGGTTGATGATGAAGAAGAAATTATTAGTTTTATAAAAGATGCCCTTGAGCTTGAAGGCTATGAAGTATTAACCGCAGGAAGCGGACAAGAGGCTCTTATACAGAGCAGGCTTATGCCTACACTTATTATTCTTGATGTCATGATGCCTGAAATGAATGGCATTGAGGTTTGTGAGCGGCTGCGGGAATTCACCGATTGTCCCATTGTATTTTTAAGTGCCTGCCAAAGTGAAACGGATCGAATTCAGGGCCTGGCGGCTGGCGGTGATGACTATTTGTTAAAGCCCTTCAGTCTGGCCGAATTAAAAGCTAGAATTCATGCCCATCTGCGGCGGGAAAAGCGAGTGCACACACAGAGGGAACAAGGAATGTTGCGTTTTCAGTCCCTGGTGATCGATTGCAAAGGCCATTCTGTAAGCTATAACGGGCAGAACATTGCCCTCACGAACAAGGAATTTATGATTGTAGAGCTGCTGTCCTTGCATCAAGGACAGGTTTTTTCACGGGAACAAATTTATGAAAAAGTCTGGGGTTTTGACGCAGAAGGAGACGACTCGACTGTAACAGAGCATATCAAAAAAATACGGGCTAAGCTGGCTGCGTATGCTCAAGACAAGAACTATATTCAGACGGTTTGGGGTATTGGTTACAAATGGGACGTGAAATGACCAAACAGCGTTCGATCAAAAGCACGTTTGCCCGCCACTTCTCCTTGATCATCTTGTGCAGCTTACTGGTGACACTCGTCACATGGGGACTGCTAGTTCTGTTAATCATCTACTCCATTAACCATGCTATCCTATTGCCAGCTAATCATTACGAAGGGCAGATCCCCGTAATTTCAGAGTATGTGCGAATGGAGGGAGATTCCGTCATCAGCAAGCAGGGACAACCGGCATTGGAAAGGCTCATTCCTTCTGAAGGAATGTCCTATCGTGTAGTCTCTTTATCCGGTGAATTCCTGTATGGAGATCTGGAGTTCCATGAGTCGTTGAACAAAAACGATATCCTTGAACGCTTAAATCAAACATTCTCTGGAATAAATCAAGTCATTAGATATATTCCTGTTCAATCCGATCAGGGAGATCTATTAGGAGCACTTTTGCTAGGGTATTCACTCAAGGTAACAACGGCAAATCCAATGTTCTCCCCCTTGGTCACCTTCGGATTTCTAACCTTTTTTCTGTCGCCTTTTCTGTATATCATCATCTTTACTTACATTTTCGGAAGACGGTTTAGTCGAAAGATAAACACTCCTTTACAGCAGTTATTACACGGAGCTGAGCGTATTAAGGAACGGGATTTGCATTTCTCCATGACCGAGAAATCCTCCATAGCCGAAGTGAATCAACTTACGTTTGCTTTTGAAGAAATGCGCCAGGAGCTTGAACAATCCATTGAACGGGAATGGAAGCTGGAGCAAGAGAGAAGCACGATGTTTGCCGCACTAGCTCACGATTTACGCACACCGCTAACGATTATTCAGGGGCATGTGGAGGGCCTTATGCAGATGAACGGGGACATCCGTGAGGAACGACTCCCTCAATACCTTCAAGTGATCAAACGCAACACAAATCGGGCATCTAATCTTCTTCAGGATATGAACACAATTTCAGAAATCGAAAAAGTGTCCTTTCAACTAAATCCCATCCCTATGGATATAGATGAATTCATTGATGATAAAGAGGCTGAATATGTGGCCTTATGCAGAGAAAAAAATATTACCTTTCAAACGGAACTAACTGATAGGCGCAGTGCCAATTCGGACATCTCCTTTGATCCTTATCGGATCATTCAGGTCTTGGACAACCTTGTTGCTAATAGCATCCGATATACCCCGGATTTAGGTAGAATCCTATGGAGTGTGGAGGTGACTGAACAGCAGGTCTCCATGGCCATAACCGATAATGGAACAGGATTTCATAAACAAGATCTGGAGCAAGTGTTTGAGCAATTCTATCAAGGGCATGCCCGATCCGTAAGACAAAAAGGTCATTCCGGACTTGGATTGTATATCGCAAAATTGTTGGTCCAGCATCACGGCGGGCATATTATCGCAGAAAACAACCTTCATGCCGGGGCCACCGTACGATTTACATTTCCTATTAAAAAATAATCAAAAAAATCCATGGCATGATTGCCATGGATTTTGGTTTATTAACTTAAGCTCAGCGAAACCGGACAATGATCACTTCCCATCACATGGCAGTCGATTTCTGCATCCTTCACCTTCTCTTCCAAACGGGCGGACACCAGAAAATAATCGATACGCCAGCCGATATTCCGCTCTCTCACCTTCGCCATATAAGACCACCAGCTATACACATCCGTGCGGTCTGGGTACAAAAGGCGGAAGGTATCAATAAATCCAGCTGCCAGCAGATCCGTCATCTTCCCCCGCTCTTCCAGAGTAAAACCGGAGTTGCCCATATTGGCCTTCGCATTTTTCAAATCGATCTCCTGATGCGCTACATTCATATCCCCGCATACGATAACTGGCTTGAGTTCATCCAGCTGCAGTAAATAGCGGCGAAACCGCTCCTCCCATTCGATTCTGTAATCCAATCGGCTAAGATCACGCTTCGCGTTCGGTGTATATACATTCACGAGATAAAAGTTCTCAAATTCTAGTGTGATGATTCTTCCTTCCGGCTCGTTATCCTCTTCAATGCCGTACCGAACAGACAAAGGTGGTATTTTGGTGAATACAGCCGTTCCGGAATAGCCTTTCTTTACAGCATAGTTCCAGTATTGATCATATTCAGGGCCAAGATCAAGCTCAATCTGCCCTTCCTGCAGCTTCGTTTCTTGCACGCAAAATATATCGGCATCAGCCTGTTTAAAATAATCGATAAAGCCTTTGGTTACACAGGCCCGCAAGCCGTTGACATTCCAGGATACCAACTTCAAAATCTTAACCTCCAATCGAATATATATATAGAAGAAATTCTATGATCCTATGAGTCTCACAAATTCTATTATCTTATCATGGGTGTCCCATGCTGACAATCTCACCTGTCCTACCTTAAAAATACATATTTATATGAATAGTCAGGCGTGAACAGTAACAACATAAAGGTTGGCGGTATTTCCGCTGTAAGCTTCAATTTAAAGCAATCAGCCCACCGAAGGAGGACCTTGATCATGACAGGAAGAAATAACAAACCGAAAAAAGACGGGCCATCAAGCAGCCCGGATAGATTGGATCAGTACGGAGACAAGCTCGCATCCCATAACGAAGCGGAATTCACTTCTGCTACCGAGGAGCACTGCCGGGAGGAAAAGTAACCGGAACAGCTACCTATAACAAAACGGGGCTCTCCCAAAAGGTCCATTGACCTGGGACGCCCCTATGTTTGTTGTAAGACGCTTCGAATACGAATCATTCCGCCAGTCGAGCGGACACAATCGATAATCGATACGCCAAAATCGGTCGCGGTTATCTCTACCGCTTCATGAATCCCTTGCTCTGCAAAAAATCCTTCATATGAAGGCGCACCGGCTCCGATAGACGTTTCGCCATAAACTGTGACCAAGCTGCTGCAGGTTTACCGCCGCTCCGGGCACGCATGTATTCCGCATACGTGTTATCGTAGGTTTTAACTTCCTCCACGGCTCTCGCCTTATCGTAAGTTCCATGGTGAAGCACTCCTTCAAGGGGCAGACGAGGGCGAATACCTGGATCCTGATCCGGATAGCCGACACACATGCCGAACACCGGATACACAAGTTCCGGCAATTTCAGCTGTTCCGCAAATTTCGCGATGTGGTTCCGTACTCCGCCGATATATACGATCCCGAGGCCCATTGATTCCGCAGCAACCGCAGCATTTTGTGCAGCCAGCGCGGCATCTACTGTCGCCACGATGAAATTTTCAGTCGAATCCACATAACTCGGTTGATCGCCCAAATGCGCCTCACTCACTTTTTGCAAACGATATAAATCTGCACACCATACGAGAAAAACCGGACACTCTACAATATATGCCTGATTACCGGCTAAAGCGGACAAAGCCCGCTTCGACTCCGGATCTGTTACGGCAATGACGCTGTATGCCTGCACACTGCTAGAACTGGAAGCCATCTGCCCCGCCGCGATGATCATCTCCAGCTGTTCCTCGGTAACCTTCCTGTCCGTATATTTACGGATGGATCGGTGATTCATCAACAGAGATAATGTTTCATTCACTTGGTATCCTCAACTCCCAGTCCTCTGAATATAAATTGTATCGCTTGCTGTGAAATAAGCTCCGGATCAGCATCTTTAAACCCTAGCAAAGGCTCGTTGTTAATCATCAATTTATGAGATAAACACACACCCATTACCATGAGCAATGCCTCCCCTGACGATTCAAAATGAAACTTACCCTGGGACTTTCCACGATCCAGCAGCTGCTTTACCGTACTCCATACGGGACGTAAAAAAGACAGTACAACCTCTTTGCGTGGCGTGCGCATCGTCAGCTCTTGCTGAACGATATCGCTTAGCTCTGTATCAATTAGCGTATACTTTACGATCTCATGGATAGCAAAAGCAAGACCGCTCACCGGCTCATCCATGCGTTCCTTATATTGATCCATATCATAGCCCGGAAATAACTGTTCAAAAATCGCTGTAAACATCTTGTCTTTGCCACCAAAATGATAGGATACAAGCGCGATATTGACGGAGGCATCATCGCATATTTGCCGAACGGAAGTTCCTTCAAACCCTTGCTTGGCAAACAGCTTTTTGGCAGACATTAATATTCGCGTTTTCACATCCAGCTCAGGCTGTTCCTGTTCCATCCGACTGTCCCCTTTAAACGTTCTTCCATCTATTATGGAACTTCAGCCTGGACAGCGCAAGGTGCGGAAAACAGCAATAAGTGAAAGGTTACGTTCAAGCAGAGGTCAGCGTTGGGATATGCTGTGCGGATTCACCGCTTCGACTAGAGTGCCGGTTTTTTCTTAGAGCTGTAACTGCTGCTGAAATGACAAGAGAGATAATAGCTGTCACTGCAAGCCCAAGTAAGTCTTTCCCTAGATGGACGCCGCCGAATAAAATGTTCATCAGACCTTCAACAGCATAGGTGGCAGGAAGCAAATCTCCCGTAGTCTGAAAGCCTGCACCAAGCATCTGTCTTGGAATCATCGCCCCCGAGGTAACTAGCTGCAAGGATAAAAGCGTAATATTAAACAACATGCCCCCCATTCCAAAAAAAATAAGGAACATTTGGGAAAACACAAGAAACACCCACACGATCAGACTCTGGAACAACCAAAGGGTCATAAATCCTTCAGCAGACTGTCCGCCCAATGCCATAACCAGCGATGAGCCCAGCAAGGAGATCACAAGAGCAGAGACGATATTGATTATCGTCCGTGCCGTAAAAGCCTGCCATTTGGTGATGTCGTTACCAAGTGTCAAAGATACCTGCTGCATATTCATTCCCATAATCATGGCCCCTACAAAAGAAGAAAGGACCATCATCATCGGAACCATCTGATTATTCAATCCATCCACAGGATAGATGTAGCTGATTTCAGACTTTACCCGTTCCGCCAAGCTTGCTGCTGCAACCGAAGCCTGTTCTGAAGGAATCGATGAACGCTCTAGCACATTTTGGATACCTGCAGCCGAAGCCTCACGGTCGACGGTTCCAGTGATCGCTGCTGCCGCACTATCCATTACACTCTTCACAAGCGCAGGATTGGATTCATTGATCTCATACAGCAGATTAGCTTGCGCTGCTGGATTTTGCAGATCTGCCGTGAAATCGGCAGGAATGGTCATCACCATTTGCACCTCACGGTTTATGAGTTGCTGTCTTGCTGTATCCTGATTAGCATTACTGATTTCAAATGGAAGACTTTTCTGCAATTTCTGAAGAACCTGAACTCCCATAATCTTGTCTTCATTAACAATCGCAATGCGAAAATCCCCTATCCGTTCATTTGCCCCCTGATACCCCGTCATCCAAATGACACTAAATATAATCTGAAATGCTAGAGCTGTAGCGATGCCCAACATCATTTGCGGCCTTTTCAATAAAATGAATACACCTTTGAACACATTCCATCTCTCCCCTACAATTAAATTTCTTAAACAAACGTTTAATTAAACAATCGTTTAAATCATAGGTCGGTTTCCGGTAATTGTCAATAGATATTGAAAAAGCCCAATTAATACGACAAAAAACCGCCAGGCTGTATTATGCAGCCTGACGGTTTTGGATAAATATTTAATGGTTAAACGACATCATATCCTTGTTCTTCGATTGTTTCTTTAATTTGTTCCACAGTTGCCTTCGTTTCGTCATATTCCACGGTCACCGTGTTGGAAGCCAGATCCACTTTACCGGACAAACCCGCGTTTTTCAAAGCACCTTCAATTGAATTCACACAGTGGTTGCAAGACATGCCTTCGACGTTCATAGTAACTTGTTTCATTCGTAATTCCTCCTTGGCTGTTGTGCCGGCTGATGTGCCGGTTATTTAATGAGTTTATTAACAGTAAATATACCCGCATTGTACTATACCCCCCATAAGTATGTAAAGGTTGTTTTCTTTTAGTAGCTATAATGGAATTTCCTCAAAAATATTTTGTTGCAGCTCCCCGAATTGTGATACAAAACCTCTAATTTTGCTGGTATAATAATCTATAATTGTTGAGATAGACCAATAAATTCCCTTGTTATACAACTTTTTCTTTTTTTCGAGAAGTAGAGAAGGAATTTCCATTTTTACGTCGAATATGTAATTTAAAGGAATTGACGAAACAGGAAAGTAGGAAACAGCTATGGTTTTTGACGGCATTATCATTGGTCTGATTGTCGGGCTGATTCGGGGAGGCATTCGTCACGGCTTGCTTCAGTTCAGTAAAATTCGGCTGAAGGGCGGCTGGATCTTTCCGGTGCTGCTGATCATCCAACTGATCATCTTCAGATTCCAGGAAAACTCCGATATACTGGCAGCGGCAAGCAGTTATGTGTTTATGACCATCTATATAGTAGGCATGCTGTTCCTATGGATGAACCGCGATCAGAGAGGTTTTGGCATTATCTTAGCAGGTGTGTTTCTTAACTTCCTTGTTATGGCCGTCAATGGCGGCAGAATGCCGGTATCGCTTCAAGCAGCTTCGGTGCTGGATCCTTATTATGTGGATATGCTTAAAGAAGGAGCTATCATAACCAAGCACTTCTTGCTTGATGACTCAACCGCACTTCCATTCCTTGGTGATATTATCCCACTGTCTGCACCTTATCCGAGAACCCAAGCCATCAGCATCGGCGATATCGTGATGAACATAGGCATTTTTATGTATATTGTACATTTGATGAGTAATGGCCACAGGAAAGCCTCTAAATCTAGTGATGAACAATTAGAAACTTCTGACCATGTAGAACCACAAAAAGTTTAAATACATCAAATGCCTTGAAAGGGGGGGAAATACATGAAAAAAACAGAACAAGTTAAATATTCCCGCATTGTTTTCAACGCTGTAATCGTAGCGTCCGTACTCGTAGCACTGACCTCTGGTTTCAAATTCGTTTAATTGTGATATAAAAGAACTGGCTATTCATAGCCAGTTCTTTTATATATCCTCGTTGTTTTGTGCTGTATTATACCTTAAAATGTGGAGATACCATCATTGTTAGCCAAGGAGAAAATAATTTATGTCCATGTTGAAACGGGCTCGCACCATGAAGTTAAATGCACGCCAATGGTACTTCTTAATCATACCTATCATTGGAATCACCGTCTTTATCTTTATCAATCAGGCGGACTTCCTAAACTATTCCCTAAATAATTGGATTTGGTTATATGCTCTCGTCGGCGCCACATTAATTTTAGATCACTTTACCTTTCGCCTTCCTCCACAAGGAAATGGACAATCTATGGACTCATCGGTCTATTTAGCTTGTGTCTTCATCTATGGTGCCCCGTTTGCTTTATCCGTCTGTCTGTTGACTTTAATCATCCTATCACTTTATAACCGTAAAACTCCATTTTGGAAAAACCTCGTCAACTTTTCTATATACGTCTTGATGATTACCGGCTCTTCAATCGTATTCTCTGCATCAGGAGGAGAAATCGGGCCCATCCAAAACGAAAACATCATTTCATATGTGATAGCCCTGTCTGTTTATTTTTCAATAAACGTGTTATTGATTGGTTTCTACTATGTTATTCTGATGAAAAGTACGCTATTTGAAGCTTTGAAGGAATTTTTCAAAGATATTATCGTTGTATATCTTAGTACCCTTATCCTTTCTCTTGCCTTGTCTATCCTCATCTCAAGCAATGGCGTATTTGGCTTAGCATTGTTCATTGCGCTTAGTACAATGCTCTCCTATTCGTTTAAGCAGCTGTTCACGATGTACAACGAAATTCAGGAAAAAGCGATCAAGGATCAGCGTACCGGGTTATTCAACCACAGTTATTTTGAGAACTTATTGGATACAGAAATTGAAAAATCGAAGGCAGCGGAAACCTCACTGTCCCTAGCGATGATTGACATAGACGATTTCAAAAAATACAACGATCAGTTCGGTCACCTGAAAGGAGACATGCTGCTCGCATTTCTGGGCAATTTTCTGAAAACTGAATGTGATCCTGCAGAGGTTATCGCCTCCCGTTTTGGGGGTGAGGAATTTACAATCCTGATGCCGGGTTATGATGAGAAAAAAGCTCGCCATTTTATAAACCGCCTCCGTAAAAAGCTGAATGATACTTATTTTGAAGGGGTCGAAATTTTTCCTGCCGGTTGTCTCTCCTTCTCAGCGGGAATTGCCAACTCCCGGGATGACATCCATGATAAAGCACAGATGGTCGACCTCGCGGACCAGGCACTTTATTACGCCAAGAAGCAGGGAAAGAACAACGTACATGTATACGGCAGCGGTTCAGTCCAGGAGTATGAAATTGATTTTGCAGAAGATGTACGCGATATTGAGCAGCAGTTGAAGTTATTTCTTTATAAAGATGTGGACACCTTCAAGCATTCCAAGCGCGTCTTCCGGTACGCCGTTGATATGAGCGAAGTACTCGGTCTGGAATGCACAGAAAGACGTACTTTTGTGCTCGGTGCACTCATTCATGACATTGGAAAGCTGGAAATTCCTTGGGGAATATTAAATAAGAAGGATAAGCTCACTCCTGGTGAATGGGAAACGGTAAAACGCCACGTCAGCTGGGGAAAACGGATTGCCGAAACGAATGAAAAACTTATAGAGCTGGTACCGTATATCGAGCTTCACCACGAACGGTATGACGGGGGCGGATATCCACATGGATTCAAGGGCAGCCAAATTCCAAGATTGTGTCGTATGCTCACGATCATAGATTCTTTTGATGCGATGACAACGGAACGGCCTTACCAAAAGACCAAAACCTACGAAGAAGGCATTGCCGAGTTGAGAAGATGTGCCGGAAGCCAGTTCGATCCTGAGCTGGTTGAGCTGTTTATTGGCTACATGCAGCAGCGTATGCTGGAGCAACAACAGCCTGCCGCTGGATTCGAGACATGAATCTTCCTCCACTGATCTCCTCCCTAGGTTTGATACGTACCAAAAACAGGTATAAAGAGAGTATCCGCTGTAAGGCTCCGGTTACAACGGAGTCTTTTTATTTGATTAGGTTTTATTTAATATAGAGGATGAGATATTAGATTAAAACACATAGAGTGGAGTGGACAATTTGTTTTCCATCTGGTCCTTGAGTCGTATGAATCGAAAACTGTTGCTCGCGATAATCGCCGGGGTATTCCTCATGTCGTGTCTGTTAATCATTGCCGGCGGCAAGAACGGGCCACAGGGCGCCATTATTGAAATGGAGCAAAAATATATAACCAGTGCGGCTATGATCAGCCATCCTGATGATGCAGACGGTTCATCTGTCGTTATGCCGGGTGTACCGCTTATGATTGCCGGGCTGACAAAGCTGTTCGGGGATGAAGGACATGCTTTCACGGCATATCGCCTCATCCAAGCCCTTTTTCACGCCTTCTCCGTCTATTTGGTGTTTGTTCTGTCCAGATATATGTTTAATACATCAACAGCACTATTATCATGTCTCATATATGCTCTTTATTGGCCAGCCTATGGCATTGTCCGCCTCATACTACCGGATACGACAATGCAGATGCTCATGCTGATGCTCGTGTGCGCCGTGATCGGAGCGCTCGAGTTCAAGCAGGCGGGCTGGTATACTGCCGCAGGTGTGCTTACAGCCCTCGTGGCCTACTTCAACCTGCAAGCTCTGCTATATCCGATTGTCTTTGTCATCCTCTGGTGGAAATACTACAGTCCATGGCGAGTCATCATCAGCGGAACTCTGCTGATAACAATCGGATATCTTCTGGTCATGTCGCCTTGGTGGCTCAGCATACCGATCTTTGAGAAGCTGATGTACCTTCCAGGCCCATGGAATATCGCACCGCTCTGGCTGGATGCCCGCTTCATCGAAGGAAATCCGTTGGCCCACTTGTACCGTAGTATATTCGGCGGACTCTCTACGAAATACGCCGGACGTTTTGGTAATGAAGAAGCCCGGAGGGTCGTTCAATCTGCTTTAGATTTTGTGCGTCTGATTTTGCTGTATGCTGGCGTCGTTGGCCTTGTCTGGTCCGTCTGGAAATACCGGTTAAAGAGACAGCTTCCTGCACTGCTAACTCTTCTGTATTTCATAGCGGCTGACTGGCTCGTCCCCAGCCTGGATGGAACGGGTTTTCCATACGGGGTTTTTCTTCTTCTATACACTGCATTTCTAACAAATAAGGCCGTCATATACGCCCATAAATCCAGTCTCCACAGAGGGTCGTCTCGCCAGCGGAAATATGTAAGGTAAAAATATATTTCACAAAGACAACGTGCTACAATGAAATCACATCATATTGCATTTATTACATATAGGAGGGATTTCATCCAATGTCAATTATGCCATTAAGCCGCCGGAACATACCGGCTAGCCGACTTGTGCTGGGATGTATGGGACTCGGCGGAGGTTGGGATGATAGTCCGATTACCGAAGAACATGTCCGCCAAGCTCACGATGCGGTAGATGCCGCACTGGCTGCTGGAATCAATATGTTTGATCACGCGGATATCTACACCCGGGGCAAGGCTGAGAGTGTCTTCGGACAAGTTCTAAAGGAACGTCCAGACCTTCGGGAGCAGATCATTATCCAATCCAAATGTGGGATCCGATTTGCGGAGCCTAACGGAATACCCGGTCGATATGACTTTTCCAAAGAACATATTTTGTCCAGCGTAAACGGATCGCTCCAGCGGTTGGGTGTAGAATATCTGGATATTCTGTTGCTGCACCGTCCGGATCCATTGATGGACCCCGAAGAAGTGGCTGTGGCGCTGGAAACGCTGAAGGCATCAGGCAAAGTTCGGAATTTCGGAGTGTCCAACATGACAGCCGGACAGATTGCTCTGCTTCAGGCTTATACCAATGAGCCGTTTATCGTGAACCAGCTGCAGATGAGCCTGCAACATATCGGATGGCTCGATGCTGGCGTTCATGTGAACCGCGATGACGCCAAAGAGAACATGTTCCCTGAGGGAACGCTTGAATACTGCCAGATGAACAAGATTCAAATCCAGGCTTGGAGTCCGCTTGCCCAGGGCGTGTACACGGGCCGTCCGGTTCAGGACTTGCCGGAATCCATTCAGGAGACAGCTGCATTGGTGAAGCGATTAGCCAATGAGAAAGAGACAACTGCTGAAGCCATCTTGCTTGCCTGGCTCATGAAACATCCAACAGGGATTCAGCCGGTCATCGGCACCAAGAATCCGGATCGTATCCGTGCTTGCAGCGGTGCCGAGCTTGTGGAGCTCACCCGTGAAGAATGGTATTCGCTGTATGTCAGCTCCCGTGGAGTCGCACTACCTTAAATTCTCACCGCGTGAAGCTCCCAATACACGAGTACGACTCGCATGGCATCGGTCGTCCACATGCGTTTTCTGCACTTCAGTCCGGTCAAATATAGCACAGAAAAAACAAGAGAACTTCCATAAAGATGGAGGCTCTCTTGTTTTTTAATAATGGCGTTAATATCGATCCGATTTATTACGTAATATTTTTGACATTTAACATTCTGATCGCATTAAGTATAGCAAGAACGGATACACCAACGTCTGCAAATACGGCTGACCACATACTTGCGATTCCAAATGCGCCTAGAATAAGAACAGCAAATTTTACGGTTAAAGCAAAAATGATATTTTGTTTAACGATTCTTAATGTTTTGCGTGATATTTTTACGACTGTGGCGATTTTTGAAGGCTCATCCGTCATGATGACAACATCTGCCGCTTCAATTGCAGCATCAGAACCTAGTCCCCCCATGGCAATACCGATATCAGCTCTTGCTAGCACAGGGGCATCGTTAATACCGTCACCGACAAAGGCAAGTGTGCCTTTTGCTGATTTTTCACTGAGCAATTGTTCTAATTTATCAACTTTGTCACCCGGAAGTAGTTCTGTATATGCTGCATCTAATCCGAGCTGATCCGCTACTTTAAGACCTACCGCTTTACTATCACCTGTCAGCATTACTGTTTTGCGAATTTTATTTGCTTTCAAATCTCTGATGGCTTGCTGCGAATCTTCTTTGATCTCATCGGAAATCGTAATATAACCTGCATAGTCTCCATTTACAGCGACATGAACTACAGTTCCTATGATTTCACCTTTATAGTACCGTATGTTTTCTCGTTGCATCAGCTTAGCATTGCCCGCCATAACGGATTGACCATCAAAAAATGCCTTAACACCATGTCCTGAAATTTCCTCAGCATCGGCTAATCTTGAGTTATCAATCGGTCGTCCGTAAGCTTGCTTAAGCGACATTGAAATAGGGTGATTGGAGTAGCTTTCGGCATAAGCAGTAATTTCCAACAATTCGTCTTTTGACATTCCTTTAGGTTGAATATCGGTTACGTTGAATGTTCCTTTAGTTAAGGTACCTGTTTTGTCAAATACAATAATTTCGGTATCAGCTAATGCTTGCAGATAATTTCCGCCCTTAACTAACACACCAACTTTTGAGGCACCACCGATACCTCCGAAGAAACTTAATGGAACGGAAATAACTAATGCACATGGGCAGGAAATAACTAAGAATACTAATGCTCTGTATACCCAATCACTAAATGTAGCTCCGCTAATAACGAGTGGTGGAATAACGGCGAGCAGTGCTGCAACTATGACTACAATCGGAGTGTAGTATTTAGCAAATTTAGTAATAAAGTTTTCAGTGGTTGCTTTTTCATTGCTGGCATTTTCCACCAAATCAAGAATTTTGGCGACCGTAGATTCTCCGTATTCTTTAGTCACTTTTATCGTTAATACACCATTTAAATTAATAAAACCACTTAAAATATCATTGTCTGTAGATACCTCACGCGGCACAGATTCGCCTGTTAAAGCAGATGTGTCTACCATCGATATACCATCAATGATTTTACCATCAAGTGGAACTTTCTCACCGGCTTTTACTACAATAATATCGCCTATAGCTACTTCTTCTGGGTCGACTTTTACCAGTTTTCCGTTTCGTTGTACATTGGCATAATCAGGACGAATATCCATTAACCCAGCGATCGATTTACGTGATTTATCAACAGCGTATGATTGGAACAATTCACCTACTTGGTAGAACAACATGACTGCAACGCCTTCAGGATACTCTCCAATAATAAATGCACCAATTGTTGCAATACTCATTAAGAAGTTTTCATCAAATACTTTTCCGCGCAAAATGTTCTTAAGAGCTTTCAGTACAACATCACCACCTGCGATCAGGTAGATGACGAGGTACACCCAAAGTTTCCACGAATCATTAATAGGTAATATCATTGTAGCAAAAAATAAAATTAAGGCTGTAATGGTACGGATTAACCGTTTTTTCTCTCTCATAATTTAACCTCCACTCCATCTACTTGCATAATATCAGTGGCCGTGGTTAAACCCACAGCCACTGATATTACTGCTTATGACTAAGCTTTTATTACAACACCTGGTTCGATTTTTCTGATCGTAGCTTTAGCTTGTTCCACAACACTATCAAATTTGTCGTCAGCTGCTTCAAGCACTAGCTTACTGCTCATGAAGTTTACGCTTGCTTTGGTAACATCATCAATTTTTGCGACCGCTCTTTCCAACTTAGCAGCACAGTTTGCGCAGTCCAGTCCATCTAATTTAAATGCTTTTTTCATAATAATTACCTCCAAATTATATTATATTTATATATGAGAAACTGTTCATATACTAATATATTGTAAAGTCTCGTTTTATGCAAGTGTAAAATTAACATAGTTAGGATCTGACGTTGTATACTATAGGTAGGTATAGTTTATTTGACCATAAAAAAAAGACTTCGAACTATTTCCGAAGCCTCCATTAAAGGATTCCCTTGCCACCTTTAGCCTCCCGCTCCTCTCTCGCTTTCCGGTCCCTTTCGAGCGCTTCTTCTACCCAATCCCTCGGGGATCGCGAAGGTATTTTGCTATTGGAGAACGCTTCTTTTCATATTGAGGTTTGGTTACAAAGGGGTTTACAGCCCCGCGGGAGTGTATTTCCTTTGCCACGGCGCCAGTAATCCGGTAAACTGGGTAGGCACTATTATTTCAATTGCGATTGGTGAGTTATATGACATCCATACCTTTTTATAAACGCCCTTTCGGAAGTGACCGCAAGGATCTCCCGTTCGCCGAGCTCGCCTCTTCCAGAAGCAGCCGGGAGCTGGTGGGCGACCAAGCCGCAGATGCGGCTTTTTTCCGCAGTTTGGAGTCGCAGGGGTTATATCTGAACCGGGCTCAAATCGAGGCCGTTAGGCACACAGACGGCCCCCTTCTGACCTTGGCGGGGGCAGGGTCCGGCAAAACGTCCGTCCTCGTTAGCCGTGCAGGATACTTGATGGCCGTCGGCAAATCCGATCCCGCCTCCATCCTGCTTGTTACGTTTTCTTCAAAGGCAGCAGCGGAGATGAAAGAGCGGATTATGAGTCTGCCAGACCTCCACCCTAAGGAAAGTGCGAAGGTGACTGCCAGGACGTTTCACTCCTTTTTCCTATACTTGCTACGGACGCGCGGATTCCGGCAGGAAATTCTGAGCAATTCAAGACATCAGCAGTTTATTATAAAGAGAATTTTGCGGGAAATGGGGCTTCAGGATGGCTACGAAGCAGAGACGCTGCTGTCGCTATGGTCCGCCTACCGCATGAATATGACCGGTCTGGATGAGCTTCCGGTTCGCACGCCGGCGGAAATTGAACAGAGACAGATTTTTGCCCGTTATGAAGCGTGGAAGGAAGAGAACGGCCAGATGGATTTTGACGATATTCTCGTGCTGTCCTACCGCCTGCTGACTTCGGAAGACAGACTGCTCTCGTCTCTGCAGCGGCGCTACCGCTATGTCATGGTGGACGAGTTCCAGGATACCGGACTTCTTCCTTATGAACTGCTGAAAATGATCGTGCGTCCTCACGCCAACCTGATGGTTGTCGGAGATGACGACCAGACGATCTACAGTTTTAACGGAGCGCGAAATGAGTTTATTTTGGAGTTCGATCAGACGTTTCCTGGCGCCAAAGTCGTGACACTCGACGTCAATTACCGTTCCCTCTCCAGTATCGTCGGCCTGGGCAACGAGATCATACGTGAGAACAAACGCCGGCGCATCAAGAAGCTTCAGTCCACCCGCAAGAGCGGAAACGTTCCGCTGTATCTACGGCCCGGCGATCCTGATGAGGAAGCCGAGCTGTTGCTAAAGCATATCACCGGAGAAGTAAGCGAGGGTAAGAAGAGCTACAGCGATTATGCGATACTTTACCGTACGTCCAATAACAGCCGGGCGGTGTTCGAGCAGCTTGTCATGAAGGAAATACCGTTTATTCATTATGAGCAAGGAGATCTGTTCTACGAGCAGTGGATGGTCAAGCCGGTCATGGACCACCTTCGTCTTTCACTCGACCGCCGGGATTTCAAGGCGATGGAAGGCATGCTGAATACGCTGTACATCAACCGGGACAAAGGCATGTCCTTTATCCGTGAAAAAGACGCCCCACGGCCCAAGAAAGGACCTCTTTCCCACCTGATCTCCTATCCCGGACTTAAAGATTTTCAGATCGAGCAAATCCGGGAACGGTCAAAAATGATTAAATCACTGAAAGCCCTGGAACCGGCAGATGCCGTCCGCGAAATCCGGTTGCGTTTCTACGACAAATACTTAGAAGCCGACAACACGCAGGATCTGACGATGCACAAGGAGTTTATTCAGGAGGGGCTCGACGAACTGGAGGCTTCAGCCAAACGGTTTAAGGATATGGCATCCTTTATTGGCTTCGTGGACCGACTAATTGAAGTCCACCGAGAAATGGCTGCACGGAAAAAGGATGACTCAGCTGATGCCGTGAAACTGATGACGATCCATAAAGCGAAAGGGCTGGAATTCCCGTCAGTCTGCCTGATCGGGGCTTCCGAGGGCATTCTACCGCATACGTCTTCTCTCGAGGCGGAGCATATGGACGACAACCATCCGCTTACCTCCAGGCAGGAAAAAGGGACCGACGCGCTGGAAGAAGAACGGAGATTGGCATATGTTGCTGTCACCCGCGCCAGAGACGAGCTGATCATTAGCTCTCCGGCTTACTACCGTGGCCGGAAGGTGGAGGTGTCCCGCTTCCTTCAAAGTGTGTTCCAATCCTCAATCCCGACCCTAAATGAGAAGAAACACAAAGATGGAACCTCTGGCTCCCGTGGAGACTGGAGAGGAGCAGGCAGAGAAAGCTCTGCTCGCAGTGCTGGTTCGGGCAGAGGGACAGCCTCAGGGCCTGGCTCGTCCCGTAGACCTAGCGACCGTTCAGGCACCCGTTCAATGAGTGAGCGTCTTCGTGTAACGGTTGAATCCGGCCCTTCCGGCAATAAGGAAGCACAGGTATCAGCCGTCCATACCGAGTCCGTGCACGCATGGCTCTGTACCGGCACAGGCTGCAAGGGCTGGCAGCGATTGGATTCCGGTAAATCCGGAACGAAGAATGTTAAGAAATGTCCGTTATGTGGATCTCCTATGAAAACGGGGATGAAAGAGGCCACTGTTCCTGAAGGTAGGCGGTAAGACAGTATAGGTTAATTGCGTCTCTTGTTATGATGAACCTCAGGCGATTATATTCATTTTCTGAAACTTCAAAAAAGAAGCGGTCCTCAAATCTGAGAACCGCTTCTTTTTATATATCCATTTTCATCCAATTTAAAACTTTTCAATCTGGAATCTTTCCCCTCTTCCATCATCCCCAGCCTAGGTTCCTGTCAGCTTCCAACATTCTGCTGATATAGGCCTCTAACTCCCGAATACGCTGTTCTAGCTCACTGATTTTTGCGTTGGCTCCTTGTACGAAACGTTCCATCTTCATGCGGAGCTCTTCAGCAGATTTCCCTTTCCATTCCTGCAGGCGGGCAGAGATGCCTTTTACCGTTGCAACCTGCTGCAGCAATCGCTGCCGAAGCTGTTCACACTGCTGGATGGCCCTTCTTAAATCTTCAACCTGTACCGAAATTCGACTCATTAGCCCTCAACTCCCGCCTGCTTGTTTATGATCACGCCTTCTTTTACGCCTCATCGGCCAGAATGAAATCCTGTGCCTTCCGGTCGATATAGTCCGCAATTTCCAGCATGGCCGCTTCGTACCACTGCTGAATACCGTGTAGGCTTACGCTTGTATTCTCAGCAATAGGCGTCAGGGAACGACTCTCACTAGTACGGATGTTGTTTTCAATAAATTGAACCGCACTGCGGCTGTCACTGGAAAAACCTTCGGCACTCTGACGCATCTGTTTCGCAGCCTCAAGCAATTCGGCTGGTGTCAGCTGAATCAAACCGTGTGCCCCGCCGCTTCCAGGCAATCCGTTAGCCAACATCGCTTTCAGACTATTACCCCCGAAGTTTATCAGACTCGCCAAAGCGGCCATTGTTGCAGCATACGCCGCTCCACGCGGAGATCCGTCCAGTGTCTCTCCACTTAACCGGTTCACTAGCGGTCCTTTCAGATTTCCATCCCCATTAAACTTATACTGGGAGGGGGAATGGTAATTGGTTTCGCCATTTAAGACAGAGTCGTAAAAACGCCGAAGATCGCCGATATAATATTTTCCGGTATCAATCTCCAGATTGTAATAAGGCATGACCACTCCCAAAAGACCCGTTCCGCGCAGCGGAATCGGAACGTTCAAAATCTGGTTGTATTTTGCGTTGGCCGTTTCAAAGTTGGTTCCCAGATAATAGGTCGATCCGATATGTCGGTCATATTCCTCCAGACCACCGGCACCAACAGAATCACTAGGATGAACATAGTTAATGATTTGATTGTCAAAGTCCCCATGCTCCACCTTGGCCACAAGCTCATCCGACAGCGAATTCAGCGTGCTCGGCGCACTGTAGGTTACCGCCGGCAGATCCTGCCGCGCCGCAACATACTGTGCCAGACCTCCTCCCAAAGAATGTCCGGTTAATGAGATATCCGAATTGGGATAAGCTTTCTTGACCGCATCATACAGCTCTTCTGCTTGATGAAACTGGTTGTTCTCGTATTGAATTTTATCACTGACCAACTTGACAGGTCCGTCATTCCACAGCGTTTTCCAGGGATGATCCAGACTATTCTCCAAATCCTTCGGCCGGCCGCCCACAACATCCACGGCATCCGTATAAATATCCTTCACTTTTCCTATACTCATGCCGCCTGCTTCTGTTCCACGGTAAGCAATAATCACCTGATCTGTCGTATCGTTACGGAGCACCAAGGCATCAAAGCCGGAAAAGCGGTGCAGATCGGCACCGTCAGGCTCTACCACACTCCATCCTTCCAGGCCGTCTTCGGTAAGCTTTCCGGGAGGTACCTCATTGTAAGCAATCTGGGAGGCTTTGTTGTATATTTTATCCGAGATATATTTATCGCCCATAATTCCACCCTTTTTACCATAGTAAGGAATCATTATTATCAATTATAATATGAATGGTAATCATTAGGATATGATAAGGAGAAAAAATGAGAAAAAGGTCTTTATTTACATATCTGCTGCTAGTCGGAATGATTCTGCTCATTTTAGGAGGTTGTAATCGAATGACAGATCAGGAAAAAGAGACGCTGCGTTTAACGCAGGAAGCTGCCGAAGCGTATTTTCACGAGAAATACGGGGTTGAAGTGGAGTTTACGAAGCATAAACTATCACCGCCTGACCTTGCGCACACCGTAGGCTTTAACGGGCATATCAAAAATAATGAAGAAGAACAAGTCTTTATTCTTGTTAATTATGACGACTACACGATTGAAGCGGCAAGTGTGCCGGAAGACTTACCCCCTAAAAAATAGGCCGGATTTCGCATCCTTTGTCTGAGTCCTGAGCCCCGCCTTCAAGCCAGCTGTGCCTATGTCGTTTGACGCAGGCGGCTGGTTTTTTGGTATGGACGGCAAAGATGGGGCCAAGGATCCCGATGGCAACCGGATCGAATTCATGCAGCTTCATCCGGATTCTCCCCAGATGAATAGTTAATACGCTTTTCAATTCCATATCTTCCCTCATTTCTCTTGCTATTACCGGTCCGTTGAGGCTAAAATAGAACCACTGTTTATACAAAAATATACATAGAAAAGGAGCTCCCATTTCATGAATGCTCAGAAAAGCAACATCAAGCTCGTGGTAGCCGGACTGCTCCTCGGCATTCTCATGTCGGCAATGGATAACACCATTGTGGCTACGGCCATGTACACTATCGTAAAAGACCTCGGTGGTTTTGATCAGATCGTGTGGGTAACCTCGGCATATATGGTTGCTGTCATGGCAGGCACACCGATCTTCGGCAAGCTTTCAGATATGTATGGCCGCAAACGGTTTTACATTTTCGGTCTGGTCGTCTTTCTGGCAGGTTCCATGCTATGCGGTATGGCTGACACAATGCTGCAGCTCATTATTTTCCGGGCCATTCAGGGTATCGGTGGCGGCGCCCTTATGCCAATTGCGTTTACCATCGTATTCGATTTATTTCCACCGGAGAAACGGGGCAAAATGACGGGACTTCTCGGGGCGGTATTCGGCACTTCCAGCATTATGGGTCCGCTACTCGGCGCGTTTATTACGGACAATATCGGCTGGGAATGGGTATTCTACGTCAATCTGCCGCTTGGCATTGTTTCCTTTATATTCATCCTTACTGCCTATAAAGAGACGCTGTCCCATGTGAAGCAAAAAATCGACTGGACTGGTGCGGCCACTCTTGTCGGTGCCGTTATCTGCCTTATGTTCGGTCTGGAGCTCGGCGGAAAAACTTATGCATGGGATTCGCCACAGATTATCAGTCTTTTCGTTGGATTTCTGGTCCTTCTCTTCATTTTCCTCATTACCGAGTCCAAGGCGGAAGAGCCGATTATTTCGTTTAAAATGTTCCAAAAACGGCTATTTGCCTCCAGTAACGCCGTAGCGTTATGTTATGGCGCAGCTTTCATTGTCGCAACCGTGTATATCCCGATCTTTGTGTCCGGTGTTTACGGAGGCACAGCGACGAACTCTGGCCTGATTCTTATGCCAATGATGGTCGGGAGTGTGTTTGGGAGCCAGATTGGCGGGATAATGACAACCAAAACGTCCTTCCGCAATATTATGATTGTCTCTTCCATCTGCTTTATTGCCGGTATTTTCAGCTTAAGCACACTGTCGCCGGAGACGTCCAGAACGATGCTTACCCTATTCATGATTCTTACTGGAGTCGGGGTTGGATTCTCCTTCTCGGTACTCAGCATGGCTTCCATTCATAATTTCGATGTCCGCCAAAGGGGAGCGGCAACGTCGACAAATTCCTTTCTTCGCGCTCTCGGGATGACCGTCGGTATTACAATCTTTGGTATCATCCAGCGTAACGTGTTCACCGATAAGCTGGCAGCCGGAATGACTGGTGAAAACGCACCCGCAGGTGTATCGTTCGATGCAGACGCCGCTCTTTCATCCGATGTCTTGGACAAAATGCCTCCTGCTATACGTGAGCATGCCATTTCATCACTGGCTGACTCCATCTCCCAATCATTTACGTGGGCTCTCGTGCCGGCAGTACTGGCCTTTGTCTTTGTACTCATGATGGGCAATGAACGGGTTGTCGTGAAACCGAAGACTCCGGAGCAAGCTAGAGGGTAGTAATAAGTTATGTTATACAACAAAAGGCAAGATCCTTCAGCAGAGTGCTGGGATCTTGCCTTTTTAAATACAGTTAAACAGATCTAGAACAGGAACTCATCCGGGTTCGGACCAAAGCGCTTGTTCTCATTCAGACCATCAATCGCTGACATATCCTCAGCCGACAGCTCGAAATCGAAAATATCGGCATTTTCACGGATACGATGCTCCTTCACGGACTTCGGAATAACGATGATGCCATTCTGGAGATCCCACCGAAGCACAACTTGGGCTGGCGTCTTGCCATATTTCTCAGCGATTTTGGCAATAGCCGGTTGGTCGAGATGACCTTGCATCAACGGGCTCCATGCTTCCAGAACGATGTTGTTCTCACGCGCGTATTGAAGCAGTTCCTTCTGGTTGTTCAGAGGATGCAATTCCACCTGGTTAACGGTTGGCACCACACCGGAATCTTCAATAATGTCACGCAGATGGTGAATATGGAAGTTGCTGACGCCGATGGAGCGCACGAGACCTTCTTTTTGCAGATGAATCAGTGCCTTCCACGTTTCTTTATATTTATCTTTACCAGGCCAGTGAACGAGGTACAGATCGAGCATGTCGAGTCCAAGCTTCTTACGGCTTGTTTCAAACGCCTTAAGCGTTGATTCGTAGCCTTGGTCTTCATTCCAAACTTTCGTTGTAATAAACAACTCTTCACGGGGCACGCCGCACTCGCTGATGGCTTGTCCCACGCCTTCCTCATTGCCATATATAGCCGCTGTATCGATGCTGCGGTAGCCGGCTGCAATGGCCGATTTTACGGATTGAATGACTTCTTCGCCTTCTTGGGTCTTGTATACGCCGAGGCCCAGCCAAGGCATTTTGATACCGTCATGCAACGTAGGCCCATCGGTAAAAGCTTGATTTGCCGGATTTGTCATACGAATCCCTCCTGAATTTATGTAAACTTCTTACGGTTTTTCAGGCCGTAGTTATAGTATAGCAATTCCTTGGAAGAGGCTCAATGTTAGTCAGACCTTCAGATTGACGGCAATGTAACAGCGTGTTATTATTATCTTAACTTAAAGATATTTAATATGAGAATAATAAATTTCAGTTGCCACGTAAACACTTTATAAATAATGGATGTGGAGGATTAACCAATGAATGGATTAAAAGGAATACACCATGTAACAGCAATCACCAGCAGTGCGGAGAAAAACTATGAATTCTTCACCTATGTTCTCGGCATGAGGCTGGTTAAGAAGACCGTAAACCAGGATGATATACAGACGTATCATTTATTCTTCGCTGATGATAAGGGTAGTGCAGGCACAGATATGACGTTTTTTGACTTCCCGGGCATTCCGAAGGGGATTCATGGTACCGATGAGATATCCAAGACTTCGTTCCGTGTGCCAAGTGATGCCGCATTAGATTATTGGGTGAAGCGATTTGACCGACTGAATGTTAAGCACCATGGGATTAAAGAGCTGTTTGGGAAAAAGACGCTGTCCTTCGTTGATTTCGATGACCAGCATTACCAGCTCATCTCGGATGAACACAATGAAGGTGTAGCGTCCGGTACACCATGGCAGAATGGGCCGGTGCCTTTAGAGTATGCGATTACGGGATTAGGTCCAGTCTTCGTACGGGTGTCCAATTTTGAAAACTTCAAAGAGATCATGGAGAAAGTGCTGTTGTTTAACGAGATCGACAAAGCGGGCTCCCTCCATCTGTTCGAGGTAGGTGAAGGGGGCAACGGGGCGCAGGTCATCGTTGAATATAATGCTGTTCTTCCTAGAGCACGGCAGGGCTTTGGTACGGTTCACCATGCAGCCTTCCGCGTGGAAGACCGGTCTGTACTGAAGGAGTGGATTAATCGTCTGGACAGCTTCCAGCTTCATAACTCAGGATATGTAGACCGCTATTTCTTCGAATCATTGTATGCAAGAGTTGCGCCGCAAATATTGTTTGAGTTCGCTACCGATGGACCAGGATTTATGGGGGATGAGCCGTATGAAACACTTGGCGAGAAATTATCTCTGCCTCCATTCCTGGAATCGAAGCGGGAGGAGATTGAGAGTATGGTGCGGCCGATTGATACGGTGCGCAGCACGAAACCATTAGTGAAGGAATAAACAGCACATTCTGGACTACAAAACCAAGCATGCCACCCAAAGATGAATCTTCGGGTGGCATGCTTTTGCACTTTTCTGAGAAGCTAAGTAGAGACTATTGTTTCAGATACGCGTGATTTCCGCCTCGCCGGAGGAACTTTGCCAAATACGACCCAAGACATCGGCAACCAGCGCACGGTCAAAGATACGACAATCCAGGATGCTGCAAGGGCAAGCACGAATCCTCCCAAGTACCACAGATGAATGAGAGGTGAAAAGCCTGTCTCCGGCGGGAATCTCCGGTATATAAACAAAAAATACGGATGAATGAGATAAATACCGAACGACAGCTCTCCAAGCCTTGTCATAAATTTCGTTAGCCATGGCCATGCATGCCGGAGCAATATATGAGATAACTGGATGGCCACAAGTCCAGCCGTAATCGTCTGTATATTCCAGAGAAAGTGGTACAACAGAGAATCATACTTTGCACCATTCAAGCGGGCGGTATGATAAATATACACATGTCCAAGGGATGCTGACAGCCATATCACCCACAACATAATCCAACCCGTAAGGCGGGCTGCCGTCACATTTTCCTTTTGGATCTGGAACCATACCTTCAGCTTAGGATAATAGATTCCTAGAACTGCCCCAAGCATGAAGTAAGACATATAGTGCAATGCCCAGCTGCTAGGTCTTCCAGTAAATAAGTAATATTTATTCAGAATGATAAAGGCATATTGCATCACAAACCCCGTAGGTACGGCCCATTTTGCAAGATTAGGTTTACGTTTGAATAGCCATAAAAATAACGGAAACATCAAATAAAATTGAACACTAATGAATATAAAGTACAAATGCGTATGGGCTTTGCCGGTAAACAACTGAACCACAAACTTCTCAATGGTCTCTTCCAGAGAACGATCTCGATAATACGTAAAATGTGATATTAAGAAGTAAAACACCGAAAATAATACATACGGAACTAAAATAAATTGTAATCTCTTTTTATAAAAGTTACTGATCAGCTTCTTGTCCAACGGACGAGAATAATAACTATAGAACAACACGAAGCTGCTCAAGAACAAAAATACCGGTGTACCTATCTTCATGAAAATGTTAAAAAAATTGTACGCTAAATAAAAATTTGATTCCTTCATCGCAATTGTTGCGAATGATGTAGCGTGTACTGACAGAACGCCGATGATCGCCATAGCTCTAACCAGCTGAATTTCTGATAGATTCTCTCTAATGGTCCCTTTACTCATTATTGCTTTAATCCTCCCCTGCTTCCATCCATCTATATCTCTATATATGAAGTCTAGGACAGTAATCTTACCAAAAACGTACAGCAATCCTTAACAATTCCTTATCATTTTGTGAATAATTTACTAGGCATTCAAATAGATTACTATATCTCGAATTGGAAATATACTGTTAAAAATTGTGTTGTAGACATCTACAATACTAGTCTCGATGAAAGCACAAAAAAGCACAGGAACCGATTTCCCGTGAGCTTATCATCAATAAAGATCGCACGAAAAAAAGGCTCATTCCAACTTGTAAGCTGGAATGAGCCTTTTACGCAAAAAATTAAGGATACATGTTTCAAACGGCCTTCAATAATTGTTATGCTGTACTTTCAAATATATTGCTGCTTCGGTCTACTTCAAAGTAATACCGAATGTTGACCCTGCCGCACCGGCAAATACGATCGTTCCATTCTCAGGTAGCTTCACTTCGTTTTTGCCACTGACGACCGTGTAGTTCACACATACTCCCTGCCCATCATATACCGCAAAGGCACCTTTTGCCGGCATCTCAACGGTCATCGTCTTACCGACAGCTGCTGCAGGGACAGTATACCATTTGGCATGCCCATCACCATTCAGATTGACCGCAGACTGTTTCCCCTTATAAAGGGGCTTTACTTGCTCCTCACTTACATACAAGCTTCCGGAAGCCTCAAGGTACTCGACTCCATCCTTTGTGTCGAAACGGAGTTCAAACAAATCCCGTCCTCCCATCGCCGGAATCTGAATCTGGCTCGCTGCTGTATTAGGGCTTGTAATTTTCTTGTCGAGCAGATAACCCGGGAGATCGTCCGTGCGGTCAAGCTGCATTGTAGGTTTCATAATGAGATACATGAGAGAAGTATATTTCTCGTTCACAGGATAATACGTTTTGCCTTCCCGCTTCGCCCAAGCTTCAGCAGTCTCTGGAGATAACGTATGTTCTTCCAGCTTCTCGGCCGTATAGTGTGACAAAGCCATTTGTCCGAGACCCGGAACGGTCAAATATTCTCTAGCCCATAAGTAGGTGCGTCCATTCTTCTCCGTCACGAAGCTGACTTTCGAGCTGCCATCCTCGTTCACAAAGGTTCCGTCTGAAGTATACACAAACTTCTGTTCCGGAGTGTTTGGTACGAGCGGATTAGATAAGGACAGTTCTCCATTCTTATTGACCGTAACCTGGAGCTGTTGATTCGAAGCACCGTAATAGCCAGCGTGTTTCATGACGTCTTCGGGCATGGAAGCCTTGACTGGCTTACCGAACGACTTCTCTGCCTTGATCTCTTTGATTGTACCCTTTTCTTTCATCGCTTGTAGTAATAGCTCGTTCGCAAGCAACTCATTCGTTGAGCTGGAACCGCCCGATGATAGTACGGCCGCAGCCATATTCTGCTCCGGAAGCACGACGAGAGAAGCATGATACAAAATGGTGTCCCCGCCTTTGACGAGACCCTTCATTCCATAATCATTGAACGGAAATAGTCTCACACTGTCCCAGCCAAGCCCGTAATCAAACGAATTATCCGCTTCTTTCGGCCATAAGCCCTTTTTATATTCTTCCTGCTCCATCGCACGTACCGACTTGTCAGAGAGAATACCGTCTGCATGTCCCGTAAATATTTGCGAGAATCGAACCAAATCCTCCGCAGTGGAATAGATTCCTCCCGTTCCAATCACGTTGACAGTCTCGTTTGGAAGTTGTCCTTCATAAGTAGGAAAATAAAGACCAGCCATCTTGTCTGCTTCCAATACATCCTGCGATGTCTTCGTATGGTTCATTTCTAATGCTTTGGTAAAATATTGATGAATGAATGCAGTGAAATCCTTACCGCTCACTCTCTCTACAAGAATCTCGGCCAGCGTAAATCCATCGTTGCAATAGACGGAGAACGCCCCCGGGTCTGCCTTCAAGCTCTGGGTGGACAATTGTTGCAGCAGCGTATCATGCGCACTCTTGTCATTATCATCGAACAAAAAGGCACCTCGAAGGCTGGACCCTTGCAACCCTGAAGAATGGTTCAACAACATGCGTGGGGTAATTTTCTTGTATCGTTCATCTTTCATTTTGAAGTCAGCTATGTACTCGACTACGGGAGTATCCAGATTGATCTTCCCTTCGTCTACCAATTTCATGACGGCAGCGGCCGTAAACACTTTACTCGTCGATCCGATACCATACATCGTATCTTTGGTCAGCGGCTTCTTCCCTTCTTCCATATCATTATGGCCAGCCTGACCCGACACCGTTATTTTGCCGTTGTCGATCAACGCATACTGGACACTTACCGTACCATATTTTTCGGTAAGCAGCGTTGCTTTCTCTGAAGCAATCTTCTCCAGTCCTTGGTTCGGGACTGCAACATTACTGCCAGCGGATGCCATTGCCGCTGTCGGAATGAGCAGCATCAGCACCAGTGTGACAGATAGCATCCATGATAACCTTTTCTTCATTGATCTTCCTCCTTATTTTAAATCTATCATATAGTACGATTTACCAATTGAAATGGTTCAATATATTTAAAAGATAGTTTGAAATATACAAATCCCCCTGAGTTTCACATGCAAAAAAGCCCATTCCTCCTCAATTTGCAAGTTGGAATAAGCTTTTAATATAACCAAAAGGACTGACCCAACAGCAGATAATTCTCCACGTCTGGTCAGTCCTTTTTCGGCCTAGTCTATTCAGATGTCTTTGTTCTTACAGTCTAGCTTCTACGTTTGTGTACGCCCAATAACAATAACCCGCAGGCTGCCATAAACAAATATGGGCCGCTGGAAGCAGCATTGAAATTGGACCCGAGGATATCAACACTTTTGGACAGCACATAAATATATGAAAGTATGATACCTACTATGGCCATAACATATCCGAGCATCTTATTCATCCGCTTCTCACGGATCACCATCAGGAATGGATAAAGAAACAAAAGAATGAAAAATACCGCTCCCTGGCCAAACCCGTTCTCTGAGACGAACCCGACATCCACCCATTTGAAGAAAAACGAAATGATTGCGGCGCATGTCGCAATAAAAATCATCTTACTGCCCATGTCCCATTTTTGAAAGTTCAAGCTAATCTAATCCCCCTATGTATATCCTGGTCGTCGTCCAGAACCGTCATTATTCGACAAACATAGGTCTATTATACTGAAAACTTCAAAAACGAGATAGATGGTACGGGGAAATAATCGTTTTTACTAGGATTGGTTTGATCCATTCAAGCGTTCAATCGGCTCGTTCACCCACACCGTCTTGCTTGCAGCGTCCTCCCGTTTACCCGATTTTGTATCCATATCAGGAAAGCCCAGATAGATAAATCCTAGCATTTTATCTTTCTCCCGAAGGCCGAACGCCTCATTCATCAACGGATGAAAACATGGATCGCCAGTTCTCCATACAGCACCAAGACCAAGGGCATGAGCCTGAAGCAGCATATTCTGAATTGCCGCAAATACAGCGCCATATTCCTCTAGCTCAATAACTTTCGGGTCGTCGGAAGGTACCACGGCCACACCGATAACAATCGGTGAACGCATCGCTTTGCTCTGTGCGGATTCCCGCAGAGCAGCCACTTCCTCCTCCGTCTTCTCGCCTGCCTTACTCTGGGCAATATCCGCCAAAGCATTACCCAGCAGTTCACGGCCTCCATCTCTCATCACGAAAAAGCGCCACGGTTCCGTATGTTTGTGGTTGGGCGCCCATGTTCCGGCTTCTAGAATTTGTTCAATGCTTTCCTGCGGAACCGGGTCCTGTTTTACTTTACCCACACTACGACGTGTGCGGATTGCTTCAACTACATTCATCACAATTTCCCTCCTAAAATCTTAAAGCTTTCCATCTTCTATGACCCATTGTAGCAAAAAAGCACTCTACAAGCACCCGAGAAGCTTTAGCCAAGCTGAGAAATAAAACAAATAGGCGCCGTATCGAACGCTTTATATGCCCGCAGGAACGGCAGCCTCGCCCGCATCCGTATGCGAATCGGAGCGCTGTGCCATTTCAGCCTTCCGAAGCACTTTCTGACCACGCCAGCGGAAGACCGATAGCACCCCCCGCACATATTCATCTGCAATCATACAGAAGTAGATTCCGACCAAGCCCCAGCCGTAATGAATGCCGAGCACATAAGACATACCTGTAGCGATCAACCACATCGAACCGAGTGAAATATACATCGTAAATCGAGTATCCCCCAGCGCATTTAAGGCATTCCCAAGGGTCATGTTCAGCAGCTTGCCTGGCTGCAGAATCAGATTCAATCCAAGCAACGAGACACCGATCGTAATGATTTCGGAATCTTTAGTAAATAATCCGAGAATTTGGGCACCAAATACGTAGATGAGTAAAGCGTTCACCCCGACAAAAATACTCCCGATTCCAAGGGCGCGATATGCTGCTTTGTACGCTTCCCTCGTTCTCCCTGCTCCAAACAGATGCGCAATCTGGATCTGAGCGCCCATCGCGATAGACATGCCGAGCAAGAAACACATGGACTCCAATGTGTTCATATATGTGCGTGCTGCCAGCTCCGTTGCCCCGATCGTTGCAATGAACGTATATATAATCAACTGTGAGAATACCCAGCAGGACATATTAATGCCGAGGGGCCAGCCGATATTCAATACTTCCTTAAATAACGGTTTATCGAATATACGGAATTCGCTCAGGCGGATCCGGTATTCGAACGAGCGGAGGAACATAAACATGAGCAGCAATACAGCGAGCAGCCGGCTTACCACGGTTGAAATTGCCACACCGGTTAGTCCCCACTGCGGCAGACCGAAAGCTCCAAATATAAAACCGTAGTTGAGGAACACGTGAATGATATTCATCCCGATAGCGATATACATTGGTCCCTTCGTGTTGCCTGTGTTCCGGATGACCGTACTCATCGTGGACATCATGGCAATCAGCACCATACCTCCACCAACGATGGAAATATAGGTGCCAGCCAGCGGCAGTAATCGCTCTGGAAGCTGAAGTACCGAAGCGATCTGCGTAGGAAGCATATATAACACGACACTAAGCGCCACACCAATCAGCGTGCTGACGCTGAGAGCCATAATTGCGATTTTTCTAGCGTCGTGACTTTTACGAGACCCAAGCTTCTGAGCAATCAAAATACCGGCACCGCTTGCTACCGTCATGAATAGAGTGGTCATCGCTTGAAACAACTGATTAGAGAATCCGACCACGGCGACAGCATCATCCGAAATCCGGCTGACCATCAGCGTGTCTACCGCACCAAGAAGAAATTGAAGAAACACCTCGATAAAAATCGGCCATACCAAAACCCATAATGCAAATTTACTTTTTTCTTTATCCAACATTCAAACCTCCAACTTTATTGACGAGCTGAACAGCCGCTCAGTTACAATCACTTATGACAGCTTCTAATTATAGATGATATACTGATTTTAGAATATCACTTTATGAACTTAAACTTATAAAATTCAAACCTCAAGATTGGAGAGGAAGTCCTCAGATGACTATTCTTCACTTTACCGTTCCTCCACTTCCTGAATACATTATCAGCGGGGTATATGAAGCTACGGAAGGTGACCGGCACCCCAACAGGCGAAACATCGGTGTATTTGATCTGCTTGTCGTGCGAAAAGGTTGCTTATACGTCACAGAGAAGGGACGCCCGTTCGATATTGACGCTGGATCATTTCTAATTTTACGGCCGGATACCCACCATTTCCCGACACAAGGCTGTACTGAGAATACGATCCACTATTGGCTGCATTTCCAAACGTCCGGCGGATGGATCTCGTGTGAGGACGGTTCGGTTCCCAAGAAGGACGAGTCACTGGAACTACAGCCCTTTTCCCCTAACTATTTTACGGTCAAGGTCCCTCAGTTTGGTACTTTGCCGCAACCACAGAAAGCTTTTGAACTGCTGGATTCTCTTGCTTCTCTTGTCCAACACGGCCACCGCATTCAGTCACTATGGAGACAACAGCTGCTATTTCAGGAGTTATTTGAGCAGCTTGCCGCAGCTCTCGACACGCCGGTGTCCTCCCCCTCTTCATCATGCGCAGAACAGGCAGCGGCGTTTTTGCGGGAGCATTACCGGGAAGAATTTAAAGCTCAAACGCTCGGGGAAAGCATTAACTTCCATCCCGTGTATATCGCACGCTGTATGCAAAAAGAGTTCGGATGCTCTCCTGTGGAGTATTTGCTCCGCTACCGAATTGAACAAGCCAAGCTGCTGCTGCTTCAGACCGACCAGACAGTGAGCCGGATTGCGGAAGATGTCGGCTTCAACCACGCAGCCTATTTCACCTCCTGTTTCGCCAAGCAGGAAGGACTCTCTCCACGAAAATATCGTCAGCGTTTTTCATAATGCATCTTGCAATTCAACCGAAAGTCATTATAATAAAGATAAGAATATGATAATGATTATCATTACCAATTAAGTGAGAATGAAATGAGAATCTGAATCGAAACACCACATATAAAGGAGAACCAGCCCTATGAAATCTAACCTCCAACGTATCAACCTTCAGGTTGACGATTACCTGGACCTGTTGAATCTTGCCACCCAGCTTGGCGACGTGAGGTGGCAGAAGGAAATCACTCGCAAGCTGGAAATGACGCTGTCTTCAGCAAACAGTTCAATAGAGCCTCAGCATAGAAGAGCAGACATTCAACCATTCTCGTCTATCGACGCACCTCAATGAAGACAGACCGCACTAAGTGGTAGGTTTTTCTTGCGAGATAAGGATGCACTTTATCCGAAGTTATACGTTCTTATCTCATAAAATAAAACACCGTATCATTCATCCGGCCAAAGCAGTCTTGGCGATGTGAATGATACGGTGTCTTTTTAAGGTTACTGAGAGCTGACTGTCTTATTAATGCGCCTGCTTAAGCACTCGGTTTTCCTATTTCCTTCACTTGATCTCACCCGTTCCTTCCAAGGTAACATTCACCTTTATGTTAAATTCAACGAGGGGATAAAGCTTCTGCCACTCTTCCCAGTCCTTATCTCCCCCATGTCGTGTCGCGATATATCGAAGTCCGAATCCAAGCGGATCCAGTTGCATTTTTTTCATGCTATTAAATAGCTCAAGGTAAGATTTTTCTATCGATCGTTCCGCAACCTGCTCGATTTCTCCCCAGCTTTGATTGAAGAAAATCTCTTCAGACTCTTCTGCTGCCCCTTTGATGTTAACAACGAAATCTATAGAAGGCCGCCCTTGTTCGGAAGTATTGATCTTGTAGCGATAATCATATTTATGTACGGACAGGGAAAATCGCAGATCCTCCTCCGTAACTATTACTTCGAATTGAGGATGTTTATACATCAATTGGTTGAGGATTCGGGTTTGATTCGGTTCGAGTATCAATCTGATTTTTTTCTTATCGAATAATGCAACCTGATTAATCTCATACGTATCCTCTCTGATTCTAATGATCGGCATAAAAGGATCTCTTCCTTTTTCCAAAAGTCGTTCAAAAAAATCATACAGATATTCCGTAACAATAAATGAGGATTCCGTTCCTTCACGACCAAAGCTTAGGATTAGGGAATTTCCAGCCAACCGTTCCGACTTCTGACTCAACGAGAGAATTTCTTTAGCAGAAGATTCAGCGACAGCTACATACTCTATCCGTTGAACACCACGACGACGAATAAACCAATCAATATGTTTCGTTATATCCTTTTCTGCAAGATTTTTACCGAAAATCGTGACTTTAGTATGGCCCAGATCTAAATGTTTGTCCACATCGGATCTCATCAGCTCCAATGCTTCTGAAATACTATCCGCCTCCTTGCTTATTAATTGGTATTTGGAGTTCCCAGGTTCTGTCAATGTCGTGGGGATGATGAGCTTTATGGTCACGTTATATTTCTTCTCCACTCCTTGATCTACTCCGATCGCTACTACAAGAAATCGTTTATCAATATCTTTGAACCCGCATCCCTGAAGAAGGATTAATGCTGTCATGAGCAACATCATAAATGCTTTATTCACATCTAACCCTCCTTCTAACCCCAAGCATGACCACTACCAGAAGAAGTTCTGCGATGAAGCGTATCGAGAACCAACTACTCGTAAGAGTCATTACTTGTTTCTCACTTGCATAATAACCGACAACGAAGACGATAATGCCGACGATTCCTACCAAAATGCGTTTGACATGAGCCGAGTGATGTTTAATCGCACCGCTCATCCATTCAGTTGCGACATGCCAACTCGTTGAGATAAACAGCAATGACATAATGATATAGCTGATCAAATGCAGGAACACTCCCCGCTCAATCACCCCATGCTTTATCTGTATCGAATCGGCAGTATTTACCCAAATGTATACATACTTATCTACAGCTTGAGTACCGTGTATGCCGATCGGAATGAAAAATGTAGCGCTGAAAACGACAGTACCGATGAGTGGAATCAACCATAGCCAATGAAAGTTTCTTTTCGAATGATGGTTAACCGGGCATATCGATAATGAGATATATCCGGTAAATAAAAAACTGCTTACGGCAATTAGATCCCATGATGGAGCATTCAGTAAGTAATCGTTCATTGTGAGTACTGCGTCCCAAGAAAACGTTTCGTTACGAATTGTTTTTAACCATATAAACAAGATGAGCGGGATTGAAATTAATAACCACAGCTCCAGATTGTACAGAATCGTCATTGTCGTTCTTAAAGCAGCCCAACAACCGGCGATTAGGAAGCATAGAAGCAGCACATAAATATCCATAGTAGGATTAATAAATCCCTTGATGACAAAGGAAATCGAAATTAAAACAGATGCACCTGCTGCAAACCAGGTCAAACCGAAAAGGCTGAAGAGGAAGAATCGAATAGAACTTGGTACGTATTGTTCCAAAATTTCCGTAAGGGATAACTCTTGAAATGGCTGCAAGCTCCTTTTGAACAGGTAGTTTATCAAAATTCCAATCAGAATGGCGATGCCAACCGCAGTCATCGCCCCGCTGTATCGGGCTTCAAGCAACAATCTTGGTACGTAGAGAACTGGGCTTATTAACGTACACAGCAAAACAAGATAGTACTGATATCGATGCATAAGCATTTCCTTTACTTATATTTAGTGGGGGAATATTCATTTAAATAGAGACGGAAATAAGGTTGTCCGAAGCTCCTAATGCTTGCTAAATAAAGCGTAAAGCAAAACAAACCTACTAAAATTCCTGTAATGCCGGAGAGCATTGCGAGAATGATTAAAGGGTATTTGACAATGCGCATCGCGAAACTCATGGCATTCACTGGGATTACAAAGTTCACAATGGCTACAGTAGAAGTAATAATAATCATAATGCTGCTTACTAATCCGGCTTGATGCGCAGCTTGGCCAAGAATGAGACCGCCAACGGTCGTGGCTGTTTGCCCTATGTTTTTGGGAAGCCGGATACTGGCCTCGATTAACGTTTCGATGATAAACAACATGATAAAGACCTCGATAAAAGAAGGGTACGGTACGGTCGCACGACTTCCCGCAATAGATACGGCTAACTGCACGCGGAAAATTTCCGGATTATAGGAGACAACAGCAATATAACTAGCAGGTAACATGATCGTGATGATAAGCGCCATGTACCGAAGTATTACCAGAGCACGAGTGATCCAGAAGGATTGATAAACATCATCAGCTGCAGACATAAAATCGTAGAACACAACGGGTGCAATTAAGGCGGAGGGTGTTCCTTGCATGAGTAAAATCACCTTGCCTTGAGCAAGATTCATTGCGATTCGATCCGGACGTTCCGTATTCAGCATCACGGGAAATAATCGATACTTTAATGGAGTGATGAGCGCTTCTAGCTGACCTAGATCTTGAACAATCTCAGCTTCAACAGCCTCAATCCTCTTCTGAATTTCTCGTAATATTTCGGTATTCACGCGTGTGGAATCATACAGGATGGCTATTTTAGTTTGGGAAATAAGCCCTGCACAACACTCATCAACAATGAGATGTGATGACGGGTAACGGTTTCGGATGAGATTGATATTCGTTTGATTGTTCTCTGACAAACCATAAGTTGGACCTTGGATGGTGGCTTCAACGGTTGTTTCACCAGGTTGATTGGCCATGACATTCGCTGCGAATAAGGCCCATAGTCGGTCATTGAAGAAAACAATTACGTAACCTGTAAGCAGTTTACCAGACATTGTGCTTACTTCTCGAATTTCTTCGCATAATAGCTCAGATTGAAGAACCCCTGTGAATGCTCCCCTTAACGTACATTGGGCAAAAGGCTCAGAAATCCGCTCTCTGATTAATGCCGCGTCACATAACGATTCGAGGTAGTATATAAAGACTTGCTGTTGTCCATTGTCTAAACGTTGAACTTTGAAATCCTTGGAAAGTGCTATTTCCTTCACGCTGCGAGTGATTTCTCCGATCGTTATCAAGCCTCTACCTCCTCGTCTTAAATATTTTAGTATTCAGAATTCAATTATTTCCCTATACCAGTCCGGATATTCAATACGATGTCAGATATGAGGAGGGGAGTCCGAATTGAGTGCCATTTTGGACACTCCGAAAATCACCCCGGTGCCCCACTAGGGTGATTGTTTCATGTCTGGTAGCTAATGATACTTCATGGTGTGTATTTATTTTTAATCATATACTTGAAAGAAGTATATAATTCTGTTAAGTTTATGCCATGGATAGAACAAGTTTGATTAAAGGTCACCTGGAAATGTGCGTGTTGTCTATTTTGTCCAACGGAAAAAGCTATGGTTATGAAATTATGAAGGAACTGGAGGAGCACAATTTAAGACTGAAAGGAGTCGGCAGCATTTATCCCATCTTGACTAAACTTAAGGACCAGGATTGGGTGAACACATACCGTGAAATGACTGAAAGTGGCAAAGTTCGAGTCTATTACGAAATTAATGAACAAGGAAGGCTGCATCTACAGAGAAAAATTAATGAATGGCTGGAACTGCAAAAGGATCTAAAATCCTTGCTCCAAAACAGTTTGAAAGGAGATTTACTGGATTGAATATTACGCTCAGCTTACCGGAAAAACGCTTCTTAGATGAAGTTCTTAAAGAATTAAAGCAATACCAGATCAGCTCAAAAGACAGGAAGAATATTAAAGAGCAGCTTCTGGAACATATTCAGGAATCCCGTGAACACGGCGAAGATAGTTTGTATGAACTCGGAGACTCCACAACATTTGTCAGAGACTTTTTGGAGGTCAACAAGGTTGATCTCCACACTGAAATAAAGCGGATTCGTACATCAGGAAACCTCAAAGGCATTTTACTATTGACCGGTTCCGTCACTTTCGCCGCCGCCTATTTAGTATTACAGCTCGTATTCTCCATGTTTCTAACAGAGTCATTTAACCCGGAAAGAACATCCGGGAATTTTGATTATCATATCCTGTACCGAATTTCAGACTTGCCATGGTGGAATGCCATGCTGATTATGATCAGCCTCTCAGCTGCCCTGCTCATCTCTATCATGGCAACGCTATACATGCGAAAAACTAAGATTAACAGAGGAACTACAATATGAAAATAACGGAAACCATCTCTCGAGTATTATTGGCAAGCCTGCTGCTCATTTCGATTCATACGCTGCTACCGGCAGCACAAACGGATGCTCAGCAGGATATGAACAGCTCCATTGATAGCTATGTTGAATCATTTTTGAAAGAACACCGAATTCCAGGGGCTTCTGTCATCCTTGTTCGTGGGCAAGACACATTTTATGCCAAAGGTTGGGGTGTGACAGGTGATTCAGAGGAAAAGGTAACACCCGATACGCCTTTTTCTTTAGGTTCGATAAGCAAATCATTAACCGGCCTGGCCGTCATGAAATTAATCGAAGAAGGTTCTGTTAACCTTGAAGATCCGGTACAAACCTACCTTCCTTGGTTTACCTTACAAGACAAGCAGGCAGCGGCCCAGATAACAATAAAGCATCTTCTTACTCATGCCAGCGGGCTCAGCACATATACGGGGTTAAACATCTCTGACAAAGGTGCTAAAGATTCGGATGCGATCAAAAACAATGTGAAAAGCCTCTCAGACGTTAAGCTTACGGCTTCTCCAGGTGAAATATATCAGTACAGTAACGCAAATTTTCTCATTCTGGGGGCTCTAATTGAAGAAATTACGGATCAGACGTATTCCGATTACATGGAGCAGCAGATATTTAAGCCGTTAGGCATGACTCATACAGCAGCCGACAGCGATGTAGCGTATGAAAAGGGATATGAAGCAGGCTATCAGTCCTGGATCGGAATCTCACACAAGAGCAACATCCCCTATGATAACGGCGGAGCCCCATATGGTTATATTGCTGCAAGTGCGAACGATATGGCTAAATACATACAATTTTTAACCAAACAACAACCCGGGAGCATTCTTAAGGAAGAAAGTATAGATCAACTCTACTCCCCTCTTCTTCAAACAAAGAAAGATCGATATTATGGTTTCGGCTGGAGAATAACCGATGATCCGGTGCCCTCGAATAAAATGATCTGGCACTCCGGCTCAACTCCCGACTCACACGCTGAAATCTTCTTCTTTCCCGAAACTGGTTGGGGCGGCGCTATTCTGACGAATAAAAATCATATTCTGGAGGAGACGGCACTCCTCTATCTGAAGAAAGGGATCATTAACCTGGTTAATAGCGAAGAACCTCCAACCATACCAGATAATCGGCCAATTATTCAATTAGTCCTGCTGGGATCAGTCATCCTACTTTTCATGGTCACAGTCTTTCTGATTATCAAGTTAAGACGAGGAAATGTCCTCCGAAAAAGAGCCTGGAGGTTGATCAGCGCACTCTTCTTGGTCTTGTCAGTCGCGATCATTCCACTACTTATTTTCAATACAAAAAGTCCTTGGCATGCTATTCAGATGTTCTCACCCGACGTTGCTCTACTGACCTCACTTATATGCTTTTTGCTGGCATGCAGCGGTATTTTATCCGTATTTATATCCTTTAGAACAAAATTCATATATCCCCAAAAAACTTCGGTATAACCAAAAGACACCTCGTTCATCTCTACTTACCCGGTCCATTCTTTTGGCGGGTTGAGAGACGACGAGGTGCCCTTTTACGGTTAGGCAATTGTGTGGTTATGAGGTAGGGCAATTAACTCCCTTATTCTTGATACTCATCCATAAACGGTTTGTTGACATAGTGGTACATAAACGCCATAAACACGCACCCACCGATCATGTTGCCGATGGTTACAGGTACAAGGTTATACCATACACCTGACATCGATATCGTATCGGGATGCTCTACCACCAACGCAATCGCAAATGTGCACATATTCGCGATACTATGCTCGTAGCCGGAAATAAAGAAGCAGAATACAAACAACATCATGGCAAACAGCTTAGCCCCGTCCCCTTTCAGTCCCATCGGAATGAAGAAGGCTAGACAGACTAACCAGTTACACAAAATCGCCCGGAAAAAGAGCTCCGACACCGGGGCATTCATCTTCTTCTCCACAACACCAAGCAGGAATTCGTTGATGGACGGATCCGCAAACAGGCCCGTCAGATAAATCAACAGAGCGAACGCAGCGGCCCCGATAATATTACCAATGTAACTTGTCCCCCATAGCTTAAGCACCTGCAGCCATTTCAGTTTTTTCCGAAGAGCCGCATACGAATAATAAAAGGTGTTGCCTGTAAACAGGTCACCGCCTCCATAGGAAATCAGAATAATGGCTGCACCGAAGGTGAGAGCGGCCATCGGGTACGTCATCGGTGAATGATCATTATAAAAAAAACTTCCTGTCTTGAAGGCCACGATAACACCAAATCCGATGAACATACTAGCCAGCGCCGATCGTGCTAGGTAACGCAGCCTGCTTTGCTTGAATATTTTCATCTTCTTCAGAGCGAGTTGCTCCACCTGGAGCAGAGATTGAACTTCCATGAACACACTTCCTTTGCCAGCAGATCATAATATGATTTATATTGGGTTCATTTTCATAGATTACATGTTTTATCCTCTCATGGGAAGAGCAATATTATATTTGACACAAAAATGGAATCCCCCACCAAAATGAATATCAAAAAAAGGCGCGAACCGCGAATGATCATCCGCTTGTTCACGCCTTTTATATGAAACAGTCATTGGTTACCGGATTTAGTGTAATCCTTACTTGTTATCGTTATCGCCTTCACTGTTCTCTAGCTTGCTCTCATGCTCCAGTTGATATTTCTCCCTCATCAGCTTCTGCATGATGAATTTTTCCTGGTCATTCAAGCCTTCCTGATTCTGTTGAATAATCATGTTGTCAATGTTGCGTTTCAGTACCTCGTTTTGCGTATTCAATACGGTTCACTCCTTTGGAATTTATGCACTTCCCGCAAATTCTATATGGTCCTGAGTCACAAATAGGAACATATATAACTAACATGCCCGATTTAACGGATAACGGTTAGGCATTGCGGAAATTCGTACATTTTCGAAAAGATACCGACCGTACCAATCGCTTTCTCTGGTTCTTAGCCGCTACTTCCGATCGATCAGGATCCCCTTGCTAAGGGATTTTTGCTTCTTATTCGTATTGACGAGCAAGGGCAGCTTTCTCGTTTCCTTGACCATAGGAGATTGACACAGCAGACAAACTGGCTCTGTCTCAAATGCGAAATCATCCCGAATCCAACCCTTACAATCATCCTTCGTACATGACCATACTTCGGTCATTTCCTCCGGTATGCTTTCCATAGCGTTTTTACGCGAATACATGAACACTCCTCCTTGTCCTCGTCGCAGAATATAAAACAAAGCTGCCCTTAATGTCGCACATTAAGGGCAGCCAGCCTTTTGGTCTTACAGTTTTACAACGTTTTCAGCTTGTGGTCCACGGTTTCCTTCAACGATGTTGAATTCTACGCGTTGTCCTTCGTCCAACGTTTTGAAGCCATCGCCTTGGATCGCGCTGAAGTGAACGAATACATCGTTTCCGCCTTCAACTTCGATAAAACCGAAGCCCTTTTCTGCATTAAACCATTTAACAGTTCCTGTTTGCATGGGGTGTACCTCCTTGAAGATTATTTACATGACCTTTTTTTACTTCGTAGACGAATAAAAAAATTCACATATTGTACAGGGTTACCCTGAAAATACAACCCTCTACAATATGTGAATTCAGGTCGATTTCGATATTCCTATATTATCACATTTAGAGTACGTTGGCAAATGTTGAAATCATGTTTTTTAAAAATGTTTTTGGAAGAAGTCTTTATTATTATACTATGCAAAAAGTGACTAAAATATAACAAACCTCCGAAATTATCCGAAGGCCCTGTCATACACCGTAAGGTATCCGTCTGTTATTCCTGCAGTTCGAGAATCGTCTCTCTCCAGCGGTTAAGCACATCAACGGGATCTTTCAATGTAATGGTCATACCAGAGTTGATGTCGGCATATTTGGCAATATCCTCCCGCACCGCGACGACCTTCGCAGCAAAACGTTCACGTGGATGACGAGCAAGGGGAAGCTCTGATAAACGGGACAGCCTGAGCCGTACGTAATGGGCAACACCGTCATGAATGGCAACAAGCGTGGCCTGTCCGCTACGGACGATGTTCCCGGTCGTAATCGTACCCGGCCATAGCGCCAGCCGAAGCCTTTTCGTATCCAAAGCGACAACTTCCCCCACACTAACCATTGCCGTATGAGGCCACTCATCTTCGGTTACCGTCAAAAGCATCATGGCCACATGCTGCTTGCCCTCTAGATCCCCCCCGTTCAAGAGCTCGTACAATGAAGAAGATATCTCGCTTTGTTCAGCCATCCAGCATCTTCCTTTCTTCGTATTGTTAAGCGTTCATCAATTCAATCTCGAATACTCCAGGGCCCGCGTAGCGGGCATCGTAAGCAAGCCTTCTTATCCCCGACCTTTAATAGAATAGTCTCTATTATTATAGACACAGACACCATATGCAACTTATTTTTTCACGGCAAAAGGTTATGGAACAAGCTACGTCAACCATACCAGTGTTAAAAGGGCCTAGCACCCGCTTTGATCAGGCAAACGCCTTTAGAACCAACCATATTCAGCTTAGCCGTTAAGGGGGGATTACCATTGATTGAATTCACCGGTGTTCAAAAATACTTTGGCCGCTTCCATGTGCTTCAAGACATTAACCTAACGATCCAGCATGGCGAAGTTGTCGTTATTATTGGTCCTTCGGGTTCCGGCAAGAGTACCCTGCTGCGATGTATTAACCGACTAGAGCAGATTACCGAGGGCAGCTTGGTCGTAAACGGAATATCTCTTCATGACAAAAAGATCGACATCAACCGCTTCCGCCGTGAAATCGGCATGGTCTTTCAGCATTTCAACCTGTATCCGCACATGAAGGTGATTGACAACATTGTTTTGGCACCGGTGAAGGTTCTCGGAATGACAAAGGAAAAAGCGACGGAGACAGCCATGTCGTACTTAAAAAGAGTTGGCATTGCCGACAAAGCGGACAGCTATCCGTCCCAATTGTCCGGGGGTCAGCAGCAGAGGGTAGCGATTGCGAGAGGGCTCGCAATGAGCCCCAAAATCATGCTGTTTGATGAGCCAACCTCAGCCCTAGATCCTGAAATGATCGGTGAGGTGCTGGACGTTATGCGTTCTCTGGCGCATCAAGGAATGACGATGGTTATCGTTACGCATGAAATGGGTTTTGCACGCGAGGTAGCGGACCGCGTCATCTTTATGGATGAAGGCAGAATTGTGGAAGACACCGCATCTGGCTCCTTCTTCGACAATCCCGAAGAAGAACGGGCAAGGGTATTTCTCAGCCGGTTGATTCATCACTAACATAGACGATTTTTGAAAGGGGAATGAGGATGAGTATAAATAAAAGGAGAAAATTCCGATGGGCGGCCGCCATTCTGTCACTGCTTGTGGCACTGGCTGTTTCGGGATGCGGAGAAAAGGCGCCCGATTCACTGGACGCGATTAAGAAACGGGGCAAGGTGATCGCAGGCGTCAAATATGACACCAAGCTGTTCGGTTTGCAGGATCCAGCAACCGGAAAAGTGGAAGGCTTTGATATTGATATTGCTAAAGCATTGGCCAAAAAAGTACTCGGTGACGAAACCAAGGTTGAGCTCAAGGAAGTGACGTCCAAAACCCGTATTCCGCTGCTCCAAAACGGTGACATCGATCTTATTATCGCCACGATGACCATTAACGAAGAACGTAAAAAGCAGGTCGACTTCAGCGATGTATATTTCGAAGCCGGGCAATCACTGCTTGTGAAGAAAGGAAGCCCGATTCAAGGATTGGAAAGCTTGACGAAGGATTCCAAGGTACTCGCTGTTAAAGGGTCCACCTCAGCTAAAAACATCCGCGAGAAAGCCCCGGACGCAACTGTTCTGGAATTCGAGAACTATCAAGATGCCTTTACTGCGCTTAAGGCCAATCAAGGCGATGCGCTGACCACAGATAATTCCATCCTGCTTGGCATGCAACAGCAGGACTCCAATTATGTGCTTGTGGGAGGCAACTTTACCGATGAACCGTATGGCATTGCGATCCGGAAGGGAGATACTGAGTTCGTAAACACCGTCAATGAGCTGCTCAAGGAAATGAAGGACAGCGGTGAATATGACAAGTTATACGAGCAATGGATGGGTATAAAGCCGGAATAATTTTCAGCACGACGGAAGGAGGTTGCCTGGACCTTGAGTCGTTTATGGGATATTAATGTGTTGTTCAATCACTGGGATCGGTTCATTGAAGGCTTCGGAAATACGATCTGGATCAGCTTGATGGCACTCGTGGGCAGCCTGGTACTTGGTACAATTGCAGCCATCATGCGAATTTCACCAATACGGATGCTGAATATTGTTGGAACCGCATATGTGGAGTTTATCCGCAACATACCGCTGCTCATCGTGGTCTTCTTTTTCTATCTTGGCCTTCCTTCTCTCGGTATTCCACTGGGCGGCTTCATCTCCGGCACGCTGGGATTAACCGTCTATACATCCTCTTTTATAGCTGAAGCCATCCGTGCAGGCATTCAAGCTGTTCCTGCTGGACAATCGGAAGCCGCCCGTTCATCCGGGCTGAGCTACCTCCAAAACATGCGCCATATCGTACTTCCTCAAGCGATCAAAATCGTCCTCCCAGCCATTGGCAACCAACTCATCAATTTGGTAAAAAACTCATCCATATTGAGTGTGGTTGCAGGCCTCGATCTCATGTACTACGCCGATCTTATCAATTCCGACACCTTCCTCCCAATCACGGTTTATATCATTGTCTCCCTATTCTATCTCGTACTTACCGTGCCTCTCAGCTTTGCTGTTCATTATTTGGAACGCCGATTTGCCAGAAGCTCCTAGGCTTCATTAATAACGTCTACTGCCCAAGGAACCTGCTATGAAATCATCGGCCTACATTAAAAAGGAGGCAACAGCAAATGGATTTTATCGGTGCATATTCCTGGCCCAACCTGCGTTATCTTCTGCATGGGTTTCTAATTACGCTGCAGGTTGCCGGCTTGTCTATTGTGTTCAGCTTCGTGATCGGAACCTTGCTTGGCACGGTACGATATATCCGCGCACCTGTCATTTCCCGCCTCACCGCATTTGTTGTAGACATCATTCGCAACCTTCCGCTCCTGTTAATCATCTTTTTCATCGGAATTGTTCTGCCACAAACGGGTATAAAAATTCCCGTGTTCTGGGCTGCAGTGATCGGTCTGAGCATTTTTGAAGGGGCCATGGTCGCAGAAATTGTCCGCAGTGGTCTGGTGTCTATCGATAAGGGACAGATTGAAGCTGCCAGGTCTTCTGGTCTAAGCCATTTTCAAACGCTGCGGCACGTCGTTATGCCTCTTGCCTTACGCCGTATGTCTCCTCCACTGGTGAGCCAATTTATCTCTCTGCTGAAGGATACGTCCCTTGCAGTCATCATCTCGCTGCCAGAATTGATGCATAATGTGCAGATTTTGAGCGGATCAAACTTTAGGTACGTCATCCCGGCGCTCCTTCTGGCTTCGGTGTTGTATTTCACTGTCAATTATTTGCTGTCCATTGCCGCAAGACGCTTGGAGGCCAGACAACTATAGAGCGTTAGTAAATTATATAGATTATTCTCAGACCCTATATTACAATGAATATATCAGCAGTCATATTTTACAATAATTAACAATTTATTTCCGTTAACCGAGCGGTGAGGGTGGTGAGATCAACAATGAGCGAGGTCCAGTGGAAAGATGACCGTCGGAGCGTGTGGAACCGCAAAATCATGAATTTTTATTGGGTTATCGTCCTCATTTCACTGCTTGCGGAGCTTGTGGCCTTGTTCATTACGACTCGCTATCAGGTGTTCGATTTGAGCGATATCCTCGTTCATAATATGGTGAATCTCTTAACACTTCAGCTTTTGATTATGGGAAGCAGTGAATTTATTATCCGACGGTTGAAAAGGGAGAGCTCCTACCTCATTATTTTGACCGGTACCGCCCTCTCAACCGTCCTGATCTTCTGTAACGAAACGGTAGACGGAATCAAATACATACTCCTGCTTCCCATGATCATATCCCTGTTCTTCGATAAGCAACGGAAACTAGTCTTTGCACTGGCTGCCAATGCTGTAGTTACCACTGCATTCTATACATTTAATCCAGAGCTTCTTAAATTAGGCGATATATACGGGCTTATCTCTTATATATTTGTTATGCTGGGGTCCTTTGTTATTCTATACGGGCTTCTGAATCGTGGAAAAGAAATTAACAGACACTTAAGCAAATCCATTAAGTCAGAACAGGATTTGCTCATCCGGACGGTGATCATGGACCGGCAGACCAAGTTTGACGCTCTGACGGATATGTATAATCATAAGACGTTTCATGAATATCTGGATGATCTGATTGTCCAAAGCGATAAATATGAGCTGCCGCTGCAATTAGCCATTATCGACATCGACAATTTCAAACATGTAAACGATACGTTCGGACATGCCGTAGGTGATGTGATCCTTGGGCGCGTGTCCAGGGTCATAAAGCAGGCGATTCTATCTCCAGACGATATTACAGCAAGATTTGGCGGTGAGGAATTCGCCGTGATTTTTACGGACAAGACCCCGCAGCAAGCGTTCGAAATGATCGAACGCATCCGGACACAGATTGAGACCCTGAGCCATCATGAGATGAACGGCAAGAACGTAACTGTTAGCATCGGCCTCGCGTCTTACCGCTACGGTACAGGCAAGGCCGCTATTTTCTCGGAAGCCGATTCCATGCTGTATGCAGCCAAGCGTAGCGGAAAAAACCAGACAATCACACAATTGCAGCATACAGCAGTATAACCCGCAAGTTGATCCTCAAGTCGTAGGAGGACATCCTTGCGGGTTTTTAATTACATACTTAGGAGGAAAAATCCATGACTACTCGTTTAATGTCACGTATCGAAAATGTTCAAAAGAACAATTCATTCTCTGGAACGATCCTTGTTAAACATAAGAATGACGTTCTTGTCCACACCGGCTATGGGTATGCCAATCGGGCAGAACAATTGAACAATCGTACAGGTACACGTTACGGTATTGCATCCGGATGTAAAATTTTCACGGCTACTGCCATTTGTCAGCTTGTAGAAGAAGGTAAACTTTCCCTAGAAACCAAGCTAAGTGAATGCCTTGACGTAGAGTTTCCTCACTTCAACGAGAATATCACAATACACCACCTTCTGACGCACACATCCGGTGTACCTGATTATTTTGATGAAGAAGTAATGGATGACTTTGAGGAATTGTGGATTGAGAGGCCTATGTACCATATGCGCCGATTGCACGATTTCCTGCCGCTGTTTCAAGATGGGCATATGAAGTTTGCGCCGGGCGAACGGTTTCACTACAACAACGCAGGGTTCATCCTGCTTGGATTAATAATCGAGAACGTCAGTGGTTTGAAATTTACAGACTATGTACAATCACATATTTTTGATAAGGCAGGAATGACGGATTCCGGTTATTTCGCACTCGATGCCCTTCCAGGAAATACGGCAATCGGCTACATTGATCTTGAAGATGGTACGTGGAAAACAAATATGTATTCGCTGCCGGTACAAGGTGGTTCTGACGGTGGGGCTTTTGTTACAACGACGGATATGCTTCGATTCTGGGACGCGCTTATGGGCCGCAAGCTATTAGGTAAAACACTTACTACAAAATTACTTACTCCTCATGCCGAAAGCGAAGACGGTAATTTCTACGGTTATGGCGTGTGGATCGGAAAGAAAAACGAAAGTGTGTTGAAGTATCATGTGATGGGCTATGACCCAGGAGTGAGCTTTCATTCGGCTTATTATCCTGCTACAGACATCAAGCTTGCGGTATGTGCCAATATCTCTACAGGTGCCTTCGATATGATGATGGAAATTGAAAACGAACTATCTTTATAAAAAAAGAAGTATTAAGTAATGACCAATCCGCTGCTTCATGAAGTAGCGGATTTTTATATTCAGCCGTCAATGAACTGCTGAATTATCGTTCCTACTGCAACCCTTGAATTACATTGTTCGTCAGAAAAGAAAATGGATTCATAAAGGGGAGTTAATGATGAACAGGGGAATAAAGTTACTAGCTGCTGCTGCATGTGCTTTAAGTCTGATGTTTGCTTTTCGTGTGCCGGAAGCTTCAGCCTTGAAGTGTGCTGCTCCGCCGAAACCTGTGACGGAAGAAATGGCTTATTCCGCACTGACATTTAAAGGCACGCTCGTCTCCGAAACGTCTAATTCTTCAACCTTCCGGGTGTCCACGTGGTGGAAAGGTGACTCCTCACAAGCAACGGTTACGCTGAAGGCAAATATGTGGATCTATTTCGAACCAGGAGAGGAATATATTGTATTTGCAGGTAAACAAAACGGAAAGCTGAGTCCTAACTTGTGCGGCAACACGGCTCTTTCCTCAGATTTAGATGTCAAACCATTGGGTCCGGGAACTCCCGTCTTATCTCCTCCTGAAGTAGAAAACCTTGCGTTAGAAGCTACCACCTTAGGGGCCATCATCGTGAGTATCATGGGCTTAATTGGCGTGATCCGCAGCCGATTGTTCTGACAATAGCAAGCCACTTTAAGCCTTATGTCATTTTCAACAAACGGTTAAACTGGGTAACCATTAGGGATTGGGTCAAACCAATCCTTCTTTCTTACGTAGTAGAAGATTAAGAAACATCATTTTTTGTGACCAGGAGGTTTTCGCATGAAATTAAGATGGCTCGGCATCACACTTGCGCTCATTCTGTTATCCGGTTGTTCCGTGGTAGAGGAAGTGAACAATTCTTTGGACTACACAGAGCAGGCCACCTCGTTTATTAACGAAGCGTCTCAGTTTGCAGGCAGCATCCCTGATCTGGCACAAGAGGCCGTGAGCAATAGCAATGCTATGGAAAAGCTAACCGAGCAGCTGGACAACATGAAGGCCCGCATCTCTGAATTTAACGGGCTGGAAGCTCCTGCGTTTGCCAAGGACATTCACGAGCAGCTTGCCGGCTACAATGAAACGCTAAGCCAACAAATTGAGGGCTACAAAGAACAAATCAAAAATGGCGTGACCGATTTTAAAAACACGGAAATGTCCCAAACACTGGACAAAATTCAAGAGACGATGGACCAGGTACGCAGCTTAGCTCCCTAATCCTTAACGCCTCCTGCGTTCAGCATTTCTCCCGGACGTTCTATCTATTGATTCGGATAAGTCTTCTTCAGGAAATCTACGGACTGGTTAATCAACGCTTTTAAAACTTCCGTATCAATATCCGCAACCTTGTTGATGTACACGCACGCTTTTCCAGCTGTATGCTTTCCGAAATCCTTCAACAAAGCCTCACGCTCTGTATTACCGGTTGCGAAGTATAAGCTGATTTTGGCCTTACGGGGTGAAAAACCTACCAACGGCGCATCGCCTTCGTGACCGGATTCATATTTATAATGATAGGCACCAAATCCAATAATGGTCGGCCCCCACATCTTCGCCTCATGACCTGTTGTGTCCGTAAAAATATCCAGCAATTTGTACGCGTCCTCACGTTTTTTGGGGTTATCGACATTTTCAATAAACTCAAGAACACTGTTATCTGTTTGCTTCGTTTTTAATTCGTACATGATATTAACCTCTTCTCTTCATTTCGTTGAAAGTATTTCAGCTCGTCATAAAAACATATATTCACATCAAACACCTTAGCTATACCCTATTTTCTTACAGATTCTAGCCGAAAAAGCCCTAGCCTTTAGGCATGGGATGAATCCACTTAGGGCAAGGGTTGTCATTAGACAGCTTCATTGTCCTACAATGCAAGTTAGGGTATAGTGAACGTATGCTCGCTCTTTGAAAATAGTATACATATGGGGTTGTGGCGACTAACTCTTTCGCCACGTAAAATGTATGAAGTCGTCAAGAACAAGACGCTAAAACATTTGAGCAAACAACCTGTCTCATCTGGTAATAGGGTGAGAGCCTAAGATGCTATATGCACTGTCTTAGGAGGGGCGATGACACGCCCTAAACTTGAGAGTTGTCCAAAACAGAAATGGACTGAGGGCGTTAACTACTCAAGAATCCTATCTGCACCAGCAGACTTGCCCCTTTAGGGGTGGGAGTGTCAAGTATTCCTATCCATAACAGATGGAATCCCCGGCGTGACGGATTCAATCCCTTCAAACAAAAATGAAATGTCATTCAAATATTGTCTAATGTACGCCTGGGCGTAAGGTTGTTCATGAATCAGACTGGACGTCTCCCTCGGATCTGAGGAATGGTGGCAGTAGTTCTCAATCATAACCATGACAAAGAAACATTCCAGATGCCGGACATAGCCGCTTTCAAGTCTCCTTATACTCTCATAGCCTTGGATATACTTCCTTCGAAGCTTCGGATTAAGCTCTAATAACGCACCTGCTATATCGTACAAAAAATATCCATATCCACACATTCCAAAATCAATCGGTGCAGGCAGTTCTTCGCTGAACACGATATTCCCCGAGTGCAAATCACCGTGAATGAGGCCGTAGTTATCATCGTTTGAACTCATGGCAGAAAAATCCGATCGTATCTTCTCAGCCGCCGCTTGATATAAACCCCATCCTTCACTTGATAAAAAACAAGAATAGTACCGTTCCAGCCTCGCCATCTTTGTCCTGAAACTGTCAACATCCCATGCAGGCCGAACAAAATCGGCCGGAGGGTTGAAATCCATCGTAGCTTGATGAAGATTCCCCATCAACAGCCCCATTTGAAAAGCGTGATCATCCGTGATCTCCTTCAGATGCTCTCCCTCAACCCAGTGCATTATCGTGACATAGGGACGATGGTATCCCTCATCGGTGTCCACTTCCAACACATAAGAGCCATCACGGTTAGCCACTCCAACAGGCACACTCAGATCCTCCAACTTGTTCAATGCTTGAAGAAATACAAGCTCTGAACGAATTTCCTCTTTGCTCATCCGATCCGAATGAATCCGCAGCAAATATGCCCCCGTAGGACTTGCCTCTATTTTATACGTAATCGTGTCCGATAGGCCAATAAATTGAATCTTATCCCATGCCACATCATACTGCTGAAGTGCCGTCAAAGTGACTTTCCCAGCCCGAATTAACAAATCTCTTCGGTGATCATCCGTATCATATTGAAAAAATGGTTTCATCTATTCTCCTCCTAAGGTAGTTTACCTGCTACCATTGTGAGGTCATTGTATTTTGAAAAAAATATAACAAACGGTTAAAAAAATGTTTTACACAAAAAGGCCACGTCAGAATAGATTCCAACGTGACCCCTGACACTTATTTTTTGGAATACACGATTTTCTTAATGCTGTCGATGGACAGGAAAAACTGATCCGACAATTGATTCATGGTAACTCCGTAAGAAAATTGCTGACGGATCTTATCGTTTCTATGGTTCAGATATGTTCTGCTTCCTGTATTTTCGCCCCACTTCTTGCGCAATCCTTTCGGCTTAGGGACGTATACGATACCGCCGCCGTGAACATATTTCTGAATTTCCTTCAGCAATTCTGCAGGAAATATTTCATCTGCATTGATATACTTCATTCCAGACTCTGCTCCTTATGAAAATAGTTGATTTTCAAGGCAGCAAAGTTTGCAAAATAAATCAAAATCACCCGATGTGAATTCAGCGGTCATATTTAATCAGCTCCATACAAACAACCGCCGTTGTTTATATTGCAAACCTGCATGGAGCGAACCTTAAACCTTCCCATAACGATCCTCCTTTGTAGAATCCTCTCTCAATTATATAATACAGACAGGGTTTGTAACCTTCTGGAAGATCCGGCCATCTAATTAATGAATTTAATCATTTAATATATCGATCATTAACCCTTTGAAGGGAGGTTTTTAGTTTTGGAATTTGAGCAGGAACTAGAGGTTGAGCGCGCCCAGAAAGGAAGTCATGAGGCGTTTATCCATCTCATAAAGCCACTAGAGTTACAGATGTACAACATAGCGAAGGCGATTGTCAGACAGGATGAGGATTGTGCCGATGCAATGCAAGAAGCCATATTGAAAGCCTACAAGTCGATTGCTAATTTAAGAAATCCGTCTTTTTTCAAAACATGGCTGTTCCGCATCCTCATTAACGAATGCAATACGATTCTCCGCAAACGCAGTAATGTGGTATCCCTGTTCGGCCATGAGGACGCACAAAGCTCTACACCGAACACAGATTTGAACATAGACCTGCGTGAAGCTGTGTACAGATTGGAAGAAGTGTCGCGAACGATCGTTATTTTGCACTATTTTCATGATTTGCCTTTACGCCAGATTGCAGAAATGCTCGATTTGAATGAAAGCACTGTTAAGACACGTCTCCATAGAGCCCGGACAACGTTGTCACAGTGGCTGGCTAATCACAGGGAAAGGAAGATTAACGTATGAACAATGACCTTAATCACGAACTTGAGCAGATGAAGGAAGAAGTACAGGAATTACCGGAAATGATCAGGTCACGTCTCGACAATACTTATCAGAGCTTGGAGAAAGGTTCCCTGCTCAATCATAAAAAACGACCTGTACGGAAGAAGCGGCGTTTGGCTGGCATACTGGCCGCAGTTGCTGCATCAGGATTGCTTATTATCGGATCGGGTTTCATCTCCCCTGTGATGGCCGAAACGCTAAAGAATATACCGATTGTTGGAAGTCTCTTTTTAAAGGTAGGCGATGAAGGACTTAAAACAGCAAGCAAGCAGGGACTAACGACTGATGCAAATCAGAGTGTAACTCATGATGGAACTACACTAAGTATCTCAGAGCTACTGTATGACGGTAGCCGTATTTCCATGGTACTAACGCGAGAAACAAGTGATGGTAAGAATGAAGCGTTTGGAGATTGGTGGGACCATATAAATGAAAAAAAAGAAAGTAGTTACATACGATTCTTTGCAGATGACAAAGAATTAAATGTTGGCTATAGCATGTCTTACTCAGCAGAGGACACAAAGAATTCTACCATTGTAACTTTGGTACCAGACAGCTTACCTGATGAATTCAAATTAAGTGTCGTGATCTGGGACATAGAAACCCAGCAGCAGTTCAAAATCAACATTCCGGTTAAGAAGAGTACGCTAAATAATGTGATTCTGACGTCGGAAGAACTAAAATCACATGACAATATCAATATAAGTATCAAGAAATTTGAAATGACCCCAGCTACGATGCGGCTGGAAGTAACGATCACAGGTAAGCCAGGACAGGACATCCAAGAAATTGCTGAAGATATTCCTGATCAATATAAAGTAATGGGTTCCATTAACATTGATTATGATGTGATGAATGAACAAGGCGAACTAGCTCCATCAATCGGTGCAAGTGGACACGGGTCTGGCGGAATTTTCCAGTACTCTTTAATGTTCGAGCCATTCTCTACTCCTCCGCAAACGATCACCATTAAACCGTACGTTCAGAAAGAGGAGCAAAAAGTGTATATTCCAGAATTGGAATTCCACCTGCCTGTCCCAAAATAAAAAAACAAGCAGCCTGTCACTTTGAATGTGACAGGCTGCTTTGCGTTTAATCGATTCGGTTATTCAAAAATATTATTCCTTTACCGCTGCTTTCAGAATTTCAATTTTTTGTTCCTTAGGCATATCTGTGGTGGTTGAAATACTGTATTCGAATTTGTCGGTGTGCCAAAAAACATATTTTGGATAGATATGCGCCGGGAAGTCATCTTCAAAGAAACCTTTCTTCTTGCTTCCCTCTGAATCCAATGTATATTTAGAAATGGCTAATATGTCTTTTCCGTTCGTATACTCAAGACGGATGGTTGCCGCCTCTTTCCAATCTATCTTTTTCACGTAGATCGGCTTTCCGCTCTTTTTACCTTCGGCTCTTACTTCATCAATGAACTTTCCTTCTGTTGGACCTTCAATTCTCACTTTGGAGAATTTATATCCCTCTGGGAGATTTGAAGGGTGCTCCAAGATGGAGCCCTCCAAAGTAGAAGCTTTTTTCAAGTAGTCCTCGTATGAGGTGTAATGATCTATCCCTCCCCAATAGCTTAGATCAAGTCCGCTGTTCAAGTCTTTATATTTATGATACAAGACATACATATCACCCGACTCTTGGGTTAGCTCCTTAACTCGATCGATCTCACTTTCGATAAACTTTTTGTCCTCTGCAGGTATAGCTTTGGCTGCTTCCGCTGCTTTTTTAACAGCTTTTTCGTGTTCTTTCTTGTAGCTCTCAAGATTCTCCGAAGAAGCCATGATTTCCTTAGGAAGGCTATAATTCAGCTGATTATTCACAGCGGATTTTGAATCCTGTTCCAATTGAACGGAAGCCGCTTGTGGAGCGCTCTTTGCATCGTTTTCCTTAGCATTAACCAGCGTCACGCTGCCAAGCGCCAGAATCATCGTCATCCCCAAAATGGACAGGCGATAAGATTTTTTGTTAAAGTGTTTGATCATTGTAAGTCTCCTTTTCATTTGTTTATGCGTGGCGGACAGGCCGGCAAGCCCCGGCTGATGATGGTTTCCCGAAAAATATTCCAGCACATGGATGATCGTTTGCCCGTATGCATTGTTTTGCTGCGGGCTCATCCGATCCAGCATGCATGCATCGCAGGCCATCTCTTGATCCTGCCTTGCTTTATGTACGGCAAGCCATAATAATGGATTAAACCAATGAAGGATCAGAATAATGTGCATGATCCAATTCACCGCCACATCCCAGCGCCGTATATGGGCGAACTCATGTGCCAAAATATATTGAATTTGTTCCTTTTTCAACGTGACAAGCAAATTAGGGGAAATAACAACCGCTGGTTTATAAAAACCGACCACGGCAGGTCCGGGAATGCTCTCCGACGCCACAAACCGCACTTTACGCTTCACGCCCAATAGCTGCTTCGTCTCATGAAACAATGCCGATAAAAAAGGCGTTTCAATAGAGCGGCCTGCGCGTAGGGCTTGTTTCAATCGAAGGTGGTCGTATATCGTTTTCGCTGCAAGAAACAGCACACCCGCAAGCCAAACCGACATCAGTATACTGGTGAAGCCCATTTGCTTGAACCCGCTCCACCAGAAGTGCGTTTTCTGCGTGTTTCCTGATTCACGAGGCGGAATCGGCGCTTCCCCCGTTTCCCTTATAAGGCTGTTTCTCTCTACTATGAAAGATTGCTCTACATGAGCTGCTGTTTCGCTCTCGGCCCCTGATCCTTTCCACAAATTATGCCAGAACGACGAACCTTGAGTTTGCTGATGAACTATGCCCTCAAGAGAAAAAACATTATACAGGCTAAGCGAAGATTCCGGTGCCCAAGGAAGCAGCAAGCGGATTACTACAGGAACCCAAAGCAAATACTTCCATCTGGCTTCGAGCTTGTTTTTCATTAAAAATTGCAGGATGAGGACAAGGACAATCAGGATACCGGCCATGAATGATCCACGGATTATCCATTCAAAAAAAGATAATAAACTTGCATGCAATGAAGGACTCATCACGTATCTCTCTTTTCCGGTTCACCGTAGCTGCCGTTTTCGTCAAATAGAGCCTTCAGATCTTCGATTTCCTGCGCATTCAGCTTTTTATCCTCTAAGAAATTGGCCAGCATCGGCTTTAATGCCCCGCCATACAGCTTTTTCATAAAGGATTTGGTTTCGGATCGCAGGTATTCCTGCTCGCTGATGAGAGGATAAAACAGTTGGGTACGCTTCGAGTTCGTTTCCAGCTTCGCCCTCGCCGCTTCCTTCTGCACCAATCGGCTGAGAAGCGTCCGGGTCGTATTCGGGCTCCAACCCATTTGATCCGTCATTTGCTTTACGACCTCAATAGATGGGCAATCCGGATTTGTCCATAAGACGCGCATGATTTCCAGTTCTGCATCCGTAATCGATGGTATTTGATTCATGCATGAAACCTCCAAAGTCAATTCACTTAGACTACATATGTAGTTACAATATATGCTACATTTGTAGTTTGGTAATGTCAACATGTTTTGGTAGAGAAAAATATCTCGTTTTGTTACATGCAAAAATGTTTCACACCGCCTGTTGGAACGATGATCTACAAAAGAACCCTATTTAGCTCAAAATATTATTTTTTTACCGCTGCTTTCAGAATTTCAATTTTTTGTTCCTTAGGCATATCTGTGGTGGTTGAAATACTATATTCGAATTTGTCGGTGTGCCAAAAAACATATTTTGGATAGACATTCGCCGGGAAGTCATCTTCAAAGAAACCTTTCTTTTTGCTTCCCTCTGAATCCAATGTATATTTAGAAATGACCAGCGTGTCTTTCCCGTTCGTATACTCAAGACGGATGGTTGCCGCCTCTTTCCAATCTATCTTTTTTACGTAGATGGGTTTTCCACTTTTTTTACCTTCGGCTCTCACTTCATCAATGAACTTTCCTTTTGTTGGGCCTTCAATTCTCGCTTTGGAAAACTTATATCCCTTTGGCAGGTTGGGAGGCTGCGCCAAGATGGAGCCTTCCAAGGTAGAAGCTTTCTTCAAATAATCCTCGTATGTGGTGTAATGTTTGGTCCCTCCCCAAAAGCTTATATCGAATCCATTATTCAATTCCTTGTATTTATGATACAAGACAAACACATCATCCGATTTTTCAGCCTGCTCTTTAATCCTATTCATCTCATTTTCGATAAACTTTTTGTCCTTTGCTGGTATAGCCTTGGTTGATTTGGCTTCTTTTTTCACAGCGGTTTTTGGGGCCGCCGTCTGGGAGGATGCCGCCTCCGCCGCGAGGTTTACGGAAGAACCCAGTAATAAAATGCTGCTTAGTGTTGCGATTGCTACTTTTGTCGCTGCTTTCATTCTGTAATACTCCTTTCCTATAAGTTATAATTTGGTAAGACTACAGCTGTAGTTACTAGTTAATACTACAATTGTAGTTCGGTAATGTCAACATGGTTTGTGAAGAAAAAAAATTTCGCTTTTGTTACATGCAAAAATGACCCGCATGATGAATTTATGCAGATGTTCAAAAAGGGGTATACGGACGATAAGGTTTCTGTTAGTGGTTGTACAAGGCACAGACATCCGAATATGGTGTTTGAGGTCGCTCAAAAGCCTAGCTTTCAGCTAGGCTTTTTGCGGGCAATCATTTTTGTCATCGCATGCTGGTGCGGAATACCGGATGAATTGCAGTCGAATATTACTTCGGAGCTGTCTTGGATCAACCAGTCATGATAATGCGTAAGCAATTCTCCGGAAATCCACTTATACGCATTTGGTTCGTTTTCAGGTGGTGGAGCTATAAACGGTTTATTCACAAAAACATTAAATACATGGATACCGTTCGGATTCGTAAATTGCTTGTAATTGCTGAAAATCTCATCCCTGTAATCTGGCTTGATGTAGTGCAAAACACCGCTAGAGTAGATAATGTCGAAGCTGGAATCCAATCGGTGATCCAAAATATCAGCTTTAAAAACATGAATAGGTACACCGATCTTGTCAGCAAGCCGCTTCGTCTTCTCAATACCGGCATCAGAGACGTCAAATGCAGTTACATCATATCCATTTCTGGCAAAAAACACGGCATCTTTCCCCTCACCGCAGCCAATGTCCAGCAGTTTCAGATGTCTTGTTGGCGGCATCAGTTCAAGCACCTGGTAGCATGTTCGTGACGGCTCAAGTCCCCAATAGTATTCAGGTGTCTTGTATTCTTGCTCATAAATAGTGATTGGCTTATCACTCGAAACATATCCTAAAAGCTTGTCGACGCTCACCCCCAACACCTGAGACAATGCCGGCAGAATGGATATGTCGGGCATCGTTTGAGCCGTTTCCCACTTGGACACCGCCTGATAGGTGATCCCCAGAATCTGTGCGAGCCCCTCCTGTGTTAATCCTTTTTCTTTACGATAAATGTTAATGTTTTTAGCCAGTTTTTCTTTCATTCGTTATCACTCCCTATAGCTCAAGTTTATTAATGATAAAAGGCGTGCACAATAACTTCACAATTGATTTTGGCTGGGATTCAACCCAGAGTTGAATTCAGAGCATAAAAAAAGAGTAGTACAAAGTATTATCCATACTTTGTACTACTCCATTTATCAAATTTTTAGTTAGTCTCAGTTAAAAATAACGGCATCCAGCGAGTAGGCTCCTGCACCCATCAAGGCGACAGCCAGAGCAACAGCTATAATGAGAAGGTTAAACTCATATCCATTTGCTGTTGCCCAGTACCCGTTCTTGCCGTGCACTTTGACGATGGCTCCAAGCATTGCAAGGATAATCAGCGCAGCACCAAGGATGGTCAGAAATCCGGATGCAAACAGCAATCCGCCAACAAACTCCATCAGGCCGGCCATCACAGCCATGGTGACACCAGGCTTAATACCAATCGACTCCATCCAACCGCCGGTTCCTTTCGGACCGTAACCGCCGAACCAACCGAACAATTTCTGTGCACCGTGCGCGATGAACGACAAACCGAGCACCAGACGAAGAATAAGCAATCCTAATTCCATATTCATTATTAATTCCTCCATTAAATTTTGAGTTTAGTTTGTTCACCAAAAAAATCTCGATGTTAAGATATATGTCCAAAAACAGCTTCGATTTCTGATCGATTATGAGCTATTAACGAGCTATTAGGAGCTACAACTTATTCATTCTGAAACTTACCCCTTTCAACTAACTTACTTTAATAAAGTTAATAACCTTGATATTAAGATACTTTATTTATACTCCTCTGTCAACCCTAATATGCCTATTATTTCAGAGCTAAAAAAACATCCGCTGAATTCAGCGGATGTAAGTAAGCTCCATATATTTTCCCTTTAAACCATATATCTATTTCACGGTAAACCCTGGTGGGGTTAACACTCGCTGCGGAGACTCATAATACCCCTTCACTCCAATACCGAGCTGACCAAACTTGTTGTTATACCCGTGCACCCACAGTTTCTCTCCACGAATCCAGTACATATTACGATCAGCCGTTTCAACAAAGGATACATTCTGATACAATTTTCCACTCTTTGTTACAACTGCCGTGTATCCGAAAAAGAGCATCTCATTGTTCTTGGTTATAAGCAGACCCCCATTCTTGCTCAGTGACATCGACTGCACATTTAGATTTTTGCCTACCGAGGTTAATTCTCTTTCGGTAATCTGGATGGGCTTATCTGTAATTTTCAACGGGTTATACATTTGCGACAGCACACGATGACTCAACTGTCTTGCAGTATTATCCCCCCATGCCCACAGTTCATCTTTCCGGTCTCTAGCGACCAGATAATCTCCATTTGCTTGTGCAGATGCCACATCCACAATATTTTTAAATCCGGGCATAACCTTGGCCTGCGTCTTTCCACGAATAATGCTGTTTTTCCAATACCACAGCGTACCGTCCTTTTTCACGGCATACCCACGAAAGCCTCCCATGGATACCGCTTTCACATCACTAATTTCGATTTTACGGTAATGATTATGCACATATTGCTCGGCCCCGCTATTATTCCAGGCAACGCCACCCAACTGATACACATTTCCGTTCTTGGTTAAAACTGCAACAGACCGCTCATACACCTGAATGTCGGCGATAGGCTCAGGCACGAGATCTATAAGCGTAGGAGTCCCGGTTACTTTTTTAATTCCGAGCCAGTTAAGATCGCCCCATCCGTACAATTCCCCCTTCTTGTTCAGAAGCAGGGAAAAGTTTTGTCCAGCCTCTAGCTTATTTACATCTTTAAAGACACCCAAGGAAACAGGCGATAAAATTTCTGCCGCAGACCCTTCCTTGATCTGATTTTTCCGGTTATCTCCCCAACCATACACCGCTCCATTTTTGCTTAAAGCTAATACATGTGATTCACTAGCCGCGACGCTGACAGGGGAAGGCACCTTGATTACACTAGGCTCGTAGGGAATCGCCATACTTGAACTTACGCCTAGCTGGCCTGAATTGTTAGCGCCCCAACTCATCAGAGCACCATCATTCCTAATGCCTAAATAGTGATCTGAGTCGGAAGTGATGGCTGCCATATCATTTAGATCTGAGTATGCCTTACTGCTTAGTGATGACGACCCTGTATCCCATGAATAGAAACGACCATTGTTTTTTAATACAACGGGGCTATCCTTAAAAATCCCAACCACACCATCGGCTATCTTCCCTGGAATTTGTACAAACACTTTATCCGTATCTATGTATGACCAGAACTCAAAGGATTCACTAATGAAAGTCGGGCGTCCGTTCAGAAGGCTTATCTCTTTCATGGCTGGAAGGTCCTTAAGCTTCTGCGGAGTCACGGTGTCCACTCTTTCATGAAAATAACTTTCTGATCCATCTTTGTTTTTCTTGGTGACATTCCCCTGTTGTTTGGAGCTTAAAATAATACTCATGTCTCCCCATGCCCAAACAGCACCGGATTTATCAAGTGCCATGTAGTTGTCTCCATAGAGGCTGTGGTAGCCAATATGTATTTGTTCTATATTGCTCAGCTGCTTCACTGTCGTCAGTTTTACACTAGGCTTAACTATCTTTCCTGTACCTGTGGAGGCTGAGGTTTTGCTTATTTCCCATTTATAGACCGTACCATTCTTGTTCAGAATCAGACCATTTCCATCTGAATCCACGGCGATCTGCGTCGCACCCTTCATTTCGGTAACTTTTATAGGAGTTTCTGATTGCTCATAAATCCCCCATACCCACACGATCCCTTGTTCTGTCAACGTTCCGGCAGCAGCACCGTTGGCCGTAATTTGCTTCACATTCTTTATCGATTCTACTTTCTTAGGAAGGCGCCATTGGGTTGCTTTGCTCGTATATTTCTCACCGGTCAATTCCGGTGGAACATTCCCCCACGCCCACAATGAGCCCTTTCCATCGACAGCATAGGAGGTTCTGTCTCCTGCAACAAATTTATTCTTGTTCTTTATCGTTTGCTGCCATAGAGGCTCCGAATTTCTCGATACAGCCGGTGCCTCTTCTTCCAAGTCAGAGTCATCTTTATATGACTCATACCAATCCGGCTTATCATACAGATCAGATCTGTCACGGACAGGGATTGGAAACGTTGTTGTATATCCGGACTCTTTTCCATGAGCGTTCATTAATGTAATCCCAATTTCTTTATTTATGACCTTGTTTCTGTCTACCGGTGGGGTAACTAAAGAAAAGTATCCCTTCTTATTCACAAGTGCGGATGTTTCGGAAAGGGTGGTGTTCACATATTTCAAACCGTTTCCTTCTTTGACGAATTCACCTGTTGAAATAATAATCTTAACCTGTTCACCGATAACATCCGGAGCCAGCCCTTGAACATTTAGAGAATCATCGTCATTCTGCTTAACATCAAACGTATAGATGGCCTCTTCAGCATGGACTTTCGCTAGGCTGCTTCCATCCAGCATAAAACTCAATAGAAACACAAATACCATTGCCATCTTCAATATTGCAGCCTTGCTCCTCAAAAAGATCACTCCTGTTCGACAACTCTTTGTTATATGAATTAATTATTGTATCGGTTTAATGCATGTCTTACTTTATAGTTCAGGGCATGAAAAAAATCTATCGACGTATCTCTAAGAGGACAGACCGCGCTTAGCGGTAGTTTTTCTTGCGAGATAAGGATGTAGTTACTCCGAAGCTTATACTTTCTTATCTCTTAACAAAAAAACGCACAGACTTTGTCTGCACGCTGGCTAATAATTATAAATCGCTCTAGTTCACTTACAGTTCTGGCTATGCCCGCCTGATAACAGGGATATAAATTTCCATCACCGCTCCGGTCTCTTCATGACAACGCTCATCATAGAACTCAAACTCCACTTTACCAGCAGCGTATTCATAGCCTGAACGAGGAAACCAATCCTCAAAAATATACTTCCACGTTCCGGCAACGGTCTTCACAAATTCCCCATCCGCGTAATCCGCAGGAGGTGTCGTAAACACCGCATAGGTTGCCTCCGGCACGATACCCTCGAACAGCCCTTCCTCCTCAGTGGGCAGCTCATCTCCCTTCACTGCGGCTACATAGGTAAATCTTCCGGTATCCATATCAACAGGAAAACACACAAAGTACTCACCGTGTTCCTTTGGCTGAACCATCTCATACAGCTTGGCTTCAAGCCCAGTAATGTCAAAATGGTTCCAAAATGCCGGGATTTCACGGTCTTTGCGCTTGCTCTCATATGTTGTTTCAAGCGCATAACCAATAATGCTGAATGCCGATTTGCTAATAATCTTCGGCTCCAATATGATGCCTCCTGACAATTGCAGTTTTTTATATAGGGTTAGATCAACCTTACCCGGAATTTGACCACTCGAATGCTTGCGATACTGCTCAGGGGAGCAGTCATATACTTTCCGAAACGCTTTGCTGAACCCTGCATGTGTCTCAAATCCATACTCCATGGCAATATCAATCACACGCTTTCTTCGGGCCAATTCAGCCGCTGCATGAGCAAGACGTCTTCTTCTGACATATTCCATAACGGGCAGACCAACATACGCGGCAAACAGCCTGTAGAAATGGTATGGTGAAAAACCTGCGATATCCGCCAAATCATCCACCGTGATTTTATCTTGAAGGTGTTCCTCTATATAATCGATACTCTTCTGAAAACACTCCATGTAGCTCACGAGCGCGCCTCCCCCCGATCAGTAACTGTTATTGTATCATCACCCGATATCACTTGCTGTTCTAAATTTGTCATCTTCATTGAACCCAAAAAGCAGAGATCCGTTTTAGGACCTCTGCTTCTGCAATACCCCAATTTCCAATTCTACGTTAACAATCTACCCTACGGCCCTGCCTTACATCAGGCTAGACCAAATAATCTGCTTCGTGCCGAGTATAGACTCCGGAATCCAGGAATAAATGGAAGGTACGAACAGGACGACAACAAGCTTCTCGACCGGATCCACAAACAGTCCAGATCTTCCTGCTCCCTCCAGCTGAAATGTCCCTGGAGATTCGAAGGAAAGATGATCAATCGCAAGGTCAAGGCCCAAGGCATGGCCCTTGTCTTTGATCTTGCCGCCCCAGTGATAAGCCGGGACATTGAACAAGTGCCGCCGCGTTAACAGCTCAACCGACTTTCTTCCGAGAATACGCTGACCCTCGAAGGTTCCCCCATCTAACAGCATTTGCCCGAACCTCCACAGATCATACAGGGATGAGTAGAGGCCACTGTCCGAGCGCGGAGGCTGGATGGAATCGCCATATTGTTCAGTGAGCTTCGTAACATCCCTCTCATCAACCGTACATACCTCCGGATGGAGTTGTGATGGCACGTCAAAAAAGGTCCGGCTCATCCCAAGCGGCTGCAAAATATGTTCTATTACATAGTCCTCATACCTTTGGCCGGATATACGGGAGATGATTTCACCAAGTAGAGCAAACCCTACTGTAGAATAGTTGTAGGCTTCGCCCGGCTCGCAAACGACGGGGCCTTGAAGCACTTTGACGATCCAATCCTCCGTACCTCCGGCACCCCACCACTCTCTGGGATATGGCTCATTGTAATAGCCCGTCACCGGCATAATACCGGACGTATGCGTCAATAGATGGAACAGCGTAATTCCCTGATGCATCGGATTGTTGAACTCATCCAAAATCGTAGCCACCGGCTGATCAATGTACAGCTTTCCGTCCTCGATTAGCTTCACGATGGAAACACTGGTAAACGCTTTTGTGATGGAAGATAGCTTGCGCAAGGAGTCCGGCTGCAGCTCTCCCTGACCCGTCGTTCCATGAAGTGTGCCCATGGATCTCCACGCCGCGATCTTTCCCTCATGCGCTACAAGATAACTGGCTGCTTGAATCTTCTTTTGCGACATCAGACCTTGAAAATGTTGATCCAGCTTATTGAGCTGTCTGGAATCCATATGCACCTCCTCGGGCGCTGCACTCAAGGGGCCCTCCAGTACTCTCCAATTGCTCTGCAGAATGCTCATCCATTCTCCCCGCCTTCCTGATATTAGAAACTTTGGACATATTTTAACGAACAAATCTCTTAGCGTCTATATCGATCTTTCGTATTTCATTTCTTAGTATCAAAAATCATTTATTTGTATCCATTTGCCGTGCAAAAAGAGCGGAATCACACCTCCCGGCCCGATTTCCGCTCTCCCATCACTTTTACAGCACGAATCAATAGGCCCACCAATTGCCTGACATTACGATCATTGAGAACAGCTTGATGCTCTCTTCAAAATAACCTTCCGGGGAAGCATTCACTGTATAATTCCATACAGAATTGAGCCAGCTCTGATTCGAGGAGGATGTCATGGCACTTACACCAAACGGAGCGTAAAATGCCCCACTGTTGTATGTGACAATCGCTGATCCATTCAAGTCATACCCGGCACGAACGTTAGCCGGATTGCTGCTTGTAGCGTTTTTAATGAAGCTGTTCATTTTGTTTATTTGGCTTAACGCACGGTTATCACCGGTCAACAGGTAATCTGTTGTGATCCGCCATGGTGTACGCGAGGAGTTATAATAGTACTTTCCATCTTTATCTCCTTCAAGAAAATCAGACGCAGCCGGTTCATAATTGCTGCCTGACATTACAACGAAATCTGGAAGCAAACCGGTATTTGGACTGTAGCTGCTGTGTATCGAGTTGATAATCGTATAAGTCTTGTCCACTACATTAGTCCACCGGGTATCGCCTGTTGCTTTCTGGAATCCCTTCAGATGGTTAAGCATAAAGTCGGAAGGGCGTGTGGCCGTATCATACGAACCGCTTGTCGCCCAGTCGCCAAGACGCAAGGTCCATTGTGACGAATTCACATCGTTGCTCATAATCGCATTAATGATATCCTTAGCCGCTTGCAAGTAATTGATCGATTCGTTACTTCCCCATTGACGGTCTGCCAGAAGCAATGCATATGCGATATCCATATCACCATCCGTTGCGGAGTTGGCTCCATTGATATTTTGGAAGCTGCTGTTCTGTTTCCAGGCCATCAGATACGGATTGTTGTTACTTGGATGAGCTTTATAATATTGATATAGACCATCAAAATAAGCCTGGGCACCATTATCATAACCGGCCATCAGCACCGAAAACAGCATACCGTAACCATGCGCTTCCGATACTGTCTCCCCGGCGGAATTGTATTTCACATAGTATTTCCCGGTACCCGCTGGCTTCAGAAAAGATGATTTCCATGTGTTCCATTTTCTCTTAACCGCGTCATCCATCGTACTTTGCGACACATGATTCGGTTTAATTGATCCACTTACATAGGTCGTATGCTGTGGGAAAGGCTTATACCCCGCAAATGACATGCCGGCTGGAAATATCAAGGCAGCTGTACAGAATAATACAAGGGTTTTACGAAAAATGGATTTCCGGCGTTTAATCATCAACGATCCGCTCCTTTGGGTTGATAGTAGTTAAACTTCATACCATAATCCGGCGCAGCTTGTGCGAATATGGACATCACCTCCTCTAAAGACGGTTGTGATTCTTGGAGCGGAGCTATATTTTTCACATAAATAAAAGATTTACTCGGACGAGTATATGAAGTACCCAGTGGGGTGTAGAACTCAGTTGGTATTAAAAGAGTGGAAATTCGATTACATTCTATTAATTCAATAATATGTAAGTGTTTTCATTATATTGCCGATGTATAATTTTGTAAACTAAAACAAACCGATGGCATAGTGCCCACCGGTTCATTTACAGATTCAAGTTGAAGCTTTACGTCCAAGCCCATAAAAATCCGTCCCGGTCCCATGCAATCCGGCCACCGTGCAGCTTACGAAAAGCCTTTTTTACGTCTTTGGACAAGGACGAATTTCCGTTCTCGTTCACAAACACAAACTGTTCTCCGAAATGTGCCTTTACATACGCTATAGCATCCTCCTGCCGCAGCGTCCCTGTGAATTTGATTTCCTTCACCATCCACTCCGCGACTTCCTGTGCTGTCACTTCCATGAGGATCACCTCCTGCAATAGTCCTACTCTCGATTAATTACATGATCTTCCGCTTTCCCGTCAGGACGGATGGCCTCTATCATAACCTTCCCATGCTGCGTAGCAATAGCTTTCATATATGGCTCCTCCTATCCACCCTAGTTTGCGGTTTTCTTGCGATATTCGCTTGGTGACACGCCGCAATATTTTTTGAATGTTGTTGTAAACGTCGAAGAGTTCGTATATCCTGTTTTCTCGCCAATTTCGGCAATGCTCAGATCGGTATTTTTAAGATATTCTCTGGCATGAGACAACCGCACCTTATTCAGGTACTCCACGTAGTTCACACCGAAGGTCTTTTTGAAATAGTTAGAGAAATATTTGGAGCTCGTATCCAGCACCTCTGCCATATGATCCAGATACAGGTTCTCCATGTAATGAAGCTCAATGTATTGGGATATGAACGCCGGGTTCAGCTTGCTCTTCGGATCGTAGTTCCTCATAGCCGCAATCCGCCGCAACCCATCTATCAAGAGAGCACGGATTTCCTGATAATTAAAGGCATCGTGCAGCTTCCCGATAAATTCCGTTTCGATTCGAAACAGTTCTTGACGGTTCTCTTCCGAAGCATTGGCCTGTCTAAGCATAATGAAAAACATCGTTTGTGCAATATGTACCATCTGGTGATGATGAATGCGCAAAGATGCATTCTCCTCAATGATTGTATCGACAATGTCCATGGCTTCGTCCGTTTTGCCGGTCAACAGGCAGTTCGACAGCTTCTCTAACTTTTGGAGAGGAAAATGAATGTCCGGGACAAATCGGATCGCCTCCGTATCCGTCACCCACTCTTTCGTGTTGACGTTTCGGTATAGAAATCCGTTCTGGATATCCTGATAGCCTTCCCTGCAGTTGCTTATTTTGGACTCAAACGCCCTGCTGACGCAGCCCCAAACTCGGAAAGAGGCAAAGGCATCCCTTTGGGTTTGCTTTATGTAACTCTCAAAACTTTTCAGTACTTTTTTCCGGTCCGACGGATGTTCAATTCCGATCAGCGCGAGAAACTGAAGATGCTCCTCATGGAACACAACTGCATGATCTATGCTCTCCTGCACGCCGCTCCGGATCATCTCCGTAATTTGTTCTACCGAAAGATTAGTCTCCTCTCCTGCATCTTCCTGCGGAATTAAATGTATAGCTGCCATCACAAAATGTCTGCACTGAAATAAATAGGCGTAATGGTTCTGCATCTGCATTTCGTATTCTCTTGAATGTGTATATCCATCCAGGGTCTGCAGAAACACACCTCGACGGATTTCCTCGTCCACCAGATTCATTTGGCTTTTGAGAGATTCGTTCTCCCGCTGCACCTTCAGAATTCCACTGTGAATCTTGATAAAGTCATTCCCTTTTTTATTGGATCCTCCGAACAGCTGCAGAATGTTTTTGACCGGTCTATACAGATAAATACTCAGAAGAGCAGACAATACAACAGCCAGTACAATCGCCCCGTACATAATCCAGAGGTTGGCATTCGACACGGAATCGATGTTTTGGAATTGATAAGGAAGTTTGTTGATATAAATAAACCCGTTAGATTCGGATTTGTAGAAATTGTACTCATAATTCTTATGCGTCAGAGACGCCTCACTAGACGGATTGAAATAAACATCATTCAATATGTTTACCAGGTCAAGATCTTTCTCTGTGCTGAGTATGACATTGCGGTTTTCATTCAGTACGATCAGGGAGGCCCCTGGCATCATCGTTTTCAGATCAATACCGTTCAGCATTTTATTCACGTCGATCAAGACCATTAATTTCTTGTTAGACATCCTGATTTTGCTGCTGTCCACAGCGACAATCAGATTGCGCTTATGCGCTCCGTTAATATCGGAGTATATTTCGGCCGGAAATACGGTAAAGTCGTGTTCTGACCTGATAAAGTTAGTCCAGAATCCGGAATTGTATTTATCGGTCGTATATTTCCGGTCGAAAAGCGCTTCCATACTGCTTGTTCCCTGAGTTGTTATTGCTAAGTTGTAGTCATAGGTGATGATCGCATCCTCCACAAAGTCTAAAGTGGAAACCATCGTCGCCAGACTGTCCTGCAGGGCGATTACCTTCTCCATATCGTTCTTACCTTCACTGTTGCTGATCTGTCCGTAAGGCAGCGCATGGATGTTAAACATCAGATTGTTAATGGATGCAAAGCTGGAGTCAAACGACTGGATGATATTTTTGACGACCATCCGGTTGTTTTCTGTAACTTTCTCATAAATTCCGCTAATCGAATTCTTATAAACCATATAGTTGAATATAAACATGATGCCGATGACCAGCTGTAGAGCGAAAAAGATCTGAAGCAGCCCCCTGTTAGCGATCAATCGAATCAAATGGATCACCTCTCTTGATGTCCCTTCATATTCACCATGTTATACCCAATCGGGCTTCACGTCACCCTTTTTCGGAACCGAGCATAACGCCTTTGGCAAAATATCTCTACGCAAACGGATGCTTAATTCGTAGCTTCATCCAGTCTCTTCTGGGCGGCGTTGAAAATGTCGACGATCTGCTTGGAACCTTGCTTTTCGGCTTGAACCTGCCATTGCTGCCACTGCGCGTCGCCGTAGTCTTTGTTAAAAATGTATTTCGCGTTGAGTTCATCCGCCAATTTTTTCAGCAAGGTCTGAATTTCCGCAATCGTGGCCGTTTCGTCGTCCGTGAAGTTCAGGACCGGATCGAGCGGCTCGAATTTGTTGCCGTTGAGCAGCTTATCCTGAGCTTCCTGCTCCTTCTCCGTATAGTTAAAGTACACGCTGCGCTTGTCGGCATTGACGTACAAGCCTTGCAGCCACAGGGCATAGCGGTCCTCCAGCATGCTGATATCCACCAGCGGAACGTCCGTCAGCTCCGGATAAACGACTTTGTCGCCTTCGATCTTAAACGTCTCGCCTTCTACACCCATTGTCACCAATGTTGCGCCGGACAGGCTGGTCAAGTAATCCAGCAGCTTCAGAGCCGCTTCCTTGTTATCATTGTTCGCTACCGCGATGCTGAAGCTGTTCGTAATGCTCTCAATCGTCTTGCCGTTGCCTGTTGGGCCTACCGGATTCCCGTAACGCAGATCGTAGTTCGAGTTCTGGTCCTTCACTTGGTTATAGAACAAGTCTAGGCGGCCGATCCAGTCATAGGTAACAAAGGATTTATTGCCGCTCGTCATCTTCGCGGTCCAGGAATCGTCGGTATCGGTCATAAATTCCGGATCGAGAAGACCTTCGTTGTACAGCTTCTTCATGAAATCGAGCATGTCCTTATGCTCCGGCTGAACGGTTGCATATTTCCAGACTTTGGCCGCCTCATCGTAATACACCGGATAGTTGGCACCGCCAATGCCCCAGCCGAATGACCAGTCCCGGAAAATATGCTCTTTTGTCTTGGAAGCGTACGGGTAGGAATCCGGATAAGCCTCTTTCAGCTTCTTAAGCGCTTGATATAACTCCTCGGTGTTCGTCCACTCCTTAATGCCCAGCTCGTCGAAAATGTCCTTACGGTACAGGAAGCCGTGGTTCACGTCACGGTTGATATTCGCCACCGGCCAGGTATAGATGTTCCCGGATTCATCCCCATAGGAAGGAATGACCCAAGGATTCTCGTCGACATACATCCGTTTGAAATTTGGCAGCATGTCGAGATGTTCATTGATCGCCACAACCGCCTTCTGCTTGCCGATCTTCTTCAGCTCCGACGGCGTCATGCCGTGGAAAATGTCCGGCAGCTTCCCGGAGGCGACCATCATCTTCAGCTTGTCGTTGTACATGGCCGACGAGTACGCCTGGAAGTTGATTTTAATCCCTGTGCGTTTTTCAATTTCTTTGGCAAGCAGAGAATCATTTAGATTTGTCTTCTCGCTCACCACCATCCATGTGAGGGTGGTCGGTTTATCCACCAGCGGCAGCATGAGCCCGCCAGTATCTCCGTATTGGTCCGGATCAGCCGGCGCGGCAGGTGCAGGTGCCTGACCGCCTCCCGTCTCCGGCGCAGCCCCCTTGCCTCCGCCGCTGCAGGCAGCGAGCATCGACATGATAATGGTTAATACAAGTGCTATACGAAACCATGGTTTTATCATATATGCTTTCCTCCCTCTTTAGATTGATGTTCTCTAACGTTTTTTCATTCGTCCTTAGATTTTCATTCATCGACCATCCTGAGAGAGGAGAAGTCAAGATTGATTCGGTAATTTGTTGAATTCGTTGATTCTGTTTCTTCGATTGTTTATACCCCGCAATAGGCCACTTTCCAGACAGACTTCTCCCTTGTACTCATAGTAGCACTCACATCTTGGGCAGACCAGAGGGTGAACACGACAATTACACCGTCATAGCCTTGTATGCGGTGTATAGCAATCGCCGGTCTCCTCATATAACGGACCGAATCTTCTTTCCATATCAAAAAATTATACTTTCTTTATCTTTAAACAAAGGGATTTCCTTTCGGAAATCCCTGACATAGCATGTTTGTTTTCTCCCTCTATAAGGGAGGCGCGCAGCGCGTTTCAAACCGCTTGATTCGCCGCTTACGGGAGCACAAGCTGCACTTTGCAACCGCTCTGCCTGCTCTTCTCGGCGGCTTCGAGGAATGAAATAATCTCCAGCGTCTCCTCCGCCGGAAGAACCGCGCGCCGCTCGGTAAACATCATTATAACCTGCTCCAACAGACTCGCATACCACGGTTTATCCGATGCCCCGGCATCGATATACCGGCTTTCTCCACTTCGGTGGATCAGCGCCGTAAACTTGCCGCTTCCCCGCCGGCTTCCGCGCACCGTCCCGATGCGCCCGTCCTGCCAAACGCCGGTGATGAGCTCTTCTGTTTCCGTAGAAACCGCGAATACCTCCCTTGCGCCCCTCCCCATCACTGTATACAGTAATTCGACGGCGTGAATGCCGTACCAGAAATAATGGGATTGGGTCGGCTGCACATCCATTTGTCCCAATACGTCGGCGCCCAGAATGCTGCTGCGACCTTCCCCGGCAAGTTCCGGGACAAGCGCATCCGCATAACGGAGCGAGGAGGAGCTCATCAGCGGTACGCCGGCGTCGGATGCTAGGGCAAAGATCTCCTTCGCTTCATCCAGACTCAGCGCCAGCGGCTTGTCGATGAACACCGGCTTGCCGTAGGAAGCTACAGAGCGGAACTGCCGCAGGTGCACCCGCCCGTCTGCCGACAGCAGGAGGATGACGTCACAAGCGGCAGCCACTTCTTCCGGCGTATTCATAATCGCAACCCCGAACTGCTCCTTGATCTCCTTCGTGAATCCGTCCACCCGGCTAGCGCTGAGCGGAAAGTCCGGTGATCCTCCCGGAAACGCGGCCGTAACCCGGCCGCCCGGAATATGATATGGGTGCCCGGGATCGTTCAGCAGCCGGGTAAACGCCACAGCGTGGGACGTGTCCAGTCCGATAATGCCAATATTCAACAGCCTCATCTCCAGCTACTCTTCCTTCCTTTTTGCACCCTTCTCGCGCAGCTTCTTACCTTCCTTCCCGTAGAGGTCCTTCAAAATTTTCTTGCCGGTCGGCGTCTGCGCAAGCCCGCCCTTCGCGGTCTCGCGATGCTTGGCCGGCATTGCCGTGCCGACCTCCAGCATGACATCGATCACCTCATCCGACGGGATGACGCTTCGAATGCCGGCCAGCGCCATATCCGAAGCCGCCAGCGCGGTAACCGCACCGAAGCCGTTGCGCACGATGCATGGAATCTCCACCAGCCCTCCGACCGGGTCGCAGATGAGGCCCAGCGAGTTTTTCAGTGCAAGCCCTACCGCATGGACTGCCTGCTCCGGCGTACCTCCGCGAAGCTCCGTCAAGGCGCCAGCAGCCATGCCGATCGCGGAGCCAACCTCGGCCTGACAGCCACCCTCGGCGCCGGATATGAATGAATTGTTGGCGATGACATACCCGATGGCGCCCGCACTGAACAGCCCCATGACCAGGTGATCGTCATCCCATCCAAATCGCTGCTGCGCGCTGACGAACACGCCCGGAATGATGCCGCATGAACCGGCGGTCGGCGTGGCGACGATCCGTCCCATGGACGCGTTCACTTCCGATACGGACAGCGCATAGGCGAGCGCCGTGCACGCATCCGTACCGAGCGCAGGCACGCCCGCCGACATATATTCGTGAACGCGGACGGCATCGCCACCGGTCAATCCGCTCTTCGATGGAACCGGCTCATGGATGCCCCGGTGAACCGCCTCTTTCATAATGCCGTAATAATCGGCCATTTGCTTGAACGTTTCCTCCCGGCTTTTACCGGTTTCCTTGATCTGCTCCTGCAGCATCAGCTGTCCTATCGTCACTTGATCCTTTTCGCAGAAGGAGATGATGTCCTTCAATGTGGAAAATTTCATGATGCCGCCTCCTCTGTCGTCAGATCCGCGAATACGACGCGATGCACGCCCGGCAAGCCTTCGATATGCTTCATCAGCTCCAGCGGAACCGCCTCGTCCGATTCGACGACGGTCATGGCATCGCCACCTCGTCCCTTGCGGTCGACATCCATATAGGCGATATTGACGCCTCCGCCCTCGAGCAGCCGGGTGATATGCGCCACCTTGCCCGGCGTATCGTCATGGAAGACCAGCAGCACCGGATAGTTTGTCGTGAACTTGACGTCAAAGCCGTTCACCTGCAGTATCTCGACGCTGCCCCCGCCAATGGAAGCGCCTACAATGCGATCTTCACACTCTCCGCTGATCAGTCTAAGCTCCACCGTATTCGGATGGAAGGCGACATTCTGCGCTGTCTTGAAGGTTAGCTTCATGCCCGCCGCCTCGGCCAGCTCAATGGAATTGCGGATGCGCATATCGTGCGTGGCAAAATCCAGCAGTCCGCCGACGACGGCCAGGTCCGTGCCGTGACCGCGGTAGGTATCGGCAAAGGAGCCGTAAAATACAATTCCCGCCTGGTCGGGGAACGCGCCGAATATGCGCCTCGCTGCCCTTCCGATTCGGACGGCCCCGGCGGTATGGGAACTCGATGGCCCCACCATACTCGGCCCGATAATTGAAAATACATCTTTAAACCGCATGCGCGATTCCCCACTTTCGACTATTCTGCCCTCATTGTATCAGTTTGAAAGCCATTCTTCCAAGCGATCTCATCCCGGCGGCTGGAATAGCAGACGGCACGGACGACATCGATCGTCTGGTAGCGGTTGAACGGCGCCATCTTGATTGCAACGACGTTCGGAATTTCGACAAAGGCCCGCCAGAAATCGAAGGAGAAGCTTGGCTGGTCAGGTGGTTTTAGTACTTTATCAATGAAGCCAGTATTTTGCTGTCCGATTCGTATTTTTCATAGGCACTATGCGCTTGGTCCAGCTCGAACAAATCCGTGATTAAAGGCAGTACTGAAATCCTTTTCTCAGATAACAGCCGAACATATTCCCCCACATTTCTTCCTTCCGTCCAACGCACATAACCGACCGGGTAATCCCGATTTTCTTTTTCGTACTGCTTATCGTATCGTCCCGGTCCGCCTGCTCTGGAGATCAATACGCGTGCTTCCTTCTTGAACATCGCCGCCCGGGAAAACTCCATCGTTAAATTGCCAACGATGACCACACTTCCCCGGTCTTGCAGCCATTCGAACGAGCTGTTGATTAATTCCTCCCCCGAACCGCCCGCGCATAGAATGATTGAATCGAAGCCATGACCATCCGTTAAATCATCGAGCTGTTCTTCTAAATCTTCGCTACGCTCAAAAACATGCGACAATCCTTGCTGCTTGAGTAATTCCACACGCTCGCTGCTTAAATCCAGACCTACCGTTCTGTAAGCGGCGGCCGAAGCGATTTGCGCGATTAAATTCCCTAATATCCCCAGCCCCACGACGAGTACCGATTCTCCGAATCGCAAATCCGCGATGCGTAAGGCGTGAATCGCAATGGCACCCAAACCAGCGAATGCGGCTTCTTGTGAAGATACATGGTCGGGTACAGAAGCAATCAGATTCGTTGGGACGGCCAATTTCTCTGCATGCAGCACGAAAGGAGAGCCGTAACATGCGACACGCTGGCCAATTTCATACTCGGTTACCCCTTCCCCCAATTGTTCAATTCGGCCAACTGCACTATATCCCATCAGGATGCTCTTCCCAGTGGAATTTCTAATTATATCCATTTCTGTTCCTGGACTAATTCCAGAAAACTCAGTTCGTATGAGAACATGCCCTTCCTTTAGTTCCGATACATCGACTTCAATCACGGCTGCTTTTCCATCTCTAGCTGCTACTGCCTTCATTTGGTTTCCCTCCAACACATCATTATGCAATCTTTTTATCATATTAGAAAAACTTCTGCCGAAGTACGTGAACTTAAGCATTATTTTGTGTTTATTTCATAACAGCTCTAGCTTTTCAACGCTATCCTCGGTTCTTTTTGCGGATCAACCACTTGTCCAATACTAGGCCATCGAGATCAATATTGAGAAAACAGCGTATGGCATCCACTGGCGTTTCGACAATCGGTTCCCCATTATCGTTAAACGAGGTATTTAATAGAATCGGTGTCCCCGTCAAACGCTGAAAAGAAGACAACAGTCGGTGCAGTTTTGGATTAATCTGTTTGGATACCGTTTGAACTCTCCCCGTACCGTCTGCGTGTGTAATCGAGGGAACTTCGCTCCGCTTCTCTTCCAAAATATTTGGAACCAACAGCATATAATAGGATGGATGATCCATCGCAAAATACTTCGTTTGTTCCTCTTCCAATACGATCGGTGCGAAAGGACGAAATGCTTCCCTATGCTTGATTCGGGAGTTAATTAAATCCTTCATATCCTTTCTTCGAGCATCAGCCAAAATACTTCGGTTTCCGAGCGCTCGCGGACCGATTTCAGAGCGGTCTTGGAACCACCCGATAATCTCGCCTTGATCTAAAATGCTGGCCACTGAGCCATACAGATCGTCCAGTGATTCCACGGTAATATGTTCAGCAAACTGCTGTAGTGCAATCTCGTAATCTTCCGCGTCAAATGTTCTACCTAAGTATGGAGAAAACGGAACGGATACATCCCCTCTCGGCTGATTCATCGTGACGTGGTACCCGTAATATGCGCTTCCGATCGCTGTTCCAGCATCCCCAGCTGCCGGCTGCACAAAAATATGCTCGAATGGAGTCTCCTCCAAAATTTTATAGTTGGCAACGCTGTTCAGCGCCACACCGCCTGCAAGACATAAATGGCGGGACCTCGTCCTCGCGTGTAAATATCGGCAGGCTTTGATCATCGCTCTTTCCAAATGATATTGACCAGCGTATGCGATATCCGCCTTGGCCTGAAAACGCTTCTCCTCATCCCGGATTACCCCGACGGTGTGACGAATAAATATTTTCATAGCCTGAATGTGTGCTTTGCTCTGGATAAACTTTCCTTCATCATCCATCGTGTAGAAGCGTTCGAATTCTTTGACATACGTTGTTGAACCATAAGGTGCCAATCCCATTGTTTTTCCGTTCGTCAGCTTGTGAAAACCGATGCCATTGCTTAAAACATCATAAAAATAACCCATCGAATTCTCCACAGGCGACAGCACCTGATTCCATTCCATTTTCCCCGTCAGTTTTAAGAGTTCTTGAATTTCCGTTCCCTTCCCATAGTAATAGGTTGTGGTCTCATTGAGTCCGCCTATCTCACTACCTGCCCCATCGACGACAAGAATGGCCGCTTCTTCGAACGGCGATGGATAAAAGGCGCTGGAAGCATGGGCTAGATGATGGTTCATCAGGATCATGCGGTCCCGGTACGGCTTGTAATAGTTACGATCCATAATATCATTGCCTATGATGAGATCTATCTCTGATAGAGTTAGTCCTTGGCTTTGCAAACAATAGAGAGCGGCTTGATTTCCGGACGACTTTACATCCAGATCCAGGGAATGCTTGATTCTAGTAATACGCTCCTCTTCAATCGCGACAGCCATCTTTCCATCCAACATCAAGCATGTGGAAAAATCATGACTCGATCCACCAAGTGCCAGTATATTCATCGAATCCCCTCCGTATAATAATGCCACTTTAGATCCGTACACCCTTTATAGCCAACTAATATCATGCAGAGCACCGCTTTTTGTAACCCATAGTTCTCTAGGCAGCGTGTGGGATAAAAAATGCAGATTCCCGCAGCTTAAACCATAAGCCCCTGAATTGGAAAACAAAATCGTGTCCCCCATCGTTACATTCGCCGGCAGCAAAACGGAGCTTTGGATCACATCCGTAGGTGTGCAAAGCTTGCCGACGATATGGGCCGGAACAAATCCATTCGTTGATTGCGTAGGTTCTTCCATTATTTCATTCTCACTGTCATGCAGCATATAGCGGATAGGCAGGGGCGCCTTAAAGCTTCTACCCATCACAGAGCTGAATGCACGGTGATGGGTCCCCCCATCGACAATCACAAATTTCTTTCCATGCGACTGCTTCGTGTACAGCACCTGTGTTACATAATTCCCCATACGCGAGGTGATATATCGGCCCGATTCTACGAAAATATACTGTAAGCGCAAATCCTCATTCTTCGATATTTCTTCAGATAGAAGCTTTCCAAAATCATCGATCGGGAACGGATCATCTCCTCTGAAATAAGGCACTCCGAAACCTCCACCTAGACCCACTGTCGTTAAAGGGAGAGCATATACTTCCTTCAGTTTTCGAATCCATGCAAACATTCTCGGAATGCTTTCCCTGTAATAATCCAAATGAAAATTTTGCGTCCCCTGATACGTATGAAGTCCGATCAGCCTGAGCCCGGATAAACCTGTCACATATTTCACAGCATCCTCAAGCTGCTCCTCGTCAATGCCAAATTGTGTGGGAATGCCGACTGACGCCATTCGTGATCCTTGCCGTGTTGTCTTTAGGTTGATTCGAAGAGTGACCGGTACCTTCTTTTCCAAACGAGAAGCCTCTTCTTGAATCACTCGGAGCTCCTGGACTGATTCGGCATTGATACAAAATACACCCCCATCAATACAAGCACGAATCTCTTCCCTGCTTTTCCCCGGCCCGGTAAACACGATCTGATCGGCCGGCATCCCGATGGAAATTGCTCGGTGGTACTCTCCAATAGAAGCCACCTCGATAGGCGACCCATACCGGTGGATCATTTTGCAAATATAAGGATTCGGGTTCGCTTTCATTGAATAATACAGCCCAACTTGTTCCGGTAAGGCGCCTCGGATCCTGGCATAATCATCTTCCAATTGTCTTTCGCAGTACAGAAACAAAGGAGAACCGAAACGCTTTAATGCTTCGGAAATTGTATCCGCCTCTCGAATGATCGTTTCCAAGGAAGTCACCTCATCTCCGTCAATTTACTAGGACTCATGAATTGCTCGATACGCTGGACCATCGTCTTAAGCCGATGTCTGTCTTTTTCCCAGAACATCATAAAGACCCGGTACACATAGACTTGCTGCTTCGGCTCAAATACCTCATGAAAACCATAAATGAGAGATCCCCCTGAAAAGGAGGTCATGATCTCATCAACCTGCTTTCTCAGTACGGAAAACTCCTTCCTCTGCGGTGATTTCACGTCAAAAAACTGAACGCAGATATGAGGAAAACCATCCGCAAGCAATCGTTCTCGCATAGAAAGAGTATAGGTGACCATCGTGAGTCTCGCGTTGATTTCGATGACTGGAATCAATCTTCCATGCCTGTCCATCAACGAATCCACTCCCATAAAGCCCTGGTAGCCTTCCTCTATTAAAAGTTGTCCCAGCCACTTCAGCTCTTGCAAATAGCGCGTCATCACGTGCTCGGGAATCGAAGGATTCAAATCGCTCCCTTTATACACCCCGACATCATTGTTGTCCTGCCCCGTAACGGCCAGCACACGGCATTCCCCATCCCACAGCAGCAGCTGTGCATTCAAGTTATAATCCACTTCATGCCAGCGTTCGATCGATACCATGAAGTCTTCTAAATGACGCTGTCTGGACAAATAAGTACAGATAAAATCAAATTCCTTCTGGCTTCGAATATGGAACAAATTTTTACCCGAGGAGCCGTAAGCGGTTTTCAATACGTAACGATCTGCATGCGTCATCTCCTGTAACTTACGGAAGGCTTCCTCCAGCTGATCGAAGCTGGTGCAAACGATGCCGTCGCTCACGGGAATCGAATGCTTTTCACAAAACAATCGGGTATACATTTTATTGTTCAGCTTTAAAGCCAGCTCCGGCGGCGGACCAACCCCGATGCCCCCGTTCGAACTTATAAAATCAGCCTGCTGTGCATCCATTAAATATGGAATAGTATGTGTGCCTTTCAATTTGCCTGCAAACTCCTCCGGACGACCTATAAGCAGTTTGGGGATACGGATTCCCTGCTCTTCCAAATAACTCAGAAACTCGGGCTCAGGGCTTTCCTGAACGATCACCTCATCCTGTGGATCAGCCAAATAGATTTGATGAATATGCATTTGATTCATCAAAGAATCCGTGGTCGCATTTTGGAATTGAGGAAGGCGTACACCGATATTGCTTTTCTGCTCCCAATTCATGTTGGAATACCATAGTTTCGGACTATGGATGCCAAGTAAGCTGCTAATCAAACGCTCCGTCTTCATCCGCTCACCTCATATCGAGTTGATTGATTGGATACATGGCGGAGCCATTCCATCTCACCGCTTAAATATTGAAAAGGCTCCTTTCCAAACCATTCTAAAGAAGCACAGCAATCCACATCATCGTCTGATAAACATGTGACAATTCGTTCGAAGTCAACAATTCCTTTTCTTAGAGGGACCATCCCCTCCCTAAGTCCGCTGGGTGAATACACGTTATGAGGATGAAAAATTGTCAATTGTTCGGGAGCCGTTACATTTTTCATATGGAAATGAGAAATCCATGGTTTTAAAGCTTGATAGGCTTCTATCGGATCTGATCCCCCCTCCCAAATATGCAGAAAATCAAGATTGATCCTTAATGCAGGATGATCGACCTCTTTCAAAATCCGCAGCGTCGAATCCAGCGTATCAGCGAGGGTGTTAGGGTGCGTTTCCAGCACAAGTGTCAAACCGTTCTCCGTAAGCTTCTCTGAAAGTCTCCTCAGCCGATCAATGCACAATTCCCACTGCTCTTCATTCGCTTGCGAGCTCCCCAAATGCCCTGCAAAAATGCGAATATGTCTTGTTTCAAATCGGTAGGCTAGTTCAATCCATTCCTGGAGCTTCATTTTAATGACGGATGGTGGCTGCTGGTTGTCCATAAGCTCCACGTAATCACTGATCATCGGAACCTCCAGACCATAAGACTTGAGCTTGCTCATCCATGGGTCAATCTGCGACTGGAACGTATGGGCCAAGGCTCTAGCATGAACTCCCCATAGCTCGATACCGGAAAAACCCGTCCGATGTGCATATTCAATCAAATGTTCGAAGGAGACCAACTCATGTCGAAAGGAAATGGTACATAAACTATATTTCATGACAGTTCACTCCCCACTTGTTCCATCTGCAGCAGAAATTGCGTTTCCTGGCGCCCGACTTCCATTAATTTATCCTTCAGTTGACTGAGCAGCGCCATGTCGGTGTATCTTTTCTTGTATTTGATCAAAAGAAAGTTCACCGTCGTCCAAAGCTTTATTAATCGATCTATCGCTAAATTCCCTTCCTCCAATTGAGAAGAGCTGAGCAGCTGCAGCTCGCAAATGCTGTTCCAAACCGCACTTCTTGTTTTTATGATAGAGGATATGGTGATATTATTTTGATAAATCCATAGATTCCTTCGTTCTTTAGTCCAATGGATGGATTGCATCAAATCCGCTGCATACCGCTCCACAGCCCGGTATCCGAAATTATGATCCCCTTTCGTGTAAAGCTGCAGATTTTGCTTCGAGGTAAATTGAAAGGCTTCCTTCGGATCGGGCAGTACAAATTGCTTCGGAGGGACAAGTGTATAGTAATATAATGGACTGTCTTTCCCCTTCATTCGCGAACGGCCTAACTGTTCCCTTGACAATGTACCGATATAGTCTGCGGTAGGATCGGCCACCTGAAACTGACTCCCAGAAGCATCACATCCGTAAATCAACGAAAAATGCTGAATCCCATTTTCCTCATGTGTCAGAAGCTCTCTCGGGAAATAGTCTAAATCCGCGGCACGGCACATCAGCAGCGCCGCTCCTCCTTCATGGATGAATCGAACGAGATCGTCCTCTGTCCCCTTCTTTAACTCAGATTGGATACCGTAGAGATAGTCGAGCCTGTACAGTCTGATATTCTTCCCTGACATTAAGAGGCCGGAGCTGTAGTTCAAGCTCCAATAATTTATTAAAAAATACTGAGAGCTGACTTGCTTCATCCGCAGCAGTGTCAATAAACATGAGGCGGCACACTCCATTGCCGCCAGCTTAACCACGGTTTGACTCGACTGTTCCATCTAGCCACCTCATCTCTGGGCATTATCATTCACGAGACTGATAAAGGATTGCAGCTTCCCGTTCGGCGTAAGAGGAATCTGATCCTTTCTTTCAATGGTCAGGCTTACTTCTGCTCTTAAGCTTTGCTGCAAGAACTTCTCCAGCCTTGTTCTCAAGCGCTGTTCTTCAGATATACTCCCTACAATGAGCAATCGAAACTCGGTATGTGATTCTTGAACGACTTGAAACTGTTTAATTTGCTCATTTTGTGCCAGCTCATAAAAGAACTTGTCCAAATATCGAAAAATAGAAGAATGTATTTCACGTCCTGGCAGCTTAATCTGCGCATTCCTTACTGGAAAAAGCTCAACAATTCGTGCACCATATTCATTTCGCCTTGTGCGCCCAATGTCTCCCGTCCGATACCTTACATAAGGAATGCTTCTCATGAGAAATGAAGTAACGACAATTTCCCCGTAAGTTCCATCCTGTACAGGCATGTTCGTTCCCGGTTCCAACACTTCCACATAGACGGAATCTTCATCGATCTCCAACTGTCCCAGCTGATTGGAGAATGCGATGCACCATATTTCCTCCAAGCCATAATAATCGACCAGCGGTACACGGAAAACTCGTTCGATTTCATGCTTTTGAGAAGCGTGTACAGGCTCTCCCCAGTTTTGAACGAATAATAATGAACTCGGGAGCGCCATATTTTTTTGAAATATATGCTGGGCTAACGATACCAGCGCCGACGCCCTGCCTTGAATCATATGAAAGTGCTGTCGCTGAAGCTGATTCGCGTAGTAATCCAAATGATGCGGTTCGGACAGACTGCGATTGCTAAGCAATAACATCTGATGCTTTGGAGGCAGTCCCCACTTTTTCCGATGACGGTATATTGATATCGCCAGGCGCCATCGTTCTTCTATTGTTTTTACACATCGAAAAGGAATCCCTGTCGTCCCTGAAGTGAAAGATTCATAGACTTTCCCCGGATGGGGAAGCTCAAACAGCTCTCTCTTTTCATTGATTAATGCCTTATCCGTCACTGGCAGGTCGGACCAATGCTGAACATCTCGGAGTGCCCGATAGTATGGATATTCAGTTAACGATGCCATGAACTGGCGAAGCTTGCGCTCCATATCGATGGGCGGTTTCATGCTGCAATCTTCCCTGCTACGAAGCGTATAACGGATTGAACGGACCTGAATTTCTCGGGGTGCAAATCATCTACCTCCATCTGGAAGCCGAACCCTTCCTCCAAGGCGAAAAGAAGCTCAAGGAATTGAATGGAGTCCACACCCAGATCGTTCGCCAATGAATGGTCAAGTTGAATCTCAGAAACTTCCTTATTACAGCATTGTGCAATGATAGAGATAACAGCTTCTTCTACGTGCCCATGACTCTTACTTTTCATCTTCCCACTCCCTTGCCATGCTTCTAAGTGCGGCCCTGTTTAATTTGCCTACCGCCGTTTTGGGCATTCGATCCCTTTCTATGAGGAAATATGCTCTGGGTCTAAAAAGAGGCTGCAAATGCTGCTTGACATAGCGGATCAACTCATCCAGAGATGCGGAAGGGTCCTGAAAAGCGATAAATGCCACCATCTTCTCTCCCCATATATCATCTGGGATTCCCGTCACCGCAGCTTCATTTACTCCTGCAAAATCAAGTAAAACTCGCTCTGTCGTTTCCGGATAAATTGTATGTCCCCCGACATTGATCGCGTTGTCCTTCCGGCCTGTTATATACAGGAAACCTTCCCCGTCGAGATAACCGATATCAGACGTATGCAGGCCCAGTTCATCCAGTTTTTGGGCGGTGCTTTCCGGTCTATTGTAGTAACCAAGCATCACGTTGGGGCCGCGAACGATAATCTCCCCTGATTCTCCGGGCGGAACCTCTTGCCCCCCTTGGACAATACATATATCCACATCCTTCACCGGAATTCCGACGGAATCCGGCCGATTTCTCAGCTCCGATCCAGGCAAATAAGTGACTCTCGGCGAAGCCTCCGTCAATCCGTACGAAGGCATGAGTTCGACGGAAGGCAATCTATCGCTTAATTGAAGCAACCCTTCACTCGGCATAGGCCCTCCCACAATGGTCATCCTTCGAAGGGAAGCGAAGTCTGCCTCACCCCATTTATCCGATTTGACCAGAGGCATCAGGACGGAAGGAACGGTACACATAAACGTCGTTTCGTGTTCCCTGATAAATCGGAGCATCTCAAAAGGATGCATGAATGATTCCGTCAGCTGCAGATTGCATCCGGCAAACAGTGCAGTGAGCCACTCTCCGGTAATAGAAGAACAATAACCGAGCGACTTGAACAGCAGCACCTGGTCATCGCGCTGCAGGTCAACATAGCTCTGTATGGACTCTACGTTGGACAGTACATTTCGATCGCTCAGCATGATCCCTTTCGGAGTGCCTGTTGATCCGGAAGACATAAAGATGACGGCGGTTTCTTGCGGCGGTGTATACTTTCTCTTTATTCCGAAAGTAGTTACATCCGTTGGCGGAGTCCTCAGCAGCTTCCCTGTCTCACACTCGATGACATAAGCACGGTCTATATCGATTGCATGAATCGCAGACCTACGGGCTGCAAGAAACTTGTCCTTCGGCAGAACAACCATCTCCGCCTCTGTTTCGTTTGTGATACGCACAATATCCGCAAATGAGGAAAAGGAATGCATCGGTACTGGAATCCCGCCTGCCAGCACAACCGCCATCATCGATCGCATGCACTCTATCGATTGCTCCATCCATAGTACAGCGATAAATCGATTCCTTAACTTCAACCTGTCCCACAAGGCGGATATTTCCAACGCAGATTCGATGAGCTCTGCATAAGAAACGTAACGGCTGTTCCCTTGCCTCGTCTCAAATACACCGCGGTCCGTACGAGAATATTGACGAAAAAAGTGACCCAGCTCATTCATACTTCGCACCTACTGCTACCGGAACGGTTTCACGCTGTTCCTCTGTATTCTCCTGCTTATCCATATCTGCAACCAAGGCTCTATACAGCCCACTTCGCTCCAGCAGTTCCGCATGCATACCTTGATCTACGATCTTGCCCTGTTCCATCACAAAAATGGTGTCGGCATGAAGAATCGTATTAAGACGATGTGTGGAAATCAGCGTAGTTTTATTTCTCATGAGCTCCTTCAGTGCCGTCATGACTTCATTCTCTGTCAATCGATCTAATGCGGATGTCGGCTCATCCAATATGAGAATATCCGGTTTTTTTAGAAACATTCTGGCAATCGCAATCCGTTGACGCTGGCCTCCCGACAATTGAAAACCTTTATTGTCAACGACTGTATGAATCCCATTCGGAAGCTGTTCCAGCAGCTCTTTTAAATTCGCCTTACAGGCTGCCTCAACAATTTGCTCATCGGAAGCCTGCAAATCGCCCAGTCTAATATTTTCAGCAATGGTTCCCTTAAAAATATAAGACTCTTGAAAAACAACGCCTATTTTGGTATTCAGCTCTTGCCTGTTCATTTCACGCAGCCTGCGGGAGTGAATCCTCACATCCCCGGAAGTGATCGGCATAAAGCCGGTAAGGGTTCTGAACAATGTCGTTTTCCCTGATCCGCTCCGCCCGACAAAGGCAGCCGTTTGGTTTCGTTTCACAGTCAAGTCCACATCCTTCAAAATGTGAACATCATCGTATGAAACCTGCAAACGTTCGACATCTACGGCGGCTTGTGTTTCTTTGTTCACAGACGCAGCAGAAACAAGGTGCTGGGCGTGGATATTGTCATCTTCGTCTTCGCCGCGAGCCTCCTCATTACGGGCAGCCAATCCTTCAGGCGGCGTCTGAAGAAAGGATTCAATTCTTTGCAGCGCAACCTCGGACCTCTGAAGCTCAGCGTAAAAATTATTAATGGCTTGTACCGGATTGAGTGCATTTTGCAAATAGGTGACAGATGCAACCATCAGGCCGATCGTTAGCGTTTCGCCAAGGACTTGATGGCTACCTACTCCGTAGACGACGACGATGACCAAGCTGATCACAAAGCTGCTGGACTGATGGGACAGCACCCGAAACAAGGTTTCCTTTGTGCTCGAGCTCACGAGTCCTTTGTACATTTTTTGATTGCGTTGGTGTTCCCACTGCTCGAGTCCGTACACACGAATCTCTCGTGAACCGTCAATGCATTCCAGCAAATGTGTGCCAATCTCCTCATTATGTGTACGCACATGGTCGATATGCTGAGTCAGCTGTCTTTTTACGATGCGCGGCAGCCAGAACAATATCGGTAGGCCGGCTGCTGCAAGCAAGCCAAGCTTCCAGTCCATCGTAAACAACACCCCGAAGGCGAGGAGCATCATAAACAACTGCGAAACAAGCTCGACTATGACATGGTTGACATAATTGCCCATTGTCCCCGTGTCATATCCGAGCAATGCCATAAATTTACCAGCACCGTTCTTTTCGATTTCGGGAATCGGAATTTTGCGAATATGTTGAAGCAGCACATCCCGAATATCCAATGTGTGCATGATACCGAGGTACCTGAAGATGCCTGAACGAATCAATGAAAAGATCACGGCGATAAGCGCCAATCCTACGGAAAGGGAGAGAAGCAGCGCGATCATTTCTGTCTTTTGATCGATTAGCACATGATCAATTAAATAAGCAAAAATGAGAGGCTGACCCATGATTGCCGTAAGCTGTATAAAAGTAGAAAGATAAGCTAGCAGGGTCAGTTTCCAGCGAATATTCACATGTGGCACTAATCGCAAGAACAATTTAATGCTGTGCATGAATCGCAGCCTCCCCTGCAAAATGATCAATGATCGGCTTTACCTTGTTCATCCATTCGGATAACGGCTCATCCTGTGGGACGGATAATACAGTGAACGGTGTTTCGGTCAGCCATTCCAACCTTTGTAGATGTTCTAGCAAGTATATGTCTTGCATCTCTTCTATTGCGGTATTCGCAATGTGGAGGACCTGCTCTCTTTCTATTCCACTGGGAGAGTGGCTTTTTGCCTGAGCCGCAAAATCAACAATCCGGGGCATAACCGATTGGTAATCGTACGCCTGTACCCTTGACAGAGCGCCTTGAGTAAGCTTACGATGCAAATCATTTTCGGTCAGAAGCCTTACACACTGCTCGACAGCATGTTCTTCATCGATGACGGGCATATGGGATGGCCAGCTGCAATCGACAAACAGGCCGTCCTCCCCTTCAGCAACAAGCTCCTGAAATCCATTCCAGCGCGTGCATACAACAGGTAGCCCCGCTGCTTTCGCCTCCAGCAAATTAAACCCGAATGTTTCCCCTGGATCGGTTGAGAAATTGACCAGCAATCTCGACTCAGCAAACCATTTTCGCTTCCGTTCTCCCAAAACAGGTCCGATCAATTCCACAGCATCGTACAGCTCGTAATGATTCATGTGTTCCTCTATACGGCCTCTGTACTTCTCGATCTGCTGCTTTGTTCCGGTATATTCCCCTGCAATGACCAGTTTCGCGTTCGGAACCTGTCGGCGAATTTTTGAGAAACAGGCCAAGAGAAAATCAATGTTCTTCACGTCCTCTATTCGGCTGATGGCCAGCATAATCTGGTCCTTGCCCCCTGTATTCGGGATTGTGTCCCTTAAATCAATACACAGCGGCACGTGCACAGAACGTTCGAATCGCGGTGATATCTGCATCATTGCCTTTTTGCAAGAAGCCGTACTATGCAGCAGCACATCCTTGTCCGTTAGAAACGGAGCCAACGCAAGCCAATGCTTCAGCCAAAACGGCGTAGCCACTGAATGAGCGATGAACAGCATGGTGAGATCGATGTCCTTGGCGTTTCTTGCCATTAGCAAATATGGGATGGCGAAGGGAAGATTCAAATAGAATGTCTGAATGTCATATTTCAAACATAAAGACTGCAGCCCTTCCCCTAGCTCCATTACATTATCAGGGAAGCGTCTCTTCCACCTATCAATCGAACCACCGAACAATTTCATGAAGGATAAAGGAGGAATTTTCACCAATTCCGCATATTCCCCAAGATAGCGAGTCCACTCGTCATCGATTGCTCGCTCATTCACCTTTGGCGAATGGCCACCGATATATCCAATCCGCACCTTCTTCAAGTCGGTTACGCCCCCTTCCATCCCTGGTATACGTTCCACAGCTTTTCTTTGAGCTGGCGTTCCTGAACTTCCAGCTGTTCTACCTTTTGAAACAGATCATTCAGAGAGGTCACACCCATCGATGCCCGGATCGCTAAATATCCGAATGCATTCCATCCCTTCACCAGCTTCTCCACTTGATCCGAAACCTGCATATCACTTTGATTCGCCTCAGATTCGCCAAAATAATCAAATGCCAGCGCGTAGCACCACTTCCGTTTGGAAATAATCCCTACCTGAGAGAAAGCTTTGGAAAGACCAGCTTTTCTATTCCCATACTCATCCATGAATCGTCGAACCAGCTCCTTGGTTTCATGAGCCAGCTGACTGCGTTCGAAGGCGAACTCTTTTTCAAATTGCTCGCAAACCGCATTCTTCAAGGGTGAAAGGAGCTTTAATGTATCTAGGAAAAATCCTCCTCCGAAGGCATTATTACAAAATGCGTTGTACATCTCTTCCTCTGTCAAGAAGCCTTCCCAAGCAAAATAAGGATCAAGGAGGAACCAATTCCTATCCTGTTCATGAAGAATGATCACAAAATGCGGCTGATGAATATGTCCGAAACTCCGTGTCTCATATCGCAAATAATATAAGTCCAGCTGAACAAGAAGATGCTTTCCGGAGGTTATCGATTCCGCCAGATGCCGCAGCCGTTCGTAATTGGCTTCTTTACTTAATTGATAGTCATACCATGCTTCTAGCTTTTCTTCATAGAGCAGCTCAAACATCGAAACATAGGTTTCGTTCGTGATCAGAGTAGAGAAATACGTTAAACGGTCTTCTTCTACGGCAAAAGGGGTGTCCCATGCGCCAAAAAAGAGAGGCCGGGCATCTGCCTTTGGAGAAATACAATGCGCTAAACAATTCAGCAGGCAATGAATCTGCTGCACAACGTTCAATCTCCCAAGCCTAGTTTTTCTTGGATCTTTTCAGATATAATCTGAATCGTAGCAAAGTTCTCCTCTAGCAATTCGTCGTCCTCATAAAAAATTTGATAATGCTGTTCAATATGCACCATCAAGTTGACAAGCATGACTGAATCCATACCAACCTCGGACAGCTGAGTGTTGATCGTCAATTCGTCTGATAATTCCGGACGCTCTAGAAGCTCGCAAATACGACCCTTCAAAAAACTCTGGATATGTTGCTCGGTTTGCATCGTCTCCATCGGTGTTATCCTCCTCTATCAAACTTGTACTTTGCCCAATACGGCTTGAATTTCTTCTGCGATTAGTTGGACCTGCTCTTCGGTTACGGATATATTCATCGGCAAGGAGATGATTTCTTCCGCGTACTTTTCCGCATTCGGGAAAGTCCCTTCATCGTACGGCAAATGTGAAAAGGCTGCTGTTGTGTGAACCGGCTTCGGATAGTGAACGGCTGTTAAAATCCCTTTCTTCTGCAGCTGTTTTCGAAGCTTGTCCCTTACCCCGCTTTCTACTCTGACAATATACAGATGGAACACATGACTCTCATCGTTTCTGTGCTTCGGCAGAACAACGCCCCCCGTATGGTGCAGATGGTGCTCATACATCAAAGCAACCTCCCGCCTTTTCACAGACCAGCTGTCCAAATAGGCAAGCTTTAATTCGAGTGCGATAGCCTGCATCGGATCCAATCGGCTGTTGAACCCGGGAAGCTCATGCTGATATCTGACCTCGCCACCGTGATTGCGGAGCTTTTTTATCACCAAAGCAAGCGAATCGGATGAGGTTGTAATCCCGCCACCGTCACCCAAAGCTCCTAGGTTTTTGTCAGGGTAGTAGCTAAAGCAGCCCGCTGTACCGATACTTCCGGCCATTTTACCGTTCATCTTGGCACCCGCCGCTTGTGCGCTGTCTTCCACGATGGCAATATTTCGTTCAGCAGCCCAATCGGCCAATTCAGACAAGTCCACCATTTGACCGTATAGATGTACGGGAATGATCGCTTTCGTCTGCGTCGTAATCGCCGCTTTGGCCTGCTCCACATTCAATAAATAGGTATCAGGCTCGCAATCAACCAGCACCGGCACAGCACCTGTATGGTGAATGGCTTCCACGGTAGCAATGAACGTATTGGCTGCTGTAATCACTTCGTCACCCGGGCCGATCCCAAGCGCCTTCAGGGTTAAATATAAAGCATCCGTTCCGTTACCTACGCCAATGGCTTGACGGGTTCCGATATACTGTGCAAATTTGGATTCAAAGGACGTCACAGAGGTCCCTCCGACAAAAACGCCTTTCCTCCCTAATTCCGCCACTCCTTCTAGCCACTTATCCCTTATCATTTCAAATTCAACCTGAGGACTAGAGAATAAAACGCCCATCGAGGTACCCTCCTATTTTTAAGCTGTCTACTGCCTATTCATCATGATCGCGTCAACCACACGCATATTTTCAACGGCTTCCTCTAATGTTACGGCCAAGGGACTGCCATGAATAATGTGCTCTACCAACGATTGATAAATCGCCAAAGCCGATGTCCTTGAAGCGCTTTCAAGGTTAAGTTTTTGATCCGGTTTTCCTTTCTCAAGGAGAAGCGCTTCTTGCGGTGAGACCACGACGGCCGTCCGCTGATCGCCACCCACAACCCACATTGGAGCAGCGCTATAGGAAGCAAAGTTTACCTCCATGTTGAGAACGACACTGTTATCCAGCACCAGACTCGCTCTAACATAGTCATCTACTTGATTTTGAGTCCATTCATAGCAATGCATGAAAGAGTGAATTTCTTTGACCTCTCCTGCTTTTAACTGAAGAAGCTGATCAATCAGATGAATTCCCCAATCATACAGAGCCCCACCACCGTACTGCTTCGTGTTGCGCCAGCCCGGATGGAATGATTTCACTCCGAAGCTGCCTCCCGATCCAAACATGTGATGCCGCCGCTCTACAAATAACAGATTACCTAACAATCCATCTTCGATAAGCTGGCGAACCAGCTTAAAATCAGGGTCAAACCTTCGATTGTGAAACACGGTTACAGACTTTCCAACTCGCTCCGAAGTCTGCTGAAGAGCTACGGCGTCACTATATTGAATGGTCACCGGCTTCTCGATAACGACGTGTTTACCGAAAGCAAGAGCTTGATTTGCGATCTCATAATGGGAATTCGGCGGGGTGGAGACGAGAACGACATCCACGTCCGTTTCGAGCAAGATCTCGAGCTTGTCCGTCGTACGAAACCCTCGTTTTGTAGCCAAATCTCGCCGCTGCTCAGTAATGTCATACACAACAGACACTTCAATTTCCGGTATTTGTTTGATCAGCGGCAAATGAACCAGTTCAACAATTCTCCCAAAGCCTACAATTCCAAGCTTAATAATATGATTCATCGCCGGCCTCCTATGCAGTTTGCGCAGCTTGCAGTTCTTCAATAAACGTAATCAGCGATCCGATTGTCTCGAATACGGCAGGATCCACATCTTCCCCGGGAACCTCGACATGAAATTCCTCCTCCATATAGACCACTAACTGGAGCACCATAATGGAATCAATCCCTAAATCTTCATAGATTCGGTCCGACTCATGTATCTCATCCGGCAAAGTATGCTCCAAATTTTCTACAATCATCGTTTTTAGCGTTTCCAAAATTTCAATTCTGCTCATATGATCTACTCCCATCCATTAATATTGTTCTGACAACAGCTTTCTGCTAATTTTGCCGGCAGCGGTTTTAGGGATTTCTTGTACCACAACAATCGTGCTTGGAACCTTGTAGTTAGGCAGTCGCTCCATACAACGCTGCTTCAACATTTCTGGGGTAATACTATGAGACGAAGCTACGACCATCGCTTTCACCGCTTCACCCCAAACCTTATGTCGCGTCTTATACACCACTGCTTCTTCCACTCCATCTACGCCGAACAGAACCTGTTCTACCTCGTACGGTATGACTTTCAAGCCTGTGACATTGATCAAATCATCCATTCGTCCTGCCAATTGCAATCTTCCCTCGGCGTTCTTCCAGCCCGCATCATGGGTATGAACGGTGCACTCGTCCATCGTAACGACAATTTCTCCCGGCTCCTTCTCGCTGCCTTCCGCCTCTACCATCAGATGCTTCAGTGGTGTTCCCACATCCGCATGCGATGCAGGATCTGAACCGATCGCAATACATCCTAGTTCCGAACAACCGTATTGCTGATAAACATGCTGCGTGCAGTTTTTCATTTTTTCAAAAAGAGCCCCTGTTAACGGCGCCCCCGAGCTTACTACCTTGTGGAATGAAATACTATTTTTCGTGATGGATTGCAGAATATGAAATAAATACGGAACCGCATATACAATCGAGGTCGGTGTGGTCTGAATCAGATGCGCTGCGAACTTTGGATTCTTATCCGTTATCACAATCGGAACCGCTCCTCGCTCTAAGGCCGAAAGAACGCCTGTAATTAACCCGAAGGAATGAGATACCGGAACGAGTACAATCGGCTGTTCCGCTGAATCGGATTGTAAAGCCTCGTTATAATGTGCGATCTCCCTTTCCACATGGTTCCAAGATCTTCTGATCACCTTGGGCTTCCCCGTCGTACCTGAACTAAATTGAAGCAGAGAAGGAATATCCATTTGAGATCTGCCATTCAGCAAGTAAGGTCCCTCTTGAAGAGAGCCATGAAACAAAGCTCGGCAGCCAGCTTCTTGCGCTGATTGTACCGCTTGTCCCTTCGGTGTGTCCCCATTCATGAGCAAAATAGAGCCGTCAGCATGAATGACTTCCTTCACCAAAGCGATGATTTCGATCGGATCTCTTAGTGCTGCTGCGATGATATGCCCGGTGATTTGGCTGCTTGAGAGCATCTGGGAAATGTGACGCTGGACCCGTTTGAAATCCCATGAAGTGAAAAAGGCCTTATTAACGAACAGCATATCCTTCCCCTCCCGCTTCCAATTTAAAGCCAAGCTTGATTTGTTCGATAAGCTGAGGAACGATCAACTTCTCTATACTCACAATCGTTTCCAATTGATCTATAATCCCTGTTTTTAGACTAGGATCATTGGAGAAATTATATTTCATCACCAAATTTCTAGTAATTAAGCTCGTCTTCTCCAGTTCAGAGAAATGAGATTTTAAGTCTTCGCCACTCAACAAGTCAACTTTCGTTTGCATGAATTCTATTCTAGAACACATCTGCTTCTTATGAAGATAAATGACGTGAAATGGACGTATATCCAAGTACTCTTGACAATCACATACATGGCCCACGTACTTGATCAGATTACTGTAGCACTGCAGTCCGTAACTCCGATTCGGTTTGTAATGAGCATACAGCGTCTGATCAGAAGCAGAGGAGTCTTTAGCATGCAGGTAATCTTCCAGTTGATGAACGACCAGCTGCAGGTGAAAAGGAATCGGCTCTGCCAACTCTTTTTTAGACAGTACAAACATCGTTCCGTTATAATCGTTGTAATTGAGTTCCATCTCCGGCAAAAGTTTGGTATACGCTGTTCTCATGTCCCCGAACGAGCACGCAAGTCTTTTATATTTTCCGCTTGCGAAGTTGTCAGAAATATAAAACTCCTCGTTCCCCAAATGATAGCCATATACAAACAATTCATGAGGACGGTGTGATGTTTGGTAATAGAAGGAATTGGGGATATAAAACTGGTCCACGATCAAAATCACATAACAGCCCGAATCGATGCAATCGATTAAAAAGCGAGTGATGTCGTCCCAACCCTTTTCTACTATTCTTTTATGCACGATTTGAGTATCCAGCCATGGGCATGTTTTTATCAGATAAGGCGCGTAAAAGCTTAATGTAAAACCGTCCTCGAAAGACTTATCATGGTACAGCTGAATAAAATGGCTGTGGAGCCATTCTGCAACTCGGTGATCTCCCTGAATAATAGAAAGCACGTTGGCAATATTGTTATATGCATCAATTGCTGGGTACGTAACAGGAAGAGCTTTCTCCATGACATCACACTCCAAATAGTTTAAGGACTGTTTTTTTCCTATAATCGCTTGGAGATATACCAAAGTATTTCTTGAAGGTTGTCGTGAAAGTAGAGGAATTCTGATACCCTGTCTTTTCCCCTACTTCTGCAATCGTTAAATTCGAATCCCTAAGCAACTCTCTTGCATGAAAAAGCCGTACTTTATTCAAATACTCCACATAGTTCACACCAAATGTTTTCTTGAAATAATTGGAGAAGTATTTCGGAGAAGTACCCAATACTTCTGCCATTCGATCCAAATATAAATTTTCCATGTAATGCAGATTGATATATTGGGAGATGAAGGCAGGATCGAGCTTGCTCTTCTGCTCGCCTTTGCTTTGTGTCGCCAAATATTTCGCGACCATCACCAAAGCCCGCTCCATATCGCTATGATGGGCAGCCCCCTCCAGTTGAAGCAGAAAGTCCATCTCCAATTGATACAAAGCCTTACTGTCCGCTGAGCTGTTTCCCGTATACCTCAGCATATCGTAAAACATCGCTTTCGCCACATGCTGCAGCTGGTGCCAATGAATGTTGCGATTCATATTTTCTTGGATCGTTTCCGTTACGATCTTAACGGCATCTGTCACTTTTTTACTTAATAAATAATTACAGAGCTTTTCCATTTTCTCTAAAGGATAATAGATTCCACATGTATACTCGATCTGCTCCACATCCGTTACGGAAACCTTATCATTTACATTGCGATAAATCGCTCCGTTAGAAACATCCCGATAAGCTTGTTTGAAATTAGCCGCTTCACTCGCATACAGCTTGCTTACGCACGACCATATCGTGTAATGCTTTAACCCTTTCTCCATTCGGGAAGTAAACGAACGTAATTGTTTGAATAAGGTATGCCTCGCGGCGGAACCTTCCAACCCGACCAAGGCTACAAAATATAAGCCTCCAATATGGAACACGGGAACATCAAACAGCTCTTGTTTCAGTCCGCCTGCTAACATTACTCCCATTTCTTCAACATGTACGTTGCGATTCCAATCCGATTCCCTAGACTGCAAATGGATGAGCACCATAGCAAACTGCTTATGGGAATAAAACCCCGACAAATATTCTTTAAGCAAATGCTCATAATCGCTCGGCTCCGCATATTCATCCAAAGAACGGAGAAAAGCAGCTCTGCGAATTTCTCTGTCAAGCGCATTCAGTTGATCTCTCAACCTCTTATTCTCCGTCTGGATCTGCAGAATGCCTTTGTGGATGTTGAGAAAATCATTCCCTTTATAATTCCCGATATCCAGCTGTTGAAGAATGTTCTTAACTGGCTTGTAAAGATAGATGCTAAGTAAGAAAGACAGGATGACGGTGCTGATAATTGCCGTAATCATGATGGTCTGATTCGCTTTATTCACCGAGTCAATGTTCATGAATTGGTATGGAACCTTATCGATGTAAATAAAATCGTTGTAATCAGACCTGTAAATGTTATATTCAAAATTTTTTCGCGTGACGGATTGTTCCTCAGATATATTGAAGTACACATCGTTCAGCACCTCGACCAAATCGAAGCCTTGATCGGTACTCATGATGACATTACGATTCGGATCCAGAACAATGAAGGATGAACCAGGAATCGTTGCGTTTTGATCGACGTAGTTCATCCATTCCTCTGCATCAACGAGCAGCATAATGTTTTTGTCGGATAGCCGAACTTTATTGCCTGCGGTAACGACCATTAAATCTTTTTTCTTTTTTTGATTAATGACTTCACTCTGAATACTGAAGGTTTCCGTAGTAAATACTTTCCCCGCCCTTGGAGAGGCCGAATATTCCTTCCAATATGCCGCATCGTACAGATCGTGTTTATATTTATTATCAAAAATCTCCGTAAGACTTGAAGTGCCGTATAACGTAACAGCGAGATCCATATTGTCATAAAACACAACCACATCTTCGATAAAATCAATGGAAGAGACGAGAGTCGCGACATTCTTCTGCAAATCATAAATCTTTGCCATATCCGTACGCCCATCTGCCTCTATAACATTGTTATATGGCAGTGCGTGAATAGAATGAATCAACCTGTCAATCGTTCGAAAGCTGTTATCGAACGACTGTATCATCGTTTTGACGACCAATGTGTTGTTCTGGCTGACCTTATCATAAATTCCCGCGATCGAATTTCGGTGTACAATATAGTTGGATACAAACATGGCCATCATGACAATCAGTAGGGCTAAGAAAATCTGCAGAAGTCCCGCGTTCGTAATTAATCTCTTCATCGATTTCTTCCCCCCGACATAATCGTTGAAATCATGACGCGTATCCAAATTAATTTTGTAAGTTCGACATTAACCTTTCTCAGAACCTAACATAACGCCCTTGGCAAAATATTTTTGAGCGAAAGGATAGATGAGCAACACCGGAATCATAGACAATACAATCGTGGCATTTTTCATCGCTTGAGGCGCTAGCGCGGCTCTATCTACCAAGGCGGCATTCGATTCTGAGTTAAAGATCAGCATATCTCGTAGGACAATCTGCAAAGGGAACATATCTTTATCATTCAGATAGATGAGTGGCAGGAAGAAACTGTTCCAGTGTCCCATAAAATAAAACAATCCGATGGAAGCCAGTGCGGGCTTGGAAAGCGGAATGACGATTCTGAACAAGATGCGGTATTCCGAAGCACCGTCGATCTTTGCTGCCTCTCTTATCTGAGAAGACATATTCTCATAAAAGCTCTTCAATATAATTAATTCAAAGGTCCATATGGCGTTCGGCAGAACCAGCGCCCATACTGTATCTATCAATCCCAACTTCTGTACTACCATGTAAGTTGGGATAATCCCCGCATTCAGGAACATCGTCATTATGATCGCAAGCATCCAGAATTTACGCCCGAAAAATTCCCTTTGCGCGAGAGGATAAGCTGCGACCGCTGTAAACAGTAAATTGATAACGGTGCCCAAAGCGGTATAATAAACCGTATTTAAATAAGCCCTTGGAATTTTGGCATCCTTCAGAACTTCAATATAGGCATCGAAATTGAAGCCTTGGGGCCACAAAAACACTTTCCCCTGCAGTACGGAAACGGTATCGCTGAACGAAATCACGGTGATATACCAAACCGGATATAGCGTGGCAATAGCCACCCCGGTCAAAATGATCGTATTCAGTATGTTAAAAAATGATAGCTTGCGCTTTCCTACCATAAACCGCTGCCTCCTATCCTCTTACTTAACTGATTCGCTCCCAGAAGCATGACTAGGGCCACTGCAGATTCAAACATCCCAACGGCTGCAGCATAGCTGTAACTTGATTCCAATAATCCTTTCCGATAAACATAGGTGGAGAATACATCCGCCACATCGTAGGTTAATGGATTGTAGAGCAGCAATACTTTCTCATAGCCGATACGGAACATGTTGCCTGTGTTCAAAATGAACATTACAATTACTGTAGGCATGAGTCCTGGAATGGTAATGTGTCTCATCATATGCCATCTGTTCGCACCATCCACCTTTGACGCTTCATATAATGTCGGACTAATACCGGCAATGGCTGCCAAATAGATAATGGCCTGATATCCCATCGTCGCCCATACTTCAGAAATGACATAAATCGGTCTGAACCAGTTCGGGTCTATGAGAAAGTACTTTTTCTCAAAGCCTAAAAAGGAAAGAAATTGATTGATCAGCCCATGGGTAGGGGATAAAAAATCAATGATCATACTAGAGATGATCACGACTGATAAAAATGCAGGCAAATAACTAAAAGTCTGAATGGATTTTTTAAACCATTTCACCCGGACCTCATTGAGCAGTACCGCCAGAATAATCGGAAATGGAAAGCCGAATATCAATGTAAAAAAGCCGAGCAGGAACGTATTCCTAAAAAGCATCCAAAAGTCTTGATTACCGAAAAATTTCTGAAAATTCTCCAGTCCTACCCATTCACTCCCCCAAACACCCTGAAACACACTATAGTCCTTAAAGGCAATAACCAACCCATATAGAGGTCCATAACGGAATACGACATAGAACACAATACATGGAATAAAGAGTAAGAGTAGCTGTCGATCCCGCCTGATATGCTTAAGAGTAGCGGCGTAACGGGGTTTTAACGGTTTCTTTGTGCGTAGTTTGCGAGCCTCGACACTTGGATGTTGCACATTCTTCCCCTCCTATTTAATGATAGGCACCCAGAAAATAAACCTCTGGGCGCCTATGCACCTTCACAAATTGTTCCTAATTATTCAGCATCATATCTTTTTTGCGCTGCATTGAAGATTTCAAGCATTTTATCTACGCCCGATTTGGTAGCCTTTGCTTTCCACTCTTCCCACTGCTTGTCACCATAATTCTTATCTAGTACATACTTGGAATTGAACTCCTCTGCCGCTTTTTGCAGAGAGGTTTGCAATTCAGACAAAGCCTTCACTTCTTCATCCGTAAAATTCAGGACTGGATCTTCCACTTCCCTGCGATTATCGCTCATGATCAGATCCTGAGCTTCCTGCTCTCTTTCGGAATATTTAAAATAAACACTCTTGCGGTTCGGTCTCAAGTACGCACCTTCCTGCCACATTCCGTAACGATCTTCGAGAATGCTGATATCTACGATAGGCAGATCCGACAATTCAGGATATACTGGATATCCGTCTTCACCCCATTCGAAGTTAACGCCTTCTACGCCTAGTGTCATCAGCTCTGCTCCTGATGGACTCGTCAAGTAATCGAGCAGTTTCAGAGCCACTTCTTTGTTCTTATTGTTCGCAACAGCAAGGCTGAAGTCGCTGACTTCCGGTAAAGATTTTACATTCCCTGTAGGACCAATCGGAAGCGTATATCTTAAATCATATTCCGGCATTGTTTGCTTCACTTGATTCGGGAACAATTCCAATCTACCGATCCAGTCCCATGTGACGAACGCTTTATCCGTCGTCATCTTTGTCGTCCAAGAATCCTGTGTATCAGTCAAGAATTCAGGATCAAGCAATTTTTCATTATAAAGTTTCTTCATGAAATCAAGCATCTCTTTATGAGCATCCTGCACAGCGGCAAATTTCCAGGTTACGTCGCTTTCATCATAGTAAGTCGGATAGTTCTCTCCGCTAATTCCCCAGCCGTATGACCAATCTCTGAAAATATACTCCATGTTTTTGGAAGCATATGGATAGCTGTCTGGATAAAGCTCTTTCAGCTTTTTCATCGCTTCATAGAATTCTTCTGTATTCGTCCAAGGCTTAATGCCATGCTTGTCGAAAATATCTTTACGATACATAAATCCATGGTTTACTTCACGATTCAACTTGTAAATCGGCCATGTATACAGATTACCTTCCTGATCTCCATAGGACTTGATCACCCAAGGATTCTCTTCCAAATAAAGTTTAGAAAAGTTAGGCAGCATATCCACGTATTCATTGATAGCTACGACCCCGTTCTGCTTGCCGATATCTTTCAATTCGGCAGCTTTCAATCCGTTAAAGATATCCGGAAGCTTGCCCGAAGCGACCGTTGCTCTCAGCTTATCTTCATAAGTTTGAGGAGAGTAAGTCTGAAATTTGACTTTAATTCCCGTACGTTTTTCAATTTCTTTCACAACTAGCATCTCATCGGTAATCGTCGCATTCCCAGAATGCATCCAGGTTAATGTAACCGGCTCATCTACAATAGGAAGCTTCAAACCGCCCGTATCGCCATAATCGGCCGATACATCTTCGGTAGTTGTGCCCGTGTTGGTAGCACCATCATTATTACCGTCCTTCGAGCCTCCATTATTATTATTGTTGTTGTTGCCGCTACATGCTGCCAGTACAGTGAAAACCATCGTGAACACTACGACAAGACTCAAAAGCTTCTTTGACATTCCTTTTCCTCCCCAATATTAGATTACATGACACCAAACCGCTCAACTTCAATAATGGAAGCGTTATCATTTTTACCCCTAATCAAATCAGCCATCATCACTTGATATCACTACTTTTTGCCATGGTGGAAAGTGAACATATGTATAGAAAATAAGAAATCATCCTTGGTTAGTAAATCGAACATATTTCCACCCTTACTTGCAATTCATATACGGATATAACTGGATGGATGCGATTAGCTTACCGGCTCCTCCTTTCTAATAGCCTCCCCTTTCATCATTCATTTTGTGACTAAACTTGATTTCTCCCACAGTATATAAACGGTTTCAACCGATGTAAATAAAGCGTTTTCAACAACATGTTCATTTTGACGACAAATTAATAATAACTACCAAAACCCCTTATGTATCAAGGGTTTGCGGCCTGTAGAAAATGATAAAACGATAGAATTTCATAAAGTTCTAAATGAATTTCACAAACACGGATTTGATCCTTTGTTCCAAATACGTTTATGTCCCTTCATGTATAAATTCCCTTTTACCCTAGGAAGTGCTCATATATCGGTTAAGGATATAATCCAAGATACCTTTTTCCCGGTCCAGAAGCCGTTCAAGCCAATGAATGATTCGAACTAAGTGCTGCTGGTTTCTCGTAATTTCATACTTTATAAATAAGTTTCTTATACTTTCGGACGTTCTCAATATCTCCTTATAGCCTTGGATCCAGTCAGGGTCGATCTCTACCATCTGAGATCTGGACAGATGTTCGAATAAGCTGACCATCCTCTTTTTATGCTCATACAGTGTATGAAGGGGGCGAATGTCCAATCGTATCAGTTCAATGGCCGTAACCTCATAGAGCTGCTTCAACACCCTATACGTATCTAAACCGAATGTTTTAGGAATACTCGGCTGCAATGAATATTTCACCTTCATATGATGATCACTCGACGTATAATAATCTTCCAATGCTCGAAAAACGTGCTGAATGTCCAACGTATATTTGACGTTGTCCTTATAAATAAACTTCATGACCTTCGGTTCATTCGTAGCGGCTGTATATCCTTCTACGATTTGGTTTATAGGTATCGCTTTACATGAATAAATTCGCTTGAAAAAATCTACCGCGTAGAACACTTTTTGCTCTAAATCATACCCATAGATTAACAAACCGTGCGGGAGATGAATAAGATTGTAATCCACATGTTCTTGAATATAGAAGCGGTCCACACAGATACCGATATATTGATGTTGATTGATACTGTCAATGATCAATTCCTCTATTGATTCCGTTACATTTCCTTCAGATAAAACCTCGACCTCTACAAATGGATTGTTATGGTAATAGTCATTCAAGAAGATATACTCAATCCACGTCAAATTCACTCTGTCCGTAATATTCTTGAAGGAACTGATTTGAATGTAGTTCTCATATACCCAATTCATATAATCCTCATGCATCGGAACGACAGAGTGAGGATGCGGATCATGGCAAATAACCGGCGGTTTTTCCGTTATATGAAGGATCTTCTGTTTCATATCCAACCTCCTCGCAATACCAGCATTTATATTCAAAAAAAATTCCTTCCCAGTCTCGGAAGATTCAGATCGCACACAGCATTTTCATCATTTCTACACCGTCCTGGATTGGACTCAACGTCACATGCAGTGTGAAGCTGACATCAACCATGATCGAAGCTCCGTTTTCAGAGCGGATCAGCGCATTGGCCAAATCAATGAGTGAACCGCCTCCGGAACGTTATCGCTTCGAAGGAAAATACGACGATCCGACAATCCTTGTATTTCTCGGCCACATGCCCCAGAAAATAGTATATAAATGACATTCTATCCCCCGGCAGCTCTTGAAGCGCCTTGTCGTACAATAAGTCACACAAAATTGTCTGAACTGCTGCTTCCTCCATTTCTCTTCTTGCCGCAACATTCGAAAAACGCAATCCCCCAATCAGCTTTTTGTTCAAACCACCTTGACGAAATCGCATTAGCCGCGAGTCTCGCCAGACTCGCTCCCATCTTGCCGCCCACACCCTAATAAAAGAATGTCACATCTACAGAACCTAGATCAGCGATTAATTTCTCCGAAGACCTGCTAGATTTGCTTCCAATTCAGCTATCTCATCTCCTCTTGTCCTATCTTTATGATAACGACCAAATCTGCTTAAAGACAAATCTATTAATTGTCTTTAAATATTGTTATCTATACTTTATGGAATCCTCTGCGATCGGCCGTACTCCGGAAAGCTATGAGAAAGCTCTTAGACATGAATCAAAAGAACACACTACATGCCGACGTCACCTGGGCGGGGTTCACCCGCTAAATAAAACGCTGACCACCATCCCGGTCGATTCCGACCGAAAGATGAAGTAGTCAGCGTTTGCTCGTTAATCGGTATAATCCCCCTCATGCAACAGGAACTGTGCGATGTTCTTGCTGGCTGCATGGCTCGTTGTGCGGCCGTCGACGACGAGCATCGCAGCCATCATACCGCACGCCGGGAGAGGCACGCGGTCCCTTATGTGTTCAATATTGCTCAGAATATCCAAAGTGTTTACATGTCCTGAATCGGAAGTCCGATTTCGACCGAGTTTCCTTTCCCCACCTCGCTTTGAATGGCCATCGTCCAGCGATGGGTTTCAAGGATCCGATGAACGTGGCTAAGCTTCTCAATCTGCTCCCTGAGCTCACGCGGGACGCCCCCGTCCGTTTCCATGACGGTCAAGGCTTCGCCGCCCTGCCGATCCGGACCGCGCCCGCGGTATGGGAGCTGGACGGGCCCACCGTACTCGGTCCAATAATGGAAATCCCTTTAGTTTGATCTGTGTGGCGGCTCTACCAAAAGTCAGATATGCAGACTCCTGCCAGTATTACTCTTTAACCATTTTATTTTAATCCGCAAGCCATTGCTCCAGATGCTGACGCACAAATTCATCATCATTCAAATGAGGATAATCTCTGTACACACGGTCAATCTCTTCAGACTGTCCCGGTGACAATGTTTCATTCGGGTTCAAACACCAGGTACCTTCGAGCAGTCCCTGGCGACGAAGAACTTCATGAATACCCGGAATGCATCCGTGGAATTGATGCGCCGGATCAAAGAAAGCCGCATTGCAATCCGTAACCTCAACGTTTCGTGTCAGCCATTCTGGAGAGATGGCTCCGCTACGCGCCTGCTTGATCTCCTCCAGCTGCTCTACCGCTTTACGGGTCCAGACAGCCCAGTGACCGAGCAGACCTCCGATCATCGGCTTTTCAACGACTTTGCCGTCCACATTGAAACGGTAAGTCGTGAGCAGGTCATTGATGATATTATCATCATTACCCGTATAAAGGGAAATTTCATCCCTCCGGCTGGAATAACAAACAGCACGTGCCACATCAATCGTCTGATAACGGTTAAATGGTGCCATCTTTATCGCCACGACATTCGGAATTTCTGCAAATTGGCACCAGAAGTCGAAGCTGAAGATTTTTCCGCCGACGGAAGGCTGCAGATAGAACCCGATCACCGGCATAATGTCTGCAATGACTTCCGTTCTCTTCAAAATGTCCTGCTCACTCATGTCAGCCAGTCCGCCCATACTTAGCAGAGCAGCGTCATATCCAAGATTGCGGGCAATCTGGGCTTCATTCACAGCCTGCTCCGTAGGTCCGCAAACACCAGCTACCATAATATATGGTCTGTCCAGCTTCGCCCGTTCCGTCTCTTCCGCCGCAAGACGAAGTACCGGTTCATACAGATCAATGCCCTTATCACGGATTTCAAATTGAGTGGAGTGTACCCCTACCGCTATGCCGCCTGCACCGGATGCTGCATAATACCGTGATAGAGCCCGCTGGCGGCGCTCATCCAGTTTGCGATTACTATCGAGTGCAAGAGGGTGCGCCGGGATAACAAGGCCCTCTGCAAGTGCCTTTGCTTTTTCTGGTGACAATCTGTTTGCTTCAATCACTTAGAATTTCCCCTTTCTCTCTTGGAAATGTGTTGGTTTGTTCCATGTATCTCCGCCGGATTGTATCCACTCTGCCGTCCAATCGATCATTTGCAGCAGCGATACTTTCGGATAACCGAACAGCTGATGGGATTTCGTTGCATTGTTCAGCAGAGCCGTCTCGGATTCCGTTCCCGTGAAATTAACTTCTTTCCCCATACGTTTGGCCAGTTCCTCGGCAGCCCAGCGGATAGACATCGTTTCCGGTCCGGTAATGTTAATGATCTCCGGCGGGTTGCTGCAATGCTTCAGGCAGCGCAGCGCCATTTCGTTGGCATCTCCCTGCCAGATCACGTTCGCGTGTCCCATTGCAAGATTGATCGGACGATCTTCGTTGATGGATTTAGCCAGCTCCAGCAGAACCCCGTAACGCATGTCAATCGCATAATTCAGACGGTAGATCGTCATTGGTGTTCCATTTTGATGGGAGAAATACTCGAAGACACGCTCTCTTCCAAGACACGACTGAGCGTATTCACCAAGCGGTTCAGGAGACACAGCTTCATTCACACCGCCGCTCCCTACTGGTGAAAACGGATACACATTACCTGAGGAGAATACGACGATTTTTGAATTTTTGTATTTCTCAGCCACACGGCCCGGCAGATAAGAGTTCATTGCCCATGTAAAATACTCACGGCCCGTTGTACCAAACTTGTTACCTGCCATATAAATCACGTTAGCCGCATCCGGCAGCTTCTGCAGCTGTTCATCATTCAATAAATCGCATGAGATCGTTTCGATTCCGGCCTCTTCCAGTTCACGTCTTGCGTCGGCATTGGAGAACCGGGATACACCGATAATCCGTTTATTTAATCCACCTTCTCTGACAGCATTGGCAGCCAGTCTTGCCAGACTCGGACCCATCTTGCCGCCGACGCCAAGAATCAAGATATCTCCTTCTATCGTACTCAAATCGGCAATCAACTGTTCTGATGGCTCAGCAAGCTTTGCTTCTAATCCCGCAACGGTTTTCATGTCCAATCATCTCCTTCTGATTACGTTTCCTCTTCATCATAACGAGAGAATGTATATAAAGACAAATCTTTAAATCGTCTTTAAATAGAAGAATGTTTTTCCGTCACCGGCGGTTATGAGACACCCTTCGTCCACATTCACATTTAGGGACAAAGGGCCATCAAATCACAAATCCTTCTGCAAAAAGGTAAACAGGAAAATTTGTCTCGGCCTTCCCCTCGGAACCTTCTCCAGTCCGGATATTTCAACCAGATCATTGTCGATCCAAAGCAGCAGCAGACGGTGAGCACTTCTCACTGTAATGTCCAGCAGATTCGCGAGCTCGTGAACCTTATATTCATATTTACCAAACCGGGCGCGCTGATGAAGCAGCTTGCTCAAATAGGCGCTCGTCATGCCGGCATCCTCCGCCCGTTTTATAAGGGCTGCATCGGTAAAGGACAACACATCCTGTACAGGATCGGCCATCTCCAGCGGACCGATGAGCGTGCCGTCTTCACGAACGATAAAGCAGGCGTTTCCCCCCGCTTCCTTCGCCTTTCTCATCGCGATGCGGGCATTCGTGCCGGCAGCACTAGCGGTTCGTCCAAATCCCATGCCGATACTGAGTGAAATACCATGCGACTTGTTGACGTCCTTGGCGAGAGGAATGGTCTTATACCCCCCGGTTTCCCTCTCAAATATTCCCCGCGTTGTAAAGAACAGATACTCATCACCGCCCATGTGGGTGAGATATCCATCCAGCGATTCTACATAGTCCAGCACCATTCGGTGAATATCCAGCTTCAGCTTCTGAACCTCATGCTCGTTGTTCCGTTTCAGAGCTTGTGTGCCGAAATCGTCTACATTAATCATGCCGACCACAATCTGTCCTTCTTTACTCCGACGTGACGCTGTTGACAGCAACGCCCTCTCCAGAGAAACAATGATGTCTTGATCCGAAGGAAGTAGCCATACGTTCGGTATACCTCTGCGGCTCAGCTCATGTGCCGCTGCCTCCATTCCGGTAAAAGCAATCGAGCAATTTCCCGAATTGTAGTTTCCTTCATGAAAGTCGGCGAGTTTATTTTTGGACGTATACGCCGGTCCGTCGTAAATCACACTCTCCACATCCGTAATATCCATATCCTTCAGCGTTCGTCTCACCATGGCTTCAGTCAATGTGTCCACAGAGATGCCTCTGTTCAGCTTCCCTGTATGCCGGGCATAAAAAAGCGCTTTATACAATCCGGCATCCGTGACTGGAACATGATGCACAGGTATCGTAATCGTCATCTGCTCTTTAACCTTCCGGTGAGACAGTGGATCGGAAAGAATCAGCACCTCCACTTCCCCACTGATCCGTTCCGCAAGGGCCGGAGCTTCATCTTCATGCTGAATTATCAGCGGCACAGGCGCAAATGAAGGAAATGTCTCAATGACCCTCATGATCTTATCCACTATCGTTTGAGGGCCGATAATTCCAATGCGGATCTGCCCGACTAGTTTATTTCTATCTGTCATTGAATGCTCACTCCCGCATATTCCCTATTGGGTCGCCACCGTTAACAGGCGGTACCGTCTACCTAAATCATACCTCTTCATGCAGATTTATCAAGCTTCAGAAATCAATGATAAGTTGCCTGCTAGTGGTCGCCAGTTTCAATTCCATCACTTTTTGCGGAGCTTCCGGTGAGGACTCAGAACTCACCGGTTATGATAAGTCTTAATTATCAATTTAGGATAAAATTAAGGCAGCCCCCTTACGGCTGCATTAAGCCAGGGACTGCCTATATTTAAATCATTAATACTTCCAGAGCATGGCCACCAGTTGAAAACCACAGCCAATGGTCCAGAAACAAACGGTATCACCGCGCTGAATCCGCCCGCTTTCAATGCCTTCATAAAGTGCAATGAACGGACTGCTAGTTCCGGTATATCCAAAGCGGTCACCAACGTAAACGATTTGGGAATCATCCAGTTCAAGATGCTCTTGGATCTTCAGAATATTACCCATGGAAAACTGTGAGAAACAGTAAGCCTTCACGTCCTGAGCGGTTAAACCATTTCGACTCAGGAGCTTGTCTAGCAGCGTAAAGGTCGGCGGCATTGCCAGATGCCCGTCGAAAGGCAGCCACTGAATCGACTTGCCGCCCGCTTCCTCCTTCACCATCTTTGCCAGTCCCTGTGCCGGATACATAATTTTCTCCGGAAGGATGGAATGTGTGGAGTACTGGCAATCGATTAAGCCCTCTTCTTCTTCACTCTGCTCAAGAATGACAGCACATGCCGCATCCCCATAGTTGGCATAAGTGATTTCATCTTCGGGGTTACAGAGCAATGTATTGTAATCAGAACCGATAACGAGTGCTCTTTTACAGTCCGGATTCCCGCTCATGTAACGACTGGCTTGGTCAACGGCAACTGTCATCCCCGCACAGTTCGCATTGGAATCCATCACAAGGGCATCAGTCTTCCCTTGAATGGCAGCATGCACAAACATCGCATTGGACGGATACGTCGTTTCTGGCACCTGAGTTGAGAACATGATCATATCCATATCTTCTCCGGTCAAACCCGCCTTCGCAAGCACTCTGCGCGCAGCTTCGATCCCCATCGTCAGACCATTTTCCGTGTCATTGTCGATGATATAGCGACTCTCCCGTCCCATGAACTCTAGGAAATTCGTTATATCCTTGCCCTTCGCCTTATAATGAGAAATGTAAAATTCATTATCTACCGAATGATTCGGATGATAGATATCGATTGATTTCAACCGAATACGCTGCATATATAACAGCTCCATTCCAATCTGTTTATTTTACGATTACTTCGATATTAGAAAGTCCCGCCATTCGTGCGACACGTCCCAACTGCATCTTTATAATCGATTGTGACTCGGTTACGATAAAGTTCACTTTGGCAAAACCAGTTTCTTTATATCGTGTAAAGGACCCCTGCAATTTATCAACTTCACCGGGTGTCAGCAAATCCATCGTTCTGCAGTCCACTTCAAGCAAATACTGTGATGCGTCAATGGATGAAGTCTTGACCACATAATCATTCACAAAATTCTCATAATCCTGTGCGGTAAACGTACCACTTACCATCATCTCCATGGTCTTCATTGCTTCATTGATTTCGATGCTGAAAGCTTTCTGGGTCATTTCAAATTTCCCTGCCCTTCTCCAATAATAATATATTCCTGCTGTTAACTGCACTCAATATCACTTTATAAGTACAGTTCCCCATAAGGGTATTCCTCTTATTTATCGGACAATTCACGCTCATTCTTAACCTTGTATTGATCATTTCCAACAACCTACACCCCCTTTGAAGCAAAAAAGGATATGACTGCATTTCCTCGAATCTAATGTATAAAGCAACGCGGAACAACAAGCTTACACTCAGCGGCAGGAGGTGCTCATCCGCCATGCGACGCATTTATATAGATATCGTTCATTCACCACCCCAGGGACAAATGGACCTGAGCCTATTGTTTTTTGGCAAGGAAGAATGTGTGGCTGGTCACTCATGGGGACCGGGACTGCGTGATTCTTATATTCTTCATTACATCCACAGCGGCTGCGGCGTCTTTTCTATTCATGATCAGACTTACCGCCTGCATTCGGGACAAGGGTTTCTGATTCCGCCAGGCGTTCTTGTATACTACTGTGCTGATGAGCAGGATCCATGGACATACTCGTGGTTCGGTTTTCGTGGGCTTCATGCAAAGTCTCTTCTGCAAAGATCACATTTGTCATCACATCATCCTATTTTTCAGGTCGGCTGCATGAGCAAAACCGAAGCCACGGAGAAGGGATCTGTTACCGGATTCGAAACTTATCATGATGAACTGATGGCAGCCCGCGAGGAAAGAAGCCGTGATGTGCTCAGCCTGAGTATCCTGTACCGGTTAATGGCCGAGTTAATTCAGAGTTCTCCGGAAGCGCTGGCACAGCCTAAGCCCTCGGTCTCAAAGGAAGCCTATGTACGGCAAGCCATTGAATTTATCGAGAATAATTACAGCCAGAGGATCAGCATTATGGACATCGCACGCTCCGTCGGGCTGGACCGGACCTACTTGTCAGGCCTGTTTAAATCACAGTTCGGGATATCCCTTCAGACTTTTTTGCTGGAATATCGAATGAACCGTGCGTCTGAGCTGCTGCAGAACAAGGATCTGTCGATCAGTGATATTTCAAGATCCGTTGGATACATTGATCCGTTCCTCTTCTCCAAAATGTTCAAAAAGGTCACCGGCTTATCACCCCGGAATACGAGAAACGGAGATGATTAACGGTCAACCTGTTGAGCCTCTTAACAAAAAATCACCCCGATCCAATCGATCGGAGTGATTATGACATGCGTACTTATGAGGATAATCGTGCAGTCTACCAGCCGAAATCCATCGTTTTTCCGGTTTCGACAAATGTTTTGATGCTGCTGAGAATCATCCACCAGGAGTCGCCTGCTTTGCTGAATGAAGGATGATCCGGTGTGTAGTTGTCGTTGACCAGTGTCAGCTTCGTACATTTCCCCACCGTGTCCAGTGTAAACGTAATTCTGGATTCTAGCTCAGCATGATTCGAATAATAAGCTGGGCCAGGATGCTCGGTGAGACTCAGCTTCTGCTGCGGCTCATATGCCAGCACGGTGCCGTATACATGAACGGTTTCGTCACCTTCTGCTCCAGGACCAACGTACTGATACGGCTCTCCGACTACGAAAGATGACTTGATAACGGAACCGAAAAACGCACTGCGTGTGCCCTCGGGTGAAACCAGCGCATTCCATACCTGCTCTTTATTAGCATCGATATAAAAATCATACTTCAACTCCATGAGATCCGCTCCTTTTTTAACGAAAGAATAGATGTACTAGACGGTTTTACAGTTGATATGATGAGTATAACTTTTTAAGTAGAGCCAAGTATTGTAAAAACGCGACAAATGGTATTTTTTTCACTCTTGGCGTACGAGAACGCCGGGGGTTATTTTTTTGGAAGATTAATTATTGACCGTGGAAAGTTACTATATTATGAATTATTTGGTGAAAGTAAAACCTTCTACTCCTTTTAGCCGATAAATAATTTGAGAAATAATAGAAAAAGAGAGGATCAAATTGAAAAACGAGGACAGGCTATCAGCTGCCCGTTGGGGAAACCGGGAAGCAGAATTCTGAGATGAACAAGAAAATTTCTAGGTGGAGGTCGACAATGAAACGATTGATGGCAGCGCTGTTAAGCTTGGTGTTAATCCTTACGGCTCATTCAGGTACGATACAAGCCAAGGGGAATGACACAAGTGCCGTTAGCGAACAGCAATATACACGTATCGGCGAGGATTACGACATTCTTGACGAGAATGTTCTACTGGCGAAAAACGATGGAACCGTATGGACTTGGGTCATAAATAAAGATTCTTTAAAAACTTTAGATTGCTATATAGCTGAAATGTTCCAAATTCCGGGCTTGCAGGATGTGAAACAATTTAGATACAAATCGCGAGAGGAGAACAGTAGAGCTATCATTAACTACGTTGCGTTAAAAAAGGATGGAACCGTATGGTATTGGGACTCCAAAATCACTAAAACCGACGATACTATTATACATAGTCCTATGGATACTCCATCGCCTATCAAAGATTTGAATAACGTAACTTCACTCGTCGCCGATTTTTTCGACAGTTCTAACTTCAAGACCTTGTTCGTATTAAAATCAGACGGTTCGGTTTGGAGTTGGGGAAGCGAACTGGGGGATGCCTCGTCGATTCCAATTCAATCGAAGCTGCTTGATGATGTCGCATCCATAAGCTCGGCGAACGGTTTCGCATACGCGGTTAAAAAAGATGGTTCGGTTTGGAGTTGGAGCACAAGTGAGTACCTTCCGTATAATATCTCTAAAAGCAAAGGTCCAGAGCAGGTCAAGGGTCTTAATGATATCGTCAACATAGAGGTGGGCTCTTATCCAAACTTTGCTTACAAGAAAGACGGCACGGTCTGGTCCTGGTCGGCGTATAACCCTGCAAGTGTTCCCGAACAATTACATGGAGCAACAGGCGCGCGAAGTATTGTTGAATTTAGTATGATGTTGCAAGATCAATTTATTGATTCCATTTATGCTTTGCGAACGGATGATCAGCTTTGGTCCGTGTACAACGACGATAAAGTGTTCCTCGGGCTTACGGATATCGCCTCCGTACACAATAAGGTCAAGGACAGGTATTCTAAATGGTATTATGCCTTGAAAAAGGATCAGACCTTGTGGGCATGGGAAGATAATTTGTATTCCTTGCCGAAGCTGGTTGTGTTTACGAAAGGAATGGCAGCTACTGGTGATCAAACTGGAGTAACAGGCACGTCAACTGGTGATAGCTCGGGGACAACAGGCACACCCATCGGCGGTCAAACTGAAAAAACAACCCAACCGACGGGTAGTCGTCCTGAAACAACAGACCAACCAACTGCTGGTCGCTCAGAGACTAAAGCTCAACCTGTTATACGGACTTCGCCGGAAATTAGCCTTTTTCCGTTTATCACGATGCTGAAGCCTGGTGAACAACAGACTATTACCGCAAGCAATGTGCTTCCTGGGACCAAAATAACGTACACTATTGGCGATCCAAGCATAGGAACCTTATCGAATGTGAATGGCATACCGATCGTAACCGCGTATAAATCCGGACAAACTATTGTACGGGCAACCGCAACCAGGGCCGGTTTTCCAAACGAGACCGCCTACTTCTTGTTGTATATCGTTGAAGGCAGCATGCTGTCCGATACGTATTTCACTGCCGTCCGGTCTATCCCTGACGCTGACAAGAAGAATTCGGTTACCGTGGAGGGTCTGACTCAAGCGGGAGAGCTTGTGATCACGGCCGCAAGCAGCGAAAAGCCGACTCCCGTTAACGGCCAGCTCCTCATAACGCCCGAACTGATTGACCGCTTAGCCGGCAATGCGTCAAAGGCGAAGTCAGCGGTAAAGCAGGCGCTGTCGGAGAACAGGATTGCGCTTGCGAGAGAGTTAATCGTGAATGCAGAAATTTTGCCCTCGCCCGGACAAAATGAATATATTTTCAAGCTGTACAAGGATAGCTTAGTTGGTCGGAAGGATATCGACTATATTACCGTTCTTGCGGGGGATGCGAAGTTGGTGCTGAATGTTGCGACCGCAGATCGCCTGTTCGATTCGCTTCCGGTAATTGTGATTCGTCTGGTCAAAGAAAATAACGGCGGATATCGCGTACAATTTTCAGATGAACAAGGTCAGGAGCTTCCGAACGTATCAAGTAACATCCTGCTCATTCTGCCTACAAAGCAGACGAATGCGACACATACCAGTGTGTTCTATTCAAATGGAAAAAAGGCGCGGCCGATCGGCGGAAAGTTCAATCCGTCCCAAAACGGCATGGAAGCGGAAATCAACCGTTCCGGGGCGTATTTCGTGGACGAAAATTCCAAGTCGTTTCCTGATGTTGACGATCGAGATCCAGAGCTGCAGCAAGCGGTACAGTTTCTGGCCTCCAAAGGTATCGTTACCGGGAAAGACAATGGCAATTTTGAACCTGATTCCCTGCTCACCCGTGCAGAGTTCACGGCTATGCTTGTAAGAGCTTTTTATGCTTTGGATGAAACGGCGACGGAGAGTTTCTCAGACGTGCATCCGTCGCAATGGCATCATCCATATATCGCTTCATCCGAAAAAAAGCATATCGTCGAAGGTTATCCAGATGGCACGTTTAAGCCGGATCACACGATATCCCGGGAAGAAATGACCGCGATCGGCGCAAGATCCCTGCATGAAAAGAAACATTATTTTTACCCTATGAATACAGAGGATTACCTGAACCAATTCGTGGACAAAGAAACGATATCCAATTGGGCCAAGCCAACGATGTCCTTGGCTGTGAAGCAGCGCTTGATCGATGTTCCCGCTGATAAACGGATTAAAGCTCGCGAGGCTGTCACGCGCGGGGAAGCTGCCCGAATGCTGTACCGGCTTTATTTGCAGCTTTGACCATACAGGCCCCAAAAAAAACGGAAAGAAGCACAGATAATTACAGAAAAAAACGCCCTCCCGACTTCCATAGGAAAGCGGGAGGGCGTTTATATATACTTCACGTATTAGTCATAGGAGACACAGGACTTAGCCGCTCTATCTGACTCCATTATTTCAAGAAATCCTTCTTGTCCAGGGCACGATCAACAAGGCGAACCTCACTGATCCATCCGTTGAATACGCCGTCCAATTTATTAGCGTAATGACTTGCACCGACCATCCATGGCTGGTCAACTGAAGTGAGTCCGTAAGCTCTTGTGTCCGGGTTTCGCAGTACCTCGACACCATCAATATACATTGTGGTCGAAGTCCGATCATTCACAATCGAGATATGATGCCAGTTGTCATCCATCTCCCAGGACCAGTTAGTCTGCTCGCTGTCGTAATTTACAGGATACACGGCCCACTGGATTTCACGCAGGCTGGAGACGGACATCGTAGCCAATGGCGCATCCGCATCTCCAGCCATTTTGCCGGCATCCTTCCCGGTTCCAAGACGCCCTAAAATGCCCATCCAAGAGTGCTTGTCGCTTTGAAAATCAGGACTGAGCTTCACAATCGCTTCTACGGTATATCCATTCTCAAAGTTTTGTTTATTTAACGGTGCGTTATCCGAGGTCTGCAAATAAGACCCTTTTTCCTGTGTTTTATCACCAAAGAAGCGGATGCCTGAGCGGCTTTGCGGATTTTGCGAATTCCCCTTATACCATATCAAATCCTCCGGTGAAGCATTGCCTGCATCCTTACGGTACAGATCGTTTCCTTGATTGGTTAAGTCTCGCACGACGGGGGTTCCGTTACCTGCAACAGCTTGACCTTCCGAGGTGGTACGATTTTCAAAACGCCAGTGTGCCTGCGTACCTTCTATACTCGGAACTTCCTTGTCAACCTGAATGGCCGGCTGGAATCCGGAAAACCGCTCTTCAAAATCCATGGTAATGGTAAAATCATTAAAATCATCGACCAGTTTTTCCTCATCAAAAATCGTTCTTTGGCTCTCCGGCATCTTCATCACCCAAGGGGAGAACGACTCGACATGAATGCGGTTTTTGGCCATATCAAATTCTAGCGTTCTCATCAATCCGTTGCCACCGTGAAAAGCACTTTGGTAATCCACGACCATCATGACCACATCGTTGCCCTTTTCATTCTTCATTACCTTATGAGCATAGCCGTGATGATGACCGTTGACCGTTAAGAAAATCTGATCATTCTTCTTGATCAGCGTGTCCCACAAGTACTGACCATGGTCAGTCATGACCGCTTTCTTCTTATCACCCGATATGTTAAGCAATTGGTGAGTAAACAGCATAACCGGATAGTCTGGATGCTTGTCGATAACCTCCTGAGCCCACGTCAAAGATTCCTCAGACGCTCTCCAATCCAGGAACAGAGTAATATATTTCTTGCCCGCCCCTTCAAATATGTAGTAGGAGTTAAAACCATTCTCCGAGTGACCGCCAAAGCCCGGAATCGACTTCATCCGATCGGCAGAAAAATAGTTCAAAAACGGCTCATTCTTCAGATCACGTTCATTATCTTTTTGGCTCGGATCCAAGACATCATGATTGCCTGCCAGATATCCGTAAGGAAGCTTGGCCTTATCCAGTATCTGCATCACTTCGTCTGCGTTTTGCCACTCATAACTTTCGTTAACTCTGTCAACGATATCCCCCAGATGTGAGGTGAATACGATGTTCTCCTGTTCAGCATTTTTCTTGATCCATTGTGTCTGCGACATAGAGATTTCATTTTTATAACGAGCATATTTTTGCGTATCAGGCAAAATAGCGACCTTGAAGCTGTCGTTCTCCTCTGAAGCACCAGACTTGGCTGTTGCCGGGCTGATGTCTACGAAAATCCCTATGATCAGCGTGGCTGACAACAGGATGGCTAAAGCTCTTCTAAATGGTTTCATTCTGAGTTGTCCCTCCAAAATTAAGATATGGAATTATCTTAGAATTAATATGTTATCGGAGCATAAACAGAATTGCTGTTTTTGGTTAAACCGGATTTTTCCAGCACATTCAAAAGTCCCATTATCTAGATTTTAGGTTTTACCCTGTTGACAAATTGCTAAGCGATCGTTAATAATGTATATGAACAGTTGATCATATACAAATAAAGTTTTGGAGGAACAAGGTATGAGCCATTCACATAGTCACGATCATCATGGACACAATCACGGACATCAGCATGCACATGGACACGGAGGCAAAAATAACGCTAAAGGACTTACATTCGCATTAATCATTACAAGCAGTATTATGGTATTGGAATTCTTCGGCGGATTGATTACGAACAGCCTAGCCCTTCTCTCTGATTCCGGACACATGCTCAGTGATGTCGCAGCTCTTGCGCTTAGCCTGGTTGCAATGTGGTTTGCCACCCGGCCGGCTTCACCTAGTAAGACTTACGGTTTTTTCCGGTTTGAGATTTTGGCCGCCCTCTTCAATGGCATCTCTCTCTTTGTCATCGCCGGATTTATTTGCTGGGAGGCCTACGGGCGCTTCATGGAGCCCCCAACTGTCGCCAGCGGCTCCATGATGCTGATCGCCTTCATTGGACTCCTTGCCAATCTGCTCAGTGCATGGTCCTTAATGCGGAAGAGTGACATTAAGAATAATATTAACGTCCGCAGCGCATACCTTCATGTTATCGGAGATGCCCTTGGTTCTGTTGGTGCCATTGTGGCTGGCCTTCTGATGTGGCTGTTCGATTGGTATATTGCGGATCCGATCGTGAGTGTTTTTGTCGCCCTGCTCATCCTGAAAGGGGCATGGAATGTGATCAAAACAACCATTCACGTTCTCATGGAAGGCACCCCTGCTTCGATTGATCAAGAGCAGGTTATTCAGACCCTTATGGAAATTGACGGCGTGATAGATGTGCACGACCTGCACATATGGACCATTACTTCCGGACTTGATTCCCTGAGCTGCCACCTGAAGATCACGGATCAAGCTGACAGCCAGCGCGTCCTTCAGCAAGCTATCATCCGAATCGAAGAACGGTTTAAAATTCAGCACATCACCATTCAGGTTGAACAATCTCATATATTACATCCTGAATTCAAAGTTTAATCCAGGGCTAAAATACAACAAACGCCAGCGTGAATACGCCGGCGTTTGTTGTTTCCGTCAGGTGAATACGTTATTCATTTTCAATGGAAAATATATCGTCACCATGGTTCCCTGCCCTACAACACTGGATATAGACATTCTGCCTTTATGTGTATCCAAGATCTTCTGGACAATCATCATACCAAGGCCATTTCCCTCCGGCTTCGTTGTATGGAACGGCTCTCCAATCCGATCCATTACATCTTCCGTCATACCTGAACCATTGTCGGTGAAGGAGATAATTTGACAGCTGTCTTTCACATCCAGCAAGATGTCAATGTTCCCACCAAAGGGAAGTGCCTCCATAGAGTTTTTCAAAATATTCAGAAATACCTGCTTAACTTGGTTCCGATCACAAGTGATCTCCTGGCTGTGAAGACATTCCGTCCGAATCTCCACATGGTTAAGCGCCGCCTGGATTCCGAACACGTGCAACACTTCTTTTAAGATCGTCTCGCACTGCTCCTGCTTGAACTGGACCGCTTGAGGCTTGCCCAGAATTAAAAACTCACCGACAATCAGGTTCATCCGCTCAAGCTCAGACATGATCAGATTATAATGGCGCAGTTTAGCGTCTTGACTGGATAACTGCAGTAATCCCTTCACCGTAGTTAGAGGATTACGCACCTCGTGAGCAATACTTACTGCAAGCTGGCCGGCGAACACCAATTTTTCCGTATTCCGCAGCACTTCCTCGGTGTTCTTCATTTCGGTAATATCACGCAGACTCCCTACCACTCCGGTCATAACACAGTTCAGATCATACACAGGCAGTACATCGAGAATGTAATAGTGGACAACTCCGTTTATTGAGATGGATAACTCCTGGCCGATACATTGATCGCGGTTCTCTATGACCTGTTTAAAATAACAACCTATCTCATTTATTCCGAATACAGGAGCCCCTAGGTAAGCTCTTTTGTTCGCAGCGTCAAGGTTTAATATTTTCATACTGTTTTCGTTCATTTGAACGACATTACCTGCCGGATCTGTAACTAACACCCCGTAATAGTTCGTCTCCATCAGCAGTTGGTTCAAAATATGAAGCTGACTGTTCTGCTTGCGCAGCGTCAGTTCCCGCTTCACAGAATCTGCAATCGTACTCAGCAGTGACATTAGATGGGGGTGAGCAAAATCAACATCCGTCATCAAAGAGATCGTTCCTGCAATCGAATTTCCTCCTTCGAAGTAAAAGGGAGCCGAATAGCAGGCGATACGGTGCAGAGCATCATGATAATGGTCCTTGCCAATCAACTGGAAGGGCCGCTGGCTAAGAAGACATAGATCAATGGAGTTCGTTCCGGCGTCTTCATTATATCTTACACCTTCTGCAATACCGAGCTGGTTTACGGTTTCTAAAATAGAAGGGTTACCTACAAATTCAAGAACGTATCCCTCATAATCAGTAATCTGAATTACGATCGGGTTGTCAGAAACAGAAGCAAGGAATTTTTCCACAAAATAGTGGATAACTTCAATACATTCCATGTAGATTTTTTGTCTATCTACTAGCTGTTTCTCAGAAAGACGACAGATAAACTTTGGAGGAACACTTGGATCTATCCCCTTATTCCTGCATTGTTGTTTAGATTTCCGTATAATCTCCTCATCCGTTAGTCCATCGTATAATCTATTCATGTGACATACCCCATTTTTCATGCTGTCGTAGAAATCTATCTTTCTGATATTCTACCATCCCTGCGTTTATCATTCACCCCGCCTTTTTATCAAATAGAATTTACTTCTCTGATATTTAAGGGATTAAATGGTGTGTATCACGAAAATAATTGCGATTGTAAAGTAAGCTGGGGTGAGTCGGATTCTTTTGCAACGCATACTCATTGTGCTCAAATGCCTTCCTAAAATCTCCGATCCGGTCATAACATAAGCACAGTTGTAAATGAGGATACCACGTAGAAGCGTTCCGGTTTGACATGCCCATTGTTTCCAGAGGAGGGATTTCAGTCGCAAGTTGGTACCAGAATGCAGCAGTCTCGTATTTCTTCTCTCCAAAGAAATACTCCCCGAGAGCACAGGATACTTCGGGACGCGGTATTTCGTAACGGAGCGCCCGTGCCAAAGATTCAAATCTCTTAGACTGATTGCCCATATGCGTATAACACTCCGACAATTTCAGACAAGCCTGAATATTGTCTTCAATCCACCCCTCTTCGGTAGTCAGCATCAGGTCATAATAACGGGCAGCTTCCTCGTATAAGGCGTGATCCCTTAGTTCATTGGCAAAGTAGTAAAGATCTCGGGTTGAAAACGTCTCACCAACTTGCTGCCGCTTGCGGTAAATCTGTAAATTCCGATCCGTATAGGATTTCTGTTTATGGTGGGTGATACAGACATCACTATCCAAAAATGTGCCGTAAGCAGCTAAATATTCATGTACTGCACCAATCCATTGGAAGTTACAGTCTCTTCTCACCAACCGGTTCCGGCGTAAACTGGTATTTACGTTGCCCTCGCCGTCAAAGGAAAGGTTATAAGGCATCGTTATCCGATCGATAGACGGGCGTATCATCTGCTTAAGAACCGTAAAACGTTCACGGTCTTGATCCTGCAGAATATCATCCGCATCTAGCCACAATATGTACTGCTTCGTTGCCTTCGTGAAGGAAAAATTCCGTGCAGCTGCGAAATCGTCAATCCACTGAAAGTCGAACACCCGATCTGTGAATTGGTATGCGATTTCTTTCGTCCTATCTGTTGATCCTGTATCAACTATATTGATCTCGTCCACGATATCTTTAACCGATTGTAGCAACCTTTCGAGCGTTCCCTCCTCTTGACGAACGATCATGCATAAGCTGATTGTAATAGGTGTACCCTGCTCTGAGCATCCCTCACTGGCTTTAAGAGAATCCTGCGAGTTTATATTTGTAGAACGAGGGGACTCTTTCGCGTCTCTTTCTTCTTTCTCGTCTTTCGATAGTTCTTGCTTTTCATAGCATGGAAAAGTTTCCATAAAGGATCCTCTTGAAGGGGAACAATAAACGCCCGCTCCTAATGAGCGGGCGTTTTCCGATGTCTGATCCGTCGATCCGGTATCTACCTCGATCATTTCGTCCACCATATCTTTAACACTCGTAAGACAGCCGCCAATCCACTGTTGTTCATCTCTATCCATCATGCGCAGTGATAATGTCTTTCCCCGCACAGGCGCCCTCCTTTAAAAAACATGAATCCAACTGCCTGAACCGCAACGGCTGAGGCAGAGCATTCTCTCCTCACAAATTATATTCAGAGAGGCTATAGAATAGCACACCTCAAATGGACACCTGATTACAAAGGGATACATTCTTCCAACTAGGGATAAGTATCTACAAAATGTAATATTTTACTTTAAAATCAATTATTGTTGAAAAGGGCGCTCATCAGTAATAACAAAACTACCAACATTCATTAAGGAGGGACTCATATCACAATGGAGTTATGGCTTCCAAAGTGGAGCGAAATGTACTTGCATGTTAAATGGTTTACGAAGGATCATACGTGGATCCCCCAGCCGATGTCTCAGGTTATTAACACATCTTTCCTCTTTTGGCTCGGGTTCACGGTAATCGTACTACTCCTCTTGGCGTTCTTCCACGATACACTTGAACGCATCCCGTTCATCAGGCGTATTCATGAATGGCTAAATCTATTAAAAAAGCAAGGACAGCTCATCCTCCGCATTGGCCTCGGTTTAGGGCTGCTGCTACAGCTCAGCACAGGGACATACCTATCACCTGAATTCACTCCGGAAGCTCACTGGGTAGACATCGTGCTAATCGCAGCCATTGCGGGATTACTTCACCGAAAAACTTTATTTATTAGCAGTACCGCTATACTCCTGTTGTATATTCACGCCACTTTGGTATACGGCATCTTTCATACCCTCGACTATCTGTTTTATCCAGGAATCGTGTATTACCTGTATGTGTGCACAACACGTTGGAGAGCGACAGCAGCCCCTATCCTGTATATATCCACTGGCTTGTCTCTCGCATGGCTTGCCATGGAGAAGTTGACCATTGCCAAGCTTGCGCACTCACTCATGCATGATTACGGTATTCCCACATTGGGATTTAGCGTCGAGGACTTCGTTCTGATCAGCGCCTTCATTGAAATGGGACTCGCCTGGTCATTTATTGTCGGCTTCATGAACAGATTCACCTCAATTCTGCTGACGGGTGTATTTCTAATGACCACCATGGTGTTCGGTATAAAAGAAATCATCGGACACACCATTATCCACACGCTGCTCATCATGTTTCTCATTGAAGGGAGCGGCGATTATAAAACACCATTTCAGTTTCACCGTTCCTCCATACTACGCGGCCTGTTTGTAGCTGTTAATTTTTGTATATTCCTGTTCGGATTGATGGCCTTGTACATCTGGATGGGGCAAGCGGCAATGGCCTGCCACTAAACTTTGCTCAGAATTTGATGAATGCGCTTCCCTGATTTATCATCTATGAAAAGGGCAGAGTTCAAACAAGCATATCGCAGTGTCAGCACAGAATTAACACGGCTGTTGCTCAACCTTCACCCTGGACGGCAAGGGGCTGCCTAGACAAAATCTTATTCAGACTTTGCCTCGGCAGCCCCTTTTACGTTGTATCCTTATTGATTGAGTAGAAATTCCTCGCCTGCAATACCGGGCGAAGTCATATGGTACGGATCCAAAATCACACGGATCTGTTCTTCGGTCAGAAGACCTTTCTCCAAAATAATCTCTTTCACATTCTGTCCTGTCTGCTGCGCTTCTTTCACGAGACGGGAAGCGACATCATACCCCAGATGCGGATTCAAAGCGGTAATAATACCGAAGCTTGTGTCTACATAATGCTTGCATCTGTCGATGTTAGCCTGCAGATCCGCAATGAGGTTTTTGTTGAACACATCCATGCCGTTCTTCAGAATCTTGATGGAATGCATCAAATTGTTCGCCGCGACCGGCATCATGACGTTAAGCTCGAACTGTCCCGCTTCACAAGCCAAACAGATCGTATGATCATTGCCCATGACCTGGAAGGAAATCTGATTCATCACTTCCGCCATTACCGGATTGACTTTGCCCGGCATAATGGACGATCCCGGTTGTCTTGCCGGTACCAATAGCTCATTAAAGCCGGCCTTTGGCCCGGATGCCATCATACGAATGTCATTGCACATCTTGGATATATTGACAGCACAAACCTTCAGCGCCGCCGACAGCTCCAGATAAGCATCCGTATTTTGCGTAGCGTCAACCAGATCCTCAGCCTGCTCCAGAGCTATTTGGGTCTGCTCCTTCAGCAAGCTAACAACACTCTCCATATATTCTACAGGTGCGTTGAGGCCCGTCCCTACGGCCGTCGCGCCCATGTTTATTTGTAACAGACCTTGTGCAGCCCGCTCAATGCGTCCGATGTCTCTGCTAAGCACTTTACCATAAGCGCTGAACTCCTGGCCCAAACGGATTGGCACGGCATCCTGAAGGTGGGTCCGGCCCATTTTGATGACATGGTCAAACTCCTTAGCCTTCTCGTTAATACCGTTAACAAGGTTACGGAATACTATCAGCAGATCCTGTGTCAAACGGTAAGCTGCGATACGAATGGCGGTCGGAATGGCATCGTTGGTCGATTGGGACATATTTACGTGATTGTTAGGATTACAGTAGAAATAGTCCGCTTTTCCCTTACCCATTAACTCCAGCGCCCGATTAGCCAGCACCTCGTTCATATTCATATTAATGGAGGTACCTGCTCCACCCTGAATGGAATCGACGATAAACTCTGAACGAAACTGTCCTTCGATAACCTCATGAGCCGCTTCTACAATGGCATTGCCGATACCTTTTGGAAGCAAACCCAATTGCATATTCGCAAGCGCCGCAGCTTTTTTCACTTCGGCCAGTGCGGAGATCAATTCTCCATGGATAGGAACTCCACTGATCGGAAAATTCTCCACTGCTCTGACCGTATTAATTCCGTAATAAGCCTGTGCGGGAAGCTGTCTCTCACCGAGGAAATCTTTTTCAACCCGATAATTCACGTCCATGATCTTCATCACCATTACCTTTCGAATTCCAGCATGTCATGTCTGGTACTGTAAACATTCGGTTCCGCCTATAATATTCCTTTAATTTTCATAAATATTTTGTAGAATAATCCATGGATTCTTTAGACGGTCATTTCGAACTTATTAAAGCATATCCTTCCCCGAACGGAAAAAGACGCTCTATGTTCAACTTTACAATAATTTCTCAGACTTTTGATTTCATCATTTGCCCACTTTTCAAGTGATTCAAATCACCCGACTTAACCACAGCACTCCCTATACTTAACCATATAGAACAGCTTTTAACTTTAACAGTCACCGCTTCACTCTCTATAGAACTGCTATAAACAGGAGGTTTTACACATGAGTCAAATCACGATAAACACACTTGTTGCCGATATTGTTACCGCTGTTCCTCAGACTGCCGATCTGTTCCGCAAGCTGCGGATTGATTTTTGCTGCGGTGGGAAAATCGCGCTGGAACAAGCATCTCTAAACCGTAACTTAGACCCGCTGCAAGTCCTCTCTGAGGTATTAGAAATAGACAAGAAGCAAAAGGAGTATGCGGAACAACACATGGCCGCGGAGCGCAGTGAAAAAGAACTGATCACCTACATTCAACAAAAGCACCACGCTTTTTTAAGAGACGAGCTGCCCCAGCTAACTCCATACGTTACAAAACTTGCTCGTGTGCATGGGGAGAACCATCCTCATCTCTTACGTGTACAGGAAATCTACTCTAGTCTGAAGCAAGAGCTTCTGGAACATACCGAGGATGAGGATCAGGTTGTATTTCCACGGATCATCGATTTCGTGAATGAACCAACGGCCATAGCCGCTGAGGCACTCAAACCCCATGTTCTGGAGCTTGAGAACGAGCACGAAGCCGCAGGCGATCTGCTCAAGGAGCTTCGTGAAATCACACATGACTTCGAACCGCCTGCCGATGCCTGCGGCACGTATCGTCTCGTATACCAACGTCTGGCGGCAATCGAGAAGGACACCTTTGAGCATATCCATCTAGAGAATAATGTATTATTCGAAAAGGTCCGCGCAGCCATGTAAGTAAGAAAGACCTGTCCCGTTACGATCTAGGGCAGGTCTTTTTGCTATTGTTGAAGGGATATAACATCAAACTGACAAAAAACCGTTCCGGATAGACCCTAGGTCTAAACGAAACGGGTTTTTGCATGCCGACTATATCGCTGATGTATCTACAAACAGCGTATCCACAAAACTTCTGCAATACTCATCGGCAATCTGCTCCGCACCGTATCCCTTATCGCGCAAATACAGAATAATATCAGCCCGTGGAAGTGATGACAGTAATATGGATGTGAATTCTGGATCCATCGGCTTCAGCTCTCCTTGCTCAGCCGAATGCTCCAGAAGGCTTTTTATCTGTAATCGTAGATAAGTGAACGGCTGGTTTTCACACAGCTCGTTCTTGGTATCCTCCAGTCGGCCGGTGGACAGTATAATCCGCAGCCATTCCAGATCTTCATTGAAGTGAAGAATCAGTCTAGTCATAATAGTCCGAATCCGGACGGCAACCGGTTCGTCACCGCTGCCCCGAAGGTAGTCATCCAATTCTTGCATAAATCGATCGATCTTCGCTTCCATCAAGAAGAAGCAAATTTTGCTCTTGCTAGGATAACGGCGATACAAGGTACCTTGACCTATACCAGCTGTTTTCGCCACCTGATGCATAGAAACGTCCTCGACTCCGTATTTGTCAAATAAAGCTTGAGCCGTATCCAGAATCTTTTGACCTAATTCGTCATTCTCTTTTCTACTCGCCAATGCATGCATTCCTCTCTAATCGAATACACGGCAACCTTTATGCGGCGGACTTTTCTTCTGCGGACGGTGAATACGTACGCTTGACAAAGAAGCCCAGCACCAAGGCAACAACTGCAAGAACGAGTCCGGTTATAAAGGCACTATGAAGGCCTGCAACCATACTCTCCACCGGATTCAGATCCCCGGTCGTCTCAACGTAATTTTTAGCTCCTGCTGTCATGATACTAATAAAGAGTGCCATACCGATAGCCCCTGCTACCTGCTGCAAGGTGCTCATAATCGCTGTTCCATGCGGATACAACAAACGTGGCAACTGATTCAAGGCCGTCGTCTGAGCAGGCATCATAACCATCGAAATTCCTATCATCATCATAACATGAAGGAAGATCACATAACCACCCGTCCAAGAGGCTTCAACGCGTGAGAATAGGAAGATGGCGATACACAAAAGAATCAGCCCAGGTATAACCAAAACTCTCGGTCCGAATTTATCAAACAGCTTGCCCGTAATCGGTGCCATCAGGCCATTGATAATTCCCCCAGGCATCATAACAAGACCTGCCGACAGCGCAGTTAGCCCCAACACTTTTTGCAGGAATAACGGCAACATAATCATGGTCGAGAACATACTCATCATCAGCACAAGCATCAGCACTGTCACCAGTGAGAACATCGGATATTTGAATGTGCGCAGATCCAGCATAGGTTCCTTCATTCTTAATTGACGCCATACGAAGAGCAATAAACTGATGGCGCCTGCAGTAATACACCATACGACCTTCGGATCAGACCAGGTACCCTCTCCTGCACTACTGAAACCATACACAATCCCACCGAAACCAATCGTCGACAATATGATCGAGATGAAATCAACCTTCGGTTTCGTCAGTTCCGTAACGTTCTTCAGGTACATACTTGCAAACAAAATCGAGAAAGCTGCAAGCGGAATGATAAGGAAAAATAACCAGCGCCAATTAAGCGCATCAACAATCAGTCCCGAAAGCGTAGGTCCGATGGCTGGGGCTGTCATCATAACCAATCCGATCATCCCCATCGCTGCTCCGCGATTTTGAGGCGGATAAATACTAAGTATCGTATTCATCAGAACTGGTAGCAAAAGCCCTGTTCCGAAAGCCTGCAAGATACGACCGAACAGCAGCACCCCAAATACCGGTGAAAAACCACAAACAATCGTACCCATTAAAAATAACGTCATTGCGCCTATAAACATCTGCCTTGTTGAAAACCACAGTTGGAGCAATGCTGTCACCGGTACCAGAATCCCGACAACCAGCATGTAGGATGTTGACAGCCATTGAACCGTCGATTCCCCAATACCGAATTGCTCCATCAAGCTCGGGAAAGCGATATTCAGCAATGTCTCGTTTAAGATAGAAACGAATGCGCCAATAATCAGTGCAGCTACAATCGGCCCTCTCTTTATCTTGCTTAAATCAATTTTGGCCGAACTTGGGCCCACTCCCATATCCAAGACCTTATCCTCCCTTGTTTCTGTATACGGACAATTGTCCGGCAGTGCGTTTTTTATTTTAGCGGACAATTGTCCGCGAGTCAATTCAAAATTTATTTAAATATTAAATACCAATACGTTGTATATTTGTCATCAAAAAAAAGATCCGCCAGCTTTATAGTCTGGTCAGATCCTTCGCAATATCTTCTTCCATCAGATTCAATCTAACTTGATAGGTATTCGATCAAGAACTACGTATTCAGAGCATGCTTCTCCTTGTATACCTTCGCCCATCCCTCCAAATTATTCGTAACGATGAGCAGTTCAGGATACTGTACAAGGGATTCTAGTACCGCTTCATTGTCAGGCGTCCAGACGATGAGTTGGATATCTCTCTTACGTGCTTCCTCCATAAACTGGGGTGTCACATACACATATTTTACAGAAACATAGCGTGCCCCAATCTCAGCCAAGTAAGGAAATACGGAAGGTGTTGCTCCGTAAATAACCAGACCCAGTTCAATGTCAGAATCAAGCTCTCGTGCCCGCTCTATCGAATAATGGTCGAATGAGGTCAAGAACACCTGCTTCTCCATCCCTGTTTCCTTTACGAGGTCGATGACCTTTTGTTCCAGGCCAGGATACGTATTGCCCATCTGCTTCAGCTCAATGTCAACGATCATCCGATCCTTGGCAAAACGCAGTGCTTCCTCCAGCGTGGGAATAACTTCTCCCTGACCAGCATCCAGCTTGCGTATTTCCTCCAACGTGAAGGAATTGATTGCCCCTGTTCCGTTCGTCGTCCGGTTTACTGTCGGATCATGAATAACGACGGGCACACCGTCCTTCGTTAACTGGACATCCAGTTCCAGATGCGTAAAGCCCAGTTCCAACGCTTTCCGAAAACCCAACATCGTGTTCTCCGGATATTTTAGCGGATACCCCCTGTGCGCCAATCCCCGTACTTCCATGCGCCATTCCCTCCATATGTGAAGTTATTTAAATGTCGAATTCGCCATAGCGGCTACGATATGCTTCTGCATGACCGTAAATACAAGCACAATCGGTATAATCGCCATCACACTGGATGCCATAATGACATTGAAGAACATGGCTTCATTCCCCGCGATGGAATCCCGCAGCATGGCGATACCTACTGTCAGTACACGCATATTGTTGTCATTCGTCATGATCAAGGGCCAGAAATACGAGTTCCAGGATGAAATGAAGATCAGGACACCCATCGTGACAATGGTAGGCCTCGCCATCGGGAACAACAGTTTATACAGAATAGAGAATCGTCCGGCTCCATCTACACGCGCCGCTTCTAACACGTCGTTGTTAATCGATTTGAAGGCCTGTCTAAGCAGGAAAATCGCATAGGCGGAAGCACCATGCGGCACGATGAGTGCCCAGAAGGTGTTCAGCCAATCGAGCTTGGACATCATGACATACACTGGAACGAAAGTAACCTGCTCCGGTACAATCAGCGCTGCCAGAACCAGGAGAAACAGAGCATCCCGTCCCCAGAACCGTCCCTTGGCAAAAGCATATGCCGCCATCAATGCCACATTAAGCTGCAGAATAATAGTCCCCACCGCCATAATCAGCGTATTACTGAAGAATCGCGCGTAAGGGATGACCCGGAAAGCTTCCCCAAAGTTCTCCCAGGTAATGGTCTCCGGCCAGAATGTAGGAACAGCCATCCGCATCTCAGACTGTGTCTTGAACGCGCTAATCAGGAGCCAATACACCGGAAAGAACATGACCAGTGTCACAAGAACTGCTGCACTAATCCGAAGCAGCAGTAGCATCTTACGGTTTTTCGCCGATCCAGCCATATAATTATCCTTCATAGTGCACCTTCTTCCTGCTGACCAACCATTGAACCAATGTTAACAGCAATATAATGACAAATAGAATCATGACAAGCGCAGACGCCCTACCTGTCTTAAACTCCGAGAAGGCCATCGTATAAATCCAATACACGATTGCGTTCGTTGCTTTAAGTGGACCGCCGTTGGTCATCACATCAATCGACTGGAACACCTGCATTGACGATATAAAGCTTGTGATTACAAGGAACAGAGTCATCGGGGATAAGAGCGGCAGCGTGATATTGCGGAACTGCCTGAACTTGCTGGCTCCATCAATAGATGCTGCTTCGTAATACTCTGCCGGAATCCCGCGCATGCCTGCAATAAAGAGAATCATCGCGAAGCCTACGCCCTTCCAGACCGAAACCGCGACTAACGCCGGCAGTGCGGTAGAAGGATTGGTCAGCCAGTCGACTGGATCCATCCCGAACCAAGATACAATCCCGTTGAGAAGTCCATATTGTCCGTTGTAAATCCATGTAAATACCATAGCCGCCACAACCATCGAGATATAATACGGCATGAAGATCACACCACGCATAAAGCCGAATAGACGCGAGGATGAAACATTGAGCAGCAACGCCAGCAGCAGCCCAATGACAAGCGTGAATACAACATCCATCAAGGTGTACAAGAACGTGACTTGTAAGGACTGGTAAAAGTCCTCATTGGTCAACAAGCGGGTATAGTTATCAACACCCACGAATTTTTTCGCCGGACGTGTCATGTTCCAGTTCGTGAAGCTTATATAAATGGAATAGGCAAGTGGATAATACAAGAACACGCCCATGAACAACAGTGCGGGGACAGCAAATGAAAAGTCCTTCCATTTCTCGATCAGCGTGTGAGATATCCGTTTAGAGACCGAAGCGGTCGCCCGATTGGACGCCGCCTTTGTCACTTGATGATTGGTCTCCATAGGCTCACTCATAGTCAGCCAGAATATCGTTGATCTTCTTGGCTGCATCCTGCATAAGTGGTGTCGGGTCTTTTTTGTTCAGCACCATTTCCCCTACAACTTCTTTGTAAACCTCACTGAATTCAGGATAAGCCGGGTGCTGCATGCGCGGTGTCACTTCATCGAAATGCTCGTATACCGCTCTGTACTGTGGCCATCTTTCAAAATATTGGTTGCCTTCCTCAGACTCAATGGCCGATTTTCTTGTCGGAAGGTATCCAACGGATTCAGCCCACTTAATATTGTGTTCAGCTGAAGTCATGAACTCAATGAACTTCCACGCTGCTTCTTTCTCCAGATCCTTGGCTCCATCCATCATGACAATACCTGCGCCACCAATGTTGGAGGTACGGACTTTGTCCCCAGGAAGGAAGGATACACCCACTTCAAAGTCTGCATTTTCACGGTACATTTTGAGCATAGCGGAAGTATGCTGCACCATGGCAATCTCCCCATTCAAGAACATTTGACGCATGTTGTCAGAGGCACCTTTACCGAAGCCCATATGCATGCTGCCGTCATTTTGCCATTTGTAGAAGTTCTGAATGTAACGAAGTGACTCTTCATTCTCAACAGCCGAGGCACTCAGGTCTTCAGTCAAAATTTGCCCACCGCCGTTAATGTTCCAAGGATCATAGTACCAAGAATCCCAGCCTGGAACGGAGAAAGCATACCGTGTCGTTTTGCCGCCTTCTTTCTTCGCTACTTTTGCATTGAAGTCCTCAATCTCATCCCATTTCTGCGGCGGCTCTACGCCCAACTCGTCCAGTATCGTTTTGTTGTAAACAAACACGCTGGTACTTACAATCAGAGGGAACCCATACTGCTTACCGTTATATGCGTAAGCGTTCAGCATCCCTTGGGAGAAATCGTCCATCTTCACCTCATCGCGCTTGATCCATGGACCCAGGTCTGCAAATACACCGCTGTCCGCAAAGTTCGCTAGAGATGATACCTCAACATTGGTTACAGCTGGTACATCATTCGCAGCTACTGCAGCCGACAGCTTCTTGTGAAGATCACCATAACCGCCCTGGAATACCGGCTCAACTGTGATATGAGGGTATTTCTTCTGGAACTCCGCAATCATATAGTCCAAGCCTTCAAGTTGGGCATCCGCATGTGAATGCCAATATTGGATTTCGATTGGGGTCGTGTCATTCTTCATATCCATCGAAGCAGCTTCCACATCATCCACGGAAACCTCTCCTCCGGCACTTTCACTTCCACCGTTGCCTCCGCATGCAGTGGAAATGACCATAAATATAGTCAGTAACGACAACAACCATGTTTTCTTTCTCATAGAATTTCTCTGGCCCCTTTTCGGATTATGTACTCTTCCTACCCCTTTAAAAATGCACAAAAAATAGAGACATCAAATAAGCACAACCTAAGAGCCACCACCTCCTAAAAAGCTAAAGTAGCTGCTACTCGGGTTATCTCATCGTCTCCACCCCTAGCAAAATATGAAATTATAGAGGTTGTTCAAAAAGTCCGCTTTTGATCACGAAGTGAATCAGGAAGTGGGCTCGGCATCGAATCTTGAATTCAGCCGGTCCTTCCGGTGCTCACGTACCCAAAACGTACGCTCCGCTCCTCAATCCCTAGCTTCATCCAACCTTATCGGTGCTGAAAACCGACCTTTTTGAACACGCACTTATAGTAAATCCATTAAACTCATAGGAATTCACGCTTCCAAAAACGTGTATTTCCCTTTACCCGACATCCTTATGATAAAGCGACATGATCAAGCAGGTATTAACGGTATGTAAAATTTATGTAAACGATTCTCCTTTCATGTTAAACAGATACTGCTAAACGCCGAGCAGCTATTTAATCGATCCCCAAATAACAAAGATAAAATAAATAAGCCTGCACCCGTTACAATTCCGGGGCAGGCCTTTTACTCTACTTGTTGTTACATCGTATTGTTTTTTGAAAAATAGTCTCCTCTCAGCCTCTTTTTACAGATTGAGAGACTAAAAATGCCTGGATTTCCTCTTTGGAGGGGATGGAGGTTTGCGCTCCCGGCCTCGTAACCGACAGGGCTGCCGCCGCAGTAGCGAAGGTCAGCGCTTCTGTGGTCCCCAAGCCGTCCGCACAAGCGGCGGCGTATGCGCCGATAAACGTATCGCCCGCTGCCGTCGTATCGACTGGCTTCACGCGAAACGCCGGCACGATAGCCCGCTCTCCGAGCTTGTTCATATAGAAACAGCCCTGCTCTCCGAGTGTAATAATGACATTCGATGTCCCTCGGCCAATGATATGCTCTGCCGCAGCCTCGGCGGAGATAACATCATCGACCTTTACACCCGTGATGACGTTCGCCTCAGTCTCATTCATAATGAGCGTATCCAGCTGGGGAAACAGCTCCTGAGGTATGTCTCTGGCAGGTGCGGGATTTAACCAAACGCGAACGCCAGCGGTACCCGCCGCGCTTATGACATGCTGTGTCGTCTGCCATGGGATTTCGTTCTGGAGCAGTACGGCGTATACACCGTCCCATTGAACCTCCGCGTCAACATCGTCCCCTGTCAGCTTGCCATTCGCGCCCTCGGACAAGACAATGTTGTTCTCACCTTCTTCATTAACGGTGATAATCGCGAAGCCCGATGTACCTTCTTTACTTAAAATGGATTTAACTCCGACTTGACGGTCCTCCAAGCTTGCAACCAAGGTATCCCCAAAAGGGTCCAAGCCGACCGCCCCTACCATGGCGCAATCTGCCCCGGCTCGGGCCGTAGCAACCGCCTGGTTGGCCCCCTTACCTCCCGGGAAGAACATCGTACCGCTGCTATGAATAGTCTCGCCCGGCAGCGGAAATTGACTTACGCTGCTTACAACGTCCATATTAATACTTCCTATAACCAAAAGCTTTTGCAACGTTTTCCGCTCCTTTCTCCTTCATGGCTTCATTTCGGCATGAACCCGAACATCGCTAATCTCATTCTCCCCTTGTTCAAGACAGCCGAAGCCAAACATACCGCGAGCGAAGGAAGCGTCCTTGCATTCCAGTACATTATCGCCATTAATACACAACGTGAACCTATCTTTCTCCGCGACCAGCTTAAACCGGTACTCCTTGCCATGCTCCCAGTCGTAGCGGACGCTGATCAGCCGCTCATGTCCGAAATCCTGCCGAATGAACGAAACCGTGCCCGGACCGTCGAAGCCTGCCAGATAGTGACGCATGATACCATTCGCTCTTGTGATCAGGCAATGGCTTGCACCGGAAATGGGCTTTATCGTCGCCTCCACAACCATATCGTCAGCATAATAATTGCCGGAGTAAGACGAGCAATCGCCATCCGCTGTGCAGTGCAGCGTGCCGCCGGCAAGCTCCCATTTGCCCCTGTGATGGGAGAACGGCGTGATCGAAGCAAACTCCTTCACCTGCTTAGCGAAATCGATCGTGTAGTCCGCCGTACCAGTAATGCAGAATTGCCCGATGAACAGGCTGCCTAAGGCGCGGTTCAGGAGCGGCGAACGGCTCTCCAAAATCCAGCCGATCTCGTCGATCATAGCGCCTTCCGTATCCGGAAGGTCGAAGGTGACGTCATTCCATTGGCCGCTCACCGGTGTAACGGTCACAAGCCGTACCTCCTCCCGGGTATGCGTATTCCGCACATACGGCGTCAACATAACCGGCTCACCTTCCCACTGATCCACATAGATTTTGGCGGATACCGTCTGACCGCTGTACGCCAACGGCGCAAAAGTAGGCTTGTATTTTTCATCATTGAATTCTTCACGACGATAAAAAGGCTTGTAGTATATTTTGCTGCTGTCGCCCTCAACCAGTCTGTCAAAAACAACTTCAAGTGAGCCTCTTCCATCAAACGCGTGTTTAACCGAATGGCGTACAACCGGTGTCTTAAATGAATTACTTGTCCTGAAGCCATGTGTTGAGCCCGGCAGATCAAAGTCAAAGTAAATCTCCCCTGGCTTCACCCGCTGAATCAATTCTTCCGGTGCCTTCTCGCCATTTAACCGGTAGCCTAGCAGCGCAAGCTCACGAGCAAAGGTTGGAAAGTCAACCAGGTTCAAGTAACCGGATACGCTAGAGGCAACGATGAAATCATTAATTGGCTTGCGGTAATGCTCCGGAATGCCGTCCAGACCGCCGAAGACACCGAGGATGGTTCCGACGTTACCCGCATTGCAATCCGTATCCCAGCCACACATCGATGCGATCTCCACGGTTCTCGCGAAGTCTCCCTCACCGTACAGCAAGGCCAGTACGCACACGCCAGCATTCGGAATAATGTGGCAGACGCCTGTATATTTATCGTAGCCCCAATGGTCCTCCAAGTATTGACGGCAAGCGCGGAAGTCGGATGGATTCTCGCGGTGGAAGTTGATGACGGCATGCACGACTCGTGCATATGTAGAGTCTTCCGGAATCGTACGAAGCCCCGCAGCCATGACTTCGTCCATGGAGGATGCATCGAAAGCCTTCGCGATGCAGCCTGCCATGAAGCGGGCGCCATACAAGCCGTTGCCGTCATGCGAGACACTGGCTGCTTTCTCGGCGTAATCCGCCGCCTTCTCTACCTGACCCGGGAACAAGAGTCCCCATGAATCAATGAAGATCTGGCCTCCGATCTGTTCCGCCATCTCGGTACCGTTCACTTCAATGGAGCCGGAACGCGGAGCTGGAATCCCTTTTCGCAGATTGACATAAGCCCGATGTTCCGTGCTTATATCCTCGCCTCCCCACCAGAACATGCCAATGCCTTCACGCGCATAATTGAGCCATGCTCTGCCTACATCCTCCGGCTCAAGCTCACGATCCACCGCATCGTCGTATAGCGCACGGATAAAGAATACTGGCCCGTTCGCATCATCGTCGGCGGCAAAGGTATTGTATGATTTCACATAATCGCGAATATCGCCATACACATCCCGAATACGTTCATAGGTCCAGGCAACAGGCTCGATAGGTGCGCCAAGCCGTATGCCAATGTTCATCCCGATAAACCCCGCGTATACCGTCTCTACATAATTTTTAGGTATCATTTGCTCTCCCTCCTAGCCTCACAAGCTTGTCATCACTACGAATGCGGATCATTCCTCCAGTATGATTCCGCCTTCTCCGTTAAAGTTCATGATTCTTTGCTCATGTAATATTAGCTCGAGATCATGCTCATTCTCGCTTCATTAATCCGAAGATCATCCTTAATGATCTCAGCTGCAACCTCACTAAATCGGTCGGCGATCGTGCACAAATCGAGTCGATTAACCTTATTCAGCTGCTCAATATCCTCCTTATGAATGACCTCTGAGCCATACATGGCACCTAGGATGACACCGATCATGACCCCAATGGAGTCTGTGTCCCGTCCGGAATTGACGCCGTCCAGAATTGAACGGTAATACTCCCCTTCGTTCAGGACCATAAAAGCGAGTGCCATCGGCAGCTCTTCAATCGACCATAGGCGGCTTGGTGTGTAATGATTACTTGGAATGCCGACCTTGTCGATATGACGGCTAACATCATCGCCTATCAGAGAATATTTCATCATAATCGACTGAAACACATCGATTACTTTGTCCATATCATCCCGTTCCTGCCGCAGCTCGTGGGCTGCTTGCGTCAGCTCGTGAATGGCTGCTTTTGTCCCGTCTTTTGCTAGGCTGATCGCGGTATCGACAACATCTTCCACCGTCACACCAGGCTCAAAAGCTTTAGCAACGCAAGCTGCCAGGACCCCTGCCGCCTCCAGCCCGTAGCTGCTCTGATGACCCATCGCGAACAGAATCGCTTCGTCATAAGCAGCCTTGGGATGGCCTGCATTAACAATCCCAATCGGGGCGATGTACATCGCCGCCCCGCAGTTTACCATATTGCCGATGCCACCTTCTCTCGGGTCGCAGTTCGCAAGCACATGGCGCATGAAGATATATTTCTCAGGGTAGAACAAACGGTCAATAATGAACGTCTCCTGATTCAGTTCGGGTACGAACGTCTTGCGAAAGGCGATCTCTTTCACGAATTCATTGCCCATATCATAAGCGTCCAGATGTCTACCCTCAGTGAGATACACATTCATAAGTGCAATGGTCATGAGCGTATCGTCCGTAACAATGCCGTCGCCTCTTACCCGGCCGAGCCTCGCGTCTGGATGCAAATCCATCTTGTGCCATCTTGTTATCAGAGACTCCACCCGGCCATATTTTAATTTAATCTCCCCGTACGTTAGCTTCTCAATCGGTGCTCCCATTGCATCTCCGAGCGCGGTAGAGATCACCACGCCCCTTACCCGGTCACGAAACGAAGTCATAGTTATTAAGCTCCTTACTTGATGTTTTCGTTAGCATACTTCGTAATTTCTGCTCCGCCAGCCGCATTCCATGCCTCTACAAATTGATCGAACTGGGACAGATCTTTCTTGCCTGTAATAAAGTCCGTTGAATATTCCTTATACAGATTGTTCATCGCATCCCAGTTGGCTGTGAACTGCTCGATAATGATGAAGTTATTATCTTCCGTATAAAAATCGGTCGCCAATTTCAGCGATTCTGTTCCCGGCTCTCCTAGCAGTGGCGTTTTAAGCGGGGTATCCGCCTTCATCTCCGTCGGCTCCCAGAAACGTGCATACCATTCGCTGTAATATTTCTCGTTCAGTTCAATCTTGCCATCGGCAACGGTGTAATGTTCATTCTCGAAACCGAGTCGATCCAGCATTTGCCCCTTCGGACTTGCCAGATAATCAAAGACCTTGAAAGCAACATCTTTATGCGGAGACTGTGTAGAAATAGCAAGCCCTCGTGATTCCTTCGTAACGTCGGTTGCGCCAAATCCTTGCGCTTCACCCTTAGCAGGCGGCAGCACGATCAGATTTGCATCATCCCCGCCCAGTTCCTGCATTCTGCCATTGTACAGATCAATGATTTTACCAGCTGTACCCGTAATAACAGCTGCATCACCTTTATAGAAGGCATCTTCCTTCGTATCCCACTGCTTTGTAATAAACTGCGGGTCAAGCAATCCTTCTTTATAAAGTTTGTTATAGAAGGTCAGTTTCTCCTTCTCTTTTTGAGATACTTTAGAGTATTCATAAGTTCCGTCATCCTTCTTCAGCCAAGTTGTATCAAGACCGAAGGCGGTATTAAAAATAAAGTTGATCTCCGTAATATCTCCCGCTGCTGTCAGGGCATAACTCGGCTTTCCTTTTCCCGGTTTCTTCTCCACCAATTCCTTAAAGAAGGCGTAATAGTTGTCTACTGTCGGGTTATCCATTAGCGCTTTGGAGCTTTCCATCGCATTAAACCAATCAGCACGAACGACCGGAGTTTTTGGAGCAAGCGGCTTAATCCACAGCAAGTATGGATAACTCTCCATCCGCGTTTTGTTGTGCGGCTCAATGATGTCTTTAATGTAAGCCGATTTCTCGATATACGGAGTCAAATCCTCCAGCAGCCCTTGATCGGAAATTTGTTGGTCACCGCCCTGGAAGTAAATAATATCCGGAATGGTGCCGCCAAGCAGAAGGAGGTTCAAGTTCTCTGCATAACTACCTTGTGCCAAATCTACAAGCTCGAACTTCACGTTTAATCCTTCGTCTTCCGCAAGTGATTTCTCCAGTGTTTCAAAGAATTTAACGGAGACAGGGTTCACCGTCCCCTCATCCTTGTACACGATCTTCAATGTAACTGGATCACTGTTTACCTCAGGCTGGGTAGTCCCAGGCTCTGGCTGACTCGCACCCGGCGAGCTCGAGTTCGAGTTCGATGTACATGCAGACATGACCATAACCAGCATGGCAACGATTAATAACAGGCTTACCTTTTTCATGTTCATTTTTCTCCCCTTTTTTGAATTTGAACATCATAGCTGCCACTAAGCTGCCCTTCCCCGTTTAATCCTTGACCCCTCCTTCCAGTTCACCTTTAGCGTAGTATTTCAAAATGAAAGGATATAGGAATAACAGCGGCACAATCGCAATCATAATCGTACCTGCCTGCAGGGAAGCAAAATCAAAGTTAATCGCGCTGTCAAACATATTCTGGTTGCCAATCAATGAGGTATTGTCCTTACGAACAACAAATTGTCTCAAGACAACCTGCAGCGGCCATTTGCTCGGGTCTGAAATGTAGAGGGTTGCTCTGAAATATTCATTCCAGTGATACACCCCATAGAACAATCCCAATGTCGCGAGCCCTGGCTTCGACAGCGGCAGGATGATCAGGCTGTACAAACGGAAATGCCCAGCACCGTCCATTCGGGAGGCCTCCAGGATTTCCTCCGGAATATCCTGAATGAACCGCATTAGAATAAAGAGATAATACACATTGATGGCTTTATACAGTATCAGTGAAGTAAGCGTGTTCATAAGTCCGAGATCCTTGACCAGCAGGTACTCGGGAATCATCCCCGGCTCGAACACCATAATGACAATGAGAAAAAACAACACTACTTTTTTACCGATAAATTCAGTTCTAGCCAGCACGTAGGCTGCCATGGAGGTAAGTAACAGATTTAGAAACGTACCTGCGACGGTAATCCAGACCGAGTTCAGAATACTTCCCGTGATCATTGGATTGGATAATAAAAGTTGATAGTTGATCGTTGAGAATCCTTTAGGAATGAGATCCAGTCCGCTCATCAGATGGGCCTTGCCTGGATCTGTCAGAGACAGCGCCAGCAGATTCAGGAGAGGAACCAGTACCATGAGTGTGAACACAAATAGCATCAGATATATGACAATTTTAGAAAACTCCAGCCGTCTCATCGTAAATCCCTCCTTTACCAGACACCCTTACCCGAGATGCGTTTCGATATAAAATGCGTACCCAGGATAAGAACGATACCGATAACGCCCTTAAACAAGCTAGCCGCAGTGGCGTAAGCGAACTGTCCGTTTCCGATACCAATTCGGTAAACATAGGTGTCCAGAATGTCCACCACACTAATGATAGAATTGTTCATAAAGTTAAATACCTGATCGAAACCAGCATTCATGAAGAAGCCAAGATTCAGAATGAAGACGGTTACAACTGTGCTGTATAAATGAGGAAGCGTAATGTATCTCATCTGCTTCAGCCGGGTAGCACCGTCAATCTTGGCTGCTTCATACAATCCTGGGCTGATCTTCATAATAGCTGCTAAATAAATGATGGAATCCCAGCCAGCACTCCGCCAAATTTCTGAGAAAACGAGTACCCAGCGGATATGCTCCTTGCTAGTCATGTAATCAACCGAAGGCATTTGAAAAAAATTCGCAATCAGATTGACTCCGCCGTCGGCAGGATTCAAGAGGCTGATCCAGATCCCTGCAATAACGACCCAAGATAGAAAATGCGGCAAATAGACAACGGATTGCACATATTTGCGGTATCTGGAACTACGCACTTCATTAATCAGCAGCGATAGCATGATGGGAATCGGAAATACAAATATAATTTTCATCAAACTGATGATGATGGTATTCTCAAGTACGCTTGTGAAAGCGGGTGAGCTAAAGAGCGTCTTGAAGTGTTTCCAGCCAACCCAGACATGGTCACCCAGAATACGATAATCCTGAAAAGCGAGCTTCATGCCGTAAAGCGGAATAAGGTGAAAGATAAAAAAGTAGAGCAGAGGTAATGACAGCATCGCGTACAATACCCAATCCTGTCTCAAGCGTCTTAGCACCTTCATAGACTACCCCTCCCCCGAATAATCGATGGTCAGCTTCATGAGAGGAGCATGCTGCTGGGCTCCATACACATCACGGTCGCCGACGTTGCCGGACGAAATGTCCCGCGAGATGGTAATCTTGAAACCGAGCGCCTGGTCGAAGAATACCAGGTGATGAATCTGCTCCTCCTTGATCTGATACAATTCACATATCGTTCGTTTGGTAATACAGCCGGATTGTTTCACTTTGTCATACTGCTCTTTGGAATCAAACAGTACGTCTAATGTAATTTCGAAGGGGCCGGAGTTTTTACTTCGCAGCACCTTCGCCAGGTCGCCGAGTTGAGTCACAATTTGATCCTCCTTATCGATGCTCTATCCGAAAAGCATTATTTTTCATTTCCATCAGGTGATACACGGAGAATTCATAGACAGGGCCGAACTCGATATCGCTTGGTGCGAATGGGAACGCCAGATTGCCAGCCGTTGATTTACGGCCCTCGTATCCGTAATGCAGGAAGGTGGAGCGGACCGTCGCGCAGATGCTGTTCGCAAGTTCCTGTGTCTTAGCAACCACTTCAAACATAACGCCTATTTCGTGCCCATTGAACGATTCAGGTTCCTTGTTACCTAGAACACCATTCATGCCGTAGTTGTAAAATTGAATTTGGTAATCCGACTCCGGAATTTCACGGTAGTACTCCCTCGCCTGGTTTCGGACATAGTCCTCGACCTCAACGAGCTTCCCAATCAGGATCGGGTCCCGGATGCCTGCTACGACGAAGGTGCGGTAAGCCACGCGACGCGCCCCTTCCAGCTTGATATAATACTTCGCCGCTGGCAGAAACCGGCTGCCCGTTACACGAACCACACCTTTCTCGATTTCCTCAAAGCGGCAGTTCTCGAGATCAAGTGTGAAGCCTGGACCGTGAAGAATATATGGGTGCTCCTTCTCATAGAAAGTATGGGCTGCAACACTGGTCGGGCTGCATGTTCGGTCAGGGTTGAGTGATTGAACGGTAAAAGAATCATCGCTAATCGTCCCAAGAATGCTGTCCTTGGTTGTTCCAGGTTCCGCGCAAAGCGCGCCGCATTCCAATATTTTGCCCAGATGATAGGAGAGACCGGGATCTTTGCCATGATAAATGCCGATCGCTGCAAATGGCGACGGATCATAAGCACGGCCGCAGACGATAATCTCCCCTCCTTCTTTAAGCGCTTCCACAATCGGCTCATGTCCCATCTGTGCAACGATACTGTTGGTCGTATCAATGTGCTCGGTTGTAAGCGGAGGAATATTCGGACTCAGGGCTTGAATACGTCCTTCCTCATTCGCCTGCTTGATTTCCTCTTGAGTAAAATCCGCCCATATAACGGACACTTTCGCTTTCAATTCACGCTCTTTCAAGATTTCATCAATGATATCAAGCGTCCAGTTCACATGTGCCCGTGCTCCTGATCCCCCTGCAGAACCGATAATGATCGGGATCTTGCGGGCCAATCCGTTCGGGATAATAATGTCCAAATCCTTCTTGACCGCACGCTTACTGACGATGGATACACCTGCGCCCAGTTTGTGCGGCCCCCCGTCCGTGGAGCCTGCATCCACCACGATTCCGTGCAGCTCATATCCCATTCCGTTCCTAAAGGATTGCTCTGGAAATCCGTATCCCAGCATGCCGCAAGGCGATAAAATTCGAATGTCTGTGTTCATATGCAATCCCTCTTTGCCAAAGTATTCATTCACACCTATTGGATAATTGGATTACCCAATTTAACAGTAAAGGGTATTTTCTACCCTTTAGGTGTGAATGTAGTTTTTCTGTATGTTTTCCTTAACTTTGTTGAGATGGTTAAGCAAGGCAAGCTTCGCCTTTACCGGATCACGCTGCTTGATCGCCTGCACGATGAGCAGATGCTCCTCGTATACTTCGCTCTTTCGGCCTGGAATCTCCAACGTCTTATTGAGCGTTCTCTGCAAAAGATCCATGTGCAGCTCGATCATATTGATAAGCACAACGTTATGTGTCGCTTTCGCGATGGACAAGTGGAAGGCTTGATCCGGCTCTGATCGGTCTTCTCCTTCAAGATCGATCTGTCCCCACTTTTCGAAGGCGGCTTCAATTTCTGCGATGTCCTCCTCGGTTGCACGCTTTGCCGCCAGCTCCACGATCCCCGTTTCGAACAGCTCCCTTGCCTCCAGCAGTTCGATAATGGTCGCGCGTTCGATATTGTCCATAATGCGACTTCTGTCTTCTGCCACATCAAGCGCCTTGCTGAGGTAGCGCCCTCCTCCCGGTTTGACCTCAATCAGCCCTTCACGCTCCAAGATGCGAAATGCTTCCCTCAAGGTGCCCCGGCTTATGCCGAATGACTGGGCCAGCTCGCGCTCCGTCGGTAGGACGTCTCCCGGTGACAGATTTCCTTCCAAAATGAGATTCTTAATCTGCTCAATAACATCCTCGTATACCCTATGGTATTTAATTCTCTTAATGGTCATATGACTTTCCCTTATCCCTTCAATCCCTATCCTACGCATAAATTGGGTCACCCAATTATCCGCATGTATAGCATAAACGCATCAAAAAGGGCTGTCAAGCATGAATATAGCGCTTACAATACTGCTTTTAACAGGTGGATCCCACTTTTAGGCTGCCACTGCGATGCAGAGTGCCAGGTTACATGCAATGATAATTCGTACATTTCAGCCTGATTTTATCAACACCTTAAGCAATCTCAGCGCCGACCGCATACGGGGACGCTTCAAATGCTCTTGTACATAACGGTAATCGGTCAAGATCACTTTCGCATCGCGCATCGTGTAAGCGAAATCATCATCAAAGAGCAACTGGTACTCCCACACCCTTTTCTGCCAATGTGGAATGTTCTCCAGCATCCATGGGTCATCGACACCGGGATGGAAGTACGTTTCACTGACCCCGTCCGGAAGCTTGTAAAGCTTATCCAGAATGCTCTGTTTAAAGCTATCATAGGTTTCCCCCTCAAGCGAACCGAAGGGATGCGAGAGCAAATAATCCGGAATCGGCACACCAAACGTATCCGCGAGCGCTGATGCAAGGGCAACCGGACGTTCAACATTGGACAGCGAGCTTAGAAGCGGGTCCTCCTTATAGATGTAGCGGAAAAATCGGGTCGGCAGCCCCCAGCGGGACGTCTTCCACAGCGTCTGTGGAAGTAGGCTTCGACCTGTCTCCATGCCATACAGACTGCCCATATGGTTATCGACATGGCTTATGTTGATCCCGGCCTTTTTCACGAGATTGAACTGCGCTTCAATTTCCTTGATCACCGCTTTTGTCTCTGCCCCCTGCTCAAACTCCTTCACCGTGCGGTACTGGTATCCGTTCTCGTCATGAAGCGATGAGTGCCCCGTCAAGCTGCTCCACCGAAGCATTTCAAATTCGCATGTCATCGTCAGATGAAGTCCCACATTTCGCTGCTTCCGGCGAGCGCTCCAGTCTGCCGCCTCTTCAAATCCGGGAGCAGGAGCCATAATTGTTGCCGACGATGCTTTGCCCTCCTCTAATATGTGCATAATGGCCTTATTCATGGCCGCACTCTGACCGAAATCATCACAGTTTATAATCAGTCTTTTTTCCATGGTTGATGCCACCTCCCGCCTGGTCTTTGAATTCGATTCTTGTAACAAAAGAGATTAGGAAAGATACCAGGAGCAGACACAGCGGAACGACACTGATCAGATACCTGAATGTCGATTCCGGATCAGATCCGGGGTTATCACCGCTTTCATAACCGAATATCAATCCAACGATGAAGAACGCAAGGGCCGAGATCAGACCGCTTGAACGGGTAATAAATCCGCTGACCATGGCTGGTGTCACCAGGAAGCCTGCAAGTCCAAAGCCAACCGCAATTCCTGCCGCCACGCCGCTGGCCAGATCATATCCGAACCAGAGGGGAATGACGGACAGCCCGTACACCGCAAGAGATAACCGCCATGCCTTGACTCCATCCATTCTGCGAATAATCCAGTACCAGACGAAGACAAGTGGAATAACCGATATAAATACCGACGCTAGCAGGATCGACACCTGTTCTTCCGGAATTTTAAGAACATACTTGGCGTAAAAAGGAATGATCGAGCTAATGAGTCCATTTACCGTTTGGGCGAATGAGTTGGAAATGTTAAACACCCAAAACTTTTTGTTCCGCAGCGTCTGACGAAACGCATCGACCAGCTTAAGCGGTTCGCTCTCCACCGGCTCGTATCTCTCCTTCACACTCATCATACAGATGAACATAAAGGCACCGAAGATAAACGCATACAGTATAGCCATATTGGAGAAGCCCATCGCACCGAACAAAATCGGGGTCAATGCTGTACCAATAAGAAGCGCCACCACCTGATACCCCTGCTGAATAGCGGAAGCCTTGGCGCGGGCCCGGTCTCCGCGGAACAGCTCGGGAAACAATGCGCCGTAGTTCACCCACAGCACGGTTGCCACCGCCTCATACAAAATAAGCGCCACCAGAAACCACGTAAACAATCCGTTCTCTGATAATCCTTCCGGTGGTGAAAATACGAGTACAAATGTCAGCATAAACAGTGGAATAGCCCCGAACACCCACGGCCTGCGGCGCCCAAATCGTGTCTTGGTACGATCCGACCAGTACCCGAATAAGGGGTTGTTGACTGCATCCCAGATGAGAAAGATCGTCCTTGCCAGCGTTGCCAGTCCAATGCCGAGCCCCAGCTTATCCACATAAAAATAGCTGTAAAATGAACTAAATGCCTGACTTGGAACCATCATCGCAAACATCCCTAACGAAAATGCATACGGTGAATTCATCCAGCTGCGCTTCATGCGCTTTCCCCCTATACGGTAAGATCAAGGAATAATAATGGTGTACAGTATTCGGTGGAGTCCTAGATTATTCCTTGAGATAGAGGCGGGGGAGAATATTCATATGGGACAAAAAAGCCTGACCGTATCCGGTCAGGCTTCAAGCTCGTTCTATCTCATGCTATTTCACAAGAACTAGTTTAGACGCATTGCCAATTGGCGGCAAGCTTTTTGTCAGCACAGGGCTGTAGAAAGCAAGGAGCTTGTCTTCCTTTTTCAGTTCGCTCGCTTTCACTTCCTTACCGTCCTGATCCACAATGATTGTCTCAGGAGACAGGTTCAGCACCACTTCCTCCGGCGAGGTCTCCGTCATACCGAAGCCTTTCACCGTAATCTTCGTGCCAGCATCACTGGAAGCAACCTCCGTAACGGTTCCTGACGTTCCGATCCAATCTTTCACTTCGGAATCCTTCTTCACCTTGATCTCATAAGCGTATGTCTGACCTGGTAGACTCATCGTCATAGCAAGGCTATGCTCCACATCGATATCAAGACCGAGAGACAAGTCTTTAAGCTCAATCTTATCACCGGCTGCATTCAGAATGACTGTGTTCTCATCCACATTCAAGATCGTACCTTCCGTTCCTGCGCCATTGATATGTACCGCTTTGCGGTCCGCATCGTTGTGAACCGCGGTAATGACGCCGCTGGATGTCATCGTCTTCACATCCTCTGCTTCTGACGTAATGCTCACACGTACGCCGTCAACCGCTACGCCATGGTGAAGGACGTCGCTGAAAAATTTTGCAGGTACATACAGATTACCGAGGTTGTTTACCGGGGCCGATCCAAGCTCCACATTCATTTTGTTCACATTATACTGGTCCTTATTTGTTTGCACGAGGGTCCATACCGGAGTATCCTGCTTCGTTAACTCTGCAGAACGTTCCTTGGCGTTCCACTTGATTTCATAGCCCAAAGCTTCTGAAATTTCACGCAACGGCAGCATAATCTGTTTGCTTTCCTGATTCATAAACCCGGTGTTTTTAGCATCCTTGCCGTTAATGGTTACCGAATAGTTCAAAATGGCTGAGATCACTTCGGCTTGCTGGAGATCTCCTCCTTGGCTTACATCAGCGCTTGGTGCAGCATAAGCTGCCCCACCGGATACCGCCAGTGCTGAGACCAGAAGTGCTGCTGCCTGCTTCTTAAGATGTTTCTTCATGTTCATCATCCTTTCTGGTTTGTCTGGGAAGTCAATTACTTCTTGTCTATTGACGCAAAACTCCCTTATGATGTTGCACTATCAGAGAAATCGGTGTTGACACATTGAATGGAGCAAGCAATACTCCTCCTGTAAATTACATGATTAAGACATATTTGTTTTGTACAAAGTTAAATACCCTTGATTTTTTTTGTCCATTGAGTAGAAGAAAGAAATCCATTATCATTCACTTTATTGATAATGATAATCATTATCTATAATATTGCCATCTACTCAGGAGGAAAATACATATGAAACATACTAAAGCAATCTATACGTTTTTACTATTAGCTACATTGATGGGCTCTTTGTTAGTAGGTTGCAGCACGAATTCTGAAGAACCAAATAATGAATTGCCAACAAGTGCCGAAAACACCTTGCCCGCTTCGGATCAAGAAGCTGACAATACTAAAGAAATGGAGTCTTCCACACAAAAATATACAGATTATTTAGGTCATCAAGTTGATATCCCTACATCTCCACAACGTGTCATTTTTACTGGCGAGACATTTGGAGATCTATTAGCACTTGACGTAACTGCTGTCGGAGGCAGTTTTATTAAAGATCACGTGTTTGAAGATCAAGTGAAAGACACCGAAGAAATTGGTTTTCCAATCAGTTTGGAAAAAACAATTGAACTTAATCCAGATTTGATTATTACAGGAAATACGGATGAAAGTGAGTATGAACAGCTTTCCAAAATAGCTCCTACATTAATGTTTGATACTTTCGCACCATTGGAAGATCGGATGACCTTATTAGGCGATATCCTCGGGAAACAGCAGCAGGCAAAAAAATGGCTTACTGAATACCAGGCTAAAAACGATGCGATGTGGAAGCAGCTTCAAGAGGAAGTCATAGAGCCTGAAGAAACTGCTTCTGTCTTTACTTATTATCCGGGAGATAGACTGTTTGTCATGGCAGGCACAGGACTTCCACAGTTCTTGTATGATTCTAAAGGCTTTAAACCTGTTGACATGATTCAGGATATAATCGATGCAAAAAAAGGCTTTGAACATATCTCACTGGAGCTATTGCCGAAGTACGCCGGTGACCGAATTTTTATTCTAAACGCAGTCGGTGATGAAGCACAACAGTCGACAGCAAATTTAATGAAGAGCAAAATCTGGCTCGATCTCCCGGCAGTTAAGAAAGGCAACGTCTACTTTATTGATATCATTAAAGCAAGCAGTGATGCCTCAACAAGAGAATGGCTGCTGGAGGAATTACCGCGAATGCTGAAGAAATAAGTGTTGATACCCATAATTGGAACAGATCAGAAGCGTTGCAATCTTTATTGCAATGCTTCTTTGTTCTTTATACAATTGAATTTATTTGATAATCATTATCAACCGAGAAAGGAGACCTATAGAGATGCTTCAGCGCAAAAAAACGTCTGTGCCACTCCGTTCTCTTCTGTTTCACCTGGTGGACATTAATTTATATAACAGGCCTGCAGGCTGGGAATCCGAAAAACTATCGGCCAATCAACATACACTTTACTTTTTTTCTAGCGGGAATGGAAGGTTATCTATTAATCAATATCCCTATCAATTATCTATCGACAAATGCTATATGGTTGCTCCTGGAACGATGCTCCATATTGAAAATATAGTAGATTCCCCTCTCTGTTATTATCAAATCACTTTTAATGCAATTCGAGTCGGGGATACCACGCACGATACATTTACAAATGACATTATTTCCAATCACAATGAATTTGCTATGCACCACCACTATTCACGATTCATTCGACTTACTGAAGAATTACATGCCAATAAACATAATATTTCGGATATTGAATCTTTTCGGCAGCACCTTCGATTTCAAGAACTGGTGGGCTTGTTGTTCGAGCATAACCTGTATTCTGATCAATCTTATATCACTGCTCTGTCGGTCAATAATACAATTCAATATTTGCAGGATAATTACATGCATAGGATATCGGTCAAACAGCTTGCTGAGTTAGCAGAAGTTCCTTTGTGGCAGTATACACCCATTTTCCATAAATTAACCGGAAAGAAGCCTCTCGATTATTTAAACGAGCTTCGCATTAACCACTCCAAAGAATGGTTGATGTGTTCGGATGAACCACTGCGCAAGATCGCTCATCGGGTTGGTTTTGAGGATGAATTTTACTTCAATCGCCGTTTCCGACAAACGACGGGCATCACTCCAAGGCAATATGCCAATTCGATGCGGAATAAAAATCGTGTAAAGGATTGGACAGGCCATCTGGTCGCCATTCCGGATAAGCCCGCACGTATTATTTTCCATAGCGAGACATTCGGTGACTTACTGGCTCTAGGCATTGAAGCAGTCGGGGGAGGGTATTCATTCATAGCACAAGCATTACTTGAGGATCGGATTCGCAATGTAGAAGATGTAGGGTGCCCGATTGATGTCGAGAAGTTAATCGCTATTAAACCCGATTTAATTATTTTTGCTAATGCTGACGAGAACCAGTATCAGAAGATCTCGCAGATCGCCCCAACCGTAACATTCAACTCCTTCGCATCCCTTGAACAGCGTCTGCTTACCTTAGGAGATTGGTTTGACCGCAAACAAGCAGCTGAGCAATGGTTGAATATCTATCATACTAAAGCCGTTGCCATGTGGAACCAGTTACGCTGTGAGATAAAACCCGGGGAAACTGCATCGGTGTTCATCTTTGAGCATGGCAAACGGCTGTTTGTTATGGGTACAATCGGGTTGCCTTCCGCACTGTATCACCCGCTCGGCTTTCAGCCTGTAGAAAAAATCCAGGAGATGCTTGACTTAGGTGAAGAATTCAGGGAAATCCCTAAAGCAGATTTACCTGGATATGCCGGTGATCGGATTTTTATGCTGCTGCCTGACAATCCGGTATCCCGGAAAGAGGCTAACGGCTTGATAAACGATCCTATTTGGAAAAATCTCCCCGCTGTAAAAAATGGTTATGCTTATATCCTTGAAGCAAACGAGTGGAACCATAGTGACGCCTTAATTAGAGAAAAAGTGCTGGATATGCTGCCTAATTTACTGATAAAAAACAAGAGAGCAAAGCTTTAATGCTTCATTTCATTACCAAACAATCCATTTTGCAACCCGAAACCAACTTCGATAGACTTATAATATAGATATCCGGCTTGTCATCCATGTGAGCCAGACATGCATATCGAGAACATTTTGATAGTAAAAAGCTGATAACCATTAATGAAACTTCAGATTTTATTTCACCGAGGAGGAATTCCCCTCAATGACCATAGATAAAACATCCCTTGCTCTCTCCTTTAAACGAGCCAATTCGGTAATGAACCGCTCCTTAAACCGGATAGAGCAACCGGAGCTTACACTCGACATTCACTATTGGGGATTTATGCCCCAGCATTTTGATAATACGGAGCACAAGCATTCCTTTTTCGAAGCTTGTTATGTTTTGACGGGACACGGATCCTATTGGGAAGGTCCTAATCATTATGCCCTATCACCGGGTACTTTGTTCCTCTCCAAACCGGGTGTCCTGCACTCAATCAAAAGTGATGAGGGCCTGTCACTGAGCTATGTTGCCTTCGAACCAGAATTGTCAGCCTGCAGCGAACTTTATCAACAGGCGTTCGGAATGCTCGCTAAACAGGGCACACCCGTGATACAAGAGAGCCTTTCGCAACCTCCGGGAATGTTATGGAATTCTCTTATATCCTTGTTCCATCATGACATGGCCTATCCACCGCTCGCCCTGCAAAGCACGGCCCTATCCTTAATATTGTCCATTCTCGTGGCTCATGGGCCAAAACTGCATATGGATTCCGTTGATACTGAAATGAATGAAGAAGGGGCATCCATCGTCTACCAGGCAGAATTATTTATAAAAGATAATCTGAGTGAACCTCTTCCACTGCAGCGGGTCGCCAATCATTTGCACATCACCTCACGGCATTTGACGCGACTGTTCAGTAAATACGGGCATCAATCATTTGTTCACTATGTTCAGGAGCAGCGTGTGCAAAAAGCCAAAAGCCTGCTTCTGAACAGTGATCGGCAGATCAAAGAGATTGCCCTCATTTGTGGGTTTGAATCTGTTCACTACTTTACACGCGTGTTTACAGCGAAGCTTGGTGTAACCCCCGCACGATTTAGGCGCTCCCAATTTACGGAGGGGCGCTTCGATTCGAATCTGTAAGCTATACGGAGACGCAAATACATGTCCTGATTGTACAAAAAACCTTCCTCTTTTTATAAAGACGCTACTCCCTTCTGCTTCTACAATGAAATCGTATCACCTTACAGAAGGGAGGATGCTTTACCCCATGACAACCTTTCAATCATTTCCGATCAACCATGTAAACGTTCAAGATAAATCGATTTCCATTCATCGTGGCACGGATACTTGGTGTTCACTGATCTTATCAACGTATAAACAGGCTACCGAAGGCGACCCGGATTCAAAGCATACCTTGTTTATATCTCTGGATGGAACGAATGGTGCAGACTTTCATACATTGCTTCATTCGCTTCACTTCGCATGTGAGCAGGAGAACATTCCTACTACCCAACACTTCACAGCCGAATTTCTAAAATCCGAATCAGAGCTACGTTCGGAGATGGCGCATTATTTGACAGACAATCGTGCCTTCGGTTATACAGCGACTGATGTTCAACCCATTCAATATTTTCAAAATGGGGCAAAAACAGTCTGGTCACAACGGGCAACAGAGCTATCCGCTAATGGAGGCATCGTTGTTTTATATGGACCTGGCGCATCGCTTATCTCCGGCGGGGAATCAGATCTGAACTTTTATGCAGATTACTCCAGAGAAAATCAGCAGAAGCGTCATTCACCGCAATTTGGCAACTTTGGATTCGGCGGCTCCTCGGACCGCGTTGAAATTTATAAAAATTGCTATTTTCTCGAATGGCCCGTCTGGGAGACTTACCGCAATGACTGGCTAGCATTTTGGGCAGATCAGCCACATCAGAATGCTTACTACATGGATATGAATCGTCCCGATGAGCCGATTTGGTTGCCAGTAACATCACTAAAGCATGTACTGCATAAGACCTCTCACCAGCCATTTCGTGTTAAGCCGTTTTTTTCACCCGGCATCTGGGGCGGACAGTATTTGAAAGAGCTGTGCGGGCTTCCAGATGAATGGCCGAATTGTGCTTGGAGCTTTGAGCCAATTGCTCCGGAGAACACTCTTCTGCTCCGTATAGATGGGATTACGCTAGAGGTTCCTTTTACACTGCTGATGGAGGCTTCGCCCAATGACATTATGGGCAAACGCAATGTAGAGCTGTTTGGCAGCTATTTCCCGATTCGCTTCAACTATCTCGACACGATGGAGGGAGGCTATCTGTCACTGCAAGTGCACCCTAATCAGGAATATATAGAGTCCCAATTTAATCAGCATATGACACAGCAGGAATCGTACTATGTGATGAAAAATAAACCCGGTGCCAAAGTCTATCTCGGCCTGAAGGACGGTGTGACGGGAGACCAATTACTCAAAGCTTCAGAGGAAGCTCATCACAGCAGAGTACCGCTGGATCTGCCTTCCTATGTTAACGAATGTCCTTCTGAGAAAGGGACTCTTTATCTCATCCCTCCGGGAACGGTGCACTGCTCCGGCCAGAACAATCTGGTTCTTGAAATCTCTTCAACCACCTGGTGGTTTACGTTCAAAATATATGACTATTTGCGCAAAGATGCCGATGGCAAGCCGCGTCCGATGAACCCGGAGCATGCGCGCCACAATATCAATGATTCCATAGACACCTCAGCCGTAGAAAGCGGACTTATATCCCGTCCTACGGTAATCCGCAACCAAGGTAATAACTCGGAGGAGCTGCTGGGACAGCGTGACGATCTTCTGTTCCAGGTCCGCAGACTGACTCTGCAGGATACCTGGATTGCGGACACTGGCGGAGAATTTGTGATGTACAATCTCGTAGAAGGCGCGCGTGTCCGTCTCGTGCCGACGGCTAACGAAGAGGCTGCGGTTGAGTGGGGATATGCCGAAGCCTATATCGTCCCGGCTAGTGTAGGAGAATACCGCCTGGAGAACCTTTCCGGCTCCACTTGCACCCTTATTGCCGCCAAAGTGAGTCCGGACTGGAACCTTCCGCTTCTTCCACCTAACCGGACCTCAGGCACGGAGGCCTTCGATGCGTTCTGGTGACGGACCCGATTTCGGCACCGGAGCACCTGCCGGAAAACCAGCCGAGATCACCCTTGCACTGGACGCCGGAGGCACCGTTTTAAAAGGAGCTCTGCTCGTAAATGGACAGTTCGTGCCCGGAACGTTCATAACCCGGCCCTCGGCGTCCCAGGGTCCTGCTTCTGATACGATCGCCAGCTTCGCCGACGCATGTTACGAATTGCTGAACTTTTACACTTCTGCCTACGGACCTTTGGATAAGAACGAAAGGGTCCGGATCGGATTTGCCTTTCCCGGGCCGTTCGATTATGCGGGAGGGATAGCACTGCTTCAGGGCGTAGGCAAATATGAAGCACTGTACAAGCTGTCTGTTCGTGATCTGCTCCGTGCAGAATTTCAACGGCTTAAGTCAGCAAGCGCGGACACGATGATTGATGCACTCGCTTCAGCTAATATCCGGTTCGGCAATGACGCCTTCATGTTTGGGCTCGGAGTCAGCCTCCGGTTTCCGTTAGAGCGGTTGATATGCCTGACGCTCGGCACCGGATTAGGCTCCGCTTTTGTTGATAAAGGATATCTCGTCTCCGGCAAAGGCGGGATACCATTAAACGGAATGTTGTTTGCCGAACCCTACCGGGACCGTATCGTTGACGACTATTTTGGAAGAAGAGGTATTCTGAAAATGGCTTCCGAGCGGGGAATCCTCACAGAGAAGAATGATGTGGCGGATCTGGCGGAGGAAGCCAAAAACGGCAACACAGAAGCTGCAGATTTGTTCAATGAATATGGCCGCAGGCTGGGAGAAATGCTGCTGCCTTATGCTACTGCTTTTAAGCCGAACCGCATAGTGCTTGGAGGACAAATTTCGCGCAGCTTTCCCCTCTGGGAGAAGGACATACAGCAGACTCTCGGCACGTTTTCCGTTCCGATTCTCCAGCTGCAGGACGGGATGATTGATGTATTTAGAGGCATTCATAAGCTATTCGAGGGTACGGATAAACAACCATCCGCCTCGATTCATAAATAGGAGGTTATCGTAATATGAGCATACCAACCAAAGGCGATCATAAACCCGTACGCCCATGGACCATCTATGTAATTCATCATTCACACACGGATATCGGTTATACGGAACGCCAAGAGCGAATTGAACAATATCATATTGATTTCATCCGTCAGGCTCTGAGCATCGTTGAAGCAGCCCGCAGCGGTGACAAGCCGGAATGGAAGCCATTCCGATGGACATGTGAGACGTTCTGGGCCGTGGATCAGTTCTTAAAAGTCGCTTCCCCACTCGAAAAAGAAGCCTTTCAACAGGCCGTTATCCGGGGAGATATTGAGCTGTCAGGAACTTATCTCAACATGACGGAGCTGCCGGACCTGGATCTTCTTCTGCGGAATCACAGCAAGGCTCAGCAATATGCCAAATCCTTTGGTCACCACATAGACAGCGCCATGACTGCTGATATTAACGGATACAGCTGGGGTTATGCTACCAGCTTGCTGGAGAACGATATTCAGCACCTGTTCTCCTGTATCCATACACATCACGGAATGTATCCCCTTGGCCGCAAGCAGACCCCGTTTTGGTGGGAGGCACCTAACGGCGACAAGCTGCTCGTATGGAACGGAGAGCACTACATGTTCGGTAACGAACTGGGTTTCTGCCCGAATGCGTTGGGGAAATACATCATTAAAGACGAACTTCAACATACCTTGTCAGAGCCGGAAGATCGGCACAATGAAGTGGCCACCCTGCGAATCAACCGGTATTTATGGAATCTTGAACAGGAGCAGTATCCATACTCCTTCATCCCTATCATGGTATCGGGGCTTGGTACGGATAACGCATCACCAAATGCCGAAATTGCGGAATGGATCACTCAATGGAATGAACAATTTGGCGATCAGATTACAATAAAGCTGGCTACCTTATCTGAGTTCTTCGCCACCCTGAAGCAGGAAGACTTGTCCTCGCTTCCAGTACATCGCGGGGATTGGCCGGATTGGTGGTCTGACGGTGTTGCGTCAACAGCTCTTCACACAGGAATCTACCGTGATGCTCAGCGTACTCTTCGAAAAGCGAAAAGGCTTGTTCAGCAGGTTGAATTGACGAACACAGCCGATATTGACGCAGCTTCTGAGGCATTAACCATGTATGCAGAGCATACATGGGGATACCATTCCTCCGTGTATGAGCCATGGCACCCCCAGGTGCAAATGCTTGAAGTGCGGAAGCAGGCTTACGCGGCCGAGGCCAGCAAACGGGCTTATCGCCTGTTAGACCAAGCTCTTGTCGCACGCCATGGAGCTCTTTTATCGCCTAATCGTCCGTTGCGTTACGAGGTCATCAATACGGAACCGGGGGCCGCAACACTTCAAGTCACACTGCCGTTGGATGGATGGGAAACGACCATCCTCAAAGAGGATTTCGAGCTTATCGATGAATCGACGGGAGATACCCTTCCGTACCAGATATCTCACAAGCATACAATCGTAACAGAGCTCACCCTTCTACCGAATGAGGCTCGGATTCTCCATATTAATGTGCTTAGCCAACAGGGAATGAAGAGCTCACGGAACAGCATGGTCACGGCGTGCAATATTAAGCCCGTGAGTTGTGAGGGGGTCGACGACATTTGGGAGCCTTCATCGTCAACCAATCCGATCATGGTGGATAGCTGTTCGATGGAATCGGAGACGATGCGGATCGAGTGGAAAATAAATGAGGGCATCACCGCTTGGATCGACAAGCGCCTCTCCACTGATCTGCTGGACACTAACCGGAAGCATGCTCCATTCACACCGGTGTATGAAGTTACGCCTGTACAGGATGAACACAATCCGTCCCAGGTATGCTCAGCCCGTTCCCGAATGGGACGCAACCGAAAAGGAGTAAACGTCCAGCGAGACGCTGGCCGTCTAACCAGAGTACAGGTGCTCGACAACGGGCCACTGTACGCCACGGTCGAGTTCGAATTTGAAGTGAAAGGGCTTAGCTACTACGCCCTTACCCTCAAAATGTTTGCTAACCAGCCACGTGTCGAGGTGTCTGTTCGCCTCCACAAGGAAAGTGTCTGGCTCCCGGAAAACGTCTATCTGGCTCTGCCATTCTCTATGGGAACCGAAGCCGAGCTTTATGTAGAGAAAGCAGGATGCCTTGTTCGACCATGGGTGGATCAACTCCCAGGTTCTTGTCTTGACTACACCTGTATTCAAGAGGGATTGTTCTGGCATACGGCAGAAGGTGATGAAACGCTTATTCTTTCCATGCCTGATACACCCCTGCTACAGTTAGGCACTTTGGATCACAGCCACCGCAAGCTGCATACCCAACAATCCGGGAAGGATACGCCTTCTACCTACGCGTGGATCTTGACGAATTATTGGGAAACGAATTTTAAAGCGACGCTTGGCGGTTTTTACGAATTCCGTTATGCCATTGATCGTCTGCATTATATGACACCAGAGCAAACCGTTGGGGCGCTTCATGCGTCTACAGGACAATTTACGGTACACCGTATCAAGTCATAGCATAAATTGAATTAAAGATCTTTGCGTTAGCATCACTACGAATGCGGATTATTCTTCCGATCGCTCTTGCCCCCAGATTTCTTTTAATATAATTTAAACAATCGTTGAAATCTGGGAACAGTTTATGCTTCCGAAGCGAGCTTTCCTGTGGAAAGCTTTCGGGCGACCACTGTCGTTTCTCCAGAATAATTCCGCCTTCTCCGTTGAAGTAATTCCATTCTTTAGTTCAATTTATATAGCATTAGAAAAATCAGGGGCAACTCTCGGATCTTGATGATCCTGGAGTGCCCCTGATTTTATTAGATCCAACCGCATCTACCCCTTAACCGATCCGGCCACCATACCCTTCATGATCTGTTCCTGAAGGATAAGATAAATAACAATCGTCGGGATGACCGCTATGGCCATGGCCCCCATCGTAAGACTGTAGTCTGTCCCGAAGCCGTCCGAGAACAGGGACAGGCTGAGTGGCAGCGTCTTTAGTGCCTGTGAATTGATAAACACAAGCGCAAAGGAAAAGTCATTCCAGAATCGCAGGAAAGCCAATATCGATATCGTCGCTACAATCGGGGTGCATAGCGGTAGGATGATCCTTCCGAATATGCCCCACCAACCGTTGCCGTCGATCATAGCCGCTTCCTCAACCTCCCGTGGAATGGAGACCATGTAAGCCATTGCCAAAAAGATCGCAATCGGCAGCTCAAACGCCGTATACGGCAGAATGAGTGCTCCGTATGAATTAAGCAGTCCGATTTCTTTCATCATGAGAAATAACGGAACCAGCGTACTGTGAATCGGAATAAGCATCCCGGCCAGAAATAACGCCATAACTACTTTTTTAAAACGGAACTGAAACCGGGCAAGCACATAAGCTGCTAAAAGGCTGAGCACAATCGTGAGCACAACGGATGTAACCGTAACGATGGTGGAGTTGAGCATCGCCCTTCCCATATTCCCCAGATCCCACGCCCTGATGATATTCTCTTTCATCCATACCAGAGGCAAGCCGTAAGGACGGTTGAAAAAATCCTGGTTCGTCTTGAACGCACTAATAAATAGCCAATACAGCGGATACAGCGTTATTAGGGAGTATACCAGCAGCAGCAGCTTGACCAAACCGGATATGCCTTTCTTGGCCAGCCTTCGGTTCGGGTATGCGAGACTTCCGGCTGCCTCTGCTGAATGTGTCTGTTGTTGTTTCACATGCCGCTCCTTTCCATCAGCTTGCTTTCTTTCGGGTCAGCACAAAATTAATGGCGATCAGTAAAGCGCTGATGATCATAATCATGGTAGACACGGCTGAACCGTACCCATACCGGTAGACATCAAACGTGTTGTTATACATATAGGTAGCAAGTAGCTCTGTGGACTGTGCCGGTCCCCCGCCTGTCATTACAATGACATGATCAAACGCTTTCAGGCTTCCGGAAATACAGAGAACAAGTGTCACAACGACGGTCCCCCAAATCATAGGCAGTGTCACCTGAATCAGCTTTTTCCATCCGGTCGCGCCATCAATTTTAGCAGCATCGTTGATTTCGGGAGAGATATTTTGCAAAGCCGCGATAAAGATAACCATATACGGACCGATGTTGCTCCAGTTGATCGGGATCGAGATCGCGAACATGTTGACCTTCGGATCAGATAGCCAAGCGCGTGTCCAGGATTCTAGTCCGATAATCTCCAACAATTTATTCGCAAGACCGAACTGCGGATTGTAGATGTACCCCCATATAAGACCGACTACGACCGTCGAGAGCACCATCGGCATAAAGACGGCAGAACGAATAATCCTGGAGAAGAATGTGTTCTTGAGAAGCAGGAGCGCCAATATTAAGGCAATCGGAATCTGTCCTATAATGGATGACACTACAATGATCAGGTTGTTCCGCAGTGCTCTCCAAAATATTGGATCGTGCAATATTTCATTGTAGTTGCCAAAGCCGATAAACTTGGCCTCGCCTAACCCTTTCCAGTTAAAAAAACCGTAATACGCCGACCAAAAGACCGGGACGATAACAAACAACAGGAACAGCAGAAGCGCCGGAAGCAGAGCTAGAGCTATAAATCCTTTACTTCGAATGGCTGTTGGCACTTAAGACGCCTCCCTTCTTCTGACACCCTTGGAAGTCTCATTACTGTGCTGTGGATCTGGCCTGCGCGTCCTGAAGTTTCTTCGCCACGCTTTCAGGTGTTCCGCCCATCATAATTTCCTGAAGACCATTATTGATCGCTTCGCCTGCTTCAGCCGTTAGGTAAGCGTCATATACCGGCGTGATGCCTGTCTTTTTTACGAGATTAAATGCTTTATAATACAGCGACGTTACTTTAGCTTGATCGATGTCCGTATCGTACATAACCATCGAATTGCTCTCGGCAATGGCCTTCTGTGCTTCCGGTCCGCTGACCGTGTAAATGAGCTTCAGTGCGGCTTCTCTGGCGGCACCTTCCGTTCTTTTACTCAATGCGAGACCACCACCTGCTCCGCCGGAAATCGTATTCGGATCGCCTTTACCTCCCGGAATTGACGGCAGAACGGTCACATCAATGTTCTTCATCTGTTCTTCACTCGCAGAGGATGCAAGGTTCGTAAGTGTCCAGGCACCGCTGACCATCATCGCTGCATTGCCCTGAATGAAATATTGCTCCGCCTGCGTGTTATCAATGCTGTTCGCTCCCTCTTGGAAGGCCTTGTTGTCGACAAGCTGTTTAAAATATCCAAGCGCTTCCACGAATTCAGGATCTGTAAATTTGGCCCCTTTTTGTTCTGAAGCATTCTTGAACCATTCCGTCCCGGTCACGCGGTCCGCCAGCGAACCAATAATGGTTGACTGTGCAACCCATGGCGCTTTATTGCCGAGGGCAATCGGTGTCACTCCGTTATCGTTAAACACCTTAATCGCCGTCATCATTTCTTCCCAAGTCGTCGGAACTTTGACGCCGTGTTTCTCAAACAGAGTTGTGTTGTAATACAAAATCGAGGTAGCCGACATGGCGAGCGGAGCTGTGTAAACCTCTTTTTCCTTAAAAGTGAATGGATCAAAAGCGCCTTGCAGGAACTTATCTCTCCATTCTGGATTCTGGTCCAACACGTCCGTGATCGGCTGAAGCAGGTCGGCTTTATACAATTCTGTAGAATGACTACCTGCATATACGAACATTAAGTCTGGCAGCTCATTCGCGGCCGCTACCGTGCTGAGACGCTGACGGTAACCGTCTACTGGAATAGCCTGAGCATCAAGCTCAACATCGGGATTATCCTGGGCAAATTGATCGATAAAGCTCCGTACGGTTTTGGCCCGAAGATCATCACCGGCAAAATTGTGCCAGACCGTCAGCTTGACCTTATCCCCTTTGTTAGCGGTTTCATCTTTCGGTTTACTGCTTGATTCTCCGCAACCTGCCAAGATCAGTGTCAGCATGAGCAGGACTAAACCCATTTTTTGTATTGGTTTCATTGTCAATCCTCCTTGATAGCATGAATAACCCAAGTATAGAAGAGGAGGGCGTAAGTCCGTAGGGGACATAATTCAGTCGATAGAGGGATAAATTTCAGCATTTGCCCGATATTCAGAGGGGGTCATTCCCGTAAATTTTTTGAACAGACGGTTAAAATACTTCATATCCTCATAGCCGACTTCATTTGCCACTTCACTAATTTTGGCAGGTGTTTCACGCAGCAGGGCCATCGCTTTCTGCATTTTGGCCTGTGTTACAAACTCGATATAATTCTGTCCGGTTTCCCGTTTGAACAACTCGCTGAAATAATTTGAATTCATATGCACATGTTTTGCAACTTGCTGCAGCGATAACCCTTGGCCCAGATGCTCGTGTATATACGCGACCGCGCGCTGAACCGGATTTATACCGGATACCAGCTCGGCATGCTGCTTAATTAACGTTTCAAAATGGTGCATCAGCACCTTCTCCGGTCTTTGCGCAAGTTCAGTCATGTCCAGCTTATCCCCATTCGGCGGTTCATATGAACGGCCGATAGACAACGCCGTACGCTCCAGCCAGCGGTGTCCGGCAACAATCAGGGTCTGAAGATAACCTCGCACCGAGCTTGGCGTCGCTTGATGATCACACCGGAGACGTGCCAGCAGCTCCGTGATTCCACTCTTCAGGACGCCAGGGTCCTCGGCCCGAAGCCATGCTGCCAGCTCCTTCTCCTCTTCCATCGTGCAAAATACCCGGACACCTTTACGTTCACTTATGTCTTCATAGTGTACATATCCTTTATGGCATAGCAGCCATTCATAAGAAGCGGCTTCGACAGCTGTGTCCAGAGCGCGCCGCAGTTGCCTTACATCACCGACCGGTTGCCCACAGGCGGCAAAGATGTCGGAGTTCAGCTCTTCCCCCGCTTTCCGGATCATGTATTCCAGCTTGCTTATGCCCTCGCGTTCCAGCTCAGTTCTGATCAGCAGCAGGATCGAGTCGTCCCACTGCAGCCACTCACATCCGTTAGGGAGAAGTTCGGTCAATCTCTCCCCAAGGGCATGGTAGAGAACTTCTGGTGCACGTCCTTCTTCCTCGGCAGTATCGTTATGACGGAAGGTAATGATCCAGACCTGCAAATGATGCTTCCCCTGAGTAATCCTCAGATCGGGGTATCTGTTCCACATCTCTGTTACCGTCTTCTCATCTGGAAGAGTAGCCGAGGCAAGCAGTCTTCTCAGAAAGCTGCGGTTGACCGCTCTTTCCTGCGTCCTGCCCAGTTCATCTTCCTGCCGCCGCTGTTCAATCCGAGCCTTCGCCCGAATCGCCGCCTGTATTATTTCGTCGGGCCGGCTCGTTTTCAGCAAATATTCACTGACGCCTTCCCGCATCGCCTGCTGGGCATATATAAACTCATCAAAACCAGATATAATGATCATTTCTGTGTCCGGCCGCTCATTCATTACTTCACGGGCCAGTTCAATTCCACTCATGCCCGTCATCCGAATATCGGTAAAAATTATGTCAGGCTGTTCACACGGAATCCGCTGCAGTGCCTCTTCCGCTGAAGCGGCTGGCTCCAATACGGAAAAACCACTGCCCTCCCAGTTAATTACCGTGCTCAGCCCCGTCCGAATGATCACTTCGTCATCCACAATCAACACCTTCATCCAAGATCATCTCCCTTTCCCTTCACGTGTGTGATTCAGCTGTACTCAATCCCCGACCTATCCTCTCCAATCGGGATTGTAAACCTAACTACTGTCCCTCTTCCTTCCGTGCTCTCAATCCGAAGAACGGCCTCCTTGCCGTAATGAAGATGAAGCCGGTTATTCACATTGCGGAGCCCATAGCTTCCTTGGGAAGATCGCTCCTTCTCATGAACGTGAACCGGATGCTCCTCCAATTGAGTACGCAGCCATAACAATCGTTCCTCACTCATGCCTATTCCATCGTCCTCCACCATCAAATGGATACCGTGTTCATCACAGCTTGCATGGATCGTAATCGTACCCGGTCCTTCCCGTTTCAGAATACCGTGCAGCATCGCGTTCTCTACGAGCGGCTGCAGCAGCAGCTTGAGCATAGTCAGATCACGCACCCGATCATCCATATACACATGAAAGATCAATTTATCCGGGTAACGGATGGACTGAATGTTCACATAATTCCGGACATGCTCCATCTCCTGGCGGACAGCGCAATATTCCTGGCCGTTATTCAGGCTGAATCTGAGAAAGTCGCTCAGTGAGCCGACCATATCAGCGATTTTGCTGTCTTTGTTCATCAAGGCAAGCCACTGGATGGAAGATAGGGTGTTGTACAGGAAATGCGGGTTTATCTGTACCTGAAGTGCCTGCATATCCGCTTCTTTTTTTAGAGATTCACTTAGCTTCACTTCCTCCGTCAGTTTCACAATCCGGGAGCTTAGACGGTTATAGCTGATGATCAGCTGTCCTACCTCATCAATCGTTGTTACAGGAATCGCGGGAAGCGGCTCCTCCGGACTTGAGTTTTTGAGGAATTTGGTCAAGGTGGATAACGGTTTCGTAATTTTCTGTATCAGAAAGACAACGAGAATGATTACGAGAAGAATCGCAACAGTGACCGCAACGGCCATCAAGCTGAGCACATACTGGTTCTGTGAACGATATTCTGCAGCTGGAATGATGCCGACCAGCTTCCAGTTCACATCCGATACCGATTTGTAGAGTACAGTCTTCTTAGCCGTCCCTTCCCCGTAATTTAAAGTCCCGCTTGGCCCTTCCATCAACTTCATACCCGGATAAAAATCGGATAGCGCACGGTTACTTTCCATGTCGGAAGGACCGGCAATGATCCGGTCATGCTCATCCAGCAGCAGCACAAATCCGCTCTTCTCCAGAGCCGCCTGCGTGACCTGATAAGCAATCACGGCTTGGTCTACATTAATCTGGACCTTGCCAATCGGCTTGTATTTATCCGTGCTTCGAATCGGCCGGGCCAGCGTTACAACCTGCCGTACTCCGTCCGACGTCCACTGCCGGTGTACATTAGACCACCACTTGGGATGGCCCTTGTAATAATCCGGGATATCCTCCGTAATGTCAGTGAATTCAGAACGGATCAATGATTTATGCGAAATCGGCTGCTTTGCTCCGAGCGGCTCAATAATGATGTTCGCAATATACTCCTTCGAGAACGCCAGATTTGTCAAGAAGTTGATGATTGATGTCTGCTGCGTATAATTGCTTTCTCTCTCTGGCGACTTCAGATAACTCTGGACCCCACTGTGCCCGATCAGAAACAGAGACATGTTCTCCACATCCTTCACCATCGTCACCAGGTAAGCCTCAAGCTGCCGCAACGTATTCATCCCTGATATTTTAGCCTTTTCCTCAGTAATGCCGCCCGCCATATTGTAAGAGAATAGACCGAGAAACAGGAGTGGAACCATCGTCGCAATGATGATCAGCAGTGAAAGCTTGTGTTTAAGCGATTTGCCGAGCCATTTTTTCATTCCTTCACCTCAGTTCTTATGTGCCTAAACCACACAGATGCTTATCTCATGAGCCCGCTGCCAAGCGCAAACGCTTTCAGCCCAATAGATTAAAATCTATCTTAGAGTAATCCTCCTGTCGGAGTAAATGATTTCTTCGTCACAGAGGGGGATAAAAATATCCAATGGACCTGCTGTAGCTTGAATCCAGTGATGACCGCTAAAGATATCCGAACACAAAAAAACCTCCCCGGCAATGGTAGGAACAACATCCCACCACAGCCCAAGAGAGGGTTATTAAATCATGATTCAATTACAATTTTACGATGCTTCCTGTTGCCTGAGATTCGAACGCACCCAGGATAACGTTCAATGAACGCAAGCCTTCTTCACCGGAAATTGTCGGTGGTGTGTTGGTCAGAATGGACTCAACGAACGCATCGATCACACCGCTAGGAACCTGCTTTTCGTTGGTTGCCATTGCGCCGACCTTGTAGGTTTCTACCGTGCCGTTCGTAAGCTCAACGACAACCTCATCCCCCTCTACAGCACCAATCTTCATGACGCCATTCTCGCACCAGAGCACAGTACTGTTGTCACCGGATCTATAATGTGTCCAACTGGCCATCAACGTTCCGACAGCGCCGCTCTTCATGCGAACGATACAGGTCGCATTATCATCTACGTCTGTTCCGTCTTTATGAATAGTACCGATAAATCCCGCCACTTCAGCAATTTCATCACTCAGCAAATAACGGATAAAGTCGGATTTATGCACACCGAGATCACCCATGGCACCCATGATTGCTTCTTCTTTGCGGAAGAACCAGCTATCACGTCCATCCAGGCTCCAGCTCTCCGGACCACCATGACCGAAAGAAGTACGGAACGTAAGCACTTTTCCAAGCTTGCCGGAATCGAGGATTTCCTTCGCCTTCACATGCGGCGGCATCAGACGCTGATTGTGACCAACCATCAGGTACACGCCGTTTTTACGTGCAGCCTCAATCATCTGCTCTCCTTCTTCGGCTGTAGTAGCCATCGGCTTCTCAACCAATACATGCAAGCCTGCATTTGCTGCCGCAATGGTCATCGGCGCATGCAGGTAGTTCGGCGTACACACGCTGACTGCATCCAGCTTTTCATTTTTCAGCAATTCTTCATAGCTTGTGTAAGCTTTTCCGCCATAAATCTTAGCAACCTCTTCAACACGTTCTTTTAACGGATCAGCGAAGGCAACCAGCTCTACGTTAGGATTGGCAGCATATTCAGGAATGTGTCTGCGCTGGGCAATAGCACCGCAGCCAAATACAGCAATTTTGATTTTGTTCATGTTGATTATCTCCTCTGTGAGTAAATATATTAGTTGAACTAATGATTCTTAGCCTGAGCATCACTACGAATGCGGATTATTCTTCCGATCGCTGTTGCCCCCAGATTCCTTTTATATATCAATACAAATGTTGAAATCCGGGGACAAAGGCGACCGCTCACGCTTCTCCAGAATAATTCCGCCTTCTCCGTTGAAGTTCTTACTTTTCTTTAGTTCAATCTAAATAAATTTAGAATTGGTTCAAATAGTTCTCTTTCAGCCAGTTCAAGCTATTTGATACGCTTTGCAGCGGTGGATTCTGGCATACATCCTGCTCCACGATCAGCCATTCTGTGCCTGCATCCGAAGCAGCCTTAATAACAGCCGGCAAGTCAACCGAGCCTTGGCTCAGCTCAAGCGTCTGCATGTTGCCTTCGGCATCCTTGCTGAAATCCTTCAGGTGAAGGAGTGGCAAACGTCCTGCATATTTTGGAATGTAAGCAAGCGGATCTTGTCCGGCAAACTGTATCCAGCATACGTCCATCTCAACTTGAACCGCATCCGGTGAAGTCGTTGAATACATGGCATCAAATACAAATTCGCCATCCACTTCAGCTTCAAATTCGAATGCATGGTTGTGATAACCAAAGATCAGTCCCTGCTTGCGTGCTTCAGCACCTACTTCTTCCAGGAAGGCAAAGAGGTTCTTCCAACCTTCTGCATCCTCGCGTTCTTCTGGAGCTACATATGGACACATCACATACTTGGCGCCGATCGTTTTCAGGTAATCGATCTCCTTTTGCAGATCCTCGCGAAGAAGATGCAGTCCCACGTGACTACCAATCGCCTTAAGACCCAGCTCCTGAAGAAGCGTTTTCATCTCCTCTGCCGGAATGTCGCCATAGCCTGCAAACTCCACACCTTCATATCCCAGTTCCGCCACTTTGCGAAGCGTACCGCGGAAATCCTGCGCAGTTTCGTCGCGAAGCGTATACATTTGCAGTCCGATACCCATTTTTCTCATGGAAGGACACCTCTATTCAATGGATTTTGATAATGCTCTATATGGTACCATCTTACATGAAAGTAGGCTAAAATGAACATAAACTATATTGTCAAAACATGAACTATCTGCTTACTTTTTTTTGGAATGGAGGTTAAGTCATGGTGGAGTCAAGACTGCTGATCTGCGATTATTCCTATCACACTGCGCCTTTTAGCAACAATCATAAGAACGGCTTAACAACCTATCTGTTCCGTCTGCAAACCGAAGGCTCTTGCGAGGCTTGCTGCAACGGCAAGGAGTACCATTTACAGGCTGGCGATCTCCTGCTGCTTAAACCCGGAGATGAATACGAGCTGCGGGTAAGAGAAGAAACGAGTGACGGACGTGTGTCGAGCGGCGATTACTTTATTTTTTGCAATGGTACTTGGATCGATGCCTGGTGGAGCCGCATGAGTCGCCACATAGTCAACCATATCAGCATTGACGATCATCTTCTCGGCTTGTGGAGGCAGCTTCTGCTGGAGAAGCGCCGCGGGCCGGAGGGGGAGAATGTTGAGCTAACCGGTTATTTGCTGCAAGGACTCTGCCTGTGTCTGGATCGGGCGATTACGGAGACGAAACCTACAGACCGCTCAGCCTTCATGGCATTACGCTTGAAGAGATTCATTGAAGAGCATGCTACCGTTACGTTTAAGCTTGAAGAGGCTGCTGCTCATGTCGGCCTTAGCTTGTCTCGAGCTGTTCAGCTGTTCAAAGCCTGTTATGGCAAAACCATGATCCAATATGCGCTGGAAATCCGGCTTAATGCTGCGGTTGAACGTATCAAGTACAGCTCCCTGACACTGGAGGAGATAGCCGAGACGTGCGGATTTGCCAGCTATTCGTATTTTCATCGTGTATTCCGAGCCAAATATGGCATGCCCCCGGCGAGATTCCGAGAGATAGAAACAACGCCCGTCGGGTCGGTTGAGTAAGCTCGGGACGATATCAAGTGAAATGACCCACTGGTTTGCCAACCTTAGGAGTGGGTCATTTCCTTTTATCAAGATATGTGAGCAACGCAATCAGGAAAATCCCGAAAGTAATTACGTGCGCGCTCTCCGATATTTCTTCGTCCGCTCATCCTCAATGACACCATTCCAGTTGAGGCCGAAGGCAAAATCATAGGTATGGTTCTCGGAATCCACGTGACATTCCATATCATGTGCCACATCCTCAAACTGCTCTTCCACCGTTCTCATATTAGCCGGCATCTGCATCGGCAGCAGGCCTGAAGGCTCTACCGCGCCAATGAGTACCTCCATGATGGCTTGATCCTGAACGCCGAAGTTTACGAGGATGGCATCAACTTCCGCTTCAAATTCCTCAACTACGGTCGGATTCGACAAAAGCATGGATACAATAACTGGTTTGCCTTTCATCATTTCCTTCGTTTCCAACACCATGTCCAGATCCGTTGTATTCTGAGGTGTAACCGATTTGCCTTTATAGGAACGATTCAGCACATCGCTCGGCCGCGCATCGCCAGCCAGGCTCACTTCGCGGGCATGCTCTGCCGTATAGGTCTTGTATTGCAGACTCATCGGCACATAACCATTGCCTCCCTGTTCCTCATCCTCCTCGCTGTAGCCGGTTCCCGATTTCGGTATGCTGATAAACACAAGGCCGAAGTCAGCTTCATCAGGATTATTTGTAACCTCGAAATGTTTTGATACAATGTTCAGATTTACCGGATGCTCAAGGCTTTCCGGCGTCGGATTGCCAAACCAATCCTTTCCGGCCGCCATAAAGCGTTTCGGAATGTAGACCTTTCTCTTTTGCTGAAGAGGCAGTACGCCATTTTTGTTTTTTAGCATGACGATCGATTTCAACTGTGCTTCATATCCCTCACGCATAAACTCTGCATTCCCCACAACTTCCGCACTTTGCAGCGGCTCTACATACGGGTTTTCAAACAATCCAAGACGGAACATATTGCTCAGCAGGCGTACCGCAGACTGTTCAAAGCGATCCCGCATATACGCTTCTCCGTGCTCTTCAACGCCCATCTGATAGGCAGCCAGTACCGGTTCAATCTCGTTGTTGCCGCCAAACTGGTCAACACCTGCCATCAACAGCTTGTAATGCCGCTCCGCCACCGTCAGTCCTTCCACACCCCATGGTTTACCGGTAAGAAAGGAATCCCGTGGGCCGGATTCGTCAGCGGTAATCAGCCAGTCGGTGCAGACCACACCGTCATAGCCATATTTCTCCCGCAGCAAGTCCTTGATCAGATAGGAGTTATAGGAATTGCCGACATTCTCCCCGTTTACGGTATCCTGATCTGTAGAGATCGTGTAGTATGGCATAACAGCTGAAGCCATACCGGTCTTTCCATCCAGCTTAAAAGCTCCATCCACAAATGGAATCAAATGTTCATCAAAGTTGTTTCCCGGATAAACCGCATATTTCCCACAGCTGTAATGGGCATCTCTTCCGGCTTCGCCTGATCCGCCGCCAGGCCAGTGCTTCACCATGGCGTTAACACTGTCATAGCCCCAGCCCTCGGAAATTTCTCTCTCTCCCTCCGATGTCTGGAACCCATCAACGTAGGCGCGAGCCATATCGGTAGTTAGCAGGGAATCCTCGCCGAAGGTACCGTTAAACCGGAACCAGCGCGGCTCTGTAGCAATATCAATCTGTGGGGAGAGTGCTGTTGCAAGGCCAAGCGCACGATATTCTTTGGAGGCAATCTCGCCGAATTTCTTGGTGGTGTCCGGATCAAAGGTTGCAGCCAAGCCCAGCGTCTCCGGCCACATGGAGATATGCCCACCGGAGCCCGCATTAAACTCCGAACTGGCATCTGAGCTATGCCGTGGGTCTGAGCTGTTATTTGCCGGAATCCCAAGTCCCGTACCTTCCACATAAGCTTGCACTTTATTGTTCCAGCGTGCTGCAACTTCCGGACTCTCCACCGTTGTCACCAGCACATGTCTCAGATGGTCCCTGACGAGAAAGGCAAGCTGTTCATCCGTCAGCGCCCAAGGCTTCACTCCACTCTCCTCATAGGATTTACCGTCATAGGTGCCTGAGAACCAGGAGTTGCTTGCAGCTGGAATGGATTGATGCCGGCTGTACAGCATCAGGCCTGCGATTTGCTCAATAGTCATTTTTGACGCCAGGTCCTTAGCCCGCTCCTTCGACGATAACCGCCAATCCTCATACCGATCCAGCTTGCCGTCACGGCTCAAATCCTTGAAAAACAGTCCGTCCTGCTCTATGATCGTTACGCCTGATCCAGGAGAGTAACCCAGCTTGGGGCCTCCCGGGTTGTTCACATATTGTACGTTGTCTCCACTTTCATTCACGGTTTGGATCGTTTGATTGTTCATTCTGGTTCCCTCCACTCCAAGTTTGCTCTCCTATGCACTACGCCAGAATCAACACTGCATTGATTCCTTATATATACAGCTTCTCTATTTTTAAAGCCCCAATTTCTGGTTCAACTCATCAATCGTTGCCGTCAGTTTCTCCTCTGACATACCGCCAGTCATGCCTCCGATTGAACGAAGACCGTCGTATTTCTTCCATTGCACAACCGCATCAAACAGTTCGGTCAAGCCGCTGTCCATACTGTCTGCAAACATGGCTCCCATCTGCTTAATCCGTTCCATACTAAGCTCCATAAGCTCTGCGGCCATTGACGCTGTTTCCGGGATTGCCAGCAGCTCGTAAAACTTCGTATTCCGCGTAACTTTCTTAAATGGGATTGCCGTTGAAATCACGTTGATGGACACAGACAGCGGTGTATCTGCGGATGAACCGCCAACCAAAACATCATATACGCCGGTTTCTGCGAACCAGTCCTGAATTTCTGTATTGTAGTAAGCGAAAGCGCGCTTATCGAGCGTAAAGCTCACCGTTTTAGTTTCACCTGGCTCCAAATGAACCTTCTCAAAGCCTTTCAATTCCTTAAAAGGCCGGACAACCGTACTATCAAGCGGCTTTACGTAGAGCTGTACCACTTCCTTTCCTGCACGATCCCCTGTATTACGAACCGTCACGGTAATCGTCGCAGACTCTGTATCCTTCACTTGTTTCTTATCTATTGAAATGTTCTCGTAAGCAAACTGAGTGTAACTAAGTCCATGTCCGAACGGGAACAACGGCTGCTCCTTCTTAGCTTCGTAGTATCGATAGCCTACAAACAACCCTTCTCCGTAAAACACTTCACTCTTGCCGCCCGGGAAATTAAGATAGGCCGGGGTTTGCTCCAGTGTCACAGGGAAAGTCTCGGCCAGCTTGCCGCTTGGATTCACAGCTCCATACAAAACGTCCACTGCTGCGGAGCCTGTTGCCTGACCTGCCAGATATCCTTCAAGCACGACTTTCACATCAGACAACCAAGGCATGGAAACTGGTGATCCATTAGAGAGCACAACCACCGTATTCGGCTGCACTGCTGAAACCCGCTTGATCAGCTCGATTTGCGAACCCGGGATATGAAGATGCGTACGATCAACACCTTCAGATTCAAATGAATCCGGCAAGCCTGCAAAAATGACAGCAACCTCTGTCCCTGCTACAGCCTCTACAGCTTCAGCAATCAGGTCTTCATGAATGGCATCGCCTTTCAGGCTGTAGCCTTCAGCGTAAGCCACCTTGCCCTGTGCCATCTCCACGATTGCATCATAAGCCGCATCCAGCCGTGTTGGAGAAATATGTGAACTGCCGCCACCTTGATAGCGCGGATTTTTGGCAAATGCACCAATGACAGCAACCGACTGGTGAGGCCCCAGAGGGAGCAGATTGTCTTCATTCTTCAACAGGACCATACATTCCGCTGCTGTACGGCGGGCCAGCTTGTGATGCTCCTCTTGGTCGTAGGTGAAGCCCGGCTTCTTGTTGTCAAAGCCCTTGAAAATCACCGTCAGCAGCCGCTCTACTGTACGGTCTAGCACCGATTCATCCAATTCACCGGATTTCACGGCTTCGACGATCATCCCATCATGCTCTGGCCCAACATAAGGCATCTCCAGCTCAAGTCCGGCCTTTAAGCCCTTTACCCGCTCGTTAATGGCTCCCCAGTCGGTCATAACCAGACCCTGGTGTCCCCATCTTTTTTTCAACACATCGGTCAGCAAGTCTTCATTCTCCGAGCAGAACTCTCCATTCACCAGATTGTACGCGCACATCACGGTCCAGGCATTCCCTGCTGTAATCGGTCCTTCAAAGCTGCGGAGGTAAATTTCATGCAATGTTCTTTCATCCACAACGGCGTTAATGGAGTTACGGAGCGTCTCTTGGTTGTTGACTGCAAAATGCTTTACCGAGGTTCCAACGCCTTCACCCTGTACACCATATACGTGATGCGTTCCCATCTCCGAGGACAGGTATGGGTCCTCAGAGAAATATTCAAAGTTTCGTCCGCACAGCGGTGAACGCTTGATATTGACAGCAGGCCCAAGAATAATTTGCACATCCTCCGCTTGGCACTCTTCGCCAAGCGCCTTGCCGACTTCCTGGATCAACTGACGATCCCATGAGGAGGCAAGCCCCGCGCCACTCGGAAAGCAGGTGGATGGAACGGTTTTGCTGGACATGTCTGCGAGGTCTCCCTGTTTTCGCAAGCCATGCGGCCCATCCGTCATCGAGATCGACGGTATTTCGAGCCGTTCTACGGGCTTAGTCTGCCACATGTTTAGACCAGAACAAAGGCTTGCTTTCTCTTCCAGAGTCATCTGCGTAATGATTTCTTGTATATTTCGATTCATATTTGAACGTCCCCCTTACATATTTTGCATACTGGGTGTTGTGAGGTCAGCGGAAGTGCCCGATCCGCCTTCGGTTGCAACAGGTTCCCCGACTTCAGGCAACGGTTTAATGGATATCATACCGAACACCATAAACACGGCGAGTGCAATATAGAAGAAAGTCCAGTCTCCAATGCCAGTCATCGTGCCTGCGCTAAGCAGGAACGGCGCGATTGCAGGTACAATCGATTGCGGCAGCGCATTCGCTACATTCATAATGCCGAAGTCTTTAGCGGAATCCTCTTTACGAGGCAGAATCCGTGCGACGAGCGCCATATCAACAGCAGAGAAACAACCGAAACCGAGACCAAGAACCGCCGAAGCGATTACAAATGCAGTGAAGTTAGGAACAAATGCAAAGACCAGTGTTGCCAGAATCATAATCAAGGCCGACAAATACAGAAACGGTTTTTGCTTACGGAACTTATCAGACAGCACTCCGCCAAATATACTCGTAACGGCCATCGCAATCATAGAGATAATGTTCACGGTTGCTACGCTGGCCGTTGCCTCGGCTTCCGTATAGCCCATCCGGTTAACCAGCATCATGGTGAAATAGAGAGTGCTGCAGTAACCCATCATCAGCAGAAACTTCGATACAACCGCCCAGGTGAAAGCCGGAAAACGACGTGGGCTAGGGTAGACCTTACTAAGTTTCTCGCCAAATGGAATCTTTTCTTTTTCCTTATGAACGACCTCCACTTTACCATCCTGAATCAGGAACAAGCTGAGAACCGGACCCACCACCCCAATCACAGCGAGCAAAATCCACTTCGTTACTGAAGAAGCATCCGTCATGATCGTCATCATGACCATACCGATCGCAATGGCAACCGGCAGCACCAATCCCAGAATTCCGGATACGGTACCTTGTTTCTCCTGCTTAACCTGATCCGGTATCAGTGCGGTATATGCCGCCATCCCGAAGTTAAAGAACAATTGTGCAATGGACCAGCCAATAATAATGAGCCATAACGAGGACGTCATACCAATTAACAGAAGAGCAGCACAGCCGATCAAGGGGCCGATCAGAATCCATGTCCGCCGGCGTCCAAACGATATGTTCGTCCGGTCACTAATCGCGCCTCCCAGAGGGTTCCCGATCAAGGCAAAAAATGCGCCAATGCCAGCAACCAGACCATAAGAAGATGTATATCCGTTCGGGTCAATCTCGATCATCTTGAATGTCAGCAATAAGGATGCCGGTGTCATTAATGCCAGCATCATACAGCCGTAGCCTAGCATAATGCCGAAAGTCAATCTGCCCAAAGGTGTTCGAACCTGCCCTTTCACCTTAGCTTCAGCCATCTATATAACCCCCCAATCAATATGAAAACGATTACAATAATATTATAAAAGAAACCACCTTCTTCAAGACAGGCGGCTTCTTACATACTTCTATGCTTATTTTTAATGTTTTATTGTAAACGCTTTCCTTATTTCGGTATAAGGAGATTAAAAATCAACACAATTTTAGTCATAGGTCGGCATCAGTTCAATTAGCTCCACTTCATGTGGTACGAGACTGGTATGAACGGTTAACGCCGCCTCATCCACCCTCACATATTGAACATGTCTGCGGGGACAGGAATTCGCCTTTAGGTATTGGATATCCTCCTGTGTCAGAGATTCCGGTGCCCCCATTGTTACCCAGGCATCATAGCTGCTGCCCTGGCTGCGGCTGATCGTATGGGTAATCATCTTGTAATGACCATTGGGTAGATTGCTGAGAGCTATGTCAATTTTTAATGTCCGCTCATTCTTGAATCCATTATAGCGGTGAGTTGCATCAATAAATGAAATATCACCCATAGCATAGAGCTCATCGAAGTGGCAGTAATTATAAGTCAGGACCTGATATCCCCCGCTCCCCGCAGTCACAATATACCCGTCTCCTTGAGCTATAACGGTACTCCCTAGCTTTGTTAACAGCTCATATGCGTACATCGCGGGTTTCGGGATACCATACTGTGCAATCAAACCAAGTCCACCGTGAAACAACTGTTGCGATGGAAACGTCTCCTCAATATTGTCACTAAGCACCCAATAACCGAATCCATGAACGACGTCCAGATTATCAAGCAGATTTTTCGCAATATAAGCAGCCTTGTACAACGTATCATTCGTGAGTTCGCGATGGTATCCCGTCGAATTCCATTCCGTAAGATAAATCTCGCAGCCGGATAATCCGTACTCTGCGATCAGCTTAAGCTCATCTTCCAGCTTCTCCTTTAAGAAATCCGGATTCGAAGAGATTCCGCGAAATTCTTCAAGCAACTGAAAATAGGAGTCTGTATCGTACTTCTGAGCCATATATTCCTTGTTCATCAACTTCTCAAAGCGCTCGTGCGGATAGAAGTGAAGTGGAATAAAGTCTGGCTGGCAACTATTCTTTCTGCAAAATTCAAAAAAATCCTTAACCATGGACATGGATTCCAACGTAATAATCCGTCCTGGAGCTCCAATTTGGAGTGCCTGCGATATATTTTTGACCGTCTGATAGGTTCTTAAATACAACTCATTATATTCATCGTGTGACGCTGGCCAGAATATATGGAGCTCCGGCTCGTTCCAGAATTCAAATTTCCAGCTCTTCACTTCCGCTGCCCCATACCGATTCATGCAGTGACGGATGAACCGGTCAACCAGCTCACACCACTTATCCACGGACTTGGGTGGACTGGTATAACTGGCTCTGTAGAATACCGATTTGTCTGTATCAGATGCCAGAGCGGAAGGCATAAATCCAAACTCTACAAAAGGCTTCAGCCCGATAGACAGCAAAAAATCGAACAATTGGTCCACAAACCGGAAATTATAACGGGGCTTCCCGGCTCCATCCTCATCGTAAACCATCATCCCGTCATCAAAGATGCCGTGGAACCGCAAATAACGGAACGGACTCTTCTGCTGTACATATTTCAGCTGCTGCTGCACATCTGCATGCAGCCCTTCCTTCGCTTTTCCGATGGTAATCAGATTCTTCCACGTATGCTGAACGGTTGTTCCTTGGATTGCAGTATCAATCTTATAAGCCCTAGTTTCCAAAGTCTGAACTTTCTCTACCTCCCTAGACTGGCTCCGCTCCAGAAACTGGCGTATAATGCCAAGCGCGCTGGAATGATTAAAGTTCAGATAATGAGAGGAGATATCCTCATTCTTCTTCTGGACCATATCCGGACGGTACTGCTTGCGGTATTCATGAGGCGTTATATGGTAGCGGTTCTTAAAGGCAGTGTAAAACGACTTGGCATTCGGGAACCCATGATTCAAGGCAAGATCCGCGATCGGAATCTCGTCATAGTTAAGCAGATCCTCTACTGCATTTTTCAAACGGATGCTGGTCAGATAGGATTGGAAATTCAGTCCGATATTTTCACTGAAAAATTTAGACAGATATGGAACCGAGAGAAATTCACGCTCTGCCAAAGACTGAAGCGAAATCGGGTCTTTGTAGTGTTCATCAATATAAGTAATAATACGCAGCATTCGTTCCATATACTTCTCGTTTATCGCACCGCTCGATCCGGTCGTCCGGAATTGCTTCAAGAGAATGGAGAATACGGCCAACATTCGAATCCCCATGTCCAGTTCATAAGCTTCCTCCTTCTTATTGTTCAGCTGCACCATTTCCGCGAGCAAATGGCGTATTTGATCGAGGGCTCCACGCTGCTCGGACCGTGCTGTACGAGATTCACATTTGAATAGAATATTCTCAATGCCCCTAATATTCTCTTTCAAATAGGATATGGGAATGAGAAACGTAGCAATAATGTTATTATTCAGACCAATCACTTCATGAACATGACATTGATTGATCAGAAATACATCCCCTTCAGCCAAGGTGTGCTGCTGACTCCCTACCGTAACTTCCAGTTTACCGTTCAATACAAAAATGATCTCCACACTGTTATGCCAATGGCTTGGCACATAATTGACCCTGTGCAGTGATACATCAAAAGGTAATGCGTCCCCGGTCTCCACCAGTTCGTAGATGGATGTCTTCAATTCATTTCCCTCCTTTTCTTCGTCGTGTTCAACATGCTAAATGCCACCTTAATATGATGAATTTCAGTACAATGCCCTAGCAATTATGTTAAAGTTAGATTATGTTTGTTATATTTTGGAACAAAAAACACCCTATGTCCTTTGTCTAATCTTATAAGTATGTAGACCTACCATGCAAATACCAGGGAGATAGTTTTGATTCGAGCCATAACAGCGGTAGAAGTCTACATAGATGAGAAAAGGAACCGGCGTTTTTAAATGTAGTCTTTTGGAAATCCATGGTTGAACTCCATGAAACTCATGTGCTAAAGTCTAGACAATCAGAAATGAAAGGGTGACTAAAAAGCCAATGATCTACTAATCCTGTCCTAAGAAATTGAAAACACTTCGTAGTGCGTGTTCAAAAAGGTCGGTTTTCAGCACCGAAGCATATGCTTCCGATGTGCGTTTTTTCAAAACACTTGAGTTGGATGAAGCTAGGGACTGAGGAGCGGAGCTGCACGTTTTCGTAGCAAACGTCTTCGGAAGCATCATCTGTTTTGGGTACGTGAGCACCTGAGATGTTTCCGGAGGAAACATACTTCGTAAGCATTTGCTTAGGATCGGCTGAATTCAAAATTCGATGCCGAGCCCACTTCCTGATTCACTTCGTGATCAAAAGCGGACTTTTTGAACAACCTCTAGTAACGAAGTTTTTCGGGATAGGATTCGTGCGGGCTTTTATATATATGATGGGTTGATACTTGTCGTTTCTTAGCAGAAGCAAGTGTCTTCTTTGTTCGTATAAGCCTCCTATTCCGAATGTTCGGAGTGGGAGGCTTTTTTTGTAGTATTTTAACCTAATCAAACATGAAAGGATTGATTATCCATGACAGGACCAAATCCAAGAGAAGCATATCCGATTCCTGGAAACAAAAATGTACAGTTTATTAACAATACGATCACGAAACCGGGCATCATCATTGGAGATTACTCCTACTACGATGCTTTAAACGGAGAATCCTTCGAGGAACAGGTGCTCTACCACTATGAGATGCTAGGAACCAAACTCATCATCGGCAAATTCTGCTCCATTGCACCTGAAACGCGATTCATCATGAGTGGAGGCAATCATCGTATGGATGGATCCACCTACCCGTTCAACCTGTTCGGAAACGGATGGGAAGCACATACCCCTACTCTGGAACAGCTCCCACTCAAAGGGGATACGGTGGTCGGCAATGATGTCTGGATTGGCAGACGGGCGACCATTATGCCGGGCGTACGTATTGGAGACGGCGCCATCATTGGCGCTGAAGCTGTGGTTGTAAAGGATGTTCCGCCTTACACGATTATCGGTGGCAATCCGGCTAAGGAGATACGCAAACGTTATGATCCGAATATCATTCAGGAACTGCTTGAAATCCGGTGGTGGGATGCTGATATTGAACTCATCAACCGATTCATGGGTGCGATCGTGAGCGGAGATATGGAAATGCTTAGACAAATGAAGAACGAAGGCTTCTGATTCTCACGTTAATCACAAAAAAAGTTTGATGTTTAGAGCCGGAGATTTGTTTCGAGGTCTATGCGCTATTGTCGTGTGAAAACATACCTTTCTCTTCCAACTTATTTATTACCCGCATTGGATATGGTAGATTAGAATCCATAAAACTATTAGTTTCAGGAGATGGATTCCTCATGAACCTTATCCAGCCGCTGGATGATATACAATGGCAGACACTCATACAACATACAGCCGCATACTTTAATGACCTGACAATAAAACGCGGATTTCAATATTACAAGCAGGGCCGGGTCTCTTCGCTACAGCTGCATGAATCGGGTCATATCGAAGCTATAGTGGAAGGAAGCGAAGTTTATCACGTCGACCTTATCCCGGGTTCTCTGGATGACAGCCGCTGCGCTTGTCCGGTCAGAAAGAGCTGCAAGCACATGGTAGCTGTCCTGCTGGATGCTGCAGACAAGCAGGGGCGATCCGTTCACGCGCTCGTGAACGCCCATTCAACCAATCTCATCCGGTACGGCGAGTTGACTTCCACCGAGCAAGGAGCTTCCCCGTATTCGGCCCACACCGTGAACAGACAAGCAGCCAGCTTAGCAAGCTTCAAGGGGCAAGCCAACCGACTGTCCGAAATGCCTATCTCTGATTGGCATAAGCTGTTTGGGCAATGCATCGCAGCACTGGGGGTCAACACCTTAAACTCCCTGTACTCCAGAAATGCGCTGGAAGCTATTTTTCGCATCAAACCTGACTTGAGCGGAGTCATGGATATGTTGTTCGAGCTTCATGCCCGACTATTTGTGCTCGAAAGGCTGGTGAAACAGCCGAGCCACAATACGGGCTCCAGTCTATTTATGGGCTATCACGTCCAGATTGCTGCGGATGATACCCAGAAAGACATCGAGCAGCACTTCGCATCCGGGCACTTCTCCATTCCAGTTGAAACAGAGCACTCACAGCGTGTGAGCGAAACGTTAGCTTATTTGCGTGAAAAAATGCTGACTGAAGCCCGGAACCACTCCTTCTTCTCCCATATCTATAACCAGCTTTGGGTGAACGGTATTCATTCCAATGAACGGGATACACAACTATACTCCGAAGAGTTGGACCATCTGAAAACAGCTGAGGCGGAGCTCGGGAACGCCTATTCGCGGTCTGCGGGGATGCTTGCGCAAAGCTTGATGTACTTCTTTCTCTCCGAGGATGAAAAGTCTTGGGAACTGCTTCGGTCCGCCGACAAAGGACTTTACATTCAGCCTGAGCAGCTGATCCATTTCCTTGATGTGCTCTCTCAAGATCAAGACTGGCCGCGCTTAACGGGGTGGCTCACCGAGATCGGCCCGTTGCTGGCCAGCTACCGAAACAACAATTTAGACAGCTATATGGCGTATTGGGATCAGGCCGTACAGCAGCTGCCACAAGCAGAGCAGTCCCTGTGGGACACACTGGTGGACATGCTTCCTTATTCCAAAGATATTTACCAGGAAACACTGCTTGCCCATGGCAAATGGCAGCAATGGATGGATTTTCAGCTAAGCATCGGCAAAGAGCCGCTGGAGTTTCGTGTCAGCGTACTGCAGCCAATCGAGAAGCATGCACCGGAACTGCTGCTGCCTTTTTTTCATCAGGCGGTAGAACGATACATTCTTCAGAAGAACAGAGCCAGCTATAAAGCAGCAGTCAAGCTGCTCAAGCGTTTGTCTAAGCTATACAAAAAAATGAAGCAGGAAGACCGCTGGGAAACATTCATTACCGCCTTTGCCGGACGGCATAGCCGGCTTCGCGCACTCCAGGAGGAGCTTCGGAGAGGAAAACTGATATCATGAGCCATCATACTGAAACCATCACCGTCCAGATTACGTTAAGCGCCTATGGAGATGCGCTCATATACGGTTCCACCCTAATTCAGAGCTACTTGTCCGGACAATACCTGAAGCAGCGTTTGTTTGCTTGGCACGAGGAATCTTTTTATGGAACAGAGCTGGAAGTGCAGCAAATTCAAGATGTTGAGCTGGTTCTCCTGCCTGCTGAGCAGGTCATCCCTTTCTTTGCAGAGATGAAGCCGCTGAATCATATTAAGTGGGTGTGGGGTGAGGAAAGCGCTCCATTCGTCCAGCTCGCCCCGATGCTTTACGAGTGTATCAAGGATAGAGCATTTATCCCGAACTTTAGCGCCTATCAAGACGGAAAGCTGCAATGGACCTGGGATCCGGAGTCTATCGATCAGAAAGGCCGTGCAATCCTGTCACAGCTGGGGGGCGATCCCTTGCTTAGCGAAGGGTTAGGAGCAGCCTTCTCGGCTTCTGTCTTTCAACGGTGTTACGGGACAGAAGCCGAGGCTGCCGATTTACGCCGGGAATACCCGCTACTCTTCGCCAAAGACCGTTCCGCCGCAGCCGGGATGGATACGCAATCTTGGCTCATCGCCATTGGCTGGAAAGCAGACACCGCTCCCTTCCGTCCGCTTCTCCAGCTGCTGGAGCCGGACGAAGAAGAAACGGCTTGGCGGCTGAGACTTGTCCTTCAGGACAAGCAAGACCCCGCGCTGCTCTGCCCGGTCCGGCTTGCGGAGGACGGCGAAGCTTCCGGCTCATGGCCGGAGCACTGGACGCCGCATATACACGATCGTTCCAAGGCATGGCTGGAACGTCTACGCGCCGCGCTTCCAGCGAAGATGCTGGCGGACGGCGGACAGGATATGATCGGCACCGAGCTGTCCGATGAGGCTGCGTGGCAGTTCCTGACGGTGGACAGCCATCGTCTGCTACAGACTGGCTGGCAGGTGCTGCTTCCGGCATGGTGGGAAGCTGCCACCAGAAAGCGGCCGAAGCTGCGGGCGAAGGTCCACTCTGGCGAAGGCAGCGAGCGCAGCACCGGAAGTTCGCTATTCGGGCTAGATTCACTTGTGAACTTCGATTGGCGCATCGCCATTGGCGATACCAGCCTCACGGAAGCCGAGTTCACCGACCTTGTCGCACGGAACGAACGATTAGTCCGTTTCCGTGGCAAGTGGATCGCGCTCGACCCTGCGCTGGTGGCGCAAATCCGCCAGGCCATGGCGGGAATGGATTCCTCGCAGGGCTTATCCTTTCAGGATATCCTGCACCTCCATCTGCTTGGAAGCGAGGATGCACCAGAGAACAGCGGCCAGGAACCCGAAGAGAAAGGTCCTGAGCGCATCCGGCTCGAAGTCGAGCTGAATGAGCATCTGCTGGGGCTGATCAGCCAGCTTAAACGGCAGAATGAGTGGCCGGATCTGCCTGTACCGGATGGTTTAAAGGCAGAGCTTCGGACTTACCAGCGTGAGGGTTATGCCTGGCTTGCCTTTTTACGGCGTTTCGGGCTTGGCGCCTGTCTCGCCGATGATATGGGTCTCGGCAAAACCGTACAATTCATCACGTACTTGCTTCATGTCAAAGAAACGGCTTCCGAGCAGGAAGGCAGGCTACCTTCTCTCCTGATCTGCCCTACTTCCGTTCTGGGCAACTGGCAGAAGGAATTGAGCCGTTTTGCCCCGTCAATCCGGGTCATGCTTCATTACGGAAGCAAACGATACAGCAGTGAGGAATTCCATGAGGAAGCGAGCCAGGCCGACATTGTCCTGACTTCTTATGCTACCGCTACACTGGATCAAGAGCTGCTTATAGGTTTCAAATGGGAAGCCCTCTGTCTCGATGAAGCTCAAAATATAAAAAATGCCCAGACGAAGCAGTCGGCTGCAGTCCGCAGCTTTCCGGCGAAACATCGCATCGCGCTGACCGGTACGCCGATTGAAAACCGCCTGTCCGAGCTCTGGTCGATCTATGATTTTATCAATCCGGGGTATCTAGGCAATCTACGGGCCTTTACCAACCGCTTCATTCAAGCGATTGAGAAGGATCACGACGAGCAGAAAACGGCCGATCTTCAAAAACTCGTTAAACCGTTCATGCTCCGCCGCAAGAAAAAAGATCCGGCCATCCAGCTGGATTTACCGGATAAGAACGAGATGAAAACATATATTCATCTCACTACCGAACAGGGTGCACTCTACGATCAGAGTGTGAACCAGCTCTTGGAACGTATGCAAAAGCTGGAGGGTATTGAACGGAAAGGTGCCATTCTATCGGCACTCACCCAACTGAAGCAGCTATGCGATCACCCGCAGCTGCTGACTAAAGAAGCTCTACCGGAAATATCGGGGGCCTCAGGCCGTAAATTGGATACAGAGACGCTCATTAACCGTTCTTCCAAGCTTGAACGCCTTTTATCCATGGTCAAAGAGCTTCGGGAAGAAGACGAACGTTGTCTGATCTTTACGCAGTACATTGGCATGGGCGAGATACTGCAGCAGGTGCTTCAACAAGAGCTGGACGAACCGGTCCTCTATCTGAACGGCAGCACCTCAAAGACGGCACGCGACCGTATGATTGACCAGTTCCAGTCGCGGACGCTACCGGCGAAGGAACAGCCCAGCGTATTCATCCTTTCAATCAAGGCAGGAGGCGTCGGCCTGAATCTGACCGCAGCCAATCACGTCTTCCACTTCGACCGCTGGTGGAACCCGGCTGTTGAGAATCAAGCCACCGACCGGGCATACCGGATGGGTCAGACGAAGGATGTGCAGGTTCACAAGTTCATCTCCATGGGCACGCTGGAGGAACGGATTGATGAGATGCTGGAAAGCAAGCAGCAGCTCAGCGATAACGTCATCTCCAGCAGCGAAGGCTGGATTACCGAGCTGTCGACCGATGAGCTGAAGGATCTGTTCACTCTGCGGCGGGATTGGGCATAGGTTAAGACTTCTCTTCCATCAACTGCCGCATCTTGGCTTCCGTATTCGTGTCCGGCGCAGGTGTATATACACTGCAGCGTAAATCATCATTGCCGTAGACATGTAGAGACGTAAGCTCAAATAACATCTTTCCGGCTTTGGCATGTCTGAATTCAAGATGCACTTCCGGTGCGTAACTCACCTGGCTTTGCTCCCACATCCGAGTGAAGCCGGGATGATCTCTCTTCATTTCTTCAAGAAATGATTCGTACCACTTATCTTTCACATATTGTCCGTAATACGAACGAAACATCGCCAGGAACCCGCTGGCAAACTGATCCCAGTTAACCGCCAAACGCTTAAATTCTCTGCGGGTGAACAGCAGGCGAATCATATTTCGTTCTTCCAGAGGAATGCGTTCAAAGTCCAGAAACACATGGGCCGCGGCATTATTCCACCCAACAATATTGCACATGCGATCGGAAATAATCGCCGGACAGCAGTGGAGTTCTTTAATAATTTTATGCAGGGAGGGGCTGATATGGGCCGCTTCCTGTTTGAGCGGATAGGTGCTTGTACCCGTCTCGAAGGCTAGTGAGAACAAATACTTCCGTTCATCAGCAGTTAGTTGTAGTGCGTTAGCTACACAATCAAGGACAGATGATGAAACCTGGATATCACGTCCTTGCTCCAACCAGGTGTACCACGTTGTGCTAACGCCTGCTAACTGTGCTACTTCCTCTCTTCGCAGTCCCGGTGTTCTTCTTCGAGTTCCTGCTGGCAAGCCAACAGACTCCGGGGAGATCTTGGCGCGTTGAGATTTTAAAAATACGGACAGTGCTTGAAGTCTGGCCTGTGAATTCATCGTACCCTTCCTCTCATACCGTTTTAGGATGGCAGTAATTATACTAGGATAAACGATATCTTGTAATAGGATAACATACATGACATCATAACCTTACGAATGACAAGTTATATATTCTAAGGAGGTTCATCCTATGGAAAGAGTCGTCATTACCGGTATGGGTGTGATTTCACCGCTAGGTAACGATGTAGAATCATTCTGGTCCCGATTGATTCACGGCCAGTCCGGTATTTCACATATAGAATCATTTGACACAACGAAACAAAAGGTAAAGATAGCGGGTATCGTTCGGGATTTTGATCCGATTGAACGCTTTGGTGCCAAAGAAGCACGGCGCATGGATCGTTTCTGCCAGTTCGCCTTAGCAGCGGCAGAACAAGCCTTCAACAACTCCGGTCTCAAGCTTGAGGACATCAATCGGGAGCGGATGGGCGTATATATCGGCTCCGGTATCGGAGGAATCCAGACCTTAATGAATCAAAGTGCGACTCTCGCCTCACGCGGACCTGAACGGATCAGCCCCACACTCGTTCCGATGATGATTCCTAATATGGCAGCCGCAATGGTCAGTATTAAATATGGTGCACTGGGTTCCTCATTATCACCGGTAACGGCTTGTTCCATCGGGAATACAGCGATAGGTGAAGCCCTCTTTAATATACAGGCGGGAAGGTCCGACATCATATTTGCGGGAGGAACAGAAGCTGCACTGACCGACATTTCACTCGCAAGCTTCTCCAATGCCACCGCGCTATCCACCCGAAACGATCAGCCAGAATATGCAAGCCGTCCGTTCGATGCTGAACGGGACGGGTTTGTAATGGCAGAGGGTGCTGGTATTGTCATTTTAGAATCCCTGACGCATGCACTGCGAAGAAATGCCCAAATCCTTGGTGAAGTTATTGGTTATGGGGCTAGCTCAGATGCCTATCATATGGTCGCAACTCCGGCAGACGGGCACGGAGCCGCCAGGGCAATGAAGTCGGCACTTGCAGAAGCCAAAATCTCTCCGGATGAAATTGATGTGATCAGTGCTCATGCGACGAGTACTATAATCGGGGACCGTTCGGAAACAGCAGCGATCAAACATGTATTTGGACCGGAGTCATACCGTATTCCCGTAACAGCCAACAAATCAATGACCGGTCATATGCTGGGTGCCTCCGGAGGCATAGAGGCGATTGCTCTTGTTAAATCCTTGCGGGAGGGAATCATTCCCCCTACGATCAATCTGGATACACCTGATCCGGAGTGTGACCTGGACTACGTCCCGAATCAAGCCAGAAAAGCCGATCTAAATATTGGCATCTCCAATTCCTTTGGCTTCGGAGGACATAATTCAGCTATAATTATCAAGAAGTTTGCGTTGTAAGTATAAGCTTGGCTACAACAAATTCTCGGGCCCCATTTGGGGTCCTTTTCTCTTTATCTAATATTTTTAAAAATTTTTCTCATCATTCAAACTTTTTCAAACCCCCGCACGTCTTGCCTGTGAAAGTGAAAGTTCAATTGCAATTGATCGCTGGCGCGCGCAGCAAAGGAGTGTCATATACCCATGAGAGGCCGGAAACTGGAAAAGCTTCTTATGGATTGTGTTACAGAAAATCAGGAAAGCATCTACAGGCTGGCCTACAGCTATGTAAAAAACAAAGAGGATGCACTCGATATCATACAGGACGCAATTCATAAAGCATTTCTATCCATTGATAAACTGCAAAATAAGGGTTCAATCAAGAGCTGGTTCTACAGAATTGTCGTAACAACCTCCCTTGATTTTTTAAGAAAACATAAAAATATGCATGTCATGGAGGATGAAATTTTAGAGTCTTTCATCCCCGGTCAAAATGATACTTATCCCAATCTGGATTTGGCCGAATCCGTGAATGATCTGCCTGAGAAATACCGGACAGTTATCATTCTCCGATTTTTTGAAGATATGAAAATAGAGGATATTGCAGAAGTGATTCAGGAGAACGCCAGTACTGTGAAAACGAGATTGTATCAGGCGCTGAAACGGCTGCGAATAAGTCTGGAAGAAGAACAACTAAAGGAGGTGCATCCCGTTGAATGACAGATTAAACAACATGAAAAAACAATACGAGTCCGTTCCCATCCCTGAAGAATTGGATTTGGTCGTCAAAAGAGCGATCAAGCAAAGGAAGAATCGGCGTATCAAGCTTCAATCATTAGCTGGGGGTGCAGCCGCCTCCATTCTATTATTTGCCGGAGTGAATACGAGCCCTACGTTTGCTGCAGCGATCTCGGATATACCAGTGCTCGGCAATCTTGTTAAAGTAATCACGATCAGTGAGTACACCCAAAAAGATGATTCGTCCGAGACAAACATCAAAACACCGGCTATTACCAATCTGGACAATCCGCAACTTGAAGAGGCGCTGAACAGCAAATATGCCGAAGAGAACAAAAAGCTCTATGAATCTTTCAGAGACGAAGTCGAGGAACTAGAAAAGAAAGGGAAAGCCAATATGAGCCTCGACAGTGGCTATGAGATTGTAACGGATACCGATCGACTGCTTACCTTGTCGCGTTATGTCACGACGACCGCGGCTTCTGCCGCAGAGACAAGAACCTACGACACGATCGACAAGCAGAAAAACATCGTTATTACCCTGCCAAGCCTATTTAAAGATGATTCATACATCCAGGTGATCAGTGATCAAATCAAACAACAGATGAGACAGCAAATGCAGGAGGACCAAGACAAGATCTATTGGATAGAATCGGCGGAAGATGATGATGTTATGACTCCTTTTGAAAGCATCTCAAAAGATCAGAACTTCTATATTAACGCTGACGGCAAGCTGGTCATTTCCTTCAATGAATACGATGTTGCTCCCGGGTATATGGGTGTAGTGGAGTTCGTCATTCCGACAGAAGCGCTCTCCGGTATTCTCGTTAGCCACGAATATATTAAATAATCCAATCCCAAAAATCATTATGGAGGTTTTTATCATGAAAATGTACACATCTTCCACACCACTCAAGAAAAAATTGGCTTATGCCGGCATGGCTGGTGTCATTCTGCTCAGTGGTTCCTTCGCTATGATGACAGAGGTTCATGCCCTTTCGGCCGCTAAACCTCAGGCCACGGCTGTTCAGGTTCAAAATTCACTCATAACCTTCAAAACGATAAAGTCGAGCGAACCTGCGCTTGAAGCAAGCATCCGTATCCCTGTGTTTCAGGGATTGAAAGATATCAAATACCAAGACCAGCTGAATGATATTATTGAATCCCACGCTTCCAAGGATCTGGCCAACATGGAGAAAGAAGCTAAGGAAATGGCGATTAAAGCAAAAAATGAAAACTTTACTCTGCATCCTTACACGCTGAATATCAATTATGAACTTACAGCAGACGGTAAGGGCACGCTGCCAAACCTGATCTCACTGGAAGTGATAACCGAAGTTACAACCGGCAACTCACCGGCTCAGCGTGTGGATACGTACAACTTCATGGACGAAAAAGAAGCAACTCGCGTAACTCTTGAAGATCTTTTTGGCAGCAACTACAAACAGATGATCGATTCCAAGATTAAATCGGATATAGCAGCCGATGCCGAGAAATATTTTGCTGGTAAAGATGGATTCCAGGGTATTGATTCTGAGCAATCCTTTTACGTAACTGGCGGAAAAGCCGTTGTTGTATTCCAGGAGTACAGCATCGCTCCAGGGGTCACCGGAACGCCTGAATTCACATTTGAGCTTACAGATACAGATACTACAAACCCTGTAAAGACAGTAATTGATCCAAAGTCCACATTTAAGGCGAAAAATGGCACAGTCATGATCCCGCTCGCGGATGTCCTGCGTAGTCTGCAATTCGACGTGAAATGGAACAAAAAAACGAAAACCGCTGATATTAGCAAGGGAGCGATTTGGACGTCGGTAACGGTTGGCAAGGATGCATACTCCTTTGGCAAAAAAGCTCCTCAAAAGCTTGGCGCTGCCCCTGTCTTGAAAAAAGGCCGTGTATATGTGCCGCTGAATTTCCTGACGGATATTCTTCATGCAGAAACGGTAAAAGGTGCGAACGGAGCCATTGAAGTTACCTTGAAATAATCAATTAAATATCACTCCATACGCAAAGCAACTTCAAGCCCTCTACCCTTCCTGTGCGGAAGTCATAGAGGGCTTTTCTCATTATTTGAACATATTTTTGAGAACCATCATCAGATTGGAGGGCTTTTCGGCCAGACGGCGTGTGTAGTAGGGATACCACATTGTCCCGTAAGGCGTGTAGCATCGTATGCGATAGCCCTGCCGGGCCAATTCGGCCTGGTCGTTCATACGGAGCCCGTACAGCATCTGAAACTCAAAGATGTCTTTCGAAATACCATGACGGGTCGAATACTCTTTTACCCAGTTGATGATCCGGTCGTCATGACTCGCAATGGCGGTATATATTTCCCGATCAAGATGCCGCTTGATCATTTTTTTATAGTTATCTATAATTTCGCTCATGCGCTGTGAAGCAACAGCTGCCGACTCTTTATACGCGCCCTTGACCAGACGTAGATTGACACCTGCCTTCATCATTGTTTTGACATCCTCTGCTGTCCGGAATAGATAAGCTTGAAGAACCGTGCCGACGTTGTTCAGGCCTTCGGCATGAAGCCTTAGGGTCATATCGATCGTTGCTTGGGTGAATGGCGAGTCCTCCATATCCAAACGTACGAAATTACCAAGCTCTTTCGCTCTGGCTGCAACCGCTCTCACATTGCCGTAACAAGCCTCTTGTTGGAGCGATAACCCCATCTGCGTCGGCTTCAAAGAAACGTTCGCATTTACTTTATGCTCGTCAATTCCCTCCAGCAGCCTTATGTACTGCTCCTTGTATCCCTCTGCCTCATCCAAGGATGTGATTCCTTCGCCGAGATGATCAAGGGTAACCATAATACCAAGCTGGTTCAGTCGCCTGGTTTCCTCCAGTGCTTCCGTGAGTGTATCGCCTGCAATGAATTTGCGAGCCATTTTTCTGCCGTATTTAAGGGTCATCCGTTCCACCAGCTTGCTGCCGGATACGGTCAGCATCATTTTCCGGTAAAGCTCTGTGCCGTCCATCCCGTTCCCCCTTTCCATTTGATTGATCTTAATCCTCTGTTATACGTTGTATTCTGTATTTCACGGAATATATCAGGATCTAAAAATAAGCAGAAAAATAAAAAAAAGAGATCCGAAGATCTCTAATTTTCATTGATAATATCTCTAACAATTTCAGCGGGTTGTTTATGTGTGGTATCGTACAAAAAAACTTTATTTGCAGATGAGTTATCCATTTCATTAAGTAAAAACAGTGACCGCTCTAATGAGTCAATATCCCCTCGTTTATTTAATCGTTCTATTATTGTTTCTTTATCTGCTCGCAATACTACATATTTAATATTTACGTTTAGATCTGAAATCTGTTTATAAAACCAATCCAATTCATCTTCTACTACAAAATCAATCACCACATTTAAACCATGTTTTATATAATTTCTCGTTATATCAGCAATGTTCTTCCAGGTTATTTCAAGGCGTTCGTCCCAAGTAGGCTGTGATTCTCCCTTAAACATATGCAATATGACATCACCTTCAATAAGAACACACCTGGTAACCTTTTCTGCAAGCTCTTTAGTTATTGTTGATTTGCCCACTCCGAGCGGACCAGATATGAGGTAAACGATTTGATTTTTCTCATTATTGTTCGTATCCAACATTTCATGCACCATCCAATAATGTAGTCATTTCTGATAATTCAAGATCATAGAGAGCAGATTCAGAATCAGATTCGATATCTATATAAGTTGAATTAAAGATTTCTTAGTCTAAGCATCACTACGAATGCGGAGTCTTCTTCCGATCGCTCAATGTATACACAACATACACTGGCGGATTGCGACACAGTATCGGACTTGCAACATACTGCCGGACTGAGGTTCCGTTATTTGCTTGTGAAACCCCTGAATTCCTTTGGTTGACGGATAATAGCGTATCTCCTGTCCGCATACACACCCAAAGAGTCAGAAATGGAGAAATAGTGGAACGTCAGTCCTCATACATCTGTATCTCCATAACCTGATTTTACCGCTTATTATGCTACTTTCATAGTTTGAAGACAGGCCCAAGTATAAGGATAACATGTTTCAATGCATACTCTCATATTCTAGATAACAGACAAACCATCTTAGTTAGATGCATAGAAGATTTATAGCATTAAATAATCACTTGCTTAACCATAGTGCATTAAGGAGGAATCGTGACCGATGAGAGTATCACTTCGTCCTCTCCGCTCCCAACCAAGTATTGGAAACATTATCTGACGTGGTTCTGCTACTTAGATAGTAAGTTAAATGAGCGGATGCCAGACTTACAAGGTTTGACCGCTATCCACTGTTATGATCTGACCGGTCATTGCTTCCTGTTCCAAAGCAGTGCAGATCATTGCAGCGATATCTTCGGGTGTCGATATACGCTGCAAAGGAAGATGGGGAGCGAGACGGCTCATTTGTACTTCTCTTCCTGCCCACCATCTTGTCGCAACGGCTCCAGGCACGATACAGTTAACTCTTATATCGGGTGCAAGAGCGCGTGCTAACGATTTCGTAAGTCCATGAACGGCTGATTTGGACACGGCGTAAGGAAGCGAGGAGCCTAATCCTGTTTGTCCGGCTATGCTGCCCAGATTGACGATCGCACCTTTTTGGTTCTTCTTCATGAAGGGGGCGACAGCTCGCGCGCAGTAGAACATGCCTTTCACATTCACATCGAACAACTCGTCCCATACCTCCTCCGTTGCCGTCTCCAAATCATCCATCGGAATATGTTTGGTGATACTGGCATTATTAACGAGCAGATCAACCGTACCAAAATGCTGGATCGTAGTTCGGATCATGGTTCGTATTTCCTCGTCCCGGGATACATCAGCTTGTATGGCTATAGCCCGTCCTCCCTCACTGTTGATCCACCGCACCGTTTCATCCGCATCGGATTGGGAGCGTGAATAGTTGACGATAACGGTTGCTCCTCGTTTAGCCAGCTCTAGACTGGTTGCCCTGCCAATCCCAGTACCGCCGCCCGTAACAAGGGCCACTTTGTTCGTTAATTCCATAATAAATCCACTCCTCCGGCGTCTTTGATGGTTCTATTGTAATTGGTTCTTTGAAATTTGTATAATTGAATTAATCGAAGCATTCGTTCAATTTTATTGAATTGTCACAGGGGGATGGACCGTGGATCTCAAAACGTTAAAAACTTTTCAAATGATCGTGAAATATGGAAGCTTTATACGCGCGGCACAAGAAATGAACTATGCGCAATCTACAGTCACGATGCAAATTCAAAAGCTTGAATCTGAACTGGGTGTTCTGCTAATAGAGCGTGGTAAAGAAATCGACCTGACGGAAGCCGGTAGACTGTTTTACGACCAGAGCTTACAAATCGTAAAGAATGTGGAGCACCTTCAGACAAGCTTATCGGATTTGAAATCAGGTGAAGCAGGACATATACGCATAGGGGTAACGGAGCCAACTGCCAGTTACCGTTTACCTGGTATCCTGAAGAAGTTTATGTCCACATATCCCAATATCCGCATTTCCGTCGAAATCTCGAACACCCCGGTCCTTAGCGAGCGGATCCTCAAAGGAGAAATCGATTTTTCGCTTTCTACGGCACCTGATATGGGATCCGATTTATATTTTGAGCCTTTATTTCAGGAAGAGTTCGTGGCATTAATGCCTGAGAATCATCCACTTGCGCAGAAAGAGATGATAGTACCGGAAGACTTTCGGGGGTATCGTCTGCTCATCACATCAGCGACTTGTCCATATCGCAGGAAGCTCGAGATGGTTATTCAGGAAAAAGGGAATATGACGCTCGACACAATGGAGATCGGGAGTATGACGGCGTTGAAATTTTATGTAGAGAACGGGTTGGGGATTGCCCTTGTCCCTAAAATTATGGTGGAACCCGAGACGAAGGGGACAACGGTCAGGATGATCAGTGGAAACCTCATACACATGACATTCGGGATCTTGTGCAAGGAATCGGCATACCCGTTCCAACTGACGAGTCAAAAGCTCTATAAATATCTAAAGCAGGAATTGGTTTCACATTCCGAGTTATAAGCGAAAACTTGCCGATACAGTCAGCGCGGGAAACCGTATCATAAGTTCATTGAACTAACGGGACACGAGAGTTGAGGAGCTTGCCTGGAGGCAACTCCTTTTTGCTTTGTTGAAGTAACGGGCAGTATAGTTGAATAACACACATTAATAAGCAGGCGCTGATGCCTGCTTATTCTATTAATCAAAGTAACAATGTATATCAAGATAAAGTGATAAATGAAATTGTTGAGATAGATCAGCAGAAAAAAAGAGTAACAATGATGGAGTATTTTCGTCATACTTGTGTTGCGATCCGTTGTGAAAATATTCGAAAATGCATTCAGAAGGTTAATGAACAACTGCTTAAACATGTGATCGCGCATGAACTGGCCCACTACAAACGAAAGGATACGATCTGGAATATGGTCGGCAGTCTGTATTTTCATTTAATGATAAAGCTATTCGTTTGTACACTAAGATTGGTTTTCAACAGGAAGGAAGCAGCAGACAAAGTCTATTTAGAGACGGTGAATGGCATGACATCATTCATATGGTTCTTTTGCAACATGAATACTTTGAGAAATAAGTAAAAAAGGGATAACATGGTTCTACCGTAAAAGAGAGGAACAGCTACTGAATGGCATCAACTAAATATGATAATATAGATAATTAAAGTGGAATCTGTTTGATTGCAAATCGATTAATATAATTCCGAAAAGAGTGGTAAGCATGAAGTCATATATCAATTGGAGATATACGATCACCATCTACAAAAAAGTGATGAAAGGAGCGTGATAAATTAAAAAGAAAAAGGAGCAGAACGAAATGATACAAAACAGAAAAGCAACCGTTAATGACTATGATATGATTATAAATCTTTGGGAAAGATCGGTAATGGCCACTCATCATTTTTTGAGTTTCAAGGATAAAGAGGAAATCAAAAAAGAATTACCCATGTATTTTCCTCATCTTGATGTACGTCTCTGGTATACCGAAGACTCTATCATTGGTTTTACCGCCATCAATGAAAATCACTTGGAAGCACTATTTCTCGATCCCGATAAAATTAGCAAAGGGTATGGGAAACAAATTATGCAAATATGCATCAATGGTTTTGGGATCACGTCCGTTGATGTGAATAAACAAAATGAGAATGCGACAAGGTTTTACTTAAAAAGCGGTTTCGGAATAATCGGTGAAGATTTGACGGATGGAGCAGGCCGCCCTTACCCCATTTTACATTTGAAATACAATGAACAGCAGAAGTAATTCTTCTGTCCAGGCTGTCGAGAAATCGACAGCCTTTTAAATAACTATTAATATCTTTTTTGACAGCACACAGAAGTTTAATGATTTTGCGATACATAACGTTACATAACTAATTAGGTGATTCAACAATTCTGTTAGAGGAACATCGATGGAATGACGGTGGAACAAAAAAATCAAACGCGTAAAGTCAAACTCGAACAAAGAAGCATTACTCTAATCATTAAGAAATGCTTTTTTGTTAGTTGAACCATTACGCTAACGGGAAACAAGAGCTTAATAAATATGGTATAGGCAACCATCTAAATGGCTACTGTCTCTAAATTTCTAAGGCAGCCATGCTGCGTAAATTGATGATTAGTAAAGTAATAAAATACAAAGGGATGCGGTTGCCTGTAATTTAACCGGCAGCTTTATTTAACTTATACTATTGCCCCCAAAGAATAAGCCTCAGAAATCGATTCTGGAGGCTTGTATTTGTCAAGGATATAATTATTTTTTCGTTCTAATTGCTAATCCACTAAAAGAAATTGGACCATTAACATCAGCTCTAGCTCTAGTATCACTTGCAAGGTTTTCTGCAGTTACAGTGTAAACGTGAGTACCTGATTTTACATTTTTATCAATAGCTTGAAACGTAACAACATAAGGTTGTGAGAAACTAGCGGATTCAACGTCTTGTCTAGTATTGAAAATTTCTTTTCCGTCACGGAAAATTTTAAATAAAATTCCTGAGATACGTCTAACTCCTCGCACACCAACAGTTGCAATTAATTCAATTTGATTATGACAAGCATGCGAAGGGATTTTTATTTTGATGGTTGCAAGGCTAACTCTTTTAGGTGAACGAGGAATAGTAAATGACCCAGGAAGAAATCTGCTACGAGGCTGAGCTGCTTTATAATCGAGTAGTCGAACCAAACTAATCATCTCCCTTTGAATGATATCTCAATATATGTTGAACAAAAGCGGAGTGATTAGGTGACTATCTCTATTAACATGTCGTTTTCTTTTCTATGCGGGGTAAAGAGTATAAGGGTGACTGAGTCAAATGCAGGTTATGTTTGGAATTCCTAATGACTTTGGGAAGTGCTGGAGCGAAGTAATTTTGGAAAATAAAAATATATCTGATTGAATACATTGTCCGAATCAAGTCCGCTTAAAACGCGGGCTTTCTTTTATTCAAAGAAACCTTTCCTTTAGTAAATGGAAGTAACATGCCACCAAAATACAAAGGGAGCGGCCATTAAAGGATGAATTCTGGGCTGGCCTACCTTTTCGGCTACTTCCCTAAAATTTGAGGAAAAGTGCTTGCCATTTCAAGTCTCTCATTCCTATTATTAAAACATAAATGGAATCGAAAATTGTGATTAAAGGAGAGGCGTCATGTTCCGTAGATTCATTGGCAAAAAGAAAAAAGCCTCTTTTAAGAGGATACTTTATTTTTATACGCTTATTTTAAGCATTGTTCCGGTGCTGTTACTTGGCATTGTCTCCTCTTCTATTGCAATGAACGCCGTACAGGAAGAGGTGAATCATAATCATCAGGTTGTGCTAAACCAGGTCCAGTACCAAGCTGACCGCTTCCTGCAAATGATTGACACGGATTCCATCCAATTAGCTAACAATACGATGATGGAGAAGTTAATGCAGGTAGGGCCCTCCATGAAAAACTTCGATCTGTTTATTGAAATGCTGGATCTGATTCAAAACCAAAGGGGCATATCCGAAATCAGCTACGATGTCTCGCTTGTCTTTAGTAAATACGGAAAAATCCACTCCAATCGTTATGGATATATCAATGATGATGAGTTTCCTTACTCCGATCTGATCAACCGATTTCGAACACCAGGTAAATTTCCATTCATCATTTCACCTTATACATACCCTAATCAATCTGAAATCCTTATTGCCAGACCTGTACCCCTATTCTATGCAGATGAACCTGACGGCTATATCATTTTTCATGTAGCAACGTCCCCGCTGATGTCCCTTATCCAAGAATCAGAGCTGGGAAATAAACGCAGAGTCCTCATTCTCGATGATCAAGCCAAGGTTGTCATGAGCCCGAACCCCGAAGAAATCGGAAAACGGCTATACTCCTCTCAATTGTATCAGTATTGGAGCAATCCAAGCCTTACTGCAAGATCTCTAACACTTGATAATATAGAGTATCAATTCTCCTCCCAGAAGTCCGTTATGAATAACTGGTCCTATATTTCATTAACCGAGACGAGTTTGCTGACTGCCAAATCCCAGTGGATTGTGAATCTGACCTGGCTGATGGTGCTTGTTCTTACGATTCTATGGGCGATTGTTGTCTACTTCGGTACGAAACGTCTACATATTCCAATCGAGTCGCTCATAAGCAAAATCCCACTGACTGTAAAAACAGTTCCCAACGAGAAGGATAGTTTGAAAGCGCTTGATATTTTTATTGAATATATGGTGTCGACCAATGACCAATTGCAAAGCCAGATCAATGAGCAAATTCCTTATTTGAAAGAGATCATGCTCCAGAAGCTTCTGCGAGGAGAAATTGATTCGGATTACGCCAAAAAAATGGACAGCTATCGTTTTTTTGAAAAAAGTAACTTTTTCTATGTCTGTGTTGTCGAACTGGACAAGTATGCACTATTTAGGGAAACGTATGAGGAGAAAGACCGTGCGCTGCTCTGGTATGCATTACGGAAAATGATTATTGAAACCTATGAGGAGGAGCCTCGGTTTTTCTCTGTGACATCCATGCCCCTCTCCAATCAAATCGCAATCATTATCGGTATGGAGAAGGTGAATGATAAGTCAGAGGAAACCTTAAGACATTTAACCCATTATTTTATCGATAAAATCAATCAGTATTTCCCGTTCACGGTTACCGCAGCGCTCAGCAAACCAGTAAGAGACTACAGAAGCATCTGCGAAGGTTATCAGCAGGCGCGTGATTTGCTCAGTTACCGTTTACTGTTAGGATCCAATCAATTGATTGTACCGGAGGACATTCAATCTTCCGTTGAGAAATCAAGAGCCTCGATCTTCAGAACGCAAAAATCGATCGTACATTCCATTCTTCACGGGAATCTGGAGACGGCCAAAAACAAGCTGTACGAAATGGAACAGATGGTCCCGCAAGTGATGCACAATGTGGAAGCAGTCAGAGGATTATTCACGTATTTGATCGGGGAAATAGAGGTCCATATGCAGGAGATGGGGCTTGATGAGAGTTCAATTCTACCGAAGGACAGGTACACCGATCTTTATAGCATGACGAGCCTCAATGAAGTAACCGAATGGTTTATCCATGTTATTTTCCCGAGAGTCATTGAACATATCCATAGCACTCAAGTATCGCTGCAAAAAAAGCTTGTACAGCAAATTCTGTTTTACATTCACGAACATTATGATACCGATCTATCCTTGCAGCAAATTGCAGATGAGTTTGAGACTTCCCCTTCTCACATAAGCCGGGTGTTCAAAGAAGAGACGCTTGTTAATTTTAGTGATTATTTGATCCAATATCGAATGGACAAGGCAAAGGAATTTCTTATTCATACCGACATGCCCATTAAAGATATATCTGAAAAGCTGTGCTATACCTCCGTCCAAAATTTTAATAGAATATTCAAACAAACCGTTCATATGCCGCCGGGTAAATATCGCAAACAATTTAGAGAAGCTCCATCAGATCAAGAGAGTGAAAGTAGCGTAGAATGCTGATTCTGCGCTACTTTTCTGCACTTTTTTCGATTTAGCTTTTTTTGAGTTGGATTTATCTTTTGCGAAACGCAAGTGATTATTGAGTTTCATTTAAAATACTGGCAGTATTTGTGGCATAGCGAAAAGCGTATACAGCTAACACGTCTATCTTGGCTAAGATTGCGATATTTCACCACATTAACTTTAAATACGTGTTCAAAAAGTCAGATTTTCAGCACCGAGAAGGTTGGATGAAGCTAGGGACAGAGGAGCGGAGCGTAGGCAGAACCTACGTGAGCACCGGAAGGCCCGGCTGAATTCAAGATTCGACGCCGAGTTACTTCCTGATTCACTTCGTGATCAAAAGCGGACTTTTTGAACAACATCTTTAAGGAGGAGTGCTATGAAAACACAACTAACTGCACCACCCATTAAACAAAAAAAACAAACGAAATGGCAGCAAACAGCCAATCGAGTATGGAAAGAACGGTACCTTCTTCTTATCGGGCTTCCAGGTGTCCTTTATTTTCTCGTCTATAAATATACTCCGATGGCAGGCTCCTATCTGGCCTTTGTTGACTTTAATCCGTTTCAAGGAATCTTCCACAGTGAATGGGTAGGCATGGCGCACTTCCAGCGGATTTTTGAAGACCAGGAAGTGTTCCGGGTTATTATGAATACGCTTTATATTTCATTTTTGCAGATCATTTTTGCGTTCCCTTTACCCATTGTACTTGCCTTAATGCTGAATGAACTGCGAAACCAAACTTATAAAAAGGTATTACAATCGATTGTCTATCTCCCCCATTTCTTATCCTGGGTCGTTGTTGTTGGTATTAGCATTGTTTTTCTGAAAAGTGAAGGAATCATCAACACCCTCCTTCACGATATGTTCGGATGGAACGCCATCCCTTTCCTGACCAATCCCGACTATTTTAAACCTGTCGTTGTGCTGCAAGTGATCTGGAAGGAAGCTGGCTGGGGAACCATCATTTTTCTGGCTGCCTTATCGGGCGTAAACCCGCAGCTCTATGAAGCAGCCAATATGGATGGTGCCGGAAGACTCAGACAAATATGGAATATTACGTTGCCAGCGATCCGCAGTACGATTGTGATCCTGCTGATTCTGCGCTTGGGACAGGTTATGGATAGCGGATTTGAACATATTTTCCTGATGCTAAACCCTCTGAACCAAGACACGCAAAACGTGCTGGATACTTTCGTTTATTTTAAGGGTATTCAACAATCGGATTACAGCTTCGCTACGGCAGTGGGACTGTTTAAAGGAATTGTCGGTCTCTTTCTGGTCGTCACGGCGAATAAACTCGCCAAGAAGTTTGGTGAAGAAGGCGTATATTAAGAGAACTGGAAAGGAGTCAGAGTATGAAAGACAAATCGTTATTTAACAGGGTGTTTGATACAAGTAATATCATCATCTTGTTACTTATAGCGCTCGTTATGCTGTTACCGTTTGTATACGTCTTATCTGTATCCGTATCATCGTATTCCGAATATATGAGCAGTGATTTCTACCTCATCCCGAAAACGATTGATTTCAGTGCGTATGAATTCATTTTTGCTTCAGATTCCTTTATCCGGTCGATTTTCGTTACCATCTTTATTACCGTGCTCGGAACATTTGTAAATCTAGTACTCACATCAACTCTCGCCTATTCCTTGTCGTATAAAGTGTTTGGTCAGAGGGTCGTATTGTTTATGGTCCTCTTCACCATGATGTTCTCCGCAGGGATGATTCCTACTTACCTGGTCGTCAAAGAAACGGGGCTGCTCAACTCGATTTGGTCGCTCATTCTTCCGGTTGCCATTACCCCGTTCAACTTGATTGTCATGCGGCAATTTTTCATGAACATTCCCGGTGAGCTATGTGAAGCCGCCAAAATCGATGGATCAAACGATCTTCAGACGTTCATACGGATCATTTTGCCGCTTTCAAAGCCTTCTTTAGCAGCGTTCGGATTATTTTACGCAGTCTATCATTGGAACAATTATTTTTCTGCCATTCTATATTTGAATGATCCCGCGCTCTGGCCGATTCAAGTCATTCTAAGACAAATCGTTGTGGTTAATGAGGCACTAAGCACTTTAGGCAATGGCCAAATACTGCTGGAAAATGCACCACCCGCAGAAACGATTCAAATGGCAGCGATTATTGTTGCGACCGTTCCCATTCTGATCGTATATCCCTTCCTGCAAAAACATTTTGCCAAGGGGGTGATGCTCGGCTCCGTGAAAGGTTAGCCAATCAAGAGATCACACTTCAGCTCGCCGACATTCAAACACAAGGGGAAAAATGATGAGGAGGGTTCATGGTTATGGTTATGAAGAAAATCGCAGGATTAGGTTTAAGCCTGACATTGCTGCTGTCCATTGTAGCTTGCGGTGGTACAAAAGATTCGACCTCTTCTACAGGTACAGGTGAAGCACCGGCAAATAGTCAGCCAAAAGCAGATACAAAATTCGCGATCAGTATGATTGACTACCGTTATGGTGCGATTCCACCACAGGGTGGCAAAGGCATTGAGATGATCAACGAGAAATTTAATGTCGATTTCAAGCCTCAATATGTTGTTCGTTCCGATTATGATGCGAAGCTCAGTGCAGTTATTGCATCAGGTGAGATACCTGACATTATCATCACGGAAGGAGCCGACTCCAATTTCTACAAATGGGCTAAGCAAGGTGCATTTTTATCTCTGAATGATTACATGGATAATTATCCATCGTTTAAGCTTGTTCCAGAAAATGTTCTGAAAACGGTTACCGTGAATAATAATATATATGCCATTCAAAAATATTTGCCTCAAAACTATGAACTGACTCCTATGATCCGTCAGGATTGGCTTGATAAATTAGGACTTGCTATGCCCACATCCTATGAAGAGCTAAAAGAGGTCGCTCTCGCATTCACGAACAAAGATCCTGATGGAAACGGAAAAAATGACACGTACGGATTAGCCATGGCGCAAAATATCAATCCATCCTATGAAATGGGAGCCTATTGGGATTATCAAACTTGGTATCATAAAGACGCTGAAGGGCGGCTGATCCCAGGATTCATCTCCGATGTTCGAAAGGAACATGTTCAGTTTCTGGCGGACCTGTATAAAGAGGGTGCTATAACAAAGGACTTTGCTGTATTGAACTGGACAGAAGTAAACACAAAAGAATTTTATGGCGGCAAAGCCGGAATTTTCATCGGGACACCTCGCGGCATGAACCCTACTTATATGCAAGGTTTAGTCGATATCAATCCGAACGCCAAGCTGGCGCCAATCCCTCCTTTTAAGGCACCGGATGATTCGCAAGGCTTCAGAAACTCCATGGGCTTCTACGGAACGATCATGTTAAGTTCCAAATTGGAGAAAGAGCCGGAGAAAGTAGCCAAAATTCTTGAAATGATTGACTATGGCCGTACTTTCTATTCGATTGAAGAACGTGTTGCTACGAATACGGAATTTGACTGGCTAAATGGCCATGAAGGTCAAGGCTACACCATCGAGGATGGAAGCATCCGAAGAGAAGTCGATGAAAAAGGCTTGTCCCCTTACAATTATTTACCTGACAACAGAATGTGGGCTCCAAACGATGAAGCAAATGGATACTCCAAGGAATATACAGTTCCGCTGCTGCGCGATGTAGCTGGACAATTCGAGAAAATGCACGCCGAAACGAAGCACTATATAAATCCGGTGAACGCCGTCTATTCGGAAACGCGGGCAGCCAAAGGGTCTGAGTTGGATAAGTTCCTATTCAATGAGCAAACCAAGATGATTTTTGGCGACAAGTCATTGGAAGATTGGGATGCAATGGTGGGCGAGTGGAAAGAAAAAGGCGGAGAACAGATGATCAAGGAAGTGAATGAAGCTCTTAACGCAAGCGGCATCACGGCAGAATGGCAGTAATCTATTAAGAATCACCGCAGAATTACAGAAAAATACTAAGTAACACATTAAAGCTTCAAGCTCCTTGCCGAAAGCGTAAACCAAAACATTTGGGGAGGCAAATATGATCATGAAAATCTATGTTTGTGTAGATATGGAGGGAATTGCGGGTATTGTGCTGCCTTCACAGCTTCGGCAAGGAGAATCCTTTTATCAGGAAGGACGCCGTCTGATGACGGAAGAAGTGAATGCGGTCGTAGATGGATTGTTGGAAGCTGGTGCAACGGAGATCATTGTACGTGACATGCATGCCACTGGCTTTAATCTCTTAATAGATCAGCTTCATCCAGGTGCATCGTATTTTATGGGAACAAGCAGCATACAGGATCGGTTTCCCGGAATCGATTCTTCGTTCCATGGTGCTATCCTGCTCGGTTATCATGCCATGGCTGGAACGAAGCAAGCCGTTCGAGACCATACGTTTTCCAGTATGACTTTTATCGGAATGGAATTAAACGGTCAGCCCATCGGTGAGATTGGAATAGACAGCTTATTGCTGGGGCTTCATCATGTCCCTGTTCTGCTCGTAACTGGCGATGATAAAACTTGCCAAGAAGCTGAACAAATATTGACCCACACGACAACCTATCAGACGAAAACAGCATGGGGGCGCCACAGTGCCTTACTGAAATCTCCACGTAAAGTGAATATCGAAATCAAGGAAGCTGTGAAGCAAGCCTTATTCAATCATGCTCCGTGTGTACCGTATTCAAGCCCAGGTCCATATGAACTGAAAGTTCAATACATGAGCACTGATCTCGCTGACTCGGTCCAAACGGATGGAATTCATCAAATCAGATTGGATGGGCTAACCATTGTATATAAAGACACCAACCTCGTGAGCCTATTTTCGAAAGCGCTATAAAATAAAATGATCAAAAGTGAGGCGCATATGATGTCAACTAAATTACGGTTTGCCATTGTTGGAGCTGGGGTCATCAGTTCGTTCCATGCGAGAGCGGTAACGGAAAATCCAGAAGCAGAATTGGTTGCGATCTCTGATGTTAGTGAGGAAAAAGCCCAAAAGCTGGCAGAGGAATACAGCATACCTTCCATTCATACCGATTACCACGAGATGCTGCAGCGTCAAGACATTGATGTGGTTTGTATCTGTGTTCCCAGCGGTATGCATACAGAGGTAGCTGTAGCAGCGGCACAAGCCGGCAAACATATTTTATGTGAGAAACCACTCGATACAACAATCGCTAAAATGGATTTGATGATTCATGAAGCTCGAGAGGCACAAGTTAAGCTGGGCGTCATTTATCAACGCAGAACGTTTCCTGCTGCCATTGCTGCTCGAAAGGCTGTTCAAGAAAACAGGCTTGGCAAGCTTGTGCTCGGAGATGCGTATTTAAAATATTACAGAAGTCAGGAATATTACGACAGTGCAGGCTGGAGAGGAACATGGGAGCTTGATGGCGGAGGAGCCTTAATGAATCAGGGTGTGCATGGCGTTGATCTGATCCAATGGATTGTCGGGGATGTGGAATCTGTATTTGCCCGTTCTGCCGCACTTGTTAGAAATATTGAAGTAGAAGATACAGCTGTAGCTGTTGTGAAATATGTGAATGGAGCTTATGGTGTTATCCAGGGAACGACATCCGTCTGGCCGGGACAAGAAACTCGTTTTGAGATTCACGGGGAAAAAGGAAGCATCGTTTTTGCAGACAGTGGCATTAAACAATGGGAGTTTATGGACGGTGAGCCATCCGTGCCGGATGTAGCAGGCACCGCCTCCGCCAGCAATGATGCATCGAATATTTCAGCAGACGGCCACTATATTTTGATCGATGATATGATCCAAGCCATTAAAGAAGACCGTGATCCGATGGTAACCGGTGAGGATGCAAGTAAGGCCGTTAAATTAATTCTCGCCATTTACGAATCGGCCAGAACAGGTCTGGAAGTCAGACTTTAATCTGCGCAAGGGGGATGCGGCATGTCTCTGTTTCAGCTTGGAATTATAACAGACGAAGTATCTCAAGATCTCGAGGAAGCGATCCATTTCGCTCTTCAGCATGACATGAAAGTGCTGGAGCTGAGGTCGATTGAAGGACATACGATTCAAACGTGGACTGATGAGCAGGTGGAGTCGGTAAAGGCCCTTATCCAGCAAAACGGTCTGTCCGTATGTGCATTATCTACGCCTATTTTCAAATGCCACTTAAATCAACCCGAAGAGCTTCAGGAGCACATTGCTATTCTTCACCGCTCAATTGAAATTGCCAAGCGACTTGGAACATCAATCATACGCGGCTTTAGCTTTTGGGCTGAAGAAGCTTTTGAAGATGCGCTGCCAGCCATTGAAGAACAGATCAATAGAATCGTACCTGTGTTGGAACAGGAGAATATCATATTCGCTTTGGAGTTTGATCCTAGTGTCTATGCCAGCAATGCAAAGAAAGTGCGAATGATATTAGATGCGGTACATTCACCGAATGTGATGGCCCTATATGATCCAGGCAACGATCTCTGGGACCCGGATGGGGAAATTCCTTATCCCGATGGTTATGAGTATTTGAAAGGAAAGATCTGTCATATTCACTTGAAAGATGCGGTGAGAACATCAGATGGTGTGAAGGGTGTTGCCATAGGTAAAGGTGAGGTGGATTATCCAGGCTTACTGCGCAGGCTCATTAAGGATCGTTATGAGGGTTATTTAGTTGTGGAAACACATTACCGTCTGCAATCAGAGTTAACCGAAGAACAGCTAAAACGCCCAGCAGGCTATGCGTTCTCAGAAGGTGGGCTAGCCGCGTCTCAGGAATGTGTCAAGAGCCTGAAGCATCTGCTTCAAGAGATTTCTACCTAAAGACCCTCAGCATAAGCATCACTCCGAATGCGGATTATTCTTACGATCGCTGTTGCCCCCAGATTTCTTTTATTATTTTTATAATCGTTGAAATCCGGGGACAAAGGCGACCTCTGTCGTTTCTCCAGAATAATTCCGCCTCCTCCGTTGAAGTCTTCTAATTCTTTAGTTCAATCCATGTAGAGACCTGTTTGCAGCTATCATCAATGCTTATAGAAATACAATTAGATACTAAATCGAGGTGCACAGTTGATGTCCAACGTTATAAAGATCGGTATGATCGGGCTTGATACTTCGCATGTGCTTGTATTTACGCAATTACTCAATAATCCCGATCATGAATACCACGTTCCCGGAGGCAAAGTCATAGCTGCATATCCCGGCGGATCGCCTGATTTTGAATTGAGTATTTCACGGGTTGCCGGCTTTACAAAACAGCTTCAAGAAGAATTCGGGGTTCAAATTCTGGACAGCCCGGAAGCTGTCGCAGAAGTTAGTGATGCCATTTTGCTGGAATCGGCAGATGGACGGGTGCATCTGGAGCAATTCCGGTCCATTGCACCTTACGGAAAGCCCGTGTTCATCGATAAGCCGCTTGCTGTTCGCTCCGATGAAGCGCGAGAAATCGTGGAGTTAGCCAAGCAATACGACATTCCCATCATGAGCACATCCGCGCTTCGCTATGCGGAAGGCTTGGTTCAAGCATTGAAGGCTTCTGATAAATCGTCTGTTACAGGAGCGGATATTTACGGTCCCATGACGATTGAACCTACACAAAACGGCTACTTCTGGTATGGCATTCATACGGTGGAGATGCTCTTTACCATCCTCGGGAAAGATTGTGAGCAAGTAACCACCTTCTCTAATAGAGATCACGATGTCATCATAGGTGAATGGAACGATGGCAGAATCGGAACCGTTCGAGGCAACCGAATCGGCAATGTAAAATTCGGAGCAACCATTCATCGGAAGGACGAATGTGATAGCGTTGACGTGTACTCCCATCCAAAACCGTATTACGCCAGCCTAATGGAGCAAGTCATGACCATGTTCCAGAGCGGGAAAACCGTACTGGATATAGAAGAGACTTTACAAGTCATCCGGTTCATAGAAGCTGCTAATGAGAGCCGGATAACGCGAGCAACCGTTAAGCTTTAATCAAAATGGGTGTCCTAAAGGTCCTTAGACCTTGGACACCCTTTTTATGATTCGTTCAGCAGACTTAAAATAATTTGATGGGATTGGTGGCAAACTAGTCCACATAAAAAGAGCATATTCATTGCATCAATTGTCCGAAGTAATGGCTCTACCATCACTGTGATTAGTACGAAAAAAATGATGTTGGAGGTAATAATGAGTACCTTATTATATCGATCCTTGGTGTTAATGTTCATTTTGTCGCTCTTCCCTACTCCTTTTGCACATCATTTTGCTGCTGCAAAAAAACTATCGGAAACCGCGATAACCATCAGTATACGATCAACTCCAACCGCAGCATTGGAAAGTAAAATCAAACTAAACACTGCACAAATCAAGCAGCTGATGAAAAATGTTAAGGAAGAGGAAGGCACTGCTCCAACCTCCCTTACAGATGTATACGTAACAATAGAGCACAACGATCAGAGTGAACATTACCGGCTGGATTTTGCAAATCATTTATGGAACGTTTCTGAAAAAAAGTGTCTTATCCTCTCCGATTCAGCCATTGCACAAATGAAGAAATACGTTGAGGCGTTAAGGAAAAAGCATTATGGACGCATCGTACCTTGGAAGGATATCAAAACAATGCTGCCTCGGAAAAGTATGTTCGCGGTCACTGATCTGGAAACCGGACTTACATTCCGCGTACAACGCCGAGCAGGAAGCGACCATGCAGATGTACAGCCGCTTACGACTGCAGATACGAAAATCATGAAACAAATATACAACAATCAATGGAGCTGGAACAGAAAAGCGATAATCGTTCAAAAAGGAAACGAAAAGCTGGCTGCTTCGATGAACGGTATGCCTCACGGAGGAGATGGTATCCCGGAAAACGGTTTTAAAGGACATTTCTGTATCCATTTTCTGGGCAGCTCCACTCACCGATCAGTTCATACGGATTTGCTCCATCAATTGATGGTTCATAAAGCAGCTGGTGAGCAAAAACGATATATTAGTACCGCTTCACCGTATATGCTGGCACATATATTTATAGAATCCATAAACCAACAAGATACCGAGCTGCTTCGACAAGTCTCAGAAGGATTACCATCGCAAACGTTCGAATCCATCATCCATGAAATGGACAACATAAACGCTGCTCGAATACAAAAGAAGTACGATCATGAGACTAAGGATGCTGATAACAACTTACTTCAAGAAATCACACTACCCGTAGCACTTCAATATAAAGGAAAGAGAACTAAAAATGTGACATATCGATTTGTGTTTGCTAGAGAATCACTACAATCGCCTTGGCTGGTCCGAGACTTTTCACAATAAAGGAACACGGTGCATGAATCAGACTAAAATGTCCCCCGTAGGATAGAACTTTTTAAAGTGTCTACTCTACGGGGGACATTACTGTTCATCAATTCATTTCCTATAAAACTTTACTTCCGGATACGCTTCACTCGGTCCGTTTAACAACGTACCTTCCATTCCCTTCAGATGCTTGTTAAAGAAATCGAGGACATATTTATTCACAATCTCCGCCCCCCTAGCTCCATCTATACTGCCCGCCATTCCCGTCAAACTAACCAATTTCGAAAATAGCGGCAGATCGGTAAAATTGTAATGAGCGGTTCCATCGATTAAAAGCAAGGTTCCTTCATGTTTCATGACATCGTCAACAATAGCTAGTTCATCGGAAAGAAATTTTTTTATCTGTTCGTCCGCATCCCGTTTATTCTTATATTGTTCAATCCCGGTAATATAGTCTTCCGTTCTCATAAACAGAAAGGGCTTGTTCATTGATTCCCGGTTCTTTATCTCAAACAGCGTACCGTCCATATTAATCCCGGCTTGGATTTTATCATTTAAGTAGGATGCATCAAACGCCGTAGCGCCCCCAAACGAGTGGCCCATCATTCCGATATGATTCAAATCCAGCGTCTCTTTAAAGTCGCTTTGAATCGCACCGGTATTCATCTGATCCAATTGTTCTATGACAAAATCCACGTCCTCAGTCCATACCTTCCCGATCTTATTCGTGGCTTCAAAGAAGTTATTTTCATCGACCACCGTTTCATAACCCGTGACCTTCCCGTCCGGAAAAACCGTAGTCATCGTACTGTAAGTATGGTCTATCGCGGCCACGATAAAGCCATGGCTGGCGAGATTCTCTGCTTGAAACTTATGAATAAGCATCCCCGTTCCCATACCATGACTCAAGATGACCAAAGGATACGGGCTGGTAGAGCGCAGCACTTTGGCTCCATCATGAGAATTGCTCTCGATGTATTTCAAATAATCCAGTACAAATGCTGGAACACCTAGCTTTGAGGAGTAAGTTCCCATAAGTCGGTCGAACGTCTCCGGATCATCCGGAAAAAGCTTTTTTGTCTTCGTATCGGTTTGCTCTGCCGGATACCACACTTGTACCATAAGCTCTCTACGGTCGCCTTGTTTGTCCGTGAAGACCTCTTCTCTGTCCTCATCTATAAGGTGAAACGTCTGCGTGCCAACCGAATACGCTCCATCAGGCTTCGGCAAATTAAATACAGGCAGGTACACAGACAAACTGACCGACACAGCCATAAGAAGAATAGAGAAGAAACCCAAGCTGTATTTTAACGACTTTCCGATCTTCACATGAATACCGAAACTCCTGATGATCATGAAGATGATGAGCAGTGCCGTAATGACATATACAAATAGCATCTGCCAACGGTACCCCTCCATAAACAATTGCACCAATAACACCACAGCGCTAGCTACAGCAATGGATGCAGAAATTTTTCGTTCTGTTTTTTTAACCAACAACAAGTAAAAAAGCATAACAAAACAGAATATAACCAACATCAGCTCAAATAATCTCATCTCTTCCTCCTCTAGATAAGTTTATATAACTACGTAAAGTATTCTTATCTATATTAGGGCTTCAAGATTAAATCGAGCTAAAGTATTGTTTAATTTTGGTTTAAAAAACGTTCCAGTGTCTGAAACGCCTTGTCTAAATCCTTCTTCGGTATACCGGCATACCGATCCCCGACACTGATCTCACAGTAACTGCCGCCTTTGCTGTTATCTCGAATATAAGACGTCAAACCTACACCCGTCTCTGTATAGAGGCTCTTAAGTAGAGGCTCCAGCTTCTCTTTAGGAAGCTCAAAATGGACGTGAAACATGTTGGAGACAGGTTCCAATGGCAGCGTGGACATGCCATGACACCGGTTAAAATAAGCGGCCAGCTCTTTGGCCTCTTCATAATACTGCCCCATCTTATCGACTCTTTGCTCGAAATAATAATCGGAGCTGAGGATATAAGGATACAGGCTGATCAAATCGCCGCCATGCCGCCGTTTCCATATCTTCGATTCGTTAATAAACGCGGCTTCGCCCGCAAGTACAGCACCGGCAATCCCGCCGATTCCTTTGTAGAATGAAACATACACGCTGTCAAACAATCCGCATATTTCGGCAGCCGACTTTTGATAATAAGGTACAATTTCAAACAACCTCGCCCCGTCCAAATGCAGCTTGATTCCTTTGTCCCGGCAGAAGGCGGAGATCGCTTCAAGCTCTGCATAGTCTGGCAGTTGACCGCCAATTTCACGCTGCGGAAGTTCCAACACTAAACACGCAATATCTTCCTTCATGTTCACCACGTCATCCAGCTGAATTAATCGGTCTTTGTCTGCAAGCAGCACCGGCACGATATGATGCAGCTCCTTCAGTCCGTCTTCTTCATGAATTTCCAAATGGCATAAGGGGTGATAAGCAACTCTCTTTATCCCCTGTTGATCACACCATATTCTGAGGGCAATCTGCTGTGCCATCGTCCCGCTCGGGAAAAATACCGCGTTTTCTTTACCGAGGTACGCTGCCATTTTATCCTGAAAATCCTCGATCACTTTGCCTTTTCCATACATGTCACTGTCAAGACTTCCATCAATTTGTTCCAAAGCCAACTTCAATACTTGAATGTCCCTGCTGCCATGACCCGTAACCTTGTAAGTCGTTTCATTAAACACCTCGGATAACGTTTGAACTGCGTTCATTTCATGTAAAACTCCTCTCCCCTTAATGAGGCAGAATAGGTACTTTCTCTATTTCTATTCTATACGATGGCTCGTTTAAACGGATTCATCCTAAATCACGATAATCTCCTAAAGGTTCCAGCATCCCCAAAGGTGAAAATAAACACATACTATGATAAAATACTAAATTGCAAAGCAAGCAAACCTTAGGGAGGTTTAGGGAAACACCATGCTCATTATTGGAATCGCCGGCGGCACAGGCTCTGGCAAAACGACGGTGGCCCGGTCTGTCATTGACCGACTCGGACCAGGCAAAGTAACTTTTATATCTCAGGATAATTATTATAAGGACAACCCTCACCTCACTCTGGCTGAACGCGAGAAGATCAATTATGATCATCCGTTTGCCTTTGAGAATGAGCTGCTTATCGAAGATCTGAAGCTCCTGAAATCAGGACAGCCTGCTTACGCTCCAGTGTACGACTTTACGGTTCATGCACGCTCCAAAGAAGAAAAGCTGGAGTTGAAACCGAACCATATTGCTATCATTGAAGGGCTTCATGTACTCTCGGACGAAAATCTCCGGAAACTTCTCGACATTAAAGTGTTCGTCGATACAGATCCCGATGTGCGAATACTTCGCCGGGTCGTTCGGGATATTGAGGAACGCGGCAGAACGATCCACTCGGTTCACGATCAATATTTAAGCACGGTGAAGCCGATGCATGAGGCTTTTATCGAACCATCCAAGAAATATGCGGATGTAATCCTCCCTGAAGGCGGAGAAAATGAGGTCGGCATTCAGCTACTGTCCATTTTAACCGAGAAATATCTGACGGGTGACCGGACTTGGGGCTGCAACTAAGAAGACTTAATTTGAAGTCTGAGCCGGAATCACATAAACTTTTTTGAGCGAGCTGTCTGGGCTAACCTGCCCGGCAGCTTTTTGGCGTACGCTAACCGCTGGGTCGGTCTCTACTTTTCATTTTTCATATTTTATTAAAAGTTGTATAACTTCCTGTGCATTCTGTATCGCTTCTTCAAGTGAATGGATTAAACGGTCCGATAATGTAATGATCTCTTCATATTCTCCCGGTGTATTCAGTACGCTTTTTACGTTTAATTCCTTCGATTTCTCTGTTTGATTCAGTAATCGAAGTATCGCACTGGTTGAATAATGGGCTGCCCTCAATGTCCGAATGATTTTCATTCGATTGATTTCTTTTTCTGTATATATACGATGTCCATTATCAAGCCGAGGAACCGTCATTAAATGATTTCGTTCCCAATTCCGTACAACCTCAGATGAGATATCGAGTATCTTAGCAGCCTCTTTTCGAGTGTATGTCTGATCAGACCATGATTCTGTACCACTCAGCCATTTCTCCACTAGTTCGATCGCTTCTAAGGCTCGTGCATATTCTTGTTCTAAATGATTCAAATAATCTTGTGCAAGTTCAAGCGCAAGACTGAAATTTTCTTTCCCACTCGCTTCTACAATGGCTCGAGCTTTTGCTCGGATATGGCCTTGAACAATTTCACAGCGAAAAGCAGTCCTTGCCACCAGAAGCTGAAACAAATGGATATCTGAAAATATACGATACCCGTTTTCTGTTCGTGGAACCGGTGAAATATAGCCCCATTCTTCATAAATGCGAACGGTATTCGGATGCACATTCACACGTTTTGCGATTTTTGTTGTTCTGTACATCCGATCCCCCTTCTTTACTTCCATTTAAAAAACTTGATTGCGCCTCCCAGACCAAGCACAACACAGAGTACAAGCACAACAACGCTTATGAATAGAGGTTGAATAGGCTCCCCAATCGAGACTTGCTTGATAAGGTGAATACCGTGTGAAAGAGGAAATATGTCCATGAACCATTGGAAAAACCGCGGCATCACTTCATATGGAATGGTCGCACCTGAGAACAGTAGCATCGTAAAATAGGCAACTGAGCTCCATAAATTCGCAGATTTTTGATCAGGCACCACACTACCGATGAATATCCCAATGCTGTACATGGCACATACAACGAATGCATAAGAAAGTAGAAAGATTCCCCATGAACCTATCATGTCATAGTCAAATAATAAGTGATAAACAACAGTTACACCAATAAAGGACACCAACGCTGAAGAAAGTTGGATCACAACTTGTGCAAATAAAATGTGTAAAGGTGATACAGGGGTCACTTGAAATCTTTTTAAAATCCCCCGGTGGCGATAGTCAGCAATGGTAAGCGGAACACCCATCACACCTGTCGCGAGCACCCCGATGGTAATGACAGCAGGGTAGGACATTTCAAACATAGATGCGCCATTGACAGATGCATCTCTACTCATCACGTAACCAAACAGAGTCGCCAATATCATCGGAAACAAGATTCCGAATATAAGAATATCGATCCCTTTCCAGACGAGCTTGCCTTCTATTTTCAACAATGTCCAAAACAAAGTCATGTCCATTCCTCCTCTCCTGCAAAATGTAAATAGGCGTCCTCTAACGTTGCTTTTCCACTAAGGGTCAACATATCTTGAATCGTACCGGTTGCGACGGTTTTACCGTCTCTTAAGATTAACAATTGATCACAAAGAGCCTCGACCTCATCCATGTAATGAGAAGTAAGCACAATGGATAGCCCGTTCTCTTTCATGATCAGCAGCTGCTTCCACAGCATTCTGCGTGCCTTAGTATCCAGCCCTGTTGTTAACTCGTCTAAAAAGACAAGCTCTGGATTGGGCAAAAGTGCCAACAACACAGCAAGGCGCTGCTTCTCACCGCCTGAGAGTGATTTGACGAGTTGTTTTTTCTTATCCTGTAGTCCAAATACAATCAGCAACGGCTCTATTTCTTGTGTTTCTTTATATAGCGCATGCCACTGAATACATGCCTCTTCTACAGTTAAGCGATCCTGGAAATTCGTTTCTTGAAATTGGACACCAACTTTTTCGAACACTTTCTTTCGTTCGGTGATGGGGGATTTCCCAAGTAAAGAGAGCTCCTTAAACTCACTCTTCTCAATCCCTAAAATCGCGGCAATACTAGAAGATTTCCCGGCACCATTGGCCCCTAATAAACCGAACACCTGGCCTTTGCCGAGACAAAAGCTTAAATCGTGCACAGCCGTTTTTTCTCCGTATCGTACCGATAGATTTTTTACCACTAGAATCATATGTCCACCTCACTTCCATTCAATAGATTCACACTATATCAAATGAAGTGCGGGGTGGTGTTATATTGGAGGGTTTAAACAGTACGTAAAAAGACCAGACTACCGTCAGGCAGCCTGGTCTTCTTCGATTATGTCTGTTTCTAAGGCTCAATCGATACGCCATGAAATTGCATGATACCATTCGGATGTCTCCAATATCCCTTCACCTTGTCGCTGACACCGTCCAAATATTCCTGATGATGAATGTACAGCATCGGAGCCAGCTCGACAAGTTTTTCCTGGGCCTGCTGATACAACGCTAGGCGTTTAGCCGGATCATTCTCTTTACGTCCTTCGTCCAGCAGTCGATCCAGCTCCGCATCCTTCGTAAAGGTCCGGTTGCCCGGCTCCCCGACGTTTGCGGAATGGAACACCAGATACAAGCCATAGTCAGCATCAGCTGTTACCGTAGACCAGCCGAGCACAAACATATCATGCTTGCCTTCGGCTGTCTGAGCCAAATAAGCGCCCCACTCCATCACTTCGATCTTCACTTCAACATTCAGCTCTTTCAGCTTCGACTGCACATATTCCGCAATTTTGATCCGCTCCGGATTATCATTTGTCCAGATCGTCGTGGAGAAGCCCTTTTCTAATCCAGCCTCTTTCATCAGTTCTTTCGCTTTTTCCATGTTATGTTCGATCGGTTTGACGGAGGCGTCATAACCGTTGACGTTTGGAGCCAACGGACCGACGGCAGGTATTCCTGTCCCTTCATAAATACCTGAAATAATCTCATCTTTGTTGATTGCCATGGACAATGCCTGACGCACACGGACATCGTCAAACGGCTTTTTTTGCATATTAAATCCGATATAGGACAGGCTGAGCGAGGCTTGGCGGTTCAGAGACGCACCATCCAAACCTTCAACGCGGCTGATACTGCTTGGTGATACCGGATCAATAACATGTGCATAACCCGTTTCCAGCTCGGCAATCCGAGTACCGTCTTCGCTGACAACTTTAAAGGTTACGCTGTCCACTTTTGCTTTCTCTCCCCAGTGATCATCGTTACGGACAAGCTTTACTTCCTGCCCTGGATTCCAGTTGTCCAGCTTAAACGTGCCTGTGCCCGCCGGATTTTGAGCCAGATATGCGCCTGCCTTCTCACCGGCATTCACTTTTTCATAATCCTGCTTAATGCCTTCGGCACTGACCATGCCTACTCCAGGATGGGCCAGATGAGCAAGCAGCGGCGAGAACGGATAAGCAGTAACGAACTGCACCGTATTCTCGTCAATCACCTTAACCTCCTTGACCATATCTACCAATCCGGCACGCGGGGAAGCCACCTTCGGATCCAGCATCCGGTCGATATTCGCCTTCACGACTTCCGCATTGAAAACAGAGCCATCAATGAATTTTATACCCTGACGCAGCTTGAACTCCCAAGTAACATCATCTACCGCTTTCCAGCTTTCGGCTAGACTTGGTTGAATTTTAAGGTCTTTGTCATGCTTGAGAAGTGTGTCATAGATATGGGTTGTCATTACACTCGTTTGCTGATCTGTCGACATATGTGGGTCCATGGAAGGAGGATCGGACAGCCAGGCGACAACAAGATCCTTTGCTCCGCCCTCGGCGGTTTTACCTTCTTCTTTATACTTGTTTCCGGTTTCCGGAGGCGTAGTGTTACCGCTGTTTCCTTCCGGCGGTTTATTCTCTCCGCTACCGCTGCTACCACTGTTACCACTGCATGCCGATACAAACAACATTATCACGATAACCAAGAATGGAAAAACCCACCTCAATCTTTTGCTACCTGCCATAACCGAGCACTCCCCTTCTCAATTAAAAAATAAAAATATTTTCCCAGTATTAAACATATATTTGAGTAATTCATATTTAATACTAGAAATCTCTATTTATCCTTCGGTCAATTATTTGGAGAAAGGGTGATTCCACTTGCGTAACCTGACGGCAGCACCAGTTACAGCAGAATCCGGACAAAGCCGGGCTCGGCAGCGAAGATGGAAATCTTTTTACATGAATCTGCGAAAAAATAAAGCGGCACTGCTGGGAGGCTACTTTCTCATTTTTGTAATCGTTGCCTCGGTCATAGGTCCATTACTCACCCGGTACGATCCCACAATCGTCGACTATTCTTCTAAACTGCTAAAACCTTCGGCCGATCACTGGTTCGGTACGGACCATAACGGACGGGATATATTTACGCGCATTGTTCATGGAATGCAGCTTACACTGTCAGTCGGTTTCATCTCGGTTATCATCGGAGCAGCATTTGGCATTGTACTGGGGGTCGTTTCCGGTTATTACGGCGGTAAGCTGGATTCCATCATCATGCGTATCACCGATATCATGCTTGCATTTCCGGGTATTCTGCTGGCATTGGCGATTGTAAGCGTTCTCGGAAAAAGCCTGTTCAACGTAATTATTGCTGTCAGTATTTTTTCCATCCCAACCTTCGCCCGGATTGTCCGGGGCTCAACACTGGCGGTACGCAAGTTGGAATACATCGACGCCATGCGATCACTCGGAGCCAGCGACAGCCGGATCATTTTCAAGCATATTTTGCCAAACATCTCATCCCCTATTATCGTCCAGGCTACCCTCCGTATTGCCGTTGCGATCCTGACGGCCAGCGGCCTGTCCTTCCTTGGACTTGGCGCACAGCCGCCTACGCCGGAATGGGGTGCGATGCTGAACGACGGACGCAACTATATTACGGAGCACCCTCATGTCGCCCTCTTTCCCGGCCTTTCCATCGTCCTCGTTGTGGTTGCCTTTAACTTGCTGGGTGACGGTCTGCGGGACGTGCTCGATCCGAAGACGAAAAAATAGCACTAACTGCCGTTAACCATCCCCTACCTCCGATCTTAGACATTGTTGAAATCCAAGAAGAAACGCTTTCGGTGTCCTTAATACAGGGCGGCAGTGTTTCTTCGAGAAATATAAGTCAAGTATGCAGCATGAAACTTATACTTTCTTATATTTTAAAGAAAAGGAGCCGGCACACATGCTCATGTATACCGTTCGAAGGCTAATTCAAACCATTCCGGTCGTCATCGGAGTGACGATTATTGTCTTCCTGCTCATGCACCTTATTCCGGGCGATGCGGCGCAGGTCATTGTCGGAGAAGGCGCTCCAAAAGAGAAAGTGGAGCAAATCAGGGAGAGCCTCGGCTTGAATGACCCCCTGCCCTTACAGTATTGGAACTATGTCAGCCAGCTGGCCCAGGGCGATCTGGGAGACTCGATCCGTAGCAGCCGTCCAATTGCTGATGAGATTTTCAAGAGCCGCTTCTGGATTACCGTGGAGCTTGCATTGTACAGTACGATGTTTGCCGTCTTCCTCGGTCTGACTGCTGGCATTATTTCCGCGGTAAAAAGGAACTCCCCCGCCGATGTCAGCGTCATGCTTATTGCCTTATTCGGACTGTCCATGCCGAACTTCTGGCTCGGACTCATGTTGATCCAATATTTCGCCGTCGATTTAGGGTGGTTCCGCCCTTCCGGGTGGGGAACCTGGTCACAGACCATTCTTCCGGTCATTACGCTCGGTACGGGTGGCGCCGCCATAATCGCCCGAATGACCCGCTCCAGCATGCTGGAGGTGATCGGTCAGGATTATATCCGTACCGCTCAGGCTAAGGGCGTCCGGGAACGCGTCATCATATACAGACATGCTCTGAAAAATGCGATGATTCCCGTCATTACCGTCATCGGACTGGAATTCGGCGGTCTCCTGGGAGGAGCCGTGTTAACTGAATCGGTCTTCGCGGTCAACGGCATGGGACGGTATGTGATCGATTCGATCCGGGGGAGAGATTTTCCGGTCGTCCAGGCTGCAATTCTGATCATCTCCTTGACATTTGTGTTCGTGAATTTACTCGTGGACATCTCCTATAAATATTTCAATAAACGAATCGATTTCGATTGATCCTTATATATCTGTAAGGAAGGAAGGAGTGAGGAAGGATGGACCCTAAGCAGCCAGTGCTGGAGATTAACAACCTGCAGACTTCATTTTTCACAGACCGCGGCGAGGTGAAAGCGGTGGATGGCGTGAGCCTTACCGTCCGTAAAGGCAAAACCCTTGGCATCGTAGGCGAATCAGGCTCGGGGAAAAGCATTTTATCATTATCTATTCTGCGTCTGATTTCAGAACCGGGCCGCATTATCGGTGGTGAGATACTATACAATGGGGACAATCTGCTGAACAAAACGGGTAGGCAGATGCGTGACATCCGAGGGAATCAAATATCGATGATCTTTCAGGAGCCGATGACCTCATTGAATCCTGTCTTCACCATCGGTGAGCAGATCGCGGAGGTCTATCAGGTTCATGAAAATATGGGCAAGCGGAAAGCGATGGACAAAGCAGTGGAGATGCTGCGTCTCGTCGGTATCCCCTCTCCCGAAAAGAGAGTGAAACAATATCCATTCCAGCTGTCCGGGGGGATGCGTCAGCGGGTTATGATTGCCATGGCTCTGGCCTGCAATCCGGATCTGCTCATTGCAGATGAGCCAACGACGGCGCTGGACGTAACCATACAAGCTCAAATTTTGGAGCTCATTCAGGAACTTCAGCAGAGGCTGCATATGTCAGTCATCTTTATTACACATGATCTTGGCGTTGTGGCGGAGACATGTGACGATGTTGCTGTCATGTATTGCGGAAAAGTTGTGGAATTCAGTGATGTCCAGACTTTATTCAAGGAGCCGAAGCACCCGTATACGGTTGGGCTATTGAATTCACTGCCCCGCCATGACATCGACCAGAAGGAGCTTGAAGCGATTAAGGGTTCCGTTCCGAGTCCTTATGCAGCGCTAGCTGGCTGCTGGTTTGCACCGCGTTGCCCCCATGCACAGGATCTGTGCCGCGAAGCGATGCCGGAGCTAAACGAACTGGGTGGCAACCACAAAGTGCGCTGCTGGATGTTCACCGATCTATGGGAGACAACGCCGGAGGTGAAGACATGAGCAAAGAACTTCTGACCGTGAACCGCTTAAAGCAGTATTTCCCGATCAAGGGCGGCGTCTTTGGACGAACCGTCAACTACGTCAAAGCCGTCGACAACATTTCCTTCACCGTCTATGAAGGCGAAACCGTCAGCTTAGTAGGCGAATCGGGCTGCGGAAAATCCACGACGGGGCGTGCGATTTTACGACTGGACGAACCAACCTCCGGTGAGGTGATTTTTGACGGAAGTAATCTACTCTCGCTAAGCAAAAAACAAATGACCCAAAAACGCAAAGACCTGCAGATGATCTTCCAGGACCCTTACGCTTCTCTTAATCCGAGAAAAACGGCCGTACAGGTACTGGAAGAAGCGATGGAAATCCAAAATATCGTGCCCAAGAACGAGCGGCGGCAGAGAGCCATCGAACTGCTAGAGACTGTCGGCTTGTCACCCCATCAGGCGGACCGGTATCCACATGAATTCAGCGGTGGTCAGCGGCAACGAATCGGCATCGCCCGTGCGCTGGCGGTCAATCCGAAGCTGATCATCAGCGACGAGGCCGTATCGGCCCTCGACGTCTCGATTCAGGCTCAAGTTCTCAACCTGATGAAGTCCCTGCAGCGGGAATTCAAGCTAACATACCTGTTCATCTCGCATGATCTCGGAGTCGTCCGTCATATTTCCGACCGAATCATCGTCATGTACCTGGGGACCATTGTGGAGATTGCTGATAAAAAATCGTTGTTCCATCAGCCGCGGCATCCGTATACACGCGCCCTGCTGTCAGCTATCCCAACCCTCGACCCGAACCGAAAAGCCGAGCGTATTCTGTTGAAGGGTGACGTACCCTCCCCGATCGATCCGCCATCGGGCTGCCGTTTCCATACCCGCTGTATGTATGCAAGCGACCGCTGCAAGACCGAAGTTCCTGAGCTGCGTCCAGTGCAGCACGGGGCCGAAAACCATCTTACAGCTTGCCATCATATGGAGGAAATTGATAGTGGCGCGATACAGGCGCGTTAATGTGAAACATGATGAGGCCGCATGAACATTAGTACCTGCGTGTACCTCATGTATGAAGTACTTCATGTGATCGACCGCGGTCAGGTAACACCACAACGTGCTTTGGAGCTTGCGAGGTGAGTCGAGCCACTGTTGCGTCTTTATGTAAATCAGCAAGCCCTTCATCAAGCAGATCTCTGATCCGTTTGATGAAGGGCTTTTCTTTTTGATAATTAGAATGATTCTGCATCCACTGTCTTTGGCTACTTCTTATTGACCCTCACACGATGTCATACTTTACTATGGGTATAACTTAGTAATTATGGAGGGCAGAACCATATGAAAATAGGTGAATTATCACTTAAAACCGGAGCCAGTATCCGATCCATTCGATATTATGAGGAAAAAAAATTAATTCATCCAAAACGATTAGAAAATGGGTACCGAATCTACAGCGAAAAGGACATGGAGAGGGTTAAAGCAGTTCAACTATTCCTTGACTTAGGTTTGAATATCGAGGAGATATATCCTGTTTTATCTTGTGGATCCCTACATCCTGTAGATAACAACTCTGAGTGCGCTTCTTCTGCTATCTTTCTTTACAAGGAAAAACTAGAAAGAACTCGTGAACAAATAAAAAACTTAAAAGAAGTTGAATCAGAGTTGGAAGACTTAATTAAATTCTGGACTAAGGTAAAATATCAGGGTGAAGGTAGTGACATCAAATGAATTACCGTCTTTTTATTTTGATATTAGGTACTTTTATTATCGGTACGGATGATTTTGTCATTGCCGGGATATTACCAAGTATTGCTGATGACCTTAATGTTTCCATCGTTGCTGCAGGACAATTAGTAACAGCTTTTGCTTTAGCTTACGCTATAGGTGCACCCGTCTTAGGAACATTGGCTTTCAATTTACCACTCAAAAGACTACTTATACTATCCATGTTAGTGTTTACGGTATCAAATGGGCTTTCTGCCATTGTACCTTCATTTGAATGGTTATTTGTTACTCGTATATTAGCAGCACTGTCGGCGTCCCTTTTCACCCCTTTAGCAATGGCTGCATCAGCAAGATTAGTGCCTGAATCAAAACGAGGAAAAGCATTATCTTTTATTACTGCAGGTATAACATTAGGGTTAATTTTGGGAGCACCTATAGGAACATGGATTGGCAATGCATTAAATTGGCGTTACTCTTTCCTTCTAGTTACGATCATGTCGCTTATTACTACGATCGGAATTATGATGATTCTGCCAACTATTGAAAGGGAAGAAACCGTTTCTTTAAGAACGCGATTACGTAGTTTAAATTCCCAAGTGTTATTGACGTTAACTGTTAGCATTATAGCTACAATCGGTGGTTTTGCGACATATACGTATATAGCACCTATTCTGAACAAGATAACTACTTTACATAATATTAGTTGGTTTCTTCTGCTCTTTGGAATTGGTAGCCTATTTGGAAACCTTATAGGAGGCTACGGAACGGATCGAATTGGGGCGTCAACAACTTTAAAAATGTCATTGGGAGGATTCAGTATTATCCTTTTCTCTTTTTCACTATTAACGTTGCTAACGCCGGGCTATACGACTATTGCTCTAGCCTCTATTGTTGCCCTTTTATGGGGGATTCCAGGGTTTGCACTTAATCCTGCTTTAAATTCCTACTTGATTTCATTGAGTCCTAGTCAGGCTTCAATGACTCTCTCTTTCAGTGCATCGGCTTTGTACTTAGGAATCGGATTAGGGGCAATTATTGGTGGAGGAGTAATAAGAATAAGTTCAATAGACTATGTGGGTTTAGTAAGCGGCATACTTGTCGGCATAGCACTTGTGATGTTTATGGTTATCCAAAAGTTTTGTATAAAAAAGCAATAACTCAATAAGAAACCATCGTCATATAACGCTACATCGCGCTTCCGGAGCCTGTATGGTGAGACGAACAGTATTGTGTCTCTATGTAAATCAGCAAGCCCTTCATCAAGCAGATCCCTGACCTGTTTTGATGAAGGGCTTTTTCCTTAGGCTATTTTTAAGTTCCGGAATCGGACGGTAGCGAGACTTATTCCATAGTGAGTCCACCTGTCACAGGCGTATACGTTCCCGTCACAAACCGGGCGTCGTCGCTTGCCAGGAAGGAGATTACACCTGCCACGTCATCAGGCTCGGCTACACGGCCAAGCGGCGTAAAGCTGCCGATCATCTGCAGCTCTTGTTTCGTCATCCCGGCCGTTGCATCCGTCTGTACCAGACCGGGAGCAACAACATTGGCGGTAATACCGTACGGACCAAGCTCTTGCGCAATATATACAGCGAACGTATTCAGCCCGCCCTTCGCTGTCCCATGTGCAATCATATATGGGGAAGGGTCCTTACCCAGACTGCTGGAGATGTAGATCAGACGACCGGACTTCTGCTGCATCATGGATGGAATCACAGCTTTCGTCGTGACGAACGCCGCCCGCAATTCATCATTCAGCTTCGGGGAGAATTCCTCCCAGGACATCTCGGCAAAAGATTTTGCCACAAAACCCATATTCGCGTTGCATACCAAAATATCCAGGCGACCATACGTCTCCTTCACTCTGGAAACAAGCTTCAGAACCTGATCCTCCTCACGCACATCACCTTGAAAGGCAACCGCCTCCCCACCATTAGCCTTAATGTCAGCAACCAACGATTCAGCTGCTTCTGTATTTGTTAAGTAGTTAACGACCACCTTAGCTCCTCGCTTCGCTAACAGAATGGACGCCGAACGTCCAATTCCCCGTGCGCCACCCGTCACGATCGCCACTTTATCTGCAAGATTCAAGATTAATGCCCCCCTAGGTCACCTGAATGATTGAAGTTTGGATCATAACCTAATCTTTCTGACACCGGTTGACCGGAATCGAGATACAAGGCGGCTACTTCCAGCGCCGTCTTCCTTACCTCCGCAGCGATATGAGCTGGTTCCAAAATTAATACATCCGTCTTCATCTGCAGCAAAAAGCTAATAAGCCACTTCTCATGAGGAAGTCTGGCCCTTACCAGAAGTGAGCCGTCTGCCAACCTCTCGATTTCATTCTCATCAAAATGATCTGCAGCATACACCTTAGCATCACCAGAGATACGAAGCACGAGATCGATCGTCTGTTGTCTCGGCTTGACCCATTGCGCGTTCATTATCGAAAGCGGCATATCCCGTCGATTAAAAGAATCTGACAGAACCTGAAGATCCCGTATGCGGGAAAGCCTAAAAGTCCGGTAATCCTCACGACTCAAACAATAACCGTGCAGATACCAAGCGTACCCCTTAAGCGCAAGTCCCATGGGTTCGATTTTGCGCTCCGTGTCATCGCCTTTAGCATCCGTATAATGAAAGAGGATCAGCTTATTGTCTTTTACTGCCTGATGCACCGCTTCATATTTATCTCGTTCCGCCTCACTTTTTTTCCATGGGGTAAAATCAATCTGCACCAGATCACTGTCTCCGAGACGTCCCTGCTCTGCCTGGGAAACCAAAGCCCCTACCTTGTCGAGCAGACGATCTATATTGGTTGGATCGAGTGCCTGTGTCGATTGAAGACCACGAAGCGCGGTAGACAGGGCAACAAGCTCATCAAAAGACAGCATCTGCCGGTCCAGACGAAAGTTATCCATGATCTCATAGCCGCCCTCCATTCCCGTATACGACACAATAGGAATACCAGCAAGACTGAGTGACTCCAAATCCCGATAGATGGTACGTAGCGATACTTCCAGCTTATCTGCCAATTCCTGTGCTTGCACCCGCCTGCGGTTTAATAAAATCATCGTGATCGCCATGAGCCGTTCGAGTTTCATTTCGTCCGCTCCCCTCAAAACATCAATACATTCCATTATATACCACTTATTTTCTCGATACTGGGATAGATTTAGATAGATTGATATGCTGCATGGTGTAAATACCATGCAGCACAATCATATTAATGAGAAGTCGCATAATCCTCATCCTGTGCTTCCGGGTCCAGCTTCTCCTTCGTCATGCCAAACGCTGCCGCCAAAGCCAGAACGGCCGGGATAAGACTCCAAGCAAAAGTCCCTGCAATCGATGATGATAATCCTTCCGTAATGGTGCTGAGTGCGGACACATCCATAGATTGGCGTACTGTGGGATTCAGTAATACATACGGATCACTAAAGTCCACACCGGCTGAGGCCATATTCTCCGCTCCGTTGCTGCCGAAGGCCTCCGTGAGCTTGCCGGTAAGCGAATGGCTTTGCAATATCCCGAATATCGTAATGCCCAGTGTCATGCCAAGTGAACGATTAAAATTCAGCGTAGAAGTTGCCGCGCCCCGCTGCGCAGCCGGAAACGAATGGATGGCCGCGCTGCTGAGCACCGAGAAGGAGGACCCGATGCCGAGACCGACCAGAATCATATACACCGTGATGAGAAGCCGCGGTGATGCTGTGTTCAATGCGGTCAAAAGTGCAAGTCCTGCGATCAGAACCAGGAGTGTCGGAATGAGAATGGAACGGTACGGTAGCTTAGACATTAAGTATCCACCCACAGTTGCCGTCACGACTGAACCGACCATCATCGGAAGCAGTACAAGCCCGGCATTCGAAGCTGTACCGCCCAGCACGCCTTGGATGTAAATCGGAATGAACATGGAGGCCGTCATAAACGCCGCGCCGCTGAGCATGGCGACCAGATTGCTTGTCGTGAACAGCCGATTGCGGAACATACGGAATGAAATGATCGGCTCAGCCGCTCTTTTTTCTACAAACACAAGCAGAACACTCAGGACAACAAAACCTGCAAACATACCGATAATTTGCGGGGAATCCCATGCATACTGTTTACCGCCCAGTTCAACAGCGAACATCAGGCAGATGACAGCCCCCACTAACAGGATCGCGCCGAGAAAATCGATCTTCTGTCTGGAATGCTCCGCCGATTCCTTGTAGAAGAGCACGATCAGGAAGAAAGCAATCAGACCGAGCGGCAAGTTGATGTAGAAAATCCACACCCAGTGAATATGTTCCGTGATGTAACCGCCAAGCAGTGGAGCCGCAATGCTCGATAAACCGAACAACGCTCCGAACATACCCGTCATCTTGCCTCTGTTCTCAGGTGCGACGACATCGAACATAATCGTGAAAGCGATCGATACCATCGCGCCTGCCCCAATGCCTTGAACTGCTCTGTACAGACTCAGCTGAACGATGGACTCCGCTGTCCCGCACAGGGCTGAACCGATCATAAACACGATGATCCCGAAAATGAAAAACCGTTTTCGACCGTACATATCCGACAGCTTGCCGAAGATCGGCATGCCAGCCATTTCCGCAACCATATACGCTGAAGTAGCCCAGACAAACTTGTCGAGACCTCCAATCTCGCCGATAATGGTTCCCATCGCGGTTGCCACAATCGTGTTGTCCATTGAAGCCATAAGAATCGCGAGCAGCAATCCCGTAATAACGACTCCGATTTTGTTTGTGTTTGGTGATTTATTCACTCAAATTCCGTCCTTTCCTTCATGGAAGTTTCGATAACCTCTTTCTGAAAACAGCATAAACCACCCTTGTTGACAACTGTATGGCAAGAAAGAAATACCCATTACATGGTCTTCTCTTTGGTCCCCTTAACTTGCGGTAAGGTGTCGCGCCATCTCCTCATTTGCTTGGCTGACCCCTTTTGTCTGTTGTAAGATGCTTCGTGCTTGTCCATTTTAAAAACAAATCAAAGCAGGCCGCCCAAGGATGAATCCTTGAGCGACCTGCTTCTTCTTTTTTCTGAGAGATATCCCTATTTCCTTTCCAAACAGATCATTACTGAAGTTGATTCCACAGGTTCACAATGGCCTGTGAGCTTTCTGCACGAGTTGTTGCCGCCTTAGGCGCAAACTTGCCGTTGGCGTGTCCTTTCATGAGACCAAGCGACAAGGCTTCATTCACTTTTTTGGCTGCCCAAGGTGAAATTTGCTCTTTGTCCTTTAATACTGGCGCTTCCTCTGACGAGGAGAAGACATTCCCCTTCGTTTGGTAAGCACGGAGAAGCATGACGGCCGTTTCTTCACGGGTGATAGCGGCATTCGGTGCGAAAACATCCTTGCCTTTACCACTCACCAGCCCATGATGATAGGCTGTCGCCACAGCCGATGCATACCACGCTTTACTATCCACATCTTTGAATGCTACGCTTTCTTGGCCTTGATCACTAAGGTTCAAGGACCGAACGAGCATCGCTGCAAACTGTGCCCGTGTCAGCTGCTGATCCGGGCTGAACTTCGTGTCACTTGTGCCCTTCACGATCTGCTTGGCTGCAAGCTCTTTTATGGAAGTTTCTGCCCAGTGACCACTGATATCCGTAAATGTCTTTCCTTCTTCAGAATCGCCACCGGCAGCCGATTCCATCTTAATAACAACCGAAGTTAGTGGCTCTAGTGTGATAGACTTCGATGTTAATGTAAAACCTGATTTAGTCGATACACCGGTGGTTCCCGCCTCATCCTGATCGACAAGGACAATACCTGGAGTCAGATCTTCACGTAGTGTTAGTGTTCTCTCTTTCTGATCGGCGTTCACAAATACATAATAAACTCCCGTTCCATCCGTAGCCTTGTTCTTATAAGCAATAATCAGATCCTGATCTTTGACTTCTGAAGCCTGGAGCAGTGTAACATTCGAGTTAACCAGAGATTGGCTGCCCAATCTAAACGCATCTGTTGACTTTCTTAACTCAATCAACCCTGCCGTAAATTGTTTAGTTTTATAATTCTCAGGATACTTCACGCCATTTGTTGCTTTATTCCATTCAAACATATTGATTGCGTCCGAAGAATCATAAGAGTCATGAACGAAATAACCGAAGGCTTTCCCGGATTCATCCTTTAACTCATGATATTTCTGTTCAGGCACTCCTTCCCCTTTCCACTGCTTCGTTCTGCCGTATTCCTGTCCAGCATGAAGAAACGCCGTACCTTGCGAAGTCAGCGTGAGCAGGTTACCGAGCCGGATGCGCTTATGAATTTCCTGATCATTAGCCGCAATCGAAGGGTCCTTCTTGATCGACTGCGCAATAATATCATACAGCGGCAAATTGTCATGCGCCTCGATATACTGAACTATATCTCCTGGATCATCTGCCTTGGTATTTCCTGGTTGACCTTTAATGTTATTAAAAATAGTGTCGATATCACGAGCCCCACCCGTAATAAATCTAGGCTCACCTTCATGACCGAAGCCGGATTTCAATTCGTTGCGGAATTCATCGGAAAATACGCCGACATCGTTTGTTTTGTCCATCCAGTCCTGATCTGCCCCTTTCCCTGCCAGGGAAGGATCGGACAGATGTCCGCCAAATGTTCTCCATCCTTCGCCAATAAACAACGCGTCAGGATTGATTGCGGCTGCTGCATCATAGGCTTTTTGTACAGATTCGTAGGTCGCATCACCCATCATATCCCAGCGCATACCGTCGATTTTGTATTCATCGAACCAGTACTTAACCGAGTCGACCATCAGCTTCTCAGCCATTTTATGATTCGTAGCCAGATTATTCCCGAAGCCCCCGATAAAGTTTCCGGTTGCATCCTGGAACGCATAGTAGTTAGGCACGATATCATTTAGGAAATCCGCCTTCGCCATATGCGTGTAGACCACGTCAAGTACGACGCCCATATCTGCCTCGTGAATAGCATCAATCATCGCTTTCAGTTCCTTGACTCTCAATTCCGGATCTTTCGGATTTTGGGAATAGGCTCCATCCGGCGAGAAGTAACTGTGGGGGTCATAGCCCCAGTTATATTCATTGTTTTGTGCCGAGTATTCCAGTTCTCTGGTCTTCATCGCGGCTTCATCCCCGTAGTACCATGCCATGACAGGAAGTAATTGAACATGTGTTACTCCGAGTGATTTGATGTAATCGAGCTTGTGTTTAAAGGCATCGTATGATCCCCACGTTGCATTGTGCAAATCTCCTTCAATGGAAGGGTCTGAAGTAAAGTCTCTAACATGAATTTCCCAGATGATAGCATCCTCTCTCTTCTCATAACCGGGAATGTTCGCAGAGCTAAAGCCTGCCGGATTCGTTTTACTCAAATCCACAATGGCAGCCTTACCAACAGTATCGCCGTCCGGTCCAGGTTCGCCTTTCGTATTCACTCTGAATTCGGCCATCGATTTAGCATAGGGATCCAGTACTTTTTTCGTCACACCGTTGTTTGTTACTTCATACTGATAAAAATATCCATTCAGATCCTGAACATCCAATTGGCTCGGTTTTACCTGAGTGCTCCAGACACCTTTATCCCCTTTGCTCAACTGGGCATTGCCAATCAACTTGGAGGAGTTCTCTTTACTATAAAAGTTGACTTTTACGTTGCTTGCGAGCGGAGCCCATAGTTTGAGCATAACGCCGCCATCAGCTTCATATGTAGCACCGAGATCATTGCCATCGTAATAGTACATTTCATCCAGCATTCTCCAGCCATTTGCGGCAGATACTGTTTTGCCGGAATAGGTCACACCGAACGGCGCATCATCGAGTTTGAAATGTGAGGTGATTTCAACATTCTTTTCACCAGTGATTTTAACGGAACCAATTCTCACCGGTTTACCGTCTTTATCCTTGACCTCAATTTCTTTTTTTAGAGTATCCGCTTCTAATCCTTCTGTCATTGTAAAGCCAAGCTGCATTTTGCCAGGAGATAAAATCTCAGCTGATACCAGCCCGGTAGCCATTTCGCCGTAAGGTGAAATGTATACGTTGTTATCCCCTTCTTTTATGAAAAGATGATTGTACTTATCCAAAAGACTGAAACTCTTGTCACCAGCATCTTTACCCGCATCTCCTTTAGCGGGATCCAAAACAAGAAAATTGATTTTTTGAGCTTTATCTTTAATCAGGACGTCCGCATAAGCCCCATAACGGTCTTTCTGCCCTGAAGGGAACTTCGTTGCGCTCACGGGCCAGTCTTTGGACGGTTCCGCCACATCTCCCCATAGCCACAATCCGAAATTATCATATTTCTGATCTTCTCTTACATAGTGAATCCGCACCGTATTAACAGGCAAATCTGTGGGTTCAAAGTTATAGACCGTGTCAGAACCTTCCTTCAACCAGATTTCATTCGTTTCCGGTGAAGCAATAGCCAACTTTTTGTCGCCTCCGTCCTTGTCACCGCTTGTGCGGTCAACAACAACGATCCCGACTTTTTGGGCACCGGATTTCAACTCAATGTCAACATAAGCGCCATAGCTGTCCTTTTGCCCTTTAGGGAAGGCTGTTGCACCAGTAGCCCAATTTTGTGAGGGAGACGCTACATCATCAAAAATCCAAAGTCCCTTACTTTCGTAATTTCCATCTGCTCGGTTATAGTGAACCCGTATATGATTGGCAGAAATTTTGTCAACGCTCGTTACACCCTGATCTTTTGCAGCATCCGCTTGTACTTCGAGTGGAGTGATACCGATAAGTGAACATACGAGAGCGACAATCATGATAATGGAACATAATTTCTTCCTTTCTACTGGTAATCCCATTTTTCATTTAACCTCCTCTTAAGATGAATGATTATTTTTGTTCGCTGCGCAAACGTTTTCACAAAAGTGTGCGGTATTCCTTTTGAAAAAGCGCCATATACATGAAAAATGCCATTTTTCATTCATTTTCCACGACTAGAACGATAACTTGAAAACGATGTTGTGGAAACGCTTGCACATACCATATTATTCTTGCTTTTACTAATCGTCAAGTGTGTTTTCATGATGATAATATCTGGAAGCTGACTAGACATGTCATCATAGATCTCTTTGATCAGCATGGGAACAACCGTAAAGTTCTTGATAAACGCAAATATCGCCGATGCCATAAACATCAGCGGTATCTTACTGCCAAAAAAACGCCGTCGTCCTTAGGAAAGGACGACGGCGTCTTTTGCTTGTTCGTATTTTGGCTTAATTCGCGCTGTCGAGCGCTTCTTGCGGCACTTCGATCTTATCGACTTCGTTATGCTTGGAAAGTCCGCTAGTCATCTCCATTTCAAGAGAGACCTTCTGTCCTTCCTGTTCCATTTCCATGACCATGTTCATATCGGTCTTGGTTGGAAAATACGTATCCTTATTCATGCCAATCGTAATCTTCATGCTTTTGATATTCATTTGTTCCAGCATCGCCGCAGTTTGCTCATTTTCGCCGCCGGCTTGGCCCATGTAGGTCTTCGCCAGCTCCTTAAGGTTATCGCCGGAAACGTCGGCCGTCAGGATATACTGATCGCCTTCTTCGCTTACCTTGGCGTCTTTGGCTATGGTTCTAAACTGCTCCAACTGTTTTTCCGGTCCTTGCGTGGTCGCCTTCATGCTGTCAAGAATTTCCTGCTCCTGCTCCTTGGGAATCTGAACCCATTGGCCGTCAACCTGGGAGTAGATGCCCTTTTGCGTAATGTATTGCTTGATGTCCTGCGTTCCTTGGCCCGGCATCTCCATCTTCATTTCCTGATACATTTCCAGTGGATCCAACGTGGTATCGATTTTCATGGAAATGTTCACTTTTTGTTCCTGTTTGCTTTCCCCGGCGCTGACCACGATGTTCTGCTTAATATCGGAATCCATAGAAAAACTTTTCATCTTCTGGCTTGCCTCAGCCGATTTCTGGATTAATTCATCCACTGAAGGGGCGGCTCCCGTTTTCGTTTCGTCCGTCTTACCCGTAGCCGGCTGTTCTGCAGCAGGCGGAGTTGCTGCGCTCTCGGCCTCTTTGTCTTTGTCTTTGCTGCAAGCCGTGATCCCCATTACCAAAATTACGCTAAGTAGTCCTGCTGTCCATTTTTTCAAAACTAGTTCCTCCTAAAAATATGTAATCCTATTTCATGAATTGGTAAAGGCTGTAACGCCTGACCGAACACTATTTTACAAAATACTACCAAGCCTGACAAAAGGATAAAGTTGTAATTTTAAAATTTCATATTTATGAAGAATCCTTGCTTCTTCCGGTACCTTGACATTACACTGATGGTAAGATATAGAAGGAGCGTAACCACAATTTATTTATCACATTTTTCCATATGATTACTCTTATCAGAGCATCGCTTTAGAACAAATCAAGTTCCTTGGAACTTTCTTTGCGGAGATTTATCTTACTTTAGCTTTCCTTTTCGCGGTCATGTTTAGCTTTTTAGCAGCTTCAGCTAATTGCTTTTTGATATATGCAGGTACATCATAATGGAATTTAACTTTATTACCGTATGCCAAAATACTTTTAGATCATTTTATGGGGGCTCAAAAAGAAGAGTTAAAGTCCATGAGTGCCGTAATGACCGCTCCCATAGCCACAATCCGAAATTATCATATTTCTGATCTTCTCTTACATAGTGAATCCGCACCGTATTAGCAGGCAAATCTGCGGGTTCAAAGTTATAGACCGTGTCAGAACCTTCCTTCAGCCAGATTTCATTCATTTTATGAAAATTCAAAAGTCAGGGGGTTAAGTGAACGAGTTTTTTCAATTCAGCTGTCTCTTCCGCAAACTCAACTAGCAAAATCTCATTCTCCGTAGTACGTAAAATCATATACGGGCGCGGTCTTTCTCTCGACATAATGACATATACGTCACTGATCGTTGTATTGATACCACTAGGTTTGTGGATCAGTTTTTTCGGTGGTGCTAACGGTATCTTGACGATCATCGCCCTCGAAAGCGATGGATTTATTTCCATGACCCGACCATTCACGCTATTTAATAAGCTTTGCGCCACCGCCTGGAACGATGCGCTATTATCGAACCTTTCTACTACACGCTCTTTGTCCGTATCAAAAAGCTCTACTTGAGCCGCACCTGCAATTGGCTGTGTTACAGTTAACTGCGGAATAGCTTGGTTCGGTGAAAAAAGCAGAGTCATACAGAGAAGTAACCACATCGGAATATACCCTCCCAAATGATTTGGCATTAGTATACCCACCAATTGGAAATTGAAACAAAAGCCGCATGTTCATCGCTTTTTGTTTAAACTCAATGCTGTATGTCTTCCTAAATTTTACTCATAAAAAATCCCCTCCAAGTAAACTATAGTGCGCCTTTTTCACACGGTCTACTTAAAGGGGATCATATCAAATCCATGGCCTTTTCTTTTTAATTTAATAATGCAGCACATCTTGAGTGGTCGGCTCCTTACCTCTCCAAGTGGGACATATAATCATACGCTGTCGTTCCATACACATTCTTGAAATGACGGTTCAGGTGGGCCAAGTCTGTGAAACCGCACTGAGTAACGGCCATATATACATCCCTGCTGTCCTCGATTAACTGCTTCGCACGTTCCACCTTGCAGTTCAAATAATATTGATAAGGCGAGATTCCCATATTCGCTTTAAAGGAACGGATGAACTGAAACTTGGACATGCCGAACTGGTTGCTTAACTCATCCAGACGCAGAACATGGTCGAGATGACCGTGCATCATTTCTTTGGCCCTCTTCGTGAACATACTATCTATTTTGCCTTTTGTAAGGAACATATCGTCTGAAAAATTCCCGGCAATCCCCAGCAGCAGCTCGCTGCATAAAGCATCTGGCATATCGTTGAATATGGCCTTGGTCAAATTTAGAATGCTCTGCCCTAATCCAGCATGATACACGATCGGAGTGGAGAATCGGACAATATCCTTTTTCTGAATCAATTCCAAAAAAAGCTCAGGATGAATATAAATCATCACGTAGTCTATACCTGTTTTTTCTTGTGACCAGCCGTCATGATTTTGCTCCGGATGAAACAGCATCACACCGTTTTCGTGGGAGGCCTGCTGGCTGCCGTCAAGTTCGTACTTTTGAATTCCACGCAGGGTTACACCCAGGGCATACTCTTCATGACAGTGCATTTTATATTTGAAATCGGTAAGACTTGCTGATAGCGCAGTAATCCCTGCCGATTTTTTATATATAAAGCGCTCCATCCCTTTCACCCCTTTATGAACTCCGTGATGCCGGACACGGTAATCGCTGAATAGACCAGCAACAATGCGAGTATCGTCTGACTCGCCTTCTGATATTTTTGCATAATTCCTTGAAAAAGGGTACCACACACCGCCCAAGTCACATAAGCGGCCACCCCAATCAACGTCACAATAACTACGAATGCTGATAGTACAGGTCCCGATGTATAATACGGCATCACAAAACTTGGAATGACGGTTAGCGTAAACACAACAACCTTAGGATTCAAAAACTGCGTCAGAAAACCAGACGTAAATGAAGTAGCCTGCTTAGAGGCGTTGTTGGATACATCCATTCTGTAGATTTGATAAGCCAGGTACAGCATGAACAAGCTGCCCCCGATGCGCATGAATGACAATATAGCTGGCATCCCGGAGCCTAGTCTGCTGTTCAGGAAAACCGAGGCAGCGATTAACATGAAAAAAGCGAGCGACGCCCCGGCGATATATCGTAGTGCTTTTTTCATGCCCTCGTTCTGAACCGCCGCCAGAATGACGATGTTGGACGGACCAGGTGAGAACGCTACAACAAAACAATAAATAAAAAATGAAGAAAAATTCATGATGTTAGCTCCTTACAAGGAAATTCCCTTGCATTATAGAGCTTTTAGTCGATGGAAGAATAGTACATTATTGCAGAAAAGGGCTTCACAGGCAGCCCTTCTCCAGAAAAATTCCGGAATCATAAAACAATCCCTGTCTCAGCCGTGACTGGAACAGGGATGGTCTTATTTTCAATATCTCCTTATATGTTCTTCTTGTGAGCTTTTCTCTCTATGTCTTTACTTTGCTGTTTCGTAATCCGCGATTTGCTGCTTGTACTGTGCCAATAGCTTGTTTAAAGCTTCCTTAATCTCAGTGGCATCTTTGGATTCAGATGCGACAGATAGAGCGATTCGTGCCTTAGCGAAGGCAAGATCCGCTTCGCTAGATGATCCAGATCCTTCAGCTTCAATCGCCATTTTCTTAACCTCCACAGCTTCAGAGGAGAAGAAAACTTGATTGCTCGCTTCTCCAGCTTCCGCCGGTATGGCAATACTGTCTACAATCATCTCATCGAGATTTACTTCTATAGCTTGATCAAGTATCTCATAAGCTTGAGCGGGGGTAATGTTAGTCTTATCCATAACGGTAACAAATGAAATTCCACTCTTTTCTCCAACGATCTTCCTATATTGCTCCAGCGTCTTCTCCCACTCTTCCAGCGTATTCGGTGCGTAGGTTTTGGCTAGCTCCAAGGGATCAGCCAGTCTGCTTACAGTGGACATGGAAATCGTTAATACCTTAGCTGCCGGAGCAGAGGTGCCTTGGGTTACTGCTGTAGGGTTTGTTTCTTCGGGTACGCTAGCAGCGTTCGTTACAGCCGGGGCAGCAACCGTGGACATCAGCAAAGCGGACAGGACCAACTTTTTAATTATAGGATGATGATTCATGAATACAACACTCCTCTTCGGTTCAAATATATTACAAGTCCAAGTTTACGAAAAGGGTGTGGCAGATCATTGGCTGATTTGTGGAAAAACGATGGCACTCCTCCATAACTGATCCCAGCTTGATATACTGAATACAGAAAAATCTGGAGGTACCTTGAATGAATAAAAACTATCTCATTGCCGTAGTGGACGATGATCAACATATACGCAATCTTGTGGAAGCCTATTTGTTAAAGGAAAATTACCGAACCATCGGTCTCGGCAGTGCCGAGGAAGCATGGACTTTGTGGCAGACAAGCCCACCGGACATGTGGGTACTCGACATTATGCTTCCCGGCATGGACGGGTACGAATTTTGTAGACGAATCCGGAGTGAGGCAGAAGTGCCGATCATTATGATTTCTGCAAGAGACAATGAGGTTGACAAAATATTAGGGTTGGAGCTTGGAAGCGATGACTATCTGGTCAAGCCGTTCAGCCCCCGGGAGCTGGTAGCGCGTATTAAACGTCAGCTTCAGCGGTGGTATAAAATGAGCAGCCCCTCAGAAGGAGCAAATAGCCTAACTACATACGCTCGCCTCGAAGTGGGCCATCTCCAACTACTGCTGGAGGAAAGACGCGTATTTTGGTGTGGAGAGGAAGTAGATCTAACCAACAAGGAATTCTTAATGTTAAAAGTATTCGCCGATTCTCCGAACCGAGCTTTTACGAGAGATGAGCTACTGACATTTGTGTGGGGAGATGATTACTTCGGAAGCGACCGCGCCGTTGATCATCTGATTAAGCGGATGCGAAAAAAGTTGGAGCATGTGCCGATCGAAGCGGTATGGGGACATGGCTATCGTCTGAGAACAAAAGGGAGTGTGCAAACCGATGAAGCTGGTATATCAAATTAATTTGGTCTTTGGCATCGCACTCGTTCTAGTGCTCTCCATCACGGCTGTCGTCATCCATCATGTACTTTTAGATCATTTTATGGGAGCTCAAAAAGAAGAGTTAAAATCCATGAGTGCCGTAATGACCGCTTCCTTGAGTCAGGAAAGTGCAGCGAGTGTCCTTATCGAAGACCCAGTCGCCTCATTCCCCATTATCATCTCCCCTGCAGCTACAAGTGTTGATGCCATACTTACCGATGAGAGTGGGAGAGTATTGTCCACTTCGGTGCCTATGGATCGCTTCGAAACTATCATGGAGTCTTCAACCCCCGAAACTTCAAATCTGCAAAACATTTGGAACGGGACGGATAAACGGTTTATTACTGAAGTGAATGCCACGCCTCAAGGAACGCTGACCCTCCTTACACCTGTGAGCAAAGTCAAAGCGATTGAACAAGCTCTGCTCAAGAGGCTGCTCATCATTTTCTGTGTGGTGGGCGCGTTTATGTTCCTATTCAGTCTATTTATCACTAAAAAACTGATCAAACCACTAATGAGGCTGCAGGAAGAACTCAAAAAGGTAAAAGAGCGTCACTTTTCAGACGTTAAGCTGATCAAGGCCAGCGGAGAGATTGGGTCTGTCGCTCAATCGCTATATGATATGGCTGGTGAATTGAAACGGTACAACCATGTTCAGAAGCAATTTTTTCAAAATGCGTCCCATGAGTTAAAGACACCCCTAATGTCTATTTCCGGTTATGCTGAAGGGATCAGAGACGGCATTTTTGAAGGTGAAAGTGTCCGAAAGGGCTTAGATATTATTGTAAGTGAGAGCGGCCGGTTGAAAAACATCGTTACAGAAATAACACTGCTTGCCAAGCTGGACAGTGAGGAAGATATATTTCAACCTACGGAGGTTTGTCTGAAGGACCTGCTTATTGAAACTATTGAACGCATGAACCCTTTATTGATACAAAAAGGACTGACACTGCATACGTCGTACGATGATTATGAATCACTAACAGTTCATGCCGACAGGGAAAAGCTGTTGCAGGCGCTGCTTAATGTCGTCTCTAATGCAACCCGTTATGCGAAACAACAAATATATATTCATGCTGAAATCAAAAATAGCCGTGTTGAAATATCGGTCACCGATGATGGACCAGGAATACCGGAAGACCTGCTTCCTTATCTGTTCCAGCGATTTGTCAAAGGAAAAGACGGAGATTCGGGACTCGGACTGGCCATCTCCCGTGCAATCGTCGAGCGTTGTGGAGGGCTGATCACGGCAGGCAACCTTAGAGAAGGCGGAGCGGTGATCTCGATGAAATTCCCTGCAGTAGCACATATTTAACTGGTCTTCGCTATGAGTTCAGATTCAGGCGGAACTATTAAAAATCCAAAGCCTCAAAGGTTTTGGATTTTTAGTTGTATCCCGGTTATGCCCTCTCGCCTGTCAGAACTTCAACATCTAGCCTGTTCAGCGCATCAATCCATTCCTGGGAACAGCCTGAGTCAGTCACAATCATGGATATTTGCTCAATAGGTGCAATATGGGCAAACGTTGTAACGCCGAACTTGGAATGGTCCGCGACAACAATGGCCTCTTCCGTTCTGGACATCATTTTCCGAGACAGCAACGCTTCATCCACATTGTACTCGGTTATGCCGTCCGAGAGCGAGATGCCGCCTGCAGAAATAAACGCCTTGTTCACCTTAAACTGATCCAACAGCTGATAAGCGATAGGTCCTGTTGCCGCTTGAATGCCCATATTCACCTCGCCGCCCGCAAAAATAATTTTCCCCTGGAAATCTTCCAACGCGCACGTCAGAATTGGCACAAAGTTAGTAATGACTGTCACATCGGCACGGTCTTTAAGATGCCGCATGATTTCCAGCGTGGTTGTACCGTTATCCAGCATAACCGTTTCCCCATCCTTAACGAGGGAGGCCGCCATTTTCCCAATAGTCTGCTTCTCGCTTTGAAACATCTGGGACCTCTTTATAAACGTCGGCTCGATCCACTCGGAACGTACCTGTACAGCGCCGCCATATACTTTGCGCAGCCTTCCTTCCTTCTCCAATCGGTCCAGGTCGCGCCGGATCGTTTCCGTAGAGACATTGAATAACCCGGCAAGAGCGTGCACCTGCACTTTCCCTTCAATACTTAACTGAGCAAGAATCGTTTGCCTTCGTTCTTCATAGGTTAAGGACATATCTCTTTCCTCCTGTTATGGATATTACATTGGTTTCATGTGTATTGATGTTGTTTTTATTCAGTGTAAAGTCCTATGCTGGTTGTTGTCAAACGGCCATAGTTACGTAATCCGATCTTTACATACGCGATTTCCACACATCTTGGGGTTTATCGAATAAACATTACATTATTTTTTACTGTGTAAAAATGAATTGACAGATCCTCATTTTGATAATAAGATCAACAAGAAACCACATGAAATAACGTGAATCAACATCAACACCATATCTCATCGATTGATCGAGGGGGAAATTTTGAAATGAGTAACCAATTATCTTTTCGTCAAGACGGGACTTTTACCATTGTGCAATTTACCGATCTTCATTGGAAGGACGGAAGAGATGAGGATCAGCGCACCCGTAAATTAATGGAGCTTACCTTGGAGGCGGAGAAGCCGGATCTCGTTGTATTTACAGGGGATGTCATCTATACCGGTCCTGTCGCACCCGGCGAGTCCAAATGCAGTAATCCGTCGCAAGCTTTCCGCGATGCGGTTGCTGCGGTCGAGGAAAGCGGTATTCCGTGGGCCTGCGTATTCGGCAATCACGATACTGAAAGCGAAATCACTCGTAAAGAGCTCATGCAAGTCGTGCGATCACATCAACATACCGTAGCACAGGCGGGACCCGAGGAGCTTGCCGGCGAAGGTAACTACATACTAGAGCTTGCAGATCCGGAGGGGAAACCAGCGGCCAATCTATATTTCCTGGATTCAGGCGACTATTCTCCGCTTCAGCACGTTGAAGGCTACAACTGGATACAACGGAATCAAATTCAATGGCTGACGACCGAGTCGGCTCGATTGAATCCTCCTGAGCGGGAAAGCAAGCTTCCTGCACTCGCATTCTTTCATATCCCTGTTCCGGAATATAAGGAAGTATGGGACACCCAGATCTGCTACGGACACAAATTCGAAAACATCTGCTGCTCACCCGTAAACTCGGGGCTGTTCGCAGGGTTGCTTGAGATGGGCGACGTTATCGGCACATTTTGCGGACATGACCATATTAACGATTTCCATGGTACCTTACATGGGATACGCCTCTGCTACGGACGGGCAACCGGCTATAATACGTATGGCAGAGAAGGTATGATGCGAGGTGCGAGGGTAATTCGTCTGAACGTAGGGGAGTCTGATTTTAACACATGGCTTCGCCTCGAAGATGACTCGGTTGTAACCGAACAACCACTTCATGATCCTCATTCCTCGAATGAAGATTAACAACTAAGGGAGAAGGCCTAATGCTACTACCTATATTGCTTGTTATTGCCTCTGGTATGGCCCACGCCGTCTGGAGCCTATTCACCAAAAGAAGCCTAAACAAAAGCGTTTTTCTATGGTCCATCATGATGCTGTGCACTGTTCTGCTCCTGCCGACCTTAATTACGGAGTTGTGGCACAATCCCCTATCTGGGGGTGCGTACGCTCTGCTGCTGTTGTCTGTTATCCTGCAAGCCGTCTACTCCTGGCTATTGTCCCAGACGTATGAGCTTGGCGATTTATCGCAGATCTATCCGATTATGCGGGGGACCAGCACACTGCTCGTGCCGATCATCGGGGTGATCTTTCTCCGAGAATCGCTGTCTTTGTTTGGTTGGATCGGGATTCTCTTTATGCTCAGCGGCTTCATTATCCTTAGCGGAGTAGGATCTCGTCGCAAACACCCAGGGGCTCCAAAACAAAGCTTAAAACCTGTTCTCATGGCGCTGAGTGTCGGGCTTGTCACCACCAGTTATGTATTCGTTGATAAATTGAACCTTCAGCATATTTCACCCTTGGCACTGCTGGAAGTGACAAATATCGGTTTTGTGGCTGGCCTGACTCCACAGGTTCTCAGGTCCAAGGCACTGCGGAAGGAGTGGCAAGTTAACCGTTCAACGATTTTGCTTGGAGCTATCCTGAATCCGGGCTCCTATCTGCTGTTCCTCTTTGCCATGCAGCAAGCGCCTATGGCTCATATTAGCCCCTTACGGGAAACAGGAACGGTATTTGCCACGTTCCTCGGTATCCTGGTCCTGAAAGAGCAGCAGGGCTTGAAACGGATTGTCTGTTCCATCATCATCACCTGCGGCATCATCCTTATTGGCATGTGGGGCTGAATCGGTGCGGAGGAGTAGAGCAGCCCTCTATTAATACATTACTAAAAACGGACACCAATTGGTGTCCGTCTTATATTCTATAAAGTAAATTAATTACATTTCCGGCTAGATCGGCTTCCATAGAATTTACATAAAAGCTTGAAGTCGAATAATCGCCTGCGCCCGGTCAACCACCTCCAATTTACTATACAGATTGCTGATATAGTTGCGAGCCGTACCCTCGGCGATGTGCAGCGTATCGGCAATTTCACGATTATTCAATCCCTTGATAATGAGCCGTGCCAACTCTTCTTCGCGTTCGGTCAGCTTGATGTGACCCGCTCCGCTTCGCTGCAGGTATTCATAATCCTCCGCCAGTCGGTTCATTCTCGCTGCTAATTTGGCTGCAACGGAAGCAGGCAGAATGAATTGCCCTGATACTGTATCGCGAATCGAAGCAATCATTTTATCCGCATCCATATCTTTAAGCATATAGCCGCTTGCTCCGTGTGCCATACCTTCAACGATATAATCAGTCTCTATAAAAGTGGTCAAGATCAGAATAAACGTCTCCGGGCTGCTCCGCTTTATTCGCTTCAACGCACTAATTCCGTCCATGACAGGCATTTGAATATCGAGTAGTACCAGATCAGGATGGAGCGCCTCTACCATCTCGCAAGCCTCTTCACCGTTTTTTGCTGCGCCAATGACTTCCATATCATCTTCCAAGTCCAAAATGGTTCGGAGTCCCTCTCTTGTCAGCAGTTGATCATCGGCAATGACCATCCTTATCTTTCTCATACTTTATCCCCAATCCAGCGCATTTGGTACGGCAGATCAATCCTTAGCAGACAGCCTTGGTTAAGCCGGGAATCGATAGATAAGCTGCCTCCCAGCTGTTCAACACGTTCTTTCATCGCTTTCAATCCAAATCCCATCACAATGTTACTTGTGCCTATTCCGCAATCTTCGAGCCTAAATTGCAAATATTCTCCGACAGGCTCCAGACTAAAGCGAAACTCTGTACTTCTGCCATGCCTGATCCCATTGGTCAGACCTTCCTGAAGTGCATGATAGATCGCTTTTTTATGGGCTGTCGACATCAACTCAGGCAGTTCATAAACAGCCGTATGGATGACAACTCCCGCATTTCGTTCCGTCTCTCGAATCAGTTGATTCAACATGATGGATAGATCTGCATACTTGTCCTCTCTTAACATATGAACAGAGCCCCGGATTTCATTCAGGCTGCGCCGGACAAGATCTTGTGCCTCATTCAGCCGCTGAACACCGCTCTCCATATCCTTATAGAGCAGCCGCTTTCCAGCTTCAATCTGTAAAATCGTGGATGTAAGTGTATGTCCGACAATATCATGTATTTCCTGAGCAATTCGATTCCGTTCCTCATAAACAGAAATCTCCGCCAGAGCTGCAGACGCCTCGCGCATGGATCTCTCCAGACTACGGGTTCTCTCCTCGACCTGAATCTCCAAATTTTTCTTAAGATATTGAATGCCCGAGTAAAGCTTGGCATTTGCGATCGAGATAGCGCATTGTGAGCCAAGCAGCTTAAGCACATCCAGCCGTTGCGGGGTAAATATGCCGGGTGACAGCTTGTTCTCCAAATAGAGCAAACAAATTAAGTTGTTCTGATTCATAACGGGGAGGCAGAGAACTGATTTCAGCTCTTTTTCCCTAACATATGAATTACGCACAAACATCCCTTGGCTGGCCGCATGATGCAGCACGATCTCCTCTTGCGTTCTCGCCGCATATCCGATAATGGCTGCCGGAACAACGTCCGACTCTTCCCCAAGAGGAACGGACTCGATGTAAATCCTTTCCACCGTACCATAAGCTTCAATATTCCATCTACCTTCATGGTCGATAATGACCGCTCCGTAATCTGCTCCAGCATTGTGGAGCATAATACGCATCAGCGTAACCAGTAATCGGCTCATCTCCATCTCGCCTGATAAAGCTTGCGCAGACATGACAACAGACAAGGAATCGACGCTCTCCAATCCGGACTCTCGCTTGACGTTTAGAAGATGAGGATATTTTTGCTCCAGATCAGCTGCTTTTACCAGCGCTCCCCATTGCAAATAAGCTTCATGCGCTTCGGTCATGTAAATCTCCGCAAGATGCAGCTTTCCCTGGTGAAGACCGTGTCTGCCGTAGCACTCAGCCGTCATCGCCAAATCATGAATATGACCGTACAGACGGGCAGCCTCAATGGATTGCTCATACAGCTCTTCAGCCTGACGATTCTTACGTGACAGCCGGGCCATTTCTGCTTTGATCAGCAAATATTTATGTTGATAATTTTCCGGGCAACGAAGGGCCAATTGCTTCATTTTCTTCAGACGTATTCGCATATTCGTCCAATATACACGTTGTTCCCGGGGTGAAGCCTCATCGTATAGCTGGGCCCAGACCAGTGATTCGTAAAAATATTGAAGAGTATAGTCAACGTGGTCTTGACGCGACTCCAATATAGCACCCGATTTGATCAATGCCTCATTCGCTTCCCGATATTGACCGAATAAATAGCCGGGTAAATACTGATAAATGCAAACCAGCTCTTCGATCATATGAAACGAGTCCCCATGAACCGATTCGACAAACTCCGTTCCTCTAACATTCTCTATTTCAAATGGATCATTAGGTGAGCGATTACCCGTTAATCGAACCAGGAGCGCAACAAATATGGTACCTTGCTTACAATGAAGACTGTTATTATGTCGTAAAAAATCACCAGAATGGGAAATCAACCGATCATAAATATCTCCGAGTGGATGACCGTACTGCAGAAGTGATGCACAATTGATCAACACACTCTGATTCCCCTGCCACAGATCTCCGGATTCCAGACCCATTTGGCCGACATACTCGGTGAACGTGTTCAGCATACCCGGATCAAAACGTCGCCAGCTGTTGTAACAGAGCGAGAATGAGGTCAGTGCCATCGCATGAAATGTCGGGTACGGTTTCGATAAGCTACAAGCCAGCATGCCCCATTTGAATGTCTCGTCATCATTACGGAAGTGATAATACAGAAACATCGCATAGCCTATAAACCCGATTGAAGCCTCTGGAGTTATACCATATTCCAGCGTCAATTCGAGCATCGTGAAATTGGAGGCGAGCCAGCCCTTTCGGTTCACAAAAAAACAAGCATTGCTCGTATAGACCAATACGGACATGGCCACTTTGCGCACTTCATCAGTCATAGGAGGTAGATGTCTGAGCGAATCGATGGGGTGCTTCCGGAGTTTTCGGCTCAGCCGTAACCATTGAAAAGTCAATTGTAAAGAGTTTGGATTAAAATTATGATTCAAATTCAACAATTTCAATGTATTACGACCTAAGGAAATGACCTCTTCATAGTTATCGTTGCTCGCTTCCAGTTGGATCTTCATCACGTAGACGCGCGCCTTATCCATATTTGTCGACGCTTTGCTAATCAGCAACTGAAACAAATCATTAGCTATATCAAAATGGGCGCATAAATATTCCAACTCCGCCCTCTCCCGAAAAATTTGAAAGAAGAGCTCGTAGTTCTGATCCCAATGATCTTCCTCTAGCAATGCCGTCGCATGACGCAAATATTCGAGTGACGTCTCGTAAGCCGTTGATTGCTTCGCCTTCAAGCCCGCCTGCAGGTTGAATTTCGCCAAGTCCTGACACTGCTTGGAACATTCCATCCGCTGCACAGCCTGATTCAAATGATTAGCGACTTCGAACACGGTCACGTCATCACTGAATTCCATTCGATCCACCAGCAGTAAACCAATCTTCAGATGCAGATCGGGCCGCTCGTCCTCCGAAACAAGAGCATATGCGGCCTGATGAATGCGGACATGTTGAAATTTGTACGACTTAGCATCACTACTGCTAACTGGCTGCAACAAACGCTCCTCCACAGCACTATCCAGTACTTCCATAAGCTCCTCTACAGGCAGATCAGTAATGCTGGAGAGTGTGTCTAACTGAAATCGACTGCCCAAAAATGCAGCCCTTCCCAGTACAAACACCGTCCGGTACGATAAAATCCGCATTTTATCCAACAGGTACGCAGCTGCATTATCCGGTACGTTCATTTCCGTTATCAGCTGTATATTCCACCTCCAGCATCTGCCTGACTCGTCAAAGGTTATTTGCTTATCATCGATCAAATCCTGAAGGAATTGTTTTAGGAAAAATGGATTTCCATCCGTCTTGTGAAACAACACTTTAGCCAGTTCATCGGTATCAGCGGCTTCGTATCGCATAGCATCACTTAACCATTGCTTCAGATCGGCGAGATCAAGAGCCCTCAGCGGTATTCTATTTATCGCTATGTTGCGCTCTACAAGTTTTTTCTCCAAAATACTAATCGGATGCAGCTCCGTAATCTCCCGATCATCTCGATAAGCCAGGGCAACCAATAAATGCTTCGTTACCCTGTCCTCGAGCAGAAAAGAAAGATATTGCAGCGATGCTTCATCCGCCCACTGAACATTGTCGAAAAACAACACAAATGGTCGATCTTGATGAAAAAACAATTGAATAAACCGGTTCATAATCTGATGAAACCGTTCCTTAGCTTCCAGCGGGGGCAGCGGCTGGACAGAAGGCTGCTGGCCAATAAGAAATTCCAACCTGGGAACCAGGTCGATCAACAAAGCCCCATAACCATCCAATGCTTTTAAAATTCGCAGCTTCCAGACTTCAACCTGCAGCTTGGTCTCCATCAGCAGTTGGCTGACCAATGTATCGATCACTTGATTCCATATGTCATATGGACGTGCAGTATGATGGGGGTCAAACTTGCCCATAGCAAAAAACCCTTCAAATGGAACCACTTTTCGAAAAGTTTCTTTAATGAAGGATGTCTTCCCGATTCCACCGTTTCCGCTAACCCAGACCGTCTCCACAGTTCCGGCTGAAGCTCGCTGCAGCACTGTTCGCAAACTTCGCTGTTCGGACTGTCTTCCATAAAACTGAACCGGCACGATCCAGCGCTCCGGAATATCATGGCTTGCCAGCACAAAGGGCTCGACTTGCCCCGAGGCTTGAAGCCTCGCCACACATTCCTCGAGATCCGTCTTGATCCCAAACGCACTGGCATACCTCGCTTCTGGCATTTTTTCCATACACTTGCCGACGATGTCGGAGACGGATTGAGGTATTGAAGGAAATCTTTCATGCAGAGGCTCCGGCGTACCGGCAAGATGACGGTAGACAATGTCTACTACGTCCTGAAGCTCGAAAGGCAGCCTCCCTGACAAACATTCATATATAATGACTCCAAATGAATAAAAGTCAGAGCGGTAATCAGGTGTCACACCTGTTCTTCCCGTCTGTTCCGGGGATATATAAGAAAGCACAGTATCCGGTCGATCCATAGAAAGCGACATTAGACTCTTGCTCATATCTGTTGAACACATGCGGATATCGATCAACTTCACTTCATAGGTGGCGGGATTGACCATCAGATGAGAGGGGGTTAATTCATTTAGCGTTATATTGTCACGATGTAATTGCATAAGGCACTCGGCAGCAGCTGCGGCAATACGGAGCCGGGCAGATAGATCTAACGTATTTGCATGTGAACGCAATACCCGATCGAGAGTGCTTCCCTCCATATCTTGTAAGAGCAGAACAGGTCGATCTGCCATGATCTCCAGGCTATAAACCTCAACTACTCCCCGGCCGCCCAATTTTCTTAGCATGTCATACTCGTATCGAAAGGCGTCAACCATGACAGGTCCCGGGTATTCGTCACATGTCGTCTTGGCTATAACCATTCGTCCGTCCTCGTAACGCATCAATCTGTACAGCTTTATGTCACCGCTATTACCTATTACGCCCAATGTTCGGTACCCTGGCATCTCAAACATATATCGCACTCCCTAGCTCCAAATAGGTAGACAGAACGTTCAAGATCATAATTAACAAATTAATACTATTATACATTGGAACTTGCAGATGATGATCACATCATCTAACAATACATTCTAATCATAATGCAATGCTAATTCGACAAATAGTGAGCATTGTCATCATTGTTGTCATATGACATCTATCATATTTTGCTAAAATATAGGTTTATTCCCCAGGAAATAGGGACTATGAACATTAACCCTCCCTTAATACGCAAAGAAAAAGAGCACCTTGATCGGTGCTCTGACGATTCACTTTCACTTGATTAGCTTCTATACCATTGTTGGTCCTACCCAAGTTTCCCCTTTTTTCAAACCACTTAAATGAGCTTATGCGCATACCACTTCTTCCCGCGGAAACGCCACAGGAAGATCGCGCCGCGCACGCCCCATTCACAGTTCATCGCCAGCCAGACGCCAAGAATGCCAATGCCCAGAACGATGCCCAGAATATATCCAAGCACGACCCGGAACAGCCACATTGTCAACATCGAGGTGATTGAGGTGAATCGTGAGTCACCTGCCGCCCGGAGCGCTGAAGGTAGAATAAAGCTAATGGACCACAGCGGAACCTGCACAATGGCATTGATCAAGAGGAGCCAGAAGATATCATCTACAATCTCAGCGGGAGGATCGAATAAACCCACTAGAGGCTGGAAGAACGGCATTAGAATCAAACCAACCAGCGCCAGGGAGCAGGATCCCAACACGAGAAAAGATTTGATGAACTTTCGCGCATCCGCGATATTCCCTCGTCCGATGCATTGACCGACAACCGTTACAACGGTTAGAGATAAGGCACTGGCGGGGATCTGAAACACACCGGCGAGAGAAGATCCGATGGCATTGGTTGCAATGGCATACGTACCCAAACTGACGATGAACACCTGAGTTAATAATTTCCCTCCGTTAAAAAACATCTGTTCCGCAGCAAACGGAAGGCCGATGAACATAATTTTACGGAGCATGGACAGCGGAAAGTGAAACAAATCGCGAACGCGTAGATGCAGTGTAGCATCCACTTTGAACAAATAATATAGGGCGCAGACAGCCCCCGCATAACGGGCGATGTTCACGGCGAGAGTCATCCCCATTACACCCATATTCAGATAATTGATAAAAACGATGTTCAGCAAAACGTACAGTACGTTCATAATCAACGATAGGGCCAGCGATGCCCGGGTCTTTCCGATCCCTCGGAGTGCACCGCAAACCGCTTGAACAACCGCTATGCCCACAAAGGAAGCACTGCTCCCGATCAGATAAATCCTGGCACTGTCCAACACATCTGACGAGGCCGAGCCAAACAAAATATTAAGCACCGGGTTGTGCATCCCCATGATCAGCAGACCAATTCCCAAGGCGATCAGGGCAACCGAGGTTACGGTGCTAGCAGAAGCCCGGGACACCATCAAGTCATTGCCGCTTCCTTTATACTGAGCCACCACAACCGTCCCCCCGGTCGCTACAGCCACAAACACATTGATCAGAAAAATGTTCAGTGAATCGACCATATTCACCGCACTGACCGCCGCCACCCCTGACGAACTGATCATGGCCGTATTCACTAGATTTAACCCGATGATAAAGGCCTGGTCGATCAGAATCGGAAGAAACAAGGCAAAAATCTGCCGGTAATCCATCGACTCCCCAGAAAAATATTTATTCAAAATACCATTCATTTGCATTTGCATTCGTCTACGAAGCTGATTCAAAGTCATCACATTCTTTTCGTTTAAATCAAGCAGAAACGGCTTGCTGTCCTTATTAAGACAGCGGCCGTTTCTGCAAGAAATATAAAAAAGTATAAGTCCAGACTTATACTTTTTTATATTTGGAAAAAACTCTTCATCCGAAGAGCTTCTAATAACGGTAATCATGAATTTATATCACAAGGATGAGCCTCTCACGAGAGTGATCCCTTTTACCCCAGCATTTGATTGGAGGATATCACTGTAGCTGGATTCTGTCAATGAAACAAACTATACGTTCACCTCATGATAGTGAACGGCTCTTCTAAATAGCCTTCCGTCTCTCCTATTGATATTCCCACGTCACTTCAATGTCCTGATCATAATTACCGAAGCCACGGCCGAACAGACTGACGCCTCCGGGATGCCTAGCCGAAGCGAGCGAAGCAATTCGCAGTCGGATATCCTGGTTGCTCCCAATCGCAAGCTCACGTATTGAGAGATCAGACATGCGGACGCCATCGAGAAAAGTTCCTTCATGTGTAACAAGCAACGTCTTCAACAGTCCATACTGCGTCGATTTCTCCGTCCACCATGGAGGGGAATACCTCCCTTTCTTATCACCAAAATCACCTGGACAGGTCCAAGTGAGCAGTTCCTTCCCATTTAGCGAAAATGTAATATCCGATGGCCAATCCTCATTAAAGCCCGGAGCCTCCGAACACAATTCCAACGAAATGCGTAGACTGGATAGCTTCTCAGTCGACACCGAGTAGTTCGGCAGTCTGTATTCAACATATCCGCTTGCCAACCAGAGATGACCTGCTTTCACATGTTCAGGGTCCGCAAAATACCGCGGATCATCCACGATCCCAATCAGCTTGTCCCTTGAAGCCAAACCGCAGGTTGGCGTGATCTGATAATCGACATACTGGCCTATCGGAATCGAGCATGTATCACCAGTGGTTGCTGAGGTCGTTGCTTCATCTGGAACAGTAGAGTTCTGAAACTGTAGTTCTACTTGCGTAAGCTTCAGGGAGCAGCGCTTCTGCACACCCCGAATTCCCGGTACATTCTCTGTTTGAACAATGCCTGCTTCCTCCAGCTTCTGAATATGCTTCGTTATAATAGCGGAAGAGAACTGCAGCTTCTCTGCAAGATCCTTAATGTTATGCGGCCCCTGCCGTAAATAATCAATGATGCGAAGTCGTGTCTCAGAGCCAAGGCTTTCATAGAAAGCCAACTGCTCGATACTTACTGGTATTTTCATAGTAGAGCTCCTTTCCAGCCCATTATATAACTTTAAAGTTAATTAAACAACTTGATGATTGACAAAACAAACAAAAGGGCTATAATGCAAAATAAAGTGAACTTAATTATTTATTATTAACTTTTTAGTTAATGAAAGGAGTTTCACAAATGAATTCAACAATTTCACAACAACCACAACCAAGACCCGAACATCCACAGCCGCAATGGGAACGTAAACAATGGCTCAACCTGAATGGCGAATGGGAGTTTGAGATGGACGATCAGCGAACAGGTGATTTGAATCGCTTGTATGCGCAGGAGCAGTCGCTCAGCGACCGGATTCAAGTACCCTATTGTTACCAGAGCAAGTTGAGCGGAATTGCTGCCACAGGCATTCACGATCTGGTCTGGTACCGTAAATCCTTTACTCTACCGGCAGACTGGACTTCGAAGCAGGTTCTGCTGCATTTCGGTGCAGTTGATTATAAAGCAGATGTATGGGTGAATGGACAGCATGTCGTTTCACATGAAGGAGGACATACTCCATTTTTCGCAAATATCACACATACGCTGCAGGATGGGAACAATATTATTACCGTAAGAGCTGAGGATTACAGCAAAGATAATGCTTTGCCGCGCGGTAAACAGTACTGGAAGGAAAAGTCGGAATCGATCTTCTATACGAGTACGACTGGCATATGGCAGACCGTGTGGCTGGAAGCTGTAAACCCCGTCCACATGGACAAAGTAAAGTTTACCCCTGACATCGATCGCAACGAGGTTCAGTATCGACTGTATGTGAATGGATTAACCTCACTTGCAAGAGCGTCTAAAGTTGAGGCCTGCTTCACGATAACTTTTAACGGCGAGATCATGGCAGAACATAAGATCCGTGTAAACCATAGTGAAGAGTGGGGCTCTATCGGCTTGAGCAATGATTACAACAATCGTGGAGGAGAATATCATTGGACACCGGAGAATCCCAATCTTCTGGATGTGTCTCTCCAACTTTTTGTGGATGGCCAAGTGACAGATGAAGTAGCAAGCTATTTAGGCATGCGCAAGGTCTCTATCCAGTATGGCAAGCTGAGCCTGAACAATCATCCTTATACGATGCGGCTCGTGTTGGACCAGGGATATTTTCCAGATGGACTATTGACAGCTCCGACTGATGCAGACCTTATCAAGGATATCGAGCTGACAAAAGCTATGGGTTTTAACGGCGTGCGCAAGCATCAAAAGACAGAGGATCCTCGCTTCCTGTACTGGGCAGACCGAATGGGACTTCTCGTTTGGGGAGAAGCGGCTAACGCGTATCAGTTTACACCTACGTACGTTAACCGTTTTATGCATGAATGGCAGGAGATCATCGAACGGGACTACAATCACCCTAGTGTCGTGGTCTGGGTACCGATAAATGAAAGTTGGGGCATTCCACTAGCAAAGACAGATGCATGTCAACAGCACCACGGTCTTGCTATGTATCACATCACGAAGTCGCTCGATCCTACAAGACCGGTCATTTTTAACGATGGCTGGGAGATGATGACGACCGATATTGTCGGCATTCACGATTATGAGTGGAGAGAACAAGTACTGTCTGAGCGATATGCTACAGTAGAGAGCACGATCCAATACTCACCTTCTAATAATCCTTTATTCGTGGGTGGTGCACAGTATGAAGGGCAGCCGATATTAGTGACTGAGTTTGGCGGAATTAAATTTAAGAAGAGTGAATGGGAAGGCTGGGGATACTCAGGCGCAGAAGATGATGAAGATTTCAAGGCGCGCCTGCAGGCCGTGATTCGTCCACTTTACCTCTCTCCAGTCGTTCAAGGCTTCTGTTATACACAGCTAACCGATGTGGAGCAGGAGATCAATGGATTGCTAACCTATGATCGTGAGCCCAAGCTTCCCCTGGAGGTTATTCATCAGATCGTAACGGGTCAAGGGCTGTAATACAACAATTGTACGATATAAAAGGAACCCCGGAGCACAGTATCAGTCTGTGATGCAAGCCGAGGTTCCTTTGTTTTGAATTTACCGTTAGTCATCAAAGTTAACATAAAACATTAGTTACTCACCCATGAACTCACTTCTAATAATACTTACATTTTCCTTGTGACAGGCTGTGGTAAAGGCGGATAAGAAGGCGTGCTCTTTATACAGCGCATCAAGAACGCTCTCATTGTTCGTAAGGACCGCCTCACAAAGTCGGTCTAAGTAATCCGATGCCGTATCCAAGCGTCTCTTCATCTCTGACGAATCAGCAGTCATCTGCCCATGACCTGGTACAAGCAATTGAATGGAATGATCAGCGAAAATACGCTCCACCTTCTCCAGCGTGTGCATATACGCCTTCGCGCTTTGATAAATAAATGGCAGTTCAAAATTCGATAAATAATCTCCAGCAATCATGATCCCAAGCGGTTCAATGACGGTAATTACTCCGTCTTCCGTATGTCCCGGAGCTAGATAGAAAGTCATCGTAGTGTCACCTAGAGGAAGCTGCTGGCCATCCTCATGAATCACAATGTCGACCCTTGGAAATTCAATCGGATAGTTCCGGCTAATATAATGTTTGTTATCGAACTCTCGGATCATTTGAAGCGTCTGCTCTTTCTCCGATTGATGATGCAGCCCGCTACTACCAATCACTCTCGCATCAGGAAACGCTTGATAGCCAATAATATGATCGAAATCCCCGTGCGTAAAGAGAAGATAAGTGTCCCGTTCCCCTTTGATCGTATTTACATATTGCTTGGTCGCCTCTACTTCGTCCGGAAGCCAGTTCGGGTCTACGATGAGTACCATTTCCTTCGTTTGAATTACCGTCGAGGTCGTCTGATATAATGCGCTCTGGAATACCGTTACATGTTCACTTCGGTATTGAATCAAGAGTATCTCTCCTTTCATTTACAAAACCTGAGCATAGGGTCACCATTAATCCGCAGTTACGATCATATTCATTAATTGCTGCTCAATCCCTGTAATTGTATGGTTCTTTCTATAACAGATGAATTTTTCAATTTCACAATATCTATGATCTATCACTTTATAATTCCTTACTCCTAACGCAGCCGTATCCGATTCTGGAATCAAAGTTACCCCCATTCCAAGTTGACACATGTTAATCATAGATTCCAAGGCAGCAATTTGAACAAAATCCGATCTAATTACCTGACGATCTTCAAGTAATAAATCAAATATTTTTTTATAATAACAATTTTCAGAAGAAATGATTAGATTATTATTTTTCAAAATCTCCTCAAGCGGCTTATCCAAGTTTTTACCGATTAGCACTAGTTTTTCAGTTCCATATTTTTTGTAATGAAGCGATTTAACGTCCGTCTTTCCCACTAGAAATCCAATATCAATCATTCCGTTTACGAGTTCTTCTTCAATTTTTGGTGTGCTCCCTGTTTTTATGGTAACCGTCAAATTTTCATATTTTTCATATAATACTTTCATTGTATCATCGAAGTTTGTAGGATTTTTACTTACCATTAACCCAAGTTTGAGCGAAAGGCTTTCTTCATTCATCATGCTTCTGGTTTCTTCCCATAGTAATACGATTTTCTTGAACTGAGCATAGAGTTTTTTCCCGTTTTCATTCAACTCCATCCCTCTTGGCTTTCTATAAAAAAGTTCCGTGTTGAACTCACTTTCAATTTTTTTGATTTTTGCTGTCATATTGGATTGCAGCTGAAGCAGTTCTTTCGCAGCAAGTGAAATACTCTTATGTTCTGCAACGGTAATAAAAGCCCTCATATTTTCAATGTCCAAATGGTTTCATCCTCTTTATATCAATTTATTTGATACGTTCATCAAATAAAAACATTATTTTTGATATCTAGAAAATATTATACTACTATTAACAAAGATACGGGAGGAACTCTCTATGGAAAACAAAATAATCAAAGTAGGCATTATCGGAGGCTCCATTCGAAATCGATGGGCCAGTGCTACACATATCCCCGCTTTAATCAAAAGTGGGCATCATCAAATTACGGCCATTGCGACAACGAATATGGAGTCAGCTAAAGAATCAGCTAATCAAATTGGAGAAATCGAAGCGTATGATAATTATAAAAAAATGCTCGCATCTAATAATGTAGATATGGTCATTGTCAGCGTAAAGGCCCCTTTTCACAAGGAAATTGTGCTGGACACCATTCGAGCAAATAAACATATTTATTGTGAATGGCCCCTCGCCGTAGGTACAGATGAAGTAGAATCCATCATGGAAGAACTGAAACAATCCACGATCAAACATGCGATTGGTTTACAATCACGCCAGGCAGATGAAGTGAAACTTGTTAAAGATATGATAGATAACAATGAAATCGGAAGCATTCTATCGATAAATATGAAAGTTTCCACACATGCAAAAGGAAATTGGGTGGATCAAGCCGGTAGTTATATCCTTGATCGAGGAAACGGAGCCACATTATTAACCATTAATGGTGGACATGCTTTAGATGTAGTAACTTTCATTTTCGGACATTTTACTGAAGTTCAAGCAAATCACCATACACATTATACAGAGGCTCGTATTATAGATAACGATAGTACGATCAACAAAAACATAGAAGATCAATATTTGATTAGCGGAAAAATCAATAACCATATCCCCGTCGTCGTCCATCTGCAAGGTGGGGCTTATCCTCAATTCCTTTTAGAAATACAAGGAGAACGAGGGATCATCAGACTCTACCAAAATCAATCCATCGGACATCCGCAATATGGCGGGTTGAGTATTTCGTTAGCTAAATATGATTCAACACAAATTATTACCACCAGTCAAAATGATGACTTTACTGTTCTACTAGAAGACAATAAAGAAGTGCCTTTCACAAATGTATGTAGAGCACACCAATCCTTCGCTAAAGATATACTACTGAATACAAATGAAACCCCAGATTTTCATCATGCTTCGTATTTGCATCGATTGATAACTGCCATAGAAGTATCAGCAGAAACAGGGGAAAGAATTAGTATAGAATAATGGACGTTGAGCGCTGCCGGATAGCAGCGCTCTTTCTTATTAAAAAAATTAGATTCCTCCACAGTTGCTCTGTATCTAAGTTATTTATTCCTTAGGTCAGCGATTGGAGTCTAGTCCAACAGAAATTAATTATTGTTTTCCCTATAGTATTAGAATAAGATTAAACATTATAATGTTATTATGTTTCCTTCACAAAATCATGAATGCAGGAGGGATTTTATATGAAGTTACGTTTTGAGGGCGATGTTACGGATATCATGCCCGGTGTACAATTACTGTTGCACGAGCTTGGTGTTGACTTACAGGAGGATGGAATACCCGTTCACATAGGATCGTCGGAAGGTGATCTGGAAGTCGGTCGCGAGCAGGACCACGCTTACATTCGTTACGGAAGGAAGCATCAATTTTTCCGAGGGTTTGGCTTACTCATTCAACATAGCCGCAAGAGCCATACCTTTCATATTAGAGAAAAGCAGCAATTTGACCAGGTTGGACCCATGTTCGATCTGTCCCGCAACGCGGTACTTACGGTGGACAGCTTTAAATTCATGTTGAATAAAATGGCTTTAATGGGAATGAACACCGTTATGTTATATATGGAAGATACATACGAAATCGAAGGGGATCCTTATTTCGGATACATGCGAGGTCGTTACACACAAGAAGAGCTAAAAGAAATTGACGATTATGCCGACCTATTCGGCATTGAGGCTTTTCCAAGCATCCAAACCCTCGCGCATCTGGAGGAATTCCTGAAATGGGAGCCGATCAAGCATTACCGTGATACGAAAGGCGCCCTGCTGGTCGGAAGCGAACAGACGGATTCTCTGATTGAGCGGATGATCGAGGCAGCAAGTGCACCGTTCCGCAGCAAGAAGATTCATGTCGGAATGGACGAAGCGGAGGAACTCGGGCGGGGTAAATACTTGGACCTCAACGGTTACGAGAGCCGTTTTAATATTATGATTGCGCATTTAGATAAGGTACTGGAAGCCGTTCGTAAGCGTGGTCTGAAACCTATGATGTGGAGCGATATGTTCTTGAAGCTCGCTTCCGGAAACGGCGACGAGTATTACGATAAGGAAACCTCCATTCCTGAGGACATGGCTCGCCGTATCCCCAAAGACGTTGATATGGTGTATTGGGACTACGTCCATATGGAGCCAGAGGATTACGAGAAGGTGATTGCCAATCACCGACCGCTCGGCTGCAATCTGGTATTCGCGGGAGCGGTGTGGATTTTCAACACGTTCGGCGTGAACTACGGACTATCCTTGAACGCTTCGGATGTCGCATTGCAAGTATGCAAGCAGGAAGGCATCCGCGAGGTGTACGCGACCATGTGGGGAGACGACGGCAATGAGGGAAATCCGTTCGCTGCGCTGCTTGGTTTGCAGCTCTATGCCGAACACGCTTACTCGGAACAAAAACCAACGCAAGCTCAGCTAGCGGAGCGAGTTAAATTCTGTACGGGAATTGAGATGGATACATTCCTGCAGCTGAAGGATCTGGACGAAATCCCTGGGCAGGAGCCAAACAACGCCAAACAAAGCAACCCTTCGAAATTTTTGCTGTACCAAGATGTGCTCCTTGGGTTGTTCGACAAGCAAATTGAAGGTCTGAGTCTAGCAGACCACTATGCCGAGTTAGAGCAAAGAATACGTGAAAAACGCGACAACGACGCAGAGCTTGATTATCTGTTTGAAATGCCGGAGAAGCTTAGCGCCGTGTTGAAACGCAAAAGCGAGATCGGTATCTTATTAAAGCAAGCCTATGACGCTAATGATACCGATTCACTGAGACATATAGGAACGAACGTACTGCCCGCCATTTCGAAAGCAGTTCAAGAACTACGTGCCGCACACCGATCGCAGTGGCTTCGGATGTTCAAGCCCTTCGGCTGGGAAGTGATCGACATTCGCTATGGTGGTGTCATCAACCGTTTGGATACCGCATCAGTCAGAATTCTTGACTATGTAAAGGGACGAATTACGAGCATCGAAGAACTGGAGCAGGAACGTTTAGTGTACAGCACAACGAACCGCTTCAACCATAAAGGTGTCGGATGGTGCAGTCATTATTACCGTATGGCCTCGCCAAACGTGTTTTATCATGTTCTGAATCCTTTTTAAGTGATATAAGTGAAGCGATAAAAAAATGCACTTACCTATTCTAGGTAAGTGCATTTTTTGTGTTCTTATGATACCTACCTTGCCTCTCCCAGCTCCGGCAAGCGGAGGCGTAACGATTCTCACAACATACAAAAGAGGCTTTCCAGATCATTAAGAAGATCAAGCAGACCAAAGAGTGTGCCGAGCTCTAGATAATAAGCGATTAGACAATTGAGAACTTGACAGGCGAACGAGAACTAGGCAAAAACAAGGGGATTAGGTTATGATAGAACCCAAAATTGTATACAGTTTCCTGTCAAAGTAGAAGGGGGAGCGACATTCAGCTTATGTTCAAATCAACGTATTTGCGCATTTTTTTGTGGAGCTGCATCTTGATTACCGTCATTATCATCCCGTTTTCCTTATTTCTGGTTCAGCGGTTCTCAGATTATGCCTCCTCCCAGCTTGGATATATCAACCGAGACAGAATAGAGGAAACATTAGACCGTACGGAATTCATCCTGGCTAAACTGAAGTGGTACGGCTTGAACATGTATGAGGATCAGACGATTCAGAACTGGATATATTCCCAAGAGGATGATCCCTTACTGGATGCCGCAGCCCTTCAGACATTGTCAAAGTATTTATCAAAGGAGTCCTTTTTTGAAGGCGCTTACTTATTTAATATGCGCAGGGAAAAAGTGATGGATTTCAATGTTGGTCTCCTTCCATTCGACGAATTTACAGATAGGACTATTTTGGAGCGGGTTAAGCAGAAGGACCCGTTCTTATTGCGGTATTTTTACCATGAGACAGGGGGCAAATCATATATATCCTTGATGATTCCGCCTTCTTATGTCAAGAAGGAACAGTATGGATATTTGGTCGTGCTATTAAATAAACATGTGCTGCAGAACTATCTTATTTCAGGGGAAGGCGATACGGAGCATCAGGTGACACTCATAGATCGTTCTGGGCAGACGATTTTGGGTCAGATGGATGAAGGAATGATGACTAGCGTGATGAATTCGAGAACAGACGCCAAGAAGAGTTCCTTCGAGCTGAAAGTAAATGGACAGACTGCATACGTGAATTATGCCGACTTAGATTCTCAAGATTGGACGATTTATTCCCTGTCCAGCATGCAACAGTTCCGTACTCAGGTGACTTCCTTCCAACAGACGATCGTATTATGCTCGATTCTACTGCTCATCTTGTTGCTGCTGGCTGTACTCTGGAACTCACATATCTTCTTCAAGCCATTTCGAGTCCTTGCGACTCAAATCCATGGCAAGCTCGGTATTCGAGGCAAGAGTGACATTGACGCCATTCAACAAAGCGTTGTTCTACTGCGAGATCACTCCCCTCTGATCAAGACAGAATATTTACGGCGATGGATATTGCAGGGCAGATTGAGCGACAACGCAAGAGAGGCTCTTTCCCATGAATCAAGGATACTCAATTACGAATGGATAAGGCTGTCCGTTGTCAAAATAGATGCTTTCTACGAAACTACAGAGCGTTACGATTTCACCTCCCAGAGACTGTTGAAATATGCAATTGGCAACATTGCGGAAGAGCTGCTCGGCAATAAGGATCGCTCAAGCGAGGTTGTGGATTTCGGCGGTGACCACCTGCTCCTCCTAATAGGTGTTGCCGATCATGCGGCCGACTTGACTGAAGAGTTGAGCCAACTGAGCCGTATGGTGACACGCTATGTTCAGCTCAACATAACCGTTGCATGCAGCACAGCAAAGCATGTTCGTGATGATCTGCGGGCGGTATACGACGACTTACGAGAATTGACGTTGTTCAAATTCGTAAGCGGGGATGACAAAATATATACCGAGCAAGAATATGAGCGCTACGCAGATTTACAATACCAACCGGATGACACCTTGCAGGACCTCCTCATTCAGTCAATCCGTAGCGGCAAGGATGAGCAATCCTTTAATTTGCTGGAACAATGGTTTATAAGGCTGCAAGCGATGAAATACTCCGAATGTCAATTCCAGCTGAAATTGATGCTCTTCTCCTTCGTCAAATCATTTAGCCAGCTTACCACCGTACATCATGTAGAGGGAATTGAAAGTCACTTAAAAAAATTCGCAAAACTTGAAGACATACACCTGTGGATGAAACATGAGATTGCTCGAATCATCTCTCTGCTCGGTGACCAGAAAAGCTTGAACCGCAAAGGGAAGATCGTAGATGAAATTATTGAATATATTCGATATCACATTCACGATCCAAGGCTGTCTGTCGAGAATATTGCCGATCACATTGCACTGTCAGCCAAGTATGTACGTCAGTTGTTTCTTGACCAATACGGTATGTCATTATCCAATTATATTTTGAATTTGCGTATCGAGAAAGTGAAGGAATTGCTTCAACAATCGGACATGAGCGTTGCTGAAATTTCGCAGCAGGCAGGATTTCAGACGAAGAGTCATTTTTTTACGGCATTCAAGAAAGCGACTGGAGTGACACCGGCCCAATATCGTTATCAGCAGATCAATGGAGCGAGTGGCTGATTACCAAGCTTTATAAATGAGTACAGAACCTGACTGGAATAATGATTACCCGTGCAGAAGCCATATAAGAACCTTTTTCGACCACTGAGAACTATCCAAGGTTGCTGAACCACTGCTACGATAACCATGTTGAACGACACATACATCACATTGATTGATCGTGAGGAGGTGAATTATTGAGGAGTAGTAAAGGAAGGAATAATGGATTTATCCATGAGATCGTGAAAAATCGGTACTTGTATTTGCTTGCACTTCCAGGCATGTTGTTCCTGCTTATATTTGCGTATACCCCTATGCTTGGGCATTTGCTTGCCTTCCAGAACTATCGTCTCTCTGACGGACTGTTTGGCAGCGAATGGGTGGGATTTAAAAATTTCGAGTTTTTCTTTATGGGTAAGGACTGGCTGCGTGTTACATGGAACACCGTGTTCTTGAACGGGTTGTTTCTGGTGTTCGGTATAGGTACTGCGGTAGTGCTCTCCGTCCTATTAAATGAAGTTACCAACAAGTGGTTCAAGAAAACGGCACAGTCCTTTGTATTTTTGCCGTACTTCATCTCATGGCTTGTCGTCAGCATGATGGTACAGACGATGTTTAGCTCGTCCGAAGGGATGCTGAACCAAGCGTTGGTCGCTCTTGGATACGAAGGAGTGGACTGGTACCTAACTCCGAGTGTATGGCCGTTTATTTTGACGTTCGTATATGTCTGGAAAATAGCTGGGTATAACTCGATTATCTTCCTGGCCTCCATAACGAGTATTTCATCAGAGTATTATGAGTGCGCCAAAATTGAAGGGGCCAGCCGCTTGCAGCAAATCATTTACATTACTCTTCCACTGCTGCGCCCAATCATTATTGTTTTGACGCTGCTTGGTATCGGACGGATTTTCTATGGAGATTTCGGCATGATCTATGCCCTCATCGGAGACGTTGGCGTATTGTTCCCAACTACAGATGTTATCGATACGTATGCGTATCGTGCGTTGCGGCAAATGGGCAATTTCAGTATGTCCTCCGCGATCATCCTCTATCAGTCATTTATGGGGCTTATCACAGTTATTCTATTTAATTGGCTTGCACGCAAGGTCGATTCAGATTCTAGATTGTTCTAAGGTGTGATTAGAATGCGGGAGCGATTGTTCCTTGGCGTTGTTTACGTGCTATTAATCGGGTTTGCGTTGATCTGCTTCATCCCCTTTTGGATTGTGCTGATTAACTCTTTTGCAGACGAGTCGGTTATTCAAACCTCCGGGTATCAGTTATTTCCGACATCGTTTAGCCTAGATGCCTACACCTTTCTATTGTCAGGGGAGCAGGTATTCCGAAGCTATGGTGTCACATTATTCGTTACGATTGCAGGAACGGTGCTTGGCGTCACCCTTACAGCAACCTATGCATATGTTCTAAGTCATCCGAAGGTGAAGTATCGTCACGTACTCTCGTTCTTAACCTTTCTAACGATGCTGTTCGGTGCAGGGCTTGTCGGGTTTTATATGCTAATCGCCAACTGGCTACATCTCAAAGACTCCTTATGGGCGCTTATTCTCCCCTACTTGCTCAACCCGTTCTATGCGTTCATTCTCGTTTCCTACTATCGCTCCTTGCCCTACGAGATGAATGAAGCCGCAACGGTGGACGGGGCGAATGACATTCATATCTTCTTTCGTGTCATATGGCCTGTCTCATTGCCGGTTATCGCTACAGTTGCACTGTTCTATGCATTGCAATATTGGAATGACTGGTACTTGTCACTTCTCTTTATTGATAATTACAAGATGCATCCGCTACAAATTATGATCCGCCAGCTGATGTCCAACTTGAATGCGATGTCTTACGTGGGTGGGAGTCAGACGGACTACAACATTATGATTCCGACATATGGCATGCAGCTAGCCATTGTATGTATTACGATTGGACCGATTGTTCTCGTGTATCCTTTCGTGCAGAAATATTTTATTAAGGGTATGACGCTGGGGTCGGTCAAAGGGTAATTCCAGATCACTTATTCAGGGGGAGCGAAGAAATGAGAATGAAACGTTGGCTTACCTTCTCACTTGTGCTGCTGTTGTCATTATCTCTGGCCGTAGGTTGCTCGAAAGCGCCGAATGATACGCCAGCACCAGAATCATCTAAGGGAAATCAAACAGAAAAGGAAGGCACTAAATTGGAACCGGTTACACTGAAAATCATGATTCCAGGAGATCGTCCACCAGATATGGATGAGGTTATCGCAGAAGCTGAACAACGGATGAAGGATACGATCAATGTCAAGTTAGACATTGTGTTCGTACCATGGGCTGACTTGGGTCAGAAGACACAAGTGACGCTTGCTTCTGGGGAAAATATCGACCTTATCTTCGATGCGCCGTGGCTTCACATTAATCAAATGATCGCAGATGGGTTCTATGAACCACTGGACGACTTGCTCGCGCAATACGGTAAGGCCGTGCTGGAGAAGCGTCCGCAACAAATGTGGGATGCGAACAAGTATAACGACAAGATTATGGCTGTACCGCTTGGTGTCGTCTACATGTCGGGTAACTCCTATGTCGTACGCAAAGACATACGCGAGAAGTTAGGGATACCTCCTATCAAAACGTACGAAGATTTAATTAATTTTGCTTATAAGGTGAAGGAAAAAGAGCTGGGCATCGCGCCATTTACAGCGGGAGGAACGTCGGGATTGCAGCAGTCATCCATTGTAGCCCAACGCAGCTTGAACGATTATGATACGCATGTCCGCTACACACATGCGCTCGGAAGCAGTCTGACGCTGTATTATAAGAATAATGACGGTAAGGTATATAACCTGTTTGAGGGTCCTGAACCAGTGTTGTCTTGGTTGAAGGATGCCAGACAGTTGTATAATGACGGGATCGTATATAAAGACATTTTGACAGCCAAGGATTTCTTGCAGCCATTCATGAGCGGCAAAGCTGCGATCGTCACGAAGGGATCGTTCGGTACGGGCCTTACCTTTGACCAGCAGTTCAAAAACAATGTCCCAAATGGGGATTTGGAAACCGTCACATTTTTTGATAAAACCAAGGGCGCCAATATGACCAACTTCAAGCAGTGGAATTTCCTCGCTGTGCCGAAGGTAAGCAAAAACAAGGAACGCGCAGTGATGTTCATGAACTGGGCAAATGAGAAGGAAAACTACGATTTGCTGTCCTACGGCATTCAAGGGAAGCACTGGGAGCCTGTTGGCGATAACGAAGTAAAGCTGCTCGATACAAAAGGATACTGGGGATTTGGATATGTATGGGTATGGAACCCGATAGATGAACGTTCAGATGTCGACCGGGATAAGCGTAATGACGAATATGAAGCTGTATTGCGCGATGCTGATAGCTTTACGAAGGATGTTCTTACAGGATTCGAATTCGACTCTTCAGCCGTGCAGAACGACCTCAGTCAATACAATACGGTAGAGGCCAAGTATTACCCTGCATTGTTTAATGGCGTTCTCAATCCAGAAGAGACATTGAAGAAGTTCGAAGCAGAAGCCGGGCCTTCACTCAAGCGTATACAAGAGGAATTGCAGAAGCAAATCGATGCTTTCATGGCCAACAAGTAGACGTTAATGGTCAGTCAAATAATCAATGAAGGGTGGGATGAATGATGAGAAAGAAATACATGTCCGCGCTGTTATCGCTCTTCTTAATGCTGCTTACTGTTGCACCGGTATATGGGGAAACAACAGCGAGCTATGAACAAATCGAGCAGACAGTGCCTGAAGAAGGAATGCCGATAGGAGAATCTGATGAAACTAGTGTGACCGAAGAGGATGATGAAGCAGAAGAGTTTGAAAAGGCTGAGGAACCGGGTAAGTTTGAAGAGGTCGATGGAATTAATGATGTAGATGGAATTGACGAGGGCGAAGACACCGAAGGCTTGATGAGCAAAAAGGCTCCGAAAAAGCTGAAGAACTTGGCCCATGGTCTCAACTACCAGTTGTCAGAGCCTCCAAGTCCAGACTACCCTGATGAGGGTGGCCAGTTAACGGATGGTATCAAGGCAGAAGCTAGCTTCCAAGATACGAACTGGGTAGGATTTTTCAAGGGGCATCTCAAGGAAGTTGTGTTCGATTTAGGAGAAGCAAAGTCAATTGCATCGATTAATACGCAGTTTTTACAAGAGTCATCTTCCAGCATCTTCTTCCCTGTCACAGTCAGCTTTTATGTGTCCAATGATGGTCAGAGCTGGTCAACGTTGAACCATGTCGGCAGTAAAAAGCGCTTATGGCAGCAAGCACCTCCGAATATACAGCAATATTCCTGGAATGGAGAAACGGACGGCTTCCGAAATGTCAAAGGTAAAGGAACGATGGCGTATGCTCGATATGTAAAAGTACAGTTCATGGCGGATTGGTTCAAGTTCATCGATGAGGTCGAGATATGGGGTTACGATGGCAAGCAGAAGCATGCCAAGAAGCTCCCACCAGATAAATTGTCCTATCTTCAACCAGGGTCGAAAACAGCAGGCATTCATGATCTTGTACTCATTCCAAATGGATACTATCCAAACAACTTGGGAGATTGGAGTAGGGAGGATTACATTCCGTACGTTGCCTATGTCGATAAGAACGGGAACCCTGTCGATTGGATGATCGATGGCTATTTGATGGCACCTTATCGGACTCCAGATTGGCGGGCTTTCAACTCAATATACCCTCCATCGAATAAGCAGGATTGGGGATGGCTCTTGAATAAGACGTTCGACCAAGGTGGAGACGTTGATAACCTGAACGAAGCTGTAAAGGAAATCGGCCAGAAGCTGAATCAACCTGGACATAAAGTAAAACTAGTAATGACGATTCCAACGGCATCGGAATTGCAAACTGATTTTGGTGATGTAGATGGCGATGGTGTTTCCGAGAACTTTAACTCGGCAAGTGCAGGTGCGGATCTAGCGTTCGATAATAAGAAGAAAGCAATTAAGTGGTTCGTTGATGAAGTAATGAACAAATGGGAGAGCGCCAACTTCAGTAATATAGAGCTGGTCGGCTTGTATTGGAATGACGAGTTCATCGAAATAGAAGCGCCTTATACCGAAGAAATTGTGACGTGGACGAGTGAATTGACTCACAAGGTAGGCAAAAAGCTATTCTGGATTCCATACTTCCATGGCGGCCAGCCGTTCGATTGGAAGAAGCTCGGGCTCGATAATGCGGCCTTGCAGCCAAATCATTTTTTCGACGGCACGGATAAGTCTCGGGTTGACGATGCGGCGATATTAAGCAAGACGTTTAATATGGCTGTTGAGATGGAGTTTGACGATCGTATGATAGGGAGCAATAACTATGCACAAAGGTTCCTTGATTATTTAAACGGCGGTGTGGAGCATGGTTATATGAATGCTTACAGAGCTTGGTATCAAGGAAACACGACGATCCTGAACTTGGCGTACAACAAGAGTCCGCAAGTGCGTCAATACTATGATTACTTGTACGAATATATAAAAGGCACCTTTACAACGAAAGAACTCATCCCTTATCGTTATCCTACGGAATTGAAAATAAATGATTTGTCTATTCCGATCCAACACAGCAATGAACCTCGTGAGTTAGGAAAAGTCGTGTATTATGACAACGCATATGGTGATTCCACCCGATCGAATGAGTGGGGAATGGAATTCACCATAGTAGACGGAGTCGTTACTAACATAATTGATTATCCTGAGCGAAATTCGGCGATTCCTCCGAACAACGGCTATGTTATCTCGATTCATATGGACAGTCCATTCTATGATCCGGTTAAGAATAATGTGAAGATAGGTGATCGGGTGGAACTCGTTTATCCTAATTAACAATTATAGGGACAGACTGAACGCAGCTGCTCAATGATCTTTTTTTGCATGAGGCACAACCGCCCGCCAGAACGATGATATCCATCATTCTGACGGGCGGTTTGCTGTTGTATTCATTGTCATGTTCGTAATCTGGGGCGAATCTAGAAAGATTAATCTTCACTCAACAGATTGTATTTTATTGCATATTCTACAAGTTCACTTTTTTTAGTCAGATTCAATTTATTCATCATTCTCGTCTTATGGGTATCCACCGTCTTGATACTAATTAATAGCTGTTGTGCAGTTTCAACTAACGTATACCCTCTTACAAGATAGCTTAGTACTTCTCGTTCACGGTCGCTCAAAATAACAAAAGGGCTGTTATCCTCTACGGCTTGCGGCGCTTTATGAAGCACCGATGCAATCAATGTTTGTGTATCTTGTGGTCGAAGATACACATAGCCGCTCTGAACCGTATCAATGGCTGTATATAACTCTTCATCAACTGCCACCTTTGGAATATATCCGACTGCACCTTCTTTCATAATAGTTGTTATATAATCCTCATCTTCATGCATCGTAAGTACGATAACTTTTGCGTGTGCGTGACAGGCCTTGATTTTTTTGAGCACCTCTATTCCATCCATGTGCGGCATACTAATATCGAGAATTAAAATATGTGGTCTAAGCTCTTCGTATAACCGAAGAGCTTCAATGCCATTTGAAGCTTCACCTACCACTTTATTGGCTGGCTTCTTCTGCAGCAGCAGCTTTAAACCGGACCTAAGCAACGCATGATCATCAGCAATCAATATAGTTATGGTTTGTTCCATCATTACACCCTTTATTTAATATTAGCGGTATCGAAACGACGATCTCAGTTCCTCCGGTACTTATTGGATATATGAAGAAAGATCCTCCAAGCAGCTCCGCTCTCTCTTTCATACCGTATATACCGATACGATTGTGCTGACGGGCCAACTCAAAGTCGTCTCGCTGAATTCCGCAGCCGTTGTCCCTTATTATCAAGGTAACCGACTGCTTGAGAATCTCCATGTTTATAGATATTCGAGTTGCAGCCGAATGCTTAGCAACATTCGTCATGCCTTCTTGCAGAATACGATACATCGCTACAGCAATATGTCCTTCAATACCAATATCCTCTTCATCTGGTGTGAATAGTTCCACTTCAATATGATATTTCTCCTCATATTTCTTCACAAATTTTTTAATCGCGGGTACTAATCCCATATCGTCCAATATCGGCGGCCTTAACTCTACAGCCAAATCTCTAATTTCCCGCAAAATACTCGCCGCAGTATCTCTGCTAGCGTTAAGCAATTCCTGCTGCTCGGCGTCTTTCGCTTCATTCGACAAAATTCGCATCGTGACCATTAAGGATGCAAGTGCTTGGCTTGTCTCATCATGAAGTTCCCTCGATATTCTCTTCTTCTCATCTTCCTGGGCGGACAGTAACTTCAGAATCAACTTGTCCCGGAGATGTTCTTTCGCTTGAAGCTCTTTCAGCAGTAATTCAACTTCAGCGTTAGAATTAATTAATTTATCAGCCATTTCATTAAAGGCATTACCTAATCTACCTACTTCATCGCTATTCGTTATACTTGCACGCATCGTCAGATTACCAGCTGATATACCTGTAGCAACCGCAACCAGATTGTTTATGGGTCTCGTAATGAAGCGAGTCATATAATACGTAATTATCGCTGTGATTACACAGATGAACAGCGTTACATAAAGCAGTGCCTTCATCTTTATGTTGATGTAAGTCTGAGCCTTCGTATCCGTCATGCCAACACGAACAAACCCTACATCGCCCTCCTCGATCGGCATAAGTACATCATAGATTGTTCCTTCATCAGACATCAGTGTTGCAACCTGTAATGTATGACCACTCTCAGGTGTATGCGCTTGTATGATTCCCTTAGGCAAGTGTCCTTCAAAGGTATCCCCTACCACATCATGACTACTATTAATAATTAATATATATCGAACATCATCATTCGTAAGTTGTGCTTGTGAGATCAGCTGATGAATCGAGTATTGTTCATCCATAAGGATGTAGTCCGAGCTTAACGATGCAATACTATGTGCTACACTAATGCCCCGCTTCTTAAGCTCATCTGTCATGATCGTATGAAGCGAATCCCAAATGATCCATCCTAAAGCGGAGGCAAGAAAAATCAAAGAAGCGATAATAACTCCAAATATTTTTTGATTGATATTCATTTTCTTCATTAATTTCATAAGCCGTCCCTAACGTTCGTTGCCTTGCTGTTTTCAGTTTCAAAGTATTTCGCATCGAAAGGAACATAGCGATCAATAAATAATCCTTCCAAAGCCTGCTTCATATCAGATTGTTTATGCATAGTAAAAAAGCTGCTCATAATTATCTTTTTCTCTTCCTCAGAAATACTGTTGTTGATAACAACAGGGCCTGTTCCAAGAGGCTTTGACTTATCCAAAATACGCAAAGAGGCAACGGACTCCGGATCTTTGGCCTTGGCTTGTTCATAGATCGAGCTGCTGAGTGCTGAAGCATCAACGACTCGATTACGAACTGCATTAAGTGACTTTTCATGATTGTAAGTATACGTGTATCCGCTGAAAAAATGTTCCGGCGTCTCACCAAATTCAGCTAATTTCTCACTTAAAAATAGGTAGCTGGAATTACTGGATGGATCAGCAATAGCTACGCTTTTCCCTTTCAACTGGCTAATATTCGTAATATTGCTGTCTTGATTGACGACAAGGTAACCATAGTAGTATGGAACTCCCATTCGCTCCTGCATTGCAATCGCTTCAATTCCTTCAACTTGATTATAGGTTACATATGCACCTGATGAAAATAAGGCGATGTCAGCGCCACCATTCATCATGAGCATGCCGATCTCATTATAGCTCTTACGTTGAATGAGGATCGCTGGCCTATCAAGCTGTTTACCGATATAATCAGCGATCTTTCGATAATGCTTAATCGTCTCGCTTGGTGACAGCACGCTTGAAATGGCTACACGCACTGGTGGCAGCTCCTCTTTCTCCGTACTGGCAGGTACAGGCTCTACCTCAGAAAATACGATATTAATGTCGGAATGGCTACTTGAGCATCCTGATGCAAGTAATGATATCAGCAAGATCAATAGCACGTTTGAAAGCCCTTTCATATTTTCCTCCGTTCTTTGTAGGATACATCCTCTGGCAAGCCTATATACTTGTCCAAATCTGACTCTAGTATAGTACAAATTCTAAATACGCTCTATGAACTTGTTAATTATTTACCTGTCATGTGATATATTACTGAATTTTTTATATGTTATTGTCGTTTTTTCTGACACGACTTCCAAATAATCTTACATAAAATCAGAACTTCGCTGATAGTTTGCAAGAACAAACAAGTTGATAATTAAACCAGTGGCATACGCTACTCCACTGGAGAGGTTGTGATCGTAACGATACTTTGCAACGACTATTAATGAAAACACTATCATGAAGGAGAAATTGTATGATTTCCTTTTTAAAACCCAAAGTAGCTACCTCTAAGGTAGCGCCTCAGGACGTCCAAAAAACATACATGCGCTATCGAATGCAGTCGCTAATAGGTGTGTTTTTTGGTTACATGGCATACTATGTCGTACGTAGTAACTTTTCATTGTCAACACCTTATCTAAAAGAGGCACTTAACCTATCTTCTACAGAAGTTGGTTTGTTAACCAGTTGCATGCTCATTGCATATGGCATAAGCAAAGGTCTTATGAGTAGTCTTGCAGATAAAGCTGATCCCAAAAAGTATATGGCATTAGGCCTTCTCTTGTGTGCCCTTGTTAACATCATGTTGGGGTTCACAACAGGGTTCTGGATGTTTGCCATTCTCGTTGTGTTGCTAGGTGTGTTCCAAGGTATGGGGGTTGGACCTTCTTTTATTACCCTCTCGAATTGGTTCCCTCATAAGATGAAAGGTCGAATTGTTGCAGTATGGAATATATCGCATAACATCGGCGCTGGGATCGTAGCGCCAATCGTTGGTGTCGGTTTTGCTATGTTGGGACCAGATCATTGGCAAGCTGCAAGCTATCAGGTACCAGCTGCGATTGCCATCGTATTTGCCCTAGTTATATTGGCCTTTACTAAAGGCTCCCCAGTAAGCGAAGGTTTGCCTCCGTTGAGTGAGATTGTTGAGGATGAAAAAGAAATAAATATTAAGGCTAAAGGTAATGTACAAGCTCCAGAAAATCTGAATGCTTGGCAAATCTTTAAGAACTATGTCCTGTTTAATAAGAATGCTTGGTACGTATCACTGATGGACGTATTCGTATACATGGTTCGATTCGGTATCATTAGCTGGCTGCCTATCTATTTGATGACTGTTAAAGGATTCTCCAAAGAAGAGATGGGTGTTGCTTTCTTATTCTTCGAGTGGGCCGCTATTCCTTCCACTCTCTTGGTAGGCTATTTATCTGATAAGCTGTTCAAAGGATATCGTATGCCTCCTGCAATTATTGCAATGGTACTCATCTTCTTCTGTATCATTGGTTACTGGCAAAGTGGTTCTTTGTTCACAACAACTATTTTCGCTGCAACTATTGGATGTTTAATTTACGTACCACAATTCTTGGCTTCTGTACAAACGTTAGAAGTCGTACCTCCATTCGCTGTTGGTTCTGCAGTAGGCTTGCGCGGATTCCTGAGCTATATTCTTGGAGCATCGCTCGGTACTACTCTGTTCGGTGTGCTAGTTGATAATGTTGGTTGGAATGGTGGGTTCTACTTGCTACTTTCCGCTTCTGTACTGTGTGTAGTATTCTGTGTCCTCCTTCATAAAGGAGTAAAAGAAATGGAAAAATATAATGATGAACAAGAGCAATTAGCAACATAAAGTTTTACTTCTTCTTATATGTATTAGGCCCGCAGGCATGGTTACTATTAGATAAAAAAGTGACCCGCTTGCGGGTCACTTTTTTGTTTTTCAAATTACAGACAGTACTCTACAATGGTGATAAATACCATAACCAAATGATCAATTGTATTCTAAACTATTTATTCGTGCCAAGATCGTATGCAGGGATCAATTTGATCTAATTTAATCTACAACAAGGAGTACTGTTCATGTGGTTTTTATTTGCTTTATTAACAGCCTTCGCTTGGGGAGGTGCGGATCTATTTTATAAAAAAGGCAGTGATAGTAATGACCGATTCAGCCATATTAAAATCGTCATTATGGTAGGCTTGGTTATGGGAATTCACGCCACAGCTTATATGCTCATCCAGGGAATAAACTTTGATCCCACAGATATGATTCGCTATTTCCCTGTATCTGCACTCTACATCTTGTCGATGACGATCGGTTATATCGGTTTGAGATATATTGAGCTTTCCATTGCGTCTCCCGTGCAAAATTCTTCCGGAGCCATTACGGCCATACTATTGTTCATCTTTTTCACCCACGAACTGAACATCATTGAAATATTGGGTGTGACTATTGTTACCTTTGGCGTAATTGGAATTGCTATCTTGGAAAAAAATTCGGAACGCGAATCACTCCGGATCAGTTCAACACAGATTGATAAAAAATATCAAATCGGCTTTATGGCCATCTTTTTCCCGATTTTATACAGCTTAATCGATGGACTCGGAACCTTTGCCGATGCAGTTTACTTGGACGAGTTGAAACTGATCAGTGAAGATGCAGCCCTGCTCGCTTATGAGTTCACCTTTTTCATTTGTGCCGTATTGGCATTTACATACCTGAAGTTTATTAAAAAAGAGCCGTTCAACCTCTTCAAAGAACGTGTCAAAGGATATGCTGCCATCTTTGAAACAACCGGGCAGTTCTTCTATGTGTTCGCCATGTCCAGCAACGCCATTATCGCAGCACCCCTTATTGCTTCCTACAGCATTTTTTCGGTCATCTTATCCCGAATATTCCTCAAAGAGCGGCTGAGCAAGGTGCAATATACCGTTATTATCGTTGTAATTCTGGGGATTGCATTGTTAGGGATTGCTGATGAGCTTTGATAGGATGGGAAATGAAAGAAAAAAGACACCTCATATGGTGTCTTTTTTATAGCCAGAAGTCGAACCCCTGTATTACCTACTGAATGTTCAGATACTCTCTATAAATTTCATGCTTTCTTCCACAATGATTTCAGGTTCGTAGTCATGAATATAATGACCACTATCCAAAATCATATATTTTCCATCCTTTGCAGCTCCAACGTACTCCATTAAAAGATTTTTCCAATCATCTAATGGCACTTCTTTTCCATTCGATATAAAGAAGTACATCGGCACATTGGGGATACCGCCCTCTGATACTTTTTGGGCATTGTTTAGGATCATCTTAACTTCTTCATTCATATTTGATGTTTGTGTTTTTTCATAAAATATCGCTCGGTAAATATTCTTTTCTTGTTCTGATAAATGATTTTCTTGTATTGCAGCAGAAGAATTAACTATGGACGGAAAAAAACGAGTAATGCCGATCCGAGCAGCAAAACTTGTGATTCCCATCGTGAAATCTGATGGCAGAGGAAATTTTTCATATGCTGCTGGAATAGCAGGGTCAAGTCCCATGATAGCAGTTACTTCTTCAGGATATTTTTGTGCCCAATATAGAGCCTCGATACCAGACATTGAATGTGGATATAGAATATAAGGTGCTTGTTCACCTGCTAATGATAAAGCAGTCCTAGTCTCTTCTAATATAGTATCTATATCACGAGAGACAGCTGCCGTTTCGCTATAACCATAACCCGCCTTTTCTACGACTACAACTCTATATTGGTTAGACAATTTAGAATACAGCCCTTTGAAATCTAACACTGGAGAGGAAGTGCCGCCACCTGACATAAAGACTAGAGTTTTAGCACCGCTTCCCTCCGTATATACGTGCATTTGGTGGTTATTCACATTCACCATAGTTCCTATTGGAGAAAGTATTGCCGACTCTTTCTTCAATTGAATTCTATGATTGATAAAACTAATTGCAATGATTAAGAGCAAGATACATATGACAACTATAAAAATAATTCTAATCTTCCCCAGTACTTTTTCCATTTTGATCCTCCAGAAAATGCTAGCCTTAGCTTTTTAATATAATTTATATTTCTAATCTACAACTATAAAAACATTCCTTCTACCGCAATACAATCATTTCTTCTTTTTTAATTTACCTTCAGCTTTTTCTATATTCTCAGCAACTCTAAATTGAACGATTTTTCTTATTAATTCATAAGGCAGCGGCTTGTCTATAGGAAATTGTACGGACCCTTTTGCCCCTTTATATTTAGATAATTCATGTTTAAATGCATTAATCCCACTTGGGGCTGGATAAAATCCAATATGATTTTTATAAGCGGCAAAATGCACCAGATTTCCATGCAGCACAAAAGTAGGCATTTGATAGGTTATCTTTTCCTTTGCATCTGGTGCCGACTCTTTAATAACTTTTCTTAATGTTTCAAGTATTGCCTGAACCTCATGAGGAAATTGTGAAATATAATCATCCATTGACTCATACGTAATTTTATTTCCTTCCATGACTTCTCCTTTCATAAACCTTAGTTAGTATTCCTATTTTCATCTCATCCTTATATTTCTAATCATACCAGATATCTCCCTGCTTCTAGATAAATAAGCGGGACCTTAATAACTGGCATCAGTACGGTTGAAAAGTTGAATATTGGCGGGATTGAGCAAACCATTTTATTACAAGCTGAACATATCGACAAACCCGTACTTCTATTTATTCATGGAGGCCCAAGCATGCCGCTGCCAGGGGTAAGCTGTAGATCTCGGGATTACACGGTGGCAACTTGCACTAAGGAACTTATTAAACATTATGTACTTGTATTTTGGGACCAGAGAGGAACAGGAAAGTCATATCATCCAAGCATCCCTAAGGAATCAATGAATCTCTCTCAGTTTATTTCTGACGCAGAAGAGCTTGTCGATTATCTCAGGAGCCGTTTTAATCAACATAAAATATTCATTGCTGCACATTCCTGGGGAAGCGTGATCGGATTATCCCTTGTAGCAAAAATCCCTGATAAATTGCATGCTTACGCAGGAATTTCTCAGATTGTAGATTGGCCTGAAAACGACCGACTTTGTCGGGAATGGGCAATAAACGAAGCAAAAAAGAGAGGTAACAAAAAAGCTGTTGCTGAATTAACCCTATTAGGAGAACCACCTTACACGAAAAGCTTAAAGCAATGGGGACAATTACGAAAATGGCTAATGAAATACAATTCCATGATCTATACAGATAAAGAAATTCATCATCCTCGTCTTATAGACGCTATGAAGATTATGCTTTATTCGCCTGATTATACTCTGAAGGACATTTACAATTCATTTTATAAAGGCTTCATGTTTTCTTACACACAGCAAATGATCGAAGATTTTTCGACAGTCAATTTTTTAAATACCGTAAAAAATACCGATATACCTATCTACTTTATTCATGGACGAAAAGATGTTCATGTATACGGCAGCCTAATTCAGAAATACTTTGATCAATTGTATTCCACGACAACAAAAGAGTTATTCTGGGTCGAGAAGTCATCGCATATGTTTCATCCTGACGACGCCAAAAAGATTGAAAATATACTGATAAGTATGCAAGAGGTGATAAATAGCTAATACATAAGAAAACCCAGCCCTTATGTGGACTGGGTATATGTATGAACCTTATTAATCCAACCATCCCTTGTTACGCGCGATATCAATCGCTTCAATTCGCGTATTCGCACTAAGCTTCCCAATCGCTTCCGACATATAGTTGCGCACGGTTCCGTAGGATAGGAACAACTGCGCACCAATTTCTTGAAGTGTTAATCCTTGAGCAGCCAACTTCATAACTTCACGCTCACGAGCTGATAGTGGACATTGATCCTCCCATACCGCAAGAGATAACTCCGCATTAATAACGCGCTTCCCCTGATAGACCTGGCGGATTGCATCAGATATTTCCTCACTGCCAGTATCTTTAAGCATGTATCCATATACGCCTGACTGCATAGCTCGCTGAAAATATCCGGGGCGCGCGAACGTGGTTAGGATAATTACACGACACGTAGCTTTAGTATTCTGGATCCATTCCGCAACATCCAACCCTGTTTTTAACGGCATTTCTATATCCAATACAGCGATATCTGGCTGATGTTGCTGTATTAAAGATATCGCCTCTTCTCCATTTTCGGCCTCTCCGACGACTTCAATATCATCTTCTAATGAAAGTAGGGTTACTAATGCTCCCCGTAATAACCGTTGATCTTCTCCCAGAATAATTCGAATCATTTATATTGTACCTACTCTCTCATCACGTATAGTTCGGGGGATATGTATCGTTATTTCAGTTCCTTTGCCTGAGGATGAAGACACCGAGATGCGACCATCTACAAGGACAAGCCGTTGCCGTAATCCAGCCATACCATTACTGCTGGTAGAGACTTGTTCCGGATCTATCCCAATGCCATCATCACTAACGGATACACGGACTTCCCCTTCTTGAATATCTAAATGAACTTTACAGCTTTCTGCTCGACTATGGCGAACCACATTCGTTATGAGCTCACGAAAACACATCGCTAAAATCGTCTCCTGCAGCGGTGTTAACGGTAGAGAAATGTTCTCTATAACATCTCGTTCTACATATGCGGTTGGACTAGGGTCCGATACCGATCGATAGTTGAACTCCATAGGAATACCCGCTGCTGAACAAAGTGAAATTGCGTGATGAGATTCATCGACGAAATACGCTACTTTCATCTCCGTGACCAATTCACGCATTTGCTTCAAAGCGGCACGCGCCGTTTCTCGTATTTCACTCGCTTCTCGTGCAGCCTTCTCGGGTTGACGTTTAACCAGCTTCTCTACGACTTCCCCTTTTAATGCGATTAAAGATAACGTATGTCCCAGTGTATCGTGTAATTCACGCGCAATCCGCTGTCGTTCTTCCTGTTGCGCCATGCGTTCCACTTGAACGGTTGCCGCTTCAAGTCGCTCTGCCATCTGCTTATATTGCATGGAAGCTCGAATTATAAATGGCATAACTGAAACGCCAAATAAGGGAGGCAGCAAACCGATCCACAATTCTGGACCTGCATGACCAACGTATGGAACAACAATCGCTCCCATTCCTATGGCGAATAAGATGGATATGGAGATCAGGATCGGCAATTTTTGTTTGCTGAGCGAATTCGCGATTAGAAATCCAACAAATGTATACATCGGGTGAAATACAGCACCTAATATCAAGGTAATGGCCACCTGAACTATGATGATGTGCAGAGCCCACTTGGAAGTATAGTAGAATTGTCGAAAGAGTATAACGAACAATCCAAGCAGCACAAAACCTAACCACTGCATCGATGTTGGTTCTCGAAGTAGAAAATAGATAGGTATTAATAAATTGGTTAGTAAAATGTAAGGGGCGGCCCCTTCCGATTCCGGAAACAGCCGCCAAGTTACTCGATTCAATTACACCGCTTCCCGTCTGTTAAAAATATACACTGATAGTACCATACATGCGAGAGCACAGCCCATCAAAATTATGAAATCAATACTTGCTGGAGCATTTCCAGCAACCATATTCCACGCTCCATTCGCGTAACGGTGCGAAGGAAGCCATTCTCCGATCGATTGCATCCACTTCGGCAGTGAGCTTAGCGGCATCCACAATCCACCCATGATCGCAAGTGCCATCTGCAGCATATTCGCAATCGCCATCGTTGTATTCGCATTCTTCAGAGTTCCTAACAAAGCGCCTATGGCAAGGAAAGGTAGGCTTCCAATCCATAACCACAACCCGCAAGTGATCCATTGACCTGTCGTAAGTTGTATATCATATACCAAACCAGCGGACAAAAAGATAAATATGATAACGATCAGTTGAATAGCCATTTGTGCAACAAGTTTGCTGCCAATCCAGACGGCCGGAGAAAGTGGAGTTAAACGAAGCAGTCCCACCCATCCATCTTGATGCTCAAACGATAAACGAATACCAAATTGACTCACCGCTGTACCGATCAAGCTGAATGCGGTCATGGACATGAGCGAGAATACACCCCAAGTTGTCGATTGAATCGATTTATCCGCTCCGTTCAGACTAGCAAATAAAAAATAGAATGCTAGCGGCATTGCAATGGAGAACAGTAAGAAAAATGGGCTACGGATGATTCGTAGACTTTCTGCTTTGGTCTGAGCAATGAACATATTTAACATGATAAGGTTCCTCCTAGTAAGCTCTTTTGTTATTCAAGGTAGATGGGTTTGTATCCGTCAAACTTCGAAAAGCTTCTTCTAAACTGGCTGATTGTACATCAATATCTGTAATTCCCCAATTGGACTGCATCAGTGTAAATAACAATTCATCGGTCTGATGTGCGTGAAGACGAACTCGCTGCCCGGAACACTCTGCTTTTTCTACACCGGGCAATTGTAGCCATTCATGTTCTTCATGTGCATTCGCTACCCGGAAAGAAATCGTCCGAAGCGCTGCCTGTGCTTTTAACATTTCAGGCGTTCCTTCCGCGACAACTCGACCGCTCGCAATTACCGCAATGTGGTCAGCAACCGCATCCGCTTCCTCCAAATAATGCGTAGTTAAAAGTACCGTACGACCGTCACTTGCCAGTGCTCGGATCGTGTCCCAGAAGCGTCCGCGAGCTTCGACATCCATCCCTACCGTTGGTTCATCGAGCAGGATGAGTTCCGGATTGCCTGCTAAGCTCTGCGCGAAAGCCAATCTTCGGCGCTGTCCTCCTGACAGAGAGGAAGCTCTTCGCTTCGCATCCGCATGAAGACCTGAAATATCAAACAACCGCTCAAGTGACATCGGATTCCGGTAATAACTGCGGAAGAGTTGCAGCACTTCTTTGACCGTGAGCCCATCTGCTGCTTTCACATCCTGCATCAGCGCTCCGACACGTTGGCGTAATTCTTTTGATCCCGCAGGCATTCCTAGCACCTGAACTTCTCCTGACGTCGGTTTCAACATCCCGAGCATCATGGATATGGCTGTTGTCTTGCCTGCACCGTTCGGTCCGAGCAACGCCGATATTCGACCTTGTTCGAAACTGAGATTCATATGATCAACGGCGCGAAAATCGCCGAATTGCTTCATTAGATTTATACATTCAATGGCTTTTGTCATCATTTATCATCCTTTGTTCTTTGTTATGTTTGTGTTCGTTTTTCTTGTTGTCTTCATTGTAGCGAAGGAGCTGTAGCTGCAGTTAGTGTGGGTTGTCAGAAAGTACATATGACAAATGTCAGAAAAGAGAGAATGAACATAAAAACAGCAAGACGCGCTATGATCCCTTCACGTCTCCAGCAACATAAAAAAGGACACCTTTGAGGTGCCCTTCTTCATGGTTGGTGGAGACAATACAAATAGGGTCGATCCCTATTTATAGAATGGGAAAAACAGAGGGAGTACGGCGACCATCACGATTCCTATCATGATTTGAAGCGGAAGCCCCACCTTGAGGTAATGGGTAAATTTGTAGCGGCCGGCCGACATGACAAGTGCGTTCGGCGGCGTAGAGAATGGAGATGCAAAGCACATGCTGGCACCGATCGATACAGCAAACAAGAACGGATAGGGATTAACGCCAAACTGAAGAGCGGTCCCCAGTGCGATCGGTGCTAACAACACCGCACACGCTGTATTGCTAATAAACAGTGTAAGGATCGATGTGATAAAGTAAATGCCTGCAAGCATCACCAATGGTCCATAGTCGCCCAATAAATGGACCATTCCATCAGAAAGCAGCTTTGCGGCCCCCGTTTTTTCGATCGCAATCGACATCGGAATCATCCCCCCTATAAGCACGATACTCTCCCAGTTGACCGTCTTATAGGCATCCTCCATATTGCGCACACAACCGAATACAACCATCAACACCGCCGCGATCATTACCGATGCTACAGCGGGAATAAAGTCTGTGATCAATAGCAGCACCATCAACAGCATAATTCCGGCTGCAATCGGCGCTTTATTGTCCATTGTCACCTTACGTGATTCTTCAATCGGCTGGCCAACTACGACGATATCCGGTTCATTCGCCAGCAAAGCAATGTCCTTCCAGGTTCCCTGAACAAGCATCGCATCACCGAAACGCATCTTCTCATCTTTCAGGTTATGCAGAATATATTGGTCCTTCCTTTGAATGCCCAGAATGTTTACACGATATTTTTCTCTGAAGCCTGACTCCTTGATCAGCCTGTTTATTAGCCGAGAGGTAGGAGTGAGCATCACTTCGGCAATCCCGACATCATTCGTTGCATATTGCACGATGTCTGTCGATTTGTTCTCTAGAATTTGATGATCCAGCATCAGCAAGTCATAATCGTTGGCAAATTCCTCGACACGCTCGATAGGACCGTGGACATACAGAATATCCTCTTCCTGAATGACCGTCTCTGATGTAGCGATTTCTTGGTTAATTGTTTTGAAAAACTGGTTCTTGGCTGAAATTCTCCGTCGAATTTCAATAACATTCAGTTCGTATCGGGCAGGAATTTCGAGTTCTTGCAGCGTCTTGGAAGAGATCGGCGAGTTGGCTCCTACTTGTACTCGATAAAGATTCTGCGTCAACTGGTATTCCCGTGCCAGTTCCTGAAGCGAACGTCCATAGCGACGATTCTCTGCATCTCGATCATTCTTCGGCAGAAATCTGCGCAGAAACAGCATCGACAATAATCCTACCGCTATGCAAACAAGACCAATCGGCGTAAACGTAAAAAAGGATACACCCTCATATCCGGCTGCAAGCAAAACATCCTGAATGACCAGGTTCGGCGGTGTTCCGATCAAGGTCAGCATTCCACCAAGACTGCTTGCAAAGGCCAGCGGCATCAGAAATCTTCCCGGATTGGTCTTTGCGCTTTTCGCCAAACTTACAACGATGGGCATCATCACAGCGATTGTTCCTGTGTTACTGACAAATGCACCAATCAGTGCCGTGACAATCATAATCATCATGAGCAGCCGGGTCTCATTCGTACCTGCCAGCTGCAGCATCTTGTTGCTCAGCAGCTTGGCCAGCCCGGTCTGGAAAATCCCTCCACCCACGATAAACAACCCCACCATCATAATAACAACGGAATTGGAGAAGCCTGATAATGCCTCACTGGGTGTTAGAATTTTGAATAGCATTAATACTATCAATGATCCTATGGCAACCAAATCGGATCGTACTTTCCCAGATATGAACAAAATTGATGCTACAGCTAATACAACTAGGGTAATGATCATCGAGCCATTCACGTACAAAGGCCCCTTTCTAATCTTTATTGACTGACATCCCACCCATTATAATGAGTGCTAGATGGATAAGCAATGAAATCGGATTCTTAATTTGAATCATACTCAACCGTAAAACAATTGCTGTCAAAATATATGAGATCTCCATGATCGTAAGTCCAAACAGCTTGAAGGTGAGTTGGCTGTTTGATTTCTCCAATCATCTTGTAGTCTTTAAATTCAACCGACCATCTCACTTGCTGAATTGCCCCATCGGCAGATATGACGGATCTATCTTCTGTTGTAAAGGAAAGTAGTTCCCCATTCTCATTGAAAGTGAAGATCCCGCTTGCCAATAAGTCGTTATATGATATAGTCGCCTTTGCATGGGTATCATCCACTGCCTCCCAAGTAATATAAGGCTGTAAGACAGCATTGGGCATGATTAAAGATTCCGAAAGAAATGTCACTAGACAAGCTTTATTCATTTCCTCACCTCTTTGATTAAACAGTGTAATTACTTTAGCCAAAACTCCTTTCATGCTGCCATCACCATCCGTATACGAATCAAACCCCTCAAATGGTATTCCATACATAGTAGTGTCAATATAGGCAAATCTTATAGGCTCTCGAACAAAGTTATACTGAGTGTAATCTATTTTTAAAGCTGGTTTATCTGGCGACATGATAAAATCAACTTTTTTAAATGCTGCTTTCATGTAGGACATTTTAGGAGTGCCGATGTATCCACTATATTCAAAATATTTACGGACAGGATGCGGCAATTCTTTAACGTCATCTAACGTAAAAACATCATTTACAGCTTTAGAATTACTGATATGTTCTGTGACTACTTGATTAAATGCTGTTTTGGTCTTGGAATAGGGTACATTAAAAAATACAATGATTCCAACGACTATAACTGCAATGATCGCAACGATCATCCACATTATTTTTTTAGCCCCTTTCCTCTTCATCATGAGCATTCTCCATTCTAATCACGTTATCAGCTAACTTACGGACTCCTTCATATAATCCATCCGTCAAATTTTCATCAAATGCATCAAACAATGCATCCATAAATTGAGCCTCTTTTTCTCCTCTACTTTGGAAATAAGCTATACATTTAGGCGTAAGGTGAATTCTAAAGATTCTTGCGTCATGATCATCTTTCATTAGTGAAACAAAGCCCTGCCTCTCAAGAATAAGGGCCATTTTCTTAACATTTTGTCTGGAGTTCCCAATCATCTCGGCCACCTCGCTTATGGTCGGAGATGATCGCCCAAACTTTGAAATAACGGCGATCAGCAACCATTGCTTTAGCGTCACATTCTCATCTAATTTGTCGCCAAGAACCTGTAATCGGTTTGCCAAAGTGAGAATACCACCAAAGATGTAAGCTTTTTTCTCCATTTCAGTCAAAATAAAATACCTCCGATCCTAAAAATGGTAACTAGTTACTAATATTATATGTAACCAGTTACCCTTTTATCAAGAGCGAATACTAGTGAGTGCTTCCAAGACCTAACTGTCACTAAAAAGGATTCTACGGGTGACAACTAGAAATAACCTAAATGCATTTGTAATCAGGAGGATACTTTCTTTAGTGCAATCATTTGACATTAAACGGGTTCATCTTCTCTTTCTATACTTGTCCTCTATTCCAGATGAAGATTGATCCAAAACCGAGGTCAGAACCATTACCCCTAACACCCCGCACAACATACGTGAAGGTCATATCTTCACCATGCCATGTTTATTTTGAAAGGCACTGTGCGAATCTGCAAGATCAGTGAGCAAGGAAGAGAGCTTGCTCCAAAAGCCGCTCAATCGTTCTTAGCGTTTGAGAATGAGGTATACCATGAGTTGAACACAATACCCTTAAAAACCAAAGAACTTATTGCCCTGGCTGTCGCCCATGTGACTGGATGCCCCTATTGTATAGATACACACGTCAAAAAATTCAAGGCACTGGGTGGAACACGGGAAGAGGCCTTTGAAGCGGTACTGGTTGCAACATCCACTCGTGCTGGAGCCATTTTAAGTCACGCCACTCATGCATTGGCATCATTTGACGATAGTCCGAATACCCAAGATGGTGGTGGGGAGACTGATTCTCGAGACACACCAAGTTGTTTTTGCTAATATGGATAAATTCCAGTAAAAATTAAAAAAGCGACCTTACGAGGTCGCTTCTTTGCTTATATTGGTGGGGTGAAGCGTAGTTTTTCTTCATTACGCCGACTGTCCGGGTTAGTTCAGTTTCTGACCACAATTCGGGCAGAAGTTAGCCCCTTCGTTTTTCGCACCGCAGTTAGGGCAGAAGTTGGGCTTTTTATTGCCTTCAGGAGTAGAGGAAGCAACTGATGCAGGTTGCTGGGGTTCAACCGGAGGCTTTTGATTTTGGTTCATATTTTTCATCATTTCATTCGCCATGTTCATCCCCATCATCATGCCTGCCATATCCGAAGCAGCGCCGCCGCCTTGTACTTTGCCGGATGCAATACCGTCCGTCATGCTAACCTGTTGATACTTTTGCAGATTACCGATCATTTCATGGGAAGCTGTCTTCGTAATCATATCTTGAATCTCTTTAGGATAATTGAAGCTCATCACTTGAAAGCCGGTAATCGTCATTCCGTTGTCCATCACTTCCATATCCAGATCTTCACGGATGCCTTTCGCAATATCTACAGCATTCGCCTGCAGATTAAACATGTCTTTCCCTTCTCTGCTGATCCACTTCATTAACAACTGATCCAAAATGGAAGTAATGCGGATTTTAACATCCTCAACAAGATAACTGTCTTTCATTCCGGCAATCTTATCGATAAACGTAACGTAATCGTTCACTTTAAAATTAAACGTACCGTTAGCGCGAATAGGCATACCGCCCGGAAGCTGAGGAGTCGGGATCAGAACCGGATTCTGTGTCCCCCATCTCACGGTGAACTCCTTCGTGTTGACGAATAAAACTTCCACCCGCATCCCGCTGTTAAAGCCAAATTTAAATCCTTTTAACGTAGATAGGAATGGGATGATGTCCGAATCAATGCTATATTCCCCTTCATCCTCGAAAATCCCTTCGATCTTGCCGTTATTTACGAAGATCGCATCTTGACCGGCGCGAATAACTAACTTACTTCCTTTTTTAATCTCCCGATTGTTCCACTTCCAAAAGATCATATCGTCCCTAAACTCTTCCCATTCCACGACATTCGCAAATTGGTTTCTGAAGAACCCCATATTTTCATCCATCCCTTCCGTTAAAATGATCCTCTACTTCCGCTATGCGAATGACCGCCTGAGGTGGTCCCTCCTCCGCCGCCTGAGCTGGAATCACTCTTCTCAATCTTCCGTCTCGTTGTGCTTGTATGAAGGTACGAGTCCTCATAATCCATAAGTCCTGAACTACTGCTATCCTCGTATGTCCGCGAGTTTACCGTAATGCGGCCGCCGGAACGACGAACCATCAATGTAACGATAATCCCCCCGATGACCACCGAAATGCCCAATTGAACCCAAATATTTAATAATATATTGTCCGGGTTCACCTCTGGATCGAATCCCATATATCTGTGTGCAGTTTCGATATATTTTTGAAATGCAAGCTTATAATCACCGTTCTTTAAATCCGGGGTGATCTTGTTACGTATCTTATCAAGTCTCTCGTCATCCAAGTACTCCTCTGCTTTATAAAATCCGGCCAAATAAAACTCTTTGTGAGTCATATCCATCATCAAAATGACCGTATTACCATGAGTCTTATCATAACCAGGTCCATTGTAATCGTAAAAATCTTGCGTCATAGCCATAACGTCGTAAGCTTCTGGGCTGTTGATCGTAACAATCATGATGTCCGTTTCTCTCTCGGCTCCGTATTCATTAGCCATAACGTTCAGCTCATCATACTCTTCCTGATTGAGCAGCCCCGCTTCATCATATATTAATGGCTTCAATTCCGCTGCGGCCACAGTGGATTCCAAAGGGACGGCCAGCAAAACTGCGAAGAAAAACAAGGCTATAGGGATCACTCTCAACCTTCTCATCAGAACTCACCCCCAAGGATCAAAAAGGCCACCAGCTGCAATGCAAGAAAAATGATGCCGGAAATACCTGCAAACCATGCGGTCACTTTCGCCTTGCTAATCGGAGGCTTGCCAACCACCTTGCCCGTCTGACCGTTCATGGCAAAGGTATATTCCGATTTATTGTATTTATAGAGTACCACCCAAACGGGAAGCAAAACATAGTCAGCACGCTCTATTTCCGTATCAATTTGGACATCGGAATAGCTCACGCCGTCATATTCGTCCACCGTAGAATCAATATAAGAATCAATATATTTGTATATTTTTTCTTTAGCCCGCGGTAAAAGCTCCTCATCGTCATAGCTGTATTTCTCAGCAATGTAACCGGCAAGATACGGAGTTTTAAAGTCTTCTAGTCGATCATAAGGAAAAGGCTCTAATTTATCCATCAGATCATCATTCATTTTTTCCGCAGCATCAATCGGTACCTTTACATAATCCAGACAGATTTTTCGGTATATTTCATAATAATCCGTTTCTGTATACTCGTAGTCGCCGCTTGTGTAGCTACTTACTTTCGTACCACGGCCATGAACCTCTACATCATTATGTAAATCATATAGCCAGAAAGGAACATATAACCCCGTTATTCCCTTGATTCGATCCGCTGACATAAACCCCCTTGGTGTCAAAATGCCTTTTCTGCACCATTTCCGGAAGGCTTTCATCGCTTGTTCCTTACTAATTGAAAAAGGGATGATCTTCGCTGGAGCCAGTTTCCCGGTCAGTCGATCGCCGAGAACAACGGCTGAACCGCAAAAGCTGCAGCTCGTTGCACTCGTCTCCGCATCGGTCATAATGACAGCTCCGCAGCTATTGCAATGATACTCCCTGGCCTTATCCTCTTCTGAAAAAACATTTTTCGTCAAAGGATCAGAAATCTTCTCGATATTGTCTTTTCTTCCGCAGCTGTGACAGGATAACATCCCTGTTTCAACGTCAAAAACCATGCCACTGCCGCAGTTTGGACATTTGTATTCGATAACTGGCATCTGCTCACCTCAATAACAAAAGAAATGGTTATTCCTGCTTTTTCATTTTTGCTTTGATTGCAGCCAACTCATCTTCGGCATTTATAGTCGTATTCGTATCCGTGCTCGTCTTCTTCTCCAATTCCGCGATCAGATCGTCCAGATCGTCTTCCTTCGCTCCTGCTCTAAGTTCAGCCAGGGCCATCGCTTCATCTAAAGCGTGGTTCGCTTTCTCTTCCATCGCGTTAAAAGCAGCGTTCGCACCGCCCAAGGAGGAGCCGCTTGAATTCATTTGTTGTTGCGCCTTAGCAGCGGCCATCTTCCCTTTCAGCTCCGTACGCCGCGCTTCCAGCTGTCCCATGTCCGACACAAGCTTATCCTGCATTTGTTTCATACTCGCTGCGTTAGAAGAAGCCAGATCGTAAGCCGTTTGTAATTCATTCAACTTCTCGGCCTGCGTCGCCTTTCTTTCCAGGAACTTCAGGGCACCCTCTTCATTGCCGGCTTCCACTGCCTTCTCGGAGTAATTTTGCAGCTTTTTGATCTCGGCTTTGCATTCATCCAATGCTCTTTTCGCCCTTCTCTCATCCGCTAACACCGTAGCCGTTTCCGCTTTAGCTTTGCCCAGGTCGCTGTTCAAATTCCGCATGTAATCATCAATTGTCTTCTCCGGATCTTCTGTCCTATCCACTAAAACGTTAACATTGACTTTCATAATATCCCTAAATCTCGACAAGATTCCCAAAATGAGCTCCCCCTCGAAAAGATTATATCCCATCTTATAATACATTAGATCCAGGAAAAAGGTTTCATTTCCCGAATTTTGTTGTATGGGGAATCTAAAATGATAATAGAAAACCAGTATAATTATTTGAACGCAAAAATACCGTCAAAAGCGTCACAGAAGGCGCAACTGACGGTACTTACATACACATGATCATGAAATAGTTCATTATTCTGAATGACTATTTATTTACGGCGGTGCTTCGTCATTCGGTTATACATTACAAGCGCGGCAATCATCATGGCAATAAAACCAACATTACTTGCTGACTCAGGCGACATTCCAAACATGCCGCAAAGGTTTGTAAACAAGCTGTTCGTAAGCAACGCGACCGCAATCAGCATCACCGGACGCAACGCGTTATATCTTCTCATCCCTGCAACACTCCTGATCCAGTTCTCACAATGAATCCAGAACTTTCGATATAATAGACTATTAGATGCCATTATATCATGAATAGGGATGCGTTTACATTTTACTACTGAAACAATATTAGCAATCCAGCCCGGAGAAGTCTATGCTTTCCCGGGCTGGTTTGTTTTGTTCTGAAGAGTACCCTCCTCAATGAGGGGCGTAAATCACTCGTTATTTATGGTGAATTTCTTAATATTGTCCTCTAGATCGTTGGAAAGTCCCTTGAGCTGATCCAGATAACCTGCCACGTCATCAATCGTAGCCAGCTGCTCCTCAGCTGCCGCGGACACGTCTTGGGTAATAGCAGCATTTTCTTCAGTAATCGCTGAGATATTGGTGAAGACGTCCGTGAGTTCATGCCGCTTTTCAACCATCACCTGGATATGGCCATCAACTTCGCTCGTCTTGTCCATTTGGCTGTCTACGGAGACCATGATATCGTTAAAGATCGATTCGGTTTCCCGGACCGCCGTTTCCTGGTCCATAAACAGCTCGCGTGATGTGCCGATGGCCTGAACAGCTGCTCCCACCTGGCTGTTTACATTTGAAATAATGTGGCTGATATTATTCGCAGCGGAAGTTGATTGCTCTGCGAGCTTGCGAATCTCGGCAGCTACAACGGAGAATCCGCGACCATGTTCACCTGCTCTTGAAGCCTCAATGGACGCATTTAGGGCCAGCAGATTCGTCTGTCTTGAAATTTCAAGAATAGTGACAAGTATGCTACTGATTTCACCAGCGCTTTCACTCACATGATTAATAGCTTGTGCTGTTTCCTGTGAAGATTGCAGTGTACTGTTAAATCTCCCTACCAACTCCTGCACAATGACTATGCCGCGTTGATTCAGTTCACCTGTGCGACGAGCAATATCCAGTATTTCCTGAGTGGATGCCGTGACCTGATCGATCGCTCCGCCGAGTTCTTCGACTTTTTCGGAGCCCTCCATAACAGTATTCGCCTCATCGCTTGAAGCGGTGGAAAGCTGAATGATTGACTCGGTAATTTGCGAGGAAGCCTTTTGAGTCTGATCCATACTGTCTTTAAGGTTGACCGCCGATTGAGAGACGATATGCCCCGAACTAGAAATCCCACCGATCATTTTCTGGATATCCTGTTTCATGGTGTTAATAGCCCGAACCATGGTACCTACTTCACTTCGTTTGTTCAACATAGATTGCGGAATATCGGTGGCCAGATTACCACTGCCAATTTGCTGAACATACTGTACAGCAGCATTTATCGGCTTCGTAATCGCGCCGGATAAAAACAAGGAAGCCCCGATGGCGATAACAGCGATAATAGCCATGACGAGGACAATAATGTTCTGGATCGCCTTGATTGATTCCTCTATTTCACTTTTGTCCATTATTGAGATATATTTCCATTGGGTTTCCGGTGAAACGTAAACGCTAGCGGTGTAGTTCTTCTTATTCATGGTGATTTCAAAATTTTTATCCACCATCTTGTCGATGTCAGCAAATTCCTTCACATCCAGATCCTTTAGCGTTTTAAAATTAGTTTCCGGATTCTTAGGATTTGCGAGGATCGTGCCGGTTTGGTCTGCCAGGATGACATAGCCGGCTTTACCGATTTTAATGTCATTGATGGTCTTCGTCAGCGATTCCAAGCTTACGTCTACACCTTGGACACCTACGATGTTACCTGCTTTATCCTTAATGGTAACGGAAGAGCTCACGATCGGAACATTACCGGTAAAGGAAGCGTAAGCACCCGTTCGCATGACTTTGTCGGGATTCTCAACTGCCTGGGTGTACCACGGTCTGGGTCTCGGGTCAAATTTATCGGTGGAAGTGCCTTGTGGCCATTGTATGTATCCCCCATCCTTTGTTCCCAAATAGAGATAGGCCACATTTGGATGCGTCTTGGAATAATTCAAGAAGAAGTTATAAATCTGTGATTCCATACCTGCCTTTTCTGATGGAGTCATTTGAATAGTTCCGTCTTCTCCTACTGCATTCACATAGGAGGTGATGGAACTGTCGATCTTTTGGATGACGGGCTGCTTGGCAAAGTATTCAACCGATTCATTCACGGTATTAAAGTACAGGTTCATAGCGCCGCTAACTTGCTTGATTTCCTTTCGGGTAGCTTCATAGAAGTTCTCCTCCATGTCGTGCTTAACTCTCTGATTTATCGCGAAGCCCAGCGATAATGTCGATAGCAATACCAAGATGACCATCGTCACCAGTAGTTGAAGCTTCAGATTCCACTGCAGTTTCTTTCTCAAGTTGTCTCTCCTCCATTTTTTAAACATTGAAGTATTGTCTTTACATACTATCGGCAAAAGATCAGTTTTTGTTAAATATTGTCGAATTTATTGCCGAATAAATGAGCCTTTTGTCGGATTCTATTCATTTTTTTGGGAGGAGGTACGATAACTATTAAGGGGGAGAAAAACAAAATGAGCATTATGAACTATTAAAAAGACATCAGGAGGTAAGACACGTGAGTAAAAAAATTTTAAATTTCAAAACTTTACTAGCTATTTTGCTAGTTGCTGCGATTTTTCCGTGGAATCATGCAAATGCCGAAATAGCGAAAAATACGTTTGATCCGTTTGAGAAAAGCATCGATGAAGTCGCAAATGCTTTGAGCTCAAAGCAAATTACATCGGAAGAACTGGTGGAATACTATCTGAAACGTATTGAGGCCTTTGATAAACAAGGCCCTGCTATAAATTCCATTATTACGATTAACAACCAAGCTCTTGAAACAGCCAAGGCACTTGATACCGAGCGCAAATCTAAAGGACCAAGAGGCAAGCTTCATGGCATTCCATTTGTCGTAAAAGATAATTTTGACGTTGTTGGCATGCCAACAACAGCCGGATCTGTAGCGCTGAAGGATGCCTATCCTACTAAAAATTCATTCACCGTACAGAAACTTATTGATGCCGGAGCCATTGTCACTGCCAAAACAAACATGTCCGAGCTCGCCGCTTCCTACGGCAGACTGGGCTATAGCTCCATGGGCGGTTTGACGCTCAACCCTTACAACCTGAACCGTGATGCTTCCGGTTCCAGCAGTGGTAGTGCTGCAGCTGTAGCGGCTAACTTTGCCGTATTCGGACTTGGAACGGATACTTCCGGTTCCGTTAGAGGTCCAGCCAATGTTACCGGCCTAGTAGGTATCAGACCGACTCTAGGATTGACCAGTCGCAGTGGTGTTGTCCCTTCCTCGCTTTCTTTGGACGTAACAGGTCCATTGGCGCGCAGCGTCACGGACGCAAGCTCAGTACTCACTGCAATGGCTGGAACAGATAAAGAAGATAAAGCGACGAAATTTGCGAAGCATCATGTTCAAGACTACGCCAAAGCGCTGGACGTTTCTTCGCTGAAGCATGCTCGTATCGGCGTGGCAACTGATTTCTTTGGTGACAATGCTGAAGTAGATGCTATCACGAATCAAGCTATTGCGAAAATGAAAAGCATGGGAACGGCTGTCGTGCCTGTAACATTCTCCGAGCAAACCAAATACCTCTGGACTCCAATTCTTGGACCGATTGGGGATGCGGAATTCAAAAGACAGTTTGAAAAATATTTGAGCACGCTTCCTTTCGGCGCACCCAAAACACTGCAGAAAGTGATCGACATCAGTGGGTCTCCTGAAGTATTGAACTCAGCGACGCCTGTTAACCCGGCGCGTCTGGAAGGCTTGAAGACAGCATTGGCACAAGCTGATACCCTGTATTCCAAAGAGTACAAGAACATCATTAATAAAGAAATTCCAGTAACTCGTGAAGAAATCACAAAAATAATGAAGGACAACAAGCTGGACGCTCTTGTTTTCCCTACAATGTCCTGCCCTGCTTCAAACCGCTTTGACAAAGAGGATCCTACCTTTGTCTGCACAGCATATGATACCTATACAGCAAGCTACGTGGCATCAACTACAGGCTTCCCTGAAGTAACCGTACCTGCGGGAACAGCGGAAGCGGGAGTACCGGTGGGCATCTCATTCTTGGGAACAGCATACAGTGAGCAAAAGCTGCTTGACCTTGCTTATTCCTTTGAGCAAGCTACCAAAGCCAGAACAGTTCCTGTAAATACACCGAAATTGGCACAATAACTGCATTACAGCATCTGCAAACGGTCCTTCTCTCCCTTTAATTATGTAGGCTGATGAAACTGAATAGAAAAGGTTACAGGTCAGCTATGAAACCGCTCCGCTAAATGCGGAGCGGTTTTTTCACACGATTTGGATTTGATCGAAGATCCGTCCTTCAGAAAAACAAATGGTAGTTGCCCTTGAACTGTTGGGCTTTCAATTTTCACAATGTTTGGGATATTTGTTGGAGGGGTAAGGAGATGGTCATCCTGATGGAAGACCAGAGGGTGGTTTCTTCCTTTGGAGACCAGGAGGCGGTCCACCGTCTTGGGATCCAAAATGGGGTTTTAATACTTTTATGCATGAAAAAGCAGCCGCCCCCATAATGAAGGGGCGGCTGCCTTTTACTCTTAACTTCTATTATTGCAGATGCATATCCTGACGGCTGCTTACATCTGAGCACCCGTCTGATAATTGAGCAGCTGTCTGAAGGTGCCTTTGTTCTCCTGCGACAGCTGCTGATAGCCGCCTTGCTGTATAACCTCACCCTGTTCCATGACGATTACCTGATCCGCATTGCGGATCGTAGACAGCCGATGAGCGATGACGATAATAGTCATGCTTCCTTTCAGAAGCTCCAGCGCATTTTGAATCAGTCGTTCATTCTCGCTGTCCAGTGCGCTTGTCGCCTCATCCAATACAAGAATGGCAGGACGCTTCAAGATCGCTCTTGCAAGCACAATCCGCTGCCGTTCTCCTCCGGACAGGCGAATTCCACGGTCACCGATTACGGTATCCAGACCTTGCGGAAGTTTACGCACAAATTCATCGGAGGCTGAGAACTTCAAAGCTTCCCACAACTCAGCATCATTAGCGGAAGGAGCGACCAGCTTCAGATTATCCCGAATACTCTCATTAAAGAGAAAGGGATCCTGTGACACATATCCGATTGCGCTGCGCAGTGACAGAAGCTGCTGCTCATTTCGAAGTGACACTCCGTCAATCATTACCTGTCCATTCTCCGGTTGAATCAGTCCCATCAACATATCGATGAGTGTGCTTTTGCCTGCACCGGATTTGCCAACGATTGCCGTCATACGATTGGCGGGAATACGTACATTAATGTCCCTTAAGGCAAATACTGGCGTACTGGAATCGTACCGGTAGCCTACATCTCGGCATTCAATTCCCTTATGCATACGAAACGGGTTGGGTTCAGATCTAGAGGCCGATTCTCCGAGCTCCTTGTCCGCCTCGTATTCCATTTGCAGCTTACGCATGGCTTGAAAGGCAGGAAAATTGGATGCAAGCTGCTCCGTATTCGATTGAATACTAATAAACCTTGGCCATAAACGCGAGAAAATAAGGACAATTATAATCAATTGCTCAGCCGGTGTCTTGAGAACCTCAAGCGCCAGATAGACGAAGCCGGCAATCAGCACAACGGATGATAGGCGATAAATAAGCTGGGACAGCGAATTAACCCTTCCGAATTGAATAAAGTTATCTTCCATTTTTCGAGATAAGTTGCTGAACCAGTTCATATGGGACTGCTCTAGTCGGTTACTTTTGATATCCTTAATGCCGTTGAAATGTTCACTGATCCCTGCAAAATAATATTTAGACAGTTCTGTTGTCTGTTCACCAATACGCTTCGACTTTCTGATAAACTTACGCCCGAACAGAGCCAGCAGCCCGCCGCTGAGCAGGACGACCATAGTTAACATAGGAGACAACCATAGTGCAAGGCCAATCTGTATCATCGTAAATAAAAAGGAAGAAATCATTTGTAAGAATAGAAAGATGCCCTGATTTACACGCCCAAGCTCATTAGACATCACATGGTTGAAATCCGACCTGCGCTTACGAAGGAAAAACTCCCATTTAGCCTGTATTAATCCCTGATACGTCTCAATCCGAAGCGTACGGATAAAGCTCTGCAGTATTTTCGAATTCAATAACATCTGACTTCGCTGGAGAAGCGCCTGCCCTCCCACAATGACGACATATAAAGCCAGCACAATCGGCAAATTCAGTTCAAATGACCATGATTTGATGAGGTCAAGCAGAGAAGAGATTAGCGGGATTCCATCCATATTGGTTTGAAATACGCCTATAATGCTGAGGAGAGGAACGATTAAATAGATGCCAATGCCATCCAATAAACTGATGAACAAAGTCATAAACATATTTATGTATAGTTTAACCCCTGCGACTCGACGGAGCTTACGAAAAAAATAGAATAGATCCTTCAATATAAAAAACTCCTTATGCGGACTACTGCTTCATGGGCGCTAACGCTTCCGCCTGTATACCATTTCCGAATATCCCTACGACGGCATACCTTTCGTGTCCTTCTTTACCTGTTAAAATGTAAGAACCACTGCGGAGCCAAGCGTGAGCAGCCATCTGCCCTTTGTCATCCCGGCCGCTTCCCAGATAAAGTGTGCTCGGAATCCCTCTTCGTTCAAGCATCTTCATCGCTGCAACGGCTTTGACCAAACACTGGCTCTCCCACCACGTTACACGACTCATCGTATGGACAGCCTTTGAAATTTTACGCAGCAGTAAGAGGTCCTGCTCCGTATACCCTGTATAAGGTGTCTCCTTCATATGTTCCCCCAAGGAAGGAGCTACTTTAGTGAAAGGGAGCAGCTTAAGCACTCTCCCCCACGCCAGATAAAAGTAAGCTTCTACGAACATCCGCTTCATATCTGAAGGATAAGACATAAATCTGCGTACTTTCTTATAGAAACGCATTACTGCTTTCTCACCTGCACGAGTCCCTCAGCTGTAAGCTGCTTCAGGAATATTTGTACTTGCTGCTCGCACATCTCAGGTTCAATCTCATACTCGGACACTAATTGCTCAACCATGCCAGCGATGGTAACAGGAGAAGAAACAAGCTCCCAGATCCGTCCACCGATCTGACCGAGATTATAATACTTGCCATTTTCGATGCTCAGCATCACCTTTTCGCCATCCATATCACTTACCAGGAAACCTTCGGATTGTACGATAAGATCATCAGCCGTGATTAATTCAGCGCTCATGGATAGGAACCTCCTCTAATGATACATTTTGTATCAATTATAGCAAACATAGATCCGTTTTGTATACATGAATGTTGAGAAGTTATGAGATAAGGGGATGTAGTTCGTAATGGAGAAATGAAGAATAAAAGCAAGGGGTTAGAATAAATTGTGGGCATTAAATCTAATACAATAATAATTGAAGAGGAGACTATTTTTTTATTAGTTCTCCCCTTTGTCACTCTTAAAAAACCTCATCCCTTTAATACTGACTCTCTTTTCAAATACCTACAGAGCCACAGGAAAGGCCTGAGAGGGAAATAGAGAAAATGAAGCGACTTAGGCAACGGCAACAATAAAGCATCCCGTGAACTGGGATGAAACTTGTTTAAGAGATAAGCTAATTTTTGTTTTCCTGACATCAATGAAAAAAGATAGCGATTATAATGCCAAGCTACACTTTTTTCCGGTACCGGATTTAATTTAACAATTCTTTTAATATAATAGAGTGCCTTCCCTGCTAGTCGATGCGATTTAGAACTGATCGTTAAGCATTCTAAATCATGAGGAATCTTAGTTGAAAACAGAAGCGATAATAGGATGAAAGCCTGCCCTACGTACTGCTGCCCTCCATATTGATCAAAGTATATCTTCATATTTTCACTGTTTATTCTAGGCAGTAATCTTTCAATATCAATTAACCAACGTAACCTGAACCAGCCATGCCTGGCACCATGGTCAGCAAGATAATAGAGTAAATCCTCGTTCCCTAAGTAGTGAAATGTTTGATTGGACAGTATCACATCATGTTTACGTTCCCACAGTTGATCGAAAGAAAACGACTTGCTGAAATGAGGGTTTAATCGCCAATGAATTTCAACTTGTGTACAATTTTCTATATGTTCGAAGGAAAGATGATGACTTTTTTTCTTCCAATTGCCTAATGTATGCTCATCCTCCAACTTATAACCGAGCTGTACCAGTATTTTTTCAGCTTTCTCCACGTCGTCAGCATCAACTAGTATATCCAGATCTTTGGATGTCCTGTGCGCCAAATCTCCATAAAGCTGTGTAGCAAGAATAGGACCTTTCAACAAAAGGTTGCGTATCCCACTGCTGGTGAATGCTTCGCAAATATGACTCATTTCCCTGCTAAGATGCAGCATCTTCATTGTATTGTTATGATATTGGAGATGAAGGGATTCCATAACGTTAGCAGGAATTAATGAAGTGCTAAGTCCTTTCAATTTCAAATATACAAGAGGATACACACGATGATGTAAAACAAGCCTCATAAACAATTTCCAGTCCAAATCCTCTGTGTGTTGCTGAATGATCATCTCATCCTGAGAATCGTCACGTAAAATAAACAGTAAAAAAGATAGTTCTTTTGATACATCGCTCAGGTCCAACTCAATTGTATTTTCTAATATCAATGCACCCAGCCCCTAATAACGCAGTATGAATCGAGATTACAATAGAAGAAACTTTAAAAAGTCTACGTGCTCGCCAATTATAAGTTATGATCCTTCCAATAAATATAGATATCCTTCAAGCTATTTTCTAATGTGATTGAGGGGGCCCACCCGGTCGTTTCAGTCAACTTATGATTAGAACCATAATATTCAGGTACGTTATTTGGCCTTAATTTATCTTTATTCACAATAACTTCAATTTGTTTGGAAGAAAAAGATAACAACAGCGTAAGGATGTCTTGAATTGAAACACACTTACCAGAACATACATTGTAAACTTCTCCCGCTTTACCTTTTTCAAAAAGCAAGCGGTATGCCTCTACTATATCTCTTACATCTGTAAAATCTCGTTTACTGCTTAAGTCTCCTACAGAGATTACTGGTTCAACTTTGCCCAACTCTATATTAATCAACTGATTGGCAAAATCACTTGTTACGAAACCAAGTGCTTGACCTGGACCTATATGATTAAAGGCTCTGGCGTGAATAATATTCATTTCATGAAAACTACAGTATGAGAGTACTAATTTACTTAACGTAAGTTTTGATAAACCATAAGGATTACCGGGATTAGTATCCGCATCCTCCATTATTGGTAGATCTTTAACCAACCCATATTCTTCAGAAGAACCTATGGATACAATCCTTACCGTTTTTTTTATTGTAGAGTCCTTTATAGCTTCAAAAAGTCCAATCGCATCCATGACATTAGATTGAAAAGTTTCATTAATATGCGACCAAGAATACTGGACTGAGCTTTGACCAGATAGATGAAAAATAACATCAGGTTTTACGTCTTCCATAGCTTTAGTTATCGTATCCTTATGGGAGAAATCAATATTAATGATATTCACCCCGTTAATAATGAAGGGGGGGGTCACACGTGATGTGCCCCATACTTCATAACCATGATCAATTAAGTTTTGTGCTAGATACTTGCCAACAAAACCACTAACTCCAGTAATTAAAGCTTTCATTGGTGTACCATTAAATTATTTTTATTAGAGATTTTCTGCAAATCATTATCAACCATCATTTTAACCATTTGCTCAAATCCAACCTCCAACTCCCACCCAAGCTTCTCTTTCGCTTTTGAGCAATCACCTAACAATAAATCCACTTCAGCTGGACGAACAAACTTTTCATCAATAACAACATAATCTCTCCAGTTCAGGCCTACATGACTAAACGCGATTGCCACTAGCTCCTCTACCGTATGTATTTCTCCAGTAGAAATAACAAAATCCTCGGCCTTGTCTTGCTGCAGCATGAGCCACATTGCCTTTACATAATCACCTGCATATCCCCAATCACGTTTGGCATCAAGATTACCTAGTCTTAATTCTGTTTGGAGTCCCAATTTAATTCTTGCAACAGCATCTGTTACTTTTCTGGTGACAAATTCTACACCCCTACGAGGGGACTCATGGTTAAACAGGATACCCGAACAAGCAAACATATCAAAACTTTCTCTGTAATTAACAGTAATCCAATGACCGTATACCTTGGCTACACCGTAAGGGCTGCGTGGATAAAATGGTGTTGTCTCCTTTTGAGGTGTTTCCACCACTTTACCAAACATTTCACTACTGGATGCTTGATAGTATCTTGCATCTGGTTTAACATAACGTACAGCTTCAAGCATATTTGTTACACCAATCGCTGTTGATTGTCCCGTCAGTACCGGCTGGGTCCATGAAGTGCCTACGAAAGATTGGGCTGCCAGATTATAAACCTCATCCGGATTCGAAATGCGAACCGCATTAATTAATGAACCTTGATCCATTAAATCACCATCAATAAATTCAATTTCATTTTTAATATGTTCAATATTCTCCATAATTGGTGTACTAGTTCTTCTACGAAGTCCATAGACCTTATAGCCCTTCTCTAATAATAATTCCGCCAAATAGGAACCGTCCTGTCCAGTTATTCCAGTAATGAGTGCATTTTTAGTCATGATAAATCTTCCCCTTACTTAAAATTTTTAATTTTCTTGGTGTTGCCTAAGTTTTTCATTTGTAATTAACTAAGCAACAGCTTCGCAGCCGATAGATTTTCATCCAATGATTTGTGCTACAAGACAAGGGATGGAGCCTTTTCTTTGATACCATTATTCATACTGGGCCTACCAACCGAATAATAAATAAGCTGGGTGTTAGCCAGCTGCTCTTCAGTGTATATGTTCCTTCCATCAATCAGATAAGGTGACTTCAACCAGTCTGCAATGTCAGTTAACGAGATACGCTCAAATTCCTTCCATTCCGTTAAAATACATAGTGCATCCGCCTGCCAAGCGGCTTCCTTCGCTCCCTCACAGTAGATAATCTCTTTAAAAGCTGAATTCTTTTTGAAATTGTCAGATGCGATGGGGTCATAAGCTTTAATCCTTGCTCCCCGCTCCTGCAAAGCAGCAATAATTTCGAATGCTGGAGAATCGCGAACGTCATCTGTCTCGGGCTTGAACGCAAGGCCCCAGATTCCGATCGTGGCTTCGGATAAATCACCCAATAGTGATTCAAGCTTACGAACCACATTAAAGCGTTGATCACGATTAACTTCAACAACTGACTTCAGAAGTTTGAACTCATAATCCATCTGCCCTGCTATTTGAATGAGGGCTTGCGTATCCTTAGGGAAGCAGGAACCTCCGTATCCGATACCTGCCTTCAAAAAAGAAGAGCCAATGCGTTTGTCGTAACCCATTCCAGCGGCTACTTTCGTCACATCGGCTCCAACTTTCTCACATATATTCGCAATTTCATTTATAAATGATATCTTCGTTGCCAGAAAAGCATTCGAAGCGTATTTAATCATCTCAGCGCTGCGAATATCAGTTACGATGATATCCGAGGTCAACGTCTCATGTAGATCTATTAGTTGTTTCATAGCTCTTTCGCTGTCGGTACCAATAATTATTCGATCAGGATTCAACGTATCATGAACTGCTGTTCCTTCTCGTAAAAATTCCGGTACAGACGCGATATCAAACGGTTCATTCGTATACTGTGAAATCATTTCTCTGATTTTCTCGTTCGTGCCTACAGGAACAGTACTTTTTGTTACGATAATTTTGTAACCATTCATTGCTTGCCCTATCTCTTTGGCAGCCTGCTCAATGTAACTCAGATTAGCATGACCATTTGGCAAAGATGGCGTTCCCACTGCAATAATTACAATATCCGAACTCTTGACCGATTCATTTAGGTCTGTTGTAAAACTTAGCTTGCCTGCTTCTTTGTTAGTAACGATCAATTGTTGAAGCTCTGGTTCGTATATTGGCACCTCTCCACGATTGAGTTGGTCGATCTTCTGTTCGATTTTATCAACGCATATGACTTCATTACCAAGTTCTGAAAAACATACGCCAGACACTAGCCCGACATAGCCGGTTCCAATTACAGTTAGCTTCATCTCTTATCACTCCAATTGAGTAATGAAAACCCATTTTACACTGAAACAATATTAATGATCTCTTCCCACTTTATGGCCAGTCTCACAATATCGTCTTCAATCAACTCACTGCCAGTTTGAACCTCTATTATTTCTATTTCTGTTATAGCCCGTAAACTATGCTTGGCTTCTATTGGAATGACAATTACATCGCCTTCTTTAATTTTACGGATATCATCATTTAATATCATTTCGCCTTGCCCAGACACCACAGTCCATACTTCACTACGTAACATATGATATTGATAACTTAAATTTTGTCCTTCAAGTATACATATACGCTTGGTTAATACTTCGTGGCCATTCGGATATTTAATATAATCTAGTACACGGTAGCGCCCCCAACGCCGCTCTTCATGCATAGGGCGCTGATCTCCAAATTGGATCACTTCTTTAATTCGCATACTGGCGTTCTTCTCTGATACAAGGATCCCATCCGGGCTAGCCGCAACGATTAAATTTGGAGCACCTATTACGGTTATTGGAATATCCAGCTCATTAATAACATGTGTATTGGAGGAATCCTCGGTCAATGTGCCCCTACCAATTAACGGGTTATTGATTTCCTCTGTCAACACATTCCACGTACCTAAATCCTTCCACACCCCTTTATACGGCATTACAACAATATTCTTTGCTTTTTCTACCACCGCATAATCAAAACTTGTCTTTTCCATTCGTTTGTACTGAAGAAGCAATTCATCATATTGAATGGGAAGCGACTGCTCTAGAAGATAATTTATGAGATATCCAAGGCGAAAAGCAAACACGCCACAATTCCAAAGTGCAGATTGTTCCATCAGCCGAAGAGCATGTTGTTCTTCAGGCTTCTCTACGAAATGGCTAACCTTAAAAAATTCCACCCCATTGTCTAAATTCGATGCGGAATGCGGTACGATGTAGCCAAATTTCGAAGAGGGATGATCCGGTGAAACACCCATTAATCCGAGATCAGCTTCTGTTTCAAGCATTAGTGTTTCTAGTTCCTTCACTTTCTCGAAAAAGTGACCTTCAACAAATGGATCTACTGGAAGTACAATGACCACATCATTGAGACTGACACCTTTAACGGAGTATAGATAACCGGCTGATAATGCAATAGCAGGAAAGGTATCTCTACGTTCAGGTTCAACGATAATCTCCAATTCATGCCCGAGCTGGTTTTGAAGCAGTTCTACTTGCGATCTCCCGGTTGCGACAACGGCGGACTGCTGTAAATTCATTTTGCCGAGCTGACCCCACACCCTTTGGACCATCGATTCCCGCTGTCCTGCCAAGTCGCTCAGTATTTTGAGAAACTGTTTGGAACGCGTCTCATTAGACAGCGGCCATAATCGGTTCCCGCTGCCTCCCGACAATAGAACAATGTGCATACTAATAGCTCCCTTTCGGCTCTGTAATAGTGGCATTGATCTCTCTTGTTCCCAACGAACCATCAATGATCGACTGTAGCCGTTCTATAAATATGTGCTCACTGAATTTCTCTGCATGCTGCCGTATAAAATCGGGGTCCCAATCATATTGATCGAACCGTTTGATTATCGTCATCAATGAGTTTACCGACTGTTCCTCGAAAAATAACCCTGTCTGCTCGGCTACAACCGTGTCTAAGGCTCCGCCCCCATAGTACGCGATGATCGGTCTGCCGCATGCATTGACTTCAAGAGGTGTTATGCCAAAATCCTCAATGCCGGGAAATATTAGTGCCTTGCAAAGCTGCATGTAGCGGACAACGTCCTCGTCACTTCTCCTCCCAAGAAAAGTGACAGTATCGCCAGCAAGTTGCTCAAGTCTTTGCCGATCTGGTCCGTCTCCAATTACGATTAGACGCTTTCCGCTCTGTGTACAGGCCTCTATCGCCAAGTCGATTTTTTTGTACGATACCAATCTGGAGACAACAAGAAAATAATCCTCTTGATCGCCTTCATTGACGCTAAACCGGCTAATCTCTACGGGAGGAAATATGATCGGAGCATTCACTTCATAACAATGTTTTATCCGTTCCTTCACGATGGTGGAAATTGCAATCACACGATCAACGCGTTTAGAGTTATTCTTATCCCATATCTTTAAGGGATAGATCAAACATTTCGCAATCAGCTTCACAAAATTAGGCACTTGAATACTTTCCATATACGTTTCAAAATCCCAGACAAAGCGCATTGGTGTATAACAGTAACAAATATGAATGCTTTGTTGACCCTTCCGCACACCTTTCGCATAAGCACTACTGGAACTAAGAACAAGGTCATAGTTCTTCACGTTTATTGATCGTACTGCGAGTGGATAAAGCCAGAAATAAAGCTTGAATTTGTTCAGTATTCCCGGTATTCGTTGCATCCAAGTCGTATGGATAACCGCGCCCTTTAATTCGGGAAGTAGTTTATTGCGATCGACAATTGTTGTGTAGATCGGCGCCTCGGGAAACATTTTGTGTAGTACAGCCACCACCCGTTCCGCCCCCCCCATTTGATTGAGGTAATCATGCACAATGGCTACTTTCAAATCCCGCATTATACCAGCTCCCTTGCATGCTGTTGTTCCACCAGTTTCAATCCTGGTGTAGACAATAGCTGTTGATAAATCAGTTCAATTTTTTGCGATGTCTGCTTAATAGAGAAATGATCTCTCACACGCTCTTGCCCATTATGGCTAAGCGTTAACCACACTCTTTTATCCTTTAGCACCTGTCGGATACAGTGTGTAAGCTTCTCAATATTTCCAGTCTCATACATTAGCCCACTCTCACCATTTTGGATAATCTCAGGCACACCACCTCCATGGGTGCCGACAACAGGCATCCCTTGCGACATTGCTTCAATAATTACTCGCCCGAATGGTTCATTCTCCGAACATAATAAAAGGAGATCTGCTGCACAGCAGATCTCCAATACATCTTCTCTAAATCCCGTAAACACAACTTTATCTTCGAGTTTTAATGTTCTAACTCTGGCCTTTAAATTTTCGAGATAACGTTCATTTTCTTGTCTAAACTTAGCCTCTCCAACTATCCATAGAACCGCACTCGGTTCTTCAATTGCAAACCTTGAAAATGCTTCAATTGCATCTTCCTGTCTCTTCCACGGGGCGATCTGGCCAATGATTGCTAATACTTGCGCATTCTGTGGTGTTTTGAACCCCGATCGGATTCTTTCTCTTATTTCCTGTTTCACTATAGTGTTAAAGTTAATCAACTCTACACCGTTATGTACGAGATGGCACCGTCCTTCTAAGGAAGGATGATCCACGCTTTGAATAACTGATTCAGAAATACCAATAAGGGCCTGCGTAGTTCGAACGGCTAACTTTTGAATTAGCTTTCCAATGAGTCCCTTAGGCGGCATGTCACGCAAATGCCATACGACTGGCAGCCGATGATACCACCTGAATAACCCTGCCATAATCCCCGCCCGAATCGAATTGGCATGAATAAGATCTATCCTGCTTCGCTTCATAAACAGAGCCAGCCTCCAGCCCGCCCAAAGCATTCCAAATACGTATATAACAAGTAGGAACGGATTTCTGGTTATCCTTGCACGAAAACTCGGTATAGCGACGACCTCAAGCCCTTGACTGCGCGCTCTCTGCAGAAGTTCTCCCTCTGGTGCAAACAATATTGGATGCGCTTTTGTTAAATGCTTGGCTGTCAGGAGCAAGCTGATCTCGGCCCCACTCACGGTACTCGTGTGATTATAGAAGGCAATTCTCATTTTCTAAGTACCTTTCTTTTATCAATTTCTTCCGTAAACAATTCGGTAACAGCCCCTGCCACCCTATTCCATGTATACCGTTTCAATACATGTTCTCTGCATGTTTCCCGAGTTGGTAGATATGAATTTTTATTTAGAACGTCAATAATCTTCTGGCTCATAGATTCAGATGTTCCGTCTTTAAACAGCAAATCATCCGATAATTGTTGTAGGATTTCTTTCGTCCCCCCATATGGAGTTCCTAAAACTGGAGTTCCACATGCTAGAGACTCTACCGTAATAAGGCCAAATCCCTCTAAGGTGAGTGTCGGAACAACACTGATATCCGCAGCCTGATAGTATTGAACAAGCTCCTCATTTGAAATTCTACCAAGCAATTTAACATTAGAAGAGAGTCCAAGCTGATGGATTAGCGCTTCATATTCTGCACGCATGGGTCCATCTCCGCCGATAAACAATTGGGTATCAGGATGCTGACGGACAACATCAACCATGGCATGAATCAAACGGTCAATCCCCATCCTTCGGACCAGCCTTCTTATGCAGAAAAGCAAAGGTTGATTAGGGCAGATACCCAATTGTGTCCTCAATTGCTCACGATTTGGATGAGGTCGGAATCGTTCATGATCCACCGCTCCAGGAATGATATGTACGTCCCGCTCCCCTACACCATAGTTTTCCACCAACATATTCCTAAAGTATTCACTCAAAACAATAAAGCTATCGGAGCGCCGATAGCTTAACTGTTCAACTTGCTTTTTTAGCCAATACCTCGCCTCTATTATTGCTCCACTCTGTTTCTTCTCCTCGACCTTTGATTCCAACGCCCATGGTCCTTGAAAATGAGTAACAATTGGGACATGAGATGGGATTCTACTCCTTGTTACCATAGCTGAATATAGCGCAAAGTGCGGATTATACACATCGGGCTGAAAACTGCCCAATGCTTGAAAGGAACGCTTTCGAACTGATCTCATGCGAGAGAGAAGATAATTATTTGATGCTTCTTCTGTTGTATTTATGATATTAAGATCCGTCTTTAACCTTGCTCCCTGGGGAGCTACAACGAAGCCAAGCTCAGCATGACCATATTCTTTCATAGCTCTCATATAATCCGCAAAATATCGGTTTAATCCGCCATGCTGAATATCAATCCAACCCATTCCAGTTGTAAGTATATTCATCATAATCTCTCTTTTCTCTCAGTAAATTTAACTTATTAGCATTTCTGATATATAGAGTGTGTAATATGCAACTTCTAAATAGAGTAATATTGCGTACCCTGACAGTATAAACTGCTTTTATACATGTCAGTTCGGACTGCTATCTTTCTGATTGATCTTATTTCTCCTTCAATTGAAGGCGTTGACTACGAAAGCGCTGAAGCAGCCATGAGATATCTTTTTTCGACACTATAAAATCTCTGAGCTTAATATGATTATTTAGAGTATAAACCAAAAAGATTACAGTAAACTCTACGACGGATGTAATCAAAAGCGAGATTGCAGCACCTTCAGTCCCTAGAAGAGGGATGAGAATATTCAACAGCACGATATTGAGTCCAAGGGTCGACATTCGAATAATCGTAACCACTCCAGGCTTGCCAGTTGACATAAAACCTTGCGAAAGAATCCATGAAAGACTAGTGATTGCCGTCTGAAAGATCAGGATTCGGAATATAGGAACTGCATCTGCAAATGACTGTCCGTATAAGAGAATTAACAGGTACGGCGCAACCAAAAACACCCCTGCTCCTACAATAATGGTCACAAGCGTGCTGATACGGTAAACTTTAAACGTTAGTTGAATAGCCTCAGTATGCTGAAGCCCTGAAGCCTTAGGAAACAGTACCGAGGTTATGGCATTCTGAATTGTATTTAAAATCTTCGACAGGTTCAGTGACACTACATATAAGCCGAGGCTGGCAGGCGAAAGTAAACCAACTACCAAGATCTGATCAATATACCCAGAAAGGGTCCCGGCTACATCCGTTCCGTACGATCGAATTCCGTAGCTCAACAGCTTTTTTCCAGATGTAAATTTATTGCTTTGACTCACCTTGTATTGCGAAACCAGCTTGAATGTTATCCATAAAGCTATTGGAAGCACCGGAAATAGATAAGCTACCGATGTATAAAACGGCGTAACATGCCCAATGGTAACGAGACCCAAGAGCAGGATTAACGTGCCTATAAGCGGGAAATATCTTGAAACATTGTAAAGATGGAACTCCTCCCGGGATTGCAACGTAGCTGTGTTCACCGTACCGATCATAGCAATCGGCGACATGACCAATGCCCAAGTTGCAAATTCGATGACTTCCTGGGAGTAGCCCTTCATCCAGAACGGAATCAGGAAAGCGCCGATCACAATCGCCGCACAGCCGAGAATCACGCTCATATACAAAGCCGTGATATAGAGCGAGCCCTGATTCCCATCCTTTTTCTTCATATAATAGACAAGCGCTGACGGAATACCTAGAGTTAAACAGTAGGCTAAAAATTGTGGCCACATAATTATCGCTGCTTGTTCACCACGGCCTTCGGGACCTAAATACCTCGCGATCATGATCCCGGTCAATACGTTGATGCCAAGAATAAATACATTGGATGCGAATATTTGTAGAACATTGCCAACGCTTCCCCAATTCTTTCTGGTTTTAATCAGTTGCATTATCGCCATAAGATTGTATCCCTTCAGGCCTGCTTACTAACAGGCAGTCTATCTGAGTTCGTTGAATGCTGAAATATTTCCATGTATTTGTTCGCCATTACCCCCCAATGGTTTCGAAGCGCTTCTTCTCTCGCTAGCAAAGCCATTCTCTCCAGTCTTTTCGGATTAGAAACAAGCTCCCTGAGCACATTAGCCAGAGACTTAACATCGTCCGGATCTTCTATAACGACAGCACCATCCTCGGACAGAAGCTCAGCTACGCCGCAGCTACTGCTTATGATCACCGGCAAGCCTGACGCCATCGCCTCCAAAATTACAAGCGAGAATGTCTCATATCTTGAAGGGAAAATAAAGAGGTCAGCAAGGGGCATAATATCCGCAATATCTTTCCTATAGCCGAGAAAATGAACGCGTTTCCCGAGGCCTAATTGTTCGGCAAGCTTCGGGTAGCGGCTTCTTTCGGGGTCTCCAAGCACCAATAAGTGAATGTCCTCCACTTCAGATAATGCATGAAATACAGTGTCCAGATTTTTGATTCCAGAATTTAAATCTCCTGCAAATAGCGCATAGGTCATATGTTCATCCAGCTTATAATTAGATCGATTAGCCTGCCGCGGATAGAACTCTTCTGTGTCAACACCATTATGAATCACCGAAATACGCGGACTCCCGATCTTCGCATCGAACACAAGATCTCGTTTCACTTTCTCAGAAACGGCGATAATGTGCCGGGTTCGCTTCAGTGCAACTCGCTCCAGTATTGCATTCAGACGATTATATACGAACTGGTACAAAGTTCGTATATCTTTCCGTTCCCTAAACGGATGATACTTTGATTTCACCCATGAACTATGAACAAAATGCACACAATTGATATCAGACCGCGCATAAGTAATAAACCCGTTGACTACCAAGAGGTCAATACTACTTTGGCGGAGCCAAATCGAAAATGCCGAAGTTACTGCAAATATCTGATATCGCAGCAACACAGTCGGTATTTTGGGGACTTTGATCCTAATCCACTCCACCATAGCATGATTCTGAAGGTCCTCTGACAGTTCTGAGGATATCACCATTACCTCGCAGCCTTCCTTCAAGGCCTCCATAATGACTTCATAGTTGACTCTGCCTTGTCCGTCCCCCTTCTTTACCTTATGCGTAACAAAACAGATCTTCATTGGCTTACCTCTTTCTTCATTTGTCGGTCTGCTAGCGAATATTGTATAATCGTGTTCATAAGTGCTTTGGCAATTTTGCTATGGCCCAACTCATTCGGATGAAAGCGATCCTCTAAATAATCATTCCATTTATGTAAGGATTGCGATGTATCGCACAGAAATATCCGATTCGTGAACTTCCACTTCTCGCAAATATCGTTCAACACCCCTCGATATTGCTTCATTGACGCAGGTGATCCGGGAAAATACTTCTCCTCGATATCACTTGGAGAAAGCAAAATAATTTTGGTATCTACACTGTTATTTAGAACATTCAAAACAAAGTCCGTCGTATGCTGTTTAAATTCCTCCAGGCTCATCCACTGCTTGCCTCCGAACACTTTGATAAGAGCCACCTTCACTCTCCAGCGAAGCCCCGACTCCAGCTTTTCAGGCCATCTCCGCAACATGCGGGTAGAATAATAGGGTCTTGGGTCCATCCAACCGGGTCTCCGCCACCGCTTAGGCAGCCATTTCAAATACCTCTTCTGTTCCCTTACGATCGCTTCGGTAATTCCGTGAGCAAATACGATAATGTCCGGCTGTAATTCCAAAATACGCTGTTCATACTTCTTTTTTGACTCGTTGACTTGCATAGCACTAGCACCGAAGTTCACAATTTCAACTGGCTGAGAAACCAAAGACTTAATATGGGTTTGCAAAAGATTCGCATAATTGGTTTTGGAGCGAATGACGCCCAATCCTTCTGTAATGGAATCGCCTAAAAAAACGATTAACATGCTACATTTCCCTCCGATTTAAGGGCGTGTACGTTAATGCGAGCGAAATTTTCAGCATCAGAATATATCCGGTCAGCCCGCTCAGTACATTGCTACCTAATAAAAGAAATAGAGTGGCACTAATAGCTGCAAATGATATCGGGGCATAACTTTTCTCTGTTTTGCTCATTTTGTATAGAACCAAAAAAAGATATCCTAACATGATGATCACTGCAAGCCCCAATGGAAGACCGAATGAATAAAACAAATTTAAATAACCATTATCGAAAACAGCTAATGTATCAGAATTCTGTGTTAGTTTGACTCCTAGTCCCGAACTGCCAAGTCCTCTTCCGACGGGATGAGTTATCATATCCGAGATGATATATTTGGCAAAATCCAATCGTTCATTAAAAGAGTGATCTTCCTCTAGTGATCCCAATGTACTGAAGCGCGATGTCACCTGATTTGCGCCAGGTAATGCCGGAAGGATAAATACATACGCCAGCACCATGATAATACCCAAAGTGAGCAGTTGTAGTTTACTCTTTAGTCGAGATCGAGCAAAGTATGCAATAATCATAATTACACAAGTAATCCACCCAACCCGAACCAAAGTAAGTAACAAAGCAAACGCAACTATCATGATTCCCACAATGCCAAATGCCCTCCACTTTTTCTGTACGATCATAATGGCAAGTGCAAATCCTAGGAACATGCCAGCAGGGCCGGGTGAATTAAGTAAGGAAAACACCCGGAATTTTTGGGGTTCCGGTAGTCCGACTGAGTTCATGTCAGCAGTAGTCATCCAAAAATAATCCCAAGGCGGAAGAACCAGATATTGATAAATGCCGTAGACTCCGACGATAACCGCAAGATAAGCGAAGCTTCTCAGCCATCTGTCCCAAACAGTACTATCGAATCGGCTGACATGCACATAGGCCAAAACTAAAAACGGAACAGCTAGATTCAATAGTTCATATACAGAAGACAGCCGATACTTCAAGATACCAAGAAAGAACCCATAAATTAATGCTGCCCCTATAATTTTTAATATCATGCTTATTCTAGGGTCAATGCGTTTGAAATGCTTAAGTATCGGTATTAGAAGAATCAAAGAGACACAATAAGGAGTCAGCATGATAATAGAAGTATCGCTGTACGACTGAAAGGACCAATCAAGCAAGCGTCTTATCTCAGGACTGATCGTCCAAATCAAGAGCGTATACGGAATAAGGGCATGGGTGCTCTTGGTATGAATGTATAGCCCCAACAGCAAGCTAAGAAGTAGAAATGCCAATTCCAACAGCTTCATATGCAAGGAGTCAACAGCACTGGCGAGCCCAATCATAGCTCCAAACCCAATGACTCCCGTCATGTGTATCAGTCTATATACCGTTCGTATAGCACCCTTTCTCCAAGAACTTTTTCCAGAGATCCATTCCATGCTTTCAGCCACCCCATCTGCCTTTAAATACCAGACCCACTTTCTTTATGGCCATACTCTTTTGACGGGACAACAATGTCAATGGACGATAAATACTGTTGAATAGAATCATCAGTAATTCGTACAACAATGACAATTTGATCCGGATATCGGCTTTGTCTGTTTATTCCCTCAATACATTTTGACAATGTCTCCACCCTGCTATAGGTTGGATAACAACTCTTGTTGTTAGTTTTATTTGCGAAACACACTCCGTTTAATAAGCTGAATTGGGCAGAACTATGATTTTTATCGTTCGAAGTATCAATTTAAAATCAAGCCATAACCCTCTTCGTTCGATATATTCTAGATCCAGCTCAAGCATCTCATCAAAACTCAAATTACTTCGTCCACTCACCTGCCACAATCCGGTACATCCAGGACTTATCCTTAATCTAAGCTTGTCATAGCTGCTATATAACTGAACCTCTCTAGGTAATGCTGGCCTTGGTCCCACTAACGACATCTCACCACGGATAACATTCCATAACTGGGGCAGTTCATCGATACTCGTCTTACGAATCCATTTACCGATTCTAGTAATACGAGGATCATCCTTCATCTTGAACATCGCACCGCCGACCTCGTTTCGACTCAGCAGTTCCTCCAACAGTTCTTCTGCATTCGACACCATCGATCGGAATTTGTACATTCGAAACGGTTTCTCATCCTTTCCTATACGTGTCTGATAAAAAAAAACAGACCCTTTGGGGTCCTCCAATTTGATAAGGATCGACACGATAAAAAAGAGCGGCGACAGTACTACAAGCCCGATTAGGGCCAATATACAATCCATTACACGTTTGATTCCCAAATACAACACCCTGGATTTCTCCTCAATGCTCATCTCGTTTGTATAAGGTGGATTGGCTTTAAACACAACGTTTGTTTCTTTACGTTGCGGATTGGGGGACATGATTAATTCACCTCATCAGCGATTTATTTTGCTTGTATATTCTCTTTCAAGAATCATCTCCATACCTTGTAACAACTGTTTTCGAAGCTCTTCGTTCTGAAGCGCGAAATCCAGTGTAGTCATAATAAATCCAAGCTTCTCGCCTACATCGTACCGGATTCCTTCGAAATCATAAGCGTATACCCCCTGGCTTTCATTCAACTTCTGGATTGCATCGGTCAACTGAATTTCTCCACCAGCACCTTCCTCCTGATGTTCAAGAAATCTAAAAATTTCCGGGGTCAATATGTATCTTCCCATAATTGCCAACCTGGATGGAGCTTGACCTGCGAGAGGCTTCTCTACAAAATAATCCACTGCGTATAAGCGGTCGGTTCTTTCCAGAGGAGCAACGATCCCATAACGATGCGTTTCGTCCTGAGGAACGGTATGAACACCGATCACTGATCTCTGTAATTGCTCGAACTGCTCTGCCAGCTGCCGGATGCAAGGTGTCTGAGATTGTACAATGTCATCACCTAGGAGCACAGCGAAAGGTTCATCTCCAATAAAGTTGCGGGCGCACCATACGGCGTGGCCAAGTCCCTTGGCTTCCTTTTGGCGTATGTAATGAATATCTACATTAGAAGAGCGGCGCACTTCATCTAGTAAATCAAACTTCCCTTTGCTAAATAGATTGTGTTCAAGTTCGAACGCATGGTCAAAGTGGTCTTCAATAGAGCGTTTACCTTTACCGGTCACAATGATAATATCCTCAATCCCTGATGCCACCGCTTCCTCTACAATGTATTGAATGGTTGGCTTATCTACGATTGGAAGCATTTCCTTTGGCATGGCCTTTGTCGCAGGTAAAAATCGCGTCCCAAGTCCCGCCGCAGGAATAATTGCTTTTTTTACTTTCCTCATTGTTCAGTCACTCTCCAACTATATTTATTATTTATACAAATACCAAAAACAAATCTTATAGCAGATAGACTAAGCTATGTATTCTTCAGCCTGAAAAAAACATAGCTTAGACTTTCTGATAAGGGCATTCAACCCCTCCTCACATTACACCCTCGACAATGATGTCTAAGGTCAATAAGACCCACAGCGTAACCGAGTGTCTACAGTGATAGAGGTGCAGTAGACATTACCTTTACTTTACTTTCTTGCAGCCGACCTACATTTCCGCAAAAAATAACTCTTGCTCAAACAACCCGATTAAGTACAATACCCAGCATTCGAGCATTGACATGATCCAATTGTTCTTTGGCTTTCTTCAGATGATCCTTCTTCGCCCTGCCTGCAGCCACAACCATTACAACACCGTCACACAAAGCGCTAATGATTACACTATCTGATACAGCGAGCACCGAAGATGTGTCCATCAGAATAAGATCATATTGCTGTTTCAGTAACTCCAGTAGTTCCTTCATCGCTGGAGAATCAATGAGTTCAGACGGATTAGCTGACAACGGCCCGGAAGTGAGCAGCGATAGATGGCTAACAGCCGTTGCCTGGATAGTATCCTCAACACTCGTGTGACCAGTTAAAAGCGTACTTAAGCCTTGGTGATTCATCTGGGAAAAAATACGGTGAAGCGAAGGCTTACGCAGATTCGCATCGATAAGAAGCACCTTTTTGCCTTCCTGTGCATAGGCAACGGCCAAGTTGCTGATCGTTGTACTTTTGCCTTCACCTGCTTGAGAAGAGGTAACCATAACAGTCTTCAATTCCTGGTCTTTGGAAGAAAACTGGATCTTGGTTCGAAGCAATCGATACTCTTCAGAAATTGGAGATTTAGGTTTTAAGGATACGATTAGACTGTTCTCATTGATTGATCGTCGCATACTGGCTATCACCTACCTTTTGTTGTTGTTTTGCTTTCGTTCTTGCGGATTTCTTCAGGTCACCTTTAGCAATCTTTCCTACAACAGCAAGTACCGGGACATCTATAATCTCCATAATCTCAGTTTCTGTCTTTAACGTATCGTCCAGATAATCGAGCAGGAATACGAGTCCGATAGCCAGTAATAATGAAATGACAAAACTAATTAACATGTTCATAAATGGCTTGAAATTAATTGGGATAGGTATTGCTTCCGTATCTGCTTCGCTCAATATGGTGATATTATCAGCATTCATGATGTGAGGAATTTGATCTTTGAATACCATAGAAACAGCATTTACGATCTCAGCAGCCTTAACGTACGATGTATCCTCATAGACCAAATTCATGACTTGTGAATTGTTAGCTGATGAGACAGAAATCTTAGCAGATAGCTGTGCAGCACTCTCTCCTAAGTTCGGGAATTGTTCAACTACCTTATTCATAATTGCTGATGACTTAATGATCTCCTTGTAGGAATTAATAAGGTAGATACTTGTTTGGATTGTACTAGCATTAAGGGTTGCCCCACCCTCTCCTGAAGACTGGTTGACGATAAGCTTAGCATTCGCAACGTAAATTGGTGTCGTAAAATAAAATGTTTTGACTCCTGCTGCGGCCATAGCAACAATTACAATAACCGCGATCAACCACCATTTTTTCTGAATAATTCTAAAATACTGTTTGAGTTCCATTCGCTAGTAACCCCCCGCTTAATTTCTGAAATGGTAATATATAAATCGGGATTTTATTTTGAATATTCTGATCTCTATTCCTACATTCACGATCAACGATACAATTTGTATAATTTATATCCCATAATTTACGATACACTTTGTATCATGTCAAGGCTATATTTTATAACTCGTCCTCAATTTGTGACGTTTTGTATCCAAAAATAAGAAGTACATTCTATTGATTGCGCTTTCAAATATCTGTTTATGTTTTCAATCTATGACTTTCTCAGAGATTAACCGTTGAATAATGCCAAAAAATCGGCTTTGTTGATGTATATACACATCAACAAAGCCGATTTTTTAAAATAACTATAAATATTTAGAGATCTGTCAAGTTATTGGTTTGATTTGTAAAACTCCATTGGTAACCGATAACTGATATCTAACACTAGTAACTGAATCAGTTAATATTATGCCATTAACTAATCCGCCGATTTCCAGCGAATCTGTCATATAACTATGTGGGTATGGGGAGTACGACCCTATATGATCCCATGTCACCATTACGCCTGCAATATAGGTTTCACCTACCTTCGGTATAAAAAAAATGCTAAACTCGTTCAACAGACCTGTTTTACTAGCCAACTCTCTTCCCCGTAGATGCTTCCAACCTTTCTGTTTCCAGGTTATTGCATCGTTAAAAATATACTCTGCATTTTGCGCTGAAATACGCCCCATCGATTTAAACATAGAAGAGCTCTCATATTCTGTTTCCAAAATAAAATACTGCATTGCTAAGTTCCGATCAGCGTCCCCATGATACGGTAAAGTTTGTGAATTGAATTTTATTCTAATACTCGGTGAGTTGACCCCATTAGGCGTTACCTTCAAAATCACGGGATTATTCCCGATAATCTGTTTCATTTCATTGGTAATAGGTATTGGAACTTGATTCGCTGCTACAAGACTTAATACTCCCCCATTCGCTACCGACCAATTTGACAGCACTTCCGGATTTCTAAGCAAGTTAGGCGCTGAGACCGGCATTAGTGCCCTATGCTCTCTTTCCTGCATTCGTGCTTGTAAATCAGCAGATTTGTATAATGGAGTTATTTTCCTCCGAATAACCGTATCTTCAATCGTTAATCCAGTCAAATCAGATTCTTTATCACCAGTTAAAGTATCTATATAGGCTGATCCGATCGCTCCCTGGGCAGTTGATTTTCTTAATTTCCCGGTTTCGTCATTAATAGCAGTAGGCGCTGTAATAGTTCCAAACCAAGCTGCATACTGCTGTTTTTCACTAGGCTTTTTCAGATCATCAGGCAACGGATATTCCCAGCCCGAAAGATTCCCGGAATAACTTGATACTGACCAAGAAAATCCAAATCCAAATATTCTCAAGTTCGAAGTTAAGGATTTGGTCAGCAATTTTATTGCTGCTTCTCCACATTGCTCAAATTGAGCATTATTATATATACCACTTATCCCTAGAACCGAAGGAGCATTATTATAGTCATCAATCCCACTGTCAATGCACTGATAAATGGCATATGGTGAAAAGCCAAGATGAGTTCTATAAATATTTGCATTAAATCCCCCTCGATGTCCTGCAGTCAATATAGTGCCGATCATGATTCCGCAGAATGCTCCCGATATAACACTGCCTTGGTAAAAGTAATCTCCCGAATTGATACGGCAATATACACCAATTAATCCGTTCCAGTTACAGTCGTAAGAGGATATATGCCCATTGCTACTATTAAGTAGCTGTCCAACTTTCACTCCAGAAGTTGAAATGTTTCTAAATATTGGGGTCGCTGATCCCGCTATTTCTATTGCCGCTGTACCTTCTGAAAACATGTCATATGAGCTCTGTTCGAATAAATCCTTATTAACCCAGGTTGAAAGATTTCTCGAACTATATTTTAAAATTCCATAAATTCCAAAATCCTCGAACACAGCTTTTACTCCAGCATTTCTAATTCTTATACAAGGTAGTAAATCAGTCGTTGTGTCGAGGGGATCCCAGATAATTCTGGTGCCCGTCTGTCCACTATCTACATAAGGAGCGACCCCGAATATCCCGCGGCTATTGTTCTCAATGGTTTGTCTGATCCGATAGTTTCCAGCAGGCACAAACATTTTGTAACGCTTCTCGCACATTGCCATTGCTGCCTGAAAAGCCGCAGTATCATCCGTTGTACCATCACCAACAGCTCCAAACCACTTTACATTAATTCCGCGGCTTTTCATTTCCTCATCTAACACGTCGAAATTGGAACTCAGGTCTTCGGGAAGTATTGTATCTGTAGATGACCACTTATTCATCTTCATGGAATTAGTTTGTTGTTTGGCCATGCTCATCTCCTCCTTTTTACTTATAGTAATGATTCCATTACCATAAATGCTTGATGAAAATGCCCATCTACAATTCAAGCCCCCACCTAATTATGAAATCAGCTTATTATTTACTTGAAATCAATATTGAACTGCTATAGTATACAAACTTAACGAGATACAAAATGTATCAAATTTAGCTTCATTCCTACATTTTCATACCCTATATATAATAGAAACGCTTTCAAAAAGGAGCTCTCTTATGCGCATTATACTTACAGCCATATGGGCTTTCACCCTGTTCATCTTCACTTGCTCGCTTAACTTCCATCTTCTGATCAAATATCACATTGTTGATTTCCAGTTCAACCCGAATCCCGATTGGTCGGAGCTGCTGAAGCTTGATCTTCAATGGTCAAGTAACGATTGGATTCTGCGAAAAATAGGACATCTCATTGGTTTCTTCATTCTTGCTCTGCTCGCATCCGACTTCGGCAAATACAAGTCTGCCTTCTATTTGTCTGTCATCTTTGCAGCACTAACTGAAATTCTCCAGTTATTCTTCTTCCGGGGCGGTCGAATCTATGATGTGGTTAACGATTCCTTCGGCATTCTCCTTGCTTACCTATTTTGTATGATCCTGTTCCGTAAAAAATCAAGGCGTACAAGAAACATAAACAATGTACATTAAAATTTTTTATTCGAAATGGTATGATACAGCAAAAAAAGTATTGATACAAATTGTATACTTGTTATATAATGACCGTGATACGAATTGTATCAAAATATATTTCAGCAGGATGGGTCGTAACGGAGGAAAATCGAATGAGTGCAATTGCTGGTATTTATCGTTTTAATGGAGAACCTGTCCAAGTAATAGAGCATGGCGAATTTGTAATGGAAGCATTGAGGAAGTATCCAGCTAATCAAAGCGGGGCGTGGCATAAGGATCACATCATGCTGGGTTGTCATGCGCAATGGATTACGGAACAGTCCACTCACGAATCATTACCTTCCTACGATCCGAATCGGGGGCTGGCCATAACGGCAGATGCCATTATTGACAACAGAGACGAATTAATGGATCAATTGCAAGTCTCCTATAACCTTAGGACAAACATGACAGACAGTGAAGTTTTACTGCTGGCATATGAAAAGTGGTCGGAACGAATGCCGGAACGACTGGTCGGGGATTTTGCCTTCGTCATTTGGGACGAGAAAAAGCAGCTCCTTTTTGGAGCAAGGGATTTCTCAGGCGCAAGGACGCTCTATTATCATCGCAATGAGCAGCAGCTTTCCTTCTGTACAGTTATTAACCCCTTATTGTCTTTACCTTATATACATAAAGAGCTTAATGAACAATGGCTGGCAGAGTTTCTGGCGATTAGCGGTGTTTTCGAACCTCCGGATGTTTCAACCACAATTTATAAAAGTATTCATCAGCTACCGCCGTCTCATACGATAATCATCAAGCATGATAAGGTAGCGATCACCAGATACAATAGTCTTTCTGATGTTATTCCTTTAGAGCTTGCATCATCGCAAGAGTATGAGGAGGCATTCAGGGAGGTGTTCAATAAAGCCGTTACGGCCAGGCTCCGACGTACTCACCGAAATGTCGGTGCTCATCTTAGCGGAGGATTGGATTCAGGCGCTGTCGTCAGCTTCGCTGCCAAAGCCCTGCAGAAGAATAACCGTCCCCTTCATACATTCAGTTACATACCAGAGGATGGATTTGTGGATTGGACACCAAAGCACAGGTTTGCAGACGAAAGACCACTTATTAAGCAAACAGTGGATTTTGTGGGGAACATTAACGACAATTATTTGAATTTCCAAGGAAAAAGCCCCTTCTCGGAAATCGATGATTGGCTTGACATCATGGAGTCTCCCTACAAGTTCTTCGATAATTCATTCTGGTTAAGAGGTATCTATGAGCAAGCTGAGCAGCGAGGGATAGGCCTTATGCTCACCGGAGCCAGAGGAAATTACAGTATCTCTTGGGGCCCCGCAATCGAGTATTACACCAAGCTCATGAAAAGGTTCAACTGGCTTAAATTATCCCGAGAAATCAAACAATATAGCAAAAATGTCGGAGTAGGACGCAAGCGAATCTACTCCATCATCAGCCGAAAAGCATTTCCCGCACTCGAACGATTAAAACCTCCTAGTTCAACATATGAATTTCCGCAATTAATTAATTCAGACTTCGCCAAACGGACCGGTATCTATGACAAACTCAGAGACCGCAAATTTATCGGAATCGGCTCAACAGACGATCTGCCGGCAGATCCACTTGAAGCAAGAAGGCAGCATTACGACCGTGTAAACATGTGGAGTACAACCGGAACAAGCGGATGCAAACTTTCTCTTCGTTATTCGGTATGGAGCCACGATCCTACCAATGATCTGCGGGTTATACGTTTCTGCCTATCGACTCCGATAGAACAATTCGTTCAGAATGGCATGGATCGAGCATTAGTTCGTCGGTCCACAGAAGGTTGGCTCCCTGATCCTATCCGGCTCAATCAACGAACGAGAGGGATACAAGCTGCGGATTCCATCCATAGAATGTTAAGCGACTGGTCTGTTTTCATCGAAGAGTTGGATCAATTGAACTGCGATTCTCGAATGCAGCAGGTCATCAACATGCCTGTTATCCAAGATGCACTAACAGAAGCCCGTCATGGTATTAACCCAAATCAAGCCTACAATCCGTCCATCAAGTTGTTAATGCGCAGCTTAATTTTGTACCGATTTCTCGAAAAAAATTTTTGAAAGGAGGTGAAATCAATGAAAAAGGAATGGAACACACCTGCTTTGGAAGTTCTTGATATTAAGATGACTATGGCTGGTCCTGGTGATGCAATTCCAGATGGAGTTCAACCCGATCCCGATGAAACGGTACACTACAGCTAAACATAAGCCATCATCTACTTAGAAGCGCAGCCCCTATACGCCTTATTGGGTATAAGGGCTTTACTCTTTTATTCGTATTTTGAGCTATGGAGTGAGGACCATGTTTCAAACTCTTAACAAAACCATATATAAAGCCTTCGGGCATTCTATACAAAGTGACATCCACCTGCCTGAACTGCAGCAGATAGATCATCCTAATGAAACTGTAGATATTGTCGTCCGTTATGCCGACTTAACCGAAAAATGGTTGGAACATTCTGACTCGTCGAGGACATCCGTATGTACAAAGACTATGGTCATTTTCAGAATCCCTGATCTGGCTATTTTCGCTGCGGAGAACGGTAACACCATTTATGTGTCGCCTGAGATGGGTGCCGATGAAAATAAAATGCGGTTGTTTGTTCTTGGAACATGCATGGGCGCTATTTTGCTCCAGAGAAAAATACTTCCATTGCACGGCAGCGCAGTCGTGATCAACGATAAAACCTACGCCTTCGTCGGTCATTCCGGACACGGTAAATCTACGCTTGCTTCCGCCTTTTTGCAGCAAGGGTACCAGTTAGTAACCGATGATGTCATCGCCGTTACCCTTGATCAACGTAATATTCCTTATGTAACGCCGGCTTACCCGCAGCAGAAGCTTTGGCAGGAAAGCCTCGATGTCTTTGGCATGGATCCGGATCAATTCCGTCCATTATTTGAGCGTGAAACCAAATACGCCGTTCCTGTGGAGTCTCATTTTTCTTCCGACACCCTTCCGCTAGCCGGTATATTTGAGCTGTTCAAGACGGATTGCAGTCAGGCCCGGATTCGGTCGGTTGAGAAGTTAGAACGGCTGCCGCTTCTGTACCGCCATACATATCGCAAATCCTTACTTAAAGACAGCGGGTTAACCAAATGGCATTTTGACATGACAGCTCGCATGTCTGGCAGTATCGACATATATCAGCTTCAGCGACCATTAAACGAGCCTACAGTGCATCAGCTGACCAATATGGTTTTAGATGCAATTGGAAAGTAAAAAAAAGCCGGCCTTAAGAGCCGCTACAAAAATCAAACATGAAGTGATAAGTAATGTTGTATAACATACAACATTAGGCAAGCAGAATGCCTGAATTTACTGATATTGTTGTAGATTCTACAATAATCCTTTCCTGACGAGGTAAATAAACGATTTCCTATTCCTATTGTTGTATTGAATGCAACAATCCGTAATTTGCTGTTGTATTAAGGAATACAGTTGTATTTTTTACAACACTGGCTGAATCCTGTTGGATACTATAGGAGTAGTAGCTACATTCCAAAGTAAGGGAGTTCATTCGAGTTTATAAAATCCTTACAAAAACAAAACCCCGCTCAACTGAGCGGGGTTTATGTATGGAGGCGAACCATGAAGGGATAAATCCACAATTCGCCGCCGCATGTTGATTCAGTCGTTTGGCGAGGCCGTTTAATAGCTTAATAACCTCATTTACGCGTTTCTACATTAAACTCGTTTAAACTCAATCCAATCGATCTGCAAGCCTGGTTTGACGAAATCCAACTTCATCTCATAAAGACCTGCTTCCAATTCGATTTTTACAAGCTTCTGTCTGATCCATCTGCCGTCTGTACCATTCGTTTGAATGGTCGTCATCGGTTGATCGCTCAGTGTCACGTTGCAAGCGCTTTGAGCCAGTTCAGATTCCGGAGACATGATGCGCACAATGATCCGGTATTCACCGGACTGATCTACTTTCACAAAAGTCGATCCGGCTACGGAAGGTTTTACCTGTGCGTTTTCGGATAAAGTTTGGACTTGTTCCGGCGAAAGAGAATGATTGGCTTTAAACGTAGCGACCGCTTCTTCGATCACCTGTTTTCTGGAGAATACCGGCGCTTGCATCAGGAACTTGCAAATATTGATGGCGCTGCGCTGCAGTTCTCCACGAGTCAGGGTACCATTTTCTAGGGATTCTATGGTATTGTCGTCCCACGCATTGATTTCCGCACCGTAGTTCATGACCACCATATAAAGATCGTTTTGTGCACGGACCATCCAGTTCGTATATTTCCGATCTGCAGGGCCACCATGAACCACGTCGTTCATAATGGCCCACCAGTCCGTCATCACGATGCCTTGGAATCCCCACTCCCCGCGAAGAACGGTGGTGTTCAAATCATAATTGGAAGCCGCCCAGTGTCCATTGACCGGATTGTAGGAGGTCATAATTGAATTCGCTCCGCCCTGCTTCACCGCGATTTCAAAGCCTTTCAGATAAATTTCCCGAAGGGCGCGCTCAGAGACAACGGCATCAACTTTGCTGCGATGCTTTTCTTGGTTGTTGCAGGCGAAATGCTTCAGCGTGGCATTGGAGCCACCTTTCATAATCCCGCGCGTGCATGCTGCGGCAAACACCCCAGAGATCAACGGATCTTCCGAGAAATACTCAAAATTGCGTCCATTAAGCGGGCTGCGCCGAATATTCAAGCCAGGTCCAAGTAAAGCGTCAATGTTGTAGCTTAATAATTCCCGGCCTTCCATGACATAAAGCTCTTCGACCAGTTCCGTGTTCCAGGTAGCCGCAAGCAAGGTTCCAATGGCAACCTGCGTTGCTTTTTGCCCGCTGTCCATCCGAATCCCGGACGGACCGTCCGCCGTACAAGCAACCGGAATTCCGTAGTCTAACAAGCTGTCGCTTACCCCGCCGAAAGCCGAAGCCGTACCCGGTGTGACAAGCGGACTGCTCATGCCTTCTCCTCTAACGATCACCGCCAGATCCTGATCGCTAAGCTGGGCGATAAAGGCTTCCATGCTGACTTTTCCATCATACACGTCCCTTAATTTGTAGCCCTGATTGCCGGTTTGCTCCAGGGTTTGTGGCAGATTTTTTTCAATCCGTTCCGCCATGGAAATCTTGCGCTTCGGTACCTCTGCGAAGATCAGTTCATACGAACCGTCTTCTTTGCGAGCGCCCGGCTTCATTCTCGTAAAGTTTTCCATTGGCGCCATTGCTTCTTGCAGCTGCTCAACGATTTGAAGAGTTTCTACAACATAACCTTTTTGACCGTCAATGCCGATTTCCTCCACATTTTTGACACTGGTTCCCACATACAGACGGTAGGTTCCGGCTTCTAAGACATAAGCGGAAGGCTGCCCCGTCACACCGGCGTCATCATACGAAGCCATGGCATCAACAGGGAAGCTCACGATGAGATGCTGCGACTCACCCGCTTGAAGTTCCTTCGTTTTCCCAAATGCCGCCAAAGATTTAGCAGGCTGGCCCAGCTTTCCTTGCGGCGCTTCGTAATAGACCTGCACGACCTCTTTACCTGCGTAGGTGGTTCCGATATTTTTTACGGTTACGCCGATTTCAACGTATTGTTTTCCTTCTTTGACGGTCAATTTGGCTTCTTCGGGCACGATTTCGAACTGGGTATAAGACAACCCGTAACCGAATTCGAACTGAACTTTATCCGGTCGAAACGTTTCGAAAAAACGGTATCCCACATAGATGTCTTCCTGATAAACATTGTTAAGTTCATTGCCGTAATTACGGGTTGATGGATAATCCTCGATCGAAAATGCAATGGTATCGGTTAATTTACCGCTTGGTGTCACCTCTCCGATCAATACGTCAGCAATCGCATTGCCCCCTTCCATGCCGCCATGCCAAGCGTAAATGACACATGGAATCGGGTGTACATAACCTTCATCGTACATCCAGCTCATATCGATAATATTCGATACATTCAGTACAACGACTGTTTGTTCGAAATATGCTGTTACCTGCTTTAGCATCGCTTTTTCTTCTGCCGTTAGTTGGTAGCTGCCCGGCTCATTGGCATTATCTTGATCTTCTCCCGCTGTACGTCCGATGACAACAATCGCCTTGTCCGATTTATTTCTTGCCGCTGACACCAGCTCATCGCTTAAAGGCATTTCCTTCTGATGCCACGGCTCAGCCGCCCAGCCGCCTCCACCATTATCAAATGGATTTTGCTCAATCCACTTTTCATATACAGCTGCTAATTCTTCGTTGATGGTAATGTTCTTTTTATTTCGAAGACCATCCAGCAGATTGGTTGTATGGGTTACATGGACACTGCCCCCCGAACCTGTACCGCTGCGATAATAATTAACCTGAGTTCTGCCAAACACTGAAACATTTTCGTTTTTTTGAATGGGAAGAACTTGTCCTTCATTTTTTAACAGCACAGCACCTTCTGCTGCTACTCGTCTGCTAAATTCAGCAAAACCTTCTAATGGAACTCCGAGTTTCTGTGTGTTCAATTTATTCCCTCCTGGTTGTCATCTCTATATTGATAGGTATGCACTAATTGCCTCTTACTTCGTTAATATCAGGTTGAAGCACAAAGGTGTGAGACATCTACCTATTATCATAGTAACAAATTCTATAGAAGAATATAGAAACTCCTGCAAGATTATTTTCTATCACTTAAAGGACGTTAACTTTACTATTACCTTAATATCTTCAATTTCTTCCGTCACCCGATAACACTGTATAACAACCATACTCTGCCACAAAAACTATGCTTCCGCAATGATCTTGCTCCAATTCTTCCGGAATATCAACTCTAAAGGAACAACTCAATATTGTGATATACGCAATTCTGAACGGCCTCATAATTCCTACAATACAGGACACCGGCAGCCATTTTCAATACTTAAGTTTGGCCCCCTGAGGGGTTCAAATCTTATGCACTTATAAAACCTAAAATCGTGTCTTGACAATACAATCTACCATAATATACTATTAAAGTAGTTTATTGATATTGATAGTATAAATCCCTAAAAATATTATTTTTTAGTGCAGAATCGCTGCCTATATTCCAACGTTTCACCACATCCACGCACCTGAATCCAGGCGCGCGTCGGTCTACACTTCATTTCTCCATAATTATCATCCTCAAGGAATCACTACAATCGCCCATTAGGGCATTCGCAGCAACGCAACCAACTCTTCGTACACATAATGAGATAGAACTCCCTTGAAATTCCTGCACAGGGTAACGGCCAAGATATTATAAGCCCCCTGTTTAAGCTAACCTTTCGTAAGACACCAAAAATCAAACACCTCTGTAACTCTTTCCAGACGCTTCCTTTTATTTTTTTCGTTGCTCGGATAAGGCCGCACTCTTGTTCCCCAATAGGTCTATACAATTATCAAAATTGTATATTTGTTACTTATAGTCAACAGACATTTACTTAATATGATTTTATTTATAAATGTAAGTGTTTACATTTATTTTGTGGTCATATCCTCTGTACCACTTTCGCAAGCAAACTAAATGATAAGAGTTGGGGGGATTTTCATGGACGTTAACTTAGTTGTTTCGGTTGCTTTAGCTACCCTATTGTTATACTCCTCTATAGCCAAAACTGTGTCTTACCAAGATTTTAAAACGACTATACAACAACTGAAGTTTCCGTTGTATTTCACTTGGATGGTTGTAGCAGCGGAGGGGATTATCGCAGTGCTACTAGTTTTAGATTTCACTCAGCAGATTGGTCATTTCGCCGCAATGTTGTTGTTCCTGTCTTTCTATGTGGTTGCGGGCTTGGCCATTTATAAGAAATTGAATGTAAGTTGTAACTGCTTTGGGAAATCAAGTGAAGAAAAGCTGGGATGGGGAACGATTTGGAAGGTTACACCACTCTTGTTGTTAACATTGACCGGACTTTCGGTTGATCGCTCGCTATCGCTGACTTCAATGAATATGACAGAAATGATTAGTTGCGTTGGACTTACGATTGGCATATTGAATATGTACTTCATGTTGAAAAATAGAAAACTACTATTAGAGGGAGGCTCATAAATCCAATGAATTTGTTCAATGTATCCTATGCATTTCTATGGGCAATTATTGCGCTGCAATCCTACTTCATTATTCAACTTGGACGAAAATTACAAGCGGCAAAAGGTACAGCGGATGCTGGGCCCGGTCTTATTGAAGAAGATCACGGGCTTCCCAAAAGAGCATTGTTTCCTCAGTTCCAATTCGAAACCGTTAACAAAGGCTTGATTGATTTAAAAAAACTCGACAAACAAAAACATGGATTCTTGATAGCTTTTACAGATGCAAAATGCACTTCTTGTAAAGAGCTGTACCCGGTTTTAGAGAGGTTCCACCAGCAGAGTCCTCGTTATCAATCGCTTATCCTGATGGTCGGTCAAGAACCCGATGTAGTAGAGATCATCAATCAATATGGACTGACGGTTCCAGTTATGCCAATCGACTCCCCGACATCGTTCCAGACCGGCATCTTTCCTTTTGTCTATTATTTATCTCCTAAAGGAGAGGTTATTGCCAAAAGTGTGGTGCAGTACAGGGAACAACTGAACGCATTACTTCAACAAGCTGTCGTCCCTAAAGCATCATAAAAACGAAAATGATTACTGTTAAAAAAATAATTTAATAAGAATTTAGAATCACGGAAAGGAGGTGAAAATTATGGCATGTCCTTCAGCAGGTAGCTATTGTTATCAACAGCAATGCTCTTCAAGTACTTATATGGTAAAAGTAACCTATTGGTACGCAGGAACAAATTGCAGGTATGAGCAAGAGTCCTCTTGCGGTTGTTAGGTATTTTCTAAAGAAGCAACAAATGGTACCTAACTTATGCAAGATGACCGTTGTATCCATCCGTGGTCATCAGCATTGTAATCTACAAAGATATCGTTACATGAATGTATTTAAAATAAAATTTATTTAAAGGTGGTTATACTTATGTCATGTCATTCAGCAGGTAGCTATTGTTATCAACAGCAATGTTCTCCAAATACTTATATGGTAAAAGTAACCTATTGGTACGCAGGAACAAATTGCAGATATGAGGAAGAGACCTCTTGCGGTTGTTAAGCATCTCCTAAAGATGCGGTAAATGTTTCCTGATAGTAACACACAAAAGAGGAGAGCGATCCATCAGCGCTCTCCTCTTTATTATAAAATAAAGGTGAACTTACATGCAGATAAATAACGCGGATAAAAATAAGGTGGTTTTAAGTGTATTCAGCCGTTTCATGCCGCTTATGCTTAAAGTCATTCCTGGTGCAACCCTCCTGCTCATCCTGCTTAGAATCATTACTGCTTTACTTCCCGTTGCCCAAATCTACATTGTTAAAGAATTGGTTGATTTGGTAACCTTACTATTTACACAACAACAGGGGATCGCTTCCGAAGTTTATTTCATCCTGTCTCTGCAGGCGCTAATTCTGATCGCTGATCGCTTCTGTAGTTATCTAGATTCTGTCATTGGATTTCGAGCACAACAAAAACTGAAATTTTATTTTGAACAATTATTAATCAATAAAGCCACTCAATTACCGTTAAGTTACTTTGACCGCCCCGATTATTATGATCAATTGGAGAGGGTGGCGTTTGGTGTAGATGTTAAAGGTTTTAACCTGGTTAATTTAATGCTAACCATTGGATCAAATATAATAACTTTAGTGGGACTAGTATCCATTTTGCTGTCTTTCCATTGGATATTGGCGGCCATCGTCCTAATCATGATTATTCCCAATATTTTGGTTAATGCTTATTTCGGCAAACAAAAATATAATCAGGCAATGACCCAAACACCGGAACAACGAAAAGTTCATTATTTGCTTCGCATCTTACATAGCCGAAGTTCAGCCAAAGAAGCACGAATCTATGATTACGTGCCTTATTTAACCTATAAATGGAAAAGTCTGTTCTGGAAGACCGGGGACGAACAATATGATCTACGTAAGCGTACCGATAGCAAGATGCTGCTTGTGTATGTTTCCCAAATCGCACTGGATATCGGCGTTATTATCGTGCTAATTATGTTTGGCTCCAGTGGCGCATTAACGATTGGTCATTATGTCTCGTTAACGCAAGCGCTCCAGCAAATTCAGTCGATCATTTCTGGATTGGGCTACTCAATCGCCGCCGTCTACGAAGAAAGCCTGTTTATTAATGAAGTCTTGCACTTTCTCGATTTGGAAGAGGAGAACTCCAAAGATCGAAACCGCAAATTCCCTGAAAAATTAACGTCGCAAATTGAGGTCAGAAATCTGTCTTTCACTTATGCGACGCACACCTCTCCTCAGCTAAAAGGGATCAGTTTCACCATCTCGCCGGGAGAAAAGATCGCGATTGTGGGTGAAAATGGCGCAGGCAAAAGTACGCTTGTGAAATGCTTGCTGGGGCTGTATTTGCCCAACGAAGGAACGATTCTTTTCGACGGGGTGGACATCCGTACAATCGATCCCAAAGGCATGCGTCAGAATGTTTCTGCGGTGTTTCAGGATTTTGAGAGTTATCAATTGACCGCTCGCGAGAACATCGCCATGGGACACCCCAAAATCGATGATGATGCTTATATCGAAGCCGCAGCCGCTAAAGCCGGCGTGGGAGAATTAATCGAAAAACTGCCTAACGGCTTGGACACGGAACTCGGCGCGATGTTTCATAATGGACACGAGCTGTCCGGTGGACAATGGCAGAAAATAGCGTTAAGCCGCGCTTTCATGCGAGATGCGCAAATCGTTATTCTTGATGAGCCGACAGCAGCGCTTGATCCGCGAGCGGAAGCAGAAATCTATGATAACTTCGCTACTTTGTATGAAGGAAAAACGACGATCATGATCTCTCATCGTTTGAGTAGTTGCAGACACGCAGACAAAATCATCGTGCTGCATAACGGGGAGATTATTGAAGAAGGGAATCATGAGACACTGCTCGCTGTGCAAGGCGCGTATGCCGAAATGTTCCATACGCAAGCCAAACGTTACGCATCATAACCATTACCAAAAAATTCCCAATCCATCGGATCCCGCTGATCCATTTTGGGCTGCAATCACAGAAAATGAAGCTTCCATCTCACGTGGTCCGTGGTTTTGGAAGCTTCTTTGTTTGCCTGCTGCAAGTACACGCGTCGAAATCATTGATCCCTATCGTACCTCTGAACACAAAAATCAGTCGTCACAGAGAGCATCTGCGACAACTGGTTTTCGATGGTTAAGCCAACAAATCATCTACTCCGTAATCAACCCATAAGCTGTTATCCGCTTAATCCTGCGCGCTACTAGCATCGATATGAGATAGGCCAATACGATAAGACCGACGCAAAGCACAACGATAAGGGGAATATTCACAATAAATTGCACGTTGTATACCCCAGCGCCCGATAGCAGCAGTGTAAGTACAGAGTTGGTACACAGGCTTCCTAGCACCCCCCCGATAATTGCACCCACGATCACAACGGGAACAAAGCTCAGTACGATTTGGGTCATAAGTTGAAGAGTGGTGTACCCTGTAGCTTTTAATATCCCAAAATCCCTCTTGCGCTTGAGAATCATCGTTTTGATGACGAGATATAGGATCAGAGCGACGACCAGCACGGTTATCGCAAGAATGGTGACCATGACGGATAACACTGCTGAGATATAAACACTGCTTTGGCTAGCCAACATCTCATCTACATCCGTTATATCCTTTATCAAAGTTCCGTACTTTGCTTTGAAGTCTCGGATAAAGTCGGCATTACCTACATCTTTTAGATAGACATTTATTATCGTGCCTGTATAGTCAGGGATTAGATGCTGTACCCCAGGTAAAGTTACAGATGTAATCTTCCCCATATAGTTTAAAGACTGGCTCAGCCCGGTAATCAAGAACTGACGGGATACATCGTTCATTTCCACCTTAACTGTATCGCCGATACTTTTATGAAGCAGCTTTGCCATCGCCCCAGAAACCGCGATTTCGTTGTCGTATTGCGGATTTCGACCTTTATAGACCACATTGTTATTTAGCTTACTGTAATCATCCGATATACTCATATAAACGCTTTGTCCATCAATTGTCGCTGTAATATATTCCAGTAATGCGGTCTTTGTCACACCATCCATTTGTTCAATATCTGCGAGCAATTTGTCGCTATCGACGTCGTGATTAGACTGAACAACTACATTAGACGTCTCCGAACCCACTAAATGAATAAACGCAGTTTTATCTACCGCAACGTTGTAATATAAAACGATGGAGAAGATGGATGCAAAGGTGATTGCTGCAATGATAATGGCAATCATGATGTTCTGCCTACTATTCGTGATCATTGTTTTGCAAGCGAGCACGAAATGGAGTCCACCCTTGCCTTTCTCTAACGGGAAAAGATTCTTTTTAAAACTGTGAGTCATGATGCCTCCCCTCAGCGCTGCAACGGGATGAAGTTTTCTGATACGTGAGGAGGAGAGCAATGCCACCGTCAGCACCAATACAACAACAACCAGGATACTAACAAGATTAATCGCTATGTCGAAGCTCTGGGACCATTGCAATCCGGCTAAAGAGGAAATAATTCCACCGAAAACGGGCATTACGGTATAAGAGATTAAGACTCCTATGACACCAGCAGAAAGCGCGATTAGCATAAACTGTAATGCCATGGATGCGATGATCTGCCAGCTGGTATAACCAACCGCTTTAAGGACGCCGATATTCACCATGCCATCGTCGATACTGTTGGTCACACGGAACTTGATGACGATCAAAGACACAAGCACAATCACCGCCGCAAACGCAACCAGAATCATCGCGACAATATTGACCGTCATCGTGTTGACACTTTTCATCATCGCGATGTCAGCCCCCCAATGCGGATGCGAAAATTGTTTGTTGTAGTCGTTAAGCAGCTCAGCCGATTGTGTACTGTCCGTAAGGCTCGCGGACATAAGGATGCCATCCGCAGTCTTACCCAGCTTGTCGGACAACTGATGATAGTCAGAATCTGGTAAAATGAATTTCATCATGCCATTATTGTTCGTACCCATCATGGTTACCTCAAAAAATCCAGCAATTCGATAACTGTAGTCCTTATCCTGGTAGTTGATTGTGAAGTTGTCACCCAGCTTGTAGCCACCGCTTGTTTTAAAGCTGTAGGGAACATACATATCTTGGCTATTGATCGAATCCAGCTTTTCAATTAGCTTCAGTGGTGAAAACCTTCGGCTTGTATCCGCATTGAGTATCGCAGCACCAAGAGACAAATCGCTATCACCATATCGGAACTTGGCCGTGTTCATTAGAATGATTTGTTCCGTTTCTGTTTCACTCACGCCAGAATAGTTCTTGAGGAAATCTTCATAGGATGGTTTATATTCAGAACTGTTCATAATAATGTTCACATGCGCATCATGCAGTTCTTCGACCTTATCATCATAGAAGGTATTCATTTTAGAAATAACCGTCATTCCCACGTTGAGCAGCAGCGCGGCAATAAATATTAAAATAAACAGAGAGATTGCCGCACCTTTGCCTTTTTTGATGTTGGCCAAGGCAAGATTAACGATTTTCATCTTACCACCCCATTTCAGCAAGAAATGCGTTTAACTTTTCATGCCGTTCACGGTTGTGATCCACATGGTAGGCACCTAACTTTAGGTCTCCGTAAATAACGCCATCACGCAGATAGAGCACTCTGTTTCCCCGCAAAGCCGTCTTGATGTCATGTGTGACCATCACAATACTCTGTCCATTGTGGTTGACTTCGGTCATCACATCTAGCACACTATCACTTGCAGCGGAGTTGAGCGCACCGGTTGGCTCGTCTGCGAAAACGATTTTCGGAGAGTTGATCAATGCGCGCACGATGCCTGCCCGCTGTGCTTCACCGCCGGAAAGCTGGGAAGGGAATTTCCCCCATGAAGCTTCATCTAATCCCACTTGTGCAAGCAACTGTTTTGCTTTGGACACAATTTCACGCTTGTTTTTACTCACCAACAAGCCACTTGCCAGCACATTATCTAATACACTCATGTTGTCCAGTAAATAGATCTGTTGGAACACAAAACCGCAATTATTTCTTCTAAAAACGGCAAGCTGATCATTATTCAACTTGGAGATGTTCTGCTCCTCAAAATCGATTTCACCCAATGTGGGTTTATCCATACCCGATAGCGCATAGAGCAGGGTGGATTTCCCCGAACCCGAGCTGCCCATAATTACCGTAAAATCCCTCTCCATAAGACTGATATCTAGATTTTTCAACACATGCTGCTGAATACCACCACTAGAAAAGGTTTTGCATAATTTTTCTGTTCTTAATATCACGTTTTGCATGGATAACCATCCTTTATTGACATATTTAAAGTGTCATCTATTCAATCCACATACAAATAAGACTGTAAAGTAGATTACAGTCTTATCATACAAGAGCAATTCTTATTTAATCTTTGTCCAATCCTTAACCGTTTCTTAATTCGCTTAGGCGAGCTTAATTTTTAGTGTAACGGTAAATCCATCCACACGATTATAGCATGCAATATCACCCTGCATATTTTGCATAAAATACTTGGAAATGTACAAGCCAAGCCCTGACCCGCTTTGTCCCCCTACATTATTTCCTCTATAAAATTTGTTGAACAAGAGTGGTAATTCATCCCCCGAGATGCCATTCCCATAATCATTGATGTCCATCTCTAAATAAGTGCTGTTTATACGAGAAGTAATCGTAACATTGGTGCCCGCATATTTATATGAATTACTCAAAATATTATCAATTACTTGCTGCAGACGCATGACATCCGTTAAGAGGATACAATCCGGTATTGGCTCACAGCTGATTTGATCATCGTAATTTACATTCGCAATCATACCGTTAAGGACATTGCTGTATTCCTCTCTTACCGTAACCTTTAACTCTTTCAATTCTTCCAAAGTCGCATGGAACATATCGGTCACAAGTAGATTGATCTGCTCTGCTTTTGAATAGACCATGTTTAACTGCTTGATCACTTTTTCATCGGCAGCGCGCAGCAGCATGAGTTCGGTCACCGCTTTAATGGAGGCAACAGGTGTTTTAATGTCATGGCTTAAGCTGGCAACGAGTTCCTTCTTGCTGCGGTTTGCAGCATATTCACTATTACGCGCTGCTGCCAATTCCTCGCGCATGATATCAAAGCTTTCGGTAAAAGCGCCGAACGGATTATTTTTGTCCATTTCCAAAGGAATGTCTAGATTTCCTCTCGCCACATTTAGAGCAAAGCTCTGCAACTTTTGAAATGGTTTAAATACGGTACGATTTATAAATAATATATATAGTGTAAACAGCACTGCTAACGTGGTAAATGTCATAAAAATCACAATTACAAGTTGTTTCTTGATCTGTTGAATCGTTTCTTTATAATCATTGTAAATAATAAGCTTACCTTCTGGGGTACCATTTACCACTACGTCTGTGACCGTATCTCTGTTTTTGATGGCATCATTTATCGTAGTGGAAAGTCCGCCTGCCGTGTGGTAGAGCACGTTGCCACTGTTATCAAGAACGGCAAATTGCTCCTCTAATTCGCTGTAATCTCCTTGTCCGACATGTCCCCAATGGCTTTCAACCGTCTTTAATACCTCATTCACAGCGACAATATTCACATCGGTATTTTCCTTCGTCACAAGTACTAGTACAGAAAAAGAAACACCTGCAATAAAAACAATAAGGATTAATAAGAAGATCCATTTCACTCTCATGACTTGCTATCCTCTAAGACGTATCCCGTTCCCCATACGGTTTTGATATATTGCGGTTCGTTGGGATTGACTTCAATTTTTTCACGTAAATGACGGATATGTACATTGAGCGTTCCATCCCCGGTAAAGGAATCCCCCCACACATTGTGGAACAACTCCTCTTTGGTGACTACCTTGTTTTTATTTTTCGCTAAATAGCAGAGCAATTTATATTCCAACGTCTTGAGTCTTATATCTACACCGTTCACACGGACACGGCAAAGCATACAGTCGATCTTGATCTGACCGAATTCCAGGATTTCAGTAGGACTGCTATTCCCGCCGTATCTTTTGAGCACAGCCTTCACTTTGGCAAGCAATATGCTGAGTGTATAGGGCTTCTGTATGTAATCATCTCCACCTATGTTGAGAGCAATGAGTACATCGTCATCACTAGAACGGGCGCTAATAAACAGAATTGGAATCTGCGTTGTTTGCCGTAGCCTCTTGCATAGATCAAAGCCGGATGAATCACCGAGATTGATGTCCAGAAGGATGAGCGATGTTTCATTTTCTCGTAAAAACTGTTCGCACGCTTCTGCGCTAGTTACACAAGCGGATTTGACCTCGAACATATTAAAGTACTCACTTGTTGTTTCCGCAAGGACAGTTTCGTCATCCACAATTAAACAATCATAGTTCATAAGTGTTCTCCATTTAATGATAGAATAATAATCATTTTGCCTGAGACTTTCGATATCTCTAATTGCATGGTAAAAACGGTCAACGACAGAACCAAGCAAATTAAGTTTACTTCCGAAATTACGAAATAACGTCCTCTCGCTTACGCCTTATCGCTTATCTTCATGTTATATTCTCCGGATGTTAGTGTCCACTCACGAATTAATAAAAGCTGGGAAACCTAGAGCTGAAGCGGTTTACCTCAACCCCTTCGAGACTGAATAAGTAAAAAAGCGACCTCATGAGGTCGCTTTTCTAATACTACTTATGGAGGCGAACCGTGGCTTTGCAAATTCACAATTCGCTGCAATATGCTTCGGCTGTTTTTCTAACAGCATCTCATTGGTTGTCTCTAAACGACTATAATACTCAGAGAAGCTTTACCCATGCTCTTCTAGCCATGCAACCCTCCCGTTAAGCGGGGGCTATGACGATAGGGCCCTACCGGGATTTGGATTAGGCTGGTTAATCCTTGCGAAGTCATCTTGTAGATCTCATCACATAATCGGGCATCAAATCCGAGAAGCGGATGTCCCCCTAACCCGATAGCCGATGCTGCTAACAACAAACGCTGTACGAGCATCCCCGCTTCCATCTGTTGGATGCGATATCCCCTATACCCCATCGCTGTTACGAGATGATCCTTGTCCCCTGCTATATGAAAGCATAGCGGTACTTGAAACAGGTTCACATTATCAGAAGGCATTCCTTGCTGCAGCTGGAGCCGATGATCCCCATGACGTAGCAATCGTAATGCATGAGCAGCACTGTCATAATAGTAAGCACCTTCCGGAATACCATCAACGTTGTACAGACAGACGTACAATGAGACGCGGGAAACAGAGTTCTCACGTTCTCCATCCAAATCATTCCAATACTTGAAGGAAGCCGTTGCCTCCCGCAGCAGTAAGGCCAGCTGCTCTTGGCTTACCTTGCTCATCATAAAGTCACTGTCCGGCGAATACCGCTTTCGGCTTACTGACGCCAGATCATACAGCAACCGCTTCACGCGAGGCAGAGCCACCGCTTGATCCTCGCAGTGAACGATCTTCTCCTCCCCGATTCGCGGTATCGATCGAAGCGATTCCAATAGGGATGCTTCGTTCATTTTGATTAGCATCGGAAATCCCTTAACCCTCCGGGACCGGACGTAATGATTATGCTGAACCATTGGCAACTCCCGGCATAATTCGGTGGCGGAGACAATCCCCTCTCCCTCATTCCTATTGGCAAACCCGGGGATCGAAGGCTCCACCGACAGCGGAATCACCGCATACACGCTTTCCTCTTGTTCGGATACCCCGAGAAGATCATTCACGGCTCGATCAAGAAACTGAAAATTAACCCCCGATGCAAAGCCAAACCGTTTGGCTACTTCCAAGAGCTGCCCGATCAGCGCACCCGCATCAAGTCCTTGCAGGCGGTAGGAAAAGTTGTTGTATTTAAAAAAGTTTTTCCAAAACATAGTCGATACAAAAACCGCACCAAAGCAAGCCGAAGCGTCATAGCGATTACCAAGAGCCCTGGCTAAATAGGAATCGAAGTCACCTTCGCGTAGCAACACCAAACGGTGATGAGTCACATCATAATGATATACCCCCGCAGGCAAATCCTCTATTTTCAGATACACGTATAATTCATTCGGATATAACGCGCCCCCGGAGGGAGCAAACCGCCGGTATAGCTGCAGCAGGCCCATGGTTTGCACCATGGAATTCGAGGCAAGGACTGACTGGGACAATTGAGTGAGCCCGAATACGTACCAAAGAAAATGCCCCATTCGACGAAGGTCGGGCTTTACCAGCGTTTCACCACCTTCGAGCGTCAGCGGTACTTCCGGAGATAATGGAACCACAGGTAAACCGCGATAGAGCTTATATGCAAGCGGTCCGTCTTCCCAATCCACCACCAAGTCCGGCGGTTTGGTCTTGTCAATGTCATAATGCAGATTGTGCAGAAATGCCTCCAGACTCATCCTTGTCCCTCCTTATATGAACGAGGGTGGTCAACCACGCCACGTTTCTATTTTTGATACTATGGAAATGGATGCGGATATGGATTGAGATCTTCTAGCTTAAGCGGCTCCTTCGCGTACCCGAGTTCCACAGGTACCTGGAGCACCCGCTCCAACCCTGCCAAGCGGGTAAAGTGATGACCGAATGTCATCGGCAGCATCCCCGGGATCAGCACTTTCACGCAATGCAGTCCATTTCGATTAATTTCTGGCGCTGTTACATCCACCACGATCACATCGAGATTCAATCGGTGGAATGCATTAAGAATGTCCTTCAGATCATCCGTTAAATCGGTATGCCTCGCCCCCCGCTTGAATTCCTCTTCAAACGTTCGCAACGGGCGATTGTCATCCAGCAAAAATTGCAGGCGCTCCTCCGCTTGCGGCAATCCGTAAAGTAGTGAATGATCCTCCATCTCCTGTACAAGGGATGAATCATGGAACATTCGAACATACGCCTCCCGGTTCGCATCCAATTTCTCGTCAAGCGTCAGCACCATACCGGCCAACTCGTGAACCGCACTTTTCACAGCCCGTATCGGATCTGGATGAGCTCCGGCTGCACAGATGAGATTCACTCCTGTTTGTTTCCTGTTTTTCGCCACTCCCCACACGCTTGGAATCCCATTCTCCATCGTCGAATTGAAGAAATACACATCAAACCCTGCCACTGCCTGCAAACGATCGATCATCAATCGCAATTCTTGATCGTTAGCGGAATTTAGGTCAAGGCGCGGGAGAGGCAGCTGCGCATACCATGTCATCAGAAACGAATCCCGCTCCACCACTTCCAATATGCCGTAAAAAATAGCCTCCTCCAAACTTCCACCTAACGCACATCCGTTGGAAGTTTCAAACACAAAGCTGTGCCCGCAACCCATGCTGTAATAGGCGAGCTGTTCCGGAACTAGAATCGGACGCTCTTGCAAAAACGAATAGCCCCATACCCAATTCATCGGGTGGTCAGGATTAAACGTTGTGAACGGAGCCCCCGGCTGGGCATATTGTTCCTCCGTATGCACCCCTACTTTGACGGGATCAAGTGCTTGATCTTTCAAATTGTTGAAGCTGTCACGGACTACCGTCCGTTTGCTTCGAGGTGCCAGACCGCAGTACCGCTCCAACCCCTCCAATATGGCGGTCAACTCGCTCACCGCATAGGAATGAGTCCGGCCTGCTGTTCCCACGTCCTCTGCGAACAACGGCAGATTCACACTCACATCGCCAAATAGCGACTTGAGATCAACCATTTTCCCATTCAAAAAGCCGGTCTGGTAATCCAAGTAGTCTTTGGCCAAAACTTTACTCAGCTCATCCACCCGGCGGCAGCGGTAACTGTCTGCGCTGATTTTCGGACTTGGCTGCAGCGAAATATGGGCTGCTGTTGATGAATCGTCAGACAACTGACTACAAACCGGACATAGCGGGTCAGGGAGTATGAGGTGAAGTGTGCTCTCCAGCGTTTTCAGGTTGATCAAAAACACCTTCCCTGCCGATTGAACCGTTTGGCCTTGTAACACCCTTTGTGCCTCCACAACCAGCAAATGAGCTACCTGCAAAAGCCCTGTACGTGACGCCCATGCATCACGCTGCATTCCCCCATGTGTCACCAGCCTCTGCTGCAGCTCCCGCATTTCCTTGCGTTCGCGTCCTGCCATGAGGCGCCGCGTGTCTGCACACTGGGAGCACCCTTGTGTACCCGGGCGAACCAGCGGTCCGATCACGCCCTCACCAAATGAAATAAAGCCGCGAAGCCAAGGAATGCCAGCAGACTGCAGCACCTCTTCTGCCTTTTGATGAACGTAAGGATGCCAAGCATCGTGCAACACTAGAGCCAGATCTACCGCTTCCGGTACTCCTGCCTCTAAATCGATCTGACGAACGACCTCAAATTGGGTTGACAGTTCTCCGTACACGCAGTCCGCCAGCACCCCTTCGCCAACAATCACAATCATAGCGCTCACCGGGATCCCTCCTCTCGCAGCACCACGCCAAACACCCCTGCCACTTCCTCCTTCAAAAACGGTTCTACCGCCAGATCGAAGACCAACAGCCTCTTACGGTTCCGATTCAAAACCTGTAAGGCGGACTGCAAAACCTCCGGTTGTGACGTTGCTTCACATGCAGGGATCTCGAGGCTTAGTGGGGCCTGTTCTTCCAGATGTACGGACGAAAACTCCAATGATTGCGATTTGATGCCATCCGGTTGGTTTTGTGCCCCCAGCAGAGCCTGTTGTAATGCCTTCCGCAAAGCCAATGTCACATTTAAGTCTACACTGCCATACCAGCAATCACTCGTACCGACCCATACCACAGGAAATCCGGACACTTCCTCTCCCAAGGCGATCACCGGCGCTCCCTTCATCGTCGTCAATGCCTCCATATAAAAAAGGCAGTGTTTATCTTCTACCGCACCTAACTGTACCGGAGAGACCCAAGGCAACTGACACGCCTGCTGCTTGCCGAGTACTTCGTCTAAACACCTTTGCAACCCTCGGCAAATGCCTTCCGCGACCGTTTCTCCTGCTCCGATGCCAATAAACTCCTGCGTTTCAATCCAGCTGTCCTCTACTCCCTGATGGGAGGGCATCGTCGAAACGATCCGATCTGCCATTCGCGAAACATATGTTTCAAGCCCGACCATCCCCGCTTCCCGCCTCGCCTCCTCATGCGTCAGAGCGGTACAGATCATATCCGGCAGCAGCCCAGCCGGTCCTTCCGATAGCGGATCGATAGCCTGAACGCGGCACTGAGAGAGCGGTAGCTGCGTTAAATCCCCCTCTTCCCAAACCTGAAAAATCCCTGATTCCACCGATGTCAGCCGGCTGAAATAAGGAATCAATCCGTTCTCACTTTTGTTAGTTCCCCGTTCAAGCCGAAGATCGAAATCATGAATCCATTCAGGTGCGCTAAGTCCGGTCACAAGCGGATGGGGCAGGAACGAATGCCATGTTCCTTCTAAAGTCTCTAGATTAAGCAGAAAAAATCGATTATTCTGTTCCGAATCATTCGCTCCCGTAATCTTTTTAAATAGTTCAAACACGCTCACATTGGCCAACATCGCTCCCGCTGTGGAAGAAAAGGTGTGCAGCTGTGGGTCTTTAGAAATTGCGGATTGGTGTAGGCGACGCCAAGCTGACTCCCAACATCCCTCAAGATCCGGATGTACTAACGGTCCCGCCAGACCCACCTGTTGCAAGCAAACAGCAGAAAGAAACATCTTCTTCTCTTCCTTACAAGCCGCATGAAGAACTCGAAGTTCCCGGGTATCGTCCTCCTGTGACACGAACAAAATCGAATCAAATGGCCTCACAGCCTCCTGCCAACAACTCCCCCCATCCTTCTGTAAAGTAACCTCCTCTATTGCCACCTCGGAGTCGGTTTTACGGGCATGTGCCGCCAGTTCTGACATCCGTTGCCGATCCGTCGAATCTGAACCCGAGACCAGTACATGAAACTTGGGCAATCCGGATTCAAGGAGCGCTGAAATCGCCGAGATCAGAAATGGACCAGAACCAACTACCAATACTTTTGCCTGACGATATGACTGAAAACGATACGCACCCGAATCACCGAAATGATCCAAAAATTCAATTTGAGAAGCATACTTTGTGAGAACCTCTTCCGGCAATTGATGTGGAGTATCTTGGCTCACATCACGAGCAAAGCCGTTACGATACAAAACTTCTGCAATTTCATATACCTGGTTCCGGTGTTGGTCCGGCAATCCGTCTGTCAAATCCCCCAATCTATGCTCCCCATTGAATATCGGTATCAGTGTTTCAATCCACTGATCGATCGCCTCACCTTCCATGCGGAACGAGCTTACATTGTTTCGAAAATACACACCGCTCAAATCAGGGAGAAAAAATGTATCCCTTTTAACCTTTAGACGCATCGAAGGGTTCAAATTTGTCATTCTATTCCTCCTCTGTAGGCTGTTCTCAATCTGCCCCAACACTTCACAAGTAATCTTATGTACAGCTATTTGTCCCTCATGACTGTAACGTTTGAGCTTCTGTCCTTTCGTTGCCAACGAAAAACACCCCTAAATTAGTTTAGATTAACCCAGGGGTTTTTCTAACATCTATTTTAGGGGTGCATATCAAATTGATATAGAGGCCTTTCTCTTCTCATTAGGCAGCCAGTGTTTCCGTTGAGCAACTAGCAATAATGGGCACAAACATTGCCTTATCAGCAAAAATGATCTCACCGTCCCCCACGGTGACAGTTATGACAGTGGTGACAGTTATGACAATTGTGGCAATTATGACAGTTATGACAGTTGAAGCAGTTGTGACAGTTGAAGCAATTAGAGCATCTGAAGCAATTGAAACAATTGAAGAAGAAGCACAGTCGAGCTGACTGATCACTTTGAGCGTTCCAAGGAGTCATCTCACTCGCCTTAAATTTGGAAACATTCAATTTCGCTAAATCATTTTGGAAATCATTCATATTCTTACCTCCATTTTTTAAAGAACCGTTTTACTGGCAGCATAAACGCCAATTTAATACTCATGACAACATATGAATCGAGTTCCGCTCTTGTTACTGATCTAAATGCCTATATTTGATTTTTCTTCGTAAATTCAAGTTGGAAATTGCTTCTCCGTGTCAGCTGAGATAGCAATATAAAAAAGAGCTTTTCCGGCTGAACAGAGTCATGCGGGGAAATACAAAAAGGAGCCTGCCACCATTACAGTGACAAAGCTCCTTTTTCGTTGTTGTGGATTTATAGAATGGAGGCGAACCGTGGATCAACAAATCCACAATTCGCCGCAGCAAAGTAAGTTGTTTACCTTGATCCGTAGGTTCCTTCGGCTGTGAAGCGCCCAGTGCCTTTTAATGTATAATCAAAGAATTTAAGAATAAGTTCATTCTCCGTTTCTATACAGTAATATGGGTCAATAGCTGCTTTTCCACCCTGCAGCATATTTGCGAGCAGAGGAGAGAAAAGCGGTAAATCGGTGAGGCTTAAATGTTTTGCACCTTGAAAATGAACGGTATATGCTTCCATGAAGTTTTTGTCTGCGGTGTAGTTTGCCGCATAAGTAGAGTTACTTCCAAGCTGTTTCCAAACATCGTCAGAATAAATGTTAAGGATTGGGGTAATGTAAGCTTTGCCACTTGCCGCTAAATCACCAGTCTCATTGTTATAAGCAAGCTCGCTAAAAAACGGGGCATCAATATTGACAACCGCACTTACATCTTTACGATCTCGGCCGATCCAAACGCTTGCCGCGCCGCCCATGGAGTGCCCGAAAACACCTATTTTATCTTTACTGATATGTTGATAAACAGGGGCCGTATCGTTTCGGGATTTTTCAATGATTGTATCAATGACAAAATTCATGTCGTCCGTTCGCAGTTTCATCCATTTTTGAATGAGCCCATAAAACTGCTCCCTTGTGTAAATGCCCTCTTTGTTGGCATTATCGACTTCCATCTTATAATCCGAATTGATTAAGGTAAACGACCCATCGTCTGAAACTGTATAAAAAGAATGATAAGGATGATCAATGGAACATACGACATACCCGTGGCTTGCAAGCTCCCTAAAAGTAGAGTCATTGCTTGTCTTAATACCAGAAGCTCCATGTGAGAATACCAAGAGCGGATGTGTTCCATCGGCATTTTCGGGATACCAATATTGTACATTAACAAACCTATTCTTACCGGTATCGGCAAATTCCTCGATGCGGTTTTTGTCTATGTAAGTGTATGTTGCAGTTGCGACTTCATATTGGCCCGTAACTTTTGGCAGTTTATGCTGCGGAAAAACAAGTGCAGGTACAAATACAAGTATCAACAATAATGTCATCATGACTGCTTTTACGACAATACGGGAGGTTTTGTAATCACGGTTACTCGTTTTATTGCGAATAAGGGAAGCCATTCCGATTACCGCTAGTATGACAAGCAGTGCTGCAAGCAATACCCAGCGGAAACTCCAGACGATTACCGATGAAAATACGAGAATTACAAATGCTGCGAAAGCAACAATTCTCAACCAATTCCTAAACTTTAGATGGTTCTGCTTCGTTACAATACAGTACACGGTGAAAGCAATTTCGAAAATCAATGCGATAAAAAATAATATGGTTCCCACGGCAGTTTCTCCTTTTTGTTTCTTACTAGTTATTTTGTGAATTCAGCATACAAAACCGCGGAAATGATGTATATAGAAAATCAATAAGCTGTATCTACAGCCCGTTAAGTTGCACAAAAAAGGGCGGTAAGCTCTAAAGCTCACCACCCTTTTCTTTCAATGATTTTAGTCCCTCGTTAATTTGTTCAGCCACTTTTTTATCGTTGTTCCATGAGAGCAGACGAACGACAGCATAGATCACCGCTATTTGCAATGCTAAAATGAGTATGCTTGATGTGCTATTGGCAATACCAAGAATAGCTCCAAGGGAGATCAATATCGTTTCTAAAGCAATAAAGTGAATTGCCATTCTGATACGCATATTTTTCTCGCTTATGTTGATAGAAGAATTCAAAATAAATCCCGCCAGTGCACCTATAAATGAAAAGGCCATGAGTATATATATCGACTTCAAATCGAAAGCCATATCGGGATATAAAAATTGTCGCAATATCGTTATAACAATGATGATGGATGCGAAGATGACTAAGAAATTTTGAATCACCTTTTTAACCGGTTCATTCAGCCTCATTGTCGCCCCTCCTCTCACAATCCAAGCATATTTTTAAGTACCGGCACATACTGCCTCGATATGACAACACGTTCCCCATTATCAAGTACTGCTTCAAATCTGCCGCTTAACGATGGACGAACGAATGAAATTTTGGCTATGTTCAAAATCGTTGATTTGGATGTGCGAAAACATTTCCTTCCTTTGCATAACTCCTCCAACTCATAGAGCTTGTGCTTCACCTCATAAATCTCATCCTTGCAATAAATAAAAACTTTCCCGTCAACGGCCTCGAAATAATAAATATCGCTAATTTTTAGACGGTGAATCCTATCATTGTGATATCCTAGAAAAATGAGGTCTTCCAACTTTAGCTTGTTTACGATTTCGTATATTTTGTTATTTACCTCATAGCACCTGATAAGAATTTCCTCTTCCTGCTCTTTTCCGATCTCTTCTATTGAAACTTTCATAAACTCACTCACTCGCTCGCATCGTCGTATATGATTTTTGCCGCGGGCTTATACACCGCAAAGAAAGCATCTAAAACTTCCGGACGGAGATTCTCTATAGCATACGTACATTCTAACAAATCTTTCTATAGACATACAGCAAAAATCCACAACCTCATGAGGTTGTATATTTACATGGTGGAGGCGAGGGGAGTCGAACCCCTATCCGAACCTTAATGCTTTTTTCACTCAAACGTTTATTTAAACACCTTGTGTGAGAAAACCCAAAAAGAAAAAGGGACACCACATTTGGTGTCCCCTTGGGCTCCATTAATCCAAAAATCGTATTACTGTTCCATAAGAAAAAATCTCCATAACCTGCTTCTTACTCATCATACCATCTGAAACAGCAACACGATATTCAAACTGACAATTTACTATCGCATCACCACGAAGTTGTTCACACTTTTTCTTTAACTGATTTTTGACCCCCTCAAAGGCTAAATTAGGATCTGCAGACTTTAAAAAACCTTCTTTGTTCGAATCCATCGCAAATATCGTATCAATAACTTCATAATTCCTTTTCAAATCACCTGTTGTAATTATTACTGACATAGCTTTTCGCCTCCTATTTTTTTATTAGTTTTAAGATTAATTGACTACTCCAATATGAAATTCATCTAATATTATTAATAGGACTACTCACAGCACTATAGGTCCAATTAACTTGTAATTACATAATTCGACAAATTACAGGAAGATCCTTCCTATTACTTCAATATATTATTTTATCCTTTAGGAGTAGTAATTCTACAAGATAGCAAAGCCGTCCCCTAAACGACAAAAACCCGCTCACTGAGTGGGTTTATTTTAATATGTATGGAGGCGAACCGTGACTATGCAAATCCACAATCCGTCGGAGTGTGATGCTACGATTGTTTAGTAATGTAACATCCGTACTTTCACGTCGTATTTTCTGCTCAAATTCTATCTGTGATGTATCCTTAGGTTTTCTGTAGAAATATGTATGAATAGCCACACAGCAGCCAGCACATAATAGACTTCATAACCTATTCCAGTAAACAAGGAGGACCTTTCAATTGAGCACGAACCAACCGGACAAGAACCTAATCAACACGGTGAAAGATCTGGATGCGGTACCCGTGAACAGCCAGGAGGCCCAACAGCAGCAACAGGCCCGCAATGATCGCCGGAAACAAGCGCTGCATGACAGCAATGGCAAATACACGGAAAATGAATCTGACAACTATCATTAAAAGTCCACGTCATTCACAATCTGCTGCCCTTAGCTATTCATCGAAAAAAACACTCCGGAGCCCGTGTAGCTCCGGGGTGTTTTTCAGAGCAAATATAAAAGCTAACGACATTTCAGACGCGATGATAGATAACCTACAGTCCGTTACTTCTCTACTCCATTTGGATTTTTCAATCTCTCATATGGGCGTTAATGGTATTAACTTCTAGGCATCCTGCGAAAGGCTTTCAACTGCCGTAAAAAATACATCAAGCAGGTCTTTATCAAAATTGGCTCTTACGTAGTCGGATATTTTGTCTAATTCTTCCTTACTTTCATACTCTAAGCATGCACGCCCTTCACACCATAACACCGTGCATTGAAATAACTGTCTCACTTGCTCAATAACATAATCTTGCTCCACGACCTCACGGCTAACTGCCAACGTTCTCATGCCCCCTTTGTAAATGATTCCCTCTATAATCGTTCCTATCCATATTATTCAAAATTTAAATTTATGTTTTCGATGACATATGTCACAAATGTAAAACCTCTTTCAGGTCTAGATGTTCACGATTTTTAACTGAACATTTTTAAAAACTCATCAATTGAATCTGCGAAAACTCCGTTAGGATTCTCATCAAACACCTCAAATAAAATTTTAAGCGAATAGATGAGCGTTTTTTTATTTAAATCGAGTATATTCTCATTCCACTTCGCATCTTAGTGTAGATCAATTCAAAAAAACACATTATCCAACATCAACGTTTATTTTACTACCCACGTCAGCAATAACCTCTTATTCACCAACACAATCATTTATTACCCAAAAAATTAGTTATTTATGTTCACTTATTGAGCATACATATTGACCTGGAAGGAGGTAAGGAAGCACGTCGTTATGCAATCAAGGTACGAATGATCGTTTGGTTCTTCGTGCATAGTTTATCGAAAAGAGGAGGAGTTTTTTGATGTCAATCCTAAGTTTTCCTAATTCTGGGCTAATTAAGAAGGTTTTTGCCGGCGGTCTATTGATGACGCTCGCTTTTATGGCTCTATTCTTATTCGAGTCCAAAGCATCCGCTCACGGATATGTAAGTAATCCTTCCAGCCGTGCGGATTTATGTGCAAGAGGAATCAATACGAATTGTGGACTTATTATTTATGAACCGTATAGCTTAGAAGCAGCCAAAGGATTCCCGGCAGCAGGTCCAGCCGATGGTAAAATTGCAAGTGCTAACGGCTTGTTCGCTCCACTTGATCAGCAATCCGAAACTCGTTGGACAAAAGTAAACATTTCACCTGGACAAACGACTTTTGACTGGAAGTTAAAAGTACCTCATGCAACAGCTAGCTGGAAATACTACATTACCAAGCAGGATTGGGACCCGAATGCACCATTAACTCGTGCATCCTTCGACTTAACTCCTTTCTGTAATGTACCGTATAAAGGTACGCCGTCAAATACCTATTCCGACACTTGTAACGTACCGAACAGAACGGGATATCAAGTCATTCTCGCTGTTTGGGAAATTGCGGACACAGGAAATGCATTCTATAACGTTATCGATGTTAACTTCTCCGGTGATGGAAATCCAGATACCACAGCGCCAACTGCTCCTACAGGAGTAACAGCTTCCAATGTTGCAACCACTAGTGCAACAATTTCTTGGAATGCTGCCACAGATAATGTAGGCGTTACGAATTATCGTATTTTTAACGGTTCAACCCAAATCGCTTCCACAAGTGCACTGAATTACAATCTAACAGGCTTAACACCTAATACAACCTATAACATTACCGTTAAAGCAGTAGATGCTGCCGGGAACGTATCACCGGCTAGCAATTCTGTATCCTTCACCACACAAGCCGTAGAAGGTCCTGATACTCAGGCTCCTTCAGCTCCTACAAGCTTACATGTGATGGGTACAATTACATCTACTACAGTTCCTTTAATGTGGAATGCTTCAACGGACAATGTGGGTGTAACAGGCTATCAAGTGTTCCAAGGCTCGACATTAGTCGCTACGGTTTCTGGTTCAACGCTTGAATACACTGTTATTGGTCTGTCACCAAATACGCCTTACTCCTTTACTGTAAAGGCTGTTGATGCTGCTGGTAATGTATCCGCTGCTAGCAATATTGTCAATGTAACTACACCTAGCGCACCTGTCACCTACCCAGCCTGGGATGCATCCACTGTTTATGTTGGTGGCAGCAAAGTAACCTATAACGGTGTAAACTATGAAGCTAAATGGTGGACTCTAGGTGAAACTCCGGGTGGAGCCGACGTATGGAAAGTCATTCCTTAGTATTCAGATTTTCATGACTACAGAATTTTTCTGTAGTCATTTTTCTTATCTTTTATTTATGGAACATATGATTCTCAAGCTCACAGACACAATGCTATACTATAGTGAGAAATCGGTAACGCCCTTCTTATATGCATATTTCAGAGTCTCCCGTTAAAAGTGCAGACAATGGTAATGAAGGTGCAAATCCCCTACCCGCAGGAAAAATTTTTAACAACAACCTGCTGACAGCTATAGCGGCCCCAACTGTGCTCAGTTCTTTTATGTTCCGTTACCTCGAACTTCATACATAGAATATATTGCATCACCAGCATTTAGGAATTCCACTCTCATTTTTATATTACCAAACCAAAAACAGTTATATCGGATATTGTATTTAGTTTCTCACCTAATGTGAGACCACCTATTTCTCAATTGATCTTTAGGGTCCTTACCATTTATGTTTTAACTTCCCAGACTTTGGCGCCTAATACGATTAGATATCAGCTTCGTAAGTTTTCTTAATTCCCAACCAGTTTCTTTCGCCCATAGGCAGCACTGTTGGAAAGGGCAGGATTGATATGCTTCAGGATAAAAAGTAATACTTCATTATAGAAATGTAAGAATATTTTAGAGGCGCATCAGTGCTCCTTTTTTCATATCACGATGAATGAATTCCAATGAAAGTGAATTTTATGGTAAACTAAGTAATAACGCGGACAATTTGGAAAAATTCCATTTGCTGCAATTAAATAGGTTGAAAGATCCAATTAGATTTGATGATAAAGGCGGGTGAGTAGATGAAAGAAGATAATAAGAAAAAGTGCAGGATTTTGATAATTTTTCTTAGTTTATTGTTTATTTTCATTATCATCACAGGATGTTCTGCGTCACAAGAGGTTCATCAGACTGAGATAAAGAAGGACCAAGAATTTGACCAAGGAAGTATACTGGAATTTTCTGATATTTCCGAACAAAAGATCGAGGATTTTGCTAAGCTCAGTAAGGTATGGGGACTGGTGAAATACTACCATCCTAAGGTTGTATCTGGGGATATAAATTGGGATTATGAGCTATTTCGGGTGATGCCTTCTATTTTAGAAGAAAATTCGGATGTGAACTCAATTCTCTATGAGTGGGTTCATACGCTAGGTAATGAGACCGTTCCCGGGGATCTTGAACAGCAATACCAGTTTTCCGAAGATTCCATACAACTCAGTCCAACTACAGATTGGTCCAAGGACGAGGAATATCTGGGAACAGATCTGAGTCTTAAATTATCAAAGATTTTAGATTCTAACATTTCAGAACGAAAAAATGCATACGTTAGCTTTAATGATGATTCACCCTTAGCGATTATGCATAATGAAAACTCTTATACTAGTATGAAATTTGATGACACCGGCTACAGGTTGCTTGGCTTATTCCGCTATTGGAATATTATCGAATACTATTTTCCTTATAAAGATGTCATAGGAGAGGATTGGGATCAAGTGCTTCTAGAGTTTATTCCTAAAATGATAGATGGGTCTGATTATGATTCCTATTTCATGACCTTAGCAGAACTAACAACTAGAGTACACGATTCTCATGTTTATTTGACGGGCAAAAATAGAGAGTCCATTACTGAGTACTTTGGAACGTATCGGCTTCCCGTAAACTTTGTCGAAATTAACAATCAGATTGTTATAAGTACAGTCTATAACAAATGTGGACTTGAGGTCGGAGACATTGTATTAAAAGTAGGTGACAATAGTATTGATGAATTATTAGAAGATAGAAGAAAATACATCTCACAATCACGAGAAGACACGTCAAGACAATTCTTTAATGCATTATTCCGAACTCATCAAAAGAATATGGACGTTACCGTAATTCGACAGGGAAAAACGATGAATATAAGTGCGACGAGCAGCCTACAAGAGATTAATTACTTTGTTAATACGAAATCGCAAGCAATGGAGAACGGAGAGATCTACTATATCAATGCCGGTCTGTTGGTAGATGGCGAGATTGATAACATCATGAAAAAATGGTGGGACACTAAAGGTCTGATTGTTGATCTTAGAAACTATCCTTCTAGCCCACTTGACTATAAATTGGCCCAATATCTGATCCCTTCTGAAAAAGAGTTTGCCAAAGCGTCACTTCCTAATCGTGCAGTGCCCGGTGAATATTATTTTGAACCTCTTGTCTCAGGGAAGCCTCAACGGACAGATGACGAGGTTTATAAAGGGAAAGTCGTGATTTTAATCAATGAACAAACTATTAGTAACGGTGAGTTTACAACGATGTTGCTGAGAAAAACAGAAAATTCAATAGTTCTTGGGAGGCCAACTGCTGGAGCGGATGGCAATATATTTAGCATTACTCTTCCAGGAAATATAAAAACTACAATAAGTGGAATCGGTATATTTTATCCAGAGAAAAAACCAACGCAAAGAATAGGAGTGCAGCCTGATATTCGTCTTGATCCAACCATTGAAGGAATTATGGAAGGCAGAGACGAGTATGTTGAGAGAGCTGTTGAATTAATTAAAGATGGTTATTAGAATTCCCAGAGAATTTGGAAATCTCATTTGGGGGGATTATTTGCTTGTTGGTAAGACAATTTGGAGTGTAACGAATCAATCAGTTTATTATTGGGTTCAGAACTGCAAGACACGAGCAATACTGATGGGAATATTTTTGGTATTCATCAGCCGGACGAGTATGCAAAATAGAGTTATACAATCGCATAGACAAAAGCCCGGCCTCACACGGTCGGGCTTTTCATGGTACCTTTTAAACCTGTCAGACGAATTTCGTTAAGCTCTTCAGTTGTCCAAATAAATCACGCATCAAGTAGTGGATTTAAAAAAAGAGAGCTTCTAAAGCTCTCTATAGGCTGGCTGCATCATCCCTTGAGTAGGCTGATCCTCTTGGTACTCATAATATTGCGGCTGAACCGTCGCATGTATTTGTGTTTCCATTGGCACTGACGGCTGCTGATATGGCTCATCCACATACATGATTCTGCGCTGAATTTGCATGAGTCCATTCACGACGCGAAGCGCGACCCAAAAAAGTACAAGGCCAACTCCTACGTACAGCAGATATTGCTGATTATAGGTCCAATCTATATGAAAATAACTAAACAAGCTATTCTCTAAAATATCAAGCTGCATTTCATTCATCAAAATGATATGCACGACTGGAAGAGCAATAAATCCTAGTCCTAGTGAAATCACCGTTACCATAATAACAAAGAATACAATGCCTGTTACAAATCTTAGTAATACGAGCAACAGGTTTCGAATGAATAGCCCCCCGTCAAAACCTCTCATCATTCGCATCAACCAGTTCTGCCCAGCTTCAGACTGTCGATTGTAGGTATACGAAACAGGAGGAGTAGGTAAACCTAAAATTTGTCTAATCATGCTTTGTTCAAAATTCACAATCCCATTCAACAGCTTAGCTACTCCAAAAAACAGCGGTATTCCGATAAATATTGGAGTTAAACCGACTGATAGTGCAAGTCCCGTTATCGCTACTGTAAAATAAATAATCCCTAACGGGAGAGATAGCAATAAATAGAGGATCGTTGCATAGGTTTTTGGATTAAAAAGCACCCAATTCACCTTACCTGTTGGCTCCTTTGCAGTCGCTTCTATTGCCTTCATATTCAAACACTCCTTTGGCTTCATAAGTCACGCTCTGAGTTATAAATCCATTATATCCGCCTTATTCGCATGACATAACCGTCTTAGGGGGTATCTGAAGCTAGACTTTAGGCTAGGTCTGGTCCTGATGATTTTGTTAGTACAGCCTAGACCCACTTACGAAGAAAGCTACCATTACAGATTATAAAGGCAATAATACAGATGAAGAAATTCCTAGTGTGATTGTAGAAGCAGGTCAAGAGTATAGTATAACTACTATATGGAACACCTCCGACTATCGAATTAAGCACGGATCCTATAATTCCTACTCCTTATAATGTTACCGTTACGACGAATGTATACGATTCAAAGAGCGGAATTCAAGTACTCAAGTACGACTTGGGGCAGCTTTTTTCAAAATGGTAATATAATACTATATAAACTAGAAAATATCCAAAGTATGTCGTCCATTCCATAATTCCAATATCTTTATTACCACAAAGAATAGAGTTCCTTTTCTAACACAAAAAAACACTCTCTCGAGTGTCTTTTTGTATGTGCTCGATATGGAGGCGGAGGCGAACCGTGGCTATGCAAATCCACAATCCGCCGATGTGTGGTGGTTAGATTGTTTGGCAGGTGACTTGAGGATCACTTCCAGAAAGTCTAATCGAAATGATGTTCGATATCCTACCGGTCATCACCGCCAAGATTGATTTCCAGCAAAAAACGAATCAATTCCGTAGCCCTTTCTATTCAAGTTGAATTTCCTTATTTCCGATGATTTTCTGTAAGTGTTCAACAAATATCTTCTCATCTGTTTTGTTAGGGATGTGCGCTGAATTTTCAAGTGTGAAGAAAGATTTTCCTTGAGGCGCATCCAGCGCTTCGTAGTAATCTCTTGCTAAATCATAGCTCGCCTGTTTGTCATGTCTGCCCTGTATGATATATACAGGCACTTGAATTGTCGGGACAGTTTCAAAGAAATTTGTTCTAATAATTTCTTCTTTCAGAGACTGTGCTTGATTTATGCTGAAGTCAGCTCCAGATATAAACGTTTTATAAATATCTGCCAAGGAGTAGTCCGGGGACGTCAAAGCTCCCTTTACTAGACTGAATAGATTAGCCTTGGAAACGACTTCGTCCGAATAATTGAATCCTTTATACTCATTAATGAGGGTGCTGAATTGATCCTCTCGTTCTCCGAAGTAGGGGGCTTCCCCGATCTTGTCCAGCTTTTGTAATGTTTTCGTATTGTTTTGACTGCGAGCTTCTTTTATTAACCATTCGTATGCGAGACTTTGCCCTTCAATAATACTTGTTATCTGAGCAAATCCGATATAAGCATGGAATTTCTCCGGATGTTCGGCAACAATTTGAGTGGCAATAATCGTACCGAAGGATTGGCCCACGATGTAGACTTTTTCCTGGTTATATTGTTTTCTAACGTAATCGACAACCACATTAGCATCCGCCACAAATTGTTCCAGACTCATCTTACCGATATCAGATGAACGATGATAGCTCTTCCCTGCTCCTCGTTGATCGTAATATACCGCTACACAGTTTTCTGTAATTTCTGGATACAAGGTACGGGCGCTTACACCGTAAGGAAAAGGAGAGCCCGGCCCTCCATGCATAAACATGCAGAACGGTTTCGTTCTATCGGCTCCTTCGATGAGGATGTATTGTTTCTCGCCGTTCACCTCAATTTCCGCTAACTCATTAATTCCACCATTTTGGACGAGAAGCTTACTCTTCTTCATGATTTCATGTTTGGCATACTCTCTATAACCCAAAGCAATACCTATTATGAGCAATATCGTCAAAATTACAAATTGAAGTATTCTTAACCCCCTCCTTAGCATGGTTCTATACCTGTCCTTCTGCACTTTCCTAACTTAATGCTTATCATCATTATAAATATCACCATCTCAAATATTGTCATTATTAAATACGATAGATAGAAGTTGAATTTCTGTCAACGAAAATAAGTGGTTGTCATATGAAGCCAATACAAAAGCTAAATGCCGGAATAAAGCAAATCCACAATTCGCCGATATTAACCTGGAAAAGACAATGCATTCTCAGCATAAGGATCGAATTTATTTATGGACATGGCAAGCCCATTATAAAAAGTATAAATATCTCCCGTATACTTATCGATCCAAAAATCATACATGACGGGAACGACATAATAACAATCATTTTCCGATGCCACTTTCAAATGAGAAATCACATTCCGAAGAATGGCCTTGTCATCATCCTGACCAGGCTTTTCGCTCGCGCCAAGAGGAATAAACTCCCCAAATTTCTTTTCATAAGCGATGACTAATTCCTGTTTTAACTTTGCGATTGCCGCTTCTTCGGAAAGTATCTTGGCATCGCTTGGATATCTACTGATCAGCACATGAGGCAGTCTTGGGAGAATATGCAGCTGCGTTAGGTCTTTGCCATTAAAATAATCCACTTTCGCATTTGGAGCTTCCGCAACAAATCTCAGAGGCACATAGGTGTAATGTTGAATGATTTTGGGCGCGACATCCATATTGAATGTTTTACCGTTCATTTTGGCGTTCTTATCATCTATAAATAATCGGCAGATGCTCTTGATAGTCGATAAATTCATACAGATAACTCAATGGCAAGGAACTCCTTTTTAAATATAGGCTTTAGGCCTTAAACTTAACTTATACACAAATCTTTCATATCTATCATTTTTTTCAAAATAATACTTAATGAATTAAAACATCCTGAATTTCACTACCAAATCCTTACTATGCCTGATAGACTAACGAATGTACTTTTATATTATTCCAAGGGGGAAAACATGAAGAACTTCACAAAATTTCTATCTATTTTATTCGCCGCAGTGATTATATTATCTGGATGCTCAAGTAATAATGCTGCGGATTCGCAGGATCGATCTGCGAATGAGAAGCTGGCATTATCCTATGTCACGGACTACCACAATGGAACGAAAGAGGACAGAAATAAGTTTGTTGATGAGAGTATACACCCTGATGTGCAAGGTAAATTCCGTGTTGGTGCTAAAAGAGCGATTCCGGAGGACCAGCAGCTGAAGGATCCGAAGGTTGCAGAATCTGTGGCATATGATGACGGAGACACAAAAGGATCATTAGTACTCATTCAATCGGCAGACGATAAAGAAATGATTGCGCTGATTACCGAAAATAAAGTTTACATGAGTTTTTCTCTAGAGAACACGTCTCAGGATTCGTACCAAGAAATACGTAGTTCATTTAAAACTGCTAAATAATGAAATGGCAAAAGAGCCACCTGATCTGAGCTGACCCCCGTCAGTAGACATTAGATTAAAATGATTAAGCTGCCTTAGCTCGTACTTCCATCGGGCTAAGGCTGTTTAGTTTTTTCTGCAACCGCTAATCGTGGTAGAAATGAATGTACTCATCAATATGCCCCCCTCCTCACCTCCATGTGAATCATTATGTACGGAATGTACACTATGTAGTACATACACACCTGACGCGAAATATGCTCGAATATAAAAAGACAACATTCGACAAATCTTTATTTTTTGTTATAAGATACAAATTGATTGTTAAGAATAAAATAAAACGGATGGATGATTATGTTACAACTACTGCCTTTCATGATCGAAAAAATAGGAATTAATGAATGAGCGTCAACCGTATGTGGATCAATTTAGCAAAAAATCGCACTATCCTGCCCGTTAGCTTAACGTCGCTGCCAGTTCATAACTTTATATTCAAGACACATCCAATCAAAAGAACCGGCCATCATGGCCGGTTCTTTATTCTCGAGTAATTTAGATGATTTCATCCTTCAATAAACCAATCACCACGCTCAAGCATAACTACACATTCTCTTGATTTTTTATTAGTAGAAGATAAAGAGAATGAGGTTTTTTAACTATTCGTGTATGAATAAGAATTCAAGAGATGAAACCAATCTTTTTCCTAATATTCCCGCGTTGAGTCATACCGTTACTTATGATCTTGTTCATCAACTGCAACAGACCAAGACTTGACTACGTCATTGATAAAACCGAAGTGTTCCCACTAGTCTAAAATTAAAGCATTTGCTTTAAATTTCAGATCGTATATAAATGGCATGTTGGCCTTATCTTAAAACTTCATATCCCTGAAACGCAAAATCCACATCCGGATTTTCAATTAAATTTTATATTTTTAGTGAAAAAGGATAGTATAATAATAAAAAATGTAGGAAGTCAAACCATAGGAGGAAATCATGGGCCGACTAGTTCATTTCGAAATTCATGTAGATGACATGGAACGTGCTAAGAAGTTTTATGGCGAGGTATTTGGATGGACGTTTGAGGATTGGAGTGATTATGCTGGAATGCCTTATTTGGGAGCTGTGACAGGCGATGCAAATGAACCCGGAATTAACGGGGCTTTGATGCAACGTCAAGGCGCTTCCCCCCAACCCGGTCAGGCTATGAATGGTTATGCATGTACTATGGGAGTAGAAGACTACGATTCTACTGAAACAAAAATTCTTAATCTTGGAGGCAAGCTCGCATTGCCAAAGTATGCACTGCCTGGAATGGCGTGGCAAGGATATTACATTGACACCGAAGGGAATATTTTTGGTATTCATCAGCCAGACGAGCATGCAAAATAGAGCTATACACTCGCATAGACAAAAGCCCGACCTCACACGGTCGGGCTTAGCTTTCAAAAAAATATCTATAGATCGGTCATAGCTTAAATGCTATGTTCATTTTTTATATAGGTTACACTCATAAACTTATCTTGTAGATATAAAATCTTTATATGTAATTATAGTATGAACTATACCAAAAATAACAGTTGGTACTATGGCAAAATAATTGCAGAGCCACATTTCCGCTAATATGAAATAAATAACTGGAAAAATCGCCATACATAAAAGTACAAGTATATTTTTATGTCCAGTAAATAATAGAATCCATAACACATAATAAGCAATCAAAAATATAGCCATACCAATTATGTAATTGCTCTTGAAAGGTATCATTTGTTTTGATATAACAATCACAAGAAGAGCCATATAGACAAATTGGCTTCCATGCTCAATTAAATCTAACACTTTATGACTTTCTTCAGACCCTCCTGTTGGTATTGAATTTGGAATAGCAAAATAAAGTATGTTAGGAATCATTGGTAATAAGACAACCAAAAAACCTTTCCAAGAAAATCCCCAATAATAATCCATGCATAATTGCTCCTTTCGAGTCCGAACGAGCTAAAAAGCGACCTCACGCGGTCGCTTTTCTAATAATCCATATGGAGGCGAACCGTGGTTATGCAAAACCACAATTCGCCGCCGCGTGATGATTCGATTGTTTGGGGAGGTGGCCTAAGCTTGCTTACTTATCATCTCTAGCCCTGATCCCTAGCCCTTTTATGCCATTGTTGACATGTCCAAGAAACGTGAAATTTCAATTATTGACTTACGCTAAGCTGCTCATGCTTATTCTCATTGCAAAGCGTCGCATCCGATAACCAAACATTTTAAGTAGAGTAAAACGGTTGGAATGAGTCAAAAACAGCTTCTAAATCCTCTCTACTATCACGTATAACGGCATTAACTTACTAATTTAACAATAATTTCAACTGTCCTATCTTCTCACTTGCAACATACAAATTAGTACTGTATAGTTCTAGTTATGACAAAGGTAAAATTAATGAATCAAAAACGTGTGATTGAAGTAGCGGCAACATTATTTTTAGAAAAAGGATTTGCTTATACAAGTATGGATGAATTAGTGCGTGTAAGCAAAGTATCAAAATCTAATGTGTATTATCACTTTTCTGATAAGGAAGAATTGTTAGAAGGGGTCGTTGATTATTGGATTGAAACGTATCAGCGTGCAATTGATCAAATACTTTCTCAGAACCAATTATCAGTTGAAGATCGTGTCCAGATGTTTTTAAAGCATCTATCGCAGGGAGTTCAGTCAAGAGAGTATAAGGGTGGCTGTCCATTTATTACTCTTTATATTCAAAGTCCTACATATGCTACGCACATAAAAGAAAAAATAGGTCTCTTTTTTACAGGATTACAAATGAAAGTCTCTCTATTATTAAAACAAGGAGTAGAAAAAGGAGAGTTTAGAAATACGATTCATATTGACGAGGTAGCGGCACTTTTTATAACGAATCTTGAAGGAGCGCTGTTTATTTCAGAAACATTGAAGGATGCAACTGTTATCACGAAAACAGCCAGCCAATTTATTAACTTGCTTCGATAAGAGAAGCATTTTTTTTACACTAAATTAGTACTAAATAGTACTAAAAGGGAGAGCGGATGATGTGAGGACAATATTTTTAACAGGTGGAACAGGCTTTATTGGGAGGCAATTAGTGGAGGAACTTCTTAAAGAAGATGTTATGATTTTTCTTTTAGTGAGGTCGAAAAGTAAAGCAACACGTACTTTTCAAGAAAAAGGTATTTTAAACGAGGCAGCCATGCACTTTATTGAAGGTGATTTGACGAAAACAGATTTAGGTTTAAGTGATGAAGATAAGGATAGGGTATTGAACACGGATGTTATTATTCACGCAGGTGGACAAATGGATATTCAAGCGACAAAGCAAGAGGCAACATCTGTATTTTTAAACGGTGCCAAGCATATCAGTGAATTCGCTAAAAGTATCCATCAATTGAAGGGCTTGCAGCAATTTATTCATGTAGTAGGATATATGACCCCCTTTGATGATAAAAATAATAAGGTTGCGATTGATGTGTTTAAAGAAGGTCACGACTATTTAAAAATAAAAAACCCTTATGAAAGAACAAAATTTTTAGCAGATCTTTATATTCGCCAGCAGGCATCTGCAATAGGCTATCCGCTTTCTGTGATTAATCCACCAACTGTAGTCGGCAGTAGTAAAACGGGGAGTACGGAGCAAGTAGCAGGCTTAGGCTTGCTTGTGACGAGTATGCGAAGAGGGCTAATGCCAGTTATTCCTGGAGGCAAGGGGTATAAATTACCACTTATTTCAAACGATGAGCTAGCGAAGTTTATTGTTCAGGTTTTTAAGCTGGAGCATTCGTCTATTCAAACATATACACTTGTTCAAGACAAACAGCTTGATCCGGATATATCCCAATTATTAGACGTTATGTCAGAAAGCATGAATATGACAGCACCTAAAATCTCTGTGCCCATTCGTTTCATGAAGGCACTTATGAAAAGTGGGATAAGTAAAATAACAAAAATCCCATCTGATGGACTGAACTTTATTACAAATAGAAAGTTTTCAAATGATTTATCGAAAAAAATCATGGGAGGTGATTGGTTTAATAAGACGAGTGTAATGAAATTTTTCCCAGTCGTAGTAGCGGATTTGGATTATCGCTTGACGTATCAGAATGACCAGCATAATCATGCATTTGAACGAGCATTAATCGGAAACACTGTGATTTATCAAATACAAGGAGAGGGTAAACCGTTTATTTTATTGCACGGTTTATTGAGTGATGGAGAGGATTTATTTCCATTAGGAATAGAGCTTCATGAAAAAACTGGTCAACCTATATGGATTGTAGATCTTCCAGGTTTAGGACGTTCCCCTTTTAAACGAGAAAAAAATCTTCTGAATCTCTATTTGAATTTAGTGAAAGAGTTATTAGGAAAATCTACTAATGGTGCACACTGGATTGGCCATTCCTTCGGATCGGTTATTCTGCTGGAATCATTAGTGCGAGAGTACATAGATACGAAGAATACTATTACTTTACTTCAGCCACCTGTTGCGAAAAGAATTTCTAAATCGTTTAATGCTCCTCAATTTATGAACAAATGGGCATTGAAGTTAGCAACTGCTAATTCAATAGGACGTTATTTAATTGGTAATGGTCTGTTTGAAAATACGGAGAGCATTCCGAAACATTATATTGCAAAAGTAAGCAGCAGCTTTACTTCGCCTAGAATTTTAAATACCACTCTTCAGCTTAACCGTTTTCTATCGAAAGACTATCAGGGTGATTTCACCAAAGTACCAAGGTATAATCTTCATATTATTTGGGGAAATCATGATAGAAACTATTCTGCTCCATTACATCTTGGTAAGGTTGATGTTGTTCCATATGGTCATCATTTTCCTCTTAGCCATCCGAGGGAAACGGCTGATTTGGTTATAAAAAGTAGGGCTTTTAACACCTAGTTCCTATATACTATGAAATTAAACCGGTCGGTATTAAAATTAGAGGAGTTGTCTAGTATGCTCATTACGGGGCAACATGCTCCGGGGCTTTCTGGCAAGTTACTCGGGCCGGTTTCCGGTTTTATCTTGAATACAATGAAAGAAGGTTCTATTTATATCGTTGGTGACTGTATTTATACGCCTGCTATTGAAGCGGCTTTTCGTAAGTACATTCCGGATATTGCTATTTTGAATACAGGGGAGGCAGAGATGATATGGGGAACCGTTATCACCATGGCACGTGAAGATATCGCTCGCATAGCCCGATTGTCACCGAGGACCAAGCTCCTTGCCCTACATCTGAATACCATCAACCACTGTAAATTGAGCCGAAATCAGCTTACCAAGTTTCTGAAGGAACAACATCTGGAGGGTTCCGTTTGGGTTCCTGAAGACGGTGAGGTCGTTTCTTTTTGACTCCCCTTTCCTTTTTGAGCGTATACGCCGAGAGGTGAGAAGGTCAGCGATATGTAGAAGGGTAAGGATCATGTAGATGTAATACTAAAGATTAAGACGGAAGAAAAGCAAAAATCCACAACCTCATTGCGGTTGTGGATTTACATGGTGGAGGCGAGGGGAATGTTCATATCTCCATCTTACTTGCTCACGAAGCTATCCTCCGCCGACGATATTAGAGGGTGGATATAAACGCCGTGCTCGTTCGCTTTGCTTCCTGCGCGCGGACTGAACCCTGGGTTCGACCCCTCGAGACTCCACCAATGCAAAAAGGACACCTCTGAGGTGTCCTTTTTCATGTTGGTGGAGGCGAGGGGAGTCGAACCCCTGTCCGAAGGCAACGCCACATAGGTGTCTACGAGTGTAGTCAAACTCTCTGAACCGACTCTTACTCTTTTAAACCTGTCAGACGAATTTCGTTAAGCTCTTCAGGTGTCATCAAACCGGATTTGTAAAGATTCATATATTCCTGAGAAACACTTTGGTTAAAGATCAACAAATCATCGGTATTTATGGTCACTGGGACTCCATATTCATATAGATTGCGAATGGGATGGGTACCATAGCTCTCAGCCACACCAAGCATAATATTGCTAGTCGGACAAACATTCAATTGGATATGATTCTCGGATAACCATCTCATGATCTGAGGTGAGCTGGCTGCCGTAATCCCATGATGGACCTCCTGAAGCTCCAACTCCTCGACGGCCTCCATGACATCATCAGCGGTACCAAACTCCCCCACATGAGCTTTTAGAGTCAGTCCCGCAGCTTTTGCGGCTCTGTAGATAGATTTGAAGCATGCAATAGGCTGAGCAAATTCATCACTGCAGATATCGATCGACCGGAACCATTGGCAAGCCAATATAGCATCCAGACGTGCGTATACTTCATCTACATTACAGGCTCGATCTAAGGCCAGTTCCGGCAAAAACTTCGTTCGGGGAGCATAACAACGATGAAAGTCATTCATTATCCGCAAAAATGGCTCCATTCCCCCCAAAGCATCAATCTCATCTAACCCAAAGCTTAACGCCAATCTTTCAATGTGATCCTCGGCCGCCTGTACAAAGGAAGCTTCGATACGTTTTAAATAGCCTTCAATACCGGGGCAATGTCGTTTCACATTTTCATCAAACCAGCTCTGCATTCCATGCAACGATTGAAACGGCTCTGTCGGCGGTTGAATACTAACATTAGCCCATTCACCAATATATTCAATCGTCCCTCCGCGTCCAGCGTGGTTATGCAAATCGCTTTTTGGTATGGCTTGCAATCCCATAAGAGATTCATTCATTAAGCTATCTATAAATACTTGTTTGATAGAGAACTCCTCAAGTTCAAGCGACACTCCCAACAATCCTTTCAAGGTTTTGGAATAGGATAAATCCATAGTCCTTCGTAATATTTTTCTGGGATATCCGTTGATTGCATCAGCGTCATCCACTCGAAAACAGTACCGACGAGGACGATGAAGGAATTTAACTACAACAACAATTGTTGTGAAAGCATATCCCACTTTAAATTGAGCCCCATCCCGGCACATGGGCAATGCAGAGTATGAGCACGCTAACAGGTTATTACAGGACGTGAGATACATTTCGGTTAAAATAATAATGCAAAATCTCTCGGAGTATGCACATCATTTATGCTCTAAAATGACATTTGTAGACCAATCGGGTATATGATCTACACAATATATCATCTTATTATGCTTAATTTCTGCAATAATAATTGGTTCATATGTATTATCTATGATGACAACTTGATCCGCAATAGCTAGAGCGCTGGCTTTAGATTTTGTAAAGACTGATCGCAAATACAGTCATCACAGGTATGGTATCACTCATGATACTCAAACTCCTGCTGTTTTCCGGTTATGTCATAAATAATCTCAAATTTATTACCTTCTGCATCCTCACGGACTCGTTTATTGTTCTTTATATAATCAACAATTCTTTTTTGTATGAAGTCTGGTTCATCATCAGTAGTTAACTCTCTTATCATTTCAGTTTGAAATATGGTCTGTTCCACTTACGTAGCAATCATTGACTCATCATAAGTAAGTTATATAGTAGAATACTAGTAGATAGTATAAACCTTGACAGGTGCGGGTCTGAGTTTTTACGTGTTGCCGCTGAATACTATATCCCTCTATTTTCGATGTATCTTCTTTTGTTATTTTAAAATTTATGTTTTATTCACTACTACTATATTACCTAGCTGAAGGAGATCTCTTGATGAAACACACATTAAATATTATCCCAGATAAATGGAAATGGAATGGAATTGTAACTATCGGTGGCATATTAATAGGGGCAGGACTTGCTGATTGCCTATTCGCCATTAATCAACTAGATTTAAATCAAATAGCTAGAGGGTTAACGATCTTTAGTGCAGGCCTTACCATTTTAGTCGTAATGGATAACTCCAAAACGCAAAAGGATACCGAGAAAATTCAAAAAGAAACTCAGCTTCGATTAGAAAAAGTAGAGGATAAGCTAAATGCGATTCATCAATCTCAACAAATGACTGAAAAACAACTTCAAGAAATAAAAGAACTGCTACATAAATCAAATTCGTAGAAATCATCACATAAACACCATACTCATACCTTTGTTCCAGACGTAAAGGCAAAAACACCATCCTCATACGGATGGTGTTCATGATGGTGGAGGCGAACCATGACTGTGCAAATCCACAATTCGCCGAAATATGTCACGAACTTCTAACCTGAAATGTCATTCTAAGCAGGTCCATCAGCAAGGGGAGTTGACAAGTGTAATTATGGAACAATTTCATAAACAGTACCTTGGTTAAAATCAGTTACTTTCATAGAACCATAAACACCAAAATATAGTCTGGTATGATCTAAATTCGTTCCCAAACTAACATAATAAGCTGATTGAGATCCAAAATTATAATCGGTTTCAATAACACTAAAATCACTTAGTTTACAATCCGTCCTTACTCTAGTATAAGCTAAAACCCCTCTAACTGGAGGCCCAGCTCCTTCATCCCGGGCAAGATCGGTAAACACAACGCTTCCCGTTAGATCGGGGATTTGATTCCCCATATATGACTGGACGCCTGTAAGTGCAGTTCCTCCAAACTTATCGGGTCTGGGATCTTGATGAAAATAACTTGTTAAAGGCTGGATACGCCTCACAGAAGTTTTTATTGCTTCATTGTAATAAGCAATTGTTTTCTCATCCAAAGTCGGATTTGCAGAGCAGCCCCTTATAAACGAAGTAGGAAAAGCACCTTCCCACCCTCGCCAGCCAAAGTTAATAAATCCTTCTTGGTCAAGTTCAGAATTCATTAAAGAAGCTTGAATAAGCTCAGTAACCGGTATTGGTTTATAATGAACGAATGAAAAAATCGACTCTACCAAATCCTGTCCAACATTTCCCGTATATTTGAGATACTGATTATAATACCTTTGAAATGAAATGCCTGGTATATTGCGAACCCCTTTTGCAATTACCGTAAGCGTTTCCTGAATAGGTACGGGAAGTTCATTAAAACGTGTGACTACAGGTGGATTATCGATAAATGTATGCTTAACTACATCAATTTCAATGATTTTACCAGCTATCTCCATGTCGTCTTGGCTTAAATTAAATGGATCATAGCCTGATCCCCCATCTCCGGTTGTTAAAACAAGCTTTCCCGTTTCAGGTGAAAAGTTTAAGCTATTGACACCATTATGATTAAAAAATGGTCTTCTTAAATTAAGTAATGTCCGTCGTTTTTGAGGTTGACCATTCGATTGTAAAACCCATTCTTCAACTGTATCAATATGATCATATTGAGTTTCTCTATTTATCCACCTTAAGTTTAAAGTTCTGGGATCACACGGATTAGGCTTAAAAGGTTCAGGAAGAGCACCTGGACCTTGGGTTCCAGCTACTGAATAATGAAGATAAAACAGACCGTTATAATAAAATTGTGGATGAAACGCCAGCCCTAGCAATCCCCGTTCATCATATCCACCACCAGAGACACCTGGTTCAGAAACACCTAGTTTTATGATTCTCGGGCGAATATCCAAAAAAGTCCGTATAACTCCGTTTCCTATGCAAAAGATCTCTCCTACCTGGGTTGCAATAAATAATCGTTCAATTGAATCACCCGAAAGTATAGCTGTTTTCAAAACAGTGGGCATATTTAACTTACTTACAATGGGCCGTAAACCAACCTTAACTTTTATCAACTAGCATCACACTCCTTCTTTAGCTTTATTTAATCTCGCTAATAGCCGGAGGCTAATTTCCGTCCATATCCCGCTATAAATCAAGCTAAAAAGAAATATATACACGCTGATGTCAATCTGAAAATTTATCGGGACTGACGGTCCGAGTAATGGGAAGCGAAAGGCATATACGACAAGCGCAATACCAACCCATAACGCGACTGAGGAAAATAATACAACCTGAATCCGATTTTTGAAACGCGTAATACTAAAGCCCAATGCTAATCCTAGTAATCCTGTAGTGAATGGAAAGACGATTAATTCGCTTGGTTGAATGAGAAGCAATAACAAGATGCTAAGTGCATAGGCAGTAAGGCCCGAGCGTAACGAAATGAGCGTCGATAATACAATTGGGGCAGTTGAAAACGGGCTGATCAAGAATCCCGGTCCTGGTAAAAAGCCTCCCGCAGATTGGAATAATGCGGTAATGGTGCTAAAAAACGCAATGGTGATCAGTATTTTGGTTTGGTTTGCACCAACCTGGGGGAATATTTTTTCGGACTCCATTTGCGGTAACGGTTTTGTCCAATAATTTAGGAGAAGTTTACGCATTGTTCTGAAGCCTCTCTTCTTCCGTCATTTGAGGTAAAGAAAGATTAATGGAAACAGGAGCGCCAGGACCAAAACGATTATATCGTGTTTAGCTATCTTCAGTTGATAATAACCAGTTCGCTCGCATCCGGGTTGATAACATCGGGATTCCATGGCCTCTGACAATCGTTCTGCTCGCCTGATAATCACAAGGAGTAAAGGTGTCAAAAGTAAAAAAACATCTTTCCCCCTCCCTGCTATATTCCATCTGCCGTCATGCAATCCACGAACTCTCTGTGCCTGCAAGATTCGCATTGTGTCCTCCAAAAGAAGAGGCATATAAATAACAGCTACAGTGAACATAAACACAAACGTTTCCGTATTTATCCCTAAGCGACGCAGAGGGGTTAATAATTTACGGAGCCCCTCCATTTGTTTTTCAGGCGGCGTTGTGGATAACATCAACGTGATCATCAGGAAAAAGGAAAGCACTTTTAACGTCATTAGAGCTGCGGCTTCTATTCCATTTAAACTGGCTTGAAAGCCAGCCAATATTAATAGGAAGACAATAATACCTAGACTATTTTTCCATAACATAAGAAGACGAACCCCAGAAAGCAGATACAGGAATATGGCGATAACCATACAAACCAGGCTCATTATTAACGAATTAGATATGATAAGGGTTACCGAATAACTGAAAGCAAAACTATATTTTGAGCGGGGGTCCAGCCGGTGAAGTAAGGAATCGCCTGCTGCATACTGCAAGGAGGATAATGCGCCAAGGTTACTCATTGTCCATCTCCTAGCTACGTACGAGTCGTTCGGTTACGTAGGTGAGGAGCTTGTTCTCCTGCACAATCTCCGAATCGATGATTTCAGGGAAAATGAATTCAAGTTCCTTACATAGACGCAGTAGTGGGGTTCGAAATAAAGGAATGCCTGGATGATTAAGTACTCTTTGGATTGCGGTTGCTTTCAAGTCATAGACTAATTCTCCGTTATGTAAAATGACCAAACGATCTGCATGCTCCAATGCATCCTGAAGATCATGAGTAATGTAGACTATGGATATACGGCGTGTTCGTCTAAGAAAGGTCAGCAAAGCATGAAACTTCATACGGGCTAATGGATCAAGTCCAACTGTCGGTTCATCCAATATAAGAATATTTGGCTCTTTGATCAGTGCCCCTGCCAATGCAACAAGTCTTTTTTCTCCACCGCTAAGCTGAAAAGGGGATCGATTCTTGTACCGTTCAAAGTCCAACCCTATTAATTCCATCGCTTCTTTCACTTTGACCATTATTTCATGATCGCTATACTTCATCCTGCGAAGGCCAAAGCCGATATCCAGCAATACCGTTTCTTCAAACAACTGGTGCTCCGGGAATTGGGATACATAAGCGATTTTGTTCATTAATTGAGAACGGCTCTTTCTGTTGCTGATCGGGATATTATCCACATGCACTGTACCCTTATCCGGTTTCAACAAACCCGCACAGATCTGTCCCAACGTGGATTTTCCAGATCCGGATGAACCCATGATCGCAACAATTTGTCCATCAGGGATGGACAAATTAATACACTTAACCGCTCTATGCTCCATAGGTGTCCCTTTGGCATGCGTATAGCTTACATCGCAGAAATATATTCCCATATGGATTTAGCCAATTCCTTTTCCGTTTTGCAACCGCCTGAAAGCTCTATACCTCTCATGTAAAGCGCTTTTTTGAAGCGTACTACAAAAGGCGGTAGTGTATGAGCATCTTCGAGAATCTCGGACTGTTTCATTAAGGTGGGGACATCTCCCTCAAAAGCAAGTCTGCCTTGATTCAATACCAATATCCGATCTGCCCTTAATATGTCCTCCGGATCATGAGTCACCTGGATGACAGTGAATCCCTTTCGATGAAGATCAGACATTAGGCTGTGCAAAATGGCGGTATTTTGTGGATCCAACATGGATGTAGCTTCATCGAAAACGATAATTTGGGGATGCATGACAAGTATGCCCGCAATCGCAACCAACTGCTTCTGTCCTCCGGATAAGGTTCGAACGGGACGGTTCCGAAACTCCTCCAGTTGCAGTAAACTCATAACATGATCTACTCTCGAAATGATCTCATTCCTCTGGAACATCAGGTTTTGCAAACCGAATGCAATATCCTCTTCAACGGTTATTCCCACAATCTGTTCATCAGGGTTTTGAAAAATAACCCCAACACACTTGCGAATCTTAAGTAGATTCGCCATGTCGATATTTTCACCGAAGACATGCACTCTTCCCAAACTTGGTTTTAACAGGCCGTTCATTAATTTAATTAAAGTCGATTTCCCCGAACCGTTTCCTCCCACGATGGTTACCCATTCACCCGAAGCAATGCTGAAATTAATATCCTTTATGATCCATTCACTTTGCTCCGAATATCGAAATGAAACGTTCTCGAAGCGGACGGCTAGCGATTCGGAGGAATCGGTCATCTCGTTACCCCATTTCCAAAGTCTCGATACACAATATTGGATCAGCCATTTCGACCATATTATTTATACATTCACCATTTATATGATCAAAGGCTTGTTTGAATGTTAAATAGTCAGCCAAAAAGTGATACGATATACTGCATTAAAAAGAGCACCATATTAGGTGCTCTCTACCTTAACCTTCTATATATTGCGCATTTAAATGCTCAACCACTTCTAGCATTTTCCGAAAAATAATCTCATGCGATACTGCTACATACAGGTCTCCCTCATAATATCGGAAAGGAATTGTCACCTCTCCTAGCTGCCAAAGAAAAAAATCCCCCGGAATCGTCATTGTCGTATCAGCTGACCGAAAGGAATACTCCTCTGCATATACAAAATCCGTTTGAGTTTCAAAATAGCTTTTACATTCATCAAGAGACATGACTTTATCAAGGTGATTACCGTCCGCATTTCTCGTAATTCGATATCTAGTATTCATCCAGTACCCCCACAATCTTTAATACGTTATCTATTGTATACGAATCGCCTATAAGAGCATGTGAAGCCAATACAAAAACTAAATGCCGGAATAAAGAAAAATCCATCACCATACGGTTGTGGATTTACATAATGGAGGCGAACCGTGGCTGTGCAAATCCACAATTCGACGACGTGTGTTCCCTGCGTGCGAGGAGCAAACAACTATCAATCTTTTTCCATGATGCCTGTAAGTTGATCAGCAAGTGCCATCGCGGCGGAGTAGCCGGAGCTCCAGGCCCATTGCAGGTTATAGCCACCGCAATCTCCATCCACATCCATCACTTCGCCGGCAAAATAGAGCCCAGGCACTAGCTTCGATTCTAGCGTTCCTTCTCTTAACTCTGTTGTATCGATGCCGCCGGCCGTCGTTTGTGCATTCGTGAAGCCATTAGTATCGGTTACGATAAATTCCCAACGCTTTATGAGTTGGCACAAGATTTTCTTAGTTTTCCACGATAAATCCTGACATAGGAGGTTCGGCTCTTGATCGATCCCCGCCTCTTTCAACAGAATAGGGACCAGCTTCTTGTTAAAGATGCCGATCAAGGAAGCCGCAACAGTCCGATATCCGAACGTTCCCCAGTGCGTATCTAGAAAATTGACGACTTCTTCCTCCGTGCGATCCGGCATCAAATCAAGCGATAAGGTTACCTTTTCTCCTCTTGCGAGCTGATATGCAGCCTTCCGGCTTAGCTGGAGAATCGGCGGGCCGGAGACGCCGTAGTCTGTAAACAGGATTTCCCCATATTCGCTGCGAATAACTTCGCCGTTGACGATGATATGGCCCAATCCCTCGAATTTGACGCCGGACAACTCCTTTAGATTCGGATATTGCAGCTTCAATTGTACGATCCCGGGTACAGGATCGATCAGTGTGTGTCCCAGTCGCTGGGCAAGCGTATAACCAGATCCATCCGTTCCTGTCTTTGGTGCGGTAAGGCCGCCTGTACAGAGAAAGAGATAATCGCTGGTATACACGACCTCTCCCTCTGTCTCCGTTTGGCACAAAATCGTGAATCGCGGATGTCCCTTCGATGCGGTAACATCCAATACTTTGGTTTTGAAGTGTATCGGAACATACCGATCCTCTAGCGCAATTCGGAAAACTTCCAATACAGATGCAGCCTGCAGCGACATCGGATACATCCGGCCATTCTCCACGGCGATCAACGGAAGGCCGAGTGTGTTGAAGAAATCGATGGTATGCCGGACGCCGAATTGCTGAAGCACAGGCAGCGGGAATTCCATTTGATTGCTGTGATATTTACGCGATAGTGCGACCGCTTCGTCCGTACCCTTCGCCGTGGATTGGTTCGTAATGTTACAGCGACCATTGCCGGTCGTTAGTACCTTCTTTCCTACCCGGTCGTTGCCTTCTATGATCGCGGTATCGATCCCTCGGTCTCGCGCGGTAACGGCGGCCATAAGACCTGAAGCGCCTGCACCGATAATGAACAGCTCGTGGTGCATTGTAGATTTCGACTTATACATATGTGTTGAATTCATTCCTTTTTCTAATGGCTTCATTTGAAAATGTGTTTCCTTAACGCCATCGCGGCCGCATAGCCGGAACTCCAGGCCCATTGCAGGTTGTAGCCGCCGAATTCGCCGTCGACATCCATCACCTCGCCGGCAAAATAGAGCCCAGGCACAAGTTTGGATTCCAACGTGTCGGCGAAGAGCTCTTTTGTAACTATGCCACCGGCTGTCGCTTGTGCCTTCTCGAAGCTATGGGTATCTGTTACTTTGAAGTCCCAACGCTTCAATATTTTATAAAAGATCCCTTTAGTTTTCCACGAGAGATCCTGGCAGAGTAGGTTTGGCTCTTGATCGATTCCCGCCTCCTTCAGCAGGACAGGGATCAGCTTCTTGTGTAAAAACCCGATGAAGGATTCCGCGACCGGCCGGTGTGCGAATGTTCCCCAGTTCATCTCCAAGAATTCGATAACCTCCTCCTTCGTGCGGCTTGGCATCAAATCGATGGATAAAGTCACGGAATCCCCTCTCGAGAGATGAACGGCGGCTATCCGGCTGAGTTGAAGAATCGGTGGGCCGGAAAAGCCGTAATCGGCGCAGTGAATTTCGCCGGTTTCGCTGCGAACGACCTCGCCGTTCACGAGGATGTGGGCTCGTCCCTGGAGTTTAATGCCGGATAGAGCCTTCATATATGGATATTGCACCTTTAATTGCACTATTGCCGGCAAGGGCTCGACCATGGCGTGCCCCATGTTTTGGGCAAGCACATACCCAGACCCATCCGTCCCCGCATTCTGGCCAGTGAGGCCGCCCGTACATATAAACAGGTATTCGCTGGTATAGACAACTTGCTCCTCTGTCTCGTTTCGGCATGTAATCTTGAATCGCGGATGATCCGTCGATACGGTAACACCCAGCACTTTGTTGTTAAGGTATACCGGAACGTTCCGTTCCTCCAGAGCAAGCTCGAAAATATCCAACACGGATGCAGCCTGCAGCGACATCGGATACATTAAGCCCTCTTTCAATCTTGTAAGTGGCAATCCAAGCATATTGAAAAAATCAATGGTTTGACGGATGCCGAATTGCTGCAGCACAGGCAACGGAAATTCAGCCTGACTGCTATGATACTTACGCGATAAGGCCACCACTTCGTCGTCCGTACCCGTCGTAGTGGAATCGTTCGTAATATTGCAACGACCGTCACCTGTCATTGCGATTTTTTTCCCAATCCGGTCGTTACCCTCTAGAATGGCGGTATCGATACCCAAATCCCGCGCAGTAACGGCGGCCATGAGTCCTGATGCGCCTGCACCGATAATAATCAACTTGTGGTGCAAGAAAGTCTGATAATCGTGCATGGTTGGTCAATGCACCCCTTGTCCAATAGATTTATATATAGGAACTGTGTTTTTTCGAATGAAACTACGCTATATATAATTATAGCATAGGAGTATACACCACATAATCCCGATAGAATACTCCTGACATCACGCCCCATTACAGTAATACCCCAAATATATAAAAAATCCACAACCTTGTGCGGTTATGGATTTGTATGGTGGAGGAGAGGGGAGTCGAACTCTTGTGCGAAGGCAACACCACGTAGGTGTCTACGGGCGTAGTCACGGTTGATCAATGGCACACTTTTTTTCAACTGCTCGAATTCAAGCGAATCATAATTGCCCACCGCGAATTTCGGGAGCTCACTATCGTTCTTCACCAAGCCGCTATCATGGTTGTCGTAGATCACCAGTACCGTATTGTCCCACAATTCATTTTACACTTTAAATTTCATAACGAGAGCTTCCAAGCTTCGAGAATCTTTGCTAAGCAAGTCCGTAAGTGAAGCAACCTCCTGAACTAATGAGCTTTGCTTTGCAGTCATATCATTCACCGCTTTCACTCCTGTAAGCGATTCTTCAGCTATAGTTGCCATTTCGGTAACAGATGCTGCAATTTCTTCTGAGCTTGCCGCCATTTCTTCGCTAATAGCGGAAACCTCCTGAACTTGCCAAGCCACTTTCTGAGTGGATTTCAAAATGTTTTCAAATGATTCAATTGCTTCTTCCATCTTCTTTTGCCCATTCGATACTTCATTCGTCACTTCCTGCATTGCTCGTTCAGTTTCTTGAGAGTCTTTCATAATATCTTGCAGCAATCCGAATATTTGCCCTGCCGAAGCAGAGGAATGCTCCGCCAATTTCCTGATTTCGCTGGCCACTACAGAAAAGCCTCTACCATGTTCGCCTGCTCTTGCCGCTTCAATGGAGGCATTTAATGCAAGCAAATTCGTCTGATTCGATATTTCCGTGATGGCACTAACAATTTTCTCAATATGAGATGAGCGATCTTTCAAATTGGATACGATGTCTACTGTTGAACTTACAGAATCGCTAATTTGAGCCATCTGCCTGCTAACTTCCTGTATAAAGTTCACGCCGCTTGCCGCCTCTTTCTCCGTCTCAGTTGCGACATTAGCAAGATCCTCTGCGGATCCGGCGATGCGCTGCACACCTACAGACATTTCATTGATTGCATGTGAAGCATCCAGTGTGCTTTGTACCGATGTTGTCGCCCCTTGCTCAATACCTGCTCCCTGTCTCGTAATTTCCTCTGTCGCACTTGCAGTTTCTTTCGTATTTTCGACCAATTTACTCGATGAACTCATTACACTACGAGAGGCATTACGGACATCTATAATAATGGATTGCAGGGTTTCCAACATAGCATTTAAGGATTTCGATATTTCTCCAATTTCATCCTTGCCGGAGTAATCCAGTCGTCCAGTAAGATCACCCCCGCTCTGAGCAATTTCGGTGATCTTTTTATTGACTAACTTAAGCGGTTTCAACTTAACAAAAATAATAATAAATATTGCAAGTAATGCTCCAAATGTAATTATAAGCACTAGAACGGTTACCGTAAGCATCTGGCTTGCTTTTTGCTTTGCAGCGTTTGCTTCATTTTCCGCTCTAGTATTCATCTTTTGCTGAAACTGCTCGAGCGGCTTCATAATGGTCTTTTTAGTTGTATCGTAATTGCTGTCAAACATGAGTTCCCTGGCTTTGGTAAAATCTTTGTCCTCTACAGCTTTCATTGCATCATATTCTGTCTTGACAAGAACATCCGAAATTTCTTTTGACTTTGAAATAAGATCCAGCTCTTCTTTAGGCGCGCCCAATGCAGTTAATCTCTCCACTACATGATCTCTGGTTTTGGTCTCATTTACTTCCTTCCAGTAGTTGTCATAGTGGACTTTATCTCCGAACTGCACGAAAGCCCTTGCTTCGTTAGTCAAATAGTCCGAGGAGTTGGCTAAATCGATTCCTAATTGCTTGAATTCTGCTTGCCTTTTTACTGTGGTGCGTTCCTGCCCTACGCTCTTTTGAAGACTATACACACTAATTCCGTTCAGGACCGTCAGAAAAATAAACACTCCACTCATCGCTTTAAGCCAGGTAGAAATCTTCATTTTAAGCCCCACTCCTTTATTATGAAAAAGCCCTTATTAGAATTTATCGGTCGACTTTATTCGACAAAAAATAGGCCTTTATATCTATTTCTAAAGATGTGTATTTTAATCCTGTTTACAACTTTCGTAGCAAATACGTGTGTGTATACTGGTTCGATTTCTATGACGAAGCCATCATGCTCCAACAAAAAAAGCAGCTGTCACAGAAGAAACTCTGCGTCAACTGCTTTCTACGTTTAAAGAGTATTTTGATCTTTTTAAAACTGTAGGTTACTGGAAAAGCAAAATCCACAAAGCTGAACAATTGGATTGATGCACTAGGCAGCGGCAGTGATTGCTCGACACTCTCACTTTACCAAACAAAGCGGTGTTTTTCTATTTTCGTCAAGCTACGTATTCTATCGCTTTCAATCCCTTATTGCATCTGCTTTTAAGCTGATTTTTGACCTGCGAAAGTTGAGTTACCTAAGATATGTCATCTTAATATCTACAAGGGTATCCAAATTGATTTCAATCCCCATATCCTCATGTTCATTAATAGCAATTAATGTTTTATCTTTGATACTTAATTTTTTTATAGGATTTGTTTCATCAAAAAAGATACCCCAAACCAAATTGTCATTTGCATCTGTGCAAGCAATGAAGCCTTCATTTCCCATTTGCCCATCCCCGCCATAAATTTTACCGCCTTGATAGTCAATATTCGTCCATGCATCAACCATTGTCCAGCATTCGGCGTCATATTTTTCAATACTTTCAATAGTTGTATCACACTGGGGATAACAGTAAATTTTGCGCTCATTGTTGTTAGGATTGTAATATGTCGCGACATTTAAAATGATTATTTTGCCATTTGGAAAAGCAATGCAATTAATTCCAGGTAACTCACGTTGTTCAGCAGACCAATGTTTAATTATTAAATTGCTCATAACTTTATCCTTTCAAATTTTTTTCACAAGAGTTGTAATATACTTTCTAATACTATAAATCAGGAATCTTTTGTTCAACTCGTCTACAAGAATTGAGATCACCAAAGTCTCGTGTCTACAATCCGTCTACAATTTCAGGCATAATAAAAACCCAGCCTTATTAGGACTGGGTTTTAACAATGGAGGCGAGGGGAGTCGAACCCCTGTCCGAAGATAACGACAACACAAGCTTCTACGGGTGTAGTGACAGATTTGATGTCACCCTAGAGACTCCCTGTCACCGGATTCCCTTCAGGTCAGCCTGATTATCTTCTTCAGCACACCCCAGGCGGAGATGTGACAGCGTATCCCACTAAAGTTGGGCCCTTATCTCGGCACATGGGCGATGCAGAGTAAGAGCACGCTCACAGGTTATTAAGCTGCGAAAGCGTAGTTGTTTTGTTGTTTGCCGTTTAATAGGCTTTAGCGTTGATGAAGTGGACGCGTCCCCACTACCCGCTACTCATGCCCGAACTATCCCCGTCGAATCCAAAAACGCCCCCTTAATGTGAGAAACAGCGACCTTCCTTTATGGAAGTGAACTGTCTACTCAAAAGGGCTTCCGGATTAGATCAAAGACGATCAGCCATAGCAGATCGATCTATTCCGCATCCTTTCCCTCCAAGAAAGAATGACGAAGCTTTACGCTTGTTTTCAATGATCTTAACGATCTCTTACATCACTTAGTATATCACATTTTGCTGCAAAGTGATATACATTTCACAGGGAGAGTAGCTAAAAGCTGCCATCCGCTGTGTTTATCATTACACGATATGCTCATGACTTAGACATGATGCCACATTCGTATTGTTCTTACAAATCACTGTAAAAAAGCACAATTTGATGAGCCATCTTCGATATACATCCAATAGGCAATATTTCTCTCACGACTACACCATGCCAGCTTATCTCGCGATCTTCTGCTTCTCACGCAGAGCACGCTGGATATCACGCTGAGCATCACGTTTCGCAGCCGTATCCCGCTTATCGTATTGCTTCTTACCTTTACCCAAGCCGAGCAGCAGCTTTGCATAACCGTTACGAACGTAAACCTTCAACGGCACAATAGAGTAGCCGTCCTGCTTGGACTGGCCCAGCAGCTTGCGGATCTGCTCCTTATGCATAAGAAGCTTCCGGGTCCGGGTTGGATCCGTTGGATTGCTTCGGTTGCCCTGTTCAAACGGGCTGATGTGCATGTTATGGATATGGATCTCACCATTCCGGATCGTAGCAAAAGCATCCCCGATGTTCGCGCGGCCATTACGTATAGATTTAATCTCCGTTCCGGTCAGCACCATACCGGCTTCATACGTATCTTCGATGAAGTAATCATGGGAAGCTTTCTTGTTCTGGGCCAGAACCTTCCCGTCACTTTTCTTACCCATAGGATCACTCCTTATCCCCTAAAAATAACTACCAAATGAAACAAAAGAACTCCTGGAAGATGCCTTAACAAAAGCAACCTTACCAGAAGTCCATTGTATCAACAGAACCCGTCAAAAGCAAGGCAGGACAAGCGTTTGGGAGCTTTTATTCCCATAACGAAAGTCCAGCTGGAAAAAGAGCCTTAACCAAAATAAAACTGCTTCTCCCAGCCGATGTACTTTGCTTTATTGCATTTGGTTTGGCATCTCAAGGTTCCAGCTACTTTTTCTTCTTCCGCACAAAAGCGGCTGTGCCGTTTCCACCGTTGCCTTTGCTTTTACGCTTGCGTCCGCCTCCGGCACCTGGTCCAGGCGTTGGTCCTTCCCCGATAAAAACACCACTGCCGGACGTTTTTTTGCGCCGGCTCTTGCCGCCGTTATCACCTTTTCCGCTGTAACCACTTCTAGCGTTACGGTCAAAACCAGTGGAGCTTGCGCCCTGCGAGCTGTAACCACCTTTGCCGCTGCCGAAGCCGAAGCTTTGCTGCTGCTCACCAGCAGCCCCGCCTGCTTCGCCAACGCGGATACCAGTGCCGCCAGCCTGCCCGGCATCTCCGCTACGCTTGCCGCCTCTGCCGCCATTGCCGCTGCTTTCGCTGCCTGCAGCAGCCGCGTCTCCGCCGCGCTTGCCGCGTCTACCGCCGAGGCCACCATTCTCGCCGCCTGCAGTAGGTGCATCACCGCCGCGCTTGCCGCGTCTACCGCCGAGGCCACCATTCTCGCCGCCTGAAGCAGGCGCCTCACCACTACGCTTACCGCCGCGGCCTGGTTTGGCACCTCCACGCGCGCCACCATCACGGCCGCCAAATCCGCGACCGCCCTGTCCAGCGCGGCCTCCGCGTTCGCCTTGGCTACGCGGCTTCATATCCACCATCTCAAAATCGATGGTGTGTTCGTCCATGTTCACGTTCGCCACGCGGACCTTCACATCATCACCGATCCGGTAAACCTTCGAAGTCCGCTCGCCGATCAACGCCATGTGCTGCTCATCAAAGTGGTAATAGTCGTCTGTCAATCCTCCGAGACGGATCAACCCTTCTACTGTATTCTCCAGCTCAATAAACATACCGAAGCTCGTTACACTGCTGATAATCCCTTCGAATTCTTCGCCGACCTTATCCAGCATGTACTCGGCTTTCTTGAGTGCTTCCGTATCCCGCTCTGCATCGACTGCTACACGCTCTCGTTCAGACGATTGCTGAGCAACGTCCGGCATCCGTTCCGCCAAATATTCCTGACGCTTCTCGGACAGCATGTTGCCGTTCTCAACCACTTCCCGGATAACCCGGTGAATGACAAGGTCCGGATAACGGCGGATCGGCGACGTAAAGTGGGAGTAATACTCGGCCGCAAGCCCAAAATGCCCAGTGCTCTCGGCATCGTACTTCGCCTGCTTCATCGAACGGAGCATCATCGTGCTAAGCACCGTCTGCTCCTTCGTGCCTTGGATCGCCTCCAGCAGATTTTGCAGCGCCCGTGGATGAATCGAGTTACCCCGCCCCTTTACGTGATGCCCAAAATTCGCCGCAAACGCCATAAAGTTCTGTAGCTTCTCCTGATCCGGATCCTCGTGAATCCGGTAAATGAACGGAACCTTCAACCAGTGGAAATGCTCTGCCACTGTTTCGTTGGCCGCCAACATGAATTCCTCGATAATCTGCTCGGCGATGGAGCGCTCTCTTTTGACGATATCTATCGCTTTACCGTTCTCGTCCACGATGACCTTGGATTCCACAAAATCAAAGTCTACCGCGCCGCGCTGCATCCGGCGATTTCTCAGCTTTAACGCAAGCTCGCGCATCAGCCTGAAGTCGTCCACCAGATCGCTGTAGCGTTCGATCAGCTCCGGGTCCTCGTCGATCAAAATTTTACGGACATTGTTGTACGTCATCCGCTCTTTCGTCTTGATCACACTTGTGAAGACGTCATGCTTCACAACCTTCATCTGCTCGTTGAACTCCATCTCACAAGACAATGTAAGACGGTCCACCTGCGGATTCAAACTGCAAATACCGTTGGACAGACGGTGAGGAAGCATCGGAATTACCCGGTCTACAAGATACACACTGCAGCCCCGGTTATACGCTTCAATATCCAAAGGCGAACCCTCGCGTACGTAGTAACCTACATCCGCGATATGTACGCCCAGCTTGTAATTACCGTTAGACAACCGCTCCACATTAACTGCATCATCAAGATCCTTGGCATCCTCGCCGTCAATCGTTACGATGTTCAGCCCGCGTAGATCCCGGCGTCCCTGCTGCACAATCTCTTCGTCCGTAATAGAGTCAGGCGCATGATCCGCCTCCGCCAGCACTTCCTCCGGAAATCCTTCCGGCAGCTGATGCTTCCGGATAATTGACAGGATATCTATGCCCGGGTCGTCCTTATGGCCGAGTATCTCCACAACCTCGCCCTCAGCAGCCGCCCGTCCTTCCGGATAGCTTACCAGCTTCACAACAACCTTTACACCGTCCACAGCACCGTTAATAGCATGCTTCGGTATGAATATATCCCGGTTAATCCGCTTATCATCCGGCAACACAAATCCATATGCCTCATGATTCTGGAACACGCCTACCACCTGGGTAACTGCGCGTGTTACAATGCGCACCACTTCCCCTTCCAGCTTACCGCCAGCCGGGCTCTTCGAACTGACGCGTACAAGCACAATATCGCCGTTCATTGCGCTTTTCAGGTCATTCGCATGAATGTACACATCGGGATGCTCACGATCATCCGGAATGAGAAATGCAAAGCCCTTGGAATGGACCTGCAGGCGTCCCCGCTGCAAATCCAACCGCTCCGGCACACCGTAGCGCTGGTTACTGGTTAGAAGGATTTTTCCAGACTGCTCCAGCTCATTCAACAGCTTCAGAAATTCGCGGAATTCATGTGCGTCACTTATTCCAAAATGCTTCTCCAATTCCTGATACGTCATCGGTTTATAGTCGGTTTCCCGCATAAATTCCAATATTATTTCTTCTGTTATCATCATTATCACCTCGAGGGAACGTGCGCTCCTGTTCGTCTTATACCGCAAATGTATCTATTGTTTACCTTCATAATACTCATACCCTAGTATACACGAATTTAATCCCGGGTATCCTTATCACCATGTCTCAGCGCAGAGGCAGCAATAAATCAAAACCATAATATGTATGTATGACAAATATAAAAAAACCTCCGCTCTTCCATAGTTGAAAAAGCGAAGGTTATGCTTGTGTACTATTTCAAGACAGCGACAACGACTGCTAGAATAAAGAATCCCGCCGCTACCCCAACGGTCACGCGCTGCAGCACGAGCTCCATACCGCGGGCTTTAGTCTTACCGAAAAGATGTTCCGCACCGCCGGAGATGGCACCGGAAAGACCTGCACTTTTCCCTTTCTGCAGAAGAACAATTGCAATCAACGCGATCGAGAAAACAACAAGCAGCACCTCAAAAAACATTACCAATACTTCCACCTCCTAAACGTGTAAACATCCGAATTTATTACAATTAATATAATCAAAGATTCACATAGAAAAACAGCATTCTTATTGTAGCATAGCTACAAAGGATTGACAAGGCAGATGTGGCGATCTAAGGAAGTTACCGGCATATCTTTTTAGTCTTCCAAACAAAGCATCAAAGGCCTGCCTATCTTCAAGATGAAGAATGGCAGACCACTGATATTCCCTGCATCACTTCACACGAAACGATCCGGTGCTGATAGCCACCAGTTCACCGTTTCCGTCTGTGATCCGGGATTCCGTCGTAACAGACCGCCGTGTGCCGTGAACGATGTTCGCCTTCACCGTCAGCCGCCCTTCCCTCGCGGGTTTCACAAAATGCACGTTCAAATTGCTGGTCACGGTCGATTCACCGGGGCGATCCAGCATAACCGCAATCCCCATCGCATTATCCATTAGAGAAGAGAGAACGCCACCGTGGACGATCCCCATCATATTCATATGATGCGGCTGTGCATCCAGTGTAACGACTACCCCTTCCCTACCAGCAGACTCCATCTTACAACCGAGGTATCCCCAAAAGGTCGGTTCGGCAGCCTTGGTCATGGCCTGGATATATGCCTCACGTTCCTCTTCGCTCGGTTGAGGTTTCATGTCCGGTTCGGTATTGGCATGTTTCATAAAAGAAAGCACCTCCTCTCTTCATCATCTGCGCTCTTGCGTCCACTGGGACACTGGATCAATGATCATCCACTTCCCTTATCAAGCACAAGACACAGCATTTTGCCAAGTGAGCGGTTGGTCCCACAGCACAAGCCACCCCACAGGATAAGCCGACAATGGCACATCCCTTGGCACGTTGCAGCAGCAACACGCCTATTCCTCTAAGATTAGCCCGTCGGTCTACCTTCGTCTTCCTCTTCTAGCAGCTTCCGGCGCAGCACTTTACCAATCATTGTCTTGGGTAGCGAGTCGCGGAACACGTACTGCCTCGGCACCTTATAGGCGGCCAGCTGACTGCGGCAAAATTTCTCCAGATCCGCCGGATCCGGCTTTGCTCCGTCCTTCAGCACAATGTAAGCTTTAACGGTCTCACCACGGTAGTCGTCCCGCGTTCCAACCACGACGGCCTCTTTGACAGACGGATGCTCATACAGCACTTCTTCAATTTCACGCGGATATATATTGTAACCGCTCGCGATAATCATATCCTTCTTCCGGTCAATAATCTTGAAATACCCTTCCTCGTCCATCGTTGCCATATCGCCTGTAAACAACCAGCCGTTCCGAAGAGTATCAAACGTTTCCTCCGGCCGGTTCCAATACCCCTTCATCACCTGTGGCCCTTTCACGATTAACTCGCCAGGCTCTCCCAGCGGTACCTCTTCGCCGGTATCCGGGTTTACGACCATGGCCTCTGTATCCGGCATCGGCAGCCCGATGGTACCAAGCTTGCGTCTTTCCCAGATCGGATTCACATGCGTAACAGGTGATGACTCGGTAAGTCCGTAACCTTCGATCAAACGGCCCTTCGTCATTTCTTCAAATTTATCCTGCACTTCTGCCGGTAACCCAGCAGAACCGCTAATACATGCATTTAGAGAAGACAGGTCGTACTCAAGAATGCGTGGATGATTAATGAGTGCAATGTACATGGTTGGAGCACCTGGGAACAGCGTCGGTTTCCTTTTCCGGATCAAATCCAAAATCATCGTCACCTCGAATTTTGGCACCAGCAGCAGCTCACTTGCCCGGTAGATCGCCTGGTTCAGCAGAACGGTCAGACCGAACACATGAAAGCAGGGCAGTGCCGCCAGATAGCGTTCTTTGCCCTCTTCCACTCTGTAGCACCAATTCGCACTTTGCAGCGTATTGGCAATGAGGTTGTAATGCGTGAGCATAACTCCTTTGGGTACACCCGTCGTACCTCCCGTATACTGAAGCAGCGCCAGATCCTTCTCTGCGTCAATCTTTTCGCATATCGGAAAGTCCGACGATTCCGCGAGAAGTTTTTTAAAGGGATGCACCGTCTCACCGTACGTAACAACCGGTAAAGGGCCGGCTTTTTTGGCCTTGATCGGGTACAGCATGTTTTTCGGAAAAGGAAGATAGTCCGGTATAGAAGTCACAATCATGTGTTTCAATTCCGTCTCTGCAATGACCTTCTCCACCCTGGACACAAACATATCCATCGTAATCATCACTTTTGCGCCTGAATCCTTCATTTGATGCGCGATCTCCCGCTCCATATAGAGGGGGTTCGTCATCACCACAATCGCGCCGGCGAGCAGAGCCCCGTAATAGGAGATAACGACCTGAGGACAATTGGGCAGCATAATCGCCACCCGGTCCCCCTTTGCCACTCCCTTGCTCCGAAGTGCGTGTGCCATACGATACGACGACTCCAGTAATGTTTTATAACTGATACTTTTGCCCATAAAATACAGCGCCGGCCGATGCGGAAATTTCTGTGCAGACGTTACGAGAAATAACGCCAAATTCTGTTTCGGATAATCAAACGTGGGGGCTACTTCAGCCGGGTAAAACGGCAGCCAAGGCTTTGCATGCATACAAAACCATCCCTTTCCTGAGGAATGCTGTAAAGCTTCCTTCACTCCTACTCCAAGTAGAAACGACTCCGTCGTCCTTATCCAATTTCAAAAAAATCTAAAAGGCTCCGGCTTCTTTCGGCCAATTACACCGTGTACCGTTCGTTTTTTACCACACGTGCCGCGATGCTCCGCTTGAGAGCCACCGTATCCACTGGGTTCGTACGTGTCAGCTTCTTCAACACCGACATCTGCATACGCAGCATATCACCGGACTCCACCGAAGCGAGCGTTTCCTTGGCCAGTGCTTCTATGCGCTGGAACGCTTCATACGCGAACACCTGCGTCATTTCGATCATACTCACTGCCTTCTCTTCCGAAGTACGGGCAATCTGTTTACGCGTGCGCAGTAATGCACTTTCAAGGGCATAGATGTCGATCATCATGTCGGCCAGATTCGCAAGCGCCTCTTGTTCTTTTTCCAGCTTCGTTCCGAACTTCTGGACGGCAAGACCGCCGGCGAGAAGGAAAATCTTTTTGCTCATATCAAGATAATGCGCTTCTTGCTCAAATGTTCCTTCAAACGTCTGTCCCGGTACAAGCTGCAGCAGTTCTCCCTGGAGGCTTTGGGCTTTTTGCAGAAGAGCGATTTGACCCTTCATTGCTTTCTTAACAAGCGTACCCGGGATGAGCAGACGGTTGATTTCATTCGTGCCTTCAAAAATACGGTTTATACGGGAGTCACGGTAAATCCGCTCAATCTTGTACTCTTGGATATACCCATAACCACCATGGATTTGAACCCCTTCGTCAGCGATAAAATCAAGACCTTCAGATGCATATACCTTGTTGATCGAGCACTCAATCGCATACTCGGATACAGCCGCTGCCGCCTGGGCACCTGCATCATTGCTGCTGTAATCGATATCCTGCATCGCTTCATCCAGCAATCCTGCCGTGCGGTACACCATGCTTTCCATTACAAAAGAGGTAATGTTCATTTCGGCGAGCTTTTTGCGCATGAGCGGGAAATTGGAAATCGGCGTCTCGAACTGCTTGCGCGTATTCGCGTACTTCGCGCTCAATTCAATGGACTCTTTCGCCGCGCCCACCGTTCCGGCCGCCAGCTTGTAACGTCCAATATTCAAAATATTGAACGCGATTCGGTGCCCCTTGCCGATCTCACCTAACAAGTTCTCCTTCGGCACTTTCACATCCTCGAAGAAGAGCGGACGAGTAGAGGAACCCTTAATGCCCATCTTCTTCTCTTCCGGTCCGAGCGTGAAACCTTCCATTTCCTTCTCAACGATGAACGCGGTAAAATGCTCGCCGTCGATTTTGGCATATACAATAAAGATATCCGCAAACCCGGCGTTCGTGATATACAATTTCGATCCGTTCAAAATATAATGCTCACCGTCGTCAGTCAGACGCGCCGTCGTCTTCGCACTCATAGCATCCGAACCAGAGGTCGGCTCTGTCAGACAGTAGGCTGCGATTTTGGCTCCTGTCGCAAGATCTGGCAGGTACTTCTGCTTCTGCTCTGTCGTGCCGAAGAGCACGATCGGCAGCGTGCCAATTCCGACATGGGCACCGAAGGACAGGGCGAATGAGGAACCTTTGGCTAGCGACTCGTTAATGATCGTAGAGCTTACCTTGTCGAGTCCGACGCCGCCGAACTCTTCAGGAATGTCCGCTCCGAGCAGTCCAAGCTCTCCGGCTTTGCGGAGCAGTTCAACCGTCAGCTCGTAATCCAACTTCTCAATATGTTCGTCCTGTGGTACCACTTCACCTTCGATGAAGTCACGAACTGTGTCACCAATCATACGATGCTCATCAGTAAAATCCTCCGGTGTAAGGATCCGGTCCAGATTCGGGTTATCAATGACAAATCCGCCGCCTACGATTTTCGGTTGTTTTGTTTGGTTCTCGCTCATGCTTTATTTCCCCTTTCACCATTTTGGATTAAGACTGTTTACGCACTGTGAACTTCGAACACACCAGCTGCTCCCATTCCTCCGCCAATGCACATGCTCACGATACCGTAGCCGCCGCCGCGGCGAGTCAGCTCAGATACAAGGCTTGTCGTCAGCTTGGCGCCGGTGCAACCGAGCGGATGGCCAAGAGCGATAGCCCCTCCATTGACGTTGACCTTATTCTCATCAATTCCAAGTGTGCGAATAATGTGTAAGCACTGGGAAGAGAAAGCTTCATTGATCTCGAACAGGTCCACCTGATCGAGCGTAATACCTGCCATTTTGAGCGCCTTCGGAATGGCCTCAACCGGGCCGACACCCATAATTTCGGGTTCTACTCCAGCCAGGGCGAAAGAACGAAACGTTGCCAGCGGCTTTAAGCCAAGCTCCTCCGCTTTCTCGCGACTCATCACCGCTACCGCTGCAGCCCCGTCACTCGTCTGTGACGCGTTGCCTGCTGTAACGGTTCCGCCAAGTGCAAAGGCCGGTTTCAAACGGGCAAGACCATCCGGAGAAGTGTCAGGCCGAACCCCCTCATCCGTATCGAACATAAACTCTTTACTCCGGATTTTGCCCTCTTCGTCCGCCGTCGTCAGCTTCACGCTCACAGGTACGATCTCATCCCGGAACTTGCCTTCCCGAATGGCCGCTTCCGCTTTACGGTGACTGCTGACGGCAAAAGCATCCTGATCCTCGCGGTTGATGCCGAACCGGAGTGCTACCGCTTCTGCGGTGTGGCCCATGCCCATATATACCTCTGGCATATCTTCTACGAGCACCGGATGCGGAGCTGGTTTAAAGCCGGTCATCGGCACATGGCTCATGCTTTCTACGCCACCCGCCACGATCACCTCAGCATGGCCGAGCATAATGCGTTCAGCCGCAAAGGCAATTGCCTGAAGTCCGGAGGAACAGAAACGGTTGACCGTCAGTGCCGGAACGCTCACCGGATAGCCCGCATATAGCGAAATAATCCGGGCGACGTTTAACCCCTGTTCTCCCTCCGGCATGGCACAGCCGAGAATGACATCCTCCACATCCTCTTTTTTCAATCCCGGTGCACGTTGAATAACAGCTTCAAGTACTATCTTTCCTAAATCCTCAACACGAGTCTGGGCAAGACTTCCTTTCTTAGCCCTGCCGACTGCCGTTCGCGCAAGGGATACTATGACTGCTTCTCTCATGCCATTCACCTCATTCACCTTTAATGGTTTATTAGTTGCGAAGCGGCTTGCCTTTCGCAAGCATGTGCTGCATGCGCTGCTGGGTCTTCACTTCTCCGAGCAAGCTCAGGAATGCTTCCCGCTCCAGATCGAGCAGATGCTGCTCCGTCACTACCGTTCCGGCTGGCACATCGCCGCCGCTCAAAATATGCGCTAGCTTCTTCGCAATCAGATGATCATGCTCGCTAATATATCCGCTCTGCTTCAATCCAAGCGCACCCATCTGCAAGACAGCGCGGCCATCGCGGCCAACGACACGGGCACGACCCGGCTGCGGCGGCACATAACCGGCCCGATCCATGGCGAGAACAGCCTGCTTCGCTTCATAAATGCGGTGATCTGGGTTCATGACCACCGTATCGGTTGGCCTTCCATAACCCATGCGGATAGCATCGTGTCCACTCGTAGACGTCTTCGCCATCGCAATCGTCTCGAAAATTTTGTTTATCGCGGGCTGTAGGTCAGACTCAGGATCCGGCTGACTGTCACTGATACGAAGCGCCATCTCCTTACAGCCGCCGCCGGCAGGGATCAATCCGACGCCGGTCTCAACGAGTCCAAAATACGTTTCCGACGAGAACACGACGCGGTCAGCCGGCAGACACGCTTCCACGCCTCCACCCAGCGTCATCCGGTGCGGAGCAGCCACTACTGGCTTCTCCAGACCTTTCAGCTTCATCATGCTGCCCTGGAACAGACGGATGATGTCATCCACCTCATCCCAATCACCGCTCTGGGCTTCCATCAGCATGAGCATCAGATTCGCGCCGACACAGAAGTTGCGTCCTTCGTTAGCAACAACCAGTCCCCGGTAATTGGCTCGAACCTCATCCACACTCTGCTGGATCATGACGAGAATATCAGCCCCGATGGCGTTGTTAGGCGAGGTGAACTCAAGGCAGGCTACGCCGTCACCGATATCGATCAGATTCGCACCGGTATTGGAGCGGATAATCCGGTTCTGAGACTTCAGCGCCTGCAGTGAGGTCATCTCCGGCTTCTCCCAGGTTCCCTTGTACTCCCCTTTGAAGTAGTGGAAGAGCCCTCCGTCCTTTTGTTGATAGAACGATTCATTACCAGCAGCAATCCAGTCCTTCACCCATGTCGGCACCGTAAGCCCTTCCGCTTCCATGCGCTGTACCGACTTAGACAATCCAATCAAATCCCAAGTCTCAAACGGCCCAAGCTCCCAGTTAAAGCCCCATTTCATCGCATTGTCGATATCCTCGATAGAGTCTGCGATCTCACCAAGCTTCTCAGCTGAATACACAAGCACTTGCTTCATTACATTCCAGGCCAGCTCCGAATAGCGGTCCGGCGTACCAAGAAATGCCTTGATTTTCTTTCTGGAACCTTTGGCAGCCTTGGCTGCTTCTAGGGATGCGGAACTAATCTTCGCGCCCGGGTTGTATTCCATCGTGGAAAGGTTTAGTGAAAGGATCTTGCTGCCCTGCTCACCCTTCATTTTTTTGTAAAAGCCCTGGCCGCCCTTCTCACCTGTCCAGCCACGGGTTACAAGCTCGTTCATTACCTCAGGTACCGTGAATACATTCTTCTCCGCCCCGTCCGGCACGCTGTCATACACATTCCGTGCTACATGCACGAAAGTGTCGATGCCGACCAGATCCAGTGTACGGAAGGTTGCGCTCTTCGGACGTCCAAGCACCGGACCGGTTGCTGCATCTACTTCCTCTACCGTATATCCGTTCTCGATCATCTCCTTCAGGGTTACCAGAAGACCGTAAGTGCCGATCCGGTTCGAGATAAAGTTCGGTGTATCTTTCGCCAGTACCACCCCCTTGCCGAGACGCTTCTCGCAGAACTCAGTCATAAACGCCGTAATCTCGGGGTCCGTATCAAAACCCGGGATAATCTCCAGCAGTTTCATATGACGAGGCGGGTTGAAAAAGTGCGTACCAAGAAAATGACGGCGGAATTCCTCACTACAATCCTCAGCCATTTCGTTCACAGAAATGCCGGAGGTGTTGGTGCTGACAATCGCCCCTTCCTTACGCACACCTTCAATAAGGGATAAAATACTCTTCTTGATCTCCAGCCGTTCGGTCACCACCTCAATGATCCAGTCTACTTCCTTCAACAGATTCAGGTGATCCTCCGTATTGCCTGGTGTAATCCGATTGGCAAAATCCGGCGAGTACAGAGGTGCTGTGCTCGCCTTCGGCAGTCCCGCCACCGCTTTAGCTGCCAGCCGGTTTCGAACCTTTGGGTCGTCCAGCGTCAGTCCGGCTTTTTCCTCTTCAGGGGTCAAAGATTTCGGGACCATATCGAGCAGCAGACACGGAATCCCTGCATTGGCGAGATGGGCAGCGATGCCCGACCCCATGACCCCGGAGCCGATGACGGCTGCTTTGGATATAGTTCTGCTCGTGGCACCGGAACCGTTTATGGCTTCTTTAGTTATGATATTGCTCATTGCATAACGACCTCCCGTTCATGGATTTTAGATGGACCAAATACGGATAACTCCAAAATTTCCGCGATATCGCGCGTTTTCACGCTTTCTTCCACTTCTTTTTCCTTCGTTCCGTCTTCCAGCATCGTCAGACAGTACGGACAGGCCGAGCTGATCATCGTTGGAGACACGGCCAGCGCCTGCTCGGTACGAGCCAGATTAACCCGTTTGCCTTCATCCTCCTCCATCCACATCCGGCCGCCTCCGGCGCCGCAGCACATCCCGTTCTCACGGGTGCGCTCCATCTCCGTCAGCTTCACGCCCGGTATGGCCCGTAGCACGTCACGCGGCTGTTCATAAACGTCGTTGTAACGTCCGAGATAACAGGAGTCGTGATACGTAATCGTCTCCGGCACCTCATACGTCGGCGTAAGTCGACCTTCCTTCACGAGCCTATCCAACAGCTCGGTATGGTGCAGCACTTCGGCCTCCAATCCAAACTCCGGATATTCATTTTTCAACGTATTGAAGGTGTGCGGACATGCCGTGACAATTTTACTAACGTTGTATTTCTGGAACGTCTCGATATTCTCATTGCATAGCTGCTGGAACAGAAACTCATTGCCCATGCGTCGTGGCGTATCACCCGAGTTCTTTTCCTCATTGCCGAGAATAGCGAAGTTCACGCCGGCTTCATTCATCAGGCGCACGAAGGCGCGGGTGATTTTACGGCTGCGGTTATCATAGGAACCCATGGAACCGACAAAAAACAAATATTCAAAACCCGGATTTTCCTTCACCGTCGGAATTTTCAGGCCGAGACTGCCGTCCGAATCGACTTCTACCACCCATTTGTTGCGGTCGCTGCGGCTGATACCCCACGGATTGCCTTGGCGCTCGATGTTCATCATCGCCCGCTGGCCTTCCTGCGGCACACTGCCCTGCATAAGCACCAGATGGCGGCGGAGATCGATGATTTTGTCCACATGCTCATTCGCAACCGGACACTGATCCTCACAATTGCGGCACGTCGTACAGGCCCAAATTTCCTCCTCCGTCATAACTCCTCCGAGCAGCTCCACATCCTGCGGGTTAACGCCCTCCACCTGATGCCAAGCCCGCTTCTGAACCGCCATCGTTGGCCCGATGTCCGTGATCCCTTCACCTCTCCACTCTGCAAGAGGCTCCTCCCCGGCTTCCATCCTGTGAATGCCCGGCGATCCGAACACCACCGCTGGTATCCAGGGTGACTTGGAGGTGAGGGCGGCTCCTTTTTCCGTCAGGTGATCCCTCAGCTTCACAATCATATGCATCGGTGAGAGTAGCTTGCCGGTATTGGAAGCAGGGCACACATTCGTGCAGCGGCCGCACTCCACACAAGCGTAGAAATCAAGCATTTGCTTCTGGGTGAAATCCTCAATTTTGCCGACACCGAATTCCTCGGCTTCCTCATCCTCCAGATCCAACTTGCTTAAACGCCCCACCGGTTCTGTTCTGCGCACAAATATGTTGATCGGCGCCGTAATGAGATGGAAGTGCTTCGACTGCGGCACATAGAGCAGGAACGAGAGTAAAATAATGAGATGTATCCACCAGAACGCGAAGTAGGCAACCGTTGCACCGATATGCGGCACCCAGGCGAACAGTGAGGCGATTGCCGACGAAATCGGTGCGAAACCAGACGCCGGCAGCTCTTCCATCACTCTTTCGAAAGCCATCGTCAGCAGTACAGAAGCCATCAGCGAAGTAATGAAAAAAACGACAATGCTCGGCTTCCAGCCCCGTTTCAGCCGCTTCAGCTTTTCGCCGTACCGCCGGTAGGCAGCATAACCAATCGCGAGAAGAATGAGTGTTACCGTAATTTCCTGCATCAGAATGAACGCGTCATGTCCAGGAATCGACAGGTTGTACCCCGTCAGCCCTTTCCAGATGATGTCGATTGCACCGAACTGTAAAACTATGAACCCGTAAAAAACGATAAAGTGCATAATCCCGCTCTTGCGATCTTTAAACAGCTTGCTCTGACCAAACACCTGAATGAAAAATTGACCCAGGCGCTCCTTCATATCTTTTTTGAGATTGGCTGGCTGTCCCAGACGGATGTACAAATACCGGCGATATACGACAGAGGCGAACATATAAACCGCCCAACCTGTTATACCGACAAAGAGCAGCGCGTTGATTATTTGCCAGATCATCCTCATCAGCCCCTTGTGTTTAAAATCCTCTAATTGCTGTCTTCTGCTTCATAAATCCTCATCATTACCTCGTGGAATGCAACTTGAAATGTCAACAGAACTTGTGACAAAAGTGGGACGAGATATGAAGCGCTTTCATATATAGGACAAAAAATAACGGTCATTCGGCCGACCGTATCAGGGTCCCTCCTCTCTTCTATTTAGGGTGCTGCGGTCAGGCTGCGAACATTTTCATCGATCCTGTAAACACAGCATTGACAATGTTTCTGACGTATTTTATGATGGGAACAAGAAATGAATGAGTATTCATTCATAAATTTAACTGTATTCTAACATCGGGGTGAGCAGATGACAAGTAAAAAAAATGAGAAGTACCAACTTATACTCCAGGGTGCCCTGAAAGTGTTTGCCGAGAATGGCTACCACCGCTCCCAAGTGTCGAAGATCGCTAAAGCAGCCGGCGTAGCCGACGGAACGATCTATTTGTACTTTAAAAGAAAGGAGGATATTCTGATCCGGCTGTTCCAGGAAAAGCTCGGTGAGCTCGTCGGTAAATTTCATGACAGCGTGGAAGGAATCACCGACCCGATCGAAGCACTTCGCACGGTGTGCCATATCCACTTTACCGAGCTGGAGAGCAATCCGGAGCTGGCCTATGTCACGCAGATTGAACTGCGGCAGAGCGATCTGGAACTACGCAAGGAAATTGGCAGCGCACTGAAGCCATATATTGTGCTGATCGAGAATATTCTGAAGCAAGGCGTAGAAGAGAACCGGTTCCGCTCGGACCTAAACATTAAGCTTGTGCGAAACCTCATCTTCGGATCGATGGATGAAGCGGTAACCTCATGGCTGATCTCGGGACGCAAATACCCGTTAAGCGGTCAGGTCGAAGATACGCTAAGTTTTTTTCTGCATGGCATTTCCAGCAAAGAATAAGTAATGCAAAATTAGCTAAATGGACAGAATCGTACGCCCATGATTTTCATATTGAAGGGAGAGCTGGACCGATGAAGATTGTAGTGTTGCTCAAGCAGACGTTTGATACCGAGGAAAAAATCACGATTGATAACGGCGCGATTGCCGAGGACGGCGCAAAGTTCGTCATTAATCCGTACGATGAGTATGCTGTTGAGGAAGCAGTAAAGCTGCGTGATGAGCACGGCGGTAGTGTTACCCTCCTCTCCGTTGGCCCGGACCGGACAGCGGAAGCCCTTCGGACGGCACTCGCGATGGGTGCGGACGATGCGGTACTCATCTCCGATGAACGGATACCGGATGATGAATACGCTGTATCCAAAGTACTCCACGCCTATTTGTCCAACGAAAATGCCGATCTGATTCTCGGCGGCAACTTCTCGGTCGATCGCGGCTCCAGTCAGGTCGCTGTTCGCTTGGCTGGCATGCTCGGCATTCCGCATACCGGATCGATCACTCGGCTTACGATCAGCGGTGGCAAGGCTGAAGTCCACCGGGACGCCGAGGGCGACCTCGAAGTGCTTGAACTCCCGCTTCCGGCGCTGTTCGCAGCCCAACAAGGCTTGAATGAACCGCGTTACCCTTCGCTTCCGGGCATTATGAAGGCGAAGAAAAAGCCTTTTAAAACATTAACTTTGGATGACATCGGCATTTCGGCAGAAGATGTACTGCCGGCAACAAAGCAATCGGAGCTGTCCCTTCCGCCGGAGCGGAGCGCAGGCCGCATTTTGAAAGGTGATCCGGCAGAAGTAGCGCATGAACTGGTATCGCTCCTTCGCTCTCAGTCCAAGGTCATTTAATCGAGACGGCTGTACACATCTTTTTTTGTATCCGATTACATGTCCTAGAAGAAAAACGTCTATCGACATACCTCAAAAGAAGGAAAACCGCACTTAACGGTAGTTTTTCTTGCGAGAAAAGGATGCAGTTTACTACGTACTTACTCTGAGTGTATGGCTGAGGGGCCGTCCGTCATACCATCCTCTTGAGGGGATAACACTGAAGGAGCGCTGACCTTGGACAGCAGGATATTGTTTGATTCATGATGAACTCATTCCTATATTGATCTGGGAGGTAATGTTATGAGCAAAACCATTTTGGTTTACGCCGAAAGCCGTGACGGAAAGCTGCGCCAGGTTGCACTGGAAACGCTGGGTGCCGCCCACATTCTTGCCGGAGACGGTGACAGCATCCGCATCCTGTTAGCAGGATCCAATATTACTGAAGCTACTTCCACTTTAACCTCGTACGGTGCCGATACGATATATACGATCGAACATGACGATATGGATAACTATGCTCCTGATGCTTACATGGCAGCGGTTCAGGCGGCCATTAGAGAAGCGCAGCCGGATGTGGTGTTGTTCGGTCACACAGCCATCGGCCGTGATCTGGCCCCGCTGATCGCAGCATCGATGAGTGCCGGACAGATTTCCGACGTAACCGCGATTGAAGTGGAAGACGGTAATGCTTCTTTTACCCGCCCTCTCTATGCCGGCAAAGCGTTCGAAAAGCGTGTGTTCCAATCCGGCCCATGGGTCGTGACCATCCGCCCGAACAATATTCCGGCAGCGGAACCGTCTCCGGACGGCGGAAACTCTAACATCGTCGACATCTCCTATCCGGCTCCATCGCTACGTACCATTGTGAAAGATGTAGTCCGCAAAACAACAGGCAAAATCGATCTCGCCGAGGCCAAAATCGTCATCTCCGGCGGTCGCGGCGTCAAGAGTGCCGACGGCTTCAAGCCGCTTGAAGAACTCGCTGATCTGCTCGGCGGCGCGGTTGGTGCCTCTCGCGGCGCATGTGATGCAGGCTACTGCGATTACGCACTTCAGATCGGGCAGACTGGCAAAGTCGTTACACCCGAGATCTACATCGCCTGCGGTATCAGCGGTGCGATTCAGCATCTTGCCGGTATGAGCCAATCGCGCGTCATTATCGCGATTAATAAAGATCCGGAGGCACCGATCTTCAAGGTGGCCGACTATGGCATCGTTGGCGACTTGTTCGACATCATGCCGCTACTGACGGAGGAATTCCGCAAGGTGCTGGTGTAGACATAAGCTTCAATTGATGCATATCTAAACCGCCGTGCTGCACTAACAGCTGTACGGAAGCAAACGCTGTGCGATATAGCTACAGTTTTAAGAAACGCATGCTTGAGCATGCGTTTCTTTTTTCTGTTAAAGGCATTCCTTACACAAGCTTCATTTCCATCTATTAATATCTATGTAATACAATGTAACTAACTGAACATGGGAAATAAGGAGGTTTTCAAATGTCATACGCCCCTTATCCTGCATTACAAAAAAATCCTACAACACCTAACAAAGCCCTCAAAACTTTCGTGTGTCGGCCTCAATAGGTAAGAAGGAAAAACAATAAAAAAAGGAGGCATCTCGCCCCCTTCTAGAAATTTTACCGACTTATGAAATCTTCTTTAATTTGTTATGTTCACTTTCACTTCCTCTTTATTTGCTATATTCACTTCCTCTTTACCAGTCTTATACGTATAAATTTCTAACTTTGCATGATCTTGCTCATCTCCACTTGCCACAACTTTAAAAGAATGATTCACTTCATTTTTCCCAGGCGTGTAAATATGCCTACTCCAAGTGAAAGAAGCATTGAAAATTGAATCCACGATCTTGCCAGTCGTCTCATCAATGATCGCCAAGTGAATCTTGGGCATTTTGTCCGACAATTCCTTTATACTGATCGCTAAAGTTTCGCCGTTCTTTATGACAAAGGCAGCACCGAGCTGTACCCCTTGTTTTGCTAAAGTTTCTTCCGCCTGATTTATTTCACCGATATCATTGAGATTAGTTTTGGGCAGCTTAACTTTTCCGTTAAAAATGTCTGCTATTTTTGTTTTTTTGTCATACGAAGTATACATTTTATGACCAGCGATGGCGCCGCTTGTCTTTTGGGATAGGCTATAAGTAAACTGTTTCGGAGTAATAACCTCCTCTATTACATAAACTCCCCGCTTCATAAGCTCTTTGATAAATGCCTGATGATCATACTTATATTTTGGGTCCTGGTAGTCCAAGTCAAAAGTAATTTGATTGACTATCATCTGTTTAATCACTTTATCGTCTATGTAATCCTTCGCGCGTTCACTGAAAGCAACCGTTACCGTATGGCCTTCAATAGACATCGTTTTGTTGATCATGTTCGCAGCTGACTCTTTATCCTGCCAATATTGATGAATTTTATAGTAAGGCTCAGTATGGTTGAAATCATCGATCTTTCGTCCATCAGCATCAATATACAAATTTGTGCTTGTATGCATCGACTTTGTTCCAAGCGCGATTTCCACATTTTCTTCAGGCGTTTTGAACGTATCGTAATAGGTCTTAATGTCAGCTCTATCTTCCGTAAGAGGCTTGGATTTCTCAGCAAAAACAACGGAGGATGAGAAGACTGACACAGTTGTAATTAGAACAACAAGGAAGATACCTAAGACCGTTTTTCCGCTTCCCGTATTTCGTTTCATGATTAGAGAAAACCTCCTGCACAACTGTTTTTTTGGTTGAGCCAGATTGCTGTTCAGAACAGGCGAACTTGAAGCAAAATGTAAAATCATCTCGCTGTATCGTTTCTTCTCAGTAGTTTTCAAGCCTTTCGTTATTTGTTCATCTACGGCGTATTCGCAGGCCTCGCTAATATTAGCTAAAGCAAGATAAGATACCGGATTGAACCAATGCAGGCAGTTGACCAACACCGCCATAAGCTTAATCCAAGCGTCTCTTTGCTTGTAGTGGATCCATTCATGCTGCAGCGCAAGTTGGTAATCCTCTGCATTTATGTTCGCGTTTGGCATTACGATTGTCGGCTTGAAAAATCCAATTAGCATAGGAGAGTGCACATAATCGCTGACTACCACTTTCAGATCTCCTATACGATCGATCGGGGAGGATTGAATCGCTTGCTTTTTAAAGCGAAAGTAAGCGAAAAAATAACGGTACAACATTGCTAAACAACCAACCATCCAGATTCCAAGTATCCACTGATCTACAGATAAAATAGAGAAATCTTGGTTTTCAGACGTAGTGCTGGCACTTGCCGTCTGGTCAGGCATTGACGATCCGATCGCTGCAGTCATCTCTATAACAGCGCTCGTTGAATCTGGTTGCACCTGTTTTTCATAAAGGGAAAACAGTGGTTGATTAATTGACACGTTAAAGTGCAGCGGCAAAATAAAAAGCGATAATGCCATCAAACTGGCGTAATAATACCTACGGCCACCATATTTTGATGCCAATTTCGTTCGTAGCAGAATGAATAATGAGCTTGCAACACTACCGGTAAGAGAGGTCATTAACAACCATTTAATCATATCTGTCTGCCTCGCTATTTATAAAGGACCGGAGCTCTTCGATATCCTTCTTTGTCAAATTCTCAGCCTGGAACAATGAGCTAATCAAACTTTTGGCAGAGCCATTATGGATGGAGAATAGGAAGCTCTTTGTTTGCATTTTTCTGTAATCCTCTTCGCTTATAGCTGCCCAATATTCATGAGCATGCGAACGTCCGAGTTTCACGGATTGCAACGCCCCTTTGTCTAATAACCTACCGGCAAGCGTGAGAATAGTCGTCTTATTTTTCCCAGGAAAATATTCCATGATTTCATTTGTCGTCATCCTTCTTCCACTTTCCCATAGGACTTGCATAATCTCCATTTCAGCATTTGTGATTTGCATATAGGTAAGTCCCCCCTTCTATTCTACATTTCGTTTTTTATTCTACATAATGTTTTTTATTCTACAACACGTTGAAACGAATTACAAGCCGAAGTCGAGCAAACATTAATTGGCCAATCCCGTAAAGATAAGGACGTATTAAAGGAACCGCTGATTTTGTATTTGAAATTAAACAATGACTATCATTATTATGATTTGGTCAACGACATTCGACAAAGGTAGATGTCTCAAAAGAAACGCTATTGGGTGAGCTAAAATCCGCCATGGCGGAAGAAGAGGATAAGCAGTTGATTGAAGCGATTATTGAAAAAATGCAGCGGGAACAGCCGCGTGCACCCATTATAAAAGCTTTAGTGAAGTCGTTGAGTGATTCGTGGACATTTATTAAAATGTACATTGTGAATCATTGTACTTAAATTTGATATCGTGCAATTCGGAAATAAAAGTAAGCTTATGACCCATTTTTACACGTATCCCGGCTGAACATATGAATAAAATCGAGTTCCTTAGCGTTGGTTTTATGTCATTTGGTTGGCGGTACCCCTATATAAACGAACCATGCTTATCGTAGTCTTATCACAAATTTTTGGTGGTGCAGGACTAGCCGCAGGTGTCACTAATCGGAGCGCTCCTTGCTCAGGATATGCTAGGCACTGAAAGTTTTGCAGGCGTTCCTGCATCGTTGTTCACACTGGGTTCTGCTATGGCTGCATTGTTTGTTGGGCTACTTTCTCAGCGTTACGGACGTCGTTCAGGTCTCGCAGCAGGATTTATAACGGGTGGTATTGGTGCAATAGGGGTCGTTTTTACGGCGATTAGTCATAGTATCGTTCTTCTGCTCATTTCGCTGTTTATCTATGGTGCAGGTGTTTATTGCACAATAGAAATGCCTACTATAAGAAAGCGCCGAAAATAGCAGAGTCGAAAAAACAAGAATCATTAATGAAGCTTTAAGGATGCATTTCGGAAGATAAGTATACGTGTACTTAAAAGTTTACGGACAGGACTAGTCTATCTGAATCTCTATGAGGAGAGATTTACAACATATATACGTAAATAAATTTTTAAAATAAAACTAGGTCTGCTGCGTTTTGTTGCGGAATGACTTAGTTTTATTTTTTGTGTTAAAGAAGCGCACTTCAGATTTATAGGTTACTGAATAAATGGACAGTTAATCTGTTATGAATCATACTTATGGATTATTTTTGTGCGATAATAACGCTTGCATTAAAATTAAAGGAAATATCCATGTTATAAATTTAATATATAGGTTTAACAGGTTCTTTACTTTAATTAAATTATGTAAAGTTGCAATTTGATTTGGTAAGCTTATATCTGCCAATTGATCACTGCTGTTGTATTAGAATTTCGAAAAGGGGAGGACATAAATTGAAAAAACATAAAACTACACGTGACGATGCCGATACTGCATCTTCTGTTCGCCTTCCATGGGTAGGATTAATTCCCCTTACCTTGGCTGGGTTTATCAGTCTTTTGACCGAAATCATTCCAGCTGGTTTGTTGCCCCAGATAAGCGAAGGGCTTGGAATCTCGGAGGCATTAGCTGGGCAATTCATTACGTTGTATGCCCTTGGCTCCGTCTTGGCAGCAATTCCTTTAACTACGGCTACACGCGGTTGGAGGAGGCGACCACTGTTGTTGCTAAGCTTGATTTGTTTTTTCTTGTTCAACAGTGTTACAGCTCTGTCTTCCAGTTATACAATAACTCTTGTTGCCCGCTTCTTGGCAGGTGCAGCCGGGGGTGTTTTGTGGGGAATGTTAGCAGGTTATGCTAGTCGCATGGTGCCTGATTCTCTCAAAGGTCGAGCCATGGCGGTAGCAGGAATAGGTACGCCTTTGGCTATGGCGCTCGGTGTCCCCGCGGGAACATTACTGGGTACACTTGTGGGATGGCGCACAGTTTTTGGAATCATGTCACTGTTTACTGTCTTGCTGATCGTCTGGGTACTCTTGAAGGTTCCAGACTTTGCTGGTCAATCAGCTCATAAGAGACTTCCCCTTCATAAAGTCTTCGTTATACCGGGGGTACGGCCTATCTTGTTTGTCGTACTAATATGGGTACTGGCTCACAATATTCTTTACACATATATTACGCCTTACCTCGCTCAGGTTGGGCTTGGACAGCGTGTTGACACTGTACTGTTTGTTTTTGGCATTGCATCGGCTGTTGGGCTCTGGATTACAGGGATATGGATTGACCGTATGCTTCGTCCATTCGTATTAATCAGCCTAGCGGGTTTCGCCCTGGCATCCATGCTGTTTGGAATAAGTAGCAATCAGCCAGTAGGGATCTTTTTGGCTGCTGCATTGTGGGGGTTGACTTTTGGCGGAGCCGCGTCACTGCTTCAAACGGCTGTAGCTGAAGCTGCTGGTGATAATGTGGATGTGGCTCAGTCTATGCTGGTAACAGCATGGAATTTGGCTGTGAGCGCTGGCGGATTAATCGGTGCTGCTCTACTTGTAACGGTTGATGTCCTTTCATTCCCATGGGTTATGCTTATTCTAGTACTCATTGCTCTACTCGTAGTATGGCGGGCAAGAGAACATGGATTCACATCAAAGAGTGGATAAACTCATTTTCAACTCTTCGAAAGATGGAATGATGGGTTTATAATCAATGGGTGAAGACATAACAATTAGAATTGTATACGTTCCATATTTATCACAGTCATTGCCGAACTCTTCAAGTGCGTAATTGGAGTCGGCCATGACTTTCATTAAAAAATTGTGTTCTCCGCTTATACGGTGGCACTCGACGACAAAGGGTGACGTGCGGACAAAATCCAGAAAAGTATTGCATTCTCTGGTACTAAACAGGAAATAGGCTGTAACATTTTTTCCGGTTTTCTCAGGAGAAATGATTGCACGATATTCCTTAATAATTCCCTTTTCCTCCATCCGTTTGACTCTTTCCGTTACAGCGGGTTGGGATAGACCCACCAATTTACCAAGTTCAGTCATGGAAATCCTAGCTTGATTTTGAAGATGTAAAAGGATTTGATTATCAACATGATCCATTTTATTTCTTCCTCCTTATAATTTAAAGGTGTTTTGATCGTGTCGCCCTTCATAATAACACGATATTTCTGTTTTAACCAAGTTATTATAATGTTCTTGATGTTGGTATAGCTAGAAAATGGAACGTACACGTAAACGTTTATGTGTACGTGTAATAATAATCATCGTCCTGCGAGCAAGCAGGTTTGAGTGTAATCATTTTTAGAAAACCACGTAAACGTATGTGGTTTGTGAACATCAAATTATTATGTTATTTGGGATAATTAGATGGATAGCTAAAACGATAACTACGTTTACGTTTACGTAGTTATGAAAAAGGATGTTAGTAACTATGTAATTAGACTTCGGTAAATGTTTTAATTAGTGGATGTTAATGACTTGAGGGGGCTTGGCATCAAGATAATTAGAATTATGTTTAACGGAATTATTTACAAGGCTCTTTAAAACGCCGGTTACACCCTTAGCGTGGTGAAAACCGGCGTTTTTTCTGTTCAATACTCCTTAGCGTTGTAAATTCGCGTTTTGCTGGCGGTACCCCATTAAGGAGTACCAACAAAAAATAGACACATGCCAGAGCATGAGTCTATTTTTTTTATTTATATTGCCAGTCCCCTCAACGTAACTTTTATCTGTAATGAGAAAAATGCTGATTTTCCTCTTGTCCCTGCTGCTTCTGCTCACAGCCTGCTCTGCCCGCTCATCTCAGCAGACACAAAACTTCGGCAACCCGACGGCTGAAGAAATACTAAAGAGCATTCCGGATGCCGATCAACATGGCCTGATTATCGTCGCAGTAAACAACGGTATAGAAATCAGATATATAGGTCTGGTTGAGGGGTAACCTGTTGGATACCCCATAATCCCTCTTTAACCTTATGCTTCTACTGGCTTTTTACGGATACACAGCATGGAATTCGCATTTCTCAGAAACTCATAAGGTACGTTCCGTTCCTCAGTCTGCAATCCTTCTGCCTTCAGCTCAGCCACCAGCTGATCCAGGTGCTCATAGCGAGCCCCCGTCAGATCAACCAGCGGAAATATCCGAACTTCACTCGAGGTGACGCGCAGCAATTCATGAATCGTCTTCTTATGAAAATCATAGTCCAGCCGGTCGCCATACATAAACAGAAAATGCGCTGACAGCACCAGATTGAACTGTTTATCTTCAAACGGGAGCTCCGGCAGCACAGCAGCGATATACCGCTCCGGCCGCTTCCTCATATCTGCCACACAGTCTTGAAGTGCCTGATGGCGATACTTACCTAAACCCTGCACATCTTTATAGAAGTCCCAGAGATACAGACCCTTTGCTTTTTCCATCGTTTCCATCGCATGCCCAATATCTTGTAGCCCCTTGTGCTCCAGATCATCGATTTGGTGATCATACGCAATATCACATGCGGTAATATGCAATCCCTGCTGACTGCCCACAGCTGTAAAAGAACAAGCCCCTGCCGGACAATCAAGAATGTTCAGACCGCTGAGCTGATCCAGTTCAAGATCAAACATCTGCATGTACTCTTCAAATGTACGGCCGATGAACACCACCCGTTCCAGCTCCAGCTTAGTTTTCTTCACAGGTTCTTGTACCGATCCACGCTCGCGTTCATTCATTTTTGCTGCAAAATGCTGCTCTTCCTCATTTCTAGCTACTCCGCTCTTCTCAACTCTACTCATCTCAATCTCACCTCAGCTATTTATTTGTCGTGAAAGCACAAATATTTTGCGCTCCCCAGGCTTATATTACCATATGATGGAATTTATAAAAATATATTATCAAAATGTTATACAGACTCTAATCCAAGTAGAAACGGCATTGCCGTCCTTTAAAGACCGCGGTCATTTTTGTGTGAAATATAAGTTAAGATGAACAAAAAAGCCGCCTAGAGATTAGGCAGCCTTGCTCAGTTTATGCAAATGTGTTAATCGTTGTTCTTGCTAGGTATTCTCATCTCGTTATTCACCGTAAACAGGAAAACGTAAGAACGCTCATACATTCAGGTTATGGCCTCTGCAGAATACTAGCGCTCTTTCAAAACCTCCGCCAATCCCTCCACATCAAGCCCGTCCACTGCAAAAGCGATTCGGACCAGCTCTGGAGCCACAAACTCGTCATACTTGCCGAGATAAGGGGCTTCATCTGGATCAAGCAGTGTTGCAGGACCTGAGGCTTCGCATTCGCCCAATTCGGACATAATCTCGTCCATCAGATGGCCGGCATCCGTCTTTCCCGCTACGACTATATAATACGGCTCCATCGGTACGATGGAACGAAGCGCCAGCCGGTTAGCCAGATTGTGCTTCAGCAGACGTTCCAGCGTACGAAACTGCTTACTGCCCGCCCACGGCAAAACAAACATGGAGTCGCCTCCTGCCGGAATGACAACGCTCTTCAACAGCCCGCTTTCCCGGGCCAGACGCCGCGCCCGTTCGAGACGGTTCACAGCTCCCGGTGCCAAGTAAGGGTAGAGCGTGCTGTCAGCCAGCACCTCGCGCATTTTGTGGACGACACAGGTGTGTACGTCACCGCCTGCGCCGAGCCAAAGGGTATCAACCTTGCCCTTGGCAGACTTCACATAAAGAGCTTTATGCTTCGTATCCACTTCCTCCACCTTCCACAACTTGCCGGCCAGTGAGAAGCAATAGCCTGGCGGAGGTACGGTGGTGATGGAGCCGATCTCCTCGGAGCCATTATAGACGACATGCTCTTCATCATCCTTAAAGACGGCATAAAAACGGAAGTTGTTCACGATACGCTCACCCGTTAGCCCGATAATAAGCGGCCCTTCGTCCGTACGCTGGATATGGTCGGTCTGCAACAAATAGTTCAGGAAAATCCGGTATTCATCCGGATCAATGCCGCGAAATGCAGGCAGTGTCAGTACCGCACGTGCCAAATCGGCAGGCTCTGCCTCTCCCATACTCTTCAAAATGCTCATCGTCTGGTGATACAGAAGACCAATCGGCTTTTCTCTCAGTGTGAGCGGCTCTACCCATTTGTCTCGCACATACAGCTCGATGACCGCGATAGCCCGCAGCAGAGTCCACGGCATCCGTGCCGGTAGCTGAGCTTCTTCATCCTCTTCTTCCGGACATAGAAACAACATCTCTGATGTCTGTCCGCGCCGTCCCGACCGGCCGAGACGCTGCACAAAACTGGAGCAGCTGTAAGGCGCTCCGAGCTGAATGACACGCTCCAGTTCCCCAAGGTCAATGCCAAGCTCCAGCGTAAGTGTAGCGGCGGCGACCGCAGGACCGGGACCACTACGCAGCGCGGCTTCCGTCTCTTCGCGCAGCATGGCCGAGATGCTGCCATGATGGACGTGAAACACGTCCGGCTGCTGGCGCTTAGCGGCAATACGGCGCAGCTCCAGTGTTGTCAGCTCCGCGTCGGAACGGGAGTTGGTGAAGACGAGTGCTTTTTTCAGATGGGTATGGTCATATACAAAATCATAATAAGCTTTACGAGCATGCTCCAGCTGCTCGGCCTGCTTCTCATCCCGTGCATCCGGGAAGGAGAAGTGCTCCACACTCAGCCGCAGCTTCCGGCCGCCTTGAGGAGACACCACCTCGACGGGATACCGGGTCCCGGCTGCAAGCCATCCCGCTGCCGTCTCATAATCACTGAGCGTAGCAGACAATCCAATTCGCCGTGGCGAGCAAGACGCCATCCGTTCGATCCGCGTCAGCTGGCTCAGCACCTGAATACCCCGGTCCGCGCCCATAAAGGCGTGAACCTCGTCGATGATCACATATCGCAGATCCTGAAACAGCGCCGGTATCGCATTCGGGCGGTTCATGAGCAGCCCCTCGAGCGACTCGGGTGTAATCTGAAGAACGCCGGAAGGCTTTTTCATCAACTTCGTCTTCTCGGTTTGGGACACATCCCCGTGCCAATGCCATACGGGAACCTCCCCCTCCCGCAGTAGCTCTTGGATTCGCTCAAACTGGTCGTTAATCAGCGCCTTTAATGGACCGATATACAAAATACCGACAGAAGAGGAAGGCCGTTCATACAGCTCTGTAAGGGCCGGGAAAAACGCTGCTTCCGTCTTGCCCGATGCCGTGCCTGAAGCAATGAGTAGATGGTTATGCGTATCAAACAGAACCCGGCACGCATCGACCTGCGCTTCACGGAGCGTGTCCCATTGTTTCCGGTATATATATTCCTGAATGAAGGGCGCAAGCCTGGAGAACGGGTTCGGGTTCATAACTCAAACTCCGCCAGGAAGTCTTCCATATCATCTGGATCTTTGTCCCCATGCTTGGCAGGCTGCACCGTCATTTCACCCAGCAAATCTTCAAACGTCGTTTCTGGATGCTGATGTAGCGTATGCAGGAGGTCCATAAAGTCCCGCACCACCTCGCGGGTTGTCAGCAGCTCCTCGGCACCTAGTCGACCCACGGCATTTTGCATGAACGCAATCAGCTGATCGTCGGTCAAGACCGCTGCATATTGAAAGTGAAGGGCATGGATATCCCGCAGTTTTTGCAAAAGAATAAGGATTTCCTCGTACGACAGCATGTCCAGCTTCAATATCGGTGAGGTATAAGTCTTGAGTCCGCTGCTGCCATAACGGCCGTCGATCAGACGCGACCGGAGGGCATCATAGCTGAACAGCCCGCGCCGCTCATCTTCCACAAACTGAGGTGTGCCGCCCATAAAGATACCGAGGTGTTCCGCCTTGCCCTGCATCGTATCGTTAAACATCGTCAGGAGCTTCTCGTAATTGCTCTGACGGGATATCGAATTTGTAATTTTGTAAAGGTTAACACCCTCGTCGATGAAGAGCAGTAGCCCTTTATAGCCTATGGCCGCCGTAAACTCCGACCACAGCTTGATATAGTCATACCAACTGTCATCGTCAATGATGACGCCAACGCCAAGGTCTTTGCGTGCCTCCGTCTTTGTAGGGTATTCCCCGCGTAGCCAGCGGAGAGCAGCCTGCTTACGGTCATCGTCACCGAGCTTGTAACTGTTCCAATAAGCAGCGAGTACCTTGGCAAAGTCGAACCCATGCACCAGGTTCTGCATGCTACTGGTTACCGCGTAAATCCGCAGCTCCACCTGCTCATTCAATGCGGCGTCACCGGGGCGTAGCCCGGACTCCTGCATGATCTCCTGCTGGATCGCTGCGATCCACTTCTGCAGGATCATCTCGAGCGCCCCACCGTCCGGGCGTGTGCGTGTGGAGAGATGGGTCATCAGCTCGCGGTAAGTGGCCAGTCCCTGACCCTTCGTACCGACAAGCCGCCGCTCTGGTGATAAATCCGCATCGGCCACAACAAAATCCCGATCCATCGCGTAATTGCGAATAATTTGCAGGAGAAAACTTTTGCCGCTGCCGTACCGTCCGGTAATGAGCTTGAAAGCTGCTCCACCTTCCGCAATATTATCCATATCACGCAGTATGGCTTCCACTTCCGGTTTGCGGCCTACCGCGATATGCTCAAGCCCTACTCTCGGTACAACCCCTGCCGTTAGCGAGTTGACCAGCGCCGTGGTCAGCCTTTTGGGTATTTTCAATTCATTCATCGTTGATCACCTCGTTAATTGATCAAGCATCGCTATATATTCATCCACGAGGGTTTCCCCGTCGATCAGCAGATCGCCGATCGTTTCCATCGCGGTATCATTAATTTCATCTATGAGCAGTGCAGGCATCGAACCGGCCCGTTCAGCTGCCGCTTGAAGCATAGCCAGATCAGAGCCGACCTTCAGAGCGTACAGTGCTTCCAGATGTGCTGGTGTCAACTGTTCAGCCAGCTCGCGCCATTCACTATCCAGATTCTTTGTGTCCCAGTTTATGGATACATCGGGTAGAGTCGCTGTCGCTGCTAATGGTTTATTAGCCGTACTCTGTGTGATTGCTATTGTTGTCGACGGTTCATTAGCCGTACTCTGTTGCAAAGCTAAATGATCGCTAACTGGAGCAGATGCCTGTTCCTCCGCGTCTTTATTTCCAATGCACGCGAGATGGTCTACAGACTCAATATCCACAACCAGTGCTTCCTCCGTAAACAACCCCTTCTTCTCATTCACCGACATCATCGTTGGTGGCTCCAAGACCGAATCATCTGCAACCCTGTCCATTTCAAATATATCCATCTGAATCGGAACATTCCGAGTGTAAGACTCTTTTCTCGACGTAGTTCCTGGAATAGGTTCTGAATTCTCTGGCCCATCCACCAGCAGCATATCGCGGACATCGTCCGATTCCTGCTGGATTCGCCACAACTTCGCACGGTCAATCTGCACCTCCGGGTGTGCCATTTTCCCTGTCGAATCATTCTCTGCTGGATGAATCTCCTTTTTCAAAAAGCGTGCCACCAGCTTCTCAATTTCAGGATCCACCTCGATTCCACGCAGTCTTCCCTTAAATCCGCGTAGCTCCCGCAGCTTATTCTCCATCATCCGAATCAGGTTCGTAATGTAATGACGAAGAGGAGCATGTCCACTGATTGGCAGTGTCATAACCGAAGCCGTACGGCCATAAATATCATAATCATATACAGCGCTGCGGAATATATATCTTTCTTGCATCCGCTCGCGGGGCTTAAATATGTCAATGAGACGCTGGCCTTTTGTTTTTCCAAGGTAGGCATCCACAAGAGCGACCACTTTAGGGCCGTAAGTCTTCATGTCCTTACGTCCGCCTTCCTGGTAAAATCGGCTCTTGTTCGGTTCATAGTCCATCAGGTCATTGAGCAAATCCCAGTTCAGCGTAAGCGGCTGGGCGGTAAATCTGCGCAACCACTCCAGCTCCTTTAGTTCACTGGACAAGCTGCGCGGAATACGATTGTAGGTTTCCATTACCGGCATATCCAGCTCATGAATTAACGAAAAATCAAATAACCATTCCTTCGCATAAGAATCTAGCTTAGGAAATCGCTGCCGATACGCATTCCAAACACTATCAAGCAGCTGCCAGCCCTGAGCGGGGTTGCTCCAGCCGATCCCGTTAATCAGCTCATACATATATAAAAACAAATAAGATAAGTCAGTATCCGGATAACGGCCCGACCGCACCTCTTCCCGCCAATAGAAGTACCACTTATACTGAGCGGATGACATATTATCGTACGTAGGCCAATAGCTTTTAAAGGGTACAAAAGGATGCTCCAGCTCTACATGCCATGCCAGCTCGCGGGCTCGTATTACAAATTGCTGTTCTCGTGAGTAATAGCGGACACCCTCACTTGAAAGGATTCCTGCCGAGGGTGGGGATGCCTGTGTGACTGCAGAGACGGTGATTGATTGCAGCGGAATATCTGCCATATGCAAACGATCATTCTCACCCGAAGGAGATAACTCCTCCTGATTTGATGCCTCCTGCGAAGAAAGGGCAGAGTGGAGTCCCTTCTCCCGTAAGGCTATGTTCCGTTCATTGGAGGCATCCGGTGAAATGGAGGCCCGTCCATCTAAATCTATTTCATCCCAGAAGTTTAGATCAGCCAACGAAAGCTCGGCTCCTGCACGACCTTCCTGCAAACCACCGAGATTTCCGTTCTGCCGACCTTCAACCGTACTCGGTTTTCTCGCCGGAATCGGAGTATCCCTCTCATCCCCACCCAGCTCAAATTCAGCAAACCGGATGTCGTTGTTACGCACGATGGTATGCCGGACGTTATCTATGTTAATTTCATCTTTTTTCCTGAAATGTTCCATTGATTTGTACCTCCATCACTCCACCAATTATACCATTCCCGTCCATCCATAAAGCCGCTCTTTTACAAGTTGTTATCCGGCATCTATACTACATAGTAGAAACAAAACAGTACACAATCAATTAAGGAACATATGTTCCATTCTATCACAGGAAAAGGTGTGCTGTCTGCTGCTCACTACCAAACAGCTTTTCCCTGTTTACAGGCGTACGCATTAAAAATCAAGGCTTCTGTTGCTCACCATATGGAGCCATGGCATGAAAGGAATTTTATCCATGAACAAATGGCTAAAAACAATTCTGTATCTTGTCGGCGCAGCCGTGCTGACCCGGTTTATACCATTCTCCTCCTGGTTCCGCATTATGGACACCATGATTCATGAGCTGGGACACGCGGTCGCTACACTATTACTGTCAGGACGTGTGCTCAGTATTGAGTTAAATCCAGATCATAGCGGTACGACCTATTCCGTCCTTGCTTCCGGATGGAGAACGATTGCGGTATCCCTTTCCGGCTACATTTCCGCTTCTCTGTTTTCCGTTCTAATGTTCTATGGTTATACCAAGCGGAAGCAAGGAGAAGGGCTGTTGGTGATCTCGGGGATTGCCGTGCTCATGACCCTTCTATTCGTACGCAACGGCTACGGTGTGTGGTGGCTCAGCATATTTGTCGTGATCACTTTGGTATTCTATTTCCTTGGAACACGTATCCGCAACGCGTACTTTCTACTGCTCGCCTTCCTCTCGCTGGAGGAATCCGTCATGGGCCCGTTTTCGCTCCTGTTGTATGCCATCCGTCAGCCGAGCCGGGCTGGCGATGCTGCGAACTTAGCGAACGTAACCATTGTACCCGCGTTGATATGGGCACTGCTGTTTCTAGCGTTTGCATTATGGTGCGCCAAGCTTGCTCTGCAGCTGTTTTGGCGCAAGCGTCCAGCGGCCAAGCCACGCTCTCAATAAGGCAACAACAAACCCACCGGTAGTTTTAGTTTTCCGGTGGGTTTGTTGTGTAAAAAAGACTACTTGTTTATCATTCTTATGAATTCTCATTATTTCATCAATTTCTCAAAGCAATTTTGCAATAACACATATGTCTGCTCGTATGTAAGTTCACCTTTGGGATTAAATTGATTCTTCCCCGTACCTTTCATTAATGACAAGTCTATCGCTTGGTACACCTGACTCTTCGCCCATGACGAGATTTTACTGTCATCCATAAATAATGAGTTTCCTACTGAGCCTACTGACGCTTGTTCACCTTTCAATTCATGCGTTTTCAAATATAAATTGAGAATAAGCGCAGCGGCCTGTTCTCTTGTAATCGTCGAATTTGGCGAGAAGGATTGTGCAGATGTGCCATTAATAATACCGCTTTGGCTTGCCCATGTCACTGTCCATTCGTCCACATCCTTAAAAGGAGACTTTACTTCAGCAACGTCAAAATATAAATTGCGGCCAAGCATGGTTTCAATCATATGTACTGACATTTCAGTAAACTGAACCCGTGTTATCGGTTGTTGATAAGAGTGATCGAACGGCCAGCCAATAATGCCGTTGCCTTTTGCCTTTTTGTAATCTGCAAGAGCCCAATTACTGACCTTTTCCAACGCTTGCCCACCCGTCACGGTAATGTGTACTTTGCTGTTCAAATCCCAATAATCGTTCACAGAAATCCATGTCGTTCCCTTGGCGACTGCTTTGACTTGTCCGTTCATATCGATCGTAACGATATTGCTGTCTCCGCTTTTGAACGTGTTGCCATTCGTCTGAAGCCCCTCAGAAAGCCCCATTTGAAGCGTCTCACCCTTTTGAATCTCAATATCGTAACGAGGCAATAAGCCAGGCATCATTTTAAAAAACACCGTTTTAAATTCGACCTGAGCCTCATTGCCTCCAACTCCATACAAACCTGTAATCTGAATGTTGAAAACATCATCTTGAGTGAATTGACCAATCTGATCGGGTCTAAAAATAATCGCAAACGGGATGCCGTAATAGCTTGTCTGTACGTTAAAGTATTTGCCCGAAGGATCTCTGTCATTTCCATCAAACGACCATTCTTTCCCGTCCCTGACCCTAGTCATCTTCACCTTGATATTTTCTATTCTGTTCCTATCATACTTTTCGGGATTAAGGGACACCGACCAAGCGTCGGCTTCATCAAATACTTCCTGCGGAAAATAACCCGCCGAAGGCCAAGAAATATAATCATACTGGACTTCTGAAGCTGAACGGTCTTTATTCATGGCGTACATCGATGCATAAGGGACGTTGTTTTCCGCGTGTACCATACCAAACATAGTCTTCTTCATCTGCGGATTCATAATCCATCTACGGTGTCCTACACGGTCGATATTCGTCTTGTCACTGTCCGACATATAGCCAAGAACATTGGCATAAAAGGTTCTGCTTCCGTAATATAAATTACTAGTCTTAGCTCCCCCACTTCCTAGCGTAAACAAGGAGGATTCCATACCTGAGGGCATGGATGGGGAGTGACTCAACCTCTGATTCAGACCATTGATGAGCGCGGCGGCCTGCTGCTGCTTTGCAAGCGATTCATCCGCTGTAACGTCGTCGGGTAAGCCTGATAAATATCTAACAAAGTTTACGGCTCTAATGCCGTCTTCAATGTACTCTGGCTTAACTTTCCCTTCTGTGTAGGGGGCTTTCACACTCGGCTGCTCCAAATAAATACGTTCAGGCGCCATATAGGACGACCCCGTGTCCATTGGTTTATATTGCTGCCACTTATCCAGTATGTCCTGTTTCGTTCTTTGTTCCGTAAGCTGCTGAACATCGGCTGCATGGGCTTTAGTGATAGACAACATTGAAAGGAGAATCATGACTGCAGGCAAAAGAAGTAATTTTTGCAATCTGTAGAATGATAATTTCATAGATTAGAACCACCTTGCTTCGACTATTTTTTATATGTTTTACGTTGAATACATCCTTATCGATTATACAGTCAAATATAGGAAATAGGTATCACAAAAAAACAGTCCATAACTCCTAATTCAGAAACAAACTCTATCGCTGTCCTTATTCACATAATCAATATTTATTATTTTGATTCTGGTAACAACCACTCCTTAAATACGGAGCGGTTTCCTCCTGTAAAACACGAACATAAATAAATATAAATGATTAAATGTTCGGATTTTACGTTGACAATCACGCGTAATGCTTATACAATGTGTGTGTAGATAACCTAATACACCGTATTTTTCGTATAATCCCGGGAATTGGCCCGAGAGTTTCTACAGATCACCGTAAATGATCTGGCTACGAAGAAGAAGAATTTCCTCATGAATCCATCAGGGATTTGTTTTGCACGCTTTGCCTGTCCATCATCCGAATGCAATGCAGGATGAGAACTTGTTACACCCATACACGGACAGCGCAAGAAGGGAATACCTACTTTTTCCACGCCAGAACTCGGGAAATCTCCCTGAGTTCTTTTTATCGTGACAAAGTAAATTTAGAGAGGTTATTACAAGCGTAGAGCTTCTTCAGAATTAAGGAGAACGATTCGATTGTAAAATGTTTCAACTTAGACTTACAACAGGGGGAACTATTTTTATGAAAAAATTAAAGTTAACACTTGCACTCGTACTATCGATGGGAACATTGCTGACCGCTTGCTCCGGCGGAGACAAAGCAGCTGAAGGCGGCAAAGAAGCACCGACAGAACTGGTCATCTCGACATGGGGCTTTGCGGAAGATCAACTAAAGAAAAATTTGTACGAGCCGTTCGAGAAACAATATAACGTTAAAATCGTCACCGAGATCGGGAATAACACCGATCGCTTGAACAAAATTCGCCAAGGCAGCTCGAAGGTAGACATCCTCTACTTGTCCGACTACTATGCGCTGCAAGCGGCTGAGGAAGGCTTGCTCGAGAAGATCGATCGGAAGAACATTCCGAACATCGAGAAGCTGTATGATATTGCGAAGGCTCCGACCGGAGAGGACTATGGCCCAGCGCATACCGTCGCCCAGTTCGGTCTGGCCGTGAACAGCGATGACGTGAAGACGCCGGTAGAATCATGGAGTGACTTGTGGAAGGCTGAATTCAAGAATAAAATCGCGCTTCCGAACATTACAATTACGACAGGCCCGATGATGATGGATTTCGCAGCGAAAGTCGGAGGCGGCCAGGATTTGGATACCGAAGCGGCTTTTAAAGCGATCAAAGAAATCAATCCGGGTGTTGTCAAATACTATTCCAAATCCGCGGATCTCGTGAACATGTTTGCGCAAGGCGAAATCGTAGCTGCTCCGATTCAAGATACGTTCTTCGGCAGCTTGAAGGAAGCATTGCCATCCGCGCAATATATTACACCTAAAGAAGGCGCTTATGCTCTTATGAATACAGTCAACATCGTCAAAGGTTCGAAAAACAAAGAATTGGCGGAAAAATTCATCAACTGGCATTTGAGCCAAGAAGTGCAAGAGGCGAACGCTAAAGATCGTATCGACTCCCCAACTAACAAAGAAGCGAAATTGACAGCTGAAGAAGCTGAAGGTCTTACTTATGGCGCAGATGTCGTTGAGAACTTGAAGACCCTTGATTTGAACCAGGTAAACAAGCAAATGAGCGGTTGGATTGACCGCTGGAACCGTGAAATCGAGTAAAGTCCAGAATAATGAAAGTTCGAACAAGATTTTATTTGAACTTTATCTAAAGGAGGAGGGCTGTCGTTTATCGCACCCTCCCTTTTTATTCTCACCAACAGGCAGGAGGTTGACATGATGCTTACAGATACCGCTCCTGTACAGCGAAAGCCCGTTATTATAGATGTCGATACGGGCGTGGATGATGCATTGGCACTGGCGCTTGTATGGAAATGCAAACAACTGGAGCTTGTAGGCGTGACGACGGTTAATGGCAACGTCTCGCTCGCGCAGGCGACGTTAAATACCCGGAAAGTGTTGCACATGCTGCAGCAATTGGATAGAAACGGCCGGGGTTCAGATACTGGGGGAAGCGAAATCGTTTATGACACGGAGGCTAATTCTTGCCCAAGCGGCGTATCCACCTGGACGGTTCCCATCGTCCCGGGTGCGAACGAGCCCTTGATGCGCCCGACGTTCTTTGAGCATGCGGTGCATGGCAACGACGGGTTGGGCGGTGCGCTCTCCGATATGTTGCCGCCTGAGCTTGAACCCGATCAGAAGCATGCAGCTCAGTTCATCATCGAACAAGCGAAGAAGCGCCCTGGTGAACTGACGCTCATTATGACCGCACCGCTTACGAATCTGGCAATCGCGCTTCGTGCTTGCCCCGAGCTGCCACAGCTCGTCAAGCGTGTCATCGTAATGGGAGGCGCCTTGCAGACATACGGCAATGTAACACCTGTGGCGGAATACAACATATACGTTGATCCGGAAGCAGCCAAGATTGTACTTCACGCTGGTTTCGATCTGACGCTAGTTGGACTGGATGTCACACGTCAGGCGCTGCTGCGGCCGGAGCATTTACAGAAGCTCGATAACACGCCGCTCGGCAGCTTCGTTCGTACCTGCACCGAACAGTATATGGATCGCTACCGCATGCGCAACGGAGTTGAGGCGTGCGCCATGCATGATCCGCTTGCGGCTTACGTGGCTATAGACGATAGCATCATGAAGACATGCCGGTATTATGTTGATGTCGAGACAAGAAGCGATCTGTGCGACGGGCAGACCGTCTGTGACGTGCAACATCGCCTCGGCCAAGAGCCGAATGTAAATGTTTGTGTAGAAGTAGATGGAGACACGTTCATGGAACGCTTTATCTCCATACTGCAAGCTTAGACACCATGAGAAACAGGAGACGTAACCGATGAAAAAACCATTCGTATGGCTACTGCTGCCAGGACTATTGTTTTTGACTGTGTTCATGGTCATCCCCATCTTTATGACGATTGGATCCACCTTCTTCCGTGAAGGCCAGTTTACAATCGAAGGTTATATCAAGCTGCTCAGCGATCCGTTCATGCTAAAAATATTAGGAACAACATTGCAGGTCAGTGCCATCACCACGATTGCCTGCATTTTGATCGGATTTCCGGTCGCCTATTATATTTCGAAGCAGAAGGCACGCACGAAAGGAATCTTGCTGGCCTTGGCTATTTTCCCGCTCATGACGAGCGCCATCGTGCGTTCCTTTAGCTGGATGGTCATTCTCGGCAAGAATGGACTCGTAAATCAGCTGCTGACCAGTATAGGACTTATTGATGAGCCAATGAAAATATTGTACACCCCGACTTCGATGATGATCGGTCTGATTCATCTGTTCTTGCCGCTCATGATCATTTCGCTCGTAGGCGTTATGGAGAACATTGATCGCGACTTGTTGAACGCTTCATCCAGCCTCGGTGCATCCCGAATGAAAGGATTCATGACAGTGATTGTGCCGCTATGTGTACCGGGACTAATCGTCGGCAGTATCCTCGTATTCGTAGGCAGTCTGACGGCATATACAACACCGCAATTGTTGGGTGGCAAGCAGCGTGTAGTCGCAACGTTCCTATATCAGAATGCAATGACGCTTAATGATTGGGATATGGCATCGATTATTGCGACCGTTATGATTGTCGTCACCTTTATCATTATCGGGCTCATGAATCAACTCGCTCGCAAATTGAATCCGAAGGGATAACGGGGGTTAACTTCTTATGAAACAACAACATCACGGACTTGCCGTATTTACGATATTGGCGTATATCTTTTTGCTAGGGCCGCTTATTATCATTATGGCGACATCTTTCGGGGAAGGCTCAGTTCTGAAGTTCCCACCGGAAGGCTTTTCGCTGAAGTGGTACCAGAATATTTTTGAAGTTGATATGTTTTTAACCACGTTCAAAGTTACGATTATCGTAGCGCTTGTCGGTAATCTGATTGCGCTGCTGCTCGGCGTCCCTGCTGCTTATGCGTTAAGTCGCTATCAATTCAAGGGCAAGGGACTACTCAACTCGATCTTTATATCACCGATCCTAATTCCCGGTGTCGTGCTTGGATTTACGATGCTCAAATATTTAGTCGTTCGATTCCAGCTGCCCGTATATACCAGCTTGCTCATCGGACATATCGTGCTCATGATGCCTTTCATTATTCGGGTTATTGGGTCGAGTTTATCAAACTTCGATTATTCGGTGGAAGAGGCATCTATGAGCTTAGGTGCTAGTCGATTGAAGACATTCTTTACGGTCGTGCTGCCGAATATTCGCTCGGGTCTCATCGCTGGTGTGCTGCTCGCGTTCCTGGAATCGTTCAACAATGTGGATATATCCGTGTTTATGACGGGTCCAGGGGTAAGTACGCTGCCGATTCAAATGCTTACCTATGTTGAGAACTATTTCGATCCAACGATCGCAGCGATTTCCGTGCTGCTTATGATGATAACGGCATTGCTTATGTTCTCGATTGAACGCTTAATGGGACTCTCCTACTTTACGAAAAATAACTAGCATACATCGGAGGCCAACGATAATGGAATTGCTATCCCTTCAAAATATATCGGTTGCTTATGAGAAGAACCTGATTCTTAAAGACTTTAACTTGAGCCTGAACGAAGGAGAACTGATCTCTCTGCTCGGGCCTTCTGGCTGCGGCAAGACAACAACACTTCGTCTTATCGCCGGATTTCTGGAAGCGAAGGACGGCAAATTCCTTTTCCAAGGGAAGGACTACACGCGGGTTCCGGTCAACAAGCGCAACTTCGGGTTTGTATTCCAGAGCTATGCGCTCTTCCCGCACATGAATGTGTTCGATAATGTTGCTTATGGATTGAAGCTGCGTAAGGTGGACAAGTCAGCCATCGCTAAGCGTGTGCATGAGATGCTTGAGGTTGTCGATTTAAAAGGATTCGAGAAGCGATTCCCTGGTGAATTGTCAGGCGGTCAGCGTCAGCGTGTCGCGATTGCCCGCTCACTCGTCATTCAGCCGGATCTGCTGCTGTTCGACGAACCACTCAGCAATTTGGATGCGAACTTGCGAGTTAATATGCGGGTTGAAATTCGCCGTATTCAGAAGCAGCTTGGCATTACGAGTGTATATGTGTCCCACGACCAGGAGGAGTGCTTCTCGATTTCAGACAAGGTCGCCATTATGAACAAAGGCGTAATCGAGCAATTAGACGCTCCTGCGAACATCTACAAGTTCCCTGCAACCGAGTTTGTTGCCCGGTTTATTGGCTTCAACAACTTTATTGATATTGGCGAAATGCATGATGACGGCGGCGTTATTACGCTCCAAGGCGCGCAAGGCACGCAATTGCAAGTTATCCACCGCTCTGGATATCCGCTGACGGATTCCATGAAAGGTGCGATTCGTCCGGACGACCTTATGGTAGCAACAGATAGCGAATGTACAGCAGGGATCGGCAGCTTGACTGCAGAGGATATCGCAGCAGGTCGAAACCTCATTGCCGGACAAGTCAAAATTAGCACGTTCCTCGGTCAAAGATATCAATATGTTGTGGACACGGCGCTTGGGGAATTCACGGTGAACCGGGAAATGGAGACGCCATTTGAACACGGCACTGCTGTGAAACTGGTATTGCCGAAAGAAAAGGTTGTCCTGGTGAGAAGCTCGAAGTAGGAATACGTTCCAGCGCGGATTTTTGAACAACCTCTTAGGAGACCAACGAAGGACAACGAGGAGTGAAGTGCGATGAAGATAGATTTGTTGGTAACAAACGTCAACGTATATAACGTATATTTAAAACGATTCATCACAGGTAATGCAGCGATTAAAAACGGGCGATTCCTCTACATCGGTGCCCGTGGAACAGAGACTTTCGAGGCGGCTAAAGTCATCGATGGAGCTGGAAAATATATGATTCCAGGGCTTGTCGATATTCATCTTCATATCGAAAGCACGATGGTAACGCCAAAAACGTTCTCACACGGACTGATCAAGAATGGGGTGACGACCATTGTATCCGAACCCCATGAGATGGCCAATGTATTTGGCGTGGAAGGCGTCAAGGAAATGATTCACGCCAGCGAAGGCTGCACTGCGGACATCTTATATGCCATTCCGAGCTCTGTTCCCGCAACGCCGCTTGAGACTACAGGCGGTGAAATCGATCTTGTCGATATTGATGAGCTGCTGCAGGACGAACGGGTTATCTGCTTAGGCGAAATAATGAACTCGGTTGATGTGCTGCGTGATCCGGAATGCAAAACGAATCGCATTTTGAATCATGTTCGAACAAATTATCCACAACTCGTTATTGAAGGACACACACCGAAGAAGCTGGTCGATCTGGAACTGGCGCGCTTCATGTTCGCAGGTGTCGATTCAGACCATACGGAGCAGGCCGTGGACAGTATGCGCGATCGGCTGGCAAACGGCATGTTCCTCGAAATTCAAGAGAAGTCGATGACGCCGGATATTATGAATGTGCTCATTCATGAAGACGTTGCGGAGTTATTCTGCTTCATAACAGACGACGTAATGGCGGACACATTTGTGCAGAACGGGCATTTGAATCATCTTGTTAAAAAGGCGATTTCGATGGGCATGACACCGGAGCGTGCGATCTATGCGGCAACCTATACACCAGCGAGACGGATGCGTCTCTACGACCGTGGTGCGATTGCGCCGAATAAGATCGCGGACTTCGTTCTGCTTAGCGATATCGAACAATTTCAGATTGAGGCGGTATTTAAGCATGGTCGCCTAGCCTATGAAGCCGGGGCCGCTTATGAACAAGAGCGCGGTGAGCGTCAATTTCCGCCGCATTTCTACAAGAGTGTGCAGCTTGCTGCACTTACAGGAGATGACTTCCGCGTTGCTGTAGAGGCAGTGGATGGCGAACATACCTGCCGTGTCATGGAAGTCATAAACGGAACGACAAACACGAATGAACTACATGAGCAGGTACGTGTAGAGAACGGCGTTCTAAACTGGCAGGACAGTCCGTATGGCTTAATTGCCACCTTTGAACGGTATGGCAAAAACGGCAATCGTGCTTACGGGCTTATTACAGGGAACACGATCAAGCACGGAGCGATTGCAACGACCTATTCTCATGACAATCATAATCTGCTAGTCGTTGGACACTCGCCAGAAGATATGGCGCTTGCATCCAATACGGTAATTGCTGATCAGGGCGGCTTCTGTGTCGTAAAAGATGGCAAAGTACTCGCTCACATCCCGCTACCTGTTGGAGGCATCTTGTCAGAGGAACCATTCGAGGAGTTCGGTCAAGCTGTAAAGCAGCTTCGCGAGGCAATGGAATCTCTCGGCTACGAGCACTATAATCCGATTATGTCGCTGTGCACGCATTCCTTGCCGGTTAGCCCGGCGCTGAAGCTGACTGACCTGGGCCTGATTGATGTCCACGCCGGACAAGTTGTGCCGCTTATTGTAGGGATAGATTAAATCCTACTGGGTGATTGTGCCCCAACATACTCTCCGCCCACACCCAAAAGCCCAGCTCATGGCTACCGCACCGAGCTGGGCTTCTTTGCGCTATGCCAAGCGGAAACTCCTCTCTTTTTAATCATATACTCCAATAAGATTAACGAATGATTGTTCAATAATATCTATATCTGATGATCCAATAATTTCCTTAACGATCTTCCCTTGCCCATCTAAAAAATATAACGACGGCAATCCTTTTCCGCCGTATTGCGCGTATAAATCTCCCTCTTTATCCAACAAAACTGGATATTTAATTGCATACTTATATACATATTTCTTTACCTCTCTTTTCTCATCCCGGTTCGTTACATTGATTCCGTAAATGTTAACCTGATCCTTGTATTTTTCGTGCATACTCATGATTTTGGGGGCATCTTCAATACAAGAGGGGCACCATGAAGTGAAAAATATAAAAACGGTAGGTCTCTCAGTGAAGTCAATCGTAACTTGCTGTGAATCCATCACGTTCTCCAATGTGACCCGCTCTGGCGGCGGAAGTCCTTTGGACGAAGTATAGCTCACCACTACAAAGATGATTGAGATAATAAAAGCTAATAAAATCAAACTTGTGCCAATCACGCGAATTTTTTTCAATTGTCCCACTTCTCCCTCCAGTCTGTTTTTAAAACCTATTGCGTAGATCACAACACAGTTCCTCTGCAATGGGCACTAATATACTCATGGATTTTAATGTATTTACCGGTCATGAATTATCATAATATTATTAAATTATCCTATATATGTAAATATAATTTTAACAGCGACTGGAGACGATTCACGCACCGCCCACAACTCCCAAGCCAAGTGTGCAGCCATACTCCCAGCATCCTCCCCGCCCACACCCAAAAGCCCAGCTCATGCTTCCGCACCGAGCTGGGCTTTCTTTGCGCTTCCATGAGACGCTATCAAGGGCTGCACACCTCCTCCCCTGGCACAGGTGCGTGTATCGTCGGAGGAGCAACGCGGTCGCCTTTAAAATCGGGAAACCTCCCTAGCCTACTCATTCACAGTTTCCCGATTTTAACAGCGGCCGGAGACGATACACGCACCGCCCTCAGCTCTCAAGCCAAGTGTGCAGCATCCTTCAATTCTTCCCCGCCCACACCCAAAAGCCCAGCTCATGCTACCGCATCGAGCTGGGCTTTCTTTGCGCTCCCATGGGACGCTACAATAGGTTGCACACCTTCTCCCCTGGTACAGGTGCGTGTATCGTCGGAGGAGCAACGCGTTCGCCTTTAAAATCGGGAAACTTCCCTAGCCTATTCATTCCCAGTTTCCCGATTTTAACAGCGACCGGAGATGATACACGCACCGCCCCCCAGCTCCATAAGCAAAATGTGCAGCCCCATCCTAAGCACCCCTATGACAACGCAAAAAAGACCAGCTCCATAAAAAAGGAGCTGGTCTTTTCATATATTATTACTTCTTCAAATTGTAGAACGACTTCAAGCCGTTGTATTGAGCCAATTCACCCAATTGATCTTCGATGCGAAGCAATTGGTTGTATTTCGCAACACGGTCAGTACGGGAAGGAGCACCTGTTTTGATCTGACCAGCGTTTGTAGCAACCGCGATGTCAGCAATAGTGCTGTCTTCGGACTCACCGGAACGGTGGGAGATAACTGCTGTGTAACCAGCGCGTTTTGCCATTTCGATCGCATCAAATGTTTCAGTCAGCGTACCGATTTGGTTAACTTTAATCAGGATGGAGTTACCAATATTTTCGTTGATACCTCTTTCCAGACGCTCTGTGTTCGTAACGAACAAGTCGTCACCAACGAGTTGAATTTTGTTGCCCAATTTCTCAGTAAGCAATTTCCAACCTTCCCAATCGTCCTCGGAGCATCCGTCTTCGATGGTGATGATTGGGTATTTATCAACCCAAGAAGCGAGCAGGTCAACGAATTCTGCAGGGGTATAGGACTTGCCTTCGCCTTCCAGAACATATTTGCCATCTTTGAAGAACTCAGTGGAAGCAACGTCCATACCGAGGAATACGTCTTCGCCTGGCTTGTAGCCGGCTTTCTCGATAGCTTCGATGATGGAAGACAATGCATCTTCGTTGGATGTGAAGTTAGGAGCAAAACCGCCTTCGTCACCAACTGCAGTGTTCAGGCCTTTGCCTTTAAGTACGGATTTCAGGTTGTGGAAGATTTCAGCACCCATGCGAAGTGCTTCTTTGAAGCTTGGTGCGCCAACAGGCAGTACCATGAACTCTTGAACGTCAACGTTGTTGTCAGCGTGTGCGCCACCGTTAACGATGTTCATCATAGGTACTGGAAGCTGTTTCGCATTGAATCCACCGAGGTAAACATACAGCGGGAGGTCCAGAGCTTCAGCAGCTGCACGAGCAACAGCCATGGATACAGCCAGGATAGCGTTAGCGCCCAGCTTGCCTTTGTTCGGAGTTCCGTCCAAAGTGATCATCAGCTTGTCGATGCCGAGTTGATCCAAAGCGTCCATACCAATTACTTCTGGAGCGATAATTTCATTTACGTTCTCAACAGCTTTCAGAACACCTTTGCCCAGGTAACGGGATTTGTCGTCATCGCGAAGCTCAACAGCCTCGTGAACACCAGTGGAAGCACCGGATGGAACGATAGCGCGTCCGATTGCACCGGATTCCAGATATACTTCAACTTCTACAGTCGGGTTACCACGGGAGTCAAGGACTTCGCGTGCGTATACGTCGGAAATAATAGTCATAGATATAGTCTCCTTTTAATGTGATTTATTTCAGAGTGATTTGATTAATCTATTTGCGGGCTGCAATCATAGATGTTCCGGTCATTTCTTCCGGCTTCTCAAGCTGCATCAGATCCAAAATGGTCGGTGCGATATCAGCAAGAATACCGCCTTCACGCAGGGTTACGTTCTCGTCTGTGACGATAAACGGAACCGGGTTCGTTGTATGAGCTGTAAATGGCCGTCCGTTCTCATCGAATACCATATCTGCGTTGCCGTGGTCAGCTGTAATGAGGACAACGCCGCCTTTAGCAAGGATAGCATCCACCACTTTGCCGACACATTCGTCTGTCACTTCAACTGCTTTGATTGTTGGTTCCAACATGCCGGAATGGCCTACCATGTCGGGGTTGGCAAAGTTCAGGATAATCGCATCGTGTTTATCCGCTTCGATCTCCTTCACACAAGCATCCGCCACTTCATAAGCGCTCATCTCTGGCTGTAGGTCATACGTGGCCACCTTCGGCGAATTAATCAGCACGCGTGTCTCGCCCGGAAGCTCAACATCACGGCCGCCGCTGAAGAAAAACGTGACGTGTGGGTATTTCTCCGTCTCTGCAATACGCAGCTGCTTCTTGTTGTTCTGCACCAGCACTTCACCCAGCGTATTGTCGAGGTTCTTCGGCTTGTACGCAACAAAGCCCTCTACCGTTTCGCTAAACAAGGTCAAGCAGACAAAATGCAAATCTTGCGGAAACTTAGGTCCACGGTCAAATCCACGGAAATCCTTGTTCGTAAATACCTGGGACAGCTGGATCGCACGGTCTGGGCGGTAGTTCAGGAAGATTACAGAATCTCCGCTTTCCACCAGGCTCACCGGATTGCCCTGATCATCTACAATGACAGTTGGCTCTACGAATTCATCATAAACCGATTTCTCGTAAGATTCATTGATTGCTTTCAGTGGATCAGTGTATTTCGGGCCTTCGCCGTACACCATCGCACGGTAAGCTTTCTCTACGCGGTCCCAACGTTTGTCACGGTCCATCGCATAATAGCGTCCCGATACGGTGGCGATTTTGCCAACGCCGACTTCCTCGATCTTAGCGATCAAGTCTTTAATAAACTGCTTACCACTGTCCGGTGCCACGTCACGTCCATCCATGAAGCCATGGATGTACACTTCGTGCATACCTTCCTTCTTGGCAAGGTCCAGCATAGCGAACATATGCTCAATATGGCTGTGAACGCCGCCATCGGATACGAGGCCGTACAAATGCAGTTTCTTATTGTTTTTCTTAGCGGAACGGATTGCTTCTACGAGGGTTTCATTCTCGAAAAATTCACCTTCGCGAATCGACTTCGTAATCCGGGTCAAGTCCTGATAAACGATCCGTCCAGCTCCGATGTTCAGGTGACCCACTTCGGAGTTACCCATCTGTCCTGCCGGAAGGCCTACTGCTTCACCACAAGCCGTCAGCGTTGTATTCGGGTACTGCTTCAAATAACGATCATAGTTCGGCTTGTTAGCTTGGGAGACCGCGTTACCTTCAGTGGTGTTACGCAGCCCGAATCCGTCCATGATGATCAGAGCTACGGGTTTTGGTGCTGACATCTTACTTCGCCCCCTCAACGAGCTGGATGAAAGAGGCTGGCTGCAAGCTGGCTCCTCCAACGAGCGCGCCGTCAATGTCGCTTTGACCCATATACTCAGTTACATTCTCAGGCTTCACACTGCCGCCGTATTGAATGCGCACCTGAGCGGCCACATCTTCACCGTACATTCCTTTCACAAGGTCACGGATGTAAGAGATTACTTCGTTAGCATCCTGTGCTGTGGAGGATTTACCTGTTCCAATTGCCCAGATCGGTTCGTAAGCAATCACAACATGAACAGCCTGATCCGCAGGAATTCCTGCAAAAGCTGCTTCCGTCTGTACTTTGCATACGTCCTTCGTTTGGCCAGCTTCACGCTCTTCGAGCTTCTCGCCGACACATACGATCGGAAGAAGACGGTGACGGAAAGCCGCATGGACTTTTTTATTCACAATCTCATCCGTTTCGCCGAAATATTGACGGCGCTCCGAATGTCCGATAATGACATAGTCTACGCCCAGATCCTGCAGCATGACACCGCTGATTTCGCCGGTAAATGCGCCATTTTCCTCAAAATGCAGATTTTGTGCGCCAATCTTGATGTTCGTGCCTTTAGCAGCTTCAACAAGCGCAGGAAGGTTCGTAAACGGCGCGCAGATCACACTTTCCACGCCCTCGACTTCCGCTTTGCCTTTTACCTCTTCAAAGAATGCTTTGGCTTCCGGAACAGTTTTGAACATTTTCCAGTTGCCGGCTATGATAGGTGTTCTCACACGATTCACTCCTTTACTCTTACTCCCCCCATATTATGGGGGACCTGCTTCTTTGCGATAGCTTACTCTATACAAGTAGAAACGACTTCGGCGTCCTTTTCAAAGGGCGACGGTGTTTCTTCGAGAAATACTACTTATCGTTCAGTGCCACAACACCAGGAAGCTCTTTACCTTCCATAAACTCAAGAGATGCGCCGCCGCCTGTAGAGATGTGGTTCATCTTGTCAGCCAAATGGAACTTCTCTGCAGCTGCTGCGGAATCACCGCCACCGATAATCGTGTAAGCCTCTGTGTCTGCACAAGCTTGAGCTACTTCACGAGTACCGTTCGAGAACGGTTCGATTTCGAATACGCCCATAGGCCCGTTCCATACAACCAGCTTCGAGTTTTTGATAACCTCTGCATATTTCGCACGTGTTTTCGGTCCGATGTCTACGCCTTCCCAATCTGCAGGAATGCCGTCGATATCAACAATATCCGTGTTGGCATCGGCACTGAAATCATCCGAAACAACAATGTCTTCCGGGAGGTAGAAGTTCTTGCCCAATGCTTTTGCTTTCTCGATAAAGCCCAGTGCGGTATCCAGTTTGGAATCATCGCAGAGGGATTGACCGATTTCATGGCCTTGAGCTTTGAAGAACGTGTAAGCAAGTCCACCGCCGATAATGACGTTGTCAGCCAGCGTAAGCAAGTTGTTGATCACATCGATTTTGTCTTTAACCTTCGAGCCGCCAATAATCGCGGTAAACGGACGATCCGGGTTGGAAAGGGCTTTGCCCAATACGGACAGTTCTTTCTCCATCAGCAAGCCGGATACAGCCGGAAGAAGATGCGCGATTCCTTCAGTCGATGCATGTGCACGGTGTGCTGCACCAAAAGCGTCATTCACGAACAGATCTGCAAGCTCAGCGAACTGCTTCGCAAGCTCCGGATCATTCTTCTCTTCACCAGGATAGAAACGAACGTTTTCAAGCACAAGAACGTCGCCGTCCTTCATGTTAGCAATTTGTGCTTTTACTGCATCCCCAACCGCTTCATCTGCTTTCGCTACCGGTTTGCCAAGAAGCTCGGACAAACGTTCGCTAGCAGGTGTCAAACGCATGGAATCTACTACTTGACCTTTCGGACGTCCCATATGGCTGGCCAAAATAACTTTAGCGCCTTTTTCCACCAAATAATTAATGGTCGGCAGGGTTTCACGAATCCGAGTATCATCGGTGATCTTTCCATCCTCGAGGGGTACATTGAAATCGACGCGGACAAACACCCGTTTGCCGCTTACTTCCACATCACGTACACTTTTCTTGTTCATCTCCACGTTCCTCCTAAGAAACTATTCTCCTCGCCGACAGCAGACTGCTCTCGTTCTCTCTCTATGTTTAGAGTCCGGTTTTATCTATTCTTCCCAGTACTCTGGCATGAAAACATGAAAATATATAAATCACAAAACCAAAGAGGAGCGCCATAGGGAACCCCTCTTCGATTGATGGTTTAGATCAGATATTACAGACCTTTGCTTGCAACGTAGATTGCGAGGTCAACAACACGGTTGGAATAGCCCCACTCATTGTCATACCAAGAAACGACTTTCACCATGTTATCGCCTACTACCATAGTGGACAGGGAGTCGATAGTGGAAGAAGCTGGATCTGTATTGTAGTCGCTGGATACAAGCGGCTCTTCGGAGTAGTTCATGATACCTTTCAGAGGACCGTTAGCAGCAGCTTTCAAAGCTTCGTTTACGGATTCTCTAGTTACGTTCTTAGAAGTTTCGATAACAAGGTCAGTTACGGAAACGTTCTTCGTAGGTACACGCATAGCCATACCGTTCAACTTGCCTTTCAGCTGTGGCAGAACCAAGCTAACGGCTTTAGCTGCACCAGTTGTGGATGGAATGATGTTCTCAGCTGCTGCACGAGCACGACGAAGGTCTTTGTGCGGCAGGTCAAGTACTTGCTGGTCATTCGTGTAAGAGTGAACAGTTGTCATCATACCTTTTACGATACCAAAGTTTTCGTCCAGAACTTTTGCAAATGGAGCCAAGCAGTTCGTTGTGCAAGAAGCGTTGGAGATTACTGTATGATTAGCTGGATCGTATTTGTCTTCGTTAACGCCCATAACGATTGTGATATCTTCGTCAGTAGCAGGAGCGGAGATGATAACTTTCTTAGCGCCGCCTTTCAAGTGAGCGGAAGCTTTGTCTTTAGCTGTGAAAATACCTGTGGATTCAACAACGATTTCAACGCCGTATTCTCCCCAAGGCAAGTTTTCTGGGTTACGCTCTGCAAATACTTTTACTTCGCGACCGTTAACTACCAGTGCGCCTTCTTTAGCTTCTACTGTTGCATTCAATCTGCCGTGAGTAGTGTCATATTTCAAAAGGTGTGCCAGCGTGCTTACATCTGTCAAATCGTTAATTGCAACAATTTCAACATCCTTGTTGTCCAGCGCTGCGCGGAACACGTTACGTCCAATACGTCCAAAACCGTTAATACCTACTTTAACCATGAGTATTTCCCTCCATATAGTGAAAGTTTTTTATTTATTCAAGACAGACCGTTAGGTCCGTCAAGACAACAAAAGTTAGTATAGATGCTTTACGTTAAAGTTCTTACTACAGCCCCGCCGTTTGATCCAGCCACTTCTCGATCTCGAGCGCTGCAGCCTCATCGATAACAAGAATATCTTCGTGCCCGAATTTCAATACGGCGTGAATAGCTCTGGCCTTACTGCGTCCACCTGCAATTCCGATGATCGTCTCCGTCCGCATAATATCCTCAAGCCGCAGCCCAAGGGTTAGCATTTTGTGAACGACCGTACCTTCTTCACTGAAATAGTAACCGAAGGATTCAGCAATTGCCCCTTCCGCTTTCAAGTCCTGAATCGACTTCTCATCAAGCTTCCGGCGGTGAGCCATCTCCATAGCATCTCCGATGCCGTGAACAATCACGCATGATCTGCGTATAACATCCACAATGTCCTGGATATGATGATCCTGAACCAAAGACTGATAAGCATCGTCACTAAGCAGATCAGGCACATGCAGTAGCCGATATTCGGCTCCCACCTTCTTGGCCATCTTGGATGCGATGGTATTCGCTTGAATCTCCATGCTCTCACCCAAACCACCTCTTGCAGGTACGAACCACGAATCTTTCAAAGGGCCGACCGACGACGGCGTCATCTGCTCTGCCACTTCGGCGAGCGTTGATCCACCCGTTACCGCGATAATGTCTCCGTTGTCAACAAAGCACAGAAGCGCTCTTGCTCCAGCTCTGCCAAGTTCACGTTTCACATCGGTTGAAGACTCACTGTCACCCGGGACAATAACCACTTTGCGTAGCCCATAAGCCTCGCGGATTTTTTCTTCTAGGTCGGCTAATCCGAACAGGTCCTTCATCACCGGCTCGAGCTGCTCCAGCAAGTTCGTTCCGGCACTGCTGACCCTCATCCCAAGCGTCTCAATCTCGATCAACCCCTGTGCTTTCAAGAGGTCCGTTTCGGCCCTCAGCACACGTTCGGTCATTGCCAGCGATGCTGCAAGTGTCCTGCGCCCAACAATTCCGGATAACTTGATCTGATGAAGGATCGTATACCTTCGTTTGAGAGTGTCCATGAGATCGGGCAGAAGCTGCTCTTGTATTTCTAATAAATTACGCATGCTTTCCACTCCTGCAACTTCGTCTTGGATCTCCTTCTCTATGGTCGCAAAATGTCCCAGTCAAACGTTTTGAGTCCCACCTTTATTCTACTCAATATTTATGATGGTTGCAAGTGTTCCGAATGTATATTTCTCAGCCCTAAGCATTCTTATGCATTGGTGGTATACCCGTCCATTCATGTGATGAAAATCTGCCATTATTCAATCCTTTTTGCCGGGAAAATGTGAACGGCTTCATATTCGGAATAATGAAAGTATACTCTCCATATAAGGCTCATTCGGAAAGTTTTTTCCAGCTTCTTGTCTTTTAGAAAAAGATGCGGTATAATCATCTTCGTTGCTATTTTGCGCCCGTGGTCCAATGGATATGACGTAGGCCTCCGGAGCCTGAGATCGAGGTTCGATTCCTCGCGGGCGCGCCATTTATTTTCAGAACTCTATATACTGTTTACCCATAAGTGCCTATGACGGCTCTTTTTTTTAACCAATAGTTTGACTATCTTTGACTTTATGGTTGAAATTGTTTATTATTTGGGTAATACGGTAACAGTATTTTAATGAGGAATGCATTTAAGGGGAGGTTTTCTATATGAGTTTCATACCTATGGTCGTTGAACAAAGCAACCGCGGTGAGCGGGCGTACGACATCTATTCCAGATTGCTGAAAGACCGCATTATCTTCCTCGGCTCTGACGTAAACGACGTTGTTGCCAATGCCATCATTGCACAAATGCTGTTCTTGGCAGCAGAGGATCCTGAGAAGGACATTCATCTTTACATCAATAGCCCTGGCGGATCCATTACTGCTGGTATGGCTATTTTTGATACAATGCAGTTTATCAAACCTGACGTGTCCACCATCTGCGTCGGCATGGCTGCTTCCATGGGGGCTTTCCTGCTGAATGCTGGAGCTAAAGGCAAGCGATTCGCGCTGCCGAACAGCGAAATTATGATTCACCAGCCTCTGGGCGGAGCACAGGGACAAGCGACGGATATTGAAATCCGTGCTCGCCGCATTCTGAAAATGCGCGATAAGCTGAACCACATCCTTGCAGAGCGCACAGGCCAACCGCTGGAACGTATTGAGAAGGATACCGATCGTGACTATTTCATGACGGCTAGTGAGGCTAAAGAATACGGTCTCGTTGACCAAGTGCTTGAAAAGACACCAACGCCAGGCAATTAATATTTAAAGGGCTGATATCCATATAGGATATCGGCCTTTTTTTCGGTAACCGGTCAATCTTTTTTCGTTCGGTGGTTTTCAATGTATTGGGCAGTCGGGCTATTGTTTCTGGGGCTCGGTTATTTAACAAAATGGTTTATCGTGTTCATCCCCTTTGCGTTCATTTATGCTTTTCCGCTCTACGGACTGAGGTCATTTCTTAATATCCCATCTGATTTCACCCTAATGGTGATTTACTTAGGAATTGCGATCCTTGCAGAACTGACAGGTTATTGGCTAGGTCTTTTTCAAAACAAAAAAGCATCCCCTATCAATGAGCATAGAGCTTTCACTCTATGCTCTCAATCCGGAGAATGCCTTCTATTATGAATATTCTTACTTCCATTCCTTCAAGTTAAGCTCAAATTGAGGGAAACCAGAAGCATATGAAGTGTACTCGTATAATTGGAAGTACAGAACAGCTGCGTTGTTCTTCAAATAGAAATCAGCATCGGCAGGCACGCCTTTAAATTCACCGGGGTGGTAGCCTCCGTCCTCCTTCACCTTGTTCAACACAAGATTGTTCAGCTTCTGCTTGTTCTTGCCCTGCATGTTGATGAAATCACCGAGCTTGAGCTGCTTGCCATCTTTCAACGAGAACGTATAGCTTTTGCGGAAAGTCATGCCGTGCGCACCGCCGCTGTATGAGTATTCATCAGTTGTAATGCTCAGCAACCCTTGTGCGTTGTAGTGAACTACAAAACCCCCTCGAAACTCATACTCAGACGGAAATTTCGTTCCGGATGGAGGTTCCAGGCCGAGGTTTTCTTCAGCTCCAGCAATCACATCCTCCGCGTTCTTTTTCAGCACCTTGTTGATTTCCGCTTGAGCCTGTTCATTTTCAAGCCCGCTCACCACTGGATAATTCACAACAGCCTCCACATTTAGAACCTTCTTCTTCAACGCCGCCGACTTGATCGTAATCGAATTTTGCTTCTTTGGGGTCATGCTGAGTGATTTAAGAGATGAATTCCACTGCCCCTGTACACCCATGTACTCATTCAGTACTTTATACGGTATATACAGGCGGCCATTCACAATCTGGCCTCCCGGTTCCTTTAAATAGCATAAGTATCCGTCCACGTTAGGCCCCCCTACATTATATACGTATCCGTTCACGGTAAGGTAGATTTTATTATTAGCGTAGACCTCTGCACTCAGTTTGTTGTAGCTATTTCCAAGGGTATAAGTTCTACTTTTCGTATCATATTTTAATGGAATACCTAGTGCATCCCGTATTGCTGTTGCTGGTACATAGACTGCGCCGTGATCGAGCATCCCCTTCTGGTTCAATGCCTTCCCGTTCCACTTCAGCACGACTTCAGATTTGACAGTTTTTTGAGCTGCTATGTTTGCTTTAGCTTTAGATGCGCTGGCATCCACTACTTGTCCACTCCAACCCAAACCACCGAGTAACACACCCGCCGCAATGACTGCTGCACCATACTTCATTTTGTTCCCCATTTATTATTCTCCACCTTCCAAATTTAAGTATTTACTGTGTTACCCGTTTTCATTATAGGAAACACGACAGCAAGAGAGGTAACAATCACGGTGACAATTTCGATGCCAACAATTAGCAAAATCAAACAAATTGTAATGAATGAAAATCATACAAACCTCATTTGTACCAAATATTCAACATCCAAAGTTTACGATATTCTTGATAAAAATAAGGAAAGAAGCATCTTAGATGATCACTAAAAGAAATGTAAGGATTTTGTTATTTATTGTCGTGCTGGGATTTGCTATTTACTTCACAAAAAAATCCTTGCCTAAAAAGGAGGCCACTGAAGAAGCAGGACTGACGGGTTATTGGCTAGGTCATTTCCAAAACAAAAAAACATCCCCCGTCAATGAGCAATAGAGCTTTCACTCTTTGTTCTCAATCCGGAGAATGCCTTTTATTATTAGTATTCTTACTTCCATTCCTTCAAATTAAGCTCAAACTGAGGGAATCCATAAGCATAAGCTGTGTAGTCGTACAATTGGAAGTACAGAACTGCTGCGTTATCCTTCAGGTAAAAATCAGCATCGGCAGGCACGCTTTTAAATCCGCCGAGGTAGCCTTCGTTTTTCTTCAACTTGTTCAACACAAAATTGTTCAACTTCTGCTTGTTCTTGCTTTGCATGTTGATGACATCGCCAAGCTTAAGTTGTTTACCATCCTTCAACGAGAACGTAAAGCTGTTGCGGAAAGTCATACCGTGAGCACCACCAGTGTAAGAGTAGTCATAAGCCGTAATGCTCAGCAACCCTTGTGCGTTGTAGTGAACCACAAAATCCCCTTGAAACTCATACGGAAATTTCTTTCCGGATGGAGGTTGTGTGCCGATGTTTCCTTCAGCTCCAGCAATCACATCCTCCGCATTCTTTTTCAGCACCTTGTTGATTTCCGTCTGAGCCTGTTCATTTTCAAGCCCGCTCACCACTGGATAATTCGCAACAGCCTCCGTATTTAGAACCTTCTTCTTCAACGTCGCCGACTTGATCGTAATCGAATTTTGCTTCTTTGCGGTCATGCTGAGTGATTTAAGAGATGAATTCCATTGTCCCTGAACACCCATGTACTCATTCAGTACTTTATATGGGATATACAGGCGGCCATTCACAATCTGGCCTCCCTGCTCCCCTACATAATATCCGTTCACGGTAAGGCCGATTTCACTATCAGCGTAAACAGCTGCACTCAGTTTGTTGTAGCCATTGCCAATGGTATAAGTTCTGTTTTTCGCATCATATTTTAACGGAATCCCGAGTGCATCCCGTATTGCTGTTGCCGGTACATAAACGGTGCCATGATCCAGCATCCCTTTCTGGGTTAATGCCTTGCCGTTCCATTTCAGTGCAACTTCCGATTTGGCAGATTTTTGAGCTGCTACGGTCACTTTAGCTTTAGAAGAGCTGGCATCCACCACTTGTCCACTCCAACCCAGGCCAGTGAGCAACACACCCGCCGCAATGACTGCTGCACCGTACTTCATTTTGTTTCCCATTTATTATTCTCCACCTTCCAAATTTAAGTATTTAATGTATTACCCGTTTTCCATTATAGGAAACACGACAGCGAGAGAGGTAACAATCACGGTGACAATTTTGATGCCAACAATTAGCAAATCCAAACAAATTGTAATGAATGAACATCACATACACATCATTTGAACCAAATATTCAACATCCCATGTTTCTGTTACTCTTAGTAAAATAGGAAAGGATTATCTTTGATGAAGACTCAAAGAAATGTAAGGATTTTGTTATTTATTGTCGTAACTTTCACGAAAAAAATCCCTGCCCTAATGAGAATGAGGGCAAGGATTTTTTTGATTCTACAAAGGATCTTGCAGAGAATATTGGCTTATCTCCCGCTCTTCAGTTCCGTCCAGAAACGGTCATAAATTTGCAGGGACTCTCCGACATCGCTGAGCCATTCAGTTCGTTTAAGCTCATCTTCTGTCAGATTAATCATCTTGTCACTCCGGTATTCCTCACTATGGAATTCCATGGCTTTAGCGTTCGGATTACTGTAACCGATGAATTCGTAGTTTTTCGCACTAACTTTCGGATCCAGCATATAGTTCATAAACTTCTCAGCCAGTTCCTTATTTTTAGCGCCTTTTGGAATGGCGTAGTTATCGGAGAAGATCGTTCCACCCTCTTCAGGTACAATATAACCCACATCCGGGTTCTCTTTCGCGATAAAGGAAGCATCACCGGACCATACGGTTGCAATCCAGCCTTCCTCTTGAATCATTTTTTGCTTAATGTTGTCCGTGTCAAAAGCAAGCACGCTCGGTAGCAATGTCTTCAGATCATCCACAGCTGCTGCAATCTCAGCTTCATCCGTAGTACTGTTGGATTTGCCCTGCTTCTTGAGAGCCATACCGATCATTTCACGGTTGTCGTCAAGCAGCAGCACCTTTCCTTTATAAGCCGGGTTCCACAGATCATTCCAGCTCTTAATTTCCTCTTTGACGTACTTTTTGTTATATGCGATTCCCGTCACACCGGTCATATATACGATGGAATATTTATTGCCCGGATCAAACTCTGGATCCTTAAATGTGTCCGCAATATTCTCCATGTTCGGGATATTATTCTTATCAAGCGGCTCCAGCAGATCCAAGTTGATCATGGTCTTCACCATGTAATCCGAAGGCTGGATCAAGTCATATCCGCCACCGCCTGCTCTGATCTTCGCCAGCAGGTCCTCATTGTTCGCGTAATTGTCGTACGTTATCTTGACGTCGAATTCCTTCTCAAAATCCTTCAACACCTCTGGGTCAAAGTTGTCAGCCCAGCTGTAGATGTGCAAGGTTTCCTTTTCAGAGCCACAAGCCGCCAAGGATGTAATCGACACCACAGCGAGCATGCCTGCCAGCAGCAGACGGGTCCATCTCGATTTTTTCAATTCACTATCTCCTCTCTTTCCGCCATACATTATATTGAATTTATCCGAAAAGCGGTACTTCCGCTTAGATCGGCAATGTCTTGTGTTTTTTCTGACCCTTACCCCGATTAAGGACATATTGCGCAAGCAGGATCAAAGTTACACTCACCAGAATCAGCAGTGTACAGAGCGCGTTGATTTCCGGGGAAATACCCCGCTTCACCTGAGCGTAAATATAAATCGGGAGCGTAGTCGAGCTCGGTCCGGCCACAAAGAAGCTAACCATAAAATCATCGAGCGACAACGTGAACGCAATCAAAGCCCCGGCGATAATCCCCGGAGAAATCTGCGGCAGGGTAACATGACGAAACGTCTGCCAACGGGTAGCTCCCAGATCTAGTGCCGCTTCCTCCAGCTGCTTGCCCATATTGGCCAGACGAGCCGTTACCACTACATATACATAAGACAGACTGAATGTAATATGAGCAATAATGATGGTTGCCTTACCTGAAGGTATGTTCAGCTGTGTGAACAACACGAGCAATGACAGACCCATAATGATATCCGGTATGATAACCGGCAGGTACAGAAGTCCGTTCATGCCGCTGCGGCCCCTCTTCCCCAGATTGCGAAGAGATAAAGCCGCGAGCGTACCAAGAACCGTAGATATAATCGTTGAAACGACGGCGACCGTTAAGCTGTTCATAAGAGCTTCCATGACGTGTCTATTGCTGAACAGAGATACGTACCAATCAAACGTAAAGCCTTCCCAGTTACCACTGAGTCGCGTATCGTTAAAGGAAAAGATGATGATCATAATGATTGGCACATAGATGAACGCCATCATTAGGAACGAGTGAAATCCAAGCAGAGGGTGACTTCGTTTCTTCATGCTCTCCCCTCCTTCACACGTTGGTGGCGGGCTTGCATCGCCCGGTTAAACAGCATAATCAGCACCAACGAGGTAATCACGAAAATAACCGACAACGCAGCCCCGAAGGGCCAGTTTCGGGCCCCGAGAAATTGTGCCTGTATAATGTTGCTGATCATGGCTGACTTTGCGCCACCCAAAATATCCGTAACGACAAACATACCCGTCGTTGATACATAAACTAGAATCGAACCCGTCATAATACCGGATTTGCTCTGAGGCAATGTTATATGACGGAACGATTTCCAGCGGGAGGCACCCAAGTCACTCGCCGCATCAAGAAGACGTTTGTCCATTTGCTCCAGCGCCACATAAATCGGCAGCACCATAAACGGAATAAAGTTGTATACCATCCCCAGCAATACAGCACCTTTGGTATACAGCATCTGTAAAGGTTCATCGATCCATCCCAGATTCATAAGAAAGGTGTTAACAACTCCCTGTGTCCGAAGCAGCAGCACCCAGGCATACGTACGAATCAAAAAATTGATCCAGAACGGTACAGTAATAAGGATCAGACCCCACGTCTGGATACGCGAGGAGGCGTTGGCTATATAATAGGCCAGCGGATAGCTGACGATCAGGCAAATCAGTGTGGTCAGCACCGACAGGACAATCGTGTCCCAGTAGATTCCTAGGTAAAGTGGATCAAAAAACGTCTTGTATCCTTCCAGACTGAAGGAAAAGACAATGTTACCCAGCGCATCACGCTGTAGAAACGAGATCCCCACTACGATAAGCATCGGAATGATAAGAAACAAAGAGAGCCACAGCAGGACGGGAGTCAGGAGGAATTTCGATTTTCTCATGACCCGATGCCCACCTCATCTCTCGCATCCCAGTTCAGTCCGATTTTTTCACCGACTTCCCAAGGCTCATCATCTGTGAAATCAAGCGCGATCGTAACCCTCATGGGTTCGTTCTCGAGCTGTACCATCAGCTTATGCACATTGCCAAGGTACTGAACATCCTCGATGATACCTGTCTTCTTGGCGCCCGGTCCGCGCTGCGGAAAGATTTTTTCGGGACGCACGGCAAAAAGCCCTTCGGGCGAAGAGAAGATGTTGTTCTCTCCAACAAAGGTTGCAGCGAATAGAGTCTGCGGTCTAGCGTAAATTTCACGCGGCGTTCCGATCTGCTCGACCTTCCCGTTGTTCATAATCACGATCCGGTCAGATAACATCATCGCTTCTTCTTGATCATGCGTTACATAAACAAACGTAATCCCGAGTGAACGCTGCAGATGTTTCAGTTCCGACTGCAAGTTTTTGCGAAGCTGCAAATCTAGCGCACCAAGCGGCTCATCCAGCAACAGCACCTTCGGCTTGTTTGCAATTGCTCTGGCAATGGCAACACGTTGCTGCTGTCCACCGGAAAGCTGGTGCGGATAACGGTCCACTAGCGGGGTAAGCTGCGTCATTGTCACGGCTTCCGCTACGCGTTCCTTAATCTGTGCACGCGGTATTTTTTTCATTTTCAAACCAAAAGCTATATTGTCTTCTACGGTCATGTGCGGGAATAAGGCATAATGTTGAAACACGAGATTCAAATCTCGCTTGTTCGCCGGTGTATCGGTCACGTTCTGCCCGGCGAGCCACACTTCCCCTTCCGTCGGCTGTTCGAATCCTGCAATCATACGGAGGATTGTCGTCTTGCCGCAGCCGCTGGGGCCCAGCAAAGTCAGGAATTCCCCTTCCTTAATGGAGAGCGACAGCGGATGCACGACCGCTTGTCCTTGAAATTGTTTTTCTACCTGGACAAGTTCAATCATATGCATCATCCCCTTACGGTTAATGGTTATAGTCTTTCCTATAAATTAAGAAAAAAAAGCCATATCCATTGGTATGGCTTATCGACAGATTTATGTTCAGTTTTTTGCATATTCACTATACCTTGTTTTGACCCCATACACAACACTTTTCTGTGTAATTCGACAGGGAGAGGCCTTGTCCCGTCTAGATTCTGTCATTTGAAAAAATAAAAACCGCCCAATTCCGCAAAAGCTGCGGTTTGGACGATTTAGACTTTCATACGTCTTTCACTGGTGTATATTACTTCATTTCATACTGAACATACAACTGTGTAATGAGTTTGATTTCTCCCGGTTTCACAGATGTACCTGCGTCAGCCATGGGAGCACTTTCCGCTTTCATTTCCATGTTGCCAAAGCTGAACACATCACGGTTCGCAGCTTCATCCTGAACTACACTCACAACAACCCCGAGCTGCCGCTTGGAAGCCTTGGCAATGGCTTGTGCCTTAAGGTCCGCATTCGCCATCGCTTTCTCAATCACTTGCGTCTCAAATGTTTCACGGTTCTCAATCGTAAAACGCGCGTTGCCAATGTTATTCGCTCCGGCCTCCGCTGCTGCATCAAGAATTTCACCAACCTTGCTCAGATCACGAAGAGTAACCTCAAGCGAATGATGGGCGCTGTAATTTTGCACTTTACGTCCTTCTTTTTCGCTATAAGAGTAATTCGGCTGAACATAGAATTGTTCAGTTTTGATATCCTTGTCATCGATTTTCCAGGTATTTTTCAGTAATTCGGTAATTTTAGCCATTTTTTGAGCGTTGTTTTTCTGTGCCGACTTTGCTGTTTCTGCGAAAGACTCTACGCCGATGGACAGATATACAATATCCGGCTTCACCGAAATTTCACCCTTACCAAGCACCGTAATCCGGTTCTGTTGTACCGATTCCGCCGCATGTACTTCCCCTGCTCCCAAAGCTCCAGTCCATACAGAACCGCCTGTAAGTAATGCACCCGCGATCATGACCGACCCCAAACGTTTAGCCCATACCTTCATTTCCTTCGACCTCCTTTAATTTGGCAGTGCTATTAGCTTGCCTTAACTTTCTAACGGTCTGTAATTGGTAATTGTTGCACTTTCCGAAAATAAAAAAACGCATAAAAAAAGCCTTGTTTCCAAGGCTCCTTCTATACGTCCGTATAGAATTTTATTGGTTCTCCAATTCCTCTTTGCTGACCAAACTCACTAAAGAGGTAACTGCTTGCTCAGCGTCCGCGCCTTCTGCGCTAATGTGAACTTCAGTACCGGAACTTATGGCAAGGCTCATAATTCCCATGATACTTTTTGCGTTCACTTTTTTATCATCCTTTTCCACGAAAATTTCAGATGAGTATTTATTCGCTTCTTGAACGAACAGTGCGGCCGGTCTGGCATGAAGACCCGTTTTTAACCGAACGACTACCGGGTGCTTTGTCATGGAAAATTTACCCCCTATTATCAAATCTCAAAACATTGGAAATCGATGCTATTTCATAATATTATACCATTTTACCACATAGGACACTAGAATAAAAAATCTTAACTATTCCGGAGTTTTTCAGCCAGTTCATCGATTTTACGAAGGCGGTGATTAACCCCTGACTTGCTGACAGTCCCCTTCAGCATCTCGCCGACTTCCTTCAAGTTCAAATCGGGATGGGCAAGACGGATTTCAGCCACTTCACGGAGCTTGTCCGGCAGCTGGTCTAGGCCCATTTCCCTCTGCAACAGCTTGATGTTCTCGATCTGCCGCACTGCGGCTCCAATCGTTTTGTTAAGGTTGGCGGTTTCGCAATTCACAATCCGATTGACGGAGTTTCGCATGTCGCGCATAATGCGGACATCCTCGAATTTGAACAAAGCCTGATGAGCGCCGATCAGGTTGAGGAACTCGATAATCTTCTCGCCTTCCTTAATGTAGAAAATAAATCCCTTCTTACGCTCAATACAGCGGGCATTTAGATGAAATTCATTCGCAAGATCCACCAGCGCCTTGCAGTGCTCCTCATACATGGAGGATATTTCTAGATGATATGACGAGCCCTCTGGATTGTTAACGGATCCCCCAGCCATAAAGGCACCGCGCAGATAAGCCCGTTTGCAGCAGTTTTTACGTACGATTTCCTCATCAATCCGGGGCAGGAATAGAAAACCTTCGGAGACAATCCGAAGCTCCTTCAAAATTTCCTGCACCCGGGCGGGAATGCGGACGATATAAACATTATTCTTCTTCAAACGCATTTTTTTACGCACTAAAAGTTCCGTATGCGCTTGGAAATGCTTTTTAATTAAGGAATAAATGCGCCTTGCGATCGCGGCATTTTCCGTCGAAATATCCAGCACAATTTTTTTGCTCGAAACCTGAACTGATCCGTTCATACGGATTAGCGCGGACAGTTCGGCTTTTTCACAACAGTTCTGACTTTCGACCATGGTTAGCTCTTTCTTCGTTTGTGCCGCAAAGGACAAGGGTCTCACCTCTTTCGTAACATCCAATCTTGCACCAATTGGAAAATATGATTGCTCAGCTTGTCGGCATCATGCCGTAAGTACGTACGAAACAACACCAGCTTATCTGCGATCAGCTTATAACCGCGGCTGGTTACTTCATCCCGGTCAAGCTGAACAGGCTTCGCGCCCTTCTCGGCGTATTTGTCCTGTACTTGCGGCGGGATTTCACCATCGTTCACAATAACATAATCAAACAAGTGAAGACCGATATGGTCATATACGGCCTGCAAATGATCGCCGACCGTATAATTATCAGTCTCACCAGGTTGTGTCATTACATTACATACAAAAATCTTGATCGCATCAGAAGCAACTATAGCATCCGATAGCTTAGGCACGAGGAGATTGGGCAATATACTAGTGTACAAACTGCCCGGCCCGATCAATATGGCATCCGCCTGCTGAATGGCCTCCAACGCTTCAGGCAGCGGTTCCACATTTTCCGGTTCGAGGGAAATCCGTTTGATACGACCCCCGGCTTCCGGAATTTTGGATTCGCCCGTGACGATGGATCCATCCTCCATTTCAGCATGCAGAATAACCGCCTCACCCGCGGCAGGCAGCACCTGTCCGCGAACAACAAAAACCCGGCTCATCTCCTTGACCGCCGTGACAAAATCACCGTGTATATCCGTCATGGCAGCCAGAATTAAATTGCCGAGGCTGTGCCCCGCCAGTCCCGAGCCGGTGCTGAAGCGGTACTTCAATATATCGGATAACAGCGGCTCGACATCTGCGAGCGCCGTCACTACATTTCGAATATCTCCTGGAGGAGGCATTTGCAGTTCACTTCGCAAAATCCCGGAACTACCACCGTCGTCTGCAACAGTTACAATCGCCGTAATGTCCAGGGGCTTCTCCTTCAGGCCGCGCAGCATGACGGATAGCCCTGTTCCTCCACCCATCACGACAATGCGAGGGCGCTTTCCAGCTTGTTCAGCCACGTTTATCACTTCCCTCTATTAGTGCCGATCCCGATCAGAATCACGGTGGCTGACCGATACCGATTCTGTTTCACTGGCGCCAAGCATCTTGCCGAGATATTCTGCAATCGCAACGGAGCGATGCTTACCGCCTGTACAGCCGATACCGATAATAACCTGGCTCTTTCCTTCTTTCCGATATTGCGGAATAAGAAAATGAAGCATATCCAGCAGCTTCGTTAGAAAAGCCTGCGTTTCTGGCCATTTCATCACATACTCATACACATCGCTGTTTTGGCCTGTATTGGGACGCAGATTTTCCACATAATGGGGATTGGGCAAAAAACGGACGTCGAATACCAGGTCGGCATCAATCGGTATTCCGTATTTAAATCCGAAAGATGTTATATTGACCGACAGAGTATTGGTTTCCAAATGGGTAAAACGGGAGATGATTTTTTCTTTCAATTTAGCCGGCTTCATATTGCTCGTATCAATGACCTGCGTTGCCGAATTTTTCAGCTCATCCAGCATTTTGCGTTCCAGACGTATTCCGTCGAGCGGCATACCTTCAGGAGCCAGCGGATGACGCCGCCGACTCTCCTTGTAGCGCTGGACGAGTACTGAATCCGTTGCATCTAGGAACAGAATTTCGCAATGAATTGTGAAATGATCCTTAATGAAGTTCAATGATTCCGACAATGCGGTAAAAAATTCACGGCCGCGCAGGTCGATGACCAGCGCTACCTTTCCGATCTTACCCTTCGATTGTTCAATCAGCTCAGCAAATTTAGGAATGAGCACAGGCGGCAGGTTGTCGACACAGAAGAACCCGAGGTCCTCCAGGCTTTGCACCGCCAATGTCTTTCCGGCTCCCGACATACCAGTAATGATGATCAGGGTGGCCATTGATGTTGTAGTGCTGCGATCCGCTGCTTCCAGCATCAGCTTCCCCTCCCTTATAAGTTTAAGTCTCAGCCATTTGGGTTGATATGCTTAAAATATAAAAAGTATAAATTTCATATTGTATACTTGGCTTATATTTCTTCGCGAAACGTAAGCTTTGCCTGTCAAAGACGGCGAAGCCGTTTACGCTTGTTATGAACGCAAGTGAAGACCGGCTGCACCGACAACTCCAGCATCATTACCCAACTCTGCCGCAACAATGCGAACGCCGCGCTGCAATGGTTCCGGTGTCAACTTGTTAAACACGGCACGAACTTCACTAAACAGAATTTCGCCTGCCTTAGAGACGCCACCGCCAATAATGAACACTTCTGGATTAAGTACAGCTGAGACCGATGCCATGGATTTACCGAGGTAATAAGCGGCACGGTTTACGATACGCAGAGCCACTTCATCTCCAGCTTTCGCCGCATCGAACACTTCCTTGGCCGCAATGTTGTTAACAAGTGCCAGAGAAGTGCGGTCCCCGCGCTCTACAGCGTCTTTCGCCATGCGGATAATGCCTGTTGCCGAGGAAACCGTCTCAAGGCATCCCATTTTGCTGCAGCCGCACTGAATAGCTTCCAGATCAGGTACAACGGTAATATGACCCAGTTCACCAGCCATGCCGCCGAAGCCTTGATAAATTTTCCCGTTCACGATAATGCCACCGCCAACGCCTGTACCGAGTGTATAGCAGACACAGTTATCGACCCCGCGTCCCGCACCGCTCCAAGCTTCACCCAGAGCTGCTACGTTTGCGTCGTTATCTATTTTGACTGGCTTGCCAAGGCGCTCTTCAAGCAGCGCACGAATTGGCACATCTTTAAATCCTACGTTAGGTGCCAGAATAATGATTCCTTCACGGATGTTCGTAAAGCCCGCAACGCCCGCTCCAACGCCTACAAGCTGGTCCCAGCTGTATGGGGATTGCTCCACAATATGACGTACATACTTCTCAATATTGCCGATCACGGTGTCAACGCCCTTAGACGTTTCCGTTGGTCCCTCATACGTCTGCAGCAGTTGACCCTCTTCATTGCATATTCCGACTTTAATCGATGTTCCGCCTAAATCGACACCTACGTAGATGTTCTCAGACATGTTACAAGCCACCTTTTTCCTTCTATAATAGATTGCTCCTACTGTACCCACTATAATTGAAGGCACCCTTTCGGTCAAGAGAAGGCAAGGGGATAAAACGCCCCAGGACAATGGCTAAAAAGCCTTATAAACACAGTAACAGTGCGCTTCTGCTTACCGCTGTTCCACTGCGCTAAATAACAGCAATCAGCTAGCATTTTTGCCATCTGTTGGTGTGAAGTCCACCGTTTTTTGTTCATCTAACAATTTTGTTCATCTAACAATAAAGAAATATGTACTATTTTTCGAGAGGAAACAGCCTCGCTCCCCTCAGGGAAACGAAGCTGTTTAACGATTCTTGCGATTTGATCCGAAATAATTTGGCGGGCCCCCCGCCTGAACCGGGTCACCATAAAGCATGTAGCCGGTCCCTGCCAAAAGGAAAAACGGGAATCAACCCCAATTAGCTTTGGAGAAGATTCCCGTTGTTTTAATATTTATTATTCCAAATAGCCTTCGGCAATTTTCATCAAAGTTTCTTTGCTTACTTTATTTATGTCTCCACGTAAAGTATAGGCGTATTTTACCTTTTTGTCTGAGCTCTCGTATACCCATTTCAGCTCGTGCCTCTGCGAAGGAGCAAATTCTGTATGCAGCATTTCTACTCCCTTCACTTGAACCTTCTCCTGCTTAAATTCAACGTTCTCGTCAATATACATTGTAGGATCGCTCTTTCCACTCAGATTAGTGATATCAACCCCGATTTTATCTTCGCCATTTTGATACGTAGCAAAGAGAAGGAAAAACTGATCTGTCATTTCAACCGGCATCATGGCATATCCCTGATTGGATTCTTCCGCCTGCTTTCTCAGCTTTTCTGCCATTTTCTTTTTTTCTTCCGAAGAAGGAGGATTCACTTCCTGAGCATTTTTAAAGATTACGTCCGCCTTTTGGAATGTATAATTTCCATTGACTTTGTCTGCGATCTTAATGGATTTATCCGTAATCTTATCGCGCAATTGAGAAAGATCTTGGAAGATAGTCACCTTCGTTCCAAGAATTGTTTCATGATTCGGGTTATTGGCAACCATATAGAACAGCCCAGCTTCCCCGTTCTTTAGCACCTTATCCTTAAGTTCATAAAATGCCTTGTAACGCTCTATCTCATCTTTCGATTCTGTCTTTCCGTAATCTTTCGTCGATTTAGTCTCATATACGACTTCGCCATCCTTATTCGTCAAAGAATGATATTGAACTGCCGCATAACCTGTGGAGGCCATTAACATCATCCCTACAAACGCAGTCAAAGCAACTTTATATTTCACAAAAAACCTCTCCTTTTCTTTTGGCTTAGCATGTAATATTCTCATTACTTTTCCTGTCAAGACGGCGTCGGGAGTGCGCGGGTCATCAAACCATCCAACACATCTGCAATGATCTGACTTAACTCCGTATCATTCAAGCCGTCTCCCCCTTTCACTCTATACAACGAACAGCTCGGCCCAAAATGTGACAGCACGAAAAATCACTACAATCTAAAACGAGCTTCGCAGGGAGCTTGTGCGGTCCGATTCCGTTAGGATTCGCAGGTTGTTCCCCTGGCTTGTCCACCGTGGTCCATACCCTTGAATGCTGATGTCCTAGTCTTCAGGTCCTGTTAATACGCATGTACACCTATGTGGATTTGATGACAATTATGCTCTGCTATCTTTCGCTCAAGGTTTCACGCAATCGCCCTCGATCAAATATACCCTCGCCTCGTAAGGCCTTAAAGTCAAATGATACACATCTTCTCCTTGGCGTGTTTCATAGTTTGAGATCATTAGTTTCTTATCGTCTGTCTTGAGATCTTCCGGCCAATCAAATAGAGGTGTCTTATCAAAAAAGTTCAATATCACAAGCAGCTTCTCATTCTCAACGGACCGCACAAATGCATAAATCTCCGTATCCAGAGGCAGCAGCAGCTTGTAATCACCATATACGATCGCTTGGCACTGCTTTCGGATCGCAATCAATTTGCGATAATAATGAAAAATAGAGTCCGGGTCTGCCAGCGCCTGCTTCACGTTAATGTCCTGATGGTTCTTGTTCAGCTTGATCCAAGGCTCTCCCTCTGTAAACCCGGCATGCGGAGTATCATCCCACTGCATTGGCGTACGCGCGTTGTCCCGACTCTTCTTGTGTATGGCCTTCATCGTAACTTCCTCTGGCTGGCCCCGGAGCCTGGATTGCTCGTAGTAGTTCAGCGTCTCTACATCCCGGTAATCCTCGATAGAATCGAATACCACGTTGGTCATGCCGATCTCTTCACCTTGATAAATATAAGGAGTTCCCTGCAGCATGTGAATAAACGTGGCCAGCATTTTAGCCGACTGTACTCGGTATTCTCCATCATTGCCGAACCGGGATACCGGCCTTGGCTGATCATGGTTGCTCAAATAGTTCGCGTTCCACCCTTTTCGATGCAAAACAGTCTGCCATCTGCTCATTATCTTTTTGAGTTCCATCAGCGTCCATGAACGGATTTCCCACTTCCCCGTACCTTCGGAAGCGGCATCTAGAAACATATGCTCGAACTGAAACACCATATTGAGCTCATTGCGGTTCTCGCCGACATAATCGAGCGCCTCCTCAGGCCCAAGGCCCGAAGTCTCGCCAACCGTCATGATGTCGAATTCAAACAGAACTTCCTCGTTTAGCTTCTTGAGCATCGTATGCACCTGCTCCAGGTTGGAGAAATAATGATATGCCCGTACGACGGGTAGGTTGTCCGGGTTATCCGCATCAGGCAACCCTATCTCCTTTACAATATGAGCAATCGCATCGAACCGGAAGCCGTCAACGCCTTTGGCAAGCCACCAGCGGATCATTTTGTACAGATCGTTCACCATCGCTTCGTTCTCCCAGTTCAGGTCAGGCTGCTGCTTGGCGTACAGGTGCATAAAAAACTCATCGGTCTTCTGATCAAATTCCCACACCGAGCCGCTGAAATACGATTCCCAATTGTTTGGATATTGTCCGTCCTTGCCTTTGCGCCAAATATAATAATCTCGCTTCGGATTATCCTTAGAGGAACGTGATTCAAGAAACCACGGATGCTCGTCCGATGTATGATTCAGCACGAGATCCATCATAATCTTCAGTCCGCGTTTGTGCGCTTCCTCTAGCAGCTCATCAAAATCCTCCATCGTTCCGTAACGGCTTTCAATGGCACAATAATCACTGATATCATAACCGTTGTCATGACCTGGAGACTTGTAGATCGGACAAAGCCAGATCACATTCACGCCAAGATACTGCAGATAGTCCAGCTTGGAAATGACGCCGCGGAGGTCCCCAACACCGTCGCCGTCCGAATCTTTAAAGCTGATCGGGTATATCTGGTACACTACACTTTCTTTCCACCACACTTTTTTCACCTGTCTGCTCCTTCCTTGGTTACTCCGTAAATAAGTTGAACTAGAGATCTTCAGCCCTACATCACTACGAATGTGGATCTTTCCTCCGATCACTGGATATACCGGACATATATGAATATTTATAAGTTAATTACACCATCTAATATGGTGTAAACGTCAAACCCTATTTGTACACTGCGGCGTCCTTATTTTGTGCAATAAGGCACCACTTTATGCTAAAAATGACAATTGTCATCTCTAAGTCATGACAATCTTTACTAACCGACCAATCTCGCTCCCTATAAGATAGAACCAAGGAAATAAAGCGGAGGTGCGGAACATGGTTAAACAACAACATCACGAGCCCATTGTGGAGCTTGTGCAAATCACAAAATCATACGGTGCCAAAAAAGCGGTCAACAACATTTCATTCACGATCGAGAAAGGCTCCATCACAGCAATCTTGGGTCCCAACGGAGCTGGCAAGTCGACAACTATCTCGATGATGCTCGGTTTGATCGACCCAACCGAGGGAGAAATCCGGTTGTTCGGCAGAAGCCCGAAGGATCGGCAGGTTAAAGAAAAAATCGGTGCCATGCTTCAAGAGGTCAGTGTTATGGACAGCCTGAAAGCACGCGAGATCATTGCGCTCATTCGGGGCTATTACCCCCATCCGATGGAAATGTCCGAGCTAAAGAAACTGTCCGGTCTGACAGATGAAGAGCTGAACAAGCGCGCGACCAAAATGTCTGGCGGACAGAAACGGAAACTAAGCTTCGCCCTGGCGCTGGCCGGAAATCCAGACTTGCTGTTTTTTGATGAACCTACTGTGGGGCTGGACACCACTTCGCGGCGTTTATTCTGGCGAACCGTCCGTGAACTCGCTGATCAGGGCAAGACCATCCTGTTCACTACTCACTATCTGCAGGAAGCTGACGATATGGCTGACCGGATCATTCTGTTCAATAACGGAACGATCGCCGCTGATGGCAAACCAGAGGAGATTAAAGCGAAGCTGACGCGGCGTTCGATATCTTTTGTCGTGGAAACAGATCCGCAACTCATCAAGGAACGGCTCTATAAACTTCCAGGCGTTACGGATGTGTATGAACAAGACGCCAAGATGCATGTGGTAGTAGAGAATACAGATCAGATATTGGCTGTTATTTTACGCGAAGAAATGGCTGTCCGTGATATAAGAATCGATGAGGGCAGTCTGGATGAAGCGTTTGACCAGCTGACCCAAAGACAAGAGGAGGCTGTATAACGATGACAGGACGTCTTATTGTACTTCAATGCAAAATGGAACTGCTGCGCATTGCGCGTAACCCGTATTTTATATTCTGGTCGCTGGCCATGCCGATATTGTTCTATTTCATCTTCACCCGAGTCGTAAATACCGGAGCGCCAGATGCAGGATTGTGGCAGGCTCATTACTTGATCTCAATGACCACCTTCAGTGTAATGGGGTCTGCCATCATGTCGATGGGCATCCGCCTCGTGCAAGAGCATACGCTCGGCTGGTCTGTCTACATGAGAGTGACACCTCTCCCAGGAGGCGTATATTTCTTCGGCAAAATGTTCGGCCAGTCCGTGATGCATTTGCTATCGATTATTGTTATCTTTATTGCTGGTTATCTGATTAACGGTATTCAAATGCCAGCTTGGCAGTGGATTACAAGCGGCCTGTGGATCATGCTTGCCTCCATCCCGTTTCTTGCGATCGGCACGTTGGTTGGAGCAATGAAGCGCGTAGAGACTGCCAGTGGTGTAAGCAATGGTATCTATTTGGCACTGGCTATTACGGGAGGCATGTGGATGCCGATGGAGATTCTGCCTAACTTCCTTCAAGCCGTTGGAAAATGGCTGCCATCATATCATTTTGCAAGCGGGGGATGGGAGATTATCCGCGGAAACATGCCGGAACTCAAATCTGTTGTACTTTTAGCAGGATATTTAGTTCTCTTTATGGTAATATCCACCTATATCCGAAAAAAACAGCAAGCTGCGTAAGGATGATGGTGAATGAAACCTGGTAAGTTCCAAATATTCCCGCATCGATTGGGATTTTTCCCTTATTTATGGCTCGTTTATTTAAGCTTGCCAATTTATCAACTGGTTTCCTTTGAAACAGGCTGGAAGCTTTACATCGGGTATATGATGGTCGGCCTGTTTCTTGTCACATATCGGCAGCTTTATTTCGCAGAGGGGAAACCCTCCTTCTTTAATTGGCTGCTACTTCAAATGCTCATTATTTTTATCTTCTGCATGGTGTATGAAGGCAACTACTTATTTATGGGGTTTTTCACGGCTAATTTTATCGGGTGGTATTCAGACCATCAAAAATTCAGGACGGCCTTTATACTGTTCGTTCTGGTCGAGACCATTCCGCTTATCTATCATCTGAATCAGATATGGAATCCAGGCCTTCTGTACACCATACCCTTTATGGTCATCATGATGCTGTCTCCTTTCGGGATCCGATCCATGAACCGCAGACAGAAGCTGGAGCAGGAACTCGCACAGGCCAATGAACAAATCCATAACCTCATTAAAGGTGAGGAAAGGATGCGGATCGCAAGGGATTTACACGATACACTCGGGCATACCCTGTCCCTGATCACGTTGAAGAGTCAGCTGGTGGAAAAGCTCGTAGATGTTAATGCAGAGCAGGCCCGGCTTGAAGCACGGGAAATTCAAAACACCTCTCGTGCTGCACTTCGTCAGGTGCGTGAGTTGGTGTCCGATATGCGGACCGCAACCCTTACAGAAGAGCTGAAAGAAGCCCGGATTATTTTGCAAAGCGCAGATATTGAGCTTACACACGAGGGCAATCCGAGATATGAAGGCATTCCAGACACAGCACACAACATTCTGAGCCTGTGCTTGCGGGAAGCGGTCACCAATGTGGTGAAGCACAGCGGGGCTTCCCGCTGTCATCTTAGCTTCGGCCAGTCTGAGAGTGAATGGATGCTGTTGGTAAAGGATAACGGAATTGGAGTTCCACCCGGCACCGACGGTCAAGCAACAAGGGAGAAAAATGGACTAAAGGGAATGTCTGAACGTCTTGCCCTAATTGGCGGTACAATGAAAATCATTTCAGAGGAGGGTACCCTCCTTACAGTACAGGTCCCAATCGTCATTAAGAACCGGAAGGAGTGTGAAGCCGGTTGAGCATCCGGGTGTTTATTGCAGAGGACCAGCGTATGCTGCGCGGCGCATTAGCGCTGCTGCTCGATTTTGAAGAGGATATTCAGGTTGTCGGTCAAGCCGGGGATGGCAAGGAGGCAATTGCTTTAATTGCCGAGTTGAAGCCGGACGTCTGCCTGCTCGACATCGAGATGCCGATAAAGAGCGGACTTGAGGTTGCCGAGGAACTACAGCGGCTGCGACTGCCTTGCAGGATCATTATTCTGACGACTTTTGCCCGGCCCGGTTACTTCGAGCGCGCCGTTCAGGCTGGTGTCCAAGGCTACCTGCTAAAGGACGAGCCAAGCGAACGCCTGGCAGAGGCCATCCGCCACGTCATGGAAGGACGCCGCGAGGTGTCTCCGGAGCTGGTCTTCGGTACGGTGCGTGAAGTTAATCCGCTGACCGAACGAGAACGCGAAATCCTGCGGCTGGCAGCAGCGGGCAACAGCTCCGGCGAAATCGCCTCCATCCTGCACCTGTCATACGGAACCGTGCGTAACTATATGTCTGAAGTTCTGAATAAGCTGGAAGCCAAGAACCGCATTGAGGCTATTGCCTTAGCGGAGGAAAAAGGCTGGATTTAAACGTGTGGGCAAGTGAAAGCGTGCCCGTGAAATAGAATCCCCCGTGTCCATCATGAGGACGCGGGGGATTTTTGTAGCACGCACGGTGCGGCGTTGCTATGCCGGCGTGGCAGTCGACCGTTGACCACATGTGAAACGGACTCACGTTCCGTTATATGGAGCAAATTCGCCTATTAGAGTGATGAAAAAACTCGTCGATTGCAGCAAATAGTGGAAGTTGGGACGCCCAGGGCCTTATCTCGTACCAATCGATATTGATTAACGGCGATATTGAAAAATCTGGAACGACGGTCAATAAGTAACGTAACAACTATATACTCATCAAGATTGGGGGAAGTGGAATGGATAATACCAAAACAATTGCTATCATCGGGGGCACAGGAAAAGTAGGACGCCATGTGGCAATGAAAGCAGTACAAAGCGGTTATCGAGTCGTCATGCTGGCCAGAAACCCGGACAAATTTAAAATTAATGATCCTGGAATAGAAATCATACAAGGGGATGCTCAGAGCACTGATTCCATCCGGCTGCTGCTTAAAGATTGTGAAGCTGTAATTAATACGCTGGGACAGCCGGTTAAAGAACAACCGATATACAGCAGTGTAACGAACAACATCCTTACGATCATGAGTGAGTATGGGGTAAATAGATACATAGGTGTTACGGGAGGGTCACTTCACGTACCCGGTGACAGCAAGAGGTTGATCAACAAAATTGGTGAGAAGCTGTTCGAGCTCTTTTTTTCCAAGATGATGATTGATAAAAAGAAGGAACTGAACCTTCTTCTAAATAGTGATCGAGACTGGACACTTATACGATTACCGTTTGTGGTAGATGGTCCTGAAACAGGGGACATCAAGGGTAAATTAACGGATATGCCCGGAACAAAAATGACGAATGGGGATATTGCGGCTTTTCTCATTGATCAGGTGCTGGACACCCAATATATCCGTAAAGCCCCCTGTATTTCGAATTGATTTGGCAGCATGTTCAGGTTATTAATTTAGCTTCAGTACGAGCGCGAGGCTAACCCGCTAACCAAAGGGGAGCGCGAAATCACAAAAAACCCGTATGGCCTTCACCTTTAATTAGGAAGAGCCATGCGGGTTTTTCACGTTACCCCTATGTTATTGAATCATTCCCGATCCCTTGGAAATCTGGCTCAAGGCTTCGCCTGATTCATTAATGTAAATATCCCGTACAGCAAGATCGCCAATCGCACAAATACCGACTAAGCGTCCTTGGTTGTCCACTACAGGCAGACGTCTGATCTGATGCTGTGCCAGCATATTTGCTGCCTCATGAATTTCCGTGTGTGGCTCGCAGCATTTGACCTCGCCTGTCATCAGCTCTTCGCATGTCGTCATTCTTAAATCCTTGTTCTTAGCCACACCACGAAGCACGATATCGCGGTCTGTCATAATCCCAGTCAGCCGACCTGCCTGATCAACAATCGGTACTGCACCGACATTGCCCTGTTCCATGATTTTCGCTGCCTTCTCTACGGGGTCACTCGTTAGGCAGGTCTGTACTTGTCTGGTCATGACTTCAATGATTTGCATGTTAAGTTTAAGCCTCCTTTTAAAAAGTTTACTGATAATATGAGTTTAAAAGGATTTGTTTATACCTGTTTTATTTGATTGAACCATGCCGCCACATAACCTGCAATCATCGAGCAGACCAGGCCTAAGCTATATGTGAGAATGTTAATATAAGCGGTATTTGTGTACTGGTTCCAATATCCCCAGCGGAAGAGCGCCGAATCCAGGTTTTCAGCACCTCCCCCCAGCCCCTTAAAAATATAACGATAATATCCATAAGCAAAAAAACCAAGAACCCCAGCCATTACAATCAGGAAGGTTATGATTCCACTGGAATACCATCCGTCTTTCATTTTTTCATAGAAGAAGTTTCTGAATGTCATGCCTGTCAGATAAAGGAGAGCTATGTATAGTGGAATAAGGAGAAACACCACCAGCATGGCAGGATTTCCATTACCCGAAAGATGCCCATTCCACCTCAGCCGGAATGTTAACATATCGACCAGCCCGGTTAATGATGCCGTAAGTAGAAACAGGACGATGATGCTCAGAAACAAGGAGCGCTGCTGCCCGGTGAGGGCAGGGAAACAGCTTTGATATGTGCTAGATTCCGGCCGATTGGCTAATGGCGGGAGTCTAAATATTTTGACAAAGACGGGATTGCTGAATTGAAGGTGTTCTATTTTTCTGGACTCAAGCTCTCTTAACATTTCCAGAAAAATCTGTCCAATCAGCAGCCTCTCTCCCAATGCATCATGTCTTTGCATCCCCTTGCTATCTAATCCGTAATAATTCAGTAGGAAATCCGTAGAAATAATATCTTCCACTTCCGGATGAAGGTACGTGAACAATGCCTTGGTGTCGATACACGGGTTAGTCGGCACAGCCAGGCTTTGACGTGAGCACTCCCTTTGAAGGAGTGGCAGATCAAACTCGTAGCCCGCATGGGTTACAAGAATACAGCCTTCAGCAAAATCCAGAAATTGTCCGTATACCTCTTCCAGCCTCGGTGCATTCTCGACATCACCATTGTAAATGCCGGTTAAAGTCTCGATCTCTTCTGGAATCGGCTTGGCAGGTTTGATGTACGTACTGAATGTCTCTTCTGAATTCACTCCGCTGCTGTCCATACGGACCGCCCCGATCTGAATAATCCGCTCTGTCTCCGCCTGAATGCCGGTGGCCTCTAGGTTAAACACACAAAACTTTTGACGCTGTATGTCCCGAATGCTTAAACCCGATACTTCGTAAGCCTGTTCCGATAGCATCTTCACCTGCATGGACATACTTCGACCCCCCCGCTTATTTTGGATTAGATACGATGTGCTCTTCGCTATTATTCCATCTTCTCTCGTTTCTCAACTCATTGATTAATAAACAATTCTATGCCTTAAGTTAGAGTTCCTTTACTGACATGTATGTATCAAGATCGGTAGGTCGCAACGGAAACTAAATAAGCTACCTCCGGTAGCGTACCGGAAGCAGCTTATAGCTTAGGTTTTTTATCAATGTCTATAGAATAGGGTCTTGCCCACGAATTCTAATTCAGACTTCTACACCAAAATATTTCGGGATAATAGTTTCGTACTCATATCGATCAACCTTATGATGCACCCTTTTAACTTCGATATTGAAGTAGTTTAAAATATTGTCTTCGGTCATCAACTCAGATACTGAGCCTGTAATAACAGGTTGCTCTTTGGCGACCAGAAGCACCTTATCCCCAAAGTAAAATGCATGATTCGCGTAATGAGTATTGATTACACAAGCTAATTCACGTTCTTTTACAAGCTTTTTAATCGTTTGTAATATGATTTTTTGCTTATTAATGTCTAGATGTGATTCAGGCTCATCCAATACTAAAATTTTAGGTTCGGATACCAATGTACGAGCAATTAATGCAAGTTGCAGCTCTCCACCACTAACCGCTGTACATGATTGTTCTGCTAGATGTTGAATACCTACCATGTCCAGTGCATCTAGTGCGGCTTGTCTATCGGCTCCAGACGGTTGAGCATAAGCATGAATTAACGATACTCTTCCCATCGTTACTAAATCTAAAATAGAATAGCCAAATGTCATTTTCGATGCCTGTGGTACATAACCAATCGTTTGCCATACTTCTTTTTTACTACAGATCGAGAGGGGCTTCCCATTTAATAAGGTCTCACCTTTCTCCCATCTGAGCAGACCCATGATACACTTTAGCATTGTTGTCTTCCCTGCACCGTTAGGGCCCAGAATGGACATGATTTCTCCAGACTGGAGTTCAAAGTTGATATCGTTACGGTATAAATACGCTTGCTCTTTGTTATGTTTTGATTTTTTATAAAAATAGTTGCCATCTTTTATTTGTAAAATCAACTCCAGCCTCCTCCTGTTCTTCGTAATAAATATGCAAAGAAGGGTGCCCCGACAATTGCCGTTAAGATAGATAATGGGATTTCTGCCGCTGTTAAACTTCGAGCTAAGTTATCAATAAGTAATAAATATATCGCACCAATGGAGATCGATGCAGGCAGTACATATTGATTATTACTACCTACAATCATTCGGGCAATGTGTGGAATAATTAAACCTACCCAGCCTATAATGCCGGCTATTGCTACAGCAGCGGACGTAATTAACGTTGCCCCTAAAATAATGAGCCATTTCATCTTCGTTACCGATACTCCGAGCGATGTTGCTTCTTCATCAGACAGCGATAAAATATTTAAACGCCAACGTAATACATATAGAATAATGATCCCCGTTAAGATCAGTGGACCACCAATCCATAAATCGGAATAGCTTGCTGTTCCTAGGCTACCCATAAGCCAATAAGTAATGGAGGGAAGCTTTTCTTCGGGATCGGCAAGAAATTTCACTAGTGAAATTAGAGCCTGGAACAAGGCGCTTGTCACGACCCCTGCTAACACCAGCATAAAAATAGGCATCTCTCGTTTGAAACCACTGATCAGGAATGCAAATCCTATAGCTAACATCCCCATGACCAATGAGAAAATTTGCATGGTCACGCCATTACCAAAGAGCAGTATGCCAATAGAAGCACCGAACCCGGCTCCTGCAGAAACACCTAAAATGTCAGGACTAACTAAAGGATTCGCAAACATCCCTTGGAAAGCAGCACCAGCAATGGATAGACCACCGCCGATGAGCATGGCAAGTAAAATACGTGGGAGCCGGACATTCATAACAACCGTTTCTTCCATATGGGTCCACGTCGTTTCCATAGGAATGATTTGTGATAACAGTATTTTAATCTGTACGATAAAATCCACATGATAACGACCGATTCCAATGGACATAAGTCCACAGATAAGTGGCAGAGTCCAAAGTAATATTTTTATAAACCTTGATTTCAATTGAAAGCCACCTTCAAGTTAGTATTTTGCGGCCTCTGATGGAGGATTTAAGATCTCATGAACTTGCTCGTCCGTTAATTCATAATTATAGAAACGCTTATAATAATCCTTAATTTCCTCACTCATGTCGTAAGTAAATAGTTTCGGATAATTTTTCTGTGCCATCCATTTCAGCATCAGAGGAGCATCTCCACTTGGTGGATACCAACGATAGATGCCAAGCGGCATTTTGTACACTTTTTTATCTTGTACTGCTTTTATTTGACTCCAGTCTTGTCCTTCAAAAATATTGTTATATAAATCTTCTGGTTGCGTCTCTGTGAAATTAGTAATGTAAATGATGTCTGGATTCCATTCATAGATTTGTTCCATATTGACCGCTTTAATTCCATTAATCTCATCCGCAGCGACATCAATGCCCCCGGTAGAATTTAGCCACCGATTCCCATGCATATTAACTCCTGGTACCGAAATTTCCCCGTTACTATGATATTGCAGAAACATGACACGAGGTTTATCTTCTTCTTTTACTCCTGCAAGAGTTTCGTTGATCATGGCTTGATTTGCTTCGCCTTCTTTAATAATTTCTGCTGGTCTTTCGGTCGTACCTGTAATGTCACCGGTTAGATTCAACCAACGATTTATAGTATCGAGCGGGTTCAAAGAGGTCGTTGTTGTATCCAAAGCAACGGTCGTTATACCGGTCTCTTCAAGTTTCTTTACAGTCTTTTCTTGGTTAGCAATTTCAAAATACACTTGAGGATTTAGTGATAACAGTTCCTCGACGTTGACTTCACCATTTTCAATAAAATTCGTTTTTGCATCTAGAATGGTTGGAGAAATATCTTTTAGAATCGAATGCGATGCTGCGTTATATGAATTCGGGTGCATCCCTGCAATTTCATCCGTTGAATTGGTCGCAATATACCATGTAGAGAAGTATGGAAGTATCCCCCCCATAACTACACGATCAATTTTTGCGGGGATCTCTACCTTTCGGTTTAATTCGTCGACAATTAGCTTTGTTTCTTGCGTAGGTTCGAGTTCTTTACTCACAGATGTCTCTGTACTGCCGCATCCGGCTAATAAAAGCATGCACGCAGTAACAGGTAAAATTAAGTTTCTCTTCATTTTTTCTCCTCGTTATGTTAGTGTTTTAATTGATAATGATTATCATACTCATTTGTATAATGTAACTTAACGAGTTTATTTGGTCAATCTTTAATTCTTAAATTAGAGATTAAGAGGCACTGTCATTCCTTGAATTGTTATTACGAAATTTTGCATTAATTATCGATAGGAGGCCTTTTTTGTGGCTCAAAATAAAGAAATTTTATGGCTAGATCCAGGACATGCATTTGGTCTACAGAATCGTACAAGTCGGTTCTTGGTAGAGAACTTTACCCAACATGATCAGTATGACTTTGCTACGTTAGATCTAGAACGATTCAAATGTATGATCGTCCATGACTTTATTGATCAAGAATATATGTTCAAGCATAAGGGGAAGATTTCTTCGTTTTTAGACGAGGGTAAAATTGTTATTTTCTCTGGACATTTGTTTAAAGAGTGGCTGCCTGGCTGTTCAATTTTCACGCCAAAAACAATAAATTCTTACGCAGATTATGAGATTTCTGTTGCTGCACCACATCCCATTTTTAAAGACGTTAAATCAGATGATATGACTTATAACAAAGGTGTCGCAGGTTTTTTCGCTCGCGGTACTCATTTACCTGTTCCAGCCAAAGCCGAAGTATTGCTTACACTTCCTGACGATATGCCGGTAACCTATATTGATCGACATTCAACCAAAGGAACCATTTTAGTACATGCGGGTCGAGACCTTTTTGCCTACCGTATGCAAAATAAATCAACAGATCGTATTAGTACACAACTTCTTCAATGGATTCATGATGAATACGAAGCAATACAAAATTCGGGAGGAAAACAATGAGAAAAATTGCTGTAATTTATAGTGGGAATGCGCCACATCATCGTACTTTCAACGAACCTAAGTATCGACAATACATTCAAGAACTCATTTACTTTCCTGAATTTTTAAATACCTCTTTAGAAAGTTATGATGTATTGATTGTCCCATCTCAATTGAACGAAAAATTACTTCTTGAATCCAAGGAGAAAATGAATGATTTTGCACAGCGAGGGGGCATTGTGGTTGCATTCGGTCCGCAACCTTGGGAGTGGATACCGAGCCAAAAGTGGGAAGATCGAGAAACGAATTTCTGGTGGTGGTTAGAAAAAGGAGCAAATAGCGGTCTTGTCTTGACTTCATCTGAATATGACCTCTTTAACTACATTACTTTATCGGATGCAACTTGGCATCAGCATGGCGTTTTTTGGCCAATAGAAGGTACACAAAAGCTCATCATAACAGAAGATGGCGGTGCAGTTCTGTATGTAGATAAAGTAAGCACGCGTGGTACTTGGATTGTTACAACACTAGACCCTGACTATCATTTTGGTTCTTACTTTATGCCAGCGACGGAGCGTTTCCTTGATGGTTTTCTTCCTTGGTTAGCAAACGGGGAAATATAAACAGAAATAGGTCATTTAAACTTGAATTTATTATATTTTTCCCATGTCCAATACTCTGATCCTTGGCATACGATCAATCGATCCAGCCAAGTTGTGAAATCTGTATGTATTGATATCGCTTCCTCTGGGGAATCCATGGCATCTAGAAAAAACAGATATGGATAATTGTTTTGCTCACATCTTTTCGAATCAATGCAAATGCTGCCAATGACTACATCGGTCCATGCGATCGGATACCATTCGTCCGGGATATTAATAATTTCCTCATGGATTTTCAATATTTTATCTAAACTGAGTATCTCAGTCCCACCTCCATAATACGGATGTTGGAAGAGCACTCCTCCATTATGCGTCAGATACAATTGCCGCAAGTCATCAGGTAGGAACCATCCCTTACTTTGAAAAAGATTGGTGATCTCTTCCTCATTTGCGGGTGGATTCCAATGAATAACACCTTCTGTTTGATGACCATCTTCTAGAACTAGATGAATTTCTCTATTAGGAAACTTACCGCTATGATCATCACATGCCTTTAAAATCTTTTCGAGAGGATGTTCCATATTTTCGCTCCTACTCTAATAATCACTATCACCTATCAACGAAATCTAACCTACAAAAGCCGTGTAGTTCCCCTTGCCCACCCTCACCCTGAACCTTAAATCAGCACGTGGTAGTTACATTAAAAAAATACACTGTACATGATGGCTCGCATCTGTAACAATTCTGGGCTAATTTATAACATTTCAGATATGGCCCTGCATCTGGATCTTTCCAACCTCACCCGTTGGAGGGGTTTGTGCTCACCTTTAAGGAACAAGAGTTACCTGCTCTACACGCTCATGCTTATTTGGTTATATCGTTAAGATTGGTTGTTACTTCGGTACATCCTCAATTAGATCAATGGTCCAGTTCTTCTCTTGTATGCGGAAATCAAGCTCACGGTAGTTCTTAGCCAGCTCATCCATTTGTTTTTGAAGGGTTGGCACCTCAATGACCGTAAGGAACTTCACCTCTGACCGCGAATAACGCTCTTGACGGATGGACGCCGTTTCCAGCAGTTCGTCCAAAATTTTTCGCTTTTGCATCATGCTGTCCCGCTCTACGAGAACATCCGCAAGGTTCTTCCCGTCAGCGAACACGGTATGTGAATTGGTCTTGTTGATCTTCTTAATCCAACTAGACAATTCTTCCATCGTCCGGTCGAGTTCAACAAAAAGCTCGGTGGGATTCTCAACTGGCTGTTCTCCCTCCTGCACCTTTACCACTCTATCCAGCCGCTGCTTCAACTGCGCGATCCTGCGCTGACAGTCAGCGCGCAATACCAACGCTTCTGCAAGTTTCATCATGAGCCCTCCTTTTTATAGCCTTTCATCATAAAGAACAACGGAATTCTTAGTCTCCGTTCATACGTTTCCCGATTACTGAAATGCCGCTCATCCGGCCGTGATTCCCTGATTTGTTCCACCACGAACCCTGCTCTCTGCAGCGCTGAAAAATAATCTTCTACCGTTCGATGGAACTTCTTCACCGTTCGGCCCAGCCACTCCTGTTCGCGTCCACCCGCGACAAAGTAATTGTCGATCGTCCAATCCTGCTTCTGTCCTGCCGGTTTCGGCAGTCCATAGGACGATGTCATAACCGGATGCTCTACGGAGAACACAAAGCTCCCGCCGGCCTTCAGTGAAGTATATACATGGCTGAACAGCGCATCGATGTCTTCAACATAATGAATGACGAGCCGCGAGACGACCAGATCATATGCAGCTTCCGGTGCCTTCCAATCTTCCAAAGCCAGATGGATCACGCATCCGTTCGACATAGAATCGAGTGTCTTCCGTGCATGCTCCACCATGTTAATGGAGCCTTCCAGCCCGGTATATTGTGACGCACCCAACTCAAGCAACTCACTGCCATAAGTAGCTGTACCGCAGCCCAAGTCCAGAATCGACTTCCGCCGTACATCGCCCATCATTTCATAAATAATCGGCTTCTCCAGCGTATCATTAGCATTCTCGCTCCAGCTTCTTCGCTGCAAGTAACTTTCCAAAAAAGCTTCCTGATCATAATGGTCCGATCCCCGGTACGCCGTCATCCCATCCTCCTTGTCCGCGTGGCTTCCACATGACTAACTCATACAAAAGTAACCTTAAGCTCTGTCCAACCGCTCTCCTGATAAGCTTCATGGACTCCGACTTCTTTAATCCGCTTTTTCGGAACATGCTTGTTCCGTAACACAGCCGTCCATTCTTGCGCGAAAAGTTGAGGAGTTAAGCGAACTTCATGATCGCTGATCCACGCGGCTGAAAACTTTTGACCGTCTACCAAGCTGCTGAAACCCTCTCTGAACCAGGGGTGCTCCTCCTCTTTAGAGACTCCTTCCGGGTTCATGCAGACGTATAAGGATATATCATCACATAGCTGCAACAGCTGGAAATGCCTTGCGATGGTCTGCTCATCTGGATAGTTCAGCTTCTCTTTCAGTCGTTCCTGCCGCGCCAGCTCACGCTGATAGAATGCAAGCTCTGCTTCCTGTCTGGAATCCTGATCCGATTGAAAAAATGACGCATAATGCATGCTGCAGAGCATTGCCGCGTAACGGCTCATCTCCTCGGTTTCGTCCACTCCTATTTGATACAAGACCAGCTTAGGCAACACAGGGTAATCTATGAATGAAAACGGCACGTTACTACGGTCATTCCATATTGGCATGGCATCCAACCGGATCCAGCTCCGATCATGCTCCTGGATAGCCAGCAGACAATCATCCTTGTACTTTCCGTCCAGAAACCATTCCTCCCGGAATCCCCGAGCCACTTCTTCCGAAAAATGTGCATGGTCATCCTGCGTTGTCATCACAAAAGCCTCTTCAGATTCCCGAATAATCATGGGATTCCCTCCTTAGCTTTTAGCTTCAGCCTCCAACATAGGCTTGTCGCTTAAACACCATAACAACATCCCTCGACTGTCCCTGTGTTTGGCTCGTATCAAAACACGATACCAGCTCCCAACCTTCATACCCGTGCTTGTTCAGCAGTTCGTCCAGTTCTTCCTCATTCACTTTTCCGCCCAAAAAACCGCCGGTCTGATACTTCACCGTTCTATATTCCCACTGGACCATCATGCGTGTCCTCCTTATTTAAAAACCGCTCAACTTGTCAGTACTTAAAAGGCAACGTATTCTTTTACCATTAGCTCGATCTTTTCTTTGTTCATCTTTCCCAGATGATCCTTCCACTCGATCTCCAGGTAAGATAGCTCGATATCTTCACGGGTCGACAGCTGTTCAGGTATGGATGCATCTCCGGAAATGGAGCCAACGTCCGTAACCTTCTGGATAGCCGAGCCGCCTTCAGCAGTATGAGCGCTTGCAAGGACACCGATACTGTGTCCATCTTGCTGTTCGTAAAATGTATAAGCAACGTAAGAGATATCTTCAACATCCTCTTCATTACCGAGATACGTCAGCTGCCCGGAGCCTCTCCATATCGACGCGTTAGATGACTTAATGATTTTATAGTTTTCTATTTTCCATGCTGCATCACCGGAATCCTCCCCCTCCAGCACATACATCTCCGTTGGACCCGCGCTTGCACTGGAAACCTTATTATTCTGGGAGTAGAGCAGGTACAGCGTGAGGATGTTAGCTGCAAGAAGTCCAGCTATAAGCCAAACAACCCATTTTATCCATCGTGTATTCTGCATATGTCAGAGTCCTTTCTCGTTCCGTTATAGCGTTTAATGGCAATCACCTAATTGGAGTCTCCGATGTATCGTGGTGTTGAGATCCCCTCCATGAGCGGCTTCACCAGCGCATCCGGATAGACCCGAATTTCGTTCATGCGGGCAAGCTCGATCCATTCCACACCGATCTGGGCATCATCCGGGTTATGGCCGTTAAACACCTCGTCCTTGGTCTCCATTTCACATTCAAAATAAAACTCCACCTGATGAATATCCGCATCCCATTCCGCAAACTGATGGTTCTTGCCTATGTATTCCCGGATAAACAGAATATCCTTCACCTTTACGCTGCATCCGATTTCTTCAATACATTCTCTGACAACCGCGTCCTTCAGCTCCTCATATTTCTCTTGCCCGCCACCGGGAAACAAATAGAAAATACCGTCCTGATCTACGTTTTTTGTCAAAAGAATTCGTTCGTTCTGTATGATGACCGCCTTGGCCGAATTTCGGATTGGTTTCATAACGGTTTACTCCTCTATTTATGTATATTCGCAATGAATTTGCTCTGCAATTTCCTCCGGTAATTTCATTCCGTCTACAATCAGGTTGCAGTCTTTCTTTACAAGAGGCATCCCTAATTCCACCTTAACTTAGAAATGGACTAACGGCAACTTTGGGCCCCCGCTCTTGCTATATCCTCCGATTGTTTATCACAGCAGCGGCAATAACAATTATCAAGCCAACAAAAGCTGCCAAAAGAACAGTTAACACAATTACGCTGTTATCATTAATTTCGTTATCCGCCGCTAGCTCAAGATGCTGTTTGGGCTGAATCGTATCATCGCTGTTGCGAGGAGTAGTAAGTGACTTCACCCACGACCTCCCCAATCAGTGTCTCTTCCACAGCTCCCTCCGTGAGGATATACAACCTGCCCTCGTTTACAACAAAGTCATAAGCCCAGCTTGCGGACACAGTGGATATACACAGAAAGAACACCATCAATGCCAAAAGTGGTATTTTTACAAAACGGAGGATTGGAATCATTTCATCTACCGGGCCTGGAGGAAGCTGCTTTCATTCTCACCCGGAGTGTCTACGATGGTGATGGAACTTGGAATATGGGCCAGTTTCGTCAACGAAATATTAACGAATTGCCCTTGTTCAAGCTTCTGAAGTACCTCAGGCACCAGAACCCTGTACTTCTTCAACTTTCCGTCATTCCTACTTACATGGATCGTTCTTCCTTGTTTGTGGACGATTTGTCCGTGAATTTGTCTCGTTGCAGATGTTACAAGATCCGTAAGGATCATCACAACGAATCCTAAGCAACATAATATGGCGATGAAATATAAAAAACCGAATCCCGAAGGTGTGTAACGAGCGTGATGCATAGCAAATAAGCCTACCGAAAGAAATAAAAGAATGATGTTTGAACAGAGATGTAAGATCAACCACTTGTTAACGTTTAGATCCATTATCCATTTCTCCTTATTCAAACCTTTTCTTGACCCCATCTTTTTCGATTTCCACACCGATGCCGTTCTGCCATCCTCCAGCGCTAGATATATCTCTATTCATTATTTTTCCATAAAAATCCACCGACTGATTACTCTGGGTATGCGGGGTTAGCGAAATCGCCTGGGGCTCAATTTCAAACTGCATGAACTCATCATCAAGCAGTGGACGAATAGTGATCATTTGCTCTTTACCGTAATTGTACAGGTTAAGCTGGCACTCTATTTTGACTGTTCTGTCTTCTTCCATTCTGTAGTTACACTGACTGTCTTTTTTAGAAAAGGCTACAGAAGATACACCAGTTGAATTGAATTTGGTTAAAAAGAAAAGATTCTCTGTTATGAACGGAAAGATCATTATAAACGCGACACAGCCGATAATAAGCCGACTCATGATTTTAGGATAGCGAGATTGATAAATTCTCGACACACCGACAACACCAAAGATCAACAGTAGAAAACCAAATAAAACCGGCAGGTGCAGGCCCCTACTTTTCCCATCTGTCCAAGGAGAAATCCCAATCCATCTAAATAGATCATCGCCAAGCGAATAACCCAAATGATGAAAGGACAGCAGCAGAAGCCCCAGTACAACAGCTGAGATATACATGATCTTGATCTTCAGTTGATCATCTCCTCCCCCTTCACTCTTCCATATTGTAACAAATAAAACAATTTAGATGTCCACAATATTGAAATTTCCAAGGAAGATATATGCCGGATTGGTTACTTATCACGTGATGGCATGATCTGTTCCGCTTTTCTGTTCATGAAGCAACCGCTGCTTGCGTCCAAACAGGCACACTAGCACATGCACAAAGACACAAGCATCCATTAGAAATAGTCCAACAAAATACATAGGCCGTAAGATGCCAGGAAAATACAAACTCGTATATAGCACATGTACGCCACCAAACACTAGATATAGCAGCCCATACCGGATCGCGATTTCACGCAATCGCAAATGTCCCCCAGCACCAGTTATACGAATACGAACAAATGATTTACCAAGGGTTCGGCCCCCGTTCAGGTAAGGAATAAGAATGAAATATACGGATGTTGCGAGAAAATAGGCCAGAGGAACATTTAATACATTCAGCAGAAGCAAGACAGGAACCATCACGATCCAGTCCATCATGAATGCAATCGACCGGCGAGTATAGCTGACGCGTTTTTGCGACAGGTCCACTTCCGCATCTAGTCGGTCCAACCGCGGCAGATGCGAAGAAGCCCAGCGAGCCATTACAAAGCCGATCATGCCGCCGAGTGTGTTCAAAAACAGATCATCCACATCAAACAACCGGTAAGGGTAATCATAAAAGCCGTAGATCCCGGTCACCTGCGTTACTTCAAAAAACAACGATAACCCCAATGAAGCTACCAGACACGTCAACCAGCTCTTCCGTAAATAGTAACGCATAAACATGCCGAACGGCACGACCAGCGCAATATTAAAAACCACCTGTAAAAAAGCTCTTTCCTTTATTAGCCGAACATACGTGGATGGATCAGACCATACAACCCGTGTCTCCGCCAAAATATCTCGAATAAAGTTGAAAGGAATCAACTGCGCATAAGACGACATAGGCGCGTTGTGTCTCGAAGCCGGCATAGGCAAAATAACAAGATACAATGCGTTCATCAGATAAAGTAAAAACAAGTACAACAGAACTCCACGAAATTTATTAAAATAACCGTGCTTCCGGTACTGCAGCACAAGGATTGGAATGGCACACAGCATAGCAGCTATAGGAAAGGTCAAAAACGCATACGAAATCGGAAACAAATAATAATCCAGCACGTTGATCACCCGCCCCCACTTTTTGATATACATTTATTGTAGACCCCGAAGGTTAAAAGAAGATAAGTCTCAGTTTAAAAAAAGTTTAAAAATTCCCTAAGCAGTAGGTGGTAGCGGCCGTATACAACAAAGAACCCACGCATATGCGCAGGTCCCAGGGTAAGCTTAACATTAGCGAATGGATTCCGCAATTTTTATGATCTCACTACTTGAAATCGCTTCTTTTCCATGTATTCCGTAAAAAACATTATTATATTCCCAGTCCAGATTTCTGTCACCCGTTAAAATCGCATCGATTCCATTAACCTGTACTTGTTCCATCTCCTCGAATGTTCCAATTTCATAGGCATTTTCTTTTATCCCTAACATTTGACTTATAGTAAATGATTTTCCTGAATGCTGATTCGTAAACGAAATGAAGAGATATTGATCAATAACGTTTCCTTGTTCATCTGTGATAAATTTTGCTTGATCAAATGTATATCCTTCAGGTAAGTAACTAGGCAGAATAACATCAAAGCCAGCATACTTATTTAGTTCGCCCGAATCCGTAACAACAAAGTATTGATCATCTTCACGATTCAGCTTTGCCTTTTCGGATTCAGTTATGATTTCATTATCTTCTGAAATTCCTGCGATTTTCTCCCCGTCTGCTGTATACATCTCATGTTGATTGTTTGTAAGGACTTCGATAATATGGCCATCCTTATCATATAGTTTGCCTTTTAGCTCTTCGGGAACAGCTATCATCTCAGGGCTTTCGCTTTGTGTCCCTTGCAATTGCCCCGCCGAAAAGGTCTGGATAATCCTGTTCACGATCGTTTCAGCGAATGAGGGCTGTACCAGAGTAATCGTACCAAAGAAAAGAATACTGATTGAAGCGGCGATTAAAGTGAATTTTTTTATTTTATTATTTTTTTTCATGTTATACCCGCCTTTATTGGGTTCCATCCTTCTTAAGGATTGCCTGAGCACTGCTTCTTTGTTACTATGCTGACTGAAGTCTTGATTAGCCAATTGTTCGCCTAACTTCAACATTTCTTTATATTCGTCAGAGGCGATTGGATTAGAATGCTTATCTCTATTTAAGTAGTCATCCATATCGTTAAAAAATTGAACTTCCTGCTGTTTTCTATCCATTTTCATTCCTCCTCCATCTCTTTTTTTAACTTTTTCATCGTCCGATAAAGGATCACCCCGACGTTGCTTTCACTTATGCCCATAATTTCGGCAATATCCTTATTTTTTAAATCTGCTCCGAACTTCAGGGCAACCAAATTCCGTTCCCTCATACTCAACACGAGTAGAGCTTTTGCCAGCTTGTTATTCGTATCCGTAATTTCAATGAGCTGTTCGGGATTTTTTTCTTTCGATACCAATGATTTAATGGCATCTAGGGAAAAAAGCTTTTGTTTTTTCAAGCTTCTAAAATGGTCGTTTACCACATTTCGAACAATGGCAAACAACCATACTTCAAAAGGGGATTTCTCCTTCGAGTAAGTATCGAGTCTTAACATAATTTTATTAAAAACCTGACTGGTCAAATCTTCGGATGTGTGATGGCAATGTATTCGATAATAAATATAGTTATAGACCCTTTTGTAATAGCTCTCGAATATAGCCGTAAGTTCCAGTTCCTGCTCTTTGCATACAGCTTCGGTTTTTTCATTTTCCTGAAATGGATAGACTAAGGCGTGCTGTTTCACTTGTTGTTCACCCCTCCTTCCTCGATTTACTTAGCTAAGTAATCTCACATGTTAATACGGAGGATTTCCTATACCATTACACTGTAAATGTTTTTATTTACACCGTAACGAAAAAATGTTCCGTTGCGGCCTTTTTATTTCATATCAACATTGATTCTTGTACTGTTTGTAATCGTGACAATAGAAAAACTGCACCTCCAATGGTTAGATGGTGTCTAACAATTGAGGTGCAGTTCACACAGCAGTGGTTCTAGTTTGTTCTATAAGCGAATTTATAAAATTATTATAGCTATTCCACAGACTTTGAAGAAGTCGATCTCATATACAGCGGAGGTTTCACGTCATCAATAAGCAGAATACCGTCATATTGGTCACGGGCAACCAGACTTTCTGGAATCATGCCCCAGCTGTAGGTGTAACGCGGTTCGAACATCCATGAATTTCCCCGCTCATTGGTACGGTAACGCAAATCAATGAAGGTGTAAGGTGAGCCGCTTGCAGACAGGATCGACTCAACCGATCCGGGTGCCAGTGGAAGAACGTCATGCGGATTACCCATGTTGTCTGCGGTTTCGCCACTTGCAGGGTACAAGCCGAGCACGTAGCTGTATTTTTTCATATCATCAGGGAGCATTTCGCCCATTAACTTAACAGGATATGGTGAACCCATCACTTCACTTTGCGCTTTACGGATATGATCATTGTGCGCCCATACAATAAATTTCTCTGTCGGATAGACGTCTGTTGCAAGCCACATCAGATTGTCCAGCATCGCTTTATCTCGCCATTCCATCGACTTGAGGAACCAGGTGTATTCGCCCTCTGGCATACCAACATTCGATTTAATGGATATTTCAACGTATTCCTTGGCAACGGATATCCGATCATTCAGATTTTTCTCCAGAAGAACTGGCAGCTTATCATTGGTAGGGTACAGCTCTTTCAGGAGGGCTTGGCTAGATTCCGATCCCGTAGCTTTCAGAACATCCTTGTACACTTGGATCAACTGGGCCTTCTCTTTCTGGTAAGCTTTAAGATCCGTTCCGGCGGAATATTCGGATAGCTTCTCCTCTGCCTCTTGCAGGCGCTGGACCAATTTATCGTCTTTCAGCCAATCCCCGTCCAGAAGGGGAAATTGCAATTGCATATCAAAGCCGGTAAGCGCCAGCGGCTGTTCTGATTTTTGGGTTGTTTTTATGTATTCGAATAACGGCATTGTCTCTTGCGCCCACCATACACCAAAGATGGAATCCTTCATCGTCTGTTCAGCGCTCTGGGTGCCCGATTTACCATAAGCTAGTGAAGCATTGCCCAGACCACTTTCAAAAGCAAGCACATTGTATCCCATCTCCTGGTGCAGGAACTGGATTAGACGTGTCTTCGCCAAATTGAATTCCCTCACACCATGGGAGCTTTCCCCGAGAAAAACTATTCGCTTATCATGCAGCAAAGGCTTTAGCATGTCCAAGTCCTTGAACTGTCCTGCTCCTCCCTTGCTGTCAGCCGGCTGGATGGACTCCAGCTTGTACGCATGATCCTTGGTCCAAGACTCCCATTCGGCAATGGCTTCATTAGATGTACGGACTTCCGTGACCTTGCCTTGAACGGCTTCTACAGCAGCATATGCGCTGTTGCCTGTGAACACCGTACTTCCAATAACCGAAGCCGTTAGTATAAATGCGGTTAACATATGTTTTGTCTTGTTTTTTAACATGTGTGTCATTCATCCCCTCAATAATTGACCCTGGTCAAGCTATTAATCCTCTTCCCAAAACAAATCATCTAACGTCCTGGACAGCGCCTTACATATAGCAACACATAAACTCAGTGACGGATTGTACTTGCCTAATTCAATTAATCCAATCGTCTGCCTTGAGACGCCAACAAGATGTGCCAAGTCTTCCTGGGAAAGGTCTTTCTCCACCCGGGCTATCTTCAATTTCATATTTTTCATGCGATATTACCCGTTCCCTCCCTTAAGAATAGAACTGGTCTTTCTGAGATATCTTCTGACTCGTTCTGTTGGTGAGTTGGTGAACAATCAACATACCTCCGGCAAAGAGCGGAATATAGATCATCAGCGATACAAGAGCGACAAGAAAGAAATACCATACTCCTGTTGTCCAAGTTCCATCTCCATACAAGACCGTACTTCGAATACCGAAAAACAATGCCATAAAGACGCCGATTCCTATACCCCAGAGCATATTGCGAGTGTTAAAAGAGACCTTACTTCTGCTGTCATGTACCTCAACCTCGTCTGAATAAATGCCCAGTAACACGCTCCGGATGCCAAAATACAGTCCCCCCGCTATAACAATGACCAATTCTAGCAGAGAAGATTTCCAGTCGCTTAGCATAAAACTTTTCACGACAACCGATATTGTACAGATGCTCATGATCAGTATGTAAACCTCTTTGTAAATCTTGTTCTTCATATTGACGATGCGCTCGTCTTCAACCCTTTTTCTATTGAACCATTTCATGATCAGGTTCCTCCCGCAAGATCTGGTTAATATTTCCTAATAAGCTTATTATACTGAATATACGTCATATTGCAATATATATATTGCAAAAAGGTGAGTATACTATGTTTTCACAAAAAAATAAAAGCCCGGCAACATGCCGAGCTTTCATTCATCTCTATTTTAAAAAATTAAATAAATTGCTTTTTGGCATACTGCTGCACATTCTGTATAAACTCCGCTTCCTCTGCCTGATCAGCGAAAGATCTTCTTGGGACGATCGTGGCCTGAAGATTGTTTACGAAAATATAAATATTCTCCTTGTCTTGCCTCAACTCATGAATTCCGTCCCAAAAGCATGTTGACTGACTTCGAGCCGTAGAATCAAACAGCCCCGCGCCATTGATCTCAATCAGATGTTCGCCTAAAATTCCATCGTGGGCCTTCACTAATTTCATCGTTCTGCCCTTGATTCTGTACAGAAATAACACATCCGCTAATCCTCCAATGATCACACCGGCAACAATAGCATAGACCCAGCTGGAACCAAGCAGCTTCGAAATCACAATACAAGAAATCGGGATGCTCAGCAAACTGATGATCATGGATATTTTATACTTTGGTAAATTGAACATGACGTATTTATTAAACTTCCAAAAATCCTCTTTGGTCAGGTCTGCAACAACTTTCATAGGTATGGCTTCCCTCCGATATTATTGATGTATCCTGTCTGGATACACTTTCATCAACCGCTTCTAGTATAAGCGAACTTGTGACATATGAACATTGTCGATTTTGCAGGTTATCAACCATTTTCAAAAAATATCGATCCTTACGTGGCTTTTTCTGCTTTCCCGGTGTCTAATGATGTGTAAGGTCAAGAGGAGGTTCAACCATGTCAGGAGCTCATGACAAACAACACCCTGTTATTCCGGAAGTGCAGGGCGGCAAGGAAAATTTTGAAATCATATTTCATCAGTATCACGAGAAAATTCGCAAATATTTTTCATTCAAAATGAATGAGGCATCTGCTGAAGATCTAACACAACAGGTTTTCATCAAGGTTATGGGAAATATTCATTCCTTTAATCATGAGTCCAGTTTATTTACATGGATTTTTAAGATCGCCCAAAATACGCTAAAAAATGAATATCGCAGAATATCCCGTACCCTGGAAAGTTCCTCGGATCTTACGGGTTATGAATCACGGCTGATTTCTCTTGATTTTACGAAGCATGTTGAAATTCGATTTGACATCGGTTCTGCTTTGAAAAAATTAAGTCCTTTGGACAATCAGATCATTTTATTACGTTTTTTCGTCGACTGTACCATTGCAGAAATTTCTGAAATTGTAGGTATGCGTGAAAGCGCCGTGAAGAACCGGCTATATCGAACATTAGACAAATTAAAAGTTGAATTAAAAGAATGGGGTGACATTGCCATTATGTCAATTCAGAATATGATATCTATTGTAAATAAAAATGAATCAAACGATAAGCAAAGTGAAGGCAAGAACAAGGTGCATCAAGACCTATTAACGAGCTTCAGAAAAATGTGGAGAGAATTAATACGAAGTATAAACATGTTCCGTCCACAAAAATAACGATTGAAATCTATCCCGATCTCCCCACATTCCATCAAGCAGTAGGTGAACAGGACGCGCCTAACTGGTTCATGGGAACGATGGAGAAGAACATCTTAAAAATCGTTTCACCGCTGAACCCGGGACCTGAGCATACGTATGAATCGATTTTAAAATCAACCGTACACTTATATGCCATGTGGCTCATCAGCGATATCAACCCGGCAGCTCCGAAATGGATGCGCCAAGGTATTGGTGGGTTTGAGGCTAAACAAATGGCAACAAGCTTCATTACAAGCAGCATCGCAGATTTAGTCCATCGGGGCGAAGTGCCGTAGTTTCATGAATTTAATAACGATTCTTGGGATTTTGGAACGATGAAAGGTTTTCAGCTGTCATACACTATCGTCGAATTCATTATTTCGGAATACGGGATCGATAGTCTGAATAAACTGATTCGAAATCTCGCTGGTTTTCAGGAGATTTTCCATTGTTCAGAAACAAAGCTGCATGAGGAATGGGTTCATTATTTGAAAAAATCAGTGTAGATCAAAAGAAGCTCGGCAGTTTGCCGGGCTTCTTTTTAATGGAGCAGCGATCTTCCTATCGCACTTTCTTAGAATTAACAACACCATGTTACTTTCCATTCTTAAGCTGAACGCGCAGCTCATCTTCCGGTTTCTCGGTTGTATAATGCCAGATGTAGATCTCAAGCTCTGACTTGTCGAAATTCTCATACACGTCCATTTCCTTATTGCTTCCATTCCCTAGCAAACTTATCATAGCTGATTTTCCGTAATTCGGCTCCTTGCCGTCAAAATAATAGGTTTGATTTACTCCGCCAAACGCCGGGTCGGAGCTAAAGGATTCCACATAAAGGTTATTCTCCTTCATGTAGTATGTCCATGTGATTGGATATCCCGCAATGTTGGTGGTTAGGCTTTGATGTTCACCCGATATGCCGGTTAGCCGAATCGGATTCTTGTCCCCAGCATGCTCATCGACGCGGTGTTTCGCGATCAAGGAAACGGGTTTATTGGTCAGGGAGGCTGCGTCCAGCCCGGTCATTTCAAAACGCAGCTCCGTCCTGTCGGATTGGTCCGGTACATACCATATACCGCCGTTTAGCAATGTACCGCCTACATCCAGCTGATACTTCATATACGGAACCCTTGTGTATTTCTCTTCATGCGTCAAAATCAAGCGGACCTGGGTCGGGGTGACAATCATTTCATGGATCTCCGTTCCGCCAGGGGCCTGGTCCAGAGGGATATTCAATTCTTCCTTAAATGATCCACTCTCCAATTGTTTCTTGGAAAGAGCCATATTTACGCTCCATGTCCCATTGGCTGTTCCCAACGTACGATCATAACCAAGCTGGAACTGAGTGCCTTTTGCCCGTAATTGATCAGACTTAAATATTTGTTGGTTCAAGAATTCTCCGGAATCTCCCGGCGTTCCGAAGATAGGAGTTCCCGCTTCTATAATAGGCTCATTTTTGTCATTCGTGGCTTGAATCCGTACCCAGCTTCTGTGTTGAAGCTCAGGATCAGTAAACGTAACGGCCGATCTCAACAGCATCTTGTCCCCGGACTGATCAAAAGACTGCAGTGTCACACTGCCTATACCATCCTTCTGAATCTGGAATACTTGCGTTTTAGGGTTATGAGGGTCGAAGTTGATGATCTGCTTCCCATCGCCGGTGAAACGAATATTCTCCATCGTAAACTCAACGTCGGCCTTGCTGCCATCCACGACCCACTCCGTCTCAAAATAGCCTTGGAATACACCAAGCTCCGCATTCCATTTATGAGAATAATTCCCATCAATTAGATTTCCCTGATAATCTTTAAGCCCAATATGATCAAAGCTCACTTGTTTTCCATCCCATGACGAGCCGGGATCCAGGCTATAGAGCAGAAAGGTCCGATTCTCATCGGTAAAAGCCGTATGCAGGGTCAATGTGATGTCGTTGTTTGTAACGGATTGCTCAATCGTTTGGCCAAGGCCCTGTTCTAGGGCGGACTGAATACCAGCTCTATACGAAAGGAGGCTGGACCAATCATAAGTTAATGCTGCATAGACTGGTGTAGCCATCAGAGCAACGGATATTCCAACGACAATCGCTGTTTGTTTTCGTCTTCGAGGGCGAAGCGGTATCGATTCACTGCCTACGACCTTCAGCTCATTCTGCTGGATACTGCTCCACATCCGGTCAAAATCAGGATAAGACACTGTATTCGAAGCCTTCATCTGGTCTTTCAGATTCTTTTCAATACGTTCCAAATTGCTTCTCTCCCTTCAACCAAAAGCTTTGATTTTGTTTGAGCTTTTTGCGCATGATCTTCAATGCTTTGTGAAGCCTCGATTTCACTGTACCTACAGGTATTTCCAGTGTTTCGGCGACTTCCGCCATCGACAACTCGCCGACGTAGCGGAGCGTAATCACGGCCATCAGCTTGTCCGGAAGCTGATTCAGCAGTTTCTCCCATTCGGCTGCTACCTCTTTCTCTAATACGATGGTGTCTACAGACTTGACCAACGCCGTGGTCTGCTCATGAAGCCACTGAACCTGGTTCTGCTTTTCCCGTTTGGTCTGATTCTTTTTAAGTAAGTTTAAGCAATGATTCATCGTGATACGCATGATCCAAGCGCGTATATGCTCAACACTTCTCCAGTTCTGACGAAATACGGTGACGAATACGTCATGACAGAGGTCTTCGGCATCTTGTGCGTTCCGAAGCATGTAATAGCACGTGCGGTACACATCCTTGTTGTAAGAATCGAATAACTCGCGTTCCGTCAATGAAAGGCACTCCTTTCTTAGCGTTATGCAATATAAACAAATGACCCTCTGAAAAGGTTCACATTTTTTTCATGCTGCTGCATCACTACGAAGTGCGATCATACTCCATTTATATTGAATTATTTCATTTTAACAAAAAGAACACCTATCACACTCTATAAAAAGAGGGTCAGGTGTTCTTCGGAACCAGCTGATCAGCACTTCGTCTTTCAAATTACTTATAAATCGTTACGTAATAACGAGAGAAGTTCTTCAACAATCCCAGGACTGGCAATCACGACTCCTTCTCCGTACAATTCAACGGGAATTTCGGCAGAGACTTCTCCGACATGACCCATTATTGCCCCTGCTTCACGAGCGATGAGACCTGCTGCTGCAACGTCCCATGGAGCTAAACTTTCTGTATGTGCGTCTAGACGGCCGGATGCTACATAACAAATATCAATTGCCGGTGCGGCCAATCGACGAATATCTCTGCAATGAGTAGCTAAGAGATTGACTCTTTCAAGCGCCAGATGAACTTTACTTTTATCATGAGGGAAGCCAGTGCCGACAACGGATTCCGATAGTGTATTCACAGGTTGAACTTGAAGCTGCTCACCGTTACAAAAAGCGCCACCACCTCGAACCCCTACATAAGTTACACCCAGATCTGGCGCATGTACAGCTCCTGCCCAAACAACGCTATCTACTGCAATCGCAGCAGAGATGGCAAAATGAGGGAAATTACGAGAGTAGTTTACGGTACCGTCCAAAGGATCAATGATCCAAAGTGGACCTTTAAACCTATCTTTAGTCAGGGAACCACCCACCGTTTCTTCCGAAAGAATACCATGTTCAGGGTAAGTAGTAACAATAGAGTCACGAATTATATGATCAGAGACTAAGTCTGCTGAGGTTACAAGCTCTCCGGCGCTCTTCATAGTTACCTCAACGCGGGATTCTTTTCGCAATTCAATGATTTTTTTTCCAGCTAAGCGGACCATTTTCTCGGCAAATATCGCCCACTCTTGTGCATCCTCTTTCATTTGGTGAACACTCCCCATTTTAAGTCAAATGTAATTGCTCAATCTTCGTTACTTCAAATGATCTTTCGGGGGCAGATCTTGTGTAGATGCATTGTTAGCTGATGGAAATACATTACAAAATAGCACTACCCAAGCTTATTTTTCACAACTCCATAGTAGATAAGATGCTCATATTGATTTTCTTTCTTTACATGATCAATCAATATACCTTCTTTTATCATGCCTACTTTTTGTATAACTCGTCCGGATGCTGGATTAGAAGCAAAGTGTCGCGCATATACTTTATGATATTTTTTTACATTAAAAGCAAAGTCTAATATTGCTTTGGAAGCTTCTGTCACATATCCATTTCCCCAAAACTCTTCACCAATCCAATAAGCTAATTCACCATTTTCATAACGTTGATTATTAGATAATGCTATCGCACCATATAAAGTCCCTGTTTGCCTATCACAAATAGCAAATTCATATGACTTATCAGCATTAAAGTTATAAATATGATGTTCTATCCATGACAAAGCACAATCAATTGTGTATGGATACGGTAGTGTGAGTGTACTTTTATATATATTGTAATTATTACATAGTTTGGTAACAGTTTCAGCATCCGATTCTTCGAATAACCTTAAAAATAGCCTCTCAGTAGTAATCGTTTTATTTATGTCGTCATAAACCATTTTATTCCCACCTTTCTTATTAGTTAAATATACATTTGAATATATTACTATTAAAATAAAACTGAATCTTCTTCTTCGAAATGCCTCCGCGGACCAGGGGCGCAAGTCCAATGCGAGAATGCGATGTTGGTACATTAAGATTTAATATTTTTTTAGTAAATCAGGATCAAATGCCATATTGCATTGTCCCCTGTAGAAGATACCTATATTTAAGTACATATCTTCAGCTCCGCAATTATTCAATACCATTGTATGACTTTCTAAACTATTAACAATCCATTCCAATGTGGCATAACAATTGTATTCTATATCAACATTAGACGGTGCATATAAAATTGCTGATCCCATCTTACTTGGTTTACGACGCTTTGTTGAGGATAGATCGTCTTTGATGTGGATAAGGAGAAAACCATAATGAGGAATAAGTAAAGGGCTTGCAGGAAATCCTAATCCGGTAACTTCATTAATTAACGGATCAAGGAGGTTGGCTAATGGTAAAGTTTTTCTTATTAGCAGTATTGTTATTGGTGACAGGCTGTTCGGCCCATAACAATATGACGCAAAAGCAAGTGACTCCTAAGCAAACACGAATTTCAACTCATGCTCATATTGCTGCGCCAAACACTGTCCTAACTCAGGCATCATCAACAGCTACGCCTGGGACAGAGAGATCATCTATTACAACAAAAGAAGCACAAAATGGAATTACTTCGGATTGGTTGGATCTGATTCAAACACCGGCTGGAAATGCAGGAAACCAGGCACCTACCAAAAATCCTGAAAAAAAGGAGCCGACAGGTTCAACAGGACAAGCACAGGAAGGTATAAATGATACTAAGGATAATAAGGATTTATCCCAATTTGGGCAGCAGGTTCTGGATCTAGTAAATCAAGAAAGGTCCAAAGCAGGATTAAGTTCTTTGAGTATGAGTGAAGAATTGTCTAATATGGCTATGGTTAAGGCACAGGACATGTACAACAACAATTACTTTGATCATAATTCTCCAACACATGGATCCCCCTTCGATATGATGAAGGAATTCGGGATCACATTCAATTCCGCTGGAGAAAACATCGCAAAAGGGCAAACCACCCCTACCCAGGTTATGAAGGATTGGATGAATAGCCCAGGCCACAAAGCAAATATACTGAATAATAGTTATACCCATATCGGCATTGCTTATTATAACAATGCATGGGTTCAGGAATTTAAAGGATAACGCCATTCAGGGTCGATGTAGTCGGCCCGAAGCGTGAATATGTTGTTGGTATTCTTCAGTTCATACCCGACTGGTTCGGGGATGAACTTTTTGTTCCTTTAGGAACTTTATAATTATTATCTCTTACATCTCTTAGAAGGCTTTTAATGCTGTTCATTTATTTTTCCTTATTTTTAGGGTCTCCCCCGAATTTTTGATAACGTCTAGGTATTCACGAACTTGAGAGGCTTAAGGCGCATTAGCGACGGGTCGCCAGACTTAGCCTTACAGGGTTGTCTGCCTGTCAACCGCTTCACCGATTCTTCTTCAGCAGACCCAGGGCGTTAGCCCGCAGCGTGAATATCATGTTATACGACGTCCTCTTGAGTAGACTTTAAGATATTCCCTTTATTTGTTTCAAATAATCTTTTAAATGCATATAAAACCGACATCCCTCTACATTATATCGACAAACCCACATTATCCCAATATAAAAAAATAACACTTCCCAAAGGGAGTGCCATTCATATAAAACCACCTATTCCACTAGCTACATTCCCCCACCCGCCGTCATTCCTGCTACAGTATATCGCTGCATAAACTAGTACAGAACAATAACCAAAACTTTCATACTCACCACTACTTCTGCCCACAAAAAAGACGCCATATTCCCATCGGAATATGACGCCCTACTATTTAACCTTCTCTGCGCCGCTACAGCCTCTTGTACAACAGGTACAAGAAAAATGGCGCGCCAATCGCTGCCGTGAATACACCCGCCGGGATGTCCAGCGGCTGGAACAGCATCCGACCCGCCAGATCGGCAAGCATCAGTAAAATTGCACCGACCATAGCCGAGACGGGAAGCATTACACCATGGGCGCTGCCCACGAGGCGTCTAGCCATATGCGGTGCTATCAAGCCGATGAAGGACAACGTACCTGCGATACCGACGGCCGCTCCCGCTAAGGCAATGCTGCACAGCATAATAAGTAATCGGTCGCGCTGCACGCGGATGCCAAGACCGGTGGCGATCTCATCGCCCATCGACTGTGCGTTCAGGGAACGGGAGAACAGAAAGGACATCGGGATGAACAGTGTAAGCCAAGGCATAAGCGCCAGGATATGTTTCCATCCGGTTCCGTACACACTACCCGTTGTCCAGTTCAGTATCTGGGAAGCCAAATGGGATGGACCGCTGATAAGAAGAAACGTGGTCAACGCACCAAGCGCTGTCGATAATCCGACCCCAATCAGGACAAGGCGCAGCGGAGATACTCCCTTTCTCCAAGCCAGCACATAATTAATTAGCCCTGCAATAAAAGCGCCCACGACCGCAATTAACGGGACCCAGTGAATGCTGTAAGCTCCGGCTGAAAGTGTCATAAAAGCCACTACAGCTACCGATGCACCACCTGTAACCCCAAGCATATCGGGGGCGGCGAGTGGGTTCCTGATAACGCCCTGAAGCAGCCCACCCGCCAATGCCAGCGCAGCGCCAACGAGCAGTGCAGCCAGCGTTCGCGGCAGGCGGAACTGCAGGACGATCAGGGAACTACCTCCCTCATTAAGACCGAAGAGCGAGCTCACCACTTCACTGAGCGGTATGGTCGTACTCCCGGCCGAGATGCTGATTAACAATATCAGTAGGATTAAAAGTCCGAGTATGATCACCGTTGCCGAGTTTCTTTTTTTACGTATAAATCCCATATGAGAAGTTGAATTAAGCATATTTCCTCCTCCGAACGATGTAGATGAGGAACGGAACGCCAAGCACCGCCGTTGCGACTCCAACGGGCACCTCTTTTGGCATAATGATGAAACGCGATGCCAGATCAGCTACCACAAGCAGAAGTGCACCGGATACAGCGCAGTACGGTAGAAGCCAGCGGTGATCTTGTCCAACAAGCGAGCGGCACAAATGCGGGATGATCATCCCGACAAAAGCAATCGGGCCTGCAACCGCAACCGAACTACCGGCGAGCAGAACGACCGCAGCACAAGCCGTTGCCCGAACGATGAACAGCGACATCCCCAGTCCCTTGGAAATATCATCACCGAGCGCAGTCACATTTAACGAAGGTGCAATTATCATGGACAGCGCCAGACCTACAATTACATATGGCAGCACAGACAGTAAATGTCCTATATCCCGGTCGACCACCGAACCGATCATCCAGAATAGAGCCTGATCGAGCGACTTCTTGTCCACCAGAATAATCCCCGACGTTATTGAAGAGGCAAAAGCTGCAATCGCGGCACCCGCAAGCGTCAGCTTGATCGGTGCAAAGCCGCTGGCCCCCCGAGAACCCAAGGCGAACACAACCAGAGACGTTATTGCAGCGCCCACAAAAGCAATCCAGATCATAGAGTCCATCGTCAGCCTGCTGCCTAACGCCGATATGCCGATAACTAGAAACAAAACAGCGCCCGCATTAATACCAAACACCGACGGTGAAGCCAGCGGATTGCGGGTGATGGCCTGCATCACCGCTCCAGCCACAGCCAGGCTTGCGCCTACGACAGCTCCGACAAGTGCCCGAGGCACTCTCGCGTCCCGTATAATCATGTGCTCTGTTGATCCGTTAAAAGATATGTATGAATCCACAACCATTTCGATTTGGAAATGCTGCAGTCCGAAGAGAACGCTGGCAATCAGGCTAAGCAGCAGAAGCAGCACCCCTGCAACTAGTCCCAGCGTTCTCGATGTCCTGCTATTAAACAAGACCATGCGTATGTAATCCCCCTCAGGTTAAGATATAGGGCAAGTAGCTATAGTAGTTTTGTAACATGTTTTATTGTAGAGGCGCATCCATATGCTGTCAATGATCATGATAATCATTTTCATTTAATTGTTGACAGCATCTTGCTCTCTAACTTATATTTACATTGATAATGATTCCCATTATCACCAGTTAACTTAAAAAAAGGGGAGAATCACTGTTATGTCATCTGTATTTCGCAAAAAATCGTGGTTGCTTATGCTGACCCTGTCAGCTTTTCTGCTCGTCCTGTCCGCTTGCGGCGGATCCAAGACAGCGGATACACCAGCCTCAACCACCAGTGAAACGAAAGAAAGCACACCTGTAGCAACCGAAGAAAGTCGTACGATCCAGCACGCTATGGGCGAAGAAACGATCAAAGGTACCCCGGAGCGTGTTGTCATTCTCACTAATGAAGGAACTGAAGCATTGCTGACGGTAGGTGTGAAGCCCGTTGGTGCAGTCCAATCTTGGGTCGGCGATCCGTGGTACGACCATATTAAAGCCGACATGGAAGGCGTCGAAGTAGTTGGTGAAGAAACTCAACCGAACGTGGAACTCATTGCAGGCTTGAAGCCTGATCTCATCATTGGAAACAAAGTTAGACATGAGAAAATTTATGACCAACTGAAGCAGATCGCTCCGACTGTTTTCTCCGAAGACCTAGCCGGTGATTGGAAGATCAACTTTGCATTATATACAGACGCCGTCAACAAAAAAGCCGAAGGCGAAAAAGCCATCGCCGATTTTGATAAACGTGTGGAAGAAGTGAAGTCCAAGCTCGGGGATAAAGCCAATACCAAAGTATCCATTGTTCGCTTTACCGCCGGCGATGTTCGGACTTACATGAAGCAAACTTTCAGTGGTGTTTTACTCGACCAGTTGGGCATTGCACGTCCTGAAGAACAAGATAAAGATGAATTTATTGAGAAATTGACCAAAGAACGTATTCCAGCCATGGACGGAGATGTGATGTTTTATTTCACTCAGGACGATCCAGGTTCCACCGAAGCTGAAAAGGCAAGCCAGGAATGGATGAATGAGCCGCTCTTCAAAAGCCTGAATGTGGCTAAGAACAACGAAGTACATAAGGTGAGCGAGGTTGTATGGAACCTTGCAGGCGGATATCAAGCAGCCAACTTACTGCTTGATGAAATTGTCACCTATTTTGAAGTGAAATAATAACACCTCACATACTCAAAAAGAGGCACTGTAGCTGATACGCCGCGGTGCCTCTTCATTCTGCCAAGATACAAATATAACAGCGTTATTCACGAATCCAGCCTCCGTAACTGGTCTGAAATATCCTGACGTCTATTTTCGATATAATGACGAATCGTATCCGGTTCGCCATCAAACACTTTCGCGCTCCACTTTTGGTTACGATCCTTGTAAACATCATCCGCGATGTTATTATACATCTGGTACACAATCGGGAGCTGGCGCCGCACCGTAAATACCGTATCCAACAAATTGGTTAGCAGATTTTTGTATTGCTGCCGATAGGCCTTGTAAGACAATACCTTCTCCGTCAGCTTGTTGTAGCCATGAATTTTTACCAGATTGGAATCCACCAGCTTACCATAGCAGTTCCTGCCCCACGTTCCTTCGTAATCCCACGGTATCATACGGTACACCCTACGTGTACGATGTTCAAACAACGTGTAGTTCTGATTAAACCCATCATAATTGCCTGTAAGTACAGCCCCGCTAAGCCAGCGCAAAAAATTATTAATATCTAGATTACGCTCCAAATATCGTTGTAATTCTTCTCCCTCATGGACATGTATAGCACGAATGAACTGGGACAGTTTGGCGCGATCTCGCTCCCCACCTTTAATTAGACTATAACCGGAAAAATATGATTTTTTAGACAATCTCTTATCGGTAAAGTCTGCATTATCATTGACAGCATAGATGATGCTACGCACCGGAATAGCCCGTCGATGGAAAAAGGGTGTTTTTACCCCTTCGATCTGCAGATAAACGCCAGCATTTTTATTATTAATATAAAGTACACAGTGCTTAGTCCCCGGACTCGGCACATTTATAGATTCGAAAAAACGGAAAGAAAGGGCATTCCGCATCATTGAAGGATCATCATATTCAGCATTAAAGTGATAGGTTCTACGCGAAGTGCGGATTTCGTAGGATTTTTTGGGATACTCACGGGTATGTCCACCCCGGTAACGTATACGGATCGGAACTCGTTTTCTCCCGTGCAGCATTTGTGCCTGAACAAAGCTGTCAGACCAGATGTCACTTTTTAATAACTCAAATTCTTTGTTGTTAATAAAAACCTGGTAGACCGGCAATCCCACAAAACCACCTCCTTATGACTGATAGGCGTCCGTTGGTTTTATGCTTTCTCTTATATTGAACCAGTCCCTTCGTAGTACTAGACACATATAAATATATAACAGGTAGACGTGATGGACAGACGCCGAAGTTCAGCAATTCCGCTCCCCTTCAGTCATCATGCTTTATCTAAAATAATATGTCAGGGAGGGAGAATGAGGTATGGCTTTTAACATGTACCCTAGCTGGATAGGAAGCAATGACACGGTCAATTATGACGGTCCTGAGGGATGGGAAGGAAATCACTCACTCGGCAACCAATCTCATGGCAACTGCTCTCCCGGCCACAAATCTCAAGGCCACGAATCTCACGGTCACGAATCTCAAGGCCACAAGTCTCACGGCCATAAATCTCACGGTCACGAATCTCAAGGCCACAAATCTCACGGTCACAAATCTCAAGGCCACGAATCTCAAGGCCACAAATCTCACGGTCACAAATCTCAAGGCCACGAATCTCACGGTCACAAATCTCACGGTCACAAATCTTGGGGCAACTGGACTGGTGGCAATAAATCCAAGAAGAAAAAACCCCAAAAAAAACGCTCCAGAAGACGTAAATCCTGCCGTTGCTAATTAAATACCCTAAGACTGGTCTCTATCAGGAGCATTGGTGGTATCCCCGTGCTCCTTGACGGAGCAGGCTTGTAAACAATATATGCTGCAGCCCGATTAATGTGATTCCAGCCCACTGACAATCAACCTAACGGTGGGTTGGCCTTTTTATTCAAGACTGTTTCGCACCGTCTTGTGTTAAAATAATTCTGTTATTTAATTCTCGATTTGAATGGACAGGAGTTGTAAGACTTGATCACCATACGCAGACTGGAAACAAGCGAATCGCCCCCCATGGAACTGCTGTTATTAGCAGATCCTTCAGAGCAGCTTGTTCAGGAATACATACAGCGTGGACAATGCTTTGTAGCTGAACGGGAGGAGGAAATTGTTGGTGTGTACGTACTGCTACCAACCCGGCCCGATACCGTGGAACTCGTTAATGTCGCTGTGGAAGAATCTCTTCATGGGCAAGGCATCGGCAAACAGCTGGTCAACCACGCCGTACAGTCTGCACGTCAGCTCGGCTTCACCACAATTGAGGTTGGAACCGGAAGCACCGGGGTCGGCCAACTGGCACTGTATCAAAAATGTGGCTTCCGAATGACCAGCATCGACCGCGATTTTTTTATCCGGCATTATGATGAGGAGATTTATGAGAACGGCATGCGACTGTATGACATGGTGCGTCTATCCCAAGATTTATAAATTAACAGAGAGCCTATGCTGCTTTTTATTAGCAGCATAGGCTCTCTGTTGTTCTCATGCAGACTTTTAACACCAAACCAATCGACACTGCAGCAGAGTTACCGCCGCGCTAACTGAATTCTCTATGAGGACTTCTTTTTCCCTTTTACAGATTGATATATGAATCCCATAGTGAATACCAACAGCATCACCATATACGAGATGATCACGATCTCCGTCGAGTTGATGTCTCCGGAATACATCATATGAATTTGGGTACCAATGATAATCGTAAGCAGCATATAATACTGCGACAATCCCGCTAGGGCTATACTTCGGGAGGCTTCATCCAGCAGGATGAACTGCCAGACGTAAAGCAAAAAGGATATCAGCCATAGCATGTTCCCCAACAAATAGCTGTACACTTTTTTCATAGAGAGTTGTGCAAACTGGCTGCCTACCCAGAACCAGAACAACACAAAGCCCAGGTTCAGCGTCCAGATCAGCACTCCCGAGAACGGCAAATAAAAAATAAGCATGTTAAACAACCAACCTATAATTAATGGCGCCAACACAATCAGCAAATGTTTGTTTTTCTTCATGTAAATGCTCAAGACATCTCTCCTCACTCACATCTCATATTCAATAATCCAACAATCGCGATATTCCCCTTCATGCCATTCATGGCCCTGAAGATATTTCTTCCTGACGAAACCCACCTTTTCATAAACTCTCAGCGCACGCACATTCCACGCCTGTGGGTCCATGACGATCTTGTCCGCACCCTCATGGAACAGCAAATAACGGACCATGGTGGTAATTAGCTCTGTACCAATTCCCTGATTCCAAAAGGTCGTCTCTCCAATGAATTGATCCATACCAAAGATCGAACCTGTGAAATTAACGTATCCGTATTCTGTTCGCTCTTCATCCGTTATGGCGTAATACTGGATATATCCGATATCCTGCCCATCATATTGGACGATACAGCGGGTACAAGATTCATCATCGTCAAAAAAGTGCTGCTTAACCATCTCCAAATCATGCGGTCGATCCCGGCCTTCGTAATATGTAAGGACTAACGGATCACTCAGCCACACAGCCAGCAGGGGAGCATCCGTTTCAGCCAAATATCGAATCGTCAGCTTATTATGCGTATAGAGAATCATAGATTTTCCCTCCGCTTTTTCTTAATCATCATAGTTAAAGCTGTCATATGTCCGACCGTAAAAAAAAGAGACAGCAATGTCAAAAGCATAAGTACGTTAACACTGCCATGATTCTCATCCAATCTGAATACGTATACGGTAACGATAGCCAGGCCCAAACCTATGAGCCCAAAAAGCGCCGTAATCGCTGCTCTAAACCTGATGGCCTTCTCCATTCAATAGTACCTCCTTCGTATCCGTATCTCCGTTTCGACCTATCTTCCTAGATTATAACAAATATAGAGAGCTCCATAATATACAAAAGTGAATCCATACCAGCCAAAATGCACAGCCACAAAAAAAGAAGCCGGCTGCCCGGCTCCTTGTCTATATACACGATGGTTACTTGTTAAGCGTTTCGCTCCAGTCATGAATCATATGGCCCTCAATGAACTTTTCGCAGTCCATAGCAGCCATACAACCCGAACCAGCCGCAGTAATTGCCTGGCGATAGCGGGTATCCTGTACGTCACCACACGCGAATACGCCTGGAATGTTCGTCTCAGTTGTACCTGGCTTAACGAGAATGTATCCTGTCGGATCGGTCGTAATCTGGCCGCCTAGGAAACCGGTGTTCGGCGTATGACCGATCGCCACGAACACGCCCTCTGCCTCAATCAACTCTTCTGTACCTGTTTCGTTATTGTGGACCTTCAGTCCTTTTACTCCGGTTTCACTAGTAACCACTTCAAGCGGAGTACGGTTCAAAGCCCATTCTACCTTTTCGTTGTCCCGTGCGCGGTCCTGCATAATCTTGGATGCGCGAAGCTCATCACGACGGTGAACCAGCGTTACGCTGGAAGCAAAACGAGTCAAGAAGCTCGCTTCTTCCATAGCGGAGTCGCCGCCGCCGATGACAATAATCTTTTTGCCGCGGAAAAAGAACCCATCACATGTTGCGCATGTGCTTACACCCCGACCAACGTTGTCCTGCTCACCAGGAATGCCGAGGTACTTAGCCGATGCTCCAGTAGAAATGATGACAGATTCAGCCAGCAATTCTCCCATTCCCTCTACGTTCACCTTGAACGGACGCTCCGAAAAATCTACGGATTCAACCCAAGCGCTTTTAAACTCGGCTCCGAAACGTTCTGCCTGCTGACGCATGTTGTCCATCAGCTCCGGCCCCATAATGCCCTGCGGGAAGCCGGGGAAGTTCTCCACCTCAGTCGTTGTGGTCAGTTGGCCGCCTGGCTGCATTCCCTCGATCACGAGCGGCTTCATGTTGGCACGTGCCAGGTAGATGGCTGCCGTCAGACCGGCAGGTCCTGTTCCGATTACGATTGATTTGTACATATTGAAGGCCTCCTTTAACGTCGTCAGTATACTTATCTTACCCTATAAAAGGTTGTTCAAAAAATCATCTTTTGAACACACACTTTATTATATATTTTCTGTGAAGGGACGGAAATTGTCATCACTTTGATCTTTATTTCCACACACCTGGTCAATCTGTCGGGCATATCGGCGTACGGTAGATGATGATATTCCGTAACGTAATGCTACCTCTTCATACGTATATGCTCGTCCACGCATTTTTGCCGTCATATATTCAAGAGCAGCCGCCCATCCCGAAGTATTGCGGATATTCGGAATATCTGGATACAACTTGCTCAAAAAGTCAGACCAGAGCGTTTCGAGCTCACGTTTCCAGAAGAGATCGGAACGCTTGTCCATCGTCTGAGAAGCTTTGTCCACGACCTCCTGCCAAGTCGGATGCCAGTCGGGCAATACTTCCTTACCTTTTACACCGGCTTCCCGGTCCTGTGTACGGCTTCTCTCACTCTCAAGCTGCTGCAGCACGAGACGCGCCGCATCCTTCAGATCGGCATCCTCGCCCGGCTCCTGCAAGAAGGATTGAAGCGCATGCTGCACTTCATCATCTGCAATGAGCTCAAGTGTCCGGATTACCTGCAGCTTGATATGGGGATCACCGTGACGCAGCGCCCAGAAGAAGGATGAGCGGATAAGTGGATTATGTTTCACTTCTTCCGTCATTACTTCTCCGTCATGCTCCCAGCGTTTAAACTGCTCCTCAAAGGGAAGATGATAATGATAGCTTACCTTCATCACCATCGTTCCAGTCTTCTTCCGGTGATGCAGCTGAGCGAGATAAAAATCCGGAATAACCGACCCCGGATCCAGCTTCTTGGCATGACGCCAATAATTCGCAGCCGATTCATACTGACCGCTGTTGCACGCTGCAACCGCCGTATAATGATAAAGACTCGGATCACTGCTGAACTCTTCGTCCTTCAACAACCGGCGGAAATGACTGTAAGCCGCTTCGTGCTTCCCTAGAATGCCCATCGTCGTAGCAAGTTTAAACACATGCTCCTGATGAAAAGGAACGGTGACGGCCAGCATTTCCACAAGACGGTTACGCTGATCGTTATTTCCCTCATGTTGAAAGAAAATAGCCAAATTGCATAATCCATGCAAGTTACCCGGCTCCTGCTCCAACACCTCTTCAATGGTTTGCTTCGCTTTAGCGAACCGGCCCATGTAATAATAGGCAAGTGCCAAATTGTTGCGAGCCGCAAGAAACTCAGGATAATCTCCTACAATTTCCTCCAGCAATTTCACAGCCTGAGCGAACTTTCCTTCTTCAAGAAGCTCCCTGGCACGCTCATGCTCAACCATGCCTTCCCGGCTCTTGATACGGTTCACCTTCGCTGGACGATTCAGCTCGTAATGGAGAAGTTCCATTAATTCTTCCGCCTCGTCCATAAATTGTCCGCTGGAGTCCTCCTCCAAATACGTAACCAGCGCCTTTTCCGCCTCTTCGAAAAGCTCCATATTAGCGTAATTGTTCGCCATATAGAAATAACATTCCGTCATGGAAGAATCGACTTTATCCAAAATATGCTGCAGCACATCGTTCGAGCCTTCGTAATCACCCGTCTCTGATAATATACCCGCCATGTTGCAGTGGTTCACCGGATTATCCGGTTCATATTCAACAGCTTTGCGAAAATATTTCAGTGCCTTGTCATATTGGTAACGATCAAGCGACTTTACAGCTCGATCAAAGAAAAAGTTGGCGTTCATTTCGATAGGTATAATATTATGCAGGCCATTTGACCCGGATTGATATCCATTCACGGAAGCAAGGCACCTCCTTTAACTTGCTCCTCTATCCCCAACAGTATAACACGTTACTCCGTCATTTGCAGAAAAAAAGACACCGGTTTTCACACCCCGGCATCTTTGAATAATGTAGCTATCGATCCGCCCTCAGTAATGATATGCGTGGCTCGAGCCAGCATAGGAGCAACGGAAAGTACCTTCAGAAAATCCTTATGATGATCAGGAATCGCAATAGAGTCCGTAACGACCATTTCCTCGATATGCGCATGGTCCAGCCGATCAAGCGCCTGTCCCGAAAATACACCGTGCGTAGCACACACGATAGCATCCCTCGAGCCGCGTTCCTTCAAGCCTTCAACCACATGAACAATCGTGGAACCTGTATCAATCAAGTCTTCAATAATAATCGGAGTCCTATCTTTCACATCCCCAATGACGTGTGTAATGACCGACTCGTTATGTGCCGGACGCTGCTTGATCATAATAGCAAACGGCGATCCCAAACGACTCGCCAGCTTCTCTGCTGTCGAGGCACGGCCAGCATCCGGAGAAACAATGACCGGATTCTCAATATTTTTGCTCTTTAAATAATCCGTAATGAGGTCAAGCGCCGTCAAATGATCAACAGGAATATTGAAAAACCCCTGGATAGCCGGTGCGTGCAAATCAATCGTAATGACACGGTTTGCACCAGCTGTGGTCAGAACATCCGCTACCATTTTAGCCGAGATCGGCTCCCTTGGTGCCGACTTGCGCTCCTGCCGTGCATATCCGTAATACGGAACGATAATGTTCACTGTCCGGGCAGAGGCCCGTTTAGCCGCGTCAATCATAACCAGCAGCTCTACGAACATCTCATTGATGGGTTGAGAGAATGACTGAACGAGAAATACATCGCAATTGCGAATGCTTTCCTCGTAATGAACATAGATTTCACCACTCTGAAAACGGGAAATTTTGATTTTTCCTAACTCGACGCCTAATTTCTCACTAATGCTCGCGGCCAACTGCGGGTTGGATGAGCCGGCGAATAGCCGAAGTTTACGATACATTTGGTCCTCCCGGGTACCGAAATTGGTTAGTACAGTTCATTGTGCTGTTGCCTGATTGATGTGTTTTTGCAAAAGAAAGCGCTGTCGCCAAAGCAGGCCGCCTTCGCATCTGTTTCAACTCTTCATAGAAGGTGTCACAGTAACGAAAACAGCCGTATTCACTCGAACTGTATAGTACTTATTTCTATTATACATCGGTTCATCCTATTCTTTCAAAAGAACCATTTCCCTTTTCCGGTTTTGGAAGGTTGCAACCTTCTCCACCCCAAGCTCCGACAGTAGATCGCGTGCTTTATCCAAATGATCACCCAGCTTCTGCGGCTGATGTGCATCTGAACCGAGTGTCAACGGAACACCGAGTCTAATCGCTTCCTCCAGCATTCTGCGGCTCGGGAACATCTCTTCGCATGCTTTCGAAAGGCCTGATGCGTTTAGCTCCATCGCTTTTCCACTGCGGCTAACCGCTGCTAAAGCCGCCTTCTCCATAGCAATCACTTCATCGGTATGTTCTGCGTCCGGACTGAAGCCGAATCGCTTGATCACATCTAGATGACCCATAATATCATACAGACCGGTTGCTGCCGCTTTTTGCACCGCATCATAATACTGACGGTACACCTCCAGCGGGTTCTTCCCTTCCCAGCCATGGGTTTGTCGGAAATCCGTTATATCCCATTCTCCGAGAAAATGAACCGAACCGATGACATAATCCCACGGATAATCCTGTATGATTTTTTCGATCTGCTTCTCATAACCTTCGATATAATCTCCTTCAATCCCGACGCGCACTTCGATCTGGCCTTTGTAGCGCTCTTTCAGAGACAAGCATTCCTCTACATAGCGGGGAAGCTCCTCCATCGGCATGGCCATCTCCGGATAATACTCTTCGGGCTTTACGTGAAGGAGAGGCATATGATCAGATAGACCGATCTGGTGCAAGCCCATCTCTATGCCCCGCTTTACGTATTCCTCCAGCTCTCCGACAGCATGACCACAGCGGGCATGATGGGTGTGGTAGTCGATGTACATTCCTTTCAGCCTCCCCTAATCGCGGCGGGGCCGTTCATGGCGTCGGCTCAGCTCATCCAAAATGTCATCGAGTGGCAGCTTGCGCTCCTGCAGCAGAACAAGCAGATGGTAGATCAGATCGCTGACCTCCAGGCGCAGTTCATCATTATCGCGATTTTTCGCGGCTATGATCGTCTCAGACGCTTCCTCACCAACTTTTTTGAGGATTTTATCCACGCCCTTATCGAACAAATACGTTGTATATGCACCCTCAGGCCGCTCTACCTCACGCTTGGCGATGATCTCTTCAAGCTCTGCCAGCACTGCAAAACGGTCACTTAACGCAGGGGTATCTTCTTGGCCCGATACGCTAGGCTGCCCTTCTACCGTGATTTCGTTATAGAAGCATGTATATTCACCGGTGTGACAGGCTGGTCCCTTCGGATTTACCTGTACCAACAGTGTATCCCCGTCACAGTCATAAGCGACGGACACAACGGATTGGATATTGCCTGACGTTGTTCCTTTATGCCACAGCTCCTGACGGGAACGGCTCCAAAACCACGTTTCTCCGCTCTCCAGTGTAAGGCGCAGGGATTCCCGATTCATATAGGCCATCATAAGCACCTGTTTGGTTGTCGAATCTTGAACGATCGAAGGCACAAGGCCCGCTTCATCCCATCGGATATGCTCAATAACCTGCTCCAGCGATAAGTCCTGCTTTATATCCTCACTCACCTGATGTCCACTCCCTTTTGTCTTAAATGTTGTTTGAGATCCGGTATGGAAATTTCCTTATAGTGAAATATAGTCGCCGCAAGGCCAGCATCCGCTTTACCTGAGGTGAACACATCGTAAAAATGATCCTCTTTCCCCGCACCACCAGAGGCAACTACTGGAATTCCCACTGCGCCGGATACAGCAGCCGTAAGTGCCAAGTCGAAGCCGTCTTTCGTGCCATCGGCGTCCATGCTTGTTAGCAAAATTTCTCCAGCTCCGAGAGTTTCCGCCTGCTTTACCCATTCCAGCGCCTTAATGCCGGAAGCTGTTCGTCCACCGTGGGTATACACTTCCCATTCGCCCCACGCCTCATTGTATTTGGCATCTACCGCTACGACAATGCATTGGGAGCCAAATCGGCGCGCACCGGCCGAGATCAGTTCAGGCTGCTTTACAGCCGCCGTGTTGATGCCGATTTTGTCCGCGCCTGCACGCAAAATCCGTTTCATATCGTCTACCGACGATATGCCGCCGCCTACGGTGAATGGAATAGCAATTTCCCCTGCCGTTCTTCGCACGACTTCTTCCATTGTAGCGCGACCCTCAACGGACGCTGAAATGTCCAGAAAGACCAGCTCATCGGCCCCTTCCCGGTCATACAGCGCAGCAAGCTCCACGGGATCGCCCGCATCACGGAGATTAACAAAGTTAACTCCTTTTACAACCCGTCCGTCCTTCACGTCCAGACATGGAATAATCCGCTTGGCCAGCATAATCCTCGCCCTCTTCCCTTTATCTTCACTCGCTTTAATCTGTACATAACCGGCACATTTCCCTATGCCGCAATCTCACCAAACATCTCCGAACTTGATCGAACCGCTAGAAAATTAACCGTCTCCAATTCCTCAAAGCAGCCTAATCCCGGCTAGACTCTAGCCAATAACGTTCACCGCTTCACTCAGATTAATGCTTCCTGTATACAGCGCCTTACCAACAATAGCACCTCCAACACCGTCCAAACGGTGCTTGCTGAGTGCTTTAAGATCATCCAGCTTGGTCACGCCTCCGGAAGCAATGACCGTTCGTCCGCTCGCATTGGCCAGCGACACAATGGCCTCCACATTCGGTCCTTGCATCATGCCATCACGCGATATATCGGTGAATATTAACGTCTCTGCACCTTTAGAAGCCAGCTCTTTTGCAAGTATTTCAGCCTGTACCTCGGACGTCTCCAGCCAGCCGCGAGTCGCTACATATCCGTTACGCGCATCAATGCCGATGGCGACCTTATCACCGTATTTGCCCAGTACTTCCTCGGTAAATGCACGGTCTTCAATCGCTGCCGTACCGATGATTAACCGGCTTACACCAATGGACAACAGACGCTCGACATCAGCAAGCGTACGTAGTCCGCCACCCACCTGCACAGGAACATTTGCTTTTGCCGCGATCTCACCGATAATGGCATCATTCACAGGATGGCCCACTTTAGCCCCATCAAGGTCCACCAGATGAATGTACTTGCCGCCCTGCTCCTCCCAAGAACGCGCCACATTCAGCGGACTGTCGTTATACACCGTCTCTTGGTTATAATCGCCCTGTACAAGTCTGACACACTTGCCTCCTAAAATATCAATCGCCGGATATATGATAAAAGATGACATGTTCATCCCCGCTTCCTAAGTTATTAAGCTTTTGAATCCGTCAGCACCAAAAAATTACGTAGCAGGCTCATACCGAGTTCCCCGCTTTTCTCGGGGTGAAACTGCATGCCGTATACAGAGCCGTTCCCAACAATCGCTGTCACCGGTTGACCGTAATCCGTTACTGCAAGCAGATGGGACTCCGCCTCAGGAAGGACATGATACGAATGCACAAAATACACATGCCCTTCCTCAAGCCCCGCAAACAGCGGATGTTCCGGATTATTGAACTGCAAGCTATTCCAGCCCATATGAGGCACCTTGTAATCATCGCCGGTAAACCGCACCACCGATCCAGGCAAAATATTCAGCCCTTCATGACGTCCATACTCCTCGCTTTGGCTGAACAGGAGCTGCATGCCGAGACATATGCCGAGCAGTGGCTTCGGCCCGAATGCTGCCTCTTTCATCACCGCGTCAAGACCCGTCTCGCGCAGATGCTCCATCGCATCGGCAAATGCGCCGACCCCAGGCAAAATAATACCCTCTGCCGCCAAGATGGCCTCCCGCTCCCCGGTAACAAGCGGCTCATATCCGAGCCGCTCTACCGCCTTGCTTACACTGTGCAAATTGCCCATGCCATAATCCACAATCGCGATGGCCATGGCTACAGCACTCCCTTCGTGGACGGTACTCCCGTCACACGTGGATCAATGCTTGTCGCCTCATCCAAAGCACGGCCAAGCGCTTTGAACACGGCCTCAATCATATGGTGTGTGTTATGTCCGTAATGGACGATGACGTGTAGCGTCATCCGCGCTTCCAGCGCCAGCTTCCACAAGAACTCATGCACCAGCTCCGTATGGAACGAGCCAACCTGTTGGGAGGGGTACTCTGCACGGTATTCAAAATGCGGGCGGTTGCTAATGTCGATAACGACCTGCGCCAGCGCCTCATCCATCGGCACAAACACACTCGCATAACGCTTGATGCCTTTTTTATCCCCCAGAGCTTCACGCAGCACCTGGCCAAGGCAGATCCCGATGTCCTCCACCGTATGGTGATCATCAATCTCGATGTCCCCGTTCGCTTTCACACTGAGATCGAATTGTCCGTGCTTTGTGAACAGATCTAGCATATGGTTCAGAAAAGGAACATCAGTCTCCAGCTCAGATACACCGGTCCCGTCTACGTTAAATTTAAGTGAAATGTCCGTCTCGTTCGTCTTGCGGCTGACACTCGATGTCCGCCCTTTCGCTTCAAAGCTGCTCACGATGTTTTCCCCCTTGTATATGACTCTGACTCCTACATCTTCTCCTGCTTCTGCTCTTGCTCCAGTCGAACACTGATCGCCCGTGCGTGACCCTCCAGTCCTTCCCGCCGGGCCAGCTCCATGATCGTCTCACCGTCACGGAGCAGTGCCTCCTTGCTGTAGTAAATCATGCTCGACTTCTTAATGAAGTCGTCCAGATCCACCGGAGAGGCGAATCTCGCGGTCCCGTTCGTCGGAATGATATGGTTCGGTCCGGCAAAATAATCACCTACCGGCTCCGAGCTGTATGGACCAAGGAAAATAGCCCCGGCGTTCTCGATCTGGCCTACAAGAGCCATCGGCTCTTCTGTCATGATCTCAAGATGCTCCGGTGCCAAGCGGTTCACTACCTCGATGCCCTCCTTGAGGGTGTCGGTCACGATGATCGCGCCATAACTGTCCACCGATGCTCGGGCTATATCACGCCTTGGTAGCAGTTCAAGCTGACGCTCCACTTCTGCCGATACGGCTTCTGCAAGCGACTGTGATGGTGTTACCAGCACCGCTGATGCCATCTCGTCATGCTCTGCCTGTGACAGCAGGTCAGCCGCTATAAACGACGGCTGTGCTGTATCATCAGCTAGCACCACGATTTCACTCGGCCCTGCCATGCTGTCGATGTTGACAACTCCGTACACTTCTCGTTTAGCGAGAGCCACATAAATATTGCCGGGACCGCAAATTTTGTCTACTGACGAAATACTGTCTGTTCCATAAGCGAGCGCGGCAATGGCCTGAGCCCCGCCAACACGGTAAATCTCGGTCACACCCGCTTCCGCTGCTGCAACCAAGATATAAGGATCAATGCCCTCTTTTCCCCGAGTTGCCGGCGGTGTAACCATGACGATCTCAGGTACTCCGGCTACCTGTGCCGGAATGACATTCATGAGCACAGAGGAGGGGTAGGCAGCTTTTCCGCCCGGAACATACACACCGACCCGCTTCAGCGGCCTGATGATCTGTCCGAGAATGCTGCCGTCCGGTTGAAGATCCATCCAGGAGCTGCGCTTCTGCTTCATATGGAATGCACGGATGTTATCCGCTGCTGCCCGAATCGCGGTCACAAAAGATGGCTCGACATGGTCATAAGCTGCCTTAAGCTCAGCCTCTGGTACTCGCAGTTGATAACTCTCCAGCTTCATATTATCGAATTGTTCCGTATAACGAAGCAGCGCAGCATCTCCTTCCGCACGTACCGCCTGAACTACTGCTTTTACCGTTTCGTTCTGTTCCGGCGTTCCGTAATCGCTCTCCCGCTGCAGTTTGAAATCTCGTACCGATACTACTTTCACCGTAGATTCCCCCTTACCTCTCCTCTTCATGCTTTTCGTTTCGTCCATTTACATTTTCTGTCTATTCGCTTCCCCAGCCAGTATCACCTGTTGCAGGCGGTCACACAGCTCCTGAATCTCACGATTCTTCATCCGGTAGCTTACCCGGTTGGCGATTAATCGGCTCGTAATTTCAAATAGGCTCGTCATTTCCACAAGGCCGTTCTCCTTCAGCGTCTGTCCGGTTTCCACCATATCCACAATCCGGTCCGCCAAACCAATGAGTGGCGCGAGCTCGATAGAGCCGTTCAGCTTCACGACCTCAACCTGCTGCCCTTGCTCCCGGAAGTATTGCGACGCCACATTCGGATATTTAGTTGCTACTCGCTGCTGAATATCCGGCGTCCAATCCGGAAGTCCAATAACCGACATCCGGCATCTTGCAATTCCGAGATCCAACAGCTCATACACGTCCTTGTTCTCTTCCATCAGCACATCCTTGCCCACAATACCGATGTCCGCAACGCCATATTCCACATAAGTCGGTACATCAACCGGCTTCGCCAGAATAAATTCCATTCCTGCTTCCGGCAAAGGGATGACCAGCTTACGTGTATCATCGATATCCATGGGAATCGGTAATCCGGCTGAACGGAACAACGCGGATGCCTTTTTATAGATTCGCCCTTTAGGCATAGCCACTTTCAATATATCCGCCATCTAACGCACCTCCTTACGTTCAAATCTATTTTACGAAAACGTGATGATTTCCTCATAGCCTTGATGGAGCAGTCCGTGCTCGGGAGCTTGAACCTCACTGGCACCCGTTATTAATGTGGTGACAACAACTTTCCCTTCACCACGTAGCAGAGTAGCCCTCGCAAGGCCTTCTTTACGATAATCGGCTGTGTACTGTACCAGAACCGGAAGCTGCTTAGATGTCTCCTTCACTCGGACACCATCCAAAATGCGGTTTGTTTTCAGTGCAAAGCCTGTTGCAGGAACATTGCGTCCAAACTGCTTCAGCAGCTTGTCGTAACGTCCGCCGCTCGCTACAGGTGAACCAATCTCCGCAGCGTACCCTTCAAATGTCATCCCCGTATAGTAGGAAAAATCTCCAATCATCGTCAGATCGACCAGCACATGCTCCGAGACATCATACGCCTCAAGTACTTCCCACACCTTGTACAGATGCTCAATAGAAGTACGGGCCAACGGATTGCCGCTCAGCTCCAGAGCCTGTTCACAGATTTCCCTGCCACCACGCAGACGGAGAATTCCCTCTAGCTTATCAGCTTGACTGCTGGACAGCCTCAAGCCGGAAATGGTGTTCCGGTAGCCGACGTAGTCCCGATTCAGTAAATCGTGCTTCAGGCTCTCCTGATCTTCTAACCGTTCAGGAAGTACCTCTTCCAACAGACCATTCAGAAATCCTACATGCCCCAGTGCTATTCTGAATCGTTCCACACCTGCTGCCTGCAGCGATTCAATCGCCAGCGCTACGACTTCTGCGTCCGCCTCAGGTGAATCATCGCCAACCAACTCCACGCCAGTCTGAAAGAACTCGGCCTCCCGACCAGCCTCTTCTTCAATCGCGCGAAACACATTCGCGTGGTACGAAAGGCGAATAGGCAGCGGCTCTTCCTTCAGCAGCGATGCCACCACTCTGGCAATCGGTGCCGTTATATCCGAACGGAGCACCATCGTCGTGCCCCGGTTGTTTAGCAGCTTGAACAGCTTCTGGTCAGACGTCGAACTTGCGACACCAACCGTATCGTAATATTCCATCGTTGGCGTCATGATCTGCCGATATCCCCAGCGGTCCATACACGCAAGCACTTGCTGCTCAATCCGGCGTAGCCTTGCTACCGCATGTGGGAGATAGTCCCGGACGCCAGCCGGTTTTTCAAAGCCTTTTGGTTTAGACATGACGTTACACCTCAAATCATGATATTCTTTATTATATTAAAGTGCTACCATACTACCAAAGTAAAGAATATTGGCTATATTACCATAGATCTTGCCTCATCGTCAATCCAATATGTTTATTCTGTCATTATAACCCACCTTCGTCTAACAAGTGGAATATATTCAACAATGCAAAAAAGCCGTCCGATTACCGGACGGCTTCAAGCTGGCTGATAGCCTGAAATTATATAAAGTTTTGATTGCAATACACAAGGGACATCAAGTTTGCGATCCTTACAAATCAACCGATTTCTTGCTTTCCCCTGCCACAGACTCCTGCTTCTTCTGACGCTCTGGTTTCGAAGGGGCCTTCGGCTTCAGGGAACGCGGCACACTACCAAGTAGAACCCATGAACCTGGAATGCGTCTCAAAATGAACTGAACGACCAGTGCACTCACAATAAGTGCTGACACCATACCACCATAGATCCACATCAGGTAATCATCGGTCACCGGATTCAAATTGAAGTCATATAGACGATAGAACGCAAGCCACAACGGATGTACCAGATAAATGGCAAAGGAAAGTTCGCCAATCCGCGTCAAGACAGCAATGATCTTTTTCCAACCGCTTTGATACAGCCAGTTGGCAGCCTGCATCAGAACTATTGCTGAGAAGACCGTATGCATGTTCCATAGAAATTCATACCATAACGAGTCGTACTTTGCTCCAAGCAGTCGCGTGTTGTACCAAAGCTGCACATGTGTCAACGCCATCAACAGCCATCCGCCCCAAAGAGCAATCGTAGCACGTTTTTGACGAGAGGTCTGTTTCTTCCATGCCGAGGTTAACCATACTTTATACTTATCGTAATTGATCGCCAGATAAGCACCCAACATGTAGTAAGCCAAATAGGAAATCGCAAGACTGCCTTTCGTTGAGTAATGCAGCTCATACTTATTCCATACGATAAAGCCCCACTGGAGCAGGAAACCGATCGGCACCGCCCAGCGCACAAGAAATTTCGACGATTTAAACAGCTTCAGGAATAACGGGAACAGAATGTAGAACTGCAGACTGATAAACACAAAGTATAAGTGCGTGTAGTTCTGACCCTTGGCCAGTCGTTCAAAAAACACCGGAAGCTGCGCACCGAGATCCAGCGAGCTGTTCAGAAGACCATTTTGATACAGTCTGACGAAGAAATAACCTATCGAAATAAGCAGATAAGGGAGCAGAATGTACAGCAGCCGTCTTTTATAGAAATTGGTGATCAGACTCTTGGTCAATGGACGGTCATAATAATTGTAGAACAGGACAAAACTGCTTAGAAAGATAAACGATGGCGTCCCGTACTTAAAAAATATATTCAGAAAGTTAATAATATAGTAGAAGCGAGAGTCGATCGCATCCACGGTCGCAAATGAGGTCGCATGCACATGCAGTACGCCGAGAATGGCCAGCGCCCGATATATGTCCAGCTGCGGCAACCGTTCTTTCTTGATTTGAGTAGCTTCCATGTTTTAATTCTCCTTTAAAAATAGAGTAGAAACAGACACCCGAAGCGGCAAAATAAAAAACGCTCAGCTTGGCTTAACGACAACAGAGCGTGTAGGGGCGGCTGTTTGCTATTTCCAGTAATACTAGAGATAGATGAAACTCAGACTTTATGTCAAGGAAAAAGCCCCACAAGGCTGTTTACCCGGGGGACCATTCATTTATTGTTCTCGTGTTGTTTACCTTATTCATTTTACAACAAAAACAGCTATTTTGGAACCTAAGGCAGCACTTTGGCTCAAATTGACTCCTCTTCCGGTGTTGTCCGGCGGAGTTCTCGCAGCGGATTACCGCCCACAAAAGCGCCCGGAGCCACATCTTTATGAACTACCGCACCAGCCGCAACCACAGCACCGTCACCAATCGTAACCCCAGGCAAAATCGTCGTATTGGCACCAATCAATACATTTTTACCAATAATAACTTCACCAAGCCGGTATTCCCGAATGAGGTATTCATGAGCGAGGATTGTGGTGTTATAACCAATTACAGAGTTTTCGCCAACCGTTATCTTTTCCGGGAAAAATACATCCACCATGACCATTAATCCAAAAGCTGTATGCTTGCCAACTTTCATCCCGAGCACGTTCCGGTAGATCCAATTTTTCATCGGGAGCACAGGACAGTAGCGGGCCAATTGAACGAAAATAAAGTTTTTGACTCCCTTGAACGGACTCACTGTGCGGTATATATGCCACAACGCGTTATGCCCCTCCACAGGGTGGCGGGTTACCTTTCTAGCCATTACACCTTGGCTCCTATTCCTGTTTCTGTCCTATGATTGTAAATATGTCCCGCATGTCTTTTAAAATATAATCCGCGCCGTAATCCCTTAGCAGCTGCTCACCTTTCAGTGACCAAGCTACTCCGGCAGCTTGTACTCCAGCAGCCTTCGCGGACTGGATGTCTACAGAACTGTCGCCTACCATCAAGGTAGTCTCTGGATTGCAGCCAAGACTCTTCACGGCCGTCAGTACGGGTTCCGGATGCGGTTTCGGGTTCTCCACATCGTTAACTGTGACCACGACGGACATATACTTTTCCAGATTGAACTTTTCCAATGTCATTAGTGTCGATGGACGAATTTTTGTTGTAACAATACCCATGGATATTCCTTGACCATGCAGCCATTCCACCACCTCATTCACATGAGGGAACGGACGAACCATCTCATCATGATGCTGCTGATTGTATGTACGGTAAAGAGGGACCAGCTGGCTCACATCGTCAAGTCCGGAAAAGGCTTGAAGCTGATATTCCAATGTCGTACCCATATGCGGGATAATGCCTTCCCTCGTCAGAGGCCCTTTTGGCCCCTTTTCAAATACATGCATAAACGAGGATATAATTAATTCATTCGTATCTATAATGGTTCCATCCAGATCAAACAGTACAGTTTCTATCATGCTGTCCTACTCCTTTTTGTCCTCCGCCTCTCTCTTGGAGCGTTGGTTCTCATCCTGAGGGGAGTCATCCGGTCCTGCTTTATCGGCCGAATCCAGTACGCTCTTGTCATGAACAGACGACGGATTAGGCGATGGTGTTTGTGCTGGCTTCGGTTTGCTGACTTGCTGTTGTTTACGGTTCAGAGCTGCTTCCGGTGTTGGAGCTACTCCTGGTTTGGTGCAGACGATCGGGTCCAGATAACGTTCATTCGCTCTCCCGGTTACCCGCCGAACAATAATCAGTATGATTCCGGCAACAACTATAATTACTGGCAGCAGTTGTGAGATACGGATGTTTCCGTACGCCGGATCCAAGTAACCCTGCTCGAAGCCCATCCAGGTCATCGGACTCCACAGAGCGTTGATGAAGGATTCCAGGCCCGATGGTCCTTGAAATGCCAAACTATCCGTACGAACTGCCTCGATAAAGAATCGTCCAATGGAGTACCAGATGAAATATCCAATAAACAGCTCACCCATACGCAGGAACTTCTGTCTGCGAAGTACGAGTAACAGAAGAATCCCTACGAAATTCCACATTGATTCATATAGGAAGGTCGGATGATGAAACACACCTTCCACATTCATTTGATTCACGATAAAGTCTGGTAGATGAAGTTTATCCCGAAGAAAAGACGCTTCTACAGGACCGCCGTAGGCTTCCTGATTGACAAAGTTACCCCAACGTCCAATCATCTGACCCAAAAGCAGCGCGGGTGCACACATGTCGGCAATCCGCCAAAATTTATATCCTTTATAACGAACGTAAATAATTGCACATATGATAGCGCCGATCAGGGCGCCGTAAATGGCTATACCGCCGTTCCATATTTTGAATACATCGAGAAAGTTATCTTTATAATCTTCCCATTTGAAGGCAACATAATAAATTCTTGCTCCAATAATGGCTGAAGGCACGCCCAAAAGCAACAGATCCATGAAGAACTCCTGAGGAATGCCAAAGCGTTTCCCTTCACGGATAACAAGTAGCAGTCCTGCCAATGCGCCCAAACCCAAAATGATTCCATACCAGTGGACGCGCAGCGATCCAATGGAAAAAGCAATCGGATCGATCAGCAATGTTGACATTGAATTCCCCCCTAGTCCAAATCATCCATATCATCGGCAATAGTTGCCGTTAGTTTGTTCGTAAACTGCAGTGCTGCATTCAGCCCCATTTGTTTCAACCGGTAGTTCATCCCGGCTACCTCGATGATAACGGCCAGGTTTCGTCCTGGGCGAACCGGAATCGTAACCAGCGGCACGTCCGTATCAATAATGCGCGTTGTCTCTTCATCCAATCCCAGACGGTCATACTGTTTGTCCTGCTGCCAGGCTTCAAGACGTACAACGAGCGTAATCCGTTTGTTATTCCGGACCGCACCCGCACCAAACAGTGTCATTACGTTAATGATGCCAACCCCGCGGATCTCCAGCAAGTGACGGATTAATTCCGGTGCTGTACCATGCAGCTGAAAGTCCGACGTTTGACGGATTTCTACCGCATCATCTGCAATCAGACGGTGACCCCGTTTCACAAGCTCCAGCGCAGTTTCACTCTTACCAATACCACTTGTTCCGGTAATGAGCATACCCACACCATAGACATCACACAGTACCCCGTGGATGGTTGTCGTTGGAGCAAGTTTGCGCTCCAAAAAGCCGGTGATCCGGCTTGTCAAAATTGTTGTCGCCATACTGCTTCGCAGCACAGACAGACCTTTTTCATTGCTAACTTCCACCAACTCTTCAGGAACTTCCAATGAACGTGTAACCACAATGCAAGGTGTCTCATCCGTGCAAAGACTGCGCATACGCTCTCTGCGCTCCTCAGGCTTCAGCATTGCAAAAAAAGCTAATTCGGTCCGACCCAGCAGCTGAACTCGATCCCGTGGATGATATTCAAAATAACCCGCCATTTCCAAGCCTGGACGGTTGAGATCGTCCGTTGTAATTTGACGTTTCAAGCCTTCTTCACCTGAGATGACCTCCAGCTGGAACTGCTGAACCAGCTCAGACACTTTCACTTTTTTGGCCATGGTCTTACCCCTTTTCGTCCGTATGTTGAAAATCATAACGCGGCCCAGACAGGTGGCCCGCTCACAAATGTTATCGTTTGTAATTAAGAAAAACCCGCAAATAACACACAGATTGAATATTCATCTGCCCACTAGACTAACAGTTATGTAAGCCTTACTTCCTGATATCTTAAAGGAAATTAGCACTAATTGCAATCTTGCTGGGTGCTCCCTACTATCTCATAAAACTCTAAATATGTGTCCGGTAATCTTCTGCGATTATCTCTAAATCTTACCTTATATCTAAAAAAACCGCCCCACAGGGCGGTTTTTCGTGGAAAGCCGACTGTCGGAGAATTAGTCTCCCAACAAAACGTTCAGTTCGGACTCTTTATCAAAGATATGAACTTTGTTCATGTCGATTGCCAATTTAACGTTATCACTTTCACGAGTCGTGGAACGTCCGTCCACACGGCCGATAACCGTTTCAGTACCCAAGCCACTCAGGTACAAGAGCATTTCGTGACCCAAGTTCTCAGTAACGTCAACTTTTGCGCTGAAGATTGTGTTTGGAGAAGCTTCCAAGAACACTGGCTCTTCATGAATATCTTCTGGACGAAGTCCCATAATCACTTCTTTCCCGATCATGGATTTGTTCTTCAGAAGCTGTGCTTTACCACCTGGTACTTGTACGTTCAACCCTTGAGCTGTGAAGTACACTTCGCCGTTTTGCTCGGACAATTTACCGTTGATAAAGTTCATTGTCGGGGAACCAATAAAGCCGGCAACAAACAAGTTACTTGGACTGTTGTACAACTGCTCCGGAGAATCAGCCTGCTGAATAATACCATCCTGCATAACTACGATACGATCACCCATCGTCATAGCTTCCGTCTGGTCATGCGTTACATAGATACAAGTGGTTTCGAGACGTTTAACCAGCTTTGTAATTTCAGCACGCATCTGACCACGCAATTTAGCGTCCAAGTTGGAAAGCGGCTCATCCATCAAGAAGACTTGCGGATCACGGACAATCGCACGGCCCAAGGCAACACGCTGACGCTGACCACCGGAGAGAGCTTTTGGCTTACGCTCCAGCAAATGCTCAATATCCAAAATTTTTGCTGCTTCACGTACACGCTTGTCGATCTCATCTTTCTTAACTTTACGAAGCTTCAAGCCAAAGGCCATGTTCTGATACACATTCATGTGCGGATACAAGGCGTAGGATTGGAATACCATCGCGATGTCACGGTCTTTAGGAGCTACATCGTTAACTACACGGTCACCAATGTAGAGTTTACCTTCGGAAATTTCTTCGAGTCCAGCGATCATCCGCAAAGTTGTGGATTTACCGCAACCGGAAGGTCCTACCAAAACCAGAAACTCTTTATCTTTAATATCGAGGTTAACATCGATTACTGTTGCCTTATCGGATCCTGCATATTTCTTGTAAATGTGCTCTAAACGTACGCCTGCCATGCTTGTTGCCCCCTCATATTAAGTGTTATGAAATCGAATACATTTTATAGTCTATATATTACCCCATAGGCATCTTACTGGCTATACACAATCTGCACAAAAAACTTATTTCCTTTTCGTTACTTTATACAATAGGAGCGTAATTTTCACCAAAACCGCATCACCGAAGCTCCGGACATCCAGGCCCGTCTCCTGCTTAATCTTATCCAGACGGTACAAAAGCGTATTCCGGTGAATATAAAGGCGCTTGGCCGTTTCACTCACATTACAGTCTAAATCAAAAAAGCTTTCCAGTGTAGACAAAGTTTCCGTATCTTCAAACACATCCGTATGATGGCTGGCATACTCCTCTAAAAACCGACTTCGCTGCGGTTCCGGAATACTGAACAACAGGCGCTCCAAATGAAGACCCGTCGATAAATGAATATGCTCCTTGACCTGAAAGGTCCGTCCGATAATCATCGTTTCACGCAGCTGCCTTAGACCATCCGGAAGATCTTGCTGCACTTTCACAGCCGGAATGGCGGCAATATGAAAGTCCCCCACCCATTCGTTCGAAACCAGTTCATACAATCCCATGCAAAAAAGAGAAAGCAAGTCCTGATCTCCTTCGCCTGTGGCATCATCCTTCTCATCCGTCAGTCCATCCAGCAACTGAGGATCAGCAAGGACAAGCCACTCCTTCTCCTTCAACGGAACCAATACAATCTCACCGCCAAAATAGCTGCGAAGCAGCCTTTGCAGCGATTTAAAGGTGGTGTTTGCCGGATGCTCACTTTCATTAGCAAGCAGAAAAGGAATCATTTCCTCGGACATAGCCACTTTTTCGGAAAATTCCTCTGGCAGTCCAACTTGATATTCCCCCGCATCTACACGTGTATTCAGCCATACGCCCATCAATTGGGCATTCCGCTCTTCTTCTGCTTTGACATCGTTCCGTGGACCTTTAACAGAGGAGGCACTATCCGCTATACTGGACAACAGCAGTCCAATCAGCTTCACTTCGGACTCCGTCACCATTGCAGCCGGTGCTGTAATCACTACAGGCAATTCATTGTGAGCAGGGATTGTAAACCATACTTCACCCTGACCTGTATAATAAACAGCTCCTGCATCAATCAGTTCTTTATTACGATTCTTCATTCGCGATACGCTATGAGACTTTCTGTCTGATGCCTGTTCTTGAAGGCTGGACTGCTTCAAAGATTCCATCATCATTCTGGTCTCTTTCTCATCCAACAATTTGAGCGCCATAGGAATTCCTAACGCGTTCTTCAAGTTCAGAAGTATTTGCTCCATCTCCGCCATTGATGACTCCACCACTTTGTCATTTTCTTATTATATTAACATATCTACCGCAGACAACTGAAATGCAACAAAAAAGCCGTCAACAATGTTGACGACTTCTGTGATGAGCCATGAAGGACTCGAACCTTCGACACCCTGATTAAAAGTCAGGTGCTCTACCAACTGAGCTAATGGCTCTTAAAACTGGTGGAGGATGATGGATTCGAACCACCGAACCCGTACGGGAGCAGATTTACAGTCTGATGCGTTTGGCCACTTCGCTAATCCTCCAGGATTAAAGGTGGCTCGGGACGGAATCGAACCGCCGACACGAGGATTTTCAGTCCTCTGCTCTACCGACTGAGCTACCGAGCCATATTAAGTTTTTACAAAAAAAACAGTGTGAAGCGATTTAACTTCGCACATGAATCCAACCATTGAGTATAATAAATGGCGGAACTGACGGGATTCGAACCCGCGGTCTCCTGCGTGACAGGCAGGCATGTTAGGCCTCTACACCACAGTTCCGCATTTAAAATAACTGGTGCCGGCGAGAGGACTTGAACCCCCAACCTACTGATTACAAGTCAGTTGCTCTACCAGTTGAGCTACACCGGCGTATTCAATTCTAAAAATCAATGGTGGAGGCTGAGGGGTTCGAACCCCCGACCCTCTGCTTGTAAGGCAGATGCTCTCCCAGCTGAGCTAAGCCTCCAGGTATGTATGGTAGCGGCGGAGGGGATCGAACCCCCGACCTCACGGGTATGAACCGTACGCTCTAGCCAGCTGAGCTACACCGCCATATCAACACAGGATACATTCAGGTTATATTAATGGCGGAGAGAGAGGGATTCGAACCCTCGCACCGCTTTCGCAGTCTAACCCCTTAGCAGAGGGTCCCCTTATAGCCACTTGGGTATCTCTCCATCATAACCTTATTGTAAGTTACAGAGATTGACTCCCTGAAAACTAGATACGAAACATCATTTGCGAATATTTAGGATAAGCCCTCGACCGATTAGTATTGGTCAGCTCCATGCATTGCTGCACTTCCACCTCCAACCTATCTACCTCGTCGTCTTCAAGGGGTCTTACTAATTGGGAAATCTCATCTTGAGGGGGGCTTCACGCTTAGATGCTTTCAGCGCTTATCCCTTCCGTACGTAGCTACCCAGCCATGCTCCTGGCGGAACAACTGGTGCACCAGCGGTACGTCCATCCCGGTCCTCTCGTACTAAGGACAGCTCCTCTCAAATTTCCTACGCCCACGACAGATAGGGACCGAACTGTCTCACGACGTTCTGAACCCAGCTCGCGTACCGCTTTAATGGGCGAACAGCCCAACCCTTGGGACCTACTTCAGCCCCAGGATGCGATGAGCCGACATCGAGGTGCCAAACCTCCCCGTCGATGTGGACTCTTGGGGGAGATAAGCCTGTTATCCCCAGGGTAGCTTTTATCCGTTGAGCGATGGCCCTTCCATGCGGTACCACCGGATCACTAAGCCCGACTTTCGTCCCTGCTCGACTTGTAGGTCTCGCAGTCAAGCTCCCTTATGCCTTTGCACTCTTCGAATGATTTCCAACCATTCTGAGGGAACCTTGGGGCGCCTCCGTTACTCTTTAGGAGGCGACCGCCCCAGTCAAACTGCCCACCAGACACTGTCCCCGCACCGGTTCACGGTACTAGGTTAGAACCTAGATACGATCAGGGTGGTATCCCAACGGCGCCTCCACAGAAGCTTGCGCTCCTGTTTCTTAGGCTCCCACCTATCCTGTACAGATCGTACCCAAATCCAATATCAAGCTGCAGTAAAGCTCCATGGGGTCTTTCCGTCTTGTCGCGGGTAACCTGCATCTTCACAGGTATTAAAATTTCACCGGATCTCTCGTTGAGACAGCGCCCAAATCGTTACGCCATTCGTGCGGGTCAGAATTTACCTGACAAGGAATTTCGCTACCTTAGGACCGTTATAGTTACGGCCGCCGTTTACTGGGGCTTCGGTTCATAGCTTCGGATTGCTCCTAACCACTCCCCTTAACCTTCCAGCACCGGGCAGGCGTCAGCCCGTATACTTCGCCTTACGGCTTCGCACAGACCTGTGTTTTTGTTAAACAGTCGCTTGGGCCTTTTCACTGCGGCCCCCTCGTGCTATTCACACTACCGG
>NZ_CP093336.1:82500-137500 GCF_022637315.1 Paenibacillus sp. N3/727 | reverse complement strand
GGACTCCTCATAACTAATCTTTAAAATACATATAAGAAACCGTTAGAGCTCTCTTCGGCCCTCAAGAGCCTTGGACAGCGTCACTTCATCCGCATATTCCAGATCCCCGCCTACCGGCAAACCATGGGCTATACGTGTTACTTTAATTTCGAAGGGACGAACCAATCGTGAAATATACATTGCTGTCGCTTCCCCTTCGATATTCGGGTTGGTAGCCAGAATAAGTTCTTTCACTCGTTCATCACTAAGCCGAGTAAGGAGCTCTTTTAGCCGGATTTCCTCAGGCCCAATCCCCTCCATCGGGGAGATTGCTCCATGAAGCACATGATAGTACCCGTCAAACTCCTTAGTTCGCTCCATCGCCACCAGATCCTTGGCATCCTGTACCACACAGATGACGGATGGATCCCGGGTCTTATCCTGACAGACACGACAGGGATCAGTATCGGTGATATTGCAGCAGACCGAGCAGTAATGAAGATTGCGTTTCACACTGACCAGCGCTTTGGCAAAATCAATGACGTCGTCTTCTTTCATATTAAGGACGTGAAAAGCCAGGCGGGCAGCCGTTTTCGGCCCCACACCCGGCAACCTGGTAAATGCATCGATCAGCTTCGCGATCGGTTCGGGATAGTACAAATGTAAACTACTCCTTCTGCCTATAGATTAGAACAAGCCCGGAATTTTCATACCGCCCGTAAATTTACCCATATCGGTGTTAGCAAGTTCCTCAGCTTTAGTGAGCGCGTCATTTACTGCTGTCATAACGAGATCCTGTAGCATTTCAACGTCGTCTGGATCTACTGCTTCAGGCTTGATGTTAATAGATGTAACTTGCTTGTGACCGCTGACTTGTACGGTAACTACACCGCCGCCAGAAGACCCTTCTACCGATTTCGTAGCGAGTTCTTCCTGCGCCTTCAGCATTTGCTCCTGCATTTTTTTTACCTGCTTCATCATTTGGTTCATATTATTCATGGGTTCATCTCTCCTTTGTGGAATGCACGAAAAAGCGTGCTAATCTTTTATGACAACGAGGTCTTCACCAAATAGCTGGATCGCCTCATCAATCCATGGCTTCTCTCCGCCGGCTTCGGCTTCTTCATGCTCCAGCTTTAATTCCTCGGCTGGAGGCTTACCAGCGCCTTCAACGGCATCGCTCCAATCGCGCAACATCATAGTCACCAGACGGTACGGATTACCGAACTGAGACTCCAGCACTCCCTCAATCACCTGTTTGTTAGCAGGCTTCTCGGTTGTTTCGCGGTGGATGTTATTCTTGAAGGCGACCAGAACGTTATCTTCCCATACGGATACAGGCTCTCCATCCACAAACCAGGCATGAACGGTGACCTTCTCCTCCTTCACGCTCTGTAGGATCTGACCCCACTGCCGCTGCACATTCAAAAATGGCTCACTGGTTTTTGCCGCTACATACTGATCCATATGCTGCGGCTTCTTAGCTGTCGATGCGATTTTCGGAGCAGGGGTCCGTGTAGGTTTGGAAGCATCACGGCCTTCGGCTGCCGGAACGCCTTTCTGCAAAATACGCTCAAGCTTTTTCTCAAGAGAAACTACCTGCTGCTTCAATCGGTTCAGTTCATCGGCATCAGCCGATCTTCCCGCAGAAGCACCTTGTTCAACCGCATCGTCGCCGCCTTGCGGTATTCCGCATAACTTAAGCAGCGCCACTTCAAACAACGTCTGTGGCTGTGATGCGTATTTCATCTCGCTTTGGTAGCGGTTGAGCGTATCAATCATCCGGAAAAGCTCTTCCTTGGAGAAAGCCTCTGCCATCTCCTTGAAATCAGCCGGATTCAGTACACGATCCGTCAGCTTATCTGCTCCTGGGACCATTTTGATCATGAGCAGATCACGGAAGTAATACAGCAAGTTTTCCATGCATTTGTCGGCACTTTTGCCTTCCTGCATAAACTGTTCTACCATTTGCAGCACAAGTCCTGCATCTCCCTGTTTTATGGCAGCGGCCAGACGGCCAAACTGCTCCGAGGGGATGCCTCCTGTCATGTCCATAACCTGCTGATAGGACACCTTGCCTCCGGTAAAGGATGCAATTTGGTCTAAAATGCTAAGTGCATCACGCATTCCACCGTCTGACAATCTTGAAATATACTGCAGGGCAGCCGGCTCAGCAGTAATGCCCTCTTCCAAGCATATGCGCTCCAAGCGCTCACTCTGCTCTTCCAGAGAAACCCTCCGGAAATCGAAACGCTGACACCGTGATATGATGGTGGCCGGCAATTTATGCGGCTCGGTAGTAGCCAATATAAACATCACATGCGCCGGGGGTTCTTCCAGCGTCTTCAGCAATGCATTAAACGCCTCCGTAGTAAGCATGTGTACTTCATCAATAATGTAAACCTTGCGCCGTACCTCGGTAGGTGCGTACTTCACTTTTTCCCGCAAATCGCGGATTTCCTCAACGCCGCGGTTTGATGCCGCGTCAATTTCCTGAACGTCCATTACAGCCCCAGACGTTATCCGCTTGCATACTTCACATTCGTTGCAGGGTTCCTCTGCCGGTCCATTCTCACAGTTCACGGCTTTAGCCAAAATTTTAGCAGCACTGGTCTTACCTGTACCCCGCGGACCGCTGAACAGGTAGGCATGGGAGACCCGCTGCTCGCGGATAGCGTTCTGCAGGGTTTGGATAATATGCCGCTGGCCTACCATGTCGCGGAACGACTGGGGCCTCCAGGCACGATATAACGCAATATGTTCCACTCTGCTTTACCCTCTTTCAACTTCCACTTCCGCGGCTTAATGCCGCTTTTTTTAGAATATAAGAAAGCATAAACTCCCTTATATCACAAGAATAAACTTACCCATAACCCAATCCGGCCAGGCCATATACGTCGATAAAGTTTTTCTTATTATACTACATTCTATACTAATTTCCCCAGCCCAGCAAAACGTTTACCGAGGAAAAAATCAAGGACAGAATTCATGAAAAAAGCACCCCTGTCCAAAATGACAGAGATGCTTGTGTACTCGGTATGTATGTACCGTGCACCTGTTATTGATAATTGCGATCCGAGCGGCAATCCTGAGCAACAACTCGGGTTAGGCACCCCTCCGGCACAAAAGCGGACCTGCTTATGGCTGCTTCCTTCCGGACCTGACCAGGTTCACAAGTGCTCATTGCGGAGGACCCAGCCGTCAACATCGAGCGCAGGGACCAGCCTCACATCGACAATACCTCTAACAGGAATTCAACCTCGCTACAGCGGATTGCGAGTTACAGGGCACCGCTACCTCCCCGTCTAGCACGGCGAAATTAAGTATATCGCATGCATGTCGAAATTGCAACCTGAGGGAAGAACTTGGCGAGCGTTCCATTAAATCGAAAACCCTCCGCACAAGGCGAAGGGTCTGATTATTAGATACCGTATTTCTTTTTAAATCTATCGACACGGCCACCAGCATCCAAGAACTTCTGCTTACCAGTGAAGAACGGATGGCAGTTGGAGCAGATTTCCACGCGAAGGTCCGGCTTTACGGAACCTGTTTCAAACGTGTTACCGCACGCGCAAGTTACCGTGGTAACATGATATTTCGGTTGAATATCTTGTTTCATTAGACTTTCACCTCTTTCCGCCCTGAGCCTCATGCGGACTCAGAGTTAAATGGACACATAAAAAAAGTATATCACGGGGACATTATTTGTGCAATAGCCCATATAAAACGACGCCAGCAGACTCGTCCACGGCCCGAATTTCAGCAGTTGATTGTCAAATAACTGGCATTCTTATCGCCATTTTCTAGATAACGGACGGCTTCTTCTTCGGACGCCTCATTCCGGGAGGTGGTACATGCGTGTACGAGCCAATAACTACATCAGGCAGCTCTTCCTGCATAATCTCAATCGCTTGCTTCATACCAAGGATTTCTCCTTGCGCAGGCGGAATCAGCTCAAGATAACTCTCCGGATCAATATTCAAGTTCCGAAGCTGAATCAGACGGAGACCTGTGCGGCGGACAAACTCGATCATGGCCTCAACCTCTTCCTCACGGTCGGTGACACCCGGGAAGATAAGATAGTTGATGGACGTATATACCCCCTGATCAGTCGCATACCGCAGTGATTTCTCTACATTAGCCAGGTTGTAGCCGCGGGGCTTATAGTAGGCATTGTAGTGATCATCCAGTGCACTAATCGTGCTGACACGCATCAAATCAAGGCCGGCATCCACGATGCCGCGGATAAAATCGGTCAACCCAGCGTTAGTGTTGATGTTGATGTAACCCATATCTGTGATGGACCGGACTTCGCGCATCGCTTCAATGATAATCTTCGCTTGTGTGGAAGGCTCGCCTTCACAACCCTGTCCGAAGCTGATAATGGACTCCGGTGTCTTCAAGTGCTCCAACATAATTTGAACCAGTTCATCCGTGCGGGGGCGGAAGTTCATCCGGGTCTGAGGTGATACAAAGCCACTGTCGTCCGGCTGTTCTGAAATACACCCGAAGCATCCTGCATTACAGGAATAGGATACTGGTACAGCACCCTCCCAGCGGTTCAGAAATGTGTTGGATGCCGTCAAGCATTCATAACCGAGCGCACAATTGGACAGATGTTCATAGAGACGGTTCTCCGGGTATTTTTCAGTCAATTTCTTAACGCCCAGCTCCAACTCTCCCAAATCACAGTTAACGGGATTCCACTTCTCGGGATCGTCTGTTAAACGGGCAGCTGTATAGAAAGCTCCATCTTTCCACACGACAGCAGAGTAACCAAACAGCGGAAGTTTATATTCTTTATCCGTCTTTACGTATCCAGGAAGACACAGACGTGTATATCCTTGAGGCAAAAGAGCGCCAACGGCTGTCTCGTTCCCAGGTAGCGCAGACATTTCCCCCGTTTCCGGATCCATTCCGATAGCACGGGTGTTCGGCAGCCCCACCAGGGTTGCGCCTTCCGGCAGTGGAATCAATTCATCTTCCAGTATCTCAACAATCATATCCCCACTGCGAGCAAGCCCGAACAGTTCGGAATGATCATAGACATTTCCTTGCTCATCTGCATAAACCAAATACATGTCGTTCTCCTATTCTAAGGTTGATTCTCAAGCCTTGCTCTCAGCCTTGTGTAACTGAGGCCGTCGAAGGACGCGTTGTGCGTCTTGTCGGTTGGCTTGGTGCTGCAGAACCATTGCCCCCGTTTACATCGAACGAAGCGAGGAATTCGGCGTTGGTCTTGCTATCCCGCATTTTTTTGAGGAAACCTTCCACAAAATCAGCGGAGTCGTTCATATTTTTACGAATAGCCCAAATCGTGTCCAGTTCTTCCTTACTTAGAAGCACTTCTTCACGCCGTGTGCCAGAGCGTCTGATGTCGATCGCAGGGAAAATACGACGTTCCGCAAATCTGCGGTCCAGGTGCAGCTCCATATTACCGGTTCCTTTGAACTCTTCATAGATGACATCGTCCATTCTTGAACCTGTGTCAACCAAAGCCGTCGCCAAAATCGTCAGACTACCGCCTTCCTCTACGTTACGCGCCGAACCAAAGAACCGCTTCGGACGATGAAATGCTGCCGGATCAATACCGCCGCTGAGTGTTCTGCCAGAGGGTGGAATGACAAGGTTATATGCCCGTGCCAACCGTGTAATGCTATCCAGCAAAATGACGACATCCTTCTTATGCTCAACCAGCCGCAGTGCGCGCTCCAGAACAAGTTCCGCAACCTTAATATGGTTCTCTGGCAGCTCGTCGAATGTCGATGCAACCACTTCACCCTTTACAGAGCGCTGCATGTCAGTTACTTCTTCAGGACGTTCGTCAATGAGCAGTACAAACAGTTCGATTTCGGGATGATTGGTTGAAATACTGTTGGCAATTTCTTTTAAGAGGAGCGTCTTTCCCGCTTTTGGCGGAGCTACGATCAAACCGCGTTGTCCTAAGCCTACAGGAGCAAGTAAGTCCATAATTCGGGTGGACAACTGATTAGGGGATGTTTCTAACACTAGCTTATCTTGCGGATAAAGAGGAGTCAGGGCCGGGAAATGCAAGCGTTCCGCTGCAATTGCAGGGTTCTCACCATTAACGGCATTTACCTGCAACAGACCGAAGTACCGTTCATTCTCTTTAGGAGTTCTGCACTTGCCAGAGACCAAATCTCCTGTTCTCAAATCAAACTTGCGTATCTGAGAAGCAGAAATGTAGATATCCTCGGTGCTCGGAAGATAGTTGATCGGTCTCAAAAAGCCGTATCCCTCTGGTAAAACTTCGAGAACACCTTCCATAAACATCAGGCCGCTCTGTTCCGCCTGTGCCCGGAGAATAGCGAATATAAGTTCTTTCTTCTTCAGCTGACCATAGTACGGTATCTGGTACTTTTTGGCCAGTTTATACAGATCCGTCAGCTTCATGCCTTCCAAATCGGAAATTTGTAAATCCATTCAATAACCACCTATTCAATTATTAATTCTGGGTAAGGCTTTTCAGCCGCTTCAAGTCTATAAGTCTATGATTGCATCACTAGGATAGGATTACCCAATTCAGAGGGAGATATGCAGGCCAGGTAACCTTTTTTGTGAATTCTTAAAAAGGGCCGCCTCTGCTACCTCCCTATGAGGGTTATGTTATCCTGATTAATCTTCTGTCTCCCGCCATACATCAGCGCCAAGCAGACGAAGATTGGTGACCAGATGGTCATAACCACGGTCAATAAACTCCACGCCGCTGACTTCTGTAACACCTTCCGGAACAGTCAATCCCGCAATGACAAGTGCCGCGCCTGCACGAAGATCGGTTGCCTTTACTTTGGCAGCATTCAGCTTCCCGCCATCGATAATAGCAGAGCGTCCTTCGACACGAATTTTCGCTCCCATACGCACCAATTCCGGTACATGCTTGAACCGGTTACTGTATACAAAATCGCTAAGCACACTGACACCCTCCGCCTGCGTCAGCAAGCTGGTCATCGGAGATTGGAGATCCGTTGCAAATCCGGGATAAACGAGCGCCTTCACATCAACATGCCCATAGCGTTCCTTACCGATGACCCGGATGCTTTCGTCCAGCTCTTCAATACCGACACCCATCTCCAGCAGCTTGGCTGTGAGAGCCTCCAAATGTTTAGGAATGACATTATCAATTACAACATCACCGCGAGTAGCTGCTGCGGCAATCATATAAGTTCCGGCTTGAATCCGGTCGGGAATAATGGAATGACGGCAGCCATGCATATGAGTGACGCCTTCGATCCGGATCGTTTCCGTACCGGCGCCCTTAATGACAGCTCCCATGGAATTTAACAAAGTAGCAACATCTATGATTTCAGGCTCTTTCGCCGCATTTTCGATAATTGTGGAGCCTTTGGCTTTCGCAGCCGCCAGCATAATGTTAATTGTCGCCCCGACACTACTTACGTCCAGATAAATTTTTGCGCCCCGCAGCTCTTTCGCGTGCAGATGAATAGCGCCATGCTCATTAGTCACGGTCGCTCCAAGCGCTTCAAATCCTTTGATATGCTGGTCGATAGGACGAGGTTCAAAGTTACAGCCGCCCGGCAGGCCGATAACGGCTTCTTTAAATCTTCCAAGCATTGCGCCCATCATATAATACGAAGCGCGAAGCTTCTTAACAGGCCCGTTTGGCATCGGAATGGATTTGATTCTGGAAGGATCGATTTTCATCTGATTACCTTCCCACAAAACTTGTCCGCCCAGTTCTTCCAATATTTCAGAATACACAGCTACATCACTCAAAAGTGGCAAGTTGTCCAGCACAACTTCTGTTTCCGCCAGAATCGCTGCAGGTATTAATGCAATCGCACTGTTTTTGGCACCACTGATTGTCACAGTACCTTGCAGTGGACGTCCACCGCTGATCATCAATTTTTCCATAAGCTTAAGGGTCCCCCTACATCACTTCGCAGCCGATAATGGTTATGATTGGCAATAGATAACAAGCGACAAACACAGTTTCGCCGTCATAGGATGACATTCGTTTCTAAGAGAAGAATAAAAAATAGCAGCAGAATTATGGCTACCCACAATTAAAATGGAAAAACACCGGCTTAGCGGTGTGCTTTCCATTCTAAACTATGGAAGTGGACAGCCCTCAGAGGGCTGTCCTCATTTATGTTAAATCAAAAATATTTTGAAGTGCCAAAAAGGCAAATCGCAAAAATCAATTATGCTTTGTTGTTGGATCCAAATTCGCGGATTTTACCAATAACCGTTTGTTTGATTGCTTCACGGCCTGGTTTGAGGAATGTACGCGGATCGTAAGCTTCTGGCTTCGCAGCAAGCACTTCACGAACAGCTTTCGAGAATTCAATTTGGTTCTCAGTGTTCACGTTGATCTTGGAAGTACCCAGCGAGATAGCTTTCTTGATATCATGAGTCGGGATACCTGTTCCGCCATGAAGAACGAGCGGCAGGCTGACTGCGTTACGGATTTCTTCCATTTCTTTAAAGCCAAGGTTAGGCTCGCCTTTGTATGGTCCATGTACAGAACCCAATGCAGGTGCAAGAGTGTCGATACCCGTCTCGTTCACGATACGTACACAGTCGTCCAACTTCGCATACATAACATCACCGATAACGTCATCTTCCTGACCGCCAACCATTCCAACTTCTGCTTCAACAGAAACACCTTTAGCATGTGCATACTCAACCACTTGCTTCGTTGTTGCAATGTTGGTGTCAATCGGGCTGTGGGAGTCATCGATCATAACAGAAGTAAATCCTGCGTCGATAGCTTCCTTACATTTCTCAACACTTGAACCATGGTCCAAATGGATAGCTACAGGTACAGTAATTTTTAAGTCTTCGATGAGGCCTTGTACCATTTTTACAACCGTATTAAAACCGCCCATGTAACGCGCTGCACCTTCAGATACACCAAGAATTACCGGCGACTTCTCTTCTTCTGCCGCTTCAAGAATCGCATGTGTCCACTCGAGGTTATTGATGTTGTATTGACCAACTGCATACTTTCCTTCGAGAGCTTTGTTAAGCATGTCTTTCATTGATACTAATGGCATGGTCCATCCTCCTATAGTCGATATGTCTAGTATATATAGCCGACGTTCTTATACGTTAGTATTATACCACATCGCGTAATAAATACTAAACAAGCAAATAGCAAAAAGCTGTGCATCCTCTCACAAGAGGCAAAAAAAGAATTCTGCCATAACGCAGAATTCAATGTTTAACTGCATGTATTCGTTTTATTTTTAAGTTGCATATTGACGGCCAGGCGCATTTCATCAATATCGAAAGGTTTGGTGAAATGCATCAGAGCCCCGAGATCTGTCGCTTCCTTAATCATATCTAGCTCACCGTACGCGGTCATCATGATCACTTTGATATCCGGATTCATCTGTTTGATATGCTTTAAAATTTCAAGTCCGTCCATTCCAGGAATTTTCATATCGAGCAGTACTAAATCAGGTTCATGCTTCCTCACAATATCGAGCGCTATCTTGCCGTTGGCAGCCTGGTAAGTCTCATAACCTTCGCTACTAAAAACCTCCATCAGCAAAATGCGAATCCCGTTCTGATCGTCCACAATCAACACTTTATGTTTGTCCATTCAACAGCCTCCCCATCAATGATCAGCGTTATATATATCAAACGAAATAAAAGTTCCTAACTTTCCCTTGACTAACCATTATTTGTATTCGCCTGATGATAGCGAATTCCTTCCTTACATCTGAAAAGTACTCAAAAAAACAATGTTTTTCTTCATACTTATCGCAAGGAACTGGAAATTTCATTTTATGGACGGTTCATTTCTTTGGCATACAAAAAAACCCTCCCTAATGAGGGAGGATTTGCGTATTAAGACTGATGTTGAATCGAAGCTTTTACAAACTCACGGAACAGCGGCTGCGGACGGTTCGGACGGGACGTAAATTCCGGATGGAACTGAACTGCAAGGAACCAAGGATGTCCTGGAAGCTCCACGATTTCCACCAATCTTCCGTCAGGAGACGTGCCGGAAATGCGCAGGCCTGCTTTTTCAATATCTTCACGGTATTGGTTGTTGAACTCATACCGGTGACGGTGTCTTTCATAAACCAGTTCATCATCGTAGCAAGACATAGCCAGGGAACCCGGTGTCAGCTTACAAGGATACAAGCCAAGACGCATGGTGCCGCCCAAATCCTCCACGTCCTTCTGCTCCGGCAGAAGGTCGATGACTGGATATTCTGTTGCCGGGTTGATCTCGGAGCTATTAGCACCTTCCAGACCAACCAAAGAGCGTGCATACTCGATAACGGATACCTGCATGCCAAGACAAATACCGAAGAAAGGAATGTTCTGCTCACGAGCGTAACGGATTGCTGTGATTTTTCCTTCAATACCACGGTCGCCGAAGCCGCCTGGTACGAGGATACCACCGATTCCGCCGAGCATCTGCTCCACATTGCTCTGGGTAATTTCTTCCGCGTTAACCCAGCGGATCTTCACTTCAGCATTAGCATCGAATCCGGCATGTGACAACGACTCAACCACACTAAGATAAGCATCATGAAGGGCAACGTATTTACCTACAATTGCAATTTCAACGCTCTTCTCCAGCTTGGAAACGCGGTCCACGAGCGCTTCCCACTCGGTCATATCCGGCTCCGGTGTGTTCAGCTTCAAGTGATTTACTACGATCTCGTCAAGACCTTCCTCACGCAAATTCAGAGGAACTTCGTACAGTGTGGATGCATCACGGCATTCTACAACCGCATTCGCGTCAATGTCGCAGAACAGAGCTATTTTAGCTTTCATCTCAGTAGAAAGCTCATGCTCGGTCCGGCATACGATAACATTTGGCTGAATACCGATGCTGCGGAGTTCTTTTACGCTGTGCTGGGTTGGCTTCGTCTTCACTTCGCCGGCTGCTTTGATATACGGGATGAGCGTTACGTGAATGTACATCACGTTATCGCGGCCCACTTCGCTTTTGATTTGGCGGATCGCCTCAAGGAACGGAAGGCTTTCGATGTCGCCTACAGTACCTCCGATTTCCGTAATTACGACGTCAGAGCCTGCCTCGCGTCCAGCGCGGAACACACGCTCCTTGATTTCATTCGTAATGTGCGGGATAACTTGAACGGTGCCGCCCAAATACTCTCCACGGCGCTCCTTGCTAATAACGGAGGAGTATATTTTACCAGTCGTGACGTTGCTGTTCTTCGACAGATTGATATCAATAAAACGCTCATAGTGCCCAAGGTCCAAGTCCGTCTCCGCGCCGTCGTCCGTTACGAACACTTCGCCGTGCTGATAAGGGCTCATCGTACCCGGATCTATATTAATGTAAGGATCAAATTTCTGGATCGTTACCTTTAGCCCTCTGTTCTTCAGCAGTCTGCCGAGCGAAGCCGCGGTAATCCCTTTACCCAAGGAAGACACAACCCCGCCTGTTACGAAAATATACTTTGTCACAGTAAAAACCCTCCTAAATAAATTCGAAAAAATCAGGCGACATATGATGTTTATGGTAACCCTTTTACTTCTGATTCATCATCAAACAGCAATAAAAATGAACGGTGCCCGCTTCTATAGTAAAAAAGCGAGCCGACCAATTGACATATGACAGCTTTCCGGTGAATCAAGCCGGCCTGTCAGCTAACAGCAAATAACCCTATAATCACGCGCCGTTAACCCACGAGGTTACTTGAAATCCGCAAATGGTGCTGCGTACACTATTACAACAATTCCCTAAAACAAACAAAAAAAGTGACCCCGAAAAGTAACGGGGCACTTTTATAAATTAATCATATTTAAACACTTAAATCATAAGCCCAAGCAATAGTTTACTCTGTGCCTTGTCTCCTTGTCAAGAGAAGAACCAGCCCCAAATCGCCCCAATATGGAGGCAAAAAACTAAAGCATGAGAAACCATTTATTTATCGGTCCAAATCGTTGTCGTTCTCATCCTCATCCGAGGCGTCTTCATCCTCGTCCTCAGAATCCTCATCGTCCATATCATCGTCGTCAAGGACAACTTCTTCGTCTACTTCTTCATCGGCATCGTCATCATCGGAATAGATATCATCATCTGATTCTTCATCGACGTTGTCGTAATCTTCTTCCGTATCATCCACGCTATATGTTTCTTCTTCGTCTGCGAAATCATCATCGTCGTCCTCGTCATTAATGATGCGCGGACGCTTCGCATTCGCCACGGGATCGTCGGAACGCTCAAGAGGGTACCACCGCTTCAAGCCCCACAAGTTGGTGCCAACGCAGGCAAAACGCCCATCGATATTGATCTCGGTATATAACTGAGCAATCGTTTCGTTAATTTCTTGTTCCTTAAAACCGCGAATCTTGGCCACCTCATTCATCAGGTCACGGTAGTAATACGGCGTATTAGCCGCTTTGAGTACCATAAAAGCCAGGTCCACCATCGGGATTTCCTGAATCTTTTCTGGATCGATTTTTAAATTGAGCGGATTACTCACTAACGTACACTTCCTCTCACGCAATCTTCACCTTGCATACCATCATTATCTCAACATATCCATTATCAAAACTAAGTAAAACCTATTTAGACTCAAAAATCAAGTTTTTATCACTTCACTGCCAACGCAAGTAGAAACGACTTCGTCGTCCTGTTCTAAGGGCGACAGAGTTTCTGCGAAAAATATAAGCCAAGTATAAAGATCCAGATTTATACTTTCTTACATTTAGAAAAAGACGGAGAGCAACTCTCCGCCTTCTGACTGTATCCGCCCCAAGGATCGACTCCTCACGGGATAGATGAAAGAACCCCAATGTTCTCTCCGTTTATATTATGTTCGCCATTAGCGTTTGACACGCCGAACAGGGCCTATTTCCCTGAAAAAAGGGCAGTGTCCCATTCGGGCAGCCTCCTCCATTCATACAATACTTCAGCAACGGTTCATCGAAGGGGGATTGCCAGGCATGAACTACACCCGGATCATGCAATCATTGCTTTTGGAGACGGCCCCTCTGCAGCACGGCCTGGAAGAGGATCGGAGGATCCTGACATTTCATGACCCTAAGGTCTACTTCGACTGCGTTCATGAATGGAATGAGCTGTCCGGATCCGCCTCACATTTGCAGAATGTCAGTTATTCTTCACTCACTCACTCGATTATCGCCTCATCTTCCCTTACAGCCCGTATGGAATCAGAATTTAAGCATGATATAACCGTGGAGGAAGATAGCCGGGTATGCATTCATGCCGTACAAGGTAGCATTGGCTCCGGTCCGGGAGTACCTTGGGGAGTCAAACAGATTAGAGCCCCCCAAGCCTGGTCGATCTCAACCGGGCATCGTATCAAGATCGGGGTTATCGATACCGGTGTGGACTTCAGCCATCCTGACCTCCAACATTCCGTGACTAGAGGAGTCAATCTGGTCAATCGAGGTACGCTGCCCTATGATGACAACGGTCACGGCACACACATCTCCGGTACCATCGCAGCAGCTAATAGCACCCAGGGAATGATCGGGGTCGCCCCTAGATCGACAGTGTATCCTGTAAAAGCGTTCGACCACAACGGATCCGCTTTTGTGTCGGATATTGTCATGGGCATTGACTGGTGTGTGAATACCGGTGTTGACATTATCAATATGAGTTTCGGTATGCACACCCGCAGCCGCGCCCTGCTTGATATCGTCTCTAAAGCCTATCAGTCCGGCGTCATTATTGTAGCTTCCTCAGGTAACGACGGTAAGCGTCGTTCCGTGGATTACCCGGCCCGTTATCCGCAGACCATCTCGGTAGGAGCAACGGACCGGAACCGTAGAATTCCGCCTTTCAGCAACCGGGGGCAGTATGTTGATATTTATGCTCCAGGCGACAAAATTGTATCAGCCTGGCTGCACGGTAAATATCATGAAATGAGCGGCACTTCTATGGCAACCTCCCATATCAGCGGCACAATCGCCCTCCTGCTGGCGCAAAAGCCCGGTATCAAACCCGCCACAATCAAGTCACTGCTGCGGCGAACCTCGATTCCACTACGTCTTCGTAAAGGTCGAACGATGTCTGACAGTGGCGAAGTTCAAACACTAAAATTCCTCCGTGAAGGATTAAAGCTTTAATCTCATGGAATCGGAAGTATCGTTTCATGTCATAACAAACAGCCGCTTGCCTATAACGGGTAAGCGGCTGTTAAGGTTGAATCGGTTGTCTCATTCCGTTACTACGCGCTATAACTGGCGTAGAGACGATTCGCTGTTACATCCGTTCTGGGGCAGATACGCCCACTAGACGCAGCACATTCGCCAGAACGGTCCGAACAGCTCCGAGAAGCGCAAACCTCGCTTGAGTCTGCTCTGCATCCTCTGTGATCACACGTTCGGCTCTGTAATAACTGTGGAACAACGAAGCCAGTTCATATACATAGCGGATGAGGCGGTGTGGCGCATAGTTCTCAGCGGCAAGAGATACTTCTTGAGGAAGCTCGCCGATTTTGCGTAAGATGTCATATTCGTGCTCTGCTATAAGGAAGCTGAGGTTCACATCCTTCAGTGGAAGCAGGTCGATCCCCTGTTCTTCAGCTTGGCGGAACACACTGCAAATCCGTGCATGAGCATACTGCACATAAAACACCGGATTTTCATTGGACGTCGAAACAGCCAGATCCATGTCAAAATCAAGGTGCGAATCCATGCTTCGCATCGTGAAGAAATAGCGGATCGCATCGACGCCTACTTCATCCATCAGATCTTCCATCGTTACGGCTTTGCCGGTACGCTTGGACATTTTCACCTTTTCGCCGTCCTGGAACAGACTTACCATCTGGGCTATCAATACGATCAGCTTGGCCGGATCGTTGCCCAAAGCCTCCATGGCGGCCTTCATCCGTGGAATATATCCATGATGGTCCGCACCCCAGATATTCATCACACGGTCATAGCCGCGCTCATATTTATTGCGGTGATAAGCGATATCCGGGGTCAAATAGGTGTATGTGCCATCATTTTTCACAAGTACGCGATCCTTGTCGTCGCCGTAATCCGTCGTACGCAGCCAAGTTGCTCCGTCCTGATCGTACGCCTCGCCCTTGCTTCTCAGCTCTTCAAGAACCTGCACAACCAAACCGTTCTCATAGAGAGACGTTTCACTGAACCATTCGTCAAAATGAACGCGGAAACGACTCAGATCGCGTTTGATCTTGCCAAGCTCTTTCTCCAGTCCGTATTGACGGAAGAAGTCCGTCCGCTCCTCCGGCGACAGGGATAGCAGGGAATCGCCTTTTTCAGCAACCAGCTCTTTAGCAAATCCTTTGATGTCTTCTCCATGGTAGCCGTCCTCCGGCATCTCAACTTCTTGCCCCAGCTCCTGCAGATAGCGCGCTTCGATGGATTTGCACAGGTTAACCACCTGGTTGCCGGCATCGTTAATGTAGTATTCACGGGTAACTTCATAGTCTGCAAAATCGAGCACGTTGCAAAGCGCATCACCGACTGCTGCTCCGCGGGCATGTCCCAAATGAAGGCTTCCCGTCGGGTTGGCACTGACAAACTCCATCTGGATCTTTTGACCTTGGCCTGTCTTTACGCGTCCGTAGTTCTCTCCCTCTTGTTGAATAAGTCCAATTACGGGATAAAGGTAGCTTTTGTTCAACGTAAAGTTAATAAAACCCGGGCCCGCAATTTCCGCTTTTTCAATCGATGCTTTGCCCATATCCAGATGCTCCAGAATGGCTTCCGCGATCTGGCGTGGGTTCTTCTTCGCAATCCGAGTCAACTGCATTGCAGCGTTTGTGGCCAAATCGCCGTGCGACTTGTCCTTCGGCACCTCTAGCGTGATGGCAGGCAATTCTTCGCGGGACACCAGTCCTGCCGCTACCGCTGCGTCAGCTACCGCTTCAGCAACAAGCTGATTAATGTGATCGAGTGGATTCAATGTCATGATTCATGAGCCTCCTGAATAGTCAAACTGATAGAAAAGTGTCCCGAAAACTCATCGAACACATATAAATCATACGCCCACGAAGCGCTGCCGGACATGCCGCTGAGATTGATGCTCAGATGCTGGGTGTGCGTAGACAAATTAAATGAGGTGAAAGGGGAACGGTAATAGCCTGGCAGTTTTTGCCCAAGCCTGAAAGCCTGCTCCGATTGTACTTCACCGTGACGTATAATCTTCAGCTCGTCCTCGGTCAGCTTCACAGTCGTGCGGGTCTCTCCTTGGTACGGCCCCATCTTTGGTTCTTCGTAGCGAACATATAAAGCGCTCCCCTTGGCAAATACCTCTGCCGGAAGCTGCTGCACCGTATTCTCTCCTTCATGAAGGCTCTGAAGACGGATCGTCGCTTGTTTTCGGTCTGACATGATAACGCTCCTCTTTTCCTTACCTATTGTATTACTATATCCAGTATGGCACGGCAATTCAATTGAGGATTTTTGCAAATTTTCATAGAATGACCTTTGACTAACCATATATTGATATAAAAGATCCTGTAAATCTATATATTGCATTAGAAAAGTAATGAAAATTTGCAAACCCCTTTCAGTCAGTGTATTTCTGTGCCCATTGTGTTCTCCATTCCCCATAGGAAATGCCGGTCACTTCTTCAAGTGTTCTGCCATCCAGAGAATAAAGGCTACCATCCAATCCACCGACATCCGGTGTAGATGTACCTCCAATGACTTCACCGTCTGACATCATAATATTTACTATTGTATTTGTGTTGTACTTTTTATCCAAAGGGTGACTGGAACCTAACTGCAGAAGAGATTTATCCAGCCTGTAGGTAAAAACCTTACCTTGACGAGCCACAATCTTGTACCCCTGTGATTCAACATAGTTTGCAGCCGACTCTTCATCCTCTGACCACGGCGAATCTGAACCGCAACCTAATGGAATTAGCAAAAGCAGTATTGCCCAAATGAAATATGCCAATAACGGGAACTTTTTTCGGATCACCTTGTACCCTCCAAAAAAACGTCTTTGACGCTATTATATACACTCTAATTACAATAAAGGGCCGAGACCGTAGAGATCCAATAAAAGAAGCTTAATCCCCACTCTGGCTTGACCTCCATTAATCAGGATAAAAAACATATATTTACGATATAATTCCAACTCCTTATACTATATCCGAGTTTAAAACAGCCGCCCGGAACGGTGGAATTAATATCACTAATCCATTGTTAAACGTATTTAGCTTTAAAATGAAAAACAAGCATCCCCCGATAGCTACAGGCTCAGGAATAGGGATGCTTGTTTTTTCAATTCACGATCCGATCCCGCAATAGTAGGGGACCGGATCGTGAAAGGTTCTATATTCTGCCGAGGCAGCAAAAATGAGCCAAGGCAACCCCGCATGAAAGGCCCCCAATGGCGATCCCGAAGGGAAGCCGAGGAAGGGCCGAGCACACGCTCTAGCCCCGCTTCCTTCCACCACCCTACCTCAAACGCCAGTTCCGGGTGTCCAGAGGGCAGAGCCCTCTGGGGTCCTCCCTCCCAGGGAGGATTTAGGTGGGTGCCCCTCCTACTTTACAAACCCCAACAGCATCTCGCGGATCAGCTTCGCTGCGACAATCTGGGTCTGTTCGGTCGGATCATAGATCGGTGCCACTTCCACCAGATCACAGCCAACAACGTTCACATCGGAGTTCGCGATCAGATGTACAGCTTCCAGCAGTTCCTTCGATGTAATGCCGCCTGCTTCAGCGGTACCCGTACCAGGTGCTGCAGAAGGGTCCAGAACATCAATGTCAATCGTCACGTATACGGGGCGATTTCCCATTTGTGGAAGAGCTTCTTTCAGTGGAGCAGCTACCTCAAACGGGTGGAAATTGATGTTCTTATGTCCGAACTGGAACTCCTCACGGGAACCGGAACGGATACCGAACTGATAAATGTTCTTCCCGCCCATGATCTCAGCCGCTTTGCGGACCGGCGTGGAGTGGGATAAAGGCTCTCCCTCATAATGTTCACGCAAGTCAGCATGCGCATCAATATGAATCAGCAGCAGGTCTGGATATTTCTCGTGCATCTTTTGGATAATCGGCCAAGTGACTAAATGCTCGCCGCCAAGGCCAATCGGAAACTTGCCTTCATCCAAGAGCTTGCCCACATATTCTCCAATAACCTCCAGGCTGCGCCCTGCGTTGCCGAAAGGCAGCATCAGATCACCAGCGTCGAAATAGGTTATATCTTCAATGCTTTTATCCAGGTAAGGGCTATACTCTTCCAATCCTACGGATGCCTGACGAATCCGGGACGGGCCAAAACGCGAACCCGGACGGAAGCTGACGGTAAAGTCCATCGGCATCCCGTAGATGACCGCTTTGGAATTCTCATAATCGTCGGAGCTGCAAATAAATACGTTGCCAGAGTAGGCTTGATCCAGTTTCATTTGAGTACGTTCCCCCTTACTTCACCAAGTCTTCTACGAATTTAGGCAGCACGAAAGCTGCTTTGTGCAGGCGTGGTGAGTAATACTTCGTATCCATCTCATCAATAGCCGACTCATCGACTTCAAGCGGATCATACTTTTTGCTGCCCATGGTGAAAGTCCACAGACCACTTGGGTAGGTCGGAATGTTGGCACCATACACACGCACGATCGGGAAGATTTCCTTCACGTCTTTGTTTACCTGCTGAATCAGGTCCGCTTTGAACCAAGGGTTGTCGGTCTGCGCAACGAAAATACCGTCTTCCTTAAGCGCCTCATAAATGCCTTGGTAGAAACCGCGCTCAAACAAAGGTGCAGCGGGGCCTACAGGTTCTGTAGAATCGACCATGATGACGTCATATTCGTTCTTATGTTCCAAAATGTGCATATATCCATCGTTAACCAGTACTTCTACCTTCGGATCGTCAAGCTTACCAGCAATCTCTGGCAGGTACTGCTTCGAGTATTCAATAACTTTCCCGTCGATTTCGACGAGTACGGCTTTTTCCACTCCTGGATGCTTAATCACTTCGCGAATAACGCCGCCGTCTCCGCCGCCCACAACGAGCACTTTTTTCGGATTCGGATGCGTGTTCAGTGCGGGGTGAGCGACCATCTCATGATAGACGAATTCGTCCTTAATCGTAGTCATGACCATTCCATCCAGGACAAGCATGCGTCCAAATTCTTCGGTATCGATCATATCCAGCTGTTGAAACTCCGTCTTCTCATGTACAAACGTTTCCCGAATTTTCGCCGTAATGCCGAAAGTCGGCGTTTGTTTCTCCGTATACCATAATTCCATCGTCTCTACCTTCTTTCCGCTAGAATAAATGTTCAGCCTTCCAGATCCAAGCCGTAAAACTTTATTCGGGCGAGATGCCTCTAGTATCAGTTTCACACTTTTTCTATTTTACCAAACAAATAAGATTATATTAAAACAGGCCCAAAATGCAACCAAATTATCCAGCATCCCGTTCGAATCGCAAAAAACCATACCCGATCTATGAATATCCTTACTCATAGGACCCCATAATGTATAGCAAAAGGATGAGAGGGGTATTCATATGGCGGGACACAATCATAAACCGAATAAACGTAAAAGACCGCTATTCCGGCTCACCATTGTTCTATTCGGACTCCTCGTGCTTTCGCTCATCGCTGGCGGTGTTATGCTGGCCTATTTGTACATCACGCCGCTGCCTGTTGCCGAGACCCAGCGCTATTCCCGGTTGCTGGACAGCCGCGGTGACGTGATCGCCACGTTCTCCTCTTCCGGTCATCCTCCCGAACGAGTCCTACTAGAAGGCATCTCACCGCTGCTCATCAAAGCTACATTAGCGGTGGAAGATCGCAAATTCTATGACCATCCGGGATTCGACCTCAAAGGCATGGCCCGGGCCGTGCTCGTCAATCTCGAGCATATGGATAGCAAACAGGGTGCAAGCACGCTAACCCAACAGCTTGCCCGAAATCTATATTTATCCCATGAGAAGACACTGGTCCGGAAGCTCAAAGAAGCCAAGTTCACAGCCCAGCTTGAGATGAAATACGATAAAGATGAAATTCTGGAAATGTACTTAAACGAAATTTATTACGGACACGGGGCATACGGCATAGAATCGGCGGCGCTGATGTATTTTGACAAACCGGCAAAAGATCTGAGTCTCGCTGAAAGTGCCATGCTTGCTGGAATTCCGAAGGGTCCGACCTACTACTCACCTTACAACCATATGGATAATGCGGTTAATCGGCAAAAAATCGTACTCAACGCTATGGTCGAAACCGGTTTTATTACACGTGCCGAAGCCGATAAGGCCGCTTCCGTAAATGTAGCGCTTCAGCCGCAAGACCGTCAGCAGAACAAGGTGATCGCTTCTTTTTTCCGGGATTATGTACGCGGCCTTGTCACCAAGCAGCTTAACATCACGGAGGAGCAGCTTGAGCAAGGCGGTTTGAACATCTACACCACCCTTGATCCTCAAGCCCAGAAGGCAGCAGAAGAAGCCGTAGAAAAAGAGATGGACAGCAAAAGCGAATTGGAGACAGCACTCGTATCGATAGATCCTCGCAACGGTCATATCAAAGCCATGGTTGGGGGGAAGAACTATCGCGAAAATCAATACAATCACGCCCTTGCCAAAACACGCCAGCCGGGCTCTACATTCAAACCGATCATGTATTTGACGGCTATCGCCTCCCGCCAAATGACGGGAATTTCGATGTTCAATAGCCAACCGACCCTGTTCCATTACGATAACAACCGAAAAACGTACCAGCCTAGTAATTTCGGGGACAAATATCTCGGTGAAATTAACATGCGCCAGGCAATCGCTGCTTCCGACAATATTTATGCAGTAAATACGGTCTTACAGATCGGCCCTGAAGAGGTGAAGGAAATGGCCAAGAAAATGGGCATCTCAAGTCCCCTCGAGGCGGTACCATCTCTCGCACTGGGAACATCACCAATCAGTCCGTTGGAGATGGCATCCGCTTTTGCGGTTCTTGCCAGCAATGGACAGCGTATTCCACCTATAGCGGTGCTCCGGATTACGGATGTGACCGGACGAAATCTCTATACCGCACCGGAGGAGAAGGGTGAACAGGTGGTAGAACCTGCGGCAGCTTACGTTTTGACCCGTATGATGGAAGGTGTCTTTGAGACGGGAGGCACCGGCAGACGAGTCTCCTCATTAATGAAGCGTCCTGTTGCTGGTAAGACCGGGACAACAGATACCGATGCCTGGCTCGTGGGTTATACCCCGGAATTGTCGACTGCTGTCTGGGTTGGATATGACAAAGGAAGGCAGATTAATTCGACTGACTCACGACGGGCTGCACCGATTTTTGCGCAGTTTACAGAAAAGGCGTTGGAAAGTGTACCTCCAAAAATTTTTCCTATCCCAGAAAATGTCGTCAGCGCCTACATTGATCCCAAGACTGGCAAACTGGCCGATACGGAATGCCCAGAGAAATCGCTTGAAGTATTCATTAAGGGAACTGAGCCTGTGGAATACTGTGACGCGCATGGCGGTAAGCAAAAATCTGTGAAGCCCGAGGACACCGTGAAGCAGGAGGAACGGTCATGGTGGTCTGACTTCAAGCGTTGGTGGGTGGAGTAACACGCCCTCCCGCTCTCCCTGTTGTGCCTTGAGTTCATTGTACGAATAAAAACAAGCCCTGCATCGGATTTCGGATCCATGCAGGGCTTATCTTCACTTCATTACTGCTCATCCGCGCTCAGCAGCTTGTAAGCCTAGAGCTTGCCATCTGTAACCTTAATAACACTTTCGGCAGGTGGATCCTCTTCTGCAGTCTTATTCCAAGTCGATTCATAAGTCACTGACTTGTCTTCTTTATATTCCTGGAGATCCTCTGTCTTGAATCCCCAAGTGTTGGCAATGAAATCCACTTTCCAGATGCCCTGATTCTCATCATACGTCAGGCCTGTTTCGCTATAAGCCTCCTGCATTTCAAGGAATGGTGACGCGCCTTCGACATAGGTGGCTGCTTCAATCAAAGGCTTCATGATGAGTGTCAAATACCATTTACCGCCCTGAATGTCGAGATCAAAGGAGCCGATATCAAATACCGTACCTACATAATTGGCCTTGTAAGCGTAGCCGCTATCTTTAAACTGATCAATGACGTTTTGAAACACAGTTTTATAATTATCTGTTGAAACCGTGAGTTTACCTGCATCCCCAGATGCAAAAGCGTCCAGATTCTCCTTCGCATGCTCGATAATCGTATCCTTGATTGTCTTTTGGAAGCTCTCCTGCATTGTAAAATCAAGATCGATATAATCATCCTTTATCGGTACTTCAGCACTTTTCATCGTCCCCCATGGAAAATCGGCCTCCACGGCCAAGGTCATGGAGCCATCCATAGTGACTGGCCCAAATTCAGGGTGATCAAAAGGGTTTACCTCTACCTTCTTGCCGTTAATATACAAGCGCCCATTCAAATCGGCCTGCTCTGAAAAGCGGGTATCCCATCTGACAACCTCACCGTCCAATCCAAAATATGCACTATAGGACTCTTTCGGATAAAGCAGCTGTACCTCTTTAGCCTCCTGCAGATCGATAAACTCGTTATTGAATCTGGCCTCCAGTTGGTATAACCCAGGTACATAAGGGCCAAGCTTGGTCTTATAATCTGGAGCATTGGCTACGGCCGCCTGCTGCCCGTTCACAGTCAACACCGTACCTGCGTAATTCGTCTCTACGCTGATGTATACGCCATCGATGGTGAGTATATAGTTATCATAAAAAAGCACTTTACCGCTCTTCTCCAGATTAATGATACTGTTCAAGCCGAGATTGCCAAATACATCTATTAATTGAGCTCCCTCAGCGGATTCTGCTGCAGCTGTCTGCTCTTTCAGCGTGTTGACTATCTCTTCATGTTCACCCGGATGCTGGTCCAGATAATTCATGAAACCTGAGATCGACTTCTCGTCGATAACCAGATCCTTGTTCTTAGAGGTTAGCAGTTGGGCAACAGCTTTATGATCTTTGGACTCCAGTGCTTTCTCGAACCGTTCGATGAGCCGTTCCTCGGATGTGAAATACTCTCCGACTTTATAGCTTCCAAAAAGAGCTACCAACAAGAGTACGCCCGACAAAATTAATACTTTCCGCTTCCGGCTCATCCGTACAGATGTGGCTGCAACTTCAGCTTCATGGGATAAACCAGCAGTCGTTCCGATGGAAACCGCGACCGCGCTCTCACCCTGAGCCGAAGTCAAAGAAGAGCCGCCTTGCGGTTGGGGATCTATCTCTTCCTCTGATCTGGAGACAGTGCTGAATCCGGTAGAACGATCGATACTCAGCCCAGTTGCAGTATTCTCATCTGACAGTCTATCCTCTGGTAGAGCTTCTTGAGACTTCTTTTCTCCGGCCGCCGGTCTCACCAAGGCACCACATTCTTTGCAAAACTGAGCCTGCTCAGATAATGCTGTACCACATTCTGTACAAAATCTCATGTCGTATAAATTCCTCTCATTATTTTAAAACCCGAAGAAATTAGATGACCCCAACATGGATCCTACCGAGTCACCCAAAATAAATATCGTAAGGAATACAGCGACATAAATAAGCAGAATGGAATACAGCGTGTCAATTCCACCGGGCGACTCCCGCTTGTAGCTCAGCGTAATCAGTGCGGGAATTGTAAAGATCGTACCTAACAACGCGATAGCTATAAACAGTTTGCCGATCCCGATTCCCATTAACAGAAAGATAAAAGCTGCTAAAACAATGACGATAAACGGAATAAGCAGCGTACCGAAACGGGCAATAACTTCCTTCAGGCCTACCCTCCGATTCGTTGAAAGCTTTACGGCTCCGAATGTGTATACGGCAATCAAAAATATAAACAAGGTCAGCCAAAACACGGGTTTCAGCACAATGTCCACGAACGGACTTCTCATATACCCGCGAGCTGATCCGAGCGACAAGTACAGCATTAACGGGAGTAATATGGCGAAAATGACCATAGATATGATTCCGTTCAACAACTGCTCACTGCCTGTTTTTTTAGCGACGCGGAGCGGGCTTTTCAAACCGGTAACAAAATAATTGAAATAAATTTTTGAATTCTGCTTGGCACTATCCAGATACGGTTTAAGCTGTGAAGATTCACTTTCCGCTTGTCCAGACGAAGAATGCTCTGTCGGCGGCGGAGCCGTGAAGGCAGTATGCGGGTTACCCGCTGGGGCTTTAAATTTAACCGTCTCTACTTCCTTAGGAAATGTTGTTGTCGTGTTCTCTGAACTATGTATCTCTTGGTGTTCATCTGGCTGAACTGCAACTCTTCCCTCTACTTCATATTCAAGCTTGGACCCACATTTCTCACAAAACTTGGCGTCCACATTCTCATGTCCGCAGATCTTACAAACCATCATCTTACCTCCTTGTTTGGTTGCACATACTTTTGGATTCGAAAGCAGGAACGAAGAACTGGTTCATCCTGTATACTACTTATGTACCGGGAATACGAAGTACCTATTATATGTAAGCATGATATGTTCGCCCTAAGTATACATCGTATAACATCCAAAGTATGTGATTCTGGCACTATTTAAGATACTAGTATAAGTGTGGCGGTATACGAATGGAAGCATTTTCTTGTTTGCAGCTTACGTGCCACTCAAAGAGGTATGCTCGAATTTGTTTATACTATATATAAAGATTCTATATAAGATTCGTACTTAACAAAGAAAGGTACTTCCTGATGAATTCAAATAAAAAAGATAACTCACAGCTCTATGGCCGGCCTCTGCCGCCTTCTATTTATACCGCCACCGCACTTGAAGCCGCGCCCAAGCTTCTTGGACAAACACTGGTACGCTGTACCGAGGACGGTGATATCCGGTGCAAAATCGTGGAAACAGAAAGTTACGGAGGCAAAGAAGACAAAGGGTCACACGCATTTGGCGCCAGACGAACAGCCCGGACGGAGATGTTGTTTCAGGCAGGCGGTGCATGTTATGTGTATCTGATCTACGGCATGTATCACTGCGTCAATGTGGTCACCGGTGACGAAGATGATCCGCATGCGGTCCTGATTCGGGCCGTAGAGCCTTTGACATCCCGGGACGCGGAGCTAATGCAGCTTTACCGCGGTAAGCTTCCTGCTGGCAAAGCTGCCAATCTGAGCAACGGGCCTGGTAAGCTGTGCCGTGCTCTCCGTATTGACAAAAGTCTGAACGGCTGCCAACTGAACCGTATGGATGGACCATTATATCTTGAACTAGGCGCAGGTACCTCTGGTCTTTCAATTGTTCAGGGACCACGTATTAACATTCCTTATGCGGAAGAGTATGCAGCTAAGCCTTGGCGTTTTTATATCCAAGAGAACCCGTATGTGTCTGTGATCGATAAGAAAAACGACTTTCGACGTACTTCAAAGTAGACAGACCGCACATAGTAACAACAATCAAACCAACGTTTGAATAACGGTTGATTTTGGGTTATATTCAAGATAACAATCAAACTATTGTTTGAATATAATGGTTTGTAAATCCGAATAACGAAGTTTGATGGAACTACAATGGGAGGTAATGAGGGTGACTGCCAAAACGGATCCGATATCCTTTAACGAAACATTAGATATATGCGAAACATTTTGTCCCACTGCCGAGACGGTATCGCAGCTGAAGCAAGCTATATCGGAAGATGACATCATCGGCATGACCGAGATTTTCAAGGCTCTCGCTGACCCTACTCGGGTTAAGGTCGCATATATGCTGGACCAGGGTGGCGAGCTGTGTGTATGCGATGTAGCGGAGGTGCTTGGGAGCTCTACGGCAACGGCCTCCCACCATCTTCGAACATTAAAGAATAAGCATATCGCCAAATCACGCAAAGAAGGTAAAAATGTGTTTTATTCCTTAAAGGACGACCATATCCGTACCCTGCTTCATATGACACTGGAGCATCAGAAGGAGAAGGTGTAAGCATGAGCACTTATAACGAATCCGCACAGAGCGGCAAAGGAAAAGATGAGAACCAGAAGGAATACCGCGTCCAGGGTCTTTCCTGTCCAAACTGCACACGTGAAATGCAGGAAGAAATTCAGAAGCTTGAACATGGTCAGAATGCAAAACTGAGCTATAACAGCGGAAAGCTGACTCTTTCACCGAATGTAGACCTACGCCGTGTGGAAGGCATTTTAAAAAGCGACGGGGCCCGTATTATTTACATGGCAGATCATAGTGCCGCCGCAGCTTCAAGCTCTGACCACCCACATGGACATAGTCACGACCACAGCGCCCATGCTCATCAACATGATCATAGTCACAGTCACGATCACAGTGAAGGCCATGGACACGACCATAGCCACAGCTCAGGCCGAACTATGAAATGGGTGCTTTCGATTTCGGCTGTTTTTTATCTTCTTACGTTTGTTTTGGAAAACAATGTACCCGCTCCCGTCATTATTACCTTGTATGCTGCGGCCATGATTCTGAGCGGTTATACCACGTTCCTGCGAGGACTCCGGAACTTGACGAAGTTTAAATTTAATATGGATACGCTTATGACTGTGGCACTGATCGGTGCCGTGATCATTGGGGAATGGCGAGAAGCGACACTCGTAGCCATCTTGTTTGGTCTTAACGAGATGCTCGAAGGTTACGGAATGAACCGTGCCCGCCAGTCGATGGAAGCTCTGCTTGCCGCTGCCCCAAAAGAGGCGGAACTGCTCAAGGACGGTCAGACCGTGCGTGTGCCGATTGCGAGTCTTTCCCCAGGCGACATTGTACGTGTCCGCCCAGGAGAGAAAATCCCTTCCGATGGAGTCATTTCACAAGGCACTGGAGCAGTCAATGAGGCCGCCATCACCGGTGAGTCGGTGCCAGTTACCAAGCGGGAAGGCGACACCGTGTTCGGCGGCAGTATCAGTACGGACGGCCTGCTGAACATAGAGGTCACCAAAGCCTACGAGGACTCTTCCCTCGCCAAGATTATGCATCTGGTCCAAGAAGCACAGGACAGCAAGACTCCGACTGAGCTGTTCATCGATAAGTTCGCTAAATATTACACACCGGCAATCATGATCATTGCTTTGGCTGTTGCCGTGATCCCGCCGCTGCTACTTGGCCAACCTTGGATGACATGGGTGTACCAAGGTCTCTCCATCCTCATTGTCGGTTGTCCCTGTTCTCTGGTGCTCTCATCCCCGATTGCACTGGTTAGCGGTATGACCCGGTCCGCCCGCAACGGGATTTTGGTCAAAGGCGGCGTTCATATGGAGCAACTCGGACGGCTCGAAGCCATCGCTTTTGATAAGACCGGTACGCTAACACGCGGCGAACCTGCTGTATACGCGGAAACGGTATATGATGAAGAGAAATTTTACGCTATCACTGGCTCTATAGAACAATCTTCCTTGCATCCGTTGGCAAAAGCAGTCATGAAACACTTGGCTGCGAAGCAGCCGAAAGAGACATTTGCGGAGCCACTGCAGTCCACAGTGTTGCCAGGAGAAGGCGTCCGTGCTGAGGTCGGCGGAAATCTGTATTGGGTTGGCAGCGAGGAAGTGCTACGTTATGTGCAAGGCGGGCAGGAGAGCGTCATGGCCGCTGTACGTGAAGATATCCGAAAGCTGAAAGAGCAGGGATATACGATTATCGTGGCAACAGACGAGCATTCTGTACTTGGTCTATTCGGTTTGGCTGACGAGATCCGTGCGGAAACACCGGAAGTTATTTCTCAGCTGCATGAAGCCGGCATCACGAACACCGTCATGCTTACAGGAGACCACGAGCAATCCGCTCAGTCCATTGCCAAGCAGTCGGGTGTCACAAGCTTTTTCGCAAGTTTGCTCCCTGAGGAGAAAGTTGCCAAGATCAAAGAGCTGACACGCAAACAAAAGACCGGTATGGTCGGAGACGGTATCAATGATGCTCCTGCGCTTGCGGCAGCGGATTTAGGGATTGCCATGGGAAAAGGAACAGACAGTGCCATCGAGACCGCTGATGTGGTGTTGATGCAGGATCACCTTGGCAAGCTTCCGAGCGCAATCCGGACGGCAAGAAAGGTAAACAGCATTATCCGCTGGAATATTGGCATTTCGTTATCGCTGAAGGCCATTGCTCTGCTGCTGACAATTCCCGGCCTTCTGACTTTATGGATCGCCATTATTTCCGATATGGGCGCAACGATTCTTGTGACGATTCTCGGACTGACGATCTTGATGGGCAAAGACAACACGCCATCTTCATCCTGACAAGTTCCATGCACGCAAAAATCCCCTGTTTCTCGGCTTCAAGAGACAGGGGATTTCTTTTGCTGTAACTGCGGAATCGATTCACATGTGATTTTACCGCTTGAATATAACATCCGTTGCGATCGGCAGATGATCGGAAGCCTCCGCATGTATTACACGCTGGTTGGCATGCTGAACAGCAGGAGACGTCAGAATGTAATCGATAATTTCAGACGGATTAAATACTGGGAATGTGTATGCATCATCAATCCCCTGAAAGCTGTTTATGAATAAGCCGTTATCTAACAGCAGCTGAATCTCCTCGCTGTCAGGCTCCGCATTAAAATCCCCCGTCAATAAAGCCGGACCGTTTGAGGCAGAAGCTAGATCTATTATTTCCTGTACCTGAGCCATACGACTCGGGACGTCCAGCCCAAGATGGGTGTTGTACACATCCACATGAATACCCCGTACGTTCACGACAGCATGCAGAACGCCGCGCTGCTCTTTTCCAAAGCTGCTGAGCAGAATATTCTCCGAATGAAGGATAGGATATTTACTGAGAATGGCTGTGCCGTACTGCCTATTATTCGTCTGTCCTTCCCTAGACTCCAAATCAAGATTAGCACCGTAGGCATAGTGATACCCAAGTAGGCTCGCTAATTCCTTCGCTTGGTCTTTAAAGTCACTCCGAGCTCCGTAAAACCGGTCCACTTCCTGAAGGCCTACAATTTCTGCACCGGAATCACGAATGACATCTGCAATTCTGTTCAGGCTTAGCTCTCCATCTATACCGACCCCATGATGAATGTTGTAAGACATAACGGTAGTACCAACCTCTTTGCCGTACCCTTTTTCCGCTGCCTGTGTATCTAATGAGAACATAGAGACGACCAGCAAACTAACGACTAATGTAATAACTTTCATGAACGAATCTCCCTTCAAAACGATTCCAAAATATATTATACACTCTTCCTAATTTTCATATATATGGTGCTATGCTAACATAAGTCTATGAAATCACAAAAGGAGAGCGACTAATTGAATGAACAAGCTCATTACAGAATACTGGATTACTAACCTGCTCCTTGAGAGCGGTTATGCTTTTGAAGGCGAAGAGATTGTATCCACTTTAACAGAAAAATGCCATGTGAGAATTAACGCCGGCAAGTTCGCTGAGATTGTAACAGCCGAGACTCCTTTTCACTCCGAACTCCCCTGCTATGATGCTAATGCGCAGCTTCTGCTGCCTGCTTTTAGAGAAATGCACATCCACTTGGATAAAACGTACTATGGAGGTCCATGGCGAGCTGTTCGTCCAGCACCGAATGGAGTCTTTTCACGGATTGAAGAGGAAAAAGCGCTGCTCTCCACCCTGCTTCCAACGGCGAAGGATCGTGCGGAACAGCTATTAGAACTAGTCCTGAACAATGGTTCCACACATGTGCGTACCCATTGTAATATTGAACCGACTACCGGCCTGCGCAATTTAGAAGCTACCTTGCAAGCATTAGAGTCTTATCAAAATAAATGTACATATGAAATCGTCGCATTTCCTCAGCACGGGCTTTTGCACTCAGATTCAGTTCCACTTGTAAGCGAAGCATTGAGATCAGGTGCACATCTGGTCGGTGGACTCGATCCTGCTACCGTGGACGGGAATATCGAAGCTTCGCTCGATGCGATGGTACAGCTAGCGGTTGATGAGAATGCAGATATTGATATGCACTTGCATGATGCCGGTCATCTGGGGATATTTACGATGCGACGCTTAGCTGCCCTTACTCGGGAAATTGGTTGGCAAGGAAGAGTGACGATAAGTCATGGCTTTGGTCTAGCTGGAGTACCTGCTTTACTTGTTAGTGAAATAGCAGATCTATTCGCTGAACTGGGGATTACACTTGCTACAACAGTTCCGATAGGCACGATGACAATGCCCCTGCCGCTACTCTATGAGCGAGGAGCAAAGGTTGTTATTGGACAAGACAGCATTACAGATCACTGGTCGCCGTTTGGTACAGGGGATAATTTAGAGCGTGCAAGCATTTTTGCAGAATGTTACGGCTGGAGAAGCGAACGCAAGCTTGCTGAGGCACTAGGCTTCATTACAGATGGCTTACTGCCACTAGATCGTAATGGAACCCGCGTATGGCCTGCGGTTGGTGATGAAGCAAGCTGTGTGCTTGTAGCAGCAAGCTGCGCGGCAGAAGCAGTGGCGAGAAGAGCTCCAAGGAAAGCTGTCATACATAAGGGCAGCGTTGTATCTGGTGGAATCGCGCCATCCGAAGATTCCTAAGAAAGCAATCGATCTTATGGACACTACTTCAAACCTCGAATATGAAACTTTTCCCATCAAAGAAGCGTCTAGTATATATCACTTGTTGTGGAGGTGTATTTAATGAAATCAGTAAAGTCATATAAAATCACCGGGGCTGCGGCACTGGCTCTGACGCTTGTTCTCATGCCTTTATCTGGTGTCCTTTCAGGCTCAGCACAGGCGGCTTCTGCAGCAGTGGCCCAGAAAGAAAGCCAAAAAACATCCTGGAATGCGGAATTGACAAATGCGCCGTTTAAGAAAAACGGAGTTGTATTTGTTCCCATTAAGGAGCTATCGGAGTATTTGGATCTTCATATTACAGTGACACCTAATAAAAAATATGTGTATATTAATAGTCCCTTCGAGTCTGTCCGTATCGCATCTGGCCAGTCCAAAGCGATAAATGCCAAGGGAACAGCCATTGCCCTTGGAGCTACCCCGATTGTGAAACACGGCGTTACTTATGTTCCAACTTCACTCCTGGCTAAAAGCTTTGGAATCCCAGTAAAGTGGAACGGGAAATCCAAGGTTTCGCTTCAAGGAAGCAAACAATATGCTTCCGGAGCTGTCGGTGGCATGGTCTTCTGGTTAAGCCGTGAGGACGGTACATTACTAACTGGTCAAGCCGGTAGTGTCCCAAAGAAAGCCGGCAAGGCTTCAATAGAACGTATTGATCTACTCAATATCAAACCCCGTAAGATCAATCCCTCCAGCTACGTGGTGGATATAAACAACTCTTACGGCGAACCGCATATTCACGAGTCTCACATTCGTGTCCTCATTTATAACGGAAAGATTGTTAACGCAGGCAGCACCCATTACGCTAACTTTAGCGGCCGCAATACGAAACCGAATATAGACGACTATAAAGGAAATGTAGCGATCATGAACGGCAGCACTCTGCAGCTTGTCCACCCTACTGGGAAGGTAGTCAAAACGTATAATCTTGAGGCCATTACCGGTGTAAAGGATGATTTCGTTGTGGAAGCAATCGAACCGGAGTTTCTGCTAGTCCGCCCTTATAAAAAAGCAACGCTATTTATTGTTCATCCTACAGCTAAGCAATCTATTCTGATCTATCAAAAACTGCAGCTGGATGATGAAGCAAAGAAGCTGATTGAAGAATATCCTCCAAATGAAGCGGGCTATGTCGGCGATGGTCTGATATACACCGGATTTAAAAATCAGAAGCTGACCTTTAATTGGAGTCACCCCTTGCTTGATAAGAATAAAACGTTCACGTACAAGCTCCCCTTCTAAATAATAGTAGATCTCTCGATCCATCGGGAAATACTATTCATGTATCTCAAAATCGAAGTTTTATCCTTTCTTATCTCTTAAATAAAAGCCCGGACGGATCTTATCCGTACCGGGCTTCCTCAATTTATTATTCCGATTCCGTATCCAACGCCTGTTTAAACTCGTCAGAAGAGGCATTCCACCATTCCTCGTTTTTGGAGATCAGCAGATCCTTCAGTGCTTGCTTCTCCACGTTACCCAACCCATCAACAATGATTTTACGCTTCAGTGCCGCATCCAACTTATTCACGTGGTCAGCGAGAATTTTCCAGCCTCGCTTCGCTTCCTGATCGATCCACATCTCACATGCAGTCATACCGCCATAGTGCTGTCCCTCAGCTGTACGGTCCACGGCAACCCATACAATCCACAACTGACGACCGTTCGGTACATCCTCCCGGTTAGTGGAAAACCTAATGCCGCGTTCCACCTTGCTCTTCGCGTGCATTGCACCAATCTCAATTTTTGCTACTCCGCCGTCAATGATGACCGGAGATACACTGTTCAGATCAATGGAGCCTGCTCCGAACCCTTTGTGCTTGCTTTTACTGCTTATAATGTTAAGGGCAATCTGCTTCTTGTCTTTTTGTTCCTCATTCTCCATTACGGCAAAACCTCCTATGTAAGGACGGAAGAGACCTCCGCCTTGCTCATTCTTCTAATAACTAGTCCCAATAATTTTATTTTAACTAATAATCGCCTAAAAGCAAACATATACATGCTATAGATGCTTGTCAACGGGAGGTTGTTCGATATGGTCCCACCACGCGCCAAAGTCTTTCTTTCATCCCTGCTCGCCCTCGGTCTCCTTGGAGGGTCAATGCTGTTATTTCTGCAGGGTATCCATGTTTCAGCGCCTGTTCTCGCTCCAGAATTGGGCAAGCCTGCGATAGTGGAGAAAGCCCCGCTCTCCCCACCTAAAGCACAGTACGATGTACCTGCTCCTGCACTGAGCAACAGACTGGTTGAATATCACATGGATGTCAGGTTTGAGCCGGGCGAAAACAAATTGAAGGGAAAACAGACGATAACCTGGACTCATCCTGGTAAAAAAGCCGTAAACGAGCTTTACTTTCATCTTTACCCTAATGCTTTTGCATCCAAAGAAACCACGTTTATGAAGGAATCTGGTGGCAGACTTCGATCAGACCGTATGCCTGAGGACGGATTCGGATCCATGACGATTACGGGGATCAAAACAATTGAAGGGCTATCCCTGCTCCACCGTCTCCAATATGTGCAGCCTGATGATGGCAACGCGAAGGACAAAAGCCTGGTGAAGCTGCGTCTTCCGCGTTCTGTTAAAGGCGGAGAGAGCATTACGCTGAATATGGAATTTGAAGTCGATATGCCCAAAATCTTTGCACGTATGGGTACAGCTGATGATTTTGTAATGGCTGGACAATGGTTTCCGAAAATCAGCGTATACGAGCCTGCGGGAGTTCGAGATCGCACGGAGGAAGGTTGGAATCTCCATCAATACCATGGAAACTCTGAGTTTTATGCGGACTTCGGCATTTACAGCGTCCGTATCCGGGTGCCGGAGAACTATATTGTTGCAGCCACTGGTTTTCCGACCAAACCGGCCACAAAATCAAACGGTGAGAAGGTCTACCAATTCTACGCAGACGATGTTCATGACTTTGCCTGGGCAGCCTCGCCCAATTTTGTCGTATCGGAAGAGGCATTTTCTGCACCTGGTGTACCCGGTGTCCGCATTAAGCTTTACCTTGATCCGGTGCATAAAGACCTGAAAGACCGCTATTTTGATGCTGCCAAAGCAGCTTTATCCTCTTACGGTAAATGGTACGGCTCCTATCCGTACGCTACGTTGTCCATTGTAGTGCCTCCAGACGCTGGAAACGGCGCGGGCGGTATGGAATATCCGACGCTGGTGACCGCTTTCGGAGCCAAGGACGATTCGCCAGGGTACGAGCTGGAGCGCACGATCATCCATGAAATCGGACACCAATATTTTTACGGCATGATCGCGAACAATGAGTTCGAGGAGGCCTGGCTCGACGAAGGATTCACCTCCTATGCCGAGGATCGGGTAATGGAGCAGGAATACGGATTAACCACTAACACAGCAGCACAAGCTGCGGCCATATCCTCGCCTGAGCCGCTTAAACAGGAATCTTGGAAATACGGATCTCACGAAAAATACGCTTTGAACGTCTACACACGCGGCAAGCTGGTGCTGCAGGATATTGAACGCCTGGTCGGCACACAGACGATGGACAAAATCATGATGACTTATGCGAAAAAATACCGCTTCAAACATCCGACAACTAAAGATTTTCTACAGGTTGTGGAGCAAATCACCAAACAATCGTGGCAGCCTTATTTTGACCAATATGTATACGGTAACCTGATGGCTGACGTCGCTGTGGAGAACATTCAGACCCAAAATATCGGAACCCGGGAAGACCCCGCCTATAAGACGATTGTGACCATCGTGAGCAAGGGCGGCACCGTCTCCAACATCCCGATCAGATTTGCATTTGAGGACGGGAAGACGGTTGAAAAGGTGTGGGACGGCAAGAATGGAAAAACCCAGTATGAAATCAAACATAAATCTCCACTCATCTGGACAATGGTTGATCCGAAATACACGATCGTGCTCGAGAACAAACACATCAATAACTATATGAAGGCGGGAATGGATCCGAAAGCTGTCACGCGCTGGAACCTGAGCATCACCAAGCTGGTAGAGACACTATTCGGCAGCCTGTCATGGTAAGGGGGGAGAACATGAAAAGCTACGCAGGCAAAGGCTGGACCAGTGTGAAAGATCAGTTCTATGTTATTATTCTTCTGTTTCTGTATCGGCTTCTGTGGGGATATTGCCTGTATCGCCTTGTTAAATCAGCCGTCGTTCCGCTACTGATGCGATTCCCGGACCCTGCTCCGAATGAGCTTAGTAAGCTGTTGTATTTTTACGAGGGCGAAAAGGCCCTGACTCAAAGCAGTGACGTTCATACCTATGCCTGGATACTCATCTGTATGCTGATCATTCGGATGCTTCTGACTCCTCTTATTCATGCCGGTATATTTTACAATCTCCATCAAGAGGCGAAAGGCGAGCGAGGTCTGTTCTTCTTCAAGGGCATCCGTCAGCTATGGAAACCGGTAACTTTATTTTATGTGGTTGAGACGATTCTGACCTTTACCCCCGCATATTGGCTGGTGCCGAAAATGTTACCTTCACTATTAGCTGCCATTCGCGACCCGTCTACGTTGCTAAAGATCGCTCCTTACTTCGTCTGTTGGCTGTTGTATGCGTATCTCATTCATTTGTTCTTTCTTTATATGCAGTTCGGCAAAACAACTGGCATGGGCATGATATCCGCTCTGATGGTCTGTCTCCGTCACATCGGAAAGGCTATGCTCATCTCCATTACGATCGGCGGAACAGCGATAGCTCTTCTCCTTCTACTCAGCGGTATGTCCTTCCTATGGTCAGGTCTGATCGGGTTAATCATTCAGCAGACCTCCTATTTTGTGAGCAGTCTGTTCCAGTTGTGGAGCGTTACTGCTCAATATCATGTATGGCATACTCATAGTCGTCAAATTTGAAAATCGTTCACATATCCATAAGAAACTTAGCATAATCAAAAAAACTAATTTTTACCATAAATTCATGCATTATATGTCACTATCAAGCTCAAAAGATGCATAACGCTAGCCAACTAAATAAAAAAATCCCGTTCTCCTCTAGGAAGAACGGGATTTTTTATGTTCAAATATACTTTCCTCGTTTGCCAAAAAGTTAATACTCTGATAAAATAACGAATGTGTTAGTAACAACTTTGTCATCTTTCCTGTAACTATTTCATATGGATAAACTATCGTATACTTATAATCTGTCTTATATCTTAAGAAGCCGAATTCCCGTTTCAACGGGAAGCGGGGGAACCGTCTTGGGTGAATTGATCTCGCAACAGAGGGGTCATAGGCTAACCTTCAGCCGAACCCTTAAGCTAACCTCGCAGGCATTGGAAGGAGCTTATCACTTGAAAAAGAAGCTAACAGCCGTTTCACTCGGTCTAGCTCTCGCCCTTACGTTAGGCACCGGAAGCGCTTTCGCGGATTCCAAGTTAAACAGCGCAATCAAACCCGTCATTGGCGTCTCCTATAAATCGGGCGGAACCACAGCCAAAGGATTCGATTGCTCTGGATTTACAAGTTATGTATTCAAGAAACTGGGGCTGACTTTGCCGCGTTCATCGGTATCCCAATATAAAGTTGGGACTGCAGTACCGAAGAGCCAACTGAAAGCCGGCGATCTTGTATTCTTTAACACCTCAGGCAGAGGCGTATCCCATGTAGGGATCTATATAGGCGGGGGCAAATTTGCACATTCCTCAAGTTCCCGCGGTGTCACCATCACCGCAATCAACTCGAGCTATTTTGGCAAGCGTTACATTGGCGCCAAACGAGTCATGAGCCCAAGCAAGTACAAATCCGCCGCCGTGAACTACAATTAATTTCATAACCAAAAGTTTACTTAAGCCCGAATGAGATTCACCACAATCTCCTTCGCGGCTTTTTCTTTATACTTTTATAACGGATGAAATAGGGAAAAAGTTTGCACCTTTACGAGAAAATTTTTGTGACAATAATTCGACACGAATAGCCATCTATTCTATTCAAAAGACAGCAAGAAACAATTGCCAAATGGACAGGCCCTCTGATAGAATATTCAATGTAATAACTTTGTCATTATTGTAAGGGCTTTTATATATAGAATGCATATGCCAAATTCCAGAACAATGGAAGCGGGGGATCCAACCACGGGTGAATTGATCTTGCTACTAAGGGATCATAGGGGACCTTCAACCGAACCCTACAGCTAACCTCGCAGGCAGCGGAAGGAGTTATTTATGCTTAAGAAGTTCAGTGCAACCGTGTTAGGCCTTTCGATGCTGTTCACGGCAGGCTTAGGCAGCGCTTTTGCCGATAGTAAGCTGGATCAAGAAATCGATAAGGTGCTAGGGACAAGATACAGCTATGGTGGCATGACAACAAGTGGTTTTGACTGCTCTGGATTTACAATGTACATATTCTCCGCAATGGGAATGAAGCTTCCCCATCAGTCGGGCTCCCAATTTGAGATGGGTACGGCCGTATCCCGCGAAGACCTTCGCCCGGGGGACCTCATATTTTTCAATACATCAGGTCAGGGCGTATCCCATGTAGGCATTTATATCGGCGATGATCAATTTGCCCATGCCTCCACTTCAAGAGGGGTCGTAACTAACCGACTGGGTGAAAGCTATTATGCGGAGCGTTATATTGGCGCCAAGCGAATTATGGATGATTCAGCATACGAAAACCACGCGTCTGAATAATTTGAAATCATTTATATCATACAAATATACCCGCGAAGAGAAGCATCCCTTCTTTTGGCGGGTGTTTTCTTCTTATTCCGTAAATCATGAAAGGAGAATGACAATTGCTTCCCATGGCACAGCGGTTTTATGCGGTTCCAATGGATTCGTATCAAGCGGCGGAGATTTGCAGCTGGACCTACCCATCTCCTTACAATATCTATGGCTGGCTCCCCTGGGAGCAAATGAAAGGACTTGGTATCGAGTTTGGCGATCCGGACATCCGCGAGCAGCAGTATGTATCCATTCTCGATGAAGAACAGCGGATGTGGGGATTCGCGCAGTTGTTCCCAATGGAAGGCGTAACGCGGATTGGTCTTGGTATGCGACCGGATTGGTGTGGACTCGGAATGGGTAAACAATTTGTGCAGTCTATTGTGGATGTGGCCAGGCAGCGGCGTCCTGAGGATGAGATTGACCTTGAGGTCTTAACTTGGAATGAACGTGCAATCCGCACATACTACAACGTCGGTTTTCATGTTACGGACACGTACGAACGGATGACTCCGACTGGCAAAGCTCTTTTTCATTGCATGGTTTATATGTCTTCGGACGATTCTGGAAATTCCATCCGAAACCGTTATGACTATGAAAAATAGCACAATTTTGTGTAATTTTAGTTAAAGAAAGCGTTGTTTTATTGCTTTTTTTGTCACAACTGCTATGATGTCTTTGTATGTTCGTTTATAATAGAATCAATTGCAGTATACATAAGAAGGGACGATATGACGATGCAAAAATGGATTATGAGCGGATTGTTCTTCGTCGCATGTGCGCTGGCCCTTGCGCTGATGTTTACGCTTCCAGGGAAAAAAGAAGTAGCTGAAGAAGCAAAACCAACAATGCCTGAGGTAACTTTGGACGCGGCTGCGGCTGAAGCTACGTTGAAAGCCAGCTGCATTACCTGTCATGGTGATCAGCTCCAGGGCGGAGCAGGACCAGCTCTCCAGCAAGTAGGCGGACATATGGACACTAATGCATTGTTTGGCGTGATCACGAAGGGCCGTAAAGGTATGCCTGCCTTTAAAGATCAACTTAAACCAGAGGAAATTGCCAATCTTGCACTTTATCTGTCTGAGAAAAAATAATAAGCAGAAAAACACGCTTGGACAGGAGCTCTCCCGTTCCAAGCGTGTTTTTTATATAAGCATCCGCTGCTGCTAATCCTGCTCCTTATTGTCCTTGGAGCGGCTTTTTTCGTATGCCTCATTAAACTGCTGTGCCTCTTTGATATCTACAGCCGTAATACCGCCTTCATCCCAAGAAGTCAGACGTAGCGTCACGGTTTTGTAATCGATTGTAATGTAGGGATGGTGACCGAATGCCTCCGAGATCGCAGCGACTTCATCCACAAAAGCAATCCCTTTCATAAACGCAGGAAAGGTATATTTACGGATAATCCACCGTCCCTGCTCCAATTCCCAGCCTTCAAGTCTTTCCAGATGTGTTTCAACTTCCTGCTGTGTATACAGCATTTTATCTTCCTCCCCAAAAAAACCTCTCCCACCAAGGCGGGACCAATTATTCATCTATTCTATTCCTCTGATCTTTGGTTCATTACCTTAGCTAGACGAGAGCTACAAACGCCAATTCTTCTTCCCCAATTAAAATATGTATCCGATGGTTTGTCTGATCGTGAATGACAACTCCACTGCCTACCGATATGACAGGCTCTGTGCCCAGTGCATAAAATAAATCCTCCGCCAGCGCCTCATGAACCTCATTTTTCTCCGTATCGTTAAGGTTGCTCCAATCCTCCGATTCCATTTCAAAAAACACGTAGCTGTCCGGAATACGTCCGACCGCTTCAGTCAAATCTGTCAAAATATCACCGTAATCACGCCCATGCTTAACACCCATCTCTCTCACTCCTTTCTGTCACTTCATACCTGCAAGTTTCCCTTGCTTCTATTATACCGGAAATTACAGCTAAAAAAAAAACACTAACCTGACGATAAATAGTGTAATGCGCTCATTTGCACAATGCTGTCTACCCAAAAGGACGGCAAAACGAATGGATTCGTTATTTATTTCTCATGGATGAGGTGTATTATGGAAATTTCAACGATTATAGGTTTAGTGCTCGGGTTTGTATCCGTACTGGTCGGAATGGTGTTAAAGCATGCACCACTTACCGCTTTAGTTAATCCTGCCGCCTTTGTCATTATTTTGGGCGGTACGGCAGCCACACTGTTTATAGGTTTTCCTTTGTCGGAGCTTAAGAAATTTCCTAAGCTTATCAAAATGATTTTCGTGAAGCAAAAGCTGATGAATAAAACAGATTTGATTACACTCTTTATGGAGTATGCCTCCATTACCCGCCGCGAGGGATTGCTCGCGCTCGAATCAAAAGTCGAGGAAATCAACGATACTTTTCTCCGCAACGGGATGCGCATGATCATTGACGGCAACGACCAGGAATTCGTGAGCGACGTTCTGATGGAGGATATTAACGCCACCGAGGAGCGGCACCGCTCCGGTGCACTCATCTTCTCTCAGGCCGGCATGTACGCACCATCTCTCGGGGTATTGGGTGCGGTTATCGGTTTGATCGCAGCCTTAGGCCAGATGAGCGATATGACAGAGCTTGCAAAAGCAATCGGTGCTGCCTTTATCGCAACGCTGCTTGGTATTTTCACCGGTTATGTCATCTGCCACCCCATCGCCAACAAACTGAAGCGCTTGTCTAAACGTGAAGTGGAGATCCGGCTGATGATGGTTGAAGGTCTTCTTTCCATTCAATCAGGTGTCTCAACTATTGCGATCAGTCAGAAGCTGTCCGTCTTCCTGACCCCTTCTGAGCGCCTTAAAATGAACCAAAGGGAGGCTGGTTCTAGTGAGCAAAAAGACTAGACACGAGCCCCACGAAGAGCATGCTGACGAGTCCTGGCTCCTTCCGTATGCAGATCTGCTTACCCTATTACTCGCGCTCTTCCTAGTTCTTTACGCAATGAGCGCGACGGACGCTAAAAAGTTTCAAGAAATGAGCGAAGCATTCAATATGGCCCTGACTGGCGGAACCGGGGTTCTTGATTACAGCAAGACCGAACCGAGCAATGATCCAGCTGATAAAGGTAATAACAAGGCAATGAACTCTATCCCAACCCCGAAATCTGATGATAAGAAACGCGAAAAACTTATGAAGCAGGAGCAGGAGGATTTGGAGAAGCTAAAGAAACAGCTGGATAGTTATATTAAAAACAATGGTTTAAGTACCGAATTAAACACAAAGCTGAATAATTCACAGTTGATGATCACCATCCGGGATAATGCGCTGTTTGCTCCAGGCGAGGCGGTTGTGAAGCCAGAGGCCAGCAAGCTGGCAAAAGAGATGTCGAACATGCTCCAGCAATTCCCGGACTTCGATATTATCGTATCTGGTCATACTGACGATGTCCCGATGAACACCAGCAAGTACCCATCCAACTGGGACTTGAGTTCTGACAGGGCGATGCAATTCATGAAGATCCTTCTGGAGAATCCGTCACTTGATCCGAAGCGGTTTATGTCAGTCGGTTACGGAGAGTATCACCCGATAGCGACCAACGAAACCGTCGAAGGCAAATCCAAAAACCGACGGGTAGAAGTATCTATTATTCGTAAATATTCGAGTCACAATACGTATACCAACGTGCCCAAATCAAAAGATGATTCATCTAATTAAAAAAACAACCGGTTCTCAGGCAGACGTACCCGAGAGCCGGTTGTTTGCTATTTAGGTCAGTGTATAGTTAAGAAGCTTACCGAGCTCCTGCTTTTCTTGATCTGAAAGATCACGCCATGACCCCGTCTTCTGACTGCCTAAACGGATATTCATAATCCGGATACGCTGCAACTTTCTCACCTCGTAACCAAAAGCGCTGCACATACGCCGGATTTGACGATTTTTCCCTTCGGTTAGAATGATACGAAACACTCGCTCCGACATCCGTGTGATGGTACAAGGAAGTGTCATCTCCCCAAGTATCTTCACCCCGCTCGACATGCCTCTGATAAAAGCCTCTGTCAGCGGACGATCTACAGTAACGATATATTCCTTCTCATGTCTGCCTTCAGAACGCAGTATTTTATTCACGATATCCCCGTCACTTGTAAGCAGAATCAAGCCTTCGGAATCCTTATCCAGCCTGCCAATCGGAAAGATCCGCTCGGTATGGCCTACAAAATCAACGATATTCCCCTTGATGTGGGACTCCGTAGTACTCGTAATGCCCACAGGCTTGTTCAGGGCGATATAAACATGCTTTGCCTTCTTCTCGCTTAGCTGTCGACCGTTCACTCGAACGTCATCGCCTTCCTCCGCCTGGCTACCCAGCACGGCCTTCACTCCGTTAATCGTGACCTGACCACTCTCCACAAGCTTGTCCGCTTCCCGGCGGGAACAGAAGCCTGTCTCACTGATGAATTTATTAATCCTCAAGGTGTCATCCTCTCCATCCATACTCAAATTTATGTGCTACGCCCGATCACCTTTAGCAGCAGCCGGCAACAGGATGGTTACCGCTGTGCCTACGCCCTCTTCACTTTCTATCTCCAGAACGCCTTGATGACCTTGTATAATTCGCTGACAGACCATAAGTCCAAGACCTGTACCCGTTTCTTTATTGGTAATGAATGGTTCTCCGACATGGGGCATCAGATCTTCAGAAATGCCCTCACCCTTATCGATAATTCGGACAGCCACCTGCTCTGAAGACGGTTTTGTCATCTCTATCGTAACATAACCGCCATCCGGCATAGCTTCTACCGCATTTTTAAGCACATTAATAAACACCTGCTTTAGCTGGTTCTCCTCACAGTGTACCAACGCCGGCTCGTTCATGTAGTTGTAACTAAACTCAATCCCATATAAACGGGCCTGACTACCCAGCAGTGAGATCACATCATTCATAATAACCTGTAGGTCCTTTTCCTGAAAGCAGACCGCCTGCGGCTTAGCCAATATGAGAAACTCACTTACAATCAGGTTAATCCGGTCCAGCTCGGACAACATCAAACTGATATGATCCGGATTAATTTTATGGGTTTGTTGTTGGAGCTGCATAAAACCGCGCAACGTAGTTAGCGGATTACGGATTTCATGAGCAACACCGGCAGCCAGCTGTCCGACTGTCGTCAGCTTCTCAGATCGCCGCAGCATTTCCTCCATCCGGTTACGTTCCGTGACATCCCGTGACACACTGACCATTGACGTAATATTTCCCGTCTCATCCTGTATCGGAGATGTGCTGATACTGACTTCAATCATACTGCCATCCTTACGCATCCGAACGGTTTCGACCGATCCAAGCCGCTCTCCAGCTCTAAGCCGTCTCCACCGCTCTCTCTCTTCATCTTCCATCTCAGCAGGTATCATTTCAAGTTTCCGGCCTATCACCTCATGGCTATTCCAGCCATATAACTGTTCAAACGCCTTGTTCACACTTGTGATTTTTCCGTACATGTCCGTCGTATGAATCGCATCCGCCGTCTGGTTGATAACAGATTCCAAATATTCCTTGACCGACTGATTTTCATCTACCATTTGTTTCAACTGACTTGTATAATTCCCCAGATTGCGGGTCATCGCATTAATTCGACCGGACAACTGCCCAAGTTCATCCCGGCTCGTTACTTCCAAACGCCGCTCAAAGTTTCCATCGGCAACCTCATTTACAGTACCCAGTATAGCTTGAATTGGCTTTGTAAAATAACCAGCCACAATATAGCTACCGAATATAACAATTTCCAGGAGAACAAGCGAGATCGCGACCAAGCTAATCATCTGCTCCCGCATCACAGAAGAGATGGCTTCATAGTCCATGACCACACTGATAACATAGGGAGCCTTTTTTTCGATTTGGATCGGGATAAAGCTTTTCATCACTTTCTTCCCATTCACCGTACTGACAAAAACTACATTCTCATCATTCGTCACCGATTGCTTAACTGCGGCCTGGTCTCCCTTTAAAGTGCCGTAGTCATATGTCCCAAATTTGATGGGGCGGTTGCCCAGTTTATAGTGAATTCTATCGGTTCCATCCTTCTCCATAAAAATATTACCGAAAGTATCCGGGTTGATGCCCGTTACCTCCAATATACGGGGGTTGGATTTAATGGTCTGCTCGATAACGACGCCCGGACTTGTTATTTTGAAAAAATCCTTGATGTCCGTACTACGGATATAGGGATCGACAATGTAATTGCGCTTTCCGTCATAATAATATCCCCATTTATCAATAAACTCCGGCATAGCCGTCGAAAATTCAAATGGCCCAGACCAAAAGTGCTTGTCAGTATGCCCTTCCTCGACCGAACGTACCTCCTTATACTTAAACAGCTCTTGAAAGGCTGTGAACCAGTAGCCCCATGTTCGGGTAGACATGCCCATTTGTTCAGTTTCGCTCGAACGGGCAACTACTATATCATCACTCGTCTCGACTAAAAGGGAAATATGGGTAACTCCGAGCTCTTCACTGAGTTTAACAAGATCTTCGTTGGTTATATTCGCAATGTCGGGATCCAGCATTTTAGCAGCATTTACTGATGCGACCCGAAGCAGGTCCCCAAATACTCCGTCTACATATCTGGAACTGTACTCCGTTTGCTCCACGGTAATTGCGATCTGGGTAGCAGCCATAACCATCTTAGTCTCACTGTCCTGCCTTAAATTCTCTTGTGTTGTATAAAAATTAAGCGCGATGTTAAGCAACAAGATAAAAAGCACAGATATGGACATGATCAATGATAATTTTGTCTTGATGGACAAAGTAATCTACACCTTTCGGCACTTCGTTGACAATAAACTAGTATAGCCTGTCATAATTTATGATAACGTGAGTCCGGTGGTTTGAAAAGAATTTTTGGCATACGTATCGGTGGTGTGAGTTAAAGGATATGGATTTATTGATCTTGAGAGGTTCTTTCTCTACAATAAAGAAGCAAAACATCTGTTTTTTTTACAGAAGTGTCCACAGATTGCTAACAAATACACATGTTTTCTGTGGATTATGTGCATAAGTTTGTGCATAACTTTTTATTTATCCACAAAAATGTCCACATCATGTTAACAAACGAATGAATGTTCGTTGTATAACAACTACTTTAGTCCCAGACCGAGAGGAGATATTGAATTGAATTTAAAATTTAATGATCCGCACACTGTGGATAATTATAATCATAACTATTGGATGCGTGAGGCCATTGCTGAAGCCCGAAAAGCGGAGGAGCTTGGTGAAGTCCCCATCGGCGCTGTGATTGTCCATGGTGACGAGATCATCGGCCGTGGTTATAACCTGCGCGAAACTACTTTTGATGCCACTGCACACGCAGAGATGGTTGCCATTCGCGATGCTAGCCGTCACCTTGGCGCGTGGCGGCTGCTTGATTGCCGTCTCTACGTTACCCTAGAGCCTTGTCCTATGTGTGCAGGGGCCATTGTCCAGTCCAGAGTACCCCAGCTTATTTACGGCACGTTAGACCCCAAGGCAGGCTGTGCCGGTACGCTCATGAACCTCCTTCAGGAATCGCGTTTCAACCATCGTACCGAAGTGATCGAAGGTGTACTGCAAGAAGAGTGTGCAGCCCTTCTAACTCAGTTCTTTCGGCGCCTGAGAGGTAAATGACTTTCAGCTTTCACAACATCTCCAAAAAATTTAAATAACCGTTACACAGCAACACAAAAACCCGGCCAGTTTTCTACGGCCGGGTTCTTGTTAAAGTGTAATTAGGAATTAATAAGCGCCCATGGATTCCTGAAACTGCTCCATGGTAATCACGTCAGCATCTTTAGGAATTCCGATTTTGAATGTTTGCTTTTCGTTGATTTTGCTGTATTGTGTGCTACCTTTAACAGCAAGCTTCACTGTATCCTTCGTTTCAGGATCGTTGAAGTCAACATTCATTACGAGATCCTGATAAACCGGGAAATCTTTCTTGTCAATTGCTGTGGTAATGTTAAAGGTGTTGATTTTCAGGTATTTCTGGAGTTCCTCCAGACCTTTCTTGAACTCACCTTGATCCACCGAGCTTACTTCTTTCTTCGCTTGCTCGATGTCTTCTTTGGTCAGGCTGAGCATTTCGCGGTACTCATCTTTGCCTGCGATATCCACAATCTTCGGAGCAGCCTTATTTACCAAAATATCCAATGCTTCTTTAACGTTCTCATTGGTAATGTAGAATTGTACAACTTGTTTCGCATCTACACCTTCTGGAAGCTTAGCATCCTTGGTTTCGATTTGCTTGAAGTATTTCGCTTGATCATATTCAGCGATCAAAGCGTTCATGACTTCGGTTGCGAATTTTTGGGACTTCTGAGCATCCAGACTTTCCGGATTGAATGTTTCCCCAGCCTGTTCAGCAAGTTCTTTCAAATCCATAACGAGATACTTACCTACAACATCCTCAGGGAATGGAAGCATCGGAATGCTTGGAATTTTCACATAGATCTTCTCTTTGGTCATGACCATATCAATGTTGAAAGTCATGGCCATATCGCCCTTCAGATTGATCCCCATTTGCATTTCAGTTTGTTGAGGCTCTGCTTGGTGGATACCAGTCAATGTCAACTCAGCGTTCTTCAACATAGTAAGAGCTTGGTCAACGTTAGGATTACCTTCGGTAGCTGCCACCTTCATTTGCAGATCTTCGATAACGAAGCTGCTCTTCATCTCGTAAGACGTCATCTGCATAGCGTTAGCAGCAGCAGTATTCATTGCCTCTTTAGGTTCTAGCTTCTTCGCACAGCCTGATAGCACAACTGTCAAAGTTAACAGCAGTGACAGCATCACCACTCCAAACTTTTTATTCATTACTCTTTCTCTCCCCTCATAACCATAAAAAATAACAAGACCTCTTAATCATAAACCATTTCGACAAAATGAGAAACACTTTATGGAATATTTTCAAAATATTTTTCCAATCATTTTCCTTGCTTCAAAATGGAAGATGAAATAAGATAATATGTTGCGAATATTCACTCATTCATCAAAAGTTGGGGCCCCGATGAAGCTTACATGTTCTATATACGGAAAATTCAGGAATAGGTTTCATCCCCTTTCATGAAAACTTTTGAAATATGTTAGAACAACAGCAAAAGGCCCCTGTCCTTACGACAGAAGCCTCTGAATACATGATAAAAATGAATAACACTACCCCTCTGGGTTATAATGCCCGGATTGTTTGTGAATTTTGGCTCGGTGTGATCCGGTCATCGGTTCCTGCACTCCACCTTCTCCATTATCTTTACGTCTTCTTTGCGGCTTTTGAGCCTCCGGCACCGGTATGGACTTTGGTTTACTCATAGCTTCTAACCCTCCGTTTCATGCGGAATCCATTGCTCTACAGCTCTTCTTATCTCTTACTGTGGAAGTTCATCGAAGACTGTAGCCGTAAACTGTCTAAGGGTTCGTTATTTGTTGAAGCGCCTGAGCACACTCATGAATATGACGGGTATAATCTCCTGCCATTCCCTGAATGTTCTCATTGCGCTCATCAATAACAACGCCTGCCCGCTCCACATCGACCAGCTTAACCTCAACTTCTCTGGAATCCACATAGCGGCATTCAAAATCGAAGGAATAATCCTGCCTTCCAGCCGCATCAATGTGAATCCGAACAGCATGAGGGTTCGCCATGTCGGCAGCCACTTCAGCATGATCGCCAGGCTTCAGTACCGTGGGCAGTCTTTCTTGCCACGCATTCACCAACGCTGTCTGATCAACATTTAGCTCTGAGTTCATCTATCACACCTCCCCTTGTCTTTAAATTGCGGAGATGCGTTTCTTTTTATACTTTACAAAAAATAAGAAAAACGGCTAAAGCTGTACCGTATCTGTAAATATGAAAGGAGCCATTTGAAAAAACAAAAAAAACCGTTTCCTGATCAGGAAACGGTTATTGTGTATATGTATGGCGGAGAGGATGGGATTCGAACCCATGTGAGCTTGCACTCTAACGGTTTTCAAGACCGCCCCGTTATGACCGCTTCGGTACCTCTCCAAGTGATAAAATGATTAATCACGTGCATTAATTATTTTACCACAAACAATATTATTACTGCAAGCTATTTCTTTGGTTCAATAACACTTACATTTCTCATGTATGGGCGCAGCACTTCTGGAATGATAACACTGCCGTCAGCTTGTTGATAATTTTCCAGAATGGCAGCTACTGTTCTACCCACAGCGAGTCCAGATCCGTTCAACGTGTGTACAAACTCTGGTTTCGATTTCGGTTCCGGACGGAAACGGATATTGGCACGGCGAGCTTGGAAATCGCCTATATTCGAACATGAGGAAATTTCACGATATACACCGCTCTCCGGAAGCCATACCTCCAGGTCGTATGTTTTCATGGAGCCAAAGCCCATATCCCCTGTACACAATACAAGCACACGGTATGGGAGATTCAGCAGCTGAAGAACGCGCTCCGCATCAGTTGTCATTTGCTCCAGCTCATCAAAGGATGAGTCCGGATCCACAATCTTCACCATCTCCACTTTGTTGAACTGGTGCTGACGAATAAGGCCGCGTGTATCGCGTCCTGCCGCCCCAGCCTCTGAACGGAAGCAAGAGCTGTAAGCTACATATCTTTTGGGGAGATCCTCTGTGTTCAAAATCTCCTCGCGGTGATAGTTCGTTACAGGAACCTCTGCCGTCGGAATGAGATAATAATCAGAGTCATCCAGCTTAAAGAGATCCTCTTCAAATTTAGGAAGCTGACCTGTACCGTAGAGGCTGTCCCGGTTGACGATATATGGAGGCAGCATCTCTTCATAACCGTGCTCACTATGAAGATCCATCATGAAGTTGATCAATGCACGTTCCAAGCGAGCACCTAGGCCCTTATAGAACGTAAAGCGTGATCCCGTTACCTTAGCACCAGCTTCAAAATCGAGAATGTCGAGAGACTGAGCGAGATCCCAGTGTGCTTTCGGCTCAAAATCAAAATTTCTAGGCTCGGACCAGCGGCGAAGCTCTACATTTTCTTCCTCCGATGCTCCTACAGGCACACTTTCGTGAGGAATATTAGGAATCGCCGAACTGAGCTCGGAAATTTGGCTTTCCAGCTCGCGTACTTCTTCATCCATACCTTTAATCCGGTCTGAAACTTCACGCATTTCCAGAATCAGATCATCCGCATTCTCACGATTTTTTTTCAGCTTAGCTACTTCGGCCGACACGGTATTGCGCCGGTTCTTCAGACTTTCGCTCTCCTGCAACAGCTCACGGCGGCGTGCGTCAAGCTTTGGGAAATCCGCAATCAAATCAAGTGATTTGCCGCGGTTTTTCAGCGCTTCTTCCACACGGCTGTAATCACTGCGCAATATTTTCACGTCTAACACAGGAAACCCTCCTAAGTAAAACATCCATCGGTGTAACGAATTATTATTACTTCATTCTATATATTTTATTGAAAAATCAAGAAAAAAACAAACTTGACCCTTAAAAAAGAGTCAAGATGCTTTTTCAATAACCGAATTTACTATTTTGGCGACAAGGCAGCATCCTTCACCATGTCTACAAAATACTGATGAAGACGGTAATCATCCGTCAATTCCGGATGATAAGAAGCCGCGAGTAAGGCCCCCTGCCGAGCGGTCACGATCTCATCGTTAAAGGCGGAGAGTATATCCACACCTTCTCCAACTTCCACAATCAGTGGAGCACGGATAAATACGGCGCGAACAGGTTCCTCTATTCCTTTTACTGCAAGTTCGGTCTCAAAGCTCTCCCGTTGGCGTCCAAAGGCGTTCCGGGCAACTTTGATATCCATCAGCCCCAAATGTGCCTCTTCGCCGTTGTCGATCTCTTTAGCTAGCACGATTAGACCGGCACATGTGCCGAATAAAGGTTTACCCTTCGCCGAGAATTGACGTATCGCTTCGATAAACCCATACTTACGCATCAGTTTACCGATCGTCGTGCTTTCGCCACCTGGTATAATCAGACCGTCAATCGTCTCCAGCTGCTCGATTCGTTTGATCGGAACGCCCTCCGCGCCAGCCTTAGTAATACTGCGCATGTGTTCAGCAACTGCCCCCTGAAGTGCAAGTACTCCAATTCTCATGCTGATCCTTCTCTCTTACCAGCCGCGGTCCGACATACGTTCGGATGGGGACAGCTTGGAAATTTCGATACCTTTCATCGGTGCACCCAAGTTCTTGGATACTTCGGCAATCAATTTATAATCATCAAAGTGGGTCGTAGCTTCCACGATCGCGCGAGCGAATTTTTCGGGGTTATCCGATTTGAAAATACCAGATCCCACAAATACTCCATCTGCACCCAAATGCATCATAAGTGCGGCATCCGCAGGAGTTGCAACTCCGCCTGCAGCGAAGTTAACGACTGGAAGTTTACCATTCTCCTGAACACCTCTCAGCAGATCGTAGGATACACCCAGGTTTTTAGCTTCAGCGTACAGCTCGTCCTTGGACATGTTCTGTACCTTGCGGATTTGGCTATTGATGAAACGCATATGGCGTACAGCTTCAACGATATTGCCTGTTCCTGGCTCGCCTTTTGTGCGGATCATAGATGCGCCTTCCCCTATCCGGCGGAGCGCTTCACCCAGATCTTTAGCGCCGCAGACAAAAGGTACAGTGAAATCCCACTTGTCGATATGGAATACTTCATCAGCCGGTGTCAAAACTTCACTCTCATCAAGGTAGTCTACACCTAACGATTCCAGAACTTTTGCTTCTACATAATGGCCGATACGAGCCTTAGCCATGACCGGAATAGATACAACCTTCATTACTTCTTCAACGATGGTAGGATCAGCCATACGGGCAACTCCCCCAGCCGCGCGAATATCAGAAGGCACGCGCTCCAGCGCCATAACTGCTGTAGCTCCAGCCGCTTCAGCGATTTTTGCTTGTTCCGCATTCATGACGTCCATGATGACGCCGCCTTTTTGCATTTCTGCCATACCTCTTTTTACAGTTGCTGTTCCCGTTTCCATGTCCCTAGCCTCCCGAAATAGTCACTTATCTTGTTTTTCATTAAATCTATAATCTAACTTGTAATTCTACTCCACGGGTAACAAATAGGCAACCCATTTACTCGGAATTTAAGAAGAAATGACTTCATCGCCCTTTTCAAAGGGCGACGGCTTTTCTGCGAGAAATATATTTAGAAAAGATTTTTAATCGATTCGAACAGGTCCGCAAAGAACTGCTGAATGGCTCGCAAAAAGAGCTTAAACCAGCCTGCTTTTTCGGTATCCTCATACGTTACGAGATCCACGGTTCCCTTTTGGACATTTTTCATGCCCTCAATCTTATAAGTGTAAGTAACTGTTCCTGCTTTGGTGCCCTTTTTGACAGGGGCTGTCAGGTTCTCATTGTCGATCTTACCTTCAAACGTAACACTGCTTCCGTCAGAGCCCTTTGGTACCATAAAGCTGAGTGGTTTGTTGGTAACGAGCTTAACCTCTGTTTCTTTACCTTTTTTTACGTCAACCGTTTCAAATCCTTCAACAACTGTATTTCCATCAATAATCTGCTTGACTTCAAAGTTATTAAAGCCGTAGTCGAGTAATTTGCGTGTTTCGGTAAAGCGTGAAGCTTTGGTCTCGGCTCCCATCACGACACTGATCAGACGCATACCGTCACGCTCAGCGGTTCCTGCAAAAGTGTTCTTTGCTTCTTCGGTGAAGCCTGTTTTCATGCCGTCCAGCCCCTCATAGGCAAAAGAGCGGAAGTTGGGCACATTTTTATTCGCTTCCAGCATCCAATTCAGATTTATGATTGGATCCTTATCGCGTTCACGGAACTTAAACGATTGAATCGTTGTATATTTCGAAAATTCAGGATGTTCTTCCACGATGAACTTGACCAACTTTGCCGTGTCCATAGCAGACATCACTGTTTCATCTTCACCTTCCGGACGATATTTCTCAGGCATGTCGGCACGGCTCAGACCAGTAGCATTGATAAAATGAGCTGTTTTCATACCCATGCGTTTCGCGTTTTCATTCATTAATTTAACGAATTCCTGCTCAGAGCCCGCAATATGTTCAGCCAGCGCAACGGCTGCATCATTCGCTGAGCCTACGGCCATAGCAATGTACAGCTCTTCCACCGTATGCTGGTCATTCACAGCCAGAAATATACGAGAACCACCGCTCTTAGCCGCATTCTCTTTTACGGTCACGACGGTGTCCCAACTTAGATTACCCTGCTTTATTTCATGCTGCACAATATATTCCGTCATCATTTTTGTCATACTGGCAGGCGGGAGTGCGTTATCAGCATTTAACGATAGAAGCACCTGTCCCGTCGTAGGCTCCATCAGCACAGCCGATCTTACTTGCAGTCCAAGTGTATCAATGGAAGGAACTTTATCTGCTTTTACTGTTTTGGTCGCTTTCGCCTCTGTTGTCGTAGTTTCCTTCTTCTCGGCGGTAGCCACCGTGACCGGTTCGGCAAGCGCCAGAGTAGGAATGGCGGAAAGACATAGTATATTCATAAGCATCACCGATGCTATAGTTCGTTGTACGATAGGACGTTTATTTTTCCTTACAGTCTTAGATTTCAAATGATATAACTCCCCTCTTAACTCAATAAATCGTTTGCTTGTTCTATTCTATCACAGGGGGGTTATCAAAAAAAGGACAAGCCGGATACATTTCAACCGGCTTGTCCTTCTTAACGATCGGCGTTTAGGCTATCGCACTCTAATGGTTTATTCAAAAGATACTTGTATGTCCCTCATGCATTCACATAACAACCGATATTATTCATTATTTAGGTCATCTTGGGAACAGAAATGAAGCATCTTTATTTTATAACGAGTAGTTTGGTGCTTCCTTCGTGATTTGAATATCATGCGGATGGCTTTCACGAAGACCGGCGCCCGTTATCCGGATGAACTGTGTATCATTGGTCAGCTGCTCCAGGCTTTCTGTTCCACAGTAGCCCATACCGGAACGCAAGCCTCCAATCAGTTGATGAATCGTGTCGGCCAAAGGCCCTTTGTAAGCAACACGGCCCTCAATTCCTTCCGGAACGAGCTTCTTGTCATCATCCTGGAAGTAGCGGTCTTTGCTGCCTTGTTTCATCGCAGCGAGGGAGCCCATGCCGCGGTAAGCCTTAAAGCGTCGTCCTTGATAGATCTCGGCTTCACCAGGACTTTCCTCGGTTCCTGCAAACATACTACCGAGCATAACGGCACTAGCGCCTGCCGCAATAGCCTTGGTGATTTCTCCAGAGTATTTGATACCGCCATCTGCGATAATAGGAATGTTATATTTTCTTGCAACCGCTGCACAATCGTAAATCGCTGTAATTTGCGGTACACCGATACCAGCAATAACACGAGTTGTACAAATAGATCCTGGCCCGATACCCACCTTAACGACAGAAGCACCGGCTTCAATCAGCTCTCTGGTAGCTTCGCCTGTTGCTACGTTTCCAGCTACAATGGTCAGCTGCGGATACAGCTCACGCAGTTTGCGTACAGCTTCGATAATATTGATATGGTGTCCGTGTGCGGAATCAACCGTAATCAGATCCACACCGGCTTTAACCAACGCTTCAGCACGATCAAATGTGTCTTTTGAGATACCGATGGCTGCGCCGACAAGCAATCGTCCTTGAGCGTCTTTGGCTGCATTCGGGAATTGAATTGCTTTTTCAATATCTTTAATGGTAATAAGTCCTTTAAGAACATTATTATCGTCCACAAGCGGAAGCTTTTCAATTTTATGTTTCTGCAAAATGGTCTCAGCATCTTCAAGTGTTGTTCCCACGGGTGCTGTTACCAGGTTCTCGCTGGTCATTACTTCGCTGATCGCAATGCTGTAGTCATGTACAAAGCGAAGATCGCGATTGGTCAAAATACCGATCAGTTTGTTATCCTCGTCCACAATTGGAACACCAGATATGCGGAATTTGGACATTACGTTCTCCGCATCGGATACCAAATGATCCGCTCTCAGGGAGAACGGATTGGTGATTACGCCACTTTCAGAGCGCTTAACCCGATCTACTTCCTCAGCTTGTTGTTCTACGCTCATATTTTTATGAATAATGCCGATTCCACCTTCTCTGGCAATAGCGATTGCCAAAGGAGCTTCTGTAACTGTATCCATTCCTGCACTCATTAATGGAATGTTCAGCTTCACCTGCTCACTCAATCTCGTCGATACATCCACTTCCTTGGGCAGTACCACTGATTTTCTAGGAACCAACAATACATCGTCAAAAGTAAAGCCTTCCTTGCTAAACTTATCTTCCCACACCTGGGTTATTCCTCCTTTTTGTCGTCTTCCGGCGGACTTCAAAATCCTGTCAGAACTGGGCCGGACGGCATTTTCATGATTATTTTCAAAAATATATTATTGCCATCTTAGCAAAGGCCCTATAGGCTGTCAAGAAAAGAATAGGTCCTTTACATGGCCTCATAAAACGATCTCGCCCAAGAGAATCTGTCTCCTGTGAATGGACATATAACTTATATTTCCCCAAATAAAGTGAAAACATCCATTAATACTTACTGAAGTGCTTCCTGAAATAAACATACGCGAAACGTCTATCGACGTACCTCAATGAAGACAGGCCGCATTTAACAGTTGTTTTTCTTGCGAGATAAAGATGCAGTTTACTCCGATGTTTATACTAAAAAAAACCACTATCGATTGCTCGATAGTGGTTTCTTCGGTTGTTCGCTTGGCGACGTCCTACTCTCCCGGGACCCTTCGGTCCAAGTACCATCGGCGCTGGAAGGCTTAACGGTCGTGTTCGGGATGGGTACGCGTGGAACCCTTCCGCTATCGCCACCAAACGGATCAAGTGTTTGATCACTTGAAAACTAGATACGAAACGTGATTTGCGAATATTTAGGATAAGCCCTCGACCGATTAGTATTGGTCAGCTCCATGCATTGCTGCACTTCCACCTCCAACCTATCTACCTCGTCGTCTTCAAGGGGTCTTACTAGTTGGGAAATCTCATCTTGAGGGGGGCTTCACGCTTAGATGCTTTCAGCGCTTATCCCTTCCGTACGTAGCTACCCAGCCATGCTCCTGGCGGAACAACTGGTGCACCAGCGGTACGTCCATCCCGGTCCTCTCGTACTAAGGACAGCTCCTCTCAAATTTCCTGCGCCCACGACAGATAGGGACCGAACTGTCTCACGACGTTCTGAACCCAGCTCGCGTACCGCTTTAATGGGCGAACAGCCCAACCCTTGGGACCTACTTCAGCCCCAGGATGCGATGAGCCGACATCGAGGTGCCAAACCTCCCCGTCGATGTGGACTCTTGGGGGAGATAAGCCTGTTATCCCCAGGGTAGCTTTTATCCGTTGAGCGATGGCCCTTCCATGCGGTACCACCGGATCACTAAGCCCGACTTTCGTCCCTGCTCGACTTGTAGGTCTCGCAGTCAAGCTCCCTTATGCCTTTGCACTCTTCGAATGATTTCCAACCATTCTGAGGGAACCTTGGGGCGCCTCCGTTACTCTTTAGGAGGCGACCGCCCCAGTCAAACTGCCCACCAGACACTGTCCCCGCACCGGTTCACGGTACTAGGTTAGAACCTAGATACGATCAGGGTGGTATCCCAACGGCGCCTCCACAGAAGCTTGCGCTCCTGTTTCTTAGGCTCCCACCTATCCTGTACAGATCGTACCCAAATCCAATATCAAGCTGCAGTAAAGCTCCATGGGGTCTTTCCGTCTTGTCGCGGGTAACCTGCATCTTCACAGGTATTAAAATTTCACCGGATCTCTCGTTGAGACAGCGCCCAAATCGTTACGCCATTCGTGCGGGTCAGAATTTACCTGACAAGGAATTTCGCTACCTTAGGACCGTTATAGTTACGGCCGCCGTTTACTGGGGCTTCGGTTCATAGCTTCGGGTTACCCCTAACCACTCCCCTTAACCTTCCAGCACCGGGCAGGCGTCAGCCCGTATACTTCGCCTTACGGC
>NZ_CP093336.1:12500-77500 GCF_022637315.1 Paenibacillus sp. N3/727 | reverse complement strand
GACAGACATTCCGGTGCTTGTTCAGCAGATATTGCCTTTAAATGAAGAAACAATTCCCGAAATGGAGGTGTGGTTTGCTTTTGTTGCAAAGTCGATGTCCGACACCTCACTAGCGGCACTGCGTAAACAAGTAGATGACGATATGCGCCAAATGTTCGTTATGATCATTCAGGCGTTGACCGATCAAAATTTAGCCTTGCCCGATCTGGACTATGATATTGAAATTGAACGGTTCTATGCCCTTATCGATGGTTTGGCCATTCATGCCGTTCTTAGACCTGAGGTGCTTACCAAGGAAAAAATAGAGTCTGCCGTAAACCGTCATTTACAGTCTATATGTCGTCCTTAGTGACTGCAGAAAGACACAAAAATAACAGTCTTCCTAGATAGAATATCTATACTTAGAGATGCATATAAAAAAGGAACAGCCGCCAAGCAAATGGCACAGGCTGTTCCTTTTTGTATAAACAATATTTGATTAGTCTTGTGTACGGTTCCGCATGTGAGGGAACAGCAGTACGTCACGGATGGACGGAGAGTTGGTGAGCAGCATGATCAGACGGTCCACACCGATACCAAGTCCGCCTGTAGGCGGCATACCGTACTCCAGCGCACGAAGGAAATCCTCATCCATTTCATGTGCTTCATCATTACCCTGCTCGCGCTCCTGAAGTTGTCCCTCAAAGCGTTGACGCTGATCAATCGGGTCATTCAGCTCGGAGAAAGCATTCGCATGTTCACGCGCTACGATGAACAATTCGAAACGATCCGTAAATCGCGGATCTTCATCGTTCTTTTTCGCTAACGGTGAAATCTCTACCGGATGACCAGTTACAAACGTCGGCTGAATGAGTGTTTCTTCCACAAACTGCTCGAAGAATGCGTTCAGAATATGTCCAAACGTCATATGCGGCTCAACAGGAACTTTGTGTTCTTTAGCCAGACGGTGAGCTTCTTCATCCGACATTTGCACACCAAAGTCTACACCCGTTACTTCTTTAACTGCATCTACCATGGAGACACGGCGCCATTGCGGCGTTAGATCAATTTCCTGTCCCTGATAGGAGATAACTTGAGTTCCAAGAACTTCTTGGGCAATGTGAGCAATAAGATTTTCGGTCAATGCCATAATATCTTTATAATCCGCATATGCTTCATACAGCTCGATCATCGTAAATTCCGGATTGTGGCGTGTTGAAATACCTTCATTCCGGTATACACGTCCAATTTCATAAACCCTCTCCAAACCGCCTACAATCAGGCGTTTCAGGTGAAGCTCAATCGCAATACGCATATACAATTCCATATCCAGCGCATTATGGTGCGTAATAAATGGACGTGCAGCTGCACCACCGGCGATGGCGTGAAGGGTTGGTGTCTCTACTTCCAAATAACCGAGCGAATCCAAATAGCGGCGCATCGATTGAATGATCTTGGAACGGGTAATGAACGTCTTTTGGACTTCCGGATTAATAATAAGATCTACGTAACGCTGACGGTAACGAAGCTCCACATCCTTCAAACCGTGAAATTTCTCAGGAAGTGGGTACAGCGACTTCGAGAGAACTTCCAAGTTTTTAACCTTAATCGTGGTTTCTCCTGTTTTGGTCTTAAAGAGTGTACCGCTGATACCAATAATGTCTCCCAAATCCAAAATGCTGAAAGCTTGGTATTTCTCTTCAGCAACCGAATCTTGGCGCACATAAATCTGAATCCGTCCGCTCAGGTCCTGAATGTGAGCAAAGGAGGCTTTACCCATACCCCGTTTTGCCATGATCCGACCAGCAAGGTTAACCTCAACCTGCTTCTCTTCCAATTCCTCTTTAGTTAAAGCATCATACTGCTTCAAAATATCACCGGCATGATCTGTTCTTTCATATTTACCGCCGAATGGGTCAATTCCCAGCTTGCGAAGCTCGTCCAATTTATTGCGGCGAATCTGCAGCAGCTCACTTAGTTCCTGTTCTTGTTCCTGATTGTTCATTTCTTCCGTCATCGTCGATTCATCTCCTTCATTCTCGCGCCGGCCGATCATACCCGGCTCATACCTACCAACTACAAATACACAGATTTTAAGTCCTGACCTTTTGGACAGTCCCATATGCAAATAGCGAAAAAAGCCCCCCAAAGGAAGCTTCCACGCTCATTCCAACTTACTTCTTAATTTCTACGATTTTATATTGAATAACGCCGGCCGGTACGTTAACGTCGACCACTGACCCTTTTTGCTTACCAATAATCGCTTTACCAACAGGACTCTCGTTGGAAATCTTATTGTTGAGCGGATCCGATTCCGCCGTACCGACGATTGTGTATTCCATTGTATCACCATACTCTAAATCCTCAACGATAACCGTATTGCCTACATTAACGACGTCGGTATTGATATCGTCGTTATTGATGATACGCGCGTTGCGGAGCAACTTTTCCAGCGTAATGATACGGCCTTCGATAAAGGCTTGTTCGTTCTTGGCGTCTTCATATTCGGAGTTTTCACTGATATCACCGTAACCAATAGCTACCTTGATACGTTCCGCGACTTCCCGTCTTTTAACGGACTTCAGATTCTCGAGTTCGTCCTCCAGTTTCTTCAGACCATCCTGTGTTAGAATGACTTCTTTATCGCTCATCTTAACCAATTCTCCTGTCATGTAGATAATTTAAATCACCATACCACCATACTATATGCGAATCTTCGGGGATCAGAACTTTCCCCTGATGCTTACTGTATATCAAGGCGAATTTATACTGAAAAATTATATGGTAACCATTTCAAAAAGTCAATGAACGTCCTCGCACGAATGAAAACGCTATCGTTAGCCCTAGGTGCGCAAAGGGCGTTCTGCTTATTACATCGCTGTAGCTGCCTGCGGATAAGCACTCTTCGTTGCATCACCGGAGGACTCCAACTGATCGATAAAATTAGTCAACAGACTAACCATCTCGTCCCGCTTCGTTTCTTCCATAATAACGTCCTTAATCCGGGCCGAGCCTTTAAGCCCCTTCAAATACCAGGACAGGTGCTTTCTCATTTCCCGGACAGCAACGTCTTCTCCTCTAAGAGCAATCAGACGGTCCATATGCAAAATAGCAATCCGAATTTTCTCCTGTGGTGATGGATCGGGAAGAAGTTCACCTGTCTTCAGGTATTCCACGGTACGGTAGAGCATCCATGGGTTTCCGAGCGCTCCACGCCCGATCATCACGCCGTCACAGCCAGTTTCAGCAAGCATACGACGGGCATCTTCCGGTGTCACCACATCGCCATTGCCGATAACAGGAATGGATACAGCTTCCTTTACCTGTCTTATAATATCCCAGTCTGCGTGTCCAGTATACAGCTGCTCCCTGGTACGTCCGTGAACACTAACGGCTTGACCGCCGGCACGTTCTACGGCTTTGGCGTTCTCAACCGCATAAATATGATCGCTATCCCAGCCTGTGCGCATTTTAACCGTTACCGGTTTATTAACGACATCCACAACTGCCGATACCATTTCATAAATTTTATTCGAATCTAGCAACCAGCGTGCTCCTGCATCAATCTTCGTTACCTTGGGTGCGGGGCAGCCCATATTGATATCGATAATGTCAGCATTGGTCTGCTGGTCCACCACTTTTGCCGCTTCCACGAGCGATTCGCGGTCTCCTCCAAAAATCTGCAGACTCATCGGCTTCTCTCGTTCATCAACAAACAGCATTTCCTGCGTCCGCTTGTTGCCGTGAACAATCGCTTTGCCACTCACCATCTCGGCACAGACCAGCCCTGTGCCAAATTCCTTGGCAATCAAGCGAAAAGCCGGGTTGCACACACCCGCCATCGGGGCAAGTACGACCTGATTTTTCATCTCGATATCTCCAATTTTCAACATGTTCTTTTGTCACTCCTTTGTTTTTCATTTATATATTTTCAACTCAACTGCGTTCCTTCAACTCTTGTAGAGTAATGTTCAAGGCCTCCGCAATTTTAACTAAAATTTGTTCCTCTGCGCGGCGGTTGCCACGCTCAATCGCTCCGAGCACAGCTAATGAGATATCGGTTCGTGCTGCCAGCTCATGTTGGGTAAGGCCCTTTAATTTTCGGAAAGCGCGGATACGCTGCGCCAGCTGCATGTTTTCCAAAGCTGTATGCCTTCCTTTCCATCCAGGTTCTCAATCGCTGTCTTAACCGTAGTATATAAACCGGAAGGCTCATCTTTGGGAGTGATGTCGGCAAGCGGCATTAATACAAACGCCCTCTCATGCATACGAGGATGCGGAAGGATCAGGTCCGGCGTATCGAGCCTTTTTCCGTCCATCCACAGAAGGTCAAGATCGACAGTACGTGGTCCATTGTGAATGTGGCGAACCCTTCCGAGCCGTTGTTCAATCTGCTGCATTACTGCCAAAAACGAATGCGGTTCAAGCGTTGTAGCCACAGCAGCCGTCATATTCAGGAACATTGGCTGATCCACATATCCGACCGGCTCTGTTTCATATAAGTTGGAACAGCGAAGTACGGTAATACCAGGTTGTGAATCCAGCAGTTCCAGAGCTTCCATCAGCGTCGCTTCCCGGTCTCCCAAATTAGCCCCTAAAGCAATATAAGCCTCTGAAGTCTCAGAGGTAGTATGTGAATTCATGGTATATCTCACTTTCTGGTCCGGTGCAGCTCTACGGTGACACCTTCAAAATGAATATCAAACGGTGGATGCGGCTTTGTTAGCTTAACCGTTAAAGCATCGATACTAGTATAAGTGTCAAGTACCTTAGATGCAATATGCTCCGCTAAAGCTTCAATTAACTTAAAAGACTCATCCCGCATAATCCCTTGCAGCAGCTCATGCACCTCGGCATAATTTACCGTTTGGGTCAGGTCATCCGTTGCTCCGGCTTTGCTCAAATCGAGCTCCAACTCAAGATCTACATAAAATCGCTGCCCGAGTTTCCGCTCTTCCTCAAATACACCATGGTATCCATAGTACTCCATTCCGCGCAAAATCATCTTGTCCATTCCTTGTTCCGTCCTTCCATAGTTGAGGTTGTACTTCCTATTTATACCCGCTGAAGTCCCGCCGAAGCATACAGCATGGCATCACACATACGCGCCGTACGTTTGATCTGCTTCACATCATGAACTCGAACGATCTGGCAGCCCTGTGCAATTCCATAGGCTACGGTAGCCGCCGTTCCTTCAACAACATCATCCACCGGAAGGTCCAGTGCAGTACGGATGAATTTTTTGCGTGAGGTAGCCAGAAGAACCGGGTAACCGAGGCCTACCAACTCATCTAATGACATCATGACCTTCATGTTCTCATCATAATCCTTCGCAAAACCGATTCCCGGGTCTAAAATAATACGGCTGCCTTTTACTCCGGCTTCCAGAGCAATATTCACACTCTCCATTAGATCTGACTTCACATTTTCAATCAAATGAGTGTAATCCCGATTTTTACGGTTATGCATAAGAATAACAGGGCAGTCCAAAGCCGCAGCGACACCCGCCATATCTGGATCCTCTTTAAACCCCCAAATATCATTAATAATATGCGCACCTGCCTCGATGGTCTGACGCGCTACCTCTGCTTTGTAAGTATCGATCGAGAGAGGAACATGCGGCGCCTCACGGTGAATCGCTTCTACTACAGGAATCACACGACTCAGCTCTTCATCTACACTTACTTTCTCGTGACCAGGTCTGGTGGATTCACCACCAATATCGATAATATCGGCCCCATCTGCAAATAGCTGCAGAGCATGTTTCACAGCATGTTCCGTTTCGTTATAACGCCCTCCATCCGAAAAGGAGTCAGGTGTTACATTTAAAATGCCCATGATCAGTGTTGAATTCCCGAGCTTTAGCCGCGACTCTCCGCAGTCATATGTTTGTTCATAAATGGTTGTCTTCATCTATAGCCCTGCTTTCTGTCGGTAAGTTTTCAGTAAATGCTCCGTGATAGGACCCACAAATCCACTGCCCACCACAGCATTCTCCTCACCGTGTCTCAATAAACTTGTCACCGGTACAAGCTCCTGCACCGAACCCGTTGTAAATATTTCATCGGCGTAAGTTAATACATCCCATGTATAACGACCCTCTTCGGCTGCAATGCCGAGGTGATCGGCCAACTCAAGTACAAAAGCCCGGGTAATGCCGGGCAGAATGCCTGTATCAACATCAGGTGTATATAATTTTCCATCCTTGATGAAAAATATGTTACTTACAATACCTTCAGCCAGATCGCCGTTTCCGGTTAGCATTAATCCCTCGGCCTGAAAACGTACCGCATCCGGATAACTTTGAAGCTCGCGTTTGGCCATAATATTGTTCATATAATGCAACGACTTCAGCCGTACGGCCGTCTCCGGTGTGTTACGCGGCGTTGAGAGCAGTTGCAGAGCTCTCCCTTTCTTATAAAGGGAATCCGGTAGCACCGGCAATGGTTTAATATATACCAGCTCCGTTGGATTCGTGTAATCACCTGCTGGAAGCCCAAGCGCCTCCACACCTGCCGTAATCGTATAACGAACATAGGCATCCTCGAGCTCGTTAGCCGACATAAGCTGAAGAATCCATTCCCGTAGGCGCTTCGGATTTGGGTTGTAGGCAATCCCCAGCATTTTGCAGCTGTCTGCAAGACGACTCAAATGGCGTTCTAGTAAAAAGGGTTCTCCTTGATATGTCCGGAACGTCTCAAATAAGCCCATGCCATATAAAAGGCCGTGATCCATAACGGATACCACGGCCTCGGCCGTATCCACTACACGACCGTCAACTCCCATAAATCTCATGCCTTGGTTCCCGCCGTACGTTTCAAAAAGTTGCGCAACATTTGGTGCCCATGGTCGGTAATAATCGATTCAGGATGGAACTGTACACCCTCCACCGGATACTCCTTATGCCGAAGCCCCATAATTTCTCCTTCTTCGGTCCATGCCGTAATTTCAAGGCAATCCGGCAGAGTTTCTTTTTCTACAAGCAAGGAATGGTAACGGGTAGCTGTAAACGGAATGGGAAGCCCCTCGAATACGGAAGTGCCCAGATGATGAATCGGTGATGTTTTTCCATGCATCAGACGCTCGGCGCGGACAACTTGTCCGCCAAAGGCCTGCCCGATTGCCTGGTGTCCAAGACAGACACCGAAGATCGGAATGCTCCCTTTAAATCTCTCAATAACCTCAAGACTGATTCCAGCTTCGTTCGGGGTACAAGGACCTGGCGATATCAGAATATGATCCGGGACTAATGTCTCAATTCTCGCAATGTCGATTTCATCATTTCGGAACACCTTTACCTCTTCGCCGAGCTCTCCCAAATACTGAACGAGATTGTACGTAAACGAATCGTAATTATCTATCACGAGAATCATGATATACTCCCCCTATTTTACTGCCGTTACTGCGGCTTCTTCTTCACTACACATGACCGCTGCAATCAGCGCTTTGGCTTTATTATGGCATTCCCGGTATTCCCTGTAGGGATCGGAATCAATAACAATACCTGCTCCGGCCTGGATATATCCAACCCCGTCCTGAACGGCCAGAGTCCGTATAATAATATTCAATTCCATATCGCCATTGTAATCAATCCACCCCATTGATCCCGTATAAGGCCCCCGGGTAACCGGCTCTAACTCTTCAATAATTTCCATCGTCCGTATCTTCGGCGCACCCGTGATCGTTCCACCTGGGAAAGCTGCCGCGATGACATCATATGCGTCCTTATTGTCGGCAAGCTGTCCTTCCACCTGGGAAACGAGATGCATCACATGAGAATAACGTTCCACCGTCATCAGTTCAGGCACATGCACCGTACCGTAGGCGGCAATACGCCCAATATCATTACGCTCCAGGTCAACGAGCATGATATGCTCGGCCCGCTCTTTCTCGCTGCCAGTCAGTTCTGCCTCCATGACTGCATCCTCTTCCGGTCCCGCTCCCCGGCGGCGTGTACCTGCTATCGGTCTTGCCGATACACGATCTCCATCCAGCTTGATGAGCAGTTCTGGGGAACCGCTGGCCAGCGAAAATCGCGGCGAAGTGATATATCCCATGTACGGAGAAGGGTTCAGAAGACGCAACCACTCATAAACATCCGCAGGATCGGAGTTAAGCTTCAAATGCCTCCGCAGCGACAAATTAACCTGAAACACATCTCCCTGGCGGATATATTCCTGTATGGACAACACCGCCTGTTGAAACGCCTCCTGTGAAAAATCGCTTTCCAACCGGTCCCAACCTTCCACATGTGGACCTGCAAGATCTGCAACCTTACTCCTTCTAGCCAACATTCGACTATGCTCTTCCGAACTTTCTTCCTCACCGGCTGTATTGCCAAGGAAAGTGTTCCATTGCTCGATCATACTTATGGCTTTAGTCTCAGCGTCCGCATACATTCTCGTAAGTTCTTCCGTATAAACGCCGCCGCTTTCTGCCGGTAACCATGGCACATGCACTGTACAATATATGGATTGCTGTTGATGATCATAAATCCAGACCTCTTCCATTCGCATCCACATGTAATCCGGAAAGCCTGCATTATCCTTCGCTAACGAAGGTAAGTCCTCAAGGGAACGGATCACATCATATCCGATAAATCCCGCACAACCGCCGCGAAAATCAGGCCAGCCTGGTACCCGGGGCGATTTGAGGTCCCCCATCCAGTTCTCTAACAGCTGAAGCGGTTTACCCTCGCTATACCGGGTTTTGCCTGTACGTAGGTCTGTCATCTCACCGTGTAGCCCTTTACCCGTTAGCACCGACACCGGGTTCAATCCCAAATAAGTATATCTGCCGCTTTTGCCGCTTTCGAGCACGAAGGCATAAGGTGAAGCCGCCTTCCATGCTTGTTCCCAAGTTGTAGGAAGTCCTTCCTTCCGGCCCTGGAACTGAACCATATAAGGCAGCATGGACCAACCTTCATCTGCCCAATCAAGCCATTGAGCCAGCTTTATTTTTCTATCCACGCTTATCCTCCCTAATGACCGCAAGCCTGTTCTGTTGCCTGTCAGTATACTGTATCCTGCCCCACTTGAAAACCCCGAAACCATCTGCCTTCTCGAATATTTTAATGGAATGGCTTTCACGGGCAAAAACATGAGCATAAGAAAAAGCCTCCAATGCTTAAATACATTGAAGGCCGTAAACTATTCATTCAAATCAGAATGGATTAGGACTCGAAATTGTATAACGGTGTACTTAAGTAACGCTCTCCGTTGCTCGGAATGATGGCAACCACACGTTTACCCTTACCCAGCTCCTTGGCGACCTTCAGAGCAGCATGGACTGCAGCCCCTGAAGAAATACCAGCAAGAATACCTTCCTCTTTCGCCACTCGGCGAGCCGTGTCAAAAGCATCATCATTCTCAACATGAATGATTTCATCATAAATTTCCTGATTCAGAATTTCGGGCACAAAGTTGGCGCCAATACCCTGGATTTTATGAGGACCCGGCTTACCGCCTGCCAAGATCGGGGAAGCTGCAGGTTCCACAGCGTAAATTTTAATGTCTGAAAAAGCTTCCTTCAGCACTTCACCAGCACCCGTAATCGTTCCTCCCGTACCGATACCTGCTACAAATGCATCCAATGTACCGCCAATGGATTGGACAGCCTCTACGATTTCAGGCCCTGTAGTTTCGCGGTGGATTTTTACGTTAGCCTGGTTCTTGAACTGCTCAGCCATGAAAAACCCTGAATTCTCCTGCAAAATTTCTTCCGCTTTCTTAACCGCACCGTTCATGCCTTCAGCTCCCGGCGTAAGAACCAGCTCGGCTCCGTAAGCACGAAGCAGATTGCGACGCTCCAAGCTCATGGTCTCCGGCATAACGATAACAGCCTTATATCCCTTAGCCGCAGCAACCATAGCCAGGCCAATGCCTGTGTTGCCGCTGGTCGCTTCGATAATCGTATCGCCCGGCTTCAAGCGGCCTTCTTTCTCGGCTTCTTCCACAATACTGATGGCAATCCGGTCCTTAACACTCGAGCCCGGATTCTGGTATTCCAGCTTCAGGTATATCTCCGCACTGTCCTCCGGAACGATCCGATTCAAACGGACAAGTGGTGTTCCACCGATTAACTCTGTTACACTGTTCACTACTTTAGCCATAATGAAGCCCTCCCTTGATTCGCTCTAGAATTCGTATATATCCGGTTATCTAGTTGTATGATTGAGAAAACGAAGAAGCTGGTCTGTAAATCAAGTCCGACTTCCGTTTTCTTAATATCCGAGTAATTCGCTAGGTTTTTATATATTCATATTATCAACCTTATTTATCCTTGTCAATAAGAAGAAACAGCATAGTCTGCCTTAGAAAACATTTAATATTTCTTACCAAATAAAACAAGCCTTTGCAGCAAGGGAATCACTCCGCTGCAAAGGCCTATTTTAATTAATTATTGTGTAGTGCTAAAGGAACACCTGCCACAATACGAGCTGCATATTTGTCCCGAAGCTGGCGCTCAAGCTCAGAAAGAGAAACGGACTGCTCCAAAGCAAGTTGTTTACGTACCGTCTCCCGGATTAAATTCTCATCTGGCGTTTCAGGAACTAAGATATCCTCAACATAAACGATTGCATAGCTGTCCTTCAGATTAATTGGACCAGCGATATCCCCTTTACTTAAAGATAATACGGTCTCCATCAACGCCTTCGGCTGAAAGGGATCGTCTTCTTCAACCAATCCCAGCTCGCCTCCATTATCCCGGGTATATTCATCAATAGATACCTCAGCGGCAAGAGAGGCAAAATCCTCACCGTTCTCCAGCTGGTTCAGTACTTCATCCGCTTCTGATTCCGTATCCACCTTAATGATGGATAGGTTGAACTGCTTTTTGGGATGAAATTGGTCCGGATGCTGATTCAGGTATTGATCAATCTCCACATCGTCAACTTTAACGTCAGCTGTCGCTATTTTTTCCAAAGTAAGCCTATATTCCGTCTCGACCTTCAGCATTTCTTCTGACAGACCGAGCTGCTGCTCCATTTCCTGCAGGAACCGTTCTTTCGAGCCGTAGCCCTGACCGATCCGCTCAAGCTCCCGATCAACCTCCTCAGGAGTGACCGTAATATGGGTGGCATCAGCCTCCAAAGCAACCACCTGACGGTTCATCATCGTCATCAACACTTCGCTACCGTACCTCTTCTTTAGCTCTTCAGTCCACTCTACTTCTGTAATCGCCCTGTCTTGCACAGATGCGACGACAGGCGGATCTTGTTCAGGTTTTTTATTCCCTTCCTGAAATAGAACCCCGGAGAAAAATATCCAGCTCCCCATAAATAACACACCTGCAGTCAAGACAATGACGGTTACCCATAATCCCTTCTCTTGTCTCGTCATGACGGTTGCTCATCCCAATACCTTAAGATTTGGCCCGCTCTAAAACGGATTTTAGCTGATCTTCATCATACGTGTATGCTTCATTGCAAAAGTGGCAGGTAACTTCCGCCTTGCGATCTTCGCGGATCATCTGTTCAAGTTCTTCCCGTCCCATACTGATCAGAGCCCGCTCTACACGTTCATGGGAGCAATCGCAGTGAAAATGCACTTCTGTTTCTTCCAAAATGGTTACATCAGGCAAAATACGGCGTAAGATTTCCTCGAGTTCAAGTCCTTCTTCAAGAAGTGTTGTAACTGGTGGAATCTGGCTTAACGCTCTCTCCAGCTCTGTAATTTCATCATCCGTCACACCAGGCAGCAGCTGAATAATAAACCCGCCTGCGTTAGCTACGGTATAGTCAGGTGAAACGAGGACACCAAGGCTGACAGCGGAGTTCGTCTGCTCAGATACGGCAAAATAATACGTAAAATCTTCTGCCAACTCACCAGATATGATCGGTACACTGCCGCGGTAGGGTTCCTTCAACCCAAAATCCTTAGTGACATGGATATAGCCTGTTGTTCCGACGGCTGCTGCCACATTCATTTTGCCTGGACGGATGTTCGTCAGCTCTACATGAGGGTTGTTCACATAGCCTCGAACTTCTCCGTATGCATTCGCCTCAGCCGCAATCAGACCGATCGGGCCATCACCGCGAACTTGAATACTGAGACGCTCCTCCCCTTTCAGCATGTTACCCATCATGGCAGCAGCCGAGACAGTACGGCCCAAAGCGGCTGTTACGACGGGAAAAGTATCATGTCTGCGCCGCAGTTCCTCTACTAGGTTCGTTGTTCGTACGGCGAAGGCTCTTATTTTGCCCCCCATCGCCGTTCCCCGGAGTATACGGTCTTTGTGGTTGTCCATCTTACAGCCTCCTTGTTCTCTTGTTGTTAAATTTCACAAAACCCTCGTTGTATATAACTCTTGTATTTTACTATTTGTTTGACCTTATATAAAATTTGAGACTTACGAATTAGTTACGTTCGTGGATGATCCGCAGTCCTTCCAGCGTAAGCATTTCGTCAATCTTATCGATGGAATCCGATTCACTGGCGATCAGCTCAGCCAATCCCCCGGTTGCGATAACCTTCACATTGTCCGCTTCCATCTCCGCTTTTATTCGTTTCACAAGCCCATCCACCTGGCCGGCGTAACCATAAATAATGCCTGCCTGCATTGCGTGAACGGTATTGCGGCCAATCACCTTCTTCGGCTTCTCCAGCTCAACACGGGGCAGCTTGGATGCGCGCTGAACAAGTGCTTCAGTCGCTATGCCGATTCCCGGCACAATCGCGCCCCCGAGATAGTTCCCCTTACTATCGATACAATCAAACGTCGTTGCCGTTCCAAAGTCCACAACGATCAGTGGGCCCCCGTACTGCTCGACAGCTGCTACCGCATTAACGATACGGTCGGCTCCGACTTCTCTCGGATTTTCGTAACGGAGATTCAGACCTGTTTTGATTCCCGGGCCTACAATAAGCGGAGCCTTCTTAATATATTTAAGGCACATTTCTTCCACCACTCGCACCAGCGGTGGAACCACCGAAGAAACGATAACCCCTTCTATTTCGCTTATCAATATTTTAGACATTTGAAACAAATTATGAATCAGTACTCCGTACTCATCTACTGTCGATTGACGCGAGGTACTAATCCGGAAATGATGAAGAAGTTCCTTTCCTTGATAAATACCTAATACAATATTTGTATTTCCAACGTCCACAACCAAAATCATGATGTTACGCCTCCTTTCTTGGCGTTTAAATCTAAGCTGATGTCCAAACTGTTAAAAGAATACGTCAACCGTCCTACGGAAATGACATCTACACCCGATGCTGCTATCGTGCGTACGGTCTCAAGCGTTACATTGCCGGAAGCTTCAATTGTAACATGAGGTGCATCGGTTTTAATCCGGTGTACGGCTTCCGCCATCATACCCGGATCCATATTATCAAGCATAATAATATCCGCTCCGGCTGTTAAAGCTTCCTGCACTTGCTCCAAGCTTTCCGTTTCAACCTCGATCTTCATGGTATGCGGAATATTGCTACGCGCACGGCTGACCGCTTGAGTGATTCCCCCGGCTCCCTTAATATGATTATCCTTGATCATTACCGCATCATACAAACCGAACCGGTGATTGGCTCCTCCCCCCACACGCACTGCGTATTTCTCCAGCATACGATGGCCCGGGGTTGTTTTTCGGGTATCTACCAGCCTTGTCGGCAGCCCCTCAAGAGCATCCACGAATGCCCGTGTCTTCGTAGCAATGCCCGATAGTCGCTGCAGCAGGTTAAGCGCAAGCCGCTCTCCAGTCAGAATCCGGTGTGTACTGCCCTCAATCTCAGCCAGCACATCCCCCTTATCCACCCACTGACCATCCCGGACATGGGCCTTAAAGGAAAGGCTCTGATCCACAATGTCAAAAACGAGTTCCGCGACTGGTATGCCTGCCACGATCCCCGCCTCTTTAGCATGGATAATTGCTTTCGATTCATGCCCGTCAGGGATCGTTGTCATTGTGGTGATGTCGCCTGATCCGACATCTTCTTGAAGCCAAGCCCGGATATTGTCCACCAAGCTCTCATTATATCCATTAAACATCATCACTGAATTCCTCCGTCATTCCTTGATCCCAAACATGAACAATGTGCTTGCGCCACCCTTTATTATCCCGCTGTGGGAAATCCTCCCGGTAATGAGCTCCCCGGCTTTCCTCACGACGCAGCGCACTCTGAATGACCAGCAGAGAGCTCGTGAGCATGTTCGCGAACTCATATTCCTCCCGTTTCGTCAGTACGGACTGAAACAGCGGCAGCTGACGATTGAGATCGTCAATTGCCCGCAGCAGGGTATCCTTACTGCGGCGCAGGCCGGCATATCGAACCATAACTTTCTGCAGTTTCAGCCGGCGTTCAACAATCGCCTGGGACGGCGCTTCCTTACGCTGCCAGCTGAAAGACAGCAGTACTGGCTCCGCAGGAGTTTCCGGGAGCTGTCTTATCTGGTCCACAATCCTCCGCCCATATACTAGCGCCTCAGACAGAGAGTTACTCGCCAGCCGGTTGGCACCATGTACGCCGGTGGACGATACTTCCCCGCAAGCAAATAACCGATAAATACTGCTCTCGCCGTGCAAGCCAGTCTTGACGCCCCCCATCATATAATGCGCTGCAGGGGACACAGGAATCCAATCCGTGGTCAAATCAAGTCCGTAACGCATACACATTTCATATATCGTCGGAAAGCGATGCTTCACCATCTCCGGCGATTCATGCGTTATATCGAGATAGACAAACGTCGACCCTGTCTCTTCCATTTCACTAACAATGGCCCGGGCAACGATATCCCGCGGAGCAAGTTCGAGCAGTTCATGATATCGGTCCATAAAACGTTCGCCTTTGATATTACGTAGATACGCACCCTCACCCCGAACTGCCTCCGAGATTAAAAATCTTGGTGCGCCTGGATAGCTGAGCGCCGTCGGATGAAATTGAATGAATTCCATATCCCTGATCTCGGCCCCGGCACGATAAGCCATAGCAACTCCATCTGCTGTGGCTACCTCCGGATTCGTTGTGTAACGATACAGCTGCCCTGCACCACCGGAGCATAACACCGTCGCCTGGCCCCGCACAAATACACGGCTGCCATCCGGCATTTGCACCAGAGCACCCAGGCACTCATTCTCCTGAGTAACGAGGTCAATAACAAAATGATCATCCCACACGGTCACATTAGGAAGATGTTCCACCTGCTTGGAAAGTGCACGAACAATTTCATAACCTGTCGCATCCCCGTTCGCATGTAGAATGCGCCGGTGACTATGTGCCCCCTCCTTGGTTAGAGCAATTACCCCGTCCTCCACATCAAACGTAGTACCTAACCGGATCAGCTCCTGAACACCGGCCGGACCTTCATTGACCAGTACATCTACAGCAGTAGAAGAACAAAGCCCGGCCCCAGCCAACAAGGTATCCTGCCGATGATACGCCGGAGAATCATCCTCTGCGGTCACAGCAGCAATGCCACCCTGGGCATAGCGAGTATTGCTCTCCATCAGTGTTTTCTTGGTGATCAGCAGAACTTTGCGGTCAGTGCTTCCTTCAATCGCTGTGTATAATCCGGCAATACCGGAACCGACCACAATTACGTCCGTCTCTACTACCGGCAAATCCTGCAGATCAAAATCGATCAAATATTGCGGTATCACGTGACTCACCTGTCTTTAGCGAAGAGTAGCGCATGCTACTTAACTTGTAACATGCGCTCTAATGAAGTTCTGGCTTTTTCCGCGACAACCGGCGGCACATAGATTTGAGGTTTCATCGTCTCCAGACATTTGACCAACTTTTTAAGATTATTTACTTTCATGTTAGGACACACGAGAAACTTGGTCGCAAAATGGAACGATTTGTCCGGACCATCCAGACGGAGCTGATATCCGGTTCCATCTTCGGTGCCTATAATAAACTCCTTACAGGAGGATTGCTTGCAGTATTCCAGTATAGCAGTGGTGCTGCCCACAAAATCGCCCATTGCAACGACTTCTGGACGGCATTCCGGATGGACGACAAATTCAGCATTCGGGTATTTGGCTTTCATCTCCACAACATCTTTAACGGTCAACATGTCGTGTGTGTTGCAGTAGCCTTCCCAAATAATGAGTTTCTTGTCGGTATGCTGCTGAACATAGTGTCCTAGGTTTTTGTCAGGAACCCAAATAATTTCATCAGAATCAACGGATTGGATGACCTTTACGGCATTAGAAGACGTGCAGCAAATGTCTGTCTCGGCCTTGATTTCCGCGGATGAGTTAATGTATGTAACGACCTTGGCGTTTGGGTGCTGTGCCTTCAGCTTACGCAGTCCATCGACGTTGACCATATCCGCCATGGGGCATCCCGCACGCTCATCGGGTATAATAACTGTTTTGTTCGGTGCAAGAATTTTCGCACTCTCTCCCATGAAATGAACACCGCAAAATACGATGACATCCGCATCCGTCTGTGCTGCCTTTTGGGCAAGCAAGAAAGAGTCTCCCCGAAAATCCGCAACCTCCTGTATCTCATCCCGCTGATAATAATGCGCCAAAATAATGGCATTGCGTTCTTTCTTCAACTGCATTAATCGTTCGCGCAATTCACGGTTTTGTTCCGCTTTACGCTCCAGCGCCAAAGCTTCCACGAGCGACCCTCTCCCCTTGTGTATTTACGGCCTTCATGACCGCTGGTGAACCAGTGCTTCAAGATGCTCTTATCCCCTTGTGAAAGGAAGCACCTTTTGTTTATCACCTAATGTACACAAGGTTCGAAAGACTGTCAATGTGACAAGAAGCACAAAAAGAACCGGAAAACGAATGATCGTTCTCCGGTTCTTTGTTTTTATTCGTCATGCGGTGTTTTTACCGCTTTTATTATGATAATCTACCGCTACCGTTGTCCGAATCACCCGGAGGTGTTTTGCCATCTGGATCTTTACGTTCAGAATCCTGATGGTCCATCGGACTGTTCTGGATCTCTTCGCCAGAAGTCGGACGCTCACCTTCTTCTTTGCCTTGGATCCGGACGCGAATATCACCAACGTTGTCGATAACAGGCTCTCCGTTCTCGGATGGTCCTTGACCGCCTTCTCCTGAATCTTTTCCACTCAGTGCACCTGTTTCGATCAATTGCTTGATCTGCTCAAGCTCCAGAGTCTCTTCTTCAAGGAGTGTATTGGCAATTAAGTGAACTTCCTTGGAATGCTCAGTGAGCACCTGCTTACATTTCTCATAACAATCATTAATGAAGCGCTGCATTTCCTGATCAATTTCGTAAGCGATCTGGTCACTGTAGTTCTGCTCATGCCCGATGTCACGGCCCAGGAACACTTGACCTTGCGACGTTCCGAACTGCATCGGTCCGAGTTTCTCACTCATACCGTATTCCACAATCATGCTTCGGATAATGCCTGTTGCCTGCTGGAAGTCACTGTAAGCACCGGTTCCAATTTCTCCGATGAACAGTTCTTCCGCTACACGGCCGCCAAGCAAACCGGTAACGCGGTCCAGAAGCTCTTGTTTCGTTACAAGCATACGGTCTTCCTTCGGCATCATAATAACATATCCACCAGCGCGTCCGCGCGGAATGATCGTTACTTTATGCACCATGTCGGCATGCTCAAGGAAGTAACCGACAATGGTATGACCTGCTTCGTGATATGCCACAATACGTTTCTCACGGTCACTGATAACGCGGCTGCGTTTCTCCGTACCTACGATAACGCGGTCAATCGCTTCATCCACCTCACGCATGGAGATGTCTTTCCGGTTACGGCGTGCAGCAAGCAATGCCGCTTCGTTCAAGAGGTTCTCCAGATCAGCACCGGTAAATCCGGTAGTCCGTTTCGCAATGATGTCCAGTTTAACATCATTCGTCATCGGCTTGTTACGTGCGTGTACTTTCAATACCGCTTCACGGCCCTTCACATCCGGACGATCAACCGTAATCTGACGGTCAAAACGACCTGGACGAAGCAACGCTGGGTCGAGAATATCCGGGCGGTTCGTCGCAGCTACGATAATGATTCCTTCGTTAGCTCCGAATCCGTCCATTTCAACGAGCAATTGGTTGAGTGTCTGCTCACGCTCGTCATGTCCGCCACCAAGTCCGGCACCACGCTGACGACCAACCGCATCAATCTCGTCAATAAAGATGATACAAGGCGCATTTTTCTTCGCATTCTCAAACAAGTCACGAACACGGGATGCACCGACACCGACGAACATTTCGACGAAGTCAGAACCCGATATACTGAAGAATGGCACTCCTGCTTCGCCTGCGACTGCACGAGCAAGGAGGGTCTTACCGGTACCCGGAGGGCCCACGAGAAGTACACCTTTAGGAATACGGGCACCTACGGTGTTAAACTTCCGCGGATCTTTCAGGAAGTCGACAACTTCAATAAGCTCCTGCTTCTCCTCATCCGCTCCCGCTACATCCTCAAACGTAATCTTCTTCTTCTCTTCATTATATAGACGGGCTTTGCTCTTACCAAAGTTCATTACTTTGCCGCCGCCGCCCTGTGCCTGGTTAAACAGGAAGAAGAACAGAACAAACATAATCACGAGCGGAATAAAAGAAGATAACAATGTCAGCCAAATGCTCTGACCTTCCATTTTCTTAACGGTAAATTGGATGTGGTTATGATCACTCGCCGCAACGAGTTCTTCCATCGCAGCATCCGTAGCCGGGATATAGGTCGAGAAGTTCTCTAATTTCTTCTCGCCCTTAGGCGTATTATATTTACCGGTCACAAGGTAAGCATAACCGTCAAATTGAGCTGTTATTTCTTTTATGTTGTTGGCCTTAATTTCCTGCCGCAGTTGATCATACCTAGGGGTATCGGCTACTTCGTTACCATTGGTAACGAATTGAACAATGCCCACCACGACTAAAAATAGAATTAAATAAAAACCAGAATTCCGGATGAACCGATTCATCCCCTACCTCCTCTCAAAGACACATAAGATATTTTACCACAGCCTGTCTGACCATCTCAACAATGCGGGATGGAGCAGTGATCCGTGATCCGGCGTAGTATTTAGTTGCTGTAAATTTCCGGTTTCAAAATCCCGATGTAGGGGAGGTTCCGGTAATGCTCGGCATAATCGAGTCCATATCCTACGACAAACGCATCCGGAAGAACAAACCCGGCATAGTCTGCCTGCAGGTCTACAGTCCGGCGTGCCGGTTTATCAAACAGAGTCACCACAGCAATCGACTTGGCTTTACGGTTCTCAAGCAGGTCGATCAGGTAGCTGAGTGTCAGACCGCTGTCGATAATATCTTCGACAATCAGTACGTCTCTGCCTTCAACGGATTCATCCAGGTCTTTAATAATTTTAACTACACCGGATGATTTCGTAGAAGCACCGTAACTCGACACCGCCATGAAATCCAGTTCCATCGGTACCGTAATGTTTTTAACCAAATCTGCCATAAAAATAAACGCACCTTTGAGAACACAAATCACCAAAGGATCGCGTCCCTCATATTCTGCGCTGAGTTTTTCCCCTAATTCCTTAATCTTAGCCTGTATTTCTTCTTCGCTGATGAGCACTTCCTGAATGTCATTCTGCAACTGAGCGAACCTCCTACGTGTTTATACTATGAAAGTGTAAAACGGGCCATTCCCATTTTACGCTTTCCCCGCATTCACGAGTTCCATGCGGAGAATACATGTTGTATGCCGCCCAACGGCAGCGTGAACAGAGCGTCTTACACCCGGAATCCATACGATGCTACCTGAGCCATCGCACACCATGGGGATCATGGAACGTACGGAAGGAGGAATTTTCTCATCAATGAGAATATCTTTCACCTTTTTGCTGCCGTTTAATCCCATGACCTTCATCTTGTCTCCGGGCTGCCTGCAGCGTACGGTTAAAGGGAAAAGTAGCTGATCCGCATCAAAGGAAGCTTCTCCTGAAGCCAACTTTATGCCGTCCCTCATTTCCTCTCCATCCACAAGCGCAAGCTTTAAAATTTTTCCGATTTCCGGCAGAACCAGATCCGGTCCATCGGGGGAATTCAACTGATATATGTACTTCCCCTGTCCTGCAAGCGGCTTAGGGCAAAAGCTTACCTCTCCGTATTCACGGATACAGGTCAATCCTCCCCCTAAATCCAGTCGCCAATTGGTCCGGCGATCCTGCAAAACTCCTTGGCGGACCGTTTCAATCTTAACGAAATCCGTATTTTCCTGGTCTGCCGACAGATAATTTAATATTAGTTTAATCAAACGCCGTTGTAAAGCAACATGTAAGCCCAAAAAGGAAGGTGCGTCAAAAGACGTCCTTCCATCGATCTCCCTAACAAGAGAGCGGTAAGCATCCTCAGCAGCAAGCTCCATGTAATCATCTTCCTCACCAGTCACTTCAGCTAACTGGTTAAGAGAAGAAGAAATCTGTGTGTTGTACTGCTCCAAGAAAGGAAATACCTCCAGTCGAACTGCATTGCGGCGGTATTTTGTCAGCATGTTGCTATAATCAATTGCATAGGAGTAACCACGTTGATCGCATAACTCAATCAGGTCCGTTTTGTTAATACGAAGAAACGGACGGATCAGTTCCACATTTTTTTGGGATCTTTTGATTTTCATACCGGCCAGACCCGATGGTCCGGTTCCCCGCAGCAGACGCATGAGTACCGTCTCTGCCTGATCATCTGCATGATGGGCCAGTGCAATGGATTTCGCTCCATATTTCCTTGCCGTTTCAAACAGGAATTCGTACCGTTTGTCACGCGCCGCTTCCTGGCCGCCTTTTCCGCTTGATTTCATATAGGCCGGCACATCAATATAAGCTGTATCCACAGGGATGCCCAAACTTTCGGCGAGCCTTTGTACCATGACTGCCTCGTCGTCAGATTCCTGACGGAATCCGTGATGTACATGGGCGCAGATCAGCTTAAGCGGTGTACGCCGACTTGAAATCTCATGGAGAACGTGCAATAGAGCCACCGAATCCGGACCGCCGGAAACAGCCACAATGATTGTGTCTCCTTCATCCCACAGCTGCTTCTCGGTTGCCACATCCTCAACACGTTCAACTAATGATTTCAAATAATCCTGCTCCAATTTCATTGTCCCCTTTTTATGCCGGTAAACAGGCTGTATATCACAGGTTCCATGAGACTTCCATTTAAGTTCGAAGGAACAAATAAACAGCGCAGGCTAAGATAATGAGTGACATGACAAAAGAATTTTTGAGCCACAGCGGCGTCTTCCCTTGTCCACTTTCCCACCGGGATGGAGAATATACGGTATTTTTCCAAAGGTTCACCGCTTCTCGTGAATCTGCGAACCCGCCCGCGAGAGCTTTACTCAGCCAGCCGGCATATGGCTTGAGCTGCGGGCTCTTTCGCAGTGCTACCTGAAGATCCGCAACACTGCGGATCTGGGGCAACTGTGCGGAGGCCGTCCTAAGGACCTCTTCATCCAACAGCTGGATACACATCACGGCAAACGAGAACAGGTCATAGGCCTCATCGCCGGTTCGGCTACCGGCATTCCAATATCCGCGGTCGTACCATTCCGTAAACTGCTTCACACTACGGCCAACCGCACTGACACCGCCATAGTCGATCAATTCCACTTGACCGTAAGCCGAAACCATGACATTCTCAGGCTTAAGGTCGCCGAATATATAGCCGGACCTATGCAGTACAGTGAGCTTCTCCAGCAGCTTGAGCCCAACAAGACCAAGCCATTCTCTTCCACGCGAGCGTATAAAATGTTGAAGCTGGCTTCCCTCGATGTACCGCATTACGTAAAAAGGAACTTCTCCGCTGCTGTCCTGATGATCATCGGCTTCAACCAAATAATGATCAGACATCTGCTCTTTCAACGTGTTCAACACATTGATCTCCGACTGAAGATCAAGTGTATCGTAACCTACTTTTAAGGCATAGCGCTCCGTATGTCCGGGCCGCTGCACCAGATAGACTCGGCCGTTTGCCCCTTTGCCTAACATCCGTTCCACGATGTACCTTTTCTTCCGCCATTTCCCTGTAATTACGGTCCCCGGCGGATAACCAGGATTAGACAACGTAGTCACCGAGCATCCCTTCCTCTTGGCCGGAATCACCCTGCCATGATTGATTACCTTCTAGTGTACCATATCGGTAATAATCAATCACCTTTAGCAGTGCCGGCCCCGTCGGAGTGGCGCCCTTCATCTGAAGCCGATGGAATAATCCTCTTGCTCCGTCCAGATCGGAAGTCCAATCGACATCTTTGACGACATCTTCTCCGCTCCCGCGTCCGGGAAAGTGAAATACCGCCAGTCGGCTTGAGCCTGCACGTGCTTTTAAACTGAGCATCAGATCTCGGATCGCTTCCTCAACTGCACCAAGCTTAGGTTTCATACTTGCACTTGCATCAATCAGAAGCGCAACCTGCAGGGGCGAGGTCTCGGCGAGCTCGTCCACTACTTCAACCACCTGGGATCGTTTATCAGGCGGAAGATCCTCAAGGGCACCCCCTCCTAAAATTTGCTGTATTTCTTTATTAACCGCCTGCTGTATGGTTTGAACTACCGTTTTACGGGTCATCATCTGCATCGTTCTGGCAAGCTGCGGGGTTCCAACAATCCGGTGAATGCCTCCCCCGGCTTTCGCAATCTCTTGAATTTCAAATCCGCCCAGCTCGCCTATCGTCCCATAATCAAGCACACCGACAACATTGACCGTAATCCCTTCTTGCAGCGCATGCGCTGCCGCCATAATCGGGCTCGGGCCGACATTAGAGCAACCGTCCGTAATGAGCAATATTTGTTTCATTTCCCTGCTACCTCCCCGTCACATCATTAAACTATCGTCTTGTCTCTATCATTCCCATTTTTTATAGAGTTCAAACGATAAATTGAAAGAATAGACGAAAGGTTCGCCACGGATTCCCTTATAATCTCATAGACTGATATTATAAATATTTAGTTCACTTTATCAGCTTACCGTACGGGGCCGCTCCATCCGTGCAAAACCCGGCACGTGAACGTTGGCCCACTCGGGGTGGAAGTGATCCACACGACCAACTACAACTGTCATATCATCGTGAATCTGATTTTGCTGATACCGTATCACCTTTTCCAGCAAGCAATCTGCTATTTCTTGAGGGTCTGAGCTGTTCACTTCCTGAATGATCCGCTTCATCCAAAGTTCCTTGTTTACGGCGTAGCCCGGCGCATCATAAATGCCGTCCGTCATCATAATAAGCACATCCTCCGCCTGGAGCTGTAAGGACACGAGATCCACCTCAATATCCTGAATAATGCCGATCGGTAGGTTGCTTGCGGTAACAGGAATGACTTCATTGCCCCGTTTAATAAAACTCGGTGTTGAACCTATCTTCAAAAAAATAGTCTGTGCTGAATATTGATCAATCAGTGCCATATCCACCGTTGCATAAATTTCATCTGGCGAACGCAGCATCAGAATCGAATTGACCGATTTGATCGCAAGCTTCTCATCCATTCCCGACTGCAGCAGCTGTTCCAAAATATTAAGTGCCGAACTGCTCTCCATTCTAGCTCTTTCTCCATTCCCCATTCCATCACTCAGCGCCACTGCAAAGGTGCCATTTCCAAGTTCAACCGTACTGAAGCTGTCTCCCGACAGCAAATCTCCACCTTTGGCCGCAGCGGCCACACCTGTCGTAATCTCAAACGTTTTAGCCGAACCAAACCGCACGGTCGCGAGCCCATCACGCGGATGAGTCATCGTCTCTTCCACAACGGCAATATGTTCACCTATGATATCCGAGAGAAGCGGAGCGATAATCTTCCGGCACTCATCATACCCCCGGGTATATGCATGAATGATTTCTATCTCTACGTGACCCGAGTCCAAACTGATAATATCAATACCTTGAATGGATAGGCCAAGATGCTGCAGCGCTTCACGAATCTGTTCTTCCTGGATATACATCGTCTGACTTTCCCGTTTGATCTCCCGTGCCAAGTCCTCCATGACTTGCGACACACCGGATAGCTGTTCCGCAACCAGATGACGGCTATCGAATATTTGGCGTTTCCATTGCATATCATGTTGATATAGATGATACTGCTGCTTGAGAACACCCAGCACTTCTTCTTTTTTGGCACATATCTTATCCCACACCGGCGGCAGATCCTTGGCCTCCAGATCTGGATTTTCTTCTATAGTTGTCATCATATCGGTCATATATTTATAGGTCTGATAAAATTTCGCATCCCAGCAGTGATTCCGCTTAAAGCAGGACGAGCATGTTCCATCCGCCACCGCATCCATGAAATGATTCATTTCCTCCGTCGTCTGTTTGCCGGGAGGCTGCATCGTTCCAGTTGTCTGCCCGAAGCTTTGCGACAGCTGGCGGAATACCTTAGAGAATTGGGTTACCCGATCTGCTGTCAGATCCCGAACCCGCTTCGCATACTCATGTTGTGACTTCGTATGGTCCTGCGTACCAGGCACATACTTGCCAATCGCCTGCATCACACCTCTAGGTGTAACCAGGAACAGTCCGATCGCTATACAGGTTTCCCAAGTAGAGAGCATCACTTCGTTTGGCTTGTTGAAGTAAATGGACAATATCGTCGCGCCTAGCAGCATCCCGAGCGAAACACCGCCTTTCTTGCCTTCCCGAAGCATACCAGCCAGCATTCCCGAAAAAGCCAATAGACTCATCTGAGCAAATGCCGAGATATCCGCCAAGCTAAGAATCAAGCCGGTAACCACCCCGACGGAAGCACCCAGCGGAGCTCCTCCAACAAGAGCAAACAACAGGATCAAATAGCGTGACAATACATGTTCTACGGATAGCCCTTGGACTACCCAGCCCACAGCTCCTGTCATTACGGATGCGAGCAAGATGATCAGACAAAGGATTTCCTCGTTCTTAAGCACATAATTTTTTTTGCGTAAGGTAAATACCGGAATGGCTTGGATAAATACCAGTGTAAGCACAAACCCAAGCACCGCATCTAATGTCATCATTATCATGGAGTACCAGGTCATGGATGGACCGACCAGCAACGCGAACAGATTCACCACGAAGGTGGACACAAACACCATTATTGGTGCATAGGACAGCTCCGCCCGTTCATACGTCTCCAGCCCTCTGAGCATAAAGTAGAAAAGGATAAGCTCAGCCGGAATCATGAGAAAAGATGAACCTGATGCAAATATACTTCCCGCTACAACAGCTGCTCCGACCGGGAGCAAATAATCTCTGCGAATAAAAGCGATGACTGCAAAATAAGCAACTGCAAACGGTGACAGCTCGTCCAGGATCATAGCTCTTCCCAGCAAAAATCCCATAAATGTCAGCAATATCATCCATTTCTTCGCGGCCAGCAGTTCGATGGGTCGCTTCACGAAGGATAATTGCCCGATACGTTCCGCCAAGCGGGCACGAATAGCTCCCGCTCCTCCTTTTGCCGTCTCTGTCCCCGGAAACATGACTACATTTCTTTTTTCCATCACCCTGGCACCCCATTCTTCACGAATTTGTTGGTCCCATTATAAAACTCTTGTGCCGAGAAAGTTTGTCAGAACACCGGACAAGCCCCAAAGAAATTTCCGACAAAAAAGCCTGCCCCCGCGAAAGCTCGGAAGAGATAGGCTAATCCCTTGATCTATTCCCATTTTTTTGATTTATTCATCCACATTTTGGTTAATCAATTTCCCGAATTGGGGCGCCTTAAATTTACCAATTAGCGTTTTGGCGGCGTAAATCACGTAGGAACCTGTCGTACCCTTGCATCACGCGACAAAAAAACCGCAGAAGGTTATTTCCCTCTGCGGTAACTTTATATTTTATCGAATTACACCCGTTTGGCTCCGCGTCCACCGCGTTTGCCCTCTGTATTCTTCTTAAGCGAAGAAATACGTTCTTCACTATCTTTCAGGAAGCGTGACATTTTATCCTCAAATGAAGGCTTATTGACCGCAGGCTTAAACGGGCGTCCGCCACGTTCACGGTTATATCCTCCACCGCCACCTCCGAATCGTTCTCCGCCTCCACTGCGTTCCGGTCTTGGTGCGCGGGGTGGACGACTTTCGGAAGCCGGCTTGTCGACAGCTTGCTTGATCGAAAGACCGATCTTGCCGTCCTTGTCGACATTAATCACCTTCACGGTAACGACATCGTTGATCTTCAAGTGATCGTTGACATCCTTAACGTAATTGTCGGCGATCTCCGAGATGTGAACGAGACCCGTGACACCTCCTGACAGATCCACAAATGCTCCAAAATGCGTTATGCCTGTCACCTTGCCCTCTAACTTGGTGCCCACTTCAATTGCCATAGAATAAAATGATCCTCCCTTAAAAATATACAGTCCGATTTCTTGAATCTCGCTGCGGTGATTTGATTATACCCAATGACCTAAAAGAGGTCAACAGACGTATGTCATGGCTTTACCGACATTATTCACCCGAATTATGCGGTTGAATAATCGGAACTTCGTTCGGTGGATAAAGTCCGAACTTCTTCCTGGCGATTTGCCCGATATATTCGGGATCCTGCAGTCGTTCGACCTCAAGATTCAGCTCGTTCCACGCTTCTTGTACAGCCTTCTGCTCGGTGCGTTTCTCTGCCAGCGTTTCATTCCGATTCTGGATATGAACATTTTGAGACCAGAGCGTTGAACCTGCCCAGATCAAAAACAGCGCCATCATGGCCATATACATTCTTCTGCGCCGAAGTGCGCCTCTGTTCTTTATTGTCTTTTGGGGAGCCTGCTTCGGTTGTTCAGCAAATCTTCCCATGACTCATTCCTCCTAAAACCAGCGCTTCCACGCCTTTATAACCTTGTCCGCCACATGCTTGCACCACACCGGCATCACTATACGTGATGTGATCGGCCTCAGCATCCATTTCAGAAGACTCCAAAAAGGCAACAAGCATCGCAGTACCATGCGTAAAAGGAACATGACCAATCTCCATAGAAGTTTGAACAGACCTTTCAGCAGGTTCAGGATACCCTTGATCGGATTCCAGACCAATATACGAAACATTGTCATTAAAACCGACAGCAAGCGTTTTGCCACCTGAATTAACATTACCACAAAACGTCTGGTTATAACACTCCATAATAAAAAATAGATCCAAACCCCTAAAAAGAGTCCTACAAACACATAAAAACGCAGTTGGCCGTAGTTGGTAACATACAGCATCTTGAATACAAACAACGCGGCTGCGATCCAGTAGACAAGGTCCAGCGCATGTTGTGACCATCTGGGAAAACGGAGCTGGCCTGCCAGCACCCGGTAGCTGTCATAGGCCAGTCCCATGGCTGCTCCGGAGAAGAGCATCCAGAGCAGCGTTATCCATTGGATTTGCGGATTCATTTAAACAGCTTGCCGAGGAGGCTTTTATTTTTAGCCTGGGATCCGGGATTCAGGTAGATAAGGGAATGTACCAGTCCTTCAATAGACAGCAGCCCCTCTTCCAGGCTGAGATTTTTAATATGTAAATTTTGCCCCCGGATGGTCAGATGCCCGAGTTCGGTCTGCAGCAAAAACTCTTCACTGTCGAAGCTCTCCACATTTTGGACGCCGGTTATGTCAAGCTGCTTACGGTTTTGCATCCGCAGGTCATGATGTTTACCCTTCCCTTGGTCGATCATGGCATGTACCCCTCCTTTTAAAAATAGCTTATGGGGTGGAGCCTGTCTTTAGAACTGCGGCTATACCTTTTCGAACAAGTAGAAACAACTTCGTCGTCCTTCTCAATGACGATGAGCGTTTCTGCGAGAACAAAAAAGCACCCCCTCACATTCGTGAGAGAGTGCTTTATAAGCAGATTGATCTTACCAGTTCAACCCGTTATCTTTGGCGATCGGTTCTTCCTTAACCAAGGCATAGAGGCTTGCAGCCTCATCTTTACGGGTCGTCTCGGCAAGACGCTCGACGCGGACTGTGACCAGCTTCTGGCCAAATTGGACCGTGATCTCGTCGCCCACCTTGACTGTACTGCTTGGCTTGGCCTCACGGCCGTTGATCAGCACCCGTCCTTGATCCGATACATCCTTCGCTACGGTACGCCGTTTGATTAACCTCGATACTTTAAGGAATTTATCGACACGCATTACTTTACAGCTTCTTTAAGTTTGTTACCCGCTTTGAATGCAGGAACGTTGGACTCAGGAATTTCGATAGTGTTGCCTGTTTGCGGGTTGCGGCCCGTGCGGCCTGCGCGTTTGCGGGTTTCGAATGTACCGAAGCCGATCAATTGTACTTTGTCGCCGCTAGCAAGGGCATCTGTGATTTCGCCAAGGAAACCGTTCAGGACGTTCTCTACGTCTCTTTTAGTCAATCCGCTTTTGCTGGAAATGTTGTTGATCAGATCTGTTTTGTTCATGAATTAAATCCTCCCAATTATCAGAAAAGTAAAAGATTCCGTATTGCTGGCAGTAGATCAGCAGCATAAGCCGCGATTCGCCTTACATGAATATTCTGGGTTTCTTACTGAATTCCTGCCGCAACACCCTATTTTTTTATTTTTTGCGAGAAAAAATATGTTTTTTCACGGCTTGTCGCCGCCATCAGGTGACGAAATTTGTTTGGCCGATTGCCACAAAACTTCCATCTCATCGAGCGTGCTGTCATGTACCGTCTTACCCTGTGCCTCCAGCTGTTCTTCGATATATCGGAATCTTGTAACAAACTTCCGGTTTGTTCTCGACAAAGCTTCCTCCGGATCCGCTTGGATAAACCGGGCCGCATTGCTTACAGCAAATAGTAAATCGCCCAGCTCAAGCGCCTGTTCATCCGGCGACTGCCCTTCGGCTACCGCTTCGCGGAGCTCAGCAAGTTCTTCCTCGATTTTTTGAAACACACCGTTGATATCATCCCAGTCAAAACCGACTTTAGATGCTTTCTTCTGCAGCTTGTAGGCTTTCATCAGCGCAGGTAGGTCACGGGGAATACCGTCCAGTGCAGATGCCTTTTCCGGATCAAGTCCCTTGCGCCGCTTCTCTTCTGCTTTCATCTGCTCCCAGTTTTGTAGAGCAGCCTCAGCGTCCTTGGCGAAGTTCTCGCCAAACACATGAGGATGGCGGAAAATCAGCTTGTCGTTCAGGCCTTGAATCACGTCATAGACCGTAAACGTACCGAGTTCCTCTTCCATCTGAGCGTGCAGCAAAATTTGAAGGAGCAAATCGCCAAGCTCCTCTTGCATATGCTCAGGGTCATCCTCATCAATCGTTTCCAGAACCTCGTATGTTTCTTCAATCAGGTTCTTACGGATGGACTCATGAGTCTGATCCCGGTCCCAAGGGCAGCCCTCGGGACTTCGAAGAATGCCGACGATTTCGTGAAGCCGGGCGAAGGTCCGTTGACGAAGCTGATCGTCATCGCTCCGGGGCACGTAGACCAGCGACAGGTTTCCGTACCCCTCTATGCGGTCCAGTTCGTACAACGGAATGCGGACAATGGACTCTTCCCCTTCCACACCGAGTGCATGTCCTACAATAACCTCATACTCATCCGGATATATTTCCATCAGTGCGAGCTTAACCTCTGATGCAGTAAACATATCATACACTTGGCCGATCAGCGTATGAAGTTGCGGCTGAATGAGACTGCTGCGAAGTTCGGCAGCATCCAGCAGCTGAAAGCCTTCAATTGGATCAAATCCAAGACGGACGAAGGCCTCGTCGAGGAAGCTTTCGCCACCCAGCACCGTCAGAGATATGTTCTGCTTCGAGCATCGCTCCCGAAGCAGCTTTACAGTCGCCTCCGCTACCATAGGGTGTCCCGGCACTGCGTAGACAATCTCACTGCCGTCGCCTTCCGCCTGGGATGTTTGGATTAACGCAGAAGCAATGTAATCATAAACCTCCGGAAACGTGTCGTGGCTCTCATAGGCCTGGTCGAATGATTCCATCTTTACACCCAGTTCTTCCAGTGCCGTAATAACCGGGTGCGATAAGGTGCGCACATACACCTTGGCTGCGTGCTGCAATGTTTTCATAATGCCTAAAGTCAGCCTGTCCGGATTGCCCGAACCGAGACCGACAACCGTGATGGCTGCACTCATAAAGCTTCCTCCGCTCTTCGTCCGCCTTAGCAAGGGCGGTGTTTGTCGTACACTACTATACCACAGACGAAAAAACATCTCACGCCGGGCCACTCATCAGCGCATCACACGCATTGCCTTGAGCATTGCTGCCAGCGGTCTGCCGACCTTCGGCAGCATGAGAAGCTCCTCCTCTGTGAGGAGCTTCGTGAGCGCGGCTCCCGCCAGAAAGGCGCCGCCTCCAGCCACGACGCCGGCCAAACTTGCGGCCGCGGCGCTTATGCGGCCCGGGGCAAAGCCGGACGCTGCAAGAATACTGCTGGCCGCGCTAGCAGCACCCCAGGCGGCCAGTGCCAGTCCCGCGAGCATAAACGCGGGCTTCGCAAGCAGGTTTACGGCACGAAGCCGGACGCCGATAGAGCGAACCAGCATTGCCACGTTCAGCGCAGCGGCGACGAAATGCGCGGCCACGCCGGCAATGGCTGCGCCGGTAATACCCCACTCAGGCACCAGCAGTAGGTTAAGTCCTAGCTTAAGCAGAGCTGCCGCCAGCAGATGGACCGCCGGAGCCCTGACGATGCCAACGCCCTGCAATAACGCCGCTGAGATAATGCTAACCGTGCCGCCAACCGCCGTGAAAGAGATCCAGCGCATGACGCCACTGCCTTCCGCATCCTGATACAGCATAATGTTGATCGGTTCGGCCAGCACTGCCAGGCCAACGGATGCTGCAAGGCCAAACAGCCAGAACCAACGCAGCGCAAGGCGGCACTGGTTGACCACTTGCCCAGTCTCTCCTTTAAACTTAGCTTCCGCTAGGGCAGGAATAAACAATACAGACAGTGAAGTAGCCATCATGGTCACAAGCTGCACAAGCGGAAGACCCCGGTTATATACACCAAATTCGGCCATCACAGCCTCACCCGGCAAACCGGTGTCTTTCAGCAGTCTGGGTACCGTAAACGTGTCTACGAGACCGATTAGCGGCACAGCAAGTGCGCTTAAGCATATAGGTACCGCATAGACAGCCAGACGCCGAAGCATTTGGCCATACCTTTCCCGCGCTGCAGGCAGCTGAACTGTATGGTGATGCTGTTCTGCTGCACGCGAGCCAGTGCCTTCCGGCTCTTCCCCCACAGTCATTGTTCTCCGCGAATAAGCATGTTTACGCCAATAAAATGCCATCACAAGCAATCCTGCCGCTCCGCCTGCAGCTGATCCGAACAACGCACCGGCTGCGATCTCATCAACATCTGCCCCTGCACCTGTCATGTATAGCAGAAGAACGATCATGACAGCCACACGCACGCTCTGCTCCACAATCTGCGACACCGCTGTCGGTACCATGTTGTGAAGCCCCTGGAAATATCCCCGCAGAAGCGCCATCCACGGCACAAAAGCCAAGGCCAGTGCCCCACTGCGAAGTGCAGGTACGACATGATCATCTCCGATCCATACTCCGAGCTGCGGAGCGCCGAAATACATAGCTGCTCCCAGTATAAGACCGAACAAGACAAGGACGGCCGTCGATACACGAAGCATCCTCCGGCTCTCTTCCCGCCGTCCCGCTGCCTCATATTCGGCCACATATTTCGATAGAGCCGCCGGGAATCCAGCCGCAGCTATCGTAATGATCATCATGTATAAAGGGTAAACCGTATTATAAATGCCGAAAACAGCGTCGCCGCCCATGTTTTGCAGCGGTATTTTTTGCAGTGTTCCGATCAGCTTGGAGACAATCGCTGCTGCGCTGAGAATAAATGCCCCTTGAAGAAGCCTTGATCCTGATTCAGTAGGTTTCATCGTCTGTAACCATTCCTTGCCTCTCCTGTTTAACAGGTCTTTTGATATCCCATTATAACCGGAACCGGAACACAGACTCAAAATTAGACTAGCTGACGTTCATTTCCGCACGTATTCCCTAAGGTCACTAAACCTGTCACCACTAGTCCATACGCGGTCCAAACATATACTTTCTTATCTCATCAAAAAAAACTCCCACCTGCCTCGGACCGGTACGGCCCGAAGATCAGCGGGAGTAGTTACTTCTATGCGGAAAGGAGCGTCTTAATCTTATTGCTCCATTTGCTTGCCAAGAAATGCAGCGGCTGTTTCAGCCATCTTCACTTCCATCTGGCCCATCGTAACCGATTCGTCTTTATTCAGCAGCAGCACACTGCCGATCGGATCTCCACCTGTAACGATTGGAGCCGCTACAAAGCAGGAAAATTCCTCTGGTGTATCTTTACTGATCTCATATGTGCCTTTGTTCGTTTCCAACACAGTCTTGCGGTTTTCCATACAGTTTTCGAGCAGGTTACCGATCTGCTTGTCCAAATATTCTTTCTTGGATCCCCCGGCTACAGCGATGAATGTATCGCGGTCGGAGATGATCGTAATGTGACCTGTGCCTTCATACAATGATTCGGCATACTCCTTCGCGAAGTCTCCCAGTTCCCCGATTGGAGAGTATTTCTTTAGAATTACTTCTCCATCTCGGTCAACAAAAATCTCAAGCGGATCTCCTTCACGGATACGCAGTGTGCGTCTAATTTCTTTTGGGATGACCACGCGCCCGAGGTCATCTATACGGCGGACGATTCCAGTAGCTTTCATTTCACATGTTGCCCCACTTTCTTAAGAAGATTTTTCAAACTACTGATCGATACGGGAAGAGGATGTCCCCAGGTATATAAGTGTAATGTCTGACCATAGTATTCATCCTTTCCCATATCCTTATACATGCTCAGTCCTATATTGGTTGCGAAAGAGTTATTTTCTTTTTGAACCAGCAGGGATATCGGGCAAAAAGATCCATAACGCAGTATCCGCGCTATGGATCTATCGACTTCCTTTAACACACCTCAAAAACGTAGCTCAGCCCGAGATACAGGATAAACTGCATAAATGAGGGGCCGGAAGGAAACCGATCCTCATCTGCGCGATTTTGTTTTTTTCATCAGATGACTGACTAAGGATTAGTGGATAGACTGTGAAAAAAACACGGGGCTAAAGCCTGCTGTCCTGAGCTAGCTTGTCCGCCTTCCTTATTTTCCGGTATCTTCCGTTTTCTTATTGTCTTCTGTTTGCTTGCCGTCTTTCGTTCCCTCGTCTGTTGCAGGGGCCTTATCTGTGCTTTCGGCTCCCTTGTCCTCACCTTCAGTAGCTGGTTTGTCAGGAGTCTCACTCTTTGGAAGATCCATTTTTTCAATCAGATCGTTCAGCTCATTCTTCATGAACGTGTCGACTTTGGCCGAAGCCAGTTCGTTATGAATGCCTTCCTTCTGGGTATCACTCAGCTTGTCATACGTGACTTCCTTACGGCTTTCAACCTTCATGATATGGTAACCGTAATCTGTCTCAACAGGGTCACTGATTTTGTTCAGTGGAAGTGTCAGTGCTTGTTCCTTGAACTGGGTAACCCAGGTGCGTGCTTCCTTGTTCTCATACAGGCCACCTTCATCCTTAGAGCCCGGATCCTCGGAATACTCCTTTGCAACCTTGGCAAAGTCCTCACCCTTGTCCAGTTTAGATTTAACCTCTTTAGCAAGTTTTAAAGCATCTTCTTCCTTGCGCTCCTTGCCTTCGAGATCTGTAAAGCCGATCAGAACATGGCGGACACTAATTACGGAGTAGTCCAATTTATTGCTCTCGAACTCCTTCTTGATATCCTCTTCCGTCACCTTGTTCTTCTGATCCTCCATCACGGTCATGACGCGAAGCATGTAATTTTTAAGATCCTGCTCCGTCAGCTTTTGAGCATCGAGAGCTTTTTTGAACTCCTCTTCACCCATCGCGTTTTTGTACTGCTTTACCATATCATCAGCCTGTTTTTCGGCCGCTTTCTTCGCCTCATCACCGGCTTTGGAATAAAGATATTCGTAAGTAACTCCCTGCTTGGCCAAGTACTCTTTAAATTGGTCCATCTGCAGAAACTGGGCGTATTCTGGAGACATGAACTGCATCACCCGCTGTTCCAGGTCGAATTCCTTCTCGGTGATTTCCCCACCCTTGTATTTAACTACGACTTTACTGTCGTCCTTCTGTGGTTGTTTATTATTAGTGTCGTCCCCGCATGCAGCGAGCACCGACATGGACATTACCGCAGTTAGCGATACGATAAATGTTTTCCATGCCTTTTTATTTCTTGACGGCATTTTGTAAATCTCCCTTCCGGTTGAATGGCTCCTTGGCAGCCTCAAGAAACTGCTCCAGCAGTTCCAACAGCTGTTGATCCGAAAGGCCTTTGCCCTTCAGACGGATCAGCATGTTTTGGCCCTGTTCAAATTGTACACGTCTTTCGAACAGATTTCCAACTTGCGCAAGCTGAGCTGTATTAATTACCTTATCCTGTCCTTCATAAAACTGCAAAAGCAAATCATCTCCGCGTTGAGAGATAGAGTCTATTCCGTACATCCGTCCGAACACTTTCAGACGCGAAACCGCAAGCAGATTTTGCACCGCCTGTGGCAACTCTCCGAATCGGTCAAGCAGCTCATCTTCAAGCTCAGCCGCTTCATCGAATGAAGCCACGACTGCCACTTTCTTGTATATCTCAATCTTCTGAATGCTGTCATAGATATAATCCGACGGCAAATAAGCATCAATTCCAAGATCAATGGAGGTATTCCAGTCTTGGGAGGGAACTACCTGCTCACCCAACATACTTACTTTACGCTTCTGAATTTCTTCGGCCAGCATCTGCGAATACAAATCAAAGCCGACGGAGGCAATAAATCCGTGCTGTTCAGCACCGAGCAGATTTCCCGCTCCGCGAATCGATAAGTCGCGCATCGCGATTTTGAAGCCGGAGCCGAGCTCCGTGAATTCCTTGATAGATTGGAGGCGCTTTTCAGCTACTTCAGTCAGCACCTTGTCGCGTTGGTATGTGAAGTAAGCATAAGCAATCCGATTGGAACGACCAACCCGGCCGCGCAGCTGATACAACTGGGACAGTCCCATTTTGTCCGCATCATGAACAATCAAGGTGTTCACATTCGGAATGTCTACACCCGTCTCAATAATGCTGGTGCTTACAAGTACGTCATATTCACCGTCCAAGAAGTCCAGAATGGTCTTCTCCAGTTCAGTTTCAGACATTTGGCCGTGTCCTACCCCCACCTTAGCCTCTGGAACGAGCATGGAGATTTGGGCAGCCATTTCCTGTATACCCTGTACCCGGTTATAAAGATAATATACTTGTCCTCCGCGCGCCAGCTCCCGCTCAATTGCCTCTCTCACAAGAGTCTGACTGTGCTCAACAACATACGTCTGCACCGGGAAACGGTTTTCCGGCGGAGTCTCAATGACAGACAAATCACGCACACCGAGCATCGACATATGGAGCGTACGCGGAATCGGGGTCGCCGTCAGCGTCAGCACGTCTACATTCGTCTTGAGGCGCTTCAGCTTTTCCTTGTGGGTTACGCCAAACCGCTGCTCCTCATCGACAATCAGCAGACCCAGATCTTTAAATACGAGATCCTGCGATAAAAGACGGTGCGTTCCGATCAAAATATCGACCGTTCCCTGCTTCACCTTCTTGATGGTCTCATTCTGTTCCTTACGGCTGCGGAACCGGCTCAACACCTGAATGTTGATCGGATAATTGGCAAACCGCTCCCGGAACGTCTCATAATGCTGCTGAGCCAAAATCGTCGTCGGCACAAGTACGGCCACCTGCTTACCTTCAATAGCAGCTTTAAAAGCTGCACGGACCGCAACCTCGGTCTTACCGTAACCGACATCGCCACAGAGCAGTCTGTCCATCGGACGGTTCTGCTCCATATCCTTCTTGATCTCCCCAATGGCCCTGAGCTGATCATGGGTTTCATCATAAGGGAACAAGTCCTCGAACTCCTGCTGCTCCGTTGTATCCTTCTCAAAGCCATAGCCGGGTGCGGATTGACGGTCAGCATACAGCTTGATCAGATCATCCGCAATGTCCTGAACGGACGAGCGGACCTTGTTCTTAACGCGGGTCCATTCATTGCCGCCGAGCTTATAAACCTTCGGCTCCTTATCCTCAGAGCCCACATATTTCTGAATGAGGTCAATCTGCTCGATCGGTACGGACAGCTTATCGCTTCCGGCATAAAGGATATGCATGTAATCCTTGTGAATGCCGTTGATTTCAAGCGTTCCGATCCCCATATATTTTCCGATACCGTGATTTTGATGCACGACATAGTCGCCGACTTTGAGCTCCGTGTAACTTTTGATCCGTTCGGCGTTATCCAAGTTTTTGTTCGTTTTGCGTACTTTCCGCTGCTTCTGCGAGAACATCTCTGCTTCGGTAATAATCGCAGCATGAACCGAAGGCATCTCAAAGCCGTTCTGTAGACTTCCCTCGAGCATTACAGGCTCGTCAATACCGTAATCGTTAAGAACACGTTTCATCCGATCCATACGGTCCTGTCCGCCGGCCAACATCATGACTTTTACGCCAGTTTTATGCCAGCGTTCCACCTCGGCCTTAAGCACGTTCATCTGCCCGTGAAAATCCTGCATGCCACGGGTAATAAAGTTGACGATGTTCTGTGGCTGGATTCTTGGTACTTGACGCAAAAATATCGAAATGAGCAATGTCTGGAACCGATGCTGATACATCACCTCGTCACTGTCGAGCGACAGCGGCAGATCTGGCAAGGACTTGCCGTTTTGCATCAAATGCAAATTCCATTCGGCCTCATCTCGTTCCAGCTGCTTGGCCGTTTCAAGAAGACGTGCTGGTTCATCCATAATAAGCAGCGTGTCTTCAGGCATATAATCATATAAATGCGTTTTTTCCGGATAAAGCAGTGAAATGTATTTATAAATTTCTGGGAAATAGACACGCTCCCGCAGCATTTCCATCTCACGGTTAATTTCCTCACGCAATCTAAGCTTTGCCTGTCTATCAGTCATTCTTTCCAGCTGGGTCTCCAGCATTCTTGAGATAATATCCGCCGCACGGCTCAAACGCTCCGTATCTGCAATTATTTCTTTGCAAGGCGTAATGATCACTTCTTTGACCTTATCAATCGAGCGCTGGTCAGAAGGATCAAAAGTACGGATGGAATCAATGTCCTCGTCAAACAGCTCAACTCTATAAGCAAATGCCGACGTCATTGGATAGAAATCGATAATTCCACCACGCACGCTCATTTCGCCGCGGCTCTCCACTCGCTCCACACGCTCGTACCCAAGCTCGATCATCCGGCTTAAAAAAGATTCTAGCTCAAGCATTCCACCATCGTTTAATATAATCCGGGCATCGGCCATTACTTCCGTGGCCGGCAGCAGACGGCGCACACCGGAAAACGGCGCAACAACAACACCCCGGAAGCCACGTGCACAACGGTGCAGTACATCAATCCGCTGAGCGAGGGTCTCCGGGCTTGAAACTGCTGATTCCGCTGCCACCAATTCATTGGCCGGATACAGCAGCACCTGGTCTGCAGATAATACCTCTTGAAGGTCATCCGCAATCTTTTGTGCCGAGAACATATTGTGCGTAATCACCAGCAGCGGACGCTGCTGATTCTGATACAATGCAGCCATCAAGATTTGCCGGGACGAACCAGATAGACCTGAGATCAGCTGTTCTCTCATGCCGGCCGATGTGCCAGCCGCAATGGACTTAAAGTCCGAATCTTCCGAAAAGACGTCTATAAGTGCTTGTAACAAAAGGGGCACCTCTCTTATGCAAACGAATGAATTTATGGGAAATGTGTAATCGAAAAGAAGCCTCAGCAAACTGCCAAGGCTAAAGCGCGGCCTCTGTTAACCGCGTTACGTCCGTCTTACATTACATCATGTGACTGATTTTCAAAAATGATATCCTACTGAAGAGGATTGGCCAACAGACTAAGCTCCGGATGAGTCTCCAGTGCTTCCCTGCAATGGTCGCAGGTCACTCGTACGGTAACATCTCCGTTAAAATCATACGCTATTATATCCTTGCGTTCCTCGGGGGTCAAGGAATCGAATCCAAGCTGAGACTCTGAAATCTCGCTCGATTCAATCCGGCCCTGAAATGTCCGGCAGTGTCTGCAGGTATAATTTATCGCCATCATATGCCTCCTGAAGGTCTTTTATACCTTCAGTATGCCCGGCTTAAGACCCTTTCAGACAGCCTGTCCTGCGGACGCTTTCTCGCCATTTAACTGGTGAGGCCAATGAGGCGGCAGATACGATAGCTAACCGTTAAATTTCTGCATCGTCTGTTCAAAAGTATGGTCCAGACTGTATTCGAGAGAATCACAGGTTGTTTCTATCATACTTTTTAACAGGTCACGTTCATTTTTAGGGAAATTCCCCAGTACATAATCAACTACAGCAAATCCCGGTTCGGGGCGTGATATCCCCATTCTTACCCGATTAAATGTTTGGGTTCCTGTATGCTGAATAATCGATTTGATGCCGTTATGTCCGCCTGCGCTGCCTTGGTATCTCAGACGAATTTTTCCAACGGCAGTGTCTAGGTCATCATATACAACAATCATATCTTCCAAATCGACTTTATAGTAATCCATAAACGCACGTACGGCTTCCCCTGACAGATTCATAAATGTCATTGGTTTAATCAAAACGGTCTTCTTGCCTCCGATGAAGCCTTCTGCGATCACCGATTTGCATTTGTTATTATTAAATTTCATCCCATGACGCACCGCCAAGGCATCAAGTGCCATAAACCCAACATTGTGGCGCGTCTTCTCATAAGCTGGACCAGGGTTGCCCAATCCGACAATCCATTTCATTTCAGTATAATTCCTTTCCGTAATTTTACTTTCTTCTTTACAGCTTTCTGAGTACAATATGAACAACACAATCATTCGGGGCAACGCAGCTTGCGCTAATCAGACCCCTTAATCTATACCCTCACATAAGAAGGTGGACCAGCATTGAAAAATTATGAACAGAGATTGACGCATCATAGCCACTTTCAATACCACATGAAGCACGCAATCCCGGTGCAGGTGTACGAGCAGGGATGTCATATGGAAGTTGGCCTTATCACGGCTGTTGACGCTCATTTTGTGGAAGTCGAAGGAACTTTGTATAACCGAAGCTCTTTTACCTTCATCTCACGTCCTGGGTACTGATGTCCCGCAAGCATAATTGTAAACGGTTTCTCTAGCTGTTAGTCTATCATCTCTATCAAAATGCCGCTATAGCCGACAAGGGTTACATTTCCTGAGGAAGGAAACGTAACCCTGTAAGTTATAGCAAATATTATTCAATCTCGAACAGCTTGCTGATGGACAATTCTTCATGGACACGAATAATCGCTTCACCCATGAGTGGAGCAACTGACAATACCGTCAGCTTGCTGCTCGGATTATCATGTGTAATCGGAATTGTGTCCGTCACAATAACTTCCTTAAGCGGGGAATTTTCCAGTCTCTCCATCGCTGGACCGGAAAGTACCGGGTGCGTACAACATGCGTATACTTCTTTTACGCCGCCTTCCATCAATGCGTTAGCGCCGAGACAAATCGTTCCAGCCGTGTCGATGATATCATCGATCAGGATCGCCGTTTTGCCCTCGATATTTCCGATAATATTCATGACTTCACTAACGTTCGGTTCTGGACGTCGTTTATCAATGATCGCAAGTGGAGCATTCAGGAAGTCAGCTAGCTTTCTGGCACGAACTACACCACCATGGTCTGGTGATACGACCACCGGGTTCTCAATTCGCTTCGAACGGAAATATTGAGCAATGATCGGAACACCGAGAAGATGGTCAACCGGAATATCGAAGAAGCCTTGAATCTGCATCGCGTGCAAATCCATGGTGATGACACGATGGGCGCCGGCCTTTTCAATAAGATTTGCAACCAGTTTCGCGGTGATTGGATCCCGGGAACGCGCTTTACGGTCCTGACGAGCATATCCATAGTATGGAATAACCACATTGATGCTCTTCGCGGATGCACGCTTCAGTGCGTCAACCATAACCAGAAGCTCCATCAGGTTATCATTGACCGGTCCACAGGTAGACTGCACGATATATACATGACAGCCGCGGACGCTTTCGGAGAGCTTTACTTGGATCTCACCATCGCTAAAGCTTGTTGTATGGGACTCCCCCATCGGAATTCCGATATAATCGGCAATTTGATGGGCTAGCTTTGGGTTGGAATTACAAGTGAAAATTTTCAATTTAGAATCAAGATAAGTCATAGAATAGAAACCCTCCGTGCTGGTTCATTGAAATTAGGCTGCCCGATCACCGCTTCTTCGCTTAAGGGAGGACAGCAATTATGATTGTGACTGACTGTTCTTCTTTGCTTTTGCGTGTGCCCGGATTTTTTCAGCGTAACCGGGCTTATTTTCCTGCCGCTGTCTTGCTATTGCCAAATCGTTCTCCGGCACGGATTGAGTGATGGTGGAGCCAGCTACGATAAACGCGCCTTTACCAACCTTAACCGGCGCAATCAAATTAACGTTGCTGCCAACAAATGCATCATCCTCAATTTCGGTAACGGATTTATTATAACCATCATAGTTCACCGTTATCGCACCACAACCAACATTAACGTTCTTGCCGACTTTTGCATCTCCAATATAACTCAAGTGGGACACTTTTGATCCGTTATCAATCGTTGAGTTTTTCACTTCAACGAAGTCGCCGACCTTCACGTGCTCACCCAGTTTGGAACCAGGACGCAAATAAGCGAACGGCCCTACGGTTGAGCTCTCGCCAACTTCGGCTTGACAGAGAACTGAGTATTTTACAGACACTCCATCCGCAATAACCGAATCTTCGATTTCACTGTTAGGTCCGATCTCACACTCCCCGCCGATAACGGTATTCCCTTTTAATATTGTACCCGGATATAGAACCGTGTCTGCGCCTATCGTCACATCGGCTCCAATATATGTGGAAGCAGGATCAATTATCGTTACCCCGTTCAGCATATGACGACGTGTTATACGCTCCCTCATATAGCCCTCAGCTTGCGACAAGGCCAGGCGGTCGTTAACTCCGATGGATTCGGCTTGATCGTCAGTTTGATAAGCCAACACCGTTTCGCCGGCTTGTTTCATGATACCGATGACATCGGTTAAATAATATTCTTGCTGCGCGTTTTGGTTCGTTACTTTTTCCAGCGCGTCAAACAGCTTAGCATTGTCAAAACAATACGTGCCTGTATTAATCTCACACACAGCGTCTTCCTCAGGACTACAGTCCTTCTGCTCCACTATTCGCAGTACATTACCTTCTTCGCCCCGGATAACCCGTCCATAGCCTTTAGGGTTGTCCATATGAGCCGTCAGCACGGTTGCGGCAGCTTTGCTGTTCTCGTGCAGCTCCAGCAAGCCTTCCAGTGTCTCAGGTGTGACTAGCGGTGTGTCTCCGCAAATGACGATCGTCGAACCTTGTTCACTGCCTAGAAGATCTTTTGCCTGTTTCACGGCATGGCCGGTTCCAAGCTGTTCTTCTTGCAGCACATATTCCGCCGCATCTCCCAGATAAGAACGAACTGTTTCCGCTCCATGGCCAACAACCACAACACTGCGTTCGCAGCGTACCTGATCAACCGTTCGCAATACGTGACCCACCATCGGTTTCCCGCAGACGGGGTGAAGCACTTTATATAGTTTCGATTTCATTCGTTTGCCCTGCCCAGCGGCGAGGACAATAGCCAATCTTTTCAAGGGCCCTGCCTCCTCCTCTTGAACTCACTACTGAATATATCTCATTCTAGAAAAAAAGAAAAGAGAGCCATGAGTATGGCTCTCTTTTCCTTGAACCCCAATTATGAATCTTAAGCGCCTTCTTCAATGACTTCTTCTTCAGTAGCAGCACGTTCGTACTCAGCCAATACAGCGGACTGAATCTTCTCGCGGGTACCGGAAGAAATCGGATGGGCAATGTCGCGGAACTCTCCGTCAGGAGTGCGTTTGCTCGGCATTGCAACAAACATTCCATTGTTTCCGTCGATAACGCGAATGTCGTGAACGACAAATTCATTATCGATGGTAATGGATGCGATTGCTTTCATTCTCCCCTCAGAGTTAACACGGCGGAGTCTGACATCCGTAATTTGCATATGTGTTCACCACCTTTTTCCATCAGAGACTTGGTGTATAATTCCACATAGCAAACCGAATTCCTTCTTTTTAATTGTATAAAATGTCCTAAATTCAGGAATTTTTTTTAGAATGTGATATTTTCGACAGACTTCGTGCCCATTCGCTTGAAAACGCTATTATATCGACAAATACCGCCAGTCCTATTTTTCGAAATAATTTCCAGGATTTACGGTGATCATCTTACTCTTGGAATCCACATCCGAGAGACGAGCCAGAGAAATGTAGTCCTGCAGTAGTCGTTCCTCCGACTCAACCGCACCTGATTCCAAAAGCACTCCGACTCCTGCCACTTCCGCATTGAATTCAGCAAGCAGATCCACCATTCCCTGGATTGTGCCGCCAGCTTTCATAAAGTCATCCACAATAAGAACGCGTGAGCGTTCTTTGAGCGCCCTGCGAGAGAGGGACATCGTATGGATGCTCTTATGAGATCCGGAGACGTAGTTGATGCTCACAGCCGAGCCTTCAGTCACCTGATGATCACGGCGTACAAGAACAACCGGCAGATTCAGTTGAGCGGCTGTCGCATAGGCAAGTGGGATTCCTTTCGTCTCGACCGTCATGACGACATCAATGTCACAGTCCGCAAAGACGGTTGCGAATATTTTGCCAGCTTCGTTCATCAGGGAGGGCTCTCCCAGAAGGTCAGACATATATAAATAGCCGCCAGGCAGTATCCGGTCGGACTGCTGCAGCTTATGACACAATTCTTGGGCAAAAGAGAGTGCGTGGTCCTTCCGTAGCTTCGGAATGTACTTCACACCCCCGGCTGCTCCCGCAAGCGTCTGCAGCTCGCCCATTCCTTCGTCTTCAAACACTTCCTTGATAATCGCCAAGTCCTCACTGATGGAGGATTTGGCTGCTCCGTAACGTTCAGCGAACGTAGTCAGCGGAATCAAAGTATGCGGTTCAGATAATAAATATTGGGTCATGTCGACCAATCGTTCGCTTCGTTTTAATTTTTTCACATGGGTTCCTCGCTAAATCCGAATATTATATTGTAAATATACCACTTTTGTACGTCTTTCCACAAGGTCAGAAGTTCCTAACCTGATAATCAGCTCTTGATATTGTTACGTTAGAAGTCTAACTGCATAAACTTCTTTGCAAAAGCCTCTCAAGCCATTATAAATTCGCGCGACTTTGGACTCTTTAGACACAAGCCCAAACACGGTTGGCCCGCTTCCAGACATGAGCGCTCCATCAGCCCCAAGCTTTAACATAGCTTCTTTCAGCTGCTGCACTTCCGGGTGCATCTTCAGTGTCACCTCTTCCAGCACGTTACCGAGTGACCGGCACATTTCCTGAAAGTTGCCCGATTCCAGAGCTGAGATCATATCCTTGGCGGACGGATGTTGTTGTATGTTGTCACTGCGCAGACGACCGTACACTTCTGCTGTAGACACATTAATCGGCGGCTTCGCCACAACAACCCAGCATTGGGCAGGGTTTGGAACAGGGGTCAGAACTTCCCCTCTACCTGTCGCTAGGGCAGATCCGCCTGTAACACAGAAGGGCACGTCAGAGCCCAGCTCAGCTCCTAGAGATAACAACTCTTCCTGCGGTATGTTCAGATCCCAAAGACGGTTCAGGCCACGAAGCGTGGCCGCAGCATCACTGCTTCCGCCAGCCAGACCGGCGGCAACGGGTATTTTTTTGTCCAGATGAATATGTACGCCTTTGCGGACTTCATAACGCTCCTTGATGAGTTTAGCCGCCTGAAAGGCCAAGTTCTTCTCATCAAGCGGTATATAGCCCGCTTGGCTAGTGATGATGATCGTATCTCGAGGCTGCTCAGACATCTCCAACCGGTCTGCCAAATCGATCATCGTCATGACCATCTCCACTTCGTGGAAACCGTCGGGTCTTTTATGAAGTACGTCCAGCATCAAATTGATCTTAGCAGGCGCTTTTTCGTATATTTTCAAGAACGTTCACCTATCCTTAGCTTTTCCCATAAGCACAACTTAACACATTACAAGAAAAACTTCTAATTGACTTTATATTAACAAACCGACGCGTTGAAGTCATTTTCCATGCGCAAATAAATGCGAATAAATGGACATAAGATAAAAGGGCTTCCGCATTCGGAAGCCCCCTATAATTCAAATTATTAACGGTCAGACTGGCGGGCAGCCCGCTCCGCAAGTTCAATTGCCTTTTTAACCATATTTCCGGCATCACTGGCTTTAATACCGCCCCAGCCTTCTTTTTGCACCGTATCGTAGAATCCCAGCTCCTTAGCAAGCTCGTTCTTCAGTTCTTCCGACATAATACTCCGTCTTCTCCGGCTCATTCGTATTCGACCTCCTTGTGAATGTGGTGATGATGGCTTTGACCCTCCTTATTATGCGCTTTGGAGTAGGTTCCTCATTCCCACCATTCACATGGCAACAAAAAACAGCCTCCGTAAATACGAAAGCTGTTCTGCATTACATAAAGTTATGACTTGATATAGGTTATACGCAGTTGGCAGTCATCGTCCAAAACCATGATTTCCACCGTTTCGGTTAACACATCCGCATAACTGTAAGACACTCGTTTAAAGGTTTGCTGGTCTTGATCCAGCTTTACAATGAAAACAGAAGGGTACGTTTCTTCCAAAACACCAGTACGCTCTACGGTCTTACGGCGACCACCGTTTGCCCGCAGCGTAATTTTTTGCCCAAGATGAGCATCCAAACTGCGTTTGATTTCCAACAGCGCATTTTTAGCCATTGTCGACGACCACCTCTTTCCTTGTCCATTATAACTAATTATCAATCATTTGTCAAACCAAAAACATTAATTATATCAGCATTAAAATTATCTTGTCAACGAATTTTTTTCGAGCCTTTATATATCGAGCGTAGAACCGTTATTATGCGTAAAACCGACACGAAATATGCACATTTTTTTTAAAATGTCACAGCTTGTCCTCTTCATGTACATAATGACAATATCAAACAAGTAGAAACGGTTTTGCCATCCTTTAAAGACGGCAGCCATTTCTGCGAGAAATAAAAAAACCCCTGTAATTAGGGGTTTTAGGAAGAACCTGTTCAATTTACCCGGCAAGGCGACCTTGGAAGGCTCTAGCTGACCGATGGAGTCACTTTAAGCGTAGATAAGTCATTGAGACGAGGAAGTCCGATCCGATAGCATCCTCGGGTCTCAATGCCCCCTACCCCCTGGCTGCCGCTGATGGTGTTGTGAAACACGTCGTTCATGTTCACCGTCTCACGCATTGACGTATAGGCCGTTTTAGCAGCCACATAGACCGGATCTAAGGCATGAATAAGTATCCGTCCCGGAGAGCTCGCAAAATTCGCTCCTGCTTGCAGCAGTGCTTCAAAATGCGACTGGCACGCACCGGCCACTACAACAAGGGTGTCCAGATTACGTTCATACTGCCTTGCGCTCTGAATCGCCTGCACAAAATTTTGCGAATTTTTATAACTGTCCAAGCTATGCAAATCACGAGATTGACGTCTTTTCAGCACACCGTCATGTCCAGTAATAACTACAATATCAGGCCGAACACGCGGCAGCATTCGATATAAGGTCTCAGCCATGGATGATTCGTTAACATAGTAGCCTTCGGCTGGAACACGAAGCTGATTGTATAAGGTTAAGCTCTTTTTCAAATAATGGGGATCTCCATCTAAATGCAGCACCTTGCCGGGCACGTCGAAATATCCCTTTTCACCGGTTTCCCATTCGGTTCGCAGATTTGCCAAATGCCGCTCACTCTGCTCCTGCCGGTCCTTTTGCAAGCGGGATAGCGACTCGTTTGCTTTGATCTGCGCCTGCTTCGTCCGTTCGCTCATCGTGGGATGCGGTACACGTACCAGGTCCCCAAGGGGCGAGTCGGCCAGCAGCCGAAAGTCCGTTCCCTTAATAATGGCTGTGTTCTGCTGCACACCCTCCACCCGGAACGTTACATCGCCGCCGTACGACTTACGAACGACCAAGTCTCCATAATTCATCACAACATCCCCCCTGCCTCTATCCTATGGGCGAATGCGGGGATTGGTTCATGGTTGAGAAGGATGACACCAAAAAATCAGTTCGTCCTTAATCAATCTCTCTTGGAAAGGACTTCGACTCTCAAGGGCGCAATAGAATCGCTAAGACGATGAAACGTGTCGCTGCAAAAACCTGCAAATTGAAAAAGCAGCCCTTTAGGGGCTGCTTTAAAGATCTCTGCTTTAAACGTGAAAGCTTTTTATTAAGGCTGCACGATTCCATTGCCACGTCCATACGCTTTCGTATCTACCGTACTCCAGCCCTAAGAAGCACGCTGCTCAGCCGGGCGTATTCTTCGATGCTAAGGGTCTCACCACGTCGTGAAGGCTCAATTTCAGCCTCCTGGAGCAGCTGCTCCAGCCGCTCTCGTCCCTCTCCCGGGAAAAAGCGACTCTTCAGATTGTTCGCTATCGTCTTACGACGTTGAGCGAATGAAGCATGCACAACCTCGAAGAAGTGTTTCTCGTCATCGACCTCAACGGGAGGCTTATCCCGTACCTTCAGACGAATGACGGCCGACTCTACATTCGGCTGGGGGATAAAGACGGTATGGGGAACCGTACACACCAGCTTCGGCTCACTATAATATTGGACGGCGATACTCAGGCTGCCGTAATCCTTGCTGCCTGGGGAGGCTGCCATGCGTACTGCAACCTCTTTTTGAATCATAACCACAATATTCTCGAGCGGCAGCTTTTCTTCCAGCAGCTTCATCAATATCGGTGTCGTTACATAGTAAGGCAGATTGGCCACGACGCTGACCTTAGACACTCCGCTGAAATAATCGCGGAACAGCTCATGTAAGTCCACCTTAAGTACGTCCCCGTGGTGCACGCTTACATTGGGATACGGCTCCAGCACCTCTTGTAGTATCGGAATAAGCCGCTGATCAATCTCCACGGCTGTAACTCTGTTAGCTGTCTGTGCCAGCTTCTCCGTTAAAGCTCCAATGCCGGGACCGATCTCCAGTGCGCCTTTTTCCTTGTCCAGATCAGCTGCCTCTACAATTTTGAACAGTATATTTTGATCGATGAGAAAGTTTTGTCCAAGACTCTTCTTAAAGGAGAAGCCATGACGCTGTATAATCTCCTTCGTTCTTCTCGGGGTTGAAATATCATCAATCCGTGTCATAGCTCTGTACCTCCCTCTTCCTGCTGAGCGAGCGCTGCTGCGAATTCTTCACGTGATATTTGAAACATGGCCAGCCGTTTATGAAACTGTTTGCCGTTACAATATCCAATGCCGAGCAGGTTGCCCATCGCCATCCGTCTCGCTGCAGCCTGCGGGTGCACAATCAGCCCCGCTTCAATCAGATCATCCAGCCCAATGAGGCTTTCCGATCCTTCAAATGACGTATGCAATCTTTCCAGCGCATGGCGAATCGCCTCCGGCGAGGCATTCTCCACCCCGATGTCTCCTTTTCGCGTTGCATCGGCTTCCGGAATGAAGGCATGCTTGCAGCCAGGGACCTTAGCGTCGATAATCTTGCGGATCCGCTCTCCGGCATGGTCCGGATCGGTTAAAATAATGATTCCGCGCCGTTCTTGCGCCAATGCAATTCGTTTCAGTATGCGGCTGTTAATGGCCGATCCTCCGGTTTCAATCGTGTCTGCTTCAACAGCCCGCTTCACAGCCACTGTATCGTCCCGGCCCTCCACGACAATGACTTCTTTGATCATTCCCTGTTTCTTCCTTCCCAAAACAAAAGAAGAGGATGATTCATCCTCTTCTTAGCATCACATTAATATTAATTAAATAGTATAGCATTAGCATGGCAATGTAAAACAGAATTCATGCGTTAATTGAGCTCTGGTTTCACAGGGCCAATCACATAAACAGTATGCCCGCTTTTACGCCCAAAATTGTATGCCGCTTTTAAAGAATCAAAATAGACATCAATTTTGTTGCCTTTAATGGCACCACCGGTATCTTCTGCACGGCGGAAGCCTACGCCTTCAATATATACCCACCAACCGATTGGAACCACACTCGGGTCCACCGCAATCGTACGTCCTTCCGTTACGCGTGTACCGGAAGCTGTGCGGGTACCGATGCCTTTCTGTTCGGCGGAATAAGCTGTCATAGAAACATTGTTTAGTACTTTTTTATATTCGAAGTCAACTCCGGCTCTGGAAACCACATTGTTAACTTTAACTTTTGCGGATGCCGCCTTAACTGCTGGCTTTTCTGGACTCGATTCCTTGGCTGCCGTTCTCACGGTAGCATTTGCAGTCGTGGTTATGTCGGCAGACTCAGTTTCAGCGACAGGTTCTTCAGGCACTACTACTTTTTTCGTGCCAACTGCAATAATTTTATCCTTCGTCTTACGCTGTATCTCTTTGCCTATCACATTTTTTGAAACAAGCTTTCCGTCCTCGTAGACTTTCTCGATATGGTTAACCACGATGCCCGGCTTACCACTTTGAATCACCCGGTTATCGCCCTTCACAAGAGAAGGATCTGCCGTTTTGATGACACGGAAAGAGCGGTTTTCAGTTTGCTTAACCGTTTGTTTCGTGACGCGAACGACGCGAATGTCTGCTTTTTCAATAATTTTCGTTTCCAGGGAAGGCTTTACTGTATCTTCGCCCTTGATTGAAATGCCTGTTTCCTTAAGCACATTTCCAACCGTATCTTGGGTAGTAAATATTGTGTTTACTTTACCGTCTGCAGTCACTTTCACAGGTACTGCGAGTTTAATAAATATACGGTCTCCATCCTGGAGTACACCATTTAACGGCATGGAAACCTCATCCTGCGGCTTCAGGGAGATGGCCTGCTCATCCAGCACTTCATGAAGCATAGCCTCTCGGGTTTCCACTGTGGTGACACGTCCGTCAACCACAAGGTGAATTTTTTTGCCCGCCTGATTGTGAACAATCAGAAGTACGAGCACTGTAATTGCGATGGCGCCAATGGCGGCCAGCATTAGGTGACGCAAATTCTCATGCTTCCATCGTAATGCGTAAGACATGCTGGATGATTGTGATTCATGGGTCTCTTCTGGTTGAATAACGCCCACTATGTCATCCTCCTTCATAGTCCCGCCGTCTAGGTAACGCATGATTGCATTTGACGTGACTATAGCAAATTGTCTCACAGGGTGCCCTGCTATCTATCTACACCCTGCGTTAATCCCCGTCTTCCCGTCCATACGATCGTCACCTCCTGTTTACCAAAAGTATGACGATACTGTCTCCAATATTCTAAAATAAAAGAAAGCCAAAGAAAGAGTTATAGAGACTCTTTCGTGGCTTCCTGATGTCTGGAATCTGGAAAATAGCATGCACGAGTTTGCCTCTCTTACTTACGCTTACGGAGTTAGCTGTCGGGTTCGGGCGTAAGAGAGACGCCCTATCTCAAGTCACCCGCTCATGGCGGCTGCCTTCAAATTCACCCCAAAGACCCAAAAAGAAATCAAATACAGTGGAGCGCAGCATGATTGCCAGCTATTCCTGTATCGGTTCCCCCGTTCTCCGAACATCGGAGATTAAGCGAGACGGTTCATAAAATATTCGGCTGTTCGTTTTCCGATCAGCTTCTTATCACTGAAAAGATGATATCCTGTTTCTATGCAGGTTGTAAAGCAACAATCAACCACATTTTTTCAGATAAAAGGTTAAAATATTGTAATATCGTCGCCTTTTTCGGTTAAAAAACTTTAATTGGTCGTTAATGCTCTGTTTTTCATCACATTTACTCTCGATTTCATTTAATACCAAATCGTTCCAGAGCATTTTTGGTCGTAATTGAACCTAATTCTTCCAGAGACAGGCCCCTAATCTCAGCCGCTGCCTCGGCCACTAATTTCACATGAGCAGACTCATTACGCTTCCCCCGAAACGGATGAGGCGTTAAATAAGGGGAGTCGGTTTCGATGAGCAGTCGGTCCATCGGGACCTGTGCTAAGACCTCTTTTGGCTGTCTCGCATTTTTGAACGTTATCGGCCCACCGAAAGAAATATGGAAGCCCATATGTAGGCACTGCTTGGCCGTTTCCCAGCTGCCGGAAAAGGAGTGCATCACTCCACCGACCTCTGACGCCTTCTCTTCTTTCAAAATCTTCACGATATCCTCATGTGCATCTCGGTTATGAATAACAATCGGCATGTTCAATTCCCGTGCTAAACCAATCTGCCTACGCAGCACCTCATGCTGAACTTCCTTGGGAGAGGTGTCCCAATGGTAATCCAGGCCGATTTCACCGATAGCCACTACTTTCTCATGACTGCAAAGAGTAGCGATCCATTCCAAATCTCCGTCCTTCATCGTGATCGCATCTACGGGATGCCAACCCACTGCCGCATAAATAAAATCATAAGTTTCCGCCAATTTCATGGTGGAAGGAATCGTTTCCCGGTTAAAGCCGATGTTGATCATTCGGGTTACACCGGCTTCCAAGGCACAGTTGATAACCTCCTCACGATCTTCGTCGAACTCGGGAGCATCCAGATGTGTATGTGTGTCGAATAACATAAATAAACAATCTCCTTTCTTGTCGCAGACCAGCACAGTAATAACCGCCGCTTCTAGCTGTTCAATACTTTACTTGTATCTATTTTATCAACCTTGTCCAAAGACGCTTTTGACATCCTCCGGCAAGGTATTCAAAACGTTCCTCACCTTTTCCTCAGGAAAGTATAGACGGTATCGCCCGCGGTGAATCCCGCTAATAGAGCGCACTATATCAGATACTTCGGATATTTCACGCACATGTTCATGTCTGTCCAGCAGCAAAATCTGTTTATCGCTCTCAGGCGATCCGGAATGAAATTCATCATAAGGAAGATCGGTCGGATAATCAATCTCGAAATCATAATCCGGGTGGAGTCCCGCATCACGAAACGCCTGGCGGATTCCGTCGACGGTCTCTCTATCTATGGTGTCGATTTCTACATATTTATAGAGCCTGCGATGCATAAACCGACCACATAAATCACTCAGAAGCTCATCCTTCTCGGCCGTCCACTGCAAAAAGGTCGTCTGAATCAACGCTTCATCCAGACGCAAATATTGGCTCACCGTCGGATTTCCCTCAAATAAAGCTGGCAACGGCTCTACCATAAAACTAAATTCATAACCTTCGCGGAATAGTTCCTTCGCTCTCCTGAAGATTTGCCTCAGTATAATCTCCGAACTTCGGGTCACCGGATGAAAATAAACCTGCCAGTACATCTGATACCTAGACATCAAATAATCTTCCACCGCGTGCATTCCTGATTCTTTCACCACCACCCGGTCCCGATACGGGCGGAGCATCCGCAATATCCGGTCTATATCAATCGTGCCATAATTAACACCCGTGTAGTATGCGTCGCGCAGCAGGTAATCCATCCGGTCTGCATCTAGCGGACTGGTCACAAGATTGATGACAATCGGCTTTTCATATGTTTTGTTGATGACTGAGGCTACCCGCTGCGGAAAATCTGCAGCCACCTCTCGGAGGACGCTATTTACACATGTATCTCCAAGCAGAATTTTACAAGTCCAGTCCTCGTGATTCATTTGAAAAGCCTCTTCTATAGAATGAGAAAAAGGCCCATGCCCGAGATCGTGAAGCAACGCAGCACATAAAGTGAGCAGCCGCTCCTCTTTCGGCCAATCGGGATAACCGCTACGTTCGAATTGAGAAATGATTCTTCTCGTAATTTCATATACGCCTAATGAATGCGAAAAACGACTATGCTCGGCTCCATGAAAAGTTAGGAATGAAGTCCCAAGCTGCCTTACCCGGCGAAGCCGCTGAAATTCCGGTGTATTAATTAACCTCCAGATCATGTCGTCCTGTACATGAATATAGTTGTGAACCGGATCTTTAAATACTTTTTCCTCCGTAATCGGTAAATGCATGCTTTTCATCTCCTTATCCTGAACATCGAAATCGCTTCCCCACTTTTTTTGACACCTATTGTCGAATAATGTCGAATAACGTAAAATCCCGCTTTCCAAATCGACATGAACATATACAAGCTTATTTACCTAAGACTTTTGACATTTCTCTAGTAGAATAAGGCTTTTGTTCACTATATATTCGTAAATAAGTTTCTTATTTTCAAATTTATAGGTTGACTGTTTTGGGAATCGTTGGTACTATAAATAACATAAAAAAGAGAACATTGTCGAATTATGACTTTTTTAAACTATGGCGAGAGGGGCATCAATCAGTTATGATGAAATCAACAGGTATTGTAAGAAAAGTAGATGAACTAGGAAGGGTCGTTATTCCAATTGAACTCCGCCGCACATTAGGAATCGGTGAGAAGGATGCTCTCGAAATCTACGTGGACGGTGAGCGTATTATGCTCAAGAAATACGAGCCTGCCTGCATCTTCTGCGGTAATGCTGAGAACGTAACTTACTTCAAAGGCAAAATTGTTTGCAATGAATGTATCTCAGAAATTCCAACACCTGTGACAAATTAAGAAACATGGTATATAATAGTTTTAATCGAAATTGTTAATTCTAACCTTTTTCATATCTCCTTGACGCCTTCCTCGGCTATGAACCCAGCCGCAGGGAGGTATTTTTTTTCTTTTTTAACTCCCGCGACTCTATTTCCTTTAAAGATAGCACACCCATCTGACTGATACTTTCTTACACAATTTTGCCTCATCCCTTAGTTGTTCAGCAGTGAGTTATAAATATCACGTTTGGAGACACCACGATCGGAGGCGGTTTTTTTCATGGCATCCTTACGGCTCATACCTTCGCTTTCATAATGCTCTACATGTGCTTCAAGCGTTAGTTCTTGCCACCAAGCGTCTCTCTCCCGCTGCTCTTCCTCCGCGCTGGCACCTTCTACAACGATACAGTATTCACCAAGCGGTGGATGCTCCTCCAGCCAGCTCAGACATTCCGATATTGGACCGCGTACAAATTCTTCATAACGTTTTGTCAACTCACGCGCGAGAGCTACATTTCGGTCCCCAAGCGCCTCTAACATAATTTCCAGCGTCTTCTTTACCCGGTGTGGCGATTCGTAAAATAGCAATGTGCCCTGTGCTGCCTGAAAGGAGGACAACTGAGCTATTATATCTTTCCGCTCACGGGGTAAAAATCCGATAAATGTAAAGCGTTCGGTCGGCAGACCCGAAGCAATTAAACCGGAAAGTGCGGCATTCGCCCCCGGTACAGGAATGACCGAAATACCTTCGGCAACAGCCAGTCTCACCAGGTCCGATCCCGGGTCGGAAATAGCAGGCAGACCGGCATCACTGACGATCGCCACATTTTTTCCTTCTATTATATAGCGTATAATTTCAGGACCGCTTGCCCCCTTATTATGCTCATGATAGCTAAACAGCTGCTTGGGCTGAATTTCAAAGTGCGTGAGCAATTTACGGGTCTGCCGAGTATCCTCCGCGGCGATAATATCACACTCATGAAGTGTGCGCACAGCTCGGTAGGTCATATCCTCGAGATTCCCGATCGGCGTTGCCACCAAATACAATGATCCGGGACTTCCCTCAACACGTACCTCAAAGCTATTTTGACAGGTCAGGTTCATGATTTTCCCTCACTTGATCCATAATATATTTCCATCATTTCGCGGCAGTACTGTCCTTGATCATCATAGACAATGATTGGTGGCTGCAAACGTACCTCTGGCTTGCCATCCTTAATACATTCAATCAGCACCATATTGGCTTCCATATGCAGACGGGGGTGGACAAAACGGATAATTTTCGGCTCCAGGCGATACTTCTGCATCAAACTGATAATCTCCGCCAAACGCTGCGGCTTGTGCACCATACACAACTTACCTCCGGGACGGACCAAACGGGCTCCCGACTGAATAACCTCCTCCAGCGTACAGTGAATCTCATGTCTCGCAATCGCCTGATGACGATTCAGCTTAATATCACTGCCATTCAGCGGCATATAAGGAGGGTTCACGGTAATGGCATCATATACTCCATGCCCTGTTTCCAAATACAGCTCTCTCAAATCACCTTCCCGGATCTTCACCCGTTCCTGCAGATGATTCAGCGCCACACTTCGTCTCGCCATATCGGCCAGTCTAGGCTGTATTTCGATCCCTTCAATGACGGCATCACTTCGCGTAGTAAGCAGCAACGGGATCACACCATTTCCGGTACACATATCCAAAATCCGGCCCCGACGCGGAATATTCGCAAACCTTGCAAGCAGCACGGCGTCCATGGAAAAGCTGAATACCTCATCACTCTGAATGATGCCTAGCTCATGTGTCAGCAGATCATCGATCCGCTCCGAGCTGTGCAGAACTATATCTTGATTCATAATCCCAATCCTTTATCGGTTTAATATATAAACTACAGAAACGGCTGCGCCCTGTTGATCATGACTACAACCGCTCCTGGATTATTTGATTCATATGATCATGTAAACAGCAGGAGATATACTTTCTTATCTCTAAACAGAAACACATATCGAAGTACCTCAAAGCAGACAGACCGCTTAAAATGGAAGTTTCTGTTGCGAGATAAGGAGGTTTTGCCTGATGTCTATTCCTTCTTATCTCTTCAGAAAAAAACCGTAGGCGGTTTTCTCCTACGGTTTCTTATTTGTTCAAAAAAGACAGACAGAAGAGGCAATCCCCTTCGGTTCGCAAATGCCCGTAATAGACATTACAAATATGGAAGCCTTCATGATACAGTCGGGCCAGATTGTCATATCCTTCCCCGACGACATCCTCTCCGCTTTCCTCATTCTTGACGAGTTGAGGCTGCTTGCGTGGTGATGCCGTTTCCGATTCTGCCGACTGAACTTCCCTCTTAAAAACTTTCCGGAGCTGTTCATTTTCAAGGCTGAGACGATGGTTGTCTTCCAGCAATTCCTTGATGACCAGCTTTAGTTCACCCAGTTCACTGTGCATTTGTCCCATCTGTGATTCCATCTCTTGAATGCGCACAAAAATGTTTTTCTTTTCCAAGACTACACCCCGAAAGTAACCGTGATATTGGTCTACTTAATGACAACGTCATCCAAAGGAAGTTCTTTGACTTTACCGACTTCAAACAGCTGTACATGTACAGTCCGTTTGTCCGCATTCAGGCCAACCACTTTACCGTCTCCGAGCGAAGTAACGACCAATTTTCCGACGGACGGCAGTTCTTCCTTAACGCTTTCATAATTGTCATGCTCAAATTTCAAACAGCACATTAGCCTTCCACAAAGACCGGAGATTTTGGTAGGATTCAGCGATAAGCTCTGATCCTTTGCCATTTTGATCGATACCGGCTCAAAATCACCAAGCCATGAAGAGCAGCACAGTACGCGTCCACAAGGTCCTAAGCCGCCAAGCATCTTGGCTTCATCACGCACGCCAATCTGGCGCAATTCGATTCTTGTCCGGAATATTCCGGCAAGATCCTTAACCAGTTCTCGGAAATCTACCCGGCCTTCCGCTGTGAAGTAAAAAATGATTTTGTTACGGTCAAAAGTAAATTCAACATCGACCAACTTCATTTTTAGTGCATGATCCCGGATTTTATTTAAACAGGTTGTAAATGCATCCTTTGCCGCCAGCTTGTTCTCCTCGACCACACGGGCGTCAGAGTCGCCGGCAATGCGGATCACTTTCTTCAGCGGAAGAACCACATCCGATTCCTGTACTTCTTTCTTGCCAATAACTACTTGGCCATATTCGATACCGCGAGCCGTTTCCACGATAACGGATTGCTCCTTCTCCACAGGAAGATCCAGCGGATCGAAGTAATATATTTTGCCCGCTTTTTTAAAGCGGACACCCACTACACTGTACAAAAATTAACCCCCTTGTTAGCCTGTACATATTGGCCATTCTCGGATATTGGGGGTTGTCTCACGCCTGAGTTCCGCCCAAACCCATTAATAACTGCTCGAGACAGAGCTGTCCGTTGACATTATAACGTAACTTCTTCTGACACTCTGCGGCCAAATCCATGCAAGAGACCCACTGTGCCGTGCTGCGGGCTGACGCGTGACCGGAGATAAACTCCGCCTGATCTATGAAAACGAGACGATCTTGCCTTCCGTATTGGACATGTATCATATCCTTGAACCATAAGTGGAACAAGCTGAACAGTGTATCCAGATGTTCGGAGAGTCCTGATTTGAACACTTTCTGACTAGCGGTAATCATTGCTGTGCCAGTACGGTTCATAGACTCCTTCCCTAATTGTAACATTACGTTTCTAATTTCTGCAAACCAATTCTCATTCAAAATTTTCCTGCAACCTTCAAGTCCTGAGGCCAATTGAACCGCACAACGCACAAGGGCTGACGGATAACCTTCATTAACGAGCGCCTGTTCCATCATTTCCGGATTTAATGCCCGAAACGGCACAGTCTGTGACCGAGACTGGATCGTTGGAAGCAAAGCTTGTCCATTCTCCGCAATCAAAATAGCTACGGCCGGAACTTGCGGTTCCTCTAAAAATTTCAGCAGACTGTTCGCAGCCTGAACCGTCATCTTGTCGGCATGATCTATAATATAGACCTTAGGATTGTTCTTTTCGGACCGATATGAAAAAATCCGCTGTAATTCACGGATCTGATCGATTTTAATACTGGCACCATCGGGAGCAATCATGGTCAAATCCGGATGGTTGCCATGTTCAACCTTTCGGCATTCCAGACATTGACCACATGCGTCATCCTGACTTTCTGTGCAGAACAGTGCCTTGGCAAAAGTCATGGCCGTCTCCAGCTGTCCGGCACCGGCAGGCCCGCTGAATAGGTAAGCATGACTGACTGCTTCACGCCGCATGGCATTTTGAAGCAGCTGTTTTGCAGCCTCCTGGCCTAATATATTGTTAAAAGACATAAGTCCTCTCTCTTTCTGTATCAAGTAGAAACGGCTTTTCGCTTATAAAGTCGGTCTTAATTGGCCTATTTAGGCGAAGGAGTTGTCTCTTAAGAAGTATCCCGTTTCTGCGAGAAATATAAGATAGTATGCTAAATAAACACATACATGCTTATATTTATTAAAAAACAAAATTAATTAACATTCCGCGAATCTCACCAATTTTGCCTAGCAGTTCGATTTTCCCTTGCTCACTTTCCAGCAATTCGTCGGCCATGGACAAAAGCATAGAATCAATCTCATCTATGACATTGTACCGCTTGCCGCGTCCTCTACGGTCCCATCCTCGTGTTTCTTTCATCGATACGCCTCGACGTACCGTCTCTTCAAGGAACCTCTTAACCAGTAGACGATACGCCTTCAGCTCTCTAATTGTCATCGCCCGAGCCAGTCGATCACCCTGCAGTGCGATTTCGCGCATTTGTCGATTTAGTTCGTCCTTGGAAGCCTTCTCTCCCTGTAGGAACATCATATCGGAGAACGTTTTTTGCGGAATCGGTTTAGCACTGCTATCCGGGACCGACAATTCACTTTTCATGGGCCTGAAGCCCGGATTAATCTTCACCGAAATCTACCGCCTTTGTATAAATCATAATAAAAACGTTTATCGATGTACCTCAAAGAAGACAGACCGCATTTAGCGGTAGTTTTTCTTGCGAGATAAGGATGTACTCTACTCCGATGTTTATACTTTCTTATCTCTAAATAAAAACGTTTATCGACGTACCTCAAAAAAGACAGACCGCACTTAACGGTAGTTTTTCTTGCGAGATAAGGATGCACTCTACTCCGATGTTTATACTTTCTTATCTCTAAGTAAAACGTTTATCGACGTACCTCAAAAAAGACAGACCGCATTTAGCGGTAGTTTTTCTTGCGAGATAAGGATGCACTCTACTCCGATGTTTATACTTTCTTATCTCTAAATAAAAACGTTTATCGACGTACCTCAAAAAAGACAGACCGCATTTAGCGGTAGTTTTTCTTGCGAGATAAGGATGCACTCTACTCCGATGTTTATACTTTCTTATCTCTAAATAAAAACGTTTATCGACGTACCTCAAAAAAGACAGACCGCATTTAGCGGTAGTTTTTCTTGCGAGATAAGGATGTACTCTTAATAAAATATCGGGGACAGCCTGCTCCCCATAGAACACGGGTTTGTCGCACCCTGTCCCCCGATAGAAAACTTATCTATGATCCGGGTTGCCTGGATACCCAAAATAAGATGAGAAACGACTTCTACTGTTAATCTAGGTAAAAGGGTAGGATAAGCAAGCTGTTTATGCTTACCCTCGTATATCTGGTAGATGTCTTTATTATGATATCAGAACCTGAACTTCTTTTGGTAACAAGCTTCAATACCGCAAGAAAAACATCCGAATTCTTAGCATATCTATAGCTTTCTCTACTCAGACTGCCAATTTCTTGTTCTTTCTGAGTTAAAAATGCTCAAAGCGTTCAACTGGAAGAACAAATACAGTCGCTCCACCCACCTGTACTTCTACCGGAAGCGGCAAATAGGAGTCGGTTGTACCACTCATCGGCGTAACCGGAGTAACGAGTTGTTCACGTACTTTACAACTTGTGCGGATAACATTCATGACGCTTTCTACCTGACTATCGTCTACCCCGATCATAAACGTGGTGTTTCCGGCCTTCAAAAATCCTCCGGTACTTGCCAGTTTGGTTGCCCGGAAATTTGCCTTAACGAGACCGGCCGAAAGACGGTTGCTGTCCTTATCCTGTACAATCGCAACAATTAATTTCATGTGCAATCCCTCCGTTTTCATAGTTTGGCATTTAAATGCCTTGTCTTTATTATTTGACAAACATCCTCAAAAATCCTTTAAAACCGCGCCCTCAAGCACCCGGATCATCTCACGCTCCACCTGTGATGGTGATTTGGAAGCATCAATAACTTTGATTCGCTCTGGGTATTGATCTGCTAGGAGACGATATCCGTCTCTCACGACTTGATGAAACGCCAGATTTTCCATGTCCAACCGGTTAAATTCCCGGTCCTCGTTCGCCATAATACGGGAAAGACCAACTTCGGGATCAATATCGAACAGCAGAGTAAGGTCAGGCATGCGGGACTCAATAGCAAACTGATTAATCGCCCACACTTCTTCTACCCCGATCCCCCGTGCCATCCCTTGGTATACGAGACTGCTATCGACAAATCGATCACATATGACGGTCAATCCTTCAGCTAGCGCTGGTTCCACCTTTTCCGCCAGATGCTGTCTGCGGGCAGCCGCATATAACAGAGCTTCCGTTCTCGCATCCATGCTCGTGTGTTTCGGATCCAGAATAACAGAACGAATCTTCTCCGCAATCTCGATTCCGCCAGGTTCGCGGGTGATGAGGTAAGGGATGGAACGGTTCTGCATATAAGCTGACAATCTGCCGATCATCGTTGTTTTGCCAGAACCATCTCCTCCCTCGATTGTAATGAATAATGGTTTGCGGTTCATATCGTCCCCTGCTTTCTAGAGTTCTTGTATACGAGAATGGTCTTGAGTGATTGATCTCCCGCACCTTGGCATTTCGCTCCGGCGTTTCTTAAAGCAACAAGTCGGTCAGCCGTATTCTTCGTGATAAGTTCACCTGGATACAAAATAGGAATACCCGGCGGATAAGGAATGATCATCTCAGCTGATATTCTTTCCGCACTATACTCAACGGGTACTGACTCCATTTGCTCCGGATCTTTAGGCGTCAAGCTGAACGTAACCGGCTCGGAAAATAACAGAGTCGTTTCTGGAATGTTCCACGTGGAAACATTGGACTGCTCGGAAGGCAGTGGATTGAGGACCTCGAGCGGCTCGGAAGCCTCCTCTTCCTCTACAATATGCCGGAGTGCCCATAAGAGGTGATTAACATCCTCCAGAGTAGACCCGAGCGTCAAGAGCAAGACGACGTACCGTTCGTCGCTCATCTCCGGGACACAGCCGCGCGCTTCAAGCGCGTGCTGGAGTCCATAGCCGCTCAGGGACCCGGTGCGGTCATATATGACCGCTTTGAACGGGTCCTGGCGCGTGTATGCCGCCGCCTGCGTCTGCAGCGGCAGGGCTTGTCCGCCGGCCGCGCTGCTGGCGGCGGGGTTTGCGGGCTGCGGCGGCTGCAGCAGCCCGAAGCGCGGCAGCTCCGCGAGGCCGCGCCTTAGTGCGCCCACGGCGGCGAGCCCCGCCGTGAAGGCGCTAGGGCCCTGCGCGTGCAGCATGCGCCGGGCCAGATCGAGCGAGGCCATCACAGGGTATGATGGGCTCGAGCTCTGAACCATTGCGAGCCGCTGACGAAGCAGACTTCGGTCCAAGAGACATCCCTGTACGTGAAGCATGGAACCCATCGTCATGGCTGCCAGCATTTTGTGTGTCGATTGCACCACTCCATCAGCCCCACAAGACAGCGCACTTTCCGGCAGATCCGGATGCATGCCGTAATGCGCGCCATGCGCCTCATCTACAAGAAGAGGTACCTCATGTTTGTGACATAGATCAGCCAACTCCCTCAGGTTGTTTCCCATCCCATAGTAATTGGGTGACGTCACAAAGACGCCCTTAGTTTCCGGATTAGCAGCTAACGCAGATCTCAAAGTCTCTGACGATGGAATAACTGTAAGACCGCTGCATTCATCCATTTGCGGTTCCAAAAACACTGCTCTTGCACCAGCAAGCATCAGGCCGTTCAGAACCGATTTATGGACATTGCGCTGAAGCAGGAGTAGGTCACCGGGCTGTATGCATACGGTTAGAATCATCGCTATATTGCCCGCGGTGCTTCCTCCAACCAGGAAAAAACTTTCCTCCGCCCCGAAACAATCAGCTGCCATCTCCTGCGCCTCACGGATGACACCTTCCGGATGGTGAAGGTCATCTGTTCCACTAATCTCCGTCACATCTATTTTCATGACCTCACTAAGCTGCTCAGCTCCATTTATTCCATCATACGCCTTCCCGTTTTTGTGACCTGGCACATGAAACGATTTAGCGGCATTGTTTTTGTACGCTAGCAGTGCTTCTACCAGCGGCGTTCTCTCTTTGTCCATATACATTTACTAATTTCCTTCCGGTAAGAATCCTCTACCCTATTTTATCGTAAAATGAAACTTACGCCTATGCCCTCTCCCCTTTTGTCCAACCTACAACAAAAAAAGGCCTCACTAATATCAGGCCTCGAACATTACGTCCTACTAAACTTTATTGGGCACTACGATTTGTTTCAATTGATGAATAAAAAAATGATATTTAGCGTCTTCCGCATTCGTATGCACAATCTCAGACTCACAATCCTCGCATACAAATTGTGATACAATGGTAATTCCTTCTTTTTTATTCTGGCTGCATATAATACAGACGTGTTCATTCATCTCTTCCATGAGCCATCCCACCTTGTTCCTTTTACTATTAGTATGACACAGTTTCTATTATTTTAAACCTTTTCATAGTGTCTCCTTCTGCTTTATATGTATATGTCTTTATTTCTCCATGGTGTCTGTACTTAAAGCGCTTCACAAAAATAAGATTCAGACCGATAAAAAACATAAAAGACTTTTATCTTATCTCGATGTCCATTAAAGGAGGCCAAAAGCTCGATGGCAGAACAACCTCATGGCCAAGCTACCTTTTATCAATACCGGTTGCTCAAAAAAATACCACTTTCCAAGCACATTTTGGCCCTATACCTTATCCTTCCGTGTGCTGCAGTCGCTGCAGAAATGTTAATACTGTCCTGGGACAGCTTTCTTTATTTCTTACTAGCATTTGCACTTGTTCTATGGATCCATTTTGTCATCGGCCGTTCTGTATTGTTTATCTTTGGCTCTGCCTATCAAAAAAAATGGCGGTTTTCCCTTAAAACGCCTTGGCTCGGTTATATGCCCGACCAGCATATAAGTTCCCGAGTTTTTAACAAAGTACAGACCCATACCACTTGGATCAGCTTCTGTTTGTTCGGTGTCATGGCTTTCTGGTCGCCGTTGTCGTTCATGATATCGCTTCTGTTTTGGCATATCTGGCTGCTTACCCCACGTTACTATGCTCTGCTTCGTTTCTCGGACCAGCGCAAGGATGGTATGCTCAAATTTAGCGACCTAGATGTGTCATACTACATACAATAATCATACATACACAAAAATAAAAGACCTCTTCCGTCTTTGGAATGAGGTCTTCTATTTCTTACTTTCTAATCCTTGAATCGCCTCTTTCTTAAGAGGTGCAGGTACCGTTATGATTAAAAAGTCATCATGCACCGTAAGATGAACGATACTTTTCCCCTTCTCAAACACTAAAGATGAGCCCTTCTGTTCTTCCTTCTTTTCTTTCCAGCCCCATGACTCGATTACCTCCATATAAGGTTCTGGAAGGCTATCGGATTCCTTCAACCCCGGCAGTGAATAGCGAACATAATCCAGATCGCTGTTCCCCTTCGTTTGCTCGGTCCTATTCGCTTCCTTGGGTATCGGAAAGGATTTCACATTAGCCGCCCCATCAAAAGATTCCCAAGATGGCTGGGATGGTGACCCGCATGCTGATCCCATAATCAATATAGTGCATGCACATATGATTCCGGCAATCCGCAGTCGACTATTATGCAACATGTATTTAACCTCCTTCCCCCACATTAACCAAGCATCAGATCATTGCTTCACTGACTGGTTCAAGGAGAAACTTCCATTCAGGCCTTAAATCCTAATAGCCTGCACAAACCGGAAATAAATAGGTAATAGTTCCTTGGTTCATGAATAATTCTATTATACTGATTTTTCTCCTTGTATCGGTAACAAAATCTTCATCAGTTAGCGTCACTTTCTCCACTATTCATAGATAATAATCGTGTAAACAAATAAAAACCACCATCGATTACATCGACAGTGGTTTTTCGCTTGGCGACGTCCTACTCTCCCGGGACCCTTCGGTCCAAGTACCATCGGCGCTGGAAGGCTTAACGGTCGTGTTCGGGATGGGTACGCGTGGAACCCTTCCGCTATCGCCACCAAACGGATCAAGTGTTTGATCACTTGAAAACTAGATACGAAACGTTATTTGCGATTAGTGTTTCCGAAGTACCTCACACCGTAGTTCAAAGCGTATGCTTTCGATGCAAGCTTCACTTCGTGAAACTTTTAGGATAAGCCCTCGACCGATTAGTATTGGTCAGCTCCATGCATTACTGCACTTCCACCTCCAACCTATCTACCTCGTCGTCTTCAAGGGGTCTTACTAATTGGGAAATCTCATCTTGAGGGGGGCTTCACGCTTAGATGCTTTCAGCGCTTATCCCTTCCGTACGTAGCTACCCAGCCATGCTCCTGGCGGAACAACTGGTGCACCAGCGGTACGTCCATCCCGGTCCTCTCGTACTAAGGACAGCTCCTCTCAAATTTCCTACGCCCACGACAGATAGGGACCGAACTGTCTCACGACGTTCTGAACCCAGCTCGCGTACCGCTTTAATGGGCGAACAGCCCAACCCTTGGGACCTACTTCAGCCCCAGGATGCGATGAGCCGACATCGAGGTGCCAAACCTCCCCGTCGATGTGGACTCTTGGGGGAGATAAGCCTGTTATCCCCAGGGTAGCTTTTATCCGTTGAGCGATGGCCCTTCCATGCGGTACCACCGGATCACTAAGCCCGACTTTCGTCCCTGCTCGACTTGTAGGTCTCGCAGTCAAGCTCCCTTATGCCTTTGCACTCTTCGAATGATTTCCAACCATTCTGAGGGAACCTTGGGGCGCCTCCGTTACTCTTTAGGAGGCGACCGCCCCAGTCAAACTGCCCACCAGACACTGTCCCCGCACCGGTTCACGGTACTAGGTTAGAACCTAGATACGATCAGGGTGGTATCCCAACGGCGCCTCCACAGAAGCTTGCGCTCCTGTTTCTTAGGCTCCCACCTATCCTGTACAGATCGTACCCAAATCCAATATCAAGCTGCAGTAAAGCTCCATGGGGTCTTTCCGTCTTGTCGCGGGTAACCTGCATCTTCACAGGTATTAAAATTTCACCGGATCTCTCGTTGAGACAGCGCCCAAATCGTTACGCCATTCGTGCGGGTCAGAATTTACCTGACAAGGAATTTCGCTACCTTAGGACCGTTATAGTTACGGCCGCCGTTTACTGGGGCTTCGGTTCATAGCTTCGGATTGCTCCTAACCACTCCCCTTAACCTTCCAGCACCGGGCAGGCGTCAGCCCGTATACTTCGCCTTACGGCTTCGCACAGACCTGTGTTTTTGTTAAACAGTCGCTTGGGCCTTTTCACTGCGGCCCCCTCGTGCTATTCACACTACCGGGGCACCCCTTCTCCCGAAGTTACGGGGTCATTTTGCCGAGTTCCTTAACGAGAGTTCTTCCGCGCGCCTTAGAATTCTCTTCTCGCCTACCTGTGTCGGTTTGCGGTACGGGCACCTTCACCTGACTAGAGGCTTTTCTTGGCAGTGTGAGATCATGACCTTCGCTACTATAATTTTCACTCCCCATCACAGCCTAGCCTTAACGATGTGCGGATTTGCCTACACATCAGCCTCACTGCTTGGACGGACATCCATCAGTCCGCGTCACTACCCTCCTGCGTCACCCCATCGTTCATAACGGTTTACGGTGGTACAGGAATTTCAACCTGTTGTCCTTCGATTACGCCTTTCGGCCTCACCTTAGGTCCCGACTTACCCTGAGCGGACGAACCTTCCTCAGGAAACCTTGGGCTTTCGGCGGATCAGATTCTCACTGATCTTTTCGTTACTCATACCGGCATTCTCACTTGTATGCTGTCCAGCGCTCCTTACGGTACACCTTCAACCTACATACAACGCTCCCCTACCCCTGATGCAAAGCATCAAGCCATAGCTTCGGTGGTGTGTTTAGCCCCGTTACATTTTCGGCGCAGAGTCACTCGACCAGTGAGCTATTACGCACTCTTTAAATGGTGGCTGCTTCTAAGCCAACATCCTGGTTGTCTGTGCAACTCCACATCCTTTCCCACTTAACACACACTTGGGGACCTTAGCTGATGGTCTGGGCTGTTTCCCTCTTGACAATGGATCTTAGCACTCACTGTCTGACTCCCGGATATAAGTCTATGGCATTCGGAGTTTGACTGAGCTTGGTAACCCTTGCGGGCCCCGCACCCAATCAGTGCTCTACCTCCACGACTCTAATTC
>NZ_CP093336.1:0-10000 GCF_022637315.1 Paenibacillus sp. N3/727 | reverse complement strand
TTTCATTATTCCACCATGTGGCAAAATAAATTATCCGGTATTAGCTACCGTTTCCGGTAGTTATCCCAATCTTGAGGGCAGGTTGCCTACGTGTTACTCACCCGTCCGCCGCTAACCATCAGAGGAGCAAGCTCCTCATCAAGTCCGCTCGACTTGCATGTATTAGGCACGCCGCCAGCGTTCGTCCTGAGCCAGGATCAAACTCTCCATTAAAGTTTAATGAAAAGAGCGATTTGCTCATTTAGAAAAACTGACGAGAATTAAAAATTCTCATTTATGATCTTACCGAAGTAAGATCAGTTTAACTCACTCGTTGTTCAGTTTTCAAAGGTCAACTTCTTCAGCGTTACCGGCGAAACTCGTTCGCAGCAGCAACTCTTATAATATATCATCTTCTTTCGAAGTTTGCAAGCTTTTTTTTGAAAAAGTTTTTCTTGTAAAATGCTGCGATATATTATTCCGCTTGAAGCGGCAAGAAATAATATACCACAGCATAACTAACTAAGTCAACATTTTTCGTCAAGAAATGACTTCTTCTATAAATAGTTGTCGCTGCTGCATGAGATTGATGATTTGACCGTCTATAGAAACCATCGGTCTAGTAGGATGTAGGTTGTCCGTAAACACGATCTCACCCACTTCATTATTGCTTAGGCGGACCCTAGTGCCGTTATGAAAAGACGTAACTTTATTAATAAAGGTTTGAACTATCATTGGATCCAGTTTGCCGAAGGCCTCCAGTTGAATCTGTTCCAATACCGCATAGGGCGACTGCGCTCCCCGGTAAAACTTATCCAGTGTCATAGCGTGAAAAATATCCGCGACCGCCACGATACGGGCATATATATGAATCTTTGTACCGTCGAGCTTCAGTGGGTACCCTGAACCGTCTACTTTTTCATGATGCTGAAGAGCTGCTAATCGAACTCCCTCATTCACAGCAGCTACATTTTTTAATATCTGATAACCGTAAGTGGTATGACGGCGCATTTCCTCACTCTCTTCAGACGTTAGCTTGGACGGTTTGTTCAATAGAAGAGGATCTATCTTTGCATTTCCGATATCATGCAGCAATCCAGCAAAGGCGACTTGGAGCCAATCCTTTTGTGGAAGCCCAATCCACCGAGCCAGCTTATACGATGATAGAGCGCACAATACTGCATTGTGATATCTGTACTCATGTCGGCTTGTCATACGCGGCGAGAATTTCAGGAGATGATAATCTTCTTGATGCTTCAAAAGAGCTTCCATCTGATTGCGAACTTCATACATCCGCAATTCCCCTGTATGAGCCGATTGATAGCAGCTTTTTACTAACGTGAGTGTTTTATCATATTCCTCGTGTAAAGGCTGGTCTTTTCTGGCCCCAGCTTCATCAGTTCCTGCATTTGCGGCTATGTCCGAAAATATAAGCAAGGGCTTCTGCCCGGCTGTTTTAATTGTCGGAATCTTTGTAGTGTCCCCATCTGGGCCCTCAATATTTACTTGCTGCACCAAAAAGGCTTTTAACACGTCCAAATCTCTGGGTAGTAGAACTTTTCCTTTTTGAAGCAAAAGGCCGCCAAGAGGCGTATGAACATCTTGAGTCAATTTAACACCGGCTTGTAATTCACTAACGGATCTGATCGTCATGATCAACCTCTCCATCTATTCTGTTAGCTGGTTTTTTGCCTAACGGCAGCCAATTTCACCTTATTTTAATCAACATTATAGTACTACTTCCTCAGCCTGTCCAAGACTAATTACCTGTATATGTATTTTTTAGTATTAACACTTGCTTCATCGTGAATAGTTCTTTGTTATCAAGTTATATCGCTACACACATTTAAAAAGAGCATGAATGCGTAATGCATTCATGCTCTCTTCATTTATTTATTCCTCAGATGACGGTTCTGACGGTTCTGACGGTTCTGACGACTCTTCTCCGCCGTTTTCGCCTTCAACTTCATCCTCAGCATTGTCCGGTTCCTCGCTCTTATCAGCGCGGCATACCGTTGCTACAGCATCATCCTCACGGATATTAATCAATTTGACACCTTGCGCATAGCGTCCCATGGTTGATATGCCTTCCATGCTGGTACGGATAATCGTACCGCTGGCCGTAATAATCATCAAGTCCTCTTCAGATTTCACGACTTTCAGGCCGACGACAGGACCGTTCTTGTCGGTGACATTGATCGTTTTGATCCCTTTACCACCACGAGTCTGAGAACGGTAATCGCCTGCAGGTGTCCTTTTACCATAACCCTTGGAAGTTACGATCAGGATGTCCAAGTCACGGTCCACAACATCCATCCCAATTACGGTATCATTCTCATCCAGTGTAATACCCTTAACCCCTGTAGCGCTCCGTCCCATGGATCGTACGTCACTTTCTTTGAATCGGATGGACATACCTTGAGCTGTACCTATGATAATTTCTTGCTGTCCATCAGTCAGCTTCACTTCGATCAAGGAATCGTCCTCACGCAGATTAATGGCGATCAAACCGCCTTTGCGGATGTTGACGTAATCCTCCAGCGGTGTTTTCTTAACGACACCCTGGCAGGTCGCAAAGAACAGGTAATTATCACTCTCAAAGCTCTCTACCGGAATAACCGCATTGACCGTTTCTCCCTGTTCGATCTGAATCAGGTTGATAATCGGTGTACCGCGAGCCGTCCGGCTGAGTTCTGGTATCTCGTAAGCCTTCAACCGGTACGCCTTACCTTTGTCCGTAAAGAACATCAAGTAATGGTGTGAGTTAGTTACGAAGAGATGTTCAACAAAGTCCTCACTCTTCGTATCCATCCCCACAACACCCCGTCCGCCCCGCTTCTGACTGCGGTACGTATTGGCCGGCAGACGCTTGATATAACCGGTATGGGTAATCGTGATGATGACTTCCTCACGAGGAATAAGATCCTCGTCCAGAATGCTATCTTCACCCACGGTAATCTCCGTACGGCGTTCATCGTTAAAGCGCTCTTTGATCTCTTGGAGCTCTTCGCTGATGATTTGCAGAATGAGCTGCTCATTAGCAAGAATTTCACGTAGCTCCGCAATTTTCTTCATAAGCTCCTGGTATTCGTTCTCGATCTTCTCGCGTTCCAGACCTGTCAGGCGCTGGAGTCGCATGTCCAGAATAGCTTGAGCTTGCTCATTGCTGAGACCAAATCGTTCGATCAAGCCTTCTCGGGCTGCTTCAGTCGTCTGTGAAGCACGAATGAGGGCAATGACTTCATCCAGATGATCCAGAGCGATTCGCAAACCTTCGAGAATGTGAGCACGGGCCTCCGCTTTTTTGAGTTCAAACTCAGTCCGGCGGCGGATAACCGTAACTTGGTGCTCCAAGTAGTAATAGAGCATATCACGCAGGTTCAGTATTTTAGGCTCGTTGTTTACGATCGCGAGCATGTTAATACCAAAATTGGACTGCATCGAAGTGTGCTTATACAAGTTATTCAGCACGACATTCGGATTAACATCACGTCGTAGCTCAATAACGATACGCATACCGTTACGATCAGATTCATCTCGCAGGTCGGTGATGCCATCAATCCGCTTGTCGCGAACGAGCTCGGCAATTTTCTCAACCAGACGCGCTTTGTTGACTTGATATGGAATCTCGTGTACTACGATTCTAGCCTTGTTATTGTTCTCTTCGATCGTCGCTTTAGCGCGCATCGTTACAGAACCACGGCCAGTCTGATACGCTTGACGGATACCCGCTCGTCCGATGATATAACCTGAAGTCGGGAAGTCCGGTCCTTGGATATAATCCATTAGCTCCATAGACGTAATATCCGGATTCCGAATAAGCGCCTGGACACCGTCTATAACTTCTCCAAGATTATGAGGCGGAATATTGGTAGCCATACCAACCGCAATACCAGATACACCGTTTACGAGCAAGTTCGGGTAACGTGCCGGCAGAACAACAGGCTCCTGCTCCTCACCATCATAGTTAGGAATAAAATCAATCGTCTCTTTATTGATATCACGCAGCATTTCCATGGCAACTTTGGATAAACGGGCTTCCGTATACCGCATGGCTGCCGCCATATCACCGTCAATAGACCCGAAGTTACCGTGTCCGTCAACAAGCATATAACGCATGGAGAAGTCCTGTGCCATCCGTACCATCGACTCATAAACGGCCGAATCACCATGCGGATGATATTTACCGATAACTTCGCCGACGATTCTTGCAGATTTCTTGTGTGGTTTATCCGGGGCCATTCCAAGTTCGGACATCGCATACAAAATACGACGGTGAACTGGCTTCAATCCGTCCCGCACATCCGGCAGAGCCCGGCTTACAATGATACTCATCGCATAATCCATAAAGGATTCGCGCATCTCCGTACCAATGTCCCGATCTTTGATTTGGGAGAAATTTTCTTCCGCCATGCTGGACCTCCTTCATTTTCCTATCAACCGTGCCTAGATCTATGTGAAAAAAGCAGAATAGTGAACAACGATACAAATCCATTAATCTTAATTATATTACTTTCACAAAAGGAGCACAATTAAACGTCGCTTAATCACGCGCGTAAAACTGTATATTTTGCCCGGAACTAGGGAAACGCCCTGTCCTCCGCGCTAATTTTCACATACAATGCAGGGCAAAGGATCTCGGAAATCATGATAAACAAATACAAATCTTCGCATCTTTATATTATACCATTGTTTGCTTTCCTTGTCCTATGTTTTCAGGACACGGCAGCGTGTCCCCATGATTTCTGACATAAATAATATATCCTATCAACCTTATTAAAAACGAAACCGGAAAGGATGAAAATGGTTGACTGTACAACGCGTTTCAAGCAAATGGACAAAAACGAAAAACATCCTTAAAAACAAAGGACTCGCCTCTTATGTGCCGGCTACCCGCCTATACTCGTTCGATGCACTTGAACAAATGCTCGAGACGCATACTCTCGTCTATATTAAGCCGGACCGGGGAACCTATGGCAATGGCGTTATGTGTGTTGAGCTGATCCATACCGAGGAACCGGACAGTTCCGAAAGTACACAATCATATGAGCTCCGCTATGATACCATAACCGAACATTTCACAACGCTGGAACAGCTCCACAACACAATTACCCGCCTCTGTAATGGCAAAGAATATCTAATTCAACAGGGCATCCGGTTGCTTCACCACAACGGCCGTGCCTTCGACCTGCGGGTACTCGTACAGAAAAATCCTTTTGGCAGATGGGAAAGCACGGGCATCGTCGGCCGGGTTGCCGCTAAACATAAAATTGTGACAAATCATCATGGCGGCGGGACCATCCAACACTTCAAAAAACTGATGAGTGAACATATGACATCGTTTGAAGCTGACAATATCCGTAAAGAGTTGAAGGACCTCGGTATCAACGTTGCTTCACAGCTACAGAGGTCTTACCCCAATTTGAAGGAAATTGGTCTCGATGTGGCCATAGATTCCAGATGGAACATTTGGATATTGGAAGTGAACACTAAACCGGCCTTGTACCCGTTCAAGAAATTTTTCAAAGATCAAAGCATATACCAAAAGGTAAAAAAATACGCCAACGCTTACGGAAGAAGCACCTCTAGCAAGAAGAAAACGATCTAACCGAGTTCACTTGCGGCTCCTACAGTGAATAAAAAAAGCGTGCAGAAACTCTGCACGCTTTGAAAGGGCGGCGATGTCTTATAGCATCGTGGTCCTTTTTCTATTTCATTTTGGAAACAGTGTTTCCGGTTAAAATGCACTCATTTTGGTTAAAGGCATGATTACACATCAAGGTTACGAACGAGCTTAGCATGCTCTTGGATAAAATCACGACGTGGTTCTACATTGTCGCCCATAAGCGTGTCAAAAATGCTGTCTGCTAGAATAGCATCCTCGATCGTTACTTGCAGCATGGTCCGGCTTTCTGGATCCATCGTTGTCTCCCACAGCTGTGATGCGTTCATCTCGCCAAGACCTTTATAACGCTGAACGTTAAACTTCGCATTCTCGCCGAATTCCTTGATGATCTCATCGCGTTCCTTCTCTGTCCCTGCATAACGGATCACTTTGTTACGCTCCACTTTAAAGAGTGGCGGCTGAGCGATATATACATATCCCGCTTCCACGATCTTCCGCATATACCGATAGAAGAATGTCAGCAGCAGCGTACGAATATGTGCGCCGTCAACGTCGGCATCGGTCATAATAATGACCTTGTGATATCGGGCCTTACTTAAATCAAAGTCATCACCAATACTTGTACCCAGCGCCGTAATAATTGCCCGAATCTCTGCGTTGGACAAGATGCGGTCAAGCCGCGCCTTCTCTACATTCAGAATCTTACCTCGCAATGGCAGAATCGCTTGGAAATGGCGATCACGGCCCTGTTTTGCAGAACCGCCGGCGGAATCACCTTCGACGATATACAGCTCACTGATAGATGCATCCTTGGAGGAGCAGTCCGCCAGCTTGCCCGGAAGGGCACTGACTTCAAGCGCGCTCTTACGGCGTGTCATCTCGCGCGCCTTACGTGCCGCTTCACGAGCACGAGAGGCAGATAGCCCTTTTTCCAGAATGCGGCGGGAAACAGAAGGATTCTCTTGCAGGAACTCCTGCAGCTTCTCTGCGAACAAGGATTCCACAATTCCGCGGACTTCACTGTTGCCAAGCTTCGTCTTCGTTTGGCCTTCAAACTGAGGCTCCGGAATTTTGACCGAGATAATCGCAGTCAAGCCTTCACGGACGTCGTCGCCCGTCAGATTGGAGCTGTTGTCTTTGATCATGCCTGTTTTGCGGGCATAGTCATTTATGATACGGGTCAGCGCACTCTTGAAACCCGATTCGTGCGTGCCGCCCTCATGGGTATTAATATTGTTCGCAAAGGAATAGATGTTCTCCGTATAGCTGTCGTTATACTGGAGGGACACTTCTACCTGGATGCTGTCACGGGAGCCTTCAACGTAGATCGGCTCCTCATGAAGAGCTTCCTTCTTCTCGTTCAAGTACTTGACGTATTCAATGATCCCGCCTTCGTATTTGAAATAGTTAGAAGCACCTGTACGTTCATCGGTTAGTGTAAGTGCGATGCCCTTGTTCAGGAAGGCAAGCTCCCGAACCCGGGTAAGCAGCGTATTGTAATCATACTCTGTCGTTTCCGTGAAAATTTCCGTATCTGGCAGGAAGGTTACGGTCGTACCATGATCATCGGTTTCTCCGACAACTTTAATATCGTATTGTGGAACTCCACGTTGGTATTCCTGTTGGTAGATCTGTCCGTCACGTCTAACCTGAACGACGACTTTGCTAGACAGTGCATTAACGACGGAAACGCCGACACCGTGGAGACCACCGGAAACCTTGTATCCTCCGCCGCCAAACTTACCGCCAGCATGGAGTACGGTCATAACAACTTCAAGCGTTGATTTTTTCAGTTTCGCGTTTTCACCGACCGGAATCCCACGCCCGTTATCGACAACCGTTACACTGTTATCCTGATGCACAACGATTTCAATATGATCACATATTCCCGCCATTGCTTCATCGATACTATTGTCCACCACTTCCCACACCAAATGATGCAAACCCTTCGCACTAGTGGATCCGATGTACATACCCGGACGCTTCCGAACCGCTTCCAATCCTTCCAGTACCTGAATCTGATTCTCATCATAAGCTGGTTGATTCATAGACATGCTTTCACCTACTTCTACAGATTCTGTTATGCATAAGCAACAAATATGTTTGCTCGTTTCTTCAGGGTTGCAGAAGAAATCGGGGAATAATACACGATGCTCTTCGTCACGACGATGGACTTGGGGTCCTCTTCGCCGATATACTCAACTACCTTATGCTGCTGCGCATACGTGACAAACTGCTTGGAAATTTTCGAAGATTTCTCAATGGAAACATCAAAAATCCCAACCAGCTCTGATGAACGGATAATCTTTTCTCCACCCAAATGAATATATATACGAATCACTCCTTAAGAGTCTACCTCTCCGCTATGGACATGAAAAATGCTGGCACCCTTCAATTTGTCGGTATTCAAACTTTCAATTCCCGTCGCCGTGATGAATGTCTGCACCTTCGTCTGGAATGTTTCAATCAGCTGAGTTTGACGATAGGGATCGAGTTCCGAGAGTACATCGTCTAAGAGCAGCACAGGGTATTCTCCGATTTCCTCCTGTATAAGCTCTATTTCCGCCAGTTTAAGAGACAGCGCGGTCGTCCGCTGCTGGCCCTGTGATCCGTACGTTTGCACTTCTTTGCCGTTTATATAAAAAGCCAGATCGTCTCGATGAGGACCTGCGAGAGTCATACCGCGCCGTATTTCCTGTTCTTTGATTTGTGATAATTTTATCATAAATGACTCAAATAAGACAGCTTCATCTTCTTCCTCCCCGTCCGCAAACGACGGAAGATACTGCAATCGCAGCTCTTCGATCCCATTTGTAATACCCTGATGGATCGTCTCTGCCCACTTTTGCAGCTTTTTTATAAATTGTTTCCTCTTCTTGACGATTTTAACACCATGCTCTACCAGCTGAATATTCCATACGTCCAGCATCGCCTGTTGTGAAGCATCTTTCCCCCACAGCGTCTTCAGCAAATTGTTACGCTGGAGCAGTACTTTCTGATACTGCTGCAGGTGGAACAAGTAGCTTGGGGTTACCTGTCCGATTTCCATGTCAAGAAACCGGCGGCGGACCCCCGGCGTTCCTTTGACGATCTCCAAATCTTCCGGCGCGAACATAACCACATTCAGCGATCCGATAAAATCACTCAGCTTCCGCTGCTCCAACCCATTGATCTTAGCCTTCTTCCCTTGTGATGACAAGGACAGTTCCAACTTCAGAGCACCGTATTTCTTCTCCACTTCAGCCGATATATGTGAGCTGGCTGCTTCAAAAGAGATCAATTCCCGGTCTTTGGACGTGCGATGGCTTTTTGTCAGCGCAAGAACGAACAGGGCTTCCACCAAATTGGTTTTGCCCTGTGCATTTTGTCCGATAATGAGATTTACGTCCCCGAAGGAGTCCAGCCGCAGTGATTCGTAGTTTCGGTAGTGAAGCAGGCTGATGTTATTAACAAACAAACTTATCCTCTCCCTCGTCTTCCGCTCTTACGCCAAGCGGCTGCGGGAGGCTGATTTACTCCGCGGCTACCTGGAAGGTACCGCAGTCCTCCACCTGGATAATGTCGCCGGGATACAATTTGCGTCCGCGCCGCTCTTCCAACTCGTCATTGACCCGGACCGCGCCTTCTTGCAACACAGCCTTCGCCATGCCGCCTGTGGATACGCAATCTGCCAGCTTCAAAAACGAATCAAGCTTAATATATTCACTGTGGATAACGATTTGTTTCATGATTTGTTCCTTTCATCCCGTAGCCTGGGGATAACTTTAGTTGGTCGTCCGGTAAGGTAAAATGACATACATGCTCTGACTGTCGTCGAGCGGCTTCAAAATAATCGGACTCATCACGCCGGTGAAAGCAATCATCAGCTGCTCGCTTTCGATAATTTTTAAAACATCCAGCATATATTTGGAGTTAAACGAGATTCTTAGCGATTCCCCTTTAAAATCTATCAGCTCCAGCTCTTCACGTACTTTACCGAGCTCAGAAGAGCTTGAGCTGATTTCGATTCCGCCGTGTTCCATCGTCTGCATGCGCACAATGTTTGTTTTTTCCTCTTTGGAGAGCAAATAAGCACGATCGATGGACTCACTCAATTTTTTTGTATCCAGAATTAGTTCTGTTTTGTGTGTTGTAGGAATAATTCTAGAAGTATCCGGATAAATACCGTCCAAAATACGGGAGTAGAACAGGACACGATCGATTTTGAACAAAACTTGATTGTCCGCTACAACGATATCGACAAGTGTGTTTTGATCAGGAATGATTTTGCTGAGCTCGTTCAATGTTTTACCGGCAATAACAACATTGCTGAATTTTACATCTTCTGTGCCTTCTAGCTGGGCAGAGCGTGTTGCCAGACGGTGACGGTCTGTTGCGGTAAACTTCAGCTCATTA